>NZ_LT968776.1:2477091-3755215 GCF_900240975.1 Mycobacterium sp. 4858 | reverse complement strand
GGTGCAGGCGCCCGCTGCGTCGCCGGCGCCGAAGCCGGCCGGGCCGCCGAACGCCGCCACGCCCAAGCCGCCTGGCCCCGTTGCGGGCGGCTGACCGTTCCAGCGGCGATCGCGAGCGCGGCGAAGCCGGGCGTAGCGGGTCGCCGCCGAACGGCGCGAGCGTCGCGCGCCTACACTCGGCGGTGATGTCCCGTCATGACGCTGCCGACTTGAGCGCGGCAATCCGCACCGCACTGGGGAAAGTGATCGACCCCGAACTACGGCGCCCCATCACCGAACTCGGCATGGTCAAGAGCATCGACACCGAGCCCGACGGGGGCGTGCACGTGGCGATCTACCTGACCACCGCCGCCTGCCCGAAGAAGACCGAGATCAGCGAACGGGTCACCCAGGCCGTCTCCGACGTGCCGGGCACCGGGGCCGTGAAGGTCACCCTGGACGTGATGAACGACGAGCAGCGCACCGAACTGCGCAAGCAGTTGCGCGGCGACGCCCGCGAGCCCGTCATCCCCTTCGCCCAGCCGAACTCGCTGACGCGCGTCTATGCGGTCGCGTCCGGCAAGGGCGGAGTGGGCAAGTCCACCGTCACAGTCAACCTGGCCGCGGCGATGGCGGCCCGCGGCCTGTCGGTCGGCGTGCTCGACGCCGACATCCACGGCCACTCGATTCCCCGGATGATGGGTACCACCGACCGGCCCACCCAGGTCGAGTCGATGATCCTGCCGCCCATCGCGCACGAGGTGAAGGTCATCTCCATCGCCCAGTTCACGGAGGGCAACACACCGGTGGTGTGGCGGGGGCCGATGCTGCACCGGGCGTTGCAGCAGTTCCTGGCCGACGTCTATTGGGGTGACCTGGACGTCTTGCTGCTGGATCTGCCGCCGGGCACCGGCGACATCGCCATTTCGGTGGCTCAGCTGATCCCGAGCGCCGAGCTGATGGTGGTCACGACGCCGCAGCTGGCCGCCGCCGAGGTCGCCGAGCGGGCGGGCAGCATCGCGATGCAGACCCGGCAGCGCATCGCCGGGGTGGTGGAGAACATGTCGGGCCTGACCCTGCCCGACGGCTCGACCATGCAGGTGTTCGGCGAGGGCGGCGGCCGACAGGTGGCCGAACGCCTGTCCCGCGCGGTCGGTGCCGATGTGCCGCTGCTGGGCCAGATCCCCCTCGATCCCGCGCTGGTGGCGGCCGGCGACTCCGGCACGCCGATCGTGCTGAGCGCCCCCGACTCCCCGGCGGGCAAGGAACTGCGCGGCGTGGCCGACAAGCTGTCGTCGCGCCGCCGCGGGCTGGCGGGCGTGTCGCTGGGTCTCGATCCGACGCGGCGCTAACCGAGACCCCGCGAGACCCGGTGGCGGCGACCCGCTTCGCCCGGCTCCGCCGCGCTTGCGATCGCCGCTATCCGATGGCGGCGACCCGCTTCGCCCGGCTCCGCCGCGCTTGCGATCGCCGCGCTTAGGTCGCGTCGGCGTCGAACGGCGTCTGTCCGGGGATGTGTGGTTGGGGTTGCGGTGGCGGCGCCGACGGCTCCGGCGGCGTGACCGCCGCCCCGTTGGCCGGTCTGTCGAAGTTCCCGGTGAGGAAGGAATCGTCGCCGTCGAGCAGGTGCTTGGTCAGGGCGGCGCGCGGAGTCATCCCCCGCAGTCTCTGCAGTTCGCTCAGCGGAACCCGCAGATCGTCGAACTCGGGCCCGAGGTCGTCGCGCAGCTGGGTGGTCACCCCACTGAGGTAGTCGCGAGCCTGGCGCAGCGCGGTCGACGTCCAGCGGATCGCGCCGGGAAGCCGCTCCGGGCCGAGGACCACCAACCCGACCACGACGAGGACCAGGATGTGCTCCCAGCTCAGGCTGCCGAACATCTAGCTGCCGTCGGGGTCGGGCTTGACGGTGAGGGTGACGTGCCGGCCGTCGCGGACCACCTCGATCGGGGAGTCCTGGCCGATGGTCAGCTGGCGCACGGCGACGACGAACTCGTCGGCATCGGCGACCGTGCGGTTTCCGACCTTGACGATGACGTCGTTCTCCAGGATTCCGCCCTTTTGCGCGGGGCTTCCCGCCTTCACGTTGGCGACCTGGGCCCCGGAGGCGATCGCGTTGCTCACCGAGCGGGTGCTGATCCCCAGCGTCGGGTGCACGATCTTGCCGTCCTTGATCAGCGTCTGCGCGACTTCCTTCGCCTCGTTGATCGGGATGGCGAAGCCGAGCCCACTGGCGCTGTCGGACAGGGACTTACCCGCGGTGTTGATGCCGATCACCTGCGAATCCATATCGATCAGCGGGCCACCGGAGTTGCCGTGGTTGATGGACGCGTCGGTCTGCAGGGCGTCGATGACGGTGTCGGTGTCCGAGCCCTCCCCCGACAACGGGACGGGCCGGTGCAGCGCGCTGATGATGCCGTGGGTCACGGTGCTGCGCAGGCCCAGCGGCGCACCGGCCGCGAGCACCTCGTCGCCGACGCGCACCTTGTCCGAGTCGCCGAACCGGGCCACGCTGAGGTTGTCGACGTTGTCGACCTTGAGCACGGCCAGGTCGGTCTTGGGGTCGCGGCCGACGAGGTTGGCCGGCACTTCCTTGCCGTCGTTGAACACCACGGTCGTCTTGAACTGGCTGGGGTTGTTGGCCGCCTCGGATATCACGTGGTTGTTGGTGACGATGTAGCCGCGACCGTCGACCACCACGCCGGAGCCCTGCAGGCCCTCCTGATCACTCTTGGACTCGATGGTCACCACCGAGTTGGCGGTCGCGGCCGCCACCTTCGCGAAGCGACCGGCCGGGCCTTCGCCGTTGCCGTTGGTCGACAGCGTCACCTTCGAGGTGGTGAAGGCCTCGGCCACCTCGGCCGTCTTGCGACCGACCACCCCGCCGATCACACCGATGAGCAACGCGATCAGCAGCAAGACGAGCAACGCCAGGTAGGACACCTTGCCGCCGAACAGCACATCGCGCACACCGAGCTTGCCGCCGTAGCCCTGCGGCCTCCGGGGTCCCGACGGGGCCACTGCCGGGGTGCCCAGCGCCGCCGCCGCCGCCGGGTCACGCCACGGATCGTCGGCCTCGTCCGGCTCGACACCGTCTTTCTCGGCCGCAAGCGCACCCGCGTCGACGGGGTGGCGCTGCAGCGAGTCGGGGCTGCCGACCGGCCGGCTGAACGCCTCCTGAAGCACGGGATCGGCCGGCTCGTCGTGGGGCCTGAACTCGCTCTGGTCCCGATACTTCGGCGGGCGGACGCGATCGGCCACGAAGGATCCGCGCAGCCCGTCGGGCCGGCTGAACAGTTGACGCGAGGCGGGGTCGACCGGCGGACGCGAGATGGGGCGCGGCGCCAAACGGTTGCCGCGGTTCTTGCCGCTGTCCTGCTTCTGGTCGAAGCCTTGATCGGAGGTCACGTTACCCCTTCGGATCCTCTTCTTGAGCGCTCGAGACGGGCCCTTCACCGGGCGAGATGTGCAACACCGGCGCGGTTGTGTCCACCCTAGTATCCACGGTTCGGCGCACCTCGCCCGTGAGCGCACGGGCGGCGTGCGCAAAATTCGGCCGGATCAATTGCGGGGATTTCGAAGAGGAGCTGTCGAGCTAGCGGCGCTTGCGCTGTTCACGGGCGTCGCGGTCAGCAAAACGGTCGGCCGCCCGGTTGCTCGCATCGTCGGGCGAATCGTAGGGAATCTCCGCCAGCATCCCGAGCAGCGTGCTCGGGATGCGGATCGGGTGCGAGTCCCGCAGCGCCGCACGCGCCCGGCTCTGATCGTCCACCTCTGCCGCGCACTGCGGGCACAGCGACAGGTGATGCGCGGCCCGCAGGTGCGCGTTCATCCGCAACTCACCGTCGACGAAGGCCGCTATGGCCTCCACGGAGAGGTGCTCGGTGGAACCGAACTGGCGCGGGGCGCCGACGGGCGCATCGCTTTGAGAGGCGAACTGAGCGGGAAGCCAGGAGAACGCACGCCGGAAGACATGTCCTCGATCGGGCATCGCCGGGTCCTTTCGTTGCGCCTACCCCTCGAATGTAGCGCGAGGCGGGGCGCAATACCCCGTCTGCAGGCGGCAAAACCGCTGGCATCGCGGGCCGTGGCAGGCCTGCGTTCGCCGGGCTACGCCGACTCGGCGTGCAGCGCGTTGCGGCCGGGACCGGGTTCGGGCTGCGCGGCCAGGTAGTCGCGCAGGGCCTGACGTCCGCGGTGGATGCGGCTACGCACGGTGCCGAGCTTCACGCCCAGCGTCGCGCCGATCTCCTCGTAGGACAGGCCCTCGATGTCACACAGCACGACCGCGGCGCGGAACTCCGGTGGCAGCGAATCCAGGGCCGCCTGCAGATCGGGGCCGAGCCGCGAATCGTGGTAGATCTCTTCGGGATTCGGCTCGTCGGCGGGCACCCGCTCGTAATCCTCGGGCAGCGCCTCCATCCGGATCCGGGCGCGCCGGCGCACCATGTCCAGGAACAGGTTGGTGGTGATGCGGTGCAACCACCCTTCGAACGTCCCGGGCTGGTAGTTCTGCACCGACCGGAAAACTCGGATGAACGTCTCCTGGGTGAGGTCCTCGGCGTCGTGCTGATTGCCGGAGAGGCGGTAGGCCAGCCGGTACACCCGGTCGGCGTGCTGACGCACCAGTTCGTCCCACGAGGGCATCGTGGACTTGTCCCCGGTCGCGTCGAAGACCGCGGTGCCCTGCAACCCGTCGGACGGCTCCACCCACTCGTCTGCGGGGCAGTCCTGCGCGTGCGACATGCTGGTCGGGCCCAAAAGCGTGGTGATGATCAGATCCTCCGAATCCGTCCTGCCCAAAAGCGACAAGTCGTCACCGGCGGCAACACGTGGCCGCCAGTCCGTATTCCCGTGCCAACGCGTTCCGCGATCCATAGGGACACCGTCGCGTATCGGCGTATGTGCGATATATGAACAATCTGAGCTCAACCTGAGAAACCGGATCGTTACCATCGCTGCGCAGGAGATATCCGCCGCGGGGGGAAGCTAAACGCCTCGACGTTGCCGGGCGTGTCGTGGCGGGGCGGCTTAGGCGTGCCACGCCGGGCCGCGCACCGAAGTGGAATACGCTGCGGGCATGGACGGCACCGACGCAGAAACCCCCGGCCAGCCGGCGCCCAGTCGAGCCGAATCCCTCTTCGCGCACGCCGAGGGGTCGATCTCGGAGGACGCGCTGCTGGCGGCCGCCCGCGAGCGCGCGATGGACATCGGCGCGGGCGCGGTGACCCCGGCGGTGGGTGCGCTGCTGAGCCTGTTGACCAAACTCAGCGGCGGCAAGGCCGTCGCCGAGGTGGGCACCGGTGCCGGGGTCAGCGGGCTGTGGCTGTTGTCCGGCATGAGCGACGACGGCGTCTTGACGACGATCGACATCGAGCCCGAGTATCTGCGGCTCGCCAAGCAGGCCTTCTCCGAGGCCGGGATCGGGCCGTCGCGCACCCGGTTGATCAGCGGCCGGGCCCAGGAGGTCCTCACCCGGCTGGCCGACGAGTCCTACGACCTGGTGTTCATCGACGCAGACCCGGTTGATCAGCCCGATTACGTCGTGGAGGGCGTGCGGCTGCTGCGACCCGGCGGCGTCATCGTGGTGCACCGGGCCGCCCTCGGGGGGCGTGCCGGCGATCCCGCCGCCCGCGACGCGGAGGTGATCGCGGTGCGGGAGGCGGCGCGGCTCATCGCGGAGGACGAGCGGCTCACCCCGGCGCTGGTGCCACTCGGCGACGGCATTTTGGCCGCCGTGCGCGATTAGTCCGCGCACCACACCCATACGGATTCTTGACCGATTCTTGACGCGCCACCCCCTTGACTCGCGACTGAACGCGCGTTTAGCGTACTGAACATGCGTTCAGCCGACTTGACCGCCGCCGCCCGGATCCGGGACGCGGCGATCGAACAGTTCGGCGAGCAGGGGTTCGGCGTCGGGCTGCGCGCGATCGCCGAAGCCGCAGGCGTGAGCGCCGCGCTGGTCATCCACCACTTCGGTTCCAAGGATGGCCTGCGCAAGGCGTGTGACGACTACATCGCCGAAGAGATCCGCAACAGCAAGTCCGAGGCGCTCAGGTCGAACGACCCCGCCACCTGGTTCGCCCAGATGGCCGAGATCGAGTCGTACGCGCCGATGATGGCCTACCTGGTCCGCAGCATGCAGTCCGGCGGAGAACTGGCGAACATGTTGTGGCACAGAATGATCGACAACGCCGAAGAGTATCTGGACGAGGGCGTGCGGGCAGGCACCATCAAGCCCAGCCGGGACCCGCACGCCCGGGCCCGGTACCTGGGCATCACCGGCGGTGGCGGCTTTCTGCTGTATCTGCAGATGCATGAAACCCCAACGGATATCCGGGCGGTCCTGCGCGACTATGCCCGCGAGATGGTGCTGCCCGCGCTGGAGATCTACACCGAAGGGCTGATGGTCGACCGCACCATGTACGACGCCTTCCTGGCCGCCGAAGATCAAGGAGAAACCGATGCCAGTTGACACTGCCGCGCCCATCGAAATCCGCGGCCTGACAAAGAGATTCGGCGCGGTGCACGCGCTCGACGGCCTCGACCTCACCGTGCGCGAAGGCGAGGTGCACGGCTTCCTCGGCCCCAACGGCGCGGGGAAGTCGACGACCATCCGCATCCTGCTGGGTCTGGTCAGGGCGGACGGCGGCACCGTGCGCCTCCTGGGCGGTGACCCATGGACCGACGCGGTGGAGCTGCACCGCCAGATCGCCTACGTGCCCGGCGATGTCACGCTGTGGCCGACGCTGACCGGGGGCGAGACCATCGACATGCTGGCCCGCATGCGCGGCGGCATCGATCACCGGCGCCGCGCCGAGTTGATCGAGCGCTTCGACCTCGACCCGCACAAGAAGGCGCGGACCTACTCCAAGGGCAACCGGCAAAAGGTCTCCCTGATCTCGGCCTTCTCCTCGCGAGCCCGCCTGCTGCTCCTTGACGAGCCCAGCAGCGGCCTGGACCCCCTGATGGAGAACGTCTTTCAGCAGTGCGTCGCCGAGGCGCGCGACCGGGGCACGACGGTTTTGTTGTCCAGTCACATCCTGGCCGAGACGGAAGCGCTGTGCGAAAGGGTGACCATCATCCGCGCCGGCAGGACCATCGAGAGCGGCTCGCTGGACTCCATGCGGCATCTCAGCCGCACTTCGATCAGGGCCGAGATGACCGGCGACCCCGGCGACCTCACCCGGATCAAGGGCGTAGCGGACGTCAGCGTCGAGGGTTACACGTTGCGCGCCCAGGTCGACAGCGAAAGCCTGGGCGAACTGATCCGCGCGCTCGGCGACGCCGGTGTGCGCAGCCTCGTCAGCCAGCCGCCGACGCTCGAGGAACTCTTCCTGCGCCACTACGACACGGCGGGCAGGGTGTCCGCATCATGACCACCGCAACCTTGGATCGGTCGCACCGTCCGGCCCACCCCGCGCCGCAACGCCGGCCGAACTTCACGGGAACGCTCGCAATGCTGCGGCTCTACCTGCGCCGCGATCGAATCTCACTGCCGCTGTGGGTGTTACTGCTGTCCGTGCCGCTGGCAACGGTGTACGTCGGCAGCATCGAAAAGGTCTACCCCACCCAGGCCGCACGCGCCGGGTTCGCCGCGTCCATCATGGCGAGCCCAGCACAGCGCGCGCTCTACGGCCAGGTCTACAACGACAGCCTTGGGGCCGTTGGCATTTGGAAGGCGGGGATGTTTCACCTGCTGATCTCGGTGGCCGTCATCCTGACCGTCATCCGGCACACCCGCGCCGACGAGGAGGCCGGCCGGACCGAACTCCTCGACTCCACCGCGGTCGGCCGCTACGCCGGCCTCAGCGCCGCGCTGCTGTTGTCCTTCGGGGCCAGCGTCGCCACCGGCGTGATCGGCGCGGCGGGACTGCTCACCACCGATGTCCCACCCGGCGGGTCGCTCGCGTTCGGCGCCGCGCTCGCTTGCTCTGGATTGGTGTTCACCGCGGTCGCCGCGGTGGCCGCCCAACTGTCACCGAGTGCGCGGACCGCCCGCGGGGCCGCGTTTGCGGTCCTGGCGGCCGCCTTCACGCTGCGCGCCCTCGGCGACGCCGGTTCCGGTTCGCTGTCGTGGCTCTCGCCCCTGGGGTGGTCGCTGCAAGTCCGGCCGTACGCGGGAGACCACTGGTCGGTGCTGGCGCTGCACGTGGCGACGACCGTCGCGCTGACTCTGGTGGCCTACCGCCTGCTGGCCGGCCGAGACGTCGGCGCCGGCCTCTTCGCCGAGCGCCCCGGTCCGGGCTCCGCGGCGCCCGCGCTGGGCAATGTATTCGGGCTGGCCTGGCGGCTGGACCGCGGCGCCCTGGTGCTGTGGACGGTGGGCCTCTGCCTGTATGGCGTGTTGCTGGGCAGCGTGGTGCACGGCATCGGCGACGAGCTCGGCAACAGCAACGCCGCGCGCGACATCGTCGTCCGGATGGGCGGCACCAACGCGTTGGCGGAGGCGTTCATCGCCGTCGCCTTCACCATGCTGGGCATGGCGGCCGCCGCATTCACCGTCTCGCTGACACTGCGGCTGCACCAGGAGGAAACGGCCCAACGAGCCGAGACCACCCTGGCCGGCGCGGTGTCGCGAACCCGTTGGCTGGCGAGCCACCTGCTGGCGGCGCTGCTCGGATCCGCGGTGGCGATGCTGGTCAGCGGTGTTGCCGCCGGGCTCGTCTACGGCGCCGCGGCGGGCGACGTCGGCGGCAAGCTGGCCGTCGTGATGGGCAGCGCGGCCGTCCAGCTGCCCGCCGTCTGGCTGCTGTCGGCGGTGACCGTCGCCGTGTTCGGTCTCGCCCCGCGATTCACCCCCGTGGCCTGGGGCGTTCTCGTCGGGTTCATCGCGTTGTACTTGATCGGGTCGTTGGCCGGCTTCCCGCAGTGGCTGCTCGACCTGGAACCGTTCGCCCACATCCCCCGGGTCGGCGCGGATTTCACCGGTGTGCCGCTGCTTTGGCTGTTGGCCATCGACACCGGACTGATTACGCTCGGTGTCATGGCCTTCCGACGCCGCGACCTGCGTAGCTAGAAGGCGTCGTGAAAACCGGTATCCGCGTGACGCTGAGGTCGCTCTGGGGGATCCTGTCGTTCGGGTTGATCCTCTTCGTGCCGGCGGGCACGTTGCGCTATTGGCAGGCATGGGTTTTCATCGCCGTCTTCATGGCGGCCACGATCGTCCCGGTGATCTACCTTGCGCGCCACAACCCCGCCGCGCTGCGGCGGCGCATGAACGCGGGCCCACGGGCCGAACCCCGGGCGGCCCAGAAATTCATCATCACCGGCTCGTTTCTGACCCTGTTCGTGACGATGGTGGTCAGCGCGCTCGATCACCGGTTCGGCTGGTCGTCGGTGCCGGCGTGGCTATGTGTGGTCGGCGACGTCCTGGTGGTGACGGGACTCGGGCTCGCCATGCTGGTGATCGTCCAAAACGGTTATGCCGCCGCCACCATCACCGTGGAGTCGGGCCAGACGCTGGTGACCGACGGACTCTACCGATTCGTGCGCCATCCCATGTACGTCGGAAACGTGATCATGATGATCGGCATGCCCTTGGCGCTCGGCTCCTATTGGGGACTGCTGTTCGTCCTCCCGGGCGGCGTCATGCTCGCACTGCGCATCCTCGACGAGGAAAAGCTGCTCACCGAGGAGCTGACCGGGTATCGCGAATACCGGCAGCGGGTGCGCTACCGGCTGGTGCCCTACATCTGGTAATCGCCAAGACGACCCGCCTAGGGTAGTCGCGTGGCCCGAAATCCCGCGCCCACCCTGGACCGGCCGTGGCGGCGGCCCGGTGCACTCCGGTACGCGGTGAGCCGCCTGCGCGGTCTGGCCACGCCCCCCGTCACCGTGACCGATCCGCCGGCCGGCCTACGCGTCGAGCGCGACGTGGGCGTGCCGACCCGCGACGGAACGGTGTTGCGGCTCAACGTGTTCCGGGAGGCCGTCGCGCCGGCCCGGCCGGTGATTCTGAGCATCCACCCCTATGGCAAGGACAACCTGCCGAAGCGGCGCGGCAGCAGGTGGACGTTCTCCGTGCAGTACCGGATTCTGCGCCAGCCTCGGCCGGTGACCTTCTCGGCTCTGACCGGTTGGGAGGCACCCGATCCGGCGTGGTGGACCGCGCAGGGGTTCGTGGTGGTGAACGCCGACGCCCGCGGCTGCGGCCACTCCGAGGGCACCGGAAGGCTGTTGTCGCGCCGGGAGGCCGAGGACACCTACGACGTCGTGCAGTGGATTGCCGACCAGCCGTGGAGCGACGGGCGGGTCGTCATGCTGGGCGTGTCGTACCTGGCCATCAGCCAGTACGCCGTCGCGGCGCTGCGCCCCCCGGCACTGAAGGCCATCTGTCCCTGGGAGGGCTTCACCGACGCCTACCGCGACCTGACCTTTCCGGGTGGCGTCCGGGAGCGGGGCTTCACCCGCATGTGGTCGCGGATCGTGCGACGCGACACCCGGCAGGCCTACGACCTGGAGCGCATGCAGGACGCCCACCCGCTGCGCGACGAGTTCTGGCGCTCCCTGGTGCCGGAGCTGTCCGCCATCGACGTGCCGATGCTGGTGTGCGGCAGCTTCTCCGACAACAACCTGCACAGCCGGGGCTCCATCCGCGCGTTCACGGACGCCGGTTCCAGGCACGCCCGCCTGTACACTCACCGCGCGGGGAAATGGGCGACCTTCTATTCCGGGCCCGCGTTGGCCGAGCAGCTGAAGTTTTTCCGCGCCGCGCTGGACGGGGCGCCCGGTTCGCGCAGCGTCCGCCTCGAGGTCCGTGAAGACCGCGACACCGTCGCTGCAGTGCGCGAAGAAGCCGACTGGCCGCTGGCGCGCACCCGTTGGCGGCCTTTGTATCTCGACACGGGCGGGGCACTGGCCGCCCGGCGCCCGGCGCAGCCGGGCAGCATCACATTCGAAACCCGTGCTGCGGCGGCCGCTTTCAGCTGGACGGTTCCCGCGGATGTCGAGTTGACGGGGCCGATGGCGGCGCGGTTGTGGGTCCAATTGCACGGTTGCGACGACGCCAACCTGTTCGTCGGCGTGGAGAAGTGGCGCTCCGGCAGGTTCGGGGACCGGTTTGTCGCATTCGAGGGCTCGTACGGCTACGGGCGCGACCGGGTGAGCACCGGTTGGCAGCGAGTCGCGCTGCGCGCGCTGGACCCCGACCTGTCCAGGCCGTGGGAACCCGTGGCCGCATGCACCGACCCGCAGCCCGTCGCGGCCCACGAGGTCGTCGAGGTCAACGTCGCGCTGGGCCCGTCGGCGACCCTGTTCCGCGCCGGTGAGCGGTTGCGGCTGGTGGTCGCCGGCCGCTGGTTGTGCCCGCGGAACCCGCTCACCGGCCAACTCCCCGCGGCCTACGCCGGCTCGCCGCGCGGTCGCGTCACACTGCACTGGGGCCCGCGCCACGATGCGCACCTGCTGGTCCCGGAGATTCCGTAGCTGGCGGCTAGATCCAGACGCCCTTGCCCACGGCGACCACACCGCCGGCGCTGATCGCGAAGCGCTCCCGGTCCTTCTCCAGGTCCACGCCGACCATCTCGCCGGGGCCGACGACGACGTTCTTGTCCAGGATGGCGTGGCGCACCACCGCGCCCCGGCCGACCCGGGCGCCCGGCATGATCACACTGCCCTCGACGATCGCGCCGTCGTCGACCACGACGTTGGACGACAGCACCGAATTGCGCACCGAGGCCGCCGAGATGATGCTGCCGGCGCCCACGACCGACTCCTGCGCCGAGCCGCCGTTGACGAATTTGGCCGGCGCCAGGTTCTCGGACTCGCCGCGAATCGGCCAGCGCTTGTTGTAGAGGTTGAACACCGGGTGCACCGACACCAGGTCCATGTGGGCGTCGTAGAACGCGTCCAGCGTCCCCACGTCACGCCAGTACCCTCGGTCGCGATCGGTGGCGCCCGGTACCTCGTTGTCCTTGAAGTCGTAGACCGCTGCCATCCCGTCGGCCACGAGGCGCGGGATGATGTCGCCGCCCATGTCGTGGTCGGAGTGGTCGTCGTCGGCGTCGGCGCGTATCGCGTCGATGAGCACCTTCGTGGTGAAGATGTAGTTGCCCATCGACACGAACGTCGAGTCCGGGTCGTCCGGTGTGCCCGGCGGATCCAACGGCTTCTCCACGAAAGCGCGGATGCGCCCGGAATCGTCGGCGTCGATGCACCCGAACGCGCTGGCCTCGCTGCGCGGCACCCGGATGCCGGCCACCGTTGCGCCGGCCCCGCTTTCGATGTGGAACTGGACCATCTGCTCGGGGTCCATCCGATACACGTGGTCGGCGCCGAAAACGACTATGTAGTCGGGGTCTTCGTCGTAGATCAGATTGAGTGACTGGTAGATCGCGTCGGCGGAGCCGGTGTACCAGCGCGGGCCCAGGCGCTGCTGCGCGGGCACCGGGGTGATGTACTCACCGGCCAGACCGGACAGCCGCCAGTTCTGCGAAATATGACGGTCAAGTGAATGCGACTTGTACTGAGTGAGAACGCAGATCCGCAAATAGCGGGCATTGACGAGGTTGGACAGCACGAAATCGATCAGCCGGTATGCGCCACCGAAGGGAACTGCGGGCTTGGCCCGGTCCGCGGTCAGCGGATACAGCCGCTTGCCCTCACCGCCGGCCAGGACAATGCCCAGCACGTGTGGCGCTTCCCTCATGGTTCAAACCTATCGGCCGTCGCGAAACGCTGCCAGAGGGACCGTGCTAATTGGCGATCTTCTGTGCGGCTGTCCGTCAAGGTATTTGGTTCCCGGGGTTCCGGCCATCGATTCTCGGCCCGAGTCGCGGGCCTCGTCGTCACCGAACTACCGTGCGGGTATGCGGGTGGCGATGATGACTCGGGAGTACCCACCAGAGGTCTACGGGGGCGCCGGTGTACATGTCACCGAACTGGTCGCCCAGCTGCGCCGATTGTGCGCGGTCGATGTGCACTGCATGGGCGCGCCCCGGCCGAACGCCTCCGTGCACCAGCCTGATCCGCGCTTGCGGGGCGCCAACCCCGCGCTGACGACGTTGTCCGCGGACCTGATGATGGCCAACGCCGCGTCGGCGGCCGACGTCGTCCATTCGCACACCTGGTACACCGGCATGGCCGGGCACCTGGCCGCGTTGCTCTACGACGTCCCCCACGTCCTGACCGCCCATTCGCTCGAGCCGCTGCGGCCGTGGAAGGCCGAACAGCTCGGCGGTGGCTATCGCGTGTCGACGTGGGTGGAGCACACGGCGGTTCAGGCCGCGCACGCCGTCATCGCGGTCAGCTCCGCGATGCGTGAAGACATTGTGCGGGTCTATCCCGCCCTGGACCCCAGCCTGGTGCACGTCGTCCGCAACGGCGTCGACACGGACGTCTGGTATCCGTCCGGGCCGATGGAAACCGGGTCGGTGCTGGCCGAACTCGGGGTCGACCCGCACCGGCCCACCGTGGCGTTCGTCGGCCGGATCACCCGGCAGAAGGGTGTGGCCCACCTGGTTGCGGCGGCGCACCGGTTCGCCCCCGAGGTGCAGGTGGTGCTGTGCGCGGGCGCCCCCGACACTCCGGAGATCGCCGACGAGATCCGGTCCGCGGTGGAACGGCTGACCGACCACCGGCAGGGCGTGTTCTGGATCAGGGAGATGCTGCCCATCGGCGAGATCCGCGAAATACTCTCGGCCGCAACGGTTTTCGTCTGTCCATCGGTGTATGAGCCGCTGGGTATCGTGAACCTGGAGGCGATGGCGTGCGCGACGGCCGTGGTGGCCTCCGATGTCGGGGGGATACCCGAGGTGGTCGTCGACGGGGTGACGGGTTCACTGGTGCATTACGACGCCGGCGACCCGACCGGCTACGAGGCGAGGCTGGCCGAAGCGGTCAATGATCTCGTCGCCGACTCCGAGAAGGCGAAGCGCTACGGCGAGGCGGGACGCCAGCGCTGCGTCGAGGAATTCTCCTGGGCCCGCGTCGCCGAGCAGACCCTGGACATCTACCGAAAGGTGTGTGCGTAGCGGCGGCCGTCCGCCGGCACGTCTCAGCTGGAGCTCGTGACACCCTTGAGTTCGTCACCGAGGGCTGCGGCTTCGTCGGGCGTCAGCTCGACGACCAGTCGACCGCCACCCTCAAGTGGTACCCGCATCACGATGCCGCGCCCCTCCTTGGTTGCTTCCAGAGGACCGTCGCCGGTCCGGGGCTTCATCGCCGCCATCGAGTGCTCCCTCCAGGTTCGAGCTGGCCCGCCTTTGCGGACCTGGTCGGCGCCGAGCATGCCCCGCCAGCGATTTTCCAGCCATACCCGACATCGAACTGCCAAATCACCCCCCCATTGTTCCCTATCCAGGTCACGAGTTGTACAAAGACCCGGCTCTGCGGGCTTAGCGGGCGGCTGAACCCGACCGCCCGCCCCGCATCGTCACCGGGCAGAACCTGATTGCCCGCCTCCTCAGCGGGCCGCAGGCGGCCCGCATCGTCACCGGGCAGAACCTGATTGCCCGCCTCCTCAGCGGGCCGCAGGCGGCCCGCATCGTCACCGGGCAGAAGGCACCCAGCAGCCCCGGACATGGTCATCGACCATCCCGGTCGCCTGCATCAGCGCATAGGCGGTGGTCGGCCCGACGAAGCGGAATCCGCGCCGCTTGAGCTCACGCGCCATCGCCTTCGATTCCTCGCTGGCCGAAGGAATCTCGGAGCCGTCAGCGGGCCGGGGACGCGATTCGGGCGCAAAGGACCACAGCAGCTTCGACAGGTCCGCCGCACTTCCCAGCTCGGCCGCGGCGCGCGCGTTGGCGATAGTCGCGTCGATCTTGGCCCGGTTGCGCACGATGCCGGTATCCGCCATCAGCCGCTGTACGTCGTCTTCGGTGTAGCCGGCGACCCGCTCGAAATCGAACCCGGCGAAAGCCCGCCGGAAGTTCTCCCGCTTGCGCAGGATGATCAGCCACGACAGCCCGCTCTGGAAGGCCTCCAGGCTCATCCGCTCGAACAGCGCCACCCCGTCGTGCACCGGGCGACCCCACTCCTGGTCGTGGTAGTCGCGGTACATCTGGAAATCGGGTCCGGGGCGAATGGCCGCCCAACCACACCGAACCAGCCCGTCATCGCTCACATCTAGTCCAGACGTTCCTCGCGGTCCCCGGGTTCCACGGCCTCGGGCTCGCCTTCGGGTGACGCCGGGGCGTGCACCGCGGCCAGCTCACCGCGCAGCGCCTCGAGCTCGCGGGCCAGCCGGTCCAGCACCCAGTCCACCTCGCTGGTCTTGTATCCGCGCAGCACCTGGGTGAATTTGACGGCGTCGACGTCGGCGCCCGTCACGCCGTAGGCGGGCAACACCGTCGCGGTGGTCCCCCGCGGCAGGGGCGGCAGCTGCTCGCCCCGACCGAACAACAGACTCGCCGCGCCGAACAGCACGATCGCCACCAGCACCAGAACCACCAGGTAGAGCAACACCAATGCCACGCCGTCGATACTGCACTATGCGACCGACACCGCGACGAAGCAGCGGGGCCTCAGCGCGGCCGCAGGACCGCCATGGGCGGGCGGTCCGCCAGCGACACCGGCGAAGTGTGCTGGGTGTAGCCGTGAGCATCGGGTCCGTCCGGCCCGACGGCGAAGAACTGTGTCAGCCCGACACCGGAGTCGGGAACCCCGCAGCGTGAGAGCAGGGTCGCGATGACCTGGCGGCTCATCGCGCCGAGTTCGGCCAGCGGCCGGTTGCGGTGTGCGCGCACACCCAGGTTGACCTGGGCGATCGCGTCGGCGCCGAGCCGGTCGAAGGTGTCCAGCAGCAGGCCTATCTCCACCCCGTAGCCCGGCGCGAACGGCACCGACGTCAGCAGTTCACGGGTGGCCGCGTACTCGCCGCCGAGCGGCTGCAGGATGCCGCCCAGCTCCGGCCGCAGCGCCGCGAGCAGCGGCCGGGCCACCAGCTCGGTGACCCGCCCGCCGCCGGTGGCGCCCGCGGCGCCCCCCACGTCGCCGACCTGCAGCGGCCGCCGGTAGAAGCTCTTGACCAGGTGGATGCCCCGGGAGAGCGGGCCGGTCAGCAGCGGGCCGACCAGCCAGGGCACGAACATCGGGTGCGGGTTGATCAGGTCGGAGTCGACGAACACGACGATGTCGCCGCTGGTGGCCGCGAGCGAGCGCCACAGCGCCTCGCCCTTGCCGGGCCGGATGGGCACCTCGGGGAGGGCCTGCTCGCGGCTGACGACGCGGGCCCCGGCGGCGACGGCGCGGATCTCGGTGTCGTCGGTCGAGCCGGAGTCAAGCACGATCAACTCGTCGACCAGCCCGTCTACCAGCGGGGAGATGCTGTCGACGACCGACGCGATGGTTTCTTCCTCGTTGAGCGCCGGCAGCACCACCGAGATGGTGCGCCCCGCCTTCGCGGCCTCGAGTTCGGCGACGGTCCAGGTGGGACGGTTCCAGCTGCGGTCGGCCAGCCAGGTGGCACCGGGCCGGGCGGACAGCACCGCGCCGGCGGCGAGGTCCCCGGCGACCAGGTCGGATGCCGTCATGCCAGCCCCCTCACCGTGCGCGCCGGCGGGCGAACCCCCTGGATCGACGCCACCATTTCCAGCACGCGCCGGGTCGCGGCGACCTCGTGCACGCGAAACATTCGGGCACCGGCGGCCGCCGCCAGCGCGGTGGCCGCCAGCGTTCCCTCGAGCCGCTCGGTCAATTCCACACCCAAAGTCTCCCCGACGAAGTCCTTGTTACTCAAAGCCATGAGCACCGGCCACCCGGTATTAACAAGATCACCCACGTGACGCAACAGCAGCAGCCCGTGGAAGGTGTTCTTGCCGAAGTCGTGGGCCGGGTCGATCAGCACCCGGTCGCGGGCCACCCCGCGGGCGACCGCGCGTTCGGCGGCGGCGGTGACCTGGCGGATGACGTCGTCGACCACGCCGCGCGTGCTGGTTCCATAGCTCACCCGAAACGGACGCGTGCGGGGCAGCGCGCCGCCGGTGTGCGAGCACACCAGGCCCGCACCGAACTCGGCGGCGACCCCGGCCAAGGCCGGGTCGATGCCGCCCCAGGTGTCGTTGATCAGGTCCGCCCCGGCCGCGCAGGCCACCCTGGCCACCTCGGAGCGCCAGGTGTCGACGCTGATCAACTGGTCCGGGTAGGTGTCGCGCAGCCATTCGATGAAGGGGATCAACCGGGCGATCTCGGTCTGCGCGTCGACCTCCTGGCCCGGTCCGGCCTTGACGCCGCCGACGTCGACGACGTCGGCGCCCTCGGCGACGGCCCGGTGCGCGGCGGCCCGGGCGGCCTCGTCGCTGAAGGTCGCACCCTTGTCGTAGAACGAGTCGGGGGTGCGGTTGACGATCGCCATGATCAGCGGGCGATCGCCGGCGACCGGACGGCCGCACCAGCTGGACTGCACGCGTCTATAGTGCCCGGTCACCGGGTCGCGCGCCGTCCCGGGATCCGGTGTGCGGCCAGGGCGCACACTCAGCCGCGCGGCCGCTTACCGTCGGCCACCTCGTCGGGGTATTCGTCGTAGTACGGCACGTAGCCCTCGTCTCGGCCGGCCAGCACGTACAGCGGATCCTTGATGTCCGATCCGTAGGCCTGCTCGCGCAGCTCCACCTTGCGGCTCTTGAACGTCGTGGTGTGCTCCAGCGAATCGACCACCCGCACGAACAGCGGCAACGCGTAGGCCGGCAGCTGGGAGTACACCGCGCGGGCCAGCGACTTGCCGTCGAACTCCGCGCCGTCGCGCAGCTTGACCGCGGCCATCCCGGCGCGACCGCCGGTGCGGGGAATCTCGACACCGAAGACCGTGCATTCCTCGACGGACGCGTCGGACGCCAACGCCGCCTCCACCTGCGTGGTGGCGACGTTCTCCCCCTTCCACCGGAAGGTGTCGCCGAGCCGGTCGACGAACGCGGCGTGCCCCATGCCCTGCGGGCTCATCACGTCACCGGAGTTGAACCACACGTCGCCCTCGCGGAAGGCGTTGCGCACCAGCTTCTTTTCGCTCGACTCCTTGTCGGTGTAGCCGTCGAACGGCTGCAAGCGGTTGACCGGGCTGAGCAGCAGGCCGGGCTCCCCGGACGGCACCCGGCGCACGCGTCCGTTGTCGTCGCGCAGCGGCGCCCCGGTGTCGGGGTCGTACTCCACGTAGGCCAGCGGCATCGGGAAGACACCGGTGGTGCGGGGCACGTTGAAGACGTTGATGAACGCGGTGTTGCCCTCGCTGGAGGCGTAGAACTCGCAGACCCGGTCGATGTCGAACCGATCGGTGAACTCGTCCCAGATCTCCGGGCGCAGCCCGTTGCCGGCGATCACCCGCACCTGGTGCGCGCGGTCGGTGGCCTTGCGGGGCTGGTTGAGCAGGTACCGGCAGATCTCGCCGATGTAGATGAACGCCGTGGCCTCCGCGTCGATCACCTCGTCCCAGAACTTCGACGCCGAGAACGCCTTGCCCAGCGCCAGCGTCGCGCCCGAGTTGATCACCGACGACAGCGCGACGGTCAGGGCGTTGTTGTGATACAGCGGCAGGCAACTGTAGAGCGTGTCGGAGCTCTTCAGCCGCAGCCCGATACCGCCGAACGCCGCGAGGGCCTTGAGCCACCGCAGGTGGGTCATCACGCTGGCCTTGGGGAAGCCCGTCGTGCCGGAGGTGAAGATGTAGAACGCGGTGTCCCTGGCCTGCACGGCCGACACCGACGGCGGGTTGGTGGCCGGTGCGCTGACGGCGAATCGCTCCAGGTCTTCGATGGTCATCGTCTCGGTGTCGCCCGAGCCGCCGCACTCGGCGACCGCGCTGACCAGGTCGGTCTCCGCGATCAGGACCTTGGCCTTCAGCAGGCCCAGGCTGTGCGCGAGGACCTCGCCGCGCTGGTGGTAGTTCAGCATCCCGGCGACGGCGCCGCACTTGACCGCCGCCAGCATGGTCAGCACCGCGTTGGGCGAGTTGCGCAGCATGATCGCGACGACGTCACCGTGGCCGACACCGTGGGCCGCCAGCACCGCGGCGTACCTGTTGGCGGCGGCGTTGGCGTCGCGGTAGGTCAGTTGCTGGTCGCCGAACCGCAAGAAGACCCGGTCGCCGTAGCGGGCGGCCCGCTCCTGGAATACCGTGCCGATCGACTTCTTCGAACCCGGCTGGGCCAGCAGCCCGGTCATCGCCCCCCGCACGATCACCGGCATATCGGCCAGCAGACCCGGCGCCCGCGATGCGATGTCGGTCAGTTTGACCGCGGTCCGCGCTCCCCCGTCGTGATCGGCCACGTCATCCCTCGATTCTGCGTTAACAACTCGGCGGACAGCCTAATAGGGATCACGAGGTTGCCGGCGCCCTCATTCGGGCGCACACGCCTCCACGGCATCGCCCACCTTGTCGACCAGCACCAACCGGTCCATCGCCGGCTGCGAGACGTACCCGCTGTCCAGCAACCCGCCCAGCCAGGCCCACAGCCCTGCGTAATGCCCCAGCGGATCCAGCATGACGATGGGCTTGCGGTGCAGGCCGAGGTAGCCGGTGGTCCACGAGTCCAGCAGCTCGTCCAGGGTGCCGACGCCGCCGGGGAGCACGATGAACGCGTCGGCGCGCTCCTCCATGACGTGCTTTCGCTCGTGCATGGTCTCGGTGACGATGAGCTCGTCGGCGTCGGCGTCGGCGATCTCGACGCGCATCAGGACCTGGGGGATGACGCCGACGGTTCGGCACGCCGACGGTTCGGCCCCCGTGGGCGCGCGCGGCGGTCGCCACCGCGCCCATCGCCGACACCCGGCCCCCACCCCACACCAAAGTCCAGCCCCGCTCGGCGATCGCCTCGCCGAGTTCGGCAGCGACCGCAAGCAATTCGGGATGTTGCGGGCCGGACGCGCAGTACACGCACACCGCCCAGTCGCCGGCTGGCTCGGATTCCGGGCGCATACAACGAAAGGTAGACCAAGCTTGCTGACGCCCGCACACCGCGCGCAATAAAATCCGGCGATGCCGATTCGATGGAACGTCCCCCGGCACGCGTCGGCGCTGGAGCGGCTGGAGGCGGCGCTGGCGACCGGGAGAGGCGCCGTCGTGCTCGGACCGGACGGCTGCGGCAAGTCCACGTTGGCCCGGATGGCCGCCGACGACTTCGGTCGCCGACACCCCGGCACGCGCGTGCGGTGGGTCACCGGCACCCCGACCGAGCGCGCCGTTTCGTTCGGCGCCTTCAGCCACCTGGTCGAGATCGCCGACATCGGCAAGCCGGCCGCGCTGTTGCGCGCCGCCCGGGCGTCGCTGGACGGTGACGACCTGCTGCTGGTGGTCGACGACGCCCACGAGCTGGACATCCTGTCCGCCACGCTGGTGTACCAGTTGGCGCTGGCCGGCGTGGCCAGGATGGTCGTCACCGGCCGCGCCGACTCGGCTCCGGAGGCCGTCGCAGCGCTGTGGACCGACGGCCTGCTCACCCGAATCGACATCGAAGCGCCCGGCGGGACGACCACGCCGGCAGAGGTCGACGCGTTTCTCGGCGAGATGCCCGCCGAGGCCCGGGCGGTGCTGGACTATCTGGCCGTGGCGGAGCCGCTGTCGCTGGCGGATCTGACCGTCCTCGCCGGCGCCGAGGCGGTCGGCGAGGCGGTCGATTGCGGGGCGGTGGAGACCCGGGTGCGCGGCGAAGCCTCGGACGACCCGGTGGTGTACACGGCCCACCCGCTGTTCGCCGAGCGGGCGCGCGCAGTGCTGGGCGGCGACGGCGCGCGGCGTCGCCGCACCGACGTGGTGCGGCAGCTGTCGCAGCATCCGCCGGAACACCTCAGCGACCGGCTGCGGCTGGCGTCGCTGGCCCTCGACAGCGACGCCCCCCAGCCGGTGGCCGAGCTGGTCGCCGCCGCGCAGCAGGCGCTGAGATTGGGCGATCTCGCCCTGGGCGAACGGCTGGCCTCCTCGGCCCTGGAGCGGTCCGGCGGGCTGGCGGCGCGGCTGGCGCTGGCGCACGCCCTGGGATGGCAGGGCCGCGGCCGCGAGGCCGACGCGGTGCTGGCCGGCCTGGACCCCAGCGCGTTGACCGAAACCGCACTGATGGACTGGGCGCTGCTGCGCGCGGCCAACCAATTCTGGATGCTCAGCGAACCCGAGCGGGCCACCGCGTTCCTGCGCACCATCCGCGGTCACGTCTCGGATGCGGGCGCGCGCACCACCCTCGACGCGCTGAGCGCCACGTTCGCGATGAACGCCGGCAACGTCGGGCACGCCGTGAAGGTCGCCGACGCGGTGCTGGCCGCCCCGCACGCCGGCGACCAGGCGGTGGCCTGGGCGGCCAGCACGGCGGCGCTGTGCGCGGCCCGGCAGGGGCGTTTCGGCGACGTCGAGCCGCTGGCCCAGCGCGCCCTGGCCGCCGAACACCCGGGGCTGCTGCGCTTCACGATCGGGTTGGGGCAGACCACTTCGCTGTTGATGGCGGGCCGGCTCGACGCAGCCCGCGAACTCGCCCAGCAGTTCACCGATTTCGCCGAGCTGCAGCAGCCTGGCCGTGCGATCGGCGAGGTGCTGCTGGCGCACGTGCTGCTCGCCGACGGCGAATTCGCCGGAGCCGCATCGCTACTCGGCCCGGCCGCCGCCACGTTAGAACGCACCGGGTATTCGTGGGGCCCGCTGTCGTTGACGCTGCTGGCCACCGCGCTGGCGCAGCAGGGCGACATCGCCGCCGCGGGAAAGACATTGGGCCGGGCCGAATCCCGGCACGGGACCAAGTCGGCGCTGTTCGCGCCGGAGCTCGGCGTCGCCCGGGCGTGGCGGCTGGCCTCGATGCGCGACTCGCACGGTGCGGTCACCGCCGCTCGGGATGCCGCCCGGATGGCCGAACGCGGCGGCCAGCGGGCCGTGGCGGTGCGGGTCTGGCACGAGGCGGTGCGGCTCGGCGACACCCGCGCGGCCGATCCGCTGGCCCGCCTTTGCGACGAAATCGACTGCACCGCAGGTAAACT
The DNA here is from genome assembly GCF_900240975.1 of Mycobacterium sp. 4858. Taxonomy (GTDB): domain Bacteria; phylum Actinomycetota; class Actinomycetes; order Mycobacteriales; family Mycobacteriaceae; genus Mycobacterium. Next base: position 3,733,348 of record NZ_LT968776.1, on the reverse strand, counting down.
CGCGCTCGCACATGCGCAGGCGCTGGCGGCCGGCGACGACGCGGCGCTGCTGGTGGTCTCGGACGGCCTAGCGGCCGTGGGGATGCGCGCGGCGGCGGCCGACGCCGCCGCGCAGGCGCGGCGATGCGGCGGCCAAAAGCCCTGACCCGCTGAGAGTCACATCAGCGGCGGTCCGGTTGTGCTACGGGCGGAGTCGATCCCACCGTGGACCTTGGGCATTGCGATGGTCTGGATCAGCACCAAAAAAGCAGACGCCTCCGGCCCGCGCCGGGGGCGTCTACCTCAGCGATCACACCGAGGGGCATTGCTCTATCGGCCAGCCTCGGTGACCAGTCGGCCGTTTTCGGGCGTCGAGGACGCTCAAGGAAGGGCTGGGTTGTGATCACTTCCCGTATTGGCGGACTCTTTCGTGCCCAGCATGGGGTGCTGCTTCGCCGGGGCCGGCGCTGATGGACCCGACTGCGAAATTTGAACGCCGGGATTTGGCTGCGGTGCAGGATCGGCAGTAGCAGCAGGTGCCAATGCCAGTCCAGCCGCGACTACGAGAGTGCTGGTCACGATTGTCTTCTTGAAACTCATGCGCTCAGTGTACATTGCTGGCCCGGCCAGCAACCCGACAATAAGCTTGACAGCGCGATCTACGCCCACCGCACGCCGCCCTCGTCCCCATTTTGTCTGCCAAATGCAATTGGATCGGCACCACTTTCCCCAGCAAAACCGGTGTGAACCATCCGGCGATTCTGGAATCTTTCTATTTAAGCCCTCAGTTATCGGCTGGTTTGTTGCGTTGCCGCCACGGCAAAGGACTTTGGTCCCTATCCGCCGCACACGTGAATGTGGTCGGCTCGAATGAGAGGAGGGGTTATGAACATCAAATTCGTCGCCACCACAGGTCTTATCGCCACGACGGCGTTTGCTCAGTCAGTCCTGGCTGCACCATCGGCGATCGCCGACCAATGCACCGAACCCAACTGTTACGCGGCCATAGCTGCCACGGGCGACCTTGGGTGGGCCTGGTGGGCGCGGAACTACCCAACGCAGGACGCGGCGAACGCGGTGGCGATAAATGGGTGCAATTCAAAAGGCCCCGGTTGTCACATAGTGATTACAACCGGCGGACCCGGCGCCCCCCTCTGCATCGCGCTCGCGAGTGACGGCACCACCGGAGTGGGACCGACAGCAGACGCCGCGAACCAGGACGCGATGAGGGCGGGCGGACTGAAATGGGAATCAGCCTGCAATACGTAAACGGAATCTAGTTAGCCGGCTCCGTACACCCGCGCGACAGTTTCCAACATTGACTATCGCTTAGGAGCAGGCGGGTCGTCATGATTTTCCAAACACCGTATTGGAGGATCAGAAATGAACGCCACGCGAATTCTCGCCTAGCCGTCGCCCTCGGCGCCGCGGCCGTCGGCGCCCCATCGCCCGCGTCCGCTTCCGAAATGAGCGGTCACTACGCCCTGACGCGTACTCCTACGCCGGTCTCGGCAAGTTAGCCACAAGGCGCGTAACAGATTTGGGTTAGTCGCGCCGACGCGCAACCAGTACTTGCCGTCATGCCAGAAGTCGATCGGCCAGCCCAGACGGGCGCTGAGCTGACGGTGATCCATCGCTCGGCCACGAATCACCTTTGCTGCATCGGACTACCCGGCGAGGTAGCCGCGCAGCATGGCCACCGCGGCGGTGATGTTGGCGACCGGGACGCTCTCGTCGCGCTTGTGTGCCAGGTTCGGGTCGCCCGGCCCGAAGTTGACCGCCGGGATGCCCAGCGCCGCGAACCGCGCGACGTCGGTCCACCCGTACTTCGCCCGCACCTGCCCCCCGGCGGCCTCGACCAGGGCCTTGGCCGCGGGCTGGGACAGCCCGGGCATGGCGCCCGCGGCGGCGTCGGTCTGCTCGATTCGCACGTCGAGCCCGTCGAACACCTCGTGCACGTGCTGCAGCGCGGCGGTCGCCGAGCGGTCGGGGGCGAAGCGGAAGTTGACCGTGACCGCGGCGGCGTCGGGGATCACGTTGCCCGCGACGCCGCCGTCGATGCGCACCGCGGACAGGCCCTCGCGATATACGCACCCGTCGATGTCCACGCTGCGCGCGGAGTAGGCGGCCAGCCGGTCCAGGACGGCGCCCAGCTTGTGAATCGCGTTGTCGCCCAGCCACGCTCGCGCCGAGTGGGCGCGGGTGCCGGCGGCCGAGATCACGACGCGCAGCGTGCCCTGGCAGCCGGCCTCGATGTAGCCGCCGGTGGGTTCGCCCAGGATAGCCACGTCGGCGGACAGCCAGTCCGGCAGCTCGCGCTCGATGCGGCCCAAACCGTTTGCCGCGGCGTCGATTTCCTCGCAGTCGTAGAACACCAGCGTCAGGTCGTGCACGGGTTCGGCCACGGTGGCGGCCAGATGCAGGAAGACCGCGTCGCCCGATTTCATGTCCGCGGCCCCGCATCCGTACAGGTCGCCGCCCTCGCGGCGGCTGGGCAGGTTGCCGGCGGCCGGGACGGTGTCCAGGTGTCCGGCCAGCAGCACCCGCGACGGCCGCTGGCGGCGGGTGCGCGCCAGGACGGCGTTGCCGTTGCGCACGATCTCGAACCCGGAAGTCTGGGCCCGCAACGCCGCCTCGACCTCGTCGGCCAGCCGCGCCTCGTCGCGCGATTCGCTGGGGATGTCGACCAACGCCGCGGCCAGCTCGATCGGATCCCCGCGCAAGTCCAGCACGGGTCCCAGGTTATCCGCTGCCGAGCGGCAAGTAACCTGACCGCCGTGACTGGAGCTGTAGGCATCGGGCTGGCGACGCTGGCCGCCGACGGATCGATCCTCGACACGTGGTTTCCCGCACCGGAACTGACCGAATCGGGCACCGGCGGCACGTCACGCCTGGCCCCGTCGGATGCGCCCCCGGAGCTGGCCGCGCTCGTCGGCCGGGACGACGACCGCGGCACCGAGAGCGTCGCCGTGCGCACGGTCATCGGCTCGCTCGACGACGTGGCCGCCGACGCCTACGACGCCTACCTGCGGCTGCATCTGCTGTCGCATCGGTTGGTGGCGCCGCATGGGCTGAACGCCGGCGGCCTGTTCGGAGTATTGACCAATGTCGTGTGGACCAACCGCGGGCCGTGCGCGATCGACGGGTTCGAGGCGGTGCGGGCGCGGCTGCGCCGGCACGGCCCGGTGACCGTCTACGGCATCGACAAGTTCCCGCGCATGGTCGACTACGTCGTGCCCACCGGCGTGCGCATCGCCGACGCCGACCGGGTGCGGCTGGGCGCGCACCTGGCGCCGGGGACGACGGTGATGCACGAGGGCTTCGTCAACTACAACGCCGGCACGCTGGGCGCGTCGATGGTCGAGGGCCGCATCTCCGCCGGCGTGGTGGTGGGCGACGGGTCGGACATCGGCGGCGGCGCGTCCATCATGGGCACGCTGTCCGGCGGGGGCACCGAGGTCATATCGATCGGCAAGCGGTGCCTGCTCGGCGCCAACGCGGGGCTGGGCATCTCCCTGGGCGACGACTGCGTCGTCGAAGCCGGCCTGTACGTGACCGCGGGCACCAAGGTCGCCACTCCCGACGGTCAGGTGCTCAAGGCGTCCGAGCTGTCCGGCGGCAACAACCTGCTGTTCCGCCGCAATTCGGTCACCGGAGCCGTCGAGGTCGTGGCCCGCGGCGGTCAGGGCATCGCCCTCAACGAGGACCTGCACGCCAACTGAGCTACCGGGGCACCTCTTCGAAGCGGGACCCGAGCGTCGTGCCGTTGGTTTCCGGCAGCAGGTAGGTGCAGACCAGCCCGACCGACGTCAGCGCGGCCAGCATCGCGCCGATCGCCCAGCTGCCATACGTCGCCAGGAGCGTCCCGGCGAGCAGCGGCGGCAGAGCCCCGCCGACGACTCCGGCGAGGTTGAGGGCCAGCGCCGATCCGCTGTAGCGGTAACGGGTGGCGAACAGCTCCGGAATGAAGGCGGCGGTGGGTCCGGAGCCGATCGCCGCACCGATCGCCATGCCGACGACGGCAACCACGTACAGCGCCGGGTTGCGGGTGTTCAGCAGCGGCATCACCACGAACGCCCAGAGCAACAGGAGCGACCAGCCCAGCAGCATCAGGCGGCGGCGTCCGACCAGGTCGGACAGCGTGGCCGAGGCCGCGACCGTCGCGATGCTGACCAGCCCGGTCAGCGCGCCCACCGACCAGATGAAGCCCCGCGTGTACCCGAGGTGCGAATTGGCGTAGATGAGCAGATAGGTGTGACCCAGGTAGCCGAAACCGAATCCGCCCAGCAGGCTGCCGCCGGCCAGCACGATCTCGCGGCGCTGCAGGCGCCACACCTCCCCGAGCGGCGCCTTGGGGACCAGGTCGCGCGCCTTTTCCTCGGCGAACACCGGGGTTTCGTCGATGTTGACCCGCACGTACAGCGCGATCCCGATCAGCGCCGCGCTGAACAGGAACGGCAGCCGCCATCCCCACTGCATGAACGCGGCGCTGTTTTCCCCGATGCTGAAGTTGACGCCCAAGAAGGTCACGCTGGCGAGCACGGAGGCGGTGCCGGCGCCGAGCAGGGTGAACATGCCGTAGCGGCCCCGCTTGCCGGCGGGCGCGTATTCGGCGCTCAGCAGCGCCGACCCCGCCCATTCGCCGCCGACGGCGAACCCCTGCAGCAGCCGCAACACGATCAGGATCAAGGGGGCGGCCGCACCGATGGCGGCCGTGCTGGGCACCAGCCCGACGCTGACGGTTGAGACCGCCATGATCAGCAGCGTGGCGATCAGCGTCTTCTTGCGGCCCAGCCGGTCGCCGAAGTATCCGAACACGGCGGCACCCAGCGGCCGGGACAGGAACGCCGTCGCGAACGTCGCCATCGAAGCGACGATGCCCAGCGTCGAACCGAGTCGCGGAAAGAACACCGTCGGGAACACCAGCGCCGCCGCGGTGCCGTAGATGAGGAAGTCGTAGTACTCGATCGCCGAGCCGACCAGGCAGGCGGCCGCGACCCGCCGCATGGGCGTGCGGCCGGGTCCGGCCACAACCGTCGGCAGTTCCGTCACGACTACGACGGTAGGTGAAGGTTCGCCGTCACGCTCGACGGAAAAGCTGGCAAAACGCTGCGTGTCGCCTAAGCGCTCAGCCCTCGGTCAACAGCTGCTTCTTGAGCACCTTGCCCATCGCGTTGCGGGGCAGCGCCTCGACGAGGCGGACCTCGCGCGGCCGCTTGTGCACCGACAGCTCGTTGGCGACGAAGTCGATCAGGTCGTCGGGATTCAGGTCGGCCGCACCGACGACGAACGCGACGATGCGCTGGCCCAGGTCCGCGTCCGGCATCCCCACGACGGCCGCCTCCCGCACGCCGGGGTGTCCGAGCAACGCCGTTTCGATCTCGCCGGCGCCGATCCGGTAGCCACCGGACTTGATCAGGTCGACCGACTCGCGGCCCACGATGCGATGCATGCCCCCGCCGTCGATGACCGCGACGTCGCCGGTGCGATACCAGCCGCCGGCGTCGAACGCCTCGGCCGTGGCCCCCGGACGGTTGAGGTAACCGTCGAACATCATCGGGCCCCGAACCTCAAGCTTGCCAACGGTTTCCCCGTCGTGGGGCACCTCCGCGCCGGTGTCGTCGAGCAGCCTGGTCTGCACGCCGGTCAGCGGGAGGCCCACCCATCCGGGGCGTCGCTCGCCGTCCGCGCGGGTCGACAGGGTGATCAGCGATTCGGAGGCGCCGTACCGTTCGACCGGCTCGTGGCCGGTGAGCTCGACCAGCCGCCGGAATACCGGCACCGGCAGCGGCGCGCTGCCCGAGACCAGCAGCCGCGCCGGGCGCAGCGCCGTCGCGGCCGCCTCGTCGGCCGCCACCCGCGACCACACCGTGGGGACGCCGAAGAACAGCGTGCCGCCGGCCTCGGCCGCCTGGGCGTAGCCCGCGGGCGTCGGTTTGCCGGTGTGCACGAAGCGATTTCCCACCCGCAGCGACCCGAGCAATCCCAGCACCAGCCCGTGCACGTGAAACAGCGGCAGGCCGTGCACCAGCATGTCGTCAGCCGTCCATTGCCAGGCCTCCGCCAGGGCGTCGAGGTCGGCCGCGATCGCGCGGCGGCTCAGCACCACACCCTTGGGCAGGCCGGTGGTACCGGAGGTATAGATGATCATCGCGGTGGCGTCGGGCGACGGCTCGGGGTAGCGGTGCCAGGACCGGGCGTGTAAACGCACCGGGATGTGCGGCAGGCCCTCCGACTCGTCCGGCACGGGACCGAGCCAGGCCTGCGCCGCCGAATCGGTCAGCATGTGCCGGCGTTCGCCGACTCCGACGTCGGCGGGCACCGGAACGAACGGGACGCCGGCGATCAGGCACCCGGTCACCGCGAGCACCGTCGCCGCGGTGGGCGTGGCCAAGATCGCGACCCGGTCCGCGCCGCCCACCCGCTCGGCGACCGACGTGGCGGCGCCCACGAGGTCGCTGCGACTGAGCACGACGCCGTCGATGCGTACCGCGTCGGCGATGTCGGTGGCGGTGACCGCCGCGGGATTCAGGGACGCCAGCAGCACGTCAGCAGGCTACCCGGCGCCGGGAACGTCAGTCCTGCTCGTCCCAGATCTTCGTCAGCGTGGACAGGATCTCCTCGCCGCGGCCCAGCCCGCCGAGGTGGCTCTCGCCGTGCAACACGAACAACTCGGCGTCGGGCAGCAACGACACGACGTGCTCACCGTGGGCGAACGGAACGATGTGGTCGCTGTCGCCGTGCCACCACCGGACGGGGACCTTGACCTCGTCGAGCCGAAATCCCCAGTCCTGGGTGAACAGGATGATGTCGTTGAACGGGGCAGCCAGTTGCTTGCGGCTGCCGTTGAGCAGGTCGTCGAGGAACATGGCGCCGAACTCGGGCCGCGTCAGCAGGCGCCGGTCGCCCTCGGGCGATATCGCGGCGTACAGATACAGCGCGGGATTCGCGACCGGACGGACCATCCGGACCACCAGGCTCGCGCCGATCCGCAGCGGGTCGCCGCCCAGCCGCAGCAGCGGCGCCACCCGCTTGCCCAGGTTCATCAGCCCGCTGGTGATCCCCTCTTCGCCGAGGAACGGCGCGACGCCGCCGAGGACGCCGAGAGCGACCACCCGGTCGGGCAGCACCGCGGCGGACGCGAGCGCGTACGGGCCGCCGCCGGACAGGCCGATGACAGCCATCTTGTCGATGCCCAGCGTGTCCGCGATCGTCCGCAGGTCTTCGCCGAATGCCCGGATGTTCTCGTACCGGTGCGGAGTCGACGAGCCGATGCCGGGCCGGTCCAGGCCGATCAGGCGGATATTGTGCTGCTCGGCGTAGACCCGGGCCTCGATCGGGATCTGGCGGCGGGCGCCGGGGGTGCCGTGTAGCCAGAACATCGCACGCCCCTGCGGGTCACCGAATTCGGCGAAGCCGATCTGGCGGTCCGCGCCGACGGCGACGTTTCCTTCGAGCTTGGGGCGGGCGATCTCGATGGCCATGTCAGCAGCCTTGCATGTGACGGGCCGTTTACCAAAGGCTCACGGGTCAGGCGCCCAGCGGCCGCTCCCCGATGACCCGCTCGCTTCGCAGGCTCGCGACCTCGCCCGCCGACAGGCCCAGACCGTGCAGGACTTCGTCGTTGTGCTGGCCCAGCGTCGGCGGGGCGGCGCGGTGGTGGCGGACCGGCCCCGGTGTGATGCGAAACGGCCAGCCGGGATAGCGGTGCGCCCCGGTGATCGGATGCGTGAACTCCTCGTAGTAGCCGCGCGCGTCGAGCTGGCCGCCGATCAGGCCGCGGTCGTACATCCGGTCACCGGTGATCACTTGTTCGGCCGGGATACCCTGTGTTTGAAGGGTTTTCACGACCGCCTCAGCGGCCTGAGTGCGGGTCCACGCGGAGACCAGCTCGTCGAACGCGTCGTGGTCGAGCCGGCCGTCGTCGGGCAGTGACAGCGCGACCCAGACGCCGTCGTCGGCGGTCGGGTACACGCCTTGCAGGTAGCCGCGCCGCCGGTTGCCCTCCCGCGGGCGCACGGCGCCGGTCATCGAGTACTCGATCACCGGTTCGGCGGCCAGGCAGGCGGCGACCTCGATCTGCGCGACCTCGATCAGCTGGCCCTCCCCCGTGCGGAGTCGATGCTCGAGGGCCGCCAGCAGCCCCGCCGCCGCGTGCACGCCGACGATCGGATCGGCGGGGCCCTGCGGGTTGCACGGCGGACCGTCGGGGTAGCCGGTGACCGCCGACATTCCCGAGGTCTGCTCGAAGTTCAGCGCCCAGCCGACGTAGTCGCGCCACGGTCCCTGCAGGCCGTATCCGGGCATCCGCACGGCGATCACGTCGGGGTTCAGGGACACCAGCGCGTCGTAGTCCAGGCCGAACTGCTCGACCACCCGCGGTGAGAAGTTCTCCACCACCACGTCGGCCTCCGCGGCCAGCCGCCGGGCGATGTCGAGGCCCCGCGGCGACGTCAGGTCGAGGGTAAGGTCCCGCTTGTTGAGGTTGGTGCCCTGCCAGATGGGGCTGCGTTCGTACCAGTCGTCGCCCTCGTAGGCGAAGGCGCCGGAGTAGCGGTGCCCGTCCGGCCGCTGGATCGACTCGACCTTGACGATGTCGGCGCCGAACGCGCCCAGGTAGCAGGTCAGGTAGGCCCCGGCCCAGAACGTGGTCAGGTCGAGGACGTGCAAGCCGGAGAACGGCAGCGGCCCTCCGGTTGTGGACAGCGGCCGGGCATCGGCTGCCCACGGCCCGGGGCGCGTGCCCAGCCGGGGCGGTGTGCCCGGTTGCGCCACAGGCGTTTTCGAGAGGCGAAACGCCGGGCCGGGCCGCTGGAACGACCATCCCGGCCCGCCGGATTGCTCAAAAAACCCGCGCTCGGTGTACTGCGGACATTCCAACACCGTGGCCCCGTCGTTGACCGGTGCTGCGGGGATGCGCAGCGCCTGGGCGAGTTCCACGATGTCGGCGACAGTCTGCCGGGCGAGCAGCGGCTCGGCCTTGCCGAAGAACTCGTCGCGCTCCGGGCCGCCCAGCATGATCGCGATCTGCTGCTCGCCGTACTCGGGCAGCCCGAGCATCGCGCACACGTCCAGCCAGTGCTGGCCCGTCAGGCAGTTGATGCCCACCCAGCCGTCGGCGGCCCGGACGACGCCCAGCATGGGCGCCGAGCGCAGGTTCGCCGGCAGGCCAAGGCCTTTCATCCGCTGCGCCATCAGCATCGGGTAGGGCAGCGTCGACAGCAGCGCCTCCGCCTGGGAGACGTCGACCTCCCGGACCCGGCCGGCCGGTGGCAGTCGCAGCGCGGTCAGCGCGCCCAGCGCGCCGTAACCGCCCGCGACGTACTCGCAGATGCGCGCGCCGACCTGTACGGGCGGCCGGCCCGGGTCCCGGACGCTGACCCAGCCCGACGCCGCCTGCACGGTCAGGGGCGTGGCCGGCCGCGCACGCCTGGGCCCGCACTGGCCGAACCCGGAGATGCGCAGCAGCACCAGGTTCGGGTTCAGCCGGCCCAAGTCGCCCGGGCCCATCCCCCAGCGTTCCAGCGTTCCGGGCGCGAAGTCCTCGATGAGCACGTGCGCCCCCGCGACCAGCTCGCGGGCGGCCGCCAGGTCGCGCGGCCGTTCCAAATCCAGTGTGGCGCCGCACTTCCCGGCGTTGAGGTAGTGGAACAGGCCGGAACGCTCGGGGTCGGCGACCGCGCCGGGAAATGGGCCCCACCGGCGCAGCGGATCCCCGGCGGGCGGTTCGACCTTGGTGACCTCGGCGCCGAGGTCTGCCAAAAGCTTTGCGGCGTAAGGGCCTGAGATCTCGCTGGCGAGTTCGACGACGTGGAGCCCGGCGAGGGGTCCCGTCATGCCGGGATCCCGATGGCCTTCACCTCCATGTACTGGTGCAGCCCGCTGACTCCGCCGCTCTCCCGCCCGAACCCACTCAGCTTGAACCCGCCGAACGGCGCATCGCCCGGACCGATCCCGTTGACGGCGACCTGGCCCGTGCGCATGCGCCGGGCGATCGCGAGGGCCCGGTCCACGTCGGTGCCCCAGACGGCGCCGGAGAGCCCGTAGCACGAGTTGTTGGCGATCGCGACGGCGTCGTCGTCGTCGCGGTAGCGCAACACCGAGAGCACCGGCCCGAACACTTCCTCCTGCGCGATCGTCGAATCCGGTTGCACGCCGGTGAGAATCGTCGGTTCGACGTAGTAGCCGACGTCCAGCCCGGCGGGGCGACCGCCGCCGGTGGCCAGCTTCGCGCCGTCGCGGACCGCGCCGTCGACGTGCGCCTGCACCCGCTCGCGTTGCGCTGCGCTGATGAGCGGGCCCATCTGCACCGTCGGGTCGGTGGGGTCGCCGACCTTGACGTCGCGGGCCAGTGCGACGAGCCGGTCGACGACGTCGTCGTGCAACGAATCGGGCAGCAGCAGCCGGCTGTGCAGGATGCAGGCCTGCCCGGCGTGCAGCGAGCAGCAATCGAACAGCATCTGCCGCAACATCTCGTCGGTCAGCTGCGTGTCGTCGAGGACGATGCTCGCCGACTTGCCGCCGCACTCCAGCAACAGCCGCTTCATGGCATCGCCCGCGGCCCGCATGACCTCGCAGCCCACGGCGGAGCTGCCGGTGAAGCTGATCATGTCGATGCGCGGATCAGTCGTGAGCAGCTTGGCGGCCTCGAGGCCCGACGGCGTGACGACGTTGACGACACCCGGCGGGATGTCGGTCTCCTCGTCGATGATGCGCGCGAGCGCGAGCCCGGCCAGCGGCGTCAGCGGTGAGGGCTTGAGCACGACGGTGTTGCCGGCGGCCAGCGCGTTGTTCACCTTCATGACGTTGAGGCAGTGCGGGAAGTTCCACGGCGTCAGGATCGATACGACACCGAGCGGCTCGCGGCGCAGCAACGTCGTTCCCGCGCCGATCCCGGTGACCGGCTCGTCGACCAGCTGCGTGGCGAGCTGGGCGGCGTGCATGGACATGTAGCCGGCGCCGTCGATCTGCATCATCCGCTCGTTGGTCACGCAGCCCCATTCGACCTGGGACAGCGCGAAGATCTCGTCGGCGTGCCTGAGCAGGGCCTCGCCCAGCTGGTTGAGGCAGCCGGCCCGCTCGTCGGGGCCCATGCGCCCCCAGGGCCCGGCATCGAAGGCCCGGCGCGCGGCGCCGATCGCCGCGCCGACCTGGGTGACGCTCGCGTCGGGCGCGGTGCCGATGGACTCTTCGGTGGCCGGGTTGACGTCGTCGTAGCGACCGTCCTCCGGCTCAACCCATCTGCCGTCGATGTAGAGCTGATAGGTGTCGACAAGAGCTCCCGGAGTGTGCAGCTCGGTCATGCGCTTCCTCACCCGAACGTCGGTCATCTAACCACTTGGTGTACACCCATGCCCCCGCACCGTCAATCACCAATCACGCGAATTGCGCGGTATTTTGCCGTTTCACAGCGGTATTGACACGGGTGGGCGGCACGGGGTAGACACAAGGCCGCAAGACACATCGCGTCAATGTGTCGGATCGCCTGATCAGGGAGGCCGCCGTGCGGACCACTTTTCCCGCTGCTCTGTTGCACTCCCCCGACTTCTACGCCGGCGATCCGTACCCGGCGTACCGCGAGCTGCGAGCGACGGCGCCGGTCTGCTGGAACGACGTCACCAACTTCTGGGCCCTGCTCAAGTACGAGGACATCCGCTTCGTGTCGACCAACCCGGCCACGTTCACCTCGACCCGTGGCATCACCATCCCGGATCCGCAGATGGGCAACGCGGTGCAGGAGGGCAACCTCATCTTCACCGACCCGCCGCGGCACCGACAGTTGCGCAAGCTGATCAACTCCGGGTTCACCCGGCGGCGGGTGGCCGTGCTGGAGCCCAAGATCCGCGAGATCGTGCGGGGCATCCTCGATGGCGTCCAACCGGATTCCGTCCACGAGTTCGCCGATGAAATCGCCGCCCCGCTGCCCACCCGGATGATCGCCGAGCTGATCGGCGCCCCGCCCGATGACTGGGAGCAGTTCCGGGCGTGGTCGGACGCGGCCACCGGGACGGCCGACCCGGAGATCGAGTTGGACCCGTTGGTCGCCATGGGTCAGTTGTACGAGTACTTCCAGAAGTTGATCGCCGCCCGGCGCGTGGACGCGCGCGACGACCTGCTGTCGGTGCTGGCCGGCGCGGAGATCGACGGTGTCCGGCTGACCGACGAGGACCTGCTCAATTTCGCCTACCTGCTGCTGGTCGCCGGCAACGAGACAACCCGCAACCTGATCGCGCTGGGCACGCTGGCGCTGATCGCCCACCCCGACCAATGCCGCCTGCTGGTCGACGATCCGGCGCTGATCCCCGGCGCCGTCGAGGAGATGCTGCGGTGGACCAGCCCGGTCGTGCACATGGCGCGCACCGCGACCGCCGACGTCGAGATCCGCGGGCAGCGGATCGCCGAGGGCGACGTGGTGGTGATGCTCTACGGGTCCGCCAACCGGGACGAGGACATCTTCGGCGCCGACTCCGAGGAGTTCAAGGTGACCCGGCATCCGAATCCGCACATCGCGTTCGGGTGTGGCGAACATTCCTGTGTCGGTGCGCAATTGGCCAGGCTGGAGGCGTGTGTGATGTTCGACGAGCTGCTGCGCCGCTTCCCGAAGCTCGAGCTGGTGGGCCCGGTGGACCGGATGCGCGCCACCATGGTGCCCGGGGTCAAGCGCATGCCGGTGCGGCTGGGGGCCTGAGCCGATGGATCTGGAGTACTCCCCCGAGCAGCAGCGGCTGCGCGCCGAGATCCGCGCCGCGCTGGAACGCGTCATGACGCCCGAACGTAGCCTTGCCCTCAGCGCACGCATGGAGGGCGGCCCCGAAGTGCGGGAATGTATCCGCGCTTTGGCCGCGGCCGACCTGCTCGGCGTCGGGTGGCCCAAAGAGTATGGCGGACGCGGGTTCTCGGCGATCGAGCAGTTCATCTTCTCCGAGGAGGCGCAGCGGGTGAACGCCCCGATCCCGCTGGTGACGCTGAACACGGTGGGGCCGACGCTCATGCAGTGCGGCACCGAGGAACAGAAGCAGCGGTTCTTGCCCGCGATCCTGGACGGCAGTGTCGAGTTCGCGATCGGCTACTCCGAGCCCGGGGCGGGTAGCGACCTGGCATCGTTGCGCACCACCGCGGTCCGGGACGGCGACGAGTACGTCATCAACGGGCAGAAGATGTTCACCAGCGGCGCGGCGTATGCCGACTACATCTGGCTGGCCGCCCGCACCGATCCGAATGCCAAGAAACACAAGGGCATTTCCATCCTGATCGTGCCCACCTCGTCGCCCGGATTCTCCTGGCAGCCGCTGCACACCATGCCGGGCATCTCCACCTTCTACACGTTCTACGACGACGTGCGGGTCCCGGCCAGCGCGCTGGTGGGTGGCGAGAACCAGGGCTGGCAGCTGATCACCACCCAGTTGAACTTCGAGCGGGCGGCCCTGGGCAACCTCGGGGCGCTCGAGCCGCTGTTCGAGAAGACCCTGGAGTGGGCCGCCGCCACCGAGCTCGATGGTGGGCGCGTCATCGACCAGCCGTGGGTGCAACTCGCCCTGGCGCGGGTTGAGGCCCAGGTCGCCGCCTACAAACTGGTCAACCTGAGGGTCAATGCCGCGATGACCAAAGGCGTGCTCAGCATGGGGGAAGCCTCCGCGGCCAAGGTGTTCGGCACCGAGCTGACCCAGCAGGTCGCCCGCCAGCTGCTGGAGGTGCTCGACCACAACGGGGTACGCCGGGGCACCGATGCACCGCTACGCGGCGCGCTGGAAACCGCCTACCGATGGGCCGTCATCAATACCTTCGGCGGCGGCGCCAACGAGATTCAGCGTGACATCATCGCCATGGCGGGATTGGGCATGCCACGCGCTCCCCGAGACCTTCGCGCCACCGCACAATAGGAGGACACCCGTAAGTGACCGACTCAGAAACCGTCAGCGCCAAGGTGAAAGCCCTCGTCGGCCGGCCGACCGGCGGCACCGGAAAGCCCTCACTGGCCCCGGACCCGGTCAACCAGCCCATGATCCGGCACTGGGCGTACGCGATGGCCGACATGAACCCCGTCTACCTCGACCCGGAGTTCGCCGAGAAATCGCGGTTCGGCGGCATCGTGTCGCCGCCGGTGATGCTGCAGACCTGGACCATGCCCTCGCCGATCCTGGAGGGCATCGGCGAGCGCGGTGGCGCGCCGGTCGTCATCGAAAGCAACCCAACGGCGTTCCTCGACGAGGCCGGCTACACCAGCACGGTGGCGACCAACTCCGAATTCGAGATCGAACGCTACCCGCGCCTCGGCGACGTCATCAGCGCGACAACCGTGTACGAATCGGTCTCCGAAGAGAAGAAGACGGCGCTGGGCACCGGCTTCTTCCTGACCTGGCTGACCACCTACACCGACCAGAACGGCGAAGTTCTGGGGCGGCAACGATTCCGCGTGCTGCGATTCTCACCGGAGCGCTGATGACCACCCGACTGGCGCCCGCCATCACCAAGGACACCGAGTTCTTCTGGAACGGGTTGCGGGACAACAAGCTTCTGATCCAGCGCTGCGGCGGATGCGGACGGCTGCGCCACCCACCCCGCCCGATGTGCCCGCACTGCCGTTCCCTGGACTGGGACACCGTGGAGTCGTCGGGCCGCGGCACCGTCTACAGCTATGTGATGCCGCACGAACCGAAGTTTCCGTTCTTCGAGTATCCCTACGTCGTCGCGCTGGTGGAACTCGAGGAGGGCGTAAGGCTGGTGTCCAACCTGACCGGCATCGACCCGGCGGACGTGAGAACGGGGATGCCGGTCGAGGTGTACTACCAGGGTTTCGATAACGACCTGGTGCTGCACCAGTTTCGGCCGGCGGACTAGGCGGGGGCCATGGACTTCACGTTCACCGAAGAGCAGGAGGCCATCTCCAAGCTCGCTCGCGACCTCTTCGAACGCCGGGCGGCACCCGGGCGCCTGGCCGAGTTGGAAGCCGGTGACGTCCGCTTCGACGACGGCCTGTGGAGGGAGCTGGCGGCCGCCGACCTGCTGGGCACCGCGCTGCCGGAGTCGGTCGGCGGTAACGGCGGTGGCTTCGTCGAGCTCGGCGTGCTGCTGGCCGAGGTGGGCTGGGCGGTGGCTCCGGTGCCCGCGTACGCGACGCTGGTGCTGGGCGCCGACCCGATCGCTCGGCACGGCAATTCCGAACAGCGGCAACGCTTCCTGCCGGGCGTCGTCGCCGGGCACCGCATCCTGACCGCGGGGCTGGCCGAGCCGGGCCGCTCCGACGCGGCGGCACCCGCCACCACCGCGCGGCGCGATGGCGGCGACTGGCGGCTCGACGGCGCCAAGGAGCTGGTTCCGGCCGCCCAGATCGCCGACACGGTGCTGATCCCGGCGTCGATGGAGGACGGGCAGGTCGGGCTGTTCCTGGTGGCGGCCGACGGCCGCGGCGTCGAGATCCGGCCGGTGGAGACCACCAACCACGAACCGCACGCCGACGTATACCTCGACGGCGCAACGGTGTCCGACGCCGACCGGCTGGCCGGGGCGGGCCTGATCGAGTCGTTGCATTCCCGCGCGCTGGTCGCCCTCTGCGCGGTCCAGCTGGGCGTCGCGGAGCGGGCCCTGCGGATCGCGGCCGAATACACCACGGGCCGGGAGCAATTCGGCCGGCCCATCGGCAGCTTCCAGGCCGTGCAGCAGCGGATGGCCGACGCGTTCATCGATGTCGAGGCGATCCGGTGGACCACGTGGCACGCGGCGTGGCTGATCGCGCACGGGAGGCCGGCCGACCGCGCCGCCCGCATCGCCAAGTTCTGGGCCGCCGAGGCCGGCGCGCGCGTCGCCGCCACCGCCCAGCACGTCCACGGCGGCATCGGCATCGACGTCACCTATCCCCTGCACCGCTACTTCCTGTGGGCCAAGCACAACGAGCTGACGCTCGGCCCCGCCGCGGCGCAGCTGGCCCACTTGGGCGCAACGTATAGCGCCACGTATTCGGAAGGACTCTCATGACGACCACCGCGAGCCGCACCACCACCCTGCGCTGGGCGGACATCTCCGTCGGCGACGAGGTGACTCCGCTCGAAGTCCCCATCACCACAACGATGATCGTCGCCGGGGCGATCGCCACCCGCGACTTCATGCCCGTGCACCACGACCGCGACTACGCGAACAAGCAGGGCTCGCCCAACCTGTTCATGAACATCCTCACCACCAACGGCTACTGCGTGCGGTTCCTCACCGACTGGGCCGGGCCCGAAGCGATGGTCAAGAACCTGTCGATTCGCCTTGGCGTGCCGTGCTTTCCGGACGACCCGCTGCGCTTCACCGGCAGCGTCACCGGAAAGACCGAGGGCAGCGGGGATGAGAACTTCGTAGAGGTGAGGTTCAAGGGCTCCAACAGCTTGGGCGACCACGTCTCGGGTACGGCGGTCCTCAGCCTGCTCGACGGGGCGTGCGAAACGAGTCAAGCGTGAGTTCCTCGCTGCCCGGCAGCTGCGCCATCGTCGGCATCGGCCAGACCGAGTTCTCCAAGGAGTCGGGGCGCAGCGAGCTCCAATTGGCCTGTGAGGCGGTGAGTGCCGCGCTCGACGACGCCGGCCTGACACCCGGAGACGTCGACGGCATGGTCACCTTCACGATGGATTCCAGCGACGAGATCGAGATCGCCCGCAACGTGGGCATCGGCGACCTGAGCTTCTTTTCCCGCGTGCACCACGGCGGCGGGGCCGCCGCCGGCACCGTCGTGCACGCCGCCATGGCCGTCGCGACGGGCGTCGCCGACGTGGTGGTGTGCTGGCGCGCCTTCAACGAACGCTCCGGCATGCGGTTCGGCGGCAGCGGGCGCACCGACCTGGGGACCCCGCTGTTCATGGCGCACTACGCGCCCTTCGGACTGCTCACCCCCGCGGCGTGGGTCGCGATGCACGCCCAGCGCTACATGTCGACGTATGGCGTCACCAACGAAGACTTCGGCCGCATCGCGGTCGTGGACCGCGCGCACGCGGCCCGCAACCCCGATGCCTGGTTCTACCAGCGTCCGATCACGCTGGAAGATCACCAGAAATCGCGGTGGATCGTCGAACCGGTACTGCGGCTGCTGGATTGCTGCCAGGAAAGCGACGGCGGGGTCGCGCTCGTGGTCACCAGCGCCGAACGCGCGCACGACCTACGACAGCCGCCGGCGATCATCACGGCGGCCGCCCAGGGCGCGGCCGCCGACGGCGAGATGATGACCAGCTACTACCGCGACGACATCACCGGGCTGCCCGAGATGGGCGTGGTCGCCAAGAGGCTGTGGCGCGACTCGGGCCTCAAGCCGCAGGACATCCAAACCGCCTTCATCTACGACCATTTCACGCCGTTCGTGTTCGCCCAGCTCGAGGAGCTCGGGTTCTGCGGACGCGGCGAGGCGAAGGACTTCGCCACCGTCGAGCGGCTCTCACTGGGTGGGGAGTTCCCGATCAACACCAATGGCGGGCTGCTCGGCGAGGCCTACATCCACGGCATGAACGGCATCACCGAGGGAGTGCGCCAGGTCCGCGGGACGTCCTACAACCAGGTCGACAACGTCGAGCACGTGCTCGTCACGTCGGGAACCGGCGTGCCCACCAGCGGGCTGATCCTGGCGCCCGCCAACTGAGGGGGATCATCATGCCGAAGCTCGCGCTGCTGACCGCCCACGGCGGTCCCATCGAGCTGGCCGAGTTTCCGTTGACCACACCGGCGCCCGGCACCGCGGCGCTGCGGCTGCGGATGGCCGGCATCTGCGGATCTGACCTGCACATCTTCCGCGGCGAACTGCCGTTGCCGTGCCCGTTCGCCATGGGCCACGAAATGGTGGGCGAGATCGCCGAACTGGGCGACGGCCTGACCACCGATGCGACCGGGAAGCCGCTGGCGGTGGGGGATCGCGTGGTCACGCCGTATTTCTGGTTCTGCGGCCAGTGCCACGCCTGCGCGCGGGGCCGCTCCCACGCGTGCCAGAACCTGATGGCCGGCGAATACCGGACACACGATCAGGCGCCGCACTTCGTCGCCGCCTACGGCGAGTACTACTACACCAGCCGGCGACAGCCGCTGTACAAGGTGCCCGAGGGCCTGCCGGACGAAGCCGTCGCCCCGCTGAACTGCGCGCTGGCCCAGGTGCTGTTCGCGCTGCGCGAGGTGCGCCTCGGCGACACGGTGGTCATCCAGGGTGCGGGCGGGCTGGGCATCAACGCCACGGCCGTGGCCCGCACCGCCGGTGCCGCGCAGGTCATCGTCATCGACAAGATCCCCGAACGGCTCGACGTCGCCGCCGATTTCGGCGCCACACATTGCATCGACGCGAGCGCCCTGTCGGCCGCGGAGGTCGCCCAACAGGTCCGCGCGCGCACCGGCGGCGTCGGCGCCGACTGGGTGCTCGAGGTCGTCGGCGTGCCGGGCGTCATTCCCGAGGGGATCGGCTTCCTCAACAACGGGGGAACGCTCCTCGAGGTCGGCAACGTCGGCATGGGACGAACCTTCGAGCTGGATCCGAGCGTGCTGGTCTACGGCAACAAGTCGGTGCGCGGCGTCATGTTCTACGAACCCGTCACGCTGGCGATCGGCCTGAACTTCCTGCAGCACACCAGGTTCCCGTTCGACCGGTTGATGCCCGAACCGTTCCACCTGACCGACGTCAACGCCGCTTTTGCGTCGGCCGACGCCGGGTTGGTGCCGCGGGGTGCGTTGGTGCCGTGATGACCCAAGCGGCCGCCCAGGCCATCGACACCCGCGAGTTGATCGTGGAATCCGCGTACGCCTGCTTCCGCAAGCAGGGGTTGCAGAAGGCGACGATCGTCGACATCGCCAGGACGGCCGGGGTGTCGCGCAGCACCATCTACGAGTACTTCGGCGACAAGGGCGCCATCATCGAAGCCTGCGCCGAACACGCTTCCGAGCGGTTCTACTGCGAGATGTCCAAAGCCATGGCGCGCGGCGCTTCCCTCGAGGAAAAGCTCAGCGAGGCAGCCGTTTTCGTAACCCAGGCCCGGCGATCCATCGCATCCGAGAAGTATTTCGACGAGGACGCCATCAGCCTGCTGCTGACCAAGGACGCCGCCGTGCTGCTGCGCGAGTGCGTCGACTTCGTCGCGCCCTACCTGTCGGCCGCCAGGCTCACCGGGGAGGTGCGCAAGGACCTCGACGTCCAGACCGCCGGCGAATGGTTCGCGCGCATCCTGTTCTCGCTCTTCAGCACGCCGTCCTCGACGCTGGACATGGACGATCCCGAGGCGGTGGCCGAGTTCGTGCGCGCCTACGCGGTGCGCGGGTTCGCCGGCGAACGCGCACGGCCCAGACGCGCCCCCTGAGTCGCTCGAATCGGCCGATCGCGGCCGGTGCGACGGTTAGCATCCAGGGTGTGCGACGCATGCTGGCGCTCACCGCGATCGTGGTGGCCACGACGTCGATGCTGCTGGGGTGCGGCCGGTCCGACCAGAAGCGCGCGGCGTCGCAGGCGGTCGTCATCGTCTCCGGCGGGGATGCGACGAGCCCGTTCACCACACCCGACCAGGCGTGCTCGACCGGGCTGGCGGCGGGCAACACCGACACCGCGATCCGCGAATACCTGCTCAAGCAGGGCTACAAGGTGTTCACGTCACCGGCGATGGCCGGCCGGGGGCAGGTGGTGGACCAGACCGGCTTCGGCCCGTTCGGGGTCTGCCCAATCACGCTGCCGGAGAACATGACCGTGAACTCCACCGGGAGCATCGACACCGCCGGCGAACACCTGGCGCGGTTTTTGACCTACCTGCACACTGACAAGGGCATAAACGAGGTCGACCTGGTCGGCCACTCGATGGGCGGCCTGTACTCGCGGGCGGCGATCCGGGTACTGACCACCACGAACTCGGCGGTGCACGTCCGCTCGCTGACCACGATCGGCACGCCGTGGCAGGGCTCGTACCTGTCGGATTACGCCAACGACGTCCTCCCGCTGACCGACTGCGCAGGCGACCAGTTCTGCGAGAACGCGATGAAGGGTTTCAAGACCGAAGTGCTGCGGCTGGTGTCGGGTTCCGGCCGCGAGGTGAATCAGGCTTACCTGATGGGCAAGGACGGCTGGAACCAGTTCCAGGCCGGGGTGTTGGACAAGATCCCGGTGGTGCTGATCGGGGGCAAGAAGTTCACCAAGGCCGGTCAGGTCAACCCCATGGTGTGGCCCAACGACGGCATCGTGGCGTTGCGTAGCGCGCTGGCGGTCGACCTGCCCGATTCCGTGCTGCCGCACCGGCGCTGCTACGCGTTCGACGACACGCACAGCATTTTCGTCTCCAACCAGGCCGGGCTGGACTGGAAGACGGCGCTGACGTGGGACCCGCAGGTCTTCGAGTCGCTGCACTCCGCCCTCGAGGGCGCGCCGAAGGCGCTTGACACCGCGAACCGTGAGGGCTGCCCCGGCTGACTCGGGTAGCCGATGTAACAGTTGAGGATCCAGCGCGAAACCCGTGACGCCGAGATCGGGAATCTCGTCGACGACCGCGTTGCCGGCCTAGTTGGAGGGCGGTGGTTGTGATTGGAAGGGGTCGTACCACCACCAGTCGGCGCGTTCGCCGGTGGGTCCGGGGCATGGTGCGACGGCGGGTGGGGCCAGGGTGGGTGGGCGCGCAAGTGATGCTGCGCTGAGTGGTCTGCCGCGGTTGTCGGTGACGGTGAGGTCGGCGGCGGGTCCGGTGAGGGTGATCAGGCCGCGGTGGTGCAGTCGGTGGTGATAGGGGCAGACCAGTACGAGGTTGGCCAGCTCGGTGGGGCCGCCGTCTTCCCAGTGCCGGAGGTGGTGGGCGTGCAGGCCGCGGGTGGCGCCGCAGCCGGGCACCGCGCACATGCGGTGGCGATGCTCCAGCGCCCGGCGTAGCCGCCGGCTGATCGTGCGCGTCGTTCGGCCGGCGCCGATGACCTCGCCGGCACGTTCGAACCACACCTCGCAGGTGGCATCGCAGGTCAGGTAGCGGCGGTCATCCTCGGTGAGCAGCGGACCCAGATGCAGCGCGGCGGCGGGCTGCTCGACGTCGAGGTGCACCACCACCGTGGTGTGCTGGCCGTGGGGGCGCCGTGCGGCTTCGGCGTCCCATCCGGTCTCGACCAGGCGCATGAACGCCTCGACGGTGCCCGGCAGTGGCGGTGCGATCTGCGCTGGGATGTCGTCGTTGTCGCGGGCGTGTTTCCATTCGGCGATCAGCGCATCCCGATGAGAGGCCAAGGCGGCGTCGAACTTCGCCGCGTCCAGGTGCGGCAGCCTGATGCGCCAGCAGGTGAACTCCTCATCGGCGGTCTTGGTGATCGCCGGCTGCGGTTGCGGCCGAGTTTCGGGTTCGGGTCGCGGTTCCAGCTTGACCGCGGTGCGCAGCTGGTTGACCGTAGCGACCTGGGCGAGCTGCGCGTAATGCTCATCAGATCCCTCACCCGCTTGCGCGGCGATGACCCCGACCTGATCCAGCGACAGCCGACCCTCCCGCAGGCCCTGGGCGCAGCGCGGAAACTCCTGCAGCCGGTGTGCCACGGTGCTGATCGTGTGGGCATTCGCCGACGACAAGCCCAGCTTCCAGGCCACCAACGCCGCCACCGACCGCGCGCCCGTGACACCACAGAGCTCGTCACGATCCAACTCAGCGACGATCTCCACGATGCGCCCATCAATCGCATTACGCTGACCCGCCAACTCCGCCAACTCCTCAAACAACCCATCCAGGCGCTCAGCAGGATTCACCTCCACGGGAGGCGAGGCGGTCAAAGACATAACCACATCATCGCAGCGACCACCGACAAATCCGGGCTGTCTCCGGGGCGACGGTCGTCAGCCACCAAGCCAGGCAACCTGATTGGCCACCAAACGCCCCACCGTCGCTATGGCTCAACGCCCGCGCCTCGAGTGTGCGCCCAGGGCTTTGACTGTGCGGACAGGGCGGTGATCGTCGGGCGTGTCGCCGCCCTGACGGCACACGCAAAGCCGTGAGCTCCCACTCAGTGCCCGCGCTGCGCCAGCGCCCGCAGGAAGAACGTCAGGTTCGCGGGCCGCTCGGCCAGGCGGCGCATGAAGTAGCCGTACCACTGGGTGCCGAACGGCACGTAAACGCGGACCCGGTTGCCGGAGTCGGCGAGCCGTCGCTGCTCCCCATCGCGGATGCCGTACAGCATCTGATACTCGAAATCCGTTGTATCGCGACCCACTTCGCGGGCCAGCGCGGGCACCTTCTCGATGATCGCCGGGTCGTGGGAAGCCACCATGGGGTAGCCCGAACCGGCCATCAACACCCGCAGGCAACGCAGGTAGGAATCGGTCACCGCGGCGGGGTCGCGATAGGCCACCGCCGCCGGTTCGTCGTAGGCGCCCTTGCACAACCGGATTCGCGCCCCGGCGTCGGCGAATTCCCGGCAATCGCCCAACGTGCGCCGCAGGTAGGCCTGCAACGCCACGCCCAGCCAAGAGAAGTCGTTCCGCAGATCGCGCACGATCGCCAGCGTGGAGTCCGTCGTCGTGTGGTCCTCGGCGTCCACCGTCACCCACACGCCGGCGCGCTGCGCCGCTTCGCAGATCGCGAAGGCGTTCTCCCGGGCGATCTTCTCACCGTCGCGACCCAGCGCCTGCCCCAGGGCCGACAGCTTCAGCGACACCTCGAGCGGCCGGTCGGCCGCGTCATCGCCGAACCGGGCCAGCCGGTCGATCAGGTCCCGATACACCGCCACCGCCGAGTTGGCGGCGCCGGCGTCGGTGACGTCTTCACCGAGGTAGTCGAGGCTGACGCACCGGCCCGAACCACGAAGCGCCGCAACGCTGCCCAGCGCGCTGTCGATGGTCTCGCCGGGAACGAAGCGGTGCACCACCCGACGGGTGATGGGCAGGCCTTCGGCGGCCCGGCGCAATCCCGGTCGCCGGCTGGCGGCCATGATCGCCGGGCGCAGCGTGCTGGCGAACACGCCGGTCATCACTCGGCCGCCATGTGCGGGTAGGTATGGTGGGTCGCCGGGACGAACGTCTCCTTGATGGTGCGGGCCGACGTCCAGCGCAACAGGTTCAGCACCGAGCCGGCCTTGTCGTTGGTGCCCGAGCCACGCGAGCCACCGAACGGCTGGCGCCCGACGACCGCGCCCGTGGGTTTGTCGTTGACGTAGAAGTTCCCGGCGGCGAAGCGCAGGCGCTCCTGCGCGGCCAGCACCGCCCCGCGATCATCGGCGATGACCGCGCCCGTCAGCGCGTACCGCGAGCCGCCGTCGATCACGCCGAGGATGCGTTCGTAGTCGTCGTCGGGGTACACGTGCACCGACAGCAGCGGACCGAAATACTCGGTGGCGAACGACTCGTCGGCCGGGTCGTCGGACAGCAGCACCGTGGGGCGTACGAAATAGCCGACGCTGTCGTCGTATTCGCCGCCCACCGCGATGGTGACGTGGGCGGCGCTCTTCGCCCGCTCGATCGCCTCGACGTTCTTGGCGAACGCCCGCTCGTCGATCAGCGCCCCGCCGTAGTTGGTCAGGTCGGTGACGTCGCCGTAGCGCAGCGCGGCGGTCTGGCCCAGGAAGTCGTCGCCGATGCGCCGCCACACCGAGTGCGGGATGAACGCCCGCGACGCCGCCGAGCATTTCTGGCCCTGGTAGTCGAACGCACCGCGAATCAGCGCGGTGCGCAGCACATCCGGCCGCGCCGAAGGGTGCGCCACCACGAAGTCCTTGCCGCCGGTCTCGCCGACCAGCCGCGGATAGCTGTGGTAGCGACCGATATTGGCGCCCACCTGCTGCCACAGGCGCTGGAAGGTGCCGGTGGACCCGGTGAAGTGGATGCCGGCCAGCCGCGGGTCGGCCAGCGCAACGTCGGACACCGCGAACCCGTCGCCGGTGACGAGGTTGATGACGCCGGGCGGCAGCCCCGCGGCCTCCAGCAGCCGCATGGTCAGGTAGGCCGACAGGGTCTGCGTGATCGACGGCTTCCACACGACGGTGTTGCCCATCAGCGCCGGCGCGGTCGGCAGGTTGCCCGCTATGGAGGTGAAGTTGAACGGCGTGATGGCGTAGACGAATCCGTCGAGCGGGCGATAGTCACTGCGATTCCATTCGCCGGGCCCGCTGATCGGCTGCTGCGCCAGGATCTGGCGCGCGAACTCCACGTTGAAGCGCCAGAAGTCGACCTGCTCGCAGGGCGAGTCGATCTCGGCCTGGTAGACGGATTTCGATTGGCCCAGCATGGTCGCGGCGGCGATCTTCTCCCGCCAGGGCCCGGCCAGCAGGTCCGCGGCCCGCAGGAACACCGCCGCACGCTCGTCGAAAGGCATTGCCGCCCAGGCGGGTTTCGCTGCCATGGCGGCGTCGATCGCCGCCGCCGCGTCGGCGTGCACGGCGTTGGTCAGGGTGCCCAGCGTGGCGGCGTGCCGGTGCGGTTGGACGACCTCGATGCGATCACCGTCGCCCATCCGGTGTCTGCCGCCGATGACGTGCGGGAGGTCGATCGGGTGGTCGGCCAGCGCGGCCAGCTCGGCACGCAGCCGGTCGCGTTCCGGGGATTGCGGCGCGTAGTCGTGGACCGGCTCGTTGGCCGGCAGCGGCACCTGGGTTATCGCGTCCATGCCGCCAGGATCCTCGCCGCGGCGCCCCACGGAATTAGCCGATCGGACAGCATGGGCGCCCTTTGATAGTACGATCAGACAATGGCCGGTGTGGGGCTGGGTCAGCTGTTGTTGGCGCTGGACGCGACGCTGGTCAGCCTGGTCGAAGCGCCGCGGGGCCTGGACCTTCCGGTGGCTTCCGCCGCGCTGATCGACGGCGACGACGTGCGGCTCGGACTCGCGGCGGCCGTGGGGTCGTCCGACGCGTTCTTCCTGCTGGGGGTCGCCGACGACGAGGCGCTGCGCTGGGTGAGCAAGCAGGCCCGCGAGCGGGTGCCGGTGGCGGTCTTCGCCAAGGAACCCTCGAACGCCCTGGTGAATGCGGCGGTGGGGGCCGGCTCGGCGGTGGTCGCCGTCGAGCCGCGGGCCCGCTGGGAACGGCTCTACCAGTTGGTCAGTCACGTGCTCGAGCATCACGGCGACCGCGCCGACGAGACCGAGGACTCGGGCACCGACCTGTTCGGCTTGGCGCAGTCGCTGGCCGATCGCATCCACGGCATGGTCAGCATCGAGAACGCCCAGTCGCACGTGTTGGCGTATTCGGCCTCCAACGACGAAGCCGACGAGCTGCGCCGCCTGTCCATCCTGGGCCGGGCGGGGCCGCCCGCGCATCTCGAATGGATCGGCCAGTGGGGCATTTTCGATGCGCTGCGGGCCGGCGATCAGGTGGTGCGCGTGGCCGAACGTCCCGAGTTGGGCCTGCGGCCGCGCCTGGCCGTCGGGATCCACCAGCCCGCGTTGGACGCGCGGCGACCGCCGACGTTCGCCGGCACCATCTGGGTGCAGCAGGGCTCGCAGCCGTTGGCCGATGACGCCGAGCAGATACTGCGCGGTGCGGCGGTGCTCGCCGCGCGGATCATGGCGCGGTTGGCGGCGCGGCCGTCCACGCACGCGCGGCGGGTGCAGCAGCTGCTGGGCCTGATCGACGGCGAACCCGACCCGGTCGCCGTCGCGCGCGAACTCGGCGTCACCCCCGACGGCGACGCGGCGCTGATCGGCTGGGACACCGCCGACGCCGCGGCCGACGGCACGCCCCGCCAGGCGCGGGTGGCCGACGTGATGGCGTTGAGCGTCAGCGCCTTTCGGAGCGATGCTCAGGTGGCCTCGCGCGGATCGCGGATCTATGTGCTGCTGCCCCAGACGCAGACCCGTTCGGTCAACTCGTGGGTGCGCGGCACCGTCGCGGCGATGCGCGCCGAGCTCGGGGTGCAGTTGCGGGCCGCCGTCGCCGCTCCCGTCACCGGCCTGGCCGGGATCGCCGCGGCGCGCGCCGAACTGGACCGCGTGCTGGACAGCGCTGCGCGCCATCCGGTTTCGATGCCACAGGTGACGTCGCTGGCCGAGGCGCGCACCACCGTCCTGCTCGACGAGATCCTGGCCCTGGTCGGCCGCGAAGACCGGCTGGTCGATCCGCGCATCGCCGAGCTGCGCGCCCGGGAACCGGTGCTGGCCGAGACCCTGCGGGTGTATCTGGACGACTTCGGCGACGTCGCGGCCGCCGCGCGGTCGCTGCACGTGCATCCCAACACCGTCCGCTACCGCGTGCGCCGCATCGAGAAGTTGTTGTCGACATCGTTGGCCGATCCCGAGGTGCGGCTGCTGTTTTCGCTGGGCTTGCGACTGCCGGGTGGGCCCCGGGGCGAGGCGGTAACCTAACGCGCATGCAGAACGCGTCCGTGGTCGCCCTGCTGCGTGAACGCGCCGGGCTGCAGCCCGACGACGTGGCGTTCCGCTACACCGACTACGAGCAGGATTGGGCGGGCGTCACCGAGGCGTTGACGTGGGCGCAGCTGCACCGGCGGACGCTGAACGTCGCGCACGCGGTCAGGCGGCATGGGGCCGTGGGCGACCGCGCCGTGATCCTCGCTCCCCAAGGGCTGGCCTACATCGTGGCGTTCCTGGGCGCGATGCAGGCCGGGCTGATCGCGGTCCCGCTGTCGGTACCCGCGGCCGGTTCGCACGACGAACGGGTGAGCGCCGTCCTGGCCGACACCACACCCACCGTCGTCCTCACCACGTCCGCGGCCGCCGGAGCCGTCTCCGACCACCTCCGGCAACCGGGCTCGACGGCCACGCCGGCCGTCGTCGAGGTCGACGCGCTCGATTTGGACGATGCGGGCGCTCCGAGCATCCGGGTGAGCGGCGCCCCAGGCACGGCGTACCTGCAGTACACCTCCGGCTCCACTCGGCTGCCCGCCGGGGTGGTGATCTCGCACCGGAACCTTCAGGTGAACTTCCAGCAGCTGATGGCCGACTATTTCGTCGAGGCCAACGGCGTCCCGCCGCGCGACACGACCGTGGTGTCGTGGCTGCCCTTCTATCACGACATGGGTTTCGTGCTCGGCGTGATCGCGCCGATCCTGGGTGGCTACCGCGGTGACCTGACGAGCCCGGTGGCCTTCCTGCAGCGCCCGGCGCGGTGGATCCACGCGATGGCCAACGGCGCACCGGTGATGTCGGCGGCGCCCAACTTCGCCTTCGAGCTGGCCACCCGCAAGACGTCGGATGCCGACCTGGACGGCATCGACCTGGGCAACGTGCTGGGCATCATCAGCGGCGCCGAGCGCATCCATCCCGCCACGCTGGGCCGATTCTGTAAACGGTTCGCCCCGTACAACTTCCGCGATCACATGATGCGCCCCTCCTACGGCCTCGCGGAGGCGACCGTCTACGTCGCCAGCCGCACCCGGGGGGGCGCCCCGGAGGTCGTTCACTTCGAACCCGAGCGGTTGTCGGAGGGGGCGGCGCAACGGTGTTCGGCGCAAACCGGCTCACCGCTACTCAGCTATGGCACGCCGAGGTCGCCGGCGGTGCGGATCGTCGACCCGGACACCGGCAGGGAACGCCCGCCGGGGACGGTCGGCGAAATCTGGGTGCACGGCGAGAACGTGGCCGGCGGCTATTGGCGGAAGCCGGAGGAAACCGAGCGCACCTTCGGCGGCACCGTGACGGACCCGTCACCGGGCACGCCCGCGGGACCGTGGCTGCGCACCGGTGATCTCGGCTTCGTCTCCGAGGGCGAGATGTTCATCGTGGGCCGGATGAAGGATCTACTGATCGTGTACGGGCGCAACCACTATCCCGAGGACATCGAGTCGACGGTCCAACAGATCACCGGGGGCCGGGTCGCGGCGATCTCCGTCGCGGTGGACGAGTCCGAAAAGCTGGTGACCATCATCGAATGGAAGAAGCGCGGCGATTCCGCCGAGGACGCGTTGCGCCGGCTCGACACCGTCAAAAACGATGTCACCGCGGCGATTTCGAGCTCGCACGGCCTCAATGTCGCCGATCTCGTGCTGGTGCCCCCGGGTTCCATCCCCACCACGACGAGCGGCAAGATCCGGCGCGCCGCCTGCGTCGAGCAGTACCGCCGCCAGCAGTTCACCCGGTTGGACGCCTGAGCGGACGCGCCCCGCTAGGGTTGCGATTCGGCAAGGAAGCTGTCCATCACGTCAGGGCCCGTGGAGTGCAGCGCGATGGACAACTGCAACAGCCTGTCCTTGACCTTCTTGGGTAGCAACTCGATGGACTTGGTGGTGGCGGAGTCGTATTTTGCACCTGGAAAGCGTTGCAGGACAACGTCTTTCTGCTCTTCGGTGGTGTAGATCTCCAGAAGCTTCATGCCTGCGAACGCTTCCTTCGCCGAGTCGGCCATTCCGGCCTTCGCCAGCGCCTCGAGCCGCTCCTCGTTGATCCACACGTTGACCTTGATCTTGTTCTCCTCGCCGCTCACGAGTCGGCCCCCTCCAACTGGTTCAGGGTGAACACGGGCAGCCGGTCCCTCAGGTACTCCTCGGTGACGAACGGCGAGCCCTGGCCGTACTCGGCGGCGGCCTGAAGCACCACCTCGAACACCTCGTGCCGCATGACCTGCTGCGTCGGCTTCACCTCGTCGGTGAGGATGCTTCGGATCAGGCTTCCGCTGAAGCTCTGCGCCTTGGCGTCGTGGCCGCACAGCGCCGAGTTGGTCACTTCGCGGCATTCGGGGCAGTACCAATTCTCCCGCAGGAACACCGGTTTGATGTCCAGCTCCGAGCGGTGGTCCTGAAGGAGGTTCTGCGAGTCGTAGGGATGGTAGAAGTCGCCGACGCCGGCGTGGTCGCGCCCGAACATGTGGTGCGTGCAGCCGAGGTTGGTCCGCAGGATGGCGTGGAAGATCGCCTCCCTCGGTCCGGCGTAGCGCATGTCCCACAACGTGAAGGTCACCTTGTGGACGTCTTCCCGGAAGTAGCCGCTGGTCCTCAGCGCGTCCTGGGTCAACAGGATCGCCTCGTCGATGTAGTCGCCCACCCGCTTCTGCCCGATGATGGCGTTGACGAGCACTCCGGTGTTCAATTCGTCGACGGGCTGGTCCTCATTGGCGGCCAGCCACGCCTGCTTCATCAGCGCCTCGTGGCCGGTGTGTGGGACGTTGCGGGTCTGATGGGCCACGACGTGGTTCCAATTCTTCTCCGCGAGCGCGTCGTGGTGCTGCTTGGGCGTGAGCCAAAAGCTCTTGAAGGGCTCGTTGAACACCGGCTCGTTGATGAGCGTGATTTCTCCGGCCACGAACCGGTTCTCGTACGCCAGCGTCTTCTTCACGCCCGGGTGCCGTGGGTCCGTTGTGCCGTAAGTCTTCTCGGCCAGGCGCTGCAGGTCGTACTCGTAGATCTCGGTGACGTCGAGGATGGCGAGGGGGACGTCGAGGTATTCCAGCACCACGCCGGAGCCCTCGTCGACGCCCAGCCTCTCGATGTCGTCCGCCGACAGGTCGAAGACGATCGGGATGCTCCACAGCGTGCCGTCGGGCAGCGCCAACTTGTCCAGCGTGGTATCGACCTCTTGCCGCCCCATGAACCCGGTGAGCGGCGTGAAGAATCCGTAGGACAGGCTGATGACCTCGTGCGCGGTCGCCTTCGATATGGGCACCCGCGCCAGGCCCTGGATCCGGCCGGCCGCGTTTTCGGTGGATACCCGCTCCACGATCGGCTTGCCGTTGTGACCCGTGTAGCTCATCTGATGCCCCTCGTTTCGCCGCCCAACACTTTCTTCGAACAGTCCGGCGCCTGTTCCGATTCCTAGACCCTCTAGACCTCGAGGGCACCGTCGCGGCTGCGCGCGAGGGCCGGGACGACGCCGACCTTCTCGAGGTGGGCAATCACCTCCTCGGCCAGTGTGTCCGCGTCCTTCTGACCGCCCGCGAGTCGCAGTTCCGGTTGCACCGGGGCCTCGTAGGGATCGTCGATCCCGGTGAATCCCTTGATCTCCCCCGCCCGGGCCTTCTTGTACAGCCCCTTGGGGTCGCGCCTTTCGCAGATCTCGAGCGGGGTATCGATGAAGATCTCCTGGAAGTCGCCTTCGACGAGCGTTTCCCGCACCGCGTCGCGATCGCGCCGGTAGGGACTGATGAAAGCCGTCAAAGCGATGACACCGGCCTCACAGAACAGCTTCGAGACGGCCCCGATGCGGCGAATGTTCTCTTCGCGATCTTCCGCGGAGAAGCCCAGCCCGAACCTCTTGGCGAACTCGACCCCATGCCGTGGTTCGAGGGTGTCCGGTCCGGCGTTGAGCCCATAACGGACGTTGTCCCCGTCGAGGAGATAGCTTCGGACACCCCGCTCGTAGAGCTTCTGTTCGACGGTGTTGGCCACCGTGCTCTTACCGCTGCCGCTGAGACCGGTGAACCACAGGACGCAACCCCGATGCCCGTTGAGTTTCTCGCGGCTGCTGCGACTGATGTGGTGTTCATGCCAGGTGATGTTGTTCGACATGCTCAGCTCCACGCTCTCGGGAAACTCTCCTGACGACCCTCACCGGGTCGCCCGCCGGTCAAACCGGGCTGTCGCCGGTCTTCTACTTAAGATGGCCAATTTACAGGAGTTTTCCACTGCGCCGCCACTGAACGGCCGGTCCGGGAGGCCTCAACGACCTGCCGGTGGCCGTCGCCTCAGGTGCCGGCCTGCCTTGCCCATCGGGGCCGGTTGTAACCACGATGAGTTGAATGGCGCCTTCGTGACCGTTGGGCTCACGCGCTTCCTCCGCAGAGGCCGGCCGCTTGGGTCAGGACGCCGACGACGCGGTCTCGGCAGCGGCCAACTCGTCGCACAAGTGCTCGGCCAAGTCACGCACCGTCGTGATCTTGGTGGGGCTGACGCGCACACCCGTTTCGGTTTCGATCCGGGTTCGCAGCTCCAGGTTGCCGAGCGAGTCCAGGCCGTAATCGGACAGCGGGCGGTCGGGATCGATCGTGCGCCGCAGCAACAGGCTGATCTGGCCGGAGACCAGCCGACGGATGGCGGAGGGCCACTCCTCGCGGGGCAGCGCCTTGAGTTCGGCCAGGAATTTGCCCGTGTCCGGTCTGCCCTGGGCCACCGATCCGAACTCCTCGGCGAAGCGGCTGCGCTGCGCGAACGACGTCAGCCACGGCGTCCCCATGATCGGCGCGTAGCCCGAGTAGGGCCGGTCGTAGCGCAGCAGGGTTTCGAACGCGCGGTAGCCCTCGGCCGGGGTGATCGCGATGCCGGCGTCTTCCGCCAGGGCCGTGGCGCGCCCGACCTCGGACCACGCGCCCCACGCGATGGTGGTGCCCGGCAGGCCCTGGGCGCGGCGCCAGTGCGCGAACGCGTCCAGCCAGCTGTTGGCCGCCGCATAGGCGCCCTGGCCCGGGGAGCCGACCAGGGCGGCGGCCGAGGAGAACGCGCAGAACCAGTCCAGTGGCTCGCGGGCTTGCCCTTCCTGCAAGGCCAGCTGCAGGTGCCGGGCACCGTAAACCTTTGGCGCCCAGCACCGGTCGATCAGTTCGTCGGTGACGTTGGTCAACGTCGCGTCCTCCACGACCGCGGCCGCGTGCAGCACCCCGCGTACCGGCAGCCCGGTCGCACCCGCGGACGTGACCAGGCGTTCGGCCGTGCCCGGCTCGGCGATGTCGCCGCACTCCACCACGATGTCGGCCCCGCCGGCGCGCAGCCGCTCGATGGCTTGGCGCGCGCGCTCGTCGGCTGCCGAGCGCGAATTGAGCACGATGCGCCCGGCGCCGCCGGCGGCCATCTCGGCGGCCAGGAACAGGCCCAGGCCGCCCAGGCCGCCGGTGACGATGTAGGCGCCGTCGGTGCGGAACGGCCGCACCTGCTCCGGGGGGACCGCCGCCACGGTGCGCCCCGCGCGCGGCACGTCGAGCACCACCTTGCCCGTGTGTCCGGCGGCGGCGACCAGGCGGACCGCGGTGGCCGCATCGTGGATCGGGTAGTGCGTCGTCCGCGGCGGCGGCAGCTCGCCGTCGGCCGTGCGTTGGTACACGGTGGTCAGCAGCCGACGGACCGTCTCGGGGTGGCTGAACGTCAGCAGTGCCAGATCGACCGCGAACAACGACAGGTTCCGGCGGAACGGGAACAGCCCCAGGCGGGTGTCGCCGTAGATGTCGCGCTTGCCCAGCTCGACGAACCGCCCGCCGAAGGCCAGCAGCTCGATGCCCGCGCGCTGCGCGGCGCCGGGCAGCGAGTTGAGCACCACGTCGATGCCGTACCCGCCGGTGTCGCGGCGGATCCCGTCGGCGAACGCCGTGCTGCGCGAATCGTAGACGTGCTCGATCCCCAAGTCGTGCAGCAGTTGCCGGCGCTGCGGGCTGCCCGCCGTCGCGAACACCTCGCAACCCGCGGCCCTGGCGATCGCGATGGCGGCCTGCCCGACTCCCCCGGTGCCGGAGTGGATCAGCACCTTGTCGGTAGGCGCGATGCGGGCCAGGTCGTGCAGGCCGTACCACGCGGTCGCCGCCGCGGTCGGCACCGCCGCCGCGTCGTCCAGCCGCATGCCGTCCGGCAGCGTGACCGCGTGCCGGGCGTCGGCGAGGACGAAGGTGCCCCAGCATCCGTTCCGGGACAGCCCGCCGACCCGGTCGCCGACCTTGTGCTCGGTGACGCCCGGGCCGACGGCGGTCACCACACCGGCGAAGTCCCCACCCAGCTGCTGCCGGTAGCCCTCGAAGGTGGGATAGCGGCCGAAGGCCACCAGCACGTCGGCGAAGTTGATCGTGGACGCGGCCACCGCGACCTCGATCTCCCCGGGCCCCGGCGGCACGCGGTCGACCGCGGTGAACTCCAGCGATTCGAGGTCGCCCGGGATGCGGATCTGCAGGCGCATGCCGTCGCGCCCGTGATCGACGACCGTGCTGCGCCGTTCGGCCGGGCGCAGCGGCCCGGGCCGCAGCCGCGCGGTGTACCACTCGCCGTCGCGCCACGCGGTCTCGTCCTCTTCTGATCCGCTCTTGCACTGCAGCGCAACGTGTTTGGGTTCGGTCGCCGCGTCGATGTCGATCTGGGTGACGCTGAGGTGCGGATGCTCGGAATCGATCACCCGCAGCAGTCCGCGCAGCCCGGCCTGCTCGAGGTTTGCCACGTCGCCGGCGGCCACGGTCGCGGCGTTGCGGGTCAGCACGAAAAGCCGGGGCGCCTCGCCGGGCAGCTCGGAGAGCTCACGGGCGGCGGCCGCCAGGTGCGAAACGTAGTCGCGGCCGCGACGACTCTCGTCGGTGCCGCCGGCACCCGGCGCGGTCACCACGACGACACCGGTGAGGCCCTTCAGCGGCGCGTGCCCATTCGAGGGCAGCTCGCCTGCGCCGGACAGCAGCGCGCGCAACCGACCGGGTGCCACCGAGCCGAGCGGCAAAGACACCGTGGTGCATTGGGCGCCATCGCAATTCAACGCCTCGCCCAGTCGGGCCGTCACCGGGTCCGCCACGTCGCAGGCGCTGAGCAGCAGCCACGAACCCGGCTCGCCGCCGGGCGGGTCCGGGAGTTGCGAGGCCTCCCATTCGATGGTCAGCAACCGCTCGTTGAGCAGCCGGTGTGACCGCTCCTCTTCGGAGACCCCTCCGGCCAGCCGCAGTCCCTCGATCCTGCACAGCACGGTGCCGGCCGGGTCCAGCACGTCGAGGTCGGCCTCGCACTCGCCGGGGCGCGACGACGTCACCCGGGCGAGGCAGTATTGCGCATTGCGCGTCGAGGAATAGCTGCGCAACCTGCGCACACCGACCGGCAACAGCAGGCCGCCCGCGCCCGCCTCCTGCACCCGGGGATGCACGACGACCGACTGGAAGCACGCGTCCAGCAGGGCGGGGTGAACGGCGTAGCCCGACTGCTGCGAACGGATCGCACCGGGAAGGGCCACCTCGGCGAGCACCGTGCCGGCGTCCGGGTCGCCCACGAGCGCCGCGGCCAGACCCGAGAAGGCCGTGCCGTATTGAATCCCGATGGCGTCGAAGGCCTTTCGCAATTCGGCGCCGTCCATGCCGGACGGGTGACCGGCGATCAGGGTGGCCATGTCATGGGCGCCCGGCTGCCCGTCCGCTTCCTCGAGGGCATGCAGGACCGCGCCCGCCCGGCGCACGCGTTCGCCCTCGTCGTGGGTGTCCACCGTGAACTCGAGGACCGCGGGCGCGACCACCGTCGCCGCCGAGAATGCCCGCGTCCGGTCGTCCAGCAACAGCGTCTGCTCGAACGTGACGTCGCGCACCTCGGAGCGTTCGCCGAAAACCGCGCGCGCGGCGGCCAGCGCCATCTCGCAGTAGGCGGCGCCGGGCAGCGCGGCCACGTGGTGGATTCGGTGGTCGCCGAGCCAGGGGTGCGCCTCGGTGCCGATGTCCCCCTGCCAGACGTGGCGCTCGGGTTCCTCGGGCAGGTGCACGTGCGCGCCCAGCAGCGGATGGACGGCCTGGACGGCGGCGCCCTGCGCCTGCTCGGTGGCCTCGCGGCTGAGCATCAGCCTGCGATGCGTCCAGGTCGGCAGCGGGGCGTCCACCAGACGCCCGGTGGGGTACTGCACGGAGAAATCCACCGCGGCGCCGGCGCTGTGCACGTTGGCGACGAAGCCGCGCAACCCGGCCGGCAGCTCCTGCTCGCGGCGCATGGCGGCGAGCGCCGCGATGGGCATGTCCAGGCCGCCGGCGTTCTGCTCGACGGCGTGGGTGAGCAGCGGATGCGGCGCCAGTTCCCCGAAGACCCGGTAGCCGTCCTTCAGGGCGGCCTGCACGGCCGCCGCGAATCGCACTGTGTAGCGCAGGTTTTCGGCCCAATAGTCGCCGGTGAACGACGGCCGTTCGCGCGGGTTCCACAGCGTCGCCGAGTAGTAGGGAACCTGCGGTTCGACGGGCTCGAGCCCGTCGAGCGCCTCGAGGAGTTCGTCGAGGATCGGCTCGACCTGCGGCGAATGCGAGGCCACGTCCACCGCGACCTCGCGCGCCATGATGTCCTGCTCCTGCCAGGCCGCGACCAGGTCGCGGATTTCCCGCGCGTCGCCGCCGACGACAGTCGACGTCGGCGAGGCGACCACGGACAGCACGACGTCGGAGATCCCGCGAATGGACAGTTCCGACAACACCTGCTGGCCGGGCAGTTCCACCGACGCCATGGCGCCCCTACCCGCGATCCGCGCCATCAGTTTCGAGCGGCGGCAGATGACGCGGACCCCGTCGTGCAGCGTCAGCCCGCCGGCGACCACCGCGGCCGCCGATTCACCCAGGGAATGCCCGATGACGGCGCCGGGGCGCACGCCGTAGGACTTCATCGTCTCGGCCAGCGCGACCTGCATCGCGAAGATCGTCGGCTGTACCCGGTCGATGCCGGTCACCACCTCGGGCGCCGACATGGCCGCGGTGACCGAGAACCCCGATTCCGCGGCGATCAGCGGTTCCAGCTCGGCGATGGTCGCGGCGAAGACCGGCTCCCTGGCCAGCAGTTCGGCACCCATCGCCGGCCACTGCGACCCCTGCCCGGAGAACACCCACACCGGCCCGAGGTCGTCCTGCCCGACGGCGTGTTCGTAGGGGATGTCACTGCCGGCGACATCGCGCAGGGCCGCGCTCAGCTCGCCGAAGCTGCCGGCCGAGACCACCGTCCGCACCGGCCGGTGCGCGCGGCGGCGCGCCAGGGTGTAGCCCAGATCCCGCAGGCCGGCGCTCCCGGCCGCGCCGGCGTGCTCGTCCACCCAGTCCGCGATCCGGGCGGCCGTGACCCGCAGTTGCTCCGCGGACGTGGCCGACACCGGGAACAGCAGCGGGCCGTCGCCGTTCGGCGCGGTGCCGCGTTCCGGCGCCTGCGCCGGTGCTTCTTCCAGGACGGCGTGCACGTTGGTGCCCGACATGCCGTAGGACGACACCGCGGCGCGGCGCGGGTGCCGGCCGTCGGTGGGCCAGGGCGCGTCGGCCTGCGGCACGAACAGTTCGGTCTTGACCTGCGCCATCTCGTCGGGCAGGCGGGTGAAGTGCAGGTTGCGCGGGACGATGCCGTGCTGCAGCGCGAGGATCGCCTTCATCAGGCCCAACGGCCCGGAGGTCGACTGCAGATGCCCGAAGTTCGTCTTCACCGAACCCAGCGCGCAGGGCCCCTCGGTGCCGTACACGGCGGCCAGGCTCGAGTATTCGATCGGATCCCCGACCGGGGTGCCGGTCCCGTGCGCCTCGACGAAGCCGACGGTCGCCGCGTCGATCCCGGCGGTGGCCAGGGCCTTCCGGTAGACGGCCACCTGGGCGGTTTCCGAGGGCGCCGCGATGTTCACGGTGCGGCCGTCCTGGTTGGCGGCGGTGCCGCGCACCACCGCCAGGATGCGATCGCCGTCGCGTTGCGCGTCGTCGAGCCGCTTGAGCAGCAGCATGGCGCAGCCCTCGCCGGACACGAATCCGTCCGCGTCGGCGTCGAAGGCGTGGCAGCGGCCGGTCGGCGACAGCATGCCCTGCAGGGAGCCGGAGACGGATTTGCGTGGTTCCAGCGTCACGACGACGCCACCGGCCAGAGCGAAGTCGCTCTCACCGCCGTTCAGGCTGCCGCACGCCTGGTGGACGGCCATCAGGCCCGACGAGCACGCGGTGTCCACGGTGACCGCCGGGCCGTGCAGACCCAGCGTGTAGGCGACGCGGCCCGACGCGAAGGCGTTGCTGGTGCCGGTGAATCCGTACGGCCCCTCGGCGGCACCGCAGTCGGCGGACAACAGCTCGTAGTCGCCGTGCGTCAGCCCGACGAAGACCCCGGTCTGCGAGTGCGACAGCCGCGCGGGGTCGAGCCCCGCGTGCTCGATGGCGTCCCAGGACGTCTCCAGCAGTAGGCGGTGTTGCGGGTCGATCGCGGTGGCTTCCCGCTCGGTCATACCGAAGAAATCGCAGTCGAAGCCACCGACGTCATCCAGGAAGGCGCCCCACCGGGTTACCGAGCGGCCGGGCACCCCGGGTTCGGGGTCGTAGTACAGGTCGGCGTCCCACCGGTCGGCGGGGATCTCGCCCACGAAATCGGCGCCGCGCAACAATGCGTCCCACAGCCGTTGTGGAGAATCGATCCCACCGGGAAGCCGGCAGGCCATGCCGATGACAGCAATGGGTGCGGCGGTTGCGGCACGCAATGTGCAGTCCCCTGTTCTCCCCCAACGGCGTTGCGCAGTCGTGCGGCTGCCAGCTTACCGACCCGAATTTCATCGACGCCCGGCTCACCGCCCCGATTGCCGTTTCCGGCCGCATCGGGTGCGCGGCCCGGCCCTTTCACCCGGAACCCCGGGCGCGACCTGCACGCGACGAAACCCCCTGTTTTCCAGAGCAATTCGCGAGGTAGGGGAAAGATCTCTGCGGTACGGCGCTCGTCAGCGCGGGCATTTGCCCGCGGTGCGGCTAATCCGTTGCTTCGCGCAGCATTACGTTTAGCTGCCCTCTTCGGATTCGCCGGAGCCGACGGCCTTCGCGGGGTCCTCGATCACGCAATACACCGGATCCACCATCGAGATGGGGCGGTTGCCGGTCTGGCGGGCCTTCCCGGTGAGGCGCAATAGCTGGCCGGGCTGAATGTCGGCGCCCCCATGGCCGGGGCGGAAGGTGACCGTCATTTCCCCGCTGTTGTCCCCGACGACGACCTGGCGGAGGGTCCGGCCGCGGTCGGTGACGTCTTCGACCTGGTTGACCCGGCCTTCGACGGTGGCGCGCTGCCCCGAGATCAGCCCGGCCACCAGGATCACCGACGCCGGCCGCTCGGGATGCTCGTAGGAGTCGACCTTCTCGTCCTCCCCCTTGGACACCCAGGCTTCGAGCTTGTCGATCTCCTGCGCGAGCCGCTGCTCGAAGGTGTCCGGGTAGGCCTCCTTGATGCGCGATTCGACGTCGTAGGGCACGATCGTCGCCGCCGCGTCCGGGACCAGGCTCACGGCACGGGCGATCTTGTCGGCGGTGCGGTCATGCAGTAGCCGGCCCAGCAGCCGCGCGAACGTTCGACGCGGCAGCAGCACGGTCACGTTGGTGTGCGGTTGTTCGTCGCGCGCCTTGGCAACCAGCAGTTGCGCGGCGCGGCTGATGCGCCGGTCCGGGCAGTCCACCACCCGCAGCGGCGTGTCGAGCCCGAAGTGATCCCAGCGCTTCCGCAGCTGGGCGGCGTGGGCCGGGTCGACCATGAAGTGCACCGCGGTCAGCTCGTCGGCCCGTAATCCCCTGCCGTACCGCAGCGCTTCGATCACCGCCAGGTCGACGGAGTCGACGAGGACGAACACCCGGTGCCGCGCGTACTTCACCAACTCCGGGCGGTCGGTGCGGAACATCTCGAGAATGGCCGCCTCGGCGCGGTATTCGCGGTTGAGCCGCATCAGCATGAACACCAGCAGCGGGAAGACGACGACCACCAGCCACGCGCCCTCGGTGAATTTCGCCACCGCGAAGATGCCCACCACGATCGTCGACAGGACCGCTGCGGACAGGTTGATCGCCAGGCGGCGTCGCCATCCCGGTTCGCGGTGCGTCAGATGGTGTTTGGTCATCCCGTAGCCGGCCATCGAGAAGCCGGTGAACACACCGATCGCATAGAAGGGCACCAGCGCGTTGACCGAGCCGCCGGTCACCACCAGCAACACCACCGACAGCGCCGTCAGGGTGATGATGCCGTTCGAGAAGACCAGCCGGTGACCGCGTTTGGTGAGTTGGCGCGGCAGGAAGCGGTCCTCGGCAACGAAACTGGCCAGCGCCGGGAAGCCGTTGAAGCTGGTGTTCGCGCCGGTGAACAGGATCGCGGCCGTCGAAGCCTGCACCAGAATGTAGAAGACGTCGCCGAGGATGCCGTTGCCGAAGACGGCGCGGCCGATCTGCGACAGCACCGACGGGTACTCGGTGAGGTACGGCGTGGCGTGCGTGACGTGGGCGAGGTAGGCGACGCCGGCCAGCAGCAGGCCGAGAATGGTGGCCATGGCGGTCAGGACGAGTCGCGCGTTGCGGCCCTGGGGCTTTCGGAAGTAGTCGACCGTGTTGGAGATGGCCTCCACACCCGTCAGCGACGAACCCCCGTTGGCGAACGCGCGCAGCAACACCAGGATCGTGGCGCCCAGCACCAACCCGTTGCCCTGGTGGACCGGCACGGTTCCGGCCATGTGGGCGGGATCGTAGACCGGCAGGTTCCCGGTGGCCGCGCGAATCACGCCGACCACGATCGTCAGGCCGACCATCGCGATGAAGGAGTAGGTCGCCACCGCGAACGGCAGGCCCGCCTCCTTCAACCCGCGCAGGTTCGCGTAACAGATGACAAGCACCACAGCCACGGTCAATTCGAGGCTGTAGGGGCCCAGCGCGGGGACCGCCGACACCACCGCAACCGTCCCGGCCGCCGACTGGACCGCGACGGTGACCACGTAGTCGATCAACAGCGCCGCCGCGGCGATCTGCGCCACCCGGGGTCCGAAGTTGTCGCGCGCGACGATGTAGGAGCCGCCCGCCCGGGTGTAGGCCATCACCACCTGCCGGTACGAGGCGGCCACCAGCACCAGGATGAGCAGGATGACACCGGTGATGGGGAGCAGCAAGAGGAAGGCGGCCAACCCGGCGTGCGGCAGCAGTTCGATCAGGATCTGCTCCGGACCGTAGGCGACTGAGGAGACCGCGTCCGGCGAAAGGGCGCCCAGGGCAACCGGATTCGACAACTTCTCGGAAGCGATGTCCTCGGTGATCAGCGGCTTGCCCAGGAACACGCGCTTGACGATGTCCCCGACCGAAAGGGGGATGCGCAGCTTGCCGGCCGAAGTCGTCACCACCACCGTCCTTAACCTGAGCGGACGAAACACCTCCGCTGCATTGTGCACGTTCGCCGCCGCCGCGGCGGCATCCGGTCGGCCTCGGCTAGGCGAGCCGCCGCACGGCGGCGGCATCCGGTCGGCCTCGGCTAGGCGAGCCGCCGCACGGCGGCGGCTATCCGCTCGTCGGTGGCGGTCAACGCGACGCGCACGTGCTGCGCGCCGCGCGGACCGTAGAAATGCCCGGGAGCCACCAGGATGCCGCGGTCGGCCAGCCACGCGACGCTGTCCGCGCACGGCTCGCCACGGGTGGCCCACAGATAGAGGCCCGCTTCGGAATGGTCGACGGTGAATCCGGCCGAGCGCAGCGCCGGCAGCAGGGCCGCCCGCCGCCGCTCGTACCGTTCCCGCTGCGCCCACTCGTGGGCGTCGTCGTCCAGCGCGGCGACCATCGCCGCCTGCACCGGTGTGGGCACCATCATCCCGGCGTGCTTGCGCACCGCCAGCAGCTCGGCCACCAGCTCGTGGTCGCCCGTCACGAATCCGGCCCGGTAGCCGGCCAGCGACGAGCTCTTCGACAGCGAGTGGATCGCGAGCAGCCCGCTATGGTCGCCGTCGCAGACCGAGGGATGCAGGATCGACAGCGGTTCGGCCTCCCAGCCCAGGCCCAGGTAGCACTCGTCGGAGGCCACCACGCTGCCCCGCTCGCGCGCCCAGCCGACCACTTTGCGCAGGTGGTCGACGCCCAGCACGCGTCCGGTCGGGTTGCTCGGGGAGTTCAGGTAGACCAGCGCCGGCGATCGCGGACCCACCTGTGTCAACGAATCCGCGCGCAGCACCGGCGCGCCGGCCAGCCGGGCCCCGACGTCATAGGTGGGGTACGCCAGCTCGGGCACCACGATCAGGTCGGCGGGCCCCAGCCCCAGCAGGGTCGGCAGCCAGGCGATGAGCTCCTTGCTGCCGATCACCGGCAGCACGGCGGCCTCGCTCAGCCCGGTGATGCCGAAGCGGCGGGCCAGCGCGGCGACCGCCGCTTCGCGCAGCCGCGGGGTGCCGGCGGTGGCCGGATACCCGGACGCGGACCCGGCGGCGACGAGCGCGTCGGAGATCACCGGCGCGACCGGGTCGACCGGGGTGCCGACCGACAGGTCGACGATCCCGTCGGGATGGGCACCGGCCCGCGCCTTCGCGTCGGCCAGGGTGTCCCAGGGGAACTCGGGCAGGGTCGCCGAGACCCGCCCGTGGGGGGCGCGCGGCCTCACCGCGGGCTCATGCAGCCCCGGCCCGCTCAGTCGCCCTCACCCTGCGGCGGCAGGTCCTTGACTGCCTGCGGGTCGTTCTCGGTCATGCCGACCTTGGCCGCACCTCCCGGCGAGCCCAGCTCGGTGAAGAAGTCGGCGTTGATCTGCGTGTACTGGCTCCACTGCTCGGGCACGTCGTCTTCGTAGTAGATCGCTTCGACGGGGCAGACGGGCTCGCAGGCCCCGCAGTCGACGCACTCGTCGGGGTGGATGTACAGCATCCGCGCGCCCTCGTAGATGCAATCGACCGGGCACTCCTCGATGCACGCCTTGTCTTTGATGTCGACACAGGGCTCGGCGATCGTGTAGGTCACAGACGTCTCCTCCATGTACTGCTTTTAGTGTGGGCTGCTCTTCGGCTCGCGGCCGGCGCGTCCGGCCGCCTCAGGCAAAAGCTTTCGGTTACTGATACTAGACGTTGCACATACACGTCAACCACTTGGCACGCCCGTTAAATGGACGATTTAAGACTGCCAGTCTCGGGCCCCGCGACCGGGGGTCGTTTCGCCGAGGGCGAACGGTCGCCTCGGGCCACTGACCTGCACAAAGTCACGCTCCAGCGGGGCCCGCCGATAGTCATTGCGATGGAAGCATGTTCGCGGCGCCTGGTAATCTCGACGTCAGACGGCAGCCGCTGGCAGATGTCGTCGCCTTTATAGCGGTGCATTAATCGGGGAAGGTGTCCACACATGAGGCTGTCGTTGACCAAATTGACCGTTGCCGTCGGTAGTGCGGCCGTCGCGTTGACCGCCGGCGCGGGAATCGCGTCCGCGGATCCGTCGGACGCGATCATCAACACCACGTGCAACTACGGGCAGGTGATCGCCGCGCTCAACGCCACCGACCCGGCGGCCGCCGCGCAGTTGAACAGCTCGCCGATGGCGCAGTCGTACATCCGCAGCTTCCTGGCCTCGCCGCCGCCGAAGCGCCAGCAGATGGCCCAGCAGATCCAGGCGATGCCGTCGGCGATGAAGTACTACGACGACATCAACCAGGTCGCGGTCACCTGTAACAACTTCTGAGCCGTCTGAGTCGAGGCGGTTCAGTAACCGCTGAGCAGGCCGCGCAGGCGGCCTAGCGTTTCTGGCCCGACGCGGCTGCAGATTCGGGACGGGTCCGCGGGCCTGCGCCCCCAGAGCAGCAGGACGCGGGCGGCGGGGTCGGTTTCCAGCGTGGCGGGGCCTTCGGGCGCGGCGAGTTCGATGGTGGTGCGGTCGGCTTCGGCGCCGAGCACGACGTCGTCGGTGTCCGGGGCCCGCAGCCGCGCCTCGATGCGCTCGCCCGGCCGAAGCCCCTTGGCTCCCTTGGCCAGCAGCGGTTTGCCGACGGCGACGACGCTGTGGGTGGTCATCCACGGCTCGGCCAGCCCGGCCTGGAAGGTCGCCGGGAGATCGGGGTCCCCGGTGATGTCCCACCCGTGCAGCACGAGCTCTTCGCGCATGTGTTCGGCGAACCAGGGCACCTTCATGGTGCGGCCCGTCCATGCGACGTCGGTGTCCTGGGGCACGTCGTCGGCCGCCTCCGCGATCCGGTTCAGGGTGGCCATCCGGTCGAACAGCGCGTCCCACAGGTCCGCGTCGTTCAGGTTGCGCAGTGGTCCCTCGCGTTCCTCGAAGCCCCGGGTGCCGACG
Organism: Mycobacterium sp. 4858; assembly: GCF_900240975.1. Lineage (GTDB taxonomy): Bacteria > Actinomycetota > Actinomycetes > Mycobacteriales > Mycobacteriaceae > Mycobacterium. Next base: position 3,690,868 of record NZ_LT968776.1, on the reverse strand, counting down.
GGTTCGCTGTCCAGGTGGGCGGCCAGCACCCGGGCGATCTCCTCGGCGTTTCCGGCCTGATGGACGACGATGTCGCGCACCGTCCAGGCCTCACACCAGGTGCCAGAGTCGGGCCGGCGCCGCTGCACCGCGTCTACGAACGGCCGCCACTCGGGGAACCGGTCGTCATCGATCTGTCGGTTCACGGCGTCGGGTATACCCGCCGCCACGGGCTGCTAAGCGGCCCGCGGGGCGTAGGTTGTGGTGCGTTGGCGCGCCGGGCGCCCGATCCCCTCGGCGATCGCGGTCAGCTCCTCGACGGTCTTGGCCGACCCGTGCTCGGACCCGGCCATCCGCGAGATGGTCTCCTCCATCAGCGTGCCGCCCAGATCGTTGGCGCCGCCGTTGAGCATCACCTGGGTGCGCTCGACACCCAGCTTCACCCAGCTGGTCTGAATCTGGGATATGCGGCCGTGCAACATGATTCGCGCCAACGCGTGCACGGCCCGGTTGTCTCGATGGGTGGGGCCGGGGCGCGCCGCGCCGGCCAGATACAACGGCGAACTCTGGTGCACGAACGGCAACGGCACGAACTCGGTGAACCCGCCGGTGCGGTCCTGGATCCCGCGCAGCACGTTGAGGTGGGCGACCCAGTGCCGCGGGCTGTCCACGTGCCCGTACATCATCGTCGACGAGGACCGCAGGCCCACCTCGTGCGCGGTGGTCACGATGTCGATCCATTCCGAAGTCGGCAGCTTGCCCTTGGTCAGCACCCAGCGCACCTCGTCGTCCAGGATCTCGGCCGCGGTGCCCGGGATGGTGTCCAGCCCGGCCTCGCGCAGGCTGATCAGCCACTCGCGCACGCTCAGCCCGCTCTTGGTGACGCCGTTGGCGATCTCCATCGGAGAGAAGGCGTGCACGTGCATGGACGGCACCCGCGCCTTGACGGCGCGCACCAGGTCGGCGTAGCCGGTGACCGGCAACTCCGGGTCGATCCCGCCCTGCATGCACACCTCGGTGGCGCCTTCGACGTGCGCCTCCCACGCGCGGTCGGCCACCTCTTCGGTGGACAGCGAATACGCGTCGGCGTCGCCCTTGCGCTGCGCGAACGCGCAGAACCGGCACCCGGTGTAGCAGATGTTGGTGAAGTTGATGTTGCGGTTCACCACGAACGTCACGTCGTCGCCCACCGTGTCGCGGCGCAGCGAGTTCGCCAGCGCGGCAACGGCTTCCAGTGCTGGTCCGTCCGCGGTGGCCAGCGCCAGGTACTCGCCGTCGGTGCAGCCGGCGGGATCGCGCTCGGCGGCCCGCAGCGCGGCGAGCACGTCGGTGTCTAGGCGTTCTGGCGCTTTGGCGCCTTGGACGGTCAGCTCGTGCACGTGCGCGCGGATCGATTCCCAGTCGCCGAAGGCGCTGTCCAGATCGCTGCGGGCTTCGGTGGCGCGGCCCTCGGTGTCGATCGCCGCGTTGAGGTCGGTCCGCCCGGCGGACGCGACGTCGTCGGGCTCCTGCCAGGGCAGGCCCACCGGATTGATGTCGCGGGCCAGGCCGGTCGCCGGGTCGGCCAGCGCCAGCACGTGCCCCCGCACCCGCGGGTCGATCCACGCCGCCCCCGCCTGCACGTACCTGGGCTGGGCGGTGAGTCGCTGCACGAGTTCGTATCCGGCCTCGGCGGTGATGTCGGCCAGGTCGTCGAGCGCGGGCCACGGCCGCTCGGGGTTGACGTGATCGGGGGTCAGCGGCGACACCCCGCCCCAGTCGTCCACCCCGGCCGCCACCAGCGCCAGGCACTCGTCGCGGGACACCAGATTGGGGGGCGCCTGGATGCGCATGCCGGGACCGAGCACCAACCGCGCGACCGCCACCGTCGCCAGGTAGTCGTCGATCCCGGCGTCGGGAACGGCGGCCATCGCGGTGTGTTCCTTGGCCCGGAAGTTCTGCACGATCACTTCCTGAACGTGCCCGAACTCCTTGTGCGACTTGCGAATCGCGTGCAACGTGTCGGCCCGCTCGGTCAGCGTCTCCCCGATCCCGACCAGCAGCCCGGTGGTGAACGGAATCGACAGCCGTCCCGCGTCGGTGAGCGTGCGCAGCCGTACCGCCGGGTCTTTGTCCGGACTGCCGTAGTGCGCAAGACCTTTCGTTTCGAACAGCCGCCGCGAGGTCGTCTCGAGCATCATGCCCATTGACGGCGCCACCGGCTTCAGCCGGGCCATCTCCGACCAACTCATCACGCCGGGGTTCAGGTGCGGCAGCAGTCCGGTCTCTTCGAGCACCCGGATGGCCATGGCCCGCACGTAGGACAGCGTGGAGTCATAACCCCGTTCGCCGAGCCATTCTCCCGCCTCCGGCCACCGATCCTCGGGCCGGTCACCGAGTGTGAAAAGCGCTTCCTTGCAACCGAGTTCGGCGCCGCGACGGGCGATGTCGAGGATCTCGTCGGGCTCGAGATACATGCCCGCCCCCTGCGCGCGCAGCTTGCCGGGCACGGTGACGAAGGTGCAGTAGTGACACGTGTCGCGGCACAGGTGGGTGACCGGGACGAACACCTTGCGCGAATAGGTGATGGGCAACCCGCCGCCCGGGCCGCGCCGGCCCGCCGACGCCAATCCGGCGTCGCGTACCCGCGCGGCGCTGGCGCACAGATCCGCGAGGTCCTCGCCGCGCGCGGTCATCGCAACGGCCGCCTCATCGACATTGAGCGCGACACCGTCTCGAGCGCGGCGCAACACCCGCCGAAGCGCCGACGCGTTGGTCTTCGGGGGAATCACAGGAATAGGAAGAGCGGTAGGCTCCTCACCCGGAGTCAGCGGCACCTTCGTGTAACTTCCCCACGATCGAAATTCATCCGCGTGTCCCAACATGTGAAATTTTCTTCCGACCCGTCCGGGCCCCGTCTGCGCAACAGTCAACAGTAGCGGCAGGGCCATACCGCCGAGCGGGGACGTCCCGGCCCCCGTGCCGGCGAGAACGTCAGTGCCGGTGGCCGCGTCGCCACAACACCCAGAACGGCGGCCCGACACCGAGCACGATCAGCAGCAGGGCCCCATAGGCCATCAGGCCGCGACCCCCCAGGATGACGTCGTCGGCCGGGCCGCCCATGCTGATCACCGCCACCGTGAACAGCCACGTCCACAACGGCAGCGCGGCCAGCCGCGACGACGTGGTCCACCGCCCGGCGGCCCACACCAGCGCGGCGTTGACCAGGCCGGAGATCAGGCCGCTGATGGGAAACGGGACCGCCCCGATGTAGGAAGGCAGCAACAGGGCCCCGGCCAGTGCGGAGAGGACCCCGTCGACGGCGAGCAGCGCCAGGACGACGAACCGGATCGCGGGGTCGGTCGCGCCGGCGTCCTCGAGGGACGCGGCGCGCGGCTCGGTTGCGGTCAGGTCGGAACGCTGTCGATGTTGGAGAGTATCGAGCCGATCACCCACTGCAGGCTGTCGAGTCGGTCCTGCCAATGCTGCTGATTAGGGTCCAGGTCGGGGTCCATGCGAAATCCTTCCGTGGCTGCCTGATTGGCAAGCCTACCGCGTGCCGGCCGCGGTGAAACCAAGCCCCGCAAGCAGATCTGTTTCCCAGCCGCGCTCGTCGCGCTCCCCCGCCGTGCCGGCGGCCAGCACGTAGTGTTCCTCGGCCAGGATCGGCAGCGCCATGTTGTTCGACAGGGCGCAGGCCCGGCCGGTGGGCCCGACGACCACCTGGGTGGCGTGCGCGGCGAGCGCCGCCCTCTTCGCCGCCCACGCCTGAGGGGCGGGTTCGACGACGGCGTCGATGTCGGCGTCCGCATACCCGAAGCCGAACTCTTCCTCCGGCGCAATGCTCCACTCCGGCAGCAGATCCTCGTCGCCCAGGGCGTGCAGGCCCGCCATGAAGGCGCGCGTCGCGAACACCGACCAGTAGAACTTCGGCACGGTCCACGGCTCGCCGGGGAAGTCGCCGGAGCCGGCGGCCGCCACGGCGGCGGTGGTGACGGCGTGGGTGTGGACGTGGTCGGGGTGGCCGTAGCCGCCACCGGGGTCGTAGGTCACGACCACGTGGGGGCGCTGCTCGCGAATGACGGCCACCAGCGCGCCGACGGCCTCCTGCTCGTCGGCGTCGATGAACCGCCGGCGCCGCCGCCCGGGTGTGCCCTGCATGCCCGAGTCGCGCCAGCGCCCCGCGCCGCCTAGGTAGTGGGGCGCGCCCACGCCCAGCGCGCGCAGCGCCTCGGTGAGCTCGCCAATGCGGTAGCCCCCCAACTGATCCGCGCGATCGACGGCCAGTTCGGCCCAGCGATCGCCGATGATTTCGCCCTCCTCGCCGAGCGTGCAGGTGACGACGCGGACCTCCGCCCCGCGCGCGGTGTAGTGGGCGATGGTGGCGCCGTTGCTGAGGCTCTCGTCGTCAGGATGGGCGTGGACGAACAGCAGCCGTGGAGTCTCAGGCATGGACGCACAGTACCCCCCGGCCGGTCAGCGGTCTCGTCGCAGCCGATAGGAACGCATACGGCTACTATCGAGGGATGCCGCAGCTCACCCAGACCGCCCCGGCCGGCAGCCGGAGCCGCCGACGGGGCGAGGTCCTCGAACGGGCGCTCTACGAGGCCACCCTGGCCGAACTCGCCGAAGTCGGCTACGGCGGGCTGACGATGGAGGGCATCGCGGCGCGCGCCCAGACCGGCAAGGCGGCCCTGTACCGGCGCTGGACCACCAAGTGCGAGCTGGTGCACGCCGCGCTGGTCCACACCCTGCCCCCCTTGCCCGAGGCCCGCCCGGGTCGTTCGGCCCGGGAGAACCTGCTGACGGTGTTCACCGCCCACCGCGACGTGTGCGCCGGCAAGACCGCCTTTCCCGGAATGGCGACCGTGAACCAGCTGCTGCACGAACCCGAGATGCGCGCCATCTTCGCCGACGCCGTGGTGGCGCCCCGCCTGCAGATCGTCGAATCGATCCTGCAGGCCGCCGTCGCGGAGGGCGACCTGGATCCGGAGATGATCACCCCGCTGACCGCGCGCATCGGCCCGGCGCTGATCAATCAGCATTTCCTGCTGACCGGGTCGCCGCCGAACCGCCGCGAGCTGGCGCTCATCGTCGACACCGTGATACCGCCGCGACGGGCGAGCGCCACCTTCGAATAGCGGGCCGACGGGGACCGCTCAGGGGCCCGTCTTGATCCACTGGCCGGCGTCGCCGACGATGCCGACCGGCACCGCGCCCGTGAGACTGACGTTTTGCACGCTCGGGCCGGCCGCCACGATCGTGGTGTCCTGCAGGATCGGCAGCACGGTGGACATGTTCCACAGTCGCGGCTCGACCGCGGTGATCACGTCGTTGATGTTCTTGGTGCCGTTGAGCGCGGCGTCGATGTTCGACTGCACGCTGCGATCGCAGATCCCGGTGAGGTTCGACGGCGCCTGCACCAACGCGTTGGGGTCCGCCGGGCGGCTGGGCGGGGTCGACGTCGGCGTGGTGGCCGAGGTTCCCGGCCCGGTGGTCTTGGGTCCGGCCGAGGTGCTCGTCGGCCCCGTGGGCGTCGGCACCTGCGTCGCCTGCAGCGCCGGGCAGCCGTACCGCGACGCCAACCGCGTCGCCAGGTTCCCACCCGCCTGGTGCCAGCCGATGATCGCGTCCACCTGGTTGTTGTTCAGCGCGTCGCGATACAGCGTCACCGGGTCCAGCGCCAGCACGCTGGCGGCGATGCCGACGTTGCGCAACTGGTCGGCCGCGGTGTTGGCGACCGCGACGGACGTCGGGTCGTTGGCCGCCACGCCGATGACCAGCGACAGCTGCTGGCCGTCCTTGCTGATGCGGCCGCGGATGACCTCCGGCGGGCCGCTGTTCGCCGGTGTCGGCGCCGGCGACCCCGCTGAAGCCGAAGCGTTGCCCTCCACCTTGTAGCCCGAGCCCTCCAGCAACCCCAGCGCCGCCGGCGTCGTCATCGCGGGCGGTGCGGTCGGCTCGTAGCCGGGATCGCTGGGCGCCCGCACCTGGGCCTGGTCCAGTGTGACCGTGTTGTCACTGCCCGCGCCCACCGCCGCCAGCAGGTCGACGTCGAGCAGCCCGAGGACAGCCTTGCGGACCTGGGCGTCGGACAGCTTGGGCTCGTTGGCGCGCAACGTCAGCTGCATCACCCGGGGCGTCACGATGCGGGCGGTGCGCACGTCGGGGATGGCAGACAACTGCGCGAAGGCCGCCGACCCGCCGTGCACCTGGGCCACCTGGGTGTCGCCGTTGCGGACCGAATCGGCCAGCGCCGCCGGCGCGCCCGCCCGCCGGAAGAGAATGAGCGCGGGTTTGGCCGGTGTTCCCCAGTAGCGGTCGTTGCGGGCCAGCAGGATCTCGTCGCGCTGCGGATCGATGCTCTCCACCCGGAATTGGCCGCCGGTGACCGGGAGCGCGCGGGCCAACCCGGCCGCGAACCCGCCCGGCACATCCTTGACGATGTGCGCCGGAAGGATGTTGCTGAACAACTCTTTCCAGGACGGATACGGCTGGGCGAAGGTGACCACCGCCTGCTTGCCGCCCTCCAGCGACTGCACGCCGGTGATGAGGTCGTAGCCGGCCGGATCGACGACGCCGGGCTGGCTGACCATCTGCCGCCACAGGTACCAGAAGTCGTCGGCGCCGATCGGCGCGTTGTCGGTCCACTGCGCCTCCGGCCGGATCTTGTAGGTCACCGTGAAGGGGTTCTCGTTGGTGACTTCGGCGGCCTCCAGCAGGGTCGGGTCCATTTCCCAGCGCGAGCCGGTCGGGGTGCCGGGGTCGGGCACCGGCCGGAACGCGCTGGGCAGCACGAGCGCGCTGATCGCCGCGTTCACCGGCGACAGATCGGACAACAGGTGCGGATTGAAGCCGGCGCCGATCGAGTCGATGCCCATGATGATCTGGGTGGGCCGCGGCGGCGGCGGTGGCGAGTTGTGCGGAGTGTCGGTGCTCTGCGGCGCCGGCGGGGGGTTGACCGTGCACGCCGCCAGCGCCAGCCCGGCCAGCGAGACGACCACGCCGACCGTCACGAAGAAACGGCGTACTCGTCTCGGCATGCCGATCAGGGTAACGAGCAGCCCCCCAACGGCCCGTCCGAGCACGCGCGGTTAACCCCGCGCCTTGGCCCGCGCCCGGCTGCGCCCCCGGGTCGTGGCATCCAGCTCCACCTTGCGCACGCGGACGATCTCCGGGGTCACCTCGACGCATTCGTCCTGCGCGCAGAACTCCATGGCCTGTTCCAGGTCGAGCTCGAGCGGCTTGGCCAGGGTCTCGATGACGTCCGCCGTCGACGACCGCATGTTGGTGAGCTTCTTCTCCCGGGTGACGTTGATGTCGAGATCCTCTGCGCGCGGGTTGATTCCGACGACCATGCCCTCGTAGGTGTCCTGGCCGGGTTCGACGAAGAACTGGCCCCGGTCGGCAAGCTGAATCAGCGCGAACGGCGTGATGGTTCCGGCGCGATCGGAGACCAGCGAACCGGTGTGGCGGGCCCGGATCTCCCCCGCCCACGGCCGGTAGCCGTCGAACACGGCGTTGGCGATCCCGGTGCCGCGCGTGATGGTCAGGAAATCGGTGCGGAACCCGATCAGGCCGCGGCTGGGCACGATGAAATCCATCCGGACCCAGCCTGCGGCGTGGTTGGTCATCTCCTCCATGCGGCCCTTGCGGGCGGCCATCAGCTGGGTGATCGCGCCGACGAACTCTTCCGGGCAGTCGATGGTCATCGCCTCGAACGGCTCATGCAGCTTGCCGTCGATCGTGCGGGTCACCACCTGCGGCTTGCCGACGGTGAGCTCGAAACCCTCGCGGCGCATCTGCTCGACCAGCACCGCCAGGGCGAGCTCGCCGCGGCCCTGCACCTCCCACGCGTCGGGCCGGCCGATGTCGACGACCCGGATCGACACGTTGCCCACCAGCTCCTGGTCGAGCCGGCCGCGCACCATCCGCGCGGTCAGCTTGTGGCCCGATCCCTTGCCCGCCAGCGGCGACGTGTTGGTGCCGATCGTCACCGAGATCGCGGGCTCGTCGACGGTGATCCGCGGCAGCGCGTGGGCGTGTTCGGGGTCGGCCAGGGTGTCGCCGATCATGATCTCGGGCAGGCCGGCGACCGCCACGATGTCGCCGGCCACGGCCTCGTCGGTGGGGCTGCGCTCGACGCCCTCGGTGGCGAGCAGTTCGGTGATCTTGGCGCTGGTGATCACGGGCAGGCCGTCGACCTCCCGCATCCAGGCGACCTGCTGGCCCTTGCGCAGTTTGCCGTTGTAGATGCGGATCAGCGCGAGCCGGCCGAGAAACGCCGACGCGTCGAGGTTGGTCACCAACGCCTGTAGCGGCGCCTCGGCGTCACCGGACGGCGCCGGGATGTGCTCCATCAGCACGTCGAACAACGGGTCCAGGTTGTCGCCAGAAGGCACCTCGCCGTTGGCGGGCTGTTCGGTGCTCGCAATGCCGGCCCGGCCGGACGCGTACAGCGTCGGCAGGCCCAGCGCGTGCTCGGCCGCCTTGGCAGCCTCGTCGTCGAGGTCGGAGGCGACGTCGAGCAGCAGGTCGTGGCTGGCCTCCACCACCTCGGCGATGCGCGCGTCGGGCCGGTCGGTCTTGTTGACGACGAGAATCACCGGCAGGTGCGCGGCCAGCGCCTTGCGCAGCACGAACCGCGTCTGCGGCAACGGCCCCTCGGACGCGTCGACCAGCAGCAACACCCCATCCACCATGGACAGGCCGCGCTCCACCTCCCCGCCGAAGTCGGCGTGCCCGGGAGTGTCGATCACGTTGATGACCGTCACCGTTCCGTCCGGGTTGTGGCGATGCACGGCGGTGTTCTTGGCCAGGATGGTGATGCCCTTTTCTTTTTCGAGGTCACCGCTGTCCAAGATGCGTTCCTGGGTGTCGTCGCCGCGGTGGTGCAGCGCCCCCGACTGCCGCAGCATCGCGTCCACCAGGGTCGTTTTGCCGTGGTCGACGTGGGCGACGATGGCGACGTTACGGAATGGCACGTCGGTGATTGTGGCAGCGGGGGGCATGACAAAGCGAACTGGCAGGCGGGCGAGCGCCCGGTCCGGTGTGCGTCGGGGGCGGCCCGCCGCGGCGTGTCGCCGCCCTGAGCGCACCCGGAAAGCCCTCAGCGCACACCCGGCGGCCGGCCCGCCTACCAGCCCCTTCGGCGGGGCGCCGCGCCAACCAGTTCGCCCTGTCCGGCCTCGTCGCGGCTGCGGTAGACGATGTAGGGCCGGAACAGGTAGGCGACAGGCGCGCTCAAGACGTGCACCAGCCGGGTGAACGGCAGCAGCGTGAACAGCACCATGCCGATCAGCGCGTGCAGCTGGTAGTCCAGCGGCGCGTTGATCATCACTTCGCCGTGCGGTTGCAGGATCCAGATCCGGCGGAACCACAGACCGACCGTGTAGCGGTAATGGAACTCGCCGCCGTGCGGGCCGGTGCCGATCAGGTCGCAGTACAGGCCCACCACGATGGCCAGCACCAGCACCACATACATCACCTTGTCGCTGCGCGTGGTCGCCATGGACACCGCCGGGCGGGTGAACCGCCGGTAGATCAGCAGCCCGATTCCGGCCAGGGCCGCGAAGCCCGCCAGTGATCCGGCGATGACCGCCTGCAGGTGATACGCGTGGTCGCTCAGCTTCAACATGTGCGTCACCCGCGGCGGGATGAACAAGCCCATCACGTGCCCGGCGAAAACCGCGAGGATGCCGAAGTGAAACATCGGGCTGGCGATCCGCAGCAGCCGCGACTCGTAGATCTGCGAGGAGCGGGAGGTCCAGCCGAACTTGTCGTAGCGGTAGCGCCACCAGGTGCCGACGATCAACACCGTCAGGGTGACGTACGGCGCGATATCCCAGAACAGTACGTTGCTAAACACTCCGCGCTCCTCCTTCGCGTCGGGGCGGTACCGTCAAGTCAAAGGGTTGCAGCCCAACGGCTTCCGCGGGCGGCCCGGCCTTCGCCAGGCGCTCAGCGCGGCGCACGTCGGAGTCGGTCGCGGCGGGCAGCGTCGCGCACACCGCCGCCACGCTGGGCTCGTAGGGCGACTTCGCGTCGGCGAGGGCGCCGCGCAGCACGTCGATGGGGACCCGGTGCGCGGTCAGCAGCCGCCGCCCCACCTCGGGGTCGACGGTGGCGGCGAACTCGAGCACGACGGGCAGGTGATCGGGCGCCTCGGCGCACGGCGGCGCCACCCCCGATTGCCGGTAGGCGGTGGCGAACTCCAGCATCTCCCGGCCACGGTTGCGGGTATCCCCGGCGGTCCAGTACGTCAGGTACATCGTGCAGTGGCGCCGCATGTCGAACGTCGCGACGTAGTCCATCGCCGCGGCCATCGGCTCGCGGGCGCGCAGCGCGGCCACGGTCTGGCCGAGCAGCTCCGCCGCGGGCCCGTTGAGGTGAGCGAGCAGCTCCCCGACGGTGCTCAGCCGAGCCGGCAGCTCGTCGTCGGGGTAAGCCAACAGCAACGACGCCGACTGCCACACCAGTCGGTCCTGCAGGGTGTCGGCCCGCCCGCGGCGGCCGGTGAGCAGCTTCACCTCTTCTGCTCTTCGGGAAACATGCCGGCGGGTACCTGGCGCCCGTCCCAGTTGAGCAGGTTCACCCGCCGCCGGCCGTTGCCGTCGGCGGCCGCCTCGCCGCCGGGCCGCTTGAGCGCGTGGAACGTCTCGACGGAGACGGGGACCGGCTCGCCCGACTCGTACATGCCCGGGCCACCGTCGCCCGTCAACGAGCAACCCATGTCCTCGAGGTCACGGGCCTGCGGGGCGAACGCGGTCGGAATGACATACCGCTCTTCGTATTTCGCGATGGCGAGCAGCCGGTACATCTCGTACATCTGCTCCTCGGTCATCCCGACGGAATGCGGTATGTGCGGCTGGGTCTCGCGCCCGAGGTTGATGTCACGCATGTAGGAGCGCATCGCCGCCAGCCGTCGCAGCACGCCCTCGACCACGGCGGTGTCACCGGCGGTGAACAGTTCCGCCAGGTACTGCATGGGGATGCGCAACGCGTCCAGCGCGCCGAACAGGTTGCCCAGCTCTTCCCCGTCGTGACCGTCGCGGCTCACCGCGTCGACGACCGGTGACAGGGGCGGGATGTACCAGACCATCGGCATGGTGCGGTATTCCGGGTGCAGGGGCAGCGCGACCTTGTAGTGATTGATCAACGCGTACACCGGCGAGCGCTGCGCGGCCTCGATCCACTCGTCGGAGATGCCCTCCGCCCGCGCGGCGGCGATCACGTCGGGATCGTTCGGGTCCAACAGGATTCGGCGCTGCGCTTCGTAGAGGTCGGTTTCGTTCTCCACCGAGGCCGCCTCCAGCACCCGATCGACGTCGTAGAGGACCAGGCCCAAATACCGCAGCCGCCCCACGCAGGTCTCCGAGCAGATGGTCGGCAACCCGACCTCCATCCGCGGATAGCACAGCGTGCACTTTTCGGCTTTTCCGGTCTTGTGATTGAAATAGACCTTCTTGTAAGGACATCCGGAGACGCACATCCGCCAGCCGCGGCAGCGGTCCTGGTCGACCAGCACGATGCCATCCTCGCTGCGCTTGTACATCGCGCCCGACGGGCACGACGCCACGCACGAGGGGTTGAGGCAGTGCTCGCAGATGCGGGGCAGGTAGAACATGAAGGTCTCTTCGAGCGCGAGTTTGACGTCCTCGTTGACGTTCTTCAGGATCGGGTCGCCGGACAGAATCTCCGGTGAGCCGGCCAGGTTGTCGTCCCAGTTCGGTCCCCAGGAGATCTTCATGCGCTCGCCGGACAGCAAGCTCTTGGGCGCGGCGGTGGGGAACGTGTCGCCCGCGGGGGCGGTGGTCAGGTTCTCGTAGTCGTAGGTCCACGGCTCGTAGTAGTCGTCGATGATCGGCAGACGGGGGTTGGCGAAGATGCGCAACAACTTGTGGATCCGGCCGCCGTCGCGCAGCCGCAGCCGCCCCTTCTTGTCGCGTATCCAACCGCCGCGCCACCGCTCCTGGTCCTCGTAGGTGCGCGGATAGCCTTGCCCGGGCCGGGTTTCGACGTTGTTGAACCACACGTACTCGGTGCCGGACCGGTTGGTCCACGCCTGCTTGCAGGTGACCGAGCAGGTGTGGCAGCCGATGCACTTGTCGAGGTTCATCACCATCGCCAGCTGCGCCATTACCTTCATGTCAGTACGTCACCTCCTGGCTGCGACGGCGCACCACGGTGACCTCGTCGCGCTGGTTGCCGGTCGGTCCCATGTAGTTGAAGGCGAACGCGTGCTGGCCGTAGCCCCCGGCGAGGTGGCTGGGCTTGATGCGGACGCGGGTCAGCGCGTTGTGGTTGCCGCCGCGCTTGTTGTTGGTCTCGGTGCGGGGGGTGTCGACCGTGCGCTCCTGCACGTGGTAGACGTACACCACCCCGTCGGGCATGCGGTGGCTGACGATGGCCCGGCACACGTAGATGCCGTTGGCGTTGACCGCCTCGACCCAATCGTTGTCACGGACTTGGAGTTTGGCCGCGTCGCCGGGGCTCATCCACATCGTCGGGCCGCCCCGGGACAGCGACAGCATGTAGAGGTTGTCCTGGTAGGTGGAGTGGAACGACCACTTCGAGTGCGGCGTCAAATACCGGACCGTCAGACCGATTCCGCCGTTACCGTCCGGGGTGGGGCCGAGCTCCGGCTGGCCGAACAGCCGCGTCATGTCCAGCGGCGGGCGGAACACCGGCAGGTGCTCGCCGAGCTCCTCGACCCAGTCGTGGGCCAGGTAGAAATGCATCCGTCCGGTGAGCGTGTGGAACGGCTTGAGGTTCTCGATGTTGATGGTGAACGGCGCGTAGCGGCGCCCGCCGGTTTCGCTGCCCGACCACTCGGGGCTGGTGATCACCGGGACCGGACGCGCCTGGGTGTCGGCATAGCTGATGCGCCGCTCTTCACTGCCCTCGGCGAGGTGGGCCAGCCGCTGGCCCGTCCGCTTCTCCAGCTCGCGGAAGCCCTCGACGGCGAGCCGGCCGTTGGTGGTTCCGGACAACAGCAGCAGCACGTCGGCCATCCGCGCGGCGGTGGTGATGGCCGGACGCCCGGCCGCCGCACCGGAATTCATCACGCCGAACTTGGCCGCCAGCTCCTCGACCTCCCGGAACGGATGCACCGTGATGCCCTTGGTGGTCACCCCGAACGTGTCGACCAGCGGGCCCAGGGTCTGCCACTTGTCATAGATGGCGCCGTAATCGCGTTCCACCACCGTGAGTTTGGGCATCGTCCGCCCGGGCACCGGTGTCGCGCCAGTGTGCAACCAGTCCTCTTCCGTGCCGTCCGGATAGGCCATCGCGTCCGGCGTGTCGTGCTGCAGCGCGGTGAGGACCACGTCGCTGCGCGTGCCCAGGTGCCGCTTGGCCAAACCGCTGAAGGCACGCGCGATCGCACCGAAAGCCTCGAAATCCGAACGGGTTTCCCAGGGCGGATCGGTCGCGGCGCTGAACGCGTGCACGTACGGGTGCATGTCGGTGCTGGAGATGTCGGCCTTCTCGTACCAGGTCGCCGCCGGCAGCACGATGTCCGACACCAGGGTCGTGGAGGTCATCCGGAAGTCGATCGACATCATCAGGTCGAGCTTGCCCTCGGGGATGTCGCCCTGGCACCCCACGTCGGCGGGGGGTATCCCGTCGGCCGGCGGCTCGGCCTGGACGTTGGAATCGGTGCCGAGCAGGTGGCGCAGGAAGTCCCCGCCGCCCTTGCCCGCCGATCCGATCGGGTTGGCCCGCCACACCGTCAGCACCCGCGGCCAGTTGACCGGATTGTCGGGGTCGGTGACGGAGAGCTTGAGTTTGCGGTCGCGGAGCTGCTCGGCGACGTAGTCGGCGACGTCGCGCCCGGCGGCGCGGGCCTCGTCGGCGACGTCCAGGCTGGACCGGTCGAACTGCGGATAGAACGGGCTCCAGCCCATCGCCGTCGCCGAGGCCAGCAGGTCCATGGTGTGCTTGCCCGCGAACCGGCCCCGGCCCAGGGGGCTGGCCAGCTTGTCGGCCCCGTAGCCGTCGTAGCGCCACTGGTCGGTGTGCGCGTACCAATAGGAGGCACCCGGCACCTGTCGCGGCGGGCGCACCCAGTCCGTGGCCATCGCCATCGTCTGAAACCCGGTGAGCGGGCGCACCTTTTCCTGGCCGACGTAGTGGGCCCAGCCTCCGCCGTTGCGCCCCATCGAGCCGGTCAGCATCAACAGCGCGAGCACCGCCCGGTAGATCGCGTCGCCGTGGAACCACTGGCAGATCCCGCTGCCCATGATGATCATCGACCGGCCGCCGGATTCCTCGGCGCTACGGGCGAATTCGCGGGCGACGCGAATGGCCTGCGCGGCCGACACACCCGTGATCGCCTCCTGCCACGCCGGCGTGTTCTGCTGGGTCGCGTCGTCGTAGCCCGTGGGCCAGTCACCGGGCAGCCCCGGGCGTGCCACCCCGTACTGGGCGAGCATCAGGTCGAACACGGTGCAGACCAGGTGCTTGCCGACCCGGCGCACCGGCACGCCGCGGGCGATGGTGGCGCCCTCGCCGTTGACCGTGTCGAAGCTCGCCAGGTGCACCAGCGCGGTGGCGCCGTCGCCGTTGGCGCCGTGCGGGTCTCGCACGCTCAGCGCCGGCATCAGGCCGCCGAGGTCGAGATTCCACTTCCCGACGCCGTCCTCGCCGTAGCGGAACCCCAGGGACCCGTGCGGGACGGCAACGGAATTGCTCGCCTCGTCGAACACCGCCGGCTTGAGCGCCGCGTTCTCGACCGCCTCCCCCAGGTCCGCCGCGGTCAGATTCTTGCCCGGCACCAGCATGTCGCCGCGCTCTTCGAGCTTGATCAGGAACGGCAGGTCGGTGTAGCGGCGCGCGAAGTCGGCGAAGAACGGAACCTCCTTGCGCACATAGCATTCGGAGAGGATGACGTGGCCCATCGCCATGGCCAGCGCCCCGTCGGTGCCGGCCGCGCACGGCATCCACTCGTCGGCGAACTTGGTGTTGTCGGCGTAGTCCGGGCTGACGGTCACCACCTTCGTGCCGCGGTAGCGCGCCTCGGCCATCCAGTGCGCGTCGGGGGTCCGGGTGATCGGCACGTTGGAGCCCCACATCATCAGATACGCCGCGTCCCACCAGTCCCCCGATTCGGGGACGTCGGTCTGGTCGCCGAACACCTGCGGTGAGGCCACCGGCAGGTCGGCGTACCAGTCGTAGAACGACGTCATGGGGGCGCCGATCAGCTCGAAGAACCGCGAGCCGGCGGCGTAGGACACCATCGACATGGCCGGGATCGGGGAGAACCCGGCGACCCGGTCCGGGCCGTATTCCTTGATGGTGTGCACGTGGGCGGCGGCGATCAGCTCGGTGGCCTCGGCCCAGGTCACCCGGACCAGGCCGCCCTTGCCGCGGGCCCGCTGATAGCGACGGCGGCGCTCGGGGTCGGCCTGAATGTCGGCCCAGGCCAGCACCGGGTCACCCAAGCGCGCCTTGGCTTCCCGATACATCTCGACCAGCACGCCGCGGGCGTACGGGTAGCGCACCCGGGTGGGCGAGTAGCTGTACCAGGAGAACGACGCCCCGCGGGGACACCCGCGCGGCTCGTATTCCGGGCGGTCCGGGCCCACCGAGGGATAGTCGGTCTGCTGGGTCTCCCAGGTGATGATCCCGTCCTTGACGTAGATCTTCCAGGAGCAGGAGCCGGTGCAGTTGACCCCGTGGGTCGACCGCACCACCTTGTCGTGGCTCCACCTGTCGCGGTAGAAGACATCGGCCTCCCGGCCGCCCCGCCGCGTCACCGTGCGCAGGTCCGCCGAGAACTCGCCGGGCGTGAAGAACCTCCCGCTGCGCTCCAGTAACTCCTCGAGCGCTCCACCAACGTGTGGTGTGACAGTCAACAGGTACCCCTTCTCGTCCGTGGTGCCTCGAGTCGTGCGCGGGCCGTTGCTTCGACCGCAGCTGCGTGACGGTGGACCGTGTCGAGTGGCCCGTCATCGGTATCGGCGGCGCGCGTCCGCAAGCCGGCACCGGGCGCGGCAGACAGGTCTCGCACCTCCGCCGCGCGCGGCCTGTCAACGAACAATCGTCTTGTCAGCATGAGGTGTTGTGGGCCTGGAGGCGCCCGGCGCCTCCACCGCGACCGCGGGACGATGGATCGCTACCGCACTTCCAGGTCAAGTCGTTTACTACAAGTTCACGTTTGCGTTATATCTCAAGTTCACCTTGGCGACCTTCTGCGTCGCTGAATGTCAGCTGCCGGAAGGCTGTGGACTTGTTATGAGGCGGCCGTGGACAGCGTCCGCACCAGGTCAGGGACCCAGGCGCGGTCTGCGGGCACCCAGTCGACACCGGGCAGCTCGGCGGCCGTCACCCAGCGCACCGCCCGGTGGTCGCGGGCGTGCGGTTCACCACCGATCAGCCGCACGCGGTAGGCGCGCAGCGTCATGCCGTCCAGCGCGATGTCCTCACCCAGCCGGTCGCCCACCGCGACGTCGCCGGCCGTCAGGCCCAGCTCCTCGCCGAGTTCGCGCGCCAGCGCGCCCCGCTCGGTCTCACCGGGCGCCACCTTGCCGCCGGGCAGCTCCCAGCGGCCTGCCAACTCCGGCGGGCGGACGCGCTGCGCCACCAGGACCGCGGCGCGGCGGATGATCGCGCCGGCGACGACGATCTGGGTCGGCATGGCCAGACGGTATACGGTCGGGGCATGGCTGTGTTAACGGACGAGCAGGTGGACGCCGCACTGCCCGATCTCAACGGATGGGAGCGTGTCGAGGGCGCGTTGCGCCGCTCGATCAAGTTTCCGAGTTTCCTCGCCGGCATCGATGCGGTGCGCCGGGTGGCCGAGCACGCGGAAAGCAAAGACCACCACCCGGACATCGACATTCGTTGGCGGACGGTCACTTTCGCTCTGGTCACGCACTCCGAGGGTGGCATCACCGACAAGGACGTGGCCATGGCGCGCGACATCGACGAGATCGTCGGCGGCTAGCCCTTCAATCCGGCGCGCCGGCCGGTGGCGGCGATCCAGACGAGGGTGGCCACGGCCGCCACGATGTAGGCCAGGCCGGCCCAGGCCAGATACCACGGCCGGCTGACCTGCCAGATGGTCGGCTGGGCGAAGAGCAGCAGCCACGGCACGCCGACGATGGTGAGCGCAAGCCAGCCCCCGCCCACGATCCGGGCGCCGGGGCGCTCGCGCGGCGGCCCGTGAATCGCCCAGATCATCAGCGGCACCACCCACACCCAGTGATGGCTCCAGGAGATCGGGGACAGCAGCAGCCCGAACAGCTCGACCACCAGCAGCTTGCCCAGCCGATCCGAGGGCTCCAGCGCCCGCCACGCCAGGACGGCCAGGACCGCCGTGACCGCGATGGCGACCAGGACCGGCGGCCCGAAGCCGGCGTCGTGGCCCAGGATCCGGGAAATGCCGCCGCGCCAGGATTGATTGATCGACGTGGCGATGGGCCCCACGCGGTGCGCGTCGCCCAGCAGCTTCGTGAAGTAGTAGCGGGTCTGATCGCCGACGACCAGGACGGACACGCCGACGGTGCCGAGGAACACCACGAAGGAGAAGGCCGCCGCGGCCCAGCGCCGCACGCCGACCAGATAGACCCCGGCGATCGCGGGCGTCAGCTTGATCCCGGCCGCCACGCCTACCAGTAGCCCCGACAGCCACCAGCGCGCGGTCAGCGCCGCCCCCAGCACCGCGACCATCAGCAGCACGTTGACCTGTCCGTAGTCGAAGGTGCTGCGCAGCGGCTCGATCCAGATCGCGACCGCGGTCCACACCATGGCCGTGCGGTGGCCATCGGCGCCGGTCGCAACGCCCATCAACCGCTGGCTGATCCGGATCGCCGCGTACAGGGCGGCCATCGTCGCGATCTGCCACGCGAAGGCGACCACGCCGAACGGCAGCAGGCTCAGCGGATAGAAGACGACCGCCGCGAAGGGCGGGTAGGTGAACGGCAGCGGGAAGTCCGGTGTCTGGTCGGCGTAGACGTAGCTGTACAGCGTGCCGGGATGGTTGATCGCGGCGGCCCCGCCGAGGTAGACGTGCAGGTCGACGAAGTTCGCGCCGTGGGGCGTCAGATAGGTCCAGGCGAGCCGCGCGGCGACGCTGGCGGCCAGCAGCGCGGGCGCCGCCGCCCGCAGCAGACCCGCGATCCGCCGGCGCGGGGGGACCGCCGGGGGGGCCGAGGTGGTGTCTATCCGCCCGACTTTAGCGACGGCCGGGGCCCGCGCGGTATCGGCAGGCCTGGTCGCGGCCCGTCGGTCACCGCCGTCACTCGTATCAATAACGATCAAATAAATGCCACACGTGTCACTTGAGTCCCATCAGTATCAACGTAACTTCGGCGGCGGACCCGTTTTCCACAACCAGGGAGAGTCATGCCAACCATCTGGACTTACATGCGTGCAGCGGCCGTCGTCGTCGGTTCGTCCGCAGCCCTACTCACGGGCGGTATCGCCCACGCCGACCCGGTGCCGGCCCCGCCCATTCCGAACATTCCGCAGCAGCTGATCAGTTCGGCGGCCAACGCGCCGCAGATCCTGCAGAACCTCGCCACCGCCCTGGGTGCGACCCCGCCGGCCGCACCCGCCGCTCCGGGTATCACCTTCCCGGGCGTTCCGTCCGCCGCCGCGACGTCACCGGCGACGTCGGCCGGCGTGCCCTCGATTCCCGGGTTGCCGCAGGCGGCGACCCCGTCCGCGCCTGCAACGACGCAGGGGCTGCAGGGCCTGATTCCGGGTCTGACGCAGCAGGCACCCGCGGTACCCGCCGCCCCGGCCACGTCCCCCATTCCCGGACTGCCGGCCATCCCGGGGCTGTCGACGCCGACCGCCCCCGCCACGCCGCCGGCCCCGCAGATCCCGCAGGCCAAGGTCGATATGCCGGCGTTCCTGCCCAACCTGCCGGTCAACATGCCTGCGCAGATGACCCTGCCGCAGGACCTGCCGGCACTGGCCGGGGCTCCCGCCGCACCGGCCGCACCGGCCGCACCGGCAACCGGGGCCAACCCGGTCGCGCCGTTGCTCGCCGCCCTGCCCTGATCAGTTCGCCAGACAGCCAACGCCACCACCTAACGACCGGAGGACACACCGTGGCAACCACTTGGAATCTGTCCAAAGGTTTGGCCGCTGTCGTCACGGCATCGGCTGCCGCGTTCGGGCTCTGCCCGAGCGCGGCAGCCGATCCGGCGGCGCCGCAACCGAACTCGACTCAAGAACTTCCGGGCCTGCCGGCGCTCTCGCAGCTGAGCCCGATCATTCAGCAGGCGGCCGGCAATCCGGCGCAGGCGACTCAGCTCCTCATGGCCGCCGCGCAGGCCTTCAGTCACAACCAGGGCGCGCCCACCGAATCCCGCAACGTGGCCGCGTCGGTGAACCAGTTCCTGGCCGAGCCCGGCGCGGCCCTGCCGGACGGCTCACCGGTGCCGCACGTGCCGCCGGCCGGCGTCGAACCGGGCGCCCAGTCCCACCTGCCGACCGGCATCGACCCGGCCCACGCGGCCGGGCCCGGACCGGTCGCCTCCCCGCCCGCGGCGGGCTTCGAACCGGGCGCCCAATCGCACCTGCCGGCCGGCATCGACCCGGCCCACGCGGCCGGACCGGGACCGGTCGCGGCCCCGCCGGCCGCCGCCCCGTCGGTGGTCGCGCCGCCCGCGTCCGCACCGGCGGCGGGCACCGTCGCACCCGTGGCCGCGCCCGTACCGGTGCCGCCGGCGCCCGAGGCTGCACCGGCAGCCGCTCCGGCGCCGGACACCGCACCGGCTCCCGCGCCCGCCGCGGCACCCGCGGCGGCTCCGGGTTTCGGCCCCGACGCCCCGCCCACGCAGGACTTCATGTATCCCTCGATCGGCACCAATTGCCTGGCGGACGGCACCACCGCGATCGCCACCGCGCTCTCGGTGGCGGGGCCGGCGAAGATCCCGACGCCGGGGCCGGGGCCCGGGCAGACCGCCTACGTGTTCACCGCCGTCGGCACGCCCGGCCCCGCCGAGGTGCAGAAGCTGCCGTTGAACGTCACCTGGGTGAACCTGACGACGGGCAAGTCGGGAACGGTGGCGCTCAAGCCGCGCACCGATATCAATCCCGAGGGGCCGACGACGCTGACCGCGATCGCCGACACCGGGTCGGGCAGCATCATGTCGACCATCTTCGGTCAGGTCACCACCAAGGAAAAGCAGTGCCAGTTCATGCCCACGATCGGCTCCACGGTGGTGCCGTAGGCCGCACCGACACCGTTCCGGGCGCGCGTGTCCCCCACGGGACACGCGCGCCCGGAGTGTCGGCGCTAGTACGCCATGAACAGGATCGCGTCCCGGTCGTACTCGAGGCCCGGGTGATCGCTGGCCAGATGAGCCTGCGTCAGCTCGACCAGTTCGTCCTCATCCTTGCCGACGATGGCTTCCCCGCACGGACACGTCAGGTGTGTCTTCACGTTGCCGCCCTTCCCTTCTGGTCACCCAGCTACTTCGCCGCCTTGGCTGCTGCCTTCATCTGCTTCTTGTAGGAACGCACCTTGCCCATCGACTGGGCGTCGACGATGTCGGCGACGGAGATGTGGGTGCCGTCCTTGCCGAACTGCCCGGCCGCCGCGCGCCAGCCTTCGACGTCGACGCCGTACTGCTTGCCCAGCAGCGCCAGGAAAATCTGCGCCTTGACCTCGCCGAACCCTGGGAGCCCCTTGATGCGGCGCAGCAGCTCCGCGCCGTCCGGGTCGCCGGATGTCCACAGCGCCGCCGCGTCGCCGTCGTAACGGTCCACGATGATCTGCGCCAGGGCCTGGATCCGCTTGGCCATCGATCCGGGAAACCGGTGTATCGCAGGCTTTTCCGCGCACAGGGCGGCGAACTTGTCCGGGTCGTACTCGGCGATTTCATGGGCACCGAAGCCGCCCATCCGGTCCGCGATCTTCTTGGGCCCGGCAAATGCCGTCTCGAAGGGCACCTGCTGATCGAGCACCATCCCGATGAGCAGGGCCAACGGGTTCTCGTCCAGCAGCGCGTCGGCCTCGGGGTCTTGAGCGAGCCACAGTGTCACCGTCGACGACCTCCCTTTCCGCTGAACACCCTAAGCCCGAAGTCCCCCGTGGTCGACAGACTACCTACCGGAAAGGCGCTGACGACCAGCAGATAACCACCGCGTTATCGTGACCGGGTGGTGGACGAGGCCCGGTTGGCGCTGATGCTGGCCCGCGACGAACTGCACGCACTCGTCACTGCCTATTGCCGCGCGGTCGACCGCGCCGACTATGCGACGCTTCGCGGCCTGTACCACCCCGACGCGACGGACTCACACGGCTCGTTCTCCACCGGCGGCGTCGACGAGTTCATCGCGCAGCTGCGGGCGGCGGAACCGTATGTGCTTGTCTCCCAACACAACATCACCACGACGAACTTCGTGATCGAGGGTGACACCGCCCGCGGCGAAATCTACTGCCTGGTGTTTCACACCTTCGCCGGTCCCGAACACGACTCAGACGTCGTCATCGGCGGCCGGTACGTGGACTCCTACGCCAAACACGAGGGCCGCTGGAAGTTCACCCGGCGCACCATCGTCGCGGACTGGGCCTATCAGAACGACCCGTCGCAAGTGAACTTCGGGCACCCCAGCACCCGGGGCAGCCTGCGCGGCCAACCGGGCCAGGCCGACCCGTCGGTGGGCCTATTCGCACCGCCGAACGGCTGAGCCGGCTTTGCGACGAAAGCCGTCGTAGCACAACACGTCCCGGCGCCTCTCACCCGCTCTTGCGGCGGAATTCACGGCGGTTCTCCACCGGTCCGTGCGCACGCGACTGCTTGCCGGCGCCGTTCTTGTGGTCGGACCCGCCCGACGACTTGGCCATCTTGCGGTCGAGGGCTTCGCGGAACTTACGCTTGGTGTCGTCGTCCGATTGCGGCGCCTCGGAAGACTTGGGTTCAGCCATACCGGCAGCCTAGCCCGGGATCTCCGGAATCGGGCGGCTACCGCATCCCGGGCGGCATGCCGTACACGTGCGAGATCGGCAGCGTCAGCAGCACCCGCCGGTCGGTGACCATCGCCTGGCGGTATTCGTCCCAGTCCGGGTGTTCGCCGGCGATGTTGCGGTACAAGGCAATCAGCGCCTCGACGGTGTCGTCGCCGGGGTCGGCCGCCGGCGGCGTCAGGATCGCCGTGCCCTCGGCCACCGCGTAGGACCACCCGTCGTCGGCGTCGACCAGGATGGACGCCCGCGGGTCGCGGCGCAGGTTGCGGGTCTTGGCGCGCGGCTCGGTGATCGACACCCGCACCGCCAGGTCGCGCGGGTCGAAGTGGTAGCTCACGTTCGACAGCTGAGGGCGCCCGTCACGCTTGATGGTGGCCAGCACTCCGAGCGAGTTTCCACTGATCACGGCCAGCAGCTTGTCGTCGAAGACTTGGCGCCCCATGGGAGAAAGCCTACGTCGCGCGTCCAGCAACGGGTCCCGGATCGGGTCAGCGCGAGCCGCCCTGGTGAAATCGGATCATGACCGAGTACGCGGCCTTCCTGCGCGGTGTCAACGTCGGCGGCGTCAACCTCAAGATGGCCGAGGTGGCGCGCGCATTCACCGACGCCGGCTTCACGGGCGTGCGCACCATCCTGGCCAGCGGCAACGTCGTGCTGCAGTCACCCGCCGGTGCCGCCGCCGTGCGCAAAAAGGCCGAGGCCGCGCTGCGCGAGAGGTTTGGCTACGACGCCTGGGTGCTCGTTTATGACCTCGCGACGGTGCGGGCCGTCGTCGACGCCTACCCGTTCGAGCCGGAGGTCGACGGCTATCAGTCCTACGTCACGTTCGTCGCCGACAAAGCCGCGCTCGACGAACTCGCCGCACTGGGCGAGGATGCCGGCCCGCACGAGAGGATCGGCGCCGGCGCGGGCGTCATCTACTGGCAGGTGCCCAAGGGCGGCACCCTGGACAGCACGATCGGCAAGACGATGGGCAAGCCGCGCTACAAGTCCTCGACCACCACGCGCAACCTGCGCACGCTGGCGAAGGTGCTGCGTTGAGACGGCGCGCTCAGTCGTCCGGCACGTTGGTGAGGTAGCGCATCGCGTCGGATTTGGTCAGCCCCAGCGCCCGGGCCACCTCGACGTACTCCTTGGCGGCGGCGGCCATCGCGGCGTCCGTCGGGTCGAAGCGGGAGATGAAAGTGCCGAAGCGCCCGCGGGTTTCGACGATCGCCGCCGACTCGAGTTCCCGGTAGGCGCGGGCGACGGTGTTCGCCGCCACGCCCAGCTGCCCGGCCAGGTCGCGCACAGTGGGGAGCCGGGTGCCCGGGGGGAGCGCGCCCGCCCGAACGCCGTCGATGACCTGGGTCCTGAGCTGGTCGAACAGCGGTTTGCCCGCCTTCACATCGACCTTCAGCAAATCCCGCAGCTCCACGTCCTCAGTATGTCCCAAGCACGGCTATCTTTGTGGGATGCGAGTAACGGTGCTGAGCGGCGCGGGGATCTCCGCGGAGAGCGGGGTGCCGACCTTCCGTGACGACAAGAACGGATTGTGGGCCCGCTTCGATCCCTACGAGCTGTCCAGCACGCAGGGCTGGCGCGACAACCCCGAGCGGGTCTGGGGATGGTACCTGTGGCGTCACTACCTGGTGGCCGACGTCCAGCCCAACACGGGGCACCGCGCCATCGCCGCCTGGCAGGACGGCGCCGAGGTCAGCGTGATCACCCAGAACGTCGACGACCTGCATGAGCGCGCCGGCAGCATGCCGGTCCACCACCTGCACGGCAGCCTGTTCGAATTCCGTTGCGACCGTTGCGGTATGCCTTACACCGGCGCGCTGCCCAAGATGGCGGAACCGACGCTCGAGGTCGAGCCGCCGGTCTGTCACTGCGGCGGCCTGATCCGGCCGGACATCGTGTGGTTCGGTGAGCCGTTGCCCGACGCGCCGTGGCAGAGCGCCGTCGAGGCGACCGAGGCCGCCGACGTGATGGTGGTGGTCGGGACCTCGGCGATCGTCTACCCGGCGGCCGGGCTGGCCGAGCTCGCGCTGTCCCGCGGCACGGCCGTCATCGAGGTCAATCCGGAGGTCACGCCGCTGTCCCGGAACGCGACGATCAGCATCCGCGAGACCGCGAGCCAGGCGCTGCCCGGCTTGCTGCAGCGGCTGCCCGCCCTGCTGAAGTAGCCGGCGACTACGGCCTGCGGGCGCGGCCCAGCAGCAATTCGGACACCGGCATCGGCGCCCACGCCGGCAGCGTGAACTCGCGCCGGGAAACGCCGACTTCGAATCCGGCGTCGACGATCGCACGCTCGGTGTCCCGGTGGGTGTGGCAGTTGCCGAACAACCGGGGCCACACCGTCGCGTCGGCGATCCGTTGCAGGCGGCCCCGCGCGCCGGCGCTCGCCACGTGCTCGAGGTACCGCAACTCGCCACCCGGGCGCAGCAACGAATACAGCCGCCGCAGCACGCCGCCGGGGTCGCGCACCGAGCACAACACCAGCGAGCACACCACGGCGTCGAACGGCTCACCGCCGCTGAAATCCTCCGCCGTCTCCCCCGTCACCAACACCCGGGCGGGCACCACGTCCGCCGCGGCCCGCGCCTGGGCCGCCAGCCGCGGCTCGGGCTCCACCGCGACCACCTCGTGGACCGACTCCGGGTAGTGGGGAAAGTTCGTCCCGATGCCCGCGCCGACCTCGAGCACCCGCCCCGACAACCCGGCCAGGTTCTCGCGGCGCAGCGCGCGGATGGCCTCGGTCTCGTGGGTGGCGACGACGGGCCAGATGCGCGCGAAGAACGGGTTGTCCACCGCCGTTGTCATACAGGTCAACCTTCCGATCGAATCGGCCTCAGGATAGGGGTGTTGCCGGCGAGGGCGGGTGCTTAACCGATGTTGGCCACGGGTTCCCCCAGCGGGCCGCCGTCAAGCGGGATCGCCTCGACGTATCCGCGCTCGTGGGCCCCGCCCTCGCTGATGCCGAACCGCTCGTGCAGCCAGGCCAGCGGCCTGGGCGCCCACCAATTCCACCGGCCCATCACGTGCATGAAGGCGGGCACCACGACCATCCGCACCAGGGTGGCGTCGGCGAACACGGCGAGCGTCAGGCCGAGGCCGAACATCCGCATGAACGACACGTGCGCGGCGATCAGCGCGGCGAACGACATCGACATCACCAGCGCGGCGGCGGTGATCACCCGGCCGGTGCGGGCCACCCCGAGCGCCACGCTCTCGTCGTTGGCGGCGTCGGCCTGCTTCGGGCTCGGCTTCGCCGGTCGAGCGGCCCCGGACGCGAGCCAGTACTCCCGAATACGGGACAGCAGGAACACCTCGTAGTCCATCGACAGCCCGAAGGCGATGCAGAACAGCAGCACCGGCATGTTCGCGACCAGCGTCCCGCTCGGCGTCGTGCCGAGCGCGCCGAGATGCCCGTCCTGGAAGATCCACACCAGCGCACCGAACGCCGCGGTCAGCGACAGGATGTTGCAGGCCAGCGCCTTAACCGGCAGCAGCACGCTACCGGTGAGCAGGAACAGCAACGCGAAGGTGATCGCGGCCATCAGCCCGAGCACCAGCGGCAGGCGGTCGGTGACCGCGTCGACGCTGTCGCGGTTGACCTGCGCGACGCCACCCATCGCGACGGACCGCCCCGCCGGCCCGGGCACCTGGTGCAATCGCTGGAGTTGGGCGTCGCTCGCCGCGGAGAACAGCGGCGCTGTGCTGCTGACGGTCAGGAACGCGCTGCCGTCGGCCAGGCCGGTGGCCCCCACCGGCGGCCCGGTCCGGTTCCCGCCGACGAACGCCCCGCCGGGGGCCGACACGGCCGCGACGCCGGGCACCCGCGACAGGTCTGCGGCGTAGGTGTCGAGGTCCGCCGGGTTCAGGCCGCGCGCGTCGGGGACGACGACCGGCACGGACGTCGCGGAGTCGTTCGCGAAATCGTTGCGCAGCTGGTCACCGACCTGGTGCGACGAGGTCGACCGCGGCAGCACCCGGTCGTCCGGGAAACCCCATTTGACGCCCATGAACGGCAGCCCGAGCAGGAGCAGCAGCGCAACGACGGTCACACCGATCGGCGCCCAGCGGCGCATCACCAACTTGGTCGATCGATACCAGAACAGCTCTTCGACGGGCTTGCGCACCGGCTCCGGACGCCGGAAGACCCGGCGCATCAGCCGGCGCACGTCGAGCGCGTCCAGCCGGGGGCCCAGCAGCACGATGGCGGCCGGGGTGATCACGATCGAGGCGGTCGCGACGAAGGCCACGGTGGCCACGCCGGCGTAGGCGAACGACTTGAGGAAGTACATCGGGAACGCCACCGTCGCCGACATGGACAGCGCCACGGTGACCGCGGAGAACAACACCGTCCGCCCGGAGGTCGCCATGGTCCGGATCAGCGCCTCGTCCCGGTCGGCGCCCTCGGCCAACTCGTCGCGGTAGCGGCTGACGATCAGCAGCGTGTAGTCGATGGCCAGCGCCAGGCCCAGCGCGGTGCTCAGGTTGAGCGCGAAGATCGACACTTCGGTGGTGAACGTGATCAGCCGCAACACCGTCATGGACCCGACGACGGCCAGCGCGCCCAGCGCCATCGGCAACGCCGCCGCCAGCAGCCCGCCGAACACCCAGATCAGGATCAGGAAGCTCAGCGGCAGCGCGATCATCTCCATCACCAGCAGGTCGGCCTGGTTCTGCGTGTTGATCTGCGCGTACTGCATGGCCGCGCCGCCGGCGCGGACGGTGACGCCGTCACGGTCGTGGACGAATTGGTCGGCGACGGTTTGGGCGTTGCTCTGTGCGTAGTTCTCGCCGCCCTTGAGGTTCACCACGATCAGGCCCGACTTGCCGTCGCGGCTGAGCAGATCGGCGGCCGCTTGAGGTGGGACCGTCCACGGTGACGACGCGTTGTAGACCAGGGGTGACTTCTGCAGCTGGTTGACGAGGTCGGTGCCCACGGTGCGGGCCTGTGCGCTGTCGCTGCCGCCGGGAGCGGTCACCACGATCAGCATCTGCTGACCGCTCTGGCCGAACTTGTCGGTCAGCACCTGGATCGCGCGGGCGGACTCCGAGTGGGGGTCCTGGAAACCGCCGGGAGACAGACTCTTGGCGACCGGGATGCCGAAGATCGCGGCGGCGACGAAAACCAGGACACCGATGGCGATGATGCGGCGGGGCGCCGCGATGGCCATGCGGGCGATCCCCTGCAGCATGTCGAGCCCTTCCGCCGCCGTGCTGATCGCGCTGGCCGCTGGCGTACCGGCGACAACCTAACAAACGCTAGTTTTCACGCGTCAAACAGATTCCTCTTCAAGCACGCGCGGGGGCGGCCGCAGGGTTCAACGCGCGATTTCTAAACCGGTGCCACCCTAAGAGTCCGGCCAGAAACTTGGCCGGTAATTAAGCAGGTCACGAGGCCAAAAGCCGGGCTTGACAGCCCTGAACCTACCCGCCGGTAAATTGCCACCATTTTCCGAATCGTGACTCAAAGATTCCTTAATGGTGGCCCATACGCTCAGTGTCATGTGGATCGACGACACGAGTGCAGACGTCATCAAGGTTGACTTCGAAGCCCTCTACCACGGCGACGTGCTGGTGGAAGGCGAGACCTCCGAGCAGTTCGAAGAACTGCAAGCGGCGAGCTGAGCTGACGCCATGAGTATGCTCGCACGGCTGTTGATGGCCGAACCCGCTGTCAGTCGATGGTTCCGTCGATAAAAGTCTCTCTCCGATACGAAAGCCCCCCGCTTCTCGCGGGGGGCTTTCGTGTTCGGGGGACTCAGCGGGGCGCCATGCGGATGGCACCGTCCAGGCGGATGACCTCGCCGTTGAGCATCGGGTTTTCGATGATGTGGACCGCGAGCGCGCCGTACTCGTCGGGGTCACCGAGCCGGGCCGGGTGCGGCACCTGCTTGCCCAGCGACTTCTGGGCCTCCTCGGGCAGCGAACCGAGCAGCGGGGTCTTGAACAGCCCGGGCGCGATGGTGACCACGCGGATGAGTTCGCGCGACAGGTCGCGCGCGATCGGCAGCGTCATGCCGACCACGCCGCCCTTGGACGCCGAGTAGGCGGCCTGGCCGATCTGGCCCTCGAACGCGGCGACGGAGGCGGTGTTGATGATGACGCCGCGCTCCTCCCCGATGGGCTCGGTCTTGGCGATGCGCTCGGCGGCCAGCCGCAGCACGTTGAACGTGCCGATCAGGTTGACCCCGACCACCTTCTTGAACGCATCGAGCGGGAACGGGCCGTCCTTGGACAGCGTCTTGATGGCGTTGCCGATGCCCGCGCAGTTGACGTTGATGCGCAGCGGGCCCATCGACTCGGCGGTGTCGAGCGCCTTGCCGACGGCCGCCTCGTCGGTGACGTCGGCCTGCACGAAACGGGCGCGCTCGCCGAGTTCTTGGACGGCCTCTTCGCCCCGCAGGTCGATCACCACCACCTGCGCCCCGGCGTCCAGCAGCCGCTTGGTGGTGGCCAAGCCCAGGCCCGAGGCGCCCCCGGTGACGACGGCGACGGCGTCCTTGATCTTCATACGAGTCCTTCCTTGAGAATCGTTGCGAGTCCAGCCAACCAGTTGGTTGGCGACTATACCCAGTCGCTCAGAACGGCTTCGACGTCGGGCAGCGGCGCGGCCGGCGGCCGGGGAACGTCGGGCTTGGTGCGGGAGAACCGCGGCGCCGGCAACGGCTGCAGACCGCCGTCCACGTCGTAGAACGTGTTCCGCTCGGTGATGTGCGGCTCGGTGTGCACCTCGCCGAACGCCAGCACCGGTGTCACACAGGCGTCGGAATCGGCGAACACCTTCGCCCAGTGGTCGCGGTCATGCCCGGCGAAGGCCGCCGTCAGCGCCTCGCGCAGCTCGGGCCAGCGGCTGACGTCGTTCTGCGCCGGCAGGTTGGCGGCGTCCAACCCCAGCCCGGCCAGCATGGCCGCATAGAACTGCGGCTCGATGGCGCCGGCGGCGACGTAGCGCCCGTCGGCGCACTCATAGGTGTCGTAGTAGGGCGCGCCGCCGTCGAGCATGTTGGTGCCGCGCACGTCCGACCACATGCCCAGCCCGCGCATCGCCCACATCATCTGGATCAGCACGCTGGAGCCGTCGACCATGGCAGCGTCGATGACCTGGCCCTTGCCGGAGGTCTGCCGCTCCCACAGCGCGGACAGGATGCCGACCAGCAGGAACATCGAGCCCCCGCCGAAGTCACCGACCAGGTTCAGCGGCGGCACCGGTCGCTCGCCGGCCCGGCCGATGGCATGGAGGATCCCGTTGAGCGAGATGTAGTTGATGTCGTGGCCCGCCTGCTGACTGCGCGGGCCGGCCTGCCCCCAGCCGGTCATCCGGGCGTAGATCAGCCGCTCGTTGACCTCGGCGCACTGCTCGGGCCCGAGGCCGAGCCGCTCGGTGACACCGGGACGGAAGCCCTCGATCAACACGTCGGCCTTGGCCACCAGCTGGAGCACGACGGCTCGGCCCTCGTCGGACTTGAGGTCGACGGTCAGGACGCGCCGGTTGCGCAGCATGGCGTCCTTCGCGACACCGCCGGGACCGGTCCATGGCCGGTCGATGCGCACCACGTCGGCTCCCAGATCCCCCAGGATCATCGCCGCGTGCGGGCCCGGCCCGATGCCGGCCAACTCGACGACCCGAAGTCCCTTCAGCGGTCCAGCCACGACCCACCGACCTTTCGTCTGCTCTGACGTCCGTTGTTGTTGGCATCTTCGCAGCCGCCCGCAACGGGCGCGCAGCCCGGTCACTTAGGGTGAGCCCATGCCGCAATCCGCGATCGACACCCTGACCCCCGTCGCAGGCCTTTCCGTCACGCTGACCGACGGCGTGCTGTCGGTGACCATCGACCGGCCCGACAGCCTCAATTCGCTGACCGTGCCGGTGATTACCGGGATCGCCGACGCAATGGAACGCGCCGCGACGGATCCGGAGGTGAAGGTGGTGCGCCTCGGGGGTGCGGGCCGCGGCTTCTGCTCCGGCGCGGGGATCAGCGCCGACGACGTGTCCGGGACCGGGCTCTCGCCCGACGAGATCGTCCTAGAGATCAACCGGCTGATCCGGGCGATCGCCGCCGTGCCACACCCGGTGGTCGCCGTGGTCCAGGGACCGGCGGCCGGCGTCGGCGTTTCCCTGGCCCTGGCGTGCGACATCGTATTGGCTTCGGAGAGCGCTTTTTTCATGCTCGCCTTCACCAAGATCGGCCTGATGCCCGACGGCGGCGCGTCGGCGCTGATCGCGGCCGCCGTCGGCCGCATCCGGGCGATGCACATGGCGCTGCTGCCCGAACGCCTACCGGCCGCCGAGGCGCTGTCGTGGGGGTTGGTCAGCGCCGTGTACCCGGCCGCCGAATTCGAGGCCGAGGTGGCCAAGGTGATCGCCCGGCTGTTGGCGGGGCCCGTCGCCGCGTTCGGCAAGACCAAGCTGGCGATCAACGCGGCCACGCTCACCCAGTTGGAGCCGGCGTTGCAGCGCGAATACGAGGGGCAGGCAGTGCTGCTGCGATCCCACGACTTCGTGGAGGGCACAAAGGCTTTCCAACAGCGCCGCGCGCCGGAGTTCACCGATCGCTGAGCCCGTGGCGCTTACCGGTGGCCCACGCCGGTAATCCTCCCCGCGTCGGGTCCGAATAATTCCGAAGGCGACGGACGGAGAATCCATGGCTGGACAGGTGCGATGCCTGGTGACCGGGGCGACCGGCTACATCGGTGCCCGGCTGGTGCCCCGACTCCTGGACGAAGGCCACCCGGTGCGCGCCCTGGCCCGCAACCCGGCGAAGCTGGCGGACGTGCCGTGGCGGCAGCAGGCGGAGGTCGCGCGCGGGGACCTCGGTGACGTCGATTCGCTGATCGCGGCGTTCGCCGGCATCGATGTCGTCTACTACCTGGTCCATTCGATGGGCTCGGCGAAGGACTTCGCCGACGAGGAGACGCGCGCGGTGCGCAACGTCGTCACGGCGGCCCGTCGCACGGGGGTGCGGCGCATCGTGTACTTGAGTGGGCTGCATCCCGAGGGCCGCAAGCTCTCACCGCACCTGGAATCGCGGACGGCGGTCGGCGATGCGCTGATCGCCTCGGGCATCGAGACGCTGGTGCTGCAGGCGGGCGTCGTCGTCGGCTCGGGGTCGGCGTCGTTCGAGATGATCCGGCACCTCACCGACCGGTTGCCGGTGATGACCACCCCGAAGTGGGTGCACAACAAGATTCAGCCGATCGCGGTGCGCGACGTGCTGTACTACCTGGTGGCCGCGGCGACGGCCGCGGTGCCGTTCTCGCGCACCTGGGACATCGGCGGACCCGACGTGTTGGAGTACGGCGACATGATGCGCGTCTACGCCGAAGTCGCGGGGCTGGGTAAGCGCTATCTGATCGTGCTGCCGTTCTTGACGCCCACGATCGCCAGCCTCTGGGTCGGAACGGTGACGCCGATCCCGCCGGGGTTGGCGCGCCCATTGATCGAGTCGCTGGAATGCGACGCGGTGATGCGCAACCACGACGTCGACAGCGTCATCGCGCCCCCGCCGGGCGGCCTGATCCCCTACCGCCGGTCCGTCCAACTGGCGCTCAGCCGCGCCGCTCGGGGAGTCCCGGAACCCTCGTGGTCGTCGTTGCGGTCCGAACCGGCCGAGGCGCTGCCCAGCGACCCGCAGTGGGCGGGCGAAATCGTCTACACCGATGCGCGCGCCGCGCACACCCCCGCCGAACCCGCCGCCGTCTGGAAGGCGGCGGAGGACGCCGTGACTTCGCGGGCGGCCTGGACGGTCGAGGAGCGCAAGCCGGGAACGCTGTTGCGGCTGCGCTCCACCAAGCGGGCGCCGGGACGGGAATGGCTCGAGATCGCGGTCGCACCGCAACAGGGCCGCGGCAGCCGCTACACCCAGCGGTCCATCTTTCTGCCGCGCGGCATCCCGGGGCGGGTGTACTGGTTCTTCGCGCGGCCGGTCCACGCCGCCAGGATGCGTGCGCTGGCCCGCGAGGTCGTCGGCCCGGCCGGCGTTAGACCCCGAACATCGGGGGCAGCACGAGAACCATGATCAGCCCCCACACCAGGTGGGTGAGCATCGGCGCCAGGACCCCGCCGGTCGCCCGGCGCTCGAACGCGCAGACCGTCCCCAGGATGACCGCGGCGAAGCCGAGCATCGGATTGCCGCTG
Organism: Mycobacterium sp. 4858; assembly: GCF_900240975.1. Lineage (GTDB taxonomy): Bacteria > Actinomycetota > Actinomycetes > Mycobacteriales > Mycobacteriaceae > Mycobacterium. Next base: position 3,658,850 of record NZ_LT968776.1, on the reverse strand, counting down.
GCCAGCGTCGCGCAGGCGTAGAGGACGGTCGAAATCAGGACGGGGTGATAGCGGCCCAGGGCCGTGTAGAGCGCGCCGCGAAAGAACACTTCCTCGGCGACGCCGTTGACCAGGGTGATCGCCACGATCACCGGATACCACCCGTGGTGGGCGTATTCCAGCACCCTGGTTATCAACTCCGCCACCGGCGTGATCTCCCGGGCGATCAGCCCGCCCACCACGAAGACGGCGCCGAGCAGGAGACCGATCGTCGTTCCGGTGATGACCGGCCGTTGGTTGCGGCCACGCCAGCAGATGCCGCCCAGGTGTAGCGGGCCGGAGATGAGCCCACCGGCGAACCACACCCCCGCCAGCGCCAGCGTGAGCCAGTAGAAGCTCGACTCCCCCGGGTGACGCCGCAGCGAGAACCCGAGCATCGCCGCGCCGACCACCAGCGTGATCGTCACGATGACGCGCCGGCGTCGCACGACGGCCGGCGACTCATGATGGGGCACGGCGACCTTGTTGAGGGCGCGCCACCACTCGGACAGCACGCCGGTGTTGGACGGGGCGGTTGACTGGCTCATGCGGGATGCACCTTCGGGGTCAGGGCGATCAGGAGGTCGAGGCCGGTTCGAAGCGCGCCGGCGAGCGGACCGGGGACCATGCCCACCAGCCCCAAAGCCGGCCGCACGACGGGCGGGGTGAGGCGGCGGGCCAGGTGGCGGATGCGCCGCGCGTCACCGCCGGCCCACGCGGGATCGGTGTCGGCGAGGTGATGGGGGTCGGCCAGGGCGTTGACCGGGGACGGGCGATTCGGCTGATCGGCCAAGGCTAGGGCAATGGCGTCCTGGACGCCGAGCAACCCACCGGGCGGGTCGGCCACGCGATCGCGTAGGTCGCCCTTCGACGCCACCATCGGGTGATCCAGCGATTCGACCAGATCGCCGGCCAGCCCCGGCGGCACCGGAAGGGCGACGCCGGTGATCAGCGACGCCAGCCCCGTGTCGACCCTGCCGACCGGCAAGCCGGCGTGCCACCGGCCCGAGATGCGCGTATACGTCTTGAGCAGCTCGCGGTAGGACGTGGTGTCCGGGCCAGAGATGTCGTACGCCCCCGCCGGCACCACGCCCGGGTCGGCGGCGGCGACGAGGTAGTGCAGGACATCGCGAATCGAGATCGGGTCGATCGGGTTGTCCATCCAGGTCGGTATGGGGATGAGCGGAAAACGGTCCCCGACGTAGCGCATCATCTCGAACGAGGTCGATCCCGCCCCGATGATCATCGCCGCGCCCAGCCACACCACCTCCGGCCCGCCCGGGATCGTCAGCGCCTCGGCCACCTCGGCCCTGCTCGTCAGGTGCTCGGACAGCACCTCGTCGGCGGGCACGAACCCGCCCAGGTAGACGATGCGTCGCACGCCGGCGTCCCGGGCCGCCGCCGCCACGTTGGCGGCCGCGGCCTTGTCGGCGTCCCGGAAGCCGGGCTGACCGATGGCGTGCACCAGGTAATACACCACGTCAACGGGTCCGGATTCGGCGAAGGCCGCTCGGGTCGAGGCGGGATCCGCGGCATCGAGCGCCACCGGTGTGACCTCGCCGAACCAGCCGAACCGCCTGAGGCGCGCGGGTTTTCGGGTGGCGGCCACGACGTGGTGCCGGTCCGCCAGCAGCGCCGTGACCAGCCGCGATCCGACATAGCCGGTGGCGCCTGTGACCAGGATCCGCATACTTGGACACTAGCCCCGCGGCGATGCGCGCAAACCTAACGGGCACGAGAATCTCTCGTCGCGTACGTAACGCCACGGCGCTTTTCGGGCCGAATTTTCGCCATGCCGTTACGCTCGCGGGGTTGAACCGCCGCGTCGGCGGCACCGTGGGTACAAGGAACCCTCATCCATAGATAGTGGAGACATGTATTACCTGCTGGTCCTGGCAGTCGCCATCGAACGCGTCGCTGAGCTGGTGGTGTCCAACCGGAACGCGCGGTGGTCTTTTGCCCAGGGCGCCAGGGAGTTTGGTCGCCCGCATTACCCGGTGATGGTGCTCATCCACACCGCACTGCTGGTCGGCTGCATTCTCGAGCCGTGGGCGCTGCACCGGCCGTTCATCGGCTGGCTGGGCTGGCCGATGCTGGCGGTGGTGGCGCTCAGCCAGGGCCTGCGCTGGTGGTGCATCGCCACGCTGGGCCGGCGGTGGAACACCCGGGTGATCGTGCTGCCGGATGCCCCGCTCGTGCGCCAGGGCCCCTACCGCTGGCTGCACCATCCCAACTACGTTGCAGTGGTGGCCGAGGGGGTGGCGCTGCCGTTGGTGCACACGGCGTGGCTGACGGCCGCCGTGTTCACGCTGGCCAACGCGGCGTTGCTCAGGGTGCGGCTGCAGGTCGAGAATTCGGCTCTGGGTTACACGTGAGCGATTACGACACCGACCTGTTGATCGTCGGGGGCGGACCCGGGGGCCTGGCCACCGCGTTGCACGCACGCCGGCACGGGCTCTCGGTCATCGTCGCCGACCCGCGCGAGGGCCCCATCGACAAGGCGTGCGGCGAGGGCCTGATGCCCGGCGGGCTCGCCGAGCTCACCTCCCTCGGCGTCGACCCCGCCGGTATGCCCTTTCATGGCATCGCCTATGTCAGCGAACACCGCCGGGCGCAGGCGCGGTTTCACCGCGGGCCCGGCCGGGGGGTGCGACGGACCACGCTGCACGCGGCGCTGGCCGCGCGCGCGAAAGAGCAAGACACCGAATGGCTTCGGGCCCGGGTGACCACCGTGCACCAGGACGCTCGCGGGGTGGCCGCCGCCGGTGTGCGTGCGAGATGGATGGTTGCGGCCGACGGACTGCACTCACAGGTCAGGCGGGCCACCGGAATCGCGGCGACGGCCGGGACACCGCGGCGCTACGGCGTGCGCTGGCACTACCGGGTGCCCGCCTGGTCGGAATTCGTCGAGGTGCACTGGTCGCGTTGGGGTGAGGCGTATGTGACGCCGGTGGAGCCGGACCTGGTCGGCGTCGCGATCCTGTCCCGGGGCCGGCCCGACCTGGGCTGGTTCCCCGGGCTGGCCGGGCGGTTGCAGGGCGCGGCGCGGGGGCCGGCCCGCGGATGTGGCCCGCTGCGGCAGGTCGTGTCCAGGCGGGTCGCGGGGCGGGTGCTCCTGGTGGGCGACGCGGCGGGCTACGAGGACGCGCTGACCGGCGAGGGCATCAGCCTGGCGGTCAAACAAGCTGGCGCCGCCGTCGCCGCGATCGTCGACGAAACGCCCGCGTCGTATGAGCTTGCGTGGCAACGGATCACCCGCAGCTACCGGCTACTCACCCGGGGGCTGGTGCTGGCCAGCGCCCCGCCGGCGACCCGCCGCACCATCGTGCCGGCCTGCGCGCTGCTGCCTGGCGTGTTCCAGCGCGGGGTGAACGTCCTGGCGGGTTAGCGGGCCTTCCAGACCGGCTCCCGCTTCTCGGCGAAAGCGAGCGGCCCCTCCTTGGCGTCTTCGGACCTGATCAGGATGCTCATTTCGGCCATCGTCCGCGCCCAGCCCGCCTCTTCGTCGGTGATGACACCCTCGTCGACCCCGTAGGCGATGCGCTTGCTGGCCTGCACCGACAGGGGCGCGTTGACGGTGATTCGCGCGGCCAGGGCCAGCGCGGCCTCCAGCACCGTGCCCTCGTCGACGACCTGGTTGATCAGGCCCCACTCGAAGGCGTCGGCGGCGGTGATCGGCTCGCCGGTCAACAGCAGCTCCATCCCCACTTTGCGCGGGAGCTGCTGCACGATCCGGAAGACACCGCCGGCGGCCGCGACGAGCCCGCGTTTGACCTCCGGCAGGCCGAACTGGGCCCGCTCGTCGGCGACCACCAGGTCACTGGCCAGGGCCAGCTCGGTGCCCCCGCCGAACGCGGTGCCGTTGACCGCCGCGATGGTGGGCTTGTCGATGAAGTGATGCACGTAGCCGGCGAAACCCCACTCGCCGTGGTCGGGGTGATACAGGTTCTCCCGGCGGGAGATCGCCTTGAGATCGGCGCCGGCGCAGAACGACTTGTCGCCGGCGCCGGTGATCACCACGGCCCGCACTTCGGGGTCGTGCTGCGCCTCGTCGAGCGCGTCGCCGACGCCGATGCTCACGGCGCCGTTGACGGCGTTGCGGGCCTCGGGCCGATTGATGGTGATCACCATGACGTTGCCGCGGCGTTCGACCAGCACCGCCGGCTGGTCGGCGGGGGCGTCGGTCACAGGAGCTCCACGATGGTGGCGTTGGCCTGGCCGCCGCCCTCGCACATGGTTTGCAGGCCGTAACGAATTCCCTTGTCCCGCATGTGGTAGAGCAGGGTGGTCATCAGCCGCGCGCCCGAGCCGCCAAGCGGGTGACCCAGCGCGATGGCGCCGCCGTTGGGGTTGAGCTTCTTCTCGTCGGCCCCGATGTCCTTCAGCCACGCCAGCGGAACCGGCGCGAACGCCTCGTTCACCTCGTAGGCCCCGATGTCACCGATCGAGAGGCCGGACTTCTTGAGCGCCTTCTGCGTCGCCGGGATGGGCGCCGTCAGCATGATCACCGGGTCGGCGCCGGCCAGTACCGCGGTGTGCACCTTGGCGATCGGCGTGAGGCCCAGTTCCTTGGCCTTCTCGGCCGACATGAACAGCAGGGCGGCCGAACCGTCGGTGATCTGCGAGGAGTTGCCCGCGTGGATCACCCCGTCCTCCTTGAAGGCCGGCTTCAGCGACGCCATCTTCTCCATCGGGGTACCGCGGCGGATGCCCTCGTCCTTGAGAACCACGTTCCCGTCCTGATCCTTGATGCCGACGATCTGGTCGTCGAAAGCACCGGAATCCTGTGCGGCGGCGGCCTTTTCGTGCGATCCCAAGGAGAATTCGTCGAGCGCGAGCCGGTCGAAGCCCCACTGTTCGGCGATCATTTCCGCACCGATGCCCTGGTTCGGCGTCCGGTGGTATCTGTCCTTGAAAGCCTGGGGGTACGGGTTGCCGCCGTTGGCCAGCGACGATCCCATCGGCGTCCGTGACATCGACTCGACACCGCCGGCGACGACGACGTCGTAGTGCCCGGCGACCACGCCCGCCGCGGCGAAGTGGATGGACTGCTGGCTCGACCCGCACTGCCGGTCGACGGTCACGCCGGGCACGGTCTCGGGCCAGCCGGCGGCCAGCAGCGCGGTGCGGCCGATGTCGAGGGCCTGCTCGCCCGCCTGCATCACGCAGCCCCAGATGACGTCGTCGACGATTCCCGGGTCGATACCGGCCTTGTCGACCAGCCCATTCAGGACCTGCGCCGACAGGTCGGCCGGGTGCACCCCGGCCAGTCCGCCGTTGCGCTTCCCGAGCGGTGAGCGCACTGCCTCGACGATGACGGCTTCGGCCATGGTTGTGTCTCCTTTGACGCTAGAACCTCAGGTATTGGTGAAAGTGAGCCTCGCGTCGATTGTCAACCAACGCGTTGGGAGGGCGCGTGGCGGGGTGGGTTTGGTTGCGCTCACGGCCGCGCCGAGATCGCCGCGGTGGTCGCGGTCCGACCGCGAAGCGCGACCGTGGCGGCAATCTCGACGAAAGGTGAAGCCGAAAGGTGCAGCCCTAGCCGGCGGGGTACGCGACCGATTTGATCTCGGTGTACTGGTCGAACCCGGCGACGCCGTTCTGGCGTCCCACACCGCTGTATTTGTAGCCGCCGAAGGGGGTGTCGGCGCCGTACGGCGCGCCGCCGTTGACACCCATGAAGCCGGCCCGGATCCGGCGGGCCACCGCCAGCGAGCGCTCCAGCGAGCCCGACATCACGTTGCCGGCCAGCCCGTACTTGCTGTCGTTGGCGATCCGGATCGCGTCCTCCTCGTCGTCGAACGGGATGACGGCCAGCACCGGCCCGAAGATCTCCTCCTGGGCGATGGTCATCGAGTTGTCGACGTCGGTGAAAAGCGTTGGCCGGACAAAGAATCCCTTGTCGAAGCCGGTCGGCGCGTCGGGGCCGCCGACCAGCGCCGTGGCGCCCTCCTCCACGCCCTTACGGATGTAGCCCATCACGCGGTTGCGCTGCACCTCGGAGATCACCGGGCCGCACAGCGTTCCCGGGTCCTGCGGGTCGCCGCACGTGACGTTCTCGTAGATGCTCTTCAGAATCTCCACGCCCTCGTCGTAGCGCGACCGCGGCAACAGCATCCGGGTGGGGTTCGCACAGCCCTGCCCGGCGTGCATGCACGGCGCGATGCCGATCGCGCAGGCCATCCCGAAATCGGCGTCCTCCAGCACGATGGTGGCCGACTTGCCGCCGAGCTCCAGGAACAGCCGCTTCATGGTCGCGGCGCCCTTCTCCATGATCCGCTGGCCGACCACCGTCGACCCGGTGAACGAGATCAGGTCGACCTTGGGCGACAGCGTGAGCTCTTCACCCACAAAGTGATCCGACGCGGTGACGACGTTGACGACGCCCGCGGGAATGTCGGTCTTCTCGGCGATCAGCCGGCCGAGCCGGGTCGCGTTGAACGGCGTGTTGGGCGCCGGCTTGAGCACCACGGTGTTGCCGGTGCCCAGTGCCTGGCCGAGCTTGTTGAGGGTGACCTCGAACGGGAAGTTCCACGGCACGATCGCGCCGACCACACCCACCGGCTCGCGCCAGACCTTGCGGGTGGTCAACGTGCCGGTCAGGCTGACCACCTTGTCGCCCAGGTCGGTTTCCCAGGCGTATTCGTCGATCAGCCTGGCGGGGTAGCGCAGCCCGTCCTCCAGTGGGGCGTCCAGCTGCGGGCCGTACGTGATCGCCCGGGGCGAACCCACCTCCAGGATGAGCTCCTCGCGCAGCTCTTCCTTCTCCGATTCGATCGCCTCGTGCAGTTGCAGCAGGCAGCGCTTGCGCAGTTCGCGGTTGGTCGACCAGTCGGTCTCGTCGAAGGCCCGCCGGGCGGCGTCGATCGCCCGGTGCATGTCCTCTTTCGACGCGTCGGCGACCTCACCGAGCGGCTCCTCGGTGGCCGGGTTGATGTTGGTGAAGGTGCCGGCCTGCCCGTCGACGAGCTTGCCGTCGATCATCATCTTGGGCTCGAAGCGGACCTTTACAGCTTCGGTCATGTTTGTCACTCTCTTCTGAGTCGTTGAGGGGCTACTGAGAGCCTTACCGGAAACTAGCCGATTGGCAAGCGAAAACCCGTACGGGGCCGGTCATTGGGGGTCGAACAGCACCGGCACCGACGTCGGCGACCGGAAAACCTGCCCGCGGATGTGCGGGTCGTCCCCGTCGGGGTCGAGCCGCAGGTTGGGCAGCCGGTCGAGCAAAACGTTGATTGCGGTGCGCATCTCCAGCCGCGCCAGATGCATGCCGAGACAGACGTGCACGCCGTGCCCCCAGCCGAGGTGTGCCCTCGCCTGCCGGAAGATGTCGAACCTGTCCGGATCGGGATACCGGTCCTCCTGCCGGTTGGCGGAGCCCAGCATCGGCATCACCGTCGAGCCCTCCGGTATCGCCACCCCGCCGAGTTCGGTGTCGCGGGTCGCCACCCGGGTGATGGTCAGCAGCGGCGGTTCCCACCGCACACCCTCCTCGATGGCCTGCGGCAACAGCGACCGGTCGGCGCGGATGGCATCCAGCTGCGCGGGATTCGTCAGCAGCGCGAGCAGCAGGCTGCCCAGTGACCGGTACGTCGTCTCCACCCCGGCGGGCAGCAACAGCCGCAGGAACGAGTAGATCTCCTCGTCCTCGAGCTTCTCCCCGTCGATCTCGGCCTGCGCCAGCGCGCTGATCAGGTCGTCCCTGGGTTCGGCCCGGCGGGACGCGAGGATAGGCGCGAAGTACTCACAGAGCGCTGCCGAGGCGGCCAGGCCGCGTTCGGGATTGAGGATCCAGCTCAGCAATGAGATGGACCACCGCTGGAACTGCGGATAGTCCTCCTCCGGCAGCCCCAGCAGGCCCGCGATGATCCGGCTCGGGTAGTCGAAAGTGAACTCCTTGACCAGATCGGCCTTGCCGTTCGCCGCGAACTCGTCGATCAGGCTATTGCCCACCCGGCCGACCAACTCATCCTGCCAGCGCGCCAACGCCTTCTGCGAGAACGCCTTTGACACCAGCGACCGTAGCCGGCCGTGCACCGGCTCGTCCATGCCGAGCATCACGCGCTCCCCCAGCACGGGGCCGAAGGCTGCGATGACGGCCGCCGACGAGAACGTCTCGTTGTCGCGCAGCATCTGCTGGGCTTCCTCGAAGCGGTAGACGATGAAGACCGGTTTGGACTCCTCATGCGGCATCCCGGACACATCGAGCCGCTGGATGGGCTCCTCGCGGCGCAGCCGAGCCAGTTCGGTGTATGGGTCGCGCACGTCGCCGGAGACCGCGTCGTCGAAGGCGCCGAAGTCCTCCAGGTCGTCGAATAGCTGTTCCATACTTCCCCTCAGTCCCCTTGAGTTCCCTTGCGCTTCGCCGCCAGCGCGGCCAGGCGTTGCAACACCGGCGGCGGTAGAACGCGCGCGGCAAGCACCATTGCCCGCTGGCTCCAGGTCAGCGGCCACACCCCGTCCCGCATCGAACCCTGCCGCGGAATGCCCAGCACGGCCCGCGACACGTGGTGCATGCCGGAGGCCGGCAGGATCCTGTTGGCAACCAACAACATCGACGCATCCGGCCCGACGCCGCGTCGGCGGAACGGAGCCCGGTCATCGAGCGCCTTGAGCAGGCCGTCGGTGAACCGCTCGGGCGCTCGGGCCAGTCGCATCGCGGCCCTGCCCCGGGTGTTCATCGTGGTGTGCAGCCGGGCGTACGGGCCGCCGAAGTCGCGGTTGTCGGTGGTGCCCTCGTCGGTGATGATCTCGGTGTCGTACATGCCGGCCACCAGGACGGTGACACCCAGGCCGAAGGGCGCGATTTCACACGCCATCGATTCACCCCAGCGCTCCAGCGCCCCCTTGGCCGCCGAATACGGCGCGGTCGCCGGCTGCCCGCGCACCCCCGCCGCGCTGGACACCAGGACGATGCGCCCGCGTCCCGCGGCCCGCATCGACGGCAGGACGGCCTGGGTGAGCGCAACCGGACCCAAGACGCTGGTGGCAAACATGTTCTGCCATAGGGTCATATCGGTCTCCTCCACCATTCCGGCGGCGGAGATGCCGGCATTGTGCACCAGCGCGTAAGGAGCACCGACAGCTTCTTCGATGGCCTTTGCCGCCGCCGAGATCGATGCCGGGTCCAAGAGGTCGAGCTGCACGCCGATCAGCCGGTCGTCGTCGTCACGTGCGCCCGCCGCGTCCCGCAGCGACGGGAAGCCGCGGTCGGGTGTCCGCATGGCCGCGACGACGCGCCAGCCTTCGCGGTACAGGCGCACCGCCGACGCGAAGCCCAGCCCCCTGGACGCGCCGGTGATGACGACGGTGCGCGGCTCAACCATGCTGACCCGCAGTGGCGCAGGCGCCCTGGCCCGGTGGCGGCGGGTCGACGTGGGGCCGCCCGTTGGGCTCCCCGCTCGCCCAGGTCGACCAGATGCCGACGGAGTACGGACCCTGGGCACCGGCCTTCTCGTAAAACCCCTGCGGGTCGTAGACCTTGGCTTCGGGATAGGGCCAGGGGCAGGCGACGGAGGTCGCCGCATGGCTGGCCTTGATGGCCCAGAACCACGCTCCGTAGGCGAAGTAGGACACGTTGATGATCGCGAACATCACCAGGAACGTGCCGAGCACTGGGCGCGTCGGAAAGATCCTGGCCTTGGCGGCCAGCTTCTCGGCCACCGACTTCCCGGTGTCGTCGCGGTAGCAGAGGATCGCCGCGGGCACCATCACGAAGGTCACCGAGAACGACTCCCAGATCAGCGGGAACTCGAACGTGGTGCCGGTGAACATTGAGCCCCACGGGATCACCTGGGAGTAGATGTACATGCCCCAGTGGATCAGCGTGTTCTCCAGGAAGGCATCGAAGGCGAATCCGATCACCAGGGTGATCAGGCCCAGGGTGACCAGCGGGTGCCGCGACGCATAGCTCGTCGGCCCGTACTTCGCCTGCAATCTGCGCACCAGCCATACCGCGGGGAAGTAGGGCCCGAAGTAGAACATCACGTAGCCGAAGACCACGAACGGCTCGACCGTCGGCGACAGCGACACCAGCGGCCACGACTCCGGCCAGTGCACGAGGTCGGGGTTGTAGACCGCGAACGGTGACCAGTTCATGATCGGGTCCTGCCACACGATCAGCGTGGTGCACAGGAACATCAACATCACCGGGCTACCGGGATTGCGGCGCCAGCCCGTGATGAACACGATCAACAGGACGAGCAGGGCCACGACCGTGGCCCAGTCCAGGAACCCGATGTAGTCGAGCCCGAACATGAATTTCACCGGTCGCGGGCGGCCCTGCACGTTCGGGTTGGCGACGCGCGGGTCGAGGGCGACGCGGCAGTTGGCGATGAAGAAGAGCGCGAACGCCGCCAGCGCGACGCCGGCGATCCAGCCGCCCCAGCCGCGTTTGTCCGCACGCCCCGGGAGCGCCGAATCTTCCTGCGCGGCAAGCGGTGCCGATTGATCAGTGCTCATGTCGTTGCCAGCCTTACTCCCCGAAGCGATCGACCAGGTGCGAGTTGGTGCCGTCGGCGTCCAGAGTGCGGGCCACCAGATAGCCGGCGCCCATCCATGCGCGGCGCGTCCATTTGCCGAAGGAGACGCGCGTGCCGGGGGCGCCCGATGCGGCGGGCATCATCTTCACCCGCTCCAAAGCCTCTTTGACCCCGCGCGGGCTGAGCGGGTGCGCATCGGCGAACGCGCGGACGAGTGTCGTGGCAACGTCATGGTTGACCACCGATACGCAGTACTCGGGCCGGCTGCCGTTGTACTTCTGCGCGTACCGGTCCAGGAAGTCCTGGCCGAGCCGGTTCTCCTCGTCGTACTGGTCTACCCCGACCCAGCCCATGAACGCTTCCCACATGATCGGGTTCACCCACGCGTTTTGAAATGCGGTGGTGGTGAATCGCGGCGGATCCCAATCGACGGCCTGCAGCGCGGGGTTGATGAAGACGATGCCGAAGCCGAAGCCCAGATGCACGATCGCCTCGGCCTTGGCCTCGTGCAGCGTGCGGACGGAGTCGTTGATGTCCTGCGCGGTCTGGGCGATCGCCGCCTCCGCGACGATGCGAATCCCCTTGCGGCGGCAAGCGCTTCGCAGATTCTTCAGGTAGCTCTCACCGATCAGGTTCTGTTCCACGAGGACACCGATTTCGGAAAGCCCGCGTTTGGCGACGAGGTCGGCGATGAAGATCGGCTCGTCGGTCATCGAGCCCTGCGGGAACGCGAACGTCCAGTCGCCCAGCCAGTCGTCGGTGCCGGTGACGCTGATCGCCGGCACCTTGAACCGGTCCTCGATCGCCTCGCGGGTCGGCACGCAGTTGTCGGTGATGTGCGGTCCGAACACCACCAGACAGCCCTCGTCGACGAGCTCCCCGAACGCGTCGATCACCGCCTTGACCGAACCCTTGGGCAGGCCCTCCACCTCGCGGTAGATCATCTGCACGGGGCGATCGATCAGGCTCTGCTCCACGGCTTCTTCGAAGACGAGGTCGAAGCATCGCGTGAAACTCGCCATCAATTCCTCGGGGAAACCCGGTGGCAGCGTGAAGTCCATCAGGTAGCCGACCTTGATCGGCTCGGCGCTGCTTTCGTAGGACATCGGACCTCCCGGACTTCACGCGCGCCGATTCATGACAAACCTAATATTTGTTCAGACCCTAGCGGCGGCCGTATGCAGCGTCAATCATTCGCCCGGGCCGCCCAGATAGATCTCGATCATCTCGCCCAGGGCCCTGCCCACGACCACGTCGTCCGTGAGCGGTCCCGCGATCGCGGCCCGGGCCGCCTCCCGCATGGGGAGCGCCTCTGCCACCAGCCTGCCGGCGGCGATCAGCACACGGGTCGATGCGACCTCGCGCAGCCCACCGGTTTCCAGTCGGCGGATGGCCTGCCCCAACCGCACCAGCTCCGCGGCGGTGGTGGCGTCCACCCCGGCCTCGTGCGCGACGATGCCCTCTTCGACATCGGCTGCGGGAAAATCGAATTCGATGGCGACCATTCGCTGCCGGGTCGAATCCTTGAGGTCTTTCAGCACGCTCTGGTAACCGGGGTTATAGGACACCACCAGGCCGAACCCGGGCGCCGCGTCCAGCGTGACGCCGAGACGCTCGATCGGCAGTTGCCGCCGGTGATCCGCGAGTGGATGCAGGACAACCGTGGTGTCCTGCCGGGCTTCCACCACCTCGTCGAGGTAGCAGATCGCCCCCTCGCGCACCGCCCGCGTCAAGGGGCCGTCCACCCACACGGTTTCATCGCCCTGCAGCAGGTACCGGCCGACCAGGTCGGCGGTGGTGAGGTCGTCGTGGCAGGCGACGGTGATCAGCGGCCGGCCGAGATCGTGCGCCATCGCCTCGACGAATCGGGTCTTGCCACAACCCGTGGGCCCCTTCAGGACGAGGGCCAGACCCTGGCGGTACGCCGCCTTGAAAACGGCTTCCTCGCCGCCGATCGCCTGGTAGTAGGGGCGCGGCCCCTCGGCCTCGGGCATCGCGCCGTTCCGGTGCACCAGCCCGGACTCGTTGGCCATAGCGTCCCCTCTGCTACCTAATGAATGCAGCCTAGCGCGGAACAGATGTTTGTTTCAAGCTTCCTGACAAGCGCGTTTAGCCTCGAGAATCGATTTCCGGGCCGCGTCATGACACCCGGCGCCGGACCTCGGCCGAGCGCAGCGCGGACCGGAACAACGGGCCGATGACGCCCGCGAGTTGGTCCGGGCGCGCGATCGTGGCGTGCGCGGCGCCACCGAACACACGGCGCAGCGACTGCACGTCGGTCCCCGCGCCGATGGTCAGGCACACGCAGCCGGTGCCGCGGCGGCGGGCCTCGGTCAAGGCGCGACGCGCATCGGCCGCGCCGTAGGCCCGCTCGTAGCCGTGGTCGTAGGCCAGTCCATCGGAGAGCACCACCAGCAGCCGTCGCGACGTACCGCCGCGCGCCTCCAGCACCGCCGACCCGTGCCGGATGGCGGCACCGAGACGCGAATACGCGCCCGGTTCAAGGCTGTTGAGCCGTCGCATGACTCGGGCGTCGAGGTGGTCGTCGAATCGCTTGACCGGCACCATGTTCACCGCGCTCCGGCCCTGCGAGTAGTAGGCGTAGAGCGCAACCCGGTCGCCCAGGTCGTGCAGCGCGACCGTTAGGTCGGCGACCGCCGTGAGCTGTTGCTCGTGCACGGTGCGGCCAACCGTGCCAGGCTCGGCGGCCGAGCCCGAGACGTCGAGCAGAAGGAGCACCGACAGATCCCGCCGGCGCCGCAGGCTGTCCAGGTACACCGCCTCGTCGGGCACGGACCGCGCCAGCACCTCGACGCGGGCCTCGACCGCGGCGTCGATGTCGATGTCGTCGCCCTGCGGCTGCCGGTGGCGGCGGTGCAGGCCCATCCCGAGCCGCGACAGCGGGCGCCGCACGCTGATGGCGGCTTCGATCGCATGCATCGCCGACGGTTTGATCTCGGCCTCGATCTCGCGCACCGTGCACCAAGCCGGCCGGTACCTCCTGCGCCCGGCATCCCATTCCGGGTAGGTGAGGCCGTCCATGGACGCCGGCCGGTCCGCGTCGTGCTCGCTCGACGTGGCGGCCAGCGACGTCACCGCGTGCAACCCGCGCTTGGCGGAGTTGGTCCGGTGCGTCGGGGTGTCCGCGCCGGGCGGTCCCCCGCCGCTCCCGGTCTTGCGCACCGACGAGAGCATCTTCTTCAGCCACCTGCCGATGAAACCACCGCCCCCCACGGGGCTGGTGAACATGTCGGGATCGTCGGAATCGTCCGCCTCGTCGTCAAGTTCTTTCAGTTCGTTGGTGCCGTTGCTCCTCGGGATGTGCCCGGGCGATTCGTTGTCCCGCTGTTCGGCCGCCCGGGCGGAGGTGGCCAGTACCTTCGCCGCGCGGATGACACCGAATTCCGTTGGGGCATCGTCGATTGCATCCCGGCCGCTTGCGATCCGCAGCGAAGCGGCAGGCGAATCGCTGCGCGCCGCGGTGTCGGGGTCACCCAGGGACGCCAGAACTCCCGGCAGCAGGCGGGCATTGGCGGCGAGCGCCCGGTGCCCCTCCACGGCCAGGTAGCGCTTGGCCACCCTGGGGCGGCGCAGCAAGCGGCGCATCACGTCCGGATCCAGGCTGCCGGCCGCGATCATCGACGCCTGCACCGCAACGGCTTCTAGCTGCCGGCGAGGGCTGGCACCCGCGTCGACGTGAATGGTCCGTCCGTCGGTCCAGGACGGTTCGCCCGGACGCAGTTCGGCCACCGCCACGGCTCGGCCCGCGAGCGCGGATGCGAGCATGCCGAGGCCCGGCAGCCGGTCACCGCGAACGTCGGTGGACACGCTCAATCTCCGAACCGCTTGGACTCCGTTGACCAAATATCTGTTCCACCGTAGAGTCCGGTGCCACCGCAGTCAATCAGGGCAAGGAGCACATGGTGATTGACTTCACCGGGCAGGTCGCGATCGTCACCGGCGCCGGACGGGGACTCGGCCGGTTGTATGCGCTGGACCTGGCGAGCCGCGGCGCCGCGGTGGTGGTCAACGACGTCGGGTGCGGAATGCGCGGCCTCCCAGATGCGGCCACCGACTCCCGCGTCGCCGACGACGTGGTCCAAGAGATCAAGGAGGCCGGTGGCACCGCGATCGCCTCCTATGACTCGGTCGACAGCCCCGCGGGCGGCCAGGCGATCGTCGACGCGGCCGTCGCTTCATTCGGGCGGCTGGACGCGGTGGTCAGCAACGCCGGGATCTTCGGCACTGTCGCCTTCGAGGACCTCTCGCTCGACGACTGGGCCCGGATGCTGCGCGTGCATCTCGACGGCGGGTTCTATCTGTCCCAGCCCGCGTACCGCGTAATGAAGAACAAGGGGGGCGGCCGGTTCGTGTTCGTCTCGTCCTCCGCCGGGATCTTCGGTCAGCCGATGGAGGCCCACTACGCCGCGGCGAAGGCCGGCCTGGTGGGGTTGACGAACGTGATCGCGATCGAGGGTGAGGCGCACGGAATCGTCGCGAATTCCGTTATGCCGACCGGCTTCTCGCGAATGGTCACCGAAACCGTCGGCGACGAGAAATTCCTCGCCGAATCCGGCTTCATGCAGGCCATCCGGCCCGAGCTCGTGGTGCCGCTGGTGACCTTCCTCGCCAGCAGCGCCTGCAGGTTCACCCATCGCAACTATTCCGCATCCGCAGGCCGCTACGCGCGGGTGTTCGTCGGGCTGAGCGAGGGGTGGCTTGCGGACGCCGGGAGCCAGCCGACGGCCGAAGACATCGAGGCGCATCTCGACCAGATCTCGTCGACGGAGAAGTTCATCGTGCCCGCCTCCATCGTCGACGAGGTGCTCGAAGTGTGTGAGCGCCGTGGCGTCAGCCCGATGCCGGGCAACGCCGAGGTCGCCTTCCCCGAGCCAGGAGGCCACTGACCGTTATTGACCGGCTATCTGCTCAAACGTAAAGTCCCGAAAAATGGATTTCTCCTACCCGGCGGAAGTGGAGCAGTTCCGCGTCGAGCTGCGCGACTGGCTATCGAAGAACCTGACTGACGAGCTGGTGGCCGCCCGTCGACCCTCCGGACGCGATGATGCCGCCTTCGAGATGCTGCGCGCCTGGAGCGCGACGATGGCAGACGCGGGCTGGGCCGCGGTCTCGTGGCCACGCGAGTACGGCGGCCGGGGCGCGACGGTTCTCGAGCAACTGGTCTACACGGAGGAGACCACGCGGGCCCGAGCCCCGATGCCGCTCAACGTGATTGGGCTGAACAACATCGCACCGGCCATCATGCAATACGGGACCGAGTCGCAGAAGCTGACGCTGCTCCCCCGCATGATGCGGGCCGACGACATCTGGTGCCAAGGGATGTCGGAACCCGAAGCGGGTTCCGACCTCGCCGCACTGCGGACCCGCGCGGTGCGCGACGGCGACGACTTCGTCGTCAACGGCCAGAAGATCTGGACGTCGCTCGGGCATCGGGCGGACTGGTGCCAGCTCTACGTGCGCACCGACCCCGAAGCGCCCAAGCACAAGGGCATTTCCTGCCTGATCGTCGACATGACACTGCCGGGCATCGAAGTCCGTCCGCTGGTCACGCTCAACGGCGACGCCGATTTCGCCGAGGTTTTCTTTCACGACGTGCGCGTTCCGGCGGACGCGCTGCTCGGTCCGCTGAACGCGGGCTGGCAGGTGGCCACCACCACCCTCAGCCATGAGCGTGCCGGGGCGGCCCGGCTGTACGCCGAAATGCAGGTGCGGCTCGAAGAATTGACCGACGACATCGCCGCGCACACCGAGGCGCTCGCAGATCCCGTGACCCTGCGCCGCCTCGGCGAAATCGCGCTGCGCATCAAGTATTTGGAAGTCCTGTGCCAGCGGTCGATCTCGGCCGCGCTGCATGGCGGTGACGCCTTCGGATCGGCGAGCCTCGCCAAGACCGTGTGGGGTGAGATCGGACAGGATATGGCCGCGCTGGCGTTTGACGTGCTGGGCAGCAGCGGCGCCGGTGCGCCGTGGGCGAGCTACCGCCTGACGTCGCGCTCGCTGACCATTGCGGGCGGTACCAGTCAGATCAACAAGAACATCACCGCCCAGCGGGTACTCGGATTGCCGCGCAAATGAACCTCGAACTTTCCGACGAGCAGGTCGCGCTTCGCGACACCACCCGCCGTTATCTCGCCGAAAAGGCCTCCATCTCCAACCATGTGCGCCCGCTGCTCGACGACCCGACCGGCACCACGCAACCCGTGTGGCGCGGCCTGGCCGACCTCGGGACGACCGGTCTGCTGGTGCCGGAGACCTACGGCGGCGCCGGCATGACGATGGTCGAGGCCGGCATCGTGGCCGAAGAGCTGGGCGCGGCCCTGCATCCGGGTCCGTGGTTGTCAAGCGCGGTCGCCACCGCCCGGGCGCTGGCGCGGCTCCGTCCTGCCGAGGCCGTAGCCGAGTTGTTGAGCGGGATCGCCGACGGCACCAAGATCGCCACCGTCTGCTTCCTTGCTGACAGTCCGGTCGCCGCGAGCCGGGAGGACTCCGAGCGCATCGTCTTGTGGGGCGAGATGACCGCCGTTCCCGACGCTGCCGTCGCGGACGTGCTGTTGGTGCTCGCCGAGGATGACGGCGGTCAAGGGCTTTTCGCGGTGCGCAGCGGCTCGCCGGGTGTCTCGGTCGCGCCCGAGCGTGGTATCGACCAGACCCGCAAGCAATTCCGGGTCACACTCGACTCGGCGCCCGGGCAGCGACTCGCCGCGGCGTCCGCGGAGGACGTCGCCGCGGTGATCGACGATGTGCTGATCGCGATGGCCGCCGACGCTCTGGGCGCCGCGCGAGCCGTCATGGAGATGGCCATCGAATACGCGAAAGCCAGAACACAATTCGGGCAGCCGATCGGCTCCTTCCAGGCGGTCCAGCATCTATGCGTCGACATGTTCGAGACCGTGGAGTTGGCCCGCAGCGGCGTGATCCATGCGCTCTGGGCCGCCGACAGCGCCGACCCTGACGAGCGGCACCTGGCCGCGCTGCGGGCGAAGGCGTTCGCGGGGCGCATGGCCACGGTGGGCGACACGGCCATCCAGGTGTTCGGCGGGATCGGCTACACCTGGGAGCACGACGCGCACCTGTACCTCAAGCGCCTGCTCAGCTGGAGCGCGTTCCTGGCTGGTCCCGATCAGTATCTCACCGAACTCGGTGCGCGCCTTGCCAAGAGAGGCAAACCGTGATGGATGTCGAGTACCTGCTCACCGCAACCCGCTCGGCGCGCAAGACGCTCGACCTGGACGCGCCGGTCGACCTCGCGGAGGTCCGAGAGTGCTTGCGGATCGGTTTGCAGGCGGCCAACGGCTCCAATCAGCAGTCGTGGCGCTGGCTGGTGATCGCCGACCCGGCGTTGCGTGCCGAGATCGCCGAGCTGTATCGCGCGGCGTACCTACTGCGGGTCGGTGGCCAGCTGATCGCCGACCTGGTGCCGGCCGGAACGCCGGAAGGCCGGATCATGTCGTCGACGGAGTGGCTCGTCGAGAACATGTCGAGGGTTCCGCTGCTGGTGATCCCCTGCTATCAGCCATACCTACCCCGCATCGAGGGCGACGAATCGTTTCATCAGGCCACGCTGTACGGCTCGATCTTCCCGGGGGTCTGGAACTTTCAGCTGGCGCTGCACACCCGGGGATACGGGACCTGTATCACCACCCTGCACCTGCATCGCGAGGCGGAGGTCCGGCGGCTGCTCGGGATTCCCGAAAGCTACGTCCAGGGCTGTCTGCTTCCGGTCGGCCGGCTGCGTGCCGGGCAGACATTCCGGCCCGCCCGGCGACGCGCCGTCGGCGAGGTGGTCACGCGCGACGGTTGGGACGGGCCGGCGCTTTAGAATGGTCCCGAGAATGGTCCGGCACCGCCGTTATGCAGCGCATGCTTTGCGCCCGCTCTGATAGCCTTTAACAAAGATTTGGTTGGCGGGAGGGACGAATGCGCATGTTTGCCGGTCCGCAGTCGTCCGGATGCGCGCACGGCTGATCATGCCGAGAGCCGAGTCGTTGAAGGCAAGTCTCCCAGCCGATTTCGGTACCCGTCGGACCGAGATCCTCACCACGGCGGCCACGCTGATCGCACAGTCGGGACTGCGGACCTCGCTGCAGGAGATCGCCGACGCGGCCGGCATCCTTCCCGGTAGCCTCTATCACCACTTCGAGTCCAAAGAGGCGATCCTCATCGAGTTGATCCGCCGCTATCAGGACGACCTGGATCGCATCGGGCGGGCCGCGCAGGCCAAGCTGGACAAGCCGGACCCCCGCCCGGTCCCCGAGCAGATCGTCGAACTGGGCTCGGCGATCGCGGACTGCGCCGTGCGGCATCGCGCCGCGCTGCAGATGTCGTTCTACGAGGGACCGAGCACGGATCCGGAGTTGATGAAGCTGACCCGGCAGCGGCCCGCGGCGATTCAGGAGGCGATGCTGCAGACGCTGCGCGCGGGGCGGTGGAGCGGCTACATCAAATCCGACATCGACCTGCCCACGTTGTCCGACCGCATCTGCCAAACCATGCTGCAGGTCGGTCTCGACGTGATGCGCCACAAGTCGCCCGCAGACCAGGTGGCCGCCCTGCTGTGTCGAATCATGTTGGAAGGGTTGGCGACGCGGCCACCCACCGACTCGGCGCTGGACGGGTCCCCTGCTTTCGCCGCCGCCGGCGCGGTCATCGACACCTGGTCGGACGACAGCGACGCCGACCCCGACGACAAGGCGGCGCACGTGCGCGCGGTGGCGCGAACGGAATTCGGCCGCAAGGGCTACGAGGCCACCACCATCAGGGACATCGCGTCCGCGGCCGGCCTCGGCACGGGCACCGTCTATCGGGTGATCGGCTCGAAGGACGAACTCCTCGCCTCGATCATGGAATCCTTCGGCAGGAAGGTGGAGGCGGGTTGGGTCGGCGTCCTGCGCTCGGATGCGACGCCCATCGAGAAACTGGACGCGCTGAGCTGGGTCAACGTCAATGCACTCGATCGGTTTTCGGACGAGTTCCGGATTCAGCTCGCCTGGATGCGCCAATCGCCGCCGGACACTCCGAACCCCGGCTGGTTGTACGCCACGCGGCTCCGGCAGATGAAAACGCTTCTTTCCGAAGGCATCCGCTCGGGAGAGATCACCATCGACGCTGCGTCCACCGCGATGCTGGCCCGATGCGTCATCGCCTTGCAGTGGATACCGGAGAACATCCTGGCCGAGGTCGGCAAACGCGCCGCGCTGGTGCACGTCCGCGACACGGTCTTGCGTGGCGTCGCGGTTCGCGCCAAATAGGTATTGAACCAAAAAACTGTTACCCATACAGTTGGGCGATTAGAACCGCGTTGGCAGTGAGCGAGAAGGGGATTTCCATGACTGTTGTCGATCGGCTGCGCTACGACGGAAAGCGGGCTCTCGTCGTCGGCGGCGCCACCGGCATGGGCGCGGCGGCGGCCAAGTCGGCAGCCGAGCTCGGCGCCGAAGTGATCGTGATGGACTACGCGCCGGTGAACTACGACGTCGCCCAGGCCATCCAGGTGGACCTGCGCGACCCCGCATCGATCGACTCTGCGCTCGAGCAGCTCGACGGTCCGATCCACGCCGTCTTCTCGGCCGCCGGCATCGCGGACGGGACCACCGACCTGATGGCGATCAACTTCATCGGTCACCGCCACCTGATCGACCGCCTGCTCGAGAAGAACCAGCTTCCCCCGGGCTCGGCGATCTGCTTCATCTCCTCGGTCGCCGGGATGGGTTGGGAGAACGACCTGGAGCTGCTGACGGAGTTCCTCGCCACGCCGGACTTCGCGTCGGCCCAAGAGTGGGTCAAGGCGCACGAATCAGAAGGCATCATCCACTACGGCTTTTCCAAGAAGGTGGTCAACGCCTACGTCGCGACCCAGGGCTACCCGCTGCTCAAGAAGGGCATCCGGATCAACGCGATCTGCCCGGGTCCCACCGACACCCCCCTGGCCCAGGCCAACGCCGACCTCTGGCTGACCTTCGCGCAGGACTACCGCGACGAGACCGGATCGAAGGTGCACACCCCCGAGCAAATGGGTGACGTCATGGCGTTCCTCAACAGCGCCGCCGCCTTCGGCATCAGCGGGATCACGCTGCTGGTGGACTACGGGCACACCATGGCCTCGCTCACGGGCGCGTACCCGCCCGGGAAGCCGATCATCGATCTGATCATGGGGCGGGTGAAGCTCTAGCGGGGCTAGCTCGCGTCGACACCGATGAGTAGGCGTTTCGGGCTGCGGCCGAGGATGCGACGCCACGCAATGTCGGCGGGGTCCTGCCCCAAGTGCAGGGCGGGCCGTGCGGCGAGCAGGGCCCGTACGCACTCCTCCACGACGACTTTCGCGAGCGAGGTACCCAGGCAGTAGTGCGCACCGGCGCCGAAGTTCATCAGCCGGGGCGTGCCCGCACGCATGAACCGCTCGGGATCGAAGCGGTCCGGCGACGGCCACGCCGCGGCGTCACGGCACGCCGAGGCGATGCACAGCAGAACAATCGATCCCGCCGGGATGGTCGTGCCGTGCAGGTCAATCGGCTCGAGGGCGGTGCGCGGAATGAGGGGGATGCTGGGCTCGAGGCGCATGGTCTCGGCGACCGCGCTGGCAAGCCGCACGTCGTCGCCCGCTACCCCGGCAAGGCGGTCGCGGTGCTGCAACGCCACCAGCAGGCTGCACGGTATCTGACTGCCCGTCGTGTCGTGGCCGGCGACAAGAAGATTCGCGATCATCGCCACGGTCTCGTCGCGGCTGAGCCTGTCACCGTCGGCCGCTGCGGTCAGCAAGGCGGTGATGAGATCGGGACGGGGATCTTCGGTTCGACGCTGCGCCAGCGCCTCGATATAGCGCTGCAACTCGACGATCGCTCGCGTCGCCCCCGCGATCTGGTCGGGTGTCATCACGTAGAAAACCGGGCTCAGGGCATCCGCCCATCGCGTGAATGCGCCGACATCGCCGTCCGGGACTCCGAGGAGGCGGCAGATCAACCGGGTTGCCAGCCCCGCGCAGGACGCCACCAGATCTCCCCCGTCCAGCGTTGCAGAAGCGATGGCGGCAGCGGCCATGCCCGCTGCGGTCGACCTCAGCCCCTCGACGGAGCGCGGCGTGAAGGCACGGGACACCAGCGACCGAAGGCGGCGATGGGAGTCACCCTCGGTGGTGAACATCAGCCTGCTGTACCAGTCGCGCAGTGGGCCGTCGCTGATACCCATGACGTCGAACAGGGCCAGCCCGATGCCCTTCAGCCGCTCGTCGCGGGCCATTGTTTCAACGTCGCATTGACGCAACACCACCGTCGCGCCCGTGATCTCGTCGGTAGCCAACGGTCCCCGTCGCGCCGCCTCGGCGAGTACCTCGTGCATCCCTGTGGCGAAGCTACCGGTCAGGTCCACCATAGTTGTGGAACTCATACCTCACTTCCCTCCAGTCGACTCACAGAGCATGGTGGTGTCGCAGAATCTGCCCGGCGCGCTCGCCGATGATGACACAGGGAGCCATCGTGTTCCCGGTGGTGACCCGAGGCATGATGGAGGCATCGGCAATCCGAAGGCCTTCGACGCCATACACTTTCAAGGAGCCATCGACCACTGACATGCTGTCCCGGCCCATCTTGGCCGTGCATGTCTGGTGGTGGTAAGTCGTGGCCTCGTTGCGGATAAAGCGCACGAGGTCCGCTTTGTTCAGGCTCCCCGGCATGACTTCGCGCTTGCTAAATCTACGAAGAGGCCCCGAATTGCCCAGTTCGCGACACAGTTCAAGACACGCGAGTGCGGCACTGAGGTCGTCGGGGTGCGACAGGAGATTGGCGTGGATTCGCACCGGGTCGTCCGGGTTCGGCCCAGTCAGACGAATCTGTCCGCGGCTTTTCGGGCGCACCACTGCGCCATACATGCTCCAGCCTGACTCCGGTAAGCCGAATCTCTCGGCGTTCTTCTCGCTCGAGAACGGAAACTCGAGTTGATAAGCCTGGAGGTCCGGAGTCCGTAAACCCGAGTCGCTTCGGGCGAAGACGGTCATTTCACCACCGCTGTTGCGCCAGGGTAGCGGGTCCCGGTACTCCCAGACGCATGAGAAGCCCGGGTGGTCCTGGAGGTTTCGGCCGACGCCTGGCAAATGCTGTACGACCCGAATACCGTGCGTTTGCAGTTCATTCTGGTCGCCGATTCCGGATTGCATGAGAACCTTGGGCGTGTGAATCGCTCCGAGCGAGAGAACCACCTCGGATTTCGCTTCGATCCGGTGCAACTTGCCGTCGAGTAGGAACTCGACGCCGGTGGCGCGCCCGCCGTCGAGCGCCACTTGAGTAACCAACGCGCTCGTCAGAACCGTCACATTCGGCCGGTCCATCACCGGGAACAGGTAGGTGCGAAAGACTGACTGCCGCAACCCGTTCCGGATACGCAGATCAACGATCGACGCGCCGCCTTCTCCTTCCATCAGATCACCGTTCTGACTTGTGAAGGTCGGAATGCCGAGGGAGGTTGCGGCTGCGAGTCCTGCATGCGCGAGCGGGCTGGCCTCTGTTGCGGGTTCGACGTATACCGGCCCACCCGTGCCTCGGCGTTCTGGATCGGGAACACCGTGCCAATCCTCGATCGCCCGATAGATGGACAGCACCGATTGATAGTTCCATTGCGGGTCCTTGGCCTCAGAGGCGAAGTAGTTCCAGTCGTTTCTGTGGCCACGTGCCCACACCATGACATTGATGCTCGAACCGCCACCCAAGACCTTGCCCATCGAGTACGGGATGGCCCGCCCGTTCAAGTGGCAATTCGGTTCGGCGGTGAAGTTCCAGTCGCGCTCACTTCCCAGATTCGAAAGCCACATCTCGGGTTGCCTGATTTCTGGCCCGTCGTCGCAGCCACCGGCCTCTAGGACCAGCACGCTGACGTCGGGGTTTTCCGCCAGCCGGCGGGCCACCACGGAGCCGGATGAGCCCGAGCCACACACGATGAAGTCGTATTGCGGCTTCAGCCGGGCGGCAAGTCGCCTCTGATTGCGGTGCACGCGGTCCGCGAATACCGCTGCAAGAAAGCCTCTTTCATCTGACGCTGATGTCATTTCGTTTTCATCTCCTCGCACCGGCAAGACGACTTATCGACGCTCGTCGAAACCGCTTGATTTGAGCCATGTTTCATGGCTACACCACCGGTGTGAGCGCTGGCTACGTCCGGCGGGGACGGGTGCGCTGCGCGGCTATCGCTCCACGTTTTCCGGCTAGAGCGCGTTAGTCGGCGCGAGCACGAAGGGTCTGGGCCGGCGTCTCGCCGAACTGGGCTCGGTAGGCCGCGGCGAACCGACCGAGGTGGCCGAGCCCCCAACGCTCGGCGATGGCCGCGACGGTGGTTTGCGAGGAATGCGCCGAACGCAGATCGGCATGCGCACGGCGGAGCCTGACCACACGGAGGTAAACCATCGGCGACATCCCGAGGTGCCGCCGGAAGGCTTCCTGCAGTGCCCGCACGCTGACGTTGCATTGCCGCGCCAACGTCGCGGTCGACAACGCCGACTGCGGTGCTCTTTCGATGATGTCCATCGCTTCGCGCACAGCTGCTGGTCTGGCGGGCCGCACCGCGGAGTCCAACTCGTCGCGGTGGGGATGGTTTGCCACCAGGAGGAGACCGTAGACAAGGCTCTCCGCCAGTCGGTCCAGAACGGCCCAGTGCCGCAGCGGGTTGTCCACGCGCGCCAATTCGCGGTTGATCCAGAAAAGCTGACTCAGCCAGCTCCGGATGGGGCCGTCAGTGAGCGGCAAGGTCGGGTCGAACGCGACGGCGTCCTCGATCCGGCGGCCCAGGAGAGTCTCAAGCGCAGTGTCGACAACCAGTCGATCAATATTGACCCCCAGATGACGACTGCCGCCGGGCCATCGGGTCACCGCCATGTCGGCATTGGGGCGGTATACCGACGCGGTCATCGGAGATGACACCAGCTCCTGCCCAAGTTGGTGCGACTCGAGCCAACCCTGAATCGGAATGTGTATGTAGTAGCTGTCGCGGCCCTCCGCGAAAGCGAGCGACACGTCGGTGTCGTAGGTGAGGTCGGCCAGCGTGATCGATCCGGCCTGCACGAGTCGTTGGGTGAAGCCGAAACCCTTCGACGGACCGAGCAGGCGAAGTTTGTGGGGATGGAACGCCGATTCACAAAGATGGATCGCGTGCTCCGGTGACCGGGTGCGAAAGGTGGTCGATCCGTCGCCATCGGAAGCTACCCCTGCCATCGTTCCTCTCTCGTTCGACAAACCGCTCCTCTGCAAGTACGGCCGAGCACGGCCAGCAGTTCACTGCGTCGTTGTCAGCCGGCGAACCCGCAATTTGGGCACCGCGGCGCACCACCCGGAAGGCCTGTGAGCGGCACAAGCGCTAACGTCGGGGGCATGGCACGAATCGTCGTGATCGGCGGCCACGGCAAGGTCGCGCTGCAGCTGGCCCGCATCCTGACCGACCGCGGCGACGAGGTGAGTTCGGTCTTCCGCAACCCCGACCACGCCGACGACGTCGCGGCCACCGGTGCCGAGCCCGTGGTGGCGGACATCGAGCGGCTCGACACCGACGCCCTGGCCGGCCTGCTGGCCGGGCACGACGCGGTGGTCTTCTCGGCGGGAGCGGGCGGCGGCAATCCGGCGCGCACCTACGCCGTCGATCGCGACGCCGCGATTCGGGTGATCGATGCCGCCGCGAGGGCGGGCGTCAAGCGATTCGTCATGGTCTCCTACTTCGGCGCGGGGCCGGACCACGGTGTACCGCAGGAGAATTCGTTCTACCACTACGCGGAGGCCAAGGCGGCCGCGGATGCCCAGCTACGGGCCAGCAATCTTCAGTGGACCGTCCTGGGGCCGGGGCGGCTCACGCTCGAACCGGCCACCGGCCGCATCGCGCTGGGGCAGGGCAAGGGGGAGGTGTCGCGGGCCGATGTCGCGCTGGTGGTGGCCGCCGCGCTCGCGGACGACTCGACCGTCGGCCGAACGATCGACTTCAACAACGGCGAGACGCCGATCGCCGAAGCGCTGGCTGACCGGTGAACGCCGCTCCGGGCGTGGGGCCTTTCGAGCTGGGTCCAGCGCGCGCGACGCCGACGTGACAACCGAGGCGCGCGCACTCAGTCGATGCCCGGCGCCTAAGGTTGCGCGGGACGGGGCGCAACCGCGTTCCCCGACAGGCACTGCTGAAGCTCCGGACTGCCGGGGGCGAAGTTGAAGCCGCAGTTGCAATCGCGAGCGTCCTTGGCCGGGAGCGAATTGCAGAAGTCGGAGTCAGCCGAGACCGATGGCGCGGTCCACATAACACCGGCCGCCAAGATCGCCGCTGCCGCGCCGAACATGGCCACCAATAATTTCGCCTTCATGTTGGGATTCCCCTTCTCTGGAAAGCCCCGCGCGACCGCGGCGGACTGCCGCCGGTGGCGACAGTGGCGACAGCACGTGTAGCAGTTCGGACGGCCCCGGCCGATAACTAACGGGCACGTTAACAGACGATCAGTCACAGCTCACCTCGAGACGCGTTGAGCGCCAGGGCCTCGCTCTGATAGTCGACGCTGTAAACTCCGCTGCGCAGCTGGTCTGCCGTCGCCGCGAGGCGACGGCATCGAGCGGAGCACGTTAGTAACGCTTCGCGAGAGGGAACCCGGTGTGAGTCCGGGACTGTCCCGCAGCGGTATGCAGGAACGACCGCCGTCACCAAGCACTGGTCTCAGCAAGACTGGGAAGCGACGGCCAGTAGGAACACCGACAGGTGTGCGCCTGCGAGTCCGAAGACCTGCCAGCCGTGCCGGGCGCGCCGCGTCCGGCGGCTCACCGCCTCGTGGAATGGGCGTTCGGCTGAAGGCGTTGCGGTGTGCGGAAGGTGCACCGCGGCGGATCGGCTGCGCGTCCTCTGGCGGTGACCACCCCGCTGATCGATAGGACCACATCGTGACCGTTCAACCATTCACCGCCACCGTCATCGGCTCTCCGCGCATCGGGCCGAAGCGCGAACTCAAGCGCGCCACCGAGGGCTACTGGGCCGGACGAACCAGCCGGGCCGAACTCGAAAACGTCGCCGCCACCTTGCGCCGCGACATGTGGAAAGGTTTGGCCGATGCCGGCCTGGACTCGGTTCCGGTGAACACCTTTTCCTACTACGACCAGATGCTGGACACGGCCGTGATGCTGGGGGCGCTGCCCGCCCGTGCCGCACGGGTGTCCGACGACCTGGACCGGTACTTCGCCGCCGCGCGCGGCAACTCCGACGTCGCGCCCCTGGAGATGACCAAGTGGTTCGACACCAATTACCACTACCTGGTGCCCGAGATCGAGCCCGCGACCACCTTTTCGCTGAACCCGGACAAGGTGCTGTCCGAGCTGAAAGAGGCGCTCAGTCAAGGGATTCCGGCCCGTCCGGTGGTGATCGGACCGATCACGTTCCTGCTGTTGAGCAAGGGCGTCAAAGGCTCGGCCGCCCCCATCGAGCGGCTCGAGGAGCTGGTGGGAATCTATGCGGAACTGTTGTCCCTGCTCGCCGACAACGGCGCGCGGTGGGTGCAGTTCGACGAGCCGGCGCTGGTCACCGACATCTCCCCCGATGCTCCCGCGCTGGCCGAGGCCACGTACAACGCGCTGGGCAACGTCGCGAACCGGCCCGCAATCTTTGTCGCGACCTACTTCGGTGACCCCGGCGCCGCCCTGGCCGGGCTGGCCCGCACCCCGGTCGAGGCGATCGGCGTCGACCTGGTTTACGGCACCGGCACGGGGGTGGCGGGCATACCCGAATTGTCCGGCAAGACCCTGGTGGCCGGTGTCGTCGACGGACGCAACATCTGGCGCACCGATCTGGAGGCGGCGCTCGGCAAGCTGTCCCACTTGCTGGGTTCGGCTGCCGCGGTGGCGGTTTCGACCTCATGCTCGACGATGCACGTCCCCTACTCGCTGGAGCCCGAAACCGGACTCGACGACGCGTTGCGCAGCTGGCTGGCCTTCGGGCAGGAGAAGGTCGCCGAGGTGGTGACGCTCGCGCGCGCACTGCGCAGCGACCTTGGAGGACGCGACGTCGTCGCCGACGAGATCGCGGCGTCCACTGCCGCGGCGGCCTCGCGTCGGAGCGATCCGCGGCTGCACAACGATCGGGTACGCGCCCGCATCGACGCGATCGTCGCGTCGGGCACCCACCGGGGTGAGGCGGCAGCGCGCCGCGCCAGCCAGGATGAGCGGCTACATCTGCCGCCGCTGCCGACGACGACCATCGGCTCCTACCCACAGACCGCCGTGATCCGCAAGGCGCGCGCCGCGCTGCGGGCCGGCGAGATCGACCAGGCGGAGTACGAGAAACGGATGCGCAAGGAGATCGCCGACGTCGTCAAGCTGCAGGAGGAGCTCGGGCTCGACGTGCTCGTGCACGGTGAGCCGGAGCGCAACGACATGGTGCAGTACTTCGCCGAACAGCTGGAGGGCTTCTTCGCGACGCAGAACGGCTGGGTGCAGTCGTACGGCAGCCGCTGCGTGCGCCCACCGATCCTGTACGGCGACGTCATCCGCACCCACCCGATGACCGTCGAGTGGATCACCTACGCCCAGTCGCTGACCGACAAACCGGTGAAGGGCATGCTGACCGGCCCGGTCACGATCCTGGCGTGGTCGTTCGTCCGCGACGACCAGCCGCTGGCCGACACCGCCAACCAGGTGGCGCTGGCCATCCGTGACGAGACGGTGGACCTGCAATCCGCCGGCATCGCGGTGATCCAGGTCGACGAGCCGGCGCTGCGGGAGTTGCTGCCGCTGCGCCGCGCCCAGCAGGAGGAGTATTTGCGTTGGGCCGTAGGGTCTTTCCGGTTGGCCACCTCCGGGGTCGCGGACTCCACGCAGATCCACACCCACCTGTGCTATTCCGAGTTCGGTGAGGTGATCGGGGCCATCGCCGACCTGGACGCTGACGTGACGTCCATCGAGGCGGCACGCTCGCACATGGAGGTGCTGGACGACCTGAACGCGGCCGGCTTCTCCAACAGCGTCGGCCCGGGCGTCTACGACATCCACTCGCCGCGGGTGCCGAGCACGCAGGAGATGGCGGAATCGTTGCGCGCGGCCCTGCGCGCAGTGCCGGCGGAACGGCTGTGGGTCAATCCCGACTGCGGGCTGAAGACCCGCAACCCCGACGAGGTGACGGCGTCGCTGAAGAACATGGTTGCCGCGGCGCAGGAGGTCCGGGCCGGGGCCTAGGGTCCTCACCCCATCTGGTCCGCGAGCGTAACGCCACTGCGATATCCGGCCCGATTTTTCGCAGTGGCGTTACGCTCGGCGCAACCCCTATTCCGAAAGCACCTGCACGGGAACGTCGTCGGCCCACGGCTGCCGCGTCACCATGTCCGCGACCCGGACGATGCCGCGCTCGAACTCACCAGTCGCCGCGTCAACCAGCCGGTAGGCCTGGGTCTGCTTGTGGATGGGCTGGGCGTCGAGCAGGACCACTCGCACCTCGCCCGGCTCGAAGTGGCAGCGTTCCTGCAGCGCGGCGATCAACTGCTCGTTGTGCATGTGGCCGTCCCCGAAATTCCAGCCGATGGCGGTGCTGCAGATGCGCTCGCCGTCGATGAGGATGTAGTCGTCCTCGTTCTGGCCCGCCATCGCGCGGTGCGCCAGGGTGAACAACGCGCGGCCGTGAGTGTTGAACCCGCGGAACGCATATCCCATGTAGAGCGGGATCTGGGCGGCCTCCGGGCTGCCGTAGAACCGCTCCAGCTGGGCCTGCGGCATGCTCGCGATCGCCACGATGCCCCGGGTGATCTTGTCGTTGCCCGACGGCTTGATGCACCACAGCGTGGTGTCCCAGTTCCCGGCGTAATACCGCATTCCCGGCAGGAACGAGATCTTGCGGGGAAACAGGTTGCCCAGCACCACGATTCCCGCGATGACGACGAACAGTATCGCCACCGCCACGGGGTGTCTCAGGTCGCGCAGGCCTAGGCGGGCGTGCGCGACGAACAGCGCGAGCACGCCGTAGATCATGAAGACGTTCCACTCCAGCGGCACGCCCATCGGGATCGAGAGCAGGATTCCCAGGTGGAAGCAGACCATCACGATGGCGGCCACCGTGATGGGCCAGCCGCTGTGGCAGAAGAACAACGGCAGCGGCACCAGCATCTCGATGGCGGTGCTCAGGTGCGCCAGCCATCGCGACAGCCGCCCGGGCCGCAGATCGTCGGGAAATTTCTCGAAGAACTGCCGCTTCAGCCATCGGGGCCGCA
Source organism: Mycobacterium sp. 4858 (assembly GCF_900240975.1). Classification (GTDB taxonomy): domain Bacteria; phylum Actinomycetota; class Actinomycetes; order Mycobacteriales; family Mycobacteriaceae; genus Mycobacterium. The sequence goes on along the minus strand of NZ_LT968776.1, from coordinate 3,629,147 downwards.
CCAACGGGTTGTTGGACATCATCGTGGAGATCACGAACGGGAAGTGCTTGTTGAGCTTCGACGTCGCGGCGCCCATCCAGATGACCAGGAACACCACCTTGGACGCGACGATCATGTCGACGCCCCCGAACAGGAAGGTCACCGCCATGGTCGCGTAGACCTCACCGCGGGCGGCCAGGAAAATGACTTTGTCGCGCAGCCCCAGCACGCCGAGCAGCAGCAGGATCAGCACGACCTTCCAGGTCGGCAGCAGCCCGACCGTCGTGCCCAGCTCGGGTATCGGCCCGGTGCCATCGGCGAACAGCGCGCTGAGCGTCACCAGCAGGAACAGCGCGTACAACGCGACATCGATCGGCTTGCGCTTGGTTCCCCTGGTCAGCGGGACCCGGTCGGGCCACGGTGGCAGGCGGATGGTGCCGAACCGCATCCAGTACAGGATCGAGCCCATGGGCGGGAAGAACCGGTTGTTCAGCGGCCCGAAGCCGCAACCCAGACCGATCACCTCGAACAGCATCGTGTAGAGCACGACCTTCTCGAAGGCGATGGGCTCCGACCACCATGAGGCGACGTTGGTGAAGCCGCCGAACCCTCTGGTCGCCGAGGCGAACAACCAGGCGCCGAGGATGTAGAGCAGGATCTTGAGGACGTAGAACAGGTGCAGCGCGACCGGCGTGCCGAAGCCCACCTCGGCCCAGTGCTTGGCCATCGGCCGGATCTTTTCGCTTCGGGTGCCCGTGTTCCACTCGGCCATGTCGAGCTGCGGCAGCTCGGGCTTGAGAAATCCCATGGTGGTCAGATTAGAACGCGCTCTGGGCGGGCGGGACCCAAGCCGCGCAATGAACCTTTGCCTGCTACTCGGGCGCCGGATAGCGTGGAGGCGGGTCGGCATGGCATGAGGAGACGCCACCATGAGCAGACTTCGAATCCTCGGCTCGGCGGCGGTGCTGGCCGGCTTCGCCGCCGTCTCACCGGTCGCCCGGGCCGACGCGCCCGCGCCGGGCGACGCGTGCACGGTGCTGCACGCGACCGCCCAGGACGCCAACAACAGGACGATGTGGTGCAACCCCACGATGACCGGCGCCCACGACCTGGTGTGGCAATACGGCGGGCCGGGCTATGCAGCCCAGGGCTTCATTGTGCGCTGAGGGCGAGAAATCCGCACAATTCCCGCCCTGGTTGCACACTCAAAGCCGTGAGTGCACAACCGATTTCACTCACCGAAGATTCCCGGGCCGATCACCGGCGCCCGTTCGAGCGCCCGCGGATCGACCCGCACGTTGAGCGCGTCCAGGTCGCCGGCTCGGAGATCGGCCAGCGCATCGACGGTGGAGAGAAACCGTTGCCGCTCAGCCGGTTCCACCACGTCGCCGGCGAGCTCGGTGAACTTCTGCACGTACTGCGGGCGCCGGAACGGCCGCGCGCCCAACGGGTGGGCGTCCGCCACGGCCAGCTCGTCGACGATCACTTCACCGCTCTTCAGGGTGACCTCGGCGCGCGCCCCGAACGCCCTCGCGGCCGGGTCCGCCGCGTGATAGCGGCGGGTCCACTCCGGGTCCTCGACGGTGGAGACCTTGCGCCACAGTCGGATGGTGTCGGGCCGGTGGGCCCGCTCCGCAGCGTAGGAGCGTTCGTGGTGCCAGCTGCCGTCCTGTAGCGCGACGGCGAAGATGTACGGCAGCGAGTGGTCGAGCGTTTCCCGTGACGCGTCGGGGTCGAACTTCTGCGGATCCCCCGAGCCCGTTCCGATCACGACGTGGGTGTGGTGGCTGGTGTGCAGCACTATCGTGGCCACCTCGTCGAGGTCACCGACGCGTGCCCGCAGCCGTCGCGCCAGGTCGATCGGCGCCTGGCTCTGATACTCCGCCGAGTGCTCCTTGGTGTAGCTGTCCAGGATGGCGCGCTTGGGCTCGCCGGGAGCGGGCAGCGGCACACGGTATTCGCGCTCGGGTCCGCCCAGCAGCCAGGCGATCACCCCGTCCTCCCCTTCCCAGATGGGCGCCGGCGATCCCTCACCGCGCATCGCGCGGTCCACGGCCTCGATGGCGACCTTGCCCGCGTGCGCGGGGGCGAACGCCTTCCAGCTGGAGATCAGGCCCTTGCGGGATTGGCGGGTGCTGGTGGTGAGGTGCAGCGCCTGCCCGACCGCCTGATAGATCGTCTCGGTGTCCAGCCGCAGCATGGTTCCGATTCCGGCGGCCACGGACGGGCCCAGATGTGCGACGTGGTCAATCTTGTGCTCATGCAAGCAGATTCCGCGCGACAGGTCGATCTGGATTTCGTAGGCGGTGGCCAGGCCGCGGATCAGGTCGGCGCCTCCCAGCCGCAGCTGCTGGGCGACCGCGACCAGCGGGGGGATGTTGTCGCCGGGGTGGGAGTACTCGGCGGCCAAAAACGTGTCGTGGAAGTCGAGTTCGCGCACCGCGACGCCGTTGGCCCAGGCGGCCCACTCGGCCGAGTAGGCTCCGTCGACGCCGAAAACCCTGGCCCCCCGGGACGCGGGATGGGCCAGCGCCTGCTGCCGCGCCACGGTGACCGGCCGGCGCAGCACGGCGGCCGCACTGACCGCCGCGTTGTCGATGATCCGATTCGCCACCATCTCCGCGGTCTCGGGCTCGACGGCGACCGGGTCGACGGCGACGGCGGCGATCTTCGCCGCCAGGTGTTGGGCGCGCGGGAAGTCGTCGGAGCTGCGCCGCGTCCGCACCGTATGCATCAACACAAACCCGAACCTTATGGGTGGCGAGAACGCGTCCGGAAATCTCCGTTAACCCACCGACACCCGCGCCGGGCAAGGTGTAGTTTGCTGCTGAGGCGGTGCCTAGGTTGAGGAGCCAGCCATGTCAGAGGTCGATTATTGCGTGGTCGGAGCGGGATTCGCGGGATTGACGGCCGCCCTGCGGTTGAAACAGTCGGGCCATTCGGTGGCCTTGCTGGAGGCGCGTGAGAGGGTCGGCGGCCGCACCTTCACCGAGTACCTGCCCGACGGCACATGGATCGATCGCGGCGGCGCGTGGATAGGGCCGGGACAGGACCGCATCTACGCGCTGATGGACGAGTTCGGGGTGTCCGAGTACAAACAGCACCACGACGGCGACGCCATGATGATCGTCGACGGCAAGAAGCACCGCTACGGGGGCACCATTCCGTGGACGATGAGCCCGTGGGCGGTCGCCAACCTCGGTGTGGGCCTGATGTCGATCGAAAACATGGCCAAATCCCTTCCGCGCGAGGCACCTTGGGACGCCAAGCAGGCCGACGAGTGGGATCGCATCAGTGTGGGGGAATGGATCGAGCAGAACACGATGTCCAAGGCGGCCCGCGAGATGCTGGACATGGCGCTGGCCGGCACCTACACCTCGGCGGGATCGGAGACGTCGCTGCTGTGGTGCCTCGCGCAGATGGGCTCCGGCGGCGGCCCCACCTTCGTCATCTCCGGCAAAGGCGGCGCCCAGGACGCCCGCCCGGTCGGCGGCATGGGCGCCATCTACGGTCGCATCGGGGCCGAACTGGGCGACTCTCTGCACCTTTCGCAGCCGGTGCGGCAGATTGCGCAGGACGCCGACGGCGTCACGGTCAGCGCGGCCGACCTGACGGTGCGCACACGGCGGGTCATCGTGGCCATTCCGCTGGCGATCGCCTCCTCGATCGTCTACGAGCCGATGCTGCCGGTGGATCGGGCGATGCTGCACCAGCGCATGCCCAGCGGCGCGGTCATCAAGACGTCGATCGTCTACGACGAGCCGTTCTGGCGCGCCGACGGGCTGTCGGGTCAGTCCGCCGCACCGGGATCACCGGCCACCCTGACCATCGACGCCTGCACCGACACCGGCGACCCCGGCGTCATGTGCGTCATCACCGAAGGGCCCGCGGCGCGTCGGTTGACGAAGCTCAACGAAGCCGAGCGTAAGGCGACGCTCGTCGGCGAGTTGGTCGACCGGTTCGGCGAGAAGGCCCGAACGCCGCGGGAGTACCACGAACAGAACTGGACGACCGAGCGCTATTCCGGCGGCGGGATGATCGGCCACGCCCCCACCGGCGTGCTGACCGAATTCGGCTACACCCTGCGCGAGCCGTGTGGTCGCGTCCACTGGGCCGGGACGGAGAGCTCGGCCGTCATGTGCGGGTGGATCGACGGCGCGATCCGCTCCGGCGAGCGCGCCGCGATGGAAGTCCGCGAAGCCGAGACCGCCGCGGTCACCTAGCCGGGCCAAATCTCTTGCGCCAAGCGGTCAGCCGCTGACCATAAGTTTGGAGGTAATGTCGCACTGGCCGGCAGACCGGCAGCACCGCCGTGAAGGAGACGCCGTGGGCCTGTTCAGGAAGAACACTCACCCCGCGCAAGCTGCCGGTGAGGCCAAGGTCTACTACTCCACCCCTTTTGGCAACACAAAGGACGGCAACCAAAAGCTGTTTCTCCTCGGACGCGGCGAAATGCAGTTCTTTCCGGTCTTCCGCAGCAAGGAGTCGCTCATCGCCTTCTACGAAAAAATGAATCGCGCGGCCTACATGATTCTCGAGGGTGACGTACAGCGAGTCCTCGAAACTACTCGCTCGATCGAGCTGATGAAGGACGTGGGCATTGTCATCGAGCCTTTCGGCGCAAATCCTGTTGAGATCATGCCCAACTCATGACGGGCGTCGGCTGACGAACGGACGAAAGGAAACCGGGTGCGCGCCAGGGCAATCGATGTAGTGGGCGTCGTAGCTGCCACAGCGTCCGCAGCATTGACGCTTCTGCCATGGGTCGATGTGAGCCCGTTGGGCTTGCCCGTTCGCTGGGACGGTCTGGGCATCTACATCGGCGAGTATGGCGAACACTATGGCGGTCTGTTCAGCGGCCTGATCAACGGAACGCCGGGCTGGGTCCTGCTGATCGCCTCGATCGCCGCCGGCGGCGCGCTGCTTGGCGCGAGCAGGGTGCGGGTGCTCGGACTCGTCGCGTGCGGATGCGCGGTCGTCGCATTCGGCAGCGCTGTCTTGTATTTGGTGTATCCCCCGGTACTGGCCGGCGATGCCAAGCAAGAACTGGGCATATCGCTGGTCCCGGACCGAGAAGTGCTGAACACCTCGGCGTTGGTCGCCGAAGCCGTGTCCACTGGCGTGCTGGTGGTGTGCGCCGTGCTCAGCGTCGCCCGGAGACGACCCGTAGCTAACCGGCCTGCTTAGCGGGCGGGCGGTAGAAGATCACCAGCTGGCCGATCGCGCCGGCGAGGCCGAGCACCACCGAGATCAGCAGGCCGTGCCAGCCGTCCATCCAGTTGTGGCCGAAGACCACGTAATCCAGGCTGAGCTTGCCGGCGCCCAGGGTGGCGACGGCGACGGCGCTGACCGCCAGGACCAGGTTGTACTCCCAGCCTTCCTTGACGATGAAGAAGCCGTTGGCCCGGTGCACGGTCCAGGCCGCGACCAGCATCAACGACACGAATCCCGCCGCGGGGATCGGTGTGAGCAGGCCGGCGGCCAGGCCCAGCCCTGCGGCCATCTCGGTGGTGGCGGCCACGGTGGCGTGAAACTTGCCGGGCTTCATGCCGATGCTTTCGAACCAGCGCGCGGTGCCGGGGATGCGGCCGCCGCCGAAGAATTTGTTGTAACCATGCGCGGCCAACGTCACGCCCAACACCAGCCGCAGAATCAGTAGCCCGACGTCGTAGGGAGTCATACCTGCAAACCTAGATCATGGGGCGGAGGGCATAACAGGAGCGGCGCGCAGCTAACTGCGCAGATTCGTGTGGGAACATTGCGGGCGTTCCGACGTTGGCCGATCAGCAGCAGATCACAAGGGGGTGCACCACGGCGCGTATCGCACGAGGCAGCGGCGCCCCCCACGGCGCGTCTGGGGCCGCTTCTGACGCGCAATCCGTGGTGTTACTCGACGGCACAGCAAGTCACCCCCGGGAGTTGCTGGGCAACAAGGGCCACGGCATCGAGATGATGCGCCGGCACGGTCTGCCGGTGCCACCCGCGTTCTGCATCACCACCGAGGTGGGCCTGCGCTATTTGGCCGATCCGCGGGCGGCGATGGACTCGATCTGGGACGACGTGCTCGACCGGATGAGCTGGCTGGAGGCACAGACCTCACGCACGTTCGGCCGGGGCCCACGCCCCTTGCTGGTCAGCGTGCGGTCGGGGGCCACCCAATCGATGCCGGGCATGATGGACACGATCCTGGACCTCGGTATGAACGACGACGTCGAGCGCGCGCTGACCGCCGCCGGTGCCGCCGCCTTCGCCCACGACACCCGCCGGCGGTTCGAAAGCATGTACCGGCGCATCGTCGGCCTTAACGAACACCAAGACGAACACCAAGCGGCGCCCGCCGATCCCTACGCGCAGCTACGCGCCGGCATCGAGGCGGTGTTCGCCTCGTGGAACTCGCCCCGCGCGGTCGCCTACCGCGCCCACTCCGGCGCCGACGACCGCAGCGGCACCGCGGTCGTCGTCCAAGCGATGGTGTTCGGCAACAGCGGCCCTAACTCCGGTGCGGGAGTTCTTATTTCGCGCAGCCCCATCACCGGTGACAACGCGCCCTTCGGCGAATGGCTGCCCGGCGGGCAGGGCGATGACGTGGTCTCGGGTTCGGTGGACGTCGAGCCGATCACCGCCCTGCGCGACGAGCAGCCGGCCGTGTACGACGAATTGATGGACGCCGCGCGCAGGTTGGAGCGACTCGGCTCCGACGTCCAAGAGATCGAGTTCACCGTCGAGCAGGGCAAGCTGTGGCTGCTGCAGACACGGGACGCGGAGCGCTCGGCGCAGGCCGCGGTCCGACTGGCGCTGCAGCTACGCCACGAGGGACTCATCGACGACGCCGAGACGCTGCGCCGGGTGACCCCCGCCCACGTGCGGACGCTGCTGCAGCCCGCCCTGCAGCCCGAAATACGTTTCGCCGCACGGCTCTTGGCCAAGGGGTTACCCGCCTGCCCGGGGGTCGCGTCGGGCAAGGCATACACCGACGTCGACGAGGCACTCGATGCCGCGGAACGCGGCGAGCCGGTGATCCTGGTCCGCGACCACACCAGGCCGGAGGACGTGTCGGGGATGCTGGCCGCGCAGGGCATCGTCACCGAGGTCGGCGGCGCCGCCAGCCACGCCGCGGTGGTCAGTCGCGAACTCGGACGGGTGGCCGTGGTGGGTTGCGGCCAGGGTGTCGCCGCGTCGCTGGCCGGCAGGCTGATCACCGTCGACGGCGCCGAAGGCGAAGTGCGCGAGGGCATTCTGAGCCTGTCCGCATGGTCGGAAAGCGACACACCCGAACTGCGGGAGCTGGCCGACATCGCGCGGCGACTCAGCCCGCTGCGCGCCCACACCTCCGGTGACCACCCGCGGCTGGGCGACACCACGCCGGCCGCCGTCGCGATGGCCATGAACGACGGGCACACCGACGTCGTCTCCGCCACCCCGCTGATCGTCATGCTGACCGCGCTGCGCCTGGCGAGCGGGACCACCTCATGACCGAATTGGCCGTGCTGCAGGCGGTTCGGCTGAAAGGCCGGGTGCGCCCCGCCGACCTGGCCGCGACATTGGACGCCGAGCTCGCCCAAGTGACGGCGGTCGTCGAACGGCTCACCGCGGCGGGCCTGCTCGCCGACGGCGCGACGGTGCGGATCACCCCTAGCGGGCGGGACAGGCTCGCATCGCTGCTCGACGAGGAACGCCGGCACGCGGACCACTCCGCGCTCGCAGCCGCCTACGCCGACTTTCGCCCGGTCAACGCCGATTTCAAGGCGGTGGTCACGGATTGGCAGCTCAAGGGCGGCCCGGGTGGTAGCCCCAACGCGCACGACGACGCGGAATACGACGCGGCAGTGCTGGCCCGGCTCGACGATGTGCACGCGCGGGTGCTGCCGATCATCGATGCGGCCGCGGCCCAGCTGCCGCGGCTGGCCGCCTACTCGGCGAAACTCGCTGCGGCGCTGGGGAAAGCACACACCGGCGAGACGGCCTGGCTGACCCGGCCGCTCATCGACTCCTACCACACGGTGTGGTTCGAACTGCACGAGGAGCTGATCTCCGCCGTGGGCCTGACGCGGGAGGAAGCGGCCAGATCCGGCGACGCGCAATAGCTACAGCGCCGCGTCCAGGAGCCGCAGGTAGGCGTCGACGTCGGTAACGGCCGACTCCGCCGCATGCACGCTGATCGCGATGGTGTCGCCGATGCCGTGCACGCCGTGCGTCAGCCCCATTACCGGCGACAGCGCCGGGTAGCCGGCCGTCAGGACCACCCGGGCGCCCCCGAAGGCCAGGTCGGCCGGTCCGCGGTGAACGCTGGACACCACCGTGTTGCCGGACACCTGCGACGGACGGACGTCGGCGTCGAACTGTGCTATGCCCCAACGCAATAGTGGTGCGGGCACGGCCGCGAAAGCCCGGTCGGCGTAACGCGTCGCCGGATGAGCGAAGCGACGCCGGCCATTGGCCAGCTCCGCGGCGATCCGCTCGGCGCGGGCATCCGATCCCAGCTTCGGGTACAGCCCGACGACGACGTTGCCGAAGTGGTTGTGTGCATGCGGTACACCGGGTTTGGCCATGGGGACCTCGGCGCCCAGCGTATCGGCGACATCGCCCAGCAGGCTGGACAGCGCGGTGGACACCGCGCTCAGCACGCCCACGGTGACCGTGGGGCCGCGCAGCTGATCGCGACGTCGCACCAGCGTGCGCACCGAGCGGGCCGCCCCGGGACGCGTGTTCGTCGGCAGCAGGGGTCGAGGACCGGGCCCGGGGGCCAGGAGCCCGGCACGGGTGTCGCGCTGGAGCTCGCGGTGGGCTCGGGCCGCCTGGGCCGCTCGCCACGGCAAGAATCCGCTCCGCAGCCGTCGGACCGCGGGCACGGGAGCGGGCCGACCGAACAGCCAGGCCGCCATCGCCGACGCCCGCGCCCCGTCGGCCAGCGCGTGCGCGACCTGCATGACCGTCACGCTGCCCGGGCCGGTCACGCCGGGGATGCCCAGCACCGGGGTGAAGACGTGCACCCGCCAGGGTGTGCGGTGCACGTTGAGCTGGTCGTCGGCGAGCGCGACGACCGCCGCCAGGCAGCCGGCCCAGGTCTGGTCGTCGAGGTCGTGGCGGACCACCCGCTCCGGTGTAACGGTCGCCGGCACCCACTTCGGGTAGGTCAGCGGGTTTCCGTCGCGCACCCGCGTCGTCAGCGCCGGGCAGGCGCGCGCCCGGCCGCAGAGGTGCTCGACGGCGGCAAGGTAGTCCGCGGGTTCGCCGTCGAAGGCGTACAGCAAGAACTCGTCGCTGGGGATCTTGGCCGACATCCAATAGAACTGCGCATCGACGGCGGCCATCCGCTGCGCGGGCATTCAGCCGGGCGAGCCGATGAACCCGAGCACCAGGTCGGCGACCTTGTCGGGCTGTTCGAGCTGCAGGAAGTGTCCCGCGTGTTCGACGATGGCCACCTCGCTGCCCGGCGGCAACACCTTCTCCGCCCAGCGGGCGAAAGCCGGTGTCATGCAGCCGTCGTCGCGGCCATGCAGGTACAGGCACGGCCACACGGGCTCTTGGGTCCACAGCTCGTTCAGCTCGGCATACTGCGCGGGCGGCCGGGTGTTGCGGATCGTGTCGCGGTAGGGGCCCAGCGCCGCCCGCCAGCTCTCCGGCGTCCCGATCGCGGCGTCGACGTGGCGCAGGTCCTCGTCGGCGCGGTACCCCGGCGACCACCGACGCCACAGCAGCGGCAGCACCCAGGACGCGGAATGCTCTGGCAGCCAGGGCAATTGGAAGTACATGATGTACCAGCTGCGCAGCAGTTGACGCGCCAGGTGCGCGGCCAGTCGACCCCGCTCGGCGGCGCCGGCCTTGCGACGGAAGGACGCCGAGGGCGGCACCGACATGATCACCGCCTTGGTGAACGGACTGTCGGGCATGGCGGCCAGACCGGTGGTGGCGATCGCCCCCCAGTCGTGGCCGATCACCACGTCACGGTCGGTGCCGCCCGCCGCCGAGCGCGCCCGCAGTGCGTCGTCCATCATCGCGCCGACGTGGTGGCTGCCGTCGGAGGGAATGGACGACGGCGCGTACCCGCGCATGAAGGGCGCCACCACCCGCCAGCCCGCCCCGACGAGCGGCGGGGCGATCTTGCGAAATCCGTAGGGGGTGTCCGGGAAGCCGTGCAGGCACAAGGCGATGGGGGCATCGCGTGGCCCCCAGGTGAGTGCCTTCAGGTTCCCAGCCGGGCTGGGCACGTCGATCCAGCCTGGTTCACCCATATTGACTCCCTGCTCGGCGCGTCCGCAGGGACCAACCTAACGCGTGCGGGTCGAATACGCACCGACCACATGCCACAAGCGGTCAAATTGCCAATGCGGCAAGGAGTTTCGCTATACCTGGGCGGCGGCTCGGTCCAGGTCGTCGATGACGATCTTTCGCATGCCATACATCGCCTGAGTGGCCGCCGCGGCGCGGGCCCGATCGGGATCTCCGATCAACTCGTAGAGCCGGTCCGGGATGATCTGCCAGCTCAGGCCGAAGCGGTCTTTGCACCAGCCGCACTGCGACTCCTCGCCGCCATCGGTCAACCGGTCCCAGTAGTAGTCGACCTCGTCCTGATCCTTGCAGTGGATGGTGAAGGACACCGCCTCGTCGAACCGGAAGTGCGGGCCGCCGTTGATGCCGATGAAGCGGGTGCCGTCGAGAACGAAACTGCCGGACAGGACGGTGCCCGGTTCGCCGGGGCCGGCCTCCGTGGTCAGGTTGAAGCCCTCTATGTGCGAGTTGGGGAAGATCGAGGTGTAGAACCTCGCCGCCTCCTCCAAGTCGTGGTCGAACCACAACGACGGGGTGATCGATGGCATTGGCCGCGGCCTCCTTGTTTCACTCGTGGTGTTGTCACCGGATAGACCCCGGCGGAGCCGGAAACTCACCGCGCCGTCGACCCGGCGACAGGTGCATATACGCGCTATGTAACGTCAGGTCGCATGAGCACCGTCACCAGCAGCCCCGAGACGGTCGAGTTTTCCGGCGCAGGCGGGATCACCCTGGTCGCCGACGAATGGAATCGCGGGACCGACGGCGCGGGCCGGCCCAGCGTCCTGATGCTGCACGGCGGCGGGCAGAACCGCCATTCCTGGAAGAACACCGGCCAAACCCTCGCCGACGAGGGCCTGCACGTCGTGGCGCTCGACAGCCGCGGGCACGGCGACAGCGACCGCGCGCCCAACGCCGACTACGACGTCGAGACCCTCACGGCCGACGTCCTGCGGGTGATCGAGGCGATCGGGCGGCCGGTGATGATCATCGGCGCGAGCATGGGCGGGCTGACCGGCATCCTCGCCGCCCACCGGGCGGGGCCGGCGGTGGTGACCCGACTGGTCCTCGTCGACGTGGTGCCCCGATTCGAGAAGGGCGGCAGCGCCCGCATCCGCGATTTCATGATCAGCGGCCTCGACGGGTTCGACTCGCTGGAGGAGGCCGCCGACGCGGTGGCCGCTTATCTCCCGTACCGGGACAAGCCGCGCAGCCCCGAGGGGCTGAAGAAGAACCTGCGCCTGCGCGACGGCCGCTGGTACTGGCACTGGGACCCGGCGTTCATGACCAAGCCCGGGGACGATCCCGAACTGCGCACGGAGAAGTTCGAACAGGCCGCCAAGAACCTGTCGATTCCCGTGCTGTTGATCCGCGGAAAGCTCTCCGACGTCGTCAGCCCCGAAGGAGTTCGGCACTTCCTGGCCAGCGTTCCGCGCGCGGAGTTCGTGGAGCTGCCCAAAGCCGGGCACACCGCGGCCGGCGACGACAACGACGCGTTCAGCGACGCCGTGGTCAAGTTCGTCAAACGCCACTGAATCAGCCGCCACAGTCAGTGGCGGTACCGGTCTAGTTCGCCGGCTTCTCGGCGTGCCCGCCGAACTGCTTGCGCATCGCCGACAGCGCCTTGTTGGCGAAGTCGTCGAGTGAACGCGACGCGAAACGGGACTGGAGCGCGGTCGTCAGCACCGGCGACGGGACGCCCTCGTCGATCGCCGCGATGGCGGTCCAGCGACCCTCCCCCGAGTCCGACACCCGTCCGGAGAACTCCTTGAGGTCGGGCGAGTCGTGCAGCGCGATCGCGGTCAGGTCGAGCAGCCAGGAACCGATGACGCTGCCGCGCCGCCACACCTCGGCGACCTCGGGGATGTCGAAGTCGTATTGGTAGAACTCCGGATTCGAAAGCGGCGCCGTTTCGGCGTCACCCTGCTGCACGTGCTTGCCGATGTCGGCGTTGCGCAGGATGTTGAGCCCCTCGGCGAGCGAGGCCATCATGCCGTACTCGATGCCGTTGTGCACCATCTTGACGAAGTGCCCGGCGCCGGACGGACCGCAGTGCAGATAGCCCTGCTCCGACCGGGCGACCTCGCCGTCGCGCCCCGGTGTGCGGGGCGCGGCGTCCACGCCCGGTGCGACGGTGGCGAAGATCGGCTCCGCGTGCAGGAAGGCCTCGTCGTCACCGCCGATCATCAGGCAGTAGCCGCGTTCCCGGCCCCACACGCCGCCGCTGGTGCCACAGTCGAGTAGGTGAATGCCCTTGTCGGACAGGGTTTTTGCGTGGCGGATGTCGTCGCGGTAGTACGAGTTGCCGCCATCGATGACGATGTCGCCGGACTCCAGCGTGTTGGCCAGCTCCTCGATGACCCCGGTCGTGATGGTCCCGGCCGGCACCATCACCCAGACGACCCGGGGAGCGGTCAGCTTTTCGGCGAGCTCTTTCACCGACGACACGCCGGTGGTCCGCTCCTCCCCCGCCATCGCCTTGACCGCGTCGGGGTTGTGGTCGTAGACCACGCATTCGTGTCCGTCCTTGGCGACGCGGCGGACGATGTTGGCACCCATCCGGCCAAGGCCGATCATCCCGAGCTGCATCTCTTCCTTTTCTCCTTACTGTGACGACGTCTGCTTGGGCAGCCACGGCTCCTGCCAGCTGCGGTGACCGTGCAGCAGCGACTGCGCGGCGTCGGGTCCCCAGGAGCCCGGATCGTAGTGATGGATCCGGCCCGGCTTGTCCAGCACGGGCTGCACGATCCGCCACGTCTCTTCGATGGCGTCTTCCCGGGCGAACAGCTGGCGGTCCCCGGTGAGCGCGGCGTACAGCAGCCGCTCGTAGGGCCGCACGGCCTCGCCGAGATCCTCGGCGAACGAGGAGTCCAGGTGGACGTCGTGCCACGCGTCGCCGACTTGGGCGGACAGCTGCAGCCGCATCCCGGGATCGGGGTCGATGCGGAGCACGATCTGATTGGGTTCGGGCGGCCGACGGTTGGGCAGGAACGAAAACCCGGGAACGTGGTGGAGGAACATGCGGACCTCGGTGACCTTCTCCGGCAGTGCCTTGCCGGCGCGCAGGAAGATCGGCACGCCGGCCCAGCGCCAGTTGTCGATCTCGGTCCGCAGCGCGATGTAGGTCTCGGTCTGGGAATCCTTGGCCACCCCGTCGACGTCGGTGTAGCCGCGGTACTGACCTCGCACGCAGCGCTCGGGATCCAGCGCAGGCATCGCCCGGAACACCTCGGCCTTCTTGTCGTTCAGGTCATCCGCGCTGGGCCCGACGGGGGGCTCCATCGCGACCAGCGCGAGCACCTGCAGCAGATGGTTCTGCACGACGTCACGCAGCGCGCCGACCGCGTCGTAGAACTTGCCGCGGTCCTCGATGCCGAAGTCCTCGGCCATGGTGATGTGGATTTCGGAAACGCTGTCGCGGTCCCACAGCTTGGCCAGGCCGTTGTTGGCGAACCGCAGGTACTGCAGTTCTTCGACGGGTTGCTTGCCCAGGAAATGGTCGACCCGCAGGATCTGGTCCTCGTCGAGTACCGCGCGCAGCCGGGTGTTGAGGTCGCGCGCCGAGGCCAGGTCGTGGCCGAAGGGCTTCTCCACGGCGACGCGCGCGCACTCCAACAGGTCGGCCTTGGCGAGGTTTTCCACGATCGGCGCGAACAACGACGGCGGCATCTCCAGGTAGTACAGCGGCCGGGAGTCCTCGCCGATCTCCTTGGCGAGCCGCCCGTAGAGCTCTTCGTCGGTGACGTCGCCGTGCAGATACGACAGCCGGTCGGCGAGCCGGTCGAACACGGCATCGTCGAACTCCTCGCCCGAGGCCTTGACGGCCTCGCGGGCCCGGTCGACCAGCTTCTCGAGGGGGATGTCGTCACTGGCCACGCCGATGATCGGGACGTCGAGCAGCTTGCGCGCCTCGAGGCGGTACAGGGCGCGGTAGGTCATCTTGCGGGCCAGATCGCCGGTAATACCGAAGATCACCAGCAGATTCGAAGAACTATCACCGTCGGCCAAGACGCGCACCTCCCTTGAGATTCGCTACCCGCGGCGGCCCGAGCTCAACCCTAGACATTGCATTTGGGCCCGACAACCTGAAGCCAATGCGGCCTTGGCAGGATGCTTGCGTGGGTGATGCGCTGCATGTCACGGCCTACGTGCTGGCCGGCGTCGCCGCGGTCGAAGCCGTCGCACTCGCCGTGCTGGCGCGGCTGCTGGTGCGCAGCCGCCAGGAGATCGAGGAGTTGCGGCACCAGACCGACACCCGCAATCAGCTGCTGTCGGGTGGGCGCGAGGCCGTCAAACGGGTGTGGAACACCGCAAACCTGCTGCGCAAAGAAGGCTTCGGCGCCGTCGTGCGCAGTTCGATCGAAGAGCTCGCCGACTGGGCGGAAGTGGAGCGTCCGGACCTGGCGCGGGTCACGCCCGACGGCCGGGTGGTGATCCTGTTCTCCGACATCGAGGAATCCACCGCCCTCAACGAACGCATCGGCGACCGCGCCTGGGTCAAGCTCATTGCGGCGCATGACAAGCTCGTGTCGGACCTCGTACAGCGGCGCTCCGGGCACGTGGTGAAGAGCCAGGGCGACGGCTTCATGATCGCCTTCGCCCGCGCCGACCAGGCGGTGCGGTGCGGCATCGACTTGCAGCGCGCGCTACGCAAGGACGCAAAACGCAAGAGGCACGAGGAGATTCGGGTGCGGATCGGCATCCACATGGGTCGCTCGGTGCGCCGCGGCGACGATCTGTTCGGCCGCAACGTCGCGATGGCGGCGCGGGTGGCGGCGCAGGCAACCGGTGGCGAGATCCTGGTGAGTCAACCGGTGCGAGACGCCCTGTCCGACTGCGACGACATCCACTTCGACGACGGGCGCGACGTCGCACTCAAGGGTTTTTCGGGTGATTACCGGTTGTTCGCCGTCGAGGCCCCGGCCGATCCGGATCGGGACTGAAAGCCCTCGGCGTCGTACTCGGCCAGCCGCTGATGCAGGCGGGACCGGACCTCGTCCGCGGTGTAGGCGCGCCGTTTCCGTTCGTCGCGAACCACCAGCGCGCCTCCGGCGACGACGCCGGCGACGCCGGCCAGCCCGAGCCACTTCCACACACTGCGCATGACCCCAGAGTATTCGCGCTGTGATTAACTTGTGTGCTCTTGCAACGCCGAACGGGCTCAAGCAGGAACTGCCGCATCGAAACCCTTCGCGACGAAGTCGCCGTCATCACCGGGGGTACCGGATCTCCCGGACACCCGATCGAAAGGCGGACCCAATGGCTGACCCCCGCGCCGAAGGCCTGAGCGTGTTCAGGGACATGGTGCCCGGCCTGATCCCGGACGACGCCACCACGCTGCGCGACGGCGGCATCGCCGACGAACTCCTCGAGTTGGGCGTCGACCACGTCTTCGGCGCGCTGTGGGCCCGGCCCGGGCTGGATCGACGCTCCCGCAGCCTGGTGACGCTCGGCGCGCTCATCGCCCTGCGGGCCACCGACGAATTGAAATCTCATTTCAAGATCGGGTTGCGCAACGGGCTGAGCATCACCGAGATCGAAGAGGTGGTCTACCACATGGCGGGCTACGCCGGCTATCCCGCCGCCAATGCGGCGCAGAGAGCCGCACGAGAAGCCCTCGCCGACTCATGATGCTGGCCCTGCATCAGGCGCTGAATGAGACGCGCACCGGCGATCTCTGGCTGTTTCGCGGCCGCTCGCGGCCCGACCGCGCGATTCAGACGTTGACGAACGCGCCGGTGAATCACGTGGGTATGACGGTGGCCATCGACGACCTGCCGCCGCTGATCTGGCACGCCGAGCTGGGCGACAAGCTGGTCGACATGTGGACCGGAACCAACCACCGCGGTGTGCAACTCAACGATCTGCACCAGGCCGTCCTGCAGTGGACGCAGCGCTACGACCAACGGTGCTGGCTGCGCCAGCTGACGCCCAACCCGACCCGCGAACAGGAGAACAAGCTGCTGCGGGTGATCGCACGGATGGACGGCACCGCGTTTCCCACCACCGCTCGGCTGACGGGCCGCTGGTTCCGCGGCCGGCTCCCGACCATCAACGACTGGGTGCGCGGAATCCCGTTGGTGGACAACAAGGTTCGAGAGCAGACCCGACGCCGGCGCGAAGAACGCAAGATGAGCCTTTCGACGGCCTATTGCGCGGAGACGGTGGCCATCACTTATGAGGAAATGGGATTGCTCGACACGGACAAGAACGCGAATTGGTTCGATCCGGGCAAGTTCTGGAGCGGCGACACGCTTCCGCTGGCTCCCGGCTATCGACTGGGCGACGAAATCACGGTCACCGTAAGCGAAGTCGGCTAGTCGACCGACATCTCCCCCATCTCCGACCAGCCCGACGCGTCGATCGTCTGGTTGATGATCTTCGGGGTCGACTTCAGGGCCTGCGGTAGCTCCCGCATCGCCCGCTGGAAGTGATCGCTGTTGACGTGGACGCCGCCCGCCTCAGCGTCACGGAAGGCCTCCACCAACACGTACTCGGCCGGATTGTCGAGGCTGCGCGACCACTCGAACCAGAGGTTACCTTCCTCGGCGCGGGTGGCGGCTGTGAACGAGGTGACGAGCTCTGGCCAGCGGTCCGTCCACTCGGGCTTGGTCTCGAACTTGACGACGATGAAGATCATTGCCGATTCCCGCCTAGGTTCGTCCTCAAGGTTGGGCCCGCTCGATCCCGGCGAGCAGGGCCAGCATATCCGCCGACCGTCCACGCCGGCTGCGGCCTCGCCGTCAGCAAAGTATGCCCCGGGCATCTTATTCGACACCCGGGGCACACTTTCGCATTGATTCCGTACAAATCGATCGCGACCGATCCGACGCGCGGCGTGGTCCATCTCACAAACCTTGCACGAACCGATCCATTTCACTCGGCTACCGGTTCCGCACTATTCACGTGTCTTATACACGTCAAATAGCACGACAATAGGCAGAGACCTTTACGAATCGAATTCGTTAGGGATTCGCAATTCCGGGATCGCCGGGCGGCGGCAATTCGGCAGGGCGCCCTCGCCATCCGGTGGCATCGGCAGGAACATGTGGTGGGTGAAGCCGGCCTGGTAAGCGCCCGCGCCGCCGACGTGCACGCCACCGCGCTCACCACTGGACACCGGCGTCCCGTCGGGCAGCGTCGCGGCCGTGTGGCCGCCGTTCCACCCGATCACGAGGGCATTGGGGGCGGTTCCGTATTGAAACCCGCGCGCCAACAAGGCCGCCTCTTCATTCCCGGTGTTGAACCGGTTTCCGAAGACCGGCCTGTCGGACGCCGCGTTGGCAACCCACGAAACGAGGCCCGAGCAATCCGTCCCGGCGGGAGAATCTCCACCCGGAATATAGGGCGTCCCGGAGACCTGATTGATCAATGACATCAATGTTGCAAGAACTACCATGGCCGGCGACGCTAGCAATGACAGTTATTGTTCACCAAAAATTGTGGCGCAGCTCATTCGCAAACAGGATAATGGCCTTCGCCGCACTTCAGCAAATGCGGCGCGGCGCCTTGGGCCCGCTACCAGCAAACTATTGCACTCACTTGTAGTCGAGCCCGCGCTCGGTTTCGGACGTCTCCCGGTCGATGCTGGCCTGGTCTCGCTTGACACGGGCTTCCCCGCGGGTCACTCGGTCGGATTCGCGGCCCAATCGCTCACGCTCGCGCTCTGCGGCCGTGCCCTCGCGCTCATCCGCCACCCGCTCGCGCTCATCCGCCGCCCGCTCGCGGTCGTCCGCGATTCGGTCGCGCTGGTCGGCGACCCGATCTCGTCTTCCCGCCAGCCACTCGCGCCTTCTGACCTCGGCCTCGCGGTCTTCGAGCCCCTCCTCGCGCTCATCGAGCGCGGCGGCCCGGCGTTCGAGTTCTTCCGGCGTGTCCGGGCAGTCGTCGGTGACCACAGACAACCTTAACGCCGGGCGGGCCACCGCGCACCGGTGACTACTCGCCGTTTACCGCCCGGGCCGCGTCACCTGACCGAGCGCCGTTTACCGGGGTCGAAACCCCTTGTGCCGCAGTCATACTCCGAACTTCGCACGCGCCTCGGCCGTGACGGGAGTGAACAGGTTGACGAGGTTTCCATCCGGATCGCGTAGCAGCACTGCCCGGTTGCCCCACGGCATGGTGGTCGGCGCCGTGACGACCTCCGGGACGCGCCGGTGCAGCCGGTCGTATTCCGCGTCGACGTCGTCCACCATGAACTCGACGATCACGCTGCGGTTGGCCGCGGGTTCGGCGGATCCGGCCGCGAACAGCGGCACGGTCTTGTCGCTGCCGATGGCCAGCGTGCCCGCCGACGTCGGAATCTCGGCGAAAAGCTCGTTGGCCCATACCGCGGGAACCTCGGTGACCGTCTCATAGAAATCGACGAGCCGGCTGACGTCGGCGGTGATGATGCGGGTGGAAACGAAGTTCATGGCGCCCTCCTGACTGCCGTGGCGTGCACGCTTGTGCGACGAGGGCATGCTACGGAGCACCTCCGACAAGGAGGTGGCCCTTTCGTGCTGGCCTTAGACCGGGGTCCAGATGCCGTGGTTCCAGAAGCCCCAGTTGCCGGCGCCGGTCGGGTTCCACATCAGCTGAGCCCCGGGCGCCCACGTCGGCGGGGGTGGTGGCGGCGGCGCCCATGCCGGCGGGGGGCCCCACGGCCCGGCGCCCGCCGGGAAGCTCTGCCCCGCGTGACCTTGCCAGTCGTGGCACTGGTTCCAGTCCCAGTTGTAGACGTTGCCCCAGCTCGGGTCCCAGGGATTGCCCGGGCACCAATGAGAGGCCGGCGCCGGCGCCGCGTGGCCGATTCCCCCCGTCAACCCGAAGGCGGACAACGCCAACGCGCAACCCACAATGATCTTCGTAGACCGGGGGGACCAGTTCATGGCATCCGATCATATCGGGCGGGCAGGGTCCGCCTTGCCTGCCAGGCGACGCCCGGGACCGTGTTGGCCAGGTCCGGCCGGCTCTTGGTGAGGGCGCGGATCGCGCGATAGAACGACCAAAGTTGCCGCGGGGTAGGGATTTTCGGTATCCACGCCAGCTCCCAGTGAATGCCGTTGATCGGGTCGTCGAAGAACACTGCGTAGTAGCCGGGCCAGTACTGCGGATACTCTTTCGGCTCATCGGTAACGGGAACACCCCGGTCCAGCAGAAACCCGCGATGGAAGCGGTCGACCTCTCCCCGGCTCCGCGCCCACAGCGCGATGTGGTTGATGCCGACCGCTTGGTCGTGGTGGGAAAGCTTCGCCCCGGTGCGGGCGGGCTGGATACCGATGTAGCTGTGCGGGTTCACATGCCGCGTCATGTAATACGTCGACTCGTATTCCATGTTGAGCGACGAAAAGCTGCTGTACCCGAGCCAGCCGAACAACGCGTCGTAGAACGCGATCGAGTCGTCGTAGTCGAGCACGGCGAACTCGACGTGACACACACCCCGCCACCGCATCAGGCTTTCTCCCGTATCTGCCGACCAGCCACGTTGAAGCTGAACTTCACCGGCGAACGGAACCATCCGCGCCCATGAGGTCTCATCATCTGTTCACAGCCGAGAGTGCGGCGACTACGCGCGCCGTACTGTAGAGCCGCACCCCGATACGGGCGAGATCGGCAAGCCTCTCATCGCTGGTCTGCGACACCGCATCGGTGGCTAGTGCTGTTCGAAAGTCGCGCTCGCTGGCATCGAACAATGTCGCGCGCGGGCAGTTCGGTAGGTTGCACCCGGCGACGAGCACCGTGTCGCAGCCCTCCCCGTGCAGCCACTCCTCGAGCTGAGTGCGATGAAATGCGCTCCAGCGAGGCTTGAACAGGATCACCTCTCTGCTCCCGACGTGCTGTAGGCGTCCCTCAGCAAGAAGCGCCGAATCGAGAGAAACCGCAGGTGGCAGGACCCCAGCGGCCGGCTCAGCGCCGCTCGAACCCGGCACGACGAGCCGGGCACCTTCCTCTACGGCCCGACGTCGAGGAAGGTCCACGTCCGATCCGCCCGGCTCATAGAGACGGACAACGTGAACGATGGGCCGCCCCGCCGACCGAAAAGCTCGGGCCAGCTCTATGACATTCGGAACGACGGATGACGTGCCGGGCACGGGAGAGGCACCCTCATCGAGGAAATCCCGTTGGAGGTCAATCACCACGAGCGCCGCTGCGCCCCAATGCGGCTCGGTGTAATCATCCATGATTTGCCTCCGACGCCCTCGGGATCGGCCACCCATTCGTCAACTTCATCGTCGCAGATGCAGAACGGCCGCCCGACACCCTGTCGAACCGGAACTCCGCCGGATCCCGTCGGCGGCCGCCCCAACCAACTGGGTGGGTGCGTGGTTACATGTATCAGCCTGGCCGCCTGACCCCCAAAGTCGGCGACGCAGGTTCAGTCCAGTCACCTTCGCCTGTCGAAGTTCAGGAGAAATCATGGCCGATGCCGATGCCGCAGCGATCCGAGCGACGCGAGGCAACTGGATCAGCGAGCACCTCGACACCTACCTGGCCTCCGGTGGCGCACGGGGCCACATCATGGATGTGAGTGCGGTCGGTGGCCGCGAGATGACGACGCATTGCCTGATCAGGTGCGTGGGCCGGAAGTCGGGGAAGGTATATGTCAGGCCATTGATCTACGGCAATTTCGGTGGCGAGGTCGTGATCGTCGCGTCAAAGGGGGGCGCCGATGCGCATCCGGGGTGGTATCTGAATCTCCTGGAGAGCGACACGATCGGCGTGCAGATCGCAACCCAAGCATTCGAGGCGACGTGGCGGGAACCCGAAGGCGAAGAGCGCCATCAAGTCTGGGCATACATGGCGCACCTGTACCCGCCGTACATCACGTATCAGCAGTCGACCAGCCGCCAAATCCCGCTGGTGATGTTGACGCTCGGACGGCCGATCGACGTCTTCACCGCGGACAGTTCCTCAACCGCCTAACGAGCTGCGGCTTCGCTCTAGACGTTGAACCGGAACTCCACCAGATCGCGTCAGCGATAAACGTCACGCCGGTGTGCGATGTGGATGATTCTGACGACCACGTGGTCCTCGAAAACCCGATATATGACTCGGAACTCGCCGCGCCGAGCCGAATACCGACCCTCAAGCTGACCACGAAGTGGCTTACCAACGCGGTAGGGATTTTCGGCTAGCGGTCCTCGGATGAATTCCCAACACGCGACGGCGACGGATTCGGGCAGCGATTCGGTGAGCGCCCGTTTCGCAGCTGCGGTCAGTTCAATTCGGTAGCTCAACGTGGGAGCCGGCCGGTGGCGCGCATCTCCTCGGTCACTTCGTCCAGCGTGAAGATCTCGTCATCCTGCTCAGCCGCTCGAACCTCGCGCATCAAATCCGAGTCGCTGAGGATGGCCAGCGTTTCCATGATCGAGTCATAGTCTTCGGCACTCAGGATCACCGCAGCACGGCGCCCCTGTCGAGTCACTTCGATGCGTTGGTGCGTGCGCACCGCCTCATCGACGAGTTTGGAGAGGTTTGCGCGGACCTCGGCGAGCGGCAGCGTCGTCATGTACAGAATTCTAGCGTGATGCGTTACGCCCGAATAGCCGTCGCGAGGGTTCTGTGGATCCAGACGACTTCGACCTAGAGTGCATTCACTGATTCGGTGCTTCAATCATCGGCGTGGCAGGCAGAGCGCCGAACGTTTGGATAAGGCCCTACTGGGATGAGTTCTTGGAAGACGGACACTCCGCCACGAGCGTCGACCCTGCGTCGTCACGCCGCGCATATCAGCACTGGCACTTAGCCGAGGAACTATCACAAACAGTCGCCCCAAACGACATAGTCCGAGGCACGATTGTGCAAAAGCTCTGGAATGCAGTCGATTCGAGAGTGCGCCTACTGCATGAGCTGTATCAACTCCGACAACTTGCCCGGACTCTCGGATGGGAGTCGGACAAACCAAATCTTCTCGAAATTCTTGCGCGCCTTGGACTCGTACGACCACTTGCACTCCAACAGCTGCAAGCAATTCGAAACTCGGTAGAGCACGCTGACCGCGGAGCGCCAGCCCACGACGCGTGCCTCAATTTTGTCGACATCGTGTGGTATTTCTTGCGCTCAACCGACCTCTTCGCCTCTCGCGTCATCACCGGCTTCGGTCTGGCTGGCGGACACAGCGACGGCGCTGGCGAGAATCCCTATTTCGCCTCGTTCGATTTCGAAGACCGCAACTGGCTGCCCGAGTTTCACGGGCGGTTACCTTCGACGGACGTAAGTGAGTTCATGTCAGACGAGGCACTACCTATTCGGCTGGAAAACCTACGAGAAATCGATGCCGACACTATTTATGTCATGGGACAGGTCGTGCCGCCGACGCGCATGCTCTTCGACCTCGTCCGGCGCTATTTCTTGGTAGACCTTCCGGATCACTTCCGGCCAGTGGACGACCTCTCGCGTCGGCAATTAGCGATTTAGGTCATACGTTGAACCTGAACTCCACCGCATTCAGTCACCGAGCAACGTGTCGGCGAGACAGGTAGCGCAGGTGAACGGTGCCGTCGTCGAAAAGGCTGTGCCCGGCGAGAATCAGATCCTGGCGCACGCCGTCAGGCAGGGCACGTAAGCCTCCGCCCACCATCTTCGGCACCACGAAGAACTGGAACTCGTCGATGAGGCCAGCCCGGATCGCAGCGGCCGCGGTGGTGGGCCCGAAGATCTCGACTACGCCCTCGGCCTGCGCGACGATCCGCTTCAATTCGGCCAAGCGCAGATCGGGTACCAGGCGGACACGGTCCGACTCGATCCCCTCGTGCGTCAGCGTCGACGAAACCACCACTTTGTGGATGCCTCGCCAGCGCTGGGCGAACTCCCGTTCCGCCGCGGCCCACTCTTCCTCCGCTGGATCGGTCTCCCAGTACTGCATCAGCGCGTAAGTCTTCCGCCCTAACACTTCGGTCGACACCTCAGCCATGCGGTCGACATGCGCGGCGAACACCGGATCGCTCGGTGCCGACCACTGGAAGTCGCCGCTGCCGTCGGCAACGTAGCCGTCGAGAGAGACCGTCGCGGTGTAACAGAGGGTTCCCACGGTATTAAGGACCTCCGCGATCGACAGAACTCATCGAGCCTCAGACGTTGAAGCGGAACTCCACCACGTCGCCGTCGGCCATGACGTAGTCCTTGCCCTCCATCCGGACCTTGCCGGCCGCCTTGGCCGCCGCCATGGAACCGGCGGCGACCAGGTCGTCAAAGGACACGATCTCGGCCTTGATGAAGCCCTTTTCGAAATCGGTGTGGATCACCCCGGCCGCCTTCGGCGCGGTGTCGCCCTGGTGAATCACCCACGCCCGCGCCTCTTTTGGGCCCGCGGTCAGGTACGTCTGCAGCTTGAGGGTGTGAAAGCCGGCGCGGGCCAGCGCGTCGAGACCGCGTTCGCTCTGCCCGATCGATTCCAGCAGTTCGGCCGCCGACTCGTCGTCGAGCTCGTTCAGCTCGGCTTCGATGGCCGCGTCCAAGAACACCGCGTCGGCCGGCGCCACCAGCTGCCGCAGCTCGGCGACCCGCGCCGCGTCGGTCAGCACCGCCTCGTCGGCGTTGAAGACGTACAGAAACGGTTTGGTGGTCAATAGGTTCAGCTCCCGCAGCAGCGACGTGTCCACACCGGCACCGAACAGCGTCTTGCCGCCGTTCAAGGTCTCCTGGGCTGCGACGGCCGCGTCGTACACCGGCCGGCGTTCCTTATTGGTGCGAGCCTCTTTTTCCAGCCGCGGCAGGGCACGCTCGAGCGTCTGCAGGTCGGCCAGGATGAGCTCGGTCTCGACGACCTCGATATCCGACCTCGGATCCACCTCACCGGCCACGTGGGTCACGTCGTCGTCGGAGAACACCCTGACCACCTGACAGATGGCGTCGCATTCGCGGATGTGGGCCAGGAACTTGTTGCCCAGGCCCGCGCCCTCGGACGCGCCCTTGACCAGGCCGGCGATGTCGACGAACGTCACCGGCGCCGGGACGGTGCGCTCGGAGCCGAACAGCTCGGCCAGCTTGTCCAGGCGCGGATCGGGCAGCGGAACGACCCCCTCGTTCGGTTCGATCGTCGCGAACGGATAGTTGGCCGCCACCACGTCGTTGTGGGTCAGCGCGTTGAACAGAGTCGACTTACCGACGTTGGGCAGACCCACGATTCCCAGGCTCAGGCTCACAGGGACCCAAGTCTAGGGGTCGGCGGCGGCGCGGGTCGCCATGGACCTTTCGTGGGCCGCTCACGAGTAGGGCCATGGCACGCCCGGGATCGCTACGAGGTATTTACGGGGCTTTCGGCCCATTGCCGGTACGGTCTACATGTGTCAGGACAGCGGCCGAAGTCGGCGGTGGAGCCATCCCACCGTTCGATCCACCCGAATATCCCAGGTATCCCGTGGTATGCCGCCCTGCTCCTCGCCGTCACCGCCACCGCGATCGGTTACGGAATCGACGCCGGCCACAAGGAGCTGACCCATGTCTTCGCCGGCTTCTATATAGCCGGCTGCGTGGCGGCGGTACTGGCGGTGCGCCAGGACGGGCTGTTCACCGCGATCATCCAGCCCCCGCTGATACTTTTCTGCGCGGTGCCCGGCGCCTACTGGTTGTTCCACGACGCCAAAGTCGGCCATCTCAAGGACCTGCTGATCAACTGCGGCTATCCGCTCATCGAACGCTTCCCGCTGATGCTGGGAACCGCCGGCGTCGTGCTGCTGATCGGGCTGGTCAGGTGGTATTTCGGCATGTCGCAGCGGACGACCGCCGACCCGAAGACCTCCGACGACGCCGAGTCCGCCGACGTGAAGTCCGTGGTCAGCGGGATCATCGCCAAACTGCGCGACATGTGGCATCCGGAGTCCGACGCCGAGGACGCCGACGACGTGGCCCCCGCCAGGGCGCGGCGCGACCGCGGGGCCGGCAGCTCGTCCCGCGCCCGCCGCACGGCGCGCAGCGACCGGTCCGCCGCGCGTTCCGCCCGAGCCCGTTCCCGGCATTCCCGGGAACCGCTGGACGACGGGGCCGAACCCGGCGAACGGCGCTCGAGTCGGAGAAGCTCGGCGACCGCCCGGGACTACGACGCCGCGGAACCGCCCCGGCGCGCGCGGCGCCGCCCCAGGCCGGACGCGGATTCGGATTCGCGCGGCCAATCGCCCCGGGAAGGCCGACGGGAACCGCGCACCCGCCGCAGCCCCTACGAGCGGCCCGCGCCGCGGAGCAGCCGATTCGACGGCTATGAGCCGTACGACCCGCCCGGGGCCTCGGAGCACTTCGGTCGGTATGACAGCTACGACCGCTATGAACCGACGTATGAGCCGAGGCGCCGCCGCCCCGCCGCGAACGGCAACAACGGGACGCATCACCCCATCTCGCAGGTCCGCTACCGGGGGGCCGGCGCGGCGGACGAGCCGGCGGCCGAGCGGCGCCCGGAGCGCCGCAACCGCTCACGGACGTATGGGCGGCCGCAGCGGCCCCCGACGGAATCCTGGGAATACGACGCCTGAGCGCCCAACGGCTACAGCAGTGACCGGATCTCGCGCGGCAGCGCGAACACCAGGGTTTCCTGGGCCGTGGTGACCGGCTGCACCACGTCGAAGCCGTAGTCGGCGAGCCGCTCGAGGACACCACGCACCAAGACCTCGGGGACGGAGGCGCCGGAGGTCACGCCCACGGTGGTCACCCCGTCCAACCAGGCGGGGTCGATGTCGTCGGCCCAGTCCACCAGGTGGGCGGCCCCTGCCCCGCCGCCCAGGGCCACCTCGACCAGCCGCACGGAGTTCGACGAATTCTGCGAGCCGACGACGATCACCAGCTGGCACTCCGGGGCCATCGCCTTGACGGCGACCTGCCGGTTCTGGGTGGCATAGCAAATGTCGTCGCTGGGCGGGTCCTGCAACTTCGGGAACCGTTGCCGCAGCCGGTCGACGATCTCCATGGTCTCGTCGACCGACAGCGTGGTCTGCGACAGCCAGACCACCTTGTTCTCGTCACGGACCGTCACGTTGTCGACCGCGGCGACCCCGTCCACCAGCTGCACGTGGTCGGGCGCTTCCCCGGAGGTCCCGATGACCTCTTCGTGGCCCTCGTGCCCGATCAGCAGGATGTCGTAGTCGTTGCGGGCGAACCGGCGGGCCTCGTTGTGCACCTTGGTCACCAGCGGGCAGGTGGCGTCGATGGTCTTCAGGTTGCGTGCGGCGGCCGCGGCGTACACCGTCGGCGCGACCCCGTGCGCGGAGAACACCACGATGGACCCCTCGGGCACCTCGTCGGTCTCCTCGACGAACACGGCGCCGGCCTTTTCCAGCGTGCTCACCACGTGCCGGTTGTGCACGATCTCGTGGCGCACATACACCGGTGCGCCGTGCTTCTCCAGCGCGCGTTCGACCGTCTCGACGGCCCTGTCCACCCCCGCGCAATAGCCACGCGGCTCGGCCAGAAGCACTCGCTTGCGGGCTGGATCGGTGGCTACCGAGCTGGACGCACCGGGAATTCCCATGTCGACAGTCGGCGGCATGACACCCAGGGTACGTTCCGCGGACACGGGGTCGCCAGCTCGCGCCGGCGCGCTTGGAGTTAGCCGCCGCTTGAGGCAGTCTTGGTCCCATGGCTCACGCACCGTATGGAGTTCGGCTGCTGGTCGGCGCGGCGACAGTCGCCGTCGAGGAGACGCTGAAGCTGCCGAAGACCATCCTCATGTACCCGATGACGTTGGCCAGTCAGGCGGCGCACCTGGTGATGGTTTTTCAGCAGAACCTGGCCGAGCTGGTGATCAAGGGCGACAGCACCCTGGAGAGCATCTTCCCGCCGAAGGACGAGCAGCCGGAATGGGCGACCTTCGACGAGGACCTGCCCGATGCGGTAGAAGCGCCCGGCACCGAGCCCGGTGCCGGCGAAGGCGACCGCCGAACCGAGGGCCGGTTCGCGTTGTACTCGCTCGCCGACGCCGCGTCCGATGCGGCCCCGTTGAAGCAGGGCAGGAAATCCGAGGACGCGCCGGCGGCTCCGCAACCGTCGGTGGTGACCGAGCTGGATTACGCGACGCTGACGCTGGCGCAGCTGCGGGCGCGCCTGCAGTCGCTGAGCGTCGACGAACTCGAAGCCCTGCTGGCCTACGAGCAGGCCACCAAAGCCCGCGCTCCGTTCCAGACCCTGCTGGCCAACAGGATCACCCGCGCGAACGCGAAGTGACCCCGGCCGCACATTCCGAACCCAACTCCGCCGAGAACCCGTTTCCGGTGCGCGCGGTGGCCATTCGCGTCGCCGGCTGGATCGACAAGCTCGGCACCGTGTGGGTCGAGGGGCAGCTGGCCCAGATCAGCGCGCGGCCCGATTCCAAGACGGTGTTCATGGTGTTGCGCGACCCGGCCGCCGACATGTCGCTGAGCGTGACCTGTTCGCGCGACCTGGTGGCCAACGCGCCGGTGAAGCTGACCGAGGGCACGCAGGTGGTGGTCTGCGGCAAGCCGTCGTTCTACACCGGCCGGGGCACCTTCTCGTTGCGGCTGTCCGAGATTCGTGCCGTCGGCGTGGGCGAGCTGCTGGCCCGCATCGATCGGCTGCGCCGGCTGCTGGACGCCGAAGGGCTCTTCGACCCCCGGCTCAAGCGACCAATCCCCTTCCTGCCCAACATGATCGGGCTGATCACCGGGCGGGCCAGCGCCGCCGAACGCGATGTGACAACCGTGGCAACCGGACGCTGGCCCGGGGTGCGCTTCGCCGTGCGTAACACCGCGGTCCAGGGCCCCAACGCGGTGGCGCAGATCGTCGAGGCGCTCTACGAACTCGACCGCCACGTCGAGGTCGACGTCATCGTGGTGGCCCGGGGCGGCGGCAGCGTCGAGGACCTGCTGCCGTTCTCCGACGAGACGCTGTGCCGCGCCATCGCCGCCTGCCGCACCCCGGTGATCAGCGCGGTCGGTCACGAACCCGACAACCCGCTGTGTGACCTGGTGGCCGATGTGCGCGCCGCCACCCCCACCGACGCGGCGAAGAAGGTGGTGCCCGACACCGCCGCCGAGCAGCGCCTGATCGACGACCTGCGCCGGCGAAGCGCGCAGGCCCTGCGCAACTGGGTGTCTCGCGAACAACGCGCCCTGGCCCAGGTCCGCAGCCGGCCGGTGCTCGCCGAACCGTTGAGCGCACTGACGGCGCGCGCCGACGAGATCCACCGCGCCCGCTCGGCGATCCGCCGCGACATCACCCGCCTGGCCGCCGCCGAGACGGAGCGCGTCGGTCACCTCAGCGCGCGGCTGGCGACGCTGGGCCCGGCGGCGACACTGGCCCGCGGCTATGCCGTGGTGCAGGCGGTGCCGGCCTCCGGGCCGCCGGTGGTGCTGCGGTCGACGGCCGATGCCCCGGCGGGCAGCCGGCTGCGGGTCCGGGTTGCCGACGGCGCGGTCGCCGCCGTGAGCGAGGGGCCGACCGATGGCCGATAAAGTGCCCGACAAAGGAGACCAGTCAATTACGCCCATTAGTAGCCTGGGCTACGAAGCGTGCCGTGACGAGCTGATAGAGGTCGTCCGTCAGCTGGAGCAGGGCGGCCTGGATCTAGATGCGTCGCTGACGCTATGGGAAAGGGGCGAGGAACTCGCAAGACGCTGTGAGGAGCACTTAGCTGGCGCCCGCAAGCGGATCGAGGATGCGCTCGCGGCCAGCCAGCCGGACGACGCCTGATTTGGCCATTCAACGAAAGTTTGAGCCGTGACTTTTTTTCAAATTGGAACACGTTTCAGTTATGCTGCGGCCCATGGCTGATGCATCACTGACCACCGAACTCGGCCGCGTCCTGGTCACCGGCGGCTCCGGGTTCGTCGGCGCCAACCTGGTCACCACACTGCTGGACCGCGGGTATCGGGTGCGGTCGTTCGACCGTGCGCCGTCACCGCTCGCACCGCACCCGCAGCTGGAGGTGCTCGAGGGGGACATCACCGACACGGCGGTGTGCGCGCAAGCGGTGGACGGCATCGACACGGTCTTCCACACCGCGGCGATCATCGACCTGATGGGCGGCGCGTCGGTGACCGACGCGTACCGGCAGCGCAGCTTCGCGGTCAACGTCGGCGGCACCGAAAACCTCGTGCACGCCGGGCAGGCGGCCGGGGTGAAGCGATTCGTCTACACCTCGTCCAACAGCGTCGTGATGGGCGGCCAGAACATTCCCGGCGGGGACGAGACCCTGCCCTACACCGACCGGTTCAACGACCTGTACACCGAGACGAAGGTCGTCGCCGAGCGATTCGTGCTGTCGCAGAACGGTGTTGGCGGGATGCTGACGTGTGCGATCCGGCCCAGCGGCATCTGGGGCCGCGGGGACCAGACGATGTTCCGCCGGTTGTTCGAAAGCGTGATCGCAGGCCACGTCAAGGTGCTGATCGGCCGCAAGTCGGCGCGGCTGGACAACTCCTACGTGCACAACCTGATTCACGGCTTCATCCTGGCCGCCGAGCACCTCGTCCCCGGGGGCACCGCTCCCGGCCAGGCGTACTTCATCAACGATGACGAACCCATCAACATGTTCGAGTTCGCGCGGCCGGTGGTCGAGGCCTGCGGGGTGAGCTGGCCCCGGGTCCGGGTCAACGGCCCGATGGTCCGCGCGGCGATGACCGGCTGGCAGCGGCTGCATTTCCGATTCGGCATACCCGCTCCGCTGCTCGAGCCGCTGGCCGTCGAGCGGCTGTATCTGGACAACTACTTCTCGATCGCCAAGGCGCGCCGCGACCTCGGCTATGAGCCGCTGTTCACCACCGAGCAGGCGATGTCGCAATGCCTGCCCTACTACGTCGACATGTTCCGGCGCATGAAGGACGAAGCGCAGCAAGGCAATACCGCCGCCAAGCCGACGGTCTAACCCGCCCTTACCGAAAGCCCACCATCTCACTGCCCCACGCGGCGCGGATGCGCGCGTCGACATCGCACGCGACGGTGTCACGCTTGTCGATGATCAGGCACGCGCGATCGGCCGCGCGGTAGGGCGTCCAGTCCGGCTCGCCGTCCGGACCCGCGGGCTCTGACCGTGCGGCGAAGTTTACCCACCTCGTCCGCATTCTCTTGGACACCGCCTTGGCGGTCGCGGCACCGCCGAGCTTCAGTGTGGGGTCCTTCGGACCGCCGAGATTGCCCCAGACATAAGGCAACTCGGTCGCGTGAGCGGCGTTGACCAACAGCAGCTTCAGCAGCGGGGTCGCGTAGTCGAAACGGTACAGATACACCGGGGCGACGCGGGAGTGCCCCTCGGCCAGCCACACCGACGGCATCCGGAACCCGACGTCGGTCGCGATGCTCAAACTCCTTGCCCTGCGCCGCAATCGCGAATAGGCCGACCCGATCTGCTCCTCGGTGGGCAGTTGCAGGTCAGGTTGTTCGGCGGCGATCTGATCGAACATCGACGTGATCGCGCGGGGGGTGATCGGCATCAGCCGTGAGCGCATCAACCGAAACAGCGCCGCCTCGTGCCGGTTGGTGCCGATGATCAACGGGACGGGAAGCGAACGGCCCTCCTGCACTCGCTTGACCGGGTAGTCGTCCAGCAGCTCGCCGTCGATGATCGGGACGAACGCCAGAATCCCCGGATTACGCACGGGCACTTCGTCGAAGACCTCTTGGGAGGCGGCCAGCAGCACCGCGGTGGGCACGGTCGGCAACCGGTCCGCATCGACGTCGAGCCGCTCGAGGACCGTCTCGGCCACCCGCTCCGCCCTGCGCCGGTCGTACACCGACGTGGCCGGCGAGCTCTGGGCGATCGCGCGGGCGAACAAGCCCTCGGCTGCCGGGCAGGCCAGGAGGGTCGTCACGATCCCCGCACCGGCGGATTCGCCGAACAGCGTGACGTTGCGGGGATCCCCGCCGAACGCGGCGATGTTGTCGCGCACCCACGTCAGCGCCGCGAGCACGTCGCGCAGTCCGACGTTGGAATCGAACCGCCGCCGCGAGGTGGTGAATGACGACAGGTCCATGAAACCGAGCGCTCCGACGCGGTAATTGACCGTCACCACGACGACGTCGCCGCCGCTGACCAACCGGCGACCGTCGTACAACGCCTGGCTGCCCGAGCCCAGGACGTAAGCCCCGCCGTGCAGCCAGACCATCACCGGCTTGCGGTCACCCGGCTGGGTGCCGGACGACGCCCAGACGTTCAGCCGGAGGCAGTCCTCGCCCTGCGGCGCGCCCAGGTCGAGCGGCATGTTGGGAAAGACGGGTTGCGGGCAGGCCGGCCCGTAGCGGGTGGCGTCGGCGACCTGGGTCCACCGCTGGGGCAGCTGCGGCGCCCGGAACCGCAGGTCGCCGACGGGCGGCGCGGCGTAGCGGATGCCCTTCCAGGCTCGGGCGTGGCCGAGGTCCGCGCCCCGGACCGGGCCGTAGCCGGTGTCGACGACGAGAGTGTCACTCGGCATGCGGTTGCCTAGGTGAGCCTCTGGGTGAGGAACTCGATCACCCGCTTGCGGGCCTCGTAAGCCGGCTGTCCGTCGACTTCGCGAACCTCGTCGGTCAGCACCGAATGCGCCATTTTGCCGAAACCGCCCACGTTGCCCGGGCTCGAATCGATCTCGATCACCTCGAACGCGTCGCCCAGTCGCTGTTTGAGCACCGCAAAGCGTTCGCGGGGGACGGCGCTGTCCTCGCTGAACCGCAGGCCCATCGCGCACAGGCCGTCGTTCGCGGCGCGCTCGGCCACGGTGGCCAGTTCGGCTTCGCTCAGTCCGGGATCCTGGCGGCGCGCGCGACCCAGCGGCAGCGGTACCGACGGCTGCGAGAGCACCGGGGCCAGGACGGCGTCGTCGACCGCCGCGGCCAGCGCGAAGCCGCCCGTGAAGCATTGGCCGATCACGCCGACCCCCTTGCCCGGCGTCGACGCGTTCAGGTCACGCGCCAGCGCCCGCAGGAACAACGACACGGGCCGCTGCTTGTTCGTCGCGAACGCCGCGAATTCCTTTGCCACGCACGCCCGGCTGATGCTCGCGGCGATATAACCGACCGTCTTGGCCCTGCCCGGCTCGCCGAACAGCGACGGCATGGCGACGGTGAAGCCGTTGTCCACCAGATGATTGCCCAGGGCCAGCACGCCGGGATGGATTCCGGGGATCTCGGGGATCAGGACCACGCCCGGCCCGCTGCCCTTGCGGTAGACGTCATGGGTGTAGCCGCCGCCGGTGAACGGCGCCACCGACCATCCGGACAGATCCGCTTGGGGTGCAGTCACACTCGGCCCTTCCTCAGCGCGGGGGGAGCGGCGGTTGGGATTGCGTCGCCGAAGCCAGCGTACGGAACTGATCGGTGTTTCCGGCACCCGTAATCGCGATTTGGGTGGCGCCGGACGGGCCGGTGAGCCGGGTGGTCCACACCGGCTCCGCGTCCGCCCCGCTCTGGCCGGCGCCGTTGTAGACCACCCAGTTCGTCCCCGCGACGTCGACCGTTCCGGCCGGATACGCCGAGGAATGGATCGAACCCACCAGCTTGTCCTCGTCGGCGTTGCTCTGGGTGAGGCTCAGATACATTCCGGTCGGGCTGATGTAGCCGACGATCGAGGTGGGCGCGTTCACCCGCTGACCGGTCGCCGGGTCGGTGCGGCCGCCCTGGATGCCGCCGCGGCTGCCCGAGTTGGCCTGCCAGCCGGCGGGCAGCTTGGGCAGCCGGACGGGGAAGCCGAGGGTCGCGGCATCAGCCCGCAGAGCTGTTGCCGCGTCGTAGGACGGCACCACACCCTGGTGGTTGCCGGGCTGAAACGAGCACATGCCCACCAGGCCCGCCAGCAGGATGCAGCCGAGCACCAACGGCATCAACGACCAGAACATGTCGCGGCCGTCCTGCAACAACCGCGGTTTGGCGGGCCGTGGAACGGGCCCCGGCACGGCCCCGGCCACCAAGGCCGGCTCGCCCGTGACGGGGGCGTCCGAGCTGGCGTTCAGCGGCGACTCTTCGGTCATCCCCTGAGTATCCCAGTTCCAGCAGACCGATCCGCTTCTGGGACAATCACCAACCATGACAGTTGAGGGCGACGGCCCATCCGGACGGCCACGTGGTGAAGCCCCGGACCGCAACCTGGCCCTGGAACTGGTCAGGGTGACCGAGGCCGGTGCCATGGCCGCCGGCCGCTGGGTGGGCCGCGGCGACAAGGAGGGCGGCGACGGCGCGGCCGTCGACGCGATGCGCGAGCTGGTGAACACGGTGTCGATGCGCGGCGTCGTGGTGATCGGCGAGGGCGAGAAGGACAACGCGCCGATGCTCTACAACGGCGAGGACGTCGGCAACGGCGACGGCCCGGAGTGCGACTTCGCCGTGGACCCGATCGACGGCACCACGCTGATGAGCAAGGGCATGCCCAACGCGATCTCGGTGCTGGCGGTGGCCGAGCGCGGCGCGATGTTCGACCCGTCGGCCGTGTTCTACATGAACAAGATCGCCGTCGGGCCCGAGGCGGCCCATGTGCTGGACATCACCCAGCCGATCTCCGAGAACGTGCGCGCGGTCGCCAAGGCGAAGAACCTGTCCGTGCGGGACATGACCGTGTGCATCCTGGACCGCCCCCGGCACGCCCAGCTGATCGAGGACGTCCGGGCGACCGGGGCGCGCATCCGGCTGATCACCGACGGCGACGTCGCCGGGGCGATCTCGGCCTGCCGGTACCTCTCCGGCACCGACATGCTGGCCGGGATCGGTGGCACGCCGGAGGGCATCATCGCCGCCGCCGCCATCCGCTGCATGGGCGGCGCGATCCAGGCGCAGCTGGCGCCGAAGGACGACGAGGAGCGCCAGAAGGCGATCGACGCCGGCCACGACGTCGACCGGGTGCTGACCACCGAGGACCTGGTGTCCGGAGAGAATGTCTTCTTCTGCGCCACCGGGGTCACCAACGGCGACCTGCTCAAGGGCGTGCAGTACTACCCCGGCGGCTGCACGACGCAGTCGATCGTGATGCGGTCGAAGTCGGGCACCGTGCGCATGATCGAGGCCTACCACCGGCTCTCGAAACTCAACGAATACTCCGCCATCGACTTCACCGGGGACAGCACCGCCGCCTATCCCCTGCCCTAGACCGAGAATCACGCCTGAAACGACAAGGACAGTTACCTATGGCCTTTGATGCCACCGATACCGAATACCGCATCGAACACGACACCATGGGCGAGGTCCGGGTGCCCGCAAAGGCGTTGTGGCGCGCGCAAACCCAGCGCGCGGTGGAGAACTTCCCGATCTCGGGCCGCGGTTTGGAGCGCACCCAGATCCGCGCGCTGGGTCTGCTCAAGGGGGCCTGCGCACAAGTCAACAAGGACCTCGGATTGCTGGCGCCGGAGAAGGCGGACGCGATCATCGCCGCAGCCGCCGAGATCGCCGACGGCCTGCACGACGACCAATTCCCCATCGACGTCTTCCAGACCGGTTCGGGCACCAGCTCGAACATGAACACCAACGAGGTGATCGCGAGCATCGCGGCCAAAAACGGTGTCACGGTGCACCCCAACGACGACGTCAACATGTCGCAGTCGTCCAACGACACCTTCCCGACCGCCACGCACATCGCGGCCACCGAGGCCGCGGTGCGCCACCTGATCCCGGCGCTGGAGGTGCTGCACGACGCGCTCGCCGGCAAGGCCCGCGAGTGGCACACGGTGGTCAAGTCGGGCCGCACGCACCTGATGGACGCCGTTCCGGTGACCCTGGGCCAGGAGTTCAGCGGCTACGCCCGCCAGATCGAGGCGGGGATCGAGCGGGTGCGCGCCACCCTGCCGCGGCTGGGCGAGCTGGCGATCGGCGGGACCGCGGTGGGCACCGGCCTCAACGCCCCCGACGGCTTCGGCACCAAGGTGGTCGAGACGTTGATCGCCTCCACAGGTCTGGGCGAATTGCGCACCGCCGCCAACTCGTTCGAGGCGCAGGCCGCGCGCGACGGCCTGGTCGAGGCCTCCGGCGCGCTGCGCACCATCGCCGTGTCGCTGACCAAGATCGCCAACGACATCCGCTGGATGGGATCCGGCCCGCTGACCGGGCTGGCCGAGATCCAGCTGCCGGACCTGCAGCCGGGCAGCTCGATCATGCCGGGCAAGGTGAATCCTGTTCTGCCGGAAGCGGTTACGCAGGTGGCCGCGCAGGTGATCGGCAACGACGCGGCGGTCGCCGTCGGTGGTTTGAGTGGCGCATTCGAGCTCAACGTCTACATCCCGATGATGGCCCGCAACGTCCTCGAGTCGTTCAAGCTGCTGACCAACGTGTCGCGGTTGTTCGCCGAGCGCTGCATCATCGGGCTGCGGGCCAACGTCGATCACCTGCGCGAGCTGGCCGAGTCGTCGCCGTCGATCGTGACGCCGCTGAACTCGGCGATCGGCTACGAGGAGGCGGCCGCGGTGGCCAAGCAGGCCCTCAAGGAACGCAAGACGATTCGCCAGACCGTGATCGACCGCGGCCTGATCGGCGACAAGCTGTCCGAGGAAGAGCTGGACCGCCGCCTGGACGTCTTGGCGATGGCCAAGGTCAAGCCGGAAGCCTAGGCGGGGTGGTGCAGCGATGACGGCTCCGCCCGGCGGCCCCTACGATCAGGGCCCCTACGGCCAGGGTCCCTACGGCAACCCGTATGGGCAGCAACCGTATTGGGGAGGCCAGCCGCAGGGTGGCCCGCAACCGTACCCGCCGACCGGCCCCTACCCGTATCCACCGCCGGGGTATCCGCATGCCGGGCAGCAGTTCCCGCCCGGGCCCTATCCACCCGGGCCGCCACCGGGCGGCCCCGGCTCGAAGCTGCCGTGGCTGATCATCGGTGGTCTGGTCGTCCTGGCCGTGATCGCGCTGGTGGCCACCCTGATCGTGATGCGGGGCGGCAGCCACGGCAAGTCCGCGACCGCCGCGCCCTCGACGTCCAGCACCACCGCCAGCCAGCCGAGGGGTCAGCAGACCGCCACCGATTGCACCCCTAACGTGTCCGGCGGCGAGATGCCCAGGACGGACTCGATCACCGCAGGCAAGCTGTCGTTCCCGGCCTCTGCCGTGCCCCCCAACTGGACGGTGTTCTCCGACGACCAGGACCCGAATCTCATCGGAGCGGTCGGCGTCGCCCAGGATGTGCCGGGCGCCAATCAGTGGATGATGACGGCCGAGGTGGGCGTGACGAACTTCGCGGCCAGCATGGACGTCACCGCCCAGGCGTCGAAGTTGCTGCAGTGCATCGCCAACGGGCCGGGCTATGCGAACGCGTCGCCGACGCTAGGTCCGACGAAGACCTCGTCGATCACCGTCGACGGAACCAAGGCCGCCCGCGCGGACGCCGACGTCACGATCGCCGACCCCAGCCGCAACGTCAAGGGCGACTCCGTCACCGTCATCGCCGTCGACACCAAGCCGGCCACCGTCTTCATCGGCAGCACGCCCATCGGTGACACCGCGTCGGCGGACATCATCGGGCGGATCATCGCCGCGCTCAAGGTCAACAAGTCCTGAGCCGGCTCCCGGCGGCCAGTCCAGCTAGCCGGCCGGCGCCGAGACGTGGGTGGCTTCGGACCGTCCCCGCAGGACGGTGGAATAGCACTCCGCCCAATGCCTTCCCTCGGCTTCGCCGGCCCGCTCGATGGCCGCCGCTGCGCAGAGGATGCGCCGGTCGGCGGTCTTGGCGAGATCGGCCAGCCGGGCGGCCTCGTTGACCGCGTCGCCGATCACCGTGTACTCATAGCGGTTCTCGGCGCCGATGTTGCCGGCGAAGACGGGGCCGGCCGAGACGCCGATGCCGAAATCGACCGGCAGCCGGCGCAGCTGGGCGCCCAGGGCGCGGGCGGTGGCCAAGGCCGCCGACGCCGGCTCGCCGGCCGGTAGCGGCACCCCGAAGACGGCCAGCGCGGCGTCCCCGGCGAATTTGTTGACCAGCCCCCGGTTTTCGTCGACGGTGCCGACGACGATGCGGAAGAAGTCGTTGAGAACCTCGGCGACCTCCTGCGGGGGACGGCTTTCCGCCAGCTGCGTCGAACCCACCAGGTCGATGTAGAGGACCGCCGCCTCGACCACGTCTCCCGACAGTGTTGCGCCCTCCTCGAGGGCGCGCTGGGCGACGTCGGTCCCGACGTGGCGCCCGAACAGGTCGCGCAACCGCTCCCGCTCGGCCAGCCCGGCCACCATCCGGTTGAATCCCGTTTGCAGACGCCCGATCTGGGACCGTTCATATGCCCCGACGTAGGTTCCGATGCGGCCGCGCTCGACCTCCGCCATGGCGTCGACGACCTCCCCCAGCGGGTCGGAGATGGATCGCGCCGTCAAGATCATGGTCGGCAGCCCGAGCACCAGCGCGGCCAGCGCGACCACCAGGATCGGGACATCCAGCGACGCGGACTTCTCGATCAGCCATCCGTAGGAGCGAAGCACGACCAGCGTCGCGATCACCCCGATGGGGAAGGCGCTGGACAAGAACCACAGCAGGACCAGACGCGCGTACACCCCGGGCACGGCCAACCGTGGCTCACAGCCCAGGGTGGCGGCGCGCATGATGGGGCGCAGGACGCGCTGCGCCAGCAGCATCGCGGTACCGGCGGCGGCCGGCCCGCCCAGCAGCGCGCCGAGCGCAATGGGCAGCAGCAGCTGGGCCCCGCCACCGAGATTGAGCAGCATGAAGATGCCACCGCTGGCGGCCCATGCCCCGAACAGGATGGCCGACTGGCGCCCGGGCAGCTTCAGCGCGATTTCCCGCTGCTGCTGGTCGGGTTCGGCCCCGGACGCGTACCAACGCAGCGTCGGGGTGATGCTCAGGACGCCGGCGGACGCGACGGCGGCGATGCCCAGCAGAACGAGCGCCACCACCGCCGCCGGATTGGTTTGGGCGAAGTCGACGTTGGCCGCGACGGAGGTGTGGCCGCGCAGCGGGATCAGGATGGCGGCCGCCTCGACGACGGCCAGCACGTACGAGCACGCGAGGTCGGCCCCGTATTCGATCGCCAACCGGCGGGCGGACTTTCGCTGCCCCACCGGCGCTTGCGGGCGCCACTTCCCCAGCCGAGTGGCCACGAGTGCCCGCAAGCCCGTGCTAGGCACCGTTGTTCGGCCCGCCGGAGTTCTGGCCCGGGATGTCGGTGATCGGGAAGTTGGGCATCGGCTTGGGCGACGACGTGTTGGGCAGCGTCGGGATGTCGCCGGGCGGGATGTCGTGGAGTTCGTTCGCGGGTGGCCCGTTCTCGCGGCTGCCGTAGCTGCTGCCCGGCGCCCGGGGGCCCAGGAGTTCGCTGACCGTCACCATCCGGTAGCCGTTGGCCTTGAGCACCGGGATGAACTGGTAGATCAGGTCGACGGTGCTCGAGTAGGTGTCATGGAACAGCACCACCGAACCCGGCTTGGTGTAGGTCATCAGCATGTACCGCGTCGCCGCCGTGTTCGAGTCGTTCGCCCAGTCGAAAGGGATGACGTCCCAAAGGATTTCGGCGAGCCCGAACTTGGCGGCGGTCTGCCGGACCGCGTCGGTGGACAGTCCGCCGGCAGGCCGGTAGATGGAAGGCGTCCGCCCGGTGGCGGCGGTGATCGCGTCGTTGGCCTTGGCGAACTGGGGCGCGATGTCCTCCGGTGGGATCGTCGCCATGTTGGGGTGCTCCCAGGTGTGGCTGCCGATCTCCATCCCCGCGTCGGCCACCTGCTTGGCCCCCGCGGGGTTGGCCGCCACCTTGTTGCCGATCTCGAAGAACGTCGCCTTGGCGTCGTTGTCCTTCAGGATCTGCAGCAACCGGGCATCGAATGGGCTGGGCCCGTCGTCGAAGGTCAGCGCCACACACTTGACCACCGCGCAGCTGAGGTTGTCGGCGCGCGTCACGTGACCGGTCAGTCCGCCGATCACCAGCACGGCGACGGCCGCGACGACACCGACCACCGTGCGCCAGTAGCGCCAGGCCTGGTTGTCGGGTCTTTTCGGCACGGTAAGAGCCTACCCACCGCGAGACTGCACCTAGCGACGTGTTTCGCGAGTGGAGGCGTCGCGGAATACAGTTTCGCGGCCCACGAGGCGCGTCACTGCGGTCCGGCGATCTCCTCGAGCATCTCGGTCACCAGCGCCGCAATCGGTGACCGCTCGCTGCGCAACAGGGTGATGTGGGCGAACAGCGGGTGACCTTTGAGCTTCTCGATCACCGCGGCGACACCGTCGTGCCGGCCGACGCGCAGGTTGTCGCGCTGGGCGATGTCGTGCGTCAGCACCACGCGCGACCCCGCGCCCAGCCTGGACAACACCGTCAGCAACACGTTGCGCTCCAGGGACTGGGCCTCGTCGACGATGACGAACGAGTCGTGCAGCGAGCGGCCCCGGATGTGGGTCAGCGGAAGCACCTCGAGCATGCCGCGGGACAGCACCTCCTCGAGCACGGCCGGGCTGGCCAGGCCCTCGAGCGTGTCGAAGACCGCCTGCGCCCAGGGACCCATCTTTTCGCTCTCGCTGCCGGGCAGGTAGCCCAGCTCCTGGCCGCCCACGGCGTACAGCGGGCGGAAGACCACCACTTTGCGCTGGGTCCGCCGTTCCAGCACGGCCTCCAGGCCCGCGCACAACGCCAGCGCCGACTTCCCGGTGCCGGCCTTGCCGCCCAGCGAGACGATGCCCACCGATTCGTCGAGGAGCAGGTCGAGCGCCACCCGCTGCTCGGCGGAACGGCCCCGCAGGCCGAACGCCTCGCGGTCGCCGCGGACGAGCTGAACCCGCTTGTCGGCATTGACCCGGCCCAGCGCGTGCGAGCTGCCGCCGAGCAGGCGAATACCCGTGTGGCAGGGCAGGTCTCGCGCCTCGGCCAGATCGATCTCGCCCTCGGCGAACAGCGCGTCGATGTCCTCGGTGGCCGTCTCGATCTCCCGCATCCCAGACCACCCGGAGGCCACCACGTCTTGCGCGTGATACTCGTCGGCGGCCAGCCCCACGGCGGCGGCCTTGACGCGAAGCGGAATGTCCTTGCTGACCAACGTGACTCGCTTGCCCTCGGCGGCCAGGTTGGCGGCGCAACTCAGGATCCGGCAGTCGTTGTTATCGCTGCGGAAACCGGCGGGCAGCACCGCGGGATCCGTGTGGTTGAGTTCGACGTGCAGCGTGCCGCCTTGCGCCCCAACGGGAATGGGCTGATCGAGCCGTCCGTGCACGAGCCGGAGGTCGTCGAACAGACGCAGCGCCTGCCGGGCGAACCACCCCAGCTCGTGGTGATGCCGTTTGGCCTCCAGTTCGCTGATCACCACCAGCGGAACCACCACCTCGTGCTCGGCGAACCGGCTGCACGCCCACGGGTCGGACAGCAGCACGGAGGTGTCGATCACGTAGGTCCGGATTTCGGTCACGTAGCGCTCCTCGAGCGGGA
Organism: Mycobacterium sp. 4858; assembly: GCF_900240975.1. GTDB lineage: Bacteria > Actinomycetota > Actinomycetes > Mycobacteriales > Mycobacteriaceae > Mycobacterium. The sequence goes on along the minus strand of NZ_LT968776.1, from coordinate 3,588,678 downwards.
TGAGCCCGCGCGGACCCGCACAGGCATGTCGGCGGGAACTGCGACACCAGGACCGGGGCCGGTCCTTCCGTTGTGGTGACGGGAGGTGCCGCCCTGGCAGCAGAGCATGACGCTGACCATCGAGATCGACGCTACTCTCGTCGCCGCTTCGCAGCAGCGCAGGCGCGCCGACGACTAAGTCGCCACGCGCGAAGATCGGGCTAGCCGATGACGAACTGCTTGAGGGCGGGCTCGTCGGCCACACCCCATGCGGTGATGCGATCCGAGATCGCCTGCCGCAGCTGCTGTTGGTCGAAGATGCCCGCATCGGCGACGTTGCGCAGCTTGTCCCGATAGGAGTCGATGTCGGCGCCCGGCACCTGCAGGTCGGCCGCGCGTGCCGCGATGGCCGCGATGGTCTCGTCGCGGGTGTACTGCAGGCAGTGCTCGACGAGGTTGGAGAAGAACAGCTCGTGGCGCCGCTCGTCGCGCGCGATCCGGTCGATCAGCCCGGCCAGGATGGGCTCCTCGAGCTGCGCCGCGAGGTTCTCGCAGAAGACGGCGTGCGTGCGCTCGGTGAACGCCATGTACACCAGGGTTTCGACCTGCGTGTACGTGTCGGCGCGGTAGCCCTTCATGACGTACTGGACCCGGGCCTCCTCGTTGGCGGTCGGGTCGACCTCGCGGGTGACCACCAGGTACTCGCGCAGCGCAATCGCGTGCAGGTGCTCCTCGGCGGTCCAGCGGCCCAGCCAGCGGCCCCACCAGTCTTCGAGGATGAAGTGCTCGACGAGCTCACGGTGATGGCCGGCGAGGTTGTCCTTGAGCAGCAGCAGGATCTCGCAGGCGTCCGTGTACTTCCGGGGCAGCGTCGCATCGGACGGTTCCCAGTCACGTCCGCCCAGGAATGCGAAGTTCTCGCCCCGGTCGAACGGCACGTAGTCGTGAGCGAACCAGAGTTCCTCGGTGCTCAGATGCCGGTCCATGTTGGCTTCGCACACCGGCTCGAGTTCCAGGGTCAGCGCGTTAGCTACAGGTTTCTGTGCCATGCGGTTACTGTAACTTGCATACACAGGTTCGTGAAATCGCTTGCGCCGTGTCGCGACAACTGGTGACTTTGGTCCCTAAACCGGTCCGGCCCGCGGTCAGCGGTCGACCAGCGTCCACTCCTCGAGACCGCCGTACAGCGGGAAATCCCTGGCCAGCCGCGTCACCCGCTGCCGCAGGGCGGACAGGTCCGCGGCGGTCCCCGCGGCCAACGCTGTGGCGATGACGTCGGCGACCTCGGCGAACTCCGCATCACCGAAGCCGCGGGTCGCCAGCGCCGGCGTGCCCACCCGCAGGCCCGACGTCACCATGGGCGGCCGCGGGTCGTTGGGTACCGCGTTGCGGTTGACCGTGATGCCGATCTCGTGCAGCAGGTCCTCGGCGGCCTTGCCGTCCAGCGGGGAGTCGCGCAGGTCCACCAACACCAGGTGGACGTCGGTGCCGCCGCTGACCACCGACACACCGGCCTTGGCCACGTCGGGGGCGGTCAACCGTTCGGCGAGGATCCGCGCGCCGGACAGCGTGCGCTGCTGCCGGTCGGCGAACTCGGGGGTGCCGGCGATCTTGAGCGCGACGGCCTTGCCCGCGATGACGTGCATCAGCGGGCCGCCCTGCTGGCCGGGGAACACCGCGGAGTTGACGGACTTGGCGTACTCCTGCTTGCCCAGGATCAGGCCGGAACGCGGGCCGCCCAGCGTCTTGTGCACGGTGGTGGACACCACGTCCGCGTGCGGCACGGGCGAGGGGTGCAGCCCGACGGCGACCAGGCCGGCGAAGTGCGCCATGTCCACCCACAGCTTGGCGCCGACCTCGTCGGCGATCGACCGGAACGCCGCGAAGTCCAGGATCCGCGGGTAGGCCGACCATCCGGCGATGATGACCTGCGGGCGAAACTCGAGGGCCTTGGCCCGCACCGCGTCCATGTCCACCAGGTGCGTCACGGGATCCACACCGTAGAAACCGGTTTCGTAGAGCTTGCCGGAGAAGTTCAGTTTCATCCCGTGGGTGAGGTGCCCGCCGTTGGCGAGGTCGAGGCCCAGCAGCCGCTCCCCCGGCGTCATCAGCGCCTGCAGCACCGCGGCGTTGGCCTGCGCGCCCGAATGCGGCTGCACGTTGGCGAAGTCGGCGCCGAAGAGCGCCTTCGCGCGGTCCCGGGCGATGTTCTCGACGACGTCGACGTACTCGCAACCGCCGTAGTAGCGCCGGCCGGGCAGGCCCTCGGCGTACTTGTTGGTCAGCACGCTGCCCTGGGCCTGCAGCACCGAGCGCGGCACGAAGTTCTCGGAGGCGATCATCTCCAGGGTGTCGCGCTGACGGCCCAGCTCCTTGCCGAGCAATTCGGCGATGTCGGGATCGACCGCGGCGAGCGGCGCGGACATCACGGACGTGGAGGGGCGGGCGTCGGGTGCAGCAGTCACGGGGCCAGTCTATCGAGCCATGGTTTAGCCAGCCCAGCCGTCGGGCGCGCGTCCGCCCCTGCGACACTTGCAGTATGCCGCGGCTTAGCGAGCCGAGCCCCTACGTGGAGTTCGACCGAAAGCAATGGCGCGCGCTTCGCATGTCGACGCCGCTGGCCCTCACCGAGGAGGAACTGGTCGGGCTGCGCGGTCTCGGTGAGCAGATCGACCTGCTGGAAGTGGAAGAGGTCTACCTGCCGCTGGCCCGGTTGATCCACCTGCAGGTCGCGGCCCGCCAGCGGCTGTTCGCCGCCACCGCGGAGTTCCTCGGCGAGCCGCAACAGAATCCGGACCGGCCGGTGCCGTTCGTGATCGGCGTGGCCGGCAGCGTCGCGGTCGGCAAGTCGACCACCGCCCGCGTCCTGCAGGCGCTGCTGGCGCGCTGGGACCACCACCCTCGGGTGGATTTGGTGACCACCGACGGCTTCCTATACCCGAACGCCGAACTCGATCGACGAAGCCTGATGCACCGCAAAGGTTTTCCGGAGAGCTATAACCGCCGGGCGCTGATGCGCTTCGTGACCTCGGTGAAATCGGGATCCGACTACGCGTGCGCGCCCGTCTACTCGCACCTGAAATACGACATCATCCCCGGCGCCAAGCACGTCGTCCGCCATCCCGACATCTTGATCCTCGAGGGCCTCAACGTCCTGCAGACGGGCCCGACCCTGATGGTGTCGGACCTGTTCGACTTCTCGCTGTATGTGGACGCCCGGATCGAAGACATCGAACAGTGGTACGTCTCCCGGTTCCTGTCGCTGCGCGGCACGGCGTTCGCCGACCCGGAATCGCACTTCCACCACTACTCGGCCCTCAACGACACCAAGGCCGTCGCCGCCGCGCGGGAAATCTGGCGGTCCATCAACCGGCCCAACCTGGTCGAGAACATCCTGCCGACCCGGCCCCGGGCCACGCTGGTGCTGCGCAAGGACGCCGACCACTCCATCAACCGGCTGCGGCTGCGCAAGCTCTAGCCGGCGACCGCCGCGGTCAAGCCGTCTCGAGGCGGCGCAGGCCCAGGTACTGCAGTCCCGCGAAGGCTGCGGTGTACACGCCGCCGGCCAGCGCGGCGGCGATCCCGGTCGCGGACAGCGGCAGCACTTCGGCGGCCACGATCGCTGCCAGGGTGAACGCCACGTTGGCCACCACGACGCCGATTCCGACGCGGCGCAGGTTCGGCGCCGCCGCCAGCAGGAACACGGCCAGGCCGCTGAACACGAAGAAGGCGCCGAGGCTGTATTCCTGCAGCGAGCTCAACCCCGTCAGCGACGACAGCGGGTCGGCGAGAAATGCGACGACCAGACCGCACAGTCCCGTGAAGGTGGCGTCGGCGCGCATGGCGAAACGCAACAGCGAGTCGGTCGCGTCGTAGAGGGGTCGGGTTGCCAGACCGGGTGCGCCAGATGCAGACATCATGTGATTACTCCTCGCGATGGCGAATTGGGTCGAACATCAGCGTGCTACCGGTGCACCTGCCATATCGACTCGTGGCACTGCCAACTACTGCCACGGAAACAAGGACCAGGGTGTGGGCCCGGCTATTCCCTTCTGCGAGCACGAATCCGATTTGTTATTCGACAGACGCCAGTCTGGCGTTCACCTGCCCCACCAGTCACAAGATGCGAAGACACGACCGCGTGCCCGCTTCCGAGCGACAAAGTCACTCGCTGGGCACCGGGATCCGCCCGCGCAGGTCCGCGGCGATCAGCCGGGCCGCGGCGTTCTGCCAGTTGTGCAGCGAGCGCTGCGGGACCTCGGTGACCAACCAGTGCCAGGCCTGGCGGGCGACCGGATCCAATCCGGCGGCGGTGGCGTTCTGCGCATACGCGCGCACGCCGACTACGTACGGGAAATACAGCGAGTTGTAATGGCGCCACTGCTCGGTGGTCCCGAAATCGCCCGCGTCGCGGGGTTTCAGCCGCCCGATCGCGTCAGCGAGGACCGCCTTGAGTTCGTTGGCCCGCTCCAGCGGATGGTCCGGCGCGCCCCGCGCGGCGAGCCGCTCGTCGATGACCGGCAGCGCGGTCAACGGGCTGGCGACCAACTTGGTCAGGTCGCCGTAGTGGCCCAGCGCCCGGCGGGTGAGCCTGGCGAAGGTCTGGTCGTCGACGTCGACCAGGGGATCGGCCGACCGCAATGGCAACGCCGCCCCGGTGTGCCGCAACGCCGCCCGGTCGGCCCGCAGCGCGGGCGACTTCGAGAACGCCATCCGGTCGAGCGCGCCGGCCAGCGGATCGGCCAGCACCTGCACCGCGATGGCGATCGCGAGGCTGCTGAACAACAGCACGCCCAGCACCGTCCGCCCGGCGGGCTCGTCCCGCGTGACCGCCAGGCCGACCAGCGCCTGGCCGCCGAACAACACCGCCACCGCCATCGAGCCGGTGAACGAGCGCAGCATGTCGGCACGCAGCGCCTGGCCCTCCTCGAACGCGTCCCACAGGGCTACGGCGAGCCCGAGCGAGAGGACGTCGATGCTCGTCGACGCCAGCGCCACCCAGCTGGGCACCAGGCCCAGCGGAATGATCAGGATGGCGTTGCCGAGCGCGAAGAACAGGGTGGCGACGACGGCGAGCCCGACGGCCGACCGGGGGCGGCGCGGCTGCCGCAACGCGACGGCCATCGCGCCGAACGTGGACAGCGAGATCACCGCGAACATCAGCCAGTGGCCCGTCCGCAACGGTCCCTCGACGCTGCCGGCCAGCATCGCCCCGAACAGGGTCAGCGCGCCGACCCCCGCCACCAGCAACACCTCGCGGCTGCGCGCCCGCCCGCCGTCCCTGGGCCGGGACAGCTCGACGAGCACCGCGAACCACGCCACGCCGGGAACGGCCACCAGGTAGACCTCAACGCGACTGAGCAGGTGCGCGTAGCCAGGGCTGGTGTTGCGCACCGCGTCCAGCGCGACCACCAGCGCGAAACCGCACAGACCGATCGCCGCCATCACCAGCACCGGCTTGCGCGGATCGCGGGCCAGCAGGTACAACCCGAGCCACCCGCTCAGCGTGAACACCACCGCCGACAGCGCAGCCATGAACCAAGTGTGTCACGGGCCCGGCCGACCGCCGAGGCCGTTTACTTGCCGTACCTGCGGTGCCGCCGGCTGTAGTCGCGCAGCGCGCGCAGGAAGTCGACCCGGCGGAACGCGGGCCAGTGCGCTTCGGTGAACCACATCTCCGAATAGGCGCTCTGCCAGAGCAGGAACCCGGACAGGCGTTGCTCCCCCGAGGTGCGGATCACCAGGTCGGGATCGGGCTGCCCGGAGGTGTACAGGTTTTCGGAGATGCCGTCGACGGTCACCGCGTCGATGAGTTCCTCGGCGGAGGCACCGTTGGCGAGCTCCTTGCTCAGCAGCGCCCGCACCGCGTCCACGATCTCGCGGCGGCCGCCGTAGCCGACGGCGACGTTGACATGGAAGGGCGCGACCACGGGCGTCGACTCCACCGCGTCACGCAGCCGCCGGGCCGGCTCCTCGCCCAGCAACTCCAGATCGCCGACGGTGCGCACGCTCCAGCGATTGGCCGGCGCGCAGATCTCCTCGACGACATCGGTGATGATCTCGATGAGTCCCGCCAGCTCGTCGGGGTCGCGTTGCAGGTTCTCGGTGGACAGCAGGTAGACCGTGGTCATCTCGATGCCGGCTTCCTGGCACCAGCGCAGCATCTCGGCGATCTTGACCGCACCCATCCGGTAGCCGTAGCTGACGTCGGCGTAGCCGGCATCGCGGGCCCAGCGCCGGTTGCCGTCGCACAGGACGGCGATGTGACGCGGAAGGTCGGACTTGGAGGAGGCCAGATCCTGCCTCAGCCGCAACTCGTAGACGCGATACAGCGGCTCTTTGAGACGCGGCGGGATAATTTCCACGGAGATTCAGCCTACTGCGAGCCGCACCGAATTCCCCTGCGATTTCGGCCCGGTTTCGCGCCGGTCACCGGGCGGCAGTCACCACGCCGTGACGATTGCCGATTACTGTTGGCGGTGAGCAGCCACTGGCAATTGCCGACCTGCAAGACAAGGCACAGGAGACATGAGCAGCCAGACGAGCACGTCTGCCAATCCGGAGCGTTCGGATCGCGAATCCGAGGCCATCACCCCCGGCAACACCGTCGAACACCTGGTCGAGGGTGCCGCCCACGTCCTGACCAAGCCGCGCATGCGCGGCTGGATCCACTTCGTGTCCGCGTGGCTGGCGATCATCACCGGCGCCACGCTGGTCTCGGTCTCGTGGGCCGCCTCCTCGCCGCGCGCGGGTCATTCGACGCTGGTCTACGCGGCGGCGACGGTGGCGATGTTCGCCGTCAGCGCCACCTACCACCGGGTGCAGTGGAAGTCCGATGCGGCCCGCAATCGCATGAAGCGGCTCGACCATTCGATGATCTTCGTGTTCATCGCCGGGAGCTACACGCCGTTCGCGCGCCTGGCCATGCCGCAGCAGACCGGGGTGCAGGTGCTGTGGATCGTGTGGGGCGGCGCGGCCGCGGGCATCCTGCTCAAGGTGTGCTGGCCGTCGGCCCCGCGCTGGCTGGGTGTGCCCCTCTACCTGCTGCTGGGCTGGGTGGCCGTGTGGTACTGCCCGACGATCCTGCACACGGCCGGGGTGGCCGCGATGGTGTTACTGGCCGTCGGCGGCGTGTTCTACAGCATCGGTGGGATCTTCTACGGGCTCCGCTGGCCCGACCCGTGGCCCAGGACGTTCGGCTATCACGAGTTCTTCCACGCCTTCACCGCGATCGCGGCGATCCTGCACTACATCGCCATGTGGTTCGCGGTGTTCTACGTCGGCCACCAGGCCTGGCTGCACTGAGCCGGCTACAGGTGCGTGACGTCGGCGGGTGACCAGTAGGCCTTCATGTGGGCGACCTTGCCGTCCTCGTCGAACGCCATCACGTCGATCGGCTCGATCACCATCCGGTGCTCCCCCGCGGTGATGGTGAGGCGGAAATGGAAGGCCGCCTCGTTGCCCGCGACCCTCAGCGTGACCAGTTCGCATTCGCGCTGCACGTCGTTGACCGCGGAGTAGAAGCCGTGGATCGCCTGGCGGCCGATGTGCACCTCGCCGCCGACGGGGTCTTCGACGGTGGCGTCGTCGGCGTACAGCTCGACCAACTCGTCGGCGCCACCCTTGGCGACCAGTTCGATGTAGCGGTTGACCGTGTCGGTGATGTGTTGGGCGCTCGGCATGAAAGGTCACGCTACCGTGGGGCGGCCAGCGCCCCCGCGAGGTCTGCGGCCGTGGTGACCGGCAGGTCGCACGCGCGGCCCCGGCACACGTAGGCGGCGTCGGCGCCGGCCACCCGGTCCCGCCCGGCCAGCAGCGCCGAGGAGCCCTTCTTGCCGCCCACGACGATCCCCCCGCCGGGCGCCAACCGTCGCGCGTCGGCCAGCAGCGGAGACCGCGACGGATCGCAGGCGACCGCGACCTGCAGCGGACCGCGAACCGCGGCCTCCGCCACGGCCAGCCAGTGCCCCGCCGAACGCGGCGCGCGCTCCAGCAACACCGAATGCGCGCTCAGGGCGTCTGCCGCCGCGCGCAGATACCGCTCCGCGCGCTCCCCGTCGACCAGGTGCGCCGCGGTCAGCAGCGCCTCGGTGATGCTCGACGCGCCGGAAGGGGTGGCCCCGTCCAGTGGGTCGGCGGGCCGAAGCATCAACCGCTCGGCGTCGTCGGCGGTGTCGAACCAGCGGCCCGGCTGCTGCGGGTCGGCGAAGTGCCGCAGCGCGGTGTCCAGCAGCTCGACCGCCGCGCCCAGCCAATCCGCGTCGGTGTCCAGCTGGTAGAGCGCGAGCAGGCCGGTGGCCAGCATCGCGTGGTCCTCGAGGATGGCGGCGCTGTCCCCGACGACCCCGCCCAGGCTGGCGCGCCGCAGCCGCCCGTCGACCAGGTGCAGGCCCAGCAGCGCGGTCGCGCAGTCCCGGGCGGCGCTGGCCAGCTCGGGCTCGCCGAGGGCCACGCCGGCCTCGGCCAGCGCGGTGATCGCCAGCCCGTTCCAGGACGTGACGACCTTGTCGTCGCGGCCGGGCTGGGCCCGGCCGCGACGGGCCGCCAGCAGCGCGGCCCGGACCCGTCCGGCGCGTTGCGGGTCATCGGGGTCGGCGGGCAATTGCAGCACCGAGGCCCCGTGTTCGAAGGTGCCCGCCGCCGTGACACCGAAAAGCGTTGCGGCCCAATGGGCGTCGTCAGGCCCGAGCACCTCGGTGAGCTGCCCGGGCGTCCAGACATAGGTCGAGCCCTCGCGGCCGTCGGCGTCGGCGTCCAGCGACGACGTGAACATGGCGCCGTCGGCGAGGTCGTCGAGCAGAAAACGCGCCGTCTCGGCGGCGACTCGGCGCGCCAGCGGATCACCGGTCCGCCGGGCCCAGTGCGCATAGGCGCGCAGCAACAACGCGTTGTCGTACAGCATCTTCTCGAAATGCGGCACCACCCAAGCGTTGTCGACGCTGTAGCGGGCGAACCCGCCGGCGAGTTGGTCGTAGATGCCGCCGCGCGCCATCGCGTCGCCGGTGCGCGCGACCGCCTCCAGCGTGGCCGCCGACCCGGTGCGCTCATGATGGCGCAGCAGCGCCTCGAGCAGCGCCGACGGTGGGAATTTCGGTGCGCCGCCGAAGCCGCCGTGCGCGGTGTCCTGCTCGTCGAGCACCGCGGCGACCGCGTGATCACACAGCGCCGGCGCCACGTCGGGGCCGCCGGAGGGCAGCCCGGACGCCATCGCGCGCAGCTCGCCGGCAATGTGGTCGGACGCCCGCTCCACCTCGTCGCGGCGCTGCTGCCACGTGGCGGACACCGCCGAAAGCAGCTGCAGGAAGCCCTCTTTCGGGTAGTAGGTGCCGCAGAAGAAGGGCCGGCCGTCGGGCGTCAGGAAGCACGTCATCGGCCATCCGCCGTGTCCGGTGAGCGCCACGGTGGCGTTCATGTACACCGCGTCGAGGTCCGGGCGTTCCTCCCGGTCGACCTTGATGCAGACGAACCCGGCGTTCATCGCGGCGGCCACCTCGTCGTCCTCGAACGACTCGTGGGCCATGACGTGACACCAGTGACAGGCCGCGTAGCCGATCGACAGCAGGATCGGCACGTCACGTTCGGCCGCGGCCACCAGCGCCTGCGGGTTCCACTGCTGCCAGTGCACGGGGTTGCCGGCGTGCTGGCGCAGATACGGGCTGGTGGCCAGCCCGAGGGTGTTCGTCGCCGCGGCGTCAGCCGGGCTCATCACCGGGCCCCGGTGAGCGCTCCGATCCGTTAGCCCTGCCCGGCGGGTGTCCGTCGGCGTCGTCGACCGCGTCGGTGCCCTCGTCCGCGGCCTGGTCGGGCTCGGGGTGCTTGGGATCGAACGAGTCGGGCACCTTCTTCAGTTGCTTGTTCATCGATCGCAGCAGAAACAACGTGGCGATCAACAGCACCACGACGATCAGCAGCCCGATCGGGCTGGCCTTGCCGAAATCCGGCCCGGTGTGCTTGGGCGGGGCGTCGGCCAACACACTCGCCATCAGGAGGTGGTTCACCCGTCGATCTCGATTCCGGCGAACAGGTCGTCCTCGGGCAGCCGGACCGGGACGCGCGAGCGCGCCAGCTCGAACTCCTCCGTCGGCCACAACCTCTGCTGCCACGCGATGGGCGCGGCGAAGAAATCGTGCTCGGGGTCGATCTGGGTGGTGTGCGCCCGCAGCGCGTCGTCGCGCTGGCTGAAGTACTTCGAGCACTCGACGCGCGTCGTGACCCGGGATTCGAAGGGGTCGTGCGAGGCATCCCAGTGCTCGAGCCACTTCTTGAACGGGGGTTCGTGACCGTGCTTGACGGCCTCGTCGTGCAGCAGCTGCATCCGCGCCCGCAGGAAACCGTGGATGTAGTAGAGCTTGGACACCGCCCACGGCTCGCCCGCATCCGGAAAGCGCCGATAGTCGCCGGCCGCCTCGAAGGCGCCGACCGAAACCTGGTGGCAGCGGATGTGATCGGGATGCGGATAGCCGCCGTTCTCGTCGTAGGTGGTGAGCACGTGCGGGCGGAACTCGCGGACCAGCCGCACCAGCGCCTCGACCGACTCCTCCAGCGGCACCAGCGCGAAGCATCCTTCGGGCAGCGGGGGCGGCGGGTCGCCCTGAGGCAGGCCGGAGTCAACGAAGCCCAGCCAGTGGTGCTCGACACCGAGGATCTCGGCGGCCTTCGCCATCTCGTCGCGGCGGATCTCGGCGATGTGGCCGTGCACTTCGGGCAGGTCCATGGCCGGGTTGAGAATGTCGCCGCGCTCGCCGCCGGTCAGCGTCACCACCAGCACCCGGTGGCCCTCGTCGGCGTAGCGGGCGAGGGTGGCCGCGCCCTTGCTGGATTCGTCGTCGGGGTGGGCGTGCACCGCCATCAACCGCAGTTCGCTCACGTGCCCCCTTGTCGGTCTGCTGGTCGCCGGATACGAACCTATAATTCCAGTTCTTCAGATCGTTGCATGCCGCCGGCCGCCGGCCGGCGGCCGACCGCTCAAGGCATACCCAGGCATGACCGAAACCTCTCCTTCGCGTCCGGAGGCCCGCTACGGGCGTTCCGGGCGCGCGCGCGTGCCCCGGCGCTGGGTGATCGGCGGGCTGGGTGCACTGGTGGTGGCGGCGGGCCTGGTGATCGCCGTCGTCGGCTACCACCGGCTTGGCACGAGCGCCGTCACGGGCTCGCTGGTCGGCTACCGGGTGCTCGACGACCAGACCGCGTCGGTAACGATCAGCGTGACGCGATCCGATCCGTCGCGGCCGGTGGACTGCATCGTGCGGGTCCGGGCGAAGGACGGTAGCGAAACGGGCAGGCGCGAAGTGCTGGTCCCGGCCTCCGATGCGGCCACGGTGCAGCTGACCACCACGGTGAAGTCCAGCAAACCCCCGGGGGTGGCCGATATCTATGGGTGCGGCACCGACGTGCCCGCCTATCTGCGGCCGGCGTGACCCCTTAACAACAGGCGAACTGCGAATTTGGAGTCATCAATTGTTTGCGCGGTGGTAACATGGGTGAATGCACGGTTCCTGATGGGACCGTGTATTGCTGCATTAAGGCCGTGAGCAGAACGGATCGGCAGCACACGGGAGGAAGACCCGGATCACTCCGGCGGCGGGGTCAACAGGCTTACGCGGTTACGCGAAAACGAGAACACGAGGAGCACGACAAGATGACGGACACTTCGGTGACGTGGCTGACCCAGGAGTCACATGACCGGCTGAAGGCGGAGCTCGATCAGTTGATCGCTAATCGTCCGGTCATCGCCGCGGAGATCAACGACCGCCGTGAAGAAGGGGACCTGCGCGAGAACGGCGGTTACCACGCCGCCCGCGAAGAGCAGGGCCAGCAGGAGGCCCGGATTCGCCAGCTGCAGGACCTGCTCAACAACGCCAAGGTCGGCGAGGCGCCCAAGCAGTCCGGCGTCGCGCTGCCCGGCTCGGTGGTCAAGGTGTACTACAACGGCGACAAGTCGGACACCGAGACGTTCCTGATCGCCACCCGCCAGGAGGGCGTGAACGACGGCAAGCTCGAGGTGTACTCGCCCAACTCACCGCTGGGTGGCGCGCTGATCGACGCCAAGGTGGGCGAGACCCGCAGCTACGTCGTGCCCAACGGCAACACCGTCGAGGTCACGCTGGTCAGCGCGGAGCCCTACCACTCGTAGCGGCCGCCAGCCGCCTCGCGATCGCCACTAGCCCAGCGCCTGGTCGAGGTCGGCCAGCAGGTCGGCGACGTCCTCGATGCCGACCGACAGCCGCACCAGGTCGTCGGGCACTTCCAGTTGCGAACCGGCCGTCGACGCATGCGTCATGGCGCTGGGGTGTTCGATCAGGGACTCGACGCCGCCGAGCGATTCGGCCAGGATGAACACCTCGGTGCGGGCGCACAGATCCCGCGCCGCTAGCCGGCCGCCCCGCATGCGGACCGACACCATGCCACCGAAGCCACGCATCTGCCTGGCGGCGACGTCATGCCCGGGGTGGCCGGGCAGACCGGGGTACAACACCGTGCTCACAGCCGGATGTCCGGCCAGGAATTCGGCGACTGCCGCGGCGTTTTCGCTGTGCCGCTGCATCCGCAGCACCAGCGTCTTCAGCCCGCGCATGGTCAGGTAGGCGTCGAACGGGCCGGGCACCGCGCCGGCCCCGTTCTGCAGGAACGCAAAAGCCTCGTCCAGCTCCGCGTCGTCGGTGATCAACGCGCCACCCACCACGTCGGAGTGGCCACCGATGTACTTGGTGGTCGAATGCAACACCACGTCCGCGCCCAGCGTCAACGGCTGTTGCAGCGCTGGCGACGCAAACGTGTTGTCCACCAACACCTTTACCGACGACTGCTTGCCGATCTCGGCCAAGGCCGCGATGTCGGCGATGGACAGCAGCGGGTTGGTCGGCGTCTCCACCCAGATCAGGCGCGTGTGCGGGCTGATCGCGGCCCGGACGTCGTCCAGGCCGGACAGCGCCACCGGCGTGTAACGAATCCCCCACTGGGTGAACACCTTGTCGATCAACCGGAAGGTGCCGCCGTAGGCATCGTTGGGGATGATGACGTGGTCGCCGGGCCGCAGCATCGCCCGCAGCGCGCAGTCGGTGGCGGCCATGCCGGATCCGAACGCGCGCCCGTAACCGCCACCTTCGACGGCGGCGAGCGAGGCCTCCAGCGCGGCGCGCGTCGGGTTGCCGGTGCGCGCGTATTCGAACCCGCCGCGCAGCGCACCGACGCCGTCCTGGGCGAACGTGCTGCTGGCGTAGATCGGGGCGTTGACCGCCCCGGTCGCCGGGTCCGGCCGGTAGCCGGCGTGAATGGCCTTGGTGGCGAGTCCGGTGAAGTGTCCGTGTCGGTCGGCGCTCATCGACGCTCAGCCTAGGCGACGGCCACCCCGGCTAGGTCGCGCGCACGACTAGCTCGGCCGTTCCTCGGTTCCGTCGAACGGCAGGCAGACCGTCGTCATGATCTTGTCCGCCAGCGTCTGCCGCTTGGAATCCCACAGCGGGAAAAGGAACCCGATGAAGCAGATGATCGCGTCGACGAAGTGGGCCAGGGAACGCACCACCGACATGCCGAAACCGATCGGCCGGCCGGTGACCTCGCTGACCACCTTGAACTTCATCACCGACTTGCCGACGCTGGATCCGGTGAGGCCCTGGCGGTAGCCGTAGTTCCAAATCAGATAGACCAGGCCCACCAGCGATGCCAACCACTGCGCGGCCATGCCGATGGTCGAGTTCTGCGTGGCGCAGTACTGGTTGACCGCGTACTGCGTGACGTCGGTGACGCACGACGTCTGCTGTGTCGCGACGAGGATGCCCGTCCCGATTCCGTGCACGACCGCGTACGGGAGGATGTCGATGATGAACGCCACCACCCTGGTGAGCCACGGCGTGTAGGACTCCGTCGGCAACGTACGGATCGCCGGTCCCGGAGGGGGTGGCGCATACCCGCCCGCGGACGGCGGGGGCGGCGGGTATGCGCCACCCCCTCCGGGACCGGCGATCCGTACGTTGCCGACGAGGGGGCGGGGTTTCCTGCCCACCGGTTGACTCGGGCGACGGGGGAGGTGGCGGATTTGTGCCGCCGGGCGGCGGTTGATCGGTCATGGGCACCCCTTCCACTACGGACCAGCTGAGCCAGGCCGCATTACAGTACCTGAGCGCGCGGCGGCCGGGCGAGACTCGCTAGCGACGCCCCGCTGGTCCACGAGGCGCCTCCGAGAGGAAGCCCAGCAGGTCGTATCGGGTGATCACCCCGACCGGTTTGCCCTCCTCGACCACCATCAACGCGTCCCAGTCGCGCAGCGCCTTGCCGGCCGCACTGACCAGCTCCCCCGCGCCGATCATCGGCAGCGGCGGGCTCATGTGCAACGAAACGGCGTCGGCCAGTTTGGCGCGGCCCTCGAAGACCGCGGACAGGAGTTCGCGCTCGGAGACGCTGCCCGCCACCTCTCCGGCCATCACCGGCGGCTCGGCGCCGACCACGGGCATCTGGGACACCCCGTACTCGCGCAGGATGCCGATGGCGTCGCGCACGGTCTCGGACGGATGGGTGTGAACCAGGTCGGGCAGCTCGCCCGATTTGCGGCGCAGCACGTCGCCCACCCTGGCCTGCTCGGTCGACCCGTCGAGACGGCTGCGCAGGAACCCGTACGACGACATCCAGGCGTCGTTGAAGATCTTCGCCATGTACCCGCGCCCGCCGTCGGGCAGCAGGACCACGACGAGCGCGTCGGGCCCGGCCTCCTCGGCGACCTTGAGCGCGGCCACCACCGCCATCCCGCACGACCCCCCGACCAGCATCGCCTCCTCGCGGGCCAGCCGCCTGGTCATGTTGAACGAGTCCGAGTCGGACACCGCGATGATCTGGTCGGGCACCGTGCGGTCGTACGCGTCCGGCCAGAAATCCTCGCCGACGCCCTCGACCAGGTAGGGGCGGCCGGTGCCGCCGGAATACACCGACCCCTCGGGGTCCGCGCCGATGATGCGCACCGCTCCGCCGGACACTTCCTTCAGGTAGCGGCCGGCGCCGGTGATGGTGCCGCCGGTGCCGATGCCGGCAACGAAGTGGGTGACCTTGCCGTCGGTGTCGGCCCAGATCTCCGGGCCGGTGGTGGCGTAGTGGCTGGCCGGGCCCTCCGGGTTGGCGTACTGGTCGGGCTTCCACGCACCGTCGATTTCGCGGGTCAGCCGGTCGGAGACGCTGTAGTAGCTGTCCGGGTGCTCGGGCGGCACCGCGGTCGGGCAGACGACCACCTCGGCGCCGTAGGCGAGCAGCACGTTGCGCTTGTCCTCGCCGACCTTGTCGGGGCAGACGAACACGCATTTGTAGCCGCGCTGCTGAGCCACCAGCGCAAGCCCGACGCCGGTGTTGCCGGAGGTGGGTTCGACGATGGTGCCGCCCGGCTTCAGGAGTCCGCCCGCTTCGGCGGCGTCGATCATCCGCACCGCGATCCGGTCCTTCGAGCTCCCCCCGGGGTTGAGGTACTCGACTTTGGCCGCCACGGTCCCGGCGCCCTCGGGGACGACGGAGTTCAGGCGTACCAGCGGCGTGCCGCCGATGAGCTCACTGATGTGCTGGGCAATCCGCATGCGTTCATCGTCTCAGGCACCCCTCGGGGGTGCACGACGTGCTTCCCCTCGGCGCCCACGGCGGTTGCGCTAGCCGGTGGCCTCTCGGATGTAGTCGCCGATCTGGCGAAGCGACCGGGCCGCCTCCGGCACCACCGGTGCCGCCAGCTGAAAGTCGTGAATCTGGCCGGGCCACACCCGCACCTCGGCCGGCACGCCGACCGCCGCCAACCGGCTCGCCGCCAGCCGCGCGTCGTGCAGCAGCACCTCGGAGCCCGAGACGTGGATCAGGGTCCGCGGCAGGCCCGGTTTGATGTGCTCCAGCGGCTCATAGACCTCTTCGGGTTTGCCGGCGATCGTGCGCTTCCGCGCCGCGCTGGCGACCAGCTCGGCGAGCGCGTCGAACGCCCGGGCGGAGAACATCGCGTCGGTGTCGATGTTGGGGTGCGCCTGCTTGTATTCCTTGGCCAGCTGCAATAGCGGCGAGATCATCACGAGGGCGGCGGGTTCCTCGTCTTCCTCCTGGAGGCGTTGCGCGAGCGCGAGCGCCAGGTAACCGCCCGCGGAGTCGCCGGCGAGCACGATCTGATCCGGCTGGTATCCCCGCAGCCGCAGCCATTGGTAGCCGTCGTGGCAATCGTCGAGGGCCATCCCGATCGAGTGCTTGGGCAGCAGCCGGTAATTGACCACCAGGACGGGTGCGTCGGCGAAGTTCGACAGCGCTTCCACCAGCCGGCCGTGGGAGTTCGCCCCGCACGTCAAGAAGGCGCCGCCGTGGAAGTAGACGACCACCCGGCGGGTGCCGTCGGCCGGCAGCACGCCGGGTGCGCGCACCAACTGCGCCGAGGCGTTGGGCAGCTTCACCGTTTCGCGGACGGTGGCCGACACCGGCAGCACCGCCCGGGCGGCCAGGTCGATGAGGCCCCAGGGCCAGGGGAAGTTCGGCACATGGCTGCCGACGGACAGCACCGGCCGGACGGTGATCCGCGACGTCAGGTTGGCCACCCGCGCGGCAACGCTGGGCCCGGATTCGAGGACCTCGACCGGCGTGCCGTCGCTCATCGCGAACTTGCGGGTCTTGGCCCTGCGGGCCCTCAGCACGTCGTGGGGGCGTACGGCATTCTGGGGCCAGCCGGATACCTTGCCGGGTGCGCTCATGCTCAACACTTCCTACGCCTTTGTAGTGCGATACAGCATGTGACGAGGCGGCCAAGCGTCTGGTTCAGCCGTTTGCTCGAGGCGCTCAGCCAACCCCTGGGGATCAGGGTGACAGGCATTTTCTACGACAACGTCGGAAAAGCCCGATTCGATACCAATTCGTTTCCCGCCGTGACCGGATTGTTGGTCAGCCGACCCCGCAAACAAGCGAGCCGAACTAAACTGGCTTCCGTGACCATGCGGCTGCCACGTCGTTCGGCGATCGCTCTGGCCACAGCGGGTGCACTCGCCTCGACGGGAACTGCCTACCTGGGGGCGCGAAACCTGCTCGTCGGCCAGGCGACGCACGCGCGCACCGTCATTCCCAAGGCGTGGGACATCCCCCCGCGCGCCGACGGCGTGTACACCCGTGGCGGCGGGCCGGTGCAGCGGTGGCACCGCGGCGTGCCCTTCGACCTGAGCCTGATGATCTTCGGCGACTCGACGGCCGCCGGCTACGGGTGCATCAGCGCCGAGGAAGTGCCGGGGGTGCGCATCGCGCGGGGCCTCGCCGAGCAGACCGGCAAGCGGATCCGGCTGAGCACCAAGGCCATCGTCGGCGCCACGTCGAAAGGCGTTTGCGGCCAAGTGGATGCGATGTTCGTGGCGGGGGCGCCGCCCGACGCGGCGGTCATCATGGTCGGCGCCAACGACGTGACCGCCCTCAACGGCGTCAGCCAGTCGGCCCAGCGGCTCGGGTTGAGCGTTCGCAAACTGCGCGCCCGCGGCGCCGTGGTGATCGCCGGCACCTGTCCGGATCTCGGGGTGATCACCGCCATCCCCCAGCCGCTGCGTTCGCTCGCGCACGAGCGTTGTTCCCAACTTGCGCGTGCCCAAGCCGCGGCGGTGCGGTCCGCCGGCGGCATGCCGGTACCGCTGGGCCAGCTGATGACCCCGCAGTTCCGGTCCACGCCCCACGTGATGTTCTCCCCGGACGGCTTCCACCCGTCCGCCCCGGCATACGCGATCGCGGCCGACGCGCTGCTGCGCGCGCTGTGCGAGGCGCTGGGCGAGAAGGTCGACATCCCGCCGATGGACCTGGCGGCATCGACGACCGAGCCGGTCCTCGGCCAGCGCCACACCCGAACCAGCGTGATGTCGCGGCTCTGGCGGCGCCCCGTGCCGGGACCCGCCCCGTCGTCGTACCCCCTGGTGGGCACCGACTAGATTCGAGCTAGCCCGTCGGCGTGGAGCCACCACCCGTTTTTCAGATAGCGAGCTCGTCGGAATCCGGAAGGGATTTGAAGGGAACCGTCATGCCTGAAGCCGTCATTGTCTCAACCGCCCGCTCGCCGATCGGCCGCGCGATGAAGGGGTCGCTGGTCTCCATGCGGCCCGACGACCTGGCCGCCCAGATGGTGCGGGCCGCGCTGGACAAGGTGCCCGCGCTCAACCCTCATCAGATCGACGACCTCATCCTGGGCTGCGGCCTGCCGGGCGGCGAATCCGGCTTCAACATGGCCCGCGTCGTCGCCGTCGAGCTCGGCTACGACTTCCTGCCCGGCACCACCGTCAACCGGTATTGCTCGTCGTCGCTGCAGACCACCCGGATGGCCTTCCACGCGATCAAGGCCGGCGAGGGCGACGCTTTCATCTCCGCGGGCGTCGAGACCGTCTCCCGCTTCGGCAAGGGCAATTCCGACTCGTGGCCCGACACCAAGAACCCGCTGTTCGACGAGGCGCAGGAGCGTTCGCAGGCCGCGGCGGCCGGCGCCGACGAGTGGCACGACCCCCGCGCCGACGGCAACCTGCCCGACGTCTACATCGCGATGGGCCAGACCGCGGAGAACGTCGCCATCATGACGGGCATCAGCCGCGAAGACCAGGATCACTGGGGCGTGCGCAGCCAGAACCGCGCCGAGGAGGCGATCAAGAGCGGGTTCTTCGAGCGCGAGATCTCCGCGGTGACCCTGCCCGACGGCAGCACCGTCAGTACCGATGACGGCCCGCGCGCCGGAACCACCTACGAGAAGGTCTCCGAACTCAAGCCGGTCTTCCGGCCCAACGGCACCGTGACCGCCGGCAACGCCTGCCCCCTGAACGACGGTGCCGCCGCGCTGGTGATCACCAGCGACACCAAGGCCAAGGAACTGGGCCTGACCCCGCTGGCGCGCATCGTTTCGACCGGGGTCAGCGGTCTGTCACCGGAGATCATGGGCCTGGGCCCGATCGAGGCCTGCAAGAAGGCGCTCGCCCGGGCGGGGATGTCGATCAACGACATCGACCTGTACGAGATCAACGAGGCCTTCGCGGTTCAGGTGCTGGGCTCGGCGCGCGAGCTGGGCATGGACGAGGACAAGCTGAACGTGTCCGGCGGGGCGATCGCGCTGGGCCACCCGTTCGGCATGACCGGCGCGCGCATCGCCACCACGCTGATCAACAACCTGCAGACCCACGACAAGACGTTCGGCCTGGAGACCATGTGCGTCGGCGGCGGGCAGGGCATGGCGATGATCATCGAGCGGCTCAGCTGACGCCTCGCCGGAGCTAGCTGTCGAGCGTGCGCCCATGGCGGCGACACGCCGAGCGGGTCCGCCCGCAGCGCACACTCGACGCCAGCGCACACGAAAAGACCGGCACGCCGATCGGCGTGCCGGTCTTTTCGTTGAACAGAACTAGTCGTTCTGCAGATAACTCAGCAGACGCAGGATCTCGATGTACAGCCAGACCAGGGTCACGGTCAGGCCGAGGGCGATGCCCCAGGCCGCCTTCTCCGGCGCACCGGCACGCACCATCTGGTCGGCCGCGTCGAAGTCGATCAGGAAGCTGAACGCCGCGATCGCGATGCACACCAGCGAGAAGATGATCGCCACCGTTCCGCCGCTGCGCAGGCCCAGGCCCGTACCGCCGTTGACGTGGAACATCGCGAGCACGAAGTTGCCGAGCATCAAGGCCAGGACGCCGAACATCGCGGCGACCAGCATCCGGGTGAACTTGGGTGTCACCCGGATCGCGCCCGTCTTGTAGACGACGAGCATGCCGAAGAACACCCCGAAGGTGCCCAGCACGGCCTCCCCGATCAGCGCGCCCGCGTTGGCGTGCGAGACCGAGAAGTTCGCGAAGACGAACGAGATGGCGCCCAGGAAGAGGCCTTCGAGGACGGCGTAGCTGAGCACGATCGCCGGGCTGTCCTGTTTGCGGCCGAAGGTCGCGACCAGCACCAGCCCGAGGCCGCCGAGCGCGCCGACCATGGTCAGCGGCATCGCCAGCGCGAGGTTGGACGCCACCAGGAAGTAGGAGACCACGGCGGACACCGCCAGCACCGCCAGCGTGATGCCGGTCTTGGTGACGACGTCGTCGATGGTCAGCGGACGCGAAGCCCTGGCCTCCTGGTAGGGAGCTTGGTAGGGGGCCGCGTAGGGGTCGGCTCCATAGCCCTGCATTGGGGCCGCACCCGTACCGAATTGCGCGTATCCGCCTCGCTGCTTGGGCAGCGAACGAAATACCGGGTTGCTTGTCTCCCGCACCGTCGGATCCTCTCTATTGGCTCGAGCTGTGCGAACACACTCTCAACGCGCAGCGCCCGCTCCGGGTTCCCAGTCGACCTGGCCAGGCCTCGGGGCATTTGCTGCCGTGGTCGCGTTAAAGATAACCCTTACCCGCGGGGATCGCGCCGGTCGTCACGATCTAGATTTTTCGTCGAGGGTGGACCGGCGATGGGAGGCCAGGGCGTGACCGACGGATCCGATGAGGTTCTGACCCACATCGACGGCAACGTCGGTCTGATCACGCTCAACCGCCCCAAGGCGATCAACTCGCTCAACCAACCGATGGTGGACGCGCTGAGCGCCGTGCTCGCCGACTGGGCGAAGAACGACGCGGTGGGCGCGGTGGTGCTCTCCGGTGCCGGCGAGCGCGGGCTGTGCGCAGGTGGCGACGTCGTCTCCATCTATCACAGTGCCCGCAAGGACGGGGTCGAGGCGCGGCGGTTCTGGCGGGACGAATACCTGCTCAACGCCCAGATCGCCGATTTCGCCAAGCCTTACGTGGCGCTGATGGATGGCATCGTGATGGGCGGCGGCGTAGGGGTCAGCGCGCACGCGAACACCCGCGTCGTGACCGACACCTCCAAGATCGCGATGCCGGAGGTCGGCATCGGATTCGTTCCCGATGTCGGCGG
The DNA here is from genome assembly GCF_900240975.1 of Mycobacterium sp. 4858. GTDB lineage: Bacteria > Actinomycetota > Actinomycetes > Mycobacteriales > Mycobacteriaceae > Mycobacterium. The sequence continues at coordinate 3,567,852 of NZ_LT968776.1, read as the reverse complement.
GATGTTCCTGCTGGCCCGGGCGCCCGGCGGGCTGGGCCTGCATGCCGCGCTGACCGGAGCTCCGTTTTCCGGAGCCGACGCCATCGCCATGGGATTCGCCGACCACTACGTGCCGCACGACGACCTCGGGGCGTTCACCCGGGCGATCATCGCCGACGGCGTGCAGGGCGCGCTTGCCGAGCATGCCGTCGAGCCTCCGCCGAGCAGCCTTGCCGCACAACGCGATTGGATCGACGAATGCTACGCCGCTGACACGGTCGAAGACATCGTCGCCAGCCTGCGCGGCCATGACGCCGGACCGGCTGACGACGCCGCCGACCTGATCGGCACCCGCTCGCCGATCTCGTTGTCGGTGACCCTGGAGGCCGTCCGCCGCGCCGCCGACCTGCAGACGGTCAAAGACGTTCTGGTTCAGGACTATCGGGTCTCGTCGGCGTCGCTGCGATCACACGATCTGGTGGAGGGCATCCGGGCGCAGCTGATCGACAAAGACCGCAACCCGAAGTGGTCGCCGTCCTCGCTGGCCCAGGTGACCCGGGCCGATGTCGAGGCGTACTTCAAACCCGTCGACGACGACTTGAGTTTCTAGAAAGGCGATTTGCGATGACTGACACCTCCCCCGGGAACTACGAGACCATCCTGGTCGAGCGCGACGGCCGGGTGGGCACCATCACCCTGAACCGGCCCAAGGCGCTGAACGCGCTGAACACCCAGGTGATGAACGAAGTGACCAGCGCAGCAATGGATTTCGACAACGATCCCGGCATCGGCGCGATCATCATCACCGGGTCGGCCAAGGCGTTCGCCGCCGGCGCCGACATCAAGGAGATGGCCGCGCTGACATTCGCCGACGCGTTCGACGCCGATTTCTTCGCCCCCTGGGCCAAGCTGGCCGCCGTGCGGACCCCGACCATCGCCGCGGTGGCCGGGCACGCGCTCGGAGGCGGCTGTGAGCTCGCCATGATGTGCGACGTGCTGATCGCCGCCGACACAGCGAAGTTCGGGCAGCCGGAGATCAAACTCGGCGTCCTGCCCGGCATGGGCGGCTCACAGCGCCTGACCCGCGCCATCGGCAAAGCCAAGGCCATGGATCTCATCCTGACCGGGCGCACCATCGACGCCGCCGAAGCCGAACGCAGCGGCCTGGTTTCGCGCGTGGTGCCGGCCGACGACCTGCTGGCCGAGGCCAAGGCCGTCGCCACCACGATTTCACAGATGTCCCGCTCGGCGTCCCGGATGGCCAAGGAGGCCGTCAACCGCGCGTTCGAATCGACACTGTCCGAAGGACTTCTCTACGAACGCCGGCTGTTCCACTCGACCTTCGCGACCGAGGACCAGACGGAAGGCATGGCAGCCTTCGTCGAGAAGCGCACTCCGAACTTCACCCACCGGTAAGCCTGCGATGAGCGAGCCGGGCCCCGCGACGAACAATCCGACGGCCGTCACCGAGGAGGCCGAACCGGGCGCACCTCCGGAAGCCACACCCGAAGCCCGCCCGGCGGCTAGCGGCCCCCGGTGGACCGAAAAGCCTTGGTGGGTCCGCCACTACACATTCACCGGCACCACGGTCGGTCTCGTCTTCATCTGGTTCTCTCTGACGCCGTCGCTGCTGCCGCGCGGTGCGCTGTTTCAGGGGCTGGTCAGCGGGATCTCCGGCGCCATCGGCTACGGGCTGGGCGTCTTCGCCGTATGGCTGGTGCGCTACATGGGCGCCATGGATCACAGCCCCCCGCCGCCGCGCTGGGCGTGGAAGGTGCTGATCCCGATCGGTGCGCTGGGCATGGTGCTGATGGCCGTCTGGTTCCACGTGTGGCAGGACAACGTGCGCGACCTGATGGGCGTCGCCCACCTGCAGTGGTACGACTACCCGGTGGCCGCGGGCCTGTCGCTGGTGGTGCTGTTCACCCTGGTCGAAATCGGCCAGTTCATCCGGTGGCTGGTCCGGTTCCTGGTCGGGCAGGTCGACCGGATCGCGCCGTTCCGGCTGTCGGCGACCATCGTGGTGGCGCTGCTGGTGGTCCTCACCATCACCTTGCTCAACGGTGTCGTGCTCAAGTCCGCCATGCGCACCATGAACAACACCTTCGCCTCGGCGAACAACGAGATGAATCCCGACACCGCGCCGCCGAAGACCCCACTGCGCTCCGGCGGCCCCGAGTCGCTGGCGTCGTGGGAATCCCTTGGCCACCAAGGTCGCATCTTCGTGGAAGCCGGGCCCACGGTCGCCCAACTCTCCGCCTTCAACGGCACACCCGCGACCGAACCGATCCGGGCCTACGCCGGGCTGAACTCGGCGGACGGGATCACGGCGACCGCCGAACTCGCCGCGCGGGAGCTGCAGCGCACCGGCGGACTGCAGCGCGCCGTCGTCGCCGTCGCGACAACCACCGGCACCGGCTGGATCAACGAGGCGGAGGCCGACGCGCTCGAGTACATGTACAACGGCAACTCCGCGATCGTCAGCATGCAGTACTCGTTCCTGCCGAGCTGGCTGTCCTTCCTGGTGGACAAGGAGAACGCCCGCCACGCCGGGCAGGCGCTGTTCGAGGCCGTCGACCGCCTGATCCGCCAGATGCCCGAGGCGCAACGCCCCAAGCTCGTCGTGTTCGGCGAAAGCCTGGGATCGTTCGGCGGTGAGGCGCCGTTCATGAGCCTCAACAACGTCCTCGCCCGAACCGACGGCGCCCTGTTCAGCGGACCGACCTTCCAGAACACCATCTGGACCGACCTGACGTCCACGCGCGATGCCGGGTCCCCGGAATGGCTGCCGGTGTACAACGACGGCAAGAACGTCCGGTTCGTGGCTCGCCCAACCGATTTGGGCCGCCCGAACGCCCCGTGGGACCACCCCCGGGTGGTCTACCTGCAACACGCCTCGGATCCGATCGCCTGGTGGTCCCCCGACCTGCTGTTCAGCCAGCCCGACTGGCTGCGGGAGCGGCGGGGCTACGACGTGCTGCCCGAGACGCGCTGGATCCCAGTGGTGACGTTCCTGCAAGTCACGGCCGACATGGCGGTGGCGGTCGAGGTACCCCAGGGGCACGGCCACCACTACGTGGCCGACGCGGCCGACGGCTGGGCGGCGGTGCTGTCACCGCCCGGATGGACGCAGGAGAAGACCGACAGGCTGCGGCCACTGCTCCATTCGGACGCCACCTCCACCGGGTAGCTAGAGCCAGCGGCGACCCGGGGTGCCGGAGTTGGCGAGCACTCCCGGGCCGGCGTCGAGCGGGGCGGCACCCGAAAGCTGTTCGAGCACACCGGCTCCCGCGAGCGCGTGGTAGCCGCCGACGACGTCGGTGGCGCGGTGCAGCCCGATGTCCAGCAGCGCGGCCGCCGCGAGGCTGGAGGTGTAGCCCTCAGAGCACACGATGACCCACTCGACGTCGTCGCCGACGGCCTCGGGCAGCCTGGCCTCACTGGTCGGGTCGCAGCGCCACTCCAGGACGTTGCGTTCGATCACCAGGGCGCCGGGGATCTCACCCTCGCGGAAACGCTGTGCCTGCGGCCGGATGTCGACGAGCACCGCCCCGCGCCGCAGCGCGTCCGGCACTTCGGCGGCGGGAAGGCGGCGAAAGCGGCGGCGGGCGGATCTCAACACGACGTCGATGCGGCTCATCACGGTCCTTCCGGTTGATCGGTCAGTTCGGTGCGCTGGCGGCGCAACCGGTTTCGGCCGGTGACCTCGTAGTAGGACATCGCGGTCAGCGGCGGTGAGTAGGCATGCACGCTCAGCGAGGGCCGCACCGGACCCGAGACGGACACGGCCACGGGCCGGGGCGCCCACACCACGTCGTGCACCCAGCCCAGTGGGAACCCGGCCTGATCGCCGGCGTCCAGTCGGCGCTGGCGCAGAACGCGGCCGTCCCAACGGAATTCGGTGAGCGACCCGGACACCACCGTCAACGCGCCCAGGGAGCCGCCGTGATCGTGCAGTTCGGTGTGATGGCCGGGAACCCAGCTGATCAGCCAGACGTCCAGCTCGTCGTCACCGTGGATGCGGGTGAACCAGCGCCGCGACTCCGGTATCCCGCCCGGCGGCAGCAGGTGGTCGCAGCGCCCGCTCAGCACGTCGTCGGCGGCCCGGTCGGTGGCGTGCAGCAGGTCGGGCACGCGCAACCGGGTCGGGCCCGGCGACGGGGACGCGGACGAGAAGGTGCGCGGGCGCAACGCGGCCGGCGCGGCGAGGGACACAGGACTCGCCAGGGGCAGTGACATCGTGGAGCTCCAGGGAAAACGGGATCGGACAGGCGGCGGCGTGTTACGGCCGACAACACTCGCAAGATCCGAAGCGCTCCATCACGGCCGCCAGTGTTGCATAGATTGGGTCGGTGCGCTGGTGCGGTCACCGGCCCCGGCTGTGGGGCACGCTCGTCGTGGCGGCCGCTGTGTTCGCGGGCACAGCGTGCTCGGCCGGCGCCCCGAGCCGCACCCCGGCCTCCCCGCCGGGGCGGCCGGCGGGCGTGCCGGGTAGCCCCGACGCGGCGCCGCCGGGCGCCGTCGGGCTCTCCCCCTCCGGCGTGACGACCAGAGTCGACGTCCCCGCGAATTCGACGGAGGAGGAGTATTACCAGGCCTGTCACGCCGCCAAAGTGTGGATGGACGCCCAGCCCAGGACCGATCAGTCGCTGTTCGAGCCCTATCTGGCGATGGTCCAGGCCGCGCCCTCGGGCACCGCGGGCAGCTGGAACGCCCGCTGGGCGGATCTGGCGCCGGCCCGGCAGGCGGCCGTGATCACCGCCGCGCGCGCCGCCGCCAACGACGAATGCGGCTAGCCCGTTCGAACCCGTGCGCGATTGAATTCACGGGTACCTAAAGTGACGGCCCGGCCGGTGTGCCGGCCGGCTCCGCCGCGCAGAATGAAGGAATGCCGGATGGAACGGGCGGTGTTGGCGTGCGCCGATCACCGACGCGGGTGGCGTTGGCGCTGGGCAGCGGCGGGGCCCGCGGCTACGCCCACATCGGGGTGATCGAGGCGCTGCGCGCCCGGGAGTACGAGATCGTGGGCATCGCGGGCTCGTCGATGGGCGCACTGGTCGGCGGTTTGGAGGCGGCCGGGCGCCGCGACGAGTTCGCCGAGTGGACGAAGTCCCTGACGCAGCGCACCATCCTGCGGCTGCTGGACTTCTCGATCAGCGCGGCCGGGGTGATGCGGGCCGAGAAGATCCTGGACGCGGTGCGCGACATTCTCGGCCCGGTCGCCATCGAGCAGCTGCCGATCCCCTTCACCGCCGTGGCGACCGACCTCTTGGCCGGCAAGTCGGTGTGGTTTCAGCGCGGCCCCGTCGACGCGGCGATCCGCGCCTCCATCGCCATACCGGGCGTGATCGCGCCCCACGAACTCGACGGGCGCCTGCTGGCCGACGGCGGAATCCTGGACCCGCTGCCGATGGCACCCCTCTCGGCGGTCAACGCGGACGTGACCATCGCGGTGAGCCTGTCCGGCAGTGAGGCGATCGCCAACCGTGAGGGGGAGGCCGGCGCGACCGCCGACTGGCTGAACCGCATGGTGCGCAGCACTTCCTCGCTGCTCGACACCTCCGCGGCCCGGTCGCTGCTCGACCGGCCGACCGCACGCGCGGTGCTTGCCAGATTCGGGGTGTCCCCCGCGGAAGCGGACGCCTGGCCGGACGACGCCGACGTCGCCGAGGCCGCCGAGGCCGCCGAGGCCGCCGCCGGGGATGATCCGGCCGGCGAATTGTCCGACACCACAACCGAAGTCCCGAAGCTGGGCAGTTTCGAGGTGATGAACCGGACGATCGACATCGCGCAGGCCGCGCTGGCGCGCCACACGCTGGCGGTCTACCCGCCCGACCTGTTGATCGAGGTTCCGCGATCGATCTGCCGGGGCCTGGAATTCCACCGGGCGGCCGAGGTCATCACCGTCGGCCGGGCACTGGCGGACGAGGCCCTGGACGCGTTCGAGGCCGACCGCGCCGCGCCCCCCACAGCCGAAGACTGAAAATTCTTCTGCCGCAAACGATCCCCGGCTCGATCAGACGCCGAGGAACCGCGCGAGGGCCGGGGCTTCGCGGCGGCCCTGTTCGCGTCCGGCCAGCGCCGAGGTGACGCGGCACTTCGGGTCCAGCGGATTGGGTCCGAAGGCCGCCACCGAGCCCGTGTCGGCGAACACCGCGAACGTTGCGCCGGGAAAGGCGGAGATCTCCGCGGCAGGCCCGGCGCCGAACGGCGAGGGCGCGTCCGCGCCCGAGGGCACCAAGACAACCGCCGCGTCGCAATCACCGGCCACGCCGAGGTTGACCGAGCTGGCGACGCCGCCGTCCATGTAGCGTCGGCCCCCGATCGCCACCGGCGGCCATGCGCCGGGCACCGCGCAGCTGGCCGCCACCGCGTCGACGAGGTCGACGCCGGACTCGCGATCGAAGACGACCAATTCGCCGGTGCTTACGTCGATGGCCGTGATCCGCAGCGTCCGGTCGGGCCAGTCGTGCGACGGCAGGCGCTGGGCGATGACCTGCCGGCGCAGCGGTGGCGGAACGGTTTCGGCCGCCAGCGCCACCGCACCGATCCGCTGCAGCTGCTGCCGCGTCTTGTCCGACCCGTCGGCGTAGGGCTCCGCCAGGGCCGCCAGGAACATCCCGGTGATGGTGTCGACGTCCACCCCGGAATCGATCTCGGCCGACGCTTCGGCGACCTGCCGGCCGAACAGCGCGTCGAGCGTGCTCCCACTGCCGATCTGCGCGGCGACCGTCGAGCCGGCCGAGGTCCCCACCAGCACGTCCGAATCCAGCAACAGCCCGGCCGCCGCGGGCGACTCGTCGGCGATGCCGCGCAAAACACCTGTCTCCCAGGCAATTCCCGCTATCCCACCGCCCGCCAGCACAAGCGCCCGTCTGGTTGCCATGCCCACCCACTCTGCCAGGCCGGCATCGGGCTAACTCTGAGCGCTCGGCACCGCGTGTTGCGCGTCGTGGACCGGCGCGCTCAGTTCGGCCCGGCGGAGCTGATGCGCGGGCGGGTGGGGCAGGATCACCGTGCGCTCGACATGCAGGCCGGCGTCGACGTGGACCAGCTCACCGGGCTCGAGCAGACGCCAGCGGGGGTCGTCGTCCATGCGTTCGGTGGCGAACACCACCGACGGGCGGGTGCACAGGTGTTCCGATCGCGCGTTGATTCTCTTGGTGCGCATGTCGAATTTCGGGGCTTGGGCGGGGGCCTCGCCGGACCGGTCCAGGACGTAGAGATCATGGGTGTCCGGGTACCGCAGCGCCCACATGTCGGTGGCCGTGCTCAGCAGCACGTTGACCGCATAGATCGGCACATTGGCCGCAAGCCATGTCATAGCATCGACCAGACCCGCGGTCACGTCACCGTCGAGCGCCCGGATCGAGGCGGTGACCAACGCGAACACCCGCTCGGAATCGGTGTCGCCCAGGACCAGTTCGTCGATGCCGACCGCGCGCAGCCGCTCCTCGAGGATGTCCAGGCCCTCCAGGACGCCGTTGTGCGCGAAAATCCGGCCGTCCTGCAGGAACGGGTGGGTGTTGCGGACGTCGAGCGAACCGGTCGTCGCGTAACGCACATGCGCGATGAACGTGGTGCCGGTCAGCTCGTGCGCTTCGGTGGCGAACGCGGCGTCCTCCCAGGCCGCCATGGGCTGCTTGTCCAGCTGCGGGCGGCCCCGGCGGTCGAAGACCCCCAGGCCGGTCCCGTCCGGATTCCTCCTGCTCTGTTGGGCGAGGCTGTCGGGGGCGCCCAGCAACCAGAAGGTCGCGGTGCATACGTCCGTCCCGGCGTGCAGCCCGAATAGTCGGCACATACCGGCACGGTACCCAGCTTCAGCGGGTCAGCACCTGGGCGAGGTCCTGTAACGCTCGCCGCGCGTAGCGCTTCCACAGCATCCCGAACAGTGGCAGGCCCGGCGCGGACAGCGGCGACTTGGGGTAAATGGTCCAGCGCCAGGTGATCTCGGTGCCGTCGCCGGCCGGGGTGAAGGTCCACTCGCCGGTGACCGAACCGACCAGGAGCGCCATCGGCCCGTGGATTCCGGTGAGCCGGTAACCGAACGATCGCGGCGCGTCGACACTGGTCAGGTCTTCCCGCGCGCTACCGCCGACCAACATGATCGTGCGGCTCCGGCCCGCGGTGTCCCAGTCGCCGGTCTGGTCCCGCACCTCCCTGATCGGCGGGATCGGGCCGTACCAGCGGCCGAAGATCTCCGGAAGGGAGACGGGCAGCGTGCCGTGGAACGCCGCGTCCTGCGCGACGGGCACCACGCGCGATTGCTCGACGACGAGGGGCTGGGTCATCGGGGATCCTTCCGCAGGGCTGGTGAATCTCGAATACACCGAACAAGCCGACCCTATTCGTGAGCAGTCGCGGCCCGCGCTCAGTCGCGGGCCTCGACCACCCAGTAGCCGTGCTCGGCGTAGCGCGCCCGGATGGCCTTCTTGTCGTACTTGCCCACGCTGGTGCGCGGAATCTCGTCGACGAATGCCCACCTTTCGGGCAGCCACCACCGAACCACCTTCTCCGCCAGGAACTTTCGCAGATCCTCGGCGCTGACCGTGGTGCCCTCCTTGGCCACGACTACGGCCAGCGGCCGTTCCTGCCACCGCTCGTCGGGCACGCCGACCACCGCGGCCTCGACGACATGCGGGTGCCCGATCAAGCCGTTCTCCAACTCGACCGAGGAGATCCACTCGCCGCCGGACTTGATCACGTCCTTGGCCCGGTCGGTCAGCGTCACGAATCCCTGCTCGTCGATCCGCCCCACGTCACCGGTGCGCAGCCAGCCGGAGTCGAACTTCGAGTCGTCGGCGGTGAGGTAGTAGGAGCCGGCGATCCACGGGCCGCGGACTTCCACCTCGCCCACGGCGGCACCGTCGTTGGGCAGCGGCCGGTCGTCGTCGTCGACGATGCGCATTTCCACGCCGCAGAGCGGCTGGCCCTGGGTCGCCCGGAACGCCCAGTGCCGGTCCGCGGGCGTTCCCGGCGGCGGCCACGCCATGGTTGCCATCGGCGAGGTTTCCGTCATGCCCCACAGCTGCCGGATCTCCACGCCGTGGTTCTCCTCGAAGGTGCGCATCAGCGACACCGGAACGGCCGATCCTCCGCAGACCACCAGCCGCAGCGACGACATGTCGTGGCCGGGTTCTTCCTCCAGGCGGTGCAGGACGTCGTTCCAGATCGTGGGCACCGCACCCGCCACGGTCGGCCGCAGGTCCTCCACCGTGCGGATCAGCGACCGCGCGTCGAGGTGGCAGTCGGGCAATACCAGGTCGGCACCGGCCATCAGCGCCGCGTAGGGCAGCCCCCACGCGTTGGCGTGGAACATCGGCACGATCGGCAGCACGCTGTCGACGGATCCCACGCCGATGCCGTTGGTGGTGCAGGCCGCCATGGTGTGTAAGTAGCTCGAGCGATGGCTGTAGACAACGCCTTTGGGGTTTCCGGTGGTACCACTCGTGTAACACATTGCGGCCGCGGACTTCTCGTCGAGCTCCGGCCATTCGAAGTCGGGGGACTCGCCGTCGAGCACGTCGGCATACCGCAGCACGGCCTTGCCCGATCCCTCGACCGCGGCGGTGTCGCCCTCCCCGACCACGATCACGGTGTGCACGGTCTTGAGGTCGCCCAGCACCGGGGCGAGCAACTTGGTCAGCGACGCGTCGACCAGCACCACCTGGTCTTCGGCCTCGTTGGCGACATAGGCGATCTGCTCGGCGAAGAGGCGGATGTTCAGGGTGTGCAACACGGCACCCATCGACGGCACCGCCAGGTAGGTCGCCAGGTGTTCGGCGTTGTTCCACATGAACGTCGCCACCCGCTGGTCCCCGGTGACGCCCAGGCGTCGCAGACCGTTCGCCAACCGAGCCGCATCTTGACCCAGCTCACGGTAGGTGATTCGCCGGTAGCCCGCACCGGTGGCGGTGGCGACGGTACGCGCACCGTGGATACCGCAGCCGTGCCGCATGATCGCGGTGATCGTCAACGGAAAGTCCTGCATCGTGCTGTCCATCGAGATACCGCCTTTGGATCGAGGCGCAGCGTCGCCTGATGTCAACCCTGCGGAACGCGTGGTGCTGGCCGCGTCCCGGGGCCGGCAACGCCTGGCCGCCGGCAGCCTCCACCCTAAGCCCGGGCTCGGCGACCGGTGCGCAATTTCCCTAGGCGAGCACGGGTTCCCGCGGCACCGCCACGGGCAGCCGGGTGGTCGACGCCTCCTCCGGCCCGCCGCCGGCGGCGATCGGCACGACGGTGACGACGCCGGAGTGGCCGGCGATGTAGAGGTATCTGCCGTCGGGGCTTTCGACCACGCAGGACGGGTGCCTCGCCACCCCGATGTCACCGACGACGTCGTGGGTGCTTGTGCACACGACGGCGACATGCTCGTCGCTGACCAGGTAAGCGTGGCGCCCGTCACGACTGAGCGCCAGGCGGGTGAGCGGACCGGCGAGCTCGCTGAGCTTGCGCGTCCCGGTGATGTCGCGGGCCCGGGTGTCGACGACGTCGAGCACCGCGCCGACCACCGGGCCGCAACTGGCAACGTAGGCGGTGCTGCCGTCGCTGCTGAGCGCGACGTCGCGGATGGGCAGACCCAGCTCGTAGGCCCCGACGATGCGGGAGCCGCCGTCGGAGGGTGCGCCGGTCTCGATGACGACAAGTTCGCCGCCGGAGGGCCCGTTGGTGGCGGCATAAAGCTGAGCGCCGTCGGGGCTGAGGCGCACGCAGTCCGCGGTGACACCCGCCGCGCCGGCCAGGTCGATCACCTCGGTCTCGTCGGTGGCGGTGTCCACGACCACGACGTCGGCACCGCGGGCGTGGTTCCGGCCGGCGTAGACGAACCTTCCGTCGGCGCTCACGGCGAGGTCGCTCACGCTGTGGGCCAGCGGATGCGTCGCGATGCGCGCGTTCGACGCGACGTCGACGACGGTGACGGAGTCATAGGACGGGGTTGCGGTGCTGATGTAGGCGCGCGGGGCGTCGCCGCCGCTCAGGGCGACCGCGAACGGCTCGTCCAGGGCGAGGGTTTGCACCACGAGGCGGGCATCGGTGTCGACGATGGAGACCGTGTCGCGGCCGTGGTTGGCCACGACCAGCCGGCTGCCGTCGGGGCTGATGCCGATGTCGCTGATCGGACCGTTTCGCACCGGAATTGCGACGATCGAAGTGTCGTCGAATTGGAACACCCGGTCATCCGGGAAGGCCTTGCGGCCGGTCGAAGCGTTCACGCTGTACCGCCTTTGCTGTGTTGTCGGCGCGGGGCGAAGTCGCCGGGACTTGCGCGACAGTTCGGCCTCCGGATCCCGCAGGATCTCAGCACCCAAAAGGCGCCGACGCGACTGGTTTTGCGAGTCTACCGGCCAAAATTCGCGTCAAACGGTTCGAAAATCCCCCGACGTTAGCTACGTCACTCCCCGCACTCAGGTTCTGCTCAGGCTTTCAATTACGCTGTATCGCAGTCGCTTACCCGTAGCGAAACTGACGCAAACGCGCATCCGGGGTATTTCGCTTTCACCGCTAACGTTCCCGGTCAGCGCCCTGAGGCCATCCGCGTTAAGAAATTCTCAGCGTTCACTTCCCGGGGAGGGGAAGATCACAGGCCTTCACTGGCTGAACTGGGTCTGCGGCCTGGCCAAGGCGGCACCGTCGACGAAGATGTCGAGCTTTTCGTTGTAAAACGCCACCAGACCGGCGATCTGGCCCACCGCGGGCAACGGGTAGTGGTACGTCCAGGCCAGGTCCGGGTGCACGACACCACCGGAACGCACCGACCAGTAGCCCGACGTCACGCCTTTGTACGGGCACAGCGTCTGTGTCGCGCTGGGTTCCAGATGCTCGAAGGCGACATCCGTTGGATCGATGTAATACCTTGTCGGCAAACCTGTTTCGAATAGCAGCACAGGAGAACTGGTGTCCGCCAAGATCATTCCGTCCAACTCCACACGAACATGCCGGTGTGAGCGTAGCGCATCCACCCGCGAGTAGGGATTGCGCGGATGGCCGTAGATCGGCTCGTCTTCCTCGAACCAGCGCAACGATTCCCATTCGAATCGCACGGTCCCGGCCACCGGGCCGCCACCGTCGGCGTCGAACACCCGCGCGGCGGACGGGTAAGTCGCACCGGCGCCCTGCAAGGAGTGCAGCCGCGACGGACCGAACTGCACCTTCTGCGGATGGTCCTCGTCGCGCAGGAACTCCGCGCGGACATCAATCAACGGGATGTAGTACTGCGGGTAGTAGGGGACCTCCCACACATAGCGGGCGGCGGTGGTGTCGAAGACCAGCGCGTCGCCCAGATAACCGCGCACCCGGCGCGGCGCGGGTTCGACCCTGCCGCGCATGGCGGCCATCTGGGGGTAGTCGCGATCGGCGGTCACGTCTGATCCTTGGCGGCCAGGCCGGCCGGCGCGTGGGCGATCGCCGCCCGGATGGCGTCGGCCAGCGCCAGGGCGCTTTCCTCGGTGAGCTCCAGCGCCACCCGCGCCGACGGCCCCAGCTGCGGGTTGAGCACGTCGATGTTGACGGTGTGGCCGTAGGGCGCGTGGACCGGGTGATCGACATACACCGTCGCGCGGCTGGCGCCGAACCACCCGGTGGCGCCCTTGCCGCTGCCGTCGATCGCGACGTGTTCGGTGAGATGAGTGCACATGACGGGCGTACCTAGCCTTTCAGGTGGGTGGCGAAGAAGTCGTCGATGCGCCGCCAGCCGTCGACCGCCGCCACCGGCCGGTAGGCGGGCCGGTCGACGGAGAAGAACGAGTGGCCCGCGCCCTCGTAGGAGTGAAACTCGTGCGGCTTGTCGAACCGGCTCAATGCCTCGTCCAGTGCGGCCACCGCGGCCGGCGCCGGGAATCGGTCGTCGAGCCCGAACAGGCCCAGCATCGGACAGCTCAGATGCGGCGCCAACTGCAGTATCGGCTTCATCGCCTTGGGCATGCCCTCGGGTGGATCCTCGACGATGAAGGCGCCGTAGCAGTCCACCGCCGCGTCGAACGGCAGCGAACACGCCGCCAGGTACGCGTGTCGCCCACCCGAGCAGTGGCCGATCACACCGAACTTCCCGTTGGCGCCCGGCAGCGAACGCAGGTGCTCGACCGCGCCCGCGACGTCGCCGACCAGCCGCTCGTCGGGCACCCCGCCGGCGGCCCGCGCCGCCGCCGCCGCGTCGTCGGGCGACGCGCCCGGCGCCTCACGCGAATAGAGGTTGGGGGCCACGGCGTGGTAGCCGCTGACGGCCAGCCGCCGGACGAATTCCTTGGTCTCGCGGTCGTAGCCGGGCATGTGGTGGATCCACACGACTCCCCCGCGCGTCCCTTCGGCTAGGGGTGAGGCACGGTATGCCTCGATCTCGTCGCCGCCGTGGCCGGTGATCGTGATGGTTTCCGCCCGAATGGCGTCGGGGCTGAGCGCGTTCATCGCAAACCTTCCGAGCTCGCCGGCTGGGCCGCAACCGGACGGAGCGCGTGCGGCCGGTCGGGCCGCCCCGCCGGACACCAACGTATCGGAACACCCGGGCGCCCGGGCGATTCGTGTTCTCCCCCGGGCCCGGCGCCGGCCCGCAACTCGCGTGTCGTGTGACCCCGCCACCCCGGGTGGACGTCACGCTGTAGGGGACGCCGAGCAGGAACTGGCCGCGCTGACGAATGGGGCACCGCACGTGGTTGACAGCGCTGAACATCGAGAGCCGCGAAGCCATGCCGCAGAACAGGGCCATCACCGGCTGGTGGGTCGGCCGCACCGCGACGACGAGGGTGTGATCGTCGAAGCCGAACAGCGGGCCGCCCGGTTGCGTTCCGAGGAACATCGCTTCGGCCGGCGCGGCGAGCGGTTCGACCGGCGTTCCCCTTTCGTCATGGGAATGACCGCCGCGGCCGGCGTGGCAGTGACCTATGGGGCGGTCCGCGTCCTCGGGTCGATGTCGTCGGTGCTGGTCTTGATCGGTGTGGCCATGTTTTTCGCGCTCGGGCTCGAGACCGCCGTGTCGTGGCTGGTCAACCACAAGCTGCCGAGGTGGGCGGCGGTGACGGTCGTGGTGACTCTCGTGTTCGCCCTCATCGCAGGGACAGTGGCCGCGACCATTCCCCCGCTGGTGCAGGAGGCACGCCAGCTCGTCGAGCAACTGCCGCATTATCTGCAGCACATCCAAGACCGCTCGTCGCTCATCGGCAGGCTCGACGAGCGCGTCCATCTGCAACAGCGGATCACCGAGATGGTCAACGGGTCCGGCCGCTTCACCTTCGCGGGGATCATCAGAACCGGGTCGGAGGTGTTCGGTGTCCTGTCCCACATCGGCATCGTGGCGATGCTGACCATCTACTTCCTGGCCGACATGCGCCGGATCCGGGCCGGCTTCTACCGGCTCATGCCCAATTCCCGTCGGCCGCGCGCCATCCTGATCGGCGACGAAGTGGTGGCGAAGTTCGGCGCCTATCTCTTCGGGAACGTGCTGACGTCGGTCATCGCGGGGTTCGCCACGTTCGTGTGGTGTGTCCTGCTCGATGTCCCCTACGCGGTCCTGCTGGGTGTCGTGGTCGCCGTCTTGGACCTTTTTCCCTACGGCTCCACGGTGGGCGGATTCGTCGTCGCCGCCGTCGCGGTCAGCGTCTCGATCCCGGTCGCCATCGGGACCGTCGCCTTCTACATGGGATTCCGGCTGGGCGAGGACTATCTGTTGACGCCCAGGATCATCGGGCGGGCTGTCAGGGTGCCGGCCGGCGTCACGGTCGTCGCCGTGCTCCTCGGCGCCGCGTGGCTGGGCGTGGTCGGAGCGCTGGTGGCGATCCCGCTGGCGGCGGCGCTCCAGCTGCTGGTGCAGGAACTGCTGTTCCCGGTTTTGGACGAGGCGTGAGCGGCGCCGAATACCGTTGGGGGCGAGCGGTCTACGCCCGCGCCGCCTCGCGGCCGCCGGTGAGGTCGAGTGCGATGTCGACGAGCATGTCCTCCTGGCCGCCCACCATCCCGCGACGCCCGGCCTCGACCAGAAGCGTGCGCGCGTCGACGCCGAACCGTTCGGCCGCCGCCTCCGCGTGGCGCAGGAAGCTCGAATACACGCCGGCGTAGCCGAGAGTGAGCGTCTCGCGATCCACGCGCACCGGCCGCTCCTGCAGCGGGCGGACGAGGTCGTCGGCGGCATCCTCGAGGGCGTCGAGGTCGCAGCCGTGTTGCCAGCCGATCCGGGTGGCGGCCGCGATGAACACCTCGAGCGGGGCGTTGCCCGCGCCGGCGCCCATGCCGGCCAGGGATGCGTCCACGCGCCGGCACCCGTGCTCGACGGCGACCATCGAGTTGGCGACGCCGAGGGAAAGGTTGTGGTGGGCGTGGATGCCGATTTCGGTCTCGGCGGAAAGCTTTTGGCGCACCGCGTCGACGCGCTCGGCGACGTCACGCATGGTCATCGCACCGCCGGAGTCGACGACGTAGACGCAGCCGGCGCCGAACCCCTCCATCAACTTGGCCTGGTCGGCCAGGGCCCCCGGGGTGGTCAGGTGGCTCATCATCAGGAAGCCGACGGTGTCCATGCCCAGCTCGCGGGCGGCGGCGATGTGGTGCGCCGAGATGTCGGCCTCGGTGCAGTGGGTGGCGACCCGCACCACGGTGGCGCCGGCCCGGTGCGCCGCGGCGAGGTCGCGGATGGTGCCGATTCCCGGCAGGATCAACGTGGCGATCTTCGCGCGGCGGACCACCGCGGCGACCACCTCGATCCACTCCAGATCGGTGTGTGCGCCGAACCCGTACACGCAGCTGGAGCCGCCGAGCCCGTCGCCGTGGGCGACCTCGATCGAGTCGACCCCGGCGGCGTCGAGCGCCGCGGCGATGCCCGCGGCCTGTCGCAGTGTGTACTGGTGGCGCACCGCGTGCATCCCGTCCCGCAACGTGACGTCGCTGATGTAGAGCTGATCGGTCATGACGACACCCCCACTCCCGCCAACGCGTGTGCGGCAATGCTTTTGGCGGTGGCCAGCGCCGCGGAGGTCATGATGTCGAGGTTTCCGGCGTAGGCGGGCAGGTAATCCGCGGCGCCGGTCACCTGCAGCAGGGTGGTGACCCGGGTGCCGATGAACTTTCCAGTCTCGGGAATGTGCAGCGGGTTGTCGGGCCCGAACGACTCGAATTGCACGGGCTGCTTGAGCCGGTAGCCGGGCACGTAGCCCTGGACTCGCTCGATCATCGCCGCGATGGACGCCTCGATGGCGGCGTGGTCGCAGTCGCCTTCGACGAGGCAGTAGACCGTGTTGCGCATCAGGATCGGCGGATCCGCCGGGTTGAGCACGATCACCGCTTTGCCCCGCTGCGCCCCGCCGACGACTTCCAGTGCGGTGGCAGTGGTTTCGGTGAACTCGTCGATGTTGGCCCGGGTGCCCGGGCCCGCGGACTTCGAGGAGATCGATGAGACGATCTCGGCGTAGGCCACCGGCGCCGAGCGGTTCACCGCGGCCACGATCGGCACGGTGGCCTGCCCGCCACAGGTCACCATGTTCAGGTTGGGCGCGTCGATGTGGTCGTCGAGATTGACCACCGGGACGCAGAACGGACCGATGGCGGCCGGGGTCAGGTCGAGGACGCGTACGCCGTTGTCGCGCAACGCCTCCCAGTGCCTGCCGTGGGCCTCGGCGGAGGTGGCGTCGAACACGAGGCGCACCCGCTCGAAGCCCGGCATGGCCAGCAGGCCGTTGACGCCCTCCGACGACGTCGGCACGCCCAGGCGTTTCGCCCTGGCCAGCCCGTCGGACGTGGGGTCGATGCCGATCATCGCGGCCATCGTCAGCGGTCCGCCGCCGCGCAGGATTTTGAGCATCAGATCGGTGCCAATGTTGCCCGATCCGATGATCGCCACCGGAAATTGACCGTCGGCCATGGGTTTTCCTCTCGATCTAGGTGAAGCTGACGCCGACCGACCCGAGCCCGGTGATCGCGGCCCTCGCGCGGTCGCCGGCCTCGACGAACGCGGCGGTGGTGTAGGAGCCCGACATCACGAACTGCCCGGCCTCGATCGTCGTGCCGTGCTCGGCCAAGGCGTTGGCCAGCCACGCGACGGCCACCGCCGGATCGCCCATCACGGCGGTGCCGCAACCCGATTCGACGAGCGTGTCGTTGAGGTAGAGCGTGGCGGTGGTGCCCGGCAGGGGCGGTGCGTCCGCGATCGGCACCCAGTCGCCCAGCACCACAGCGCCGGAACTGGCGTTGTCGGCGATGGTGTCCGCCAGGGTGATCCGCCAGTCGGCGATGCGACTGTCCACGATCTCGAGCGCCGCGGCCACCGCTTCGGTGGCCGCCAGCACGTCGGCCGCCGCCACCCCCGGCCCGCGCAGCGGTGCCCGCAGCAGGAACGCCACTTCCGGTTCCACCCGCGGCGTGCAGAACGCCCGCCTGGACACCGGCGTCCCCTCGCTCAGCACCATGCTGTCCAGCACGTAGCCGAAGTCGGGTTCGTCGACGCCGAGCAGCGCCTGCATCGGCGCGGAGGTCAGTCCGATCTTGCGGCCCCGCAGGCGCGCGCCGGCAGCGAGGTGGCGCGCGAGGTTGCGTCGTTGCACCGCATAGGCCTGGGCCACATCAAGGCCCGGATAGGCCTCGGTCAGCGGCGGGATCGGGCTGCTGTTCGCCCCTGCCGCAAACAACCGCCGGGCGGCCTCGTCCAGCCGGCCGTTTTGGGCGGTCGTCTCGATCATGTGAAGTCCCCGGATTCCAGCAGCTGGGTCGCCGACTGGAAGACCAGGCGGGCGTGCAGGTCGAAGAGCTTGATCAGGTCCACCGAGTCACCACCGATCTCTTTGGCGATGAACAGGCCGTCAGCTCCGGCGATCGCGTAGGTGGTCAGCAGCCGCACCCCCTCCTCGTCGAGCCCGGGCGCAACGTCGCGCACGACTGCCTCGAACCGGTGAAAGGCCGCGTCGCGCACCTGGAGGAACATCTCCCTCGCGCGCGGCTCGACGGGTCGGCGCTCCAGCGCCAGCATCAAGCCCAGGCGGATGAAGTCGGGCGCGTCCAGCAGCGCCTTGGCCACCTGCGTCCCCAGGTCGGCCACCCGCTCCTGGACCAGGGCGCCGCCGGGCAGGTCGAGGGCGGCCAGCCAGCGGCCGAAGCTGCGCTCGATGACCGCGGCGATCAGGTCGTCCTTGTCGGCGAAGTGCCAATAGATCGATGTCGGCGGCAGGCCGCTCTTCTTGCTGACCAGCGAGATGGTGGTGCCTTCGTACCCGCGCTCGGTGGCGACCTCGGTCGCCGCGTCGAGGATCCGCTCGCGCGACTGCTCCCCGTTGGCCCGGGTGCGTCTGCCGGCGCGGGATCCGCTGGAGCCAGTGCTGCCCGAGCCTCTGGTCACGTTGCCCCCTTTTGAGTGTTGACCGTCACGCCATCGAAGCTTACTGTATGGATCACTACATTAACAAGCCGGCGGAAGGGCCGAGATGACTGAGCAAAAAACCTATGACGTGGCGATCGTCGGCTACGGCCCCGTCGGCTGCACCGCGGCGAACCTGTTGGGCCAGCTGGGCCTGAATGTTGTTGTGGTGGAACGTGACCCGGACATCTATGCGCGGGCGCGCGCCATCTCCACCGACGAGGAAGTGGTACGGATCTGGCAGCAGGTGGGGCTGGCGGACCGGCTCAACGCCGACATGCAGCCGGGCTGCGGGGCGAACTTCGTCGACGCCAACGGCGTGCCGTTCGTCAAGCTGTTGCCCGTGTCGAGGGGTAACGGGCACCCCCCGCAGCAGTTCATTTACCAGCCGGCGCTCGAGAAGGTGCTGCGCGACGGGGTCGATCGCTTCCCCAACGTCTCCGTCCTGCTTCGGCACGAGTGCCTGCGTTTGCTCCCGCAGGGCGACTTCGTGGAGTTGATGCTCGCCGACCTGACCACCGACGAGTTCCGGCGGGTCCGCGCCTCCTACGTGATCGCCGCCGACGGCGGGTCCAGCGCCACCCGCGCCCAGCTGGGTGTCGGCTTCAGCGGCCGCACCTACGCCGAGCGTTGGATCGTCATCGACACCAAGGTGCTCAAGGAATGGCCCGGCCACGACCGGCTTCGGTTCCATTGCAACCCCGAACGGCCGACCGTCGACTGCCCCACCCCACTGGGACACCACCGCTGGGAGTTCCCGGTGCGCGACGAAGAGGACGAGCGGGACCTGCTCTCGGAGGACGCGATCTGGCAGGTGCTGCGCGGCCAGGGGATCTCGCCGGACAACGTGCAGATCCTGGGGTTCGCCTGCTACAGCCACCACGTTCGCTTCGCCGACCGGTGGCGGGTGGGCCGGATCTTCCTGGCCGGCGACGCCGCCCATGCGATGCCACCGTGGATCGGCCAGGGCATGTGCGCCGGGGTGCGGGACGTGGCGAATCTGTGCTGGAAGCTCGGGGCCGTGCTGAACGGGTCGCTGCCGGAATCGGTGCTCGACACCTATCAGACCGAGCGGCTGCCCCACGTGAAGGAGGTGACCAATCGCGCGGTGAAGACCGGCAAGCTCATCATCGAGCGGAACCGGTTGCGCGCGGCGGCCCGCAATCACATCTTCCGGACCGCGAGCAGGGTGCCCTACTTCTCCACCTGGCTGCGCGACCACCGCTGGTTGCCCGACGCGCGCTACCGCGACGGTCTGCTCGCGCGCAACGGGAACGGGGCCGTCGGCTGGCTGATCCCGCAGCCCTGGGTCCGCGACGAGAAGGGCGACAGCGTGCGCCTCGACGACGTGGTCGGCGGCCGGTGGACCGTGCTGCACACCGGGCGCGCAGTCACAGCACCGGACTGGCTGGCCGCGGGCGTGCCGGCCCTGAAAGTCATCCCGCCCCAAAGCGTTCCGCGCGCCGACTGCGTCGTCGACAGCGACGGATCGCTGACCGCCTGGCTGGACAGCAAGGGTGCGTCGGCGGTGGTCGTGCGGCCCGACGGCTTCGTCTACGCCGGGGCCACCGACGGCCAGCCCCTTCCGCCGCCGCCGGCCGGCTTCAAGTCGTAAGGAAAGACCCAGTGACCACTACCACCCTCACCGAACGCACCGTCAGCGTCAAAGGAAAAGACATCTTCGTCGCCGAGACCGGCAGCGGCCCGGCCCTCGTGTTGCTGCACGGCGGCGGACCGGGCGCGTCGGGCGTATCGAATTACGGGCGCAACATCGAGGCACTCGCCGAGAACTTCCGGGTCATCGTTCCGGACATGCCCGGGTACGGCCGCTCCACCAAGGGCGTCGACCGGGGCGACCCGTTCGGGTACCTCGCCGATCACATCCGGGGCATGCTCGACGAGCTCGGCATCGACAACGCGCACCTGGTCGGCAATTCCTACGGCGGGTCGTGTTCGCTGCGCCTGGCCCTGGACACGCCCCACCGGGTGAACAAGCTCGTGCTGATGGGTCCCGGTGGCGTCGGGACGACCCGCGGACTGCCCAGCGAGGGCCTGCGGAGCCTGCTGGCCTACTACGGCGGCGACGGACCGAGTCTGGAGAAGCTGCGCACGTTCATCCGGTCATACCTGGTGTATGACGGCGCCGCGGTGCCCGACTCGCTGATCGAGTCCCGCTACCGGGCGTCGATCGATCCCGAGGTGATCGCAAACCCGCCGCTGCAACGGCCGTCGGGGTTGCGCACGCTGTGGCGGATGGACTTCACCCGCGACCACAGGCTGGCCGGCCTCGCGACGCCGACGCTCATCGTCTGGGGCCGGGAAGACAAGGTGAACAAGCCGAGCGGCGCAGCGATGCTGGCCGACCGGCTGCCCAACGCCGACGTCCTGCTGGCCGCCAACACCGGACACTGGGTCCAGTGGGAGCGTGCCGAACTGTTCAACGCCGTCGCTGCCGCGTTCCTGAAAACATAACCACTGCAATCAATTACAAGGATCAACATGTCTACCACCCACCGGCCCTCGGTGTTCGGCAATGCGCACCTGGGTTATGTCGTGATCGAAACCGACAAGATCAGCGACTGGAAGCGCTTCGGCCGCGACGCGATCGGCATGCACCTCGACGAGATGGCGCCCGACACCGTCCGGTTCCGCCTCGACGACAACGAGTGTCGCGTGCTGCTGCGGCGGGGGCCGGCGGAAGACGTCGTCGCGCTCGGTTGGCAGCTCGACGGTCACGCAACGTTCGACGAGATCAGTCGCCGCGTCGCCGACCACGGGGTGCCCAGCGTCGAGGGCAGCGACGAAGAGGCGAAGCTGCGCGGGGTCGAGCGCTTCCTGCGGTTCCCCGGCCCGAACGGACTCGCCCAGGAGATCTACACCACCGCCCGCAGCGCGCCGCTGTCCCTGGACATCCCGGGCAGCGGATTCGTCACCGGCACAGGCGGAATGGGCCACGTCGCCCTCACCACGAAGAAGCCCCACGAGGTGCGCGGCTATTACAACCACGTCTTCGACGCGCGGCTTTCGGACTACATCGACGAGACCATCAGCGGAATGCGGTTCAAGATCCGGTTCCTGCGAGTCAACGACCGACACCATTCGGTGGCGATCGCATCGGTGAACGCGTTGCCGATCAACCCGATTCGCACCCGCGTCCAGCACGTCAACGTGCAGGTCGCGGCCCTCGACGATATGGTCACCTCCTACCAGCGGGTCAAGGCACTGGGTTTCGGCATGGCCCTGTCGATCGGGCAGCACACCAACGACAAGGAGCTCTCCTACTACGCGGCGACGCCGTCGGGCTTCGAATGGGAGGTGGGCTGGAACCCGATCGTCGTCGACGAAGCGACCTGGAGCCCCACCACCCACCAGGGCATCAGCATCTGGGGCCACCGGCCGGAAGGGCAGGCCGTCATCGCCAAGCTCCACCAGTTCGCGGCGGCCACCCGCTCGCTACGGCACCGGGAAGACACCGTCGCGGCGCTCAGCGCGCCGGGCATCGCCGACGATTAGCGGCGATCGCGAGCGCGGCGAAGCCGGGCGAAGCGGGTCGCCGACGACTAACGGCCCGCGCACCGGTCAGCGCCGCTTGTCGCGCACCTTGTAGGTCGACGGCCACGACTTGCGCGATTCGTCCCCGGTCAACGGGGTGCCCATGCCCCCGACCTTGACGTTGTAGGCCTCCTTGCCGGGGCCGACCTCCCGGTTGGCGTGTTCCTGCGCGAGGAAGTACAGCTCGTCGATGGTGGCTTCGTCGTAGGCGACGAACGAGGTCTCGCGCTCGAGGTCATCGACGCCGATCAGCATCCGCGCGGGGAGGAATCGCGAGGCCAGCGCCGCCAGACCCAGCAGCGTGAACGGAATCAGCCAGTAGCACACGTACGACAACGGGGTCCCGGTGTCCCGGATCGTGGCGTCCCCCCGCAGGATCGGCGGGATCGCCGACGACACCGTCATGCTGGCCGCCGTCGCCACCCAGATCCAGCTCAGGACGCGGACGGTCCGGCCGAACAGTTCGGTCTTCACGACGTCGGCGGGTTGTTCCGCGGCGGCGAACGCGCGCACGAAGGTCCTGCCCGTCAGCGTGCCGACCAGCGCCACCATGAGGAAGCCTCCGGTGCTGAGCGGCAGCATCCACCGTCGGGCGAATGTGTCGCCCAGCGCGAAGGTCAGCGCCACCAGAACCACAAAGACTGCGACAGAACCGATTTCGAGCGTTCGCTCCGGCTTGCCGCCGACCGCCCCGATCACCATGGCGATGACCGCGACCGCCAGAGCGGTCAACGCGGCGGCGCCGAACGGCACGTTGCCGACGAGCACCCAATAAACGATCCACGAAGCAAGACCAAACAGCATGCCCACGATGCGCCAGTCTATGAGTGGCGGATCGCCGCGCCGCCGGCGGCAGGCCAGAAATTTGGTCCGCGGGCCAAACCGCGCACCGTCGAGTCCGGGCTGACCACCGTGATCACCGCGCCACCAAGCGCTTTCCTCGGCGTGCGCCCGCGCCAAGTAGGGGCCTTACGACCCTTGGCGTCATGCCCAGCCGGCGTCAGTCTTGACCCAGACGTTTGCAGGCGGTGGCGGGCTCCGGAAGCTGTCAGCCAGGACAGGGTGAGGCTGGGTCGAGCTATGGAACGCACGGCGACACCGGCTGAAGGCGTGGTGGCGATCGGTGCATCCGCAGGAGGCATCGAAGCGTTGTGCGAACTGGCGGCGGGCATGCCGGCCGACTTCCCGTTCGCTGTCATGATCGTCATCCACATGAGCCGGGGAGCGCCTTCGCTGCTGGCCCAGATCATCGGCAGGTGCGGTCCGTTGCCGGCGGTCGCGGCCGTCGACGGCGCGGTCCTGGAGG
This sequence comes from Mycobacterium sp. 4858, assembly GCF_900240975.1. Classification (GTDB taxonomy): domain Bacteria; phylum Actinomycetota; class Actinomycetes; order Mycobacteriales; family Mycobacteriaceae; genus Mycobacterium. Next base: position 3,544,687 of record NZ_LT968776.1, on the reverse strand, counting down.
CCGGACGTATTTACGCCGCCGTGCCCGATCACCATCTGCTTGCCCGCGACCACCGGATAGCCCTGTCGGATGGTCCGTGGGAGAGCGGTCGCCGACCGGGGATCGATGCGCTTTTCAGGTCCGTCGCGCTGGACTACGGCCCCAGGGCAATCGGTGTCCTGATGTCGGGCCTGCTCGACGACGGCGTGGCCGGGCTGCGCGCCATCAAGGGGAAGGGAGGAGTCGCCGTGGTCCAGGAACCGGCGGACGCGCTGTTTCCCGATCTGCCGAACAACGCCATCAAGGCCTCCGTGACCGATCACACCGCGGCGGCCAAGGACATCGGGAGCCTGCTCGCCGAGCTGGCCGGCCGGAACATCGAAGAGCCGGCGGCGGACCCGGACGGGCGGCTCGAGTTGGAGAACCAGATCGCAATGGACAGCCAATTCGCGGCGGCGGTCGGCATCGAGGACCTGGGCCCGCCGACCGGGTACACCTGCCCCAGCTGCAACGGCGCGCTGATGGCCGTTGCCGACAACGGGTACCGCTGCCAGGTCGGGCACGCGTGGACCGCACAGGCGCTGCTGGTGGCTTACGGCGACGAACTCGAGGAAGCGGTCTGGGCGGCCATCCGCACCCTGAAGGACACCGCGCGACTGTCTCGCACCTTGGCCGAAAATGCGGAGAGCGCAGTCGATTTGGAAGGCTACACCGCCGCGGCAAACCAGGCCGCGCACGCGATCGCCGCGCTTCGCCAGGGCCTTCTGGCGGCCAAGGCCGGCAACAACGGGACCACCGAGGCGTCGTCGTGAAAGGCTAGCCGGACGCGCCGGTGTTCAGCGCCATCGCCAAGAAGTCGAGACGCCACAGCGACTGGAACAACTTGCGTCCGAATTCCTTTACCAGATCGGCGTTTTCCGGCCCGACATCGTCACGCTGTGCCACGGACTCGATGATCTCCCGAATCGTGCGGCGGCCGTCGACCTGCTGGACGAAGGGCAGCTGGGCCGGGTTGAGCTTCAACTTCGCACCGGGCAAATGGATCTCGTCGCCGGACAGTAGGCATGCCGTGCGCAGCAGCGGGACGTAGTCGAACGCTTCAGCCGTGGAAAAGTCGATTGCGTAATGCTCTTTCGGACGTTCCGGGCGGCAGGCCATGAAGAAGTGGGTGGCACTGGCCGGCTGCAGCCGTTCCATGACGGACCACAGTTCGACGTCCGGGAGCCGGTCCAGCACGGCCTGGAACCGGCTCGCCGGCGCGGCGAAATCGTGCGGGTAGTAAGGCGTTTTGTGAAACCATCCCTGGAATGCCAGCCCGGCGGAGCTGACCAGGTCCAGGCATTCCGTGACGGTGTAGCTTCGCTGGCGACTGTGCAGAAACGTATCGACCAGGGCGCCGTCGGACATCAGATCGTTCGCGCGGTTGAGGTAGGACCGCACCGGGTGATCCGCCGGTAGCACCGTGATCGCCTCTTTGACCATTTGGACCGATGCATCGTCCTGCGTCAGTCCGAGGTCGCGAAACACCGATTCGAGCATGTCGACGCCGATGCGGCCGTACTTCGCGTAAAGCATGACGGCCAGCACCCCATCGGCGCGCAGACGTCCGCCCAGCGCTTTGAGGCCGGCCAGCGGCTCCGCCATGTGGTGCAAGACGCCGGTGGAGACGATCAGGTCGAAGTCGCGGGACAGCGTCGCCACTTCTTCGATGGGAAGCAGACGCAATTCCAGGTTGTCGAGCCCGTGCTTGTCCTTCAAGTATTGCTGGTGCTTCAGCGCCGACCGGCTGACGTCGATGGCGACCACTGTGGCGGCGCGGTTCATGAACGCGATCAGGGCCGCCTGGAAGGTGCCGCAGCCCGCGATGAGAATGTCGAGATCCGGCTTGTAGCCCCGGTCGGGCCACAACACCCGGTGCGCCCAGAAGGGATCGAACCAATCCCAGTGGTTCGTGCTCCATGCCGCGAGGTCGGTCACGGGAGGCGGATATTCCCACCGATCGTATTGGCGGGAAACAGCGTCGGCCCGCGGATCGTCGGTCACTTCGGCGCAACTCCTTCGCGGTGGCGGTCGCGACCAACTTACTGTGCTTGGCCTCGGTCGGCCCGCCGACGGTGTGCCGCGATGACCGGCGTTCGCGTTCACATCAGCGGGGGACCCGGTATCAGCCAGATCAGCGAGGTGTCGATGAGCCCGCGGTACTGCGGGCAGTAGGCGGCCACCGACAGGCCGATGAAATAACCGGACTCCCGCATCGTGAGGTCGGTGTCGCGCATCACCTTCATCGCCAAAACGCTTGCATTCGCGTTGTTGTCGAATCCCGTACACACGCGGTGCGCCATGGCGATCGCGGTGCCGCTGTCCCGGACCTCGATCCCGTAATTCACCAGCGACGCGATGAACGCATCATCGACCGGATCCGCCGATGCCGACCCCGAACAAAGCGCCGCGGTGGCGGACAGCAGGAGCACGCAGGCGACCACCCACCGCTTCCCACGCGGGACGTTCATCCGGCTGGGCATCCCTTCTGTGCGGACCTTCGGTGCGGACTACTGCGTCCCCGCGCCGTCGGCGACCCGGTCAATTCGGCGAAGACACCGATACTTTCGCCCCGGGCGCCCCTTGCGCGGACTGCCCGTTGGTCTGCGGCGCGCTCATGTCGCGCAGCGCGACGGGTTGTGAACGCCACCCGGCGTATCCGAGGGCCGCGCTGATCGCCGTGTAGACAACGGCCTCCGTCCACATGAACCCGACGCCCCACTTCCTGCCGAGGAAGATGGGCTCGTCGATGATGCCGGCTGATGCGGCGACGGCGTAGCCCGCGTGCGCATAAGCGATTCCGGCGAACGCTCCGCAGAAGAATTTGCTGATTTCGCGATTCATGTCATTGCCCTCTCTCGGTTGCCACGAAGTCGTGTGGTTTCACTGTCGCGGCTCCCCCGTAACCGGGCATAGGGGCCAAGGTCCTCCCGCACCGGACCTTTCGTCGCATTCCGTCGAGCGCCGCAAAAGGCCCGCTCGACCGATGACCTACGGGTGTTCGTTGAGGACGCGATCGCGGATGGCGGTGGCGGTGGACAGATGCCCCTCCGCGGAATTCATGAACTCCCCCGCATGGCGGGCCTCGTTCGCATCCTTGTCCTCGACCGCGGCGACGCAGAAGTGGGACGCGGCGTCGAAGTCGTCGAGGCTGGCTTGCAGCGCCGTGGTGAGTTCTTTGTCGGGAGACGGCAGGTGGCCCTGCAGGAAACTCGCTGCCTCATGGCCATCGTGGCAGGCCGCCCCGAGGCCGGGGTAATCCTGGCTGCCGATGGCGAAGGTGGCCTTGCCCATGGCGATTCCCAGGTCCTGCATGTGGTCTTTGGTCAGCTCGACCCATTCGCGCACGGCCTGGGAATGCGGCGTTGTCGTGGTGGTGGTGCCCCCGCCGGTGTGTGTCCGAGTTGAACACCCCGCGATGAGAAGAACCACCGCAACGACCCCAATGGCTTGCTTGATCACCCTGGTGATCCTTCGCCCCGGCGACGCCAGTCAGACAGGGCATAAAGGCTCTACCTCCGATAGGAAGACGACCCAGATTTGCTCAGACTACTGCGTACGATGCGTTGAACTGCACGGACGCTCGGTGCCCCAGTGGACTCGACAAGGGACCAAAGTCCCCTTCCCACCGGAGTTCTCGTCCGGGCCTAGCAAGCCAGTTATGGTGACGCCCATGTTCTGGCGTCGTGGCCGGCAGTCTGCGGCACTGCTTGCCGTGCTGCTTTCCGCGTGCCATTCGACCGGAGGCACCCCACACTCCGCGCCGTCGCCGGTCACCCCGACGTCATCGTCTGCTCCGGTGTCCAACCGGGCCGGCGCATTGTTCTACGCCAAGGCGGGGTCGCTGTACGTCAGCGCGCCTGCGGGCGAGCCGGGGCGCAAGCTGACGGACGGCCCTGCGGACACCCAGCCCGCGCCATCGCCCGACTTGGCGCACGTCGCGTTCGTGCGAAAGGTGAAGGGTGACGACTACGGCGGTGAGTTATGGGTGCAGGACCTCTCGCGAGAGCTCATGCCCGTCGGTCCGCCGCGGCGGCTCGTGGACCCGGCGAAAATTCCGCAGGTCCCCGACGAGGGACCGACCATGATCGCAAGCCCCAGATGGTCGCCGAAGGGACAACAGGTGGCCTTCGTCGACCACCCCGCTAACGGGATCATCAACGGTGGCCGCCTGCTCGTCGCGGCCACGGACAATGGCGCGCTGGTGCCCGCAGAACCGCCGCTGTTCGCCGTACCCGACTTCGCGTGGTCACCCGACGGCGGCCACATCGTGTGGGTCAACTCGCGCAGCGACGTGCGGCCTGTCGATGTCAATGTGCTCGTGGTCGGCGGCGCATCCAGACGGGTCGCGGCCGGCACGAATGCGTTCTCGGTGACCTATGGCAAGGACGGGCAGACCATACTGTTCACCACCGGTGACGCTTCGGGTCCGGATTTCACAAGTATTCCCTTCGCTCTGCGTACCGGCGGCATCTACTCCGTCCCAGCCGACAAGGCTGGCGCCCAGCCCACCATCGTGTTCACGCAACAGGGTTCGAACTACAGCGATATCGCCGTGCTGGACTCCGGTGCGGTGGCATTCACGAAGCCGGGCCCCTCGGACTCGTCGAAGGCGATCCAAATTCTCGGCAAGGCGGACTACATGCCGCGTACGACGGCGACTGACGTCGAAGCAAGCGGCCAAGGACCGGCGTGGGGCGCCGGCAACTTCGTGGCCTACCTCGACACCTCTCCGGAAAAGGCGTTGGTGGTAGCCGATTTCGACAACCGCAATCCCAAGCGCGTTGACACCGGCGTCGATGCCTTCGCCTGGACGCCCTAGCCGCTACCAGAGCACGTCGCGGTCGGCGGAGACGATGAAGCCGTGATTGCCCTACGCCTGGCAATGCACCGCACCGGCGTTGTCGACCGCGAGGGAGCGCCGGGCCTCTGTACACGCTCGCCGGCGGGAGAACGAGAACGTCGCGGGTGAAGATCGCGATGCCCGAATGGCGGTACGCGACACCGTTTCGGCCGCCGAGCGGACCGCGAACTCGTCGGCGATCCGGTAACCGCGATCGAAGGCTTCAGGTCACCTGTGCTTGTAGCCACGCGTACAGGTTCGCCGGATAGGACTGGCCCTGGTAGGCGGCCCATGCCACGCCGAGAAAGTTGTCGGTGTCCTTGGTCCACACCACGGCGCCATCGCGGTCGGTCTGGAAGGTGCGCGCCCGGCCACAGGCAACAGACCCGTACGTGGTTCCGTCGGAGATTCGGAGTCGAATGGGATCGGGAGACTTCGCCCCGGGACACGTCGTAGCGGTCCAATCCACGCCATTGACCACCGCCGAGAAAGCCTTCTGCAGCGTTGCCTGGTCACCGAAAATTTGATAGACCGCCGACGTCGGCCCGCCCGCGAACGAGTTAGGCCCACAACTCATTGCGGCCACGGCCGTCCCACGATCAATGGCGTGGCAGGTATCGCTGCTGTAGCCGGCCGGTAGCAGGTCACGTAGCGTGACGGCCGGATCAGCACGGGCCGGAATGGTCGGGACCATGGACGTCAACGCGACAGTCGCAGCGACGCAGGCGAGCCGGTTCATGACGCAACACTCGTCTGGTGCGGGCACGATGACTAGGGACTTCGGACCTCGGTTGAGACAAGGGCTGCGCCTTACCGCGGTCAAAGACCTACGTCACTATCGCGCCGGCCGGCTCAGGATGGGGCTCGCACATTGTGCTTTTCGTTGGTAGCTACCAGACGACAACTTCAGCGTTGTCACCGGCGTAGCAGTTCCAAGAATCGATGACCATGCCGTTCTCGAAATATGCAGGACGCTTGGTGGGGTCACAGAACACCTCATACCACTGATCAGTCGTGGGCGAATAAGCCAGGAAGTGAAGCCCGCCTGCAGTGAATTTGTCGTGGACGTTCCTGGCGAAAGGACAACTGGTGTGACCGCCAGCCACGCCCTCATGGCCGTCAGGGCACATAGTGAACACTGTCACAGTGGCACGCGTTGACGGCGCCGCCAGCAGGCCTGAGCCCAGCAGAGTGATTAACAGGGCAGCGCCCAACAGCCACACGCAAGCGGCGGCCAGCCACAGCCTTCTGACGCCTGAGCGTGTATGGCGGTGAACTGCTGCTGCACGTTTCGCGGTGATCTTCATCAGGTGCCCCCTCGGGAGCCATTTGCCGGATAGAGCATTAAGGGTCCGCCATCGCCACCAGCACGCAAGGGCCGTTCGGCCCCGACAGCTCGGGCCCTAGTGCCCAAATGAATCGGAAGTACGCGATCAGCAGTCGGCCAATCGCCCCGAACGGCAACGGGAGGGGTCTCGCCTTGCTAAGAACGATTCGGATGTTTCGGAAAACCGGTGAACCATTTGATCTACCGACGCTAGTCTTACGCTCTCGACTCCCTCGAAATGGGAGCAAAGTATTTGCCTTGGGCTACAAAACATTTGACGTCAAATCAGACGCGAAGATCCTGACCGAACGCATGATAGGAATCGAGCAAGACCTCCACTATTCGTCGGGTGAAAAGAAGACAGGCGCGGCCTTAATCGGCGTTTATTGCCTGCATATGCACCTTCGGGAGCGACCGGACGGAAACGTGGATTTGGAGTTCTTGGGCAAAGAGGGCCAGTTGTCTGCCGCGGTCAGCGAGAAAGAATGTCCATCTACCCGCCGACCAACTTAGACTGCTGGCCGACAAGGCAGACCGCTACCGTTCCCTAGTGCTGCTGCTGGGGGTTGGCGGCTTGCGATGGGGCGAGGCTGCCGCTCTGCGGATGATCCATGCCGGGGCCAACCCGAAGGTAGTGCAGCGGATGCTGGGGTATGCCAGCGCGGTCATGACGCTCGATGTACAGCGATTTGTTCGACAGCGACCTGGACCATGTCGCCGAAAGTGTGGCCAACCAGGGCGGCCGGCGGCCACCGACGCCGGTGCCCCCAGTCGGACTCGAACCGACACTTGACGGATTTTAAGTCCGCTGCCTCTGCCAATTGGGCTATGGGGGCTCGGCGGCGAATCTAGCGCGCGGCCGCCGAATCCGGGACACCGCATCCCGCCGTATCGAGCGAAATCGCCCACATGCGGCACTGCAGGGCATCGGCTAGGATCCGCGCCCACGCGCCTTAACCACGGCTTTCCGGCAGATGACAGATCACGCCGCCATGTCGTCCGGCAGGACCATGTTAAAACTGCCGCCCTCATCGTTAAGAAGCCGTAAACGGCTGTCACCCCGGCCCTTTCGGCCGGGAACGTGGAGTCGGGGGTCGTTAGTGTTACGCCAACGCACAGGGGCCGTTACGCGAACACTCAGGGTCGATCCACCGCATGGGGGTCGGCCGTTCCGAACACAAGGAGCAATCGATGTCATTTCTGACGACACAGACACAAGAGATGTTAGCTGCGGAGCAGCTGCTGTCGGGGATCAACACCAACCTGGCGGCGCAGAACGCGGGTGCGGCGCCGGCGACGACGGCGATCATCCCCGCGGGCGCCGACCCGGTGTCGGCCCAGCAAGCGGCCATCTTCACCGCGTACGGCACCCAGTACCAGACCATCGCCGCCGAGGCCCAGACGCTGCTGGAAAACTACGCGCAGACCCTGGGCATCAGCTCCAACAGCTACGGGACCACCGAGGCCATCAACGCGGCCCAGTCCGGTATTCAAGCCTTGGATTCGACAGCTCCCACCACGACGGCTGCTACTGCTACCGCGACGCCTGGCAGTGCCCTCGACTGGCTCTCATATCTGCTCGGTAGCACCGGCAACGGCACCAACCCAGCCATGCTCGGCGGGATGTTCGGCCTCTCGAGCAACGGCGCCAACATCTTGAACATCGGTGGTGGCAACTGGGCCTCCGCCGCGTCCGACCTGCTGGGCCTGGCCGGTGGCGGGCTGCTCGACACTTCCGCGGCGGATGCAGCCGGTGCGGCCGCCGACGCGGCGGGCCTGGCCGACGTCACGGCGCCCGTGGCCGGCGGAGGCATGGCCGGGCTGGGTGCCATGCCGATGGCCTCGATGGGCTCGGCGACCATGGTCAGCAACCTCTCGGTGCCGCCGAGTTGGGCCGGCTCGGCCACCCCGGTGGTGGGCACCAGCGCCGCGCCGCTCGAGACGGTCGGCTGGACCGCCGCCGCCCCGCAGGCCGGCATGGGGACCGTCATCCCCGGGATGCCGGGGATGGGCGCGGCCGCGCGCAACAGCGCCGGCTTCGGTGCGCCGCGCTACGGCGTCAAGCCGATCGTCATGCCGAAACCAGCGACCGTCTAACCCTTCGGGCAATTCCCACAGACTTCCAATTCCAAAAGACAAAAGGAGCAGGAAACACAAATGGTTCTTGACTTTGCAGCAATTCCCCCGGAGATCACCTCCTCGCTCATCTACTCCGGTGCGGGCTCGGCGCCGCTGATGGCAGCCGCGGCGGCCTACGCCAACCTCGGTGCCGAGATCAGCACCACGGCGACACAGTGGGAGTCGATCATCGCTTTGTTGACCAGCGAGCAGTGGACGGGAGGCGGATCGGCGGCGGCGGCGGCCGCGGCCCAGCCGATCATCACCTACCTGACCGAGACCGCGGCGACGCTCGAGCAGGCGAGTGCCCAGGCCACGGCGTCGGCGGCGGCGTTCGAGGCGGTGTACGCGGCGGTGGTGCCGCCGCAACTGGTCATCGCCAACAGAACTACGCAGGCGGCATTGTTGCCGTTCGCCGTCATCCCGACCGTCGCCGCCGAGATCGCGGCGTTGGACGCGCAGTACGCCGAAATGTGGGCCCAGGATGCCGCCGCCATGGCGGCGTACCAGGCGGCCTCGCTGGCCGCCGGGGTGCTGACTCCCGTAACGCCGCTGACGTCGACCACGAGCCCGGCGGCCGCCGCGGCCGCGGACAGCGCCGCCCTTGGCACTGACTCGACGGCCGGGACCGCCCAGGCGCTGCTTGCCCCGGTCACCTCGGCGGCGACGGTGGCCGCCGACCCCATCACGCCCACGTTCCCGGGCCTGCTGGGCTCGATCGACAACTTCCTCGGCACGCCCGCCGTGCTCAACGGCATCAACGGCGGTGTGAACACCGCGGCCTGGTTCGTCATGAACACCATCCCGACGGCCGTGTCGCTGGGCCACACGCTGGGCACGGTGCCCGCGATCCCGTTCGCGCTCACCGACTCGGTCACGCCGCTCGCCGGTGGGATGGTGCAGGGCACCATGGTCGGCTCGGTGTCCGGTGCGGGCGCATCGGCCGCCCTGGGCGAGGCCTCCGCGGTCGGCGGGCTGTCCGTGCCGGCCGGCTGGAATGCGGCCGCCCCGGCGTCGTTGGCGTCCTCCACCGCACCCCTCGAGGGCTCCGGGTGGACGGCCGCGGCCGAGGCCGAGCCGGTCGCCGCGATGCCTGGCATGCCGGGTATGGCCGCGGCGGCCAAGGGCGCCGGCGCCTACGGCACCGGGCCGCGGTACGGCTTCAAGCCGATCGTCATGCCCAAGCAAGTTGTTGTCTGATGTCGGGACCACCGATACGGGAAATTAGGGGGTATATGTCACCCGTTTGAGGCGATCAGTTAACCGGTAGGCCGTAATCTGTCTATAACGCGGCCACCACCGCATCAATTGCAACTGTTAAGACTTCGACACTGAAGGCTTGCAAGGATAAGGAGAAAGCAACATGGCAACACGTTTCATGACCGACCCGCACGAAATGCGGGCGATGGCGGGCCGCTTCGAGGTCCACGCCCAGACCGTCGAGGACGAGGCCCGCAAGATGTGGGCGTCGTCGATGAACATCGCCGGCTCGGGCTGGAGCGGTCAGGCGCAGGCCACCTCGTACGACACCATGGGTCAGGTCAACCAGGCCTTCCGCAACATCGTCAACATGCTCCACGGGGTGCGCGACGGGCTGATCCGCGACGCGAACAACTACGAGCAGCAAGAGCAGGCCTCGCAGCAGATCCTGAGCAGCTAGCAGCCGAAAACTACTGCTGTCCAATACTTTTAAGGAGCTAAGCAATGACAATCAATTACCAGTTCGGCGATGTCGACGCCCACGGTGCCTTGATCCGGGCCCAGGCCGCGTCTCTGGAGGCTGAGCACCAGGCCATCGTTCGCGATGTGCTTGCTGCCGGTGACTTCTGGGGCGGTGCCGGTTCGGTGGCCTGCCAGGAGTTCATCACCCAGTTGGGTCGCAACTTCCAGGTGATCTACGAGCAGGCCAACGCCCACGGCCAGAAGGTGCAGAGCGCCGGCAGCAACATGGCCAGCACCGACAGCGCCGTCGGGTCCAGCTGGGCCTGACGCCGCGTCCTCACTCGAAGGGCCCGCACACCACGGTGTGCGGGCCCTTTCGGTTTGTTCGGAAACCCTTGCGGGCCGGGCTATCCGGCCACCGGCGAACGCGGAATCAGTGAGGGACGGAACCCGATCCGGTGAACCCCGCCGTCGGACTCACGCCCGACCATGGCGCCCAGCGGCAGCTTGGAGATTCCGGTGGCCTGCGGCGCCGTCGGCGCCGCGCCCCACCCGGCCGGCGCGACGTTGGCGTCGAGGGCGGCGGGCAGCGGTGTCACCGACGAGACGGTGTCTGCCCAACTCGGCGGCACCGACAACGTTCCCAGCGAGGCCGCCTGGCCCACGCCCGCCGACGCGCCTTCGCCGAGGCCCCCGACCGGCCCGAGGGCTCCCAGGCCGGCCGCGTCCCCGAGGCCGCCCAACCCGGGGACCGCACCGCCTTCGGCCCCGAGGATCGAGCCCGCACCCTGCAGGTCGATTCCCAGGCCGTACACGTCCATCCCGATTCCGGCGCCGTCGGCGCCCAAACCCGCGCCATCCCCGCCCAGACCGGCGAAATCGGATCCCACGCCGACCACGTCCGAGGCCAGCCCGGCCGCATCCCCCGTGCCGGCGGTGCCGCCGAGAGCCGTCCCCAGACCCGACGCGGCGCTCAGGCCCGTACTGGCCGTCTTCGTCGCGCTCTTCGACGTGCCGGTCAAGCTGGAAAGCGCACTGAGGGGACTCGAGGCCCCGGACGTTCCCAATGACGCCCCGGTGCCCACCGCCGCCTGCGACAGGCCCGCGCCGGACGTGGACCCGGGCGTCGACATACTCTGCAGCGCCTGCGGAACGCTGGACATCGCCTGCGATGACGCCGTCTGGGCGGCGCTGCCGGCCTGGGTGCCGGTCGCCTGGCTCACCGCGCCCGCCTGGCCGGCGATGCCGCCCGGATTGGTCGTCTGCGGGGGCGGGGCGAAGGCGCCGAAGGTCGACGCGGAGGCGGAGCTGGCGGCGTAGGTGTACATCGCGGTCGCATCCTGCGCCCACATCTCGCTGTATTCGGCCTCGGTCGCCATGATGGCCGGCGTGTTCTGCCCCAGGACGTTCGTGGCGATCAACGCCATGAGGCGGGCACGGTTGGCCGCGATGAGCGGGGGCGGCACCGTCATCGCGTACGCCGCTTCGTAGGCCGCCGCCGCGGCGGTGGCCTGGGTCGCCGACTGCTCGCACAGCTCAGCGGTGGCCCGCAGCCACACCACGTAGGGAGCGACCGCGGCGGCCATAGCCGTCGATGTCGACCCCAGCCATTCGTCCGTCAGGGTCGTGATCACCGACTCATAGCCACCGGCCGCCGAGTTCAGCTCCAGGGCCAGCGAGTCCCATCCCGCCGACGCGGTCAGCAGCGTCGCTGGCCCGGGCCCCACATACATCCGGCCGGAATTGACCTCCGGAGGCAACGCGCCAAAGTCCATTGCTTTCCTTTGCTAGTTGAGTGACCGCAGTCGAAGCGGCGTTCCGCCGGCCCGTACCTCTGAAAAACGTTTCAGACGACCAGGATTCGTAACACCACGTAACTTGCTCTTAACGACAATTGGAGACGTCGTCGTCCCCGGCCGTCGTGGGTACGCGTTCGGCACCGACGGTGCGCGTCGCGATAACACGGGATTCGATTGCCGAAATCGACTCTTGCGCTGACGATTTGGAGAGCCTAACCTCGCAAATACTCTGGCCCGCCAGACCAACGACCATGCATCCCAGTATTTTTGGGAACTCAGCTCATCTCAAGCTGGCTGATGCGACACATATGAAACTCATATTTGAGCGGCATGTGATGTGACGCGGCCGACATCCGCACATTTGAGGTTTCTATGAGCTCCGTGACAGTTCGGTGTGTGATTTGCCAAAATGGAGGGACATGACGGCAATGTCGGGATACGCGGGAGGCCAGCGCCCTCGCCAAGCCATCCTCGGGCAGCTACCCAGGATTTACCGCGCCGACGGGTCTCCGATCAGGGTCCTACTGGTCGATGACGAGCCGGCGCTGACCAACCTGGTGAAGATGGCGTTGCACTACGAGGGCTGGGTTGTCGACATCGCCCACAACGGGCGCGAAGCGCTGGCGAAGTTCGACAAGGTCAGCCCCGACGTCCTGGTGCTCGACATCATGCTTCCCGACGTCGACGGGCTGCGGATCCTTGAACGCGTCCGCCAGTCCGAGCCCTATACCCCGACGCTCTTCCTGACGGCGCGGGACTCCGTCATGGACCGGGTCACCGGCCTGACCGCGGGCGCCGACGACTACATGACCAAGCCGTTCAGCCTCGAAGAGCTCGTCGCCCGGCTGCGCGGATTGCTGCGCCGTTCGGGCCAGCAGACGCCGCCGGCCGCCGAAACCCTCAAAGTCGGCGACCTGAGGGTCGACACCGCCAGCCGCGAGGTGACCCGCGACGGCACCCAGATATCGCTGTCCTCGACCGAGTTCGAGTTGCTGCGCTTTCTCATGCGCAACCCCCGCCGCGCATTGAGCCGCACCGAAATCCTCGACCGCGTCTGGAACTACGACTTCGCCGGCCGCACCAGCATCGTCGACCTCTACATCTCGTACCTGAGGAAGAAGATCGACTCCGGCCGGGAACCCATGATTCACACCGTGCGCGGTGTCGGGTACATGCTGCGGCCACCGGAATGACCACGGACCGGGATGCCCTGGCCGGAGACCTTCCGCGGTGGCTACCCCGTTCATTGCGGCGCCAATTGCTGTTGGGCGTACTGGCCGTGGTCAGCGTGGTGCTGATGACGGTGGGAATCGTCTCCGTGCTGAGCCTGCGCGGCTACGTCACCTCGATGAGCGACGCCGACGTCGCCGGTTCCCTGGACGCGCTGGGCCACTCCTACGCCAAATACCTTGAGGGCGAACGCAATCCGTCCGCCGGTGCCAAGCCGCTGGACCAGGCGATGCTGCAGTTCCCCGACCAGACGCCGGGGAACCTGATCGTGGTGCTGCACAACGGGACCGTCATCGGATCGGCGGTGTTCTCGGAAGCCGAGGCGCGGCCGGCGCCCGCCGACGTGGTTCGCGCCATCGAAGCGCAGTCATGGGGCGAGGGGCCGCCACGGACCGAAAACCTGCGCAGCCTCGGGTTCTACCGGCTCAACAGCCACGTCGACGGATCCGACGTCCTGATCGCCGGGGTGTCGCTGAATCTCGCCGACCAGATCATCGCGCGCAAGCAGCTCACCACCACCGTGCTCATCGCGGCCGCTCTGGCGGTCACCGCCGGGCTCACCGTGTGGGTCGTCGGCTACACCCTTCGGCCGCTGCGCCGGCTGGCCGGCGTCGCGGCCGAAGTCGCCGCCATGCCGCTCACCGACGACGACCACCGCATCAGCGTCCGGGTGAGACCGCGGGACACCAACCAGCAGAACGAGGTCGGCATCGTCGGCCACACCCTGAACAGGCTGCTCGACAACGTCGACAGTGCGCTGGCGCAGCGTGCCGAATCCGATCTGCGCATGCGGCAATTCATCACCGACGCCAGCCACGAACTGCGCACGCCGCTGGCGGCGATTCAGGGATACGCCGAACTCACCCGCCAGGACAGCTCCGAGTTGCCGCCGACCACCGAATACGCGCTGGCCCGCATCGAGTCCGAAGCGCGGCGCATGACGCTGCTGGTCGACGAGCTGCTCCTGCTCTCCCGCCTCGGCGAAGGGCAAGACCTGCAGAGCGAGGACGTCGACCTGGCCGAGCTCGTGGTCAACGCCGTGAACGACGCGGCGGTCGCGGCGCCCACGCACCACTGGGTGAAGGACCTGCCCGACGAGCCGGTGTGGGTCCGCGGCGATCATGCGCGGCTACACCAGCTGGTCAGCAACCTGCTCAACAACGCCCGGGTGCACACCCCGCCGGGGGTCACCGTCACGACTGCGATCGCCTGCCACCGCGACGGGCCCGGCGGCCCCGTCGCGGAACTGAGCGTCACCGACGACGGGCCGGGCATCGACCCCGAGCTGCTGCCCCGCTTGTTCGAACGTTTTGCCCGGGCCGACAATTCGAGGCTCAACAGCTCGGGCACCGGGCTGGGCCTGGCCATCGTCGATTCGATCGTCAAGGCCCACCACGGCTCCGTCACCGCCGAATCCGCCGAGGGCAGAACGGTTTTCCGGGTGCGGATCCCGATGATCGCCGGCCCCGGCGCCTAGGGTGTGACCGTCATCGGGGGCTGCCCGACGCAGGCCGCTTCCCGTGGTTGGCCTTCTTCTTCCGGCGGGCGCGCTTCTTGTCGGCTCGCTTGGACATCGTCTGCCTCCCTTACCTTTAGCGCAACGCGGACGCGACAAGGCGCGCGCTGAGCTTTGCCAGTCGGTCGCGAGCCCGCGGGTTATCGATCAGCGCTGCAGTCTTTCCGGGCCGCAGGCCTTCGTAGAAGCCACCATTCATCACGCCGTAGTCAGGCGATCCAAGCGTGGTGAGTATCGGAGCAGCCTCCTCGGCCACCTGACCGACGCGACCGTAAATGGGCAGCAGCCGAGTGTCGAAGACGCCGGGATCGAGGCTCAACGCGGTGAACGAATCCCCGACAGTCTCGGCCAGAGTCTTGGTGTACATCGTCAGCGCCAGCTTGGATTGCGCGTAGGCCGCCAGCGGCCAATACTGCTCGCCGGCCAGATTCTTCCACTTGATGGTTCCGCCGCGGTGCATCACCGAAGAGACGTTGAGTACTCGTCCGCCACTCGCGACGAGCCGGGGCGTCAATTTGGTGGTCAGTAGATAGGGCGCGAGATAGTTGACCTGGAAGGTCAGCTCCGTGCCATCTTGCGTGTGGGTGCGCCGCTCCGCGGCAAAGACCGCGGCGTTGTTGACCAGCAGATCCAGGGCCGGCAGGGTCGCTGTGAGCATGTCGCCCAACTCAGCAACCTCCTTGAGGCGGGTGAAGTCGGCAACGACCAAAAACAGGCGCAACGGTTCCGCGCCGTCTTTGACCAAACGCGTCATCGCGTCTTCACCACTGTCGTGGTCTGGGGCGTGCAGATAGACGGTCGCGCCCTCGTCGACGAATCGGCGGGCGGTCGCAAACCCGATGCCGTCGGTGGCACCGGTGACGAGAACTACCAGAGATTTCGAATTGATCATGCGAATAACAGCTTTCAGGTATGGCGGGACCAACTGCGGCCACCATGGAATGAGAGGACGAATTGACGGAGCGATCCGAACCGCTACGTGCCGAAGAGCAAGGTTCAGAAGATGATTGAGCCACGCGACGGTGGCTCGTCGTCCCAACCCGCACCGTAGCGCTCCAGCACCGAAGGCACTGCAATGGCGACAGCAGCGGTACGGGTCATGACTCCATGGCAGCCTGCGGCAGGGCACGTACGCCATGCAACTGTCGATTTCTTGATGCGAATGTTGCTTTCCCTGACGCGTTGTTAACGCCGTGCCGGCGCTTCCTCAACCAGACGGTGGCGATTGTTGTGACCACGCAGAAGACGGTTAACAAGGTCGCCGCCGCGGCAACGGCATCGGGAATTGCACCAGGGCGTCAGACATCCGCGAACGCCGCGACGCTGTCATAGGCTTCCCACCAGGTGGCCTCATGCTCGACCGGTGAGATTTCATGAGTCGCCAACATGCGGTCGGCATCAATGAGCATTTCGACCAGCGCTCGCCACTGCATGTACCTGCGCAGCTCCCGCACGTCGCCGGTGTTGGGCATGAGGATGATCGACAACGATCTGGCTCGGACGCTGCGGGGCCCGGCCCGTAAGAAGAGGAGCATGCTGGTACTCAGGTAGGCGACCGCAGCGACTGTCAGCACGGCACCGGGTGAGGTCGTCGCATTGCCAAACACCATGACACCGAGCAGCATCAGTGCGGCGGCGGTTATCGGCCAAGCACGCCAGAGCCGTGCCAGCCGCCGATCAGTGGTACTGACTCCGGGTGGGTAGATGATCAGGCTATAGCGGCGAACCCCGTACCGGCTGACCACGGCCTCATACGATCCCCATGGGTGCGCGCCGTCGAGCAGGCGCGACAACCAACCCAGCCCAGCAATTGGTGCCTGGGTCGGCTGGGCAACTACGCGTTCAACGGTTCGGTCTTGAGCGTCACGCATGGTTTTGGGTCTACGCCGAGCGCACGGCGCCCACCGTGACCCGAACGGCATCCATACGCCCGAGCCGCGAATGTTTACGGATCCTTTTCGACCTATGGCATGGCTCGGCGTGTCTGATCAGAATCCGGTGAGCACCACACTTGCAATTATCGGCCCAGGTCAGTTATAAATCCGCCGTGATGGCGAGCGCTACGGTGCTCATTTCGTGGGCGGTCGCACCGATGTGACGCCAAGCCTCGGCGTGATGTGGCCACAGTGGCGGCGGGAAGAGCTGCGCACCAATCTGTGGCTGGTCCCGACGATCGTAATCTTCGGGGCCCTCGGACTTTTCGGCGTTACATTGCGGCTGGACCGAGCCGCTTACTACGGGCGGTTTCGGCCTCCTTCGTTCGTGATCAGCGGCACCGCCGATGCAGCGCGTCAGATCCTGACCTCCATTGCGGCATCGGTGATCACTGTGGTTGGGATCGTCTTTTCCATCACGATCGTGACGCTGACACTGGCGTCGACGCAGTTTGGTCCGCGAATGTTGCGCAATTTCATCCGTGACCGGGGCACCCAACTCACCTTGGGAACATTCGTAGCGACGTTTGTGTATTGCGTCGTGGTGCTGGTTTCGATCGGACCTGGTGATCGGGGCGAGTTCGTCCCCCACATTTCGATCACGACTGCGTTCGGTTTGGTGCTGATCGATCTGGCGGTGCTGATCTATTTCATTCACCACATCGCCACCCAGATCCAGCTCCCCCAGGTGATCGCCGGCATCGCCAAAGACCTTGCCCAAGCAGTCGCCGCGCAAAGCGAGGATCAGCCGCGATTCGCGACGCGAAGGCCAGCGCAGGGCCCCTCTCTCGACGAGCTGCTCGCCCGAATAGAAACGTCAGGAAGCGTCATCCGTACCCCAAAGAGTGGCTACCTTCAGTTCATCCGTCACCAGACGCTGGTCCGCATCGCCACCGAGGCGGACGCGGTGATCCGGCTGCCCTACCGCCCCGGGCATTTCCTCGTCGAAGGCCGCGAACTGGCCAGTGTCTGGCCCCCGGACACCGCCGAGCGGGTGGCTCAATCCCTGGCCCGCGCTCAGGCGACCGGCCCGCACCGCACGCTGTCGCAGGACGTCGCCTTCGGCGTCGACCAGCTCGTGGAGATCGCCATCCGAGCACTATCGCCGGCCGTCAACGACACGTTCACCGCGCTCACGTGCGTCGACTGGCTAGGCGATTGCCTGTGCAAGATCGCACCGGTATGGTCCCCGACCCAAGTCCATCGCGACCAGCGCGGGGTCATCCGCGTCATCTCCGATCAGGTCAGTTACGAGCGGCTGGTGCAGCGGGCATTCGAAAAGATCCGCCAGGCCGGGCGCGGCATGCCGGCGGTGATGATCCGCCAGCTCGAGGCGCTGACGACGATCATGGAACAGACGATCGATCCGCAGCGCGCGCAAGTCCTGATGGATCAGGCTGACATGGTCGAGCGCGCGAATCTGGAATCAGTTCCCGAACGGTCCGACCGCGCTGACGTCGAACGCCGATACGGCGCATTACGAGCCCTCTACGAACGCCTCGTTGCGTGAGCCGGCCGACCGGCGCTTGTCAAAGTCATTGCTGCAGTTGACTTTTGGAATCCAGATCACATCGCAGGTGATTGAGGCGGCACTCGGCCGAGCGGGCGGCGACAACTTCGAACTGACATGCGTAAACAAACCGTAAAGGTGCGCCGTGAGCCCGTTAGGAAAGTGTCAACCAAAGGCCCTATCGGATCGACCCCAGCTAACTTCAAGCTGACCTTGCCTCCGAGGAAAGCGCTGTGGCTACCTCGATGAGGTCCTTTCGTATGCACGCGATGGGCGCGGAACGGAGACAAGATGGGCGTGTTGGCATTCGTACTGCTCACGGTGGCGGTGTTCGCCGTACTGGGCTTGGTGCAGAAGTTGGTCGAGCGGCTGTGAACTACGAAAACATCGTCGGTTTGGTGCTTTCCGTCGTGCTTGCCTTGTTCCTCGGGTGCGCCTTGTTGTTCCCGGAGAGGTTCTAGTGAGCACAACAACAGCAGGCGTCATCTTCCTGCTCGTCCTCGTCGTGGCCTTGGTGCTGGTGCACGTGCCCTTCGGTGACTACATGTACCGGGTCTACACCTCAGACAAGGACTCCTATGTCGAGCGCGCGATCTACCGGTTAATCGGTGTTGACTCCCGCTCGGAGCAGACGTGGGGGGCCTACGCGCGAAGCGTCTTGGCGTTCTCGTCGATCAGCATCCTGTTCCTGTTCGTGTTCCAGCTCGTGCAGGGCAAGCTGCCGCTGCACTTGCATGACCCCGCGACGCAGATGACCCCGGGGCTGGCGTGGAACACCGCCGTCAGCTTCGTTACCAACACCAACTGGCAGGCCTATTCCGGCGAATCGACACAGGGCCATCTGGTGCAGATGGCCGGGCTGGCGGTGCAGAACTTCGTCTCGGCCGCGGTCGGCATGGCGGTGGCGATCGCGCTGGTGCGCGGGTTTGCGCGCAGGCGCACCGGCGATCTCGGAAACTTCTGGGTCGACCTGGTTCGGGGCACGCTGCGCATCCTGCTGCCCATCGCGGTCCTAGGCGCGATCGTGCTGGTCGCAGGTGGAGCGATTCAGAACTTCCACCTGAACGACCAAGTCGTCACCACCCTCGGCGGCACCCAACAAACCATCACCGGCGGCCCGGTCGCCAGCCAAGAAGTCATCAAGGAGCTCGGCACCAACGGCGGCGGCTTCTACAACGCGAACTCCGCCCACCCGTTTGAGAACCCCAACGCGTGGACGAACTGGATTGAGATATTCCTCTTGCTGGTGATCAGCTTCTCGCTGCCACGCACGTTCGGGCGCATGGTGGGTAACACCAAGCAGGGCTACGCGATCGCGTCGGTCATGGCGTCGCTGTACTTGATCAGCGTGACATTCATGATGTGGTTCCAGCTCCAGCATCACGGCACGGTGCCGACCGCGATCGGCGCGGCGATGGAAGGGGTCGAGCAGCGGTTCGGTGTCGCCAACTCTGCGGTGTTCGCCGACTCGACGACGCTCACCTCCACCGGCGCCGTCGACTCGTTCCACGACTCTTACACCAGCCTCGGCGGGATGATCACCATGTTCAACATGCAGCTGGGTGAAGTCGCGCCCGGCGGCACCGGCTCGGGCCTCTACGGCATGCTGGTCCTGGCGGTGATCACCGTATTCGTCGCGGGGCTGATGGTCGGGCGCACCCCGGAATACCTCGGCAAGAAGATTAATCCTCGCGAAATCAAGCTTGCCGCAAGCTATTTCCTGGTTACGCCGCTGATCGTCTTGACCGGCACCGCGATCGCGATGGCGCTACCGGGAGAGCGCGCCGGGATGCTGAACACCGGCCCGCACGGCCTGTCCGAAGTCCTCTACGCGTTCACGTCGGCGGCCAACAACAACGGGTCCGCCTTCGCCGGCATCAGCGTCAACACCAACTGGTACAACACCGCCCTCGGCTTGGCCATGGTGTTCGGCCGATTCCTGCCGATCGTGCTCGTCCTGGCCTTGGCCGGCTCACTGGCCAGGCAGGGCATGACGCCCGAATCGGCCGGCACTCTGCCCACCCATCGGCCACAGTTCGTCGGAATGGTCGCCGGCGTCACCCTGATCCTTGTAGCCCTCACCTTCCTGCCCATGCTTGCTCTCGGGCCTCTCGCCGAAGGAATCCACTGATGACTGCCTCCACCATCGACACGGCTGAGGAGACCCAGCCGACGGAGCACACAAGCACAAAACGGGTGCAGGGCGGCCTGCTCGACCCGAAGATGCTGTTGAAGTCGACACCCGATGCGCTGCGCAAACTCGACCCGCGCACCCTGTGGCGCAACCCGGTGATGTTCATCGTTGAGATCGGGGCCACCTGGAGCACCGTGCTCGCGATCATCAACCCGACCTGGTTCGCATGGTTGATCGTGGTCTGGTTGTGGCTAACCGTATTGTTCGCGAACCTCGCGGAGGCAGTAGCCGAAGGCCGCGGCAAGGCTCAGGCAGAAACGCTGCGGCGAGCCAAGAGTCACACGTTGGCGCGACGGCTCAAGGACTGGAGGCCAGGCGCGCCGGTCACCGAAGAAGAGGTCGCGGCACCGCTGCTGCAACAGGGCGACATCGTCGTGGTCGAAGCCGGGCAGGTGATACCGGGCGACGGCGACGTCGTCGAAGGCATTGCCTCCGTGGACGAATCGGCGATCACCGGCGAGTCCGCGCCCGTGATCCGCGAGTCCGGTGGTGACCGCTCGGCGGTCACCGGAGGCACCACCGTGCTGAGCGACCGGATCGTCGTGCAGATCACCCAGAAGCCCGGGGAAAGCTTCATCGACCGAATGATCGCCCTCGTCGAGGGCGCCAACCGGCAGAAGACCCCCAACGAGATCGCGCTGAACATCCTGTTGGCCGCGCTGACGATCATCTTCGTCTTCGCCGTTGCCACCCTGCAGCCGCTGGCGGTCTATTCGAAAGCGAACAACCCGGGCGTCCCGGACACCCAGGCGCTCAACGCAAATGGCGTCACCGGAATCGTGATGGTGTCGCTGCTGGTGTGCCTGATCCCCACCACAATCGGCGCGCTGCTGTCGGCCATCGGCATCGCCGGGATGGACCGGCTGGTCCAGCGCAACGTGCTCGCCATGTCCGGGCGCGCGGTTGAAGCGGCGGGCGACGTCAACACACTGTTGCTCGACAAGACGGGGACCATCACCCTCGGCAATCGACAGGCTGCCGCCTTCGTCCCCCTCGACGGGGTCACGAATGAGCAACTTGCCGATGCCGCTCAGTTGTCCAGCCTCGCCGACGAAACACCGGAGGGACGCTCGATCGTCGTCTACGCGAAGCAGCACTTCGGGCTGCGCGCGCGCACACCCGGCGAACTCTCCCAGGCCCAATGGGTGGCCTTCTCTGCCACGACCCGCATGTCGGGTGTCGACCTCGACGGGCATCTGCTGCGCAAGGGTGCGGCCAACTCGGTCGCGGAATGGGTACGCGGCCAAGGCGGCAAGGTGCCCCACCAGCTCGGCGAGATTGTCGACGGCATCTCCGCCGCCGGCGGCACCCCGCTCGTCGTCGGGGAGTGCCGTGACGGCGCGGCGGCGGTGCTAGGTGTCATCCACCTCAAGGACGTCGTCAAGCAGGGCATGCGGGAACGCTTCGACGAAATGCGCAAGATGGGCATCCGGACGGTGATGATCACCGGGGATAACCCGCTGACCGCCAAAGCGATTGCCGACGAGGCAGGTGTCGACGACTTTCTGGCCGAGGCCACTCCCGAGGACAAACTCGCGTTGATCAAGCGCGAGCAGGAAGGCGGCAAGCTAGTCGCGATGACCGGCGATGGCACCAATGACGCGCCGGCCCTGGCTCAGGCCGACGTGGGCGTGGCGATGAACACCGGCACGTCGGCGGCAAAAGAGGCCGGCAACATGGTCGACCTCGACTCCGACCCGACCAAGTTGATCGAGATCGTCGAGATCGGCAAGCAGCTGTTGATCACCCGCGGCGCGCTGACCACCTTCTCGATCGCCAACGACATTGCCAAGTACTTCGCGATCATCCCGGCCATGTTCGTCGCGCTGTTCCCGGGACTGGACATGATCAACATCATGCGGCTGCACAGTCCGCAGTCGGCGATCCTGTCGGCGGTGATCTTCAACGCGGTCGTCATCGTGGCGCTGATCCCGTTGTCTTTGCGCGGCGTCCGCTACACACCGAGCAGCGCGTCAAAATTGTTGAGCCGCAACCTCTACATCTACGGTCTCGGCGGCATCGTGGCCCCGTTCATCGGAATCAAGGCGATCGACCTGATCATCCAATTCGTCCCAGGGATGTCCTGACATGAAATTCTCGAATTTCGTCCGCGTGCATTGGGCGGCCTTCCGCGCGCTGCTGGTGCTGACCGTGATCACCGGTCTCGCCTACCCGTTGCTCATCTGGCTGGTCGCACAGCTGCCCGGACTGCACGACAAGGCCGAAGGATCGATCCTCACGGCCAACGGAAAGCCGGTCGGCAGCCGCCTGATCGGTCAGCTGTTCACCGATAAGGACGGCAACCCGCTGCCGAAGTACTTCCAGAGCCGCCCCTCGGCGGCCGGCACGGGCTACGACCCGACGTCAACGAGCGCAAGCAACCTCGGGCCGGAGAGCATCGTCGACACACCCGCCGATCCCGCGCAGCTGACGACGGGCAAGTCCGCGTCTGACGCGGGATTCAAGCCGGGCCTGTTGACGACGGTGTGTTCGCGCAGCACCGCGGTGGGCCAGCTCGAGGGTGTGGACGGATCGCGACCGTTCTGCACCGGCGGCGGTGTGGGTGCCGTTCTTTCGGTGATCGGACCCCGTGACGCGCGCGGAAACGTCGTCCATCCCACCCGGGTGATCAGCGTCAACGAGCCGTGCCAGACGACACCGGCACCGTTCCTTACGCTCTACGAGGGGGTCCGCGTCGAATGCGCAAAGTACGGCGAGGACTACTCGATCGGCCAGATCGTGCCCATCCGCGGCGCCGCACCGGCAGACCCCGCCGTGCCCGCCGACGCCATCACCGCCAGCGGCAGCGGCCTCGACCCGAATATCTCGCCTGCCTACGCCGCAATCCAAATCCCCAGGGTGGCCAAGGCCCGGCACGTCAGTCCGGATCAGATACGCGCGGTGGTAGCCCAGTACACAAGCGGCCGCACTCTTGGTTTGTTCGGTGAACCTTGCGTCAGCGTGTTGCAGTTGAACCTGCAACTCGATCAAAAATATCCAGTCTCGAGCTAGGGCGATAGGTGGATGATGGTTGACGTGAGTGTCGTTGACCACCGTCCCAAGCGCGGCGAGCTGCGGATTTACCTCGGTGCGGCTCCTGGCGTCGGTAAGACGTATGCGATGCTCGGCGAGGCGCATCGCCGGCTTGAACGCGGCACCGATGTGGTGGCGGGCGTCATCGAGACGCACGGAAGGGCGAAAACCGCTGAGCTTCTTGAGGGCATCGAGTTCATCCCGCCGCGCTTCATTGAATATCGCGGCGGCACCTTCCCCGAGCTCGACGTCCCGGCCGTCCTGGCGCGCAGACCCCAAGTCGTCCTGGTCGACGAGCTCGCGCATACCAATACCCCGGGCAGCAAGAACGCCAAGCGCTGGCAGGACGTCGAGGAACTGCTCGACGCCGGGATCACGGTGATCTCCACCGTCAACGTCCAGCACCTCGAGAGCCTCAACGACGTCGTCGCGCAAATCACCGGCATAGAACAAAAGGAGACGATCCCGGACTCAATAGTCCGGCAGGCCTCGCAGGTCGAGCTCATCGACATCACACCGGAGGCGTTGCGCCGCAGGCTTTCCCACGGCAACGTCTACGCCCCAGAGCGCATCGACGCGGCGCTGTCAAACTATTTCCGGCGCGGAAACCTCACCGCCTTAAGAGAATTGGCGCTGCTGTGGCTGGCTGACCAGGTGGACACGGCGCTCGCCAAGTACCGCGCGGAGAACCAGATCACCGACATGTGGGAGGCGCGCGAGCGAGTCGTGGTCGCGGTAACCGGCGGCCCGGAATCGGAAACGCTGGTTCGACGGGCATCTCGGATCGCGTCGAAGTCCAGCGCGGAGCTCATGGTGGTGCATGTGATCCGCGGCGACGGCCTGGCCGGCCTGTCGGAATCCCGGATGGCGAAGATCCGTGAGTTGGCGAGCAGCCTCGACGCCTCACTGCACACCGTAGTCGGCGACGACGTGCCCACTGCCCTGCTCGATTTCGCCCGCGAGATGAATGCCACACAGTTGGTGATCGGCACCTCTCGACGGTCCCGGTGGGCGCGCATCTTCGAGGAGGGGATCGGCGCGACGATCGTTGAGCGGTCTGAAAAGATCGACGTGCACCTCGTCACCCACGAGGAATCCAAACGCGGCTTCCGCGCGGCGTCGATCTCACCGCGCGAAAGACGGGCCGCATCGTGGCTTGCGGCACTCATTGTGCCGTCGGCCATCTGTGCCGTCACCGTGAACTTTCTCGACCCGTATCTGCAAACGGCCGGCGAAAGCGCCTTATTCTTCGTCGGGGTTCTGCTGGTGGGCCTGCTGGGAGGAGTTGCGCCAGCGATCCTTTCGGCGGTGCTGTCCGGGCTGCTGCTGAACTACTTCCTGACAGCCCCCCGGCACAGCTTTACCATCGCCGAACCCAACGCCGCGGTCACCGAACTGGTGCTGCTGATGATCGCGGTCGCTGTCGCGGTCCTCGTCGACGGCGCGGCCAAACGCACCCGGGAAGCCCGTCGCGCCTCCCAGGAGGCCGAGCTGCTGACCCTGTTCGCGGGCTCGGTGCTGCGCGGCGCTGATCTCGAGACGCTCCTCGACCGGGTGCGCGAGACCTACGCACAGCGCGCGGTCAGCATGCTGCGCGAACCCGCCGAGGAGGACCGCGCCGAGGGCAAGAAGGCCGACGTCGTCGCGTGCGTGGGCAGGGATCCGTGTGTCACCGTCGCCTCCGCCGACACCGCGATCGAGGTCGGCGACGACGAGTTCTGGATGTTGTTGGCGGGCAGGAAGCTTTCGGCCCGCGATCGCCGGGTGCTGAGCGCGGTGGCCAAGCAGGCCGCGGGGCTGATCCGGCAGCGAGAGCTGGCCGAGGAGGCCAGCCGGGCCGAGGCGATCGTGCGGGCCGACGAGCTGCGGCGTTCCCTGCTGTCGGCGGTCAGCCACGACCTGCGCACGCCGCTGGCGGCGGCCAAGGTCGCGGTGTCCAGCCTGCGCGCCGAGGACGTCGCCTTCTCCCCCGCGGACACGGCGGAACTGCTGGCGACCATCGAGGAGTCGATCGACCAGCTGACGGCGCTGGTCGGCAACCTGCTCGATTCGTCGCGCCTGGCCGCCGGTGTGGTGCGCCCGGACATGCGAAGGGTGTATCTGGAGGAGACCGTGCAGCGGGCGCTGATCAGTATCGGCAAGGGCGCCACCGGCTTCTATCGATCCGCCATCGATCGGGTCAAGGTCGATGTGGGTGACGCCGTGGTGCTGGCCGACGCGGGGCTACTCGAGCGCGTGCTCGCCAACCTGATCGACAACGCGCTGCGGTACGCACCCGACTGTGTGGTTCGGGTCAACGCGGGTCGCGTGGTCGACCGCGTCCTGATCAACGTCATCGACGAGGGGCCCGGCATCCCGCACGGGACCGAAGACCAGATCTTCGAAGCGTTTCAGCGCCTCGGCGACCACGACAACACCACGGGGGTGGGCCTGGGCATGTCGGTCGCGCGCGGCTTCGTCGAGGCCATGGGCGGCACGATCGCGGCCGGCGACACTCCCGGCGGCGGCCTCACCGTGACGGTGGAACTGGCCGCGCCAGAAATGGTCGGGGCGCAATGACCCGGGTATTGGTGATCGACGACGAGCCGCAGATCCTGCGCGCGCTGCGCATCAACTTGTCCGTGCGAGGTTACGAGGTGATCACCGCGTCCAGCGGTGCCGGCGCGCTGCGCGCCGCCGCCGAGCACAGACCCGACGTGGTGATCCTCGACCTGGGCTTGCCGGACATCTCCGGAATCGAGGTGCTGGCCGGGCTGCGGGGCTGGCTCACCGCGCCGGTGATCGTGTTGTCGGCGCGCACCGACTCGTCCGACAAGGTGGAGGCCCTCGACGCCGGGGCCGACGACTATGTGACGAAACCCTTTGGGATGGACGAGTTCCTGGCCAGGCTCCGGGCGGCCGTCCGCCGCAACACCGCGGTGTCCGAGCTGGAGCAACCGGTGATCGAGACGGAGGCGTTCACCGTCGACCTGGCTGCCAAGAAGGTCACCAAGAACGGCGCCGAAGTCCACCTGACGCCCACCGAGTGGGGGATGCTGGAGGTGCTGGTCCGCAACCGCGGCAAGCTGGTCGGCCGCGAAGAGCTCCTCAAAGAGGTGTGGGGCCCGGCGTATGCCACCGAAACGCATTATCTAAGAGTCTATTTGGCGCAGCTGCGACGCAAACTCGAGGACGACCCGTCCCACCCCAAGCACTTGGTGACCGAATCGGGGATGGGTTACCGCTTCGAGGCGTGAGTGTTTGCGCGGCCGACGCCGCGCGCCCGACGCCGCGGTCGGCGACCGACGTCCTGGTCACATCGGTCACTTCCGCCCCGCGTCGGAGCAATCGTCGATGTGCCCGCCTCACAGCGACTTTAGGCTCGCTGGTGCTCGGGCTCGCGGAGGATGAGTCACATCCGCCACACCGGCCCCTGGCCGGAGGAATCGACGAGTTGTCCGCCTCATAGCGACAACCTCGTCGCCTGCCGCAGAGACAGCACGCGCTGATGAATACGGTATTCGGTGGACCGCGGCATGGATCTAGGCCCGTACCGACCGCGGCCCATCCGACGCACTCTGCCGCGGCCCATCTCCCACCGCAAGGCGTCTGAGATGACTTTCGATGCCCTACCGCGGATCCGAAAGCCCTGTTTATTAAGGGCTTCGATCATTTGACCGATGGTGGCCGGCCCATTGTGGGCGAGGTGCATCGTCAACACGTAACGCAGCTCGATTCCCTGGAGATTCATCCCTGCACCATTGCACCCCGGTACGACACCCCGGTCTTGTCGCTGCGAGGCGGGCAAATCGACGATTTCTCCCGCCAGGGACCGGTGTGGCGGGTGTGACTCGACCCCCTATCCCGAGGGCCCCGCTGACCGAAAGTCGCTGTGAGGCGGGCACATCGCCGCTTCCCCCGGCGAGAAACGCATGTGGCCGCTGTGACTCAGCTCGCGACCGACAGCACGATGCCGTCCAGGATGTCGTGCTCGCTGACGGTCAGCTCGTCGATGCCGGCGCGGGCGCGCAACTCGCGCGCCAACTCCTCGACCACGATCGCGCCGCCGCCGATCACGTCCGCCCGCCCCTCGTGCATGGGCCCCAAAGCGGCGCGCTCGGAGCGGGTCATGCCGATCAGCCGCTCGCACACCGCCAACAGGTCGCCGCCGGGAACGCGCGAAAGGTGAATGGCCGCAGAGTCATACGCCGTCATGTTGTGGGACAGCGCGGACAGTGTGGTCATCGTGCCGGCCAGCCCGACCCAGGTCCGCGCGCCCTCGACGGACACCACGCCCAGCGCGACGTCCAGCCGCTCGCGCACCACCGCGCGGGCCGCGGCCACCTCATCGGGCGTCGGCGGGTCCGAGTGCAGGCAGCGCTCGGTCAGCCGCACGCAGCCGATGTCGGCCGAGTAGCTCGCCGTCACCGAGTCACCACCCACCACGATCTCGGTGGATCCGCCCCCGAGGTCCACCACTACGAAAGGCCCAGCCGCAGGGTCTAATTCGCCGACCGCACCGCGGAACGACAGGGCGGCCTCCTCGGCCCCGGTGATCACCTCCGCCACCGCGCCCGGCACCGCCGCGCCCAGCACGTCGGCCGTCATCGCGAAGAAGACGTCGCGATTGGCGACGTCGCGGGCGGCCGAGGTGGCCACCATCCGCACCCGCTCGACGCGGTGGCGGCGCAGCAGCGCGGCGTAGTCGGTCAGCGCCTGCCGGGTCCGGGCGATCGCCTCCGGCGCGAACTGGCCGGTCGCGTCGACACCCTGGCCCAGCCGCACGATCCGGGTCTCCCGGTGCACGTCGCGCAGGCGTCCGCCCGTCACGTCGGCGATCAGCAAGCGAATCGAGTTGGTGCCACAGTCGATTCCGGCGAGCCTGCTCACCATTGCCCCGCCACCAGAATGCCGGTCATTGCGGGCTCGGGCGCCAGAATGGCCAGCGCCTCGTCGCCGAGCGGGTTGCACCCCGGCCCCTTGGCCAACGAGTGCGCGATCAGCACGTGCAGGCACTTGACCCGGTCCGGCATTCCTCCCCCGGAAAACGTGGTGCCCAACGGCTCGATCGCGTCCCGCTCGGCCACATACGACTCGTGGGCCCGCCGATACGCGGCCGCCAATTCGGGGTCATGCCGCAGCCGCTCGGACATCTCGCGCATCAACCCCGTCGTCTCCAGCCGGCTTGCGGCCGCGGTCAGTACCGGATGTGTCAGGTAGTACAACGTCGGAAAGGGCGTGCCGTCAGGCAGTTTCGGCGCGGTCTTCACCACTGCAGGCTCACCGTTGGGGCAGCGGTAGGCGATGTCGAGCACGCCCCGCGGCTCACGCCCGAGCTGACGCGCCACGGCCGCCAGATCGGCACGCTCAACCACCGGGCGCCGTGGGGTTCGGTGCGGCCGGTGGGACGGGACCGCCCGGGCCCGGTTGCGACGGAGGGACTTCCGGCGGCGGCACATTGGCCGGCGGCAGGTGCGGCGCGTCGGCGATGGTGTGCCACAGCGCGGTGTACCAGGGATCGGTGTTGGCGGGTTTCGCCGCCTGCCCCCCGGGTTCGGACGGGGTGGCCCCCGACGGCGCAAGCTGCACCTGGAACGGGATGTCGCCCGGCTTCACGAATCCGAGCCGCTCGCGCGCCTGCGCCGCGATGTAGGCCGGATCGCCGAGCTTGGCCTTTCTCTGCTCGAGGTCGGCGATCTGCCGGCGCAGCGCGGCTTCGCTTGCCGTCAACTGATTCATCTCGGTGCGCTGCGCGAAGTAGGTGCGCACCGGGCCGGCGATGGTCAGCGTCAGCACGCAGATCACCGCGGCCAGCACCGCCGCGCGCCGCGCGGTGAAACCCAACCGCTGCTCGGACCGTTGCTCGACGGACTCGGCGACCTGCCGCTTGATCGGCTCGACCACATGCTCGAAAGCCGACCGCGCGCCGGCCTGCTTCGCGGTCGGCGAGGGCTTGGAGGCCGGCTTGGTGGTGCGGCGGCGCCGAACCGAATCCCCGGCCTTCCCCGGACGCGATGCCGGGGAACGCCGTTTCGGATCCGGCTTGGCGGGCAAGCTATTTGGCCTCCGGCGCATACCGCGGGAACGCCAGATCGCCGGCGTAACGGGCGGCGTCGCCCAGCGCCTCTTCGATCCTCAGCAGCTGGTTGTATTTGGCGACCCGCTCGCTGCGGGCGGGCGCACCGGTCTTGATCTGCCCGCTGCCGACGGCCACCGCCAGGTCGGCGATCGTGGTGTCCTCGGTCTCGCCGCTGCGGTGGCTCATCATGGTGCGGTACCCGCTGTGGTGGGCGAGCGAGACGGCGTCGAGGGTCTCGGTCAGCGTGCCGATCTGATTCACCTTGACCAGCAACGCGTTTGCGACACCCTTCTCGATGCCTTCCTCGAGGCGCTCGGGATTGGTGACGAAGATGTCGTCGCCGACGATCTGCACGCGGTCACCGATCGACGCCGTCAGCGCGGCCCAGCCGGCCCAATCGTCCTCGGACAGCGGGTCTTCGATGGACACCAGCGGATAGGAGCCGAGCAGCCCGGCGTAGAACTCCGCCATCTGCTCGGCGCTGCGTGTGCTGCCCTCGAAGGCGTATCCGGTGCCGTCGGTGTAGAACTCGGTGGCGGCGGCGTCGAGGGCCAGCGCCACGTCGACGCCCAGCTTGAAACCGGCCGACTCGATGGCCCGGCCGATCAGGTCCAGGGCCGCGGTGGTGCCGGCTACGTCGGGCGCGAAACCGCCCTCGTCGCCCAGGCCGGTGCTCAGGCCCTCCTTCTTCAGTACCGACTTGAGCGAGTGGTACACCTCGGCGCCCCAGCGCAAGGCTTCGGCGAAGCTCGGAGCGCCGATCGGTGCCACCATGAATTCCTGGATGTCGACGGCGGTGTCGGCGTGCGCGCCGCCGTTGAGGATGTTCATCATCGGCACCGGCAGGATGTGCGCGTTCGGCCCGCCGATGTAGCGGAACAGCGGCAGCTCGGCGGAGTCGGCGGCGGCCTTGGCGACGGCCAGCGACACACCGAGGATGGCGTTGCCGCCCAGCCGGGACTTGTCGGGGGTGCCGTCGAGGTCGACCAGCGCCTGGTCCACCAACCGCTGGTCGTCGGCGGCCAGGCCGATGACCGCCGGACCGATCTCGTCGAGGACGGCCTCCACGGCCTTGTGCACGCCCTTGCCACCGTAACGCTCACCGCCGTCACGCAACTCGACGGCCTCGTGCTCACCGGTCGACGCGCCGGACGGCACCGCCGCGCGGGCAAACGTCCCGTCCGCCAGGGCGATCTCGACCTCGACCGTCGGGTTGCCGCGGGAGTCGAGGATCTCGCGGGCCCCGACCTGCTCGATAATCGGCACTGAGTTTCTCCTTGTGTTCCGTAGCTGGTGCCGGCCTCGCCGCCGTTAGCGTAAAGCCTGGTACATCCTGCTACAGCGGGTGACCCGCCGCATAAGCGGTCGCCCAGTCGCGCACCGCCCGCGCGTAGACGCCGGAGTTGTTGTAGGCCCGCAGCGCGGTGATCCAGCCGCGCGGTGTGGCCAGATCCTTTCCCCGCCAACACAGGTAACCGGCCGCCGCGAGGGCGGCATCGTCGATGTTGTCCGGGCTGACGCGGCCGTCGTTGTGGGCGTCCACGCCGTACAACCGCCAGGTCTCGGGGATGAACTGCATCGGGCCCATGGCGCGCACCACCCCGTCGTCGTCCGTGGCCGGTTCCTCGCTGTCGACGATGCGCAGGGTGCCGCCGCTTCCGTCCAGGCGGACACCGCGAATCGGGGGGCTGACATCCCCGTTGGGCGCCAGCCGCGCGCCGCGATAAG
Source organism: Mycobacterium sp. 4858 (assembly GCF_900240975.1). Lineage (GTDB taxonomy): Bacteria > Actinomycetota > Actinomycetes > Mycobacteriales > Mycobacteriaceae > Mycobacterium. The sequence goes on along the minus strand of NZ_LT968776.1, from coordinate 3,513,717 downwards.
TGCCATGGTGGCTCTCGACCTGCCCGATGCCCGCCAGCGTGGTCCACGCGATGTGGCACCTCGGGTTCTCGACCTCGGCGACCCGGGCGGCGTACGCGTAGGCCTCCAATGCGATCACGGGAATCTCCAACGTGGCCGACCGTTGCTCGGCCCAGGCCCGAAGCTGGTCCGCGGGCCGGCCGCTGGCGTGCGTGTCCACCGGCGGCACCGGAGCCCCGGCCGGCGGCGGGACGCCCTCCGGGATGAACAGGCTGAGCTGCCACGTGCAGCTGGAGGCCAGCAGCATCGCAGTCGCGCCGATCACGGCGGCCGCGCGCAACCAAGGCCTCGGCGACACCATGCTGGTTAAAGCTCCCTCGGACTCCCCTGCACCAAATTCCGCCCCACCATCGTCCCATGGGTTCCGGTGTGCCCGGCCGCGTTCGGGCTGCAGCGCACGATCAGGCGTCGTCGGCCGCGGCGTCCACCGCGGATTCGTCGACCGCCTCGTCGGGCATGGCCGGCTCGTCGGCGGCGGCCCCGGCCGAGGGCCAGTGCTCACGCCACTCGTCTTCCGTGATCTCCCCGAGCGGGGCCACGTCGAACTCCTCGGGGACGCCTACGCCGCGGCGCGTGGCCGCGATCGCCCGCTCGACCTCGCGGACCGTGTCGACGAACTCCAGCACGGCGGTGCGCAGCGCGCCTTCCGCGTCGCCGTCGGCCGACACGGAAACGAAGGTGATCTCGGCGGGGACGAGGTCGGCGGGCAGGCCGGCCTTCTGGGCCCGCTCGATCACCTTCTGCGCCAGGGCCAGCGCCGGCTGCCCGGTGTGCACGTCGTCCATCACGGATTTCCGCGGCTTTTCGGCCGCCTTGCGCTCTTCCCACTGGGCCAGCTGCTCTTCCAGCGAAATGGTCTGCCCTGCAAGCACACCCGGAACCCGGTTGCCCAACTTCCGCATCAGCGTGACCGCGACGTCGTCGATGGTGAAGGGCAGCTGCGGGGCATCCTCGGCGATTCGCGCGTGAAAGAGCACCTGCAGCAACACGTCGCCGAGTTCTTCCCGCAGCTGGTCGGCGCTGCCGCTGCGCACCGCGTCCAGCAGTTCGTAGGTCTCCTCCAGCAGGAATCGGCGCAGGGAGTCGTGGGTTTGCTCGCTCTCCCACGGTCCGGCGGTGCGCAGCTTGTCCATCATCGCGACCACGTCGACCAGACGTTCGCCGCGCGGCGTCTCCGGTGCGGAGATCAATCGCGCGCCCGCGGACAGCCGGGCGGTGACGGCGGGATGGTCGGGGTCCGACGACAGCAGCACCGGCGCCGGATCATCGGGGTCCCCGGCATGCACCGGGCGCGCCGCGCGCAGCGACCACGGCACCGCGACGGGCATCTCCTCGGTGTACTGCACCTCTCCGCCGAGGTGCTCAATGGCCTCGACGGGCACCAGCGACGGGCGCCGCGGGTCGCACAAGACGACGATCATGGGCGCCTCTCCTCTCCCCCGCAAGCGGGAGGTACCCCCACATCGCTTCGTCCCCCGCAAGCGGGTGGTGCCCCCACCGCATCGTCACCGGCGCGGATCATCGCGCTTGCCGTTCCTCACTGGACATCGGTGCAGGTGAACCCGTTATACCAATATCGGTCTGGGGCTTACCTTCCAGCGCCGTCACCAGGTTGGCCACCATCTGCAGCAACTCGACGTCGCGGATGCGTGCGGCGCCGACCCCGCCCGCCCGCGGGATGGGCACCTGCACGGTGGACGTCGTGGCGCGGTAGCTCGCGGCCGGATACATCCGCTTGAGCCGCACCTGGGCCGAGTCGGGCAGCGTCATCGGCGACAACCGCACGGTCGCCGCCGACGGGGCCGACACCTCGGTGATGCCGGCGGCGCGGCACAGCAGCCGCAACCGCGCCACCGCGACCAGGCGCAGCGCCGGTTCGGGCAGCGCACCGTAGCGGTCGACGAGTTCCTCGATGACGGCGCCGATGGCCGCGTCATCCGAAGCGGCGGCCAGGCGACGGTAGGCCTCCAGCCGGAGCCGGTCACTGGCGATGTAGTCCGGCGGCAGGTGCGCGTCCACCGGCAGGTCGATGCGCACGTCCTTGAGCTCCTCGGCGGTGGTCACCGTCTGCCCGGTCGAGGCCGACTCCAAGGCGGCCCGATAGGCCTCCACGGCCTCCCCCACCAGCCGCACGTAGAGGTCGAAGCCGACCCCGGCGACGTGCCCGGACTGCTCGACGCCCAGCACGTTGCCCGCCCCCCGGATCTCGAGGTCCTTCAGCGCCACGGCCATGCCCGCGCCCAGTTCGTTGTTCTGCGCGATGGTCGCCAACCGGTCGTAGGCCGTCTCGGTCAGCGGCGCGTGCGGCGGATACAGGAAGTAGGCGTAGCCGCGCTCGCGGCTACGCCCCACCCGGCCGCGCAGCTGGTGCAGCTGCGAGAGCCCGAAGGTGTCGGCGCGCTCGACGATCAGCGTGTTGGCATTCGAGATGTCCAGCCCGGTCTCCACGATCGTGGTGCACACCAAGATGTCGTACTCGCGGTTCCAGAAGCCCTGCACGGTGCGTTCCAGCCGCTCCTCGGGCATCTGCCCGTGCGCGACGACCACCCGCGCCTCCGGGACCAGCTCGCGGACCCGGGCGGCCGCGCGGTCGATCGAGCTGACCCGGTTGTGCACGTAGAACGCCTGCCCGTCGCGCAGCAACTCGCGCCGCAGGGCCGCCGCGACCTGCTTGTCGTCCTGGGGGCCGACGTAGGTCAGCACGGGGTAGCGCTCCTCGGGCGGCGTCAGGATCGTCGACATCTCGCGGATGCCCGCCAGGCTCATCTCCAGGGTCCGCGGGATCGGCGTGGCGCTCATGGTCAGCACGTCGACGTGGGTGCGCAGCGACTTGATGTGCTCCTTGTGCTCGACGCCGAACCGCTGCTCCTCGTCGACGACCACCAGGCCCAGATCCTTCCAGCGCACCCCCGTTTGCAGCAGCCGGTGGGTGCCGATCACGACGTCCACCGACCCGTCGGCCATGCCCTCGACGACGGCGCGCGACTCGGCGTTGTCGGTGAACCGCGACAGGCCCTTGACCGTCACGGGGAACCCGGCCATCCGGTCGGTGAACGTCTGCAGGTGCTGGTCGGCCAGCAGCGTGGTGGGCACCAGCACCGCGACCTGCTTGCCGTCCTGGACCGCCTTGAACGCCGCGCGCACCGCGATCTCGGTCTTGCCGTAGCCGACGTCGCCGCAGATCACCCGGTCCATCGGGATGGGCTTTTCCATGTCGGCCTTGACCTCGGTGATGGCGGTGAGCTGGTCGACGGTCTCGGTGAAGCCGAACGCGTCCTCCATCTCGGCCTGCCAGGGGGTATCCGGCGCGAACGCGTGCCCCGGGCTGGCCTGCCGCTTGGCGTACAACGCGACGAGCTCGCCGGCGATCTCGCGCACCGCGCGGCGGGCCTTGGTCTTGGTGTTGGCCCAGTCGCTGCCGCCCAGCTTGGAAAGCGCCGGTGCCTGCCCGCCGACGTAGCGCGACAGCTGGTCCAGCGAGTCCATCGGGACGTAGAGCTTGTCCGACCCACCGCCGCGCTTGGCCGACGCGTATTCGAGGACGAGGTATTCGCGGCGCGCGCCGCCGACGGTGCGCTCGACCATCTCCACGAAGCGGCCGATGCCGTGCTGGTCGTGCACCACCAGGTCGCCGGCCGTCAGCGCCAGCGGGTCGACGGTATTGCGGCGCTTGGCCGCCAGCCGCTTGCCCTCGACGGCGGTGGCCCGGCTGCCGGTCAGGTCGGTCTCGGTGATGATGACCAGGTTGGCGCCGGGGATGATGACACCCTCGTGCAGCGGGCCCTTGAGGACGCTGACGATCCCCGGTTTGAGCGTGGTGTCCGCCGCGTCCGGTTCCAGCATGGCGGCGGGAGTGTCGGAGTCGGCGAGCCGCTCGACCACCCGATGCGCGGTCCCGACGCCGGGCGCGACCACCGCTGCGTAGCCGCCGGTCGAGACGTGGGCGCGCAGCATGGCGAAGATGCCGTCAATGTCGCGCTGATGCCCGCGGGCCGACGGTGCCGCCCGGATGTCCAGCTCCACCGCGGACTCGTCGGACAACTGGCTCAGCGTCCACCACGGGTGACCGGACTTCGCCGCCGCGGCGCGCACGTCGTCGAGCTCGGCGAAGCCCGATCCGCCGAACTGCGTCACGTCCACGGGTGCGTCCGTGCCCAGCGCCGCGACCGACCAGGACGCCTCGAGGAATTCGCTGCCCGTCTTGATCAGGTCCGCCGCCCGGGTGCGGACCTTTTCGGGGTCGCACAGCAGCACCGGCGTGCGCGGGGCCAGCTGGTCGGTCAGCAGCACGTGCTCGCCGGGCCGCAGCACCGGCAGCAGCGCCTCCATTCCGTCGACCGCGATGCCCTCGGCCAACTTGGCCAGCATGTCGGTGACGCTGCCGGTGATGGCGGGCTCGGCGCCCGAATGCCGGGCGGCCAGCGCCGCGGCCCGTTCCCGGACGTCGTCGGTCAGCAGCAGTTCGCGGCAGGCCACCGCGATGACCGTGTCGACCTCGATCTCGGGAATGGAGCGCTGGTCGGCGACGGCGAACATCCGCATCTCGCTGACCTCGTCGCCCCAGAACTCGACGCGGACCGGGTGTTCGGCGGTCGGTGGGAAGACGTCGAGAATTCCGCCACGGACGGCGAACTCGCCCCGCCGGCCCACCATGTCGACCCGGGTGTAGGCCAGCTCGACCAGCCGGGCGACCACATCCTCGAAGGCGATCTCCTGCCCCACGCTCAGGGTTACCGGCTCGACCAGCCCCAGCTGCGGCGTCATCGGCTGCAGCAGCGAGCGCACCGCCGTCACCACCACTTGCAGTGGCGGTCCCAGCCGTGCGTCGTCCGGGTGGGCCAGCCGGCGCAGCACGGTCAATCGGGCGCCGACGGTGTCGACGCCCGGTGAGAGCCGCTCGTGCGGCAGCGTCTCCCACGACGGGAAGGCCGCCACGGCGTCGCCGAAGACGCCGCGCAGCTCGGCGGTCAGGTCATCGGCTTCGCGCCCGGTCGCGGTGACTACCAGCAAAGGACCCGACCGCGCCAGCGCACTGGCGACGAACAACCGTGCGCTGGCTGGACCCACCAGGTGAAGCTCGGCCGGTCGTTCGGCCGCGCTTTCGATCAGCTGCTGGAAGGCCGGCGCGGTGAGCGCCAATTCAACGAGCCCCGCGATCGGGGGTTCTGGGCGAGCAGGCCCCGGTGCGGTCATGATGAATCCATTCTAGGGGCGCCAAGATTCGTCAATTTCGAGCCCGGCGCCGTCAAGGGGTCGTAAGGAAAACCCCGACCGCCTCGGCGCGGGCGCACCGTGGACTCATGACATTGCTGGACATCCTGCCGTCCATCGGTGACGCGGCGCCCCCGCTGTGCGCCGGCGCCGGACGCCACGCCCCGGCCGGCGTGGCCGACGAGGCCGATTTCCGGGAGCGCGCCCGCCGTTGGCGCAAAGCGCTGCGGGGTGCGCGCGTCGTCTACTTCGGCCGGTCGCCGCTGACCGCCGAGGTCGCGCGCTTCGTACGCGAACAGGGCCTCGGCATCGGCGTCCGCTCGGACGGCGAGCTGGCGGTCGCCCTCGCCGCGGGGACGGACCCGGCACGCATCGTCGCGCACCCAGGATCGCCCGAGTTGTTGCGCGACGCGGTGGGCGTCGGCGTCGGGCGCATCGTGCTGGACTCGCCCATCGAGGCTCCCCACGTCGCCGGCCCGGCGCGGCGCGGGCCGGCGCGCACCACCTTCGACCTGGTGGGCCTGCACTGCCGGCCGGATCCTTCGGCCACCCGGGCCGGCGCCGCGGCCCGCTACGACGAGGCGATCCGCCGGACGATTGCCGCCATGGCGGACGTCCGCGCCCGGCACGACATCATCCTCACCGAACTTCACTTGGGTGGTGACCAGGCCGATCCCTACGTCGTGGGCGGATCGGAACCCGGTGCCGACGAGCTGGCCGCCATCATCGAGGACGCGCTCGACGAGGCCTGCGCCGCAGAGCATTTCCCCCGGCCCGTCGTCGCGGTGGGTGTGACGCTGACCGCATGAACCCGCCGGGCCGAGCCCCTACTGGTCCTGCAGCCTGGGGTCGGCCTCCAGATGGGTCAGCCCGTTCCACATCAGGTTGACCAGGTGCGCGGCGACCACTTCTTTCTTGGGCTCGCGGGTGTCGAGCCACCACTGCGCCGTCATCGACACCGAGCCCACCAGCGCCTGCGCGTACAGCGGCGCCAGCTCCGGGTCCAGGCCGCGACGCGCGAAGTCGCCGGCCAGGATGGAACTGACCTGGCTGACGGCGTCGTTGAGCAGGCTGGAGTAGGTGCCGGAGCTGATCGCGGCCGGCGAGTCGCGGATCATGATCCGGAAGCCGTCGGTGCGCTCCTCGACGTAGGTGAGCAACGCCAGCGCGACCCGTTCGACGCGCACCCGGGACCGGTTGTTGGTCAGCGACGAGGTGATGCCGTCGAGCAACGCCGACATCTCCCGGTCGACGACCACGGCGTACAACCCCTCCTTGCCGCCGAAATGTTCGTAGACGACCGGCTTGGACACGTTGGCGCGCAGCGCGATCTCCTCGATCGAGGTGCCCTCGTAGCCGCGTTCGGCGAACAGCGAGCGTGCGATGCCGATGAGTTGCTGTCGGCGCTCGCTGCCGGTCATCCGCGCGCGCGGCGCGCGCACCTCCTTGTCCGGCTCCTTATCGAGAACAGCCACGTCAATCAGCGTATAGCGTCGACAGGCCCGAAAAGCCGGTGTATCACTCGGCGCCGCGGTCGGCGCGCACACCGTCTAAAGTCTTGGGTTGGCGCGGTCTGCCGCCCGGTCCGTCGTGGTGTAATCGGCAGCACCTCTGATTTTGGTTCAGATAGTTCAGGTTCGAGTCCTGGCGACGGAGCACGGCTCGCGAGTGTGGGGCCTATGGACGAATTCGCGGCAGTTTCCATACCTAGGGCCCACAGTCGGCGAGTCGACCTAGGCGCCAGCCCTGGGCGCGGTCTTTGCGTCAACATCAGATGAAGTGCCACGCTTGACGGCGTGTCGTCCTACGGAGACGGCGTCCCCGCCGGGGTTGAGGAGAGTTGATGGCGTCTCGTGGTGATACCGCGGTCCTGGTGCTCGCGGCCGGGCCCGGCACCCGGATGCGTTCGGACACCCCCAAGGTGCTGCACGAGATCGGCGGGCGCAGCATGCTGTCGCACCTGCTGCACGCCATCACCAAGGTCGCGCCGCAGCACCTGGTCGTCGTCCTGGGCCACGATCATCAGCGCATCGCGCCGCTGGTGGCCGAATCGGCCGACGCCCTCGGCCGTGGCATCGAGGTCGCCCTGCAGGACCGGCCGCTGGGCACCGGCCACGCGGTCCGCTGCGGGCTGTCCGCGCTGCCCGACGACTACGCCGGCGTGGTCGTCGTCACCTCCGGCGACACGCCGCTGCTGGACCCCGACACCCTGGCGGGCCTGATCGAGACGCACAACGCCGGGGCTGCCGCCGCGACCGTCCTCACCACGACCCTGGACGACCCCACCGGCTATGGCCGCATCCTGCGCACCCAGGACGACGAGGTCACCGCGATCGTGGAGCACGCCGACGCAACGCCGTCCCAGCGGGAAATCCGCGAGGTGAACGCCGGGGTCTACGCCTTCGACGTCGCGGCGTTGCGCTCCGCGCTGAGCCGGCTGAGCTCCGACAACGCCCAGCAGGAGCTCTACCTGACCGACGTCATCTCGATCCTGCGCGGGGACGGGCGGGCCATCCAGGCCCAGCACGTCGACGACAGCGCCCTGGTCGCCGGCGTCAACAACCGCGTGCAGCTGGCGCAACTGGGCGCCGAGCTCAACCGCCGCCTCGTCGCCGCCCATCAGATGGCCGGGGTGACCATCGTGGACCCGGCGACCACCTGGATCGACGTCGACGTCACGATCGGGCGCGACACCGTCATCCACCCCGGCACGCAGCTGCTGGGGCGCAGCCAGGTCGGGAGCCACTGCGTCGTCGGCCCCGACACCACACTCACCGACGTCACCGTTGGCGACGGTGCGTCGGTGGTGCGCACGCACGGCACGTCGTCGTCCATCGGTGCGGGGGCCACGGTCGGCCCGTTCACCTATCTGCGGCCCGGCACCGTGCTGGGCGACGAAGGCAAGCTCGGGGCGTTCGTCGAGACCAAGAACTCCACGATCGGCACGGGCACCAAGGTTCCGCACCTGACGTACGTCGGGGACGCCGACATCGGCGAACACAGCAACATCGGGGCGTCGAGCGTCTTCGTCAACTACGACGGCACGTCCAAGGCCCGCACCACCGTCGGCTCGCACGTGCGCACCGGGTCGGACACCATGTTCGTCGCCCCGGTGACGGTCGGCGACGGGGCGTACACCGGCGCGGGAACCGTGGTCCGCGACGACGTCCCGCCGGGCGCGCTGGCCGTGTCCGCGGGCCCGCAGCGCAACATCGAGGGCTGGGTACAGCGCAAACGACCGGGCAGCGCGGCCGCCGAGGCGGCCGAGAAGGCGGCCCGAAAACCGTCCGGGGCCGTCGAAGGGAAATCCGAGCCCGAACAGACACCGTGATGTCGGTTTCTGGTAACCCGGCCACTTTTCCGTACGATTCGCTACGTACGATTGGCCATCCACTTTTGATCCGAACGGCGAGGGCAGTGCGTTGAGCCACGACTGGACCGACAACCGCAAAAACCTGATGCTCTTCTCCGGCCGTGCGCACCCGGAGTTGGCCGAGCAGGTGGCAAAGGAGCTCGACGTCCACGTCACCGCTCAGACGGCGCGCGAGTTCGCCAACGGCGAGATCTTCGTGCGGTTCCACGAGTCGGTGCGCGGGTGCGACGCGTTCGTCCTGCAATCACATCCGAATCCGGTGAACAACTGGCTGATGGAACAGCTGATCATGATCGACGCGCTCAAGCGGGGCAGCGCCAAGCGGATCACCGCGGTCATGCCGTTCTACCCGTACGCCCGGCAGGACAAGAAGCATCGCGGCCGCGAACCGATCTCGGCGCGGCTGGTCGCCGACCTGCTCAAGACCGCGGGCGCCGACCGGATCGTGACCGTCGACCTGCACACCGACCAGATCCAGGGATTCTTCGACGGGCCGGTCGACCACATGCGCGCCCAGAACCTGCTGACCGGGTACATCCGCGACAACTACCCCGACGGCAACATGGTGGTCGTCTCCCCCGACTCGGGCCGGGTACGCATCGCCGAGAAGTGGGCCGACGCATTGGGTGGCGTTCCACTGGCCTTCATTCACAAGACCCGCGATCCGCGGGTGCCCAACCAGGTGGTGTCCAACCGGGTCGTCGGCGAAGTGCAGGGCAGGACCTGCGTGCTCATCGACGACATGATCGATACCGGCGGCACCATCGCGGGCGCGGTCAAGTTGCTGCGCGACGAGGGCGCCGGTGACGTGATCATCGCGGCCACCCACGGCGTGCTGTCCGACCCGGCCGCCGAGCGGCTCGCCGCGTCCGGCGCGCGGGAGGTGATCGTCACCAACACGCTGCCGATCGGCGAGGAGAAGCGTTTCCCCCAGCTCACCGTCCTGTCCATTGCGCCGCTGTTGGCCAGCACCATTCGCGCCGTCTTCGAAAACGGCTCCGTGACGGGGCTTTTCGACGGGGACGCCTAGATGGCTGTACAGCCTGCCGAAGCCGTCATCTACCACAATCCCCGGTGCAGCACCTCCCGTAAGACGCTGGATCTGTTGCGCGACAACGGCGTTGAGCCGACGATCGTCGAGTACCTGAAGACCCCGCCGTCGCGCACCGAACTGGCTCGCATGATCAGCGATTCGGGGATCGACGTGCGGACCGCGGTACGCAAGAAGGAATCGCTGTACGCAGAGCTCGATCTGGCGGATGCGACCGACGATGAGTTGCTCGACGCCATGGCCGAGCATCCGATCCTGATCGAGCGGCCGTTCGTCGTGACGGCGAAGGGCACCCGGCTGGGCCGGCCGGTCGAGAAGGTCCGCGAGATTCTGTGAGGCGCGCGTGCGCGGCCGCGGCCATCGCGCTGACGCTGCCCGCGGCGGCGTGCGGCCCGAAAACGCCTGACTATCAATCGATCTGGTCGACGACTCCGACGACCACGACCACCACGACGCGGGTGGCGAAACCCGTCCCGCTGTCGCAGTATCTGCAGAACATCGGCGTGACCGGCCAGCAGGTCGCGCCGGGCAACCTGCCCGACCTGACGGTGTCGATCCCGACTCCCTCGGGCTGGACGGCGGCGAACAACCCGCACATCGCGCCCGAGACGGTGATGATCTCCAAGGGCGGCAAGTATCCGACCGCCCGGCTCGTAGTCTTCCTGCTGCGCGGCGACTTCGATCCGGCCCAGGTGATCCAGCACGGTAACGACGACGCCCAGTTGTTCGAGAACTTCAAGCAGCTGGACGCCTCGTCGACGCCCTACAACGGCTTCCCCTCGTCGATGATCCAGGGCAGCTACGACCTGGACGGCACGCGGCTGCACAGCTTCAACCGGATCGTCATCGCGACCGGGTCTTCGCCCGCCCACCAGCGGTATTTGGTTCAGCTCACCATCACCGACCTCGCGAACGAGGCGGTCGCGCAGTCCACCGACATCGAGGCGATCATGCGGGGGTTCGTCGTCGCGGCGAAGTGATTTCAGACCGCCGGGCTTCGCCGAGATTGCCACCACGGTCGTGATCGCCGCCGCAACCACCGCCGCGGCGGCAATCTCGGCGCGATCCCGCTGAGCCGGCCGGATTAGGCTCGTCAGCCATGACCAACTGGACCGCCGCAGACCTGCCCTCGTTCGCCGGGCGCACCGTCATCGTCACGGGCGCCAACAGCGGGCTGGGCGCGGTGACCGCCCGCGAACTGGCGCGGTGCGGCGCGACGCTCGTCATGGCCGTCCGCGACGTCCGCAAGGGCGAGAAGGCCGCGCTGCAGATCCGGGGCTCCCACACCGGCCCCGTCGAGGTGCGCTCACTCGACCTGCAGAACCTCTCTTCGGTGCGCGAATTCGCCGGCGGGGTCGACAAGGTCGACGTGCTGATCAACAACGCGGGCATCATGGCCGCCCCGTACCGGCAGACCTTCGACGGCTTCGAGAGCCAGATCGGCACCAACCACCTCGGGCATTTCGCGCTCACCAACCTGTTGCTGCCCAAGCTCACCGATCGCGTGGTGACCGTGTCGTCGATGGCGCACTGGGCGGGCCGGATCAGCCTCGACGACCTGAACTGGAAGACGCGGCGCTACTCGCCGTGGCTGGCCTACAGCCAGTCCAAGCTCGCCAACCTGCTGTTCACCAGCGAGCTGCAGCGCCGGCTGGACGGGGCCGGTTCCGCGCTGCGCGCGCTGGCCGCCCACCCCGGCTACTCGCACACCAACCTGCAGGGGGCCTCGGGTCGCAGGCTGGGTGACGCGATGATGTCGGCGGTCACCCGGATCGTCGCCACCGACGCCGACTTCGGGGCCCGCCAGACGTTGTATGCCGCGTCGCAGGACCTTCCGGGCGACACGTTCGTCGGGCCGCGGTTCGGGCAGACCGGCCGCACCCAGCCGGTCAGGCGCAGCCGGCGGGCACAGGACCGGGCGATGGCGACGGCGCTGTGGGGACTGTCGGAGCAGCTCACCGGCACCGAATTTCCGCTCTGAGGTGCGCATGCGCTAACCTGACCGGGCGTCACGGCGAGGGTGGCTGGCCAGCCAGCACCGTTATCGACGGAGACCGACGAACTGTCGCGACCCTGGCCGTGCCCACACTCAGGCACCGAGCACACAGGAGCGACACGATGGCCAAGTCCGCGGGCAACCAACTCACCGCCACGGTACGAACCGAGACCGGCAAGGGCGCGTCCCGCCGGGCCCGCCGCGAAGGCAAGATTCCCGCCGTCCTCTACGGCCACGGCGCCGAGCCGCAGCACCTGGAGTTGCCGGGTCACGACTTCGCGGCGGTGTTGCGCCACGCGGGCACCAACGCGGTGCTGAGCCTGGACATCGACGGCAAGGAACAGCTGGCGCTGACCAAGGCGCTCGACATCCACCCGATCCGCCGCACCATTCAGCACGCCGACCTGCTGGTCGTGCGCCGTGGCGAGAAGGTGGTCGTGGAGGTCAACGTCGTCATCGAGGGCGACGCCGCACCCGGCACCCTGGTCACCCAGGACACCAACACCATCGAGATCGAGGCCGAGGCCCTGTCGATCCCCGAGCAGCTGACGGTGTCGGTGCAGGACGCCGAGCCCGGCACCCAGTTCGCCGCCGGGCAGATCGAGCTGCCGCGGGGCGTCAACCTGATCTCCGACCCGGAGATGCTGGTGGTCAACGTGGTGGTCGCGCCGACCGCCGAGGACCTCGAGGAAGAGGGCGCCGGCGAGGCCGCCGCGGGCGCACCCGCCCCGGCGGAAGAGGAAGCCGGCGAGGCCACAGATTCCGGGGCCCCCGCGGGCGAGTCCGAGTAGGCGGACCGCAACGTGGCCGAGCCGTTGCTGGTGGTCGGCCTGGGCAACCCCGGAGACAACTACGCCCGCACCCGGCACAACCTCGGGTTCATGGTCGCCGACCTGCTCGCCGACCGGTTGGGCTCGAAGTTCAAGGTGCACAAGCGGTCCGGGGCCGACGTGGTCAGCGGTCGACTGGCGGGGCACTCGGTGCTGGTCGCCAAGCCGCGCTGCTACATGAACGAGTCCGGCCGCCAGGTCGGGCCGTTGGCGAAGTTCTATTCGGTGCCGCCGGCCGACATCGTCGTCGTCCACGACGACCTCGACCTCGATTTCGGCCGGATCCGGCTCAAGGTCGGCGGCGGCGAGGGCGGCCACAACGGCCTGCGCTCGGTGGCGTCCGCGCTGGGCACCAAGGAGTTTCAGCGCGTCCGTATCGGGATCGGCCGGCCGCCGGGACGCAAAGACCCGGCGGCATTCGTGTTGGAGAACTTCTCGGCCGCCGAGCGCGCCGAGGTCCCCACCATCTGCGAGCAGGCGGCCGACGCCACCGAGTTGCTGATCGAGCTGGGGCTGGAGCCGGCGCAGAACCGCGTCCACGCCTGGTAGAGCCGCCCCTAGGTGACCAGGGTCGCGGAGTGCGACCGGCGCAGCTTGCCCGACGGTGTCTTCGGGATGGTGCCCGGCCCGAGCACCACCACGTTGCGCGGCCGCATGTCGACCTCGGCCACCACCTCGCGGGCGACCTGGTGCTCGATCCGGCGCACCTCGGCCGGGTCCTGCCAGGCGTTGGATTCGACGGCGACGGCGAAGGTCTCGCGTGAGTGGCCGGCGTCCAGGCGCACCGCCACGGCGCACCCGGGCCGCACCCCCTCGACACGGCCGGCGGCCCGCTCGATGTCGGTCGGATAGATGTTGCGGCCCGCCATGATGATGACGTCCTTGACGCGGCCGCACACCACGACGTGGCCCTCTTCGGTCATGTAGCCGAGGTCGCCCGTGTCGTACCAGCCGTTCTCGTCCTGCGCCGGGATAAAGCCGCCCATGGTCAGGTAGCCGGGCGTCAGCGACTCCCCGCGCAGTTCGATGACGCCGACGCCGCGCGGCGGCATCACGTCGCCGTTCTCGTCGATGATGCGCGCCTCGAGGTCCTGCAGCAGCGGGCCGAGCGTGGCCAGCCTGCGGGTGTTGCCCTTGGTGGCGGGCACGGCCCGGCGCAGCGCGGCCAGCAGGTCGGCGTCGACCTCGTCGACGACCAGGCCGGCGTTGCACTCCGAGAACGACACCGCCAGCGTGGTCTCGGCCATGCCGTAGGCCGGCAGGATCGCCGAGGGCCGCAGGCCGAACGGCTTACCCGCGTCGAGCAGGTCCTCGACGTCGGCGGGTTCGACCGGCTCGGCGCCCGACAGCGCGAACCGCAGGGTGGACAGGTCGAAGTCGCCGGGCTTGGCGTTGCGGCGCAGCCGCTTGGCGAGCAGCGCGTAGGCGAAGTTGGGCGCCGCGGTCATGGTGCCCTTGTACTTGTCGATGAGCTTGGCCCACAGCAGCGTGTCGCGCAGGAAGTCCATCGGCGTGACCTTGACCAGCTCCGCGCCGAAGTACATCGGGATGGTCAGGAAGCCGACCATCCCCATGTCGTGGAAGCAGGGCAGCCAGCTGACCATGACGTCCCTGTCGACGTCGTACTGCGCGCCGATGAACATCGCCTCGGCGTTGGAGTAGATGTTGCGGTGGGTGATCTGGACGGCCTTGGGAGACCCGGTGGAGCCGCTCGTCAGCTGCATCAGCGCCAGGTCGTCCTCGCCGACCTCGATGGGGTCGACCGGATCCGAGGCCAGCAGGTCGGCGACGGTGAGGACCTTGATGCCCTTCTCCTCGAGCACGGGGATGGCCACCAGGAAGGGCTCGGAGACGATGACGGCCCTCGCCTCGATCATGCCGATGACGGTCATGGTGTCTTCCGCCCACACGGCCAGGTCGGTGCGCGGGGTGGGCTGGTGCAGCATCGTCAGGCTGGCGCCGCGCATCCACAGGCCCTGCGCCGTCGGGGCGATCTCCACCGGGAAGCCGGCCAGCACACCGACCGCGTCGCCCAGCCCGATACCGGCGGCGGCCAGGCCGCCCGCGATGCGGCGGGCGCGCTCGTGGACCTCGCCCCAGGTGTGGCGGACCGGTTCGTGGGGTTCACCGGTGACCATGCCCGTCGTCGCGTTGCGGGCATTGCGGTACATCTTCTCGGTAAACCTGCTCACACAAACCTCCTCGGTTCTGGCGCTCGCCACAACGCCCGGGATCTCATATTCCGCTCCCCGGGTAATGCTTGGGAGCAGGCACGCAAACACAGTCGGGCGGCAGTTAGGTCTCGAATCGGCGATGGGTCGACGGCCAGGCATCCGGCCATCCGGTCGGCGCGAATCGAGCCCCGAAAACGCCGGTGGGCCCGAAGTATCAGTCGTCCGCCGGAAACCCCGGCGGACGACGAAAATAAGTGTTGTTGCTCAGCGCTACCCGTCACCGCGGATTATCTTAAACTCCTCTTAGGGAACAGCCCAAACGAATGCCCGATTTGGGGCGATTTTCACACTTCGGTGGGGGCGGGCACGACCCGCGCGCCGGCCACCGGCCCGCTGGCGACGCGCACTGTGCGGCAGACTCCCACGCCGGACACCTCGGTGCCCACGTCGACCGCCGAGGCCGCCGAGGAGCACAGGAAGGCGCACGTCGGGCCGGAGCCGGACACGATGCCCGCCAGGGCGCCGGCCTCGACCCCGGCGCGCAGGGTGCGGCGCAGTTTGGGATTGAGGCTAACCGCGGCGGCCTGCATCTCGTTGCCCAGCAAGGACGCCAGCTGGTCGGCGTCGCCCGCGGCCAGCGCCGCCAACACCGGTCCGGGCCCGGCAAGCCGCGGCGGGTGCCCCGCCTCCCGCAGCCGGTCCAGCTCGGCGAACACCGCCGGCGTGAGCAGCTCGCCGTCGGCGAACGCCAGCACCCAGTGGAAGGTGTTCCGGGACAACACCGTGGCCAGTTCCTCGCCGCGGCCGGTCCCCAGCGCGGTGCCGCCGTGCAGCGCGAAGGGCACGTCGCTACCCAGCCGTGCGGCGAGCATCCGCAGGTCGCGGCGGGGCACGTTGAGCTCCCACAGCGAGTTCATGGCGACCAGCACGGCCGCCGCGTCGGCGCTGCCGCCGGCCATCCCACCGGCCACCGGGATGGATTTGTCGATCATGATCGAGACGTCGGGCGCCCGGCCCACGTGCTCGGCCATGAGTTCGGCGGCCTGCCAGGCGAGGTTGCGCTCGTCGGTCGGCAGTTTGTCGGCGCCCTCCCCGACGACCTCGAGGGAGAGCACGTCGGCGTTGCGGACCGTCACCTCATCGAGCAGGGAGACGGCCTGGAAAACGGTCGTCAGCTCGTGGTAGCCGTCCTCGCGGCGGTCGCCGACCTCCAGATACAGGTTGACCTTCCCGGGCACCCGGACGGTGACCGACCCGGTGGGCACCCACTGGGCGGCGGTGTTGCCGTCAGTCATCGTCACCCACCGCAGCAGACTATCGCTGCGACCGGCCGGCTACACGCATTCGCCACCCGGAAGAAGCCGCAGTCAGCTCGGGGACGGCTGCTGTTCGGCCGCGGGCGGGCCGGGCGCGGGCGCGGTGCCGGAAGATTCGGTCGATCGCCGCAACAGCCGCACGAAGTCGTCGATCGACAGCGTCTCGCCGCGGCGGGCCGGGTCGATGCTGGCCGCCAGCAGCCGGTTCGCCGACTCGTTGCCCGAGCCGGCCCACTCCGCGAACGCGTTGCGAACGGTCTTGCGCCGCTGCGCGAACGCGATGTCCACCAACTGGAACACCTGGCGCCGGAAGGCTTCGTCGGTGGGCCACTGCGCAGTGGCGTAACGGTCGATGCGAACCAGTCCCGAGTACACGCGGGGAATCGGCCAGAAGACCGTCGGCGACACCATGCCACACCGCCGAACCGTTCCGAAGAAGCGGACCTTGACGCTGGGCACGCCGTAGTCCTTGCCGCCAGGCTCGGCGGCCAGGCGTTCGGCCACCTCCGCCTGCACCATCACCGTCACGGTCCGGATGGACGGGAACCCGGCGAGCAGGTGCAGCAGCGCCGGGACCGCCACGTTGTACGGCAGGTTGGCGACGACCGCGTTGGGCGCGGCGGCCAGCTCGTCCGGCCGCAGGGTCAACACGTCACGGTTGAGCACGGTCAGCCGCTGGATCTCGCTGTTCGAGTGCTCGGTGACGGTCTGCGGCAGGCGATCGGCCAGCACCGGGTCGATTTCGACGGCGGTGACGGTGGCGCCGCGGTCGAGCAAGGCCAGCGTCAGCGAGCCCAGGCCGGGGCCGACCTCGAGGACGTGGTCGGCCCGGCCGACCCCGGAGGTCGAGACGATCCGGCGGACCGTGTTGGCGTCGTGGACGAAGTTCTGACCGAGGGATTTCCGGGGCCGAAAATCAAGTTCTTTGGCAAGCCGCCTGATCTCGGTGCGACCGAGCAGCCGGATGGTCAGTTCGCACCAGCTCTTCCGCTGCACACCGGCCAGGCGCCCCAGCCCTGGCGCTGGCGGGTCACCTCGGCGACCGCGATCTGTTCTTCTCGGGTGGCCAGGTCCGCGCGCGAGGCGAAGCGCAGCCCGCCGTTGCGCTCCCAGGTGCCCTGGTCGAACTGCACGCCGCCGTAGTAGCCGTTGCCGGTGTTGATCGCCCAGTTTCCGCCGGCCTCGCAGCCCGCGATCGCGTCCCAGATGGATCCGTTGGTCACCGGTGGGACATCGGTGCCGGGCCTGGTGCCCACCCGCACCACCGCCTCACGGGCCGGGGTGATCACCGTGTTGGCGATCGGCAACCGCCCGGTCTCGACGCCGTTGACGGTGGCCACCGCGAAGGTGACGTCCTGGGTGCCCGGGGCGCCCGGGTCTTCGACCACCTGGCGGCTCATGTTCATGTCCGGGTCCTCGACCCGGCGGGCGTTCGGCGGCAACGGCATCCGCTCGGTGACCCGCTGGATCCGGTTACGGGTCACCTGGATCTCCATGCCGTCGACGATGGGCGACGACGCGCTCGGCACCGCCTGATCGCCCTCGAGCAGCGGCGCGCCGGCGGCGCTCAGCAGCCCCGCGACATTCGGTGCGGGCAGGTGGACCGTGCGGGTCGCGCCGCCGTCGTTGATGCGGACGGTCTTCGCGCTGACGACGGGCAGGGCCATTCCGGCCAGCGGGACCCGGCTGCCGCGGGAGGCCGCGGCCGGGGCGGTGTCGGTCATGGCGAGTTGGGCCAGCGCCTCGTCGACGGTCGACGCCGTCGTCCACACCTGCTTGGTGTCGCGGCCGTCCAGCGAGATCTGCAACGGCCGGCTGCGGCGCAACACGATGTTGGCGGCGTCGTGCACCTTGACGTCTCCGGCGGGGTACAGGTCGTCACGTTCGTCGACGGGGAAGCCGTTCTCCTGCACGATGTCGATCACCCGCGACTTCATCGTCGTGACCCGCATGGCGATTCCGTCGACGGTCAGCGTCACCGTCTTGCACGCGGAGACCGCGAATCCGCCGGCGAACGCCAGGACTACGAGCAGCCCTCCGACGACAAGCCGCAACATCGGCGACGGGGTCTGATGAAGTTTTGTTAATACAGTCAACGTGCGTCTATCCCGACCACAGCAAGCACTCCAACGACCTAATCAGCACCAAACGACAAATTAGGGCCCGGAGGCCCCACCCTTTCGATCACAAGACGGTAACGAACCGGCCAATGTTGAGCAACTCCTGCGCGACTTTGTTCACGCGATCGCGCCGGTCCGCGGGTCAACCGGGAGGCAGTCCGTAGACCCGGCGGGCGTTGTTCGTGGAGGCCAGCGCCAGCTCTTCGGCCGGACGACCTACCAGTTCAGCGACCGCCCGCACAGTATAAGGAAGGCAGTACGGCTCGTTGGGCGACCCGCGGTAGGGATGCGGCGTCAAGAAGGGCGCATCGGTCTCCACCAGAAGCTGCTGCAGGGGTATCAACGGAATGGCGTCCCGCAGCTCGCGGGCGTTGCGGAAACTCGCCGTCCCGGACAGGCTGAGCAGCCACCCGGCGTCCACGCATCGCCGGGCCATCGCGGCGCCCGACGAGAAGCAGTGGAAGATCACCGCGTCGGGGGCGCCCTCGGCGGCCAACACGTCGAGCACCTCGACATCGGCCTCGCGGTTGTGGATCATCAGCGGTTTTCCGCACCGCTTTGCCAGGTCGATATGCCAGGCGAAGGCGTCGCGCTGCGTGCCCGGCTGCGCGCACCCGTCGAGGCGGCCGGGCCAATACAGGTCCAGCCCGGTCTCGCCGACGGCCACCACCCGCGGATGCGCCGCCAGTCGCTCGATCTCGGTACGCGCGTCGTCGTCCAACGCGTCGGCGCGGGTCGGATGCAGTCCCACCGCGGCGTACACCCGCGGATCCCATTCGGCGGCGCGTGTCACCCAGCGCGCCGAATCCAGGTCGTCGGCGATGGTGACCACCGCGCCCACCCCGACCGCCGCGGCGCGGTCCACGATGGCGCGCACGTCCCCGGCGTCTCGCGCGCCGCAGGCGTCGAGGTGGGTGTGGGCGTCGATGAGGGGCGTCAGCGGTTCAGGCGCGGGCGGCGCCTCTCGTTCACCAGAGCGGTTGGAACTCACGGCCACACAATAGGGTGGACTCTCGATGAGGCCCTACTACGTCACCACGGCGATCACGTACCCCAACGGTGATCCGCACGTCGGGCATGCCTACGAGTACATCGCCACCGACGCCATCGCCCGGTTCAAGCGGCTGGACGGGTTCGACGTGCGATTCCTGACCGGGACCGACGAGCATGGCCTCAAGATGGTCGAGACGGCCGCGGCCGAGGGCATTCCCACCGCGGAGCTGGCGCGGCGCAACTCCGACGCGTTCCAGCGCCTGCAGGAGCGGCTGAACATCTCGTTCGACCGGTTCATCCGCACCACCGACCCGGACCACCACGAGGCCTCCAAGGCGATCTGGCGGCGGATGCAGGCCGCCGGGGACATTTACCTGGACACCTACTCGGGCTGGTATTCGGTGCGCGACGAGCGGTTCTTCGTCGAATCCGAGACCGCGATCGTCGACGGCACCCGGATCGCCGTCGAAACCGGCACCCCGGTGACGTGGACCGAGGAGCAGACCTATTTCTTCCGGCTGTCGGCGTATGCCGACAAGCTGCTGGCCCACTACGACGCCAACCCCGATTTCATCGGGCCCGAGGCGCGCCGCAACGAAGTCGTCAGCTTCGTCTCCGGCGGGCTGCGGGACCTGTCGATCTCGCGCACCTCCTTCGACTGGGGGGTGAAGGTGCCCGAACATCCCGATCACGTCATGTACGTCTGGGTCGACGCACTGACCAATTACCTGACCGGCGTCGGCTATCCGGACACCGAATCCGAGCTGTTCCGCCGTTACTGGCCGGCGGACTTGCACATGATCGGCAAGGACATCATCCGGTTCCACACGGTGTACTGGCCGGCATTTCTGATGTCAGCCGGGATCGAATTGCCGCGCCGGGTTTTCGCGCACGGCTTTCTCCTCAACCGCGGCCAGAAGATGAGCAAGTCGGTGGGCAACATCGTCGACCCGGTCGCCCTTATCGACACTTTCGGCGTGGACCAGCTCCGCTACTTCCTGTTGCGGGAGGTGCCGTTCGGTCAGGACGGCAGCTACACCGAAGACGCGATCGTCACCCGGATCAACTCCGACCTGGCCAACGAGCTCGGCAACCTGGCCCAGCGGTCGTTGTCCATGGTGGCCAAGAACCTCGGTGGGGTCGTCCCCGAACCGGGCGAGCTGACCGCCGCGGACGCGGACCTGCTGGCAACCGCCGACGGGTTGCTGGAGCGGGTGCGCGCCAGCTTCGACGGGCAGGCCATGCATCTGGCGTTGGAGGCGATCTGGCTGATGCTCGGCGAGGCCAACAAATACTTCTCGGCCCAGCAGCCGTGGGTGTTGCGCAAGAGCGAGTCCGAGGCGGATCAACTCCGGTTCCGGACCGTGCTGTACACCACCTGCGAGGCGGTCCGCATCGCGGCTCTGCTCGTCCAGCCGGTGATGCCCGACTCCGCCGGCAAGCTGCTCGACCTACTCGGGCAGCCGGCGGACCGGCGGGCGTTCGACGCCGTCGGCGCGCGCCTGGCCCCGGGCACGAAACTGCCGCCGCCCACAGGCGTGTTCCCCCGTTACCAGCTTCCCGAAGGCGGGTGAGCGGACACCGAAACGTGGTGGCCGGAAAAGAGGTGGCGCGCGGACCGGCGCATCCGCATCTGCCCAAAGGCCTCGTGTATAGCCTATGTTATGCGCCATAATCGGCCGGTGGAGCGACGACGCAATCGGCAGCACGCTGACTCGCCGATGACGGCCTTGAAGCAGTTGCCGGCATTGGTTGTGCTAGAGCGGATCCCGATCCCCGTGCTGGCCATCGAGAACGACGGCCGCATCCTGTTCGCCAACGCCGCGTTCGCCGAGATGATGGGTTACGAGCCGGAGGAGGTCTTGTCGCTCCGGTTCCACCAGATCTTCCATCACGCGCCGGACTCGGAATCGTTGTTATCGGTCGTTCATTCGCTGGCCAACATGGTCGTCGAGTTGGAGCACAAGGACGGCTCGGTGGTGCGCGCCCTGATGAGCAAGTCGGCGGCGATGCGGGCCGACGATCAGTTCGTCCTCGCGGCCTTCCAGGACCTGACCGAGCAGTTGTGGAAGGAAGACCGCTAGCCGCGGCAGGGCCGGCGGGTCGCAGCGCCGATCGGCGAATCCCGGCGTGGCGGACAACAACGCCCGGCGGATGCCGCGGGCGCGGACAACCGCGAAACAGAGTGCGGCACAACCGTCCTGAACTTCGGTGGGGAAAGCGGTCTACCCGATCAGGGGCTCGGTGTCGGCGTCTGCACGAGGCAGGGCAACGGAGCCATGGCGCATCACTTCGCGACTGAGGTATTGCCGGAAATAGGGAAGCGAAGCCTCCGTGACGGTGCCGGGCAGCAGCAGTTCCAGGATCTGACGCAGGCGCCCGGCGATGTCACCGGGGAGGGTGCGGTGCGCGTCGTGGCGAGCTGTCGCATTGAATACCAACCGCGTTCCGAACATGGCTCCGACGAGGAACTCGGAGAGCACTTCGGGATCGACGTCCTTGCGAAGGTCCCCCTCGCCGATCGCGCGCCGGGCCTGTTCTTCGACCATCGCCGAGAGGTCCGCATAGAAGCTCGCGGCGGCCTCGTTCAATCCGCTTAGGGCAGAGGCCAATTGCTCGGCCGTGCGAACCATCTTGTCCGAGTTCAGCACTTCGACGATGGTGAAGGCCCCGTGCAGCAGGTTCTCCAGTCCCGGCGACGACGACCCGCATACGTTGCGGAAGGCGGTGAGAAGAGTGTCGGAGCCCTCCTTGAGGATGTCCGATGCCAACGATTCCTTGGAATCGAAGTGATGATAGAGGGCGCCCTTGGTCATCCCCGTGCGTTCGATGATCGCGCCCCACCCGGCGGCGGCATATCCGACTTCGCCGAACACTTCGATCGCGGCATCGAGGATCTTGCGCCGAGTGGCCTCGGATCGGATCTGGCGCGCCACTGTGTCTGCACCTCCGGAGTCGCGTCGGATGCGCGGAGCCCCAGGTCTGGCCTCACATCGCCCGCCAAGACGTCCAAGGTTAGCAGCCGGTGCGACGGCGGGCGGGCCGTGTGGCCAGCCCGCTTCGGTTACCGCGAATCTTCCCCGGTCGAACCGGCGCTGACGGCGAGCGCCGCACGCCGCCTTAGGAATTGGCGGAAGTAATCGGCCCGGTCCGGTTGCAGGATTCCGCCCAGGATGAGCATCCAGCACCTCTCCAGGTCGAGCAGGAATCTTTCCGGGTCGTCGAGATTGCTGGTCTTGCGCAGCCCCATGTGCAGGGACACCATCAGTCGTCCCACGTCGTGGGGATCGCATTGGCCGTCGATGTCGCCCTCGTCAATGGCCTGCTGGGCCACGTCGGACAGGGCGTTCACCCAGCCGTTCATCAACGTGTCCTGCAGCCCCTCCGACGACCCGACCGACTCGATCAGATTCAGTCCGGCCCGGACCAGATCGGTCTTGATGTCCTGGACGGCGATGAGATACGAGAAGTCGATGAGGGTTTCCAGACCGGAAAGGCCCCTGGTCATCAACTCTCCCACCGCGACGGTGGCCGCGGCGATCTGCTTGTCGATGAGTTCCGCCGCAAGGGCGTGTTTCGACTTGAAGTGAAAGTACATCGCGCCTTTGGTCAGCTGCGCCTCGGCGAGAATGTCATCGAGACCGACGTCGTGGTACGGCCGGCGCGCGAACTGATGCGAGGCGGCCCGCAGAATCTGTCGCCGCGTCGCGTCGGCGCGCCCGTCGCTTGAATGGGTCGTCATCGGACGTGCCGGCTTAGCTCTCGTTCGGCCAGAAGGCCGTGACCCTGGCGCGGGGAGTCGAACGCGGCAGTGCTGGCGGGCGCTACGACGGCGCCGTGGCTGTCGCGAGCGATCTTGCCGGGGGTGGCGACCCGGGCCTGGTCGTTCGCCATCAGGTTGTTGAGCAGGGCACACACCTCGGTTCTCAGACGGTCTGAAACGACACCGACCGGCCACCCCCGGGCAGTTCTTGGGCCAAGTCCGAGATTAGCAGCCGGACGCGCTGCCTTGACGCTCCCGTAAATACCTGTAGTGCATATCACAGGATCTTTACAGACTATTAGTATGCTTTCTAAGCTATTATCAGATTGTCAGTTTGTATGCCGGGACTGCACGGATCCTGCATCCGGGCGTCTGAGCAGCCCATACACCCGATAACGGCCACCTCTAGCGGCGTTAGGAGAAGCACATGCCGGTCGTGACCACAAGGCCACGCTGGCTGGCGGCGTCAGCAGGTGGAACAGCAAGGAAGGGACCAAGTGCCTTCCGGGGCGCAGCCCAAATACTCTTCGCAAGCAGAACGGAAGCAAGCCATACTTTTAGTATGTCAGATCGCCAGTTACCTGCAGCGGAGTACGTCGCGGTCGCGGTGACCGCCAACGCCTCCTCCCCTGCTCGCGGACGTTCGGGCGGCGCGATCCGCGCCGCCGACAAGGCCGGGGTCTGACGTGATCGATTTCGGTGCCTTCCCGCCGGAGTTCAACTCCGCGCGGATGTATGCCGGTCCCGGGCCGGTTTCACTGGTGGCTGCGGCCGTGGCGTGGGACAGCCTCGCAGCCGAATTGCATGCCGCCGCAAGTTGTTACCGGTCAGTGATCGCGGGCCTGACGACCGGGCGCTGGATGGGCCCGTCGTCATTGGCCATGGCGTCCGCCTTCGCCCCCTACATGGCATGGATGGCCGGGGCGGCGGCGCGGGCGGCGGAGACGGCCGGCCAAGCCAGGCTCGCCGTCGAGGTGTATGAAGCCGCCTTCGCGATGACCGTTCCCCCGCCGGCCGTCGCCGCCAACCGGGTGCAGCTCGCGACGCTGATCGCCACCAACTTCTTCGGCCAGAACGCGGCGGCGATCGCGGCCACCGAGGCCGAATACGGCGAGATGTGGGCACAGGACGCCGCGGCCATGTACGAGTACGCCGCGGGCTCGGCGGTCGCTTGCGAGCTCACGCCGTTCAACCCACCGCCCGACGTCACCAACCCGGCGGGCGTCGCCAGCCAGAGCAGCGCGGTCGCCCAGGCCGAAACGTTGACGGCGACGCATACGTCGCTCTCGAACGTGATGTCGACGGTGCCCAGCACCCTGCAAGGGCTTTCGTCACCGATGACCGCCGGGACCGTCACGCTGACCGACGCGGGTGCCGGTGCCGGCAGCGCGGCAGGCACGGCGACCAATTCGGCCAGTTCGTCGCTGATGTCGGCCCTCGCGTCCAGCATCCCCAGCTCCGTTCCCAGCTACTTGATGGCCGCAGCGACCCCGCTGTACGGGATGTCCTCCATCCTCGGCATGGCGCAGACCGCGCAGGGTTTGGCGAGCGGGGCGATGGCGGCCGCGGGCACCGCGGCGTCGACTGCGGCGAGCGCGGCGAGCACGGGCGCGGGTGCGCTCGGGTCGCTCGGATCACTGGGATCGGGTGTCATCGGCAGCCTGGGCAGCGCCGCCTCGCTGGGCCCGCTGGCAGTGCCGGCCAGTTGGACCAGCGTGATCCCGGCCGCCCAGAGCGCCGCCTCCGCATTGCCGACGATCAGCCTCGCCGGCGCCAACAATGTGCCACCCAGCATCATGGGCTCCCTCCCGCGCCTGGCGGCCGCGTCGGGCAAAAACCTCGGGCCGCGGTACGGGGTCATTCCGACCGTGATGACGCGCCCGCCGTCCGGCGGATACGCGTAGGACGGCACATGCACCGACCCACGACTACCGGTTACGGAAGGAGCGGCACATGAAGTACACGCCCACCCAGGTCGCCGGCGTGACGATCATTGACGTCGAACCGCACCGCGACCATCGCGGCTTCTCTTCCCGTTCTTTTTGCGCCGAGGAATTCGCCAGTCGCGGGCTGGCTTTCGACGTCACCCAGACCAACATCTTTTTCAATTACACCCGCGGCACGGTGCGGGGCCTGCACCATCAGGTGCCGCCATACGCCCAAACCCAGTTGGTCCGCTGCACCCGCGGTGCCATCGTCGCGGTTGCGGTCGACATCCGCCCCGGGTCACAGACCTACGCCGAGCACGTCATGGTCGAGTTGAGCGCGGACAACCACCGGGCGCTGTTCTTGCCGCCATTTGTCGCACACGGCTTCCAAACCCTGCTCGATAACACCGAAGTCAGCTATCAGGTCGGCGGTCAACATGCTCCGTCCGACGAGCATGGATTCCATTGGAGCGAACCCGAATTCGGGATCGTGTGGCCGCTGCCGGTCACGGTCATTTCCGAGCGGGACGCCAGTTGGCCCTCCCGAACGGCGAGCCTCGCCCCGATCGAAAGTGCGGCGTCATGTCTAACCCGTTGATGACCCAGGAAACGGTGGAAACCGTGCACGCCGAGCCAGGTCCCGCTGAGCGAACACCGGAAGACATGACGTCGTTGCCCCGCCACCTGGCCAACGCGTCGCCGGTGCCCACCGCCGCGGCGCCCTCGGCTGGTGGTCACGACATCCGACGCTGGCAACACCAGTATTCGCACCGTCTGCGCTTCAGCGACACGGTGATCGTGTGCGCGTCGGTAATGCTCGCGCAGTACGTCCGATTCGGCGAAATCGCCAACACCTCAGGTTACTCCGACGTCGTGATGACGCTGTTGTCAATTCTGTTCGCGGCGCTCTGGCTGTCGTCGCTGGCGATATTTCAAACGCGCTCGCCTCGAGTCATCGGCGCCGGAATCGACGAGTATCGGCGGATCGGCAGCGCGTCGTTCTGGACGTTCGGGATAATCGCGATGGCGACGCTGCTGGCCAAGGTCGACCTGGCCCGCGGTTATCTCGCGATCGCGCTCCCAATCGGGACCCTGGGTCTGCTGGGAAGCCGCAGCCTGTGGCGCAAGCACATTCGCCAGATGCGCGCGAACGGCCAATGCCAGACCAGGGTGTTGGCGATCGGAGACCGGCAGGCGGTTTCCCACCTCGCACACGAACTGGCCCGCAATCCGCTGGACGGCTACGTCGTGGTAGGGGTCTGCATTCCGGGATATGGCCCACCGCGCGGCAACACCCTCACCATCGGCGGCAGCGCAGTGCCGGTTCTCGGCGATGTCACCGACGCGGTGGCAGGGATCCACAGCTGCGGCGCGGACACCGTAGCGGTCACCCAGACGGATCACTTCGGGATGCGCGGGATCCGAGAGTTGATGTGGCAGTTGGAGACGACGGACGTCGATGTCGTGGTCTCACCCGGGGTAATGGACGTCGCGGAAACGCGCTTGACCCTGCGGCCCACTGCGGGCATGCCCCTACTGCATGTGGAGAAGCCGCAATACGAAGGGACGCAACGCTTTCAGAAGCAAGTGTTTGATTTCCTGTTCTCGCTGGCGGCCCTCATCGGTACGGCGCCCATTCTGATCGCGGCCGCCATCGCCATCAAGCTGACCAGTAAGGGGCCGGTCTTTTACCCGTCCGAGCGGATCGGCATCGACGGGAAGCCCTTCACCATGCTCAAGTTCCGGACGATGACCGTCGGGGCCGACAACCAAATCGAGGACCTGCTGGGGCGCAATGAAAGCGCCGGCGGCGTGCTCTTCAAGATTCGTCAAGACCCGCGGGTCACGCCGGTCGGCCGCATCTTGCGCAGGTTCAGCATTGATGAGCTGCCGCAATTCATCAATGTGCTCAAGGGGGACATGAGCGTCGTCGGGCCGCGACCCCCGTTGCAGCGAGAAGTCGAAAACTACGACGGTGATGCCAAGCGGAGACTGCTGGTGAAGCCGGGCGTCAGCGGCTTGTGGCAGGTGAGCGGCCGATCGGACCTGTCGTGGGAAGAGTCGGTGCGGTTGGACCTGTCCTACGTCGACAACTGGTCAATGTCGGGTGACCTCATGATCATCGCCAAGACGGTCAAGGCCGTTCTCACCAGTCACGGCGCATACTAGCGAGGTATGACTGAGCTGACGGCGTCCGGTAGGACCGTCAGATCGGTGCCGCTATCGTCGCACGATCGAAAGCCTTGCTGGCGGCTACCGTCATTGGTGCGGAGCGAAAGCGGGCGCATCGCGCGGTATGTCGATCGTTGCGAGCGGGTAGCCCCCGGATTCGTCGCGTCCGGAGCGCGCGAGCTGCATGGGCGGATAGTTCACCACATGCGACGCGTCCGGCTTGTGCTGTTGCCAATCTACGGAAGCACGCAGCGTGTAGTGCCCGGGTGCCAACCCCGCCAGGTCGACGGTCACCGACTCGGTAAACGACGCCGGGACCGGTTTGGTACCTGAGTTGTCCCCCGACGGCACCAGTTTGTTCAGGCGCACGGCTGTGGGCAGCGTGCGGACCACCGCGCCCGAGAAATCCACCAGCCGGTAGCTGGGCACCCACTTCTCGATTGCGCCGGCGGCACCGTAGTTGGTCCAAACCACCGACATGGTCGCCACTCCGTCGCGAAACGACGCCGATCCCGGCCGAACTTCCACAGAGTATCGATAGCCGGCCGAAACGTTGGCCTGCGCCCACAGCAGGTACAACGACCTGTCCATCGGAGTGCTCGAATCCACGGCGGGGAAATCGAAACTCGAGGTCATCGAGACGTGATACTTGACGACGTCGCGCAATCCCTTTTCGTAATAGGCCTGCGGCTTGGTTCCAGCGGGCAACTGGCACCATTCAGTGATCACCGGCGCCGAGGCCATCCGGTCCTTCAGTTGGCTGACGAGCGGATCTTTCGTGCGCACGTAGTACGAGGCATCCGTCTCGGCCCAAAAGGGCAACGGCGCGTATACGCCGAGACAATCCGCGCGAATACCTACGGGCGCGGACAATTTCTTGGTGACGTCGTCGGCCAGCAGCTCGCGGACGATTTCGGCGTTCGGCGCGGTGGTCACCAGTTGGGTGTGGGGGAAGGCGTTCACGTTCGCCGCGACGAGCTGTCCAATAGCCGCTTTGGTGATGCTCTGATCCCGAAACTGGCTGTAGTAGCCCAGCTTCGCGAGGCTCTCCTCGGGTGAGGGGCCCGGCGCGCCCAGCGTGTCGCGCAGATAGGCGATGTGGTTCTCGCTGAAATCCCCGTAGCCGGAGAACTCGAAAACGCTGAGCCGCTCGTCGCCGTCGTAACGGCGGCCGAGCGCGGCGAGCAACTGCCCGAAGGCGTTCAGGTAAGCGGGGTCGTTCCAGTTCGGTACGACCTGGGTCACCCCGGGCGTCCACCAGTATCGTTGCGGCCCGGTATAGCTGGTGGACGCGGGACGCATCCAATCCGGGATCGCGATGTTGGTGTTGTTCGCATAGGTGACGTCGCAACAGGAGCTGTAGGCGAACACGCGCAGGGTAAGCCGCATGTTTCGTCCGGCCAGCTTGGTCAGCGCGTCGTCGATCACGCTGAAGTCGAATTTGCGGTCGTCGGGGGCGTCGGGGGGCAGAGTGCCCGGGTCGGTGGGTTGCAGCTGCCGCCACGAAACCCGCACGCTGGCGTCGTACGACGCGGGCCACGGCGGATAGCGTCGCTGCGCGGGATTGGCTTGCGGGAACAGCGGCATCAGCAGGTCTTCGTATTGGCCCCGTAGGGGATTCGAAACCTCTTGCACGCCCAGCGGTATGGCGGGACTGATCACCGGGGACAACGGATCGGACTCGCTGTGGCCGCCGCATCCGCTCAACAGCGCCATCGCGCACGCGGCGACCACCGCCACGCCTCTTCTCAATATTGCGACCATCGGTGCGATGCTAGATGCCGCCCGTCGGCAACGCCTTGCGGTCGGCCAAAAACGGCAGCGACAGCCAGCGTGCGGACAACAGGGCTTCCATCGCCTCGCCGGGGACAGGACGCGACAACAGGAAACCCTGCGCGCGTCGGCACCCGTGCTGGATCAAAGTCATTGCCGCCACCGGCGTTTCAACTCCCTCGGCGACGACTTCCAGACCGAACGCCTCGGCCAGACCGATGATCGCGCGAACGATCGCCAGGTCGCCGGCGTTGTTACCCAGGTCGCGCACGAACCCGGTGTCGATCTTGAGCATGTCGACCGGCAGGGACTTCAGGTGCGACAACACCGCGTAGCCGGTACCGAAGTCGTCGATGGCCAGCTGGACCCCCACTTCCTTGAGCTCCGCCAAGGTTTTTCGCGTGGTCTCGATGTCGTGCACCACGGCGCGCTCGGTGATCTCCAGGCACACCGAGCCGGCGAGGCCGAACTCGTCGATGGTGGCGGCGACGTCGTGTACGAAACCCCGGGTGATGAGCTGGATCGGCGACACATTGATGCGCATGACGGCCCCTTGGCCGACGCCCTTGGCCCGCCAACTGCTGAACTCGGCGCACGCGGTGCGCATCACCCAGTGCCCCAACTCCGCCGCCAGGTTGGTCGATTCGGCGATCCCGATGAAGGAGTCCGGTTGCAGCAGGCCCCAGATCGGGTGCCGCCAACGGACCAGCGCCTCCGCGCCGACGATGGCGCCCGTCGACAGGTCGATCTCGGGCAGGTAGTGCAGGAGCAGCGCCTCGCTGCCGATGTCGCCTTGCAGGTGCAGCTCGATGTCGTTGCGGAACGCGCGCTTGAGGGACATGTCGTCGGTGGACACCGCGATCTGGTTGCCGCCGCCGCGCTTTGCCGTCAGCACCGCCTCGTCGGCGCGGCGGAGCAGGTCGGTGCAGTTGTCCCGTCCCGGCTGCCCCACCGCCAGCCCGATGCTGACCGTGCGGCTGATCACGTGGCCGCCGATGGCCAGCCGCTCGCACAGCATCGCCGAGAGACGCCGGGCGAATGACTCCGCGGCCTCCGGTGACATCGGCTGGTCGGGAACGACGACGAACTCGTCACCGCCCAACCGGGCGATCGTGCTGTCGGGGGCGCAGACCCGGATGCGTTGCGCGAAGACCCGGATGAACCAGTCACCGGCGGTGTGGCCGAGGTAATCGTTGATCGGCTTGAGCCGGTCGAGGTCGAGGTACATCACCGCGACGGGCCCGGCGCATCCCGTCGCGAGCCGTCCGGACAGATGCGCGACCAGCGCGCGACGGTTGTAGAGGCCGGTCAGGTCGTCGTGCTCGGCGAGATAACGAAGCTTTTCTTCAGCGGCGATGCGGGCCTGCAGCTGCGCGAACAGCGCCGCGACCGCCTCGAGCGTGTTGATCTCTTCCTGCTCCCACTTGCGGGCACCGACCTTGACGAAGCCGAGCAAGCCGGTGGTCGTCTCACCCGAGACCAACGGTGCGGCCGCCACCGAGGGCGAGGCGGCCACCTTCGCCCCGCCGAGCCTGCGCCGGAAATAGCGTTTGGACTGCGCCGGACGGATCACCACCGGTTTGTGCCCGTGCCCGCACTGGGCGAGGGCCGACTCGGCGATGTCCAGCTGAGCGAAGGCCGTCGGATCCGGGTCCGCGGCGTCCGAGCGGGGCGGCCACTCGGCAACCAGCGCCGAGGCCCGGGTGTGCGGGTCGAGGTGCCGCAGGAAGCTGGCGTCCACGTCGAACTGCTCGACCAGTTGCGCGAGCACCTTTTCGCTCACCAGGGTGGCCGTGGCGGCGGTGGCCTCCATCAACTGGGTGGCGACGGAGGTGACGACCAGGTCCAGGCTGCGTGGCACGGTCTCCTCCGATACGGGCATACATCCCACGGGGCGGCCACCGTGGTGACGGCTGCCCGATCGGGGGACGGTCATGATGACGAACCCCGCCGGATGCGCGCCCAGCGCGTCGACGTACCCCTTCGGTTCGCGTGTGTGGCTGTCGGATGTTTTCGGACCAGGGCAGGTCACGCTCGGTTTTGGTCAGCAAAACCTACCACGCGGTACCCGCCCCATCCGGGCTAACGAACAACTTCCGGCGAGGGTCTGCCGGCCGGCGCGAACGAGGGCCGTCGGCCCGTCATCGAGGCGCTAGGACCCGTTGGCGGCCGCCGCGTCGCTCGCGATGTCGAGGGTGGCTATCGGATACAGGCCAGAGCCGTCCCGCCCGTCGCGGGCCAGCGCCATGGGCGCGTAGTTCACCACGTGGGAGGCGCCGGGCTTGTGCTGCTGCCAGTCCACGGATGCGCGCAGCGTGTAGTGCCCGGGCGCCAGGCCGGTCACGTCGACGCGCACCGACTCGGTGGCCGACTCGGGCACCGCCTCCTCGCGGGACGAGCTGGAGTCGTCGTGGACCAGCGTCTTGAGGTTGACCGTCGCGGGAATGGTACGGACCACCGCTCCGGAGAAGTCGACCAGTTTGTAGCCGGGTGCCCATTGCTCGGTGGCCGCCGCCGAGCCGTAGTTGGTCCAGACGACGGAGATGGCCGCCACCTTGCCCTGGATCGACTGCGAGCCCGGCTTGGCCTCCACCGAGTACCGGTAGCCGGCCGAGGCGTTGGCCTTGGCCCAGAGGAGATACAGCTTGGGGTCCATCGCCGACGTCGCATCCCGGTCGGGGAAGTTGGAGCTCGACGTCATCGAGACGTGATACCTGACGACGTCGTGCAGGGCCTTCTCGTAGTACGACCGCGGGTCGGTCCCGTTCGGCAATCCGCACCACTGGCTGACCACCAGCGCCGAGGTGAGCCGCTGCTTGATCGCGTTGACGGCGGCGTCGTTGAACCGCACGTAGTGCGAGTCGCTGGACTCGGCCCATTCCGGCAGCGGCGCTTGCACGCCAAGGCAATCCGCGCGGATGCCGACCGGAGCGGAGAGTTTCTTCGTCACGTCGTCGGCGAACAACTCGCGGACGATCTCCGGATTCTCCCCGGTGACCACCAACTGCGTGTGGCCGAACGCGCCGACGTTCGCCGCGACCAGCTGCCCGATGGACGCCTTGGTGATGCTCTGATCGCGAAACTGGCTGTAATAGCCCAACTTCGAGAGGCTGTCGTCCGGCGCCGGCCCCGGCGCACCGAGCGTGTCCCGTAGGTAGGCGAGGCTGGTCTTGCCGGAGTCGCCGTACCCGGAGAACTCGAACACGCTGAGGCGCTCGTCGCCGTCGTAGCGCCGGCCGAGCGCGGCGAGCAGCTGCCCGAAGTTGTTGAGGTAGTCGGCGTCGTTCCAATTCGGGACCACCTGGGTGACACCGGGCGTGGACCCGTTCGGCGCCGGGGGGTAGCTGGTGGCCGCGGAGCGGATCCAGTCCGGGATCGCGATGTTGGTGCCGTTGGGATAGGAATCGTTACAACAGGATCTGTAGGCGTACACGCCGAGGATCAGCCGCATGTTTCGGCTGCCGACCTTGGCCAGCGCGTCGTCGATCGCGCTGAAGTCGAACTTGCGGTCGTCGGGCGCGTCGGGCGGCAGCGTGTGCGGGTCGACGGGCTGCAACTGCCGCCACGAGACCCGCAGGCTGGCGTCGTACGACGCGGGCCAGGCGGCGTACCGCTGCTGAGCGGGATTGCCTTGCGGGAAAAGCGGATTCAAGCCTTCCTCGTATTGGCCGCGCAGCGGGTTGGGGATCTCTTGCGCGCTGGGCGGGATGGCCGGGCTGACCATCGCGGACAGTGGACCGGGATCGCTCTTGCCACCGCATCCGCTCAGCACCACCGCCGCGCACACGACAGCGGCCAGCGCGCTCTTCCTCGTCTTCACGGTTGCTTCTCCCAACACACACCGATGCACACTGAAGTGGCCCCATAGTGCCTGGGTTATCTGGTGCGCGTATACGACGCGGGGCTGGTCACGAATTGGCGTAGCGCAGCCTAGCACGCACCACCCGTCCCTCCCCCGGTCCGCCGCGGGCCGGCCCGACCCCGCAAGCGGCACCCGTGAGGCGCGTCACAATGTGGGCGGCCCTGTCACGCTCGAGGACCCCGCGGTGTCTCAAGGGCATCAGGCCCGCGAGAACAGGAGACAGCAAATGACCGAGGTGATCGCCCAGAAAACTCATGTCGTCGTGGTCGGCGGCGGATACGCCGGAACCCTGGCCGCAAACCGGCTCCGGCAACGTCGCGACGTCGACGTCACCCTGGTGAACCCGCGCCCCGTCTTCGTGGAGCGAATCCGGCTGCACCAGTTGGTCGCCGACACCGGCCCCGCGACCGCCGACTACGCGACCCTGCTCGCCGACGGGATCCGGTTGGTCGTCGACGCCGTCGACCGCATCGAGGCCACCGACCGGCGCATTCTGCTGTCCTCGGGCCGCGAGCTCGGCTACGACTACCTCATCTACGCGGTCGGCAGCACCGGCGCCGCACCCGCTGCGGTGCCCGGGTTCGCCGACTTCGCGTACCCGATAGCCGACCTGGAAAGCGCGCAGCGGTTGCGCTACGCGCTGGCCGACCTGCCGCTGGACGCGCCCGTGATCGTCGTCGGCGGCGGGCTGACCGGCATCGAGACGGCCGCCGAGCTGGCCGAACGGGGCCGCCAAGTGACCCTGGTGTGCGGCGCCACGCTCGGCCCGTCGCTGAGCAGGCGCGGCCGGCGTTCCGTCGCCAAGCGCCTGCGCGGCTTCGGGGTCAACGTGCTGGAATCGGCGACCGTGACCGAGGTGCGATGGGACGCGGTGGTGCTCGGCGACGGAGCAGTGCTGCCGAGCGCGGCGACGGTCTGGACCGCCGGATTCGCCGTGCCGGACCTGGCCGCGCGCAGCGGGCTGAGCACCGACGCGCTGGGCCGGCTGCTCACCGACGAGACGCTGACCAGCGTCGACAACCCCTACGTCGTCGCGGCGGGCGACGCGGCCGCGCCGTCGGGCCAACCCTTACGGATGAGCTGCCAGGCCGCCGGCCCGCTGGGTGCGCAAGCCGCCGACACCGTGCTCAGCCGCATCGACTTAACCGCTCCGGCCCGGCTCAACCAGGCGTTCGTCGGCCAGTGCATCAGCCTGGGCCGCACCTACGGCACGCTGCAGTTGGCCCACACCGACGACACTCCGGTGAACCTGGCGATCGGCGGCCGGACCGCCGCGTCGATCAAGGAGGCCATCTGCAAGGGCACCCTGTGGGCCATTCGGCGCGAGGCCGCCAAGCCCGGCTCGTACCGCTGGCTCAAGGGCGGCAAGCGGCCCGCGCAGGAGTCCGCCGAGGTCGCGCTGCAATGACGCACGCGCCCGCCGGCAACGAGCACGCCGAACGGTTCACCGTGCTGCGGCCGCTGCTGTTCACCATCGCCTACGAGATGCTCGGTTCGGCCACCGAGGCCGACGACGTCCTGCAGGACAGCTACCTGCGGTGGGCGGCGGTCGAACTGTCGACGGTGCGTGACACCAAGTCCTACCTGGCTGCGCTGGTGACCCGGCAGGCGCTCAACGCGTTGCGCGCCGACGCGCGCCGGCGCGAGGAGTACGTGGGGCCGTGGCTGCCGGAGCCGCTGCTGCTCGACGAGCAAGATGCCTCGACGGATGTCGTTCTGGCGGAATCCATTTCGATGGCGATGTTGGTCCTGCTGGAAACGCTGAGCCCCGACGAGCGGGCGGTGTTCGTGTTGCGCGAGGTGTTCGGCTTCGACTACGGCGAGATCGCCGAGGCGGTCGGCAAACCGGCGCCCACGGTACGCCAGGTGGCGCACCGGGCGCGCGAACACGTGCGGGCGCGGCGGAAGAGGTTCGAGGCGACGGACCCGCAGCGCAACGCGCGGCTCACCGCCCAGTTCCTCCAGTCGGCCGCCAGCGGTGACGTCCAGACGCTGATGACGATGCTCGCCCCCGACGCCACCTGGACGGCCGACAGCGGCGGCAAGGTGTCCGCGGCGCGCCGGCCGGTGGTCGGCGCCGACCGGGTGGCCAGGGCCATCGTCGGCCTGATCCGCAAGGCGAGCGAGTTCGCGGAGTTCCGCATCGAGATGGTGACCTGCAACAGCGCCCCGGCGGTGCTGCTCTACCTGGGCGATCACCTCGAGGGAGTGATCACCCTGGAGATCGCCGCGGACAAGATCACGAACTTCTACGTGACGCGCAATCCGGACAAGCTGGCGGCGCTGGCGACCGCGCGCGACGTCAGCCGCGGCTAGGCGGGCGCTCTTCTGTCAAGCTAGGGCGGTGCGTATCGACCGGCTCGGCGACCTTGGCGCCGCCCCCGCGGTGCTGCGCGCCGTGGGGGACGCCACCGCCCGGCTCGGGCTGCCGCCGCCGGCCGCGCTGACCGGCGAATGGTTCGGCGCGCTGGCGGTCATCGCGCCGAGCGTGCCGGTGCGGCCCGTCGATGCCGACGCCGCCTTCGCGGTCCAGCCCGGCCCGCAGTCGCTCGACTCGGAAGCCGTGGGTGGCGGCTGGATCGGTTACCTTTCCTATCCCGATCCCGGCGCCGGCGGCGAGCCGAACCGGATCCCCGAGGCCGCGGGCGGCTGGACCGACTGCGTGCTGCGGCGCGACCGGGACGGCCGGTGGTGGTACGAAAGCCTGTCCGGCGCGCCGATGCCGGACTGGCTTGCCGCCGCCCTGGCAACGGGGCCGCCGCCGACGCGCGACTGCCGCATCGACTGGGCCCCGGCCGATCGGGCGGCCCACCGCGACGGCGTGCTGAACTGCCTGGAGGCCATCAGCGCCGGCGAGGTGTACCAGGCGTGCGTGTGCACGCAGTTCATCGGAACGGCCAGTGGCGCCCCCCTGGACTTCTTCGCCGACGGCATCGCCCGCACTGCCCCGGCGCGGGCCGCCTACCTCGCCGGGCCGTGGGGTGCGGTGGCGTCGCTGTCCCCGGAACTCTTCCTGCGACGGCGCGGGACGCTGGTGACGTCCAGCCCGATCAAGGGCACCCTGCCGCTGGATGCCTGGCCGTCGGCGCTGCGGGCGTCGGCCAAGGAGGTGGCCGAGAACATCATGATCGTGGACCTGGTGCGCAACGACCTCGGCCGGGTGGCGATCGTCGGCACCGTCACCGTGCCCGAGTTACTGGTGGTGCGACGCGCCCCGGGCGTGTGGCACCTGGTGTCCACCGTGTCGGCACGCGTCCCGGTCGAGCTGCCGACGTCCGCGCTGCTGGACGCCGCCTTCCCGCCCGCCTCGGTCACCGGAACACCCAAACACCGTGCGCGCCAGCTGCTCTCGCAATGGGAGCCGCATCGCCGTGGAATATATTGCGGCACAATCGGTTTGGCTTCACCCTTGGCGGGGTGCGAACTGAACGTGGCCATCCGGACGGTGGAGTTCGACGCTGCGGGCGGCGCTGTCCTCGGTGTCGGCGGAGGGATCACCGCCGACTCCGATCCCGACGCGGAATGGGCCGAATGCCTGCACAAAGCGTCCCCGATCGTGGGGCAGCCGCGGATCGCGGCCGCGTTCTCGGCGGGCTGACCCTCAGGCCTGGCGCGACCGCAGGACGGCGTCGTAGAGCTGGCGCGAGCGCACCCCCGGATTGGCGGCGGCCACCTCACCGCAGGCGTCCTTCACGCGCGCGCCGCCGTCGACCAGCTCCTGCACCTGCCCGAGCAGCGCGGGCAGGTCGGCGCGCGGGGTGGCGCCGGCCAGCACCACGGTGATCTCGCCGAGCACCCCGTCGTCGGCCCACGCCGCCAGCTCGTCGAGCGATCCACGCACCACCTCCTCGTGCACCTTGGTCAGTTCCCGGCAGATCGCGGCCCGACGGGCGCCGCCGAGCTGGTCGACGGCGTCCTGCAGGCACGCGGCCAGCCGGCGCGGCGATTCGAAGAACACGCAGGTGCGCCGCTCGTCGGCCAGCGAGTCCAGCCAGGCCCGCCGCGCGGCCTTCTTGCGGGGGGCGAATCCCTCGAAGCAGAACTTCTCCGCCGGCAGGCCGGACAGGGCGAGCGCCGTCATCCCCGCCGACGGGCCGGGCAGACACGTCAGCGGCAGGCCGGCGTCCACGCACGCCGCGACCAGCCGGAAGCCGGGATCGCTGACCAGCGGCATCCCGGCATCGCTGACCACCAGCACCGTCGCGCCGGCCTTGACGGCGGCGATCAGGGGCTCCACCCGGGCCGCCTCGACGCGGTCGAACAGGCTGACCACCCGGCCGGTGATCGTGACGTCCAGGGCCTTCGCCAGCGTCCGCACCCGGCGGGTGTCCTCGGCCGCCACCACGTCGGCGCGGGCGAGGGCGTCGATCAGGCGGGGCGAGGCGTCCGACGGCTGGCCCAACGGGGTCGCGCCCAGCAACAGGCGGCCGGTGGTCATGACGGACAGCCTACGATCGACACCGATGTCCGCCCCGCCCCGCGAAACCCCGGTCGCCGGCCAGGAGCGCGTCGTGCCCGTCGTCAGCCCGGGGCCGATGGTTCCGGTGGCCGATTTCGGGCCGACCGATCAGATTCGCGGCTGGGTCGTGACGGGCGTGATCGCCGTGCTGGCCGCGATCAGCCGGTTCCTCAACCTGGGTTCGCCGACCGATGCCGGCACGCCCATCTTCGACGAGAAGCATTACGCGCCGCAGGCCTGGCAGGCGTTGCACAACCACGGGGTCGAGGACAACCCCGGGTTCGGCCTGGTGGTCCATCCGCCGGTCGGCAAGCAACTGATCGCGATCGGTGAGGCGGTCTTCGGCTACACCGGCGTCGGCTGGCGATTCACCGGCGCCCTGCTCGGCGTGGTGCTGGTCGTGCTGGTGATGCGGATCGTGCGGCGGATCAGCCGCTCGACGCTGGTCGGCGCCATCGCCGGCGTGCTGGTGATCTGCGACGGCGTCAGCTTCGTCACCGCCCGGACCGCCCTGCTCGACGGCATCCTCACCTTCTTCGTGGTCGCGGCGTTCGGCGCGCTGATCGTCGACCGGGACGAGGTGCGCCGGCGCATGCACGTCGCGCTGCTCGAGGGCCGCGCCGCCGAGACGCTGTGGGGCCCGCGGCTGGGGGTGCGCTGGTGGCGGTTCTCTGCGGGCGTCCTGCTCGGATTGGCGTGCGGGACAAAGTGGTCCGGTGTGTATTTCGTGCTGTTCTTCGGCGCGATGTCGTTGGCCTTCGACGTCGCGGCGCGGCGCCAGTACCAGGTGACCCGGCCGTGGGCGGGGATGTGGGGCCGGGATCTGATCCCCACCGTCTACGCGCTGGTGCTCATCCCGTTCGCCGTCTATCTGGCCAGCTACGCGCCCTGGTTCGCGTCCGAGACGGCGATCGATCGGCACGAGGTCGGTCAGTCCATCGGCCCCCGTTCGGTGGTCCCGCTCCCGGACGCCATCCGCTCGCTATGGCACTACACCGCCATGGCGTTCAAATTCCACAAGAGCCTGACGAACGCCGCCGGTAACCACCACCCGTGGGAGTCCAAGCCGTGGAGCTGGCCGATGTCGTTGCGGCCGGTGCTGTACGCGATCGACCAGCAGAACGTCTCCGGATGCGGCGGGCAGTCGTGCGTCAAGGCGGAGATGCTGGTGGGCACCCCGACCATGTGGTGGCTGGCCGTGCCGGTCCTGCTCTACGCCTGCTGGCGCACCTTCGTCCGCCGCGACTGGCGTTATGCCGTTGTGCTGACCGGGTATTGCGCCGGGTGGCTGCCCTGGTTCGCCGACATCGACCGGCAGATGTACTTCTTCTACGCGGCGACGATGGCGCCGTTCCTGGTGATGGGGATCGCCCTGATATGTGGGGACATTCTCTATCCGCCCGGCCGGACGCGCGGTCTCACCCAGGAGCGACGCACGCTGGGGCTGATCGCCGTCTGTTGTTACGTCGCGTTGGTGGTGACCAATTTCGCCTGGCTGTTCCCGGTGCTCACCGGGCTGCCGATTTCGCAGCAGACGTGGGACATGGAGATCTGGCTGCCCAGCTGGCGCTGATGGCTTTGCCCGCCGTTCGTCGCCGAGATTGCCGTGAGGGCTGCGCTTCGCACGCTGTCCACAACCCTGGCGGCAATGTGGACGCGAGATCGGTCGTGGCGTCCATGATGGGCGCGTGGCGGGGACCTTTATCGGAAGCGAAGCGATAGCGGGCGGTTCGCTCACGCGCGGCCAATTGCGTTGGCGCTACCGGCGAATCCATCGCGACGTGTACGTGCCGAAGAATGCGCCCAGGTCGCTTCACGACAATATCTGGGCGGCCTGGCTGTGGTCGGGCAGGCGGGCGATCATCGCCGGCCGGGCGGCCGCCGCGCTGCACGGGGCGAAATGGGTCGACGACCTCGCGCCCGTCGAGATCATCGGGCCTTTCCACCACCCGCCACCCGGCGTCATCATCCGCCGCGAACGCATCAGCGCAGAGGATGTCGTCGACCTCGATGGGCTACCGGTCACCAGCCCGACGCGCACGGCTTTCGACCTGGGACGCCATCTAACGCGCGGTCTCGCGGTGGCCCACCTTGACGCGTTGTCGGCCGCGACCGGCCTCGCCCCGGCCGACGTGGCTCCGCTCTTCGCCCGCAATAAGGGGGTCCGGGGCGTTCGGCGATGCCGGGCAGCCCTGTCCCTGATGGACGGGGGTGCACAGTCGCCGAAGGAAAGCTGGCTGCGCCTCGTGTTGATCGACGCCGGCTTGCCGCGGCCCACCACGCAGATCAGAGTGACCGACGGTCGGCTGGTCGCCTACCTGGACATGGGGTGGGAAGAACCGATGGTGGCGCTGGAGTACGACGGCGAACAGCACCGCACCGATCGCGGCCAGTATGTGAAAGACATTCGCCGGGCCGAGATCGTGGGAAGCCTCGGCTGGACCGTGATCAGGGTCATCAACGAGGACCGCCCCAGCGTCATCGCCCGGCGGGCCCGCGAGGCGCTGGCCCGCCGTTCGTCGCCGAGATTGCCGTGAGGGTTGCGGTTCGGCCCCCAGCGACGACCATGGCGGCAATCTCAGCGCAACGGCTACAGCGGATCGCGGGCGACCGGACAGGACATGCAGCGGGGGCCGCCGCGGCCGGTGCCCAGCTCGGACCCCGCGATGGTCAGCACCTCGATGCCCGCGTCCAGCAGGCGGGCGTTGGTCTGGGCGTTGCGCTCGTAGGCGACGACGACCCCCGGCGCCAACGCCAGGGTGTTGTTGCCGTCGTCCCACTGCTCCCGCTCGGCGATCACGGGGTCCAACCCCGTGTCGATCACCCGCAGCCGGTCGATCTCCATCGCCTTGGCGGCGGCCTCCAGAAACGGAGCCTCATCGCTGATCGCCACACCGTCCGGCGTGCGCTCGATGGTGAACGCCGACAGCGTGTCGACCACATTGGCGTACATCACCACGGTGTCGATGTCGACCATCGTGCACACCGTGTCCAGGTGCATCTGCGCACGCCGCTGCGCGATCGGCACGGCGAGCACCTTGTGGGCCAGGTCGTCGTCGAAAAGGCTGCGGGCCAACGCTTCCGCGCCCGCCGGGGTGGTGCGTTCACCGACGCCGACCGCGACCACACCGGGAGCGAGCAGCAGCACGTCGCCGCCCTCGACCGGGGCGGTGCGCGACTCGTAGGCGCGCCGTACCCCGGTGAACCGCGGGTGATGCGCGTAGATCAGATCGGTCAGCGACGCCTCGCGGACCCGGGCGCGCAGCGCCAGCGTGGGGATGACCACCCGCGGGCCGATCCATATCGACGAGTCGCGGGTGAACACCAGGTTGGGCAGCGGCTCGATGACGAAGTCCGCCCCCTGGTGCATGCGCAGCACCAGCGACACGTCGGTCCGGATGTCCGAGGGCAGTTCGTTGAACGTCATGCCGGCCATCAGCACCTGAGCCAGCCTGCCCGGGTCCAGCCCGCGCAGGTAGGACGAAAGCGCTTGCGCCAGGGGCACTCCGAGCCTCCGCGCGTCGACCGCGGCGGCGACGCCCTGCATCCGCGCCGCCCCGCTGTGGGTCAACGCCTCGGCCAGCAGGTCCGACAACAGCAGCACCTCGACGCCCCGTGACCGCAGCAGCGCGGCGAAGCGGTCGTGTTCGTCCTGCGCGCGCGCGACCCAGGGCAGCCCGTCGAAGAGCAACTGATCCATGTTGCGCGGATTGAGCCGCCGCAGCTCGCCGCCCGGTCGATGCAGGATCACGACCCGCAGCGTGCCCACCTCGGAATTGGTGCCCAGCTCAACCACACCCACAAGGAAAACGGTAGCCGCTCGGACGGCCGGTCCCCTCTTCATCGAACGGATGTGCGATAGACTGGCCGCCGTGGAGATCGCGGTACAAGGCTCCCTGTTCGCACACACCGAGCGCAGAGAACTCGGTGACGGCGCCTTCATCGAGATCCGCGCGGGCTGGCTCACCGACGCCGACGATCTGCTCGACGGCCTGCTGTCGGGCGTGCCCTGGCGGGAGGACCGCCGCAAGATGTACGCCGGGGTGGTCGCCGTGCCGCGGCTGGTGATCTTCCACGCCCTGCCCGTGGAGGCCCCGCCGCACCCGCTGCTGGCCAGGCTGCGGCGCCGGCTCAACGACATCTACGCGGGCGAGCTCGGTGAGCCGTTCACCACCGTCGGGTTGTGCTGCTACCGCGACGGCTCGGACAGCGTCGCCTGGCACGGCGACACCATCGGGCGCAGCAGCTCCGAGGACACCATGGTGGCGATCGTCAGCCTGGGCGCCACCCGCACCTTCGCCATGCGGCGGCGCGGTGGCGGGCCGTCGTTGCGGCTGCCCCAGGCGCACGGCGACCTGCTGGTGATGGGGGGCTCGTGCCAGCGCACCTGGGAGCATGCCGTGCCCAAGACGACCACACCGGTGGGCCCGCGCATCAGCATCCAGTTCCGGCCGCGCGGCGTGCGTTAGGCCCGGCCCATTCGCTAGCCGCGGACCGACTTCACCGCGCTGACGAGCAAGTCGCGGGCGCGTTGCGTATCGACCGGCGCGACCGGCTGCCCGGGGACCACCAGCGGATTGGCGGTGACGATCACCTGGTAGTCACCGAATTGGGCCGAATAGTCGTAGAGCTCGCCCGTGCGGGCACCGCCCGGGGCCAGGGCCTGCAGGACGCGGTGCACCCCCAGCGTGCGGGCCCCGTCGATGTGCGGCGCGTCGACCACCTCGAGGCCGCCACGCAATTGCGGTCCGGTGAACGCCACCTTGGCGCACTCTTTGCCGGGGTCGTTGAACGGCAAGGCTTTTGAGGTTTCCACGGCGATGACGACGAATCGGTTGCCCTTGCCCTCGGCGGAGACGGCGGCCATGTTGCCCTGCAGGTCGGGGGGCATCTCCGGTCCCGTCGCCGCCTTGGCGCAATTGGCCGGGTCGAACGTGAGGCCCTCCGGGAGCTTGCGGCCGGAGAGCACCTTGGGATCGATCCCCCGCTCCCCGATGTCGGTGACCTTGAACTCCGGCCCGAAGCTCGACTTCACGTCGGCGACCTTCTTGATGTCGACGTCCGCCGAGCTAGGCCCCCCCGACGAGCACCCGGCGAGCACCCCCACCGCCGCGCCCGTGACCGCCACTTTGAACACCGTGGCTAATCTACCGAAGGCCGGCGCGTCAGCTGCGCAACGTGGACACCGTTTTGACGAGCAGATCGGCGGCGAATTGCGGCGGCAGCGCTGGGACCACCGAACCCGGATCGGTGGTCAGCGTGGTGAACGCGTAGAAGTTGCCCAGGTATGCGATGAAGGTGTATGTGCGCGAATCAATCTCGGTGCCCGACTCGACGGACGACTTGACGTCGGCCACCATGCCGAGGGTTTGGGCGCCGTCGATGCGGGGAGCGTCGATGAGGTGCACGCTCGCCGTGCTGCGTGCGACGGTCATGGTCCACTGGCCGCACGCGGCGACCACGTCGTCGGGCCGGACCACCGGCCCCGGCAAAGCCACCACCACCGCGTCGACGATGCCGCCGCTGCCCGAGGCGGACACTCCCTGCGCCGACTGGTCACGTCCGTTGCCGGGGTCGGCCAGCGCCCCGCATTGCGGCGGCCGCACCTTGGTGTCCGAAGCATTGGGCCCCAGGCTCCAGATCACTTGCGGGGACGCCCCGCTCGGGATGCCCGTGGTCGCCTCGTAACCGGGCGGCAGCTCGCGAACCACCCGCTTGATGTTGGCCGGGTTGACCGCCGTCGGCGGTGGCGCCTTCGTGGGCGTCGGCGACGGGGCGGGCGCCGGTGCGTGGGTGCACGCGGCCACCAGCAACGCCAGCGCGGGAGTTGTCACCGCGCCAAACCGGAACGGCCGCATGCTCGTTCGTAGCACCGGGTGCGGCGTCAGCCGACCACCTCGATCATCTGGCGGGCGACGTGCTCGATCTGGGCGGCCACGTCGCGCCGAAAACCGTGGTCACGCCGGCGCGGGACGTCGATGACGGTGGTGATGACGCCGACGTCCTCGCGCTGCCAGATCGCGCCGTGATGGTCCATGATCGTCCGCATCGGCAGGTTATCGGAAAGCATTCGGGCCGAGAATCTTTCGACGCCGGCGACCCGGGCGGCAATGGACAGGGCGTTGATCAGAAAGGTGCCGATCCCGCGCCCCTGATAGGCGTCGGCGACGGTGAACGCGATCTCGGCGACGTTGCGGTCACCTTCGTCGCGCACGTAGCGCGCGTCGGCCACCGGGTTCCCTGAGTCGATCACCACCCAGACGAAGTGGTCGACGTAGTCGACCTCCGAGAGGTAGTGCATCAGCGCCGGGGTGGGAAGGCGCGGTGTCATGAACCGCCGGTACAGCGTCTCGCTGGAGAATTGGATGTGCCCGTGCACGGTTCGCTCGCTGTCGCCGGGCAGCACCGGCCGCAGCATCAGGTCTGTTCCATCGCGGACACGAATGGGGATCGGCGTGATGAACGCGGCGAGACGCTGGCGCACCGTGCGCAGCAGCCGCTCCATGACCCCGGGGATGTGGACCATACGGACGAAGGCGTCGTTGTCGCCGATCCACCCGGTCAGCGGGCCGGCGGTGGTGACGGTAGCGGTCCGCGGGATGTGCCGCAGCAGGGCGATCTCCCCGATGAGCATCCCGGGAAAGGCGTGCTCCACGATGACCACGCCGTCATCGCCGACATGGGCGATCTCCACGATTCCCGAGGAGATGAGCAGGAAGGAGACCGCCTGCTCGCCCTGCTGCATCAGCACCTGGCCGGGCGCGGCGCGCAGCGGTTGCAGCGACGCGGCCAGCGGCGCCAGATCGGCGGTCGGACACCCCTCGAAGATGTCCATCGCCGCCAGCTCGTCGGCCCGCGCGCCGGTCAAGGCCACCGCGATAGCCCGCCGTTCATGCCCTCACGGCGCGGGTCTGCGCGTCGCGATGACCGCCGCTCTGCCATGACCTGCCCGCCTGCGTCGCCGTCGTCTACCGCGCCAGGCCGAGTCCCCTGGCCGCGGTCGGATGTTGCCCAGGTTATGGGCTGGCTTCCAACCGCGGCAAGGAATGCGCGTCGGCCGTAGGTGTCCGCGAGGCCGCGAGGCATGATGAGCGGGTGAGCGAGCCCACCGCAGTTCACCGCGCCCGGCCGGCGCTGGGCCGCGCAAGGTGCGGGTGGGCGGCCTCTGGTTCGACGTCTCGACCGAACGACAGGTCGTCGACACCGTAGGGGCGGCCTGGGCCGCCCGCCGGGCAGCCGGATCGTGCCGGATCGGCGGAAAAATGGGGATCCACCCGCGGGTTATCCCAACACGTGCACACCCGAACGAAAGCGATGAAATGAGCCAGGACGCAGTCGGATTGACCCGGGGTCTGCTGACCGAGCCCGCCGTGCCGCGGCACG
Source organism: Mycobacterium sp. 4858 (assembly GCF_900240975.1). Classification (GTDB taxonomy): domain Bacteria; phylum Actinomycetota; class Actinomycetes; order Mycobacteriales; family Mycobacteriaceae; genus Mycobacterium. The sequence goes on along the minus strand of NZ_LT968776.1, from coordinate 3,469,274 downwards.
GATTCCTCGACGTACTGGGCGAATCGACGAGCTCGCCGGCCCCGACGCTCGCGCAGCGCGCCATGAACAGCCCCCTGGTCGCCACGGTCTACGAACGGCTGTGGCGCCCGGCCGCGTTCTACGCGGCCAGCGGTGTCACCACGGGCGCCGAGCAGCGGCGCGCGGCGTCGACGCTTCGGCTGTCCACCGCGCACAGACTGCTCGACGTCGCCTGCGGCCCAGGCAACTTCACCGGCTCGCTGGCAGAACAACTACCGGATGGCGGACTCGCGGTCGGCTTCGACATCTCCGAGCCGATGCTCACGCGGGCCGTCCTGGACAACAGCACCCCGCGGACCTGCTACGTGCGCGGCGACGCCCGCGCGTTGCCGTTCGCCGACGCGACGTTCGACGCGGTCTGCTGCTTCGGCGCGCTGTACCTGATGCCCGAACCGTTCAACGTCGCACGCGAAATGGTGCGGGTGCTCAAGCCCGGGGGCCGGATCGCGGTCCTCACCAGCTACGTCCCCGACCTGCCCGGAATCCGGCACGCGATGACCGCCGGTGCCCGCGTCATCGGGCTCTCGATGTTCGACCGGCACGCCTTCGTCGACCTGTTCTCGTCGGCCGGGCTGATCGACATCGAGCAACAGACCCAGCGCGCGCTGCAGTTCGTTGCCGCGGCAAAGCCGGGCTGACGGGACTAGGAAGCCGCCTTGCACACGCCGAGCACCCGGACCACCGGCGTGCCCGCCTCGCACTCGAGTACCCACGGGGCACCGCCGTCGAGGGCCTCGGAGGTGAGCGTGAACATCACCGGCTGACCGCTGCGCTGTGTCATCTGCGTGCATTCCACCCGGAACAGGCGATAGTCACCGCGTTCACCGATGGCGAGCGAAAAGCCCGGCCGCACCGACTCGACCGGCACCTTCTGCAGGTAGTAGTCAACGTTCATCCGTCGACCGTAGGACGGGTATTCCGACGCGCCCGGCGCCGCCACGCGCCTCTTAGTCAATGTTCAGGCAATTTTTGGGGCCGCATTAGTCTTCGTCCCGGGCATGCGCACCGGGCTGCAGCACGAACTCGGCGATGATCGACGCCATGTCGTCGATGGCGCTGCGCGAGATGACTTCATAGCCGTGCGTGCTCAGCGTGGGCACGCACAGCAGACCCGCACGCGGTGTCAGCCCGTTGGCCTTCGAGTGCGACGCGTCGGATTCGAAGGCGCCCAACACCGCCGCCTGCGGGGACAACCCAAGGTCGGCGGCGATGCCCATCAGCCGGTCGGCGACGTCCTTGTCGTAGACGCACAACGCGTCGCTGTAGCCGACGATGGGGCCGCCGGTGACGCTGGTGCCGTACTCGCGCTCGGTGGGGCCGACCTCGAGGGCCAGGGTGAGGGTGCCGGGCAGCGACCCGCTGGCGTACGTCCCGCCCACCCCGCCGATCTCCTCGTTGGTGGTGAACACGAGATACACGTCGTCGACGGGCCGTTGGGCGCGCTCGCGCAACAGGCGTGCGGCGCGCAGCAGGGCGGTCGCCGCGGCCCGGTCGTCGAGGAAGTAGCAGCCCAGGTAACCGCCGAACTCGACGAGCGTCCGCTTGGTGCGGTCGACGCACACGCGGGTGCCCGGGCGCACCCCGGCGACCTCCAATTCGTCGGTGCTCAGCCCCGTGAAGACGTAGACGTGGTCCCAGTCCAGCGCCTTGTCGCCCTGGTCGGGCTTGGTCTGCCAGATCCGCTGGCTCTCCTGGGTGGTGTGTTCGGAGCCGAGCGTCAACACCGCGGTCAGCGTCTCGTGCTCGCCGAGCACGGCGACCGGGCCGAGGCCGAAGTTGCCGGGATACATCGTGCCCAGCTGGGTCACATGCAGGGTGCCATCCGGTTCCACCCGCTTGACGAGCATGGACAGCTCGTCCAGGTGCGCCATGACTCGCGTCGCGACGCCGGGCTCGGCCGCCGAGGACACCCGGTGGCGGTGCACGCGCCCGGCGTCGTCGCCCGGGGGCGTGGCGGCGATGTACCCGATCAGGTTGCCGGCGTCGTCGGTCCACATGTCGTCGACGACGGGTTGCAGTTCGCGGGCGCACACCGCGCGGACGTCGGCTTCCTGGCCGCACGGCCCGTAGGCCCACAGCAGTTCCTGCAACAGGCCGTCGGTGGCGGTGTGCTCGCGCGTCGGCATGCGGTCCTTTCGGATTCGTGACTCGGTCCGAAGAGATCAGTACCCGCGTCAAGTGGCGGGCAATCGCGCTTACGCGTACGCGAGTTCCAGGCGTTCGAGGCGCCGCACCAGGAGACTGGGGAGCCACTTTCCGACGTCGGCGGCCGTGATGTTCGACGTCCGCGCGAGCAGCTCGCCCAGGACGATGTTCGCCTCCAGTCGCGCCAGCGCCGCTCCGACGCAGAAGTGGATTCCCTTGCCGAAGCTGATGTGTCCCTTCCCCGCAGGCCGATCGAGTCGAAACTCTTCCGGATCGTCGAAGTGCGCGGGATCCCTGTTCACCGCTCCCCACAACAGAAGCAGCCGCGAACCCGACGGTAATTCGGCGCCGCATAGTTCGGTGTCGTTGACGACGTGCCGGTAGTGGCCCCGGAAAGGCGGTTCGTAGCGCAGCACCTCTTCCAGGAACGCCCCGAGCAAATCCGGCCGATCGCGCACCTGCCGCTGGACGTCCGGCCGCGTCGCCAAAACCCAAGCGGCAGAACCGATCAAGGAGGCGGTCGATTCACCCCCTGCACTGAACAAGGTGATCATGATCGCTAGCGCGGCCAAGTCGTCCAGTTCGCCGGAGGCGCACGCGACGGCGAGGTCTCCCAGCAGATTGTCCTGTGGGTGGCTTGCCGCGTTCCGGAACTGTTCGGTGACGTAGCCACTGAGCTCCATCACGGCCACCCCGGCGGCATCCAGCTGATCTCGGGTGACCAGCCCTTCGACCACCTGGGTGGCGGAGTAACCCCATTGGATGATCTTGTCGATGTCGGCGTCGGGGACACCGATGATCCTCCCGACGATCATCATGGGTAGCCGATTGGCCATCGCGCTCATCCATTCGATGCGTCCGCCTCGCGCGTGGCGATCCCACAGGCGGGCAGCGGTGTCGGCGATGAATGGCTCGAAGGCGCGGATGCGCTTCGCCGCCAGCTGTGGGAGCAACATCTTTCGATGCGCCGAATGGACCGGTTCGTCAGCGGTCGCCAACGCTTGAGTGGGACCGCCGAGTTCTCCCATGGGGAAGGCGTCGACGCCGCCGGCGGGCTGATAAATCATCGTCGCCGTCAGGTTGGACGAGAAGTCGGCACAGCGTGCGACAACCTCGTTCACGGCTTCCCAACTGCTCACCGCATAGAAGCCGGATTCGCCGATGCGATGGACGTGTCCGGCCCGGTGCATTTGTTCGTAGAGCAACTGCGGATTTTGGATGAACCGCTCGTCGAACAGCGCGAGCCCGAGGCCGCCGGCATTCGAATCCATTGCTCAACGCTGAGTTCCCACGACATCTGCCGTCAATGGACATGCCGAAAGTTGCAATCCGCAGGGCCATCCTGGCGCGTCCGCCGTCTCACCTGCGTTGAGCTAGCTGCGCCGATGCTGGAACATATGGCTGAGCTCGTCTCAGATGTGAGAACGCATGGACCCGACTACTCAGGGGAGGGAAACGCCCATGGCCGGCCATGACTGGGTCCTCGGTGGCGATCGTCGGGCCGCCGCGGCGGATCGTATCTACGCTGCCGCGACCGATCTCGTGCTACGCGAGGGGCTGGATGCGTTCGACATCGACTCCCTGGCGGCGCGGGTGCACTGCTCAAGAGCCACCATCTATCGCTACGCGGGCGGCAAGGCCCAGATCCGAGACGCGGTGCTGATCCGCCTGTCGGCCGGGATCATCGAGACGGTTCGGCGTGCCGTGGATGGGCTGAGCGGCCCCGACCGCGTCATCACCGCCGTCACCGTCGCACTCGAACAGATCAGGACGGACCCGCTGCGGCGGCTGATGCTCAGTCCGGGCAGTTCCCCGGATCTTGGCGAGTTGCATTCGTCCCCGGTGCTCAGTCACCTCGCCGCCGAGCTCACGGGAATCGCCGACGACCCGGAGGCGGCGCAGTGGATCGTGCGCGTGGTGTTGTCCCTGGCTTACTGGCCGCTCGCGAACAGTCGCGTCGAACGAAGAGTCTTGGAGCGGTTCCTGGCTCCGGGCTTCACACGTGGGTGAACGGGCGGTGCCATTCGCTGACGGCCGTCATTGACGATCGTCAGCGAATGGCGGTACCGTCCGTCCATGGAGTCGTCGCACGCCCCAGCGGTGGCCGAGGCATCGGCCGTTGGCGCACGGGAGGCGCGCCGGCTGGAAACCCGGGCGCGCCTGTTCGACGCCGCGTTGACCGAATTCGCGCGGAGGGGGCTGGCCGCCGCCGACGTGAGCGCGATCGCCGCCGCGGCCGGCGTGGTGCGCGGAACGTTCTACTTCCACTTCCCCACCAAGGAGCACGTTCTCGCCGAGTTGGAGCGCAACGAGGAAACCCGGATCATCAGCGAACTCGGCGACGCCAAGGGTGATCTTGCATCGGTATTGTCGAAGCTCGTCGCTCACGTGCTGGCCGCCGAAAGTCGTTTGGGTGCAGCGGTTTTCCGCGACATGCTCGGTCTGCACTTCTCGTCGTCGCGTCCGGTCGAGGACGAGCTGGCGCAACACCCGCTCGCGGGATTTCTGGTGGGCGTGATCGCCCGGGCGCAATCCGCGGGGCAGGCCCGCACGGAGATTGACGCCGCGGAACTCGCGACGTTCTTCCTGACCGGGCTGTTCGCCCTGCTGGCCACCGGAACACCCGACCCGGCGCAGTTAAGCCGTTACGTGACAACGATTGTCAAGGGAATGGAGAAGCGATGAACGGTACGGGCATCGAGGGCTACCGGGAATTCTTGGCCCGACGTGACGGCGAGGCCGACCTGCTCAACCGGCGGTTGGCGAATCGCGAGCGATTCTTCGCTCAACTCGAGGCCAATCCGGTCCGGTCGGCCCACCCTGTCGATCAACAGACATTCCATCGCAACCTGCGCCGCCGTCGCCCGGAGGCCGGGCTGGACAGGAAAATGCTGTTCCTCTTGGCGACGGCCAAGCTGAATCAGGCGGAACGGTTCGGCGTCGGGCTTGGCGAAACCTATGGGCGCAACAGCGATCAGAACCTGCCGCCCGAAAACGTCTACCTCGAGCTCGAGGAGCATTACCACACCCGCCTACTCGCGTATGCGCTCGACATCTTCGATCTGACGTTCCAAGTGGTTCCCCCGCCTTTCGTGATGCGACAGTTCGTCAAAACCGGGGTCTTCATGCCCGCACGGTTGGGCTTCCTGTTCGTCGGGGCCGCAGAGATGGCGGGCTGCATCATGTTCGACGAATTGCGCCGCGCCGGCAGGGAACTGTTCGCCGACGAACCGGACGTCGCCGAGCGAATCGAACTGCTCTACAGCGACATCCTGACCGACGAGATCGGTCACGTAGGGTACTGCGCATCGCGTTGCACCGCTGCGGAACGGGCGATCATGCGCCGCATCTATCCGCTCATCGGGCGCCTGTTCGCCGGCCAAACGGCCGAAATCAGCTTGCTGATCGATCCGAAGGCGTTGCACGCCCGGCTCGACCGGCCTTTCAACGTCGAAGAACTCACGGCCGACCTGGACAACGAAACGTATCTGGTCACTCACCCATGACGGGCAACCGCGCCGTGATCCCGCTCCGTCGGGAGCCAGGAAACGAAGGATCCGCCGAAAAGTGAATGGTTCCCGCTCGCCGACTATGGCCGGGGACCGCCCGCGGGGCAGACTCGACGTCGGAGGGGCTGAACCGAGTCCTATAGGAACGAGCCCGAGGCCAGGCCGTGCCGCTCAAGAAGAGGGCGGTAGCGCGAGGCATCACCCTTTCAGCCCCTCCCAAATCGGTCGATCCGGTCTGGGTGCGCAGCCAAGCAGTGGTACAGCGCGCCGCCCCACTATTTAGGTCAGCCGTTCCCGTCCGGGTCGCCGATCGCCCGGCCGAAATCACTGATCCTCGTCAGGCCGTAGCGCGCCGCGGTCGCGGCGGTCACGACGACGCCGTTCTTGTTCTCGGCCGGCGCCGGCTGCAGAGCCACAAGGCCCGTTCCCTGCAACGCCTGGTCGAGCGCCGCGTGGGCTTGGTGCGGATCCGAGATCGGGCTCCCGCTGTCGTCCAGGTACGCGAGGAGGCTGCCCACGTACTCGGGGATGAGGCCGACTGTGCCGTCGCGGAGCAACGGAAAGTACGTGTCGCGGTTGCCGATCTCGAGGCGCCGCTCGACCGGAAAGCCTGCGTCCGCCAGCGCGTGGGCGTAAAGCTCGGCCACGGTCACGCTCTCGGCGAAGTTGGCCGACCCGATGACGATCGCCGGTCGGTCCCTCCGCGGTGCGCGTGGCGGCAGGCCGTACCGCCTCTCGGTCAGGAATTCGGCCGCCGCCGCCGCCGGAGATGCCCCGCCCAGGACGCGGCCATTGAGGTCGGCGAGGCGCTCGGTCGTGAGTTCCGCGCTCACGGCATCGATGGTCTCGGCGAGGCCATCGCCGTGCGCGACGCGCACCTCGTCGCGCAGGATCGGCGTCACGCTCTCGGCGGGCTGAGCGTGCAGGTCATCCTCGAGCAGAACGAAGTCGCCGGCGAGCAGGCGCGGATCGGTCGTGAAGAGCACGCCGACCTGAATCTCCCCCGTTGTGAGCGCGTCGACAGTGCGCGGCCCGCCGGCATCGGTGACACGAAATTCCTTGAAGGTAAGCCCGTACCGCGCGCGCAGCAGCGGCAGACAGAGCAGTTCGGTGGGGCACTCGGGACCGGAGCCGAACACCAACGTCTTGGCCAGGATCACGCCCGGCTCCGCGGTTCACGGGTCAAGCTTGTCGCTTTCGAAGACCAGGAAGCTCGCCCCCTGCGGGTCGCGCAGCAGGCTGAAGACACCCTTCGGCTGTTCGGTCGGCCCCGCGAGAACCGCACCGCCGGCGGCGATGGCGGCTGCGCCGGTCTCCGCGACGTCGGTCACGACGAAGTAGGGCAGCCAGCGCGAAGGTGCGCCGGCGTCCGCCGCCGTCAGACCGCGCAGCCCGCCGTTGTCCCGCGGTCCGACACGAATCACCCAGTAGGGCACCGGCATGCCGGCGAGGAACTCGATGCGCCAGTCGAACAGCCCCGAGTAGAAGGCGATCGCCGCATCGACATCCGGGGTGGCCAGCTCATTCCACGTCAGGTACCCGGGCTCGTTCACGCGGGTCGCGCCGAAGTACCGACCGGGCTCACAGAGGTGGATGACGGGCCCGTGCGGATCGCGCACGACCACCAACCTCCCTCGGTCTCCGAAATCCAGTGGCCCGGCGAGGATGCTGCCGCCCAACGCACGGGCACGGGCGGCCGCCGCGTCGACGTCGGCGACCGAGACGTGCGAGTTCCAGCGTGTCTCACCGCCGGCGGGGTCGCCCGCAGGCAGGGCATAGAGCCCGGCGACCTCCTCGCGTTCTCGGCAAAAGACCGTGTACGCGCGCCCGTCCGCCATGCGCCGCTCGTCCGGGGTCCAGCCGAAGAGCGTTCCATAGAACGCTGTGGCCGCCTCCGGCTCAGTCGTGGCAAGGTCGACCCAGCTGAACGTCCCCTCCGCGTACCCGGTGCGCGCTCCCATGAGGGGCAGCCTATCCAAGCGCTAACGGCGCTGCAGGCCCATCTGGCTGGAGACGCCAACCGATAGATTGCGCCGCTCATGCGCGTTCGACGATCGATCGCGATGCCGCCGCAGATCCAACTTCGTTGGCGCACTGAGTCGTCCCGGAATGGTCCCGTATTCATCGGAACCTTTGCGGTGACGCCCATCCGGCGGGCGGTACCACCCGCGACGACGCTCAGCTCAGCGCGGCCAGCGCAGAGTCGTAGTCAGGCTCCTGCTCGATTTCCGGGACCAACTCCGTGTACGCGACGTAGCCGTCGGCGTCAATCACCACGATGGCCCTTGCAAGGAGCCCGGCCATCGCGCCGTTGGTCATCGTGACGCCGTAGTCTTCGCCGAAGCTGTCACGGAACGCCGAAGCCGTCTTGACGTGCTCGATGCCCTCTGCACTGCAGAATCGTTGAAACGTGAAAGGCAGGTCTTTCGACACACAGAGCACGCACACACCGCTCGCGGCGGCGCGCTCGTTGAAGTGCCGTACGGTCGCCGCACAAACCGGCATGTCGACCGACGGAAAAATGTTCAGCACCAACGGTTTGCCGCGGAACTGCTCGATGCCGACCTCCCATAGGTCGTGGCCGGTCAAATTAAAGGTGGGGGCTTTAGATCCGAGGGCAGGCAGTTCGCCGACAGTGTTGATGGGATTTCCACTCAAGGTTATCTGTGCCATGGGCACAGTGTGCCAATTGCCGATCAGGCCCGCTCGAGTTACGTCGCGATCCCAGAGTTGACGGAGTCCTCGGTGACCAGTTGCACGTCGCAGGCAGGCTGATGCCGGCCTCCAGACACAACGTGCGGTAGCGAGAGCATCAGGCCAGCGCCCTCTAGGACGGTCGACATGAACGCGGCGCGAGGGCCAGCCGGCAGGGCGCATCTGGGTAATAATCATCCGCATGAGTGACGGACTCAAACGCCGCTGGCAACGTGCAACTCAGCTCACTTATCTCAGCACTTTCGAACGCAGACTCAACCGATCGCTCTGGGGTCTGGCATGGGTTGCGTTGATCTACTCCGTTGCCGAGCATGTTTGGCTGGCCGACAATCCCGAAGCCTTCCCAGGTGCTGAGCGGCTCGGCGACCTTCTTTTCCACCTCGCACTCGAATACGTGACGGCATTCATTTTCTACCTGCTGATAGTCCGGCTGCCGTTGCGGCGAGATCGCCAAAACATCTACAGGAACCTAGAACCGTTGCTATCTCGCGTCGTCGGCGAGGCGACCGCCCTCATGGGCACGTTGCACCAAGCGGCCGGGTTCGATAGCCAACGAGAGAATACGTTGGCGCACGTCCAAGAGACCTGTAGCAAGATTGGGCCCGAAACGCCTACGAAGATGCTGATCGCGTCGGCCGCCCCAGCCGCACACGCGCCCATGCTTGACGCGATTCACTATCATATGGAGCGCGCCCGCCGTGTGAATTCCGAAATTCTCGACCTTTCAGCGTTCGTCGCGTCAGATGTCATCAGCATTGTGAACGACATCGAAAACCGGGGCTATTTCAGCGCATTCGAGTTCGTCTATCCGTTGTTCAAGGTCAACCAGCTCAGTAAGTCCGACCTGTCGTTTCTCTCTCGGCACATCTTCGACTACCTATTGCTTGCGGACCGACTGGACACCTACTGCCGCGACTTCCTTCCGGCGCCGGCACCGCGACCCGAGTACCTCATTTCGGGGACAGTGCGCGACAGCGACGAAGTTCCGCTAAGCCGCTTCTCGACCCCCGAACGAAGAGGGGAAGGGAACGGGGCCCCAAAGAAGCCCGCTGAAAAGCCCCGAGCCCCCCGGCCGGTTAACACCTGAACAGCGCACCAACCGCGATCACCGCGACTTCGTGTAGCGGCCGGGCCTACTGACACACACCCCGCTGCCCGCCACCTCAGAGGCATCCCGCCCGCTGAGTTCGAAGCCATCTTCGACGCCCCGAAAGGGAGCGCCCAAACACCGGTCGGAATTCGATAGCCGGAGCATCACATGTGGTGGAGCTAAGGGGATTCGAACCCCTGACCTACTCGATGCGAACGAGTCGCGCTACCAACTGCGCCATAGCCCCTGATCGCTAGCAGGCTACCAGCCGCAGCCCCAACCGCCGAAATGCGAGCACTACTCGCCGACGGCTCGCGGCAAGTCCCTGGGCCAGCCGTAGTTGCGCATCGGCATCGCGTAGTCCAGGTGCTCGAAGATCGGGTCCTCGTCGTCGATCTCGAGAACCACCGCGCCGGGGCGCCGCAGCCGCGACGGCACCACGTCGTAGTCGCGGTCGTAGGCGTTCTCCACGCCCATTCGCGCCCGGGCCATCCGCTGCATCCGGCGGCGACGGATCTTCTCCTCGATGCGGGTCTGCCGGCGCAGATACGCCAGGTAGACCAGCGTGACGGCGGTGGCGGTGCCGCAGGCCCACCAGGCGGTGGGCGAAATCTTGAACGCGGCCGTGGCCGTGCCGACCAGCACCACCGCCATCACCATCAGCACGCGCTTGCGGAACTTGTACTTCCGGGCGCTGACCGCGGCGGCGGCCTTGGCGTCAAACCGGCGGCGCCGCGAGGCGCTCCGCGGCACCGGCGCCGGCATCTCCTCCTCGTCGGCCTCGGCTTCGGCTTCCGGCTCGAGTCCGGAGGAGTCGTCGACGTATTCGTATCCCTCGTCGTCGTCTTCGCCGCCGCCGCGGGCGACCACGTCGGTGTCGGAGTCCTCGTCGGCCTCGTCGGCCTCGGCTTCTTCCTCGACGACCGCTTCGACGCCCGCCGGCAGCGCCTGCGAATCCTCGACGACATCGACGTCGAGGTAGTCGGGCTCGGTGCGCTCGGGCGTCGCGATCTTCATGACGACGGGGCGCGCGGCCCGCAGCTCCTCGGTGTCGTGCTCTTCGTCGTCGTCATCCCCGGCGAGGTCGCGCTCGTCGTCAACCTCGCTGTCGGCCGCCTCCTCCGGCGGCTTCCAGTTCGGGTCGGAGCGGTGACCGGCGGCCGGACCACTCCGCTTGATCAGGCGGGAATTCGCGCCACCGTTGAGGACGCGGGTCGCCAGCGCGACGTCGCTGGTGCGGCGCACGGCATCGCGTTTGCTGACCAGCATGGGCACCAAGACGAACAGCCAGAGCACTACGAGCGAGATCCACAACAGTGACTGCGGAATGCTTGGCATGACGACCTGCTCTCTTCGGTTCCGATCCCCGCGAAGCCCACCGGTGGCCAGCGCGGCCGGGTCTTAGTGACCAGGACAATTACACACCTGTAATTTGGCTCTCACAAGCACCACAAGTCACTCGTGTCGCGGTAGCCACACGCGGGCCGCGGCGCTTGGGGCGTTCAGACCCAGCTGGCCTGCCCGGCGCGGACCAGGGCCGAGGCCACCGATCCGGACACCTCTTCGGCCGTGATGGCCATCAGCAGGTGGTCGCGCCAGGCCTTGTCCACCTCGAGGTAGCGCTGCAGCAGCCCCTCCTGGCGGAACCCGACCTTCCCCAGGACCGCACGGCTGGCGGCGTTCTCGGGCCGCACCGTCGCCTCCACGCGATGCAGCATCACCGGGCCGAAGCAGTGGTCCAGGCCCAGCGCCAACGCCGCCGTGGCCACCCCACCGCCGGTCGCCGACCGCGGCACCCAGTAGCCGATCCACGCCGACCGCAACGCCCCGTGCGTGACATTGCCGATGGTCAGCTGTCCGCAGAACTGCCCGTCGAGCTCGATCACGTACGGCAACATGCGGCCCGCGCGGGCCTCCGCGCGCAAGCCGGAACACAGCGGCGGCCAGGCCGAAACCGTGTGCCGGCTCGTCCAGTCGCCCTCCGCGCTGGGCTCCCACGGCTCGAGGTGCGCGCGGTCGGCCAACCGGATGCGGCTCCACTGGGTGCCGTCGCGCATCCGCACCGCCCGTAACCGCACCACTCCCGCCGGAACCCGTAACGGACCCACGTCCAGCGGCCAACCCGGATGGCGGGCGTTGGTGCGCAACCGGTTCACCAGCGTGCGGAGCGGTTGCACTTAACCGCGCTGAGCCAGGAAGGCGACGTCGACGATCTCGCCGGTGCGGATTTGTTCGGCGCCGCTGGGCACCACGACGAGGCAGTTCGCCTCGGCGAGGGTGGCCAGCAGGTGAGAGGACGCCCCGGGGGGACCGCCAAGCGCCTGCACCAGATACTCCCCGGTCTCCTGATCGCGCATCAGCTGGCCGCGCAGGTAGCCCTTGCGACCGGCGACCGACGCGATCGGGGACAGCGTGCGGGCCTGCACGATTCGGCGCATCGGCTGACGTTTGCCCAGCGAGAGGCGGATGAGCGGCCGCACCATCACCTCGAAGACCACCAGGGCGCTCACCGGGTTCGCGGGCAGCAGGAACGTGGGGACGCCGTCGCGGCCCAGCTGACCGAATCCCTGGACGGACCCGGGATGCATCGCGACGCGGACGACTTCCATCTCCCCCAGCTCGGAAAGCACCGAGCGCACCGGCTCGGCCGCGGCGCCCCCGACACCGCCGGCGATCACCACCACCTCGGAACGGTTGACCTGGCCCTCGACGACCTCGCGGAATTCGGCGGGATCGTTGCTGACGATGCCGATGCGGTTGACCTCCGCGCCGGCATCCCGGGCCGCCGCCGCCAACGCATAAGAGTTGACGTCGTACACCTGGCCGTTGCCCGGGGTGCGCGAGATGTCGACCAGCTCGCCTCCGACGGCCATCACCGTCACCCGGGGCCGCGGATGTACCAGCACGCGCTCGCGGCCGACCGCGGCCAGCAGGCCGACCTGGGCCGCGCCGATCACCGTGCCGGCGCGCACCGCGACGTCGCCGGGCTGCACGTCGTCCCCGGTGCGGCGCACGTACGCGCCCGACGGCGCGCCCCGCAGGATCCGCACCCGCGTGCTTCCGCCATCGGTCCAGCGCAACGGGATGACGGCGTCGGCCAGCGTGGGCAGCGGGGCGCCGGTGTGCACCCTGGCGGCCTGGCGGGGTTGCAGGCGGCTGGGCGTGCGCGCACCGGCCTCGACGGTTCCCATCACGGGCAGGACCAGGCCCTCGCGGCGGTCTTCGTCGAGCTCCGCGTCGCCGGGCGGCTCACCCAGGGCGTCGACGCCCACTTCGCCGACGCCCAGCACGTCGACGCTGCGCACCGCGTAACCGTCGATCGCGGCCTGATCGAAACCGGGCATCGGGCGCTCGGTGACGACTTCCTCGGCACACATCAATCCCTGCGCCTCGGCGATGGCCACCCGGATGGGCCGCGGAGCCACCGCGGCGGCCGTTATCCGGGCCTGCTGCTCCTCCACAGAACGCACAGCGCGCCTCTCTGCCCTACTGCCCTGACGGGCCGCTAACGACCTGACGGGCACCGTCGCGAGCCGGGCGTTGTAGACCGGCTACTTCTCGGCCAGGCCTAACCGCGCCACCAACCATCGCCGCAAATCGGGGCCGTAGTCGTCACGATCCAATGCAAAGTCAACCGCAGCCTTGAGGTAGCCGCCGGGATTTCCCAAGTCGTGTCGAGATCCGTGATGCACGACGACATGCACGGGGTGGCCCTCGGAAATGAGCAACGCGATCGCGTCGGTGAGCTGGACTTCGCCGCCCACGCCGCGGTCGACGCGGCGCAACGCGTCGAAGATGGCGCGGTCGAGCACGTAGCGGCCCGCCGCGGCCAACATCGAGGGGGCGTCCTCGCGCTTGGGCTTCTCGACCATGCCCTTGACCTTCAGCACGTCAGGGTTGTCGCCCCCGGGCACCGGCTCGACGTCGAAAACGCCGTAGGCGCTGATCTCCTCGGGCGTCACCTCGATGGCGCACAACACCGTGCCGCCGTACTGCGCGCGCACCTTCGACATCGTTTCCAGGACGCCGGTGGGCAGCACCAGGTCGTCGGGCAGCAGGACCATCACGGCGTCCTCGTCGGGCGCCAGGGCGGGCTCCACGCAGCTGATGGCGTGTCCCAGTCCGAGCGGCTCGGCCTGGACGACGGACTCGACCTTGATCAGCTGCGGGGCGCGGCGCACCTTGTCGAGCATCGCTTTCTTGCCGCGCGCCTCCAGCGTCCCCTCGAGGACCAGGTCCTCGACGAAATGCGCGACGACGCCGTCCTTGCCCTCGGAGGTGATGATCACCAGGCGGTCGGCGCCCGCCTCGGCCGCCTCGGCCGCGACCAGCTCGATGCCGGGGGTGTCGACGACCGGCAGCAACTCCTTGGGCACCGTTTTCGTCGCGGGCAGGAAGCGGGTACCAAGACCGGCGGCGGGCACGATCGCCGTGTGTGGGACCACCACTTTTGGGCTGGACATTGTTCACACGATAACCCGAACGCGGTTCGCCGAGTCGATGTGGCGCGGGCGAAGAGTCGGCTGCCATGGTTGACATATGGCGACCCCCAGCAAGGCCGCGTTGCGTTCGCAGCTGCAGGCGGCCCGGCGCCGCGTTGCCGACGACGTGCGGGCCCGCGAGGCGCGCATGCTGTGCGAGCACCTGGAAGGCGCGGAAAACGTCGTGAGCAGCGGCAACACGGTGTGCGCCTATGTGCCGGTGGGCGCCGAGCCCGGCTCGCTCGAAATGCTCGACGTGTTGCTGCGGCGCGCCGGACGGGTCCTGTTGCCGGTGGCGCGGACCACGGCCGACGACGCGCCGCAGCCGTTGCGCTGGGGCGAATACCGGCGCGGCGCACTGACCTCCGCGCGGTGGGGACTGCTGGAGCCGCCGGAGCCGTGGCTCGCGGCATCGGCGATCGCGGAGGCGAGCCTGATCCTGGTGCCGTCGTTGGCCGTCGACCGCCGGGGGGTGCGGTTGGGCCGGGGCCGCGGCTTCTACGACCGCTCGCTGGGCTATCGGGACCCGCGGGCGCGGCTGATCGCGGTGGTGCGCGACGCGGAGTTGGTGGACCGGTTACCCGCCGAGCGGCACGACGTACCGATGACCGATGCACTCACGCCGCGGGCCGGGTTCACCGCCCTCGATCCGCGGTGACCCATCGGGAATGAGTGACGTCACGTGGCGGTTCTAGCACTTGAGACGCTAGAGTGCTAACAAGCTTTGCAATCATCCGGAGGTATTCGTGCCGACTTACAGCTATCAGTGCACCGAGTGCGACGATCGCTTCGACATCGTGCAGGCCTTCACCGACGATGCGCTGACGACGTGTGAGCGCTGCTCCGGCCGGCTGCGCAAGCGCTTCAACTCCGTCGGGGTGGTGTTCAAGGGCAGCGGCTTCTACCGCACCGACAGCCGGGAGTCCGGCAAGAAGTCCACGACGTCGACCAACGGATCCTCGTCGACCGACTCCGGATCGAGCTCGGGTTCGAGCGAGAAGTCCACCTCCAGCGAGAAGTCGACCAGCAGCGCCACGGCGCCCGCCGCCGCGTCGAGCTGACGGGGTTATCCACAACCGCGCCTTCCGCGGCATTCGCCGCTGACCTCGCTGCGCCTACCGTTGCGGCGTGGGCGAATCGTCGCTGAATCCGGCCTTGTTGAGCCGCCTTTCGGGGTGGCTGCGTCCCGATTGGAGCCGGACCGTGCTGGCGCGGCGCGTCGCCGCGGGCGGCCTGGTCGTGCTGGCCGGCATAACCGCGCTGAGTTCCGACCCCGACGGTGACTACGCCGAGGTGGTGGTCGCCGATCACGACCTGGGGCCCGGCACTGCGTTGACCCTTGCCGACGTCCGGCTCGAAAAACGTTTGACGGCAACCGTTCCCGACGGGGCACGAACCGACGTGGGCGCCGTCGTCGGTTCCACGCTGGCCGGCCCTGCCCGGCGCGGCGAGGTCCTCACCGATGTGCGGGTGCTGGGCAGCCGACTGGCCGAGGCCGCGATCGCACCGAAGGCCGGGCCCGGCGCCCGCATCGTCCCGCTGCGTCTCGCCGACAGCGCCCTGATGGACCTCGTTCGCGTTGGCGACATCGTCGACGTGCTGGCCGCGCCGTCGACGGGGTCGCCGGAATCGCCCCAGGCCGCGCCCAAGGTGGTGGCCACCGACGCCGTCGTGGTGCTCGTGTCCGCCAAGCCGAAAGCCCAGGCAGGAGACGGGGACCGCGTAGTGTTGGTGGCGCTGCCGGCTCGCGTGGCGAACACGGTGGCGGGCTCGGCGCTGGGTCAGGCGGTGACCCTCACCCTGCACTGAGTGCCCCGCCGCCGTTGGTCGCGCAACCGACAGCAAACTCTGTCCAATCCCAGGAAGGACATCTGGAATGTTCAAAGGGTTCAAGGAGTTTCTGTCGCGGGGCAACATCGTCGACCTCGCCGTCGCGGTCGTCATCGGTACCGCCTTCACCGCGCTGGTCACCAAGTTCACCGATAGCATCATCACGCCGCTGATCAACCGGATCGGCGTCAAACAGCAGTCCAACGTCGGCATTTTGAAGATCGGCATCGGCGGCGGCCAGACCATCGACCTGAACATCCTGCTGTCGGCCGCGATCAACTTCGTGCTGATCGCCGCGGTCGTCTACTTCTTCGTCGTGCTGCCCTACAACACGCTGCGCAAGCGCGGTGAGGTGGAGCAGGCGGACGACGCCCAGGTCGTTCTGCTCACCGAGATCCGCGACCTACTCGCGCAGACCAACGGCGACCTGTCGGGCAAGCACGGCGGAGCGGGCACGACGCCCCCTCCAGACCACGGACCCCGCGCCGACGCCGAGTCGCGGTAGCGGACGGAGCCTTTCGGGCGGTCAGATCTCCAGGCTGGACAGCTGCCCGATGATCTGGGCGGCCAGCGGGTTCAGCGTCGCCATCCCGTCGCGCACCGCATACCGGGAGCCGGCCAGGTTCACCACCAGCGTGCTGCCGGACACCCCGGCCAGACCGCGTGACAATCCGGCGTCGATGATGCCCGCGGACAGCCCCGATGCCCGAATCGCCTCGGCGATGCCCAGGATTTCGCGATCCAGGATCTCCCGGGTGGCTTCCGGGGTGACGTCACGCGGCGTGACGCCCGTGCCACCGACGGAGACCACCAGGTCGACGCCACCGATCACCGCGGTGTTGAGCGCGTTGCGGATCTCCACCTCGTCCGCCGCGACCGCGACCACGCCGTCGACCACGAAACCCGCCTCGGTCAGCAGCTCGGTGACCAGCGGACCGCTGTGGTCCTCGTCCCCGTGGGCGGTGCGATCGTCGACGACCACGACCAGGGCCCGTCCGACCACCAGCTCCGCGCCCGTCTCCATGGGTGCCACCGTATAACCGAGCTCCGACAGTCCCGCCGCCGAGGGTTCTTCGACTCGCATTACTGATCCGCCTTCCCCAGAGTCACCGGCACGGTACGGCTGCCACCACCAGCGGGATCCTGGAAGGTCAGCGAAATCTTGTCGCCGGGCGCCTTGGACCGCACGGCGGCCACCAAGGCGTCGGCGCTGTTGATCGGGCGGTCGTCGACCTTGGTGACGATCACGTTCTTGGGGACCCCGGCGGTCGCGGCCGCGCCGTTGGGCACGACGTCGACGACCTTGGCGCCCGGGGAGCCCTTGTCGTTCGTCACCTGCACGCCCAGCGAGGCGTGGGACGCCTTGCCGGTGCTGATGAGCTCGTCGGCGATGCGCTTGGCCTGATCGACCGGGATCGCGAACCCGAGCCCGATCGAACCGCTCTGCGCGTCGGGCGAGTCCGCGCCCAGGGTGGCGATCGCCGAGTTCACGCCCACCAGCTGGCCGTTCATGTTGACCAGCGCGCCGCCGGAGTTGCCGGGGTTGATCGCGGCGTCGGTCTGGATCGCGTCGAGCACGGTGTTCTGGTTGCCCGACTCACCGGTGGTGGACACCGGCCGATTCAGCGCGCTGACGATCCCGGTCGTCACCGTGCCAGACAAGCCCAGCGGCGACCCGATGGCCACCACCGGCTGGCCGACGCGCAGATCCGACGAGGAACCCAGGGAAATCGGGGTCAGGCCGTTGACTCCCTGCACTCGGATCACCGCGATGTCGCTGGTCGGATCCGCGCCGACGACGGTGAACGGCGCGGTGCGGCCGTCGGAGAAGGTCACCGTCGTCTTGGGAGCCGGACCACCAGGTCCGCCACCGGGACCCCCGGGAGGGGCGGCGGGGGGAGCGCCGGGAACGCCGGGCGCCTTCGGCGGCCCCGCGGCCGCCGCGACCACGTGGTTGTTGGTGAGGATGAGCCCGTCCGCGGACAGGACGATGCCGGAGCCCTCTTCGGACTGGCGGCCCAGATCGGTCTCCAGCATGACGACGCTGGGGACCACCTTGGAGGCGACCTGTTCCACGCTGCCGGGCGGCATGTTCGCCGCGGGAACGCTGGGGGCACCGATGACGGTGCGCCCGTTGCCGTTGGACGGGTGCGTGCCCAGCTCGACGGCCGTGGCCGCGGCTCCGCCGACGCCGGCGGAGACCACCGCGATGGCCAAGGCGCCGACCGCCAACAGCCCTGCGCGGGGCCGCTTTTGGGGGCCGGGCGGCATCGGCGGCATCATGCCGGGGATCGGGCCGGTGCCGGCGGCCCCGGGCATGGGGCCTACCCCGGTCCCCCCTGGTATCCGGCCGGGGCCCGTGCCGTTGAACGGGTCGTAGGGCTGCCGAAACTGGCTCGTCTGGGATTGCTGCCGCCAGTCGAATGGCTGGCTATACGGTGGCTGATGCCCCTGGCCGTAAGCAGAGGTCCCCGGATGGGTCGGAGTGGGCGCAGGCTGATTCGGCACGGGACGGTATCCCGGCTGCTGCGGCGGTGGCGAATACCTCGGGTCATTCGTCATGTCGCTGGGTCGCACTTCCTCTATCTCGGTATTCGGCTCGTCGGCTCGACGAGCTTCTCAAACAGTAGCTGCAGACCTACCTTGCCCGCGCGGACTGAGAGTCCACTGAGATAACGTTCGCCGGTTCCCGAGAGTTCGACTGGTCGGTGGCCACCGGGACGGTGGCATCCGATCCTTCTTCGGGGTTCTCGGCGGCGGGCGCCGGATACGGGGAGAGCGGCATCGGCCGGCCGGGCAGCAGGACGTAGAACGAGGTCCCCGGCGGCTGTCCGCCGGGCACGGTGTCCTCGACGCGAAGCAGCCCACCGTGATTCAGCACGACCTTCTTGACGATCGCCAGCCCAAGGCCGGAGCCCGGCATGGCGCGTGCCGTCGTCGAACGGTAGAACCGCTCGAACACCAGGCGGCGTTCGTGCGGCGGGATGCCGGGGCCTTGATCGGACACCACCAGCTCCGCGTGCGACGGGTCGAGCTGGCGCATGGTGACGCCGACGCGCCCGCCCGGCGGGCTCCACTTGGCCGCGTTGTCCAACAGGTTCAGCACCGCCCGCGACAACCCGGCGGCGTCGCCGTACACCTGCCAGGGGGTCACGTTCACGTCGAAGTGAATGTCGTTGCGGCGCCGCCGGACCCGCTCCAGGCTGCGATCGATCACCTCGGACATGTCGACCGGCTCGTGCACCACCTGTCCGGCATCGTCGCGGGTGAGGTCCACCAGATCGCCCACCAGCGTGGACAATTCCTCGATCTGCGCCAGCACGTCGGCGCGCAGCTCGACCATCTCCTGCTCGGGCAGCCGCGGCGCGCCCGGTTCCATCGAAGCCATCAGCAGCTCGACGTTGGTGCGCAGCGACGTCAGCGGGGTGCGCAATTCGTGTCCGGCGTCGGTGACCAGCCGCGCCTGCCGCTCGCGGGATTCGGCCAGCGCACGCAGCATCAAGTTGAACGCCTCGGTGAGCCTGGCCAATTCGTCGCTGCCGAACACCGGGATGGGCCGCAGGTCGTCGGTGCGCGCCACCCGTTCGGCCGCCTCGGTCAGGCGGGCCACCGGTCGCAGACCCGCCCTGGTGACCATGCCGCCCGCCACCGCGGCGACGGCGACGCCGATGCCGCCGACGATCAGCAGCACCAGACGCAGCTTGGTCATCACCGCCTCGGTCGGTTTGAGGCTCTTGGAGATCAGCAGCGAACAGCCGTTGGGCAGGTGGATGGCCAGCACCCGCTGATCGAGCGCGGTGCGCCGGGACATGAACAGGTCACCGCGGATCACCGCCTTTTCCGGCGCGCCGACCGGCAGCGTCTGACCCGGCTGCTGCGCGGTGTAGATCGAGTGGCCCGGGTTCACCAGCATCGCGTTGACGTCCGAATAGGCGGTTCCCTCGATGGCCTTCCCGGGGTCGGCGGCCAGTGAACCGCTGGCGATGAGCAGCTGCGCCCGGCTCTGCAACTGGTTGTCGATATCGCTATACAGCGCAGCCGAAATCACCGCATACACGGCGAACGCCATGAGCACGACCACCATCGCCACCATCGACATCGCCAGCAGCATGACGCGCCACCGCAACGACAGCGAGCTGGTGGCGCGAAGCGGAACGCGTTGGGGCCGTTGGTATCGGATCATCGTCGAATGCGGCTCGTCACGGCGGCGTCTCGCGCAGCACGTAGCCCACGCCGCGGACCGTGTGGATCAGTCGGGGCTCACCGTCGGCTTCGGTCTTGCGGCGCAGGTAGCCGACGTAGACCTCCAGCGCGTTGCCGGAGGTCGGGAAGTCGAATCCCCACACCTCTTCCAGGATCCTGCTGCGGGTGAGCACGCGGCGAGGATTGGCGATCAACATCTCCAGCAGGGCGAATTCGGTGCGCGTCAGGCTGATCTGGCGCTGCCCGCGGGTGACTTCGCGGGTCACCGGGTCCAGCGTCAGGTCGGAGAACGTCATGGCCACCGAGTCGGCGTCCTCGTCAGGCTTGGTGCGGCGCAGCAGCGCCCGCATCCGGGCCAGCAGCTCCTCCAGCGCGAACGGCTTCGGCAGGTAGTCGTCCGCGCCGGCGTCCAGCCCGGCGACCCGCTCGGAGACCGAGTCACGCGCGGTGAGCACCAG
Organism: Mycobacterium sp. 4858; assembly: GCF_900240975.1. Classification (GTDB taxonomy): domain Bacteria; phylum Actinomycetota; class Actinomycetes; order Mycobacteriales; family Mycobacteriaceae; genus Mycobacterium. The sequence goes on along the minus strand of NZ_LT968776.1, from coordinate 3,448,804 downwards.
GATCGGCAGGTCGTCTCCGGTGCTGCGGAGCTGACGGCACACCTCGAGGCCGTCCAGCCGCGGCATCATCACGTCGAGGACGAGCGCGTCGGGCCGGTCGCTGGCGATCATCTCCAGCGCCTCCAGCCCGTCATGGGCCAACTCCACCGAGTAGCCATTGAAGGAAAGCGACCGCCGCAGCGACTCACGCACTGCGCGATCGTCGTCGACGACCAGTATCCGCACGGGGCTAGTGTCGTCCCGACGCCTGAGAGCGGCCTGAGAGGCGCGCCGGGTGTTTGCCGAGATTAACTAACGCCGGTCCAGGTCGATCAGGCCAAGCCGGGCGGCCTTGAGCAGCCGGCGGGGGACCTTGTGCTTCTGGCCCGCGACCGTCACACCGACGAGCTCGGTCTTGGTGGCCTTCCACTGCGCGCGACGGCTACGGGTGTTCGCGCGCGACATCCTGCGCTTGGGTACGGCCATGGTCGGGCCTAACTCCTCGTGTCGGGGGCGTGTCGCGGGGGGTGGCCCGGGGGGCCGAACGTGCGACGATTGCTACCAGGATAGTCGGTGGCCTGCTGCGCACCAAAACGACGGCCGCCGGCGCCCGGATTGCCGTGACGGCTGCGATCCGGCGCCGTCATACGACCGTGGTGGCGATCTCGGCGCCGGAGGCGATCGGACGTCCTTGACGGGGCACCGGCGCGACCCGCTAACCTACCGGTTGGTTGGTTGGTTTGCGCTCACCGGTGAATCGCAGATGGGAGGACCGCATGGCCTCTGACGCTGGTCACGACCCTGTCCGGATCGCGAACTGCTCCGGGTTCTACGGCGACCGGCTGTCGGCGATGCGGGAGATGCTCACCGGCGGGGAGGTGGACTACCTCACCGGCGACTACCTGGCCGAACTGACCATGCTGATCCTGGGCCGCGACCGGATGAAGCATCCCGAGCGCGGCTATGCCAGGACCTTCCTGACCCAGCTCGAGGATTGCCTGGGCGAGGCATGCGACCGCGGCGTCCGCATCGTCGCCAACGCCGGTGGCCTCAACCCGGCCGGGCTGGCCGACGCAATCCGCGCCCTGGCCGAACGGCTCGGCATCCCGGCCCGCGTCGCCCACGTCGAGGGGGACGACCTGCTGGCGCGCGCCGCCGACCTCGGCCTGGGCACCCCCCTGACCGCCAACGCCTACCTGGGCGCGTGGGGCATCGCCGACTGCCTGGGCGACGGCGCCGACGTGGTCGTCACCGGCCGGGTCACCGACGCCTCGGTGATCGTCGGCGCCGCGGCGGCCCACTTCGGCTGGGGACGCACCGACTACGACGCTCTCGCCGGTGCCGTGGTCGCCGGCCACGTCATCGAGTGCGGCGTGCAGGCCACCGGCGGCAACTACTCCTTCTTCACTGAAATCGCCGACCTGACCCACGCCGGCTTTCCGCTGGCCGAGGTGCACGCGGACGGCTCGTCGGTGATCACCAAGCACCCCGGCACCGGCGGCCTGGTCAGCGTCGACACCGTCACCGCGCAGCTGCTCTACGAGATCACCGGCGCCCGCTACGCCAACCCCGACGTCACCGCCCGGATGGACACCGTCGAGCTGTCCGTCGAGGGCCCCGACCGGGTGCGCATCAGCGGCGTGCGGGGCGAGCCGCCGCCGCCCACCTACAAGGTGTCGCTCAACGGCATCGGCGGATTCCGCAATTCCATGACGTTCGTGTTGACCGGGCTGGACATCGAGGCCAAGGCCGACTTGGTGCGCCGGCAGCTCGAGGCCGCGCTGACCGTCAAGCCCGCGGAGCTGCAGTGGTCGCTGGCGCGCACCGACCACACCGACGCCGACACCGAGGAAGCCGCCAGCGCGCTGCTGCACTGCGTGGTCCGCGATCCCGATCCTTCAAGCGTCGGGCGTCAATTCTCTTCGGCCGCCGTCGAATTGGCACTCGCCAGTTATCCCGGCTTCCACGTGACCGCCCCGCCGGGCGACGGCCAGGTCTACGGCGTGTTCACCGCCGGCTACGTCGACGCCACCCAGGTGCCGCACCTCGCGGTGCACGCCGACGGCTCCCGCGTCGAGATCCCTTGCGCCACCGAGACTCTGGAGTTGGCGCCCGCCGATCCCCCGGCGTTGCCCGAGCCGCTTCCGGACGGCCCGACCCGGCGCGTTCCGCTGGGCCGCATCGCCGGCGCGCGCAGCGGCGACAAGGGCGGCTCGGCGAACGTCGGGGTCTGGGTCCGCACCGACGAGCAGTGGCGCTGGCTGGCCAACACGCTGACCGTCGAGCTGCTCACCGAACTGCTGCCCGAGGCCGCGGAGTTCGACGTGACCCGCCACGTGCTGCCCAACCTGCGCGCGGTCAACTTCGTTGTCGACGGCATCCTGGGCCAGGGCGTCGCCTACCAGGCGCGGTTCGATCCGCAGGCCAAGGGGCTGGGCGAATGGCTGCGCGGCCGGCACGTCGACATCCCCGAAAGGCTGTTATGAATCTCTGGACGACCCCCGAGCGCGAAGCGTTGCGAAAGACCGTGCGCTCCTTCACCGAACGCGAGATCCTGCCGCACGCCGACGAGTGGGAGGGCAGCGGCGAGCTGCCGCGCGACCTGCACCGCCGGGCCGGGGACGCCGGCCTGCTGGGCGCGGGCTTTCCCGAGGCGGTCGGCGGGGGCGGCGGCGACGGCGCGGACGCGGTGATCATCTGCGAAGAGGTGCATCAGGCCGGCGCACCGGGTGGGGTTTTCGCGTCGCTGTTCACCTGCGGCATCGCGGTGCCGCACATGATCGCCTCCGGCGATCAGCGGCTGATCGAAGAGTTCGTCCGCCCGACGCTGGCCGGCGACAAGATCGGCGCGCTGGCCATCACCGAACCCGGCGGCGGCTCGGACGTGGGACACCTACGGACCTCGGCGGTGCTAGACGGCGACCACTATGTGGTCAACGGCGCCAAGACCTACATCACCTCCGGGGTGCGCGCCGACTACGTCGTCACCGCGGTGCGCACCGGCGGTCCCGGCGCGGCGGGCGTCTCGCTGCTGGTGGTCGAGAAGGGCACGCCGGGTTTCGAGGTGAGCCGCAAGCTGGCGAAGATGGGATGGCGGTCCTCGGACACCGCCGAGCTGTCCTTCGTCGACGCCCGTGTGCCGGCGGCCAACCTGGTCGGCGCCGAGAACAGCGGCTTCCTGCAGATCGCGCAGGCGTTCGTCTCGGAACGCATCGGCCTTGCCGCGCAGGCCTATTCGAGCGCCCAGCGGTGCCTGGACCTGACGGTGCAGTGGTGCCGCGACCGCGAGACCTTCGGGCGGCCGCTGATCTCGCGGCAGTCGGTGCAGAACACGCTGGCCGAGATGGCCCGGCGCATCGACGTCGCGCGGGTCTACTCCCGCCATGTGGTCGAACGCCAACTGGCCGGTGAGGCCAACCTGATCGCCGAGGTGTGTTTCGCCAAGAACACCGCCGTGGAGGCCGGCGAATGGGTGGCCAATCAGGCCGTGCAGCTGTTCGGCGGCATGGGCTACATGGCCGAATCCGAAGTCGAACGCCAATACCGGGACATGCGGATCCTGGGCATCGGCGGTGGGACCACCGAAATCCTGACCTCGCTGGCCGCCAAGACGCTGGGATTCCAATCGTGAGCACACTGAAGTCCACGCTCGACCCGAACTCCCCCGCCTACGCCGACGCGGCGTCGACGGCGACCACCCGGCTAGAGGAGATCGACGCCGAGCTCGCCAAAGCGCTTGCCGGCGGCGGGCCCAAGTACGTCGAACGCCACCACGGGCGCGGCAAGCTGACCGCCCGGGAACGCATCGAGCTGCTCCTCGACCCCGACTCCCCGTTCCTCGAGCTCAGCCCGCTGGCGGCCTACGGCAGCGCGTTCACCGTCGGCGCCAGCACCGTCGACGGCATCGGAGTCGTGTCGGGCGTGGAGTGCCTGATCGTCGCCAACGATCCGACGGTCAAGGGTGGCACCAGCAACCCGTGGACCCTGAAAAAGATCCTGCGGGCCAATCAGATCGCGTTCGAAAACCGACTGCCCGTCATCTCGCTGGTGGAATCCGGCGGGGCGGACCTGCCCACCCAGAAAGAGATCTTCATCCCCGGCGGCCGGATGTTCCGCGACCTCACCCGCCTGTCGGCGGCCGGCATCCCCACCGTCGCGCTGGTGTTCGGCAACTCCACCGCCGGCGGCGCCTACATTCCCGGCATGTCCGACCACGTGGTGATGATCAAGGAACGCTCCAAGGTGTTCCTGGCCGGTCCCCCGCTGGTCAAGATGGCCACCGGCGAGGAATCCGACGACGAATCGCTCGGCGGCGCCGAAATGCATTCCCGAGTCTCCGGTTTGGGCGACTACTTCGCCGTCGACGAGCTCGACGCCATCCGCATCGGGCGCCGCATCGTCGCCCGGCTGAACTGGCGCAAACAGGGTCCCGCGCCGGGCCCGGTCGCCGATCCGTTGTTCGACGCCGAAGAGCTGATCGGCATCGTGCCCGCGGACCTGCGCATCCCGTTCGACCCGCGCGAGGTGATCGCCCGCATCGTCGACGGCTCGGAATTCGACGAATTCAAGGCCATGTACGGCTCGTCGCTGGTGACCGGGTGGGCCCGCCTACACGGCTATCCCCTGGGCATCCTGGCCAACGCGCGCGGCGTGCTGTTCAGCGAGGAGTCGCAGAAGGCCACCCAGTTCATCCAGCTGGCCAACCGCTCGAACACGCCACTGTTGTTCCTGCACAACACCACCGGATACATGGTGGGCAAGGACTACGAGGAGGGCGGGATGATCAAGCACGGCTCGATGATGATCAACGCCGTCTCCAACTCGACCGTTCCCCACATCTCGCTGTTGATCGGCGCCTCCTACGGCGCCGGCCACTACGGCATGTGCGGGCGCGCCTATGACCCGAGGTTCCTGTTCGCCTGGCCCAGCGCCAAATCCGCGGTGATGGGCGGCGCCCAGCTGGCGGGCGTCTTGTCGATCGTGGCCCGCGCCGCCGCCGAGGCCCGCGGCCAGCAGGTGGACGAGGAGGCCGACGCCGCGATGCGCGCGGCCGTCGAGGGCCAGATCGAAGCCGAGTCACTGCCGCTGGTGTTGTCCGGAATGCTCTACGACGACGGGGTGATCGACCCACGCGACACCCGCACCGTACTGGGAATGTGTTTGTCCGCCATCGCCAATGGCCCGATCAAGGGGACGTCGAACTTCGGCGTCTTCCGGATGTGAGCCCCATGGTTACTCGAGTGCTGGTCGCCAACCGCGGCGAGATCGCCCGACGGGTGTTCGCCACCTGCCGGCGGCTGGGCCTGGGGACCGTCGCCGTCTACACCGACCCGGACGCCGCCGCGCCGCATGTGGCCGAGGCGGACGCGCGGGTGCGGCTGCCGAAGGCCAACGACTACCTGAACGCCGAGGCGATCATCGCCGCCGCCCGCGCCGCAGGGGCCGACGCGGTACATCCCGGGTATGGGTTCCTCTCGGAGAACGCCGATTTCGCGGCCACCGTGCAGGGCGCGGGCCTGACCTGGATCGGGCCGCCGGTGGACGCGGTGCGCGCGATGGGCTCCAAGATCGAGTCCAAGAAGCTGATGGCCGCCGCCGGGGTTCCGGTGCTCGACGAACTCGACCCCGACGCCGTCACCGAGGCACAGCTGCCCGTGCTGGTCAAGGCCTCCGCCGGCGGCGGCGGCCGCGGCATGCGGGTGGTGCGCGAATTGTCCGCTCTCGCAAGCGAAGTGGAGGCCGCGCGCCGGGAGGCGCAGTCCGCGTTCGGCGACCCGACCGTATTCTGCGAGCGCTACCTGCCCACCGGACACCACATCGAGGTGCAGGTGATGGCCGACACCCACGGCACGGTCTGGGCCGTCGGCGAACGGGAATGCTCCATCCAGCGCCGGCACCAGAAGATCATCGAAGAGGCCCCTTCCCCCTTGGTCGAGCGCATACCGGGCATGCGGGCCAGGCTGTTCGACGCGGCGCGGCTGGCTGCCGGCGCGATCGGCTACACCGGCGCCGGCACGGTGGAGTTCCTCGCCGATGACGACGGCGAGTTCTACTTCCTGGAGATGAATACCCGCCTGCAGGTCGAGCACCCCGTGACCGAGGAAACCACCGGGCTCGACCTGGTGGAACTGCAGCTCTCCGTCGCCGCAGGCGACCGGCTCGACGCCGAACCGCCGGCCGCGCAAGGGCATTCGATCGAGGCCCGGCTTTATGCGGAGGATCCCGCCCAGGGCTGGCAGCCGCAGGCCGGCCGGGTGGACAACTTCGAGGTGCCGGCGGTCCGATCGCGATTCGGCACGCTGGGTCACCGGACGGGCATCCGCCTCGACTCGGGCATCGGCGCCGGGTCGACGGTATCGATTCACTACGACCCAATGCTGGCCAAGGTCATCTCGTACGCGCCGACCCGCAGGCAGGCGGCGCTGGTGCTCGCCGACGCGCTGGCCCGCACCCGGCTGCACGGCCTGCGCACCAACCGTGAGCTGCTGGTCAACGTGCTGCGCCACCCCGCGTTCCTCGACGGCGACACCGACACCGCGTTTTTCGACACGCATGACCTGACGAAACTGTCGGCCCCGCTGGCCGACGGCGCCACCGTCCGGCTGTCCGCGATCGCCGCCGCGCTCGCCGACGCCGCGCACAACCGCGCGACCGCGCCGGTCCTGGGATCGCTGCCCAGCGGCTGGCGCAACCTGGCGTCCGGCTATCAGGTGAAAACCTACCGCGACGCCGACGGCGGGGAGCATCGGGTCGAATACCGTTTCACCAGAACGGGATTGCTCCTGGCCGACCCCAACGTTGCTGAGCCGGTCCGGCTGGTCTCGGCGACGGCGGACGAGGTCGTGCTCGCCGACGGATCCGGGGTGGCGTGCGGCTTCGCCGTCGCGCGCTACAGCGACAACGTCTACGTCGACTCGGCGCGCGGGCCGGTCCACCTGGTGGCGCTGCCACGTTTCCCCGAGCCCGGTTCGGCCGTCGAGCAGGGCTCGCTGGTCGCGCCGATGCCCGGCAACGTGATCCGCCTCGGCGCCGAGATCGGCGACAACGTCACCGCCGGGCAGCCACTGATCTGGCTGGAGGCGATGAAGATGGAGCACACCATCACCGCCCCCTCCGACGGCCTGCTCGCCGAGCTCAACGTCGAAACCGGTCAGCAGGTCGAAGTGGGCGCCGTCCTGGCAAGAGTGGAAGCGCCCCAACCAGAAGGAGATTCGTAATGACCGACACCAGCTTCATCGAGAGCGAGGAACGGCAGGCCCTGCGCAAGTCGGTGGCCGCGTGGGCCGCCAACTACGGCAGCGAGTACTACCTGAAGAAGGCCCGCGCGCACGAGCACACCGACGAATTATGGGCGGAGGCGGGCAAACTCGGCTTCCTGGGAGTCAACCTGCCCGAGGAGTACGGCGGCGGCGGTGCCGGCATGTACGAGCTGTCGCTGGTGATGGAGGAGATGGCCGCCGCGGGCAGCGCGCTGCTGCTGATGGTGGTATCCCCGGCGATCAACGGCACCATCATCAGCAAGTTCGGCACCGAAGAACAGAAGAGGCGCTGGATCCCCGGCATCGCCGACGGCACCCTGACGATGGCCTTCGCCATCACCGAGCCCGACGCAGGCTCCAACTCCCACAAGATCACCACCACCGCCCGCCGCGACGGCAGCGACTGGATCCTCAAGGGCCAGAAGGTCTACATCTCGGGCATCGACCAGGCACAGGCCGTGCTGGTGGTGGGTCGCACGGAAGAGGCCAAGACCGGCAAGCTGCGGCCGGCGCTGTTCGTGGTGCCCACCGACGCCCCCGGATTCACCTACACGCCAATCGAAATGGAGCTGATCAGTCCCGAGCGGCAGTTCCAGGTCTTCCTCGACGACGTCCGGCTGCCGGCCGACGCGCTGGTCGGTTCCGAGGACGCCGCGATCGCGCAGCTCTTCGCCGGCCTGAACCCCGAGCGGATCATTGGCGCCGCCAGCTCGGTCGGGATGGGACGGTTCGCCCTCGAGAAGGCCGCCGACTACGTCAAGACCCGCCAGGTGTGGGGCACGCCGATCGGCGCGCACCAGGGGCTGTCGCACCCGTTGGCCCAGTGCCACATCGAGGTGCAACTGGCCAAGCTGATGATGCAGAAGGCCGCCACGCTCTACGACAGCGGCGACGACGCGGGCGCGGCCGAGGCCGCCAACATGGCCAAATACGCTGCGGCCGAGGCGGCTACCCGCTCGGTCGATCAGGCCGTGCAGTCGATGGGCGGCAACGGGCTGACCAAGGAGTACGGCGTCGCCGCCATGCTCGCCTCGGCCAGGCTCGGGCGGATCGCCCCAGTCAGCCGGGAGATGGTGCTCAATTTCGTGGCGCAGACATCGCTGGGTCTGCCTCGGAGCTACTGAAGCCGTACTGATGGAAACGCTGGTCGAATACGCCGGTCCCACCGAGACCGGGGGCCCGTTCGCGCGGCTGACGCTCAACTCGCCCCACAACCGCAACGCGCTTTCGACCGCGCTCGTCGAGCAGTTGCATCAGGGGCTGCGCGACGCGCAGGCGGACGCGGCGGTGCGGGCGGTCGTACTCGGGCATACGGGCAACACCTTCTGCGCCGGGGCGGACCTGAGTGAGGCCGGCGCGGGTGACCCCTTCGACATGGCCGTCGCGCGGGCCCGCGAGATGACCGCGGTGATGAGGGCCATCGTCTCCTCGCCGCTGCCGGTCATCGCCGCCATCGACGGGCATGTCCGCGCGGGCGGGTTCGGGCTCGTCGGTGCCTGCGACATCGCCGTCGCCGGGCCGCGCAGCACCTTCGCTCTGACCGAGGCCCGAATCGGCGTCGCCCCGGCGATCATCTCGCTGACGCTGCTGCCGAAGCTGTCGCCACGCGCCGCGGCGCGCTACTACCTGACGGGCGAGACGTTCGACGCCGCCACGGCGGCGGACATCGGACTGATCACGATGGCCGCCGAGGACGTCGACGCCGCGGTGGGCGGACTGCTCGCCGACGTGGGCCGCGGTTCGCCGCAGGGGCTGGCGGCCTCCAAGGCGCTGACCACGGCGGCGGTGCTGGAAGGGTTCGACCGCGACGCCGGACGGCTCGCCGAAGAGTCGGCCCGGCTCTTCGTATCCGACGAAGCCCGCGAGGGCATGCTGGCGTTTCTGCAGAAGCGCGCCCCGAGCTGGACGAGTTAGCCAGGTGTCAAACAAACCCCGCCGCCCGAACCGGCCGGCGCGGGTCAAGGTTGCAGTTTGACCAATCCTCTTGCGGCAATAGCCGGACGTCGTAGGCTCGTGGGTGATGAGCAACTCCGCGCAACGCGATGCGAACGACACGCGCGACGAATCGTCGCGCGCGGCCGACACTGATCGCATCCAGCTCGCGCAGTTGCTGGCGTACGCGGCCGAGCAGGGCCGGCTGCAGATGAAGGACTACGAAGACCGTCTGACCAGGGCGTATGCCGCGACCACGTACGCGGAACTGGACCAGCTGCGGGCCGATCTGCCGGGCGCACCCATCAGCCCGCGCCGCGGCGGCAAGCCCAACCCCGCACCGTCAACGTTGCTGCTGGCTCTGTTGAGCGGCTTCGAGCGGCGGGGCCGGTGGAACGTGCCCAAGAAGCTGACCACCTTCGCCTTGTGGGGCAACGGCGTGGTGGATCTGCGCTACGCCGACTTCACCTCGACCGAAGTCGACATCCATGCGATGTCGATCATGGGTGCGACGAAAATTTTGCTGCCGCCCGAAGTCAACGTCGAGATCCACGGCCGCGGCGTCATGGGCAACTTCGACCGCAGCGTCCTCGGGCAGGGCACCCCCGGCGCACCGAAGGTGAACATCCATGGCTTCTCGCTGTGGGGCGCCGTCGGCATCGTTCGCAAGGCCCGCCGGCCCCGCGGCTAACGTCAGCCGGGCACGTAATCGAACTTGTCGGGGTTGGGCCCGTTCCGACCCGCTTCACCCTTGTCCAGGGCTGAGATCGCGTCCATGTCGGAGTGATCCAATTCGAAATCGAAGATCTCGAAGTTCTCCTTAACCCGTTCCGGGGTCACCGACTTGGGGAAGACGATGTCGCCGCGCTGAATGTGCCAGCGCAACACCACCTGCGCCGCCGTCCTGCCCCGCGCCTCGGCGACGCGGTTGATCACCGGATCGTCGAGCACGTTGCCCTTCGCGATCGGTGCCCACGCCTCGGTGACGATGCCGTGTTCGCGTCCGTACGCCCGGACCTGTTCGTTACCGAAGTAGGGATGAACCTCGATCTGATTGACCGACGGGACGGTGTCGGTTTCGTTTGCGAGCCGAACCAGGTGCGGGACTTGGAAATTCGAGACGCCGATGCTGCGGGCGCGCCCGTCGCGGGCGAACTCTTCCAACACTTTCCAGGTCGAGACGAAGTCGCCGTCATAGAGCGTGGGCAGCGGCCAGTGGATGAGGAACAGGTCCACGTAGTCGGACCCGAGGGCCTTGAGCGTTCCGTCGAAGGCGCGGCGCGCGTCGTCGGGTTTGTGGAACCCGTTGTTCAGCTTGCTGGTGATGAACACGTCGCCGCGATCGAGACCCGCGTCCCGGATGCCTTGACCGACTTCGGATTCGTTGCCATACATCTCGGCGGTGTCGATGTGCCGGTAGCCGATCTCGAGCGCTGTCTTGACCGCCGCCGCGGTCTGGTCGGGCTTGATCTGGAACACGCCGAAACCAAGCTGCGGAATGCCGGCACCATTGTTGAGTTCGATCGTTGGAACCTTGCTCATGCATCTCCTCCTTCGTGAAGTCCTATACCCGGTCGGCCACGGTCCTATCGGCGGCGACGAGCATCCCGGTACCAGGGCGCACCCGGTACCCCAGCCTGGCCGAGGCCGGACGTGCGTGTCTTCGCCGCTGGCGTCCATTGACGCTGCGGGCCACCGCCAGTGAGCGCATGCCGGCTAGCCGCAACCCGCGCGGGCTAGCGGCGGCGCGACCGCAGGTAGTCGCCCACCACGGCCGCGCCCAGGCCGTCGAGGTCGGGCACCACGACGCGTCCCTCGACGCGCCGGGCGACCTGGTCGATGAACCGGGCCAGGCCGGGGTCGCTGCCCAGCCGGAAGATGGTGATCTGCGCGCCCAGGCGGGCCATGTCGTCGAAGCCGCGCACGGTATGGGCGATGGTCCGCGGGTGCGGCGGGTAATCGAAAAACACGGTGGTGCCGTCACCGTCGAAGTCCTCCAGGTGGGCGGTGGGCTCACCGTCGGTCACCACCAGGACGACGGGCTGCGCGTTGGGGTGCCGCCGGAGGTGCCGGCCGGCCAAGGCCAGCGCGTGATGAAGGTTGGTGCCCTGCTCGTAGACGCCCTCCAGGCCGGTGAGCTCGGCGGCGGTCACCGTCCGGGCGTACCGGCCGAACGCGATGATCTGCAAGGCGTCGGAACGAAATCGCGTGCACACCAGGTGATTGAGCGCCAGCGCGGTCTGCTTCATCGGCAGCCAGCGATTCTCCATCACCATGGAGAACGACGTGTCCACCAGCAGGGCGACCGCGGCCTGGGTGCGCGTCTCGGTCTCGGAGACCTCGACGTCGTCCACGGCGATCTTCAGCGATCCGGTACCGCCGTCCAGGGTGGCCGTTCCCGCCTGCCGCAGCACCGCGTTGGTCAGCGTTCGGGAGATGTTCCACGGCTCGGTGTCACCGAACTGCCACGGCCGGGTGGCGCCGGTGAGTTCGCCGGCCGCTCCCGCGCGCCGATGGTCGCGCTCGCCGCGCCGACCGGAAAGCTGTTGCGCCACATCGCGCAGGGCCGTCTCGCCCAGCCTGCGCATGGCCTTCGGGGAGAGCCGCCACTGGCCGTCGGAACCCCGGTCCAGGAATCCCTGATTGACCAGCGCCCGTTCCAATTCGGCGAGCGTGCGCGCGTCGACGGCGGCCTGGTCACCGAGCTGGCGGGCCAGCGCGTCGAGATCGACGTCGTCCATGGTGGCGCCCGGGTAGCTTTGCGAGAGTTGTTCGGCCAGCTGCTCGAGCTCGGCGACGTCGGCCAGCGCCTGCGTGCCCTCGCCCATGCCGAACGGGTTGTCGCCGGAGAACTGCTCGGACCCGGTCCAGTCCTCCCCCGGCCGGGCGGCCTGCAGATGCGCGTCGAGCCGGTTCAGCGCCTGCATCAGCGCGGGCGACCCGAATGCCTGCTGCGCCAACGCATCCAGCTCCGCCCGCTGGTCGGGGCTCAGGCTGTTGCGGAAGCGTTGCGCGGCCGCGGCGCGCTTGGCCAGCGAGTCCAGCAGCTCGTCGACGTTGCGCGGGTTCTCCGGGAAGAACTCGCCGTGCTTACTCATGAAATCCTGGAAGTCCTGCTGGGTGTCCTCACCGCGGGAATGCTTGTCCAGCAGATCGTTGAGGTCGTTCAGCATGTCGTTGACGCGCTGGCGGTCCTCGTCGGTGGCGCCCTGCAGGGCCTCCTTCATTCCGGCGAAGCGCTGGTCGAGCATCTCGCGGCCGAGGAGATCCTTGATCTGGTCGTACTTCTCACGCGCCTCGTTGCTGCGCCAGTTGTAGTCGGAGAGCTCCTGAACGGCCTTGGCCGGCGATGCCGGCAGGGCGTCGAGCTGGAGTTCGCCGAAGCGGGCGTCGTCGTCGAGCGCGCGGGCCAGTTCTTTGCGTTCGGCCAGCACCGCCTCGTCGAGCAGCTTCTTGATCTCCTGCAGGGTGCCGTCCAAGTTGTTGCGGCGCAACAATTCCCGTCGGCGTCGGTTCGCCTCGGCCGCCAGCCGGTCGGCGCCGGGCATGTTCTTGGTGCCGCGGCGCAGCAGCTCGGACAGCGCGCGGCGCGGTGAGGTGCCGGCCATGACGTCCTGCCCGATCTGCTCGAGGGCCTCGCGCAGGTCCACCGGCGGGGCCAGCGGGTCCGGCCCGCCGGTGTACGCCGAGTACCGTAGGCGGTGCCCCTTAAAGGGTTCAGCCATAGACCGTTTGGCCCTCCCCGGACACCTTGTCGATCCGCTTGGCCAGATACAGGGCCTCCAGCGCGAGCTCCAGCGCGGCGGCGCGCTCGCCCTCGGACTGGGCGTTGACCTTGGCCGCGATCTTGTCCACCACGGGCAGGGCCGGAACCGCGGCCAGCACATCCTTGGCCGACACCCGCTCGCCCGTCGTGACCGCCGAACCGCCCTCGACCGCGGACACCAGCGACCCCACGTCGATGCCGCCGAGCACCCGCGACGCGGTGTCGGCCGTGGCCCGGCGCAGCAGGTGCTCCAGCACGGCTTGCTCGCGGCCCTCCTCACCGGACTCGAATTCCAGCTTGCCGCGCAGGACGTCGATCACCGTGCCGAGGTCGACCACCCGGGCCACCGGGTCGGTCTCCCCGAGCACCGCGCCGCGGTGCCGGGCGGCGGCCGCTACCGTTTCGGCCGCGGCGATCGCGAACCGCGCCGACACCCCGGAGCGCTGGTCGACCGAACTGGACTCCCGCAGATACCGGGCGAACCGGGCGATCACCTGCATCAGGTAGTCGGGCACCAGCGCGGACAGGTGCGCCTCCTGCACGATCACGCCCACCTCCGCGTCGAGCTCCAGCGGGTAGTGGGTGCGGATCTCCGCGCCGAACCGGTCTTTGAGCGGGGTGATGATGCGACCGCGGTTCGTGTAGTCCTCGGGGTTGGCGCTGGCCACCACCAACACGTCGAGCGGCAGGCGCAGCGTGTACCCGCGCACCTGGATGTCGCGCTCCTCCATCACGTTGAGCATCGACACCTGGATGCGCTCGGCGAGGTCGGGAAGCTCGTTGACCGCGACGATGCCGCGGTGCGCGCGCGGGATCAGGCCGTAGGCGATGGTCTCGGGGTCTCCCAGGCTGCGGCCTTCGGCGACCTTGATCGGGTCGATGTCGCCGACCAGGTCCGCGACGCTGGTGTCCGGCGTGGCCAGCTTCTCGGTGTAGCGCTCGCTGCGGTGCTTCCACTCCACCGGCAGGTCGTCGCCCAGGGTGGCGGCCTTGCGGATGGACTCCGGTGTGATCGGTGAGTAGGGGTGCTCGCCCAATTCCGCCCCGGCGATCACCGGCGTCCACTCGTCGAGCAGCCCGACCAGCGCCCGCAGGAGCCGCGTCTTGCCCTGGCCCCGCTCGCCGAGCAGGACGAAGTCGTGTCCGGCGATGAGCGCCCGCTCCAGCTGGGGCAGGACGGTGTCGTCGAAACCCAGGATCCCGGGCCAAACCTCGTCGCCCTCCGCCAGCGCGGTCAGCAGATTTTCCCGGATTTCCTGTTTGACTCCCCGCTCACGGTGGCCGGCGGCACGCAGCTCGCCGACGGTTCGGGGCAGATTGCTGGGTGATGGCACCACTCCACGCTACGCGTTGGCCAATCGCCGCACGCGCCGAACGTTCAGTGCGCGAAGTGACGGGCCCCGGTCAGATACAGCGTGATGCCGGCGTTGGCCGCCGCCGCGGTCACCTCGTCGTCGCGCACCGACCCGCCGGGGTGCACGATCGCCTTCACGCCGGCGGCCGTCAGCGTCTCGAGCCCGTCAGGGAACGGGAAGAACGCGTCGGATGCGGCCACTGCGCCGCCGACAGCTCTGACCCGATCGCCGCCGCGCGCATTCCCTCTTTCAACGGCCAGCCGGGCGGCGTCCACCCGGTTCACCTGTCCCATGCCGACGCCGATGGTGGCCCCGCCGCCGGCGATCACGATGGCGTTCGACTTCACCGCGCGGCACGCCCGCCACGCGAAGACCAGGTCGGTCAGCGTCGCCGGATCGGCCGGGGACCCCGTAGCCAAGGTCCAGTTCGCCGGGTTGTCGCCGTGCGCGTCGAGCTCGTCGCGCTGCTGCACCAGCAGCCCACCGCTGATCGGCCGCAGCTCGGTGCCGCCGGTCAGCGGCTCGGAGGCCAGCAGCACCCGGATGTTCTTCTTGCGCGTCAGCGCCTCCAAAGCCTCCGGCGCGTAGGCGGGCGCGATGATGACCTCGGTGAAGATGGTGCTCACGTACTCGGCCATCTCGAGGCTGACCTCGGTATTGGCCGCGATGACGCCGCCGAAGGCGCTCAGCGGATCGCATTCGTGGGCCTTGCGGTGCGCGTCGGCCACCGATTCGGACGAGATGGCGATCCCACACGGGTTGGCGTGCTTGATGATCGCGACGCAGGTCTCTTCGTGGTCGAAGGCGGCCCGCCATGCCGCGTCGGCGTCGGTGAAGTTGTTGTACGACATCTCTTTTCCGTGCAGCTGCTCGGCTTGCGCCAGTCCCGGCCATGCGGCCGGGTCGCTGTAGAGCGCCGCCTGCTGGTGCGGGTTCTCGCCGTAGCGCAGCATCGCCGTGCGGGTCCAGCTGCGCCCCAGCCACTTGGGGAACGCGGTCGGCGGGTGCTCCGGCGCCAGCGTCGACTCCATCCAGCCCGCGACGGCGATGTCGTATTCCGCGGTGTGCTGAAACGCCAGCGCGGCCAGCTTCTTGCGCTCGGCGAGGGTGAAGCCGCCGTGCCGCACCGCGGCGAGCACGCCGTCGTAGCCGCGCGGGTCGGTGATCACCGCCACGCTTGGATGGTTCTTCGCGGCTGCGCGGACCATCGACGGCCCGCCGATGTCGATCTGCTCGACGCACTCGTCGAGGCTGGCGCCCGAGTCCACGGTCTCGCTGAACGGGTAGAGGTTGACGACGACGAGTTCGAAGGCGGCGATCCCGAGTTCCTCGAGCGCCGCGGCGTGCTCGGCCTTGCGAAGATCCGCGAGCAGCCCGGCGTGCACCCGCGGGTGCAGCGTCTTGACCCGGCCGTCGAGCACCTCGGGGAAGCCGGTCAGCTCCTCCACCCGGGTGACCGGAATCGCTTTGTCGGCTATGGTCTTCGCCGTCGACCCGGTCGACACGATCTCGACGCCCGCGTCCGCCAGCCCTTGGGCGAGTTCGACCAGGCCGGTCTTGTCGTAGACGCTGATCAACGCGCGGCGGATCGGCCTTTTCGCCGTTTCCGGCCAGTCGTCGGTGCTCATCGGTTGCTCGCCTTTCGTCCGATCGTCGCTGTTCTCCCGACCAGGGTCAGGCCGCCGGTCGCGATCCCGGCCACCACGTCCACCAGGAGCTTCCGCTCGGTGACCTTGATGCGTTCGTGCAGGGTCTCGACGCTGTCGCCGTCGAGCACCGGCACGGCCTGCTGGGCCAGGATCGGCCCGGTGTCCGTCCCGGCGTCCACCAGGTGCACCGTACAGCCTGTGACCTTGACGCCGTAGGCCAACGCGTCGGCGACCCCGTGCGCCCCGGGGAACGCCGGCAGCAGCGCCGGATGCGTGTTGACGATCCGCCCGTAGAATCGGGAAAGAAATTGCGGCCCAAGTATTTTCATGAACCCCGCCGACACCACCAGGTCGGGCGAGTTGGCCGCCGTGGTCTCGGTGATGGCCGCGTCCCAGGCGGCGCGGTCGGGGTAGTCGCCGAGGCGGGCGGTGAAGGTCGGCAGTGCGGCCCCAGCGGCGATCTCGAGGGCCGGGCAGTCGCGATCGGCGCCCACCGCCACCACCCGGGCCGGGTACTCGCCGGCCGCGGCGTCGAGCAGGGAGCTCAGCAGCGACCCGGTGCCCGACGCCAGCACCACCACCCGCGCCGGCGCGCTCGGGGGCACATGGAGCGATTCGGGCACAGGGAGAAAGCCTAGTGGGGGTACTCGTCGTGGTCGCGGTCGGTCGCGGTCGGCTCCGCGTCGCCGGGGGGCGCCGCGACCTCGTCGCCGGTGATCGCCGCGTCGTCGTCGCTGACGGGCGCGTCGTCAGCGGCGACCTCGTCGGGATCGGCGAAATCGGCCGGGGGCTCGTCGATCGGCTCGCCGTCCGGCTCGTCGAAGATCTCCGCAAAGTCCGCGGGCGCGGCCGCGGCGGGCGCGGGCTTGGGCTTGGGCCGTCGGGGCCGCGCCCGGACGCCGCCGGTCATGAACAGCGTGATCCCGCCCACGACCGAGAACCAGAAGAACACCCCGGCCAGCAGGGCGCCCTGGTCGACGCCGACATCGCCGAAGTTTCCCAGCCGGCCGCTGCCGCCGTAGGCGAGCAAGGACATCGCCAACGCCCCCGCGGCCGAGGCGATCAGCAGCTTGGCCATCGCCGGGATCAGCGGCAGCGCGCGCCGAGCGCACTGTTGCCCGACCGCCACCCCGGACGACGCCCCGATGATCAGCAGCGCGACCCATACCGGCCCGAGCGGCGGCCGGGGGGCGGCGGCCAGGATCGGCAGCGCCGGGATGTCGCCGCCGAACACGGTGAACGAACTGAACGTCGCGAATCCGAGGTGGGCGCTGGACCCGACGGCCATCGCCGAGGTGCCGACGATGACGTTGGGTGCGTACAAGATCGACAGCACCGTGAGGCTGAACTGCCCGAAGATCGAATCGGTGATCCCGTAGAGGTCTTGCATGGTCGCCCAATGCACCACCAGCGAGGCCGCCGTGACCATGCCGGACAGCCCGAGCAACGCCAGCACACCCGCGGACGCGGCCCGCAGGGCGTCGCCCAGCCACGGCGGCAGCGACGACGCCGCCAGCGCCCGTCGTCCCACCCGGGACCACACGCCGATCGCGGCGCCGACGGCATGCACGACCAGAACGCTGGCGAACGCGCGCAGGGCGCTGGGCGTCTGCAGCTCGGTGATCACCGACGACGCGTCGTGGATGACGGCCAGGGCGATCGCCGCGATCAGCAGGGGGCCGCCCAGCGCGGACGCGACGACCCAGCGGACCACCAGCCACGAGGAATACGGGGAGATGGCCCGCGCCGTGCTGCGCGCCGTGGCCCAGATCATCAGCAGCACCGGCAGTAGCGGCATGACGCCCAATTCGCGGCCGCCGATGGAAATCGGCACCTGGTGCACGCCGAGCCACATGCTGGCGATCGCGCCCAGCGCCCCGGTCATGTCGCTGTTGGCGATCAACAACTGCAGCAACGTGACCGCGGCGATGATGACCAGGGCCACCACCGCCGGTCCGAACGCAACTCGGACTAGGTCACGCGCCTGGCGGGCGCCCGCTGGCCGGCCGTTTTCCACCCGTGTCACTCTTGGCGCACGTCCCCGACTAGGCGCGCAGGCGCGCCGTTAGGACGGCGCTGGGCCAGACTGCGACGAAGGCGACTGCTGCTCCTGGCCGTAGGGCTGCTGGCCCCCGGCCTGGTTGGAGTAGTTGGACGACGAGCCCTCGGAGCCGGCACCGGCCGCAGGGGGCGGGCTGAAGCTCGGGAAGCCGGTGGGCGGCGTGGACGGACCTTGCTGCGCGGCCTGCTGAGGCCCGGACTGCGGCGCGGGCTGGGCGCCGAAACCGCCGGTCGGAACCGCGGTTTGGGTCGGGCCCTGGCCGGCCCCGTATCCGCCGTACTGCGACCCGTACCCGGGGTGCTGCGGCGATTGCTGCTGGCCGTAGTAGGGCTGCTGGCCGTACTGCCCGTATTGGCCGTACTGACCGTACTGGGCGTACGGGTCGTATTTCGGCCGCGGCGTCGGCGCCGTGATGACACCCGCTTCCAAGAGAACGACGACGACGGCGGCGATCGCCTGGAGCACGGCGCAGGCCACCAGAGGCCACATCGCCCAGCCGACCGAGACGCCGGCGGGCAGGTTGATGGTCTCGGTGATGGCGAGCAAGCCACCCAGGACCGCGATGACCGCGACGATTCCCGCGTAGCTCTTGGCCTTGGGCACCAGGCTCAGGCCCGCGAGCAGCGCCGCCAGCACCGCGACGATGACGGCCGTGCCCGCGTCACCGGCGCGGCCGCCGACGCCCGGGCCGAGGTCGGCGCCAATCGTGAAGGTCGGCCCGAAGTTCAGCAGGTACACCGCGAGTCCGAGGACGATCACCGCGATGTTCAGGTAGAGCGGGAGCTTGCTGGCGCCGTCATCGTCCTTGGTGAACGACGGTGTGCTGCCTGCGTAGGAGCCGCCAGGCGGCGCGGTCGGGTATCCGGGGCTGCCGGGCGAGTAGGTCATGGCTCCTCCTGTTGCTTCCAGTGCCTTTGAAGTGCCTTTGCGGGCGCCACAGTTGCGTCGCGACCCTGTGCTTGCGGGCGCGCCGTTCCATAACCGCCGTGCCCGGCGCTTGCGTTGCGACGCGATCGATCAACCACGCTAGCGCACTTCGCGATGCCGGTGCCGTGGCGACCGGCACGGACACCGGAGCGCCGCCGATCCGTGCCGCCGCGACGGGAGCTTGCCCAGCGGAGGTAGAACACGTTCTAATTCACCCCATGGATTACGGGCTTGTGCTTTTTACCAGCGACCGCGGCATCTCTCCGGCGTCGGCCGCGAAACTTGCCGACGAACACGGCTTCACGACCTTTTACGTGCCGGAACACACCCACATCCCGATCAAGCGCGAGGCGGCGCACCCGACGACCGGCGACGCGTCGCTGCCCGACGACCGCTATATGCGGACGCTAGACCCATGGGTAAGCCTGGGGGCGGCCTGCGCCGTCACGTCGCGGGTCCGGCTGTCCACCGCGGTGGCGCTGCCCGTCGAGCACGACCCGATCACGCTGGCGAAAAGCATTGCGACCCTCGACCATCTGTCCGGCGGGCGCGTCAGCCTCGGCGTCGGATTCGGCTGGAACACCGATGAGCTCGCCGACCACGGCGTGCCGCCCGCCCGCCGCCGCACCATGCTGCGCGAATACATCGAAGCCATGCGCGAGCTGTGGACCGAGGAGGAAGCCGCCTACGACGGCGAGTTCGTCAAGTTCGGGCCCAGCTGGGCGTGGCCCAAACCCGTTCAGCCGCACATTCCGGTGCTGGTCGGCGCAGCCGGAAACGAGAAGAACTTCAAGTGGATCGCCCGCAGCGCCGACGGCTGGATCACCACGCCCCGCGACTTCGACATCGACGAGCCGGTGAAGTTGCTGCAGGACACCTGGGCGGCCGCCGGCCGCGACGGTGCCCCGCAGATCGTCGCCCTGGACTTCAAGCCGGTGCCCGAGAAGCTCGCCAAGTGGGCCGAGCTCGGCGTGACCGAGGTGCTGTTCGGCCTGCCGGACAAGCCCGACGACGAGGTCGCCGCTTATGTGGAGCGGCTGGCCGGCAAGCTGGCGGCCCTCGTCTGACAGCCCTTCGTATCCGCCAGACATAAACCACGGCGACCGGCACCGGCGTGTCGTTCACGTGGTTTATGTGTCGCGGAACTTTGTATGAACCAGCGGTTGCGATAGCCGAAAGATGGCACGTCCCAGACGTTTTCACTGAGTAGGCAGCGCGGCAACGCGCCTATAGGACTTTAGACCCTATATACGTAATTACACGATTTCAGAACATAGCTATGTGGTTTGAGGCGCTGTCGAGATCAGTTCGACGATTACGAATCTGAATAGGGAAAAAGGCTATGGACTTCGCATCGCTGCCGCCAGAGGTCAATTCCGGTCTGATGTATGCCGGCCCCGGAGCCGGTCCAATGCTGGAAGCCGCGGCGGGCTGGGACGCCCTGGCCGCCGAGTTGGAGTCCACAGCCAGCGACTACTCGTCGGTGGTCGCGGGGTTGACCGGGCAAGCGTGGTCGGGTCCGTCGTCAATGCTGATGACGGCCGCGGCCACACCCTATGTGGAGTGGCTATCTCTTACCGGCGCTCAGGCCGGGCAGACCGCCGCCCAGGCCTACACGGCGGCGGCGGCCTACGAAGCGGCGTTTGCGATGACCGTGCCCCCGCCGGTGATTGCGGCCAACCGAGCGCAGTTGATGGCCTTGATCGCAACCAATTTCCTCGGCCAGAACACCCCGGCGATCGCGGCCACCGAGGCCCAGTACATGGAGATGTGGACCCAAGACGCCGCCGCGATGTACGGCTACGCCGCTGCTTCGGCGCCCGCGAGCACCCTGACGCCGCTTAACGAGCCCCCGCACACCACCAACCCTGCCGGGCAGGCTGACCAGGCCCGCGCGGTGGCCCAGTCCGCCGGCAACGCCACCGGCGCCCGCACGCAATCAGTGGTGCAGATGGCCTCAACCAACGCCTCCCAGCAGCTGAGCTCGACCAACGCCGGCGCCGACCCGCCCCTCCCGCCAGGCCAAACCGTCACCGTCCCGTCCGGCACCACTATCAACCTCGGGAGCAGCACTACCCTGAAGATCACCAGCGGAACAATCACCGTCACCGGCAACGGCTCCACCATCGCAAATCCCGGCACCGTCATGGTCAACGCCGCCAGCTCTGTAAAAACGATCATCCCCTGCTACGTGAACGGTGTGTTCACCCCCGGCGGCGTTGTGGTCTCCGGCCCCGCCACCCTCACCCAAAACGGAGTGACCTCGGTCGTCGTCTCGCTCCAAGGCGGCTCCGCCACCTTCACCAGTGGTGGAGGGATGGGAGCGACCGTGACAACAACCACAAACACCGCCACCGCGACCGCCATCGCCGACACCACGATCACCAACATGTCCGGCACCATCTTCTACACCCTCCCCGCGCCCGTTACCCCCAGCTCGTCTGGCGGATTGGGGGTGGCATCGGCGGCAGGCGGGCTGAGCAGCTCGCCGGGGCTGGCGGGAACCTCCGGGATTCAACCTCAGCTCAATGCGGAAGGGCTCGCGGAATGGGCTCGTAGCCTGTCCGGTGTTGACCTGGCTGCTGCTGACCTCGGATGACGGGGGACGTCCCCGAAGCGTTGCGACACGTCAATCCCCGGCCCTGGCTGGACGCCCTGACTGATGGTCGGCTGGTGTGTGCCGACGTGGGCAAAGCGGGCGTGCTCGGGTCGTTGTCGGTCCCCCCTAGCTGGGTGACGGCCAGCCCCCAGACGGAGCCATTCCCGGATTCGCGGCCACCTGACAGCCTTGATGCCAGAGGCGTCCGCCGTGGAAGAACGTTCCAACATGGGTTGATGGCAACGATAAACCAGTGCGGCGCAACGACGTACGACGACGAAAGAGACGAGAGCGGCAACGACGAGACGCAAGTAGAAGAGCACTAGGCCGGCCGTCTAGCTGCCGCTTCACATCCGCGAGACGTAAACCACGGCGACGGTTTGCGGCGTGTCGTGTGCGTGATTTACGTGTCGTGGATGGGCCAGGCCTCAGGCCAGCGCGGCCCGGTTGTCCTTCTCCGTCGACCGCACCACGATCGAAGCCCCTAGCGGCTCGCCGTTGCTGAGCAGCCCGACCAGATCGGGGTCCTCGCTCAGTGCCAGGAAGCGGCTGCCGTCGCCGTCGAGACGGCCGACGATGAGGCCGGTGTGTACCGGCCAGTCGTAGCGGACGGTGTAGGTCTCGATGGTTGCCGGACCGTCGGCCTTGACGGTCACCGGCATCTTGGGACGGGCGGCGACCTCGGCACGCAGCGCGGCGCTGTTGTCGGGCTTCCAGTTCACCGGGGTGGTCGAGTACACCCCGACCGAGTACTTGCTCATGATCCCGCCGTTGGCGGCGACCAGGCCGAATTGGCCTGGCCGGTCGCGCATTTCGCTGACCGTTTCGGCGATGCCGTGCAGTGAGTAGTTGTTGCCCGGCCCGCCGAAGTACGGCAGGCCCCCGGTGAGCGTCAGCCCGCGCGGGTCGTCGGTGGCCAGGCCCGTCCCGTCGCAGAAGTTGAACACCGGCACCGGGAAGCAGCTGTAGAGGTCGAAGGTCGAGATGTCATCGATGCCGACGGCGGCGCCGGCGAGTGCTTCCCGGACCGCCAGCACCGAAGCCGAGTTGTGCGTCAAGTCGAGGCGGTCGAGCAGCGGCTGATCCACCATGTCGGCGTGGCCGTGCAAGAACACCCAGCGCTCCTCGGGCACGCCGAGCCTGCGGGCCGCGGCCACCGACATCAGCAGCGCGGCCGCACCTTGATTGACCTGGTCACGGGCCACCAGCAGCCTCGGGTACGGATCACAGATCATCCGGTTGGACGCGGTGACGGTGATGAGCTCGTCGTCGGTGCGCTCCACCGGGGAGGATGCGAACGGGTTCTTCGCCGCCACCTTGGTGAACGGAGCGAACAACTCACCCATCTGGCGCCGGTAGTCCGAGACGCTCAAGCCCAGTCGGGCACGGCGCGCGTTCTCCAGCAGCCCGTACTGGGCCGGCGCACCGACCAAGCCATGCGCGACGGTGTAGTCGTCGAACAGGCCCTCGTAGCCGAAGCCCCGGTCTTCGAGGGAGCCCTCGACCGTGTCGGAATGGTCCGGCTTCTCCCGGTCGGCGAAATACCGGATGCTGGAAGTGTTCTCGGAGCCGAAGATCATCACGACCTCGGCCGCACCCGAGGCGATGACGCCGGCGAACTCAGTGACCAGATGCTGTGGGCCCTGGCCGCCGATGGGTTCGAGAAGCGCGCGGGCTGGTGCAGCACCGATGCGCTGGGCCACCGAACGCGGGTAGTTGTTGGACTTGCCCATCGGCGCGGGTGTGCGCCCGGAGAGTTCGAACTGCCGGATCGCGGCGACGGTGTCGATGGACGCGGCGACGGAGGTGGCGTCGGCCCCACAGTCATGCAGTGCGGCCCGCGCCGCCGCGGTGGCCAGTTCCACCGAGGACATCCCGCGGTAGCCGGAGTCCTCGATGCGCTCGGTGAACTGCCCCACACCGACGATGACCGGCGTGTTCGGGTCGAGATTCATAGAACCACTATCTACCTGGGACAGGGCCCCGGCCAAATCCGGGGCCCTCGCAGCCTCGACGGTGGCGACCCGCCTCGCCCGGCGACGCCGCGCTCCCGATCGCCACAGCCCCTACAGGCTTTGCAGGATCTCCCGGGCCAGGGCGGCGGTCTCCGACGGGGTCTTGCCCACCTTGACGCCGGCCGCCTCCAGGGCTTCCTTCTTGGCGGCCGCGGTGCCCGACGAACCGGACACGATGGCGCCGGCGTGGCCCATCGTCTTGCCTTCCGGCGCAGTGAATCCCGCGACATAGCCGACGACCGGCTTGCTCACGTTGGCCTTGATGTAGTCGGCCGCACGCTCCTCGGCATCGCCGCCGATCTCGCCGATCATCACGATGACCTTGGTGTCGGGATCCTTCTCGAAGGCCTCGATGGCGTCGATGTGGGTGGTGCCGATCACCGGGTCACCGCCGATGCCGATCGACGTGGAGAACCCGAAATCGCGCAGCTCGTACATCATCTGGTAGGTCAGCGTGCCGGACTTGGACACCAGGCCGACGGGCCCGGGGCCGCTGATGTTGGCGGGCGTGATGCCGGCCAACGCCTCACCCGGGGTGATGATGCCGGGGCAGTTCGGCCCGATGATGCGCGTCTTGTGGCCCTTGTCCAGGTTGTACGCCCACGCATATGCGGTGTCCTGCACCGGGACTCCCTCGGTGATGACCACCAGCAGCGGGATCTCGGCATCGATGGCCTCGATCATGGCGTCCTTGGCGAACTTCGGCGGCACGAAGCCGACCGACACGTTGGCGCCGGTCTCCTTCATCGCCTCCGCGACGCTGCCGAACACCGGCAGCTCGACGTCCTTGCCGACTGGGTCGACGTGCGAGACGGTGGTGCCCGCCTTGCGGGCGTTCACCCCGCCCACCACCTGCGTGCCGGCTTTCAGCATCAGCGCGGTGTGCTTGGTGCCCTCGCCGCCGGTGATGCCCTGGACGATGACCTTCGAGTCCTTGTTCAGGAAGATCGACATTCGTTGGCTCCCTTACTTGTTCGCCAGCTCGGCGGCTTTGTCGGCACCGGCGTCCATGGTCTCGGCCTGGATCACCAGCGGGTGGTTGGCTTGGGCCAGGATGCGGCGTCCTTCGTCGACGTTGTTGCCGTCGAGCCGCACCACGAGCGGCTTGTTGGCCTCGTCACCGAGCATGTTCAGGGCGGTCACGATTCCGTTGGCAACGGCGTCGCACGAGGTGATACCCCCGAACACGTTCACGAACACGCTCTTGACCTGCTTGTCGTTCAGGATGACGTCCAGCCCCGCGGCCATGACCTCGGCCGACGCGCCGCCGCCGATGTCCAGGAAGTTGGCCGGCTTGACGCCGCCGTGCTTCTCCCCGGCATACGCGACGACGTCGAGCGTGGACATCACCAGGCCCGCACCGTTACCGATGATGCCTACTGCGCCATCCAGCTTGACGTAGTTGAGGTCGTGCTCTTTGGCCTTGAGTTCCAGCGGGTCGGTGGACGCGCGGTCCTCGAACTCGGCGTGCTCCGGGTGGCGGAAGTCGGCGTTGGCGTCCAGCGTGATCTTGCCGTCCAGCGCCAGGATTTGGTCCTTGGGGTCGCGCACCAACGGGTTGACCTCGACCAGGGTGGCGTCCTCGGCGACGAACAGCTCCCACAGCTTGTTGATGGTCACCGCCGCGGCGTCGAGCACCTCGGCGGGCAGGTGGCCTTGCTCGGCGATCGAGCGCGCGGTCGCCAGGTCGACACCGGTGACGGCATTCACCGGAACCTTGGCCAGCCGCTCGGGCTTGGTGGCGGCCACCTCTTCGATTTCCATCCCGCCCTCAACCGAGCACATGGCCAGGTAGGTGCGGTTGGCGCGGTCCAGCAGGAAGGAGATGTAGTACTCCTCGGAGATGTCGCTGGCCTCGGCGACCAGCAGCTTCTTGACGATGTGACCCTTGATGTCGAGGCCGAGGATGTTTTTGGCGTGTTCGTAGGCGTCTTCCGGTGTCGCCGCGTACTTGACCCCACCCGCCTTGCCGCGGCCGCCGACCTTCACCTGCGCCTTGACCATGACCGGGCGACCGATTTCGGCGGCGATTTCCCGAGCGCCCTCGGCGGTGTCGGTCACGCGCCCCGGCGTAGTCGGTACGTTGTGCTTGGCGAACAATTCTTTTGCTTGATACTCGAAAAGGTCCATGGACTCTCTGTCTTCGCTCGACTCAACTGCTAGGCCTCTTGATGGGCGGTGCCGCGTTCGGCAACTCGCACGGACGAACTGTATCCACTGGCCAACCCGCCCTTACGGGCGCGTCCGGCGATGTGGCACAGCTCACGACACCCCCGCCCACCGGCGTCGTGACCCAAATCACAATTTCGGCCGGATTGCGCGACGAGGTTGCCAGTGCCGCGAGTTAGCGGATACCTTCCTAGGGTCCAGATAACGTTATGGTCACGATACGAGGACATTTCAGCTTGTCCCAGCACCGTTTAGCTCCTTCAACTGCCGAAACGGCAGGCGTGGTGAGGGTTGGCCGCGCGGCGGGCGGCCGGGGAACCGAGCCCCATCGCAACGAAGTCACCGAAATCCTCCCGCTGGATGGCTTCGACTTCGATGACCTGGATTGGCGCGACGACGCCCGCGATCTCGGCGACCTCGACTACAGCAACGACTCCACGTTCGACAACGCCGCGCAGGTGCTGCTGGCTCCAGAACTCGACGACCTGAACGAGGCCGACGATCCGGCCCCGCTGTGGCTGGCCGCGCCGGTGACCGAGGTGCTCCCGCGGGTGGTCGTCGGGCCCGAGCGGCCTTCGGCTCGCCCGCACGCCACCGATGTCGTCGGCGCGGCGCGCCGCGGCGGGCAGCATCGCAAGCAACCGACCAGCGCGGCCAGGGGCCGCCTGATGATCTCGGCGATGGCCGCCGGCGCGGCCGCCGCGGCGGCCCACACCGCCACCAGCCACGCCGACACCCCCAGGACCGAGGCCGTGCTGACCGCGAACGCGTCGGCGCTCACCGGCGGGTCGGGCAGCAACACGATCCGCGGCGCGCAGGTGGTCGCGCTCGAGCCGGCGGCGACCGCCGCCGTGCACAACCAGGAGCTCGCCAAGGGCGTCGCGTTCGCCAACGATCGCGCCCAGCGTGAGGCGCGGCTGCAGCAACCGCTCTATGTGATGCCGACAAAGGGCATCTTCACGTCCAACTTCGGCTACCGCTGGGGCGTGCTGCACGCCGGCATCGACCTGGCCAACTCGATCGGGACACCGATCTACGCGGTGTCCGACGGCGTCGTCATCGACGCGGGGCCCGCCGCCGGCTACGGGGCGCTGGTCAAGCTCCGCCACGCCGACGGCACCGTGACGCTCTACGGCCATGTCAACACGACGCTGGTCAGCGTCGGGCAGCGCGTGATGGCCGGCGACCAGATCGCCACCATGGGCAACCGGGGCAACTCCACCGGCCCTCACCTGCACTTCGAGGTGCTTCAGGGTGGCACCGAACGCATCGACCCCGTCCCGTGGCTGGCTAAGCGGGGTCTTATGGTCGGTAACTACGCTGGTTGAGGTGACCGCGCCGAATCAACCACCTCCCGGTCCGCAACCGCCCGAGTCCGCCTCGCCGTCGGACTCCAAGACGCGCATCATCCGCCGGGCACCCACCGGCCCCGTCCCCGTGGCGCCGGAATCCCCGACGACCCACATCCCGTCCCAGCCGCCGCCCTATCCGGCCGCTTCTCGCCCGGGAAGCCGCGTTGCCTACGGCACGCCGGGCGACGAGCCAAGCGACCGGACGGCCGTCGCCGCCTGCGCCGTCAGCATCGTCAGTGGGTGGGCCACGTCGGTGGTCGCCACCGACCTGATCGCCGGTTGGTGGCGATCCGACCGCTTGTTCTGCATCGCCGTCGCATTCCTCGCCCTGGTCTTCGCGGCGGCCACCATCTCGGGCGTGATCATGCTGCTGCAGCACCGGCCCGTCGGGCGCCATCTCATCGCGGTCGGCGCCGTGGTCGCCGTGCTGACCTACCTGGGTGTGTTCATCGCCGGTGCCCGTGTCGCGTGGATCGTGCACCTGCTGCCGTTGCTGCCGCTCGCCAGCGTGGTGCTCGCGATGCACCCGCGAACCAAACGCTGGCTGGAGGCCTGACCCGCCACCCGGGCCCGGCCGACCGTGAGGCGCCGTCGGCATCTGATATCGCCCGCGATATCAAGTTTCCGGATCACTGCATGGTGCCGAAGGCCGTCCGCCGCAGCCAGCCGGAGGCCGCACTGGCTAAAGCTTGCTGATCGGCGCGTGGTTGTGCATCAGCTTGACCCGCCCCGCGCTGCCGAAATCGATGAGTGACATGGCGGATTCGCCGACCCCGGAGACTTCTTCGACCCGTCCGAGCCCGTACTTGTCGTGGGTCACCCGGTCGCCCGGCTCGAGCACCAGCAGTGGGCGCTTGCCCGCGGCCGAGCGGGTCGGGGCCGCGCGCGGCGTACCGAACCGGCCGGCGCCGCTCACGGGTGCGCTGAACGACGGGGCCGGCGCGGTGCGCCGCCACTCGATGAGTTCCTGCGGAATCTCCCGCAGGAAACGGGATTCGGGGTTCAGCATCGGCTGCCCCCAGGAGGACCGGACGATGGCCCTGCTCAAGTAGAGCCGCTGACGGGCGCGGGTGATGCCGACGTAGGCCAGCCGCCGCTCCTCGGACAGTTCAACCGGGTCGTCCAGCGCCCGCATGTGCGGGAACATCCCGTCCTCCCAGCCCGTGACGAACACCACCGGGAACTCCAGCCCCTTGGCGGTGTGCAGCGTCATCAGGGTGACCATGCCGGCGTCGTTCTCGGGGATTTCGTCGGTGTCGGACACCAGCGAGACGCGTTCCAGGAATTCCGCGAGCACACCGGTGTCCGGCACGTCTTCGTCCTCCGGGGCCTGCAGCGACTCGCCCAGCGCGGCGGCGTTGGCCCGGTCGGTGCTGAATTCGTGTGCCACACTGACGAGTTCGTTGAGGTTGTCCAGGCGGGCCAGGTCCTGGGGATCGGTGGAGGATTCCAGCTCTCGCCGGTAACCCGTCCGTTCGAGCACCGACTCGACCAGGTCGCCGAGATCCTCGTCGAGGCGGCCCCTGAGCTCGTCGAGCAACTCGACGAAACCGGCGATCGCCTTCTCCGCGCGCGAATTGAGCATCGGCACTTTGCCTTCGGCGGCGGCCACCAGCGAATCGGCGAAACTCGCCCCGGTGTTCTCGGCGTACACCGCGACGCAGGCCTCGGCACGATCCCCGATGCCCCGACGCGGGGTGTTGAGGATGCGCCGCATGCTGACCGCATCGCCGGGGTTGTCCAGCACGCGCAGGTAGGCGACGATGTCGCGGATCTCCTTGCGCTCGTAGAAGCGCACTCCCCCAACGACTTTGTAGGGAATCCCGGCGCGGATGAACACCTCTTCGAACGACCGCGACGAGTTGTTGGTGCGGTAGAACACGGCGACGTCGTTGTAGGTGATCTCGCCCCGATCGGCGAGCGCATCGATCTCCTCGGCCACGAACCTGGCCTCGTCGTGCTCGTTGTCCGCGACGTAGCCGACGATCAACTCCCCGGCGCCCGCATCGGTCCACAGGCGCTTGTCCCGGCGACCGGCGTTGCGGGCGATCACCGAGTTGGCCGCCGACAGGATGTTTTGCGTCGAGCGGTAATTCTGTTCCAGCAGAATGGTTGTCGCGTCCGGATAGTCGCGCTCGAAGTCCTCGATGTTGCGGATGGTGGCGCCGCGGAACGCATAGATCGACTGATCGGCGTCACCGACCACGCACAATTCGGCCGGCGGCACATCGTCCGGCGATTCGGCGACGTCGTGACCGACCAGCTCCCGCACCAGCACGTACTGCGCATGGTTGGTGTCCTGATACTCGTCGACCAGGACGTGACGGAACCGCCGCCGGTAGTGCTGGGCGATCTGCGGGAAGGCCCGCAGCACCGCGACGGTCTCGCCGATCAGGTCGTCGAAGTCCAATGCGTTCGCCGCGCGCAGCCGCCGCTGGTACTCGCCGTACACCGAGGCCACGGTGCGGACCAGGTCGTCGGAATCGTCCGTCAGTCTGGCCGTCGCCTCGGCGGGGTCGATCAGCTCGTTCTTCAGGTTGGAGATGGCGTTGGCCAGCAGCCGGGGCGAGTAGCGCTTGATGTCGAGCCCCATGTCGCGCCCGATCATCTGCAGCAGACGACGGGAATCGTCGGCGTCGTAGATCGAGAAGTTGGAATTGAGGCCTTCGATCAACGACGCCTGGTTGCGCAGGATGCGCACGCACGTCGAGTGGAAGGTGGACACCCACATGGCGCGGGCACGGTTGCCCACCAGCCGCACCACGCGTTCGCGCATCTCGGCCGCGGCCTTGTTGGTGAAGGTGATGGCCAGGATCTGGCCGACCCCGACGCCCCGCGCCGCGATCAGGTAGGCGATGCGGCGCGTCAGCACCGCGGTCTTGCCCGAGCCGGCCCCCGCGACGATCAACAGCGGCGAGCCCTGGTGCACCACCGCTTGGCGCTGTTGCGGATTGAGGCCGTCAAGCAGCTGATCTGCTTCGGAGCTCAGATTGGCATCGGTTACGTACACACTCATGTTGGTCCAAACTTACCGCCGGCCACCGACGCAACGCGCCAAGACGCCCGACCGGGTTGGCGCCGCGGCGGCGCGTCGCAGCGCCAAACCCCGTCTACAAAATGCGTCTTTCGCAATCCAATAGGCGGCCGGTTTGAAAATGCCTGCCAATTACACCCACGTCTAAAAAGACGGTCATAATCGCGCCGGACTTTGCGGCTTCGTCAAATCTTTCACCATCTGCGATAACACTCAATTTCGCCGCCGTTAGCGAATTCCACACACCGGCACGCAACCGCGGCGCGGGCATCGGCCGGGTGACCACCGGGGCTTGCCGCCCACCGCGACGCCGGGTTGGCCAGCGCACGAAGACGTTTTTGCGCCGGACCTGTTTCTAATGGCACACTCGTTTTGTGCTCGACGCGCAGCGCCATCGGCAGCTCGGCACCCCGAACTGCCGCCGATTTTTCTACGGGTACCGGTTAGCGGTCCCCGTGGTCTAACTGCTTTCGCCAGAGCCCCGTGGTCCGCTTCCGGAGATCGGGGCTCGTCTCGTTGTGAGGCCCGAAACCGGATGAGACCACAACCCCCACATCCCGACAATGCGGAGTTAGCAGAGATGAAGGTTGAGACGGTGGACACCCCACAGGCCGCCGACGAGTTGAGCATCGACGAGTTGCGCCACGAGATCGACCGCCTGGACGCCGAGATCCTCGCCGCGGTGAAGCGGCGCACCGAGGTGTCCCAGGCGATCGGCAAGGCGCGGATGGCATCCGGCGGCACGCGGCTCGTCCACAGCCGCGAGATGAAGGTGATCGAACGCTACAGCGAGCTCGGTCCCGACGGTAAGGACCTGGCGATCCTGCTGCTGCGGTTGGGCAGGGGCCGGCTCGGTCACTGAGGCCTGCCCTCGCGACGTCGCTGAGGTGCCCCCAACGCCGCGCACGCGATTAGGGTCGAACTATGACCTCCGTGCCAAGCCTCCCCGACATCACCGCCACCCCAGCGTGGGATGCCCTGCTCAGGCACCACGAACAAATCGGCACGACCCATCTGCGCCAGTTCTTCGACGAGGATCCCGACCGCGGCCGCGAGCTCACCGTCTCGGTCGGCGACCTCTACATCGACTACAGCAAACACCGCGTCACCCGAGAAACCCTGCGGCTGCTGATTGATCTCGCGCGCGCGGCTAACCTCGAAGAGCGCCGCGACCAGATGTTCGCGGGCGCTCACATCAATGTGTCGGAGGACCGGGCGGTGTTGCACACCGCGCTGCGCCTGCCCCGTGACGCCGAGTTGATTGTCGACGGCCGCAACGTCGTCGAGGACGTGCACGCCGTGCTGGACCGGATGGGCGACTTCACCGACCGGTTACGCAGCGGTGAATGGACCGGGGCCACCGGAAAAAGAATCAGCACCGTGGTCAACATCGGCATCGGCGGATCGGATCTGGGTCCGGTGATGGTCTACCAGGCGCTGCGCCACTACGCCGACGCCGGCATCTCGGCCCGCTTCGTCTCCAACGTCGACCCGGCCGACCTCATCGCCACCCTGGCCGACTTGGACCCCGCCACAACGCTTTTCATCGTGGCATCGAAGACGTTCTCCACGCTGGAAACCCTGACCAACGCGACCGCCGCGCGCCGCTGGCTGACCGACGCGCTCGGCGACGCCGCGGTGGCCAAGCACTTCGTGGCCGTTTCCACCAACAAGCGCCTGGTCGACGACTTCGGCATCAACACCGACAACATGTTCGGCTTCTGGGACTGGGTCGGCGGGCGGTACTCGGTCGACTCGGCGATCGGCCTGTCGGTGATGGCGGCCATCGGCAAGGAGGCCTTCGCCGATTTCCTGTCCGGCTTCCACCTCGTGGACCGGCATTTCAGGACCGCCCCGCTGGAGTCCAACGCGCCGGCGCTGCTCGGGCTGATCGGGCTGTGGTACTCCAACTTCATGGGCGCCCAGTCGCGCGCGGTGCTGCCGTATTCCAACGACTTGGCGCGATTCGCGGCCTACCTACAGCAGCTGACGATGGAATCCAACGGCAAGTCGACGCGCGCCGACGGCACCCCGGTCACCACCGACACCGGCGAAATCTTTTGGGGCGAGCCGGGAACCAACGGCCAGCATGCCTTCTACCAATTGCTGCATCAGGGCACCCGGCTGGTGCCGGCCGACTTCATCGGCTTCAGCCAGCCCCTCGACGACCTGCCCACCGTCGAGGGCACGGGCAGCATGCACGACCTGCTGATGAGCAACTTCTTCGCCCAGACCCAGGTGCTGGCGTTCGGCAAGACGGCCGAGGAGATCGCCGCCGAAGGCACGCCGGCCGACGTCGTGCCGCACAAGGTGATGCCGGGCAACCGGCCGTCGACCTCGATCCTGGCCGACCGGCTCACCCCCTCGGTGCTGGGCCAGCTGATCGCGCTCTACGAGCATCAGGTCTTCACCGAGGGCGTCGTCTGGGGCATCGACTCGTTCGACCAGTGGGGCGTGGAGCTGGGCAAGACCCAGGCGAAGGCGTTGCTCCCGGTGATCACGTCCGACGACTCGCCTGCGCCGCAGTCGGACAGCTCGACCGACGCGCTGGTCCGCCGATACCGCACGGAACGCGGCCGCACCAGCTAACAGCCCTCAACCGCGAGCGTCCACATTTGCACGCGTGAGCCCGGCGTGTCGCGTACAGACACGGACGCTCGCGGGCAGCGAAGCTAGGCGAACCACTTGGTGAGCGGGGGCGGCAGCACCCGCATCACCTGCACCAGCGGCGCCCACGGCCACCACGGCACCGCCGCGCGGCCGGGCTCGCGTTCCATCGCGGCGACCAGGGCGTTGACGCCGGTCGCGTTGTCCACCATCAACATCGTGCTGTTCGACTTGGCCGTCATCTCCGACTCGATGTAGCCCGGCTCGATGACCGAGACCTTGATCGGACCCTTGGCGTACTCGGCGCGCAGGGATTCACCCAGCGAGCTCAGCCCGGCCTTGCTGGCCGCGTAGGCGGCCTTGACGCCCGGTACCCCCTTGTTGCCGAGCACCGACGAGATCAGCACCAGATGGCCCGACCCGCTCTTGTGGAACATCTCCAGCGCGGTCTCGATCTGCACCAGCGCGGCCACCAGGTTGGTCTCGATGGTCGCCTTATTCGCCCACAGCTTGCCCGAGCCCAGCTTGGCCCCCTTGCCGATGCCGGCGTTGACGATGACCCGGTCGATGCCGCCGAGCTCGTCGCTGAGTTCGCCGAAGACCTTCGGCACCTGCTCGTGGTCGTTCACGTCCAGCGCGGCGACGGCGATCTTGATCCCCGGATACTTCTGCGAGAGTTCGGCTTTCAGCTCGTCGAGTCGGTCGGTGCGACGGGCGCACAACGCCAGGTCGCGACCCTTGGCGGCGAACGCGCGGGCCATGCCGGCGCCCAGCCCGGAGCTGGCGCCGGTGATGAGGATCTTCTGGCGAGTCACCCGGGCAGCATATCGACAGGTGTCAAGTCCCGGAGCATCGCCTTGTTGAGGCCTACTTGAGCAGCCGCGACATCCGCCGGTCGGCCAGCACCTTGCCGCCGGTCTGGCATGTCGGGCAGTACTGAAAAGACTTGTCCGCGAAGGCAACTTCCCGCACGGTGTCCCCACACACCGGGCAGGGCAGCCCGGTGCGCGCATGCACCCGCAGCCCGGAGCGTTTCTCCCCCTTGAGCGTGGCCGCCCCCTGCCCCACGGATCGACTCACCGCGTCGCGCAGGACGGACACCATCGCGTCGTGCAGGGCGGCGAGCTGCTCGTCGGTCAGTTTCCCGGCCGTCGCGAACGGGGAGATCTTGGCGACGTGCAGGATCTCGTCGCTGTAGGCGTTGCCGATGCCGGCGATCACCTTCTGATCCGTGATGACGGTCTTGATCCGGCCGGTGTTGCCGGCCAACAGCCCGCCGAGATCGTCGGCGCTCAGTTCCAGCGCGTCGGGGCCCAGGGCGGCGATCCCGGGCACCGACTGCGGATCGCCGACGAGCCACACGGCCAGCCGCTTCTGAGTGCCCGCCTCGGTGAGGTCGAAGCCGGGCGCCTCGCCGGGCGTGCCCAGGTGCACCCGCAGCGCGATCGGGCCCTTGCCGGGGCGCAGCGGCGCCGCGGCCAGCCTGTCCGACCAGCGCAGCCAACCCGCCCGCGACAGGTGGGCGATCAGGTACAGCTCTCCGGCCTGCAGCCCGAGGTATTTGCCCCAGCGGTGGGCCCCCGTCACGGTCCGCCCGTGCAGCGCGCTGGGCGGCGGGTCGAAGGTTTTCAGCACGGACAGCGCGGCGACGTCGACGCGGCTGATCGTCAGGCCGACGGCGTGGCGGCGCAGATGGTCGGCCAGCGCTTCGACCTCGGGCAGTTCGGGCACGCCTTTCAGTCTGCCGGTCTGAGCAAATAGGTGTCCATGATCCAGCCGTGCCGCGCCCGGGCCTCGGCCCGCAGTGCCGCAATGCGGGTGCCGACCTCGCCGACGGTGCCCGCCACGAGCAGCTCGTCGGCGGTGCCCAGATAGGCACCCCACCAGATTTGGGTGTCGGGCGGGCACGCCTGAAACGAGCAGTCGGCATCGAGCATCACGACCGCCGCCCCGGACAGCCCCTGCTCGCGCAGCTTCCTGCCGGTGGTGATCAGTACCGGTTCCCCGACCTCGTTGAGCGGGATGCGGTGCCGGGCCGTGAGCGCCTGCACCGCCGTGATGCCCGGGATGACGTCGAAGGTGAACTCGAGCTGCCCCCCGATGGCGTCCAGGATGCGCAGCGTGCTGTCGTACAGCGCCGGGTCGCCCCACGCCAGGAACGCGCCGACGCCGTCGGGACCCAGCTCGGCGGCGATGGCCGCCGCCCAGACCCGCGCCCGCGCCGCGTGCCAGTCCGACACGGCCTCGCGATAGGCGCCCTCAGAGCCGCCGTCGGCCGACCGTTGGGGATCGGGCAGCTCGACGAATCGGTAGCCGGGCTCGCGGATGAACCGGGCGCAGATCTGCCGCCGCAGCGCCACCAGGTCGCTTTTCGCCTCGCCCTTGTCCATCGCGAAGAAGACCTGGGTGTCGTTGAGCGCGTCGATCGCCTGGACGGTCACGTACGCGGGATCGCCGGCGCCGATGCCGATGACGTGGATGTGCCGGCCCAACAGACCTCCTCGTTGCGTGAATCAGCTTGCCGAATTGCAACCTAAAGGGCCTAGTCCGGGCCGAAAGTACCCAGTACCATGGGTACCGTCTGCAGGACCCAATGAAGGGACGCCAGCGATGACCACCACTGCGGTCAAATCGAGCGGGCCGAGTCGTGAGGAGTTTTCCGACCGCCTGCTCAAAGGCTCGGTGAAAAAGTCCTACGAACCCGTCGTCGACATCGACTGGGATGCGCCGCTGGACCCGGACAAGTTCTATCTGCCGCCGCGGCTGGTGTCGCTGTACGGGACGCCGATGTGGGACGAGATGACCCGCGAACAACAGATCGAGCTCTCCCGCCAGGAGCTGGTCAACACGCTCTCGGCCGGCATCTGGTTCGAGAACATGCTGAACCAGTCGCTGTTGCGCACGATCCTGCACGAGGACCCCACCAGCTCCTCGACCCACTACAAGCTGACCGAGCTGGGTGACGAGACCCGCCACATGGTGATGTTCGGCAAGGCCATCGAGCGTATCGGCGCAAAGCCGGTGCGGCCGCGGCTGTTCCACCGGATGATCATCAACGCCCTGCCGCTGGCGTTCCAGCGGGGCTCGATGCTGTGGGTGGCGGCGTTGATCGGGGAGGAAATTTTCGACTCGCTGCAACGGCAGATGATGGACGACCCGGAGTTACAGCCAATCATCCAGCGACTCATGCGGATTCACGTCACCGAGGAGGCGCGCCACATCCAGTTCGCCCGCGACGGCGCCCGCAAACGCGTCGCCGAGATGCCCCGGTTCAACCGCTGGTTCATGGCAAACATCAACGGTCTGGGCGGGTACTTCTTCAACTACCTGTTCAGTAACCCGATCCCCTACGCGCGTACCGGCCTGGACCCGAAGCGGGCCCGGCGGATCGCGCGGACCAGCCCGCATCGCCGCGACATGCAGGTCGCCGGTTTCGCCCCGCTGGCGACGTTCCTGACCGAGGTGGGCCTGCTGGGCCCCATCGCCCGCCGCGGCTGGAAGCGCAGCAGGTTTCTGTGACGCGGCCGCGCGACCCCGCCGAGCCCCGCCACCCCATCGCCGTCGTCGGCGCGCACCCCGGCGCCCGGTCGGTGTTGCTGGCCGCCGGCGTCACCGATTTCGTGGTCCTCGACGGGCCGGCCGCGGACCTGCGGTCGAGGTTCGACGACAGCACCGACACCTGGCTGCTGACGACGGCCGGCGGCGAGGGCCTGCGGGCGAGGGCGGTCATCGCCGCCGGCCGGCCGCCCTTCGTTCCGTGGCTGCCGGACATCGCGGGCCGCGACGACTTCCTCGGCGAGTCGTTTCACGCGGCCGCCTGGGCCCCCGGCTTCGATCCGTCCGGCAAGCGCATCGCGGTCGTCGGCTGCGACGCCGCCGCCGGCCACCACATGCGCCGGCTGATCGAGGCGGCGGCGTCGGTCACCGTCTTCGCCCACGGACCGCGCCGGGTGGTCACCGAGATCCCGTTGTGGTCCACGCGGGCCAAGCGCCGGCTGCGCCGGCGCATCGCGCCGCCCGCCGAGCGCCGTTCGGTCACGGTGGCCGGGTCGGCGATCGAGGCGGTGACCGTGTCGGGCATCCGCACCCGCGATGGCGCCGAGCGCCGCGTCGACGCCATCGTCTACGGCACCGGGTTCTCGGTCCCCGACGAGCCGGGCGACGCGACGCTCGTCGGTGCCGGCGGGCTGCCCATCCGGCGGGCGTGGCACGACGGCATGGAGCCGTTCTACGGGGTGGCCGTTCGCGGGTTCCCCAACTACTTCTTCCTCACCGGTCCGGACGCCGAGGCTCGGGCGCGCTACATCGCCGAGTGCCTGCGCGTGATGGATCGCACGGCCAGCGGCCG
Source organism: Mycobacterium sp. 4858 (assembly GCF_900240975.1). GTDB lineage: Bacteria > Actinomycetota > Actinomycetes > Mycobacteriales > Mycobacteriaceae > Mycobacterium. The sequence continues at coordinate 3,411,751 of NZ_LT968776.1, read as the reverse complement.
CATCGAGGTGCGCGCCAGCAGCCTGCGGGTGTTCAACGAGCGAGCCCGGCTCACACCCGACCAGGCGCCGCCGGTGGCGTCGGCCTTCGACCTGTCGTCCGCCGCGCCCGAGCGTGACGACACCTACGACGGCGCGGCGACGCTGGAGATCGCCGGCGGCATCCACCCGGTGCGAGTCCGGCTCACCGGCCACCTGGACCCGATCGACGGCCGCTACCACTGGCAGGGGACGCTGTTCGGTTCGCCGTCGCGGCCGTTACCGGACGAGGCGCTCAGGCAAACCCGGACCGCGACCTTGACGGTGGGCGGGCGCAGTGCCGCCGCGCGGATCGTCGAGCAGACGCCGTGGGGGACGCATTCGGTCGCCGGGGTGGGTGCTCCGCCGTACGCGCTCACCTGACCGGCCGCTTTTTGCGCTGCTCATCGAACCATTTCCGGGGGCATCCGGGCGTTCGGACCGCCCCGGAAGGTGGTAGCTTCGGGACATGCGCGTGCTGCGCAGCGGATTCGAACGTCAGGTTCGGTGCGGTAGAGGCGGGGGCCTCGAACGGGTGGGGACGGGCACGCGCCTCACTCCTACCGCGCCGCATGCCGCGCGCGTCCGGGACATGACCCTTGTGGGCTGCGCATTCCGGCGGCTTGCAGGCCGCTCGACCCGCATTCGACTTTTGCCGCTGAGGGCGGATACTCAAGCAGTTGGCCCGGCGGTAATTCGAGGAGCAGCGATGGAACCGGACGGCAAGACCCCGCTGGGCAGCCGGATTGTGACGTCTCCTCGGTTTCTGCTCCAGCCGGGAATCCCAGCACATCGACACCGTAGGCCCCCTGCGGAGAAGGGGTCGCGCGGTGAGCTCGGTCGCTGAATCCCCCAGCTCACTGGCCGTCGCGACGCGGACGGATCAATCCGTGGCCATCCTGACCGTCGACGGTGCGCTCGACACGACCAACTCCGCGGCGCTCCGCGACCACATCCTGCAGGCCACGCTGGGCGAGCCCGCCGCCGTCATCGTCAACATCTCCGCGCTCAAGGTGCTCGCCGACTCGGCGTGGTCCACGTTCATCGGCGCGTACTGGCAGATCCGCAGCGATCCCCATGTTCCGGTCGTCCTGGTGTGCGCCCACCGCGGGACACGCGAGACGATCACCCGCAACGGCGTCGCCTACTTCATGCCGGTGTACTCGACCGAGAAGGCGGCGACGAAGGCGCTCAGCCAGCAGAGCCGGCGTGCCGTGCGTCGTGCCGACGCGCAACTGCCCGCCGACCTGACCAGCCTGCGCGAGTCACGCCGCCTGGTCCGCGAGTGGCTCACCGCCTGGTCGCAATCCACGCTCATCCCCGTCGCGTTGGTCGTGGTCAACGTCTTCGTCGAGAACGTGCTGGAACACACCGCAAGCGTCCCCGTGGTGCGGATCGAGAGGCATGGCGCGACGGCGACGATCGCCGTGTCCGACAGCAGCCATGCCCCCGCCTTGCGGCTGCCGTCCCCGGCGAACGGCATCGACGTATCCGGCCTGGCGATCGTCGGCGCGCTCTCACGCGCGTGGGGCAGCACTCCCACCGCGACCGGCAAGACGGTGTGGGCGGTGATCGGCCCCGAAAACCAGCTCTGACGCCTTATTGTGCTGGGAACCCGCGCACGGGTAGAACTAGAACACGTTCTAATCTCGTGTGACGACCCGTTTCCAGGAAGGCAGATGACGTGCGGTTCACCTACGCGGAGGCGATGACCGATCACCGGTACTACATCCCGCTGGCCCAGGCGGCCGAGGCGGCCGGGTACCACGCGATGACGATCGCCGACAGCATCGCCTACCCCTTCGAGTCCGACTCGAAATACCCCTACACCCCCGACGGCGATCGCGAGTTCCTGGACGGCAAGGAGTTCATCGAAACCTTCGTGCTCACAGCGGCATTGGGCGCGGTGACGACCAAGCTGCACTTCAACTTCTTCGTCCTCAAGCTGCCCATCCGGCCGCCGGCGCTGGTGGCCAAGCAGATCGGTTCGCTGGCGGCATTGACCAACAACCGGGTGGGCTTCGGCGTCGGCACCAGCCCATGGCCGGAGGACTACGAACTGCTGGGCGTCCCATTCGCCAAGCGCGGCAAGCGCATGGACGAATGCATCGAAATCATCCAGGGACTCACCAGCGGCGACTACTTCGAATTCCACGGCGAGTTCTACGACATCCCCAAGACCAAGATGGCGCCGGCTCCCACGCAGCCGATCCCGATCCTGGTCGGCGGGCATGCCGACGCGGCCCTGCGCCGCGCGGCCCGGCTGGACGGCTGGATGCACGGCGGAGGCGACCCGGAAGAACTCGACGGGCTCATCGCCAAGCTCAAGCGGTATCGCGAAGACGCCGGCAAGACCGAGCCCTTCCAGATCCACGTCATCTCGGCCGACGCCTACACCGTGGACGGCATCAAACGCCTGGAAGACAAGGGCGTCACCGACGCGATCGTCGGCTTCCGCATCCCCTACATCAAGGGCAAGGACACCGAGCCACTGGAGAACAAGATCCGCAACCTCGAGATGTTCGCCGAGAACGTCATCGCAAAGGTCTGACCTTCACTGACCGTCACAGCGGATCCCATTTCGGGGCGCGCTTTTCCCGGTGCGCCTTGGCCGCCTCGACCGGGTTGTTGGTGAAGCCGGTGAGGATCTGGGTGCGGTTCTCGATCTCGATGGCATGCCGCAGGCTGGGCGCATCCAGTGCCGCGTTCAGACCGATTTTGGTCTGCCAGACGCCGTAGGCGTTGTTCTCGGCGATCGAGCGGGCCACCTTCAGCGCGGCCGGCATCAGCTCGTCGGGGGCCACCACCTCGTGCACCAGCTTGATGCGGTAGGCCTCGGCCGCGTTGATGATGCGGCCGGTCAGCATGAGTTCGCGCGCCACTCCCGCGCCGACGATCTTGGGTAGCAGGTAGCTGGTGCCCATGTCCATCGACGAGAAGCCCGCCTTGATGAACGCCGAGGAGAACCGCGCCCGGTCGGAGGCGACGCGGACGTCGCAGACCAGCGCGAAGGCCAGCCCGCCCCCGACGGCCACGCCGTTGACCGCGGCGATCACCGGAATGGGCAGCTCGTAGATCCGCGTGAACAGGTCGGCGAGGCGGACCTGGGAGTCGTAGTTGACCTTGAACGCCGGGGTGGATGGCCTGGGCTTGGTCCACGGCTCGCCGGTGCCGCTCAGGTCGGCCCCCGCGCAGAATCCGCGTCCGGCGCCGGTCAGGATCGCCACCCTGAACTCGCCGTCGCCGAGCGCGTCCAGGGCGTGGTCCACGCCGTCGATCAACGCGCCGTCGATGGCGTTGAGGCGCTCGGGCCGGTTCAGGGTGATGCGGGCGATGCCGTCTTCGACGGTTTCCAATTCCACTGCGGGCATGGCTGAAACGGTAGGCGACGCGGATTTCACCGACGGGGCATACCGTGGTTTGGCCGCCACATCGAAGGAGAAGCCATGGCACGAACCGAAGGTGACAGCTGGGACCTGGCCAACAGCGTGGGAGCGACGGCCACCATGGTCGCCGCCGCCAGGGCCGCCGCGAGCAAGCGTCCGCAGCCGGTCATCACCGACGACTTCGCCGAGCCGCTGGTGCGCGCCGTCGGGTTGGACGTGTTCACCAGGCTGGCCAGCGGCGAACTCGATCCCGACGACCTCGAGCGAAGCGTCGGGTTTGCCCGCATGGTCGACACGTTCGCCGCCCGCGCGCGGTATTTCGACGACTATTTCGCGGCGGCCGGGCAGGCGGGCCTGCTCCAGGTGGTGATCGTGGCCTCGGGCCTGGATTCTCGCGCCTACCGGCTGCGCTGGCCGATCGGGACGATCGTGTACGAGATCGACCAGCCCGAGGTCATCGCGTTCAAGGCGGCGACGATGTCGGAGATCGGGGCGGCGCCCACCGCCAAGCTCCGCGAGGTCGGCGTCGATCTGCGCGACGATTGGCCGGCGGCGCTTCAGGAGGCGGGCTTCGATCCGGCCCATCCCACCGCATGGCTGGCCGAGGGCGTGCTCATCGGATGGCTGCCGCCGGAGGCCGAGATTCGGCTGCTGGACTCCATCATCCCGCTGTCGGCCGAGGGCAGCCGGTTCGCCGCCGACTACGGCACGGTGACCGGCACGTCGCCGGCAGCCCGGGAGCAGGCCAGGCTCATGACCGAAGGCTGGCGACGACACGGGCTCGAGATGGACCTGACCAGCTTGACGTATCCGGGCGAGCACACCGACGTCGCCGCGCATCTGCACGAAAACGGCTGGGAAACCACCGAATCCCGGCTCACCGACCTGTTCTCCGCCGCCGGGCTGCCGGAGTTGGGGCCCGCCGCGGAGCAGGTCCCGGCGACCACGATCAAATTCGTTCGGGCCGTGCGGCTTTAACTCCGGGGGTGCGCTCTCGGGGTTAAGAGGCCCGGACCGGTGGGCGGCCACCCGGTGCGGGGTGTCCGGCGCCGGTTCCGTGACCAAGCACCGAGGCTCACTCACGGCTACAATCCCTGCACGGAAACACATGCCATAGGGGAGGCGCTGTTGTCGGCGGATAAGCCTTTACGTGCAAGGCCATCCCTCAGGACGTTAGGCATCGTCGGTGTCGTGATCCTCATCGCCGCCTATGTCGGCATGATCATGTTGTATGCCAGCGCAGGTATGGGCCAACCTCGTCGAGTCGTCGATGGTTACCCGGCGTCCGATGGAACCACGGTGACCATCGGCCTCAAAGAAGTTCACTCGATCGATGGCGAGTTGATCGCCGACCTGGCCGTATCGCCCGGGCCGGGGCTGCTGGATCCCTCAACCCATGACCTCACCCAAGACCTCAGTGTCATAGTGACATCTGCGGTAACACCGACCAAACGCACGTGGTCAAAAGGTATGCTGCCCGGCGTTTTTCCGGTCACGTTGAATCTCACTGGTGACGTGCGGCATTGGCCGTTCGATGACTACCATTCGGGCCCCATCACGGTCGAACTCTTCCGGGGCGCTGGGGCAGAACCACAGCGGGCGTCGGTGACTTTTATCGACCGTCTTCGCGGCTGGAGGGTTGACGTCCCCGCCACCAGCCAGGCCGGTAAGCCGGCACCGTATCGAGTGGTCTTGCACCGGTCGCCAACGACCGGAGCTTTTGCTGCCGCAATCCTCGGTGTATTGATCCTGCTTGCAGGTCTGGGATTGATCGTTGCAGTGCAGACCGTGCGTGGTCGCCGAAAGTTCCAGCCGCCGATGACGACTTGGTATGCGGCAATGCTCTTCGCGGTAGTACCGCTGCGAAATGCCCTCCCCGACTCGCCACCGATCGGATGGTGGGTTGACGTCACAGTGGTGCTCTGGGTGATCGTCATACTGGCGATTTCGATGGCGATCTACATCTACTGCTGGTGGCAGCACCTCAGACCCGACGCCGAGACGCCGACCTGAGCCACACAAGCTCCAGCGTCACGGTTATCAATTTCAGCGCACGTCCCAGGCGCCTCTCGCATGATCAAGCCAAGCCGGCAACCGCGGCAGACCGAGCCTGCCCGCGCCACGCCGAGAGCTGTCGTGTCCTTGGATTTCCCGCGGGGTTTCAGGACCGCTTGGCCAGCCACTCGGCCTGCATCACCAGCAGGGCCATCACCTCCAGCTGAGGGGTCTCCGGGTCCAGTTCGCGGTACCGCTGATAGACGTTGACGACGACGCGCTCAGCGTCCAGCCAGGTCGCGTACTCGCCGAGGTCGATGGTGTCGGCCGCCTCCGACCACGACAGCCCGCGGCGGTAGGCGGCCTCGGCTTGGTCGGAGACGTGGGCGAGATAGCCACGCACGGCGCGGATTCCGTCGGGGTCGCTGACGGGGCCGTGGCCGGGCACCACCGTCGGCGCGTCCAGCGCGATCATCGCGTCGCACGCGGCGATCCAGTTGGCGATCGGGCCGGCCCACACGATGGGGGTGCAGCCGATGAACAGCAGGTCGCCACCGAAGAGCACACCCGCGTCGGGCACGTGCACCACCGAATCCGCGGCGGTGTGCGCGGGGCCCAAGTTCAGCAGGTCGATGCGCCGCCCACCCACCTCGATGGTCAGCTCGCGGTCGAACGTCTGATCCGCGTTGCGCACCGTGATGCCGCTGAAGTCGAAGTGCCCGAAGCGGTCTCGGGTGTAGGGGGTCGCGACCGGGCCCAGGTTCGCAGTCTGCGCCATCGCCAGCATCTCGGGCGCCATCCCGTGCGCGATCTCGTCCGCCGTGCCCCGCGCGGCGATGATCCGAACCGACGGATCGAGCAGCTGGTTGCCGTGGGTGTGGTCGCCGTTGGAGTGGGTGATCAGCGCGTCGGTGATGGGTGCGGCGGCGGTGATGTCCCGCATCGCACTGAGCATTTCGCGGGTCAACGCCAGGTCGAACAGCGTGTCGACGAGCAGCGACGCGTCGTCGCCGGCGACCAGCCCGGCGTTGCTCCACCCGTAACCGCCGTCGGGCAGCGTCCACGCCCAGACCCGGTCGGCGACCTGGTGCAGGCCGCGCGTGTAGGGCACCTTCGCGGGCGCCCGATTCACCCGCGGCGCCGCGGGCGCGGCGTCGGGATTGGGTCGGGCCGCCAACGGATGCGGTGCGGCACCGGCGCGCACGGTCTGTCGGGTCTCCCCGAGTCCCTCGACCCGCAGCGTGACGACGTCGCCGTCGTGCAGCCAGCCGGGGAAGGAGTCCAGCGCCGTCGGGTTCAGGTGTTCGACCAGCGTGCAGGTCGGCACCGTTCCGGAGCCGATGACGTCGCCCGGGGCGAGCGTCACGCCTCGCGAGGCGTAGGAGATGACTTCGCCGAAGGTCCAATCCATTTGGGCGGTCGAACCCGACCCGATCACGGCGTCGTTGACCAGCGCGGTCACCCGCAGGTCCAGGCTGCCGTCCCGCCGGTACGGCTCGAGTTCGTCGGGTGTCACCAGGTAGGGGCCCAGGGTGACGCCGCTGTCTTTGCCCTTGCCCTGTCCGATGCCCAGTTGGCTCTCCAGTTGCTGCAGGTCGCGTGCCGACCAGTCGTTGAAGATGGTGTAGCCGATGATGGCCCGCTCGGCTTCATCGACGGTCAAGTCCCGCCCGCCGGTGCCGATGATCGCGGCGATCTCCAATTCGAAGTCCTGCCAAGCGCTTCCGGGCGCGGTGGGGGCATCGTCGTAGGGCCCTAAAACCGTTGCGGGGCAGGCGAAATAGAACGCCGGTATCCGGTACCAGGTGTCGGCGAGCGTCCGCCCGGCGCCCAGCGCGGCCTGGCAGTTGCGCATGTGATCGAGAAAGCACAGCGAATCGCGGATGGACGGTGGGCGCGGGATCGGCGCCAGCAGCCGCACTTCCCCCAGGGGCACCGTCGCCGCCGGGGCGCGCAGCGCCTCCTCGCCTGCCGCGCGCAATCCGTCGGTGCCGCGGCCGACCAGGTCGAGCAGCGTCACGCCCGCGGGCATCGCGTGGATGGCGTCACCGGAGAGCACCCCGGTGCGTTCACCGTCCGCGCCAAGGTAGGTCACCCATTTCATTCGCGCACCACCTCACTCGGTTCCTTGTCCGGCCGCAGCCCACGCCAACTCGATTGGCGCAACCGGTCATCCGGGGTCCATTCGCTGTAGCGCACTTCGCCCACCAGCACCGGCTCGACGTACGTCACGCCCTTGGCCTCGCTGCGGGGAAGCGGCGGGGTGAAGGGGGATTCGTCGGTGTGCAGTGGCGCCAGCGTCTTCTTCAGGCTCGCCAGGTCACGCTCGGTGAACCCGGTACCGACCCGCCCGGCAAAGTGCAGCCCCCCGTCGGCGGGGATGCCCATCAGCAGCGACCCGATGCCGCTGCTGCGGCCGCCCTCCCCGGCCTTCCAGCCGCCGATGACGACTTCCTGTGTGTTCCAATGCTTGTCCTTGATCCAGGACGCCGAGCGCCGGCCCGGCTGATAGGTGGAGTCGCGTTTCTTGGCGACCACGCCCTCCCAGCCGTGCTCGCGGGAGTGCTCCAGTGCCTGTTTCCCGTCCCCCGGCAACAGCTCGGGGACGATGAGGTCACTGCCACCGGCCAGCGTCTCCAACAGTTTTCGGCGGTCTTGGTAGCGGGCCCGCAGCAGCGAACGGCCGTCGAGATACAGCACGTCGAACGCCCAGAACTCCACGCGGCTGCCGCGGCCCCGGTTCTGCATCGCATGAAAGCTCGGCACCCCGGAGGCGTCCAGGACGACTGCTTCCCCGTCGAGCACCACGTGATGGTCGGCGAGATCGGCTGCCAGAGCGCGCAATTGGGGGTATTCGCCGGTGACCTCCCGGCCCCGCCGGGACCGCACCCGCAGGTCTCCGTGGTCGATCTCGACCAGCAGCCGGTAACCGTCCCACTTGCCTTCGAAGGCCCACTGGCCCGCCTTGCACCCCGCGACCGAGCCGTGGGTGGCCAGCATGGGCGCGATTCCGTCGAAGTCGAAGACCTTCTGGTCCTTCATCCGGTGCGCCAGCCACTGGTCACCCTTGGTTTGGATCAGCGCATAGCGCCCGGAGACCTTGCTGCCGCGCAGGTTGACGATGACCTCCCCTTTTTCGGCGGAGTCATTGAACTTCTCCGCCTCATAGGTGCCGGAGTCCCAGATGATGACCTTCCCGGCCCCGTATTCCCCCTTGGGGATGTTGCCCTCGAAGGCGGCGTATTCCAGCGGGTGATCCTCGGTGTGGACCGCCAGATGGTTCACCGAGGTGGTTTCGGGCAGGTTCTTCGGCACCGCCCACGATACCAGCACGCCGTCGCGCTCCAGCCGGAAGTCGTAGTGCAGCCGGCGGGCGTGGTGTTCTTGAATCACGAACGTATTGCCTTGCCCCGTAGTGGGTTTCGTCCACGGGACGGGTTCGGGGGTCTTCGATGCGTCCCGCATGCCGCGGTACCTGGTCAGCCGGTCCGGGACGGCGACGTCGTTGTCCAGGGCCGCCAGCAGGTCGCCGTCGCGAGCGACACGGGCCAGCACCTCGTCGTAGCGCAATTGGCGCAGCGACGCCGGGTCCTCGATCTCCGCCCAGGTCCGCGGCGCTGCGACCGTCGGGTGTTCGCGTCCGCGCAGGGAGTACGGCGCAATGGTCGTTTTCGATCCGTTGTTCTGGCTCCAGTCGAGGAAGATCTTGCCCGCCCGCAAGCTGCGGGTCATGGTGGACGTGACCAGCTCGGGCATCGACTTTTCCAGTTGCTGGGCAACCCGTTTCGCCAACACCGTCGCGCCCTTGCTGCTCACCGGTTCCGCCAGCGGCGCGTAGAGGTGCAGACCCTTGCTGCCACTGGTGAGCGGGAACAGGGTCAGCCCGATCCCGTCGATCAGGTCGCGCACGGCATGGGCCACCTCGGCCAGCTGGGCCATGCTGACGCCCTCGCCGGGGTCGAGGTCGAAGACCAATCGGGTCGCCGGGCCGGGCTTGAGTTCTTCGGCCTTGCTCCGGGTCCACTGGGCGACGAACCGCCACTGCGGCACGTGCACTTCCAGCGCGGCCTGTTGCGCGATCCACGCCAGCCCCTCGGGGCTGTCGATGATCGGATAGGTCGTGGTCCCGGAGCGGTGCGTGACGCTGGCGCGCGGCAGCCAGTCCGGCGCCGACGCGGCCAGCTGCTTTTCGAAGAAGGCGTCCTGCTCGACCCCGTTGGGCCAGCGCTTGCGGGTGGCCGGGCGCCCCGCGATGTGCGGGATCATCACCTCGGCGATGCGGGTGTAGTAGTCGAAGACGTCCCGCTTCGTGGTCCCGGTGGCGGGATAGAGCACCTTGTCGGCGTTGGTCAGCTTCACCCGCGGTGCCATGAGAGTCAACTTACGCGTGTGAGCAGCGCTTACTCGTTCCCACCACTGCATATGTCTCAAACGTAAATTTTTGTGACGTCAACCACGAAGGGGTTAGACGCGCCGAAAGGCCGGGCACCGAAGACGGATGCGCATATTGTCCCGGCGTCCAGAATGTGGCGTCCCCCTCAGCAATGCCACCCTCCGACTGCACTCCCGGCGAATCGCCGTACCTACATACGAGAGATCGGCCCTCCAGCGTGGTGTCGTTCACATCGGCGCGGGTAATTTCCACCGCGCGCATCAGGCCGTCTACTTCGATGACCTTGCCCGCGCGGGCATTTCGGATCGTTGGGGGGTTACCGGCGTCAGCCTGCACTCCCCGACCGCCAAGGACTTGCTGTCCGCGCAGGATGGGCTCTACACCGTGGTGCAGCGCGGCCACGACCGCCAGAGCGCCCGCGTCGTCGGCTCGATCGGCTCCGTGCACTACGCACCGAACGATTGCGCGACGGTGCGCGCCGCCCTGGCCGATCCCGAGACCCGTATCGTCAGCCTGACCATCACCGACACCGGATACTTCCTGGATCCGGTCACCGACGAGTTCGATGCCCATCACCCCGACGTCCGCGCCGACCTCGTCGCGTCCGGTGGTTATGCCACCGCGTGGGGATATCTGGCCGAAGCTCTCGACCGGCGCCGCCGCGCGGGCGTGGCGCCATTCACCGTGCTGTGCTGTGACAACGTTCCCGGCGACACGCGGCCGGCGAGAACCGCGCTGGTGTCGTTCGCCGCCTTGAAGGACCCCGGCCTCGCCCGCTGGATCGAAAAGCATGTCGCGTTCCCGTCGACCATGGTCGATCGCATCACCCCGCAAACCTCGAAGTCGGAGCGCAAGTTCGTCGAGCAGACGTTCGGCGTCGCCGACAGGTGTCCGGTGGTGACCGAGCCGTATCGCCAATGGGTGATCGAGGATTCCTTCAGCAACGGGCGACCGCCGCTCGACGAGGTCGGTGCCGAATTCGTCGCCGATGTCAGCGACCACAAGCTGATCAAGACGCGTCTTCTCAACGGCACCCATATCGCGCTCGCGTGTTTGGCCATCTTGGCCGGTTACCAGCGCACCGACGAAGCGATGCAGGACCGCGTGATATTCGATTACGTCGAGAGGCTCTTGCGCGACGAAATTCAGCCACTGCTGCCCGCCGTCCCCGGGATGAACACACCCGAATACCGGGCCAGCCTGCTCGATCGGCTCGGCAATCCCCAGATGAGTGACCAATTGTCGCGGCTGGCCAGGCGGGGAACGAGCAAGATCACGTCGTTTGTGCTGCCCTCCCTGCAGGATGCGATCGCGCAGGGTAGGCCGCATACGCTGCTGATGTTGGCCGTTGCCGGCTGGGCCCGGTACATGCGCGGGCACGACCTGCAGGGGCGCAAGCTCCGCCTGGAAGACTCCCAGGCGATACCGGTGGGCAGGTTGGCCAACATGGCAGGCGACAAACCTGATCCGCTGCTGCGGCATGCGATGTTCGCCGAGCTACGCCCGGTGCCGGGGTTTGCGGAGCGCCTTGGGGAGATGATCAGGCGTATCGACACGCGCGGTGTGGTGCCCACGCTGCGTGACGGGATGCGCAACGACGAGCGGGAGTTGGTGTCACGATGAGCGATGAACTCTCCGGGCTAACCTTTGTGCGCACATTCGACCCTGCGCCGATCACGACCTTGCTGTGCGACGCCGACGACAACCTGTTCGCCTCGGAAAGGCCGGCGTTCGAGGCGTCGACGGAGGTGATGAATCGCTTCCTGGCCAGGTTCGGCGTGACCGCTCCGCTCGACTCGGAGGAGTTGCGTAAGCGGGCCGTCGGCAAGAACTTCCGCGCCATGGCTCTGGACCTGGCCGTCCAGTGCCGCCTGCCGCTCGATCAGACGTTGGCCGGCGGCCTTCCCGACGCGGTGGTCGCCTCGGCCGGTGACGTCGCGACGGGAAACGCGTTGTGCGCCGACGAACTCGAGCAGTGGGTGCGCGAAGAGCGCGAACGGGTCACTGCGCATCTGGCGGTGACACTGACGCCCGACCCGCGGGTGCTGGAACCGCTGCGAGACCTCGCGCCGCACTACGCGCTGGCGGCCGTCAGCTCCAGCGCCACCAAGCGCCTGCGTGCCTGCTTCGCCGCCACCGGCATCGACTCGCTGATAGCCGAAGCGGTGACCTTCAGCGCCGAGGATTCACTGCCGACGCCCACCAGCAAACCCGACCCGGCGGTGTATCTGCATTCCGGTCAGGTGATGGGGGTCGCGGCCGAACACGGGCTGGCCATCGAAGACTCCGTGGCCGGCGTGCGTTCCGCGGTCGCAGCCGGCTATCCGACCGTCGGCAACCTCATGTTCGTGCCACCCGACGAACAGGATTGCCGCCGAGCGGATTTGATCGATGCCGGCGCGGTCGCGATAACCGATTCGTGGCGTGCTCTTGCCGATGTCCTGCTGTTGTCGGCCGTGCCGACCGGGGGATCCCCGCTCACATAGGGCAGCGAAGGGCCGTTTGTCGCTGGGCTTCGGCCCGCGGCTGTCATACCGTCGAGAGGTGCCACCGCCCCGGTGACGATCCGGGCGGTGGCCCGGTGAGGAGTTGGCCAATGGTGGCTAGCGCGATCAGCCTGAGCAACGCGTCGCTTTCCGCACTGCCGATCGAGGCGCCGAACTATGACCGGGGCAGCGTGACCGTCGGCATCGCCCATATCGGGGCCGGGCACTTCCACCGGGCGCATCAGGCCGCCTACATCAACCTGCTGATGCAGCAGGGCCTGGCACTCGACTGGGGCATCTGCGGGATAGGGGTGATGCCCTCCGACTGGACCATGCGCGACGTCCTCAACGGTCAGGACGGGCTGTACACGCTGATCTTGGAGAACCCCAACGGCAGCCGGGACGCCCAGGTGATCGGCTCGATCGTGGATTACCGCTACGCCCCCGACGACCCGGAATCGGCGTTGGAGGTGATCACCGCGGCGTCCACCCGGATCATCTCACTGACCATCACCGAAGGCGGGTACCGCGACCCGGACGGGCCCGCGTTCACGTTGATCACCGAGGCGCTCGCCAGGCGGCGCGATCGCGGAATTCCCGCGCCGACAATCGTCTCCTGCGACAACATCGAGAACAACGGTGAGGTCGCCAGGCGCACCGTGCTCGCCAGCGCCGAACGCGTGGATCCCACGCTGGCCGAATGGGTGGCGGAACACGCCCGCTTCCCCAATTCGATGGTCGACCGTATTACTCCCGCAACGACTTTGGAGATGGCCGCGGAGGTGCGGCGCGATTTCGGAGTCGACGACCGGTGGCCGGTGGTGGCCGAGCCGTTCAGCGCCTGGGTGATCGAGGACGACTTCGCCGACGGCCGTCCCCCGCTGGAGCGGGCAGGGGTGCTGCTGGTCGAGGATGTACGCCCGTACGAGCTGATGAAGCTGCGGCTGCTCAACGCGGGGCATCAGTGCCTGGCCTACTTCGCACACCTGTGCGGCTTCCAGTACGTCCACGAGGCGGCCCGCGATCCGCTGATCGCCGAATTCCTGCTCGCCTACTTCGACAACGAGGCCATCCCCACGCTGCCGCCAGTACCGGGAATCGACCTCCACGAATACGCCCGCACGCTGGTCGAGCGGTTCGCCAATCCGGCCGTGCGTGACACCGTCGCCCGGCTGTGTGCCTACTCGTCCGACCGCATCCCGAAATGGCTGTTTCCGGTCATCTGCGACAACCTTGCCGCCGACGGACCGGTTCGGCTCGCGGCCGCGGCGGTGGCCAGCTGGGCGCGCTACGCCGAGGGCACCGACGAATGGGGTAGGCCGTACGAGGTCGTGGATCAGCTTGCGGATTCGCTCATCCCGATCGCCAGGTCGCAATACCAGAACCCCACCGCGTTCATCGAGGTCACGGCGATGTTCTGCGATCTCGCCCACCAGCCACGGTTTGTCGAGGCGTACCGCTGGGCGCTGGATTCGTTGCACAGCAAGGGAGCTCGGGCGACGCTGGAGGCTTTGGTGCGATGAACCGCGGGCTGGTGATCGGCGAGTCGCTGATCGATATCGTCGAGGGCGACGAGCATGTCGGCGGCAGTCCGCTCAACGTCGCCGTCGGACTCGCACGGCTGGGCCGCGAGGTCGACTTCCTGACCCACATCGCCGACGACCCGTACGGCCGGCGCATCGCCGAGTACGTGAAAGCTGCTGGCGCGCACCTTGTTTCGGGTAGCATTGCGGCCACCCGGACACCGACGGCCGTGGCGGCCATCGCCGAGGACGGCTCGGCCGACTATGTGTTCAATCTGGACTGGCGACTCTCCGGCGCACCCGCGGGTCCGCCGCCGCTGTTCGTGCACACCGGGTCGATCGCCGCCACCCGCGAGCCGGGCTGCCTCGCGGTCGCGGCGTTGATCGACACCTACCGCGATTCCGCCACGGTCACCTTCGACCCGAACGTGCGCCCGTCGCTGACCGCCGACCCCGCGTTGGCGCGTGCGCGGATCGAGCACCTCGTCACGCGCAGCGACATCGTCAAAGTCAGCGACGAGGACCTGCGCTGGATCGAGCCCGATCACGAGCCGGAACGAACGGCGAGGGCGTGGTTGGCAGCGGGACCTGCGGTCGTCGCGGTGACCATGGGGGCCCGCGGTTCGCGGGCGTTCTGCGCGGCCGGCGAGGTCCAGGTCACGGCGAAACCGGCCAGGGTGGTCGACACCGTCGGTGCCGGCGACGCCTTCATGGTCGGCCTGCTCGACTCGCTGTGGGAGATGAACTTGCTGGGCGCCGACCGGCGGGCCGCCCTGGCCCGGATCGAGCCCGACGCCCTGACCGCCGCCCTCGGGACGGCCAGCGCCGTGTCGGCTTTGATAGTCGCCCGGGCCGGCGCCGACCTGCCCGACCGGGCCGCCCTCCGGGCTCAATTGACCTCTGCCCCTGGCGATTTCACGTAGTCCAAGACCGGGGCAATCCGGCCCGTCGCATCCCGGCGGAAAGCCGCAGAATCCCAGGTCATCGGCCTGTCAAGGTGTTTTCCCAGCGTCGGTGTGGGCATACTGACTTACATGCGCTCCATCTGGAAGGGCTCGATCGCGTTCGGGCTGGTCAATGTCCCGGTCAAGGTGTACAGCGCCACCCAGGACCACGACATCAAGTTTCATCAGGTGCACGCCAAGGACAACGGCCGCATCCGCTACCAGCGCGTCTGCGAGTTGGACGGCGAGGTCGTCGAATACCGCGACATCGCCCGCGCCTTCGAATCCGACGACGGTCAGATGGTCATCATCACCGACGACGACATCTCCACCTTGCCCGAAGAACGTAGCCGCGAAATCGAGGTGCTGGAGTTCGTTCCCGCCGAGGAGGTCGATCCGATGCTGTTCGACCGCAGCTACTTCCTGGAGCCGGACTCCAAGTCGTCGAAATCCTATGTGCTGCTGGCGAAAACACTCGCCGAGACCGATCGGATGGCGATCGTCCACTTCACGCTGCGCAACAAGACGCGACTGGCGGCGTTGCGTGTCAAGGACTTCGGCAAGCGGGACGTGATGATGGTGCACACCCTGCTGTGGCCCGACGAGATCCGCGACCCCGACTTCCCGGTGCTCGACAAGGAGGTCGAGATCAAGCCCGCGGAATTGAAGATGGCCGGCCAGGTCGTGGAGTCGATGGCCGAGGACTTCAACCCCGACCGCTATCGCGACACCTACCAGGAGCAGCTGCAGGAGCTGATCGACGCGAAACTCGAAGGCGGCGAGGCGTTCACCACCGAGGAGCAACCGAAGGAGCTCGACGAGACCGAGGACGTCTCCGACCTGCTGGCCAAGCTGGAAGCCAGCGTCAAGGCGCGCTCCGGCGACGGCAAGGCGCCGGCCAAGAAGGCACCGGCCAAGAAGGCCAACGCCACGAAGACCACGGCGAAGAAAACCACGGCGAAGAAGGCACCGGCCAAGAAGGCCGCATCCAAAGCGTGACGCGCACCCCGCGCGTGCTCAGCGTCTGCGGGTGGCGAAGAAGCGGGTGGCCCCCGCGATCAGGTTGATCACCGCGACGATGAGGATCAGGCTCAGGGCCGCACCCCAGATGCGCAGGAAGCCGGCGTGCTCGGGATTGGTGAGCTCGGTGTAGATCAGCAGCGGCAGCGAGGCCATGTTGCCGTGGAAGATGTCGGTGTTGATCGATCGGCTGTAGCCGACCAGCACCAGCACCGGGGCGGTTTCGCCGATCACCCGCGCGACCGACAGCAGGATGCCGGAGATGATGCCGGGCATCGCGATCGGGAACACGATCCGCGTGATGGTCTTCCATTTGGGAACGCCGAGCGCATAGCTGGCCTCCCGCAGATCGTCGGGCACCAACCGCAGCATCTCCTCCGCGGACCGGACCACCACGGGCAGCATCAGCAGGACCAGCGCCAGCGACACGGCGAACGAGCTCTGCTGGAATCCGAGGGTGGCGATCCAGAGGCTGAAGATGAACAGGGCCGCCACGATCGAGGGCACCCCGGCGAGCACGTCGACCATGAACGTCGTGAGACGCACCAGCCGGCCGGAGCCGTATTCCACCAGGAAGACCGCGGTCATCAACCCCAGCGGGACGGACAGCAGGGCGGCCACCCCCGCCTGCACCACGGTGCCGTACAGGGCGTGATAGACGCCGCCGGCGAATTGCTCCGGCAAGATCCCGCGCAGCGAGTGGGTCCACCACGTCGACCGGGTGACCGCGTACCAGCCCCGGGCCACCACCACCGACAGCACCCAGACCAGCGGCACCAGCGCGCCCAGGAAGGAGGCGACGAAGAAGGCGGTCGCGGCGTTGTTCGTGAGCCGGCGCCGGATGCTGACGGGCCGGAACGCCTGGGCTTTGACCGGCCGGTCAAAGGTTTCGACCGCGGAGCTCATCCGTTGACCTTTCCGCCGGCGATGGCGCGAGCCAGCGCGTTCACGACGAATGTCAAGACGAACAACGCGAACCCCGCGGCGATGTAGGCCCCGGTGGGCAGTGGTGCACTGAATTCGGCCGCCGCGGAGGCGATCTTCGAGGCGAACGTGTACCCGCCGTCGAACAGCGACCAATTCCCCGGGCGCGCGGCGGAGCGCAAGATGATCAGCACCGCCACGGTCTCACCGAGCGCGCGTCCCAGCCCCAGCATCGACGCCGCGATGACACCGCTGCGACCGAACGGCAGCACGGTCATCCGCACCACCTCCCACTTGGTGGCACCCAGCGCCTGCGCCGCTTCCATCTGCATAGGCGGGGTCTGCCGGAACACCTCGCGCGAGACCGACGTGATGATCGGCAGGATCATCGCCGACAGCACGACGCCCGCGGTGAAGATGGTGCCGCCACCGGCCAGTGACACGTTGCCCTGCTTGAACAGGAAGAACCAGCCCAGGTTGCGGTTGAGGAACGCCGCGATGGGTTCGATGTTGGGCGCCAGCACGAAGATGCCCCACAACCCGAAGATGATGGAGGGCACCGCGGCCAGCAGGTCCACGATGGCCCCGAACGGGCGGGCCAGCCGCTTGGGCGCGTACTGGGTGAGAAACACCGCGATCCCGACCGCCACCGGCACCGCCACCACCAGGGCGGTGAGCGAACTGAGCACGGTCACCATCAACAGGTCGCGGATGCCGAACTCGAGCTTCCCCGGGTCGGTGGTGCTGAACTGCGCGCTGGTGAAGAAGTTCGCGTGGTTGGCCCGCAGCGACGGAACGGCGCGAATCAGCAGGAACAGAGCGATCAGCAGGATCGCGACCACGATCGTCGACCCGGCAGCGGCAGCCGCGAGTTTGAACAGCCGGTCGCCCCCCCGAGTCGACGGCGCACTCAGCGTCTTCAGCTCGGGTTTTTGGGTCGACGGGCTGGCTACCGCTCCACGGGTCACGACCACCTCAGATCACGTGATGGCGTTGATTGAGGCCGACAGTCTCGACTTGAACGAATCCGGGATGGGGATGTACCCATTGTCGGCCAGGCCATTTTGCCCCGCACCGATCGTACTTTCCAGGAACGCCTTCACCGCGGTGCCGACCTGGGGATCGGGATACTTCGAGCACACGATCTCGTACGTCGCCAGCACGATCGGGTAAGACCCCGGCTGGGTGGGCTTGTAGAACGAGAGCGTGTCGAGGACCAGGTCGTTGCCCTGCCCGCTGATCTTGGCCCCGGAAATCGTCTTGCCGACCGAGTCAGCGCTGATCGCCACGGCGTCCGGACCGGCCGACGTGACGACCTTGGCCACGTTGAGCTTCTGCGCCTGGGCGAACGACCACTCGTTGTAGGTGATGGATCCCTCGGTGGCCTTGATCGCCGCCGACGTGCCGTCGTTGCCCTTGGCGCCCTCGCCGACACCGCCCTTGAACGTCTTGCCGGTGCCCTTGCCCCAGGCTCCGTTGGAGGCGGCGTCGAGGTACTTCTGGAAGTTGTCCGTGGTGCCGGATTCGTCGTTGCGGAACACCACGTGGATCGGCTCGGCGGGCAGCGTGACACCGGGGTTGAGGGCCGCGATGGCCGGGTCATTCCAGGTCGTGATGGCGCCGTTGAAGATTTTCGCCGCCGTGGGACCGTCGACGCTCAGCGAACTCAGGCCCTTGACGTTGTAGGTGATCGCGATCGGACCGAACACGACCGGCAGATTCCATGCCGGCGAGCCGCACCGCTGCTGCGCCGCGGCGTATTCCTTGGGGGCAAGCGGCGAGTCAGACCCACCGAAATCGGTTTGGTTGCCGTTGAATTCACTGATTCCCGCGCCTGAGCCGTTGGCCGTGTAGTTCAACGTCTGGCCGGGGCAGGCCTGCTCGAACGCGTTCACGAAGCGGGTCATCGCGTTGGCCTGGGCGGTCGACCCGCTGGCCTTCAACGTCTTCTTCCCGCCGCAGCTGACCTTGCCCGCCGACGAACCGCTGGTCGTGTTTCCGCTACTGGCGTTGTTGTCGCTTCCGCAGCCCGACAACACCAGCGCACCAGCGGTCACGACGCTCAGCGCGGCACCGAATCGGTTGAGTTTCAAGTCACTTCCTAACGGTAGGGATGAAACATGATTGTCGACGTTCTGCTGGCCGCTGTCGGCGGCCAGTCGTCGCTCGCAGCAAGGAAGCTAACAGCACGAAGGTTAACGCCGGGCAAATTGCTGTCGGCTGATTGTCGCTGGCCAGGACGGCTTTGCGGGGGGTCGCAGGCGCTTGCGAGGAGCTCACGAGATGGCGTTGATCGCCGCGGACAACCGGGACCTGAACGAGTCGGGGACGGGAATGTAGCCGTTGTCCGCCAGACCGTTCTGCCCCGCGCCGATGGTGCTCTGCAGGAAGGCCTTCACGGCCGCGCCGACCTGGGGATCGGCGTACTTCGAGCAGACGATCTCATACGTCGCCAGCACGATCGGGTAGGAACCGGGCTGGGTCGGCTTGTAGAAGGAGTAGGTGTCGACGACCAAGTCGTTGCCCTCCTCGGTGAAGTCGGCGCCGGCGATCGTCTTGCCGACCGAACTCGCGTCGATCGCCACCGCGTCGGGACCGGCCGACGTGATGACCCTGGCCATGTTGAGCTTTTGCGCCAGGGCAAAGGACCACTCGTTATAGGTGATCGCCCCTTGGGTGGCCTTGACCGCAGCCGACGTGCCGTCGTTGCCTTTGGCGCCCTCGCCGACACCGCCGTTGAACGTCTTCCCGATGCCTTTGTCCCAGGCTCCGTTGGCGGCCGAGTCCAGGTATTTCTGGAAATTGTCCGTGGTACCGGACTGATCGTTGCGGAAGATCACGCGAATGGGCTCGGCGGGAAACGCGACGCCCGGGTTCAATGCCTGAATCGCGGGGTCGTTCCATGTGCTGATGGCGCCCTTGAATATTTTGGCGGCTGTCGGGCCGTCCAGATTCAGTGACGTCACCCCCGCAACGTTGTAGGTAATCGCGATGGGGCCGAACACCACCGGCAAATTCCACGCCGGCGAACCGCAGCGCTGCTGTGCCGCGAAGTACTCGATGGGGGCCAGCGGTGAGTCCGATCCCGCGAAATCCGTCTGCTTGCCGGTGAATTCGCCGATCCCGGCGCCAGACCCGTTGGGCGTGTAGTTCAGCGTCTGGCCCGGGCAGGCCTGCTCGAACGCCTTGATGAAGCGGGTCATCGCGTTGGCCTGGGCGGTCGAGCCGCTGGCCTTCAGCGCCTTCGTCCCACCACAGCTGACCCTGACAGGCGACGTGCCGGGCCCGGCGCTTTTCCCGGCCGCGTTGTCGTTGGTCCCGCAGGCCGCCCCCAAAACGGCAACAACGGTCAGGACACTCAGCGCAGCGCCAAAGCGATTCAGGCCCAATAGAATCCCCAACGGGAAACATCAAACACGATTGCCACCATTCAATAGCCGCTGCGCAGACCAAAACGGTCAGCACTAAGGCTAGCGCCGGGTGGATGTTCTCGCAGTGGACGCGAGATACCGCCCGGAACTGGGCGTGGGGCGTTACATCGGCCCACCCATATGCAAAAGTAGAACCTGTTCCAGAAATGCCGCATCCGAGACGGCGGGGCTTGCTACCGTGTCGGCTGACAACTTGGGCGAAGAGAGGCCGCAATGATCCTTGACAGATTTCGTCTCGATGACAAAGTCGCCGTCATCACCGGTGCCGGCCGCGGCCTCGGGGCGGCCATCGCGCTGGCTTTCGCCGAGGCGGGCGCCGACGTCCTCATCGCCTCACGGACGCAATCGCAACTAGAAGGCGTCGCCGAGCAGGTCCGGGCCGCCGGTCGCCGCGCGCACATCGTGGCCGCCGATCTGGCCCATCCGGAGGTGACCGCGGAGCTGGCCGGCCAGGCCGTCGACGCCTTCGGGAAGTTGGACATCGTCGTCAACAACGTCGGCGGGACCATGCCCAACACGCTGCTGACCACCTCGACCAAAGAGCTCAAGGACGCGTTCACCTTCAACGTCGCCACCGCCCACGCGCTGACCGTCGCGGCGGTGCCCCTGATGCTCGAGCACTCTGGTGGCGGCAGCGTCATCAACATCACCTCGACCATGGGCCGGCTGGCCGGCCGTGGCTTCGCCGCCTACGGCACCGCCAAGGCCGCGTTGTCGCACTACACCCGGTTGACCGCCCTCGACCTGTGCCCCCGCATTCGGGTCAACGCGATCGCGCCGGGGTCCATCCTCACCTCCGCGCTGGACGTGGTGGCCTCCAACGACGAGCTGCGCGCGCCGATGGAGAAGGCCACCCCCATGCGCCGCCTCGGTGATCCCGTCGATATCGCCGCCGCCGCAGTGTATTTGGCGTCCCCGGCGGGCAGCTTCCTGACCGGTAAGACGCTGGAGGTCGACGGTGGCCTCACCTATCCCAACCTCGACATCCCCGTCCCGGATCTGTGACCCCCGACCGCTGAGGAGCCGTCATGGCAATACCCGTCGTCCAGTTGGGCACCGGCAACGTCGGTATCCACGCCCTGCGGGCGCTCATCACCAACCCGGCGTTCGAGCTCACCGGCGTCTGGGTGTCGTCGGACGCCAAGGCCGGCAAGGACGCGGCAGAACTCGCCGGGCTCCCCGATTCGACCGGCGTGCGGGCCAGCACCGACCTGGACGCCGTCCTGGCCACCGGGCCGCAGTGCGCCGTGTACAACGCGCTGGCCGACAACCGGTTGCCCGAGGCGCTGGAGGACTACCGGCGCGTCCTGGCCGCGGGGATCAACGTCGTGGGTAGCGGACCGGTGTTCTTGCAGTATCCGTGGCAGGTGATTCCCAAGGAGCTGATCAGGCCCATCGAAGACGCTGCGCGCGAAGGCAATTCGAGTGTGTTCGTCAACGGGATCGACCCCGGCTTCGCCAACGACCTGCTGCCGTTGGCGCTGGCCGGCACCTGCCAGAACATCCAGCAGATCCGCTGCATGGAGATCGTCGACTACGCCACCTACGACAGCGCCGCGGTCATGTTCGACGTGATGGGCTTCGGCAAGCCCCTCGACGAGATCCCCATGCTGCTGCAGCCCGGCGTGCTCAGCCTGGCGTGGGGGTCGGTGGTTCGGCAACTGGCGGCCGGCCTGGGCATCTCGCTCGACTCGGTCGCGCAGGAATACGTCCGCGTGCCGGCGCCCGAGGACTTCGACATCGCGTCGGGGCATATACCGAAGGGCAGCGCCGCGGCGCTGCGGTTCGAGGTGTTCGGCATGGTCAACGGCGACCCCGTCGTGGTCCTCGAACACGTCACCCGGCTGCGCGAGGACCTGTGCCCCGAGTGGCCCCAGCCCGCCCAGCCCGGCGGGTCCTACCGCATCGAGGTGACCGGCGAACCGTCCTACGCCATGGACGTCTGCCTGAGCAGCCGCAAGGGTGACCACAACCATGCCGGGCTGGTCGCCACCGCGATGCGGGTGGTCAACGCGATCCCCGCGGTGGTGGCCGCCCCGCCGGGCATCGTGACGACGCTGGACCTGCCCCTGATCACCGGCAAGGGCCTCTACCTGCCCGGGTGAGCAATGGGCGCGTCGAGTCTTCGGCTAACCTCACTTTCTTATTCGGCCGGATGAATCGAGGGGCGCCACGTTGACGCAGAGCAGCCAGGACTCGCTGAAAAGCAGTTGGTATCTGCTCGGGCCCGCCTTTGTCGCCGCGATCGCCTATGTCGATCCCGGCAACGTCGCCGCCAACGTCAGCTCCGGGGCACAGTTCGGCTACCTGCTGCTGTGGGTCATCGTGGTGGCCAATGCGCTGGCCGGGCTGGTGCAGTATCTGTCGGCAAAGCTCGGCCTGGTGACCGGGCGCTCGTTGCCGGCGGCCGTCGGCAAGCGAATGAGCCGGCCGGTCCGGCTGGTCTACTGGGCCCAGGCCGAGCTGGTGGCGATTGCCACCGATATGGCCGAAATCGTCGGTGGGGCAATCGCTTTGCGGATCCTGTTCGATCTGCCGCTGTTGGTCGGCGGCATCATCACCGGGCTGGTGTCGCTGCTGCTGCTGGCGATCCAGGACCGGCGCGGGCAGATCATCTTCGAGCGCGTCATCACCGGCCTGCTGCTCGTCATCGCCGTCGGGTTTGCGGCCAGCTTCTTCGTCAAGACGCCGCCGCCCGGAGACGTGCTCGGCGGGCTGGTGCCGCGATTCCGGGGCACCGAAAGCGTGCTGCTCGCCGCCGCCATCCTGGGCGCCACCGTGATGCCGCACGCGGTGTACATGCATTCCGGGCTGGTCCTCGACCGGCACGGGCATCCGGCGGAGGGCGCGCATCGACGCCTGCTGCTGCGGGTCACCCGGCTGGACGTCGTGCTGGCGATGGCCGTCGCGGGCACGGTGAACGCCGCGATGCTGCTGGTCGCCGCGATCAACTTGCAGCATCGCAACATCAGCGCCTCCATCGAGGGCGCCTACTCCGCGATCCACCACACCCTGGGTGCGACCATCGCGGTGCTGTTCGCGGTCGGCCTGCTGGCCTCCGGACTGGCGTCGTCCTCGGTGGGCGCGTACGCCGGCGCCATGATCATGCAGGGGCTACTGCACCGCAGGATCCCGATGCTGGTGCGCCGCTTGATCACCGTGTGCCCCGCCCTGGTGATCCTTGCGGTCGGGTTCGACCCCACCCGCGCGCTGGTGCTCTCCCAGGTCGTGCTGTCGTTCGGAATACCGTTTGCGGTCCTCCCCCTGGTGAAGCTCACCAGCGACCGCGACTTGATGGGCGACGACACCAACCACCCCGTCACGACGGTTCTTGGCTGGGCCGTCGGCGTAATGATTAGTCTGCTTAACGTGGTCCTCATCTGGCTGACGGTGACCGGCTGAATGCCGCCCCGCCGGCATGCCTACTTCGCATACGGGTCGAACCTGTGCGTGAAGCAGATGGCGCTGCGGTGTCCCGACGCGGCCGATCCGCGGCCGGCGATCCTGTCCGACCATGACTGGCTGATCAACCAGCGCGGCGTGGCCACGGTCGAGCCGTGCGCCGGCAATCAGGTACATGGCGTGGTCTGGCAGATCTCCGACGGGGACCTGGCGACCCTGGACAGCGCCGAGGGCGTGCCGGTGCGCTACCGGCGCGACCGGCTGACCGTGCACACCGACGACGGGCCGTCGCCGGCCTGGGTCTACATCGACCATCGGGTGACACCGGGCCCGCCCCGGCCGGGCTATCTGCCCAAGATCATCGCCGGTGCCGTGCAGCACGGGTTGCCGCAACGCTGGGTCGACTTCCTGCGGCGCTGGGACCCCTCACGCTGGCCGCGCCGCGCGTCGGCGTCGGGGCCTGCGCCGCAATCGCTTTCGGCGTTGCTGGGTCAGGAGGGGGTGAGCGAGGCCGGCCGGTTGCGGTCGCGTTTCGGCTTTCTGGCCATCCACGGCGGCGGGCTGGAAGAGATGACCGACGTGATCGCGGAACGCGCCGCCGAGGCTGCCGACGCGTCCGTGTACGTGCTGCGTCACCCCGACCACTACCCGCACCACCTGCCCTCGGCGTTGTTCGACCCGGCCGAGTCGCCACCGCTCGCCGAGTTCCTCGACCATGTCGACGTTGCGGTGTCGCTGCACGGCTACGGCCGCATCGGGCGCAGCACGCAACTGCTGGCCGGTGGGCGCAACCGCGCGCTGGCCGCGCATCTGGCCCGGCACATTCGGTTGACCGGTTATCGGGTGGTCACCGACCTCGACGACATCCCGCCGGAGCTGCGGGGTCTGCATCCCGGCAACCCCGTGAACCGGGTGCGCGACGGCGGGACCCAGCTGGAGCTCTCCCCCCGCGTGCGCGGCATCAGCCCGCGCAGCCCACTGCCCGGCGACGACGGCCTCTCGCCGGTCACCACGGCGCTGATCCAGGGACTCGCGGAAGCCGCACGTTGTTGGTAATTGTCCTCATCTGTTGAATGGAGTTGTTGGTGGCCAAGGATTTTCGCTTCGGAATGAGCATGCGCTTCATCAAGTCGCGCGCAGCATTCGTCGACAAGGTGAAGCAGGCAGAAGACATCGGATTCGATGTGCTCTGCGTGCCAGACCATCTCGGCGCCGTGGCCCCCATTCCGGCTCTGACCGCGGCCGCCATGGTCACCGACAAACTCAAGCTGAGCATGTATGTGCTCAACGCCGCCTTCTACAAGCCCGCCCTGCTCAGCCGGGACCTGGGCGACTTGGACAAGCTCAGTAACGGCCGCCTCGAAATCGGGCTCGGCACCGGGTATGTCAAGGAAGAGTTCGACGCCGCCGAGCTCCCCTACCCCAGCGCCGGCGCCCGGGTCGACTACCTCAACCACATGACGAAATACCTGAAAGAGCACCACCCGACGACGCCGATCCTCATCGCCGGCAACGGCGACCGGGTGCTGACCATCGCCGCCCAGCACGCCGACATCATCGGGCTGACCGGTTCGAGGGTGAAAGAGGCCGACGACCCGCTGACCGAACGGGTCGAGTTCGTCCGCAACGCCGCCGGCGACCGATTCGGCGCGCTCGAGTTGAACCTCGCCGTCACGGCGGTCCCGGCCGAGGGCGAGAGCCTGCCCGACCTGACGATGACGCGTCGGTACGCGTCGGGGTTGTCCGACGAGGAGATCCTGGCCATGCACTCCGTCCTGACGGGGTCACCGCGCGAGATGGCCGACACGCTGCTGGAGTACCGGGAGAAGTACGGGGTCACGTTCATCACCGTCCAGGACAACCACGTCGACAACTTCGCAAAGGTCATCGCGGAGCTGCGCTGAGCGCCTTGCCGGGTAACTCGACCTCCAGAAGGTCGTCCGGCCGCGTCACAACACGCAGCCCGAATCGGCTGCTGGCTTGCTCGATCGTTGCGCGGAGCCATTCAGCCTCGTCGCGAGGCGCACGCTCGAGCCGCATCCGGCGCACGCGCAGCGGGATCATCTGTAGCGACACCAATTCGCCGGTGGCCGGGTCGGTTCGGGTCAGATACAGGAGCCGGAGATCGGCGCGGTAGGCCTCGTGCCCACCGACGCCCTCGTAGTCGTCGATGACATCGCCGCAGCCGTAGAGGATCGGTCTGCCCCGGTATATCTCGATCGGCCTGGGGTGGTGCGAGGAGTGACCGTGCACGACGTCGACGCCGGCATCGATCAGCCGGTGCGCGAACGCGACGTCGCTTTCGGCCAGGGCATAGCCCCAATTGGATCCCCAATGCACCGAAACGATGGCGATCTGGCCGTCTCGTTTGTCTGCCAGCACGTCCGCGGCCACCTCGTCGGCGACGCCGCGGACCGATGCGTCCCGGATCAGCCGCACGCCGGGCCGATCGTGGTGCGCCGCCCAAGACACGGGAACGCCGGCCGACGGCATCGCCACCGAGCCCACCGTGACCCGGCGTTTGTTGGGAATACCGAGCCCACCGTGACCCGGCGTTTGTTGGGAATGTCGAGCACCACTGGTTGGCGTGCGGTAGGCAAATCGGCCCCCGCCCCGACGCCCCGGATTCCCGCACCCGTCAGCGCCGACACGGTGTCGGCCAGCCCGTGACGGCCGAAGTCGAGGATGTGGTTGTTGGCCAGCGCGCAGACGTCCGGCCCCAACGCGGTCAGGGCCGGCAGGTTGTCTGGATGCATCCGATAACAGACCGCCTTGCCGTGGGCGAATTGACCGCGCGCGGTGATCGTTGTCTCCAGGTTGATCAGGCGGACGTCCGGGGCGGCCTCGTCGAGGAGCGTCAGCACCTCGCCCCACGGCCACCGCCAATCCACCGGACGCGGGATCGGCCCATTTGCCCGCTCGGCGAGCCGGACGTATCCCCCGGCGTCACGCAGGTAGTGCTCACGCAGTTCCGGATCTCCGGGATGGGGCAGGATCTGATCGACGCCCCGCCCGAGCATGACGTCGCCACCCAACAGCACCGTGACCACACCGGAGTCATGCGAGGAGCCCGGTGGACGAGCCGTCTCCACCACGCCGACGCTAGGCGTTCGGAGAAAACGCCGGTCAGGGGCCTTGGTCCCCGCGGCAGTGGCCTTACGGCCCTTCGGCGCTCCGGCGGCTCGCGACACACTGAGGGGATGGCACAAACGGACCGCGATAGCGAGTGGGGTCGACCGCTGGTGCAGCGGCTTGCTTCGTTGCGCGGCGATCAAAGACTGTTCGACGATCGGGTCGACGCCGGACGACAGCTGGCCAAGAGTTTGGAATCCTTGCGCGGCCAAGACGTTGTGGTATTGGGCCTACCACGCGGTGGTGTGCCCGTGGCCTTCGAGGTCGCCAAGGCACTGCAGGCCCCGCTCGATGTATTGGTCGTGCGCAAGCTCGGGGTTCCGTTCCAGTCCGAGCTGGCCTTCGGCGCGATCGGTGAGGGCGGAGTGCGGGTGCTCAACGACGCCATCGTGCGTGAAGCTCACTTGTCCGGGGCCGAGATGGCGGCGGTCGAGGCGAAGCAGCGGGCCGAGTTGGCCCGTCGCTCGGAACGGTTCCGCGGCGGGCACGATCCGATTCCGTTGGCGGGACGAACCGCGGTGATCGTCGATGACGGCGTCGCCACCGGCGCGACGGCGAAAGCCGCCTGCCAGGTGGCTCGGGCCCAGGGCGCGAGCAGGGTGGTGCTGGCCGTACCGATCGGCGGACGCGATGTGTTCGCAAAGTTCTCCGGGTACGCCGACGAAGTGGTCTGCTTGCACACGCCCGAATACTTCTTCGCCGTGGGGCAGGGCTACCGGAACTTCACCCAGACTTCCGACGACGAGGTGGTCACGCTCCTGGATCGCGCCCGAAACGGTTCTCGCGGCCCGTTGGCCGATGCCGACTCGGCCGACCCACCATTACGCGACGAGGAAGTCAGGGTCAGCGCCGGTTCGGTGTCGGTGGCCGGGCATCTGACGATCCCCGAGAATCCACTCGGCGTGGTGCTGTTCGCGCACGGTAGTGGAAGCAGCCGCCACAGCCCCCGCAACCGCTACGTGGCCGACGTGCTGAACGGCGCGGGTCTCGCCACCCTGCTGTTCGACCTTCTCACCCCCGAAGAGGAACGAAATCGAGCCAACGTCTTCGACATCGAGCTCTTGGCTCGACGGCTCGTCGCCGCCACCGGCTGGCTGGCCCGCCAGCCGGATACGGCCGCGTTGCCGGTGGGCTACTTCGGTGCCAGCACCGGAGCGGGCGCGGCCCTGGTCGCCGCCACCGACCCGCGGGTGAACGTCGCGGCGGTGGTGTCCCGGGGCGGGCGGCCGGATCTGGCGGGGCCGTTCCTCGCCCGCGTCTACGCGCCGACGCTGCTCATCGTGGGCGGCAATGACGACGTGGTGCTGGAATTGAATCGGCAAGCGCGAGCAGCGATCCCCGGCACCTGCAAACTCACCGTCGTACCGGGCGCCACCCATCTGTTCGAAGAACCTGGGACGCTCGAGAAGGTCGCCATGCTGGCCCGCGACTGGTTCGTCGACCACCTGAGCCCGGCAGCTGTGACCACGAACCCGGTATAGCGTGGTGCGGGTGACCAGACTGACATTGACCGTGCCGGAGACAGTCGATCCCGACGAGCTGGCAAGCGAAATCGTCACAGCCCTCGCCGACCGGCTCCGGGACGACCACGGCTACGAGTTGGCGACCGCAACCGGGACGGGTGGCACCGGGACCCGCGAATATCCGTTGCATCCGGCCGGCGGCATCGTCCTCGATAGTGAGCCGGGCAAATTGACGGTCACGCTGCGCGGCGTCAACGCCGACGCGCACGACCTCTTCACTGGAGTCAGCAGTGAGCTGGAGCAGCGGCACGAAGGGATTCGCGTCGGTATCGGCTGACCGTTGGCCGTTCGGGGGCGCCAAACCGTCTGAACCGCAAGCAAATCAAAGCCTGATCGGCGGTCATGAATTCCGAGACCGGCCGGCCCATACCGATTCGCAGGGATCCCACTGTGCCGCCGGACCACCAAAACATGACTTTCGACTCTCGTCAACGGCGGCAGACCAGCACAGACTGCAAACCATGACCGCATCTGACGACACCGCGCAAAACTGGCGCGACGTGGCCGATCATCTCACCGCTGCGCAAATCGCTCAGCTGGAGCGCCTCGAACACGACGAACCGCAGACGCTGCTGGACATGGCGCGGCAGTGGGCGGCCAAGAACGTGTCCGCCGGGATGCCATTCGACGCGATCGGACCGCCCGACGGTGCGGTTCGCACGTTCGACTGGCACCTGGACAGCAATTGGTTTCGCGACTTCGAGGGCACCTCTCGCCGTAGCGGGTCTGCGCACGTGCAGATCTGCGGCCGACAGCAGGTCGACGGCTCCACGCGGCGGTGGATCTCCGTGCACGCCCGTCACCTGAATGCGCTGGACGCATCAGCCGCGCGCGAACTCGCCGCGGCGCTGACCGAGGCGGCCGACGAGGTCGAGCGACTGGGCTGAGTGTCTTCCGACCGAGATGACGGACGAGCCGGAGGCTCTATGCTGCAGATGAATTCGCGCTCCGTCGGTAGCCGGAATCAGCGTAATTGACGGATATACCTCGGCTGAAAAGGACAAATGACCCTATGCCGCAAAAGGTGCAATCCTTACTGTTGAAGTGCGCACGCGGCGAATATCGTGACAGTAACGACGATCACATGGCAGGCGAATGATGAGTGCTCACTACGAGACCGGCCCCGCGGCCGGCGAATACAGCGTCGAGGATGACAACCAACTTCAGCCGGAGGACACCCTGGTGGATCGCGGCGTGGACGACATCCTCGACGAGGGATACTCACCGCCCGAGCACCCTTACGCGCGCGGCGCATTCGGCCCGGCCGAGACCATGGACCAGATTCTCGCGGAGGAAGAGCCAGATCCTGCGTCGCGAATCAACGTCGTCCTCGACGAGGACGACCAGCGGCGCAGCGACGCCTCCGAGCGGGACGCCGAATTTCCGGAACGGCGCGAGGTGGGCAGCGCACGAGCCGGCCGGCTTATCGCGCCGGACTTGGGTTTTGGCGAAGATGCCGACGAGGAGCTGTTCGCCACGGACGTCGGAATCAGCGGAGGCGCGGCGTCCGCCGAGGAAGCCGCCATGCACGTCATCGACGAGGAAGATTAAGGCCCTCTCCCGCTCGCCGTCGCAGCGGTAGCCTCAAGAATTCGATCGGCGGACGCGGAGGGTTTTTCGGTATGAAGATGTGGATCCAGATTTGCGGCCGGGATGAAGACCACGAATATCCGGACGGCGCCACCTATGCAGTACTCACGGGCGGCGTGCTGAGGGTCAATAGCGGCAAAGACATTCACCTCTACAGTCCGACGTACTGGCAAGAGGTCACCATTGATACCGGCCCCGCGGCCGAACTCGACGAACGAGCCCAACAACTCGACGAAGATCTCAGATGGCAATAGTCGCCGCACCGCGACGGTAGGCGCGGCGACTTCTCGACGCCGTCTCGGCCCGGGAATGCTCAAGCAAGGGGCGCGATGAGCAAAGGTACGGCCACGGCCGCCCCGGATAACGAGGCCGCGGCGACTGCCGTCAAGAGCAAAGGCCTGCGGGGTGGCGCGCTCGGTCTGATCTCGGGCGTCGTGGTCGGCCTGGCGTCGATGGCGCCCGCCTACAGCCTTGCCGCGACATTGGGTCTCATCGTGGCCAGTGGTGGTGGACAGCTCGCCGGCGTCAAAGCCCCGGCGGTCGTTCTCCTTTCATTCATCCCGATCTACCTGATCGCCGTCGCCTACCGAGAACTCAACGAGGCAGAACCGGATTGTGGCACCACGTTCACATGGGCATCGCGCGCATTTGGACCTGTCGTCGGATGGCTCGGCGGCTGGGGCATCATCGCCGCGGAAGTGATTGTGATGGCCAACCTGGTCGATATCGCCGGGAAGTACTCGTTCAGGTTGGCCGGCGAGATGGGATGGCATTCGGTTGCGGACCTGGCCAACAGCAGGCTCTGGTCGACGGTCGCGGGTGTCTTCTGGATTGCCGCGATGACGTACATCTGCTATCGCGGCATCGCGGTCTCGGCCAGACTGCTGTACGCCCTGCTGTCCATTCAAATCGTGGTGCTGGTCGCGTTTTCGATGGTCGCGCTGGTCAAGACGTATTCCCATGACGCCCAGGTCTTTTCGCTGCATCCGTCGCTGTCCTGGTTCTGGCCGGGCGGTCTTGATTTCGGGACGACCGCCGCCCCCGCAATTCTGATGGCAATCTTCATGTACTGGGGCTGGGACACCGCCGTGTCCTGCAACGAGGAGTCCGACGACCCCGGCCGCACGCCTGGCCGCGCCGCCGTCATCTCGACTTTCCTGCTGTTGGCGACCTACACCCTGGTCACCGTGTCGGCCGTGGCGTTCGCCGGTGTCGGGACGGCGGGCATCGGGCTGGGGAACCCGCACAACTCGAAAGACGTGTTCGCTTCCATCGGTCCGGAACTGTTCGGCAACGGCGTCTTCGGGAAGGTTGCACTGCTGTTGCTGGCGGCATCGATCCTGACGTCGGCCTCCGCGTCGACG
The DNA here is from genome assembly GCF_900240975.1 of Mycobacterium sp. 4858. Lineage (GTDB taxonomy): Bacteria > Actinomycetota > Actinomycetes > Mycobacteriales > Mycobacteriaceae > Mycobacterium. The sequence goes on along the minus strand of NZ_LT968776.1, from coordinate 3,380,622 downwards.
CAGACGACGATCCTGAAGACAACGCGCACCACCCTGTCGATGGGGGCGTACCAGGCGTTACCGCACTCGTTCGCGAAGACCCACCCTCGCTACCTGACGCCGACCACGTCCACAATCGCGGTCGGCGGAGTCTCCGTCCTCTTCTACGTGCTGTTCACGCTTGTCAGCGAGAACCTGCTGGCCGCGCTGATCGGATCGGTCGGGTTGATGATCGCGTTCTACTACGGGCTTACCGGGTTTGCGTGCGCCTGGTACTACCGCCATACCCTTACCGCTTCGGTCCGGGGTTTTGTGATGCGCGGCGTCGTCCCGTTGCTGGGCGGCGTGGTCTTACTGGTCGTTTTCGTCTACGGGCTCATCCAGTACGCCAGGCCCGAGTGGTTGACCGATGACGAGGGCCACCCCATCACGATCCTCGGGTTCGGGGCCGTCGCGGCGGTCGGTGTCGGCGCGCTGGCGCTCGGAGTGATCCTGATGCTGGGCTGGTGGGCGATCGCCCCGGGTTTCTTCCGCGGCCGCACCCTCACGCGCGGCCCCACCGGAGCGGATTCCGGTGAGGGCACCGTTCAACCGGTAGGCCCATGAGCTTTGTCGGGAGCGAGCCGCCCTAACGCCAGCCGGCACGACGAGGCTCCCCCACCTAGAAGTCACGTGGTCATCGCCATACCAGCTACACTCACACCCGCCAGATCAGGACGCGTAGGCTGATCGTCCGGAATGGCACCTGGACGCCGCGAACGCCGCTGAACCCGCCTAGCTAGGTTTCAGTCAGGTATTCGAAGACGTCCCCCGCCCTCGTAGCTCAGGGGATAGAGCACGGCTCTCCTAAAGCCGGTGTCGCAGGTTCGAATCCTGCCGGGGGCACTTGGTGTTTGCGCAGTTCAGCGATGGTTTTCAGATGTCTGCCGACTGGCCTCGGCTGGTTCTGGTCGGTGCTGTGGTCGGTGATTGGTTGGCGTCAGCTGGCGCAGCCTGGCTCGCGATAGTCAATCGCGTTGCATCAGCCGACGATGAGCGCGCGGGCGTCCTTCATCAACAGCATCAAATGCAGCGGATCGGTCGAAGACGTCCAAAACTCGAAGTTGGCGTAGAACGTGCGGACCTCATCGTGCGGCACCGCACAAAACGGCCCCCGCTATCTATAGTAGAAAATGCTATAGTTGGGCATGAGCGGTCGGAGTGACGTATTGCGGACGGTGATGCACGAAACAGGCACCACCCAGTCCGAGTTGTCTCGGCTCAGCGGTGTGCACCAGCCGAGCATCAGCCAGTTCCTCTCCGACAAGGTTGAACTCAGCGATGAGCAGCTCGACCGACTGCTGTCCTGTATGGGGTACCGACTCGAAATCACCCGCCAGCCGGTCACTCCCAAGCTGACACGTTCCGAACGCCGCTCGTGGAAACTGCACCGCGAGCTGGCCAGGCACCTGAGGCGGTCGACTCTCACACAATGGCAACCCGCGATCGAGCACAACCTGCGACGATTGCGGTCCGGCGTCACCGGCCAGCCACACATGAGAAACCTCGACCGCTGGGAATCACTCATGAGAAGCGGCGACGTACCCGGCCTTCATCGCGTCCTTACTGGACTCAGCCGCGATTGCATCGAGATGCGCGAAGTCTCACCGATGGGTGGACTGCTCCGCGATGAGGAGCGCATCCGCGTTTTGCGCACGGTGCGCTGATGCGGCGCGACCAGCTTGAGCACGCTATCCGGACTGCCTGCCAAATCGCGGGCCTGACTGAAGTGATCATCGTCGGCTCCCAAGCGATCCTCGGCACCTACACCGAAGATCAGCTGCCCTTCTACGCCACCAGATCGGCGGAAATCGACGTTCTCCCGATCGCCGACAACACCGGTGAAATCACCCGTCTCGCAGACGAAATCGAAGGAGCAGCGGGCGAATTCTCCCCATTTGAGCAGCTTCACGGCTTCAGTATCGACGCCGTAGACCTGCAGACCTCGACACTGCCCGGCGGATGGCGCGATCGACTGGTCAAGGTCCAGAACGAGAACACCGCCGCCCCATCGGGCGAACCTCAATTCATCGGATGGTGCCTCGACAAGGAAGACCTGTGTGTTGCGAAATTGTGTGCTCTCCGAGAGAAGGACTTGAACTTCGTCGACGCACTGATCACTGCTGATCTTGTTGACCCGCAAGTGATCGCAACGCGCCTCGCGACCGTACCCGAACGCTTTGGGAGAGCCTCCCAACGCGCAGCCGCCTGGCTCGCTCACCGCACAAACAGCGTTGAGTAGCTCGCGAACCGCAGCCGCGGCGTTGGGATTGGCCAGGATTGGGAAAGGATGTCACTTCGCCGCGAGGCACTTCTTCCGAGTACTGCCACATTATGGATAACCGCTATTGATCCATCAGGTTCCGGCTACACGTTCGCCCGCCGCTCGCAGACGTGCCAACCGGATGGGGCGCCGATATGTCGCCCTACGTCGCTCGGGACGACGTTAGTGGTGCTAATGCGTCGCGGCAGTCACCGTGAGACAAGTCGGCTTCTCTGCCAAGGGCGGCTCTGGTCCTGCCGACCCTCCGTCAACGCTGATCCGTGGTCGGTGTTTGGTCGGTGAATCTGGGACACGCCGTGGCGCGATGTAGCGTCAGATGGCCCAATATGGCGGGGCCAGAGGCGCTTCGACCCCGCGGACTCGTCCGCTTGGAGGTTCTCACAGGACGAGCGAGCTGACCGGTGGCGTAGCGGCTTGAGCCAAAAGCCCCTGGCGCATCTCGCCGAGATATAGTCAAACGCCTCGCCAAAATTCATTGCCGAACCTTGCCGATGGCCGCCCCGAATTCATCAACCCTAGCGATAAACCGTGAGCATAAGCGGCCGAGAACATCTATCTGGTTGGTCCAGCGACCATGACCTCGCTATACGAGAACACTCACGTGTGAATGATCTGTGGCCGTGCCAGCAAAATGGGAAGCTCACCGAGCCTCCACGGGGTATTGATACCGCGCTGGGCTCGAAATCTGTTGTGGGGCCAGCGTAGTTCGACTCGCAAGCGTGCGTGTCAGACCCTACCTAGCCGGGGCGCTGACTTGTATTATTCAAAGATGTTTCGCTGTCTCGCGGCTTTTCGCCTGGTTATCGGGATGGCGCTCGTTCCCGTCGGATCGGCCGGCGTCTCGCACGCATCGCCGTCGGGGGAAGATGCATCCGGACAGTGCTCCTTTGTGCTCACACCGCCTGAAGTTGTACAGGTATCCGGAGAGAGCAAGGTGTTGGTCACGATGCATCCGGGGCCGTGCACCACAGCTGCCGTCCCCAACTCGCAGGTGGTGTGTGTATCTATAGCGGGCGACGGTTCGCCTGGGCATTGCGCATATAAGTCCGGTCAGGAGACGGTGCGCATGTACTACTTCTACCGGCCTGGGGCGACATACGTGGTGAAGGCCCAAGGATGTGCAGACTCCATCACGCCGCCGTACACGTTGTGCCAGAATTTCGGCCCGACACAGACGACCCTGTAATGCTGCCGCGCATATCCCTTGGGCCACCGCGCTTTCCGACTAGACGGGGTCGAAAGAGGAGATCAGCCAACGGCCGCCGCTCTTGTCCAACGTCACCCGGACAGTGGACGCGGTGTCCGTGGGCGCATCATTGCCAACAGTCACGGTCTGGTTGACGAACACCAGGACAACCGCGTGGTTGGGAGTCGCCGACACCGACGCCGCCGCGGGAACGGTGGCGATCGCCGAAATGTGGTCCTTTCTGGCGCCGGGCATCACGACGTCATGGACCAATTGTGTGTAGGAGTCCTTGAACTTGCCGGTCAACCGGTCCCGCGCGGCAGTTAGGTCTTTATCGACGGTGTCGGGCTGGTAGGACAGTATTGCCACGGTGGAATCCTTAGCGGCCGCGACCGACTCGATACCGGCGACCGCCGAATCCCGGACCCACGCGTCTTGCCACTTCAAATAACCCGCGGCAGCCGCGATCATCATCGCGACCGCTGGAAGCACCCAGAAGACAAGCACCCGCGACCATTTGATCCGGCTGATTCGGCGTTTACGTTCCGGCGGCTCAACGTCTTTGACATCTTTTTCGGTTTCAACATCATCGGCTTCAGCATCATCAGAGGACGTGTCGCCCGATTCGGCAACGTCTTCCGCGTCCCCGCCGCTCGTGTCCTCGGCAGGTTCGGCCCGGTCTTCGGCGTCATTGGTGATGGTCTCCGCGTCGCCGATCGCCTCGGGTTCGCTCGTCTGGCTGGCGACCTGCCCAGCCTTCTCCTCGGAGACCTCGGTTGCGTCCGGATCGGTCTTACGATCGGTTTTGAGCCGCACTGCGATAGTTCCTTTTCTGGTTGGCAGAGCCCGGTGTCGGCGGTTGCCGGACAACGGCCTGCTCACGGTACAAATCCGACATTGGAGACTTTTGCGCCACCGCCGACCTTCTGCACCGTTATCCGCATTCGCCAATGCCGCGGATCCTGTTCGGCCGCAACGGCATTCGAGGTCTTAACGGATACAGCCACCAGAACCTGGGCTTCGTCGCCCGATTGCGACTCGAGACCCGCGTCGGTGATTGTCCCCACCGACGTGGACTGCGCCTTCTTGACCACATCAACGAAAGGTTTTGATCGCTGGGAGAAATCGTCGTAGAACTGACCCGTCGCGGAGTCCAGGATGCGCTGGACGTCAGCGTCGGCGTGGTGCCAGTCGATTGTGGTCAGGTTCAGCGCGCCTTGCCGCCCGACCTGAACCAGCAGCTCGCGTTGCTGTTGGGCCTGACGTGACTGATATCCCCGATACCCGAACCATCCGGCCACCGCGCCCAAGGCCACGACCGTCACCAAACCCAACGCCGCTGCCAGCCGCACCGGCGTGGCCCGCTTTTTAGGCGGCGCAGCGTCTTCGGAAGCGTCGTCGACGTCTTCATCGACGGCAGTGTCATAGTCGTCGGCCGCATCGGATTCGTCCGGGGCGACTCCCGCCTCGGCGTTCTCGTCTTTCGAGGTGATCCTGTTGGGCAATTGCGTTGAATCGCCGTCGCTCTGCCCCGGCGTCGCCGCGGACGTAGACGGACGGCCTGTCGCGCTCAGTTCGTCTTGGGCGGCATCAGCATGCTTTGCCATGTTTGCTCCTTTGTGGCACCACGGGCCAGGTCTCGTTGTGTGTACATACGCCCGTCGGGTCCCACGTACATGCCCGTGGCTGGGTCGTACTGGACGGCTGCGATCGGCGGTGGTTCCGGACCGGGCGGCGACGGTGCGGGGACCTGCCCCGCTGGTTCCTCCCCCGGCCTGAACTGCGGGACACCTTGGCCGGAAAATGTAGCGTTCGGATCACCCTTCCAGTTCCAGCCGTCGTTCAGCGGAACGTACGTCTCGTCGCTCTCGCACATCTTGACGGTAGGCGCCCGCTTGCCGGGCCGGGTCTCACACGGCAGATTGTGTGCGCCACGCACGTTGAGCTGCGAGTCTTGTGGCACCCGGCAGTAGAAATCCCCCTTCGGGACATCCGGGTAGTCCTCGTAACTGGGCGCCCGCTGCTGCTGGGCCGGCAGGAATCCCGTCGTGCACGGCGGCGGCCAGTTGAGGTTTAGCTTGAAGCTCAGAAAGGGGGCGCGGTAGGGCTGCTTGGTGTCTTTGTTGGCCACGCCGATCGCCTGGATGTCGGCGGCCCCCTGTGGCAGCTCCACCAGAAGGGATTCCAGATTGTCGCGGTAGGTGACGCCTACCTGCCCGACACTGACCAAGTTGGCCAGGACGATCGGCAAGGTGGGGTTCAGCCGGTCGAACAAATCGCGTGCCTCGGCGGCGGCTGGGCCACCCTTATGCAGCAGGCCCGCAACCGAGGAGTCGTTGTTGCGCAACTGCGAGGTGATCGCCGCCAGGTGTGAGGCCCACGCCTGGATTCCGTCCGATGAGTCGATCTGACTGTCGAGCAGCGGCTTGGAGTTGTCGATCAGATTGACCAGTGCGTCCAGGTTCTTTCGGGCGTCGATCGACAGCGCAGTCGTCCCTTTCACCAGCCGGGAAAGTTCCGGCCCGAGCCCGCCGACTGCGACATACGACTCGTCGACCACCGTTTTCAGGTTGTCCCGTGGGATCGCGTTCAGTCCGCGGTTGGTGGCCGCCAACAGCGAATTGATGTCCGGCGGGACATACGTGCGGTCGACCGGTATCACGTCACCGTCTTTCAGTGGCGGCCCGGCCGTGCTGCGGGGCAGCAGTTCGACGTACTGCTCGCCGATCGCCGACACGCTATGCACCTGGGCGCCGGAATCGGCCGGAATATGGAAATCCGAGTCCATCCGCAGCACCGCCTCGGCGCCGCTATCGGTCAGGCGCACGGCCTGCACCCGACCGACTTCGACCCCGTGGTAGGTGACATTCCCGCCGGCATACAGGCCACCCGCCTGCGGCAGTTTGACCGTGACCTCATACCGATCGATCCCGAAAAAGAAGGTCGGTATCTGCATGTAGGCGAAAAAAATGATGGCGGCCGCGGCGGTGCTGACCGTCGCGAAAACCGCCAGCTGGAGTTTGACGCGTCGGGGGAGTCGGTTCAGCATGATGTCACGGCCCCTGGTTGAAGTGGTAAGGCACGACCAACGGGTTACCGGGGTTGTACTGGCTTCCCGCCATGCAGGGGCTGGGCAGCTGGCCGATGGTGCGGCCCCACTGAAGCTCCAGCTCGCTCAGGTTGCACTCAAACCGGGTGCCGGTGAACAACCCCGAGTCCAGCCGGCTCAGGGTCAAGTCGAAGATGCCGGTCAGGTTTGCGTAGTCACCGCGCAGCCATTTGCTCAGCGTGTCCTTGGGGAACGGGAAGGTGCCGAAGAGGCCCAGCGAACGGGTCAAGGACACCCCCGCGTCGCCCAGTGACTGCAGCACCGGGCCGAGGTCGTTAAGTTCCTGCACGAGGCTTTGCTTGGTCTTGTTGACCGAGTCGGCGGCAAGCGCACCGAATCGGCTCAGGTCACCCAGCGCGTTGGCAAGGTCCTCCCGATCGTCCTTCAGCGCCGTCAACGCGTCCGGGATCGTCTTCAGCGCCTTGTCGATCACCGGTTTTTCGTCGGCGAATTGACCGGCCAGGTTGTTCAGGCTGTCCGTCGCGGCGATGATGTCGTCCTTTTGGTCGTTGAGGTAGCCGACGAACTTGTCGAGCTGGCCGAGCAGGCTTCTCAGGTCCTGCTCGCGACCGGTGAACGCGGTGCTCAGCGCCTTGGTGATGTCCTGGACCTGCCCTAGGCCGCCGCCGTTGAGCACCAGGGAAAGCGCCGCCAGCGTGCGTTCGGTTGACGGATATCCGCCCGCCGAGGACAGCGGTATAAACGACCCATTTTTGAGCTTGCCCAGGGGCGGCACCCCAGTGGGTGGCGCCAATTCGAGGTGTACCGAGCCCAGCAGGCTGGTCTGGCCGATCGTGGCCGTCGCGTTGGCCGGGAGGTCCACGCCGCCTTCGATGCTCATCGTGACCAACGCGTGCCAGCCCTGCAGTTCGATGTCGGTCACGGTGCCGACGGTGACGTCATTGACCCGGACGCGGGAGTTCCGCTGCAGGTTTTGAATGTCGGACATCTCTGCTTTAACGGTGTACGAACCGGGCCCGCCGCCCTTGGTTCCCGGCAGCTTGAACGAGTTCGCCCCGTGGAAGCCGCAGCCCGATAGCACCAGCGCAAGTGCCGTCACCAGGCCCGCGGCCATGCGATACCGTGGTGCCCGGCTCATTGTCCACCCCCGGACGGCACCATCATTCCGCGCAAGCCGGCGGCCGGATCTGGGGTCTGCACCGGCGCGGCCGGCGGTGGCGCGGCCGGCGCGTCTGTTGCGCTTTCCTGCGGCGGCGCGGCGGCCGGTGCGGGCGCTCCCGGAGGTGGCGGGGGAACGTAGTCGGGCCGCAGCCAGTCCTCGCTGTAGGTGATTTCGTTCGGCCGCGCGGTGGCGCCGACGAAGAGGTTTTCCCCCAGCGGGAGGAAGTTGATCTGGCGGTTTTTGATGATGGGCGCCAGGTACTGCACGCACAGCTTGGCCGACTCCTTGGAGTTTTTGCGCGACGCGGCTTCGACCGCGGCGCACAGGAATTGGATCGTGTTGGCGAATTGGTTGACGTCCAGGATGCCGGTCAACGAGCCCTGCGCGGGGTTGTAGATGTTCAGGAAGTTCTGGAACGCGGTCGGGGCGACATGCAACACCTGTTTGATGTCGTCGAGACTCTGGTTCACCGCCGTGGTCACCGACGCCAGCTTGTCCGACGCGGTGCCCAGCGTCTCTCGGTTGTCGGCGACGAAGTCTCTGACGTCGCCGGCCACGTCGTTGAGGTCGCGGACCGCGTTGCCGACGGCGTCGGGGTCGCTGGCCAACAAGCCGGTCACCGCGGCCAGGTTTTGGTTCAGTTGCCGCAGCAGGTCGCTGCTGTCGTGCAGGGCGGAGACCAGGATGGACAGGTTTTTGAAGGTGCTGAACAGGTCGTCGCTGTGATCGCCGAGCGCGGAAATCGCCTGCGACAGCTTGATGAGCGTGCTACGGATATCCGGCCCCTGGCCGCGCAGGTTGTCGGCCGCGGTGTTGACGAACGCCCCCAAGGTGCTGGTTCCGCCTGGCTTGGCGGGCTGGAGTGTCTCAGTCAGTTTTTGTAGCTGCTGGCGAAAATCGTCGTATTCGACCGGAACGGCGGTGCGGTCCTGCGGGATTGTCGCGTGATCGGCCATAGTCGGCCCGCCCGTGTAGGCGGGCGTCAGCTGGATGGCTCGCGGTGTCACCAGTGACGGCGCGATGATCACGGCTTTGGCGTCGGCGGGGACCTTGTATTTGTCGTCATACCAGAAGGTGATCTTGACGCGGCTGGGTTGCGGTTCGATCTTCTCGACCCTGCCCACGCGCACGCCGAGGATAACGACGTCGTCCCCGGCGTAGAGGCCGGTGCTGTCCGCAAAATAGCCGACGACTTGCGTATGGCCGATGCCGGTCGCCAATCCGACGACGGTGACAATGCCGCCGACAAGGACGACCGCAAGTGCGATGGCCACGCCGAGCTTGACGTAACGGTTCCTCACTGGCCACCCCCTCCAGCCGGCTGGGATGGGCCGATGGGTCCGGGTCCGTTCAGCACGGGCGGTTGGCTCGGCGGTATCTGACCAGGTGCTGGTAGTTCGACGGGCCCCCCTGGCGGGATGGACTGTCCTTCGCCCGGACCCGGCGGCGCGGGAGGTCCCGGCGGGGGGCCGCCGGGTGGCGGCGCGGGCAGCGGCTGCCGATACGGATAACAGCCGGGGCCGGGCAACGCCACGCCGGGCACACCGCATGGATGGTCGCTCGGGTTGCCGGTGATGGCATCCGGGATGGTCATGCGTGGTTCCCCGCCTTGGCCGGTGCGCGGGAACGGTATCGGCAGCGGCGGCGTGCCCGGCTGCCCGCGCTGCGGGTCGGTGCGCTGTGAGGGCAGCAGCACATTGGGGTCCAGGCCCAAGTCGGAGAAGGCCGCGTCGATGAAGGGCTGCACGAACTGCCCGGGCAGTAGGTTGACCAGATACGCTTTGTAGAACGGTCCCGAGCCGACGGATTCACCGAGCCCTAAGGCGTATCTGCCTAGGCCGACGATCGCTTTCTGGACGCGTTCCTTGCGGTTGTCCAGGATGGCCAACACCCCGTTGAGCTTGTCCAGTGCCGGCTTGAGCGTGTTGCGGTTCTCGGCGATGAAGCCCTTGATCTGCTGCGCCACGGCGGACAGGTTGCTCGAGATCTGGCTCAGCGCACTGCTTTGGCTTCTCAGTTGAACCAGTAGCGCGTTAGTATTGGCGACGAGCTTGACCACTTCGTCACTGCGGTCGGCCAACACCTTGGTTGCTTTGTTGGCGCTGCTCAACAGGTTTCGCAGCTGCGCATCGCGCTCGTTCAGTGTCTGAGAGAAGCGCGCGACCCCCTGCACCGCCTGCTTCAAGTCGGGCGGTGTGTCGGCGAAGGTGTCGGACAGCACGGCCAGCGAGGTGGACAACTGCTGGGTGTCCAACCCGCTGATGGTATTGCTGAGATCGCTCAGCGCGTCTGGCAGTTGATAGGCCGGCCTGGTTCGGTCGAGCGGTATCGGGCGGCTCAGCTGCCCATCGCCGCGCGGGGTTACCTCCAAGAGTTTGCTGCCGAGAACGCTCTTCAGCTTGATCGCCGCCTCGGTGCGCTCACCGAGGCGGACGTCGTTGGCGACGCTGAACTTGACCAGCACCCGCGGTCCGTCCAGGTCAACGCCCAAGACCTGCCCGACGCGGTAACCCGATACCTGGACGTGGTCACCCGGTACCAAGCCGCCGGCCTCGGCGAAGTACGCCGAATAGGTCTTGCCCCTGCTGGAGAACGGCAGCTTGTCATAGTTCAGGGAGATCAACACGAGAGCCAGGGTGACGCCGATGCCGATGAGGCCGACGATCAACGGATTGCGTTCGGAGAAGGGTTTCATCGCGGCGTGCACCTGCCGGTGGCCTGGCCGGCCAGCTTGATGTACACCGGCTGGCCGCCCTTGCCGTTGACCTTGATCAGAATGTCGCACAGATAGAAGCTGAAGAAGTCTCCGTACATGCCCTGCCTGTTGAGTATTTGCGTCGCGTCGGGCCACGTGTTGAGGAAGTTGTCGAAATAGTCGTGGTCGGCCAGCACGTTTGCGGCGGTCCGGTCGAGTTCGTGGACCACCTTCCTGGCCGGCGGACGGGCCTGTGACAAGAGATCGGCGATTGACCCGGCGGCCGCGTTGGCGTACGCAACCCCGTTGCTGATGTCTTGCTTGCGGCCCTTGAGCCCTTGCACCAGTTCGGCCAGAGAGTCGACCGCCGTGGCGAACTGCTTGCTCTGGCCGCTCAGTGAACCGAGCAGGGTATTCAGGTTGGTGATGACCTGACCGATCAGTTGATCGCGGTCGGCCAGGGTGTTGGTCAGGGCCGCGGCCTGGGTGAGAAACGAGCCGATCGTGCCTCCCTGTCCCTGGAACGCCGCGACGAGTTGGCCGGTGAGCTTGTTGACCTGGTCCGGGTCCAGCGCGCGGAACAGCGGCCGGAAGCCGCCGATCAATGCGTCGAGGTCCAGCGCCGGCTCGGTCCGCGCCAGTGGGATGGTCGTGCCCGGATTAAGCCGCTTGACTCCCCCGGCGCCCTCCTCCAGGGCCATGTACCTGCCGCCGATAAGGTCCGCGAAGCGGATGGCGGCCCTGGTGCCCTCGGTGAGCACTACCGAGTCGGCCGTGGCGAACTCGACGAGCACGGTGGAGTCGGGCTGGACGGTGATGCTTTTGACCTTGCCGACCTCGACCCCGGCGACGCGGATGAAGTTTCCCTCCTGCAGGCCGGACACGTTCGCGAACTGGGCCTTGTAGGTCTTCTCCGACTGGAAGCGCAACTGGGCGAAGACCGCGATGAGCGCAAACGCGCCGAGCACGCACACGACCAAGTAGATGGACAGGCGCCACAGGGCACCGACCAAATTCTCTCGCATGTCTGCCTTCCTCTATCGCTGCTGGTGTCTCATTCGGTGGTCACGGCGCCGGGCTGTAAGGCGGCGGTGGCAACGGTGCGCAGTCGTTGTTGACCAGGCCGCAGGTTTGTTGCTGCCCGGTGCGCACCGGCGGCACGAACGGTTCCGAACCCGCCGGCGGGGGACCAGGTTCGCGTGGCCTGCCCGGCGGCGGAGCCGGCGGCAGACCGGGATACAGCGGGGTGCCGTCCGGGGCGTATCGCGGCGCCCCATAGGGTGCCGGACTGTCGTATCCATCCGTTCCTTGGACGGGGCCGGGCGCCGGGCCGCCGGGGTGCCGAATGCTAGGCGGTTGCGGTGTCCCCCGAGTGACGGGGAGATAGTCGACATACCCCGGGAAGCCGATGCCGGGGTTGGGCCGCATGTCTAGTCCGGTGCCCCACCCGGTGTTGGTGACGAGGTAGCGCTGCGGGAAATTCTTGGCGACGTCGGGCAACGATCCGCACCCGGGCTGGCCACCGGGGCCACCCTTGGCGCCGTTGATCGGCAGGTTGTCGGGGAACTTGTATGCGTCTTCCCCGAAGAGTAAACCGGCGTCCAGGATCACCGAATATCCGTTGTCGCCGCCGGTCGGCCCGATGAACCTGTCGACGGCGGTCTTCCCGCCAACCAGCGTGCAGGTGAGCTCTGGGTTGTACTTCATCAGCAGCCGCGTTGTGGACTCCAGCAGGTTGATGCCGTGCACGAGGTTGTCCTTGTTCGGGCCGATCAGGTTGGTGCCCGCGCGGGAGAGTCCGCTGACGTTGAGCAACAGTGCGTCAAGTTCCTTGGCGTTCTTGGTGACCGTCGTGCCGGTCGTGCTGGCAGCGTCCAGCGTCGTGAGGATGTCGTGTGCGGCCGCGCTGTAGGCGCCGCTGAATCCCTTCAGGGCGCGGTAGTCGGCCCGGATGGTCTCGCTGCGCGGATTGATCGTCAGCAGGACCTGGTTGAGGTCGGTGGTGGCTTCGCCAATCGCCTCGCCCTTCCCGCGAAATCCGTCGGCCACCGCGGTGAGCACGGCGTTCAGTTTGGGGACGTCGACCTGGTTGAGTACGCCCACGAGGTTCTGAAAGACGGTGTTCACCTCGACGGTCACGTTGCTTGCTTCGACCACCGCGCCGGATGCGAGCCGTTTCGAGGTCGGGTGGGCGGGCGTGGTCAGGTCGACATACTTGGCACCGAAGGCCGTGGTGGCGGTGATTTTGGCGCCCACGTTGGCCGGGATGTACTTGAGCTGCTCCGGGTAGAGCTCCAGCTGAAGTCTCACCGGATCACCTGGCTGAATCGACGAGACCCGGCCAACCTGGACGCCGCGCAATTTCACCGCCGCGCCAGGTTCCATCACCAGGCCCGCACGATCCGACATCAAGGTCACTCGGCTATAGGGCCGCAAGTCCCTGTTGAACTGCGCGATGGTCAGCGCGACCGATCCGATGATGACGCCGAGGAGAACGAAGGTCCAGATCGCGGGGTGCAGGCCGGCTTCGCGGCGCTTCTTCTTCTTTTCCATAGCCGCTACCCGGACAGGTGGAAGTTGCCGGACACTCCATAGGCGGCGAGCGCCACCGCCAGCGTCACCGCCATCGCCACGGTCAGTGAGGCGCGCACCGCGCGACCGACCGCCTCACCGACGCCGGCCGGACCGCCCGAAGCGTAGAAACCGTAGTAGGTGTGCACCAGCATGATCGCTGTGGCCGAGGCGATGACCTGGAGCAAGGACCAGATCAAGTCGAGTGGCTGCAGATAAGAGTGGAAGTAGTGCTGGTAGACACCGGGAGCCTGGCCGTACCCGAAGATGATGAGACTGCGGGTGGCAAAGTATCCGGCCATCGCCGCCATACACCACAGCGGAATCGCGACGAGCACGCCCGCGACCACCCGGGTGGAGACCAGGTAGGGAACGACGCGGATGCTCATCGTCTCGAGCGCATCGATCTCCTCGTTGATCCGCATGGCGCCCAGCTGCGCGGTGGCGCCGGCGCCGACGGTGGCCGCCAGGCCGATGTCGGCGATGATCGGCGAGGCGATGCGCGTATTGATGTAGGCGGATGCGAAGCCGCACAACGCCTGCACGCCTACATCGGATAACGATCGGAAGAGTTGGATGGCTACATACGAACCGGTGGCCATCGTCAAGATGACGACGATCACCACGGTGCCGCCGATGACGGCCAGCGCGCCGATGCCCATGCTCATGCTGGCGATCAGGCGCATCATCTCCACTTTGTATCGGGCGATGGCTTCCCAGACCGAGCCCAGAGCCCTGACGTAGAACGCGGTCTGGCTTCCGAGCTCGTTCCACCTGTTGGCGAAGGCGCGCGCGGCGTTGCTCAGCCGCGGCAGCCGAAGTGCTGCTGGCGCGGCCGTCACATCGTCGCCTTCGTCGTGATCGCGAGCAAGATCCCGTTGATGATGAACAGTGCCAGGAACGTGTACACCACGGTTTCGTTCACCGCATTGCCGACACCTTGCGGACCGCCGCCAACGGTCATGCCCTTGTAACACGCAATGAGGCCCGCCACCACCCCGAATAATGCCGCCTTTGCGTAGGCCGTGATCGTCTCGGTAAGCCCGACAAGCAGCGTGAGGCTGGCCGCGAAGGTACCAGGGTTAACGTGCTGGAAGTAGACGGAGAACAGATAGTCAGCGACCAGGCTGACGATGGTCACAACACTGTTCAACACCAACCCGTTAAGCCCGAGCGCCAAAACCCTTGGCACCAGCAAACGTTGGACCGGGCTAATCCCCATCACTCGCATGGCGTCAATTTCTTCGCGGATGGTGCGAGCGCCCAGCTCGGCGCACATCGCAGTAGCGCCGGTACCGGCGATCACCAGCACCGTCGCAATCGGTCCGATGAACACGACGCTGGCCAGCGCGGCCCCGGTCCCGGATGCGTCGGCGGCGCCGATCTCGACCAGCAGGACGTTGATGATGAAGATCGGCAGCGTGCTGAGCGGGATCGCCAAGAAGACGGCGGGAAACATCGACACCCGCGCCACGAACCAAGACTGATGGATGAACTCACGCCACGCGAAGGGCGGCCGCACGAGCTGCACGAGGATGTCGAGCGACAACGCGAAGAAGGCGCCGACCTCGCGCAACGGCTTCGCTTCAACGTCCCAGGTGGGCCGCACCCCCAGGGACGCCAACACCGCCATCGGAGATCTGACGGGAGCCGGATCCGACGCCGCCAAAGGCTCTGTGTTCGCCGTGTCTCTCACAACCATTAGTGCCCTCGTCGGTATCTAATCGCCACCGACATTGGACCGATCAATGCTCACCCAGCGGAAAGTCAAACCGCCCCCTTCCAATAGTGTGACAGGTAGCACAGCGGGACGGTACACCATGGCTTTCATGGAGGGCAACATACACCTCTCTTATTCGCGCCCATGCCGGATTGGTCGACGCCTGATAAACAACCGCCGATTTGCTGCGACGGTTCCGACAAATTTAGTCCGAATGTGGCAACCGTTATCGAAATAGTCGGCCAGCGCCCCCCGGTCGAAGGCTCTCAGCTAGCCGTTCTTGCATGTGAGCCGCCCACTAGGCCAAGGTCTCGCGGCCCGGGCCAGCGTGGAGGCGCCCCCGCCCTCCAAGCGGATTGGAAGGGTTCGGCGGAAGTTAAAGGCGACCCGTCACTATGATTGAACAATTTGCCATTCGGCAAATATTTCGCATATTCGGAAGACTTTTTGGACGAAAGTTGCCATACAGAATTTTCCACTAGAGCGCGCTTGGTCAATCTGGGCGGACATACACTTTAGAGAGCGTCGACAATTCTGTCTTACAATGCCGGCAGAGCGGTCCAACAATAGAACGCCACCACGACAAATAGATCGCGATAAATGCTTCCACATCGCCGCCGAAAAGCAGCGCTCGTGTGGCGAGGTCGATCGCAGCGCGGCTGCATCAGACGACCAACGGCCGGGGCCTCGGGGAAGCCGGCTGACGTCCGCACTCGAAAACAGGCTATGAGCTGCAATTTTGCGAGACAACGACGACGCCATCATGGTTGATGGACGCGCCGCGGTGCATCCGCGGTCATCAACGTCATCGCGTATGCCATCTCAATATCCCCCAAATGCAACACCAGTAACCAATCGCTCCCAACCCACCGGGGGATCATTGCTGGCCGCGTCGCGTCGATGACCACTTGCGAACATATGACGCCTGCGGCTGCGTTACGACATCAAACCATCTATCTATTTATCTGATTTTCTAATTTGCACGATTCGGCGCGTTGCCGTCGAATTTGAAGCAATCTGTCGGGCGCCCAACCTCATCGGGATTACGGTTGCTGCCCAACGGTTGCCCACGGTTAGCTCGCCATGGAATCAACTTCCACCCACCCGGAGAGCAGCTGGACCGATCCCTGCTGCGCAGCAGGTCCGTTCTTCTACTGCGGCGTGCCACCCCGCCGTCAAGTGCTCCCTCAGCGTAGAAATCTTCGGCCAGCGCCGGAAAAGGCCGGTTTTCGCGCGCCAGTGCCGAGCCGTCCGGCTTGGCCATTGCCTCACTGGTGCTCCGTGCGTCGTAGTGTGCACTTGTGACCGCGAAGGGCCACGCATCCCGCGCACGTTCGTGGCGTGCCGACACTCCTGCAGACGAGGAGGAGGCGCGCGAACGGTTGCTGGCCGCGGCGGACGCTTGCTACGCCGAGAAAGGCCCAGTTCGCACGCGGATGAGCGACGTTGCGCAGCGCGCCGGCGTGCACCGCTCTACTGTGTACTACTACTTCCCGAACAAGGACGCACTGCTGGCAGCCTCGTTTGTGCGAGTGCTTGGCGTCACGGTGGAGCGCGTTTACCGATGCTGGCAAACGGACGAACCCTTCTTGGCTCAGCTGGTCGCGGCATGCCTGGTGGGCCAAGAGATCGCTCGCAGCTCACCGATAATGCGATCGCTGGTCGACGACCACCAAGCCCTCGGCGCTGCCTATCACGCGGCCGAGGGTTCTGAGTTGTGGCGAGCCAAGCTTGCTGACGCGCTGGTGCGGCGCCTCGAGGATGCCGCCGTTGCTGGTGAGATTCGCCGTGATCTTCCGGCGGAAACCCTGGCCCGCTGGATTGTCCGGGTCAGCTTCAGTCTCGTTGCCGAACCGGCCGACCCTGAAGACGGTGGTGACGAGGGCGTGCTGCGGAACCTACTTGGTGCTTCGTTGAAGCCTCGGCCCTAGCCCCGTCAGGCGCCCAACGGTGTTATGCCGGCTGGGCAGTCGCCGTTCGCCACCATCGTCCCGACCTTTCTCCGCGGCTCGTGCCGGGCCGAAACCGGCTAGGACACTGCTGGATTCGTGCCCTCGTTTTTCGCCGTTCCGAACGGGAGGACGCCCCTACCGAATGCTCGTACGCTCGCCGGTGACGAAGGAGCCAGATCGTCGGCTGATCACTAGCTCCGTCGGAAACGGAACGGCGATGCTGGTGGCGAAAACATCAGAGTATGGATAACCTTGTCTCGCTTAGCCATCACCGCGGTTTGTCGAGTAAGTTGCCGTCGGGCGGCCGTGACGGTGGCACATATCGTTTGGCGCGAGGTACGCGGCATTGCAGATCGAAACCTACTGAGGTGGGCTTGTGTTGAAGTCGTTCATCCACGCGTCCGCAGCCGGTGTGATCGCGGCAGGCCTCGCGGCGTGCTCGTCGTCGCCCGCCAATCTATCTTCGTCAGGGCGACTACCGGGGGGAACCGCGCAGGTGACGATCAACAATCGGACTCTCCCCGAGATCCACTCAGTCCAGTGCATTCTGCTCGGTTCACTAACGACGATCGCAACCGGCAACCCAGCCGCGGGCGTTAAAGCATTCGTCTCCAACAAGGATGCGCTCACTGCTAACTCCGTCAGCATCAACGACTTGGGCGGATTCACTGGCAGTTATGAGGCCGGCCTCGGCGGCAGGGCCGACGTGACCATGAACGATCAGACGTACACGATCCGTGGCAGTGCGGACGGGTTCAACACAGATAACCCCGGCCAGAGGACAACCGGCACCTTCACGATCAGAGTCGCCTGTTAGCGGCTAGCTGAAACCCCGTTGGTAACTGCGAGACATGCCTTTCGCCACAGCGTTTCGGGGGCGGCGCCGTTTTTGTCCGGCAGGTGCCGCGATGCATACCGGGCATCAGCCTGGCGGTGGCAGGTAGTTCCCCGCGGAATTCCGCAGCGGCCAAATGAGGCTGGGGCACAGTTCCTGGGCGGCCTGGCTTATCAGATACGTCGCCTGATACTCGCCGGAGTTGTTGAAGTCGGCTTTGACGTCACGCGCGATGCTGGCGTAGCTGTCACCTCGGGTGATCTTGTCGCAGATTCCGTGACCGTAGGCCAGGGCCGCATCGGCGTTGGCGAAGCCGTACCCAGGCCGAACAGTTACGTTTAGCAGGTACGCGACCGCGTCCGCGTCTGCAGCTGGGGCTGTTGCCACCGCGACAACGCTTGAAGCAACGAACGTAGCGACGGCGAGCTTAGCCCTAGTTTTCCCTTGCTTCATGACCGTCAAAGCGTAATATATCTATCTAATTTCTACTAGTACCATTCCAAACCGCGACGTGTACACGGCGTTGCGCTCAGCTGGGGGTTCTGCGATGACGGTTCAGACAAGCAGGAGCCTGTACACGCGCTATCGGCCGTTGCCTTTGCCCGTCCTTCTGATCGCCGCCACCCTGCTGGCCAGCCCCACCGCGCACGCCGACAATGACAACAACACGCTCATACCGAACAACAAACGATTCAACGACGGTGTCCTCGCCAACGTTTTCACAGTGCAGCACCATGCAGGCTGCACCAATGACGTCAGGCCCAACAAGCAACTGCAACTCGCAGCGCAGCGTCACGCCGAGGATCTGCTGAACAACCGCGCCCTCGATGGTGATACCGGCTCGGACGGATCAAACCCACAAGATCGCGCCAATGCGGCCGGCTACCAAGGTCAGGTGACCGAAACGGTGGCCATCAATCAGTCCATAGCAATCAGCGGCGTCGATCTGATCAACCGGTGGTATTACAACCCAGATGATCTGGCCATCATGTCCAACTGCGCCAACAGCCAAATGGGAGTTTGGTCGCTAAACAATCCAGGTCGTACCGTTGTCGTCGCCGTTTACGGCAAGCCAGCGCAGCCAGTCAACACCGAAGGCGAGAACATTCCGCCCGATCCCAGCCCCGACTATGACGCCAGCGACGAGCTCGAATTTGGCTTCAACTGGTTCCCCTGGATTCTCAGGGGCGTGTACCCGCCGCCTGGAAATCCACCGCAATAAGCAAGGCTCACACGTAATGATCAACACAGTCGGCTTCATTGGAGCGGGTCAGACGGGTGAGCCCGTCGTGCTGCGCCTGCTCGACGCCAACGGGCGCGCTATGCGGTTCCGCTGAGGACTTCAGATGCCGCTACCCGATCTGGTTCTCGTCCATGGTGGAGCGCATGCTGGCGACTGCTGGGATCTGACGGTCTCGGAATTGCGCCGCCAGGAACCAAAACTCCGCATCCTCGCGGTGGACCTTCCCGGTCGCGGCTCGAAGCCAGGTGACCTGACCGCAGCCAGCATCGGCGCCTGGGTGGACTCCGTGGTCGCCGATATCGATGATGCGGGTTTTGGCGAAATCGTCATCGCTGGCCACTCGATGGCGGGGGTTACGGTACCCGGGGTGGTGGCCCGGCTGGGCTCTGCGCGCGTCCGTGAGATGGTTCTGGCGGCGGCGTTCGTGCCGCGTCAGGGCGAAGCGATCACGGACACGCTCGACGGTCCAATGGCATGGTTCGCTCGACGCGGCGTGGGGAAGCGAAAAGCGATGAAAATACCGGCTTTCCTTGCGCGCTATGCGTTCAGCAATGAGATGACCGAGAAGCAACGCCGGTTCATGATGGCACGGCTCTACCCCGAAACGATATCGATCGCGACTGAACCGGTGGACCGTAGTGACTTTCCGGCGAACGTATCCCGCACCTGGATCCTCACTACCCGCGATCGCGCGCTTTCCATCGCGTCCCAACGGCGAAGTATCGACGCCCTGGGCGGGGTCCACACCATCGTCGAGGTCGACTCATGCCATGACATGATGATCAGCCATCCGAATCGCACAGCGCAGGTCCTTCTCGACCGCTGCCGCCGATACGATGCCTCGGTCGGGTGAGCGCGTGTACTTCAGATCGAGCCCCGCAGGCTTGGCAGCACCGACTTTTGACTCGTGCTGGCGGCCGCGGTTGACCTGCCCCACCCGACGTACTTCGTTCCGCGGGGACGATTTGCATCAGTGGAGCAGGCCACAGCCCTCAGGTTGTACCGCAGGGCGCAGTCCCGACGCCTGACGCGGACTGTAGGAGACAGCCGACGGCCCTTCAGCGTATGAATGCCACTTTGGGTCAGTCGGCTTGACGATCTCGTCACCGATACACCAGACATCCATTTCCAGATCGTCGACGTAACGTACCGCGGAATAAGCTCACCCCACTTCGGCGGCATCCGCGAGGTCCAATGATCCGGCGGCTCACACACATGACCGTCTGCGTCGATGATCATCTGTTGTTCCTCCAATTGTGTTGACCTGACCATTCTCGAATGAGACCCACTTGCGTCGCAGAGGCAACGTGGTTGCCGCGCTCGTCGAAGAATCCGCCGACGCAGAACGCCCTGCCTTCCGAGGCACTCGGCGACAAATGATCGAAGCGCAACCACTGATCAATGCGGAAGGGGCGGTGAAACCACACAGAGTGATCGAGGGTGAACGTCTGAACGTCGTTGTGGGGCCCGATCTCGTGGGGGCTGAAGGAGCTCCTCAACAAAGTCAGGTCAGCGACACATATGGCGATGGCACTGTGGACCGCTTGAGGACCTTCGAAAGGTGTCGACGTTCGCACCCAGAGGCGCGGCAGCGTACCCTTGCCCGTTGTCGTAAGCGGCTTGCGCCCATTCGAATCCGGGCACCAGTCGACGTCCAGAGAAGACCATCGTCGATAGAATTCCGCCCAATCATCGGGAAAGGGACGCATGGCCGCGCCGGCCTTTGGCGGGCCGTCGACCGCTTCGGCAGCCAGTTGATGCTCGGGCCCAGTTTCCGGAGCGTGGAACGAGGCCTGCATGGAAAGAAGCTGCCGACCCTGCTGCTCGGCTATGACGTGCCGGTCGGAGAACGAGCGTGAGTCGCGCAAGCGTTCGACGCGAAAGTCGATCGGCGGCCCGATCAGCCCCGCGGAGAGAAAGTGCGACTGAACAGAGTGTGGGAGGCGTTTTTCCTCGACGGTCTTGGCCGCTGCCATCAGCGCCTGGCCTGCCAGCTGCCCGCCGAAGACCCGGGGCATACCGATATCGGGCGTGGTCCCTCGGTAGAAGTCGCTTGCGACGAATCGGACGTCGAGCAGGTCGATCAAGGATGCGACACTGGCGACCATCAACAGCCCTCTTGGAGCGGGCTGCGACTTCCGACCGGCGTCCGCGATGTCCGGCGCTCGTGTGCAAGTCGCAATACCGCGGCGGCTTGTTCGGCTGGGATGAGGGCGAGGACCCCGCAAAGGTTCGACAGCGGTGTCTTCTTGACCCGGCGAACGGACGCGACCGCGCTTTTGCTGGGCGTGCCTCGTGTCTGGGTACGCAGAGCTGCCATGGCAATCCCTGTCTATCTAGGCCACTCTTCTGGGCCGTGACTGCCCGAGAATTTCCGTCCGCTTCCCGGTGACCATTTCGCGATACAAATCTACTATATAGCAGAAATTCGAGTACGCCGGCGCGCCCAAAATCAAGGACCGAGGCACTGCAGGCTGCTGTGACACGTCACACGCAGCACCACGGGCCTGGCACAATCGCCAAGCACGCGAACGGCTTTCGTCAAGTCCTTGTTCGCGCCCTTCGCTTCGACCGTTACCGAACGCATCCACCCTTCTTGGGAGGGCCCCGCGCTGGGCGCGATACCGTCGATGAGGCAGCGACGCGAACCCGACCGGGTTCAGCCCGTAGTTGATGCCCATCCTGGCATTTTCCACGCGGTAGTTGTCCATGCTCAGGCCCGGAATAAGCGACAGGGTCAGAAAGCCTTGCGTAATGGTTGCGCCGTAGGGACTTTCAGTTTCCACGCGCTCCACATCGACGTGGGTCCACTGGTGGTCCCTGGTCACATCGGCGAACTCGTCGATACGCGACTGCTCCACGTCGAACCACCGGCTGACGCCGAGTTCGGCCCCTGTCGCCTCGACCGCGTCGTCGACCGATCCGAATGACTTCATTTCACTCCCGCCACACGACGAATACAGATATCTATTTAACGGTATACTCTGACGGCGAATCAGGACGACCCATCGGGGCCAGTCCGAGAACCTTTCGGGAGACACATGACGCCGACGACGTCGCGCGCAGCCATAGTGGCCGCCGCCCGCACCCCTATCGGTACCGCCCGCAGAGGGACGCTAATCCACATGCCTGCCGTTGAGTTGGCGAAACCGGTGGTCGCCGCGGCCATCGAACGATCAGGACTTGATGCCGCCGAGTTCGACGACCTGGTGCTCGCCGAGAGCCTGCAGGGCGGCGGAGACAGCGCCCGCTACGTCGCCGTCGACCTGGGCCTGATCGGCATTCCCGGGATGGCGGTCAACCGGCAATGCGCGTCGAGTCTTTCTGCGGTCGCGGTGGCCGCAGGGCAGATCGCGGCCGGAATGAGTCGAGCGATCCTGGCCGGCGGGATGGAATCGTGTTCGACAACACCGCTGCTGCGCAAACGCAAACCGTTCACCACTGGTAAGTCCCCGGAGGACTACGAGGACCCCTGGTCCCCGCTGTCACACCCGCCGACACCGGACGCGCCGGCCCTCGACATGTCAATCACGGTGGCACACAACTGCGCAGTCCAGTACGGCCTCTCGCGTCAGGACCAAGACGAGTGGGCGCTGCGCAGCCACCAGCGCGCGGTGAAGGCCATCGACGCCGGTTCCTTCGTCGACGAGATCGTGCCGCTGCGAGTTCCGCAGGCCGACGGGTCATCGGTCACCTTCGCCCAGGACGAACACCCGCGCCGCGACACCACTCTGGAGGCCTTGTCCGGACTGAAGGTGCTGCATCCCGAGATCGAGGGGTTCACGGTGACTGCAGGAAATTCCTCGGGGCTCAACGATGCGGCGGCGATGGTCGCACTGGCCAGACCAGACACTGACAAGGACGTCTTGGCCAACGTGCTGGCGTGGACCTCGGTCGGCGTGCCGCCGAATCGGACTGGGAGCGGACCGATCTCGGCCATCCCCAAAGCGCTGGAGTTAGCGGGCCGCAAACTAGGAGACGTGGCGCTGTTCGAGATCAACGAGGCGTTCGCCGCCCAGGCGGTGGCATGCACACGTGAACTGGGCCTCGACGAGGACATCGTCAATGTTTACGGATCCGGCATCAGCCTGGGCCATCCTATCGCCGCGACCGGCGCACGGATGTTGACGTCGGTGATCTACGAGCTCCGCCGCCGCGGTGGCGGAATCGGCGTGATGTCGATGTGTGCGGGCGGCGGAATGGGGTCGGCAATGGTTATCGAGGTGGCATGACATGCCTCAACTCATCGCAGACAATCTCTTTCGGGTCGACGGCGAACGTGCCGTGCTCCAAGGGTCACGACGGTGGTCCACCCTCATGGTGAAATTCCCGGCGGAGCGCCCGGAGCTGTTCGACGCCAATCCCGATGTTCAGGCAGACATCGAGTCCAGCGAGTAACCGCTTTTCGACGACTCGCAGTCGACGTATGGCAAGATGCCCCGGACACCCCAGCGACGCGTCCCGCCCAATATCTAAGTGCCCTTTCTGGGAGGGCTCGGTTGCGGACGTAGTCCGAGCCAACATGTTTCTCAATCGCTGGCGGGCAGCGGTTTTGCCTCTTTGAGTGCCAGCGGAGTGTCACCGACACTCAACGCCCCGACTCCGGCCTTGGTCACCAGCACTTCGGCGCCAGTGTCGTCGACGTAGCGTTTGCCCATCGTGCTGCCCCCGGCGAAAGCAGGATCCAGGTCGGCATGGGGTGACTTCTCAGCGTCCAGGGGCACCATCGGCTCTCCCCCGCACCGCAAGTCATCGAGGCTGTCGGCGGACCGCACGACGATGACCTGCGTGTCGCATACCTGGCTCTGCAGACGGGTTCCGTTCTTGATCATCTTCAGCTCCTTGGTTTTTGGTGACTAATGTTGTTCGGCCACAGTGTGCAGACTTTCAACGACTTCGCGGCGGAGTACCTTGCCTGTCGCGGTTGTCGGCAAACCATCGCGGATGACGATGCGGTCAGGAGTGCGTGACCCCCGTAGCGTTTTGCGAACGAACTCGCGCAGCTCTTCAACATCCGGTTCGGCGCCCGGCTCGGGCACCACGATTGCGACGATGATCTGCCCCCACTGCGGGTCGTCGATGCCGACCACCACCACCTCGTGGACGTCGGGATGCTCCACGAGCACGTCCTCCACCTCCGCAGGGGCAATGTTCTCACCACCGCGGATGATCGTGTCGTCGGATCGGCCACCGATGAACAGATAGCCTTCGTCATCGAGCATCGCGGTGTCCCTGGTGGGGAACCAGCCGTCGGCGTCGAGCACTGAACCGATTCCCGTGTATCGGCCTGATACCTGGGGCCCCCGTACGAACAACTCCCCCGTTTGACCGGGCGGGAGTACAGTGCCCGTCTCATCACGGATCTGGACCTCGATGCCGGGCACCGGCCTGCCGACTGAACCGAGCCGGCGCGCCACGGCCTCCTCGGTCGAGCCGTGGGCCGTGCGGTGGTCCTCCGGCGTGAGAACCGCGATGGTAGAGCTTGTTTCGGTGAGTCCGTACGCGTTGACGAGCCCCACGTGAGGCAGCAGCGCGATGGTCTTACGGACCAGCGGCAGACCCACTTTCGATCCTCCGTACGCGAGAGTGCGCAGCGTCGGGAGATCCGTCGGGCTGGCCTGCAACTCGGCGATGATGCGGTCGAGCATCGTCGGCACCACCGTCGCAGTCGTCACTCGCTCGTCGCGCACCAACTGTGCCCACTCCCGCGGATCGAACTTGCGTAGGTAGACGATCCGTCGGCCTGCGTAAAGGTTCGACAGTGCCGCACCAATGCCGGCGATGTGATAAGGCGGCACACACACCAGGGCCGCGTCGTCGGCGTCGGCGGAACCGAATTCGACTGTGCCCGTGACGTAACCGGTCAGGTTGTTGTGTGTCAGCTCCACAGCCTTCGGCGCAGATGTGGTACCTGAGGTGAACAAGACGATTGCCACATCATCAGGATCGGCGAACTCCTCGACGGGTTCGCCCGCACGAGCGGCTTCGGTGAACTCCTTGGACGTCATCACGCGTCTACCCGCGTCGGCGACCAGTTCGGCGTACTCCGGGTCCGCGATTACCAGCGGCGCCGGCAGGCGCCCGATCAACTGGTGCAAACTCTCGGCGCTCAGACGGTAGTTCAGCGGCGTGAACGGAATGGCCGCTCGCGCGGACGAGAAGATCAACGACGGCAGCATGTGCCCGCCGGTGCCGACGTATGCCACGTGCTGAGCGCCGGAGCTGCGGACGACTCCAGCTCCCCCGCTCGCGAGCTGACTCAACTCCGACGCGGTCAGCCGGGCGCCACGATCGACTACGGCGAGACGATCGGGATCGCCGGAAACGGCCATCTCCAGCAGCAGTGCAATGCTCAAATCCCGGGGCCTTTCTCGAATCCGATATATAGTTATATACTTACTGTCCGCCGGAGTCCAACCAGCGATTCGAGGAGCACCATGAGCAGCACGCTGGGTACCGCAATCATCGGCATCGGGCTCCATCCCTTCGGCCGCTACGAGGACCGGGGCGCAGTTCCGATCGGCCGCGCGCTTGCGATCGAGGGCAGATCGACCCACGTCATGCTGGGCCAACCTGGGCCGAGCGCGGAGGCGATCCGGGCGTTCATCCACAGATGGGCTCCTAATTGTTTAGGTGTCTATGACTTAGGAGCGGTAAGAGGCTAATTGCTGTTCGCCGAAAGGAAGACCATGGCAAGCGTCGACGAAGCGGTCCCGACACGCGAAAGGCTCGATGAGGACGACCACGACCTATTGACGTTCGGGGAGGCAGGCGAGCGGCTTCACTTGGAGACCGCAGCCGCCGAGCATGACGTTGGACATCTCGAGCAGTCCAGCGCAGATCACGACCCCTCGAAAGGCCGAGCCCGCCTGAAAGCGCTCCGCATGGCAGCGCGATGCAATTCGACGCACCGGATCAACCACGAGAACTTCCAGGAGTTTTTCGGCAAACCCCGTAAGGCCAGGCGCAGCCTACCCTGCACCCAGGCTGCCAATTGACGGTCGTATACCCCGGATGGTTGGTGAACGGCCGGCCGGTTTTGATGTTCCTCTTCATGAGGCGACCCGACGACACGGTGATCGGATACCCCATGACCGGCACCCCACGTGACGGAGCCATCGAGTTCACGACCTATCGCAAGGCCGCGAAGGCGCGCTATCTGGCCGCGGACGAACGCGTCTGCGTTGTCATTGTCAACGACGACGATCCCGCCGAGGGCGTTGCCTTATGGGGCCGTAGCCGCCTGATCGATCCAGCCGCGTTCATTCCCGCACGACCTGAAGTGGGCCCGACAGACGTACCCGATGCCGTGATCGACACCGTTCGCGAGCGTTTGGAAGACGGTAAGCGGGTCGTGTTCCGAATCGAAGTCGATCATTCCCGACCCTCGCGGAGGGTGGTCGCCGCCAATGCCGAAGCGTGATATCCGCATGGACGCGGAGGAGATCGACGAATTCCTGTCGCGCTGCGAAGTCATGGCGGTCGGCACCGTCGACGCCGAGGGCTGGCCGACGGCCACCCTCACTCATAGTGAGTTCCGCACCACAGCGCTGCTGCTGCGGTTGGACCCGACTGATCCCGTCGCGGTAAATGCCATTGCGCGCCAACAGCTCTGCTGTGTCGCCGATGAGCATTCGAGCTACTACGAGATTCGGGGTGTAATAGTGCACGGCCAGCCAAACTTCGTCGACGAAGGTGTTCGTGTCGACATCGAGCGAAGCACGGGTTTCGATTTCGGAAAACTCCAGCGGGGCGAGTCGTAGTGAGCCGAGTGAGACAGGGGCCAGGTTCCGGGCGTCCTACGCGATAACCGAGCGTATGAATGCCAATCTGGGTCAGACGGCTCGATCGCTAGCGCATCGCCTCCGCGAGACGTCTCCATTCATCACGCGGCAAGGCATTCGCATCATGTGACACGAATTGTATGCACACGTGGTCGACTCGGGCTGAGAGATGCTCACGCACCCTGCCTAGTCGGTTGAGAGACGCGGCCCTCCAATCGCTCTCCCGATCTAGTATTGTGCGCCGGCCCCGAGGCTTTCTCCTGCTGGACGGCGGGCGCGACCTAGTGTACCTCTTATAGATAACTGTTTAGCTGATCAGGCGACTGATCCAAGCCGGTTGACCCGAAGGGGGTGACGTAGTGTCGGCCTCCCTCAACGACGTTGTGAACCGTGGCGACTACGTGTCGCAGGTCGCGATCTTCCGCGAGGATCTCCGACAGTCTCTACGCACGCTCGACTGCGCCGATTACTGGCGGACCGCCGCGTACGCGACCGCCGAGACCGGGCTCGAACACGATGCAGCCGTGATGGCACGGTTGCACGCTGATGGCTGGAATCGATACGGCTGGCCCGAGGCGGCTGGCGGCTTGGGCGGCAACGAGATTCACCGCGCCGTCCTCTACGAGGAGCTCGCGAACGCGATGCTGCCCATCCCGGCGCAGGCGTGGACGTTGGAGGTGATGGGGCCGGCGATCCTGAAGTTCGCCCCACACCTGGCACGTGAGTACCTTCCCCGCTGTCTCGACGGCTCCGAATGGTGGGGACAGGGCTTCTCCGAGCCGGAGTCCGGCAGCGATCTGGCCTCCCTGCAGACGCGGGCAACCGACGACGGCTCGGGTTGGTTCATAGTCAACGGTCAGAAGATCTGGACCAGTCACGGCGGCACGGCCAAGCGGCTGTGCGTGCTCGTTCGCACGGGATCACCAGAGAGCAGACACCGCGGCCTGACGATGATGCTCATAGACACGGATGCACCGGGCGTCACGGTGCATCCGATCGCGTTGGCCAGCGGGCGGCGCGAACTCGCCGAGGTCTTCTTCGACGATGTCCGCGTGCCACCGGAACGGCTGGTCGGTGAGATCGGCGCCGGCTGGGCCGTGACGATGTTCCTGATGCAGTACGAGCGCGGCATGTACGGCTATGCCGCGCTGAACAATATGTTGATGGAGTTGGGACGGCTGCGCGAATACATGGTGACCCGTGGAGCGGGTTCGGCCCAGCGAGAGCGGTTCGCGCGCGTGTACGTCGAGGTCATCGCAGCGCAGGCCCGTGCCGCCACCACCGTGCGCAAGCTGGCTGCCGGCGAGTCCGTAGACTCCGAGAGCAGCATCGACAAGCTGCTCTGCAGCGAAGCCGAGCGCGCGGTGTACGACCTGATCCTCGACCTCATGCGAGACCACATGATGGTCGGCACCGGGAGCGGCCCTGACGAGCTCGACACCGCACGCGCGAAGTGGTGGTACTCGCGGGCCGCCACGGTCATGGGCGGCACGGCTGGGGTTCAGCGTGGGATCATCGCCGACCACATTCTCGGGTTGCCGAAGGAAAGCCGCGCATCGTGACCATGCGCACGCGAGGAGCGACTCCAACCGACGAATCGTGGCCCATGATCGAAGAGGCGGTGTTCCGCCTGTTCGACGAAGTCGCGGCCAAGCAGGACCACGTGGCGATCGATCCGCTGCTGGCCGAGCTCGGCTGGTCGGAGATCGAGTCCGAATACCCGGTAGATGCGTGTGCGCTGTTGTTCCGGGCACAGGGGCGCACGCTCGCGCTGACCGATGCTCTGGACCGCGTCATGCTGGCCGAACTGGCTGCGTTGGCGGATCCGCCACTCGATGCCGTCGTGCTGCCTGCGCTGTCCCAAGGTTCCACGCCCAGTTCGAACGAGGGCCAGGTGAAGGGCATCCTGCTCGGTGTCCCGCGCGGCCGTGTCCTGGTTCCGATCTCTGGGGGGATGGGAACGGTCTCTGTCACCGTCGTCGATGCCGACCAGCTGCGGAGCGAACGGCTCGACACATTCGACGCAAGTGTGATCTGGAGTCGCGTCGAGGGGGCCGCCAACGGCGACCTGACCGATGCGTCAACGGAGTGGGGCCGCGCGATCGCGGCGGCGCATCGCTCGCTGGCCACCGAACTCGTGGCGTTGGCAGACCAGGCCCTGCACATCGCCGTTGAACACGTCAGCGCCCGGGTCCAGTTGGGTTCGCCGATCTGCTCGCGCCAGTCCGCGCTCCATGCCCTAGCGGCTGCTGCGGCCAAATTGGAAGGCGCGCGAACACTTCTCGACGACTCGTGGCGATACGGCGGGGCGTTGTCGGCCCAGGCCGCAAAAGTTGCAGCAGGTCGGGCACACCGCGACGTGGCCGACGCCGTCTTGCAGGTGTGCGGGGCGGCCGGTTTGACCGCCGAACATGACCTCCATCGATACGTGAAGCGAGGCTTTCAGATCGATGCGCTGTGCGGCTCCTACTTGCAACTGGAGTCGCTGCTGGCCGACCGCCTGTTCAACACATATGCACCCGGACGCACACTTCCTGCGATCATCAACCTGGACTGAGGAATCGGTACGCCGCAGCATTTTCGATGAAGTAGGTGAAGTAGATGACGACTTCCGCGCCACCGCGCGGGAATTCTTCGAGCGGTTGAGCCTTCCCTATGTGGAGAAGTCGGACCGACGCGGCTAAGTCAGCTGTGATCGACGGAAAGTACGGCAGACTCGGTGTGAAGGATTTCCGGTTCAACCAGATCATCTCCGAGCAGATGTGCACGAAGGACCTGATGGGCCGGGCGATGCGGTGCCAGAAATGAGCTTGATCACTGGGTGGGCGCGTAACTCGGTTTATGCAGCCCCGTTCGGCTAACCTACAAATAATTAGTTGATTACCACTATCGGTGGAAGGATCGATATGGAGCTCACCAGCCTTCGTGAGCCGAAGATGGCGGATCGCGTGGCCACCGTGCTGCGCAGGATGTTCATCCGTGGCGAGATCGCCGAAGGGACGATGCTTCCGTCGGAGTCAGAACTGATGGAGCGGTTCGGCGTGTCAAGACCGACGCTGCGCGAGGCATTCCGCGTTCTCGAGTCGGAATCGCTCATCGTCGTCCAGCGTGGCGTACGTGGCGGCGCCAGGGTCACCCGACCGCGACGCGAGACGCTTGCCCGTTACGCCGGACTGATTCTCGAGTACGAAGGCGTCACGCTCAAAGACGTCTACGACGCGCGAATGGCTCTCGAGACGCCAATGGTGGTGCAGCTGGCCAAACAGCGCAACGCAAGAGTAATCGCGGACTTGGAGCAGATCGTCGAAGCCGAGGAGCAATTGAAACCAGGCAGCGATGCCGTGGTCCAACTGACAGACTTCCACGTCGCAATCGCACGGCTGTCGGGCAACAAGACCTTGCAGATCGTCAGCGACATGTTGCATCACATCATCGTGAACGCAAACCGCTCGTTACAGCCCACGGAAGGTGCTCGCGCAGAGCAGGCGATCCGCCGATCGGCAAAGACGCACCGCATGGCGCTGGAGCTGATCAAAGCCGGGGATGCTGAGCAGGTCGGCGAGCTGTGGAAAAAGCACCTACGCAAGACGGAGGAGTTTGTGCTGTCGGGTTCGGAATTATCCACCGTCGTCGACCTTCTCGACTGACAGCACCAACACATAGACTCGTTCCTCAACGACGCCGTTGGCGTCGGCGGGGCTCGAATTGGCCGCATGCGCGACGGTGAACACTGGCGGCGCGCCGATGCGAACCGCGTCGGTCCGGGTGGACTATCTGTGTCCCTTCTACTGCCAGCGACCGGTCCCGCTACAAAGCAGTGCCGCTGCGAATCGGGCGCGGCACCGCCGTCGCCGC
The DNA here is from genome assembly GCF_900240975.1 of Mycobacterium sp. 4858. Lineage (GTDB taxonomy): Bacteria > Actinomycetota > Actinomycetes > Mycobacteriales > Mycobacteriaceae > Mycobacterium. Next base: position 3,350,247 of record NZ_LT968776.1, on the reverse strand, counting down.
CGCACGCGCGATCGGGGGACGGCAAGCCTGCGCCGGCGGCACGCGTCACCGCCTACCGCTAGCGGCTACTTCTTGGTTCGAGCGCGGAATGCGGCGACTCGCTCCTTGAACTCTGGTGTCGAGAACGACGTCAGTTTCTCCGCGAACGCGTACTCCAGTACATCTTGTGCAGCCGGGCAAGGTGCATGTTCAGTGCCACCTTCGACGACCCGTAAAGTTCGCGGCGGCAGTGCGGCGAACCGCTCGCCGAGCGCCAGCGCCTCGTCGGGCACCGCGTCGTCATCGGCGTCGAGCGCCTTCCAGTTCGTGGCGAACACGTGGTGCACGTCCTCGGTGACGGAGTTGAGCGCTTCCCGCCGATTGATGCTCACGATGTGGACGCTGCGCCGCGCTTCTCCACAGAAGCCATGGGACATAGGGCCTCGCTCCTGCGCGACGGGGCCCGCCGCGATCGCAGATCCAATGCGATATATAGTTATAGCATTTGACTCGCATGTCCGTGTCAGCGGGCGAGAGGAGCCGTGACACGGCGCGCGCAGAGCTGGAGAAACGACTACGGCACACCGGCCGGCTATGCGCGTCGGCTCGGCCGGATGCCCCAGACTGCTGCCGATCCGTGGGACCTGGCGATCGGCAATTTATGACAGGTTCAGTCCACACAAAAGGAGAATTAGTGACAGTCGAAAAATTCAACGGTGCGTCCGCGATCGTCAGCGGAGGCGCGGGCGGCCTCGGTGAGGCCACGGTGCGGCGATTGCACGCCGAAGGCCTCGGCGTGGTGATCGCCGACCTGGCCACAGACAAGGGCAAGGCGCTCGCCGACGAGTTGGGCAGCCGCGCGAGTTTCGTCAGTACCGATGTGACGAGCGAAGACTCCGTCGAGGAAGCGATCGAACAGGCCAACCACCTCGGCCAGCTGCGGTATGCCGTGGTCGCGCATGGTGGATTCGGCGTCGCACAACGCATCGTGCAGCGCGACGGCAGCCCGGCCGATTTTGCGGGGTTCACCAAGACCATCGATCTCTATCTCAACGGGACCTACAACGTCGCTCGGCTCGTCGCCGCTGCCATAGCGGCCGCGGAACCCCAGGCCGACGGCGAACGAGGCGCATTGGTGCTCACGGCGTCCATTGCCGGTTACGAGGGACAGATCGGTCAAACCGCTTACGCTGCGGCAAAAGGCGGTGTGATCGGATTGACGATCGCCGCCGCGCGCGACCTCAGCTCCGCCGCCATTCGGGTCAACACCATCGCACCCGGGACCATGAAGACGCCGATCATGGAGTCGGTCGGAGAAGAGGCCATCGCCAAGTTCGCCGCCAACGTGCCATTCCCCAAACGCCTCGGGGCTCCCGCGGAATTCGCCGATGCTGCGGTCTTCCTGCTGACGAACGGGTACGTCAACGGCGAAGTGATGCGTCTCGACGGCGCACAACGGTTTACTCCGCGTTGAGTAGCAGCTCACACCGGCCAAGCACGCTGAAATCTTGTGTCAGCAAGCGTTTTTGACGGAGCACGTTCCGATCCTGCCCAATCCTTTCTTTAGCCCGCGAAGAATGGCCGACGCGAACGACAGTGGCGCAGGGCGGACAGCTCATTGGGTTGGTCAGCCGCGGCGCCTACCCATGTCAGAAACGGGCGCCCCGACGCAAGGATGCATAAGGTCACCCAATTGACTATGGCAGTCACCTGTCATAACGTGTCCGCCGTGGCCAAAAACGTGCTCATCGTGCTGAGCAATCCGATCGCTGATGAGGACGATGCCTTCAACAAGTGGTACGACAACACGGGCATACCCCAGGTCCTTGATGTACCCGGAGTGGTTGCGGCGCAACGGTATGCGATCTCGGAGGTCAACGTTCCCGATGATCAGGAATTGCCCGCCGTGCTGCCACCCCCGACTCACCGGTACCTGGTGATCTATGAACTAGACCGGGAACCCGAACAAGTGATGCAGGAATTCCTTGCAAGGTCGATGGCAGGAAAGTTCACGCTCGGCGAGTCGCTGGACCTGGGCACCATCTCGCTCACCGGGTGGACACCGGTCGGTAAGCGCCGGCTCGCGAAATTGTAGGACGCCCGAGCGAGATCCTCGACATCTTGCACACCGAACGAGTCTCCCGACGGATTAATCCGACGCGATCCCGTCGACCTGCCGCCTGAGGCCTCACAATACCGGCAGTCAGCGGAGCGTTTCCCGCCGACCTTGCCACGATGAACGATCAAGACCGTCAAGAGCTGTGGGCGACGAATGGGAGGAGAAGGGCCAGTGCTACCGAAACCATTGGGTCTCAGTGCATAATCTCGAACCGTGGGAGGACCTGGCTAAGTTCCTCCATCACGCAGCGCTCGCGCATACGCGCTGAAGTGCCTGTCGGCCCGCCCCGAGCTCGGTACGATAGGGCATCACTGATTGCCGTCCCCCGAAAAGGATGACCATGGCAAGCGACGATGAGGCAGGCGCCGTCCCATCACGCGAAAAGCTCGACGAGGACGACCACGACCTATTGACTTTTGGAGAAGCAGGCGAGCGGCTTCGCCTCGAGATCGCGGCGGTCGAGCGTGACGTCGTGCATCTCGAGCGGACCGGCTCCGCGGACGGCCTGCCGAAGGCTCGAGCGCGTTTGGCCGCGCTTCGCGCGGCAGCGAAACGCAATTCGGCACACCCCATAAACGACGAGAACTTCGAAAAGTTCTTCGGGTACGCCGGCAAAGCTAAGCGCAACCTGTCGCACATCCACCCGACCAATTGACGAGTGAGTTATCCGGAGCGGTGGATGGCTGGCCGGCCCGTTCCCCCGGCGTTGCACTAGGCGTTGCAGTCGCCTCACAAATACGTGACTTGTACCGGTAATCATTAATCCAGCCAGCTCCGGATCCCCGCCGACTACTGATCGCTGGAGCCATGGCATTGGCTCCCTGCGGGCGGTCGAGAGCGCAGATCGCCGTTTCGCCAACACGTTTCAACGTGAGAAATGGGTATCAAACCACTCGCCGTCGGGCGGGCCATCGAGATCCTGAGACCGGAGTCGATCCTCCCGGGTCGTGAATCCGCAGACAGCTATACATTTATATGATTACTGCAACCTGTGCTATAACGGACGCATGCCCTCCATCAAGCCTTTCCGTATTTTGGTTCCTGATGCCGCACTCGACGATCTGAAGGCGCGGCTGGAGCGAACCCGTTGGCCGGAGGTCGAATGCGTCGAGGACTGGAGCCAGGGCATGCCGCTCGCTTACACCCGCGAGTTGGCTGCGTACTGGGCGAACGAATACGACTGGCGCGCACGCGAGTCGGCTTTGAATAGGTTCGATCACTGCACCACCGAAATCGACGGCCTGGAGATTCATTTCATTCATCAGCGCTCCCCGCGCAGCGACGCGCTGCCGCTGGTGATCACCCACGGTTGGCCTGGATCAATCGTTGAGTTCCACAAGGTGATCGAACCACTGACGGAAATGGGATTCCACGTGGTGTGCCCGTCGTTACCCGGTTTTGGCTTCTCAGGCAAGCCCACGAATACCGGTTGGGGCATCGAGAAGATCGCCACCGCGTGGGATACGCTGATGGGCCGTCTGGGATACGAGCGGTACGGGGCGCAGGGCGGCGACTGGGGCGCCGCCGTGACCACACAGCTGGGCCGTGCCGGCGGAAGATGCGTCGCCATTCACCTCAACATGCCGGTCAGCTTTCCGCCGGCGGACATGGGCCAGCCGACTGACGAAGAGCAACAGGCGCTAGACAGCCTCGCCTACTATCAGCGCTGGGACTCAGGCTATTCGAGCCAACAGGCAACCAGGCCGCAGACCCTCGGCTACGGTCTTGTGGACTCACCGGTCGGGCAGATGGCGTGGATCGTTGAGAAGTTCTGGCGTTGGATGGACTGCGACGGCCACCCGGAGAACGTGCTGACACGCGACGAGCTCCTCGACAACGTGATGCTGTACTGGACGACCGCGTCGGCGGCGTCGTCGGCCCGCCTGTATTGGGAGAGTTTCTTCTCCACCTTCGGCGGTCAATTCGATCGCGTAGAGGTACCCACCGGCATCGCGGCATTTCCGAAGGAAGTATTCAAGACTCCCCGTAGTTGGTGCGAGCCCAACTACAACATCACGCATTGGACGTCCATGCCGCGCGGCGGTCACTTCGCCGCGTTCGAGCAGCCCGAGCTCTTCGTCGACGACGTGACGTCATTCTTCGCTACGGTGCGAAAGAGCTGAAATATCGGGCTGGTTGGTCAACCCGCGATGGCGTCAAACTCAGTGCCGAGTGCAAGGATGTCGGGTCGGTGTCGAGGTTCGACCGCACAGGCCGGTGCGCGATTTTGCGTCCGCTCACCGCGGTTGCGATACGGGGAGTCGCGGCTTCACCACCCGTCGTGATCGATGGCATGCTCGCCGCGGCTGGATTCACTGTGGTGCAGCAGATTTCGACAACGAAATCTCGACCTCGTCAGCGAAGCGCGCCATGCCGCAGCCCGACTCCGGTACTCAGCTTGGGCAGCTGCTCGGCATCCGCGCAACCGGGCGCCGCTCTTCTACCCCGGCTCACCATGCCAATCCGCATGATGGGTGTGGGCCGATGCGGACACCTATTCGGCAGCGAACTCCATCATCACGCCCCGATTGTCGGCGGGCATAATCGCGAGAGTGTCGGTCTGGTCGCCCGGAGCTAGCTCGACACCGTGGCCGGCGAAATGGGCTGCGGCCGCACCGAGATCATGAACTCCGAAGACAACCGACCGCACACCATTGCCCCACCGTCGCAGGTGACGGTCGATGACACCGGCGCCGGTCGGGCTGATCAACTCGACCACAGTGTCCGCCAACTGAAAACCTGTCACCCTTCCGGCGATGAACGGACGGTCTTCCTCGTAGAGTTCGTCGATGACGAATGTGTCCCGAAAAAAGGCCAGTCCAGCGTCGTGGTCAGCGACGGCCACGCTGTAGCGCTTCAGGCCGGTGTACCCGATCGGATGATCGCGCCGCCAATAGTCGGCCGACTTGAGGGGTTCCTTCCAATCGAAGGGCTCGTTGTGGAAACTGTGGTCGTAGAACTCGAACGCAATTCCCATGCATGGCTCCGGTTCGGTGTGAAAAGCCATCCCGATGTCTCTGATCAAGCCCACACCGCGGGCGGCAAGCTGGTGACGGGTGGCACTCAGATCGTGCACCTGGTATTCGATCCCCACGTAGTGGGGGCCATATCTGCCGTTGAGCAGAAAATGTTCCGGTACAAAGAGCTCGAAGAGCACGCCACCAACGTAGACGAGCACGGCATGCCAATGGGGTGCCGGTATGTCGTACACGTACTGCGCGCCCAAGACATCGGTGAAGTGTGCCATGGTGAGCTCGAGGTCCCGCGCAGCAATGTTGATGTGCTGCATCTCCAGGCATTGGATCGATCCATGTGTGGCAGCGATCCGGCCGTCCTGCTCCGCGGCAGGCGACGCGCCAGTATTTCGCTGGGTCACCATCAGATCGGCAGCGCAGCGCCTGGGATCCTACCGACCTCGTGCTCAGCGATGTTGAAGCAACGCATCGCGTTTCGGTAGGCCACCTTTTTGCGGTCCTCCTCGTTGAGCGCGCTCAGCTTGGTCGTCAGCGAATCTTGGATCTCTTCGCCGAATAGGCACGTTGGGTGTGGATAGTCCGTCTCGAACATGATGTTGTCGATCGGCAGCAGCGCGAGGTCGTCGGGGCGGAGATTCTCATACCAGGTGTTGACGAAGACCTGGCGCCGGAATGCCTCGCTCGGCAGTTCGTCGGCCTTGAGTTCGGGACGGTTTTCCCACGGCCGGTACCGGAGGAAGTGGACGTCGAGGGACTCCAGCAGGAACGGCACCCAGCTTGCGCCACTTTCAACTATGGCGAATTTCATGTCGGGATAACGAGGCAGCACCCCGGACATCAGCAGCTTGCTGCAGGCGTTGGCGTTGTCGAGGAATGACTTCACCACATCGACGACGGCACGGACCCGGTCCCCGCCCACCGTGCGTTGAGTCGGATCGACTCTGTACTCAGCCGGGTTCATCGTGGTGCCGGCGTGAAAAGCGACCGGGCCCCCGGATGCATTGATGACATCCCACATCGGGTCCCAGTGCCGATCCGACAGCGGCGGCTCGCCGTGGTATTCGGGTGTGCCCGACAAGACCCAGCCTTTGTGACCGAGGGCAGCGCAGCGTTCCAGTTCTTTGACACACCGATCGATATCCCAGTACGGGACGACCGCGAGCGGGATAAACCGGCCCGGCTCCCGCTCAGCCCAGCTCAGGACGAAGTCGTTAAACGCTGCAATAACGTCGAATTGGAAGTCGAGGGTGGCTCCGGGGATGGTGCGATAGCGATCCGGATTCGTCAGCCCGAGGTTCGGGTAGAGCGCTGCCATGTTGATGCCGGCCTCGTTCATCACCTTCACCCGCTCCGTTGGATCCCACGACGACGGGTGGACCTCCTCGACGCGTTGCGGCACCTCGGGAAAGTCGTCTTCTCGGCGATGCGGCAGCGGATTGTCCGCTTCCTGATAGAAGACGGTAAAGGCCAGGGAGTTGACGATCTCGTCCCCGATACACCAGACATCCATCTCCAGATCGTCGATGTAACGAATCCGCGGAATGAGCTCACCCCACTTCGACGGCATCCGCGAGGTCCAAGTATCCGGCGGCTCGCACACATGACTGTCTGCGTCGATGATCATCTGTGTCTCCTCCAATTATGTTGACACGAATCAAAAGTCATGAGTTACCACTCTCGAACCAGACCAACCTGGGTCACAGAGGCCACGTGATTGCCGCCCACCGAAGAGCCGGCCCATACAGAACGCCCTGCCTTCCGAGGCACTGGGCGACACCTGCTCGAGGAGCAGCCACTCATCAATGCGGAAGGGGCGATGAAACCATAGACAATGATCGAGGGTGAACGTCTTGATATCGCGATGGGGCTTGATTTCGTGGGGCGTAAAGGCGCTCATCAACAATGTCAGGCCAGCGACACATGTGGCGATGGCACTGTGGACCGCTTGGGGAGCGTCGAAGGGTGCCGATGTCCGCACCCATTGGCGCGACAGCGTACCCCTGCCGGTTGTCGTGAGAGGTCCGCGCACATGCGAATCCGGGTACCAGTCGACTTCCAGAGAAGACCATCGTCGATAGAATTCCGGCCAGTCCTCGGGAAATGGACGCAGGCCCGCGCCAGCCGACGGAGGACCGTCGACAGCCTCGGCAGCCAGTTGATGCTCTGGTCCGTTTTCTGGAGCGTGGAACGCGGCCTGCTGGGAAAGCAGCTGTCGACCCTGCTGCTCGGCTATGACCCGCCGGTTGGACAGCGAGCCGGAGTCGCGCAACCGCTCGACGTGAAATTCAATCGGCGGCCCGATTAGCCCCGTGGAGAGGAAGTGGGTCTGAACAGAGTGCGGGACACGTTTTTCCTCGACGGTCTTGGCCGCTGCCATCAGAGCTTGACCCGCGGCCTGTCCGCCGAAGACCCGAGGCATACCAATGTCGGGCGTGATCCCTACGTAGGAATCGCTTGCGACGCGTTGGACGTCAAGCAGGTCGATCAAGGAGGCGACAGTGGCGACCATCTAAAGTACGACCGACTTGACCTTGAAGTCGATGATCTGGTCTTCGTCGTAGCCGAGTTCGGCCAGTACTTCATCGGTGTGCTCACCGTGTCCTGGTGCGCACCTCAGTGATAACGGCGTCTCATCGAACTGGACCGGGCTGCCGGCCAAGGCGAATTCGTTGCCGTTGGTGTCAGTAGTGCGGGGCAGGTATCCGTTTGCAATCACCTGGGGGTCGTCGTGGATCTCGCGCGCGGTACGCATCACGTCCCACACGCCCTCGAACCCGGCGAAGGACTCCTCCCAATGCGCGAGATCTTGCGCTGCGAAGACCGCCCGTAACTCGGCGATGCACTCCTTGCGATTCTCGAAACGCATGGGCGCAGTGGCGAATCGCTCGTCCGAAATCAAGTCCGGGCGACCCAGGCGTGTACAGAAATCAGACCAGAACCGATCAGCCTGAAGAAGTACAAAAGCGATGAACCGGCCGTCGCGCGTCTTATAGAGATTGACACCCGGGTTGGGCATCTCCTCGAGCGAGAACTTGGGAACGTCCTGACCGGTGATGCCCGCGCCGACGATGTTGGGTCCGAGTTGCCAGATGGCGGCGCTGAGCAGAGAGACGTCGACAATAGACGGTTCACCTGTTCGCTCGCGCTTCACCAAGGCCCCGGCGATTCCTGCGGCGATTGACAGGCCGCCATATACGTCACCAAACGCCGGCAGCTGAAGCGGCGGATAGGATCCGTTGCCGGCGGCGTAGCCCTCACCGATCCCTCCGCGCGCCCAATACGCCGCAAGGTCGAAGCCACCATGCGTTGCTGCTTCTCCCCTGGTGCCGTAGCCGTGGCCGCGGGCATAAATGATCTTGGGGTTCCGCGCACGCACCTGGCCGACGTCGATTCCCATGCGTCGCCGAGAGTCCGGCAGCAGGTTGGTGAGGAACACGTCGGCCGTTTCGATCAACTTCATCAACACCTCCAGGCCGTCTGGACTGGAGGTGTCCAGACCGATGCTGCGTTTGCCGCGGTTCGGCTGTTCGATGAAGTGGTTGACGCCGCCCGCGCCGGCGACAACTCCCGAATTGACTAGTCCGCGTTGCGGATCTCCGGTTTCGGGGTGTTCGATCTTGATGACGTCGGCACCCCAATCGGCGAGCACGGCACCAGCAGCCGGAACGAACGTCCATGCGGCGAGCTCGACGACGCGAATTCCGCTGAGCACATCAGTCATGCGCTGGTGTATCCAATCGTCTTGGTCTCAAGATGCTGTTCGAAGCCTTCGTGACCGTTTTGCCTGCCCAGCCCACTCATCTTGTAACCGCCGAACGGTGCGTCGGCGCCGTAGAACATGGCACCGTTGAGATTCAACGTGCCGGTGCGGATTCGCCCGGCCACCGCCATGGCGCGATCGGGCGATCCCATCACCGCACCCGACAAACCGTAGGTTGAATTATTCGCCAGCTCGACCAGACCATCGTCGCCGCCGTCATAGGGGGTGATCGTGATGACCGGCCCGAAGATCTCCTCCTGGAACAGACGGTGACTTGGGTCCACATCGGCGAAAACGGTCGGCGCCACAAAGTACCCACAGTCCAGCCCGTCAGGCCTTCCCCCGCCGACTGTCACCCGGCCCCCTTGCTGCTTGCCGATCTCGATGTAATTCAACACGCGGTCACGTTGCTTGGCCGACACCAACGGACCGCAGAACGTCGCAGGATCGGTAGGGTCACCGACCGGAACCGCCGCAAAGGTCGCAGTGGCAACTTCGACCGCCTGGTCGTAGACCTGCCGCGGTACCAGCATTCGCGTGGTCAATCCGCAGCCTTGGCCGGAATGGATGAGCGCTCCCATACAGCCCGGCAGAACCGCCTCCATGTCAGCGTCATCGAGCACCATGTACGCCGATTTGCCGCCGAGCTCGAGCAGAGTTCGCTTCATGGTCTCGGCGGACAGTCTTTGAATCAACTTGCCGACCGCCGTCGAGCCGGTGAAGGAAACCATGTCCACGCGCGGGTCGGTGGCGAGCAGCTGCGCGACGTCGTTGTCGGACGTTGGAACGACATTGAACACACCCGCTGGGATGTCGGTCTTCTCCGCGACGATACGGCCCCAGCGCAGCCCGCTCCATGGCGTCTCGATCGCCGGTTTGAGCACCATGGTGTTGCCGGTCGCGAGGATCTGCGCCACCTTGTTGCTGATGATCTCGAACGGAAAGTTCCACGGCGTGATAGCACCGACGACGCCGACCGCTTCCTTGACGACCTTACGGTGATACGGCGCGCCCAGCAGCACACCGTCGGGAAGTGCCCGCTCCCAAGGAAACTCCGAGATGTACCGGGCCGGCCACCGAACGGCGTCAACGATCGGCCACTCGAGCTGCGCAATGTATGTCGACGAAAGCGGCGCACCCACCTCGGCGACGAGCTCGGCGCGGATGTCCTCTTTCTCCGCCTGGAGGGCTTCGTGGAGTTGCATCAGGCAGTGCTGACGGAACTCGTGATTCGTCGACCAGTCGGTGCTGTCGAAGGCGCGCCGCGCAGCGCCAATCGCCGCCTGCATATCCTCTGCGCCGGCGTCGGTCGCCACGCCCAGCACCTCTTCGGTGGCCGGATTGATGTTGTCGGCGGTCATTCCGGTCAACGAGTCCCGCAACTTCCCGTCGATGTACAAGCGGGATTCGGCATTGAACGGAACTGTCGGAGTGGCAACCGACGAAGTCGTCATGGAATGTCCTCTCGCTGGGCTGGCGGCACCCTCTAGCGTAAACCATAATAGATAACTATTTATCTGATTTCGCGCGATCGACGGTGCCTAGTGCGGAACGCAGCGTTACTATCCTAGATTCTGTTACTAAGTAGATTACTCCACGGAGGAACGCACGTGGCCCCAGGCACGGTCGTCGAACAGCTTGAAGCTGGTGCACTGGAGCGCCCCGACAGCCCCCTCCTGCTCGAACCCACCGGCGCGGTACTGACCCTCGGTGAGGTGTCCTGCCTGTCCGCTGCCGCGGCACGCTGGTTGGCCGCACACGGCATCAATAGCACCATGACCGTCGCTTGGCAGCTACCCAGTCACTGCGCTGCCGCAGTCCTGATGCTGGCGCTGTCGCGAAGCGTGTCCGTCCAGGTCCCGGTGCTGCACTTGTTCCGACAGCGTGAGGTAGCCGCCGCACTCGAAATCGCCAGCGCCGACGTGTTGATCGTTGACGAGACCACACAGCACAACGCACCATCGAATACACCCGTGATTTGCCTGCCCTCCGATTTCCTCGACGTCCTTCGGACCATGCCCGATGACCAGCCATCAGAGACTGCAGCGAACTTCCGGTCGGACTGCCCGCGATGGGTCTTCTTCACGTCCGGAACGAGCGGGCGCCCGAAAGGGGTGCGACACAGCGACAAGTCGCTGTTGACCGCGGCGCGTGGCTACGTGAAGTATCTCGGGCTGGGATCCGCGCCCGACGACGTTGGGACCATCAACTTTCCCATCGCACACGTTGGCGGCATCTTCTATGTCTCGTGCGCCCTTATCGGGAGGTTCTCGGTGCTGTTGCTGCCGCGGGTCGGGCCGGACATCGCCGCAGTGCTTGCAGCCAATCGAGTGACGTTCACTGGCTCAAGTACGGCGTTCTACCAGATGCTGCTCTCCGCACAGCTCTCCTCGGGCAGTAATGCTCCCGTCATTCCCACACTTCGCATGCTGATCGGTGGCGGTGCACCCTGCCCACCAGAGCTGCACGAGAAGATCAGACTCGTGCTCGGGGTGCCCGTACTGCACGGCTACGGCATGACTGAAGCCCCCGCTATTACCGCCAGCCCGGCGTCGGACAGCTTTGAGCAGCAGTCGCACAGCGCGGGCCGCGCCGTTCCCGGCGCCGAAGTCCGTATCGCGGAGTCGGGAGAGGTCGAAGTGCGCGGCGATGTCCTGACACCCGGCTATGTCGATGATGGGCAATGGGCCTCATCTGTCACGCCGGAAGGCTGGCTCCGAACCGGGGACACGGGATACCTGCGGACCGACGGCCGGCTGGTGATCACCGGTCGGATCAAGGATCTGATCATTCGAAAGGGTGAGAACATTGCTCCCGCCGAGATCGAGAACGAACTGCTCGCGCACCCGCTCATCGACACCGTCGCCGTACTGGGCCTTGCCGACGAGGCACGCGGCGAGCTCGTCTGCGCGGTCGTCCAACGATCACCCAAGCACCGCGATGTCACACTCGAAGAGATCTGCCGTTTCCTTGATGAACGGGGCTTGATGAAGCAGAAGTGGCCCGAGCGGCTTTACATACTCGATGCGTTTCCACTCACCGGTTTGGGCAAGGTCGCGAAGCGTGAACTTGCTAAGCAGTTGACGGCCTGAATCGGCGACACCCCGGGCGGAATCACGTCACGGCCAGTGGTCCTTTTTCCGCGACACCGCGCACAAAGTCGATCGACACACCCATCTCCTCGGCCAGCGCGATCGCCGTCGCGACGTCCTTACGCAGATACGGCGTCACGCGGCCCTCGAAAGGAGCAAGACCGCCGACCTGCCGCACACGCTGAAGGGCCGCGCTACTGCCGCTACACGCACTCAACGCGGCGAGTAACGACCCCTCGTCCAAGCCCAACTCTGCTCCGGCTGCGGCGGTACCCGCCAGCAATTGCGAATTCGCCGCGAACAGAAGGTTATTGAGCAGCTTGACCAGCAACGCGCTGCCCAGCGCACCGGTCGCAATGATGGGATCGGCGTAAGCACCCACCACGTCGCGCGCAGTATCGACCGGGTCAGGTTCCCCGCCCAACAGGACCGTGAGCCTGCCCTGAAAAATGTCTTCCGAATCTCCACTGATCGGCCCGTCGACCACCCGAATATGCGGCGCCGTCTGGGCGATGTCGGCGACGAGCGCCGGACTACCCGTCGTATGCGAAACAAAGATCGCACCCTCGGGCAGATGACCAAGGAAACCCTCCTCGCCAAAAGCCGTTTCACGCAGCTGCAGATCAGAGAACAGACACACGATCAACACGTCACTGGCTCGCGCGAGCTCCTTGAGCGAGCCGGCCAAACCAGCCCCACGCGCGACATGAGGTTCGCATACCTCGGGTCGGCGCGCATAGAGTACGACTTCGTGCTGACCGCGATCGAGCAGCCGCGACACCATCGGCGCACCCATTTGACCGACACCGAAGAAACCGACTCGTGACATCTCATGGCCCCGAACCGGGATTAAGACGAGGACCCGGCGTGAAACGGATGGGCAAATGGCGGACAGCGTAGACCTCACCAGCGTCCTCAAACCGCACGATTTCGCCGTCGATCGCGAAATCGGGCAGACGGGCGAGGATTTCGGAGATCATCTCCTGGAACATCACCCGGGCGAAGTTGGAGCCGAGACAACGGTGAGCGCCGAGGCTGAACGCGAGGTGGCGGTTCGGCGAACGGGTCAGGTCGATCTCCTCAGGCTCGTCGAACACCTTCGGATCGCGGTTGCCCGAGGCGAACATCAACATGACCCGGTCTCCCGCACGCAGCTTGTGACCGTGAAATTCACAGTCCCGTTTGACGACTCGATAGAGCCCCTGCGTGGGAGTGTCGTGCCGGAGGAACTCCTCGGTCGCAGCATCGAGAAGCTCGGGATCGTCAATCAACTGCTGACGCAATGCCGGATCTTCTTCGAGCCGAACCAGCGCATTACCGGTCAGTCCGCTCGTCGTGTCCATACCGGCAAGCAGCAGGAGGAAGATGTACCCGATCCGCTGCTCCTCGGTGAGCGGCGCGCCGTCGACTTCGGCTTGCAGGATGACACTGATCAAGTCGTCGCCGAAACCGTTGGTCCGCCGATGCTGCATCGCGGTCACGATGGCGCCGTAAATATTCATGACGCCATTGCTGGCCCGCTCGGGGTCGTGCGAGCGGTCATGAATGGCGGAATGGATCCACTCCACCCATTCCGGCCAACGGCTGTCGTCCAGACCCAACATCTGCAGGATCCAGCGCGCTGGCAGTGGGGTGGTCAGCTGTTGGACGATGTCGGCTCGGCCGGTCTCGATGAAGTCGTCGACCAACTCCGCCGCTAACTGGCGAATTCGCGGCCTCCAACGCTGGGCAGCGCCCGGGGAAAAGCGTGGCAATACGATACGGCGGCATGCGCCGTGCAGCGGCGGATCGATGTCGATGGGAATCAACGGATCCGGGGACAGCGCCGGCACCGCTTTCTCCACGCCATTGCCGAACAACTCGGCGTCCTGCGCGGCGTCGACGATCGCGTCGTACCCGAGAAACAGCCAGAACCCATCCCATGCGGTCGAGTGCAAAACCGGGCAACGATCGCGAAACTCATAGTAGATCGCGAAATTGTTCTCCCGGAAGTACGCCGAATGGTGGTCGAGGTCGGTCGAGGCGGCCTCGGTGCCTGAGTCGATAGTCGTCATCACGCGTCCTTTAGGTCGTCGATCGTGATCGCCCGCTCGGGACATTCCTGTTCGGCTCTTCGGATCAAATCTTTGTCCTCGAGCGCGATTCCGTTTTGGCTCGTCACCGCTCGCTCTTCGAGGTCGAGGAATTCGAAGGCGTTGGGCGCTATCGTCAAGCAGCGTGCATGTCCTCGACATCGCTGCGGGTCCACCGCGACCCTCATTCGGCCTCCCGTTGTCTTCACCCGCTACACATTGGCGGCGGGTTGCGGCTCGGCCGTCCTTGGGAAGTTGAGCATGCGCCGCGCGTTGTCCTCGACGATGAGCGCACATTCGTCATCGGGCACCGTGGCAAGCACTTCGGCCGCACGCTTGCGCGAGTTCGGCCAGTTCGAATCCGAGTGCGGGAAGTCGATCTCCAAGGTGATGCGATCAACACCGATCGCATGGCGGTTGGTCAATCCGTGCTCATCATCGATAAAGCAGCCCCAGAAGTGGGAACGGAACAGATCAGAAGGGCGCGCGTCGAAATCGATCGGCTGGTAGTAGCGGTGACGCTCCCACACGTAGTCCGTGCGCTCCAAAATGTAAGGCACCCAACCGATACCGCCTTCGGATAACGAGATCTGAAGGTTCGGAAACTTCTGCAGTTTGCCGGAGAACAGCAGATCGACGGTTGACCACATGAGATTGGTCGCAAACAACGCAATCGCCACCGCGAAGGGCGCCGAAACGTCTTGGTTAGCCAGATCATTCTGGAATGTGCTCGTCCCCGAGAACGAGAATCCGGGAACGTAACCGCCCGACCCGAAATGCAGTGCCAGCGGCATGCCCGCGTCCGAGCACACCTGCCACAGATTGTCCCAGTGATCTGAGTGAAACGACGGCAGACCCAACGACACCGGGCTGTCCGGAAACGACACAGTACGCGCCCCCTTCGAGGCCAGACGCTCGGCCTCGACGACGCACGCGTCGATGTCCCAGACCGGAAGCAAACCAAGCGGAATGAACCGGTCCGGCGCCGTCGCGCACCACTCGTCGATGTGAAAATCGTTCCACGCCTTCACGCACAGCAGAGCCAGCTCGCGATCGTTACCCCGATAAAACGTCCCCCCCGCAAACCCCGGGAAGGAGGGAAAGCACAACGCCGCCTGCACCCCATCGAGGTCCATGTCCGCCACCCGCGCCGCAGGATCGTAGCAACCGGGAATCATATCCTCGTAGCGCACCGGATCGGTGCCCCACTCCTGCGGTGGCTTGCCCGCAACCGCGTTCAGCCCGATCGTCGGATACAGCGTGTTGTCATACGACCACAAATGCTGGCCGTTGATCTCGACGATCTTGGGTCCGGCCTCCCGATACTTCTGCGGCAAGCGGTCTTGCCACACACGTGGATGCTCGATGAGGTGGTCATCGACCGACACGATCTGATGGGTGTCTTGTAACGGCATCCTTCGCTCCCTTGCGCCGTGCCCCGCCGGACCCGGCTGAGATCCGTCCGGCTCAGTGTTCTACCAGAATCTGTTTATGAACATATTCTATATGTGCTTCGAATTTTATACCTGAGCGATGTCGCGAACAAGTCCTTCAAGCACGTGTGGGTCAATCCGGTTCCTGCGTACTTGTCGAACGCGCCGACTCGTTCGCGCTCACACGGCACTAATCAGCCAGGTCCAGCTGGCATGCGTCTCGGTGGAAGGAAGGGACACAGATCGTGGGTTTGCTTGACGGTCGCGTCGTTTTCATCACTGGCGCGGCACGCGGTCAGGGCCGTTCGCATGCAGTCACTCTCGCAGAAGAAGGCGCCAACATCGTCGCCGTGGACATCTGCCGCGACATCGACGCCGTGCCGTACAGGTTGGGCACGTGGGAAGACCTCGAAGAGACAGCTCGACTCGTCCAGAGAACGGGCCGAGAGATTCAGTTCCAGGCGGCCGACGTGCGGCATAAGTCGGCCCTACAGGCCGCGTTCGACGCAGGTGTAGAGCAGTTCGGGCATATCGACACGGTGCTGGAACAAGTGGACCCCTAGGTCCGTTTCATGTTAACCTGCGTAGGTGCCGTGCCAGGGAGGTCCACCTATGCCACCGACAGCCAAAGCGCGACGACAGCGGTCCGATGCACGCGCTAACTACGAGCGCATCGTCCATGCCGGGCGAGAGTTGTTCGCCGCCAAGGGCACTGCCACTCACGCAGATGTCGCGCGCGCGGCAGGCATCGGCAAGGCCACGGTGTTCCGGGTCTTCCCCAGCCGGGAGGCGATGATCTCGGCCTTTCTTGAACCGCAAACGATTTGGATCGAGGCGCGCGTTTGTGAGGCGATTCTGCAGGCACGCCAGGGCGATCCATGGACGGCGCTGGCCGAGGCGTTGTACGACGTCATCCATCGCATTCGCCAGGACCGCATCGCCGGCATGGTGTTCGATGTCGACACGCATGCCGTCGGTGATGACGCGCATCGACTCGCGACGTTGAGCGACGAGCTGATCGCATTGGGGATCCGCGCCGGCCGGGTGCGTTCTGAGGTGACCTCACGCGACTTACGCCGGCTGATTCGAGGCCTGGCGCTGGCTCTGTCGTCCGAACAGGAAGCCCGTCCCGAGGAATGGGATCGGTGCGTCGAGTTGACGCTGGCAGCGTGCGCCGTACAGCAAGGGAAACACTCGCATGCCCCCTGACCCTCGCTGCCGGATCAAGCGGCCCGCACTCACCTGGTTCCGTCATAGATAAGGAAGTAGATTCATGTCAGAACGCATACAAGCGGGGCTGGAAGTGTTCGCCCAACTCTGCCCCGATATCGCTGCCAAAATCGGTGAGGGCAAGAGCGAGCCGCGGTTCGGTGACGAACTCGGCATTCTCAGCGCCGACAATCTGTTCGGTGCGTTGTGGACGCGGCCCGGCCTGGACTGGCGGTCTCGTAGCCTCGTCACCATCGGTGCCCTGATCGCGCTCCGCGCCAACGACCAGTTGAGGGAACACTTCCAGATCGGGCTTCGCAACGGTCTTACGCGCGCCGAGTTGGAAGAAGTCATCTACCACCTGTCGGGTTATCTGGGATTCCCGGCGGCCGCCAATGCCAGTCAGGTTGCGGCCGGCGCAATCGGCGCCCACAAGACCGACGAGCCGATTGGAGCATCGAAGTGACCGGGAGACTCGACGGCAAGGTCGCGGTCGTTGTCGGCGGTGGTCAATCCGCCGGGGCCACGATCGGAAACGGGCGTGCGGCATGCATCACGTTCGCCCGCGAGGGCGCAACAGTTCTAGTGGCCGATCGTGTGCTGGAGAGCGCCGAGTCCACCGTGAAGATGATCCATGACGAGGGCGGTACCGCGGCGGCGATCGAAGTGGACGTCACCGCGACGGCAGACGTGGAAGGCCTTGCCGCACGCGTCCGCTCGGACTATGGCCGCGTCGACGTGCTGCACAACAATGTCGGTATTATCTCGACCGGCGCCACGGACGAGATCGATCTGGACTTCTGGAACCGCATGTTCGCGATCAACCTCGACGGAATATGGCAGGTCATCAAGCATCTCGGACCCATCATGCGCGAACAGGGGTCAGGGTCGATCATCAACATCTCGTCGTTGGCCTCGTTTCTCGCCGGGCCGGAGAACATCGGATACGCGACCTCGAAAGCAGCGCTGAACTCCATGTCGAGGTCGTTCGCCAAGGAGTACGCCAAACATCATGTGCGGGTGAATGTGATCGCCCCCGGAGCCGTGGAAACGCCGATTGGCGTTGATCAACTGGTCGAGCGCACAGGCCTCAGCCGCGAGAAGGTCATGGAGATGCGGGACTCCACCGTACCTTTGGGCAAACAGGGCAGCGCCTTCGACGTCGCCAAGGCAGCCGTGTTCCTTGCGTCCGACGATGCCGCGTGGATCACCGGGATCATCCTTCCGGTTGACGGCGGCGCCACCCTGAGCATCATCCCGACGTAGGTCGCAGCGGATTGGTGCCAATCCTGGCGGCAGAATGATGGTCCGCACCTCGACTGCGGATCCATGCATCTCCGCTCGCCACTTCATGCGGCCGGCGCCGGATTTTGCGCAATCCGCCGGCACAGCGACAACAGCTGGACTACTTGAAGCACATCGCCGTCACCCAATTTCGATTTCGACCATCTCGGCGGCATCGCCGCGTCTTCGACGCCGAAGTTCAGTGCACCGATTCGGTTCGAAACGGCAGTCGGCCCACCTGGATGGAAATCGTCACTCATACATACGAAGGCGAAAGCTGGTGCGGCTTCAATCATCTCGATCCTTTCAGACGCATCCTCGTGTCCACTATCCTTGGTACCGCCGGCCATAGTCAGTGGCCCGATCGTTGCCTCGTCCGATGCAGCTAAGTTTGGCCTCGCGAGTCGCCGGACCAGCCGTTCTGACTGGCGGCGAGCGCGAGTGGCCTGACATGCGCGGCAGGTCGGCTTACTACCACGGGCATCCCGATCGATGAGCCGTCTCCGAGGAGGAACTTGCCGTCGAGGCTCAGCTTGCCGGTCCGCCGCCATGGTCGAACGACACAGAACCACACCACCCCCGCTAAGAGCGCAAGGCTGAGACCCTCAAAGACTCTCAGTGCCACCAGATTCCACGTCGGCATACGGTCAACCGGGCCCGCCCGAAGTCAGGTGAAAAGACCCACCGCACCAGCGCCTGCACCGCTACGACAAGCCACAGGGCCGCAATCGCCGCCCCTACCGTCGCACCGCCAGTACGAGCGGGCTCGGATGCATTGGGGCTTGTCCGTGTGACGGCAAGCTCCGACACCACCATGGTGAACTAGCCTCCGTAGGTGCGCGAGCGCCTATTCAGCCGAGGAGTTTTTTCTAATTCAACACAGAATTTCGTTGACTCTCGAGTCGAACTCTAAGTAGCGTCATGCCTTATCAACCATCGATGAGGAGTTCGTGATGACGACCGGCATTCAGAAAACGATGGCGTGGAGCGGCGCCGCCTTCCTGCTGCTCCTATTCCCCGGCATCATCATGGTCGGCCTGCTCCCTCCGATGGCTCCCACGAAGTCCGCCGGCGAGGTCGCAGAGTTCTGGTCGACAAACACCGGGGTGAAGCGCACCGGACTTGTCGTCCTGCTGGCGGCGGCGGGACTCCAGGTACCCTTCGGCGCGCTCATCGCCGTGCGGATCAGGCAGCTCGAGGGCAGGTTCTCCCCGCTTGCCTACGCGCAGCTGATCGCCACCGGCCTTGCGGTGATGGCGATCGTCCTACCAACCTTTGCGTTCGCCGCGGCGTCGTATCGCCCCGAGCGCAATCCCGAGATCACCCAGGCACTCAACGACCTCGGCTGGCTGCCGTTCGTGATGAACTGGCCCGCGGCCACCATCCAGTGCCTGGCGATCGGCTTTGCGATCTTCGGCTACCAGGGGCCGCACCCCGTCTGGCCGAGATGGGTGGCCTACTACAACTTTTGGAGCGGTTTCATCTTCGCCGCAGGCGGTCTCGTGGTGTTGTTCAAGACCGGCGTGTTCGCCTGGAACGGACTGCTCGCGTTCTGGCTGGTTGCCGTGTTCTTCGGGGCGTGGCTCCTCGTCATGACCTGGCAGTTGCTGACAACGATTGGCGCGCAACCGGCAGACGACCGCGAGGAGCCCGTCCTCCACCGCACAGGCGCATGATCGCAACGGCCGACCGCGAGACACGGGCACGGGCCACAGAACCCAAACGCATTCCCGGCGAGGAAGGGATTTGGGTATTCGTCCTCGGCGACATGACGGTGTTCGCGCTGTTTTTCGCCACGTTCATGTACTCACGCGCCAAGAACCCTGAGCTCTTCGCCCGCGATCACGCGAGCCTGAACGTCGCCCTGGGCACCATGAACACCGTGCTGCTACTGAGCAGTTCGTTGTTTGTCGCATTGGCCGTACAGCAAGTCCTCACTGGTGTGCACCGCTCAGCGCTCCGGCTGTTCGGTGCCGCGCTCGCATGCGGACTGGGCTTCGTCGTTGTGAAGGCCGTGGAGTGGTTGCATCTGTTCGGTAACGGCAAGACCGTCGGCAGCGGCGAGTTCTTCTCGTATTACTTCATGTTCACCGGTATACATCTGGCGCACGTGTTGATCGGCTGCGTGGTGCTGAGCCGGCTCATCACGGTCAGCCGCAAGCCACAGCTGAGTGGGCGCGACACGATGCTGTGCGAGGCCGGCGGCATCTTCTGGCACATGGTCGACCTGCTGTGGGTCGTACTGTTCGCTCTCTTCTATCTGATGCGGTGATGGCAATGACGCGCCGGGTGACTCTGGTATGGGCCGCGCTCATCGGCCTCACGTTCGCATCGTTCACCGTTGGGGTCGAACAGGGCGCCGGCGTGGCATCGGCGGCCGCCGTGGTCATCATCGGCCTCGCGCTGTGCAAAGTGCGGCTGATCGGCCTGCATTTCATGGATATCCGGGCCGCTCCGTGCACACTGCGCCTCATATTCGAGGGCTACGTCCTCGTAGTGTTTGCCACGCTGGTGACGTTGGACCTCGTCGTGTCCTAGAAACGACATGGCCGGTCATCTGCGTACAGTCGAACGATAGCCAGAAAGTCAAGGCCGCGGGCCGGCAGTCCGGAGGAAGGCGATTTCAAATCCGCTCGGACGCGGGCCGCTCATGTCCTGAGCGTCAAAGGGTATGCGAGCACGAGGCTTTCGGACGTAGCAGAACAAGCCGAACCCAATCCCCGCCATCTACTACTACTTCCCGCGCCGTGACGAACGGCATGCAGAAAGTTGTGGACATTACACGTAAACAGGCCGGAGATCCGCAGAAGACCATCGAGCAAATATTTGGCCACGATGCACAGCATGGTTACCAAGATGAAGGCCATGACGGTCGACATCACTCAATTGCGGGATAACATCGGTAATTTCGACGACTTTCCTCCGCCCCCTGCACAACTAGTTCTCCCGTACGAGTCCGAGTTCCGAACAGGGTTCCACGCTATAGATGGTAGTTATCGGCGGTCGGACGTGAATAGCAGACCTTCACATTGACCTGTGACAGTTGACTGTCATAGTGTCGGGATGCAGGTCCGGCTGACCCGATCGCGGAGGAGCGTTGAGATGGCAGAAAGTATGTTCTCCTCTATGAACTTGACCGGGAATCCGGACGAGGTGGTGGCCGAGTTCACTAAACGGGTGACCGCGGGCACACTGACCACGGGTCTGACCACGTTCGGTATCGACCGGGTTCGGGAAGTACTGAGATTGCCCGTCACGATCGTGCCGATGTCCGCCATCTACCTCGGCGTTCCCGCCAAGAAGCTCTCCGCGCCGCGTCGACGTCCGGCGATGTCGGTGACGTTCCGCGACCGGTTCGGCAACTCCTGGTAACGAAAGAGGGTTCTTGGTCGTGTCTTTGGCGATAACGGAAGACCACCGCGCCTTCGCGGACCTCGCCGCGGCGGTGGTGGCTGCGCGCGGGGGCATGGCGGCTGCGCGCGACATGCTGCTGAATCCGGACCGACCTGACCGTTGGTGGGCCGCAGACGAGCTTTGGAAGGAGATGGCCTCGGCGGGCTGGCTCGGCCTGCACATCGACGAGCGGTTCGGGGGCCAAGGCTACGGCCTTCCCGAGCTCACGGTGGTGATGGAACAGCTCGGCCGCGCCGCTATCGGTGGGCCGTTCCTGCCGACGGTGGCTGCATCGGTGCTAATGGCCGAGTTCGGCAGCGAACAGCAGCAACAACGCTGGCTTCCCCGTCTCGCGTCGGGCGAGCTGATCGCAGGCGTCAGTACGACCAACACTGCGATTCGGTCGGATTCGACCATCACGGGAACAAACATCGCGGTTCTCGGTGACTCCGGCAGCGACGTCTACCTCATCACCGTCGGTGAAGACATCGTGCTGGTCGAAGATGGCGACGCCGTTTCCGTCCAGGTCGGCGAAACAAACGACATGCTCACCCGCCCGCTAGTCGTCCTAGAACTATCCGCTGCCCCCGTCGCCGACGTGCTGGTCGGTGCTGCTGCCAGCGCCGTGCGCACGCTTCGGCTGCTGGCGGCGGCCGAGGCGGTTGGCGGCTTGGCCGCTTGCACCGAAATGGCGACCAGCTATGCCAAGGATCGACGACAGTTCGATCGGCCCATCGGGTCGTTTCAGGCGATCAAGCACCACTGCGCGAACATGCTGGTCGATTCGGAACTGGCCGTTGCGGTCACCTGGGATGCAGCCCGCAGGCACGGACCAGAAGCCGACCTGGCGGTGGCCATGGCGGCCGGACATGTGCTGCCGGCCTATCAGCGCGTCGCGCTGCAAAATCTTCAGATCCACGGCGGCATCGGATACACCTGGGAGCACGACGCCCATCTCTTCATTCGCCGGGCCACAATCTTGCTGGCGTTCTGTGGCGGGCGAGAAGCATTGCACGACAAGGTCATCGAATCGCAACGCGCTGGGGTGCGACTGCATCACGCGCTAGATCTGCCGCCCGAAGCCCAACAGTACCGACTGGCCGCCGAGGAGTTCCGGTCGGAGTTGGTGCGGGCCGACGTTGACAGCAGACCCAAGTTATGGGCCCGCAGCGGATATCTGCAGCCGCACTGGCCGCCGCCGTTCGGGCGCGGCGCGGACTCGGTGGAGCAGCTGATCATCGAGGAAGTGCTCGGCGCACTGGGTAAGCCGCACCTCGGACTCGGCGAGTGGGTGGTGCCGACTTTGCTTGAGCACGGTAGCCCGGAGCAGGTCGAGCGGCTGATCTGGCCCAGCCTCGAGGGTGAGCTGCGCTGGTGTCAGTTGTTCAGTGAGCCAGGAGCGGGCTCTGATGCGGCCGCGGTCGCTACCAATGCCGAGCGCGTCGAGGGCGGTTGGTCGGTGACCGGCCAGAAGGTGTGGACAAGCGATGCGATGAATTGCCAGCGGGGTCTGGCCACGGTGCGCACCGATCGCAGCGCAGCCAAGCACCGTGGCATCACCGCCATGATCATCGATCTGGCGGCACCGGGTGTGGAGATCCGCCCCCTGAAGGAGATCACCGGCGCGACGCTGTTCAACGAGGTCTTCTTCACCGACGTCTTCGTCCCCGACCGCGACATTGTCGGTGAGGTGAACGCCGGTTGGAAAGTCGCCATGGCGACCTTCGGCAACGAACGCGTATCCCTCGGTGGTGGTTCAGTGACCCTGCCTGCGGACAAGCTCGCCGATTTGTTGGAGCAGTACCGCAGCGGCGACACAGGCCTCGCGCGTGAAGTCGGCGCCCTACTCGTGGAGTCGTATTGTCTTGCAGCGCTGAATCTCCGGCGGGCGGCCCGAGCGGTATTCGATTCCGGGTCAACGATCGAAGGCAACATTGCGAAGCTATACGGCGCTGAACACGCGCAACGCGTCGCCGAACTGGCTCTTTGCATTGTCACCCCTGCTGTCCTCGTCGGAGAGCAGGCCGAGGTCGTACATGACTACCTGTACAGCCGCTGTCTCACGATCGCCGGCGGGACCTCAGAGATTATCCGCAATCTCATCGCCGAACGCATCCTCGGCCTACCGCGCGACCCACTGCTGGCATAACAATCGAGCGATACCGTTTGTCTGCAAGCACTTGGCGAAACTCATCGATCCCAGCGGCCGCGCCGAACATGGGTAGCTGTGAAGCGGGTCTGCCCTGAAACCCAAGGGCGGCCTAGGCTTTTGACCAAACCCGTTTGGCCGGGGAGTTGAGCGCGTCGGACCGCTCGATATAAACCTGGCCGACTTCCCCATCCCATTCGCAGGGGCCGAAGTTCAGCACATACATCAGCCCCGGCCCCTCCAGATCCTTCCCGACCGCAAGGTACTTCTGCATCGACATCCAGATGGAGCGTCGGGTCTCCAGCACAGTGTCGATCGCCCCGCCATCCCAGCGCAGGCGAATAGGCAGGCGCTCACCCGAGAACTGCAGATCCTTCAGCCTCGGCGGTTCGAGCACCTCAGCGGTGCAGAATCTGCCGTCGCGGTCAACGACCGCTGCACCTTGCAACGTGATCAGCCCGTCCAGACGCCAGTAGGACGAGAAGACGAATGCTTTCCCACTTTCGTACAGGCAGCTCGCTATCACGTGACCGCCCCACGGTTCGCCGGTGCCGCCTCCGCGCGGGCCGCGCGAGTGGTCACGCCAGCCCGTCGCATCGATGTCATAGATCGTCTGGTCCACCCGCACCTGGCCGCGGGCGCGATAGAGCTGTTCGTAATGCTCCTTTGCCCAGCCCTGATTGGTCATGTCACCCTTGCCGCCCTCGCCGTGAGCCGAAGTGTGCGCGTCCCACACCGGCGTCACACAGTCGACCTCCAAGTCGATGACGAGGCGCTTGCGCAGGCCGTCCGGGACCAGCCCATTCTGCATATCGGTGTTCGAAACGTGTTGTGCGAAGCCGTCAAACGTGACCTTCCAGCGTTTGAACGGCTCAATGCATCGAAACGCCAGGTTCGGTCCCGCCGGCTTCTTCTGCTGGGGTGTGTAGTAGTAGCCCCACATCGTCAGAACGCCCTCATCGCCAGGCAGACAGACCAGCACCCGGTCCTCCCACATATCCCACTCATTGGGCACGCTGCCCAAGTGCAGCCAGAAGCCGAGATCTGCTCGAGGGTCGTATAACGCGAAAAGAAGATTCTCCGCCCAGAACGGCTCAGTCGGTCGCTCCGAGACGACACTCTCCTGCGCGGCCGGCAGTCCGCTCGACAAATCCTGGACGGTCACGAAATCTCCTTACTCACGGTGGTTTGGGGGCTCCATGCCGGCGTCGCCTAGTCGTCCCACCCGGACCAGCGCGATCCAAAACGCGGGGGCGGCGGACCGTCGAGAAGGCCGTCCAGCCAGTCCATGTTGCCGCTCTCGTTGAGTTGGCGCGCCTGGTCCGGCGTTAGCTGTCCGGTCGCCAGCAGCATGGCGGGCAGGCGCACCATCACGAGCGTGATGCGCAGGGCGTTCAGCACAAGGTGCCAGTCGAGGTGTTCAGCCGGGCGACCTATGAGCTCTTGCCAAAGATTGATCGCGTCGCGCCGCGAGCCAAACCCCGCAGGACGCGGCAGTCCGCGCGCGGTGGTGACGGCGTGATCCGTGTACGTCCACCAGGCCAAGTCACACTCCGGCCCCGCCAGGGAGACCATGTCCCAATCGAGCACGGCCGCCACGGACGTTCCCTGGTAGATGATGTTCTGGGGTCGCGCATCGCCCCAGGAGAACCCGGGCGGAGCGCCTTGAGGCAGATTTGTGACCAACCATTCCGAAGCGCGCTTAACCATTGGAAGCTCATCACCTCCACACCACTTGGCATACGCCAGCCAATGGTTCAGCTCCTGCTCGAGTCCCGTGCGGCCCAGGTTTGGCCGCGCCAAGAAACTGAATTCAGCCGGATCCAACCCGTGTAGTTCGGCCATCACCTCGATGGCGCCGCGCCACAACTCATGCTGCGACTGTGGTGGGAGTTCGACTACCCAGCCACTCACGTTGAAGGGCGGATTGTCCGGTGGCACCTGGCCCTCCACCCTCTCCATGACGAAGAAAGGCTGGCCGAACACCCTCGTGTCTGGCTCGTAACCAACCACTGGTGGCGACGGGATCTGCGGCTCCTGCGAAAGCTTCTCGTAAATCAGGTAGTGAGTCTTTACATCCATCCCCATGAATAAGTGCTCGGTCGCGCCGACTCGCATGACGTAGCTGGCCTCCTCACACTCGCCGTTCAATGCGCAGGTGGCGCTTATCATCAGGGTCTCGTTGGCGACGCCAGCGGTGTCGGGCTGATCCACTTTATGCACCTCGAGGTCGTCTCCGACGCGTCGGCGCAACCATGCCTCGATTGCCGGCCGGACCGCACCCATATCGCGAAGCCGAACTTTTGTGGGGATGTCGACGTATTCGACAGCCACGTCGTCGGCCATGCTCAATTCTCCTTCCTGAACTGTCTAGTTCTCTACAGCCGCCCGTCGACGCGGCAGCCGGATGCATCCATTGGGGTGAACGCAAGTCCTTGAGGGCGTGGAAGCCCTTCAGGGGCAGAGTCGGATATGTCAGTTGACCGTCGTACTTGTCGACTCTTGCGTGGGTGCATTTACTTTGATCCCCAAGGACTTTCGTCGGTGCACCGATCGAAGAAACGCTGTGCTTGAACGTCCCTCGCCGGAGGAATACACAAAATTCGCGATCGCCGTGAAAGCCACGCCGATGCCGGCCCGCACCAGCACCGGCCGAGGGCCCCTCACTGGGACAACATCATGCGTCGCGCCGACCGCCCACGGCTGCGCAGCCTCGAGATCGGTCATTTACCACGCCTCCGCTGACTGTCGGATAGAAACACGATGACAGTTCGGTGCCATATCGTCAATGCAAATCCCGGGATAGCACAGCTGATCAGGAGGAAACCCCGCCAGGCGTGCAAAGGCAAGGCTGGAGCTTGCACCTCATTACACTAGACAGTTGCGTGCCATACAGTGGTTCGTTGAGCCGGCCCTGGCAGGGCAACCAGCAACCCACCGTCAACGCCCGGACATACGGACCACGCGCCTCGCCTGCGGAATGGAAGGGCATACGAGGCCTTCGCCGCAGGCGCTGCGGGTCGCGCGCCGACGTCGCCGTGGCGGCTGCTTTGTGTTAACGCTGTGGCTATAGTTTCATCGAGTTGATATTGACGCGGGAGGGTGACAGTTGCCCCGTGGGGATCGCTCGCCTCGCGGTGCGCACGCGGAGCGCGTGCGCACTGCACTGCTTGAGGCGGCATTGCAGCTCTTCGGTGCATATGGTTATGACGCAACGAGCACCGATGAGATCGCTGAGGCCGCAGGTGTATCCCCCCGGACCTTCTTTCGCTACTTTCCGACCAAGGAATCGGTGCTTTTCTCGGGAGAGTTTGACTTCATCCGCGCGTTTGGTGGTGTCTATCTCGCCCAACCAGACTCAATCTCCGACTTCCAAGCAATGGAGCACTCGTTCGCGCTCCTCGCTCCCGCATTGAAACGCATCCGGACGCGGATCAGTCAGTACTACGACGCCATAGCGTCATCGGCCGTTCTGCTGGGCCGCGAACAACAGAATCACACCGCCAACATTGACGTGATCGCGAAAATTGTCGCCGAGCGGCGCGGCCTTCCGGCGCCGAATGAAGAATGCGAGCTGCTCGCGTCGGTGGGCATGCTGCTGCTCACCCGGGCCATCAACCGGTGGCTGAATACGCGCGGACAGGCCGTTGAGGACCTCATCCGCCAAGAGTTCGCGGCGTTGCCTGGGATCCTCAAGTAGCGGATCGCGATTCGCAACGCTCACGGGCCAGATCGGCACGAGGTATCTTCGGGCATCGCTTCGCGGCAAACTTGCAACCAGCTCAACGATTTTGGGACCCTCAGATCCCCCAGAGCCGCGGCCAGCTTCCGGTCGTCGCTCGCTTGCAGGGCCACGCAAGCCTAAGCTAAGTCACGCTGGGGGATCTTGCCGCGAGCTCGGGCCCGTCGGCTCGAAGCGGCCTTGCTCGCGATCGCCCAGCGGCCGTCGATTCATGTTGAAGGAGTTCGCGTCGTAGGTGCTGTCGGCCGGCAAGATCCGATACAGCTGGGCGCTTTGGCGGACGCTTTCCATGTCGGCGGGGCGTCCGTGGCATCGGTTTTGTCGGCATCGGCTAATCCATGACCTGTTGACTGGGGCCACCGCGAAATCGACGAGTCCCTTTGTCAGTTCACAATTTTCGACCATGCCGATCGGCCGCCGGTCGTCAAAGGCGTCTTCTTTGGTGGTTCCGATCAGCGATCCTCGCCCACTACACACCTTCGAGAGCCAAAGATGGCTGATCGTGCGGCCGCCGCACTGCGCAGGATGTTCAACCACGGTGAGATCACCGAGGGAACTATGCTGCCGCCCGAGTCGGAGTTGATGGAACGGTTCGGGGTGTCGCGGCCAACCCTTCGGGAGGCACTCCGCATACTCGAGTCCGAATCGCTGATCGAAGTCCAGCGCGGGGTGCGCGGCGGGGGATTGCCCGCCCGAAACGGTCCAGGCCATTTGCTCGTTCATCGATTGCGGAGCCGAGTAATGATGCTGCACGGGGACGTTCGACGGTCCCCGAAAATGTCTACGTGAGCTGGCTCTTGTTGCGTTCGGTTACCGCTCGTAACGGGTCTTCGATATTGTCGAAGCCCCCGACGTATGCCTGCCCTATCCGCTGCTCTGCCGCCAAAGCGGGGTTGATCACTGTGGCGGCTCCAGTGGAATAGAGTTCCTTGAGGCCCAACATCGTTCGCTCCGGCACGTCGGCAATCTGTCGCGCCAGCTCGAGCGCGCGGTCCATCAATTGTTCGTGCGGCACGACTTCCGTTACCAGCCCGATCCGCTCGGCGCGAGTCGCCCCGATGACTTCTCCGGTCATTGACATGCGCCGCGCGATGGCCGGACCGACCAACAGCGGCAACCGCGCTGTCATCCCGCCGCCGGGCAGGATCCCTACTCGAATGTGCGTGTCGGCGAAGACCGCTCGTTCGGATGCGATGAGAAAGTCACAGCCCAGGGCCATTTCGAGCCCGCCGGTGAACACGGCACCATTAATGGCCCCGATGATCGGCGTTCGCATGCTCGCCGTCGCGGCGACACAGTTGTGCGATTCGAAGATGGAGAAGTACTCAGCGCCGTGCCGCTGGGCCTCCCTGAGATCCACCCCGGCGCAAAACGCCGGGTCGGTGCCGGTGAGCACCACCGCGCGCACCGAGCCTTCGGCGTCAGCCTCAGTGAACGCCGCGTACGCCGCCTCGACCATTGCGCGGTCGAGTGCGTTCCTAGCGGCAGGCCGATTTAGCGTCACGACTCGTACGTGAGCGTAATCGACTGTCAAAACCGGTGTTTCGGTGCTCACACAAAGAAAACCTAGCACAGTCCCGGCTGTGACGTGAGCATCCTGCTGTAGCCAAACTCAGTTCAGACTGACGCATCACCCTCGTGTCAATCAACCGGTGCCCCTCGTAGCTGCTCAACCAGAGCGATCGTGGCCTCATCACCGATAGGCGATAGAAAACTAACCGGCACGCGGTCGATGAGCCCGTCGCACCGGTCGTGAATCTTCGCCGCAAGTTTGTCCAAGGGTGCGACGACCGCGAAGGCCTCTAACACCTCGTCATCGATGAGTGTTCCCATTTGATCCCACTGCCCCTGCAAAGACTGGTGATGCAGTTCGGTCTGCAGCTCACCCCACCCGTGCAGGTCCAGCACTTTGCGATAGGCAGGTGTCGATCCATAGAAGCCGATCTGTTTACGCATCGCTTTGGCATTGGCGGCTAGTTCGGCGTCGTCGCGTCCCGTCACCACGAAAACTGGGCAGGAGACCTGTATTTCGCGCCGCTCGCGGCCAGCACGCTGCAAACCGCGCAACAGCGCCGGCGTGGTCACCTCTTCGAAGTAGCGCTTCGTCGTGAATGAGTGCGCAAGCACGCCATCGGCGACCTCTCCACAGATCTCGGTCATCGTATCGCCCACTGCAGCGACGAAGATTCTCGGGAACTCATACGGCATCGGCTCTGGGGTGAACATCGGCGTCATAAGTCGATGGGTATAGAAGTCGCCCTCGAACTCTAGTTTGGTGCCATTCCGCCAGCACGACCATATCTCGCGCAGAGCTAAAACGAACTCTCGCATGCGACGGGCAGGCTGGCTCCAAGGCATGCCGAACCGCTTTTCGATGTGCGCCTTGACCTGCGAACCGAGACCCAAGTTGAAGCGGCCCTGCGAGTATGACTGAAGGTCCCACCCAAGGTTGGCGACCGTCATCGGGTTGCGAGCGAAGGCGACCGCGATCCCAGTTCCGAGCTCAAGGGTGCGCGTATGTTCGGCCGCGAGCACGAGCGGCAGGAACGGATCGTGGTTGAGTTCGGGCGACCAGCAGCAGTCGTAGCCCTGTCGCTCCAGCGTTTGGGCAGCTTCCGCGACGCCCGCAAGATCCGTGAAGGACGCCGCGTCGATCTTCAAGCCTCCACACTCGTCGCTCATGCCGATACCCTCTGCGCTTCGTTAGCGATCCGCCATACGGGTGTCGCGTAGTTCGTCGGCAAGCCCGCCAGCCAGATTTTTGGTTTTAAGACAGATTATATTAGCGAGTCGAATTTTCCTTGGTCTGCGTAGACTCTCTCTCTAATCGCCTCCCGACGATCAAGCATTTCTCGCCGTGGGCGAACCGCGGCACAGTCGCGCCAACCAGATCCCCCGCTGGTGGCATCTACCGCAGAAGAATCGTCCGTTTCCTGCCCCGACTTCGACAAGCAATGCGAAGGGGTCGGCGGCACGCCACAGGGCGAAACGCCTTAACTCAAGGTAACTTTCGCGTGAGTGGCAGATCGCAACCGGTGAGTGCGGTCGAGATGTCCCATAACCGGCGACCGGTCTCGGGATCGCAGGCCTTGCGATTCAACTTGACGACCTTTGGCCTGCCCCACTGGTGAAGCAGGCCGCGCGGAGCCCAGTACGTGGGGGAAGGCAGGTCCGTGATGGCTGCCAACACGGTGGACCGCGCCGCGAGGTCGCCGGGCTGGGCGATTCGAGGTTGAAGGTACCTGACCACCCGCGCGGCGAAGCCGGACCTGTCGGACACGATGGCGCTCTGGCTGATACCGGGGTCGGCGAGGTGTGCGGTGACGCCTCTGCGCGCCAATTCCACGGTGAACACGGCGGTTGCTAGTTTCGATTCGGTGTAAGCCGACCAAGCGTTGTACGCACGGCGTTCCCAGTTCAGGTCCTCCAGATGCAGCCTCGCCATCACGTACGTGCCGCTGGAGACGGTCACGACACGGTTCTTGATGCGATCGGCCAGCAGGCAGGTCAGCGCGAAGTGCCCGAGGTGATTGGTTCCCATATGGGCTTCAAAACCGTCAGCGGTGTGCGTGAGCGGCACGCCGAGTACACCGGCGTTGTTGACCAGCACGTCGACCGAGTCAATGGAGGCGGCGAACTCGTGCACGCTGCGCAGGTTTGCCAGGTCAAGGCGAGCGACCTCCACGTCGCCGTGCATGTCACGCGCGGCGGCCACGCCCTTGCTCGGTGTTCGGCAGGCCAGCACCACCTGGTGGCCGGCCGCGGCCAGCGCGGCTGCCGTAGCCTTGCCGACGCCGCTGTTGGCACCCGTAACGATGACCCTCATCTGGGGTCCTCAGCCAGCGACCACGGGTAGGTTTTCCCACCCGCGAACCGTGGAGGTGTGTGCCTGCACCGCGTTGTCCCAGTCGACCTGCCACTCTGGGAAACGTTTGAGCACCTCTTCCAACGCGACGCGGGCCTCGAGTCGGGCCAGATGGGCACCCAAACAGAAGTGGATACCGTGCCCGAACGCGAGGTGCGACTTCTTGTTGGCGCGGTGGATGTCGAAGCGGTCCGGCTCGGCGAACATCCTCTCGTCGCGGTTGGCTGCTCCGTGAAGCAGAATCATCACGCTACCTGCCGGCGCCGTGACGCCGTAGAGCTCGACGTCACGAGCAAGGGTGCGTGCATTCACCGGCGAGGGCGTCTCATAGCGCAGGAGTTCTTCGATCGCATCGGGTATCAAGCTGGGGTCGGCGACCAGCTCGCGTCGCTGATCGGGATGTTCGGCCAACACCTTTCCCGCCCAGCCGATCAGACGCACCGTCGTCTCGTTGCCAGCGGCGGCCAGCAACCCGATGTAGGTCATCATCGTCTCTTTGTCGAGGTGTCTCACGACACCGTCGGAGTCGCTGTAGGTCGCGTTGATCAGGTCCGTCATCAGGTCGTCTGAGGGGTTCTTGGTTCGGTAGTCGATGTATTCGCCGAATGTCTCCGGGTCTAGGATCTCCATGATCCAATCGCTGCCTTCGCCCGCGGCGCTGAATCCCTCCTCCACGCGCTGACGATTCTTGACCTGATCGGACTCGGCCATGCCCAGCATCATTCCGATGGTGCGCATCGGCACCTCGGCGCCAAGGTCGGCGATGAAGTCGAATCCGCCGCGTTCAACCATCGGGTCCAGCGCGCGCGCACAGTACGCGCGAACCTTCGGCTCGATCTCCGCGACACGACGCGGCGTAAAGACTCGCGCCAGCAGACCGCGGTGCCGATCATGCTCTGGCGGATCCTCGAAAAGGATCAAGCCCGGCGGAACGGGCGCGCCACTCTTGATCATCTCCAGGACGGTGCCTTTACCTGACCGGTACGTGTCCCAGTCCGTGCTGGCGTCCTTCACGTCAGCGAAGCGACTCAAGGCATAGAAGTCGTACAGCTCGTTGTAGTACAGCGGCGCCTCATCCCTGAGGCGACGCCACATCGGATACGGATCTACGTCGAGTTCGGGATCGTAGGGGTCGTAACGGAGAGTGGAGGTGTCGAATGTGTTTTCCATCATTGGCCTTTCGTTGCGCTCGCTGACCGTGGAACGCGCTGCAGTGCCGCCTTCACGCCGCCGCCCTAGAGCCTAAAGCAAAATCTCCGACGAGTTGTCAATTTTCGACTATATAGTTGAAAACTCTAAAATCAACGCCAAAGCGGTGGGCCATCAATGCCGACGACGAACAGGCCCCGACGATGAAGCCGTGCCGGTCGCCGCCTAGCCGCCGATCGCGAAGGGGTGTCGATCGGGGCCTCTATGCACGGCGGTCCGTCGGCCGCCCGCGCCCTGCGCCTGGCGGTTACGCCGGACCCGTGCCGTCGAGACCGTCTTCTCGCCACGGCTCGATCGAGGCCTCCCCGTTGATCCGCTCGTACATTTCGTCCACCGACTGCTGCATGAACTGCGCTTTCGGCCATCCAGAGTGAGCAGCGAACTGCAACACCAACTCGCGCATTTCGTCGTAGGTGATGTCACCGGACTTCATGGCCGAATACACGTGTGACTGAATGGGGATGATGGTGTCGTCCAGTCCCACGCACGCCAAGGTGATCCAGCGGCGGTCGCGTCGGTTCAGCCCTGGGCGCCTCCACAGCTCACCGAAGACGAAATTGAGGATGCCGCTCTCGTAGTAGGGGACACCCCGCGGCGGCGCATCGCAGCAATTCACCTCTCGAAAACACTGCTCGCCGCCTAGTTTACGGAGTTCCTGGTCGGCTGGTGCTGCGCTGAGTGGCTGCGGGAGACGCCGAGAAACTACAGCGACGCCCTCGGCGTGCAGCCGAACCAGTTGCTCCTTCAGAATCGTCTCGGTGACCTCAGCCTTCGGCCAGCCGCAGTACACCGCAAAGTGCAGGATGAACTCGTCGAGTTCATCGACCGTGAACTGGCTCGTCTTCAGCGCGGCGTAGAAGTGGTCGGCAAGCGTGCTGTGTGCGTCGGCACCTGCAGCGCAGCTCACGGCAATCAGTCGGCGGGAACGAAGGTCGATTCCGGGACGTGACCAGATCTCGGCGAACACGAAGTCGATCAGGGTGGCTGCCCTCGGAGTTGCTGGCTCGGTCGGCTCAACAGCCATGATGTCGCGATACAACGCCATGCCCCGTCGGCGCCGTTCCTCGGCGTCCACTTTTGTCGTGCTGACGCTCATATTTCCTTCACGCTGGCTTAGGTAGCCAGAACCCTTTTCGTATCAACGAATCGTCACTCCCGCATCGACCTTCAACTGAGTGCCGGTGACGAAGCGGGCTTCGTCGGAGAGCAGATAGAGCACGGCGTTACTGACATCGACGGCATCGATGTAGAACGTCGGCATCGCGTTCTGGAAGATCGGCCCCAGATCTTGGCGCTCGCCGCTCAACATTTCCATCAACCTCGGTGCCTCGATACCGGTTTCGACACCGGTGGGATGGACGGTGTTCACGCGAATCGCGTGATTGGCGAGTTCGTTGGCCAACGCCATGCTCAACCCGACCACCCCGTGCTTGCTTGCGGTGTAAGGCAGATGCAATGGAGTTCCCTTGATGCCCGCCGCCGAGCTGATGTTCACCAGGCTGCCGCCACGTTCCAGCATGTGCGGGATCGACGCCAGGCAGGTGTTCCAGGTACCAATCAAGTTGACGTCCAGAACAGTTCGCCAATCCTTGTCGGTCGTTGACTCCCATGTTCCACAAGTCAAGACACCAGCGTTGGACACAGCGCCGTCGAGATGTCCGAGTCGCTCAACACCCGTTCCGACGACGTCCTGCATCAGCTGTCGATCTCGGACGTCGACGCGAGCGGCGTGAACCCGCCGGCCCAAGGCCTCCACTTCCTTCACCGTGCTCGCCAGGTCTTCGGCCGAGCTCATCGCATAGCCGATTCCATCGATCGAGCTGCAAATGTCGACGAGGATGAGGTCGGCTCCCTCCTCCGCCAGTCGAATGGCGTGACTGCGTCCCATACCGCGTGCTGCGCCGGTGACCAGAACGACCTTGCCGGTCATGCGTCCCATGAAAGTGCGCCTTTCGTCGATCGTGAGTCGGCCGCCACCAGGTTCAGCGCACGGTGAAGCCGGCGTCGATGGGCAGAGCGATGCCGGTGACGTACTTGGCCTTCTCGCTCACCAGCCACTCGACGGCGTCGGCGATGTCGTCGGGTTGCAAGATTTCGATCGGCAGGGCGTTTTGCATCGCCAGCAGTCCTGGGTCGCCGGACGCGACCATCTGCGCCATCGCGTCGTTCATCGTCATTCCGCTGACCACGCCGGTCGGGTGAATGGTGTTGACCCTGATGTTGTGCGGAGCCAAGTCCAAGGCAAGGCATTGCATGAGCCCGACGATGCCGCGTTTGGCCGCGGTGTATGCCAGAGCACCAGTCATGTGCGTGCCGGTGCCCTTGATTCCGGCTGATGAGCTGGTGATGACGATGGAGCCTCCTCGACCGCCATCGATGAGGGGTTGGCGGGCCAGGAAACAGGTGTTCCAGACGCCGGTCAAATTGGTGTTGATGATGTCGTTCCAGGTGACGATCGGGTCGTCGTCTGGGCTGTAGCGCACGATGCCGGCATTGGCGATGGCGATGTCGAGGCGACCGAAGTGGGCGAGTCCGTCGTCGAGCACGGCCTTCAAAGCTGCCTGGTCGGCGACGTCGGCGATGCCCGTCACGATCTTGGCGCCGGCGCTTTCCACCAGATCTCGGGTTTCGTCGAGATCAGCTTGAGTCGCGTTCGGATAATCCATGCCCGGCAGATCGCGACATATGTCTGCCGCGATGATGTTCACGCCGTGGCCGGCGAGCCGCACAGCATGTGCGCGGCCCTGGCCGCGGGCCGCGCCGGTGATGAACGCGACCTTGCCGGCAAAAAAGTCAGACATGATGAAACTCCTTAGGTGTCAATGCTGTACCAGGACTAATGAGGTAGCGCAGGCGAGCCGAAGCCGATGCGCGGTGCCTGATTGCAGAGCCCTGGCTGCCGTGTGAGCGCGCGCCAGATTCGTGGTGTGCACGTAGTTGGCCAACCCGAACGAGGTGTCGTTTGCCAACGCGATTGCGTCCTCGTCGCTACGGAAGGGGGACACCGACACCACCGGCGGAAAAATGTGCTCGTGCACGCCCGCGCTGGAATTCGAAGGCCTGTACCTCGGCAGTTACCGTCATGCACGTAGCTCCCTCCAGCCGTGGCGACTGGCGCCTGTAAACCAGCCGTCCGTGACTTAGTTGCCGAGTACGTGGCGATCCAACAGCCCGTCCACCCTGACGACACTACCGGCAGACATGTCCCTTGAACGACAAATTAGGATAAAGTGTCGGTCAAGTCAAGCTTGGGTCCGAAGTCGAGGAGCGGTTGAATGGCCGGTATGGCGACACGGAGTGCTGCGGCGCGGGCCCCGGCATGGGGTGCAGATCTGCCGACGAGCGACGATCAGGCGCGCGAACGGTTGCTTGATGCCGCAGAGAAGTGTTACGCAGAACGTGGCGTGGGCCGAACGAAGATGACGCACATTGCCAACAAGGCAGGGGTACACCGCAGCACTGTTTACAGCTACTTCCCGAATCGCGACGCCGTGCTGGCCGAGTGTTTTCTGCGCGCCGTGACCGCAGTGCTCGATGCGGCGGATTCCTGTTGGGACACAGGGGAATCGTTCGCCGACCAGCTGGTGAATAGCTGCATAGTCGGCCTCGCCGTAACGCGAGAATCGCCGACCATGCGAATGTTGACCTTCGACGATGAAATGGGGCGCACCTTTCATGCGGCTTCAGCGTCCGAGAAGTGGCAGAACCGTTTACGAGACGGACTCGGCGAGCGATTCGCCGCCGCCGCGGCAAGGGGTGAAGTTCGCGACGATGTGGCTCCAGAGACGATGGCTCACTGGGTGACTCGCATCTGCTTTAGCCTCATCGCTGAGCCTGGACCGGCCGAATACGGAGGCGACGAGGGACTGCTGCGGGCCTTTCTTCCTGGAGCGTTCTCGCCGCGGTGAAGCCGTGTCGCGTCGCCGAGGTGAACGCGGCGGTTCGATCTAGCGCCAGCCTGCTACAGAAGAACGGCGATCGGAGGCGGCTGCCCCAAACCTCAGCCGGCGGGTAGCAGTGCGACCAGTGCTGCGACGTCGCCGATGCTGCGCAGCAAGTCGTTGAGGTGGGTGCACGTCGACGTTCCGTGAAGTTCATGCCGAATGCGAAAGTGCAACTGATCCAACCTCATTCCGGCGAGGCGGGTTGCGCTGGCGACGGCGCCCGGACATTCTTGCCAGGGGAGCACCCGGGCTACCGCCTGCGAGCTCAAGATGGTCTGGGTATCGGAATCCACCACTGCCTCGACCGTGTACTCGTGGATGATGGTTTCCGTGCCGTCGGCCCGGACGTAAGTGTCGCGAAACATCGCATCGATTCCTATTTCGGCTGCTCCCCCATGGTTTCCCACGTCCAGCCTGCGGCGACGACGCATCCCGTGGATAGGGAGCGCTACCATTTCGTGCCAAGCCAGCGGGTCGTCGGGGTCCTCGAGGCCCGGCGCCGGCGGTCCGGTCACAACGGCAGGGTCTCCAGCCTCGAATGAGGTCATCAGCAGACCGCCGGTCACGAAGCCCGCGCATTGGTCGGCGACCGGGAGATAGCCCGATGTGGCGCCGTTCCCCAGCGCGCCGGACGCCGACAACGCATGCCCCGAGATCAGGGTGGCGACCGGGACATCGTCGAGCAACGTGTAGCGCAAGTCGCGTCGCTCCCTTAATTGCGGAGCCGTCTCGTCGACCGCGGCTCGGAACCCGCTCATCGCCGGGGCACCGACCAGATGCATGCACGCGACCGCGGGCTCGACGTCAATCTGCTGAACCACGCGGGCGAGCATCTCGACGGTCACTCGCGTTCGGGCTTGGGCCATCTCGACGGCAGTTCCGTCGTGCGTGGTCATGAGGTCGCGTGCCCAACCAGATAGATGCACCGGATCCAGCGAGCCCGGATCACGCGTTATGTCAATGGAACTCGTGCGCCGCACCGAACCCGGTCGCCGCGGCGGCGTGCCCGTCGTCGGCTCGTGAATACCGTGCAGGGGATGCATCCTGAAATCGGGTGCGCCCAAGTCGGTTCTGGTCATAGCGGCGTCACGAGTTCACTGTGCCGAACTTCGCCGCAGCGAGGACGCTGCAGAACTCCAGATGTTTCCGTCGGAGTCGTAGAGCCCAAAGAACTCGGCATCCGGCCGCACGCACGCCGTCGGTCGACGGGTGAAGGCCAATTTGCTCGCCAGGATTCCCACGAAATGTCTCTCTTTTCAGTCTGGCGTGTGGCCGGTGTGGATACGTGGCCAACCTCAAGCGCTCGTCGGAGTCGTCGACCCCGACGCTGCGGTTGCCGCACGAACACGAGGCGCGAAAGTGCCCACGCTCGGGCAGTATCACCTGCCCGTCACGGTCGGCCTCGACGGGCACCGGATCGGTGCCGATATGGAAGGCAAGCGCCATGCCCGCCCTACACATCTCTCGTCGCGGGCTCCGGTCATCGCAGACTCGTCGGAGTCCACCATTGGCATCGAATCATCGGTTGGCATGGAAACCTCGTCGCTGTGAATCGTCAAAGCACGTGAGCACGTTTTAGAAACCTAACGTGAAGTCGAAAGGTTTCTCAAGAGTGTGCCCATCCAGTCAGCAGCCCTGGAGGTGGCAGGGCCCGGGGGACAATCAGATAAACATTTCTCTATATCATGGTAGGCTTCTTCTCATGCGTCGTGACGCTTCGACGCGCGGCGGATTGGTGCGGCTGACACGCGCCTCGATGCGTGTCCGGCAGGAAGGAACATAGATCATGGGGTTGCTCGACGGTCGGGTTGTTTTCATCACTGGCGCGGCACGCGGTCAGGGCCGTTCGCATGCAGTCACTCTCGCAGAAGAAGGCGCCAACATCGTCGCCGTGGACATCTGCCACGACATCGACGCCGTGCCCTACAAGTTGGGCACGTGGGAAGACCTTGAAGAGACGGCACGGCTCGTCGAGAAAACGGGCCGACAGATGCACTTCCAGGCGGCCGACGTGCGGGATAAGTCGGCCCTTCAGGCCGCGTTTAACGCAGGTGTAGAGCAGTTCGGGCATATCGACACGGTGCTGGCCAATGCCGGGATCATCCTCACCAACCCCGACGAGGTCGACGCCTCGGAGTCATTGCGGCTGGGCATCGACGTCATGCAGATTGGTGTCTGGAATGCCTTCCAGGTCGCGATTCCCCACATGAAGGAACGTGGCGAGGGCGGACATTTGATTGCCACTAGTTCGATGGCGGCACTGCTGGACATGACCGATGGCGGTGGAGGCTCCGACGCCTATGTGATGGCCAAGGTGGCCATTGTTGGACTCGTCCGAGCATACGCTAATTTGCTTGCCGCGCATCGAATCCGGGTTAATGCTGTGGCGCCGACGAACTGCGCGACGCCTATGGTCCTGGAAAACCCAGCGCTGTTCAAGGTGATCGAGCAGACGCCACACATGGCCACCGCGATGCAAACGGCGTTGCCGGACTTCCCGATGATCGAGCCCAGAGACGTCAGCAACGCCATCCTTTTCTTGCTGTCGGATCTCGGCCGCACATTCACCGGCAGCGTCCTCAAGGTCGACGCAGGCATGGACGTCCGCCGCTGAACAGTTGCCACCCTGGGCACGGCGTGACGCTCCGAGGCGCAATGCCTTTAGCGTTACCCGACTCACGAGACCCATGCCTTCGCCGACCAACCTCGAAGTCACGTCCGGGCACTGACGGCAACTCAGCAGCGTCCTCTGCCGTCTTCTTCAGCAACTCCCAGAACGCGTGCTCGGTCCTGACTCCGTGTTACCTCAATTGACTGCTGACAGTGGAGTGTGGCGGCCTGATCTTCGGCCTCGACTCACACCAGCGGCGTTGGCCCGAAGTCCCAGCAGTATGCGCACCGATTCTTGAACAGCGTTGTGCAGACAGTGGATAACGCCGCAAGCGAAGTTGCCCACCACCAGCTCGAAGCGCAGGCACGTCGATAACGATGTGCGTCGGCCCGACGCATTACCGGCCGGTCAAGAAATGAGCTCCTTGCCCGGTGTGCAAAGGGTGCCAATAGTTGACCACGAATCTTCACTGTCTGTAGCCCAGTATTGTCGCGATGTGCGGAGCGGTCCATCGCACCCGACGCTTCGTCGAAAATGATCTCCACCAAGCGAATCGCCACGGCACCCCGTGAACGGCTTGATCAACTTCTGCAGCGGCATGCTGTAGGCCATCGATTCGTCCCACTCACATACCAACTACGGGTGCGAGCACCTCACCCACATCGGTGATCAGTCCCGGGGTATAGCCGTGTGACGGCAGGTTAACGACCACCCCGGAAATTCCGACGTCGATCACGTATCGCTTGATCTGCTCAGCGATGTCGTTGAGATTCCCGACGGCCACGCGAGAATTCGGCGCAAATGCTTCAGAAGCGCCGGCGGCGTCAGTAACGACGACTGTTATCAGAGCACTCGTCTCAAGGGTGACCGGATCGCGATCGTGCTCCTGGCACCGTCGCATGAGGGCTTCGACCTTGCCCGGCAGCCGGTCGAACGGAGCAATGACATTGAGATGGTCGGCGTAGCGAGCAGCCAACGCGAATGTCTTCTGCTCCCCGCTGCCGCCGATCAGAATAGGCATGTCGTCGCGAATGCGCGGGTTGTTTAACACTGATTCAGCGTGATACCAGCGGCCTTCGAATGTGGGTCGCTCCCCACGGAGCATCGGTGGGATGATCTGCAGCGCTTCCTCGAGGCGTTCGAAACGGTCGGTGAAGGTGCCGAACTCGAAACCAAGCTGCCTGTGCTCAAGTTCGAACCAGCCGGCGCCGATGCCCAAGAATCCCCGACCGCCGCTCATCACATCGAGGGTGGTCACCGACTTCGCGAGCAGCGCAGGGTTCCGGTAGGTGTTCCCGGTGACGAGCGTGCCCAACCGCACCCGCCGCGTGGTCGTGGCCAGTCCCCCGAGGGCGGTGTACGCCTCCAGCATCGGGTCCTCGAGCGCACCTAGATGCGGAAGTTGGTAGAAGTGATCCATCAGCAGCACCGCATCGAAGCCAGCGGCTTCGGCCTCTTGGGCCTGCGCGACCACGGCTGGGTAGAGCTCGGAAACCGGTGCGCCGTAGGAAAAATTGGGGATCTGCAGGCCGAGCCGCAGAACGCCGCTACCACGGTGAGTGGCCGAAGACTTCGCGGCGTCAGCAGCTGACGGCAACACGACCATCAATCGGTTTCATCGGGCCGGCTCACCCAGGCACGAAGCGTCAACAACATCGGTCACTGCGACGGCGCAGGAAACGACGCCGGAGGTGCCATCGGGGACTCGATCGCCGATCAATCTTCGACAAAGCTGATGGCCCGTTCCGGACAGTTGGATACCGCCGAACGTGCCTCGGCGAGATGATCGTCGTGGACCACGCCGCCGCCGACGACATGTCCGTAGCCTTGGTCGTCATCCTCGAAGAGATGCGGAGCCAAAGAGTAGCAGAGTCCGTGGCCGGTGCAGGCGACGCCGTCGAGGTTGAGCTTCATCCCTCTGCCTTGTCGAACTCCAGGTGAAGCGATTCGAGCCCGACAGTGCCATGAGGCCAGTGCACTTTGGGTGTGGTGCCGGACTTGATCCGGTAGTGCGGAATCCGCTTGTGCCACTCCTCGTACACGATGCTCAATTCCAGTCTGGCCAGATGCGAACCCAGACAGCGGTGTGGTCCCATCCCGAAGCTGATGTGCGGGTTTTCCGGCCGGTGGAAGTCGATATCGTGCGGGTTTTCGAATACGGCTGGATCCCGGTTAACGGCGCCGAGATACGTCGACACACGTGTTTCCGCACAGAGCCGCGCCGACCCGATGTGAGCCTCGGCGGAGGTCACCCTCGGGATGAACGGGGCTGGCGGATCCAGACGAAGCAGCTCTTCCACCGCGGCGGGAATCAGAGCAGGGTCGTCGATGATCTCCTGCCGCGTGTCCGCACTCTCCGCAAGCCGCTGCATTGCACAACCCAGCGTATCCGTCACGGTGTCCAGCCCGGCGAGCACGAACAAGAAGCAGAGGCCGACGGCTTCGGCATCCGTGAGGTCGTCGGGTGGTTGTTTGGCCAATATCTGGCTCAGGACGTCATCACCGCCCTTACCGCGGCGCTGGGGAATCAGTTCAGTGAAGTACGTGTACATCTCGAGCGCCTTCATCATGCCCTCTTGAGCGGCGTCGCCGTCGGCGGCGAAACCGGCCCCCGTGAGGCCGATCACTGCGTTCTTCCACTCCCAAAACTGGTCGCGCATCTCGAGCGGCAATCCGAAGAACGTGAGGAATGCCTGGATTGGGAACACCTGAGCGACCTCGCTGACGAAATCGCAATGGCCGCACCGCGCGATCGGGTCGATGAGCGCGATGAATTGACTGCGCAGTTCGGCTTCCATCGGTTTGATGACGCGCGGACTGAAGAACGGCTGCAAGATCTGACGGTAGCGCGTCTGCGTCGGCGGGTCATAGGCGATGGGCACAAGCGGCACCGGGCTCTGCAGCATGTCGAACGCTTTGGCCGAAGAGAACGGGTCGGGGTGCTTGAGCACATCTTCCGCGCCGCGACGGGTGGTCACCGCATATCCATCGGCGACGGCGATCAGCGGGGCCACTTGGGTCGCCCGCCACGCCTGATCGCGTGCGACGTCCATGGGCAGTCCGTCCGTGTCGATCTGTGGAATTGCGTCAGCGGTCGTCATGGTCCCTCATCTGCCGTCGAAGTGTGCCGTACATCACTCTGGGTGTCTTGTAGAATCTAACTCACAGTCGAAAGTGTGACAAGGCGGCTCACTTGTGAACATCCACCAATCGCTGTGTCCGGCTTACCGTCAGTCGGGCTCAGGGCCGTGCACTGCTCAGCCGAAGAAACGTCACGCCGGCACGGTGAACGAACTATGGTCTCCACGGCGACGCGCATCAGCCAGCGCTTGGCGAATGAGTTTTCCGAGTTGGCGCTCGATCCCGCTGATGTTAGCGACGTGCAGCGCCGAGGCCGAGTCAAGCGCGTTGCGTTGAACGTGAGACTCATTGCTGTTCGGTGCCGTAACTCCGACGCATACGAAGCCGACGCCCCGCAAGCGGGCTTCGCTCATGGCGTGGCGGGTGTCGCCCGAGGCCTGGGCGCCGTCGTAGCCGTCATCGTAGGGGTGCCCGTCCGAAACGAGGATGACCACCCGCTTCATTGCTTCGGTCTGACGTTCCAAGATGGCGGTGCAATGACGAACGGCACCGCCGATCCGCGTGAAGCCCGCCGGACTCAGGTGGCCGATTCGCTCGATGGTCAAGGCCGACAGGCTTTCTCGTAGACCCTTGATCGGCATCACGTGGACCATTTCGCGGCCCCAACTGCGGAACGCGTAGAAACCAACAGGCACTCCGAGCGCATCGAGCGCGGTTGTAATGCGATAGGACATCTTGAGGTGTTGGTCGAACACCGATCCGGTTTCCCCGTCCACGCGCGCCGTCGTGTCCAGCGTCGAACTGCTGACGTCCAAAAGTACCAACGCCGCGACGCCCGGTCGCTGTCGCTTCTTCCCGATGAAGGGCAGCGGCGGAGAGCCGGATCTGCTTCGGCGCCAGTATGCTAGGTCGACGACGCCATCGGTGTGCAATTGTTCACCGAATTCGTTGCGCCCGTGTGGCGCAATCTCCAGCACGTTACGAGCGAGGCTGCGTGTAAGCGCCGTCGGTGCCCTCATTACCTCGATGCGAGCGAGTGCCGTGTGGTCACGGAAGCCATCCGGATTCCATGGCTCGAGTTCGTGCACGGTAACCCAGTCGTTGCGATACCGCTTCGAACTCTCGTCCCATTCCGGATAGCGGGCGTCGCCGCTGTAATTGCCGCCGATGAATCTGTGAGCGGCCGAGGCGATGCGGCGGCCGATGTTGACTCGGCGTCCCCCGCTGGGCCGCCTGCTCGGTTTGGCCACCGGCTTTCCGCCGCCGGCTTGGGATGCCGCATCTGCAGATTTGCCACCAGAATGCTTGAACAGACTCTGGATCAGCCTGGCCATCGGGTGGTTCGGCGTCAGCGGATTACTCAGCAGATCAAGGGACTTGGCCTCGTCGCTGTTGGTGTCGGGATCGTCCGCCTCATCGGCGTTTGAGTCATTGCGTATCTTCACGTCGCCGTCGTGCTCCCGGCCTGTACGCGCTGTCGCCGCCAATACCGCACGCGCGGGTCTGAGCTGACCGAAGAATTCGGGTGCAGGAGGAATCTGGGTTCGCGCCAATGCTATCCGCATCGACTCTTCGGCTGAACTGGTCCTGGGGATGTCCGTCAGCCCAGCCGCTAATGCTGCTACAAAGGGCGGCAATCGATCCGAGGTCAGCGAGAGCGCACGCAGACCTTCCATGGCGCAGTAGCGCGTGCACGCGCCAGACCGCCCGATGAGGTGACGCAGGACCCGCGGATCAAATGATCCGGCACCGTACATCGCGGCTTGTACGACTACTTGAGCCCGGGTCAGCGTGGTGAGTCGCCCGCCGTCGACTGCGATCGTGTTTCCCGACATATGGACGCCTTCGTCTTGCCCGGTCGTGGCCTTGACACACACCAGGCGTCCCGATACCGCACGGGCCAGCATTTGCAAGCCGGCGACGGTCGGTTGATCAGTCGATGTAGGCATCGATCAGTTCAGCGATCGACCTCGTGACCGTCGCGTCGTCGGTCAGCATGGCCGCGATCGCGCTGCGTGCCGCGCGATTGAGCGAAAGTCCGTTGGCGTGCAGCCGTGCCGCCGCGATCAAGGCCCGAGTCGACACCATCTCCGACATGCTCGGCTCGTTCAGATGTCGCACTGCTTGACCTAGTCGCACCAGTGTGGCGACGGCCTCGTCCGAGGCGCCCGACTGCTCCTTCACTATTTGGTGTTCGAGTTCCGGTGGTGCGAAGTCGAGTTCCACGGCCACAAAGCGTTGACGCGTTGAGGGCTTGAGGTCCTTGAGCAACGTCTGATATCCAGGGTTGTAGGACACGATCAGCATGAATGATTCAGGGGCATCGAGTGTTTCATTGAGTCGATCAATGAACAACTGTCGCCGATGGTCTGCAAGGGAGTGAATCACCACCGTTGCGTCGACGCGGGCTTCGACGATCTCGTCGAGATAACAGATGGCACCACCACGAACCGCCGTGGTGAGCGGTCCGTCCTGCCAGACGGTGTCCGCGCCCTCGAGCAGATAACGCCCCACCAGATCTGCGGCGAGCATGTCCTCATGGCACGACACCGTGACGAGGTCCAGTCCGAGTCGACGTGCCGCACTTTCCACCAACTTCGTCTTACCGCAGCCCGTCGGACCCTTCAGCAGCACCGGCAGACGCGCTCGCCAGGCTCCCAGCAGGATGTCCAGTTCATCCCCGACGGGATGGTAGTCGTCGACGACGCCGAGTGTGAGGTTGTGATTGTTGATCACGGGACCACGTTGGGAGGAGTGAATCGTCATACGTCCTTGCTCAGGTTAAGTAGGGCAGTTGAATCGTCGTTCGGCCGCTTAGTAGGTTTCCTCAGCCCCCGAGGTATACGTCGACCCAAGTGCGGCCGTCACCGGGGATGTCACGAGGCGAGCCGGGTTGACCACCAGTCGAAATGGGCCGTCCCGCAGCGGGATCGGGACATGGATACGGTGTTTCATGCCCGCAGATCCCATTGATCAGGT
Source organism: Mycobacterium sp. 4858 (assembly GCF_900240975.1). GTDB lineage: Bacteria > Actinomycetota > Actinomycetes > Mycobacteriales > Mycobacteriaceae > Mycobacterium. The sequence goes on along the minus strand of NZ_LT968776.1, from coordinate 3,305,351 downwards.
GCGACGGATAGACAGCGTGGCCGTCATTGTCGATCTGCAGGCCGATCCCGATCATCACGATGTTGTAGCTCAGGTAGCCGATGTTCGTCACCGCGGCGACGGCCAGGATCTGCAGGCCCACCTTTGCTTTGTTGGACACATTGAGGCGGTCGACCCCGCGCTCGACGACGGAATGGCCACGGTCATCTAGATAGAACCGCAGAACCATCAGCGGCGCCCAGGCAAGTCCACCCCACACCAGCGACTCATAGAGGGGGAATTGGTGCGATGTGCCTTTGAAGAGCGTCAGCCAGCTCACGGTGTTCGGATAGGCGATGATGTGCCCGTAGCACAGCACGGTCTCGATGACGAAGTCGGCGAGCAGCATAAAGCCGAGGGACCACAGGATGATGCCCAGCTTGCCGGTCTGTGGCCAGCGCCTCATTACGACCTTGCGCAGGAAACCGCAACCGATCATGCACAGCGACGCACTCCAGATGAACCCGATGCCGATCAGGATGGTCGGCTCGGGCATGAGGTTGCCATGAGGTGACACCCAGCCGGGCATGTCGGTCGTCCACGACCCGAAGTTCATCATCAGCGACGAGTACGAGAACTGCGGCGTGACGTAGTTCAGAATCGGATCCCATTGGATCAGCAGCAGGTAGGCGACTATGAGGATGGCGTCGAAGGTGACCCGCCGCTCCCGTATGCATCGCCTGCCGACGTAGATCAGAGTTCCGATGACGGCAATGATCGTCAGCACCTGGGCGCCGATGTTCCAGGCCAGATCCCTGCCCAGCTTCGGGTTGTTGGCACCGATCGGCGTAGGCGTCGCACGACCACCGAGGATCCAACTCGACGCGACGTAGATCGCCAGGGCGATGAACGCCGCACCGACCGTCGCCCAAGCGACGATCGGAACCGTGGTCCGCACCCGCGGCGTCTTCATCAGCTTGTCAGGGCCAGCACTCGCGAGCGGCCCTCTTTCCAACGTCGTCATGCGCACGCCCCTTCGTGACGAATTCAACAACGAATCCCTATCTGTGAAATGTATAACGTGTTCGACACGATGGGAAGCAAAATCTAAATTCTGATCGAAAATAAGCAAACAGACCTCCGGCGACGCCTGCGCACACGCGGCGGGACCCCGTCATCGAGGTAGGCGTCACGGGGGCCACCATCGGCGCAAGCGCTGCACCGCATTCGGTCATCCATGTCGTGAGTACCGCGGATTCGCTCATCGCGGGTAACCACGAACGGCCCGGTTGCATGTTCTCGGCTGGGCGCGTGAGCCGCGGCTGTCAGCCTCTGCTCGGTGTCGTCATGCGGGATGGTGCGGTCGGGATCGAATCGGCTCCAAACGCGCTGCGCCTATGATCGTCGACGCCAAATCCGGCTATCAGTTGTCAGCTTCCCTGCGCTCACCCCGCGGAGTCCAGCCCGTCACCGACACCGTATTGAGGTCCAGCGTTTCGCCCAGCGTCAGCGTTCCGGCCGCGGTGCCCTTGAGCCACTCGGCCATGACCTGGTCGGGCTCGCGATCCAATTCGTATATCACCAGATATCGGTGCGCAGGCGGCGGCAAAGGAGCAGGCAAGTCTTCCTCGCGCACCTTCACCTCCGAGAGGACGTAACGCTGTGCGGCTACCACTCCGGGCAGCGCGAGCACCTCGCGCACATGGCGTATGTCGTACCACTCGTTGAAGGCGTCGTCTTGGCCTTCAACGGGATTGGTCATCACAAGAAAAAGGCTCTTGGCCACCGACACAACCCCCTTGGCAGTTCCGAGGTGGACATCTCACGCACTATGGCAGCCAACTGTCACACTGTCAACGCCCACTGAAGCGCGTCAGATCAGACCGCTCGACGTAGGTGCATTCCGACAATTCAGCTTGGTAAGGGAGAAGGCGTCGTGGGTGTCCTTGGCGATTAACGCAACTGCCGCGTTCATCGCGGACTCCTCAACCGCCTGCACTCGCGATGCCATCACGCCCATCGCATCGCAGCGTATTGGCTGATGCCAGTTAACTGCCATACTCAGGCCCATCGAATACACCGCGTGATTTCGATCCGGTGCGCACCCTGTCGACCGATCCGAGGAAGGCTGACCATGCGGTTCAGCGTCGTCCTGCCCAACAGCGTCCACGTGGCCGCGCTCACCCAGCCGTGGGAGTGTGGCCTTGCCGGCAGCGACATCGCGCACGTCGCACGTACCGCCGAGAAATTGGGCTTCGCGCGCGTATTCATCCCGGAACACTTCGTGACACCCACATCGCAGGTAGAACTGTCGGGCAATCACTACTTCGATGCCACGACAGCGCAGGCCTACATCGCCGGCGCCACATCGACGATTTCGATTGGATCGATGGTCACGATTCTGCCGTTGCACAACCCCGTCATCGCGGCGAAGTCGATCGCGACGCTGGACTGGCTTTCCGGTGGCCGTGCGCAGGTGACGGTGGGGGTAGGCTGGCTCGAAGAAGAGTACGACGCCATCGGCGTCCCCTTCCGCAGACGCGGTCGGCTCACCGATGAATACCTCGCGGCGATGTTCGAAATGTGGCACAGCGACACGCCCGCCTATAACGGCGAATTCGTCAGATTCCGCGACATCGCGTTCGGCCCAAAGCCGATTCACAAGCCCCACCCACCGATCTGGATGGGCGGCGACGCCGAGGCCGTGCTCCGTCGAGCCGCCCGATTCGGAGATGGCTGGGCGCCGTGGCAGACCCGGCCCGAGGACTTCCCGGCCAAGCTCGATTACTTGAAGTCGCAGCCTGGCTACGATGGCCGTCCGTTCGCGCTTTTCTTCAGCTTGGCTTCGCTGAATATCGGCTTGGCGCACGAAATCAACGACGACCCCCATTCGCAATTCGGTCAGAACGCTCAGCAGGTCATTGACAACTGCAACATGCTCGCCGGCCTGGGCGTCACCGACACATGGGTGAATCCTCCACCGGTGGCCGACTTCAGCGCCTATCTCGATCATCTGCACTGGGTGGCCGAAGAAGTGATGCCGAAAGCAGATTGATCAAGGTTGGCAAGCCTGGCGACATGACTATCACCACGCTGGTGGTCGCCGACGTGGTCGCGAGACGGCGTGGGCTCTCGGCCCCTGATGCCGAGTGCGCGATGCCCGCCACGGTGGGGATGAGCCTGCTGGAAAGCGCTATGAGCCAGTGGCTGGCCGGAAGCGCTCGCAGTCCTTCTCGGACTTCACGTTCCGTACCGTCGATCGCGACGTCGTGACGGCCGAGGCCAACACCTGAGGCGGGATGCGGCGCCGTGGTGCGTCGCCATCGTCGTCACAGCCGCCCTTCGACGCGAAGCGCGGGATGGACCCATTCCGGCGACCGTTTCTCCTTGAACGCCGTGAAGCCCTCTCGCGCCTCGGGCCCCAGGACGCTTTGGTACATGTTGATCCGGTCGTACAGCCCCATGTAGTTGTCGAGATTGCCCTTGACCACTGCGCGCGCCTGCGGTGCGGTTCGGCAGCATTGAGCGAGTATCTCGCGCGCGGTGGTCAGCAAGTCGGCGTGAGGAACGACGCGGGAAATCATCCCCCATTCGAGCGCCTCCTCGGCCGACAGTACCCGGCCGGTGAACATCAGGTCCCGCGTGCGAACCGGTCCAATGATCCGTGCGAGCATCTGACTGTAGTAGGTATCAGCAATGCCGCGGTACAACTCCGGTACGCGAAAAGTCGCACGCTCGCTCACCACCGCCATGTCACTGCACATCGCAATCTGCAATCCGCCGCCCTGCGCCAGGCCGTTGACCGCGGATACCACCGGCTTGGGCGACTGACGCAAGGCCTCGAAAGGCGTGACGTCCATTCCCAGGGCAAAAGCCAATTCCATCCAGTTGTCCTCGGCGCGGTGCCCGAGATCGCCGCCGGGGGCGAACACGTCGCCGGTGCCCGTGATCAGCAGACCGGCCAAGTTGTCGTCTGCAGCCACTCGCGAGACTGCGTAGCGAATACCGAAATACATCGCCGCTGTCATGGCGTTGCGCGCGTGCGGACGATCCAGTGTGACTATCGCTAGCGCACCCTCGCGCTCGAACCGCAGGTACGGTGTGCCCAGCCAGTCGCCGTCCGGCGGTCGAGCCTCACCTGCGCTGATTTCCTTCGTCATGGACCGTTCTTCTGCGATTGATGACATAGGACTGTCATATTAGCAGCCAAAAGGCGTGCACATGCGCAGCAGAAGCTGCTCAATTCCAGGGATATACCGATCGGTGAATCACCATCTGACAGTCATCTGCCGCGACCCTTGGGGTGAACCCGTGGTCGCTGTCAACGGACAGTCCCGCTGAGCCCGGAGGAGCGGCCGACCCGGATGTACTCCATTCGAACCCATCCGGCACTCGACAATCGACAGTTCTCGGTGCCCTACCACCTGGTCATGTTGACTATTGGACAGCAGCACGCGGTCATCGAGGAGATCCCAGTGCTCAATTTGGCCAGAGCGCCCAAGATTTCGTCGACAACTGCGGATAACAGAGCGGCTGCACCCAGGGGTCCACGTATTGCCAGGACGAGCTGCTCCCCATGGGCCATGCCGAGCGACTCGACGCCTGTTTCCGTGCCTCCTTAGCGGAAGTGGACTCGTGGCCCTTGATACGGATATAACTATATGCCGGATTAGCGAAGGGTTAGGAGCTGAGCACTGCGCTGCTGCTCGAGATGGCAGTCTCGGGCCGGGTCGCCCATCCCGGATCGCATCGAAATCGTCGATCATCTGCGGCCACCGAGACCGGCAAGGTGCTGCGGCGCGAGATGTCCGAGGCCTGGGCGAAAACATCAGGAGTGCAACATGATTAGGGACAGGAGCCACCTGCAGAGCCAGTCCGCAACAGCCAGGTGACCGTCGCACCGGCCATCTCCAGCCAGGGCGGAGTCGGCGTGCTCGGGGCCAGGCGAGTGAGCTCGTATGACGATGAGTGGGCAGTGTGAGCGTATTGCGAGAACCTGGCACGGTTTACGCGGTGGCTTCACACCCAGCGACTAGTTGAGGAGCGACATGACCAACACCGGCCGCCGGCCACCACACGCGGCGCTGAAGATTCCGGCGGGTGACGTCACCATGGTCGCGGATGCCTATGGTGATCCGTCGGATCCGCCAGTGGTGTTGCTGCACGGTGGTGGCCAGACCAGGCATTCCTGGGGTTCGACCGCTGCCGATCTTGGCGCCAAGAACTGGTATGCCATCACGGTCGACCTGCGTGGGCATGGCGACAGCAGCTGGTCCCCGGACGGCTACTACGGGCTGGACCGGTTCGCCAACGATGTGACCCGGGTGGGCGACTTCCTCGGCCGCCCACCGGTCTATGTGGGTGCCTCGCTAGGCGGCAATTCCTCGTTGGCGGCGATCGGGGTCCGGCCCGATCTCGCGCTCGGCTTGGTCCTGGTGGATGTGTCGCCGTTCCTGCAACCAGCGGGGACGAGCCGGATCCGCGAATTCATGGTGTCGCACGCCGAGGCCGGCTTCGGCACGCTGGAGGAGGCCGCCGATGCCGTCGCGGCCTACGTTCCTCACCGACCGCGGCCGCGCAACCTCGACGGCCTGAAAAAGAACCTGCGCTTTCGGGACGGCCGGTGGTACTGGCATTGGGACCCTGCGTTTATGGCGTCGCCGAACGATCAGGCCGTGCAGCGCGATCAGCTCATTGACCCAGCCCGGCTGGGTGCGGCGGCGCGGGACCTGCGGCTGCCGACTCTGCTGGTGCGCGGCGGCGAGTCCGATGTGCTCAGCGTCGGCGACGCAGTGCGCTTCCTAGAGTTGGTGCCGCACGCCGAGTTCGCGTCGGTTGCCGGTGCGCACCACATGGTGGCCGGTGACGACAACGCGGTCTTCGAGAACGTGCTCGACGACTTCCTCGAGCGCCGGGTGCGCTCGCGGCTCAAGCTGTTCGACACTGCACGCTGACGAGGCGAATACGGCGAGGATGTGACGGCACTGCCTGCGACGGCGGCGACCAGCATTGGCAATCGGCCACGAATGCACTCATGGGCACCCGGCACATCGACTGGTACCTCTCCCCCGTGATCACTGCACTTCCGTCACGAGAAGCGGCCAGGGAGCGGGCCGTCGAGATCGCGTACGGCTACCTCGGTCTGCGCGCCCGGACCACGCTCGCAGAGACCACTCAGCTCGGAGACGAACTGATCGGGACGGCTGAGCAATGCCAGGGACGAGGCCGCAGGAAACGGCCGGCGAGCCGATGACTGAGGTTCGTGAAGCACACGCGGGCTCAAAGAATTCCCTGTAGCCCTGTCAGGGGCTTCAAGTCATGAACGCCGCCAGTCGCGCAACTCCTCGACGATCGGCTGCCAGAGCCCTTCCGAGGTGTCATATGGCGCAGCCAGGGCAACCCGGCTCAAAACGGAACCGAATCTGTCCGTCAACGCCCGCGCCACATCCGGCGGATCGGCGACAACGGCGAAGGCGTCGAGCATCTCGTCATCGATAACCTCGCCTAATTGGCTCCAGCGATCAGCCTTGATCATGGCCCGCAGCTCATCACCGATCACTTCCCAGCCGTGGGTCTGCAGGACGGGAAGGTACGCGGGGGTGGACGCGTAGAAAGCAATGCGGCTGCGCACCGCCGCATCGGCGGCCGCCCGAGCGGCCGCGGTTTCACCCGTTACGACGAACACCGCTCCACTGATCTGAAAACCATCCAGATCGTCTCGACCCGTGGCTGCCCGGCCCTCGATAAGCGCAGGCAACGTCACGGACCTGAGGTACCGCTCGGTTGTAAAGCTGTGCAGGAGAAAGCCATCGGCGACCTCCCCCGCAACACGCGACATTTTGGGGCCAACGCCTGCCAGAAGCACCGGCGGATTGCCGTGTGGGTTGGGCCCCGGATCGAAGAACGAGGTCATGAGCGTATGTCGGTAGAACTTCCCCTCATGGTCAAGTCGCTCGCCGGTTCGCCAGCTCCCCCAGATCGCCCGGATGGCCAGGACGTAGTCGCGCATCCGGTCGGCCGGAGCTGACCAGGGCATGCAGAACCGGCGGCTGATATGAGCCTTCACTTGCGAGCCCAGCCCCAGCATGAATCGACCTCGGGAGTAGAGCTGCAAGTCGTTCGCGAGCAGCGCTGTGGTCATAGGGTTGCGAGCGAACGCGACGGCGATATTGGTGCCCAGGGCAACCGTGCTTGTGTCCTGCGCGCACATCGCCAGCAGCGGAAACGGATCGTGCTTCATCTCGGGCATCCACACTCCGCGATATCCGGCCGCTTCCGCTTTCTTCGCGGCGGCCAGGGCGCCGACGTCATTCGGAGCAACCAGGTCGACGTCCATGACTCTCCTTGATCGCGGGGTGGTGTTACCGGCGGGATGCTTCCAGCGCCGCACTGGCAGATTCTAGTTGTCGACAGATTCTAGGGTGAAATGGACTCCCACCGCCTCTTGTCGCATTATCGAACTTTCGGTAGATTTTGATCCACCTAGGGAAGGAATACTCGAGATGTCGTCAGCCGATCAGGGGTTCACATGTCACCCGGGCGAGCGTTATGAGATGCCCATCGTGTTCGGGCCGACGGAGCTTCCGCAGGTATCACAGTGGGGATATCTCCGAGCGCTCGACATCACCTTCGTCACCGATCCGGTCGCGGTGCGTCCACTGGTACCGGCGGAGCTCGACCTCCCGGAGCAGCCGACGGTCGTCATCAGCAGGCGCTCATTCGACCAGGTGGACTACCTCGCAGGTCACGGCTACGAAGAGCTGTGCGTCGGTATCAGCGTGACCCACAACGGCGAGGAGGGGACGACCAGAGGGAACTTCTGGCCCGTGATGTGGGTCGACCAGATTCGGCCGGTCACCGTCGGCCGCGAGTTCACGGGTTTCGCCAAGCTGGGCGCAGACTTCAGCCCGATACGAGACGATTCCGGCGACCTATCGTGGGAAATGTCGGAGTACGGAACGGTGTTGGCGCGCGGCACAATACGCAACGCGAAGCCAGTCGACGACGTCGCGCTGGACAAGATCGCGCAGGCGGGCAGCATCGGGTACGCCTTTTGTTCTCGCTACATCCCACCTATCGTCAACAGCCCCGGTGTCGACGAGGTGACTCGTTGCCAGATGCGTTCGCAGATCACTTCCGTGCAGGTGGGTGAGGCCGAACTCGAGTTGGCCTCACCCTCGTGGAAGGATGCTCCGAACGGGGCACGCGCAATGTCAGCCTTGGCTTCTCTCCCGATACTCCAACTCCGTCGGGCCATGGTCATCGAAGGATCCTCCTCCTTCGACCGCTCGACGATCACTGCTCTGCCCCGCACGCGATCGCTGAGTAGCGCGACCACCGCTGTCGCCGCGAGCGGGCCGGCGCGTTGAAGGTCAGCCTCAGCGAGGATCAGCGAGCAGTCGAAGAACTGTTCTCCGAGTTCTTCGCAAAGACTTCGGAACCGATCGTCGTCCGGCGAGCGGAGCCGCTTGGCTTCGACTCCGAGCTGTGGTCGAAGCTGTGCGCTCTGGATGCGCCGGCGATGGGGGTCGCGGCGGAGAAAGGAGGCGGCGGAGCCACCATGGCCGACCTCGTGGTCTTGGGCGAATGCGTTGGGAGATCGGTAGCGCCCGTTCCCATCATCGAACACACGGTAGCCTTGCGCGCCCTGCCCGAGCCGTCCGCTGAACTGCTCGCCGGGGACGAGCTTGCGACGATCGCGCTGCAGTCTGCAACCGGCGGACTCGACTGGGGCCTCATTCCCGCCGGGGCGGTCGCCCGCACCGTCGTCGGCCCGTGTGACGAGGTCACGGTAGCCGTGTCTGCCGAGCCCCCCGGAGTGGCGCCGGCAAACCACGCGTGCATGCCCGTGGCCTTTCGGACCTTCGACCACAACACCGCATCGAACCTAGGCGACAAGTCGGTGTGGTCACGTGCGCTGTCGGAGTGGCAAATACTCACCGCCGCATCGCTGGTCGGCATCGCTGCGAAGAGCCTCGACACCGGAGTGGAGTACGTAAAGTCACGCGAGCAGTTCGGCCGGCCGATCGGCACGTTCCAAGCGGTACAACACGGATTGGCCGATTTGCCGGGGCTTATCGATGGCGCCCGGCTGCTCACTTTCAAAGCGGCGTGGGCCATGGACACTTCGGATTCCACCGCGCCGAGGTCCACCGATGTCGACGACAACGAGGTCAACGATCCGACATCGCTTGCTTTGATGGCCTATCTCTTCGCGACCGAAGTGGCGGCCCAGGTCACCGACCGTGTGCTGCACTACCACGGCGGGTACGGGTTTGCCAACGAGTACGACATCGGTTTGTACTACCGCCGAGCGCGCGGCTGGTCGCTCGTGCTCGGCGACCCCGCTGTTCAGTACCAGCACTTGGCAGACCGATTGTTCGGGGCAGTCTCTACCGATGACACGTCGAGAAAGCGGTAGCGGCAATGGATTTCAATCTCTCCACTGAGGCGGCGGCATTCCGTCAGGAGATCAAGGACGTCATCGCCCTCACTTACACGCCAGATCGTCGCGGTGAACACCATCGCACCGGCACATTCGCCTGCCCGGCCTTGTATCAGGAGCTCGCACGGCGAGGGCTGCTCGAACGCACCGTACCGGGGCTGGGCAAGGGTGATCCGATCGAACTCTGGATCCTCTTCAACGAGCTCGAGAAGGCGACGGTGCCCTACGACGCACTTTCTGTGATGCTGATCGTTTCCGCGATGGTTAACCGGCTAGGGTCCGAGTTCCATCGAGAACGCATCCTCTCCTCGTTGCTTTCTGCGAAATCCTATGCCTGCCTTGGCTACAGCGAGCCGGGGAGCGGAAGTGACGTGGCTTCGGTGTCGACGCGCGCGATTCGCGATGGCGACCAGTGGGTGATCAACGGATCCAAGATGTGGACGACGATGGCCCACGAAGCCGATTGGATCCTGCTGCTGACGCGCACGGACCCGACTCTGCCGAAGCACCGCGGTCTCACCATGTTCGTGCTTCCCATGGACACTCCCGGCATTTCAGTGGAACCGGTGTGGACGATCGGGTCCGAGCGCACCAACGCGACGTTCTTCGACGATGTCCGCGTGGGCGATGAGTGGGTCCTCGGAGGCGTTAACAATGGTTGGGCGGCGATGGGCGTCGGGTTGTCGTTCGAACGCGGCGTCGTCGGTGAGACAAACGGCGGTGTTGCGCTGTTGCGGCATTTTCGGCAGTGGGCCGAAGACACCGGTGCGGTGCGCGACCCCGCCATACGACAGCAGATGGCCCAGACCGCTATGGACAATGAAGTCGCGAAGCTGCTGACACAGCGGTCGGCGTGGCTGGCGGCGAGCGGTGAGTTGCCCGTAGTCGAAGGTGCGATGACCAAGCTCTTTGCGACCACGGCATATCAAAAGGCTGCCCATTGGTTCCAACAGCGCGCCGGAGCGGCGGGTCTGCTTCGGTTTGGCGAGGCTGGCGCAGCCGCGGATGGTTGGATCGAGTACGAGGGCCGCCATGCACCACTTTGCACGATCCGCGGGGGCACTACCGAGATCAACCGCAACATCGTGGCGGAGCGTCATCTTGGACTTCCGAAATGCGTCTGACTCAATTGCCTTCGACGCCTTGGCTGTTGGTCCGACGGCCCGGCCTGCAACCGAACGAGGGTAGCCATGTTTCGCCACGGTCGGCGTCCAGGCGACGGGTTGGCGAACCGGGCGCGGCCCGCGGGTTCGTCACCGCTAGCGGGCTGGCATTCGCAGGCCCGCGTCGAGCCGCACCACTTCACCGTTGAGCATCGGGTTCTGCGTGATATGCACGACGAGCTGGCCGAATTCGCTCGGCCTTCCGAAACGTTTGGGATGGGGTATTACTCGGGTCATCGCGCCGAGTGCCTCATCGGGCAGGACGCCGAGTAATGGCGTTTCGAAGAGTCCCGGCGCGATAGCCATCACGCGAATGGCGTGACTCGCCAGATCGCGGGCCAACGGCAGCGTCATCGCCGCGACGCCCCCTTTCGAGGCAGAATAGGCGACCTGGCCAATCTGCCCGTCGTAGGCGGCGATCGATGCGGTATTCACGATGACACCCCGCTCTTCGGCGTCGAGCGGGGTGGTCGTCATCCGGGCGACCGCGGACCGGATGACATTGAACGTGCCGATCAAGTTGACGCCGATCACCCTGGCGAAATCCGCCGTCGGGTGCGCGCCTTCTCTGCCGAGCACGCGACGAGAGATACCGACCCCGGCGCAATTCACGACTATCCGCAAGTCGCCGGCCGACTGCGCAAGGTCGAGTGCCGCTTCGACAGTGGATTCGTCGCACACGTCCGTTGGCGCAAACAGAACGTCCTCGCCGAGGTCGGCCGCAACCGCCCGACCCGCAGAAGACGGCAGATCGGCGATGACGACTGTCGCGCCACTGTCTCGCAACGCTGCGGCGGCTGCAAGCCCCAGGCCGGAAGCGCCCCCAGTGACCAACGCTACGGAATCGTCCATCCGCACCGCTTACCCCTTCCCGATCAACACCTACTTTCTACTAGCGAATAGAATATAAGCTTATCCTGCAACCCCCCGCAATCGTGCACGACGGGCCGGTGCCGAGCGACGCGGAAGCCGCTCCGACCCACCGCATGCGTCGACGGCGACCGGAGAAATGCGCGGTTTCTCGTATACTCGGGCGGTGACAACGAAGAGCCGGACCAGGGTGCCATTCGCGAAGTCAGCACGAACGCGGGCACGGATCCTCGATTCCGCCGCACGGGTGTTCAGCCAGAACGGATACGCCGGCACGCGCCTCACCGACATCGCGGAGGCCGCCGAGGTCAAACAAGGCAGCCTGTACTACTACTTCGACTCGAAGGACACGCTAGTCGCAGAGATGCTGCGCGTCGGACTCGAGAAGACGCACGAACACGTCGTCTCGGCCGTCGAAGCCCTGGGCCCCGAAGCCTCGGCGACCGCGCGTCTTGGCGCCGCGATTCATGCGCACGCCGAGGCCGTGATCGAGGCCGTCGACTACACGGCAGCCAATGCACGCATCCTCGGCCAGCTTCCCGACGAGCTGCGCAAGCGTCACATCCGCGTCGACCAACGGCCCTACGGCAAGCTCTGGGACGGACTCCTCAGCGACGCGCGCGACGCTGGCGAAATTCGAGACGACCTCGACCTGCAGACCCTGAGGCTCCTCATCATGGGATCGCTGAACTGGACCGTCGAATGGCCCGACCGCGCCAAGCGATCCCCTGAAAAGGTCGCCGACCTTCTCATCTCAGCACTGTTCGACGGGATCACCATCCGGGACCATGCGGTCCAGATATAGGCCGGCCCCTAGCGCATTCGTCCTGTCGGCCAGTCGTTCCGTTGGGGCCGCGATTCCGCATCCTTCGGTGAATCAGTAAACTATATAACATCTTGTAGCGCGATGCATGCGCGCCCTCGCCACGGTGCGCGTGCACCACTTTCAGCGCGCATGCTGTCGCCGGGGCGAGGGAGAAAAGCTAAGTATGGAACTGGCCGTAAAGGACGCGCGGGTGATCATCACCGGGGCGACCGCAGGCATGGGGCTGGCAACCGCGCACGTCTACGCGCAAGAGGGGGCACGACTAGCCATTCTGGCGCGCAGTCGCAGACGGCTCGAGCAGGTGGCGGCCGAACTTCGCGCCGCGGGTAGCCCGGAGGCGCTCGTGGTGCCCATTGATCTTGCTCAGGCGCAAAGCGTGCACGCGGCCTTCCGGCAGATCGAATCTTGTTGGGACACTGCCAATGTCCTGATCAACACCGTGGGCCCCGGCCTCGAACTCGTGGCTGGGTTCGATGAGCTGTCCGATGACGATTGGACGAGAGCGCTCGACCTGATTCTGCTCAGCGCTGTGCGGACGTGCCGCGCTGCGCTCCCGCTGCTGCGATCTGCCGACTGGGGGCGCATCGTCAACATCTCAGCGCATTCCGTGCAACGGCAATCACCCAGGCTGATCGCCTACACAGCCGCCAAAGCTGCATTGACCAGTATGACCAAGAACTTGTCCCAGACACTTGCCCGTGAGGGCATTCTGGTCAATACCGTTTCGCCGGGGACCTTCATGACCGAGCAGGTCAGCAACTTCATCGAGGCGATGCCTCGGGAGCCCACGGGGCCGCGCACTGCCGAGGATGTCGGCGCGCTTCTACAGCAGGTTTTCGGCGATGCTCTCGGATACGTCGGCCGCGCCGGGCGCCCCGAGGAGATCGCGCCGATGATCGCGCTGCTGGGCTCGCGACTCAACTCTTTCACCACAGGGGCAGATCTCAACGTGGATGGAGGTTCGGACTTTCGATGAGTCGCAGGGACTACCGCAACCTCCATTGCGGCTTGCCAGCTCCACCGCGAGTCACCTTCACGGTCTCCACGCCGTTGGCTAGCTGCGTGTAGTGCACACCATTGCGGATGGCATCGGTACGTCCGACGTCGAGTGAGTCCCAGATCGCCTTCACCGTTCCCTGCACCGCCAGGGGCTCGTTGGCCGCGATCTGGTGAGCGATCTCGTCGGCACGTGGCCAAAGCTCCTCACGCTCGGTGACCTCCGATACCAAGCCCATTTGCATGGCACGGCTGGCCGACATTCGCTCGTTGAGGCCCATGAGCGCGATCCGCAGCACTTCACCCAGCGGCATCCGGGCGGCGAGCCCCACAGGCTCGAGCACGGCAGCAAGCCCGTAAGTCACATGCGGATCGAAGAACGTCGCATCGTGGGAGCTGATGATGATGTCCGCCTCATTGAGCAAATAGAACGCGCCACCCGCCGCCATTCCGTGCACTGCGCAGATAACCGGCTTCCACACCTGATTAGCCTTGGGGGACAGATAACTGCTGGGATCCTCGCGGCTCCACAGATTGGGCCGGGACACCATCTCCAGCGTGTCGTCCGTGTCTACGCCCGTGCAGAAAGCGCGCTCACCAGCCGCTCGCACCACCACGGCGTGCACCTCGTCATCGAGCCGAACATGGCGCCAGACCTGCGAGAAATCCTCGCACATATGCTGATTGAAGGCGTTCAGCCGGTCGGGTCGATTGAGCGTGATGGTCGCAACGTGGCCATCCAACGCGTAGAGCAGCGTTTCCAGTTCCATCATCGTCCCTTCGAAACGGTCGGCTGACCATCGGCTCACAAGTTATGCAGTCGATATCTTGCCACCCTTTAGTTATCGAATCAGAAACAGATTCTATCCGATTGGGAGACGTCATTCGGGCGGCAGACCGTGACACCAAATGGTTCTCATTGTGGGTAGGCGCGAAAGGGATCCATCATCTCGCCCGCACGCGTCCACCCGCGGATGCCCCGCAGACTCGCCCACCTTCCGCGGTATCGCGCGTATCCGAGGCTTACGGCCGAATGGCCCTCACCTAAGAAGCCTTTCGTTATCGCGCCCAGGGCATCTCGGGATCGGCGACCATCACCAGCGCCTGGTAACCACGCTTGCCCAACTCCTCGGCAATCGCGGCGTAGGCTGCCGCAGTCCACCCCGCAGGAGAACGCACCATGAGGCCGTCTGCGAGATCGAGGTGATCGATATCGAAGACCAAGCCGGCCAATCCACGCGCCGTACCCGTATAGGGCAGCCCCTCGCCCATCGCATTAGTCCCGTTGTCCATCCGCCGGCATGCCGCGGCGTTGTCGACTTCGATGCATACGTTGACCGCCAACAGAATCGGACGTTGCCGATGTCCGCGCGCACACCGCGCCGCGCGCTCCTCAACGACTCGCTTCTTGGCTTGCCGCAGGTCGCTGGCCGCCACGAGTGTGGCTGGACTCACGAAAATTCGATCCTCGGGCCCCCGCAGCGAACTGCGCCCGCTCTGCGCCGGGTTCGCGATCGCCGCGCGCTCGTCCTCAGAGACCACGAGCGCTACCCGGAAAGGACGAGCAGCACGCGCAACAGTAGAGCTGCTCGCTGAACTCACGACTGACGAAGTCATCGGATGGACCCTTCGACGAAGTTCAGGTGCCAACGCAGGCTTCGATGTCCGGTCCGCTTGCCTCACCACCTAGCTGCAGCAGAATCTACTCTGCTATAGAAAATTTTTCAATGGCAGGCTCTCAGAGGTCAAGGACCGTAACAATTCAGGTCGCGGTGGCGCCCGGATGCTGACCGCCGGCGATCCCAGGCGCGTACACCCCACGGGCCGTGGTAGGTGTCTGCCAACGCGGCGGTGACCTACGCCGATAACCCTGTCCGGTCGGCGAGCTCACGCACCATGGCCATCCGGGCATGCGACACGACATCATGGCCGCCGGCCGAGACTTTCACCCGCGATGGATGCCACCGCGACATTCTTCACCTGCGAAGTGCCTTATCGTCAGGATCTTTGAACCGTAGAGCAGTGCAATTATCCCTTGCAGGACGGGCACTTTCGCTTGTCTACACCCCCGGGCACCTACACCGATCCAGGAAAATTCGAGTGAGCAGGACCGCGTCCGCTGGTTTGAATGGTCGTGGGCCCTTCCTTTGAGAATGGATAGGGCGGTGGTGCAACACGACTCGCGGTCACACCACCGCCCCACCGCGTCCTTTTCTCGCGCTGGCAGGCGCGGCTGGGTCAGCGCCCGAGATAAACGTCGACCCAAGTCCGTCCGTTGCCCGGCACGTCGCTCGGCGATGCCGGCTTGCCGCCCGTAGGTATCGACATACCGGTCCCCGGAGTGGTGCACTTGTTCTGCGGGCCGCACAGCGAGTTGGTCAGGTGCGACGGGTAGACCGCCGAGGCATCATTGTCGTTTTGCAGGCTGATGCCGATCATGACGATGTTGTAGCTCACGTAGCAGATGTTGGTCACCGCGCCCAGCGCGAGAATCTGCAGGAGGACCTTCGTCTTGTAGGACACGTTGAGGCGATCAACGCCGCGCTCCACGACCGAGTGACCACGGTCGTCCAGGTAGAACCGGAGCACCATGAGGGGCGCCCACCCGAGCCCTCCCCATACGAGCGCTTCGTAGATTGGGAACTGATGAGATGTCCCCTGCCACAACGTCAGCCAACCCACGGTGTTGAAGTAGGCGATGTTGTGACCGAAGCACAGAACGCTCTCGATGAGGATGTCCATGACAGCCATGAAGCCGACCGACCACAGGATGATGCCGAGCTTGCCGGTCTCCGGCCACCGCCTCATCACGACTTTGCGCAGGAATCCGCACCCGAGCATGCACAGCGCTGCACTCCACATGAACCCGATGCCGATCGCGGCGGTCGGCTCAGGCATCAGGTTGGCCCCCGGCGACACCCAGCCCGGCACGTCGGTCGTCCACGAGCCGAAGTTGATCATCAATGAGGTGTAGGAGAACGTCGGCACCACGTAGTTGAGCACCGGATCCCATTGGACGAGCATCACATAGGCGATCATGAGCATCAGATCGAAAGTGACGCGCCGTTCCCTGATGCATCTGCGGATCACGAAGAAGAGCGCGATGCCGACGGCGACGAGGGCTGCCACCTGAGCGCCGATATTGAACGCGATCTCGCCGCTCGTCGGCTCGTCCTTGCCGAGCGGGGTGGGTGTGGCGCGACCGCCGAAGATCCAACTCGCCGCAATATATGCCGCAAGCACCATGAACAAAGCGCCGATCGTCGCCCACACAAGGATGGGGGTTGACGTCCGCACCCGCGGCGCTTTCTTGAGTCTGTCCATGCCGCTGAGCTGCGGCTCGACATCCAATGTGGCCACGAGCACCTCCCCTGTGATTAGTTAAACAAATAACTCTTAATGTGAAATGTAACGCAGAGCAAACCCGATTGGAAGCCAGAATCGAAGCGTGAACCGAAAAGCGGCAGGCATCTGCGGACTGCGCTGGCCCGATCTCGGGCACGTCGCCGGCCCGAGGGCGGCGCGCAGGACGCGCGCGGGCGCAACCTGATTGAAAAAAACACCGCCAGCGGCTTGCGGCTGTGTGCGGGCATGTTCGCCGAACGTGTTGACGCGGGCGAGCCAATTCGCAAGAGCTGCGGATCCCGGCGGCGTTCGACGCGGTCTCGGATAAGTCAAGTTGCTCCGCGTCAACAACGGCCAATCGAGTGGCGACGCTGTCGTCCCTCCGCTTGCCTCACCACCTAGCTACAGCTAGAATCTACTCGTCTATAGAAAATAGCAATGGCAGGCTCCCCGAGGTCGAGGATCGTAACAATGCAGGTCGCTGTCCAGCACGAGCTCATCGAGCGCTTCCGCAAGCTCGCTGAGGCGAAGTCCACACAACTGAGCGATGGCCCGCGGATGTTGCCCGCCGGCGAGTACACATCGAGCGAACAGCTGGAGCAGGAACGCGAAATCCTGTTCAGGCGTCACCCGGTGGTGGTAGCGCTCACTGCAGACGTTCCGCATTCCGGGGCCGTCTTGGCGACGCATATCGATGGTGTGCCGCTGCTGGTGACTCGCGCCAAAGACGGGCGCGCCAGGGTATTCATCAATGCGTGCCGGCATCGGGGTGCGCCGGTCGTCGAGCCCGACTGCCGTAGAACGGGTGCGCGAAATCTGAGCTGCCCGTTCCATGCGTGGTTGTACGCGCTGGACGGCAAGCTGATGCGCAGACCGATAGCCCAGGATTACTTCAACGGTGAGTCGTCCAATCTGACGGAGGTCTCCTCCGACGAGGCGCACGGTCTGATTCTGGCTCGGCTCGACGGCGCCCCCGTGGACGCCAACGCCTACCTAGGTCGGTTGAGCGAGGATCTGGACAGTTTTGGGCTGGCCAACTTCCATCACGTCGAGACACGCAAGGCAATTCAAGACTGCAACTGGAAGATGATCATCGACACCTTCCTCGAGACATATCACGTCTTCTCGCTGCACAACTCCTCGATATCGCGGCTCTACCACTCGCACCCCCAGCTGTTCGACGCCTTCGACCAGCACTGCCGCAGCATCGGCGTCCGAAAATCGATTGATGATATCGGCGAGGACCAGAGCACCTGGCAGTTTCCGCCGCATGCCACGATTCACTACGCCGTCTTTCCCAATACTCTCGTCGTGCATCAGCTCGACCATTTCGAGGTATGGCGGATCTTCCCTCACGACACGCCGGGCAGCTCGGTGGTGGAAACGAGCATCTATGCACCGGAACCGCCCAATGACGACACGATCAAGAAGTGGATTCTCAATCTCGACATCCTGATGCAAGTCACCGGTCAGGAAGACTTTCCGATGTGTAAGAAGATCCAGTCGGGGTTGAACAGCGGTAGTGTCGATTCGCTGGTGTTCGGCCAGAACGAACTGGGGTTGATCCATTTCCACGAACAGATTGCCGAAGCCTTGTGCAAAGTGAATTCTGGTTCGAGCCGCTGACGCCCGTCAGCTTCTTGCGTCGCGCCGCCACCATCTACGGCGACAACACGGCCGTCGTCGACGGTGAACGCACGTTCAGCTATCGCGAGCTGCTCGACCGCAGTACGCGGCTGGCCGGGGCGCTCATCGACCTCGCCGGCGGAAAAGCCGTGGCGATTCTTGCGCCGAACAGCCACGCGTTGCTCGAAGCGCACTACGGCGTGCCGTGGTCCGGCTCACCTTTGCTCACGCTCAACATCCGGCTGTCTGCGCCTGAGCTCGCCTGGATCATCGACCATGCGGAAGCGGCCGTCCTCATCTACGACAGTTCACTGTCGACACTGGCTCACGCAGTATCGGACATCGTCGACTCGCGGATGAAACTGGTGTGTTGCGGCGGGGAGAATGACGAATACGAACAGCTGCTCGCCGAGGCGGAGCCTCGAATCCAGCCGATCACGGACGAGAACGCCTTGCTCTCGCTCAACTACACCAGTGGCACAACCGGCAAGCCCAAGGGCGTCATGTATCACCACCGCGGGGCATACCTGCAGTCTGTCGCGATGGCCACGCAGATGCGCCTGGAGAACAAATCGAAGATGCTGTGGACATTGCCGATGTTCCACTGCCATGGGTGGTGCTTCACATGGGCCGTCACCGCTGCGGGCGGGGCCCACATCTGCTTGCGATCGGTCGATCACACCGAAATTTGGCGCCTGATCGACGACGAGGGGGTCACTCATCTCAATGGCGCGCCCGTGGTCCTGAACTCGATCGCGTACGGCGATGCGGCCCATGGGCTCGTCCCTCCGCGCAATCTACTCATCGGTACCGGTGGAGCACCCCCGACGCCCACCATCCTGGCGCGACTCGCCGCGCTCAACATGGACGTCGTGCACCTTTACGGTCTCACCGAAACCTATGGGCCGGTCGTCATCTGCGAGTGGCAGCGATCGTGGGATTCATACGACGCACCGCGGCGCGCGCGACTCAAAGCCCGGCAGGGGGTGTGCAACATCGTCTCGCAACCCGTCCGGGTCCTTGATGCGAATGGTGATGACGTACCGAAGGACGGGCGAACCATGGGCGAGGTCGCCATCCGCGGAAACAATGTGATGGCGGGCTATTTCAAAGACCCCGGGGCGACTGAAGCTGCCGTGCCCGACGGGTGGTTCCGCACCGGAGATCTCGGCGTACTCCACGAAGACGGTTATCTCGAACTTCGCGATCGCAGCAAGGACATCATCATATCCGGCGGCGAGAACATCTCCTCGATCGAAGTGGAAAACGCTATCGCCTCGCACGAGTCGGTGCTCGAGGTCGCCGTCGTCGCCGTGCCCGACGATCGTTGGGGCGAAGTTCCGGTTGCACACATCACCCTGCATCCGGGAGCAACCGCGGACCAGGCCGACATCGAAAGACACGTCCGAGAGCAACTCGGTGGGTTCAAGGTGCCCAAGCGAATAGTGTTCGAGGCGCTGCCGAAGACTGGCACCGGCAAGGTGCAGAAATTCGCACTGCGAGAACAGTGGCGTCAGAAGCTGCAGTCGCCTGATTTAACAGTCTAATTGGCTACCGGCACCGGCGGGCTCGTCACCGGCGCCATGTGCTGTGCCGCCACGATCGAAAAGTAGGGAGCGTCCATGCCCAACGACCTCATCTCACGGCGCGACGTCGAATTCTTGCTCTACGAGTGGCTGGGTGTGGACGAGCTGCCGAAGCGTGAGCGCTACTCCGACCACAGCAGGGAGACATTCGACGGGGTCCTCGACCTCTGCGAGCAACTCGCCGAGAAGTACTTCGCACCGCACAACAAGCTCAATGACACCAGGGAACCGACCTTTGATGGACGTCACGTCCACGTCAACCCCGAGGTGAAGCGAGCGCTCGATGCATTCGCGGCCGCCGACCTCATCGGCATGAGCATGGATTACGAACTCGGCGGCGCGCAGTTACCGGTCACCGTGGCAAGCGCCGGCTTCGCCTGGTTTCACGCCGCCAATGTCAGTACCGCAGCCTATCTAATGCTCACCATGGCCAATGCGAACTTGCTGGCCACATATGGGAGCACGCGTGACCACGAGCTCTTCGTCAAACCTATGCTCGCCGGCCGGTTTTCGGGCACCATGTGTCTGTCCGAGCCGCAAGCTGGGTCGTCGCTCGCCGACGTCAGCACCCGCGCCGAACCCACCGATGATGGCCATTACCGACTTTTCGGCAGCAAGATGTGGATTTCGGGCGGTGAGCACGAGATGACCGAGAACATCGTGCATCTGGTCCTCGCGCGCATCGCCGGGTCGCCGGCGGGGGTGAAAGGGCTTTCCTTGTTCATCGTGCCCAAGTTCCTGGTCGATGATAATGCCGCGATCGGAGAACGAAACGACGTCTCCCTTGGTGGACTCAATCACAAGATGGGATACCGCGGCACAACGAACACCGTCCTGAACTTCGGTGAGGGTGCCCATCGCCCGTTGGGTTCAGCAGGTGCGGTGGGGTACCTGGTTGGCCGACCCAACGCCGGTATCTCTTACATGTTCCACATGATGAACGAGGCTCGGCTTGGCGTCGGCATCGGCGCCGTTGCACTGGGGTACACCGGCTACCTCAAGTCCGTGCGATACGCAAGTGAGCGGTTGCAGGGCCGCGTTCCGGCCCGCAAATCCGCGGAGGACAAGCCCGTGCCGATCATCGAGCATGCCGACGTCAGGCGAATGCTGCTAGCTCAAAAAGCCTATGTCGAGGGCGCTTTGGCCCTCGCGTTGTATTGCGGATACTTGATCGACACCCGCGCCAGCAGTGAGGACAACAAAGAGGCTGAAGAAGCGGCGCTGCTGCTGGACGTGCTGACCCCGATTGCCAAGAGCTGGCCCTCGCAATGGTGCGTTGCGGCCAACGATCTCGCGATCCAGGTACACGGAGGTTACGGATATACCCGCGACTACGACGTGGAGCAGCACTACCGCGATAACCGCTTGAATCCGATCCATGAGGGCACACACGGCATTCAGAGCCTCGACCTGCTCGGCCGCAAAGTGACTCAGCACGACGGCGCAAGCCTGGCCTTGGTGTCCGACCGTATCGGTAAGGCGATTGACGGTGCGACCGCGCTGGGCGGGGAGCTCGGGCACCTCGCCGATCAGCTGGCTCAGCGGTGGGTCCGTCTCGTCGAAATAACGACGAAACTGGTCGGCGAATCCGATCGCGAACTGGCGCTGGCCAACAGCGCGATCTATCTCGAGGCGTTCGGCCATTTGGTGATTGCGTGGATGTGGCTCGAGCTGTTGATCATCAGCGCGCCGAAGAACACTGACTTTCACGCTGGCAAGGTGCAGGCCGGCAGGTTCTTCTTCCGTTACGAACTGCCCCGCGTCGATCCCCAGCTCAATCTGCTCGAAACCCTCGACAGCACGACCGTCGACATGAAGGCGGAATGGTTCTAAACGGCGTCCGGTCGAGCTGCTCGAAACCCTCGACAGCACGACCGTCGACATGAAGGCGGAATGGTTCTAAACGGCGTCCGGTCGACATTTCGCCGGCGAAAGCTGGCCTGGGCGCGCGTCACCGGTAAGAGGGCACTCGCTCCTGGGTCATTCGACGGCGCGCGCCGCTGAGACGGGCCGGTAGGCGGGCTCAA
The DNA here is from genome assembly GCF_900240975.1 of Mycobacterium sp. 4858. Lineage (GTDB taxonomy): Bacteria > Actinomycetota > Actinomycetes > Mycobacteriales > Mycobacteriaceae > Mycobacterium. The sequence goes on along the minus strand of NZ_LT968776.1, from coordinate 3,283,509 downwards.
TCGCCACGCCGAACGAGCGCGCCGCGAAGGCCAGCATGTGGTAGTGCCCAACCACCATCGGCACCTCGATCAGCTGCTCCTGGTCGTAGTGCGCCGCCAGGACCGACCATGTCGATGCGGAGATCTCGCACTCATCGTGGAGTTCGTCGGCGCTTCTCAGCAGCGCCGACTCCAGTTGCGTCCAGCCGTCGGCGTCGGCGCCGGCGCGGACCCGGTCGACCTCCTCGGAGGTCAACCCGGCATCCGCGGCAAACACCAGGTGATGGGCCCATTCGTAGGCGGCCCCGCAGCGATCGGCGGTCCGCAGGATCAGCAATTCCCGGTCACGGGCCGACAACTTCCCGCTGAGCAGGCCTCCGCACAGCGGCAGCCAGCGCCGAAACAGCCGCTGGTGTCGCACCAGGGTAGTGAACAGATTGAGGTCACGACCCGGCCCGACTTTATCGAGCAGCTCGTTCGTCGCGTTATCGCGCTCCTCGAGCGGGAGCGGCGCGATGCGGACTTCGGAGCCGTCTTCTCCTGCCGAGCCCACGCCCTCAGGCATGCGCCGGGACGGCAACGGGTGGGAAAGCACGCTCCGTGTCGATGCCCTTCAGGCGCGGCAGCACCTGCTCTGCAAACAATTTCTGATTGGCCGCACCGATTTCGGGGCTCATTCCCGCGAAGGACAGTACCGAAGTCATCCCGACGCCGTCGATGCGACGAACATGGTCGGTCAACTGTTCCACCACCTCGTCCGGAGTGCCATAGACCTGCAATTCGGCGAGGAATTTCACGAAGCTATCCGCCCCGTGCTTTTCGATGTTGGCGGCGAACTTGCCGTAATACTCGTAACCGGGAACCTTCGCTAGGCCGGGATTGCTGAACTCGTACCAATCGAACGTCGATTTCGCGTACCGATAGTGATATTGCTCGTGCAGCTCCTGTGCCGCGGACGAGGACTCGTGCACGATCACAAAGGACATCAGCAGCGGTTTAGGCGGCTCGTAACCATTCAACTCGACGAACCGCTCGTTGTACTTCTTGACGTCGGCAACCGTTACATCCCACGGCTTTTGGGCGATCACCATGATACCCGCACCGAGTTCAGCGACGATGTCCATCGATTCAGGCGACACCGAAGATGCGTATGTGCGGTTGCGCAGCGGAGCCAGCGGCTGGGGTCGAAGTTGCACGGGCGGCTGCTTCCAGAGTTCACCGTCCGACTCGATGACTCCCGTGTCGAAGGCGTTGAGGATGCCCTGTGCATACTCCTGGAAACGCTGGCGCGACTCCCCCATGTTCAGCCGGAAGCCCTCGAATTCGTGACGGCCCAGGCCGCGGCCGATGCCGAGCAACAGACGACCGTTCGACAGGTGGTCAAGCACCGAGAGCTCCTCAGCGACCCGCAGCGGCTCATGCCACGGAAGCACCACCACCGAAGGTCCCAGCCGGACGTGCTTAGTCTTGGCCGCCAGATAAGTCAACAGCTGCAACGTGTTTGGCGACACGTCGTAGCCACCGAAGTGGTGCTCGGCGATCCACAACGACTCGAAGCCCAGCGGCTCGGCCTGTTCTGCCAGCGCTATCTCATGCTTGTAAAGCGCCGAGTCGGAACGATCCTCGTCGGGATTCTGAAAGAAGACACTCTTGCCAACATGCATGTGCTTGACCTATCTGAAGTCCGATTGACGGCTAGATTCTACCATATAGTAGAATTTATTTGTCAATCCATCCACCCCTTAAGCGCTTTCCATACGGGTGAACGCTTCTCGGCGTACCAGATTCAAGCTGTTCGACGACCCTGTCGAGGGTCATCTGTGCGCCCCACCGGCGGAGTAATCTACTTAGTACAAGAATCTGTGCCTCGCTAGAAAGCCATTGACGCGCGCCTGATCGTTCTATAGGCTACCGATATGATGTTCTATAGGCTAACTATATGAATGCTCGACGTGCTCTGGCCCTCTCGCCCCACGGCGCGAGCGCTGGGAACAAGATCAAACGAAATGGAATGGAGAGTGTGTGACGTGACCAGCGAGCCTTATGGTCTGTGGGATGCAGACAATCACTTCTATGAGGTCCGGGACTGCTTCAGCCGTCATATCGAGTCCAAGTACAAGGATGTCGCGATCCAGGCCCGGATGCACCCCGATGGCAACGAATACTGGCATTGCGGTGACAAGGTTCTGACCTTCTGCAACGTCAAGTTCGACAAGACCGAGGCTCCGGGTTCGTTCAAGGAAATCCTGAATAATCCCGAGCTGGGCGGTTTCGACGATGCGCGGGACGAATCGTCGATGTTGCCGGCTTTCCATGACCAGCAGGCGCGGCTGGAGCTGATGGACAGCCAGAACGTCGAGGGCACGATCCTATTCCCGTCGATGGCGAATGGGATCGAGCAGGATCTGCTCGACAACCCCGAGGTGCTGTATGCCAACCTGAGGTCGTATAACCGCTGGGTCGAGGAAGACTGGGGCTTCGGCAGCAATGGCCGCATTTTCGGCACGGGGTGTCTGTCGCTGGCCGACGCGGACCTGGCCGTGGAAGAACTGGACCGCCTGCTCAAGGCGGGCGTGAAAGTCGTCTATCTGCGACCGGCCCCGGGTGGCGGAGCACAGCCCTGTTCGATTGCCGATCCCAAGTTCGACCCGTTCTGGGCGCGCCTCGAGGAGGCGAAAGTGCCGGTTGGGTTCCACGTGTCAGCCGGTTTCTTCGACGCGTCGACCGTGTGGGGCGAGAAGCCCCGGCCGGGAACGCGCGACACCTCGGCGTTGCAGTTCGCGATGTTCCACGTCGAGATTCCCATCATGACCACGCTCGCGGCGATGGTCCTGCACAATCTGTTCGGCCGCTTCCCGGGACTGCGGGTCATCAGCGTCGAGCATGGCTGTGGATGGGTCCCCTATCTGTTGAAGACGCTCAACAAGGCAGCGTGGTGGGGACGTTTTGGCGATTGGCCGGGCGGCACGCTCCCTGATCGCCCATCGGAGATGTTCAAGCGCAATGTCTATGTCGTTCCCTTTCACGAGGACAACACGCCCGAACTGGTCAAGCGCATCGGCGCGAACCGCGTGTTGATGGGCTCGGATTATCCCCACGCGGAGGGGCTGGCCCAGCCAGCCGAATTCGCGGAGGGGCTCACCGACCTGGACCCGGGTTGCGTGCACCGGATCATGCGTGACAACCTGCGCGAGCTACTGATGAACTGAACCCCGGCAGTCGGCTGCCGGTTCGCCGTTAAGCCTGCCGCCACCTCGCGGCAGATATCTGCCGCGAGGTGCAGGTGTTCGTGATGCGCAGCGTTGTAGTCGGGGCCTAGCTAGTTCTAAAACAGCACGGTGCCGAAGCGCGGCGAAGAAGGCGCGGACCTGCCGATCGGGAGACTTCCGATCCCTCATAACGGTGTAGCGGCAGACATCGGCGAGGACAAAGCCGGCCACGTCGATCGCGCGCACCATGACATGCGCGACATCAGCGCGGATCCTCATCGCTTAGCGTGCTTCCCATACGGGTGCACGCTTCTCGGCGAACGCGCGCGGCCCCTCCTTCGCGTCCTCGCTGGCAAGGAGTGCCTCGCCCTCCCGTGCGACTCTCGCCCACTTTGGTTCCTCGGCTTCGATGATGCGGTCATCGGCTCCGTAGGCCACGCGCTTGCTCGCCTGTACGGATAGCGGTGCATTCACGGCGATCTGCTCGGCGAGCTGCAGCGCATACTCCACCACCGTGCCGTCGGGCACGACCCTGTTCACCAATCCCCAACGTGCCGCCTCGGCAGCCGAAATCGGGTTGCCCGTATACAGCAGTTCGAGTGCGACCTTGCGCGGCAGCTGCTCGACGATACGGAAGACGCCACCCGCACCGGCAATCAAACCGCGCTTCACCTCCGGCAGGCCGAATACGGCCCGCTCCTCCGCCACGACCAGGTCGCTCGCAAGCGCCAGCTCTGTGCCGCCGCCGAGCGCTGACCCGTTGACGGCGGCGATGACCGGCTTGTCGATGAAGTGATGGACGAGTCCGGCGAACCCCCATTCTGGATGGTCCGGATGCAACACGCTCTCGCCGCGCGACAACGCCTTGAGGTCGGCCCCTGCGCAGAACGACTTGTCACCGGCACCGGTCACCACGACCGCCCAGACTGTCGGATCCTGCTGCGCCGCCTCGAGCGCATCACCGACGGCCGTACTAACCGCTTGGTTCACCGCATTGCGGGCGTCGGGTCTGTTGATAGTGATGACGAGGACCCGTCCGGACCTCCGGATGAGTGCCGCATTCGTGGTCACGGCCTCCGACGTTGTCACACCAGCTCCACGATGGTCGCGTTGGCCTGCCCGCCACCTTCGCACATCGATTGCAGCCCATACCTGATGTTGTTCGCCCTCATGTGATGGATCATGGTCGTCAGCAGTCGGGCACCTGAGCCCCCGAGGGGATGGCCGAGCGCGATCGCGCCGCCGTTCGGGTTCAACAGCTTCTCGTCCGCGCCGATCTCGAGCTGCCATGCCATCGGCACCGGTGCAAACGCCTCGTTGATCTCGAACACCCCGATGTCGCCGACGTTAAGTCCAGACTTGCGCAGCGCCTTCTGGGTGGCAGGAATAGGTGCGGTGAGCATCAGGACCGGATCGGCGCCCGCGAGCACGGCGGTGTGCACGCGAGCGATCGGCGTGCAGCCGAGCTCCCGGGCCTTCTCCCCCGACATGATCAGCAGCGCCGCCGAGCCATCCGAGATTTGTGAGGCGTTGCCCGCGTGAATGACGCCGTCCTCCTTGAAGGCCGGCTTGAGACCAGCGAGCGTTTCTACCGAAGTTCCGCGCCGAATACCTTCATCGGCTGTCACGACGGAACCGTCGGCGCGTCGAATGGGCACAATCTGGTCATCGAAAACGTGCGAATCCTGTGCGGCCGCGGCCTTCTGGTGGGATTGAGCGGAGAACTCGTCGAGTTGTGTTCGGCTCAGTCCCCAACGCTCGGCGACCAGCTCCGCTCCCACACCTTGATTTGGGATTCCGTAGCGTGCTTGAAACCGCTCGGGGAAAGGGCCGGCGCCGAATTCGGCCGCAGAACCGATGGTCACCTGGGACATCGACTCCACTCCCCCGGCGACCACGACGTCGTACTGCCCGGCGATCACGCCGGCGGCGGCGAAGTGCAAACTCTGCTGACTCGATCCGCATTGCCGATCGACCGTCACGCCGGTGACCGTGTCCGGCCATCCGGCAGTCAGCGCCGCGGTGCGTGCGATGTCACTGGACTGTTCGCCGATCTGGCCAACACAACCCCAGATCACGTCGTCGACGACGGCGGGATCGACGCCGGCTCGGTCCACCAGCGCGGCGAGTACTTGGGCGGATAGCTCCGCGGGGTGGACGTCGGCCAGCCCGCCGTTGCGCTTACCGACGGGCGATCGAACAGCCTCTACGATGTATGCGTCGACCATGGAATGTGTTCCCTTCTTGCTTTGCGTTGAGGACGCGCCGATTCGATGTTTCTGCGAACGCCATTGCGTCACAGTTGCTTTGAGTGAGGCCAGTGCCCGAGAGCACTGGCAACTCGACGTGACAGGGAGTCAGAACTTATAGGCGCCCGACAGGAGATACTTGGCGATGGTGCGCCGCTGAACTTCTGGCGGACCCTCGCTGATTCTCGACACGCGTGTCGTGTGCCAGCCATGGATCATCGCCGCTTCGTTGCTCAGGCCGATCCCGCCCAGGATCTGCATTGACCGGTCGTACACGCGGTACATCGCCTCGGCGACGAGCGCGTGGCTCATCGCGGACTCAAATCGTGCCTGATCCCCGGCGTCGTGCTTGCGCGCCACGTCGAGCGACGCCAAACGCGAGGTGTAAATGTCAATGCAGTTGTCGGCAAGCATGTTTTGGATCGACTGATGCTCACTCAGCGTCTTGCCGAATGTTTTGCGTACCTTCGCATAGTCGACGGCCTTATCGTTCGCCCACCGGCCCAGACCGATCAGCCGCGCGAGCTTCGTCATCTTCAGCAGGCCAGAGCCCTCCATCGCGACACGGAAGCCCTCGCCAACTTCACCGAGCCGGTACTGATCCGGGATGCGGACGTCGTTGAAGGTGAGGATTGCTTCTTCGCCGCCGATTTCGTCGAACACCTTGACGATCGAGTACAGGTCGTATCCCGGAACATCGGTGGGCACGTAGAAGCCCGTCAATCCTCCCTTTCGCGCCGCAAAGCGCTCGCGGTCGGTGATGGCGAACGTGATCAAGAAGTCAGCGGTCGGAGCCCACGAGGCCCATTGCTTTGTGCCGTTGAGGACCCAGTGGCCTCCGTCACGGACAGCGGTGGTGGTCATCATCCAGGCGTCGGAGCCTGCGTCGGGCTCCGACATCGCAAATGATCCCTGTACCTCGCCGCGCAGGAGCTTGGGCACCAGATCAGCCTTAAGAGCGTCGGATGCGTAGGTCCACAACGCCGTCGGACCTGTGCTCGCGTGTGCGAGGACCTGGAAGGCCAGCTGCGTCTGGGGTGAGCCATACCGGTGACAGAGAGCCTCGAATACTTCGAAGTACAGTTCGGCACTCAGCCCGCCGCCGCCGAGTTCGGTAGGGCAGAACATCGTGTAGAAGCCGGCCTCGGCCGAAGCCATCCGCGCAGCCCGACGGGCCTGAACTACCTCGTCGGCGATGCGCCCGTCCTCGCGCCAGTACAGTCGCGGATCATGCAGAGCCGCCTCGATGGGTTGCTGAATTTTCGCGACTTCTCTGTCGATGAAGGCGAATAGCGCATCACACACCTCCTTGGCGCCCGGAGCGGCGGGCTCGATGTCGTGATTTGTTGCGACGGCCACCTAATCACTCCCTTGGAACCTCGGTCTGGCCCATTTCGGACCAGACCGAGGCAAGTCGCTAATCCTGAAGACAGGCTTCTACGTCAATGTGATACAGGCGGGCCGCATTTTCGTAGAAGATCTTGCGGCACGCGTCGATGGGCAATTCGTTGAGCGTCTCGTCGACCACGTCGCGCGGAGACATCGCGGTCGAGGCCGGCCCGGGAGACAGGCTCGTCGGGTGGGGGAAGTCCGTCTCGAACATCAGGTTGTCGGCGTACGCCGCGCCCATGTAGCGCACGGTTTCGCGTTCGAACCAGTAAGTGGTGTAGATCTGGTTGCGGAAGTAGTGGCTGGGAAGTTCGCGATCCGGATGAGCCTTCGCAGCACCGGAGTTCTTCCAGTTCCAGTCGGCACTCTCGATCAGGTAGGGGATCCACCCGAAGCCGCTTTCGACATTGACAAAGTTCAGGCCCGGGTATTTGTGACACACTCCGGACAGCAACAGCTCGGACACGTTCTCGCACAGACCCATCAACGACATCGTGGTCTCCTGCGCGTAGTCGGCCGGGCCCTGGACGTCCTTGATCATGCGAACCCAGTCCTCTTCGGTCTGAGATTGATATCCGACATGGAAGTTAACGGAGAGCTGACGTTCCTCGGCCGCCTTCAGGATCGGGGCCCAATGGTCTTCCCGCAGGCGCGGCAGGCCCAACTTGTAGGGCTTGGCTATGAAGTTGATTCCGCGGTGCCCATTGTCGTGGCACCGGTTCATCTCCTTCACCGCCTCGTCCAGGTCCCAGAAGGGCAGCGTCGTAAGGCAAACGAACCGTTCCGGAGCCACAGAAGCGAACTCGGTCAGGAAGTCGTTGTAGGCGCGGATGCAATCCAAGACGAGTTCGGGCTCGTTGTAGCCCATGAAGGCGTCCATGGAAAACGCCAGTAGGTTGGGGTACGGAACCTCGGCAGCGATCTTCATCGCGTCCATCCGCTTCACCCGCTCCTTGGCATCGAACGCGGCGGGGTCCGCCGTCTCCGCGGACGGCGGATGCTTTGGCGGATACTCGTGCCACCCGGCCATCGCATAGCCGGACACCCCGGACAGTCGGCGCCCCCCGATGATCCAGATGTCTTCGCCCCGGCGCTCGTCGAAGACCACCTTGGGAGCGAGCTCGCTCCACTTCGAAGGCAGCCGCGACGTCCACAGATCGGGCGGCTCGCTCAGATGTGTATCGGTATCGATGATCGGCATCACTGGGGTGCTCAATTGAGCAACCTCCTTCTCAGGCACGGCCAACTGCAGCAGCCAGATGACTTTCTACTATATAGTCGAAACTAGCATTTCGTTAGGACGGAACGCAACAAGCATCCGACGCCGTCGATCACGTCCGCGCAGCCTCGCTTGAGGGTCCGCGGCCGCGGGTGGCGGCCTACTGCCACCGCATGCATTCGAGCGGCTGCCGGAGCCCGGTAAGCGACGCATGACGACCGAACACGCCAGCGCCGCTATTCTACCTTGTGCTAGATTCTGTTGCCGTACCGAATCTTGCCCGAAGGCTGCCGTGACTGCTTCGTCGTTCGACCACGCACTGCTGCGAGATGTATTCGCCTGTCACCCCACGGGAATCGTGTTCATCGGCGCCATGGTCGATTCCGCTCCGTGCGGAATGGCCCTCAGTGCGTTTACGCCCGTATCGCTTGCCCCGCCCCTGGTTTCGGTGTGCGTGCAGAACAGTTCGTCGACCTGGCCTCGCCTTCGCACGTGCGGCCGCCTTGGCATCAGCGTGCTGAGCCACGGTCACAGCGGCGCCGTCCCGTCACTGTCAGCGAAGACGGGCGGCCGCTTCTCCGGCGTCACGGTCGTCTCATCTCCGAGCGGCGCCGTTTTCCTTGGCGGGTGCAGTGTGTGGATCGAGGCCAGTCTTTACCAGGCCGTCGAGGCCGGGGATCACAGCATCGTCATATTGCAGATCACCGACATCACCCGGCATGACGATGTACAACCAATCGTTTTCTATCGCAGCCGGTGCCATGCGCTGGCCGTCGTCGAAGCGTGAACCACCATCAAATCCGCCGTTCGGCATCATCAGGAAGGAACATTCATGGCAGGAGTGCAGGATCGGGTCATCGTCGTCACCGGAGCCGGGGGCGGCTTGGGACGCGAGTATGCATTGACGCTCGCGCGAGAGGGTGCCAGCGTTGTGGTCAATGATCTCGGCGGGGCACGCGACGGCAGCGGCGCCGGGCAGAACATGGCCGACGATGTGGTCGAGGAGATCCTGGACGCCGGCGGGCGCGCAGTGGCCAACTACGACAGCGTGGCCGAGCCAGCGGGTGCCGAAAACATCATCAAGACCGCGCTCGATGAATTCGGCAAGATCGACGGCGTCGTCAGCAACGCGGGCATTTTGCGTGACGGCACCTTCCACAAGATGACGTTCGACAACTGGGACGCCGTGCAGAAGGTGCATCTCTACGGCGGGTACAACGTCATCCGCGCCGCGTGGCCGCACTTTCGCGAGCAGCACTTCGGCCGCGTGGTCGTCGCCACCTCGACCAGCGGGCTGTTCGGCAACTTCGGCCAGGCCAACTACGGCGCGGCCAAACTGGGACTTGTCGGGCTGATCAATACGCTTGCGCAGGAGGGCGCAAAATACGACATCATGGCCAACGCCGTGGCGCCCATCGCCGCGACGCGCATGACGCAGGACATCATGACACCGGAGGTCTTCGAGCGCTTGACACCCGAGTATGTCGCGCCCGTGGTGGGCTACCTGATGACGGAGGAGAACTCCGACAGCGCTTCGGTGTTCATCGTGGGCGGCGGCAAGGTGCAGCGCGCCGTGTTGTTCCAGACCGACGGCGTGACCTTCACCGGGGCGGCGCCGAGCATCGACGATGTTGCGGCGAAGTGGGACGAGATCACTGACGTCTCAGCCGCCAAGCTGGCCACCTTCGACGTCGACGCGCTCTAGATGCACGCCCGAGAGGGCCGCCACGGGTGCGACGCGGCGGCCCTCTCGGGCGTTACGCCTCGTAGCCGTCGGTGCCTGCCCGCGCTATCACGACCCGACCGATGACCGAGCGCGCCGACATCCTCAGCAGGAACTCGACCAAGGTCGCCACGTCTTCGGCCGGGATCATTTCCTCGGGCGCGATGCGGCCACGTACCCACTCCGACATGTCGGTGTCGACGTAGGCAGGCGCGATCGCGGTAGCAGATATGCCGGTGCCCGACTCTTCGGCGTTCAGCGTGTCCACCAGCGAGGCAATCGCGGCCTTCGAGGCGCCGTACGCAGCCAGTTGGGCCTCGGCGTAGATGGCGGTGATCGAGGAAAGCACGATGATCTTGGCCCCCTCAGACGGATGCCGAGCGACCGCCGCGCGGAGCATCGGCAAGGCTTCCTGGATCAGGACGAAGGGGTTCCGGAAGTTGACCGCGATGGTCTTGTCGAGTCGCTTCAGCGGGTAGTCGGCGATCAACCCTGCCGTACCGACGCCGGCATTGAGTATCAATGCCGACATGTCGCCGTATTCGTCACGGTGCCGCCGGATCAGACCGACCGGGGCATCCGGATCAGCGATGTCCGCGGCGACGGAAAGTACTGCAGGCGCGCCTAATTCGCGGAGTTCGTCGCGCACCGCCACCAGGGCTTCTTCGTTGCGAGCGGTGATGGTAAGCGCCATGTTCCGCTCGGCCAGGCGCCGTGCGATAGCCAATCCGATCCCGCGAGAGGCGCCGGTGATGAGGGCAGAACGCGCATGCGTGCCGTCGGCCATCACGCTCGACTCGGGGACGTCTCGAACGCGGCGTCGATCTTTCGGAATCGGCGCGCGATCGGCTCGCGGCACTCCTCGTGAGTGAACAAGTACAGCTCGTTGGAACCGATTGCGTCGACGACGATCTTCGCGGCGTCGTGGGGCGACACGATGCGGCCCGCAAATCCAGGGTCGTCGAAGTCAACATCGGAGGCGGCATTCGGACCGCCGAGGTGAGCCGGGCGATTGCGATGCGAGTGCTCGATGTTCGTCCCGACCTTCATCGGGCAGAGCACGCTGACCTTTACCAGCGATTCGCGCAGTTCACGATGCAGCGTCTCGGCGAGCGCCACAACACCGTACTTGGTGACCGAGTAGGGACCCAGTCCTGCATTGGCGACGAGGCCCGCGAACGATGCCGTGAAGATGATGTGCGCACTCCGGGCGGCCCGCACGATCGATGGGAGAAACACCTCGACACCATGAATGGGACCCCAGAGATTGACGCCGATCATCCACTCCCAGTCCTCGTGCGTTGCGTCGACCAGCGGCCCCGTGGCTCCCACGCCGGCGTTGAGGAACAAGATGTCGACGGGGCCGAAGTGCTGACTTGTGCGCGCTGCAAGGCTCTCGACGTCCGCACGCTTGGAGACGTCAGTACGGACTGGCAACACCTCGGTGCCGGCAGGCAGTTCCGCTGCAGCTGAGTTCAAAGCCGCCTGTTCGATGTCGGCCAGCACGAGCTTGCAACCCCGATCCGCCAGCCTTCGTGCCGTAGCCAAACCGATCCCGCTGGCGCCGCCGGTGATGACGGCGACTTTGCCCCTCAATGATTCACTCGAGCCCATGTGCTGACACCGTCCTTTGCTGGCACCGTGCGTGAACGCTGGGCGATCGGTATCGCGAGACACGCATCGAGAGATCGGTCGTGACCATACTTTCTATATATCAGTAGATTCTAGCTTAGGCTGGTGCGTAGTGACAACGAACTCTCAGGCGAGCGACACTACCGAGACCGTGTTCTTCTGGGCGTCGCTGGGTGGGATGCCGAAAGAGTGGGCGCTGAGACATGTTCAGACGATCGGCACGAAGCTCGCTTCCTTGCTGAAAGACTAAGCGGCGCCCAGACCGCGCAGCACGAAACCCAGCAGATAGTCGACCTCGTCGGTGACGTCTGTCGTCGACTTCTGGTGAAACCGGTCGAGAAGTGCGGCCTCGAAAGCCGCCCGAATCGACCGAGCATCCACCTCCGGACTGCACGCGGTGAAGATTCCTTCTGCTTTGCCTCGGTGAAGTATGGCGGCGATCGATGCCTGATCGGCCGCCATCCCGATTTCGAGTTCGCGCGCATAACCTGGAGTGCGCCGCAGTTCCTCGGAGTAGAAAATCGCCACCCTCTTGCGCTTGCGCGGATTCGACACCAGCTCGAACATGTGCGTCATCCACGACCGCAGGGCCTCCACCGGGGTTTCCGCGCGCGCCACTACCTCGCGCAGTTGCTCCTGCACCGCCTTGCGATCCCTCCGAAACATCTCCAACAGAAGATCGTGTTTGGTGCTGAAGTTCCGGTAGAAGGCCCGCGTGCCGAGACCGGCTTCATCGAGTATCTCGGTGATGGATGTCAGCGACTCGCCACTGCGATCCAAGCACCGGTAGGCAGCGTCGATGATGTGCTGTCGCTCCGATGAGCGACTGATCGTCCGAGTCTCAGCCACAATGGATTACACCGGCGTCCTGCCATTTCGCGATTGTTGCGTCATCGTAGCCGAACACCCGCAGCACCGCGACCGTGTGCCGCCCGGCCAGACGTCCGCCGGGCGCCCTGATCTCCGACCGACTCGGCCCGACCAGCGACGAAAACCGCAGGGGCGCCTCGAGCATCAAACCCTCTGCCCCGCGGTCCGCCAGGAACTGCTTGCAGAACGCGCCGGGCAGCGTGGTGGACAGGTCGACGACGCGGATGCCAGCCAGCGGTGTCGTCGGTTCGGGGGCGGCAAGGGCGTCGGAGGTCGAGGGCATTCGACGCGACTCCTGCGAAAGGTCGGTTTTCGGCACTGCATCGCATTCCGAGCCAATGTACGTGGCTTGTGTCGCACAATAACCTGCCAGCGCTGGGGATTCAATCCGTCGATCGGTGGAATCGCCGTTGACATGTGACACCCAGCCTCCTAGCCTAGTGAAAAATGCTTTTTCAAAAGCCAGTACCCGGTTGGAGGCAGGCATGACCAAGATCTGGACGAATTCTGGTGATTCACACTTTCTGGAACCCGACGATCTCTGGCAATCCCGGCTGCCGAAGCGGTTGGCCGAGTTGTGTCCGCGGTCGGAGAAGGATCCCGACGGTGAGTACGAGACGGTTTACGTCGACGGTCAGATCTTTCGGCGGAAGCTGCCGTCGTCGGCGATGGTGGCCTTCGTTGAGTTGGCCTCGAAGCCGCAGGGCCTGCGAGATGCCCGGGCGCGGCTCGGCGACTTGGATCAGGAGGGCGTGTGGGGTGAGGTGATCTTTCCGTCGCTGGGCATGTGGGCCTCATCGTTCCGGACGCCGGAGCTGCTGAAGGCGTGCATGCGCGCGAGCAATGAGTGGGCGCTTGAGGAGATCTGTGCGGTGTCACCGCGCTATGTGGTCACAGCGCAGGTCTCGACGCTGGTGGTGGACGACGCGGTGGAGGAACTGCAGTGGGCGGCCGGCAAGGGGTTCAAGGCGGTGTTCCTGCCGACGTCGCCGCACCCGAGCGCCCCGGACTGGCACCGCGACGACTGGGAGCCCTTATGGGCGGCGGCCGAGGAGGCCGGCATGGTGCTCGCGTTCCATATCGGCACCGATCCGGTGCCCGTGGAGGCCGGCAACAGTGTGACCGGCGGCGCGGGTCAGGTATATCGCGGCCCGGGTGGGGCCATCATGAACTACGCCGAGACGACATTCTCCGGGCAGCGGGCCACCATGAAGCTGGTGGCTTGCGGTGCACTGGACCGGCATCCGAACTTGAAGGTGTTGATCTCTGAGGGCGGCGCGACGTGGGTTCCGTTTTTGGGTGACCGTCTGCTGGAGGGGTATCGCCAGCACCATATGGCGGTGCGGCCCAAGCTGAGCCGCAGCCCGAAGGAGATCCTCTACAGCCAGGTCTACGCGTCGTTCCAGCACGACGAGACCGCGGTGGCGGCCTTCGACCACATGGGGTATCGCAACGTGATGTTCGGCAGCGACTATCCGCACATGGAGGGCACGTTCGGCCACACCCAGGACACGCTTAAGACGCTGTTCGACGGGGTCAGCGACGATACACGGCTGCGCATCACGCAGGGCGCGTTCTTCGAGCTGTTCCCCGACGTCCCGCCCGTACCAGCCGAAAGCATCTGAACTGGTGGGCAATTCGGATGGTCTGCGTGACGTCGCCATCGTCGGAATTGGCGCGACGCCCTACTACAAGCGGGGCGGGTCGTTGCCGAAGACCGTAACCGAACTCGCCGGTGAGGCGATCCTCGCCGCCTGTGAGGATGCCGGGCTATCGGTGCGCGACATCGACGGTTTTGCCTATTACTCGGGTGCCAGCGCCGGGTACGCCGAGAAGATGGACACCGGCGATTTCGTGGAAACCCTCGGCATACCGGAGGTCCGGTTCACCGCGGCGCTGACCTCGGGCGGCGGTGGTTCGGCCGGGGCGATCGGGCTGGCGCGTGCGGCGATTGTCGCCGGCGATGCTTCTGTGGTCGTCACTGTGATGGCGTTGCAGCAGTCCAAACAGCGTCTGGGAGCGGTGTTCTCGGCGATGGAGCCCGACGCGATCAACTCGTTCCTGCAGCCGTCGGGGCTGTTCGGTCCGGGTCAGCTGATGTCGGTGTTGGCGCGTCGGCATATGCATCTCTACGGCACGCGGCGCGAGGCTTTCGCCGAGATCGCGATCTCGACGCGGGCCAATGCGCTGAACCGGCCCAAGGCGATTCACCGGGAACCACTGACGCTCGAAGACTATTTCAACGCGCGGATGATCGCAGAACCGTTGTGCCTCTACGACTTCTGCCAGGAGACTGACGGTGCCGTCGCGGTGATCACGACGAGCGCCGACCGTGCCCGCGATCTGCGCCAACCACCGGTCCCAGTGGTCGCCGCCGCCCATGGTGGAGTCAAGCAGTGGGGTCGCGCGTTCGCGTGGATGGGTATGCCCGATGAGTACTTCGCTTCCTCGGGTAACAAGCCGATCGCCGAGCGGCTCTACCGGCAGGCCGGGATCAGCGCCGCCGACATCGACGTGGCGCTGCTCTACGACCACTTCACCCCGATGGTGCTGATGCAACTCGAGGACTACGGATTCTGCGAGAAGGGGGAGGGCGGCGCGTTCGTGGAGAGCGGGGCGATTCGCTACGACGGCGGCTCGATCCCGCTCAACCCACACGGCGGTCAACTATCGGAGGCCTACATCGTTGGCATGACCCATATCATGGAAGGAGTCGAGCAGATGCGCGGCACCGCCATCAACCAGGTGACCGACGCCGAACTCGCGTTGATCACCGGGGGGCCGGCCAGTCTGCCGGTCAGCGGTCTGATCCTGGGGCGCGCCGCATGAGCGCGCCCCCCGCCACACTGGCGACAACCCTTCCCGGCGAGCACATCCGGATCGCGGTCAACAAACACACCGAACCGTTTTGGCAGGCAGCCAAAGAGCAACGTCTTGTCGCCCCGCAGTGCGCCGACTGCGGATCCTTCCGGCTGCCGCCCACACCGTTCTGCCCGGAATGCCAGTCCACGGCCGTCAACTGGGTTCAGCTGAGTGGCGATGCGACCGTCTACAGCTTCGCGGTTGTGCACGGCATTCCCGGCATGCCCGAATTGACGTTGGTACCAGCGGTCGTCGACCTGCCCGACGCACCGGGTGCGCGACTGGTGAGCAACGTCGTCGACATCGCGCCGACCGATTTGACGATCGGAATGGCGCTGCGCGTGGACTTTTCGCCCATCGCCGATGGCTGGATGCTTCCAATTTTCCGGCCGTACAACGGAGCCACTGGTGGCTGACGACGACAGCGCCCTGCACGAGAAACCGCTCGAATTTTTCGCCAGCATCGCCAACACCGGCGGCGACTGTGACGGGCAGGCGATCCTGCCCGACAACGGGCGCTTCCGTGCCTGGTGCTCGTGCGGCAACTGGAGCGTCGAGGTCGACGACTCCGAAGACGGTTTGAGATTGGCACGCATCCACACCGGCAGCCCGCCGCACTGAGGTCAGAGGAGAAAACTCGTGGGGAATCTCGAAGGCAGAGTCGCCTTCATCACCGGCGCGGCTCGAGGGCAAGGTCGCGCGCACGCCGTCCGCCTGGCCAGTGAAGGCGCCGACATCATCGGGCTGGACATCTGCGCCGACATCGACTCCATGGACTATCCCAACGCGACCCCCGCTGACCTCGAAGAGACAGTCAAGCTCGTTGAGGATCGTGGCCGACGAATTGTGGCCCGCCAAGCCGACGTTCGCGACGCCGACGCCGTCAACGCTGTTGTCCGCGAAGGTGTCGCCGAATTCGGGCGCCTGGACATCGTGGTGGCCAACGCCGGAATCGTGCGACTCAGTGAAGGCTCGAAGCGACGCGAGATCTTCCGCGACATCATCGACGTGAACTTGGTCGGTGTGTGGAACACCGTCGAGGCGGCGATCCCCGCTCTGATCGACGGCGGCCGCGGCGGATCGATCGTGATCACCAGCTCGAGCGCTGGTTTGAAGGCCACCGGCACCGACCGTGCAGGTGGCCAGGCCTACGCCGCCGCCAAACGCGGTCTCGTAGCTTTGATGCAGGTGTGGGCCAACCACCTTGGGCCACAATCAATCCGAGTCAACACCATCCACCCAACCGGGGTGGCTACCGGCATGGTGATGAACGAGACGATGGCCAAGCTATTCGAAGCCAACGACGCGGCGCTGACCGCCATGCAGAACGTCCTTCCGATACAGATCCTGCAACCCGAAGATGTCGCGGAAGCTGTCGCATGGCTGGTTTCCGACGCGGCCAAATTCATCACAGGCACCGCTTGGCCCCTCGACGCCGGCTTCGCGGTTCGGTAACACACAACGGGAGAGCCAATGATTACGTCGACACTTGCAACGCCGCGCCCGGAAGTCTCGCTGAGGATCGGCGGCGAAAAACGGCATACCGCGTCTGGAGGCACCTACCAACACATCAACCCGTGCGATGGGACACCCGACGCCGAGATCCCCATGGCAGGCGCCGCCGAGATCGACGAGGCTGTCGAGGCCGCCCACGGCGCGTTTCTTGGTTGGCGGCAGACCAATCCGGCCGAGCGCAGGCGTATTCTGATGCGCTTTGCAGACCTGATCGAGCAAAACACCGACGACTTCACCCGCCTCGGTACCTTTGACAACGGCACGCCGTCGGGGTTGGTGGGCGGGCTCGTCGCGATGT
Source organism: Mycobacterium sp. 4858 (assembly GCF_900240975.1). GTDB lineage: Bacteria > Actinomycetota > Actinomycetes > Mycobacteriales > Mycobacteriaceae > Mycobacterium. Next base: position 3,266,564 of record NZ_LT968776.1, on the reverse strand, counting down.
CGGTCGAGTGGACGCGTTACTACGCGGGTTGGGCCGACAAGATCAGCAGTGACATCGCGTCCTCGTTCCGAACCCACGGTGAGTTCAGCTATACACTCAGTCAGCCTTACGGGGTGATCGGCGTGATCATCACCTGGAACGGCCCCCTCATCTCCTTGGCGATGAAAGTGCCTGCGGCACTTGCCGCGGGCAACACCGTGGTGATCAAGCCGTCCGAGCTCACCCCTTTCAGCGCCAATCTGTACGCGGATCTCGCTGCAGAGGCCGGTATTCCCGCCGGCGTCATCAACGTGGTTCCCGGATCCGCTGAAGCCGGGGCGAGGCTGGTCGCCCATCCGCTCGTCAAAAAAGTCACCTTTACCGGCGGCCCGGATACGGCGCGCAAGATCCTCTCGACCTGTGCCGAGCAGATCAAGCCGGCAGTCATGGAGCTCGGCGGCAAATCCGGCAACATCATCTTCGAGGACGCTGATCTTGACCTCGCCTGCGGCTACGGAACGATGATGTCGGTGGGCTTGATGAGCGGCCAGGGCTGCGCCCTTCCGACCCGAATGATCGTGGCAAGACCGCTCTATGACGACGTCATCGCGCGAGTCTCGGCGATCGCGTCGATGATCAAAGTGGGTGACCCGTTCGATCTGGACACCCTGAGCGGTCCTGTCGTGAATGAAGCAGCACTGGAGCGGATCGTGGGCATGATCGACCGCGCCAAACAGGACGGCGCACGATTGATCACGGGCGGTGAGCGCATCGGCGGTGACCTCGCGGACGGATACTTCCTGCAGCCCACGGTGTTCGCAGACGTCGACCCCAATTCCGAACTGGCGCAAAAAGAGGTCTTCGGTCCGGTGCTGTCGATCATGCCGTTCGACACCGAAGACGAAGCCATCGAGATCGCGAACAGGACCCCCTACGGGCTGTCCGGGTGCCTGTTCACGAACAATCTCAAACGCGCCCACCGTGTCGTTGAAGCGCTCGAGACTGGAGAAGTCCTGATCAACGGCGCCATTAACCTGGGGGTGCACCGACCCTTCGGGGGTATCGGCATCAGCGGTATGGGCAAGGAAGGCGGTCGGCAAGGGCTGGACGAGTTCCTGTGGACCAAGAGCGTGAGCATCGCCTAACTAGCCCAAGTATGAGCGGAGACGACTTAGGCACGCCACGTTTCGGCCTGCACCCGTTGCATGGAATTCACGAGCCGACCCAAGGGACGCCGCGACTACTGCCTGGCTCAGTGCGGCGAACCAGCTCCATCGATATGACGCGCAAAACCGGCTCCATAGATCCGGTCTACTTGTCGGGCCGAGCACGCGACGTCAAGACGGCGTGCGACGGCACCACGACGGAGGTGGGCCACGCCCGCCTGGAAGCGACGGTCGAGACGTTCGCTCGGGTCGTTCAGCACCTCGAGGTCGAACCGATCGTTGCCAACATGAATCTCAGTGGGGCGCCGGCGATGAGCGGCTTTCGCGCTGCGGTTGACAAGGCCGCGCCCGATCTGCGGCGACGCCGCGACTTGCGCTATACGTTGCTCGATGATGTCCCCGTCGCCACACTCATCTCCGGTCATGCGCTGTCAGCGTCGGGAGTGCTCGGAGTCGCAGCGAAGTCAGGTTATCTGCCGATCGCCGACCGGTGCGCCGGCTTCGTCACCGGCGGTCTGCTGATGACCTCGTTCGAGGGCGGTGACCCCGCCGTCGTGACCGGCCCGCCGGCCCCTGCGCTCGAGGACCCGGCCGATCCACTCGCCTGGCACGCCATGGCCCCGCTGCCTGTTCACGGGATGCGACGACGGCGCCGACTTGACGTTCAACCCTGCTCGGATAGTTCAAAGGTGTCGATCAGTGCGATGTTTCGCGACAGCTATGTCCGCGCCGACAGCACCGAGACCATCATCCACGAATACACGCTCGATGCATCGGTAGATGCAGACACGGGGGTCATACTGCACTCGCAGGCGATACCCAGAGTTCTGCCTTGGCAGGAATGTCCAGGCGCCGTTGCGAGCGCAACTCGCATCACCGGAATGAGGCTGGACGAGCTGCACTTCCGGGTCCGCCAGGAGCTGGCCGGCACGTCGACGTGCACGCACCTGAACGATCTGCTGCGCAGCGTCGCCGATACCGCGGCGCTGATCCCGCTGCTGAGCACCCCCTGAGAACAACCGGCGAATGGACCATCAATGCCCCTACCTTGAATTTCGACGTCTCCGACGTCATCGGCAGCGAACGGCTCACACAAGCGGCGTCAGCCTTCCTCCCGGCCCAACCACTGGAGGCACCGGCGATCCTGGCACGTCTGGCGGGAGGGTTGTACGACAAGCACTACTGACACATGGAGATTCCCGGTCACACCCGACGTTCAATGGTGAAGTGCCGGTGTAGTTTCTGCGAGACTTGGCGTCCGTGTAGCGGTTCGGGTCGTCGCCGAACTCACCGAGCAGCCACTGATCCATTAGATTGTCGCCAGGCGTCCTCGTGCCCGATAGTGGTTGCACCACAAGATAAGTCGAAGACGGTCCGCCAACAGGTCCCCGACAGCGATGTCTTCGACGTGCGCACCCTCGCCGCGCATCTGGGTTGGGTCGATGGCGCTGCCTCGGGCGCCGGAGAGGCTCGCGAGTAATGTCTTGACAGTTCATCAAATGTTTTGACATTTAACCGTTTCGGGTGTCATCCTGGCGTTACACACGTCACACCATGCGTCTTTCCCCATGAGGAGCGTTTATGGCAGCAGTAACTCCGGCACCGGGCCGGCCGCCCCTCGCTGATTTGCTGGTTGTCGATATGTCCACCACCCTGGCGGGCGCATACACCTCGCAGTTCCTCGCCGATTGCGGCGCCAACGTAATCCTGGTTGAACCGCCCGACGGCAGCTCCCTCCGACAGCTCCCGGGATGGCCCGCGCTGCTACGCGGCAGACGTTCGGTCACCCTCGATGTCCACGAACCTGACGACCGTCAACGACTCTGGCAGCTGCTAGAAAACGCCGATGTGCTCGTGACGACCGCGCGGCCGGCGGACGGGAGCCGCCTCGGACTCACGCCCGAATTGGTGACACAGCGCTGCCCCAGACTTGTGCACGCGTCGATTACCGGGTGGGGGTCGAAAGGCCCGTGGCGAAACTACAAGGGCTGGGAAGCGTTGGTCCTGGCCAAGATCGGCATCATGCACGAGAAGCGTGGCGTCACCCCACGAAGCGGGCCTGCCTACGTCTCGGCCCCCTATGCGTCTTGGGGCGCGGCCCACGCCGCCGTGCAAGGAATCCTGGCAGCATTGATCGAGCGGGATTCGAGCGGTCGCGGTCAAGTCGTCGAATCCAATCTCGTAACGGGCGTGGGGGCGAACGATACCTGGAACTGGTTCCACGAATTAGTGCTCGACCGGTATCCGGGCGCCTTCGAACCAGCGGGCGCGGTGTACGACGAACAGAGCCGCCCGCTGATCCCCCTGGTGTATTCGGTCTTGGCGGCCCCCACCAAAGACGGTCGCTGGTTGCAGTTCGCCCAGGTATCGCCGCGATTGATGCATGCCTGGCTAACAGAGCTCGACTTGTTGACCGAACTTGCGAACCCAAAATGGGAGGGTTTTCCCACGCTACCCACGCAAGAACTGCGCACGGAATTCTGGGACCTGATGATCGAGCGGGTCAGGGCGCGCACTCTCGCGGAATGGCAGCAGGCATTCGATGCAAACGAAAATCTAAGTGCCGAGATTTTCCGCACACCCAGCGAGTCACTGAACCATCCCCAGACTCTTCATCAAGGCCGAGCTGTGACTGTGGACGACCCCGAGCTTGGCCCGGTGCACCAGCCGTCGACGTTGATCCACTCCGATGGCCAGCCACTCGCGGCGTTGCGTCCAGCTCCGGGCGTAGGACAGCACAATGCGTCGGTGTGGGGGTTGCGCCGGGAGCCGCCCAACCTCCCTGCGGCCGGTGAGGTCGCTGCGGGACTTCCTCTACATGGGACGACGATCCTCGAATTCGGTTCGATGTTCGCCGGGCCCTACGGCGCCACGCTGCTCACCGACCTCGGTGCGCGGGTAATCAAAGTCGAACCGCTCGACGGCGACAACATCCGAAACATGCTTCCGTTCCCGGAGGCTGGTGGTGCAAAGGTGCTGCAAGGCAAGGAAAGCTGCGCGGTCGACTTCACCAAACCAGAGGGGCTCAGCCTGATATACGAGCTGGTAAAGCGTTGCGACATCGTCGTTCAGTGCTTCCGCGGGCAAGCAGCTGAACGAGCCAAGATCGACGAAGCTACGCTCAAGGCGATAAACCCCGATTTGGTAGTCCTGAGCACCTCCGGCTACGGCCTCGATGGGCCATTCGGACATCGACCCGCGTACGCACCGTCCATCGCCGCGGCGTCCGGTCTGGCCGTTCTCGACAGCGGCGACGCAATGCACCCGCCGACCGACTTGGATGACCTGCACCGCACGGCCGCCACGCTGTTCTCCGGCGGAACGATTTCTGCGGTGCAGGCCGACGGTATCGCCGCGCTGGGTGTCGCCTCCGCGTTGCTCGTGTGCCTTTACGCGAAGCGGCGCGGCATCGATATGCACCACACCGAAACCACCATGCTGGGCACGGTTCAGAACGCCCTCATCTGGTCGAACGTCAGCTATCGCGACCAGCCGCCGGTGCCGACAGCCGACGCGGAGTTCCTCGGCCTCACGGCCCTCTACCGGCTGTACCGCGCCGCCGACGGTTGGGTGTTTCTCGCCGCTCCCCTGGCGCGAGAATGGGAACCTTTCGCGAAGGCTATGCAGGCCTACGTCGACCTGCTGGGCGACGAGCGCTTCGTCGATACCGCATCACGGGCACGCAACGACGATGTCTTGGCACGCGTCTTGGAACAGGTCTTCCTGACGAAGACCAAACTCGAGTGGGAGTACGAGCTGACCGCACAGGACGTCGGATGCGTCGAAGTCGCCGACCGCAATTCGGGCATCGTCCTGCAAAGCGACACGTGCCGCGATGCTGGGTATTCGGTGGAAGCTGACAGTCCCATCTTCGACAAACATCTTCGGCTGGCACCGCTTTACCGGTTCTCCCGGTCGTTGACAAAGGCCAGCGGAGGCTGCACCGTGGGTCAGCACACGACCGCAATTCTGAGCGAGATCGGCATCGACGACAACCAGATCGCTGATCTGCGGTCGCGAGGGATCATCGCATGCGGTTAAAGGTGTCGACGGGCTTGTTGCGTTGCCGTGTGTGGCGCCAAGCCGGCGACATCGGCCACGATAGTGGCTCACGCTCCGCCAGCGCAGCAACGAAGACACCAATCGTTTTCTGCGGCAGTACTTCCCGGACAACACCACCCTGAACGCGTATACCGTCGAGCGTCCACTCGCAGTCGAGTACAAGATCAATCAGCCCACGCTGGCCTGTCGGTGGTGATCACTTGTTCCTGTTCTACGACAGATTCTCTGCGCAATTAGCTAAGCTAGTTGACCTCTCCGCGATATAGGCATCTCAAATCTCGCCTAGGGCAGCAGCTCTCGCGCACTCGGTTTCGGCCCGCCTGAGAAAAGGACGACGGACAGATTCGGCGCCGCGCCGATGGCACTCACGCGCACCAGCGCTATTGATAATTTTCTAATAAATGGTAGATTCTAACTCTCGGACGGTTATCGCGATAACGCAAGGAGGCGTTGTATGGCTGCGGTCGAAGTTGAACCGTCGCGTGGGTGGTCCGTTGCCGCCAAGACGAAGAGGGCGCCGCGGGTCCGCACCATCCCCCCGATCGTTGTGTGGGCGACAGTCGGTGCGACGTTTGTCGGCCTGGCCATCTATGTCGCGGCGAGCTGGATCCTGGGGGGGCGCGCCACACCGACACCGATCGGTGACCACAACCCCGACTTGGGTAACGACCTTAAATTCTGCATTGCGTTCCAGGTGTTCACGGTGATCACGGTCGTCGGCACCCTGGTTTACGTAGGACGTCAGTGTATTCGCGAAAGGCGCTTGACGTTTGACGCCATCCTTATCATCGCCTATCTGCTGCTAATCCAATGGGATCCGATCCTCAACTACATCCTGCCGCAGTTCTCATACTCGTCGTTGATGGTGAACTTTGGCTCGTGGACAACCGACATGCCCGGGTGGGTGTCCCCGCGTGGCAACCTCATGCCCGAGCCCACCATCCTCATCGGGGTCGGCTTCATCTGGAGCGCTGCGCTGTGCATGATCGGGTGCGCGTTCCTGCGCAAATTTGTGATGAGGCGGTGGCCACAGACAGGCAAGCTGGGCGTTATTGCATGGTCGATTGCCTTCATGGCAGTCATGGATCTCAACGAGGTGGCCCTCACCAGTTTGCACGTCATTGCATATCCAGACACCGTCGGCTGGTTGACGCTGTTGAAGGGCACGACCCATCAGTTCCCTCTTTACGAACCGATCGTGTGGGGCGCCCTTGGCTGGGCGCCGTTGATGGTGCTGCGGTTCTACCGCGATGATCGCGGTCAGTCGGTGGTCGAGCGGGGCGTGGAGCGGCTCAATGTATCCAGCAAGACCAAGGCCGCCCTGCAGATCCTGGCCGTCGCCGCCGTGACCAACATCGGGTACTTCGCCTACAACATCGTGTTCATTTGGATTGGCCTGCAAAACGATAACGACAACTGGGAGATGTACCCCTCCCATCTGAGAAATGGGATGTGCGGTCAGGGAACGCCTTATCTCTGCCCGGACCCGGCGCATGGGCGGCCGATACCGACCGGCGGTCAGCCAGGTTCGCCGAACGACATTCCTGGCGACGGCAGCACGTGGGTCGATCTCTACCTAGGCCGATAGCGCCATCGGGTAGAGGGCTACTCCAGCCCTTGGGCAGTCATCGAAGGGGAATAGGACCTCGCGGACGAGTCCAGGATTGCTTCTATGCAAACAACAACGAATCGGTCAACGGCTCCTACGTCGTCGGTTGATAAACATCCTGCCGGAGACGAGCTCGAGGCAGTGCTCGGCGCCTGGCGTCCCGGTTACCTGGGCTGACTAAGCGGCCGACCACTTCCGCGATCATGCGGCGCTCGAAGCTGTCGACCTGACCGGGTCGCCGACGGAGTTGACCGTGGCTTGGCGCGGGCGGCCCTGGAGGTGGGCCGCCACGGTCGTCGCGCTACGGAGATGCCTTTCCAGGTTCTCACCGAGCGCGAGTAAACCGCCAACGTCGCCATCGCGAGCACAACTCCTTCTCGAGCTGGACCAAGACCTTCACCGATCTGCGGCTGTGCGCGGCGATCGTGGACCGTTTGACGTTCGCCAGCAACATCATTGAGACCGGCACCGAGTCCTACCGACTAGCGAACGCCCGCGCGGTGCGGGTTAAGGCGTGGCAGCAGAATTGTTCGCAGGGTCCGATCAGTTCGGTGGTGAATCCGTTCGGGTGCAGCACCGTAATGGTCAGTGCAACGAAGGAGCGAAGCGGCTCATGTCAGGGCGAAGGCCTATGTATGTCGAGTCCTGATCCGGGATTAGCTCGTCGGGTCCTTCCGGGGTCTGGGAGCGGCGCACTCACAGTCTGGTTCGGAAGGCGAGAGACCCGCCTACCTGTCTGCGTGGTTATATGCGGGATTGCGGCCGGCGATCGCGGCAAGGATGTCCCCTGGATCGATGCCCCACCGCTGCGGGGCGCGGGGGCTCCACGCCAGCGAAAGGACGTAGGGCGGCGGTGGTTCGCCGAACGGGCGCACCGCGAACGCTGGGTCGTCGAATACCCGCCACGGCCCGCCGGCCTCTAGGCTCAGCGACGGAATCACGGTGCGATGAGTGCGGATCCGGCTTGCCATCGCGGCCACGTCGAGGCTGTCAATGCGGTCGAACCGTGTCACGCTGTGGCAGACCATGAAGTGGTGCAGGTTGTTGAGCACCGAGGGGAACGGCGTATCGGGCGGCAGTGTCACTTCACGTCGGGCGAGGTCCCCCCAGTCGATGTGGTCACGCGCGGCGAGCGGGTCGTCGCCGCGCATGACGAGCACGTAGTCGAAAACGGCCACCTGCTGGTACGGCAGCCCGGCGCAGTCGGACGTCGGGTTCACCAATGCGAAATCCAGCGTGCCGGCCGCAAGCCGGCGCGGCAGCTGGTCCGGTTCAACGAGTTGAACCTCGACATTCGACGTTGTTAGGTCGCGCAGCGCATCCACCGTGCGGTCTAAGACCGTCGGTGGCGAAAGATGAAATGCGCCAACCGTTATCGCGAGCGCTTCATACCCTAACGATCGCGCGTAGTCGCCCAGCGAGTCAGCATGACGCACGACTTCAGCAGCTCGTTCGCAAAGCGCTAAACCCGCGGCCGTCAGGCGCACGTCATGGTGTTCGCGAATGAACAAGTCCACCCCGAGTTCGGTCTCCAGCGCCCGCACGGCGCGGCTGACCGGTGCCGGGGTCAGATGCAAACGCTGGGCTGCCCGGCCGAAGTGCTGCTCTTCAGCGACCGCGACAAAACAACGCAGGTGGCGCAGTTCCATGGCGCCAGTTTGACACTCGACACTCGTCGCGCGCTGCGGTTTACGCAACGTTGGGATGCACAAAACGCACTGGACATCGGTAGCTGCGGTTTGAACAATTTGTGCCATGCCAACGCCATTGACGTTCGAAGTGACGGCCAGTATCGAGACCGGTGAGCGGCTGACCCAGACGGCATGGGCCTTCCTGCCGCCGCGGCCGGCTGGTGCGGTCGCGGCGCTCTTGTGTCTGGCCGGCGGGCTCTACGACAAGCGCTATTGGCACATGCAGATTGACGGGCACCCCGGCTACAGCTTCGGAGAGCACCTGGCCGCCGCTGGCTATATCGTCCTCGCCCTGGACCACCTCGCCGTCGGCGAGAGCACTGACCCAATCGCATCCGGCCAGCTAGGGCTGGAGTTGCTGGCTGCCGGCGACGCGGAGGTGGCCCGGCAGGTCCGTGAAGGCCTGCGCAATGGCGATCTCATCGACGGCGTTTCGCCGCTGGCCGGCCCTCTGGTCGGTGTAGGCCACTCAATGGGCGCATGCCTGACCACGATGGTGCAGGCCAACACCGGTATCTACGACGCGGTGGTGTTGCTCGGGTACGGGGTACAAGTCACCAACATTTACCAAGAAACAACAGATGCCGCCGATCTCGAAAGCCGGGTCCAGCAATCAATGTCGCTGGCTTGCCAGCTCTCGGGTGCCAGTCCGCAGGACAGCCACATGACCGTTCCGCGGTCATATCTTGAGGGCCTGTTCTATGCCGGAGAGGTACCACAGCAGGTGATCGACGCCGACACCGCCGCGCAAAGTCGGGTGCCGGTGCGCGCGGGCGCCGAGGTCGCCACGCCGGGATTCGTCGAGCGCTACGCGCCACAGGTGAATGTTCCAGTGTTCCTAGGATTCGGCGCAGCGATTGACGTGTCGCCCAATTCGTACGCCGAACCTGCCAACTATACGGGCTCTGCTGACGTGACACTGCACCTCGTGCCGAAGTCAGGTCACTGCCACAACTTCGCCAGCCACCGTTACGAGCTGTGGGATCGCATCGCCGCGTGGGTTCCGACGGTGACTTGACGATCTGCTCATGCCGCCGACCGCCGGCCGACGTAAGTGTGCTGCTGGAAGAAAGCGCCGATACAAACAGAGTCCTCCCGCGGGACCTTCTTGCGCATCGAGGAATCGCACGCCGCGCCCGCCATATCGAGCAGTTCGGCCTTGCCCGTGGTACGGCGTCCGTCGGGCCGACTGCGACGATGGCGGGTGCGTCCGGATCTAGGAGCGATCCCTCAAGCACGAGCATCCTCGGATAGGAGCGTCGTCGATCGCCCCGTCGGATGCGCCGTAGCCGGTCCCGTCGGCGTCTTCGGAGGTCTTTGCATTCGCTGTTTCGGCTGCGTCGACTATTATCTGTGTCTCCTCCAATTATCTTGGCAAGAACTAAAAGTCATGAGTTACCACTCTCGAACCAGACCAACCTGGGTCACAGAGGCCACGTGATTGCCGCCCACCGAAGAGCCGGCCCATACAGAACGCCCTGCCTTCCGAGGCACTGGGCGACACCTGCTCGAGGAGCAGCCACTCATCAATGCGGAAGGGGCGATGAAACCATAGACAATGATCGAGGGTGAACGTCTTGATATCGCGATGGGGCTTGATTTCGTGGGGCGTAAAGGCGCTCATCAACAATGTCAGGCCAGCGACACATGTGGCGATGGCACTGTGGACCGCTTGGGGAGCGTCGAAGGGTGCCGATGTCCGCACCCATTGGCGCGACAGCGTACCCCGGCCGGTTGTCGTGAGAGGTCCGCGCACATGCGAATCCGGGTACCAGTCGACTTCCAGAGAAGACCATCGTCGATAGAATTCCGGCCAGTCCTCGGGGAATGGACGCAGGCCCGCGCCAGCCGACGGAGGACCGTCGACAGCCTCGGCAGCCAGTTGATGCTCTGGTCCGTTTTCTGGAGCGTGGAACGCGGCCTGCTGGGAAAGCAGCTGTCGACCCTGCTGCTCGGCTATGACCCGCCGGTTGGACAGCGAGCCGGAGTCGCGCAACCGCTCGACGTGAAATTCAATCGGCGGCCCGATTAGCCCCGTGGAGAGGAAGTGGGTCTGAACAGAGTGCGGGACACGTTTTTCCTCGACGGTCTTGGCCGCTGCCATCAGAGCTTGACCCGCGGCCTGTCCGCCGAAGACCCGAGGCATACCAATGTCGGGCGTGATCCCTACGTAGGAATCGCTTGCGACGCGTTGGACGTCAAGCAGGTCGATCAAGGAGGCGACAGTGGCGACCACTTAACTGCCCTCTCGCAGCTCGGATTTCCGAGTGGCGTGCGCGATGCCCGCTGCGCGTGTACAAGTCACAACACGCCTCTGAGATGTCCGCCCGCTTGCCCTGCAACCTTTTCACGGACCCCGAATCTACTGCAGAAAATTACGGTATACCGGCGCAGACGAGATAATCCAGCCCTTCCGAATTCGCGTCACCCGGAACTGATCGCCTGCAGCGGCCGATAGCGCAGTTCGCGATGGCAGCAACATGTTTGATCGTCAAAGGTGGTACCCAGCCTGTCGCCGCCAAGCGTACGCGGGCCTCCATGCGCATCCAGAGATCGAGTGAATACTTTCACGAGGTCGGCGCGTTGCCCATAAGACAGATATATATAACTTATATATATATAGTTGGATGATCTAGATGCTGGGCGTGACGGGGTGACCGCGGTATCAGTAGATTCCAACTCAGGCTAGTACAGCGCGACAACGAACTCTCAGAGGCGAGCGGCCACCTTAAGCGATGACGCCTTCCATCTTGAGCTCGCCGAACGTGACATCGTCAACCCCGATCTCGCGCAGGATGGCGTCGGTGTGTTCGGCGAATTGCGGCGCCCGCTTCGATGGGACAGTCGCAACGTCGAACTGAACCGGATTCGCCACCAGCTTGCGCCGAACACCCTGCGCGTCAACGACTTCGACGATCCCACCGTTGGCGACCAGGTCCTCGTCGTTGGCGAGGTCCCAGCTGTCCTGCCACACCGTCCACGCGCCACTACATCCGTTGAGCCGTCGCTCGCATTCGTCGAGGGGATACCGGCCGATCAACTCCGCGACGATCCGACATGCGGAGTGGATATTCTCGGCGATACCGTCGATTGTCGCAAAGCGCTTGTCCGCGGCGGCTTCCGGGCTGCCCATGCACATGCAGAACTCCGACCAATAAGACAACGGGTCGAGCATTGTCAACTGAATGAACCGGCCGTCGCGCGTGCGGTAGCTCGCGACCAGCGGATTGCCTGCCATGGGCGTGTCGAGTTCCACCTTTGGCAGGTGCCCGCCGCTCATCAGCGCCATGTTGACATCGAACTGCGTCGCCCATGCCCCGACGCCCAGCAGTGACACGTCGATCACCGACGGTTGTCCGGACATGCGACGCCGGTAGAGCGCGGCGGCCACGCCGCCCGCGATAGCCAGCCCGCCGACGTTGTCGCCATACGCACCGCACGGCATATAGGTCGGCCGATCGGCGAGGCACGGCGTCGCGCCGTCTGCACTTCCTCCCCTCGCCCAAAATGCGGTGGAGTCATAACCCGGCCGGTCCCTGCCAGGACCACGACCGCCGAATCCACTACCCACCACGTAGATGATGTCGGGATTGATGCTCCGAACATCATCGACATCGATACGCAACTTGGACCGGACAACAGGCAGGTGGTTGGTGAGGACGACGTCGCTGCGCCGGAGCAGCGCCTCCAAGATTGGCCGCGCCAACGGGGATGTCAGACCCAGCCCGATACTCCGCTTACCTCGATTGGGTGCCTCGATGTGGGGTGTGAACTGGCTCGATTGCTCTGACGACTCGCCGTGCGACGCCATGAAAAGCTGACGCTGGGCATCGCCCGTCAGCGGATTCTCCACCTTGATGACGTCAGCACCCCAGTCGGCGAGTATGGCACCTGCCGACGGCACGAAGGTGAACTGCGCTATTTCCAGGACTCGTACGCCCGTCAGGGGTTTATCCATATCGACACCCTCTTGATCTCGATCAACTGGTCGCAGATGTGTAGCGACGTCATGTCGTCTGCTGCGAAGTCAAAGCCCGAGGTCACGCCCGATCAGGTCCTTCATGATCTCGGTCGTCCCCCCGAGGATGGTCTGGATGCGTACGTCCGCGTAGTCGTTGGTCACCCGGTACTCCCTCATGTAGCCGTAGCCGCCGTGAAGCTGCACGCAGCCGTCGACGACCTTCTTCGCAACTTCCGTGCACCACCACTTGGCCTTTGCCGCCTCGACCGCCGATAGGTCGCCCTCGACGACGGCGGCCAGGCATCGGTCGATGTACTGCTCGGAGACTTCGAGTTCGGTATCCATCTCGGCCAGCAAGAATCTGTTGTGCTGGAAGCTGCCGATGGACTGACCGAACGCTTTGCGATCCTTCGCATATTGCAGCGTCTGACGCCAGGTCTCGCGGGCGCCGGCAATCGCGGAGATAGCAATCGACAGTCGCTCAGAGGGAAGGTTGTGCATCAGATGGTAGAACCCGCGGCCTTCTTCGCCCAAGACATTCGCCACGGGCACCCGAACGTTCTCAAAATGCAACTCGGCAGTGTCGTGTGTGTGCAGACCGAGCTTGTCGAGCTTGCGACCGCGGATGAAGCCCGGCATGTCACGCTCCACCACAAGGAGCGAGAACCCCCGGTGGCCGGCAGAGGGATCGGTTCGCGTCACGACGACGACGAGATCTGCGTTGATTCCCGAGGAGATGAAGGTCTTCGACCCGTTCAGGACCCATTCGTCGCCCTCCCGCACCGCGGTGGTGCGGATCCCGGCAAGGTCGCTACCCGCACCCGGCTCGGTCATCGCAATCGCGACGATGGTTTGTCCGCTAACGATTCCCGGCAGCCAACGGCGCTTCTGCTCATCAGTCGCCAAAGACTTGAAATACGGGCCAACAACGTCGTTTTGAAGCGTGAGAGCGGGGACGCGGGTTCCGAACTTCGACAGCTCCTCGTTGATCACCGCGTTGAAGCGGAAGTCGTCGCTGCCGCCACCGCCATACTCCTCAGGCATATTGAAGCCGATCAGACCGTATTTGCCGGCGGCGATGAACGCTGATCGGTCAACGATGCGCCGCATCTCCCATTCGTCGGCGTAAGGCGCGACCTCACGTTCGATGAAGTTCTTAGTCGTCGCACGGAGTTGCTCGTGCTCGGCACTGAAAATGAGACGTCTCATCCGATATCCTCTGCGCTTCGTCAGCGGTCCGTCATGCGGCTGTCGCGTAGTTCGTCGGCATGCCCGCCGGCCAGATTTTTGGTTTCTAAACAGATTAGACTAGCGAGTCGAATTTGCCTACGTCCCTGTTCCCTCTTATTCGGCTTCTCGCGATCACAAACCACGCCGACGTGCGGCATGCGATGCTCGTGGCTCTCCGCCAACGTCTCGACGGGTGCGTCGACCGATGATGACGTGCCGAGTTGGAAGGTGGGGCCAGCGTCGCAACTGCGCGGCCGGGCCCGCTCTGCGGGCCAGGGTCGTGGCGGCGTGCGCCGACGGTGGCAGCAACGTCGAGGCCGCCGATCACTTGGAGTTGGATCGGAACACGTTTTCCAAGTCGCGCAACCGTTTCGCCGCCAAGCGCCTGGCCTACCAGAGCGCACTGGCCGTCGCTCGATCGATGGTGCTGTTCCTCAAACGCCCAGGTGGACAGTCGCAGGACCGAGCTCGCCTCCGCTTGGCACAATTGCATCATCGACGGATTGCATCGTAGGCATCGATCACCTCACCAATAACCAGATAATTATTTAGTTATATAGAACAACGCCATCCTGTCGCTTATATGATGGGCCCCCAGAGGCGCGTACAGGGATGGAGATGACGATGACGGACTTCGTCGAAGGAACGGCCCAAATACGGACGGACCGCGACAGGTTGGATGAGGACGACCACGACCTGCTGACGTTCGTGGAGGCCGGTGAACGGCTACGAATCGAAATTGCCTCCGTCCAATGCCAGCTTGAACAATGCCGGCGGCTCGGCACTCCGCAAGAGGTTGATTCGGCGCAGAGGCGTCTGGATGCGTTACGCGCAGCCGCTCAACGCAACTCCGCGCAACCCATCAACGACGAGAACTTCGAGAAATTCTTCGGCTACCCGGGTAAGGCGCGGCGGAATGCGTCCGCTGGCGATGAACCGCGCTAATACCTCGCAGCGGCGAGAACTCACCCCCCGCTCGGACGGCGGGCAGGCTACACGGTTTCGGCAGCTTTGATTATGGGCGACGCGCCGTAAGAACGCGGGAGCTCATCAAGGCAGCAGCTTGACCGCAACGCAAGTCGCGCTGGCGCCAAGTGTGCGACTAGCTCACACCGAGCACTCATCGTGGCGCGTACTCAGTCGCTGGCCGGCAACGGTTTGGCCTCCTTGAGCGACAGCGGCGTTCCGCCGATGCTGAGCGTGCCCACCCCAGCCTTGGTGACCAGCACCTCGGCGCCACCATCATCGACATAGCGCTTACCCATCGCGCTGCCGCCGGCCAGCGCGGGATCGAGCTCTGCGTGCGATGACTTCTCGGTGTCGAGCAGCACCATCCGCGAGCCGCCGCAGCGCAGGTCGTCGATGCTGTCCGTGGCCCGCACGACAATCACCTGGGTGTCGCAGACCTGGCCCTGCAGGCGGGTTCCGTTCTTGATCATGTTGCGCTCCTGACATTTTCGGAGAGTTGTCGGACGATCTCGCGGCGCAGCACCTTGCCCGTGTCCGTCGTGGGCAGTTGGTCGATGATCTCGATGCGGTCCGGGGTGCGTGAGCCCCGTAGCGTTTTGCGTACGAACTCGCGCAGTTCTTCGACATCCGGTTCAGCGCCCCGCTCGGGTACCACGACCGCGACTATGATCTGCCCCCACTGCGGGTCGTCTGAGCCGACCACCACGACCTCGTGAACGTCGGGATGCTCGACGAGCACATCCTCCACCTCCGCAGGGGCAATGTTCTCACCACCACGGATGATTGTGTCGTCGGATCGACCACCGATGAACAGGTCTATGTGCGAGTACCACCGAGATCATGAAGGACCTGATGGTCGGGTCAATGGCTATTGACGATGAGCTTGCTCACTGTGTACGGGCGCAAGCGGCTTCGCGCACCACTGTTCAGCTATCCTACAAACAATTAGTTGATTACTATCGGTGGAGGATCGATATGGAGGTTACCAACCTTCGCGAGCCGAAGATGGCTGATCGCGTGGCCACCGTGCTGCGCAGGATGTTCATCCGCGGCGAAATCGCAGAAGGAACGATGCTCCCCCCGGAATCAGAACTCATGGAGCGGTTCGGTGTGTCCCGGCCGACGTTGCGCGAGGCGTTCCGTGTGCTCGAATCGGAATCGCTTATCGTCGTCCAGCGTGGGGTACGTGGCGGCGCCCGGGTTACCCGACCGCGACGCGAGACGCTTGCCCGTTATGCGGGGCTGATCCTCGAGTACGAAGGCGTGACGCTCAAAGATGTCTACGACGCACGAATGGCTCTCGAGGCGCCAATGGTCATGCAGCTGGCCAAAGGCCGCAACGCGAAAGTGATCGCGGAGTTAGAGCAGATCGTCGAAGCCGAGGAGCAGTTGATACCAGGCAGCGATGCCGCGGTCCGACTGACAGAGTTCCACGCCGCTATCGCACGGCTATCGGGCAACAAGACCTTGCAGATTGTCAGCGACATGCTTCATCACATCGTAGTGAAGGCGAATCGCTCGTTGCAGGCAACCGAAGGTTCTCGCGCAGAGCAGGCGGTCCGTCGATCGGCCAAGACGCATCGGATGGTGCTCGACCTGATCAAGGCTGGGGAGGCTGAGCAAGCCGGCGAGCTGTGGAAAAAGCACCTGCAGAAGGCCGGGGAATTCGCGTTGTCGGGTTCCGAACTTTCCAGTGCGGTCGACCTTCTCGAATGACGGAGGTGAGCCGGGATGCCGACTAACGACATCGCGATCCCAGTCCACCTGCTTCGTCGGTTCGGGATCGGAGTCGTGATCGCCGATCAGGACTCCGCCGTCGTTGAGACGTCGATGCCGCTCGCGGGCATGCGCAATCCCTTCACCCACCTGCCGACGATTGCCCCGCTCGGCGTGCTCATCGATGCGGTCAGCGGAATGTGCAGACCGCGATCGGCGCTCCCCCCGTCGTCGCATCCGGACGCCCCCTGAGCACAAGCAATCAGGGACGACGGCAAACACGCGCTGACGCCGCGCATCACCGCCTGCGCTAGCGGCTACTTCTGCCATTTGACCTTGCTGAGAGCGTCGCGGCTGCGTTGAACTTTGGTGATAATGTCGTCGGCGGTGGCCTTCCACCCGAATGGCGAGGCGTCGCGGTTCCGATGCTGACTCCCAACGGTGATCGCCGCGGTGAGCTTGGCAACGCTGCCGAAGGCAGTCCAGCGCAGGCGTCTGATAGTGAACTCGTTCGGTCGGATGTGCGCCGTGGTGGGGCACCCGAGTGCGCTGCCGAATGCGCCCAAACACATCTCGGTAAGCTCAGTCCGCGAGATACGACGCGACTGAACCCATTTCACACTGGCTGCCCGAACAAACGCCAACCAACCCTCCACCGCAATCTCGGTGGCATCGCGCGCATGTCCCTGCGCGACGAGTTGATCGATCAGGCGCTGGCCCACAACATTGAGCTCTTCGGAGATGATCGCCTGAATTGCCGGGTCATATGACAGTACGCCGCGGTTGATCGCGACTGCCTCAAAGGGATGATCGAGAATTGATTGGATGTGGGCCTCGAGTCCGATCGCAAGCTGCTCCACCAGCGGTAGCTGTGGATCGGGGCTCACGCGTGCCAGGAACCGGTTGCTGGCACGCCTTAATATGTCTACGTACAACTCTCGCTTGCTCGGAAAATGGTGATACATCAGCGCTCTAGAGACACCCGCGCGCGGCGATGTCCTCCATTAAGACGGCTTCGTAGGGCATTTCCGCGAACATCGCGGCTGCGGTGTCGAGCAGCTCTTCACGGCGCTGCTGCGGTTCTAGCCGACGTCGTGTCATGTGACGGCCTTTCCCCAATCAGGTCGCCGACGGCCCACTAGCGGTTACGTCTTGGCTTCGGCGCGGGCGGTCAGCACCAGGTCCGTGCTGCCGAGTTCGAGATCCTCGGCGAACGGGATCGTGCCACCCACCATGGCGACGTTCCTCATGCCCGAACTCCTTCGCGCTTGGCCCAGGCCAAAACGCGCAGCCGTAGTCGAAGATGCCCGCGGGGCGATTCGTCGCGATACCACCGCACCGGACTTGTCCGATCGCCCCGTGCACCACGGCGGCGCATCCGTGCCGATCGAGATGACGTCGGTCATGGTTGCCTCGCTCCTGTGCGACGAAACCGCCGCGGCCGTTCCGTTAAATGGGATATATAGTTATAGCCTTTAAGAACGATCCGGGCCGCGGGGCGAGAGGAGCTCAAAACGGTGGACAGGCCGGGTTCTCGCACCCTCAAGGACCGCGTGCTGGTGGTGACTGGTGCAAGCCGTGCCATTGGTCGGGCGATGGCGGTGCGGACCGAACATGGGTTCCGTTGTCCCGAAACCGAGTTCGCGGTTGGCGTCGCGCGTGGCCGTTGGACGGGCCGTCACACGGGTCACGACGATCGCTCACCGACTTCACGGCGCGATCGGCGTCACCGCCAAAAACATCCGTTGTAATCCGGGACACTGCGTGCACAGAGCTGGAGCAACGGCTACGGGCCGACGGCCGGCTACGCGCGTCGACTCGGACGGATGGCCCTTAAAGCCGTCGAGCCGTGAGACCTGTTAATCGCAATTTTTGACCGGTGCAACTTGGAAGGAGAGCAGTGACAGTCGAGAAATTCAACGGTGCGTCCGCGATCGTCAGTGGAGGCGCGGGCGGCCTCGGTGAGGTCACGGTGCGGCGGTTGCACGCCGAAGGCCTCGGCGTGGTGATCGCCGACCTGGCCACAGACAAGGGCAAGGCGCTCGCTGACGAATTGGGCAGGCGCGCGACCTTCGTCAGTACGGACGTGACGAGCGAAGACTCCGTCGAGGAAGCGATCGAACAGGCCAACCACCTCGGCCAGCTGCGGTATGCCGTGGTCGCGCATGGTGGATTCGGCGTCGCACAACGCGTCGTGCAACGCGACGGCAGCCCGGCCGATTTTGCCGGCTTCACTAAAACCATCGATCTTTATCTCAACGGGACCTACAACGTCGCTCGGCTCGTCGCCGCTGCCATAGCGGCCGCGGAACCGCAGGCCGACGGCGAGCGAGGCGCGTTGGTGCTCACGGCGTCCATTGCCGGTTACGAGGGACAGATCGGTCAAACCGCTTACGCAGCAGCGAAAGCCGGTGTGATCGGATTGACGATCGCCGCCGCGCGCGACCTCAGCTCCGCCGCCATTCGGGTCAACACCATCGCACCCGGGACCATGAAGACGCCGATCATGGAGTCGGTCGGAGAAGAGGCCATCGCCAAGTTCGCCGCCAACGTGCCATTCCCCAAACGCCTCGGGGCTCCCGCGGAATTCGCCGATGCTGCGGTCTTCCTGCTGACGAACGGGTACGTCAACGGCGAAGTGATGCGTCTCGACGGCGCGCAACGCTTCACTCCGCGTTGACTTCTCGTGGGGCCGACACTTCCGCACTTCGTCCGAGCCCAACGAATTATCGAAATAGTTGGATGCTTTGTGACTTTGGCGCGTAGCATCCATTCGTGGCGCGCCTCACAGTGTGCCCGACAGTGCGGCACCTTCGGGTTAACAGAGACCTGCTACCAAGCGGCTCAAAGCGAGATCGCCAACACTTTCCTATGGGCGGTTCCTTTACAGCGGTTTCGGTTGATCCTTGACACCCCCTAGATGAGGGAGTTGAGCGTGGCCGAAAATGTGGAGTGTCGCTTCAGGCGCTGCACTCGTGGTAGCCCGCTATGAGGCTTGGGGCCTGCACGGGTTGAAGGACCGGTCGCACCGGCCGGTGAGTTGCCCGCATCAGATGTCCGCCCAGATCGAGGCGGGTGGGGCTGGAGTTGCGGCAGGGTCGCCTGGGTCAGGGAAACGCTGGTTCCCTTCCCGTTCGGATCCTCATCCCCGTGGACGGCCTGCACGCTGTGGCTGTGGACCTGATGGACGGTTCGTCGTCGGATGTAGGGTCTATGGTTAGAGATTGATCGCTATGTACTTGTCTTCGACGTATTCGTCGATGCCTTCGTAGCCGCCTTCGCGCCCGAATCCGGATTGCTTGACTCCTCCGAACGGCGCTTGGGGATTGGACACCAGGCCCTGGTTGAGGCCGACCATTCCAGTCTGTAGTGCCTCGCTGACGCGTAGCGCTCGCTTCAAATCGTTTGTGTAGAGGTAGGACACGAGGCCGTATTCGGTGTCATTGCCGTCGGCGATCGCTTGTTCCTCGTCAGAGAAGGTGAAGATCGGGGCCACCGGGCCAAATAATTCGGACTGGCGCAACGGAGCGTCGCTTGGGATGTTCGCAAGGACAGTCGGCTCATAGAAGTAGCCGGGGCCTTCGGGTGCTTTGCCTCCGATCACTGCCTCCGCGCCGCGCTCGATCGCGTCGCTGACAAGCCCGGAGGTCGTCTTCAGCTGTGCGGCATCGATCAGCGGACCCATGTCGACGTTGTCTTCGGTTCCCCGACCGATTCGCAGCGCGCTCATCCTGGCGGTGAGCTTGTCGATGAACTCCGCGGCGATCTTGTCCGACAGGTGAAAGCGGTTGGCGGCGACGCATGCTTCGCCGTTGTTGCGCATCTTGGCGACCATCGCGCCGTCCACCGCGGCGTCGACGTCGGCGTCCTCGAAGACGATGAACGGCGCATTGCCTCCCAGTTCCATTGATACACGGAGTAACTGGTCGGCTGACTGCTTCACCAGTGCACGGCCCACCGGTGTCGACCCGGTGAATGACAATTTCCGCAGCCGGGGGTCATTGATGA
The DNA here is from genome assembly GCF_900240975.1 of Mycobacterium sp. 4858. GTDB lineage: Bacteria > Actinomycetota > Actinomycetes > Mycobacteriales > Mycobacteriaceae > Mycobacterium. The sequence goes on along the minus strand of NZ_LT968776.1, from coordinate 3,246,173 downwards.
CCGGCGCCAGCACTTCGGGCGCCGACAACGTGCTGACGACGTTGAGAACGCCGCCGGGCAGACCAGCCTCGTGCAGTATGGCGGCCAGGGCCAGGATCGACAGCGGTGTCTGCTCGGCGGGCTTGATGATCATCGTGCAGCCGGCGGCAATTGCGGGACCGATCTTGCGAGTTCCCATGGCTAGTGGGAAGTTCCATGGTGTGATCATCAGGCAGGGCCCGACCGGCTGCCGAAGGGTGAGCACGCGGCCACCACCGTCGGTGTGGCGGCTATAGCGTCCGTCGATGCGGACGGCTTCTTCGGAAAACCAGCGGAAAAACTCTGCCGCGTAGAGAATCTCGGCTTTTGCCTCCTTGACGGGCTTGCCCATTTCCAGCGTGTTGATCAGCGCAAGATCATCAATCCGGGCAACGATCAGCTCGAACGCGCGCCGCAGGATCTCGGCGCGCTCCCGTGGAGCGGATGCGGCGAAGCTCGGTGCGGCGTCGACCGCGGCATCGAGGGCGCTGATGGCGTCCTCGGCGGTAGCGTCGGCGACCTCGCAAAGCGGTTGCGCGGTAGCTGGGTCTTCGACAGTGAACGTTCCGTGCTGGCCGTTTTGCCAACTGCCGCCAATGAACAACTGCTTGGGAACGGCGTCGATGACCGAACGCTCTTGTGCGGGTGTGATAGTGGCCATCTCGAGCCTCCTGCGGTCATGAGTCGTGCCGCGGCGGTTGCAACGGCGATAGTAAGCCGATAATCATCATGTCGCCGTGGATGGCGGAACTCCCTAGCTGGTAGCGATTCCGCTGCGCGGGAATGCGGTGACGACGATGTAGGCAAATGCTGCCTGAAACAGCTTGAGAGCGCAAGGCATTGAAGACTACCTCTGGGGTGACGAATTTTGCGGCGCGTCCGGAAGGCTTCACGTCGAAAGGATTGGCGACCTCCCGCCAGGGACCCAGGTCCCACAGCTAAGTACTTCAGGGTCGAGTTAAAGACTCGGCGTGCGCTGCCAATCCGGGAATCACGGAGGGACGAGTTACTGATCCAGGTACCAAAACAAACCGACACCAACCGAATTCACGCGGACACTGGTCGAAGTCGGTACAGCTGAGGGTGCGGTTTTGCAGGTCGACGCTATCAACGCGGCCGCGCACGTGATGCGCTTCTTCGAGCATCCCGGCCAGCGGAATAGTCGCGGACCGGACGTCGGCCAGCCCTCCGGCGATGTCGGGCGGCAACGGTGTCTAGAGCATATTAGGGAGTATGCCGCATCACCCGAGTCAGCACAATCCGGACTCTGCGCTTGTTCGACAGCACGGCGAGTTTAATTAGGGCACACTTCGTTCGGATCCCAAGAGGTCACTCAAACCGTCTCTGCCGGAACGTCTCGCGCCCTAGGGGAATCCGTGCACTTGAACCGGTCACGCCGCGCCGCGGTGGTCACGTACTCTAGGCTTAACGTAACTTTTGTTGCGTTAGCATCCGGAGGTGTTCATGCAGGAGCAGATGTTGGCCGGCGTCGACACCTTTCAGCTTCGTAAGCCGGCGCCCCCAATTGCCGCACCGCAATCGCGGCACCGTTAGCGGCATGAAGCCGGCTGCGGAATCCGCGATTGCCCCGGCTCAGCGCCGACCGCGCGGTTGGCCCATGCGCCACTCCGTCGGGGTGGAACGACCGCCGAGGCGTTCTGCGTCGATCAGGAGGTCGCAGTTTACTTCTCGAGCTCACACGTTGACGACACGCCTTGAGCGATCGCCTGAGCGGCCAGCTTCGTTGTGTCTCAATAGGGTTGAGATGGTTTTACTGCGTGACTAGGAAGGAATCCTATCGTGTCTGACCAAACACGCGGTGAAGCAAGGCTTCTTGATGCTCTGACCACCAAGGGCACCGCCTTCACCGAGCAGGAGCGGCGCGAGCTTGGACTTTTGGGCCTGCTACCCACGGCAGTCAAAACTCTCGACGAGCAAGCCGAGCACTGCTGGCGTGAATTCTGTTCGCGCCGTGACGATCTTGACAAACACATCTATCTTCGTGCTTTGCAGGACCGCAACGAGACGTTGTTCTACCGCGTGCTGCACGACCACATTCGCGAAAGCCTGCCGATCGTCTACACCCCCACGGTTGGCGAGGCGTGCCAGCGCTTCAGCGAAATCTACCGACGGCCAAGGGGTTTGTTTATTTCGTATCCCGACCACGATCGTCTTGATGAGATCTTGAGCAATAGGCCCCGACGTGACGTTGACGTCATTGTGGTGACCGACGGGCAGCGGATCCTAGGTCTGGGCGATCAGGGCATCGGCGGTATGGGGATCCCGATCGGCAAGCTCTCGCTCTACACACTTATCGGCGGAATCGACCCCGCGCGAACCCTGCCGATCGTGCTCGACGTCGGCACCGACAACGTCGAGCTCCTCGACGATCCGCTGTATCTCGGTTGGCGTCACCGGCGGATCGCCGACGATGAGTACTACGCATTCATCGACACATTCGTCAGCGCGGTCCAACAACAGCTCCCCGACGTGCTCCTCCAGTGGGAGGACTTCGCAACCGCGCATGCACAGCCGATCCTGGACCGCTATCGCGACCGGCTGCTCACCTTTAATGACGACATCCAAGGGACCGCCGCGGTGACTCTTGGCGCGCTGCACGGCGCAGCGAAGGTGGCCGGCCGACCGCTGTCGGAGCAGCAGGTCGTGATGCTAGGTGCGGGCTCAGCCGGTATCGGTGTCCTGGACATGATCCGGCGGGAGATGGTCAACGAGGGCCTGTCCGAAGAGGATGCTCGACAACGGATCTGGGTCGTCGATGTGATTGGGCTACTCACTGACGATCGCGCCGACCTCACAGATGGCCAGCGTGACTTCGCGCAACCTGCCGGGCGGGTGGCAGGTTGGGGGCTGAAGGGCCGCGCTCAGCTCAAGGATGTCGTGCACAACGTCGACGTCGGAGTTCTTCTGGGCCTGTCCACCGCCGCGGGCGCCTTCACCGAAGACATCGTGCGGGAAATGGCCGGCAAGACCCAGCGGCCCATCATCTTTCCGCTGTCCAATCCGACAAGTCGCGCCGAGGCGCACCCCGCCGAACTGGACCGTTGGACCGACGGACGTGCCCTGATCGCCACCGGCTCACCCTTTGCGCCGGTGGAGCGCGACGGCACCACACGTCCGATCGCCCAATGCAACAACGTCTACATCTTCCCCGCAGTAGGGCTCGCAGTCACCGCCGCGCAGGCGACCCGGGTAACCGACGACATGATGCGCGTCGCCGCCGCGACGTTGGGAGACCTGTCACCGGCGCTCAACGACCCCGACAAACCGCTGCTGCCGGAGTGGGCGGACGTGCCCGACGTCGCCGTCCGGATCGCCCACGCGGTGGCCAAGCAAGCGGTAGCCGACGGCGTGGCCCCCGAACGCCGCGACCAAGAACTCGCGCAACGGATCACACAGGTGCGGTGGACACCCAAATATCCCGGCACCGCCGACGAACCGGATCAGTGACACAACGCCACATGCGGCGCTCGTCTGCCAGCAGTTGACACTCGGTATACGCCCTCGGGCCTGGAGGCGCCGGTGGATCGGTCACATCGGCGCTGAAGTTTTATCCGTTTGTTGGTGTGCGGACCGCGGGCAGGATCAGGGTATCGATCACCTCGCGCACAAAATTCGCGTCCACGCTTTGTCCGCGGGCAACCTGCAGCAGACCCATCGCCAAGAGTACGTCTGCCACCAGTGACCAGTCGCGACCGGCCGCTATTTCGCCGCGGTCGGCGGCTTGCGCCAGGATCGCGGTAATCGTGCGTTTGCCTTTGCCGAGCATGAGGTCATCGAGCGCCGAGGCGAGTTCGGGTTCGTGTGCGGCTTCCATAGCGACTCGCAGCACCAGGTCGTTGCTGACCAGGTTGCTGTCGGTGCGTTTGACGCGTTCGACGAGGGCGTCCAGATCGCCTTCCAGGCTGCCCGTATCGGGGACGTCGACGCTGCAGAGGTCGGGGCGCCAGTACACCAATGCGTCGGTCATCAGCGCGGCTTTGGAGGACCAGCGCCGGTAGATGGCGGCCTTGCCCACACCTGCCCGTGCCGCTATGTCATTCATGTTGGTGGCGTGATACCCGTGTTCTGTCAAGGCCGCTAGGGCGGCGTTGAGAACGGCCGGATCGCGGGACCGGTCCAGGCGCCCCTCGGTGCGTTGCCGCAGTTTTGATTCCGCTTCTGTCATGGGCCCTGATCCGTCAACCGACAACCTTGTCGTCGACAGTGTGACAGACCGGCAGGTGAGTTTCATGGGGCCGTCAGCTGCGGGATGGGCGCCGTGTGCTCCTCGTCCGTGGCGCGCGGGGCCCGCTTGGTGCGGTAGGTGTTGAGGGGCCACCAGAACCAATGCCCGAGCGCGGCGGCGATCGACGGGGTCATGAACGAGCGCACGATCAGGGTGTCGACCAGAAGACCCAGGCCGATGGTGGTGCCCAGCTGTCCGATCACGCGCAGCTCGCTGACGATCATCGACATCATGGTGAATGCGAACACCATGCCGGCCGCGGTGACCACCCGTCCGGAGGCGCCCATGCCGCGGATGATTCCGGTGTTGAGCCCGGCGTGGATTTCCTCCTTGAGCCGGGACACCACCAGCAGGTTGTAGTCCGAGCCCACCGCGAGCAGGATCACGATCGACAGCGGCAACACGATCCATTGCATGCCCAGGCCGATGATGTCCTGCCAGAGCAGGACCGACAGGCCGCAGGCGGTGCCCAGTGAGGCGGCGACCGTGCCGACAATGACCAGTGCGGCCACCAGGCTGCGGGTGATGAGCAGCATGATGCCGAAGATCAGGATCAGCGCGGCGATCCCGGCGACCATCAGGTCAATGTTCACCCCCGCTTGCATGTCGCTGTACATCGATGCCATCCCGGCCAGATATACCTTCGAGGTTTCCAGCGGGGTGCCCTTGATGGCGTCGGCGACGGCGTCCTTGATGCCCTTGACATGTTTGATGCCGTCGACGGTGGCGGGGTCGCCTTGGTGGGTGATGATGAACCGGACGGCCTTGCCGTCGGGCGAGACGAACATCTTCAGGCCGCGTTCGAAGTCGGGGCTCTTGAAGACTTCCGGTGGCAGATAGAACGAGTCATCGTTTTTGGCTTCGTCGAAGTATTGCCCCATCAGGGTGGAGCCTTCGGCGGCTTCTTGCTGGTGGGCCTGGATGCCGGCCATCGTGCTGTGGGTGGAGAGCATGAAGTCGCGCATCGTCTTCATCGTGTCGATCATCGACGGGAAATCGGCCAGCAGCTGTGGCATCAACTGGTCGAGACGGTCGAGATCACCGCCGAGCCCTTCGATTTGGTCGGCGAGTTCGTCGATTCCGTCCAGGGCGTCGAAGACCGACCGCAGCGACCAGCAGATGGGGATGTCGAAGCAGTGCCGCGCCCAGTAGAAGTAGGAGCGGACGGGCCGCCACATGTCTTCGAAATCCGCCATCCTGTCGCGTAATTGGTTGGTGGTGTCCACCATGTCGTGGGTCCTGCCCACCATGCTGTGCGTGGTCGCGGTGAGCTCGCGCATCACGCTATACATGTGTTCCATGGTGGCGATCGTCTTACCCAGCTCGTCGGCCTGCTCGAGCATGTGAGCCATGTTGTCGTTCATGAACTTCGCCGTTTGCAGCGTCCCGGAGTTCTGCATCGCGATCTGAAACGGGATCGAACTGTGCTCGATCGGCGCCCCCAGCGGCCGGGTGATGGTCTGCACCCGCTCGATACCACGCAGGTGGAACACGCTCTTGGCGATCCTGTCGACGACCAGCATGTCCGCCGGGTCCCGCAGGTCGTGGTCGGCCTCGACCATCAACATTTCGGGATTCATGCGAGCCTGGGAGAAGTGCCGATCAGCGGCCGCATACGCAACATTGGCGGGCATATTCGGCGGTGTGAATTTTTGATCGTTGTAATTGGGCACGTAGGTCATCAGGCTGACGAAACCGATGATGGCGATCATCACCGTCACGACGATGATCGGTAGCGGCCAGCGCACCACGGCGGTCCCGACCTTGCGCCAATTGCGCGTGGAGAGATTGCCTTTCGGGTCGAAGAGCCCGAATCGCGAGCCCACCGCGAGGACGGCCGGCGCCAGGGTCAGCGCCGAGGTCACGATCACCAACAGCGCAATCGCGCACGGCAGACCCATGGTCTGGAAATACGGCAACCGGGTCGCCGTCAGGCACACACAGGCGCCCACAATGGTCAAACCCGAACCCAAGATCACATGCGACACGCCCTGATAGGCCGTATAGAAGGCTTCTTCTCGATCCTGGCCCAGGGCCCGAGCCTCGTGATAGCGACCCAATAGAAAGATGATGTAATCGGTGCCCGCCGCGATGCTCAGCATGGTCACCATGCTCACCGCGTACGGGGTCAGGCCGATGATGTTCAGGTCGCCTGCGGTGGCCGTAACACCTTGTGCGGCAAATAGTTCGATGCCGATCACCACGAGGCATAGGATGGTCGTGCCGATCGAGCGGTAGACGAGCAGCAGCATCCCCAAGATGACGCCGATCGAGACCAGCGCCATGGTTGCCATGCTCTTGTGCCCGACGACGCTGACATCGGCGTTGAGTATGGTGTTGCCGGCCACATACGCCTAGACACCCGGCGGCGCGGGTTAGAACCGATGAATTCGTGACTTCAAGGCGGTCCAGGGGTAGTCACACGCGGGTGCGACGGGCAAGTTTCGCCTGGTCAACGATGACCAGCGTCTTGCCTTCTCGATAGATCCACCCACGTTGGGTGAAGTCCGAGAGGGCTTTGTTGACCGTTTCGCGCGACGAGCCGACCAGTTGGGCGAGTTCTTTCTGGGTCAGTTCAAGCTGGACGCTGAGCGTCTTTTCGGTGGACGTTCCGAACCGGCTGGTCAGGTCGAGGAGTTGCTTGGCCACCCGGCCCGGCGCATCGGTGAAGATCAAGTCGCACAGCGTGTCGTTGGTGCGCCGCAGCCGCCGCGCCAGCACCCGCAACAGCTGTTGTGCGACGTCAGGGTAGGCGGCGATCCAGGTCCGAAGTGCACGACGATCCATCCGTAGCGCGGTCACGTCGGTCAAGGTCGTCACCGTCGACGTTCTCGGGCCGGGATCGAAGAGGGCGAGCTCGCCGAACATGTCGGTGGGGCCCAGCACGGTAATCAATGTTTCACGGCCGTCGGTTGCTGTCTGATGGATCGTCACTTTGCCTGCCAGCACGATGTACAGGTCGACCCCGGGCTCCCCTTGTGTGAAGACGGTGCATTTCGGCGGGAATGAAACCTGCTGTAGCTCGCCAACCAACGCTGCCGCAGCGTCGGGAGGAACGCCCTGCAGGATTCCGGCTCGCATCAACGCGTCTTGCACTGAAGCACCCCTCTGGTTTGCATCCCAATCTGCTAAAGACTGCCCGGCCGGTGGCCAGTACGCCCGTCGGTCGACATGGGTGGAGCGCAGGCTTGAACTCTCCTGGACGCCTGACCAATTCCAGACCGACATATCGTCGGGCGGGTAGTGGTCGCAGGTCTCGGTGAAATGCGCTGCGAAACCTTTGTTCTTGAAGAATCGCTTCGCCCGACTCGGCCACTTTCACGCGAGCTGCTCGTGAACGCGTCGGTGGCCTTGTGCTCCGAATCGGCCCGCCGGCGGTTGTAGTTCATCGAGTAGAACCTGTCGCTGTGGCCCCGGGGCCCGGGTTGCACCTCAGGTGAGTTGTTCTCATCGTCAACCCTGTAACGCTCGTAGTAGACCGGTTCGACGTCGCGTGCAGTGGCCAGGAGTTGCTCTGCGATGCAGGTGGTCTGGGCATAAGGTGCGAATCAGGTAGTCGTCGGTGGCGCCCGCCACGGTCGCCGAGGCCAACGCCACTGCGTTTGCGAGGGAAGCCACCAATTCAGTGAGCTTGCGCGCCAAAGCCGCGGGTGTCTCCCGCCTACTGAGTAGCCACATCGAAACGCCGCAGCTGATCAGGACAGTAAGTCCCCAGCGCTGCGGCGAGGAACTGCCAGGCTTGCCCGGTGGTGGCGCCATGCGCGAGGTTGCTGCCGACGAATGTGGCTGAAGCATAGACATCCTTGTCGATTCCGCGTTGCAGCCGCTCACAGGTGGTCTTGCCGATCCAGGCGTTGTGGTCCGGCTGCCCATAGATGCCGTAGGTGCGCAGCTTATTGCCGAAGTCGGTGTCGGGGTCGGTGGCCGCGGGTGCAGCCACTATCACCGATGTGAGAGTCGTCGCGACGAATGCGGCCAACAACCTCATGGCGTCACTCCGAACGCTGAATCCGTGTGCAAGCGTTCGACTTTGGGCCATGGGGCGGGCAAAGGGCGCACCCGCACCCGCTGCGGCCACCAGTACCACCGCCCCAGCAGGGTAGCGATCGCCGGCGTCATGAACGACCGGACTATCACGGTGTCGAAGATCAATCCCAGGCCGATGGTGGTGCCGACCTGACCGATCACCCGCAGCTCGCCGACCGCCATGGTCATCATCGTGAAGGCGAACAGCATCGCGGCGGCGGTGACCACCGGACCGCTCCCGCCCAGGGTGCGGATAATGCCTGTCCGGACGCCCGCGGTGACTTCCTCCTTCAATCGTGAGATCACCAGCAGGTTGTAGTCAGCGCCTACGGCAAGCTGGATGATCATCGCCATGGGCAGCACCATCCAGTGCAGTTCGAGCCCAATGATGTGCTCCCACAGCAGTACTGAGATGCCGAATGAAGCACACAACGACATCACCACCGCGCCGACGATCACCGCCGCCGCAATAATGGCCCGGGTGATGATCAGCATGATCAGGAAGATCAGCGCGAGCGCGGCGATACCCGCGATCATCAGATCGTACTTCGTGCCGTCGGCCATGTCTTTGAAGGTCGATGCGGTGCCGCCCAGGTAGATTCGTGCCCCCTCCAGCGGTGTGCCCTTGAGCGCCTCTTTGGCGGCTTGCTTGATGGCATCGATCTTCTCGATGCCCTCTGGCGACATCGGATCACCCTCGTGGGCGATGATGAATCGCACCGCGTTCCCGTTCGGGGACACGAATTGCTTGATGCCACGCTTGAAGTCCGCGTTGTCGAAGGCTTCCGGCGGCAAATAGAAGGAGTCGTCGTTCTTTGCTGCGTCGAACGCCTCCCCCATCGCCTGGGAATTCTGCTGCATCTCGGCGGTCTGCTGCTGCATCCCCTTCTGTGTCTGGTACATCGTCAGCATCATCTGCTTGACCGATTTCATCGCGTTGATCATGGCCGGCATCAACGCAACCATCTGCGGCATCAGGGAATTCAGCCGCTCCATGTCCGGGATCAAGTCCTGGATACTGTCGGTCATCGAGTCGATGCCGTCGAGCGCGTCGAACATCGAACGCAACGCCCAGCAGACCGGGATGTCGTAGCAGTGGCGCTCCCAGTAGAGGTAGCTGCGTAGCGGCCGGAAGAAGTCATCGAAATTCGCCAGCTGGTCGCGCACTTGGGCGAGCGTGACGGACATGTCCTTCATCTTGGTCACCATGTTGCTGGTGGTCTCGGCCATCTGGACCGTGATGCCTTGCATCTTCTCCATCGTGTCGATGTTCGTCTGCATGACTGCGGCTTGTTTGAGCATGTCGGCCGTCCGGTCACCTTGGTATTGCTCATTGAGCTTGCTCAACATGCTCTGCTGGGACAGGGCGTAGGGGATCGTGCTGTGGTCGATGGGCTGCCCGTCGGGCCGCGTGATCGTCTGGACGCGCCCGATCCCGGGCACCTTGAACACCGCCTTGGCGATCTTGTTGATCACCAGAAAGTTGGCCGGGTTCCGCAGATCGTGATCCGTCTCGATCATCAGCATCTCCGGGTTGAGCCGGGCCGGGGCGAAGTGCCGCTCGGCTGCTGCGTAGCCCTGGCTCGACGGGATGCTCGCCGGCAGAAACTTACGGTCGTCATAACTCGTTTTGTAGCTGGGCAAAGCGATCAGCCCGATCAGCGAGATCGCCAGGCTGGCAGCCAGAATCGGTCCGGGCCAACGCACCACCGCGGCACCGATCTTGCGCCAGCCGCGCGAGCGCAAAGCACGTTTGGGATCAAGCAGGCCAAACTTGCTTGCCACCACCACTAACGCTGCTCCGAAGGTCATCGCGAACGCGACCATCACGAGCATGCCAATGGCCAACGGCACACCGAGTGTCTGGAAGTACGGCAGCCGAGTGAAGCTCAGGCAGAACGTGGCCCCCGCAATCGTGAGCCCGGAGCCGACGATGACGTGGGCCGTGGTGCCGAACATGGTGTAGTACGCCGATTCTCGATCCTGCCCGAGGCTGCGCGCCTCCTGATAGCGGCCGATCAGGAAGACCGCGTAATCGACCGCGATGGCGATGGCCAGCGTCACCACGAGGCTGGTGGCGAATGTCGAGAGCCCGATGATGTTGTGATAGCCCAGGAATGCGATCGTCCCGCGGACGGTTGCGACGCTGATCCCGAGCGTTGCCATGATCAGCAGGGTCGTGATGATGGAGCGGAAGAACGCCAACAGCATGACCACGATGACCACCATGGTCAGTTTTTCCACGGACTTCATGCTGCTGTGGCCGATCGCTTGCTGCTCGGCGGCCAACGCCGCACCGCCGGTGAGATAGGCCTTCACGCCGGGGGGTGCCGGGATCTGGTCGATGATCTTGTGCACGGCGGCCACCGAGTCGTTGGCCTTGGCCTCGCCCTGGTTGCCAACCAGGTTGATCTGCGCGTACGCGGCCTTTCCGTCGCCGCTTTGCACGCCCGAGGCGGTCAGCGGGTCGCTCCAGAAATCCTGGACGTGCTCGACGTGCGCGGTGTCGGCGCGCAGGGCGGCGACCAGTTTCCCGTAATACTCACGCGCCCGCGGACCCAGCCGGTCCTTACCTTCGAGCACGATCATCGCCGAGCTGTCGGAACTGTATTCCTCGAACACCCGCCCGATCCGTTGCATCGCCACAGCCGCGGGCGCGCCCTTCGGGCTCATCGACACCGAGCGCAACTCACCGACCTTCTCGAGCTGCGGAGTCGAGACGTTCAGGAAGACGGCCAACCCAATCCAGGCAACGATGATCGGCACCGAGAGCTTGCGCATCACCAGCGCGATGCCCCCGAAATGCGCGCGAGGGTGGACCGGCACCCGGAGCTCCTCGGTCACCGCCTCCGACACCGGCGCGCTCATGCCGACTTCACGATGCAGTACGTCTGGGCGTTGTACCCGTCGACTACGCGCTCAGCGCGCAGTTGGTCATCGACATAGACGCGACAGCCGAGGGAGTCGGCATCACCTTGCGCGACCAGCGTCGCGGAGACCGATGGATCTGTTGTGGACAGGGTCAACGACCAGGGCAGGGCGACGTTACTCACCCGCTGCGGAAGCGCTTTGAGGTCGGTGTAGTTGATGTCGACGACCGCACCGGCGGGACCGGAGACCTCGTAACGCACCACCTTTGGGTTGAATCGCTTGGCGTCTCCGGCGAAGTTCATCGGCGCCACCAGCACCGGGTCCGAGCCGAAGATGCTCCGGATCCGGCTGACGGCCACACCACCGAGGGCGATGACCACCACCATCGTCAACGGCAGCCAAACACGTTGGAGCACTTTCAATTCAACCCCTCCCTACGGCCGCATGCCTCCCTCAGCAACAGCCGGTCGGCAGTCTGAACCTATACGGTCGTTTGAGTTCAATCAACCGCAGGGTAGAGTATGTGAGCGGGACAACGTCGCCGCCGTCAGGGTGGTCCAAGTCACCATGCGTTCTGGGGGTAACCTGCACGAAAGGAGGCGTTCGGAATGGCCAAACCAGTGGCTGCTCGCGGTTTCGCGCGCGAGCGCGTGCTTGACGCGGCCCTTGAGCTGTTCGCCCAACATGGCATTCGCGGCACTTCCATCCAAATGATCGCGGCGCGGCTCGGCGTTACCAAAGCCTCGGTCTACTACCAATTCCAGTCCAAGGACGACATCGTTCTTGCAGTCGCCGAGCCGATATTCGATGACCTCGCACACATTCAGCGCATCGCCGACATGCTCCCCACGCCGCAAGCGCGCCGCGATGTCGCCCTGAGCGGTGTCGTCGACCTTGTCATCCGACACCGCCAAGTGGCCAACGTCGTCTACGGCGATCCGGTCATGACCGAGCTGATCAACACCCACCCAGATCTCCACCACATTGTCGACAGCTTCACCGATCTGCTGCTCGGCGCTCGAAGAACCGACTCCGATCTGGTGGCCATGACAATGCTCACCGCCGGAATCTATGGATGTGCGGCCGACTCGCGCCTGCGCGGCATCACCGACGACGACCTGCGGGATATGTTGCAGGATATCGTCAAGATCTTCACCGCTGCGCTATCGGCGCACTGCCAAACTGGGCCCCGGTAGCAAGTGGCGCAATAGCGCCGCGCGGCTTTCATCGGCTCAATCCGATCGGCCTCGTGGGTCGGCCCTCACATCCGCTCGGCACCAATAAGAACATTTGTCAGAATCGCCTGCAGCAGCGCAAAGTTCACTCAATCAGTTCGGACGTGACGGGAAATCGATTCCAACCAGATCGCGCCCCGCATATCCGCCACCCTCCACCAGTGCTGGGTCCACCAACCGAAGACGCGTGCTGTCACAAACGCCGCGCGGCAGTGGGTGTGATGGTTTTCACTGCTCTCCGAGAGAGTGCAGATCCTTAGCGCAGCTATATTCTGCTCGTCGTGGTCGACGATCCATTGGTGCGCAACGGCATTGGCAGTGAAGTTGGCGATCTCGCGGAATATGTTCTTGCCGATGGCACTATTGTGCTGCCCGAGGGCGTGACCCTGACTTCATTCCTCGACCGCAACCGGGCGGCTTTCGGCGACCAGCGTTCCTATCGCTTCATCGACTACGCCAGGGTGCGCGACGGCCTCGCCGTCGACCTGAGTTGGAACGATCTATGGTCACAAGTGCGCGCGATTGGCGCCCGGTTGCAACACGTCACCTCGCCCGGTGACCGGGTGGCGATCGTTGCACCGCAAGGTTTGCACTACGTTGCTGCCTTCTTCGCCGCAATCCACGCCGGCAACGTCGCGGTCCCACTTTTCGCGCCGACTCTGTCCGGACACGCCCAGCGGTTAGCGGCAGTGCTGGCAGACGCTCGACCCGCCGCAGTGTTGACCACCACCGCGGCCGCCGAGCCGATCCGCACGTTTATCAGGACGCTGCCACCACAAGCACGTCCGCGATTGATCGCCGTCGATGCAGTCCCAGAATCACTGGGCGCGACATTTTTCGACGTGACCCGTGACAGCGATGATGTGGCGTATCTGCAATACACATCAGGGTCGACGCGCACGCCGGCCGGGGTGGAGATCACCCACCGCGCCGTGTGCACCAACGTCATACAGATGATCCTCGCGGGCGGACTTGACCTCAAAATCCGTAGCGTGAGCTGGCTGCCCCTGTATCACGACATGGGTCTGATAATGATCATGTTCCCCGCACTGTTCGGAGAGTCCATCACGCTGATGGACCCCATGGCCTTCCTCCGGCGGCCCTACCGATGGATCAAGCAGCTGGGCGCTGAGGCCCGGTACGGGCGGACGTTTGCGGCCGCTCCGAACTTCGCCTTCGAACTGACCGCCGAACGTGGTCTCCCCCCACAAGGCGAGACCCTCGACCTGAGCAACGTCGTCTGCCTGCTCAACGGATCCGAGCCGGTGACGATGTCGGCCATCGACAAATTCACCAACGCCTTCGCCCCCTACGGTCTGCCGGCCGCGGCGATCAAGCCGTCCTACGGAATGGCGGAAGCAACCCTCTCGGTGGCCAGCATCGCCCAAGACGCCAAGGCGAGTGCAATCTGTTTGGATCGTGAGCAGCTCGGCGCCGGCCGGGCGATTCCCGTCGCCGCGACAAGCCCAGGCGCCGTCTCCCACGTCTCGTGTGGCCAACCGATCCCCAATCAGTGGGCGGTGATTACCGACACCGACGGGGCCGAAGTTCCCGACCGCATGATCGGGCAAATCTGGTTGCACGGTAATAATATTGGCCGCGGGTACTTCGGCCGCGCAGATGAAACACAGCGCGTATTCGCCAATAAGCTGCAATCGCGACTCCAACACGGCAGCCACGCCGAGGGGGCCCCCGACAACGGATACTGGCTGGCAACCGGAGACCTCGGCGTTTACATCGACGGCGAACTGTATCTCACCGGGCGGATCAAAGACCTCATCATCATCGACGGCCGCAACCACTACCCCCACGACATCGAAACCACGGTCAGCGACGCCTCGGCCGCCATCCGCAGCGGGTACGTCGCCGCGTTCTCCGTTCCCCGCGAGGCGATTGAATCGTCCGATGACCGCACCGGAGAACAGGTCGTCATCGTGGCCGAACGCGCAGCCGGTGCCGGGCGCGCGGACCCTGCCCCGATCCTCAACGCTGTGCGCGCCGCGATCGCACGACAGCATCACATCCGTGTCGCCGACATCAAACTCGTAGCCGCTGGTGCGATTCCCCGCACCACAAGCGGCAAGCTCGCGCGCAACGCCTGCCGGGCCGATTACCTCGCCGGGCGGTTCCACCCCAGCCAAGAATGAGCTCAGACGCATTCAGTTCTCACTTCTTCTGAAGGCGAATCTCCATGGCAACCGACTACGACCAACCACGCTCCAACCCTGAAGACCCAGAAAAGGATTCACTCGGCGTGCTGCGCCTCGCACGCGAAGCTGCCAGGATTCGCTTTTCAGCGAGGACATCGACACCGCCGAACCCTCGAGCTGCCGGGCGCCGACCTCTCCCGTGACGCACTCCAAACCCAGGTTCTCCCTCAACAAGTCGATGAATCTACTTGTGCCCATTGCTATCTGGTGCAGCACAAACGCCGATTGGCCAGCAACATCCATGCCCAACCCATATGCACCGATTGCGACCAACCACCACCCTCACACCCAGGGGCCTCACCGAAACGCCGCTGACGTCCGCACTACTTCGAGCCAAGCCGGGACCTGTCGCGCCGGCGATATCCCCGACCGCATGCCCTCCCGCCGTTCCACGATGGTGCGCGCGGCGCTGGCCAAGATCAGCGCCGATCTTTTCGCCGATCCTGGCCGGTAACAGGCGACGCATGACGGTCAAAGTGGGCGCCACTCACGGCGACAGCTCATGGCTTGATCCCATAACCCTCGCCATCGTCGGCCAGGTAGGTGACCACATACCACCGTCGATGCGGCTCCACGCTGTTGTCGTACTCCTCGGTCGCGGTCGCCCGCTCGAGCCGAACGTCCGTCAGTCCCGGATTGTGCACGCGGACATAGTCTTCGAGCTCGGCGAGCAACGCGTCGCCCGTCAGTGTCGTATCCGCGAGCGCCTTCGCCTCGCGCTTGGCCCAACTCACGCGTTACATCTTGCCCCGGCCAATGCGGCCGGCGGCCGACCCGTGGGGTTAGGTTGCCATCCGACCGTCGAGCACAATGCCCAACCGAACGGCGCCGCCCCTGCGGTGCACGCCCTCGATACGGACCTCGATGTCTGGCCGCCGCGGCTTGCTGGCGGTCGACGTGGCCGGGTTGTCGAAGGTGATCATCGGCGATCTCCTCTCTCGCTAGGCCCCCGCTCTATTCAGGGTGCGACACGTATACCGACTATTGGGGGTGCGACACGATCACGATTAGGGCAAGACGGTGTGCATCAGCATCACGTCGTACGCCGACCACAGCGACAGGTTGAAGTACAGGTCGCGCCCCGACGACCACGGGTGGATCATCGGCGCGTAGATGCCACCCGGCATCGAGAACGACGACACCAGCGGTTGCTCCGGGCTCCACGGCCCCTGCGGGGTCGGGGCGGTGCGTGCCACCACGTCGTTGCTGCCGCCGTTGGTGTAAAGCACCAGATACTGCTTGAGGTAGTTGTTGTACTGGGCCGACATCTCGCCCACCGGCCCCGGGAAAATCGGTGTGGCCGCACCCGGATTGTTCGGGACCCAGCGGCCGCCCTCGTCGCCGTTCCAGTACTGGTACTTGGTGAGGTCCGGCAGCTGACCCGGGGGCACGCGCGACAGGAAGGCCGCGCCACCGCGTCCCGATGGGGTCCCGAACTGGTAAAGGTAACCGTCGTTGCCCTTCATGAACGCACCCATCTGGAAGTTCTCGTTACCGGGGGTGAACCCGGCTCCCGGGATGGCGTCCGCCGACGCGGTCCGGATCGAGGTGGGAAAGATCCCCCAGTTCTGGCCGTTGTCGTTGGACCGCGCGATCGCCGAGTAGTTCGTGCTCCATTCGCCGTCGCGGCCCCACTGCCGGATGGACATGTAGCTCATGTACTGCGTCCGGCCGATGGCGATGCCGGCGGTGGGAATGATCCCGGTCTCGTGGGCAGCCTTGTGGATGGTGTTGACGACCTGCTTGGACAGGCTCGGCGCCCACACCGGTGAACCCGAGTACCGGTCGTTGGGGACGCCTTCGGCGATGTGGATGCCGTGCGACAGATCATGGTCCGAGCTGCGGAAGAGTGTGTTGTAGCGCCACTGCTGGCCCTTGACCTTGCAGTAGCCGAAGGTGTCACCGAAGGCCATCAGCACCTGGCGGTTCGCCGGATCCCCGTTGTCCCAGGCGATTCCGAGGTCGGTACCGGAGATGCTGAACCGCTGCAGAGTCTTGTTCGGGCCGTCGGGCCCGGTCACCCAGTCGACCAGCGACGTCGGCGCCCCCGCGATCGAGGGGGGCGGCGCCGGCGCGGGTTGCGGCGGCGGGACCGGGGCCGCGTTCGGCTGCAACTGACCGGCGTTCGGCGGCTGTGCGAGGCCGGGGGCCGGCGGATTGGGACCGGGCGGTAACACCTCCGCCTGCGGCCTCATCGGGGCGACCTGCCGAGGGATCGCCGGCTTGAGGAACGACGAGATCAGCGGGCCCAGTTTGGGCAGCGGCGCCTGGTCGTTGGCGTGGCTGGGTCTGCGCCCGGTGGGCGGCTGGACGACCGGCTGGGGCGCGGGCATCGCCGGCGGCGCGGCGGGTGGGTCGACGTTCGCTTCCGGCGCGCCGCATGGGGTGGCATTGGCCGACGGTGCGGGACCGACCACGTAGACGAGTCCGACAGCGGCCGCCGACGCCATCGATAGCGACACACTTCGAAGAATCGCCGACATGTAACACCTTTCGAGCGGCGGGACACCGCATTGACGTCCGCAGTTGGCTCATGTGACGATAGTGATCAGCGCGGCAGTTGTGACTAGTGATGCGACGATAGGTACGCATCCGTGACCGTGTCGCAACGCAGCCCGCCCCCGGTCATCACCCGCCCGATCGCAGTGACCGCGCAGGCGCGTGCCTGACCGCCACGGAGCATCTCGCCGAACACCGTGCGATGGGCCCCTGGGGCCAGGTACGCTCCCATCCGCCAGCACACCCGTCATCGCCGTCGGCTAGCGCTGCGGCCAACCCCGGCAAACACGGCCCGGCTGCCCGGGTGCGCGGCCCGCCAAGGAGGGCGACCGATGACTGTGCGTAATGATCTGCGCGGCAAGCTGATCCAAAGCCCAGCGTATCTTCGCCGCGTGGTCGCCGCGTCCATGGCGGGCACGGTGGTGGAATGGTACGAATTCTTCCTCTACGGCACCGCCGCCACCCTGGTCTTCAGCAAAGTGTTCTTCCCCCGGGGCGGCAACGAGCTCGACGCGATCCTGGCCGCCTTCGTGACCTATGCGGTGGGCTTCGCCGCCCGCCCCCTCGGCGGCATCGTCTTCGGCCAGTTCGGCGACCGGTACGGCCGAAAAAAACTGCTGCAGCTCAGCCTGCTGCTGGTCGGCGTCTCCACGTTCGCGATGGGCTGCCTGCCCACCTTCGCCCAGATCGGCTACTGGGCCCCGGCGTTGCTGGTGGTGCTGCGCTTCCTGCAGGGCTTCGCCGTCGGCGGCGAGTGGGGCGGGGCGATCCTGCTGGTCGCCGAGCACAGCCCGAAGTCCCACCGCGGGTTCTGGGCCAGCTGGCCGCAGGCCGGCGTCCCCGGCGGGAACATGCTCGCCACCGTGGTGCTGCTGGTGCTCACCTCGACGCTCTCGGATGCGGCGTTCCTGGGCTGGGGCTGGCGCGTGGGGTTCTGGCTGTCCGCGGTCGTGGTCCTGATCGGTTACTACATCCGCACCAAGGTGACCGACGCGCCGATCTTCTACGAAGCGCAGCGTCAGGACGACCGCATCAACGCCAGCCGCCTCGGAGTTATCGAGGTGCTAAAGCGCTATCCGCGTGGCGTTTTCACCGCCATGGGCATGCGCCTCGGCGAGAACACCATGTACTACCTCGTCGTCACCTTCTCCATCACCTATCTGAAGGTCCACGTGCACGCCGACACCAAGACGATCCTGTGGTGGCTGCTGGCCGCGCACGCCGTCCACTTCGCCGTCATCCCGCTGGCCGGCAGCCTCAGCGATCGATTGGGCAGGCGGCCAATCTATTTCATCGGCGCGCTCTGCGCGTGCACCTGGGGCTTCTTCGCGTTCCCGATGATGAACAGCGGACGCAACGCCGTCATCATGTCGGCGATCGTCATCGGTCTGGTCTTTCACGGCCTGATGTACGCGGTCCAGCCGGCGGCCATGGCCGAGATGTTCCCCACCCGCATGCGGTATTCGGGGGTTTCCCTCGGTTACCAGGTCACCTCGATCTTGGCCGGTTCGCTGGCGCCGATCATCGCGGTTCGCCTGCTCGAGACCTACCGGTCCGCGGTGCCCATCGCGTGGTACCTGGCCGCAACCGCCGCGGTGAGCGCCCTGGCCGTCCTCGCCGCCGCCGAGACCAAGGGCATCGACTTGGCCGCCCTCGACTCCGCCGACGCCCGCAGACAACGGACCGATGCGGCGCTCCGATCGGACGGCAGCGAGCTCGTCGAGGGCGCCATCTGAACCCGTGTGCGACGCCGTCACGCGTAACCCGCATGTTTGTCCGCCGCGGTACGGGGCAATGTTCCATGAGAGGCGCACGCGTCGGCCGGCCTTCGCGTTCGCCTAGGTCCCGTCGGTTCAGCCCGAGAGCCGACGGGGCCGCCCTCATTTTGCGGGCCCTCCTTAACCATGACCCGCTCGCGGATACGACCCAACGACGAGGCCGTCCAGGAGTAGCCTGCGGCGTATGGATGGCTCAGCCGGCATCTGGATCCTGGGCGGCCGCCAAACCGATTTCGCCCGCAACCTCACCAGAGAGGGCCGCGACTTCGCCGCCCTGACCGCCGAGATCGTCGAGGCCACGCTGGCCTCGGCCAAGATCAACGCCGCCGACATCGAAGTGGTCCACGTGGCGAACGCCTTCGGTGAGATGTTCGCCCGCCAGGGTCACCTCGGGGCGATGCCCGCGACGGTCTGCCCCGATCTCTGGGACACCCCGGCCTCCCGGCACGAGGCCGCGTGCGCGTCGGGCAGCGTCGCCGCCCTGTCCGCGATGGCCGATCTGCGGTCCGGTGCCTATGACACCGCGCTGGTGGTGGGCATCGAGCTCGAGAAGACCGTGCCCGGTGACACCGCGGCGCAACACCTGGGAGCGGCAGCGTGGACGGGTCACGAGGGGGCCGACGCGCGGTACGTGTGGCCGTCGATGTTCGCCACGGTCGCCGACGAATACGACCGACGCTACGGCTTGGACGACGCACATCTGCGCGCCATTGCGCAGCTGAACTTCGCGAACGCCCGGCGTAACCCCAACGCTCAGACCCGGGCATGGACGGTCCCGGACCCCATCACGGACGACGACACCACCAACCCCGTCACCGAGGGCCGGTTGCGGCGCTTTGACTGCAGCCAAATGACCGACGGTGCCGCAGGATTGGTGTTGGTCGGGGATGCCTATCTGCGCGATCACCCGGATGCGCGCCCGATCGGCCGCATCGAGGGTTGGGGGCACCGGACGGTGGGGCTGGGCCTGCGGCAGAAGCTGGACCGAGCCGCGGACGACCCCTACATCCTTCCGCACGTGCGGGCCGCGGTGCACGATGCGTTGCGGCGCGCCCGGCTGACGCTCGACCACGTCGACGGCTACGAGGTGCACGACTGTTTCACGCCCAGCGAGTACCTGGCCATCGACCACATCGGGTTGACCGGCCCCGGTGAGTCCTGGAAGGCCATCGAAAACGGCGAGATCGAGCTCGGCGGCCGGCTCCCCATCAATCCCAGCGGCGGCCTCATCGGCGGCGGCCACCCGGTCGGGGCCTCCGGCGTGCGCATGCTGCTCGACGCGGCCAAACAGGTCAGTGGCGCGGCCGGCGAGTATCAGGTCGACGGGGCGAGGACGTTCGGCACCCTCAATTTCGGCGGCAGCACCGCCACCACCGTGAGTTTCGTTGTCGCCACGGCGGAAGGCGCGCGACATGGACGTTGAGCTCGTCGGCAAGTTCTTGTCCACACTGCCCGAAGACGACGACCACCCCTACCGCACCGGGCCGTGGCGTCCCCAGACCACCGAGTGGAACGCCGACGACCTCACCGCCGTGGAAGGGCAGATCCCGCACGACCTGGATGGCATCTACCTGCGGAACACCGAAAATCCGCTGCACCCCGCCCTGAAGACGTATCACCCCTTCGACGGCGACGGCATGCTGCACATCGTCGGATTCCGCGATGGAAAAGCCTTCTATCGCAACCGCTTTGTGCGCACCGACGGCTTCCTGGCGGAGAACGAGGCCGGTGAGCCACTCTGGCCGGGGCTGGCCGAGCCCGTGCAGTTGGCCAAGCGCAAGGACGGCTGGGGCGCTCGCACCCTGATGAAGGACGCGTCGAGCACCGACGTCATCGTGCACCGGGGCGTCGCGCTGACCAGCTTCTACCAGTGCGGCGACCTCTACCGCGTCAATCCGTGGTCGGGTGAAACCCTGGGCAAGGAGACCTGGAACGGGCGCTTCCCCACCGAGTGGGGTGTGTCCGCGCACCCGAAGGTGGACAGCAGAACCGGTGAACTGCTGTTCTTCAATTACAGCAAGCGCGACCCGTACATGCGCTACGGCGTGGTCGACGAGAACGGCGAGCTCGTCCACTACGTCGACATCCCCCTGCCCGGGCCGCGGCTGCCGCACGACATGGCATTCACCGAGAACTATGTGATTCTCAACGACTTTCCGTTGTTCTGGGACCCCGTCCTGCTCGAGCAGGACGTGCACCTGCCGGGCTTTCACCCCGACCTGCCGTCGCGTTTCGCGGTCCTGCCCCGCCGCGGCGGAACCGGGGACATCCGATGGTTCGAGGCGGACCCCACGTTCGTGTTGCACTTCGTCAACGCCTACGAGGACGGTGACGAGATCGTGCTCGACGGCTTCTTCGAGGGCGACCCTTCGCCGATTGACCACGGTGGCACCAAGTGGGACAAGCTGTTCCGGTTCCTGGCGCTGGATCGGCTGCAATCCCGGCTGCACCGGTGGCGTTTCAACCTGGCCACCGGCGCCGTGCGCGAGGAGCGGCTGTCGGAGTCGGTCACCGAGTTCGGGACCATCAACCCCGACTACGCCGCAAGCGACTACCGCTACGCCTATGCCGCCACGGGCAAACCGGGCTGGTTCCTTTTCGACGGGCTGGTCAAACACGATCTGCGCACCGGTAGCCAACAGGAATTCTCCTTCGGCGACGGCGTCTACGGCAGCGAGACGGCGATGGCGCCGCGGCGCGGTGCCACCGGCGAGGACGACGGCTACCTGATCACCTTGACCACCGACATGAATACCGACGCCTCGTATTGCGTGGTTCTCGACGCCGCGCGCGTGGCCGACGGCCCGGTATGCAGAATTCAACTGCCGGAGCGCATTTCCAGCGGCACCCATGCGACGTGGGCGCCCGGCGAGCAGCTCCGGCGCTGGGACACCGCGGAGTCGGCGGCGACCGCGGTCGGGCTGTGATGGACGTCCACAAGCCCCGCCGGACCACGCACTGGCCGATGCAGCTGGCGTCGATCGGCGGCATTCGCTTCGCGCGCCGGTCGTCGAACTTCCAAGAGGCGGTGCGGTTTTACCGCGAGCTGGTGGGGTTGCCGCTCTACGAGACGTTCGGCGACAGCTACGGCAGCAACGGCGCGATCTTCGGCCTGCCCAGCTGGAACCTGACCCTGGAGATCGTGGAATCCGTCGAGCCCGTCGCGGTGGACCCCCACGAACAGCTGTGCCTGTACTTCCCCGACCGGCAGGCGCAGCAGGCGGCGATCGTCCGCCTGCAAGCGGCGGGCATCGAACCGGTCGAACAGCATCCGTACTGGGAGGCGACGGGCGCGATCACCTACCGCGACCCCGACGGCCGCGAAATCGTGTTCGCCCCGTTCGTGTTCGGCGTCAACGAGCCCGCCGACAGCTCCGCGTCGGGGACACACGAGTTCCCGTCGCCGTAGAGACCTCAGCGACCGGACCGACCGGAAGCCAGCGCCGCGACGACGGCGGCGATCGAACACACCACCGCACAGACCGCCGCGATCGCGGCGACGTAGAGGCCGTATTGGGCCGACACCGGCGGATTGACGTTGAGCTTGTAGTACCACACCGTCAGGGCGACGATGAGCAAGGAAATCACCAGCGCCGCAACCGAAGCGAGCCGCACCGCCAGGCCGCGACCCACCATCGCCCCGGTCACCAGCAGCGCCGAGGACAACAGCACGATGAGCTGGCCGGCGCCGAACCCCCGCGGAAGTTCCAAGTTGCCGTGAGCGCCCCCGATGCCGCTGGCCCAGCCCCCGCCGTTGACCGCCGTCGTCAGCCAGGGCAGCCACGCGCTGGCCGAGATCACCAGCGCGAAAAGCGCCACCAGCCAACCAGGGCGCAGCCGGCGAGTCATGTCAGCGAGATTAGCCGACCGGGGACCGGCCCCGTGGGCGTCACGCTAGCGTGGCGCTGCTCGGTCAGCGGTGGCCGCCGCCGGAACCGTTCATGCCGGGGTCGGGCCGAGTGAACACCGTGACGAAGTTCTGCAGCGACGTGTCGATGTCGCCCCGCAGCGCGGCGGCGACGATCATGCCGATCGGCCCGAACAGTGCCGGGCCACCGAGGTGGACGTCGAAGCTGACGACGGAGCCCTCCTCGGCGGGCTGAACTTTGGCCATGAGTTTGACCTTGACGCCACCGACGCCGTCGCCGTTGAGCGTCATGCCCTCCGGTGGCTTGTACCGAACGACCGTCCACCTGATCCGGTTGTACATGCCCTTGACTTCGACGATCGACTCCACGACCGTGCCCTTGTCGATGTCGTCGGGCAGTGTGCTGCGCCACACCCGGTGAATGGTGAGCCAGTCCTTATACCGGGACAGATCCGAGGCATGCTTCCAGGCCACCTCGGGTGGCAGCGGGACGTCAATGGATCCGGAGAGTTTCGCCATGAGCTCAGTTCTGGTTGTCGCCTTTTGCCGCTTGTTCGGCCGCCTTCTTGGCCTCTTCTTGCACTTTGTGGATGGTGTCGGAGTACTTGCCCTGCGTCTTGTCGTCGACGAATTCGCCGGCCTTGTCGATCGCCGTCTCGACCTTGTCGGCGTTCTGCGACAACAGCTCTTTGGCCTTGTCCAGGAATCCCATGTACCCGTCCTTTCCCCGCCGAAATCCTACTTGCCCGGTGGAACCGCACACGCGGGCGATCGGGCGGTCAGCGCCACAACCGCGGGTGCACGCCCAGGATCCGGGCCCGCATCCACCACATCGCCTCGACGGCGGCGGCGCCCAGCACGCCGATCCCCGCGGCTGTCGACGTCACCACGACATTGGAGGGATCGAGCAGGAACGCCTTGCGGGCCAGCGGGAGGCTGAAGATCACCACGTAGGCCAGGCCGGAGCCGATGACCAGCGCGACCCGCCACCACTGGTAGGGCCGCGCCACCACCGCGAGCACCCACAGCGCCGTCATCAGCAGCGTGATCAGGGCCGCGGTCGACGCCTGCTCCTGTTCCTGAAACGTCGCGTGCCGGCCGTGATAGGCCACCAGGTAGGAGGCGAACGTCGCGGCGCCGACGATCAGCCCGGACGGCAACGCCGAAGTGAGCACCCGCCGCACGAACCCGGGATTGGCGCGTTCGTTGTTGGGGGCCAGCGACAGGATGAACGCCGGGATTCCGATGGTGAACCACGCGGCGATGGTGACGTGGATGGGCTGGAACGGGTACAGCAGGGGGTCGGCCTTGAGCGGCCCGGCGAACAGGCATTCGATGCCCACCAGCAGCGCCAGCAGGACCGAGTAGACGGTCTTGGTCAAGAACAGGTTGGCCACCCGCTCGATATTGCCGATCACCCGCCGGCCCTCGCCGACGACATACGGCAGGGTGGCAAACCGGTTGTCCAGCAACACGATCTGCGCGACGGCGCGCGATGCCGGGCTGCCGGCTCCCATCGCGACGCCGATGTCGGCATCCTTGAGGGCCAGCACGTCGTTGACGCCGTCGCCGGTCATCGCGACGGTGTGCCCATGCGATTGCAGGGCGTGCACCATCGCCCGCTTCTGGTCGGGCCGCACGCGCCCGAAGGTGGTGTGCGTGTCCAGCGCGTCGGCCAGTTGCGCGGGCCCGGACGGTAGCCGGCGCGCGTCCATGGTTTCACCGCGCAGCCCGAGTTGGTCGGCGACGGCCGCGACGGACACCGCGTTGTCGCCGGAGATCACCTTGACGGAAACCCCTTGTTCGGCAAAGTAATCCAGCGTTTCCGCGGCGTCAGGACGCACCCTTTGCTCGAGGACCACCAGCGCGACGGGGGTGACGCGGCCCGGGGCGTCCGGGTGGTTGACGGCCACGTCGCCGGTGCCCACGAGCAGCACCCGCAGACCTTGCGCGCCGATCCGCTCGGCGCGTTCGGCCGCGGCCGACGCCGGGTCGAGCAGCACATCCGGCGCCCCGATCACCCAGTTGCCGTGGCCGGAGTAGGACACCCCGCTCCACTTGGTGGCCGACTTGAACGGCGCGGTCGCCGTGGCGATCCAATCCGGCGGCCGGCGATAAGTCTCGGCGATCGCCTGCATGCTCGCGTTGGGGCGCGGGTCGGCGGCGGCCAGTGCCGCCAGCGCGTCGTCGACGCTGTGCCGCCGTGCCGCTTCGAGTTCCTCGACGCCCGCGACGCGCATGCCGTTCTCGGTGAGCGTGCCCGTCTTGTCCGCGCAGACCACGTCGACCCGCGCGAGTCCCTCGATGGCGGGCAGCTCCTGCACCAGGCACCGGCGCTGGCCGAGCCGGATAACCCCGACGGCGAAGGCGACCGACGTCAACAGCACCAGGCCCTCGGGCACCATCGGCACCAGCGCACCCACCGCCCGCAGCACGGACTGCCGCCAGCCCACGTGGGTGGTGAACAACTGCGTGTAGATCGTCAGCAGTCCGGCCGGCACCAGCAGGTAGGTGATGAACTGCAGGATCCGGTTGATGCCGTTGCGCAGTTCGGATTTGACCAGCGTGAACTTGCTGGCCTCCTCGGCGAGCCTGGCGGCATAGGCCTCCGGTCCCACCTTCGTGGCACGGTAGGCGCCCGTGCCGGCGACGACGAAGCTGCCCGACATCACCGCGTCGCCGACGGCCTTGGTGATGGGGTCGGCCTCGCCGGTCAGCAACGACTCGTCGACCTCCAGGTTGGCCTCTTCGAGGACCTGACCGTCGACGACCACCTGGTCGCCCGGTCCGAGTTCGATGATGTCGTCGAGCACCACCTCGGCGGGCAGCAAGGTGCGGGTCCCGGATTGCCTGCGCACCAGAGGCTTTGCCTGTCCGACGATGGCTAGCGCGTCCAGCGTCTTTTTGGCCCGGATCTCCTGGACCATGCCGACGACGCTGTTGGCCACGATCAGCAGGCCGAACATGCCGTTGATCAGCGAGCCGGTCGCCACCACGATCAGCAGCAACACCCCCAGGATCGCGTTGATGCGGGTGAAGACGTTGGCCCGCACGATGTCCGGAATGCTGCGGGTGGCACGCTCCCGGACGGCGTTGCTCTTGCCTTCAGTGACCCGCTGCGCGACCTCGGCATCGGTCAGGCCCGCGATCATCGGGTGAACGTTCCCAGCTTGTCGGAGTCGTAGTACTCAAGGTTCAGTGTCGGCCCCGCAAATGTTGCCTTGGAAACCGTTCCCGGCGGCGCGTTTTCGTCGGTCAGGGCAAAGGTGAAGGTGTCGCCGTCCCAGTGCGTCAGGGCGACCGTCCGGTTCTTCGGACCCATCGCCAGCTGCAGCGCGCCGTCGTGTTCGGTCACCACGGCGGGTCCCCAGTAATCGTTCCCATAGACCCCGGCATAGTCGACGAGCGGCCTGGGCGGGGCGGGCCGGGCCGGCGGCTGCTTGCCGACCAGCGAGCCCTCGGGATTGTTGAGCCAGCCGATCGCCTTCTGGTACAGGGCCGCCCAATCCTCGCGGATCTGGCCGTACACGACGAGATCCATGAATTCGGCGGTGAGCGTTTCCGGGATGCCGTAGGGCGCGCCGTTCGTCAGCGCGATGATGCCCAGGTTCTCCGCGGGCATGACCACGAAGTTCGTTGCGGCGCCCAGGTCGAAGGCGCCGGAGTGGCTGTATTGGGTGCGCCCCGAGGAATCGACCGACGCGTTGAAGCCGTATCCGTAGAACCCCGAGCGCGCGTTGGGCGCTTTCGCGGGCGCCGAAACGATCTGCGGGCTGGTGGCGGCCAGCAGGGCTTCCGGTGAGGTGATCCGCCGGCCGTCGTATGTTCCGTTGCCCAGCAACATCATCAGCCAGCGGGCCATGTCGTTGACCGAGGAGCTCACCCCGCCGGCAGGCGACTGCGGGTCCGGGTCCCGCTGAAACCGGGCCTCCCACCTGCCCGCGATCTTGATGTGGTTGACCGCGTGGTTGGGCCGTGCGATGAAATCGGCGAAGCGCGAACTGGTCGACGCCATGCCCAGGGGGCGGTAGAGCGCCTCGTCAGACAGGTCCTCCCACGACTTGCCCGCCGCGGCGGCCACCGCCTCGGCGGCGGCGGTCACGCCATAGTTGGGGTAGGCGTAGCTGATCCGAAAGGGGGCGAGCGGCAGGTACTTCAGCCGTTCGAGGGTCTGCCGACGGTCGTAGCCCAGGTCTTCAAGCTTGTCACCGGCGTGGTCGGGCAGCCCGGAACGATGCGAATACAGGTCTCCGAGGGTCACGTGGCTGGTGACGTACGGATCGCTCAGCGTCAGCCACGGCAACTTGGCCGCCACCGGGGTGTCCCATGCGACGGCGCCGTCGCTCACTTCATGCGCGACCACCGTCGAGCCGACCGATTTGGACACCGACGCCAGCTGGAAGACGGTGTCGGCGTCCACCTTGTTGTCCTGTCCCTGCCCTTTGCTCGCGTCCTTGATGCCGAAACCCTTGGCGTACAGCACCTTTCCACCGTGGACAACGGCCACCGCCATTCCCGGGACGCCGGTGCTCTTCATCAGGTCACCGACCAGGCCGTCGAGCTTGGCCACCGCCTGATCGATGCGCCCGGCGGGGATCCCCACACCGGACACCTCGTTGGGCGGTGCGTCAGAGAGCGCGGGCGGGCTGGATACCGGTTGCGCGGGCCCACATCCGGTCATGCCGAGCAGCACGGTGACAGCGGCGGCGGCCGCGCGTTTCGTCATGGCGGAACCCTAGCGCGGCGACGATGCGCGCCGCGTGCGGCGCGAGAAGGAGCCGCGCAATTCAACTCAGCGCGGCGACGATGCGCGCCGCGTGCGGCGCGAGAAGGAGCCGCGCAATTCAACTCAGCGCGGCGACGATGCGCGCCGCGTGCGGCGCGAGAAGGAGCCGCGCAATTCAACTCAGCGCGGCGAGGTTGCCTGCACCCCGAATCAGAGCCGCCACCAGGCGTTCGATTTGAGCGGCGCCGCGGGATCGATGCGTTGGCCGGGGGCGGGAACCGCCACGTCGACCCGCTCGGGTGCGGCGGCGGCGAGCAGGCGTTCGACCGGCTCGGCCCACGGGTGGGGGGCCAGCCGGAAGGTGCCCCAATGGATCGGCACGAGCAGCCCTTTGTCGGTGAGGTCCCGGTGCGCCCGGACCGCCTCCTCCGGGTTCATGTGGACGTCCGGCCATGCGGTGTTGTAGGCGCCGATGGGCAGCAGGGTCAGGTCGAACGGTCCGTGGTCGGCGCCGATGTGAGCGAAGCTCTTCGTGTAGCCGGTGTCGCCGCCGAAGTACGCGCGGTGGTTCGGGCCAGCGAACGCCCACGACGCCCACAGCGTCGTATTGCGGTCCAGGAAGCGACCCGAAAAGTGGCGCGCCGGAACGCAAGTCACGGTCAGCTCGTCGACCCGGGCGCTTTGATGCCAGTCGAGCTCGACGATTCGGTGCTCCGGTATCCCCCAGACGCGCAGGTGGGCGCCGACACCGAGCGGCACGAAGAACGGCGCCCGCTGCGTGCGCGTCAACGCCATCACCGTGTCGATGTCGAGGTGGTCGTAGTGGTCGTGGCTGATCACCACCGCGTCGACGGCCGGCAGCCCTTCCAGTTGCACCGGCGGCGGGTGGAGCCGCTGCGGCCCGACGAGGTCCGACGGCGAGCAGCGATTGCTCCACACCGGGTCGGTGAGCACCCGGTAGCCGTCGATTTCCAGCAGCGCCGTCGAATGGCCGAACCAGCTGACGGCGAGCCGGCGGGGGTCGCCGTCGAACAGGGCCGGCGCGGCCAACGGGATCGGCGCGGCGGGCCGGCTGACGCCCCGGTTGCCGATCAACTCCCACGCGACCAGCCGCAACTCCTCGCGATCCATCGTGAGGGCGGAGGCGGGGTCGAGGTTGACGAAGACGCCGTCGCGGTAGTTGGGCGAGCCCTGCGCCACCGCCCTGATGGCGGTGGGGTGGGCACCGAGGGCCGCCGGCGCGCCGTGCAGCGCTCGCACCACCCAGCTGCCGGCCGCCAGCGACGCCGTGCCGGCGGCCAGTCGCAGCGCCCCCCGCAGCATGGCTGTCAGGCCCCCTGGAACTTCGGCGGTCGCTTCTCTATGCGCGCGACCTGGGCCTCGATGACGTCCTGACTCTTCCAGGCTTTGTCGAAGAGTTCCTTGTGCTCCGGCAACGAGTCCTCCATGGCACCGTCGTCGTTGAGCACCCGTTTGGCGTGCTGAATGGCCAGCGGCGCCAGGCCGGAGATCTCGGCGGCCCAGGCCTGGGCGTCGGCGAGTGCCCCGATGCGGTTGGCCATTCCGGTCTGCAGCGCCGCGTCTGCGGTCAGCTTCTCGGCGGTCAGCAGCATCGCGCTGGCCCGGCCGTGACCCACCAGCGAGGACAGTCGCCGGATGCTCCAGTTGTCCAGCGCCAGGCCGTATTTCGACGTCGGGAACTGAAAGAACGCCTCCGGCGCGACGACCCTCAGGTCGCATCGCATGGCCAGCTGCAGGCCCGCGCCGATGGCTGGACCGTTGATGGCGCCGATCAGCGGGATCAGCGTGGCGTCCATCAACTTGTGCAGCTCGATGAGCCGGTCGGGATAGTCGGCGGCGAACGCGTCGCCGCTCAGGTCCGCGCCGGCGCAGAACACCGTGCCCTGGCCGGTCAGCACGATGGCCCGGACGGAGCCGTCGCTCGCCTTCTGGAAGGTTTCCCGGAGCTCCTCGACGAGCTGCGAGTTGAGGGCGTTGCGGCGCTCGGGACGCTGCAGCTCGATGGTCAGCACGGCTTCGTCCTGGGTAACACCGATCATGGCAGCCACCCTATATAGCCTCGTGTCGTGAGTCGTATCACGGCTGCTCAGCTGCGCGACGCGGTGCTCGACGAGGGCTCCTTCATCCGCTGGGACGGCGGGCCGCTCGCCGTGCCGGTCAGCGAGGAGTATTCGCGAGAGCTGGCCGACGCGCGGGCCGCCACCGGCCTGGACGAATCGGTGCTGACCGGCGAGGGCCGCATCTTCGGGCGCCGGGTCGCGGTGGTGGTCTGCGAGTTCGGCTTCCTCGGCGGCTCCATCGGGGTGGCGGCGGCCGAACGGATCACCGCCGCGATGCAGCGGGCGACCGCCGAGCGGCTGCCGCTGCTGGCCTCGCCCAGCTCCGGCGGCACCCGCATGCAGGAGGGCACTGTCGCCTTCCTGCAGATGGTGAAGATCGCCGCCGCCGTCCGGCTGCACAAACAGGCGCACCTGCCCTACCTCGTCTATTTGCGCCACCCCACGACCGGCGGGGTGTTCGCGTCCTGGGGGTCGCTGGGCCACGTCACGGCCGCCGAGCCGGGCGCCCTGATCGGCTTCCTCGGGCCGCGCGTGTACCAGCTGCTCTATGGCGAACCCTTCCCCGAAGGCGTCCAGACGGCGGAGAACCTGCAGCGCCACGGCGTGATCGACGACGTCGTACCGCTGGAGCAGCTGCGCCGGATGCTGGACCGCGCGTTGACGGTCATCGCCGACCCGCCCGGGGCCCTGCCGGCACCGCGGCCGCCCGAACCGATACCCGACGTGCCGGCGTGGGACTCCGTGGTGGCGTCACGGCGCCCCGATCGGCCCGGTGTCGGGCTGCTGCTGCGCCATGGCGCCACCGATCGGGTGCTGTTGTCGGGCACCGGCCAGGGCGATGCGGCGACCACCCTGCTGGCACTGGCCCGCTTCTCCGGACAGCCCGCGGTGGTGCTCGGGCAGCAGCGGGTGGCGGGCGGGATGGTGGGCCCCGCGTCCCTGCGCGAGGCCCGGCGGGGCATGGCGCTGGCCGCCGAACTGCACCTGCCGCTGGTGCTGGTGATCGACACCGCCGGCCCGGCCCTGTCGGCGGAGGCCGAACAGGGTGGGCTCGCCGGCCAGATCGCCCAGTGCCTGGCCGAGCTGGT
Source organism: Mycobacterium sp. 4858 (assembly GCF_900240975.1). Classification (GTDB taxonomy): domain Bacteria; phylum Actinomycetota; class Actinomycetes; order Mycobacteriales; family Mycobacteriaceae; genus Mycobacterium. The sequence continues at coordinate 3,215,527 of NZ_LT968776.1, read as the reverse complement.
GACCCTGGACACCCCGACGGTCTCGGTGCTGCTCGGCCAGGGCAGCGGCGGGCCGGCGCTGGCGATGGTTCCCGCCGATCGGGTGCTGTGCGCGCTGCACGGGTGGCTGGCGCCGCTGCCGCCGGAGGGCGCCAGCGCGATCGTCTTCCGTGACACCGCGCACGCCCCCGAACTCGCTGCCGCGCAAGGTATCCGCTCGGCGGACCTGCTGCGGTCCGGAATTGCCGACGTCGTCGTCCCGGAACATCCCGACGCGGCCGACGAGCCCGTCGAGTTCTGCCGGCGACTCGCGCATGCCATCGCCGCCGAGCTGCACGGCCTGCGCGAGCTGCCCGCCGACGAACGGTTGGCCACCCGATTGCGGCGCTACCGCCGCATCGGAGTGCCCTGAGCGCGGCACAACGCGCGACACGTAAACCACGCCCACGACACGCCGCAAAACGTCACCGTGGTTTAAGTTTCGCGAGTCAGCCCTCCGGCAGGCCGAGATAGCGCTGAATGGTCGGACCGAGCCAGTCGACGATCTCGTCGCGGGTCATCTCCGCGACCGGGGGGAGCCGTAACACGAAGCGGCACAACGCCATCCCCAATATCTGCGTGGCGATGAGCCCCGCCCTCACCCCCACCTCCTCCGCCGGCGCGAGTGAGGCCACCAGCGGCTGGATCTGGTTTCCGAAGATCTCCTGCATCCGTTGCGCCGCTTCGCCGTTGGTCGCGCTCGACCGCAGCAGGATCACCAGCGCCTCGTCGCCCTCCCAGCGTTCGAGAAAGTGCCGCACCAGCGACCGCCCGACCTGCGTCGGCTCGGTCGCCGCGAAGTCGGGAAACCGCAGGTCGAACTCCGCCGCCGCGGCGAACAGCTTGTCTTTGCTGCCGTAATACCGCATCACCATCGCGGGATCGATCCCAGCGTCGGCGGCGATGGCCCGAATCGTCGCACCCTGGAACCCCGCCGCGCCGAACCGCTCGCGCGCCGCCGCCAGGATCGCCGCCTTCGTCGCGTCCGACGACCGTCTCATGTCAACGATTGTAGGCCAACAACTGTTGACATAGCACTAGCGACGCGCGACCATGGAGTTATGCCAACAAGCGTTGACTAACGCATCAGGGAGAGGAGCCAGCCATGAACGACACCGACGTCCTGGTGGTCGGCGCAGGTCCTACCGGCCTCACGCTCGCCGCCGCGCTGCAAGTCCGCGGGATTCGGGTGACACTGGTCGACAAGGTGGCGGAGGGCGCCAACACGTCGCGCGCTGCCGCCGTCAACGCCCGAACCCTCGAGGTGCTCGACGAGCTCGACGTGTCCCGGCGAATGGTCAAGGCGGGCGTGATCGCGCCGCGGTTCACCATGCGGCAGGGCCGGCGCATCTTGATTCCCGTCGACTTCAGCACGCTTCCGACGGAACACCCGTACACGCTGATGCTCTCCCAGGCCGACACCGAGCGGCTGCTGCTCGAGCGCCTGCGGGAGCTGGGCGGTGACGTCGTCCGGCCCAAGGCGCTGAGTCGCATCGCCCAGGACGGCGACGGCGTGACGGCGACGTTCGACGACGGGGACACCATCCGCGCCGCCTACGCCGTCGGGGCGGACGGGATGCACAGCACGGTGCGCACGGAAGCCGGAATCGGCTTCGCCGGTGGCGAATTCGCCGAGTCATTCACGCTCGCCGACGTGCGAGTGACCGGCGAAGCGCCCCGTGACGAGGTGATCCTGTTCTACGCCAAAGACGGCCTGACGGTGCTGGCGCCGCTGCCCGGGGACATCTTCCGCGTCGTCGCGCCGACGGCCGACGCGCCGCTGCAGCCGTCGGCGCGGTTCGTGCAGGCACTGCTGGACACCCGCGGCTTCGGGCCGGGGCGAACGGTCGTGACCGAATTGGTGTGGGGGTCGCGGTTCCACATCCATCACCGCGTCGCCGACAGCTACCGGGCCGGCCGGCTGTTGCTGGCCGGCGACGCCGCCCACGTGCACAGCCCGGCCGGGGGCCAGGGCATGAACCTCGGGATCACCGACGCGATGGCCCTGGCCGGCGCGCTGACCGCGGTTCTGCAAGGCGGCCCGGACGCCGCGCTGGACGCCTACAGCGCCGCGCAGCGCCGACGCGCCGAGCGGGTGCTGAAGCTGACCGGACGGCTGACCCGCATCGCGACGCTGCCGCGCCCGTTGCGCCCCCTGCGCAACACCGGGATGCGTCTGGCCGCCGAGGTTCCCGCGGTCCGTCGGCAGCTGGCGGTGCAGTTGAGCGGGCTGGCCCGACAGTGATCGAACCCCTCCCGGTGACGACCGACGGCGGGGGAAGCGAAACAGGCTGCACCGCAACTGGTTTCGGCGCATGCGTGCCGATGTCAACGGCCAGTTGCGGCGCAGCGTCGAAAACGTAACCTTTTGGGCGTCGGCGGCCCGGCCAGGGCACCGCCGTGATCAGCAATCAGGCAAAATGGGCGGCATGGACACTGGTGGGACCTCGCCCCGCGTGTTGGTCGTCGACGACGACTCCGACGTGCTCGCCTCGCTGGAACGCGGCCTGCGACTGTCCGGATTCGAGGTGTCGACCGCGGTCGACGGCGCGGAAGCCTTGCGCAGCGCCACCGAGACCCGACCGGACGCGATCGTGCTGGACATCAACATGCCCGTGCTGGACGGCGTCAGCGTCGTCACGGCGCTGCGGGCGATGGACAACGACGTCCCGGTCTGCGTGCTGTCGGCGCGCAGCTCGGTCGACGACCGGGTGGCGGGGCTCGAGGCCGGCGCGGACGACTACCTGGTCAAGCCGTTCGTCTTGGCCGAGCTGGTCGCGCGGGTGAAGGCGCTGCTGCGTCGCCGCGGCGCCGTCGCGTCAACCTCCTCGGAGACCATCACGGTGGGCCCGCTGGAGGTCGACATCCCCGGCCGTCGGGCCCGCGTCAACGGCGTCGACGTCGACCTGACCAAGCGGGAGTTCGACCTGCTGGCGGTGCTGGCCGAGCACAAGACCGCGGTGCTGTCGCGCGCGCAGCTGCTGGAGCTGGTCTGGGGCTATGACTTCGCAGCCGACACCAACGTCGTCGACGTGTTCATCGGGTACCTGCGCCGCAAGCTGGAGGCCAATGGCGGTCCCCGGCTGCTGCACACCGTCCGCGGAGTCGGGTTCGTGCTGCGCATGCAGTAGCCAGGTCGAGCGGCGATGAATTTTCTGTCCCGGATCCTCACCCGTACGCCCTCGCTGCGCGCCCGGGTGGTGGTCGCGACGGTCATCGGCGCGGCGATTCCCGTCCTCATCGTCGGCGTCGTCGTCTGGGTGGGCATCACCAACGACCGCAAGGAGCGGCTGGACCGCCGGCTCGACGAGGCCGCCGGTTTCGCGATCCCCTTCCTGCCGCGCGGCCTCGACGAAATCCCCCGCTCCCCCAACGACAACGACGCCATCATGACGGTCCGCCGCGGCGACCAGGTCAGGTCGAATTCCGACGTGACGCTGCCCAGGCTGAGCGTCGACTACGCCGACGCCTACGTCAAAGGTGTGCGCTACCGGGTCCGGACGGTGGAGATTCCCGCGCCGGAGCCCACGTCGCTCGCCGTCGGCGCGACGTATGACGCGACGCTGGCCGAGACCAACAACCTGCACCGGCGGGTCCTGCTGATCTGTGGCTTCGCCATCGGCGCGGCGGCGGTGTTCGCCTGGTTGCTGGCCGCGTTCGCGGTGCGGCCCTTCAAACAGCTTGCGCAGCAGACCCGTTCGATCGACGCCGGAGACGAGGCGCCGCGCGTCGAGGTGCACGGCGCCAGCGAAGCCGTGGAGATCGCCGAGGCAATGCGGGGGATGCTGCAGCGCATTTGGGACGAGCAGAACCGGACCAAGGAGGCGCTCGAGTCGGCCCGCGACTTCGCCGCCGTCTCGTCGCACGAGCTGCGCACCCCCCTGACCGCGATGCGCACCAACCTCGAGGTGCTGTCCACCCTGGACATGACCGACGACCAACGCAAAGAGGTGCTGAGCGACGTCATCCGCACCCAGTCACGGATCGAGGCCACCCTGAGCGCCCTCGAGCGGCTGGCCCAGGGCGAACTGTCGACGTCCGACGATCACGTGCCGGTCGACATCACCGAGCTGCTCGACCGCGCCGCCCACGACGCGATGCGCATCTACCCCGACCTGGACGTGTCACTGGTCCCCTCGCCGACGTGCATCATCGTCGGGTTGCCCGCCGGCCTGCGCCTGGCGGTGGACAACGCGATCGCCAACGCCGTCAAGCACGGCGGCGCCACCCGCGTCCAGCTCTCGGCGGTCAGCTCGCGCGCCGGGGTGGAGATCGCCATCGACGACAACGGCACCGGAGTGCCCGAGGACGAACGCAATGTGGTGTTCGAGCGGTTCTCTCGCGGGTCGACCGCCTCGCATTCGGGCTCGGGGCTGGGGCTGGCGCTGGTGGCCCAACAGGCCCACCTGCACCGCGGGACCGCCGCACTGGAAAGCAGCCCGCTGGGCGGCGCGCGGCTGGTGCTGCGGCTCCCGGGACCCAGCTAGCGCTTCCTCGCCTACCGAGTCGGCCCCCGAGCGGTCGGGCACACTGGAGCGATGGCCGACGGCAAGAAACCGACCGACAACCAAACCCTGGCACACATCCGCGAGCTGGTCGCCGAGGAGAAAGCCCTGCGGGCGCAGCTGCAACAGCGCGACATCTCCCAATCGGAGGAGCATGATCGCCTGCGGCGGCTCGAGGTCGAGCTCGACCAGTGTTGGGACCTGCTGCGGCAACGGCGGGCGCTGCGTGAAACCGGCGGCGACCCGCGCGCGGCCGAGGTGCGTCCGGCCGACGAGGTCGAGGGCTACCTGAGCTGAGCCCGCACCCGGGACACGTCGACGTCGTCGTCGTCGGTGGCGGTCACAACGGCCTGGTCGCGGCGGCCTATCTGGCTCGGGCCGGCCTGCGGGTGCGGTTGCTCGAGCGGCTGGGACACCTTGGCGGAGCCGCCGTCTCGGTGCAAGCCTTCGACGGCGTCGGGGTTCGGCTGTCGCGGTACTCCTACCTGGTCAGCTTGTTGCCGCCAAGCATCGTCGACGACCTGGGCGCCTCGGTGCGGCTGGCCCGGCGGCGGTATTCGTCGTACACGCCCGACCCCGGCACCGACGGCAACCGGGGGCTGCTGATCGGTGCGGGCGCTGACACGTTCGCCGCGATCGGCGCCGGCCCCGACGCGCAGGGGTTCGCCGCCTTCTACCGACGCTGCCGACTGGTGACCCAACCACTGTGGCCCACGCTGCTGGAACCGCTGCGCACCCGCCTACAACACTTTCTGATCGTACTACTACGATCACCACAGAGATTAACACCTCTCTTTTCGTGGGCAGCGTCAGATGTGTAAAAGAGACGGCTGCTGGAACCGCTGCGCACCCGCGGGCAGGCCCGCCGGCATGTCGTGGAAAGCGGCGGGCGGCAAGCGGCGGCCGCGTGGCAGGCCCTGATCGACGAGCCGATCGGGGACGCCATCACCGCCGCCGTCAGCGACGACGTGGTCCGCGGCGTGATGGCGACCGACGCGCTGATCGGGACGTTCGCTCGCCTCGGCGACCCGTCGCTGATCCAGAATGTCTGCTTCCTCTATCACGTACTCGGGGGCGGGACCGGGGACTGGGACGTTCCCGTTGGCGGAATGGGCGCGCTGACGGAGGGCCTGGCGGCGGCCGCCATCCGCCATGGTGCCGAAATCACCACCAGTGCAGACGTTTACGCGGTCGAACCGGATGGCGTGGTGCGTTACCGCACCGGCGACCAGGAGCGTCTGATCCGGGCCCGGTTCGTCCTGGCGGGTGTCACGCCGGCGGTGCTGGCCGGACTGCTCGGTGAACGGCCCGCACCGCCTGTCCAGGGCGCACAGGTCAAGGTGAACATGGTGCTGCGGCGGCTACCGCGGTTGCGCGACAACGGCGTCACGCCCGAACAGGCCTTCGCCGGGACGTTCCACGTCAACGAGGCGTGGACGCAACTGGATACGGCGTATGCGCGGGCGGCCGCGGGCGAGGTGCCGAATCCCCTGCCATGCGAGGCGTACTGCCATTCGTTGACCGATCCCAGCATTCTGCCGGCCGGGCTGCGCGACTCGGGTGCGCACACGATGACCGTGTTCGGCCTGCACACCCCGCACTCGCTGTTCGACGGCACCTACTCCGGCGCCCTGCGCGATCGGCTGGCCGACTCGGTACTGGCATCGCTGGATTCCGTTCTGGCCGAACCGATTCAGGGCGTCTTGCTGAGTGACGCCCACGGCCGGCCGTGCATCGAGACGACCACCACCCTGGACCTGCACCGCACGTTGGGGATGACGGCCGGCAACATCTTCCACGGCGGCTTGTCATGGCCCTTCGCCGACGACGACGACCCGCTGGACACCCCGGCGCGGCGATGGGGCGTCGCGACGGCGCACGAGCGGATCATGCTGTGCGGCTCGGGCGCCCGGCGCGGCGGCGCGGTGTCGGGGATCGGCGGGCACAACGCCGCCATGGCGGTGCTGGCCTCGCTGTGACTCGACTCCGCCGTAGCTAGCGCGCGTCGATCGTCGTGTAGTCGCGTTCGGTGTAGCCGGTGTAGATCTGGCGCGGACGGCCGATCTTGCTGTCACCCTCGTCGTGCATCTCGCGCCAGTGCGCGATCCAGCCGGGCAGCCGGCCCAGCGCGAACAGCACGGTGAACATCCGGACCGGGAAGCCGAGGGCCCGGTAGATCAGCCCGGTGTAGAAGTCGACGTTCGGGTACAACTTGCGCTCGATGAAGTAGTCGTCGGTCAGCGCCGCCTCTTCCAGTTCCTTGGCGATGTCGAGCAGCGGATCGCCGCCGAGCTTGGCCAGGATCTTGTCGGCCTGTTCCTTGACGATGCGGGCGCGGGGGTCGTAGTTCTTGTAGACGCGGTGGCCGAAGCCCATCAGCTTGACGCCCTCTTCGCGGTTCTTCACCTTGCGGACGAACTCGCTGACGTCGTCTCCACTTTCACGGATCTGGTCGAGCATCTCGAGCACCGCCTGGTTGGCGCCCCCGTGCAGCGGTCCCCACAACGCGTTGATGCCACCGGAGATCGAGGTGAACAGGTTGGCCCGCGACGACCCGACCAGCCGGACCGTCGACGTCGAACAGTTCTGCTCGTGATCGGCGTGCAGGATGAGCAGCATGTCCAGCGCCCGCACCACCTCGGGGTCGGCCTGATAGGGCTCCGCGGGCAGCCCGAACGTCATGCGGAGGAAGTTCTCCACCAACGACATCGAGTTGTCCGGGTAGAGGAACGGCTGGCCGACCGACTTCTTATACGCGTACGCGGCGATGGTGGGCAGCTTCGCGAGCAGCCGGATGGTCGACAGCTCGACCTGGTTGTTGTCCATCGGGTCGAGCGCGTCGGGGTAGTAGGCGCTCAGCGCGTTCACCACGCTGGACAGCACCGGCATGGGGTGTGCGTTGCGCGGGAAGCCGTCGAAGAAGCGCTTCAGGTCCTCGTGCAGCATGGTGTGCAGCTGGATCCGCTTGGTGAACTCCGCGAGCTGGTCGGAGTCCGGCAGCTCGCCGTAGATCAGCAGGTAGCTCACCTCGATGAAGGTCGACTTCTCGGCGAGCTGCTCGATCGGGTAGCCGCGGTAACGCAGAATCCCGGCGTCGCCGTCGATGTAGGTGATCGCGCTCTTGCAGGCGGCGGTGTTGACGAAGCCGTTGTCGAAGGTGGTGTGCCCCGTTTTGGACAACAGGGAACCGAGGGCGATCCCGTCAGCACCCTCAGTGGCGCGGACGATCTCGAGGTCGATCTCGCCCCCCGGGTACTTCAGAGTTGCGGTGTCGTCGGTGTCGGCCACGAGAACCCCTTTGCGCTCTGGCTGGTATGGCTGCCCTGACTAGGTGCTTATAGGTGAAGGTAGTCGTTGTCGCGTTCGCGCGCCTGCCCGGGGTCGGCTCTGCGGGACGGCCTGGGTAATCGATCGGGTGCGGCTCCCGCGTCGCGGCGATCCTCGGCCGGGCTAGGGCTGCAGCCGCTCGATCCGAGCGCCGGTGACCCGGATCCGGTTATGCAATCGGTTCTCCCGCCCCTGCCAGAATTCGACCGACTCCGGGGCGAGCAGGTAGCCGCCCCAGCCCGGCGGCACGGGCACCTGCTCGCGGTCGGCGAAGCGTGCGGTCACCTCCGCCAGCTGGTCGAGCAACGCCGCGCGTGACGCGATCGCACGCGACTGGTGCGACGCCCACGCGCCCAGCTGAGAGCCGCGCGGTCGCTTGGACCAGTAGTCCTGGGTGGCATCCGGGGTGACCTTGCTCACCGGGCCGCGGAGGTGGACCTGCCTGCCCAGCTGATACCAGGGAAAGGTCACCGACGCGTACGGCGTCGCCGCCAGGTCGGCCCCCTTGGCGGAGTCATAGTGGGTGAAAAATGTGATCCCGGACTCGTCCACGCTCTTGCACAGGACCGTCCGGCTTGTCGGCCGGCCGTCGGCGACGGTAGCCAGCACCATGGCGTTGGGCTCGGCGACGCCGGACCGTTCCGCGTCGCCGATCCAGTTGCGCAACAAGGCAACCCAACCGTCGTCGAGCCAATCGGTGTCGAGGTCGGGGCTGCCGTCCTTCTCCACCGATCCGTATTCCACGCGCATGCGCTGCAGGCGTTCGGGGTCTGGTCCTGCCATCGCGCCAACGCTACCGGGGCTTGCTACCGGCCGGTAGCGTCCGCCCGAAGGTGGGGTGCGAGAATTTTCGGTATGACTGTGGTCCCCGAGAACTTTGTCCCCGGCCTCGAAGGCGTCGTCGCCTTCACCACCGAGATCGCCGAACCGGATAAAGACGGCGGCGCGCTGCGTTACCGCGGCGTCGACATACAGGATCTGGTGAACCAGCAGGTCACCTTCGGCGACGTGTGGGGCCTGCTGGTCGACGGCAAGTTCGGCCACGGCCTGCCGCCCGCCGAGCCGTTCCCGCTGCCCATCCACACCGGCGACGTGCGCGTCGACGTGCAGGCGGGCCTGGCGATGCTGGCCCCGATCTGGGGGTACAAGCCCCTGCTCGACACCGATGACGCCACCGCACGCGACCAGCTGGCCCGGGCCTCGGTGATGGCGCTGTCCTACGTGGCGCAGTCCGCCCGCGGCATCTACCAGCCCGCCGTCCCGCAGCGCGTGATCGACGAATGCGCAACCGTCACAGCACGTTTCATGACCCGGTGGCAGGGCGAACCGGACCCGCGGCACGTCGAAGCCATCGACGCCTACTGGGTCTCGGCCGCCGAGCACGGCATGAACGCGTCGACGTTCACCGCGCGGGTGATCGCCTCGACCGGTGCCGACGTCGCCGCGGCGCTGTCCGGGGCGATCGGGGCGATGAGCGGGCCGCTGCACGGCGGGGCGCCGGCGCGGGTCCTGCCGATGATCGAAGAGGTCGAGCGCACCGGCGACGCCCGTGGCCTGGTCAAGAAGATCCTGGACAGCGGCGACAAGCTGATGGGCTTCGGGCACCGGGTCTACCGCGCCGAGGACCCGCGGGCGCGAGTGCTCCGCGCGACCGCAGAGCGGCTGGGCGCGCCGCGCCACGAGGTCGCCGTCGCGCTGGAGCAGGCCGCGCTGGCCGAACTGCGCGAGCGTCGCCCGGACCGGGCCATCGAGACCAACGTCGAGTTCTGGGCGGCGGTGATCCTGGACTTCGCGCAGGTGCCGGCCAACATGATGCCGGCGATGTTCACCTGCGGGCGCACCGCGGGCTGGTGTGCGCACATCCTCGAGCAGAAGCGGCTGGGCAAGCTGGTGCGCCCGTCGGCCATCTACGTGGGACCGGCCCCGCGCACCCCGGAGTCCGTCGAAGGTTGGGACCGCAGCCTCACCCACGCCTGAGGCGGGCCCCGTTGTCGGTGCCCCGCGATTGAATGAGATCGCCGCGATGAGTTTGTGTCGCGGGCGAGGTCATAACTCGCGAGCCCGCCCGTCCCGGGCGGGTCTGGGAGACCGACAGCAAGGAGAACCACGATGGCGATCAACTTCGAACCGGCCCTGTCCCCGCACCTGGTGGTGGATGACGCGGCCGCTGCGATCGACTTCTACGTCAAGGCATTCGGCGCCGAGGAGATCGGGCGGGTGCCTCGCCCCGACGGAAAGCTGGTCCACGCCGCGCTGCGCATCAACGGCTTTATGGTCATGCTCAACGACGATTTCCCGGAGATGTGCGGCGGCAAGTCGATGACGCCCACGTCACTGGGCGGCACCCCGGTGACGATCCACCTGACCGTGACCGACGTCGACGCGAAGTTCCAGCGCGCGCTGGACGCGGGCGCCACCGTGGTGGCGCCGTTGGACGATCAGTTCTGGGGCGACCGCTACGGCGTGGTGGCCGACCCGTTCGGCCACCACTGGTCGATGGGACAGCCGGTCCGCGAGGTCGGTTATGACGAGCTCCAGGCCGCGATGGCGGGGCAGGGCGCGAGTTAGCCGAGCAGCCGGTCCAGCAGCCCGCGTCGCGGCGCCGGCGCCGGCCCGGCGGCGGCAGCGGCGGCGAGCATGCCGGCGACGTCGGTGAACTTGCTGCGCGGGCGACCGTCGGCGCCGCCGCGGGCGACCTCGGCGGCGTCGATGGCCCGCCACCCGTGGGCATCGACGGCGTCGGGCTGCCGGACCCGCACCAGCTCGGCCAGCGCCTCGGGTTTCGCCACCGGGTCGCTCAGCCTGCCCGCGTTGAAATCCGCCACCAGGGCGTGCACGGTCTGCAGCGAACAGGATTTGTTGGTGCCGATGAACCCGCTCGGTCCCCGCTTGATCCAGCCCGCGACGTAGGCCCCCGGCACCGGCGCCCCCGAGCCGGGATCGACGACACGGCCGCCGTCGTTGGGGACGACGGCCACCGACTCGTCGAACGGCAGGTCGCGGATGGGCTTGCCGCGGTACCCAATTGACGTCAGGACCAGTCCCGCGCTGAGGTCACACAGGTCGTCGGTGCCGGTGACGGCGAACTGAACGCCCGTGGCGCGTTGTTCGCCCAGCACGCGATTCGGGGTGAGCTGATAGGCCAGCCGGATTCGCGGCCGCCCACCGTTGTGGGTTGGTGCCGAATCGTCACCGAGCGAGCTCAGGATCTCCAGCTTGCGCTTGCTCAAGCCGTCCGTGACGGCGGCGAGGTCGGCCGCCACCAGCTCGTGGTCGGCCGCGCTGAGCACGACGTCGGATGAGGTCGTGAGACCGATCAGCTCGGGCAGGGTGAACGCCGACTGGGCGGGGCCCCGGCGGGCGGCCACCACCACCTCGCGGACCGCGGATGCGCGAAGCGCCGCCAACGCGCGGTCGGAGATGTCGGTGCGGGCCAGGTCGTCCGGATCCGCGGTGAGCACGCGCGCCACGTCCAATGCGACGTTTCCGTTGCCGATGATCACCACCCGGTCATGGCCGAGATCGACTGGCAGCTCGGCAAAGTCGGGATGGCCGTTGATCCACGCGACGAGTTCGGTGGCGGTCCCGGTGCCCGGCAGGCCCATGCCCTCGATCTGCAGGCGGCGGTCGTCGGGAGCGCCGACGGCATACACCACGGCGTGGTGGTGGGCCAGCAGATCGGCGTGACTCAAGTGCCTGCCGACCTCGACGTTGAGGTAGAAGCGGAAGCGGCGATGACCGACGACCCGGTCGAACAGCCGGGTGACCCGCTTGGTGTTCTGGTGATCGGGCGCCACCCCGGCGCGCACCAGCCCGTACGGGGTGGGCAGCTTCTCAAAGACGTTGACCCGCACCCCATCCTGGGTGAGCAGCTCGTCGGCGGCATACATCGCCGCAGGCCCGGATCCCACGATGGCCACGGTCAGCGGCTGGCGTCGGGCGCGCACCTGGGCGGCCGGAATCACCGGCGCCAACTTCGACGTCGGCGGCAACTTCTCACCCGGCGGCCGCTCGGGATAGAACGACGCGTTGATCTCGACGAACGGCAACTGCTTGGTGTCCAGCCGGGTGTCCGGAGCGATCGCGCCCACGGGGCAGGCGCTCACACACGCGCCGCAGTCCACGCAGGCCACCGGATCGATGTAGAGCATCTCCGAGGTGGCGAAGCCGGGCTCGTCGGGCGTGGGGTGAATGCAGTTCACCGGGCACGCGAAAACGCAGGACCCGTCGTTACAGCACGACTGGGTAATAACGTGCGGCATAGGCTATTACCCGCGCGGTCCTAGGCGGCCGGCGCCGCGGCCAGGTGCCGGCGCTGCGGCTCGCTGCGGTAGCGCGACGGCTTGCCGTCGATCTTGCAGAGCCGCCACATGAGCCGGGCAGACCGCGTCTCCATCAAGCCGGTGTCGTGTGCCAGCATCCGGACGTCGGCGAACATGTCACTCAACCACTTTCGTGATTCCGGCGACCGGAAGAAGAGCTCCTTCTTGACCTCGCGCGGGATGTCGAACTCCTGCCAGAACGCCTTGGGCGGCACCACGATGGCCCGGCACAGGACCTTCATCGTCAACGGCAGGTACAGGGCCGTCCAGAACTTCTGCCGCTTGGTCAGCTGCGGCACCCGCCTGCGCAGGAACTCGTGGGCAAACGAAATGTGTCGCGCTTCCTCGGCCACGTGAATGGCCATCACCCGTTCCATGATCGGGTGCAGCGATTTCCCTTCGCGCAGAATGTTTTTCTGCGTGTGGTCGATCGGCTCCTCGCCGGCGAGCACCCCGATGAAGAACGCCACCGGCAGCGGGCCGGCCACCAGCGGAACCAGCGGCGAGAGCCACTTGAGCGTCCGCGGCATACCCGGCACGTCCGCGCCGACGCGGTTCACCATCTCCTGGAACATCATGGTGTGGTTGCACTCTTCGACCGATTCGTGCAGGCAGTACCGGTATTCCGGGGAGCCGTTCGGCACCCAGAACGTGTAGTTCATCAGGCCGCGGATCAGAATCGACTCGAAGTGCAGCCCGACCTTGGCGACGTTGGCCTGGCGCCACATCCCAATCTTGATCTTGCGCTCTTCGGGCTGCGATAAATACCAGGGATGGCGCCCCAACGGGTCGGTGGCCGGCAGTACCCACCGCGGGTCGTTCTCCGTGACGGCGAATTCCGGTGCGTCCCAGTCGATGTCGGTGTAGGGGTTGAAGTTTCTCCGCACCGACCCCTCGGACAGTGTGGCAAGCGTGTTGACGTACTCAGTGTCGTCGCGCACCTCCATATTGCGGCGCCAACGCCGAACCATGCGTGTCCTGGCCATATCCAAGCCTCCCCAACGAGGTTTACATTTGGACGTGCTGTGTCCAGACAGTACCGCAGGTACCGGATATCTTCTAGACCCCGATCCGCCGCTGTGGGCTGACCAGTGGTCAGGCGCATGGTGTGCCCTGCCTCACAGCGCGCGAAGCACCACGGGGCGCGGCCAGGTGTTTTGCGCGGGTCACGGGCGTGCGCCGCCGGACCGCTGCGTCGCCGGTCACATCGGCTCACTACCCTGATGAGCATGGCTGACCAGCTCGAGGTTCCCGCTGACATCAAACCCCGCGACGGCCGCTTCGGATGCGGCCCTTCCAAGGTCCGGCCCGAACAGTTGCAGGCGCTGACGACCAGCGCGGCCCCGCTGTTCGGCACTTCGCACCGGCAAGCCCCGGTGAAGAATCTGGTGGGCCGGGTGCGGACGGGGCTGACCGAGCTGTTCTCCGTGCCGGACGGCTATGAGGTCATCCTGGGCAACGGCGGCGCGACGGCGTTCTGGGATGCCGCGGCGTTCGGGCTGATCGACAAGCGCTCACTGCACCTGTCCTTCGGCGAGTTCAGCGCCAAGTTCGCCTCGGCGGTCGCCAACAACCCGTTCGTCGGCGACCCGATCATCGTCAAGGCGGACGCCGGCAGCGCACCCGAACCGCAGAGCGATCCCTCGGTCGATGTGATCGCCTGGGCGCACAACGAGACGTCGACCGGGGTGGCGGTGCCCATTCGGCGTCCGGCCGACTCCGGCGACGCCCTGGTCGTCATCGACGCCACCTCCGGTGCGGGCGGCCTGCCGGTCGACATCGCCCAGACCGACGCCTATTACTTCTCGCCGCAGAAGAATTTCGCCAGTGACGGCGGCCTGTGGTTGGCCATCATGAGCCCCGCCGCACTCGCGCGGGTGGAGTCCATTGCCGCGTCGGGCCGCTGGGTTCCCGACTTCCTGTCGCTGCCCATCGCGGTGGACAACAGCCTGAAGAACCAGACGTACAACACCCCGGCGGTCGGCACCCTGGCTCTGATGGCCGAGCAGATCGACTGGATGCTCGGCAACGGCGGGCTGGACTGGGCCGTCAAGCGCACGGCCGACTCGTCGCAGCGGTTGTACTCCTGGGCGCAGGAGCGGCCGTACACCACTCCGTTCGTCACCGACCCCGCCTTGCGGTCCCAGGTGGTCGGCACCGTCGACTTCGTCGACGACGTAGACGCCGCTGCCGTCGCCAAGATCCTGCGGGCGAACGGCATCGTCGACGTCGAGCCGTACCGCAAACTCGGCCGCAACCAGCTGCGGGTCGGGATGTTCCCGGCGGTCGACCCCGATGACGTCAGCGCCCTGACGCAATGCGTCGACTGGGTCGTCGAGCGGCTGTAACCCCCACGCAATCCACGCGCAACCGCCCAGCGTGTCAGCACAGGTTGCGGGCGTCAGCTGCACTAGAGTGCGCAAAAGACGGGTCCGTCGACCTGCACGGAGCCTGCGAGGAGAAACCATGCGGGAACTCAAAATGGTTGGGGTCGATGCCGGCGGCAAACACATCATCTGCGAGGCCGGCGATCCCGCCGAGCCCTTCAAGCTCGCGGTCGACGATCAACTGAAGGCAGCCGTGCGCGGCGACATCGCGCCGCCGGAGCAACCGCAGCTCGACATTCAGGTCACCAACATGCTGAGCCCCAGAGAGATTCAGGCCAAGATCCGCGCCGGCGCGTCCGTCGAACAAGTCGCCGCGGCGTCGGGCTCCGACGTTTCGCGGGTCCGCCGATTCGCGCACCCGGTGCTGCTGGAACGCGCTCGGGCCGCTGAGTTGGCAACCGCCGCGCACCCGGTGCTCGCCGACGGCCCCGCGGTGCTCACCCTGCTGGAGACCGTGAGCGCCGCCCTGGTGACGCGCGGCCTGGAACCGGACCGGCTCAGCTGGGACGCCTGGCGCAACGAAGACAGCCGCTGGACCGTGCAGCTGGCCTGGAAGGCCGGCCGGTCGGACAACATCGCGCACTTCTGCTTCGCCCCCGGCGCCCACGGCGGCACAGTCACCGCCATCGACGACGCGGCCAAGGAGTTGGTCGACCCGAACTTCGACCGTCCGCTGCGCCCGCTCGCGCGGGTCGCCCACGTCGACTTCGAGGAGCCGGCGAAGCCCGCCGCCGCTCCGCAAGAGGAGCCCGCGCCCCAGGAGCCCCCGGTACATACTCGACGCGGTAAGCCCGTCATTCCGGCTTGGGAGGATGTGCTGCTCGGGGTTCGCTCTGGCGGGCAGCGCTAGGCGACCCGCCGCCCCCGTACCGGCTAACCCGCCACCGTCAGGGCGAGCAACGTCAGCCACGCTCCCGTGACACCGATCCCCGCGCCCAGCAGGAACCAGCGCAGCACCGGCTTGTGCCGCCAACCCCACAGCGTCGGCGCCAGCCCGCCGGCCGCGACGACGTTGAGCCCGACCGCAAGCAGCGGATGCACCCGGATGAGGCCCAGACTCAGCACCACGATGGCGGCGCCGGTCACGGCGGCGACGAAGCCGGCGACCGTCAAACCCGTTGCCCAGGGCGCGGAATCGTTGGTCACCCGCCGAGCCTAACCCGTTCGTAGAACGCCAAGGCGGCCGCGGTGGCCACGTTGAGGGAGTCCGTCCCGCGCGACATCGGGATGCGCACGCGCACATCGCTTCTCCGCAGGGTCGCCGGCGTCAGGCCCGGCCCCTCGGCACCCACGATCACCGCGACGCGTTCGTCGCGCGCGGCCGCCATGGCCTCCGCCAGGGTGCGGGCGTCGCTGTGCGGTGTCATCGCCAGCAACCGAAATCCGTTCTCTTTCAACATCGTCAGTTCGGCGGGCCAGTCCATCGCTCGCGCGTACGGGACGAGCAAGGCGTGCCCCATGGACACCCGGACCGCGCGGCGGTAGAGCGGGTCGGCGCAGCCGCTGCCGAACACCACCGCGTCGACGCCCAGCCCGGCGGCGTTGCGGAAGATCGCGCCCAGGTTCTCGTGGTCGTTGACGCCCTCGAGCACCGCGACGGTCCGGGCGCGCGCGACCAGTTCGGCCACGCCGGGTTCCGGCACCCGGCGGGCGGCCGCCAGCACCCCACGATTGAGGTGGAAGCCCACCACCTGCGCCATGACGTCGGCGGAGGTGCAGTAGAACGGCACGGCATTGCCCGCCAGGTCGTCGGCGAGCTCGGCGAGCCGGCGCTCGGTCCCCAGCAGCGCGTGCGGGGTGAACCTGGAGGCGAGCATGCGCTGGACGACCAGCACCCCCTCGGCAATCACCAGGCCTTTGCCGGACGGCAGATCGGGACGGCGATCGACGCTGTTCAGGTCGCGGAAGTCGTCGAGCCGCGGGTCGTCGGGGTCGTCGAGATCCTGGACGTTGAGGCCATCGATTCCATCGCTCACGGGCTTTCGTCGACCAGGGCCAACATCAGGTCAGCCGCGTGGCGCAGGGTGTCACGCTGCTCGTCGTCCAGCGACGCCAGCCGTTTGGCCAGCCACTCCTGACGGGCCCGTCGGGTCGCCTTGACCAGCTCGGCGCCGGACTGGGAAACCGAGACCAGCACCTGGCGGCCGTCGACGGGATGGGGGGCGCGGTCCACCAGGCCCATGTCGGCCAGCGACGCGATCACCCGGGTCATCGATGGCGGACGGACCCGCTCGCGGATAGCCAGCGCGCCGGGCGTCATCGGGCCCTCGTTGGCCAGCATCGCCAGCGCCGACAGCTGCGACAACGACACCGGCGACGACGGGTTTCGGAACCGGAGTTGGCGGGCCAGCCGCATGACCGCCAGCGACAGGTCGCTCGCCAGCCGCGCATCGCTGTCAGGCATGGCGCGAGGTTACACGGAACCTCAGGAAATCGGGATACGAACCGGTGAACGACGGGCTTTGGTCCTCAAGACCACGTGGGCCGACGTTCGCCGAACCGCTTGCGTGGCCGGGTAACCCGCGCTGCCCAGGCATTTCGGCGACCTTGTGCCCGGGCGGGTGGAAGGACGGCCCGCACCGGCGGGGGCTATGTTAATCGCGATGTCCGAGGAATCCGGCGAGAACCGCGAGGCGCCGCCCCTGCCACCCGCACTGCTCAACGCGTGGCCCTTCATCGGCCTCGGCGCGCTCGGCTGGCTGGTCGCGACGGCCGCCGCATTTCTTGTCCCGGCGCTGCAGAGTTGGCGTCCGCTGACGCTGGCCGGGCTCGGGGTGGGCGTGCTGGGCACGAGCATCTTCGTGTTACAGCTCGCGGGGGCGCGCCGCGGCGATCGCGGCGCGCAGACCGGACTCGACAACTATCTCGACCACGGCTAGTTCTCGCACCTATAACCCGGGAGGATCGATGGTAGCTCCGCTACTGCAAGCGCAAATCGATATTGACGCACCGGTTTCCACCGTTTGGGGGTTGGTCTCGGATCTTCGGCGGATGCCGCAGTGGAGCCCCCAGTGCCGTTGGATGAAGACCTTCGGCCCGCTGCGCCAGGGCATGCGCAGCCTCAACATCAATCGCCGCAACCGGATGTTCTGGCCCACCACGTGCACGGTCGTCGAGGTCATTCCCGAGACCAAGCTGGCGTTTCGCGTCGACACCAACCACACGATCTGGAGCTACGAGCTGCAACCCATCGACGGGGGCACCCGGGTGATCGAGAGCCGTCACGCGGAGAACGGCGTGACCGCGTTCTCGAACCTGTCGGTCAATGGACTGTTCGGTGGGACCACCAACTTCGAGCGCGAGTTGCTCGAGGGCATGAACGCCTCGTTGGCCAGGATCAAGGCCGCGGCCGAAAAGAGCTAATCCACCTCGGGCTGCACCGGCCCGCCCTCGGGGGCATCGGACTCCGTCGTGTCGGCGTGGGCCACCGAGGTCTCGGGCGCGGATGCCGACAACTCCGGTTCGACCTCCGGACCGCTGTCCGGTTCGGTCTCGGGCATCTGCGATTCGGCTGACTCGGGAATCTCGGGCGTCTCGGAGGAATCGAGCGTCTCGGCCGGCTCGGCCGCCTCGGGCGGCGCCTCCACGACGTCGAGCACACCGTCGTCGTACGGCTCGTACATGGGCGAACCCGTCCCCGCCGGAGCCGGGGTGTCCGAATGCGCGCCGCAACCGTACTGCTTGTCGACCACCTGCCCGTCAGCCGACAGTTCGTTGCCGCAGACCCCGAACATCGCGCCGAGCGAGCCCGCCAGCGGCAGGAAGAATCCACAGTCGCGGCACACCCGCTTCGTGGAGCGGGCCATCGGCGAGTCGGGCCCGTGGTCGCCCGTGTGCCACCGCTCGGCCGCCTCGGCACGGCCCCAGCCGCTCATCACCCAGCGCCGTCCCAGCCCGATCTCGGCGGCGGTCTCGTCGACCTGGGGGTCGCCGCTGGCGGTGTAGCCGGGGACCAACCGCGGGTCGTCGGCCACCGGGGCCAGCAGGTCCCCGGGGCTCAGGTCTCCCGGGCGCACCCGCTGGTCCCAGGGCACCCACTGCGGGGCCAGCAACGCGGTCGGTCCGGGAATCAGCACCACTTCGCTCACGGTGGCGTGGTCGGCACCGGGGTGGGCGGCGACGACGACGGCCCACTGCCAGCCCTGATAGCCGTGCAGATGCGCAAGAAACCGGTGGGTGGCCGCGGCGGGGTCCTCGTAGCTGACGCCCAGGTAGTCGCCGACGGCGTCGGCCCCGCTGAACTCCACGGCCGCAGCCCTGGCCTGGTCCACCGCGCCCGTAAGCACGGCCGCCAACCCCTCGGGCCACTCGGCCACGGTCGCCACGGCGGATTCCTCGATGGGCCCCGTCACGCTGTCCCCTTCCTGCATTGCGTTTCCAATACTAGGTTGGCGAGCCACGCCCCGTTACCTGCAGACGCATGTCGTCGGCATGAGGGAGAATCAGGACGTGTCTGGACGGCGGCGTGACGATCAGGGCCGCGTGGCCTCGAATCCGGGTCGTCGGCCTCGCAACGGGGCCGCCCACCAGCATCCGGGCACGGCCAACTACCCCGCCGATGAGGGCGATCACCGCCGACCACGCCGGCCACCGCCGATGCCGAGCGCCAATCGCTACCTGCCGCCCATCGGCGAGCAGCCTGAGCCGGAGCGCCGCGACAGCACACCGCCGCGCGGTACGCCGACCGGTGAGCGGATCACCGTCACGCGCGCCGCCGCGCTGCGCAGCCGTGAGATGGGTTCGCGGATGTACTGGATGGTGCAACGCGCCGCCACCGCCGACGGCGCCGACAAGTCCGGTCTGACCGCGTTGACGTGGCCGGTGGTGGCCAACTTCGCGGTGGACGCCGCGATGGCGGTGGCGCTGGCAAACACGCTGTTCTTCGCGGCGGCCACCGGGGAGAGCAAGGGCCGGGTCGCGTTGTATCTGCTGATCACCATCGCGCCGTTCGCGGTCATCGCGCCGCTCATCGGCCCGGCGCTGGACCGGCTGCAGCACGGCCGGCGCGTCGCACTCGCCGCGTCGTTCGCCCTGCGCACCGCGTTGGCGCTGGTGCTGATCATGAACTACGACGGTGCCACCGGCAGCTACCCGTCGTGGGTGCTCTACCCTTGCGCGCTGGCCATGATGGTGTTCTCCAAATCGTTCAGCGTGCTGCGCAGCGCGGTGACCCCGCGGGTCATGCCGCCGACGATCGACCTGGTGCGGGTGAACTCCCGGCTGACCGTCTTCGGCCTCCTCGGCGGCACCATCGCCGGCGGTGCCGTCGCGGCCGGCGTCGAGTTCGCCTGCACTCACCTGTTCAAGTTGCCCGGCGCGCTGTTCGTCGTCATCGCGGTCACCGTCACGGGCGCCTTGCTGTCCATGCGGATCCCGCGCTGGGTCGAGGTGACGGCGGGCGAGGTGCCAGCCACCCTGAGCTACCGCCAGGACAGCGAGCCGCAACGGCGACGCTGGCCCGACGAGGTCAAAAAGGTCGGCGGGACGCTGCGACAACCGCTGGGCCGCAACATCATTACGTCATTGTGGGGCAACTGCACCATCAAGGTCATGGTCGGCTTCCTGTTCTTGTACCCGGCGTTTGTCGCCAAGGCGCACCAGGCCAACGGCTGGGTCCAGCTGGGCATGCTCGGGATGATCGGCGCGGCGGCCGGCATCGGTAATTTCGCCGGTAACTTCGCGGCCGCGCGCCTGCAACTGGGCCGGCCGGCCGTGTTGGTGGTGCGCTGCACGCTCGCGGTCTCGGCGGTCGCGCTGGCTGCCTCGGGGGCGGGCACCCTGGCGGCGGCCGTACTCGCCACCCTGGTCACGTCGGGCTCCAGCGCGATCGCAAAGGCCTCGCTGGACGCCTCGTTGCAGAACGACTTGCCCGAGGAATCGCGGGCCTCGGGATTCGGGCGTTCGGAGTCGACCCTGCAGCTGGCCTGGGTGCTGGGTGGCGCGGTGGGCGTCTTGGTCTACACCGAGCTGTGGATCGGCTTCACCGTCGTCACGGCGCTGCTCATCCTCGGGTTGGCGCAGACACTCGTCAGCTTTCAAGGGAATTCGCTGATCCCCGGGCTCGGCGGCAACCGGCCCGTCATGGTCGAGCAGGAGGGCGCGCGGCGCGGCAGCCCGGCGGTGGTGCCCGAGTGAAACGCGGTGTGGCCGTGCTGCTCGCCGGCGTGATGACTGTGTTGTGTGCGGCCGTCGGCGTCGGCACCTGGCTGCTGGTGCGCCCATCGGGTCCGCAGCGCCCGGAGATCAGCGCCTATTCGCACGGTCACCTCGCCAGGGTGGGGCCCTATCTGTACTGCAACGTGCTCAACCTCGACGACTGTGACACACCGCAAACCCAGGGCGAACTGAAGGTCAGCGAGCGCTATCCCGTACAGCTCTCGGTGCCCGACGCGATCTACCGGGCGCCGTGGCGGCTCTTGCAGGTGTACGAGGACCCGACCAACACCACCAGCACCATCTTTCGCCCGAACACCCGGTTCGCGGTCACCGTCCCCCCTGTCGACCCACACCGTGGGCGCGTAGTCGGGATCGTCGTGCAGTTGCTGACGCTGGTGATGGACCCAGCCGGCGAACTGCGCGATGTCCCGCACGCGGAATGGTCAGTGCGACTGACGTATTCGTGACCCTGACCGGCCCTGGTCGCCGAGCGTCGAGTTGATCAGGCCCCGTGCCCGGCGGGCACCCGCTCCCCTTCGACCGGCGGCCCGGGCGGGGTCCCATCGCCGAATGGCCTGCCGCCCAAGGAATCCCGGCCATGCGGAGACAGCCAGCCCGTCAGGTCCGGCCCCTTGGGCACAATGCCGGTGGGGTTGATGTCGGCGTGCACGATGTAATAGTGCTGCTTGATCTGGACGAAGTCGACGGTGTCACCGAACCCCGGCGTCTGGAACAGGTCGCGCGCATACGCCCACAACACCGGCAGCTCGCTCAGCTTGCTGCGGTTGCACTTGAAATGTCCGTGATAGACCGGATCAAACCGGGCCAGCGTGGTGAACAACCGCACGTCGGCCTCGGTTATGGTGTCGCCCACCAGATATCGCTGGCCGGTCAGGCGGTCGCTCACCCAATCCAGCGCGGCGAACAGCCGGTCGTAGGCCGCGTCGTAGGCCTCTTGCGATCCGGCGAAGCCGCATCGGTACACGCCGTTGTTGATCTCGGTGTAGACGCGCTTGTTCACCTCGTCGATCTCGTCGCGCAGCCGCTCGGGGTAGAGCTCCGGTGCGCCGTCGCGGTGGTAGGCGGTCCATTCCGTCGAGAAATCCAGCGTGATCTGTGCGAAGTCGTTGGTGACCACCGCGCCGGACGGGATGTCGACGATCGCCGGAACGGTGATGCCCTTCGGATAGTCGGGGAAGCGCTTGAAGTACGCGTCCTGTAGCCGCGGGATTTGCAGCACGGGGTCGACGCCGCCGAGATCGAGGTCGAACGTCCAGCTGCGTTCGTCGTGGGTGGGTCCGCAAAACCCAATGGAGAGAGCGCTTTCCAAGCCGAGCAAGCGGCGGACGATGATGGCGCGGTTCGCCCACGGGCAAGCGCGGGCGACGATGAGCCGGTACCGGCCGGGCTCCACCGGATACCCGTCGCGTCCGTCGGCGGTGACCCGGGTGGTGATGTAGTTGGTGTCGCGGTTGAAGTCACCTTTTCCGGCGACGTAGGCGGCCATGGGGACAATTCTGCCCCAGGCCGGCGACGGCCGGTCGTCCCCGACGGTCGCCGCCGGGCGTGCGCGAGAAGCTAGGCGTCGAGCTCGCGGGCGACGGCCCGAACGACCTCGGACACCCGTCGGGCCGTCTTACGGTCCGGATAGCGACCCTTGCGCAACTCGGGCTGTACGGCGCCCTCCAGCAGCGTGATCATGTCCTCGACCATGCCGTGCAGTTCGTCGGGGCTGTGCTTGTGCTCGGCGGGCACCTCGCGGCGGCCCTGAGCCTTGGTGAGGCTGGGCGGCGGCTCAATCAGCTTGAGGCTCAGCGCCTGGGGGCCGCGCCGCCCGGAGGCGATGCCGAACTCCACACGCTGGCCCGCTTTGAGCGCCTCGACCCCAGCGGGCAACGCCGACGAGCGGACGTACACGTCTTCGCCGTCCTCCTGCGACAGGAAGCCAAACCCCTTGTCGGCGTCGTACCACTTAACCTTGCCGGTCGGCACTGGTCTCACCTGCTTGTCTAACGGATCAATAGAATGGCCAACAGAATAAGCGTCCCGCCTGCGCAGGACGCCGTTTGGTCTGTAGATCCTACTCGGACGCTTCCCTGGCGAGCACCCCCGTTCTCCCCCACTCGGTAGGCTGGGCGTCAACGGTGGAGGAGATATGCGCCTGATCCTGAACATCATCTGGCTCGTGTTCGGCGGCCTGTGGATGGCCGTCGGGTATCTGGCCGCGGCGCTCCTCAGCTTCGTGCTCATCACCACCATCCCGTTCGGTTTTGCGTCTCTGCGCATCGCCTCCTACGCGTTGTGGCCGTTCGGCCGGACCATCGTCGACAAGCCGACCGCCGGGACGGGTGCCCTCATCGGGAACGTCATCTGGGTGCTGTTGTTCGGGATCTGGCTGGCGATCGGCCACCTGCTCAGTGCGCTGGCGATGGCGATCACCATCGTCGGCATTCCACTGGCGCTGGCCAACCTCAAGCTGATCCCGGTGTCGTTGATGCCCCTGGGCAAGGAGATCGTTCCGGTCAGTTCACCGTTTCACTACCCGGCGGTGGCCGCATGACGCTCACCGCGCTGGGTCTACCGAGGGTGCCGGGCCGTGCCGACGGCACCGCCGCGGACGCGCCGACCACGGGTCCGTTGGTGGACACCTACGGCCGAGTCGCCACCGATCTGCGCGTCTCGCTGACCGACCGCTGCAACCTGCGGTGCAACTACTGCATGCCGGCCGAGGGGCTGGATTGGCTGCCCGGCGAGCAGCTGTTGCGGCCCGACGAGCTGGCGCGGCTGATGCACATCGCCGTCACCCGGCTGGGCGTCACCAGCGTGCGGTTCACCGGCGGCGAGCCCCTGTTGGCGCGGCACCTCGAAGAGGTGGTCGCCGCGGCGGCCGGCCTGCGGCCGCGCCCGGAGATCTCGCTGACCACCAATGGCGTCGGGCTGGCGCGACGGGCCGCGGGCCTCGCACGGGCGGGCCTGAACCGGGTCAATGTGTCGATGGACAGCGTCGATCGCGAGCACTTCGCGGCGATCACCCGCCGGGACCGACTCGAGGACGTGCTCGCCGGCCTGGCGGCCGCCCATGACGCCGGCCTGACGCCGGTGAAGGTGAACGCCGTCCTCGACCCCGTCACCGGGCGGGAGGACGTCGTCGAATTGCTGCGGTTCTGCCTCGAGCGCGGCCACCAGTTGCGGGTCATCGAGCAGATGCCACTGGACGCCGGGCACCAATGGCGCCGTGGCGCCGCATTGAGCGCCGACGACGTGCTTGACACGCTGCGGCCCCACTTCCGGCTACGTCCCGACCCGGCGCCGCGCGGGTCGGCGCCCGCCGAGCTCTGGCTGGTCGACACCGGCCCGGGGACGCCGAGCGGCAAGTTCGGTGTCATCGCGTCGGTCTCCCACGCTTTCTGTTCGGCCTGTGATCGCACCCGCCTGACGGCCGATGGCCAAGTCCGCAGCTGCCTGTTTTCCGCCGAGGAGACCGATCTTCGGACCCTGCTGCGCACCGGCGCCTCCGACGACGCGATCGAAACGGCGTGGCGGATCGCGATGTGGGGCAAGCCCGCGGGTCACGGCATCAACGATCCGAGCTTCATCCAGCCCGACCGTCCGATGAGCGCGATCGGTGGCTAGCCCCATGGGTCAAGCGTCCGTCCAGCAAGACGGGATTCAGGTGACGGTGCGCTACTTCGCGGCCGCGCGGGCGGCGGCGGGGGCCGAGTCGGAGACGGTGGTGGTGCGCCCCGGCACCACGGTGGCCGAGCTGGTCGAGCGCCTCGCCGTGCGGGGCTCCCGCCTCGCCACGGTGTTGGACAGGTGTTCCTACCTGTGCGACGGGGTCGCCGTCCGCGACGAGACCGCACCGTTAAGCACCGGAAACACGATCGACGTTCTACCCCCCTTCGCCGGCGGCTGAAACTGTGAAATATCTCACGTAACGGAACGATAACGGGGTAATCACGCTCCGATATCGGGTGCTATGACCTGCGCGAATGCCACATGGTGCGGACGTTTTCGCAGATGGCCGAGAGGGAAACGCCCGGTTGCGCAGAACGTGACGGGACCAACAGAAACCGCTACCTTTCTCCGAAGGCTCGCCAAGACAATCGAATTGGTGAACCTCCCCTCCTATCGCGCCGAGCTCCATCCAATAGGCAGGGGCCCACCGACCAACATGGATGGAGACGGGGGACCCACCGGTTCACCGTGATCGGATCGGGGCCGCATGCGGCCCCTTGGGGTGAAGCCGACGTCGTTTCACAGCGGATGCTCGCTGAATTCGATGACGGCCGGGTGGCCTCTCCAACCCGAACCCGACAGCTGACCTCGCAGGCGCGTGACGAGAGAGGAATTTTTACGGCCTATGAGTGGACGTCACCGTAAGCCCAGCACGTCAAACATCAGCGTCGCCAAGATCGCCGTCACCGGCGCGGTCCTCGGTGGCGGCAGCATCGCCCTCGCCGGCCAGGCGGCCGCGGCCACCGACGGCGAATGGGACCAGGTAGCCCGCTGCGAATCCGGCGGCAACTGGGCGATCAACACCGGCAACGGTTACCACGGTGGCGTGCAGTTCAGCTCCAGCACGTGGGCGGCGCACGGCGGCGGACAGTACGCCCCGTCGGCGGAATTGGCCACCAAGGAACAGCAGATCGCCGTCGCGGAGCGCGTATTGGCCACCCAGGGCCGCGGTGCGTGGCCGGTATGCGGTGGCCCGCTGTCGGGCCCGACGCAGCGTGACGTTCCCGCACCGGCCGCCCTGGACGCCCCGGACCTCAACGGCCAGCCGGCACCGCTGGCTCCCCCCGACGCCTCCCGCCGACGTGCCGCCGGCGCCCCCCGCCGACGACTTCCGCGGCTTCGTGCCGGCCAACATGCCGCAGGAGGTTTCCACGGTCGGCTACACGAAGCAGCTGTGGGACGCCATCCGGGCGCAGGACATTCAGGGCAACGACGCGCTGGACGCGATCGCGCAGCCGTCCCCGGCCACCTGAGTTCCGCAAGTCAGACTGCCCGGCACGCCTCGAACGTCGACGCTTCGGGGCGTGCCGGCATTCCAATCGTCACGGCGTTACGCCGAGCCCACCCATTCTTCTGTTCCGTCGTCGAAGAACTGGTGTTTCCACACCGGTAGCCGCGCCTTGATCTCGTCGACCAGCAGGGCACAGGTCGCGAACGCCTCCTCGCGGTGGTCGGCGGCCACCGCCGCCACCAGCGCCGCCTCGCCGATGCGCAGCACCCCGATCCGGTGGCTCGCCGCGACGGCGCGCACCCCGCTCGACTGTTCCGCGACGTCGGAGACCACCTTGGCCAAGACTTGCTCAGCCGACGGATGCGAGGAGTACTCCAGCCGCACCACCCGACGCCCGCCGTCGTGGTCCCGGATCATGCCGACGAAGCCGACGATGGCGCCGGCCGACTGATGGCCCACCAATTCTTCGTGCTCGGCCAAGAAGATCGGGTGATCGGTCATGGCCGCGCGGACCACGAGCGTCATTGCTGGTGATCTCCTCCGGCGAGCTGATCGAGCGCGTGATCGAGCACGTCGGCGAGCACACCCAGGCCGTCGCGCACCCCGCCGGGTGAACCCGGCAGGTTGACGATCAGCGTCCGGCCCGCCACGCCGCAAACGCCGCGTGACAACACCGACGTCGGCACCTTGGGCAGCCCCGACCGGCGAATGGCGTCGGCCAGCCCCGGGACCATGTAGTCCAGCACCGCCACGGTCTGGTCGGGGGTGCTGTCGCTCGGCGAGATGCCGGTGCCGCCGGAGGTGATGATGACGTCCACGCCGTCGCGGACCGCCTTGCGCAGGGCGTCGCCCACCGGATCACCGTCGGCGACCACCTCCGGCTCGGGGAACGAAAACCCCCGCTCACCGAGCCATTCGGCGATGATCGGCCCGCACCGGTCGTCGTACACTCCCGCCGACGCGCGAGTCGAGGCGATGATGATGCGGGCGGATCGGGTGCCCATCACCTCTCCCACGTTCCGGTCTTGCCGCCTTCCTTGCGCAGCACCCGAATGCCATCGAGGCGTGCGGCAGGGTCGACCGCTTTGATCATGTCGTAGAGCGTCAGTCCGGCCACGCTGACGGCGGTCAGCGCCTCCATTTCCACGCCCGTGCGGTCGGTGCTTCGGACCGTCGCGGTGATCTCGATGTCGGACTCCCCCACGGTGAATTCCACGTCGACTCCGGTGAGCGCCAACTGGTGGCAGAGCGGTATCAGGTCGCTGGTGCGCTTGGCCGCCAGGATGCCCGCCACCCGGGCGGTGGCCAGTGCGTCGCCCTTGGGCAGGCCCCCGGCCGAGATCAGCTCCACGACGCGCGGCGACGTGTGTAAGGCACCCGCGGCGACGGCGGTGCGCTTGGTCGCGCCCTTGTCGCTGACGTCGACCATGTGCGCCGCACCACGGTCATCCAGGTGTGACAGCGCGCCCGGAGGGGATTCACCCGACGTCCAGCTCGCCGGGGGCTTGGCGGCCTCGGAGGCCCTAGCCATCCTGGCGCCTACCGGTTAACGACGGTGACCGGGTGCAGGTAGGGCAGGTCCGTGGAGGGCAGCGGGAACACCATCTCGCCGAAGGGCGACAACGCCCCCGTCCGGTCGGTCACGAGTTCGCTCACCGCGTGGTCGTCGGGGTCCGTCGTCGGCCACCCGTTGTCGACATACCTGGTTTTGCGGGCTTTGCCCTCAGCAGTGTCAGCCACGCCGTCCATTCTGACAGGTCGCTCTTGCGCGCGTCGTGCAAGATCGCCAGTTCGGCCGACGAGCTGCCGGCGTTCGTTGCCTGCTCAGCACCCGCCGACTGTTTTACGCTGGTCAGCAATGACCGACAACACCCCGGATATCCCGCTGGGGTCGTGGCTGGCCGACTTGCCCGACGAGCGGCTGATCCGCCTGCTAGAGCTGCGGCCGGACCTCGCCCAGCCGCCGCCCGGCAGCATCGCTGCGCTGGCCGCCCGCGCGCAGGCCCGCCAGTCGGTCAAGGCCGCCACCGACGAGCTCGACTTCCTGCGGCTGGCGGTGCTCGACGCGTTGTTGGTGCTGCAGGCCGATGCCACGCCGGTGCCCACGGCAAAACTGTTCGCCCTGATCGGTGAACGCGCTCCCGAGTCCGACGTGATGGGGGCGTTGGACGATCTCCGGGAGCGCGCGCTGGTCTGGGGCGATGCGGCGTTGCGCGTCGCACCCGACGCCGGCGCCGCCCTGCCGTGGCACCCGGGCCAGGTCACCCTCGAGGCCGCGTCTCGCACCGGCGACGAGATCGCCGGTCTCATCGACGGGTTGACTCGGGCGCAGCGCGACGTGCTGGAGAAGCTCCTCGAGGGTTCCCCGTTGGGCCGCACCCGTGACGCCGCGCCCGGCGCCCCCGCGGACCGGCCGGTGCCCCAGCTGCTGGCGATGGGCCTGTTGCGACGCATCGACGCCGAGACGGTGATCCTGCCCCGCCACGTCGGGCAGGTGCTGCGCGGCGAACGGCCCGGGCCCATGCGACTGACGGCGCCTGACCCGGTGGTGTCGACCACCACCACCGACGACGTCGACGCGGCGGCGGCCGGGGCCACCATCGACCTGTTGCGCGAACTCGACGTTCTCATCGAAACTCTGGCCGCCGCACCGGTTTCCGAGCTACGCAGCGGCGGGTTGGGAATTCGTGACGTCAAACGGCTCAGCAAGACCACCGGCATCGACGAGTCACGGCTGGGGCTCATTCTCGAGGTGGCGGCCGCGGCCGGCCTGATCGCGAGCGGGATGCCCGACCCGGAACCGGCCACCGGCGAGGGGCCGTACTGGGGGCCGACCGTGGCCATCGACCGGTTCACGGCCATGCCCACCGCCGAACGCTGGCAGCTGCTGGCCAGTAGCTGGCTCGACCTGCCGAGCCGGCCGGCCTTGATCGGAACCCGCGGTCCCGACGCCAAACCCTATGGCGCCCTTACCGATGCGCTGTACTCGACCGCCGCGCCGCTGGATCGCCGGCTGTTGCTGGGCACGCTGGCGCAATTGCCCGCGGGCGCCGGCGTCAACGCCGCCGAGGCGTCGGCTGCCCTCGTGTGGCGGCGACCGCGCTGGGCCACGCGGTTGCAGCCGGGGCCCGTGGGCGACCTGCTGGCCGAGAGCCAGGCGTTGGGGCTGGTGGGACGGGGGGCGCTCAGCACCCCTGCTCGGGCACTACTGGACGAAGGCGCCGACGCCGCGGTCGACGCCATGGCGCGGGCCCTACCCAAACCGATCGATTACTTCCTGATCCAGGCCGACCTGACCGTCGTCGTGCCGGGTCCACTGCAGCGCGACCTCGCCGAGCAGCTGGCCGCGGTGGCCACCGTCGAATCGGCCGGCACCGCGATGGTGTACCGCGTCAGCGAGCAGACGATCCGGCATGCGCTCGACGTCGGTAAGACCCGCGACTGGATGCACGCCCTGTTCGCCAAGCACTCTAAAACTCCTGTCCCCCAAGGACTTACCTATCTCATCGACGATGTCGCACGCCGGCACGGCCAGCTGCGGATCGGGATGGCGGCCTCGTTCGTACGCTGCGAGGACCCCGCGCTGCTGGCCCAGGCCGTCGCCGCCCCCGCGACCGAGGGCGTGCAACTGCGCGCCCTGGCGCCGACGGTCGCGGTGTCTCCGGCGCCGATCGCCGAGGTGCTGCTCGCATTGCGGGCCGCGGGCTTCGCCCCCGCCGCCGAGGACTCCACCGGCGCCATCGTCGACGTCCGGCCGCGGGGCGCCCGGGTGCCCACGCCCCAGCAGCGGCGACCCTACCGCCCGATGCCGCGTCCCAACACCGAGAGCCTCAACGCCGTGGTCGCGGTGCTGCGAAAGGTGACCGCCGCGCCGTTCGGCAACATTCGCGTCGATCCGGCGGTCACCATGTCGCTGTTGCAGCGTGCGGCCAGGGAACAAGACACGCTGGTGATCGGTTATCTAGACGCGGCCGGCGTCGCCACCCAGCGCGTCGTGTCGCCGATCACCGTCCGGGGCGGTCAGCTGACCGCCTTCGACTCGGCGTCCGGGCGGCTGCGCGACTTCGCCATCCACCGCATCACGTCGGTGGTGTCGGCCAACGGTCGATAATGGATTGCGGCGAGGCGCGCCCGCGAGACGATGAGAAGGAGTTGGGCCATTGACTGACGGCCCGTTGATTGTGCAGTCCGACAAGACGGTGCTGCTCGAGGTCGACCACGAGTCGGCCGGCGCGGCGCGTGCCGCCATCGCGCCCTTCGCCGAGCTCGAGCGCGCGCCCGAGCACGTGCACACCTACCGCATCACGCCGTTGGCGCTGTGGAATGCCCGCGCCGCCGGTCACGACGCCGAACAGGTGGTCGACGCGCTGGTCAGCTTCTCGCGCTACGCGGTGCCCCAGCCGCTGCTCGTCGACATCGTCGACACCATGGCCCGCTACGGCCGCCTGCAGCTGGTGAAGCACCCGGCGCATGGCCTGACCCTGGTGAGCCTGGACCGCGCGGTGCTCGAGGAGGTGCTGCGCAACAAGAAGATCGCCCCCATGCTCGGCGCCCGGATCGACGACGACACCGTCGTCGTGCACCCCAGCGAGCGCGGCCGCGTCAAGCAGATGCTGCTCAAGATCGGCTGGCCCGCCGAGGATCTCGCGGGCTACGTCGACGGCGAGGCGCACCCGATCAGCCTGGCGCAGGACGGCTGGCACCTGCGCGACTACCAGCAGATGGCCACCGACTCGTTCTGGGCCGGCGGGTCCGGGGTGGTGGTGCTTCCGTGCGGGGCCGGCAAGACACTGGTGGGCGCGGCCGCGATGGCGAAGGCCAGCGCGACGACGCTGATCCTGGTCACCAACGTCGTCGCGGCGCGGCAATGGAAGCGCGAGTTGGTCGCGCGCACCTCGCTGACCGAGGACGAAGTCGGCGAGTATTCGGGTGAGCGCAAGGAGATTCGGCCCGTCACGATCTCGACGTACCAGATGATCACCCGCCGCACCAAGGGCGAGTACCGGCACCTGGAGCTCTTCGACAGCCGCGACTGGGGGCTGATCATCTACGACGAGGTCCACCTGCTGCCGGCGCCGGTGTTCCGGATGACCGCCGACCTGCAATCCAAGCGGCGCCTGGGCCTGACCGCCACGCTTGTCCGCGAAGACGGACGCGAGGGCGACGTGTTCTCCCTGATCGGCCCCAAGCGCTACGACGCCCCGTGGAAGGACATCGAGGCGCAGGGCTGGATCGCGCCGGCCGAGTGTGTCGAGGTGCGGGTCACCATGACCGACAACGAGCGGATGATGTACGCCACCGCGGAACCCGAAGAGCGCTACAAACTCTGCTCGACGGCGCACTCCAAGATCGCCGTGGTCAGGTCGATTCTGGACAAGCACCCCGGCGAGCAGACGCTGGTGATCGGCGCCTACCTCGACCAGCTCGACGAGCTGGGTGCCGAGCTGAACGCGCCGGTGATCCAGGGATCGACCCGGACCAAGGAACGCGAGGAGCTCTTCGACGCCTTCCGCCGCGGCGAGGTGTCCACGCTGGTGGTGTCCAAGGTCGCCAACTTCTCCATCGACTTGCCGGAAGCGTCCGTGGCCGTACAGGTTTCGGGGACCTTCGGCTCGCGCCAGGAGGAGGCTCAGCGGCTGGGGCGGTTGCTGCGGCCGAAGGCCGACGGTGGCGGGGCCATCTTCTACTCGGTGGTGGCGCGCGACAGCCTGGACGCCGAGTACGCCGCGCACCGGCAGCGCTTCCTCGCCGAGCAGGGCTACGGCTACATCATCCGCGACGCGGACGACCTTCTGGGACCGGCGATTTAGCGGGCAACCACGGCCGCTCTGCCGGACCATGCGACGCTCGCGGATTTTGATATCACCCGCGATATCGAATTCGGGCGCGCACGCATGGTTCCCGCCGGGCTCCGCGCCACCGGCTACAGCGACAGGATGGTCGCCGAGGCGGTGCCCGGGGCGCCGTACACCTGGGCCAGGCCGACGCGCGGATTTCCCGGCACCTGACGCTCGCCCGCCTCACCGCGCAACTGGCGCACCAGTTCGTGCATCTGCCGCAATCCGGATGCGCCGATCGGCTCGCCGTTGGCGATCAACCCGCCGTCGGTGTTCACCGGCATCGAGCCGTGAATCTCGGTGGCGCCGTCGGCCACCAGTTTCTCCTGCTCGCCGTCGGCGCACAGGCCCGTCTCGGCCATGTGGATCACCTCGGCGCCGGCGTCGGTGTCCTGCAGTTGCGCGACGTCGACGTCCTCGGGCCCGACGCCCGCCGCCTCGTAGGCCGCCTTGGCCGCGTACACCGTCGGTGACGCGTCCTCGTCCAGCGGGGCCGACGTGGCGTGCACCTCGTAGGCCCCGTACCGCCGGGTCCGGATCTCGCAGGCACGCACGTACACCGGCTTGTCGGTGAACTTGTGCGCCAGGTCGGCGCGGCACATGATCACCGCGGCGGCGCCCTCGTCGGGCGCGCAGAACATGTACTGCGTCAGCGGGTAATTGAGCACCGCCGAGTTGAGGATCTCGTCCTCGGGAATCGGCTTGCGGCGGAACGCATTCGGATTCAGCGCACCGTTACGGAAGTTCTTGGCCGCCACCTTGGCCAGCGTGGCCTGGGAGATGTTGTGGTCATGGATGTACTTGTTGGCCTTGATGCCGAAGAACTTGGTGGTGACGAACTGTCCGTTCTGGGCGTACCACTGCGGCAGCGCCAGCTTGGCGGGGTCGTCGGTGAAGGCGCCGCGCGGGTGTTTGTCCAGGCCGATGGCGATACCGATGTCGTACTTGCCAAGCCGGATCGTGTCGGCGGTCTGCTGAATCGCGCTCGCGGCGGTGGCGCACGCGTTGAACACGTTGGTGAACGTGATGCCGGTCAGCCCGACGAGGCGGGTCACGGCGTCGGGGTTGGACACCTCGTGGCTGCCGCCGAAGCCGAACTGAATGTCCTTCCACGCCACGCCCGCGTCCTTCAGTGCGGACTGGACGGCCTCGGCACCCATCTGCATTGCGGTCTTGTCGAACCGACCGAAGGGGTGCAGGCCCACGCCGATGATGGCGACGTCGTTGGTCATCTCAGGCTCCTTCCGGAGAAGTTGAGACCGGCTGGAATGCGAACGTCATGATTTCGGCGCCCTCTGCGTCGGTGGTCAAAGGCACCATGGTGAGCTCGACCTCCTGCCCGAACTGCAGCTTGGCCGGGTCGTTCTCGGTCAACCGCCCCTCGACCCGGATCACGTCGCCGAGCTGGACCAGCCCCACCCCGAACGGGACGAAGTCCTTGCCGGTGGGGCCGGCGTAGGGAGCCCCGGGCGGGAAGCCCTGGGTGGTCCACGCGACCAGCGTTCCGCGCCGCGGCAGGAACACGTCGGTCATCGCGCCGGCGCTGCAACGCGGGCACCACTGCTGCACCGGGAAGGTGGTGGCCCCGCAGCTGCCGCACCGACTGCCGATCAGCTGTGGGCTCTCGTCGGGCCAGGTCGAGATCTCGGGCGCGAGTGCTTTTTGCATCGGTGGATCCTCCAGAGGCGCCGCCAACAGAATGTTGCTCACCGAACCGTATAACAGCTTTCCGAAAAGTGGAAACCGCATTCTCATTAGCGTGCGCGAGCGTGGGGCTGGGCTATCTTGGCGAGGCGACGTAAGGAGACGACCAATGCCAGTCACGGTGATACTCGAACTGAAGTTCAAGCCCGACGCGGTGCCGCAGGCGCGCGAGGTCATGGGCCGGGCGCTGAAAGACACCCGGGCGTTCGCCGGGAACCTGGGCACCGATGTGCTCGTCGACGAGGACGACGAAGCCCACTGGCTCATCTACGAGATATGGGACACGGTCGGGCACGACGAGGCCTACCGCGCGTTTCGCGCCGGCGAAGGCCGGCTCACCGAGTTGCCGCCGCTACTGGCCGAGCCGCCCGTCAAGAAGAGGTACACCACCTCCGACATCTAGCTGATGGTCGCGACCCGCTGCGCCCGGCTTCGCCGCGCTTGCGATCGCTCCCAGCTAGCTCAGGGCGGGAATGACCTCGCGCTCGAACAACTCGATGCCCGAGCGGTCGTACGCGGCCTCCGGGAAGTAGCAGATGGCGTATTCGCAGCCGAGGTCGCGCAGCTTGGCGATCCGCTCGATCACCTGCTCCGGCGTGCCCGTCGCCGAATCGGGGCCACTGCCCGCGGCGAGCATCGCATCGGCGGCCGCCTCGGGCACGTAGCGGACTAGACGGTCGCGGACACGCGCCAGCCGGTCCTTGACATCGGCGTCCGAGGTTCCGACGACGGCGTTGAAGTTGGCCGACCGCGCGATGGCGTCGAAGTCGGTGCCCAGCTGTTCGCAGTGTCGCGCAAGCACTTCCGACTTGTGGGCGAACGCCTCGGGCTCCGACGTGAAGTTGGTGTACTGCGCATATTTCGCGGCGATGCGCAGGGTCACCTTTTCACCGCCGCCGGCGATCCACAGCGGGATCCCGTTGTTCTGCAAGGGCTTGGGGGCGACGATGGCGCCGTCCACCTGGTAATGCCTGCCGTCGAAGCTGACCTTGCCGTCGCGCCAGGCGTCCCGCATGATCTGTACGCCCTCTTCCAGGCGGCCCAGCCGCACGCCCGCCGGGGGGAAGCCGTAACCGTAAGCGCGCCATTCGTGTTCGTACCACCCACCGCCGATGCCCATCTGGATCCGCCCGCCGGAGATGATGTCGGCGGTCGCCGCGACCTTGGCCAGGTACACCGGATTGCGGTAGCTCATCGCGGTGCACATCTGGCCGAGTTTGATCCGCGACGTGACGGCCCCGTAGGCGGCCATCAGCGACCACGCCTCGTGGGTGGCTTCGCCGGTTGGCAGCGGAACGGTGTGGAAATGGTCGTACACCCACAGCGAGTCCCACGCGCCGTTGTCGGCATAGGTGGCCAGGTCTCGCATCGCCGCCCAATGCTTCGCCGGTTCGATGTCGACCAGATCCATTCGCCAGCCTTGCGGGATGAAGAGACCGAAGCGCATGACAACGGACTCTAGCCCCAAGACCAAAGCACTGCGGCGACCTAAGCGGGCCGCGCCGCCGCCGGTCCTCGTGATTAGGCTTACCGAGTCCGGTAGCAACGGGAGGTCGGCATGCGGGTCCTGGTCTCCGGCGCGAGCATCGCCGGACCGGTGCTGGCGTACTGGCTGACCCGTCATGGCTTCGACGTCACCGTGGTCGAGCGCGCGCCCACCCTGCGCAAGACCGGCGGCCACGCCGTCGACCTGTTCCGTCCCGCGATGGAGATATCGGCGAGCATGGGCGTCCTGCCTCAGATCGAAGCGCTCGCCACCGGAACGAACAGCATGACCATGCATCGGGAGGGCCGGGCCCGGCCCTTCGAGATCGACCTCACCAAGATCTACGCCGCCACCTCGGACCGGCACGTGGAGATCATGCGCGACGACCTCAGCGAGATCTACTACACCGCCGGCCGCGACCGCGTCGAATACTTGTTCGGCGACTCGATCACAGCGATCGATCACGCCGGCGAGGTGACCTTCGAGCATGCCCCCGCCCGCCGGTTCGACGTTGTCGTCGGCGCCGACGGGCTGCACTCCAACGTCCGGCAGCTGACCTTCGGTGACGAAGCCAACCTCACCCGATTCCTGGGCGGATACCTGGCGGTGGTGTCGGCGCCCAAGGAGCTGGCCACCGCCGGCGAGATAACCTGCCACGTCGGCGTCGGACGCGTCGCGGCCATCTACACCGCCGAGCACCTGGACGACGCGCGCGCCGTCTTCCTGTTCCGCTCCGGCCGGGAACTGGACTACCACCACCGGGATGCGTTGCGGCAGAAGGAGCTTCTGCGTGACGCGTTCGTGAACATGCACGAGCAGGTCGACCGTTGGCTGGGCGAAATCGACCGCACACCAGCGTTCTACTTCGATTCGATCAGCCAACTCCGGCTGGACCGATGGTCGCGCCGGCGGGTCACCCTCGTCGGCGACGCGGGATACTGCCCCGGCCCCGCGGTGGGCGGCAGCACCAGCCTTGCGGTGCTGGGCGCCTACGTGCTGGCCGGCGAGCTCGCCCGGGCGGACGGCGACCACCTGCGCGCGTTCGCCGGCTACGAATTGCAGATGCGCGAACCGGTGCACCGCAGCCGGGCCTTCGCGCGCGGCGCCGCCAAGGGCATCATCCCCGGCTCACGACTCGGGGTGTGGGCGTTGACGCGTGGCGCCCAGCTAGTGTCACTGATGCCGGGCTCGCTTTCGCGGGCACTGGCGAAACTCAACACGAAGGGCGTGCGCATGCACGACTCGATGCCGGTGCCCGACTACGGCGCGGTGCGCGACGAAAGGAACGATCGCCCATGGAACTGACCGGCGTCGGAATCTGGAGCAGTCAACTTCGGTACGGTGACCCGGCCGAATCCGCCGACGCGGCAGCGGAATTGGACGAACTGGGCTTCCCGGCGCTGTGGATACCCGACGTCGGCGGGCCGGTGCTCGAAGCGGTGGGCAACCTGCTCGCCGCGACCAAGCGGACCGTGATCGCCACGGGGATCCTCAACCTGTGGATGCATGCGCCCGGCGACGTCGCCGCGTCTTTTGCGACGCTGACCGCCCGGCACGGCGACCGCTTCCTGCTGGGCATCGGCGTCAGCCACGCGCCGCTGATCGACGCCGGCCAACCCGGGCGCTACCGCAGACCGCTGGCGGCGACGGCGGAATTCTTGGACGGGCTGGACGCCGCCCCAGAGCCCGTACCCGCCGACAGCCGGGTGCTCGCCGCGCTCGGCCCGAAGATGCTGCACCTGGCCGCGACCCGCGCCCGCGGGGCGCACCCGTACCTGGTCACCCCCGACCACACCGCCTTCGCCCGTGCGACGCTGGGCGAAGGCCCATTGCTGCTGCCGGAGCAGACCGTGATCCTGACCGACGACGCCGACGGGGCGCGCCGCATCGGAACCGACTGGCTGCGTGCGTATCTGGCATTGCCGAACTACGCCAACAACCTGCTGCGCAGCGGGTTCTCCGGCGACGACCTGGCCCAGGTGAGCGACCCGCTGTTCGACGCCATCATCGCGTGGGGCGACGAGGAGGCCATCATGCGCAGGGTCGCCGAGCATCGCGCGGCGGGCGCCGACCACGTGTGCGTCCAAGTGCTGCTGGACGACCCGAAGGCCTTCCCGCGCGATCAATGGCGCCGCATCGCCGCCGCGATGTAGCGGGTTGAGGCATACCGTTGGGGCATGGCCTCCAAGCACACCCTCTTTCGGATCTTTTACCGAGTCGGATTCACCCCATGGGATGGTCATCCGATCGCACAAAATTTGCGCGACCTGGTCGAGGGCACCAATGACACGCCCCCACTGCCCGCAGGATCGGCCCTCGATCTCGGATGCGGCACCGGGGACTCGTCGGTCTACCTCGCACAGCACGGATGGAATGTCACCGGCGTCGACTTTGTCCCCCGGGCACTCGAGAAGGCCCGGGCCAAGGCCGCCGATCTGCCGGTCAACTTCGCCCAGGCCGACGTCACGCGGCTGAGTCAGACCGGGATCGGCACGGGCTTCGAGCTGATCGTCGACAACGGCTGCCTACACAACATGAGCGACGTCGATCGCGAGGCGTATGTCCGGGAGGTCAGCGCGGTGGCCGCGCCCGACGCGCGCCTGTTCATCGTCGCGTTCCGCCCCGGCGGGAGGTTCGGCGTGCGGGGCGTCGAGCCCGCC
This sequence comes from Mycobacterium sp. 4858, assembly GCF_900240975.1. Lineage (GTDB taxonomy): Bacteria > Actinomycetota > Actinomycetes > Mycobacteriales > Mycobacteriaceae > Mycobacterium. The sequence goes on along the minus strand of NZ_LT968776.1, from coordinate 3,178,156 downwards.
GAGATGGAGACACGCTTCGCATCCGCCTGGACTCTGCTGTCGGCCGGCGACGAGGTCGACCTCGATGAAGCGCGGCGCAGACGGGGAGGCGCGGGAGAGGAGACTGCGGCGCGGTACTACCTCTTCCAGCGCCGCGACACCTAAAACGCAAAAGCCGGTGCCCTAGTTGGCCCATCGAGTCGACTCGGCAGGCTCCCGAACTCGGTCTCGCTCCTGCGCGGTGAGACAAAGCGCGGCCGCGATCCCATACGCCACCGCGCTGATTGCCAGCAACTCGGTCGCGCTCCTCGTAAACGTCGGAATGTCGGGAGATCCTGCGACCGCGCTGAAGATGGCAACCCCCAACGCTCCACCGGCGTGCCTGGCAGTGTTGCTGGCGCCGGAGGCGGCGCCCGGTGCCGCCGGCAGCACTCTCAGCGCCGCGATGACGATCGCCGGAGTCAGAACGCCAAGGCCGGTACCCCACAACACGAGTGAGCACACCAACAACGGGTAGTTGGGCCCGTCGACTGCGCCCGCGATGCCGCCGAACCCCAGCGCGGACGCGATCAATCCCAGCGCACTTGTTCGCCATGGGCCCAATTTATGCGTGAGTGCTGCAGCGGCTCCGCCGAGCGCCGGCATCGGCAACATGCCCGGCAAGAGGATTAGGCCAGTCAACATCGGGCTCAAGTGGTGAACCACTTGGAAGATCTGAGTCAGGGTGAACAGTGACCCAAGGACGCAGAGACTCATCAAAGCGGTTACCGCGCATGCGACTGCGAAGGGATACCGCGCTCCGGCCGGTACCCGCACTAGTGGGTGCGCCGTGCGGCGCTCGGCATACCAGAAGCCGCCGGTGGCACAAACCGCCATCGCCGCCATCACGGCCCCCAGAACCCGATTTTCCCGGCCTTGAAGAATGAAAGTTACTGCGGACGCGAGGATTAGGACAACGAAGACGGCTCCAATCCAGTCGACCGGCGCACGTTTGTCAGCGGCGGGGTTGTGGCGCGGGATCCGGATAATCGGCACGAGTGCGGCAATAATGACCGGGACGCCGAGCCAAAACACTGAGCGCCATCCCGCCAACTGCACCAGCAGCCCCCCTAAAGGCGGGCCGGCCGGCAAAGCGGCACCACCGATGGCGGCCCAAACACCTATTGCTCGTGTACGTGCGCGCTCCGTGCTCGCGGACTGAGCTATGAGGGCCAGGGTTCCTGGGAGCATCAATGCGGCGCACACTCCCTGCGCCGTCCGACCAAGAAGCAGAACCGACATCACTGGCGCCACGGCGCATACGGTTGAAGCGACGCCAAACCCGACGAATCCAATAACGACGACCGCCCGGTGCCCAAGCCGGTCGCCCACAGCTCCCGAAGCCAACAGAAGCGCCGCCATGGGTACCGTGTAGGCGTCTACCGTCCAGGCGAGTTGAGAACCGCTCGCCCGCAGGGCCGAGCCGAGTTGCGGTAATGCGATGTTGACCACTGTGACGTCCAAGAGAACCAGAAAGTATCCGGTGCACAATGCGGTCGTCACCGGCCACCTGCTTTGTGTGTTTCGCACGCGAGCTATTGTCAGCCCAAAGTCGCTGATTCGCAGTGTAAGTGAGTCCATCCGACGACGCGGTTTGCGCATCGATTGCCTCGCGCTCGCCACGCGGCGTGACAGAACGGCGCTCCGCTCGGCTGACATCTACCTGACATTGCGCAACTACTTCGTGACGATCGTAACGAGCCCGCCCGACGGTGTTTACCACCGTGTCAACACCTTAGGCAAAGCTGTAGACGATTCGCAGTCAACAACGACGTCCTGCATGGCCCAACTCCGACAGGAGCCGCATATGTTGACTGCTCAATCGACGCGGACGCAGCGGCAGTATGACGTCATCCCTCCCGCACCGGCCACGCGCGGCACCGTTGCGGAAGCTCTGGTAACCATGTTGGCCGACCTGGGCGTGACAGCGGCATTCGGGATCTGCGGAGGTGCCATCGCTCCGCTCTGGGATGCATTGGAGCACAGCCGCATTCGTCTCATACACTTCCGTCACGAGGCGGGTGCGGCGTTTGCCGCGACTGAGGCATATCTCACCTCTGGCTCGCCAGTCGCCGTTTGTGTCACCAGCGGTCCCGGCATCACAAATGCGCTAACGGGATTGCTGGCAGCCCGCAGCGACGGCGCGAAGGTGATTTTGGTGTCCGGTTGTACGACTATCTCGCAAGTTAATCGGACACCTATGCAGGAGACGACCCCCCAAACATTGGGCGTAGACATGTTTGCTGCAGGTCCCCTATTCCATTACGGGGTCATCGTGGAAGCAAGCTCCGATCTGGTCGAGATCCGCCGGAAGCTGGCAGAGGGGCTACAACGAAAAGGAAGCTTCGTCGCCCACGTCAGCTTTTCGGTTGCGATACAAAAATCGCCTGCCTCCGTGTCGGTCAACGCCCCGCCGGTACAGACCGTTCATCCGCGGGCCGCGCCTGAAGACGTGCGCTCCTGCGCCGACATCCTGCGCAAGGAACGGGCGGCGATTTGGCTCGGCTTCGGGGCACGGCATGCGGCCAAGGAAGTGTACGAACTCGTCGAACGTATTGATGCACCGGTGTTTTGTTCACCACGCGCGAAGGGAATATTCCCGGAGAGCCATCCCCTCTTCGTCGGCGTGACCGGGTTCGGCGGCGACCGAGCCGTGCTCGAATTCATGCGCGAGCACCGCCCGGAGCGCGTTTTGGTGCTCGGTTCGCGCCTCGGCGAGATGACCTCGTTCTGGAACCCCGAGATGATCCCCCCGAGGGGATTGATCCACGTGGACATCGACCCGACTGTGCCAGGTGCTTCATACCCTGACATTCCAACGATCGCCGTTCACAGCGAGATTGGCACATTCCTTGCCGAGCTGCTGACGGCTTTGGGACGGACGACGTTGGAGGCCGAGACTAACAGGTCCCGTTCGTGGCACCTCGGAATCTCGACTCCTGTAGCACCGCCGCCAGACCACCTCTGCGCGGGTCCCGTACGACCTCAACTGCTGATGCAGGCGGTGCAACGTGTCGTTGTTGAAGAGAGTTCCGCCATCGTTCTGGCAGAGGCAGGCAACGCATTCGCGTGGGCGACTCAACGACTGCGTTTCAATTCTCCCGGGCGGTACCGGATCAGCACGTCGTTTGCCTCGATGGGACACGCGGGCACAGGTGTGCTTGGCAGCGCGTACGCATCCGGTCGCAAGGCCGTTGCGCTTGTCGGTGACGGCACCATGCTGATGAACAACGAGATCAGCACCGCCGTGCAGTACCGGATTCCAGCGGTGTGGGTCGTCCTCAACGATTCTGGCTACGGCATGATTGACCAAGGTATGACGCAGTGTGGCTACAGAGCCAACGAAATATCGTTGCCCCCTACCAACTTCGCTGCGATTGCTCGTGCTATGGGGGCATACGGACGGCGGGTCGAAGAAGAATCGGAAGTGCAAGAAGCGTTGTCGGCCGCGATGACCGTTGCTGGTCCGGCTGTTGTCGATGTACACACAGACCCGCGATGCAAAGCACCGATCGGCGGCCGAGTCACAAGCATTGTGGACCAGTCAAGTACGTAGAACCTCCATCCAATAACCACCTGCCGCAATGCAAAAGCCCCCGAAGACAAGCGCTTCGGGGGCTTTCGCGACTGCTGGAACTACGTCAGCGAATCCGGCGGCAGGAAGCGGTCGCCGTACTTGGCGGCAAGCTCGCGGGCCCGCGCCACGAAGGCTTCCTTGCCCGTACCGCCCGCACCGGAGTAGCCGACGATGAACTGCGCGCTACCACCGGTGTACGGCGGGAAGCCGATGCCCATGATCGAACCGATGTTGGCGTCGGCGGTCGACGTCAGCACGCCCTCGTCGAGGCACTTCTGGGTTTCCAGCGCCTCGGCGAACAGCATCCGGTCGATCATGTCCTGCAACGGGATCTCCGCGCTGCCGGACTTGAACGTCTCCCGCAGGCCCGGCCAGAGCTGGGTGCGCTTGCCGTCGACGTACTCGTAGAAGCCCGCGCCCTTGAGCCGCGACGGGCGTCCGATCTCGATCATCTTCTCCACGACCGCCTCGGCCGGGTGCGGCTCGTAGGTGCCGCCCGCGTCCTCGACGCCCTTACGGGTCGCGGCCGCGATCTTGTGCATCAGCTCGAGGTTGAGCTCGTCGGACAGCTGCAGCGGCGGCGCCGGGTAGCCGGCCTGCGAGCCGGCGTGCTCGATGCTGGCCGGTTCGACACCCTCGCCCAGCATCGCCAGCGCCTCGTTGACGAAGGTGCCGATGACACGGGAGGTGAAGAAGCCGCGGCTGTCGTTAACGACGATCGGGGTCTTGCCGATGGCCAGCGTGTAGTCGAACACCCGGGCCAGCGCCTCGTCAGAAGTCTTCTCGCCCTTGATGATTTCGACCAACGGCATCTTGTCCACCGGTGAGAAGAAGTGGATCCCGATGAAGTCCTCCTGGCGCTTCACGCCGGTCGCCAGACCGGTGATCGGCAGCGTCGAGGTGTTGGATCCCAGCAGCGCGTTCGGCTCGACGATGTCCTCGATCTCGCCGAACACCTTGTGCTTGAGGTCCTGGTTCTCGAACACCGCCTCGATCACGAAGTCGACGCCCTTGAAGTCGGCGGGGTCGGCGGACGGCGTGATGCGGTCCAGCAGCGCCTTGCTCTTCTCCTCGGTGGTCTTGCCGCGCTGAAGCGCCTTGGCCTCAAGCTTTTCCGAGTAGCCCTTGCCCTTCTGGGCGGCTTCGATGCTGACGTCCTTGAGCACCACGTCGAAGCCGGCCTTGGCCGATACGTAGGCGATGCCGGCGCCCATCATGCCCGCGCCCAGCACACCGATCTTGTTGATCTTGACCGGCTCGATGCCGTCGGGGCGCGAGCCGCCGCCGTTGATGTGCTGCAGGTCGAAGAAGAACGCCTGGATCATGTTCTTGGCGACCTGACCGGTGACCAGCGAGGTGAAGTAACGGCTCTCGATGCGGCTCGCGGTGTCGAAGTCCACCTGCGCACCCTCGACGGCCGCGTCCAGGATGGCCCGCGGCGCCGGCATCGGCGCGCCCTTGAGCTGCTTGCGCAGCAGCGCGGGGAACGACGGCAGGATGCCGGCCAGCGCCGGGCTGGACGGGGTGCCGCCGGGCATCTTGTAGCCCTTGGCATCCCACGGCTGGGTGTGCGCGTCGGGGTTCGCCTTGATCCATGCCTTGGCGGCCGGCACCAGTTCCTCGACCGAGCCGACGAGCTCGTCGACCAGTCCCATCTCCTTGGCCTTGTCCGGCCTGAACCGGGTGCCCTGCGACAGAACGTTCATGAAGGCGTTCTGGATGCCGAACATCCGCACGGTACGGGTCACCCCGCCACCGCCGGGCAGCAGGCCCAGCGTCACTTCGGGCAAACCCACCACGAGGCCCTTGACGTCGGCGGCGATGCGGTGGTGACAGGCCAGCGCGATCTCCAGGCCGCCGCCGAGCGCGGCGCCGTTGATGGCGGCCACCACCGGCTTGCCCAGGGTCTCCAGGACACGCAGGTCGCGCTTGATCTCCTCGACCTCGGTGAAGACGTCCCCGGCGTTCTCGGGGCCGGCGGTGATCATGCTCTTGAGGTCCCCGCCGGCGAAGAACGTCTTCTTCGCACTGGTGATTACCACGCCGGTGACCGAATCTGGCTCTTCTGCGACAAGGCGTGCCAACTCTTTCACGGCCTTGTGCATCGATTCCTTGTAGTGTTCGTTCATCACGTTCGCCGACCCGGTGGGGTCGTCGAGCGTCAGCGTGACGATGCCGTCGGCATCCTTGTCCCACGCAATGGTGTTCTCTGCCATGGTCTTAAACCCTCTCGATGATGGTGGCGACACCCATGCCGCCGCCGATGCACAGCGTGATCAGCGCGCGTCGCGCGTTGCGGCGCTCAAGCTCGTCGACCATGGTGCCGGTGATCATGGCGCCGGTGGCGCCCAGCGGGTGGCCCATCGCGATGGCGCCACCGTTGACGTTCAGCTTTTCGTCGGGGATGTTGAGATCCTTCTGGAACTTCAGCACCACCGACGCGAACGCCTCGTTCAGCTCGAACAGGTCGATGTCGTCGACCGTCAGCCCCGCGCGGTCGAGGACCTTGCGGGTGGCCGGGGTCGGGCCGGTCAGCATGATGACCGGGTCTGAACCGCTGGTCGCCGTGGCCACGACGCGGGCGCGCGGGGTCAGGCCCTGCGACGTGCCGGCCTTCTCGGACCCGACGAGCACCAGCGCGGCCCCGTCCACGATGCCCGAGCTGTTACCGCCGGTGTGCACGTGGTTGATCTTCTCGACCCAGTGGTACTTCTGCAGCGCCACGTCGTCGAAGCCACCCATCTCACCGATGCCGTCGAACGCCGTCTTCAGCTTCGCCAGGCCCTCCATGGTGGTGTCGGGCCGCATGTGCTCATCGTGGTCGAGGATGACCAGACCGTTCTGGTCGCGCACCGGCACCACCGACTTGGCGAAGTAGCCGCCCGACCAGGCCTCGGCGGCCTTCTGCTGCGACCGCAGCGCGTAGGCGTCGACGTCCTCGCGGGAGAAGCCCTCGAGGGTCGCGATCAGGTCGGCGCCGATGCCCTGCGGCACGAAGCCGATCTGGTAGTTGGTCTCGGGGTCCAGCGCCCAGGCGCCGCCGTCGGAGCCCATCGGGACCCGGCTCATCGACTCCACACCGCCCGCCAGCACCAGGTCGTCCCAGCCGGAGCGGACCTTCTGGGCGGCGGTGTTGACGGCCTCGAGGCCCGAGGCGCAGAACCGGTTGAGCTGCACGCCGCCCGTGGTCTCGGGCAGCCCCGCGGCCAGCACCGCGGTGCGGGCGATGTCGCCGCCCTGGTCGCCGACCGGCGAGACGCATCCCAGGATCATGTCGCTGATCAGGTTCACGTCCAGATCGGGGTTGCGCCTGCGCAGCTCGTCGACCAGCCCGACGACCAGGTTGAGCGGCTTCACCTCGTTCAGCGAGCCATTTCGTTGCTTGCCCCGCGGTGTGCGGATGGCCTCGTAAATGAAGGCTTCTTCGGACATGTCGAGTTCCTCTTCGCGAGTGGGTTTCGGATCCGTATTAAAGGTTAGGTCCAGATACCGCACCCTAACAAAGTGCCCGGCCAACCTGTTGGTTGGGCCGATCGCCGCTGGTCAGCCCCGACGCGGCGGGTGGCCGCCGAGTATGTGGCCGGCCGCACACGCGAGCCGCGCGCCCCCTAAGCTCGACCGGCATGACGGTGTCGCGACTGCGTCCCTACGCGACCACGGTGTTCGCCGAGATGTCGGCGCTGGCGGCGCGGGTCGGCGCGGTCAACCTCGGTCAGGGGTTCCCTGACGAGGACGGGCCCGCCGCCATGTTGAAGGCCGCCCAGGACGCCATCGCCGAGGGGAACAATCAATACCCGCCCGGCATCGGCGTGGCCTCGCTGCGGCACGCCATCGCCGCCCAGCGACAGCGACACTTCGGCATCGAGTACGACCCCGACACCGAGGTGCTGGTAACGGTCGGGGCGACCGAGGCCATCGCGTCCGCGGTGCTGGGCCTGGTCGAGCCCGGCTCGGAGGTGCTGCTCATCGAGCCGTTCTACGACTCCTACTCGCCGGTGGTGGCGATGGCCGGCGCGCACCGGGTGGCCGTCCCCCTGGTCCCGCACGGGCGCGGCTTCGCCCTGGATGCCGACGCATTGCGCCGGGCCGTCACGCCACGCACCCGCGCGCTGATCGTCAACTCGCCGCACAACCCGACCGGCACGGTGCTCAGCGCGGCCGAACTGACCGCCATCGCCGACGTCGCGGTCGCCGCCGATCTCCTGGTGATCACCGACGAGGTTTACGAGCACCTGGTGTATGACGGCCACCGGCACCTGCCGCTGGCCGGCTTCGACGGCATGGCCGAGCGGACGGTCACCATCTCCAGCGCGGCCAAGATGTTCAACTGCACCGGTTGGAAGATCGGATGGGCCTGCGGCCCAGCCCAACTCATCGCCGGGGTGCGGGCGGCAAAGCAGTATTTGAGCTACGTCGGCGGCGCGCCGTTCCAGCCGGCCGTGGCCCTGGCGCTCGACACCGAGGACGCGTGGGTGGCCGGGCTGCGGCGCTCGTTGCGGGACCGTCGCGACCGGCTGGCCGCCGGGTTGTCGGAGGTCGGCTTCGAGGTGCACGACAGCGCCGGCACCTATTTCTTGTGCGCGGACCCGCGCCCGCTCGGCTACGACGACAGCACCGCATTCTGCGCGGCCCTGCCGGAAAAGGCCGGGGTGGCGGCCATTCCGCTGTCACCCTTCTGCGACCCGGCCGCCGCGCACGCCTCGGCGCAAGCCGACGTGTGGAATCACTTGGTGCGCTTCACCTTTTGCAAACGCGAGGACACCCTCGACGAGGCGATCAGGCGGCTGGCCGTCCTGCGGTGACCGGCGCGCTACGTCGCGGGCCCGAAACCCTCCATCACGCGCTGGCGCAGTCCCTCGAGCGCGGCGTGCAGGATCTTCTTGCGGGCCCGGCTGACCCAGAACTCGGGCAGCGGAGCAAATGGTTCGACCGTGATGGCGAACCGCACCCTGGTCTTGTCGTAGCCCTCCCGGGTGAGGCTGTACTCCCCGTGCTGGCCGCGTTGCTGGGCGGTCTTCTGGGCGTCCCACACCATCCAGTCCGGTCCCCAGTGGTATTCGAGCAATTCGGTGTCGTGGATGCCGGTCACCGCGATCGTGACCCTCACGTGGTGGGGCCGGCCGTCGGGGTGCTTGTCGACGACCTCGACCCGCTTGTGCACCGACGACCATGACGGCACCGCGTCCATGTCGGCCAGCGCCTCCATGATCACTTCCGGAGGCGCGTCGATGACGATTTCCGACGACGCTTGAACGGCCACTGCTAATAAGTTAGCAATCGCTTCGCCACCGCCGAAGGAGAAAACGCGGGCTATTCGGCGTCGGATGAACCGCGGATCTGCTTTACCAATTCGCACAGTCCCCGCACCGACGAGTCGAGAACGCTTTCGCTGGCCCGCCGGACGATGAACGCGGGCATGGGCCGGCCGGGTTCGACCGTGACATCGAAGCGCACCCGGGTCTTGTCGAGGCCCTCGGGTTTGAGGTTGTACTCGACGTGCTGACCATGCTGCTGGGAGGTGCCTTTGGCGTCATAGACGACCCAATCGGGGCCCCAGTGATATTCCAGGATCTCTTTGTCGACCAGCCCCAGAATCTTGATCGTGGTGGCGACGTGGTGGGGCCGGCCGTCCGGATAACGGTCGATCACCTCGATGTGTTTGTGCAGCGGTGACCACGACGACAGGACGCCGACATCTGTCAGCGCCTCCATAACCACTTCCGGCGGCGCGTCGACGACAAATTCCCGTGATGCTTTTACGGCCACTGAGGTTCAACCTAGCAATGCCGCCCACCCTGTGGATCCGTTCGACGTAATACGCTGGCTACCAGTCGATTTCAGCAAGGGGTGTGGTGGCGCCCGGCGGCCGCCCGACCGGCGCGGCCGGGGTGCGCGAGAAGCGCGGGCCGGGTGCGGCCTGGTCGACCCCGTGCGCGGTGACGATCGTCGACCGCGCCCTCAGGTGCTCGTCGGCGGCCGCTTCGTTCCATGTCAGCACCGGGGTGACGCACGCGTCGGTGCCGGCGAAAACGGCGACCCATTCGTCGCGGGTCCGGCTGGCGAACCGTTGCGTGAAGACGTCGTGCATCTGCCGGTAGGACTCGGTGTCGAGCTGGCCGGGGACCTCGTCGGTGGACAGGCCCAGCCCGGTCAGCAACGCCGCGAAGAATTGCGGCTCGATGGCGCCGACGGCCACGTATTTGCCGTCCGCGGTTTCATAGCAGCGGTAGAACGGGGCGCCACCGTCGAGCAGGAATGATTCCCGCCGGTCGCGCAGCGACCCGGTCGACTTCATGGTCCACATCATCTGGGCGAGCAGGCTGACGCCGTCCACCATTGCCGCGTCGACGACCTGTCCCCTGCCCGAATGTTCCCGCTCGTACAGCGCGGTCACGATGCCGAGCAGCACCAGCATCGACCCGCCGCCGAAGTCGGCGACCAGGTTCAGCGGCGGCATCGGGGGCCGGTCGGCGTAGCCCAGCGCGGACAGCGCGCCGGTCCGCGACAGGTAATTGATGTCGTGGCCCGCCGTCTGGGCCAGCGGCCCGTCCTGACCCCAACCGGTGATCCGCGCGAAGATGAGCCGCGGATTGACCGCCGCGCACTCGTCGGGCCCGATGCCGAGTCGCTCGCAGGTGCCCGGCCGGAAACAGTCCAGCAGCACGTCGGCTTTGGCGGCCAGATCCAGCAGCGCCTGCGGCTGCGTCTTGACGTCGAGGTCGACGATCCGCTTCCCCCGGTGCAGCAGATCGCGGTCCTCCGCCGGCATCACCAAGCCACCGGGCCGGCGCACCCGCACCACGTCGGCCCCGAGGTCAGCGAGCATCATCCCCGCGTGCGGCCCCGGTCCGATCCCGCCGAGCTCGATGACCCTGACCCCGGACAGGGGCCCGCCGGCGCCCACCGCGACTAGTTCCCCTTCTTGACCTTGAGCACCCGCTCGCGCAGCGCCTTGGTCGCCGAGTCGATGGTGCCCTTGACGGCGCGTTTCAGGACGAAACCGGGTAGGGGCACGTTCGGGTCGGCCAGCAGCTCGAACTTGACCAGCGTCGCCTCACCCTGCGGTATCAGGGTGTACTTCCCGTCCTGCGCCTTCTGCTGCGAGGAGCTCACCAGCTTCCAGCTCACCGCGTCCGCCGCCCAGGTGTAGGCCACCACCTGCTCATCGGTGATCCCGGCGACCTTCACCTTCATCTTCACCTGTTCGGGCCGCCCGTCGGCCCCTCTCGAGAGGACTTCAGCACTCTGATGGGGTTCGGACCATTCAGGCATCGCTTCGAAATCGGCGATGACGGCCAGGATCTCCTCCGGACTGGCTTCGATGACGATGTCGCGGGATTCCTTGAGTGCCATGGCCCGCACGATACTGAAGCCGCGTCCGGCCCGGTAGGGATTCGACCGAGGTACCGTCGTGCTTGTGACTGACCCCGCCAGCCAGCCCGTCTACACCGTCGGTGACTATTTGTTGGACCGCCTCGCCGAACTCGGCGTCACCGAGATCTTCGGCGTCCCGGGGGACTACAACCTGGAATTCCTGGACCACATCGTCGCCCACCCCGGCATCCGGTGGGTGGGCAACGCCAACGAGCTGAACGCCGGGTATGCCGCCGACGGCTACGGTCGGCTGCGCGGAATGTCGGCCGTGGTAACCACTTTCGGCGTCGGCGAGCTGTCGGCGGCCAACGCCGTCGCGGGCAGCTACGCCGAGCAGGTCCCCGTCGTGCACATCGTCGGCGGACCCTCGAAAGACGCGCAGGGCACCCGCCGCGCGCTGCACCACTCCCTCGGCGACGGAGACTTCGAACATTTCTTCCGGATCAGCCGCGAGATCACCTGCGCGCAGGCCAACCTCATGCCCGCGACCGCCCGCCGCGAGATCGACCGGGTGCTGTCGGAGGTGCGCGAGCAGAAGCGGCCCGGCTACATCCTGCTGTCCACCGACGTGGCCCGCTTCCCCACCGAACCGCCCGGTGACCCGCTGCCCCGCTACACCGGCGGCACCAGCCCGCGCGCGCTGTCGCTGTTCGTCGAGGCCGCCTCGGAGCTCATCGGCGACCACCAGCTGACCGTGCTGGCCGACTTGCTGGTGCACCGGCTGCAGGTGGTCAAGGAACTCGAGACGCTGCTGACGGCCGACGTCGTCCCCTACGCGACGCTGATGTGGGGGAAGAGCCTGCTCGACGAAAGCTCGCCGCACTACCTCGGGATCTACGCGGGCTCGGCCAGCGCCCCGGCGGTGCGCGCCGCCATCGAACAGGCGCCGGTCCTGGTGACCGCGGGCGTGGTGTTCACCGACATGGTGAGCGGTTTCTTCAGCCAGCGGATCGACCCGGCCCGGACCATCGACGTCGGGCAGTACCAGAGCAGCGTGGCCGGCGAGGTCTTCGCCCCGCTGGAGATGGGTGCCGCGCTGGAGGCGCTGGCCACCATCCTGACCCGGCGCGCGGTCACGTCGCCGCCGGTGGCCTCACCGCCCGCCGAAGCGCTGCCCCCGCCCCCGCCGCGGGACCAACCGCTGACGCAGGAGATGTTGTGGGACCGCCTGTGCACGGCCCTCACCCCGGGCAACGTCGTCCTCGCCGACCAGGGCACCTCCTTCTACGGGATGGCCGACCACCGCCTGCCGCAGGGCGTGACCTTCATCGGTCAACCACTATGGGGCTCAATCGGTTACACGCTGCCCGCGGCGCTGGGGGCCGGGGTGGCGCATCCGGACCGCCGGACCGTGCTGCTGATCGGTGACGGCGCCGCGCAACTGACCATCCAAGAGCTGGGCAACTTCTCGCGGGAAGGCCTGTCCCCGGTCATCGTCGTGGTGAACAACGACGGCTACACCGTCGAGCGGGCGATCCACGGGGAGGCGGCGCCCTACAACGACATCGTGAATTGGAAGTGGACGGATGTCCCCGGCGCGCTGGGGGTCGCCGACCACCTGGCGTTCCGGGTGCAGACCTACGGTGAGCTCGACGACGCCTTGACGGCCGCCGCGCGGCACCGGGACCGCATGGTGCTCGTCGAGGTGGTTTTGCCGCGGCTCGAAATCCCGCCGCTGCTGGTCGAACTCGTCCAGCCGATGTCGCCGGACGGCAGCGTTCGCCGCTAGGGCCATCGCATCAGGATCGAGCGGGTGCGCCGTTCGGGCCCGCCGATCGCAGTATCGCCTGGACCGTCCGCCGGCAGCGGCCGCAGTCGGCGCCCGCCCCGCAGGCCCGGGCGACGTCGTTGGTCGTGCACGCCCCGGCCTCGATCGCCTCGGTCACCATTTGGCTGGTGACCCCGTTGCACAGGCACACGAACATCCCGGGTGGCCGCTCAGTCCGCCTCGATGCGCATCATGTTGGTGAATCGGCCGACGAACACCGGCGGGTAGGGCCCCACCCCGGCGCCCGACATCCACTCGGCCGCGGCGTCGGGATGCTCGATCCACCGCCGCGCGCTCTCCTCGTCGGGCAACTCCGACATGATCAGCACCTCGTGCTCATCGTCGAAGGCCTGGAAGATCCACGTCTTGCGGATGCCGGCCGCGACGAATCTCTCGGTGGCCGAGGCGACTTCGGCGGCCAGCCCCGGCACGTCGTGGACCGAGGCGATGGTGGCGACGACGACGCCCGGAGCCTCCGGGGTCGCGGTGGGCGCCGGAATGAACCTGTCGACGATCTCGCCGGCGAAGACCGCCGGAATGTCGTCGACGCCGGCCGCGTCGAACCAGTCGAAGAAGACGCGCGAGCGCAGCAGTTCCACGATCGGCTCGCGGCTGTGGACTCCGATCATCACCAGCACTCGGCCGTAGTCGTGCGTCGAGGTGTAGACCAGGACGTGGTGGGCGCCGATGTCGGCCAGGGCCGTCTTCCTGCGCTCGAGCAGCGGCCACACCCGGCTGGGATCCGGAACGCGGTAGTCCGACGCGATCACCATCGAATGAATGTCGTTCGTCATCACCGCCGCCTCACACCGGATTCAACGACGAAGGTACTCGATGATCGCGGCGGCCACGGCGTCGGGCTGTTCGGGGAAAAGGGCGTGGCTGGCGTCATCGATGACGACGGTGCTGACGCGTTCGCCGTAGCGGGCGCGCAGGTCGCCCCATTCGGCGCGGTGGTGAAACGGGTCGAGGGCGGCGATGATCTCGAACACCGGCGCTTCCCCGGCGCCCCAGTAGCGCGCGACGTCGGTGTGCTGCGCGCAGTCCACCTGCATTGCAAGGGTTTCCGGATACCAGCCGGTCAGCCAGATGGAGGCATCGTGGCCGGGCGCGAAGAAGGCCATCCGCAGCGCGTCCAGTCGGGCCGCGTCGGGCAGAGTGAGGTCACCGGCGCGTATCGGTGCTGAATTGATCTGTGGGTCAACGGTTTTCCCGGCTGCGGCGGCCAGGATCACTGCCGCCACGGTGTCGGGATGGTGCACGGCGGTTGCGCGCGCGACGAAGTTGCCGAAGGCGTGCCCGAGGATCACGGCGGGCCCGTCGGCCAGGTCCTCAATCACCCGCGCGATATCGCCGGCCATGTCGGCGAAGGTGACACCGTTCATGGGTCCACGGGAACCCGCGATGCCGCGCGGCTGTGGGCGTAACACCCGGTGGCCCGCGGCGACGAGCGCCGTGGTCAAGGCGTCGAAGTCGCCGCCGGCGTCGCGGCCGTAAGACGGGATGATCACGACGGCGGGCCCGTCTCCGTCGACGCGGGTGTCGATCGATGCCTGTGCTGTCTTCACGACATACCCGGTCATGTCTTCGTCCCGCCCATCGAGGCCGTTGCGGCATAACCTAATTCGACGCGCAGCACGGCGGCGCGTCGAACGATTCCGTCGGGAGGGGCAGTGGTGCCGCCGTCGGTGGTGACGTAAGCGACCCGCCCGCGTTCGCCGTCCGCCCTCCCCCAGGCGGCACTCGACGGCCCGACCAGGGCCGCGTCGAACGGGTCACCGGCGATGTGACGGACCTCGCTGCCGTGCCGGGGCTGCAGCGGCACCCGGTCGATCGTATTGGCGCGGTGCCGGGTGACGTAGGCGAACCCGGCGTCTTCGTCGAGGCAGAAGTCGTCGGCGTTGTCGATGGCGGCGACGAATTCGGCTGACCCGGCCGGGTCCAGCGTCGACGGGTCGACCGCGACGCGCATGAACACCTTCTGCGCGGTCGAGGTGTAGTACAGGTAGCCGGTGTGCGGGCTGTAGCGCACGCCGTTGACCCCCGGCTGCGGCGGTGGCGGCACACCGCTGTCGGGGTCGAAGGCCATCGTGTCGTGGGCCAGCCAGACCCGCGCGGACCCACGCCGCGCCTCCTGGTCGAGGTCGACTCGCCAGATCAGGCCCGCGAAGCAGTCGGCGACCGCCAGGACCCCCGGCGCGAGCAGGCAGCTGCCGTTGAGTCCGCGGGCTCGCCCGTCGAAGGTGTAGATCAGCTCCGGTGTCACGGGCCGTCCGGGCGCCCAGTCGGTGAGATCGACTCTGGCAAGGTGTGATTCACCGGTGGTGTAGGCCAGCGTCAGGTTGACGACGAAGACGTCGGGCGTGACCTCGACGATCCCGGTGACGGGGTGATCGAAGGTGTGCAGCAGGACCGGGTCGACGAGCGCGCCCGGCTGGGGCGGCGGCACCCACCACAGTTCGCGCTGCAGGACGGCGGTGATCAGCAGCGAGCCGTCGGCGCGCACGGCGAGGTTCTCCGGAAAGTATTGCTTCGGGAAGTACGCCACGGGAGTGAGCGTCACGGTGGGCAAAGGCTGAACAGACATGGTGGTCCTCGCTGGTTAGCTTTGGTCGGGCGCGGGAATCGCGAGGGCGGTGAGAATCGCGCAGCCGGCGTGAAAGGTGCCGGTGGTCAGCACCGTGATGCCCAAAACCCCTGCGGCGCCGGACCGTTGCGCCGCTTCTTGACGTAGCGCGTCGTCGACGCGAGGCCCGGTGCACCGTAGCCGGGCCGGGTCGAGGTCGAGGCGGCCGCCCAGGGCCTGCGCGACGCACCTCACTGGTCCAGCCCCTCAGCATTGGCGGGCACGTCGAAGGCGCCCAGGGTCAGGCACACCATGGTGAACCACCCCAGCAGCACCGCCACGTCGACGATGCCGGCGTCGCCCAACAGGTCCCGGGCGCGCCGGTAGAGCCCCGTCGGCACCACCCGCGTCGTGACCAACGCCGACGCCAACTCGTAGACCACTTGCTCGCGCGGGTCGTCGAACGACGCCGGCAGTCCCGCGATGAGGGCTTCGACCGCCCGCGGGTCGAGGTGGCCGTCGCGCTCGGCGATGATCTCGTGCTCGTAGGCGGCGTACGCGCTGCGCCATTGAGCGGTGACGAGAACGGTGGCGATTTCGATCTCGGCCTTGCTCAACGTGGAGTATCGCTGAAAGTAGGCGCCGGTCGGCACGATGGTCGTCGACAGGGTCGGGTTGGCCAGCCAGATCTTGTGCGGGCCCGGCACCAGCCCGCGCAACCCCCGGGTGAAGTCATATGCCTGTTTCATCGCAGGCTCCATCTGGTCGACCGGCGTCTCCACAAACCGGCCGAATGTGCCGAAGTCAGTTGCCTGAGTCATGTGCCGTCATCTCCTCCTGGATCGAGGCGGAAATCCGCGAACGTGCGTTCACGTTTATGGTCTGCCCCGGCTTGCCGCCTGTCAAACGCGAACGCTCGTGCTTTTTTATGCTACGTTGACGAGCATGCCGAAAGTCACGCCGGAGTACCGCGCGGAACGGCGCGCACACATCCTGGCGGCCGCGCGGCGTTGCTTCATCCGTAACGGGTTCCACGCCGCGTCGATGCACGACCTGGTCGAGGAGGCGGGAATGTCCTCCGGCGCGGTGTACCGCTACTTCCCCAGCAAAGACGCGGTCATCGAGGCGATCGCCGCCGAAAACCTCGAGCAAGTCGTCGCCGTCATCGGACAATCCATCGACGATGGCGCCACCCCGCAGGCGGCCATTGCGACCGTGCTCGACTTCGTCACCCATCGCCACGGCGAGGACGGCTTCGCCGCCATCGCGGTGCTGGTGTGGTCCGAAGCCCTGCGCAACGCGACGCTGGCCACGCACCTGCGCGAGGCGATCGGCACCGCGCTCGCCAAGTTGAGCACCGATGCGCCCACTCGATCCGATGTCCGACTCGACCCGACGGCCGTCGCCGACCTGCTGCTGTGCGTGCTGCCGGGCTATCTCATGCGGTTGGCCCTAGGCGGACCCGAGGCGGTCGAGAATATTCCCACCGCCATCGAGACGGTGCTCAACGTTTCCGAGCGGTCACCGGAACCTGCGTAAGCATCTCCGCTGCAACAGCTTTCCTTAGGTGCCTATCGCCATATCCGATGAGCCGAGCAATCGATGCACCAATCATCCTCTCCCCCAGACGAATTAGAGGGAGATGAATCACATGGAATCTGTCGCGAAGAAATCGGAAATGCCGGAATATCGGCCACGCGCGGGCAGTTGCGGGTAGTGATGAACGCAATCGGTTACACCTCGGTGGCCCAGCAGTACAGCGAGCCGCGGTGTTACCGGAGCTCCATGCGGGACCCGGGACTCCCCGAACGCAGCGGCATAGACGGCGGATTGAGCCTGTCGCGATGGACCAAGAAGGTCACCGAACGGCCCACCATACCCGTGGGCTCGATCGGCGTTACCAAAGCCATTCAAGGATCAAGGTAACAACAAGATCCCCGCCGGACACACAACGACGAGCTGATCACCTTCGACGAGCACCGACGCAAACTCACACTTTGTTGACACCGAAACCGACAGAGAGAGGAATCAGGCGATGCGCGTATACCGGTTCGATGGCGCCGCCGGAGGACTCGACGGGTTGCGGCTATGCGACGAACCCGTCCCTTCACCACAGCGGGGAGAGCTGCTGCTGAGAATCAAGGCCGTCGCACTGAACTACCGGGACATCGCGATCCCCCTCGGCCGCTACGTGCGGGACGCCAGGCATGGTCTGGTGCCGTGCAGCGACGCCGCCGCCGAGGTCGTCGAGGCGGGCGAGGGCGTCGACGACTACCGCCCCGGTGACCGGGTTGTCAGCGCTTTCCACCCCAGGTGGTTCGGCGGCCCGATGCCGCCGACCGCCAACTCCGACAGCTACGGCAGCGGGCAGGACGGGTGGCTCACCGCATACAAGGTGGTGTCGCGGGAAGCGGTCGTCGGCATCCCCGCGGCGATCTCTGACGAACGGGCGGCGACGCTGCCCTGCGCCGGGGTCACGGCGTGGAACGCGCTCGGCGGACCCAACCCGGTTCGGGCGGGCCAGACGGTGCTGACCCTTGGATCGGGCGGCGTGTCGGTCTTCGCGTTGCAGTTGGCCAAGGTGTTGGGCGCCCGGGTCATCGCGACCACCTCGAGTCCGCGAAAGGCCGAGACTCTGCGGGAGCTCGGCGCCGAGGAGGTCATCAACTACCGCAGCAACCCGAGCTGGGGCGAACAGGTGCGTGACGTGACCGAAGGACGCGGTGTCGACCGCGTCGTCGAAGTCGGCGGGCCGGCCACCATCGAGCAGTCGTTGCGGGCGGTCGCCGTCGGCGGAGAGGTCACGCTGATCGGCTTCCTCAGCGACGACAACCCCGGCGTTGACTATTTTCTGTTGAGGGGTCGCGGTGCGACAACACGCAGCATCACTGTCGGCGACCGCGCCGATTTACAGGATCTCGTCCGCGCCGTGGCCGCGACGGGCCTCACGCCGGTCATCGACGAGGTTTTCGAGTTCGAGCAGGCCAAATCGGCGTTCGAGCGACTGCGCGATGCCAAGCACGTCGGCAAACTGGTCATCCGGGTGAGCTGAAGGCGCGTGGCGGACCCGTGTCAACGCAAGAGGTCTTTGACCACCTTGCCGGTGGCGTTGAGAGGCAGGGCGTCCAGAAACCGTACCGACCGCGGCACCTTGAACCCCGCCATGCGTTCGCGACACCAATCGATCAATTCCTCAGCGCTGACAGCGTCTTTCGCGACGACGAAAGCCTTGCCCACCTGTCCGAGCCGTGCGTCGGGAACGCCGACGACCGCCGCCTGCGCCACGGCCGGGTGGTGCATGAGAAAGCCCTCGATCTCCGCGGGGTACGCGTTGAATCCTCCGACGATGAACATGTCCTTCTTGCGGCCATTGATCCGGAGCCGACCCGAAGAATCCAGACTGCCCAAATCCCCGGTATGCAGCCAGCGCTCATCGTCGATCGCCTCGGCGGTGGCCTCCGGATCGTCGAGGTACCCCTGCATGACGCCGTAGCCGCGGACCAGCACCTCGCCATCGTCGGCGATGCGCACCTCGACCCCGTCGCACGGCAGGCCCGCAGTGGTGGCCACGTCCTCGAACGAATCGCCGGGCCGGGACAGGGTGACGTTGCCGGCCTCGGTGAGCCCGTATCCGGTCATCAAAGTCTGGAACGGCAGCTCACTGTGGATGCGGCGGACCAGTTCGACGGGGATGTCGGCGGCGCCGGTCACGCCCGCCCGCAACGTCGCCAGCTTGGCTTTGTCGCCGACCGTCAGCAGCGAGTGATACAGCGTCGGCGGACCCGGCAGCATCGTGACGCGTTCGCGTTCAATGAGATTCACCACCGTGTCGACGTCGAAAACCGCGACCGGCAGCATCGTCGCGCCGCGGAGAAACGACGTGACGAGCCCCGCTTTCAGCCCGAACGTGTGGAAGTACGGGTTGATCTGCAGGTAGCGGTCGCCTTCGCGCAGGTCGGCGAGCGTCGCCCATTCCTCATACATCCGCAGCGTCTGGCGATGATTCATCATCGCGCCCTTCGGGCGGCCGGTTGTGCCCGAGGTGAAGATGATGTCCGAGACGTCGCTTCCGCTCACCGTCCGCTCGAACGGTGAACCGCTGGAAAGGAAGTCGGACTTCAGATCGATGACGGGCGTGCCCGCCGGCGCGGTGTAGTCCTGGCCCAGGAAGCCCTTCTGAACCAGGACGGCCTTCACCCCGCTGCGGGCGATGATGTCGCCGGCTTCTTCCGTTTTGAACCGGGTGTTGACCGGCACCAGCACCCCGCCCGCGGTGAGCAACCCAAACGCAGCGATGATCCACTCCGCGGAATTCGGCGCCCAGACGGCGACGCGATCACCACTGTCGACGCCCAGTTCGGCAAAAGCGCCCGCCGCGCAACGGATCCGCTCGACCACCTCCGAGAAGGTGAGGCGCAGCGGACCGTCCACGACCGCTTCCGCGTCGCCGAAGCGGTCCGCCGCGCTCAAGACCATCTCGGGGATGGTCTGCCAGTTCGTCACACCGTGACGAGCCGGCCGAGGTTTCCGCCCATGATCTTCGCCTGGTCTTCGACAGGCAGGTGCGACAGCGCATTGATGTAGTACGTCGGCTCCGCGAGCCCCTCCGGGTGCGGCCAGTCCGAGCCGTACAGCACCTGGTCCACGCCGACTAGGTTGATCAGGTCGTCGATGCCCTCCTCGAAGAACGGGCTGACGTAGATCCGGTTCTTCACGGTTTCGACGGGGTCGCTCGGGAAGGCCTCCGGGGCCTTCCGGAAGACCTCGGCCAGGCCGTCGAGCAACGGGGTCATCCACTTCGATCCGGCCTCGACGATCGCGACCTTCAGCTTGGGGTGGCGATAGAGCGCGCCGTGAATCACCCACGAGCCAACCGCGTCCTGAATCGGCCGCCACTCGTTGAGGATGCCCATCGCGTTGGTCTGGAACGGCAGCATCTCCTGGTCGGCGCCGTCCCACTCGGACGTGTACCGGGAATAGCCGCTGTCGGACGAGTGCATGCCGACCAGCAGGTCGTACTCGACGACCCGCTCCCAGAACGGGTCGAACTCGGGCAGCGCGAACGACCGGGGGCCGCGGAAGCCGGGGACCGGAGCCGGGCGGATCAGGATGCACCGCGCGCCGCGCTTGACCACCCACTCCAGCTCCTCGATCGCCTTCTCGACGATGGGCAGGGTGATCACCGGGGTGGTGAAGATGCGGTTCTGGTAGTTGAAGCCCCAGACCTCGTCGAGCCACTGGTTCAGCGCGTGGATCAGGACGTGGATGGCGACCGGGTCGTCACGCAACCGCTCCTCGATCAGGCTGGCCAGCGTCGGGAACATCAGCGTGCGGTCCAGGCCGAGCTCGTTCATCTTCTCCAGCCGCGGGCCGGGCTCGAAGAACGCCGGGATCGCGCGCATCGGCTCGCCGAACAGCTCGCGCTTGCTCTTGCCCTCGGGGTTGCCGTACTTGAAGTACTCCTCCCAGGCGCCCGGTCGGGCGACGACCTCGAAGGTCGGGTTGGGGATGTAGTTGCTGATCACGCCGCGCAGCGCGATCTTGGTGCGCCCGTTGATCTGCACGTATTGGACGTAGTCCTTGTACTCCTTGGGCAAGAACTTGGTCAGCGCCTCCGGCGGCTCGTAGAGATGGTTATCCGCGTCGAAGAGCGGAAACGGGACGTCCTCCCGATGCGACAACTGGCCCATGAAATCCTCCTTCGCAATTTATGAGAATACTATTCTCTCATGGCATCGAACCGCAACGGGCCCCCGCCATTGCGCGGGAACCCGTCAGCAGGTGGCGATGATTTTGAAGGTCGCGGTGGCCGGCTCGTTGGGCTTGTCGGACCTGTAGCCGTGCGCGGTGCCGGTGATGGTGAACCTGTCTCCGCTCAGCCTGGTATCCGCGTCACCCTCTCCGCCCCGCGAGTACATGCCGGTGAAGCCGTTGACGTTGCGGATGTGGACCGACTCCGCGCTGACGGCGTCCGCTTGCTCGTCGACGACGACTCTGGCTCCGGCGAAATCGCCGCCGATGTCGATCGTCCGGGTCCATTGCAGTTGACCGCACTTGACGACGTTGAACGTCGTTTCGTTTCCGTTGACCGTCACCGAGGCGGTGCTGGACAGCCGGGTGGGCGGCCGCGGAGTGCATGCGCCGGCGGCCGTGACTGCGAGCACCGCCACGACCGCGGCCGCGATTCGATCCCGCAAGGGGTACCCCTGTCTTCACTGACGGATAGCGCTTCGGCCTGCAGCGACGATGTTATTCTCTGCACCTCAGACAAATGCCGATATCGTCTGTTCTCGTCCAAGGAGCGATGCCGCATGGTGGACCTGGAGATCGACGACGGGTTGGCTGTGCTGACCATCGATCGGCCTCACGCGCGCAACGCCATCGCCCTGGACACCATGCAGCAGCTCGAAAAGGCGCTCGACGCGGCGGCGGGCGCCAGGACGCTGGTGATCAAGGGCGCGGGTGATCGGGCTTTCGTGTCCGGTGGCGACCTCAAGGAGCTGCGCGCGCTGCGCACCGAAGAGGATGCGGCGGCGATGGCCAAGCGGATGCGCGCGATCTGCGATCAGCTCGCCGGCTTCCCCGCTCCGGTGATCGCCGCGCTGAACGGTCACGCCTTCGGTGGCGGCGCCGAGGTCGCCGTTGCGGCCGACATCCGGCTGGCGGCCGACGACGTCAAGATCGCCTTCAATCAGGTCGAGCTGGAGATCATGCCGGCCTGGGGTGGCGCCGAGCGGCTGGCCGAACTCGTCGGAAAGAGCCGGGCGCTGTTGCTGGCCGGCACCGGAACCGCCCTCACCGCGGAGGAGGCCGAGCGAATCGGCTTGGTGGACCGGGTGTTGCCGCGCGCCAAGTTCGACGAGGGATGGCAATCCATCGCGAGGTCGCTGGCTCGCCACCCGGCAACCGAGATCAAGCGCGTAATCAGCGGAGTTTCGGCGGACGAAGCGATAGCATCCTTTGCGCGGCTGTGGGTTGCCGACGCGCACTGGCGGGCCGCGGAGCGGGTCATGAACCGCACCATGAGTGCGCGGCGGGCGGCCGGAGGAGCGAGATGAGGGGCAGACTGGCGGGCGCGACGACGCTATCGGTGCTGCTGGTGGGTGCGACCAGTTCCCTCGTGAGCGCCGGCCACGCCCGGGCCGACGACCCGGTCATGCATCACGTCAAATACACCGTGACCGCGAAGAATCCGATCTACACCGACATCTATTACCTGGACCACCAGCCGGAGAAATTCTCCGATTACAGCCACAACCCTTACTCGTTCACGCCGCACGTCGATGTCGACCTCGGCCCCGGCACGCCGTGGAGCTTCGACCTGGACATGTCGAACCCCGACGATTACGCGATGGTCGTGGCGAGCACGGGTACGGAGCCCGGCACGCCGGGGCTTCACTGCGATCTGGCGGTCGACGGGGCCGTGGTCGTATCCAAGGACGGCCCCAAGGGCGTGCTCTGTTCGCTGCGCAACTGGTGAACGACCCAGGTCTGCGGCACACCATCGATCGGCTGCGGTTCGCCTTCCAGGCGCCGCAGGTGCTCTTCGACTAGTTGCACCGTTTCGGCGTGACCACCGGACATGCCGATCGCCCGCTCAAGAACCAGGAATCTCGACAAGCTGGACATGAGCACGGTAATCACGACCGGCGGCATCGCGTCTTTAGCCACCCCATACCGCTGCAGAGCGGCCGTCACCGCTTGCCGTTCCTCTTCACGCAAACGTTCTGCATAGTAAGCGATTTCGGCTCGCAATTCCTTGCGGTGGTTGGCCAACGCCATGAATTCCATGGAAATCCGGGTGAATGCGGGATCGGTGCCGAATCGCCACAACGCCCACAGCGGCTGCGGCGACTTCATCAGCTGCGCGTGCACCGCGAGCGCTTCTTCGCCGCGGCGGCGGAACACCTCGAGGAAGAGCTCCTCCATGGTGCGGAAGTAATAGTGCACCAGTTGCGGCTTAAGCCCCGCCTTGTTCGCGAGGCGGCGGGACGTGACTGCGGCGTAGCCCTCGTCGAGCATCAGCTGCTCGGCCGCGTCGAGCAGCAGACCGCGATTCTTCGCGTCCGGCGCCCCGATCCTGCGGACCGATGTCATCCCGCTACTCCGTCCCTCCCGATCGCGTGGCGACCACGGAAATCGTAGCGCGGCACGGCGTTGTGACCTTGACCACGACATTCCCGCCATGCTAAGCAGGTGCTCAGCAGATTCTCGAAACGGGGGCGGTTTCGCATGCCGACGAACCCCACCGGTAAACCCAGCCCAGGGAGACGCACATCCGATGAGTAACTACGAGTCGATCGACTTCTTCACCGATCCGTCTCTGGTCCCCGATCCCCACCCCTACTTCGACTACCTGCGCAGTCAGAATCCGGTGCTGCGGCTGCCCCATTACGGCGTCGTCGCCGTCACCGGGTACGACGAAGCCTGCGAGGTCTATAAGGACCCCGAGACGTTTTCCAACATCGTCGCCCTGGGCGGGCCGTTCCCCCCGTTGCCCTTCCAACCCGAAGGCGACGACATCAGTGCCCAGATCGACCAGCACCGCAGCTTTTTCCCGATGAACGAGCACATGGTCACCATGGATCCGCCGGACCACACCAAGGCGCGATCGGTGCTGGCGAAGCTGCTGACCCCCAGCCGCCTGAAGCAGAACGAGGAATTCATGTGGCGCCTCGCCGACCGTCAGCTCGACGAGTTCCTGCGCAACGGCGAGTGCGAGTTCATCGCCGAGTACTCAAAGCCGTTCGCCACCTTGGTGATCGCCGACCTGCTGGGCGTGCCGGAATCCGACCACAAGGAGTTCCGCAAGGTCTTGGGCGCCGACCGCCCCGATGCGCGGGTGGGTGCGCTGGACCACGAGTCGGTCGGCATCAACCCGCTGGAGTGGCTCGACGAAAAGTTCTGCACCTACATCGAGGATCGGCGACGCGAGCCACGCAACGACGTCCTGACCTCATTGGCTTCGGCGAAGTACCCCGACGGCTCGACGCCGCCCGTCATCGAGGTCGTCCGCTCGGCGACGTTCCTCTTCGCCGCCGGCCAGGAAACCACCGCCAAGCTGCTCAGCGCGGCGCTGCAGGTGCTCGGGGACCGGCCGGACATCCAGCAAGAGCTGCGCGACGACCGCGGCCTGATTCCCGGGTTCATCGAGGAATCGCTGCGGATGGACAGCCCCGTCAAGAGCGATTCACGACTGGCCGTCAAGAAGACCGCCATCGGTGGGGTCGACATCCCCGCCGGCACCGTGGTGATGGTGCTCCCGGGTGCGGCCAATCGCGACCCGCGCCGGTTCGACAACCCACACGAATTCAACCTGCACCGACGAAACGTGCGCGAACACATGGCGTTCGCCCGCGGCGTCCACTCGTGCCCCGGCGGACCGCTCGCCCGGGTCGAGGGCCGCGTCTCGATCGAGCGCCTGCTGGACCGGATGTCGCACATCGAGATCGACGAAGCCCACCACGGTCCGAGCGCCGACCGCCGCTACACCTACGAGCCGACGTACATCCTGCGCGGCCTGACCGAACTGCACCTGAGGTTCACGACCGCCGACGCGGTCGCGGTCGCGGGTTGAATCACAGGCTCATGCCGACGAAGTAGCAGCCGAGCAGGGCGGTGGCCATGGCGACCACCCACGCGTCGGTCAGCCGACCCAGCAGTGCCGGGGCGTTGCGGACCTCCATGAACTCGCGAAAAATGATGCGCACCTTGACAAGTGCGATCACGATGACGCTCGACGTGACCACCGCACTGGATTTCGGCGCCGTACCGACCGAATGGTCGATCCATAGGTAGGCCAGCGTCAGCGACGCCAGGATCAGCCATACCCCCAGCAACCGCTTGTTGAACTTCACTTCTCACCTCACCACGTACAGCAGCGCGAAGATGAGCACCCAGAGGAAGTCGACGGTGTGCCAATAGGTGGCACACGTTTCGACATTCTGCTGGGATCGCCGCGCCGGACTTCGGAGTTGGTAGACGACGACACCGAGGGCGACGAAGCCGATCAGCAGGTGCACGAAGTGAATGCCGGTGAGGAAGAAGTAATAGGTGAAGAAGTCGTTGCTCCCCAGGCCATTTCCCGCGTGCACCAGCCGAGCCCACTCGAACACCTTGAAGAACGAGAACGCCGCAGCGAATGCGGCCGTGACGAACACGTCTCGCAGCGCCGCACGATAGGCGCCGGCGCGGGCGGACTGGACACAGCGGGCGACCGACCACGAGCTCAGCAGCAGGACAAGGGTGTTGAAAACCCCGATGCGCAGGTCGAGCTGCGCCTGTGAGTGCAGGAAGAGCTCGGGGTTGCGAGCGCGGGAGAACAGGTAGAAGCCGAAATATGCGGTGAAAACCAGGGTCTCGAACAACACGAAGGCCCACATGTCCGGTTGGCCCGGGACGAATCTGGCCCGTGGGTCCCCGTCGGTCATGTCGGTCATCAAGCAGCCGCCTCTCTTCGCGGCAGGTCGGGCAGGCGCCCGGTACCGAAGTCTTCGCGGCGGATCATGTGAAACAGCATGACGATGAAAGTGACTTGGTAAACGCCGAATACGACCATGTCCAGCCACCAGGCGATCTCGCCATCCCACGCGAACACGCCACGCCGAAAGATCCAGCACGGCGCCACCACCACCTCGGTCAGCGCGTTGCACAGGTTCAGATAGCCGAACCACTTGGGGAACACGCGGTTCCTGTCGAGCAGGATCGCGACCATCCAGATCAGCGAGCCGATCAGGAACACCCCCATCGTGCCGTCGAAGGACAGGAAGGCGAAGTCGTAAAGCCAACCGATCGCTTCGGGGTCGCGCTCGGGTCGCAGCGTGCCGACGATCAGCGCGATGTTGAGCAGCAGCATGCCGGGAACCGCACTGAGCGAATAGATGAGCAGATACGAATACCCAAAGGCTCGGCTGACCGACATGCGCCGCATCGAGTATGCGATCAGGGCGTTGTTGACCGCGATCATGCCGCTGATGGCGAAGATGATGCCGAAGCCAACCGGTATCCCGAGACGGCGTTCGGAGAACCAGTGGAGCTGTGTGGCGAGGTCCCAGGTGGGCTCCGGTGGGGGCTGGACTTGCGCCACGATGAAGAACATCGGGAAGAAGATGTTGTAGAACAGCATGAGCGTCCCCCACGCGAACCACAGTTCCCGTTTGGGGTTGTGCCTCACGTGCCAACGGATTCGGCGAGGCAGGGCTCCAGCGGGGGGCGGCGGTGGGGACGTCGGCGGTGTGATCACCGCGCTCATGCGTTGACCAGTTGGTCTGGCCGCCCGTGGGTCTCGGCGCGCTCGCGATAAACGGTGCGCCCCAAGACGACGCCCATCACGACGATCCAGACGGCAATCGCGACGTTCTTCACCCAGAACGACAAGAAGCCGTCCCATGCCAGCGGTCCGGTCAGCGAGACGCCGACGAACGCCGCGGGCACCAGCGCGGCGGCCAACAGAAGGTTGAAGTGAGCCACCCAGCGGCCGAACACCGGGCTCGGCTGATCGTCGAAATAGATTGCCACGGCGAGTATCACGCTCTGCCCGATCAGGAAGGGCACGAGGATCGTGAAGGTGATCCAGCCGAAATCGTTGAGCAGCTGAGTGAGCCCCGGGCTCCGCTCCGGCCGGAAGGCGGCCAGCAGCCAGCAGACGTTGGCGACGAGGAACAGGGTCGGACCGCCGGCCGCGCAACCCAGCATCGCGTAGGAGAAGATCGGCGTTCGGTGCGCCATCCTGCGGAGCTGCAGCACGATCAAAGCCAGAATCGGGACTAGGCACACCCCGAACCAGTTGAACAGGATCATGCTGTATCGAATCTCCGGGAGATGCGCCGGATCGCGGTAGAACGCGGCGACCTGTTCCGCCGGCATCGTCGGTGACATCGGCGGGTTGAAACCCGGGAAGAGAAAGAACGCGGCGATCCAAATGATCAGGGCGGCGGGCAGACTCCACAGCAGGATCAGCTCACCGTCGGTCCGCCGCAGCGGCGCCCGCGTCGTGCCCCGACCCTGAGTAACTCCACCGTCGGCGTCGGACATCAGCACCCCTCCCCTACGAGATCGGCCACCCACACGCCCAGTCAGCGAAGCTAGCCGATCGGCTAGCTTCGAGTCAATAGCATCGTCTAGTCTCTGTGCGTGGGCACAGCGCGGGAGCAGGTCAACGGTGGGCAATTCCGGCTGATCGAGCACAGCGCGGCCCGGACGCGGGTGTTGGATGCCGCGTTGGAGCTTTTCGCCGCGCACGGTGTCAGCGGTACGTCGCTGCAGATGATCGCCGACGCCGTCGGGATAACGAAAGCCGCTGTCTACCACCAGTTTCGGACCAAAGAGCAGATCGTCATCGCCGTGACCGAGCGCGAACTCGGCCGGCTCGAGCCGGCCCTCGAGGAGGCCGAAGCATACGACGACGGGCCTCAGGCGCGAGATGCCCTATTGGTGCGGGTGATCGAGATGGCCGTTCGCGACCGCCGGTTGGTGCGCACGCTGCAATTCGATCCCGTCGTCGTCCGATTGCTGGCCGAGCACAAGCCGTTTCAACTTTTCATGGACCGTCTGTACCGGGTATTGCTGAGCGACGCGGGTCTGGACGGGCGGATCGAGGCGGCCATGTTCTCCGGCGCGCTCGCCACCGCTGTCATGCATCCGCTCGTCGCCGACATCGACGACGACACATTGCTCACCAGGGTCACCGATTTGAGCCGGCGCCTGCTCGGCCTGCCTCGGGACGCCCCCGACTGACGAGTGCGGCTATGTGTCGGCGCGCACCCAGGTCATGACACCGTCGTGGGCGAAGCAGACCAGGAACAGTCCGTCCGGCGCCTGCGCGACGTAGTTCTGGTAGTTCTGGCAGGTGGCGCCTTCCTCCTTGACGCCCGCCATCGGTGGTGACCGGAACCATCGCGGCTGGTATCTCCTGGGCGAGCCGCAGAACATCAGCCGTCCGGGCTCGGAGGCGAACGAGACGTATCCGTCGGCGACACCGAAGGCGTAGTAGGTGGTGTTCTCACAAGGCGCGCCCAGAACCTGATGCGGCATGATGCCCGGCGTGCAGGCGGGGTAGTCACAGACAGTCGGCCCGGCCGACGATGGCGGCGCGGCCAGCACACCGGCGCCGAGCAACGCGGCGGCCATCGCCACGATGAATCGCACGCGATTACTTTGCCACACCTGAAAAGAAAATTCTCCTGGTTGGAGAAGATCAGCCGGGCCGCAGGGCCGCCGGCGCCGGGCCGCCCCGACGGGGCTACGGGTCGCCACCCGGGAGGCGCACATTTGCGCATGTGGGAGCCACGATTGCGGCTGATCGATGACGCCGTTGACACCGGTCCCAAGTGATAAGCTCCTTCTCCGTGCACGAACCGGAGGGGCCTGACGCCGACCATTGCGGCGGCCCGGCGGGCGTGACCGATCCCGCGGAACCACGGTCGGGCTCAGGGGCCGATCCCGGCGCCATCGCACCCGACACGGACACGGAAGACGAAGTCGCCGAGGCGGAAGCGCGGGCGGCGGAGGCTCGGGCGCGCCTCGCAAGGCTGCGCGCGGCAGCCGAAACCGGCGAGGCGCACGACGACACCGCTGCCCCCGATGTCGAGCAGCGCTCGGCAAAGTCGATCCGGGCACGACTGCGGATGCCACGGCGCCCGAGGCGACCGCGGTGGCTCCGACCCCCGTCCCGGAAAGCAATCGCCGCGTCGGTCGGCGTCGTGCTGGCGTCCGGCTCCCTCGCGGCGAGCGGTTACATGGTGTGGCAGCACCGGGCGACCGTGCACAGAC
This sequence comes from Mycobacterium sp. 4858, assembly GCF_900240975.1. GTDB lineage: Bacteria > Actinomycetota > Actinomycetes > Mycobacteriales > Mycobacteriaceae > Mycobacterium. Next base: position 3,149,083 of record NZ_LT968776.1, on the reverse strand, counting down.
AACAGCTCGCGGCGGAAGTCACTGCCGCAGCGCGGCAACGGATCACGGCGCTGATGTCGATCGACGCCAACCATGCCAGGGACGACTACCAGCGCATCATCGACGAGTCGACGGGTGACTTCAAAGCCCAGATGTCTGCGATGTCAGCCATCATGGCCAAGCAGACGGAGGAATCGAAGGTGAGCAGCAAGGCCACCGTCGAAGCCGTAGCTGTCGAGTCGATGAGCGACAATTCAGCGGTCGTACTTGTGGCGGCGAAATCCGATGTCACCAATGCGGACAACACGCATCGGCCACCCGTCGTGTGGCGGATCAGCGTCGCCCTCGCGCGGGACGGCGGTCAGCTCAAAATGTCGAAAGTCGATTTCTTGCAATGACTGTCGAGCATGGTTCGTCGCCGGACGGCACGGAGACGTCGCCGCCCGACGAGGCGGGGTCGGCACCCTCTTCGCCGGGGCCGGCTCGCACCGGCGGACTGGCCGCAATCAAACGCTGGATCGGGCGGTGTGTCGCGAGGTGGCGTTCGATAGTCGCGACGGTGTTGGTCGTTGCGGCGATCGGCGTCGCCGCCGGTCTGTACTTCGTCCTGTATCGGCCGGATCAGCAGGTCTCCGAGGCGGCGGCGCAGCGGGCAGTCCGGGCGGCGTCAGAGGGGTCCGTGGCCGTGCTGTCGTACGCTCCCGACAACCTCGACCGCGATTTCGCCAAGGCGAAGTCATATCTCACCGGTAATTTTCTCGCCTACTACACCAAATTCACAGAACAGATAGCCGCGCTGGCACAGCAGAAGCACGTCACGGAGACGGCCCAGGTGATTCGGGCCGCCGTTTCGGAGCTGCACCCGGATTCCGCGGTCGTGCTGGTATTCATCAACCAGACCGCCACCAGCACGGAGAAGCCCCAACCACAAACGACCGCGAACAGCGCCCGGGTGACGCTGACGAAGGTCAACGGTTCCTGGCTGATCTCGAAGTTGGATCCGCTGTCGTGACCGCTTGCCATTTCGGTTCAATCGCCATTTTGTCGCAGCCGAACCGGTGTTAATCTCATTGCACGAAAAGCAGCACGCAATGTCGATACCGCATTAATAGTGTCGGTTAATTGAAGCGGGTCGAGGAGTACCTGATGCGTTCAGTTCGCCCACTCACCGCCGTTACGCTGGTCGCTGCCACCATATTCGGCGGCGTGAGCACGGCGTCCACAGCGCGGGCAACGACCAAGGAAGAAGTGGCCGTCAACGGAACGTTCCGCGCCACGTCCATCGGCGACTGGGCCCAGCGGAACGATCAGTACTTCGGCGAGCCGACGGTCGTGCAGACCTGGACCATCAGCTCGACCTGCGTCACATTCCAGGAATGCCACGGCACGGTGACCAGCGACCAGGGATGGAGCGCTCCCCTGTACATGAACGACGGGGAGATGTGGAAGGTCAAACGCGAAGTGCGGGACTGGGAGCGGTGTGAGGACGGCACCGCGTTCACCGGGCAGCAGACCTTCTACTTCTACCCGGTGAACGAATACGGCGGATATCAGCTCGGGTCGTCGACCTACGCCGGGAAAGACAAGACGGTCGGCCCGTCCGGCGCCTGCGGGCAAAACCAGTGGCTTGATATCGCGATGCCGTTGCGCCTGGACAAAATAGGCTGACCGGGCGCTCTACTCACTTACTTACTTCCCCGCCCCGAGGCGGCTTCAGGTGGGAAGCATGTCCTGCCACGTCTTGGGCGCCTTCGGGGCAACCAGATCCGACTGCTGGTACAGCTTTCCGTCCGGACCGACATAACGACCCGTGCGCGGGTCGTACCGGGCGATGGTGACGGATGGCCGTTGCTTGCCGGCCGCACCGTTGAATGAGCTTGGCGCCGCCTGCGGCCCGCCGCCCGCGGCCGCGTCGGGGGGCGCGGCATCGGGAGGAGTGGGCACCGCGGGCGCCGCCGGCGGCGGGGGAAGTTCCCCGGCGGCAGGCACGTCCAGTGGCGCTATCGGCGGAAGGTCGGCCGACATTCTCGACATCGGCGCCAGCGGAGGCGGTCCCGACGACGGCACAGGCGGTACGGCCGCCCCAACCGTGCCCGGTGGCGGATTCTCGCCCCGCGGCCCCGCCGGCGAACCTCGCGGCACCGCCCCCGGCGGAAGTGGGGTTCCCTCCACCGGGCCGAAGATCCTGTCGTTGACGGTCACCCGGTCGTCGGGCGGGACGCCCTGGGCGAGCAGGTTGGGGTCAAGCGGGTAGGGACCGAGGACGTGCTGTTTCATCGCCAACGGCATGTACGGCTTGTCGCTGTTGCAGATTTCGACCGTCGGGGCGCGCTTGCCCGGGTGACCCATACATGGGTAGTTGCGGGCACCACGAACCCCGATCGGCGAATCCTGCGGGAGCTTGCAATACAACCCGTCGGGTGTGTCGATGTCGGTGAGGTCGTCCGGGGATCGCCACGTGTTGGGCGGCATGAAGCCGACCGTGCAGATCGGCGGATCATCGATCGTGAGCGCGAAGTCGCCCTGGGCGGTGCCCTCGGGATGGTTCGGCGCCGCGGCGGCCTGCTCGATGGCGACCGCCGACGGCAGCAACACCAGCAGCTGCTCCAGCGAGGGGTGGTAGGTGACGCCGATCTGACCGATGGTGGTCAGGTTGGCGAGCAACACCGGCAGCGTCGGTTTGACTTGTGCGAGAAGGCGGGACGCTTCGTTCGCCGCCTCGGGACCGTTTTGCAGGATGGTGCGGAAGTGGGAATCGTTGTTCACCAACACATCCGAGATGCCGGCGAAACTCCGCGCCCACGTCCTGATCGAATCGGCGGTGCGCGCCTGGGTATCCAGGAGCGGCCCGGTGTCTTCGGTGAGGGCCCGGGTGCGATCGACGACGCCGTTGGCGTCGCGGGACAACGTCTGCGACGAATCGATCAGTGACCCCAGGTCGTAACCGGAACCGTTGAAGCCCTGGAACGACTCGTCGAGCAATTGGCCGAGTTTGGTCTTCGGGATGCTTTGGACCAAGGCATTGAGCTGGTCAAGCATCGGCCCGACCGGCTGCGGAATCGTGGTGTCCCGCGCGGCGATCACCGAACCGTCGTGCAGGTAGGGCGGCGAGTCGGTCTTGGGCCGCAGATCCACGTACTGTTCACCCACCGCGGAGACGCTGAGCACCTCCGCGGTCAGGTCCGCGGGAACCTTCGGTGAAGTGCTCAGCGACAGCGTCGCTTTCGCGCCCGTCGGGGTCAGGCCCACCGACGTCACCTTTCCGAGCTGAACCCCGCGGTAGGTCACGTTGGAGAACCGGTACAGCCCGCCGGTGGCCGGCAGCTCCAGTGTCACCGTCATCCGGCCGATCCCCAGCAGGGTCGGCGCCTGGATGTAGAAGAGGACCATCGCGATCACGCCGACGGTCCCGGCGATCGCGAACACCGCCAACTGGATCCGGACGAAGCGCGTCAGCATCTACCCGCCACCTTCCGTCGGTGCCGTTGCCGGCGGCGGTGTTTGCCCCACAGCCGCGTCGGGCTGCGGCGCCGCGGCGGGCGGCGGCCCGGGCAGCGGGGCCGCGCTCGGCGGCGGTCCGGGCAGCGGGCCCGCACCCGGCTCTTATACAAATCTGACGCTGCCGACGCACCACCTAGTCTCCCCCTCCCTTATTCGTCGGCAGCGTCAGATTTGTATAAGAGCCAGGTGCGGCCCCGCTGCCCGGCCCCCCGCCGAGCGCGGCCCCGCTGCCCGGGCCGCCGCCCGCCGCGGCGCCGCAGCCCGACGCGGCTGTGGGGCAAACACCGCCGCCGGCAACGGCACCGACGGAAGGTGGCGGGTAGATGCTGACGCGCTTCGTCCGGATCCAGTTGGCGGTGTTCGCGATCGCCGGGACCGTCGGCGTGATCGCGATGGTCCTCTTCTACATCCAGGCGCCGACCCTGCTGGGGATCGGCCGGATGACGGTGACACTGGAGCTGCCGGCCACCGGCGGGCTGCACCGGGTCATGCATCGGATCATGGGTGTACTGCAGGTAATACGGGTCCCCGGGGGCCGGTACCAACGGCTGGTCCAGCTGCCCCCAGTGCGTCCCCAACATCAGGCCTCGCTTGAGCCGTGGAATCGACAAGTCCAGATCGACGTGCAGGTTGAAGTAGTCGCCCCGCACCGCACGGTCGACGAAGTTCTGGGTGAACGGGAACACGAACCCGGCCGCGACGGCCGTGCCGAGTTCCGGTCCGACGTCGGCGAGCGCGCGGATGGTCGGCTCCAAGTTCTTGAGGTTCTTGACCAGGTCGGCCTGGGTGTCGTTGACCAACCTGGTGGCGGTGTTGCTGAAGACGCGTAGTTTGTCCAGGGCGGCCGTGAGCCGTGGGCGCTCCTTGATCAGCACATCGAGCGCGGGCGGTATCTTCTGCAGCGCCTGGGTGAGGACGTCGCGCTGGTCGGCGAACGTGGCGGCGAGCCGGTTCAGCGCCTGGATGGAATCGACGAGGTTGTCCCGCTGATCGTCCAGCGTTCCCACGAACGTGTCGAGGCGGGTGATCAGATCACGCACCGCGCCCTCGCGCCCGGACAGGGCGGCGGAGAAGTTATGGATGATCTCGCCGATCTGTCCCAGCCCGCCGCCGTTGACGACAGCCCCCAGCGACGACAGCGTCTGCTCGGTCGACGGGTAGGCCGATGAGCGACTCAGCGGGATGGTGGCGCCCGGCTGCAGCCGCCCGCTGCCCTGCTGGCCGAGCGGCGTATTGAGCTCCACATGCATCGACCCCAGCAGGCTGGTCTGACCGACGGTGGCCACGACGTTGGCCGGGACGACGACATCGCGCTTCACCGAGATCTCGACGTCGGCGTGCCAGCCTTTCACCCTCATCGCGCCGACACTGCCGACGACGACATCGTCGATCATCACCGGCGAATTCGACTCCATGGTGCCGACATTCGGCAGCTCTACGTGGTAGATGTTGGCCCCCGGCCCGCGTCCGACCGCGCCCGGCAGGGGCAGTGAATTCAGGCCGTGGAAGGCGCATCCCGTCGCCGTCAGCACCACGCAACAGCCCACGGAGAACACCCGGCGCGCCGTGACCCCCGCGATCATTGTTGTGGCCGATCGGCCGGCAGCAGCATGTCTGACGCGCTCTGCGCTGGTGGCGGCGGTGGTGGCGCCTCCGGTGTGCTCGGCGGGGGCGGCAGCGGCATCGCCGCGCCCGGTATCCGCGCGGGCGGCACCGCCCCCGGCGGTCCGACCGGGTCACCGGGCAGGCCGGTATAGGCCGACACTGCGGGCGGGATCTCGGGCGGTCCGGGTTTCGGGCCCTCGCCGCCGGGGGCCAGACGCTGCTCGCTGTAGAGGATGTTGGACGGGTCCACCGACTTCTGCAGGAAGATGTTGATGGGGATCGGCAGGTTGTTGAAGTTGAGCACGCGCAACCCGGGACCGAGGAACAGCGAGCACAGCTTGCCCGATTCAACGGCGGTGACGTTCTCGATGGCGCCGATCGCGGTGCAGCCGGGCACGGGCACCGGAAGCATCAAACCCGAGAACGTGGAGTTCGCGAAGTTCATGATCCCGAAGCCGCCCACGATGGTTCCGGTGTCGGCGTTGTAGTCGTTGAAGAAGTTGCCGAGCGCGTTCGGCGCTGCGTGCAAGATGTTCTCCAGATCCATGTGCTGATCGGCCAGGACCTGCGTGACGTCGGCAAGCCGGGCGATCTGCTCGCTGGTCTGGTTGCGCGTCCCGGCGATGAAGCGCTGCACCTCGCCGACCGCCGTCGACAGATCGGTCAGCGCCGCGTCCAGGTCGGACTTGCTGTCGTTGACCACGCTGGTGAGCGTGGCCAGGCGGTCGTTGAACTGCACGATCTGGACGTTGCTTTCGCGCAGCGCGCCGACGAAGGTCTGCAGGTTCTTGATGATGTCGACGATATTGCCGCTACCGTTGGCGAGGATTCGGCCAACCCCCGACAGTTGACTCAGTGTCTGCCGTAGCTTGTCCCCGTTGCCGTCGAGCGCGTTGGCGGCGCTGTCGATGAACCGGCCCACCGACGTGCCCGAGACCCCACTCTTGGGCCCCAAATCCGTTGCCAGCCGCATCAACTGGGCTTTGACCTCGTCCCATTCGACCGGGACCGCGGTCCGTTCGACCGGGATCACGGCCCCGTCGCGCATGACCGGTCCACTGTCGCGATAGGCCGGCGAGAGCTGGACGTAGCGGGAGGCGACCAGATTTGTGGCGACGATCACCGCCTTCGCGTCGGCCGGAATCGGTACGCCGCGGTCGACCTCGAGGGTCATCTTGGCCTGGGTGCCCTGCGGCTCAATGGATTTGATGTTGCCGACTTTGACACCCGACACCCGCACCTCGTCATGGGGATAGATCGCGGTGGCGGTGGTGAAGTAGGCGGTGATCGTCTTCTTGCCGAAGACCGTGTTGCGGACGAGCACGGCGGCGCCGGCGACGATGAGCCCGACCAGGACAACCGCCGCCACGGCCGTCACCCTGTTACGAGGTACCCGGGAGGTCATTGTGACCCTCCGATCCTGCCGCCCAACGTGCAGCCGGGGCAGACCGGAATGCCGTTGTACGGCCAGGGAGTCAGCGAGCGGGGCAACGGCGAAGGGTAGCCCGGACCCTTCGAGGTGTCGAAGGTGCGGAATCCCCAGAGGTAGTCGATGATCGGCTGGAAGAGTTGCGGGGCAAGGAAGTTCGGGACGAAGGCCTGATAGGCGTACATACTCGAGATGCCCTCGCCGACCGTGATCTGGAATTTCTTCAGGCCCGGCAGCGCCTTGCTGATGTTATCGCGGTTCTTTTGCAGCATGGCGGTCACCGAATTCAGCCTCTCCAGCGTGGGCGCCAGCTTGCTTTCGTTGTCGTGCACCAGTGCCGTCAGCTGTTTGGCCACCGCCGACGTGTTGGCCAGCAGGTCCACGATCTCTTGCCGGCGCGCCACCAGCACCTGCAGTAGAGAGTCGGAGTTGAGGATGAGTTTGTTGACCTGCTGGCTGCGTTCGGAGAGGACGCCGGTGACGTCGCCGGCGCTCTTGAACAGCTCGCCGAGATTCTTGTTGCGGCTGTTGAGGGTGCGCGACAACCGGGTGAGCGCGTCGAAGGCCGGCCCCATTTGGGGCGCGATCTGGTCGAGCGTCGCCGCGAGCGTGTCCAACGACTGATTCAGCGCCGTGGTGTCCGTTCCGGCGGTGTCGGTTGTCAGGTCGCTGACCGCTTCCGTCAGCGAGTACGGCGAAGACGTGCGCGAGACGGGAATGAGCGCCATCGGGTGCAACGTGCCGCTGCCGGCGGACTCCAACGTCAGCATCCGCTCGCCCAGCAACGTGCCGGTGCGGATGTGCGCGGACGTCTCCGAACCGAGCAGGACGTTGCCCTTCATGGCGAACGTCACCAGAGCGTCGCCGCGCTGCAGCTTGATATCCGACACCGTGCCGACCTTCACGCCGGACACGATCACGGGGTTGCCCGTCGTAAGGCCGCCGGCTTCGGTGAACAGCGCCTGGTATCTGACCATCGTCGCCCACGCGATGAACCGGTCGGGCGACAGGCCGACGAGGATGACCATCACCGCCAGGACGACGCCGATGAGTCCCGCCTTGACGAGGCCAGTTCCGCGATACTTGAGCATCAGGGTTCCGTGCACCTTCCAGCGTCTGACCTGAATATCGGGGCTTTCACCGTCCGGCCCTGAAGATCCGTGCCGCGTAGTTCCAACTGGCAGAGGTAGTACGGGATGGTGGCGCCGTTCGCGCCGAGCCGGACCAGCTTGCGGTAGTTCTTGGGCGCCTTGCCGATTGCGGCGTCCAGGCGGTCCTTGTCGTTGTCGAGAATCGGTGCCAGCCGATTCAACTGATCGATGGTGCCCGACAGCGGCGGCCGCGCGCTTGTCAGCAGATCCGCCAGCGAGGCGGTTCCCCTGTCCAGGGCGTCGATGGCGGAGCCGATGGTGTTGCGGTCGTCCGACAACCCGCTGACGAGCCGCTCGAGGCGGTCGATCGCCCCGGAGAACTTGCTGCCGTCCTTGGAGATCGTGCCGATCACGATGTTGAGGTTGTCGATCAGTTGCTGCACGGTCTGATCGTTGTCCGCCAAGGCATTTGAGAACGACGTCGTCTTGGCGAACAGCGACTCGAGGGTCCCACCCTGCCCCTGGAAGACCTGCAGCAACGCCGAGGTGAGCGCGTTGACGTCGCGCGCATTCAGGCCCTGCGTCACGGGTTTGAGTCCGCCGAGCAGCAGATCGAGGTCAAACGCCGGCGCCGTGCGGTTGACCGGAATCTGGCCACCGGCCGGCAGGCGCTTGGTCGGACCCGGACCATCGACGAGTTCGAGGTAGCGATCGCCCACCAGGTTCAGATAGCGGACCGCCGCCTTGGTGCCCTCGGTGAGGACGATGCTGCGGTCGGCGTCGAACTGCACCACGACTTTCTTGTCCGGCTGCAGCGAAACGCTGTTGACCGTGCCGACCCGGATGCCGGCTACTCGCACCGACTGCCCCGCCTTGAGACGCGACACGTCGGTGAACACCGCCGAATAACCGTTGGTCGCACCCGTCCGGTACTGGCCGAAGATGAAGAACAGGAAGGCGGTCAGCATCGCCATCACGACCGCGAAGATCGCGAACTTTATCAGCGTGGCGCGGGTTCTCATCCGGGCATCCCGACCTGGGCGGAGTTGCGTGGCGGCCCGGCGATCGGTCCGTACAACAGCTGTTTGAGGAGGTCGGAGTTGATCAGCACTTGTGGGTTTCCGTACCCCACCGGGTCGGCGCCGATGTCGGTGATGAACTGCTTCGGATGCGTGTTGAACGGCAGGTTCGGCAGACCCATGCACTGGGGACCACCGGTCGCCGCAACCTTGGGCAGGTTCGTCGGATAGCGATAGCGTTCGCCACCCCAGGTGAGGCTCGCCGAGATGTTGATGCTCGGTTCCGACAGCGGCGGACCGTGCGCGATGTTGATCAGCCCACCGAACCCGCAGGTGAATACCTCGTGGTATTCGTTGGTCAGATCGGTGGTCGGCACCAGCAGGTGCAGCGCATCCGTCAGCCGTTGGCGGTTCGTCGACAGGACGTCGTTGCCGATGTCGGCCAAGCCGATCGCGCTGATCAGCAGTGCATCCAGGTTGTGTTGCTCGTCGACCAGCGTCTTGCTGATCCGGGTCGCGTTGGACGCGGTCTTCACCAGGTTCGGTGCCGCGTCGGCGTAGGCGTTGGCCACCGCCGGTAATACCGAGAGGTCATGCCTGAAGGCGGGAAGGCTCGGCTCCAGCCTGGCCAGAAACGAATCCAGGTCGCTCAGCGACTGGCCAAGCTGTGGGCCCCGCCCGCTGAACGCTTGCGCGAGGGCACCCAGTGACTCGTTGAGCTTCGGCGGGTCGATGTGCGCCAGGACCGACACCAATTGTTGGAATACCGTGTTGATTTCGACCATGACGTGCTGACCCTGCAGCGTCTGGCCGGCGTGCAGCCGCTGGGCCGCGGGTTGGTCAGGTTCGACCAGCTGGACGGACTTCGCGCCGAACACCGTCGATGACGCGATGTCGACGAGCACGTTGGCGGGAATGAAGCGCATTTGCGACGGGTCCATCGCCAGGTGGATGGCCGCTTGGCCGTTGGGCAGCGATTCGACAGAGGCGACCTTACCCACCTGTACGCCGCGCATCTTGACCTTGGCATCCGGGTTCATCACCAGGCCGGCGCGTTGCGAGATCACGGTCACCGGCACGCTTTCGGTGAAGGAGCCCTGAAAGAGACCCACCGCCAAGGCGAAAATCAGGCCAATGATGACGACGGTCGCCAACCCGAGCAACGGCGCCAGATAGCTTCGCCCGGCGGGCCGGGCATGACCGGCGCGCGCAGGTCGACCGGCCGCCGCGCGACCCGCTGGCACACTCTGCGTCACTGCCGTTCCACCTCCTTCGCTAACCGGACAGGTTGAAGTTGCCGTTCGTACCGTAGATAGACAGCGAGACCAACAGCGTTACCGAGACCACGACGATGAGCGAGGTGCGCACCGCGTTGCCGGTCGCATTGCCGACGCCGGCCGGCCCCCCCGACGCGAAATAGCCGTAGTAGGTGTGGATCAGCAGGATGGTGAGCGCCATCAGGATGGCCTGCAGGAACGACCACAACAAGTCGATCGGGTTCAGGAACGTGTTGAAGTAGTGCTGATACAAGCCCTGCGACTGCCCGAGCAGGAACGTCGTGGTGAACTGACTGGCTACGAACGACAGGATCACGGCGATGGCGTACAACGGCGTGATGGCCATCATTCCCGCCAGGATCCTGGTGCTCACCAGGTAGGAAACCGGCCGGATGGCCATGCTCTCCAAAGCATCGACTTCTTCGTTGATCCGCATCGCACCCAGCTGAGCGGTCACGCCCGCGCCGAAGGTGGCCGCCAGACCGATCCCGGCGACCACCGGCGCCGCGATGCGCACATTGATGAATGCGGACAAAAAACCCGTCAGCGCTTCGATGCCGATGTTGCCCAGCGAGGTGTAGCCCTGAATCGCCAGGGTGCCGCCCGCCGCCAGGGTCAGGAAGCCGACGATCACCACGGTTCCGCCGATCATCGCCAAAGTACCCGCGCCCATGCTGATCTCGGCGACGAGTCGAACGACTTCGCGCGTGTAATGGGTGGCCGCGAAGGGCACCCCGGCGAGCGCCTTGCCGTAGAACAGGGTGTGGTCGCCGATCCGGCCCAGCGAGGCGACCGGCCTCTCCAGCTGGCGGAAAAATCGCGGATATGCGGCCCTCAGCGCCATTGGCCGTCCCTACTTCGCCGTCATCTTGATGCCGATCGCGGTGACGACCACGTTGACGACGAACAGGGACATGAAGGCATAGACCACGGTTTCATTCACCGCGTTGCCAACGGCCTTGGCGCCGCCGCCGGTGATCGACAGGCCCCGATAGCAGGCAACCAAGCCGGCGATGAGGCCGAAAAGCGCTGCCTTGACGCAGGAAATGATCACCTCGGGCACGCCGGTGAGCAGAGTGATACCCGCGGCGAACGCGCCGGGATTGACGTCCTGCACAAACACCGAAAAGACGTAACCGCCAAGGACGCCGATGATGACGACGAGGCTGTTGAGCAGGAAGGCGACCAAACCGGAAGCCAGCATGCGCGGGGTTACCAACCGTTGCACCGGGTTGATGCCCAGCACCTCCATCGCGTCGATTTCCTCGCGAATGGTTCGCGCGCCCAGGTCCGCACACATTGCCGTAGCGCCCGCCCCCGCCACGATCAAAACCGTGACCAGCGGTCCGAGCTGGGTGACCGCGCCGAACGCGGCGCCCGCACCGGACAGATCCGCCGCGCCCAGTTCGCGCAGCAGGATGTTGAGCGTGAAGCTGACGAGGACGGTGAACGGGATCGCCACCAACAACGTTGGGGCCAGCGACACCCGCGCGACAAACCAGGATTGCTCCAGGAACTCCCGCCACTGAAACGGCCGGCGGAACAAGAACTTGACCGCATCGGCCGACATCGCGCACAGTGCTCCGACGGCCTGCATGGGCCCCGAGATGTCCCATTTCAGTTTCAGCTGCGGCAATCCCGCTGACCAACGGTCTGCGCCCGTGGTTGCCATCGGCCTCAAACCCTTTCCTGAGTTACGAGACCGACAGTCTTGTTCTCGCGTACTGACTGCTGTAGATTTAGCTGAACCGATGGCCATGAAGGCGTGCAGGCGACGACGAAACGCCTTGCGGGCGGCCGGAATCCGGCACCTGACCCGGGCATGACAGCGCTGTCCATCCTCACGCCAGGACCTCCGTTCTGTTGCGTGAGTTGACGCTCCAAAACGTGGGGCCCCATGTCTTGAAGCGTCCGGCGATTATGACTCATGCCGGGTCCGGACGGAACGGAAAACGCATAACCGTTATCCGACAAGCAATCAGCAGTCCGCTTAGCCGGGGCGAATGTGTCAGCACAGCCGCGACGGTCGGCTCGAACATCGACGACACCTCCGGTCCTAGGTGACGGCGCCGGCCGTCTTGAGTTCGATGATGCGGTCCCAGTCGAATCCGAGTTCCATCAAGATCTCGTCCGTCTGCTCGGCGAATCCGGGCGCCGGCCCGGTCTGTGGGGCCGCGACGTCGAATTGGACCGGGTTCGCGACCAACTCGAGTTCGCCCGCCTGCACGATGTACTCGTTGGCACGGACCTGCGCGTCGTTGGCGGCCTGCAAGGTGTCCTGGACGGGCGCCCAGGGACCGGCCAGCGTGGTGAAGCGTTCGCTCCACTCGGCCAGCGTGCGGGTTGCGATGGCCTTGGTCAGGAGCTCCACCGCCTCCGCCGTGTTGGCGGCGATCTTCTCCACCGTTGCAAAGCGCGGGTCGTCGGCCAACTCCGGTAGGTCGACGTGCCGGCACACGTCGGCCCAGAACTTGGTGGGCTGCATCATCACGAAGGAGATGTAGCGTCCGTCGGACGTCGTGTAGAGCCCGACCAACGGGTTGTTGGGAGCGCCGTGTACACCGGGTGGCGGTGCTTCAAGCCGCTGGCCCAGATGGTTCGTCAACGCGACCGTGTGTCCCATCGACCAAAGGCCGCTGCCCAACAGCGACACGTCGACGACGGACGGCTCACCGGAGCGTTCCCGCTTGAGCAGGGCCGCCGCGATGCCGCCCGCGAGATTCGTGCCCGAGATGGTGTCGCCGTAGGCGGGCCCCGGCGGCGCGATCATCCCCGGCATCCCCGCCGGCGTGATGGTCGCGGCGGTTCCGGCCCGGCACCAGAACGCGGTCATGTCGTAGCCACCCTTGACCGACTCTTCGCCGCGCGGACCGAGCGCGCTGCCACGCGCGTAGATGATCTGCGGGTTCACCGCCCGAATGTCGTCGACGTCGATCCCGAACTTCTGGCGCGCGCCCGGCAGGAAGCTGGTCAGGAACACGTCCGACCGTCGCGCCAGCTCATAGAGCACTTCCTTGCCCTCGGGCACCGACATGTCCAGCCCGATGCTGCGCTTGCCGCGGTTCGCGTGTTCGATGTTGGGGTTGGGGTCGCCTTCGACGCGCAGCATGCCGGTCTGTCGCAGGCCCCGCTGCGGATCGCCGGTCACCGCGTGCTCGACCTTGACGACGTCGGCGCCCCACTCGGCGAGCACGGCGCCCGCCGACGGGACGAACCCGTACATGGCGACCTCCAGGACGCGGATGCCCTCCAGCGGCCTCACGCCGGAGCTCCCGGCGCCGGCACCGCAAACGTCTTGCTCTCCAAGAACTCCTCCAAACCGGCCACGCCCATCTCTCGGCCCACCCCCGATTGCTTGAAGCCCCCGAACGGGCTGTCCGCGCCGAAGTAGTTGCCGCCGTTGATCGAGAAGGAGCCGGCCCGGATCCGGCGCGCCACCGCGAGCGCACGGCCCTCATCGCGGCTGAAGACGGCACCCGCCAGGCCGTAGATCGAGTTGTTGGCGATGCGCACCGCGTCGTCGTCATCGTCGAACGCGATCACGACCAGCACCGGCCCGAAGATCTCCTCCTGCGCGATCTCGCTGTCGGGATCGACATTGGTGAGCAGCGTCGGCGCATAGAAGTAGCCCGGGTCCAGCCGCTTGCCGCCGGTGACCAACGTCGCGCCCGCGGCGACGGCGCGCTGGACCATGCCGTCCACCTTGTCGCGCTGGCGCTCGTTGATCAGTGGGCCCATGTAGGTTTTCGGATCCGCGGGGTCGCCGTGTCGGACGTGGGCGAAGTTCTGCGCGATCAGCTCGACGATCTCGTCGTGGTGCGACCTGGGCACCAGCAGCCGCGACGTCAGGGCACACCCCTGCCCCGCGTGGGTCACCATGCTGAACGACGCGAACGTCGCAGCGCCGGCGAAGTCCGCGTCGTCGAGCATGATGGCCGCCGACTTGCCACCCAGCTCCAGAAACACGCGCTTGACCGTCCCACTGGCGGCGGCCATGATCTTGCGCCCCACCGCCGTCGATCCGGTGAAGGTGACGACGTCGACGTCGGGGCTGGTGGTCAGCGCCTCGCCCGCCTCGGGGCCCGAGGAGCTGATCACGTTCACCACACCGTCGGGCATGTCGGTGTGTTCGGCGATCAGCTCACCGAGCGCCAACGTGACCAACGGTGTGTCCGGCGCACCCTTGAGGACCACGGTGCACCCCGCGGCCAGGGCGGGGGCGAGCTTCGCCAATGCCAGCTGGTTCGGGTAGTTGTAGGCGATGATCGCCGCGACCACGCCGGCGGCTTCCTTTTCCACCCAGCGGTGATGGAGCATGCCGCGCGACTCCTTCTCCCCGAGGTCCTCGGAGAACCGGTAGGTGCGCAGCAGATCCGCGTAGAACCGCACGATGCCGATCGGCTCGTCGAGCTGGGCGCCGTGCGTGAGCGCTCGGGTGGCGCCGACCTCGGCGATGGTCAGCTCACGCAACTCGTCGGCGTGGTCGATCAGCGCCCGATGCAGCTGGTCGAGGCAGCGGATGCGCAACTCGACATCGGTCGGCCAGCTGGTCGTGTCGAACGCGTCCCGGGCCGCCGCGATCGCGGCTTCGGCCTGCCCGGCACCGGCGTCCGGCGCATGCCCGACGACCGCGCCGGTGGCGGGATTGATCGACGGGAAGGTTTCGTCGGCGGCGACCAACCGGCCACCGATCAAGAGCCGGCGGTCGACGTGTGACTCAGGCGCGGCATCCGCGGCGGGTTCTGCCGTGTCCTGGGCAGGCATTCCGTACCCCCTGGTGACGGTTACGATAATTTGATTCTCTTCCGCGGCGAATCTTACATTCGACTCTCGATAATTCAAGAAACTCTCAGGAATGGGAGCGGGCCGCTGACCAGCGACCCGAGCGGCAGCGGTTGCCGGGGACACGCAGTTTGACGCAGGCCAAACACGGTTTCCCGGGTATCTTGCAACCCGATCCGGCGTGAGAGTAGGGTTCTCATAATTGCAAGCGTGATTCTTTGTGACTGAGACGGTCACCTGTGGAGTAGAGGCCTCAACGTGAAGACTGCGGTGGTCACCGGTGGCGGGTCCGGCATCGGTCTCGCCGTCGCACAACGGCTGCGAGCCGACGGCCTCGACGTCGCCACGATCGATCTCCGCCCGTCGGACGGCGACCACTGCTTCACCGCCGACGTCACCAACCGGTCGCAGCTGGATGCCGCCTTCGCTGCGATCCGCGCCCAGCTGGGGCCCGTCACGGTCCTCGTCAACGCAGCGGGGCTGGACGGCTTCAAGCGCTTCACAAACATCACGTTCGAGGACTGGCAGCGGGTGATCGACGTCAACCTCAACGGGGTCTTCCACACCATTCAGGCGGTGTTGCCCGACATGATCCAGGCGAAGTGGGGGCGGATCGTCAACATCTCCTCGTCGAGCACCCATTCCGGCGCGCCCTATATGAGCCATTACGTCGCGGCCAAGTCCGCGGTCAACGGGCTCACCAAGTCCCTGGCACTCGAGTACGGCCCCGCCGGAATCACGGTCAACGCGGTGCCGCCGGGTTTCATCGACACCCCGATGCTGCGCGCCGCGGCGAAGAACGGCTTCCTGGGCGATATCGACGAGACCATCGCGCGGACCCCGGTGCGCCGGATGGGTAAGCCGGAGGACATCGCGGCGGCATGCGCCTTCCTGGTGTCCGACGAGGCGGGCTACATCACCGGTCAGCTGTTGGGCGTCAACGGCGGTCGCAACACCTGAGACACCGGTCTTCGGTGACCAATCGGAAGGAGAAGCGGTGGGAGAGGGCGCACACGGGCGCGTGCGGGGGAAGGTCGCCTTCGTGACCGGCGCGGCACGCGGCCAGGGCCGCAGTCACGCGGTGCGATTGGCCGAGGAGGGCGCCGACGTCATCGCCGTCGACCTGTGCTGTGATATCGACACCATCGGCTACTCGATGGCCGCGCCCGAGGATCTCGACGAGACCGCGCGGCTCGTGGAGAAGACCGGCCAAGCCGTCGTGACCGCCCGCGCCGACGTGCGCGACGCCGCACAACTGCGCGACGCGCTGGACGCCGGGCTCGCCGAGTTCGGTCACCTCGACATCGTGGTGGCGCAGGCCGGAGTGGCCGGCATGAAGGGCGAGCCGCCGCTGCAGGCGTGGTGCGACGTGATCAACACCAACCTGATCGGCACCATCAACGCCATCCAGGTCGCGTTGCCGCACCTGGGGACCGGCGCGTCGATCATCGCCACCGGATCCACCGCCGCGCTGATGGACACCGCCAAAAAGGACAACCCCGGCGCCGACCCCGGCGGAATGGCCTACATCCACTCCAAGCGCGCGATCGCGCACTACGTGCACGACCTGGCAACCGAGCTGGCCCCGTTGGGGATTCGCGCCAACGCCGTGCACCCCACGAACACCAACACCCCCATGCTGCAGAGCGAGCCGATGTACCGCTCGTTCCGGCCGGACCTCGAACACCCGACCCGGGCGGACGCCGAGCCCGTGTTCGGCGTGCAACAGGCGATGAGGATTCCCTACGTGGAACCGGAAGACATCAGCAACGCCGTGCTGTGGTTGGCCTCCGACGAGGCCAGGTACGTCACCGGCATGCAGCTGCGCGTCGACGCCGGCGGCTATCTGAAGTGGTACGACTACCACAACTAAAGAAGCGCCCCAACTCGATCGAACCCCGCAACGAACCACGCAAGGAGACACCGTGAAGGTCTGGGTTGATCCAGAGCGCTGCCAGGGCCACACCCTGTGCGCGATGATCGCGCCGGAGTCGTTTCGGCTCAGCGACATCGACGGCAGTTCGTCCGCGGTCGACGAAGTGGTGCCCGCCGATCGGCAGGACCAGGTTCGTGAAGCCGCCCAATCATGCCCCGAGCAGGCCATCATCATCACCGAAGACGCCTGAACCGCGCCCGGATTGACCGACGAAATACGCAGGGAGACAGAGCTTTGAGTGTCGACGACGTCGTCAGCGACAGCGACCGCAAGAAGAACCAATACCACTTCGATCGGCATTCCGCGGAGTACCGGTCGCAGTTCTCGGCGATCACCAAGGAGATGCACGCCAAGTGCCCGATGGCGTGGAGTGATACCTATGGCGGCCATTGGGTGGCGGCCGGCAGCCACGAGGTGTTCGAACTGGCCCGCTGCCCCGCCGTGTCCAACGACCACGACATCCACGGCGAACGCCGTGGCTACAAAGGCATTTCGATCCCGACCGCCAGCCGCGTCAGCGCCGTGCGCGGCGGCATCCTGGAGATGGACGACCCCGAGCACCGCATCTACCGCACCGTGCTCAACCCCTACCTGTCGCCGGCCGCGGTCAAGCGCTGGGAGCCGTTCATCGACGACGTGACGCGCGCCTGCCTCGACGAAAAGATCGAGGGTGGCAGCATCGACTTCGTCGACGACCTGGCCAACGTCGTTCCGGCCGTCCTGACGTTGGCGATGATGGGCATCCCGCTCAAGAAGTGGAACATGTACAGCGAGCCGGTCCATGCCGCGGTGTACACGCCCGAACACTCCCCCGATATCGAGCGCGTCACCGAAATGCACAAGCAGATGGGTCTCGACATGGTGAACAACATGCTCGAAATCCGTGAGAACCCGCGGCCGGGAATCGTGAATGCCCTGCTGCAGATGCGCATCGACGGGGAGCCGGCGCCGGACTTGGAAATCCTGGGCAACCTCGGCCTGGTCATCGGCGGCGGGTTCGACACCACGACCGCCCTGACCGCGCATTCGTTGGAGTGGCTTTCCGAGCACCCCGAGCAACGCGACCTGCTCAGCAGGGAACGCAGAACGCTGCTCGACCCCGCGACCGAGGAGTTCTTGCGCTACTTCACTCCGGCCCCCGGCGACGGCCGGACGTTCTCCGACGACGTGGAACTCGACGGCACCCGGTTCAAGGAGGGCGAGCGGCTATGGATCTCGTGGGCGATGGCCAACCGCGACGCCGCGGTGTTCCACGACCCCGACGAGATCGTCCTCGACCGTAAAGGCAACCGGCACTTCAGCTTCGGACTCGGCGTGCATCGGTGTGCCGGGTCGAACGTGGCTCGCACCGTGTTCAAGTCCATGCTCACCGCGGTGCTCGACCGGATGCCGGACTATCGCTGCGACCCCGAGGGCACCATCCACTACGAGACGATCGGCGTCATCCAGGGCATGCGCAAGCTCCCGGCCACCTTCACCCCCGGCCGCAGGGTAGGGGCCGGCCTGGACGAGACACTGGACAAGCTGCAGCGCATTGTCGACGAGCAGGAACTCGCCAGGCCGATCACCGAACGTAAGGAAGCCGCCGTCATCGACTGACATCCGGCGTCGCTACGCGGGAGGAGGGCCGTCGTTGACCGCGCCAATTTCTCCGAGTACGCCTGTTCAGCGTGGCCGCACTCTATATTCAGGCCAGGCGCGTGCGCAGAGACGGGAGACGCATCGGTGAAGACTTTCGCAGCAAGCCTTGCGCTTGCCACCGCCGCACTGACCGTCGCACCGGCCGCACACGCGGACATCCAGGTCGGCAACTACAGGGTGGACACCAACCGGGATCCCGGCCACATCTGGATCTGGGCGATCCGGCCGTGCAGATACGATCAAGGACCGGAATGCCTGACGATCCAAGCGATTCCGCAACCCAACGGACAAGCGGCGCCCTGGAAGTCAGACGCACATCTGTCCAACGGTCGCTACACCATGGCCGTTGACGTGCCCGACGGTGTGCGCTGCGTGGTCCAGTTCTTTCCCTCGCATGACGTTTACTCGTGGGATGCGGCGACGATGGCGGGTCAGGTCGACTCGACGTTCGACACCGGCTGCGGTGGCGGACCGGGGGGCACCGCCACCTATCCGTTTTCGCTCGTGCGATGGTAGCCGCGACCGGAGTCAGTCGATCAGGAAAGTGACGGGCAGTAAGCGCAATGGCTGAGGCGAAGGAACCGCAAGATTCGGCCACCTCGAAAGCCGACGTGAAGGCGTTGCTCGAGGAAGCCGAGGCCGAAGCGGCCGAGGCCGAAGCACTGGCGGCCGCGGCGCGTGCTCGCGCCCGCGCCGCCCGGCTGCGGCGGGAAGCGCAGGCCCAGGCGGAGAAAGAGGCCGAGGCCAAGACCGTCGAGGCGGCCCCGGACGCCGACGAGGACGCGACCGACACCGCCGAAGCAGAGGCCGAAGGCGATGTCGCCGACGCTGCCGAAGCCGCCGGCGAAGCGGGGACCGATGAAGACGTCACCGACGAAACCACGAAAGAAGCGGAGTCGGATTCCGAGCCGGCCCGCTCGCGGCGACGCGTCCGTCTGCCGGCGTGGTCCGTGACGTGGAAAGCGGCCGTCATCGTTCTCATCTGCGCCTTCGTCGCGGCCAGCGGATACATGATGTGGGAACGGCATGAGACGACCGAGCGCGAGCAGCGCACCGCGAACTTCATCGCGGGGGCCAAGCAGGGTGTGGTCAACATGTTTTCGATGGACTTCAACCGGGCCAAGGAGGACGTCCAGCGGGTGATCGACAGCTCGACCGGCCAGTTCAGGGACGACTTCCAGCAGCGCGCGAAAGATTTCACGACGGTTGTCGAGCAGTCCAAAGTGGTGACCCAGGGAAGCGTGAATGCGGCGGCCGTGCAATCCATCGAGGGGAATTCCGCATTGGTGCTCGTCGCGGCGTCATCGCGAATCAGCAACGCCGCGGGCGCCAAAGACGAGCCGCGCAATTGGCGGCTCAAGGTGACCGTCACAGACGACGGCGGGCAATACAAGATGTCCAAACTGGAGTTCGTTCCGTGAGCGAGGACAACCGCGACATCGACGTCGCCGACGACTCTCCCGACCAGACCGAAGACAGCGGACGTCGCAAACCCCGGGTGCGCCCCAGGGTGAAAGTCGTTCCAATTCTTCTGCTTTCGCTCCTGCTAATCTCCGGTGGCGTGGCGACGTGGCTGTACTTCACCCAGTACCGGCCCGATAAGCAAACCGACGCCGGCGTCGCGAACGCCGTCGTCACTGCCGCGTCCGACGGAACGGTCGCCTTGCTGTCGTACTCGCCCGACACGCTCGACAAAGACTTCGCCGCCGCAAAGTCGCACCTGTCCGGGGATTTCCTGTCGTACTACAACCAGTTCACCGAGCAGATCGTCGCTCCGGCGGCCAAACAGAAGTCGCTGAAAACCAGCGCCCGGGTGATCGGGGCCGCGGTCTCGGAGCTACATCCGAATTCGGCGATCGTGCTGGTACTGGTCGACCAGAGCACCACCAGCAAGGACAACCCGGACCCGGCGATGGCGTCCAGCAGCGTGCTGGTGAGTTTGAGCCGCGTCAACGGCGCCTGGCTGATCACCAAATTCGACCCGGTCTAGCGACCCGGTTCCCTTGGCCAGGGAGCTAACCCCGCGGCAGCCCGAGCACCCGCTGGGCGATGATGTTGCGCTGGATCTCCGAGGTGCCCCCGGCGATCGTCCCGGAAAAGCTGCGGGCATAACGCTCGAACCAGCTCGCGAAATAATGGTCGAGGTTCATGTGCGCGTAGGGCCCGGTCAGGCCCGGGTGAACGAGCCCGTCGGCTCCCGCCGACGTCAGTGCGAGCTCCATCGCGCGCAGCTCGGCCTCGGACCCGAGCAGCTTGAGCACCGAGATCGCCGCCACGTCGTCTTCGCCACGCGCGGCGCGGGCCAGGGCAACCGAGCCCAGCAGGCGCAGCGCCTGTTTGTCCATGATGGTGCTGGCGTACTGGTCGCGCTCGACCTCGGTGCCGGGATGGAAGTCGTCGATCATGTTGTCGAGTCGATCGGCGAAACCCAGCCACATCATCGTGCGTTCGTGCCCCAGCGACCCGTTGGCGACCCGCCAGCCCTGGTCGAGCTCGCCGACCAGATTCTCCGCCGGTACCCGGGCGTCGGTGAAGAACACCTCGTTGAAATCCAGGTCATCGGCGCCGCAGATCGACGGGAACGGCCGGCGCACGACTCCCGGGGTGTCGGTGGGGATGATCAGCGCGCTGATCCCCTTGTGCTTGGGCGCATCCGGGTTGGTGCGCACAAACGTCAGCAGGACGTCGGCGTCGTGGGCGCCCGAAGTCCACACCTTCTGCCCGTTGACCACGAAGTGATCGCCGTCCAAGACGGCGCGGGTGCGCAACGACGCCAGGTCGGAGCCCGCGCTGGGTTCACTCATCCCCAGCGATGCGGTGATCTCGGCCCGCAGTATCGGTACCGCCCAGCGCCGCTTCTGTTCCTCGCTACCGAACGACAACAGCGACGCCGCAACGATGTTCACGCCCTGCGGGTTGAAACTGTGGTAGATCCGGCGGCGGCTGAGCTCCTCCAGATAGACGAACTGCTGAATGACCGTCGCGTTGCGGCCCCCGAAAGCCGGCGGCTGGCTCGGCAGCAGCCAGCCGTTGTCGAACAACAGCCGCTGCCAGTCGCGTGCCCACTGCGGCATATGCGACACCGAACGAGGCCGCTCGCGCGTTTCGCTTGCGGGAGGCAGGTTTTCGTCGAGGAAGGCCGCGAACTCCGCCCGAAACGCCTCGACGTCGGAATCAAAAGTCAGCTGCACGGTACTCCTCCGCGATGCGCGCACGGTGCTCGGCGGCGCCGCCGAGCATCAACTCACCGGCCTTGGCGCGCTTCAGCGCGAACTGCAGATCGTTCTCCCACGTGAATCCCATTGCGCCATGGAGCTGTAAACCATGCCGGAATACCAGCGACTGGCACTCACCTGCCGACGCCTTGGCCATGGCCGCGGCGAGCCGGCGGCGGGGATCGTCGGCGGCGATCGTCAGCGCCGCGAAGTAGGCCAGGGCCCGAGCCCGTTCGACGGCGACGTGCATGTCCGCGGCCTTGTGCTGGACGGCCTGGAACGACCCGATCGGCACACCGAATTGTTGACGGCTGCGGACGTGCTCGAGCGCCAGGTCGAGGATGCGCTGACACGCGCCGACCATGGTGATCGCCATGCCCGTCAGCGCCATGTGGTGGGCGCGCTCGGAGTCGACGGCGAGCCGAGCGTGGTCGGCCACCCGGACTTCGCAGAACGACAGGTCGGCGACGTGCAAGACGGGGTCGAAGACCGCGACCCGACGCGCGGACACCCGGTTGGACGCGGTGAGGAAAACCCCGGCATCGGTCACCACGGCCAGGCGGTCGACGCGGTCGCCGTCGAGGACATGCCGTGCCGTACCGTCCAACACCCAACCGTCGGCGTCCCGGTGTGCCACCACCCCGCCGTAGACGGCGGTGCCCGACTCGTGCGGATCGAACTGGTCACCCACCAATGGGGCGAACTGGCTCATCGTCGCCAGGAAGGGAGTGGGGTCGGTCGCGTGCCCCAACTCTTCGAGCACGATGGCCAATTCGACGGCGCTGGCGGGATCGTGCAGCTCGGTCCAGCCCTGGTCCACATACGACTTCCACAAGGGACTGGGGTCGACGCCGTCCTCGGCCACACCGCGCACCAGTGCGGGTGGGCACTGCTTGCCGACGGCGTCGCGAACAGTTTTCTGCCACAGCCGTTGATCGGCATCGAACTCCAACAGCATGAAGGCCGCCTCCCTGTCATCACCGCCAGCGCGAGAATACCATTCTCGCATCCGGAAGTAATAATCTCGGAATCGGGTTATGGGCTCACAACGGCGGCCCGGCGGCTATCGACGTCGACCGCGTTGACCGGTTGCGATGCGAGACTGCGCTCGGGGCATTGCGACACCGGCGCCCGGACGAAGGAGAAGACATTGGATCGCGAAACCTACCAGCGCGGGCTGCACGTCCGGTCCGAGGTGCTAGGCGAGGAGTACGTCAACCGGGCCCTGGCCGACGCGGACGATTTCACCAAGCCACTGCAGGACCTCGTCACCGAATACTGTTGGGGCGCGGTGTGGGGCCGCGACGAGTTGTCCCGGAAAACACGCAGCATGCTCAACCTGGCGATGATCTCGGTGCTGAATCGGCCGAACGAATTGCGCACGCACGTCAAGGCGGCGCTGACCAACGGCGTCACCCGCGAGGAGATTCGCGAGATCTTCCTGCAGGTTGCCATCTACGCGGGGGTGCCGGCCGCGGTCGACAGCTTCCGCATCGCCGGTGAGGCGTTCGCCGAACTAGAACGGGACTAGGGAATCGTCGTGCCGCTCGCCTTCGTCGGGCTGGGCAACATGTGTTGGGGGCCCGTCGCGCGTCGTCGCCGAACGACGTCGCCGACCGCACGGCCGCCCGGCCTAGCCGGTCCGCTCCGTGTGCATAGAGGCGGATGGCCCTTATCCGTGAGACCGAGAATGGTATTATCCGGATTAAAGAACGATACTTGCAGAGCCGACGGGAAACCGCCCGCCACCAGGGGCGACTACTAAACGAAATGCTTACCGAAAACCCATTGATTGACGATCGAGAAAAATGTTAGCTTATCTATCATATGGTCCGGCCCTGTCCGCTTTGGCTGCCGGAGCCGAAGGATGGCTTAGATGATCGAACAGGCTGACGGGACACGCACACCGCTGATCGACGCGAGCGTGCACATCTTCTTTCCGTCCAACGAGGACCTGCGCTCCGTCTTGCGCGAGCCGTTCAAGAGCCGCGGCTTCCCCGATTACGAGATGGACTGGTACGGCGCACCAGGGGGCGAATACGCTCCGAACACGAAGGGACCGGACCGTCAGTACCCCGGTTCGGATCCGGAATTCGTTGCCGACGAACTTTTTTCGAAACGCGGCGTGGACCTGGCGATCCTGCATCCGATGGGACGCGGCATCATGCCCGACCGACACCTGGGCAGCGCTCTGCACGCCGCCCACAACGAGATGATGGTCTCGCGCTGGCTGGACTCCGAACGGTTCGGCGACCGGTTCCGCGGCACGATCCGCGTCAACCCCGACGACATCGCCGGCGCGCTGCGCGAAATCGAGAAATGGCGTTCGCATCCGCGTGTGGTGCAGATCGGGATTCCGCTGCAGGCCCGCGAACTCTACGGGAAACCGCAGTTCTGGCCGCTGTGGGAAGCCGCCGTCGATGCGAACCTTCCGGTGGCGGCGCATATCGAGACGGGCGAGGGCATCGCGTTTCCGCCGACTCCGTCCGGACATACCCGCACCTACGAGCAATACGTCGGCTTCATGGCGCTGAACTACCTGTACCACTTGATGAACATGATCGCCGAGGGCGTGTTCGAGCGTTTCCCGGGCTTGAAGTTCGTTTGGGCTGACGGCGCCGCGGACTTCCTCACGCCGTTCATTTGGCGGATGGACACGTTCGGCCGGCCGCACCTGGAACAGACGCCGTGGGCGCCACGGATCCCCAGCGACTACCTCCCCGGCCACGTGTATTTCGTGCAGGGCAGCCTCGACGGTCCGCCGGACGAGGAGTTCGCCGGTGAGTGGTTCAACTTCACCGGCAAGGAGAACATGGTGATGTTCGGCTCCAGCTATCCACACTGGCAGTGCGGTGACATCCGTAAGCTGCCGCGTTCGCTGTCCGCCGAACAGTACGACAAGGTGTGTTGGCGCAATGCGGCCGACCTGTACGGGATCGACGTTTCGGTCGACCTGGCGGCAGGCTAGTCGCAGAATATTGACAAGGGAGACCGTGAGGAGATCGACATGACCCTGACACATGCCCAAGAGCGCGTTCCCGCCGCCGAGCGCATTGCCGTCCGGTGTGTTGACTCGGATGTGCACCCGTATCCCAAGAGGGGTGAGCTGGTCGAATACATCCCGGAGCCGTGGCGCAGCAAGTACTTCCTCAGCCGTCGAGTCGGCGAACAGATTTACTACGACGCGCCAGACTATGCCCATGCCTACGCGATGCGAGTCGACACCTTCCCCGCGGATGGCGAATTCGCTTGCAGCGACCCGGATATGGCGTTCCGGCAGCTGATCATGGAAGCTGGTGCGGATATCGCGGTGCTCGAGCCCCTCGGCGCGGCCACCCGCATTCCGGAGGCCACCCACGCATTTACCTGCGCCCTCAATGACTGGCAGGCAAACCACTGGCTGGACAGCCACAACAACTGGCATGAGCGTTGGCGCGGTTCGATCGCCGTGACCATCGAGGATCCGGACGGCGCCGCAAGCCAAATCGAGAAGTGGGCAGGCCATCCCTACATGGCGCAGATCCTCATCAAGGCGGAGCCCCGCCCGTCATGGGGCGACCCGAAGTACGACCCGATCTGGGCGGCGGCCACCAAACACGACATCACGGTCAGCTGCCATCTTGCGCGCGGTGCATACGAAACCCTTCCCATACCGCCGGTGGGGCTCCCCAGCTACAACCACGACTTCATGGTGACGTATTCGCTGCTTGCCGCGAACCAGGTGATGAGCCTGATCTTCGATGGCGTATTCGACCGGTTCCCGACCCTGCGCATCGTGTTCGTCGAACACGCCTTCAGCTGGATCCTCCCGCTCATGTGGCGGATGGACGCGATCTACGAAGCCCGCAAGTCGTGGATGGACATCAAGCGCAAGCCGAGTGAATACGTCAAGCAACACATCAAGTTCACCACCCAGCCGCTGGACTACCCGGAGGACAAAACCGAGTTGACCCGCGCCCTGGAGTGGATGGAGTGCGACAAAATCCTCCTCTACTCGTCGGACTACCCGCACTGGACGTTCGATGACCCCCGCTGGTTGGTCAAGCACCTGCCCAAGGCGGCGCGGGACGCGGTGATGTTCAAGAACGGCATCGCGACTTATCACCTTCCGGAGACGGTGCCGGCCCTCGAGGGTCAGGTCCGGGTGTACTGAATTGGCGCCTGAAGACGAAGGGGCAACCACAGAGCGGCCCCAGCCCCGCCTCGCCCAGGGCCGCGAGCACGCCGTCGCGACGGTAGACGAAATCCCGCCGGGCAGCCATAAAATGGTGCCCATCGGCCGACACGGCGTTGGTGTCTACAACGTCAATGGCACCTTCTACGCGATCGCCAATTACTGCCCGCACCAGGGCGGTCCGCTGTGCTCGGGGCGGCCCCGTGGACGCACGATCGTCGACGAGACCGCCGCCGGCGACGCGGTGATGGTGCGGGATCTGGAATACATCTACTGCCCCTGGCATCAATGGGGTTTCGAGCTTGCGACCGGCACAACCGCGGTCAAGCCGGAGTGGAGCATCCGCACCTACCCGGTGCGGGTCGTCGGCAACGACGTTCTGGTGATGGCCTGACTACGGGAGCATCGGTGTCAACTATCGAGGTGAATGGTGGAAACGTTGTCTACGAAATCCTCGGTGGGGCAGGCGATCTCATTGCATTGACGCCGGGCGGCCGGTTCAGCAAGGAGATTGAAGGCCTGCGTCCGCTCGCCGAGGCTCTGGTCGCCGGCGGCTATCGAGTGCTGCTGTGGGACCGGCCGAACTGCGGGGCCTCGGATGTGCAGTTCTACGGCCAAAGCGAGTCACACATGCGCGCCGAGACACTGCACAAGCTGGTAACCGGACTGGGATTCGAGCGCTGCATCCTCGCCGGGGGTTCCGGCGGGGCGAGGGATTCCATGCTGACGACGATGCTCTACCCCGAGATGGTCACCAAGCTCGTGGTATGGAACATCGTCGGCGGCATCTACGGCACCTTCGTGCTCGGCTCCTTCTACATCATCCCGAGCATTCTCGCGGTGCGCGGCACCGGAATGGACGGCGTGGTGAAGGTGCACGAATGGCGTGAACGCATCGCGGAGAACCCGAACAACAAGCAGCGATTCCTGGACTTCGACAAAGACGAATTCCTCAAGGTCATGTTGCGCTGGCTCAACGCATTCGTTTCCAAGCCCGGCCAGACCATTCCGGGCGTCGAGGACGAAATGTTCGACCGCATCAAGGTTCCGACGTTGATCATTCGCGGCGGCGAGAACGACATGGATCACCCCAAACGGACGTCGCTCGAGGTGAGCTGCTTGATCAAGGGGTCCAAGCTCATCGACCCGCCCTGGCCGGAGGACGCGTGGGAGCGTGCGTCAGAAGACCGCGCGGCGGGGCGGGTGCAGCACTTCAACATGTTCGACACCTGGGTGCAGGCCGCCCCCGCGATCCTCGAATTCCTGGGCTCGTGATGTCCCTACACCGTGCGAATGTGAACCTCGCAGTTGAGCGATGCCTCGAGGGCGGTGTGAATCCGGCTTTCCGGAACGCGATCCAGGTCGGCTTCGAGCAGGGTTACGTAGACGATGTCGAAGCCGTCATCGCCGGGCACCCTGACGATCTCGCCGGCCAGTCCGAAGGCGGACAGCACGCCGCGCGCGTCCTCATCGGTTCCCCTGCTGATGAAGGTGACGGCGCCGCCCAGCGGTCGAGTTCCAAACGCTTTGGCACACAGGCTCACTCCCACATCCTTGACCACCTCCACATCGTCGCCGGCGATGAGCATCTCGATCACGCGTCGGCTGGGCGGCATGGCCCCAAGGTTGTTCTCAACTATGTCGTGGCCGAGCTTGCCGACAAGCCCACGGAGCGCGCCCATGCCCTGGCTTAGCTGTGCAGCCGTGAGGGCACCGGAAGGATCGACGTTGACGCGCACTACCGCGGTTCGCATGTGCGCCAGACTAATCGCGACGATGGAGAGCTAGCCGATGGATGTCACCGTTACCGCCTGGCCTGCCTGCACGGCACGGCTGCTGGGCGACCAACCCGGCCAGGGGAGGGAAACCTACCCGACTTATCTCGATCTCGGCGGCTACCGTCCGCTCGCCGACGCCGACGAACTGCTCGGTGAGGTCGAGGGCAGCGGACTGCAAGGCCGGGGCGGCGCCGCCTTTCCGATGGCAGTCAAGCTGCGCGCCGTGCGCGACAATGGGCGCTCCGCCGGTGGTTCGGTGGTTGTCGCCAACGGCGAGGAGGGGGAACCAGCCTCGATCAAGGATCGATGGCTGCTGCGGCACCGCCCGCACCTGATCCTCGACGGGTTGCGGCTGGCCGCGGCGATGGTGGCCGCCGACCGTGCCTACGTCTATTTGTCCGACGCGGAATCGGCCAGCAGTGTGGAAGCCGCGCTCGCCGAGCACGCGTTCGGAGACGTCGCGATCGAGCTGATCAACGTCGCCCCGGGATACATCGCCGGCGAAGAGACCGCGGTCACCCGCGCGATCAACGGCGGACCGGTCAAGCCAACGGACAAGCCGCCTCGGCCCTTCCAGAAGGGCGTCGGCGGGCGGCCCACCCTGGTGAGCAATGTGGAGACGCTGGCCAACCTGCCCTACCTGCAGCGGCACGGTTCGGCGGAGTTCCGCTCGCTGGGCACGTCATCCTCGCCCGGCACCTTCCTGGTGACGTTGACCGGCGGCGGCCGGCCACCGGGCCTCTACGAGGTCCCGCACGGCCTTCCGTTCCGCGAGCTGCTTGCGCTGCACGATGTTTCGCCCGAGCGTGTGCAAGGCGCGCTGCTGGGCGGCTATTTCGCCGGCCTGCTCAACCGCAGCGTGCTGGAAGCGACGTTGGATCACGAGACATTCCGTGGGCTCGGCAGCGGGCTGGGCTGCGGCGCCATCGCGCTGATCGCCGACGACTGCCCGGTGGCGGTCGCCGCCTCGGTGCTGGCCTACTTCGATCGCGAAAACGCCGGCCAATGCGGTTCGTGCTTCAACGGCACCGCCGCGATGGCCGCCGTCGCCGGGGCGCTCCGCGATGGTGCCGCCACGTCGGAGGATCTGGACCGGCTGCGCCGCTGGTCGGTGACGCTGCGCGGCCGCGGGGCCTGCGCCACGCTGGACGCCGCCACCAACGTCGCGGGAACCATGCTCGACCAGTTCCCGCAGGCCGTGGCGCGACATCTCGACAACGCCTGTGAATCGTGCAGTGCCAACGTGTTTCGCGTCGATCGCCCTTACGAGGTGGAGGCGGTGGTGTACGCATGAGCGAGGGCATGAAGATTCATCTCGATCGCACCCTCTGTGACGGCTTCGGCATCTGCGCCAAGCACGCACCTAAATACTTTTCGCTCGACGACTGGGGATACGCCTGCTTGATCGGCGACGGCACCGTCCCCGAGTCCGACCGCGACGCGGTGCTGCGTGCGCTGATGGATTGCCCGGTGCACGCGATTATGGAACTCGACGAGCGCCGACCCGATGACGTGACGCCACCTCTGATCACCGACGAGGATCCGGCGGCGCACCTCAAGACCGAGGCGAACGAAGCCGAATGGGGTTTCACCCGTTGACCGGGCGCCTGGTTATGGCCGGCTCGGAAGCATAAGCTGAAGTAATTCAAAGTCGGGATGGTCCGTTTGGAAGGCCTGGCATGAGGTGGTTTGGTCGTCGTCTGGCCGCCCTTATCGCGGTGGCGTTCGCGTCAATGGCGGCCGCGGTCGCGACGCCGGGAGTCAGCTCGGCGGAATGCGGCTCCAACATGTCGTGGAACCCGGCGACCCGCGAGTGCAAGCCACCGCCGGCGTCGCCGGCGTGGTACACGCCCCCACCGCCATACGCGCCGTCATTCGCCGGGCAGGATGTGCCGCCGCCTCCCCCACAGCCGTGGTGGACATCGGAGCCCCCGATGTGGAGTGTCGGCTTCCACCAGTGGGGGATTTATGTGGGCGGGGTCTGGGTGCCGCTGTGAGGCGGACGGGTCTCGATCGCGCCGGCCTGCTGGTGATAACGTAATTCTCCGATTCGTATAACGGCCCTACCACTCAGGGCCGGTTCGGCTCGGGAGGTGACGTGTCAGCAGCGCCGGGACGACCGTTGCCCCTGATCACTCAGGACAACGAATTCTTCTGGACCTCGGGCGCCGACCGCTCGCTGCGGCTCCAGCAATGCAATAGCTGCGAATCACTGATCCATCCGCCGGCTCCGGTGTGCCGGTACTGCCGATCGCGCGACATGGGCGTGCGGCCCGTCTCCGGGAAGGCGACGCTCGCCGGCTTCACCGTGAACCACCGCTTCAGCCTGCCTGGAATGCCGGCGCCCTACGTCATCGCTCAGGTGGCGATCGCCGAAGATCCGCGAATTCGGTTGACCACCAACATCATCGACTGCGAGCCCGATCGGCTCGAACTGGGCGACCAGGTCGAGGTCGTCTTCGAGCACGTCGAGGGCGTGTGGTTTCCGCTGTTCCGGCCGGTGCCGGATGCCGAAGCCGGCCCCTTGCCGACCGACGAGATAGCGCCGGAGCGGTTCGGCGACCACGTGCGCCCGATGCTGACCACCGAGAAGTTCGAGGACAAGGTCGCCCTGACCGGAATCGGCATGTCACCCATCGGGCGCCGGCTGATGCAGCCGCCGTTGGCCCTGACCGTGCAGGCGTGCGAGGCGGCCATCGCCGACGCGGGGCTGACGTTCGCCGACATCGACGGCCTGTCCACCTATCCCGGTGCCATCAACGTCGGCGGCTTCGGGGAAGGCGGCGTGACCGCGCTGGAAGGGGCGCTCGGCATCCGGCCGACGTGGCACAACGGCGCCATGGAGACCTTCGGACCCGGCGGATCGCTGATCGCCGCCATGCAGGCGGTCGCCTGCGGCCTGGCCCGCCACGTGCTCTGCTTTCGCACGCTCTGGGAAGCCACCAACAGCGAGCTGATGAAACAGGGCAAGATCAGCCCGTCGATGGGCCGGATGTCGGGCTGGCAGATGCCATTTGGGGCCACATCCGCGGCGCACACCTTGGCGATGAACGCGCAACGGCACTTTCACCGCTACGGCACCACCAAGGAGACGTTGGGCTGGATCGCGTTGAACCAACGTGCCAATGCCGAGCTCAACCCCACCGCGATCTATCGAACCCCGATGACGATGGACGACTACCTGAACGCGCGGCCGGTCACCACGCCGTTCGGCCTCTACGACTGCGACGTACCCTGCGACGGCGCGATCGCCGTCATCGTCTCCGCCGTCGACGCCGCGCGCGACCTCGCCAAGCCGCCCGTCCTGGTCGAGGCGGTGGGCACCCAGATCATCGAACGAATCGACTGGGACCAAAGCACCCTCACCCACGAGCCGCAGGTGCTGGGTCAGGCCGCACACGTGTGGACACGTACCACGTTGCGCCCCAACGATGTTGACGTCGCCGAACTCTACGACGGTTTCACGATGAACTGCCTGTCGTGGATCGAGGCGCTGGGCTTCTGCGGCATCGGCGAGGCCAAAGAGTTCCTCGACGGCGGCAAGAACATCGCCCGCAACGGCCAGCTTCCGCTCAACACCCACGGCGGCCAGCTCTCGCACGGCCGCACCCACGGCATGGGCCTGGTCCACGAGGCCATCACCCAGCTGCGCGGCGAGGCCGGCGATCGCCAGGTCGCCGACGCCCGCGTCGGCGTCGTCAGCAGCGGCGGTCTCACCCCCAGCGGCGTTTTGTTGCTGCGGGTGGACACATGAGCGGCCCGGCGCCCCGGCCCCGGCTGGTGATCGTCGACGGCGTGCCGATGTCGGCGCTGATCGCCGAATCCGCCGAACCCAAGGCCGTGATCGTCGCGATCCACGGCGGAGGTACCACCGCGGTCTATTTCGATTGCCCGGGCCATCCGTCGTTGTCGCTGCTGCGGAGCGGCGCGGCGGCCGGATTCACCGTGGTGGCCCTCGACCGGCCGGGCTACGGCAGCTCAGCCCCCTACCCGGAGGCGATGACGTTGCCCGAGCAGCGGGTCAACCTCGCCTACGGCGCGGTGGATCGCATCCTCGGCGACCGGCCACGCGGCGCGGGTCTGTTCCTGATGGGCCATTCCGGGGGATGTGAATTGGTGATGCGGATGGGCGCCGACGAACGCGGCGCCGATCTGCTGGGCATCGAACTGGCCGGTACGGGCCGGCGCTACCACCCGGCGGCCCGAGAGATCCTGAAAACCGCGACGCGCGAACGCCGCCCGGCCGGCCTGCGAGAGCTGCTCTGGCACCCGGAACACCTGTATCCGCCCGAGGTCCTCAGCGGTGTTACGGTCTCTCCGACGGCGCCGTCCTACGAGGACCAGATGGTGTCGAACTGGGCCCGTCAGGACTTCTCGGCGCTCGCCCCGGCCGTGCGTGTCCCGGTGCAATTCAGCATCGCCGAACACGAAAAGGTCTGGCAGAACGTCCCTTCCGCAGTGTCGGAGATCGAGGGCCTGTTCTCCGGCGCGCCGCGGTTCCGCGTGCACCGTCAGCCCGACGCGGGGCACAACATGAGCCTGGGTCACACCGCGGCGGCCTACCACGCAGAAGTTTTCGCGTTCGCCGACGACTGCGTGGCCGCCCGCGCGAATTCCGTTGGCGCAGAAGATGACCTGGAGGCCGGATGAGGGTCGGATTCATCGGTCTGGGCAGTCAGGGCGGGCCCATGGCCCGCCGGATCGTCGAGCGCGGCTACGAGACGACGCTGTGGGCGCGCAGGCCCGCGACCCTCGAGCCGTTCGCCGACACGGCGGTGAAGATCGCCGAGTCACCGGCCGAGCTCGCGGCGGCCAGCGATCTGGTCTGCCTTTGCGTCGTGGGCGACACCGACATCGACGAGATCGCGGCCGGTGAGCGCGGGCTGTTGGCGGCCATGAAGCCGGGCGGTGTGATCGCGGTGCACAGCACCGTGCATCCCACCACCTGCCGGGAACTGGCGAACAAGGCCGCGGCCAACGGCATCTCGGTTATCGACGCGCCGGTGAGCGGGGGCGGACCTGCGGCATCCGAAGGGCGGCTGCTGGTGATGGTCGGTGGTGACGCCGACGTCGTCGAGCGGTGCCGCCCGGTCTTCGCCACCTACGCCGATCCTGTCGTCCACCTCGGGGAGCTGGGTTCCGGTCAAACCACCAAGTTGCTCAACAACCTGCTGTTCACCGCCCACCTGGCCACGGCGGCCACCGCGCTGTCGCTGGCCGGCGCCCTCGGCGTCGACCCGGACCGCCTCACCGAAGTTGTCTCTCGCAGCAGCGGGAACAGCTTCGCCCTCAACGCCCTTGGCGGGATCGGCGGGTTGGACCGGCTCGCCGGTGTGGCCGGGACGCTGCTGCAAAAAGATGTTCGCCTGGTGGTCGACCTGGCCGAACGGGCCGGGGCGAGCGGGGGCGCCGTGCTGGAGGCGGCCGACGCCGCGCTGGCCATGATGGGCAATTCCCGATGAGGTCCCCGTGAGGGTCGGGTTCATTGGTGCCGGGCGGATGGGCCGGCCCATGGTGGCCCGTCTGGTCGAGGCCGGCCATGACGTCAGGGCGCTGGGCCGAACGCCGGAAAAGCGGGGCGATCTCGAGCGGCTCGGCGCCCGTGCGGTCCACGACGCCGCCGAGGCGGGTGCGCGGGCCGACGTCGTGGTGCTCTGCGTGTTCTCCGACCAACAGGTGCGGGAGGTGTGTCTGGGCGGCGGATTGCTGTCCGCCATGCCGCCCGGTTCGGCGCTGGTGGTGCACACCACCGCCAGCCCGACGACCATCGACGACCTCGCCGCGCGCGCCGATGGGGTCGACGTCATCGACGCCGCGGTCAGCGGTGGCCCGCACGACGCCGCGACCGGCCGGCTCACGCTGTTCGTGGGCGGCGCCGACGACGCGGTGGCGCGTGTGTGGCCGGTGCTGCAGTGCTACGGCGACCCGGTGTTGCACGTCGGCGCCCGCGGGTGTGGACAAGTCGTGAAATTGGTGAACAACGCCTTGTTCGCGGGGCACATCGGGCTGCTGGCACAGGCCGTGCGATGGGGTGAACGGCTCGGGGTGCCGGAGCCGACGCTGCTGACCGCGCTGACGCACGGCAGCTCGACCAGCCGCGTCCTGGAGTTGGTGGCGGCGGCGGGTTCGGTCGCGTCGTTCATCGAGGCCGCCGGAGAATTCGTGCACAAGGACATGGCCGTCGTGCGCAGCACCAGCGCGGAACTCGGCGCTGACCTGGGCGCGCTCGACGACGTCTTCGAGTCCATCGACGTCGCGAAGAGGGCTTGAGAACTTGGCGTTTCGGTCTTTCCGGTTCGTCACGAAAGTATTACCGTTACCGTTACAGTCAACGACTCGGCTGTAACGGTTGCAGCCCGCCCTCGCCGCTGAGGAGGATTCAGTGACAAAACCGAAGCTCGTCTTCGATCCGTACTCCGAGGACTACTTCAACAACCCGTTCGACATTTATCGACGGATGCGCGAGGAAGCGCCGCTGTACTACGACGAAAAAGAGGATTTCTACGCGCTGACCCGTCACGAGGACGTCGCGGCGGCATTCAAGGACTTCGAGACGTATTCCTCGGCGCGCGGTTGCGACCTGGCGATGGTGCGCCGGGGTGTAGCCCCCGAGCAGAAGTCGATCATCTTCATGGACCCGCCGGAACACCGCCACATGCGCAGCCTGCTCAACAAGGCGTTCACCCCCCGGGCCATTCAATCGCAGCGCGAGACGATCATCGAGGTGATCGACAAGTACCTGGGCGCCGCCGACCCCGAGAACTTCGATGTCGTGCAGGACTTCTCCGGGCCGTTCCCGGTGGAAGTGATCACCCGGATGGCGGGGGTGCCGGAGGAATACCGCCAGCAGGTGCGGCACTGGATCGACACCAGCCTGTCTCGCGAACCGGGCCAGATCGAGATCAACGAAGCCGGCATGCAGGCCAACATCGATGCGGCGATGTACTACTTCGGCCTGGTGCAGGAGCGGCGCCAGGAGCCACAGGACGACATGATCAGCCGGTTGATCGCGGCGGAGATCCCGGGCGAGGACGGCCAGCTGCGCAAGCTCGATGACATCGAAATCACCGGTTTTGCGACGCTTTTGGGCGGCGCGGGCGCCGAGACCGTCACGAAACTGATGGGCAACGCGGCGGTGATCTTCGCCCGGCACCCCGACCAGTGGCAGATGCTGCAGGACGACCGCGACAAAATACCCGGGGCGGTCGAAGAGCTCCTGCGCTACGAGGGGCCGGTGCAGTACAACGTCCGCTACACGCTCAAAGAGGCGCACGTCAGTGGTGGCGTGATTCCCGCCGGCAAGCCGGTGTTCCTTTGCGGCGCCGCGGCGAACCGCGACCCGGAGGCCTTCACCGACGCCGAGACCTTCGACATCGAGCGTGACCAGACCGAGGCCCAGCACCTCGGGCTCGGGTATGGGATTCACAGCTGCCTCGGCGCCGCGCTGGCACGCCTGGAAAGCAGGATCGCGCTGGAGCGGCTCCTCGACTTCATGCCGCGCTACGAGGTGGACTGGGCGGGCTGCAAACGGGTAACCATGCAGAACGTCGCGGGCTGGAAGAACGTGCCCGTCAAGGTGCTTCAGTAAAGGGGGTTGCCGTGACGAAGAAAATCGAAGTCGATTGGGGGCTTTGCGAGAGCAACGGTGTCTGCATGGGCATCAACCCGGAGATCTTTCTCCTCGGCGACGACGACATGCTGACCGTGCTGCAGGAAGAAGTCACCCCGGAGAACGAGGCGGACGTGCGCGAGGCCGTTCGCCAGTGCCCCCGGCAGGCCATCTCCATCGTGGGCGAGTAACGGCGGTCAGAACCCGGCGACGATGACGGCGTTGCAGTCGGCCGCGGCCTGCCGCAGTTTCGCCGCTTTCTGATAGCCCTCGGACTCGTACCACGCGCGGGCCGCGTCCACGGATTCGAATTCCAGCACGACGGTCTGGTCGCCGTGCCAGCTGCCCTCGATCACCGTGGGAGCGGTGTCCACGGCCAGAATGGTGGCGCCGGCCATCGCCGAACCGGCGGCCCGGGCATAGGCTTTCATGCCCTCCGGATCCTTGATGGCCTCCGTCAAGATGACATATCCCTTGGCCACTGAATCTCCTTAGCTGGATTCGATTTTGCTGATGGCCTGCTCGGGGCAACACTCGATGGCTTCTTGCGTGGCGGCCTCGAATTCCGTTGGGACATCGGATGGTATCGCCTCCGCGTATCCGTCGTCGGTGAGGCTGAAGACCTCCGGACACAGCGTCGTGCAGACGCCGTGGCCGCGGCAGCGCTGATCATCGACGGCGACTTTCATGCCGGCGGGAACTCCAGGTGCAGCTCCGTCAGGCCGCGCAGGATGTAGGTCGGGACGTATTGGTAGCGACGGTCGTTCGCCGGGCCGTGCACGTTCTCGTCGATCCTGATATCCGCCGTCCGGTCGAGCAGCCGCTCGATCGCCACCCGCGTTTCGGCGCGCGCGAGCGGGGCGCCCGGGCAGCTGTGGATACCACGCCCGAACGAGATGTGCTGCCGGGCGTTCTTGCGGGCCGGGTCGAAGGTCGCTGGGTCTTCGAACCGACGGGGATCACGGTTGGCGGCCGCTTGCACCACCATCACGGTGGTTCCCGCCGGCAGGTCGACGCCGCCGACATTGACCGGCACCCGGTTCAGCCGGAAGTCACCTTTGACGGGGCTCTCGTGGCGCAGTGACTCCTCGATGAAGTTGGGGATCAGGCTGCGGTCCTTGCGCAATTGCGCCTGGATGTCCGGCCGCTCGCCGAGCGTCTGCAGGGCCGCACCCAGCAGCCGCACGGTGGTCTCCTGGCCCGCCGAAAAGACGTTGCTGGCCACCCGGGCCACGTCTTCGACGTCGGGGGTCGAGCCGTCCGGGTAGGTGGCGGTGGCCAGGCCGGTCAGCACGTCGTCGCGCGGCTCTCGCCGGCGGTCGGAGACGTAGTCGGAGAAGAGATCGTAGAGAAATTCCAGCGGGCTGTGCGCCAGTGAGCCCTTGGTGCCGCCTACGCCGCCACCCGAGTGGTCGCGGATACCCTGGACGAACTTGTCGCGATCCTCCTCGGGCACGCCGAGCAGGTCGGCGATGACCAGCAGCGTGAACGGGCCGGCAAAGCCCTTGATGAAGTCGCCGCGGCCGGGCGCGAGGAACGTGTCGAGCACCTGGTCGGCGAGGACCCACATGGCGTCCTCGTTCTCCTTGAGGCGCTTCGGGGTGATCAGCCGCATCAGCAGAGAGCGATGGTTGGTGTGGGTCGGCGGATCGAGCGTGGGCAGCTGGTCGCTGAACGGCAGCTCGTCGCGGTGTTTGTCGATCAGCTCGGTGATGTCGTCGCCTTCTAGCGCTACCGGGAAGCCGGGGAACGGACCGGTGACCGAAATGCACGACGACCACGTCTCGGCGTCGTTGAGCACGGCGCACGCCTCGTCCCAACCGGTGATCATGGTGACGTCGTGATGGCTCTCCCGCGTGACGGGGCACCGTTGGCGCAGCGCCTCGTAGTAGGGGTATGGGTCCTCGATCAGCTCGCTGCCGCGGAAGAAGTCCAACTCGGAGAATTCGTTCGCCATCTTCCGCTCCTTGAATCTCAGCTAGTGAGAACGCACCTCTCGCAGATGAGTATCACATTTCCATAGGGCATGCCGGCCGTCAACGACGGGGCACTGCGCCGATACGCGGCTCAGCTGGCGGGAACCAGGTCCGCGGCCACCGAGGGCCACGCCAGCAACCCGCTGCGGAAGGTCTCGACGTGACCGAGCCCGGCGAGAGGCAGAGCGGCGGCCGCCATGGCCTGGGCCTTGAACATGTGAGCGGCCATGCTGAGCCGGTGCTGCACCAGGCCGACGCTGTCGTCGAGCTCGGCCGGCCAGCCCTCCCCCCACAGCGTGACCTCGGTAACCCCGTGATCGAGGGCTTGCAACACCCCTTGCCGCACCCGCGCGTCGCACCCGAACAGATCGGCCGCGGCCGCCAGGGCCTGCGGCCGAGGACGCGAATGCACCGACGCCAGGGCCTCTTCGAGGTCGACCACCCGGGAACCGAGAATCTGCAACGGCCGATCGTCGGGATGGTCGGCGACCAACACGCTGACGTCCCAACCCGCCATCGCCCGGTCGAAGAGCCAGCCGCCGGCGAACCGCACCGCGTCGTCGACGGTCGCGGCGACCACGTCGAGTCGGTATCTCATGTCCTCACGCGGCTCTTCTACGGGGCGAAGTCCCGCGCCAGCGTCTCGGCGTACTGCTTGAACACCTCGGTTAGCGGTATCGATGGATCGAGCAACCATGTGGTTTCCATTCCGTGGACGAAGGCGAGAATTTCCACTGCCTTGACGGCGGGGTCGATGTCCGCGCGGTACCGGCCATCGGCCTGCCCGCTGCGGATGAGGTCGGCGATGATGTCGGTCGCGGCGCGATGCCGGGCCAGCATCCGGTCGTGCAGCGGAGCGTCGGGAAGGATGTTCTCGACCAGCAACACTGTGAACGTCCCGACCAGCTCGGGCGCCCGGTTGAACCGATCGGCGACCTGGGCGATCTGGGCGAAGAGATCGCCGGTCCGGTCGGCGTGGAGGTCGTCGTCGAGGTCGCGCGCGTCGAGGACCGCGTGCAGCAATTGCTCTTTGGATTCGAAGTGATGCAGCAGCCCCGCGGGGGTGACCCCCGCCTCGCCGGCGATCTGGGCGAGGGTGGTGCTGCGCCAGCCGTTGCGCGTCAGCAGCCGTTGCGCGACCGCGAGGATGCGCTGCTTGCGGTCCTCGCCTTTGGCGAGCAGCGCGTCGTATCGCCGTGCGTCGGGCACCGGACTCCTTCGACCGATCGGCGGACCGAACCAACCTAGTGAACACACAGTAGGTTAGTTTGCCCGCTGTGACAAGGCTCACCCGAGGGGTCGATTTCGGCGTGTGGACGCCGGCGCTATCGCACCAGCTCGACGAGCGTGGCGTTAGCGGTGCCGCCGCCCTCGCACATGGTCTGCAGCCCGTAGCGAATCCCGTTGTCGCGCATGTGGTGCACCATGCGCGTCATCAGCACCGCCCCGGACCCGCCCAGCGGGTGGCCCAGCGCGATGGCGCCGCCGAGCGGGTTGACCCGCTCGGGGTCCGCCCCGGTTTCGGCGAGCCACGCCAGGGGCACCGGCGCGAAAGCCTCGTTCACCTCGAACGCGCCGACCTCCGACAGCGGCACGCCGGCCTTCCTGAGCACCTTCTCGGTCGCCGGGATGGGACCGGTGAGCATCAGCACCGGGTCCGCGCCGGTCACGGCGCCGGCCAGGTAGCGCACCACCGGGGTCAAATCCAGCTCGACGGCCATCTCGGCCGTCATCACCAGCAGGGCCGCTGCACCGTCGGAGATCTGCGACGAATTGCCCGCGTGGATCACGCCGTCCTCGGTGAACGCCGGCTTCAGTCCGCTGAGTTTCTCCACCGTGGTCCCCCGCCGCACCCCCTCGTCCGCGGCGACGACCGTTCCGTCATCGGTGAACACCGGCACGATCTGGTCGGTGAACGCGCCGGAGTCCTGAGCCACCGCGGCCCGTTCGTGCGACCGGGCGGAATATTCATCGAGCCTTGTGCGGGAGAACCCCCACTTCTTGGCGATCATCTCCGCCGACAGCCCCTGGTTGAAGGAGAAGCCGTCATAGCGGGCGAGGACCTTCGGGCCGTACGGCATGCCGGTCGCCCTGGCCGAACCGAGCGGGACGCGGCTCATGACCTCGACACCGCCGGCCACGACGACATCCTGCTGGCCGGACATCACCGCCTGCACGGCGAAGTCGAGGGCCTGCTGGCTCGACCCGCACGCGCGGTTGACGGTGGTGCCGGGGATGGTCTCCGGCCAGCCGGCGGCCAGAACGGCGTAACGCCCGATGTTGCTGGACTGGTCACCGACCTGGGACACGCATCCCCAGATCACATCGTCGACGATCTCCGGGCCGACGCCGGCGCGCTCGAGCAGCTCGTTGAGGACGACGGCCGACAGGTCGGCGGCGTGCATGCCGGAGAGGCCGCCGTTGCGCTTCCCCACCGCGGTGCGCACGGCTTCGACGATGACTGTTTCCCGCATGCCTCTCCTCCGATCCCTCTACTTCGACACCCAGTAAACGTTGCCGGCCTCGACGGCCTGCGCGCGGATCGCCGAACGTCTACTACGGCGAGAAGATCTCGAAAATGTCGCAGTGGGTACACGCTCGGCGAGTCCGAAGCCGACTCTCAGTAGCTCCTCGGCAATTTCAAGACGTTGGATCCCAGGAAATTCAGGATCATCTCCTGGCTCACCGGCGCGATCTTCATCAGCCGGGCCTCGCGGAAGTAGCGCGTGATGTGGTATTCCTCCGCATACCCCATGCCGCCATGGGTTTGCAACGCCCGGTCGGCGGCGGTGAAACCCGCATCGGCGCACAGGTATTTCGCGGTGTTCGCCTCGCGCCCACACGGTTTCCCGTTGTCGTACAACCAGGTCGCCTTGCGCAGCATCAGCTCGGCGGCATCGAGGCGTGCCAGGGAGTCCGCGAGCGGGAATTGCAGGCCCTGATTCATTCCGATCGGCCGGCCGAAGACCTCACGCTCGTTGCCGTACTTCACCGCCCTGTCCAGCGCCACCCGGCCGATGCCGAGCGCCTCGGCGGCGATCAGCATCCGTTCCGGGTTCAGGCCGTCCAGGATGTACTGGAAGCCCTTGCCCTCCTCGCCGATTCGGTCGTCGACCGGCACCTCGAGGTTGTCGATGAACAACTCGTTGGAGCTGACGGCGTTGCGGCCCATCTTGCGGATCGGCCGGATGTCGACGCGGCTGCGGTCCAGATCGGTGATGAACAGGGTCATCCCGTCGGTCTTCTTGGTGACTTCCTCGTAGCTCTGCGTGCGGGTGAGCAGCAGGATCTTGTCGGACTCCATGGCTTTGGAGATCCACACCTTGCGGCCGTTGACGATGTAGCGATCGCCGTCGCGTTTGGCGAAGGTGGTGATGCGCGAGGTGTCCAGCCCCGCGCCGGGTTCGGTCACCCCGAAGCAGACATGCACTTCCCCGGTTGCGACCTTGGGCAGCGTGCGTGCCTTGAGTTCGTCGGAGCCGTGCACCACCACCGGCTGCATGCCGAAGATGGACAGGTGAATCGAGCTGGCGGCATTCATGGCGCCGCCGGACTTGGCGACCTCCTCGAGCAGGATCGTGGCCTCGGTGATCCCGAGGCCGTGTCCGCCGTACTCGGTGGGGATGGTCATGCCCAGCCAGCCGCCGCCGGCGATCGCGTTGTAGAACTCGGAGGGAAATTCGTGCGCCTGGTCTTTTTCCATCCAGTACTGATCGTCGAACTTGCGCGCCAGCTCGGCGACCGACCGGCGGATCAGTTCCTGGTCGTCAGTCAGCTCGAAGTTCATTCCGGCGCCGGGCACTGCTGGATCTCCTGTTCATTGCTGGCGGCGAGATTGCCGTGGTGGTCGTCAAGTGCCGAAAAAGGCGACCTTGAGCGCAATTTCGACGCAGCTCACCCGGGCCCGGTCCGGTCGGGCCTCAGTCCTTGTTGCCGGTGAGGGCTTTCGCGTTCGCCGCGAAGTCGGCGAAGGACGAGCCGCCTCGGGTGTCCTTGTCGTGGCCCTGCGCCTTGATGGACACGTCGTGCCCCTCGGCGGCCTTACGCAGCGCACCGACGGTCGCCTGTTCGCGCGAGATGTGCGTGAACGGGTCGAACGAATACCACCGCATCG
Organism: Mycobacterium sp. 4858; assembly: GCF_900240975.1. Taxonomy (GTDB): domain Bacteria; phylum Actinomycetota; class Actinomycetes; order Mycobacteriales; family Mycobacteriaceae; genus Mycobacterium. The sequence goes on along the minus strand of NZ_LT968776.1, from coordinate 3,107,957 downwards.
CGTTCTCGTGGGTCATCTTGTTGATTTCGTCGTCCGGAACGTTGTTGATCGACAACACATCCCACAGCTCTTCCGGTGCGCCCGGCCACATCGAGTCGCTGTGCGGGTAGTCGGCTTCCCAGCAGATGTTGTCGATGCCGATCATGTTGCGCAGCGCCACACCGACCTTGTCGCTGATGAAGCAGGTCAGGAAGTGGTCGCGGAAAACTTCGCTGGGCAGCTTGCCCCTGAAGTCCTGGTGCGTCCAGGCGGAATGCATCTCGTAGGTCCGGTCGGCACGCTCCAGGAAGTAGGGAATCCAGCCGGTTCCACCCTCGGAGAGCGCGATCCTCAGGTCCGGGTATTCCTTGATCGGCCGCGACCACAACAGGTCGGCGGCGGCCTGCACGATGTTCATCGGCTGCAGCGTGATCATCACGTCCATCGGCGCGTCGGGCGCGGTGATGGCCAGCCGGCCCGAGGAACCGATGTGCACGTTCATCACGGTGCCGGTCTCCACCAAGGCTTTCCACAGCGGGTTCCAGTACTCGTCGTGGAAGCTGGGATAGCCCATCGCGGCGGGGTTTTCGGTGAAGGTCAGCGCGTGCACGCCCTTCTTCGACACCCGGCGCACCTCGGCGGCGCACGCCTCGGCGTCCCAGATCACCGGGATCGCCATCGGGATGAATCGCGCCGGGTAGGCGCCGCACCACTCGTCGATGTGCCAGTCGTTGTAAGCCTGCACCAGCGCTATGGAGAAATCGTGATCCTCGGTGGCGAACAGCCGACCGGCGAAGCCGGGAAACGAGGGGAAGCAGATCGAGGCCAGGATGCCGCCGGCGTTCATGTCCTTGACGCGCTCGTCGACGTTGTAACAACCGGGGCGGATCTCGTCGAGCCCTGTCGGCTCGATGCCGTACTCCTCCTTCGGCCGTCCGGCGACCGCGTTCAATGCCACGTTCGGGATGACCGTGTCGCGGAACTTCCACATGTCCGAGCCGTCGGCGTTGTGCACCAGCCGAGGCGCGTCGTCTTGGTACTTCTTCGGCAGGTGGTTCTTGAACATGTCCGGCGGCTCGACGGTGTGGTCGTCGACGCTGATCAGGATCATGTCTTCTTTGTTCATGGCCGTTGCCCTTCCATCGGGTCCGTCTATTCGATTCCGCTCCCACGCAGCCTCGGCGAATCGCTGTCCCGTGCCAAGATCACTAAAATGAAAACTATCTTCTCGCCAGGCGAGAATCAACATCCATCGGGCGCGCGGCCCGCGCGCGCGGGCCGACCGGGCGCGGAACGGGGCCGCGTAGCGGCCGCCTCCCCGCGAGCAAGCGCCAAAGGTGACTGCCCAAGTTGACCCACCGGGTGTCACCGCCACCGGCGTTCCAGCAGGCAGGCGGGCACATCGACCCGTCGGGGCCGCTCACCGGGTCGGGCCCGGTCGGGTCGACGCCGGCTGCCATTGACCGGCCGCTCGATTCGTGCAAACCTATTAGTTGGAAATGAGAATCTGATTCTCCTTCACCGAGAGGTGGAAGGGAGGATGGCGAGAGGAGCACGCGGATGCGGTTGGCGCCGCTGCCGGCTGACCAGTGGAACGACACGGCCCGCAAGGCACTCTCGGCGATGCGCGACGCGGACACCAACAACGCGCTCAGCACCCTCGCCCACCATCCGGCGCTGGCCAAGGCGTTTCTCCGCTTCAACGTCCACCTCTTGACCTCGTCCACGCTGTCGCCCCGCATTCGCGAACTGGCCATCCTGCGGGTCGCGCATCGCCGCGGCTGCGCCTACGAGTGGTCCCATCACGTCTCGATGGCCAAGGCCGAGGGAATGACCGACGACGAGATCGCCGCGGTGCGAAGTTTTGCCGGCGGGGACGCCGGCGGCTTCGACGAGTTCGACAGCGTGGTGATCGCCGGCGTCGACGAGCTCGAGGAGAAGTCGCAGCTGTCCGACGAGACCTGGGCCGCGCTCGGTGCGCGCCTCAATGACCAGCAGCGCATGGATTTCGTCTTCACGGTCGGCTGTTATGCCCTGCTGGCCATGGCCTTCAACACTTTTGGCGTAGAGCTCGAGAACGCCGAACACCCAGAGAGGTAGCAAGTTGCCCCACTTCCCCAAGCCGGCCGCAGGCAGCTGGACAGAGAACTATCCCGAACTCGGCACCGCACCGGTCGATTACGGCGACTCGATCGATCCGGCATTCTTCGATGCGGAGCGGGAGGCGGTCTTTCGGCGCACGTGGCTCAACGTCGGCCGCGTCAACCGACTCCCCCGCGCGGGCAGCTACTTCACCAGGGAATTGCCGTCGGCGGGGCCCGGCACGTCGGTGATCATCGTCAAGACCAAGGACGGCTCGGTCAAGGCTTTCCACAACGTCTGCCGCCACCGCGGAAACAAGTTGGTATGGAACGACTTTCCCAACGAGGAGACGTCGGGCACCTGCCGGCAGTTCACCTGCAAGTACCACGCCTGGCGGTACAGCCTCGACGGTGACCTGACCTTCGTCCAGCAGGAGGAAGAGTTCTTCGACCTCGACAAGAGCAACTTCGGCCTGGCGCCGGTCCGCTGCGAGGTGTGGGAAGGCTTCATTTTCATCAACTTCGACCACAATGCGGCGCCGCTCACCGACTATCTGGGGCCGCTGGCCAAGAGCATCGAGGGTTATCCCTTCGGCGAGATGACGGAGACCTACTCCTACCGGGCCGAGGTAGGCAGCAACTGGAAGTTGTTCATCGACGCGTTCGTCGAGTTCTATCACGCGCCGATCCTGCACCAGGGGCAATACACCAAGGAAGAAGCCGCCAAGATCCAGAAGTACGGCTACGAGGCGCTGCACTATGAGCTGGCCGGCCCGCACAGCCTGCAGTCGACCTGGGGCGGCCAGGCGCCTCCCTCGGACATGTCAATGGTGAAGCCGATGGACCAGGTGTTGCGCAGCGGCTTGTTCGGTCCGTGGGACAAGCCGGAGATCATCGAAAACCTGGAGCTGCCGCCGGGAGTCAACGTCAAGCGGGTGCCACAGTGGGGCATCGACTCGTTGCTCTTCTACCCGAACTTCATGCTGCTGATCTGGGAGCCCGGCTGGTTCCTGACCTACCACTATTGGCCGACCGCCGTGGACAAGCACATCTTCGAGTGCACTCTGTATTTCGTCCCGCCGCGCAATGCGCGGGAACGCCTTGCCCAGGAGTTGGCCGCCGTGACATTCAAGGAGTACGCGCTGCAGGACGCCAACACGCTGGAGGCGACCCAAACGATGATCGGCACGCGGGCCGTCACAGAGTTCCTCCTGTGCGACCAAGAAGTCTTGATCCGTCATCTGCACAAGACGACCGGTGACTACGTGAAGGAGTACCAGGACAATGGCGTTACCGTCTGAATTCGCCGAGCTCGAGCCCTACCTGGACTGGGACCTGGCCACCGAGCCCGAGCGGTACGCCAAGCGGCTGGCCTCGACGATGCCGGAAATGCAGGCGTTCTACGACGCCGCGTTCCCGCGCCTCAACGACGTCATCGCCTACTGCGACAAGTACCCGTTGGACGATCTGCCCGACGACGCAAAGACTCTCATGCACATGATGCAGTCGCTGGTCATGGTGTCGTTTCCGGTCGAGGCATGGAAACAGCCGCGCGTGCCGGACAGCGGGGCGGCCTGGGTGGAGTGCATCCGGGAACCGGTGATCTGATCACGTGTTGACGCTCAAAGCCGCCGGGCTGCTCGACATCGACGCCGGCAAGATCGTCTCCCCCGGCTTGGTGCAGGTCGAGGGCGACCGGATCGCGGGTGTCGGCGGGGAGCCCGAAGGTGAACTGATCGACCTCGGCGAGGCGATCCTGCTGCCCGGGCTGATGGACATGGAGGTCAACCTGTTGATGGGTGGCCGCGGTGAAAAACCCGGACTGTCCCAGGTTCAGGATGACCCACCGACTCGGGTGCTGCGCGCGGTCGGCAATGCGCGCCGTACGCTGCGCGCCGGGTTCACCACCGTGCGCAACCTCGGCCTTTTCGTCAAGACCGGTGGCTACCTCTTGGACGTCGCACTGGCCAAGGCCATCGACGCCGGCTGGATCGACGGCCCGCGCGTGGTACCGGCCGGTCATGCCATCACCCCCACCGGCGGGCACCTGGACCCGACGATGTTCGCGGCGTTCGCGCCACACACTTTGGAGCTGACCGTCGAGGAGGGCATCGCCAACGGCATCGACGAGATCCGCAAGGCGGTGCGCTACCAGATCAAACACGGCGCCGAACTGATCAAGGTCTGCTGCTCGGGCGGAGTGATGTCACTGACCGGTCCGCCGGGCGCGCAACACTATTCGGACGAGGAACTGCGCGCGATCGTCGACGAGGCGCATCGGCGAGGCCTGCGCGTCGCCGCTCACACGCATGGCGCCGAGGCGGTCGTGCATGCCGTCGACGCCGGCATCGACTGCATCGAGCATGGGTTCTTGATCGACGACGACGCGATCGCGTCGATGGTCGAGCACGGCACCTTCCTGGTGAGCACCCGGCGCCTGGCCGACGGCGATGCCATGGACGTCTCGCACGCCGCCCCGGAGTTGCAGGCCAAGGCCGCCGAGATGTTCCCCAAGGCGCGGACCTCGATCCTGGCCGCCCACGAGGCCGGCGTGAAGATCGCGGTCGGCACCGACGCGCCGGCGATCCCGCACGGACGCAACGCCGACGAGTTGGTCACCCTGGTGAACTGGGGCCTGCCACCGCTGGCCGTGTTGCGGGCGGCGACGGTGACCGCGGCCGAACTGATCAACTCGACCGACCGGGGCCGGCTCGTGACGGGTCAGCTCGCCGACATCATCGCGGTGCCGGGAAACCCCCTGGAAGACATCACCGTTACCCAGAACGTGAGCTTTGTCATGAAAGGCGGCAAGGTCTATGTCAACAAGACAGCCAACTCGAACTGACGACCTGGTCGAGATTCAGCAGCTGCTCGCCCGGTACGCGGTCACCATCACCCAGGAGGACATCGACGGGCTGATCGGGGTGTTCACCCCGGACGGAACCTACAGCGCGTTCGGAGACACCTACCGGCTGGACAGATTTCCGGAGCTGGTGGCGGCCGCGCCAAAGGGCCTGTTCCTCACCGGAACAGCGCTCGTCGACATCGACGGCGACTCCGCCAGCGGCACCCAGCCGTTGTGCTTCATCGACCACGCCACCCATGACATGCGGATCGGCTACTACCGCGACACCTACGCCCGCACCCCCGACGGATGGCGACTGAAAACCCGTGCCATGACGTTCATCCGCCGCAGCGGCGTGCACGACTCCGGGCGCCCGCACGCCGTCGGCCGTCCCACGCCGTGAATGTCGCGGAGTTCCGGGCGGGCTTGCGTGCGTGGCTCGACGACAATGATCTAACCCCCGGTCCCGACCACTCCCTTCAGGGCCACATGCGGCAATTCGCCAGGGTCAGCCGCGCCCTGTACGACGCCGACTGGATGCGCTACGGCTGGCCCACCGAAGTCGGCGGATTGGGCGGCCCCGCGGTGCTGCGCGCGATCGTCGGCGAAGAGGTGGTCGGCCGCCGCCTCGCCGAGCCGGGCCCCTATTCGATGCTCGAGGTGCTCGCGCCCACGATGATCGATTACGCCCCGCCGGGGCTGGCCGCAGAGATGGTGCCACGGCTGCTTCGCGGTGAAGAGCATTGGTGTCAGGGGTTTTCCGAACCGGGCTCCGGCAGCGACCTGGCTTCGCTGACCACGCGCGCCACGCAACGGGGCGACGACTGGATCGTCAACGGGCAAAAGGTCTGGACCAGCTTCGCGCAGTTCTCCACCCGCTGTGTCCTGCTGACCCGCACCGCGCCCGGACACGACGGCATCACCGCCTTCTTCGTCGACCTCGACACGCCCGGCATCACCATCCGGCCGCTCCGGACGATGCACGGCGTCGACGAATTCTGCGAGGTCAACTACGACGACGTGGTGATCCCGGCAAGCCGCATGCTCGGCCGGCCGGGCGACGGCTGGCGGCTCGCCATGGATCTGCTCCCCTACGAGCGGTCCACGTGCTTCTGGCAGCGGATCGCCTACCTCTACTCCCGCTTCGACGACCTCATCGCCCAGACGTGCGACGCCGGCGATCCGGACGAATCCGCGCTTGGGACAGCGTATTTGGCGCTGCACACGCTGCGCTGCCGATCCCGTGACACCCAGCACCGACTGCGCGACGGGGCGCGGCTGGGACCGGACACGTCGATCGACAAGGTGCTGCTCGCCGCCGCCGAGCAACGGCTCTACGACACCGTCCGCGACCTGCTGCCCGGAACGCTCGAGCTCGACGACACGCCGTGGCGCCCGGAATACCTGTACTCGCGCGCGGCGACCATCTACGGCGGCACCGCCGAGATCCAACGCAACATCATTGCGCGCCGGCTGCTCGACCTCGGGAAGGAATGAGCCGTGGAGTCGACGGATCCCGAGTCGCTGCGCCTGCTCGAAAGCTCGCTGCGAACAACGATGACGGCCGCATCCGGAGGCGAGCTCGATGCGGCGCTGACCGAGCTGGGCTGGCGCGACATGCTGGACGAGATGCCCGCCGCCGCGGTTGCTTTGGTGTTCCGGTTACTCGGCGAGGCGGGCGCGCACGCCCCGGTGCTCAACGACGTGGTCTCACGCGAGATCGGCGCGGCACCCGGCGGCACCCCACCGCTACCGTTCACCGGCGGCTCGTGGGTGATATGGGAGCGTGGCGAGAGCTTCGGTTCGGCCATCGACGACGCGCTGCCGATACAGCGAGTGCCGCAAGGGGATTCGCTGCCGCCGGCCGCGCTGGCTGCCGGCAGGCGGGCACTGGGCTGGTGGCTGGTCGGCACCGGCCGGGCCATGCTGTCGCTGGCGCGCCGACATGCGTTGGACCGCGTGCAGTTCGGCCGGCACGTCAGCTCGTTCCAGGCGATCCGGCACCGGTTGGCAGAGACGCTCGTCGCGATCGAGGGCGCCGAAGCAACGCTGCACGTGGCCGTACAGGCCGAGGACCACGACGGGCTGGCGTCGCTACTGGCCAAGGCCGCCGCCGGCCAGGCCGCGCTGACCGCCGCCCGCCACTGCCAGCAGGTGCTGGCCGGTATCGGCTTCACCGCCGAGCACCCGCTACACCGCCATGTCAAACGGTCACTCGTTCTGGACGGCCTGCTGGGCAACACCCGTGAGCTGACCCGCGAGGCGGGAAAACTCCTGGTGGACAACCGGTTTGCGCCGCGGCTCGCCCAACTCTAGGCTCGCACGCCGGTCAGGCGCGGCCCGGAACCGGCGCGTAGACTGCGTCTGGCCGCCAACAGGATGGGACGCGATGAGTCAACCGGAGCCAACCCCCAGAAACGAGATGGGCGTCGCCTCGCTGCTCGTGGGTCTGGTCGCGGTCGGCACGTGTTGGATGCTGGTCGGGGTGCCGTTCGGCATCGCGGCGGTGATCACGGGCGACGTCGCGCGCAGGCGGGTGTCGCGGGGCGAAGCGAGCAACCCTCGAACCGCGCTGGCGGGCATGGTGTTGGGGGCGGTGTCGATCGCCGCCGGGCTGGTCGCGATTGGGTACTACGCCTGGCTGGACGCCCGCTAGCTCCTCGGCATCCCCAGCACCCGCTCGGCGATGATGTTCCGCTGAATTTCCGAGGTGCCACCGGCAATCGTCGCGGCGAAGGTGCGCGCGTACCGGTCGAACCAGCTGCGGTAGTGGCTGTCGAGGTTCAGCGGAGCGAACGGGGCGGTCACCGCGCGGTGCACAAGCCCCTCCGCATCGGCGGCGTTCAGGGCGTCCTCGGACGCCCGTTGTAGGGCCTCGGAGCCCAGCAGCTTCAGCACCGACTGGGCCGCAACATCCTCGTCCCCCCGGGCGGCCCGCGACAACGCGGTGGAGCCCAGCAACCGCAGCGCGTAGGCGTCCATCACCAGGCTGGCGTAGCGATCGCGCTCGAGCGGGCCCGACGGACGGAAATCGATGCTCAGTTCGTGCAACAGGTCGACGTATCCCATCCACAGCATGACGCGTTCGTGCCCCAGAGAACCGGTGGCCACCCGCCATCCCTGGTTCAGCTCACCCACCAGGTTCTCGGCCGGCACGCGCACGTCGGTGAAGAACACCTCGTTGAAGTCGATTTCGTCGCTGTCGCACACCGACGCGAACGGGCGGCGCACCACACCGGGGGTATCAGTGGGGATCAGCAACACGCTAATGCCCTTGTGTTTCGGCACCTTTGGATCGGTGCGCACGAATGTCAGCAGCACGTCGGCATCGTGGGCGCCGGATGTCCAAACCTTCTGGCCGTTGACGACGAAGTGGTCACCGTCGAGCACCGCCCGGGTTTTCAGCGACGCCAGGTCCGAGCCCGCGCCGGGCTCGCTCATCCCCAGCGACGCGGTGATCTCGGCCCGCAGGATCGGCACCGCCCACTTCTGCTTCTGTTCGGGCGAGCCGAAGGTCAACAACGAGGCGGCGATGATGCCCACGCCCTGCGGATTGAAACTTTGGTAGATGCGCCGCCGCCCCAGCTCCTCCAGGTACACGTATTGCTGCAACAGCGTCGCGTTGCGCCCGCCGAACTCGGGGGGATTGCCGGGGAGCAGCCATCCGCTGTCGAACAACAGCCGTTGCCAGCGCCGGGCCCAGGCCGGCACGTGCGAGCTGGAGCGGGGCCGTTCGGACGCCTCGGACTCCGACGGCGAATGCGCGTCCAGGAAGGCTATGAATTCGGCGCGGAACGCCTCCACGTCGGCGTCAAAGGTGAGTTGCACGCGACTCCCCGCAACGGTCGTGAGCGCTTCCCCGCGTCGGTAGATCACGATTTCCGCCGACGGCCCGGTTCGCTCTTATGATTACGCTTCCATACACACGTCTAAGAGAATAGTATTCTCGTGACGAGAAAGTTACAATCTCCGACACATGATCCGTGAGGGGGTCGAGCGCAGCGATGTCACGGCGTTCTCCGGTAGAGTCCAACCATGTTCTCCCCTCGCGGCAATCAGCCGAGCCGGCTGTGAGCAGCCCCAGCGAAGAGCCCGCCTGGAAGCAGCGCGCCGTCGAGAGGTCGATCAAGACGGCGAAATTGCGCGCCGCGCAACGCGTTCAGCGCTTCCTCGACGCGGCCCAGGCCATCATCATCGAGAAGGGCTCCACGGACTTTACCGTGCAGGAGGTCGTCGACCGGTCCCGCCAGTCGCTACGCAGCTTCTACCTGCAGTTCGACGGCAAGCATGAGCTGTTGCTGGCGCTGTTCGAAGACGCGCTGAGCCGCTCCGCCGACCAGATCCGCGCCGCCACGGAAAGCCAGACCGATCCGCTGGAGCGGCTGAAGGTCGCCGTCCAGCTGCTCTACGAGGCCTCGCGCCCGGACCCGACGGCCAAGCGGCCGCTGTTCACCGACTTCGCGCCGCGTTTGCTGGTCAGCCACCCGGCTGAGGTCAAGGTCGCGCATGCCCCCCTGTTGGCGTTGCTGACCGAACTGATGGAAGCGGCGTCCGACGCCGGTGAATTGCGCGCGGGCGTCAATCCGAAGCGAATGGCTGCGATGACCATGCAGACCGTCATGTTCATCGCCCAGTCCAGCGGCGGCTCCGACGACGCGACGGTCCACCCCATCACCGGCGACGAGGTCTGGGACTTCTGCTCGCGCGGCTTCGTCGGCTAGCCGCGACGCACAGACCGCCCATTGCCTGGAACTGACCCAATAACGCACCGTGCCGAGAACCGGATTCTCTAAAGCCCAGAATGGCAAGTAGCGAAAACGGATTTGATGTTGACACCCTTGACCGGTGGTGACACAGTGCAAAGGCGGCGGGATCAGTGAATGCCGGGAGGTGCGGTTCCGGCGGTTCCGCACTGCGGCGTGCGATCACTAGTCAGGAATTGAGGAAGCCATGACGGGACGTGTTGAGGGCAAAGTCGCCTTCGTCACCGGAGCGGCACGCGGTCAGGGCCGCAGCCACGCGGTGCGGCTGGCGCAAGAGGGTGCCGACATCATCGCCATCGACATCTGCAGGCCGATTCGCGAGGGCATTACGAACACCGCGATCCCGGCGTCGACGCCCGAAGATCTCGCTGAGACGGCCGACCTGGTCAAGGGACACAATCGCCGGATCGTCACCGCCGAAGTCGACGTGCGCGACTACCAGGCCCTGAAGGCGGCGGTGGACAGCGGCGTCGAACAACTCGGCCGGCTCGACATCATCGTGGCCAACGCCGGAATCGGCAACGGTGGTGACACGTTGGACAAGACCAGCGAAGAAGACTGGACCGAGATGATCGACATCAACCTGGCCGGCGTGTGGAAAACGGTGAAAGCCGGTGTGCCGCACCTTCTGTCGGGCGGCCGGGGCGGTTCGATCATCCTGACCAGCTCGGTCGGCGGACTGAAGGCCTATCCCCACACCGGTCACTACGTCGCCGCCAAACATGGCGTCGTCGGGTTGATGCGCGCATTCGGAGTCGAGCTGGGCCAGCACATGATCCGGGTGAACTCGGTGCACCCGACGCACGTCAAGACCCCGATGCTGCACAACGAGGGCACGTTCAAGATGTTCCGTCCGGACCTGGAGAATCCGGGTCCCGACGACATGGCGCCGATCTGTCAGCTGTTCCACACCCTGCCGGTCCCGTGGGTGGAACCGATCGACATCAGCAACGCGGTGCTGTTCTTCGCCTCGGACGAATCTCGCTACGTCACCGGAGTGACCCTGCCCATCGATGCGGGTAGCTGCCTGAAATAGAGTGCCGTCCCATGGACGGATTCGAAGGTCGCGGAACGGTCGTCACCGGCGGTGCGAGCGGCATCGGTTTGGCCACGGCCACCGAATTCGTCCGCCGCGGCGCCCGAGTGGTGCTCTCCGACGTCGATCAGCCCGGGCTGGAGCAGGCGGTAAACCACCTGCGCGCCCAGGGATTCGACGCACACGGCGTGGTATGCGACGTCCGGCATCTCCACGAAATGGTTCACCTCGCGAAAGAATCGTTCCGCCTACTCGGCCGCGTCGACGTCGTGTTCAGCAATGCCGGCATCGTGGTCGCGGGTCCGATCGCCCAGATGACCCACGACGACTGGCGCTGGGTCATCGATATCGACCTGTGGGGCAACATCCACGCCGTCGAGGCGTTCCTGCCGAGGCTGCTCGAACAGGGCACGGGCGGCCACGTCGCCTTCACCGCGTCCTTCGCCGGCCTCGTTCCCAACGCCGGCCTGGGGGCGTACGGCGTCGCCAAATACGGTGTGGTCGGCCTGGCCGAGACGCTCGCCCGCGAGGTAAAGGACGCCGGCATCGGCGTTTCGGTGCTGTGCCCGATGGTCGTGGAGACCAAGCTCGTCTCCAACTCGGAACGGATCCGGGGCGCGGATTATGGGCTGTCGTCTCCGCCGAGGGCAGCGGACGGGACGCTCCCGACTCAGGACGAGGGCGTCGGCGTGGAAGATGTCGCCCGGTTGACGGCGGATGCGATCCTGGCCAACCGCCTGTACGTGCTGCCGCACGAGGCCGCCCGCGCCTCGATCCGCCGCAGGTTCGAGCGCATTGACCGCACCTTCTCCGAGCAGGCCGCCGAGGGGTGGAGCCACTAGACGGACGGGCCGAGCCGGTACTCACCCGTCCGGGGGTCGTGATACCAACCGCTCGCCGCGTGGGTGCCGCCGTCGACGTGCAGGGTCTGCCCGGTCAGGTACGCCGACATGTTCGACGCGAGGAACACTGCGACGCTGGCGATTTCGTCGACGTGGCCAGGCCGCCCCAGCGGCACGACGTGGCCGGTCCGGGTCAGCGCCGCCTCGCCGCCGAGCTGCGCCAGCCCCTCGGTGAGCGTGATGTCGGGCGCGATCGCGTTGACCCGGATGCCGTGCGGCGCCAGTTCCAGCGCGGCGGTCCGGGTGTAGTTGATGACACCCGCCTTGGCCGCCGCGTACGCCGCGTAGCCCGGCGCCGCGCGCACGCCTTCGATCGACGTCACCGAGATGATGCTGCCGACGACGCCCTCAGACACCATCCCCCTCGCGACGCGCTGGGTGCACAGCAGCACGTGACGCAGGTTCGCCCGGTAGAGCGCATCCCAACCGTTCTCACTGGTTTCCAGCAGCGGCGACGAGAACACTCCGCCGGCGTTGTTGACCAGGATCGTCGGGGTGCCGAGTTCGGCGTTCGTGCGCTGCAGCGCGTCGTCGACCTGGCCGCTGTCCCGCACGTCGGCCACGATGCCCAGGGCCCCAATGGATTCCGCGGCCTGCGCGCAGGTCTGCGCGTCTCGCTCCCAGATCGCCACTGACGCGCCGAAGGCGGCCATCCCCGAGGCGATGCCGCGACCGATGCCCGCTCCCCCGCCGGTCACCACCGCCACGCGGCCGGTGAGCAAGACGTCCGACGGATCGATCGCCATCTGCGATCACATCACCGGTGCGCGGCCGATGACGCCGTCGGCCTCCAGCTCGGCGATCTCGGAGTCGCTCAACCCCAGCCCAGTCAGCAATTCGTTGTTGTGCTCGCCCAGCAGCGGCGCGTGCCGGGTGTGGAACCTTGACGGGCCGGCTGACATTCTCATCGGCACGGTGCTGAGCCTAGCGGGGCCGCCCACCGGGTGGTCGACTTCCTCGAAGAAGCCGCGGAACGCGAGCTGCTCCAGCTCGGTCTGGCGGTGTGGCTGCATCACCTTGGCCACCGGGACGCCGGCATCCCACAGGGTTGCGACGATCTCGTCGCCGCCTCGCCGCTCACACCATTCGGCCAACCTTTCGTCGATGGCGTCGTGGTGTTCGTTCCTGCCACTTGCGGTGGCGAGTAGGGGATCCCTTGCCCACGAAGGGGATCCGATCGCCAAGCGCAGCGCTTGCCACTGCTCGTCGGTGCTCACGGCTATCGCGACCCAGCTGTCGGGCCTGCCGAACTCGTCGGTGTCGGCGCTGCGGTAGAGGTTTTGCGGCGCCGCGGTGGGCCCCCGGTTGCCCGCGCGTTCGAGCAGTGCCCCGTACGCGGAATATTCGATGACCTGCTCCGCGGCGATGCTGAGCGCGGCGTCGACCATCGCCGCTTCGACAAACACGCCCTGGCCGGTACGGCGTCGGTGCTCCAGCGCCAGCAGCAGCGCATTCACAGCGTGAATGCCGGCGTTGGGGTCACCGATCGAGTAGGGGTCGTAGGGCGTTCGGTCGGCGTACCCGGTAAGCCAGGTCAGTCCGGACGCGGCCTCGATGACGTAGGCGAACGCCGGGTTGTCGCGCCACGGCCCGTCCAGCCCGAAGCCGGGCATCCGTACCATCACCACGTCGGGCTTGATCGCTTGCACCGCAGGGAAATCCAATCCCAACTGGTCGAGCACCCGCGGCGTGAAGTTTTCCACGACCACGTCGCACGTCGCGATGAGCCGACGCAGGAGCTCCCGGCCGCGCGGGCTCTGCAGGTCGAGCGTAAGCCCCTTCTTGTTGGTGTTCAGCGACGCGAAGATCGGGGACTTCTCCCACCACTGGTCCTCGGTGACGGGTACGCCGGCGATGAGGCGCGTCCCGTCGGGACGGCGGGTGGACTCGACGTGGATGACCTCCGCACCCAGCATCGCCAGGAAATGGGTGCAGCAGGGGCCGGCCCAGAAAGTTGTCATGTCCAGCACGCGAACCCCGTTCAAGGGCCTTCGATTCGGTGACCCAGTAGGCAACGGGCGGGGCATCAGGTCAGCCGCGCGGTAATGCACGGTGTGCTCTCCGAGTCGCGGTGCCGGTTGTGGTCGGCGAAGCCGCGCGGACGTCGTCCGGTAGGGATGACCCGGCTGCTGGAACCCGTCGCGCGGGTTGCGCACGAACGAACCGCGCTCGCGGAAGTGGTCGAGCGATGTGATGTTGGCGCCGTTGGCCACCGGGGCGTTGGGGATGCGGAACGCTGCTGCGAGTTCGCGGATGTCATCAACCGTGTTGCTTTCGAACCAAGCGTAGATCTCGTCGGCCTTGAGGTTGGCCCGCTCGGTGATCGTCAGCGACGAATCCTCATCCATCCATTCCGGGTGGCCGACCATCGCGCACAGGTCGAACCACTGCTGCGTGGTCCCGCAGCCGACGTCGACCAGCCCGTCCTTGGCGCGCGCCACCCCCGGCACCGTGACGCGCCGCGCGTCCCGCCAGGGCCGTCCCAGCATCTCGAAATAGGTGACGGGATAGTAGGTCAGCGACAGGATCTGTGTTTCCAGCATCGACAGGTCCAGGAGTTCACCGGGACCATCGCCGTTGCGGCCGTAGCGCGATGCCACCATGGCTGCACTTGCGTAAACCCCGGTCAGATACTCCCCGACCTGTCCGCCCACGAACACCGGTGCGCGGTCCGCCTCGCCACGTCCGAGGCCGACGATCCCGCCGGACCACGCCTGCAGCGTGAATTCCGTGGCCGCGCGATCGCGCCAGGGGCCGTCCAGCCCGAAGGGGCTGATCGACATGACGGTCAGATGCGGATGCCGGCGGTGCATCGCCGCCGGTGCGAAGTAGGGACACTCCGCGACTTTCGAACCCCGGGACCACACCACCGCATCGGCGGCCGCCAGCAACCTGTCGACCAGGTCGGCGTCATCGTAGACGCCGGGATCCGCGACGACGCTGCGCTTCGACCCGGCCAGAAAACTGAACAACGCCCCGTCGCTGCCCGGCGGCATGACGGCGCCGGAGGCGGACCAGGACCGCAGCGGGTCGCCCTCGGGCGGCTCCACTTTGACGACGTCCGCCCCAGCGTCGGCCAGCAACTTGGTGCAGTAGGCGCCCGTGATTCCGGTGGACAGGTCGACCAAGGTGTAGCCAGCCAGGGGTGGTTCCATGGTCGGCTCCGCCACTAGCGCTTTCGCTTTCGGTCGGGCTCCTTGCCGCCTGCGCTCTTGCGCCCCTTCTTGCTCAGGCGCCATTCCGGCGGAAACTTGTCGTCGTTGTCTTTCACCGCTTTACCCAGACCCCGTTCGATGGCTTCGCCGAGGGTGAAATCGCGGGGCCCGTCGGGCCGGACAAGGCCGCCCATCGACTCGAAGAACCCGCTCAACATGCTGCCCAGGTACTCGCCCTGGAACTGCTTCATGATCTCGAAGAAGACTTTCTGCATGAACACCGTGTCGGTGGGGCGGTTTCGTGCGCAGGCGAGCGCGTACCTTTCCACCTCCGCCTCGAGTTCTTCCCGGGGGACCACACTGTTGAGAAAGTTGCAGTCGTACATCTCCGCCGCGGTGAAAGCCCTTCCGGTGAACACCATTTCCTGAAACTTGCGGATCCCCATCGTCTGCGCCCACCACCACATCCGTGGACCCCAGCCGTAGTAGCGGAACGACGGATGCCCGAAGAGCGCGTCGTCGCTGGAGATCACCAGATCCGCATCGGCCGCCTGATAGAAATGCCAGCCGTAGCAGTAGCCCTTCGCCTCCAAGATGCTGATCTTCTTGAAGTCCTGCAATCCACGTATCCCCGAATTGGGGTTGGCGTACCACTGGCCGAGGGTGGCGCCATGCCGAAACGAACCTTCCGGGGGAAACCTGACGTCCTCGTCGTCGATCCGGTACTCGGCGAGCCGGTGATGCGGATCGGCCGAGTCCTGCACCGCCATTTCCTCGACGAGATCCGCACCCGAGCCAAGGTCGTCACCGGCCCCGCGGACCACCAACACCTTGACCTCGTCGTCGATGGAGGCGCGGTGCAAGAGGTCGGCATAGCGCAGGCGCGCGGCAATCGTGGGAGCGTTGAGCTGACCGGGCCGGTCGAACGTGATCGTGGCGATGCGCGTGTCCGGGTCTTTGTGGTACCCGATGATCTCCTCGGCGGCCGCACCGGACTTGCCGGACATGATTATTCGTGCCAAGAAGGGCTGGAAGTCAGCACCTCGGGCCCGTCGGCGGAAATCAGCACCGCCTCCCGCCCGAAGACGGCGCCGACTCCCTGTTCCCAGACGTAGCCGGTCACGGCCAGCACCATGCCCTGCTCCAACCGTTCCTCGGTCGCGGTCGCAGGCAGGTGCTTGGAGATGACCGGCGGGTCGAAGCCCATGCCGAGCCCGCGGGCCACCGGCATCGGCGGGAGCGGCTCCCCCGCGGCGTCGTACGCGGCCAGTAGTTCGGCGGCCGCAGCACCCGGGCGGCAGGCGGCGATCAGCCTGGCCCACAGGGCATCCCACCGCCCGTAGAGGGGTCCGGCCCCGGCCGGGGCGCCGACCGGCCAGGTGCGGCCCACCTCGCCCATGTAGCCACCGGCGAGCACGCCGGAGGTGAACGCAACCAGGTCGCCGTCGTGGACGCGGCCGTCGCCGTCGTCTCGCCGCCACGGGTGCTCCGGCGAAGTGACCCAGGCGAATTCCTGATTCGACGGAGTGCTCACCCCGCCGGCCGCCATGGCCTCCATCATCGCCCCGGCCAGCGTTTGCTCGCGCACCCCGGGGCGCAGCTCGGCAACCCCTGCCGCCAGCCCCGCCTCGGCGACCGCGATCGCTTCTCGCAGCGCGACCACTTCCTCTGCCGTCTTGACACGCCGCGCGGCACGCATAGCGAGTTCGCCGTCGACCAGTTGGGCGTTGGGGAACGCGGTGGGCAGTAGCCGCGCGAAAGCCGGTGACAGCGCGTCTGTTCCGACGCGACGCGCGTCGGCCGCGCCGTCGATGCGCTGCAACACCGCCATGGTGTTGACCGGATTCCACGAAATGCCGTACAGGTTCTCGCGTGGAATGTCGTCGGGCACGCCCTCGTCCCAGGTGCTCAGCAGGTGCAGGGCACCCGTCGCGCGCACCAGCACGCAGGAGGGGCCGAACGGACGGGTGCCGGCGATCCACAGCTGCGGCGTCCCGCTGACGTAGCGGATGTTGGCCTGACGCCCCAGGACCAGCACGTCGAGGTCGTGTGCCGCCATTTGGTCCAGTACACGCTGGCGGCGCCCCGATCGCAGTGCCCGGTCGTCGGGCAGAACTTCAGTTGCCATAGGGAGTGTAGGGGTAGTCGGTCAATCGGATCGAGCCTTCCTCGGTGATCACCACGACCTCCTCGCTGCGGTAGCCGCCGGTGCCGTCCTCCCAGACCACTGGCTCGAGCACCAGCACCATGCCGGGCTCTAGGACGAAGTTGTCATCGAATTCCTGCCCGAGATCGGTTCCGATCATGGGCATCTCGGCCGCGTTCACGCCGATTCCGTGGCCGAGGTAGAAGTGCGGCAACCAGGGCTTGTCACCGCCGTTGGCCGCGACGGCGGCCCGGCCAAGGTCACCTGCGGTAGCTCCACCGCGGGCCACCCGCTCGACGGCGGCCATGATCTCCGACCACCTCTGGAACTGTGCCTGCTGACGGGCGTTC
Organism: Mycobacterium sp. 4858; assembly: GCF_900240975.1. GTDB lineage: Bacteria > Actinomycetota > Actinomycetes > Mycobacteriales > Mycobacteriaceae > Mycobacterium. The sequence goes on along the minus strand of NZ_LT968776.1, from coordinate 3,090,700 downwards.
GGCTGCCGTCCCACCAGCCAGGTGCGCCCGAAATCGGAGCAATAGCCGCGGTAGGTGATGCTGACATCGGTCCACAACACATCGCCTTCGAGCAGCTCCCGCTCGGTGGTCAGGAGCGGCAGGGCCAAGTCGCCGTGCGTCGTCCACACGCCTTCGGCCTTGCTCGGCGGCATGACCTGCCAGATCGGCTCCAGCATGCTCGCCGACGCGCCCAGTTCGAAGGCGCGCCGCAGAAAGCTTGCCGACAGGTCGATCTGGCGGATGCCGGGGGCCAGCGCTTTATCGACGTCGACCATGGCCTCGTCGGTGATCCGAACGGCGGTGCGGATGCAGGCCAATTCGTCCGGGGTCTTGACGACCTTGGCGGCGCTGACAATGGCTGCCGCGTCGGCGGGATCGCCGCCCCGGAACAGCGCCTTCCCGGCGCGCCTCATCGCGCCGGTGGACTCATCGACCGCGATCACCGCGCCGGGCGGTATCAGATCGGCGAGCAGTCGAGCGAATTCCTGTACGCCCTCGTCGAACTCGAGGTATACGGGGCCGTGTAGGTGGTCGGCGGGCAGCTCCGTTTCGTAGGAGGCGCCCTCGCGGAACGGCAGGAAGAGGTGGGGCCACTCGTCACCGGCCACCACGACCGCGACGGGTCGCTCGACGTAGGACAGACCCGCGTCGCCGAGCGGCCAACTGGCTCCGGTGGCGTACACCACCGCGCTGTTGCCGAGCAGGATCAGCGCGTCGACGTCGCGTTCGGCCATCGCCGCGCGAAGCCGTGCCCCGGTCTCGCGGCGCATCCGCACGAGGTCGGGAGTGTCGGGAATCACCAGTCCTCGAGCGGTAGCCGTAGCGACGGCTGGGGCCACGGTCGTCATTGCAGCCCCAGGAATTCTGTGACGTTGCCGGAGACGATCTTGGCCGCGTTCTGCGCACCGACCGCATCAACGACGGCCGCCAGCGACTTCTCGGAATACCCGAAAGTGCTTTCGTTGTGCGGATAGTCGCTCGACCACATGACCTTGTCGACACCGATCTTGTCGATCAGCTCCAGGCCCAGCGGGTCGACCATGAACGATGCGCACATGTGGTTGTCCCAGTAGTAGCGCACGTCGTGCTGCAGTGGCCGGTTGAACATGTGCTGATAGGACGCCACCAAGTGCTCGGCGTCTTGCAACGCCCAGGGGACCCAGGCGATGCCGCCCTCGAACCAGCCGATCCGAAGCCCCGGGTGCTCGTCGAGGATGCCGCCGAAGATGTACTTGGAGAACGTCTCCCGGAAGCCGTCTACGTTGATCATCATTCCGACGACGACACTGTTGAACTCGCACGGGCTCTTTGGCGGCGTTTCGCCGATGTGGTGGGTGACGGGAAGACCGGACGCCTCGATCTCGTCCCAGACGGCGCGCATGGCCGTGCTCGAGTAGTCGATGACGTTCCCGTCGTCGTCCTTACCCGGGTTCAGCGGCATCAGGAACGTCTTGAGGCCCAACGACTTCAGTTCCTCTAGTGTGCGCCTGGTGCCCGCCGGGTCCCACCAGTTGATCAGCCCGGCGCCGTAGAAATGTCCACCAGAGCGCTCTTGGATGTCGGCGATGTATTCGTTGTAGATCCGGAAGGTGAGTTCGCGAAGCTGTTTGTCCGGGTAGTGGAAAAGCGCGAGCACGGCATTGGGGAACGCGAGTTCTTTGTCGACGCCGTCCTCGCGCAGCTCCTGGATCCGGGCTTCGATGTTGGTGCTCGCGGCGCCCGCCAGGTCGTCGTACTGCATCAGGACCGCGCTGAAGTCACCTGGGAGGAACGATTGCCCCTTGCGACCCACTTGATAGGCGCCGTCCTCATACCAGATGCGCGGCGCCTTGTCCTTGAGGTCATCCGGGAACCGTTGGTAGAAGATGTCTTCCGCCAACGAGATGTGGTTGTCCGCGGAGAAGACGGTGGTTCCCTCCGGCAGGCCGACGTTGCTGCCGGCGGCGTGGCCCCGGCGATCCTTTGGTGCGCCGTAACCTCCGGGCGGGTAGAGCGAAACGGTGCTGGTTTGAGTTGTCATCATTGACCCTCCATTCGGATCGAAATACTTGAGACGGGCTGATTCGCGGGGCTACCAGGCCACTGGCAGTTCGTAGACACCGTAGGCGAGGCGGTCATCCTTGAAGGGCACGTCTTCGAAGGGGATCGCCAGCTTCAGCGTCGGGATGCGGCGGAACAATGTCCGATAGACGATCTGCAGCTCGGCACGGGCAAGCTGCTGACCCACGCACTGGTGCCGGCCGTAACCGAAGGCGACGTTGCGGTCGGCGTTCGAGCGGTGCAGGTACAACCGGTCCGGTTCGGAGAAGGTGTCCGGATCCCAGTTGGCCGGGGCCAGGTCGATGATGATGCCTTCGCCGGCACGGATCGTCTCTCCGGCGATAGCGATGTCTTCGAGGGCCACACGCCGCTGGCCGTTCTGGATGATGCTGAGGTAGCGCAACAGTTCCTCGACCGCGCTGGCGACGATCTTAGGGTCTTCCGCGTCGCGGATGACGGCCAACTGGTCCGGGTTCTGCAGCAGCGCAAGCACACCGAGGCCGATCATGTTGGCCGTCGTCTCGTGCCCTGCGATCAGCAGGCCTGTGCCCAACTGGGCGGCCTCCTTGACGCTCAACTCGCCGGCCTTGACCCGTTCGGCGAGGTCGGAGACCGCGTCCTCGGCCGGGTTTTCCATCTTGGCCTCGACCAGCTGCGCGAGGTACTTGTGCAGGCTCATCGCACCCTTGACGGTGTCTTCGCCCGTCGCGTACCGCGCCAGGCCGACCGTGGCGTGATGCTGGAACATCTCGGCGTCCTCGTACGGCACCCCGAGCATCTCGCTGATCACCAGGGACGGGACCGGCAGCCCGACGGCCGCGACGAGGTCCGCGGGCTGCGGGCCGGCCAGCATGGCGTCGATGTGGTCGTCGGTGATCTGCTGAATCGCCGGGCGTAAACCCTCAACTCGGCGGAAGGTGAACGGCTTCGACAACATGCGGCGGAATCGGGTGTGCTCTTCCCCGTCGGCGGTGAAGACCGATCGCGGCCGCTTGTCCACCGTGGACAGCATGCCCGCATTCCAGTGCGGGAACCCGGGCAGCCGGTCGTCGACGCTGACCCGTGAATCCGAGAACAGTTCCCGCACTTGCTCGTAGCCGGTGATGAGCCACGGCGTACTGCCGTCCCAGATCCGGACTCGGGATAGCGGGCGCGCTTGAGCTAGCGCCATGACACCGGGCGGCGGCGCGAAGGGGCAGCTCGCCTGCCTGGGCATCGGATAGTCCGGGATCTCGGCGGCCGCCGAGGTCGCAGAAGCGTTCGTCATCGTTTCTGACATGTCATTCCTCGATGTGAATGGCCAGCGCGGGGCACGCCGCGGCCGCCCGCCGCGCACCCTCGGCCTGCTCGGCCGACGGATTGGGGTTGAGCAGAACGACGACGCCATCGTCGTCGCGCTGGTCGAACAGCTCGGGGGCATTCAGCACGCAGTTTCCCGACGAAGCGCAGACGTCTTGGTCGACAGTGACTTTCATCCGCAGACCTTTCACTCGTACGGCGTCACGGGCGCCAGCCACAGGCCCACGATCGCGTCGATGAGACCCGATGCGGCGGCCCGCCAGGACCGTTGAGGCGGCGAGGTGCCCGCGGCAAGCGCACGCTCCCGGTCGGCGCAGGTGTGCATCAACAGGTTGCGGGCCATGATGTTTCGCTCGAAATGCACCTCGGCCGGCAGGTCCGGCAGGCAGCGGTTGATGCCCTCGACGACCTGAACCAAGGAGGGCGAGCTCAAAGCGCCCTTGACGATGATGTTGTAGTACGCGGGATCGGTCATCGCCTGCGCGGCGAAACGCGCGTACCAGGTGGGATTGCCGAGCTCCTCCAGGTGATCGGTGAGGGGACGCACCAGACAGGCCACCCAATCCCTCATCTCGGTGGAACCACCCGATTCGTGCAGCTCGGCCACCATCTGCTCGCGAAGTTGCTCGACCGGCCTGCGGTGCTTGTGTTCGATCGCTCGCACCAGGTCGGCCTTGGTACCGAAGTGGTAGCCGACCGCGGCGTTATTGCCCTGGCCCGCGGCCTCACTCACCTGCCGGTTCGACACCGCGAACATGCCGTGCTCGGCGTATAGCCGCTCGGCCGCAACCAAGATCGCTTCCTGGGTGGAGCTGGCCCGTTCGGTGCGAACGGTCCGGCCGATGGTAGTCACCCGGCTAGTCAACCGTGGCCGATCGATTAAGTCAAGCGATTGATTTAAACTCGGCTGGTCGTTTGCTCCGGCCATCCTTTCGGTGCCACTTGGCCGGGGCGCGGGTGACAAAGGTCCCTCGCCCGGGGCCGGCCCCGCGGAGCACGATGGCTTCTTGCGCACCGGGGAGCGTGGTGGTGGTGTCAGGGCAATGAAGGACCGGTAGGGGTAGTGATGTTGTCAGCCAACCGGGTCTCGGCGATCGAGGAATCCGCGTGGTTCCAATCGAAGTGGGCGCCGTACCTAGTGACCGATGCCGACTGGCGGATCCGTGCGGTTAACGTGGCCGGCGAACGGGCGTCGGGGCACCCGCGGGAAAGCTTGCTCGGCCGCCCGCTGTTCGACGCCTTCCCGGACAACCCGGCCGATCCGGAAGCGGACGGCGTGGCCAACGTCTCGGCGTCGTTGGAGTTCGTCCTTCGCCGCGGGGTCCGGCATTGGCTGGGCGTACAGCGCTACGACCTTCCCGACCCGCAGAATCCGGGCGAATTCATCTACAAGGTGTGGACACCGATGAATTCGCCGATCAAAGAAGGCAAGAAGACGGTCGGCGTGCTGCAACACGCCCAGGACGTCACCCGCGTGGTGCCGCCCACCCCCGCGGACCGCGCGTATCCCAAACTGTTCGAGTTGAGGAGCGCGGCCGAAGGGCTGGCGCGCCAGTTCCCCGACCTTCCCAGCGAGGCGGTGCTGAGCGTGCTGACGCATTCCCACAGCGTGATCGCGGAAAGCGCCGGCACCGAAGACCTCACGCGCGCGCAGGCCCTGGCCAAGCTACGGCTGGAAACCCACGCCGGACATCCCGCCGAAGGGCCCTGACGCGAAACCTCACCCGCTGTTGCGCGAGCGGATCACCTTGCCGGCGGAGGTCCCCCCGTCGACCGGCAGCACCGCGCCGGTGACATAGCGGGACCGATCGGTGGCGAAGTACAGCGCCGCCTCGGCGACGTCGTCGGGCGTGCCCTCCCGCTTCAGTGGCCGGTCGTCGCGCATCCCCTGGCGAATCCGCGCCTCGAACCGCGCCAGCTCGGCCGGGTCCACGTCGACCGCCGACGAAGCCAGGATCGGCGTCGGTATGCTGCCCGGCGCTATCGCGTTGACCCGAATCTCGTGGCGCGCCAGCTCAATTGCCGCGGACTTGGTGAACTGGATGACCGCCGCCTTCGAGGCCCGGTAGATCATCACCCCGCCGCCGGCCTGGATCCCGCCGATCGATGTCAGGTTGATGATCGATCCACCACCGCTCTCAGCCATGTGCCTGGCGGCATCCCGGGTGCCGGCCATCACTCCCAGGACGTTGACGCCCATCACCCGGTGGAAGTCGGCCAGATCGTCGTCGAGCAGTCGGCGCAGCGGGCTCGAAATTCCGGCGTTGTTCACCATGACGTGCAGGCCACCGAACTGCTCGACGGTGGCGGCGACCAGCGCCGCGACCTGTTCGGGATCGGAGACATCGGTCCGCCGGAACAGCGCGGCGGAGCCGAGCGTGGCGGCCAGTTCCTCCCCCCTGGCCGTCTCGACGTCGGCGATGACGACCCGCGAACCCTCGGCCACAAACCGTTCCGCTATGCCGCGACCGATGCCGGAGGCCCCGCCGGTGACGATGGCAACCTTGCCGTCCAATTCGTTGACCACCCGACGAGTTAATCGGGGTGGCAACCATTAAGTCAAGCAGTTGATTTAAGCGCCCGATGTGCATCGCTGCCGCTCGAGGGTTCCGCTGGTCCGGCACACACGCCATGCTGAGAGGGCCAGTTCATCGGGAAGCTCGGGAGGAATGCTCATGAAGGTTCTGGTCGTCGGGGGCAGCGGACTGATCGGATCGCAGGTTGTCTCCCAGCTCACCGAGCTGGGACACGAGGCCATCCCGGCCTCGCCGAGTACGGGAGTGAACACCATCACCGGAGAAGGCCTCGCCGGTGCTCTCGGTGGCGTCGATACCGTTGTGGACGTCTCCAACTCGCCATCCTGGGCCGACGACGATGTCCTCAACTTCTTCACCACGTCCACCCGCAACCTCCTCGACGCGGAGCGGGCCGCCGGGGCGCGGCACCACGTCGCGCTCTCGATCGTGGGGGCCGACCGGGCGGCCGAAAGCGGCTACATGCGGGCGAAAATCGCTCAGGAAAGAGAGATCGTGGAATCGGGATTCCCGTATTCGATCGTGCGGGCTACTCAGTTCTTCGAATTCGTTGACGGGATTGCCGATTCGATGGTCGACGGCGCAGCGGTCCGTGCCCCGCATGGCGCGTTCCAGCCCATCGCCGCTGCGGACGTCGCCACCGCTGTCACCCGTGCGGCTTGCGGGGACCCGGTAAACGGGGTGATCAACATCGCCGGCCCAGAAAAGGCAGGTATGGACGACTTCATCCGGACGCGGTTCGCCGCGACCGGCGATGACCGCCAGGTGATCACTGACAACGACGCCCGCTATTACGGTGCGGTGCTCGACGATCGCAGCATCGTTCCCATCGATGGCGAAGACGTGCTTGTCTACCCCACCACGTTCAGCGACTGGATGGCTTCCCACGCGCCCAACGGCGGATAGTCCGAAGCCGACAACCCGAGATTGCCGTGAGGGTTGCGGTCTCCATCGACGGCACGACCCTGGCGGCAATCTCGACATGAACCGCGTAGGTGGTTGCGCTGAGCCCCGCGGCCGAGCAGCGTATAGGACGCCAGAGATCGACGACGACGAGGAGCGGTGATGTCTGTGCTTCCCACGGGCGAGGCCACCGTCCCCGGCGCTCGGCTCACCAGGCGCGGATTCATGGCCGCCGGCATCGCCGGCGGATTCGCACTGGCAGCGTGCAGTCAGTCAAAGCCGCCGCCGTCCGGCGACGCTCGGCTGGCCGCCGCCATCGCCGCGGCCGAGGCCGCCCGGCCGCACAGTGGCCGCACCGTCACCGCCGGCCTGACCGCCCAGCAGGTCCAGGTCGACCTGGGCGGACCGGTCGTCCGCACGCTGGCCTACGGCAACACCATTCCGGGCTCGCCGATCCGGGCCAGGATCGGCGACGAGCTGGTGGTGACGGTGTCGAACCGGCTGGACCACCCGACGTCGGTGCATTGGCACGGCATCGCGCTGCGCAACGACATGGACGGTGCCGCGCCCGCCACCCCGAACGTCGCCGCCGGGCAGGACTTCACCTACCGCTTCTCCGTTCCGAATGCCGGCACCTACTGGGCCCACCCGCACACCGGCGGGCTCGACGCCGACACGGGCCTGTACCTGCCGGTGATCGTCGACGACCCGACCGAAGGCAACTACGACGCCGAATGGATTGTGGTCCTTGATGATTGGACCGACGGCGTCGGGAAGTCACCGCAGCAGCTGTACACCGAACTGACCAGCCCGAACAAGTCCGCCCCACCAAGCACTCCCGCGACCACGACGACCGCGACCACCACCACGACCACCACGACCAGTGAGACGCCGACGACGACGTCGTCGAGTGAGACCTCGGCAACCTCGACCAGCCAGCCCACCTCGACAAGCCCGACGGCCGCGATGTCCGGCGCAAGTGTAGGCAGAAGCGATCTGCTCGGCGGCGACGCCGGCGATATCGCTTACCCCTACTATCTGATCAACGGCCGAATTCCCGCCGCGCCCATGACCTTCAACGCCAAGCCTGGACAACGCATCCGGATCCGCTTCATCAACGCCGGTTCCGACACCACATTTCGCGTCGCGCTGGCCGGCCACACGATGACGGTCACCCATACCGACGGCTATCCCGTGGTGCCGGTCCAGGTCGACGCCCTGCTCGTCGGCATGGCCGAGCGCTACGACGTCATCGTGACCGCAGCCGACGGTGTTTTCCCACTGGTCGCGCTCGCCGAAGGGAAGAACGCCCTGGCGCGTACGCTGCTGTCCACCGGGGCGGGCAGCGCACCCGACCCGGGTTTTCACCCGGCCGAACTCGACCGGCGGGTGGGCACGGTCGAGATGTTCACCGCGACAACGCCCGTCAACCTGGGCCGGCCGCAGCCCGGCCTGGACCTCCCAGTCGTCCTGGGCGGCGACATGACGCAGTACAACTGGACGATCAACGGAAAGGCTTACAGCGACGCCGAACCGTTGCACGTCCGACAGGGTGAGCGGCCGACCATCACGTTCGACAACCCCACGATGATGTATCACCCGATGCACCTGCACGGCCACACGTTCCAGCTGATCAAGGCCGACGGCAGCCCCGGTCCCCGCAAGGACACTCTCATGGTGCTGCCCAGGCAGAAGCTGCTCGCCGTGCTGGTGGCCGACAATCCGGGTTCGTGGATGTTGCATTGCCACAACACCTATCATCAAGAGGCCGGGATGCAGACCCGGCTGGATTACGTGTTCTAGGCGTTCCCGGCCAGGAAGTCGAGCAGCAATTTGTTCACCGTTGCCGGCTGTTCGATCTGTGGGCAGTGGCCGGCCTTGTCGACCACGACCGACCGCGCGCCGTCGATCGCCTTGGCTATCTCGGCGGCCCAGCCGGCCGGCAGCAGCTTGTCGTCCCCTCCCTCCACGACCAGCGTCGGCACGGTGATGCGCTGGTAAGCTCGCGCACTCGACGGGGCCGGGGGCCGTGTCGAGCCTGGGCGACGGAAACGGGCCGCGGCCACCGCCTCCCACGCTCCTGGCGCGGTGCTCGACTCGAAGCGTCGGCCCACGTATTCCTCATCGTCGGGATAGGCCGGATCGTGGAACAGCGCTTCAACGATGCCGCGCATGGCCGGGAGCGTCGCGTCGTATTCCTGCAGTGACTCGAAGTGCTTGTTCTGCTGAATCTCTCCGCCCCCGCAGATGATCGCCAGGCTGCGGACAGGCAACCGCGGTGCTTCCGAGGTGGCATCGGTGAGCAGATTGATGGCCCCCATCGAGTTGCCCACGAAGTGGGCCGAGCCGACGCCGAGCAGCTCGCAGAACCGCGCCACGTGGCGGATCCGCATCCCGCGCCCGTCGACGAAGTCGATGACCTTCGCCGACTGTCCGAAGCCCAGCTGGTCGGGCGCCAGCACTCGGTATCGCTCGGCGAGCGCCGTGATGTTGTGTTCCCAGCCCAGTTCGGCGCTGGCGCCGAACTCACCGCCGTGCAGCAGCACCACCGGATCGCCCTCGCCCGCTTCCAGATAGCCGGTGGTCAGGCCGTCCACCAGCATGGTCTTGCGTTGGAAGTCCATCACTTGATCGCGATCGGGTTGACCGGAGAGCCCACGGCGCCGACCACCCGCAGGGGCGGGGCGACGAGCTGGAACTCGTAGACGCCGTCGGCGGCGCAATCCTCGGCTAAGGCGGTGAGATCCCAGTATTCGCCGAAGATCATCCCCATGTCGCGCAGGCAGAGCAGGTGCAGGGGGAAGGTGATGCCATCGATCCCCGACACCAGGTCTTCGACCTGGAGGTTGTCGGCGGCGACGGCCGCGATCTCGTGATCGTGCAGCCACTGGGCGCATCGCCAGTCCAGCCCGGAGTAGCCTTCCGTCTTGTTGCCGGTCATGAGAAACCTTGTCCACCAACCGGTCCGGATGAGCACGATGTCGCCGCGCCCAATCGTCACGCCCTGGGCGCGAACCACGTCGTCGAGTTCTTCCGGCGAGATCGGGTTGCCGGCTTCGAGGAAGACCTCCACCCCTCGATGGCGAACCAAGTCCAGCAGCACACCGCGGGACGTGATGCCCTTGACGTCGACCTTGTCGATGCCGCAGTGGTAGGCGCCCATGCTGGTCACCGAATCCGCCGCGAAGCCGTTGTAGAGATGATCGTCGTAGTAGACGTGGGACAGCGCATCCCACTGGCTTGCCGCCTGCAACGGCATGATGATGATGTCGTCGTTGAACCGAAACGGGTTGTCGGCCGTCATGTAGCCACTCAGCTGCTGGGCCAACGGGTTGCGCGGCCAGCTGGGCCCGTACTTGGCCAGCGTGTTCACGTCGCCGCCGTCGACCGTCATGATGTGGACCGGGTTGTGCCGGAACTCGAACGCACCCTGCGGACCCGAGGCGCCGAAGTCGACGCCGAGCGGGAACACCTTGCCGTGTCTGACCAGACTCGCGGCCTGGGCGACCTTGTCCGCGGTGATGAAATTCAGCGTGCCGAGCTCGTCGTCGTCCCCCCACCGTCCCCAATTCGAGACGTCACGCGCGACCCGCCGGAAATCAGTCAAGTCGGTCACGGCGCTCCTTCCTCGAGCTCCAGTGCAATTGCGGCACCGACATTCCCACCGTCGACCCAGACGACCTGTCCCGAAATATAGCTGGCCGCACGGCTGTTCAGGAATAGCAGCACCGAAGCCTGCTCAGCGGGGTCGGAGACCCGCCCCAACGGTTTGGGTATGTCGTCGAGGTAGCTTTGCCCATATTTTGTCCGCAACTGGTCCAGGATCGGCGTCTCCGTGACTCCCGGCCCGGTGCAGTTGATCCGGATGCCGCGCGCGCCGAGGCGGGTAGCGCTCTGCATCGTGTACAGAATGATCGCTTCCTTTGACAGTTGATACCCGCCGCCGGCCAGCTGATCGGGGTGGTCACGGCACCAATCGATTCCTTCGGACATCGAGGTGGTGCGCAGCAACGGGGCGACCGAGCGCAGATGGTCGCGGTAGCCGGCTGCCGCCAGTGACGACACACTCACGATCGCAGAGCCCGGGGCCATCTTGGGGATCAGCGCCTCGGTGAAGTGCCGGGTGCCCAGGAAGTTGATGGTGACGACCAGCGGCGGGTCCCCGATGCCCGACGAGACGCCGGCGACGTTGAATAGTGCGTCGACCGGCCCACCTATGGACGCCACGGCACCGTCGATCGACTGGCAGTCGGCGAGATCGACCTCGTGAAACTCGTTGAGCTCCAGAGGGGGTCGGCGTTTGTCGAGGCCGACCACCTCGGCACCCAGTTCAGTGAGCTGCCGCACCGCTTGTTCGCCGATGCCGGAGGCGCAGCCGGTCACCACCGCGCGGCGACCAGCGTAACCCCACAGTTGATCCAGTCCTCCCGACACGTTTTCCAAAGGTCTATGGATGTCCGCCGGTCACTTTTTCTGCTCCTTCATTCGCCGCGCCGCCTCCACCCGACCCTGGTTCATCTCCGCCATGGCTTCCGGGATTTCGGTCGCGGTGAACTTGTTGCGGCCGGTGGGCAGGCCGCCGTACGAGTAGCTCTCGTCGAACTTCGGTGCGGTCGACTCCGGCCGGCGCGCCTCGACCTTCTCGATGACCGGCTCGAGCCGCTTGGCCTTGTCGGCCACCGCCTTCGCGTCACGCTCGATGAACTCGGGCAGCACCTCCTTGCCCATCAGTTCGATGGACTCCATGGTGCCCTCGTGGCTGCGCGGGTTGAGCAGCAGGATGAGCTCGTCGACGCCGCTCTCTTCGTAGCCACGCAGAAATTCACGGACGGTCGCCGGGGACCCGATGGCTCCGCGTCCGGGGCCGTAGGCCAGCGTCGGGTCGTTCTCCACCTCGCCGAGGTAACGCTTCCACACACCCGTCCGGCCCGGGGTGTGTTCCCCGGTCAAGTAGTAGTGCATGATGCCGAACGAGAAGAATCCGCCACCCTTTCCGAGGCGCCGGACTGCCTCCTCGTCCGTCCTGGCGACCATCATCGACAGGTCGCCGCCCACGGCGAGGATGTTCGGGTTGATCTGCGGCGTGACCGGGACACCGCTCTCTTCGAATTCCTTGTAGTAACCGTTGACCCGCTCGGTAAGCGGCCCGGGACCGGTATAGGCGAAACTCAATGCACCGATGCACTTCTCGGCGGCCATCTGCACGCTCGCCGGCCGCGTGCAAGCGACCCAGACGGGGGGATGCGGCTTTTGCAGCGGCTTGGGAACAACGTTGCGCGGCGGCATGTCGTAGTACTCACCCTTGAAGCCGGTGAACGGCTCTTCGGTCATGCATCGGATCGCCACCTCGAGGGACTCTTCCCACTGGGCGCGCTTGTCGGCGGGGTCGACTTCGAATCCGCCGAGCTCACTGATGGAGGACCCTTCTCCCGTGCCGAACTCGACGCGCCCGTTGGAGAGCAGGTCGATGGTGGCGACTCGTTCGGCCGCCCGAGCGGCGTGGTTGACCGATGGCAACAGGTGCATGATGCCGAATCCCAACCGGATGTTCTTGGTCCGCTGGCTGGCAGCGGCCAAGATGATCTCCGGCGCGGTGGAATGACAGTATTCCTCCAGGAAGTGGTGCTCGGTGAGCCAGACTGTCGAGAACCCGGCCTTGTCGGCGGCCTCGATCTCGTCCATGCCGTCCTGGAACAACTGCCGCTCGTCGTCGGGCGCCCAGGGCCGCGGCAGCGGGAACTCGTAGAACAGTGAAATTTTCATATTTACCTCCGGTGAGAGTTAAGGGGTCCGTTTATCTGCTTGGGCCGCAAGGTGTTTGGCCGCTACGTAGCCGAACGTCATGGCCGGGCCGATGGTCGCCCCAGCGCCGGCATAGCTGCGGCCCATGACTGGGGCCGAGGTGTTGCCCACCGCATACAACCCGCGCACGACGGTGCCGTCGCTTCGCAGTACCCGGGCGTATTCGTCGACGCTGAGGCCACCCGACGTCCCGAGATCGCCGAGGACGACCCGGAACGCGTAGTACGGGGGCTTACCGAGTGGGTACAGATTTGGGTTGGGCAAGGTCGGGTCGCCGTAGTAGTTGTCGTAGACGCTGTCGCCGCGATTGAAGTCGTCGTCGTGTCCCTTGCGGGCGAGTTCGTTGAAGCGGCTTGCCGTCTCGGATAGTTGACGTGCCGGTACTCCTATCTTTGCCGCCATTTCGTCCCACGAATGCGCCGCTTTGACCACGCCCGATTCCAGCCAGGCGGCGGGAACCTTACGCCCGGTCGGCACGGGTGCGCCGGGGATTTTCGGAATCGGCAGATGGCCGCCGATGACATAACGATTCCACGACCGGTGATCGGTGATGAGCCAGCACGGAATGTGCGTCACTCCCGACTTCTGGCCGTCGATCATGGCGTGACCGAAGTCCATGTAGGGCGCCGCCTCGTTGATGAAGCGTTTCCCCTCGCCGTTGACGATGAACTGCGCGGGCATCATCCGCTCGTTGAGCATGAACTGCATCCGACCGTCCGGCCACTGGATCGCCGGGAACCACCAGGCCTCGTCGAGCAGCTCCGTTGCGGCGCCCACCTTCTCACCGGCGCGGATGCCGTCGCCCATCGCGGCCGGATTGCCGAAGCTCCAATCCTGCTCGATGACCGGCAGCTGCTCCTTGCGCCAGGCGAGGTCGTGGTCGAAGCCGCCGGAAGCCAGGATGACGCCGAGTCGCGCACCGACCCGCTGCGTCACGCCGTCTCGTTTCAGCACCGCACCGGTCACCGCCCCACCGGGGTCGGTGACCAACTCCACCATCGGCGAGTCCAGCCACAGCGGGATGCCGCGTTCCCGCATCGCCAGCCTGAGCCGGGCGGCCAGCGACTGCCCGATCGCCGCCATGCGCTCACCGAACACCCTGGCCCTGACCATTCGTGAAACCAGCTTCAGCAGAACGCCTTTGCCCGCCCAGGACTGCCTGATCCGATAGAAGGTCCGAAGCTCCTTGGGGCCCAGCCATATTCCCTTGGGGGCGAGTGCCAGCGGCTGGAGCAGCGTCTGCTCGTCGGGACCCAGCTTCCGCAGGTCGATGGGCGGGACGTTGATCGTGCTGCCCTGTTCGGAGCCGCCGGGCAACTCCGGATAGTAATCGGCATAGCCGGGCTTCCAGACGAATTCGAACCAACCCGAAAGGTTCTCGAGGAACTCCAGCATCTGCGGCGCGGTGTCGACATACTGCCGTATCCGCGCCTCGCTGACCAGGCCTTCGGTGACCTGCCGCAGGTAGCCGACGACCCCTTCCGGAGGCAGGGTGTAACCCGCCCTGCGCTGAGCCGGGGCGCCGGGAACCCAGATGCCGCCGCCCGACAGAGCGGTGGAGCCACCGAAATGCGAGGACTTCTCCACCACCAACGCGTCCAGTCCGGCGGCGTTCGCGGTCAGAGCCGCGGTCATACCACCGCCGCCCGAGCCCACGACGAGCACGTCAACCACGTGGTCGAAGCCTTCCGATGCCGGAAACTCAGCGGTCATGCCGGCACTGCCGTCCTGATAGCGAAGCCGGCAATCAGGTCCGGGGCCGGTTTGTAATAGCGCATGGTGGTCCGGTACGGCCCCGCGGCCGCCAGGGCCGCGAATGCCGCCACCCACGTCCTGATCTCGTGCGCGGAGCTGCCGCCCTCGTGGCCCACGTACGAGTTCGACCACTGGTCGAACTCGGAAAGCAGGCCGCTGTCGATGATTTCGAGGAACCGATGGTCCCACGCCGGATTGAGCGGTTGGAGCGCACTCTCGCCGACTGCGAAGCTCCTGGCCGCGTCGATCACCGCCGCTTGCCGAGCTTGCCGCTGCTCCGGGGTCATCGGCTGCCCGTGCACGATGCGCTCGAGTACCGGCGGAGGCGCGGTCGCCAGTGTCGGCACCGGAGGACTATGGGAAAGCCCGCCGGAGCCCAACACCAGGACCCGCTTGTCCAGGCCCGCCAGGTAACTCCCGACCGCGGCGCCGAGCGCGCGGCAACGGTGCAGCGGCCCCAGCGGGGCCGCAACCGCGTTGACGAAGATCGGTATGACCGGACGGGCGGTGGCGTCGCCGAAGAGCTTTTCGAGCGGTTGGACGGTGCCATGGTCCACGTCCATGCTGACCGACACCGCCACGTCGATGCCCGCGTCCAGCACCGCCTCGGCGCACTCGTTCGCGAGATCATCGGGAACGTCGAGCGGGCCGGCATAGGTGCCGTAATCACCGACTCCGTTGGCGTGGGTACCAATACAGAACGGTGGCATCGCCCGGTAGAAGAACCCGTTGTAGTGATCCGGGGAGAAGGCCACGACGAGGTCGGGCTGGAAGTTCTGCACGAACTGTCGCGCCTGGGCGATCGCCCCCTCGATCTCGTCAAGCAGGTCCTGCGACGGTCCCGGAAGATTCAGCAGCGGGCTGTGCGACATACAGCACAGAGCCAGTACCACTTTGGCGATCACCCCCTCCCGGCGTGAGGGTCAGCGCGTCAAGGAGCGCGGCGCTCAACTCAGGCGCCCGCTGAGCGATGCAGGCGCCCGCGATGCATCTGTCCGGCCGCAGGAACAGCACCGATTCCTCATGGGTGTCGAACCACGACTTGAGTCCGCCGTTGCGGTCGCCCACGATCACGACGTCAGGGTCGTCATGCCCTTCCCAGTGCAACTGGGTCACCGGACGCAGCGCGAAGAACCGCGCTCCCAACGCTTCCCACCTCTTGAACGCCACGTCGCCGAGGATTGCGCGCGGGTTGTTGTTCCAGCACACCACGGAGAACCAGTTACCCAACACGTCGTCGAGCAGCATGTCTTGCCGGCTACGGGTATCGACCCGCGGCTGGATGAACAGGGTGCCCACCGGCGAGTCGGTGCGCCCCGGCTTTCCACGGTCTGCCGCGTGTACGACCGCGCCCTGCTCGTAGCGCGGCATCGGCTTGAATCGCATCTCCAGCACGTACCGCTTGAGGGTGGGCACCACCGACGCCGACCGCACCAGCAGGTCGCGCGCGCCGGCCACCCGACGGTTGGTCGGCGAAATGGCCCGTCCGACCATGGTGGAAAGGTCGATCATCGCCCGCGCGTGCTTGCGACGCTCGACGTCGTAGCTGTCCAACAGCTTGTCGTCGGCCAGGCCGCGCACCACCGCCGCCAGCTTCCAGCCAAGATTGAACGCGTCGCGGATTCCGCTGTTGTAACCCTGGCCCTGCCACACCGGCATCAGGTGGGCGGCGTCTCCGGCCAACAGCAGCCGCCCGTCACGGAACGCGCCGGCGATCCGCGAATGATGGGTGTAGACGCGGCGCCGGATCACATCGACCCGGTCGGGGTGAGGCACCATCCGCGCCAGCATCTGCCGCAGAAACTCGGGATCCTCGGCCTGTTCGTCGGTCTCGTGGCCGTGAATCATGAACTCGAAGCGCCGTATTCCGTGCGCGATCGAGATGGAGGCATAGGGGCGTTCGGGATCGGCGCCCACCTCGCTGTTGGGATGGCCGAGCGGATCGTTGGCGACGTCGACGACCAGCCAGCGCGTCGACGATGTCGTCCCGTCGAAGGACACGCCCATCATGCGCCGGGTGGTGCTGCGCCCGCCATCGCAGCCGACGACGTAACGCGCTCGCACGCTTGGTGTTTCGTTCTCGCCGCCGAACTCCACGGTGACCGCGTCGTCGTCCCGCAGGCACGCCGTCATCGGTCGTTTCCAATGCACCTCGACGTGGGGGAATCTGTCCAGGCCGCGCAGCAGTTCGGCGTCGACGAGCGGTTGCACGAAGCCGTTGCGCCTCGGCCATCCAAAAAGTGCTTGGGCAGGCGCCATCTCGGCCAATACCCGGCGCTTGGCATCGACGAAACGCAAGATCTGGTTGGGCACGGTGTGCGGCAGCACGCGGTCCACCAGGCCGATCGACTGAAAGGCGCGCAGCGCCTCATCGTCCAGCCCGACCCCGCGTGGGTAGTCGATCAGCGAGTCGCGCTCATCGACCACCAGGGTGCGCACGCCTTGCAGACCAAGGATGTTGGCCAACGTCAAGCCCACGGGGCCGGCGCCGACGACGAGAACGTCGACGCCCGCCCCGGGCGCCTCCGGCTCCGCGGCGACCATCACCGCCCCAGCAAGAAGTCGAGATGGAGGCGGTTGAAGGTCTTGGCGTCCTCGTACTGGGGCCAATGGCCACAACCGGGCATGACTTCGAACCGCGCGTTGGGAATCATCGACGCCATCCGGCGACCCTCGGCCACGTCGGCCGTCGGGTCGTCACTGGTCCACAACACCAGCGTCGGCGCGGTGATCGAGCCGTAGCCGTCCGGCCCGATGATGTTGCGGGCGCGGATCTCTGGATCCTGCAGCGCCATGATGTCCCGCATGGCGTCGACGAAGCCCGGTTGACGATAAACCCGCTGCCGACTGGCGACCAGGTCGTCGTAATCCTTGGACTTGTCGGCCATCAGCCACTTGATCCGCGCCTGAACGGTCTCCCACGTCGGGTCCTCGGCGGCCGCCATGGAAAGCGTGATGATCCGCTTCATCACCACCGGATCGGCCTGGGAGCCGCCGGCGGTGTTCAGCACCAGCCGCTCAACCGCGTCCGGATGGTCGATGGCGGCGCGGGCGGCCACCCAGCCACCCAGCGACTCACCGCTCACGCAGGCCCGATCCACCCCGATGGCGCTCAGCACGGCCATCAAGTGGTCGACGTAGTGGCCGACTTCCAGCGGGTGCCCCGGCTTGTCGGTGTAGCCGTGCCCCAGCATGTCGATGGACCAGGTCCAGAAGTGCTCCGCGTGCGCCGCTAGGTTCCGGACGTAGGCCTCGGCATGGCCGCCGGAGCCGTGCAGGAATACCAACACGGGCTTGCCGGAGTCACCGGCGCGCAGATAGCGGGTCCGCACTCCACCGGCGTGGAGATAGCCCTGCGAAAACGCAACACCCTGGAGATCGCTCCAAATGCTTTCGAATTCCGCCACGGTCCCTCTCACACCTGTAGCCCGGAAAACCCGGAAATATTTGGTCTCTTCTTCGCCGACATCTTGTGCTAATATCGCACGCTAATGTGCGTTATATATAGAGCTACGCCCCCACATGGGGGTCTGTCAAGGCTGTGACCGGTTCGGGAACGGGTTCCCAGACACTTGCCCGGGGATTGGCCGCGCTGCAGATGGTGGCGGAATCCCCGAGCGGGCTCACTGTGCAGCAGCTCGCCGACCAGGTCGGCGTGCATCGCACCATCGCCTATCGGCTGCTCTCCACGCTGGCCGAGTTCCGGTTGGTGGCCAAGGGGGAAGACGGGCGCTACCGGCCCGCATCCGGGCTTGCCGTTCTCGGCGCATCGTTCGATCGCAACGTGCGCCAAGTCAGTCTGCCGATCCTGCGCGCGCTGGCCGACGATCTGGGCACCACGGTGTCGCTACTCATCGCCGAAGGTGACCGGCAGGTGGCGATCGCGGTGATCGTGCCCAGCCTGGTCGCCTACCAGCTGTCCTTCCACGAGGGCAGCCGCTACCCGTTGGACCGCGGCGCCGCCGGAATCGCTCTGCTCGCGAGCATGCCGCCGCGCCCCGGCGAGCGGGACCTGGTGACCCAGACCCGCGAACGCGGTTGGGTAACGACGTACGGCGAGATCGAACCGAACACCTACGGTTTGGCGGTGCCGGTCCGTCGCCCCCCGCCATCGCCGCCGACCTGCATCAACCTCATCTCGCACCGGGAAGACGTCGTGATGCGCGGGAAAGACGCGGTCGTCACGGCCGCGAAGCAACTGTCCGAACTACTGAGTTAGCCACCGAGCCGAAGGGATAGCCAGCCATGTCCTGGGACCATGAAGTCGATGTCGTCGTACTCGGCACAGGGGGCGCCGGGCTGACAGCCGCGCTGACGGCAGCGGTCGCCGGCGCGTCGGTGGAGGTGTTCGAAAAGGCCTCGACCGTCGGCGGAACCACCGCGGTATCGGGTGGCGTTGTGTGGATCCCCGCCCACAACCGTTCTGCCGCTGGAGAATTGACGGTGGCGGACGCGCTGCGATACCTGCGTGCGCAGTCCCTAGGCGCGATGGACGACGAGATGGTCGAGACATTCGTGCGGACCGGGCCGGTGATGCTCGACTTCGTCGAATCACACAGCGGAGTGCGCTTCGAGATCGCGACCGGCTTTCCCGACTACCGGCCCGAGCTGCCAGGCGGACAACCCGGAGGCGGCAGATCGCTCGTCCCGGCCCCCTACGACCTGGATCGATTGGGTGAATGGGGCACGAGGATCACGTCGTTTCCCGTCGATTTCTCCAACGTCGGTTTCGACGCCGAGACGCTGGCCCGCTTGCATGCGGCCCGCCTGGATGCGGCGGCCGACGAGCGACCCGGCAACCTGTGCGTCGCCGGCGCCGCACTGATCGGGGGCCTGCTCAACGGTTTGCTCGAGGCAGGGGGCACGGTCCGCACGCAGGCCCGGGCCGAGCAGCTGATAGCCGACGCCGGCGAGATCACCGGAGTGCAGGTAGCCCTGCCGGATCGAACAATCCGGGTCCGCGCCCGCCACGGCGTCATCCTGGGTACAGGCGGCTTCGAGTGGGATCCCGTTCTGGTGCAAGCGTTTCTGCGCGGCCCGATGCACGGCGCGGTCTCTCCGCCGTACAACACGGGCGACGGGTTGCGCATGGCGATGGCCCACGGCGCGGACCTGGCCAACATGGGGGAAGCGTGGTGGGTGCCGATCGTGCAGCTCCCGGGCGACACCATCGAAGGAAAGCCGCGCAGCCGCAGCGTGCGTCTGGAACGAACCCGCCCACGCAGCATCATCGTCAACGCCGCGGGGCGGCGGTTCGTCAACGAGGCCTCCGACTACAACTCGATGGCCGGGGCCTTCCAATACCTGGACCCTCGCGGCGGGTACGTCAACGACCGCGGATGGATGGTGTTCGACTCGGTTCATTTGCAGCGCTATGGATTCCTGGGCGTGGCCCCCGGCGGGGCGGCTCCGGACTGGTTCTGCGAGTCGGCGGACCTGGCCGAGCTGGGCGCCAAGACCGGCATCGACGTCGACGGCCTGACCCGCACCATCCGCGACTGGAACCAGCACGTGGCCGCCGGCGCCGACCCCGACTTCGGGCGTGGCTCCAGCGCCTACGACGGCTATTGGGGTGACGACACGGCGACCACACTCGCCGGCAAAACCCTCGGCCCGATCGACACGGCGCCGTACTACGCGGTGCCGGTGTGCATCGGCGCGATGGGCACCAAGGGCGGCCCGCGCACCGACCGTGACGGGCGCGTGCTGCACGTCGGCGGTGAGCCGATACCGGGCCTTTTCGCCGCCGGCAACGCAATGGGTGGGGTCACCGGCCGCGCCTACGGTGGTGCCGGTGGAACGATCGGCCCCGCAATGGTTTTCGGATATCGAGCCGGCCATGCGGCGGCCACCGGGAAGTCCGTGGACTTGAAGTAGCGGGCTATTGCACCGAGTGTCGGCGGATCGGCTATTTCACGATCGGCAGCTCGACGCAGATGTGCGTGCCCACCGGAACATCGAGATAGACGAACACTCCCCCGGCGGCCTCCACGCGGGCCCGGTGTGACGCCAGTCCGATGTGGCCCTCGCCGACGCGGCGCGCCACCGTCTCGTCGTTGAATCCCACACCGTCGTCGACCACGTGCAAGACGCACATCTCGTCGGTGATGCCGAGCGTGACCGACGCGCTGCGGGCCCGCGAATGTTGCACCACGTTGGACAACAGCTCGCGCACCACCCCGAACACCACCGGGTCGATGGCGCTCCGAATCGGGTAGTCGATGTCGGTCGCAATCTCGATGCCCGATCGCTGGGCGGCGAAGGTGGCCAGTTGCTGGACCGCGGCCGCCAGGCCGACCTGCTCGAGAACGGCCGGATGCAGCTCGAAAGTCGCCTGCCGCAATCGCTCCGACGCCATCTGCAGCCCGGCCAGCGCGCGCCCCACCCGGTCGTCACCGGGCAGCGCCGCATCCAATTCGACGAGCTCTTGGCGCACGGCCAGGATGTCCTGCAGCGGCCCGTCGTGAATGGATTCCGAGATCCTGCGCTGCTCGACGTCGGACGCGGTCATCGTCTGGGCCAACAGTTCTTCGCGCAAGGTGCTGAGCCCGGCTATCGACCGGGTATGCCGCTCCTCAACGCGCACGGCCACAAACGCTGTGACACACAAGAACCCGTAGAGCAGGAACCGGAATGTGGCCTCGGTGACGCCGATCGAGCCGACCATCTCCGGGTCCTCGAGCACCGCGATCGCGAATCCCACCATGGAGAAGATCAGCACCATCGCCGCGCGCCGGGACGAGACGTCGAGTCCTATCAAGATCGGCAGGGCGGTCATGATCAGCAACGGGTGGAGCCCGTTGGTGGACAGCACTTGGAAGACCGTCAGCACGACAACATCGACGACGGTGAACGCGAACGGCTCCAGGCGGCCGACCCGGGCCAGCCGGCCCCGGCCGAACCATCGCCGGCTGCGTGAAAACGCCAGCGCCAGCGCGCAGAGCGCGACCCCCGAGTACGCGATGATCAGCACAGTTTGCTGGGCCCACTCGGACCGGCGGGTGCCGCTGATCATCGCAGCGATCATCAGGCCCACCACACCGATCCGCAGGACCGCCGCAAGCCGGTACGAGCGCAGCTGGTGAAGCCTGCGCACCCGACCCAGTTCCACGTCACTGGCGACCGCCACGCGAACACAGTACTCAGCCGCGGCGGCTCCGTCGGGGCAAACCGCGCCGACGCGCATCAGCGTTTCGGCCGATTGCCGTCGACTCTTTGCGGGCTAGACTCATCGCCATGGCCGGCCCAGCATCGTCCGAAAAGGTGCGCGTGGTTGTCGGGGACGATCACCCGCTGTTTCGGGAAGGCGTTGTGCGCGCGCTCTCGTCGAGCGGTTCGGTGAATGTCGTCGCGGAGGCCGAGGATGGCTCGACGGCACTGGAATTGATCAAGCAGCACTCTCCCGACGTCGCCCTGCTCGATTACCGGATGCCCGGCATTGATGGCGGACAGGTGGCGGCGGCGGTGCGGAGTCAGCAGTTGCCGACCCGCGTCCTGTTGATCTCGGCGCACGACGAGCCCGCCATCGTGTACCAGGCACTGCAGCAGGGGGCCGCCGGGTTCGTGTTGAAGGACTCGACGCGCAGCGAGATCGTCAAGGCCGTGCTCGACTGCGCGCAGGGCCGCGACGTGGTGGCGCCCGCGCTGGTGGGAGGCCTCACCGCGGAGATCCGTCACCGGGCGGAACCGACAGGTCCCGTGCTCAGCGCGCGAGAACGCGAGGTACTCAACAGGATTGCGCGCGGTCAAAGCATCCCCGTGATCGCGGCCGAGCTGTATGTGGCCCCGTCCACGGTCAAGACCCACGTCCAGCGCCTGTATGAGAAGCTCGGCGTCAGCGATCGCGGAGCCGCCGTTGCCGAGGCGATGCGGCAAGGCCTGCTCAGCTAGCGGGCGACCAGTGGCCCGGTTCGCTCACCGGGGCCGGACGCTCCGCGCGCAGTTGTGCGTTCGCGAACGCGGCCGCCTCGCCGACAAGGCGCCGAGCCCGGCGTTCCACCTCGTAGAGGTGGGCGGCGCTGACGCCCGCACGGGTCAGCTGGCGCCGGGCGTAAACCAGCGGATCGACTCCGGCGGGGTGGCTGGTCCGGTAGGTGACCGCCTCGACCAGGGTGGGGCCACCGCCGGCGCCGGCTCGCTGCACGGCCTGGGCGACCGAGTCATGCACCGCCACAACGTTCTTGCCATCGACCGACAGCACGGGCAGTCCATGGCGCTCGCGCGGCCCCCGGCGCACACCGGACCCGTCGCGAATGTTTTCGACGACGAACACCACGGGAAGGCGCCACGACAGCGCGATCGTCGCGGCCGATTTGAACTCGGCGGAGTTCACCGCGTCGTCGCCGACGACGCACAGCGTGACCTTGCCTCCGCCGGCCACCTGCTGCGCGTAAGCGTCGCCGAGCGCGAACAGGATCGATCGCCGCAGCGGGTTCGACGTGGCGAATATCTGCTTCCATTCGGCCGCGAACGGGCATTCCTGCACACCGCCGGCCGCGACCGGACTCGGCGCGATCATCTCGGCGATGGCCGGTCCCAATGGCAGGACGCGACCGACTCGCTGGGCGTGTTCGAAATGGCGGATCGCGGTGCTCATGATGTCACCCGGCCGAAGCGCCGCGATCGTGCCGACGGCCACGGCCTCTTGGCCGAACGCGGCCACCATGGGGCCGTTGAGCAGACCGTCGATTCGCGACTCTTCCAGTGCCATGTCGAGCAGTCGCAGAACCCACATCTGGCGGTACAGCTCCAGCTGTTCACCGAGGTGTGCGGCCGACAGTTCGGGTGTGCGAGCCATTGCCGGGTCTCCTAACTCATCGCGGATCGTGCCGTTGAGCACAAGATCAACGTAGGGAGATCGGTGCGGCCTGGCCTCCGCCGATCGGTCCGCAAACGGGATGAATCCCCATTCCCCCGATCGGGGGACAAGGCGGGGCGTCAGTCCGGCTCTTGCGGGGCCGGCGACAGCAGCCGTTCGGCCGCCGAGTACGGGTCCTGGTCGCCGTCGACGACCGCCTCGGCGAGCCGGTCGAGGTCCGGCCGGCTGCGCAACCGCGTCTGCGCCAGTGACAGGATCTGCGCTTTGGCGCGGGCCAGTCGCCGCGCGCGACTGTCGGCGCGGTGGTGGTCCTCGATCGCGGCCACCAGTTCCGCGACGCCCTGCCCGCGGTCGGCGATGAGGCTGAGGATCGGGGCGTCGGTCTCGGCCCGCAGGTCCCGCACCGTCTGCGCGGCACCGTCGCGATCGGCCTTGTTGACGACGATGATGTCGGCGACTTCGAGCACCCCCGCCTTGGCGGCCTGGACCGCATCGCCCGCACCGGGATTGAGGATGACGACGGTGGGGTCCGCGACGGCGGCGATCTCGATCTCGGACTGCCCGACCCCCACCGTCTCCAGCAGGACCACGTGGTAACCGATCGCGCCCAGCAGGCGGATGGCGGCCGGGACCGCCGCGGCCAGTCCCCCCAGATGACCGCGGGTCGCCACCGACCTGATCAACACGTCGGAGTCGTTGATGTGCGCGGCCATTCGTATCCGATCGCCCAACAGCGCACCACCGCTGAACGGTGACGACGGGTCCACCGCCAGCACCGCCACCCGGCACCCGCGTTCCCGGTAGGCGCCGACCAGGGCGGCGATCGTCGTCGACTTGCCGGCCCCCGGCGGCCCGGTGATGCCGATGACGCTGACCGGCGTGGGCTCGATGCTCGCCAGCACCTCGTCGCGGCGCTCGCCCTCGACCAGGGAAAGGAGCCGACCCGTCGCGCGCGGAGATCCGTTGCGCGCGCCGGCAATCAAGTCGGCGATCTCCATCTAGGGGGCGGGGACCTCGATGACGGTCGCGGATCCCATCCCGCCGCCCGCGCACATGGCCGCGACCCCGAATCCACCACCACGACGACGCAATTCGTGCACCAGCGTGACCAGCATCCTGGCGCCCGTCGCCGCCACCGGGTGCCCGAGCGAGCAGCCGCTGCCGCTGACATTGACCTTGTCGGGATCGAGGTCGAGCAGCTTGACGGTAGCCACGCACATCGCGGCGAAGGCCTCGTTGATCTCGAACAGATCCACGTCCGAGAGCGAAAGCCCGGCACGGGCAAGCGCTTTCGGGATCGCCTCCACCGGGGCGAGCCCGGTGATGGCGGGGTCGACGCCGACCGAGGCCCAGGAGCGCAGGGTCGCCAACGCCGGCAGGCCGAGTTCGTCGCTCGCGATCGTCAGCGCCGCCGCACCGTCGTTGGCGCCGCACGCGTTTCCTGCCGTGATGGAGAACCCCTCGATCTCCGGATGCAACGGCTTGAGTGCGGCCAGCTTCTCCATGGTGGTGTCGCGGCGGGGGTGCTCGTCGACCGCGAACAGCCCGTGCGGCGTCTCGATCGGGACGATCTCCTCTTTGAAGCGGCCCTCGTCGATCGCGGCGATGGCGTTGCGGTGCGAACGCAGCGCCCACGCGTCCATCTCTTCGCGACTCACGCCGGCCCTCACCGCGGCGTTCCAGCCCACGGTGATCGACATGTCGAGGTTCGGCGCCTCCGGACTGTCCGGGTGGGTCGGGGGGAACCAGTCGACCCAGTCGCCGTCCACCTGCATCCGCGACCGCGGGGACGTGGAGGCGGAGTTCACGCCGCCGGCGATGACAAGCCGGTCCATCCCGGCGCGAACGCTCGCCGCCGCACTCTGCACCGCCGCCTGGCCGGCCGCGCAGTGGCGGTTGTTGGCCAGGCCGGGTACCTGGGTCATGCCGGTCGTGACGGCGGCGTGGCGTGCGATCACGCCGCCGCCGTAGAGCCCTTCGCCGAGGATCACGTCGTCGACTTGCGTGGGGTCCAGGTCCTTCGCCGTCTCGGAGACCACGTGGTGCGCGAGGTCGAAGGCACTGGTGTCGCGCAACGTGCCCTTCCGTGCGGTGCCAATGGGGGTGCGCAGGGCGGACACGATGACGGCTTCGGGCACGGTCTTCTCCAGTTCGGCGAGCGCGTCGCGGGCGCTCGACGACCCCCGGGACACATGAGAACACTATTCTCTCATTCTGAGAGTCAGCGTTGCAAGGAGCGGTGCCCTCGCGAGCAGCGGCACAATCGCATATACCGGCATCGCAGGCTGCGACTCGCGTCTGCTCACCAACCGAGGAGGCGTCGTCGGAGTGGAGGGAATGATCGCGGCTCCGGGCGGCAACGTGTGGTTCGAACGGGCCGGCGGCGGCGCGGGTCTTCCCCTGCTGGTGGTTCACGGGGGGCCCGGTCTGCCCCATAGCTACTTGCGTTCGCTGGAACGGCTGGCCGACGAGCGAGAAGTCATCTACTGGGATCAGCTCGGCTGCGGCAAATCCGACCGCCCGTCCAACCGCGAGTTGTGGACCATGCAACGATCGGTGGCCGAAATGCACGCCGTGGTGACGGGACTGGGACTCAACCGCTTTCACATCTTCGGCAATTCGTGGGGCGGGATGCTGGCGCAGCAGTACGCGCTCGACGTGCCGTCCGCCGCCGCCAGCAGCCTCACCATCTCGAACAGCATCGCGTCCATCCCGCAGTTCGCGCAGATGGTGGCCCGGCTCAAGTCCGAGTTGGACCCGGCCACCCAATTGGCCATCGAACGACATGAGGCCGCGGGCACGACGTACGCGGCCGAGTACCAGGACGCGATCCGCACCTGGAACGAGACCTACCTCTGCCGGCTGCGTCCCTGGCCGCCAGAGCTGTTGGCGGCCTTCGCCGAGATGGGCACCGAGATCTTCGAGACGATGTTCGGACCGAGTGACTTTCGCATCGTTGGGACCATCCGCGACTGGGACGTGTTCGAGCGGTTAGCAGAAATCCGGCTGCCCACCCTCATCCTGGCCGGCCGGTTCGACGAATGCGTGCCCGAACACATGTGGGACATGCACCAGCGCATAGCCGGCTCGCGGTTCGAGCTGTTCGAGTCGACCGCCCACATGCCCTTCATCGAGGAGCCGGGAAAGTTCGACCGGGTGATGCGTGAGTTCCTGCGGTTGCACGACTGAGTGCGGGTTGGGAAGCGCCCGCGTCGAAACGCCGGCTGGCCCGCGAGCGTAACGGGACTGCGAATAATCGGCTGCAAAGTCGCAGTGGCGTTACGCTCGCGAGCGGTACGCGACCCCGGAGCTGGGAAGCGCCCGGGTCAGTCAGTTCTTGCCGGCCGCCAGCTTGGTGACGATCGACCGGAAGTCTTCGGTCGTGAACGACTGCTGCTCGGCCGAGAGGGCATAGTCGAGGCTGGCCAGCACCGCCCGCTCCAGGTGAATGTTGAGCACCCGCTTGGTGCTTTCGACCGCTTGCTGGGGCAGCTCCAAAATCTTTTTGGCACAAGCGATTGCGTCCGCCAGCGGGTCGGAGGCCACATGGTTGGCCAGCCCCAGCTCGACGGCGCGCTGGGCGCTGATGCGGGTGCCGGTCAACGCGAACTCCTTGGCCAGCAGCAGGCTGATGTGCAGCGGCCAGGTCAACGGGCCGCCGTCGGCGGCCACCAACCCCACCTGCACGTGCGGGTCGGCGAGGTAGGCCTCCTCGGCGATGTAGACGATGTCGCTCAGCGCCACCAGGCTGCAGCCCAGCCCGACGGCCGGCCCGTTCACCGCGGCCACCACGGGGATTCGGCAGCGCGCCATGCCGAGGACGATCTCGCGCCCGTCCCGGATGGTCTTGGCGCGCAGATCGGCGTTGGCCGACAGTTCCTTGAGGTATGAGAAATCGCCGCCGGCCGAAAACGCCCTGCCGGCGCCCGTGATCACCGCGGCGCGGGCCGTCGGGTCGTCGGTCAACCGCTGCCACAGCCGCGCGAGCCCGACGTGCAGGTCGTCGTTGACCGAGTTGAGCGACTCCGGCCGGTTCAAGGTGATGATCCGCAGCGGTCCGTCGGCTTGGACGTCGATTTCGGCAGGCATGTCGTACACGTCAGACTCCTTCTATGGTCGTGACCCGCTTCACCCGGGCTCCGCCCGCCTTCGCGATCACTCCTTCTACGGTCGTGACCCGCTTCACCCGGGCTCCGCCCGCCTTCGCGATCACTCCTTCTACGGTCGTGACCCGCTTCACCCGGGCTCCGCCCGCCTTCGCGATCACTCCGACAATCCCAAGATGCGCGAAGCGATGATGTTCTTTTGTATCTGCGATGTCCCACCCATCACGCTCTGCGCGCGGCTGTACAGGTAGGCGCTGAGCAGGTCCGGATCGCCGGTTCCGGTGACCGCCAGTGCGGCGTGTCCGACGGATTGCTCAACCCAGGTCATCAGCAGCTTGTCGAGTGACCCTTCGGGCCCGTGCGAGACGCCGTCGAGCTGTTCGGACAGCCGCCGCCGCACGTGGTGGGTCAACATCTCCGACTGGACCGCCGCCCACGCGAGCTCTTCGGGAACCGGACCCCCAGAATTTCTGTTGCGGGCGTAGAGGTTTCGCACCAACTTGCCGTATCGGGCCGCGTAGCCGAGCGTGGCGGGTTCGCGCTCGTGCCCGACCACGGTCATGGCGACCGCCCAGCCGTCACCGGGCGCGCCGACCATCCGGTCGGCCGGTATCTTCGCGTCGTCGAAGAACACCTGACCGAACTCGTTGGTCACCCCGTTGATCATCCGAAGCGGGCGCTGTTGCACGCCGGGCTGTTTCATCTCCAGCACGAACGCCGACAGGCCGCGGTGGCGTTTGGCTTCGGGGTCGGTGCGCGCCAGCAACAGGCACCAGTCCGCGACATCGGAGTAACTGGTCCAGATCTTGTGCCCGTTGACCACATAGGTGTCGCCCTCGAGGCGGGCGGTGGTGGTCAGCGAGGCCAGATCGGAGCCGGCGCCGGGCTCACTGAAGCCCTGACACCATCGTTCGGTGCCGTTGATGATGCCGGGCAGGAACCGTTGCCGCACTTCGTCGTTGGCGTGCCGCCCGATCCCATAGATCAGGTAGCCCACGCTGGGGCGCGGCGGGGCGCCGGCTCGGGCGAGTTCCTCGTCGACGATGACGTCATACACCGGCGGCAGCTCCTGTCCGCCGTATTCGCGGGGAAACGACAGCCCGAAGAATCCCTCCCGGTACAGGGCTTGGTGCCATCCCGCCTGGCGGCCCCAATATTCGTCGCCGGATCCGGCGAACTCTGCGGCGTGCACGGAAAGCCAGGACGACAGCCGCTTCCGGAAGGCGGCTTCCTCCGGTGAGTCACGAAAATCCAAGGTCGATCTCCTTCAGCGCGACGGGCCACAGCTCGGTCGATATCAGGGCGCGCCGCAGGTAGACGTGCGCCAAGCAGTCCCAGGTGTTGCCGATGCCGCCGTGCACCTGAATGGCCGTCTCGCAGACGGTGCGGGTGGCGCGCGCGCAGTAGACCTTCGCGACCTGCGCGGCGCGGATGGCCTCGGCGGCGGGCAGTTCGTCGACCGCCCAGGCGGCATGCCGCGATACGCTGATCGAACCTTCAATCAGCGCAAGGCTTTCGGCGAGCAGGTGGGCGATGGCTTGGTAGGACCCGATCGGCTTGCCGTACTGCTCGCGGATCTTGGCGTAGTCGCAGGCGACGGCGTGCGCTCCCCTGGCGATCCCCACCAGGTCCGCCGTCGTGGTGACCAGTGCGAGCGCCAGCCACCGCGCCGCGACGTCGGCGGACACGTCACCCAGCGCCACCGGCGTTCCCGCGATGTCCGCATCCGTGCGGGTCAAATCCACGCCGACCCTCGAGTCCAGCACGTCGGCGGCCAATACCTTGCCTCCAGCGTGGCTCAGCGCCCGCTGGGCGCCCCGCGCGTCGACGGCGCGGCCGTCGACCGCGACCGTCGCGCCCGCGCCCGAGGCGCCGACGCGGCGGGTCAGGTCGTCGGCGAGCGCCGGACCCAGAAACGGGGCGTCCACCAGTCGGCGTCCGAATTCCTCTGCGACGATGGCCACTTCGACCCCCGACGCCCCGTCGGAGCGCAACGACCGCCAGCCCGTCGCCGCCACCTGCTTGTCCAGACGGGCAATTCGGCCCCGGTCGTCGAGGTCCTGGACCGCCGAGGGCCCGAGGTCGTCGGCGAGCTTGGCGGCGGCGTCGCACAGTTGCTGCTGTTCAGCTGTCAGACGTACATCCATAGCGCTCCTTGAGAACTCGGCGCAGCACCTTGCCCGAGGGCAGGCGGGGAATATCGGGCACGAACACGACGCGGCTCAGGTGTTTGTAGGAGGCCAGTCGCTGATCGACCCGGGCGGTGAGCTCGCCGGCGTCGACGGGTGCGCAGGTCGCTACCGCGGCGACCACCGCTTCGCCGTTGACGCCGTCGGGCACGCCGAACACCGCGCAGTCCTTGACGGCCGGATGACCGTGCAGCACCGTCTCGATTTCGGCGGGCGCGACCTGGAAACCGCGCACTTTGATCATCTCTTTGAGGCGGTCGGTGATTCGCAGCCAGCCGCCGGCGTCGAGCCAGCCGACGTCGCCGGTCCGGTACCACCCGTCGTGGATCACCTCGGCGGTCGCCTCGGCCGGCAGGTAACCGGCCATCAGCGACGAAGACCGGGCCTGGATCTCGCCGACCTCCCCCGGGCAGGCCGGCTCGCCCGTCTCCAGTGAGACCACCCGCACGTCCACGCCCGGCACGGGACGCCCGACGGCGTCCAGCCGCGCGCCCTCGATCGGATTGCAGGCGATGACAGGCAGTTCCGTGGTTCCGTAGGCCGGGACCCAGCCGACGCCGGTGCGCCGGGTCACCGTCTGCGCAACCTCGGTGCTGACCGGAGTGGCCCCCCACATGATGTAGCGCAGGGAGGACAGGTCGTACGACTCGAGCGCGGGATGCGAGGCGATCGCCAGCGCGATGGGCGCGACCGCCATTTCCACTGTGATGCGGTCGGTTTGGATGTGATGCAGCATCCGGTCGATGTCGAATCGGGGATGCAGCCGGAGCCACGCGCCGGTGCGCAGCGCGGTGAGGATGTTGAGCAGCCCGAGGATGTGCGACGGCGGAGTGGCGACTTGAATCCGATCGCGCGGCGTCAGTCGCAGCGCCTCGCGCCAGTGCCGCACGGCCTCGTCGAGCGCCGCGTGGGTGTGCCGGACGGCCTTCGGCAGCCCGGTGGTGCCGGAACTGAACACCAGCACCGCGTCGGACCGAGGCGGCGGCGTCCCGGACAACGGCTCCCCGGATGCCACCGGCTCGTCGAGGTGCCGCATCGGCATCGCGGCGGCCAGCACCGGGTGGTCCCCCACGGCGTGGGCGGGGTCGGTCAGCGCGAGCGCGTGGTTGACCTCGTCGCGCTTCCATGCCGGGCTGAGGAGTACCGCCGTTGCCGCCAGCCTCCAGATGCCCAGCACGGCGGCGACGAATTCCGGCCGGTTCGACGCCATCACCGCGACCCGCTGGCCCGGGGCGACACCGCTTTTTGCCAGGGTGGCGGCCCAGCCGTCGGCCAACGCGTCGAGCTGAGCCGGGCCGAATCGCCGGTCCTCGAACACGACCGCAGCCGGCTCGGTCACGTCCCGTCCTTCCCTGACAGGCCGGGCCGACCTGACATCCGCGCACGCTTGAGAAGATCCTATCGATCTGTGAGAATAGTATTCTCTATAGTGAAGAATGCAAGTACGGGAGGGTGGTGACGAATGACGGTCACCCGAAGCATCGAGGAGACCCCACGGGTGACCGATCCGTCAAACGGCTCCGGGGCGGGGACGGTGACCATCCACCTGGACCGTAAGAAGGTCTCGGTGCCGCTGGTCCCCGGCGAGACGCTGCTGCAGAGCGCGCGGCGCGCCGGCCTGGAGCCGCCGTTCAGTTGCGAGGCGGGCAACTGCGGCACGTGCATGGCCAAGCTCGAAGAGGGCCGCGCGACCATGCGGGTCAACGACGCTCTCGACGACGACGAGGTCGCCGAGGGCTACATTCTGACGTGCCAGGGCGTGCCGGACACCGATTCGGTCACGGTGCGCTACGAGTAGCGGCCCGAAGAGAGGTGGCGGCGATGGCCAAGGGCATCATGTACGTCGAGAGTCGGCCCAGTTCCCCGGACCGCGAGGACGAGTACAACACCTGGTACGACCAGATACACATACCCGAGCTTCTGACGCTCACCGGAATCGTCGCGGCACGCCGGTTTCGTCCGGTCGACGGGAACGGCCCCTATGTCGCCATCTACGAGCTGGAGGGCGACGACCTGCAGGCCGTCTTGGACAACATGATCGCCAATGCCGGCCAGCTCACCATGTCCGATGCGTTGCTGTTGGATCCTGCGCCCGTCCCCCGAGTGCTCGAGACGACTAGCGACCGGAGCCGCTGAATCATGGATGTCGACGACCTGATCCTGGTGAGCATCGACGACCACGTGGTCGAGCCGCCGGACATGTTCCTGCGCCACGTGCCGGCCAAATACCGGGACGAGGCCCCGATCGTCGTGGTCGACGAGAAGGGCGTCGACCAGTGGATGTACCAGGGCAGGCCGCAGGGCGTGAGCGGGCTCAACGCCGTGGTGTCGTGGCCGGCCGAGGAATGGGGCCGCGACCCAGCGGGTTTCGCGGAGATGCGTCCCGGCGTCTACGACGTCCATGAACGCGTTCGCGACATGAACCGCAACGGCATCCTGGCGTCGATGTGCTTCCCCACCTTCACCGGCTTCTCCGCGCGTCACCTCAACATGCACCGCGAGGAAGCGACGTTGGTCATGGTGTCGGCCTACAACGACTGGCACATCGACGAGTGGGCCGGCTCCTACCCGGATCGCTTCATTCCGATCGCGATCCTGCCGACCTGGAATCCAGAGGCCATGTGCGCCGAGATCCGCCGGGTGGCGGCCAAGGGCTGCCGGGCGGTCACGATGCCGGAATTGCCTCACCTGGAAGGGCTTCCGAGCTACCACGACGAGGACTACTGGGGCGCGGTCTTCCGCACGCTCTCCGAGCAGAACGTGGTGATGTGCCTGCACATCGGCACCGGGTTCGGGGCGATCAGCATGGCACCGGACGCGCCGATCGACAACCTGATCATCCTGGCCACCCAGGTCTCGGCGATGTGCGCGCAGGATCTGCTGTGGGGTCCCGCCATGCGCGGCTACCCCGACCTGAAGTTCGCGTTCTCCGAAGGCGGCATCGGCTGGATCCCGTTCTATTTGGACCGCAGCGACCGCCACTACACCAACCAGAAGTGGCTGCGCCGCGACTTCGGCGACAAGCTGCCCAGCGAGGTCTTCCGCGAACACTCCCTGGCCTGCTACGTCACCGACAAGACGTCGTTGAAGCTGCGGCACGAGATCGGCATCGACATCATCGCCTGGGAATGCGACTATCCGCACTCGGACTGCTTCTGGCCGGACGCGCCCGAGCGGGTGCTGGCCGAGCTGAACGCCGCCGGTGCCGACGACTCCGACATCGACAAGATCACCTGGGGCAACGCCTGCCGGTTCTTCGGCTGGGATCCGTTCGCGCGGACGCCGCGCGAAACGGCGACCGTGAAAGCGTTGCGCGCGAACGCCGTTGACGTGGACGTGTCGATCCGGTCCCGCGCCGAATGGGCGCGGCTCTACCAGGAGAGGCAACTGGCCGGGCTAGGCTAGCGCGGTTCATTGGGCCAGCGCCGGGCCAACCTCTTCGAGTTGCGCCATGCCCTCGGCGAAGTCACCGCCAATGGGCGGCAGCAGCGTGACGTGGTCCGCGCCGGCGGCCAAGTGCTCCTGGGCTTTGGCAGCGATGCGGGCCGGATCACCGTGAGTCACAAGCGCGTTGACCAGCCGATCGCTCACCTCGTCGATGTCACGGGCCGAGTAGCCCAACTCTGCGAGCCTGGCCGCATAGGACGGCACGGCGAGCCGGCCCGACACCGCGTCCCGCGCGCCCTGGATGTCGCGGACGACTGACAGCCCGACGACCAAGAGCTTGTCTGATCCGAGTGTGCGCCGGGCCCGGGCCGTGAACTCCGTCGGCAGACCGGCGGGAAAGGCCCCATCGGCGAGCTCGCCCGCCAGCGCGAGCATCTTGGGTCCGTTCGCGGCGATGATCCGGGCGTACGCCGCATCGGGCGCCGGGGGCCAGGTGGCGCTATTCATCCGGTCGAGGTAGTCGCGCATCGTGGCCAGCGGACTGCCGAACTCCTGACCGACGCTGACGGCCTGCTCCGGGTAACCCACCCCGAGTCCGAGCACGATTCGGCCCGGATAGGCCTGCGCCAGTTGGGCGGCCGCGGCATGCATGGTCTGAGCCGGCCGCGCCCAGATGTTGGCGATGCAAGTGCCGAACATCGTTCGCTCGCTGCCGCTCAGCAGCAGGGCGAGTTGTACCAGGGCGTCCTTCCCGATGACCTCGTTGGTCCATACGGTGCGGTATCCGGCCCGTTCTAGCCGGCCCACCGCCTCACGTTGCAGATGGATGGGCGGTGAGCTCGTGAACGAGACCGGCAGGCACACGCCCACCGGTCCCAACACCTTTCGTGCCGCGTCGACGACCGAATCAGCCACGGCGTCGCTCACTCGCCGAAGTAGTGGCCGGCGTCGAGATCCTCGAGCAGTCCCGGCCCCTCGGGCTGCCAGTCCACCACTTTCTGCGTCAGCGCACTCGACGTCGGATTGTCCAGCGCCGCGAAGAGGGCAAGGAAGCCGAAATGACCGGCTTCTTCCGCGGGAATACTGACCGTCGGCACATCCAGGTGGCGGCCGATGACGGCGGCGATGTCGCGGAACGGCACGCCTTCGTCGGCTACGCCGTGCAAACGCGTTCCCGGGGGCGCTTTTTCGAGCGCCAGGCGGTACAGGTGGGCGGCGTCGAGCGTGTGGACCCCGGGCCAGCGGTTGGCCCCGTCGCCGATGTACGCGGACTTTCCGGTGCCGCGGGCGGTGCTGATGAGGTGATTCGTGAAGCCGTGGTGGTCGAGGTCGCTGTGCACGATCGGGGACAGCCGGATCACCGAGGACCGCACCCCGCGTTCGGCCAGCGCGATCACCGCGTTCTCCGAGTCGACCCGCGGCCCGCCGGGCAGCGTGTCCTGTTCCGTTGCAGGCCCGCCCTGCCCCAGCAGCGAAAGAAGCAAGGTGCCCGAGGTGCTGACGAATGGGCGGTCCGAGCCGACGAGCACCTCCCCGATGGCCTGCACGGCGCGCAGGTCCGCCTCGGCGGCACCCAGGAAGTCGTCGAAGTCGTGTTTGAAGGCCAGGTGGATGACGCCGTCGGACGCCGCGGCGGCGGACCGCAAACCGTCGAGGTCGTCGAGGTCGCCGCGGTGCACCCTGACGCCCTTCGTGTCCAGCGCGGCGGCCGACTCGTCGGAGCGGGCCAGGCCGGTGACGTGATGCCCGGCTTGCAGGAGTTCGTCGACGACGGCCGAACCGATGTGCCCGCTCGCGCCCGTCACAAAGACATGCATGAAAGTCCCTTTCGCTGTTCCATGTTCGCGGATTCCAGTCAACTGACCGGGCGGGCCGGCTGTCCAAGACCCGTTTCATATGACGTGATACCAAATCGACATCACCGCATGTCACTGCCGGCTTACAGCGCGGCGCGGCTGCCGCCGCCGTTACACTGCTCGCATGGCCGAATCGGTATTGCCCGTGATCGACCTCGATCTGCGGCTGGTCGGATACTTCGTCGTGGTGGCCGAACATCGACACTTCGGCCGGGCCGCGACCGCGCTGCGGGTAGCGCAGCCGTCGCTGAGCCGGCAGATCCGCCGGCTCGAGCAACAGGTGGGCGCTCGACTGCTGGATCGCACGCCGCAAGGCACCAGGCTGACGGAGGCCGGGGAGGTGTTCCTGCCGCGGGCCAAGGCCCTACTGCGTTCGGCCACGCAAGCCGCCGCCCAGGCCCGGGCCGCCGCCCAGCCGAGCCGAATTGCGATCGGATACACGACCGGGATGATCGTCACCCCCGCGGTACGCGAGATGCGCCGCGAACACCCCGACGCCGAAGTGCACGTCTCGCACCTGGATTGGGGTCACGCCCTGGACGCGTTGCTCGGGCATCGGGTGGACGCGGTGGTGACCCGGCTACCGTTCCCGACCGACGGGCTGCACGTGACGGTCCTGTACGACGAGCCGCGGGTGCTGGCGATCCCCGTTGACCACCGCCTAGCGGGTCGGGATTTCGTGACACTCGACGACATCGCCGACGAGCCGATGCCCCGCGTGCGCAACTCGGACCCGGCGTGGAGCGCCTATTGGCGCATCGACCCCCGACCCGACGGCCGCCGGGCGCCCGACGGTCCGTTCATCGACGCGCTCGAGGACAAGTTCGAACTCATCGCCTCGGGACAGGCCGTGGCCATCACGGCGGGTTTTCACGGCAACAGCCTGCGGCCGGACATCACCACGGTGCCGCTGAAGGGCGTCGACCCTTGCCATGTGGTTCTGGCGACGCGCGCCGGGGACCGCAGCCGGTTGGTGGCGGCGTTCCGCAAGCTCGCCGAGGCACACCTCACGGGACCGCGCGCCTGAGCCCGAGCGCGAAGCCAACTTCACGGTCGCGCCCGGGCGTGAAACTATTTTCACGTTCGGCGGCGACCGCAGCTAGCCCTCGGGAAGCTCGGGCGGGGGCCGGTATTCGGGCCGGTAACCCGCTACGTGGATGGGACTGCCGACCAGGCGGAAATCGCCCGCGGTGATGACGGCCTCGGGGGTCGCTTCGAGCGCCTCGGGCAGCGTCCTGACCGCTGCCGCCGGCACCCCGAGTGGCCGCAGTCGGCCTTCCCACCCGGCGGCGGTGTCGGTCGCCAACATCGCCGAGACCACCGCCAGCACTTCTTCGCGGCGGGCCACTCGTTCGGCCATCGTCTCGAAGCCGCCGATACCCGCCTCGCTGGCGAACGATTTCCAGAAGCCGTCGTGCGTGATGAACAGCGCCAGATACCCGTCGGCCGTCGGGAAGAGCTGGGCCGGAACGTAATACGAATGCGCACCATGGGGGTGCCGCTGCGGCTCGACGCCGCCGTTGAGGTATGCCGACGCGTGATAATTCAATTGCGACAGCATGACGTCGCGCAGCGACACGTCCACTTGCCCACCGGTGCCGGAAATGATCTTGGCCAAAAGCCCTAGGGCCGCGCACATCCCGGTCGAGTTGTCGGCCGAGGAGTAACCCGGCAGGGTCGGCGGTCCGTCCGGGTCACCGGTCAACGCGGCGATCCCGAAACCCGCCTGGACGACGTAGTCGAAGGCCGGATCGTCGCCGCCGTGCAGACCGAACCCGGTGATCGCCACGCAGACGATCCGCTCGTTGTGCCCTCGCAGCTGCTCGTAGGTCAGCCCCAGCCGACGGATGGCCGACGGCTTGAGGTTCACCAGCAGCGCATGGGATTCCGCGACCAGCCCGCCCAGGCGCCGCCGCCCCGCGTCGGAGTTCAGGTCCAGACAGACGCTCGACTTGTTGCGGTTGAGGCTGGCGAAGTAGGTGGCCCCGACCCCGCGCGAGATCTCGCCGCCCCGCGGCTCGATCTTGGTGACCTCGGCGCCGAGGTCGGCGAGCAGCATGGTCGCGTACGGGCCTGCCAGCATGGTGCCAACCTCGAGGATGCGGATCCCGGCGAGCGGCCCTGCAGACGTCACCGCAATTCCGTTGCGAGCGAGGCGATCATCTCGCGGGTGCGACGTTTGGAGGCGACCAGCTCGTCGCGATTGTCACCGATCGGCAGCAGCCGCACCGACAGATCCGTCACGCCGGCATCGGCGAACCGGCGCATCCGGGCCAGGATGGCCTCCGAGTCGCCGGCCGCACAGAGATCGCCGACGTCGCGGGCATCGCCGCGTTCGAGCAGGCGCTGGTAGTTGGGTGACACCTCAGCCTCGCCCAGGATGCGGTTGGCCCGCTCCTTGGCCTCGACGACTTGCGCCGGTGCGCACAGGCATACCGGGATACCCGCGACGATCCGCGGTGCGGGCCGTCCGGCATCTGCGGCGGCCTTGGTGATCTTCGGCGCGATGTGGTCACCGATCGCGCGCTCGTCGGCCATCCACAACACTGTGCCGTCGGCGAATTCGCCGGCGATCTGCAACATCACCGGCCCCAGCGCGGCGACCAGCACCGGCATCGGGGTGTCGGCCCCGATCGCCAACGGGTTGTGCACCGTGAACGAATCGTTCTCGACGTCAACCGGTCCCGGGCCGGCGATGGCCGCGTTGAGCACCTGCAGGTAGTCGCGGGTGTACGCGGCCGGCTTGTCATACGGGAGGCCGAGCATGTCCCGGATGATCCAGTGGTGCGACGGCCCTACCCCCAGCGCCAGCCGGCCTGCGGACACCGCGTGCGTCGAAAGGGCTTGGCGGGCAAGGGCGATGGGATGCTGGGCCTGCAGCGGCACCACCGCGGTGCCCAGCTCGATGCGTGAGCTGTGCGCGGCCATCAGCGACACCATCGTCAGGCAGTCGAAGTCGTCGGGCACCTGCGGCATCCATGCGGTATCCAGGCCCGCGGATTCGGCCCATTCGATATCGGCGGCCAGCTTGTTCACCTTGCGGGCCATATCGCCGCGCTCGGCGCCGACCATCACTCCGACGCGCACTGTTCCTCTTTTTCTGCAACGGGTTCGGGGGCGCCGGTGAGCGCACGGATTTCGCACACCAAGTCGTCCAGCGGTGTTCCGGTGGGGAATACCGCGGCGGCGCCGGCGGACAGCAGCTTGGGCACGTCGGCGTGCGGGATGGTTCCGCCCACCACGACGGCGATGTCCGCGGCGTCGGCGGCCCGCAACGCTTCGATGGTGCGAGCGGTCAGCGCCAGGTGGGCACCGGACAGGATGCTCAGGCCGACGACCGCCACGTCCTCCTGGACCGCGATCGACGCGATGTCCTCGATGCGCTGCCGGATGCCGGTGTAGATTACCTCGAATCCGGCATCGCGCAGCGTGCGGGCGACGATCTTGGCGCCTCGGTCGTGCCCGTCCAGGCCGGGCTTGGCGACGAGAATCCGGGCGGCCACTAGAACACCACCGGTTGCTGGAACTCGCCCCACACCGCCTTGAGCGCGGCGACCATTTCGCCGACCGTGCAGTACGCGTTGGCGCAGTCGATCAGCTTGTGCATCAGATTGTCGTCTCCTTCGGCAGCACGCGAGAGCGCCGCAAGACTGGATTCGACTGCCGCCGAATCCCTTTCGGACTTCACCTTGAAGAGTCGCTTGAGCTGGAGATCGCGTCCTTCGGCGTCCAGTTCGTAGGTCACGACATCCGGCTCCGGTTCGTCGGTCACGAACCGGTTGACCCCGACGACGGGCCGGGCGCCCGCCTCGATGTCCTGGTGCACCCGGTACGCCTCGTCGGCGATCAGGCCCTGCAGGTAGCCGTCCTCGATCGCGTGCACCATGCCGCCGTGCCGGTCCAGGTCATCCATGATCTCGATGATGCGGACCTCGGTGGCGTCGGTGAGGGCCTCGACGAAGTAGGAGCCACCCAGCGGGTCGGCGACGCCGGCGACGCCGGTCTCGTACGCCAGGATCTGTTGGGTGCGCAGCGCCAGCGTGGTCGATTCCTCGGTCGGCAGGGCGAACGGCTCGTCCCAGGCCGCGGTGAACATCGACTGCACACCGCCCAACACCGCCGCCATCGCCTCGTAGGCCACCCGAACGACGTTGTTGTGTGCCTGCGGCGCGTACAGCGACGCACCCCCGCAGACACAACCGAAGCGGAACATCGATGCCTTGTCCGTCGTCGCCCCATAGCGCTCGCGCACGATCGTCGCCCAACGGCGCCGCCCCGCACGGTACTTGGCGATCTCCTCGAAGAAATCGCCGTGGGTGTAGAAGAAGAACGAGATCTGCGGCGCGAACTGGTCGATGGTCATTCGGCCGCGTTCCACCACGGTGTCGCAGTAGGTCACCCCGTCGGCCAGGGTGAATGCCATCTCCTGTACCGCGTTGGCCCCGGCGTCGCGAAAATGGGCGCCCGCCACCGAGATCGCGTTGAACCGCGGAACCTCGGCCGCGCAGAACTCGATGGTGTCGGCGATCAACCGCAGCGAGGGCTCCGGCGGCCAGATCCACGTGCCGCGCGACGCGTACTCCTTGAGGATGTCGTTCTGGATGGTGCCGGTCAGCTTCGCCCGCGGTATCCCCTTTTTCTCGGCGGCGGCAACGTAGAACGCCAGCAGGATCGCCGCCGTCCCGTTGATCGTCATGCTCGTGCTGAGCTTGTCCAACGGGATGCCGTCGAACAGGATCTCGAAGTCGGCCAGGGTGTCGACCGCGACGCCGACCCGGCCGACCTCTTCGCCGAACTCGGGGTCATCGGAGTCGTAGCCGCACTGAGTCGGTAGGTCGAGCGCCACCGACAGCCCGGTCCCGCCCTGCTCGAGCAGGTAGCGGTAACGACGGTTGGACTCCTCGGCGGTGCCGAAGCCCGAATACTGGCGAAACGTCCACAGCTTGCCGCGGTAGCCGGACGCGAAGTTACCTCGGGTGAAGGGGAACTCCCCGGGTGGTGGCGGCGGCGCCGCGATATCCCCGGGGCCATAGACCGGCGCAAGCGGAATGCCGGATGGTGTCTGGGCCTCGTTATCCATCGTTGAATAACGTACTTGCAAAAAAAGAGAATGCCAATACCGCATGGCTGATCAGGCAAAACACGAGTGCGCCGGCCCCGATCGGCCCCGGTCGCCTAGGCCCAGCAGACGATTTCGCCGTGTGGGATGGCGATCCAGCCGTCCGGCGCGGCCGCCCAGGCGCGCCACGCCGCGGAGATCTCCTCGAGTTGGGCGGCCGTCGCCAGCCCCGAATCCAGCAGGTCGCGCGCGATCCGCGAGTGCAGGATTCGGTCGGACCACATGCCGCCCCACCATTGGCGGGCCTCCGGCGTCGCGTAGCACCACACGCTGCCCGTGGGGGTGACGTCGGTGAAACCCGCCTGCTGGGCCCAGGACAGCAACCGCCGTCCCGCATCGGGTTCGCCGCGGTTGGCGCGAGCGGCCCGCCGGTAGAGGTCGCGCCATAGATCCAGCGCCGACAACTGCGGGAACCAGATGAAGCCGGCATAGTCGGCGTCCCGGGCCGCCACCACGCCGCCCGGTGCGCACACCCGCCTCATCTCGCGCAGCGCGCCCACCGGGTCGGCGACGTGCTGGAGCACTTGGTGCGCGTGCACGACATCGAATGCGCCGTCGGGAAAGTCGAGCCGATGCACGTCGGCGGTGGCGAACGAGACGTTCGAAAGGCCACGCTGCTCGGCCTCCGCGCGGGCCACGCCGAGCACGTCGGCCGACCGGTCGACGGCGGTTACCGGTCCCGGTGCGACGCGGGCGGCGAGGTCGGCGGTGATCGTCCCGGGTCCGCAACCGATGTCAAGGAGCGATGTGCCGGACTTCAGGTGGGGCAACAGGTATGCCGCGGAATCCTCCGCGGTGCGTCGCCGGTGACTCCGGAGCACCGACCCGTGGTGTCCGTGGGTGTAGGTGGGCCCGCGTTCGTCGGTCATGCCCGAAGCCTACCGACTCGCTCATATCTTGAAACTATTGTCTCGTTATATGAGATTAATCGACCGGCACGTCGAGGATCGGCCGGTCGACCGCGGCGCCGGAGCCGTCGAAATGCCACCACTCCCCGGAGTACGGGGCCAGGCCGCCGTACTTCATCGCGTTCCGTAGCGCCGCACGATTGGCCTGCGCGTCGGCGCTGACGCCCTGGGTTGCGAAAGCGGTTGCGCGCGGGGAGAAGTCGTCGAAGTCGGTCCCCATGTCGGCCAGGCAGAGGCCGTCGGCATGCTGGCCGGACGCGCACGGCTGCTGCGTCGTTGTGAACGTCACGTCCACCGAGCGCCCCGACTCGTGGCTGCGCGCATACTGGCCGGGGCGCGCGACCCACGCCGGGTTCGGGACGACGTTGAACATCTTGACCTGCACATCGTGCGGCCGGTAGCAGTCCCAGAACACCAGGAGGTGCCCCTGCGGACGCAGCGCGGTCGCCGCCGCGGCCAGCCCCGGAGCCATCGATTGATGCACGAGGCAGCGG
Source organism: Mycobacterium sp. 4858 (assembly GCF_900240975.1). Classification (GTDB taxonomy): domain Bacteria; phylum Actinomycetota; class Actinomycetes; order Mycobacteriales; family Mycobacteriaceae; genus Mycobacterium. The sequence continues at coordinate 3,049,469 of NZ_LT968776.1, read as the reverse complement.
GCGTCGGACGGGTACAGCTGCGTGCGCGTGAAGTTGTTGGTCGTCGCGTAGCGCAGATCGATGACGGCGTCGGGGACGACGCTGCGGACGTCGACGAACCCGGCCGCACGCGCCGCATCGCTCACCGGCGGGACATCGGGACCGGCCTGGGCGCTCCCGGCCCCGCAGGCCGCGACCAGACCCGCGACGGCCACAGGCGTAAGGACCCGGCGCAAAACACGCATCCGGCCATTGTCGCGGTTGGCCGCGCCGACTTGCGTTATCTGCTAGCCAATGTCGCCCTCGACATAGCGCTGCAGGTTCGGGGCCATCGCCGCCACCACCTCGTCGTCGGGCATCGAAGCGATCGGCTCGATCTTCCAGACGTAGCGCAACAACGCGAAGCCGATCAGCTGGGTGGCGATCAGACCGCTGCGCCGCAGTCGTTCCTCCTCGTTGGCCCCTAGGCTGGAACCGCCGATGAGGCCACGCTCCACAATCAGCCTCAGTTTCGCTCGGGTCTTGTCTTCATGGGCGGCGGTCAGCACGATCGCCCGCAGGACCGGACCCACCTCCTCATCGGCCCAGGAGTCCAGCACGGTCCGGATCAATTGCCGGCCCAAGTCGGCCTTGGGTGTCGCCCAGGTCGCCGCCACCGCGTCGAGCCACTTCTGTGGCGGCGTGGTGGCCGCGTCGAGCAGGCCCTCCTTGGAGCCGAAGTAGTGATAGATGAGGGCCGGGTCGACGTCCGCGGTCCGGGCGACCGCGCGCATGGCCGTGCCGTCCCAGCCGCACTCGGCGAATTCGTCGCGGGCAGCGGCCAGGATGCGCGCCGCCAGCACGCCGCGCTCGTCGCGCGGACCCGGGGTGATCGGTGGCTTCGCCACCGTCTCACCATACCGGAAGTCTCATGTTGCGTTGAGACTAATCTCAACGTAGCGTGAAACTGTGACCACGCTCAATGGCCCCCAGACGACGGGCCGCCAATACCGCAACCTCAGCGAGGCGCAGTACGCGTCACGCACCGACATCAACACTGCAATCAGGATGCGCGACGGCGCAACGCTTTTGGCCGATGTTCACCGGCCCGACGCCGAGGGCCGCTTCCCCGCGTTGCTGGCCGCCTCGCCGTATCCGCGGCAGATGCAGGACCTGGGCGCACCCGCGGGGTTCATCGAGGCCGGCAGGACGGACTTCTGGGTGCCGCGCGGCTACGTGCACGTGATCGCGAACCTACGCGGCACCTGCGGCTCCGAGGGCTGTTTCGACTTCTTCGACGCGCAGGAGCGCCGCGATGTACACGACCTCGTCGAGTGGGTCGCGACCCAGCCGTGGTGCGACGGAAACGTCGGCATGATCGGCATCAGCTACTTCGCGATGACCCAGCTCGAGGCGGCCGTCGAGCGGCCGCCTCACCTCAAAGCGATCTTTCCCCTTGCCGTGACCAGCGACCTGTACGAGGGCGCCAACCACCACGGACTACTGAGTTCGTCATTCATCACCCCGTTTCTCGCGATGATGGGCCTGACCTCCGAGCGCAGCGACAAACTGTGGCGCAGCAAGCCGATCGGTTTGGCGCGACGCGTACTGAACAGTCCGGGCGTGCACAAGAAATTCGAGACCATGAACGGCGAGGCGGCAGTCACCATGCTGCGCCAGCTGCTCAGACTGCCACACGATCCCCACCCGTGGGACGAGCTGTGGCATCAGGCGGCGGTCAAGCACCCGACGCGCGACGAGTGGTGGGAGGAGCGAAACCTGTTGCCGCTACTCGACAAAATCGATATCCCGGTCTACCTGGGGTGTGATTGGCAGAACGTGCCTTTGCACCTGCCCTCGACGTTCACCACCTGGAACGGGCTGTCGCACAACGCACATGTGCGGATCGGCATGCTTGGCGAGTTCGGGCTGACCTGGCCATGGGAGAGCATGCACACCGAGGCACTGGCCTGGTACGACCATTGGCTCAAGGGCCGCGACACTGGAATCACCGAAGGGCCGCCGATCCGCTACTTCCTGCCAGGCGCCGACGAGTGGCGAACCGCCGACTCCTGGCCGCCGTCAACGACCCCGCATTGCGAGCTGGCCCTGCGCGCCGACGGCACGTTGGGGGCCGACGAGGGCGAGCCCGGCGGTCGCGAATTCATGGTGCTGGGCTCCGGCTTGGGCCGCATCAAAGCCAGCGAGATCGACCCGCCGTCGCTGTTGGTGTGGACCAGCGCGCCGCTGGACCAGGACGTCGATGTGGTCGGGGACATCGAGCTGCGGCTGGTGGCCTCGGCGACGGCGATCGACACCGCCTGGATGGCGATGCTGCACGACGTGGCCCCCGACGGGGAGACGACCGCCGTGACCGCGGGCTGGTTGCGCGCCAGCCTGCGCGAGGTCGACGAAGCGGCCAGCCGCCCCGGCGCGCCGGTGCTGCCCTGCCGCCACCCGCAAGCGGTACCGCTGGGAGAGGACGTCGAATACCGAATCCCGCTGGTTCCCAATGCTCGCCGGTTCCGGGCGGGCCACCGCATTCGCCTGACGCTCACCAGTGACGATCAGGACCCGTCGACGCCGGCGATCATGAACTTCCGGCATGCCAGCGTCGGCACCTCGAGCCTGAACGCGGTGCGCTCGTCGTCGCGGCTATTGCTGCCGGTGCTCGGGTAGCCGTAGGCGCGAAGAAGGATCGTCAGTCCGCCGGTGTGAATTCGATGTGCAGGTCGGTGAGCCCGCGCATGGTTCGTAGTGGCACACCAGCTCTGCTACACCAACCTTCAATTTGCGAGGACTTCCGCGATGCGCCACTGATGATCGTCGGTGGGGGGACCAACGAGATCTAACGCAAGGTGATTACCGCGCAGCTGGTTTCGCGCGGAACCCTCGAGGTTCGGACAGCAACATCGTTCTTCTGGCGGGTAAACCCTCATCGCAACTCGGCGACACATCGCCGGCGGCACCGCATCATGACGGGCGTCGTCTACGGGGCGCTGGGCCAGTTCGCGGCGGGTCCATCGCAACCACCGACATCGTACCGGCGATCGAGCGAGCCGTGTATTAGCTGGCGAATGCGCATGGAACCACCTGCCGTCACCGGTGGCGCGCAAACCGCGGCGCCTTATCGCTGGCCGGACCCCGATTCGATCGACGGACCGGGAGATTAGACTGGTGACGTGTCAGTGGATGGTTGGCCGTGCCGCCCGCTGCGCAAGGATGCTCAGCGCAATCGCCAGCGGGTGGTCGAGGCTGCCCGAGATCTCTTCGCGTCCAGGGGACTTGAGGCGACCCTCAACGAAGTTGCACACCACGCAGGCGTGGGCGTAGGTACTGTCTACCGGCGTTTTCCGACGAAAGAAGAACTGGTCGAGGCAATCTTCGAAGACGGCATCGACCAGCTCACCGCGCTTGCGGAGTCGGCACTGCGAGACAAGAACTCCTGGCACGGATTTGTGTGGTTCGTTGAGCAGATGTGTGAACTTACCGTGACCGACCGGGGGCTGCGGGAAGCCGTGTTCAGCAAGACCTACGGCGGAGACCGGGTGGAGGCCTCGCGATTGCGGATGGCCCCCGTGGTCTCGAAGCTCGTTGAACGGGCCAAGGACGACGGCTATCTGCGTGCGGACGTCTCACCCACCGACATGCCGTTCCTCGGCCTGATGGCGGGGACGGTCGGCGAGTTTGCCGCCCATGTTGAGCCGGAGCTGTGGCGACGATATGTATCCATGCTCCTCGAGGGCATGCGCCGGCGCAGGGGACAGCAGCCGTTGGCGATTGGTGCGCTCGACGACGAGCAGCTCGACGCGGCGATGCATCCAGCGTCTGAGTGATCGTGACGGGAAGGGCTGATACCCCTTCGGAGACGATGGCCACGTGAAGACCGTATGCCCTCGTCAACAACGGATTTGGTGATCGATCGCCACCTATCCGCGGTTGCGTAGCAGCGCTGATCGGCCGCCGCCTAGAACCCTGACGCGGTAGTCCAACAACGCCCGGATTATCCATTTGTGATCGCGGCTGCGCATCTTGGGCGACGAGCTGCGCATCAATTCACAGGCGACCCTTGGTATGACGACCGTCGCAGAATAAGTGGATTGACTTTGTCCACTTATCTGGTTAGGTTGTCGAAAGAACCGCAACGCCGTCATCGGCCGTCGCCGGAGGTGACCGCCCGCCAATGAGAGGTCCGCACGTGTGCGCCTATCCCCACGCTGACGAATCGTGCGCAAACCCTCTGCGCCCCCGCGGTATTGAGTCCTCGGCGCGGGGCGGGACGCATGGGGCGGACGCCGCTTCATTCGCTGACCGCTGGGCGTCACGATGACGGCGATCTTCGGACTCGTGCGGCGCGTGTGGCTTCCATTTCTCATCGTGGTGGCAGTTGCGATCGGCGGTGTCGCTGTGATGAATCTGCGCGCAGTCTTTGGTTCCAATGCCGTCCTGGTGGCGCCCAACGGCTCCGACACCGCGGAACGCTTCACCCCCAAGGTCGTGACGTATGAGGTGTTCGGCTCTGCGGCCACCGCCGTGATCAACTATCTCGACCTTGACGGGAAGCCTCAGCGGGCCCCCGACGTATTGCTGCCGTGGTCGTTGACGTTGCGCACGACTGCACCGGCCGCCACACCGAACCTCCTCGCGCAGGGCGACGGTCAGTCGATCGCCTGCCGGATCACCGTCGATCGCGAGGTCAAGGACGAAAGATCGGTCACTGGTTTCAATGCCGAAACGTTCTGCTTGGTGAAGTCGGCGTGACCGCGGCTACGGACGAGGTCCGGACCCAGCCCATACCGGCGGCCCGTCACGCGGCCCACCCCCGTATACCGCGCATGATCCGCGCCCTGGCGGTGCCGATCATCCTTGCCTGGATTGCCATCGTGGTGATCCTCAATACCGTTGTTCCGCAACTGGAAACGGTCGGGAAGATGCGTGCGGTGTCGATGACTCCCAACGATGCGCCGTCGTTGATCGCCACCAAGCGGGTGGGAAAGGTGTTCCACGAATACGACACCAGCAGTTCGGTGATGATCGTGTTCGAAGGGGACAAACCGTTGGGCGCCGACGCGCACCAGTATTACGACCGCGTGGTGCGTGAGTTGCGGGGCGACACCAAGCACATCCAGCACGTGCAGGATTTCTGGGGTGATTCGCTGACGGCTGCGGGTGCGCAAAGCGTCGACGGCAAGGCCGCCTACGTCCAGGTCTACATCAGCGGCGACCAAGGAGAAGCGCTCGCCAACGAATCTGTGGACGCCGTCCGCCATGTCATCGCCAGCGTGCCTGCGCCTACGGGGGTCAAGGCCTATGTGACCGGCCCGGCAGCGACGAGCGCAGATCAAAACGCGACGGGCGATAAGAGCATGGAGGTCATCGAGCTGCTCACCTTCGCCGTCATCATCGGGATGCTGCTGCTGGTGTATCGATCGTTCATCACGGTGTGCATCGTGCTTGCGATGGTGGTCCTGGAATTGTCCGGTGCCCGGGGACTGGTGGCTTTTCTGGGCTATTTCGGGGTTTTCGGCCTCACGACGTTCGCGACCAATCTGGTCGTGACACTGGCGATCGCCGCGGCCACCGACTATGCCATCTTCCTGATTGGCCGATACCAGGAGGCGCGTAAGGCCGGCCAAGATCGAGAAGCCGCCTACTACACCATGTTTCACGGCACGGCGCACGTCGTGCTGGCTTCCGGATTGACCATCGCCGGCGCGAGTTTCTGCCTGCGCTTCACGCGGCTGCCCTACTTCCAGACGATGGGGATCCCCTTGTCTATCGGTATGGCGATTGTGGTCGCCGCGGCCTTGACGCTTGGTCCGGCGCTGATCGCGGTGACCAGTCGCTTCGGGCAGGTGCTGGAGCCGAAACGTTCGAGCCGGTCGCGGGGATGGCGCCGCATCGGTACGGCGACCGTGCGGTGGCCGGGCGCGATCTTGGTCTGTGCGATCCTGTTGTCCCTGGTCGGCGTTTTGACGCTACCCGGCTACCGCACCACCTACGACGACCGCATATATCTGCCCGCTGACGTATCGGCCAACGTGGGTTATGCCGCCGCCGATCGCCATTTCTCCCAGGCCAAGATGAATCCTGATCTTTTGATGGTCGAATCCAATCACGATCTGCGCAACCCCGCCGACTTCCTGGTGATCGACAAAATCGCCAAAGCGCTTGTCCGCGTTCATGGCATCGCCCAAGTGCTGACCATAACGCGCCCGGACGGCAAGCCGATCCAGCATACGTCGATCCCGTACAACATCAGCATGAACAGCACCGGCCAGGTGATGAACAACGACTACCAACAGACCGTTTTGAAGAACACCCTCAAACAGGCCGACGACATGCAGGTCAACATCGACTCGATGGAAAAGATGCTCAGCATCACCCAGCAAATGGCCCAGATCACCCACAGCATGGCCACCAAAATGAGGAAGACCAGTGCGGATGTGCAGGAGTTGCGCGACCACATGGCCGATTTCGACGACTTCTTCCGACCTATACGCAGCTACTTCTACTGGGAAAGGCATTGCTTCGATATCCCGGCCTGCTGGGCATTGCGTTCGGTGTTCGACGCCCTCGACGGCATCAGCACCATGAGTGACGACCTCGACGATCTGGTGCCCGACATCGAGCGCCTCGACGCGGTGATGCCCCAAATGGTCGCCCTGATGCCGCCGATGATCGAATCGATGAGAAACCAGAAGCAAATGATGCTCAACCAGTATCAGGCGCAGAAGGCACAACAAGACCAGACGATGGCCTTGCAGGACAACGCCACTGCAATGGGCCAAGCGTTCGACGCTGCCAGGAACGACGACTCGTTCTACCTGCCGCCGGAAGCCTTCGACAACGCGGACTTCAAACGGGGCATCAAGTTGTTCATGTCACCGGATGGCCATGCTGTACGTTTCACCATCATTCATCAAGGCGACCCGTTGACAGAGGAAGGAACCTCGCGCACCGGGCCGCTGAAAATCGCAGCCGCAGATGCCATCAAGGGAACGCCGCTGGAGGGATCGAGGATCTATCTCGGCGGCAGCGCGGCCATGTACACCGACATGCAGCAAGGCGCTGACTATGACCTACTGATCGTCGCGGTCGCCGCACTCATCTTGATCTTTGTCATCATGGTGGTACTCACGCGGGCCGTGGCGGCCGCGGCAGTCATCGTGGGAACCGTGGTGCTCAGCCTGTCCGCCTCCTTCGGACTCTCAGTACTGCTCTGGCAACACATCATCGGGATTCCGCTGCACTGGATGGTGCTGCCGATGTCGGTCATCATCTTGCTGGCGGTGGGATCGGACTACAACCTGTTGCTCGTTTCGCGGATGAAAGAGGAGATCCACGCCGGTCTGAACAGCGGCATCATTCGCGCTATGGTCGGCACCGGTTCGGTGGTCACCTCCGCCGGCCTGGTGTTCGCCTTCACCATGATGTCGATGGCGGTGAGCAAACTGATCGTGATCGGCCAAGTCGGAACCACAATCGGTCTGGGCCTGCTCTTCGACACCCTGGTCGTGCGCTCGTTGATGACGCCCTCCCTCGCAGCGCTATTGGGCCGCTGGTTCTGGTGGCCAGCCCGCGTCCGCCCGCGGCCTCGTCCCCAACCATGGCCGCAACCGCTGCGCAAAGAGCCCGTGGCGCAAAGGGCATGATTGCGCACGCGTCAGGCTCGCGAATCACGCGCGAAGCGGTCCGATTCAGCCAATCCGAGCCGTAAGTGACGACCGGACGACCGGCGGTGACAAGTCGCCGTCGGGCGAGCGAACTCGAACGAGCCGTGTACGACGCGACATTGACCGAACTGAAAACGGCGGGCTACCACCGATTCACCATGGAGAAGGTCGCCGCTCGGGCAGGCTGCGGCAAGGCCTCACTGTATCGCCGGTGGCCCGGAAAACGAGACTTGATACTGGCCGCTTTGAAGTCGCTGGTTCCGTTGATGCCAACCGGCCAGCGCTTGGGGTCGTCGCGGCAGAATTTGTTTGCGACCCTGAGCTCGTTGGCCGAGGTTCTCGTCGGCAACACGCCTTACCCGGAATCGATCGTCATCGTAGGTCTCTTCCACGACGCCGAAATACGGTCCCTATACGTCGATTCGGTCCTGGCACGCAGTACGGCCGTCCTCGAGAACATCATCCTTGCCGGCATCTGTTCCGGTGAGGTTGACCCCGCTTCGGTAACGGCCCTCGCCGTACAAACGGGACCGGCTCTGATCCTCCAGCACGCGCTGCTGGTGCGAACCGTTCCCACGCCCTTCGAGATCGAGCAGATCATCGACACCATGCTCGGTCGCCCCGGCGACCAGCCAACGGCGGCGGTGAACCCCTGCGCAAGCCGGTAGCCACTCAGCCGAGAGGCGTGCCGGCGACGAACGGCTCCCCTGTCGCGGCGGCCACCCCTCGCGAGGGCACGAAATGGGCACGAGCATCCAGTGACGGTCAATCGTCGCGCTGCCGAGCTCGACCCTGGCCCCCGCGAGTCTGACCAGATCCCGGGTTGCGGCGAGACATAGGGCGCCGTCCGCCGCGCCGTGCGTTCTTTCACGGTGGCCAGGGGCGGGATCGAACCGCCGACCTTCCGCTTTTCAGGCGGACGCTCGTACCGACTGAGCTACCTGGCCGGAAGGCATGAAGTGCCTCGCCGAATCGGCGACCCTGACGGGACTCGAACCCGCGACCTCCGCCGTGACAGGGCGGCGCGCTAACCAACTGCGCCACAGGGCCTTGCTGCTGCTCCGCGTCACCGCGTCGCGTACCCCCAACGGGATTCGAACCCGTGCTACCGCCGTGAAAGGGCGGCGTCCTAGGCCACTAGACGATGGGGGCCAGAACCGAATCACTCCGGGGTACTCGCAACGAGGTTTCGTTAGGAGCCACGTCAGCTTAGGTCACTGCGGGCCCAATCCTCAAACGAGCCGCACTTTGGGCCCAAGTATCCTGAATGTCCGCAGCCCCTATAGCTCAGTTGGTAGAGCTACGGACTTTTAATCCGCAGGTCCTAGGTTCGAGTCCTAGTGGGGGCACCGACGCGTGTTGGCCTCGGCAGAGCGGCGCTTGTCACCCGAGCACCGCGCTGCTGTAGGTCACATCGGCGAATGCCTGGGCCACCTCGTCGTCGGCGTAGGCGAAGCCGTTGGCGGCATGCAGTTCCGCGACGGTTTGCGACGACGTTCGCCAGCCCCGCTGGCTGAGGTGGTCGACGATGTGGCTGCGCTCGCCGTGGTAGACGAGGTCGTTGAAGTCGACCTCGAACCCGAGCTCGCTCATCCGGTCGTGGTGCGCCCGCCACCGCGGGTCGGCGAAGACGGCGGTGTCCGGCACGAAGTCGAAGGCCAGCCGGCTGCCCGGGGCGCTCAGCGCGGTGATGTTGTCGAACAGCGCGTCCTGGGCCTCCTCCGGCAGGTACACCAACAAGCCCTCGGCGCTCCACGCCGACGGCGCCCGCGGGTCGAAGCCGGCCTTAAGGAGCGCCGCGGCCCAGTCGTCGCGCAGGTCGATGGCGACGGCGCGCCGCTCGGCGGTCGGCTCGGCGCCCAGGTCCTCGAGGGTCAGGGTCTTGAACTCGATCACCTCCGGCATGTCCACCTCGTAGACGACGGTGCCCGCCGGCCACGGCAGGCGGTAGGCGCGCGCGTCCAGCCCCGACGCGAGGATCACCGCCTGCGAGATGCCATTGCGCGTCGCTTCCAGGAAGAAGTCATCGTAAAACCTTGTGCGGCAAGCCATCCCTCGCGCCATTCGGTGCGGGTCGAACTCGGAAGCTCCGCCGGCGGGGATCTCGCCGTTGACCAGCCGGACGTAGACGTCGATTCCGACGGCGCGCACCAGCGGGGCCGCGTACGGGTCGTCGATCAACTTCGCGTCCGACGACAGGGCCCGCTGGGCGGCGACCATGGTCGCCGTCGCCCCCACGCTGGTCGCCAGATCCCAGCGATCGCGATCGGTGCGCGCCATGGTGTTCCCTCATCCCGATCACAAATTGAATAGACGATCTAGTCAGTATCACAGCGCCGATTCCGCACCCTGGCGCGACTACCCTGCGAGCTGTGACCGACTTCGCCCAGCGGACGATCGAGCTGGCCCGCCGAAACGTCGCGGAGGGCGGTCGCCCGTTTGCGACGGTGATCGTCAACGACGGTGAGATTCTCGCCGAGAGCGCCAACCGGGTGGCCCAGACGAACGACCCGACCGCGCATGCCGAGATCCTGGCGATCCGTGAGGCGTGCATGAAGCTGGGCACCGAGCACCTCGTCAACGCCACGATCTACGTGATGGCGCACCCGTGTCCGATGTGCCTGGGATCGCTGTACTACTGCTCCCCCCGGGAAGTGATCTTTCTGATCACCCGCGAGGCCTACGAGCGGTACTACCTCGACGACCGCAAGTACTTCGAGGTGTCCACCTTCTACGACGAGTTCGCGAAGGCCTGGGACCAGCGGCGCCTGCCCATGCGTTACCAACCCCGCGACGACGCGGTGGAGGTCTATCGGTTCTGGAACGAACGCAACGGCGGCGAGCCGCGGTCTACGGTCGTCCCCTCGCCCTGACCGCATCCGTTGGCAGCGGCGCGCCCCTTGAATATTGTTTGCGTATGCATGCAGGTAATAGCGCAGCCCGGCTGCCGGATCATCAGGTGAGCCTGGTGGTCGAGGTGTTCCGGATGCTGGCCGACGCCACCCGGGTGCAGGTGCTGTGGTCGCTGACCGACCGGGAGATGTCGGTCAACGAACTCGCCGAGCACGTGGGCAAGCCGGCGCCGTCGGTCTCCCAGCACCTGGCGAAGCTGCGGATGGCGCGCCTGGTCCGCACCCGCCGGGACGGGACCACGATCTTCTACAGCCTGGAAAACGACCACATTCGCCAACTCGTCATCGACGCGGTTTTCAACGCCGAACACGCGGGCCCGGGCGTGCCAGGTCATCACCGCAGGGATGGCGGGCTGAAGGCCGTCGGCGATCAGCAGAGCGCATCTATCACATAAGGAGGCGGCACCCATGACCGAGCAACACGCCCACGACGCGCCCCACGCGCACGAACACGAGCACGGTGACGTCACCCACGCGCACGCGCACACCGCGCACGAACACGACCACGTCGAGCACGAACACGCCCACCACCACGCCGACAGCACCGAGCACAGCCATCAGCACGTGCATCAGGCCGGGCTGGAGGACGTGCACGGCCACCCCCACGCGTAGCGCGGGCGCGCCGGCTCAGGGGCCGGCCACCCCCACGCGTAGCGCGGGCGCGCCGGCTCAGGAGACCGCCGGGCAGTAATGCTTTGGCTCGCCGCGCTCGTCCACGGGCGGCAGGTTACGCGCCGGCGTGTGCACCAGCGGCGTGTCGGCCGGGATACGCCCGGCGGCGCGGTCGAAGCCCGCCCGGGCCCGCGGGTGCTTGCGGAACCGGCTCGGCACGAAGGCGAACACCGCGCGAACGACGTCGCCGAAGCGGCGATGCAGCCACTCGTCGCGTCCCGACCACCGGTAGCCCATCAACTCGCGCACCGGAGGGTCGTACAGACCCACGGTCACCCAGACGAAGAACGGCGCGAGAAGTTTCCGCTGGGCGGCCCACAACCAGTCCGGAAGCCATTGCGCAAACGGGGGTTTCGGCAGCTCGGTGAGGTCGAGCACCGCGCGGGCGGCGAAGTTGTCTTCAAGCACGTTGCGGCACATGTGGTCCCAGTAGACCTGGAATTCCTCCCACGACGCCGGGACGGGCCGCATGCTCATCCCGTACATCCGGTACCAGTCGACGTGTTCGTTGAACAATTGGCGTTTCTGCGCTTCGGTCAACCCGCCGCAGAACCGCTCGGCCACGTGAATGGTGCCGACGAAAAAAGTGGCGTGGGCCCAATAGAAGACGTCGGGGTTCAACGCGTGGTACCGGCGGCCTTGTTCGTCGACCCCCTTGATGTCGGTGTGGTAGTCGCGCACCTCACTGCCGGTGACCGGGGCGCGGTCACCGTCGAAGACGACGCCACCGATCGGATACAAGGAGCGCAGCAGGCGTTGCCACCGTTCCCGGAAGAACGTCGAGTGGTCGATGACGGCCGCGCCGAGCTGCGGATGCATGTTCTGCATGGAGCCCGCCCACGGGCCCTGCAGCATCCCGCGCCAGTCCCCGAAATACCGCCATGTCAGCGACTCGGGGCCCAGCGGCATCGGTGGCGCGTCGTAGCCCAGCGGCGAGACCGGGCAGCCGCCGGCCACGCCGCCCGGCAGATCGGTCCCGGCGGTAATGGCCGAACAGCCGCTTGCGGCGTCGCTGGTCGGCGGGCGGGTTCCGGACGTATGTTGAGTCACTATTGGATTCCTGTAGGTATCTGCAAAACTGACTACATGCGTTGTCATTTTCAAGCTTAGGAGCGATGTGCAGTCCGGTCAACGACGGGGCCGTTGGACCGGCGTCCCCTTAGAGGATCGCCTCGCCCTCCGTCGCGACAACCTCATCGCCGCCGGCGTGCAATTGCTCGGCGGCGACATCCGACCGGCGCTGACGGTGCGTGCGGTGTGCCGCAAGGCCGCGCTGACCGAACGCTACTTCTACGAAAGCTTTTCGGACCGTGACGAGTTCGTGCGCGCGGTCTACGACGACGTGTGCACGCGCGCCATGACCACGCTCACGTCGGCGAATACCCCGCGGGACGCCGTCGAAAAGTTTGTCGAGCTGATGGTCGACGACCCGGTCCGCGGGCGTGTGCTGTTGCTGGCGCCGGCGGTCGAGCCGATACTGACCCGCTCGGGCGCCGAGTGGATGCCCAACTTCATCGAACTGCTGCAGCGCAAACTGTCCCGGATCGCCGATCCGGTGCTGCAGAAGATGATCGCCACCAGCCTGGTCGGCGGGCTGTCGAGCCTGTTCACCGCGTACCTGAACGGACAGCTCGGCGCGACGCGCAAACAGTTCATCGACTACTGCGTCAACATGCTCTACGTGACGGCGGCCCCGTACGTTCCCGCCCCCGACCTGGGGTAGCCCAACCACCTGTTTACCGGGCGCGCCATAGCGGCAAACCCCGAGAACGGTGGCATTTATCCTTTGCGCGGCGCGCGGCGAGGCAGCTTGATGCTACTGATGTACACAGATATATTGACTGCTACCCGTCGACACAGATAACTGGAGGCCGTATGTCAGCCGAGCTGACAAACCTACAGCTGCTACATGAGCTCGAACCGGTGGTCGAGAAGTGCCTCAACCGGCACGAGAGCATGCACAAGGACTGGAACCCGCACGACTACATCCCGTGGTCGGACGGCAAGAACTTCTACGCGCTGGGCGGGCAGGACTGGCATCCCGAGGAGAGCAAGCTCTCCGACCTCGCCCAGGTGGCGATGGTGCAGAACCTGATGACAGAAGACAACCTGCCGTCATACCACCGCGAGATTGCGATGAACTTCGGCCTGGATGGCGCCTGGGGCCAGTGGGTCAACCGGTGGACCGCCGAGGAGAACCGACACGGGATCGCGTTGCGCGACTACCTGGTCGTGACCCGCGCGGTCGACCCGGTCGAGCTGGAGAAGCTGCGCATCGAGGTGGTCAACCGGGGCTTCAGCCCGGGCCAGAACCAACAGGTGCGGGCCGATCTGTTCGCCGAGAGCCTGTTCGACTCTGTCATCTACGTGACGTTCCAGGAGCTGGCCACCCGGATCTCGCACCGCAACACGGGCAAGGCCTGCAACGAGACTGTCGCCGACCAGCTGCTGGCCAAGATCTCGGCCGACGAGAACCTGCACATGATCTTCTACCGCGATGTCAGCGAGGCCGGGTTTGAGATTGCACCTAATCAGGCGATGAAAGAGCTACACAAGGTGCTGCGCAATTTCCAGATGCCTGGCTATCAGGTCCCCGAGTTCCGGCGTAAGGCCGTGTTCATCGCCGTCGGGGGGGTCTATGACCCCCGCATCCACCTCGAAGACGTGGTCATGCCGGTGCTGAAGAAGTGGCGCATCTTCGAGCGCGAGGACTTCACCGGTGAGGCGGCGGCGATGCGTGACGACCTCGCACTGCTGATCAAGGAACTCGAGCAGGCCTGCGACAAGTTCGAGATATCCAAGCAACGCCAGCTCGATCGGGAGGCCCGCACCGGCAAGCGGACCACCGCATTCGAGCTGCACCAGACCGCCGGCAAACTGGCTATGAGCCGCCGGTAGCGGCCTTGCGCATCGGTCCGATCACGCTCGCCAGCCCGGTGGTGCTGGCCCCGATGGCAGGCGTGACCAACGTTGCATTCCGCACGCTGTGCCGAGAGCTGGAGCAATCCAAGGTCGGCACGGTCAGCGGGCTGTACGTCTGTGAGATGGTGACGGCGCGCGCGCTCGTCGAACGCCACCCGGTCACCATGCACATGACGACGTTCGCGCCGGACGAGTCACCGCGCTCGCTGCAGCTGTACACCGTCGATCCGGCGACCACGTACGCGGCCGCCAAGATGATCGCCGATGAGGGCCTGGCCGACCACATCGACATGAACTTCGGCTGCCCGGTGCCCAAGGTCACCAAGCGTGGCGGCGGGGCGGCGTTGCCGTACAAGCGACGACTGTTCGGCCAGATCGTGGCGGCGGCCGTACGCGCGACCGAAGGCTCCGGAATTCCGGTGACCGTCAAGTTCCGCGTCGGCATCGACGACGAGCACCACACGCACCTCGACGCCGGCCGCATCGCCGAAGCCGAAGGCGCCGCCGCGGTCGCGCTGCACGCCCGCACGGCCGCGCAGCGCTACTCCGGCACCGCCGATTGGGAGCAGATCGCCCTGCTCAAGCAGCACGTGCGGACGATCCCGGTGCTGGGCAACGGCGACATCTACGACGCCAGCGACGCCCTGACGATGATGGCCACCACCGGATGCGACGGCGTTGTGATCGGCCGCGGCTGCCTGGGCCGGCCCTGGCTTTTCGCCGAACTCTCGGCCGCGTTCACCGACAGCCCGGCCCCCACCCCGCCCACGCTGGGCGAGGTCGCCGACATCGTCCGCCGGCACGGCCAGTTGCTGGCCGCGCACTTCGGCGAGGACAAAGGCATGCGCGACATCCGCAAGCACATCGGCTGGTACCTGCACGGTTTTCCGGCCGGATCCGAGTTGCGCCGGGCGCTGGCGATGGTCAAGACGCTGCGCGAACTCGATTCGCTGCTAAGCCAATTGGACGGCACGGTCCCCTTCCCGGACGCGGCCAGCGGCCCACGCGGCCGACAGGGCTCCCCGGCACGGGTGTCGCTGCCCGAAGGCTGGCTGACCGACCCCGACGACTGCACCGTTCCGGCCGGCGCCGACGTGATGCACTCCGGCGGCTGACCGACCGCTCGAAATCGCATCCGGGCCGATAACTCAGTACGATGTGGACCTTGCCGCAGTGCGCGTTCCTGGGGCGGGTCGGTAACGCGCCGCCGCCTGGGCGCGACAAAGGGGTGCGACCCCCGGGTGGCACGAGCCGCAGCGCTGACAACGTCAGGCACTGGGACGTCACCGCGCACGGACGGGCTGAGATCCGCATCAGAGCTTCGGAGGCCGGTAGGACATGAGTGACGCCGAGGGCGACGCCACTCCCGACACTCGGCGCACGGCGCTGGGCGCCGCCCCGTGGGAACGGTTCTCGGAGCCGCCGTCCGACTACAGCCTTCATTTGTGGCAGCCCGACATCACCATCGAACCCGTCGAACGCGTCGAGCCTCGAGCGGCCGGTGATGAGGGATCCGGATGCCACACGGGTGGCGGCGTCAGCGTCGCCGATCTGATCGCGAAACTCGGTGCCCCATCGACGGGCCGGTCCACTCACCGCCGTGCGGAGCCGGAGGTCGAATCCGCCGAGGCCGACTCGGAGCTGCCGGTCGAGCTGAGGGAAACCCAGGTGATCGAGGACCTGGCCTACTCACTCGATCTGGTCACGGAGCTCCCCGACCTCGGGGCCAACGACCACCAAAACGGCGGCGGGTCCGCATCCGACGGGGCTACCGGCGCTGACGAGCGCAACGCGCGGCACCGGCGCCGGCCGATGCTGCTGGCCGGGCGGTCGGTCGCGGCCCTGCTCGCCGTGCTCGCCATCGCCATGACCGGCGGCGCGTGGCAATGGAGCACGTCGAAGAACGCCCGGCTCAACACCATCAGCGCGCTCGACCCGCAATCGGACGACATCCGCGACCGCAACGGACAGTACGGGGACGAAGACTTCTTGATCGTCGGCCTCGATTCGCGCGCCGGGGACAACGCCAACATGGGCGCCGGAAGCACCGACGACGCCGACGGCGCCCGTTCGGACACCGTGATGCTGGTCAACATTCCCGCCAACCGCAAGCGCGTGGTCGCCGTGTCCTTCCCGCGCGACCTGGCGATCACCCCGATGCAATGCGAGGCGTGGAACCCGAACACGGGTAAGTACGGGCCCCTCTACGACGAGAAGACCAAGACCTGGGGTCCGAAGATGGTCTACACCGAGACCAAGCTGAACTCAGCGTTCGCCTTTGGCGGCCCGAAATGTCTGGTGAAGGAAATCCAGAAGCTGTCCGGTCTGAGCATCAACCGCTTCATCGCCGTCGACTTCGCCGGGTTCGCCAAGATGGTCGACGCCCTGGGCGGTGTCGAGGTCTGCTCGAAAACCGCGCTGCACGACTACGAGCTGGGCACGGTCCTCGAACACGGCGGCCGTCAGGTGCTGGACGGCCCGACCGCGCTGAACTATGTGCGAGCCCGGCAGGTCACCACCGAAACGAACGGGGACTACGGCCGCATCAAACGCCAGCAGCTGTTCTTGTCGTCGCTGCTGCGGTCGTTGATCTCCGAGGACACGTTGCTCGACCTCAACAAGCTCAACAACGTCGTCAACATGTTCATCAGCGACACCGTCGTCGACAACGTGCAGTCGAAGGATCTGATCCAACTCGGACAGTCGCTGCAGGGGATGGCGGCCGGACACGTCACGTTCGTGACGGTGCCGACCGGCATCACCGACCAGAACGGCGACGAGCCGCCGCGGATGAGCGATATGCGGGCGCTGTTCGACGCCATCATCAACGACGATCCGCTACCCGAGGAAAACGACCAGAACGCAAAGAATCTCGGGCCCTCCGACGACAAATCGGCGCAGGCCAAGGCGCCCGCCACCAAGCAGGCGCCGGCCCCCGCGCCGGCTCCCGAGGCTCGACACGAGCAGGTCACCACCACCGCGCCGGGCGACGTCACGGTGCGGGTCTCCAACGCCACGACGCAAAGCGGCCTCGCGGCCACCGCCACCAGCCAGCTCAAGCGGGACGGCTTCAACGTGATGACGCCGGACGACTATCCGAGTGCGGTGAACACGACGACGGTGTTGTTCTCGCCCGGCAACGAGCAGGCCGCGGCGACCGTGGCCTCGTCGTTCGCCAATGCGAAAGTCCAGCGGGTCTCCGGCTATGGACAGGTCGTTCAGGTGGTGCTCGGTCCCGACTTCAAGACGGTCGCCACACCCCAGCCGAGCGGCTCGTCGATCAGCTTGCAGATCGAACGCGGCTCCGGCAGCACCCCGGCCAAGCTGCCCGAAGACCTGACCGTCACCAACGCCGCCGACACCACCTGCGAATAACCGCATTTGGTGCCGCTGCGCCGCCCTTTTCTGGCGCCGAGAACGTAGGCTTGACGATATGCGGACCGCCTACCATGAGCAGCTCTCGGAGTTGTCCGAGCGGCTCGGCGAGATGTGCGGGCTGGCGGGCATCGCCATGGAGCGGGCCACCCAGGCCTTGCTGCAAGCGGATCTGGTGCTGGCTGAACAGGTGATCTCGGATCACGAGAAGATCGCCACGCTGAGCGCCCAGGCCGAAGAAAGCGCGTTCGTGCTGCTGGCGTTGCAGGCGCCGGTCGCCGGTGATCTGAGGTCGATCGTGAGCGCCATTCAGATGGTGGCCGACATCGACCGGATGGGAGCGCTGGCCCTGCACGTCGCGAAGATCGCCCGCCGCCGGCACCCCCAACACGCGCTGCCAGAGGAAGTCAACGGCTACTTCGCCGAAATGGGCAGAGTCGCAGTCGAATTGGGCAACAGCGCGCAAGAGGTGGTGATGTCGCGCGACCCGGAGAAAGCCGCCCGGATCCGCGAAGAGGACGACGCGATGGACGACCTGCACCGCCACCTGTTCTCGGTGCTGATGGACCGCGAATGGAAGTACGGTGTGGCGGCCGCCGTCGACGTGACGCTGCTGGGCCGGTTCTACGAGCGATTCGCCGACCACGCCGTCGAAGTGGCGAAGCGGGTCATCTTCCAGGCGACCGGCAAACTGCCCGACGAGGAAGCCAACCCCGCCTCGCAGTGAGCAAAGGCACGTACAGCTAGCCGAAGCGGCCGGAGATGTAGTCCTCGGTCGCCTTCTGGCTGGGGTTGGAGAAGATCTTCTCCGTGTCGTCGACCTCGACCAACCGCCCCGGCTTTCCGACGGCTTCCAGGTTGAAGAAGGCCGTGTAGTCGCTGACCCGGGCCGCCTGCTGCATGTTGTGGGTGACGATGACGATGGTGTAGTCCTGCTTGAGCTCGCTGATCAGCTCCTCGATGGCCATCGTCGAGATCGGGTCCAGCGCGGAGCACGGCTCGTCCATCAGCAGCACATCGGGTTGCACGGCGATCGCCCGCGCGATGCACAGGCGCTGCTGCTGGCCCCCGGACAGGCCGCCGCCGGGCCTGTCCATCCGGTCTTTGACCTCGTCCCACAGGTTGGCGCCGCGCAGCGAGTATTCGGCCGTCTCGTCGAGCACCTTGCGATTGCGCACGCCCTGCAGCTTCAAACCGGCTACCACGTTGTCGCGAATCGACATGGCGGGGAACGGGTTCGGCCGCTGGAACACCATCCCGATCGCCCGGCGCACCCCGACCGGGTCCACCCCGGCACCGTAGATGTCCTCGTCGTCGAGGAGCACGCTGCCCTCGACCCGGCCGCCGGGCACCACCTCATGCATCCTGTTCAGCGTGCGCAGCACCGTCGTCTTCCCACAACCCGACGGGCCGATGAACGCCGTCACACTGCGGGGGAGGATCGACAGCGTCACATCCGCCACCGCGTGAAACGAACCGTAGTAGATGTTGACGGCTTTGAGGTCCAACCGCTTGGCCACTTAGTGCTCCTGCCTATGACTTGTTGGCGCCAGCGAATTTCGCTAGTACTCGGGCCCCGATGTTGATGGTGGCGATCACCAGGATGAGGGTTAGGGCGGCACCCCACAACCGATCCGTGGGGACGGGGTTGACGCCGGCACCGGCACTGGTCTGGTTGTACATCATGCCAGGTAGCGTTCCCATGAACCCGCTGAAGATGTCGAAGTTCATCGACTGCGCATAGCCGACGAGGACCAGCAGCGGCGCCGTCTCGCCCATCACCCTGGCCACCGCCAGCATGATGCCGGTGATGATGCCGGAGATCCCGGTGGGGAGCACGACGCTGACGATCGTCTTCCACTTCGTGATGCCCAGCGCGTAACTCGCCTCACGAAGATCCAGCGGGACGATCCGCAGCATCTCCTCGGTGGCTCGCACGATCACCGGAAGCATCAACAGGACCAGCGCGAGGGACACCGCGAGCTCCGAGCGTGGAAGACCCAGCGTCGCCACGAACAGCGCGTAGACGAACAGGGCCGCCACGATTGAGGGCACCCCACTGAGGATGTCCACCATGAACGTGGCCAGCCTGCCCAGCGGGGTACCGCCCCCGTATTCGGCGAGATAGATGCCGAGCATCAGGCCGATCGGGATGGCGATCAGCGCGCATACCGATCCCTGCAACACCGTGCCCACGATCGCGTGATACGCGCCACCGCCGGCCACGAAGGCGGTCATCCCCGCCTGCGAGTGCGTCCACCAAGCGGTCGACGCGACGGCCGCGAAGCCCTTGGCGATCACCGAGTGCAACACCAACAGCAAGGGCGTCACCGCGATCGCCATCGACAGCGAAACCAGCGCCAAGGCAAGGCGATCAGTGACCCGGCGGCGCCGGCTCGGCCGGGAGAACGTGCGCGGCTTGAGCGGGCGGTCCAGCATCGAGGTCATCGGCCGCCCCATCTGAGTCCGGCGGCGGCGCCACGGGCCAGTGCGTCGACCACGAAGGTGAGCACGAAGAGCGCCAGCCCCGCGGCGATGTACGCGCCGGCCTTGTACTGGTCGTTGAATTGGGCAGCCGCCCCCGCGATTTTGGTGGCGACGGTGGAGCCGCCGTCGAACAGCGACCAACCAAAGGCCGCCTGGGTTCCCCGCAAGATGATCAGCAACGCGACCGTCTCCCCCAAGGCGCGACCGAGCCCCAGGACGGCCGCGCTGATGTATCCCGACCAACCGAAGGGCAGCACGATGGTCTTGACCACTTCCCAGCGGGTGGCGCCGAGCGCCAGCGCCGCCTCGACCTGCTCGTGCGGCGTCTGGATGAACACCTCGCGGGTGACCGCGGTGATGATCGGCAGGATCATCACCGCCAGGACCACGCCGCCCGTGAAAACGGTGCCGCCACCGGCGACCGACGCGTCCCCATCGGCGAACAGGAAGCACCAGCCCAGGGAGCGGTTCAGCCAGGTGGCCAACGGCCGCAGCTGCGGTGCCAGCACGTATAGGCCCCACGCGCCGTAGACGATCGAGGGCACTCCGGCCAGCAGGTCAACGGCGTAGGCCAACGGGCCCGCGGCGCGCCGCGGCGAGTACTGCGTGATGAAGATGGCGACGCCCAGCGCGACGGGCATAGCCAGGATCAACGCGAACGCCGACACGAACAGCGTGACCTTCAGCAAATCGGAGATGCCGAAGTGCATCGCCGACGTGTCGGTGGTGACCCAGTTGCCGCCGTAGCTGAAGAAGCTCTCCCGGTCGCGTTGCAAGGCCGGTATCGCGCGCAGCAACAGGAATCCGCCGATCGCCGCGATCACGACCACGATCAAGACGCCGGAGCCCTTGGCGAGCCAACGGAAAGCACGATCCCCGACCTGCGGACGCCCGTCTCCCCACGGGCTGATCGGTATCAGCGGCGCCTCCGGAAACGGTGCGGCGACGGTCACGCCCGAACCGGCGTCGAAGGGGTTCGGCGTGGTCACCGTGATCCCGGCACGATTCTGCCGCTCCTTGAGTCCGGGGCAACCTGGTTACTGCAGCGCATCGATCGCGGCGGCCAGCCGCACTTTGACCTTATCGGGCAGCGGCACATAGCCGGCCGAGGGAAGATCGGTCTGCCCGCTGCCCGCGGCCACCGTGAGGAACGACTTGATCGCTCCGGAGGTGTCGGGGTCGGAGCCTTTCGAACACACGATCTCGTACGTCGCCAGCACCAGCGGGTAGGCGCCCGGCTCCTGGGAGCTGTACATGGAGTTGAGGTCGAGCACCAGGTCGTTGCCGTCGGCCAGGAAATTCGCCGCCTTCACGGCGTTGGCCGCCGTGTCGTTGGTGAGCGGGACGACGACGCCCTTGTTGTTGGCGATTCGGGCGTAGGGGACGGCGCCCTGGTCGGCGAACCCCTTCTCGACGTATCCGATGGCTCCGGAGGTGGCCCGCACCACCTGGACGACCCCGGCCGACTTCGTGGCGCCCTCGCCGACCCCGCCCTGAAACTCGGTGCCCACGCCTTTGGTCCAGCTCTGCGGTGCGGCGGCCGTCAGATACTTCTGCAGATTGTCGGTGGTCCCCGACGAATCCGTACGGTAGATCGGCGTGATCCTGGTGTCGGGCAGCACCACCCCGGGATTGAGCGCCGCCAGGATCGGGTCGTTCCAGGCCGTGATCCGTCCGCTGAAGATCTTGGCCAACGCATCGCTGCTCACCACCAGCGCGGGGACTCCGGCCAGGTTGTAGACCAAGGCGATCGGCCCGAACACCAGCGGCAAGTCCCACGCCGGGTTGCCGTCGCAGCGCGCGGCGGCCGGACCGATCTGGTCCGCGGCCAGCGGGGAGTCGGCCCCGGCGAAGTCGACATGGCCGGCGATGAACTGCTCACGCCCGGCACCGGAACCAGTCGGGTTGTATGCCACGCTCTTGCCCGGGCAGTACTGCCCCCAGACCTGGTTGAACAGCGCCATGGCGTTTTGTTGGGCCGTCGATCCTTCCGCCGTGAGCTTGTTCTTACCGCTACATCCCGCCGTACCCGTCGGCCCGGAAACGGCCGCCGGCGATGCGCCGCGCCGGTTCTGATCGCTGCCACAAGCCGTCATGGCGACCGCCGCGAGAGTCACCACCCCCAGCGCCGCCAGCGCCCTGCCTCCCCTGTCGAGCCTCACCGCTCCCGCTCCCTGACCATTCGGACCCGCGTGTGCGCCGCCGGCCATCTCCCAAGAAGTTGCCGGGTCACGGCGAAAATATGCTCCGACGCAGCCCGCGGCACCCGTTGAGTAGCAAGCGCAGGTGAACGGCAGGGGGTATCGGACCCGCCGCCCGCGTGTTCGGTCACTCGGGAGCGACGGCGTAGGCGGTGTCCACGCTGTAGGTGCTGAAGCCCAAGCGCTGGTAGGTGCGCACGGCGGCGACGTTGTCCGACTCCACATAGAGCAGCACGGTCGGGTCGGCGGAGCCGGCCAGCCGCCGCGCCAACGACTCGATCCCGACGGCCGTCAAGGTCTGCCCGATCCCGCGGCCCTGCGCCGACGGGTCGACGCCGACGACATACACCTCCCCCAGGCCGGGCTGATCGAGATGCACCTTGGTCCAGTGGAAGCCCAGCAGCGTGCCCCTCTGACCGGTGTCGGAGTCGTCGAACGCCAGGAACAGACCGGCCGGGTCGAACCACGGTTCGTTGCGCCGCTCGGCCAGCTGGACCTCGGTCCAGCCGCCCTGTTCGGGATGGCTGGCGAAGGCAGCGTTGTTCACGCGCAACAGCTCCGCGTCATCGGTGGTGCCCGCGTAGGTGCGGATCCGCACGCCGGGCACGGGGCGCACCAAGCCGTGGATGTCGCGCAACGACCGTCGCATCTGCAGCAGTTCACGCACGGGAACCAGACCCATCGCGGAGGCCGTCGCCCTGGCCGACTCGAGGGTGCCGTGTGCCCAGAACCGGTTGCGCCCCGCGGTCTCCGCCAACGCCGAGCGCACCAGCGCGGTCCCGAGTCCATGCCGCCGGACCCGGGGGTGCACCACCAGTTCGGCCATTCCGGCGTCGGCGTCGCGCGTGAGGTTGAGGTAGCCGACGACCCCGTCGGTCTCGGTGATGAGCAGATGCCCGGTGCGGTCGTGCGCGAGCTCGCGCAGCACTTGCTCTCCGACCGGGGCCACCCCGTCGAATGCCGTGGCCGCCGTGACCAGTTCACGCACTTGCCGCTGCTCGTCCGCGGTCAGCGTCGAGCGCCAGGCCGGCGCGGTCACTGACTGCGCAGGGCGTCGCCCAGAGGCTCTCGCAGGCCCTCGGAACCGGGCTCGACGTCGTCGGCGCCCTCGGCGTCCTCATCCTCAGCGGGGTCCGCGATCGGCGTGCGCCCGCGTGCCGGCCGGACGGCCTTGTATCCGACGTTGCGGACGGTGCCGATCAACGCCTCGTATTCGGGGCCGAGTTTGGCGCGCAGCCGACGCACGTGCACGTCGACCGTGCGCGTGCCGCCGAAGAAGTCGTATCCCCACACCTCGTGGAGCAGCTGAGCGCGGGTGAAGACGCGGCCGGCGTGTTGGGCCAGATACTTCAGCAACTCGAACTCTTTGTAGGTCAGGTCGAGCGGGCGGCCCCGCAGTCTGGCCGTGTAGGTGCCCTCGTCGATCACCAGCTCGCCCAGGCTGACTTTGCCGGCGCTCTCCTGGTCGGCGAGCCCGCCGCGACGACCGACCACCAACCGCAGTCTGGCGTCGATCTCGGCGGGCCCGGTGCTGGGCAGCAGGATCTCGTCCAGCCCCCAGTCGGCACTGACCGCCACCAGGCCGCCTTCGCTGACCACAGCCAGGACGGGGACCGACCGTCCCGCGGTGCTCAACAGTCGGCAGAGGCCGCGCGCCGACGACAGGTCGGTGCGTGCGTCGACCAGTACCGCGTCCGCCGTCCCCGCCTCGAGCAAGGACGACGGCTCCGCCGGCGCCGTCCGGACGGTGTGGGGAAGCAGCGATAGCGACGGCAGGACCGGGTCGGGATGCAGCTCGGAAGTCAGCAGTAATAGCTCCAACTAGCCCCTCCAGCTCGGGGGAACGGCATCTTCACAATTCGCAACGCAACGACGCGTTAGTTGCCAGGTCATCTAACGATAACTTGCCACCTGCCATTATTGCGTGCTGACGATGGCACTGTGAGCCCCGCCACCGTGGCGGTCCGCCGCACGGCGGGCGCCGGGTTACGCCACAATGTGCGGGTGCGCAAGGTCCTGATCGGGGTGGCGGCCGCGGCGGCCGCGATCGCCGTGGTCGCACTCGGCACCGTGGCCGTCGATTACGGAAGCAGCATCTATGCCGAATACCGGCTCTCGTGCAGCGTCCGCAAGGCGGCCAACCTGAGGTCGGACCCGTTCGTCGCCATCGTGGCTTTCCCGTTCCTCCCCCAGGCGATGCGCGACCGCTACAACCAGGTGGAGATCAAGGCCAACGCCGTCGACCACGCGACGGTCGGTAAGGCCACGCTGGAAGCCACGATGTACTCCGTCGACCTGACCCACTCGTCCTGGCTGATCGGGCCCGACGCGAAACTGCCGGTCGGCAAGCTGGAGAGTCGGATCATCATCGGCTCGACGCACCTGGGCCGGTACCTGGGCATCAGCGATTTGATGGTCGAGGCGCCGCCGAAGGAAACCAACACCGCCACCGGCGGCGTCACCGCGTCGGGCATCTCCGACAGCCACGGCCTGGTGTTCAGCGGCACCCCGCACTCGGCCGACTTCGAGCACCGGGTCAGCGTCTCGGTGGACCTTTCCATCGCCCCGGACGATGAAGCGACGCTGGTGATCGCGCCGACGGGCATTCTCACCGGGCCGGACACCGCGGACCAGGCCGTGCCGGACGACAAGCGGGACGCGGTGCTGCGCGCCTTCACCGCCAGGGTGCCCAACCAGCGGCTTCCGTTCGGAGTGGCACCGAAGACCGAGGGGGCGCGCGGCTCCGACGTCATCATCGAGGGCATCAGCTACGGAGTTACCGTCAACCTCGACGGGTTCAAGCAGTCCTGAGCCCGCCACCGCCCGAAGCGTGCGGTGCCGGCGAGCGCCACTGATTTGATCGTTCCCCGTCATTCGGTAAGCTTGCCGACGTGCTAGCCCGCCTCGAGCCGTTGCTCACCCAACGCCGCGCAGTCGATCTGTGCCGCACCGCGGGCTGTTGCTGTCGCTGTAGCTGCTGAGTCGCGCGCCTTCGCGTAGCACTCGGAGCAGCCCGGAACGTTGCCGTGGCCTGACTCCCGTCGTTCGTTCCCAAAAGCAGATAAGCAACAGGCGTATCCAGGAGTAGTACCGTGCCGAGCACCAACACCAACACCAACACCCAGCCAGACACCGTCGACGTGCGGGGCCCCAGGTTCGCCGCCTGGGTTACCACCGCAGTCCTGGTGATAGCGCTCGCCGTATCCGCCGCCAGCCCGCCGGCGGCGGCGGCAATTCTCGGCGTGCAGGCCATCGTCTTCGCCGTCGGCGCCGTCGGCGGCCCACGCAAGCACCCTTATGGGCGAATATTCGCCACCGTGGTGGCGCCCCGGCTGGGCCCCGTGACGGAGCGCGAACCGGTCGCGCCCCTGAAGTTCGCCCAGCTCGTCGGCCTGCTCTTCGCGCTTGCGGGTGTCGCCGCCTTCGCCGCGGGAGCGTTCGTGATCGGCGTCATCGCCACCGCAGGAGCGCTCGTCGCCGCCTTCCTCAATGCGGCCTTCGGCATCTGCCTGGGCTGCCAGCTCTACCCCTTGGTCGCGCGTTTCCGAGCTGCCGGGCGCGCCTCATGACCCGTTCATAGCAAGCGATCGAAAGGATCCCCCGCATGGCACGCTCCGACGTCCTGGTCTCCGCGGACTGGGCCGAGAGCCATCTCAGCAATGCTCAGGCCGCCGGTGTCGTCTTCGTCGAAGTCGACGAGGACACCAGCGCATACGACACCGGCCACATTCCCGGCGCGATCAGGCTCGACTGGCGTTCCGACCTGCAGGACCCGGTCAAGCGGGACTTCGTCGACGCTCAGCAATTCTCCAAGCTGCTCAGCGAACGCGGCGTCTCCAATGACGACACGGTGATCCTCTACGGCGGCAACAACAACTGGTTCGCCGCCTACGCCTACTGGTATTTCAAGCTGTACGGCCACGAGAAGGTCAAGCTGCTCGACGGCGGCCGCAAGAAGTGGGAACTCGACGGGCGGGCGCTGTCCGCCGAAGCGGTCAGCAGGCCGGCCACCTCCTACACCGCCGCCGCGCCGGACAACAGCATCCGGGCGTTCCGCGACGAGGTGATCGCCGCCATCAACGTCAAGAACCTGGTCGACGTGCGCTCCCCCGACGAATTCTCCGGCAAGATCCTGGCGCCGGCGCATCTGCCGCAGGAGCAGAGCCAGCGGCCCGGCCACGTTCCGGGAGCGATCAACGTGCCGTGGAGCAGGGCCGCCAATGAGGACGGCACCTTCAAGTCCGACGAGGAGCTGGCCAAGCTGTACGCCGACGCGGGCCTGGACGGCACCAAGGAGACGATCGCGTACTGCCGCATCGGGGAGCGCTCGTCGCACACCTGGTTCGTGCTCCGGGAATTACTCGGCCACAAAAACGTCAAGAACTACGACGGAAGTTGGACGGAATACGGCTCCCTGGTGGGTGCCCCGATTGAGTTGGGAAGCTGATATGTGCTCTGCCCCGAAACAAGGAGTGACGTTGCCCGCCAGCGTCGACTTGGAGAAGGAAACGGTGATCACCGGCCGGGTCGTGGACAGCGACGGCCAGGCGGTGGGTGGCGCGTTCGTCCGCTTGCTCGACTCCTCGGACGAGTTCACGGCCGAGGTCGTCGCGTCGGCCACCGGCGACTTCCGGTTCTTCGCGGCACCCGGGTCGTGGACGCTGCGCGCCTTGTCGTCGGCCGGTAACGGCAACGCCGTGGTGACCCCGTCGGGTGCGGGCATCCACGAGGTGGACGTCAAGATCGCCTGAGACCCCCGCTGCCCCGACGCGATCTCGCGGGGCGAATAGACTTGTCCCCGTGGTGCTGTTCTTCGAGATCATGCTGGTCGCCTCGGTCGTGGTGATCTCATGGTTTGCGCTGTACACGCTGTACCGGCTGATCACTGACGAATCGTGATTTCTGACGAACCGTTGAGTTCTGGAAGCTCCGGCGATCGCGCGGTGGCCGCCGCCGCCGAGCGCGCCAAGCTGACCGCCGGCCGCAACATCCCCGCCTTCGACGACCTGCCGCTTCCGGCCGACACCGCCAACCTGCGCGAAGGCGCCAACCTGCACGACGCATTGCTGGCGCTGCTGCCACTGGTCGGTGTGTGGCGCGGACACGGCGAGGGCCGTGGACACGACGGGGATTACCGGTTCGGCCAGCAGATCGTGGTCTCGCACGACGGCGGCGACTACCTGAATTGGGAATCCCGGTCGTGGCGGCTCAACGACACCGGCGAGTACCAGGAACACGGGTTGCGGGAGACGGGCTTCTGGCGCTTCGTCAGCGATCCCGACGACCCCAGCGAATCGCAGGCCATCGAGTTGTTGCTCGCCCATTCGGCCGGATACGTCGAGCTGTTCTACGGCAGGCCGCGCACCCAGTCGTCGTGGGAGCTGGTGACCGATGCACTGGCCCGCAGCCGATCGGGCGTGTTGGTCGGTGGCGCGAAGCGGCTGTACGGCATCGTCGAGGGCGGCGATCTGGCCTACGTCGAGGAGCGAGTGGACGCGGACGGCGGCCTGGTTCCCCATCTTTCGGCGCGGCTCTCGCGCTACGCGGGGTAGCCGGCCAGCTCATTCACCCTCCAAGCGGCCGTCTCCGGTGTCATCATGTGCGTGCAACCACGAGGAGGTCGGCGGATGCGTCGTAGTGTGACGACGTCCCCTCCTGCCCGCCGCATCGCGTCCGTCATCGGCCTGCTTCTCCTCGGCTATCTGTGCCTTTTGGCGCTACGGCCGTCGAGCAGGGACGCATTGCCGGCGTGGTTGAGGTGGTTCGGTCAGCCCGGCTCGGGACCGACGCTGTTGGTGACCTTGGCGATCCTGGCGTTTTTCGTCATGGCGTTCCGATCGACCGGCGGCGGCCGCGCGACAGGTATCTCGTTCACGGTGATCGCCGCCCTGATCAGTTTGACCGCCGTACTCGGCCTCAGCTCCTATTGGTCTTGCCACGATGCGAACCATCCGGCGCTGTTCACACCGCTGATGGCGACCGCCTCGTTGGTCAAGGGCAGCACCGGTGATTTCTCACTGAGCGGGCAGCCGTGCCCGACGCCCACGCCGATCGCCTTGGAGGTGGCGCGGGTGACCGCCCTCGCCGCGATCTTCACTGGATTGGGTGGCGTTGTTATCGCGGCCTTTCGGTCCCAAGTGGACCGATTACGGGCGAACCTCGCAGACTCCGTCACCGTCGTCGTGGGCATCGACGACGACACCCAGGCAATGATCAGCGGGATCGCGGAGACGTTGGACCGAGGCAACACCTTGGTGGTGATCACCAACGCGGGTGACGACCACGTACAGCGGGCCCGCAGGCAGGGTGCCCGAGTGGTGCTGGTCGATTTCAACACGCCGTCCACCCTGGTGTCGCTGCGGCTGTGGCGCCACCTCGCACGGCTCTACCTGATGGCGCCGGACCCGGCGATCAATCTGTTGTGGCTTGACATGATCGGTCGTCGGCTCGCCGAGGTCGGCCACAAGCAGCGGTTGCCGCTGATCGTGCGCATGGACGATCCGTGGCTGGCCGAAGCGTGGCGCGCTCAGCAATTCGGGGGCTCGGACACCCGGTGGGCTGCCGATGTGGTCGGCAAGTACGAGGTGACCGCCGGCAGGCTCCTCGACAGTATCATCGACGCGCAGAACATTCGGCGGGTATTCGTTTGCGGCACTTCGCAATTAACCCTGGCGTTGTGCGCGGACCTGACCCGACGCGCCCTCGAGCGTGACTTCTATACCCCCCCAGATGCGGTGCCGTTGCCGGCGCTCACCCTCGTCGAACGCGACGCCGACGACTACTTGCGGGATCACGACTTTCATCGCCAGCAGGCCGGCTTCATGTCGGATGGACCGGTCATCGATGCGGTACCGGAGGCACCAACGGTGCCCACCATGTTGCGTTTGATCGGTGATGCCGACCCTGAGACCACCGCCGTGATTCTGGTCAACGCGCAGGCGGCGATGGCAAGTAGGCTGGCTGCGCGCCTCCCCGAGATGCCGGTTTACGCATCGGATCTCAACACCAACCTCGCTGATGACACGATCCAGGTCGTGGGAAGGCTGCAGTCCTACTCGCTGGTGCTCGACAGTCGTGAGGGCCGAGTCCAGGACGCTTGGGAGCGTGCGGCGCGGCTGATTCACGAACGCTATGTCTCGACGATCGACCCGGGGGGGCCGCGGTCCCCGGCCGCGATGCCATGGGCCGACCTCAACGAGTTCTACCGCGGGTCCAATCGACGCCAGGTACGCAACGCCTTATGGATGGTGGAAAACATCGCGGGGCACACCTGGAACACGTGGGGCAGCCCACCGGCGCAGCTCTCCGGGAACGACATGGTGGGATTGCCGCCATTGGAGCAGCTTGCTCTGATGGGCTTCGACCGGGATTCCGCGATGAGCATGGCGCGCGCCGAGCACGAGGACTGGTGTCGCTATTACCGCCGCAACGGCTGGAAATACGGTTCGCCTCGAGATGATTCACGAAAGATCCATGACAAGCTGGTCGACTGGTCGGTGGTGGAAAGCACGCCGGAGTTGCTCAATGCCGCGGTGCGGAGCTTGGCCGGTACTTTGTGGAGCCTGCGCCAGCTGGGCTTCCGGTCGCGCCCGATGTGGCAGTCCTTCACTCGGGTCGGGACGGTCAGCGCAGAACAACGAGACGCCCCGTGGACGTGGACGTCGGACTCCGGGCACACCATGCGCGCCGACGCCGGCGACTGGGCGCTGCAGGAAGACGGGAAGATCTGGTCCGTGCGCGACGCCATTTTCCGCGACACGTATGAACCGGCAGGCGACGGGAAATGGCAACGCAAGGGCTGCGTTCAAGCGCGGCCCGCGCACGCCGGTGAAACGGTCAACACCCTGGAGGGCCCGACCGTCGCCGCCGAGGGCGATTGGATCGTACGCGGGCAGGCCGGCGAACAATGGCCCGTTCCCGCCGAGGAATTCGCGCGGCGCTACACCGAATTCCGTCCCGCCCAAGAAAGCCACCTTCTGGATGGCGACGAGCGATAAGCGTTGAAGGCGCATTCGACTCGAACGGCGCCGAATTGGCCATCCCGAAAGCGTCTAACACTGATACGGTATCGGCGCATGTGAAAGGTCGCATGCGGGCTATGGCCAATTTGGTTCGCTCGGCCTCACCTTAGGAGACTGTGATGGCGCTGTTTGTCAGCTACTCGAGCCAGGACAGGTCAACGGTCGATGCCCTGGCGGCCGCCCTTCGGCGCGCCCAACAGCAAGTGTGGTTCGACCAAGAGCTGGGCGGCGGCGACTCCTGGTGGGCCAAGATCCTCGAGCAGATCCGTGCCTGCGACCTGTTCCTCGTCGCCCTCTCAAGCAACTGGTTACAGTCCAAACCCAGTCAGTCCGAGCTGCGCTACGCGCAGGCTTTGAACAAGCCGATCCTTCCGGTTCGCATCGGCGACATAGGCAGCATGCGCGTGAATCCGCTTGCCGCATTGCAGATCATCGACTACCGCAACCCGACCGTCGACGCCGGCATTCAGCTCGTCACCGCCGTGCATTCGCTCACCGCCAAACCGCATCCCTTGCCCGACCCGCTGCCCGACGAGCCGCCCGTGCCGTTCGGCTACATAACACGGTTGGGCAACATGCTCGCCGAGAAAGAACTCAGCCCTCAGCAGCAGCTCCAATTGTTGGTCGAACTCAGATCCGGACTCGATGAGGACGGCGACGACCCGAGCGCCCGCAGCGACATCGCCCAACTGTTGCGGATGATGCGTCTGCGCCACGACGTCACCTACCGCACCCGAAACGACATCGACAACGTGCTGGCGTCCATCGACTCTGACCAGAAAGGCTCGCCGGCAACACCCGACAAGGCGCAGGCGCCGAAGACCTCCTCGGAAGGCGGGGCCACGGCGACAACACCGGGCGCATCAACCGTCCCTGCCGCGGCCGGCGGCGGTTCCAAGACGCGGCTGATCATCATCGGCGGAGCCGCGCTCGCGGTCGTCGTCGCGATCGTGGTGGCGGTGGTCGTCATGAGCCAGGGATCAACTTCGAGGAAGACGTCGGCCGGGGCGCGTGCTGCGGCGCCGGGCGCCGGCACGGGAGCACCCGCGCAGGGAGCGCCCGGGCAGGCGGCGCCCGGGCAAACGGCGCCGGCGCCGGCGCCGAACGCGCGGCTGGACTCGATATTGCTCGACGCGCAGCAGGTGACCACCATTATGGCAGCGCCACAAACCATGGAAGTCGCGAGCAGCGAGACGACCTCGCGGTTACGGCCGGACGAGAACTTGTCAAACCCGGCTTGCTTCGCCGCGTTCGATCCGATTCGGCAGTCCGGCTACGCGGGATTCACCCCGACGGGAGTCAGCGGGCAAGGCTTGGATACGGCGGACAGCAGCTACCGCGTCTACCAAGCCGCGGTCAGCTTCAAAAGCGCAGCGGAAGCCCACGACTTCCTGACAGCATCGACCCAAAAATGGAAGGCTTGCAACGGCTTAACCGTTCGGTTCAATAACAAGGCCAACTGGACCTTCGGAAACGTCGTCGAGGCTCCGTCGAGAATTACCCTGTCGCGCAAGCCGGGGGATCCCAGCCGCGCATCCTGCGAGCGTGTGCTGAACGCGGTATCTGATGTTGTGCTCGACGTCATGGCCTGCGAAGTGGGCATTCAGGACCAAGGAGGTCAGATCAGCGACGCGCTGGCCGCCAAGGTGAGCCAGTAACTGTGTTAGACATGGAGCGGCCCCCGAGCGTGGTTACCGGTTGGACACACCGGAAGCTCGGGGGCCGGGTGGCTACGGGGAATTCGCCAGCGCGCGTATATCGCCGGCTCTTCGAAAGCCACTGCTGCTAGCGCGCAGCCACCTCACATGTCCATGAAGCTATCAATTTCGCGGACCACCTCCTTCCTTGTGTACGGCCGACCGTACCCGCGATTCCGCGAGGCGACAACACAATTCAGCGCTCAGCGATCGCTGACGATCGCGGAGTCGATCAACGCGGCGAATTCCGCCGCCATCGGCGACCGAGCCAGTGGACGACCGTCGAGCGTGTGCACGCGCGCCGCCAGCGTCATGCTCGAGACCAACCAGAGTCCTTGCGCGGCATGCAGATCGGCGAGCCGCAGCGCGCGATAGTCGCAGTCGTACCCCTTGGCCCGCGCCACTTCGAAGAGGGCCTGCTGCGTGGTGCCCCGCAAAATCGGATACCACGGCGGAGGCGTCAGCAGGCACAGGTTCCCGCCTCCCGGTGTTTCGGCATCGGTCGCGATCACCACGGTCGACCGCGGGCCCTCCAGGATGTAACCGTCCGAGCTGACGAAGATCACGTCGCCGGCGCCCTGCCGGGCGGCATGACGCAAGGCGGCCATGTTCACCGCGTAGGACAGCGTCTTCGCCCCGGCCAGCAGCCACGGCATCGCCCCGGTACCGGCGGCGGCCAGCCCGCGGTCCAACGTCACCGCGGCCAGGCCTTCGCGCCGAACCGCCGTCACCCGTTCGGGGACAGCGGTGATCATCACGTAGGCGGTCGGCGCCGTGCCGCTCTCCCGGCCGCGGCTATAGATCAGCCGCATCGCGCCTTCGTCAGCGGTGTTCGCCGCCCACTGCCCGGTGGCCAGGCCGATCGCGTTGCGCCAGGCGGGCAGGTCGGGCTCGGGCAGATCCATCAGCCTGGCCGACTGGGTCAGCCGCTGCAGATGGGACTCGACCAGGCAGGGCCTGCCGTCGCGGACCAACAGCGTCTCGAAGATGCCGTCGCCGCGGACCGTCGCCAGGTCGTCGGCGTGCAGCAGCGGCACATCGGGCGGATGGATCGCGCCGTCCAGCGTGACGATCACACCCATCTGGCCTGCCATGGGGATAAAGCGTAGCCGCGGGCCTGAAGCCGGCCGCACGCTCGTCGGACGGGTCGCGCAACGGTCCGTAGAGTTGACGTGTGTCTGCAGTACCCGCACCCGAGACCGGTCCCGACGCGGGCGCCACTTGGCATTACGGCGACCCGCTGGGCGAGCAGCGCGCCGCGGAAACCGGCGCGATAGTGGTGGATCGCTCGCACCGCGCCGTGCTCACCCTGACCGGTAGTGACCGCCAGAAGTGGCTGCACAGCATCTCCACCCAGCACGTCAGCGACCTTCCCGAGGGCGCCAGCACGCAGAACCTGAGCCTCGACGGCCAGGGCCGCGTCGAGGACCACTGGATCCAGACCGAACTCGGCGGCACCACCTACCTCGACACCGAACCGTGGCGGGGCGAGCCGCTGCTGGCCTACCTGCGCAAGATGGTCTTCTGGTCGGACGTCGCCCCGGCCGCCGCCGACATGGCCGTGCTTTCGCTGCTGGGTCCGCGACTGGCCGACCGGGCGGTGCTCGAC
Organism: Mycobacterium sp. 4858; assembly: GCF_900240975.1. Classification (GTDB taxonomy): domain Bacteria; phylum Actinomycetota; class Actinomycetes; order Mycobacteriales; family Mycobacteriaceae; genus Mycobacterium. The sequence continues at coordinate 3,015,939 of NZ_LT968776.1, read as the reverse complement.
GTGCTCGGCCTGGACGCCCTGCCCGCCGAGCTGACGGCGGTTGCGCTGGCCGGCGGTGGCTTTGTGCGCCGGATGCCCGGCGCCCCCGCCGGGCAGATCGAACTCGACCTGCTGGTCCCCCGTGCGGACTCCGCCGGCTGGCGGGAACGTCTGGTGCAGGCGGGCCTGCGGCCCGCGGGGGTTTGGGCCTACGAAGCCCACCGGGTGGTGGCGCTGCGGCCGCGACTGGGCGTCGACACCGACGAGCGCACGATTCCGCACGAGGTCGGGTGGATCGGCAGCGCCGTTCACTTGGACAAGGGCTGTTACCGGGGACAAGAGACCGTCGCCCGCGTGCACAACCTCGGTAGACCGCCCCGCATGCTCGTGCTGTTGCACCTCGACGGCTCGGTCGAGCGTCCCTCGACGGGTGACCCGGTGCTGGCCGGAGGTCGCGCCATCGGCCGCCTCGGCACCGTGGTGGATCACGTAGACCTCGGGCCCGTGGCCCTGGCGCTGCTGAAGCGCGGGGTGCCGGCCGACACCGAATTGGCGACCGGCCCGCAGGGCGCGGTGGCCGCGGTGATCGATGCCGATTCGCTGCCGGCGACGGAACAGATCGGTGCGGGACGCCTGGCCATTGAACGGTTGCGGGGCGGTGCGAGATAATCGTCGATGAAGTCCGCCACAGCGGCAGGGGGCACCGACGCCCGACCGCAAGGCACGGTAAACTGTCGGCAGGACAATAACGACACCAGGAGATCGGAGCCGCCTGATTCGGGCCGCTCCGTTATTGCGCGAGGGGGTTCCCCCATGGGCCGCGGCCGGGCTAAGGCAAAGCAGACCAAGGTTGCTCGAGAACTCAAATACAGTTCTCCGCAGACCGACTTCACGCGGCTTCAGCGCGAGTTGTCAGGAACGGGTGCCGACGATTCCACGGAGCTGGAGGAGGATGGCGTCGGTGACTCCTGGGAAGACAACGACGACTGGCGTCGGTAAGACCCTCCGCGCAGCGCCGGCGCAATCCCCTTCGACTCGGCGCTGACCCGGCTTCCGCCTTCTAAAACCTCGGGTGCTGCCCGACGAGCTTTGCCCGCGGGCCTTCTTTACCGCCTTTGCACACGGTCCCCAACACCCAGCAGTCCAAGTGGCGGGCCGTCAGGATGGCCAGGGCGCGGTCGGTGTCCTCCGGCGCGACAACGGCGACCATTCCCACGCCCATGTTGAACGTCTTCTCCATCTCCTCGCGCGTCACCCGCCCACGCTGGGCGATCATCGCGAACACGGGTGCGGGTGTCCAGGTCCCGCGGTCGATTTCGGCGACCAGGCCGTGCGGGATGACGCGTTGCAGGTTGCCGGCGAGCCCGCCACCGGTGACATGGCAGAACGTGCGGACATGGGTTTCCGCGGTCAGCGCCAGGCAGTCTTTGGCGTAGATCCGCGTCGGCTCCAACAGCTCTTCGCCCAGCGTGCGGCCGAACTCCTCGACATAGCCGGCGAGATTCATCCGATCGATCTCCAGAAGCACCGCACGGGCCAGCGAGTAGCCGTTGGAATGCAGGCCGGAGGAGCCCATCGCGATGATCGTGTCGCCGGGTTTGACGCGATCGGGCCCCAGCACGTCGTCGGCCTCGACGACGCCGATACCCGTCGCCGAGATGTCGTAGTGGTCGGGTTCCATCAGCCCGGGGTGCTCGGCGGTTTCACCGCCGAGCAGCGCGCAGCCGGCACGCACGCATCCCTCGGCGATTCCCGCCACGATGGCGCTGAGGCGTTCGGGCACGGTCCGGCCCACCGCGATGTAGTCCTGCAGGAACAGCGGCTCGGCGCCGCACACCACGAGGTCGTCGACGACCATCGCGACCAGGTCCAGGCCGACGGTGTCGTGCTTGTCCATGGCCTGGGCGACCGCCAGCTTGGTTCCCACGCCGTCGGTGGACGCCGCCAGCAGCGGTTCGCGGTAATCGTTACGCAACGCGAACAACCCGGCGAACCCGCCCAGGCCGCCCCGCACCTCTGGTCTGGTGGCCTTCGTCGCCAGCGGCTTGAACAGCTCGACGGCGCGGTCGCCGGCCTCGATATCCACCCCGGCCGACGCGTAGGTGATGCCGTGGCTGCCCGGGTTTCGTCCGGGGCTTTTTCCGGGATCCGTCATCGCGATAAAGGCTACCGGGCGCCGCCGACCGCCGTAATCAAACGTCGTGTAAGGGGCGCACCGGACGTCCGTCAGTGGACGATCGGTACTTCGTCGGGCGCCAGATCGTCGAGCCCGGATCCGCGCGCGGCGTTGGCGAGCATGTGCTCGATGACGTTCTTACCCAAGGCCGTCTCCTCGGGCAGCTCGATGGGATAGCGGCCGTCGAAGCAGGCGGTGCACAGCCGTGACGCGGGTTGTTCGGACGCCGCGACCAGGCCGCGCAGCGAGATGTAGCCAAGGGAGTCGGCGCCGATGGCGTGCCGCACCGCTTCGAGCATCTCCTCCTTGTCCTGCACGGCGTTCGCGATCAGCTCGGCCGGCGACGGGAAGTCGATGCCGTAGAAGCAGGGCCATTTCACCGGTGGCGAGGCGATCCGGACGTGGACTTCGACGGCCCCGGCCTCGCGCAGCATGCGCAGCAGCGCGCGCTGGGTGTTCCCGCGCACGATCGAGTCGTCGACGACGATGAGCCGCTTGCCGCGGATGACCTCACGAAGTGGGTTGAGCTTCAGCCGGATACCGAGCTGGCGGATGGTCTGGGACGGCTGGATGAAGGTCCGCCCGACGTAGGCGTTCTTCATCAGACCCTGCCCGTAGGGAATGCCGGACTCCTGCGCGTAACCGACCGCTGCGGGGGTGCCCGACTCCGGGACCCCGATCACCAGGTCGGCCTCGACCGGGCATTCCCGGGCCAGCCGGCGGCCGATCTCCACCCGGGTGGCGTGCACGGACCGGCCGGCGATCGTGCTGTCCGGACGTGCCAGGTAGACGTACTCGAAGACGCAGCCCTTGGGGGTCGGGTTGGCAAAGCGCGTGGAGCGCACCCCGTCGGCGTCGATCGCCAGGAGCTCGCCCGGCTCGATGTCGCGCACGAACGAGGCGCCGACGATGTCCAGCGCTGCCGTTTCCGAGGCCACCACCCAGCCGCGATCCAGCCGGCCGAGCGAAAGGGGCCGCACGCCGTGCGGATCGCGGCACGCATACAGCGTGTTCTCGTCCATGAACGTCAGGCAGAACGCGCCGCGCACGGTGGGCAGCAGGTCCAGGGCCGCCTGCTCGAGGGTGGAATCCGCCGCGCCGTGCGCCAGCAGTGCGCCCAAGATGTCGGAATCGGTCGTCGCCGGGGCGGGGCAGCGCCGGGCGATCAGTCCCGCGTCGCGGGCGCGGGCAGCCAATTCGGCGGTGTTGACCAGATTTCCGTTGTGTCCCAAGGCCACACCGGTGCCGGCGGCGGTGTTGCGGAAGACCGGCTGCGCGTTCTCCCAGGTGGTGTCGCCGGTGGTGGAGTAGCGGCAATGGCCGATGGCCACGTGGCCCTGCATCGCCGCGAGCGTCTGCTCGTCGAAAACCTGGCTGACCAAGCCCAGGTCTTTGAACACGAGCACCTGTGATCCATCGGCGACGGCGATGCCCGCGGCTTCCTGCCCGCGATGCTGCAGGGCGTACAAGCCGTAATAGGTGAGCTTTGCGACGTCTTCACCCGGGGCCCAGACCCCGAATACACCACACTCTTCACGAGGCGAGTTCAGGTCCTGCTCGGGTTCCTGGTTGGTCACAATTGGGGGGCTCCCTGGGGAACGGTTGGTGACGTAACGGAGTCTACGGGTCCGACGCCCGCAACCGCGAATTAACAGCGCGTGTTGAGGGGCGAAAATTCCCGCGCCCGACTGTAAACCTGCACTTCAGGCTTACTATTCAGCCGAGACCGAACAGGGGCAGACAGTGTTCGATCTCACCGGCCCGAGAGCCGGAAAGCCCCAGCGCACCGCCGTCCTTCGCCCGTTGGAAGGACAACATCCCGGTCGCCAGCAGCAGCCACGTCCGCGGGTCGGTCTCCACAACGTTGGGCGGCGTGCCGCGCGTGTGCCGGGGCCCGGCGATGCACTGCACCGCGACGAAGGGCGGAATCCGCACCTCGACGCTGGCGCCGGGTGCCACGGCGGCCAGGGTGCGGGCGGTGAGCCGAACGGCGGTGCCGAGGCTCTCGCGGTCGGGGGCCGGCCGGGATTCGTCGCGCAGCCAGTCCGCGACGGCCAACACGGCCTGCCGAGTCTTTGCCGGATCGGCCTTTTGGCGGGCGGCCATACCCTAGGGTCTCAAACTCATGGAGCGTCGGCGCGTGCGGCGCGGGCCGCCGTATAAGTCCGTCGGGCTCGTGACGGTGGTCATCGTGGGGTTGGTCGGGTCACTGCTGTACCTGCAGTTCCGGGGTGAGCTCACGCCGACGACGAAGCTGACCATGGTGGCCGCCCGGGCCGGCCTGGTCTTGGACCCCGGCTCCAAGGTCACCTACAACGGGGTCCAGATCGGCCGGGTGACCGGCATTTCCGAGATCACCCGTGACGGCATGCCGGCCGCCAAGCTGGTGCTGGACATCACACCGAGGTACCTCAACCTGATCCCGGCCAATGTGGCGGCCACCATCAAGGCGACCACGGTGTTCGGCAACAAGTACGTCGCGTTGAGTTCGCCGCCGGGGCCGCCGGCGCAGCCGATCACACCGGCGACGGTGATCGAGGCGACGTCGGTGACCACCGAGTTCAACACCGTCTTCGAGACGCTGGTCTCGATCGCGGAGAAGGTCGACCCGGTCAAGGTGAACCTGACGCTCGGCGCGGCCGCGCAAGCCCTGAGCGGATTGGGCGCGAGGTTCGGCGATTCTTTGGTCAACGGCAACACGATCCTTGACGACGTGAACCCGCGCATGCGCGAAATCCGCGCCGACGTCGCGCGGTTGGCCGCTCTCGGCGAGACCTACGCCAACGCCTCGCCGGACCTGTGGGCCGCGCTCGACCACGCGGTGACCGCGGCCCGCACCCTCAACCGCCAGCAAGTCGATCTGGATGCCGCGTTGCTCGCCACCGCCGGGCTCGGCGGCACGGGCGCCGACGTCTTCGGGCGCGGGGGGCCATACCTTGCCCGGGGGGCCGGCGATTTGGTCACCTCCAGCCAGCTGCTCGACGAGTACAGTCCGGAGATCTTCTGCACCATACGCAATTTCGCGGAGGTGGGGCCCAAGATCCACAACGCCCTCGGCGACAACGGTTACTCGCTGGGCGCGCACGCCGCGGGCGCGATCGCCGGGGCGCCGAACCCGTACATCTGGCCGGAGAATCTGCCGCGCACCAATGCCAGGGGCGGCCCCGGCGGGCGGCCGGGCTGTTGGCAGACGATCACCCGGCAGCTGTGGCCGGCGCCGTTCCTGGTGATGGACACCGGCGCAAGCATGGCTCCCTACAACCACTTCGAGATCGGCTCGCCACTTTTCGTCGAGCACGTGTGGGGCCGTCAGGTGGGCGACTACACCATCAACCCCTGACGCCACCGCACGCTCAGCGCGGCGATCGCGCCGGCCTCGTTGATGGCCAGGTGCACCAGCATGGGCGCGGCGAGGCTGCCGGAGCGGTCCGCCAGCCAGGCGAACAGCCAGCCCGCGACGCCCGTCACCAGCACGGTGCCCAGCACCGGCTCGCCCGTCGCCCGCGCGTCGGCAATGTGGGAAAGCCCAAAGCTGGCCGCTTGCAGCAATCTTCCGCCCGGCGCGCCGAAGGCACCCGACGCGGCGGCGGTCAGCGCCGCACGGAAGGCGGCCTCCTCGGCCCAGACGGTCCCGACGGGTATCTGCAGCAGCAGCCAGCCGGGCGTCGACCCGGGTGCCTCGCGGTCGGCCATGGACGCCCGCACCAACGGCACCGCCGTCGTCGCGGCGATCACGGTCGCCGCCGCCGCACCGGCCGTCGACCCCAGCCGCAGCCCCGACCACAGCCGTGGCGGGTTGAGACCCAGCGGAGCGCGCGTCACCAGCACCAGCAAGCCGGCCGCACCCGCCTGGAGGGCGGTCCGCCAAGCCGTGGGCAGTCGCGGGCCGACGAAGCTCCAGCCGACCAGGGCGGCGGCCAGGGAGAATGCCCAAGCCCGACGAAAACGGCTGTCCCCCATCAGGATTTGCCGCTACGGCTCATCCGAACAACCGCGGCAGCACCGCCTCGGACGTCTCGCGCAGTTCGGCCAGCGACACGGTGAACAGGCCCTGAATCTCGACCGTGTCCGAGGCCTCGTCGACGACGCCGATGCGCACCGCCGGCAGTCCGCGCGCCTCACACATGGCCCGGAACCGGCTCTCCTCGGTGCGCGGCACCGCCACCAGCACCCGGCCCGCCGACTCGGAGAACAACGCCACGAACGGATCGGCGCCCTCGGGAAGCACGATGCGGCAACCGGTTTCGCCCGTCAGCGCCGCCTCCACAACGGCCTGCGCGAGGCCGCCTTCCGATAGGTCGTGCGCCGCGGACACCAGCCCGTCGCGAGACGCCGCGCTCAACACCTCGGCCAGCAGCTTTTCGCGCGCCAGATCGACCGCGGGCGGCAAGCCACCCAGGTGGTCGGCGGTCACCTGCGCCCAGATGGAACCGTCGAACTCGTCGCGGGTATCTCCCAACAGCATCAGGGTCTCGCCCGGTTCGGCGCCCAGGCCGGTGGGGATGCGCCGGGCGACGTCATCGAGCACGCCGAGGACGCCGACCACCGGCGTGGGCAGGATCGCCGCCGAGCCGGTCTGGTTGTAGAAGCTGACGTTGCCGCCGGTCACCGGAATGCCAAGCGCCGCACACCCATCGGCCAGCCCCCGCACCGCCTGGGAGAACTGCCACATCACGCCGGGGTCTTCCGGGGAGCCGAAGTTGAGGCAATTGGTGACCGCGACCGGCGTGGCGCCGGTGACGGCGACGTTGCGGTAGGCCTCGGCCAGCGCGAGTTGCGCCCCGGCATAAGGATCCAGCAGCGTGTAGCGCCCCGACGCGTCGGTCGACAGCGCGATGCCGCGGCCGGTGGCCTCGTCGACGCGGAGCACGCCGCCGTCGGCATGCTCGGCCAGCACGGTGTTGCCGCGCACGTACCGGTCGTACTGTTCGGTGATGAAGGCGCGGCTGCACAGGTGCGGGCTACCCAGCAGCGCAAGCACGGTCGCGCGCAACTCCTCCCCGGTCTTCGGGCGCGGGAGGCGCGTTGACCGGTCGGCGTTCAGGGCGTCCTGGGACTCGGGCCGTGCGACCGGCCGCTGATACACCGGGCCCTCGTGCGCCACGGTGCGCGGCGGTACGTCGACGACCGTCTCGCCGCGCCAGGTGATCCGCAATCGGTCACCGTCGGTGACCTCGCCGATCACCGTGGCCAACACCTCCCATTTGCGGCAGACCGCCAAGAAGGCGTCGACGTTCTCCGGGGCAACCACGGCGCACATCCGCTCCTGCGACTCGCTGCAGAGCACCTCGGCGGGTGTCATCTCCTTGGCCCGCAGGGGCACCGAATCGAGCTGGACCGCCATTCCGCCGTCCCCAGCCGACGCCAATTCTGAGGTGGCGCAGGCTAATCCAGCTCCGCCGAGGTCCTGGATGCCGATCACCAATCCGCCGGCGTACAGCTCGAGGCAGCACTCGATGAGCACCTTCTCCATGAACGGGTCGCCCACCTGAACCGACGGCAGCTTCTTGCGCGATCCGGTGCTGTCGAATGTGTCCGACGCGAGCACCGACACCCCGCCGATGCCGTCGAGCCCAGTCCGCGCACCGAACAGGATGATCTTGTTGCCGGTGCCCGAGGCGAACGCCAGATGCAGGTCCTCCTGGCGTAACACGCCCACGCACAACGCGTTTACCAACGGATTGCCGGCGTAACACGCATCGAAGACCGTCTCGCCGCCGATGTTGGGCAGCCCCAGCGAGTTCCCGTAGCCGCCGATACCGCGGACCACCCCGTCGACCACCCGGCGGGTGTCGGGGGCGTCGGCGGCGCCGAACCGCAGCTGGTCCATCACCGCGACCGGTCGCGCGCCCATGGCCATGATGTCGCGCACGATGCCGCCGACGCCGGTCGCCGCGCCCTGATAGGGCTCGACGTAGGACGGGTGGTTGTGGGACTCCACTTTGAAGGTGACGGCCCAGCCGTCGCCGATATCCACCACACCGGCGTTTTCACCGATACCGGCCAACATGCCCGCACGCATCTCGTCGGTGGTGGTCTCCCCGAAGTAGCGCAGGTGAACCTTGGACGACTTATACGAGCAGTGCTCGCTCCACATGACCGAGTACATCGCCAACTCGGTGTCGGTGGGCCTGCGGCCCAGGATCTCACGGATCCGCTGATACTCGTCGTCTTTGAGGCCCAGCTCGGCGTACGGCTGCGGCTGATCGGGGCTGGCAGCGGCGTGCTCGACGGTGTCGATCGCCTGGGTGCGGGCACTGGTCCCGGAGGCAGTCACCCGAACAGTGTAAGAGCGCTACCTGCCATGGAGCAGGGTGGCGCTGGCGGCGTCGGCCGGATAGAACAGCTCGACGGTCAGTTCGGCGAGGGTGACGTCGAGCGGAGTCCCGAACGTCGTCAATGTCGTGAACATAGACAGCGGTTGCCCGCCGCCGATATCCAGCACGAAAGGGATGAGCAGCGCGCCGGCGCCATCCGGTGGCGCGCCGCGCGCGTCGGCGGCGCCCGCGACTCCCGGATATCCGCGCACCTCGTCATTGAGCGCCTGCAGGCCCGGATCGCCGGTGATCGCGATCGTGCGCCGGAGCTGGTGCAGCAAGTAGCCCGCCCATTCTCCGAAATTCAGCGTCCGTCCGGCGAGGCCGTCGGGGTGCAGCGACAGCCGGTAGACGTTGGCCGGTGGGCCGAGCAGCTCCGCGGGCAGGCCTGCGGTCAGCGCCGACGCCGCGGCGTTGGCCCCCACGATGTTCCAGCAGCGGTCGATCACGATGCCCGGGTAGGGGTCGTGGGCATCGAGGAGGCGCTGCACCGCGTCACGGGCCGGGGTCATCGCGGCATCCTCGAGCGGGCGCGACTGGTAACGCGGGGCGAATCCGGCGGCAAGCAGCAGCGTGTTGCGCTCCCGCAGCGGAATGTCGAGGCCTTCGGCGAGGGCGAGCACCATCTCCGGACTGGGTCGCGAGCGGCCGGTTTCTATGAAGCTGACGTGCCGGGCCGACACGCCCACAGTCAGCGACAGGTCGAGCTGGCTCACCCGTCGACGCTCCCGCCATTCGCGCAACAGGGCGCCTACCGCCGCGTGGCTCACCAAGCCACGGTAACCACGCCGGTGTACCCGTAGCGATGACCTCGGAGGTAATTGTGCCGCCGCACACCGCCGCGACACGCTTGGCGCAACGCGCTCAACGGGAACGCCAGACCCAAGGAGGAAAAATGACCGACGTCCAATCCGCCCCCAAGTTCAGCGCCGAGGTGTTCGCGGCGTACTGGGCCGCGCCCACCATGTCGCGCGGCTTCGACATCTTGGCCGACGACATCATGGGCTACTGGCCGGGTGACCCCGAGCCGGTCCGCGGCATCCAGCCGTACACGGCGAAGATCGCCGAAATACTCGACGCCGCACCGGATTTGAAGCTGGAGGTGATCGACAGCGCCACCGTGCCCGGCGCGGACCCCGGCGAGGAACTGGTGTTTTTGCACTACGTCGGCCGCGGCACCGGACCCGACGGGCCGTTCCAGATCCGGGGAATCGACCGGGTTCGCACCCGCGACGGAATCGTCGTGGAGAACGTCATCCGCTACGACCCGCTGTTCCTCGTCCACGGCTGAACGGCAAGACTCGAGTGTGCGCTCCGGTACTTCGGTGTGTGCGGGTGGCGGAAATCGCGCGATTTTCCCGCCCTACACGCACACTCAACGCCGAGGACGCACACTCGTCGGCCGCGAGCTATTGACCCACGATGCAGAAGACGTTGCCCTCGGGGTCGGCCAGCACCACCCAGCGAAAATCGTCGCCGAACGTGTGCCGGCCGACCTCGATGGCCCCGGCGGCCGTCAGCCGGGACACCTCGGCATCAACATCGGCGGCACCGAAGTCGAGGTGCACGCGGTTTTTCCCGGGCGTGGGATCGGGCACCTTCTGGAATCCGAGCCGCGGTCCCGCCGACAAACTCACCGCGGTGAACTCGTCGGCGAGCAACTCCTGCGTCTTGCCACCGAACTGCTCGGCCCACCATGCGGCCAGCCGCGCAGGATCGTGGCAGTCGAAGGTGATCATCTCCACGCTGAGCGCCATACCGCCAGACCTTAGGCCTCATCGGGGCTCGGGCGAAAGGAACGCCCGCATCGCCGCCGAGTAGGCGGCGACGTCATGAGCGCCCATCAGCTCACGGGCGGAATGCATCGCCAGCTGCGGGGCGCCCACGTCGACGGTGGGGATCCCGGTGCGGGCCGAGACCAGCGGACCGATCGTCGACCCGCACGGCAGGTCGGCGCGATGCTCGTAGCGCTGCAGGGACACCCCGGCCTGCGCACAGGCCAGGGCGAAGGCCGCGGCCGTGCGTCCGTCGGTGGCGTACCGCAGGTTGGGGTGCACCTTGAGGACGGGGCCGGCGTTGACCTCGATGAGGTGGCCGGGCTCGTGCCGCTCCGGATAGTTGGGATGGGTGGCGTGCGCCATGTCGGCCGAGGCCAGTAACGAGTCGGGCAGCCGGCGCAGGAAGTCTTCCCGGGTGCCGCCGGCCGCGAGCACGATCCGCTCCAAAACGGTGCCCAGCAGGTCGGACTGGGCTCCGTGGTCGGAGGACGAACCGACCTCCTCGTGGTCGAAGAGCACCAGCACGGGCAGGAAACCCCGCGGCGACGGAGCCTCGTCCAAGGCCAGCAGCGCCTCCATGCCGGCATAGCAACTGGCCTGGTTGTCCAGCCGGGGCGCGCTCAGCAGGTCGGCGTCGGCGCCGACCACCGTCGAGGGGGTCAGGTCGTGGGTCATCAGGTCGGCGGCCAGCACGGCGGTGGGCGGCACCCCAGCGCGTTCGGCGACGAAGTCGACGAACGATTTCGGTTCGGCGCCGGCGCCCCAGACCGCGTTGACGTGGCGTTGCGGGTCGAGCGTCAGCGACTTACGGTCCTCGGCGAGGTGGATGGCCAGCTGCGGGACCCGCAGGACCGGGTCGTCGATGCGCACCAGCCGGTGCTCGACCCCGGCGCCGACACGCACCGACAACCGTCCACTGACGCCGAGGTCGCGGTCCAGCCAGGAGTTGAGCCACGCTCCCCCGTACGGCTCCAGCGCGACCACGCGCCAGCCGGCGACCAAGCGATCCGGGTGCTGTTTGACCCGGAGATTGGGGCTGTCGGTGTGTGCGCCGACGATCCGGAACGCAGCGTCGGCCCCGTCGGAGTGCCAGGCGATCAGCGAGCCGGCCCGCACGGTGAAGTAGCGCCCCGGTTCGCCCGGCCAGCGCTCGGCCTCACGCAGTTCGGTGTAGCCGGCGGCGGTCAGCCGCGCGCCCACCGTCGCGCAGACGTGAAACGGCGACGGAGAAGCGTCGATGAAATCGCAGAGGCCTGCGGCGCTGGCCGACATGTTCAACATCATGGCTGTCGGCGACATGCGTCGCCACGCTAGGTCCCATTGCGCGGCTCCCTGCTCGCGCCCTTCCGGCGCTCGACGTCGCCACGCTAGGGTCAGGAGAGTGCCCCCCGTCCAGCCGCAGCCTATCCTCGAACCGTTGACGCCGGCGGCGGTCTTTTTGGTGGTGACCATCGATGACGGCGGAGAGGCCGCGGTTCATGACGCGCTGCCCGACATTTCCGGGCTGGTGCGCGCGATCGGTTTTCGCGAGCCCCCGAAACGGTTGTCGGCCATCACCTCTATCGGCTCGCAGGCGTGGGACCGCTTGTTCACCGGCCCGCGTCCCGCCGAGTTGCACCCGTTCGTCGAACTCAACGGCCCACGACACACCGCGCCGGCCACTCCCGGGGATCTGTTGTTTCACATCCGGGCCGAGAGCCTGGACGTGTGTTTTGAACTCGCCGACCGCATTTTGCGGTCGATGGCCGGTGCGGTCACCGTGGTCGATGAGGTGCATGGATTCCGCTACTTCGACAACCGCGACCTGTTGGGCTTCGTCGACGGCACCGAGAACCCCGACGGCCAGCTGGCCGTCAGCGCCACCGCGATCGGCGCCGAGGATCCCGAGTTCGAGGGCTGCTGCTACGTGCACGTGCAGAAGTACCTGCACGAAATGGATTCGTGGAATTCCCTTTCGGTCAGCGAGCAGGAGCTGGTGATCGGCCGTACCAAGCTGGAGAACCTCGAACTCGACGACGACGAAAAGCCGGCCGACTCCCACATCGCCCTCAACGTCATCACCGACGACGACGGCACCGAGCTCAAGATCGTGCGGCACAACATGCCGTTCGGTGAACTCGGCAAAGGCCAGTACGGCACCTATTTCATCGGCTATTCCCGCACGCCGCGGGTCACCGAACAGATGCTGCGGAACATGTTTCTCGGAAATCCGCCCGGCAATACCGACCACATCCTCGAATTCTCCACCGCGATCACCGGTGGCCTGTTCTTCTCCCCCACTGTCGACTTCCTCGACGATCCACCGCCACTGCCGGCGGTGCCGGTGGCGGAAACGCCTGCCGCACAGGACGGCTCACTTTCCATCGGCAGCCTGAAAGGAACCACTTCATGAACAACCTCTACCGCGACCTGGCACCGGTCACCGAAGCCGCCTGGGAAGAAATCGAATTGGAGGCGACCCGGACGTTCAAACGTCATGTCGCCGGACGCCGGGTGGTCGACGTGAGCGGACCCGGCGGCCCGGTCACGGCCGCGGTCAGCACCGGCCGGCTGATCGATGTGGCGTCGCCCTCCGACGGCGTGGAGGCTCACCTGCGGGCAAGCAAACCTCTTGTCCGGCTGCGGGTCCCGTTCACCCTGTCCCGCTACGAGATCGACAACGTGGAGCGTGGCGCGCAGGACTCCGACTGGGACCCGGTCAAGGCCGCCGCCAAGAAGCTGGCATTCGTCGAGGACCGCGCCATCTTCGAGGGCTACCCCGCCGCGTCGATCGAGGGCATCCGCGCGGCCAGCTCGAACAAGCCGCTGACGCTGCCGGCGGATCCCCGCGAGATCCCGGACGTCATCACCCAGGCGATCTCCGAACTGCGGCTGGCCGGTGTCGACGGTCCCTACTCGGTGCTGCTGTCAGCGGACGTCTACACGAAGGTCAGCGAGACCACCGAACACGGGTATCCGATCCTCGAACACATCGACCGGCTGGTTCCCGGGGACATCATCTGGGCGCCGGCAATCGACGGTGCTTTCGTGCTGACCACCCGGGGCGGGGACTTCGACCTGCAGCTGGGGACCGACGTGTCGATCGGTTACACCAGCCATGACGCGGAGACCGTGCAGCTGTATCTGCAGGAGACGCTGACCTTCCTGTGCTACACCGCGGAGGCCGCCGTCCCACTGGGCTCCTAGGAATAAACGCCGGCGACCCGCTGCTGACGGGGAGGCAAGAGAACTTCTCTCCTGAAGGCAGGGTTCGATGGCAGCAACAATGGCCGGCTCGACCGCGCTGGTGACCGGGGCCACGTCAGGGATCGGACGGGCGATCGCGCTACAGCTCGCCGAACGCGGGGTCGAGGTGGTGGTACACGGCCGCAGCGCCGAACGCGGCGAGAAGACCGTCCGCGAGATCGAAAATGCCGGCGGACGAGCGCGATTCGTTGCCGCAGACCTCACCGACAGCGAGGATGTGTGCCGCCTGGCGGCCGAAGCGGGACCGGTCGACATCCTGGTCAACAACGCCGGCGTCTACCAATTCGGAGCCACCGTTGACACCGACGACGCAACGTTCGACGACCACGTCAATGTGAACTTGCGCGCCCCATACATCTTGGTCCAGCAACTTGTGCCGGCAATGATCGAGCGGGGCGGCGGCGCGGTCGTCAACATCGGCACCGTCGCGGCCTCCGTGCCGGCCAGCGGGGCAGGCATCTACGGCGCCACCAAAGCCGGCCTGGAGCTGCTGACGCGCGTCTGGGCGGATGAGTTCGGCCGGTCCGGGGTACGGGTGAACGCGATCGCGCCAGGGCCGACCGACACTCCCGGTGTGGCGGTCATACCCGGGGTGTTGGACACGGTGGCCGCCAGCACCGCGCTCGGCCGGCCGGCCGAGCCCAGGGAGATCGCGAGCGCGGTGGTGTTCCTCAGCTCCCCCGATGCCAGCTATGTCAACGGCGCTGTCGTGCCCGTGAGCGGCGGTCAACGCGCGATCGCCGCCTGAGGCAACGGTTTCCGCTACAGGTCGAGCACCAGCTCGGTGTCTGGGGCCGCCGAGCAGATGAGCACGGTCCCGGGCTCCGGAGGCTCCAGGGGCTGCTGGACATATCTGGCGCTGCCGGCAACGACGCCGGTCACACACACGTGGCAGACCCCGCTTCGGCAGGAATATCGAGTGGGCACGTCGCACGCTTCGGCCAACTCGAGAATGCTTGCGTAGCCGGAGGACCAGGGAGCCGTCAAGCCGCTGCGCGCGAACGTGATCGCCGGTCCCGTCCCCGGATCGCCCGCCGGGGGATGCGGTGGGTTACGAGGGGCACCGTCGACGATGCCGGGGTTGATCGGCGGCAGGGTGCCGAACAGTTCGCTATGGATCCGCTGAGGGTCCAGCCCGGCAGCGGTCAGCGCATCGCGCATGTCGCTCATGAATTGGGTTGGGCCGCACAGGTATGCCGTCGCGTTGGCCGGGATGCCCAGCGCCGCGATGGCCGGGCGGTTCAGGCGGCCTTGTGTCTGGGTGTAGAACACCGACTGCCGCGCTCGCGGCAATGATCCGATCAAGCTGGTGACTTCGGTTGCGAAAGCTTGCGTTTCACGATTGCGGTCGGTGTGCACCCACCAGATGTCGCGGTCGCTGCGGGCCGCCGCGAGCGCATGCAGCATGGCCAAGACGGGCGTGATGCCGATGCCCGCCGACATCAGCAATACCGGACCGCCACCATCGGTGAGGTAGAACTCGCCACGCGGGGCGGCGGCCTCGACCACCGAGCCCGGCTCGACGTGCTCGTGCAGCCATCGGCTCACCAGACCGTGCTCTTCGCGTTTGACACTGATGCGGTAGTACCCCGCGGTGGGGTCTCCCGATAGGGAGTAACTACGCAGCGGGGGCGGCGCGCCCGCGCCGGGTATTCGCACCGTGAGGTATTGCCCCGGGAGCGGTGCCGGCAGCTCGGGACCGTCGTCAGCCTCCAGTTGGATGGACGTCACTTGTGGGCTCTCCCCGCGTGTTGCGCTGACGCGCAACGGGCGAAATCCGACCCAAGCCGGGGGTGCGCCCGGGCGTTCGGCTGCGGGTCCCTGCGGCGATTCGAGCATGTCCCGGAAGGACTGCTGCCAGCCGGGGCTGAGCGCAGGCACGTCGACGATCTTGCGGAGCTGGTCGCGTCTGCGGTTCGGCAGATACAAGAGCGCGTCCACGTCGGGTGATCACCCGTAAGTAGAAGCCCGGACGGCGTTGAGAGACAAGAAGGTTCGGCATCCTGGGCTCGTTCAGACGCAGTCCGACCCGGAAGCACGTGACGCGGGGCTGGGTGACTTCGAACTCGGCCTCACCGATCCGGTAGCGGTCCCCTATACACACATCGTCGTCAGGCAGGCCGGTGACCGTGAAGTTCTCCCCGAAGTTGCCGGGCACGAGGTCGTCGCGTCCCAGATATTTCTTCCAGAAGTCGTAGGACTCGGTCTGGTACACCATGACGGCACGCTGCTCGCCGCCGTGGCCGCCGAGATCGCCCTGACCGTCGCCATCGATGTTCAGGTGGCGCACCATGACCGGCCCCTGAACGGGCGATTTCCAGATCCCGGTGTAGACGGTCCTGTCCCGCCACCGCACGCCCTTGGGCATTCCGACGTTCACCGAAATCAGCGCGCCCACAGCGTCACCTCCGAATCCCTCAACTGGGATGGCCAGCCCAGAATATGCCGCTCTTGGCCGGCAGGCAACAGGAGACGGCACTGGTGCCGCGGACCCTTCGGGTGCATAATGGGTCACATAACCCATTATTGCTCGGAACACCAGAGTCCTACACGTCCAACGACGCCCGGCGTCGTCAAGACGACAACCGAGGAGGAAAGTCATGCCGGCTGTCCATCATCGATACGCCACCATCGACGGTCACCGGCTTTTCTTCCGCCAAGCGGGCGACCCGAACGAACCCGCGCTCGTGCTGTTGCACGGCTTCCCGACCAGCTCCTACATGTTCCGGCATCTGCTGCCGGCACTCGCGGACCGCTATCATGTCATCGCACCCGACCACCTCGGCTTCGGGCTTTCTGACGCGCCGTCCGTCCAACAGTTCGACTACACCTTCGACGCGCTGACCGACCTCACCGCCGGCCTGGTCCGCGAGCTCGGCATCGACCGATACGCCATGTACGTCCAGGATTACGGCGCGCCGATCGGTTGGCGACTTGCGCTGCGCGACCCGTCGGCGATCACGGCGATCATCACCCAGAACGGCAACGGCTACGACGCGGGGTTCGTCGACGACTTCTGGAAGGTCGTGCGGGCCTACCAGCGCGAGCAAACGCCCGAGACCGAGGCCGCGGTACGGCAGTTCCTCACGCTGGACGCCACCCGGTGGCAATACGTCACCGGCGTTCCCGACGAGACCCTGCTCGACCCCGAATCCTGGCTTCACGACTACGCGCTCATCTCGCGTCCCGGCAACGACCTGGTGCAGCTGAAGCTGTTGCGGGACTATGCGACCAACGCGCCGCTCTATCCGCGCCTGCATGACTACTTTCGCACCAGCCAGGTGCCCCTGCTCGCGGTGTGGGGTCGCGGCGACGAGATATTCGGCCCCGCGGGCGCCGAGGCGTTCGCCGACGACCTCCCCGATGCCGAGATCCGACTGCTCGACGGTGGGCACTTCCTGTTGGAGTCCGCGCTGGACGAGGTCGCCGAATTAATCCTCCGCTTCCTGGCGAAGGTCGACATGACTGCTTGACAGGGACCGCCGGCACCCAGGCGCTTCATTGGGTTGGATATCCCATAGTTCGGGGCGATCGCGAGTTAGCCTGACGCGATGGCCCATCCCGATGGTCAGGACGAACAACGGTTGACCGCCAAGGGGCGGGCCACCCGGGACCGCATCGTGGAAGCGGCCGCCCGACTGATCGTCACCGAAGGACTCTCCGCGTCGAACATGGAGAACGTACGCAGGGCGGCGTCCGTCAGCGGTTCGCAGCTCGCCCATTATTTCGCCGACAAGAACGCCCTCATCCGCGCGGTCATCCGGCGTCAGATCGGCGTGGTTCTCGACTTCCACCGGCAGCCCAAGCTCGGTGGTCTGGCTTCGTTCGCCGACTTCGAACGGTGGATAGACCTCAATATGCGATACCTCAGGCGCATCGGATATTTCGGCACGCCCACCTATCACGCGCTTGCCGCACAGCTGGTGAAGTCCGACGACGCGACACGCGCAACGCTGGGAGCCGGCTATTGGCAGTGGATCGACCTGCTCGAAACGGCGATCCAGCGAATGAAAGACGGCGGCATCGTCGTCGCTGACGCCGACTCGCGAGCGCTGGCGATCGTAATCGTCGCCGCCCATCAGGGTGGTGGCACCTTGGCCTTCACCTACCGCGCGGAATGGCCGCACGCCGATGCCGTCCGCTTCGCGATCAACCACCTGCGCAGCTTCGCCACCGATCCCGGCGAGCGGGTTGCCCGGCCCGCGCGGCGCCCTCGGCGCCTGCGCAAGACCCGCGCCCTAACTGATGACAGCTCAACACGTTTCACCCGCAAGGGGCAGGCGACACGCGCGCGCGTCATCGAGGTCGCCGCGCGCCTCATGTTCGAGCGCGGCGTCGCCGGCACCAGCATCGAACAGGTGCGCCGAGCGGCCGGGGTCGGCGGCTCGCAGATCGCGCATTACTTCCACGACAAGCGCGAGCTGACCCGTCAGGTGATCGCCGCCCGCCGCGAGGACGTACGGGCCTTCCACACTGCGCCACCACTGGGCGACCTGGACACCCTCGACGCCCTGCAGGCGTGGGCCGATGCCTGCGTCGCGGACATCGACGCCGTATACCGCTTGGGAGGTTGCGTCTACGGCTCTTTGGCGGGGGAATTGATCGACGCCGACGACGAAGTACACGACGATCTCTCCGCCGGCTATGACCAGTGGATCGAGCTTTTTGAGACCGGCCTTGCCGCCATGCGCCGTCGCGGCGAGCTGCGCCCCGATGCCGACCCGCGTCACCTGGCGGTATCGCTGGTGGTCGCGCACCAGGGCGGAGCGATGTTGACATACGCCACCGGGGATGCGGAACCGTTGCGGACCGCAGTCAATGCCGCCGTCGACTACGTTCGCACATTCACGCCGCACGCGCGTAAGAGCCGATCAACCCCGGCGCGACGCCGCGGCCCGTACCGGGCCAAATAGCTTCACCGCCCCATCTGGACAGATTGGGATAGGTAGCCCATAATAATTGGGTTAGCCGACCCATTACGGGCGGGAAGCTCTCCGGCTCCGTTCGGCATATCCAGACATGAATGCCCACTGAGCATTCGGGAGGAGCGGCAAATGTCGACCACCGAAGCGTCCCAGCTGCCCACCGCGCCGGTAGTGGTGCGCGAACAAGCAGGGGACGAAACCATGCGAGCGATCGTTCTGAAGGGATTCGGCGGCCTCGACAAACTGGTCTACACCGACATCCCCAAGCCGCTGCCCAGAGACGGCGAAGTGGTCATCGAGGTCAAGGCGTTCGGCGTCAACCACGCCGAGATGCATATGCGCCGGGGCGAATGGGCGGAAGCCGCGGAAGTCAGCGGCATCGAATGCGTCGGCGTCGTCGACTCGTGTCCTGGCGGTGAATTCCCCGTGGGCGCCAAGGTGGCGGCATTGATGGGGGGTCTGGGCCGTACCATCAACGGCAGCTACGCGCAGTACACGCGTGTGCGCGCAGCCAACGTCACCCTCATCGAATCCGGGCTGCCCTGGGCGGATTTGGCGGCGTTACCCGAGACCTACGCGGTCGCGTGGACATGCCTCTTCCGCAACCTCAATCTGCAGGCCGGACAAACCCTGGTGCTGCGCGGCGCGACCTCATCGCTCGGGCAGGCCGCGCTCAAGCTGGCCGTCGCCGCCGGTGCGCGCGTCATCGCCACCGCGCGAAGCCAGGGCCGGTTCTCCAAGCTGGAAGAGCTGGGCGCCTCCCGCGTCGAATTGGAGCGGCGCGACCTGGCCGACCATCTCCCCGAGGCGAAGCGGGTGGACACCGTCCTGGACCTGGTCGGCAACGGCACCATTCTGGACTCCCTGGACATGCTGCGCCGCGGCGGTACGGCATGCCTGGCGGGATGGCTGGGCGGGCTTGAACCCATCGGGGATTTCAACCCGCTGTTGCGCATGGCGAGCGGTGTCAACTGGAACTTCTTCGGCAGCTTCGTCTTTGGGGCTCCCGGCTTTCCGCTGTCGGACGTTCCGCTGCAAGACATCGCGCGGCAGGTCGCAGAGGGCACGCTGGAGGCCAAGCCGTCTCGCGTCTTCTCTTTCGACCAGATACGTGAGGCGCACCGCGTGATGGAAGCGGGAGAGGCCGGCGGGAAGATGGTCGTTGTGATGCAGTGAGCAACGACCGTCCGGGATCGTTCGCGAGAGGTCCGTCGAACTTGCGATCCCGCGGGCTGGGTCTGAGGAGGCGTAGTGGCCGTGCGGAAGACGGCCGAGGTGATCGCACTTTGGTGGCCGTCCGCGGAATGGCATTGATTTGCCTGTGTTTGGTCGGGTATCCAAGGCCCGACGTTCCCACTCTCAAGAAGGCCGAGCCCTAGCCATGCCCACACCGCCCGTCCTGGTTTTCGACGTCAACGAGACGTTGATCGACATCGACTCCCTCGCACCGCTTTTCACCGAGTTGTTCGGCGATGAAAGGGTGCTCCGCGAGTGGTTCGCCCAGCTGGTCATGTACTCGATGTCCGCGACACTGGCGGACAATTACGTGAACTTCTCCACGCTCGCACAAGGCGTGCTGCGTATGGTCGGCGATATTCACGACGTCCGCGTCTCCGACGATGACCTGCACCGCCTGAAGACAGGTCTTCTCACCATGCCGGCATACCCGGAGGTACCCGAGGGGCTGACCAGGTTGCGAGACAATGGTTTTCGCCTGGTTACGTTGACCAATTCACCGCCCAACCCGGACGGGCCGACGGCCTTGCAGAGTTCCGGGCTGGCCGATTTCTTCGAACACCAATTGAGCGTCGACGGTTGTCGCGCCTTCAAGCCGGCGCCCGCCGTGTACCGATATGTGTGCGAAACGCTCGGGGTCGCGCCGACCGACTGCATGATGGTGGCCGCGCACGTGTGGGACACGCTCGGGGCGCAAAACGTCGGCTTCAGCGCGGCGCTCATCACACGCCCAGGCAATCCACCGCTACCGGTCGAGGGGCTGCCCCAGCCGAACCTCATAGCGAGCGACTTATGCCAGCTGGCCGAGAAGCTCACAGCCAACTGACGGACACCACAGAAAGGTCATTGCCCATGGCGGTCGACAAGGAACGGGACTACGACGTCATCGTGCTCGGCGCCGGGCCGATCGGGCAGAACGTCGCGGAAGGCGCCCGGGCGGGCGGCCTGAGCGTCGCGATGATCGAGCGCGAACTTGTCGGTGGCGAATGCTCGTATTGGGCCTGCGTACCCAGCAAGGCTCTGCTGCGTCCGGTGATTGCCGTCTCCGACGCCCGCCGGGTCGACGGGGCGCGGGAAGCCGTCGCCGGCCCCATCAGCGCCGCGGGAGCCTTCGGCCGCCGCGACCGCTACGTCAGCGACTGGGACGACAGCGGGCAGGCCGACTGGGTGAAGGGGATCGGCGCCACCCTGGTACGCGGCCACGGCCGGCTGGACGGTGCCCGACGAGTCGCCGTCACCGCCTCCAGCGGTGAGACGTCGGTGTTGACCGCGCGACACGCGGTCGTGGTCTGCACTGGAAGCCAGCCCGCTCTCCCCGACCTGCCCGGCATCGACGAAGCCCACCCGTGGACCAACCGCCAAGCCACCGACCACAGCTCCGTCCCCGAGCGACTCGCCGTGGTGGGTGCCGGTGGCGTGGGCGTCGAAATGGCGACCGCCTGGCAAGGATTGGGGTCGCGGGTGACTCTGCTCGCGCGTGGATCCGGCCTGCTACCCCGAATGGAACCCTTCGTGGGCGAGCTGATCGAACGCGGACTCACCGAGGCGGGCGTGGAGGTGCGCGTCGGGGTATCGGTCCGCGCGCTGCGCCGGGCCGATGACGGGCAGGTAAAACTCGAATTGGACGACGGATCCGAGTTATCAGCTGAGGAAGTGCTTTTCGCGACGGGCCGCGCGCCGCTCACCGACGACATCGGCCTGGAGACCGTCGGGTTGACACCGGGCGCATGGCTCGGCGTTGACGACACCTGCCGCGTGCGAGC
Source organism: Mycobacterium sp. 4858 (assembly GCF_900240975.1). GTDB lineage: Bacteria > Actinomycetota > Actinomycetes > Mycobacteriales > Mycobacteriaceae > Mycobacterium. The sequence continues at coordinate 2,994,519 of NZ_LT968776.1, read as the reverse complement.
GATCGAGGACGGCTGGCTCTATGCGGCAGGCGACGTCAATCACCGGGCCCTGCTAACCCATCAGGGCAAGTACCAGGGCCGTATCGCCGGCGCGGCCATCGCAGCTCGTGCGGTGGGCGCCCCGTTGGACACCGCACCCTGGGGACGGCATGCCACCACGGCTGACCATTACGCCGTCCCGCAGGCGTTCTTCACCGATCCCGAAGCCGCCGCGGTCGGCCTGACGGCCCAGCAGGCGCAGCGGGCCGGGCACCGGGTGCGCACGGTCGACATCGAAGTCGGCGACGCTGTGACGGGGGCCAAGCTCTACGCCGATGGGTACACAGGCCGGGCGCGGATGGTGGTCGATCTCGATCGCGAGCACCTGCTCGGGGTCACGCTGGTTGGACCCGGGGTCACCGAAATGCTTCACTCCGCCACGATCGCCGTCGCCGGCCAGGTGCCCATCGACCGGCTGTGGCACGCCGTGCCCTGCTTCCCGACGGTCAGCGAGCTGTGGCTGCGGCTTCTCGAGGCGTATCGGGATGCGTCGGACCATAATTGACCCATGGCCACCGCAGACGGATTCCACCCGGACTTCGACGAGAAGGCGCCGGAAGCCACCGGCAACCGGGTGCACCACATCAAAGCGTCGGACATCAGCTCCGACACCGCGCAATCGGACGGGCTTCGTCGCTTCGCCGCGCTCAGCGGCACGTCGGTCGGCGCCGAAAAGCTCTGGATGGGTGAGACGCACGCAATGCCGTCGACCGTCTCGTCCAACCATCATCACGGCGACTCGGAAACCGCCATCTACGTGCGCAGTGGTCACCCGGAATTCGTCTTCCACGACGGCACCGGAGAGGTGCGTATCTCGACCTCACCCGGGGACTACGTGTTCATCCCGCCGTATCTGCCGCACCGCGAGGAAAATCCCGACCCGACCAGCCCGGCGGAGGTCGTCATCGCGCGCAGCACCCAGGAGGCGGTCGTGGTGAACCTGCCGGCGCTCTACCCGCTCTGATCCCTAGACCGTTCCGTAGACGGCGATTTCGACGAGGTTCCCGTCGACGTCGCGGCAGTAGTGCGACGTCATCGGGCCGAGTGCGCCGGTCCGGGTCACCGGACCCGCGACGACCTCCACACCACACTCGACGAGGTGAGCGCGCACGTCGTCGGGGCTGCTGCGCGTGATGAAGCACAAGTCCGCGGAGCCGGCGGCCTCGACCGACCCGGTGACCCAGTCGGGATCGCCGGCCAGCGCCCCGAGGGGCCGCAGGTTGAGTTTCTGCTCCCCGAAGCGCAGCGCGATCCGCGCGGACGGACCGAACGTCTCCCGGCGCATCCCGAGCACCCGCTCATACCAGGCCGCGGTTGCCTCGACGTCGCTGCAATTCAGCACGACGTGGTCGATCCCTTCCACCGCGAATCCCACGTCCGGACCTCCTGAGGTGACGCGAAAATCGTTCAGCACCAGCCTAATCGGGACTCGGTACAGCAGCCGGACGGTGACCGGTCTTTACCCTCCGCTTACCAGACGTTTTAATACGTCTTATGACCAGCCGGTCGCTCGACCTCGAGTCCGCCGATCTGCGAGTTCGGCGCGGCAGCGTACCCGCGAGCACCCAGCTCGCCGAGGCGCTCAAGGCCGCGATCATCAAGCAGCGCGTGCCCCGCGGCGGACGCCTGCCCAGCGAACGCGAGTTGATCGATCGGTCCGGTCTGAGCCGGGTAACCGTGCGCGCGGCGGTCGGACTGCTCGAGCGCCAGGGCTGGCTGGTCAGACGCCAAGGCCTGGGGACCTTCGTGACCAACCCAGTGCGGCAGGAACTGGGCTCCGGCGTGCGCACGATCACCGAAGTCTTGGCGAGTTCGGGGATCACCCCCCACGTCGACGTCCTGTCGCACCGCGTCGAGGAGCCCCCACAGCGGGTCGCCGAAACGCTGGGCTTGCCCAAAGTTCTGTGCATCCAGCGACGTTTCCGGGACGGGGACGCGCCCCTGGCGCTGATGATCGCGTATCTACCGCCGGGGCTGGGGAGGGCCGTTGAGCCGCTGCTGGCGAGCGTCTCGGACGCGCAACCCGAGCGGGCGATGGAAAGCACCTACACGATGTGGGAGCGGCGGCTGGGCATCCCCATCGCCCGGGCCACCTATGAGATCCATGCGGCGGGCGCCTCCGTCGAGGTGGCCGGCGCGTTGAATCTGCCGTTGGGCTCCCCCGTGCTCGTGCTCGAACGGATCAGCTACGGACGGGACGACAAGCCGCTCGAAGTCGTGGAGTTTCATTACCGCCCCGAGCGGTACCGATTCTCAGTGACGCTGCCACGGACCATGCCGGGGCCGGGCGCCGGGATCGTGGAGCGGCGGCCGGACACCGAACCTTGACGACGGCGCTGAGCGGATCCGGCCGCTCAGCAAATTCTCAACAGTTTCTTCGCGGGCTCATGGCTTGTCTCCCAGCATTCGCAAAGCCACTGGCCGCAGCATGATTTCATGGCGAACGAGCTGATGTGCGCGAACCTGGTCGAACGTTACCTGCGCACGCGTGGGCGACGCTACTTCCGCGGCCATCACGACGGCGAATACTTCTTCGTCACCGGCGCGCGTGCGTGTACTTCGGGGCGCCTGCACGTCCATCTCGAGATCTCGCCCGCGCACGGCGATGTGCTGATCGTTCGGGTGACTCCCGCCTGCTTCTTCCCCGCCGGCGAGCGCCCCTGGCTGGTGCACTTCTCCGACACGTGGAACCACGCGGAGCACGAAGTCACCGCGATCGTGCACGGCTCGTCCGACCCACAGCGGATCGGCGTGGTGGCGCGCAGGTCACGCTGGATCCGACCCGGCGTCTCCTTTGAGGAATTCGCCGCCTTCGTCGACGGCACCGTCGCGGACGCGACCGACCTGTTCGACGCGTTGAGCCCGGCCACGCAATGGCCGACGGCGCACCCGTTGCTGCGCGACGCCGGCTGAACCGAACTCGACTCACGCCCGCCCAGCGCGGCGATTTCCGTTCAGACCGAAAGCACCGCGTCCAGCGCCGAATAGAACAGGCCCAAGCCGTCGTCGGAGGGCCCCGTCAACGCTTCGATGGCGTGCTCGGGATGCGGCATCAGCCCGACGACGCGGCCGTTGGCGGAGCTGATGCCGGCGATGTCGTGCAGCGAGCCGTTGGGATTGTCGAGGTAGCGGAACACCACCCGGCCCTCCCCCTCCAGCTCGTCGAGCACATCGTCGGGGGCCACGTAGCGGCCCTCGCCCGACTTCAGCGGCACCAGCAGCTCAGCGCCCCACTCGAAACGCGACGTCCAGGCCGTCGAGATCGACGCCACCCGCAGCCACACATCCCGGCAGACGAAATGCAAACCGCTGTTGCGGGTCAACGCCCCGGGAAGCAGACCGGCCTCGCAGAGCACCTGAAAACCGTTGCAAATGCCCAACACCGGCACGCCGCGCTGCGCGGCGGCCCCCACCTCGCCCATCACCGGGGCGAACCGGGCGATCGCCCCGGCCCGCAGGTAGTCGCCATAGGAGAAACCGCCGGGCACCACCACGGCGTCGACGCCCTTGAGGTCGGCGTCAGCGTGCCACAGGCTGACCGCTTCGGCGCCGACCCGGCGCGCGGCCCGGGCGGCGTCGACGTCGTCCAGGGTCCCGGGGAAGGTGATGATGCCGATTCGCGCCGTCACCGGGCCTCCCGGCTGATCGTCCAGTCTTCGATCACGGTGTTGGCCAACAACGTTTCCGCGATCTCGGCAAGCGCCGAGTCGTCGACCGTGTCGTCCACCTCCAGCTCGAATCGCTTGCCCTGCCTGACATCTGAGATCCCGGCATGACCCAGCCGGCCGAGCGCGCCGACAATCGCCTGACCCTGCGGGTCGAGAATCTCCGCTTTGGGCATCACATGAACGACTACCCGGCCCACCGGCGCTCCTCCTCAGGTCTGTTTCGGCGCCAACTCTACCGGCGAAGGAGCAGCTCGACCGTTACGGGCACGAGGCAATGTAGGCCTCACACAGGGGAGCGGTCATGGCGTTCAGCACCGGGTCGTCGGGCATCGACGGCCACGGGACCTGCGGCGGGCCCGACGACCAGAGGGTGAGCTCGCTGATCGTGCTGCTGGCCGGGTGGGCGACCAGGTAGGTGTGCATGACCGCCGGTCCGCTGATCACCGCGGCCATCCGGGTGGTTTCGTCGCTGGTGATCGACGGTGATTGCGCCGGCACCCGCTGCTGACAGGAGCGCAGCGCGGCAACGGCGTTGCTGAACACCGACGCCGCGATAGCGCCACCGTTGGCCGTGTCGCCGCGCCAGTGCAGGACCTGAGCCTGCAGCTGCCACTGCCCGTCCGGGTGGGTCACTGTGGCGCGTGCCGCGACCGCCGAGTCGCGCGGGTCCCGGGGTATCGGGGGCGTGGCACACAGCTCCTCGAACCGGAAGCGGGGGCCGGGCGTCGCGCCGGTCACCTGCGCCGCCAGCCCCGCCAGGGCGGGCCAGCCGTAGACCGGGTCCAGCGGTACGGCGCGGCGCTGGATCCACGCGGAATCGGGAATCTGGTCGCATACGGGCGGGCACGCCTGCGGCTCGGCATGTGCGGGCACTACGACGATGAAGGCCACCGCGAGGCCACCGACCACGATCATGGTCGCCAGGATCACCCGCATCGGCATCACCCCCGTCAGAGCACAATCGTAATCATGCAACTGACGCATTTCGGCCATTCCTGTCTACTCGCGGAATTCGACCACACCCGCGTGCTCTTCGACCCTGGAACCTTTGCGCACGGATTTGAGGGCATAACGGGGTTATCGGCCATTCTGATCACCCACCAGCACCCCGACCACGTCGACGTCACCCGCCTGCCCGCGCTGCTGGAGGGCAACCCGGACGCCGCGTTGTACGCCGATCCGCAGACCACGGCTCAGCTGGGCGCGCCGTGCCAGGCGGTGCACGTCGGCGACGAGCTACGGATCGGCGAGCTGACGGTGCGTGCTGTCGGCGGCAAACATGCCGTCATCCACCCGGAAATCCCTGTGATAGAAAACATTTCGTTCCTTGTCGGCGATGGTGATCACCGCGCCCGGCTGATGCACCCCGGTGACGCGCTGTTCGTGCCCGACGAGCCGGTAGACGTGTTGGCGACGCCCGCGGCCGCCCCATGGATGAAGATCTCCGAAGCCGTCGACTACCTGCGCGCGGTGGCACCGGCGCGTGCCGTACCCATTCATCAAGGCATCATCGCCCCGGACGCGCGGGGCATCTACTACGGCCGGCTGACCGAGATGACCACGACCGACTTCCAGGTATTGCCCGAGGAGGACGCGGTCGCCTTCTAGGGCGCCCAGTCAGGCTAGGCGATGTCGTCGGCGACGCCGCGGCCTGCGGCGCGCCCCGAGAAGATGCAACCACCCAGGAACGTGCCTTCCAGCGCGCGATAACCGTGCACGCCACCCCCACCGAACCCGGCCACCTCCCCAGCGGCGTACAGCCCGTTCAGAGGTGTGCCGTCGGCTTTCAGCACGCGGGCCGCGAGATCGGTTTCTATGCCGCCCAACGTCTTTCGCGTCAGGATGTGCAGCTTGACCGCGATCATCGGCCCGGCCTTCGGATCGGTCAGCCGGTGCGGGGCCACCACCCGGCCCAGCCGGTCGCCCAGGTAGCCGCGCGCGGCGCGGATCGCGGTGATCTGGCCGTCCTTGCTGAACTTGTTGGCAACCTCGCGGTCGCGGGCGGTCACCTCGGCCTCCACCGTGGCGTAGTCCAGCGGCGCGACGCCGGGTAGCTTGTTCATCGCGGTCACCAACTCCCGCAACGTGTATGCGCTGACGAAGTCGACTCCCCGGTCGACGAATGCCTGTACCGGTCCGGGCGGCCCGGATCGCGCCCGGTTTCGAACTAGCTCGAGCAGACTCTGCCCGGTCAGATCGGGATTCTGCTCCTGCCCCGAGAGTGCGAATTCCTTCTCGATGATCTTGGCGTTCAACACAAACCAGGTGTAGTCATACCCGGACTTGGTGATGTATTCCAGCGTCCCCAAAGTGTCGAAACCGGGGTAAAGCGGCACCGGCAACCGCTTGCCGGCCGCGTCGAGCCACAGCGACGACGGCCCCGGAATGATGCGGATCCCGTGCAGCGGCCAGATCGGGTCGTAGTTGGTGATGCCCTCGGTGTAATGCCACATCCGGTCGGGGTTGATCACCCGCGCACCGGCCCGCTGGGAGATGCCGATCATCCGGCCGTCCACGTGAGCCGGCACCCCGCTGAGCAACTGCTCGGGTATCCGGCCCATCCGCTTCGGCCAGTTCTTGCGCACCAGCTCGTGGTTGCCCCCGATGCCGCCGCTGGTGACGATCACCGCTGCCGCCCGGAACTCGAATTGCCCCACCGGCGTTCGTGACGACGCCACGCCCCGCGGTGCGGCCGAGGGCTCCAGCACCGTGCCCCGAACGCCGGTCACCGCACCGCCTTCGACGATCAACTCGTCGACCTGGTGGCGGTGCGCGAAGCGCACGGTCGAGCGGTCCCGAAGCTGGCGGGCGAAGGTCTCAACCAGGGCGGGCCCGGTGCCCCAGGTGATGTGGAAGCGGGGCACCGAATTGCCGTGCCCCTGCGCGTCATACCCACCACGTTCGGCCCAGCCCACCAGCGGAAAAATCTTGAGGCCGCGGTCACGCAGCCACCGGCGTTTCTCCCCCGCCGCGAAATCGACATAGGCGTGCGCCCATTGGCGTGGCCAGTAGTCTTCCGGGCGGTCGAACGCCGCCGTGCCGAGCCAGTCCTGCAGGGCGAGTTCGTGGCTGTCGCGAATCCCCAGCCGGCGCTGCTCGGGGCTGTCGACGAAGAACAGGCCGCCGAAGGACCAGAAGGCCTGCCCGCCGAGGTTGGCGCTGCTCTCCTGGTCGACGATCACCACCCGCAGGCCCCGGTCCACCAACTCGCACGCGGCCACCAACCCTGCGAGTCCGGCCCCGACGATGATGGCGTCGGCACCGAACGCCGCGGCCGAAGAGTCGCTCATGTCGGACCAGGGTAGCGCCCGAGCCGGGCTGGTCGAGGCGGCGCTCGGTCAGGCCGCGTCGAGGATCGCTTTGTCGCGCCGCCAGCGGTAGACCGTCGGTTCGCAGCCGTGCATCAACGACAGGTCGACGGCGTCCACCATCGCCTGCAGCGGGCCCGGCTTACGGAGATGACGAGCGGCGACGGCGACCCGTACCACGCCGCCGCGGCGGGCGATTCGCTCGGCGGACAGCACCACCATCCGGCACCACCACGGTTCGGTGAGAAAGCCTTCGCCGATGCCCAGCACGCGGGAGCGCACGGTGGCGTGCCGGACCAGGTCGGTGATGCCGTGCAGGTCCGCGAGCATCCGAAAACCGTTGTCGGGCAATGCCTTGACGACGCCCGGAGACACCACCCAGCCAGGCGCGGCAAAAAGCCGGGTGCGCAAGCCGAGATGCTCGAGCACCCGGTCGGCGGCCATCAGCCGCAGGTTGGCCTCGTGGGCCCGAAGAATGGCGAACTCACCGCGGCGCTTTTTCGTGGCCGCGTCGTCATAGCCGTGCAGCACGATGGCGTCGCCGCCGGAACGCCGGGTGGTCAGCCATTCGACCGTGCTGGGGTCGCGGTCGAGTCGGTAGTCACCACTGAGGCGGGGTGCCACCAATAGCGACACCGGCACGTTGCGGGCATCCATTTGCGCGCAGAACGCCTCCACGTCGGGCAGGGTACGTTCCCCGATCCCCGAGACCGAGACGATCAATTTTCCAGCCACACCCGCAGTTTGACGATCTCAGGTGTCGGAATGGTGAAGGACACGCAGACGCCAGGCGTATATCGAAACCACGCTTCCGCAGGTCCCGCCCATGCGCGGCTCGCGGCAGTGGGCTTGCGGGCGACGCCGGGGCCGATCGGTTCGATATGCTAAGCAACGCCATGGATCAGGCCCCGTACGCAGCGGCCGACACCCCGCTACCCTACGATCCCGCCCCGCAGCCGGGCGCGGGTGAGCGGGACTACCCGGACAAACTGGACGCCGGCCTGTTGCGGATTTCCGCCGTCTGCATCCTGGCGACCGTGATGGCGATCGTGGACGTCACCGTCGTCAGCGTCGCGCAGCGCACCTTCATCGACCAATTCACGTCCTCACAGGCCGTCGTCGCCTGGACGATGACCGGCTACACGCTGGCGTTGGCGACCGTGATACCGATCACCGGGTGGGCGGCCGACCGGTTCGGCACCAAGCGACTTTTCATCGGCTCCGTGCTCGCCTTCACGCTGGGCTCCGTACTGTGCGCGGTGGCCGCAAACATCTTGCAGCTCATCGTCTTTCGAGTGGCTCAAGGCGCCGGCGGCGGCATGCTGCTGCCCCTGAGCTTCATGATCTTGACAAGGGAAGCGGGGCCACGACGGCTCGGACGCTTGATGTCGATCTTGAGCATCCCGATGCTGCTCGCCCCGATCGGTGGCCCGATCCTGGGCGGCTGGCTCATCGACACCTCCAGTTGGCGATGGATCTTCCTGATCAACCTGCCGATCGGGCTCCTCACCATGGCGCTCGCGGCGATCATCTTTCCCAGGGACCACGCGGCGCGGTCGGAGACCTTCGACCTCGTCGGCGTGCTGCTGCTCTCGCCGGGCCTGGCCACGTTTCTGTTCGCGGTCTCATCGATCCCGCGCTGCGGCACCGTCGCCGACCGCCACGTCGTGATACCGGCGGCCATCGGCCTGACGCTGATCGCGGCGTTCGTCGCGCATGCCTGGCGCCGCGCCGATCACCCGCTGATCGATCTGCGGCTGTTTCGCAACCCGGTACTCACCCATGCCAACGTGACGATGCTGGTATTCGCCACCGCCTTCTTCGGTGCCGGCCTACTGCTGCCCAGCTACTTCCAGCAGGTGCTGCACCAAACCCCCTTGCAGGCGGGTTTGCGCATGATTCCTCAGGGGCTGGGCGCCATGCTGACCATGCGGCTGACCGGGCCGTTGGTGGACCGGCAGGGGCCCGGCAAGATCCTGCTGATCGGCATCGCGGTGATCACCGCCGGGCTGGGCACCTTCGCCTTCGGCGTCGCCCGGCAGGCCGACTACCTGCCCACTTTGCTGATCGGCCTGACGATCATGGGCCTCGGCATGGGATGCACCATGATGCCGCTGTCCGTCGCGTCTGTGCAGGCGCTGGCCCCGCATCAGATCGCCCGGGGCACGACGCTGATGAGCGTCAGCCACCAGGTCGGCGGGTCGATGGGCACCGCGCTGATGTCGATGATCCTGACCAACCAGTTCAACCGAAGTGAAAATATCGTCGCCGCGAACAAGCTCGCGGCGTTGCGGCAGCAAGCAGCCGTCACCGGGGTCCCGGTCGACCAGTCCGCGATACCGCGGCAGGCGCTGAGCACCGGTTTTTGGACCAACGTGGTGCACGACCTGTCCCACGCCTATACGGCGGTGTTTGTGATCGCGGTGGTTTTGGTGGTGTCGACGATCATTCCGGCGTCGTTTCTGCCGAAAAAGCCGGCGAGCCAAACAGTGGGTGAATAGCTCCGTCAGCACGGCAGCGTCAAGGCGTTCCAGTACCGGATCTGGACGGACGGCCGTTTAGCGTGCGACCACCGGTCACCGGCCTGGCCAGCGAGAAAAAGGCGCCGGTGTAATCAAACGGCTAAAAGGTTCCGCGGACGGGTATGGGACTCGATATGCTCGGCAGCACGATGCAGAAGGCCTATTCCGCCCCTTCCGATGCCGCGGGCCACCCCGGTTCAACCGCGCGAGCGGACACGGACAGACGCGAGTCTCCCGACAAACTGGACGCTGCGCTGCTCCGCATCGCCGGGGTGTGCGGGCTGGCCTGCATCATGGCGATCCTCGACAACACCGTCGTGCTCGTCGCGCAGCCCACGTTCCTCGCGCAATTCGGCTCCACCCAGGCCATCGTCTCCTGGACAATCGCCGGCTACATGCTCGCTTTTGCGACGGTGATCCCGGTAACGGGTTGGGCAGCCGACCGCTTCGGCACCAAACGGCTGTTCATGGGTTCGGTCTTGCTGTTCACGCTGGGCTCGCTCCTGTGCGCGTTGGCACCAAATATTCTGACCCTCATCATCTTTCGCGTGGTCCAAGGTATCGGCGGCGGCATGCTGTTACCGCTGAGCTTTGTGATCTTGACGCGCGAGGCCGGACCGAAGCGCGTCGGTCGGCTGATGGCGATCGGTGGCCTTCCGATTCTGCTCGGCCCTATCGGTGGCCCGATTCTGGGCGGCTGGCTGATCGATACGTACGGCTGGAAATGGATCTTTTTGGTGAACCTGCCGGTCGGGCTCGTCGCGTTCACTCTCGCGGCGATCATGTTCGCCAAAGACCGCTCGTCCCCGTCGGAGGCCTTCGACTTCGTCGGGGTGCTGCTGCTGTCGCCCGGCGTGGCCGCGTTCCTGATCGGCGTGTCGTCCATCCCGGGCCGCGGCACTGTGGCCGACCGCTACGTGTTGATACCGGCGCTCCTCGGGCTGGGCTTGATCGTCGCGTTCGTCTGGCATGCCTGGTATCGCGCGGATCATCCGCTGATCGACCTGAGGCTTTTCCGAAACCGGGTGGTCACAGAGGTCAATGTGACGTTGCTGGTGTTCGCCGTCGCCTTCGTGGGCGCCGGGCTGCTGGTCCCGAGCTATTTCCAGGTGGTGCTCCACGAGACCCCGATGCAGGCCGGTCTGCACATGGTGCCGGTAGGGGTCGGTGCCCTGGTGACCATGCCGCTCGGCGGGGCCTACGTGGACCGACGGGGGCCGGGCAAGATCGTCGTGGTCGGCCTCGCGCTGATGGCCGCGGGCCTCGGCATATTCACCTTCGGAGTGGCCAGGCAGGCCGCCTACCAACCGACGCTGCTGGCCGGGTTGACGGTCATGGGCCTGGGCATCGGCTTCACCACGACGCCGCTCAATGCGGTGCTCATGCAATCCCTGGCGCCGCAGCAGATCGCCCGCGGGACGACGCTGATGAGCGTCAACCAACAGATAGGTGGCTCGATCGGAGCCGCCCTGATGGCGGTGATCTTGACCAATCAGTTCAACCACAACGCGTACATCGCCAGCGCCAACAAGTTGGCGGAGCTGCAAGGTGAGGCCGCCAGGCGCGGGCAGCCGGTCGATCCGTCCGCCATTCCACGGCTAACGACCAGCCCGGATTTCGCGAGCAACCTCATGAACAGCCTCTCCCACGCGTACACGGTGGTCTACGTGCTGGCTGTCGTGCTAGTCGCGTTGACGATGATCCCGGCGTGGTTCTTGCCGAAGAAGGTGCCGGCCCACGTAGCCGGCGAGTGAGCCCCGCAATCGCCGTGTCAGCCGCCATCGCGGTGACCGGAGGCGACGGCTAGCAGCCAGGCGTACTGGAATGCGGTTTCCTGCCACGCCTTGTAGCGACCACTGACTCCGCCGTGCCCGGCGTTCATCTGGGTCTTCAGCAGGACCGGACTGCCGTTGCCGTTGGCGTGCCGCAACGCCGCCACCCACTTGGCGGGCTCGACGTAGTAGACCCTGGTGTCGTTCAGCGAAGTCATCGCCAGAATGGCCGGATATCGCTTGGTCTCGACATTCTCATAAGGCGAATAGGACTTCATGTAGACGTAGACGTCCTTGTCCTGCAACGGGTTTCCCCATTCGTCCCATTCGGTGACGGTCAGCGGCAACGAGGGATCCAGGATGGTGGTCAGCGGGTCGACGAATGGGACCTGCGCGAGGATCCCGGCGAACAGATCCGGCGCCAGGTTGGCGACCGCCCCCATCAGCAGGCCGCCCGCGCTGCCGCCCAACGCCACCAGTTGCTGGGGCCTCGTGACCCCCGTGTCGACCAAGTGCCTTGCCACCGCGACGAAGTCGGTGAAGGTGTTCTTCTTCTCCAGCAGCTTGCCGTGTTCGTACCACGGCCGACCCATCTCACCGCCACCGCGGACATGGGCGATGGCGAACACCATGCCGCGGTCCAGCAGCGACAACCGTGCGATGGAAAAGCTGGGATCGATGCACATCTCGTAGGCGCCGTATCCGTAAAGCAAGGCCAGCGCCGGAGATTCGATGCCGGCGCGGTGCACGATGGACACCGGGATTCGGGCGCCGTCGTCGGCAAGCGCCCAGTCACGCCGCTCCACGTAGTCGGCGATGCGGTAACCACCGAGCACGGGTTGCTCGCGCAGCAAGGTACGTTCGCCGGTGGCGAAGTCGACGTCGTACACCCGCGCCGGAACGACCAACGACCCCGCCCTGATCCGCAGCTTGGGCGCATCCCAGCTCGGGTTGCCGGCCGTACCGGCCGACATCAACTCGGAGTCGAACGCGATCTCCTCGGGTTCACCGAATCGGCCCTCGGGTTCGATGTCCCATACCTGCAGCCGCGGCAGCGCCTCTCGCCGGTAGCTGACCACCAGATGGCCGGCGAAGGCATCCACCCCGTCGAGCCGCACATCGTCGCGGTGGCCGATCAGCGTTCGCTGCCGGGTCGGGTCGTCGACCGGCGCCTCGGCCAGCATGAAGTTCACCGCGCCCTGGTTGTGCAGGATCAGGAACCTGTCCTGCCCGCCGACCACCGCGTGCTCGACCGAGTACTCGACGCCCTCGCGCCGTGGCAGCACCACGGTGAACCGGGCATGCGGATCGGCGGCATCGGCATACCGGTACTCGGAGGTGATGGACGAGCCCGATGCGATGAAGATGTAGGCCTCGCTGCGGGTCAGCCCCACGCCAAGCCAAAACCGTTCGTCGGCCTCGTGATACACCAGCTCCGCCGGCTCACCGGAGCCAACGCGGTAGCGCCAGACCTTGTCGGGGCGGTGGGCAGCATCCAGGGTCAGGTAGTAGACGGTGCGGTTGTCGGCCGCCCATGTCGCTCCCGCCCCGATGTCGGGGATCTCGTCGCGATACAGCTCGCCGGTGCGCAGGTCCTTGAACCGCAGCGTGTAGCGTTCGTCGCCGACGACGTCGACCGAATACGCCAGCAGGTTCCCATCGAGGCTGACGGTGGCGGCACCGAGTGCGAAGAACTCATGGCCATGCGCCTCGGCGTTGGAGTCGAGCAGGACCTGCTCGCCGGGAATCTCGGTGTCCTCCTCCAAGGCCGGCGGATCCCAGTCATCGGGACCGGCTATCGGGCAACGGCATTGGACCCGGTACTGCTTTCCTTCGAAAGTGCGAGCGTAATACCACCAGTCGCCCTGCCGCGTCGGCACCGACAGGTCGGTCTCCTTGGTACGCGCCTTGATCTCATCGAAGATCTTCTGCCGCAACGGCTCGAGATCGGCCGTCATCTGGTCGACGTAGCCGTTTTCCGCCTCGAGGTAGGCGATGACTTCGGGGTCGGACTTGTCGCGCAGCCATTCGTAGGGGTCGACGAAGACGTCGCCGTGATGCTCGCGTCTGGTGTCGTGCCGCTTGGCGACGGGTGGCACTGGAAGCACTTCCCGCCCGCGGGGCGCTGCATCGGCGCGCGCTTCGGTCATGCGCCGATCCAGTCACCGAAGCTCAGGCCGGAAATGCGTTCGTAGGCATCGATATAACGGTCCCGCGTGACATCGATGATGTGCTCGGGCAGCGGCGGTGGCGGCTGCGAGCCGTGGCGATCCCAGCCGGACTCGGGGCTGGTGAGCCAGTTACGGACGAACTGTTTATCGAAACTCGTCTGCACCACCCCCACCCGGTAATCCTCGGCCGGCCAGTATCGCGACGAGTCGGGCGTGAAGATCTCGTCGGCCAGCAGCAGGTTGCCATCGCGGTCGGTGCCGAACTCAAACTTGGTGTCGGCGATGATGATTCCCTTCGTCAGGGCGTGGTCTGCGGCCTGAACGTAGGTCTGCAGCGTGCGGTCGCGCAGCTGGTTGGCACGCACCGCACCCACCAACTCGATTACCGTGTCGAACGAGATGTTCTCGTCGTGATCCCCCAGCGCGGCCTTGGTGGCCGGAGTGAACAGCGGTTCGGCGAACTTACTCGCCTCGACCAGGCCGGGCGGCAGGGCGATGCCGCAGACCTTCCCGGTCGCCTGGTAATCCAGCAATCCCGACCCGGTGAGATAACCGCGCGCGACGCACTCCACCGGGAGCATGTCCAGCCGCCGCACCACCAGCCCACGGCCGAGGACCTCGTCCGGGATGCGTGGGTCGTCCGGCGGACCGGCCAGATGGTTGGGCGCGTCGACCAGACCGAAGAAGAAGACGCTCATCGCGGTCAGGATGCGGCCCTTGTCCGGGATCGTGCTGTCGAGGACGTAGTCGTACGCCGAGATCCGGTCGGTCGCGACCAGCAGCAGGTGTTCGTCGTCGACACGATAGATCTCGCGTACCTTGCCGCTGGCCAGGTGCTGGTAGTCGGACAGTGCAGGTCGCATCGGGTCAGCCTATCCGGCACCTCAGAAGGGCACATCCGTCGGGAGCTGTGCTGGGATCGGGAGTATGACACCGCGGTTGCTGCCCTACTCCACCCGGCCCGGCCGACTGATGGCCCAGCTGCTGAGCGATTTCGCCGTCATCATGTGGACGGCGCTCTGGCTACTGGTCGGGCTGGCCGTCTATGACGCCGTGTCCACGATCGCCGAGGCCGGCCGGCAGGTCGAGAGCGGGGCGCACGGCCTCGCCGGCAATCTGGCGTCGGCCGGTCACGACACCCAGCACATCCCCCTGGTGGGCGACGCGATCAGCAAGCCGCTGAACTCCGCGAGCCAGGCGGCCCTGGATCTTGCCGGCGCCGGTCACGACCTGGACTCCACCGCGAGCTGGCTGGCGATCCTGCTCGCGATGGCCGTCGTCGCGGTCCCGATCCTGGTGGCGGACGTGCCGTGGCTCTTGCTGCGGCTGCGGTTCTTTCGACGCAAGCTGACGGTGAGCGCCCTGGCAGCGACCCCGGCCGGTGAGCAACTGCTGGCCCTGCGGGCCCTGACGAACCGGGCGCCGCGGCAGCTCGCCGCCATCAGCGTGGATCCGGTCGGCGGGTGGCGCCGGGAAGATCCGCTCACCATCCGGGCCCTGGCGGCGCTCGAACTACGGGCGGCCGGCATCTCGATCCGCCGCGCTTAGCAGCGCGCGACCGAAGAGCAGCAGCCCCGCGACGAGGACAATGAGCCACGCCGCCAACGCATCCCAGAAGAACACCAGCGAAACCGTCAGCAGGGATGGGTGGCCGGTCTCGGCCGCCATGGCGTAACTGGCCGCGGAATACATACCAAGCGGAAAGACGAAAGCCCACCACACGCCGGCGAACCGCAGCATATTGGGACGGCGGCTGATCCGGTGCAGGCCGAAGTAGATCAGTGGCGGTATCCACAAGGTGGCCGCCAACCACGTCACGACGGTGACCGTGCGGACCGGCCCGGCCAGCCAGGCCGGAGCCAGGGGATGAATGCTGTCACCGGCCAGCGTCGCAATCGCCATGCCGCCCATCAGGATCCAGCTGTCCGGCTCGAATCCGTCCCGGTCCTGCCTTTCGCTGACCACCCGCCAGAGGATCAGCCAGGTCATCAGCGCGTAGATGAGGATGGCGATCACCCACACGGCCACGGCAACGGCCACCCACCAGCGATGTCCGGTGTGGTACGCCGCCCGGGCGATCACGATCGCCAGCCCAGAGGTTCCGACGCTGCCCAGTTCCCACGCCCCATGGGCATGGTCGCGCAGCGTCGCCCATCGGCGCGTCAACATGTTCCGCGAACTGAGCGCGATCAGCGCCAGCCACGAGCACAGCCCAACCGCGCCGAGCGTCCGCAGCACCCACACGTTGGACTGCAGCCGGGTGTCGATGACCGCGCAGGCGGCGACGAAGGTGAACAACCGAAGGGTGACATCCGGGTCCGTCGCGTCCCAGCGCGAGGTGCGACGCCTGCCAAGCACCGTTGCGACCACCAGGAGCGTCAGGACGGCCAGGCCGGCGGTCGCGACGACGCCCAGCGTGTCACTGATCCGGCCATAGCCGTGGTCGCGCGCGGCGATCGACAGGATGCCGGTTGCCATCACGGCTGCGAAGACGTCCGGTGTCGGCTCGACATCGGCGGGTCCGATCCTCACCGCTCCTCGGAGAGTTCCACCACCAGGTGCCGGATGCCGGTATGCCGATTGCTGCGAGCCCATTCCACCGGCCGCACCACCCGTACCGCCCCGAACCGTGAAAACAGCTCCTCGTAGAGCACCCGCAGTTCGAGACGGGCCAGGTTGGCGCCCAGGCAATAGTGGACACCCTGCCCGAATCCCAAGTGTGGGTTCGGCTTTCGGGTGATGTCGAATTCGTCGGCGCGCTCGAATACGTCGGCGTCGCGATTCGCCGAACCCTCCCAGATCTGAACCTTCTGCCCCGCCAGGATCGGCTGTCCGCCGAGCGTGACGTCGCGGGTGGCGGTGCGGCGCTTGGACGGTGACGGCGACGTCCACCGCACGATCTCCTCGACGGCGGTCGGCAGCGTGTCGAGATCCCCACGCAGCGCCCGCAGTTGCTCCGGATGGTCGGCCAGCGCCAGCAGCCCGCCGGCGACCGCGTTGCGCGTCGTCTCGGCGCCGGCGCTGAAGAGCAGGCTGAAGAACAGGTACAGCTCGAGATCCGATAGCGATGGCGCATCCGCATCGTCGACCATCGCGTTCGCGACGACCGACAGCATGTCCTCGGTCGGCTCCGCCCGCTTCGATGCGATCAGCTGCCGGCCATAGTCGTACATCCGCGACCCGGCCTCTTCTACCGACAGCTGAGAAAGCGAGGCCTTGCGCGAACCGCCGAAGTCGAACTGCGGCTCGATGGCCTCGAACAGCCAATGCCGTTCGGACTCGGGCACTCCCAGCAGGATGCAGATCATCTGCATCGGCAGCTCTGCGGCGATGTCAACCAGGAAGTCGAACGGTTCGCCGGGCACCACGGCATCGAGCAGCCGGCGCGCCCGTGCCCGCAGATCGTCTTCCACCAGCCGGATCATCCGCGGCGTCAGCCCCGAGCTGACAAGTCGCCGGATCTGCGAGTGACGCGGGTCATCCATCATGTTCAGTACCTGGCCGGCGATGGCCAGGTCCTGCAGCAGCGTGCCTCCGTATGGCCGCCCGCCGCCGGTGACCGACGAGTAGGTCGCCGGATCCTTCAGCACCTCAAGCGTTTCCGCATGCGTGGCGACCGACCAGAAGCCCTCGCCGTCGGGGGTGTTGTCGGTCGGCTCGTGCCAGTACACGGGCGCTTCGCGCCGGTGGATGGCGAACAGCTCGTGGGGAAAACCGTTGGCGAAGTTGTCGAGATCGGTGAAGTCGATCCCCGCGAGCGCCCCGGCGAGAGTCACAGGATCGCGCCCGGCGCGTACTTGGCGGCGTCCGGATAGCGGCTCACCAATGCGTCGACCATCGCCGCCACCTCGTCCACCTGGTCACCGGCCGCACCGACGAACGCCTCCTTGTCGGCGAGCGCGGCATCGAGCGCGGACCGGTCCAGCGGCAGCCGCTCGTCGGCGGCCAACCGATCCAGCAGGTCGGGTTCCGCGCCGCGCTCGCGCATGGCCAGGGCCGTGGCGACAGCGTGTTCGCGGATCACGTGGTGCGCGGCCTCGCGGCCCATTCCGGCCCGGACCGCGGCGATCAGCACCTTGGTCGTGGCCAGGAACGGCAGGTAGCGATCCAGCTCGCGGGCGATCACCGCGGGGTAGGCGCCGAATTCGTCGAGCACCGTCAGGAACGTCTCGATTTGCCCGTCGACGGCGAAGAAGCTGTCAGGCAACGCAACCCGGCGCACCACCGAGCAGAACACGTCCCCCTCGTTCCACTGCGCGCCCGCCAGCTCGGCGGCCATCGAGGCGTAACCGCGCAGCACCACCTGCAACCCGTTGACCCGTTCGCAGCTGCGGGTGTTCATCTTGTGCGGCATCGCCGACGAGCCGACCTGGCCGGGGGCGAATCCCTCGGTGACGAGCTCGTGCCCGGCCATCAGCCGGATGGTGTGGGCCAGCGACGACGGGCCCGCACCCAGCTGCACCAGAGCGGACAGCACGTCGTGGTCGAGCGAACGGGGGTAGACCTGCCCGACGCTGGTCAAAACGGTTGCGAAGCCGAGGAATTCGGCCACGCGTCGCTCGAGTTCGGTCAGCTTGGCCGGGTTCGCGTCCAGCAGGTCCAGCATGTCCTGGGCCGTGCCCATCGGGCCCTTGATCCCGCGCAGGGGGTAGCGGTCGATCAACTCGCGCAGCCGGGTCAGCGCGATCAGCGTCTCCTGCGCGGCGGACGCGAACCGCTTGCCCAACGTGGTGGCCTGCGCGGCGACGTTGTGGCTGCGCCCGGCCATCACCAGGTCGCGGTATTCCACCGCGCGCTCGGCAAGCCGCGCCGCCACCGCGATCCCATGGGAGAAGACCACTTCCAGGGATCGCCGGATCTGCAGCTGCTCCACGTTCTCGGTCAGGTCGCGGCTGGTCATGCCCTTGTGCACGTGCTCGTGCCCGGCCAGCGCGTTGAACTCCTCGATGCGGGCTTTCACGTCGTGGCGCAGCGCCCGCTCGCGCTCGGCGATCGAGGACAAATCGACGTCCTCGAGCACCCGCTCGTAGTCGGCGATGGCGTCCTGCGGAACGTCCACCCCAAGCTCCGCCTGCGCGCGCAGCACCGCGAGCCACAGCCG
Source organism: Mycobacterium sp. 4858 (assembly GCF_900240975.1). Taxonomy (GTDB): domain Bacteria; phylum Actinomycetota; class Actinomycetes; order Mycobacteriales; family Mycobacteriaceae; genus Mycobacterium. The sequence goes on along the minus strand of NZ_LT968776.1, from coordinate 2,975,938 downwards.
GCGCTCGGCGACGACCTTGGCCTGCGGCGACCAGATCGCGACCATTTCCGCGCTGGCGTACCGGGTGGCCAGGACATTCGGAATGCTCACAGACATAGAGCTTACGATCCGCCGCTCTACCCTAGGCAGGATGTACTTCGCCGGCGTCGATCTGGCCTGGGCCGGGCGCAACCCCACCGGCGTCGCGGTCGTCGACTCGAGGGGCCTCCTGGTGCACATCGGCGCCGCCGGCGATGACGCCGATGTGCTCGCCGCGTTGTCGCCCCATGTGCGGGGGGATTGCGTTGTCGCCTTCGACGCTCCGCTGGTGGTGACCAACCCGACGGGCCAGCGTCCCGCCGAGGCCGCACTCAACCGCGACTTCCGCAGGTTCGAGGCCGGGGCGCACCCGGCCAACACGGCGAAACCGGAGTTCGCCGACGGGCCGCGCGCGGCGCGCTTGGCGCACGCGATGGGGCTCGACATGGACCCACGGTCAGCGGCACCGCGCCGCGCCATCGAGGTCTACCCGCATCCGGCCACCGTGGTGTTCTTCCGGCTGGCGCGAACGCTCAAGTACAAGGCCAAGCCGGGCCGGGGAGTCGACCAGCTCAGGTCCGAGCTGCTCTTGCTGATGGACGGCATCGAAAAGCTCGCGCACGCACCGGTGCCCTTGCGCGTGGCGGGTCATGAGGATTGGGTTCGGCTGCGCCACCGCGTGACCACCGCCCAGCGCAAGAGCGAGCTGCGCCGCGCCGAGGATCCGGTTGATGCCGTCGTCTGCGCCTACGTGGCGTTGTTCGCGCAGCGCCGCCCGGCGGAGGTAACGATTTACGGGGACTTCGCCACCGGATACATCGTGACGCCGTCGTTGCCGGCCGACCGGACCGGCCGCTGATCAATGGGCGCGAGCACGTCGATGAGATCGACCACCGTTCCCACCGCCGCCGCGCGAGGGTCGCGGCCCTCGACCAAAGCGGACACCACGCAGCCATCGACCGCACAGATCAGCGTGCACACCAGCTCGATGTGCACCGTGCGGCCCGAACGCTCGATGGCCTCGGCCACGGCCTCGGCGCGCTGCCGCAGGCTGCGACGCATGGTCTCGCGCAACGCGGGGAGCCGGGTGCACGCGATGTGTCGCTCGTAGCGCGAGATCAACTGGTCGCTGAGCGCCGGGCTGGACACGTCTCCGACCAGCAGGTCGACCAACACCTCGGCGATGGTTTCGGGTCCGCGACGCCGTCGGGACAAGGCGGAGACCCGAGACCGCAGCTGCGCCACCTCGATCATTGCGATGTGTTCGACGGCGCGCGCGATCAAATCGTCAAGGGACGAGAAGTAATACGTCGTCGACGCCAGCGGCAGTCCGGCGCGCCGAGCGACCGCGCGGTGACCCACCGCATCGAATCCGCCTTCGGCGAGCAACTCGGCGGCGGCGCTCACCAGCGCATACCGTCGACGTTCTCCCTTGGGAGTGACTGCTGAGGTCACGAGTAGCCATCGTGCCAGTCAAAGTGGTACTGCATTGCCATTTCCGTCAAACGGCCCGCGAGACCAACGTGGCATGATGGCCCGCATGCCCGAAATGAGCCGCCGCGCCTTGCTGGGCCTCGGCGCCGGCGCCGCGGCGGGCGCAGTGGGCACGTATGGGCTCGACATTTTGTTCAAGCCCCGACCATCTCAGGCCGTGCCGCTGTCACCGGTCGGCACCCAGGGGCCGCTGGCGCCGCCGCCGAGCGCGCCTCTCGAGCCCGCTCCCCCGGGGCAACCAGCACCCACCATGGTGACGGGTTCCTTCGTTTCTGCGGCGCGCGGCGGGATCAACACCAACTGGGCCATCGCGCGCCCGCCCGGCCAGACCAAGGCACTGCGACCGGTGATCGCGCTGCACGGCAAGGGCAGTGATGCGTCCACGGTGATGGCCGGCGGCGTGGAACAGGGTTTGGCGCAGGCCGTCAACGCGGGGCTGCCGCCGTTTGCGGTGGTCGCCGTGGACGGCGGTGGCAGCTATTGGCACAAGCGGGCTTCCGGCGAGGACAGCGGGGCCATGGTGCTCGACGAGCTCATTCCGATGCTCGGGAGCCAGAACCTGGACACCTCGCGGGTGGCGTTTCTGGGATGGTCGATGGGCGGCTACGGCGCCTTGCTGCTCGGCGGCCGGCTGGGTCCGGCACGCACCGCGGCGATCTGCGCGGTCAGTCCCGCACTGTGGCTCTCCTCCGGTGCGGCCGCGCCGGGCGCGTTCGACGGGCCCGACGACTTCGCGGCGAACTCGGTGTTCGGGATGCCTGCGCTGGCGTCGATTCCAATCCGGGTGGACTGCGGCGACAGCGACCCGTTCTACGCCGCGACCAAGCAGTTCATCGCGCAGCTGCCCCATCCGCCCGCGGGCGGGTTCTCGCCCGGCGGGCACAACGGAGAGTTCTGGAGCTCGCAGCTGCCGGCCGAGTTGACCTGGATGGCGCCGCTACTGACGGCCTGAGGCCTGGGCCTGGGGGTGTCCCCCGTCACGCCAGTCACTTCGGCACCAGCACACGGGCATCATGCAATTGTGAAACTTGATATCGCGCGCGATATCAAAGTCGGGGAGAACACAATGCCTTTCGCGGGCCGGATTTCCGTTGGGCCCGCTTGAGGACTCGTGCGACGATCGCAGGGTGACCGCGCCCTTCGACTGGAACTTCCCGTACGCCTGGCCGCGGAAACCGATGCTGGCGGAAAACGTCGTGTGCACATCACAACCGCTGGCCGCCCAAGCGGGCCTTCGAATGCTCGCCGAGGGTGGTAGCGCGGTCGACGCGGCCATCGCCACCGCCGTCGCCCTCACCGTGGTGGAGCCGGTGTCCAACGGCATCGGCTCCGACGCCTTCGCCATCGTCTGGGATGGCCGGCAGTTGCACGGGCTGAACGCGTCCGGCCGCTCGCCCGCCGCCTGGACACCGGAATACTTCGGCGCCAAGGCCGTTCCCGCGCTGGGCTGGAACGCGGTGACCGTCCCGGGCGCGGTGTCGGCATGGACCGAACTGCATGCCAAGTTTGGCAAGCTCCCGTTCGGCACACTCTTCGAGCCTGCAATCCGATACGCCCGCAACGGGTTTCTGGTATCGCCGACCGTCGCGGACCAATGGAAGGCGCAGCTACCGCTGTTCGAACGACAGCCCGGCTTCGCGGCGGCATTCATGCCCGGGGGGCGGGCACCGAAACCCGGTGAGCGGTTCCAGTTTTCCGAACAGGCCACCACGCTCGAGAAGATCGCCGCGACCAATGGTGAGGCGTTCTACCGCGGCGAGCTGGCCGCCCAACTCGAGGCGCATGCAGCGGCCAACGACGGCGTGATGCGGGCCAGCGACCTCGCCGCTCACCGCGCCGACTGGGTGGGCACCATCAGTGGCCCCTACCGCGGCTACACCGTGCACGAGATCCCGCCCAATGGCCACGGGATCGTGGCCCTGATCGCCCTGGGGATCCTGGAGCACTTCGACATGGCTTCGCTCGCGGTCGATTCCGCCGACAGCGTGCACCTTCAGATCGAGGCGGTGAAGCTGGCATTCGCCGACGCGCAGGCTTACGTCGCCGACATCGAGCACATGCAGGTGCATCCGCAACAGCTGCTCGACGCCGACTACCTGAGGCAGCGCGCGGCCCTGATCGACCGGGGGCGGGCGCTGCCGGCGTCGGCGGGCACGCCGGGCGGGGGAACCGTCTATCTGACCGCAGCCGACGCCGCGGGAATGATGGTGTCGATGATCCAGTCGAACTACATGGGATTCGGATCGGGTGTCGTGGTGCCGGGCACCGGCATATCACTGCAGAACCGCGGGGCGAATTTCGTTGCCGCTGAGGGTCATCCGAACCGGGTCGGGCCCGCCAAACGGCCCTACCACACCATCATCCCGGGCTTCGTCACCAAAGACGGCGCCCCGGTGATGAGCTTCGGCGTGATGGGCGGAACGATGCAACCTCAGGGGCACACCCAGGTGATGGTGCGCATCGCCGACCAGGGGCAGAATCCCCAGGCCGCGTGTGACGGCCCACGGTTCCGCTGGGTGCAGGGCCTGCAGGTCGCCTGCGAGAAAGGCTTCCCCGCCGCGACGCTGGACGAGCTCGGCCGCCGCGGGCATGACCTGGTTGCGGTGGACGACTACAACCAGTTCGGCAGCTGTCAGGCGATCTGGCGGCTCGACGGCGGCTACTTCGCGGCGAGCGATCCACGCCGCGACGGCCAGGCCGCGGGGTTCTAGACGCTGATCTTGCCCTCGGCGGCCAACAGCGCGATGTCGCGCCGAAAGTGGCTGCCGGGCAACCGGATCGACCCCATCAGCCGGTACGCCTGCGCTCGGGCCGCAGCGAGGTCGGCGCCGGTGCCCACCACCGAGAGCACCCGACCGCCCGACGAGACGACCTCGCCATCGTCGCGTCGCGCCGTACCGGCGTGCAACACCCCCTCGGTCTCCGCGCCGGTGATCACGTCACCGACGCGGGGGCGGCCGGGATAGTTCTCCGCGGCCAGCACCACCGTGACGGCGGCGCCCTCGTGCCAACGCAGGTCACCGAAGTCGGCGAGCCGGCCGGCACCCGCCGCGTACAGCAGCTGCCCGAGCGGCGATTCCAGCAGCGCCAGCACGGCCTGGGTCTCCGGATCGCCGAACCGGCAGTTGAATTCCACCACCGCCGGTCCTTTTGCGGTGATCGCCAGCCCGACGTACAGCAACCCGCGGAACGGGCTGCCCCGCCGAACCATCTCGGCCGCAACGGGTTCGACGATGTTGGCGACGATGTCCCGGTACAGCTCGTCGGGAAGCCACGGAACCGGTGCGTAGGCGCCCATGCCACCGGTGTTGGGTCCGGTATCGCCCTCGCCGACACGTTTGAAGTCCTGCGCAGGCAACAGCGGCACCACGGTCTCGCCGTCGACGACGCAGAACAGTGACACCTCGGGACCGTCCAGGTAAGACTCCAGCAGCACCGGGTGGCCCGCCTCGAGCAGCGCGGCGGCATGCGCGCGGGCCACCCCGCGATCCGCGGTCACCACCACGCCCTTACCCGCGGCCAGCCGGTCGTCCTTCACCACCCAGGCCGGGTCGCCCGCCGGCGGCCCGAACCGGTCCAGGGCCGCATCCAAATGGGCGGGGTTGTCGACGGTTTCGCTGGCCGCGGTCCGCACGCCCGCCGCGGCCATGACCTCTTTGGCGAACGCCTTCGACCCTTCGATCCGGGCGGCATCCTTGCTGGGCCCGAAGCAGACGATGCCCGCGGCGCGCAGCGCGTCGGCCACGCCCAGCACGAGTGGTACTTCGGGACCGATGACCACCAGATCAGCCCGGACGTCACGGGCCAGGGCGACGACGTCGTCACCCGAACTGATGTCGACGTCGTGCTGCTCGGCCACCCGGGCGGTGCCCGCATTGCCGGGGGCGACGATTAGTGCCGTGACCTGCGGGTCTTTCCGAAGCGCCAGCAGCAGCGCATGTTCACGGGCGCCCGAACCGATTACCAGGACTCGCACGACACGTCAGACTAGCCCGGGCAAATGCCGCACGCCCACGGCACCCGTATTCGGGTCAGTCCTTGTCGCCGGAGTGCATCTTCAGCGCGGCGTCCACGTTGGCCTTCTTGTCCTCTCCGGCACCCTTCGCCGCGGCCTTCCTGCGCTTGGCGACGACGGCGTCGACGGCGCCGTTGAGCGCCGAACCCAGCGGGAACCCGAGATAGTGGGTGAGGAAGACGGCCATCTCCTTCAGCTCGGTCTCGGTGAGCTCCCCGTTGAGCAGCGCGGCGTTGATCTGGATCTCGGCCAGGTCGCGGTTCCCGACCGCGGTCACCGCCGTCAGCGTCATGATGCGCTTGTCGCGCATCGACAACCCCGGTCGCGTCCAGATGCTGCCGAACAGGTGGTCGACGGTCAGGTCGAAGTACGCGTCACCCTCGATGTTGGGCATCTCCCAGCCGTAGACCTCGTTCATCTTCTCGAGGCCCTTGCGGCGAAGTTCGTCCATCACGCCTCTTTCTCTGTGTGTGGCACCCCGAGGCCGGCCGCCAGCCCCTCGTAAGCCAACCGGGCCAGCGGCAGGTCGACCGACAACGCGTCGCCCAAACCTAGCGCCAGGCTCAGGTCTTTTTCGCCGAGGCCGCGGGTGTGCATAGAGGGCTGGTACAGGAAGTTTTCTGGTTCAAGGTCTTTCATGTCGTTGCGGACCATGATGGCTCCCGGCCCGCCGGTGAGGGCGTCGGTGTGACGGACCACCCGGCCCAGCGCCTGCAGGTCCAGGCCCGCCGCCTCGGCCAGTTTCATCGCTTCGCACGCCGCGACATACGACGTGAACGTCAACATGTTGCGCGCCAACTTCATTCGTGTCCCCGCGCCCGGCTCGCCGGCGTGGATGACGACCGCTGCCCAGTGTTTGAACGCCGGCTTGATCCGCTCGTACACCTCGCGATCGGCCCCCACCATGGTGGCGAGCTCACCCTTCGCGGCGGCGGCCGCGCCTCCGCTGACCGGCGCGTCGACGATGTGGATCCCCCGTGGTTTCAGATCGCTGGCCAGTTCCGCGGCCGTGGTATCGCTGATGGTCGAGTGGATCGCGATGACCGTGCCGGGCTTGGCGTGAGCCGCCAGTTCGCCGACCACCTCGCGCACCTGCGCGTCGTCCAAGACCGTGACGTGGATGATGTCGGCGGCCGCGACGTCTGCGACGCTGTCGGCCCGCCCGGCGCCCTTCTCGGCCAGGGGCGTCATGGCCTCGGTCCTGATGTCGTAAACCGTTACTCCGCCGGGCCATTCGGTCATCTTGCTGGCCATCGGCGCGCCCATGTTGCCCAGGCCGATGTACCCGAGCTTCGCGTGCTCAGTCATGACCGGATGATCTGCCCGCCGTCGACGTTGAAGATCTGCCCGGTGATCCACGACGCCTCATCGGACAGCAGGAACAGGCACATTCCGACCAGGTCTTCGGGAGTTCCCATGCGAGACAACGGCAGACCCTTGACGATGTCGGCGACCATCTCCTGCGGCGTGGTGGTCCGGTTGGCCTCGGTGTCGATGGGCCCGGGCGCGATCGCGTTGATGCGGATGTTCTGGCCGCCCAGTTCGCGGGAGAGCTGCTGGGTCAGGCCGTTGATGCCGACCTTGGCCAGGCCGTAGTAGTTCGAGTACAACCACGCGGCGGTGGACGACTGGTTCACGATCGCCCCGCCGCCACGCTTGGCCATCTTCTTGTACACCGCGCGGGTGCACCACAACGCGCCGTCGAGGTTGACGCTCATGAACTTCTTGTAGTACTCGGGGTCGATGGTGAGCAGGAAGTCCAGCTTCATGCCCCCGAAGATCGCCGCGTTGTTGACCAGATAGTCGATGCCGCCGAATTCGGCCAGTGTGCGGTCGGCCATCGCCTTGGCCGACGCCGGGTCGGACACGTCGACCGGGACGGCCAGGGCGGTGCCGCCGTCGGCCACGATCTGCTTGGCCACTCCCTGCGCCGCCTCTGCCTTGATGTCGGCCACGACGACCGCCGCGCCCTCCCGGGCCAGCGCCTCCGCGTAGGCCTGGCCGATGCCGCCGCCGGACCCGGTGACGATGGCGACTTTGTTCTCGAATCGCATGCTTCAAACTCCTCTAGTTGACGGCCGTCGCAATGGTCTTGGTCTCGAGGTACTCCTCGAAACCGGCCAGGCCCATCTCGCGGCCGTTTCCGGACTGCTTGTAACCGCCGAACGGCGCGTCAGCCGAGTACCAGACGCCGCCGTTGACGTTGATCGTGCCCGCGCGAACCCGCGCGGCGACGGTCGCCGCCCTGTCCGGGTCCGCGCCGAACACGGTGCCCGACAACCCGTATGGCGAGTCGTTGGCGATGCGCACGGCGTCGTCGTCGCCATCGTGCGGGATCACCGTCAGGACCGGGCCGAAGATCTCCTCACGCGCGCAGCGGGCATCGTTGCCGAGGCCCGCGATCAACGTGGGCTCGATGAAGAAGCCGACGTCACGGTCGGCCGGCCGCCCGCCCCCGCAGGCGAACGTTCCGCCCTCGGCGAGCGCCGAGTCGAGATAGCCCTGGATCCGGTCGCGCTGGCGCGCGGAAATCACCGGCCCGCAGATGGTTCCGGGATCGGTGGGGTCGCCGGCCTTGATGCCGCCCATTGTCGCGGCCGCGATGGAGACCGCTTCGTCATACCGCGCCCGCGGCACCAGCAACCGGGTGGTGATCGCGCAGCCCTGCCCGGCGTGCATGCAGACCGAGAATCCGGCCACGCCCACCGCGCCGCCCAGGTCGGCGTCGTCCAGGACGATGAACGCCGACTTGCCGCCCAGCTCGAGGAAGATCTTCTTGATGGTCGCGGCGCCGTCGGCCATCACGCTGCGGCCGGTAGCGGTCGACCCGGTGAACGAAACCATGTCCACCCGAGGGTCTTTGGCCAACAGCGCGCCCACGCCGTGGTCGCTGGACGTGACGATGTTGATGACGCCGGGCGGAAAGTCGGTGTGCTCAGCGATGAGTTCCCCCAGCACGGCCGCGCACCAGGGGGTGTCAGGGGCGGGCTTGAGGACGACGGTGTTGCCGGCGGCCAGCGCGGGCCCGATCTTCGCGAGGTTGATCTGGTGGGGGAAGTTCCACGGGGTGATGGCGCCGACGACGCCCACGGCCTCACGGGCGATGGTGCGTCGGGTGGGGATGCCCATCGGCGACGCCAGGCCGAGATCCTCGTTGTAGACATAGGATTCGGCGGTGTCCGCCGCGAAGGCCAGGTCGCTGACCGGGATCTCGAGCTGGGCGATGCTGGTGAGCATCCGCGGCGCGCCGACTTCGGCGATGGTCAGGTCGCGCAACTCTTCGAGGTGCCGTTGCATCGCCTGCTGCAGCTGGCGGACGCATCGCACCCGCAGCTCGGTGTTGCGTGACCAGTCCGTCTCGTCGAAAGCGCGGCGCGCGGCGTCGATGGCGCGGCCCATGTCGTTGGCGTCGGCATCGGCCGCGACCCCGAGCACCTCCTCGGTCGCCGGGTTGATCGTCGGGAAGGTGCCGGCGCTGCCGGGCGACATCTTGCCGTCGATGAAGAGTGCACTCACGCCGTCGGCCAGCAAGGCCATCTCCCGCTCCCGTCTGTGCGGACCACATTGACTACGCGAAATCCAGGAGACATTTCAGTGGACAGTTGTCCGATATTCTCCGATGGAACCATAGCCGCCGGGGCGTCGGCGGTGCAAGGGCCGATCCCGGCTACGGCGGCGACGCGCCAAAAAACGCCACATTAACCGGCATCTTCACCGGTCGGGCTTGCCTCAGTCCGAGTCGGTCCGATAGCTTGGACATGTGTCCAGCGATGCACTGGTGGCGATCACGTCGCAGGCCGACCACCAGACCGGCCGGCCGGCGCGCAACCGCCGGCAGGAGGAGACCTTCCGCAAGGTGCTCGCGGCCGGCATCGAGACGCTCCGCGAGAAGTCTTACGCCGACCTGACGGTGCGCGCGGTGGCTGCCCGCGCCAAAGTCGCGCCGGCGACCGCCTACACCTACTTCTCGTCGAAGAACCATCTGATCGCCGAGGTCTACCTGGACCTGGTGCGGCAGGTCCCCTACTTCACCGACGTCAACGACCCGATGCCCCACCGGGTGGAACAGGTGTTGCGGCACCTGGCCCTGGTGGTCGCCGACGAGCCCGAGGTCAGCGCCGCGTGCACGACGGCGTTGCTCAGCGGCGGCGCCGAGCCCGCGGTGGCCGCCGCGCGCGACCGGATCGGCGCGGAGATCCACCGCCGCATCACCTCGGCCATGGGCCCCGACGCGGACCCCACCGCCGTGTCCGCGCTGGAGATGTCCTTCTTCGGCGCGCTGGTGCAGGCCGGCAGCGGCGAATTCACCTACCGCGAGATCGCCGACCGGCTGGCCTATGTGGTGCGGCTGATCCTCACCGGCGCGGCAGAGACGAGCCAGGAGACAACCACCGAATGACCGTTCACGTTGGCGACCACGACCTGGTCCTCGATCCCTACGACTACGACTTCCACGAAGACCCGTACCCGTACTACAAGCGGCTGCGCGACGAGGCCCCGCTGTATCGCAACGAGGAGCTGAAGTTCTGGGCGCTGTCGCGGCACCAGGACGTGCTACAGGGATTCCGCAACAGCACGACGCTATCCAACAAGTACGGCGTTTCGCTCGACCCGGCGTCGCGCGGTCCGCACGCGTCGAAAACGATGTCGTTTCTGGCGATGGACGATCCCGCGCACCTGCGGCTGCGGACCCTGGTGTCGAAGGGGTTCACCCCGAGGCGGATTCGCGAACTCGAGCCCCGCGTCACCGAGATCGCCACCCGGCACCTGGTCACCATGCTGGAAAACGCCAAGGGCGGCACCGTCGACTACGTCGACGAGTTCGCGGGGAAGCTGCCCATGGACGTCATCAGCGAGTTGATGGGCGTCCCCGAGCCGGACCGCGCCCAGGTCCGGGCCTGGGCCGACGGGGTGATGCACCGCGCCGACGGTGTCACCGACGTGCCACCGGAGGCTGTCGAGGCCTCCATCAACCTGATCGTCTATTACCAGGGAATGGTGGCCGAACGGCGCAAGCAGTTGACCGACGATCTGACCTCGGCCCTGCTGGAGGCCGAAATCGACGGCGACCGGCTCACCGACGAGGAAGTCCTCGGGTTCATGTTCCTGATGGTGATCGCCGGTAACGAGACCACCACCAAACTGCTTGCCAATGCCGCCTTTTGGGGTCACAAGAATCCGGACCAACTGGCCCCGGTCTACGCCGACCTGTCGCGGGTGCCGCTGTGGGTCGAGGAGACCCTGCGCTACGACACGTCGAGCCAGATCCTGGCGCGCACCGTGTCCGGTGAGCTCACCCTGTATGACACCACGATTCCCGAGGGCGACGTCCTGCTGCTGTTGCCCGGTTCGGGCCATCGCGACGAGCGGGTGTTCGACAACCCCGACGACTATCTGATCGGGCGCGAGATCGGGCCCAAGCTCTTGAGTTTCGGTAGTGGCGCGCACTTCTGCCTGGGCGCGCATCTGGCGCGGATGGAAGCCCGGGTCGCGCTGACCGAGTTGTTCAAGCGAATCCGCGGATATGAGGTGGACGAGGCCAACGCCGTCCGCGTCCACTCCAGCAATGTCCGCGGATTCGCTCACCTACCCATGACCGTGGAGGTCCGCTGAATGCCCCGCTTTGACCCCCTGCCCGCACGCCGGCCGGCCATTGTGGCGGGTGCCTCATCCGGCATCGGAGAGGCCACCGCCATCGAGCTCGCGGCGCACGGCTTCCCAGTGGCCCTCGGCGCCCGCCGGGTGGAGAAGCTCAACGACATCGTCGGCAAGATCAACGCCGAGGGCGGCGAAGCGGTCGGATTCCACCTGGACGTCACCGACCCCAACTCGGTGAAAGCCTTTGTCGCGCAGTCCGTCGACGCGCTCGGCGACATCGAGATCCTGGTCGCCGGCGCGGGCGACACCTACTTCGGCAAACTCGCCGAGATCACCACCGACGAGTTCGAGTCGCAGCTGCAGATCCACCTCGTCGGCGCCAACCGGCTGGCCGCCGCGGTGCTGCCCGGCATGCTCGAGCGCCAGCGCGGCGACCTGATCTTCGTCGGGTCCGACGTCGCCCTGCGTCAGCGGCCGCACATGGGCGCCTACGGCGCGGCCAAGGCCGCGCTCGTCGCGATGGTCACCAACTTCCAGATGGAGCTCGAGGGCACCGGCGTGCGGGCGTCGATCGTGCACCCCGGCCCGACGAAGACGTCGATGGGCTGGAGCCTTCCGGCCGAGAAGATCGGACCCGCGCTCGAGGACTGGGCCAAGTGGGGCCAGGCTCGCCACGACTACTTCCTGCGCGCGGCGGACCTGGCGCGAGCCATCACGTTCGTGGCCGAGACCCCGCGCGGTGGCTTTATCGCGAACATGGAGCTTCAACCCGAAGCGCCGTTGGCCGACAAGAAAGACCGCCAGAAGCTCGCGCTCGGCGAAGAGGGGATGCCGTCATGACAACAACCGCCATCGTGCCGCGGGTATCCGGCGGTGAGGAAGCGCACGGTCACCTCGAGGAGTTCCGCACCGACCCAATCGGTTTGATGAAGCGCGTCCGGGAAGAATGCGGCGACGTGGGCTGGTTCCAGCTGGTCGACAAGCACGTCATCCTGCTCTCCGGGGCCGGCGCCAACGAGTTCTTCTTCCGTTCGGCGGACGAGGAACTCGACCAGGCCGAGGCGTACCCCTTCATGACGCCGATCTTCGGCAAGGGCGTGGTGTTCGACGCCAGCCCCGAGCGGCGCAAGGAGATGCTGCACAACTCCGCGCTGCGCGGCGAGCAGATGAAGGGCCACGCCGCCACCATCGAGGGCGAAGTCAAGAAGATGATCGCCAACTGGGGCGACGAGGGCGAGATCGAGCTGCTCGACTTCTTCGCCGAACTGACCATCTACACCTCGACCGCGTGCCTGATCGGGCTGAAGTTCCGCGAGCAGCTCGACCACCGGTTCGCCGAGTACTACCACATGCTCGAGCGCGGCACCGACCCGCTGTGCTACGTCGACCCCTACCTGCCGATCGAGAGTTTCAAGCTGCGCGACGAGGCCCGCGTCAAGCTCGTCGCCCTGGTGCAGGAAATCATGGATCAGCGAATCGCCAACCCACCCAAGGACAAGAGCGACCGCGACATGCTCGACGTGCTGGTCTCGATCAAGGACGAGGACGGCAATCCGCGCTTCTCCGCCGACGAGGTCACCGGCATGTTCATCTCGCTGATGTTCGCCGGGCACCACACCAGCTCCGGAACGTCGGCGTGGACGTTGATCGAGTTGATCCGCCATCCCGACGTCTACGCCGAGGTGCTGGCCGAACTCGAGGAGCTCTACGCCGACGGCCAGGAGGTGAGTTTTCATGCGCTGCGGTCGATTCCGAAGCTGGACAACGTGGTCAAGGAGACGCTGCGGCTGCACCCCCCGCTGATCATCCTGATGCGGGTCGCCAAGGGCGAGTTCGAGGTCGAGGGTTTCCCGATCCACGCCGGTGACTACGTCGCCGCCTCACCCGCGATCTCGAACCGGATTCCCGAGGACTTCCCCGATCCGGACGCCTTCAAGCCCGATCGCTACAACAAGCCCGAACAGGCCGACATCGTCAACCGGTGGACCTGGATTCCGTTCGGCGCGGGACGGCACCGCTGCGTCGGCGCCGCGTTCGCCCAGATGCAAATCAAGGCCATCTTCTCGGTCTTGTTGCGCGAGTACGACTTCGAGATGGCCCAACCCGCCGACAGCTATCACAACGACCACTCCAAAATGGTCGTCCAGCTCGCCCGGCCGGCGAAGGTCCGCTACCGCAAGCGGAAAGCCGGATAAGTCATGGGGTTTCGAATCGAAGTGGATCTGGATTTGTGCCAGGGCCATGCCATGTGCGAACTGGAGGCGCCCGACTATTTCCGGGTGCCTAAACGGGGCAAGGTCGAAATAGTCGACCCCGAACCGCCCGAAGACGCCCGCGACGAAGTCGAACGCGCGGTCGATATGTGCCCAACGCATGCACTGTTCATCAGAGAGAAAGAAGACCGATAATGGCGTCACGCGAGGAACTCGAGTCATGGGTCGACCGCTGGCTGCAGGCCAACAAGGACTGTGAGAAGGCCGGTGACTGGCGGCCGTTGGCCGACTTCTACGCCGCCGACGCCACCTACGGCTGGAACATCGGCCCCAAGGAAGACGTGATGTGCGTCGGCGTCGACGAGATCCGCGACATCGCCCTCGGCCTGGAGATGGAGGGCCTGGAGAACTGGGTGTACGAGTACCAGAAGGTGCTCATCGACGAGAAGCAGCGCGAGATCGTCGGCTTCTGGAAGCAGATCGTCAACAAGTCCGACGGCACCCAGGACGAGATCTACGGCATCGGCGGCAGCTGGTTCCGCCTCAATGCCGACAACCTCATCGAGTGGCAACGCGACTTCTTCGACTTCGGCCACGTCGCGAAGATGTTCGCCGACCTCATCGAATCCGGCGACCTCAGCGACGGCATGCAGAAGCGGATCGAGCGCAGCATCGCCGGCGAGAAGCTGCCCGGCTACTACCCGCTCGGCCAGGCGCCGGTCCCGATCTGGTGAGCCGGAGCCCAGGCGGACCAACCAAGCATTTGATTTGTTCCACGCGCTATGCTGACGCGACAAGGGTGCCTGTGGCGCCCGTCACCAAGTTGTCCGGCATGAAGGAGCCGGGCAGCTCTGATCGATTCAAAGGCGAAATGGGGTCAGGACCATCGTGAAGACAAAAGGCGCACTGATCTGGGAGTTCAACCAGCCGTGGTCCATCGAGGAAATCGAGATCGGCGACCCGCAAGCACACGAGGTCAAGATCCAGATGGAAGCGGCGGGCATGTGCCACTCCGATCATCACCTCGTCACCGGCGGAATCCCGATGGCAGGCTTCCCGGTGCTGGGCGGGCACGAGGGTGCCGGCATCGTGACCGAGGTCGGTCCGGGCGTGGAGGACATCGCCCCGGGCGACCACGTGGTGCTGTCGTTCATCCCGTCCTGCGGGCAATGCCCGACGTGTCAGGCCGGCCTGCGCAACCTGTGTGATCTCGGGGCCGGGCTGCTCGGCGGCGCCGCGGTCTCCGACGGCACCTTCCGCATCCAGGCCCGCGGCCAGAACGTCTTTCCCATGACGCTGCTGGGCACCTTCTCGCCGTACATGGTCGTGCACCGCAGCTCGGTGGTGAAGATCGACCCGTCGGTACCGTTCGAGGTGGCCGCCCTGGTCGGCTGCGGCGTCACCACCGGCTACGGCTCGGCGGTCCGCACCGCCGACATCCGCCCGGGCCAGGACGTCGCCATCGTCGGCGTCGGCGGGGTCGGCATGGCAGCGCTGCAGGGCGCCGTCAACGCCGGCGCGCGCTACATCTTCGCGATCGACCCGGTCGAATGGAAGCGGGATCAGGCGCTGAAATTCGGTGCCACCCACGTCTACCCGGACATCAACGCCGCGCTGATGGGCATCATGGAGGTCACCTACGGGCTGATGGCTCACAAGGTCGTGGTCACGGTCGGCGAACTGCACGGCGCCGACGTCGACAACTACCTCAACATCACCCAAAAGGGCGGCACCTGCGTACTGACCGCCATCGGTAGCCTGTTGGACACCAACGTCAACCTGAACCTGGCGATGCTCACCCTGATGCAGAAGAACCTGCAGGGCACCATCTTCGGCGGCGGCAACCCGCAGTACGACATCCCGCAGCTGCTGTCGATGTACAAGGCCGGCAAGCTGAACCTGGACGACATGGTCACCACCCAGTACCGCCTGGAGCAGATCAACGAGGGCTACCAGGACATGCTGGACGGCAAGAACATTCGCGGCGTCATCCGGTACACGGACGCCGACAGGTAACAGCCGCCCCCACCGACTGGGTCCGAATGACCGAGTTCGGGCACCTGCTGGCGCCGGGACGGATCGGCGCCATGACGGTGCGCAACCGCGTCGTCATGTCTCCGATGGAGACGATGTACGGCACGCCGGACGGGCTGCCGTCGCAACGCACCCGCGACTACTTCGCCGCGCGCGCCAGGGGCGGTGTCGGCTTGATCACGGTGGGCGCCACCGGGATCGACCACCACCACCCCGAGACGCCCGGGGGCCTGCACCTGGCGACCGACACGGCCGTCGACGCGCACCGGGCGCTGGTGGACGTGGTGCACGAGCACGGCGCCAGGATCCAGCCCCAGATCGTGCACGCGGGGCCCGACGGCCTGGGGCCCGAGATGTTCGGTGTCCCGTCCCTGGGCCCGTCGGTGATCCCCTCTTACCTCACCGGGCGACCGTCGGTCGAGATCAGCAAGCAACAGCTGTGCGAAGTGTTCGACTTGTTCAAGGCCGCGGCGCGGCGTGCGGTCGAGGCCGGGTACGACGGCATCGAACTGCACGCCGCGCACGGTTACATGCTGCTGGGCTCCTTCCTTGCCCCGCAACGCAATCGGCGCACCGACGACTATCGGGGTGATTCGGCGCGGGGGCGGGCGCGGGTGGTGCTCGACGCGCTCGCCGCGATCCGCTCCGAGATCGGCGACACGCTGCCGATCACGCTACGGATCTCCGGCTACGAACGAGTCGCCGGTGGACGGCCCATCTTCGAGACCGCGCAACTGGCACCGGAATTCGTGGCCGCGGGCGTCGACGCGTTCCACGTCAGCGGCGGGGTGATCGATCGGCTGGTGACCGGGATGGTCAACGGCGCCGACGACGGCGACGAGCTCAACGTCGGGGCCGCGGCGGCGGTCAAGCAGGTGGTCGACGTGCCGGTGATCGCCGTCGGTCGCATCCACGACCCGGTCAGGGCCGAGCGGATCCTGGCCGACGGGCGGGCCGACTTCATCGCGATGGGGCGCCCCCTGCTGGCCGATCCCGACCTGCCGAGCAAGCTGCGCAACGGTCAGGCGCACCGGATCCGCCGGTGCATCTCCTGTGAAAACTGCATCGACGCAATGGAACAGCGATTCTCCGTCGACTGCGCCGTCAATCCCCGCACCGGCAAAGAACGCGAGATGTCCCCGGCTCCCGCCGCACGGGCCAAGCGCGTGGTGGTGATCGGGGGCGGGCCCGCAGGGCTGGAGGCCGCCCGGGTGGCCGCCGAACGGGGCCACCGCGTGATCCTGTTCGAGCGCAGCGCCACGCTGGGCGGGGCCCTGCGCTGGGCTTCGATCCTGCACCCAGAGAATCAGCCGTTCCTGCGCTACCTGCGTGATGAAATCAACCGCAGTGGCACGGAAGTCCATCTGGGCCAGGATATTTCGGCTCAGGACATCGTCGAATCCGCACCGGACGCGGTGGTGGTGGCCACCGGCGGCCGGGTCGCCGTGCCGGAAGTCCCCGGCTCCGAGCTGCCGCACGTGCGGACGGGGCCGGGGCTACGCGAATTACTCAGCGGGCGAGCCGAATCCGGCCCGGCCTGGCAGCGCCTGGGGGCCGCGGCGCTGGGCGGCTGGCGGCAGCGGCTGGTGCGGCCCGCCGCGGTCCGGCTGGCCAGCCGCGCCTGGATGCCGCTGGGGCGCCGGGTCGTCATCGTCGGCGGCGATCTGGTCGCCCTGGAACTGGCCGAATTCCTGGCCAGCCGCGGCCGACTGGTGTCAATACTCGAGTCCGGCAGGAACATCGCCCCCGAAGTGGGCAACAAACGCAAGACCGAGCACATGGACCGACTCGACCGGCTGGGCGTCACCGTGCACGTCCGGGCCACCGTGGAGCGGATCACCACCGAAGCGGTGGTATTCGCCCCCGTCGGTGGCACCGGCCGGCGGCTGCCTGCCGACAGCGTGGTGCTGGCCGGCGCCGTCGAACCCGACACCACCCTGTTCGACGCGCTCGTCGCCGCACTCCCCGGCGCCCAGGTGCACGCCGCCGGCGACTGCACCGGGCTGGGGCTGATCCGCAAAGCCACCGAGGAAGGCGCTCGTGCCGCGTGCGCAATCTAGTGACAGGAGAGATAACCATGACGCAAACCGCCCAATCCCCGGCACTGACCGCGTCGCAGTCATCATGGCGCTGCGCACAAGCCAAAGATCGGGACGGCTGGCTGGCGCTGATGACCGACGATGTGGTCATCGAGGACCCGATCGGCAAGTCCGTCACCAACCCCGACGGCACCGGTGTGCGCGGCAAGGCAGCCGTCGGCGAGTTTTTCGACAACAACATCGCCAAGAACCAGCTGACCATCACTTGCGAGGAGACTTTCCCGTCGAGCTCGCCCCGCGAAATCGCTCATATTCTGGTGCTGCAGAGCAAGTTTGAGGGCGGCATGACCAGCAAGGTACGTGGCGTGTTCACCTACAAGGTCAACGAAGCGGGACTGATCACCAACATGCGGGGCTACTGGAACCTCGACGTCATGGAGTTCGGCCAGGAGGACTGACGCGGGCTCGTCCGGCCCCCGCCCCTATGCTGGGGCCATGGCGTCGATCTTCACCAAGATCATCAACCGTGAACTTCCCGGCCGCTTCGTCTACGAGGACGACGACGTCGTCGCGTTCTTGACGATCGAGCCCATGACCCAGGGGCACACGCTCGTCGTGCCGCGGGCCGAAATCGACCAGTGGCAGGACGTCGATGGCGCGACGTTCGCCCGGATCATGGCGGTGAGTCAGCTCATCGGCAAGGCGGTCTGCAAGGCCTTCAAGACCGAGCGTGCGGGGGTGATCATCGCCGGCCTGGAGGTGCCCCATCTGCACGTGCATGTGTTCCCCACCCGCCGCCTCAGCGACTTCGGCTTCGCCAACGTCGACCGCAACCCGTCACCGGAGTCGCTGGACGAGGCGCAAGCCAAGATCAAGGCGGCCCTGGCTCAGTTGGCGTGAACCGGTTCCTGCGCCGGCACCTCGCTGACGCGCGGCAGCGTGACGCGGAAACGGCAGCCCTCGCCGGGCGAGGTGGTCACCGTGACGGCGCCGCCATGCGCGCGGACCAGCGAGTCGACGATCGATAGCCCCAACCCCGTACCGCCGCTGGCGCGCGCCCGCGACGAGTCGGTGCGATAGAACCGCTCGAACACCCGCGACGCGTCCTGCTCGGTCATGCCGGGGCCCCTGTCGGCCACTTCGAGCACCGCGTCGTCGCCGGCGGTGCCGACCCGCACGGTGACATCGGCGTTGGTCGGGGTGTGCTGCAGGGCGTTGGCGATGAGGTTGCTCAGCACCTGCCGGATCCGCGGTTCGTCGCCGAGCACCTCAGGGGTGCCCGGGCCGTCCAGCACCTCCATGGCGATGTTGCGTTTCGGATCCATCGCCTGCGCGTCGTGCACGGCGTCGCTGGCCAGCGCGAGCAGGTCGACCCGGTTGTGTTCGAGCGGTCGTTGCACATCCAGGCGGGCCAACAGCAGCAGGTCGTCGACCAGCAATCCCATCCGGCTGGCTTCGCTCTCGATGCGCGACAAAAGCATGGCGACGTCGCGCGCGGCGCCCTGGCGATACAACTCCGCGAAGCCCCGAATGGTCGTCAGCGGGGTGCGCAGCTCGTGGCTGGCGTCGGTGATGAACCGCCGCATCCGCTCCTCCGAACCGCGCGCCTTCTCCGCCGAGGACTCCGAGGACGCGAGGGCTTCCTGGATCTGCGCGAGCATTCCGTTGAGGGCGAGCGACAGCCGGCCCACCTCGGTGCGCGGATCACGTTCCGGGACACGGCGATCCAGCTGGCCCGCGGCGATCGCCGCGGCGGTCTTTTCGACCTCCGACAGCGGCCGCAGGCTGCGCTGAACCACCGCGAACCCGGCGATGCCGACCACGACGAGCACCGCGACCCCGATGCCGATCTGCAGCCACACCAGGGAGCTGACCGTGTGTTGGACGTCGGACAGGTCGATCGCGACGGTCGTCAGGCCGTGCGGGCCGCGCACCGACACCGCGCGCCACTGGATGTCCGACCCGTTGACCGACGGCAGCGTCGTCGGGTTGGGGCCCACGTCGTTGTTGGGCGGCAGTGCCGGTTCGGAGTTGCGGTCGTTGATGGCGGTGAACGGGGTGCCGTCGGTGCTGATGCCGCGCACGTAGAACTTGGACGGCGGGCGGCCCGGATCGGGGCCCTCGTAAGGGGGCGGCGACTGCTTGCGCGGGGCCTGCGCCCAGCCGCGCGACGCGTCGAGCAGTGTCTGGTCGATCCGGGAGACCAGGCTGTGCCGCAGGATCGACGTGACCGCGATGCCCGACACGGCCAGGCCGCAGGCCACCAGCACCAGGGTGGCGGCGACCAGCCCCACCCGAAGCGGCAATCCACGTCGATACTGCTTGGCCATCGAGGGTGACGCTTCGCTACCGGCGGTGACCGACCGCGGGCTCAACGCGGTTCCCGCAACACATAGCCCACCCCGCGCAAGGTATGCAGCAGCCGCTTCTCCCCGGTATCGATCTTGCGCCGCAGGTACGACACGTAGGACTCGACGACATTGACGTCACCTCCGAAGTCGTAACGCCACACATGGTCGAGGATCTTGGGCTTGCTGAGCACCGTGCCCGCATTGATCACAAAGTAACGCAGCAGCGTGAACTCGGTGGGCGACAACGAGACCGGTTCACCGGCCTTCCACACCTCGTGGGTCTCCTCGTCGAGTTCGATGTCGGCGAAGGTGAGGCGGGCGCTGCGGGGCTCCGCTCCCCCCTTGCCCGCGCGACGGAGGATGACGCGCAACCGGGCAACCACCTCTTCGAGGCTGAACGGCTTGGTCACGTAGTCGTCGCCGCCCAGGGTCAGGCCGGCGATCTTGTCCTGCAAGGAATCCCGGGCCGTCAGGAACAACGCCGGGGCGTCGATACCGTCGGCGCGCAGGCGCCGCAGCACCCCGAACCCGTCCATGCCGGGCATCATCACGTCCAGGATCACCGCGTCGGGCCGGGCTTCCCGCGCCCGGTCCAGCGCCTGGGCTCCGTTGGTCGCGGTATAGACCTCGAACCCCTGGAACTTCAGGCTCACCGAGAGCAGCTCGACGATGTTGGCCTCGTCGTCGACCACTAGGACGCGAGCCTCCGGTTTGGTTTCGCTTGGGGTTGCCGCGGTCATCAGGTTCTTCTACCCCTTGGTTGTACGTTAGCTATGTGAAGATTGTGTGGTTGCTGAGAGCTCAGTGCCAACACTCTGATAGTAGTCTGCCAGGAATCGCGACCGTGGCGTGGACCTGCGCAGCTTGACGCCCTCGCGTCGCGAATAAACTCGTGGGATGAACCTCGCCGCACGCATCGTCTCGGCCGCGACCGCCCCGGCGCGCGTGGGGCTTGCGGCCGCGGACGCCAGCCTGACCGTCGCCAGCGCGGCGGTGGGGGTGGCGAAACGAGCGCTGGGTGACGGCGGTGCCGCCGGAACGACGGCCATGACGTCCATGCTCGGAATCGACGACGCGATCGTTCGCGCCAACCGGCTCGCCCGGTTGCTCGACGACGACGCGCCACTCGGGCGGGCGGTCGCGCCGGACGGACCGATCGACCGACTGCTGCGCCCGGGCGGCGTGGTCGACATGCTCACCTCGGATGGCGGTCTGCTGGACCGCCTGACCGCCGAGGGCGGCGGACTGCACCGCACGCTGCAGCCCGGCGGGCTGGCCGATCAGCTGGTCTCGGAGGACGGCTTGATCGAGCGGCTGCTGGCCGAGGATGGGCTGGCCGATCGGCTGCTGGCCGACGGTGGCCTGGTCGACAAGCTGACAGCGAGAAACGGGCCGCTGGATCAGCTCGCGGACGTCGCCGACACCCTGGCGCGGCTGACGCCCGGGATGGAGGCGCTGGAGCCGGCGATCGCCACGCTGCAGGACGCCGTCGTCGCGCTGACCATGGTGGTCAACCCGCTGAGCAACATCGCCGACCGCATCCCCCTGCCGGGCCGGCGCCGTCCGTCGTCGCGGGCGGTGCGCTCAACGCGCATGATCGACACCGGCGAGTGACCGATTAGGCTTGACCCCGCTTGACCCGGCCTCCTTAGCTCAGTGGTAGAGCACTCGCCTTGTAAGCGAGCGGTCGTCAGTTCAATCCTGACAGGGGGCTCCAATCGCTTAGCCGCACAACTCGACCGGCGGTAGTCGCTCAGGTTTGGCGTCGGTCGCGCGCCGTCAGATTCCGGCGCAGACACTGACGAACGGAATAGGCGCGCAGACGCTGACCCAGACATGTGGCCTGGGGCCGTTGTACGGGGGCGGCGGCGGAGGCGGGGCTGCCGGCGCCCACACTGACGAACGGAATAGGCGCGCAGACGCTGACCCAGACATGTGGCCTGGGGCCGTTGTACGGGGGCGGCGGGGCCAGTGGTTGCGGAGCCTGCGCGAGAACCACACAGCTATCAGATGGTGCGTCGTAAACGGTGCCTTGGCCACATTCAGCGGCTCTACTTACTCCCGGCGACAGACATGTCGTGATGAACACCAGCGCGAATACGGCTGGGACCATGAATGCCAAACGGTTAGCCATGCTGAGCATCCCATATCTCCGTGCAGGGAGATCGTAGTCCCAACAGCGTTGCTAGAAAAGGGCCGACCGGTTCTGGGTAGTACCGGCCGTAGCGGGTAGGAAACCGGTTAGGGCCGGCCCGGGATGCCGTCCAGACTTCCCTGGATGCCCTTCAGGTCGCCCTGGATTCCGTCCAGTTGCCGTTGGATGGCCTGCAGATCGGAGAGGGTGTTCTGATAGGCGGGCTGCAGCTGGTCCGCGACGGTGGGGCGAGACTGGGGGCAATACGAGACGATGGCCCCCGCCGTCACTTGCGCGCTTTGATCGGCGTCCCACACCGATGATCGCTGGACGAACTGGACCGCGTCCGCGAGGTTGGGTTGGCGCGCCAGGAAGTCGCAGACCGCGTGCCCTTGGGCTGTCACGTACTCCTGGCTGGGAACCGGTACGCCCTGACGTTTCAGCGCGGTGACGAACGCCGCGTCGGCAATGTCAACGTGCGGTGCGGGCGCTTTCGGCGCCATCCGGTTGGGGGGCGGCGCGGCCGACGCCGGGGTTTCGGTCGGCTGCGCCGATGAATCCTGGTGCTGAACGGTGAACACCACCAGCACCACCGCGGCAGCGACGGCGACCAGCGATAGCGGCATGGCCGCGAAAAGAGCCCGGCGGAACAGCGGGCGCTTACGCCGCCGCGCCCTGCTCCTCGCAGTGTCGCCGCGCGACGGGTTGCCGGCGAGGGTTCCGGCCGCGGGCACCCCCGTCGAGTCGGTCGAAGACGCCCCCGTGTTGTGGGCCAGGAGCTCGTCGAGCAGCTCGTCAACCTCCCAAGACGACAGCCGACCGCCCTGCTCGCGCATGGCGCGGCGCCGCATGGCGATGCGCCGCAATTCTGCGTCGATGGTCTCGCGGTCGCGCATATCAACAAGTTTGCGACTGCCACGGCGTTGTCACAAGCCTCGGGGCACAGGGGGCGATCGGGTCAGCGCCCGCAGACCGTCAACGGGTGCCCGCAGGGGTGCCAGACCCATGTGACGCCGCCCCGGCCTCGGCGGTGGCAGGGCGGAAAATTTTGGTGTGCGCAGGCCCGAATCATCGAATCACGCTGTTTATCAAGATTATTCGAGACCTAGGCCCTTTTGATCGCCCATCAGCACTTGACTGCATGAAAAACATTCTGGTGCAGCCGATTAGCGTTCGCAGATGCAGCATGTGCTACGGTTGCCGAGGATGCCCGTCGGCATCCATTCAAAATGAGAGAAGTTGAAGGTATGACACAGGGAACTGTGAAATGGTTTAACAGCGAAAAAGGCTTCGGTTTTATCGCTCCGGACGGCGGCGCAGCAGACGTGTTCGTCCACTACTCGGAAATTCAGGGGGGCGGCTACCGTTCGCTCGAAGAGAACCAACGAGTCGAGTTCAGCGTCGAGCAGGGGGCCAAGGGCCCGCAGGCAGTCGGAGTGACTGCCGTCTAGCGCGAGTTCTACTCCATGTGGGCTGGTGGGAGCTTTCCCGCCAGCCCACAGTGCGTTGCGGGTGTACATTGGTGTGAGCGGTCGCGTTCGCCTTCCCCAGCGATTTCCTACGCGGAGGGGCGCATCTACGAATCGGCCGCTCTTCGCTCCACCACTTCCGTTTGGGCCGAAGTCAAACCAAATCGAGGAGCCCCACTCCATGACATCGTCCGACCTGTTTTCGCATCGCTACGAGCCCGAGGTCGTGTCACGCCCCGCCCGCGATGGAGAACCGGTGCAACTTCCGGCTTTCTCCGACCGCCCCAACAGCGATCCCAGCGCCGCGACGCCGTCGTAGGGGGTGTGACCGGGACCGGGCGCCGCGCTCACCCCGTCCCCCTCGCCTGAAGATCCGTTTCGTCTACTGGTCGGGTGGCGCAACGGGATCGGGCGGCGGGCCGTCCGATCCCGTTGCGCCACCCGACCAGTAGACGTGGAGGAGCCTGAGACCGGTGCGTGCAGTCGGGCACGAACATCAACACGCCCCCGACCATGGTCCACCCAATCGCGCACCCGGGCGGCAATAAAGGCGGGATCTGCGGTCCGGCGACAAACGCCGTCAGCACTGCGACCAGAATCGCCGGGCGCATCAGGACCCCGGTTCGTCTCGCCGACGGTCCGGCCGGGTCGTCAGGCATATAACAATTCCGCTCTGCAGGGAAGCTGATTTCCCAGTCTGGAATGCGCCGGTATCGGCCGCAACTCGAAGGAATTTCCACTTCCGCCGGCGCCGCAGTCGGTCGGCCGCATTGATGTCGGACCGCTCGATGCGGAAGACTGATCAGGGCAATCGACGGAAGTGATCACAGTGAGCCGTGACCGCGTCGCGAATATCCGGACAATACGGCACACCGCGCCGATGTTGCTCTGCGTGGCCGTGTTCACAATCGCCGGTTGTTCATCGTCGGCCGTGAAGCCGACCGCCACCGCGCCAACCGCTGCGAACGGACCGAGTGCGGCGGCCACTCCGCTCGCATCCAGGGCGGTGCCCGCCGCACCAAGCCCACCCCAGGGCGAACAGCCCCAGCTGGCGACCGATCCCGCACAACTGGCCGACGACCTGGTCGCCGACGAACGGGCGCTGCGTGACCCCTCAACGCCGGAGCCGGCGTTGATAGCGGCGGCACACCGGGAGCAGGCCGCGTACCGGGCCATCGGGAGGCACCCCGAATGGGACTCGATCACCCGGCCACGCATCCCGCCCGAACTGGCCGACGTCTACGACCGCAACCTCGACGCCCGGCGCCAGCTGCAGGCTATGACGCCCGCGAAAGACACGCTTCCCGCGTGGCGGATCGACCCCCCGGTCCCGGCCGACGAGCTGATGAACGACTACCACGCGGCGGAAGCCGAGACCGGCGTCGGCTGGAACTACCTGGCCGCGATCAACTTCGTCGAGACCCGCTTCGGCAGCATCAACGGGGTCAGCACGGCCGGCGCCCAAGGGCCCATGCAGTTCTTGCCGTCGACCTTCGCCACCTACGGCCAGGGCGGCGACATCAACTCGCCCCGCGACAGCATCATGGCGGCGGGCCGGTTCCTCGCCGCCAACGGCTTCGCCAACGACCCCGCGCGCGCCATCTACGGCTACAACCACGCGCACCAATACGTCGGTGCGGTCGACCAATACGCCGCATTGATCGCCGCCGATCCGGCCGCGTTCCCCACCTACTACCGCTGGGACGTCTATTACGTCACCACCGCCGGCGACGTTCTGCTGCCCGTCGGTTACTCAGCGCCGGCCCCGATCCCCGTCGGGGACTACCTCGCCACTCACCCGCAGTAGAGACTATACGCCCGGCTGATAAGCTTGCACCGCAAGGGATTTCGCACTCAACGTCCCCGTGATGCGCCGGCGCTAGGCTCGGTCCTTCTTGCGCGCGAGGAACGCCCGCATGTGCTCTTGTGGCTCCCCGGTCAGGAACGCCAGACCGAACTGCTCGATGCTGTCCTCGATCGCCCCGTGCACCGTCATGTCGAACCACTTGTTGAGCAGCCGCTTCTGCTGGCGGACCGCGTGCGGGCCGAATCCCGCGAGCCTGCCAGCGAGCGCGGCGATGCGAGGGTCAAGCGCGTCGGGAGCGACCGCCTCGTGCACCAGGCCCCACGTGACGGCCGTGCCGGCGTCGATCGTTTCGCCCGTCAGCAGGAGCCAGGCCGCGTGCGACGCCCCGATCAACGCCGGCATCAAGGCCGCATGGATCACCGAGGGAATTCCGACCGCCACTTCGGGCATGCCGAATTCGGCGCCGGACTCGGCGATCCGCAGATCGCAGCACATCGCGACCTCGAGCCCACCGCCCAGGCAATACCCGGCGAGCCGGGCGATGACCGGGACGGGGCATTGACGGATCGCCTCGCAAAGGCCCGCGAGCCGACGGATGAAGGCTTCGGCGCTGACGCGGTCCAGGGCGACCATCTCATGAATGTCGGCGCCGCCGATGAACGCCGCGTCCCCGGCACCGCGCAGGACGACCACCCGAACGTCATCGTCATCACCGGCGGTGACGAACGCCCGTGTCAATTCCTCGATGGCGGCCGTGCCGACGATGTTGAGCGATTTGGAATTGATCAGCTCGACCGAGAGCACACCGCCGTCGCGGCCGACCCGAACGAACCGCTTGTCCATCGTGTTCACGCGGCCCTCACAGGTACTTCAGGGCGATGTCTTGCAGATGGGTGCGCATCGTCTGGCCGGTCGCCCTCTCCAGCTTGATGCCCAACTCGCCGGCGAGATTGACGAAACCCATCAGCAGCATGATTTCGCCGTCGGGTTCGTTGGTGACGTTCTCGACGAGCCGGCTCCATGCGAATTCATTGCCGCTGTCCGACGTCCACGCCGTCATGACCTCGATGGCTCGGCGAACGTTTTCCCGCACATCCATTCCCGGAGCCTGCCACGACCACCCGCCGACCGCCCACCGACGGGCGCACCGCGGCTGTAGCGGCTGCGTCGGTCGGCGGCCCGTTGCGGCGACCCGGTCAGGCCGGACCGTCAGTACAGCGGAACCCAGACTCCCATGTACCAGAAGCCCCAACCGCCGAACTGCCAGTTGAAGACCGGGATGGCGGTGTAGGTGTCGTACTGGAACGGCCCGAAATCGGCCTGCGCCACGACGACGTCACGCGGAGGCCCGGACCACGGACGGTTCCAGCCGCCCGGAGGCGGCGGACCGTCCCAGCCACCCGGAGGCGGCGCGCCCACCCAATGTGGCGGCGCGTGGCCGGGTGCCGGGCCGTCGTTCCAGCCGTGTCCTCGCGGCGGCGGTGGTGGCGGGGCGCCGTGGTCCACGACGCTGAAGCCGGTCCGCGCGTCGCCGGGCCCGCCAACTTGGGCGTTGCCGCTGACATAGGTCCCGCGCGGGACATAGGGCTGGTGCGGTGGCTGCGTGCTCGGCGGGTTGAGGGCCTGCCTGCCCTCCGGCGGCGGCGCGTTGTGTTCGCTCGCCGGCGCGTTGGATTGCCCACCCGGCGGGTTCGGCCCGTGATCGTTCGGCGCGTTGTTCGGCTGCTCGTTCGGGCCGCCCTGCTGGGGGTACTGCCCGTGCTCGTCGGGCGCCGGCGGGTTCTGCCCACCCTGCGGCGGGTTGTTCTGGCGGCCCTGCTCGTTCTGCCCGCCCTGCGGCGGGCTGCTCGGGCCGCCCTGCGGCGGGTTGTTCGGGCCCTGGCCCCCTTGGGGAGGATTGTTCTGCCCGCCCGGCGCGCCGCCGGGTCCGGCCTGCTGACCGCCCGGGCCGCTCTGCGGACCACCACCGCCGCCGCCGCCGGGAGCGCCACCGCCACCACCACCACCTCCGTGGCAGTTCGGGCACGGCGGGGGCGGGCCGAGCGGAGCCGCGAAGGCCGAACCGGCGTTCAATGTGATCGCGGAGATACTCAGGCCCGCCGCGAGCGCCGCCGCGCTGACAACACGTTTCATTGACATAGCTGCGTCCCCTCTTGGGTGTGGATCGCCTGCACTAGGGGCAGGTGACGTCCAACTCGAATGACTTGGTCACCTGCTGCGGTTGTTGCGGGTTGCTCATGTCGAGCCCGGTTGCGGTGCCCTTGATCGCATAGGTTTTCCCGTTCACCGCGGCTCCGGCGTTGCCGCCCTGGTTGGGAGCGGCGTCGGAGAAGCCGAGGGTGATGCCGTTGACGCTGCCGAGCCCGACCGAGTGAACGATGGGCGGGTTGGCGTTGCTGACCACCGCGCCGACACCGGCTGTGGGGTCACCGATGCCGATGTTGGTGTTGTCGCCCGCCGGGGCGCAGGTGACCTGGCCGCTGACGTTCTGCGCCTGACCGTCCACGATGACCTGCGGGCCGGCCGCCGACGGCGACGACGAGGACGAGGACCCGGTGGTTGACTTGTTACTCGAACAGCCGGCGCAGGCGGCGGCCACCACGGCTACGCCCGCCATGCCGACGACGAACCCACGCTTCACCACTGCTCTCCTTCGTGTCGCTGGTTCCGCACTGCCAACTCGTTGGCCTGGTCGACTCCGCGAGCCCACGCCGAACCTGCAGCACTGACGCCCGCAAAGCCGCGAGCCGGGTACCCGCTGCCGGTGAAAGAGAAACGCGGTGTCGCGACGCCGCACGCTACGGCAGAACGCGCAACCCCCACTTGCCCAGTAGCGGATCGACGAGTACGAAGTCGGTGGTGTTGTCGTCGCCCTCGGGCGAAGACATCAACAAACCCACCGCACTCACGGTGCCGTCATCGTTCTTCACGAAACCGGGGCTGCCGCTGTCCCCGTTGAGGCTGAACACGCTGGCTGTGACAACGCCACCTTCGACATGCTTGACGACCCCACAGGTCTCGCCGGTGACCGCACCGATCTTGCAGAACGGCACACCCTCCCGAATTTGGTCGCCGTTCAACACATCCCGGACCACATACCTGCCGCCGACATCACCTATCGGCGCGCCGACGCCCGGATCGAGGCGGATGATCGCCGCGTCCCGCGTCTCACCCTCCTGCTCGCTGGCGCTGATCCTCCCGAGCGGTAACGAATTCCCGTACGTCCACAACGAACCGTCATGGGCGTCGCAGTGGCCGCTGGTCATCAGGTAATAGCTGCCGTCGTTACCCTTCGCCGCGAAACCCGCTGTGCACGAGTTATTTTCATCCTCAACCTTCATGCCCGGCGTCACGCCCGAATCCGCACGCGCGGGATTCGCCAACGCCATCGTGGCGACGACCACAGCGCCGACCAGGCCCAACCCTCGCAACCACCGCATGGCCACGCCACCTCTCTTGATGTATCGGGCAGCATGCTAACAGCGGGAGCGGGTTTCGGCCGCCCGGCCGTTCGGAATACGCCCGCCGGCCCGCCCGCGGCGAATTGACGTAAACGGCAAATCGATGGCGATTGCTCTGCACCGCAACAGCTTTCGCCGCGAGGCGACAAACCGATGATCAGTCGCCGACGTGGCGGGCGAGGAAGCCCAGCACGGCGTCGGCGAAGATGTCGTTGCGATCACCGGCCACCATGTGCCCCGCACCGCGCACGTCGCTGAACTCGACCTGCGGGAAGCGCGCCAGGAATTCGTCGGCGCGTTCCTGGCTGACGAGATCACTCATCTGTCCCCGAATCAACAGCATCGGCACGCCGTCGCGCAGGATCGCGTCGACGGCCGCGTGCATGCGATCGGGGTCGGTAACCTCGAACGGCGGAAACGCGGCGGTTCCGCTGATGAACTGGGGATCCCAGTGCCAGTACCAGCGATCGCCGCGGCGGCGCAGATTCGTGGTCAGGCCGTCCAGGTCGGTGGGCCGCGGCCGGTGCGGGTTGTATTCGGCGATGGCGTCGGCGACTTCGTCAAGTGAGGCGAACCCCGATTCCACCCGGTCGGACATGAAGGCGTGGATCCGATTCGCCCCTGACTGGTCCATGTTGGGCACGATGTCGACCAACACCACCGCGCTGGCGATGCCCGGGGACAGCTCACCCGCGAGCAGCATCGACGTGAAGCCGCCCAGGGATGCGCCGACGAGCACCGGTTGCGGGGGCAGCGTGCCCAGCACTTCGCGGACGTCGCCGGCGAAGCTGACGACGCGGTAGTCGCCCGCGTCGGACCAATCGGATTCCCCGTGGCCGCGCAGGTCGACGGTGACGGCCTGCCAGCCGCGCTGCGCGACGGCGGCAGCAGCCTTGCCCCACGAACGACGCGTCTGCCCGCCACCGTGCAGGAACACCACGGCCCGCGCCTGCGGATCGCCCAGCCGGTCGGCGACGATGCGTACGCCGCCGGGACCCTGGATCGAAAACGGTTCCACTGCCATGGGCATCAGGTGATACTAAGCCGTTTCGGCGCCGACCCGGGCCCCGAAGCGGCTCCAATACGATGCAGCGGAGCGTCCTGAGGAGAAACCGATGCAGCTTGACGAATACCTGTCCTTGGATGCGACCGCGTTGGCCGAACTGGTCGAGCGCAAGCAGGTCACGGCGTCCGAACTTCTCGCACTGGCACGGCGGCGGGCGGACGCCGTCAATCCGCGGTTGAACGCGATCGTCCGCCACCTCGGCGAGGTCGCGGACAGGCGGGCCGCCGACCCGGCCCTGAGCGGACCGTTCGCCGGTGTGCCCTTCGTGATCAAAGACCTCGCGCAGGAGTATCGCGGCTTCCCGACCTCGAGCGGTTCCCGCTCGCTGGCCAACGACGTGGCCGATCGACACGCCCTGGTGACGCAGCGGTTCCTGGACGCGGGGCTGGTGATCTTCGCGATGACCAACACCCCCGAGTTCGGGGCCAAGGGCGTGACGGAATCCGATTACTGGGGGCCGGCACGTAATCCGTGGAACACCCAGCACACCCCCGGCGGCTCGTCCGGAGGTTCCGGGGCGGCGGTCGCGGCCGGGATCGTCCCGGCCGCGGGGGCCAACGACGGCGGCGGATCCATCCGCATCCCCGCCGCCTGCAACGGGCTCGTCGGCCTCAAGTTCGGCCGCGGACTTTCGCCGTACGGGCCGCAGACCGGCGAGCCGATGTTCGGGATGGTGACCCAGGGCGTCGTTTCGCGCACGGTGCGTGACAGCGCCGCGCTGTGCGACGCGATCGTCGGCCGCGACCCGTACGCGGCCTACGAAGTCGCCCTTCCGCGAGGCACTTTCGCCGACCACGTCAAGCGTCGTCCGCGCACGCTGCGGATCGGGTACTCGTGGTCTTCGGCGATCAACCCACACCCGGACCGGGAAGCCGTCGCCGCGGTGGAACGGGCGGTATCGCTCCTGAGCGGTCTGGGGCACGGGGTCGAGGAGGTTCGGCCGCCGTACGACGACGCCGCCCTCGCCCGTGACTTTCTCACCATCTGGTTCGCCCAGCTCTACCAGCACGTCGCGGACGCCAGACAGCGCACCGGCGCCGGCGACCGCGATTTCGAGGCCGACACCTTGGCCGTGAGTGAACTCGCCCGGTCCACCGGCGTGCTGGCACCGATCCTCGCGCTGGAGAACCGCAACAACCACATCCGATCCCTGGCGGGGTTCCACGAGACCTTCGATTGCTTGCTGACCCCCACCCTGGCCACGCCACCGCTCCGGGTCGGCGCGACGGCCACGCCGCGGCCCCTCCAACAGGTGGCCCGCATCGCCAGCAAGCTGCGCGCGGGAAAACTCATGGCGCTCAGCGGGATTCTCGACCAATTGGTCCAGGAGAGCCTGGGATGGGTGCCCTATACGCAGCTCGCCAACATCACCGGACGCCCCGCGATCAGCGTGCCCCTGCACTGGACCGACGACGGGCTTCCCCTCGGGGTTCAATTCGTCGGGCGCCTGGGCGCCGACGCCGACCTCCTGCAGCTGGCAGCCCAACTCGAGGACGCCGCCCCGTGGGCCCACCGGTACCCCGCGCCCGCGTGACCACCCCTATGCGTCCGGTTTGCCTTCCGACGAGTGATCGCCGCGCCACAGGCGCGAAAACCGCCGGGCGACATCGCCGAGGCGGCTCCCGGCCCATTGTGAAGCCTTGATCCTGCCGAGAGCTTGCTTTCCCTCCGCCGCGTAGTCGCTAACGGTTTCGTCGCCTTCCTCAGCGCGCATCCTCAACCTCCGATCTCGTCAAGCTGCTCGTGTCCGCGGCTGACGCTCGGACGGCTCCGACGGCGTCAAACGCTCCGGCGGTTCCGCCGGGGTTAGCCGCTCGGGTGTCTCGGCCGGCGCCAGCCGCTCGGGCGTCTCGTCGGGAGTGCCACGCTCCGGCGGCTCGATCGTGTCCATCATTTAGCACCTCCGATCGGCTCAGGGTTGCCTACCCGCCGACCCCGGGCGCCGAAACGCGGACGAACTCGGCCGCCGCGGCTTCAGGACACCGGTTCCTTGCTGGCCTTGACCGGCGCGGTGCTCGGCGGCAGCTTGAGCAGGTTGCCGCGCAGGCTCCCCCGCGCGGTGCGCACAGCCACCAGCAGCCAGGTGAACAACAGCCCGGCGTACGCGATCGCCGCGGCCACCCGGAAAGCGGGCAGGTGCGTGTGGCCGGCGAGCTGCGAGGTGCCCGTGACGAACGTTCCGACCGGGAAGGTCAGGCTCCACCACGTCAGCGCGAACGGCATGCCGCGACGCAGCGTGCGCACGGTCAGCGCCGTGGCCAGCGCGATCCACAACACCGCGAAACCCCACACCGGAACTCCGTACAGGATCGCGAAGGCATTCAGGTCCTCGGCCAGCTCGGGGTTGACAGCCAGTCCCGCGCTTGCACCCAAAAGCCCTGCGGCGGTGATCGATTGGCCGAGCGGACCCAGGACGATCCACAGCGTCGGCACCCGCGCCGAGCCCGACGTGCCGTAGAGGGTCAGGCGCGCCCAGATCATCGCGATGATGTTCAGCGAAGCCAGCAACGACAGGCCGAACATCGCGTAGCAGCCGTACAGCATGGTTTCGCGTCCGGTGCCCGCCGTCATGTGCGGCAGTAGCAGCGCCCCCATGGCCGCGGTCACCATGGGCGGGACCACCGGCATCAGCCAGCCCCCGAAGGCCGCGTCGGGCTCGACGTTGTGCTGGGTGAACATCAAAAACGGGATGCTGACAGCGGTGAACAGCCCGCCCAGCGTTCCCGCCGTCCACAACACCCAGTCCAGGTCTACCGCGACGCGCTCGCCGAGCAGATCCCTTCCGACCAGCACCGCTCCCCCGCCGACCGTCATCAGCGCCATCGGGGCGGCGCCGTAGAAGTGCGCCATCTGCGGATTGCGGGCGTGCGTGCGCGCCACCGTGGGGTGGCGCAACCAGTGGCCCCCGACCAGGACGATGAGCACCACCAGCAGGACGGCGGCGATCACCCAGACCACCTGGGCGAAGGCGCGCAGTCCCACCACGTGCACGGGCAGGGCCGCGCCGGCGCTGGCCACGATCCCGGTGCCCATCACCGCGGCGAACCAGTTGGGCCCGATATTGCCCAGCACCTCGACCCGGGTCTGCGGCGATGCAGCGCCGCCGGGGTTTGCAATGGCCATAGCTGCAAAACCTACTGCGCCGAGCCGGATCGGGCTGGCCTGCCGCTTACACTCCAACGGTGATGCATCCGGCACCAACGACCAGGCGGGCCTTCGGCAGGGGTCGGCTGGTCGCCGGGATTGCCGTTATGGTGGCCCTCGCCGTTCTCGCCGTACCCATCAAACAACGCTGCGGGGCGCCGGGCTTGTCGTGCGCTACGGCGGTCGACCCCCGGGGCAACGTTCACTACTACTACGAGGTGGAGCCGCTCGGTGTGTACCTCGCAGAGATCGTGACCGGCTCGAACATCACCGTGTTCTACGAGTCGGGCGAGGACCTCGTCAAAGCCGGATAGCCGTCATTTCGGCTCGATCACAAGTTCGATTCGGTCACGCCGGCCATGTGACGTCGGTGAAACCCCCGCGAGACGGTTCGCTCGGAACACGCTGGTCAGGCAGATGCTGCCGCCCCGACGGCCGGCCGGGCGCTGCCGGTCGAGCGTGCCGGGAACCCGTTCTCGATTGGGGGCTTCACAGCAAGCTAACGCATACTTGACACCATGCTTGAAGCGACATCGCCGCAAACCGCCGCCGCGGTGCCCGGCGATGCGCTGGGTTTGGGCCGAGGTTTGTGATGGCCCGCTCTGGCGGTGCCCACCACCGTCATCGAGCCGTCCGTCAGCCCTCCCGATTCCGCAAGGGACTGACGCGCACCTTGGGCGCGCTGGTGTCCGTGGCGGCAGTCGGCCTGACCGGGGCGGGGTACTACGTCGCGCACGGCGCGCTGGGCGGCATCACCGTCTCGAACGCCCTGCAGCCCGACGACCCGCGCTCCAGCGGCGACAACATGAACATCCTGCTGATCGGGCTGGACTCCCGCAAAGACCAGGACGGCAACGACCTGCCCTGGTCGATTCTGAAGCACCTGCACGCGGGCGATTCCGACGACGGCGGCTACAACACCAACACCCTGATCCTGGTGCACGTCGGGGCCGACGACAAAGTCGTCGCCTTCTCGATCCCACGCGACGACTGGGTCGCCTTCAACGGGGTGCCGGGTTACAACCACATCAAGATCAAAGAGGCGTACGGCCTGACCAAGCAGTACGTCGCTAACAAGCTCGCCAACCAGGGCACCAGCACTCAGAAGGAACTCGAGACCAAGGGCCGGGAAGCCGGCCGGGCGGCGACCCTGCGTGCCGTGCGGAGCCTGACCGGCGTACCGATCGACTACTTCGCCGAGGTCAACCTGGCCGGGTTCTACGACCTGGCCCAAACCCTGGGCGGGGTGGAAGTCTGCCTCAACCACCCCGTCTACGACTCGTATTCGGGCGCCGACTTCCCGGCCGGGCGGCAGACCTTGGACGCGTCAGAGGCCCTGTCCTTTGTGCGGCAGCGCCACGGCCTGGAGAACGGGGACCTGGACCGCACCCATCGGCAGCAGGCGTTCATTTCGTCGGTCATGCAGGAGCTGCAGGCCGCGGGGACCTTCACCAATCTGGACAAGCTCAAAAGCCTGATGGCCGTGGCACGCAAGGATGTGGTGTTGTCGGCCGGTTGGGACGAGGAGATGATCCAGCGGCTCGGTTCGCTGGCCTCCAGCGGCCACGTCGAGTTCCGCACGCTGCCGGTGGTGCGCTACGACAACATCGACGGTCAGGACGTCAACATCATCGACCCGGCGGCGATCAAGGCCGAGGTGGCCACGGCGATCGGCGCCTCGCCCACAACCACAGCGCCCGCCACCACGGCCGCCAAGCCCAGTCCGTCGACCGTCGTCGATGTGATCAATGCGGGCAGCACGAGTGGGCTCGCGACCGAGGTGTCCCGCGCCCTGCAGAACCACGGCTACACGACGGGCCAGACCCGCGACCGCAACTCGGGCGAGCCTACGGCGAGCACGGTCGCGTACGGCGCCGGTGCGGAAACCGACGCGGCGAACGTGGCCAAACTGCTCGGCCTCGACGCGCCCGGCCAGCCCGACCCCAGCGTTCAGCCCGGCCACATCAGGGTGACCGTCGATACGAATTTCTCGGTGTCCATGGTTGACGACAGCACCGACGAAACCGCGACCACCACGACGTCCACCAAGGCCAAGCCGTACTACTACAACGGCACCACGACGACCTATCCGACGCCCGATCAGGGGAAGCCGATCGGCGGCGGCGGCGTGCCGTGCGTTAACTAGCCGCGCGGCGAAACCGGGCGCAGCGGGCCGCCGCGGGTCGCCGGCTAGGCGTGCGTCCCGCCGTCGATGCGGATCTCGGTTCCGGTGATGAACGCGCCGTCCTCGGACACCAGCATGGCGATCACCCCGGCCACCACCGACGGATCGGCCATCCCGGTGCCGCTGGACTCCACCGTGGTCGGCAGAATCGGCATCAACCTTGAAAACAGCGCCCAGTCAGCGTCTTTCGGGATGTATCCGCCGGTTGCATCGGTGATCCCGGACTTGATGCTGCCGGGTGCCACGCACACCGCGCGCAGGCCGTCGCGCGCGTACTCGAGCGCCAGCGAATGCGTGAACGCCTGGATCCCGCCCTTACTCGCGGCGTATGCCGCCATATACGGGTGAGCGAAAGAGGCGGACGTCGAACTGAAGTTGACGATCGCGCTGCGCGAATTCGCCAATAATGCCGGAAGCGCTTCCCGCACAACGAGAAACGTGCCGGTCAGGTTGACGCCGACGATCTGGTTCCACAGTTCCAGCGAGGTCTGGTGGGTGTGCGCGGCGCGCAGGATGCCGGCGGCGTTGACCAACGAATCCAGGCCGCCGAGCGTTTCGACGGCCCGGCACACGCCGTCGACCACCGAATCCTCGTTGCCCACGTCCATCGGCATGGTGGTCAGACGACCGGCCGTCTCCGCCTCGTCGGCGCGGGCATGCGTGGCGCCCAGGCCGCCCTCCGCGACGTCGGAGGCCACCACCGTGGCGCCCTCGTCGAGGAGTCGCAGCGCGGTCGCCTGCCCGATGCCCGACGCGGCGCCGGTCACCAGGATCCGTTTGCCCTCGAGTCGCTTCATTGCCGCTCCCTGCTCGTCGCGTCGCTAGGGGCTCATCATTGCAAAGGACGGCCCCCGGACAAGGCAGAGTGGACGCATGGACATCGGATTTATCGGCTTGGGCAGGATGGGGCAGGGCATGGCCGCGAACCTGTTGAAGGCGGGCCACCGCGTGATCGTCTACAACCGCTCCCCCGACAAGACGGCGACGCTTGTGCAGCAGGGCGCCGCGGCGGCGCCCGCCGTGGCGGAGGCGTGCCACGGCGAGGTGGTGTTCACCATGCTCGCCGACGACCACGCCGTCGAGGATGTGGTGTTCGGTGAGGCCGGCGTAGTCGCTTCGCTGGCTCCGGGCGCCACGCACGTCTCGTCGAGCACCATCAGTGTCGCCCTCTCGGAGCGCCTGGCGGCCGCACACGCCGAAGCCGGCCAGCGCTACGCCGCGGCACCGGTGTTCGGCAGGCCCGACGCGGCCGCGGCGGCAAAGCTTTTCGTTGTTGCGGCGGGCGAGCCGCAGGTGCTACAGGCGCTCTCCCCGCTGTTCGACGCGATCGGCCAGCGGACCTTCGTGGTATCCGAGCAGCCGCACACCGCCAACCTGGTCAAACTAAGCGGCAACTTCCTCATCGCGTCGGTGATCGAGAGTGTGAGTGAGGCCGTGGCGCTGGTCGCCAAGGCCGGGGTCGACAGGCAGCAGTACGTCGACATCCTCACGTCGACGTTGTTCGCCGCCCCCGTCTACCAGACCTACGGCGGGTTGATCGCGCGCCGGGAGTTCGAGCCGGCCGGGTTCGCCGCCGAGCTGGGCCTCAAGGACGTCCGGCTGGCGCTCGCCGCCGGGGAGCAGTTGCAGGTGCCCCTGCCGGTGGCAAGCCTGCTGCGCGACCGCTTCCTGGCCCTGGTGGCATCGGGCGGCGGGCACCTGGACTGGTCGGCGCTCGCCACGCTCGCCGACCGCGACGCCGGCCTGGCGTCAGACCACTCCCCGTAGCCCGTCGGCGCCGAACGCCGGCTCCAGCATGGCGGAGTAGTCCGGGCCGCGCCGCAGCATCAGCCCACCGTCGACGTTGATGACCTGCCCGGTGATGTAGCAGGCCGCGTCGCTGAGCAGGAACATCGCCAGGTTGGCGACGTCCTCGACCTCGCCGGGGCGGGGCAGCGGCGTGCACTCGCGGTAATCCTCGGCCACCTCCGGCAGGGCGAACACCGGCGCGACCAGATCGGTGCGGATCAGGCCCGGCCGAATGCTGTTGACCCGCACCCAGGACGGTCCGAGTTCGTCGGCGGCCAACTGCATCATGTGGTCGATGGCCGACTTGCTCACCCCATAGGCGCCGAACCAGCGATGGGTGTTGCTGGCCGCGATCGACGAGATGCCCACGAACGATCCCCCGCCACCCCGCACCAGCTCGCGCGCGACGTGCTTGAGCACGTACATGGTGCCGTTGACGTTCAGGTCGACGGTGCGCCGCCAGGCTTCTGAGTCGATCTGGGTGATCGGTCCGATCGTCTCGGAGCCACCTGCGCAATGCACCGCCCCGTGGAGTTGACCGTGCCAGGCCGTCGCGGCGTCCACCGCGCGGGCGGCCTCCTCCTCATTCGTGACGTCGGTCGGCTCGTAGCGAATGGAACCGCCGCCCGAAAGGGCCTCGATCTCGCTGACGGCCCCCGCCAACCGGTCGGGATTGCGGCCCACGATCATGACCGAGGCGCCCGCCGCGACCAGCCCGGCGGCCACGCCCTTGCCGATTCCGCTGCCACCGCCGGTGACCAGATACGTCCGGTTTTCGAAAGAAAGCTGCACGCGACGCCCTCTCAAACTCCAAACAGGTTCCAGATATCGAACCACGCGGAGAACTCGCCGCGGCGTCGGGTGGCCACGTGGGACCGGCGACCTGCTACGGCGTGTCGCGGCGGGCCACCTGCGTGGGCTTGGCGTTGCGCCAGTCCTCGACCTCGGGCGGCAGGCCCACCGCGTACCGGTTCTCGTTGTGGGCCGCCCAGTGCGCGTGGCCCAGTTCGTGGATGTGGAACGCGTGCCGCAACGCCTCGGTGAATCCCATTGCGTCGGAGGCGGCGTTGACCGAGTCCTTGACGAGCAGGGCCGCCATTGTGGGCCGGTCGGCGATGCGCCGGGCGAATTCCAGAGTCTTGTCCGCCAACTCGTCGACGGGGAACACCTTGGACACCATGCCCAGCCGATACGCCTCGTCGGCGTCGAGTGAGTCCCCGGTCAGCAGCAGCTCTTTGGCCTTGCGCGGACCGAATTCCCAAGGGTGGGCGTAGTATTCGACACCCGGCATGCCCAGGCGCACCGCGACCACGTCGCTGAACTTCGCGTTGTCGGCGGCCACGATCAGATCGCACGCCCAGATCAGCATCAGGCCCGCGGAGATCGCGTTGCCTTGCACCTGGGCGATGGTGATCTTGCGCAAATCCCGCCAGCGGCAGGTGTTCTGGAAGAAGTAGTGCCACTCCTGCAGGTAGAGCTTCTCCACGATCGGATCGCGGGTCCCACCGTTGATGCGAAAGCTGGGAAGCTGGCTGCGCTCGGCGATCGCCAGCTCCGAACCCAGGTCGTGGCCTGCGGAGAAGTTGCGGCCGCGCGCCGCCAGGATCACCACGCGCACGGTGTCGTCGGCCTCAGCGCGCAGAAACGCCTCGTCGAGCTGGACCAGCAGGCCGCGGCTTTGCGCGTTGTGTGCCTCCGGACGGTTGAGCCAGATGCGCGCGATGCGGCCCTCGTCGAGGGTTTCGTAAGTCACCAACTCTTCGGCGTTGGCGTCGCCCGTCTGGGCACCGGCTTGCTCTGACACTGTCATTCGGCCCACCTCATTCGTCGCCAGGTCCCACGTGTTTACACATTACGGCCAGTGTGTAATCGACTCACCGCTGGGTGGGCCGACTACGGGCGATCAAGGGCGGCCGCGAGAGAGGCGGCCGCCGCCTTGAGCAGCCGCAACGAGCGGTTCAGCTCGGCGTTCTCTGCCTTCAGCCGCTCGAGTTCGACTTGGTGGTCGGCGGGCGCCGCCGGACTGTCGTGGTCGAGTAGGGCCCTCCGGGTCCGCTCATGGACGGTCTCGGTCACGGTGTTGCCGAGCTGATCTGTGACGGCCCGGATCGCCATCCTCTCCATGTCGTGCCGCCCGCGCACCGAGGCGACCGCACGCACCTCGTCGATGCGGGCCGACCCGTTGGACGCGGCGGACTTCGGCACGGCCCTCAGCGGCTGCGCGTGGCGGTAGGCTCGCGGCGCCTGGCCTGCGGCGGCGTCCGCCGCGATGGGCAAGACGGTGGCCGGTTGCTGCTGTACCCGCAAGCGCAGTTCGGCTTCCCGCCGCCCCAGCTCGTCCGCCCACTGCGCAAGCTCGGCCTCCCGCCCGGCGACCTGCGCCTCCCGATGCCGGATCTGGGCCAGTTGTTGGGGCAACGGGTTGGCCCGCTTCGCGAGCCCGCCCGCCCGCTGGGCGAGCCGCGCCTCCTGCTCGCGCACCCGGCTCTCCCAGGCGCGCACGTCGTGTTCGTACTGGACGAGGGCCGCCTCGCGCTCGGAAAGCTCGGCTTCCCGTCGGTCCAATGTGCCAGCGCGTTTGAGCAGCTCGGCGCAGCGGCTGCGGAGCTCGGTTTCCTTTTGCAGGTGCCGAGTCAGCTCTTGCTCGACCAGGTCGATGAAGATGTCGACCTCTTGCTCGTTGTAACCGCGCTTGCCGATGCGCGGACGCGAGAATGCGACATTGTGGACGTCAGCGGGGGTGAGAACCATCCTGTTTCCGAAGTCTTTGGCGTCGCGGGCCACGTAAAGCCGGGACGGTTGCCGACGAGGTTATTGCAGTTGTTCTACACGTGCGTTATTGGCGGCTGAACAGCGAACAACTCGTTAGCTACATCAAGTCCTCACCCACCTGCCCATGCTGCATCACCTACAGTTAAGTCATGGCTACCAAATCTGACCCTGGCGAGATCGGCGACGTCGAACCGGTCGCCGACAGCACCGCGAGCCAGGCCAGGCGGGTTGTCGCGGCGTACGCGAACGACGCCGACGAGTGCCGCGTGTTCCTGTCCATGCTCGGCATTGGGCCCGCAAAACTCGACGCGTAAATGACTCCCGGGAACGGGCACGACTCGAAGATGCCGACCTTCGGCAACTCCGACTTCGTCGTGGTCGCCAACCGGCTTCCGGTGGACCAGGAGCGGCTTCCCGACGGCACCACGGCGTGGAAGCGCAGCCCGGGCGGCCTGGTGACGGCGCTGGAGCCGCTGCTACGCCGCCGGCGCGGCGCATGGGTCGGTTGGGCCGGCATCGCCGAGGAAGAGGTCGACTTCGACGACGAGCCGATCGTGCAGGAGGACCTGGAGCTCCGCCCGGTGCGGCTGAGCGCCGACGACATCGCCCAGTACTACGAGGGGTTCTCGAACGCCACGCTGTGGCCGCTCTATCACGACGTCATCGTCAAGCCGATCTACCACCGCCAATGGTGGGAACGCTACGTCGAGGTCAACCGGCGCTTCGCGGAAGCCACCTCCCGCGCCGCCGCCCGGGGCGCCACCGTGTGGGTGCAGGACTATCAACTGCAGCTGGTTCCCAAGATGCTGCGCGAACTGCGTCCCGACGTCACCATCGGCTTCTTCCTGCACATCCCGTTCCCGCCGGTGGAGCTGTTCATGCAGCTGCCCTGGCGCACCGAGATCATCGAGGGCCTGCTCGGCGCCGACCTGGTGGGCTTCCACTTGAGCGGGGGGGCGCAGAACTTCCTGTTCCTGTCCAGGCGGCTGATCGGCGTCAACACCTCCCGCGGATCGGTTGGGGTGCGCTCGCGATACGGCGAGGTCGATCTCGGGTCGCGCGTCGTCCGGGTGGGCGCGTTCCCCATCTCCATTGACTCCGGCTCGCTCGATCACACCGCCCGCGACCGCGACATCAGGCGGCGCGCCCGGGAGATCCGGGCCGAGCTGGGCAACCCCCGCAAGGTGCTGCTCGGCGTCGACCGGCTCGACTACACCAAGGGCATCGACGTGCGGCTCAAGGCCTTCTCGGAGCTGCTCGCGGAGGGACGCGCGAAGCGCGACGACACCGTGCTGGTCCAGCTCGCCACGCCGAGCCGCGAACGCGTGGAGAGCTATCAGATTCTGCGTGACGACATCGAGCGCGAAGTGGGACACATCAACGGCGAATACGCGGAGGTCGGCCATCCGGTGGTGCACTACTTGCACCGTCCGGTCCCCCGCAACGAATTGATCGCGTTCTTCGTGGCCGCCGACGTCATGCTGGTCACCCCGCTGCGCGACGGCATGAACCTGGTGGCCAAGGAGTACGTCGCATGCCGCAGCGATCTCGGCGGCGCGCTGGTGCTGTCCGAATTCACCGGCGCCGCCGACGAACTCCGGCAGGCCTATCTGGTCAACCCGCACGACCTCGACGGCGTGAAGGACGCGATCGAGGCGGCGCTCAACCAGCCCGTCGAGGAGGGCCGGCGCCGGATGCGGTCGATGCGGCGCCAGGTCCTGGTGCACGACGTCGACCGTTGGGCGCG
The DNA here is from genome assembly GCF_900240975.1 of Mycobacterium sp. 4858. Lineage (GTDB taxonomy): Bacteria > Actinomycetota > Actinomycetes > Mycobacteriales > Mycobacteriaceae > Mycobacterium. The sequence goes on along the minus strand of NZ_LT968776.1, from coordinate 2,934,603 downwards.
GTCGTTCCTGGATGCGTTGGCGGAGTCGCGTCCTCACGATGCCAACTAGGCCGCGCGAACCCATGGTGTTGCCGCGTAATCGCTGTGATACTCAAGGGATCGCGGAGGGAGGGGTCAGATGAAGCTCCGTCACGGACTGGCTGCGGGCACCGGCATCTTCGTCGCCGTCGCAACGGGAATTGCGCTGGAATCCGGGGCACCCGCCAAGGCGCTCGGACCGCCGCCGGACGGCAACTACAGCTACAACGAGGCGGGCGTGTCGGGGGTGACCTGGACCGTCACGGCCATCTGCGATCAGCCCTCCGGAACCCGGAACATGAACGACTATTCCGACCCAATCGTTTTCGCGATGAACTGCGCCCTGAACATCGTGAGTTTCACGGACGAGCGGATTAGCGCCGCGGACAAACTGCAGAACTACAGCGGCCGGGCGCGGATGTCGAGCATGCTGTGGACTTTCAAGGTCGACAAGGCTGACGGTGTGTCATGTCCGGGTGGCGGCACCGCCCCTTCCACCGAAACGTGGGCTTTCAGCGACGAAACGATGAGCGGCACCCACACCACCCTGCACGGTGCCGTCTGCGGGATGGAACCGGCGATGAAGAAGCAACCGTTCTCGCTTACACTGAGCGGCCCCCCGCCCAGCCCGGTCGAGCGTTATCCGTTGTACTGCAACGCGATTGCGATGTGCTACTAGATCGGCGTGATGTAGGCGATCAGCCACTGCTTGCCGATCTTTTTGAAGTCCACCCGCAACCGGCTGCCGTCGTAGAGCGGCTGGCGTGATTTGTCTGTCACCGTACGGTTCATGTAGACCATCAGCGATGCCGAATCCCGTTTGGCCGACATGACTCCCGCGCCGACCACGTTAGCCTGCACAACCACTTCACGCTTTTTGGCCTCGGGGATGATCTGCGTGTTGGCGCTCTTCTGGAATTCAGCGCGATATTCCGGCGTCAACAGCGGATACGCGGCCGTCAGGCTCCGCTCGACGGTCTGGTAGTCGTAGGCGAAGACCTCGGGAATCTCCTTGGCCGCCAACCCTGGCAGGACCGCACGCGCCGCCTGCTCGCCGCGGGTCTGCACGCGGTCCCAATACAGCCAGCCGCCCACCGCGGACAGTCCGACGAACGCCACGACCGCCAGGTAACTCGCGGCGGCCGCCAGCCAGCGCAGCCATCGCATCAATTACCGCCGTTCGGGTATTTGATGTCGTAGCCGGTCATCCGCCCGGTCTCGTCTTCGTGCACGATCACGCGCAGACGATATGGCATGGAGGGCTTGTTGACGCCGTCGATGTCGGCGACCGTGACGCGCACGGAGACCAGGACGGACGCGTTGTCGGCGACCGTGTCGATGCCTTCCAGCGCTGCGCCGTTGACGACCGCCTCCGACGTCGCATTGGTAGTGCGGAAGATGGCCTTGAGGTTTTCGACGTTGTTGTTGGCGCCAAGCATCCCGCGAAGCGGGCCGCTGGTGCCGTCGACGAAACGATTCACGCTCTCGTCGATGTTGTCCTGTTTGTAGCTGAACATGTTGACCACGGTCTGCCTGGCGGTGTCGACGAAACGCTGGTCACGCGCCTCTGCGGCGTGAGCGTGTCGTTGCTGGACTCGCAACAGGGCCACGCAGCCGGCAAGCGCCCCAACGGCCAGCACTGCGGCCGCAAACGAGATCCACGCCACCAGCCTTCGGTTGGGTTGGCGTCGCGGCGGAGGTTTCAGAGCCTTCCCTGGCTTGGCGAGCTTCGCCGGCGACTTGGACCCGGCCGGGACCTCGACGCTCACCGGCGCCGCCTTGGCCTCCTCCGATTTCGCGGGACCCGCCGCGCGCGACGCCCGACGACGGACGCGGGGTTTGGTTGTCTGCTCTTCTGCTGCGACAGCGTCCATTACATCGGCCTTGGATCAAGCATCAGGTCCACCCAGTTCTCGGCACTGGATGCGCCGCTGGCTCCGGCCGCAAAAATACCGGTGCCGCCGGCCGGGTCCTTGAACGCGCCGGTCTTCTCGTCATAGGTCGTATACGCCGGTCCGCTGGCCTGCGGCTGCGGGCCCGGCGGCGGCCCCCACGGCTTCTCCGGTCCGGGACCGGCCGGCGGGGGATTGATACCTTCTGGCGGCGCCGGTGGTGGCAGCCACTTGGGATAGGGCAGTTGCGGCGGCACGGGTGGAATCCCCGGAGGCTGCCACGACGTGAAGGGTGGTGGCGGCCCGTTGTCGTTGGGCGGCGGCGGATCATATGCCGGCTGCTTGTTCGGCAGCGGCCCCGGCCCGGGCACCACCCCGGGCGGGGGCGGCCCGACGATCGGAGTGCCGGGGTCGGGTTCCGCGCCCGGCGGGATGTAGGGGAACTTGTTGGGCGGCAAGACGTTCAGACCGTTTGTCATCGGAGTGTCGTACGGGACCGGCGGACCTCGCCATGGGTTACGCCCAACGGGCACATAGCCCTTCGGGTCACGACAGAGCTGAATCGTGGGCGCGCGCTTCCCGGGGAACTCTTGGCAGGGGTAGTTGCGGGCGCCACGTACCGTGCTGGGGTCGTTTTGGGCGACCTTGCAGTACATATCCTTCGGCAGCTCGCGCACGGTCTCGTCAGCGGGTGTGCGCATCAATGGCGGCGGGAGGAAGCCGACCGCACACGGCGGCGGGTCGTTCAGGTCCAGCTTGAAGTCCAGCTTGCCGCCCTCGTCGAGAGGTGGACCGCCCGCCATCGTGATGATCGCGGCAAACAGCGCCGGTAAGACGACCAGAAGATGCTCGATCGACTTGTGGTAGATGACGCCCACCCGGCCGAGGTTGGCCAGGCTGGCGGCCAGCGCCGGGAAGGAGGGGCGGATACCGGAGAACGCGGTGCTGGCCTCGTCGGTGGCACCCGGGGCGGTGGCCAGCGTCTGGCGAAGCTCCGGGTCGGCCTGCCGCACCTCGGAGGTGAACCGCGCCAGCCCGTCGGACAGCGTCTTGATGTCGGCGCCGGCGCGAATCTGTGCCTGCAGGAAGGGACCGGCCTCGTCGATGAGCTGCGAAGCCTGCGGATAGTTCGCATTGGCCTCGTCCACCAGCAACCGGGCGGATTCGAAGAGCCGGGCCAGCTCGGGGCCCGACCCGTTGGTCGCGATGAATGTCTCATGCAGCAGCTCACGCAGGCGGGTGTCGCCCAGGCTGTTGGTCAGCGCCTCGGCCCGCTTCAGCAGGTCGGCGACATCCTGGCCGATCCGGGTGTTCTGCCGCTCGATCCGAAACCCGTTGCGCAACTTGGTCGACGCCGGCGTACTGGGCGGTACCAGGTCGATGTATTGCTCGCCGACGGCCGACACGCTCTTGACGGTCGCGGTGACGTTCGACGGAATCGGCGTGCCGCTGTTCAGCCGCATCTCCGCGGTGACGCCATTGGGGTTGAGGCCCACCGATTCCACCCGTCCCACTGCGACGCCGCGATAGGTGATGTTGGCGTTCTTGTAGAGGCCGCCGCCGGCGACGAAATCGGCGGTGCCGGCGTAGGTTCCGAGCCCGAAGGTCGCGGGCAGCCGCAGGTAGAAGATTGCCATCACCGTCAACGTGATGGCGGTGATCACCGCGAAGATCCAGAGTTGGATCTTGGTGAGTCTGTCGTGCATCTGCGGCCGCCTCCTACTGTCCTGAAGCCGTGCCGGGCGGGATCTTGAACGGGTCGGCCGCCTGCCCGGACAGGTTTGCCATTTCGCCGGTCAAGAAGTCGGGTGGATTGAGGATCTCACCCATGTGGGCCATGTTCGGGTCGAAATATGCCGTGGTGAAGAACGTTTCGCCGATCCGGCGCAGGGTCAGGTCGAAGGTGGTGAACACGTTGAGGTAATCGCCTCGGACGGCCTGCTTGATCCCGTAATTGGGGAACGGGAACGTCAGCAAGATCTGCAGGGAAGTGACGAAGTTCTTTCGGTTGTCGTTGAGGGCCTTGGCCACCGCGTAAAGGTCTTTCATGTCAGCGGCGAAATCGGCCTTGGTTTTCGCGAGCACGTTGGAAGTGACCGTCGCGAGTTTCTTGAGCGCCGCGAACGCCTCGACGATGTGGTCGCGATTCTTGTTCAGCACGCGTATCGCGTCGGGCAGGGTGTCCAGGGCCCGGCCCAGGTTGTCCTTGTCACGCGCCAGGCTCGCCGAGAATCGGTTCAGGCCGTCGACGGCATCGATGATGTCGTTGACCTGACGGTTGAGTCCGGCGGTCAGTTCCGCGAGTCGGGGCAGCAGGTCGACGAACTGGTTCTGCCTGCCGGCGACGGCCTGATAGGTCTCGTCGGTGATCTCTTCCAGGGCACCGACATTGCCCTTGTTCACCACGACACCGAGGGCCGACAGTACCTCTTCGGTGGTGGGATAACGGCCGGTGTTGGACTCGGAGATCTTCGACCCGTCGGTCAGCCGGCCGATGGCCGGCTTGTCCTTCGGGCGCGCCAGGTCGATGTGCATCGAACCCAGCAGTGAGGTCTGGGCGACCGTCGCCGTGGAGTTGGTCGGCAACACGACGTTTTTGTCCAGCGCCAATTTCACCGCGGCATAGAACGATCCGTCGGAGCGCTGCATCGCCTGAATGCCGGCAACGCTGCCCACGGTCACGTCGTCGACCATGACGGGAGAGTTCTGCGGCAGCGTCGCCACGTCGGGCAGGTCGACCGTGATCGAGTAGGCGCCGCCGCCATGGCCGGCCGTACCGGGCATCGACAGGGAGTTCAGACCGCCGAATTGGCAGCCGGCCAGCAGCGCGCTACCGGCCGCTAACGCACCACCCCGCAACCACATCCGGCGCATCAGCCGCCCCCGTCCGCGGCCGGCGGTGTTTGGCTTGGCGGGGGCCCCGGCAGGGGTCCGAAGGCGCTCCCCGGCGCGGGTCCGGGCGCCGGAGCGGGTCCGGCATTTCCCAAGGCCGGTGCCGGCGCCTGGCCGCTCTGCGGTGCCGGCGGAACCAGCAACGCCTGCAGATCCGCCGGGTTCTGGGCGGCCGGCGGCGTCTTGGCGCCATTGGCCGGGATCCAGGTCAGCTCGGGGACCGGAGTCGCCGATTTCGCTTGGGTTTCGGGGGTGTCATAGATGATCTGGCCCTTGTAGGCGGTGATCGTGTTGAGCGGGTGGAACATGATGGGCGGGTAGTTCACGGTGAGGCGCCGCAGCACCGGCCCCAGCCGCTCACGGCACAGTTCCGCACGCCGGAAATAGTCGGGCGCCCTCGGCCCGGCGGCCGTCTCGAAGGACCCGCCGCAGATGAATTGCACGGGGTTGGCGAACTCCGGAATGGACAACAGACCGTTGAGCGTGCCCTGGGCCGGGTCGTAGATGTTGTAGAAGTTGGAGATACCCGGGCCCGCGACGTGCAGTACCTGTTCGATGTTGTCGCTCTGGTCGCTGAGCGTCTTGGCGAAGTCGTTGAGGTTGTTGACCGTGTCGATGATGGTCGAGTTGTTCTCGTGCAGGAACCCGCGGATGTCGGAGAGGGCCTTGTTGAGCGTGCCTAGCGTGGTGTCCAGGTGGCGTGAGCTGTCGGCGAGCACCTGCGACACCGAGGCGACGTTTCCGGCGAACTGCACGATCTGTTCGTTACTGGCCGACAGCGCGTTGACGAGAACCTGAAGGTTCTTGACCGTGCCGAAGATGTCGCTGCGCGAATCCCCCAGCCGCCCAGCGGCTTGCGAGAGTTCGCGCAGTGCGTTGTGGAACGAATCACCGTTGCCGTTGAACGTGTCGGCGGCCTGGTTGATCGCCCGGCCCAGTGGCCCCTGCATCGATCCGGTCGTCGGACCGAGCTGCACCGCCAGTTGGGTCAGCGACTCCTTGACCTCGTCCCATTCCACCGGCACGCCGGTGCGACCGAGGCCGATGCTGCCGCCGTCGGGCAGCGCCGGGCCGCCGGTGTAGGCCGGGGTCAGCTGGATGAACCTGGCCGCCACCAGGTTTGGCGACATGATGATGGCCTTGGCGTCCTTCGGGATCTTCACGTCCTTGGACACCGACATGGTGATCTTGACATCGGAGGGTCGCGGCTCGATCGTGCGAATAGTGCCGACCGGGACACCGAGAACACGAACCTGATCACCGGGGTAGAGACCGACCGCCGACGTGAAATAGCCGACGATACTTCGCGTACTGCCGGTCGACGACAATACGTACACGCCACCCACCAACGCCGCGATGAGAGCGATGGCGGTCGTGTAACGCAGCCCCCGGCTGCCGGAGAAGCGCTTGGTCATGGCGACTTCGGCCTGATCACCCAGCGTTCCTGGATTAACCCCCGCAGGTAGTCGGCGAGGCTGGCCGGCATCTTGCCGGGCTGGTAGAAGAAGTCGAACATCGTCGCGACCAGCGGCGCGGGTATGACGCCGTAGACGTTGACGTTGAAGCCGGGCCCAGAGCCGACCACCTCGCCCAGCTCGGTGGCGTAAGTCGGCAGCCGCTTGAGGGCCTCGGTGATGTAGTCGCGGCGCTCGTTGAGGTCGCTCAGCACGTCGTTGAGCTTGCTCAGCGCCGGGCCGAATTCACGGCGGTTGTCGGCGACGAAGCCGGAAATCTGTTGCGATAGCCCCTGGATTCCCCCGATGAGTTGTCCGATCGCGGCGCGCCGCTCGTCGAGCGCGGCGAACAACTCGTTGCCGTCGTCGACCAGCTTGTTGACTTGGTCGGCACGCTGGGACAGGACGCCGGTCACGGACTTCGCATGCGCCAGCAGGCTTTGCAGCGCCTCGTCGCGGCGATTCAGGGTGCGCGACAGCGTCGTCACACCGTCGAGCGCGCCGCGCAGCTGGGGAGTCGCGTCGTGCAACGTGTCGGTCAGGACGTTCAGCGCCTGCTCGAATTGGGGCTTGTTCAAGTTGCTGGCATTCGAGCCCAGGTCCTCCAGCGCGCCGGCGAGCGTGTACGGCGTGGTCGTGCGGCTGAGCGGGATCGTGGTCGACCTGCCACTGCCGGCCGGCGTCACCGCGACCGAACGCTCACCGAGGATGGTGTCGGTGCGGATCGCGGCCAGCGACTGGTCGCCGACGGTGACGTGCCGATCCACGCTGAAGCTGATCTTCGCGGTGTCACCGGCCAGGCCCACGGCGGTCACCTTGCCGACCTTGAGGCCCGACACGTACACCGCATTGCCCGGATTGATGCCGCCGGCGTCGGAGAAGTAGGCGTCGTAGACCTTCCCCTGCGGGAAGAACGGTAACGCCGCGTAGCCGAATGCGATGAGCACGACGCAGACCACCAGCACCACACCGAAGATGCCGGTGCGCAGCGGATCGCGCTCGCGCTTTGCGTTACTTGACAAAAGCGCACCTCCCCTTGCTCGGATCCACCTGACCACCGAGCGGCAGCAGGATGTCGCTGCCGGCCGGGCCGTTGATCTTGATCGTCACCGAACAGAAGTAGATGTTGAAGAACGACCCGTAGGCGCCCAGCGCCGCCAGCCGCAGATAGTCCTCACCCAGCTGCTCGACGTCGTTGTTGACCTCGGCCTTCCGATTGTCGATTTCGGTGGCCAGCGGCCGGGTGTTTTCCAGGATGCCCTGCAGCGGCCGCCGCGAATTCTTCAGCAGCTCGGTCAGATCCGTCGTCGTGGAGGCCAGCGGCGGAATGGCGCCGGCGATGTCGTCCTTGTTCTTCGCCAAGCCGCTGATCAGTTGCTGCAGCTGGTCCACGCTGGCCGAGAATTGGGCGCTGCGCGCATCGACCGTCTTGAGCACCGTGTTCAGGTTGTTGATGACGTCACCGATGAGTTGGTCGCGCTGGCCCAGCGCCGACGAGAACGCGCTGGTGTCGGCCAGCACGTTGGACAGCGCGCCGCCCTGACCCTGCAGCAACTCGATGACGGCGCTGCTGATCGTGTTCACCTTGTCCGCGTCCAGCCCCTTGAGCACCGGCCGCAGGCCACCCAGTAGCGCGTCGAGATCCAGCGCCGGCTGGGTGTGCTGGGCGTTGATCGTCGCGCCCGGCGGCAGCTTGCGCAGCTCCCCCCGGACCGGAGGTGATCTCCAGATACCGGTCACCGACCAGGTTTTCGTAGCGGATCACCGCGCGGGTGGAGGAATAGAGGGTGTAGCGCTTGTCGAGCCCGAACGACACGTCGATGGTGTTGTCCGGGTTGAGCTTCACACCGGACACGGCTCCGACCGGCACCCCGGCGATGCGAACCTTCTGGCCCGCCTTCAAGCGCGACACATCGGTGAACGTTGCGTGGTAGGTGCTTTCGGGGCCGAATCGGAAGTCCCCGAAGACCACCACCAGACCCGCGGACACGATCAGCATGGCCACCGCGAAGACGCTGACCTTGATCATCATCGAGCGGTGCGTCGGCATTGCCCCGGCCGCCATCAGAAGTCGTCCCGTTCGGCGAACGCGCCATGGAACAGGAACTGCAGTGTCGAGGGCGCGTCGAACTGCAACTCGGTGAACGGCTCGTACGGAACGTTGGCGTTGTCGGTCACCAGGAACGGCGCCCGGTACCACGATCCACCGTGTTGCTTGTTCGGAATGTCGGGCAACCCCCGGCAGTTCGGGCCCCCGGAGCCATTGACCAGGGGCAACGATTCGGGATAGGTGTACGCCGGCGCACCCAGCACGAAGCTCGAAGACGTGAACAGACCCGCTTTGCGCACGCCGAGGATCGGTCCGAATTCCTTGAGGCCCCGGTCGATGCCGGCGAACAGGCAGCCGAATTCCGGCGAATAGTCGGCGGCCACCTTCAGCGGGGCCCGCAGCCGGTTGATGGCGTCGATGAAGTTCTGTTCAGCCGGCTCCAACGTGTCGTAGGCGTTGTTGGCCAGGCCGATCGTGGCCAGCAACGTGTCGTTGAGGTTGTTCTGCTGGTCGACGACGGTCTTGTTGATCGTCGGCAGGTTGTCGAAGACGGTGTTCAGGTTCGGGGCGGCGTCGGCGTAGATGTTGGTGACGACCGCCGCTTTACGGAAGTCCTCCTGCAGCGCGGGCAGTTTCGGGTTCGTTTGCTGGGTCAGCGTGTTCAGGCCGGACAAGATGCCGCCGAAGTCGTCGCCGTGACCGCGCAGACCCTCGGACAGCGCGCTCAACGTGCCGTTGAGCTCGACCGGGTCGATCTTGTGCAGCAGGTCGATCAGCGACTGGAACAGGGTGTTGACCTCCAGCTGCACCGCCGACGCGGCGACGTGCGCGTCCGGGCGCAGCGGGGTCGGCGAAGGGTTCTGCGGCGGAAGGAATTCCACGGCCTTGGCCCCGAAGATGGTGTTGCCCGCGATGTGCACCGTCGCGTTGGAAGGGATGAAGTGCATGTCGTCACTGTTGATGCCCAGCGTCAGTCGCGCCTGGTCACCGGAGTAGTCGATGCTCTCGACCTTGCCGATCTGAATGCCGCGGTATTTGACCTTGGCACCCTTCTCCATCACCAGACCGGCGCGCGGGGCCGAGACCGTGACGTTGTCGATCGAGGCGAAAGCCGCTGTGTAGGAAAGGTAAGTCACAGCGGCGAACGCCACCAGCAGGCCGGCCAGCACCGCGGCTGCCAGCCGGACGTGTGAGCGTCGCGTATCTGTTTCTGCCATGTCCCTTTAAGCGGTCCTCTTACCCGGAGAGGTTGAAGTTACCGGACGCGCCGTAGACAGCGAGTGAGATGAACAATGTGATGACGACGACGACGATCAGCGAGGTCCGCACGGCCTGACCGACCGCGATCCCGACGCCGACCGGCCCGCCGCTGGCGTTGTAGCCGTAATAGGTATGGACGAGCATCACCGCGATGGACATGACGATCGCCTGCAGGAACGACCACAGCAGGTCCGAGGGGATGAGGAAGGTGTTGAAGTAGTGGTCGTAGAGGCCCTTGGACTGCCCGTTGATGTACACCGTGGTGAAGCGGGCGGCGAAGAACGCGGCCAGCACCGACAGGGAATACAACGGGATGATCGCGATGAGCCCGGCGATCAGCCGGGTCGACACCAGGTAGGACACCGAGTGCACCGCCATGCACTCGACCGCGTCGATCTCCTCGGACACCCGCATGGCGCCCAATTGCGCGGTGGCGCCGGCACCGATGGTGGCGGCCAGCGCGATACCCGCAATCACCGGCGCGACCACCCGGACGTTGAGGAACGCCGACAGGAAGCCGGTCAGCGCCTCGATGCCGATGTTGCCCAGCGACGAATACCCCTGCACGGCGATGACCCCGCCGGAGGCCAGCGTCAGGAAGGCGGCGACACCGACGGTGCCGCCGATCATGACCAGCGCTCCCGCGCCCATCGTCATCTCGGCGATCAGCCGGACCGTCTCCTTGCGGTAGCGGGTGAGCGCGTTGGGGACGTACCGGACGGTTTGCCCGTAGAACAGCGCCTGCTCGCCGAAGTCATCGACCGGCTCCTGCAACCGGGAAGCGAGGTTGCGCAGCCGGTAGGTGACGTCGTAGCTCATCGAGTACTCACTTCGCCGAGATTCGCACGCCGATGGCAGTCATCACCACGTTGATGACGAACAGACAGATGAACGCGTAGACCACGGTTTCGTTCACCGCGTTGCCGACGCCCTTGGGTCCGCCCTTGACGGTCAGCCCGCGATAGCAACCGACCAGCCCGGCCATGACGCCGAACAGCAGCGCCTTGACCTCGGCGAGCACCAGCTCGCGCAGCCCGGTCAGGACGGTCAGCCCGTTGATGAACGCACCCGGATTCACGCCCTGCAAGAAGACGGAGAACACGTAGCCGCCGGACAAGCCGATGGCGCACACCAAACCGTTGAGCAAGAGCGCGACCACGGTGGAAGCCAACACGCGGGGAACCACCAGCCGGTGGATCGGGTCGATGCCGAGCACCCGCATCGCGTCGATCTCCTCGCGGATGGTCCGCGCGCCGAGGTCGGCGCAGATCGCCGTGGCTCCGGCACCGGCCACGACGAGCACGGTCACCACCGGACCCAACTGCGTGATGGTGCCGAAAGCCGTTCCGGCGCCGGACAAGTCGGCGGCCCCGATTTCGCGCAGCAGGATATTGAGGGTGAATGCCACCAGCACGGTGAATGGGATCGACACCAGCAGGGTCGGGACCAGCGACACCCGCGCGATCATCCACGTCTGTTCCAGGAACTCGCTCAACTGGAACGGCCGGCGAAAACTCTGACGACCCGTGTCGATCATCATTTCGAAGAACCCGCCGACGGCGCGGGCGGGAACAGCAAGTTGTTGCATCAACTCGATTACCCCCCTCGGCTGCTCGCGGCGAAGTCTATGTCAGGCCTTTGCGTCGTTTGCGGTCGTAGCTGGCTCGATGTGAGCCGGATCATATTAACCCAGAAGAAGTTAACGGTGTCAATGAACAGTATTTCTTTATCTGAACCGTTAATTTGCCAGGTCAGACGCACTTGTCATGTGTCAAACTGAAACAGGTTATACCTGTCGATTCCCCCCCACGAAGTAACCTCACACGGTTATTGCTCCATCAGTCCGACCGCGGAAAAGTTCCGCTCCGGATCCCGCCCAGCAAAGTACTCACGCAGCGTCGCGCTCAGTTGCGCGGGATCCCAGGCCGGCCCGTCGGCGCTGAATTGGTGCTCGGCGGTCGGCGCCGAAACCAGTGTCACCCGCGGCCCGTAAACAATAAACACCTGCCCGTTGACTTCTGCAGCCGCCGGCGATGACAGGAACTTGACCAGGCTGACAACGTGCTCGGGTGACAGCGGGTCGACGCCGCCCGGCTCGACCTCCGGTGCGGCACCGAAGACGTCGGCCGTCATCGCGGTCCGGGCGCGCGGACAAATCGCGTTGGCGCACACCCCGTAGCGGCCGAGCGCCCGGGCGGCGGTCAGGGTGAGCGAGATGATCCCGGCCTTGGCGGCGCCGTAGTTGGCCTGCCCCACGGGACCGACCAGCCCCGCCTCGGACGCGGTGTTGACCAGGCGCCCGAAGACGGTTCCCCCCGCTTCCTTAGCCTTCGAGCGCCAGTAGGTGGCCGCGTTGCGGGTCAGCAGGAAGTGGCCGCGCAGGTGCACCGCGATGACCAGATCCCATTCCTCGTCGGACATGTTGAACAGCATCCGGTCGCGGGTGATCCCCGCGTTGTTGACCACGATGTCCAGCCCACCCAGGCCGTCGGCCTGCGCGACCAACTCGTCGGCGGTGGCGCGTTCGCTGATGTCGCCGGCGACCGCGACGGCCTTCGAGCCGGCCGAGTTGATCTCGTCGATGACGTCGGAGGCATCCAGCGCGGTGGCGATGTCGTTGACGACGACGGTCGCCCCGGCCCGGGCCAGGCCGAGAGCCTCGGCACGTCCCAGCCCCGCGGCGGCACCGGTCACCACCGCGACCTTTCCGGAGAGATCGGTCGCGTTCGTGCTGCTAGTCAATTTATGAATACCTCTAGTTTCTGGTGGCGCATTCGGGCTCGGGTCACTCGCCCCGCTGCAGCGCGGCTCGCGGGCATTCGGCGATCGCCCGCTCGGCCAACTCCTCCTGATCGGGGGGAATCGGGTCCAGCTTCACGACGGCGTAATCCTCGTCGTCCAAGTCGAAGATATCCGGCGCGATTCCCATGCACACGGCGTTACCTTCACACCGGTCACGGTCGACGATCACCCGCACAGCACCCTCCTTGCACCTGGCTTCAATCTGAGGACACGCCTCCTCAGTATGTAGGTCCACCATAGGGCCCCGATACCGCGGGGGAAACGGTCGCTGGAATCTCAGACTAGAACGTGTTACAACCGGGATGACGAATGGGTTGTTGTCGGCCGACTAACGTCGGCCAATCGAGGCGAATCACGTTAACAAAGGACGGCTGGGATGCGCATCAGTTACACCCCTGAACAGGAGGAGCTGCGTCGCGAGCTGCGGTCGTACTTCACCAAGCTCATGACGCCGGAGCGTCGCGAGGCGCTGACCTCCTCGGGCGGCGGCGAGGTCGGGACCGGCACCGCGTACCGCGACACCGTCGCGCAGATGGGCAAGGATGGCTGGCTGACGCTGAACTGGCCCAAGGAGTACGGGGGCCAGGACCGCTCCCCGATGGATTCGCTGATCTTCACCGATGAGGCCGCGATCGCCGGCGTGCCGGTGCCGTTCCTGACCATCAACAGCGTGGCGCCGACGATCATGGCGTTCGGCACCGAGGAACAGAAGAAGTTCTTTTTGCCCAAGATCGCCGCCGGCGAACTGCACTTCTCGATCGGCTACTCGGAGCCGGGCGCCGGCACGGACCTCGCCAACCTGCGCACCACCGCCGTCCGCGACGGCGACGACTACGTGATCAACGGCCAGAAGATGTGGACCAGCCTGATCGCGTACGCCGACTGGGTCTGGCTCGCGGTGCGCACCAACCCCGAGGCCAAGAAGCACCGCGGCATCTCGATGCTGACCGTGCCGACGACCGCCGAAGGCTTCTCGTGGACACCGGTGCACACCATGGCCGGTGTGGACACCAGCGCCACCTATTACTCCGACGTGCGGGTCCCGGTGACCAACCTCATCGGTGAGGAGAACGGCGGCTGGAAGCTGGTCACCAACCAACTCAACCACGAGCGCGTCGCCCTGGTGTCGGCGCAACCGATCTTCCTCGCGCTGCAGGAGGTTCGCGAGTGGGCGCAGAACACCAAGGATTCCAGCGGCGCCCGGCTGATCGACTCGGAGTGGGTGCAGATCAACCTGGCCCGGGTGCACGCCAAGGCCGAGGTGCTGAAGCTGATCAACTGGGAGTTGGCGTCGTCGGACGGCGAATCGCTCAACCCGGCGGACGCGTCGGCGGCCAAGGTGTACGGCACCGAGTTGGCCACCGAGGCTTACCGGCTGCTGATGGAGGTGCTGGGGACCGCGGCCACGATGCGCCAGAATTCGCCGGGGGCGCTGCTGCGCGGCCGGGTCGAGCGGATGCACCGCGCGTGCCTGATCCTGACCTTCGGCGGCGGCACCAACGAAGTGCAGCGCGACATCATCGGGATGGTCGCGCTGGGACTGCCCCGAAACCGCTGAGCCCCCCTCCCCTAAAGGACGAACACCGATGGACTTTTCGACAACCGAAGCGGCCACCGATCTCGGCGGACTGGTCGACACGATCGTGAACTCGGTATGCACGCCGGAGCACCAACGTGACCTCGACAAGCTCGACCAACGGTTCGACCGCGCGCTGTGGGGCAAACTCGTCGACGCCGGGATCCTGACCAGCGCCTCGGCCACCTCGGTGGGCGGCGACGGCTTCGGGGTGCTCGAGCAGGTCGCCATCCTTGTGGCGCTGGGTCACCAGTTGGCGGCCGTGCCGTACCTGGAATCGGTGATGCTGGGCGCTGGGGCGTTGGCGCGGTTCGGCACCGAAGAGCTGCAACGGGATTGGGGTTCCCCGGCGGTCAGCGGCGAGAAGATCCTCACCGTCGCTCTCCTGGGCGAGATGGGTGAGGGGCCGGTGCGGGCCACCCGCGCCGGTGACGGCTACCGGCTCACCGGCACCCGCACCCAGGTCGGCTTCGGACCGGTGGCCGACGCGTTCCTCGTTCCGGCCGAGACCGATTCCGGGACCGCGGTTTTCCTGGTCGCCGCCGGTGATCCCGGGGTTTCGGTGAGCCCGCTGGAGACCACCGGCCTGGGCAGCGTCGGACACCTGACGCTGGACGGCGCGGAGGTGGACGGCGCCCGGATGGTCGGCGGCGCCGAGGTGGTCGTCTGGCTCGACACCCTTGCCGCATTGGGCCGCAGCGCTTTTCAGCTGGGAGTGCTGGACCGCGGATTGCAGCTCACCGCCGAATACGCCCGCGAGCGTGAGCAGTTTGACCGCCCGATCGGCAGCTTCCAGGCGGTGTCACAGCGGCTGGCCGACGGCTACATCGACGTCAAGGGCCTGCGCCTCACGCTCACCCAGGCGGCCTGGAAGGTCTCCGAGGATGTCCCCGCAGACATCGACGTGGCCAGCGCCGCGTTCTGGGCCGCCGACGCCGGACACCGGGTGGCGCACACCATCGTGCACGTGCACGGCGGCGTCGGCGTCGACACCGATCACCCCGTGCACCGCTATTTCCTGGCCGCCAAAGAGGCCGAGTTCGCGTTGGGCGGCGCCACCGGTCAGCTGCGCCGCATCGGCCGCGAGTTGGCCGAAACCCCCGCCTAGGCGCGGCGTTGAACCTGCCTGCGGATCCGACGGTCACCAAACTGCTGGTACCGCTAGCCGAGATCGACGACCGGGGCGTCTACTTCGAGGACTCGTACACCGGCTGGCGCGATCACCTGCGCCACGGTGCCGCGATCGCCGCGGCGCTGCGTGATCGCCTGGACCCGGCGAAGCCGTCGCACGTCGGGGTGTTGCTGGAGAACACCCCGTTCTTCTCGGCAATGCTGGCGGCGGCCGGCATGTCCGGGATCGTGCCGGTGGGACTCAACCCGGTGCGCCGTGGCGACGCGCTGGCCCGCGACATCGCCCACGCCGATTGCCAAGTGGTGCTGGCCGACTCCAATTCGGCCGCCGCGCTCGGCGACATCGCCCACGTGAACGTCGATTCCGCCGAGTGGGCGGATGACGTGGCCGCGCATCGGGATGCCGAGCCGCGTTTTCAATCCGCCACGGCCACAGATCTTTTCATGCTCATCTTCACCTCGGGGACCAGCGGTGAGCCGAAGGCGGTGAAGTGCAGTCACGGCAAGGTCGCCATCGCGGGGGTGACGATGACGCAGCGTTTCGACCTCGGGCCCGACGACGTCTGCTATGTGTCGATGCCGCTGTTCCATTCCAACGCGGTGCTGGTCGGCTGGGCCGTGGCTGCGGCCTGCCGGGGCTCACTGGCGTTGCGGCGCAAGTTCTCCGCCTCCAACTTCCTGCCGGATGTCCGCCGATTCGGCGCCACCTACGCCAACTACGTCGGCAAGCCCCTGTCCTATGTGCTGGCCACGCCCGAGCGGCCCGACGATGCGGACAACCCGCTGCGGGCGGTGTACGGCAACGAGGGCGTGCCCCGCGATGTCGAACGCTTCGCCCGCCGGTTCGGCTGCGTGGTGCAGGACGGGTTCGGTTCCACCGAGGGCGGGGTGGCGATCGCCCGCACCCCCGACACCCCGGACGGCGCGCTGGGCCCGTTGCCCGAGGGCGTCGAGATCGTCGACCCCGACACGGGCGAACCCTGCGCACCGGGCGTGGTGGGCGAGCTGGTGAACACCGCCGGTCCGGGCCGTTTCGAGGGTTACTACAACGACGAGGCCGCCGAGGCCGAGCGGATGGCGGGCGGCGTGTACCACACCGGCGACCTCGCCTACCGAGACGACGCCGGCTACGCGTATTTCGCAGGACGGCTGGGTGATTGGATGCGCGTCGACGGCGAAAACCTGGGCGCCGCACCGATCGAGCGGGTGCTCTTGCGCTATCCCGACGTGACGGAGGTGGCCGTGTACGCGGTGCCGGACCCGGTGGTCGGCGACCAGGTGATGGCCGCCGTGGTCATGGCGCCCGGGGCGGAGTTCGATGCCGAGAAGTTCCGCGCCTTCCTCGGCGAGCAGCGCGACCTCGGGCCCAAGGAGTGGCCGTCATACGTGCGGGTCAGCGCGCAACTTCCGCGTACGGTGACGTTCAAGGTGCTCAAGCGTCAGTTGGCGGCGCAGGGCGCGGACTGCGACGATCCCGTGGTGCGGATCCAGCCGCAAACGGGAAGGGGAGCGTCAACGCGTGCCTAGAATACGAAAGCTGATCGCGGGGTGGACCCTGCTTGCCTCCCTCGGTGCCGCGGCGCTCGGCTCGGGCGCCGGCGGCGCCGCAGGGGAGCCGGCGCCACCGCCGCCACCCACTGGTGAGGATGTGTGTCGTTTTTTTTTTTCCAAGCGAAGGCCGCCGTACGGGATAGGACCCCGTCGCGGGGGCCGGGAGAGGTGAAGAAGAGCCCCCCCCACTGGTGTACGCGCCGCAGACGCCGGAACGTGACACCTGGGAGCCTCCCCCGCCGGAGGCACCGCCGCTGCCGCCGCTGCCGCCGCCCGGCTAAGCGACGCGCCGTCACCCTCGTCGCACCGCGCGTTAAGACCGTCGACGATAATGCGACACGGCACAGACACGTCGGGACCGAAGGAGACGCGATGGTGGGTCCGGTCAGCGCATGACTTCCCGGCCCCTGGAGACCGCGCTCGAAGCGAGCTTCGACCAGCTGTCCGCCGCGGTGCCGGCGGACGTCGGCGTCGCGATCGCCCGACCGGATCGCACCTACTCACTCGGCCGCTGGTGGTCCGGCGTCGCATGGTCGACCATCAAGGTGCCGTTGGCGATCGCGGCGCTGCGCAGTGATTGGCTGCGCGCCAAGGACCTCGCCGTCAAAGCCATCACGGAATCCGACAACCGCGCTTCCGAGCAACTGTGGTCACACCTGGGCGATCCGGCGGAAGCGGCACGGCGGGTGCAGGGGGTGATCGCCGAGGGCGGCGACACCGCCACCGTGGTCGAATCGCGCCGGCTTCGGCGCGGGTATACCGCGTTCGGCCAGACGCAGTGGACTCTGCAGCGGCAGGCCCGGTTCGCCGCCGAGCTGCCCGCTATCCCCGGTTCCGCCGACGTCGTCGACCTGATGCAGCAGCTCACCAGCGGCCATCGCTGGGGGCTGGCCGCCAAAGGGTTTGCGGCCAAGGGCGGTTGGGGCCCCGGGACGCACGGCGACTACCTGGTGCGTCAATTCGGGATCGTGCCCACGCCGTCGGGACACTGGGGCGTGGCCCTGGCGGCCAAGGTGCACGACGGCGTGTTGGAGACGGGCGTCGACGTCCTCAACGCGATGTCGGAATGGGTCCTCAGCCGGCTTCCCGGCCTAGCCCGTTATTGACGGCACCACGGCGTCGATCAGGTGCGGCCCGGGTTGGCTCAAGGCGTGACGCAGCGCGTCGCCGAGTTCCTCGGCGGTGCTGACCCGGCGCGCCGGCACTCCCATGCCCTCGCTGATCTTGACGAAATCCATGGCGGGACGGGACAAGTCGAGTAGGTCCAGGGCCTTGGGCCCGGGAGCCGATCCGGCGCCCACGCGCGCCAACTCGATCCGCAGGATGTCGTAGGCGCTGTTGTCGTAAAGCACGGTGGTCACGTTGAGGTTCTCCCGCGCCTGAGTCCACAATCCCGAGATCGTGTACATCGCCGACCCGTCGGATTCCAGGCAGAGCACCGGGCGGTCGGGGGCGGCCACCGCGGCACCCACCGCGGCCGGGATGCCGTACCCGATCGCCCCGCCGGTCAGGGTCAGCCAGTCGTGGGCCGGTGCCCCCGCCGTGGCCTGGGCGAGCAGGACACCGGAGGTGTTCGACTCGTCGACCACGATCGCCCTTTCCGGCAGCAGCGCCCCGATCACGTCGGCCGCCGACGCGGACGTCAGCGCGCCCGTCGGCAGCTGCGGCCGCGCGGCATCCGCCACCGGCGCAACGGTTCCGGGCGCCACCTCGTCGGCCAGCGCGGCCAGCGCCGCGGCGGCACCGCTGTGCCCGGCGAGCAGATGCACCTCGCAGCCGGCCGGGACCAGGTCGCTGGGCATGCCCGGGTAGGCGAAGAAGGACACCGGCGACCTGGCCCCCGCCAGCACCAGATGCTTGGCACCGTCCAGCTGGGCGGTGGCGGCCTCGGCGAAATACGCCAGCCGCTCGACGGCGGGCACACCCGCGCCGCGCTCCAGCCGCGTCGGGAACGTTTCGCAGAGCAGCCGGGCCCCGGTCGCCTGAGCGATCCGAACCGCGGCGGCAAGTCCGGGACCGCGGGTGGCGTCGCCGCCGATCATGAGCACCGTCGGGTCCCCCGACCGCAGCACCTCGGCCACCTCGAACGCCAACCGCGGTTCGGCCCCCGGTGGTTCCGCGGCCACGGCACCCGCGGATTGCGCACCGTCCGACCAGGACACGTCGGCGGGCAGGATCAGCGTCGAGATGCGCGGGCCGGAACGGCTGGCGGCGATCGCCTCGGCGGCGTCCGACGCGACGTCCGCGGTGTGTTCCGTGCGGCGCACCCACCCCGATACCGTGCCGGCCAGCGCGTCGATGTCCGATTCCAGTGGGGCGTCGTACTTCTTGTGATACGTGGCGTGGTCGCCGACCACCACCACCATCGGCACCTGGGCGCGCCGGGCGTTGTGTAGGTTCGCCAGGCCGTTGCCCAGACCGGGTCCCAGGTGCAGCAGCACCGCGGCCGGCCGCCCGGCGATGCGGGCGTACCCGTCGGCCGCGCCGGTCGCCACACCCTCGAACAGCGCCAGCACGCCGCGCATCCGCGGGACGGTGTCCAGGGCGGCCACGAAGTGCATCTCCGAGGTGCCCGGGTTGGCGAAGCACACGTCGACGCCACTGTCGACCAGGGTGTTGATCAGAGCCTGGGCACCGTTCACGTGATTGCCTCCAGTTTGAAAACGCCCTCGGCGTTGCGGTGCAAGAAGTCTCGGCGACCCTCGTCGGTCAGGCCGAGGTCCGCCAACCCAGCCAGGGCGTGCGCGTGGGTCACCATCGGATAGTTGGTGCCGAACAACACTTTTCGTTGTCCGGTGCCGGTTTTCATGAACCGGACCAGCTCGTCGGGAAGTCGCTTGATCGTGTAGGCCGACGTGTCGATGTAGACGTTGGGGTGCTTGCGGGCGACGGCGACCATCTCCTCGGTCCACGGATAACCGACGTGGCCACACACGATCACCAACTCGGGAAAGTCGAGGGCGACCTGGTCGATGTAGGGAATCGGGCGGCCGGTCTCCGACGGGCGCAGCGGCCCGGTGTGTCCCACCTGCGTGCAGAACGGCACGCCCAGCTCCACGCATTCGGCGAACAGCGGATAGTAGCGACGATCGGTCGGCGGCGCGTTCCACAACCACGGCACCACCCGCAGGCCCAGGAATCCCTCTCGAACGCGGCGCCGCAGTTCGCGAACCGCTTCCATCGGACGATCGAGGTCGACCGTGGCCAGCCCGCCAAACCGCTTCGGATGCAGGCTGATCCACTCGGCAACCTCGTCGTTGGAGATCAGGTCCTGGCCACCGGGACCGCGCCACGCGCTGAGCAGGCCGAAGCGTACGTCGGCCGCGTCCATCGTCGCGATGCTCGCCTCGATCGGGACGTCGGCGTCCGGAATGGAGTCACCTGTCCAGCGCCGCAGCGATGCCAGCATGTCGCTGCGCAGGAACCGCGCAGTCGGGTGCTGCATCCACACGTCGACCGTCATCGCGATCAAGAGTAGACGCGATGTCAGAGGGCCAGTGCGGCGCGGGCGCAGGCGTGCGTCCGCTGGGCGTACCCGCCGCCGAACAGCACGACGTGCGCCAGCAGGGGGAAGAGCTGGTGCAGCCCCATGCGGTTGCGCCACCCCTTCTTCAGCGGTCGCACCCGCTGGTAACCGTCCAGGACCGCCTCGTAGAGCGGGCAGCCGAACAGCGCGAGCATCGCCAGGTCGCTCTCGCGGTGACCGGCGTGCGCGGCCGGGTCGATCAGCACCACCCCGTCGGGCGTCCACATCACGTTGCCGCCCCACAGATCGCCGTGCAACGGGGCGGGCCGGTCGTCGTCGTCGAAGTCGCCCGCGCGGCAACGCGCTACGACGGAATCGATCGCGCCGCGGGTGGAGGCGTCGAGCCGCGCCGCGGCCAGCTCGGCCATGGGGATCAGCCGCTCCTCGGCGTAGAAGTCGCCCCAGCGGCGGTGCCGCCGCAACAACATCGGCAGCGGCTGGGACAGCGGCCCGAAGAACCCGGGTCCGTCCCACCCGTCGGGCCCGGCACCGAAGTCGGGGGCACCGGCCTCGTGCGTCACCGCGAGCCGGCCGCCGAACGCGAGCGCCGCCTCGGGCGTCGGTGTCACCGAATCAAGCCGCCGCAGGGTCAGGCTCGTCGCGTCGACGGCGATAACGTGCGCGCAGGGCACGCCCCCGTCGACGCCGGCCAGCCACCGCAATCCGGCGGCCTCCCACGCGAAGTAATTGCTCGGCGCGGCCGGGTGTTGCTTGACGAAGTCGCTCAAGCGGTCGCGTGGGCGGCGTGCACGTCGTCGGCCGGACGGGCCTCCGTCTGCTCCTTGGCCCAGCGGTAGTCGGGCTTACCGGCCGGCGAGCGCTTCACCTCGTCGACCAGCCAAAGGCTGCGCGGCACTTTGTATCCCGCGATCTCGGAACGCACGAAGCGGTCGAGTTCCGCGAGCGTCGGGCGCGCCCCGGGCCGGGGCGCGACGACGGCGGCGACGTGTTGCCCGTAGCGGGGGTCGGGCACGCCGACCACCAGGGCGTCGAAGACGTCGGGGTGGCCCTTGAGCGCCGCCTCGACCTCCTCGGGGTAGATCTTCTCACCGCCGCTGTTGATCGACACCGAGCCGCGGCCCAGCATCGTCACGGTGCCGTCCTCCTCGACGAGCGCCCAGTCGCCGGGAATCGCGTAGCGCACCCCGTTGATGGTCTTGAACGTCTCGGCGGTCTTCTTCTCGTCCTTGTAATAGCCGACCGGGATGTTGCCCTTCTTGGCGATGAAGCCGCGCACGCCGGAGCCGGGCGTGACCTCGTTGCCCTCTTCGTCGAGCACGACGGTGCGGTGGTCGATGGTCACGCGCGGGCCGCCGGCGTGCGGCGCGTCCTTCGCAACGATGCTGGTGCCGCCGAATCCGGTCTCCGAGGAGCCGATGGAGTCGGTGATGACCCGGTTGGGCAGCAGCTCGAGGAGCTTCTCCTTGATGCTCGGCGAGAACAGCGCGGCCGTGCTGGCGAGTAGGAACAGCGACGACAGGTCGTAGTCGTGGTCGGTGTCGAGCGCGTCGAGCAGCGGTCGCGCCATCGCGTCGCCGGTGAAGAACAGCAGGTTCACCTTGTGCTCGTGGATGGTGCGCCATACGTCTTCGGCGTTGAACTCCGGTGCGAGCACGGTGGTTTGGCCCGAGAAGATCGACATCCAGGTGGCCGACTGGGTGGCGCCGTGGATCATCGGCGGGATCGGGTACCGGACCATGGGTGGGTTGGCGGCTGCGGCCTTGGCCAGGTCGTACTCGTCCTCGACGAATTGCCCTGTGGCGAAGTCGGTTCCGCCGAAGAGCACCCGGTAGATGTCCTCGTGGCGCCACATCACGCCCTTGGGGAAGCCGGTGGTGCCGCCCGTGTAGAGCAGGTAGATGTCGTCCTCGCTGCGGTCACCGAAGTCGCGCTCGGGCGAGCCCTGAGCGATCGCCTCGTAGAACTCCACACCGCCGTAGCGCTGGTAGTCGTTGTCGGAGCCGTCCTCGATGACCAGGATGGTTTTGACGTTGGGGGTGTCCGGCAGCACGTTGGCCACCCGGTCGGAGTACTGGCGCTCATGGACCAGGGCGACCATGTCGGAGTTGTCGAACAGGTAGCGGAGCTCGCCCTCGACGTAGCGGTAGTTGACGTTCACCAGAATGGCGCCCGCCTTGACGATGCCGAGCATTGCGATGACGATCTCGATGCGATTGCGGCAGTACAGCCCGACCTTGTCGTCCTTTTTCACCCCCTGGTCGATCAGGTAGTGGGCCAGGCGGTTGGCCTTCTCCTCCAGCTGGGCGTAGGTCAGCTTCTCGTCGCCGCAGATCAGGGCGACACGGTCCGGCACAGCGTCGATGGCGTGCTCTGCGAGATCGGCAATATTCAGGGCCACGGCCACCAAATTAGAACGTGTTACATTTCTTGACAAGCTCATGCCCCTCGTCGACGGAAAGGCGGTAGCCGTGGCACCGGCCCCAGCAAACGAGCAGTCCGGCCCCTCCGAAGCAGACGCGCTGGTGGAACAGCGGGGTCACACCCTCATCGTCACGTTGAACCGGCCGCACGCCCGCAATGCCCTGAGCACCGAAATGATGGAAATCATGGTGCAGGCCTGGGACCGCGTCGACAACGATCCGGACATCCGCTGCTGCATCCTGACCGGGGCCGGAGGGTACTTCTGCGCCGGTATGGACCTCAAAGCGGCAACCAAGAAGCCGCCGGGTGAGTCGTTCAAGGACGGCAGCTACGACCCGTCGCGAATCGACGCTTTACTCAAGGGCCGCCGGCTGACCAAGCCGCTCATCGCGGCCGTCGAGGGGCCCGCGATCGCGGGCGGCACCGAGATCCTGCAGGGCACCGACATCCGCGTCGCAGGCGAAAGCGCCAAGTTCGGCATCTCGGAGGCCAAGTGGAGCCTGTACCCGATGGGCGGGTCGGCCGTGCGGCTGGTGCGGCAGATCCCCTACACGGTCGCCTGCGATCTCCTGCTGACCGGCCGGCACATCACCGCCGCCGAGGCCAAGGAGATGGGGCTGATCGGGCATGTGGTGCCCGACGGGCAGGCGCTGTCCAAGGCGCTCGAGATCGCAGAGGTGATCGCCAATAACGGGCCTCTAGCCGTGCAGGCCATCCTGCGGGCGATCCGCGAGACCGAGGGCATGCACGAGAACGAGGCGTTCAAGATCGACACCCAGATCGGCATCAAGGTCTTCCTGTCGGACGACGCCAAGGAAGGGCCGCGGGCGTTCGCCGAGAAGCGCAAGCCCAACTTCCAGAACAAGTAGCCCTCTTCTCTGCGCCGAGCGTGAACTGAGGGCCACTTTTCGACCGATTTTTCGCCGTGACGTCACGTTCGGCGCTTGTCAGTCCCCCGCGCCACACTGCCGGCATGCGGGAACCATTCATCGGCAGCGAGGCGCTGGCATCGGGCGCACTGACGCGATACCGGTTGCGCAGCCGATTCGTCGCGCTGCATCCGGACGTCTACGTCCAACGCGACACCGATCTCACCGCCGTCACGCGCGCCCACGCCGCATGGTTGTGGTCACGGCGGCGCGGCGTGGTCGCGGGACAGTCCGCTGCGGCATTGCACGACGCCAAGTGGGTCGATAATCGCGGCCCGGCTCAGTTGGTGTACGAACACCGTCGTCCACCGGCCGGAATCTGCACCTGGTCGGAGAGGGTCTCCCCCGACGAAATCCAGTTGATCGGCGGAATACCGGCAACCACCTCGGCACGCACCGCTTTCGACCTTGCCTGCCGGAATCCGACAGGAAAGGCAGTCGCAGCCATCGATGCGCTGGCCCGGGCAACCAGGCTGAATGTCGAGCAGGTCCAACGACTCGCGGAACGCTACAAAGGTCATCGCAACATCCGGCGGGCCCGGCGCACGCTGGCACTCGTCGACGCGGGCGCGGAATCCCCGCGTGAGACGTGGCTGCGGCTGCTGCTCATCGAGGCCGGTTATCCGCGGCCACGTACCCAGATTCCGGTCTACGGCGAATACGGCGAGCTCGTCGCGGTCCTCGACATGGGTTGGGAAGACGTCAAACTGGCCGTCGAATACGAAGGCGACCACCATAGATCTGACCGAAGACAGTTCAATAAGGACATTCGGCGCGCGGAGTCCCTCACAGAGGCGGGTTGGACGGTCGTCCGCGTGACCGCGGAAGACACGCCGGGCGGCATCGTCGCCCGAGTATCGGCCGCTTGGACCCGCCGAATGTGAACTCATGGCGACTTTCGGCCGATTTTCTCGCCCTCAGATCACACTCGGCGCAACCGAAGCACCGAAAGCGGCTTGCCCGGCCCTACTCCAGCGGCGCGCTCGGCGTGAACGCCACCGGCATCTTCTCCAGGCCGGACACAAAGTTGGCCGGCCGCAGGGGCAGGTCGGCGTCGGAGGCCAGCCGCATGTCGGGCAGCCGTTGCAGCAGGCGCGTCTGCATGATCGACAGCTCCAGCCGGGCGAGCTGGTTGCCGAGGCAGAAGTGCGTCCCGAACCCGAAGGCCAGGTGGTTGTTCGGGTAGCGCTCGATGTTGAAGGTTTCCGGGTCGTCGAACACCTTCTCGTCGAAGTTGGCCGACTCGAACAGCAGGATCATCTTCTCGCCCTGGTGCAGCTGGGTGCCGTGGAATTCGGTGTCGGCCGTGATCGTGCGTGCCATGTTCTTCACGGGCGCGGTCCAGCGGAGCATCTCTTCGATCGCGTTGGGCAGCAGGCTCAGATCGGCCGCCAGGCGCCGGTGCTGATCGGGGTGCAGCAGAACTTGGCGCGTCCCGCCGGACAGCGTGTGGCGGGTGGTCTCGTCGCCGCCGATCAGCAAGAGCAGGACCTCGGTGACGATCTGGTGGTCCTCGAGCCGTGAGCCCTCCACCTCAGCGTGCACCAGAACGCTGACCAGGTCGTCGGTCGGTTCGGACTTGCGGGCCTCGATCATCCCCATCATGTATTGGCTGTAGGCCGCGAAGGCGTCCATGGTGACCTGGACGTCCGCTTCGGCCGCGGTGCTGCTCAACGCGCCGACCAGGTCGTCGGACCACTTGAGGAACATCGTGCGCTCTTCGGGCCGCACGCCGAGCATGTCACCGATGACGGCCATCGGCAGCGGCGCCGCCAGATCCCAGACGAAGTCACACTCGCCGCGTTCACACACCGCGTCGATCAGCGTGTCGCACAGCGAAACGATCTTGGATTCCAGGTCTTTCACCCGCTTGCGGGTGAAGCCGGAGTTGACGAGCTTGCGGCGCAACAGGTGTTGCGGGTCGTCCATCTCGATCATCATCTCGACCCCCGGCTGGTCGGGGCGGATGCCGCCGGCGTTGGAGAACAGCTCGGGGTTGCGCTCGGCGTCGATCACCGCCTGATACGTCGAGGCCGCGGCTAATCCGTTGCGATCCCGGAAGACCGGCTCGTTCTCGCGCATCCACTTGTAGACGGGCCGGGAGTCACCGGCGTAGAAGGTGCCGTCGGTGAGGTCGACGTCGGGTTTGGTCTTCAACTCGCTGGCGGTCATGAGATCTCCTGGGCATCACCGAAGGACATTTGGACGTGGTCGACAGAGCTGGACATCAGGGCACGCTTTGGAAGGCCGAGCGCCGCAAGCTCTTTCGAGTACGGATGATCACCGAGTCGGACGCTCACGCCGCCGAACCGAGTGCGCACTCCGTCCAGGGTGTGTTCGAAGGCGGTTTCGCGGGTGATTCCGTCGCGGTGGGAGTAGGTGCGCTGGGATTGCCGGCGCGGGGTCAGCCGGAACGGCAGCCCGCGACGGAAATCCATGCCGATCACCGATTGACCGTCGATGCTGAGATCGAAACCGAACTGAGGACCCTCTCGAACGGTGAAGTCACCCATCACCTTCGGGTAGCCCCAGATCTTGGTCCCCGCTTCCAGGGTGAACGCCTGGTCGACGGGAAGGTGGTGGATGAAGGCGCCGGCCGACTGGAGGGCGCGGGGTCCGCTTGCCGTCGATCCGGGTGGGTTGACCATCACGCTGGTGCCGAACTCGTGATACCGGCCCAGGTCGCCGTCGAGGTAGTGCATCAGCATCAGGACGACGATCGCGCGGCCGGGAAGGTAGCGGCAGACCCGCAGCCCGCTGTAGTCGATCATCCGCTGCGCGGCATCGGCGTCGACCGAGAACATCGCCATGTGCTGATTTGCCTGGCGGATCTTCACCGGCATCGTGAGTACCGTGCCCGCGATGGTGTGGTGCGAGGCTGTCATCCGGCCAATCTAGAACGCGTTCTAATCCTCTGGCAAGGATCGGCTAGACCAGCGTGGCGAGCTCCCTGATCTGCGCCTCGTTGCGTCCGTTGACCACCATCATGGTCACGCCGGCGGCCTCCCAGACCTTGACCTGCTCACGGACGTAGTTGATGTCGCCGACGATCGCGGCGTCGTCGACGACCTCGTCGGGGATGATCGAGGCGGCCTTGTCCTTCTGGTTGCTGCGGAACAGCTTGGTCACGTCGTCGACCACCTCGGCGTAGCCCATCCGGCGGTACACGTCGGCGTGGAAGTTGGTGTCCTCGGCGCCCATGCCGCCCATGTAGAGGGCCAGGTAGGGCTTCATGGCCGCGAAGGCGGCGGCGCGGTCGTCGGTGATGACGATGTTCGCGGTCGCGCAGATCTCGAAGTCCTCGCGGCTGCGCCGCGCACCGGGCCGTGCGAACCCCTCGTCGAGCCATTCGTTGTAGGTGTCGGCCATCCGCGGCGTGTAGAAGATGGGCAGCCAGCCGTCGCAGATCTCGGCGGCCAGCGCCACATTCTTTGGCCCCTCGGCGCCCAGCATGATCGGGATGTCGGGGCGCAACGGGTGGGTGATGGGCTTGAGCGCCTTGCCCAGACCCGTCGTCCCCTCCCCGGTCAGCGGCAGCGGGTAGTGCGGCCCGTCGCTGGTCACCGGCTTTTCCCGCGCCCACACCTGCCGCATGATGTCGATGTATTCGCGGGTGCGGGCCAGCGGCTTGGGGAACGGGCGCCCGTACCACCCCTCCACCACCTGCGGGCCGGAGACGCCGAGCCCGAGGATGTGCCGGCCCCCGGACAGATGGTCGAGCGTGAGCGCGGCCATCGCGGTCGCGGTCGGGGTGCGCGCGGACAGCTGGATCACCGAAGTGCCCAGCCGGAGCGCGCGCGTCGACGCACCCAGCCACGCCAGCGGCGTGTACGCGTCCGAACCCCACGCCTCGGCGGTGAAGACCGCGTCGAACGCGGCGTCCTCGGCCGCCGCGACGAGCTCCGCGTGATTCTCCGGCGGCTGAGCGCCCCAATACCCGAGCTGCAACCCCAGCTTCATGTCACTGAACCCTTCCGGCCGACCCGATGTTGAAACCGTTCTTAGAACCTGTTCTACTCGATGGCGTGACAGCCAGCTCGAGCAGCCCGACCTTGACGGATCACCCTGAGCCACCGCTCTCCGCGCCACTGACGTTGTCTTTCGACTACACCCGTTCGGTCGGCCCCACGCTAAGCAAGTTCTTCACCGCACTGCGTGAACGCCACATCCTCGGGGTGCGCGGATCCGATGGCAGGGTGCACGTACCGCCGGCGGAATATGACCCGGTCACCTACGAGCCGCTGGGCGAGATGGTACCGGTGTCCAGCGTCGGCACCGTCGTGTCCTGGACATGGCAACCGGAGCCGTTGCCGGGCCAGCCGCTGGACCGCCCGTTCGCCTGGGCGCTGATCAAGCTCGACGGCGCGGACACCCCGCTGCTGCACGCCGTGGATGCCGGCGAACCCAAGGCCATCAAGACCGGTTCGCGGGTGCACGTGCACTGGGTCGACGAGCCGGTGGGCGCCATCACCGACATCGCGTACTTCGCCCTCGGCGAGGAAGCCGAACCCGTGTCGGAACGGGCGGCGGGCGAACGAGACCCGGTGACCATGATCGTCACGCCGATCTCGCTGACGATTCAGCACACCGCCTCCCACGAGGAGAGCGCCTACCTGCGCGCCATCGCACAGGGCAAGCTGCTGGGCGCGCGCACCGGCGAAAAAGGGAAGGTCTACTTCCCGCCGCACGGCGCGGACCCGGCCACGGGCCAGCCCACCACCGAATTCGTCGAGTTGCCGGACAAGGGCACCGTGACGACGTTCGCGATCATCAACATCCCGTTCCAGGGCCAGCGCATCAAGCCGCCGTACGTGGCGGCCTACGTGCTGCTCGACGGGGCGGACATCCCGTTCTTGCATCTGGTCGCGGATATCGACGCGCACGAGGTGCGGATGGGCATGCGCGTGGAGGCGGTGTGGAAACCCCGTGAGGAATGGGGCTTTGGCATCGACAACATCGAGTACTTCCGGCCGACCGGGGAACCCGACGCCGACTACGACACCTACAAGCACCACCTGTAAAGGGCCTACGTATCAAATGAGCGCTCGCAACGTTGCGGTCGTCGGCTTCGCCCACGCCCCACACGTCCGCCGCACCGACGGCACCACCAATGGCGTCGAGATGTTGATGCCGTGCTTCGCCGAGCTCTACGAAGACCTCGGAATCACCAAGGCCGACATCGGCTTCTGGTGCTCGGGGTCGTCTGACTACCTTGCCGGGCGGGCGTTTTCGTTCATCTCGGCGATCGACTCGATCGGCGCCGTCCCGCCGATCAACGAATCACACGTCGAGATGGACGCGGCCTGGGCCCTCTACGAGGCCTACATCAAGCTGCTGACCGGTGAGGTCGACACCGCGCTGGTGTACGGCTTCGGGAAATCCTCGGCCGGAATCCTGCGGCAGATCCTGTCGCGGCAGACCGACCCGTACACGGTGGCGCCGCTGTGGCCGGACTCGGTGTCAATCGCGGGGCTGCAGGCCAGAATCGGGCTCGACACCGGGAAGTGGAGCGAAGAGCAGATGGCGCGTGTCGCCTTCGATTCCTTCGCGAATGCCCGCCGGGTCGACAATGTGGAGGGCTCGATCAGCGTCGCGGAGTTGCTCGAAAGGCCGTTCTTCGCCGAACCGCTGAGGCGCCACGACATCGCGCCGATCACCGACGGCGCCGCCGCCATCGTGCTGGCGGCCGGCGACCGGGCGAAAGAGCTTCGCGAAAACCCCGCCTGGATCACGGGAATCGAGCACCGCATCGAAAGCCCGTCGCTGGGCGCGCGTGACCTCACCGAATCGGCCTCGACCAAGGCTGCGGCTCAGGCGGCCACGGGCGGCAGGACCGACAAGCTCGACGTCGCCGAGATCTGCGCGCCCTTCACCCACCAGCACCTGATCATCGCCGACGCCATCCGGATACCGGGGCCGACCAAGGTCAATCCGTCGGGCGGCGCGCTGGCCGCCAACCCCATGTTCGTCGCCGGCCTCGAGCGTATCGGCTTTGCGGCGCAACACATCTGGAACGGGTCAGCCGAGCGGGTCCTCGCGCACGCAACCAGCGGTCCCGCGTTGCAACAGAACCTGGTCGCGGTCATGGAAGGAAAGAACTGATGGCCGGTGCAGGGCCCAACCTCGCCGCGGTACTCGGTACCGGACAAACGAAGTACGTCGCGAAGCGACAAGACGTCTCGATGAACGGCCTGGTGCGCGAGGCGATCGACCGTGCGCTGGCCGACTCCGGCTCCACCTTCGACGACATCGACGCCGTCGTCGTCGGCAAGGCTCCTGATTTCTTCGAGGGCGTCATGATGCCGGAGCTGTTCATGGCGGACGCCATGGGGGCCACCGGCAAGCCGCTGATCCGGGTGCACACCGCGGGTTCGGTCGGCGGGTCCACCGGGGTGGTGGCCGCCAGCCTCGTGCAATCCGGGAAGTACCGGCGCGTCCTGGCGATGGCCTGGGAGAAGCAGTCGGAGTCAAACGCCATGTGGGCGTTGTCGATTCCGGTCCCCTTCATCAAACCGGTCGGCGCCGGCGCGGGCGGGTATTTCGCACCCCACGTGCGGTCATACATCCGCCGTTCGGGCGCACCGTTGAACATCGGCGCCATCGTGGCCGTCAAGGATCGGCTCAACGGGGCCCGCAATCCGCTGGCCCATCTCCACCAGCCCGACATCACCGTCGAGAAGGTGATGCAGTCGCCGATGCTGTGGGACCCCATCCGCTACGACGAGACCTGCCCGTCGTCCGACGGTGCCGCCGCGGTCGTGATCGGCAATGAAGAGGCGGCCGAAGCGCGTCTGGCACAGGGACAACCGGTGGCCTGGATCCACGCGACCGCGCTGCGCACCGAGCCGCTGCAGTTCGCCGGCCGTGACCAGGTCAGCCCGCAGGCCGGGCGGGACGCGGCCGCCGCGCTGTGGAAGGCGGCCGGGATCACCAGCCCGATCGACGAGATCGACGCCGCCGAGATCTACGTGCCGTTCTCGTGGTTCGAGCCGATGTGGTTGGAAAACCTCGGTTTTGCGCCCGAGGGCGAGGGCTGGAAGCTCACCGAAGCCGGCGAGACGGCGATCGGCGGACGGCTTCCGGTCAATCCCTCCGGCGGTGTGTTGTCGTCGAATCCGATCGGCGCCTCGGGCCTGATCCGGTTCGCCGAGGCGGCCATTCAGGTGATGGGCAAGGGTGGCGATCACCAGGTGCCCAACGCGCGCAAGGCGTTGGGGCACGCCTACGGTGGCGGCTCGCAGTACTACTCCATGTGGGTGGTCGGCGCGGACAAGCCCACGCCGGAAAAAGTTCGCGCGTGACCAGCCGGCGACGATGCAGCGGGGGCACCCCCAGCCGCGAAGCGGCGAGTGGGACGCAGCGATGAGGTGGGGGTACCTCCCGCTTGCGGGGGAGAGCGGCGCCGATGGCTGAGCACCCCGCGCACGAGGCCGGCCGGCGCTCGCGCGAGGCGGTCATCGCCAGGGACAAAGACGCGTGGCTGGCGGTGTTCGCCGACGACGCCATCGTGGAGGACCCGATCGGGCCGTCGGCCTTCGACCCCGAGGGTAAGGGCCATCGGGGTCGCGACGCGATCTCGGCGTTCTGGGACAAGGCCATTGCGCCCACGACCAGGATCGAGTTCGTCTTCCGCGGCACCTATCAGTGCGGCAACGAGGAAGCCAACGTCGGGCACATCCTCATCACCCATGGCGACTACCAGGTGACCGCGGAAGGCGTCTTCACGTACAAGGCCAACGACGAGGGCAAGATGACCGCCCTGCGCGCGTACTGGGAGATGGACCGCGCGGCCGCGTCGGCCCGAAAGGTCTAGAGCGGCTCGAGCCCAGCCAGGTGCCGCTGCGCCAGTTCGCGATACGCCTGCGGATTCACCTTGACCCACATCTCCGCGCCCGTTCCGGCAACCGGGCCCTTGATCTGCGCCGGCGCGCCGACCGCCAGCATCCCGGCCGGGATCTGCGTGCCGGCAGTCACCAGCGAGTGGGCCGCGATCAGGCTGCGCGCACCGATCACCGCGCCGTCGAGGACGGTGGCATGGTTGGCGATCAGAGCTTCGGACCCTACGTGCACCCCGTGGATGCAACACATGTGCGCCACTGTGGCGCCGGGGCCGATGTCGACCGGGATGCCGGGCGGCGCGTGCAACACCGACCCGTCCTGCACGTTGGCGCCCTCCCGCACCACGATGGGCCCGTAATCGCCGCGTAGCACGGTGTTGAACCACACCGAGGCGCCGGCCTCGACGACAACGTCGCCGATCAGGGTGGCGGTGGGGGCCACGAACGCGGTGGGATCGACCCGCGGCGCCCGCCCCTCGAAAGCAAACAGCGGCATCGTCTAGATATACCCCGCGCGCGCATGCCCGTCGGGAAAGCCCAGCCAGACTCGCCGTCATTGCGCGCCCCCACCGCAAAACTGTAACGTGTTCTAGTTAGAGGGCTCGCGACTTGGAGGTGACAGGTGAGTACCGACACCAAAGCGGTCGGCATCCGGGAGATCGACCCGGGTGCGCTGCCGACGAGGTATGCGCGCGGCTGGCACTGCCTGGGCGTCGCGAAGGACTTCCAGGACGGTAAGCCGCACTCGGTCGAGGCGTTCGGCACCAAGCTGGTCGTGTTCGCCGACTCTCAGGGGGACCTGAAGGTGCTGGACGGCTACTGCCGGCACATGGGCGGTGACCTGTCAGAGGGCACCATCAAAGGCGACGAGGTGGCCTGCCCGTTCCACGACTGGCGCTGGGGCGGTGACGGCCGCTGCAAGCTGGTGCCGTACGCCAAGCGCACGCCCAAGACGGCGCGCACCCGCTCCTGGACGACCGATGTGCGCGGCGGCCTCCTCTTCGTCTGGCATGACCACGAACAGAATCCGCCGGACCCCGCCGTCCGGATTCCCGATATTCCCGAAGCGGCCAGCGACGAGTGGACCGAATGGCGGTGGAACCGCATCCTCATCGAGGGGTCGAACTGCCGCGACATCATCGACAACGTCACCGACATGGCGCACTTCTTCTACATCCATTTCGGTTTGCCCACCTACTTCAAGAACGTTTTCGAGGGTCACATCGCGTCGCAGTACCTGCACAACGTGGGCCGGCCGGACGTCAACGACCTAGGCACCTCCTACGGCGAAGCGCACCTCGACTCGGAGGCGTCGTACTTCGGGCCGTCGTTCATGATCAACTGGCTGCACAACAGCTACGGGGGCTACAAGGCCGAGTCGATCCTGATCAACTGCCACTACCCGGTGACGCAGAACTCCTTCATGCTGCAGTGGGGAGTCATTGTCGAAAAGCCCAAGGGCATGGACGAAGCGATGACCGACAAGCTGTCGCGGGTGTTCACCGAAGGCGTCAGCAAGGGGTTCCTGCAGGACGTCGAGATCTGGAAGCACAAGACCCGCATCGACAACCCCCTGCTGGTCGAAGAAGATGGCGCCGTCTATCAGTTGCGCCGCTGGTATCAGCAGTTCTATGTCGATGTCGCCGACATCCAGCCGGAAATGGTGGAACGCTTCGAGATCGAAGTGGACACCACGCGCGCCAACGAGTACTGGAACGCCGAGGTCGAAGAGAACCTGAAGGCCAAAGAGACCGAAGACGTTCCCGCGGACCAGCACTGACGCCCATGCCCGACGATCAGCCGGCAGTTCCTGACGTCGATCGGCTCGCTCGGTCGATGTTGTTGCTGCACGGCGACGGCCACGATCACGACGACAAGCCCGCCCGCGACGGCGGCTCTGGATCATGGTCGAAGTCACGGGATTTCAGCAATGATCCGCAACGCGCCGCGGCCGTTGCCGAGGCCAGCCGCGCCGACCGGGAGCGCTACCTCAGCTCGGGGCTGCTGCCGGTGGACTGCCGGTTCTGCCATGTCACGGTCACCGTGCGCAGGCTCGGCCCGGGCCACACCGCGGTGCAGTGGAACACTGAGGCATGGCAGCGCTGCGCGCACTTCACCGAGGTGCGCAACTCCGGTGGTGATACCGCACGCACCCGCTCATGTCCCAAATTGAGCGACAGCATCGAGCATGCCGTCGCCGAAGGGTATCTGGGCGAGCCTGCACCCGAAGAGGACTGATCTCTACAGCCCGGCGAACCGCTCCTTGACCTCGTCCGCGGTAAGCCCATAGTCGGCCAGCGAGTACTTGTGCTTCGGGGCTCGGGCACCGGTCTGACTCTCGGCGTGGCTGTCCTCCATGGCCTTTCGGGCCTCATCGGTCAGCGTCAGGCCGAAGTGACCGTACACGTTGGCGACCGTTTTGAGCGGGTCGTCGATCAGATCGCGATAGTCGACATCGTAGAACTGAGCCGGGTTGTACTTGGCGCGTGCGCTATTGAACTGCCGTAGGCCACGCGACCAGGTTTCCATTGCATCAGCACCGATCTGGGCGCCGGAGAAGGTCGTCGACCAGCCCTCGGCGGTGTGCTGCGCCAACGAACACATCGACGCCATGATCGTTTCTACCGGCCGGTGTGTCTGGATCACCATCGCGTCAGGATAGGTCGCCATCAACGCGTCCAGCGCGAACAGGTGGCTGGGATTTTTGAGAACCCAACGCTTTTCGACGTCGTTGAGCCCGATCAGCTGCAGGTTGCGGCGGTGCCGCTGATAGGACGGCGTCCAGTCCTGCCGCGACAGCCACTGCGAATAGGTTGGCAGGTGCGACAGCGTCTCGTAGGACACCGAATGCACCGACTGTCGCAGTAACTGCCAGCACTCCTCCAGTTCGTAAGCTGCCATGAAGTGCAGGCCGGTGTAGTCCGGATTCTCCTCATGCGCCTGGTTGAATTGCGCGTTCAGCTGGCTGTACCACGGATTTGAGTCCCAGGTGTCGCGCGGCGGCCGCGGTTGCGGGAACTCGGCCAACCACAGGTGCAGGCCCTGATGAACCGGATCCGCGCCGAGCAGGCGGTGCAAGATCGTGGTGCCGGTGCGCGGCAATCCGGTGACGAAGATCGGCCGTTCGATCGCGACGTCGGCGTGCTGCGGGTACTGCTTCCATGCGGACTCGGAGAATAGCCTGGCGACCAGCGCTCCGCGCAGAAAGAACCGATTCATCTTGCTGCCCAACGGAGTCAAGCCCGCGTCGCGCCGGTAGGACTCCAGCAGCACCCCCAGCGCCTCGCGGTAGTTGTCGTCGTCGACGCCGAAGTCGTCGAGCCCAACGAGCTTGGTGGCCGACGCGTGCATGTCCTCAACGGTGCCGACGTCCGTGCGCTCTGCCATTAGGTGTGGTACTCCCCGCAGTTGACGTCCAAGGTCTGCCCGGTGATGCCGCTGGACAGGTCGCTGGCCAGGAAAAGGATCGCCGAGGCCACCTCGTCCTCGGTGGGCAGGCGCTTCAGGTCGGAGTTCGCCGCGGTGGCGGCGTAGATCTGCTCGGCCGTGGTGCCGTACTTGCCGGCCTGGTGGTTGAAGTAGCCCTGCAGAGTGTCACCCCAGATATATCCGGGCGCAACGGAATTGACCCGGATCCCCTGCTCGCCCAGTTCGGTCGCCAACGAATGTGACATGGCCAGCAGCGCGGACTTCGCCATCTTGTAGGCGCCGTACTTCGCCTGCGAATGCCGGAGCACCATGGAGTTGACGTTGACGATCGAGCCCTTCGACTCGGCCAGCGCCGGCGTGAAGCCCTGGATCAGCCGCAGTGCGCCCAGCGCGCTGAGTTCGATCGCGTCGCGGATGTGCTGAAAGCTGGTGCCCGAGAATGGTTTCAGCGACGGCACCCGGAACGCGTTGTTGATCAGCACGTCGACCTTGCCGTAGGCCTCCATCGTGGCGTCGACGAGGTTGCTCACCTGTTCGTCTTCGGTGATGTCGGTGCGCACCGTCGTCGCCCGGCCGCCGAGGTCGGCGATCTGCTTGGCGACGTCATCGAGACGCTCCGGCGTGCGGGCGGCCAGCACCAGGTCGGCCCCCTCTCGAGTACACCGGTGCGCCAGCGTCGTGCCCAGACCGGGGCCGACGCCGCTGATCACCACTACCTTGCCATCGAGCAGCTTCGTCATCCCAGCATCCTTGCCTGAATTTGTTCTTGGCGCAGCACAATTCGGGCGCGCCAGTCGTCCTCGGAGATCTTGTTGTGTTCGAAATACGGCAACGCAGCGGCTACCTTGTCGAGGTCGACGAGCTCGACGGTGGGACCGTCGGCCTCGGAGAGCTCACGCGACACGCGCTGCCAGCGGAACTGCAGGAAACCGCGCCGGTGGTTCAGGGTCTCGACCCAGTTGGTCACGCCCGGATTCTGGTCGGCGACCACGATGCGTACCTTGCCGTCCGGATCCGCCTGCGCCTGAGTGTTGTTCAGGGAGGTCTGGTGGTTGATGTAGTCCAGCGAGATGTACCACAGGCTGCCAAGCTGGAAGCCGAGGTAGGGCGCGTCGGAGACCGGAATGGTGATCACCATCGCTTGATCCGGTCGCAGGTCGAAGTGCCCGACCGACGAGTACTGGGTGGCCAGTCCACCAGGGGTCAGGCGTGGCGCCGTCAGGGTATTGACCGGAAGGTCGAGATAGAACCATTGCGGGAATTGCAGCCAGGTTTTCACCCGCTGGACGAGCTGCTTTCCCGCTGTGGCATAACGCTTTTCGATTAACGCGCGAGTCAACGGTGGCGGTGCGGTCCCCGCGGTGTCCGTCCGCGCGATGGCCAGCGTGCCGCGCTGCGCCGCCCAGTCGCCGTACACCTCCCGGATCACCAACTGCCCGGGGCTGGTGGGTGTCACCCGCCACTCGAAGCTGCCGTCGGGGGCGATCTCGAGTTCCCGGTCGTCGAACGCGGCCTGGCTGACGGGCACGAAGTCGTCGGTGTACTCGCCGCCGAGCAGCTGGAAGCTCAGGTCGGTCGTGGTCCCGCGCCGGCCGGTGACGACGTACTCGTGGTTGGCGTGCACCCGAGCGCCGAAGTACAGGGTGTCGGGGTTGTCCAGGCCCATCTTGGTGAACGGCCCGGTGCCCGACTGCAGGAACGGATGGTCGCGGTCGTAATCGACGGCGAGGTGTATGCAGGCCGAGACGCAGCCGGCCAGATACTGCAGCCCTTCGAGCAGGTCGGCTTCGGTCTCGATGAACGGCGCGTCGGCGACGAGCTTCTCGGCTTCGGCGATCGCGGCGGTGAGGGGATCTGTGAACACGCATAGACGCTAGAACGTGTTCTACTTTTTCGTCAATGGCGAACGTTCCCGCGCGTCCGCCACGGCGTTCACCGACGAGGCCGACTCACTAGGGCGCACACTGCTGCGACAGGTCGATCAGGTGCTGCCGGACGTCCGGATGCCGATTCAGGTAGTCCATGACGTTGCCGTTGCCGCCCTCGGCCTGTGACTTCGCCTGCAACTGCTGGTGGAGCGCGGGATGCTGCTTCAGGTACGAGTCGATCGAATTGCCGACGGTCTGATTGCACTGCGGAGCCGCGCCGGCTGTGCCCGCCAAAGGCACCGCGATCACCGCGGCGGCGGTAACGGTTAATAGCCCCCCGGCGAGCAGGCCGTACAGCCCGCTGCGACGGGCGCCGACTGTGTTGGATGTGCTCATGCGCGCCAGGCTACTCCCGGTTCCTTTGCGTCACCTGTGCGCTTCAAGGGTGGCTATGTGGCGGCGGCCGTACCGCTTTCTTGCTCGCGTTTGATTTCGAGTGCGATGTCGATGAGTTGGTCTTCTTGGCCGCCGATGAGTTTGCGTTGGCCGGCGCGGTGGAGGAGTTGGTGGGCGGGTACGCCGTAGCGTTCGGATTGGCGGATGGCGTGTTTGAGGAAGCTGGAGTAGACCCCGGAGTAGCCCATGATCAGGGCGTTGCGGTCGAGTAGGCATTCGGCGGGCATGGCCGGGGCGACGACCTCTTCGGCGGCATCAGCGATGTCGAAGAAGTCGATGCCGGTTTTGACGCCGATCTTGTCGACCACCCCGATCAGCGCCTCGACGGGGGCGTTGCCCGCCCCGGCGCCGAACCGCCGACACGAGCCGTCGATCTGCTTGGCGCCCGCGCGCACGGCCTCCACCGAGTTGGCCACCCCGAGGCCGAGGTTTTCGTGGCCGTGGAAGCCCACCTGGGCGTCGTCGCCGAGTTCGGCGACCAGCGCGGCCACCCGGTCGCGCACCCCTTCGAGGACCAGGGCGCCGGCCGAGTCGACCACGTAGACGCATTGGCAGCCGGCATCGGCCATGATCCGGGCCTGGGCCGCGAGTTTCTCCGGGGAGATGGTGTGGGACATCATCAAGAACCCGACGGTTTCCAGGCCGAGTTCGCGGGCCAGCCCGAAGTGCTGGATGGACACGTCGGCCTCGGTGCAGTGGGTGGCGATCCGGCAGATCGAGCCGCCGTTGTTCTGGGCCTCCTTAATGTCCTCCTTGGTGCCCACCCCGGGCAGCATCAAAAAGGCGATCTTGGCCTCTTTGGCCGTCTCGGCCGCGAGCTTGATCAGCTCCTGCTCGGGGGTCTTGGAAAACCCGTAGTTAAAGCTCGACCCGCCCAGCCCGTCGCCGTGAGTCACCTCGATGACCGGCACCCCCGCGGCGTCCAGCGCGGCCACGATGGCGCCCACCTCGTCTTTGGTGAACTGGTGGCGCTTGTGGTGCGAGCCGTCGCGCAGCGACGTGTCGGTCAGCCGGACATCCCAGATCGGGTTGAAGAAAATCTCCTGAGTGCTCATGCCTGCGCTCCTCCAGCGGCCGCCGCCAAGGATTCCTTGGCGATCTCCTCGCCGACCTTGGTCGCCGCGGCGGTCATGATGTCCAGGTTGCCCGCATACGGGGGCAGGTAATCGCCGGCGCCCTCGACCTCGACGAACGTCGTCACCACGGCCTGCCCACCGGAGTGCAGCGACGGCTCGTCGAACTGCGGCTCGTTGAGCAGCCGATAGCCCGGCACATAGGTCTGCACCTCGGCCACCACATCATGAATGGACTTCGCGATGGCGTCGCGGTCGGCGTCCTCGGGGATCGCGCAGAAGATGGTGTCGCGCATGATCATCGGCGGATCGGCCGGGTTCAAGATGATGATCGCCTTACCGCGCGCGGCGCCGCCGATGGTTTCCACACCCTTGCTGGTGGTTTTGGTGAACTCGTCGATGTTGGCCCGCGTCCCCGGACCCGCCGACACCGAGGCCACCGACGCCACGATCTCGGCATACGGCACCTCCACCACACGGCTCACCGCGTAGACGATGGGGATGGTCGCCTGCCCCCCGCAGGTGATCATGTTGACGTTCGGCGCGTCCAAATGCTGGCGCAGGTTCGCCGGCGGGATCACCGCCGGGCCCACCGCCGCCGGGGTCAAATCGATCGCCCGAATACCGGCCGCCGCATACCTGGGTGCCGCGTCGCGGTGCACATAGGCACTGGTCGCCTCGAACACCAGATCAGGCTTCTCCGACCGGGCCAACAACCAATCCACCCCCTCATGGGTGGTCTCCAAACCCAGCTTGCGGGCCCGGGCCAAACCCTCGCTCTCGGGATCGATACCCACCATCCACCGCGGCTCCAACCACTCCGACCGCAACAGCTTGTACAGCAGGTCAGTGCTGATGTTTCCCGACCCGACAATGGCCACACTCGCCTTAGCCGGCATGACGCTCCTTCGCGAAGCTCTCGATATTTAAGTCCGACGATTTAATTCGAGACTATTCGAACGACAAACGAACTGAGCCCAGGCCGGTGAAGTCGGCCACAAACTCGTCACCGGCGTGCGCATCGATCGCGCGCGTGCACGACCCCGGCAACACCAGGTCCCCTTTGCGCAACCGCACGCCGAAGCCCTCCACCTTGCGCGCTAGCCAGGCCACCGCGGTGACCGGGTTGCCCAGCACCGCGTCGGTGCGGCCCTTGGCGACCACCTCACCGTTGCAGTGCAGCACCGCATCGATGCCCTTGACGTCGACCTCGCGCGGCGAGACACGGGCCTTACCCAGCACGAAGCCCGCCGAGGAGGCGTTGTCGGCGATGGTGTCGCACAACTCGATCTTCCAATCGGTGATCCGGGTGTCGATCAACTCGATCGAGGGCACCAGCGCCTCGGTGCCGGCCAGCACATCCTCCTCGGTGCAGTCGGCCCCGGGCAGGTCGGCGTTCAGCAGGAAACCCACCTCGACCTCCACCCGCGGCCACAGGTAGCGGTTCGCCTTGACGGGGGTGTCTTCGAACAACTGCATCTCGTCCAGCAAATGCCCATAGTCGGGCTCGTCGACCCCCATCATCTGCTGGATCGCCTTCGACGACAGCCCCACCTTGTGCCCCAGCACGCGGGCGCCCTCGGCGACCCGTTGACGGATGTTGATGAGCTGGATCTCGTACGCGTCGACGACGTCGATGTCGGGGTGGACGGCGGTCAGCGGGGCGATCGGCTCGCGGCTCCGCTCGGCCTGCGCCAGTTCGGCAGCAAGCTCGTCTCGCGTCGCAAGACTGAGCATCTGTAGACGTCTCCTCGTTCGTGTGACCGGCCCAGTAGCGCCCGGCCCGGGCAATTCTATAACGTGTTCTACATGACAGCACAGGAGCTCGACGTCGTCGTGGTCGGTAGCGGCGGAGCCGGCATGGTGGCTGCCCTCACCGCCGCCCACAACGGCCTCTCCACTATAATCGTAGAGAAGGCTGCCCACTTCGGCGGCTCCACCGCCCGGTCGGGCGGCGGCGTCTGGATCCCCAATAACGAGGTCCTCAAGCGCGACGGCGTCCGGGACAGTCCGGAGGCGGCCCGGACCTACCTGCACGGCATCATCGGCAACATCGTCGAACCGGAACGCATTGACACCTACCTCGACCGCGGGCCCGAAATGCTGTCGTTCGTGCTGAAGCACACCCCGCTGAAAATGTGCTGGGTTCCGCGCTACTCGGACTATTACCCCGAGGCACCGGGCGGCCGCGCCGAGGGCCGCTCGATCGAGCCGAAGCCGTTCGACGCCCGCAAGCTGGGCGCCGACATGCCCGGGTTGGAGCCCGCGTACGGCAAGGTCCCGCTCAATGTCGTTGTGATGCAGCAGGACTACGTGCGGCTAAACCAGCTGAAGCGACACCCGCGGGGCGTGCTGCGCAGCCTGAAGGTCGGCGGCCGCACGATGTGGGCGAAGGTGACCGGCAAGAACCTGGTGGGCATGGGCCGCGCGTTGATCGGTCCCCTGCGCATCGGGCTGCAACGCGCCGGCGTTCCGGTAGTGCTGAACACCGCGCTCACCGACCTCTACGTCGAGGACGGCGTGGTGCGCGGCGTCTATGTTCGGGACACGGGCGCATCGGAATCCGCGGAGCCGCGGCTGATCCGGGCCCGGCGCGGCGTGATCCTCGCCTCCGGCGGGTTCGAGCACAACGAGCAGATGCGGGTGAAGTACCAGCGCGCGCCGATCACGACCGAGTGGACAGTGGGCGCCAAGGCCAACACCGGCGACGGCATCGTCGCCGCCGAAAAGCTGGGCGCCGCACTGGAACTGATGGAAGACGCCTGGTGGGGCCCCACCGTGCCGCTGGTGGGCGCGCCGTGGTTCGCGTTGTCGGAACGCAATTCGCCGGGATCGATCATCGTCAACATGTCGGGCAAGCGGTTCATGAACGAGTCCATGCCCTATGTCGAGGCCTGCCACCACATGTACGGCGGGGAATACGGCCAGGGCCCCGGGCCGGGCGAGAACATCCCGGCGTGGCTGGTGTTCGACCAGCAGTACCGGGACCGCTACATCTTCGCAGGATTGCAGCCTGGACAACGCATTCCACGCAAGTGGCTGGAGTCCGGAGTCATCATCCAGGCCGACACTCTCGAGGAGCTGGCCCAGAAGGCCGGCCTTCCGGTCGCCGAGTTCACCGCGACGGTGGCGCGCTTCAACGGCTTCGCCAGGTCGGGCGTCGACGAGGACTACCACCGCGGTGAGAGCGCGTATGACCGCTACTACGGCGACCCGACTAACAAGCCGAACCCGAACCTCGGCGAACTCACGCACGCGCCGTACTACGCCGCCAAGATGGTGCCGGGCGACCTGGGCACCAAGGGCGGTGTCCGCACCGACGTCCACGGTCGCGCGCTCCGCGACGACGGCACCATCATCGAAGGCCTTTACGCCGCAGGCAATGTCAGCGCCCCGGTGATGGGACACACCTATCCCGGTCCGGGCGGCACGATTGGCCCGGCCATGACGTTCGGCTACCTGGCCGCACTGCACATAGCGGGGGAAGGCTGACATGCCCATTGATGTAGACGTCGCACTTGCGGCCGAGCTGGACCCCATCGACTTCGCTTGGACGAGCAGCGATGTGCAGCTCTACCACTTGGCCCTGGGCGCCGGCGGGGATCCGATGGACCCGCGCGAACTGCGCTACCTCGTCGACGACACACCGCAGGTCCTGCCGACGTTCGGCAACGTCGCGGCCTCGTTCCACATGACCAAGCCGCCGACCGTACAATTCCCCGGCATCGACATCGAGCTGGGCAAGGTGCTGCACGCCAGCGAGCGGGTGGAGGTGCCCGGGCCGCTACCGCCCTCGGGATCCGCCCGCGCTGTCACCCGCTTCACCGACATCTGGGACAAGGGCAAGGCCGCGGTGATCTGGAGCGAGACGACGGTCAGCGCGCCCGACGGCACGCTGCTGTGGACGCAGCGGCGGTCCATCTTCGCCCGCGGCGAGGGCGGTTTCGGTGGGGAGCGCGGACCGTCCTCCTCGGACGCCGCGCCCGACCGCGCCCCCGATGTGGAGGTCGCGGTGCCGATCCTGCCGCAGCAGGCGCTGCTGTACCGGCTCTGCGGCGATCGCAACCCGCTGCATTCCGACCCGGAATTCGCTGCGGCGAACGGCTTTCCGCGGCCCATCCTGCACGGCCTGTGCACGTACGGCATGACCTGCAAAGCCATCGTGGACACGATGTTGGACGGCGACGCCGGGGCGGTGGCCGCCTACGGCGCGCGCTTCGCCGGTGTGGCGTTCCCCGGTGAGACCCTCAACGTCGGCATCTGGAAGGAAGACGGGCGGCTGCTAGCCAGCGTTGTCGCGCCCTCGCGCGACAACGCTGTGGTGCTGTCGGGCGTCGAACTCGTGCCCGCGTAGGTTCGTTTGGCTGAGCGCCCAGCTCGGGCCGAGCGTGAAGTCAGCTTCACATTCGGCGTCGAGCGTGAAACTAGTTTCACGCTCGACGGGCACGAGCCGCGCGCACTCGGCTGATGATGTCGGCCGGCCGGTCGCCGGTGACCACCCTTACGACGATCCACCCGAGACGCTCGAGCGTCTCCAATCGCCGGACGTCCCAGGTGTATTGCCGACGATCGTTGCGGTGTTGTTCGCCGTCGTACTCCACCGCGACTTTCACCTCTTCCCAACCCATGTCCAGATACGCGATCACGCTGCCAAATTCGTCGCGCACCGGAATCTGGGTTTGTGGCCTCGGCAGCCCCGCTTGGACTAGCACGACGCGTAGCCAAGACTCCTTGGGAGACTGTGCACCACTGTCGAAGAGCGCTATCGCCTCCCTCGCCCGAACGATGCCTCGGCGGCCCGGGTACCTATCCGCAAGCAGCTCGACATCCGCCGGCTTGATTCGCGTTTCGCGAGCCAGAGCGTCGATGCCGGCAACTGCCGCGGTAGTCGGATCCCAGCAACCGAGGTCCAGCGCCGTCCTGGCCACCGACGTCCCCGGGATCCCGCCGATGACGGCAACCTCATCGTCCTCGATCCGGTCCCCGTGGACCCTGATCCCGGCCTGACGATGGCGGTTGTCGTGAATGAGGTCCACCACGGTGGTGCCATCGACCCATTTGCTACGGTGCAGCGCTGCCGCGGAGAACCCGGCGACCAC
Source organism: Mycobacterium sp. 4858 (assembly GCF_900240975.1). GTDB lineage: Bacteria > Actinomycetota > Actinomycetes > Mycobacteriales > Mycobacteriaceae > Mycobacterium. The sequence goes on along the minus strand of NZ_LT968776.1, from coordinate 2,891,377 downwards.
GCCCTGGCGCCCGGTCCACAACCAACCGGCCCTCGCGCGAAGCGCGGCAGTGATGTCCGAATCGCGGACGACGTACACATCTCGGAACAGTCGGAGATAACCAGTGCAGAGCTGCCCTCTGGTCAAGGCGCCGCGAGCAACGGCCTCACTGCCAAGGAAGGGCTCACCCACGACGGCAGCGTCGCATGTGTCACTCGCAGCGTCACTTCACTCGTCGAGCGTGAAGTTAGTTTCACGCTGGTCGTCCACTGTGAAACTATCTTCACACTCGTCGGGCCGCGAAGGGGAAGGGCCGTGGCCCTAGCCGAGGATCAGACCCGAGGTGGGGACGCCGGTGCCCGCGGTGACCAGAACGTGCTCGACGTCGGGTACCGGGTTAACCGAGGTGCCGCGCAGCTGCCGCACACCCTCGGCGATCCCGTTCATGCCGTGGATGTACGCCTCGCCGAGTTGGCCGCCGTGCGTGTTGATGGGAAGCCGCCCACCGATCTCGATCGCACCGTCGGCGATGAAGTCCTTCGCCTCGCCGCGACCGCAGAATCCCAACTCCTCCAACTGGATCAGCGTGAAGGGCGTGAAGTGGTCGTACAGGATGGCGGTCTGGATGTCGGATGGCTTCAGGCCGGACTGCTGCCACAGCTGCTGTCCCACCACGCCCATCTCGGGCAGGCCCAGTTCCGGTCGGTAATAGCTGACCATCGTGTACTGGTCGGGGCTCGAGCCCTGCGACGCCGCCTCGATGACGGCCGGCCGCTGCTTGAGGTCCCGCGCGCGTTCCACCGAGGTCACCACGATCGCGACCGCGCCGTCGGTCTCCTGGCAGCAGTCCAGCAGCCGCAGCGGCTCGGCGATCCACCGCGAATTCTGGTGATCGTCAATGGTTATCGGCTTCTCGTAGAAGTAGGCCTTCGGGTTCTTGGCGGCGTGCTTTCGGTCGGCCACCGAGATCGCACCGAAGTCGCGGCTGGTCGCACCGGACAGGTGCATGTAGCGCCGCGCGATCATGGCGACCTGCGCGGCCGGGGTCGAGAGCCCGTGCGGGTAGGAGAACGAGTTGTCCGCAGCGGTCGAATCCGCCTGTGCGCGTGCGTCGCCCGCCAGCCGGGTCTGCACCTGACCAAACCGCATGCCCGAGCGTTCGTTGAACGCCCGGTACGCCACCACGACGTCGGCCACCCCGGTGGCGACGGCGATCGCGGCCTGCTGAACGGTCGCGCAGGCGGCGCCGCCGCCGTAGCCGATCTGCGAGAAGAACTTCAGGTCACCGATGCCGACGGCCCGCGCCACCGCCGTCTCGTTGTTGGTGTCCATCGTGAAGGTGGTCAGCCCGTCGACGTCCGCCGGGGTCAGACCGGCGTCGTCCAACGCGTCCAAGACGGCCTCGGCCGCGAGCCGCAGCTCGCTGCGGCCCGAGTCCTTAGAGAATTCGGTGGCGCCGATGCCGACGATCGCGGCCCGGCCACTCAGTAAGCCCGCTGACATCTAGGAGTCCCCCATCGTCAGCGTCACCGTCGCGATCACGTGGTCGCCGAGGCTGTTGCGCCCGAACACCTTCACCGTGATCAGGCCGTCGTCCACGGCGGTCACCTCGCCGGAGAAGGTGACCGTGTCGTAGGCGTACCACGGCACCCCGAGCCGCAGCCCGATCGACTTGATAAGCGCGGACGGGCCGGCCCAGTCAGTGACGTAGCGCTGCACCAGCCCCGTGTCGGTCAAGATGTTGACGAAGATGTCCTTCGACCCTTTGGCCTGCGCCAGATCCCGGTCGTGGTGCACGTCCTGGAAGTCACGGGTGGCCAGGGCCGTCGAGATGATGAAGGTCGGATCGCCGTGCAGCTGCAGCTCGGGCAACACGGTGCCGACTTCGATGGCCGGTGCGCTCATGCCTCGGGCTCCCAGGCATACAGTGTCCACTCCGGGCCGGTGTCGCCCGACGGAAAGTCGATATAGGTTGCGCGCACTGGCATTCCAATCTCCACGGCGGCGGGGTCGACCCCGCGCAGCTCGCCCAGCATTCGCACGCCCTCGTCGAGCTCGACCAACGCAATCACGAACGGCAGCGTGCGGCCCGGCACCTTCGGTGCATGGTGCACGACGAAACTGAACACCGTGCCCTTGCCGGAAGCCACCACGTAGTCGATCGGGGCGGCTTTGTCCTGCCATACCGCCGGCACCGGGGGGTGCTGCAGGCTGCCGTCGGGCCGGCGCTGGATCCTCAGCTCGTGCGCCTTGACGCCCTCCCAGAAGAAGGCCGTGTCGCGCGACGACGCGGGCCTCATCATCGCGTCGGGATCCAGGTCCGCGGGCACCGAGGACGGCGCGGCCTCCGACTCGCGCGGTTTGAACTTGAGGATGCGCCAATTCATCTCGGCGACGTCCTCGTCGCCCACCCGCCAGATGATGTGCTGGTTGATGAAGTAGCCCTCGCCCAGGCCGGTCTGCTTGGGGCCGACCACGTCGCCCATCTCGGAGGTGATGCTGACGTGCTCACCGGGCTGCAGGTAGCGGTGGTAGGTCTGTTCGCAGTTGGTGGCGACGACGCCGATGTAGCCCGCGTCGTCGAACAACTGCATGATGGGGCCCATCGGGTCGTCCTTCGGACGTTCTCCGCCCAGGCCGAACATGGTCCACACCTGAATCATGGCCGGCGGGGCCACGATTCCCGGGTGCCCGACGGCGCGGGCCGCGGCCTCGTCGACGTAGATCGGGTTGTTGTCGCCGATGGCCTCCACCCAGTTGTTGATCATCGGCTGGTTGACCGGGTCGCGGCCGGCGCGCGGCTTCGGGCCGCCGGCCGCCTTGATCTCCGCAACGGCGTCCTGGATGTCGGTCACCGGGGAACCCTGGGCACTTTGAGGCCGGCGGCCGCGATCATCTCTCGCATGACTTCGTTCACGCCTCCACCGAAGGTGATCACCAGGTTCCGCTTGGTTTGCGAGTCCAGCCAGTTGAGCAGCTCGGCGGTCTCCGCCTCGGCGGGGTTGCCGTACTTGCCGACGATCTCCTCGGCCAGTCGGCCGATGCGCTGGATGCGCTCAGTGCCAAAGACTTTCGTCGACGCGGCGTCGGCCACATTGATATCCTCGCCCGCGGCGGCCACCTGCCAGTTCAGCAGCTCGTTGATCCGCCACGTCGCGTGGATCTCGCCGAGCGCGCGCTTGACGTCGGCGTGGTCGATCGGCGTGACCCCGTCCGCACCCGGCTTGGACGCCCAGGCGTGCACCCGGTCGTAGATCCCGGCGATGCGACCGGCGGGGCCCAGCATGACCCGTTCGTTGTTGAGCTGGGTGGTGATCAGTTTCCACCCGCCGTTCTCCTCGCCGACCAGCATGTCGGCGGGCACCCGCACGTCGTTGTAGTAGGTCGCGTTGGTGTGGTGGGCGCCGTCGGACAGGATGACGGGCGTCCACGAGTAGCCCGGGTCCTTGGTGTCGACGATCAGGATCGAGATGCCCTTGTGTTTCACCGCTTCCGGGTCCGTGCGGCAGGCCAGCCAGATGTAGTCCGCGTCGTGTCCGCCGGTGGTCCACATCTTCTGGCCGTTGACGATGTACTCGTCACCGTGGCGCACGGCGGTGGTGCGCAGCGAAGCCAGGTCGGTCCCCGCCTCGGGCTCGCTGTAACCGATCGCGAAGTGAACCTCACCCGCCAGGATCGCCGGCAGGAACTTCTTCTTCTGCAGCTCGCTGCCGAACTGTTGCAGAGTCGGGCCGACGGTCTGCAACGTCACGGCGGGCAGTGGCACGTCGGCCCGATGCGCCTCGTTGACGAAAATCGACTGCTCGATCGGCCCGAAGCCCAAGCCGCCGAACTCCTTTGGCCACCCGACCCCGAGCTTGCGGTCCTTGCCCATCCGCCGGATCACGGCGCGGTAGGCCTCGTTGTGACGGTCCTGCTCCATCGCCTTCATCTCGTCGGACGAGATGAGGTTCGAGAAGTATTCGCGTAGTTCCGCCTGCAGCTGGCGCTGCTCTGGAGTCAGGTCTATGAACATTGCGCTCCCACCAGGTCGAGACGATGAGAAGGCCCACCCAGCAGCCGGGTCAGGTCTTTGATCGTGGAATAGTACCGGTGCATCGGATAGGTGATGTCCATCCCCATGCCGCCGTGCAGGTGGTGGCAGAGCTGCATCACCGGCGCAGCCTGCGAGGCGATCCAGTACCCGAGGACATCCAGATCATCGTCGGCGTCCCGGCCTTCCGACAGCCGCCACGCGACCGACTTCGCCGCCAAATCGATGGTGCGCGAGGCGATGTACACCTCGGCGAGCTGGGCCGCGACGGTCTGGAACGTCGACAGTGGCTTGCCGAACTGCTTGCGGTTGGCCACGTAGTCCGCGGTGAGGCGCAGCGCCCCGGCCACCAACCCGTCGGCGTAGGCGCCGATGGCCGCCAGCGCCAGCTGGTTGACTCGAGACGCCGTGGCGCCAGCCAGGACGTCAGAGTCGCCGACGGCGACGTCGGCGAACGTCACCGTGTATTCTTCGGCGCCGCTCGACGTCGGGGTCTGGACCAACTGCACGCCGTCGGCCTTGGGCGACACGACGACGACCGCGCTGTCCGCGGTGACGGTCATCCAATCCGCTTGTGCGGCATAGCCGACGCCGACCTTGGTACCCGACAGCCGCCCGCCGGCGAAGGTGGTCGACGGCCGGTCGGGCAGCGCGGTGCCGGGCTCGTTCAGGGCGGCCGTCAGCACGCCGCCCTTGGTGACGCCGGCCAGGAAACGGTCCTGCTGCTCCTCGGATGCCAGGTCGAGCAGCGGCACCACACCGAAGCCGAGCGTGGCCAGCGCGGGCGTGATGGCGCCGTGGCGGCCCGCCTCGGTCAGCACCGTGGCGACCTCGGGCAGCCCCACGCCGTCGCCGCCGAGCCGCTCGGGCACCGGCAGCGCGGTCACGCCCCCACTGACCAACGCGTCCCAGCTCAGGTCCCGGCCCAGCACCGAGGTCACCACGTCGGCGACGGCCTGTTGCGTCGCGGTCAGGTTGAAGTCCATCAGGACGTCACCGCGCGGTTCCGGCGTAGTCGACCTGCCAGTGCTTGATCCCGTTGAGCCAGCCCGACCGCAGCCGCTCGGGCTCGCCGATCGGCTTGAGGTCCGGCATGTGGTCGGCGACAGCGTTGAAGATCAGGTTGATGGTCATGCGCGCCAGGTTCGCGCCGATGCAGTAGTGCGCACCCGTTCCGCCGAAACCGACGTGGGGGTTCGGGTCGCGCAGGATGTTGAAGGTGTGCGGGTCCTCGAAGACCTCTTCGTCGAAATTGGCCGAACGGTAGGACATCACCACACGCTGGCCCTTCTTGATCTGCACGCCGGCCAGCTCGGTGTCCTCGCTGGCGGTGCGCTGGAAGGCCGATACCGGGGTGGCCCACCGGATGATCTCGTCGGCGGTGGTCGACGGGCGCTCCTTCTTGAAGAGCTCCCATTGATCGGGGTTGTTCGCCATGGCGATCATGCCGTGGGTGATCGAGTTCCGCGTGGTCTCGTTGCCCGCGACGGCGAGCATGACCACGAAGAAACCGAACTCGTCATCGGAGAGCTTTTCACCCTCGATGTCGGCCTGGACGAGCGTGGTGACGATGTCGTCGGTGGGGTTCTTGCCCCGCTCCTCCGCCATGGCCATCGCGTACGTGATCAGCTCCATGGACGACTGGGCCGGATCGACGTGGGCGTACTCGGGGTCGGTGCCGCCGGTCATCTCGTTGGACCAGCGGAACAGCTTGTCGCGATCCTCCTGCGGGACGCCGAGCAGGCCGGCGATGGCCTGCAGCGGCAGCTCGCACGAGACCTGCTCGACGAAGTCGCCGGTGCCCTCGGCCGCGGCCGTCTTGGCGATGTTCTGGGCGCGCTGGGCCAGTTCGGCTTCCAGCCGCCCGATGGCCCGCGGCGTGAACCCGCGGGAGATGATCTTGCGCAGCCGCGTGTGGTGCGGCGCGTCCATGTTGAGCATGACGCTGCGCTGCAGTTCGACCTGCTCGCGCTTCATCTCCGGCGGCCAGGTCGGGATGGCGCCGTTCATCCAGCTGGAGAAGATGTCGCTGCGTTTCGACACCTCCTTGACGTCGGCGTGCTTGGTGACGATCCAATAGCCGTGGTCCTCGAACCCGCCCGCGCCGTTCGGGATGTCGACCCAGTGGATCGGTTCCGCCTTGCGCAGCAAGGCGAGTTCCTCCACGGGCAAGCCCGCGAGGTTGACGTCGGGGTCCAGGAAGTCGAAGTCGGCGGGAATGTTGGGGGGTGCCATGATGTGTGCGCTCCTCAATTGCAACGTGTTCTAGTGCCAGTAAAACACGGCTCCTAGGCAGATAAAAGGCAGGTCATCATCCTCGCTTGTCAGAGTAATGAAACGTGTTCTAGCCTGACGGAATGGGTAACCCGGTAATCGTCGAAGCCACCCGCAGCCCGATCGGCAAGCGGAACGGCTGGCTGTCAGGACTGCACGCCACCGAGCTTCTCGGTGCGGTGCAGAAGGCACTAGTGGAGAAGGCCGGCATCGACGCGGGCGATGTCGAACAGGTGATCGGCGGCTGCGTGACGCAGTTCGGCGAGCAGTCCAACAACATCACCAGGGTTAGCTGGCTGGTCGCCGGGCTGCCGGACCACGTCGGCGCCACGACCGTGGACTGCCAGTGCGGCAGCAGCCAGCAGGCCAACGGCCTGATCGCCGGCCTGATCGCGGCGGGCGCCATCGACGTCGGTATCGCGTGCGGCATCGAGGCCATGAGCCGCGTCGGCCTCGGCGCCAATGCGGGCCCCGACCGCAGCATCCTGCGGCCCGCGTCGTGGGACATCGACCTGCCCGACCAGTTCACCGCGGCCGAGCGGATCGCCAAGCGGCGTGGCATCACCCGCGACGACCTCGACGAGTTCGGGTACCAGTCCCAGGCCAAGGCCAAGCAGGCGTGGGAGGAGGGCCGTTTCGATCGCGAGATCTCGCCGATCGAGGCGCCGGCGCTGGACGAGAACAAGCAACCGACCTCGGAGCGGGTCACCATCTCCCGCGACCAGGGCTTGCGCGAAACCACGCTCTCGGGCCTTTCCGCGCTCAAGCCGGTCATCGAGGGCGGGTTTCACACCGCGGGAACGTCCTCGCAGATCTCCGACGGGGCCGCGGCCGTGCTGTGGATGGACGAGGACAAGGCCAAGGCTCTCGGGCTGCGTCCGCGGGCACGCATCGTCAGCCAGGCGCTGGTCGGCGCCGAGCCCTACTACCACCTGGACGGCCCGGTGCAGTCGACGGCCAAGGTGCTGGAGAAGGCCGGCATGAAGATGGGTGACATCGACCTCGTCGAGATCAACGAGGCGTTCGCGTCCGTTGTGCTGTCGTGGGCGCGGGTGCACGAGCCCGACATGGCGCGGGTCAACGTCAACGGCGGGGCCATCGCGTTGGGCCACCCGGTGGGCAGCACCGGCAGCCGGCTGATCACCACCGCGCTGCATGAGCTGGAGCGCACCGACCAGAGCACCGCGCTCATCACCATGTGCGCGGGCGGCGCCCTGTCCACCGGCACGATCATCGAGCGCATCTAGCCCGTCTTGATCGTCTCCGAATCCAGCCGCATCGCCGCGGCGCAGTCGTACATCGACGCGCTCGTCAGCCATGACGGTGACTCCGTTCCGTTCGCCGCCCGATGCACCCGCGTCGAGCAGGGGATCAAGAACGGGTTCTCCGGAAACCACCTGCGCCGCAGCCTCAATCGCGGGGCGCAGTACCGATTGCTCGCCGACACCACGCCGCCCGACTACCGGATCGAGGGCGACGCGGTGCACGCGGCGTATACCGTGCTGACCAAGGCGGCGTTCGGCGCCCGGCGGGTGGCCGCGCGGGTCGAAGAGATGTTCGTGATTCCCGCCGAAAGCCCAAGCGGGAAAGCCGAAATCCACCACATCAAGGTTCGCTTCCAACCGTTTATCCAGCGCTAAGGACCCACATGCCCAAACCGAAGCCACGCTCTTTGAATGCGCCTTGGGTCGGCTTCATCATCAAGTGGATGGCCAAGGGCAACACGTGGATCTACCGGCTGAGCAACGGGAGATTCGGCGGCACCTTCCAGAACGCTCCGGTCGCGCTGCTCACCACGACGGGCCGCAAAACGGGTGAACCTCGCGTGAGCCCGCTGCTCTACCTGCGCGAAGGGAACCGGGTGGTATTGGTCGCATCGAAGGGCGGCAGCGACAAACACCCGCTGTGGTACCTCAACCTGAAGGCCAATCCAAAAGTCTCGGTCCAGATCAAGGACGAGGTGCTGCATCTGCAGGCCCGCGATGCCACCGAGGCCGAGCGCGCGGAGTACTGGCCGAAGCTGGACGCCATGTACCCGTCGTTCGGCGACTACCGGTCCTGGACCGATCGGGTGATCCCGGTGGTGATCTGCGACCCGGCGGGTTAGGCGGGCGCGGCCGTCGCCCCGAGCGTGTAGTCAGGGCGAGAAATCGACCGAAACGTCGCGCTGAGTACACGTTCGGCGCAAGGCACTAGGCGCCGTACACCGGGACCGGTGGGCGCGCCTTGGCGAGCAGCTCGGCGACGACGGGCCCCAATTCCGCGGGGTCCCATCTTGCACCCTTGTCGATCTGCGGCCCGTGCGCCCAGCCCTCCGCGACCCGGATCTTGCCGCCCTCGACCTCGAACACCTTCCCGGTGACGTCGCGGGATTCGGCGCTGCCCAGCCACACCACCAGCGGCGAGACGTTCTCGGGCGCCATCGCGTCGAAATCCTGGTCCTGCGTTGCCATCATCTCGGCGAAGACGGTCTCCGTCATGCGGGTGCGCGCCGACGGTGCGATGGCGTTGACGGTGACGCCGTAGCGTCCCATTTCGGCGGCACCCACCAGCGTCATCGCGGCGATGCCCGCCTTGGCTGCGCTGTAGTTGCCCTGTCCGACGCTGCCCTGCAGGCCGGCGCCCGAACTGGTGTTGACGATCCGCGCGTCGACGGCCTTGCCCTCTTTGGACAGCCCGCGCCAGTACGACGCCGCGTGCCGCATCGTGGCGAAGTGACCCTTGAGATGCACGGCGATGACGGCGTCGAACTCCTCCTCGCTGGTGTTGGCCATCATCCGGTCGCGCACGATGCCCGCGTTGTTGACCAGAACGTCGAGCCCGCCGAAGGTCTCGATGGCCGTTCGGATCAGGCCGGCCGCCTGGTTCCAGTCGGCGACGTTGGATCCGTCGGCGACGGCTTCGCCACCGGCCGCGGTGATTTCGTCGACCACGCCCTGGGCAGCGCTGCCGCCACCGGCCGGTGAACCGTCGAGGCCCACGCCGATGTCGTTGACCACCACGCGCGCGCCCTCGGCCGCGAAGGCCAGCGCATGCGCGCGACCGATACCGCCGCCCGCTCCGGTGACGATGACGACGCGGCCGTCAACCACTCCCATTGTTCGTGTCTCCTCTACTTGATCGCGCTGGCGTTCGTGGTGGCCAGGTAGTGCGGCGGCTCGCCACCGCCGTGCACCTCCAGCGAGGCGCCACTGATGTAGGACGCGGCGGCCGATGCCAAAAATGCCGCGGCCCAACCGATATCGTCGGGTTTGGCCAACCGGCCCAGGGGCACGTTCTTCGAGATCGCGGCGATGGACTCGGCGTCACCGTAGAACAGTTCGGACTGCTCGGTCTCCACCATGCCGACCACGCAGGCGTTCACCCGGACCTTCGGCCCCCACTCCACCGCCAGCGTCTGGGTCAGGCTCTCCAGGCCGGCCTTGGCCGCCCCGTACGCGCCGGTGCCGGGCGACGGCCGTCGACCGGACAGACTGCAGATGTTGACGATCGACCCGCCGCGGTCCTGCTGTTGCATCTTCTCGTTAGCATGTTGCGAAACCGACAGCGCGCCAAGCAGGTTGAGCTCGATGATCTTGCGGTTGAACTTCGCGCTGGATTCCGCGGTCAGCACGTACGGCGAACCGCCGGCGTTGTTGACCACCACGTCGAGCCGGCCGTGCTTGTCGACGATGGCGTCGATCAGCGCCTTGACGGCGTCGTCGTCGCGGACGTCGCAGGAATGGAACTCATAGGGCAACCCCTCGACGGCCCGCCGCGCACAGGTGACGACGGTCGCGCCCTGCCCGGCGAAGACCGAGCTGATGCCGGCGCCCACGCCGCGGACCCCGCCGGTGACCAGAACCACCCGGCCGGCCAGCCCCAAGTCGATGGCGTCGGGTACTTCGGCGCGAGTCACTGTGCTAGCGTACCAAGCAAGTGCTTGCTTAGGTAGTTACCCCACAAGGAAGTGGCACCTTGCCCATCACATCCACAACCACCGAACCGGGCATCGTCGCGGTCACCGTCGACTTTCCCCCGGTCAACGCCATCCCGTCACGCGGCTGGTTCGAACTGGCCGACGTCATCACGGCCGCCGGCCACGATCCCGAGACCCACGTCGTCATCCTGCGGGCCGAGGGCCGCGGGTTCAACGCCGGGGTCGACATCAAGGAGATGCAGCGCACCGAGGGATTCACCGCGCTGATCGACGCCAACCGCGGCTGCTTCGCCGCCTTCCGCGCGGTCTATGAGTGCGCGGTGCCGGTCGTTTCCGCCGTGAACGGGTTCTGCGTCGGCGGCGGCATCGGCCTGGTCGGCAACTCCGACGTCATCGTGGCCTCCGACGACGCCACGTTCGGACTGCCCGAGGTGGAGCGCGGCGCCCTGGGCGCGGCCACCCACCTGTCCCGGTTGGTGCCCCAGCATTTGATGCGGCGGCTCTTCTTCACCGCCGCCACCGTGGACGCCGCCACCCTGCACCACTTCGGTTCGGTGCACGAGGTGGTGCCGCGCGACCAACTGGACGAGGCGGCGTTACGGGTCGCCCGCGACATCGCCGCCAAGGACACCCGCGTCATCCGCGCGGCCAAGGAGGCGCTCAACCTCATCGACGTGCAGCGGGTCAACTCGAGTTACCGCATGGAGCAAGGGTTTACGTTCGAGCTCAATCTGGCCGGAGTGGCCGACGAGCACCGCGACGCGTTCGCCGGTACGGCGAAGGGCAAGGACAAGTGAGCGACAAGAGGACCAGCCTGGACGAGGTCGTCGCCCAACTGCGCAGCGGCATGACGATCGGCATCGGCGGCTGGGGTTCGCGGCGCAAGCCGATGGCGTTCGTGCGTGCCATGCTGCGCACCGACATCAAAGACTTGACCATCGTCACCTACGGTGGCCCGGATCTGGGCCTGCTGTGCTCGGCCGGCAAGGTGAAACGCGCCTACTACGGCTTCGTCTCGCTGGACTCCCCGCCCTTCTACGACCCCTGGTTCGCCAAGGCCCGTACCAGCGGCGCGATCGAGGCCCGCGAGATGGACGAGGGCATGCTGCGGTGCGGCCTGCAGGCGGCCACGCAACGCCTGCCGTTCCTGCCGATCCGGGCCGGGCTGGGCAGCTCGGTGCCCGACTTCTGGGAGGGCGAGCTGCGGACCGTGACCAGCCCGTACGCCGCGCCCGAGGGCGGTCACGAGACGCTGATCGCGATGCCGGCGCTGCGCCTGGACGCGGCGTTCGTCCACCTCAATCTCGGTGACTCCCGCGGCAATGCGGCCTACACCGGGATCGATCCCTACTTCGACGACCTGTTCCTGATGGCCGCCGACAAGCGCTTCCTGTCGGTGGAGCGCGTCGTCTCCACCGAGGAGCTGGTCAAGGCCGTTCCCCCGCAGGCCCTGCTGGTGAACCGGATGATGGTCGACTCCGTCGTGGAGGCGCCGGGTGGCGCCCACTTCACCACCGCCGCGCCGGATTACGGCCGCGACGAGAAATTCCAGCGGCATTACGCCGAAGCCGCCTCGACCGAAGAGGGCTGGCAGAAGTTCGTCCAGACCTACCTGTCCGGCAGCGAGGACGACTACCAGGCGGCCGTTCGCGCATTCGCAGAGGAGGCCGCCAAGTGAGCAGCACCCGCGCCGAAGTGTGCGCAGCCGCGTGCGCCGACTTGTTCGCCGGAGCGGGCGAGATCATGGTCAGCCCGATGACCAACATGGCCTCGGTCGGGGCCCGCCTTGCGCGGCTGACCTTTTCACCGGACATCCTGCTGACCGACGGCGAGGCGCAGTTGCTCGCGGACACCCCGGCGCTGGGCAAGACGGGGCCCGTCGAGGGCTGGATGCCGTTCGGCCGGGTGTTCGAAACGCTGGCCTGGGGACGCCGGCACGTGGTGATGGGCGCCAATCAGGTTGACCGCTTTGGCAATCAGAACATTTCCGCGTTCGGTCCACTGCAACACCCGACTCGGCAGATGTTCGGCCTGCGGGGTGCGCCGGGGAACGCGATCAACCACGCCACCAGCTATTGGGTGGGCAACCACTCCAAGCGGGTGTTCTGCGAGGCGGTCGACGTGGTCTGCGGCATCGGCTGGGACAAGGTGGACCCGGACAATCCGGCGTTCCGCTTCGCCAACACCTACCGGGTGGTGTCCAACCTCGGGGTGTTCGACTTCGGCGGCCCCGACCACACCATGCGGGCGCTGACGCTGCACCCGGGGGTATCGCCCGACGAGGTTCGTGAGGCCACGTCGTTCGAGGTGCACGGCGTGGACGAGGCGGGCGAGACCAGGCTGCCGACGGACGAAGAGCTCCGCCTGATCCGCGAGGTGATCGATCCGAAATCCCTGCGCGACAGGGAGATCCGTTGATGATTGTTCCGCCTCCTCCTCATCGCTTCGCTCTGCATCGTCGGCGGTGGGTATGAAGTTGCGCACGCCGCTGACCGAACTGGTCGGTGTCGAGCACCCGGTGGTGCAAACCGGGATGGGCTGGGTGGCCGGCGCCCGGCTGGTGTCCGCGACGGCAAACGCGGGCGGGCTGGGCATCCTGGCATCGGCCACCATGACACTGGACGAGTTGGCGACGGCGATCGGCAAGGTCAAGGCCGCCACCGACAAGCCGTTCGGCGTGAACATCCGCGCCGACGCCGCCGACGCCGGCGACCGCGTCGACCTGATGATCCGCGAGGGCGTCAAGGTGGCGTCGTTCGCGCTGGCACCCAAGCAGGAGCTCATCGCCCGGCTGAAAGAGGCCGGCGCCGTGGTGATTCCGTCGATCGGTGCGGCCAAGCACGCGCGCAAGGTCGCGGCCTGGGGCGCCGACGCGATGATCGTGCAGGGCGGCGAGGGGGGCGGACACACCGGACCCGTCGCCACCACGCTGCTGCTGCCGTCGGTGCTGGACGCCGTGCAGGGCACCGGAATCCCGGTGATCGCCGCCGGGGGATTCTTCGACGGGCGCGGACTGGCGGCCGCGCTGAGCTACGGCGCCGCGGGCGTGGCGATGGGCACCCGCTTCCTGCTGACCTCCGATTCGACGGTGCCCGACGCCGTCAAGCGGCGCTACCTGGATGCGGCCTTGGACGGCACGGTGGTCACCACCCGCGTGGACGGCATGCCGCACCGCGTCCTGCGCACCGGACTGGTCGAGAGGCTGGAAAGCGGTTCGCCGGTAAGGGGTCTCACCGCCGCCGTTCGCAATGCCGCGAAGTTCAAGCACATGTCGCAGATGACGTGGCGATCGATGATCAGCGACGGCCTGGCCATGCGCCACGGCAAGGAGCTGACCTGGTCACAGGTGGTGATGGCGGCCAACACGCCGATGCTGCTGAAGGCCGGGCTGGTCGAGGGCAACACCGAGGCCGGCGTGCTGGCCTCGGGCCAGGTGGCCGGCATCCTCGAGGACCTGCCGTCGTGCTCCGAACTGATCGACTCGATAGTGCGGGACGCGATCAAGCATCTACAGGCGGCGTCGGCGCTCGTCGAAGAACGATAAGCCGGCGACCAAAGACCCTGGCATCGGGTCGGTGCGCCGCGTCACCCTGGACGAATGATCACACTGGAACCGGCAACCTGGCCCACTCCGTTTTTGAACGCGATTCGCACTTCCAACAAATACCTGCTCAACCCGCTGATGCTGCGGCTGGCCGGCCGCAAGAACTGGTATGCGGCCGCGATCGAGCACACCGGACGGCGGTCGGGCAAGGTGTACTCCACACCGGTCGTCGCCGAGCGAATCGACGACGGTTTCGTCATACCGCTGCCCTACGGCACCGACGTCGACTGGTTGCAGAACATTCGTGCCGCGGGGCGAGCGACCATCTCCTCACACGGCGAGAAGTACGAGGTGGTCCACCCCGAGATCATCGACGCGGCCGAGGCCCTGCCTCTGCTTTCGGCCTCCCGCCGACGCACGTTTGAACGGGTCGGCATCGAGGCTTACGTCAGGGTCAAGGACCAGCCGACGAGCTGAGCAGCGTCTCGATCCGTCTCAATTTAGTTCCATACTAAATAATGAACAAATGAAGCTATAATCTTCATATGGCTAGAATGAAGGCATCGCCTTCAATTCGCGCGACGTTGATCGGCGATGTCGTGGGGTCCCGCCGCGCCCGCGACCGCGCCGCCCTCCATCGACACGTCGCCGCAGCGCTCGGCCGAGTGGCGGCCGACGCGATCGACCCGCCGTCGTTCACCGTCGGGGACGAGTTTCAGGGCAGCTTTCCCACCCTCGGTGGTGCCATCGATGCAGCGTTGACCGTGCGCCTGCTACTCGCGCCCGACATCGACGTCCGATTCGGGCTGGGATGGGGCGCGGTGACCGTTCTCGATGCCGATGCGGGAATCCAGGACGGGCCGGGGTGGTGGACCGCCCGGGAGGCCATCCAGCAGACTGCGGCGGCCCAGCGGCAGCCTGGCTTCACGCTGGTGCGCACGACATTTCGGGCGGACAGCGAGACACGCACCGACGTCGCGGCGGTCAACGCGGCGCTGATTTGTCGGGACCATCTGCTTGGATCACTCGACGAGAGATCGTTGCGGATTGTGAGGGGGCTGATGACCGGGCGGACCAAGAGGGAGCTCGCCGACGCCGAGGGCATCAGCCCGTCGGCGGTGTCGCAGCGCGCGAGCCGCGACGGTTTGGATCTGATTGTCGTTGCCAGCCAATACCTTCGGAGCCTGCAGTGAGCGCCATCGCCGTCCTGCTTACGGCGCTCGGCATCGCCGACCTGTGTCGCAGGGCGGTCCGCGCGGCATGGGTGCCGCTGGTCGTCGGACCGGTCGTGGTGGCGGCGGTCGCGGCGCTGGGCGCGCTGTGGCGTGCCGGTGACATCCCGCTACTCATCCTGGCGGCCGCCTCCGTCGTGGCATGGGAATGGCTGTGCGCGCGCAGTGAACGCACCGGCGGCCACCAAGCCGCGCCGCTGGCGGTGTTCGCCGCGACTCTGGCGCTGCTGACGTTGATGTCCGGATGGTCGTCGTCGGTCAACGGTGCCATCGCGCGGTGGGTGGGCTGGGTGCACTTGGCACTCGGCCATGTCACCCCCAACCGGCTGCTCATGATCGTCGGCGTGGTGCTGGTGCAGTTCGCGACCGCGAACCAGCTGGTCCGCCTGGTGCTCGGCTCGGTCGGAGCGGTACGCCCGGCGGGCGAGCCGCAACCGTCGGACCGACTCAAGGGTGGCCGGCTGCTGGGACCGCTGGAACGCCTGCTGATCCTGAGCCTGGGCGTCGGCGGGCAGGTGGCCGCGGCCAGCGCCGTCGTCGCCGCCAAGGGCATCATCCGCTTCCCCGAGTTGACCGCCCAGAAGGGCCGCGACGGCCAGGTCGGCATCGACGAGGTGACCGAGTACTTCCTGGTCGGCAGCTTCACCAGTTGGGCGTTGGCTCTCGGCGGGATCGGCCTGGCGCTGGCCGCCCGGTAAGTTCCCGCGATGAAGGTGCCCTGCCGATAGCGGAGCAGGTCGCTGCTCACCCGGACGATTGTCCAGCCCAAGTCGGCCAACGCGAAAGCGCGAAAGCCGTTACAGCCGTTCGATGATGGTGACGTTCGCGGTGCCGCCGCCCTCGCACATCGTCTGCAAGCCGTAGCGGCCGCCGATGCGTTCGAGTTCGTTGAGCATCGTGGTGAAGAGCTTGGCGCCGGTGGCACCCAGCGGATGGCCGAGGGCGATCGCACCCCCGTTCGGGTTGACCTTCTCCGGATCGGCCTTCGTCTCCTTGAGCCAGGCCATGACCACCGGTGCGAACGCCTCGTTGATCTCGACGGTGTCGATGTCGTCGATCGACAGACCGGTCTTGTCGAAGGCGTGCCGGGTGGCGGGGATGGGCCCGGTCAACATGAACACCGGGTCGGCGGCCCTGGCGCTGATGTGGTGGATGCGCGCCCGCGGGGTCAGCTTGTGATCCTTGACCGCCTGCTCGGAAGCCAGCAGCACCGCGCTGGCACCGTCGGAGATCTGGCTGGCCATCGCCGCCGTCAGCCGACCGCCTTCGACGAGTGTCTTGAGGCCGGCCATCTTCTCCAGCGACGACTCGCGGGGCCCCTCGTCGACCCGGAACGGCCCGGATTCCGTTTCCACGGTGATGATTTCGTTGTCGAAGTGACCGGCGCGAATCGCGGCGAACGCGCGCTCGTGGCTGGTCAGCGAAAACTGCTCCATCTCTTCACGGGACAGGTTCCACTTCTCGGCGATCATCTCCGCGCCGCGGAACTGAGAGATCTCCTGGTCGCCGTACCGGTGCAGCCACTGCTTGGATTCGTTGGTCGGCGAGGTGAACCCGAACTGCTCGCCCACGGTCATCGCCGACGAGATCGGGATCTGGCTCATGTTCTGCACGCCACCGGCCACGATGAGGTCGGCAGTTCCCGACATGATCGCCTGGGCGCCAAAGGAAATCGCCTGCTGGCTGGAACCGCACTGGCGGTCCACGGTGACGCCGGGGACCTCTTCGGGATAGCCCGCGGCCAGCCACGACAGCCGCGCGATGTTGCCCGCCTGCGCGCCGATGGCGTCGACGCAGCCGGCGATCACGTCGTCGACGGCAGCGGGGTCGACGTCAACCCGGTCGAGCAGTCCGCGCCAACCCAGGGCACCGAGGTCCACGGGATGTACACCGGCCAGCGACCCGTTGCGCTTGCCCACCGCAGTGCGCACAGCGTCGATGACGTACGCCTCAGCCATTTTCAAACTCCTTCTTTGGTAATCCCACCGAGAACGATGGCGAGGTATTGCTGTCCCACCTGTTGGGCGCTGAGGGGGCCGCCGGGCTGATACCAGCGCACCGACACCCAGGTGGTGTCACGAATGAAACGGTAGACGAGGTCGACGTTGAGGTCGGGCTGGAAGTAACCCTCGTCGATGCCCTGGTTGATCACCTCGACCCACATCTTGCGTTGCTGGCGGTTCATGTCCTCGATGTAGGAGAACCGGGGCTGCGACAACAACCGCTGGGCTTCGTCCTGGTAGATGACCACCTGCGCGTGCCGATGCTCGATCGCCTCGAACGACGCCATGAACAGCCCCTTGAGCCGCTCCAGCGGGTTGGCCTCGCTGTCCACGATTTCGCGGTAGCGGGCGAACAACCACTCCAGGAAACTGCGCAGCAACTCGTCGACCATCTCCTCCTTGGAGGAGAAATGATGGTAGAGGCTGCCGGACAGGATGCCCGCGCTGTCGGCGATGTCGCGCACGGTCGTTGCGCGCAGGCCGCGCTCGGCGAACATGGTCGCGGCGAGTTCCAACAACTCGTCGCGGCGGCTGTTCGCCTGACCGGCCACTCGCTCCACCCGATCAGAGTATCAACCAAGCGCTTGCTTGGCTAGCTGGTCCGATCAGGGATGCTGGCTGGACACCGAGATGACCTCGCCGGTCAGATAGCTGGAATAGTCGCTGGCCAGAAACGCAATGGTGGCGGCCACCTCCCAGGGCTCGGCGGCCCGCCCGAACGCTTCACCGGCCGACAACCGGTCGAGCAGGTCCGCCGACGTCGTCTTGTCCAGGAACTTGTGGCGGGCGATGCTCGGGGACACCGCGTTGATCCGAACCCCGTAGTCGACGGCTTCGATTGCGCTGCAACGGGTTAACGCCATCACCCCGGCTTTGGCGGCCGCGTAGTGCGACTGTGAGTGCTGCGCCCGCCAGCCCAGCACGCTGGCGTTGTTGACGATCACGCCGCCATGGTCGGCGTCGCGGAAGTAGGCCAACGCCGCCCGGGTGGCCCGGAACACCGACGACAGGGTCACGTCCAGGACGCGGTCCCACTCGTCGTCGGTCATGTCGACCACCGGCGTCTGCCCGCCGAGCCCGGCGTTGTTGACCAACACGTCGAGCCGGCCCATCCGTGCCGTGGTCGAGGCGATCAGCGCGTCCACCTGCGCGGTGGACGTCACGTCGCACAGCACGCTCTCGACCCGGCCCAGTCCCAGCCCGGACAGCTCGTCGGCGGTCTCCCCCAGCCGCCGTTCGTGGTGATCGGACACCACCACGTCGGCGCCCTCGACCAGGGCCCGTCGCGCCGTCGCCGAGCCGATGCCGGTGCCCGCCGCCGCGGTCACGACAACCACCTTGCCCTGCAGAAGCCCATGCCCGGCAACCTCTTTCGGAGCTTCGGACAGGCTCATGCTTCCTCCTCAGTCTTCGCGCAAGCGCTCATCCCTTTACCTCCCGGGGCAGGCCGAGCACCCGCTCGGCGATGATGTTGCGCTGGATCTCGTTGGACCCGCCGTAGATGGTGTCGGCACGGGTGAACAGGAACAACCGCTGCCACTCGTCGAATTCGCCGTCCGAGAGGGTCATCCCGGGCTTGCCGACGACGTCCATCGCCAGCTCGCCCAGCGAGCGATGCCAGTTGGCCCACAACAACTTCGACACGTTATCTTTCCCGGCGGCCCGGCCGCCTCCTTCGACGTCCATGGTGGCCAGCGCGTAGGACCGCATCGCGCGCAGCCCGGTCCACGCCCGGGCCAGCCGCGCCCGGATGAAGGGATCGTCGGCGGCGCCGTTGCGCCGCGCGAGGCCGGCGAGGTTGGAAAGCTCACGGGCGTAGCGGATCTGCTGCCCGAGCGTCGAGACGCCGCGCTCGAAGGTCAGCGTGCCCATCGCCACGCGCCAACCGTCGCCGGGCTGTCCGACCACCAGGCCGGCCTCGGTGCGCGCGTCGTCGAAGAAGACCTCGTTGAATTCCGAGTCACCGGTCAGCTGGACGATGGGGCGGACCTCCACCCCCGGCTGATCAAGCGGCACCAGCAGGTAGGACAACCCGGCATGCCGCTTGGAGCCCTTCTCGGTCCGGGCCACCACAAAGCACCACTGCGCCCAGTGCGCCAACGACGTCCACACCTTCTGGCCGTTGATCACCCACTCGTCGCCGTCGAGCTCGGCGGTGGTGGACACGTTGGCCAGATCGCTGCCGGCGCCCGGCTCGGAGTAGCCCTGACACCACAGCTCGGTGACATCGAGGATCTTGGGCAGGAACCGCTGCTGCTGCTCGGGGGTGCCGAAGGCGATCAGCGTCGGGCCGAGCAGCTCCTCGCCGAAGTGGTTGACCTTGTCCGGGGCATCGGCGCGGGCGTACTCCTCGTAGAACGCGACGCGGTGCGCGGTGGACAGCCCCCGGCCCCCGTGTTCCACCGGCCAGCCCAGACAGGTCAGTCCGGCCTTGGCGAGATGCTGATTCCATGCCCGGCGCTCCTCGAACGCCTCGTGCTCGCGCCCGGGCCCGCCAAGACCCTTCAGGGCCGCGAATTCGCCGACCAGATTGTCGGCGAGCCACTGGCGGACCTCCGCCCGGAACTCCTCGACGTCCTGCATGCCCTGTAGGCTAACCTACCAAGCACTTGCTTTGTTAGGCCGTCGGTAACTGCGCACCGCGGACCGAACCTAGAGGAGCATTCGATGACCAGGGCCCACGCCTATAGGGCAGGGGACGATCCCCGCACCGTGCCCGCGGCGCTGGACCGTTTGGCGAGTCAGCTCCCCGGCCACGACGCCCTGATCACCGCCGAGCGGACCTTCACATCGGTCGAGCTGCGCGATGAGGTGCACCGGGCGGCGGCCGCGCTCATCAGCCTCGGTGTGGCAGCGGGGGACCGCGTGGCCATCTGGTCGCCGAACACCTGGCACTGGGTGGTCGCCTGCCTGGCGATTCACCACGCCGGCGCGGCCATGGTGCCGCTGAACACCCGCTACACCGCCGAGGAAGCCGGCGACATCCTCGCCCGCACCGCTGCGCCCGTGCTGTTCGGGATGGGCCGCTTCCTGGGGAACGACCGTCTCGCCGACCTGGATCGCCAGGCCCTGCCGGCGCTGCGGCACATCGTCAGAATCCCGATCGACGCCGATGACGGGACGTGGGACGACTTCATCGCGCGGGGCACCGACCTCGGTGCGGTGGCCGAGCGCGCCGCCACCGTCACCCCCGACGACGTCAGCGACATCCTGTTCACCTCCGGCACCACCGGCCGCAGCAAAGGCGTGCTCTGCGCGCATCGGCAGTCGCTGTCGGCCTCGGCGTCGTGGGCCGCCAACGGCAAGATCACCAGCGACGACCGGTACCTGTGCATCAACCCGTTCTTCCACAACTTCGGCTACAAGGCCGGCATCCTGGCCTGCCTGCAGACCGGCGCCACGCTGATCCCGCACCTGACGTTCGACCCGCTGCGCGCGCTGCAGGCGATCGAGCGGCACCGCATCACCGTGTTGCCCGGGCCGCCCACCATCTATCAGACGCTGCTGGACCATCCGCAGCGCACGGACTACGACCTGAGCTCGCTGCGGTTTGCGGTGACGGGGGCCGCCACCGTGCCCGTCGTATTGGTCGAACGCATGCAGTCCGAGCTCGACATCGACATCGTGCTGACCGCCTACGGGCTGACGGAGGCGAACGGCATGGGCACCATGTGCCGCGCCGACGATGACGCGGTCACCGTCGCGACCACCTGCGGGCGCCCGTTCGCCGATTTCGAATTGCGCATCGCCGCAAGCACTCCCGGCGAGGCCGGTGAGGTGTTGCTGCGCGGACCGAACGTGATGCTGGGTTACCTCGACGACCCGGAGGCGACGGCGGCGGCCATCGACGCGGACGGCTGGCTGCACACCGGGGACATCGGCGCGGTCGACGCGGCCGGCAACCTGCGCATCACCGACCGGCTCAAGGACATGTACATCTGCGGCGGGTTCAACGTCTACCCCGCCGAGGTCGAGCAGGTGCTGGCCCGGATGGAGGGGGTGGCCGACGCGGCGGTGATCGGCGTTCCCGACGAGCGGCTCGGCGAGGTCGGCCGGGCATTCGTGGTGGCCCGGCCCGGTGCCGACCTCGACGAGCAATCCGTGATCGCTTACACCCGTGAACATCTGGCGAACTTCAAGGCCCCGCGATCGGTGCGGTTCGTCGACGCGTTGCCGCGCAATCCGGGCGGCAAGGTGGTCAAACCACAACTGCGAGAGTGGACCTGACGTGGATCTGGAACTGGACGAAGACACCCTGGCGTTGCAGGCCGAGGTGCGGGACTTCTTGTCGGCGAACGCCGATGCGATCCCGACGAAGTCCTACGACAACGCCGAAGGCTTTGCCCAGCACCGGCATTGGGACCGGGTGCTGTTCGACGCCG
The DNA here is from genome assembly GCF_900240975.1 of Mycobacterium sp. 4858. Taxonomy (GTDB): domain Bacteria; phylum Actinomycetota; class Actinomycetes; order Mycobacteriales; family Mycobacteriaceae; genus Mycobacterium. The sequence goes on along the minus strand of NZ_LT968776.1, from coordinate 2,870,011 downwards.
GACTGTCGGTCATCACGTGGCCCAAGAAGTACGGCGGCCGCGACGCGCCGCTGCTGCACTGGGTGGTGTTCGAGGAGGAATACTTCCGCGCGGGCGCCCCGGGCCGGGCCAGCGCGAACGGCACCTCGATGCTCGCCCCGACGCTCTTCGCGCACGGCACCGAAGAGCAGCTGGACCGCATCCTGCCGAAAATGGCCAGCGGGGAACAGATCTGGGCGCAAGCCTGGTCGGAGCCCGAATCCGGCAGCGACCTGGCCTCGCTGCGGTCGACCGCAACCAAGACCGACGGAGGCTGGCTGCTCAACGGGCAGAAGATCTGGAGCTCCCGCGCACCGTTCGCCGAAATGGGTTTCGGATTGTTCCGGTCGGACCCCCAAGCCCAGCGGCACCACGGCCTGACGTACTTCATGTTCGACCTGAAGGCCAAGGGCGTCACCGTGCGACCCATCGTCCAGCTCGGCGGCGACACCGGCTTCGGCGAGATCTTCCTCGACGACGTCTTCGTCCCCGACCACGACGTGATCGGCACGCCGAACGAGGGCTGGCGGGCGGCGATGAGCACGTCGAGCAACGAGCGCGGCATGTCGTTGCGCAGCCCGGCCCGCTTCCTCGCGGCGGCCGAACGATTGGTGCAACTGTGGAAGGACCGCGGCTCCCCCGCAGCGTTCGCCGACCGGGTGGCCGACGCGTGGATCAAGGCCCAGGCCTACCGCCTGCAGACGTTCGAGACCGTGACCAGGCTGGCGGCCGGCGGTGAACTCGGCGCCGAATCGTCGGTGACCAAGGTGTTCTGGTCGGACCTCGACGTGGCGATACATCAGACCGCGCTGGACATCCTCGGCGCGGACGGCGAGCTGGCCGGCCAGTGGACCGACGGGCTGCTCTTCGCGCTGGGCGGCCCGATCTATGCCGGCACCAACGAAATCCAGCGCAACATCATCTCCGAACGGCTGTTGGGCCTGCCCCGAGAGAAGAAGTGACCGTGGAATTCCAACTGGACGAACAGCAGCGCGACTTCGCGGCCAGCATCGACGCCGCGCTCGGCGCGGCCGGCCTGCCCGGCGCGATCCGCGCGTGGGCCGCGGGCGACACCGCGCCCGGCCGCAAGGTGTGGGGGCAGCTGGCCGACCTCGGCGTCACCGCCCTGGCGGTGCCCGAGAAGTTCGATGGCATCGGGGCACACCCGGTCGACCTGGTGGTGGCGCTCGAACGCCTCGGACGCTGGTGCGTGCCAGGGCCGGTGACCGAATCCATCGCCGTGGCACCGGTTCTGCTGGCGGACGATGAGCGCTGCGCGGGCTTGGCTTCCGGCGAGCTCATCGCCACCGTCGCAATGCCGCCGCAGGTTCCGCGCGCCGTCGACGCCGACGCGGCCGGGTTGGTGCTGTTGGCCACCGACGACGGCGTGAGCGAGGCGGCCCCGGGTGAAGAGCACGAGTCCGTCGACCCCAGCCGGCCGCTCTACGACGTGACCGCAACCGGGGCCAGTTGGCAGGCGGACGTCAAGCGCGCCTACGAGTTCGGCGCGCTGGCCACCGCCGCGCAGCTGGTCGGCGCGGCCGAGGCGCTGCTGCGCGACACCGTCGACTATGCCAAGCAGCGGTCACAATTCGGCCGGGTGATCGGTTCCTATCAGGCGATCAAGCACAAGCTCGCCGACGTGCACACGGCGATCGAGCTGGCCCGGCCGCTGCTGTACGGCGCGGCCCTGGCTCTGGCCGACCACCCCGACCAGAGCGCTCGGGATGTCAGCGCGGCCAAGGCCGCCGCTTCCGAGGCGGGCCTGCTGGCGGCCCGCTCGGCGCTGCAGACCCACGGCGCCATCGGGTTCACCCAGGAGCATGATCTGTCCCTGTGGTTGCTGCGGGTGCAGGCGTTGCGTTCGGCCTGGGGTACCCCCGAGGCGCATCGGCGGCGAGTGCTGGAGGCCCTGTCATGACTCGCGCCGCGACGATGCAGAACGTAGCGATGGGGAGGAGCGGCGCTCATGACTGAAGAACGGGAGATGCTGCGGGAGACCGTCGCGGCCCTGGTGGCCAAGCACGCCAACCCGGGGGCGGTCCGCGCGGCGATGGAGTCCGAGTGCGGTTACGACCAGTCGCTGTGGCAGCTGCTGTGCGAACAGGTCGGCGCCGCCGCGCTGGTGATCCCCGAGGAGCTGGGCGGCGCGGGCGGCGAACTGGCCGACGCCGCAACGGTTTTGCAGGAGCTGGGCCGGGCGCTGGTGCCCTCCCCCCTGCTGGGCACCACGCTGGCGGAGCTGGCCCTGCTGGCCGCGCCCGAGCCCGACGCCGAGACGCTGGGCGGCCTCGCCGAAGGCACCTCGATCGGGGCGCTGGTGCTCGACGCCGACTACGTGGTCAACGGCGGCATCGCCGACGTCGTGGTCGCCGCGGACGACGGCCGGTTGAGCAGGTGGACGCGATTCAGCGCGGAGCCCGTCGTCACGATGGATCCGACCCGCCGGCTCGCGCGGGTGCGGCCGGAGCAGGCCGATCCGATCGGCGCCGACCCCGGCATCGCCGACACCGCGGCCATCCTGCTCGCCGCCGAGCAGATCGGCGCGGCCGAACGCTGCCTCGAGCTCACCGTCGAATACGCCAAGAACCGGGTGCAATTCGGGCGGCCGATCGGCAGCTTCCAGGCGCTCAAGCACCGGATGGCCGATCTGTACGTCATGATCGCCGCGGCGAAGGCCGTCGTTGCCGACGCGTGCAACGACCCCACGCCGACCAACGCGGCCACCGCGCGCCTGGCCGCGACCGAGGCGCTGTGCGCGGCGGCCGCCGAAGGCATCCAACTGCACGGCGGGATCGCGATCACCTGGGAGCACGACATGCAGCTGTACTTCAAACGCGCCCACGGCAGCGCGCACCTGCTCGACACCCCGCGCGAAGTGCTCGCACGACTGGAAGCCGAGGTGCTCGAAACGTCGTGAACGACCACGTCGCACAGCGCGCCGCCATCCCACCGTTCTATGTGATGGACGTGTGGCTGGCGGCCGCCGAGCGTCAGCGCAGCCACGGCGACCTGGTGAACCTGTCAGCCGGCCAGCCCAGCGTGGGAGCGCCGGAGCCGGTGCGCGCGGCCGCGGCCGCGGCCCTGCACCTCAACGAGCTGGGCTACAGCGTGACACTCGGCATCCCCGAGCTGCGCGCGGCGATAGCCGCGGATTACCAACGCCAGCACGGGCTGGTCGTCGAGCCCGACGACGTGGTGGTCACCACGGGTTCCTCCGGTGGATTCCTGCTCGCCTTTCTGGCGTGCTTCGACGCGGGTGATCGGGTCGCGCTGGCCAGTCCCGGCTACCCGTGTTATCGAAACATCCTGTCCGCGTTGGGATGTGAGGTGGTCGAGATCCCATGCGGACCCCAGACCCGCTTCCAGCCCACCGTGGCGATGCTCGCCGAACTCGACCCGCCCGTGCAGGGCGTGATCGTCGCCAGCCCCGCCAACCCCACCGGAACGGTCATCGCGCCGTCCGAACTGGCCGCCATCGCGTCGTGGTGCGAGACGTCCGGGGTGCGGCTGATCAGCGACGAGGTCTACCACGGCCTGGTCTACGAGGGCGCGCCGCCGACCAGCTGCGCCTGGCAGACCTCGCGAGACGCCGTGGTGGTCAACAGCTTTTCGAAGTATTACGCGATGACGGGTTGGCGGCTCGGCTGGATGCTGGTGCCGTCGCCGCTACTGCGCGCAGTCGACCGCCTGACCGGCAACTTCACCATCTGCCCGCCGGTGCTGTCGCAGATCGCCGGGGTGGCGGCCTTCACCCCGGAGGCGACCGCCGAGGCCGACGGCAACCTGCACCACTACGCGACCAACCGCGCGCTGTTGCTGGACGGGCTGCGTCGAATCGGCATCGACCGGCTGGCCCCCACCGACGGCGCGTTCTACGTTTACGCCGACGTGTCCGACCACACCGACGACTCGATGGCGTTCTGCTCGAAACTGTTGAAGGACACCGGCGTTGCCATCGCGCCGGGCATCGATTTCGATATCGCGCACGGCAATTCCTTCGTCCGATTCTCGTTCGCCGGGCCGACGGGCGACATCGAAGAGGCGCTGCGGCGAATCGGCGCCTGGCTCTAAGCGTCCAGGAGCTTGTCCAGGCATGCCTCGAGCGCGCCACGGTCGGCGGCGTCGGACACGTTGATGCCGAACCGGTCCCTGAGGGTGTCGACCACCCCCGCAGCGTCGTCGAGGCGGATCTTCTCGGTGCCGTCGGCGCGGTGGATGGCCAGGTTCCGGCCGGCCAGGTTCAGTCGGGCGTCGTCGGTGACGCGCGCCGCCGTCAGTCCGGTCACGAAGTGCGACGAGGGGTGCGTCGAGACGAACCAGCTGCCCACTTGCAGATCGACGTCGGGCGCCGTCCGGGTGCTGAACTCGTAGAGCGGCTGCCACTCCCCGCGGACCTGGGCCTGCAACACCAGGCCGTCGCCGCGGTCCTCCAGCCGGTACGGCTCGTGCGTCGTCCGCTGCACGCTGCCGGTCTCGATGCGCAGCGCCGAGGGCGGTGTCATCCCGCCGAAGCCCACGTCGACGAGGTAAGCACCGTGGGAGCCGGGGAACGTCACGGCCAGCACGGTGTGGGTCTGCGGCGGTGACGGTGAGTCGGGCGGCCGCATCCACACCACACGGCCGGCCAGGCGCCGCACCCGGAAGCCGATCTCGGCCAGCACGTAGCCCATCAAGCCGTTCTGCTCGTAGCAATAGCCGCCGCGGCCCCGCTGAACCAGTTTGCCGGCCAGGGCGGCCGGGCTCAGGTCGTCGACCGGCACCCCCAGCACCGGATCGAGATTCTCGAAGGGAATCGCTTTGGTGTGCGCGCCGACCAAAGCCTGCAGGACCTCGAGCGTGGGCGCCGCGGCGCCGCCATAGCCGATGCGGTTGAAGTACTCGCCCAGGTTCAGCGTCATAGACACCATTCTGCTGGCAACCCCATCAGGGGGCGTGGGACGGCCCGTAGCGGGTATGCCACCCGTCAGCCCAACCCTCGGCGCGAAGGAGGAACCCCGTGGCCGACGTCGACCTCTACCTCGATCCGGTCTGTCCGTTCTCCTGGGTGACGGCGCGCTGGCTGCGCGACGCCGCTCGGTCCACGCAGACGCCGGTCGTCCTGCGGCAGATGAGCCTGGCGGTGCTCAACGAAGGCCAGGACACCGACGACACCAAACAGCAACGCATGATGGAGCGCTCGACGCGGCTGGGACGCCTGTTCGCCGCGGCCGTGAACGAGCGTGGGCCCGACGCGTTCGAGGGCCTCTACGACTCGATAGGCCGGCGCATCCATGTGCGCGGGGACCAACTCGACGCGGACGCGATCCGCGAAGCACTCGCCGAGAGCGGCCTCGAGGAACGCCTCGCCGAAGCGCTCGACGACAGCGGCCTCGACGAAGCGGTGCGGCGGGCGCACCGGGCCAGCCAGGATGCCCTGGGCGACGAGGCGGGCAGCCCGATCATCGCGGTCGGCGGCCGCGCCTTCTCCGGGCCGGTACTGACCCGGGCGCCGAACGGGCACGACGGTGTCCGACTGCTCGAGGCGGTGCTCACCATGGCCGGCGTTCCCGAATTCGCCGCGCTGCAACGGCCGCACCAGGGTCCCCCGACCATCGACCGCTGAGTCAGGCGGCCCGCCGCCGCCGGCTAACTGTTCCGGGGCCCGGTCACGGCCTGGGCGACCAAGGTTGCCGAAAGACACACCGGCGAGGTGGTGAGCGCTTAACCTTGAGCTCGCCCATCACATGATTCGCGGAGGGTCGAGCGCCAGCAAATGCCTGAAGAGCCCCGTTCCGACAATGTCGCACCGGTACCGAGCGGCATCGCCGCGGAGCTGGCGGCCGCGGGGTTCGAGGATGCGCGCCAGGTGGCCCGGGGCGGGGCGGGGGTCATCTACTGCTGCTACGAGACCGCGCTCGGGCGAAGCGTTGCGGTGAAGGTGCTGCCGTCGCACATCGACGACGACAGCAGGGAACGGTTCCTGCGCGAGGGCTACGCGATGGGCGGCCTCTCCGGGCATCCGAACATCGTCAACATCCTGCGGGTCGGCGTCACCGGGAGCGGCAAGCCCTACATCGTGATGCCGTATCACTCTGCGGATTCGCTGGCGGTGCGGCTGCGCCGCGAAGGGCCGGTGCCCTGGCCCGAGGCATTGCACATCGGTGTAAAGCTTTGCGGCGCACTGGAAACCGCGCACCGGGCCGGGACCTTGCACCGCGACATCAAGCCGGCCAACATCCTGGTCAACGATTACGGCGAGCCGCAGCTCAGCGATTTCGGGATCGCCCACATCGAAGGCGGGTACGAGACGGCGACCGGGTTCTTCTCCGGCACCATCGATTTCACCGCCCCGGAGGTGATGACGGGCAACCCGGCGACGGTTGCCTCCGACATGTACTCCCTGGGCGCCACGCTCTACGCGCTGATCGCGGGCAACGCCGCGCACGAGCGCAAGAAGGGCGAGGACTTGATTGCGCAGTATCTGCGGATCAGCACCACCGGGATCCCGGACATGCGTCCCGACGGCATTCCCGACGCGGTGTGCTCGGCGATCGAGAGGGCGATGTCGATCGACCCCGCCGAGCGGCCCGCCTCGGCTGAGGAGTTCGGCCGCGAGCTGCAGGCCGCCCAGCGCCGCAACGGACTGAAACCCGACGCGATGGCCATCACCGGCCGCCCCTCGGCCGTGGCGGATCTCCCGCACGCCGCGCCGGTGCCACCCGGCATTCACGGCGAGGCGGCGCGGCCGCCCGCCCCCAACACGTCGAGCATGGCCGCACCCCCGGCGGCGCCCGCGGGGCACGACGACCCGACCTCCGCCATCAGCGCCCCAGTCGACCACGCGCTGGAGACCGCGCCTTTTCCGCAATCCGGACCCGCCGAGCTGTCCGAGGCTGCCAGCCTGCTGCGCGGCGGGCACGGGTCGGCGACGCAACCGAAACTGCAGCCACCCAAGGCCGTGCCGTCGGGTCGAGGCGGCGGCGTCCAGGGGCCGCCGCGCAGCCCCGGGGCCCGCCTGGCCGGGTGGTTCGCGGAACCGGGCAAGCAGCGAAACCGCATCGCGTTGGCGGCCGGCGCTCTCGCCGCCGTCTTGCTGGTGGTGGCCGCCGGCGTCTATTTCGCGCTTCCGAACGACAACAACGCCGGCCCGAAGGGCGCTTCCGGACAGCCGACCGCGCAGCCGCCCATGGAGTGGAAGCCGATCACCAACGCGCGCATTTCGCGCGACGCGGCGGCCACCACCCAGGCCGACGGCACGATCTGGATCTTCGGCGGGATCCGCAGCGACGGCGGGCTTACCGGGCTGCAGGAGGGGTACGACCCCGTCATCGACAGCTGGAAGGTCGGCGACGACCTGCCGGTGCCCGTTTCACACGCGATGGCGGTCACCTGGCAGGGCAACCCCGTCGTGCTCGGCGGCTGGAAGTCCGCGGGCGGCAAGAACGTGCCGAGTGACCAGGTCTGGCGGATCATCAACAGCCGCTGGGTCGAGCTTCCGCACCTGCTGCAACCCCGGGCGGCCGCGGCGGCGGCCGTGGTCGGCGACCGCCTGGTGGTCACCGGCGGTGTCGACGCGAGCGGCGCGCTGCTGAACACCACCGAGGTGTTCGACGGCAACACCTGGACCCTGGGCGCGCCCATCCCGACCCCGCGTCAACTGCTGGCGGGGGCCTCGGACGGGAAGCTGATGTACACCGTGGGCGGCACCAACGGCACCGCGGACCTGGCGGCGGTCGAGGCATACGACCCGGCCGCCAAGACCTGGACCGCGTTGCCCGCGCTGAGCCAGGCGCGCAGCGATTTCGGCGTGGCGATCGTCGACGGGCGTCTGGTCGCGGCGGGCGGCGTATCGGCGGGGCAGCTCCTCAAGAGCGTCGCCGCCTTCGACCTGATGACGAAGACGTGGTCGGGTCTGCCCGACATGACCACCGCCCGGCACGGCATGGCCGTCGACGCCGTGGAGAAGTCCGTCTACGCGATCGGCGGGTCGACCGCCGTCGGCGACGGCCAGCTCACCTCGTCGGCGGAAGCGCTGAAACTGCCGGGCCGCCGGATCCAGCCGGCGTCGCAGTGGCGCTCGCTGCCCGACGCACCGACGCCCCGGCTGATGATGGCCTGGGCCGTCCAGGGCGACAAGATCTGGATCGTGGGCGGCCTGCGCAACGGCGCGGTGCTGCAGACCGTCGAGAGCTACGACCCGCGCACCGGCGCCTGGCAGCCCGGGCCGCCGCTGCCCATCCCGCTGCATCACGCGACCGCGGCGACCTATCGCGGCGAAGTCGTGGTGCTCGGCGGCGCGAGCGATCAGCTCGCCGACGCATCCAACAAGGTGTTCGCGCTGCGCGGCGGCAGTTGGGTCGAACTGCCGCATCTCACCCACGCGCGCGCCGCCCCCGCCGCGGCGGTGGTGGGTGACAAGCTCGTCGCGGTCGGCGGCCAGAACGCCAAGCAACTCGTTCCGCAGACGGAGGTCTTCGACGGCAGCTCGTGGAAGGACGCCGCCGACATGCCCACGCCGCGCGAGCACCTGGCGGCGGTGTCGGACGGCACCTACGTGTACGCGATCGGCGGGCGGTTCCTCTCCGCCGACAAGAACTCCGCGGCCAATGAGCGGTTCGACCCGCAATCGGGCACCTGGACCAAGCTGGTGGGCATGCCGACCCCGCGCGGCAGCTACGGCGCGACCTACATCGACGGCCGCATCGTGGTGGCCGGCGGCGAGGAACCGACGATGGTGCTCAACGTCGTGGAGATGTACGACATCGCCGACGGGAAGTGGAGCGCCCTGCCCCCGATGCCCACCGCGCGCCATGCCGAGGTGGTTGCGACGGTCGGGAACACCGTCTACTGCATCGGCGGTGCGAACCGGCCGACCCACGAGGGCCCGATCGCGACGGTCGAGGCGCTCGACTTCATGTAGCGACGACGGCCATGAGCGCTCGACGGTGAATGGGTTCGTCGACTGGCTGTACGGCGCCAAGCGGTGGATGTATCGCGGTGGCAGGCCGGGCTTTTCGGCCAGAGTGATGAATCGGCTGTCCGCGCTGCAGTATTCGGCCGGTGTCCTGTCCCCGGCGCGGGCGATGACCCTCGAGGTGCTTGGTCGGCGGTCCGGCCGGGTGATCTGTGTCCCCGTGGTCGTCGTCGACTACGACGGCGCGCGCTACCTGGTTTCGATGCTCGGCAACGAGGTGAACTGGGTGCGCAATGTCCGCGCCGCCGACGGGCGGGCCGTCCTGCGGCGTGGGCACCCCGAACCGGTGCGCCTGCTCGAGGTCGCCACCGCGGACCGCGCGCCCGTCTTGCGCCGCTATGTCGCGGTTGCCCCGGGCGCGCGCCCCCACATCCCGCTGGGCCGCGACGCCCCCTTGTCGGAGTTCGACGCGATCGCCGGACGCTACCCGGTGTTCCGGATCACCCCCGACGATCCGTCTCGTCCGAAAGGGCACGGGCACGCCGGTAGGTGCTGAGGAACAGCACCGCCAGCACCAACTGGACGACCAGGACCGGCGCCATATAGGCGAAGCGCACGAGGCCACTGCTCACCGCGTACCCGCCCGCGGCCGCGAGGCCCACCAGCACCGGGCACACGGTGAGCAGCAGTACCCCGCGCCGCTCGACGGGTGCGCGGCCGGCCCACACCAGCAGCGCCGTCCAGCCGGCCATCAAGGCCGCGCACAGCGCGGCGGCGTAGCGGTAATCGGGGGTTGGGGCGAACCCGTGCAGACCCAGCATCGCGGCGGCCACGCGCGGCGCCAGCAGCGGCACCACCATCGCGGCGTCCACCGCGGCGCCTGCCCAGTAGGCGAGGCGCAACATGCCAGTGCCATCCGCCATCGACCTCACCTGCCAGGAGCCCTCGAATTCTGCGGTCTCAGGATTTCGACGCCCGCCGCGACCGGATAGGGGCCAAGGTCACCTGTCGGGCCGTCGATCCCGCGCCCGTTGTTTTACCTGCGCCAGATAGGGGGATCCCACATCGAGCCGGCGCCCAGCGCCGGGTGGAAACCGATCTGATGGGAGCCCGGAATGAACAGCAGCGCTATCTGGATCGTGGTCGCGGCCGCGGCGGTCCTGTTGATTCTTGTGGCCCTCGTCGCGGTCAGCAGTATGCGGCGCCGCCGCCGCCAGCGGCAGGCCGAACAGATCCGCGAACAAGCCAAGGTGGCCCAGGCCCAGGTCGAGCGGCGTGAGGCGCTTGCGCAGGAGACGGCCGCCAAGGCTCGCGCCGCGCAGGCCGAGGCGGAGGTCAAGGCGGCCGAAGCCGCCCGGCTGCAGGAGCGGGCGGCCCAGCACCAAGGCGAGGTCGCGGCGTCGCGCGAGCAGCTGCAGGAGCAGTTCAAACGCGCCGATGAACTGCACCCGGAGGCCGCCGCGAAGCCGGCGGGTGAGCACGACGATCCCCACGCGGTGCCGTCCCCGGAGTTGCACGAGCCGACGACCGAGGCGGTGCGGCACGAGACCTACCGTGGCTGATTGAGCTAGAGCCAGGTGTCCTGGGTGGTGGCGGTGAGGAACGCCTCCAGGTCGTCGCGCCACTGCGCGGGCGTGGTCTTATCCGGTTCTATCCCGGTGTATTCGCCGCGATAGAACAGCAGCGGCCGCGGCTTGATCTTGGGTGCCTCCGACAGCGATTGCACCGCGCCGAACACCACGAAGTGATCGCCGCCGTCGTGCACGGACGCCACCGTGCAGTCGATGTGGGCCAGCGACCCGTCGATGATCGGCGAGCCGAGTTCGGAAGGGTGCCAGTCGATCCCGGCGAACTTGTCGGGTTCCTTCGATCCGAACCTGGCCGACACGTCCTTCTGCTTCTCCCTCAGCACGTTGACGCAGAACCGGCCCGTTGCCTCGATGGCCTGCCAGGACCGCGACACCTTGGTGGGGCAGAACAGCACCAGCGGCGGGTCCAGCGACAGCGCCGCGAACGACTGGCAGGCGAAGCCGACCGGAACGTCGTCGTGCACCGTGGTGATGATTGTGATGCCGGTGCAGAACTGGCCCAGCACCTGCCGGAAGGCCCGCGGATCGATCGGCGCAGACATGACTATCCGCGGGCGCCGACCGTGAAGTCGTGGCCCCACAAACTCACGGCGGTGCTTTCCCGCGCGACCCAGTCGTCGTCCTCGACTTGCCTTCCCTCGCACCCGAATTCGACGTCGAATCCGCCGGGCGTCTTCATGTAGAACGACAGCATCAGGTCGTTGACGTGCCGGCCCAGCGTGGCCGACATGGGCACCTTGCGGCGCAACGCCCGGTCCAGGCACAGCCCCACGTCGTCGGCTTCCTCGACCTCCATCATCAGGTGCACGATCCCGCTCGGGGTCGGCAGCGGCAGGAAGGCCAGGCTGTGGTGGCGCGGGTTGCAGCCGAAGAACCGCAGCCACGCGGGCGCCCCGTCCGCGGGCCGGCCCACCACCTGCGGCGGCATCCGCATCGAGTCGCGCAGCTTGAAGCCGAGCACGTCCCGGTAGAAGTGCAACGCCTCGTCGTCGTCGCGGGTGGACAACACCACGTGGCCCAGACCCTGCTCGCCGGTGACGAACCTGTGCCCGTAGGGGCTGACCACGCGGCGGTGCTCCAGCGCGACGCCGTGGAACACCTCCAGGCAGTTGCCCGACGGGTCGGAGAACCGGATCATCTCGGCGACCCGGCGATCCGCCAGCTCGGCCGCGGTGGCCTCCTTGTACGGCACGCCCTCGACGTCGAGCCGGTTCCGGATCTCTTGCAGGCCTTCGGCATTGGCACACTCCCAGCCCGCCTCCAGCAGGTGGTCGCGCTCGCCGGGCACGATCACCAGCCGGGCCGGGAAGTCGTCCATGCGCAGGTACAGCGCACCTTCGGTGTTGCCCTTGCCCTCGACCATGCCGAGCACCTTCAGGCCGAATTCACGCCAGGCCGCCATGTCGGTGGCCTCGATGCGGAGATAACCCAGCGAACGGATGCTCATCACGCGCCTCCAAGGAAATCAACGGTCAACTTGTTGAACTCGTCGAACTTCTCCACCTGCGCCCAATGCCCACACTGCCCGAAAACGTGGAGCTGCGCACGCGGAATGGTCTTCAGCGCGACCAGCGCGCCGTCGAGCGGGTTGACCCGGTCCTCCCGACCCCAGATCAACAGCACGGGCTGGCGCAGCCGGTGCACCTCGCGCCACATCATGCCGAGCTCGAAATCGGCCCCCGCGAACGACATTCCCATCGCCCGGGTCGCGGTCAGCGATTCCGGCGTGCTGGCCAGCGCGAACCGCTCGTCGATCAGCTCCGGCGTGATCAGCTTCTGGTCGTAGACCATGACCCGCAGGAAGGCCTCGAGGTTTTCCCTCGTCGGTTCGGCCGAGAACTTCCCCAGCCGCTTGACGCCCTCGGTCGGATCGGGGGCGAACAGGTTGATGCTCAAACCGCCGGGCCCCATCAGCACCAGCCGGCCGGCCCGGTCCGGGTAGTCGAGGGCGAACCGGACCGCGGTGCCCCCGCCCAGCGAATTGCCCACCAGCGGAACGCGTCCCAGGTCGAGCTGGTCGAAGAGGCCCTTGAGCGCGCGCGCCGCGTAGTGGTTGAACTGGCCGTGCTCGGCGCGCTTGTCGGAAAGCCCGTAGCCGGGTTGATCGACGGCCAGCACATGGAACCGTTGTGCCAGCACTCCGATGTTGCGCGAGAAGTTGGTCCAGCTCGCCGCGCCGGGACCGCCGCCGTGCAGCAGCACCACCGTCTGGTCGTTGCCGACCCCGGCCTCGTGGTAGTGCAGCTTCAGCGGTCCGTCGACATCGACTTCGGCGAAGCGCGAGGTCGACTCGAACGTCAACTCCCCCGTTGTTGCCGTCATTCAGCGCCGCTCCTCTCCCCCGCAAGCGGGAGGTGCCCCCACATCGCTCCCTTGCTCTGCATCGTCGCCGGCGCGCATCGGCTAGACCATGGTGTCGCCGGGCGGCAACCCGAACTCGTTGTTCCCGAAGATCTGGTATGCCCGCTCGGGGTCGTTGGCCGCGTGCACCCGGCCGGCGTGCGCATCGCGCCAGAACCGTTGCACCGGTTGGTCGTTGCCGAGCGCGGTGGCGCCGGAGGCCTCGAACAGCCGGTCGATCGACGCGATCGCACGCCCGGTCGCCCGCACCTGGTCGCGGCGGGCGCGGGCGCGCAGCTCGAACGGGATCTCCTTGCCGGCCGACAGCAGCGCGTACTCGTCGGCGACGTTGCCGCTCAGCTGGCGCCACGCCGCGTCGATGTCGCTGGCCGCCTCGGCGATGCGCACCTTGGCGAACGGGTCGTCCTTGGCCTTCTCGCCGGCGAACGCCGCGCGCACCCGCTTGCCCTGGTGCTCCACGTGCGCGTCGTAGGCGCCGTAGGCCATGCCGACGATCGGGGCGGAGATGGTGGTGGGATGCATTGTGCCCCAAGGCATCTTGTAGACGGGCGCGGTGTTGGTCTGGTACCCGCCGGCGGTGCCGTCGTTCATCGCCTTGTAGGACAGGAACCGGTGGCGGGGCACGAAGACGTCCTTGACGACCACGGTGTTGCTGCCGGTGCCGCGCAAACCGACCACATGCCACACGTCGTCGATGCGGTACTCGGAGCGCGGGATCAGGAAGCTGCCGAAGTCGACCGGGCGCCCGTCCTTGATCACCGGACCGCCGAGGAAGGCCCACGTGGCGTGGTCGCAGCCGGACGACCAGTTCCAGGAACCGTTGACCAGATATCCGCCGTCGGTGACCACGCCGGCGCCCATCGGCGCGTACGAGGACGAGACCCGCACGTTCGGGTCCTCGCCCCAGACTTCCTCCTGCGCCTGCTGGTCGAACAACGCCAGATGCCAGTTGTGCACGCCGATGATGGAGCTCACCCAGCCGGTGGAACCACACGCGCTGGCCAGCCGCCGCACCGCCTCGTAGAACAGGGTCGGATCGCATTGCAGTCCGCCCCACTGTTCGGGCTGCAGCAGGGTGAAGAAGCCGATGTCCTGGAGATCCTGAACGGTCTCGTCGGGCAGCCGCCGCAAATCCTCCGTCGCCTGAGCGCGCTCCCTGATCCGCGGCAGCAGATCGTCGATGTCAGCCAAAACCGACTGCGCGTCACGCTGTTGAATGGACGTCACTTAAGTTTGCCTCCTGAGAGTGCGGACTTACACCAGAGACTAGAACACGTTCCGATTTGTGTCGAGCAGGGTATTCCTGCGGCTGGTAGCGATATGAATCGGGTTTTCTGTAACATGTTCTAGTTGTGACGAGAGGGAGGATGGGCCTTGGCCGAGGCCAATCTCGACGAGCCACTTGGTGACCACGTCCTTGAGCTGCAGATCGCGGAGGTCGTCGCCGAGACCGACGACGCGCGGTCGCTGGTGTTCGCGGTCCCCGACGAGCCGGGTGACCCCGACATCCCGCCCGAGCGGCTGCGCTACGCGCCGGGCCAGTTCTTGACGCTGCGCGTTCCCAGCGAGCGCACCGGCTCGGTGGCCCGCTGCTACTCGCTGTGCAGTTCGCCGTTCACCGACGACGCGCTGACCGTCACGGTCAAGCGGACCGCGGACGGATACGCGTCGAACTGGCTGTGCGAGCACGCGCGGGCGGGCATGCGGATCCACGTGCTCGCCCCATCGGGCACCTTCGTGCCGAAAACCCTCGACGACGATTTCCTGCTGATGGCCGCCGGCAGCGGGATCACCCCGATCATGTCGATCTGCAAGTCGGCCCTCGCCGAGGGCGGCGGCCAGGTGACCCTGCTGTACGCCAACCGCGACGAGAAGTCGGTGATCTTCGCCGACGCGCTGCGCGAATTGTCCGCCAAGTACCCGGACCGGCTGACGGTGGTGCACTGGCTGGAATCGCTGCAGGGCATGCCGAGCGTCGCCGCGCTGGCCAAGCTCGCCGCCCCCTATACCGATCGACCGGTGTACATCTGCGGGCCCGGACCCTTCATGGACGCCGCCCGGCAGGCGCTGGATTCGCTGAAAGTGCCCGCGGCGCAGGTGCACATCGAGGTGTTCAAGTCGCTGGACTCCGATCCGTTCGCGGCGGTGAAGATCGACGACACCGCACCGGGCGACCAGCCGCCGGCCACCGCCGTGGTGCAGCTGGACGGTGAGACCCACACCGTGTCGTGGCCGCGCAACGCCAAACTGCTCGACGTCCTGCTGGCGAAGGGTCTCGACGCGCCGTTCTCCTGCCGGGAGGGCCACTGCGGCGCGTGCGCGTGCACCTTGCGCAGCGGCAAGGTGAGCATGGAGGTCAACGACGTGCTCGAACAGCAGGACCTCGACGACGGCCTCATTTTGGCCTGTCAATCTCACCCCGAATCTGATTCGGTAGAAGTCACCTACGACGAGTAGTCGCGGGATTAGGTTCACCGTTAGGGTTGGCGAACCGAAAGGGGAGCAGCATGAAGCGGCTGATGACGGGGTTTGCGGTGGTCGGATCGGCGTTGGCGTTGCTGCCCTGTCCCGACGCCGTCGCGGCCAGCAACACCGCCACCACGTTGTTCCCGCTGGACGGGACGAACCAGCTGGAGACGCGCGCGGTCCTCAATTGCTTCAAGTCCGACGGCCACTGCGACTTCACCGCCGGAGCGGACATGCTGACGCCCGACGGGGTGACCGGCTTCCCGTCCGGCCTGTGGGCCCGCCAGACCACCGAGATCCGTTCGTCGAACCGGCTGGCCTATCTGGACGCGCATGCCAACGGCGAACACGAGCGGGTGATGAAGTCGATGGGTTCCGACGAGATCACCACGGTGTACTTCGGCGAGGGCCCGCCGGACAAGTACCAGACGACCGGCCGCATCGACTCCACGGATTGGCAGACGGGCCAGCCCAAGACCGACAACAACGTCATCATGTGCACCCACATCCAGGTGGTCTATCCCGGGGTCAACATCACCTCGCCCAGCACGTGCGCCCAGACCACGTTCTCCTGAACCGTCCCGCCGCCCAGATTGCGCCCACGGTCGCGATTTCCTGCATCCGACTGCTCCGGCGGCACTTTCGACGGCGTGCCACGGAGATACTGATACTGTACGAAACCCCTTGAACTGCTTCGATTTTCGTGTAACGACCCGCGGCTTGGCAGAGCAGCCACTCAACTGAATGCTGATGGACGAGAGGACAAGAGGGAGTCACTCCATGTCGATCCCCGAGCAGCAGCCCGCCCTTGCCATCAACCATGTCGGCGTGACGGTCCCCGACATTCATGCCGCCATCGGTTGGTGCGGCACCGTTTTGGGTTTCCGTTGCATCATGGGTCCGCGAGTCCTCAAAACCGCCGAGCACGCGGAGGCGGCCGGGGTGTTCGGCCGTCGGTTTCACGAAGCCTGGCAGGCTCACCTGCTCAGCGGCAACACCGTCGGTATCGAGCTGTTCCAATTCATCGACCCGCCAACCGGCGGGCCGCGACCGACGGGCGAGGAGGTGCCCTGGGTCGAACGCGGGCTGTGGCACCTCTGCATCACCCACCCCGACGTTGCGGCCATGGCCGACCACATCGTCGATCACGGCGGAAAGTTGTTGGCAGCGCCTTACCATTTCGTGCCCGGGCGGCCCTGGGTACTGGCTTACACCGCCGACCCATGGGGCACCGTGATCGAGATCATGAGCCACAGCTACGCCGAGGCGTTCAGCAACTGGCCCCAACCCGGGCAGTTGACGCCGCCCACGCTGGCGCCGCGGCCCGGGCGCGACGGTACCGGCACCTAGCGCGCCGTTCGAAGATGGCTGATCATGGGTGAGCGCGTAACACTCACGGGGACGCAGCAGACCGCGCTGGTCACCCTCTACGGCAAGGCGCTGGAGAGCCGCCGGCCCGATTCCATCCTCGGCGACCGCGAAGCCGACAGGGCCGTGCGGCGCCTCGACTACGACTTCAGCCGCCTGCGCATGCGCCGTCGCGATCAACAATCCTCCGCGGTGCGCTCCAAGGCCTACGACCGGCGGGTGAAGGGATACCTCGACGGCCACCCCGCCTGTGTCGTCTTGCATTTGGGCTGCGGGCTGGACACGCGGGCCTACCGCGTCGACCCGCCGGCAACCGTCGACTGGTACGACATCGACCTACCCGATGTCATCGCGTTGCGCCGCAAGCTGTTTGAACCGCGCCCCGGACTGCACGTTGTCGGCGCCTCGGTCAGCGACCCGGAGCTGCTCGGCGGGATCGCCGGGGACCGGCCCGTTCTTGTGGTCGCCGAAGGGCTGACACCGTATCTACGGCGCGCCGACGGCGTGGCGATGCTGCGGCGCATCGTCGGGCATTTCGAAGGCGGAGAGATGCTCCTCGACGGCTACAGCCGGGCCGGAGTGTGGCTCCTGCAGCGCTACCCTCCAGTCAAAGCCTCGGGCGCGCAGCTGGATTGGAGCATCACCGATCCGCGCGAGCTGGAACGGGCCGTGCCGGGTCTGGTGTTCGACTGTGAGTGGTGGTTCGCCGACGCCGAAGACATCCGCCGGTACTACTCGCCGTGGTATTGGTGGCTGATGCAGGCGCTCTTCCGGATCACCCCGGTGAGGCACTTGGGCCGAGGCCTGCAATACCACTTTGGGTCAGACGCCTGAAGACCGCCGGCTGCCTCACCGACATTGCCGCGACGGCTGCGATTGATCAGAAAACCACGACCACAGCGGCAATCTCGCCGCGGACGCCGTCAGCGCGGCAGGCCGAGGAGCCGCTCGGCGGCCACGGTGAGCAGGATCTGCTCGGTGCCGCCGGCGATGGTCAGGCACCGGGTGTTCAAGAAGTCGTAGACCGCGTGGTTGCGCACCAGCCCGCCGCCCTCGGAGACGTCCATCATGTACTCGGCGAGCGCCTGCCGGTAGCGCACCCCGATGAGCTTGCGCACGCTGGACTGCGCGCCCGGGTCCTGCCCGCCGACGGCGAGCTGGGCGATCCGCTGGTCCAGCAGCGCGCCGGTCTGGGCGATGACGATCAACCGGCCGAGCCGATCCTGTTGTGCGGCATCGAGGTCGAGCTTCGTCAGCACCTTGAGCAGCTCCTCCATCGGGTTGCCCAGCGCGGTGCCGGTGGCCATCGCGATGCGCTCGTTGGCCAGCGTGGTCCGCGCCAGCCGCCAGCCGTCGTTCACCTCGCCGACCACCATCTCGTCGGGGACGAACACGTTGTCCAGGAAGACCTCGTTGAACAGGGAGTCGCCGGTGATCTCGCGCAGCGGGCGGATCTCGATGCCCGGTGAGCGCATGTCGACCAGGAAGTAGGTGATGCCCTTGTGCTTCGGCGCATCGGGATCGGTGCGCGCCAGGCACACCCCCCACCGGGCCTTGTGGGCCGCCGACGTCCAGACCTTCTGCCCGGTGAGCAGCCAGCCGCCGTCACCCCGCACCGCCTTGGTGCGCAACGACGCCAGGTCCGAGCCGGCGCCCGGCTCGGAAAACAGCTGGCACCAAAGGAATTCACCGCGCAGGGTGCCCGGCACGAAGCGCTCGATCTGCTCCGGCGTGCCGTGCTCGAGAATGGTCGGCGCGGCCCACCAGCCGATCACCAGGTCCGGGCGGACCACGCCGGCCGCCGCCATCTCCTGGTCGATCAGCAGCTGTTCGGCCGGCGACGCGCCACGCCCGTGCGGAGCCGGCCAGTGCGGCGCCTGCAGCCCGGCCTCGGCGAGCGCCGCCTGCCGCTTCTCCTCGGGCAGCGCGGCGATTTCCGCGACGGCGGCGGCGATCTCCGCACGCTGGCCCTCGACGTCGGTGAGGTCGATGCCCAGGCGCCGCCGCACACCGCCCTGCGTCAGCTCGGTGACGCGGCGCAACCAGCGTTCGGCGCCGCCGAGGAAGCTGCCGATGGCGTGCGCTCGCCTCAGGTACAGGTGCGCGTCGTGCTCCCAGGTGCAGCCGATGCCGCCGAGCACCTGGATGCAGTCCTTGACGTTCGCCTTGGCGGCGGCGATGCCGATGCTCGCCGCCAGCGCGGCCGCGATCGAGAACTGGTCGGGGTCGGACTCCGCGGCAGCACGCGCGGCGTCGGCGGCGGCCACCTCAGCCTGTTCGGCGCGGCACAGCATCTCGGCGCACAGGTGCTTGACGGCCTGGAAGCTGCCGATCGGCTTGCCGAACTGCTCGCGGACCTTGGCGTAATCGACGGCGGTGTCCAGCGACCACCGGGTCACGCCGGCGGCCTCGGCCGCCAGCACGGTCGCCGCCAGTTCCTCGACGCGCTCGGGCGACTCGATGACGGTGGCCGGCGCGGACGTCAGGACCACCCGGGCCAACGGCCGGGAGAAGTCGGTGGCCTCCAGCGGCTCGATCTGCACGCCGTCGCTCTCGGTGTCGACCACCAGCCACTTCCCGTCGGCGGGCAGCAACAGGACGCCGCCGTCGGCGGCGCCCAACACCCACGGCAGGGCGCCCGACACGCGCGAGGTCTGCCCGTCGAACCGGGCGTCACCTTTCAGCGCCAGCCCGGCGAAGCGTTCACCGGCGGCCAGTTGCCCCAGCAGGTCGGGGTCGGTAACGACGAGCGTCGCGAGCGCGGTGGTCGCCACCGGACCGGGCACCAGCGCCTTGGCCGCTTCCTCGACCATCGCGCACAGGTCCTCGACGCTGCCGCCCGCTCCGCCATGCTCCTCGGGGATCGCGACACCGAAGATGCCCAGCTCGGCCAGGCGGGCGAACACCGGACGCCACGCGTCCGTCTCACCGCGCTCGACCTGGCGAATCGCCGTCGTCCCGCCGGGCCCCGACGTCGCGTTGCGGGCCCAGTCGCGCACCAGGGCGCGCGCGGCGAACTGTTCGTCTGTGACGGTCGCTACCACCCTCGGGACCTCCGCGTCCTTCGACTCGACGTGACATGGGGCCTACGACCCCTAGCTCTCGATTGTCCGGTCTGCCTCGGGTCGCTGCGCAACCCGGCCTCGTCGCAGACTAGAACGTGTTCTAATAGTGCCAGCGATCGACCGTCAAGTCGAACGCCATCGCAGCAGCACACGCGGCTGTCCCGGCGGTACGGAGGTGGGAAATTCACACTCAGCATGCGTATCGTTTGCAAGCGAGCCGCCAGGAACAGGAGCAACCCTTCAGATGCCAGCCAGTGCCAACTCGAAGGCCACCTCGAGCCGCGCTTCTGACTCGCAACCGCGCGAGGTGATGAACGTGGCGGTATTGGCCGAGTCCGAACTCGGCTCGGAGGCCCAGCGGGAACGGCGCAAACGCATCCTGGACGCCACCATGGCCATCGCGTCCAAGGGCGGCTACGAGGCGGTCCAGATGCGTGCCGTCGCGGACCGCGCCGACGTCGCGGTGGGCACCCTGTACCGGTACTTCCCGTCGAAGGTGCACCTGCTGGTTTCGGCGCTGGGCCGCGAATTCAGCCGCATCGACGCCAAGACCGACCGCTCATCGGTCGCCGGGGGGACGCCGTTCCAACGGCTGAACTTCATGGTCGGCAAGCTCAACCGGGCGATGCAGCGCAATCCCCTGCTCACCGAGGCCATGACGCGTGCCTACGTCTTCGCCGACGCGTCCGCGGCCAGCGAGGTCGACCAGGTCGAGAAGCTCATCGACTCCATGTTCGCCCGGGCGATGGCCGATGGCGAACCGACCGAGGACCAGTACCACATCGCCCGGGTGATCTCGGACGTCTGGCTGTCCAACCTGCTGGCCTGGCTCACCCGGCGCGCCTCGGCGACCGACGTCAGCAAGCGACTGGATCTGGCCGTGCGGCTGCTGATCGGGGACCAGAACGGCGGCTAGCCTCGCCGCCAGACAGCAGCGGCGATCGCAAGCGCGGCGTAGCCGGGCGCGGCGGGTCGCCGCCATCAGCAGCGGCGATCGCAAGCGCGGCGTAGCCGAGTTAGCGGCGCGCTAGGCGGGCGGACCGGCGGTGCGTCCGCGGATCAGCTCGGTGCCCAAAACCTCGACGACCGGCAGGCCCGACCGCGGCGGACTCAACAACAGCTCACCCGCCCGGCGGCCCTTCTGCAGGCTCGGTTGCGACACCGTGGTGAGTCCCCGGCCGACCGCGTCGGGCACGCCGTCGAAACCGGTGACGGTCATCTGCCCGGGAACGTAAATGCCATGTGCGCGAAGGTAATCCATGGCGGACAGGGCCAATATGTCGGCCGTGCACATCAGCGCGGTGATCCGCGGGTTGGCCTCCAGCGCCGCCTTGGCGGCGGCCCCACCCGAGTCCGGCAGGTGCTCGTAGCTCTCCACCACGGTCAGCGCGTCGGGGTCGGCGCCGGCCGCCGTCATCGCCTCCCAGACCCCGATGATCCGTTCGCGCTGCACGTCGAAGGCCGGCGACCGCAACCGGTCGGCGTCCACCAGGCCTTGCCTGCGGTCCCGGCCCAGCCGCATGGTCAACAGACCGATCTCGCGGTGCCCCAGCCCGAGCACGTAGTCCGCCAGCTCTCGCATCGCCGCCCGGTCGTCGATGCCCACCCGGGACACACCGGCGAGCCCCTTCGGCTGGTCGACGACGACGACCGGCAACCGGCGCTGCAGGACCACCTGCAGGTAGGGGTCCTCTTCGCAGACCGAATACACCACGAAGCCGTCCACACCGGCGCCCAGCACCGCGCTCATCCCGTCCTGGATGCTGCGGCCGGGCCCGACGGCCACCAGCAGCAGCCCCTGCCCGAGCTCCTCGCAGGACTGGGCGACCCCGGCGACGAAATCCCGCGCCGCCGGGTCGCTGAAGAAGTACGTCAGCGGTTCGGCCATCACCAGCCCGACCGCGCCCGCCTTGCGGGTGCGCAGGGATCGCGCCACCGGGTCGGGACCTGGGTAACCGAGCCGCTTGGCCGTCGCCAGCACGCGCTCGCGTAGGTCGGCGGACAGCTGATCCGGCCGGTTGAAGGCGTTCGAGATCGTCGTGCGCGAAACCTTCAGTTCGTCGGCCAGCGATGCCAGAGTCGCACGCCGGCGTGGTGTGGGACTCACGTTCGGTGACGCTACAGCGCATCGCCCGTCGCGCCTACGCGGCGACCGCTCGACCGTTTTGTAATGGAAACGATTTTCATTAGTATTGTGAGTCGGCCGGTCGGCCCAGCGAGAGGAATTCGGACGTGCGCATGGCGCTCAAGCGGGGACGACGCGCGCTCGGCGGTGCGCTGCGATGGCCGCCCGCCGCGCTGGTCCTGCTGGCCGCCTTCGCGCTCACCGGCTGCGGCGGCCCCACGCACCCGCGGGCGGCCACCGTCGTCGCCTCCACCGGGGTATGGGGCAGCGTGGCGCTCGCCGTCACCGGGCGTCACGTGCCGGTCAACGCCATCCTGACCGGGAGCGACACCGACCCGCACTCCTATGCGGCCAGCCCCTCGGACGCCGCCGCCATCACCGACGCCGCACTGGTCGTGTACAACGGCGGCGGTTACGACCCCTGGGTGGAGCAGGTGCTGGCGGGGCATCCCGACGTGCAGTCGATCGGCGCCTACTCGTTCCTCAAGCAAGCCACCGCGGGCGGGCAGCCGGCCAACGAGCACGTCTTCTACAACCTCGACGTCGCCAAGTCCGTCGCCTTCGCCATCGCCGACCGCGTGGCCGCCATCGACCCGGCCCACGCCGCCGACTACCGCGCCAACGCCGCCGAGTTCTGCCGCGGCGCCGACGCGATCGCGATCTCCGAACATGCCATCGCCAGCGCGTACCCCGGCACCGCGGTGATCGCGACCGAACCTGTCGGCCACTACCTGCTGGCGGCGTCCGGTCTGGTCAACCGCACACCGCCCGCCTTCACCGCCGCCAACGAGAACGAGACGGATCCCTCGCCGGCCGACATGGCGTTCGTCCTCGACCTGATCAACCACCGCCAGGTGGCGGCGTTGCTGATCAATCCGCAGACGTCCACCGCGGCGATCAATGGCCTGCGGGACGCCGCGCGCCGCTCGGGCGTGCCGGTGACCGAGGTGAGCGAAACCCTGCCCGCCGGAACCGATTACCTGACCTGGCAACGCAACACGGTCAACCAGCTGCTGACCGCGCTGCAGTCCGGCCGGTCCGTACAGCCGTGAGCCTCGACGCGGCCCCGGCCGTCGACCGCCACCCGGCTACCGTCTCGCTGCGCGGGGCGCGGCTGGCGTTCGGCGACCGCGTGCTGTGGGACCACCTCGACCTGTCGGTGTCGCGCGGCGAATTCATCGCGGTCCTCGGCCCCAACGGCAGCGGCAAGACGTCGTTACTCAAGGTGCTGTTGGGCCAGCTGTCGCTGTCGGCCGGTGTCGCGCTGGTCGACGGAAAGCCCATGAACGCGGGTAGCGGACGCGTCGGCTACGTGCCGCAACACCGGCCGATGGACCACGACATCATGCTGCGGGGGCGGGACCTGGTTCGGCTGGGCTTCGACGGGCACCGCTGGGGCGGCCTGCCACCCAGAGCCGCCGACCGGGCACGCCGCCGCGCGGCGGTGGCCGACGCGCTGCGACAAGTCAACGCCGAGCACCTGGCGGACGTCCGCGTCGGCGTGATGTCGGGCGGCGAGCTGCAGCGGATCCGCGTCGCTCAGGCGCTGGTGAGCGATCCGATGCTGCTGCTGTGCGACGAGCCGCTGCTGGCCCTGGACCCGGCGAACGCCAAGCTGGTGACCGCGCTGATCGACCGCCGCCGCCGGGAGGCGGCGACCACCGTCATCGTCGTCACCCACGACGTCAACGCCATCCTGCCGTACGTGGACCGGCTGGTTTATCTGGTCGACGGCCGATTCCGCATCGGCACCGTCGACGAGGTGATGACCACGGAGACGCTCTCCCTGCTGTACCGGGCCGACATCGAGGTGGTGAAGGTCAAGGACCGCTACGTGGTGGTGGGCGACACCAACGACGGTGCCCACCCGTGAACCACCGGCTCACCGACGTCCTGGCGCACCTGCTCGACTTCGACGTCACCGCGCACCTGCTCGGCCACGACTTCGTCCGCCAGGCGCTACTCGCAGCCGCGCTACTGGGACTGGTGGCCGGGCTGATCGGCCCTTTCATCGTGATGCGTCAGATGTCGTTCGCCGTGCACGGCTCCAGCGAATTGTCCTTGACCGGAGCGGCTTTCGCGCTGCTGGTCGGCGTCTCGGTGGGCCTGGGAGCACTGGTCGGCAGCGCCCTGGCGGCCGCGCTGTTCGGCGTCCTGGGGCGGCGGGCGCGCGAACGCGATTCGGTGATCGGCGTGGTGCTCGCCTTCGGGCTCGGCCTGGCGGTGCTGTTCATCTACCTCTACCCGGGCCGGACCGCGACCAGTTTCGCGTTGCTCACGGGGCAGATCGTCGGCGTCGGCTACACCGGCCTGACCATGCTGGCGCTGGTGTGCCTGCTCGTCATCGCGGTGCTGGGCACCTGCTACCGCCCGCTGTTGTTCGCCACCGTCGACCCCGACGTCGCCGCGGCCCGCGGCGTGCCCGTGCGCGCGCTGGGCATCGTGTTCGCCGCGCTGGTCGGTGTGGTGGCAGCTCAGGCCGTGCAGATCGTCGGGGCGCTGCTGGTGATGTCGCTACTGATCACCCCGGCGGCCGCCGCCGCCCGCGTGGTGGCCTCCCCGGCGGCGGCGATGGTGGCCTCGGTCGTCTTCGCCGAGGTTTCCGCCGTCGGCGGCATCGTGCTGTCGCTGGCGCCCGGCGTTCCGGTGTCGGTGTTCGTCGCGGGAATTTCGTTCCTGATCTATCTGGTCTGCTGGCTGCTCGGGCGCCGGCGGGAGGTCGCCGCCTAAGCTTGTCGGCACAGACGGGCCCCGCGTCCGAAAGGCTCTGGTGCGTAGGCAGTTCCCGATCCTCCTGCAGGCGGCGGTGTGTGCCCTCACGGCCGGCTGCACCACCGTCGTGGGCGGTAGCGCCGCGCCCGCGGACACCCGCG
Source organism: Mycobacterium sp. 4858 (assembly GCF_900240975.1). Classification (GTDB taxonomy): domain Bacteria; phylum Actinomycetota; class Actinomycetes; order Mycobacteriales; family Mycobacteriaceae; genus Mycobacterium. Next base: position 2,845,250 of record NZ_LT968776.1, on the reverse strand, counting down.
GTCCGCTGACGCAGGCCCCGGTGGCCGTCACCGCCCTGGACGGGCTGCTGCTCGACGACAGGAAGATCAACGACATCCTGGGTGCGGGAATGCGGATCCGGTATCGCACGCAGGAGATGTGGGACTCCAGCCAGACGTTCAGCGACCAGAGCTGCTTGGCGGTGGCCGGGCCCGCCCAGCGGGCCGTCTATGCCGACACCGGCTGGACCGCGGTGCGTGGCGAGCGACTGGACGACAGCTTCGACGACCCCAAGGTGCGCAACGACTCCGTCAACCAGGCCGTGATCGCCTACCCCGCGGCCCGCCAGGCCAACGCGTTCTACGGGGCCTCGGTCCGGAGATGGGCCGCCTGCGCCAATCGCCGGTTCATCGACCATCCCCCGGGCCAGCCCGAGATCGCCTGGGCGGTGGCCGATTCCCACCAGGTCGGCGGGACGCTCAGCACGTCCGAAGAGCAGGAAGGCAGTCCGGACGGCTGGCGGTGCCAGCGCGCGCTGACCGTGCGCAACAACGTCGTCATCGACGTGGCCGCGTGCGGCTCCTTCCTGCCCGGTTCGTCCGCGGTCGACCTCGCCCAACAGATCGCGGCCGCGGTCGTCTACCGGTAGCGGCCGGGGAAGACGACCGCCTCTGAAGGATGGCGCCGGCGCCGCCCCATAAGCTGGGCGGGTGGCCCGCATCGACCTCAACGCCGACCTGGGCGAGGGATTCGGCGTCTGGCGCCTCGGCGATGACGACGCCATGCTGCGGATCGTCACCAGCGCCAACGTGGCGTGCGGATTCCATGCCGGGGATCCCGCCGGCCTGTTGCGGGTCTGCCGGTCGGCCGCCGAGCGCGGTGTACGGATCGGGGCGCAGGTGAGCTATCGCGACCTGGCCGGGTTCGGCAGGCGCTTCATCGACGTCGACGCCGACGACCTCGCCGCCGACGTGGTGTATCAGATCGGCGCGCTGCAGGCGATCGCGCGCGCGTCGGGTTCCGCGGTGTCCTATGTCAAACCACATGGCGCGCTGTACAACACGATCGTGACCCACCGCGAACAGGCTGCCGCGGTCGCCGACGCGGTGCGGATGGTGGACCCGGCGCTGCCGGTGCTGGGCCTGGCGGGCTCGGCGTTTTTCGGGGAGGCCGCGCGCCGCGGCCTGCGCACGGTGGCCGAGGCCTTCGCCGATCGCGCCTACCGGGCGGACGGCCAGTTGGTGTCCCGCCGCGAACCCGGCGCGGTCCTGCACGACCCGGCGGCGATCGCCGAGCGCGTGGTGGGCATGGTGACCTCGGGCCGGGTCACCGCCGCCGACGGCACGCCCATCGCGGTCGACGTGGAATCGGTTTGCGTGCATGGTGATTCGCCCGGCGCGGTGCAGATCGCCACCGCCGTGCGCGATGGGCTTACGGCCGCCGGTGTCGAGATCGGGGCGTTCGGCTGATGCGGCTCAAACTCGGCCGGCCCGACATCGGGCGGTATACGGATCGGTTCGACGCGCCCGCCGCCGAACCGGGGTCCCTGTCGGTGATGTGGATGGGCGTGGCGACGCTGCTCATCGACGACGGTTCGTCGGCGCTGCTGACCGACGGCTACTTCTCCCGGCCCGGCCTGGCCCGGGTGGCGGCCGGCACGGTGGCGCCGTCGCCGGCCCGCGTGGACGGTTGCCTGGCGCGGGCCAAGGTGTCCCGGCTGGAGGCCGTGATCCCGGTGCACACCCACATCGACCATGTGCTGGATTCGGCGCTGGTGGCCGAGCGCACCGGCGCGCGGCTGGTCGGCGGCCGCTCGGCGGCCAACGTCGGGCGCGGACACGGGCTGCCCGAGGACCGACTCGTTGTCGCCGTCGGCGGCGAGCCGATCGCGTTGGGCGCCTATGACGTGACGCTGGTGGAGTCCCATCACTGCCCGCCGGACCGGTTCCCCGGCACGATCGACGCGCCGGTGACCCCGCCGGTCAAGGCCGCCGCCTACCGCTGCGGTGAGGCCTGGTCGGCGCTGGTGCACCACCGGCCGTCGGGCCGGCGCCTGCTGATCCAGGGCAGCGCCGGTTTCGTCGAGGGCGCGCTGGCCGGCCACCGCGCCGACGCGGTCTACCTGTCCGTCGGGCAGCTCGGGCTGCGGCCGCGGTCCTACCTGATCGACTACTGGACCGAGACCGTGCGGGCGGTGGGGGCGCGCCGGGTGATCCTCATTCACTGGGACGACTTCTTCCGGCCCCTGTCGAAACCGCTGCGGGCGTTGCCCTATGCGGGCGACGACCTGGATGTGTCCATCCGCATCCTCGACGAGCTGGCCACCCAGGACGGTGTCGCGCTGCACCTGCCGACGGTGTGGCGGCGCGAGGACCCCTGGGCGTGAAGCGGCCTTAAGACATTGACCCTGACACTTGCGCTGGCGCTGCTCGCTGCCGTCCTGGCGTTCGCGGTGGTGCGTCCGAAGGGCCTGCCGGAAGCGGTGGCGGCCGTTCCCGCGGCGCTCGTCCTGGTCGCGGTCGGCGCCATATCGGTGCGCCAGGCGGTCGACGAGGTGGCCGGCTTGTCGGGGGTGGTCGGGTTTTTGGGCGCGGTGCTGGTGCTGGCCAAGCTGTGCGACGACGAGGGCCTGTTCGAGGCCGCGGGGGCCGCGATCGCGCGCGGCCGCGTCGGGTCGGGCGGCCTGCTGTTGCGGGTGTTCGTCATCGCCTCCCTGATCACCGCCGTGCTGAGCCTGGACACCGCGGTGGTCTTGCTGACGCCGGTGGTGCTGGCCGCCGTCCGCCGGCTGAAGACACCGGTGCGCCCGTACGCCTATGCCACCGCGCACCTGGCCAACGGCGCCTCCCTGCTGCTGCCGGTGTCGAACCTGACGAACTTGCTGGCGTTCCACACCGCCGGCCTGTCGTTCACGCGGTTCACCCTGTTGATGGCCTTGCCGTGGCTGGGCGCGGTGGTCACGCTGTACGCGATATTCCGCTGGTTCTTCGCGGGCGACCTGCGTGTGCAGCCCGAACCCGAGGACGACGGGCAGGCGCAACGGCCGCCGGTGTTCGTGTTGGTGGTCGTCGGGCTGACGCTGGCCGGGTTCGCGGTGGCCCAGTCCGTCGGGGTGGCCCCGGCCTGGGTGGCGCTCGCCGGCGCCGCCGCGCTGGCCGTGCGCAGCCTGAACCGTGGGCACACCTCGGTGGTGGACATCGCGCGCTCGGCGCACGTGTCGTTCCTGGTGTTCGTGCTGGCGCTCGGTGTCGTGGTGCGGGCGGTCATGGTCAACGGCATGGACAGGGCGATGTCGGCGGTGCTGCCGTCCGGTTCGACGCTGCCCGCGCTGCTGGCCATCGCTGCGGTGGCCGCCGCGCTGGCCAACGTCGTGAACAACCTGCCCGCCACCCTGGTGCTGCTGCCGCTGGTCGCCCCGAGCGGACCGGTCGCCATCCTGGCCGTCCTGCTCGGGGTGAACATCGGACCGAACCTGACCTACGTCGGTTCGCTGTCGAACCTGTTGTGGCGGCGCGTGCTTCGCCAGCACGACGTCGATGCCGGCGTCGGGGAATACACCCGGCTCGGGCTGTGCACGGTGCCCGTGTCCCTGGTGGTCGCGGTGGTCGCGCTGTGGGCGTCGGCGCGCCTGCTCGGCGGCTAACCGCGGTGGTAGGCCGGCGGCAGCGGCATCCCGAGTTCGGCCAGCACGCCGCGCAGCAGCGTCGGGAAGTCGGTGATCAGTCCGTCGACCCCGTCGGCGATCTGTTCGTGCATGCCGGCCGCGTCGTTGACGGTCCACGGGATCACCTGCAGCCCCAGCGCATGCGCGCGGTCAACGTCGGGTTTGCCGGTGACGAGCCGGTAGTCGGGCGAGACGATGTCGGCGCCCACCAGCTTCGCCCCGATCATCGGGTCGCCGATGGCCGTGGCGTTCTCCCCGGCCAGCCATGGCGAATCCGGCGCCCAGGTTTCCTGGTTGTACAACGCCACCAACGGAATTGACGGCTCGTCCCGGTGAACCAACGGCAGGGTGCGCCAGTCGAAGCTCTGTATCTCCACCCGGCCGACCTTGCCGGCCGACCTGACCGCCGCCAGTATCACGTCGACGAACTGCTGAGGATCTGCCGACGTGCCGGGGTGGTCGGCCGCCACTTTCGTCTCGATGTTGTAGCGCACGGCGGCGCGGTAAGAATCGGCGAGGGCGAACACCTCCGACAGGATGGCTATCTTGTTGCCCCGCACCACCTCGGCATCGGGGAACTCCGCCAGCCGCCGCCCGCAGTCGAGCGTGCGGACCTGTGCCAGGGTGAGCTCGTGCACGAGCTTGCCGACGTAGGGATACTGCGGGTCACCGGCGAACGCGGGTCCCGTGTCCGAGCATTTATCGGCGTCGATCGTCGGATCGTGCCAGACCAGCGGTTGCCCGTCTCTGGTGATGTTGATGTCGAGTTCCAGTGTGCTGACACCCAATTCGATTGATTTCGCGAACGCCCGCAACGACTCCTCGGTGGTCTCCCCGCGTCCGCCGCGATGCGCCTGCAGGTCGAAGCCGGGTGGTTGCGCCGGCGCCGCCGGCTGCGGCACGATCAGCGCCAGCGTCAGCAGCACGGCGCCCAGGCGCGCGAGCCGGCGGCGCACCGGAGTCAAACCCTGCGTTGGCGGGCGATCTCGGCGAGCACCACCCCGGCGGCCACCGAGGCGTTCAGCGATTCGGCGTGCCCGGCCATCGGGATGGACACCACCTCGTCGCAGTTCTGCCGCACCAGACGCGACAGCCCCTTGCCTTCGGACCCGACGACCACCACCAGCGGGTCGGCGCCGTCCACGTCGTCGACCACCGTGTCGCCGTCGGCGTCCAGGCCGATCACCCGGATCCCGCGGTCGGCCCAATCCTTCAGGGTCCGGGTGAGATTGGTGGCCCTCGCGACCGGGATGCGGGCCGCGGCGCCGGCGCTGGTGCGCCAGGCCACCGCCGTCACCGACGCCGACCGTCGCTGCGGGATCAGCACACCGTGGCCGCCGAACGCCGCGACCGAACGCACGATCGCACCCAGGTTGCGGGGATCGGAGATGTTGTCCAACGCCACCAACAGCGCGGGCGGCGAGCTCATCGCCGTCGCCAGCAGATCGTCGGGATGGGCGTAGTTGTACGGCGGCACCTGCAACGCGATGCCCTGATGCAGGTGGTTGGCGGTCATCCGGTCCAGGTCGGCACGCGGCACCTCGAGGATGGAGATGCCCGAATCCGCCGCGCGGGCAACGCATTCGGTGACCCGCTCGTCGGCCTCGATGCCCAGGGCCACGTACAACGCGGTCGCGGGGACACCGGCACGCAGGCATTCCAGCACGGGGTTGCGGCCGAGCACGGTCTCCGTCTCGTCGGTGGTCCGCTTGGCGGGCCGGCGTGGCTGCGACTGGGCGCGCTTGGCGGCGGGATGGCTGGGACGCAGGTGCGCCGGCGGCGTGGGACCGCGCCCCTCCAGCGCGCGGCGGCGCTGGCCGCCCGAACCCACGGTCGCCCCCTTCTTGGTGCCCGCCTTGCGTACTGCCCCGCGGCGCTTCGAGTTGCCGGCCATCTACTTACCGCGCTTCTCTTCGGGGGCCTGCAGTGACCACTGCGGCCCGTCGGCGGTGTCGGTGACCTCGATGCCGGCGAGCTTCAGCCGGTCCCTGATCTCGTCAGCGAGCGCCCAATTGCGTTGCTCGCGAGCCTTTTCCCGGTTCTGCAGCTCGGCCCGCACGAGCACCTCGACGGCCGCCAGCGCGGCCGACGTCTCGTCGCGGGTTTCCCACCGTTCGTCGAGCGGGTCGCAGCCCAGGATGCCCATCATGGCGCGGATCGCGCGGGCATGCTGCAGCGCGCCCTCATGATCACCGGTGTCGAGGGCCCGGTTGCCCTCGGCCCGGGCGAGGTGCACCTCGGCCAGCGCGGCCGGGACCGCCAAGTCGTCGTCGAGCGCCTCGGCGAACCGCGGGGTCGGATCGCCGGGCGTGACGGCACCGACCCGGACGCGGACCCGGTGCAGGAATTCCTCAACGCCCACATAGGCTTTCACCGCGTCCTGCAGGGCGGTGTCGGAGAATTCCAGCATCGAACGGTAGTGGGCGCTGCCCAGGTAGTAGCGCAGCTCCGCCGGCCGTACCCGCTGCAACAACGCCGGTATGGCCAGGACGTTGCCCAGCGACTTGCTCATCTTCTCGCCGCCCATGGTGACCCAGCCGTTGTGCAGCCAGTACCGGGCGAATCCGTCACCGGCGGCACGGCTCTGCGCGATCTCGTTCTCGTGGTGCGGGAAGACGAGGTCCATCCCGCCGCAATGGATGTCGAACTCCGGCCCCAGATAGGTCCGCGCCATCGCCGAGCACTCCAGGTGCCAGCCCGGCCGCCCGCGCCCCCAGGGCGTCGGCCACGACGGCTCGCCGGGCTTGGCGGCCTTCCACAGCGTGAAGTCTCGCTGATCACGCTTGCAGGTGGCCACGCCCTCGCCCTGGTGGACGTCGTCGATCTTGTGCCCGGACAGCTGGCCGTACTCCGGATAGCTGAGCACGTCGAAGTAGACGTCGCCCCCCGCGGGGTAGGCGTGGCCGGTTTCGATCAGGCGGTCCATCAATTCGACCATCTGGGTGATGTGGCCGGTGGCGCGCGGCTCCGCCGACGGCGGCAGGACGTCCAGGGCGTCGTAGGCGGCGCTGAACGCGCGCTCGTAGGTGGCCGCCCACTCCCACCACGGCCGGTCCGCCGCGGCAGCCTTGTTGAGGATCTTGTCGTCGATGTCGGTGACGTTGCGGATGAACGCGACGTCGCAGCCGCGGGCCATCAGCCAGCGGCGCAGAATGTCGAAGGCCACGCCGCTGCGGACATGGCCGATGTGCGGCAGGCCCTGAACCGTGGCGCCGCACAGGTAGATGGAGACGTGGCCCTCGCGCAGCGGGACGAAATCACGCACGGTACCGGCTGCGGTGTCGTGTAGCCGCAAGCGGGCGCGATCGGTCACGACGTGCCAGCTTACCGGGTGGTTCCGAGTTGCCCGGCGCTGCGCGGGCCTTAGCCGACGGGGATCACCAATGCGGTGGCGATGGCGGCGCGGCCCTCGCCGCGACCGGTCAGCCCCAGCCCGTCGGTCGTCGTCGCCGACACGGACACCGGAGCGCCCAGCAACTCCGAGAGCACGCGTTGCGCCTCGGCCCGGCGCGGGCCGACCCTCGGCTCGTTGCCGACCAACTGCACCGCGGCGTTCCCGACCCGAAAGCCGTCACCCGCCACCAGGCCGACGACGTGGCGCAGCATGTCGGCGCCGCTGACGCCCTTCCAGCGCGGGGCGTCGACCCCGAACACCGCGCCGATGTCGCCCAGCCCCGCGGCCGACAACAGGGCGTCGCACAGCGCGTGCGCCCCCACGTCGCCGTCGGAGTGACCGGCGCACCCGTCGGCGCCGGGGAACAGCAGGCCGACCAGCCAGCACGGCCGCCCCGGTTCGACCGGGTGAACGTCGACGCCCAGCCCGACCCGGGGCAGGAGCTCGCTCACCGGCGTACGACCGCTTCGGCCAGTAACAGGTCGAGCTGGGTGGTGATCTTGAACGCCAGTGGGTCGCCCTCGACCACCTGGACCTGGCCGCCGACGTGCTCGACCAGCGACGCGTCGTCGGTGAAATCGGCGGTGCCGGCCCGCTGGTAGGCCCGCAACAGCAGGTCGCGCGCGAAGCCTTGCGGCGTCTGCACGGCGCGCAGGCCGGCCCGCTCGGGCGTGCCCAGGACCACCCCGTTGGCGTCCACGGCCTTGATGGTGTCATGCAGCGGCAGCGCCGGCACGACGGCGGCGTGCCCGGCCCGCAGCGCGTCCACCACGCGCACGATCAGCTCGGGGGGTGTCAGGGCGCGGGCGGCGTCGTGCACCAGGACGAAGTCGGGTGCACCGGCGAGGGCCGCCAGCGCAAGGCTCACCGACGTGGTTCGGTCGGCTCCCCCGGCGACGACGGTCGCCCGCTCGCCCAGTGCCCGCTTGGCCTCATCGACCCGCGCCTCCGGCACCGCCACCACGACGTGGTCGACGACTCCGGATTCGAGCAAACCGCCGACGGACCGGTCCAGCAGGGAGCGCCCGTCGACCTCACAGAATGCCTTCGGGATGCCGGCGCCCAATCGCTCACCCGAACCTGCGGCCGGGACGACTGCGACGACCGCGCCCGAGGAGACCGTCCCCGTGACCACCGAAGCGTCAGAGCCTTCAGGAAGCGGCGGCCAGAACCTCGTCGAGAATGGTTTCCGCCTTGGCGTCGTCCGTGCTTTCGGCGAGGGCCAATTCACCGACCAGGATCTGACGCGCCTTGGCCAGCATGCGCTTCTCGCCGGCGGACAGACCGCGTTCCTGGTCGCGACGCCACAGGTCGCGCACCACCTCGGCCACCTTGTTCACATCGCCGGAGGCCAGCTTTTCCAGGTTGGCCTTGTAGCGGCGCGACCAGTTGGTCGGCTCTTCGGTGTGCGGAGCCCGCAACACCTGGAACACCTTGTCGAGGCCTTCCTGGCCGACGACGTCGCGGACGCCGACGTACTCGGCGTTGTCCGCGGGAACTCGAACGGTCAGGTCTCCCTGCGCCACCTTCAAGACGAGATATTCCTTTTGTTCCCCTTTGATGGTGCGGGTTTCAATCGCCTCGACTAACGCAGCACCGTGATGTGGGTAAACAACGGTGTCGCCGACCTTGAAGATCATCTGATTCGAGCCCCTTTCGTTACTTCAGTCTAACACGGCCGCCCAATCGCGCGAGGAGCAACGATGCAGGTCAGGGGCACAACACGCGCAGATTAGGGGTTGACACGGGGAGCAGAACGTGCAGTGACGCACATTACCAATGCGCTCACCCGGCCCCGAGACCGGCCCCCACGCGGGCCCACGCGAGCACACGGAACGGCTCCAGGGCTGGTCTCGCGCCCCGCGCTACCGCCCGCGAAACCTTCCTACTACTGTGCATAGTTGCATCAGTCGAACCGGCCCAGCAGGAGGCATTGAGTGAACCGCTTCGAGATGAGCCTCCCCCTCCGCCTGCCCGCGCCGACCCTCCGGGCCGCGCTCGTCGGCCTCGTCGCGGTGGTCGCCGTCCTGCTCAGCGGTTGCGGGGCCGGCCAGGTCTCGCAGATGGCCGTCCAGGAACCCGCGATCAACGGCAACAAGGTCACGATCAAAAACGTGGCGCTGCGCGACATCCGCATGCAGGCCTCGCAGACCGGCGACTCCATCCAGCCGGGGCGGGCGGTGGACCTGTTGCTGGTTGCGATCAACCAGTCGCCCGACACGCCGGACAGGCTGGTCAGCATCACCAGCGACGTCGGGGCGGTGGCCGTGAGCGGAGACGGCCGGCTGCCCGCCGGCGGGATGCTGCTGATCGGTACGCCGGAGGGCCAGAAGGTGCCGCCGGGGCCCATGGGCTCGAACAACTCGGCCAAGGCGACCGTGATGCTCGCCAAGCCGATCAGCAACGGCCTGCTGTACAACTTCACCTTCACTTTCGAGAAGGCCGGTCAGGCCACCGTGCTGGTTCCGGTTTCGGCCGGGCTGGCCCCGCCGCAGCAAAGCTAGGCGGGCGCAGCCGCCTGTCATAGCGGGGTTTTGTCGTACCGCCTCGATACCGTCATGGCGTGGCTAATCCGCGCTCCCAATACCGCTGTTCCGAATGCCAGCACGTCACCGCCAAGTGGGTGGGCCGCTGCCTGGAGTGCGGCACCTGGGGCACCGTCGACGAGGTGCCGGTGCTGGCCGCGGTCGGCGGCCGGCGCACGGGGATCGCGTCGGCTTCGGCCTCGCGTGCGGTCCCGATCACCTCGGTCGAACCGAACGCCAGCCGGCACCGCTCGACGGGCGTCGCAGAGCTCGACCGGGTGCTCGGCGGCGGGGTGGTGCCCGGTTCGGTCACGCTGCTGGCGGGCGATCCCGGCGTGGGCAAGTCGACGCTGCTGCTCAAGGTGGCCCACCGCTGGGCGCTGTCGGGCCGGCGTGCGCTGTACATCTCGGGTGAGGAGTCCGCCGGCCAGATCCGGCTTCGGGCGGACCGGATGGGCTGCGGCGCCGAGGAGGTCTATCTGGCCGCCGAATCGGACGTGCACACGGTGCTGGATCACATCGCGACGGTGCGGCCCGCGCTGGTGATCGTGGACTCGGTGCAGACCATGTCCACGACGGAGGCCGACGGCGTGGCGGGCGGTGTCACGCAGGTGCGTGCGGTCACCGCGGCGCTGACCGCGGCCGCGAAGGCCAACGGAATCGCGCTGATCCTGGTCGGCCACGTCACCAAGGACGGGGCCATCGCCGGCCCCCGCTCCCTGGAGCACCTGGTCGACGTGGTGCTGCACTTCGAGGGCGACCGCAACGGTTCGCTGCGGATGGTGCGCGGGATCAAGAACCGGTTCGGCGCCGCCGACGAGGTGGGCTGTTTCATGCTGCACGACAACGGGATCGAGGACGTGTCCGACCCGTCGAACCTTTTCCTGGACCAGCGGCCCGCGCCGGTCGCCGGGACCGCGATAACCGTGACGCTGGACGGCAAGCGGCCGCTCATCGGGGAGGTGCAGGCGCTGCTGGCGACACCGGGGGGCGGCTCGCCGCGCCGCGCCGTCAGCGGCATCGACCACTCGCGCGCCGCGATGATCAGCGCCGTGCTGGAGAAACACGGCAGGCTGGCCGTCGGCGCCAGCGACATCTACCTGTCCACCGTCGGGGGCATGCGGTTGACCGATCCCTCGTCGGACCTGGCGGTCGCGATCGCGCTGGCCTCGGCCTACTCCGGACTGCCGTTGCCGACGACGGCGGTGATGATCGGCGAGGTGGGGCTGGCGGGCGACCTGAGGCGGGTCAGCGGCATGGAGCGGCGGCTGGGCGAGGCCGCGCGCCAGGGATTCAGCATCGCGCTCATCCCGGACGGCGACGACCCTCGACGCGAGATAGTGCCTGCCGGCATGCGGGCGCTGCGCGCCCCGACCATTGTCGCGGCGCTGCAACACATGAAAGCCATCGCCGAGCCGCGCAGCGGCTGGACGCATAACGCGGTCGGGCCGCACAATGACACGCTGTGACCCGTCCGACACTGCGTGAGACCGTCGCCCGCCTGGCCCCGGGGACCGGGCTGCGCGACGGCCTGGAACGCATCCTGCGTGGCCGTACCGGCGCGCTGATCGTCCTCGGCAACGACGAGAACGTCGAGGCCATCTGTGACGGCGGCTTCGCGCTGGACGTCCGCTACGCGCCGACCCGGCTGCGGGAGCTGGCGAAGATGGACGGCGCCGTCGTGCTGTCCACCGACGGCAGCCGCATCGTGCGCGCCAACGTGCAGCTGGTGCCGGACCCGTCGATACCCACCGACGAATCGGGGACGCGGCACCGCTCGGCGGAACGGGCGGCGATCCAGACCGGTTACCCGGTGATCTCGGTGAGCCACTCGATGAACATCGTGACCGTCTACGTGGGCGGGGAACGCCACGTGGTGGCCGATTCGGCGACCATCCTGTCGCGGGCCAACCAGGCGATCGCGACCCTGGAGCGGTACAAGACCAGGCTCGATGAGGTCAGCAGGCAACTGTCGCTCGCCGAGATCGAGGACTTCGTCACGCTGCGCGACGTGATGACCGTGGTGCAGCGGCTCGAGCTGGTCCGGCGCATCGGCCTGGTGATCGACGACGACGTCGTCGAGCTGGGCACCGACGGGCGCCAGCTGCGGCTGCAGCTCGACGAGCTGCTGGGTGGCAACGACATCGCGCGGGAGCTGACCGTGCGCGACTATCACGCCAGCCCCGAGCCGCTGTCCAAGGCGCAGATGACGGCGACCCTCGACGAGCTCGACGCCCTCTCGGACACCGAGTTGCTCGAACTCACCGCCCTGGCAAAGGTTTTCGGCTACCCGACGACGGCGGAGGCGCAGGACTCGGCGGTCAGCCCGCGCGGCTACCGCGCGCTGGCGAGCATTCCGCGGCTGCAGTTCGCCCACTCCGACCTGTTGGTCCGGTCATTCGGGACGCTGCAGGGCCTGCTGGCGGCCAGCGCGGGCGACCTGCAGTCGGTGGAGGGCATCGGCGCGATGTGGGCCCGCCACGTGCGGGAGGGGCTGTCGCAGCTCGCGGAGTCGACTATCGCCGACCCGCTGAGTTAGCCCGCGGGAACCGGGGCGGGCGGCGCCTCGGGCGGCGGCGCGGCGGCCGGCTGCCCCGGCCCTGGCACCGGGCCCGGCGGCGGGGGCGGCTGGTTCATGATGAACGGAACCGGCTGCGAACGCAGGTTGCCCAGCTGCACCACGAGGTTGTAGGTGCCCGGGCCGATCGCCGGCCGCGGCAGCGGGCAGTGCGGCGCCGACCCCATCCCCGTCCACGTCACCGCGGTAGTCACCTGCTCGCCCGGGGTGAAGGTCTTGATCAGCGTCTCGTTGGACGGCGCGCAGTCCAGGTTGGACCACAGCCGCTTGTTGTCCAGCGAGTACACGTAGGCCGCCAGCACCGCGGCACCCACGTCGCGCTTGCAGGACACCAGGCCGATGTTGGTGACGACCATGGTGAACTTCGGCTGATCACCGATGAAGTATTGAGGCGCGTTGGTCAGGCCCTTGACGGCCAGCGTCGAATCGGGGCAGTCGTCGCCCTCTTTCAGCACCGGCGGCGGCTGCACCGCCGCGGTGGGGGTGGGCATCTCCGGGTTCTGCCCCTGCTGCGGCACAGCCGGGTTGGGCTGCTCCCCGGGGGCCGCCGGCGGAGGCGCCTGCGGGGCGGGCGAACCGGGCTTGCTCTGAGCGGAATTGGGCTTGTCGACACTGGCGGGCTTGGCGCCCGAGTTGTGTCCCATGAAGGCGATGACCGCGGCGACCACGATCCCGACGACGACGACCGCGACGCCCACGGCCAGGCCACGGCGCCGCCAATAGATCTCGGTGGGTAGCGGGCCACGCGGTTCCAGATCCAGCACGTTTGCAGCGTAGGCCCAGGTCACGCCGAGTTGCCTGACCCGCCCCGGCGTGTCGCGGGGTTTGCTGGCCGACCGTCGTGTTAGTGACAGGCCCAGAAAGTCGTTTACTCCCCGCTATTCGCCGATGTCGCCGACGTGGTCGACCAGCGCCGCCCGCCCGTCGGCCAGGTGGTAGGTGGCGCCGGCGACCGCCAGGGTGCCCTCGCCAATCCGCTCGGCGATCGCCGACGAACGCGACACGAGCTGGGCGATCGTTTCCCGCACATGCCGTTCCTCGAACTCGTCGACGCGGCTCAGCCCGTCCCGGCGGCCCATCAGGATCGAGGGCGCGACCCGCTCCACCACGTCGCGCACGAAACCACCGGGTATCGACCCTTCGTTGATGGCGGCCAGGGCGGCCTTGACGGCACCGCAGCTGTCGTGGCCCAGGACGACGATGAGCGGCACGTCGAGGACCGTCACGGCGAACTCGATGGAGCCCAGCACCGCCGAGTCGATGGCCTGTCCGGCGGTGCGCACCACGAACATGTCGCCCAGACCCTGGTCGAAGATGAGCTCGGCCGCCACCCGGCTGTCTGCGCAGCCGAACACGACCGCGGTCGGCTTCTGCCCACCGGCCAGGCTGGCCCGGTGTTCGACACTCTGGCTGGGATGCTGGGGCCTCCCGGCGACGAATCGCTCGTTACCCTCTTTGAGTGCTTTCCATGCGGTTACCGGACTGGTGTTAGGCATGGCTGACATCATGCCGCATCCGCTGGTAAACGGGCGGCCAAATATTTCAGCCGACGAGTTGCTCGACTGGTACGAACGATCCCGTCGCGACCTGCCTTGGCGGGGGCCCGGCGTCAGCGCGTGGCAGATCCTGGTCAGTGAATTCATGCTGCAGCAGACGCCGGTGTCGCGGGTGCTGCCGATCTGGTCGGACTGGGTGTCGCGCTGGCCCACCCCGTCGGCGACCGCGGCGGCCAGCGCGGCCGACGTGTTGCGGGCCTGGGGCAAGCTGGGTTACCCGAGGCGGGCGAAGCGCTTGCACGAATGCGCGACCGTCATCGCGCGCGAGCACGGCGATGTCGTCCCGGCCGAGGTCGACACCCTGCTGACCCTGCCCGGCATCGGCGGCTACACCGCGCGCGCCGTCGCCTGTTTCGCCTACCACCAACGGGTTCCGGTGGTGGACACCAACGTGCGCCGGGTCGTCGCTCGGGCCGTGCACGGGCGGGCGGATGCCGGGAACCCGTCCGCGACCCGCGACCACGCCGACGTGGACGCGCTGCTGCCGGTCGACGATGCGGCGCCGCGGTTTTCGGTGGCACTGATGGAGCTGGGCGCGACGGTGTGCACGGCGCGGGCGCCGCGGTGCGGGTTGTGCCCGCTCACCCGGTGCGCGTGGCGGGACGCCGGCTACGCCCCGGCGCAGGGGCCGGCGCGGCGGGTGGAGACCTACGCCGGAACCGACCGTCAGGTCCGCGGCAGATTGCTGGATGTGTTGCGCGCCAACGATTCCCCGGTGACGCGGGCGGAACTCGACGTGGCGTGGCTGACCGACACCACCCAGCGCGACCGGGCACTGGATTCGCTGCTGGCCGACGGCCTGGTGACCCGGACGGCCGACGGCCGTTTCGCATTGCTGGGCGAAGCGTAGCCGGGGGTCAACGCTCGTCAGAGATCATTGCCGGCGTACGACTGGTTGAAGCTCTTGTTGGCCAGCGGGAAGTCGGGGACGATCGTGTCGGCCATCGCAACCGGCAGCGCCGGCCAGTTGAACCACGACGGGTCGACGATCTTCGCGCGGGTGAGCCGAGCGGCGGGGTCGGTCTCGACGCGGTGCACGATGGTCCCGCGCCAGCCCTCGACGATGCCGATGCCGCTGCGGGGCATCCGCGGCGCCGGTGCCTCGACGTCGTATTCGATTGGGCCGCAGTGTGATTCGATCAGGTGACACGCCAGTTCGGTGGACGCGGCGAATTCGTCGCGCCGCACGGTGTAGCGGGCCAGCACGTCACCCGCGGCGGCGCCGATCTCGGTGACGGGGAGCGCGACGGTGGGGTGTTCGACGCGGGCGTCCGTGCGCATGCCGCTCGCCCGCGCTACGTAGCCCAGGCAGCCGAGGGCGTGCGCGTCGTCGCGGTGCAGGGCGGCGGTCCCGGCGAACCGGTCGTACACCATGGTGTTGCCGAGCGTCAGTTCGGCGATCTCGGCGAGGTCGTCGGCGATCCGCCGCAGCGCGGCGACATCGGGCAGCGCCCGCAGTGTGACGGCGCCCGGGCGGACGGCGCCGCGCAGCAGCCGATGCCCGGTCACTGTGGCGTTGAGTCGCAACAACTCTTCGCGGATGCGTTGCGCGTGCGCGTTCGCGAGCGAAAAAGCGACGTCGTTGGCCAGTGCCCCCAAGTCGGCGGCGTGGTTGTAGAGCCGTTCGAGTTCGACCAGGAGCGCCCGCAACCGGTGCACTTCGTCGGGAAGTTCCATCCCGAGCGCGTCCTCGACGGCCAGACAGTGGGCGAGCGCGTGCCCGACGGAGGTGTCGCCGCTGACGCGTTCGGCCAGATCGACCGCGCCGCCGGCGGGCCGGCCGTGAAAAAGCTTCTCCATGCCCCGGTGGACGAACCACAGTCGGGCCTTGAGCCGCAGCACGGTTTCGCCGGCGACGGAGAACCGGAAATGGCCGGGTTCGATCAGCCCGGCGTGCACGGGACCCACCGGGATTTCGTAGACCCCGGGCCCCTCGACGGTGACAAACGGAAACCGGCCCGCATTATCGAATTCAGGGGCGGGCGGCGCGTCGCCGCGCATCGGGTACCACTCTTCGGGCCAGTGGGCGTGCCGCACCAGGCGGCGCGCCTTGGGATGCCCGACGCACCGGATTCCGTACAGGTCGGCCATTTCCCGCTCGAAGCGGCTGGCGGCGAACGACAGGTAGGCCAGCGATCGAACCACCGGATCATCCTTCGGCACAACGCATTCCAGCTCGACGCGGCGATCCGGCCACCCGGCCAGGAACAGGTAGACGACACGGAAGGCGGCGCCGTCGTCGTGCGCGGCCACCAGGCCTAGCCGAAACCCCCTGCCCAGCAGGTCCTCAGCCGTATCCGCCAGCCGGTCCTGGGACAGCCGGTGACGCTGCCATTGCGGCCTCATCGCGGTCCCCCGACCTCGCGGGCCGCGATCGTGAACAGGTCGGTGAGCGGGCCGGCGGTGGCACCGAGGGCGATCGATGCGGCGATGCCGACGGCCAGGGCGGCCGCCACCGTTCGCGGGACCGCGATCCGTGGCGCGGCGACCGGGGCGCCCAGCAGGATCCGGCCCGCGTTGCGGGCCAGCGCGGCGAAGGCGATCGCGACCAGCAGCATGCCGGCGGCGAGGGCCCAGGTGAGCCGGGCGTCGGCGAGGGAACGGGCGATGGCCAGCTCGCTGGCGAACATCGCGAACGGCGGCAGGCCGAGCAGGACCACCACACCGACGGCCAGTGACACACCGATGAGGCGGGAACGCCTCAGCACCGCGGTGATGTCGGCGATCTTGGTCGAGTCGTGGGCGGCCTGCAGCTGGCCGCTCGCCAGGAAGAGCACCGTCTTGCCTATCCCGTGAGCCAGGACGTGCAGCAGCAGCGCGGCGATGGCCAGCGAGGTGCCGGCCGCCGCGGCGATTGCGATCAGTCCCATGTTCTCCATGGACGAATAGGCCAGCATGCGTTTGATGTCCGGTGTCACCGTCAGCATCAGCGCGGCGATTACCAGCGTCGCCAGCCCGATCACCAGCAGGCCCGACCGCATGAACGTGGGCCCGGTGGCGCCCGCGATGACCGGCTTGAGGCGAATCAACACCGAGAAGGCCACCGACAACAGCACCCCACTCATCAGCGCCGAAACCGGCGCCGGCGCCTGGCTGTGGGCGTCGGCCAACCAGGTGTGGAACGGGAACAACCCGGCCTTGGCACCGTAGCCGATGAGCAGCAATCCGCCCGCCAGCCGGGCAATGTCGCGATCGAGCCCGCCGGCGTGCGCCGCCAGCACGTCGAGGTTCAGGGCGGCGGCGGCCGGCGCGCCGGCATGCTCGGCGGCGTAATAGAGCAGCACCGTGCCCAGGAAGGCGACGGCGATGCCGACCGAGCAGATCACGACGTACTTCCAGGTCGCTTCGAGCGCGCTTCGGGTGCGGCGGTGTCCGACCAGGAAGGCGGTGATCACCGTGGTGGCCTCGATCGCGATCCAGATCACGCCGATGTTGTTGGCGCACACGGCGACAACCATCGCGGCCAGGAAGCCCGCCGTCAGGGCCCCGTACACCCGGGCCCCGCGCGAATCGGTGTGGCCGTGCGCGAGCTCGGCGTCGAGGTAGCCGATGCTGGCCCAGGTGGCCAGTGTGGCCACGATTCCGATGATGATCAGCATCGTGGCGGTGAGCGCGTCGACCCGCAACAGCCCGCCCAACGCCAACCGCGTGCCGGATCCGACATCGAACGCGAGCGCCGCGCCGCACGCCAGCACCGTCACCGCCGATCCGACGATCAGCGTCGCGGTCGCCCGGCGCCACCCGGCGACCAGAACGGCCACCGAGGCACCGACGGGGGTGAGGATCGCGGCGAGCAGTAAACCGGTCATCAGTCGTGCAGCTCCTGCAGCGCGTCCAGGTCGGCACCGCCGAAGGCGTGCGACAGCCGGCCCGTCAGCACGCCGATCACGATGACGGCGAACAACACGTCCAGCGAGGCGCCGAGTTCGACGATCAGCGGAACTCCGGCGGTGAGCAGGAACGCGGTGGCGGCGATCCCGTTGTCCAGCATGAGGAATCCCGCCGCCTGCGACACCGCGTGCCGCCGGGTGACCATCACGAGCAGGGCGATGAGCACCACCGCGGTGGCGGCCGGCACCGCGGTGGTCGTGGCGGCGGGCTGCAGGTTCACCAGGGGTCCGGTGGCGGCGAACGCGGCCAGCGTCAGCGCGGCGGTGATGAGCAGCGACGTGGCGGTGTTCACCAGTGGGGTGGCTTCCCGGCGCGACCGCGATTCGGCGCTGCCGGCGCGGGCCAGCAGCCGCGGCAGCACCGCAACCCGCAGGATGAGCACGGCCACGCCGACGCCGACGAGCGCGCGGTCGTGGTCGTACACCCCGCGCAGCACCGGGATGGCCGCCAGGGCGGCGCCCTGCCACGCCAGCAGCCGGATGATGGCGACCAGGTCGCGGCGCCACACGATCAGCACCGCGGCCAGCAGCAGGCCGCCCGCGGCGAGGTCGACCAGTACCGAGAACGTGCCGTACGTCATGCCGGCACCACGAAGAAGTTGGCGGCGACGACCGCGAGTAACGCCAACAGGAACGACCCGGCCAGCAACTCGGGGACCCGGAACAGCCGCAGCTTGGCGACGAACACCTCGACGGTGGCCAGCAGTCCCGCCAGCACCGCGACCTTGACCGTCACCGCCGCGAGGCCGACGACGATGTCCACGGCGCCGGGCCGGCCGCCGGCAATGCCCCACGGCGCGAACAGGTTTGCCAGCAGCGCCAGCAGCACGGTGAGTCGCATCCCGGCCGCCCACTCGACCAGGGCCAGCCGCGGACCGGCGTATTCGAGGATCATCGCCTCGTGGACCATCGTCAGCTCGAGATGGGTGGCCGGGTTGTCCACCGGCAGCCGCCCGGTCTCGGCGACGATCACGATCACCAGCGCGGTGAAGGCCAGCACCGCGGCCAGCGACACCACCTGCCCGGGATGCGCGACCGTATGCGCCACCAGCGCACCGAGATTCGCCGATCCCGCCGGCATGGACAGGGCGAAGACCGCCAGCAAGATGGTCGGTTCGACGAGTGCGGCGATGGTGATCTCGCGGCTGGCGCCCATGCCGCCGAACGAGGTGCCGGTGTCGATGCCGGCCAGGGTCAGCGCGACGGTCCCGACGAACAGCAGTCCGACCACGGCGAACAGGTCGGCGCCGGCGTCCAGTGGCGATCCGGTGGCGACCAGCGGCGCGATCGCGGCGATCAGCAGTGTGGTCCCGGCGACGATAGCGGGTGCGGCCGCGAACACCAGCGTTGTGCCTCGTGGGGTGATCCGTTGTTTGCCAAGCTGTTTGACGATGTCGCGCCACGGCTGCAGGACGCCGCCGCCGACGCGGCCCTCCCACCGGGCGCGGACCTGCCGGGTCAGCCCGACCACCAGCGGCGCGCCGGCCATCACGCCGCCGATCTGAGCCGCACCCGCGGCGTAGGACAGGGCGTTCATCGGGCGACCACCAGGACGATCAGCACACCGAGCGCGCCGTAGGCCAGGTACAGGTGCACGCTGCCCGGGTGGGCGCGGCGCACCAATCCGGCCGCGGCCGCGACCGCACGGATCACCGGCGGATATAAGCGTTCCTCGATCGCGTCGGCGATTCTGGTCCGGTAGGTGATCTTGTCGGCCAGATAACGCGACTCGGCGGTGTGGGTGACTTCGACGTCGGTGTCGGGGCGCAGCACGTCGTCGAAGATTCTTTGCAGCGGCTCGGCGAACGACGTGGCGGTGTACTGCATTCGAGACGTGAGATCGTTTGCGCCACAAGCCCATAGCGGCAGTGTGGCGGGCGCCGGGCGACGGCCGGACCGCCAACGGGCGAGCACGGCCGCGATTAGCGCGGCCAGCACGACGCCGGCCGCGATCACCCCGGGTGCGATCGACCCCGGCAGGCCGGGCAGCCGCACCACAGCGCCGATACCGCTGAATTGCACCGTCCGGGCCGCCGGGAGCGCCGCGATCGCCCGGCCCAGCGCGGGCCCGACGGCCGAGGGTGCCACCGCCAGCACCAGACAGGCCGCGGCCGCGATCCCCATCCCGGCCACCATGGTGCGCGGCGACTCCCGAGCCCGGGCGGCCCGCTCCGAGCGCGGCCGCGCCAAGAACCCGATCCCGAACGCCTTGACCATCGCCGCCACGCCGAGACCCGTGGTGAGCGCCACCGCGCCCACCGCCAGCGGCGTCGTCAACGCCAGGACGGCGGAATGCTCTCGCGCCGTGTGGATCAGCGACTGCAGCAGCAGCCACTCGCTGACGAATCCGGCGCCCAGCGGCAATCCGGATGCCCCCAGCGCGGCCACCCCGAACAGGATTGTCGTCGCCGGCATGCGGCGGGCCAGGCCGCCCAGCCGGTCCAGGTCGCGCAGCCCGGTCGCGGCCAACACCGATCCCGCGGCGAGGAATCCGAGGCTCTTGAACGCCGCGTGGGCGACGAGGTGCAGCATGGCGGCGGCCGCCGCGATCGTCGCCGGGCCGTTCGCGCCCGCGGCCGCGAACAGCGTGGCGCCGCCCAGCGCCAGGGTGATCAACCCGAGGTTCTCGGTCGTCGAATACGCCAGGAGCCGTTTGAGATCGGTGGCCACCGACGCCTGCACCACGCCGTAGAGGGCCGACAACCCGCCGACGACCATCATGGTCAGCCCCCACCAGCGCGGACCCGGGCCGAGCAGTTGCAGATCGACGCGGCAGATGCCGTAGACGCCGAGGTTGACCATCGCCGCGCTCATCAGCGCCGACACCGGGCTCGGCGCCTCCGGGTGGGCGCGCGGCAGCCACGCGTGCAGCGGCACCAGCCCTGCCTTCGAGCCGAAGCCCGCCAGCGTCAACAGGAACACCGCGGTGCACGCGCCCTGGGGTATCCGGTGCAAGTCGGCGAACCGGTCCGCCGCGCCGGCAGCCGACAACACCATCAGGCCGACCAGGATCGCCACGAAGCCCAACTGGGTCATCACCGCGTAGACCAACGCAGCGGAACGGACCTCCGGCCGAGTGTGGTGGGCGAGCACCAACACCAGAGACGCGACCGCCATCAACTCCCACACCAGCAGGAAGGTGGTGACCGACGCCGCCGCCGGCACCAGCAGCATCGCCGCGACAAACGCCGGAAGCACCGCCAGGGTGACCGGCCCCAGCTGCTCGCGCCGGGCATACCCGATCGTGTACAGCCCGGCCACGATTGCGACGGCTCCCGTGAGCGCCATGAAGAATCCGCCCAGCGGATCGAGGCTGAGCTCGACGCCCGACAACGGAAGCAACCACCCGATGCGGACGGCGCGCACCGGACCGAACATTCCCAGCGCGCCGGCCCACACCCCGCCGGCACCCAGCAGCGCGGTCAGCGCGCCCGCACAGACGGGCGCGGGGGCGTTGCGGCGCAACACGTCTGGGGCGGGCACCGCGCGGGTGGCCAACGCCGCGGTCATTTGCCGGTCACCGCCCGCAGGGCCGCGACGATCTCGCTCGGCGACGGCGGGCAGCCCGGGATCTCCATGTCCACCTGCACCAGCTCGCCGACCGCGCCCGCCACGCCGTAGGCGCCGGCGAAGACCCCTCGGTTGATGGCGCAGTCCCCGCACGCGATCACCCGGCGCGGCAACGGGGTGGCCTCGATCGTGGCCCGCAACGGGCCGGCCATGTTGTGCGTCACGACGCCGGTCACCAGCAGCGCATCCGCGTGCCGCGGCGACGCCACCAGGCGGGCACCGAACCGCTCGGCGTCATAGACCGGCCCGAACGCGCCCGAGATCTCCACCTCGCACCCGTTGCAGGACCCCGCGTCGACGTGGCGGATCTGGAGCGAACCGCGCACTCCGGCAGGCGGATTGGTCGCCGGCTCCGGCGCGGGCGGCGCGGGTTCGGCGATTCGGCCGACCTTCAAGGCTTTGCTGAACCAGCCCATGCGCGCTACTCCGCACCGCCGGACCGCAGGTCCTCCAGCATCGCCACACGGTCGCTGAGCACGCCGGTGAGAACCTTGCGCGCCACCATCAACAGTTCGGCGATGTCCGGTGAGGCGATCGAATAGATCATCGTGTTGCCGTCGCGCAGCGCGTCGACCACACCGGCCCGGCGCATGACGCCGAGCTGCTGGGACAGGTTCGAGGCTTCGAGCCCGACCTCCGGCAGTAATTCGGCGACCGACTTGTCGCCCGTCACCAGCAGCTCCAGTATCCGGACCCGCGCTGGATGCCCCAGGGTCTTGAAGAACTCCGCCTTGAGCTTGTACAGCGGCTCCGTCACGATCCTGCTCCTGAAGACTACGAACTTCCTACGTTTGAACGATTGAAGAATTTATCATATTGTGCTGCGGCGTTCACGTCGAGCGAGCTGGATCGCCGGTGTTCAGTCGCGCGCGGGCAACGTCGTCAAGAAAGACTCGACCGCCTCGCGGTACGCCCGCGGCGCTTCGTCGTGGATCAGGTGACCGGCGTCTTCGACATGCAAATACTTTGCGGCGGGCTGGGTTTCGGCCATGTCGCGCATCTGCCCCGCCGGTGTGACCGAATTGCCCGCCTCGATGAGCAGCGCCGGGGCGCGCACCGCCCGCCACTGCTCCCAGAAGTCGCGGGTGCCCCATTCGGCGGCGATCTCGATCCACCGGGCGGGGTGACCGTGCAGGCGCCACCCGGTGGCGGTCCGGTCGAAGGCCTCCAGGAAGTACCGCCCCGCGACGGGCCCGAACTCCTCGATCACCCGCTCCGCGGAGTCGAACTCGACCGGAAGGGCGTGCAGCCACGGCTCCCACGGACCGGTGGTGCGCCCGCGAAAGTCCGGGGCCATGTCCTCGAGGACCAGCGCGGACACCAGTTCGGGATGCTGCGCGGCCAGACACCACGAGTGCAGGGCGCCCATCGAATGGCCGAGAAGCCTGACCGGCGCCTGCAGCGTGCGCACGGCGTCGGCCAGGTCGGCGACGAACCGTTCGGTGCTGATCGGGTGCGGGTCGTCGACGTCACGACCCCGATGCCACAAGGCGTCGTAGGTGTACACCGCACCCAGTCGGGTCAGCCACGGCAATTGCCGTGACCACGTGGTGCCGCGCCCCATCAGGCCATGCACCAGCACCAACGGCTCGCCTTGCCCCCCGCGGCAAGACAGCAGATCATCGGGCATGTCACCATCCTGCGTGCGCCGCCCTGCGGTCGGACAGGCGGGGCGAGAGGGTAGCCTAGCGGCATGTCGCCAGTGGTGAAGATCAACGCAATCGAGGTACCCGCCGACGCCGGCCCCGAGCTGGAGAAGCGGTTCGCACACCGGGCGCACGCGGTCGACAACCAGCCCGGCTTCCTCGGGTTTCAGCTGCTCCGCCCGATCAAGGGCGAGAACCGCTACTTCGTCGTGACGCAGTGGGAGTCCGAGGAGGCGTTTCAGGCGTGGGCGCAGGGACCCGCCATCGCGGCCCACGCCGGTGAACGGGCGAACCCGGTGGCGACCGGGGCATCGCTGCTGGAATTCGAGGTTGTGATGGACGTTGCCGGCAGCAAGCAGGCTGGCTAGCGGGTTCTCGGCCCGGCGCCGCGCGGTGGCGTTGAGTGCCGCCGCCGCCTTGGCAGTGACGTTCGCGCCCGGTTGCGCGCCCTCTCACTCCCCCCAGGCGAACGCGGCCAATCCCGGCCGCCAGATCGACGTCCGCACCCCACCGGGCATTCGGGCCCAGCAGACGCTGGACATGCTCAACTCGGACTGGCCCATTGGCCCGGTCGGCGTCGGCACCCTGGCTGCGCCGGACATGGTCAAGCCGGTGGAGACCACCATGGAGGCACTGTGGTGGGACCGTCCGTTCGCCCTCGACGGCGTGGATCTTGGCGCCAGCGTGGCGACCCTGCACCTGACGTCGTCCTACGGTGCGCGCCAAGACATCCGCATCCACACCGACGACGGTGGCTGGGTCGATCGGTTCGAGCTCGAGACGCAGGCGCCGAAGATCAACTCGTGGCATGACATCGACGCGGTGTTGAGCAAGACCGGCGCCCGCTACTCCTACCAGGTCGCCAAGGTCGACAACGGGCACTGCGACCCGGTCGCGGGCACTAACACCGGTGAATCTCTGCCCCTGGCATCGATTTTCAAGTTGTACGTGCTGCACGCCGTGGCGGGCGCCGTCCAGGCCGGCACCGTCTCCTGGGACGATCAGCTGACCGTCACCGACAAGAGCCGGGCGGGGGGCTCGTCCGGTTTGGCTTTGCCTGCCGGAGCGCCGGTTTCGGGTCGGGCGGCCGCCGAGAAGATGATCGCGACGAGCGACAACATGGCGACCGATCTGCTGATCGGACGGCTGGGCACGCACGCCATCGAGGAAGCGCTCGCCACCGCCGGTCACCACGACCCGGCCGGCATGACGCCGTTCCCCACGATGTACGAACTGTTCTCGGTGGGCTGGGGCAAGCCCGATCTGCGCGAGCAGTGGCAGCACGGGTCTCCGCAAGTGCGCGCCCGACTGCTGGCGCAGGCGAATGAAACCCCCTACGAACCGGATCCGACGCGCGCCCACACCCCGGCGTCGTCGTATGGCGCGGAGTGGTACGGCAACGCCGAGGACATCTGCCGGGTCCATACGGCCCTGCAGTCCGACGCCGTGGGCCGGGCCGCGCCGGTCAAGCAGATCCTGTCCGCGGTGTCGGGCATTCAGCTGGACCGCAACGTCTGGCCATACATCGGCGCGAAAGCCGGTGGGCTGCCGGGTGATCTGACCTTCAGCTGGTACGCCGTCGACAAGACGCAGCAGCCGTACGTGGTGAGCTTCCAGCTCAACTGGCCGCGCGACCACGGGCCGACCGTGACCGGGTGGATGCTGCAGGTCGCCAAGCAGGCCTTCGCGCTGATCGCGCCGCGATAACGGTAACAGGAGCAGCGCCCGACGCCCGGTGCCGACGCGTTGTGACGCACACCACAGGCCAGCTGGGACTTTTGGCCCTTCCGACGAGTGTGCCGCCCGACGAGACTGCAGAACTTGCCAGAGTCGAGGTCCGAACGGAAAAGAGGTGGGGCGGTTGTCTGTGCAGATGCGCCACGATCGGCGGCAACTGAAAGTGGCTGCGTCTCACGACGTTCTCGACCGCACAGACGCGTGCGGTGGCACACGGTGACCGGGGACTCGGCAGCGCTGGCACCGCGCCGCGAGGTGATCCAACTCGATGAATTCGAGGCGATGCGGCTGCTGGCCAGCGTCGACCATGGGCGGGTGGTGTTCAACGACAAGGCCTTGCCCACGATCCGCCTGGTCAACCATCTCGTCGACGACGGGCGAATCATCGTGCGTACCCGCCTGGCGGCCAAAGTTTCCACCGTGGTGCGATCGGGCGCCGACGCCGGTGTGGTGATGGCCTATGAAGTCGACAGCCTGGATCCCGAGCGGCGGGCGGGCTGGACCGTGGCGGTTACCGGGGGGGCGACCCTGATCACCGACCCCCCACAACTCGCGCGCTACGAACAACTTCTGCACCCGTGGGTGAACATGACCATGGACACGATGATCGCGATCCGACCGGAAATCATCACCGGCATGTGCATCGTGGACGGCGCTTCCGAATAGCAAATCGGTCGCGCCGCTGATGGCGGCTACCGACGGAGCGTCCAGCAGCCGCCGCGGTAATGCAGGTCGGTGCGACTGACCGGCGCAATGTCGATCCGCCAGAACGATTTCGCGGGGGCGTCGAGCGCCAGCAGGATCGCCGCCCGGATCACCGCGGGGTGCGTCACCGCGACCGTGGCCACCACGTTTTCGGTCAACGATTTCAGCCATCGGTCCACCCGCTGGATCAGCTCGGTGATCGACTCGCCGCCGTGCGGCGCGCGGGCCGGATCGGTCAGCCAGACCATCAGGTCGCCGCGCGGCACGTCCCGCAGCCTCCTGCCCTGCCAGGGACCGCAATTCAGGTCGGCCAGCCGCGGATCCACGGTGGCGTCCAATCCCAGCAAGTCCGCCGTTTGCCGGGCGCGTCGCTCGGGTGCGGTGAAATGGCGCACCCCGCAGCGGAATTGAGCGGCTGTGGCCTCGGCCTGGCGACGACCCATGTCGTTGAGCGGTTCGTCGGCGGGAAACCGGGCGGCCGCCACGGCGTCGGTCATCGCGTGCGCCACCAGTGTCAGCCGGACGACCTGGGTCACGCCGCGATGCTCGCCGCCCGGTCGCTCCCGGTGCGCTCCCCGAGCAGCCGCCCGGCGAGCGTCGCGAACACCACACCGATGGTCACCCACAACACCAGCTGCGCGGCCAGTGCCAGCAGCCTGAACTGGTACAGGACGTCGGCCGGAAAGCCCGGATAGACGATTGTCCCGGATGCGTCGAGCAGCGGTTCGGGTGTCTCGTCGACGCTTGGAAGCAGCAGCATCACCACCGCGACCGCCGCGACGTATGCGCCTGCTGCCAGCAGCCGCCCGTGCCACGCGCCGAACCGGCTGGCCAGCAACCGCCCCAGCCACACCGCGGCGAGGGCCAGCACCACCGACGCCAGCACCATCACCAGGTACCAGCCGGTGCGCGTCCCGACGGTGTCCGCTTGCCCCACCGCCGGTGGATTCGGCGGATACTTCACGAACGGCACCAGGTAGACCGCGACGAACGCCGCCGCCGCGAGCAACAGTGAAAGCGCCCGCACCCCAACATCTTTGGCGCGCCCCATGACCACGCAGAACAGCACCGCGAACAGCGCGCCCACCGCGACACCGAAGATCAGCACACCGAAACCCAGCCCGGCGTTGGACTGCACCCCACGGCTGAACAATTCGGCGCCGTGCTCGTGCACGCCATGGGCGTTCTCGGCGTCGGCTCGGCCGTCCTCGAAAGCGATCGCGCGACCGATCACCGGCTCGGCGCACAGGCGGGCGAAGACGAAAGCCAGCGCCGCACCGATCGCGCCCGCCAGCAGGCCGCGCCCGATCAGACGCTTCTCCACGGGATCAGTGGCAGGGGAAGCCGAGCAGATGGCGCGCGTCGTGCAGGAACTCGTGCACGTGCGAATCACCGCCGAACAGCGACACGGCGCCCTGTTCGACGCCGACGAAGTACAGCGCCATCAGCGCCAGGAACGCCGTCGCGGTCAACCAGAGCGCGGCGCTGGCCGCCGACAGGTCAACGGATCGGACACGGACAACTCGCTGGCGATTGGACACCGTCGGCTCCTTCTGGGGATTGCGCGTCCCCGTTGGCTACGACGAGTTTCGGGTCTGACTGTGGACAGTGGCGCGACCGTTCTGGAATTTCACCAGATTCCGTTACTCGTCAGGGCAGACGTCAGTAAACCACGGGCGGCCGGACAAGCGAAACGGGCGGTGGTCCCGTCAGAGACCAGTCCGGTGGTGGCGATCCGCTTCGCCCGGCTCCGCCGCGCTCGCGATCGCCACGCCGCCCGTTTCGAATTGTGCCTACGGCGTTTCGGGCGCGGCGTGCGCCCCGGCCTTCGCCAGGTCCGGCTCGGCCGGCGGCTTGCGTGCCCCGGTGAAGGTGAACACCGCGTCCTCGCCGCCGCTCTCGCCGTCCCAGTTGTCCACGTCGACCGTGACCACCTGTCCCGGCCCGACCTCCTCGAACAGGATCTTCTCCGACAGCTGGTCCTCGATCTCGCGCTGGATGGTGCGCCGCAACGGACGGGCACCCAGCACCGGGTCGAAGCCGCGCTTGGCCAGCAACGCCTTGGCCTTGTCGGTCAGCTCCAGAGCCATGTCCTTGGTCTTGAGCTGGTTGCCGACCCGGCTGATCATCAGGTCGACCATCTTGATGATCTCGTCCTTGGTCAGCTGGTGGAAGACGATGATGTCGTCGATGCGGTTGAGGAACTCCGGGCGGAAGTGCTTCTTCAGCTCGTCGTTGACCTTCTGCTTCATCCGCTCGTAGTTGTTCTCACCGCCACCCTGGGTGAAGCCCAGGCCGACCGGCTTGGAGATGTCGGACGTACCGAGGTTCGAGGTGAAGATCAGCACGGTGTTCTTGAAGTCCACCGTGCGCCCCTGGCCGTCGGTGAGCCGGCCGTCCTCGAGGACCTGCAACAGGCTGTTGTAGATCTCCTGGTGCGCCTTCTCGATCTCGTCGAACAGCACCACCGAGAACGGCTTGCGCCGCACCTTCTCGGTCAGCTGGCCGCCCTCCTCGTAGCCGACGTATCCCGGCGGGGCGCCGAACAGCCGCGACGCGGTGAACCGGTCGTGGAACTCGCCCATGTCGATCTGGATGAGCGCGTCGTCGTCGCCGAACAGGAAGTTGGCCAGCGCCTTGGACAGCTCGGTCTTACCGACGCCGGACGGGCCGGCGAAGATGAACGAGCCCGACGGGCGCTTGGGGTCCTTCAACCCGGCGCGGGTGCGGCGGATCGCCTTGGAGACGGCCTTGACGGCGTCCTCCTGGCCGATGATCCGCTTGTGCAGCTCGTCCTCCATCCGCAGCAGGCGGGTGGTCTCGGCCTCGGTCAGCTTGAACACGGGGATACCGGTCCAGTTGCCCAGCACCTCGGCGATCTGCTCGTCGTCGACCTCGGCGACCACGTCGAGGTCGCCGGAGCGCCACTGCTTTTCGCGCTCGGCCCGCTGGGCCACCAGTTGCTTCTCCCGGTCGCGCAGGCTGGCGGCCTTCTCGAAGTCCTGCGCGTCGATCGCGGACTCCTTCTCCCGGCGCGCGTCGGCGATCTTCTCGTCGAACTCACGCAGGTCTGGCGGCGCGGTCATCCGGCGGATCCGCATCCTCGCACCCGCCTCGTCGATCAGGTCGATCGCCTTGTCCGGCAGGAACCGGTCGTTGATGTAGCGGTCGGCCAGCGTGGCGGCAGCCACCAGCGCCGCGTCGGAGATCGACACCCGGTGGTGCGCCTCGTAGCGGTCGCGCAGCCCCTTGAGGATCTCGATGGTGTGCTCCACCGTCGGCTCCCCCACCTGCACCGGCTGGAAGCGGCGCTCCAGGGCGGCGTCCTTCTCGATGTACTTGCGGTACTCGTCGAGCGTGGTGGCGCCGATGGTCTGCAGCTCGCCGCGGGCCAGCTTCGGCTTGAGGATGCTCGCCGCGTCGATCGCGCCCTCGGCGGCGCCCGCCCCGACGAGCGTGTGCAGCTCGTCGATGAACAGGATGATGTCGCCGCGGGTGTTGATCTCCTTGAGCACCTTCTTCAGGCGCTCCTCGAAGTCACCGCGGTAGCGCGAGCCGGCCACCAACGAACCCAGGTCTAGGGTGTAGAGCTGCTTGTCCTTCAGCGTCTCCGGCACCTGGCCGTGCACGATGGCCTGCGCCAGGCCCTCGACGACGGCGGTCTTGCCGACGCCGGGCTCGCCGATCAGCACCGGGTTGTTCTTGGTGCGCCGGCTCAGCACCTGCATGACGCGCTCGATTTCCTTCTCGCGGCCGATGACCGGATCGAGCTTGCCCTCCATCGCCGCGGCCGTCAGGTTGCGCCCGAACTGGTCGAGCACCAACGACGTGGAAGGTGAGCCGGACTCTCCGCCCCGGCCACCGGTCCCGGCCTCCGCGGCCTCCTTGCCCTGGTAGCCGGAGAGGAGCTGGATGACCTGCTGGCGCACCCGGGTCAGCTCGGCACCCAGCTTCACCAGCACCTGGGCGGCCACGCCCTCACCCTCGCGGATGAGCCCGAGCAGGATGTGCTCGGTGCCGATGTAGTTGTGGCCGAGCTGCAGCGCCTCGCGCAGGCTCAGCTCCAGAACCTTCTTGGCGCGCGGCGTGAACGGGATGTGGCCCGACGGCGCCTGCTGACCCTGGCCGATGATCTCCTCGACCTGGCTGCGGACGCCCTCGAGCGAGATGCCCAGCGACTCGAGTGACTTGGCCGCGACGCCCTCGCCCTCGTGGATCAGGCCCAACAGGATGTGCTCGGTGCCGATGTAGTTGTGGTTGAGCATCCGGGCCTCTTCTTGCGCCAGGACGACGACCCTGCGGGCACGGTCGGTAAAACGTTCAAACATCGGTGGTTACCTGCTCTCCCTCACCATCGGTACTGGCCTCTTAGTGGCCCACCGGTCCCGTCGGGACCGGAATCGCATACCTGCCATCCACTGTAATGGTCGGCCTGCCAGGGGGCATAACCTTGCGGTTCCTTGCCGTTCAAGACCCGCAGCCCCGTTTCGGGCGATCTCCCCTGTGCTTACAGCGCCGTAACCCGACCAACGTGGCCGGGTGCCAATTCGTTTCCTCAACCCACGGCCGGGCCTTTCGCCGCGAGCGAAACGACAAACCGGCGCCAGGGCCGCTTGCAGCCCGGGCGCCGGTTTCGGGCGTTTGTCAGGTCGCCGCGTGGAACGCGTCGATGACGTCGGCGGGGATGCGGCCCCGGGTCGACACGTTGTGGCCGTTGCGGCGGGCCCATTCGCGGATCGCCGCGCTCTGCTCGCGGTCGATCGCGCCGCGGCCGCGCCCGGAGCCGGAACGCCCACGCCGCCGGCCGCCGACCCGGCGGCCGGCTTCCACCCACTGCTTCAGGTCGTTGCGGAGTTTCGCGGCATTCTTGGACGAAAGGTCAATCTCATAGGTCACCCCGTCAAGCCCGAATTCGACCGTTTCGTCGGCTGCGCCGGCACCGTCGAAATCATCGACCAAGGTGACGGTCACTTTTTTCGCCATTAGCTTATCCTCGCATTTCGTCCTGAGCAGTTGCCGAGCAGATTGGCTGCGCCTCCCCGGGTCATCAATCTGCCATAACAAGGCAGCATACTCAATCCGGCCGCAAGGCGCACAGTTGCACTTTTCAACCGGAGTGTGGCCGCACAATCGGGAACAAAACTGTCTCGCGAATTGACAAGCCGGTCAAAGTCATCAACAACCGATCGATACCCATTCCGGTTCCGGTGCACGGCGGCATCGCATACTCGAGGGCGGCGAGAAAGTCTTCGTCGAGCACCATGGCTTCGTCATCGCCGGCCGCCGCGGCGCGCGCTTGCGCGGCGAATCTCTCCCGCTGCACCACGGGGTCGTTCAATTCGGAGTACCCAGTGGCCAGTTCGACCCCGCGGATGTAGAGGTCCCACTTCTCGGTCACGCCCGGGATGCTGCGGTGCTGACGCGTCAAAGGCGTTGTCTCAACCGGAAAGTCCCGCACGAAGGTGGGCGCGGTGAGCGTGTTGCCCACCGAGTGCTCCCAGAGTTCCTCGACCAGCTTTCCGTGCCCGTAGCCGCGATCGCGGGGGATTTCCACGCCGAGCCGGTCCGCGATCGCCCACAGGCGGTCGGCCGGCGTCTCGGGGGTGATCTCTTCACCGAGTGCCGCCGACAGCGACGGGTACATTTGAATCGACGCCCATTCTCCGTCTATGTCGTAGACAGTGCCGTCGGGCAGCGGTAGTTGTCGGGTTCCGATCGCCTCATCGGCAACCTCCTGAATAAGCTCGCGGGTGACGACCGCCGAATCGTCATAGGTTCCGTACGCCTGGTAGGTCTCCAGCATGGAGAATTCCGGGGAATGCGTGGAATCCGCACCTTCGTTTCGGAACACTCGATTTACTTCGAAGACCTTGTCGAAACCACCGACGACGCAGCGCTTGAGGAACAGTTCCGGGGCGATCCGCAGGTACAGATCGATGTCGAGCGCATTGGAATGCGTGACGAACGGCCGCGCCGCGGCGCCGCCCGCCAGCGTCTGCAACATCGGCGTTTCGACTTCGAGAAACCCGCGCCGTTCGAGCGCGTTGCGTATCGCGCGGACCAGCGCGATTCTCTGCCGCGCGACCGTGCGGGCCTGGGGACGGACGATGAGGTCGACGTAGCGCTGCCGCACGCGCGCCTCTTCGCTCATCTCCTTGTGGGCCACCGGCAGCGGCCGCAAGGACTTGGCCGCCATCTGCCAGGAATCAGCCAGGACGGACAATTCGCCGCGGCGTGAGCTGATCACGTTGCCGTGCACGTAGACGATGTCGCCGAGGTCGACGTCGGCTTTCCACGCGTCCAGCGATTCGCGGCCCACCTTGTCGAGGCTGAGCATCACCTGCAGGCTGGTGCCGTCGCCCTCCTGCAGGGTCGCGAAGCACAGTTTCCCGGAGTTGCGCGCGAAGATCACCCGGCCGGCGACGCCGACGACGTCGGCGGTCGCGGTGTCGACCGGCAGGTCGGGATGGTCGGCGCGCACCTGCGCCAGGGTGTGGGTGCGTTCGATGGCGACCGGATAGGGCTCACGGCCCTCCGCCAGCAAGCGAGCGCGCTTGTCTCGGCGGATGCGGAACTGCTCGGGCAGGTCGACTGCGGCATCCTCACTGGCGTCACTCACGAGCTGCCAGCTTAAATGACCTCGCGGGGGCGGCTCTTACTGGCGGCCCGCCGAGATTGCCGTCATGGTGGTTGTTCCGGTCGCAGCCACGACCACTGGGGCAATCTCGGCGGCGAAAATTCAGCGCGCGGTCTTCAGCCGGCCGCGCTGGGCGTCGCGGTTGCGCTCGAATACCAGCCGCAGTCCGTGCAGGGTCAGATGCTGGTCGTAATGGCTGGCGGTGTGCAGCTCGGGCAGCAGCAACGGTGCCGTGTGTCCCGTCGCCACCACCGCCACGTCGTCGCCGGCGAAGCCCTCGACGTCCTCGCGGATGCGCCCCACCAGACCGTCGACCAGCCCGGCGAAGCCGAACACCGCACCGGACTGCATGCATTCGACCGTGTTCTTGCCCACCACCGACCGGGGGCGGGAGAGTTCGACCCGGCGCAGCGCGGCGGAGCGGGCCGCGGCGGCGTCCGAGGACACCTGCACGCCCGGGGCGATCGCGCCGCCGAGGAATTCGCCCTTGGCCGACACCACGTCCACGCAGATCGAGGATCCGAAGTCGATGACGATGGCGGCGCTCTGGAACCGGTGGAATGCGGCCAGGCAGTTGACGATTCGGTCGGCGCCGACTTCTTTCGGGTTGTCGACCAGCAGCGGGATGCCGGTGCGCACGCCGGGCTCGATCAGCACGTGCGGCACCGACGGCCAGTACTGGTCGAGCATGATCCGCACCTCGTGCAGCACCGACGGGACGGTGGACAACGCGGCGGCGCCGGTGAGCCGCTCGGAGTCGTCGCCGATCAGTCCGTCGATGGTCAGGGCCAGCTCGTCGGCGGTGACCTCGGACTCGGTCCGGATCCGCCACTGCTGCACGACCTTTGCGTGCTCCTTGGACCCGGAGATCAGCCCCACGACGGTGTGGGTGTTACGGACGTCGATGGCCAGCAGCACGGTTACCGCGCAACGATTCGGGGATCCAACAGCTCGGCGGCGTCTGCGGGAACGAAGGCCGGGTCGTCGCCCAGGTCGATCGGCTTGTTGTCGGCGTCGACGAAGACGATCCGCGGCCGGTAGGCCCGGGCCTCGGCCTCTTCCATGGTCCCGTATGCGATGAGGATCACCAGATCGCCGGGGTGCACCAGATGGGCCGCGGCGCCGTTGATTCCGATCACGCCGCTGCCGCGTTCCCCGGTGATCGCGTAGGTGACCAGGCGGGCACCGTTGTCGATGTCGACGATGGTCACCTGTTCGCCCTCGAGCAGGTCCGCCGCGTCCATCAGGTCCGCGTCGATGGTCACCGAGCCGACGTAGTGCAGGTCAGCCTGCGTGACGGTGGCGCGGTGGATCTTCGACTTGAGCATCGTCCGTAGCATCAATTCCTCCAAGATGATTCACGGGTGTCCCGATATCCGTCCGGCCCCACGGGTGCCGGCGAAGTTTCGATCTCGAGCGCGATGTTGTCCAGCAGCCTGGTGCTGCCCAACCGGACGGCGACAAGCAGCCGGCCGGTCCTGCCGGCGCCCAACGGGCCCAGGTCCGGGGCCCGCAACTCGAGGTAGTCGACCGTGAGCTCGGGCACCGCGTCGAGCACCGCGCGCGCCGCGTCCAGCGCGGCCCGGGGCCCGGCATCGGCGGCGTGCGCGGCCGCGGTCAGCGCCGCCGACACCGCCACGGCGGCCTCGCGCTGCACCGGATCGAGATAACGGTTGCGCGACGACATGGCCAGCCCGTCGGCCTCGCGGACCGTGGGCACGCCGACCACGACGACGTCGATGTTGAGGTCGGCGACCATCTGCCGGATCAGCACCAGTTGCTGATAGTCCTTCTCGCCGAAGAACACTCGGTCGGGGCGCACGATCTGCAGCAGCTTGCACACCACGGTCAGCACGCCGGCGAAGTGGGTCGGTCGCGGGCCGCCCTCGAGGTCGGCGGCCAGCGGGCCGGGCTGCACGGTGGTGCGAAGGCCGTCGGGATACATCGCGGCCGCCGTCGGCGCGAAGACGATTTCGACGCCCTCGCCGCGAAGCAGCTCCAGGTCGTCGTCCAGGGTCCGCGGATAGGCGTCGAGGTCTTCCCCGGCGCCGAACTGAAGCGGGTTGACGAAGATCGACACCGCCACCACCGCGCCGGGCACCCGCTTGGCGGCGCGGACCAGGGTGAGGTGACCCTCGTGCAGCGCGCCCATGGTCGGCACCAGCATCACCCGGCGGCCGGTGTGGCGCAGCGCCCGGCTGACGTCGCTGACGTCGCTGACGTCGCGCGGGCGCGAGTAGACGTTGAGTTCGCCGGCCTTGAAGGCGGGCGGATTGCCCGGTCTCATCCCGCCAGCACCTCGACGACATCGGCGGGCGCGTGGGCGCGCCGGGCGGTCCGCAGGGCGTTCACCCGATAGGCCTGCGCCAGTTCCGAGTCGACCTCGTTCAGCGCGGCGAGGTGCCCCGCAACCGCGGCGGCGTCGCCGCGCGCGACCGGGCCGGTCAGCGCGGCCTGCCCGCGTTGCAGGGTGTTCTCCAGCGCCGCCCGGGCCAGCGGACCGACGATGCGTTCGGCGATGCCGCCGGGCTGGTCGTCAACGGATTGCTGCCCGAGCAGTTCGCTGCCGCGCAACGCGGACCGCAACGCCTCGAGCGCGTCGGCGACCACCGTCACCAGGTGGTTGCCGGTGTGCGCCAGGGCGGCGTGGTAGAGCACCCGCGCTTCCTCGCGCACGCAGAACGGTTCGCCACCCATTTCCAGGACGAGCGACTGCCCGATCGCATACCCCACGTCGTCGGCCGCGGTGATGCCGAAGCAGGTGTCGGGCAGCCTGCTGATGTCCTCGTCGGACCCGGTGAACGTCATCGCCGGGTGGATCGCCAGCGGTATGCAACCGTCCTGGGTCAGCGGCGCGAGGATCCCGACGCCGTTGGCGCCGGAGGTGTGGGCGACGATCGTCCCCGGCCGCACGGAGGACGTCGCGGCCAACCCGGACACCAGGCCCGCGAGTTCGCTGTCGGGCACGGCCAGCAGCAGCAGCTCGGCGCCGGCGGCGACGTCTGGTGGGGGCATCACCGGGGTATCGGGCAGCCAACGCTGCGCCCGCTGCCGGGACGTGTGGGAGATGGCGCTGCACGCCACGACGACGTGGTCGGCGCGCTCCAGCGCGACACCGAGCGCGGTGCCCACCCGGCCGGCCGAGATGATCCCCACCTTGAGCCTGGCCGGGCGCAAACCGTCGAACTGCACCATCGCAGACGACCTCACAGATTTCTTCGTTCGTTCCGGTCCCACCCCGTGGGTACCGTTCGGTCACTAAAACTGTAGTCGATTACCCTGCGGCACCCAATGTGAGGAAGCTCCCAGCTCAGGCGTCGCGGCGACGACGGCGGCCGCCCTCCGACGGCTGGACCTGCAGCCGCGCCAACAGGTCGGCGACCGACTGGCCGCCGGTCTGGGCGGCCTCGCCCAGGCTGTCCCTGCCTTCGGGTTCGGGACCGCCGTGCCGGGGTGCGTGTTCCGGCAACGGCGGCGGGGCAAGCCGCGGTGGGGCTGGCGCGGTTCGAATCTCGGTTCCGGTTGCGGCGGCGCGACGCTGTACGCCGGCTCTGGCTGGGAGGGCGGCGGCGGCTCCTGCGGCGCTTCGTACTGGTAATGGGGCCGCTCCCGGCGGGGCTGAGGCTGGGTCTGGGGCTGCCGGGGCGGCAACAGCGGTTCCTCGGGGACGTCGATGATCGCCGTTTCGTCGGCGCGGCCGGTCGCGTTGTCCTGGGGGACGGACGTGACCCGGTCGCTGGCCACCCAGTCGTAAGGCGCGTCGCGCGGGGTCTCGCCGTTGCGGTCCCACTCGCTGTACGCGCGCTCGGGCGCCGCCTCGGTCTCCGGCTTCTCCAGGGCCGGCCGCTGGGCGAGATCGGTGTCGAACAGGATCTCCAGGCTGGTGCGCAGCGCGCTCAGCTCCGCGCGCAGTTCGGCCAGGTCGTCGGCGGCCTGGGCGCGCAGCTCGGAGGCCAGCTCGCGGCGTAGCTGGGACTCCACGGTCAGCTCGTACTCGCGCCGGGCCGAGATCTCCCGGTCGAGCTGCAGGTCGTACACCAGCTTCAGGTCGCGGACGCGGGACTGGTCCGCGTCACTCTGGCGGCGGTACAGCACCGACACGAAGGCACCGGCGACTGCGGCCCACAGCGCCAGGATTACAGCGAGCTTGAGGAGTTCCACCCGATTGGTGAAAACCAGCGCGGAGCTGGCCCCTATCGCAAGGACCAGCAACGCGGTCAAGAGCACCCACCCCGGCCTGCGGCCGCCGCGCCGAACCCGGGCGCCGCGGGACAGAACGGTCATGGCCTGACTGTACCTGCGCGAGGTCAATCCGCGTGTCGCCCTACTCCGGCGATTCTCACGCGGGTTGCGGGGGCGTGAGCAGCGGGTTAGTTTTCCGCCCCCTCGCCGTGCTCGGGTTGATCCGGGGGCGACTTGCAGCAATGCTGCAGCCACAGCGCGGCGACGAGTAGCGCCAGTGCGCTGACGGCCGCGACCACGGCGCCGGTCGTGTCCTCGGCGGCCGCCCGCAGCCAGGATCGCCGCGGCAGGAAGTACACCAGCACCCCTACCCACCAACCCAGCGTCAGCGCGCCCACCCAGGCCGACGCCTTGGCGACCATCAGGCCACGCGCCACGGCCAGCGGGTGCAGCCAGCCGGGGCCGACGCCGATCTCGCCGTCGTTGATCTTGGCCCGCACGTGACGCGCCCACAGCGCCTCGGCGACGGCCACCGCGAGCAACGACAGGCCCGTCCACACCGTGATCGGTGGGAACCACCGGTAGAGGGCGTTCACCAGCAGATAACCCACCACCGCAGCGCCGACCACCGCGGCCGTCAGGTCACGTTTTCTGGTCGGTCCCATCAGGTTTCCGGTTCCGGGTCGGCCGGCGGCCTGCCCGCCCGGTCGAGTGTGAGGCTGGTCGGCCGGACGCTTTCCCGGTCGGCCGGGTCCAGCTCGGCCAGCAGGCTCGCGACGGGCCGCGGACCCTCGGCGACGGTCAGCTGGGCGTCGGGGTCGATGGCCAGCCACGGGATCATGACGAAAGCCCGCAGGTGGGCCAGCGGGTGCGGCAGCGTCAGATTGTTCTCGCGGGAGGTCACCTCCGCCTCGTCGTAGCAGGCGATCAGGTCGACGTCGAGGGCGCGCGGGCCCCAGCGCTCACCGCGGACCCGCCCGGCCGCGCGCTCGAACTCCTGGGCCCGCCGCAGCCAGCCCTGCGCGTCGCACGCCGGGTCGTTGGCGATCAGCACCGCGTTGAGAAACGGCGCCTGATCGACCCGGCCCCACGGGTCGGTCTCGTATACCGGGGACACCGCAAGCACCTTCTCGCCCAGCCCGTCGACGACCGACTGCAACCGCGCGAGGCGGTCCCCCAGGTTGGATCCGACGGACAGCACCACCCATGTCATATGCGCCGCTCCGCCGGGACCACCGAACCGCGGCCGCCGCGGCGCGACCGCCGCACCACCACCGCGACGTCGGCGAACTGCTGCGGAATGGGTGCCCGCGGCTTGTGCACCACCACCTCTACCGCGTGGACCCGCTCGTCTTGCATCACCCGGTCGGCGATCTCGCCGCCCACCGTTTCGATCAGGTTGCGCGGCGGCCCGGCCACGATGTCGGCCGCGAGCTGGGCCAGGTCGCCGTAGTCGTAGGTGTCGGCCAGTTCGTCGCTTTCAGCGGCCCAGGCAAGGTCGATCCACACCGTCATATCCACGACGAAGTCCTGCCCGTCGGCGCGCTCGTGTTCGAAAACTCCGTGTCGCCCACGAATCGTCAACCCCCGCAATTCGATTCGATCAGCCATCGTCTCCAGCCAGCTCGGTCTGCTGCGTTTCGGTTTGCGCCCACGCCTCCACCACCTTGAGGGCGTCGGCCGTCGCCCGCACGTCGTGCACGCGGACACCCCATGCCCCGTGCAGCGCCGCCAGCGCGGAGATCACCGCCGTCGCCGTCTCGCGGCCGTCGGGCGGACGCGGCGAGCCATCCGGCCCGGCCAACAACGTACCGAGGAACCGTTTGCGCGACGCGCCCAGGAGCACCGGGATTCCGGTGGCGACGAATTGCGGCAGCGCGCGCAGCAGCGCCCAATTGTGTTGCCCCGTCTTGGCGAACCCGAGACCCGGGTCGATCACCAGCTTGGCGGGATCGACGCCCGCCGCGACGGCGGCGTCCACACTGGCCAACAGCTCGGCGCGCACTTCGGCCACCACGTCGTCGTAGTGCGGGGCCGCGTGCGGGCGGTCGGCCGACACCGAGCGCCAATGCATCAGCACCCAGGGCACGCCGGCGTCGGCGAGCAACGGCGCCATCGCGGGATCGGCCCGCCCGCCCGACACGTCGTTGACGATCCGCGCGCCGTTCTGCAACGCCGCTTGCGCGACCTCGGCGTGCATGGTGTCGATGCTTACCGTGATCCCTTCCGCCACAAGCTCTTTGACGACGGGAATCACCCGGGAAGTCTCGACGCGGGAATCGATGCGCGTGGCACCGGGCCGGGTCGACTCCCCGCCTACGTCGACTATGTCCGCGCCGTCCGCGGCGAGCGCCAGTCCGTGCGCCACCGCGTTACCGGTATCGAGATAGCGGCAGCCATCGGAGAACGAGTCGTCAGTGACGTTCAGAACTCCCATAACCTGCACAGGCGCGACTCACTTACGCAGGATGAGGTCGAGCGCTTCGGCTCGAGAAGCGGCGTTGGTCTTGAACAGCCCGCGTACCGCAGAGGTGGTGGTGACCGCGCCGGGCTTACGGACGCCGCGCATGGCCATGCACAGGTGCTCGGCCTCGATCACCACGATCACCCCGCGCGGATTGAGCTTCTTCATCAGGGCGTCGGCGATCTGGCTGGTGAGCCGTTCCTGCACCTGTGGCCGCTTGGCATAGAGGTCGACCAGTCGCGCGATCTTGGACAAACCAGTGACCCGTCCGTCGGCGCCGGGGATGTAGCCGACATGCGCCACACCGTGAAACGACACCAGGTGGTGTTCGCAGGTGGAGTACAGCGGGATCTCCTTGACCAGCACCAGTTCGTCGTGTTCCTCGTCGAACATCGTGTTCAGGACGCTGTCGGGGTCGGTGTAGAGCCCGGCGAACATCTCCTGGTAGGCGCGCGCCACGCGGGCCGGCGTCTCCCGCAGCCCGTGCCGGTCCGGGTCCTCGCCGACGGCGAACAGCAACTCCCGCACCGCGGCCTCGGCGCGCGCCTGATCGAACACCCGTGTCGGTTCAGTGGCGGTTTCCGGACCGAAACCCGTCAAGGCCATCGAATCCTCCGTTCGTCAGCCGTGAGCCGGCGGATTGGACCGGCTCACGTCGTCCTGCTCAGGAGACTTGCCGCCGTCCGGGTCGGGCAGACTCGGCGGCGGGTAGGGCGGATACGGCGGGTAGGGGGGCTGCGCCTGACCCTGCTGGCCCGGATGAGCCGGGTAGTGCCCCGCGGGCTGCGGCCAGTAGGGCTGCTGCGGGGCCTGTGGCGGCGGATACCAGTAGTTCGGCTGCTGGTCCGGCGGCGGCCATCCCGGCGCGTGCCAGCCCGCCGGCGCGCCGTAGTCCGGCTGGGTGGGCCCGTGCGGCACGCCGGGGCGGTGGCCGGCACCTTGAGATGCCTGAGAACCGTTGCCGCCGTTGTTCTTTCGGTCGGGATCGGGTCCCGCGGCGGCCGCGGCGGCCTGGCTGGCACGCGCGATGGCGGCCTTGAACGCCGGCTCGGGAACCGGCGGTGGCCAAGGCTCGCCACGCTCGATGGCCAGCTCGCCGGGCGTCTTGATCGGCGGCTTGTCCGACGGGATGCGGCCACCGAAGTCGTCGAACATGGTGAGCCTGGGCCGCTTTTCGACGCCGGCGAAAATGCCCTCCAGCTCGGCGCGGTGCAACGTCTCCTTCTCGAGCAGCTGACCGGCCAACGTGTCGAGGACGTCGCGGTATTCGGTGAGGATCTCCCACGCCTCGGTGTGGGCCGCCTCGATCAACTTGCGGATCTCGTCGTCGATGTCGCGGGCCACCTCGTGGGAGTAGTCGGCCTGCGTCCCCATGGTGCGGCCCAGGAACGGGTCGCCGTGTTCGGTGCCGTACTTGACCGCGCCCAGTTTGGAGCTCATCCCGAATTCGGTCACCATCGCGCGGGCCACCTTGGTGGCCTGCTCGATGTCGGACACCGCGCCGGTGGTCGGCTCGCGGAACACCAGTTCCTCGGCGGCGCGTCCGCCCATGGCGAACACCAGCTGCGCGATCATCTCCGAGCGGGTCCGCAGGCCCTTGTCTTCCTCGGGCACCGCCACGGCGTGCCCGCCGGTGCGTCCCCGCGCCAGGATCGTGACCTTGTAGATCGGCTCGATGTCCGGCATCGCCCAGGCGGCCAGGGTGTGGCCGCCCTCGTGGTAGGCGGTGATCTTCTTTTCCTGCTCGCTGATGATCCGGCCCTTGCGGCGCGGCCCGCCGATCACCCGGTCCACCGCCTCTTCGAGCGCGGCAGTGGTGATGACGGTGCCGTTCTCCCGGGCGGTCAGCAGGGCGGCCTCGTTGACGACGTTGGCCAGGTCGGCGCCGGTCATGCCGACGGTCCGCTTGGCCAAACCGTCGAGGTCGGCGTCGGGGGCGATCGGCTTGCCCTTCGAATGCACGGCCAGCACCGCGCGGCGGCCCGCCAGGTCGGGGTTGGACACCGGGATCTGCCGGTCGAAGCGGCCGGGGCGCAACAGCGCGGGGTCGAGGATGTCGGGCCGGTTGGTGGCGGCGATGAGGATGACGCCGGCGCGGGGGTCGAACCCGTCCATCTCGACCAGCAGCTGGTTCAGCGTCTGCTCGCGCTCGTCGTGGCCGCCGCCGAGGCCCGCGCCGCGCTGGCGGCCCACGGCGTCGATCTCGTCGACGAAGATGATGCAGGGGTTGTTCTGTTTGGCCTGCTCGAACAGGTCGCGCACCCGCGACGCGCCGACGCCGACGAACATCTCGACGAAGTCGGAGCCGGAGATGGTGAAGAACGGCACCCCGGCTTCCCCCGCCACCGCGCGGGCCAGCAGCGTCTTGCCGGTCCCGGGCGGGCCGTAGAGCAGCACCCCCTTGGGGATCTTGGCGCCCAGCGCCTGGTAGCGGCCGGGGTTCTGCAGGAAGTCCTTGATCTCGTAGAGCTCTTCGACGGCCTCGTCGACGCCGGCAACGTCGGCGAACGTGGTCTTCGGCATGTCCTTGTTGAGCAGCTTGGCCCGTGATTTGCCGAACCCGAAGCCCATTCGGGCGCCGCCCTGCATGCGGGAGAACATCACGAACAGGCCCACCAGCAACAGCAGCGGCAGCACGTAGACCAGCAGCTCGCCGAGGATGCTGCCCTGGTTGACGACCGTGCTGACCTTGGCGTTCTTAGCGCTCAGCGCGTTGAACAGGTCGACGGCGTACCCGCTGGGGTACTTGGTGATCACCTTGTCGGAATTGTCGGTGTCGTTATTGCCCTTTTTCAGGGTCAACCGCAGCTGCTGCTCGCGATCGTCGATCTGCGCGTTCTTGACGTTGTCACCGTTGATCTGCGCCACCGCCACCGACGTGTCGACGGGCTTATAGCCGCGGGTGTCGTCGCTGAAGTAGAAGAACGACCAACCGAGCAGCACCACGACTGCAATCGCCGTGACGGTGCGAATAAGGTTTTTCCGGTTCATCAATCATCGGCCTTGGTGGCCAGGTCCTTCCCCGATATACACGCAGCTCGAAAAGTCCAGGTTACCGCTCGTGGCGATCGCCAGCTCCGGCAGAGCCGGGGCGCTGGGGGTCGCCACCATCTGTGCGTACAACGCCCGGGGGTTCCCGCCGGGCCCTTGAGCCGGGCACTCATCCCGGCGATATCCGTCAGTCGTAATAGCGGGCCTCGACGACGTTGCCGTCCGGATCGGCGAAGTAGTAACCCTGCGGGGCCCAGCCGCGCGCCCCGAAGGTGGGACTCAACCTCGCGCCGGTGTCCACCCCCTCCGCCTGCAGGCGCTGGTCGAGCGCGTCGTACTCCGGTTTGGACAGGGCGAGGCAGACATGGTTGACCGGGTGCCCGGCGCTGCCTGCCGTCCGGGTCAGAGACTCGGTGGAGGCGGCGTCGGCCACCGGCAACAAGTCGATGATCGAGTCCTCACACACCCGCACGCTCGGGAACGGCGCATCGCCGGCCTCGTACTCGGCAAACCGGACCGGCTCCAAACCGACCACCCGCGTATAGAAATCCATCGAGGCGCGCGGACTCCTCGTCCACAGGACGACGTGGTCAAGCCGCTTCATTCGAGTCCACCTGCTTTCGCGTAAATGCGAGGGCTTCACGGCGATATCTACCAGGCGACCAAAGCCGTTGGAATGCTATTCGCAATCAGCGCGAATACTTCTCAGCCCCGGACGGGTTGTGCTTTGGTGACAGGGTGCTCACATCAACCGAACGGTTAGTAGAGACCAACGGTGTCCAACTGCGCGTGACCGAGGCGGGAGAGCGCGGCGCACCCGTCGTGATTTTGGCCCACGGCTTTCCCGAACTCGCCTATTCGTGGCGCCACCAGATACCGGTCCTCGCCGAGGCGGGTTACCGCGTGCTGGCGCCCGACCAGCGTGGCTACGGCGGTTCCTCGCGTCCGGACGCGGTCGACGCATACGACATCCACCAGCTGACCGCCGACCTGGTCGGCCTGCTCGACGACGCCGGCGCCGAACGCGCCGTCTGGATCGGACACGACTGGGGCGCCGCCGTGGTGTGGAACGCCCCGCTGCTGCACCCGGATCGCGTCGCAGCCGTCGCCGCGCTGAGCGTCCCCGCGGTGCCCCGATCGAAGGTCGCGCCGACGAGGGCGTGGCGCAAGGCATTCGGCGAGAACTTCTTCTACATCCTGTACTTTCAGGAACCCGGCGTCGCCGACGCGGAACTCAACGCCGACCCCGCCCGGACGATGCGGCGGATGCTGGGTGGGCTGCGGACGCCCGGCGACAAGGCCGCGGGCCTGCGGATGGTGGCCCCCGGTGCCGAGGGGTTCATCGACCGCCTTCCGGAACCCGACGGGCTGCCGGACTGGCTGAGCCAGGAGGAACTCGACCACTACATCGCCGAGTTCTCCCGCACCGGCTTCACCGGCGGCCTGAACTGGTACCGCAACTTCGACCGCAACTGGGAGACCACCCCCGAGTTGGCCGACGCGAAAATCACTGTGCCGGCGCTCTTTATCGGGGGGACCGCCGACCCGGTGTTGACGTTCACCCGCGCCGACCGCGCGGCGCAGTTGATCACCGGCCCCTACCGCCAGGTGATGATCGACGACGCGGGGCACTGGTTGCAGCAGGAACGGCCCGACGAGGTGAACGCGGCCCTATTGGACTTCCTCAATGGATTGGAGCTGCGATGAGCGCGCCACTTCGCTTCGGTGTCTTCATCACACCGTTTCACCCGATCGGTCAATCGCCCACCGTGGCTTTGGAATACGACATGGAGCGAGTGGTCGCGCTGGATCGGCTCGGCTTCGACGAAGCGTGGTTCGGCGAACACCACTCCGGTGGCTACGAACTGATCGCCTGCCCGGAGGTCTTCATCGCCGCCGCGGCCGAGCGGACGAAACACATCCGGCTGGGTACCGGCGTGGTTTCGCTGCCCTACCACCATCCGCTGATGGTGGCCGATCGCTGGGTGCTGCTCGACCATCTCACCCGCGGCCGGGTGATGTTCGGCACCGGCCCCGGCGCGTTGCCGTCGGATGCCTACATGATGGGCATCGACCCGGTCGACCAGCGGCACATGATGCAGGAGTCGTTGGAGGCGATCCTCGCGCTGTTCCGCGCCGGGCCGACCGAGCGAATAGACCGCCACACCGACTGGTTCACGCTGCGCGAGGCGCAACTGCACATCCGGCCGTACACCTGGCCCTATCCCGAAATATCGACGGCGGCAATGATTTCCCCGTCCGGGCCGCGGCTGGCGGGCGCGCTGGGCACGTCGTTGCTGTCGTTGTCGATGTCGGTGCCCGGCGGCTACGCCGCGCTGGAGACCACCTGGGACGTGGTGCGCGAGCAGGCCGCCAAAGCCGGCCGGGACGAGCCGGATCGGGCCGACTGGCGTGTGCTGAGCATCATGCACATCGCGGACAGCCGCGAGCGGGCCATCGACGACTGCACCTACGGGCTGCAGGATTTCGCCAACTACTTCGGCGCCGCCGGGTTCGTCCCCTTGGCCAACACCGTCGAGGGTGCCCAGACGCCGCACGAGTTCGTCGAAGACTACGCGGCCAAGGGCAATTGCTGCATAGGAACCCCCGACGACGCGATCGCCCACATCGAAGACCTGCTCGACCGCTCAGGCGGTTTCGGCACGCTGCTGATGCTGGGCCACGACTGGGCCTCCCCCGAGGCGACGTATCACTGCTACGACCTGATGGCGCGCAAGGTGATCCCCCATTTCAAGGGACAGCTCGCGGCGTCGCGCTCGTCGCACGACTGGGCCAAGGGCAACCGCGACCAGTTGATCGGCCGAGCCGGTGAGGCCGTGGTGAAAGCCATCACCGAGCATGTCGAAGAACAGAAGGGCGTGAGGAACTGATGCGCGCCGCGGTATTGCGCGACGGCCGGATGGTCTATCGGGACGATGTGCCCGACCCCGTACCCGAGGCCGGGCAGGTGCTCGTCGGCGTGCGGGCCTGCGGGATATGTGGCTCCGACCTGCATTTCGCCGCTCACGGCGCACACGTGCTCGAGATGAGCGAGCGGGTGGCCGGCGGGGCGGGTGGCATGCATGTCGACTTGGATCACGACGTCTTCATGGGCCACGAGTTCAGCGCCGAGGTGCTCGAGGCCGGCCCCGGCACCGAAACCCACCCTCCGGGCACGCTGGTCACCTCGCTTCCGGTGCTGTTGTCCGCCAAGGGCGTCGAA
Source organism: Mycobacterium sp. 4858 (assembly GCF_900240975.1). Classification (GTDB taxonomy): domain Bacteria; phylum Actinomycetota; class Actinomycetes; order Mycobacteriales; family Mycobacteriaceae; genus Mycobacterium. The sequence continues at coordinate 2,800,529 of NZ_LT968776.1, read as the reverse complement.
CCGATCGTCTACAGCAACAGCACCATCGGTGGCTACGCCGAACGCATGCTCCTCTCGGCCGCGTTGCTGCTGCCCGTCCCGAACGGCCTGGACTTCAAACATGCGGCCCTGACCGAGCCCATGGCGGTGGGGCTGCACGCCGTCAACAAGTCCAACGTCACCCCGGGGGAGACAGCCCTGGTCATCGGCTGCGGTCCGATCGGCATCGCGATCATCGCTGCGCTGCGGGCCCGGGGGGTGGAAAACATTGTGGCGTCGGACTTCTCGCCGAAGCGACGGGAACTCGCCAGCGCCATGGGTGCACATCGGACGCTCGATGCCGCACAGGGTTCCCCGTTCGACTCCGTCAAACCGGCCGTCGTATTCGAGGCGGTCGGAGTGCCTGGGATCATCGACGACGTGCTGCTCCGGGCCCGGCCGGGCACTCGCCTGGTGGTCGCCGGCGTTTGCATGCAGCCCGATACCGTGCATCCGTTCTTCGCCATCGCCAAAGAGATCAACGTCCAGTTCGTCCTTGCCTACACCCCGGAGGAATTCACCGACTCGCTGCGTGCGCTGGCCGAGGGCGATATCGACGTGAGTCCACTGATCACCGGAGAGGTCGGCCTGGACGGGGTCGGCGAGGCCTTCGACGAACTCGCCGACCCCGAGCGGCACTGCAAGGTTCTGGTCACCCCTTAGGTTCACGAGACCCATGGTGGCGACCCGCTGCTAGGCCCAGCTGGATCCGACGGCGCTGTCGGTGCTGGCCATGTTGCTGCCGGCGGTCTGCACCTTCTGGCCGTGGGCGTTGGCCTGGTCGTAGATCACCTGGAAGTTGCGACCCAGCTGGATGACGAACTCCTGGCACGCCGCCGAGCCCGCACCGCCCCAAAAGTCGCCGGCGGCAAGCACATCGCGGACGATGGCCTGGTGCTCGGCCTCCAGAGACGCGGCCTGGGCGCGGATCAGGGCACCGTGGGCGTCGACATCGCCGAATTGATAGTTGATGGTCATGGTTGATCGTCTCCTGTTGGTAGAAGGTTGATGTGTTGGGTCAGTCGCCCAGGATCTGCTGTGAAGCCTGCTCTTGCTGCTCGTAGTTGTTGGCGTCGCGGATCAGGCCGTCGCGCACGCCGTGCAGCATGTTGACGATGTTGCGGAAGGCCTGATTCATCTGGCCCATGGTGTCGTACGAGGTGGCCTGCGCCTGGCCGCTCCAGCCCGCGCCGGCGATGTCCTGCGACGACACCCACATCTTGCGGGCCTCGTCCTCCACCGTTTGCGCGTGGACCTCGAAGCGGCCCGCCATCGCCCGCATCTCGTGCGGATCTGTCATGAAACGTGTTGCCATTGGGGTTCTCCTTCGAAAGTGGTTGTTGTGATCGAACTTTGGTCATCGGTACGTCGTCGAAAGTGCCTCTCCTTCCGTCATCCGACCACGCGCGGCAATACGCTTGCGGGTGCCGGCATGGTGCCGCCGAACCCGCGTATCTCCATGCCGCCCACCTGGGCCGCGGAGCTACTCGGGGGCCTCAGCATTCGAGCCGCGGCGCCGGCGCCCGCCAGTGGTGCGCCGGCCGGGGCGGCGGTCCCGGGGGTCGCCGCGGTCCAGCTAGGAGGAACCGACAAGCCTCCGACCGGGGCGGCCTGGCCCATCACCGCCGACGGCATCAGTCGCGCGGGTGCCAGTCGCTCGGGCGCGGGCATCAGCGGCTGAGCGGGGATGAAGCGTTGCATGCCGGGCATCGCCACCGGGGAGAAGGCCCCGGATGCGCGCATGGCGGTCGCGAGGCCCGCGCCGGACGGGGTCGCCCCGCCTACGCCCGATGTGGCCGCGCCGGACCCCTGACCGAAGGGCGTGCCGAGCAGGTCGGCGAAGCTGCCGATGGCAGAGGGGAAGCTGCTCGCCAGCGATGACGCTGACGAATTGAGCGTCGACGGCAGCCCCATGGTGGCTTGAGTGGCCATTCCCTGCATGCCGCCCGCGGTGGTGGTGGGCGGTGCGACCGCCATCGGTTCGAGCATGGCGGCCGCCGCCGACGAGCCGGCGTAGGCGTACATGGCCATCGCGTCCTGGGCCCACATCTCGCCGTACTGCGCCTCGGTAGCCGCGATCGCCGCGGAGTTTTGACCGAGGAAGTTGGTCGCGACCAGCATCATCAGCGTGGAGCGGTTGGCGGCGATCAGCGGCGGCGGCACGGTCGCCGCGAACGCAGCCTCATGTGCGACGGCGGCCGCCGTCGCCTGCATCCCCGCCTGCTCGGCCTGCGCGGCCGTGGCATGCATCCAGGCCACGTAGGGAGCCGCCGCGGTGGCCATCGCCACCGAAGAGGGGCCCTGCCAGCCCAGCTCGGTGAGGTCGACGATCACCGTCCCGTAGCTCGTCGCAGCTGAACGCAGCTCCGCGGCCAGGCCCTCCCAGGCCATCGCCGCCGCCAGCATCGACGCCGGCCCGGGCCCCGCGTACATCAGCCCGGAATTGACCTCCGGGGGCATCGCACCGAAATCCATGAGTGTTCCTTTCCTTTTGCGTGGATCGCTATGCCAGTGCCGGCAAGGGCTTGGGGCCGGCAACAGCGCTGAAGGCCCGGTTCGCGTGCACGACGTGCTCGCCCGGCGGGTGCGGGGCAGCCGCGAGCGGCATCCGGTGGAGGGGCGCTGTCGGCGCCAGCTGCGAAGGCGACACGTGCTGGCCGGCCCCCACGCTCGGACGCTCGGCGTGCTCGACGGGCGCCGTCGGTGCTCCCTGCGAAGGCGAAATATGCTGCCCGGCAACAATGTTCGGACGTTCGACCCGCTCGGGCGGCGCCGGATGGGCCGGTGCCACGTGCTCGACGCGCTGCGGGGGCGTCATCCGCGCGGGCGAAAGGTGCTCGACCCGGGCCGCGGGGTGCGCGCCGTAGCCGCCGCGCCCGTACGGGGCCTGGTGGCGGCCATAGTCGGCATTGGCATAGCCGCCGTGCTGCGGCGTCATGTGGCCGCCGTAGTTGCCGCCCCCGCGCCAACCCTGACCGAGGGGCGTCGCCGCCGGCAGCGAGCCGGGACCCGCGCCGACGGGGGCGCCTGGCAACAGGGGCCATGTGCGCGGGCGGCAGGTGACCGCCCGCGGCTTGCGTCGCGTTCGCGGCCTCGGTGGCCGAATACGAATCGGCGCTCAGGCCGAGGGCTTTGACGAACTCCTCGTGGATCATGCTCGCCTCGGCGCTGATCGCCTGATACTGCTGGCCGTAGCCGGCGAAGGCCGCCGCGGTCATTGCCGAGACTTCGTCGGCTGCCGCCGGGACCACCCCCGTGATCGAGAAGGCGGCAGTCGAGTTGGCCGCGGCTACCGCGGAACCGATCGCCTGCAGCTGGCCGGCTGCCGCTTGCAGCAGTTCCGGGACTGTGGTCAGGAACGACATGTGTCTTCTCCTCGTGAATGCCTGGATTCGGCTTAAGTTGTCGTGCTTGCGGACACTATGTCATAAATTATGACTTTATGTCTAGCCCTGAGTATGCATTTCTGTCTTTTGGCCTACAACTCGCTGGTGGAGACACTTTGCCCGTCTTTCGGCACCGAGTTACGCTGGGCGGATGCCACGAACTAATGCCGCCGGCTGGGGGCTGAGGCGCCTGCTTGAGGCGACGCTGAACCGCGACATCACCGTCGAGCAGTTACGCGACGCCTGCGGCGTCACCAAAGGGCGCTGGTACGGCGCCGCCGGGCGCGCCAACGCCGACGACTTCCCGGACGCCGAGGAGGCCAGACGCGCCGCGCACGCGTTCGGGCTCAGCGCTACCTGGCTACAGGTCGAACTCGGCCTGATCACCCCGGAAGACGTGCACGGGGCCTTGGGCGACGGCCAGTCCCTCGACCCCTTCCGGGCCACGACGCGTCAGCGGGTCGTGATGCCGAATCCGGAGGCCTCGCGGGAGTGAGCACCCGCCGGCTGCATTCGTTGGTCGTAGGGACCGGTTATAATCGAACACATGTTCGAATCAATGCCTCCCCCGGCGTCCCTCGTGGAGCTGATCGAGTCGACGCACCGGCAGGAGTCAGTGCTGGTGGCGCGCCGGCTGGCCGCGGTCGCGGCGCTGCTGAGGCACCGGGTGGCCGCTGCAGAGCGGGCTGAGCGCCCGCGCGAATACGCGGCGATCGACGGGTTCGAGCAGGCCGCTGCCGAGGTTGCCGCCGCGATGAACCTCTCCCCCGTGGCGGCCAGCTACGTGGTGTCGTACGCGGAGGCGCTGGACACCCGGTTGCCCAAGGTCGGGGCCCTGCTCGCGGACGGCCGGACGGATTGGCGCACAGTGCGCCTGATCATCAGCCGCACCGATCTGGTGACCGACGAGAAGCTGATTGCCGAGATCGACCGATCGCTGGCCGAACGCATCGGCAGCTGGCACGGCTGGTCCAAGCAGCGGATCATCAACGCCGTCGACGCCGCCGTGCGAGCCGCCGATCCCGACGCCGCCCGCGAGCGCCGGGTGACCGCCCAGAACGACCGCTACGTCGGAATCAGCACCAAAGACGATGGGATGGCCGACATTTACGGGTCGGTCGCCGCCACGGCTGCGACGGCCTTCGACCGACGGCTCTCACAGCTCGCCAAGCAGGTGTGCGCGGCGGACCCTCGGACACTGGATCAACGCCGGGCCGACGCGCTCGCCGCGCTGGCCGAGGGGCGCGGGTTGGTCTGTGCCTGCGGAGAACCGGAGTGCCCCAACCGGACCAGTGAGCGCGGCCCGGACCGTGGGGCCGCGGCGCAAGTGGTCATCAACGTGGTGGCCAGCGACCAGACCGTCCACGCGGGTGGCGGTGAGCCCGGCTACCTCGAGGGCTACGGCGTCATCGACGCCGAGCAGGTGCGCGACTTGGCGGCCGCGGCATCCGTACTCATAGCCGACCCGGTGACTAGTCCGGTCGAGGCGTTGCGCTATCAGCCATCGGCGGCGCTGGAACGGGCCGTCCGGTGCCGCGATCTCACGTGCCGCTTCCCCGGCTGCAGCCGGCCGGCCGTCGTCTGCGACCTCGACCACACCATTCCGTTCAACCACCAGAACCCTGCGGCCGGCGGGCCGACGGTCGCGGAGAACCTCAAATGCCTGTGCCGACAACATCATCGGCTCAAAACCTTCGGTGGATGGCGCGACAAGCAACTGGCTGACGGCACCGTCATCTGGGTCTCACCCGCCGGGCGAACGTATCGCACCTCGCCCGCCGGTGCCGACCTGTTCCCCCGGACCGGCCGCCCGGCCTGCGCGCCGCCTTTGCCCGCGAGAAGAACCCGCTCACAGCAACGAAGCGCGCGAATTGCTCAGGCACGCAAGCACAACCGCGTGCAGCGGCCGATCAACGAAGCCCGGCGAGCGCTGGAGGAGGCCCGCCAGCAGGAAATCGCCGCGCGAAAATTCCGTAACCACATGCGCGACATGCTCTTTCTGTTCAAAGGCGCACCCAGCACCAGCCCGTTCTGCACCTGGGTGAACGATCCCAAAGAACCCGAAGAGCTGCCGCCGGACTGGATTCCCGACGAACCGGCCCCGCAGCCGTTGCCGGACGATCCACCCTTCTGACGGGAGCGTGCCGCGCGGGGCTCAAAAGTGGTTCTCGACAACGCCTTTCAGCGCCAGTTGCGGGCGCCGAGTCGGACGCCAGGACACGTTAGGGCAGTGACGTCCGGCGACGACACCCTCGGGGACGCCAATTCATCGCCGAGTCGATAACTGTTCACTTAGCTGGCCGGAAATGCTGCAGCATTTGATCCGGACATGAGAAACGTTGCAAACAAATATGTTTGGGGACATATATGAATCTATATGTGGTTGCTGGTCGAGTCCGTATGGTTTGCCGGGCCGAACCGGTCGGGTCGCCAGCGGTTGCGGTTGGCACGGGAGCACCGCATCGGCACGGCCCGAGCGGCTAGGGTGCCAGGCATGCCGGTCGCAACGAACGCCCCGAGGTTTGCCCGCAGATTGATCGCCTTGGCCGTCGCCGGCCTGGCGACCGCGACGGTGTCGGCCTGCGATTCCCCGCCTTCGACGCCCGCGCCCGGGGTCAACCCGCGTCAGGTCACCGTCTTCGGGTCGGGACAGGTCCAAGGCGTCCCGGACACCCTGACCGCCGACGTCGGCATCGAGTTCACGGCGCCCGACGTCACCGCCGCGATGAACCAGACCAACGACCGTCAGCAAGCCGTCATCAACGCGTTGGTCGGTGCCGGCGTCGACCACAAGGACATCAGCACCACCGAGGTCACGCTGCAGCCGCAGTTCAACAACCCCGAACCCAACGGCACCGCGAGGATCACCGGATACCGCGCCACCAACGCCATCACGGTCAAGATCCACCCGCCCGACGCCGCGTCGCGGATGCTGGCCCTGATCGTCGCGACCGGCGGGGACGCCACCCGGATCAAGTCGGTCAGCTACTCCATCGCCGACGACTCACAGCTGGTGAAGGATGCACGCGCCCGGGCGTTCAACGACGCCAAGAGCCGCGCCGAACAGTACGCCCAGCTGTCCGGGCTTCGGCTGGGCAGGGTGCTGTCGATTTCGGAGGCCACCGAACCGACGCCGGGCAGAGCGCCGGCGCCGCCGAAGGCCATGCCGAGCATGGTCCCGCTGGAGCCCGGCCAGCAGACGGTGAGCTTCTCGGTGACCGCGGTGTGGGAGCTGGACTAGCCTGATGGCGGCGGCCCGCCGCGCCCGGCTTCGCCGCGCTTGCGCTCGCCGCTAGAGAGGACCTACTGCTGGTAGACCCTGGGGTCCAGGGTGCCGATGTAGGACAGGTCGCGGTAGCGCTCGTCGTAGTCCAGGCCGTAGCCGACGACGAAGTCGTTCGGGATGTCGAAGCCCACGTAGGCGATGTCGACGTTGGCGCCCTTCGCGTCGGGCTTGCGCAGCAACGTGCACACGCGCAGCGAACGCGGATGGCGGCTGGTGAGGTTCCGCAGCAACCACGACAGGGTCAGGCCCGAGTCGACGACGTCCTCGACGATCAGCACATCACGGCCCTGGATGTCGCGGTCCAGGTCTTTGAGGATCCGCACCACGCCGGACGACGACGTGGACGACCCGTACGAGCTGACGGCCATGAACTCGAACTGGGTCGGCACCGGGATCGCCCGCGCGAGATCGGTGACAAAGATCACAGCACCCTTGAGCACGGTGATCAGCAGCAGATCCTGGCCGGTCTCGGCCATGACGTCGCGGTACTTCGCGCCGATCTCCTCGCCGAGTTCGGCGATTCGCGCCTGAATCTGCTCGGCGGTGAGCAGCACCGACTTGATGTCCCCCGGGTACAGCTCCACGGGCTGCGCGGGGGTGATCGCCGAGGAGATCTGGGCCACGCCCACAGAGTGCCACGCCGACGTCCGAATAACCAACGGCGACCCCGGTATTGCGCCTATCGGGCGGGCTTCTCAACCGGTTCACGCCACAGGGTCAACACTCCGTCGCGCCGCCCCGCGATCAACCGCTCGTCGCGCAGCGCTGACCCGACCGCCACCCCGCCCTGCCCGCGCCAGGCGGTCACAAGCGCGTCGACGCCGCGGATCTGCTTGTCCGTCAGACCGATTGCGCCCCCCGCCAGGAGCCAGCCGCGGATCACCCGGCGCCGCACCGGGGCGGGCAGCGCGGCCAGAGCCTCGGTCCGCAGGCCCGCGTCCGCCTTCGCCTCAGGCAGCGCCCGGGCGGCGAGGGTGTCGAGCAGCTCGGTGTCCTCGCGCAGCGCCGTCGCCGTCCGGGCCAGCGCCTGGGCCACCCCGCCGCCCAGCACGTCCTCCAGCAGCGGCAACACCTCCAGGCGCAGCCGGGTCCGGGTGAAGCGGCGGTCGGTGTTGTGCGGATCCTGCCACGCGGTCAGGCCCAGCTCACGGCAAGCGGCGTGGGTCACCACGCGCCGCACGCCCAACAATGGCCGGCCCCACGGCGAGTCGTACGGGCGCATCCCGGCGATCGACCGCACGCCCGAGCCGCGGCCCAGCCCCAGCAACACCGTCTCCGCCTGGTCGTCGAGCGTATGACCCAGCAGCACCGGACCGCCGTGGTAGGCGCTCAGCGCGGCATAGCGGGCGGCGCGGGCGGCCGCCTCGGGGCCGCCTTCGTTGCCCACGTGCACGCGAACCACTTGTGCGGCAACGCATCCCAGGGTTTCGGCTTGCTGTCGAGCGGTTTCCGCGACGGCGGCGGAGTCGGGTTGCAGGCCGTGGTCGACGATCACGGCGGTGGTGGGCCGCAGCTGGGCCGCCACCGCGGTCAACGCCAGGGAATCCGGGCCGCCGGACAGCGCCACGCACCATTGTTCGGCCGTCGCGACGTGCGTTTTGAGGAAGTCCTCGGCCGCCGCGCGCAGCTGCGCTACAGCACCCTGTCGATCCATCGCTGGGGTTCCTCGATCTCGGCGGGCACGGGCAGCGTCTCGGGGCCGGTCCAGATCGCGTTGAACCGCTCCATGCCGACCCGCCCCACCACGTGGTCGACGAATGCCTTGCCCCGCGTGTACTGGCTGAGCTTGGCGTCCAGGCCCAGCAGCGCGCGCACCAGCCGCTGCAGCGGCGGTTGTTTGCGGTTGCGGCGCTCGTCGAATCGACGGCGGATGGTGGTCACCGACGGCACCACCATCGGCCCGACGGCATCCATCACGTGGTCGGCGTGGCCCTCCAGCAGCGTGCCGAGCACCAGCAGCTGATCGAGGGCCTGGCGCTGCGGCTCGGACTGGATCGCGCGCACCAGGCCGACGATTCCCGACGGGCCGTCGTCCGCCGCCCCGTTGCCCCGGTTGCGGACGTAATCGGCGAGCCGGCTCGCCACCTGCCCGACGTCTTCCCCGGCGTCGCGCGTCAACAACCCCAGGGCCCGGGACATGTGCTCGGACAACCACGGGTTCGCGGTGAATTGCACCCGGTGGGTGACCTCGTGCAGGCAGACCCAGAGCCGGAAGTCGGAGGGCTCGACCCGCAGTTGCCGCTCGACGGCGATGACGTTGGGATACACCAGCAGCAGGCTTCCCTCTTTCGCGGCCTCTAGGCCCCGCGCGAACGGGTCGTACTGACCGAGGATGCCCGACGACACGAATGCCAGCACGGCCCCCGTCTGCGCGCCGGTGACCCGGCCCGTGAGAAAGCCCCGCGGCTTCTCCGCCCCGTTCATCATCACGCGCATCGACTCGGCCGCCGCGGCGATCCACTCCGGGCGGTCGACGATCCGGGCGGCGGGCACGGCCCCGTCGGTCACCAGGCCGGTGACCTCACGCACCGGCGGCTCGGCCTCGGCGGCCGACCTGGTGAGTTCGTCGATCACCTGCCGCCGGGTGTACTCGCTCGCCGGCGGCCCCGGCCGGGCCAACCGCTGGCCGACGGTGGCCGCGAAGCCCCAGTCGACGGCGCTGCCGAGCGTCAGCTCCGAGGTGGGCGTCATGAGCAACCACAGGACCAGAGCTTGGTGGCCAGGGCGTCCATCACGTTGCGGCCGTTGGGTCCGGCCGCGTTGGAGATGAAGGCGAAGGTGAGCACCCTGCCGCTGCGGTCGGTGAGCACGCCGGCCAAGGCGTTGGTGGCCGTCAGCGAGCCGGTCTTGGCGCGCAACCACCCCGCCGGCCCCTGATTGGACGCCGCGTCGGTGAAGCGGTCGGCCAGCGTCCCGCTGCCGGCGGCGATCGGGAGCAGGTCCAGCAGCGCGCGCAGCGCGGGCTGGTCGGGTCCGGCGGCGGCCTGCAGCACCCCGTCGAGCGTCTTGGCGGTCAGCCGGTCGTCGACGGACAGCCCGCTGGAGTCCATCAGCGTTATGCCTCCGGTGTCGACGTGCGCGGTGCTCAACCGGTTGGATACCGCGTCCGCGGCGCCGGCGAAGCTGCGCGGCCGGTTGATGGCGGCGGCCACCTCACGCGCGATGCACTCGGCCATCACGTTGTCGGAGTGGTCCATCATCTCGGACAGCCGCTGCACCAGCGGCGCCGACTGCACGACGGCCAGCTGCCGAGCTCCCGACGGTGCCGTCGCGATCGTCACGGCGCCGGGATCGAGGCCCAGCGCCTTGGCCAGCTCGCGCCCGGCATCGAGCGCCGGGGTTCGCGACCGCCGGGAGTTGACGGTGCTCGGCTGGATGCGCCCGGCGTCGATCATCACCGACTCGATCGGCGCGATGTCGCCGTTGTCGACGTCGGCGCCATCCCAGCCCTGCGCCATCGTCGGTCCGGTGAACGCCGAGGTGTCCACCTGCACCGCCGTCGGTGTCACGCCGCTGCGGCGGATCTGCTCGACCAAGTCGGCGAGCCGGGCCGACCCGCGGTACCAGGTGTCCACGCCGGGCGGCGCCGCCGACAGCACCGGGTCGCCGGCACCGACCAACACGACGGGCCCCTGGGCGTTCTGACTGCCGGCCACCACCCGCGTGCTGATCCGCGCCTGGTGGTCCAGGGTCAGCAGGGCCGCCGCGGCGGTCAGCACCTTGTTCGTCGACGCCGGCACCAGCGGCAGGTCGTCCCCGACCTGCCAAAGCTCTTTCCCGGTCAGGGCGTCGGTGACGCGGGCGCCCAGCCTGCCCAGGTTGGGATCGGCCGCGATGGCCGCGAGCGCGGCCGTCACCCCGGCGGGGCTGGGCGTCTCGGCGGTGTCGCTGACCGGCACCATCCCCGGTTTGACCGTCGGCGCGTGCGGAGGCGGCATGGGGGCGTGCGAGTTGTTTCCGCCATGCCCAGCCGAGGTGAAGAACGTCGCCGCCGCCACCACGGCGGCGACGAACGCCAGCACCGCCAACCCGACGAAGACATGGGTGGATTTTTGCCAGCGAGTGGGACCCATCGCTCTCCTGACTGTTTCCGACCCATTCTGCCGAATCCGGCGCAAAAGGCCTCGACTAGGGTGATGCCCGACGCAACGGACCACTTGCCACCCGCCCAGATCTAAGGAGCGCACAGTGCAATTCGACGTGACCATCGAGATCTTGAAGGGTCAGCGGAACAAGTACGAGATCGATCACGAGACCGGACGGGTGCGTCTGGACCGCTACCTCTACACCTCGATGGGCTACCCGACCGACTACGGGTTCATCGAGGACACCCTCGGCGAAGACGGCGACCCGCTGGACGCGATGGTGCTGCTGCCGCAGTCGGTGTTTCCTGGCGTCATCGTCGAGGCGCGCCCGGTGGGCATGTTCCGGATGACCGATGAGGCCGGTGGCGACGACAAAGTCCTCTGCGTGCCGGCCGGCGACCACCGCTGGGATCACATCCAGGACATCGCGGACGTCCCCGAGTTCGAACTGGACGTGATCAAGCACTTCTTCGTGCACTACAAGGACCTGGAGCCGGGCAAGTTCGTCAAGGCGGCCGACTGGGTCGGCCGCGCCGACGCCGAAGCCGAGGTGCAGCGCTCCGTGGAGCGGTTCAAGGCCGGCGGGCACTAACGCTCTTGGCGTAACCGCGCGTTGCTCGTCGGTGGCATCCTGGCGGTGTGACCCCGGTGTTGCATTTCGCCGCCAATTTCTGGTGGCTGGTTTTTCCACTGGGCGGTGCGATCGGCGGCGGCCTGCGGGCCGTAGCCGCCGCCAACGAGCGTCGGGCCGAACGCCGGCTGGAACGGTATCGGCTGAAGCAGCAAGCCAAAATCGCCATCGCCGAGGCATCGGGCCGGGCGCGGGCCAACGAGGACACCGATCGCCGAGAAGTCGCCAAACTTGTTTCGGCGCATGATCGTATCGACGCCCGATGGTTCGACTACGAGGTCGACATCGCGAAATTGCTGGACTTTCCGATGATGACCGACATGCGGGCCCCGCTGACCATCGCCTTCCATCGGGCGAAACGGCACGCGGACCTGCTGCGGCCGGAACCGCCCGAGGGCCTGGTCGGCAACCGGGACGCCCTGGTGGAATACCGCGACGCAGTCCACGAGTACGTCAGTGCGTTCGAGATCGCCGAGGCCGAGGCGATTCGCCGACGTCGCAGCGACTTCACGGCGGACGAGCAGCAGCGGATGGCGCGGGCCCAGAGCTTGCTGCACCTGGCCCAGGACGACGCGGCCACGCGCGAGGAACGGCAGAACGCCTACGCGCGGGCGAGCAAGGAACTGAACGGCCTGATCGCGCTGCCGGCCCCAGCGAGGGCCGGCATCGAACGGCGCATCGCCGGCCAGATCGAGGCCTAAGCCGGCCGCGCCGCGGCCTGTCGCCGATTGCGCAGCACGCTCCAGCCCAGCGCAGCGCCGATGAACACCACCCCGACCGAGGCGGTGAAAGCCTCGGGGACCTGGTATCGCGGGTTGACGGAGAGCAGCATGATCACCGAGAGCACCCCGATCGCCCAGTGCGCGCCGTGCTCCAGGTACACGTAGCGGTCCAGCGCTTCCTGCTTCACCAGGAAGATCGTGATGGACCGGACGAACATCGAGCCCACCACACCGAGACCCAGCGCGATGACGATCGGGTCCGAGGTGATCGCGAAGGCGCCGGTGACCCCGTCGAACGAGAAGGCGGCATCAAGCACCTCGAGATACAGAAACAGGCTGAGGCCGGCCTTTCCGACCGCGTTGCCGTTCGACACCGCCTCGAGGTCCGGCGGCCGAAACGCCCGGCTCAGACCGTTGACGACCAGGTACGTCACCAGGCCGAGCAGGCCGGCGGTCAGCACCGTCTCACTCTCGTCCCCGGAATGCGTCAGCCCGGTTCCGACGAGAACCAGCGCAACGACTGCCACCGCCACCGACACCTGCCCAAGCCGCCCGATGCGGGCGAAGGGGACCTCGATCCACTTGAGCCACTTGATGTCTCGGTCGTAGACGATGAAGTCCAAGAACAGCATCAACAGGAACATCCCGCCGAACGCCGCGATCTGTGGATGCGCGGCGCCGATCAGCTTCTCGTAGCTGGGCGAGCCGTCGGGGAATTCCAGCGCGCCGTGCGGCGGCGCGTGCAGCGCCAGCTCCATCGCGCGGACTGGGTCCAGGCCGGCGGTGGCCCACACGATCAGTAACGGGAAGAGCAGCCGCATGCCGAACACGGCGATGAGAATCCCGACGGTCAAAAACATCTGCCGCCAGAACGGGCTCATCTGCTTGAGGATCGCCGCGTTGATGATGGCGTTGTCGAACGACAGCGACACCTCGAGGGTGGCCAGCACCAGCAGTAAGAACAGGTCCCGCAGGCCGCCGTGGGCGTATCCGACCGCAAGGGCCGCCACGGTGACCAGCAGCGAGATCCCGAAGATGCGCAAGGCGGCCAAGGTCCTTTCCGACAGCCGCCCACGATAGCGAACCCCGGTCGCCGCCGCTGACCTGCGTCCACGGCCACTTACTATTTTCAAATTGTGGCGATGCCCGAAGTCGGCGGTACCCAAGCCCCCACCGGCACCGGTCCGATCACGCGCGGCAGCGTGACCCGGGTCGCCACCGCGACGGCGCTGACCGCCCTGTGCGGTTACGCGGTGATCTACCTGGCCGCCCGGGACCTGGCTCCGGACGGCTTCTCGGTGTTCGGGGTGTTCTGGGGGGCGTTCGGCCTGGCCACCGGCGCCGCCTTCGGGCTGCTGCAGGAGACCACCCGGGAGGTCCGCTCGAGCCGCCACCTCTCGGCGGCCCCGCCGGCCGCGGACGAGCCGCGGACCCACCCGCTGCGAGTGGCCATGCTGGTAGGCGTCGGCGCTGCCGTGGTGATCGCCGGCAGCTCGCCGCTGTGGAGCGCGCGGGTGTTCGTCGACCAACGCTGGCTGTCGGTGGCGCTGCTCAGCGTCGGGCTGGCCGGGTTCTGCGTGCACGCCACGCTGCTGGGCATGCTGGCCGGCACCGATCGGTGGACCGGTTACGGGGCGCTGATGGTGACCGACGCGGTCATGCGGGTGACGGTCGCCGCGGCCACCGTCGTCCTGGGCTGGCGCCTGGTCGGCTTCCTGTGGGCCACGGTGGCGGGTGCGGTCGCCTGGCTGATCATGCTGCTGGCCTCGCCCTCGGCCCGGTCCGCCGCCCGGCTCCGGACGCCGGGCGGCGCCCAGACCTTCCTGCGGGGGGCCGCCCATTCGATCACCGCCGCCGGCGCGAGCGCGGTTCTGGTGATGGGGTTTCCGGTGTTGTTGAAGCTGACCAGCAACGAGCTGGGGGCCCAGGGCGGGGTGATCATCCTCGCCGTGACGTTGACCCGGGCGCCGCTCCTGGTGCCGCTGACGGCCATGCAGGGCAACCTGATCGCGCATTTCGTCGACGCGCGCAGCGACCGGGTCCGCGCGCTGGTCGCCCCGGCCGCGATCGTCGGCGGCATCGGCGCGGTGGGGGTGCTGGCGGCCTGGGCCGTGGGCCCCTGGCTGTTGCAGGTGGCCTTCGGGCCGCAGTACCACGCCGGCGGCGCGCTGCTGGCCTGGCTGACCGCCGCGGCCGTGGCGATCGCGATGCTGACGCTGACCGGCGCCGCCGCGGTGGCGGCGGCGCTACACCGGGCGTACGCGCTCGGTTGGGTCGGCGCGACGGTGGCGTCGGGGTTGCTGCTGCTGTTGCCGCTGCCGCTGCAGACGCGCACCGTCGTCGCCTTGCTATGCGGCCCGCTGGTGGGAATCGGCGTTCATCTGGTGGCGCTGTCGCGCGCCGGGCGCCCCGCCGGCTGATCGCGTGTACCTTTTGGGCTGAATGGACACTGCATCACCCAAGTACGCGGGCGCCTGGATCGTCATCCCCGCCTTCAACGAAGCCACCGTCATCGGCGAGGTGGTCGCCGATGTGCGCTCCGTCTTCGACAATGTCGTCTGCGTGGACGACGGCAGCACCGACGGCACGGGTGAGGTCGCCCGGCGGGCCGGCGCCCACCTGGTGCGCCATCCGATCAACCTCGGCCAGGGTGCGGCCATCCAGACCGGCGTCGAGTACGCCCGCAAACAGCCTGGGGCGCAGGTCTTCGCCACGTTCGACGGTGACGGGCAGCACCGGGTCAAGGACCTGGCGGCGATGGTCGACCGGCTCTGCGCGGAGGACGTCGACGTCGTCATCGGGACGCGGTTCGGCGCGGCGATGGGCACCCGGCCGCCGTTTCTCAAGCGGCTCGTGCTGCGGACCGCCGCCCGGCTGAGCCGGCGCGGTCGCCGACTTGGCCTGACGGACACCAACAATGGGCTGCGGGTGTTCAACAGAAAGGTCGCCGACGGGCTGGACATCACCATGAGCGGCATGAGCCACGCCAACGAGTTCATCATGCTGATCGCCGAAAACCATTGGCGCGTCGTCGAACAGCCGGTCGAGGTGCTCTACACCGATTACTCGAAGTCGAAGGGGCAGCCGCTGCTCAACGGCGTCAACATCATCTTCGACGGTTTCCTGCGAGGGAGGATTCCTAAGTGAACTGGATCCAGGTGCTGCTGATCGGCTCGATCATCGCGCTGCTCGTCTATCTGCTGCGATCCCGTCGCAACTCGCGATCGAAGGCCTGGGTCAAGGTCGGCTACGTCGTCTTCGTGCTGGCCGGCATCTATGCCGTGCTGCGGCCCGACGACACCACGGTCGTGGCGCACTGGTTCGGGGTGCGCCGCGGCACCGACCTGATGCTCTACGCGCTCATCATGGCGTTCTGCTTCACCACGCTCAGCACCTACATGCGGTTCAAGGACCTGGAGCTGCGCTACGCGCGTCTCGCGCGCGCCCTGGCGCTCGAGGGCGCCCAGACGCCCGAACCCGAACGGACCTAGACCGTCTGGGCGTGACGGAAGTACTCGACCGTGCGGCGCACACCGTCGTCGAGCCGCACCTGCGGACGCCAGCCCAAGACCCGTTCCACCAAACCGATGTCGAGGCAGGACCGCCTCAGGTCGCCCAGCCGGTCCGGATGGAACTCCGGGTCGTCCGGACCCCCGACGGCCGCGGCCACCGCCGAATGCAGTTGGCGGTCCGAGGTTTCGATCCCGGTGCCGACGTTGAACCGCTGCCCTCCGCCGGCCTCCCCGGAGGCCCTGACGAAGGCGTCGACCACGTCGTCGACGAACACGTAGTCGCGGGTCTTCCCGCCGTCGCCGAACACCTTGGTCGGCTTACCCGACAGCAGCGCCTGGGCGAAGATCGCCACCACGCCGGCCTCGCCGTGCGGGTCCTGGCGGGGTCCATAGACGTTGGCCGGGGCGATGTGCGAGCACTCCATGCCGTACAGGTGGCGGAACGTGTTCAGGTAGATCTCGCCGGCCACCTTGCCGGCGGCGTACGGCGAGGCCGGATCCGTGGGCACCGTCTCGGGGGTCGGGTATACCGGCGGCGTGCCGTAGATGGATCCCCCCGAGGACGTGTGCACGATCTTGCGCACCCCGGTCATGCGGGCCGCGTCGGCCAGCCGGATGGTGCCGATGACGTTGACCGAGGCGTCGAATTGCGGGTCCGCCACCGAGTGCCGCACGTCGATCTGCGCGGCCAGGTGAAACACCACCTCCGGGCGGTGCTCGTCGAGGATGGCCCGCAGGTCGGCGGTGACGATGTCGGCTTCGGCGAAGACGTACGCCGGGTTGTCGGCCAGGTGCTCGATGTTGGTCGCGCGGCCGGTGGCGAAGTTGTCCAGCCCCACCACGGTGTGGCCGTCGGCCAGCAGGCGGTCGGCTAGCGTCGACCCGATGAATCCGGCAGCCCCGGTGACCAGTGCGCGCACCGGCCCACCATACATAGGGGTGGTGGCCGTCGCGCTGATCGCCGTCCAGCTGGGGATTCGCGCGGCGCTGGCGTTCGGGGGCTACTTCTACTGGGACGACCTGATCCTGATCGGCAAGGCCGGCACCCACAACCTGTTCGCGCCGGCCTACCTGTTCGACGACCACGACGGCCACGTCATGCCCGGCGCTTTCCTGCTCGGCGGCGCGATCATCCGGCTGGCCCCCCTGAACTGGACGGGGCCGGCGATCAGCCTGCTCGTGCTGCAGCTGCTGGCGTCGTTGGCGCTGCTGCGCGCCCTGCACGTCGTCCTCGGCTGGCGGCCGGTGCTGCTGATCCCGCTGACGTTCGCGCTGTTCACCCCGCTGGCCGTGCCGGGGTTCGCGTGGTGGGCGGCGGCGCTGAACTCGCTGCCGATGCTGGCGGCGCTGGCCTGGGTGTGCGCCGACGCCGTGCTGCTGGTCCGCACCGGCAACCGGCGCTACGCGGTGACGGGGACGCTGGTCTACCTCGGGGGGCTGCTGTTCTTCGAGAAGGCCGCGGTCATCCCGTTCGTCGCCTTCGCGGTCGCCGCGCTGCTGCGCCACGTGCAGGGCGATCCGGCGGCGCTGCGGACGGTGTGGCGCGCCGGGCTCCGGCTGTGGCTGGCGACGCTCGCGTTGACGGCCGGCTGGATCGCGCTCTATCTGGCCGTGGTGAACCAGCGGCGGTGGAGTTCCGACCTGGCGATGACGTCGCAGCTGCTGGCGCGGTCGGTCACGCACGGCATCGTCCCGGGGCTGGCCGGCGGGCCGTGGCACTGGGACCGGTGGGCGCCGGCCTCGCCGTGGGCGACGCCCCCGCCGTTGGTGATGGCGCTCGGCTGGCTGGTGCTGGCCGGCGCGCTGGTGGTGTCGCTGCTGCGCAAGCAGCGCATCGGGGCGGTGTGGCTGACCGCGGCCGGCTACGCCGTCGCCTGCCAGGTGCCGATCTATCTGATGCGCTCGTCGAAGCAGACCGCGCTGGAACTCGCCCAAACCCTGCGGTACTTCCCTGATCTCGTCTTCGTGCTGGCGCTGCTGGCCGCCGTCGCGTTCTGCGCGCCCAACCGGGCCGCCGGGCCGCGCTGGCTGGACGCCTCGCCCGGACGCGCCGCGGTGACGCTGGGTTTGGCGGCGCTGTTCGTCGCCAGCAGCCTGTACTCGACGGCGACGTTCCTGACCAGCTGGCGCGACAACCCGGCCCAGCGGTACCTGCAGAACGCCCGGGCCGATCTGGCCGCGGCGCACGCGGCGTCCACGGCGCCGCTGCTGGATCAGGAGGTCGATCCGCTGGTGCTGCAGCGGGTGGCGGCGCCGGAGAACCTGGCCAGCCACCTGTTCGCCCTGCTGCGAGACAGGCCCGAATTCGCCTCCGCCACAACCCGATTGCGGATGCTCGACAGCTCCGGCCGCCTGGTCAGGGCGCGGGTGACCTGGGTCCGGACCATCCTGCCGGGCCCCTTGCCGCAGTGCGGGTATTTCGCGCAGCCCGACCACCCGGCACGACTGGTCCTCGACGGGCCGCTGCTGCCCGCCGACTGGAGCGTCGAACTCAATTACCTGGCCAACAGCGAGGGAACGATGACGCTGACGATGACGCAGGGACCAGACGTCAAGGTCCCCGTGCATCCGGGGCTCAACCGGGTCTTCGTCCGGCTGCCCGGCGCGGGGGACGCGATCACCGTGCGCGCCAACACCACCGCGCTGGCGTTATGCCTCGCCTCGGGTCCGGTGGGTTTCCTGGCGCCGGCCTGAAAGCCGCGCCCGGCGGAAGAACTGTGGAGCCGCCTGGGGGAATCGAACCCCCGACCTATTCATTACGAGTGAATCGCTCTACCGACTGAGCTAAGGCGGCACACCCTGATGCCGGGCGGCACGAGTCTACGGCAGGCGGACGGGCCGACCCAAGTTAGGATTGCCCGGCTCTCCCCCTAGCCGCTTCGCGGCGGGGGCACCCCCTCCTCACACGGCTGCGCCGTGTGCATCGTCACCGGGCGGTTCAGTCGCGCAGTTCCTGGCCGAAGGTGGCCACCATGGCGTCGACGGCGAACTTGGGCTTGACGTTCATCGCCAACGCCTCGCGGCACTCCAGCACCGCCTCGATGCAGCGCAGCAACCGCGGCGGTGCGGCATGGGCGGCCAGGGCCGCGGCGCGGTCGGCCATGTCCGGGTGATTGGGCTGCACCGAGCCCGCGCCCGCCGAGAGCATGAGCGCGTCCCGGAAATACGTCGCCAGGTCGATCAGCGCCCGGTCCAGCGCGTCGCGGGAGGCGCGGGTCTGACGCGACTTCTGCCGCCGTTCGAGGTCTTTCATCGCGCCGGCGGCGCCGCGCATCGCCCCGGCCGTGCCCTTGCCGGCGCCGCCGGCGCCCAGGGCCGTCCGCAGCTCCTCCGTCTCGGCCTCGGCGCGGTCGGCGGTGAGCACCACGGCCTCGGCCTCGGCCGCGGCCACCAGCTCCTCGGCGGCGGCATAGGCCCGCGACGGCGTGGCGGCGTCGCGAACCAGCGCCAGCGCCCGTTCGCGGCGCGCCCGGGCCTCGGCATCGGTCGCCAGCCGCCGCGCCCGGCCCACGTGGCCGCCGCTGACCGAGGCCGCCCAGTTCGCGGTGTCGGCACTCAGGCCGTCGCTGTCGATCAGCACGCGCGCGATCGCCTCGGTCGGCGGGGTCACCAGCGCGACGTGCCGGCAGCGGGACCGCAACGTGATGGCGATGTCCTCGGGGTCCACCGACGGCGCGCACAGCAGGAACACCGTCGACGGCGGCGGCTCCTCCACCACCTTCAGCAGCGCGTTGGCGGCGCCCTCGGTCAGCCGGTCGGCGTCCTCGATCACCACGATCTGCCGGTGCCCGGTGGCCGGCCGCCGCGACGCGATCTGCACGATGCCGCGCATCTCGTCCACCCCGATGGACAGCCCCTCGGGGATCACCCGGCGCACGTCGGCGTGGGTGCCGGCCATCGTCGTCGTGCAGGCGCGACACTGCCCGCACCCCGGGCCCCCGTCTTCGACAGCAGACGTGCACTGCAGCGCGGCCGCGAAGCACAGCGCCGCGACCGAGCGCCCCGATCCGGGGGGACCCGTGATCAGCCAGGCGTGTGTCATAGTCCCGCCGCCGGCGTCGCTGTGAACCAGATCACCGCGGGCGGCCCTGGCGGCGGTGAGTAATTCGGCCGTCACCGCGTCCTGGCCTACCAGCCGCGTAAACACCCCGGACATCACCGGTAACAGTAGCCACCACCGCCGACAGATACCGATCGGCCACCGTATCGCGACGATCCCGTTACATTCCCCCTGTTTTCGGCCCGGCTGGGCCCGGTTCGAGATCGTTGTAAGTTTCCGACAAGTCCCTGCCGACCGATACGGTGGGATCGTGGCATCACCGGCAGCACTGCCCGGGCGGATCAGCGGATTCGTCCGGTGGGTGGTGCGTACCCCGTGGCCGCTGTTCTCGCTGAGCATGCTGCAGGCCGACATCATCGGCGCCCTGTTCGTGCTCGGCTTCCTGCGCTACGCGCTGCCCCCCGAGGATCGCATCCAGCTGCAGGATCTGCCGGTTCTGAACCTGGCGGTCTTCGGGGCCGCGCTGGTGGTGTTGTTCCTGGCCGGCTGGATGGTGAATCTGAAGCTGCTGATGCCGGTCTTTCGCTGGCAGCGCCGGGACAACCTGCTCGCCGAGGCCGACCCGGCCGCCACCGAGCTGGCCCGTAGCCGGGCCCTGCGGATGCCCTTCTACCGCACGCTGATCAGCATGGCGGCCTGGTGCATCGGCGGCGTGGTGTTCATCATCGCCAGCTGGTCGGTCGCGCGGTTTGCCGCGCCCGTCGTGGCCGTCGCCACCGGGCTGGGCGCCGCGGCCACCGCGATCATCGGCTACCTGCAGTCCGAGCGGGTGCTGCGGCCGGTGGCCGTGGCGGCCCTGCGCAGCGGTGTGCCCGAGAACGTCCAGGCGCCCGGCGTGATCCTGCGGCAGATCCTGACGTGGATGCTGTCCACCGCGGTCCCGGTGCTGGCGATCGTGCTGGCGGTGATGGCGGACAAGGCGTCGCTGCTGCACGCCACCCCGGAGAAGCTGTTCACCCCGATCCTGTTGCTGGCGCTGGCGGCGCTGGGCATCGGCTTCGTCAGCACCCTGCTGGTGGCCATGTCGATCGCCGACCCGCTGCGCCAGCTGCGCTGGGCGCTGTCGGAGGTGCAGCGCGGAAACTACAACGCGCACATGCAGATCTACGACGCCAGCGAGCTGGGCCTGCTGCAGGCCGGCTTCAACGACATGGTGCGCGACCTCTCCGAGCGGCAACGACTGCGTGACCTGTTCGGCCGCTACGTCGGCGAAGATGTCGCCCGGCGGGCACTGGAGCGCGGCACCGAGCTGGGCGGCCAGGAGCGCAACGTCGCGGTGCTGTTCGTCGACCTGGTCGGCTCCACCAAGCTCGCCGCGACCCGGCCCCCGGCCGAGGTGGTCCACCTGCTCAACGAGTTCTTCCGGGTGGTCGTCGAAACCGTCGGCCGCCACGGCGGTTTCGTCAACAAGTTCCAGGGCGACGCCGCGCTGGCGATCTTCGGCGCGCCGATCGAACACCCCGACGCTTCGGGCGGCGCGCTCGCCGCGGCCCGCGAGCTGCACGACGAGCTGCTTCCGGTGATCGGGTCCGCGGAGTTCGGGATCGGGGTGTCGGCGGGCAGGGCGATCGCCGGGCACATCGGGGCGCAGGCCCGCTTCGAGTACACGGTGATCGGGGACCCGGTCAACGAGGCCGCCCGGCTGACCGAGCTGGCCAAGCTGGAGCCCGGGCACGTGCTGGCGTCGGCGATCGCGGTCAGCGGCGCACTGGACGCCGAGGCCCTGTGCTGGGATGTGGGCGAGGTGGTCGAGCTGCGCGGGCGCACCGCCCCCACCCAGCTGGCGCGGCCGGTGAAGCTGGCCGGGTCCACGGACTCCCACCCCGTACGGCCCGTGCGCGAGGATGTGCACAGCGAGGCCATCGGCCCCGGCTTCTAGGGGCTAGCTGCCGCGCTTGGCGGCCTTCTTGGCCGGGGCCTTCTTGCGCGCGGCCTTTTTCGCCGGACGCTTCACCGGGCCGCGCGCCCGCCGGTCGGCCAGCAGTTCGGCGGCCCGCTCGTCGGTGATCGACAGCACGTCGTCGCCCTTGCGCAGGCTCGCGTTCGTCTCGCCGTCGGTGACGTAGGGGCCGAACCGGCCGTCCTTGATCACCATCGGCTTGCCGCTCGCCGGGTCGGCGCCCAGCTCGCGCAGCGGCGGCGCGGCGGCGGCCTGCCGGCCGCGGCGCTTGGGCTCGGCGTAAATCTTCAGCGCCTCGTCGAGCGTGATCTCGAAGATCTGGTCCTCGGTGGCCAGCGAGCGAGAGTCGGTGCCGCGCTTGAGGTATGGGCCGTAGCGGCCGTTCTGCGCGGTGATCTCCTCACCGGTCTGGGGGTCCACGCCCACCACCCGGGGCAGCGAAAGCAGCTTCAGCGCGTCCTCGAGGGTGACGGTCTGCAGGTCCATGCTGCGCAGCAGCGAACCGGTGCGAGGCTTCGGTCCGGTGGGCTTCTTCCCCTTCTTGGCTGGGGTGGCGTCGCCGTCTTCCGGGGGCGGCTCAGGCAGGATCTCGGTCACGTAGGGGCCGTACCGGCCGTCCTTGGCGACGATCTCGTGCCCGGTCTGCGGGTCGACGCCCAGCGAGCGTCCCTGCTGCGGCGTGGCGAACAGCTGCTCGGCCACCTCCAGCGTCAGCTCGTCGGGCGTCAGCGAGTCGTTGAGGTTGGCGCGCTGCGGCGTCGGTTCGCCGTCGTCGCCGGTGACCATGCGTTCCAGGTAGGGCCCGTTCTTACCCACCCGGACGTACACCGGCCGGCCCTGCTCGTCATCAAACAGCTTGATGGAGTTGACTTCTCGGGCGTCGATGCCTTCGAGGTTGACGCCGACGAGCTTCTTCAGCCCGCCGGACCGGGCCACCGAGTCGGCCACCCCGTGGTCGCCGCCGAAGTAGAAGCGGTTGAGCCAGTCGGTGCGCCGCTCCTGCCCGGAGGCGATCGCGTCGAGTTCGTCCTCCATCGCGGCGGTGAAGCCGTAGTCGACGAGCCTGCCGAAATGCTGTTCCAGCAAACCGGTTACGGCGAACGCGACCCACGACGGCACCAGGGCGCTGCCCTTCTTGTGCACGTAGCCACGGTCCTGGATGGTCTTGATGATCGACGAGTACGTCGACGGGCGGCCGATGCCCAGCTCCTCGAGCGCCTTCACCAGCGACGCCTCGGTGTAGCGCGCCGGCGGGTTGGTGGCGTGGCCGTCGGGGGTGAGCTCGACGGCGTCCAGCCGCTGGCCCTGCGTCAACTGCGGCAGCCGGCTCTCGGCGTCGTCGGCCTCGCCGCCGGCCAATTCGTCGACGGTTTCCACGTAGGCCTTCAGGAAGCCGGCGAACGTGATGGTGCGCCCGCTCGCGGAGAACACGACTTCTCTTCGGGTACCGGCCGCCGTTGATTGACCGTTGATCCGCAGGCTCAGCGTCGTGCCGCGCGCGTCGGCCATCTGCGATGCCACCGTGCGCTGCCAGATCAGCTCGTAGAGCCGGAATTCGTCGCCGTCGAGCTCGCGGCGCACCGCGTCCGGGGTCGCGAACGCCTCGCCGGCGGGCCGGATGGCCTCGTGCGCCTCCTGGGCGTTCTTCACCTTGCGGGTGTACTGACGCGGCGACGGCGAGACGTACTCCTCGCCGTAGAGCTGACGCGCCTGGGTGCGCGCGGCGTTGATCGCCGACTGCGACAGCGTCGTCGAGTCGGTACGCATATAAGTGATGTAGCCGTTCTCGTAGAGCCGCTGGGCGATGCTCATGGTGCGCTCGGAGGAGAACCGCAGCTTGCGGCCCGCCTCCTGCTGCAGCGTCGACGTCATGAACGGCGCGTAGGGCCGGCGGGGGTACGGCTTCTCCTCCACCGAGGCGACGGAGAGCTGGGCGCCACGCAGCCCGGGGGCCAGCTCCGTCGCCTGAACCTCGTCCAGCACTGTGACTTCGTCGGACTTGCGCAGCTGGCCCAGCGAGTCGAAGTCACGGCCGGTGGCCACCCGCAGCCCGTCGACGGAGCTCAGCCGGGCGGTGAACGTGGGCGGTGAGGCCTGCGGGTCGGACACGCTGGCGTCCAGCCGGGCCAGAATGTCCCAGTAGGAGGCGCTGCGGAACGCCATGCGGTCGCGTTCCCGCTGCACGATGATGCGCGTGGCCACCGACTGCACCCGGCCCGCCGACAGCTTGGGCGCGACCTTCTTCCACAGCACCGGGCTGACCTCGTAGCCGTACAGGCGGTCCAGGATGCGGCGGGTTTCCTGCGCGTCGACCAGGTCGATGTCCAGGTCACGGGGGTTTTCGGCGGCCTCGAGGATGGCCGGCTCGGTGATCTCGTGGAACACCATCCGCTTGACCGGGATGTTGGGCTTCAGGGTTTCCAGCAGGTGCCAGGCGATGGCTTCGCCCTCGCGGTCACCATCGGTGGCGAGATAGAGCTCGTCGACGCCTTTCAGCAAGCCCTTCAGTTCGCTGACGGTGCTCTTCTTCTCCGGGCTGATGATGTAGAGCGGTTCGAAGTCGTGATCGACGTTGACCCCGAGCCTGGCCCACGGCTCGGACTTGTATTTCGCCGGCACGTCGGCCGCGGCGCGGGGCAGGTCTCGGATGTGTCCCCGCGAGGATTCGACGATGTAGTTGGACCCCAGGTAGCCGGCCAATTTGCGCGCCTTGGTCGGCGACTCGACGATGACGAGTCGCCTACGGCTCCCAGCCCGGCCGCTTTCGCGGTCCTTGAGATTCTGGTCGGCCAACTACGCTTACGCTCCATCCTTGATCCCGGCCCCCCTGCGAGGCCGCCCCGCAGAAGAATGACAGGCCGGCGTGGAAAATTCCGCGGAAATTCAGATACGCCAGCGTTCCTTCGCCCTCGGGCACCTGACAATTTCGCACCCTTGGGCGCAACTGCGCAAACCGGCAAGCGGAATCGCAAATCTATTTCGGCGGTTATACCCGCGGCCACACCGATGATGCCTCGACCCCGGCGGGGGCGTCGCCCACGTTCTCTACCAGGCGCGATAGCCGCCGACGCCCGCTGATCCGCAGCGCCGGGCGACCACCGCGGGTGCCGATCAGGGTGGGGGCGATTCCGACCCGCATCAAAGCCGACGCCAGCGGGGAATGGGTATCGGGCGCGTGGGGATCGAGCCCGAGCAGATAATGGTCGCCGTCGGGATGACCGGCCGCCAGCGTCCATGCCCGCAATTCGCGTGGCCCGGGCAGCCACCGCGGCGGCACGGTCTTGACCGCCCCGCGCGTCCATTCGGTGGCCAAATTCACCAGGGACGCGGTGACCGTCGTCCGCACCAGCGGGGTGTCCTCGTCGGTGCGGCCGATCTCGAACGCCAGGCCGGCCTCGCGGATCATCTCGGCCAGCGCGCCGGCGCGCCACGGCTGGTCCACCACCACGGAAAGCCGTGCGCCCTGCGCCTCGTGGCCGCCGACCATGACGATCTGACCGGAAGCCGCCAGCACCCCGGAGAGATCGGCGACCGCGGGCGGCACCGACTCCGCTGTGAAGAAGGAAAGCTGGCTCACGCCACCGACAGTAGGCCAGGTCGACCGTCCGCGTCTTGAGGCGCGGCGCGCCGGCGACCTCGCGAGCCCGCCGGGTTACGAAAACCCCCCGGCGGGCCCGCTGGGCGGGACTGCACGGGGGGTTCGTGGAGATTCGGCTCGTCTTAGACGGAGCGGACTCCGGTGGCCTGGGGGCCCTTAGGGCTGTGGCCGATCTCGAACTCGACCTTCTGGTTTTCTTCGAGGGTGCGGAAGCCCGAACCCTGGATCTCCGTGTAGTGGACAAACACGTCTGCGGAGCCGTCTTCGGGGGCGATGAACCCGAAGCCCTTCTCCGCGTTGAACCACTTCACAGTTCCCTGTGGCATCTCTCGATCTTTCCTTTTCTTCTGGGTGCGGGGCATCGCCTTTCGATGCCCCGGGCCTGTACGACCGCCATACCTCGCTCAGTCGCCGGAACTTCACCCGACCGATTAACCTCGCAGGAACCGCGGCCGCAACGATAGATCCTGCGAAAGTTTGACACGAACACAGAAGCTGCGACCGCAAATAGTCAACCATGTTCATCGCTTCGGCGACAGACTTGCGCCGTCGGACGCAGTCTCGGCCGAGTCCCAGGAGGGTGCGGATGGCGAGTTTCGGTAGCGAGCTGCTCGCCGCCGCGCTCGCCGGAACCGCGGCCGACGAGCACCCGCTGCGCCACGTCGCCGAGCTGCCGGCCCGCGGCGGCCGCCCGCACGGCTGGCCGGCGTGGGCCGAGCCCGACGTGGTGCGCGCGTTCACCGACCGCGGCGTCAGCTCACCCTGGTCACACCAGTCGGTGGCCGCGGAATTGGCGCACGCCGGCCGTCACGTGGTGGTGAGCACCGGGACCGCGTCGGGCAAGTCGCTGGCCTATCAGCTGCCCGTGCTCAACGCGCTGGCCACCGATCCCCGCGCCCGGGCGCTGTACCTGTCGCCGACGAAGGCGCTGGGCCACGATCAATTGCGCGCCGCGCACGCGCTCACCGCGGCCATCCCGCGGTGCCACGACGTCGCACCCACCGCCTACGACGGTGACAGCCCCCCGGAAGTGCGCAGGTTTGCGCGCGAACGCTCCCGCTGGCTGTTCTCCAACCCCGACATGATCCATCTGTCGATCTTGCGCAACCACGCCCGCTGGGCCGTGCTGCTGCGCGGGCTTCGGTTCGTGATCGTCGACGAATGCCATTACTACCGTGGAGTTTTCGGATCGAACGTGGCGATGGTGCTGCGCCGGTTGCTGCGGCTGTGCGCGCGCTACTCCGCTACACCGACGGTCATCTTCGCCAGCGCGACGACGGACGCGCCGGGCGCGACGGCCGCCGAGCTCATCGGGCTCCCGGTCGACGAGGTCACCGAGGACGGTTCCCCCCAGGGCGCCCGGACGGTGGCGTTGTGGGAACCGGCGCTGCGGACCGACCTGCTGGGCGAGAACGGCGCGCCGGTGCGCCGTTCGGCTGGCGCGGAGGCGGCGCGGGTGATGGCCGACCTGGTCGCCGAGGGGGCGCAGACGCTGACGTTCGTCCGGTCGCGCCGCGCCGCCGAGCTCACCGCGCTGGGCACCCAGGCGCGGTTGGACGACATCGCGCCGGAGCTCTCCGGCAAGGTGGCCTCCTATCGGGCCGGCTATCTCGCCGAGGACCGCAGCGCGCTGGAGCGCGCCCTGGCGGAGGGCCGGCTGCGCGGGCTGGCCACCACCAACGCCCTGGAGCTGGGTGTCGACATCGCGGGGCTGGACGCGGTGGTGCTCGCCGGGTTCCCCGGGACGGTCGCCTCGTTCTGGCAGCAGGCCGGCCGGTCGGGCCGGCGCGGGCAGGGCGCGCTGGTCGTGCTGATCGCCCGCGACGATCCGCTGGACACCTACCTGGTGCACAACCCGGCGGCGCTGCTGGGCAAGCCGGTCGAACGGGTGGTGATCGATCCCGCCAATCCCTACATTCTGGGGCCCCAACTTCTTTGTGCCGCAACCGAAATGCCGCTCGACGAGGCGGAGGTGCGTGACTTCGGTGCCGCCGGGGTGGCCGAGGCCCTGGTCGACGATTTGGTTGAGCAAGGACTGCTGCGGCGCCGCAACGGCAAGTACTTTCCCGCGGCCGGTCTGGAACCGCATGGCGCGGTGGACATCCGGGGGTCGGCGGGCGGCCAGATCGTCATCGTGGAGGCCGACACCGGGCGGTTGCTGGGCAGCACCGGCGTCGGCCAGGCGCCGGCTTCGGTCCATCCGGGCGCGGTCTACCTGCACCAGGGCGAGAGTTACGTCGTCGACTCGCTGGACCTCGAGGACGCGATCGCCTTCGTGCACGCCGAGGACCCCGGTTACGCCACGTTCGCGCGGGAAATCACCGACATCGCCGTCACCGGTACCGGCGAACGCTCGCGCTACGGGCCGGTCACCCTGGGGCTGGTGCCGGTCACCGTCACCCACCGGGTGGTGGGGTACCTGCGCCGCCGGCCTTCGGGGGAGGTCATCGACTTCATCGAGCTAGACATGCCCGAACAGACACTGGCGACCACCGCGGTGGTGTACACCATCACCGAAGAGGCGTTGCTGCGCAACGGTATTGATGCGCCGCGGATTCCCGGGTCGCTACACGCCGCCGAGCATGCGGCGATCGGCCTGCTCCCGCTGGTGGCCAGCTGCGACCGTGGCGACATCGGCGGCCTGTCCACCGCGGTGGGACCCGACCCGGCCGGTCTGCCCAGCGTTTTCGTGTACGACGGCTATCCGGGTGGGGCCGGGTTCGCCGAACGCGGGTTTCGCCAGGTGAGCACCTGGCTGGGCGCGACCGCCGCGGCCATCGAGGCATGCGAGTGCCCGCGCGGATGCCCCTCCTGCGTGCAGTCGCCCAAGTGCGGCAACGGCAACGACCCGCTCGACAAGGCGGGTGCGGTGCGAGTCCTGCGGCTGGTGCTCGCGCAGTTGCCGCACGCGGAGCGCTCCGCGGGATGACGGCCGGCCCCCAAGGATGCGGGTCGTCGCCGTAAAATCTCACCGTATGGGCCACGACTGGTTGCTCGTGGAGACGCTGGGGGGTGAACCCACCGTGGTGGCGCAGGGACGCCAGCTGAAAAACCTCGTCCCCATCACCACGTTCATGCGCCGCAGCCCCTACCTCTCCGCGGTTCGGACGGCGATCGCCGAGTCGGTGCAGACCGGGCAGAGCCTGACCAGCATCACCCCCAAGCGCGACCGCGTCATTCGCACCGAACCGGTGGTGATGTCCGACGGCTACATCCACGGCGTGCACGTGTGGACCGGCCCCGCCGACGTCGAGCCGCCCGAACGCCCCACCCCGGGGCCTCTGAAGTGGGACCTGACCCTGGGCGTCGCCACCGACACCCGGGAGTCGCTGGTGAACAGCGGGAAGAATCCCGAAGTCGAGGTGACCTTCGGCAGGGCCTTCGCGGAAGACCTTCCCTCGCGCGAGCTCAACCAGAACGAAACCAAGGTGCTCGCGATGGCCGTCAAGGCCGAGCCCGACCAAACACTTTGCAGCACATGGGATCTCACCGACTGGCAGGGCAACCCCATGCGCATCGGCTTCGTGGCGCGCACCGGCCTGGAGCCCGGCCCCGACGGCCGGGACCATCTGGTCGCGCGGGCGATCAATTGGCGCGCGGAACTCAAGGGCCCGGAGGTGTCGACAGACGATCTGGCGCAACGGATCCTGAGCGGGCTCGCCCAGGCCGGCGTGCACCGCGCGCTGATCGACCTCAAGAACTGGGCCCTGCTGAAATGGCTGGACGAGCCGTGCACCTTCTACGACTGGCGAGGCAGTGAGACGGGCAAGCCGAAGGTGCACCCCGATGACCAGCACCTGGTGTCCTCGATGACCGAGGAATTCGTCCACGGCGCCACCAGCCGAGTGCTGCGAATGCCCGGCCGCGACACCGAGTGGGTGCCGGTGCACGTCACCGTCAACAGGGTGGAGATCGAACCGGGCGCCTACGCCGGGCTGGTCTCGCTGCGGTTGCCCTCCAACGAGGAACTGGCCGCCGTGGGATTGTCGGGCGGCCCCGACCCGGGCTCCTAGCCGGGCGCAGGCCCCGCCCGTGCGGCGGCGCTCGCCGCCCCGCCGAGGACCGCGACACGCACCGTGACGACGACGTCGAGATCGTCCACCGCGCAACCGGCCTCGGTCCCCATCGCCCGAGCCACCGCCGTCGCACGGGCGCACGCGGCTTCGGGTCCGGCCGCCAACCGGCCGGCGGCGGCCAACGCGGCAAGGTCGGCCGCCGCCTGCGCGCGGTGGCGCGCGACCACGACCGCGCCGACCCAGGCCGCGGCGACCGTGGCGCACAGCAGCACCGCCACCATCCAGGCCGCGACCAGGGTGGTCGAGCCGCGGTCATCCCGACGGCTCGGCGACCGAGACCGCTTTGGCCGCGATGTCGAGCGCCGGCAACAGCTCCGAACGCGCGACGACGGTGGCCACCAGGAACTCGCCGTCGCGGTGCACCTCGACGCGCGCCCCGGCGGGGGCGATGCGCCGAGCCGCGCCGAGCGCCGACCGTTCGTCGCCGCGGGCGGCCAGCCGGGCCGCCTCCCGGGCGGCGTCCACGCAGCGGACCTGCATCGACAGCGCGGCGATGCCGGCCAGACACAGCACCAGCACGACGACCAGCGTGGCCACGCCCAAGGCCGCCTCCACGGTGCCGGCACCCGCACTGCCCGCTAGACCTTGGTGCTGAGCGCCCGACCGATGATGTGGGTCAGCGCCGACACGATGGAGTCGCCGGTCACGACGGTGTACAGGATCGCACCGAAGGCGGCGGCGGCGATGGTGCCGATGGCGTACTCGACCGTGGACATGCCCGACTCGTCGGACGCCAGAACCGTTACACGGGCCACCAGGCCACGAAACATGTTGTGCAGCAACACTTCCCTTTCTCTTCACCATAATCCCGACTGCAATACCTGACCGGCGAGCCCGGCCACCACGGGAACGATGCCCAGGCACACGAACGCCGGCAGGAAGCACAATCCGAGCGGCCCGGCGATCAACACCCCGGCGCGCTCGGCGGTGGCGGTGGCAGCGTGCGCGGCGTTGTGGCGGGATTGGTCCGCCAACTCGGCGACGCCCTCGGCCAGCGCGGCGCCCGACGCCGCCGAGCGCCGGGCCAGCCGCAGCAGCGCCTCCACCTGCGCGTCGGCCAGGTCGGCCCGTGGATCGGCCGTGACCGTCCAGGCCGCGACGGGATCGGCGCCCAACGCCAGCAGATCGGCCGCGCGCCGCAGGACGCGGGCCAACTCCGGCGGCGCGGACGCCGCGGCGGCGGACGCCGCGGTGGCCACCGCCATGCCCGCTGCCAGGCACACGGCCAGCACGTCCAAGCAGGATGCGACCGCCAGCGGATCCTCGCCGCGCGCCCGGCCGAGCGCGCTGCGCGCCCGATTCTCGCGGACCGGCGCCCGCGCCCGCGCCCGCACCAGTGCCGGGCCGGGACCCATCCACGCGGCCACCGCCAGCAACACCGCCGCCGCCGTCACGACCCGAGCCGATCCGTGATGCGGTCGGCCCACAACAACCCCCCGCACGCCAGGGAGGAACCGACGACCAAGAACCATCCGCCGGCGCGCCCGTTGAGCAGGAAGGCCAGCGGCCGGGCTCCGATCAGTTGGCCCAGCAGCACGCCGAGCAGCGGCAGGGCCGCCAAGATCGCCGCGGTCGCCCGCGCGCCGGCCATGTTCGACGTCACCCGCGCCGAGAAGCGTTGCCGCTCCGCGATGTCGCGCTGCGCGGCGCGCATCAGGGTGGCTATGGCCAGGCCGTGGTCGCTGGCCAGTTGCCAGCACAGCCCCAGACGATCCCAATGCGCGGGCAGGGTCGACGACTGCGCCGCGGCCCGCAGACCGGCCGCGACGTCCGCCCCCAATCTGGCGCGGGCAGCGACCGCCCGAAACGACTCGGCGACCGCGCCCGCGGATTCCCCCGCGGCCACGGCGAACGCGCGCACCGGATGGGAGCCGACCCGCAGTTCGCCGACGAGCACGTCGAGTGCGCCTTCCAGCGCCCGGCCCTCGCCGACGGCGCGCCGGATGCGATGGCGGCGGCGATAGCGCAGGTTCGCTGTCGCGCCCACGACGCCCACGGTCAGCACCGTCGTCAACGGCAGCAGCACCGCGGCGGCGGCCACCGCCCCCGCGGCGAGGCAGGCCGCCCCCCGCGGCCCGGCCAGCTGGCGCCATGGGCGGCGTGACGTCACGGGCGCGAGGCGGTACCGCGGTGACGACGGAACGACGACGAGCGCGAGCGCCAACAGCACTCCGGCGGCGGGGGCGTTCACGCCGGCATCCGGCTGTGCAGCAACCGGCGCAGGAGCGCGGCGTCGTCGGTCATGCCGGCGTCGGCATGCCACACGGTGACCGCCCGCACCCGGCCGGCAACCCGGCGCAGCACGGCGATTTCGCCGAGCCGGCGCCGCCCGCTGCGATCCCGCCCGACGTGCAACAGCACCTGCACTGCGGCGGCGAGTTGACTGTGCAGCGCCGCGCGGTCGAGACCGCCCAGCGCGCCCAGCGCCTCCAGCCGGGCGGGAACTTCCGCGGGGTTGTTCGCGTGCACGGTGCCCGCTCCCCCGTCGTGGCCGGTGTTCAGGGCCGCCAGCAGATCCACCACCTCGGCGCCGCGCACCTCGCCGACCACGATGCGGTCCGGCCGCATCCGCAGGGCCTGGCGAACGAGCTGGCGCACGCCCACTTCGCCGACGCCTTCGACGTTGGCGCACCGCGCGACCAGCTTCACCAGGTGCGGATGCCGGGGCGCCAACTCGGCGGCATCCTCCACGCAGACGATGCGCTCGGTCGGCGCGACGGCCCCGAGCATGGCCGCCAAGAGGGTCGTCTTGCCCGCACCCGTTCCGCCGCACACCAAGAAGGCCAGCCGGGCGGCGATGATGTCGGCGACCATGGCCGCGGCCTCGGGCGCCAGGGCGCCCGACGCGGTCAGGGCCGCCAGGTCCTGGCTGGCCGGCCGCAGCACCCGCAGCGACAAGCACGTGCCCGCGACGGCCACGGGCGGCAGGACCGCGTGCAGTCGCACCGTGAACCCGGCGCCGATGCCGGTCAGCTGGCCGTCCACCCACGGCTGCGCGTCGTCCAGGCGCCGGCCGGCGGCCAGCGCCAGCCGCTGCGCCAGGCGCCGCACCGACGCCTCGTCGGCGAACCGGACCTGCGTGCGCCGCAGGCCGTTTCCGTCGTCGACCCACACCGCGTCCGGTGCGGTGACCAAGACGTCGGTGGTGCCGTCCGCACACAACAACGGCTCGAGGATGCCGGCGCCGGTCAGTTCGGTCTGCAGCACCCGCAGATTGGCCAGCACCTCGGTGTCCCCGAGCATCCCGCCGGACTCCGCGCGGATCGCGGCAGCGACGACGTTCGGCCCCAGCGGGCCGGATTCGGCCGCCAGCCGCTCGCGCACCCGGTCGATCAACGAGCCGCTCACGCGGCCCTACCGTTCCGTGCCGGCCCGGACGACGCCCGCGGCAGCACGGCGAGCACCCGGCGCGCCGCCGCCGCCAGCGCGGAGCGCCGCCCGGCCCGCAGGCCACCGCGCTCGAGTTGCTCGGCGACTCGCGGCTCGGCCCGCATGGAGGCCAGCAGGGGCAACCCGGTGATGTCGGCGATCTCGGCCGCCCGCAACCCGCCGGGCGACGGACCCCGCACCACCAATCCCAGGTTGGGGTTGACGGCGGCCAGCACCGGGGCCAGCGCACCCGTCGCCGCGCATGCGCGCACGTCGCAGCGGCTGACCACGACGACGAGGTCGGCGGCGTCCAGCGCAGCGTGCGCCGCATCGGTCAGGCGACGGGGAAGATCGCAGACCACCGTCACCCCGCCCCGCCGGCCGGCGTCGAGGACGGCGTGCACCGGCCCGGGCGCCAGCTCGTACCCACGCCGCGTGCCGGACAGCACGCTGACGCCCCCGTGCCGGGGTAACGCCGCACGCACGGCCGACCAGTTGAGCCGGCCGCTCTGGACCGCCAGGTCCGGCCAGCGCAGGCCCGCCACGCTCTCGGCGCCCAACAGCAGGTCGATCCCGCCGCCCCACGGGTCGAGGTCCACCACCAGCGCCTCCACGGCGGCCTGGGCGATTGCGACCGTCAGCGACGACGCACCGGATCCGCCGCACCCTCCGATCACGGCCACCACGTCGCCGCGCGGCCCGTCGTCGGCGAACGCATCGGCCGCCTCGGCGAGCGCGCGCACCAACCCGCGCTCCTGCTCGGGCAGCCGCAACAGCTGCCCGGCACCGACCGCGACGGCCGCGGCCCACGTCGCGGTCGCCGGTTCGGCGGCCGTCAGCACGATCACGTGACCGCGGCGCGGCAACGCCGCCCGCCCGCACCGCTCGGCCGCCGCCTCATCCAGCACCACGGCCGCGGCCGCGGACCACGTCTTGCGGCTCACGGCGCCGCCGGCATGGACGACGCGGACGCCGACGGCCGCGGCGACCCGATCCAACTCCCCGCGCAGCTCCGCGTCCGCCAACACCGCCAGCACGCCCGCGGCGGTCGCCGCTTCGGGCTGAGGTGTGCTCGTCACGCGCCCACTCTGCGGGCCCGCGATGTTGGACACCAGTCCCAAACCCCGAATTTGGGGATAGAGACGCGAGTGTGCACAAAGACGTCGGCCGGCGCGCAGAGGTGGGAATGTCCGCAACTACTCGAGCGGCCGCGCCGCGCGGTCCGTATGAGCGGAACTGACCCTAGAAAAGGGACGACCCCCGCCAGGGGGGGAGGAGGCGAGGGTCGTCGTGCATCAGCCCCGGGGGGTCGGGCTGATGCACCCTCGGCTCAGGCCGAGTAATGCTTACTATACACATGCCAAGCCGCGGTAACGCAATAGCTCTTTCTATGAAAGAACACGTTGAGCCGCAAGAACACTGCCGTTACCGTAGGTCCCACTTTGCTGAGCGGCCATTTCGGGCCCAAGACCGCAGCGCCGGCGGAGCACCGACCTATGCTGGGGCCGTGACCGTCTTCGACCCGGCCGATGAGCAGCACACGACTCCCCGGGCCCGCACCGCGGCCTTCTTCGACTTGGACAAGACGATCATCGCCAAGTCCAGCACCCTGGCGTTCAGCAAACCGTTCTTCAACCAGGGACTGCTGAACCGCCGCGCCGTGCTCAAGTCGAGCTACGCCCAGTTCATCTACCTGCTCTCCGGGGCCGATCATGACCAGATGGACCGGATGCGCATCCACATGACCAACATGGTCGCCGGTTGGGATGTGGAACAGGTCAAGTCGATCGTCAACGAAACGCTGCACGACATCGTCACGCCACTGGTCTTCGCCGAAGCCGCGGACCTGATCGCCGCCCACAAGCTGTGCGGCCGCGACGTCGTCGTGGTCTCCGCCTCCGGCGAGGAGATCGTGGCCCCGATCGCCCGGGCGCTCGGCGCCACGCACGCGATGGCGACCCGCATGGTGGTCGAGGACGGCCGGTACACCGGCGAGATCGCGTTCTATTGCTACGGCGAGGGCAAGGTCCAGGCGATCCACGAGCTGGCCGCCCGGGAGGGCTACCCGCTGGAGCACTGCTACGCGTACTCGGACTCGATCACCGACCTGCCGATGCTCGAATCCGTCGGGCATCCCAGCGTGGTGAACCCCGACCGCGGACTGCGCCGGGAAGCCGTCGAGCGTGGGTGGCCCGTGCTGTCCTTCTCGCGGCCGGTGTCGCTGCGCGACCGGATCCCGGCGCCGTCGGGTGCGGCGATCGCGACGACCGCAGCCGTGGGCGTCAGTGCGCTGGCCGCCGGCGCGGTCACCTATTCGCTGTTGCGCCGCTTCGCGTTCTAGCCCGCGCCCGGGGATACACAGCAAACGCATTTCCGGCACCGCTTCGCAACTTTCGCAAAATTGGGCCTTGCTGCGTTAAGGGTCTAGTAGTACAAAGGAACCACGGAAGCCCGGTGAGGCCTAGGTCGATCCGGAAGAGAAGGTTCGATCTCCCGACCCGGGCGCCCAGCACGGTGCTCGGCACCCACGCGGAGTCATAGCCGCGATAATGGCAGAAGTGTTGCGGGCCTGCGTAATTGCGGATTGTAGACGGCGTCGACGGCCCTTTGGGTGGGGTTGCGACCGGAAGCATCGCAAGATCGCCGAGGCCAACCCACGCAGCCCCGAGATGCACGCATGGTAACCGAGTTCCGTGCTAGCGGGCGGCGGACCGAATACTTCGGGACGTCGCCCGCTTTGCATTGTCCGGCGGCGTTTTCCGCCGCCCTCCGGTCACCGGTCCAGCTATCAACCCGACAGCGACTCGGCGATCGTCAGAGCCTCCTGCGCACCGGCTCGCATCGCCCGGCAGCACAGCACCAGCCAGCCGCCCACCCCGGCCGCGGTGCCTTCGGCGAAGCCCCGGGCCGCGTCGCGATAGTCGGCGGGCTGCCGCATCCAACTCACCTCGGGCACACCCAGTCCGTGCGGATCCAGCCCGCTGGCGATGGTCACCAACCGCGACACGGCGCGGGCCACCACGCCGTCCGCGCTGCCGAACGGCCGCAGCGTCAGCAGTTCGCCGTGCGCGACCGCGGCGACCACCGGCGCGGGCGCCTGCGTGCCGCCGCTGACCAACTCCGCCAGCAACTCCAGCCGCTGCGCGACGCCGGCATCGGCGCGCGGCCGGCCCAGCTGGTCCTCGTCGACCTGGTCGGCCGCCGCCAGCATGTGCAGCCGGGCCAGCGCCTGCAGCGGCGCCCGCCGCCAGATCCCGACCAGCGGACCCTCGCCGCCTTCCAGCGCCTGGGCTACCCGCAGCGCCCCGCCGAACACCGGATCGCTCACCCCCGCCGCGTCCGCGAGGTCTTCCAACCGAACGGGTCCGCCGTCCAGCACCGACGACGCGCGGGCCGCCCGCAACGCCGCTTCGGCCGCGGTCACCGGCCAGCCGCGCAGGTTGGCCCGGTGGCGATGGGCGCGACCCAGCGCGTCGCGGGCCCGGTCGCTGGCCTCGGCCACGCCCGGCAACTCCATCAGCGGAGCCAGTGGATCAGCCGTCACAGGTTGCCAACCTATCCCGGTGGCACCGGCGCGCGCGGGATGGCCTCCAGCAGCTGACGGGTGTACTCGTGCCGCGGCCTGGTGAACAGCTCCTCGGTGGCGGCTTGCTCCACCACGCGGCCGGCACGCATCACCAGGACTTCGTCGGCGATCTGCCGGATCACCGCCAGGTCGTGGCTGATGAACAGGTAGGCGAGGCCCAGTTCGGCCTGCAGGCGGGCCAGCAACTCCAGAATCTGCGCCTGCACCAGCACGTCGAGCGCGGAGACCGCCTCGTCACACACCAGCACGTCCGGGCGCAGCGCCAGCGCCCGGGCGATCGCCACCCGCTGCCGTTGACCCCCCGACAGCTCGCGGGGCAGCCGCCCCAAGACCGACGACGGCAACGCGACCTGGTCGACGAGCTCACGTACCGCGCGCTCGCGCTGCCCGCGGTCACCGAGGCGGTGGATGCGCAGCGGTTCCTCGATGGCGCGAAACACCGTGTACATGGGATCCAGGCTGCTGTAAGGGTTCTGGAACACCGGTTGCACCCGGCGCCGGAAGGCCAGCTGCTGCTGCCGGCTCAGTGCGGCGTCGACGCGGGCGCCGTCGAAGACGACCGTGCCCGAAGTCGGCGACAGCAGGCCGAGCACCATCCGCGCCAGCGTGGATTTGCCCGAACCCGACTCCCCGGCGATCGCTAACGTGCTCGCCCGCCGTAGCCGAAGCGAAACCCCGTCGACGGCACGGAAATCCGGGTGCCGCGTTCGCCGCCACCCGCGCGACTCGCGGTAGACCTTGGTCAACTCCGAGGCGACGAGGATGTCGCCGGAGGCCCGGTGACCCGTGGGCCGGGCCCGACTCTTGACCGACAGCGACGGCGCCGCGGCCACCAGCCGCCGGGTGTAGTCGTGTTGCGGGTCGCGCAGGATCGCCTCCGCGGCACCGGATTCCACCACAACCCCGGCGCGCATCACGATCACGGACTCGGCGCGTTCGGCGGCCAGTGCCAGGTCGTGGGTGATCAGCAGCAGTGCGGTGCCGAGTTCGCCGGTGAGCCCCTGCAGGTGGTCGAGCACCTGCCGCTGCACGGTCACGTCCAGCGCGGAGGTCGGCTCGTCGGCGATCAGCAGCCGCGGCCGGCCCGCCAACCCGATCGCGATCAACGCCCGCTGGCACATGCCGCCGGACAGTTGGTGCGGGTAGCGACCCGCCTGCTTCGCCGGGTCCGGCATGCCCGCCCGGGCCAGCAGCTCCACCGCGCGCTCCCGCGTCCGGCGATCGGAGGTGTTGGCCCGCAGCGCTTCTGAGACCTGGAAGCCGACCTTCCAGACGGGATTGAGGTTGGTCGTCGGGTCCTGGGGTATGTAGCCGATCTCGCGGCCCCTGATCGCCCGCAGCGTCCGGTGGTCGGCCGCGGCGAGGTCGGATCCGTCGAAGAGGATGCGCCCGGCGGTGATCCGGCCGCCGGGCGGAAGCAGCCCGAGGATCGCCGCGGCCGTGGTGGATTTCCCGGAACCCGACTCGCCCACCACCGCGACGGTCTGCCCGGGCAGGATCGTCAGATCCGCGCCGCGCACGGCGGCCTGATCGCCGAAGCGGACCTCGAGGCCCTCGACAGCCAGCAGCGGTCCCCCGGTCATGGCCGCCACGCCCGGGACGCCGGATCGAGCGCGTCGCGCAGCGCGTCGCCCATCATCATGAAGGCCAACACCGTCATCGCCAGCGCGCCGGCCGGATAGAACAGGATGGGCGAGCCGGCCCGCAGCCGCGTCTGGGCCAGGTTGATGTCGCCGCCCCAGGACACCACGGTGCTCGGCAGCCCGACACCGAGGTAGGACAGCGTCGCCTCGGTGACGATGAAGACGCCCAGGGCGAGGGTGGCCATCGCGATGACCGGCCCCAGGGCGTTGGGTAGCGCGTGGCGCAGCAGGATTTGGAAGCGGCTCAGCCCCAAAGCTTTTGCAGCCAGGACGTAGTCGCTGGCGCGCACCGCCAGCACCGATCCGCGCGCGATGCGGGCCACCTGCGGCCAGCCGAACAACGCCAGGATGGCGATCACGGTCCACACCGTGCGGTGCCGCATGACCTGCATGAGCACGATCGCGGCGAGCAGCAGCGGCAACCCGAAGAACACGTCGCTGACGCGCGAGACCACCACGTCGACCCAGCCGCCGTAGAAGCCGGCCAGCGCGCCGAGCGCGCCGCCGACGACGAACACCACCAGGGCCGCCCCCACGCCGACGGTGACCGAGGCCCGCGCGCCATAGACGGTGCGGGCGTAGACGTCGTGGCCCTGCAGGTCGGTGCCGAACCAGTGCGCACGCGACGGCGGGAGCAAGCTCTGGGCGGGGTCGGCGTAGCTGGGATCGGCCCCGGTGAACAGCGCCGGGAACATCGCGACGAGCACGATGAACAGGATCAGCAGGCCGGCGACAACGAACTTCGGGCGCCCCCGCAACCCGCGCCAGGTGTCCCGCCAGAAGCCGCTGCGCCGTGCCGACGGCTCAGCCATACCGGATCCTCGGGTCCAGGGCGGCATACAGCAGGTCGACGGCCAGGTTGGTGATCAGGTAGATCCCCACCAGCACCGTCACGATCGATACCACGGTCGGCGCCTCCTGCCGGGTGACGGCCTGATACAGCACACCGCCGACGCCGTGGATGTTGAAAATGCCTTCCGTCACAATGGCTCCGCCCATCAGCGCCCCCAGGTCGGCGCCCAGAAAGGTGACGACCGGGATCAGCGAATTGCGCAGAATGTGCACCGCCACCACGCGCGGCCGGGACAACCCCTTGGCGGTCGCGGTGCGGACGTAATCGGCCTGCGCGTTGGCGGCCACCGCGGACCGGGTCAACCGCACCACGTAGGCGAACGACACCGAACCCAGCACGATCCCGGGCAGCAGCAGACGCCCGAACGTCGACCGCTCGCCCACCGTGACCGGCGCGATGCCCAGCTTCACCCCGAAGACGAACTGGGCCAAAAACCCCAGGACGAAGATGGGCACCGCGATGATGACCAGGCCGATGATCAGCACGCCCGCATCGAACAGGCCGCCGGTACGCAGGCCGGCGATCACCCCGAAGCCGATGCCGAGCACCGCCTCGACGACCAGGGCGATCAGCGCGAGCCGCAGCGTGACCGGAAGGGCGTGGGCGAGAACGCTACTCACTGGCAGGCCGGAGTAGGAGCGGCCCAAGTCGCCGCGCAGAACGCCGCCGAGGTAGCGCAGGTACTGAACGATGAACGGGTCGTCCAGGTGGTAGCGGGCCCGCAGCTGCGCGGCGACCTCGGGCGTGAGCGGACGGTCCCCCGCGATCGCGGCGACCGGGTCGCCCGGCAACAGGAACACCATGCCGTAGACGAGCAGCGTGGCACCGAGGAAGACGGGCACCATGATGGCGATCCGGCGCGCGATGTACCAGCCCATGGCTCAGGCCTTGCCGATGTTCTCGTAGTCGGGCAGGCCGTTCCAGGTGAGCTTGACGCCGCTGACCTGCGGCGACCACCCGACCACCGCGATGTAGTACCACAGCGGCACAGCAGGCATGTCGTGCAACAGGATTCGTTGGGCCGCGTTGACCAGCACGTCGGCCCGCTGCAGGTCGGGGGCGGCCTCCGCGGCGGCCAGCGCGGCGTCGAACTCCGGGCTCGAGTATCCG
Organism: Mycobacterium sp. 4858; assembly: GCF_900240975.1. Lineage (GTDB taxonomy): Bacteria > Actinomycetota > Actinomycetes > Mycobacteriales > Mycobacteriaceae > Mycobacterium. The sequence goes on along the minus strand of NZ_LT968776.1, from coordinate 2,760,694 downwards.
ACATCATTGGATCCCGCTCCGGTGGCGTACAGCGGGGCCACGAACTCGATCATCGACGGGTAGTCGCCGATCCAGCCCGCACGGAACGCGGTATCGATGGTGCGGCTGGTGATCTGGGTGCGAAAGCCCGCGAACGTGGGGTGTGGCGCGCCGACGGCATCGATGCCCAGCACGTTCTTGATGCTGTTGGCCACCGCGTCCACCCACTCTTGATGCCCGCTGTCGGCGTTGTATGCGATCCAGTACCGCCCGCTCCATGGCGAGATCGCGTTGGCCTGCGCCCAGAGTTGGCGCGCCCGTTCGGGTCTGAAGTCCAATGCGTCGTTACCCGGGATGTGTGGATCGAAGCCGGGCAGCGAGCTGGCGGTGAAATCCCGGGCCGGGCTGCGGGTGCCGTTGAAGATCTGCTGACAGATCTGCGGCCGGTTGATGGCCGCCGACAACGCCAAGCGGCGCAGTCGTCCTTCCTCGCCCCCGAAATGCGGTAGCCGCAGCGGCGTGTCGAGCGATTGGCTGACCGCGACGGGTGCACTGGCGGCGTTGCCGCCCAGGTCACGTTTGTAGATGGTCAGCGCGCTGGACGGAATCGTGTCCAGCACATCGAGATTACCGGACAGCAGGTCGGCGTAAGCGGTGTCCAGGTTGGCGTAGAACTCGAACCGCAGCCCCTTGTTGTGCGGCTTTCGGTTGCCGTGGTAGTCGGGATTGGGCTTCAAGTCGATCTTGACGTTGTGTTCCCAGGCCGGCCCGTCGGGACCGTCCGCCAATTCGTATGGGCCGTTGCCGACCGGGTTGCGGCCGAACGCCGCCATATCCCGAAAAGCCCTGTCCGGTAACGGGTAGAACGCGTTGTGTCCCAGCCGCAACGTGAAGTCGACGGTCGGCGCCTTGAGCCGGACGGTGAACTCCAGGTCGCTGACCACATGCAGCCCGGACATGGTGGTCGCGCTCGGCTTGGCGGCCGCGACGTCGTCGAACCCGACGATCGGGCTGAAGAAGCTTTGCTGCAGTTGCGCATTGCTGCTCAGCGCCCCGTAATTCCACGCGTCGACGAACGAATGGGCCGTCACCGGCGAGCCGTCGGTGAACTTCCAGCCGGGCTTGAGAACGATTCGGTAGTTGGCGTTGTCGGTCGTCTCGACCGACTGCGCCACTTCCGGCGCCGGCTTGCCGGCGGCGTCATAGGACACCAAACCGGCGAACAGCCGATCCAGGATCCGCCCTCCGAGGCTGTCGTTCGTGGCGGTCGGAATCAGCGGATTGGGCGGTTCACCTCCGTTGACCACCACGAGCTCGGGGCTCAGCGCCCCGCCGCCGCACGCGGTCAGCGACGCGACCGCCGATAAGCCGGCGGCCAGGATCAGCACCCGCATCCGACGCATGACACCCGACCCTAGGGCCTGCCGACCGCACCGGCGGTGAAGTGTCCGGTACGGCATCGTCGATTAGGCTCGCGCCGTGATCGTTGCCTATCTGGCATCGGATGAATCCGCCGCTGAGCAGGCGGGGCGTTTGATGTTCGCGCTCGGCGTCCCCGCGATCGGGTTGGTGTGTCTGATCATCGGCGTGTGGGAGCGCTCGCGCCGGCGTCGGCGGCTTCCTCCCTACCCGCCGCCGTACCACCCCGGCTATCCGCCACCGCCACCGCCGACGGGGTATCCGGGCCCGTACCCCGCTCCTACCCGGGCTGCCCGCCCGCCGTGCCCCCGCGGCAATCCAAGGGCAAGTCGGCCACCGCGCTCATCACCATCGGTATCGTCCTGCTGGCGTTGGGCGGGCTGAACATCCTCCTCCACGCGGCCCGAGCGCTGTCGGAGCACCGGGGTGACTCGTTGCTGCGGGTCGGCGAGTGCATCAGTGAAAACGACTACAAGGCAAACCATTTCGATGCCCACCCGAGCGGTGGCTGCACCGACCCCGCCGCGACTTACGAACTGGCGTTCAAGGGGGACGCCTCAGCGAGCTGCCCCGACGGTAAACGGGAGCACTCGATCTACGAGCGCGCCAGCAATCATTCGACGACGCTGTGTTTCATCGTCAACTTGCAACAGGGCCGCTGCTACCTGTTCATCAGCGACGGCGAATCCGTGAGCCTCAGACCGGGCGACTGCGGCAACCCCAACCAGATTCAGGTCAAAGTGGCGCAGCGCATCGATGGCACGGTGGACGCCAGCCAATGCCCGCCCGGCGACAAGGCGGTCAGCTACCCGCAGCCGGCTCGGGTCTACTGCCTGGCGCGGGCGGACTCGTGACACCGCTTCAGACGGGCGTGACGGGGTGCACCTGCAGCGCGCACGCGTCGATGGCGACCGGCACGGTCAGCACCACGGTCGTGTCCGGGGGGTTGACCAGCAGCTCGGTGTAGGTGGGGCAGGGATCGCCGTCGGCATCGATGGCGATGCCCTCCACGACGGCCTGCGCCTGGGTGGACAGGGACAGGATGACGGTGGGCGGGGAGTCGGCGCCGCCCGGCAGGCCGCCCATGTAGCCGCGCGGCGTGGGTTGCGCATGAATGAGCGGCCCACCGGCACCCGAGTCGACCCCGGGGTAGCCGGTCAGCGTGCACGGCTCCGCGCCGCCGGCGAGGCTGAACACCAGGGTGGTCGCGCGGTGGCCCACGGCGGCCTGAGCCGGCGAGGCGGTGACGGCGATCTGGTCCGACCAGCATGGGGTCGGCGCGTCGGCGTTGTCGGCCGGCATGGCCCACGCCGGAGTCCCCAGCATGGCGGTGGCCGCGTAAACCGTTGCGGCCGTTGCAAAGCTGGGAACTAGTCGGCGAATCCGCCGCCCGTGACCCGGCACAGCGGTGATTATCCGCCATCCGCGCGCACTTTGAGCTCCATTTCGGGCGTTGCATTTCACCTTGTGGGGCTAGGCTCTCTGACGATTGACGAGCCTCGACACTAGGAGGAAGCCAGTGACCGCCACCGACGCCGTAGGCCCGTCGTCGTTTCCGCCGGCCCCCGCGTTCGTCGCGCAGGCCAACGCGGGCGAGGAACTGTACCGCGAGGCCGACGAGGACCGGTTGGCCTTCTGGGCCAAACAGGCGCGTCGGCTGTCCTGGGCGACGCCGTTCACCGAGGTGCTGGACTGGTCGGACGCCCCGTTCGCCAGGTGGTTCGCCGACGGCAAGCTCAACGTCGCCTACAACTGCGTGGACCGCCACGTGGAGGCGGGCAACGGGGATCGCGTCGCGATCCACTGGGAGGGCGAGCCGGGCGACAGCCGCAGCCTGACCTACGCCGAGCTGCAGGAGCAGGTGTGCAAGGCGGCCAACGCGCTGACCGGCCTGGGCCTGGTCGCCGGTGACCGCGTCGCCATCTACATGCCGCTGATCCCCGAAGCGGTGATCGCGATGCTGGCCTGCGCCCGCCTGGGCATCATGCACAGCGTCGTGTTCGCCGGCTTCACCGCGAAGGCGTTACGCGCCCGCATCGCCGACGCGCAGGCCAAGTTGCTGATCACCAGCGACGGGCAGTTCCGCCGCGGCAAGCCGGCACCGCTGAAGGACGCGGCCGACGAGGCCGTCAGAAAGGACGCCGAGTCCGGCCCGGACGGCGACAGCCCCGTCGAGCACGTCCTGGTGGTGCGCCGCACCGGAATCGACGTGTCCTGGGACGACGACCGCGACCTGTGGTGGCACGACGCCGTCGACGCCGCGTCGCCCGAGCACACCCCGGAGGCCTTCGACGCCGAGCAGCCGCTGTTCTTGCTGTACACCTCGGGCACCACCGGAAAGCCCAAGGGCATCGTGCACACCAGCGGCGGGTACCTGACCCAGACCTCGTACACGCACTACTACGTCTTCGATCTCAAGCCCGAGACGGACGTGTTCTGGTGCACCGCCGACATCGGCTGGGTCACCGGACACACCTACGGTGTCTACGGCCCGCTGTCCAACGGGGCCACCGAGGTCCTCTACGAGGGCACACCCGACACGCCGACCCAGCACCGGCACTTCGAGATCATCGAAAAATACGGCGTGACAATCTATTACACCGCGCCCACGCTCATCCGCACGTTCATGAAGTGGGGTCGCGAGATCCCCGACGCGCACGACCTGTCCAGCCTGCGGCTGCTGGGCACGGTGGGCGAGCCGATCAATCCCGAGGCGTGGCGCTGGTACCGCAAGGTGATCGGCGCCGAGCGCCTTCCGATCGTGGACACCTGGTGGCAGACCGAGACCGGCTCCGCGATGATCTCCCCGCTGCCCGGGGTCGCCGCGGCCAAGCCGGGTTCGGCGATGAGGGCGTTGCCGGGCATCTCCGCGAGCATCGTCGACGACCACGGCGATCACCTGACGCCGACCGTCCATCACGGCGAACACGTCAGCGGCTACCTCGTCTTGGACCAGCCCTGGCCGTCCATGCTGCGCGGCATCTGGGGTGATCCCGAGCGCTACGTCGAGACCTACTGGTCCAGGTTCGCCGAGCAGGGCTGGTACTTCGCCGGGGACAGCGCCTATTACGACCGCGACGGCGCCATCTGGGTGGTGGGCCGCATCGACGACGTGATGAACGTGTCGGGCCACCGGCTCTCGAGTGCCGAACTCGAGTCGGCGCTGGTCGGTCACCACGGAGTCGCCGAGGCCGCGGTGGTCGCGAAGACCGACGAGACCACGGGCCAGGCCGTCTGCGCGTTCGTCGTCTTGTGCGCCGAGTACGAGGTGCACGACGGGGTCGTCGAGGAGCTGCGCGCCGAGGTGGCCCGGGAGATCTCACCCATCGCCAAGCCGCGGGAGATCCATGTGGTACCCGAGCTGCCCAAGACGCGCAGCGGCAAGATCATGCGCAGGCTCCTGCGTGACGTCGCCGAGAAGCGGGAGCTCGGAGATACGTCGACGCTGCTCGACCCCGGCGTGTTCGACGCGATCCAAGCCGCGAAGTAGCCGGCTCAGGCCGGTAGCGGTGTGAACCCCGCGCCGGGCCGGTGCTTGGCGTTGACGTCGGCCAGGATCACGCTGAACGACTGCACCACGGCCGGCGTGTGCAGCGGGATGTACTTGATGACGCAGGTCGGCAGGTTGTCGCTGAACGCCCCGTGGATCATGCCGACCAGCATGTTGTTGACCGTCACCGGCGCCCCGGAGTCACCCGGCTGGCCGCAGACCTGCATGACGATGGTGCCCGGGTCCTGGCCCGGCCCCCAGGTGACGCCGCACGAGTTTCCGGTGGTGCGCCCCTGCTTGCAGGCGATCTCGCCGAAGGCCGGATCCGGGCCGACGCCGTTGATCGCGAAGCCGTTGAAGTTGGCGGTCGGCGTCACCTTGGCCGGATCGAATTTGATCACCGCGTAGTCGAGGTTGTCGTTGCCGGCCACCATGGTGCCCAGGATGCCGGCGTTTTCGGCGCCCTCGGCGGCGACCTGAGCGCCGGGACCGCCGCAGTGCGCGGAGGTGAATCCGATCAGCTCACCGGCGGAATCGCCGCCGATGGTCGTCAGGGTGCACATCGTGTCCCCGTTGATGACGATGCCGGCGCCGCCGCCCATCGGGATCCTGACGTCGGCCGCGGCGGCGCGTGGGAGGCAGCCCACCAGGGCCACGAGGACCGCCGCCATCGCCGCCACGAAGCACCGGTGCGCCGTCTGCACAGCACCACTCCCATCGACAGGCCGGACCCGGACCGGCTTGGCCAGTCTAGTCGGCCTGACGCCTCGCCGGTCGTGCCGAGCGAGTTTGCCGGATCGCGTCGACCGGGCGCTGACGTCGCCGCCGGTCGCCGCCGATCGACGTCGGTCCGGGCGCCGTCTTCGGCTGGCCTCGTCTGGCATAGCGCCGCATGGCAACATGAACCGCAACGAGTGAGCCCGGCCGACGACGAAAGAGGGGACCGTCTGTGAGCAAAGCCGACGGCAAGAACGGTGTGCCCAGCACCCTGACCACGATCCCCCTGACCGACCCGCACGCCCGGCCCGCCGAGCCGTCGATCGGCGACCTGATCAAGGACGCGACCACGCAGGTGTCCACGCTGGTGCGCGCCGAGGTCGAACTGGCCCGGGCGGAGATCACCCGGGACGTCAAGAAGGGCCTGACCGGCAGCGTGTTCTTCATCGCCGCGCTGGTGGTGCTGTTCTACTCCACGTTCTTTTTCTTCTTCTTCGTCGCCGAGTTGCTCGACACCTGGCTCTGGCGGTGGGTGGCCTTCCTGATCGTGTTCGGGATTCAGGTGGTGGTCGGGGCCCTGCTGGCCCTGCTGGGCTTCCTCAAGGTGCGCCGGATCCGGGGACCGCGCGAGACCATCGAATCGGTCAAGGAGACGCGCACCGCCCTCACCCCGGGCCACGACAAACCGCAGGGGGCGGCCAAGCAGATCGCCGGACACGGCAAGCACGAGAAGCCCGAACCCGATCCCTCGGGTTGGTAGATGGCGCCGCCGGATCCGTCGGTTACCCGCATCGACGGGCCATGGCGGCACTTCGACGTGCACGCCAACGGCATCCGGTTCCACGTCGTGGAGGCCCTGCCCGACGACGCCGGCACGGCCACGCCGCCCACGGCCCGACCGTTGGTGATGTTGCTGCACGGTTTCGGCTCGTTCTGGTGGTCGTGGCGTCACCAGCTGCGTGGGCTCAGCGACGCGCGGGTGGTCGCGGTCGATCTGCGCGGCTACGGCGGCAGCGATAAACCGCCCCGCGGCTACGACGGCTGGACGCTCGCCGGCGACACCGCGGGCCTCATCCGCGCGCTGGGGCACTCGTCGGCGACGCTGGTCGGTCACGCCGACGGCGGGCTGACCTGCTGGGCCACCGCGCTGCTGCACGCGCGGCTGGTCTCGGCCATCGCGCTGATCAGCTCGCCGCACCCGGCGGCGTTGCGCCGTTCCACGCTGACCCGGCGCGACCAGGGCTACGCGCTGCTGCCGACATTGCTGCGCTACCAGATGCCCCTCTGGCCGGAGCGCCTGCTGACCCGCGACGACGCGGCCGAGATCGAGCGCCTGGTCCGCCGCCGGAGCAGCGCCAAATGGCTTGCCTCCGAGGACTTTTCCGAATCCATCCGGTATCTGCGGATGGCCATCCAGATTCCGTCGGCGGCGCACTGCGCGCTGGAATACCAGCGTTGGGCGGTGCGCAGTCAGCTGCGCGACGAAGGCCGCCGCTTCATGAAATCGATGTGCCAGCAGCTCAGCGTGCCGCTGCTACACCTGCGTGGCGACGCCGATCCCTACGTGCTCGCCGACCCGGTCGACCGCACGCAGCGCTACGCACCGCAGGGGCGTTACGTATCCATCGCCGGCGCAGGGCATTTCAGTCACGAAGAGGCGCCCGAGGAAGTCAACAGACACTTGATGAAGTTCCTCGGCCACGCGGTCAGCTGACGCAGGACCCGGTGGTCACCTGCTGGGTGTCACCGATCTTGGCGAGCTGACCGGCCACCTCGTCGGCCGTCAACACGAAACCGGTGTCGGGGTCGTCGACGGCCGCGCCGAACACCACGCCGAGCACTTGACCGTTCAGGTCGATCAGCGGCCCACCCGAATTGCCTTGCTCCACATTGGCTCTGATGGTGTAGACGTCGCGGGTCACCGGCGCGGGATCGCGGTAGATGTCGGGGCCGCTGAGCTTGATCACCTCGCGGATGCGCGCCGGCGTCGCGGTGAAGTTGCCCCCGCCCGGATAGCCCAGCACCACGACGCTGGTACCGGTTTTCGCCTCGTTCTGCGCGAACGCCAGCGGCTGTGGCGGCAGGTTGGGGACCGCGAGAATGGCGATGTCCACCGACGGATCGTAGGACACGACGGTGGCGTCCAGCGGGCTGCCGCTGGCGTAGATCTGCACGCTGTTGGAGCCGGCGACCACGTGCGCGTTGGTCATCACCCGGTCCGGGGCGATCACAAATCCGCTGCCCTCCAACACCTTCTGGCAGCTCGGCGCCAGGCTGCGCACCTTGACGACGCTCGGCGCGGTGGCCTGCACCACCGGGTTGTTGGCCAGGGCCGGGTCGGGCGAGGCGACGGGAATCACCGGTGTGCGGCTGAACGGCTCCAGCACCGCCGGCAGGCCGGAGGTGTTCAGCAGGGCCGACAGCCGCTTGGGCACCGTCTTCAGCCACGGCGGGGCTACCTCGTTGACCTGGGCCAGCACCCGCGACCCGCGGACCGCGGCGGCCAGTTCCGGCTGATCTTTCGACTGGGTCAGCGGCGTCGCCAGCAACCAGGCCGCGGTCAGCACCACCACCAGCTGAACGCCCACCCCGATGAACGAGTCCACCGTCCGGATCATGCGGCTGCGGATCGCGCCGCGGACCGCCCGTCCCAGCACCACCCCGGCGACCTCGCCGATGACGACCAGCGCCAGGATCAGGAACAGGGCCGCGAACAGCTTGGCCCGGGGCGCGGCGATGTGGCTGACGAGGTGGGGCGCCAGCAGCACACCGGCGATGGCGCCCAGCAACACGCCGACGAACGACAGCAACGAGCCCAGCGCGCCGGAACGCCAGCCCGAGACGGCCGCGATGAAGGCGACCGCCAGCACGGCCACGTCAAGCCATTGCGACGGGGTCATCGAATTCATGTTCATCGCGGGGGTCCACCCTGCTCGCCGACCAGCGCCATCGCCGCGTCCAATTCGCGGACGTCGGTGGTGTCCCAGGGCTGGGCCCAGCCGGCGACGTCGAGCATCGCACAGATCACCTGGCCGGTGAATCCCCAGACCAGCATCTCGTTCAGCAGAAACGCCGGCCCGGCCCACCGGCGGCCGAGGTCACTCCTGTACACCATCAGCCGGTTGGCCGGATTGATGAACGCGCGCAACGGAACCCGCGCCACGATCGCGGTTTCGGCCTCGTTGACGACGGCCACCGGCCCGGGGTCGGGTGAGTAGGCCAACACCGGGACCACGTGGAACCGCGATGGCGCGATGAACGTGCGTTCCATGGTGACCAGGGGACGCAGCCGGGACACGTCGATGCCGGTCTCCTCCCGCGCTTCGCGCAGGGCGGTGGCCACCGGACCGTCATCGACGGGATCTGAGGCACCGCCGGGAAACGCCGCCTGCCCGGCGTGGTGGCGCAGCGTCGAGGCCCGCACGGTGACCAGCAGGTCGGCGTCGTCGGGGACGCCGCCGGCGGGCGGCGCGGATTCCGGACCCGAGAACAGCACCAGGACCGCGGCCTCGCGGCCGCCGCCGCGCATCGCCGACAGCGACGGCGCGGCCTTGCCGGTGATCATCGCCAGCACGTCGGCCGGTAGCCGGCGCCGGTACGCGTCGGGCATCCGGGCGACGTTGTCGACCAGGGGGCGCAGCCACGCCGGGGAGGCGTCGGGCGCCAGCGGAACCGTCCCCCGCGTGTCGGCCGGGGTCCCACCTTCCGCGGGCGGGGGCGTGCCCCCAACAGTCACCGGGCGCTCCAGTCGGTCCAATGTACGGCTTATCCCTTGTCGTTTCCGACCGCTGCGGCGATCTCGTCGGCACTGCCGAAAGCCCTTGGCAGCATCTGGGCAACGCTACCGTCCGGCCGCAGAACCACCGTCGCAGGCATCACGTTTACCACGCCCAGCGCCGCCGCGACCCGCCGGCGGCCGTCCTGCAGCGTCGGCAGCCGAACGCCCAGCTCGGCCAGGCGCAGCAGTGCGGCCGTCTCGTTCTCGTCTTGATGCACGGTCCCCACCGTCACGTCGGGCCCCGCCCGCCGTTGATACTCGGCCATCGCGGGCAGTTCGGCCGCGCATGGGGCGCACCAGTACGCCCACAGGTTGAGGACCACCCGCCGCCCGGCCAGCGCGCGGGCGACGTCGACAACCGAACCGTCCGCGGCACACTCGGCCGTGACACCTCGCAGCGCCTGGGGGCCGGGAGCCTCGCCGGCGGCGGGGCACGGCGGTAGGTCGGCCCGCTGCCGCGGGCCCGCCAAGGCCGCCGCCGTGTCGGCGTCGCGGTGTTCGCGGTCGGCGGTGTCCGCGGTGGTACCGGGCTTCGACGGCGTCGCGGACTCGTCGCGCAGCTGGGCCACCAGGGCCGCGGTCAACGCCGCCACCACCGCGAGGATCGCGATCGTCCAGCGCGTGGTGCGCGTCAAGGCCGTGCCCTACAGGCCGGCCAGGGCCAGCAGGTGCTCGGTTTCCGGGCCCCGCACCAGCGGCGCGGCCAGCAGCGGCTCGGTGGGCCCGAGGCCGAAGGACGGGCAGTCCTTGGCCACCACGCACACCCCGCACGCCGGCTTGCGCGCATGGCACACCCGGCGGCCGTGGAAGATCACCCGGTGGCTCAACATCGTCCACTCGCTGCGTTCGATCAGTTCGCCGGCCGCGCGCTCGATCTTGACCGGGTCCTTGTCGGCGGTCCAGCGCCACCGGTGCATCAGACGCGCGAAATGGGTGTCGACCGTGATGCCGGGAACGCCAAAGGCGTTGCCCAGGATCACGTTGGCCGTCTTTCGGCCCACCCCGGGCAGCGTGACCAGCTCCTCCATGGTGGAGGGCACCTCACCGTCGAACCGTTCGACCAGCGCCTGCCCCAATCCGATCAGGGAGGTCGCCTTGTTCCGGAAGAACCCCGTCGGGCGGATCAGGGTCTCCAGTTCGTCGCGGTCCGCCTGCGCGTAGTCCAGCGCCGACGGGTATCGCTTGAACAACGCCGGCGTCGTCAGGTTCACCCGTTTGTCGGTGCTCTGCGCGGACAGGATGGTGGCGACCGTCAGCTCGAGCGGCGTGGTGAAGTCGAGTTCGCAGTGCGCGTCCGGAAAGGCCTGCGCCAGCGCCCGATTCATCCGCCGGGCCCGTCGCACCAAGCCGGTTTGGGTCTCCTCGGACCAGCGCCGTGCCGCATCGCCGCCCGGAGCTGCCGACGTGGACTTCGTGCGCCCGGACGACTTAGCCGCTGTCACCTACGACAGAGTACTGATTTCGTGATCCCGCCGAGACCTCGTGTTGATTGAAGGCCCTGTTTACTCTCCTTGTGTCATGGTTGCTGGTGGCCGTCGTTCCGGGGCTGCTGATGCTGGCGGCGCTCGGCTTGGGACGGCTCGAACGGGGCCTTTCCCGCGATGACGCCGCGGTACTGGCGGTCACCGAGCTTTTCGAGCGCGTCGAGCTCGTCGACATGCGCACCCTGGCCCGGGAGGGCATGCCGGAGGCGGTGGAATACCTGCACCGGCGCGAGGCCTGGGAACTGTCCGAGGCCGCGCTCGCCGGGATCACGGCCCGGCCGCGGCACGCGGCACCGTCGTTTGCCGCCAGCTTCGTCGACCATGCGGAGCTGACATTGCCGACGCGAATACACGCGCATTCGCCGATCAATCCGCAGTTTAAGGCCACTCGGCGCGTCAATCGTGTGTAGCGTTGCACGTTGGACAAAATGTCCTACCGCTAGACTCAGCACGCGAGCACGGGATTAACCTGCCCGTAGCGCAATCATTGGAAATCTGAAGAGGCAATGTGGACGAGATCCTGGCAAGGGCAGGAATCTTCCAAGGGGTTGAGCCCAGCGCCGTCGCCGCGCTGACCAAGCAACTGCAACCCGTCGACTTCCCCCGTGGGCACACGGTCTTCGCCGAGGGTGAGCCGGGCGACCGGCTGTACATCATCGTCTCGGGGAAGGTGAAGATCGGCCGTCGGTCACCCGACGGCAGGGAGAACCTGCTGACGATCATGGGCCCGTCGGACATGTTCGGTGAATTGTCGATTTTCGACCCGGGCCCGCGGACTTCCAGCGCGACCACCATCACCGAGGTGCGTGCGGTGTCGATGGACCGCGACGCGTTGCGGGCGTGGATCTCCGATCGACCCGAGATCGCCGAGCAGCTGTTGCGGGTGCTGGCCCGACGGCTGCGCCGCACCAACAACAACCTGGCCGACCTCATCTTCACCGACGTGCCCGGCCGGGTCGCCAAGCAGCTGCTGCAGCTCGCCCAGCGGTTCGGCACCCAGGAGGGTGGCGCGATGCGGGTCACCCACGACCTGACCCAGGAGGAGATCGCCCAGCTGGTGGGCGCGTCCCGGGAGACGGTGAACAAGGCGCTGGCCGACTTCGCCCACCGCGGCTGGATCCGCCTGGAGGGCAAGAGTGTGCTGATTTCGGACTCCGAAAGGCTGGCCCGCCGAGCAAGGTAAGCGCGCGCGAAGCGCGGGCGCAACCGAGCGAGCAATCCAACCCCGAGCAAGGTAAGCGCGCGCGAAGCGCGGGCGCAACCGAGCCAGGTAAGCGCACGAATTGCGCCGAGATCGACGTTATCGACGCGTCCTCTGGAACTTTTCCGCGATAGCGTCGATTTCGACGAGAGTTCAGCGCTGCAAATAGTCCAGCTGCGCCTGAACGGACCATTCGGCGGCGTCCCAGAGTTTCTCGTCGACGTCTACGTAGACGTGTTCGACGACCTGGCGCGCGGTGGCGTCCTCGCCGATGTCCCGCAGCGCCGCGCGCACCTGCTCCAGGCGCTCGTGGCGGTGGGTCAGGTAGCCCGAGGCGACGGCCTCCAGGTCGGCCAGCTCCGGCCCGTGACCGGGCAGCACCGTCCGGTGCCCCAGGCCGCGCAGCCGGCGCAGCGACTCGAGATAGTCGGCCAGGCTGCCGTCTTCGGAATCTATGACCGTGGTGCCGCGGCCCAGCACGCTGTCGGCGGTGAGCACGGCGTCGTCGAGCAGGAACGAGAACGAGTCGGCGGTATGGCCGGGGGTGGCCATCACCTTGATCTTCAGGCCCGCCGCGTCGATCACCTCCCCGTCGGCGAGGTGGCCGCCCAGGCCGCGCAGGAAGCCGCTGCCCGCCGAGCGCACCGTCGCCCCGGTCCGCTCGACCAGCTTGTCGATGCCGTCGGTGTGATCGCCGTGCCGGTGACTGATCAGCACCAGCGCGATGCGGCCCAGTTCGGCGACCCGGGCGATGTGTTCGTCGTCGTCTGGCCCGGGATCGACGACCACCATCTCGTCGCTGCCCTTGCCGCGCAGCACCCAGGTGTTGGTGCCCTCGAGGGTCAGCAACCCGGGGTTGTCGGCCAACAGGACCGAGGCGGTGTCGGTGACCGCCCGCAGCCTGCCGTAGGCGGGATGGCTCAGCGACTCGGGTGCGGCGGTCACGGTCGTGAGCCGACCTCCACGATCAGCTCGACCTCCACCGGCGCATCCAGCGGCAGCTCGGACACGCCGACCGCCGACCGCGCGTGTGCGCCGTCATCGCCGAACACCTCGGCCAGCAGCTCGGAAGCCCCGTTGATGACGGCGGGCTGACCGTTGAAACCCGGGGCGGAGGCGACGAACCCGACGACCTTGACCACCCGGGTCACCGCGTCGATGCCCACGAGCGAATCGACGGCCGCCAGGGCGTTGAGCGCGCAGATCCGCGCCATCGCCTTGCCCTCTTCGGGGCTGACCTGCGCCCCGACCTTGCCGGTGCCGGCCAGCTGCCCGGCCTGCATCGGCAGCTGGCCCGCGGTGTAGACCAGGTCACCCGTGCGCACCGCGGGCACGTAGGCGGCCAGCGGCGCCACCACCTCGGGAAGCGCGACGCCGAGTCGCGCGAGCCGGTCCGACGCGGTCATCTACTTGGGGCGCTTCAGATACGCGACGTGTTGCTCACCGGTGGGACCGGGCAGGACGGACACCAGTTCCCAGCCGTCGGCACCCCACTGGTCGAGAATCTGTTTGGTGGCGTGCGTCAGGAGCGGGACGGTGACGTATTCCCATGCGGTCGGTTGGCTCATGGCGCGAGCTTATCGGTCGGATGTGAACGGCTCTGGCCTGCCCGTGGCCCGGGCGCCGGCCGGGCTAGCATGCGAAGGTGGCAAACACATCGAGCGGCGGTAGCGCCGTCGGCTGGCCGGCGCGGCTGTCAAAAGCCCGCCTGCATTTCGTCACCGGCAAAGGCGGGACGGGCAAGTCGACGATCGCAGCCGCACTGGCGCTGACCCTGGCAGCCGGAGGCCGCAAGGTGCTCCTCGTGGAAGTCGAAGGGCGCCAAGGCATTGCGCAGCTCTTCGACGTTCCGCCGCTGCCCTACCAGGAAGTCAAGATCGCCACCGCCGAGCGCGGCGGCCAGGTCAACGCCCTGGCGATCGACATCGAGGCGGCGTTCCTGGAATACCTGGACATGTTCTACAACCTCGGCATCGCCGGGCGGGCGATGCGCCGCATCGGCGCGATCGAGTTCGCGACGACGATCGCGCCCGGGCTGCGCGACGTGCTGCTCACCGGAAAGATCAAGGAATCGGTGGTGCGCGTCGATAAAAACCGGCTCCCGGTCTACGACGCGGTGGTCGTCGACGCCCCACCGACGGGGCGGATCGCCCGCTTCCTGGACGTCACCAAGGCCGTGTCGGATCTGGCCAAGGGCGGCCCGGTGCACGGGCAGGCCGAGGGAGTGGTCAAGTTGTTGCACTCCGAGCAGACCGCCATCCATCTGGTCACCCTGCTGGAAGCGCTGCCGGTGCAGGAGACGCTGGAAGCCATCGAGGAACTCGCCGAGATGGAGCTGCCGATCGGCAGCGTGATCGTCAATCGCAACATCCCCTGCCACCTGCAGCCCGCCGATCTGGCCAAGGCCGCCGAGGGACACGTCGACGCCGACTCACTGCGGGCGGGATTGGAGATGGCCGGGATCAAGCTGAACGACACCGACTTTGCCGGTCTGCTGACCGAAACCATCGAGCATGCGACCGTGATCGCCGCGCGCGCCGAGATCGCACAGCAGCTGGATGCGCTGAAGGTGCCGCGGCTGGAACTGCCCGCCATCTCCGACGGCGTCGACCTGGGAAGCCTCTACGAGCTTTCGGAATCGCTTGCCCAGCAGGGGGTTCGATGATTACCGCACCGAATAGGCTTGACATGGCGGCCATCCTGGCCGACACGACCAACCGGGTGGTGGTGTGCTGCGGCGCCGGCGGGGTGGGCAAGACCACCACCGCGGCCGCCATGGCCTTACGCGCGGCCGAATACGGCCGCAACGTCTGCGTATTGACGATCGACCCGGCCAAGCGGCTGGCGCAAGCGCTGGGAGTCAACGACCTGGGCAACACCCCCCAGCAGGTGCCGCTGGCGCCCGAGGTGCCCGGCGAGCTGCACGCGATGATGCTCGACATGCGCCGCACGTTCGACGAGATGGTGCTCCAGTACTCCGGAAACGGCCGGGCGCAATCGATTCTGGACAACCAGTTCTATCAGACCGTCGCCAGCTCGCTCGCCGGCACGCAGGAGTACATGGCGATGGAGAAGCTCGGTCAACTGCTGGCCGAGGACCGCTGGGACCTGGTGGTGGTGGACACGCCGCCCTCGCGCAACGCGCTGGACTTCCTGGACGCGCCGAAACGACTGGGCAGCTTCATGGACAGCCGGTTGTGGCGGCTGCTGCTCGCGCCCGGTCGGGGCATCGGCCGATTGGTCACGGGCGCAATGGGTTTGGCGATGAAGGCGATATCCACCGTACTGGGCTCGCAGATGTTGAGCGATGCGGCGGCGTTCGTGCAGTCGCTGGACGCGACCTTCGGCGGCTTCCGGGAGAAGGCCGACCGCACCTACGCGCTGCTGAAGCGGCGCGGCACCCAGTTCGTCGTGGTGTCGGCGGCCGAGCCCGACGCGCTGCGCGAGGCCTCCTTCTTCGTCGACCGGTTGTCCCAGGAGGGCATGCCGCTCGCCGGGCTGGTCTTGAATCGCACCCACCCGACGTTGTGTTCGTTACCCGCCGAGCGGGCCATCGACGGAGCCGAGACCCTGGAGGCCGAACCGGATTCCGAGGCGGCCTCGTTGGCCGCGGCCGTGCTGAGCATTCATGCCGATCGCGCGCAGACCGCCAAGCGGGAGATCAGGTTGCTGTCACGCTTCACCGGGGCCAATCCCCACGTGCCGGTGGTCGGGGTGCCCTCGCTGCCGTTCGACGTGTCGGACCTGGAAGCGTTGCGCGCGCTGGCCGATCAGATCACTTCCACCGGAGACGCGGCGGTCCGCTGAGACACCCGGTCGAACCCGTGGCTCAGCCGGCGCTGCGGGTTCTCCTCTTGTCGAAGAAGTCCGCCCAGGACACCACCTCGGGGTGCTGCTTGAGCAGGGCGCGACGCTGACGTTCGGTCATGCCGCCCCAGACGCCGAACTCGACTTTGTTGTCCAGCGCGTCCGCGCCGCACTCCTGCATGACCGGGCAGTGCCGGCAGATGACGGCGGCTTTACGTTGGGCGGCTCCCCGGACGAAGAGCTCGTCCGGGTCCGTGGTCCGGCACAGTGCTTTGGAAACCCAGGCGATCCGTTCTTCGGCATCAACGCTGCGGAGTACCCCTTGAGCGGCCGCAATGTTTGTCCTACGCGCCGCAGGCCGTGTTCCTGACACGAGCTGGTCCCTTCCCTACCGGCCGCCTTCGCGACCGCCCTCCTCAGGTGCAGATCCTGACCTGCGATCTACGCCACACTGTGTACATCGGTGTTACCTGAATCTCACCGTGTGTCTAAGTTAGGTGGTCAGCTGCCAATTGCGCAACAGTCCGATAACGCTTTTTTTGGGACGGGCGTGCCGTCTCGCCTCAGAACCATAGGCGAAGAAGTGATCTTGCACACGTCGGCGGGAGCCTCCGCTGACGCAGGCGACAATTTTATCGCGGCCCCGCGCGTAAAGCACCCGTCGATGACGGGGCGCAAAGTGGACGAACTCGCAGCGTGGCGGCGTGACTGGGGGCCGCTACTGTAGTAGCCATGTCAGACCGCCCCCCGGCCATCCTCACCATCCTCAAGCTTGCGGGGTACTGCTTGCTGGCCGGTGTTGTCGCCACGGCCCTGATGTTTCCGTTCGCGGGCGGCCTGGGGCTGATGTCCAACCGCGCCTCCGAAGTCGTCGCCAACGGCTCGGCCCAACTCCTCGAGGGCGAGATACCCGCGGTGTCGACGATGGTCGACGCCAAGGGCAACACCATCGCCTGGCTGTACTCCCAGCGCCGGTTCGAGGTGCCCAGCGACAAGATCGCCAACACGATGAAGCTGGCGATCGTGTCCATCGAGGACAAGCGGTTCGCCGACCACAACGGGGTGGACTGGAAGGGCACGCTGACCGGGTTGGCGGGCTACGCGCGCGGCGACGTCGACACCCGGGGCGGTTCGACCATCGAGCAGCAGTACATCAAGAACTACCAGTTGCTGGTGACGGCCAAAACCGACGCCGAGAAGCGCGCCGCCGTGGAGACCACCCCGGCGCGCAAGCTGCGCGAGATCCGGATGGCGCTCACCCTGGACAAGACCTTCACCAAACCCGAGATCCTGACCCGCTACCTGAACCTGGTGTCCTTCGGCAACGGTTCGTTCGGCGTGCAGGACGCGGCCCAGACCTACTTCGGCATCAACGCATCCGATCTCAACTGGCAGCAGGCGGCGCTGCTGGCGGGCATGGTGCAGTCGACCAGCGCGCTCAACCCCTACACCAACCCCGAGGGCGCGCTGGCCCGGCGAAACCTGGTGCTGGACACCATGATCGAGAACATCCCGCAGGAGGCCGACGCGCTGCGCGCCGCCAAGGCCACCCCGCTGGGCGTGCTGCCGCAGCCCAACGAACTGCCGCGCGGCTGCATCGCGGCCGGCGACCGCGCGTTCTTCTGCGACTACGTCCAGGAGTACCTGTCCCGCGCCGGGATCAGCAAAGACCAGGTGGCCCGGGGCGGCTACCTGATCAAGACCACGCTGGACCCCGACGTGCAGATCCCGGTCAAGTCGGCCATCGACCAGTTCGCCAGCCCGACGCTGCCGGGCATCTCCAGCGTGATGAGCGTGATCCAGCCCGGAAAGACGTCGCACAAGGTGATGGCGATGGCCAGTAACCGCACCTACGGCCTGAACCTCGACGCCGGCGAAACCATGCGGCCGCAGCCCTTCTCGTTGGTCGGCGACGGCGCGGGGTCGGTCTTCAAGATCTTCACCACGGCCGCCGCCCTGGACATGGGCATGGGCACCAACGCCACGCTCGAGGTGCCGGCGCGCTTCCAGGCCAAGGGCATGGGCAGCGGCGGCGCCAAGGGCTGCCCCAAGGACACCTGGTGCGTGGTCAACGCGGGCAACTACCGCGGGTCGATGAACGTGACCGAGGCGCTGGCCACCTCGCCCAACACCGCGTTCGCCAAGCTGATCCAGCAGGTCGGGGTGACCCGCACGGTGGACATGGCGATCAAGCTCGGACTGCGGTCCTACGCCGACCCCGGCACCGCGCGCGACTACAACCCCGACAGCAACGAAAGCCTGGCCGACTTCGTCAAACGGCAGAACATCGGGTCGTTCACCCTGGGCCCGATCGAGGTCAACGCGCTGGAGCTGTCCAACGTCGCGGCCACGCTGGCCTCCGGCGGCACCTGGTGCCCGCCGAATCCGATCGACAAACTGATCGACCGGCACGGCAACGAGGTCGCGGTGACCACCGAGACCTGCGATCAGGTGGTGCCCGAAGGGCTGGCGAACACCCTGGCCAACGCCATGAGCAAGGACGCACTCGGCGGCGGCACGGCGGCCGGTTCGGCCTCCGCCGCGGGCTGGAACCTGCCGGTGTCCGGCAAGACGGGCACCACCGAGGCGCACCGCTCCTCCGGCTTCGTCGGGTTCACCAACCACTACGCGGCGGCCAACTACATCTATGACGACTCCACGACGCCGACGGACCTGTGCTCGTCGCCGCTGCGCCATTGCGGCGAGGGCGACCTCTACGGCGGTAACGAGCCGGCCCGCACCTGGTTCACGGCGATGAAGCCGATCGCCACCAACTTCGGGCCGGTGCAGTTGCCGCCCACCGATCCGCGCTACGTCGACGGGTCGCCCGGCTCACGGGTGCCCAGCGTCGCCGGCCTGGACATCGACGCGGCACGCTCGCGCCTCAAGGAGGCGGGCTTCCAGGTCGCCGACCAGAACAACTTCGTCAACAGCACCGCCAAGCAGGGCGAGGTGGTCGGAACGACGCCGAGCGGTGCGACGATCCCCGGGTCCATCATCACCATTCAGGTCAGCAACGGCATCCCGCCGGCTCCCCCACCGCCGCCGGAGGGCGCGCCACCGCCGGTCGGCTCGCAGGTGGTGGAGATCCCGGGACTGCCCCCGATCACCATTCCGCTGCTGGCGCCGCCGCCTCCGCCGGCCCCGGGGCAGCCGCCGCCGTAGACCGGCACAGCCCACCATTTCATGCTCGCCGCGCAAGCATTGCGTTGCCAAAGCGCAACCGGCAGTAGGCTGCCAGCATGGCTGATGTTCTGCCCACGCTGATACGCGCCGGTGCCGCCGCGCTCGGTTCTGCCGTCGTCGGCATCGGTTATGCCGCCGTCGTCGAGCGCAACGCCTTCGTCCTGCGCGAGATAACCATGCCCGTCCTGACGCCGGGCTCCACGCCGCTGCGGGTGCTGCACATCAGCGATCTGCACATGCTGCCCGACCAGCGCCGCAAACAGGCCTGGCTGCGCGAGCTGAGCAACTGGGAACCCGACCTGGTGGTCAACACCGGCGACAACCTGGCGCACCCCAAGGCGGTGCCCGCGGTGGTGCAGGCCCTCGGGGACCTGCTGTCGCGGCCGGGTGTCTTCGTGTTCGGCAGCAACGACTACTTCGGGCCGCGCCTGAAGAACCCGCTGAACTATCTGACCAACCCGTCGCACCGGGTCCACGGTGAGCCGCTGCCCTGGCAGGACCTGCGGGCGGCCTTCACCGAGCGCGGCTGGCTCGACCTGACCCACACGCGGCGCGAGTTCGAGGTGGCCGGCCTGCACGTCGCCGCCGCCGGCGTCGACGACCCGCACATCGACCGGGACCGCTACGACACGATCGCCGGACCGGCCAGCCCGGCCGCGAACCTGCGGCTCGGGCTGACCCATTCCCCGGAGCCGCGGGTGCTGGACCGCTTCGCCGCCGACGGCTACCAGCTGGTGATGGCCGGACACACCCACGGCGGCCAGGTCTGCCTGCCGCTCTACGGCGCCCTGGTCACCAACTGCGGCCTGGACCGGTCGCGCGCGAAGGGCCCGTCCCGCTGGGGCGCGCACATGCAGCTGCATGTCTCCGCCGGGATCGGCACCTCGCCGTTCGCGCCGGTGCGCTTCTGCTGCCGGCCCGAGGCCACGCTGCTGACCTTGATCGCCACCCCGATGGGCGGACGCGACTCGGCCAGCGACCTGAGCCGTTCGCAGCCAACAGTTTCGGTGCGTTGAGCCAGCGGACCCGGATCGCGGTCCGCAGCCGCTCGCGGTGCTGGACGGACGACGCGGTCCGGCTGATCCACGCCGACGCCCGCCGCAGCGCCGACACCCACCTGCTGCGCTACCCGCTGCCGTCGGCGTGGGGCCAGGATCGCAGCGGTGTCGGCGGCGATGTCGATGTGGCGCTCTACCTCAAGGACGAGACCACGCACATCACCGGCAGCCTCAAGCACCGGCTGGCGCGGTCGTTGTTCCTGTATGCGCTGTGCAACGGGTGGATCAACGAGGGCACCACCGTGGTCGAGGCCTCGTCGGGCTCCACCGCGGTGTCGGAGGCCTACTTCGCCGCGCTCCTGGGCCTGCCGTTCGTGGCCGTGATGCCGGCGTCCACCAGCTCGTCCAAGGTGGCGCTGATCGAAGCCCAAGGCGGCCGTTGCCATTTCGTGCGCGACTCCTCCGAGGTGTACGCCGAGGCCGAGCGGGTCGCCCGCGACACCGGTGGGCATTACCTGGACCAGTTCACCAATGCCGAACGCGCCACCGACTGGCGGGGCAACAACAACATCGCCGAGTCGATCTTCGACCAGATGGCCGAGGAGGCGCATCCGGTCCCGGAATGGATCGTGGTCGGTGCGGGCACCGGCGGCACCAGCGCGACGATCGGCCGCTACATCCGCTACCGGCGGCACGCCACCCGGCTGTGCGTCGTCGACCCGGAGAACTCCGCGTTCTTTCCCGCCTACGCCGAGGGCCGCTACGACGTCGTGGTGTCCGAGTCCTCTCGCATCGAGGGCATCGGCCGGCCACGGGTCGAGCCGTCGTTCCTGGCCGACGTGGTCGACCGCATGGTCTTGGTCCCCGACGCGGCGTCCGTCGCCGCCGCCCGCCACGTCAGCGCCGTCCTGGGGCGCCGGGTGGGGCCCTCGACGGGCACCAACGTGTGGGGCGCGTTCGGGCTGCTCGCCGAGATGGTCGCCGAGGGCCGCGGCGGTTCGGTGGTCACGCTGCTCGCCGACAGCGGCGACCGCTACCAGGACACCTACTTCAACGACGAGTGGGTCAGCGCGCAGGGACTCGATCCGAGTGGCCCCGCCGAGGCGTTGACGGAGTTCGAGCGCTCCTGCCGGTGGCCGTGACCCGCCACGCCGCGATTTGGCCAGCCGCTGGGCCGGTGCGATAGGCTGTCGGAGCTTCAAGCGGGGTGTGGCGCAGCTTGGTAGCGCGCTTCGTTCGGGACGAAGAGGCCGTGGGTTCAAATCCCGCCACCCCGACTCAATGGTGTTAGCTGGTACGCCGGCCGGCACCGGCGTCTGACACTGCGGCGTCGCGGGTTTGCCATTAAGCTCTGCGCGCATGGCGCTGGCAAGCCCGTCGCCCGCGCAGGGCCACCCGCGTGGGCCCGGCCAACGGGTCAGGACATTTGCTGATCCCGTGGCGGGCAGCGGCGGCCGCGGACACCCGACCCTGGCCGAGGTCGCGCAGCGGCAGCAGGAGATCCGGACGTGGGAAGCGCTCAACGTCGGCGGCTACCGGTTCGCGAAACCGGGCACCATCATCGGCGCCCTGATCTCTGCGGTGCTGGTCATTCTGGTGGTGACGCCCCTCCCGCCGAACTGGCCGTGGGACATCCCGACGATGATCTTGGCCATCTTCACCGCGGTGGCGACGGTGACCTGTGGCCTGCTTTGGTTCGACAAACCGCACTCGCCTCCGCCGCCCGAGCCGTTGGTGATCGTGCCGTTCTCGCGCGCGGAGAACCTACAGCTGATGGCGGGCCAGCCCGTGGAGCCCTACCGCGCCATCTGCGCGTGCCCCGGCTGCGGCGACACGTCGGCCCATCTGATCCGCGAGCCGGCCCCGGACGAACCGGCCTGGGCGATGGTCACCCGGCGGTGCGCCGTGTGCGACCGCGAATGGGCGCAGACCTGAATCGATTGTGCGGCAACCACTTCCCCAGCGGCAGTGCCGATGTCAGGCGCAGTCGGCGCAGATCGACAGGCCCGCGTTCGAGCTGCGCAACCGGCTACGGTGTTGCACCAGGAAACAGCTCGAGCACGTGAATTCGTCGGACCGTTGGGGGATCACGGTCACCGACAGCTCTTCGCCGGACAAATCCGCGCCGGGCAGCTCGAAGAAGTGCACATCGTTGGGGTCCTCGTCGACCACCGCGGTGGCGGGTCCGTGCAGGGTCGGCGCCAATTCGCCGATGGCGGACTTGTCCTGGGTGTCGGAGTCGGAGGCGCGGCGTGCGTCATAGTCGCTTGCGGTCGGCATGGCGGTTCCTTCCTGCTGATGAACCCGGGCTGACGCACTTTCCTGTACTCACCCGTGGCGCAGGACGTACCCCATTCAGGCGCGCGTTACACCGATCGGCTGCAAAAAGTTGCGCCGGCGGACCTTGAGCCGCCGCATGCGCCGGGCCACCGCGGGGTAATGCGCCAGCGCCAAGCCCAGCCACGGCGCGACCACGGACACGATCAGCGCCGCGATGCCGATTCCCTCGTGGCCGATCAACAGCTCGAACAGGCCGATCGCCAAGCTCACCGCCCAGACCCCCACGGCGGCGAGTCCGAGCAGCGCAAAATCCCGCCCGTACTCGACCGGGTAGTTTGCTGCTCGCAATGAAACGGGCGCGACCATAATCCGCTTCTACCCGGTCATGGCAACAAATAAACGCCGGACCCGGTGGCAGCGCGCCAACCGGTGTTCGTTAGCTCACACCGGTCAACCGCTCGGCGGCGGGGCGGGCTTGTCGGAATGCGTGGCGTGCCAGGCAAGTTCGGCGTCGCGCACCCTGCGATGTGCGCGCAGCAACCACACGGCGCTCGCCGCGCCGAGCACGACGGCCAGGATCACGGCCGTCACGCCCGCGGCCAAATGACCGGTCGCCAAGGCGAACAAGCCGACGATGAGGGCAACCACCGCTACGGCCGAGCCGGCCAAACCGGGGGCGTTCGCGCCGTAGGTGAGGGTTTCGCCGGCGTGCCGGCGGGCGGTCCGATGGTGATCGACCGGGTCGCCGTTGTGGTAATTCACCTGTACTCCTCGTGAGAAAGATTGCGCTCCAATGTGATTCGTGTGGCACCGCGGTTCGCCGCTCGACCGCCGGCCGAGCCGGCCATCCCGCGGCAAAGGAGCCGCAACCGCTCACCCACGCCGGTTACCCGCCGCCCCCGGACCCAAACGACTCCGCGCGCCGGTGTCAGCCGGCTCCGGCCTGGGTATGCCGCGCAGATGAAACCCGCCGTTCTCTTCGACGTCGACGGAAGCCTGGTCGACTCCAACTATCTGCACGTCTACGCGTGGCAGCGCGCCTTCGGCGCCGAGGGTCTGCCCGTGGCCGCCTGGCAGATCCACCGCTGCATCGGCATGGACGGTTCCACCCTGGTGCGCACGCTGTCCCGGGACGCCCCGGACGAGGTCCAGGAGCGGCTCAGCGACGGGCACAGCCGCTACTACCGGGAATGCACCCCGCTGCTCGCGCCGCTGCCCGGTGCCCGGGCGCTGCTGCGCCGGGTCGCCGAGCTCGGCCTGCAGGTCGTGCTGGCCACCTCGGCACCCGACGACGAACTGGAGATCTTGCGCAAGGTCCTCGACTGCGAGGACGTGATCTCCGCAACGACGTCGTCGCGCGACGTCGACACCGCCAAACCCGAACCCGGCATCGTGCAGGTCGCGCTGGACCGGGCGGGGGCCGACGCCGGCCATGCCGTGTTCATCGGGGACGCGGTCTGGGACGCGCACGCCGCGGCGGGCGCCGGATTGCCGTGCATCGGCCTGCTCAGCGGCGGCGTCGCCCGCGAGGAGCTGCAGGCGGCGGGCGCGTCACCGATCTTCGCCGACCCGCAGGACCTGCTCGAGCACCTGGACTCGACTCGCATCGCCGAACTCGCGCTACATGCCGCGGGTGCGGAGCAGCAGCGGCAGTAGCCACCAGAACAAGGTGAACAGCGTCAGCGCGCACGCGCCGGCGACGACGCCCGGGCTGGTGCCGGCCACCGCGGTGAAGACGACGACAGTCACCCCGGTCAGCGCCAGGCCCAGGAGGCCCAGCCCGGCGTACGCACAGCGGTGCGCGGCGGACACCAGCACCTGCAGACGATGGCGCCGGAACAACAGCCGATGCATGCCGACCGGGGCGATCAACAGCACGGTTGCCCCCACCGAGCAGCCCACCGTCGCGAGATAGAGGTTGCGCATCGCCGGGGCCAGGACGTCGAACCGCTGCTGGAACGGCAGCGTCAACAGGAAACCGGTGAGCAGCTGCACACCGGTCTGCACCACGCGCAGCTCCTGCAGCAGGCTGTTCCAATTGCGGTCCAGCCGTTGGATTTCGGTCTCGCCACGCTCGCGACTGTCCCACCGCTGGTCGCCTTGCGGATTGTCGACGTCCATAGCGCTGATCATCGCACCTGGCGCGTGCGGCAGCGCCGATTCGGCGATTTTACCCAAATGCCTTCGCGCGCAGGCCATCCCGGCCGCGCCACGCGCCTAGCGGTTGATGTTGTCGTCGCGCACCGCGGTCAGCGCGTCGTCCAGCGTCGGGTACAGCGGGAAGGTCTTGTCCAGGCCGGTCAAATGAATGGGCCTCCTGGTCGCCGGACCGCGTGCGACCACGCCGAACCCCGTCGCCGTGCCCAGCTTCTCGTAGGTCGCCGCCAGGATCTTCAGCCCCACCGAACCGAGAAACTCCACCGCGGAAAGATCGATCACCAACGCCGCCGGGTTATCCGCAACCACCGCGCCGATGGCCTGTTCCAGGGCCGGAGCCGTGACCAAATCGATTTCGCCGCTGACACTGACCACCGACACCCCATCGTGGTCCTCAACCAACGTGGTAATCGAATCAGGAGCTGACAATGGCAATCCTTTGTCCCGGGCTTCAGGGTGTGGTGCAAGCCTAGCCTGCGTTGCGGACTGCGAGAAGAATATGCCCTCAACACCTGCCCCGCGGCAACCCAGGCTAGTCTCGCAAAATCGAGCCTGCACACGGCGGGGCGCGGACCGGCACCTGGGAGGCCACATGTCAGATTCGCCGGCGGAGTTCAGCGGCGCGGGCGCCACCGTGCAGGCAGTCGGTATTTCCAGCGAGGGCCTGTTACCCCAGCTCGTCCAGCACCTGCGGCAGAACCGCACCGTCCTGCGCGAGGAGTGGGCGCGCCGGATCACCGAGGCCGAACTGCTCACCGCGATGACGCCGGAGGAGCTGTTCTCCGAGGCGACGGCCGTCTACGACAACTACGTGGAGGTGCTCGAGACCGGTAGCGTCGAGGCGCTGCAGGCCTACGCGCGCGACCTGTCGGAGCGCATCATTCCGCGGGGCGTGGAAACGGACGAGGTCGTCGGCATCGTGCTGCTGCTGCGCGACGTGCTCGCACGTTCGTTGTTCGAGAAGTACCAGACGGAATTCGACATGCTCAACCGGGTTCTGGACGCGTACGAACCGGCGGCCAACCGCATCGCCAACACCGTGGCGGTCAGCTTCGTCCAGGAGCGCGAGCGCATCATCCGCCAGCAGCAGGAGGCGATTCGCGAGCTGTCCACGCCGGTGCTGCAGGTGCGTGAACAGCTGCTGATTCTGCCGATCATCGGTGTGCTCGATTCCCAGCGCGCCCGCCAGGTCACCGAACAGCTGCTGAGAGCCATCCGCGCCAACCGCGCGAAGGTGGTGGTCATCGACATCACCGGTGTGCCCACCATCGACTCCACGGTGGCCAACCACCTGGTGCAGACGGTCGACGCGTCGGGGTTGATGGGCGCCAGCGTCATCATCACCGGCCTGTCCTCCGAAATCGCCCTGACGCTGGTGACGATCGGCCTGGACCTGTCGAAGATGAACGCCGTCGGCGACCTGCAGGGCGGCATCGAGGAAGCCGAGCGGCTGCTGGGCTACGAGGTCACCCGCACCGGCGAGCAGACCGGATAAAAAGAGGAACACGAGCGCCCCATGCCGGTACCGATCCTGAAACAGGGTGCGATCCTCATCGCCTCGGTGCAGGCCGCGCTCAGCGACTCCGACGCCGAGCGGCTTCGCTATGACCTCATGGAGCGGGTCAGCCGGTTCCGCGCGCAGGGCATCATCGTCGACGTCACCGCCATCGACGTGATGGACTCCTTCGCGGCCCGGTCGCTGCGGACGATCGCCCACATGACGCGGCTGCGCGGCGCGGACACGGTGATCGTCGGCCTGCAGCCCGAGGTGGCCTTCGCGATGGTTCAGCTGGGCCTGGCGTTCGACGACATGAATACGGCGCTGGACCTCGAGGAGGGCCTGGCCCTGCTGAATCGCCAACTGGCGCAGCGGAAACCGGCGATCGGGCGCGACGGTGGAGACTGACATCGTCGTCGACATCGACAATTCTGACGACATCGTCGAAGCCCGCAAAGCCGGACATCAACTCGCACTCGACCTGGGATTCTCGCTCACCGACGTCACGATGATCGCCACGGCGATCTCCGAGATCGCGCGAAACATCACCAGCTACGCCGGTCGCGGCGTGGTCAGGGTCTTCGTCGCCGACCGGGAGGGCCGCAAGGCCCTGGTGGTGCGCGCGGAGGATCAGGGACCGGGCATCGCCGACATCGAGCGGGCGATGGAGGACGGGTATTCGACCGGGCGCGGGCTCGGCATGGGCCTGCCCGGCTCGCGACGACTGATGGACAGGTTGTTCGTGGAATCCGCGCTCGGCCGGGGGACGGTCGTCGAGATGTGGAAATGGGTTCCGCCCCATGCGTGAGAACGGCCGCTTCGGGCCGATCGAGTGGGCGCGGGCGGGTCGTCCCCTGCCCAGTGAGTTCACCTCCGGGGATCGGGGCATCGCGGTCGACGTCGGCGGCGAGGCCGCCCTGTTCGGCGTGGTGGACGGCCTCGGCCACGGTCCGGAGGCCGCGACCGCGGCGCTGCGGGCCGTCGAAGCGGTCAAACGCTCCAGCGGTGAGCGGATCGAGGTGTTGATCCAGCTCTGTCACCGGCTGCTCGCCGGGACCCGAGGCGTCGCGATGACCCTGGCGCGGGTCGACTTCGCGGCCAACACGCTGACGTGGACGGGCGTCGGCAACGTGACCGCCGACCTGGTGGCCAAGGCCCCCACCGGCATCCAGGTGAGGTCCAGTGCGCGGCTGACCGCGGGCATCGTCGGCTATCGCATACCGGAAATCAGGCCCGCGCAAGTGATTTCGATGCGTCCGGGCGACCTGCTCGTGATGAGCACCGACGGAATCGCCGAAGACTACCTGGACCACATCGACTTCGCCGCGCCCGCCGTCGCCATCGCTGAGGAGCTTCTCGGCAAGGACGCGAAGGAAACCGACGACGCCATGGTGCTGACCGCCCGGCACCGGGGAGCCTCGACATGAGCGACGACGACTTCCACGCCCGGTACGCCGCGGCGTTGCGTGCCTATATGGAGGCGCGCGACGAGGACAGCCTGGCTGTCGCGTATGAGCTCGGGCGCCGGGCGTTGCAAGAAGACGTCAGCCTGCTGGGCATCATCGAGCGCCACGTCGAGCTGATCCTCGAACTGGCCAAGGACATCCAGATCGACGCACCGATCGCGCTGGAGTTCCTGCTGCAGATGCTGGTGCCCCTCGACATCGCCACCCGCGGCTTCCTGGACGGCACCAGGCGCTACGCGCGCGAGCGCGCCCGCGCCGAGGGGCTGGCCGACCGCGACAAATTCCGCACCGCGCTGGTGAATTCGTTGCAGGAGGGCTTTTTCGTCGCCGCCCACGAGGGCTCCGTGGTCGAGATGAACACCGCCCTCATCGAGACCCTCGGCTACCCCGCCGAGGACCTGCCGTACCGGTGGCCGCATCCGTGGTTGGTCGACCAACAGGGCGCCACCCAACAGCAGGCGCTCGTGCGCAGCATCGGCAGCACCGCGTACGAGACGCCGATCCGCCATCGCGACGGGCATCTGGTCTGGGTGACGGTGAGCATCAACGCGGTCCAGGGCAGCGGCAGCGACCAGGACGTCTTCGTGGGAACGATCCGGGACATCACCGCCGAGCGGGCCTTCGCCGCGCGGGAAAGCGCGGTCCTGCGTCTGGCCACGGCGGTGGCGGTGGCCAAGAGCGTGGACGAGCTGCTGTCCATCACGCTCGCCGAGTGCACCGCGGCGATCGACGTGCAACGGGTGATCGCGATCTCCTGGCCGGCCACCGGGGGAGAACCGACCGTCCAGGTCGCCGGCGAACCGTCCGAGACCTCCTGGCGCACGCTGGATCCCTGGCTGCGTCACACCTTCGAGGACGCGCGCCACCAGCTGCCGCTGACCGCCAAGACGGTCGAGCGACCCGACAGCCCCGGCAAGGCCCAGGGATTGGTGGCGGTGCTCTCCGGCGCGGGCGACGTGGCCCTGTGGCTGGAGCTGCGCTCACCGCGCTGGGTCAGCGCCGAAGACCGGCTGCTGATCACGGTCCTCATCGGTCACCTCAGCCTGGCCATGCAACACGTCCGCCAGTTCGAGAGCGCCCGCGAGACGTCGCTGACGTTGCAGCGCGCCCTGCTGCCGACCATGGAACCGCCGCCGGGCTTCGCCGTGCGCTACGAGCCCGCCGTCCCACCCCTGGAAATCGGCGGCGATTGGTATGACGTGCTCCCGATCGGCGATCACCGCATCGGCATCGTCGTGGGTGACTGCGTGGGCCGCGGCCTGCCGGCGGCGGCGGTCATGGGGCAGCTCCGCAGTTCGGCGCGGGCGCTGTTGATCAATGGGGCCGAGCCCGCGCTCTTGCTCGAGCAGCTCGACTCGGCGGCGTCGCTCATCCCGAATGCGTACTGCACCACCGTGTTCCTGGCGATCCTGGACACCGAATCCGGGGTCCTGCAGTACAGCAACGCCGGTCACATGCCCGCCGTGCTCGTCGGCTCGGAGCCCGGCACGGTGATGATGCTGACCGACGCCTCGTCGGTGCCGCTGGCGGTTCGTCGCACGGAGCCCCGCCCGCAGGCCAGCCGGGTGCTGCCGCCCGGCTCGACCCTGATGCTGTTCACCGACGGGCTGGTCGAGCGCAAGCACGAGTCCATCGACGACGGGATCAATCGGGCGGCGGCGGTTCTGGCGAAGACGACGACGTTGCCGTTGGATTCCGTCGCCGATGCGGTGTTGCGTGAGTTGGCTCCCGCTTCGGGGTATGACGACGACGTGGCCATGGTGATCTATCGGTACCGGCAATCCCCGCTTCGCATCGAAATTGAGGCCAGGGCAGACCAATTGGCCGGCATTCGGCACAGGTTGGCCGACTGGCTGCGCGCCGCGGGCCTGCCGGACGAACTGGCCGCCGACATCGTGCTGGTCGCCAACGAGGCCTGCACGAACTGCGTCGAGCACGCATACTCCGGGCAGCCGCCGGGCACGATGTCGCTCGACGTCGAACTCGCGGACGGGAAAATCCGCGCCCGGGTCACCGACCACGGCTCCTGGAAGGAACCGGCCGTCAACCCCGGCAACGGCGGGCGGGGCCTAATGCTGATGAGGGCGCTCAGCAGCACGCTGGAGCTCGATCACGGCCCCGACGGAACCGCCGTCGACCTCACCTTTCGCCTGCCGGCCGAGGCCGGCTAGGGGTGGCACCGCACCGTTTGTGGCCCCTGGATTGCGGGTAGTCGTGGGCGTGACCCGCGCATCGATCTCGACTGAACCCGTCCTGCCTGCGGCACACGGCCCGTTGTCGACAGCGGTTCGTCGCGCCCTGACGGGGCCGCCGTCGCATGACCACCTGACGCGCATCGGCGCGTCGGTGCGCGATTCGGATCCCTACGGCCTGGACCTGCAGCTGGCGCTGTGCATGTGCTACGAGCTGCACTACCGCGGATTCGCGGGGGTGGATCCGGCCTGGGAGTGGAATCCGGCGCTGCTGGCCCTGCGCGCCGAACTGGAACGCGTCTTCCTGGCCGGTGTGCGCCGCGACGTCGGGCCCATCGCGGACGACCAGACCGCGGCCGCCGAAATGGAGGCCATCTCGGTCGAACCGGCCGACGGCACCGGCCCGTCGTACTACTTGCGCGACACCGGAACGTGGCAGCAGATGCGCGAATACTTCGTGCACCGCTCGGTGTATCACCTCAAAGAGGGCGATCCCCACGCGTGGGCGATCCCGCGACTGATGGGTGTCGCCAAAGCGGCTTTCGTGGCAATCGAATTCGACGAATACGGCGCCGGGCGGGGCCCCCGGTTGCATCAGCAGCTCTTCGCCGACCTGATGGCGGCCGCGGGCCTCGACACGACGTATCTGGCCTATGCGGACGTTGTCACCGCCGAGGCGCTGGCGGCGGTGAACCTGATGTCGCTCTTCGGGCTGCACCGCGAGTTGCGCGGCGCCGCCATCGGGCACTTCGCGTCAACCGAGATCACGTCACCACCGGGGTCCCGGCGCATGGTGCAAGCCCTGCAGCGGATGGGGGCGCCGTCCGCGTGCGTGGAGTTCTACGCCGAGCACGTCGAGGCCGACGCGGTGCACGAACACGTGGTGCGCATCGATGTCGTCGGGGACCTCGTCGCCCGGGAGCCACAGCTCGATCGCGACGTTGTGTTCGGGATCCGCGCGCATGCCGCGGTCGAAAACCGGTTGGCCGACGCCGTTATGGCGTCGTGGCAGCAGGGTCGGACGTCGTTGCGGAGGGCGCTGGACTAGGCGTCCGCCGGGACAGATTCCGGCATCGCCGGTGGCTGGTGTCGCACAACGGATAGTTGTCGCTGCGCCGGCAGGTGCAGATGGCCACCATGAACCGGTCGGATTCGACGACCTCCCCGTCGGGCATCTCGATGCTCACCGGGCCGGCCACCAGCACCGGTCCGCCCACAACCACCTGTACCCGGGTGCCGCTCATCGCTTGTCCGCCCGGATCACGATCAGCTCCTCCTCCCGGCGGCCGGGCGGTATCAACCCGCCGCTCTGCAGCCA
The DNA here is from genome assembly GCF_900240975.1 of Mycobacterium sp. 4858. GTDB lineage: Bacteria > Actinomycetota > Actinomycetes > Mycobacteriales > Mycobacteriaceae > Mycobacterium. The sequence goes on along the minus strand of NZ_LT968776.1, from coordinate 2,729,724 downwards.
GGCCGCCCGCGCCGTCATCACGGGGCCGAACGGTATCCATTTCGACGCAACGACTTTCGCGTCCATGCCGGCCCACTTCAGCGCGTCCAGCGATTGCTGGACACCGGCCAGGGCCGAGTGCACCAACAGCAGGGTTCCGCCGTCGCACAACAACTTCGGCGCCGCTTCGCACAGCGGATCCAGCACCATCCGCCCGTCCGGGCCGGCGTTCCACGCCCACGACGGCCCCGCGCTCACCGGGATCGCCGCCGTGTCGTCGTGCGGCGGTGCGGGCACGTACGGCGGGTTGGACACGACGACGTCGAACGGCGCGCAGTCCAGTGCGTCGCTCCACGTGCCGTTGCGGACGTCGACGTGCACGCCGGCGGCGACGGCGTTGCCGCGCGAACAGCCCACCGCCTGCGGACAAATGTCGAAGGCCGTGACACCGGCGGCGCCCATTTCGGCGGCGGCGATCGCGACAAATCCGCTGCCCGTGCACAAGTCGAGAACACGCCGGCCCGGTATGAGTCCGCTTTCTGCCATTACGCCCACCAGCAATCGGGAATCATCTTGCGGCTGATAAACGTTCGAGGCAGCAGAAACAACGGGTCCGGGATATGTTGTGGTCAACTTTGGCCTTTCGACGGATCGCCGCGGCGATCACTGCTTGGCCTGTGTAATGCCCGCAAACCGGTGGCTTCAAACGGAGTGCGGGAAGGCCCTTTTCGGCTAACCCGCAGGCGCGTGTGCTAATTGCTGCACGATGGTCGCGCAAAACGCGGGGAGGTCCTTGGGTGATCGACTGGTGATCAGATTGCCGTCGACGACGACCTCCTCGTCCACCACGTTCGCCCCGGCGTTGCGAAGGTCGGTGCGGATGGACGGATACGACGTGAGCGTGCGGCCCTTTGCCACGCCGGCTTCCAGCAGCGTCCAGGGACCGTGACAAATCGCGGCGACCGGCTTTCCGGAGGCGGCGAAGTCGCGCACGAAGGACACGGCGGAGCTGTCCATCCGCAGCTTGTCCGGGTTGACGGTGCCGCCGGGCAGCACCAGGCCGTCGAATTCGGAGACCGATGCGTCCGAGACCGCCCGGTCGACTTCGAAGGTTCCGGCCGGCTCCAGATCGTGGTTGCGGGCCTGGATTTCGCCGGTCTTCAGCGAAAGCAACTCGACCTGGGCGCCCGCTCCCTCGAGCGCCGAACGGGGTTGTTCGAGTTCCACCTTCTCGACGCCATCGGCGGCGAGAATCGCGACTTTCTTGCCCTGCAATTCATTTGCCATGGCGATTCCCCTTCCTTACTTCCGGTCAACTCGGATTGAGGATGACTTTGGTGCAGCCGTCCTCTTTGTTCTTGAAGATCTCGTATCCGTGCGGCGCCTGATCAAGGGTCAGGTGGTGGCTGACGATGATGGTCGGGTCGATGTCGCCGTTGCGGATCCGGTCCAGCAGCGGCCGCATGTAGCGGTGCACGTGACACTGGCCGGTCTTGATGGTGAGCGACCGGTTTCCATTGCCCATCGTCAGCTCTCCTTGCCTTGCGGCGAACACAAATCGGTCAAAGTTGCTGGCGGACAGCCGCTTTGCAGATCGTTCGGGCGCCACACCGGCCCGTACTCGGTGGACGCGCGATTGAGGCCGGATACCCGGGCCGATACCGCCCAAACGTGGGATCAGTTTGCTGCGCTGCGCAGTGCGGCAAGCAAAGGTTCGGCGGCTTCTTTGAGGAAGAGATCCTGGGATTCCCCGCCGACCTGGACCAGCGCCACGTCGGTGAATCCGGCCTCCCAGTAGGGCCGGACGGCCTCGACGATCGCATCGAGGTCGGGCCCGCAGGGGATGGACTCGGCGACGTCTTCGGGGCGGACGAATTGGGTCGCGCCGGCGAAGCCGGCCGGCGTCGGCAGGTCGGCGTTGACCTTCCAGCCCCCGGCGAACCAGCGAAACTGGTCATGGGCGCGTTGGATCGCGGTGTCGCGGTCGGGGTCCCAGCACACAGGGATCTGGCCGACGACGCGGCCGCCGCCGGCGAGGTTGCCGGCCTGCCGCGCGGCGTGCCAGGCGTCGACGAGCTCCCCGTCCGGCTCGACCGCAACGAAGTGGTCGGCCAGCCGGCCGAATTTGTCGATGGCCTTGGCGCCGCCCATCGCCACCGCGATGCCGACCGGGACCTCGGGCACGTCCCACAAGCGTGCGGAGTCCACCTGGAAGTAGTCGCCGCTGAAGTTCACCAGCTGGCCGCCGAACAGCTCGCGGATGATCTTGATCGCTTCGCGCAGCATATCCTGCCGGCGCTCGACGGTGGGCCAGCCCCGGCCGACGATGTGCTCGTTGAGGTTCTCGCCGGTACCGAGGCCGAGCGTGAACCGGCCATCGGACAGGATCTGCACGGTGGCGGCCTGCTGGGCCACGACGGCCGGGTGATACCGCATCGTCGGGCACGTCACATACGTGTAGAGGTCCACCCGCTCGGTGGCGTGCGCCACCGCGCCCAGCACGGTCCAGGCGTTGGGCGCATGCCCCTGCGATGTCAGCCAGGGGGAGAAGTGGTCGCTGCACACCTCGAAGTCGAAACCGCGCTCTTCGGCGGAAACAGCTTGGCGGACAAGGTCTTTGGGTCCACTCTGTTCGGTCATCAGAGTGTAGCCAAAATGCGTCATGCTGCTATGGTTACCCCGGCCCGCCGGGCGCAAACCGCCGCGCCGGGCCACCCCCTTCGCGAGCGTAACGGCACTGCGAAAAATGGGGCCCAGAATCGCGGTGACGTTACGCTCGCGACCTGGGGCCCCTGCGCCTTAGCGCGCCGCTCAGCCCGCGGTGGTGATCGAGTCCCCCGTGACGCCCGCCGCGCGGCGCGCCGCCAGCCGGCGTTTCTGCGGCTCGATCGTGTAGCGGGGGTGGCGCGCCGATTCCAGCCCAGCCTCGAACACGCCGAAACGGGTCAGGGCGGACGCCGTCGCCAGCGCCAGGCCGGACACCGCCGCGACGGCGCGGTTGCGGCCCCCGAGCAGCGTGCCCAACCCGCCGGCGATCACCAGCCGTTCGCTCCACCGCAGCATCCGGCCCGGGGCGCCGTGGTGCAGCGGTTCGGCGGCGACCGGGTCCATCCGGCGCTCCATCAGCCTCGTCGCCACCAGGTCACCGATCACACCGAGCACGGCCAGTGTGCGGGCCGGGCCGGCCTCGTCGACCGGGGTGGTGAGCATCGCCAACCCCGACGCGGCCAGGCTCGCCGAACTGACGAACACGAACGGCAGGTCCTCGTGGGCGGCGTTCCAGGTCGGCGTCGCCGTGTCGGAAAGCAGCACCGCGGTGTAGACGGCCAGCGGCGGGGCGAGGAGCGCCGCCTCCAGGCCGGCCGGCCCCTCGGCGGCGCGCAGCACCGGCCGCAGCGGCCCCAGCGGTAGTCGCTCCCCCGTCATCCGATCGACCTCGGACGCGGCGGCCACCCCGATCCCGGCGCTGAAGGAGGTCAGGATCCACGAGCCGAGGTTCATCGGCGAGGTGAGCTTGAACGTGCGCAGCATGTGCAGGAACCGCTCGGGCCGGCCCAGGTCCTTCACCAGCGCGACGAGGCTCAACAGGACGGCCGCCAAGCCGGTGAGGCGGGTGTTGCGGCGCAGCCTGGTGCGGCCGGTGAGCTGCGCGCCGGCCGCCAGCAGGCCGGAGCCGCCCGCGACGCCGCCCAGGAACAGGTACGCGGCCACCTCGGACTCCCAGGGCGGCGGCTTGACCACCGGACGCCCGTAGTAGGAGCTGAATTCGGCTTCGGGCACCATCGGCGTCTCGCGGGAACCATCAAAACTCCTGCCGCCGCCCCGGCGGCCCCTGCGCTGCCGCTTGCGCCGACCGCCGACGGGCTCGGGCGGGCGCAGGCTGTCGTATTCCGAAGTGCTCATGGGCTTTTCACCGGCCTTTCCAGAAGGCCAGCGCCGCGGCGGCGAACATGCCCGCCGCGGCCACGCCGGCTCGTTTGAACATCTGGGGCAGGTCGGCCGTGCACACCCGCGGGTCCGGCGGCAGGCCGTAGACCTCGGGCTCGTCGAGCAGCAGGAAGATCGATCCGGTGCCACCCACGCCGTCGTGTTCGTTCGCCCCGTAGAGGCGGGCCTCCGTGAGCCCCTGGGCGCGCAGCGCGGCCACCCGTTCCCGCGCCGTGATGACCAGGTCGTCGTGGTCGCCGAACTTGATCGACGTCGTCGGGCAGGTCTGCGCGCACGCCGGGATCTGGTCCTCGACCAGGCGGTCGTAGCACAGCGTGCACTTCTGGGCGACCCCGGTGGCGAACTTCTCGGTCGGGCGGCCCGGCCGCTGCGCGGGCGTCGCGTAGGTGCCGTCGCTGCGGCGTTCGACCACGCCGAACGGGCACCCGGCCACGCAGGTGCCGCACCCGTTGCAGACGTCGTCCTGCACGACGACCGTGCCGAACTCGGTGCGGAACAACGCACCAGTCGGGCAGACGTCCAGGCAGCCGGCGTGCGTGCAGTGCTTGCACACGTCCGACGACATCAGCCAGCGGAACTCCGGGGTGTCGGGCGGGGTGAGGTCCGGCTCCGACGCGGCACCCGGCAGCGCCGGCATGCCCAAATCGGTGAGGGCGCGCCCGGATTCGCGCGCCTCCTCGATGCGGTCGCGGTCCTGCTCGATGAAGGCGACGTGCCGCCAGGTGCTGGCGCCCAGCGCGCCGGTGTTGTCATAGGACGAACCCAGGAGCTCCAGGTCGCCGTCGCGGGGGTTGCGGTTCCACTCCTTGCACGCGACCTCGCAGGCCTTGCAGCCGATGCAGATCGAGGTGTCGGTGAAGAAGCCCTTGCGCGGCTTGGGTTCTGCCCAGCCCGCGTCACTCGTCGGGTCGGTCGGTCCGCTCAGCTGACCCATCGGCTCCCCCTTCCCAGACGCCGTCGTCGATCCGCACGTTGCCGGTCTCGGTGGTGGCCCCCGAGCGGGACTGATACTCGGCGATCAGCCGCAGCAGATCCTCGCCCTGCGGCCGGCGCCCCGGCCGGATGTCACACGAGCCGGCCTTGGACTCCTGGATCTGCACGTTGGGGTCCAGCGTGATGCCCAGCAGATCGTTGGCCGCGTCCCCGCTCACGACGGCGTCACCGCCGACGCCCCAGTGATACGGCAGGCCGATCTGATGCACGGTGTGACCGTTGATCACCAGCGGCGCAACGCGTTTGGTGACCAGCACCCGCGCCTCGATCGCCGCGCGCGGCGACACGATGGTGGCCCACCCATACGGCTCGAGGCCGCGTTCGGCGGCCAGCTCCGGGGACACCTCGCAGAACATCTCCGGCTGCAGCTCCGAGAGGTAGGGCAGCCACCGGCTCATCCCGCCGGCGGTGTGATGCTCGGTGAGCCGGTAGGTGGTGAACACGTACGGATACACGTCGGCACCCGGCTCGCCTGCGCTGGGCGCGCTCAGATTGTCCTTGCGCGGGAAGGTGATTCGTCCCGGGTTGCGCTGCTGGGGGTACAACGCGTTGGCGACCGGGGACTCCTGTGGTTCGTAGTGCGTGGGCAGCGGGCCGTCGACCAAGCCCTTCGGCGCGAACAGCCACCCCTTGCCGTCGGCCTGCATGATGAACGGGTCGTCCCCGGCGAGCGCGTCGGGACCGCCGACGTCGGGATCGGGCCGGCTGCCCGGCGCCCGGTCGGCCACGAAGTCGGGCACGTCATACCCGACCCAGCGCCGCTGGTCCGCGTCCCACCACACGTATTTCTTGCGTTCGCTCCACGGCTTGCCGTCCGGGTCGGCCGACGCGCGGTTGTAGAGGATTCTCCGGTCGGCGGGCCACGCCCAGCCCCACTCGTGCTGGCTCGGCGAGTCACCGCCGCGCGGGACGCGGCGGGCGGCCTGGTTGGTGGCGTTCGCGTAGACGCCCGTGTAGATCCAGCAACCGGCGGCGGTCGACCCGTCGGCGCGCAACTCGGTGTACGACGACAGCGGCGCGCGGTCGGCGGTGTGATACCCGTTGATCTCGGCCAGCACGGCTTCGCCGTCGGGCTCGCCGTGCTCGTCGGTCGGGTAGTCCCACGTCAGGTCCAGCAGGGGCCGGTCGCGCTCGTCGGTCGACCCGGCCAACCGCTGCCTGATCCGCCTGCCGAGTTCGAAGAAGAACTGCAACTCGCTCTGACACTGGCCCGGCGGCTCGACGGCCTTGTGGCGCCACTGCACCAGGCGCTGGGTCTGGGTGAACGATCCGGCCTTCTCCACGTGCGTGGCGGCGGGCAGGAAGAACACCTCGGTCTCGATGTCCTCCGTTTTCAGTTCGCCCGAAGCGATTTCGGGCCCGTCCTTCCACCAGGTGGCCGACTCGATGAGGTTGAGGTCGCGCACCACCAGCCACTTGAGGTGGGACATGCCCATCCGCTGCATCCGGCCGTGCGCCGACCCGACCGCCGGGTTCTGGCCGAGCAGGAAGTAGCCCTCCACCTCGTCGGCCAGCATGCCCATCACGGTCTGATAGGTGCCGTGCGGCCCGGACAGCCGCGGCAGGTAGTCGTAGGCCCAGTCGTTGTCCTTGGTGGCCGCCTCCCCCCACCACGCCTTGAGCAGGCTGATCGCATAGGTGTCGGAGTTGGCCCAGAACCCCTTCTGTTTCTTCGATCCCACCACGTCGAGATAGTCGGCCAGGGTGTCGTGCATGCCGGCCTTGGGCATGGGCAGGTAGCCGGGCAGCAGGTTGAACAGCGTCGGGATGTCCGTGGAGCCCTGGATGGTGGCGTGGCCGCGCAGCGCCATGATGCCGCTGCCCGGCCGGCCCACGTTGCCCAGCAGGAGCTGCAGAATGGTTGCGGTGCGGATGAATTGGGCGCCGAGGGTGTGCTGCGTCCACCCGACGGCGTAGGCGAAGCAGGTGGTCCGCTCGCGCCCGGAGTTCTCGACGATGGAGCGGGCGAGGTAGTCGAAATCCGCGCGGCTGATGCCACAGACGTCGGTGACCATCTCCGGGGTGTAGCGGGCGTAGTGGCGCTTGAGGATCTGGAAGACCGTGCGCGGGTGCTGCAGGGTTTCGTCCCGCTTCACCTTGGCGTGCGCGAGCGGCGGGCCGCCGCTGCCGTGCTCGTCGCCCGCCGCGCTCGGTGACGCGGTGGCACCGTGCGTGTGGTCGCCGCCGGCGGACTCGATCTGGCCGTTCCCTTCTTGGTCGTACGCCCACGTCGCCGTGTCGTACTGCCCGGTCTCGGGGTCGAAGCCGGAGAACAGGCCGTTCAGATCCTCGGTGTCCCTGAACTTTTCGTTGATCAACGTGGCGGCGTTGGTGTAGGCGACCACGTACTCCTTGAACCACAGATCATTGCTGAGGATGTGGTTGATCAACGCGCCGAGCAGCACCACGTCCGAACCGGCCCGGATCGGGATGTGTTTGTCCGACACCGCCGAGGTGCGGGTGAAGCGCGGGTCCACATGGATCACCCGCGCGCCGCGGGCCCGGGCCTCCTCGACCCACTGGAAACCCACCGGGTGGCACTCGGCCATGTTGGAGCCCTGGATGACGATGCAATCGGCGTTCGCCATGTCCTGCAGTGTTTGGGTGGCGCCGCCGCGCCCGAAGGAGGCTCCCAGACCGGGAACCGTGGCGGAGTGTCAAATGCGAGCTTGGTTCTCGATCTGAATGGCGCCCGCGGCGGTGAAGAGCTTCTTGATGAGGTAGTTCTCTTCGTTGTCCAGCGTCGCCCCGCCCAGCGCGGCGATGCCCATGGTGCGGCGCAACAGGTTGCCCTTCTTGTCGATGTCCTGCCAGGTGTGGCGGCGGGACTCGACGAACCGGTCGGCGATCATGTCGATCGCGGTGTCCAGCTCGAGGGGCTGCCATTCGGTCGCCCGGGGGGCGCGGTAGAGCACCTGCAGCTGCCGGCCGGGCGAGTTCACCAGCTGTTCACTGGCAGCACCCTTGGGGCACAGGCGGCCTCGCGAGATCGGCGAGTCCGGGTCGCCCTCGATCTGGACCACCCGTTCGTCCTTGACGTAGACCCGCTGCCCGCAACCGACCGCGCAATAGGGGCAGATGCTCTGCACCATGCGGTCGGCCGTCGTCGTGCGCGGCGTGACGGCGCGGGTGCGCTTCGAGGTCACGGCCGAGCCGCGGCCGAGCTTGTCGCCCGAACGCAGCTGACGTACGACGGGCCACTCGAGGAAAAGCTTCCGCATGTCTTTTTTCGGGGCCATGACCACCACCCTAGTGCGCGGCGCCGAAACCCCGCTCGGTTCACCGCACCACGATCGTGTGCTCGCCGCGCGGCACCAGCTCACCGATCACCGGGGCGCCCGGTATCTCACCGGCGACCAGCAGGCCGCCCGAGGTCTGCGCGTCGGCGAGCAACAGGGCGTCGGACTCCCCGACCGCGGACAGGTCGGCGTGCGGGGCCACCCAGTCGAGGTTGCGGCGCGTGCCCCCGCTGACGTAGCCGGCCGCCAGCGCCTCCCGGGCCCCCTCCAGGTAGGGCACCGCCGCCGCGTCGACGATCGCTGTGACGCCGCTGGCCCGCGCCAGCTTGTGCAGATGACCGAGCAGCCCGAAACCGGTGATGTCGGTTGCGCATTCGGCGCCGGCGGCCAGCGCGGCGGTGGCCGCCTCGGCGTTGAGGGTGGTCATCACCCGGATGGCCTGCTCGAAGCGCTCCCCGGTGGCCTTGTGCCTGCTGTTGAGCACGCCGACGCCGAGCGGTTTGGTCAGCGACAGCGGCAGCCCGGGCTTCCCGGAGTCGTTGCGCAGCAACCGGTTCGGGTCCGCGATCCCGGTGACGGCCAGCCCGTATTTGGGTTCCGGGTCGTCGACGCTGTGCCCGCCGGCGAGGTGGCAGCCGGCCAGGCCGCAGACGTCCAGGCCGCCGCGCAGCGTCTCGGCCGCCAGTTCGAACGGCAGCACGTCGCGCGGCCAGCCCAGCAGGTTCACCGCCACTACCGGGCGCCCGCCCATCGCGTAGACGTCGGACAGCGCGTTGGTGGCCGCGATGCGCCCCCAGTCGTAGGCGTCGTCGACGACCGGGGTGAAGAAGTCCGTCGTCGCGATCAGCGCCGTGCCGTCGGCGATCCGCACCGCGGCGGCGTCGTCGCCGTGCTCCAGCCCGACCAGCAGCTCGCCGACCGGGTCGCGCGGCGCGCTCACCCCCAGCCCGCGGACCACCTCCTCGAGCTCGCCGGGCGGGATCTTGCACGCGCAGCCGCCACCGTGGGCGTACTGAGTCAGCCGGTAGGTCACGGGATACATAATTGTCGGCATGGTCCGAGGAGGCGTGTCCGGTCTGGTGACCGGCGCGGTCTTCAAAACCGTCGAACGGCAGACGCTGCCGCTGGCGGGTTCGATTCCCGTCCGCCTCCGCCATACTCTTTCAAGCCCGACATGACCGACCCGCGCCGGCGGGTGCCGGGGACCGATACGCTGCTCGCCGATCCGCGCCTGGTCGAGGCCCAGCGGGTGCTGGGGCGGGCGCTGGTGAAGTCGGTGATCGCCGACGCGCAGCGGCGGGCGCGCGCCGGGGAGATCGAGCCCGAGCGTGTCGCCGAGCATGCCCTCGGCGCGCTGCCCAGCACCGCGTCGAGCCTGCGGCCCGTGATCAACGCCACCGGCGTCGTCGTGCACACCAATCTGGGGCGCGCGCCGCTGTCGCGGGCCGCCGTCGACGCCGTGGTCGCCGCCGCGGGCACCACCGACGTCGAGCTGGACCTGGCGACGGGCCGCCGCGGCCGCCGCGGCCGGGGCGCGCTGGCGGCGCTGGCCCGCGCGGTACCCCTCGCCGATGGGGTGCACGTCGTCAACAACAACGCGGCCGCGCTGCTGCTGACGGCCCTCACGCTCGCTGGGGGCTGGTCGGGGGGCAAGGAGATCGTGCTCAGCCGCGGCGAGCTGGTCGAGATCGGCGACGGGTTCCGCATCCCCGAGCTGCTGGCCTCCACCGGATCGCGGCTGCGCGAGGTCGGCACCACGAACCGCACCAGCCTGCGCGACTACACCGAGGCGATCGGGCCGCAGACCGGTTTCGTCCTGAAGGTCCACCCGTCCAACTTCCACGTCACCGGGTTCACCTCGGCGGTGAGCGTCGCGGAGTTGTCCCGACTGGACGTCCCCCTCGTCGTCGACATCGGGTCCGGGCTGCTGGCCCCGCACCCCCTGCTGCCCGACGAGCCCGACGCCACGACGGCCCTGCGCGACGGCGCCGACCTGGTCACCGCGAGCGGCGACAAACTGCTCGGCGGCCCCCAGGCGGGCCTGCTGCTGGGCGACGCCGAGCTCATCGAACGGCTGCGCCGCCACCCGGCCGCGCGCGCCCTGCGAGTGGACAAGCTCACCCTGGCCGCGCTGGAAGCGACCCTGACGGGGCCGCCGACGCCGGTGGCCGAAGCGCTGGTCGCCGACGTGGCGGGGCTGCGCGCCCGTGCGGAGTCGCTGGCGGCCGCGCTGCCGGGCGCGCAGGCGGTGGACTGCGTCGCGGCCGTCGGCGGCGGGGGGGCGCCGGACGTCCGGCTGCCCAGCGCCGCCGTGAGCCTGCCGGAGCACTACGCCGCCGCGCTGCGCGCGGCCAGCCCGCCGGTCGTCGGCCGCCTCGAGGCCGGCCGGTGCCTGCTCGACCTGCGCACCGTGGCGCCCGAGGACGACGCGCTGCTGGCGGCGGCGGTGCTCGCATGTTCGTCATAGCCACCGCCGGGCATGTCGACCACGGCAAATCCACCCTGCTGCACCGGCTCACCGGCATGTGGCCGGACCGGCTGGCCGAGGAGCGGCGCCGGGGCCTGACCATCGACCTCGGTTTCGCGTGGACCGAGCTCGGCGGCCGACAGCTGGCGTTCGTCGACGTCCCCGGGCACGAGCGGTTCGTGGCCAACATGCTGGCGGGGGTGGGGACCGTCCCTGCGGTGTTGTTCGTCGTCGCCGCGACCGAGGGCTGGATGCCGCAATCCGACGAACACCTCGCGGCGCTGGACGCGCTCGGGGTCCGGCACGGGCTGGTGGTGATCAGCAAGGCCGACCTCGCCGATCCCGGCCCGGCCATCGAGCAGGCGCGGGAACGGTTCGCCGCCACCTCGCTGGCCGGGGTCCCCGTCGCGATCGGGACCGACCTGGAGCGGGTGCGCGCGGAGCTGCTGGCGCTCACCGACCGGCTGCCGGCTCCGGACCCGGACGCCGACGTGCGGCTGTGGGTCGATCGGAGCTTCACCGTCCGGGGCGCGGGCACCGTGGTGACCGGGACGCTGGCGGCCGGGACGATCCGGGTGGGCGACGAGCTGGAGCACGCCGGTCGGCGCGTCATGGTGCGGGGGCTGCAATCGCTGGGCCACGACCAGCCGGCGGTCGGCCCGGTGGCGCGCGTCGCGCTCAACCTGCGCGGCGTGGACCGCCAGCACATCGGTCGCGGCGACACCGTTCGGACGCCGGGCGTGTGGTTGCAGACGGCGGAGATCGACGTCGCCCTGCGGTCGGCGGACGCGCTGCACCGCCAGCTGGTGCTGCACGTCGGGTCCGCGGCCGTGCCGGTGCAGGTGCGCCCGCTGGGCGAGGCGGCGGCCCGGCTGCGGCTGGCGCGGTCGCTGCCGCTGCGGGTCGGCGACGTGGGACTGCTGCGCGATCCCGGCGAGCACCGGATCGCGGCGGGTGTCGAGGTGCTCGACGTCCGGCCGCCGGCGCTGCGCCGCCGCGGCGCCGCCCGGGATCGGGCCGCCGAGCTCGCCACCGGGCGGGTGCGCCCGCCGGACTGCGCCCGGGCGGCCGACCTGACGGCGATGGGGCTGCCGCTCGCCGGGCTGCGGGTCGGGGATTGGGTGGTGGATCCCCGGTGGTGGGCCGGCCGGCGCGAGCGCGCGACCGCGGCGGTGCGGCGCTGGGCCGACGACCACGACGTCGCGGCGGGGATGCCGCTGGAGACAGTGCGGCAGCGGGCCGGGCTGCCCGCCGCCGAACTGCTGCCGCCGCTGCTCGAGGGCACCGGCCTTCAGGTCGCCGACGGGCTGGTCCGCGCGCCGGGCGCCGGCCTGCCGGCCCGCGTCGACAAGGCGGTGCGCACCATCGAGGAGTGGCTGGCCGCCGAGCCGTTCCGGGCACCGGAGGCCGACGAACTGGCCGAGCTCAAGCTGGGTTCCCGGGAGCTGGCCGCGGCGGTGCGCGCCGGGCGGCTGACCCGGATCGCCGACGGCGTCGTCCTGGGATCCGGCGCGCTGGACCGGGCGGCCGGCGTCCTCGCGGCGCTGCCACAGCCGTTCACGGTCAGCGACGCGCGCCGGGCGCTGGGCACCACCCGGCGGGTCGCCGTGCCGTTGCTCGAGCAGCTCGACGCCCGGCGCGTCACCCGGCGGGCCGCCGACGGCACCCGGGTGCTGGTCTCGCCTACAGGCGGTCCTTGACCGCCGCCGACAACCGGGCCCCGTCGGCCTTGCCGGCCGCGATCGCGGTGGCCGCCTTCATCACCATCCCCATCTGCTTCATGCTCGGACGCTCGCCGATCTCCTCGGCGACCTGGGCGATGGCGGTGTCGGCGACGTCGGCCAATTCGGCTTCGGTGAGCGGCGTCGGCAAATACTCGTCGATGATGCGCGCCTCGGCGTGCTCGTTGGCGGCCAACTCCCCGCGGCCGTTCTGCGTGTAGATCTCCGCCGACTCGGCACGCTTACGGGACTCCCGGGCCAGCACCTTGATCACCTCGTCGTCGGAGAGGTCTTTGGCCTGCTTGCCGGACACCTCCTCGGTTTGGATCGCGGCGAGCAGGAGGCGCAGGGTCGCCGTGCGCAGCTTGTCCTTGCTCTTCATCGCATCGGTCAGGTCGGCCCGCAGCCGGGATTTGAGTTCCGCCATGCCGAGAACGCTACGCGCCGGCGGCCTGGCCATGATTGAGAAATGCCCGGACCACCGACAGGATGGAGCCCATGACGAACGACGGGCCCGCTCGCAGACGCCGCGGAACACGTTGAGCGCGCCGCCCCCTGGCTATCCGGTTGGCCCGCCACCGGGCTACGGCCCACCACCGGGCCCCCGGGATACGGACCCCCACCTGGCTACGGCCCACCACCGGGTTACGGGCCACCACCGGCCTACGGGCAACCCTTGGGTTACGGCCCACCACCGGGTTACGGCCCACCACCGGGTTACGGCCCACCACCGGGGTATGGACCGCCATCGGGGTATGGACCGCCACCGGGTTACGGCCCCCCACCGGGGTATGGACCCCCGCCGCCGTGGCAATCCGGGCCGGGTGTTCCGGCGGCGGTCAAACCCGGCATCATCCCGTTGCGGCCGCTCACCCTGGGCGACATCTTCAACGGCGCGGTCGGCTACGTCCGCGCCAACCCGAAAGCCACCCTGGGACTGACCACCATCGTGGTGGTGGTCATCCAGATCGTCACGAAACTGGCCGTCTACGGGCCGTTGGCGGCCTACGGCAGGCTGAGCACCGACCACGCCAAGGAGCTGACCAGCGGGGTCATCGGCGCCTGGTTGACGTCGATGGGCGCCGGTGTCCTGGTCGCCTGGCTGGGCGGCATGCTGCTGTCCGGGATGCTCACCGTCATCGTCGGGCGGGCGGTGTTCGGCTCGCCGATCACCATCGGCGAGACGTGGGCCAGGATCCGCGGGCGCCTGGTGCCGTTGTTCGGTCTCGCCCTGCTGGAAGGGGCCGCCCTGGCGGTCGTCGCCGGACTGGTGATCGTGATAGTCGCGGTGCTGGCGGCCATCGGCAACGGCGCGGCGGCGGTCATCCTGGGCGTGCCGCTGGTGCTGGCCGTGATCGCCTTGCTGGTGTACCTGTACACGGTGGTGCTGTTTGCGCCCGTGCTGATCGTGCTGGAGCGGCTGCCCGTCCTGGACGCCATCACCCGATCGTTCGCCTTGGTGCGCAACGGCTTCTGGCGCGTGCTGGGCATCCGGCTGCTGTCGCTGCTGGTGACCTCCGTTGTCGCGGGCGCGGTCTCGGTGCCGTTCGAGATCGCCAGCAAGTTCTTCCCGGTCAGCACGTCCACCGCGGCCTTCCTGGTCAGCACCGCGGTCGCGTCGGTGGGCGCCGCGATCGGCGAGATCATCACCGCGCCGTTCAACGCCGGGGTGATCGCCCTGCTCTACACAGATCGCCGGATGCGTGCCGAGGCATTCGATCTGGTGCTGCAGACCGGCGCCGCGGGCGGGCCGTATGCGGCCGAGTCCACCGATAACCTGTGGCTGACGCGACCGGTCTGAGGACGAGCTGACCGTGCCCTCCATCGACATCGACCGCGATGCCGCACACCAGGCCGCCCAGGACGAGCTCAACAAGCCGATCTACTCCAAGGGCTCGGCCACCGAGCAGATCGCCGAATGGCTCAACGAGATGATTTACCGGCTGCTGCAGAAGACCGCGTCGCTGCCCGGCGGATGGCTCACGGCGACAGTGCTTTTCGTCATGCTCGGGATCGCACTGGTGGCCGCCATCCACATCGCGCGGCGCACCATGCGCACCAACCGCGGCGGCGACTACCAGCTCTTCGAAACCGCGCAGCTCACCGCCGCCCAGCACCGCGCGACGGCCGAAGGCTATGCGGCGCAAGGGGACTGGGCCGCCGCGATTCGGCACCGGCTGCGCGCGGTGGCCCGCCAGCTGGAGGAGACCGGCGTGCTGAACCCGGCGCCCGGCCGCACCGCCAACGAGCTGGCCTCCGACGCGGGCACCGCTTTGCCCCACCTCGCCGGCGAACTTTCGCAGGCCGCAACGGCTTTCAACGACGTCACCTACGGCGAGCGACCGGGGACACCGAGCGCATACCGGATGATCGCCGACCTCGACGACCACCTGCGGTCCCGCTCGGCGCCCGTCGCCGCGGGGCCGGGGCAATCCGCCCCGGCCGACTCGTGGGCCCAGGTGCGGTGATGGCGACCGCCGGGCGCCCCGAAACCGCGACGCCGGTACGGCGCTCGCGATCCTGGCGCTGGGTGATCCTCGCCCTGATCGTGCTCGCCGTGGTCGCCGGGGTCGATGCCTACCTGACGGCGCCACGGCCGGGCGCGCACATGGATCCGGCCTCGACCGGCCCCGACGGCGCCCACGCGCTGGTGGCGCTGCTGCGCGGGGGTGGCGTCGACGTCGTGGTCGCCGACAGCATCGCCGGGGTCGAGCGGGCGGCGCGCCCCGAGGCGCTGATCCTGGTGGCGCAGAGCCAATACCTGACCGAGCCGCTGCTGGACCGGCTTTCGAAGGCGCCGGGCGACCTGCTGCTGGTGGAACCGACGGCGCGCACCCGCGAGGCGCTGATGCCGGGCGTGCGCGTCTCGGCGGCGGCCGACGCCTTCGACACCGATCCGGATTGCACTCTGCGCGAGGCGACGCGGGCCGGGCCGGTGCGGTTCGGGCCCGGCGACACCTACCGCGCCACCGACGGGCGGCCGATGACCCGCTGCTACGGCGGGGCGCTGATCCGCTTCCGCGAAGGCGGGCGGACCGTCACGGTGGTCGGCAGCACCGACTTCTTGACCAACGGCGCCCTGCTGCAGGCGGGCAACGCCGCCCTGGCGATGAACCTCGCGGGTGCCCGGCCCCGGCTCGTCTGGTACGCACCCCACAGCGTCGAGGGCGAATCGTCGCCCCCCGGTTCGGTTTCCGACCTGATCCCGCAGAACGTGACGTGGATCGTCGTGCAGCTGTGCCTGGTCGTCCTGCTGGTCGCGCTGTGGCGGGGCCGCCGTCCCGGGCCGCTGGTCGCCGAGGAGCTGCCCGTCGTGGTGCGCGCGTCGGAGACCGTCGAGGGTCGCGGCCGGCTCTACCGTTCCCGCCGCGCGCGCGACCGCGCCGCCGCGGCGCTGCGCACAGCCACATTGCAGCGGCTGCTCCCCCGGCTCGGCCTGAGCGCCGGCGCGCCGGCGCCCGCGGTGGCGACCGCGGTGGCCGGCCGCAGCGGCGCCGATCCGGCGTTCGTGTCCTACCAGCTGTTCGGCCCACCCCCGGCGACCGACCACGACCTGCTACAACTTGCCCGTGCGCTCGACGACATCGAAAGGCAGGTCACCCGCACGTGACACAGACCCCTTCCCCCGCCCAGACCCCCACCGCTGAATCGGCACGAGACGCGCTGCTGGCGTTGCGCACCGAGCTCGCCAAGGCCGTCGTCGGGCAGGAGGGGGTGATCAGCGGGCTGGTGATCGCGCTGCTGTGCCGCGGCCACGTGCTGTTGGAAGGCGTTCCGGGAGTGGCGAAGACGCTGCTGGTGCGCGCGCTTGCCGCCGCGCTGCGGCTGGAGTTCAAGCGGGTGCAGTTCACCCCGGACCTGATGCCCGGCGACGTCACGGGTTCGCTGGTGTACGACGCGCGCACGGCCGCCTTCGCGTTCCGGCCCGGCCCGGTGTTCACCAACCTGCTGCTGGCCGACGAGATCAACCGGACCCCACCGAAAACGCAGGCCGCGCTGCTCGAGGCGATGGAAGAGCGTCAGGTCAGCGTGGAAGGCGTGGCCCAGCCCCTGCCCGACCCGTTCATCGTCGCCGCCACCCAGAACCCCATCGAATACGAGGGCACCTACCAGCTGCCCGAAGCGCAGCTGGACCGATTCCTGCTCAAACTGAATGTGACTCTGCCGCCGCGGGATTCGGAGATCGCCATCCTCGGCCGGCACGCCCACGGCTTCGATCCCCGCGACCTCTCGGCGATCAATCCGGTGGCCGGACCCGCCGAACTGGCGGCCGGGCGTGACGCCGTGGGCCACGTGCTGGTCGCCGACGAGGTCTTGGGCTACATCGTCGACGTCGCCGGGGCCACCCGCTCCTCGCCCGCGCTGCAGCTGGGCGTCTCCCCCCGGGGGGCGACCGCGCTGCTGGCCACGGCCCGGTCCTGGGCCTGGCTGTCCGGGCGCAACTACGTCACCCCCGATGACGTGAAGGCCATGGCCCGGCCCACGCTGCGGCACCGGGTGATGCTGCGCCCCGAGGCCGAACTCGAAGGCGCCACACCCGACGGTGTGCTCGACGGGATTCTGGCGTCGGTTCCGGTGCCCCGATAGCGGTTGCGCCGGCGACGATGCAGAGCGCGAAGCGATGAGGAGGAGCGGCGCCTATGACACTGACCGGACGCACCGGGCTGGTCGCGCTGTTGTGCGTCCTGCCCATCGCGCTGTCTCCGTCGCCCGCAGGGACTTTCGTCCTTCTGTTGGTCGCGTTGGCGCTCGTGGTGGCCGTGGACGCCGGGCTGGCGGCCAGCCCGCGCAAGTTGCGTTACACCCGCTCCCCGGATCGCTCTGCCCGGCTCGCGCAGCAGGTGGACGTCGGGCTGCTCATCCACAACGACGGCCGGCGCAGGTTCCGCGGCCAGGTCCGCGACGCCTGGCCGCCCAGCGCCGGCGCCCGGCCGCGCATCCATCCCGTGAACATCCCCGCCGGCCAACACCAGCACGTCCAATCCCGGCTGCGGCCGGTCCGCCGTGGCGAGCAGCGCGCCGCGATGGTCACCGCCCGGTCCATCGGCCCGCTGGGGTTGGCGGGGCGGCAGGGGTCGCAAGCGGTGCCGGGCCTGCTCCGGGTGCTGCCGCCGTTCCTGTCCCGCAAACACCTGCCGGCCCGGCTGGCCAAACTCCGCGAGATCGACGGGCTACTGCCGACCCTGATCCGCGGCCAGGGGACCGAATTCGATTCGCTACGCGAATATGTCGTCGGTGACGACGTGCGGTCGATCGACTGGCGGGCCACCGCGCGGCGCGCGGATGTCGTGGTCCGCACCTGGCGGCCCGAACGCGACCGGCGGGTGGTGATCGTGCTCGACACGGGACGCACCTCGGCGGGCCGCGTCGGCGTCGACCCGACCGCCTCCGACCCGGCCGGCTGGCCGCGCCTGGACTGGTCGATGGATGCCGCGCTGCTGCTGGCGGCGCTCGCGTCGCGGGCCGGCGACCACGTCGACTTCCTGGCCCACGACCGGGTCAGCCGGGCCGGTGTGTTCGGCGCATCGCGCACCGAACTGCTCGCCCAGCTGGTCGAGGCGATGGCGCCGTTGCAACCGGCGCTGCTCGAACCCGACTGGACCGCAATGGTTTCGGCGATCGCCCGACGTGCCCGCCGACGGTCCCTGGTGGTGTTGCTGACCGATCTCAACGCGACCGCGCTCGACGAGGGATTGCTGCCCGTGCTGCCGCAGTTGTCGGCCAAACATCACCTGATGGTGGCAGCCGTCGCCGACCCGCGGGTGGACCACATGGCCGCCGGGCGTTCGGATCCGGCCGCCGTCTACGACGCGGCCGCTGCCGAACGATCCCGCAACGACCGCCGGGCGATCGCCACCCGGCTGCGCCACGGCGGGGTGGAGGTCGTCGACGCCCCGCCCACCGAATTGGCGCCCGCCCTGGCCGACCGCTACCTGGCGATGAAGGCCACCGGCCGGCTCTGACCGCTCATCCGGTGGGGACCACGTCGGGCGCGTCTTCGATGTCGCCGGTCTCACCGGCCTTCGCCGCGCGGCGGCCGAAATGCACGATGTAGGACAGGAATGCCGCCTCGGCGATGACCCCGATGCCGACCCGAACGAACGTCGGCAGCGGCGAGGGCGTCACCAACGCCTCGATCAACCCCGAGACCAACAGCACGGCCACCAGTCCGATCGCGACCGACACGACGGCCCGGCCCTGTTCGGCGAGCACCTGTCCGCGGGGCCGGTCGCCGGGTGCGATCACCGACCAGCCCAGCCGCATCCCCGCCCCCCCGGCCAGGAAGACCGCCGTCAGCTCCAGCAGCCCGTGCGGGGCGAGCAGCCCGAGCAGCACACCGCCCTTGCCCGCCTGAAACATCAGCCCGGAGATCAGCCCGAGGTTGGCGGCGTTCTGAAACAGCACGATGGGAATCGGCAGGCCGAGTAGGACCGACATCGCGATGCACTGCGCGGCGACCCAGGAATTGTTGATCCAGATCTGCAGCGCGAAGGCCAACGCCGGATGTTCGCTGTAGTAGGAGGCGACGTCGTGGTTTACCAATTGCTCGATGTCGCTTGGCGTTCCGGCGGCCGACTGCACCTCGGGGTTGCCGATGACCCATAGCGCCATGACCACCACCACGGCGAAGAACGCCACCGCCGTGCCCAGCCACCACCGCCAGGAGCGGTAGGCGACCACCGGGAATGACACCGTCCAGAACCGGGCGAACGTACTGCTCAACGGCGCGTGGGCGCCGGTCACCACGGAGCGGGCCCGCGCGACCAAGCTGGAGAGCCGACCGATCAGCACCGAATCCGACGACGCCGAACGCAGCGTCGAGAGGTGGGTGGACACCCGCTGGTAGAGCTCGACGAGCTCGTCGACCTCGGCGCCGGTCAGCGAGCGACGCCGTCCGACCAGCCGGTCGAGGCGGTCCCAGGTACCGCGATGGGCCAGCACGAATGCGTCGACGTCCACCCTGCGCAGCCTAATCGCCCTGTACCGTTCGGTGTTATGTCGGAGGTGGTCACCGGCGACGCCGTCGTGCTCGATGTGCAGATCGCCCAGTTGCCGGTGCGGGCCGTGAGCGCACTGATCGATATCGCCGTGATCGCCGTCTGCTATCTGCTCGGCCTGATGTTGTGGGCCGCCACGCTGACCCAGTTCGACACCGCGCTGAGCACCGCCGTCCTGCTCATCTTCACGGTGGTGGTGATCGTGGGCTATCCCGTGATCCTGGAAACCGCCACCCGCGGGCGCTCGGTCGGCAAGATCGCGATGGGGCTGCGCGTGGTGTCCGACGACGGCGGCCCAGAACGCTTCCGGCAGGCCCTGTTTCGGGCCCTCGCATCGGTGGTCGAGATCTGGATGCTGTTCGGCAGTCCCGCCGTCATCTGCAGCATCCTGTCGCCGAAGGCCAAGCGGATCGGCGACATCTTCGCCGGCACCGTCGTCATCAACGAGCGCGGACCCCGCCTGGGCCCCCCACCGGTGATGCCGCCGTCCCTGGCCTGGTGGGCCGCGTCGCTGCAACTTTCCGGCCTGTCCCCCGGCCAGGCGGAGGTCGCGCGCCAATTCCTCTCGCGGGCACCGCAACTCGACCGCCAGTTGCGCCAGCAGATGGCCTACCGGATCGCCGGTGACGTGGTGAACCGCATCGCCCCGCCGCCCCCGCCGGGCGCCCCGCCGGAACTGGTCCTGGCCGCCGTGCTCGCCGACCGGCACCGCCGCGAGCTGGCCCGTCTTCGTCCGGCCATGCCACCGGCGGGCGCCCCCCCGGGGCCGGCCCGGCCGCAACCGCACGCTGTCCCATGGCCGGGCGCGGGGGCACCCCCGAAGGGTCCACCCGACGCCGCGCCGGGCGGTTTCTCGCCGCCGGGCTGATCGGTCCCGCTAACCGGAGACGCTGGCCGCCATGAGGGCGACGTCGGCGATCAACAGCGCCCATCCGCACAGCGGAACGGCGATGCCGCCGCGGCGCTTCGCGGTGAAGAGCGAGATGACGATGACCACGACGGCGACCGCGGGCGCGCCGTAGAACGCGACCCCGAAATTGATCCCGCCGTGCCCCAGGTCGGGGCAGCTGCGGTCGGCGCAGCCGTCCGTGCTCATCACCGCGCCCAGCGCGAAAAGCATCACGATGGCGGCGGCGGGCACCGTGGCCAGCGCCAGGCCCCAGTTGACCCACGGCCAGACGTTGCGTTCCCGTCCGCCGCCGCCCTGAGCGGGGCCGGTCGCGGTGGAGGTTCCGCTGCCCACCGTTAGGTGGGAGTCATCCGCGTTCATCCCAGAGTTCCTACCCGCCGCCCGCTGGGTGCAAACCGCCCCGCAGCATCCTGCCCTCGACCCCGCGGACGCACGGCTTCCACCAACGCCGCAGGTCACAAGGGTCGGAGAGCAAATCTGGCGAACGGACGTTGCATCGCGATAGTTTCCGATATATCGTGATACTTCGAAGCGCATGGTGCGCTTCCGCATCAGACGTAAGGAACAGACATGAACCACCCATTCACCCCCACCGGTGACCCCTTCCCCGCCGGCCCCGGCTTCGGCTTCGGTCCCGACACCCACCGACGCGCCCTGCACGGCGCCCGGCGGCGGGCCCGCCAGGAGTTCTTCCAAAACCTCCGCGAGCACGGCCCCGACCATGACGGACCCCTCGGGTTCGGTCCCGGATTCGGGCCCGGGTTCGGCCCGGGCTTCGGTCCTGGCTTCGGCTTCGGGCCGGGCGGGCGGCGCGGCGGATGGCGCCGCGGCGGCCCCGGTCGCGGCAAGCGCGGCGACGTCCGCGCGGCCATCCTGGCGCTGCTGGTCGAGCGGC
The DNA here is from genome assembly GCF_900240975.1 of Mycobacterium sp. 4858. Lineage (GTDB taxonomy): Bacteria > Actinomycetota > Actinomycetes > Mycobacteriales > Mycobacteriaceae > Mycobacterium. The sequence goes on along the minus strand of NZ_LT968776.1, from coordinate 2,708,574 downwards.
CGATGCACGGCTACGAGATGATCCAGCAGATCGCCGAACGCAGCAACGGCCTCTGGAAGCCGAGCCCCGGCTCGGTCTACCCGACCCTGCAGCTGTTGACCGACGAGGGCCTGATCACCGCCAGCGAAACCGAGGGCAGCAAGAAGCTCTTCGAGCTGACCGACGAGGGCCGCGCGGCCGCCGAAAAGGTCGAGACCCCGCCGTGGGACGAGATCGCCGAGGGCGCCGACCCCGGTCACATGAACCTGCGGGCGGCCATCGGCCAGCTGTTCGGCGCGGTCGCGCAGTCCGCGCACACCGCCACCGCCGAGCAGCAGCAGCGCATCGTCGAGATTCTCAACAACGCGCGGCGCGAGGTCTACGGCATTCTCGGCGAAGACTGAGCCCCGACGTGCGGCGGACCCTGGATCAGGTCACATCCACCCAGTCCAGGGTCCGCTGCACCGCCTTGCGCCAACCCGCGTATCCGGCGGCGCGCTGCTCGTCGGTCCAGGCCGGCGTCCAGCGCCTGTCCTCGTGCCAGTTGGCCCGCAGGTCGGCCGGGTCGGCCCAGAACCCCACCGCCAAACCGGCCGCGTAGGCCGCGCCCAGCGCGGTCGTCTCGGCCACCACCGGACGGACCACGTCGACCCCGAGCACGTCGGCCTGGATCTGCATGCACAGGTCGTTGCCGGTGACCCCGCCGTCGACCTTCAAAACCTCAAGGCGCACACCGGAATCCGCCGCCATCGCGTCCACCACGTCGCGGCTCTGGTAACAGATCGCCTCCAGCGTGGCGCGGGCCAGGTGCGCGTTGGTGTTGAACCGGGACAGCCCGACGATCGCCCCGCGCGCGTCGGATCGCCAGTACGGCGCGAACAGCCCGGAAAACGCCGGGACGAAATAGACCCCGCCGTTGTCGGCGACCTGACGCGCCAGCGACTCGCTTTGTGCCGCACCACTGATGATGCCCAGCTGATCACGCAGCCACTGCACCGCCGCGCCGGTGACCGCTATCGAACCCTCAAGCGCGTAAACGGGTTTGGCGCCCCCGAACTGGTAGCAGACGGTGGTCAGCAGCCCGTTCTTCGAGCGCACGATCGTCTCACCGGTGTTGAGCAGCAAGAAGTTTCCGGTGCCGTAGGTGTTCTTCGCCTCACCCTCCGACAGGCATACCTGGCCCACCATCGCCGCGTGCTGGTCACCCAGCATTCCCGTCACCGGTACCTCGCCGCCGACCGGCCCGCTCGGCGCGGAGACGCCGTAGGGTTGCGGCGACGACGACGGCGCGATGGCCGGAAGCATCGCGCGCGGGATGGAGAAGAACGACAACAGCTCGTCGTCCCAGTCCAGCGTCTCCAAGTCCATCAGCATGGTCCGGCTGGCGTTGGTCACGTCGGTGACGTGCACGCCGCCGCGCGTGCCCCCGGTCAGGTGCCACAACACCCAGGTGTCCGCGGTGCCGAACAGGGCCTCGCCGCTCTCGGCGGCCTCGCGCACCCCGTCGACGTTCTCCAGGATCCACTGCAACTTGCCGCCGGAGAAGTACGTGGCCGGCGGCAGGCCGGCCTTGCGGCGAATCACGTCGCCGCGGCCGTCTCGTTCCAGCGCCGACGCGATCCGGTCGGTGCGGGTGTCCTGCCAGACGATCGCGTTGTAGTAGGGCCGCCCGGTGCGCCGATTCCACACCAGCGTGGTTTCGCGTTGATTCGTGATGCCCAGCGCGGCAATGTGTTCGGCGGTCAGGTTGGCTCGGTTCAGCACCGACATCAGCACCGAGGAAGTCCGCTCCCAGATTTCGACCGGGTCGTGCTCGACCCAGCCGGCGCGGGGCAGGATCTGCTCGTGCTCGAGTTGATGGCGAGCCACTTCGGCACCGTCATGATCGAAGATCATGCAGCGGGTGCTGGTGGTTCCCTGGTCGATGGCGGCAACGAACTCAGACACGTCAGGAGTCCATCATGGTCTGCGGCCCGGCGACAAGCTCACCGCGTAGCTTGCGTTACCGCCGGTAAACCTGTTCCATCGGCGGTGTGGGCGAAGAGGTCAAGCGCACCACGTACAACAGCGCACATCGGCGGGAATACCGGCGGAAGCTGCAGTTGTGCCTGGACGTCTTCGAAACGATGCTGGCCCAGTCGCATTTCGACTCGGCCAAGCCGCTCACCGGCATGGAGATCGAGTGCAACCTGGTCGACGCCGACTATCAGCCGGCGATGTCGAACCGCGACGTCCTGGACGCCATCGGGGACCCGGCGTTCCAGCCGGAATTGGGCGCCTACAACATCGAATTCAACGTGCCGCCCCACGCCCTGCCCGGGCACACCGCGCTGGACCTGGAGGGCGAGGTGCGGGCCAGCCTGAACGACGCCGAGATCAAGGCGGGCGCGGGTGGGGCGCACATCGTGATGATCGGGATCCTGCCCACGCTGATGCCCGAACACCTGGCGACCGGCTGGATGAGCGACTCGCGGCGCTACGCGGCGCTCAACGAGTCGATCTTCACTGCGCGCGGCGAGGACATCCCGATCAACATCTCCGGCCCGGAGCCGCTGAGCTGGCAGGCCGTGTCGATCGCACCCGAATCCGCCTGCACCAGCATCCAATTGCATCTGCAAGTGGCCCCGGAGGCGTTCGCCGCGAACTGGAACGCCGCGCAGGTGGTAGCCGGGCCGCAGCTGGCGCTGGGCGCCAACTCGCCGTACTTCTTCGGCCACCAGTTGTGGGCCGAGACCCGCATCGAGCTGTTCACGCAGTCCACCGACACCCGGCCCGAGGAGGCCAAGTCCCAGGGTGTGCGGCCGCGGGTGTGGTTCGGCGAAGGCTGGATCGGCTCGGTGCTCGACCTGTACCGGGAGAACATCCGCTACTTCCCCCCGCTGCTGCCTGAGGTGTCCGACGAGGATCCGGTCGCCGAGCTGGCGACCGGGCGGGCACCGCACCTACCCGAGCTGCGGCTGCACAACGGCACGGTCTACCGGTGGAACCGGCCGGTCTACGACGTGGTTGACGGCAGGCCGCACCTGCGGCTGGAGAACCGGGTGCTGCCGGCGGGGCCGACCGTCGTGGACATGCTGGCCAATTCGGCCTTCTTCTACGGCGTGCTGCGCCGCCTGTCTGAGGACGACAATCCCGTGTGGGCCGACATGGATTTCGCCGCGGCACAAGCGAATTTCCTCGCCGCAGCCCGCAACGGCATCGACGCCCGGCTGCACTGGCCGGGCCGCGGCCCCGGACTGAGAGAGGTGACGGCGACCGCGCTGGTGCTGGACACGTTGCTGCCGATCGCGGACGAGGGGCTGCGCCGCTGGGGCGTGGACGCCGACGTGCGGGACCGCTTCCTCGGGGTCATCGAGGCCCGCGCCAGGACCGGCCGCAACGGCGCCAGCTGGCAGGTGGCCACCGTGCGCGCGCTTCAGGACGGCGGGATGGCAAGGCCGGCCGCCCTGGCCGAGATGCTGCGCCGGTACTGCGCGCACATGCACGCCAACGAGCCGGTGCACACCTGGGAGTCCTGAGCGCGGGTACGTTGAAGTCATGACGGGTGATCAGGTCATGGACTGGGACAGCGCATACCGCGAGCGGGCGCACTTCGAGGGCCCGCCACCGTGGAACATCGGTGAGCCGCAGCCCGAGTTGGCCGCGCTGGTGGCGGCGGGGAAATTCCGCAGCGACGTGCTGGACGCCGGGTGCGGGGTCGCCGAACTGTCGTTGGCGCTGGCCGCCCAGGGCTACACGGTGGTCGGGGTCGACATCACGCCGACCGCCGTCGCGGCGGCCACCGAGGCCGCCCGGGAACGCGGCCTGACGACGGCCAGCTTCGCACAGGCCGACATCACGTCGCTGGGTGGCTACGACGGACGGTTCTCCACCGTGGTCGATTCCACGCTGTTCCACTCGCTGCCGGTCGAGGGCCGCGACGGCTACCTGAGCTCCATCCATCGCGCGGCGGCACCGGGGGCCAGCCTGTTCGTGCTGGTGTTCGCCAAGGGCGCGTTTCCCGCCGAGATGCAACCGAAGCCCAACGAGGTCGACGAGGACGAACTTCGCGCCGCGGTCAGCAAGTATTGGGAGATCGACGAGATCCGGCCGGCCTTCATCCTGTCCAACGTCGTCGAAATCCCCGATGCGCCTTTCGAATTCCCGCCACACGAGCGCGACGAGAAGGGGCGGATGAAGATGCCGGCCTATCTGCTGACGGCGCACAAAGCTAACTAGTGGCAGCGCGCTAAACAGACGTCGCCGCGGTCGCGGCGATCAGCGCCTCGGCGAAGGTCTCCAGATCGTCGGCCGTGGTGTCGACGTGCGGCGAGATCCGCAGGCGTGGCCCGGCCAGCTCCAGGGGTGCCCGCTGCACGCCGACGAAGGTGGTCAGGATCCGCCGCTCGGCGAGCAGCCAGGACCGCACCGCTTGCGGATCGGCGCCGTCGACCGGGGCCAGCGTGGTGATGGCGCTGGGCTCGTCGACCTCTTCGACCACAGCCCAGCCGGCCACATCGGCCAACAGCCGCCGGCTGGTGGCGCCCAGCTCGGCCAGCCGCGCCCGCACGGCCTGCGGCCCATACGCCAGATACTCGCCCAACGCCAGCGAAAAACCCACGCGCGCAGCAATATTGGCCTCGCCGAACTCCAGCTGCTGGGCGACCGTGAACGAGCCGGCGAGCCAGTCGGGGGCGGCCAGCCTCGGGCGCAACCCCTCCAGCAGCTCGCGGCCGGCGGCCAGCGCCCCGACACCGCGCGGCCCGGCGATCCACTTGCGCGACGACGCGTAGGTCACGTCGGCGCCGACCGCGCAATCCACCTGGCCCAGCGCCTGGGCGGCGTCGACGACCAGCGGCAGCCCCAGCTCGCGGCACAGCTGCGCGATCATCGCCAACGGTTGCACCACCCCGCTGTGACTGCCGACCGCGGTCAGGTGGACCAGGCCGGGCGGATCGGCCTCCAGCTCCAGCGCGGCGTCGTCGAGCGCGACCCGGCCGTCCTCGAGCGTCGGCAGCAGCCGGCGGTCGAATCCGTGGGCGTTCAGCAGCGCCAGGTTGGGGCCGTATTCGCCGGGTAGACACGCCACCGTGCGCCGGTCTGCCGGCCACGCGCCCAGCAGCAGATCCAGTGCGTTCAGCGAGCCGGTGGTGAACACCACCTCGGCGTCGGGCATGCCGGCCAGCGCGGCGAACGCCACCCGCCCGGCGTCCAGCGCGGGCGCGGCCGCCTCCGCCGCGACGTAGCCGCCGACCTCGGCTTCGTTGCGGGCGTGCAGGGCGGCGGCCTCGATCACCGCGAGGCTCTGCCGCGAGCAGGCGGCGCTGTCCAGGTGCAGCCCGGCCACCGGCGGGCGCACCGCCCGCCAACGTGCGGCCAGCGAGTCCCCGACCGTCACTTCACGGCCAGCGACAGCCCGAAGTCGCCCGCGGCGTCCGTCCACCACCGGGTGCGGCGCAGTCCCGCTGCGGCCAGCTCGGCGCTCACCCCGTCCGGGTGGAACTTGCACGACACCTCGGTGAGCATCTCCTCGCCCGCCGCGAAATCGACGGTCAGGTCGAGCGCATCGACGCGGACCCGTTGGGGCCGGCCGGACCGCAACCACATCTCGATGCGCTCCTCCCCGGCGTTCCAGCGCGCGACGTGCTGATAGGCCTCGACGTCGAAGTCGGCGTCGAGTTGCCGGTTGATCACCGCCAGCACGTTGCGGTTGAACGCCGCCGTCACCCCGGTCGGGTCGTCGTAGGCGCGCACCAGCCGGCCGGTGTCCTTGATCAGGTCCGTGCCCAGCAGCAGGCTGTCCCCCGGTCGCATCTGGGCGGACAGGCTCGACAGGAACTCCGCGCGCGGGCCGGCAGTGAGGTTGCCGATCGTCGCCCCCAGGAAGGCGAACAGGCGCCGCCCGCCGGTGGGGATCTCGGTCAGGTGCTCCTCGAAATCGCCGCAGACCGCGTGGATTTCGACGCCGGCGTATTCCTGCTGGATGGCCGCGGCGGCCGTCGACAGGATGCCGGCGTCGACGTCGAAGGGAACGAACCTGCGCAGCGATCCGCGTTCACGCAGCGCGTCGAGCAGCAGCCGGGTCTTCTCGGACGTTCCGCTGCCCAGCTCAACCAGGGTGTCGGCCGCGCTGGCCCCCGCGATCTCAGCCGACCGCGCGCGCAGGATCTCGGCCTCGGCGCGGGTCGGATAGTATTCGGGCAGCCGGGTGATCTGGTTGAACAGGTGGCTGCCCAGCGAATCGTAGAACCACTTGGGGGGCAACGACTTCGGCGTCCGCCGCAGGCCGTCGAGCACGTCGCGGCGCAACGCGCGGTCGGCGGAGTCGGCGGCCAGGTGGTTGGACAGGGTCAGCGTCATCGATAACCTTCCGATTGATCCAGCGGGGTCAGCGCGACACCCGTCGCGGTGACCTCGACGAGGTGGCGGTCCGGCACGTCCTCCCAACCGGAGTCGTTGTCGTAGGGCTCGCTGGCCAGGACGACGCCGTCCGGGCGGCGCAGGATCGACAGGGTGTCTCCCCAGGTGGTCGCCAGCAGGCGAGCGCCGTCGGCGGCCAGGATGTTCAGCCTGGCGTCAGGGTCGGCCGCCGCTATCCCGGTGATGGTGTCGCCGAGCGCGTCGAGGCCGCGGTCGAAGATGGCGGCCGCCAATAACGCGCTGTCACAGACCGATTCGGCCTGGGCTGTCACGGGCAGCACCGCCCTGTCGACCACCCCGTTGTGCGACAACAACCACCGGCCGTCGGTGAACGGCGCCGTCGCGCTGACGTCGATCGGCATCCCGACCGTCGCCGAGCGCACCGCGGCCACCACGCAGTGGCTGCGCAGCGCCGGGGCGACGGAGTCGAACGACACGTCACCCCACAGCGGGGCCCGGCTGCGCCAGCGCCGGGGCACCGTGCCCGCCGAAGAGACGTCGAAAAACCCGACGCCCCAACCGTCGGCGTTGAGCAGGCCGTGTTTTTGCCGGCGCGGGGCATACGACTGCACCCGTAGCCCGCACGGCGGATCCAGCACCAGCGACGAAACGGTGACGCCGGCGCCGAGCCAGCCGAGGTGACGGCACATCAGGCGAAATCCTCGACGTCCCAAGCCAACCGGACACCGGAAAAGATCTGGCGCCGGATCGGATGATCCCAGTTGCGGAAGCTCGGCCGCACGATGGCGGGCTCCACGGCCCACGAGCCGCCGCGCAGCACCCGGTAGTCGCCGTCGAAGAACGGTTGCGAGTAGCGCTCGTAGATCATCGGGACGAAACCCGGCCACGGCCGCAGCGGCGAGGAGGTCCACTCCCACACGTCGCCGAGCATCTGCTCCGCCCCGTACGCCGAGGCGCCGGCGGGATAGGCGCCGACGGGCGCCGGGCGCAGCGCGGCGCCACCCAGGTTGGCGAAGGCGTCGGTCGGCGCCTGCGCCCCCCACGGGTAGCGGCGCCGACTGTCGGTGGCCGGATCCCATGCGCAGGCCTTCTCCCATTCCGCCTCGGTGGGCAGCCGCGCGCCGGCCCAGGCGGCGTAGGCCTGTGCCTCGAAGTAGCTGACATGCTGCACGGGTTCGTCGGCGGGAATGTCCTCGACGTGGCCGAACCGGGTGCGCGTCTGCCGGTCGGAACTCCAGAATTGCGGCGCGGTCAGGCCCGCCTGCCGGCGATGCTCCCAACCGCGCTCGGACCACCAGCGCGGGTCGGAGTACCCGCCGTCCGCCATGAAGTGCCGCCATTCGCCGTTGGTGACCGGTACCCGGCCGATACGGAATGCGGGCAGGTCGACGACGTGGGCGGGGCGCTCGTTGTCCAACGAGTACGGCTCGCTTACGGCGTCCACGCCGAGCACGAACGGGCCGGCGGGCACCAGCACAGAGGTGCCGGCCAGGCCGGGCCGCCCGGTCGGCAACGCCGCGGTGTCGCGCAGCAGCGGCGCGCCGCTCCGCAGGTTCAACGCCTGCAACATCGTCTCGTCGTGCTGGTTCTCGTGGCTGATCACCATCGCGTACACGAAGCTGTCGGCGTCGTCGGGCAGGGCGTCGAGGGCGTCCAGCGCGGCGGCACGCACGGTCGCGCAGTACGACCGCGCGCGGTCCGGGGACAGCAGCGGCAGATCGACCCGGCTGGCGCGGGAGTGCACGAAGGCGTCGTAGAGGCCCTCGACCGCCGGCGGGAGCATGCCGGGCCGGCCGGGGTCACCGCCGCGCAGCAGCCAGAACTCCTCTTGCTGGCCGATGTGCGCCAGGTCCCACACCAGCGGGCTCATCAGCGGGTCGTATTGCCGGTACAGTTCGGCGTCGTCGAACTCGACCAGCCGCAGCGTGCGCGCCCGCGCCCGCGCCAGATCGTCGGCAAGACTTCCGCGGAAAGTCACAGCCCCCCTCGTGCGGGTCGCGCCGCCCTGGAGACCGTGGCCGCGATGCCGTGCCGGATCACCTGGTCGGCGAAGTCGTCGCCGGGACACCGGCCCCGCTGCACGGTGTCGACCAGCCGCTGCATCGAATCGGCGAGTTCGGGCGGTGCCAGCTCGGCGGCGATGGCCACGCACTTGTTGGCCGCGGCGTACAGCCGCCGGTCACGCAGACCAGCCTGGGCCGCGGTGTCCCAGGCGGTGGCCACCGGCTCGACCGCCTCGGCCGCGACACCCGCCGCCACCGGGTCGTCGAGGAGCGCCACCAGGGTGAACACCAGGGCCGGCCAGAAGACGTCCGGCGCGCTGTCGAGATAGCGGATTTCCAGCCACTGCCTGGGCCGCACCGGCGGAAACAGGGTGGTCAGGTGGTATTCCAGGTCGGCGATGGTGGGGCGGCGATCGCCGAGCAGCACCCGGCCGTCCACCCAGTCGGCAAACGGCACCCAGTGGGTGACCGCCGCGGCGTCCGGCGAGTTGACCAGCATCACCGGGGCCTTGAGCGCATAGCGCGCCCAGTCGGTGCCCGGGTCGTCACCGCTGACGCCCAGGATGGGACCGCACCGCGCCGAGTCCATCTGGCCCCACACCCACTGCCGGGTGGAGGCCCAGCCGGTGAACTCGCCGCGCAGCATCGGGGAGTTCGCGGCCATCGCGATCATGGTGGGCCCCAGCGCGTGCGCCAACCGCACCCGGTCCGCCCAGCCGGCCCGCGGCCCGGCGTCCAGGTTGACCTGAATGGAGGCGGTGGACGTCATCATCGCCGCACCCGCCTCACCCGAGCGGCTGGACGCGAAGAACTGCTCCATGGCGCGGTAGCGCCCGCCGGGATTGATGCGCTTGGGCGGCCGCAGCGGGTCCGCCCCGAGGAACACCAGCCCGAGCCCGGCGTCGGCGAACGCCGACCGCAGCACGGCCTGGTCGCGGCGCATCGCGTCGATGGCGGCCACCACGCCGTCGGCGGGCGGACCGGACAACTCCACCGCACCGCCGGGTTCCACCGTGACCCGGCTGCCACCGGGTAACGCCGGCAGCGACGCCAGCACTTCGGCGATCTCGTTCCAGGCGGGCCTGCGGTGCGGATCGGACGGGTCGTGGCAGTGGGCCTCCACCTCCAGCCCCACGCGGCCCAGCGGGCCGTCCGCCAGGCAGCCGTCGGCGATGTAGTGCGCGGCGGCTTTGGAATCGGCCATCTCCGAGCCTGCGGTAGTGATAGCGGCAGACGTCATATCACTATCCCTTCGGGCCTGGACCAGCCTGAGCACGCGCCAGCGGTCCACTTCCCTGCATAGCTGAGGCAACGGTAACCGCCACTACTTCATCTAACAGATGGCTCCGACATATTCCCGCTCGCGCCCAATCTCAAGCATGCCCGACCCGGCCCGACGACCCGGCTCACTGGCCCAGCGCGTTCTGCATCGCGCCTGCCAGCACGTTGACCGCAGGCCCGGCGTTGCCAGACTGGCAGACCTTGGCCTGCAGCAACACATTTTCGCGCAGCCTGGTTTGATTGAAACACCGCCGATCGGTGCCGGCCTCCTGCTTGGTCCAGTTCGCGTCGGCAGGGCCCGGCGGCCCGCCGTCGAACGACCATACCTGCGTGATGCCGTTGTCCAGGTGCATCGCGGTGGTCTGGCCCGAGCAGCCCACCGTGCGATCCACCACGCGGTGGAAGGCACGATCGGCAGCGTCGTTGGTGGCAAACACCCCGACGGCCTGCTTGACGAAGTGGGTCTGGTCGCTGGCCGACGTCTGGGTGACGGCGCCGTTGAACGACGCCAGGTCGGGGTCGTTGTACACCTCGGGCAACCCGATGTCGGCCCAGTTGTTGCACACCGGGACGTCCACCCAGTCGCCCTGCACCGGTTGGGTGAACACCGACTCCCACCCCATGGGGCCGCCGACGATGTTGCCGACCGATCCCTTGCCCAGGACCGCGTAGTTCACCACCCCGGGGTCCGACGGGTGCGCGGCGGCAACCGGAAGTGCGACCGCGCCCTCGATGGCCAGGCCGATGGCGAGCGCCACCGCGCGAACCAGCATGGTCATTCAAGCGATCATGCCAGGCACGTGTCCTGCGGTCAGCCCCCGTTTGCCCGGACGCCCTCCTCGACCAACTTGCCGAGGTCGGGGTCGACGTTGCGCCAGTACTCGAACACCCGCGACAGCACCGGCTCCTTGACGCCCTTCGAGACGTGCCCAATGATGTTGTGCGCCAATCGGTCCCGGGCCGCATCGTCGAGGACTTCGCGGACCATGGTGCCGGCCTGGCCCCAGTCGTCGTCCTCGGGGTGCAGCGTGTACGCGGCGCGGACCATGTCGCCGTCAGCGTGCCAGCGCACCTCGGCGGCGCGCGCCGGGTCGGCGTGCGGGCCGCCGTAGGAGTTGGGCGCATAAACGGGGTCGGAGACGTTCTTCATCCGCATCGCCCCGTCCTTGGAGTAGCTGTTCACCTCGACCTTCGGTTCGTTGACCGGGATCTGCCGGTAGTTGGTCCCCAGCCGGGCGCGATGCGCGTCGGAGTAGGAGAACCCGCGGGCCTGCAGCATCTTGTCGGGGCTCAGCCCGGTGCCGGGCACGGTGTTGTTCGGCTCGAAGGCGGCCTGCTCGATCTCGGTGTGATAGTCGGTGACGTTGCGGTTCAGCGTCATCTTGCCGACGTCGATCAACGGATAGTCGCCGTGCGGCCACACCTTGGTCAGGTCGAACGGGTTGAACCGGTAGTTGCGGGCCTCCTCGTACGGCATGATCTGCATCTTCAGCGTCCAGCTGGGGTGGTTGCCGCCCTCGATCGCCTCGTAGAGGTCGCGCTGGTGGTAGTCGCCGTCCTCGCCGGCCAGCCGGTCGGCGTCCTCCTGGGGCAGGAAGTCGATGCCCTGGTCGGTGATGAAGTGGTACTTCACCCAGAAGATCTCGCCCGCGGCGTTGATCCAGCTGTAGGTGTGGCTGCTGTAGCCGTTCATGTGCCGCCATGTCTTGGGGATTCCGCGGTCACCCATCAGCCAGGTCACCTGGTGCGCCGACTCCGGTGAGAGCGTCCAGAAGTCCCACTGCATGTTGTGGTCGCGCAAATTCGTTGCCTGCATGCGTTTTTGCGACCGGATGAAGTGCTGGAACTTCAACGGGTCGCGCATGAAGAAGACGGGCGTGTTGTTGCCGACCAGGTCGAAGTTGCCCTCGCTGGTGTAGAACTTCAGCGCGAAGCCGCGCGGGTCACGCCAGGTGTCCGGGCTGCCGCGCTCGCCGGCGACGGTGGAGAACCGGGCGAGCATGTCCGTCTTGGTGCCGGGCTGGAAGACCGCGGCCCTGGTGTACTTGCTGACGTCGTTGGTGACCTCGAAGGTGCCGAAGGCGCCGCCGCCCTTGGCGTGCGGCTGACGCTCGGGGATGCGCTCCCGGTTGAATTGGGCCATCTGCTCGATCAGGTAGTGGTCCTGCAGCAGGATCGGCCCGTCCGGGCCGACGGTCAACGACTGGTCGTCGCTGGGCGCAGCGATCCCGGCGTCAGTGGTGGTGAAACGCTCCGTCATGTCGCTCTCTCCTCATTTGCTGGGCTCGGCTTTGACGACGAAAATTCCCGCGCGCCAATAACTGTGCGCGCGCACCCGTTACGGACGGGGCGCGGGTGCGATCGGCGTCGGGCTGGCCGGCGGCCCACCGGGACCGCTCAGGCCGGGGCCGCCCGCCGGACCGCCGGGTCCGCCCGGGCCGCCGGGGGGCATGGGCACGATCAGACCGGGCCCGCCGGAATTCCAGGGGCCGCCAGGGCCGGGCCCGCCGGACCCCCACGGCCCGGGGCCGTATCCCGGTCCCCACGGCCCGTTGCCCGGTCCGGGGCCGCCTGGGCCACCCCCGGGTCCGAACATCTGGCCGTGGTGGTGGCAGTGGTGGTAATACCCGACGACGAAGGCGCCGGCGAAGAACACGGTGGAGATGATGAAGACGACCCCGGCGACGATGACCACCCACGCCGCGGCCAGGTAGGCACTGGTGCGGGCGGCGGGGTCGGCTGAGGTTCGGGTGTCTCGCTCATGCCTTGAATGATGCCCAGGGGCGCGGCGGGCATAACAGGTTCGGCACCACAAACTTGCTGTGAATCCCCGGCGCCGACCCGACGAAGGGCAGCCCGGTGCTCTGCTGAGCACCGGGCTGCTGGTGGTTCGGTGAACGGATTGGACTACCTGGCCGGGGCGACCGACGACGGGATCTGGCTGGGGCCGGGGGCGCCGGGGGTCGCCGACGCGGGTCCGCCCTGCTGGACGCCGGCCGGTCCGCCGGCGCCCGGGCCGCCCGGACCGCCCATGCGGTGCGGGTGCATGAACGCCGCGTGGTGCTTGTGGTGGTGGTGACCGTGGTGGCCGCCGCGGTGGCCGAGGATGAAGCCGGTGAAAAAGACGACCGCGACGATGAACACGATCCCGGCGACGATGGCGACCCATGCGGCGAACTGGAAGACCCGCGGGGCGCGGTATGCCGCCGCGGCTTCCGCGGCGACCGGTGCAGTTGCGGTGGCGGACCGCACAGTGGGGGTTTCAGGTGTTTCACTCATGAGACAAATGATGAAGCCGTTAACACTAGTTGCGGCTATGCGCTCCTTATGTAGCAGCTGTGAGGTCAAACCCGGTCTTCAGCTGGTCAAACGCGCCGATCTCACACCCGGATGCGCGTCAGCCGCCCGAGCCGGCCCGGGCCGGCTCGGACAACATGAAGCGGTGCCCTTCGGGGGACCTCAGCGCCATCTCCCGCCTGCCCCACGGCTCGGTCCGCGGGGGTTTGATGACCTCGGCGCGCTCCGCCAGGGCGCGCCGGTGGTAGTCGTCCACACCGACGACGGTCAGGTACGCCAGGTAACTGTGGTCGCCGAGCTCGGATGCGGGTAGGGCGTCTGGGCATCGGCCGAGCCGGAAGGTCACGGGTCCCGCGGTGCAGAAGATCCAATTGCCGGGGTCCGGCTCGGTGATCGTGCACCCGAGCACCTTGCGGAACCACCGGGCGGCCTGCTCGAGGTCGTGCACGGCCAGGACCGGGTCGGCGCTGACGAATTCCATGGCAGCAGTGTGACCCCACGATTGGCGTTCCGCGCCGCGGACCCACTAATTTCCCTGACGTGATGTTCTCAGCTGCCGGCGCGGTCGCGCGCTGGATCGGCCCCCTGCTCACGGTTGCCGCCATCGGCCTTCTCGCCGGCCCGCCGCACGCCGGCCCCGCGCCGGCGGTGCGCCTGGCCGACGATGCGAACCCGTTGGCCGGCATGCCGTTCTACGTCACCCCCAACTCGGCGGCGATGCGCGCCGCGCAGCACACCGACCCGCCGAGCCCGGAGTTGACCGCGATCGCCAACACGCCGCAGGCGTACTGGATCGTCCCCGGCTCCTCCGCGGCCACGATCGCGAAGTACACCGGCGACGCGCAGGCCGCCGGCGCGATCCCGGTGCTGGCGATCTACGGGATCCCGCACCGCGACTGCGGCAGCTTCGCCGCGGGTGGGCTCGCGACCGCCGACGACTACCGCGGGTGGATCAGCGGCATCGCCAACGACGTCGGCGGTACCCGAACGGCGATCATCCTGGAACCCGACGCGCTCGCCATGGCCGACTGCCTGTCCGCCGACCAGCGCCAGGAACGCTACGACCTGATCCGCTACGCCGTCGACACCCTGACGCGCAACCCGGCCACGGCCGTCTACGTCGACGCCGGCCACCTGCGCTGGCACAGCCCCGAAGACATGGCGGCCAGGCTCAACCAGGTCGACGTCGGCCACGCGCGGGGTTTCAGCGTCAACACCGCGAACTTCTACACCACTGCGGATGAAATCGGTTACGGCGAAGCGATTTCCGGGCTGACGAACGGTTCGCACTACGTGATCGACACGTCGCGCAACGGCGCCGGACCGGCGCCCGACTCCAGGCTCAACTGGTGCAACCCCAGCGGCCGAGCACTGGGCACCCCGCCCACCACGGCGACCGCGGGCGCGCACGCCGACGCCTACCTGTGGATCAAGCGTCCCGGTGAATCCGACGGAACATGCGACAACGGTGACCCGCCGGCGGGCACCTTCGTCAGTCAGTACGCCATCGACCTGGCCCAGAACTCGGGCCACTGATCACGGCTGGAACGGGTTGACCGCGAACCCGCGTTGAACGGGTAGCACTTCGTGGCACTGAGACGCGCGGGCGCAGCGCCGCCGGCGGCTCCGGCAGCATGTTGAAATTGGCGCGCAGCACCCCCCGGTCGGTGACTTAGGATGGCACTTGGTAGCGGCCGGCGCGCCACTGCACCGCCCGCATGACCGGCACGACGAGAGGGATGGTCAGTGGCTGCACCGTGTTTGGCCGCTGGTTGCCGGAGGGTCGTGTCCACCCGCGAGCATCGATACTTCGCGGCGTCACCGGTTGCCGACCCGCCGGATTGCTGTGCCGCTTCCACCAGCCGCGGAAATGCCCACGAACAGTCGCCCCCCTGGACATGACGCAACCCGCGAGAGTCGCTTCAGCACAAGGAGATTGAGCCGATATGACGCAGACGCTGAACGTCGAATATCAGGAACTCATCGCGCGCGCTGACGAACTCGAGCAACCGCTGCCGACCGTCCCGTCCACCAACCCTTCAGGGCCGTGCAACCTTTCGTTCATCCACGATACTGCTGCACGACTCGCACTCACCGCGGACACCTTTCGGACGTACCTCAAAGGGTGCGAACGGGAATGGAAGGCTTTGGCGAAATCGCTGAGGAACGCGGCAAAGGCGTATGAGGAGGTCGACACCGCGGCCGCGGAGGACATCAACAAGATCCTGACCGACGGCGCTCCCGCCGCGGGCATTGCGCCGGCGAATCTGGCCGCGGAGGAGGAGCCCTGGACGCCGCCGGGGCCAGCGGCAGCGGCGGCGCCATTCGAGTACCCCTATTACGAAGTCAGGCAGGCGGCGGCCGACATCGAGGCCGGTGATCAGGGAACCTCGTTCAGGGCGTTCGCACAGGAATGGGAAACGTTTCAACGGGCGTTTCGGGAGGAAACCAATCGGTTCCGGCTCTTCAACACCTGGGAGGGCGAAGCGACTGCGCAGGTCGAACAGAATTTCCAGCGGCAAAAAGAGTGGATCTATTCGATGGCGAAATTGTGCGGTGACCTGGCGCAGCAGGCCAACAGGGTTGTCGACGTGCACAAGAAAGCCACCGCGACCACCGGGTACAACAACCAGCACGCCCTGGATGGCGCGCATCCCACTTCATATGAAGTATCGCAATGCGATTATTGGTACCGGCGTTATGTGGAATCGAACAACCAGTACTATGTGTCTGTAGCCATTCAATGGTATGAAAAGCTGCAGGCAACTTCGGAATCAGCGTTGAAGTATTACATCCAGTATGCGAACTTACCGCTGAAAGCGCTCACCCCGGATACGCCCCCCAAGGCGACGGTCATCAAACCGCCCGACAAAACGCCGAAGCCCAACCCGGACGATCCCAACGCGGAAAATCCCAACCCGGACGGCCCCGACGCGAGTCCCAAGCCGGAGCCGACGCCCACACCGGGCGGGACGACGCCGGCGCCCATCCCGACCCCGGCGCAGATCGGTCAGCTCGCGGGAAACCTGTCGGACGGTGTGCAGGGTCTGTCACAAGGGATGCAGGGGGTGCAGGGCATGATGCAGGGCGTCCAGGGCTTCGCGCAGGGCGGCGGCTCGATGCCGGCTTCACTCGCCTCGGACACCACCGCGATCGACCCGCAAGTGGACGAGGAAAAGAAGGACGACGACAAGAAGGACGACGAGGAGACGCAGGACCCGGCGACACTCGTCGACGGCGCGGCCGCGGGCGATCAGGCGTCGGGAAGCGCCCCCACCGGGTCACCGCCTGCCGGCGGCCAATCGGGGTCGACGCCTTCAGGAGTGGTGCTCTAACCAGCCCGCGCCGCCCGGCGTCTCTGGCCCGTGATCACGGTTTGAACGGGTTCACCGCGAACTGGATCACCCGGTACGGCGCCGCGACCCGGGCCCGAGTGTCCCACTGGCTCACGAAGATTCGCAATTCGTCGAGGGTCGAGCCGGGCGAGATGTACCCGCCGTACGGTTGCGCGAGCCGGTTGTCGTAGGGCGGCGGCAGGCTCTCCGCGGGATCCGGCCACTCGTCGTGCTGCACCACCGTGGTCACCGGCGCGTCGCCGAGCCCGGTCGGGTCGTCGGCGACGCGGACCTCCATGTTGCCGGTGACGGCGTTGAAGTACGACAGCACGGCCTTGCCGTCGATCTGCCGGATGCACAGCTCGCCGACGGCGTCCGGCCACAGCGGGGTGGGCGGCTTGCCCCAGCCACCGTGCGGGCCGGCCGCCCAGCCCTGCCAGCGGGACCGGTCGGTGAACGTCTGCGGGGTGGCCCGGTACAGCACGACGGGGTCCCTGCGGGTGAAGCTGTCCGCGACGACGTACACCCACCCGGTGGGCGAGTCCGGGGTCGGGATCGGGTCGTAGTAGCCGCTGATCTGCGTCTGCGAGCCGCCCTGATACGAGGCGGCCCGTCGCGATCCGGCGATGGTCTGCCACCCCGCCCGCGCGGGCTCGGCCGTCACCAGCCGTGAGCTTTGCGGCTCAAGGTTTTTCGTCGTCGTCACCATGACGTAGTTGCGCCGGTTGATCTGGACCACCCCGGCGGGCAGCTGCGAGGCGCCCGGCGGGGTGGGATCGGCGAGCAGCGGATTGCCGATCCCGGTGACGCCGGTGTAGCGCACACCGGCCGGGTCGTCGACGGACGCGGTGTCCACGTGCAGCGCCACCGGCGCGTACCAGCCGCCGAACCCGACGCCCTGGCCGGCGAAACTGTCGCCGCAGACCTGCAACAGTTCGGTGGGGAACTCGACGAACTCACAGAGGTCGGTCGCCCCGATGCCGTAGTCGCCGGTGGGCGTGCCGGTACCCGCCGTGGGGCCGATCCGCAACACCTGACCGGGTGCCAGCGGACCCACGATGGGCTCCGGGGCCGGTGCCGGCGGGTCGGCGCGGGCAACCGAAAACCATTGCGGCGCAAACAGAGTCAGTGCAAGCGAGCACCGCGCGACCAGCCGGGTATGCGCGGTCCTCACCCGCGGATCACAGCTGGGCGGCCAGCAACTCGGCGATCTGGATGGTGTTCAGCGCCGCCCCCTTGCGCAGATTGTCCCCCGACACGAACAGGGCCAGGCCGCGCCCGTCGGGCACGCCCGGGTCGTGCCGGATGCGGCCGACCAGCGACTCGTCGACGCCGGCGGCCGCCAGCGGGGTCGGCACGTCGACCACCTTCACGCCGGGCGCGCCGTCGAGCAGTTCCCGCGCGCGCTCGGGCGACAGCGGCCGGGCGAATTCGGCGTTGATCGACAGCGAGTGGCCGGTGAACACCGGCACCCGCACGCAGGTCCCGCTGACCGCCAGCTCGGGGATGCCGAGGATCTTGCGGCTCTCGTGCCGCAGCTTCTGGTCCTCGTCGGTCTCGCCGGATCCGTCGTCCACCAGCGAGCCGGCCAGCGGCACCACGTTGAACGCGATCGGCGCGACATACGTTGTGGGAGTGGGGAACTCGACCGCGGAGCCGTCGTGCACCAACCGCTCGGCGTCGTCGATGACCGCGCGCGCCTGCGTCGCCAGCTCCGCGACCCCGGCCAGGCCGCTGCCCGACACCGCCTGATAGCTCGACACCACCAGGCGCACCAGCCCGGCCTCGTCGTGCAGCACCTTGAGCACCGGCATGGCGGCCATCGTGGTGCAGTTGGGGTTCGCGATGATGCCCTTGGGCCTGCGATGCGCGTCCCGCTCGAAATTGACCTCGGACACCACCAGCGGCACGTCCGGGTCCTTGCGCCAGGCCGACGAATTGTCGATCACCGTCACCCCGGCCGCGGCGAACCGCGGCGCCTGCACCAGCGACATCGTCTTGCCCGCGGAGAACAACGCGATGTCCAGCCCGGTCGGGTCCGCCGTCGCCGCGTCCTCGACCTCGATCTCCTGACCGCGGAACTCCAGCTTGCGCCCCTGCGAGCGCGCGGACGCGAAGAACCGCACGGACGTGGCGGGGAAGTCCCGCTCGTCGAGCAATTTGCGCATCACCTGGCCCACCTGGCCGGTGGCGCCTACAACGCCTATTGACACCCGATTAGCGCCCATATCTACCTACCGGTCCCCGCATACACCGTCGCCTTCTCGTCCCCGCCGAGCCCGAACGCCTCATGCAACGCCACGACGGCCTTGTCTAGTTCGGTGTCGCGGCACAGCACCGAGATGCGGATCTCGGAGGTGGAGATCAGTTCGATGTTCACGCCTACGGCGGCCAGGGCCTCACAGAACGTCGCGGTGACGCCCGGGTGGCTGCGCATCCCCGCGCCGATCAGCGACACCTTGCCGATGTGGTCGTCGTAGAGCAGCTGGGTGAAGCCGATCTCGTCCTTGAGCGCGTCCAGCTTGGCCACCGCGGTGGGTCCGCTGTCCCGCGAGCAGGTGAAGGTGATGTCGGTCTTGCCGTCCTCGACCTTGGAGACGTTCTGCAGCACCATGTCGATGTTCACGTCGGCGTCCGCGACGGCCCTGAACACCCGGGCCGCGTAGCCGGGGATGTCGGGGATGCCGACGACGGTCACCTTCGCCTCGCTGCGGTCGTGCGCGACTCCGGTCAGGATGGGGTCTTCCATGGCTATGTCCTTGATCGATCCGACGACGACGGTGCCCGGCTTGTCCGAGTACGACGAGCGGACGTGCACCGGGATGTTGTAGCGGCGGGCGTATTCCACGCAGCGCAGCATCAGCACCTTGGCGCCGCACGCCGCCATTTCGAGCATTTCCTCGAAGGTCACCCTGTCCAGCCGGCGCGCGTTGTGCACGATCCGCGGGTCCGCGGTGAAGATGCCGTCCACGTCGGTGTAGATCTCGCAGACGTCGGCGTGCAGCGCGGCGGCCAGGGCCACGGCGGTGGTGTCCGAGCCGCCGCGGCCCAGCGTGGTGACGTCGCGGGTGTCCTGGCTGACGCCCTGGAATCCGGCGACCAGCACGATGCGCCCCTCGTCGAGCGCCTCCTGCAACCGGCCCGGCGTGACCTCGATGATCTTGGCGTTGCCGTGGGTGCCGGTGGTGATGACGCCGGCCTGTGAACCGGTGAACGACCGCGCCTGCGCGCCCAGCGATTCGATCGCCATGGCCACCAACGCGTTGGAGATGCGCTCCCCGGCGGTCAGCAGCATGTCGAGTTCCCGCGGCGGCGGGGCCGGGCACACCTGCTGGGCGAGGTCCATCAGGTCGTCGGTGGTGTCGCCCATCGCGGAGACCACCACGACGACGTCGTTGCCCTGCTTCTTGGTCGCGACGATGCGCTCGGCGACGCGGCGGATCCGGTCGGCGTCGGCCACCGAGGATCCGCCGTACTTTTGCACGACGAGCGCCACGTTATTGTTCCCGCATTCTTCCCGCCCTTGGGCACGTTCTGGGTCCAGAACAGAATACGTGGCTGCACATAGCGGTTTACGCCGCGATACCGGCCGCCCCGACCTGCGGTTTTCGCCGAGTTGTCGCGCAATTTTCGCTCGGGGTGCCGAGCGCGGTAGAGTTTTCGGCGTGCAGCGGGTGCTCCTCCTCGGACGCCGCGACGGGGTCTGATCCAGACCGGCTTCCCGTCGCGGGTGTTCGCGATGCGCCGGTCTGAGGTTCCTTCTGACACCCCCGGAGCAACTACCGTGACTTCCAACCCCGACGCCTACACCTCGGCGCGAACCATCACCCAACCCGCGGGACCGCCCCGGCCGGGCCAGCCCGCCTGGAATCCCCAGCGGGGCTCGGCGATGCCGGTCAACCGGTACCGGTCCTTCGCCGAAGAGGTCGAACCCATCCGGCTGCCCGACCGCACCTGGCCCGACCGCGTCATCGACCGCGCGCCGCTGTGGTGCGCGGTGGACCTGCGCGACGGCAACCAGGCGCTGATCGACCCGATGAGCCCGACCCGCAAGCGGCGCATGTTCGACCTGCTGGTGCGGATGGGCTACAAGGAGATCGAGGTCGGCTTCCCGTCGGCCAGCCAGACCGACTTCGATTTCGTCCGCGAGATCATCACCGACGGCGCCATCCCCGACGACGTCACCATCCAGGTGCTGACGCAGTGCCGCCCCGAACTCATCGAGCGCACCTTCGCCGCGTGCGAGGGCGCGCCGCGGGCGATCGTGCACTTCTACAATTCGACGTCAATCCTGCAGCGCCGCGTGGTGTTTCGCGCGGACCGGGCCGCGGTGCAGGCGATCGCCACCGAGGGCGCGCGCAAGTGCGTCGAGGAAGCCGCCAAATACCCTGGCACACAATGGCGTTTCGAATATTCGCCGGAGTCCTACACCGGAACCGAGCTGGAATACGCCAGGCAGGTGTGTGACGCCGTCGGCGAGATCATCGCGCCGACCCCGGACAACCCGATCATCTTCAACCTGCCCGCCACGGTGGAGATGGCCACCCCCAACGTCTACGCCGACTCGATCGAGTGGATGAGCCGCAACCTGGCCAACCGGGAATCGGTCATCCTGAGCCTGCATCCGCACAACGACCGCGGAACGGCCGTCGCCGCAGCCGAATTGGGCTACGCCGCCGGCGCCGATCGCATCGAGGGTTGCCTGTTCGGCAACGGCGAGCGCACCGGCAACGTGTGCCTGGTGACGCTGGGGCTCAACCTGTTCTCCCGCGGCGTGGACCCGCAGATCGACTTCTCCAACATCGACGAGATCCGCCGCACCGTGGAGTACTGCAACCAGCTGCCGGTGCACGAGCGTCACCCCTACGGCGGGGACCTGGTCTACACCGCGTTCTCCGGCAGCCACCAGGACGCCATCAACAAGGGCCTGGATCAGATGAAGATCGACGCGGACGCCGCGGACTCCGACGTCGAGGACATGCTCTGGCAGGTCCCGTATCTGCCGATCGACCCCAAGGACGTCGGGCGCACCTACGAGGCCGTGATCCGGGTCAATTCGCAGTCCGGCAAGGGCGGGGTGGCCTACATCATGAAGTCCGACCACGGCCTGGCCCTGCCGCGGCGGCTGCAGATCGAGTTCTCCCAGGTGGTCCAGAAGATCACCGAGGGCGAGGGCGGCGAGGTGTCGCCCAAGGAGATGTGGGACGCGTTCTACGAGGAGTACCTGGCCCCGGTGTGGCCGCTGGAGCGGATGAAACAGCGGGTCGAGGCGTCGGAAGAGGACAGCGGCAGCACCACGATCGTGGCGACGGTGAAGGTCAACGGGGTCGAGTCCGAGATCAGCGGCACCGGCAACGGCCCGCTGGCGGCGTTCGTCCACGCGCTGGGTGACGTGGGGTTCGACGTCGCGGTCCTGGACTACTCCGAGCACGCGATGAGCGCCGGCGACGACGCGCAGGCGGCGGCTTACGTCGAGGCCTCCGTCGACGGCAAGACGGTGTGGGGCGTCGGCATCGCGCCGTCGATCACCACCGCGTCGTTGCGGGCGGTCGTGTCCGCGGTCAACCGCGCGTCGCGTTAGACCTCCGCGCCCGACGGCTGGCGCTTCCGCGGCGCGGCGGAGCGGGGCGGCCGGGCCCGCATGTGGTCGCGGGTGCGGCTCATGATGTCGCCCAGCGTGCGCACGTCCCGGTCGGACAGCGGGTCGAACAGCAGGCCGCGCACGACCTCGATGCGACGTCCGGCGGGAAGACGCTGTCGGTCAGAACAGCGCGAGCTGCTGATCCACCGCGGCGGTGTCGGTGAATTCCTCCATGCTGGTGCCGCCGACGACCGCGCGGATGGAGTCCATGAACTGGGTGTCGGAGATCACCGGGATGCCCAGCTGGCGGGCCAGGTAGGCCTTGCCCTGGTCGGGGGCCGGGTCGTTGCAGATCACCAGCGACGTCTCCCCGTCGACGGCGTCGCTGTAGGCCAGCCCGGCGTGCAGGATCCGCTCGACGAGCTCCTCGTGGGTCCGCCCGACCTCGGCCGCCAGGGCCACCCGCATGCCCTGCACCAGCGGCCTGCCACAGACGTAGTGGCCGGGGTTGAGATACGGGCAGGGCATCCGCGAGGCCAGCACCTTCAGCGGGCGCAGCTCGTCATGGGTGACGCGGCCGTTCGGCCACCGGCGCCGGGTCACCGGATGCACCGGCAGCCAGATGTCGCGCTCACGCGCCCGCTCGAGCGCCGACGCCAGCACCCCGGTGAGCACCAATGCGTCGTCGAAGGCGTCGTGCGGTCGTTCCTGGGTGACGCCCCAGTGCGCGGCGAGGGTCTCCAGCCGCAGGTTGTCGGTGCCCAGGTCCAGCCGCCGGGCCAGCTCGACCGTGCACATCACCGAGTCGACGGGGAGTTCGGCCTCAGCGAGCTCGGCCTCCGCGGCCAGGAACGCGTAGTCGAACGCGACGTTGTGGGCCACCAGCGTGCGGCCGTCCAGCACCTTGACCACGTCGTCGACGACATCGGCGAACTGCGGTTGGTCTTCCAACATGGCGGCGGTCAGACCGTGCACGTGGGTGGGGCCCGGGTCCACGCCGGGGTTGAGCAGGCTGACGACCGACTGCTCGACGCGGCCGTCGTAATCGAGGCCCAGCACCGCCAGGCTGATCACCCGCGCCTGACCCGGCCGGAAGCCCGACGTCTCGACGTCGATGACGGCCCACCCCCCGACCGGCTCGGCGGCCGGCCGACCCCAGGACATGCCGTTCATGACTTGAGAATGGCACGTCCGACCGACATCGCCGGGTCGCTTCGCGGCCGTGTCGGTCGGTAATCTGCGCGGGTGATCACCACCCGCGCACGCCTGGCCCTCGCCGCGGGAGCGAGCGCGCGCTGGGCGTCGCGGGTGACCGGACGCGGAGCCGGGGCAATGATCGGCGGACTGATCGCCATGACCCTGGACCGATCGGTGCTGCGCCAGCTCGCTGCCGGACGGCGCACCGTCGTCGTCACCGGCACCAACGGCAAGTCCACCACCACCCGGATGACCGCGGCCGCGCTCGGCACAATGGGCCCGGTGGCCACCAACGCCGAGGGCGCCAACATGGACGCCGGCCTGGTCGCGGCGCTGGCCGCCAATCGCGAGGCGGCGCTGGCGGCCCTCGAGGTCGATGAGATGCACGTGCCGCACGTGTCGGATGCCGTCGACCCCGCGGTCGTCGTGCTGCTCAACCTGTCGCGCGACCAGCTGGACCGCGTCGGCGAGATCAACGTCATCGAGCGCACGCTGCGGGCGGGGCTGGCGCGGCACCCGAAGGCGGTCGTCGTCGCCAACTGTGACGACGTGCTCATGACGTCGGCGGCCTACGACAGCCCGAACGTGGTGTGGGTGGCCGCGGGCGGCTCGTGGGCCAACGACTCGGTCAGCTGCCCGCGCAGCGGCGAGGTGATCGTCCGCGAGAAGGGCCACTGGTATTCCACCGGCGCGGACTTCAAGCGGCCCAGCCCGCAGTGGTGGTTCGACGACGAGACGCTATACGGGCCCGACGGGCTGGCCCTGCCGATGCGGTTGGCGCTGCCCGGCGCGGTGAACCGCGGCAACGCCGCCCAGGCCGTCGCCGCGGCCGTCGCGCTGGGCGCCGACCCGGCCCGGGCCGTCGCGGCCGTCAGCCGGGTCGACGAGGTCGCCGGACGCTACCGGACCGTCCACATCGGCGACCACGAAGCGCGCATCCTGCTGGCCAAGAACCCCGCCGGATGGCAGGAGGCGCTGTCGATGGTGGACAAGCACGCGGCCGGGGTGGTCATCTCGGTCAACGGCCAGGTGCCCGACGGGGAGGATCTGTCCTGGCTGTGGGACGTGCGGTTCGAACACTTCGAGAAGACCGCGGTCGTCGCCGCCGGGGAACGCGGCACCGACCTCGCGGTGCGCCTCGGCTATGCGGGCGTCGACCACACCCTGGTGCACGACACCCTGGCCGCCATCGCGTCCTGCCCGCCCGGGCGGGTCGAGGTCGTCGCCAACTACACCGCGTTCCTGCAGCTGCAACGAGCGTTGGGGCGTCATGGCTGACACATCGTCCTTTTCCAAGGTGCGCATCGGCCTGGTGCTGCCCGACGTGATGGGCACCTACGGTGACGGCGGCAACGCGCTGGTGCTGCGCCAGCGGCTGCGGTTGCGGGGCATCGCCGCCGACATCGTCGAGATCACGCTGGCCGACCCGGTGCCGGACTCGCTGGACCTCTACACCCTGGGCGGCGCCGAGGACTACGCGCAGCGGCTGGCCACCAGGCACCTGATCAAGCATCCGGGGCTGCAGCGGGCCGCGGAACGCGGCGCGCCCGTGCTGGCGATCTGCGCCGCGGTCCAGGTGCTGGGCCAGTGGTATGAGACGTCGGCGGGCGAACGGGTCGACGGCGTCGGCCTGCTCGACGCGACCACGTCGCCGCAGGAGGCCCGCACCATCGGCGAACTGATCACCAAGCCGCTGCTGCCCGGCCTGACCCACCGGCTCACCGGTTTCGAGAACCACCGGGGCGGCACCGTGCTCGGCCCCGCCGCGTCGCCGCTAGGCGCGGTGACCAGGGGCGCCGGCAACCGGGCGGGCAACGGCTACGACGGCGCGGTGCAGGGCAGCGTCGTCGCCACCTACATGCACGGGCCGTGCCTGGCCCGCAATCCCGAGCTGGCCGACCTGCTGCTCCGCAAGGTGGTCGGTGAGCTGGCGCCGCTGGAGCTCCCGGAGGTCGACCTGCTGCGCCGGGAGCGACTGGCCGCCCGCTGACGGCCGGCCACCCGTTCCCGTTGCTCCACGACGGTCCCCCGACCCCAAGGATCCTTTGAGGGCCGTCGCTCAGCCTTGGCCCATGGCAAACACCAGCACCAAGATCGCCATGGCGCTCGGCGCGGCCGCCGCGGTGGCCGTCGCGCTCGCCGGCCCCGCCCACGCCGCCCGCGACGGGATGCACGGCGACCCGGCCGCCGCCGCGCCCTACTGGCGCTACCAGCAACAGGATTTGGACTGCGGGGAGATGGCGGTGGCCGACGTGATCGGCCAGCTCAGCGACCACCAACCCACCGAGGACGAGATCACCGCCGCCGCCGGCAACATCCCCAGCGTGAGCCATTCCGGGCCGATCTACCGCCCCGGCGGCAGGACCAGCAACAGCGACCTGGCGGTGCTGCTGGCGCACTACGGCATACCGGCCACCGGGGTGCACACCGACACCGATGCCCTGGCGCAGGACCTGGACCGGGGCCAGCGGGTGATCGTCGGACTCAACGACAAGATCATCTGGGACGAACCCGGCAACCGCACCCGGGAGAACCACTTCGTCGTCGTCACCGGCATCGACACCACGGCTCGGGTGGTGCACCTCAACGACAGCGGCATCAAGGCCGGCCGGGACGAGCAGGTAGCGCTGACGACCTTCGAGCAGGCGTGGGCCACCAGCGACAACTTCGCCGTCGTGACCGCGTGACGGTCCGTGTGCGACCGCGCTCCAGGCATGTGGTCAACGCCGGATTTGATAGCGCATGCGCTATCAAATTTGACGGTCGCCTATCCCTACCGAGAGCTTCCTGACGGGCTGTGCGTCAGACCATCGCCCGGCGGCCGGCGAGGGCGCGGCCCAGCGTCAGTTCGTCGGCGAACTCCAGGTCGCCGCCCATCGGCAGGCCGGAGGCGATCCGCGTCACGGTCAGCCCGGGGATATCGCGCAGCATCCGCACCAGGTAGGTGGCGGTCGCCTCGCCCTCGGTGTTGGGGTCGGTGGCGATGATCACCTCGGCGATGTCCACGTCGTCGACCCGCTCCCCGATCCGGCTCAGCAACTCGCGGATCCGCAGCTGCTCGGGCCCCACCCCGGAGAGCGGATCCAGCGCACCGCCCAGCACGTGGTAGCGGCCGCGGAACTCGCGGGTGCGCTCGACGGCCTGGACATCCTTCGGCTCCTCGACGACGCACACCAGGGAGCCGTCGCGGCGGGGGTCTGAGCAGATCCGGCAGCGCTCGTTGTCGGAGACGTTGCCGCACACCGCGCAGAACCGCACGCCGTCGCGGACCTTACCGAGCGCCGCGGTCAGCCGGTCGATGTCCGGGGGTTCGACGGACAACAGGTGGAACGCGATGCGTTGCGCGCTCTTGGGCCCGATGCCCGGCAGCTTGCCGAGCTCGTCGATCAAATCCTGGACGGGTCCTTCAAACATGTCGGCGGAGTGTCTAGAGCTCCGGCGCCGGGGCCGGAGGCTGGCCCGGGGGCGGGCCGCCCAAGCCGCCGGCCAGCGCGCCCAGCCGTTCCTGCGCCATGCGGGTGACCTGCGTGGAGGCGTCGGCCATGGCGCCGACGATCAGGTCCTGCAGCGTCTCGACGTCCCCGGGGTCGACGACCTGGGGATCGATCCGCACCGCGACCACCTCGCCGCTGCCTTTGACCGTCACGTTGACCAGGCCCCCGCCGGCCTGCCCGTGGATCTCGGCGTTGGCGAGCTGTTGCTGGGCTTCCATCAACTTCTGCTGCATCTGCTGCGCCTGGGCCAGCAGCGCCGACATGTCGCCTCCGGGTTGCATGACAGTCCCCTCGCATCTTGGTCTCGAGTTGGTTTCGCCTGCGGGTGTCCGGCGATTCGAAACACCCAGCGTAGACCGCGCGAGGCTACCTTTGCGCCGTGGACCTACGAGTGAGCAGGCGTGTCGGCGTCAGGTTGGTCATCGGTGTGCTGGTCGCCGCTTCGACGGCGATCACCCCGGCCGCGTGGGGTGTCCCCTCCAACATCGCCGGGATGGTGGTCTTCATCGATCCCGGCCACAACGGCGCCAACGACGCGTCCATCAGCCGTCAGGTGCCCACCGGCCGCGGCGGCACCAAGGACTGCCAGGCGAGCGGGACGTCGACCAACAGCGGCTATCCGGAGCACACCTTCACCTGGGACACCGCGCTGCGGGTCCGCCAGGAGTTGAACGCCCTGGGCGTCCGGACCGCGATGGCGCGCGGGAACGACACCGGGTTGGGGCCGTGCGTCGACGAGCGCGCCAACATGGCCAACGCGCTGCACCCCAACGCGGTCCTGAGCATCCACGCCGACGGGGGGCCGGCGTCGGGCCGCGGATTCCACGTCAACTACTCGGCCCCGCCGCTCAACCAGGTGCAGGCCGGGCCGTCCGTGCAGTACGCGCGAATCATGCGCGACCAGATGCAGGCCTCCGGCATCCCGCCGGCCAACTACATCGGCCAGGGTGGGCTGTACGGGCGCTCGGACCTGACCGGCCTGAACCTGGCGCAGTACCCGTCCATCCTGGTCGAGTGCGGCAACATGAAGAACCCCGCGGATTCGGCGCTGATGGAGTCGGCCGAGGGCAGGCAGAAGTACGCCGACGCGATGGTCCGCGGCGTCGCCGGCTTCCTGGCCTCGCAGGGCCAGGCGCGCTAGTTAGGCCGAGCCTTCCAATTCGTTCTTCAGGTTGGCCAGCACCTCGCCCTGAATCCTCTTCAGCCCCAACGGCGCAAAGGTCTTCTCGAAGAACCCCTTGATGCCGCCCGCACCGGTCCAGGTGGTCTTCACGGTGACGCTGGACCCGGGTCCGGCGGGGGCCACCGTCCAGTTGATGATCATCGACGAGTTGGCGTCCTTCTCGATGACGGAGTGGCCGGCGACGTCGACGTCGACCTGCACGTCGCGGACTCGGGATTTGGTCGCCTGCAGCTTCCATTTGGCCACCGTGCCCGCGCCCTGGCCACCCTGCAACACCTGGTAGTCGCTGTACTGAGGGGACAGAATCTTCGGGCGCACCGTCTGATAGTCCGCGACGGCCGCCAGGGTGGCGGCCGGCTCGGTATTGACCAAAATCGTGCTGGCAGCACTCACCTGTCCCAAGACAAACTCCTGAAGCTATGCCGCCCGCGCGCGGGTGCACGGGCTGTGGTCGAAGACTAGGGTATATGTGGTGCCTGCCTCAGGATCTGCACTCTCGGCGCACAAGTCGGGCGTTGACCGGTTGATGGCGAGTTATCGATCCATCCCCGCAACGTCCGCCGTCCGGCTCGCCAAGCCGACCTCAAACCTGTTCCGCGCCCGCGCTAAACGCGACTCCCCTGGCCTCGACACGTCGGGGCTGACCGGCGTGCTGAGCGTCGATCCCGAATCCCGCACCGCCGACGTGGCCGGCATGTGCACCTACGAAGATCTGGTCGCGGCGACGTTGCCGTACGGCCTGTCGCCGCTGGTCGTCCCGCAACTGAAGACCATCACCCTCGGCGGTGCGGTCAGCGGCCTGGGGATCGAGTCGGCGTCGTTCCGCAACGGCCTGCCGCACGAATCGGTGCTGGAGATGGACATCCTCACCGGCGCCGGCGAATTACTCGCCGCGTCGCGCACCCAGCATCCCGACCTGTTCCGCGCCTTCCCCAATTCCTATGGCACGCTTGGTTATTCAACCCGGCTGCGCATCGAGCTGGAGCCCGTCGCACCGTTCGTGGCGTTGCGGCACATCCGGTTCCGCTCGCTGCCGGCGCTGATCGCGGCGATGGAACGCATCATCGACACCGGCGGGCAGGGCGGCACCCCGGTGGACTATCTCGACGGGGTGGTGTTCGGCGCCGACGAGAGTTACCTGTGCATCGGCCGGCGAACCACCACCCCGGGCCCGGTCAGCGACTACACCGGGAAGGACATCTACTACCAGTCGATCCGGCACGATTCCCGTGGTGTGGAAGCCACCAAGGACGACCGGCTGACGACGCACGACTACTTCTGGCGCTGGGACACCGACTGGTTCTGGTGCTCGCGCGCGTTCGGCGTGCAGAACCCCCGGATACGGCGGTGGTGGCCGCGGCGCTACCGGCGCAGCAGCGTCTACTCGAAGCTCGTCGCCATGGACCAGCGCTTCGGTGTCGCGGACCGGATCGAGAAGCGCAACGGCCGGCCGCCGCGGGAGCG
This sequence comes from Mycobacterium sp. 4858, assembly GCF_900240975.1. Lineage (GTDB taxonomy): Bacteria > Actinomycetota > Actinomycetes > Mycobacteriales > Mycobacteriaceae > Mycobacterium. The sequence goes on along the minus strand of NZ_LT968776.1, from coordinate 2,679,400 downwards.
GGTGGTGCAAGACGTCGAGGTTCCGGTCGAACGGACCTGCGAGTTCCTCGAGTGGTTCCTGGACAACGTGCCCATCACCCCGATCTGGCTGTGCCCGCTGCGGTTGCGCGACGACGAGGGCTGGCCGCTGTATCCGATGCGGCCGGACCACACGTACGTCAACGTCGGGTTTTGGTCCTCGGTGCCGGCGGGCGCCACGGAAGGTGAAACCAATCGGACGATCGAAGCGAAGGTGAGCGGACTCGACGGGCACAAGTCGCTGTATTCCGACTCCTACTACACCCGCGAGGAGTTCGACGAGTTGTACGGCGGCGAGGCCTACAACACCGTCAAGAAGACCTATGATCCCGATTCCCGTCTCCTCGACCTCTATGCAAAGGCGGTACAGCGGCGATGACGACCACCCAAGAACCCCACCGCGCCACCACCGGAAAAATGAGCATGGCGGAGATCCTGGCGGTCTTCGCCGCGACCGGGCGGCATCCGTTGAAGTTCACCGCCTACGACGGCAGCATCGCGGGCAACAAGGATGCCGAACTGGGCCTTGACCTTCGGACCCCGCGGGGCGCCACCTACCTGGCGACCGCTCCCGGCGAACTCGGCCTCGCCCGCGCGTACGTGGCGGGCGACCTGGACCTGTACGGCGTCCACCCCGGAGACCCGTACCAACTGCTCAAGACGTTGACCGACCGCGTCCAGTTCAAGCGGCCGCCCGCGCGGGTGCTCGCCAACGTGGTGCGTTCGATGGGTCTGGAGCGGCTGGTGCCGATCCCCCCGCCGCCGCAGGAGACCCCGCCGCGGTGGCGCCGGATCGCCGACGGGCTCATGCACACCAAGACCCGCGACGCCGAGGCCATCCATCACCACTACGACGTGTCCAACACCTTCTACGAATGGGTGCTCGGCCCGTCGATGACCTATACGTGCGCGGTCTATCCCGACGCCGACGCGACGCTGGAAGAGGCCCAGGAGAACAAGTACCGGCTGGTCTTCGAAAAGCTGCGGCTGCAACCGGGCGACCGGCTGCTCGACGTCGGCTGTGGCTGGGGCGGCATGGTGCGCTTCGCCGCGCGACACGGGGTCCGGGTGATCGGTGCCACCCTCTCGGGTGAGCAGGCGAAGTGGGCGCAGCGCGCGATCGAAGACGAAGGGCTCACCGACCTTGCCGAGGTCCGCCATTCGGACTACCGCGACATCGGCGAGCGCGGCTTCGACGCCGTGTCCTCGATCGGGTTGACAGAACACATCGGCGTCAAGAACTACCCGGCCTACTTCGGGTTCCTGAAGTCCAGGCTGCGCACCGGCGGCCTGTTGCTCAACCACTGCATCACCCGCCACGACAACAAGTCGACCTCGTTCGCGGGTGGCTTCACCGACCGGTATGTCTTCCCCGACGGGGAGCTCACCGGTTCCGGGCGCATCATCACCGAGGTGCAGGACGTCGGGTTCGAGGTGCTGCACGAGGAGAACTTCCGGCATCACTACGCGATGACGCTGCGGGACTGGTGCCGCAACCTGGTCGAGCACTGGGACGAAGCGGTCGAGGAGGTCGGGCTGGCCACCGCCAAGGTCTGGGGTCTCTACATGGCGGCCTCGCGGGTGGCGTTCGAGCAGAACAACCTGCAACTGCACCACGTGCTGGCGGCCAACGTCGATTGCCGGGGCGACGACCAGCTGCCGCTGCGGCCGTGGTGGACGCCCTAGCCCACTAGCCCCCGTCGATCCGGCGCGCGCCCAGCTCGTTCTGTAACAGCTCCAGCGCGACCTCCTCCGGATCGCGCCGCGGCCCCGACGCCTCCGTGCGTCCGGCCTCGGCGAGCATGTGTTCCTCTTCGTCGTCGCGCCGGGCCACGTCGGGCGCCGGCTCCTCGACCCGCGTGGGCGGGGGCGCCGCCTCGACGGGGGCGGCGGCGCCGCCCTCGCAGCGCACCCGCCAGTTGACGCCCAGCGCGTCCTTGAGCGCTTCGGCGATGACGTCGGCGTTGCGCTGTTCGCACAGCCGCTTGGCCAGCGGCGCCGACGAATGCGTCAACACCAGCGTGTTCTCCTCGAGGGCGCGGACGGTGGCACCCGCCAGCATGACCTCGGTGGTGCGGCTGCGCTGGCGCACCTTGTCGCGCACCGTGGGCCACATGGTTCGCACGGCGGCCGCATTGAGTTCGCCCGCGGCGGCGGCCGGTTCGGCGATCGGCGCGGCGGCCGGTTCGGGCGCCGGGGGCGCCGGGACCGGTTCGGGGACCGCCTCCGGCCTGGGAACGGGCGGAGCGGACCTGGGCGGGACGCGCTCCTTGGGCGGGGCCGGCTCCCTGCGCGGCCGCGCCGGCGTGGCCACCGCCGGGTGCGGCGGGTGCGCGGCGGCCGCCTCCGAGGCGGGGATGGACATGTCGAGGCGGGTCTCGATCCGCTCGACGCGCTGCAGCAGGGCCGACTCGGTGTCGCTGGCCGAGGGCAGCAGCAGCCGCGCGCAGACGACTTCGAGCAGCAGGCGGGGGGCCGTCGCGCCGCGCATCTCGCCGAGTCCGGCCTGCACGACCTCGGCGTAGCGGGTCAGGGTGGCCGGCCCCAGGCGGGTCGCCTGGTCACGCATGCGGTCGAGCACGTCCTCCGGCGCATCCACCACCCCGCGGCTGACCGCGTCGGGAACCGCCTGCATGAGAAGGAGGTCGCGGAACCGCTCCAGCAGGTCGGTGGCGAAGCGCCGCGGGTCGTGGCCGGAATCGATCACCGACTCCACCGCACTGAACAACGCGGCGGCGTCGCCCGCCGCGAGGGCGTCCACGGCATCGTCGATCAGCGCGACGTCGGTGGCGCCGAGCAGCCCGAGCGCCCGCGGGTACGTCACGTGGGCGCCCTCGGCACCCGCCAACAGCTGATCGAGCACCGACAGCGTGTCGCGCGGGGAGCCGCCGCCGGCGCGGATCACCAGGGGGAACACCGCGTCGTCGACCGCGACGCCCTCCTGCTCGCAGATCCGCCCGATCAGCGACCGCATGGTCTTCGGCGGCAGCAGCCGGAACGGGTAGTGGTGGGTGCGCGAGCGGATCGTCGGCAGCACCTTCTCCGGCTCGGTGGTGGCGAAGATGAAGATGAGGTGCTCGGGCGGCTCCTCCACGATCTTGAGCAGCGCGTTGAACCCCGCGGTGGTCACCATGTGCGCCTCGTCGATGATGAACACCCGGTAGCGCGACTGCGCCGGCGCGTAGAACGCGCGGTCCCGCAGCTCCCTCGTGTCGTCCACGCCGCCGTGGCTGGCTGCGTCCAGCTCCACCACGTCGATGCTGCCGGGGGCGTTCGGAGCCAGCGCCGTGCAGGACTCGCAGACGCCGCACGGGGTGGCCGTCGGCCCCTGGGCGCAGTTCAGCGACCGGGCCAGGATGCGCGCCGACGACGTCTTGCCGCAGCCGCGCGGACCGGAGAACAGGTAGGCGTGGTTGATCCGGCCGGCTTCCAGGGCGATCGACAGCGGCTCGGTGACGTGCTCCTGCCCCACCACCTCGGCGAAGGTTGCCGGTCGGTACTTGCGGTAGAGGGCCACGCTCAGCAGGCTACCGGCGCCGGCCGACCAGAGCTCGGCTGGCAGGGCCCGCTGTGGGGCACCTCCCGCTTGCGGGGAAACGTCGGACCGAAAACGTGGTGACTAAAGCGCGGCGGCTTTTGAGGGTGCATCAGCGGCTTCGAGTGTGCGGGCAAGGCTTTGGGCGTGCGTCCAGGGTGGGATTTCGCCAGATTCTCCGCCCTCAGCGCACACAGAAAGCCGTCAGCTCACGCTGGATGCGGCGGAGACGAGCAGCGACTCCGACGCCGCCAGCAGCGCGCAGGTGGCCAGCCCGTCGACCGCGTCGCGCAGGTCGGGCAGCGACGGGAAGGTGGGCGCGATCCGGATGTTCTTGTCCTCCGGGTCTTTTCGGTACGGGAAGGACGCTCCCGCCTCGGTCACGGCGATGCCGGCGTCCTTGGCCAGGGCCACGGTCCGGCGCGCCGTTCCGGGCAACACGTCGAGGCTGATGAAGTAACCGCCCTGAGGTTCGGTCCAGGACGCGATCTTGGAGTCGCTCAGCCGCTTGTCCAGGATGTCCAGCGCCAGCTCGAATTTCGGCGCCAGGATCTGCTGGTGACGCAGCATGTGCAGGCGCACCCCGTCGGCGTCGCGGAAGAAGCGCAGGTGCCGCAGCTGGTTGACCTTGTCCGGGCCGATCGACTTCTTCCCCGCGTATTGCAGGTACCACGCGATGTTGCCCAGCGAGCCGCCCAGGAAGCTCACGCCCGCACCGGCGAAGGTGATCTTGGAGGTGGACGCGAACACATAGGGCCGGTTGGGGTTGCCGGCCTTGGCCGCAAGCCCCAGCACGTCGATCTGGCGGATGAACTCGTGCGTCAGGGTGTGCACCGCGTACGCGTTGTCCCAGAACAGCCGGAAGTCGGGCGCCGCCGTGCGCATCTGGACCAGCCGGCGCACCGTCTCCCACGAGTAGGTGATGCCGGTGGGATTGCCGAAGACCGGCACGGACCACATGCCCTTGATGGCGGGGTCGACGGCGACCAGCTCCTCGATCAGGTCGACGTCGGGGCCGTCGGCCAGCATCGGCACCGGGATCATCTCGATGCCCATCGTCTCGGTGATCGCGAAGTGCCGGTCGTAGCCGGGAACGGGACACAGGAACTTGACGCTCGGTTCGTCCTTCCAGGGGCGCTGGGAGTCGACACCGCCGTAGAGCATCGAGAAGGCGACCAGGTCGTGCATCAACTCCAGGCTGGAGTTGTTGCCGGCGATCAGGTTGGGCACGCCGATGCCGAGCAGCTCGCCGAAGATGGCCCGCAGCTCGGGCAGCCCGTGCAGGCCGCCGTAGTTGCGGGTGTCGGTGCCCTCGCTGTCGCGGTAGTCCTCGCCGGGCAGGCTCAGCAGCTGGTTGGACAGGTCGAGCTGCTCCGGCGCGGGTTTGCCGCGGGTCAGGTCGAGGGCCAGCTTCTTGGCCTGCAGGTCGGCGTAGTCCTGCTGGTTGCGCGCGTGCAGGGCCGCCAACTCTTCGGGGCTGAGGGAATCGAAAGACACCACGGGCCCTTTCGCTGCTCATAGTGGCGATCGCGAGCGCGGCGGAGCCGGGCGCAGCGGGTCGCCACTGATCGAACCTAGTGCGATCGCAAGCGCGGCGGAGCCGGGCGCAGCGGGTCGCCACTGATCGAACCTAGTGCGATCGCAAGCGCGGCGGAGCCGGGCGAAGCGGGTCGCCACTCTATGGATATAGGGGACCCCGCGCACCCGACAGAGCCCATTGACCCTTGCTGCCTTCCGGCCCTGGGGGAGTTCACAGGATAGACGCCGCGCGGGGTCCATCGCGAGTGTAATACCCGGCGCGACGGTGCCGCCGAGCGCGTGGCGGCGGCTACGGCGGCCTCGGTTACCATGGCCACGGAGGATTCGCCTAGTGGCCTATGGCGCTCGCCTGGAACGCGGGTTGGGTTAACAGCCCTCGCGGGTTCAAATCCCGCATCCTCCGCAATTGGTCCGCCATGCGGACGTGCACGAATTGGTTGGGATTCGGGTTGGCCGCCTTTAGGCTGGCGTGAACTCACCAGCACGAGGAGGGGTATGGGGCGCAAGATCGCCGTGCCGTGGCACCTGCTGTTCTCCCTCGCTGCCGGCGCCCTCTACTTCTTCTTCGTGCTGCCCCGCTGGCCGGAGCTGATGGGTGACACCACGCGGACGTTGGGGACGGCGCTGCGGATCACGGCGGGTGCGCTGATCGCGCTGGCCGCCCTGCCGGTGGTGTTCAACCTGTTGCGGGTGCGCAAGCCGGAGCTGGGGACGCCGCAGATGGCGCTGAACCTCAGGGTCGCCTCGATCGTGTGCCACGTGCTGGCGGGCGTGCTGATCATCGGCACGGCGATCAGCGAGATCTGGCTGAGCCTGGACGCCGCCGGCCAGTATCTGTTCGCGATCTACGGCGCAGCCGCCGCGATCGCGCTGCTGGGATTCTTCGCGTTCTACCTGTCGTTCGTCGCCGAGTTGCCGCCGCCACCGCCGAAACCGATCAAGGCGAAGAAGCCCAAGAAGCGCCGGCGCCGCAACGAGGGCGACGAGGCAGAAGACGCCGAAGCCGAGGCCGCCGAGGAATCGGAGGCGGAAGAGGCGGAAGAGGCCGAGGAGCCTCAAGAGGCCGAGGCCGAAGAGCCGGAGGAGACCGAGACCGTCAAGGCCGAGGGCTCCGAAGCCGCGGAGGAAGAGCCGGCGGCCGCGCCGGCAGCGTCCCCCGCTGAGTCCGAGGACGCGGGAGCGGCACAGGCCGGGCTGCGCAACCGCCGCCCGACGGGCAAGGGCTCGCATCGGATGCGGCGGCGCACCCGGGGCGGCGTGGCCGTCGAAGACGCCGTCGACGAGGACTGATCAGCCGCGTCGCCGCAGTCGCTCGACGTAGGCGGCGATCCGGTGCAGCGTCTCCTCCGCGCCCCACATCCGGCGGACCTCGTCGTCGATAGCCCGGCCCTCGCGGATCCGCGCCATCGTCGGGGCCCGCAGCTGGGTTTTTGTCTGGCGGTACGCGCCGGCCGGGATGCCGGCGAGATCGGACGCCTCCGCCAGGGCCACCTCCACGAGGTCCTCGGTGACCACCCGGTGGGCGAGCCCGCGGGCCACGGCGTCGGGCCCCCGGTAGCTGAGCCCGCCCAGCAGCACTTCCTCGGCGGCGTCGCCGCAGGCGTAGCGCATCACCTCGAGCGCGGCGACCGGGAAGGGCACCCCGACGCGCACCTCGGCCGCCCCGATCTGCGCCTGCGGGCCGATCAGGCGGCGGTCGCAGGCACACGCGAGCACGCATCCCCCGGCGATGGCGGCGCCGTTGATCGCGGCGACGGTCGGGCCCGGGTAGGCGAACATCGCCTCGAACGCCGCAGACAGCGCCGGGACCAGCCGATCGGTATAGCCGGAGCCGCCCTCCACCACCCGGTTGAGGTCGACGCCCGCGCTGAACGCCCGGCCGGCTCCGGTGACGACCAGCGCGCCGGCGTCCGAACGCCCCAAGTCACGCACCGCCAGGGTCAGCTCGTCGAGCAGTTCAACGTCCTGGGCGTTGACGGGACCCGACGACAGGGTCAGCACCTGAACGGTTCCCACCGTCTTGACGTCGATCATGGTCGCCTCCCGGTCAGCGGCTCACGGCCGCGATGACGACCGGGATGTCGGTGTTCTCGTCGGTGTGATAGCTCGCGCACACGCGGTGGTAGCCGTCGGCGATCTGCAGCGGGACACCGGTCGTGAAGTCCCCGCGCACCAGCAGGATGGGCGACAGCGGTTGACCCTTCTCGATTTTGGTCAGGTCGGCGGCGACGTGGGGGTTGTCGGGCGGCAACAGTCCCAACTGCGCCGCGCGCAGGATGTCTTTGGCCTTCCTGTGCGTGACCGTTCCGGCCTTCAGCTTCTTGAGCACCTTCTTGACGGTGTTCGCGTCCGCGAGCATGGTGAGGTAGTCGGCCGCCGCCGGAAAGTCATGGGCCTCAGGCTTTTCCAGCCACTTCACGCTCAGCATCGCGTGTCTCCCTTCCTCAGCGCCGACCTCGACGCAGCCTACCGGCTCGGTGCCGCCGAATTTGGGATCGGTAGCGAATCCAACGTCCTGTACTTGCGCCATGGCGACGCCATCGGGGCGGCGCATGAAGGAAGGGAACCGGAAGTGAAACGTCTTCTCGCGGCTGCGATTGGGACACTGGGCGCCGCATCGGTGCTGGTGGGGTGCTCCAGCGGTGGCCACACGACCAGCCCGGCATCCAGCACGGCCCCCAGCGTCGCCCACGGCGGCGGCGCCCAGGTCAAGGTCGGCGGCGCCGACCTGGCGGGCCTGGACCCGGCCTCGGTGACGTGCGTCCGGACGGGCGGAAAGATCGACATCGGCAGCGGTTCCGGCGGCGGGCGGCAGGCGCTGGCGGTCGTGATGACCGACGAGGCCACCCCGAAGGTCGAGTCGCTGGCGATGGTCGTCGACGGCAACGCCCTGTCGGTCAGCAACAACATGGGCGCGAAGGTCGGTTCGGCCGACGTGGCGGTGGACGGTAAGACCTACACCATCACGGGCCAGGCGCAGGGCGCCGACCTGAAGAACCCGATGGCCGGAATGATCACCAAGGACTTCAACATCAAGGTGACCTGCGGCTGATGGTTGCGGCCGGGCGGCGGACGTCCCTGAACCACGCGTCCGCCGCTCGCCGCTTTCGCATGTCGGGACGACATCGGCGGACTTATGATGCAGCCGTGTCGATCCCCGAGGAGTTGGACAACGCGCGCCGCCTGGCGTTCGCGTCCGACGAAGCCGGGGCCCGCGACCTGTTGCTGTCCCTGATTCCGCGCATACAGCGGGAGGACCGCGGCGATCTGATGCTGGAAGTCCTCGCCCAGCTGGGCGAGATCTACCTCGGCCGCGGCGCGAATGACGGGGTGCGCGAATCCATTCGGCGCATCGAGGACTGCGTGGCGATCTACGCGGGCATGCCCGGCGACGCCGGCATCGCGCAGATGATCCGGCGGTACTCGCGGCGGGCTCGGTTCCTGCAAGCCGGCCTGGCCGCGGCGATCGGGGACCACGAGGGCGCGGCGGCCGCGCTGGCGGTGCTGAATGACGAATCCGACACGGACTTTCCGTCGCTGGCGGACGAACACGCGCGACTGCGCATCCATGCGGCGGTATTGTGCGCGACCGCGCTGTGCGACGACGACCTGCATGTCCGGTCGGTCCCGCTGTGGGACAACGTGGTTCGCGCCCTCGAAGACCATGCCGGCAAGGGTGAGGCCGCGGACCACGTTCGGGTGGTCGCCGGCATCGGCTACGGCAGGTTCTGCGTCGAGACCGGCCGGCTGTCGGAGGCCGATCCCTGGTTACGGCGCGCGGAAGCCCGCGCCCAGGCCAACGGTTGGGCACTGTCCACGGCGCGAGCGCAGTTGGAGCGGGCGACGGCGTGCTGGGCGGCGAGCGACCACGCCGGCACCGAGCGGCTGGTGTCGGAGGCCTACCCCGTGATCGCCCGCCACGCCCGCGCGCACGACGTCGCCCGCTGCTGGCTGTACCTTGGCCTCGCCCGGCTGGGGGCGGGGGCGCTGGAGGCCGCCGACGAGTGCTGGGAGCACGCCGAACGGCACTGGCGGGAATTGGGAAAGCCGCTGTACCTGCACCGTATCTTGTTGCAGCGCAGCTGGATCGCGATCTTCTGGGGCCGCTTCGCCGACGCGGTCGAACTGATCGCCCAGGCCCGCGAACTGCTCGACTCGTCGCCGCGCAGCAGCTGGCTGCAGTACGCGCTGCTGGACAACCAGCTGGGCACGGTGTGGCGCGCGGACGCGTTGGCGGACCTGGGTTTCGACAGTTCGGGCGATCCCGACGAGACGCTGCAGGAGACCGAGGCGCGGCAGGCGCAGGGACTCGGCATCCTGCACGGCGAGATCGGCACCGAAAAGTATTGGCGCGGCATGGCCAAACTGCAGCAGGCCGCCGAACTCAAGGTGCCGGCGGCCCTCGCGGTCGACTCGGTGCGGTATTCGATCGCCGACGCCGACGCGCGATCACGATGGGCGCGCAGCATCGCGGCGCCGGTCCTGGCCGGCGCCTTCGCCGTCGCCTGGGAATGGGAGAACACCGAACTGATCAGTGAGCTGGTCGAATACCACAGCGCGCGAGGGACGTTCGGTACGGGCGCCGAGCGGCCACAGTCCGGCGAATGGGCTTCGACGGCCACGGCACCAATCCCCGTCGACACCGAGCTGGAGCCGGGCCCGGCGCTGGCGGCGGCCGGCTCGTCGCCTCCCGGTGGCGCATCGCTGACCCGCCTCGGGCCGCTGCCGCCGTTGCGCATGCAGCCCGACGCCGGGCCGATCCTGAGCCACTATCGCGCGCTCGCGCAGCAGCGCTATGGCCGCGACGTCACGGCGGCCGAGCCCGCCTGGTCGACCTGGCCGTGAGCGCCGGCCGGACCACCCTGATCCTGCGGTACGCCGACGTGGGGATCGCCACCTACGCCAGCTTGCGGATCGTCGGGCAGCCGTCGCGAACCGTCAACTGGGTCATCGAAGAGCCGCTGCTGCTCGCCGCGCTGGAAGAGCTGGCGAACGCCTTGCCGGAGCCGCACGGCTCCGAGGACCGGCGGGACGCGATCGAACGCGCCCTGACCACCGGTCCGTTCGCGGCGGCGGAGGCCGAGCTGACGCTCGCCTACATCCTCGGGGTGTTGCTGATCGGCGCCCCCGGCTGGCAGCTGCTGACCGAGTGCGTCGCCACGCCGCGGGCGGTGCTGTTCGTCTCGCCCACCGCGCGGCTGGCGCGGATCCCGTGGGGGCTGCTGGCGCTGCCCAAATCGGGGCCCGGCAAGGAGGAACTGGTGCGCGCCCGTCAGGAGGCGATCACCGCCAGCGGCCGCGCCGCGGCCCGGATCCCCTGGCAGCTCGCCGACATCGCTCAGCACACCGACGGCCACCGGCTGATGGAAATGGTCGACGTCCTGATGGCGGTGCCGCCGAACATCGTCCATTCACCGCGCGTCCCGGCGGCGTGGGACGCCAGGAAGGCCGGCCCCCCGCTGCTGGTCCTCGACCCCCGGGTGCCGGGGCAGCGCCCGGACTCCGCGCTGGGTTCGGTGCTCGGCAGGCCGTCCCCCGAGACCCCGTTGGCGCGGCACTTCACCGAGTTGCTTCGGCACCGGCCCGTGCTGCCGGTGATTGAATCCCCGGCCGCCGCCATCGACCTGTTCCGCCGCCGGGACGCCGATCGCACGTGGCTGGCCAAGCTGCTCGCCCAGGCCCCGAGCCGGCTGCTCTACGTCGGGCACGCGAGTTCAGCCGACGGCCAGGCGGATCGCGCCGCGCTGCACCTCGCCGATACCGCAGAGGTCCCCGGCGACGCCGACCCGATCGGTGATCACCGCCCCCTGACCGCCTCGGATTTGATGGCCCTGCAACTGCCGATGCCGCCGCGGGTGGCCCTGCTCGCGTGCGGGTCGGGCGGGGACTATCGATTCGACGAGGCCACCGGGCTGGTGGCGGCGATGATCCTGGGCGGCGCACAGCTGGTGACGGCCACCCTCTGGTCGCTGCCCACCACCGCCGCGTATCGCCAATTCGCCCAGGCGGCCGCCGATCCGATGGCCGACATCGTGGCCGCCGTGGACCGCGCCCACGACGCCGAGACCGACGCCGGCTGCGCGGTGAACCGCTGGCAGCGCGACCGGATGCGGCGCTGGCGCGACGGCGACGCGACGGCCAGCCCGCTGTACTGGGCCGCGGTGGTCAGTTTCGCCGTGGACGGCGCGCGCTAGTGCTCACCGCGACCCCACGAACGCCGCGTGCACCGCCAGCACGTCGTCGGGCAACGAAAGCTCTTCGCGCGCAGCGGGATCGAACGCCACCAGGACGACCAGGCCGGGGCGCAGCATCGACACATCGAAATCCTCACCGCAGCGCGCCAACTTGCCGATGAACGTCTCCCCGGACACCGCGACCACCTCGATGAACACCTGACGCGCGACCGTGCGGACCGTGCCGACCCCGACCGCGGCGTCCGCCGCGCCCCGGGTCCGCGGACGGCCGAGCCGGTGCACCAGTGCCAACAGCTTCTTCATGCGCCCAGGGTGGGACGGCCGGCAGGCTACCGAACCCAAGTTTTCCGCTGCCGCGCTTCGCGCGATGCCCCTATTCTGTGCAGATGAGCGCGGATTCGCAGCTGGCCGTCGCGGTCGGCCAGCCTCGCCGGTCGGTGATCGACGCGGCCTGGCGGGCGATCGGCCCCGGCGTGGAGGTGCTCAGCAGCGACGACGGCGGGCCGTTGACCCGCACCGTCAAACGCATCATCGATCCGCTGGTGCTTCGGCTGCGCTCGAACCCGCAATACTCCGCCCCCGTCGTCGCGCCCGAGACCGCCGCGGCCATGCGTGACCTGATTGTCGCCAGTGCCGACGAATTACGTTCGGCCGCAGCATGGTTCGAGGTTCTCAAACAGGAGCGCCGCAGGCAACGCATCCGCAGCGGAAACGCCCAGGAACTGTACTTCCCCGTGTGCTTCGAGCTCGCGGTGACGAAAGGCCTACCGGCACCGCAGGATCGCGAGACGGCGGCCGCGGTTCTGGCCGACATTCACCAGGGTCGCGACCGCACCGCGATCGAGGTGCTGCACCGGTACGTGGCCGATCCCGAAGCGGTCGCCAAGCTGGCCGACCAGCTCGACCGCAGCTGGCGCGACGTGCGGGCCGCCGGTGACACCGTCATCGAGCCGTTCCTGGCGGAGCTGGCCACCGTGCTCGGACCGGCCAACAGCCACCGCACCGCGACGGCCCGGCAACGCGTCTGGTCGGCGATGATCGCCGACGCCACCCCGTACAACCTGGGGGCGTTGGCCCGGGTCCAGGCGGCGGAGCTGCCGTGGTCAATCGTGGGTCTGGGCTTGAGTGCGGTTGCACCGCAACGGCCCCCGCAGGTGGTCGGCGGCGCCGACGGCGACCGCCCGCTGGACCGCAGCGTGGTGGACCGGGTGCGTGCGACGTTGCGCCGCGCGCTGGACCGCGACGCGCTGCCCGATATCCCCTTGCTGTGCGAGGAGGAGGTCGACCGGGCCTGCGCGCCGTGGGGGTTGCTGGCCGAGGACAAGCAGGCCACTCTCGTGGCGGGCATCGAGGTCGCGGTCGAGCTGGCCCCGCTGGACCCGTCCGCCGCCGGCCGCTATGCCCTGGCGGCGCAGATCCAGGCGCGGCTGCGCAAGGAGGCCTATGTGCTGCACGCCCGGCGCTACCTCGCCGAGGGCGGCCCGATCCATCCGCGCCAACGGCAGGTGGTCGACGACCTCGCCGCGTACGCGCAGCCCTACCTGAGCCGGCTGTGGGCGCGGCTGCACGGCCGCGACGTGTGGCAGGAGCCCTGCGACGACGTCGATGACGTGCGGTCGCTGCTCGAGGGCGTGGCGCGGTCGGTGAGCCTCGATCACCGGCAGCGGATCAAGGCGATGCTGGAACTGCAGGTGGCCGGATGAGATTGGTCGCCGATTCGGGGCTGTGGAGCACCGGACCCGCCAGCGAGGCCACGCCGCTGGCCGCGGTGCTGGAGGTCAGTGGCGCGGTGCTGTCGTGGACCCTGGACGCACCGGGCGAGCCCGACGGCGCCGCCACGCACATCACGTTCACCGATGTCGGCCGCGCCGACTGGCTTTGGCGGGTGGTCGGCGAATCCGGCCATGTCGCGCTGGCTTCCGCGGTGGCGTCGGCGGACGAACCGCGCGGCGTCGACCTCGCCGGCGTGGACATCCTGCCGGGCTCGCTGGAGACGCTCCGCAGGCTGGCCGTCGGCCATTGGCTGCGGCGCTGGTGGCCGGCCAGCCGGCACGAGGGCATCGTCGGGCTGGACCGCGCACTGTTGGACCTCGAGGTCGCGGTGCTGACCGCGGGCGCGCAGGGCTTCTTCGCCGACGACACCTTCGATTCCGATGTCGCGGACCTGCTGGCGCCGCACGCCGCCGCCCTGGCCGGGCATGCCGCGGAAGGCGACCCGCGGGCGCTGGACCTGATCCGGGCCGGCGCCGCGCTGGCCGACGAGGTCGGGGTGGACGGCCCCGGCTGGCCCGAACTGTCTGCCGCCCTTGATGATTCGGAGCCGTTTTGGGTGCCGTCGAGCGGACGCCGAGACGACTACGCCTTGGCCGCCGGCGCGGGCGCGGGCCCGCGCGCCGCGGCCCCGATCGCCGACGGCGTCGCGTCCGTCAACTGGGGTGGCGTTCCGCCAGGCATCTTCGACGCCGGCGAGGACACCGTCGACTGGACGGTGGAGGCGGCCGGAACGGAGGTCGTCGCCCGCGTGCGGGTGGCGGTCATCGGCCCGGACGCGCCCACCGGCGTCGCGGTGCGGCTGACCTCCGGGAGCATCTCCGGCGCGGGCGCGCTGGACGCCGGCGGCCGCGCGACCCTCGCCCTGGCCGACGGCACCCAACGTCCGCTCACGGAATCGGCGGCATGGAACCACGATTGGTCGGCGACGTCGGTCCTTGTCGGGGCCGTGACGATGGAGTCGGCCGAAACCCGGGAGCGCGTGCGGCGCTGGGCGCGGGCACGGCTGGACCGGCCGGCCGTCGACGCCTACCTCGCCGAGATCCTGGCCGCCGAATCCGCCTACTAACGGCGGCACCCATTCCCTATGCTGAGCGAGTGCCAAACACCTATCGAGTGGTTCAGTGGAACACCGGCAACGTCGGCAAGAGTTCGCTGAAGTCGGTCGTCGCCAACCCCACGCTGGAACTGGTGGGCTGCTATGCGTGGTCGGCCGAGAAGGTCGGCCGCGACGCCGGCGACCTTGTCGGGATCGCGCCGCTGGGCGTGGCGGCCACCAACGACGTCGGCGCGCTGCTCGCGCTGAAACCCGACTGCGTGGTCTACAACCCGATGTGGATCGACGTCGACGAGCTGGTCCGCATCCTGTCCGCGGGCGTCAACGTGGTGACGACGGCGTCCTTCATCACCGGGGGCAACCTCGGCGACGGGCGGGACAAGATCGCTCAGGCCTGCGAGAAGGGCGGCGCCACCATCTTCGGGTCCGGGGTGAGCCCGGGTTTCGCCGAGCTGCTGGCCATCGTGTCGGCGATGGTGTGCAACCGGATCGACAAGGTCACGGTCAACGAGGCCGCCGACACCACGTTCTACGACTCACCGGAGACCGAGAGGCCGGTGGGCTTCGGGCAGCCGATCGACCACCCGGGGCTGCAGGCGATGGCGGCGAAGGGCACGGCCATCTTCGGCGAGGCCGTCCGGCTGGTGGGCGACGCGCTGGGCGTCGAACTCGACGACGTCAAGTGCGTGGCCGAGTTCGCCCAGACCACGGCCGACCTCGAGATGGCGTCCTGGACCATCCCCGCCGGGTGCGTGGCGGGGGTGTACATCAGCTGGCAGGGCATCGTCGGCGACACCACCCTGATCGACCTGAACGTCCGGTGGCGCAAGGGCCAGACGCTCGAGCCCGACTGGAAGATCGACCAGGACGGCTGGGTCATCCAGATCGACGGGCAGCCGACGGTCACCACCAAGGTCGGCTTCCTGCCGCCGCCTTACTTCGAGGCCACCACGATCGAGGAGTTCATGGACCTCGGCCACATCATGACCGCGATGCCCGCGATCAACGCGATCCCGGCCGTTGTCGCCGCGCCGCCGGGCATCGTCACCTACACCGACCTTCCGCTGACGCTGCCCCGTGGGAACGCCTGTGTCAGCATGAAGCGATGAGTGTGAAGCGCATCGTCGTTGCCGTTGTGGCCGTGGCGAGTTGGGTGGTGCTGGGCGGGGCGCTCAACAACCCGGCCGCTCATGCCGACCCCTGCCCCGCCGTCGAGGTGGCGTTCGCCCGCGGCACCGGCCAGCCCCCGGGGGTCGGCAGTGTGGGCCAGGCGTTCATCGACTCACTCGGGTCCCAGATTTCCGGGCGTTCGATGGGTGTCTACCCGGTCAACTACCCCGCGACCGAGGCCTTCGCCGCGAGTGCCCAGAACGGTGCCGACGACCTGGTTGCCCACGTACAGGACATGATCGGTCGCTGCCCCAACACCCGAATGGTGCTTGGCGGGTTTTCGCAGGGTGCCGGCGTGATCGACTTGGCCACGCCGGCCATGCCACCCCGGGCGGTCGACCACGTCGCGGCGATCGCCGTCTTCGGCAACCCGACAAGCGCCCTCGCGAATCGGTTGTCCGGCACCGTGTTCCCGCCGATCGCCCCGCCGTACGCCGCGAAGACCGTCGACATGTGCGCCGCCGGCGACCCGGCGTGCTCGGATGGCTCCAACATCAACGTCTTCGCCCACGCCTCGTACGTGCAGTCCGGCATGACGACCCAGGCCGCGAACTTGGTCGCCGCGCGATTGTAGGGCGGCCCGCCCCTAGCCGGGCGGCTCCGGGGGCTCGGGTCCCGGCGGTGGCGCGGTCGGCGAGTCCCTCAGGTACCTGCGCAGCCGCAGCAGCTGGTTGATCACCATGCCGATGCCGAGCAGCATCAGCCCCACCACCACTGCCACCACGATCGCGGCGCTCACAACCACCATGATGGCAGGCTCGGGGTTTCAACTGCTCCCTTTGCTGGGTAGCCACACCGGCATGAGTAACGAGGACAAGCTGAAGAACAAGATCGAGGACCTGGGCGGCCGGGCCAAGGAGGCCATCGGCAAGGCGACCGGGGACCACGAAACCAGGGACGAGGGCCGGGCGGACCAGGCGAAGTCCAGCCTGAAGGACGCCGGCGAAAAGGTGAAAGACGCCTTCAAGAAGTGAGCAAGCTTGCCCCGCTGCGTCGGCTGCCTGCGCTCGTCGGACTGGCGGCGCTGGCGGCCGGCGCGCTGGTCTCCAGTGCGCCGAGTCCGTCCGCGTCCGCGGACCCGTGTCCCGATGTCGAGGTGGTGTTCGCCCGCGGATCGGGTGAGCCGCCCGGTGTCGGCGGCATCGGCGGGTCCTTCGTCGACGCGCTGCGCTCGCAGATCGGCTCCCGATCGTTGAGCGTCTACGCGGTCAATTACCCGGCCAGCACGGACTTTTCGAACCCCAACTTCCCGCAGACGGTCGTCGACGGCATCCGTGACGCCAGTTCGCACGTCGAGGCCACCGCCAAGAACTGTCCCAACACCCGCGAGGTGCTCGGCGGGTATTCGCAGGGCGCGGCGTTGGCCGGTTACGTCACCTCGGCGGCCGTACCGTCGGGCGTGCCGGCGTCCGCCGTGCCGTCACCGATGCCGCCCGACGTGGCTAACCACGTCGCCGCGGTCACCCTGTTCGGGACGCCGTCGGGCGACTTCCTGCAGAAGTACCACGCCCCGCCGCTGGCCATCGGCCCGCTGTATCAGCCGAAGACCCTGGAGCTGTGCGCCCAGGGCGATCCGGTGTGCGGCACCGGCACCGGGAACGACTTCGCCGCGCACGTGTCCTACGGCGTGAACGGCATGACCGGCCAGGCCGCCAACTTCGCCTCCAGTCACCTGTAGGCCGGACGGCCCTGCAAAGATCGCACCATGCGCGTTCTGATCACAGGCGGTACGGGATTCGTCGGCGGGTGGACGGCAAAGGCCATCGCCGACGCGGGGCACTCCATCCGGTTCCTGGTGCGCAACCCCGGCAAGCTGCAGACTTCGGTGGCCAAACTGGGCGTCGACGTGTCCGACTTCGCCGTCGCCGACATCACCGACCGGATGGCGGTGCGCGAGGCGCTGGACGGCTGTGAAGCCGTCGTGCACAGCGCCGCCCTGGTCGCCACCGACCCGCGCCAGACCACCCAGATGCTCACCACCAACATGCAGGGCGCGCAGAACGTCCTCGGCCAGTCGGTGGAGCTGGGCCTGGATCCGATCATCCACGTGTCGAGTTTCAGCGCGCTCTTTCATGCCGGCCTGGAAGAGCTGTCGGCGGACCTGCCGGTCGTCGGTGGGGCGGACGGGTACGGCACGTCCAAGGCGCAGGTCGAGATCTATGCCCGCGGCCTGCAGGATGCGGGTGCGCCCGTGAACATCACCTACCCCGGCATGGTCATCGGCCCACCGGTGGGTGACCAGTTCGGCGAGGCCGGCGAGGGCGTCAAGGCCGCCCTGCAGATGCACGTGATCCCGGGTCGGAGCGGGGCCTGGTTGATCGTCGACGTCCGCGATTTGGCGGCGTTGCACGCGGCGCTGCTGGAGCCCGGCCACGGCCCGCGCCGCTACATGGCGGGCGGCCATCGCGTTCCGGCGGCGGAGTTGGCGAAGATGCTCGGCGAGGTGTCCGGGTCGGCGATGGTCTCGGTCCCGATTCCCGATACCGCCCTGCGCGTCGCCGGCGCGGTGATGGATCGCGCCAGCCGTTTCGTACCCTTCGATACGCCCTTCACCTGGGCCGGGATGCAGTACTACACGCAGATGCCGGCGTCCGACGATTCACCGAGCGAACGCGAACTCGGCATCAAGTACCGGGATCCACAAGAGACCCTGGCCGACACGTACGAAGCCCTTCGCGCGCTGAGCTGAGCGGGCGCCTCGCGGCTGAAAGAGCCGGCACCCGCGGGTCCGAATTCGACCACCGTGTAGGAGGATCGACGGATGAAGAGCGTGACCTGCACCAACGCAAAGCTCGAAGTAGTCGACGCCCCGACGCCGACCCCCACCAAGGGGCAGCTGTTGGTCGAAGTCCTCAGGTGTGGCATCTGCGGATCCGACCTACACGCTCGTCACCACTGCGACGAACTCGCCGACGTCATGGCCGAATCCGGCTACGACGCGTTCATGCGATCGGACCAGCACGTCGTCTTCGGTCACGAATTCTGCGGCGAGGTATTGGATTACGGGCCGGGCACGCGCAAGGCCCCGCGACCCGGCACCCGGGTCGTGGCCCTGCCGCTGCTGCGGCGCGGCAAAGAGGTGCACGGGATCGGGCTGTCGACCATGGCACCCGGGGCCTACGCCGAACAGCTCCTCGTCGAGCAGTCGCTGACGTTCGCGGTGCCGAACGGGTTGTCCCCGCAGATCGCCGCGCTGACCGAGCCGATGGCCGTCGCGTGGCATGCCGTCCGACGCGGCGAGGTGAAGAAGGGGGACGTGGCGATCGTGATCGGCTGCGGGCCAATCGGTCTGGCCGTGATCTGCATGCTCAAGGCGCACGGCGTGCGCACGGTGATCGCCAGTGACTTCTCTGCGGGCAGGCGCGCGCTGGCGACGGCCTGCGGCGCCGACATCGTCGTCGACCCCGCACACGACTCGCCCTACGCGACCCGGGCCGGCCGCAAACATCTGCAAGGGATTCTGGAGGCGTTCGACCTCGCAGTCGGCACGATCGAGAAACTGCAACGGCTGCGGCTGCCGTGGTGGCACGTGTGGCGCGCCGCCGAGGCCGCCGGCGCAGCAACCCCCAAGCACCCGGTCATCTTCGAATGCGTCGGTGTCCCAGGCATCATCGACGGCATCATCGCCGGCGCACCGCTGTTCTCGCGCGTCGTCGTCGTGGGTGTGTGCATGGGCGCCGACCACATTCGGCCCGCGATGGCGATCAACAAGGAGATCGACCTGCGGTTCGTGCTCGGCTACACCCCTCTCGAGTTCCGCGACACCCTGCACATGCTGGCCGACGGCAAGGTCGACGTCACACCGCTGATCACCGGGACGGTCGGGTTGTCCGGCGTCGAAGCCGCGTTCGATGCGCTCGGCGATCCCGAGGCGCACGCGAAGATCTTGATCGATCCCAAGAGCGACGCTAGCCAGCCGGTCTGATCTCGAGCCCCACGTGGACCTTGTCGATGCCGCCCCGGACGATCGAGTGCGCATAGAACCACCAGGCGTGGTACCAGTAGCGCCTGAGCACGGCGTTGTAGACCCGCCGCGTCTCGGCCTTCGGCAGCACCCGGGCGACGCCCTCGACCTCTTCGCTCTTGGGTTTCCCCAACGCGGCGCTCTTGGCGATCGTCACCCGGGGCGTGTTGTTGATCCGCCTGGTCTTCCACGACCCGTCGTCGGTGATGACCAGCAGTTTGTCGCCCTCGGGCACGCCCCAGATCGGCGTGGGCTTGGGGCGGCCGTCCTTGGTGAACGTCGTCAGCAGCAGGTACTTGGATTGGATGACGTCGGAGAAACTGGGAGCCATGGAAGATATTGTTCCTTCACTTTCTGAACGGTTCCCGTGAACCATTCCCCGCACCTCAATCCTCTAACCAACAGCCTTTGTTGATTCTTGGCGACCGCCCAAATTAGGGTCCGGTGATGGCCAGGGACTCGACGACCCGGGACCTGCTGATCGACGCGACGGTTCACGTCATGGTCGAGGAGGGGTACGCTGCGGCGACCTCACGCCGAGTGGCCGCCCAAGCCGGGGTCAAAGCCGCGCTGGTGCACTACTACTTCCCCACGATGGATGAGCTCTACCTCGACGTCTTCAGGCGCGGGGCGGCCGCTTACCTCGATCGCCAGAAGGCGGCGCTCGCGTCCGACCGCCCCCTGCACGCCCTGTGGGACACCCTCGTCGCACCCAAGGATGCCCGGTTGCTGCAGGAATTCATGGGACTTGCCAACCACCGCAAAAAGATCCGCGCCGAGATCGCGGCCTGGTTCCAGCGGTGGCGCGACATGCAGATCGCCGCGCTGGACGAGATCGTCCGCGAGAACGGCCTCGACGCAGCCGAATTCCCGCCGGCGGGTCTCGCGGTGGTCATCGCCGCGATCGGCCGCACCGTCATCTTGGAGGATTCCCTCGGTGCCACGCGCGGTCACGCCGATGCCATCGCGCTGGTCAACCGACTCATCGACCGATACGAGGCGCCCGCCTGACTCAGGGCAGCACCACCTGTAGCCGCTCCCAGCCCCTGACCGTCGACGTCGGCGCCAATCTCGCGGTCTCGTAGTCGATTCCCCATTCCGGCCATCGGTTGAGGATTTCGTCCAGCGCGACACGGCCCTCGAGGCGGGCGAGGTTGGCGCCGAGGCAGTAGTGCACGCCCTTCCCGAACGTGATGTGCGAGATGTTGTCACGACGGATGTCGTAGGTGTCCGGATCGGTGTAGCGGCGGTGGTCGCGGTTTGCGGCACCGAATAGCAGCAGCATGGCACTACCGGCCGGAACCGTGGTGCCGTAACACTCGAAATCCTTTGCCATCCAACGGGCCACGTGCGGTCCCGTCGGTTCGAATCGCAGCGTCTCGTCGACCGTGCGGGTCAGCAGCGACCGATCTTCGTAGACCGCGCGCCGCTGGTCGGGATGCTCGGCGAGCACCTTGGCCAGCCAGCCGATCAGCCGGCCCGTCGTCTCGTTGCCCGCCCCGGCGACCACCTGCGTGTAGTGCAGCACCTCCTTGCGGGTCAGCTTCCGGTGCACACCGTGCTCGTCGTCGAACTCGACGTTGAGCAGCGTCGTCATCAGGTCGTCGGAGGGATTCTTGGACCGCCATTCCACGTAGTCGGCGTAGATCCGGCCGTCGGCGATCGAGTCGGCGTCGGCGACCTTCAACGGTGCACCCGGTTTGGTGCGCAGGTTGGCTTCGTTGGCGTCGCGCACCGAAACCTGCTCGGACTCGGGGATTCCCAACAGCATGCCGATCACCCGCATCGGCATCATCGAGGCCAGCTCGGCAATGATGTCGAAGCCCCCGGAACCGACCAGCGGATCCAGACACCGCACGCAGTATTGGCGAATCTGGTCCTCGAGCGCGGCCATCCGGCGCGGGGTGAACACGCGCGACATCAGCCCGCGCAACCTGGTGTGCTCCGGCGGATCCTGGAACATCATCACCCCGCCGGGCATGTCGAACTTCGACTGGATGAGCTCGAGGATGTCGCTGCGCTTGTTGGAGAACGTCTCCCAGTCGGCCAGCGCCCGCTCGACGTCGGAATACCGTGACAGCGCCCAGAAGTCGTAGCGCTCGTTGTAGTAGATCGGCGCCTCTTCGCGCAGCCGCGCGTAGGTCGGGTACGGGTCGGCGATGATTCCGGTGTCATAGGGGTCGTAGTAGACGTCCGTGCCGCTGGTGGCCGTCATTTCACCTCCACTTTGGGCGATCGCCCAAATCCATGACGCACCCATGTCTAGCAGCGCGAAGCCTGGCAGTCAAGACGCCGCCGCGCCCCGACCTCACGCCCAGTGTTCCGAATCTGTGAAGATTTGCCCCCCGGGTGTGAAAGCTTCGTTAAGAGCGCGGCACGCCCGCGATCCGACCGGCACCGTGGAGGGATGACGCTCTTCGAGCTGCTGCCATCGCTGAGGCACGGGCTGAACCCGCACCTCGATCGTGCGGTGTGGCCGCTGAGCGCCTACGTCGACGACCGGGGCCGGCTGTGCGTGGGCGACGTGGCCGCCGACGATATCGCCGCCGAGTTCGGCACCCCTACCTACGTGGTGGATGAGGAGGACTTCCGGGCCCGCATCCGCTGCTACCGCGCGACGCTCCCCGACGCCGAGCTGATCTACGCGGGCAGGGCGCTGTTGAGCGTCGACGTCGCACGCTGGGCCGCGGACGAAGGGGCCGGCGTGAATGTGTGCTCGGCCGGCGAGCTGGCCACCGCGCTGGCCGCCGACGTCCCGCCGGCACAGATCATCCTGGACGGCGTGATCACCGCGGCCGAGCTCTACGACGCGGTCGCCGCCGGCGTCGGACGGATCGTCATCGACACCCCCAGCGAGGTCTCGCTGCTCGCCTGCCGGGTGCGTCAGCCTCAGCGTGTCCTGGTCGGTGTCATCCCCGATGTGGGGGCCATCGACCAGAAATTCGGGTTCGCACTGTCGGGAGGCCAGGCTGCGGGCGCCCTCAGGCGCGTCCTGGACCAGCCGTGGCTGAACCTGGTGGGGCTGCACTGCCGGCTGGGGTCACAGCTCACCGACGCCTCGCACTACGGTGAAGCGATTCGCCAGATGATCGGCGTGATGGCCGAGGTCCGCGACCGCCATCAAGTCGTGCTCACCGAACTCAACCTCGGCGGCGGACACGCGGTCCCCTACCTTTCCGGTGACCCGGAGCTCAACCTCCGCTCGCTTGCGGCCACCATCGGGGCTGCACTGGAATCCGCCTGCGCGGAGCACGAATTCCCGCGCCCGACGATCGTGATCGAACCGGGCCGGGCTATCGCCGCGCGGGCCGGGATGATGCTGTGCCGCGTGATCGCCGTCAAACGCCAGCCGGGCGGGCACACCTTCGTCGCGGTGGACGGCGGCACCGGCGACATTCACAGCCCCGAGCGGCCCGACACGAAATACACGGTGGGATTGGCCAATCGGCACGTGCCGACCGCGACCGCACCCGTCACCGTCGTGGGCCGGCATGGCGACGGCGACGAGATCGCCCGCGACGTCGAGTTGCCCGCGGACGTCCGGCCCGGAGACCTGCTGGCGGTGGCCTGCACCGGCGCCTATCAGCACTCGACGGAGTCGAGTCGCAGCCTGGTGGGCCGCCCGCCGCTGGTCGCGGTCTCCGGCGGCCGGTCCCGCGAGCTGGTGCGCCGGGAAACCGTGGCCGACCTCCTGGCCCGCGACCGCGGCTGGAACGGCCGATGACGGTATCCGACACCCCCGGTCGGCTGCGCGCCGACCGGTTGCGGGTCACGGCGGCATACGCCGTCCTGCTGCTCGCCGTCTCGGTGACCCTGACGGCCCTGGGTTCACACACCCGCGCCACGGTCGTCAGCGAGATGAGCACCAACCTGCACAACCTGGCGCACGGCCACCTGGGCACCTTGGTCGGGAGCGCATTCGTCAGCGACGGCGGTGACGTCTATCTCTGGTTGCCGGGGCTGGTGTGCTTGCTGGCGCTGGGCGAACTCATCTGGCACGGCCGGGGTTTGCTGATCACCTTCGCGGTCGGCCACATCGGCGCCACCTTGATCCTCGCGGTCGGGCTGGTCGCCGCGGTCGAGACCGGTTTGCTGCCGTTCTCGGTTGCGCGCGCCACCGACGTGGGGATCAGCTACGGCGCGGCATGCGTGCTGGGCGCCTTGACCGCGTCGATCCCGTTGCGCTGGCGGGCGGCCTGGGTGGGGTGGTGGCTCGGCATCGCGATGGTGGCGACTTTCGACGCGGACTTCACCGCGTTCGGTCACGTCCTGGCACTGCTGCTGGGCATGGGCCTGTCGTTCCGGCTGCCGTCGATCACGCGGTGGACGCCCCCGCACGCGGCGTTGCTCGCCGTCGGCGCCACGTTCGGCTATTTCGTGCTGTCGGGGTGGTCGTCGCTGGTGGCCCCCGTCGGCGGTGTGACGGGCGTGGTGATGGCACTCCTTGCCACCCGGGTGATGCGGTCCGCCGCCGTCTAGCCGGTTGAACCGGACAGTGTTTCGACCTCATAGCGGCTCGCCGTCCAGGGCGGGGAGTCGGGCGCAGGCGTCAGGGTGACCGTCAGTTGCGCTTTGCCCGCAGTTTCCGCGGGCGGCAACAGGTAGGTGTCGTCGAGCCAGCGGTGAAAAGCGTTGGCGCGCGGCTGCAGCCAGGTGCCGACCGGGACGCCGTCGATGGCGACGTCCGCCGATTGGAAGCCGTCGGCCTGATCCGACGTACGGCGCAACAGGATGCCGCGGTTGCCCGGGTCGGT
Organism: Mycobacterium sp. 4858; assembly: GCF_900240975.1. Classification (GTDB taxonomy): domain Bacteria; phylum Actinomycetota; class Actinomycetes; order Mycobacteriales; family Mycobacteriaceae; genus Mycobacterium. The sequence continues at coordinate 2,655,399 of NZ_LT968776.1, read as the reverse complement.
GTCGACGTGGAACGTGATCGCGGCGCTGGTGGCGCGGACCGACCCGATGACCGGATGGGTGTCTTCGGCGCCCTCGTACTCGCTGATCAGCAACCGGTCCGATGCGTCGGCGTCGGCGTAGCCGTGCAGCAGCCGGCTGACCGGATCACCCGGGCGGACGTCGTCGCCGGGCGCGAGAGTCTCATTCGGTTGGGCGTAGAGGAAAGCGGTTGAGCTGTAGTCGGGTTGGACCATGTTCCGCTTTCCGTGCTCGATGCCGAAGCGGATCGCGGAGTGGTAGTCGATGGCGTCGGCCAGCATGAGCCGATAGACGGCGACGCAGTAGTCCGCGCAGCCGCCGGTGGCCGTGCGCCGATCGGGTTGTCCGGTGAGCGGGTCGCTGAAGCGGGTCCCGTCCTTGAAATACCAGCCGCCCTCGTAGAGGTCCTCGGTCCCGGTGCCATACCACTGGGGCGACGCGGCACCGTCGGTGTACACGCGCTCGGCTCCTTCGAGAAAGTACGGGGCGGCATCGCTGAACGCGGTCTTGATCCGGAAGCCGCGAATGGTGTGGCTGACACCCACGAATTTCCCGTGGCCTCGTTCTTCGGCGAAGAGCCAATCCTGGCCGGGGATGGTCGGCGCGGCATGCGAGCGAGCGGTGAAGTAGCCGGCGCGTCCGGCGGCCAGCGCGGACGCCCACCGGGCGTCGGGGGCGATCGTCACGTCGCTCTCGATCCCGCCTACCGGGTCGTCGGTGGTGTTCACGAGGGTGATGCGGACGTCGTGGGCAAATGGCATCGGCCACCACGCGTACAACGACAACGATCCGCCAGGATCGGAGACCGCGGCGAACATCAGCGATCGCACGCTATCGACGCCCAGTCCGGCGCCGAAGAACTCGCCGAGTGGGGAGTCGACGGTGGTCCGGCCATCGAACTCCATCTGCAGCCGTAGGCCGCTCAGGAGTTGGTCCGTGGGTTCGGGGAGTTGCAGGTGTACCGCCGAAACGCTGCCCGGGCCTGCCATTTCCGCGATCGTCACCCCTGCGCCGCCAGGAGGCGCGACTGTCCGCTTGTCGTGAGCGGCGGCGGGGCCGGCCGGCTTCGGATCGACCGTGCCCGCGTCGCGCAGCGTGGCGAGCACGTCGAGCGCGCGATCGGAGGGCGAGAAGGTGGCGACGCCTGCTGGTGTCGAGAACTGCCGGTAATCGACGTGATAGTACTCGAGATTCGATGTCACGCTGATGCGCATCGACTGCCGGTAGGGCATCGGCACCTTGATGTACACCCCACCTGGCGACTGAGTCGCGTTGGCCACCAAGGGCCATTCGAAGGGCGCACCCAGCGCGCCGTTGACGACCGCTTGCAGGGGAGCGTCCACTACCGTGCGCCCGTCCAGTTCGATGCGAATGTTTCCTATCCTGGTCACCTTGCCTGCGTCGCGGGTGAGCCAGATCGAATCCACCTCGCCGGCACCGCGGTCTTCCGCGATGACGCAGCCGGCACCGCCGTCGGCCAAACACCCGCCCGTGCCGTTGCGATTTCCGGTGGAGAGGTCGAAATCGCCGCCGCTGCGATCAAAGCTCGAAACCTGCAAGGCTTGGGTGTCGCTGCGCAAGTAAGGCAACAGATCGAGCCGGCGGTAGGTGTCCCAGCCGGTCAGCCGGTCACCGGCGCCGGTGCCGACCGGCTCGGCCGGTGCTTGCGCCGCCGCGGTGACGCCGACGGCTGCCGACAGCGCCAAGGCCGACACCACGCACCACGCACGAGTTGCGACCTGCACAGCGACAAAGCTTACTTTTCCCGGTCGGGTTGACCGTATTTGGAATCTCACTCCGGATCGCTGCGCCGTGGCGCTCACATGAAATGCATTCAAGCTATTGAGGTTAGGCAAAGCGAATCCGCGAGCGCGGCCGCAAGACACATACCGAGAGACGTCGCTCGCGTTATTTTCAAGACCTATAGTACGTGTCTCGGCTCTGGCGAACACGTTTCGCGCTTCGTAAGGGGGCTTTTAGATCCGGGTTGGATGGTCCGACCACCGATGGCAGACCCCGTTGTCCGCGTGGAGGTTTGCCGAGAAATGAATGCTAAGTACGCTAAAAGCCGCCCGCCGCGGCGGATTTGACCCCCGGGCGCGGGCCGGTTCAGCCGAGGCTCCGCGCCGCATCAAACTGCTGACACGTGGATCGCCGGAAATTTGGTGAATCCGATCGTGTTCCGCATTGCGCTCACGTAATATTGCTCACCTCGGGCGTACATCTTCCCTCTAACGGATGGAGTGGTTCATGTCACGCATGAAGTACAAGATTGCCCTCGGCCTGATGCTGGCCGCCACAGCGTTGGCCAGCTCCGGTTGCACGATCCCGCTGACTATCGACTGCAGCACTGCTTCCACCGGAATTACCTGCTCGCCGTAGACCTGGCCGGCGGCCGTCGGGGGTTGCGCGACTGGCACGCCCTACTTGGCATGGTCCGCTCTTAGACCTGCCCAGAGGTAACGCAGTTGCCTAAGCGTGCCAGTCAGCGTACCCGAGGTGCCACCGCGTGGGTTTGTGAAGATGCTTGGTAATCAAGCATTTTCCGCATCGGCAGGGCACCCGGCTTGTTGGTTGCCGTCCTGCTGCGGATAGGCGTAGGTGCTATTGGCGCACACATTCGAGCGTCCGCTCGCCGAGCCGAGCGGGCTCGTCGGTCACTGTGACGAATCTTCTCCAGCCTTGTGGCACAAGGGAATCCAGCCTGCGACGTTTCAGAAATAGCCGTCGCGCCGTCAAACAGTTGACGCAGATTGCCTCAATTTTGTTGAATCCCACATCATTCCGCGTTGTACTCACGTACTATGACTTTCCTCGGGCGAAACATTTCTTCATCGGCGAACGGAGTGTTCATGTCTCGTTTGAAGTACAAAGTCGTTCTCGGCGTGGTCCTGGGCTTCACCGCATTGGCAAGCTCCGGATGTACGCTGCCCACCATCTCGTGCACCAGCACCGGCACCTCAATCAGCTGCACGCCGTAGAACTGGCCGCAAGGGCGGCCAGTCACACGGCCGCCCGGTCGTGATCCACTGCTTGCATCGGGTTACCAGTTCACGTACGGTTGGCCGCCGTTGCGCTCTCGCCGTAGCGGCGGCCAACCGTCCCAGCGCGGCCCTAATACGTTGAAGTGACTTGTACCTCAAGCCTTCTCGATGGCCGGTATTCGGTTCTCGGCTGCGTCCGCGCGACGCGGGATGCCGGCGGTCCGGGCACTACCGCTGGTCACGCTGGCAGGGAACCTCCACAATCTGCCCCGATGGGTCTCGCCAGAGCAGGCAGTCAGCAGTAGAGTTGTGCTGAAAGTTGTTGCCCCAGAAGCGTCGGGTTCGCCAGGTGACTTCGAGGGGTCGTTTCTGGGGCACAACCACCATCTCCGAGCCCCTCAGCGGCCACCATCCTTCTTCCGGTCCGTATCCCGGCTGGGCTGAACGCGTTTCGGTTCGCCGGGCATTTTCGGGTAGTTCGGCGGATACGGCATGTCCCCCAGGCCGCGCTCCTCGTCGTCGTCGGCCATCTCCAGCAGCGCCGCGATCGACTGCGCCGCGCCGCCCATCGCCGCCCATGGGTCTTCGCGGCCCTTCACCAGGCCGGGAACTGAGGCGATGGTGTAGTCGTCGGGTTCCGCGCCGGCCAGCTCGTCCCAGGTGAGCGGCGTCGACACCGTCGCCATCGGGGTGGGCCGCACCGAGTAGGCCGACGCCATGGTGCGGTCCCGGGCGTTTTGATTGAAGTCGATGAAGATGCGTTCGCCGCGCTGCTCTTTCCACCATGACGTGGTGACGGCCTCGGGCGCGCGGCGCTCCACTTCGCGGGCCAGCGCGATGCCGGCGCGGCGCACCTCGGTGAAGTCCCAGTCCGTGGCGATCCGCAGGAAGACGTGGATCCCCCGGCCGCCGGAGGTCTTGGGGTAGCCCACCAGACCGAGCTCGTCGAGTAACGGCCGCAACACGTCGACGGCGACCGTACGCGCCTGCTCGAAGGCGACACCGGGCTGCGGGTCGAGGTCGATGCGCAACTCGTCGGGATGGTCGGTGTCGGGGCACCGCACCTGCCAGGGGTGCAGTGTGATGGTGCCCATCTGGGCCGCCCAGACGATCGCCGAGGGGTGTGTGACCTTGAGCGCGTCCGCGGTGCGTCCGGAGGGAAAGGTCACCCGGCAGGTCTGCAGGTAGTCGGGATGGTGGCGCGGGATGCGTTTCTGGTAGATCTCCTCGCCGTCGATGCCATCCGGGAAGCGCTGGAGATGGGTCGGCCGGTCGCGGAGCGTGGCGAGCATCGGTCCGGCAGCCACGGCGAGGTAGTACTCGACGAGTCTGCGCTTGGTGCCTTTGGAACCCAACTCGGGGAAGTAGACCTTGTCCGGGTTTGTCAGGCGCACCGCAATACCGTCGACGTCGAGCTCTTCTGCAGCAGCCATACCGATGATTCCAGCACAATCGGCCTATGGACCTACCTGTCATGCCCCCGGTGTCGCCGATGCTGGCCAAATCGGTGCGGTCGATCCCGCCAGACGCGTCGTACGAGCCCAAATGGGACGGGTTCCGGTCCATCTGTTTCCGGGACCGGGACGAAGTGGAGCTGGGCAGCCGCAACGAAAGGCCCATGACGCGCTACTTTCCCGAGCTGGTGGCCGCGGCCCGCGCGGAGCTGCCGGGGCGTTGCGTGATCGACGGGGAGATCGTCATCGCTACCGGCAACGGTCTGGATTTCGAGGCGCTACAACAACGCATCCACCCGGCGGACTCGCGCGTGCGGATGCTCGCCGAGACGACGCCGGCGTCCTTCATCGCGTTCGACCTGCTCGCCCTGGGCGACGACGACTACACGCGGCGGCCGTTCAGCGAGCGCCGCGCGGCCCTCGTCGAGGCGCTAGGGGGCTCCGGCCCGTCAATCCATGTCACGCCGGCCACCACCGACATCGACCTGGCGCGGCGCTGGTTCGACGAGTTCGAGGGTGCCGGCCTGGACGGGGTCATCGCCAAGCCGCTGACCGTCACCTATCAGCCCGACAAACGGGTCATGTTCAAGATCAAGCATGAGCGGACGGCAGACTGCGTGGTGGCCGGCTACCGCGTGCACAAGTCCGGCGGCGACTCGATCGGCTCGCTGCTGCTCGGGCTCTACCAGGACGACGGACAGCTGGCGTCCGTCGGCGTCATCGGCGCCTTCCCGATGGCCGAGCGACGGCGCCTGTTCGCCGAACTCCAGCCACTGGTCACCGATTTCGAGGATCACCCGTGGAACTGGGCCGCCCACGAGGCCGGCGAACGAACGCCGCGCAAGAACGAGTACTCACGCTGGAACGCGGGCAAGGATCTTTCGTTTGTGCCGCTGCGACCCGAGCGCGTGGTCGAGGTCCGCTACGACCATATGGAAGGCCGGCGTTTTCGGCACACCGCGCAGCTCAACCGGTGGCGGCCGGACCGCGACCCGCGCTCGTGCACATACGAACAACTCGAGGAGCCGGTCACCTTCAGCCTGGGTGACATCGTGCCCGGACTCGGACCGGGCTAGAAGGGCGGCGGCTGGTTGCGTTCGGCGATGTGGGCGGCGTTGAGCGCGCGCTCGGCATCGATGCGGCGGGCTCGGTCTTGCCGTCGGGTCCGCCGGCGCGTGGGCATCATGACGCCGCGTTCGCCGCGGGGACGATAGTTCCTCGGGACACTGGACAATTCGCCCGTCGGGGCGCACAGTGCGGGAAACAACAGCCGACTGCCCGGACGGGTGGTGTACGTCCGACCGGTCGGTGACGTCCACACCACGGTGCCGTCCGGCCGTTGCTGGTCGCGCCAACCCGTCCAGAAAGTCTTCAGCAGGTGGTGCTTCCTGCATAAGCACTTGAGGTTGGACGCGTGAGTGGGGCCCAGCGGGTAGGGCACCGTGTGGTCGATGTCGGTGAACTCGGCGGGTCGATCACAACCGGGGAACCGGCACGTCATGTCCCGGCACCGGATGAACCGCTCCAGCTCGGCCGACGGGCGGTAACCCGGCTCGGCCTCTGCGATGGCCGGATGGCGCACCGGTTGGACTTTGGCCCCGCCACGGATCAGTTCGGCGACCTGCGCCGGCGAGATCCTCTATTCGTCGGCAGCGTCAGATGAGTAAAAGACACAGGTGATGGGCCGCGACCGCCGCTCGCCCGACATGTGCGGGTCCGGGTCGGCCTGCAGCGTCGAAGCGTCGGCGACGACGTGGATGACCACGCCCGCCGCCCGCTCGTCCGTCTGGGCGCCGGCCGGACAGTCCCCGTTCCCGCAACCACAGGCGAGCCGGTCCGAGCCGGCGGCCAAGGCCCCCAACGCGTCGGCACGGCGCTGGGCGACGGTGCGCGGATCGTCTCCGCACACCTCCCCGGCCATCTGCAGCAGGCGCCGGTCCAGCATGGCCGCGTCATTCGCATAGAGCCGACCCCACACGGCGGCAGTGCCCGACTCGTCATCGGATTGATCGATGACGACGTCGCGGCTGCGGGCCGCGGCGCGAGTGCGCCGCAGGGCGCCGGGATCGTAACGGTCCACCACCACGTCGATGGCCTGCGCGGTCTTGTTGGCCGACATCGGCCCGAACCGCGCGGCGTCTTCGGCCAGCGTGGTATCGATCAATCGCAGGGTGTCGGGGTCCTTCACGAGGTCGGTGTGCCACACGATGGTCGCCGCCAAGCGGGCGCTGATGATGCCCTCGCCAAAGAGAGCCGCGACCCGAGGCAGCCGGTTGCGCAACGCCGCCGCCAGATACATCTGCCCCGAAGCCATGGCGTGGCTGATGTTTTGCGCCGCGGCGACTTCGGCTGCCATGGCATCCCAGTTGTCGCAGGACCAGTGGGCGGAGCTGGTCGGCCCGTCGGCCCGGCGGTGCACCAGCTCCGCGATGGCCGCCAGCCTGCGCGCCGAGGCCGCCGCCTCCACCCGCGCACACTGGGCGATGGCGGCCGCCAGTTCCGCATCCTCGGCGCGCGCCAGCTCCTCGACCGTCGGCAACCTGACATCGAACATGTTTTCGATAGTAGGCCCGGCCGGCGACGCGGAGCACCGCTCGACCGCCAGGCTGTGGAGAAACTTCCAACTGTGCATAACCCGCGGTCCCGGCGCGTTTAACGCCCGCTGCCGGCGGGCACGCGAACGACATGTCAGTAACAGCGTTTCAAGACCTGCCGGTGGCCGATCGCGACAGCAAGTGGGATGGTGACGCCGCCGAGAAGCGGGTCCGCAAGTGGGCCGGCGCCGAGGAGCAGCCGAACGAGAAGTACCGCGATGCCCACGTCTGGTACGACAACGGCAAGAAGGACAACTTCACGGCGTACAAGCTCCTGATCGCCGACGTCGTCGGCGGCGACCTTCAGGCGGTCCCGCGCGGGGTGATGGCCGCGGGCGCCATCATGGACGGCGCGCGCGGCGGCATCGACCTACCGAAGACGGACGTCGATCGGGTCAAAAGCCACCTGGCCAAGTACTACAAGAAGATGGGTGAAAGCCCGCCGTGGGAGCGCGGCTGAGCACAGCGCGGCTGAGGCACAGCGCGGCTGACCTAAACCGTGACTTGCAGGCGCGACAGCCCACGCAGCGTGACGTTGGCCTTGTATTGCGGCTCACCGTCCAGCCGCGCACCCGGGAATCGCGCCGTCACCGCCGACAGCGCCACGCCGGCCTCCAGCCGGGCCAGCGGCGCGCCCAGGCAGTAGTGGGCTCCCCGGCCGAAGCCCAAGTGCCGCAACCCCTTCCGGTCCGGATCGAACACATCGGGCCGCTCGAATTCCGCGGGATCACGATGGGCCGCGGCCAGCAGGAGCATCATCACGTCGCCCGCCGGTACCTCGACCCCGCCAATCGTCATGTCCGCGAGAGCGATTCGGCCGACTAACTGCACGGGCGGGTCGTAGCGCAGCGTCTCTTCCACGATCGCCGGCGCTCGACCGGGGTCGGCACCCAGGGCGCCCCACTGCACAGGGTCGCGCAGCATTGCCAGCATGGCATTCCCGATGAGGTTCACCGTCGTCTCGTGTCCGGCGATCAGGAGCAGGTTGCAGGTGGAGACGATCTCCTCCTCGCTCAGTTGATCGCCGGACTCCTCCACCGCGATCAGCCCCGACAGCAGGTCGTCTCCAGGTTGTGAACGGCGGCGGTCGATCAGCCCGTGGAAGTATTCGCGCAACCAGGCCCCGGCCTGTTGTCGTTCGTTCGCGATCTCCGCCGGCACGCCGGTGATCGTCGAAAACGGGTCGAGCGCCTGAGCCAGCGAAGCCGACGCACGGCTGAACTGCGGCTCGTCGTCGAGCGGCACACCGAGCAACCGGCAGATCACCGCCACCGGCAGCGGGTAGGCGAAATCCTCGACGACCTCGAAGTGGCCCCTCTCGGCGACCCGATCGAGCATCCCGTCGACCAGCGCACGAATGTCGGGCTCCAGCGCGCTCACCACCTTCGGCGCGAACGCCTTGCTGACCAGCCTGCGCAGGCGGGTGTGGTCGGGCGGATCGAGGAACAGGAAGCCCGGCGGTCCCTGCCGGCGCGGTGCCGTCCCGGCCTCGGCCTGGCGCTTCGCGACGGTCGAGTTGATGTTGTCGCTGCTCGACAACGGGTGCCGCAACACCTCGTCGCAGTCTCGGTAACTCAAGAACACGGCGAGGTTGACGTCGGGCAGCTGCAAGGCTCCGCCGTCGCGAAACTGCGCGCAGAGCCGATACGGGTCGGGTCGGTTGGCCGGGTCCAGCAGCTGCAGCAACAACCCCTGGGAGTCGGTCGGCGCGGTCGTCATGCGGCCATTCTGCCCGTCGGCCGACGCCCCGGCCGCAACGTCAGGTTCCTTCGTGTAAGCCCGTCAAATCCGGATGCGCCATCAATCGGTCCAGAAACCCGAGCTGGCCCTTCAACAGCTTGACTCGCGCCTGCGCCACCGGAAACCAGCCCACCCGGTCGACCTCCGGGAACTCCCGCATCGTGCCAGACCCCTTCGGCCACTCCAATTCGAAAGTGTTGCTGCGCGCGTCGGTCACATCGAGGTCGCCGCCGACGGCGAAGGCGGTGACCACCTTGCCGCCGGACTGCTTGAGTTCTCCGAGGTCCAGCCGGGTTCCATCCGGCACCGTAAGCCCGAGCTCTTCGAAGAACTCGCGTTGCGCGGCAACCCACGGATCCTCCCCGCCGGCGTACTCGCCTTTGGGAATCGACCAGGCCCCGTTGTCTTTTCGCGCCCAGAACGGGCCGCCCGGATGCGCGATCAGGACCTCGACGACGCCGTCGCGGGTCCGGTACAACAGCACACCCGCACTGAGTCTCGGCATCCGATCAGGACCCGACCGAACGTTCCAGGTCCTTGAGCGACGACTCCAGGTGCGTCAGCAGTCGCTGCAGGTGCGGCACGCTCCGCCGGCATCCCACCAGGCCGAAGTCCAGATTGCCGGCGTTGTTGGCGAGGGTGATGTTCAGCGCCTGGCCGTCCAGCGCGATGGACAGCGGGTAGTTGCCGTCGAGGCGGGCGCCCCCGTAGTAGATCGGCTGAGTGGGCCCGGGCACGTTCGAGATGATGATGTTGAACGGCGGCGACGTGGACGCCACCCAGCCCGGGACGGCCGCCAGAGCCAGCGCCGACGTGTTGGCCGCGGACAGCGCCAGTGCCTGGAAGCGGGGCAGCTGCGAGAACACCGTCTTGTTGCGGCGCATCGAATCGCTGATGGCCTGCAGTCGCTGCGCGGGATCGTCGGTATCGGTGGCGAGGTTGCACAGGATGGCGCCGACGAGGTTGCCCCCGGCGTCGGCCTCGTCCTCGGTGCGCAGGCTCACCGGGACCATCGCGATCAGCGGGGCGTCCGGCAGCGCGTTCTGCTCGAGCAGGTAGTAGCGCAGGGCGCCCGAACACATCGCCAGGACGACGTCGTTGACGGTGACCCCGGCCGCCTTCTTGACGGCTTTGATGCGGTCCAGCGACCATGACTGCGCCGCGCAGCGGCGCGCGCCGCCGATCTTGACGTTCAGCATGGTGCGCGGGGCCCCGAAGGGCAACGTCAACTGCTGCTCGAGCAGCGCCGCGCGGGCCAGCGAGACCGTCGACGGGCCAAGTGCCGCAAGCGATCCCGCCGCACGCAGGACCGACCGCAATGGGCTCACCGGGCTGCTCTTGTGCTTGCTTTTGGGCAGGCTCCACGGCGCTCGGATCTCGCGATCGTCGGGGTCGGTCGACAACGCGCGCTGCATCAGCTTCTGCGCGGAGACGCCGTCGATCAGTGCGTGGTGGATCTTCGTGTATACGGCGAACCGGCCGTCCTTGAGGCCCTCGATGATGTGCGTTTCCCACAGCGGACGGTGACGATCCAGCAGGCTGCTGTGCCACCGCGAGGTCAGCTCGAGCAGTTCCCGGATCCGACCGGGCGACGGCACCGCCGAGCGCCGGACGTGGTAGTCGACGTCGACGTCATCGTCGTAGGACCAGCCCAGGTTCGCGATTCCGCCGACGAACGTCGCCGGATGCTTGCGGAAGGTGGGCTGAAAATCCTGCTGCGCGACCAAGCGGTCATAGAGGTCCCGGACGAAGCCGGGACCGGCGCCTTCGGGCATCTCGAACAACTGCAAGCCACCGACGTGCATGGGGTGTTCCCGCGACTCCCCCAGCAGAAATATCGCGTCGGTGGGCATCATCAGGTCCATCCACCCATTAGACCCCGACCGGCGCCTGGGCGACGGCGCTCTTCAGAACATCGCCGCCGAGCCGATGTCGGGATGACTGCGCATGAATTCCACGAGTCGATCGACATAGCTGCGGAACGCGGGCGGCTCGATACTGCTGCCGGCGAGATCGGCCCGACAATGATCGGTCAAGTAGAAGGTGGGCTGGGCGAAGTAATCGACCGCCTCGGGAGGGATCCGCATCAAGCGGTAGAGCCCCGGAACGTGCGCCAGTGCAGCTTTCGTCAATTTCAGGGGCAGCCGGATCTTGAGCAGTTCGCGACCCGTCGCCTGAGCCAGCGTATCCGCCATCTCGTCGACTGTAAGCGGTCGCGGATCCGCCAGATGATAGGTGCGCCCCTCCGAGACGGAGAGGCCGCTCAGATATCCGACGGCGTCAACGATGAAGTCTCGCGGGACCACGTTGACGCGCGTCTTCACGGGATCACCCACCATCGGCAGGATCGCGTAGCGAGGCTGTCGCAGCAGCCACTGCACGACGAAGTAGGGGCCGTCGAATTTTTGTGTCTGCCCGGTACGGCTGTCGCCGACGACAATTGAGGGGCGATAGATCGTGGCAGGCATGCCCGCGGACATACGCCAACGCACCTCCGCCTCGGCGAGGTGCTTGGTCTCTTCGTAGTAGTTGTTGAACGGCGCACCGACTTCGAGGTCATCCTCGCCGAATGGGCCGGCGTAACGGCCGCTGACGTAGCAGGTGCTGAAGTAATGCAGCCGCGTCAGGCTCCGACAGCGTTCGAGCGCGTCCAGGACGTTTCGGGTGCCATTGACGTTGACCCGAACCGCCACGTCGCGCGGCACCGCCAAGTCATACACGGCGGCCAGGTGCCACGCCTCGGTGACCTCGGCGAAGGTCTCTGGTGCAACGCCGAGACCGGGTTGGGTGATGTCGCCCTCGACCAGCCGGATCCTCCCATCGAGAAACGGTTCCGCACCGCTCAGCTCGTCCACGCGTCGCCGTGCCAGCGTGCCGAACTTGGGCTGCACCAGACAGATGGCCGACTCGCCGGTGCGGCCGAGGATGCCCGGCAGCAACGCGCTACCGAGAAAGCCGGGAAACCCGGTCATCAAGACGGTCATCGCCGCACTCCCGACCCGGTGGTCTTGTTGCCAAAGTGGTTGCGGTGGGCAAGTTCTACGGTCGCGCGGCGCACCCTCAGGCGGAAACTCCACTGTGCGGCCTGATCAAACGGCACGCGCACGTGGCGTCTTTCCTCGATGAGATCGAGCAAGGCGTTCATCGCTCTTTCCCCTGCTTTAACGGGCCCGTCGAAGAGAGACGCTATCGGCTACCGGCAGCGTTGGGACGGGTCTTTTGAACCCAGCACACAAGTCATTGGTCCTCAGTTGGGCCGACTGGCAATGAGGCGGCTAAGAAGTCTTTCGGGCGACCGTAGCCGGGTGGCAGCATGGGCTGGTGACGACAACATCGCTGACGTGGGATGTGGTGGCCGTTGACAAGCCCGAGGATGTCAACGTGATCATCGGCCAGGCGCATTTCGTCAAGACCGTCGAAGACCTGCACGAGGCGCTGGCCGGAGTGAGTCCGTCGCTGCGGTTCGGGGTGGCCTTCTGCGAGGCGTCGGGACCGCGGTTGGTTCGCCGCAGCGGCAACGACGGCGAGTTGGTTGACTTGGCGATGCGCACGGCGCTGGCCATCGCGGCCGGACATAGCTTCGTGATCTTCTTGCGTGAGGGCTTTCCGGTCAACGTCCTCAATCCCGTGAAGTCGGTGCCCGAAGTCTGCGGGATCTACTGCGCCACAGCCAACCCGGTTGATGTCCTGGTTGCTGTTTCTCCGCGCGGTCGCGGCATCGTTGGCGTCATCGACGGGCAGACGCCCGTCGCGGTGGAAGGCGACCGTGAGGTGGCCGAGCGCCACGATCTGCTGCGCGCAATCGGCTACAAGCTCTGAGTGTCAGTCGCCCGCGACTGACCAAACCGACGTGGCGATCAGGTCACCGCGCTCCAGGCCGGCGGCGCGGTGCTGGTGAACCTCGGCGTACTCCGGCGTGCTCACCATGTCCATGAATGCCTGCGGCGTCGGATACTCGACGACGAGAATCGCATCCCACCAAGGCTTTTCATCGTCACCGATCACATAGGCCGGTGCGGTTCCCGCGTAACGGACGGTGGCACCCACCCGCCGCAGGTGCGGCGCCACCTCCAGGGCGTAGCGCCGGTAGGACTCCCGCCCACCCGGGTTCTTGAACTTCAACAGGTTGACCATTACCACCGGCTCGTCGGCGGGCCGGGTGGCCAGGGCCGCGAACTGTTCGGGGGTGGGCTCCAGGGAATGGCTCATGAAAACGATTACAGCAGATCGGTGATGGTCTTCAGGCCCGCTTCGTACAGGACGCCGGGCAACATGCCGCCGTCATGCTCGATGGTGGTGCCGTTGACGAAGTCGGCCTCCCCGCCGGCGAGGAATACACAGACCCGGCCCACCTCCGCCGGTTCGCCCGCCCGGCGCAGCGGGACGGCCGCGAAATACTTTGCACCGGTAGGGTCGTCTTTGGGCAGTACGAACGACCGAAAGTTCTCGGTCATGGTCGGTCCCAGTGCGATGCAGTTGACCCGGACCTTGGGCCCCCACTCCTCGGCCAGCGATCGGGTGAGATGGTTGAGCCCGCTCTTGGCGGCGCCGTAGGAGACCAACGTCGGTGACCCCGCCGGATGCCCGGCCCCGCTGGAGATGTTGATGATGCAACCGACCCCGTCCTGGGTGCGCATCTGCCGGTACGCGCGGATCGCGAACCAAAGGGGGCTGATCAGGTTCATCTGCACTGCGAACGCGTGAAAGAGCGCCGTGCGCTCATACTCGTCATCGCTCGCCGGCGCACCCTGAATGCGTTGCACCAGTTCGGGAATGCCCTCCGCGTGCGGAGCCGGAACCGTCCCGCCGGCATTGTTGACCAGGATGTCGATGCGGCCGTGCTCGGCGACGACGTCGGCGACGAACGCGTCGATCGCGCGGTAGTCCCCTTGGTCGCAGACCTGTTGTGAGGCCCGCCCCGCCCATTCGGGTTCGACACCGGGGATGGTGTCCAGGGGCGAACGGGAACACCCGACGACGGTGGCGCCGGCGCGGAGCAGCTCATGGGCGATGCCGACGCCCACACCGCGGCTGGTTCCCGTCACGATCGCGACTTTTCCGTCCAGGGCACTCATGACAGGCCTTTCCACGCGAGGCAGATGTTGACAGTGACTGTCAGCGGGTCATACTGTGCCATTCCGGTCATCGGCGTGTAAAGGCATGCGATTGGGAGGTCACCCAGATGAGCAGTCCGTCCAAGCTCCGCGTCATCCAATGGGCGACCGGGGGCGTCGGCAAGGCGGCCATCGCGTGTGTGCTCAACCATCCGCAGTTGGAGCTCGCCGGCTGCTGGGTGCACTCGGCGGACAAGAACGGGGTCGACGTCGGCCGGATCCTGGGAACCGGGGACCTCGGCGTCACCGCCACGTCCAGCGCTGAGCAGATCCTGGCGCTGGACGCCGACTGCGTCGTCTACAGCCCGTTGGTACCCAACGACGACGAGGTCATCGCGATCCTGCGATCCGGCAAGAACGTCGTCACGCCGGTCGGCTGGGTATACCCCGACCCCGCCAACCGGCGGCACCGGGCCGTCGCCGATGCCGCGGCCGAAGGCGGGGTGACCCTGCACGGTTCGGGGATCCACCCCGGCGGCATCACGGAGCGGTTCCCGCTGATGCTGTCCTCCCTCTCGTCGGCCGTCACCCACGTCCGCGCCGAGGAGTTCTCCGACATCCGCACCTACAACGCCCCGGACGTCGTGCGTCACATCATGGGATTCGGCGGTACCCCCGAGGAAGCCATGCAGGGGCCCATGGCCGGCCTGCTGGACGGGGGCTTCAAACAATCGGTCCGAATGATCGCCGACCACATGGGTTTTCGCATCGACCCGAACATCAGGACCATCCAGGACGTCGCGGTCGCGACCTCCGACATCGACTACGCCCCGTTCCCGATCACGACGGGGACCGTGGCCGCTCGCCGGTTCCGCTGGCAGGCCCTGGTGGACGGCGAACCGGTCATCACGGCGGCGGTCAACTGGCTGATGGGCGAGGAAAACCTGGACCCGGCCTGGGATTTCGGCGGACGTGGCGAACGGTTCGAGGTCGAGATCACCGGCGATCCCACCGTGAACCTCACCTTCAAGGGGCTGCAACCCGAGACGATCGCCGAAGGGCTGGTGAAGAATCCCGGCGTGGTGGCCACGGCCAACCACTGTGTCAACGCCATCCCCGACGTCTGCGCCGCAGAACCCGGGATCAAGACCTACCTCGACCTGCCCCTGTTCGCCGGCCGCCCCGCGCCAGGCCTCGCGGCGTCATGACCGGCGTCCTCGGCGACGTCTCGTTCTGCCACCTCGTCGTCGGGGTCACCGACATGGACCGCGCCCTGGCGTTCTACCGCGACCTGCTCGGCATGGAGGTCGTCTTCGAAACCCTGATCTCCGGTGAGCCTTTCGACGCCGCGCTGCACGCCACCCGCAGGCAGGAGGGCCGGGTGGTGGGCGGATTGCTCGGTGGGTTGATGGTCGAGCTGCTGTCGCTGGGTCCGAACACCCCAGAGCACCGGTCGGCACGCCGCGGCATCACCGGGATCCACAACGTCGCCCTGTCGGTGACCGACCTCGACGCCACCCACCGCCGTGTGACTGCGGCCGGCTACTCCCCCGACCAGGAGCCCTTCGAAATCGGCGGCGTGCGAATGTTTTTCGTCAAGGACCCGGACGGGACAACTCTCGAGTTCATCGAACTTCCCGGCGGCGCGCGCAGCACGTACGAGATGCACCGCGGGGTGCCGCTACACATGGGGCCCGCGACATGAGCTACACACACCCCGAGTCGATGCGCGGCCACGTCGCGATCGTCACCGGCGCGGCCCAGGGTGTGGGCAAGGGCACCGCCGCCGCCCTGCTGGAGCGCGGCGCATCGGTGCTGCTGGTCGACATCCAGGACGAACTGCTGGGCACGACCACCGAGGAGCTGTCGGCGCTGGGCCGCGTCGAGAAGCTCACCGCCGACCTGCGCGACCCGGCCAGCGCCCAGCGGATCGTGACGGCCGCCGTCGACGCCTTCGGTACGGTCCACGGCCTGGTCAACAACGCGATCGCCACCAACGAGCCCAAGGCATTCGTCGACATCACCACCGAAGACTTCGCGCTCGGCCACGACGTCGGCCCACGCGCGACCTTCCTGCTCATGCAAGCCGTACACCCCGCCATGGTCGAAGCGGGCGGCGGGTCGATCGTCAACCTCGGCTCGGGCACGGGGACCGGTGGTGAGCCGAAGTGGGGTGGCTACGCCGCCGCCAAGGAGGCCATCCGGGGCCTGTCGAAGGTCGCCGCCCTGGAGTGGGGCCGAGACAACATCCGCGTCAACGTCATCTGTCCATTCGCCGAATCGGATGGCGTCAAGTTCTGGAAGTCGTTCGCGCCCAAGGAGTACGAGAAGGTTGTCGGACGCGTACCGATGAAGCGCATCGGCGATGTCCGCACCGACGTGGGCGCGTTGGTGGCGTTCCTGCTGGGCACCGACTCGACGTTCATCACCGGACAGACCATTCACGTCGACGGTGGGATCGGCTGCTTCCGGTGAGCTCGCCCGACAGACCGGAGTCGTTGCGCGATCGGCAGCGCGCACAGATCCGGGCCGACATCAGGCGCGCGGCGTTCCGGCTGTTCGTCGAGCGGGGGTACGACGCGGTGACCACCGAGGAGATCGCCGCCGCCGCGGGCGTTTCGGCGCGCACCTTCTTCCGGCATGTGCCGACGAAGGAAGACCTGTTACTCGCCCCCGTTCGCCATGGCGGCGCCGCGATCGTCAACCTGCTCGAGCAGCGACCCGCGAACGAGCCACCGGACGTCGCGTTGATCAACGCCATCGTCACGCGGACACGCTCATTCGAGCAGGCCGACACCGACGAGTGGCGAGAAGCGCTGCTGGTGGCGCCCCACCTGCTTCCCAAGGTGACAGTCCACACGCCCGCCGACAAGGAGCGAGCGGCCAAGCTGGTCGCCGGGCGCATGGGCGTGAACCCCGACGCCGACATGCGTCCCGGCCTACTGGTCCAACTCGCCTTCGCCGCAGCCGATTTCGGCTTCCAGCAATGGGTCCGCCGGCCCGGACGCGCGTGGCCGCTCGATCGCTACGTCACCGAGGCGCTGGAAGCGGTCAAGAGTCCGCACTGGAGACGCCAGCGCGGCTGATCACCCTCGCGACGCCTCGGGGTTGGCGATCCGAATGGGGGCCCCGTCCAGCCAGGCGGCCACCGACTCCACGGTGTCGGAGTAGAAGGCACCGAGCATTTCGCGGGTGACGTACCCCAGGTGGGGCGACAGGGTGACGTTCGGGAGCACCCGCAACGGGTGAGCAGTCGGCAGCGGTTCGATGTCGTAGACGTCAAGCCCGGCGCCGGCGATGCGGCGCGCCGTGAGGGCGGCGATCATCGCGGCCTCGTCCACGATCGGCCCCCGCGACGTGTTGATCAGGTACGCGTGCGGCTTCATCAGGGCCAGCTCGGGCTCGCCGACCAGGCCGCGTGTGCGCTCGGAGAGCACCACATGGATGGACACCACGTCGGCCTCCTCGAACAGCGCCGCCTTGTCGACCCGGCGCGCGCCCACCGCCGCGGCGGCGTCCGCGGTGAGGTTCTGGCTCCACGCGATGACCTCCATCCCAAAGGCTTTCGCGTATCCGGCCATCCGCGTGCCCACCCGGCCGAGGCCGAGCAGCCCGAGCGTCTTGCCGGACAGCGTGAGACCCGTCGTCACCTGCCAGCCGCCGTCTCGCATGCGCCGGTGTTCTTCGGCCAGGTTGCGCACCGTGGCGATCAGCAGTCCCCACGCGAACTCGGGCGTGGCGTCCTGGACCGAGTGGAACCGCGGATGGGCGAAATCGGTGTTGGCGACCAGGATCCCCCGCTCGGTGGCCGCGGCCAGGTCCAGGTTGGGCAGGCTTCGGCCGACGATGGTGATCAGCCTGAGATTCGGCAACCGCTCGAGAAGCGTCCGCGGCAGTGCCATGCGCTCGCGCAGGGTACAGATGACGTCGAAGGGCCGCAGCGCCTCCGCCGCCTCCTCCTCGGACAGGTGCCGGTCGAAAACCGTCACGCGGGAACGGGTTTGCACCGGCGACCAGTCGGCAAGCCGCAGTGCCACGCCCGCGTAGTCGTCAAGGATCGCCACCTGGGGCGCGGGATTCGCCATGGCCCCATTGAACCTCAGGTCAGGAATCGTCGATGGCCCACCGTTGGTTGACGAGGTCCGCGTCCATACGCCGGGCGAACTGGAATACTCAGGCTGGATGACGTCGGCACGGGCGGCGCCACGGGCACGTTGCTTGCCAGCGTGTTCGCGCCGGCCGCGCCACCGATGGCGACGGACAGTCCGAATGCGGCGGCACCACCGAGGACCACCAGGGCTCTTTTCGCTTCAGGTTTCATGGTGGGCCGCGTACCCCTTGTTCGCATGCGCAATCTGAACTTCGGCGCAATTAGCTGAGCGCGGGCAGCACCTTGTCGGTGAGCAACTGGACCGACTTCCACGCCTCGTCGACGGGCATGCCGCCGACCAGCGGGTGCATCACGAGCGGCCCGTAGTTGGCTGTGTCGCGCACCTCGGCGATCAGCTCCTCGGGGGTCAGGAACCGGTACCGGCCCGACGCCTTGACCTCGTCCAGCGTCTGCACGCCGGGTAAATGCATGAGGGACCGCTGGTCGGTCGACCACCCGCCGTAAGTGACGGCCTCCCACAGGATGTGGTCGCCCAGCTCCGCCCAGGCCCGGTCGGGGTCCTCGTGCAGGAAGATCATTCCGCGGTTGACCGGCCCCGGCATGAGGATGAGTGGCGTCATGCCCGCGTCGGCACACAACTCGCGGTAGTAGGCCGCGATGTCGGGCAGGTGGTCGGCCAGGCTGAGCGGCAGCCGGAATCGCGCCGCCCGCCGCGCCGTGGCCCGCGCGCCGCCCCCGACATACAGCGGTGGATGCGGCCGCGTCCAGGTGCCGGTGCACATTGCCGCGTCGGCACCGCACCACACCGACAGCATGCGCTCGAGCAGCCTGTCCATCAGCGCGCCCCGTTGCGCGAAATCGGCTCCCAGAGCCTCATATTCGACCCTGCGGTAACCCAGGCCGACCGTGGTGTGCAGCCGGCCCCGGCTCATGTTGTCGACCAACGCGATGTCCTCGGCGAGGCGCACCGGATTCCAGAGCGGGCCCAGGGCACAGTCGACGCTGGCGATCAGCCTCGAGGTCCGCGCCAGGAACATCGCCGCCGCCATGATGGGGTTGCAGCTCCAGCCGTGTCCGGTCGCGTGGTGCTCGTCGACGCTGACCGAGGTGATGCCGTGCGACTCACCCCACTGCGCCAACTCGAGAGCGGCCGACAACAACGCGCTCTGCGTACGCGCTTCGCCCTGCGGGGACGCGAAGTTGAACCGCAACACCGTCAGCAACACGTCACGCCTCCCCCGGGCCCGCCATCGACTGCAGGAACGCCGGGAAGTCGGGAAACAGCGCGCGGTCGACGATCTCGATGCGCGTCCCGAAAGCGTCCGTGTAGTAGGCGAACAGGCCGAGGTCGGCGCCGGGCACGTCGGCGGTCATCTCGAGGGTGAAGCCATTGTCCTGCAGCGCCCGTCCGCTCCTGGCCAGGTCGTCGCTGAAGTAGCCGATGTGATGGACCGCGTTGCCCGGCGCGGCGGTCCACGCAGTTCCGGGCACCTCCCGGACGAGTTCGACGTGCGGGCTCTGCAACGAGTAGACGACCGTCGAGGTCAGTTCGCGGACGCCGGTCGCGGTGCGGAACGGCAGGGTGTAGCTCATCGGGGTGATCCACCGGTAGCCGGCCAGTGCGCTCAGCCGGGCCATGGCCGCATCGAGGTCGGGCACGACGATGCCGGTGTGGTAGAAGTCCTCGGGTCGCAGCGCCCCAACAAAAGAAGCCATGGTTTCCTCGTGTCTCAGACGCAATCCGACGCGGCGTCGACGACGAACACCGCGCCGCTGGTGTAGCTACTCTGCTCGGTGCACAAGAAGGCGATGGTGGGGGCGATCTCGCCGGTGGAACCGAAGCGGCGCAACGGGATATGCGCCAGCTCGGTCTCCACCAACTCGGCCGAGCCGTGCATGGGCGCGGTCATCGGGGTGTCGATGGCGCCCGGCGCCACTGCGTTCACCCGGATGCCCTTTCCGGCCCACTTGACCGCGAGATTCCTGGTGATGCAGATAATCCCGGCCTTCGCCGCGCCGTAGCCGGGCACCAACGGGACGGCCCGGAGTGCGGACATCGACGTCAGGTTCACCACGCTGGCACCGCCGGCCGCGGTCGACGCCTTCAATGCACGATAGAGCCCGACGGTCAGCCGATAAGGTCCGGACAGGTTCAGCGCGACCGACGCCTCGAACCCGTCCGGCTTCGATTCATCCAGGCCGCCCGGGAAATTGGCGCCGGCGTTGTTGACGAGCACGTCAAGGCGGGTGAACTTCCGCGCCAGCGCGTCGACCGACTCCGGGTCGCTGATCTGCAGCCGGTGATAATCCATGCCGGACAGGTCGGTCTCGTAGTCGTCCGGCGCCGGCTTGGTTCCGGTGACGGCGACGCGGGCCCCGGCGTCGCGGAACAACACCGCGGTCGCGTGCCCGATTCCGCTGGTGCCGCCGGTGATCAGCGCCGTGGTGCCCGTGAAGTCGAAGCTGACGCGCGCCGTCATGCGTTCCTCGCTATCTGGTTTCTGAGCCAGGCGCTTTCCCAGAAGTTGGAGCTGCCGGCCAGCAGTTTTTCATGGGCGTCCCGCAGTACGGACCGTGCCCCAACGTCGTCAGGCGGGACAAGCTCGGCCAGGTGAATGGCGTGCAGGGGGCGGCCGGCGGCAAGGTGTTCCCGGGCCCGATCCACCAGAGCGGCGGCCCCGGCCAGCTCGACCACGTCGGCGGCCACGGCATCGAACCCGACCGGATAGAGTTCGGTGGTCGACTCGTGGTGAAACCAGCCGGAGTAGTTTTCCCAGACGGCCCGCACGTCCCAGGCCACCTTTCCATAGCCCTGCCCCACTTCGCATTCCGCGGGCAACGTGATCTCGCGCATCAGGGTCCGGACGTCCTTGCCGGCATTCATTCCCTCGACGGTCTGGTCATGGACGTAGCGGATGGCGTCGCGCAGCCGGGTCAGTTCCGCGTGGATGCGCTCGGCGCCCGCGATCGGTTCGAAATGACCGGTCACCAGGAGTTCGGGCCTCAGGTCGCGCACTCGCTCCACCGACGCGATCGCGGTCAGCGCGTCGCGGTACCGGTCGCCGCGCATGGTGACCAGGTTGGGAATGTGCCCGAACAGCGGACCGAAGGTGTTCCCGCACAGGCAGATCCGCTCATCCGGCAGCCACACCACCAGCGAATCGGTGGTTTCGCCGCCGGGCACCGAGATCAGCTCCATCCGCCGGCCCCCGAGGTGCAGGGTCAGCGTGTCTTCGAAGTCGACGTCCACGACGGGAACGCTCTGGCCGGCCAACCGGGTGCTACCGAGGCGCCGCTGAACGGCTTGGATGCCGACCGCCAGGGTGTCCTTGAACGCGAAGGCGCTGCGGCTGGCGCGGTACGGGATGAGGCGCTCGTTGTCGTCGCGCCACAACGTCCAGTTCGCCTGCGCGACCACGGTCGTCTCGGGGTCGCGCACACTGTCCAGACCGCCGACGTGGTCGACGTGACCCTGGGTGAAGATGACGTAGCGCACCGGCGAGGGGTCGACCGCGTCGAAATTCGCGCGATGCACCGGGCCCTCGAACCCCATGCCGGTGTTGACGATCACCCGGCCCTCGTGCGTGGTGAGCAGGTAGGCGTTCGAGAGCCCCGGTGAACACCACAGGCCGGGCGCGATCTCCTCGGCCCGGTCGGCGGCCGCGGGCCGCATGGCGTCGGCCCCGGGCCTGCTGCGGTAGACCGGTTCGAAGCTCATCGTTCTCGTTCCCTTCGGGCTACGTCTCGGCCTGGACGTCGAACTTGTCGAAGTAGAAGTCGAATCGGCGGCGCAGCTCGTCGGCCGTGATGCCGAAGTGCCGATGCAGGTCGTAGCGGATGCGGCCATGTTTGCCGCGCGGATTGCCATCCAGGTACTTCTGGAACCGCGCCCGCACCTTCGGTGTCAGTTCGACGCCGCCACATTGGTAAAGCCGCTCGAGCACCGCCATTTCGCCGGCGTTCAGCTGATGGAAGTTGATGTCGACGCTGCGTTCGGCCGGCACCAGGTCGCGGTCGCGCACGCACGCGCTGAGCAGCCGGTGCACGCGGTCGGACCAGTAGTCGAGCAGCCAGTCCGGATCGATGCTCGTTCGGCGCAGCCGATCGGAGTAGGCCATCATGGTGACCGCCGACTGGATCACCGCGACGGGATCGCGGTGCGTGAAAGCCACTGTCGCGTCCGGAAACGTCGCCAGGAGCGGACCGAGTTGCTCGCAGTGCTGCGGGCTTTTCAGAACCCAGGTCCGCGGGCCGCGCAGGAAGGTCAACGCCTGGAGGACTTTCCTCAGGTATGCGTAGTGCCGGTTCTGGTCCAGGTTCAGGTAGTAGTCGCGCCAATCCGGTACGCGCGCATGCCATTCCAGGACGTAGGCGGCCATATCGAGGTCGAGCAGTTCGACCTCTTCCTCGATCGCCTCGGGGAATCGGTCGTGCATGGCCGCCACTACCGGGGCGCTGGCCATGAGCGCGTCGTGCTCGGACTTGGCCCGCGCATAGCGCGGATCCACCCCGAAGATGTCGGGGCCCTGGCCGCGAGCGGGAAGGGGCTCCTGGCTCTCCCAGTACGGCAACGCCCGCCGACGAGGGTCGGCGGCAATGAGATTCACCAGATGAGTGGTGCCCGATCGCGGCATGCCGACCACGATGAACGGGTTCTCGATCGGGATGGCTTCGATTTCGGGATACCGCCTGAGGAGATCGGTCAGCGACAACCGGTTGCGCAGCAATCGCACGACGCGTTGCCGCAGGGATGAGCGCGTGAGCTGACGCAGGCCTTCGTCGCCTTCGATGGCCGCGACGTGCGCCTCAAGTCGATCGCCGAAGCCGTCGACGTCGTCGAGATCGTCCGCCCCGGCCTGGTCGACCGCCTCCGCGAGCATCCGGCCCATGTCGAACTCGACGACTCTGGCCTCGGTGAACTCCAGGATCTGGCGTTGGACGTCGGTCAGCTTGGGCGCGGTCAGGTCGTCGAAGTCGATGTCGTCAACGGCAGAGCCCACCGGATCCTCTTTTCGACGCGTCGTCGACGGCAAATATGACACAGACGCTAGACGTCGATCCGGCGTGGTTCCCTACAGGTTCGCCAAGTCGTCGGGCACGTCGACCTTGTGTTCCTGCAACGCCTCCAGCGGCACCACCTCGAGGGTGCGCTCGTGCGTGGAGGCCAGCACCACCGGCGCGGCGCAGCCGTCCTGATGCGCCCGAAGCCAATTCAGCGCCGTGACACACCAACGGTCACCGGGAAGCAGTCCGGGGAACCGGTATTCGGGAACCGGTGTCAGCAAGTCGTTGCCGATGGAACGCTGATGCTCGAGGAATTCGGCCGTCATGACCGCGCAGATCGTGTGCCGGCCGAGGTCCTCGGGCCCCGTCGAGCAACAGCCGTCGCGGTAGTACCCGGTCAGTGGCTCTGTGCCGCACGGTTCCAGTGGACCGCCTAACACGTTTCGCTCGCGCACGGATTCAGTATCGCGCTCGGTAGGGCGAAGTTTGAAGTATCTTCGCCGTCCGCGTCCGGCGATTTTCTCCGGGCCGGTGCGGGTCGCTATCCCGCCACCCGGTAGCCGGCCAGCGGGCGAGCTCCGAGCACGCTGCCGGCCGCGGCCGCGTCGACCTCGGTGTAGATGCGAGCGATGTCGAGGATCGCGGTACCCGTCCGGGCCAGCTCTTGTTGCGCGGCCGTGTGCAGCGCCAGAAAGGCGGTGGCCTCCGCGGCGAACGCGACGGCCGCCTGCACCGACACCTCGTCAGCCCCGGCGGGAACCAGGGCCGTGGTCGACGGGACCGCGGTCATGCCGGCCTGAAGTCCCTGCGTGGCACCGCGGACGATGTCGGACCCGATGTTGGCTGCGGCCGGATCGAATGACAGTGCCTGCACGGGCCCACTCCTCAATGCACCGGATGATGTCGTGGGGCGATAGTAGCAGTATGAAACTGTTTGTGTATGCAAGACTGTTTTTGAGAAAGAGTTAAGAGGCCGCGGTGACGGAGTGATAACAATTCCCACGTCAAGCCGGCGCGACGCGCTGAGCAAATCCCGGGGAAATCGCCGGGAAAATTTATCGTCACATCGTGCATCGAAGAACGGCCCTCAAGCTGCCACTTCTGCTGGCAGCAGGCACCGCGCTGGCGCGAGCGCCCCGCGCCTCCGCGGAGGAACCCGGCCGGTGGCCCGCCGACCGGGCCAACCGCTGGTATCAGGCGCAGGGCTTCCTCGTCGGATCGAACTACATCACCTCCAACGCCATCAACCAGCTCGAGATGTTCCAGGCCGACACCTACGACCCACGGCGCATCGACACCGAGCTCGGCTGGGCCAGGTTCTACGGGCACAACACCGCGCGGGTGTTTCTGCACGATCAGCTCTGGAGCCAGGACCAGCGGGGCTTTCAGGCGCGGCTCGCGCAGTTCGTCGACATCGCCGCGCGCCACCGCATCAAGCCGCTGTTCGTGTTCTTCGACTCATGCTGGGACCCGGCGCCAAGGGCGGGTCGACAGCGCCCACCGACGCCCGGGGTGCACAACTCCGGCTGGGTGCAGAGCCCGGGCGCCGAACGCCTTGGCGACCCGCGCTACGCCGGCGTCATGCGCGACTACGTCACAGGGGTGCTGACGCAGTTCCGCAACGACGACCGCATCCTGGGCTGGGACCTGTGGAACGAGCCCGACAACCCAGCGCGCCAGTACCGCAACACCGAGCGCAGCGACAAGGAACAGCTCGTCGGAAACCTGCTCCCACAAGTGTTCCGCTGGGCGCGCGCGGTGGACCCCAGCCAGCCGCTCACCAGTGGCGTGTGGCGCGGCGACTGGGGACAACCCCAGGGCCGCAGCGCAATCAGCGATATTCAGCTGGCCAACGCCGACGTGATCACGTTCCATTCCTACGCCGACCCCGCGGGCTTCGAGTCCCGGATCGGCGAGCTCGCTCCGCTCGGCAGACCGATCCTGTGCACGGAGTACATGGCCCGCCCGCGCGGCAGCACCGTCGAGGCCATTCTGCCGGTGGCCAAGCGCCACAACGTCGGTGCCATCAACTGGGGCCTGGTCGCCGGCAAGACGCAGACCTACTTTCCCTGGGAATCGTGGGACCACCCGTACACGACGATCCCGAAAGTCTGGTTCCACGATCTGCTGGGGCCCGACGGCCGCCCCTTCAGGGACAGCGAAGCACTCACGACACGAAAGTTGGCCGGAACTCAGGCCTAGAGATTTGGCACCGGTTCGAGAACGCGGTCGAATCGCGCCCCTGCCGTCCGCGTCGCTTACGGAGCCGCGAAGTCACCCACCACGGTCATCTTGTTGCCGTCCCAGGCGGTGGCGAAGCCGGCCGCGGTGAAAGCGCAGTTCACGATGATCCCTCGGTGTGGAGGGCTTTGCATCCACGAGTCGAGGGCCTGGGTCGGATTCGCCGCTGATCCGGTACCCCAAAAGACGATCTCCCCCGTTGCGGGGGTCCTGCTGTAGCCGGCATCTGCGATGCGCGTCCGCGGCGAAGATCCATCGGACCCGATATGGCCGCTTAAACCGGTGCGCAGCATATCGTCGGCGTGCCGCTGCGCCGCCGCCCGCAACCGCGGGTCGTCACTGAGCGGAGCGCATGGCTGACGGAGTCCGTTGACGCCGCTGTACAGCACGGTGCCCGGATCGTCTGCGTGCGCGACGAATTCAGTGGCAACGCCCGGAATCGCGACGAGCGCACTGCAACACGAGAAGAGGGCGACGATCGCGATGTTCTTCGTCATGTGGCCTCTTGCCGCGCGCTTGGCAGTTCTCCGTAAGGCAATGCTATCCACCTTCGACCGAGCATGCCGAGGATCGGAAGGAAATCGGTGCACTCACAGGGAAGAACGGGCGCCAACCACGTGGACAATCCGGATTGACTCGGTTGCGTCGAATGTGATCAAAGCCGCGCCGGGATTTGCTATGCTCCGCCGATGGCGCTGCAGGGTCAACAGCGCGGCTTTCGTCGCGTGCTCCTGGACACGGTCAATCTGAAGTATGCGCAGTATATCCATGAGTATTTCTATCAGAAGTTCTTCTACCGCTACTTGACCCGCAAGCTGTCCGTCAAAGACGTGTTGTTCCTCAACTACGGCTATGAGGAAGATCCGCCGATGGGCATTCCGCTTGAGCCCTCCGACGAGCCGAACCGGTATTTCATTCAGCTTTATCACCGTACGGCGACGCAGGTGGATCTCAGTGGCAAGCAGGTCCTCGAGGTCGGTTGCGGCCACGGCGGTGGGAGCTCATACCTCATGCGGACCCTGCACCCGGCCTCATACACCGGGCTGGACTTGAACTCGGCCGGTATCGCCTTTTGCCGGGAAAGACACCATATCGCCGGCCTGAAGTTCGTCGAAGGCGACGCCGAGGACCTGCCTTTCCCGGACGAATCGTTCGACGCGGTGATCAATATCGAATCCTCGCACCTTTACGCGCAATTTCCGCGCTTCCTCTGCGAGGTTGTGCGTGTGCTGCGCCCGGGCGGGCATTTTCTCTACGCCGATTTCCGCCTCACCGAGGGGCTTGCCGTCTGGGAGGCACAATTAGCCGACGCGCCGATGCGGATCGTCTCGCAGCGGGTGATCAATTCAGAAGTCATGCGCGGGATGGAGAACAATTCACAGTGGTGGATGGCGGCGGTGAATGCGCTTGTGCCCGCCTTCGCGCGCAGCTTTGCCGTAACCCGCGGTTACCGATTCGTGTGGAACACGTACCAGGGCTTCCGAACTGGGGGACCCACCGAATACCGGATGTACTGCTTCGTCAAGGCGTGAGGCGGTCTCCCGCGCGGAGAACGCCTGGCCGCGGTGGGAACCGCGGACCGCGACCTGAGTTGCTGGACGCGGTTAAGGGCGTTGGCGGTGGCGGAGGGATTTGAACCCTCGGACGGTGTTAGCCGTCACACGCTTTCGAGGCGTGCTCCTTAGGCCGCTCGGACACGCCACCGCCGAGCAGCTTATCTGACGGCCGGCCCCTCACCCCAATCGCTGGCGAGCGAAGAAGGCCTCCAGCGGTGCGGCGCACTCTTCGGCGAGCACGCCGCCACGCACTTCCGGCCGATGGTTGAGCCGCCGATCGCGGACCACGTCCCATAGGGATCCGACCGCTCCGGTCTTCGGTTCCCACGCGCCGAACACGAGCCGGCCGATGCGGGCCAGGACCAGCGCGCCGGCGCACATGGTGCATGGTTCGACGGTGACGGCCAGTGTGGCGCCCTCCAGCCGCCAGCCGTCACCGAGGACGCCGGCTGCCGCGCGCAGCGCCAGGATCTCGGCGTGCGCCGTGGGATCGCCCAGGGCCTCTCGGGCGTTGACCGCGCGGGCCAGTTCGGTTCCGTCGGCGCCGACGACCACCGCACCGATGGGCACGTCGCGAGGACCCGCCGTCGCCGCGACCGACAACGCGGCACGGATCAGGTCTTCGTCGCCGATCACCGACGGGGCTCGGTCATTCGTGGCGACCCGCTACGCCCGGCTCCGCCGCGCTTGCGATCGCCACGACCGCGCTCGCGATCACCGACCGATGCGGTCGATCACGGCCGACAACTGGTCGGCGAAGCCCATCTCCCGGGCGATGCGGCCGAGCTGCTCGTCCGCGTACAGGTCGGCCTCGTCGAGGATGACGCCCAGCACCGCCTCGGGCAGGCCGATATCGGACAGCAGCCCCAGGTCGCCCTCCTCGAAGGGGTCCGATTCCTCGAGGTCCTCGGGGTCGATGTCGGCGTCAAGTTTGTCCAGCACTTCGGCGGCGATGTCGTAGTCCAACGCCGCGGTGGCGTCCGACAGCAGCAACCGCGTCCCGGACGGCGCCGGGCGCACGATCACGAAGAACTCGTCATCCACGTCGAGCAGCCCGAACACGGCGCCGGAGCTGCGCAGCTCCCGCAGCTCAGTCTCGGCGGCCTTCAGGCTCGTCAGCGATTTGCGCGCCATCGGGGAACACCGCCACTGACCCTCTTCGCGCACGACCGCTACGCCGAAACCGTCCGGCGTATCGGCAGACAGGCCCTGGGCTGAGGCCCGTTGTGCTCCCATGGCCGCTTACGGTAGTCGCAGACGAGGCCCCCTGACCAGATGGAGCGAAACGCGGCAACGTCTGACCACACCGCGCCGCCGGATTGTGCCAACCTTGGTCTGTGGCTAGCCCTGTTTCTCGACCACCGGTGTGCGTGCTCGGGCTGGGGCTGATCGGCGGCTCGATCATGCGGGCCGCCACGGCCGCGGGCCGGCAGGTGTTCGGCTACAACCGGTCGGTGGAGGGTGCGCACGGGGCCACCGCCGACGGTTTCGACGCCAGCACCGACCTGACCGCCATGCTGACCCGCGCCGCCGACGCCGGCGCGCTGATCGTGCTGGCGGTGCCCATGCCGGCGATGGCCGGCATGCTCGCCCACATCGGCGAACTGGCCCCGAACTGCCCGTTGACCGACGTCACCAGCGTCAAACGAGCGGTACTCGACGAGGTCGTCGCGGCCGGCCTGCGGCAGCGGTTCGTCGGCGGTCACCCGATGACCGGCACCGCTCACTCGGGTTGGGCCGCGGGCAACCCCGGCCTGTTCACCAGGGCGCCGTGGGTGGTCAGCGTGGACGACCACGTCGACCCGGTGGTGTGGTCGATGGTGATGACGCTGGCGCTGGATTGCGGCGCGGTGGTGGTGCCGGCCAAGTCCGACGATCACGACGCCGCGGCGGCCGCCATCTCCCACCTCCCGCACCTGCTGGCCGAGGCGCTGGCGGTCATCGGGGGGGAAGTCCCGCTGGCCTTCGCGCTGGCCGCCGGATCGTTCCGCGACGGGACAAGGGTGGCCGCCACCGCCCCGGACCTGGTGCGGGCGATGTGCGAGGGCAACGCCGACCAGCTGGTGCCCGCCGCCGACCGGGTCATCGAGCTGCTGAGCCGGGCCCGCGACTCACTGGTCGGGCACAAATCGGTGGCCGAACTCGTCGAGGCCGGGCACGCCGCCCGGACGCGCTACGACAGCTTCCCGCGTTCCGAGATCTTCCACGTCGTCATCGGCACCGAGAACTGGCGCGAGGAGTTGGCAGCCGCCGGCCGGGCGGGCGGGGTGATCAGATCCGCTCTGCCAAGCCTGGATAGTCGACGATGAAGCCCTCTTCGTCGACGCTCACGACGGTGTCGGCGACCGGGGAGCGCAGCTTGATGCCGTCGAGGCCGCCCGAGCTGGTGTAGCTCACGACATCGGCGGTGATGGACATGTCAGGCAAGGTGACATAGACCACCGGCAAGGTGACCGAGTCTGCCCGTTCGTGGAGGCCGAGCCTGCGGATGGGCAACGCGTTGAAGAACGGGCTGAACACCACGTCGCAGTCCAGGGCGCCGTTGTACGCCGCACGGCGCTCGCCCTGATGGTCGGTCACCAGCCACATGTTCTCTTCGTCGCGGGCGATGGAGATCACACGTTCCCGCTCGGCCAGCGTGACGGTCATGCCGAGCCGCTTGGTGGCGCCGGTCTCATCGGTCTGCAGGTCGTAGTACGCGCCGAACGCCGGATTGGTTGCCGTGGCGGCGGCAACGATGCGGCCGTTGGCCTTGATTCTCTTGCCGGACACTTGAATTCGTACCGATTCCATCCGCGATACGTCCTGTGCACGCCAGGTGAGCATCGCCTGCCATACCCGCCGAGTCGAATCCGAGGAATCTGTGTTCACTCATCTACCGTAAATCGTGCCCGCCGGCCGTGGCGTACCTGCCCGGCGCTCGCGCCTGGCGGCGGTCTTGCGCAGGCGGTCGCCGCCCGGCACCGACGCCCACACCGCCAACGCCAGCAGCCCGTCGAGCGCCAACGCCAACACGGCCACCATCAAGGCGCCGACCAGGGCGAGGTGGAACTCGCGCTCCTTGATTCCGTCGATCAGGTATCTGCCCAGTCCGCCGAGACTGGCGTAGGCCGCGACCGTCGCGGTGGCAACCACCTGCAGCGTCGCGCTGCGCAACCCGCCCAGGATCAACGGCATCGCGTTGCGCGCCTCCACCCAGAGCACCTGGGCCTCCGTCATTCCCATCGCGCGGGCGGCGTCGACCACGGTCGGGTCCACGTTGGCGATTCCCGCATACGTGCCGGCCAGCAGCGCCGGGACACCCAGCAGCATCAGGGCGACCAGTGGTGGCCCCAGGCCCAGCCCGAACAGCAGCGTTCCGAGCAACAGCACGCCCAGCGTCGGCAGTGCGCGAAGCCCGTTGACCGCGCCGACCACCAGCAGGGTGCCGCGGCCGGTGTGTCCGATGATCAGCCCCGCGGGAACGGCGATCAGGGCCGAGGCGCCCACCGCGATCGCCGTGTACTCGAGATGCTCCAGGACACGCGCCGCCAGTCCGACCGGGCCCGTCCAGTTGTCGGCGGTGAACAGGTAGGTGACGGCGCGCTGCACGAAGTTCATCGCGCGCCACCCACGATCGGGGCCACCACCGACCGTCGGCGCGGGGCGCGCCCCGCGCGCTCCCACGGTGTGACCAACCGGCCGGCCACCACGATCAACGCGTCGATGACGATCGCCAGCGCGAAGAGCGCGATGATGCCCGCGAGGATCTGGTCGCTCTTGTTGGTCTGATAGCCCTCGGTGAACCAGGCGCCCAGGCCGCCGATGCCGATCACCGAACCCACCGAGACCATCGCGATGTTGGTGACCACCACCACCCGCAACCCGGCCACCAGGACCGGAACAGACAGCGGTAGTTCGACTTTCAGTATCCGGGCGAGCGGCGAGTAGCCGACCGCGGTCGCGGCGTCGCGCACCGGGGCCGGCACCGCGTCCAGCGCCTCGAGCACCGCCCGCACCAGCAACGCCGCGGTGTAGGCGGTCAGCGCGACCATCACATTGGCCTCGTCGAGGATCCGGGTCCCGATGATCATCGGCAACACCACGAACAGCGCCAGCGACGGGATGGTGAACACGACGCTCGCGGTTGCCGTCGTCAGCCGGCGCGCAAGCGGAGCGCGCTGCACCGCCGCGCCCAGTGGGACCGCGATCGCCAACCCGATCAGCACCGGCACCAACGACAGCCGCAGATGGACGAGAGTCAGCGCCCAGGCGCCGTCGAGGTGGGTGAGCAGGTAGTGCATCGCTCAGTCCCGCCGTCGGGCTTCCACCGCGTCCAGCACGTCGCCGGCCAGCACACCGCCGATGACCCGGCCGCCGTCGTCGACGGCGACGCCCATCCCCGACGGCGACGACAGCGCCGCGTCCAGCGCCTGGCTGAGATTTCCGCGGGGACGAAACAGCGAGCCGACGCCGCTCATGCTGTCGGACAACGAGGCACCCCCGCGATGACGGCGCAGCCCTTCGGTGTCGATCCAGCCCAGCGGCGCGCCGGCGCCGTCCACCACCACCGCCCAGCCGTCTGCCGGGCAGGTATTGAGCAGGTCGCCCGCGGGGATGCGCTGCACGTCGTGGAGCGGCAGGCCGGCGGCATCGATGAGTTGCAGCCATCGGTAGCCGCGGCCCAGGCCGATGAACCTCGCCACGAAATCGTTGGCCGGGCGCGACAGCAGCCGCGCGGGGTCGTCGTACTGCTGCAACGACCCGGCCCGGAACACCGCAACCTTGTCGGCGAGCTTGAGCGCCTCGTCGATGTCGTGGGTGACGAAGACGATCGTCTTGCGCAATTCGCTTTGCAGGCGCAGGATTTCGTTCTGCAGATCGAGCCGGACGACGGGGTCGACGGCCGAGAACGGCTCGTCCATCAACAGGATGGGCGGGTCGGCCGCCAGTGCACGCGCCACGCCGACGCGTTGTTGCTCCCCGCCGGACAGCTGCGCGGGGTAGCGGCCGGCGAGCTTGGCGTCCAGCCCCACGCGTTCGAGCACCCCATAGGCGGCGGCGCGGGCCGACCGCCGGGATTGGCCCTTGAGCACCGGAACCGTTGCGACGTTGTCGATCACCCGAAGGTGCGGCATCAGTCCGGCGTGCTGGATGACGTAGCCGATGCCGAGGCGCAGCCGCACCGGGTCGAGGGTGGACACGTCCACCCCGTCGACGGTGATGGCGCCGGCCGTCGGCTCGATCATCCGGTTGATCATGCGCAGCGCCGTAGTCTTGCCGCTGCCCGACGAGCCGACGAAGACGGTCAACTTCCCAGTCGGAACGGTCAGGCTCAACCGGTCCACCGCGGTGGTCCCGTCGGCGAAGGCCTTGCTGACGTCGTCGAAAACGATCATTGCCCGACCGGGTGATTGAAGCCGTTGTCCCGCAGCCATTTCCGGGCGGCCTGATCCGGATCAACGCCGGAGTTTCCCGCCACGGCGGCGTTGAGTCCGGCCACCCCCGCGGTGGTCAGCCTCGCCGACACGGCATCCAGCACCTCCTTGAGCCGGTCCGACTTCTTCTGCGAGTTGACCAGCGGCACGATGTTACCGGCCAAGAAGTTGTGCGCGGGGTCTTCGAGCACCACCAAATGGTTCTGCGGGATGGCCGGTGACGTGGTGAAAACGTTTGCGGCGTTGACCCTTCCCTCGACCAAGGCGCGCACCGTTACCGCGCCGCCACCGTCGTCGATCGCGACGAAGTCGCCGGGGCTGATGTCGAGTCCGTACTTCTGCCGCAACCCCGGCAGGCCGGCCGGCCGCGTCGCGAACGCCGAGGGTGCGCCGAACCTCACGTCCGCCGAATAGGCCGCCAGGTCGGCGATTGTCTTCAGCTTCCAGGCATTAGCCGTCCCACCGGTCACGGTCACGGTGTCGGTGTCGGAGGCCGGCGAGGGCGTCAGGATCGCCAGATCCCCCGGAAGTTTGTGGTCGAGCTCCAACTCGACGGCGCCCAGTACGGTCGCCGTCGACTCGGGCGCGAAATAGAGCAGCAGGTTACCGATGTACTCGGGCACCAGGTCGATGGAATGGTCTTTCAGCGCGGGGATATAGCTCTCCCGGCTGCCGATCCCCATCCGCCGGCCCACCTCGAATCCGTTGGCCTGCAACGCTTGTGCGTAGATCTCGGCGATGATGTGTGATTCCGGGAAGTCGCCGGACCCCACGACGATTGACTTCGGGCTGCGGACGGCGCCGCCCAGCGGGTCGGAGCTACTGCACGCCGATAGGACGCAGATCGCCGTGAACCAGACGGTCGCTTGGATCATCGCGCGGTGCACGCGCGACGGCATCCTCATACCGCCGACACTAACGGCAGAACCGCGCGGGCGCCGGGACCAGGCGGCCCGGTTGCGCGGTTTGGTTTCATTCTTTGCCCGATGGGACAAAGATGACACCATGAGCAGCCACACCCCTGCCTCGCCCAGCCAGCCGCCCGCCAAGCCCGCCGCGGCGCCCGAACCGGGCAAGGCGCCCAGGGAACCGGCGATCGGGTTCACCCGCGCCGGTGCGCTGTGGTCATCCCTGATCGGCGGCTTCCTGATCCTGATTCTGTTGCTGATCTTCATCACTCAGAACACGGTGGAGACGCCCTTTACGTTCCTGGGCTGGCACTGGAGACTGCCGCTGGGGGTGGCCATCCTGCTGGCGGCCGTGGTGGGCGGGCTGATCACGGTGGCCGTCGGCACCGCGCGGATCCTTCAGCTACGGCGGGCGGCGAAGAAGCACCACGCGGCCTCGCGCAAGGGTTAGCGCGCCGCGGGCGCGCCTCAGCGGGGCAGCTTGGCCAGCTCCGCCAGCCCGCGGGAGATCAGCGGCGCCACGACCTCCGGTGTGTGGTCGGTGTCCAGCCCGCGCGCCTGGTCCGACATCCGTCTGCGGAAGTCGATGCCCGCGGCGATGATCGCGAGCTTGAAGTAGGCCAGCGCCATGTAGAACTCCCAATGCGCCAGCGGCAGCCCGGCCACGAGTGAATACCGGTCGGCCAACTCGTCGGCCGTCGGCAGCAGCGGCGACGTCCACGCGGCCTGGGCGTTGACGATCAGGTCCAGCGCGGGGTCGCGGTACACGCACATCAGCGCCGCGTCGGACAGCGGGTCGCCGAGGGTGGACAGCTCCCAGTCGACCACGGCGCGCACCTTCGTCGGGTCGTCGGCGTCCAGGATGGTGTTGTCGATCCGGTAGTCGCCGTGCACGATCGACGTGCGGCTCTGCTGGGGAATGGCTTCCTGCAGACCGGCATGCAGGCGCTCGACGTCGGCGTCACGGCGGTCGTCGGGCAGCCGCACCAACGCCCACTGCGAGCCCCACCGCCGCACCTGGCGCTCCAGGTACCCGCTGGGCTTGCCGAAGTCCGCCAGGCCCACGGCCGCGGGGTCGACGTTGTGCAGATCGACGAGGACCCGGATCAGCGAGTCGACGCAACCCTCGATGACGGTGTGGCTGAAGGCTTCCAGTTGGGCGCGGCGGCGCACCACCTGACCGGCGACGAATTCGACGATCTGAAACGGCGCACCCAGCACGGATTGGTCCTCGCACAGCGCGATCGCGCGCGCCACGGGGACGGGTGTGTCCCACAGCGCGGCGACCACCCGGTACTCGCGCGCCATGTCGTGCGCCGACGGGGTCAGCCCGTGCAGAGGCGGGCGCCGCACCAGCCAGCTGGTCGCGTCGTCGTAGACCCGGAACGTCAGATTGGACCGGCCACCGGAGATGAACTCCGCGCGCAACTCGCCCTCGCGTCCGATGCCCAGCGAGCGCAGGTAGGCGTCCAGCGAGGCCAGGTCGAGCCCTTCGAGTTGGTCAGCTGAAGTCACCGGACTTGTTTACCACCGCCACAGGGCGGTCCGGCTCACCACCGCTGATTTCGAGGCAGCAGGTCCCACACGTGCTCGACCCCGTTGACCCCCGCGACCGTCGCCTGGCCTGATCGCGAGAACAGCAGCCGGGTGATCGAGGCGTAGTCGACCGGAAAGGACAACAGGCGGGACGTCCCCAGGATCTGGTGCAGCAGGACGTTGATCACCCCGCCGTGGCTGAACACCGCGACGGTGTCCTCGGGGTCGGCGGCGGCGACGAGGTCGTCGACGGCCGCGCGCACCCGCGCCAGGAAGGCGTCCTCGTCGACCGCGCTCGGCAGGTGGCCTTGGGCCAGGCGCGCCCACTCCTCGGGCATCTCCTCGCGGATCTGCTCGACGGGGATGTAGAGCGGAAGGTCGCGGTCGTATTCAGCGAATCGGTCGTCGATCTCTACCGCGAGCTCCCGCGCCGCCGCGACCGGTTCGGCGGTCTGGACGGCGCGCCTCTGGGGGCTGCTCACCACCCGGGAGATGGGAAACCGGTCCAGCGCCTTGGGTAGCCGCTCGATCTGCGCCAATCCCTCGTCCGACAGGTGCGGGTCGGAGCCCTGCCCGTGTTCGCTGCGCAATGGCAGCGCGTGCCGGACCAGAAGCAATTGCATGTGTTCGTTCCTGTCTGTGGTTGGCGCGACGTGTTCATTCAAAGCACGCGGACCGGCCGCCGCAAAACGGGGCGCGGCGACGGCCGCCTCAGGGCCCCGGGGTTTCTGCTCACCGCGACAAGCCGGACTGATCCGAAAGCCCCGCGCCTACGGCGGAGAATGCTATTCTCCGCACAGAGAGCGAGGTGTGCGGATGGCGACGGTAGGCCAGGTCCAGTTGGAAGCGGGCGTTCTTGCGCGTTGGCTGGACGCGAACGATGCGCCGGGAAACGGCGAGGAGCCGCGGCTGGAGCAGCTCAAGGGCGGTTCGCAGAACACGCTGTACCTGCTCGAGCGCGGCGGCGAGCGGATGGTGTTGCGCATGCCCGGCGCCCGCGCCGACGCCGCGCGCATCGACGGCTTGCTGCGCGAGATCCGGCTGGTGCGCGCGCTGTCCGGCACCGACGTCCCGCATGCGGCGCTGATCGCCGCCGACGACACCGGTGCCGTGCTCGGCATGCCGTTCTACGTCATGCAGGCCATCGACGGGTGGAGCCCGATGGACGGCGGATGGCAGCCGCCGTTCGACACCGACCTGAATGCCCGACGCGGGCTGGCCTTCGAACTCGTCGAAGGCGCGGCCAAGCTGGGCCGGGTGGATTGGCGCGCACAAGGTCTCGAGGGTTTCGGCCGCCCGGACGGATTCCACGACCGGCAGGTGGATCGCTGGCTGGCGTTCCTCGACGCCTACAAGGTGCGCGAGCTGCCCGGCCTGGACGTGGCCGCGGACTGGCTGCGAAACAACCGGCCCGCGCACTACCGGCCCGGCATCATGCACGGCGACTACCAGTTCGCCAACGTGATGTTCGCCCACGACGCGCCGGCGCGGCTGGCCGCGATCGTGGACTGGGAGATGACGACGGTCGGCGACCCGCTGCTGGATTTGGCGTGGTGCCTGCTGGGCTACGACGGCGAAGAGCCGCGCGCCGACGGCTTCTATCTGGACATGCGCGGCATGCCCGGCCGGAGCGAATTGCTCCGGCATTACGAGACGGTCAGCGGGCTTTCCACCGAGAACATCGACTACTACCTGGTGCTGGCGAATTGGAAGCTCGGCATCGTGCTGGAAAAGACCTACGCTGCCGGGGTGCGCACCGGAAAGGTCGACCCCAAGGTCCAAGACGCCTTCGGGACGATGATCCCGCAGCTGATCGCGACGGCGGCCGAGCTGGCCCGCTCGTTGCCCTCCGGGGCCCACTGAAATGGGTTATGCCGACCAGCTTTTCGATCTCACGGACCGGGTCGTGCTGGTCACCGGGGGCAGCCGCGGGCTGGGCCGCGAGATGGCGTTCGCGGCAGCACGCTGCGGCGCCGACGTCGTGATCGCCAGCCGCAACATCGACAACTGCGTGGCCACCGCCAAGGAGATCCAGGCCGAAACCGGCCGCTCCGCTTTGCCGTATCAGGTGCACGTCGGCCGCTGGGACCAGCTCGACGGGCTGGTCGAGGCGACCTATGACCGATTCGGCAAGGTGGACACGCTGATCAACAACGCCGGCATGTCACCGCTGTACGACAAGCTGACCGACGTCACCGAGAAGTTGTTCGACGCGGTCGTCAACCTCAACCTCAAGGGCCCGTTCCGGTTGTCGGCCTTGGTGGGCGAGCGAATGGTCACGGCCGGGCGAGGATCCATCATCAACGTGAGCACGGCCGGGTCGCTGCGCCCGACGCCGGACATCGTCCCCTACGCCGCCGCCAAGGCCGGGCTCAACGCGATGACCGAGGCACTGGCGAAGGCGTTCGGGCCATCCGTGCGGGTCAACACGCTGATGGCCGGGCCCTTTCTCACCGACGTGAGCAAGGCCTGGGACCTCGAGGCGGCCCAGAGCAAGCCGTTTGGACACCTGGCGCTGCAGCGCGCCGGGGAACCGGCCGAAATCGTCGGGGCAGCATTGTTTTTGGCATCCGACGCGTCCAGTTTCACCACCGGCTCGATCCTGCGCGCCGACGGCGGTATCCCCTGACGTGGCGCGTCGCCACCTATGACCGCTGCCCAATGAACGAATAGGAGCATTCGAATGTCCTGGGACTTCTCCACCGAACCGGAATTCCAGCACAAGCTCGACTGGGTCCGCGACTTCGTCCACCACGAGGTGGAACCCCTCGAGGTGCTGTTCCCGGGTTGCGAGTTCCTGCCGCTGAACGACGAGCGCCGGCGGATCGTCGATCCGCTCAAGCAGCAGGTGCGCGACCAGGGGTTGTGGGCACCACACCTTGGCCCCGAACTCGGCGGACAGGGCTTCGGCGCGGTCAAGCTGACGTTGATCAACGAAATCCTGGGCCGCAGCCCGTGGGCGCCGATCGTGTTCGGCACGCAGGCGCCCGACACCGGCAACGCGGAGATCATCGCCCGCTTCGGAACGCAGCAGCAGAAGGACCGCTATCTCGCCGGGCTGCTGTCCGGGGAGATCTTCTCCTGCTTTTCCATGACCGAACCGCAGGGCGGCGCCGACCCGCGGGTCTTCCGGACGCGCGCCTTCCGCGACGGCTCGGAAAAAGACGGGGACTGGGTGATCACCGGGCGAAAGTACTTCTCCTCCAACGCCTCCGTCGCCTCGTTCTTCATCGTCGTCGCGATCACCGACCCCGACGTGCCGGTCCACCGCGGCGCGTCGACGTTCCTGGTGCCGGCTGGTACCGAAGGCCTGACCATCGAGGCCACCCATCATCTGGTGGGGGCGCTGCCGCACGAACCCGGGCATTCGCTGGTGCACTACGACGGGGTGCGCGTGCCGTCGGACGCGCTGCTGGGTGAACCGGGCCAGGGGTTCATGATTCTGCAGACCCGGCTGGCCGGCGGGCGGCTGCATCACGCGATGCGGTCGATCGGGGTGGCCCAACGCGCGGTGGAGATGATGGCCCGTCGCGCGAAAAGCCGTTTCACTCAAGGAAGTTCGCTGGCCGACAAGCAGCTGGTGCAGGCGTTCGTCGCCGACTCGTACACCGAGCTGATGCCGTTCCGGCTGGCGGTCCTGCACGCGGCGTGGCTGATCGACACTGCCGGCGAACACGCGGCCCGCGCCGAGATCGGCGCCTGCAAGATCCTGGCGTCACAAGTGCTCAAATCGATTGGGCTGCGGGCGATCCAGGTGCACGGCGCACTCGGCACCACCGACCAGCTTCCGCTGGTCAACGTGCTGCTCGGCGGCGTGGCGCTGGGCCTGGCCGACGGGCCGACCGAGGCCCACAAGGTCAACCTGGCCCGGCTGCTGCTCAAACACTACGAGGCCGAGGACCCCGAGTGGCCCAGTGAGCTGCTGGACATCCGCCGGGAGGCCGCGCGCACCAAGTACGGCGACCTCATCGACCGCGTTCCGGCGCTGCCCGATTCGCCGTGAGCAGCCGGGTGACCGCGGCGGTCGAGCGGGCGCTCGACGACCGCCAGCGGGAGGCCACCGAGGAGGTGGAGCGCATCCTGGCCGCCGCGGTGCGCGTCATGGAACGGGTGGCGCCGGAACCACCGCGGGTCAGCGACATCGTCGCCGAGGCCGGCACGTCGAACAAGGCGTTCTACCGCTACTTCGCCGGCAAGGACGATCTCATCCTGGCCGTCATGGAGCGCGGCGTCGGCATCGTGGTGTCCTACCTCGAGCACCAGATGGCCAAGGAGAGCGAGCCGCGCGAGCGGGTCGCTCGCTGGATCGAGGGCACGATGGCGCAGGTCGCCGACCCGCACCTGATCAGCATGAGCCGCGCGGCGGCGGGCCAGATGTCACCCCGCACCAATTGGCCGGCGGTCGATCAGGAGATGCTGCGGCCGCTGCGCGACCTGCTCGTCGAACCCGTTGCGGCGCTGGGCAGCAGCGACGTCGAGCGCGACGTCGAGGCGGTGTTCAGTTGCACGGCCGCGACCATGCGGCGATACGTGGGGTCTGCCGACCGGCCCGGGTCCGACGACATCACGCACCTGGTCGGATTCTGCCTGCGCGGTCTGGGGGTCGGCTGATGCGCGCGGTGGTCTGCCGTTCCTATGGCACACCGGAAGACCTGGTTCTCGAGGACGTCGACGAGCCGGTCCCGGCCCCCGGGCAGCTGCTGGTGCGCGTGCACGCCGCCGCCGTGAATTTCCCCGACGTGCTCTTCATCGCCGGCAAGTACCAGGTCAAGATCCCGACGCCGTTCATACCGGGCAACGAGATCGCCGGCGAGGTGATCGCCACCGGCGAGGGCGCGCCGTTCGAGCCGGGGCAGCGAGTGGCCGGAACCACCTTCGGGGCGTTCGCCGAACGCGCACTGCTGGACGCGAGCCAGGCGGCGCTCATCCCCGACGACGCGGACTTCGCGTCGGCCGCGGCCTTCGGCGTCACGTACCGCACCGCGTATCACGCGCTGCGCTCGACCGCCGCGGTGGCAGAAGGGGATTGGGTCGTCGTGCTGGGCGCCGCGGGCGGTGTGGGGCTGGCCGCGGTCGACCTGGCCGTCGCCATGAAGGCCCGGGTGCTGGCCGCGGCGTCGAGCCCCGAGAAGCTCGACCTGTGCCGGCGACGCGGCGCCGAGGCGACCGTCGACTACGACCGGGAGGACTTGAAGGCGCGCATCCGCGAGCTCACCGGCGACGCCGCCCGGGTGGTCATCGATCCGGTCGGCGGGCCGTACGCCGAGCCAGCGCTGCGCGCGCTGGCGCGCGGCGGCACCTTCGTCACTCTGGGCTACGCCGCGGGTTCCATACCGGCGATCCCGCTCAATCTCGTTCTGCTCAAGGACATCTGCGTGCGTGGCATGGAGATCCGCACCTTCATGACCGACCATCCCGACCAGGCCGTCCGCGACATGCGGGAATTGTCGGAGATGTTCGCCGCCGGCACGATCCGCCCGTACATCGGTGCGCGATTCCCGCTGTCCGAGACCGCGGCCGCGCTGCGGCACGTGGCCGACCGCAAGGTGTTGGGCAAGGTCGTCATCGACGTATGACGCGGTGTGGCGCCGAGATTGCCGCCATGGTCGTGAAATCCAGGTCCGGAGCAGCCCTCAGGGCAATCTCGACGTCAGGGCGTGACGATGTTGAAGCTCGGGTCGGGTTGGTCCAGCGCACCCAGGAGGGCCTGTAGCGCCGCCTGGTCGCCGGATATCTGCAGGCCCGGGGAGGTGAAGTCGCCCAGCGCCGCGGCCAGCAACCGGGACTTGCCGTCCAGCTGCACCGTGACGGTCGCCGTCGCGGGTTGGGCCGGAGCCTTGCGGTGGACGAGCACCCCGTTGCGCAGGGTGAGCCGGTAGTTGGCGGCCAGATCGGTGAAGGCGATGTCGACGGCGAGGTCGAGATCCCAGCTGCGTGGCCCGTCGACCCGGATGGCGAGGCTGTCGAAGATCTGTTCGGGGGTCAGCTGGGACAACATGGTGGGCGACGCGACCTGAGCCGCCGTGCCGAAGTTTCCGTTCCGCAATTCGGTTGCGCCGCTGAGGAAGAAGTTGCGCCACGTTGCGTTCTCGGCGCCGTAGGCCAGCTGCTCGAGCGTGTCGGCGTACAACGCACGAGCGTCGGCATGGTCGCTGTCGGCGAAGACGGCATGGTCGAGAAGGGTTGCCGCCCACCGGAAGTCGCCGGAGTCGAACGCCGTCCGGGCCAGCTGAACAACTCGGTCGATGCCGCCCATCGCCTCGACATAGCGGGGAGCGAGAGCCTCCGGCGGATGCGGCCACAGCCTGGCCGGGTTGCCGTCGAACCAGCCCATGTAGCGCTGGTAGACGGCCTTCACGTTATGGCTGACCGAGCCGTAATACCCGTGGGTGTGCCAGGCGCGCTCGAGCGCCGGCGGCATCCGGAACATCTCCGCGATCTCGACGCCGGTGTAACCCCGGTTGAGCAGCCGCAGCGTCTGGTCGTGCAGGTAGGCATAGAGGTCGCGCTGCAGCGAGAGAAATTCGACGATGTTCTCCCTGCCCCAGGTGGGCCAGTGATGCGACGCGAACACCACGTCGGCGCGGTCGGCGAAGGTGTCGATCGCCTCGGTGAGGTAACCCGACCAGGCGTGCGGGTCGCGCACCAGGGCGCCGCGCAGGGTCAGCAGGTTGTGCAGGTTGTGGGTGGCGTTCTCGGCCATGCACAACGCGCGGAAACGCGGGAAGTAGAAATGCATTTCGGCGGGTGCCTCGGTGCCGGGCGCCATCTGGAACTCGATCTCCACGCCGTCGATGGTGTGCCTCTCGCCGGTCTCGCGGACGTCGATGGTGGGGACGATGATCGCCACCTCGCCGGTGGACGTGGCCTGGCCCAGCCCGCAACCGACCTGGTCCTGCGGCCCGCGGGGCAGCAACGTGCCGTACATGTAGGTCGCCCGCCGCGTCATGGCCGGGCCGGCGTAGACGTTCTCCCGGACAGCGTGCTCGGCAAAGCCTTCCGGCGCCAGCACGTCGACCGCGCCGGCGTCCACGTCCGCCTGTGTGGTGACGCCCAGCACGCCGCCGAAGTGGTCGACGTGGCTGTGGGTGTAGATCACCGCGACGACGGGGCGCTCGCCGCCGCGGTGGGCGCGATACAACGCCAGCGCCGCCGCCGCGACCTCGGTGGACACCAACGGGTCGATGACGATGACGCCGGTGTCGGTCTCGACGAACGTGACGTTCGAGATGTCGAAGCCACGGACCTGGTAGATGCCGGGAACCACTTCGTAGAGGCCCTGTTTGGCGGCCAGCGTCGACTGCCGCCACAGGCTCGGGTGCACCGACGCCGGCGCCTGACCACCGAGGAAGGAGTAGGCGTCGTTGTCCCACACCACCCGGCCGTCGGCCGCCTTGATGACGCACGGGGACAGGGCGGCGATGAACCCGCGATCGGCGTTGCGGAAGTCCGCGTCGTCATCGAATGGCAGCGCGTGTGCGCGGTGCGCCGCCTCGATGACCGCGGTGGGGGGTTTGTGCTGCACGCCAATACATTGCCACCAACGCGCCATTCCGCGAAGCCGTTCCACCGCATCCTGTCCAGTGATCAACGGACACAGAAACAATTCGCCCGAATGCTAGATGTTCGGCCCAGTTAACCCGCATACTGCCCCAGACGGCCCTCAATGCCGAGGGTCGCAACTTTCGGGCAAAGGAGAACACGTGAAGCGTGGACTGACGGTCGCGGTGGCTGGAGCGGCAATTCTGGCCGCCGGAGTCTCCGGCTGTTCAAGCAGCAAGCAGCCTTCGGGCGGTTCGGGCACCAGCTCGGCCGTGAACACCTCGGCGGGCGCCGCCAGCGGAACCAAGGTCCTGATCGACGGCAAGGACCAGAACGTGAGCGGCTCGGTCGTGTGCACGTCCGCGGGCGGCACCGTCAACATCGCGATCGGTGGCGCAGCCACCGGCATCGCCGCCGTGCTCACCGACGCCAACCCGCCGCAGGTGAAATCCGTTGGCCTGGGCAACGTCAACGGCGTGACGCTCGGATACACGTCCGGAACCGGCCAGGGCAACGCCTCCGCCGAGAAGAACGGCAACAGCTACAAGATCACCGGAACGGCCACCGGGGTCGACATGGCCAACCCCATGCAGCCCGTGAACAAGCCGTTCGAGATCGACGTCACCTGCTCTAGCTAGCCGAGCTCGCGGGCGGTTGCCACCCGTTGAGTGGCAACCGCACCGTGAACTCGGTATGACCGGGTGAGCTGTTCACCCTGATCGTCCCGTTGTGGGCCTTGACCACCGCGGACACGATCGCCAGACCCAGCCCCGTGCTGCCGCCCTTGCGGGAGCGCGAGGTATCACCGCGGGCGAACCGCTCGAACACCTCCGATTGCAGCGCCGCCGGGATGCCGGGCCCGTTGTCGATCACCTGCAGCACGGTGTGTTCCGGCTCGGTACTCAACCGCGTCGTCACGACCGTGCCCGCGCCGGTGTGCAATCGGGCGTTGGCGAGCAGGTTGGTCAGCACCTGGTGGAGCCGGGCCGCGTCACCGGTGACGATCACGGGCTCCTCCGGCAGGTCGAGTTCCCACTGATGGTCGGGCCCGGCGACATGCGCGTCGTTGACCGCGTCAACGGCCACCCGTGACAAATCGACCGGCTCGCGTTCCAACGGCCGGCCGGAGTCCAGGCGGGCCAGCAGCAGCAGATCCTCGACCAGCCGCGTCATCCGTTCCGTCTCGGAGGCCACCCGGCTCATCGCGTGCGCCACCGCCTCGCGGTCGTCACCCATGCGTTGGGTGAGTTCGGTGTAGCCGCGGATCGCAGCCAGGGGCGTGCGCAGCTCGTGGCTGGCGTCGGCGACGAATTGGCGAACCCGCGTCTCGCTGGCCTGCCGCGCCGACAGGGCGGACGCGATGTGGTCCAGCATCCGGTTGAGGGCCGAGCCGAGCTGGCCCACCTCGGTGGAGGGGTTGGCATCGGACTCGCGCACCCGGACCGGCAGCTGGACCTCACCGCGGTCCAGCGGCAGGTCGGCCACCTTGCTCGCGGTCTGCGCGACCCGGCGCAGCGGTGCCAGCGCCCGGCGGATGATCACGACCCCGGCGATCGTCGCGGCGGCCAAGGCGATCACGGTGACGATCCCGAAGATGATCAGCATCCGGATCAGGGTGGCGTCGACGTTGGACATCGACAGACCGGTGACGATCGTGTCGCCCCCGTTCCGGCTCGGGGCCGCGACCACCCGATA
Organism: Mycobacterium sp. 4858; assembly: GCF_900240975.1. Lineage (GTDB taxonomy): Bacteria > Actinomycetota > Actinomycetes > Mycobacteriales > Mycobacteriaceae > Mycobacterium. The sequence goes on along the minus strand of NZ_LT968776.1, from coordinate 2,611,544 downwards.
TCGGCCGAGGCCATCCAGGTCGACGGTGACCGGTGCGCGACTGGAGGCGACCTGTTCCAGTTGGTTCTGGGCCGTCGGGGTCAGCGCGGCGCGGGTGCCGCTGCTGGTCAGGTAGCCCGCGTCGACGGTCTTGCCGTGATTGACGACCGCGGCCACCATGCCCGCCGGCTGACCGGGGGCGTCGAGAAATCGCGGGCCGGGGCCCGGCCGCGGATAGAAGGAGTGCTCGTGGCGCCAACCCGGGCGGTTCGGTTCGGGATACATCAGCGCCGAGCGGAACGATGTGCCGGCGAGCTGCCCGTCGAGCTGCTTGACCAGGTGGTGGTTGAGCGCCAGTTCGGTCGCCGCGGTGATGCCGACGCACACGATGGCCAGCACCACGATCTGCCCGACCAGCAGCCGCAGCCGCAGCGACCAGGCCCGCCGCGGGTTAGCGGGCCGGCTTGAGGACATAACCCGCGCCACGCAGCGTGTGGATCATGGGGTCGCGACCGTTGTCGATCTTCTTGCGCAGATAGGAGATGTAGAGCTCGACGATGTTGGACCGGCCGCCGAAGTCATAGCTCCACACCCGGTCGAGGATCTGGGCCTTGCTCAGCACCCGCTTGGAGTTGCGCATCATGAACCGCAGCAGCTCGAACTCGGTGGAGGTCAACGCGATCGGTTCGCCGGCCCGGGTGACCTCGTGGCTGTCCTCATCGAGCACCAGGTCGCCGACGACCAGCTGGGCGCCGCTGTCCAGCGTGGTCACGCCGGTGCGCCGCAGCAGCGCGCGCAGCCGCAGCACCACCTCTTCGATGCTGAACGGCTTGGTGACGTAGTCGTCGCCGCCCGCGGTCAGCCCGGCGATGCGGTCTTCCACCGCATCCTTGGCCGTCAGCAGCAGCACCGGAAGCTGCGGGTTCTCTTCACGCAGCTTGTGCAGGACGTCGAGCCCGCTCATGTCGGGCAGCATCACATCGAGGACGACCACGTCTGGGCGCTGGGCCCGGGCGGCGGCGATAGCCGATGCCCCGTCGCCGGCGGTGGCGATGTTCCACCCCTCGTACCGCAGAGCCATGGACACCATCTCAGCCAGGACGGACTCGTCGTCCACGACCAACACGTTGATCGGATTGCCGTCCGCGCGGCACATGACAACCCGCTCGACGGAGGCTCGGGGCTGTGTCACAGGTTCCAGTATGCGCAGCGCGCTGAGCCGCCGCTATGGCCTGGCTTTGCGTGACCTGTGAACGGGATCGCGCGGCCGCCCGGCAGTCGCGCGATCCCGTTTTCCGGCGTGGTGGCTAATACCAATAGCGCCGGCCGGCGACTGGACGACCGATCGAACCCATGATCCACAACACGGCGCCGATGACCAAGACCACGACACCGATTTCCCACAGCAATGGGACACTGAATACAAACCCGAGAATAAGCAGGACTACGCCCAAGACAATCATCACAACTCCTTTTAGGTGAGGGGTAGTAGAACACCAGGCATTGAACTGGGCTGCGGAACATGGCAGTCCTTGACTTTCGGGTTGACGCCCCCGTAATTCAAAGGCCCCGCAATGACGGTCAACGCAATGTTTCCCGCCGTGACACAGCTGGTCGAGTCACCTTTGAAGTAGTCGCGTTGCCATGCCGCGAACACCCCGATGAGCAGCCATACCAGGGCAATGGTGCCGATGATTCCGCTGCCACGCATAGTGACCTCCAATGTGGTCGAGAAAAATTTCTCGTGGACGATAGTTACCCATTGGACTTATGTCTAAACATTCGCCGCGGCTGAATTCGGCAGTGCGCCAGCGGAGCCCGGGGAGCGAATCGAAGTGGTTTGACGCGCTAGCTAACGCCGCTGCGCGGAGACATACAGGGTGGGCGGCATCGCGGACTCTGCGTCCTGCGGAACGCTGCGACCGTAGCGAGCCATCAACTCGGCGAACGTCGCCGTGGCGACGTCCCAGCCACGCTCCCGCAACCAGGCGTCGACGGGGGTGCGCTCCTCGGGATACCAGAGGTCGTCGAAGTCGGTGATCTCGGAATCGACCAGCTTGGCCGCCGCGGCCCGCATGCGCCGCATGTCCTCACGCTGGCGCTGGACCAGGTCGGGGTCGGTGAACCCGGCGCCCGGCACGTTGGAGGCCAGCCAGCTGCCGTCGGCGCTGAGCGAATGGATGCGCTGGAACAACAGGTCCTGGCCCTGCGCCGGCAGGTAACGCACCAGGCCCTCGGCCGACCAGGCGGCAGGCCGCGACGCGTCAAACCCCGCCTCCTGCAACGCCTTCGGCCAGTCCTGGCGCAGGTCGATGGGCACGTTGACCAGCCGCGCCCTGGGCTGCGCGCCGTGCTCGCTCAGCGTGGTGGATTTGAAGTCGAGGACCTTGGGCTGATCGAGCTCGTAGACGACCGTGCCGTCGGGCCACGGCAGCCGCCAGGTGCGCGCGTCCAGGCCGGCGGCCAGGATCACCACCTGACGTACGCCGGAGTCGGCCGCGCCCAGGAAGAACTCATCGAAAAAGGCTGTCCGCGTGGCCATGAAGTCGATCATCAGCTGGATGCGCGTGCCGACCTCGGGCTCGAGCTCCACCGCCTTGGCCAGCAGCGCGGGATCGGCATAGATGCTCCACATGCCTTCGCCGGCCGCGTCCACGAACACGCGCGCGAACGGGTCGTTGATGAGCGGATTCTCGCTCTCCGTCTCGGCGGCCCGCGCCGCCGCGACGCCAAGTGCGGTGGCTCCCACGCTTTGGGTGATGTCCCAGGAATCGTTGTCGGTACGCGGCATCGCCAGTTCCCTTCCAGGCGCGAGATTCAGTTAGTTGCCCACACTATTGTTCCAGGCTCCGCCGCCCGGAGCCCGTTCGCGGCGGTGGCTTACGCTTTTTCCCAGACGGCCCACAGGGTTGCAGCAAAGGAGCTGGCATGGACGAGATCGGTATCGGCTGAACGTGGATGCCGTGAACCTGGACGCCGTCGCGGCCTGGATGTCCGAGCGGGGACTCGGCGAAGGGCCGCTGGAGGACGTCACCGCCGTCACCGGCGGAACCCAGAACGTCATGATCCGGTTCACCAGGGCCGGCCGGCCGTACGTGTTGCGCCGGGGACCGCGGCACCTGCGCCCCCGGAGCAACAGCGTCATCCTGCGGGAAACGAAAGTCCTTGCCGCCCTGGCCGGTTCCGACGTGCCGCACCCCCACCTGATCGCCGCTTGCGAGGACCCCGGCGTGCTGGGCGACGCGGTCTTCTACCTGATGGACCCGGTCGAGGGATTCAACGCCGGGGAGGGACTGCCGCCGTTGCATACGGGTGATCCCAGCGTGCGGCACGGCATGGGCCTTTCGATGGCCGACGCGCTGGCAAAGCTGGGCGCCGTTGACCATGTCGCCGTCGGTCTGGGCGATTTCGGCAAGCCGGAGGGCTTCCTAGAACGCCAGGTCCCGCGCTGGCTGTCCGAACTGGACTCCTACAGCGAGTACGAGGGCTACCCCGGGCCGCAGATCCCGGGAATCGGGGAAGTGTCGGCCTGGCTGGAACGCCACCGACCGGCAACGTGGACACCCGGGATCATGCACGGCGACTACCACGCCGCCAACGTGATGTTCTCCAACACCGGCCCGGATGTGGTCGCGATCGTCGACTGGGAGATGTGCACGATCGGGGACCCGCTGCTGGATCTGGGCTGGCTGCTGGCGACCTGGCGCCAGCCCGACGGGTCCAGCGTGTTCAGCCACGCCCTGGGCGGGCAGGACGGGCTGGCCAGCACCGACGAGCTTTTCCAGCGCTACGCGGCCAACACCACCCGCGACCTCTCGCACATCACCTGGTACACGGTGCTGGCGTGCTTCAAGCTGGGCATCGTCATCGAAGGCACGCTCGCCCGGGCCTGTGCAGGCAAGGCCGAGAAAGAGGTCGGCGATCAATTGCACGCGGCCACTGTTCACCTCTTCGAGCGCGCGTTGGGCCTGATCGAGAGCGTGCCCTGATCCACTAGCGTCTCCCTTCGCGCCGCCCTACCCCGACGACGCGGCCCGTTCGGGGTCCGTTCGGGGCCACTAGATCCTCGGCCTCCTCCCGAGCGGATTTGAACCCCCGAACCTACTCATCCATAAGGGCTGGTGCGTTCGCAGCCGTCTGCCGTCAACGGCTCGAGCGTTATCCGTTGCGACGCATCGGCTACCGCACGCTTTACGTTCCGTTAAATACCGCGTTCCAAATCGGCCATTGCCCTGTCAACAACAGGCCATTGGTGCAACCATCTTCTGATGGGTGAAAGCGATGCCGCCCAAGCCGTCGAGCTGATCCGGGCTCTGTGCGAGGTGCTGGACAAAATGACCCGCCAACTGACCTGGCTGGAAGCCCGCGGCGCCGGGGCCGAAGCGACCGCCCTGCACCGGGACATCGCCGAAGCGCGGGCGCACATCAACCGGCTACAAAGCCGATACCTCAAGAGCTCCCCCACGCGCCAGTTCGCTTAGCAGGCCTGGCGGGCGATGCCGCGCAGGCTCCGGAGCCGCACAGATTTTCGTCTCACTAGACCGCTTCGGCGCTCGGGAACTCCGGTCTCAAGGACCAGGCGAAGATGAAATGTCGAGCGTCAACGAACGTCATACCGGTGATGAGCGCGCCCGAAGGGATTCGAACCCCTAACCTTCTGATCCGTAGTCAGATGCTCTATCCGTTGAGCTACGGGCGCCCGTGTGTTCAGTTGTCTTGCGTGGTGTTCCTTGGCGGAGGCGAGAGGATTTGAACCTCCGGTCCCCTTTGAGGGGGACAACTCATTAGCAGTGAGCCCCATTCGGCCGCTCTGGCACGCCTCCCTTGGACTGTTCGAGGGTACCCGACCCCTTTCCGGTCTCGCCGAACCGGCCATAGCGTACACATCCGCGACATAAACTGTCGAAGTGACCGCCCGCCTGCGTCCCGAACTGGTCGGACTGCCAGTCTATGTCCCCGGCAAGAACGTGCCGGGCTCCATCAAGCTGGCCAGCAACGAGACCGTCCACGGTCCGCTGCCCAGCGTGCACGCGGCGATCGAGCGGGCCGTCGCCGTCGTCAACCGCTACCCGGACAACGCCAGCGTCGACCTCAAGGCGGCCCTGGCCATGCACCTGGGCTCCTCCGTCGCAACGGAGCACATCGCGGTCGGTAGCGGCTCGGTCAGCCTGTGCCAGCAGCTGGTGCAGATCACCTCCGCGGCCGGCGACGAAGTCATGATGGGCTGGCGCAGCTTCGAGTGTTACCTGCCGATCGTCCAGGTGTCGGGCGCGACCGCGGTGAAAGTGCCGCTGAGCGACCACACCCACGACCTCGACGCCATGCTCGCCGCGGTCACCGATCGCACCCGGCTGATCTTCGTCTGCAACCCGAACAATCCGACGTCGACGGTGGTCGATCCGGACGCCCTCGTTCGTTTCGTCGAAGCCGTGCCGCCGCACATCCTGATCGCCATCGACGAGGCCTATGTCGAATACATCCGCGACGGAATGCTGCCCAGCAGCCTGGAGCTGGCCCTATCGCGCAGCAACGTCGTTGTGCTGCGGACGTTTTCGAAGGCCTACGGGCTCGCGGGTCTGCGCGTCGGTTATGCAATCGGTCACCCGGACCTGATCACCGCGCTGGACAAGGTCGTCATGCCGTTCGCCGTGACCAACGTCGCCCAGGCGGCCGCCATCGCGTCGCTGGAGGCGTCCGACGAGCTGATGGCGCGGACCGACGCGCTGGTCGCCGAGCGCACCCGCGTCAGCGCGGGGTTGCGCGACGCCGGGTTCACCCTGCCGCCGTCGCAGGCCAACTTCATCTGGCTGCCGCTGGGTTCTCGTACCACGGACTTCACGGAGCAGGCCGCCGACGCGCGGCTGGTGGTGCGCCCGTTCGCCGGCGAGGGGGTGCGCATCACCATCGGTGCGGTGGAGGAGAATGACGCCCTGTTGCACTTCGCCCGGGATTGGATTTCCCGCACCGAACCGTAAGGAGCACTCCATTGGACTTGGCGCGCAAACAGTTCACCGAGTTCAAGGAGCGCGACGGTGACATCCCCGATGCCGAGCTCGACGACTTCTGGGCCGGCCTGGAGCCCGCGACGATCGAGGGCATGCTGGGCGAATGGCAGGGCGGCGAATTCCGCACCGGCCACCGGATGAACGGCCAGCTGGAGAAGGCCGGCTGGTTCGGCAAGACCTTCAAGTCGGCTCGGGACGTGCAGCCGCTGGTCTGCCTGGACGCCGACGGCAACAAGTTCTCGAACGTCGAGATGGGCAAGGGCGAGGCCAGCCTGTGGCTCGAAGAGTTCCGCGGCGAGGTCACCGCGACGATGGTCTACGACGGCCAGCCCGTGCACGACCACTTCAAGAAGATCGACGACAACGCCGTCATGGGCATCATGAACGGCAAGGGCGTCCGGGATAACGGCCGGTACTACTACTTCTACCTCGAGCGGGTGTAGCGCCTCGCCGAGCGTGGACTGACTGCGAAAACGCTGCCCGGATTTCGCGTTGTCTGCACGTTCGGCGGAGGCCGACGCTAACTGGCCGGTTTGCGGGCGGTGAAGGCGACCAACCGCTCGAGCGGGCCGGCGTCTCCGGGTGCTTGCGCGCGCCTCGCCCGACGAGCAGGCGGGCCTCCTTCGTGGGTTGAGGGAGGCCCGCCCGTCAGTTTGGTCAGTTCTCAGCGCCTTTCTGCCGGCGCCGTCCGATGACGCCCTCGGTCCAGGGCCGCTCCTCGGTGTAGAGCGCCTCCTCGTCCGGCTTGGCGTGCCTGCCCCTTCCGGCGTTGTTCCCCTGCACACCGGGCGACCCCACCGGGGGGACGCCCATGCCGGCACCGCCCGTCGCGGCGCCGAGGCCCGGAACGCCGCGGCCGGCCCCCGCGGTTGCCGCCGCGGGCCCGGTCGCGCCGGGTCGTCCCGGCGCCGCTTCGGCCTCCACGGCCGGCTGCAGCGGCCCCGCCGTGATCACCGCACCGCCACGGCCGATGCCGCCGCCGGACAACTTCGGTTTTTGGCCGTTCGAGGCTGCCGGCGCGCCGGTCCAGGCGTGCGGATATCCCTTGGCGCCGGCCGGAACGCCTGTGGTGGCATTTCTCGACCAGTTCGGCATGGCAGGCATCGGCGAAAAGCCGGGGTAGCGGTCATTGGGCGAGTCTGTCGGGAGGTCACCCAAGCCGTCTTCCCAATCCCCGTCCGAGGGCGGCTTCCCGTCCGGGGTGCCGGGGTCGGGAAGGTTGTTGCCCGGGTCGGGGAAACCGTCGCCGGGGTCCGGAAGACCATTGCCAGGGTCGGGAAGACCATTGCCAGGGTCGGGAAGACCGTCGCCAGAGTCCGGAAGACCATTGCCAGGCTCGGGGAAACCGTCGCCAGGGTCCGGAAGACCATTGCCAGGCTCGGGAAGACTGTCGCCCGGGTCGGGAAGACCGTTGCCGGGGTCGGGAATCAGGTCGCCGAGGTCGGGCGGCGGCGCGGGCGGCGCCCAGGCGGTCGGGGGGCTTGACGGCTTGATCGGCGGCAGCGGCAGAGCCGCCTTCTTCTCGTATTCGGGCAACACCTCCTCCGACTTCTCCTGCAACCTCGCGTACTCCTGCTGAACTTGGTGTTGGATGATCGTGGCCCCGACGCCGGAGCCGGACGCTTTCGACCAGATTTCATCGAGCTGGGCGATCTCCTCCGCCGTGGGGTGTTCGGCAAGTGCCCAGCGCTGTGTCGAGGCGACGTTGCGCGCCTGAGCCGCCATCGTGGCGCACTCGTCCGCCATTTCGTACAGCCAGGCCCGCTGCTGGTCGAAGTTGGCCTCGACCGCCTGACTCGCGTCGCCCGCCCAGTGGTCGAACGGCCGGAAGCGGCGGGCGGCCTCGAGCAAGGTCCGCTGATATGCGGTCCACGCGTCGGCGAATCGGTCGAATGATGCGCCCCGGTCGGTTGCCGCGATCTTCTGCGCCGCCTCTTTGACCGGGTAGTAGGGGGTGAAGAAATTCGCCGACATCAGCTCCTCGGCGACCGGCGGTGCCTCAACCGGCTCGACCGCGAACCCGGTGACCGCCGACAGGGAACGGCCGGTCAGGATGGACTGCCCAGCACTCTCGTCGACGTCCTCATATGCTTTGGCGACATTTCGCAGCGCCTCTGCCAGCCGCTGCCGCACCCGGTCGCCCACGCCCAAGTACAGCCGCATGTTGTCGGCGGACAGCGCGAGTTGGGCGGCGGCCGCGGTGACCATGTCCAACGCACAGGGTGCTTGGGGGTTGTCGCTCGGCGGTGCCGGGATCGGGGCCTCCAGCTCGGCGGCCCGGGCGATCAGCTCTTCGTGGTCGACCGTGAGGGTCAGCATTTGTGTCATGTCGGGTCTCTCCTTCGGGCTCGAGGGGGATAAAGTTCTTACACCTAAAGCCTCTTGCACCTGCTGACATTTGTGAAATGAATGGTTAGCATGCGACACATGCGCGAGACGCATATCGATAAGGTGGACCTGAATCTGCTTCCGCCCCTGATGGCCCTGCTCGAGGAGCGGCACGTCTCGCGCGCGGCGGAGCGAGCCCGGCTCAGCCAGCCGGCGATGAGCCGCGCGTTGCAGCGGTTGCGGCGACACTTCGGCGACGAGTTGCTGGTGCGCGGCCCGGACGGCTACTCGTTGACCCCGCGAGCCGAGCGGATCCGCGACCAGCTGGCGACGACCGTCACCCAGCTCGAGCAACTGTTTGCCAACGAATCCTTCGACCCGGCCACCGCAGCCCAATCGTTTCGCATGGCCATCACCGACTACGCGCTCTCCGCGTTCGGTCCCGCAGTCGTGCACTCCATCCTGGCGCAGTCACCGGCCTCCACGGTGCACTGCGAAGCCCTCGACTCGCGCGCGTTCGACAAGCTGGACGCTGGGACGCTTGACCTGGTGATCTACGGCCGCGCCGTGCCCGACCGGTACTGCAGCACACAGTTTTTCACCGATCAGTTCGTCTGCGTGGTGGCCGCCGACCACCCGCTCGCCGCGGAGACGGCTGTTTCGCTGTCGGCCTATCTGCGCTGGCCGCATGTGGACATCGCGCTCGACCAGCCGTGGATCGAGCGGGCGCTCGAGGCGCACGACGCCAAGCGCCGGATAGCGGTCCGGATGCCCTACTTCGCTCCGGGGCCAAACATGCTGCCCGGCACCGAGCTGATCCTGACGGTTCCGGCGCAGCTGGCCCGCGCCATCGCCGACCCGGCCCAGACCCGCGTGCTCACGGCCCCACCGGAGCTGGGCGAGCTACGGTCCGCCGCCGTCTGGCACCCGCGCCTCGACCAGGATCCGTCCCACCGCTGGCTGCGGCAGGTTGTCAGCGCCATCGCCACGGCGTCGGCGTCGCGTCCCGGCGGTTAGCCGGCCGGGTTGCGCCCGGTGAAGGCGACCAATTGCTCGAGCGCGCCGGCGTCGGCCGGGACGTCGATCGGGTCGTCGAACCCGGCACCGGCACGAATCTCCGGCCGGATGATGGTGCGCGCCAACCCCAGCACGTATTCGGACAGTGGTTCCGGGGCGTTGAGTTCGTGGCCCACCGCCGCGGCGTAATCCCAGGCGTGCACCAGGAATTCGACCGAGAAGATGCCGCACGCCGTCTTGGCGGGCATCTCGCTCTTGCCGAACGGCACCGTGCCGTCCAGGCCGCGGCGATGCCAGGCATCCAGCGCCGGCCGGGCCGCGGCGACCACCTGCCGTTCCACCGAATCGCCTTGCTCGCGCTCCGGCATAGCGGCGCCCACCATGCCCCCGAGCCCGGCGATCGACTTCAGCAGATGCTCGGTCAGCTGCGCCACGTCGAACTCGCTGCACGGCGTCCGCCGGGACAGATCGTCGGCCGGAATCGTGTGCAGCACGCGCTGCAGCACCCCGAGCGTGTCCTCGGCGCTGTGCAGTTCGTCGGTGGGCGGGGAATGTGGGCCGGGCCGCAAATCAGGAGCCATGTTTGCCACGCTACGGTCTCGATATGGCGCAAGCATACGAATCCGTCACGGTGGAAACCAAAGATCATGTCGCGCAGGTGACGCTGATCGGGCCGGGCAAGGGCAACGCGATGGGCCCGGCGTTCTGGTCGGAGATGCCGGAGCTGTTCGCGGCCCTGGACGCCGACCCCGAGGTGCGGGCCATCGTGCTGACCGGTTCGGGCAAGAACTTCAGCTACGGCCTGGACGTGCCCGCGATGGGCGGCTCGTTCACCCCGCTGCTGTCCGGCGACGCGCTGGCCGGCCCGCGCGCGGTCTTCCACCGCGAGGTCAAGCGCATGCAGGGCGCGATCACCGCCGTCGCGGACTGCCGCACCCCGACGATCGCGTCGGTACACGGCTGGTGCATCGGCGGCGGCGTCGACCTGATCTCCGCGGTCGACATCCGCTACGCCAGCGCCGACGCCAAATTCTCGGTGCGCGAGGTCAAACTGGCGATCGTCGCCGACGTCGGCAGCCTGGCCCGGCTTCCGTACATCCTGAGCGACGGGCACCTGCGTGAGCTGGCGCTGACCGGCAAGGACATCGACGCGGCCTGGGCCGCGAAGATCGGCCTGGTCAACGACGTGTACGACGACGCCGACGCCACGCTGGCCGCCGCGCACGCCACCGCGGCCGAGATCGCCGCCAACCCGCCGCTGGCGGTGCACGGCATCAAGGACGTGCTCGACCAGCAGCGCACCGCCGCCGTGTCGGAGAGCCTGCGCTACGTCGCCGCCTGGAACGCCGCCTTCCTGCCGTCGAAGGACCTGACCGAGGGCATCGCGGCGACCTTCGAGAAGCGCCCGCCGCGATTCACCGGGGAGTGATCCGGCGCCACGTACCCTCGCTGAGGTGACGACACCAGACGGCAAGATCCGCGTCCCGGCCGACCTGGACGCCGTGACGGCGATCGGCGACGAGGACTACTCCGAGATCGACGGCGCCGCCGTCGACCGGATTTGGGCGGCCGCGCGGCACTGGTATGAGGCAGGCTTCCAGCCGGCCATCCAGCTGTGCCTCCGTCGGCACGGGCGCGTCGTGCTCAACCGGGCGATCGGCCACGGCTGGGGCAACGCCCCGAGCGACCCGGCCGACGCCGAGAAGATCCCCGTCACGACGGACACGCCGTTCTGCGTCTACTCGGCAGCCAAGGGCATCGCGGCGACCGTGGTGCACATGCTCGTCGAGCGCGGCGTCTTCTCACTCGACGACCGGGTGTGCGACTACATCCCCACCTTCACCAGCCACGGCAAGCACCGGATCACCATCCGGCACGTGATGACGCACAGCGCCGGGCTGCCCTTCCCCACCGGACCCAAGCCGGACGTCAAACGCGCGGACGACCACGAATACGCGCAACAGAAGCTCGGTGAACTGCGGCCGATCTACCGCCCCGGGCTGTTCCACATGTACCACGCCCTGACCTGGGGTCCGCTGATCCGCGAGATCGTGTACGCGGCCACCGGCAAGGAAATTCGCGAAATTCTGGCCACCGAGATCCTCGACCCGCTCGGCTTCCGGTGGACGAACTTCGGTGTCGCCAAAGAAGACCTGCCACTGGTCGCGCCCAGCCACGCGACGGGGCGCCCGCTCCCGCCGATCGTGGCGCAGATCTTCCGCAAGGCGATCGGCGGAACCGTGCACGAGATGATCCCGATCACCAATACCCCGCTGTTCCTCACCACGATCATCCCGTCGTCCAACACGGTGTCGACCGCCAACGAGATGTCCCGGTTCGCCGAAATCTGGCGCCGCGGTGGCACTCTCGACGGCGTGCGGGTGCTGAGCCCGGAGACGATGTACGGCGCGGTCAAGGAATGCCGGCGACTGCGACCCGATTTCGCGGTCGGGCTGCAACCCGCCCGCTGGGGCACCGGTTTCATTCTCGGAACGGACCGGTGGGGACCGTTCGGGCTGCACGCGCCCAACGCGTTCGGCAACCTCGGCCTGGTCAACATCGCGATCTGGGCCGACCCCGCGCGCGGTCTGGCGGCCGGCGTGATCAGCAGCGGCAAGCCCGGCCGCGACCCGGAAGCCAAGCGCTACACCGCCCTGATGGACACCATCGCCGCCGAGATTCCCACCGATTGAGGGCACCCGGCGGTGGGAACACTGCCGGGATGGCTACCTACCGAGTGCTCAACCCCAAGGGCGACGTCGTCGCGACCAAGGACATCGAAAGCGCCGACAAGGCGCACGCCTGGTTCGCCGACGAGGCGGTCGAGGGCAACGAACTGGGCTGGCGTATGGAAGTCGAAGCCGACGGCCAATGGCGCTTCTTCGACAACAGCGAAGGCGACCGCAGCTACTAGGGTTTGCGGCCCGGCCCGCCGGGCACCCAAAGACATGGACTCTGAACGCTTTCGCAAGCTGCTGGATTCCCCCGGGCCGTTCGCGTCGGTCTACTTCGACGATTCGCACGACACCCACGACGCCGAAGCCCAGCTCGAGCTCAAATGGCGTGCGCTGAAAGAAGAACTCGACAGACAGGTCGCCGGCGCGGCGGTGATCGACGACATCGGGCGCGCCGTGCTGGGCCTGCGCCCGCCGATCGGCCGCAGCGGCCGCGGCGTGGTGGCGGGCTCCCAGGGCGTGCTCCTCAACGAGCACCTCACCCGGCCCACCGCCGAGACGGTCGTGCGCGTCTCCGAATTGCCTTTCGTGCTACCGATCGTCGAACTGGGCTTCGATCACCCGGACTATCTGCTGGTGGTGGCGGACCACACCGGCGCCGACATCACCGCCCACGTCAACGGCACCCTGCGCACCGAAACCGTTGACGGTGGCGGCTATCCCGTCCACAAGGCCGCCGGCGCCGAAACCGCCGGATACGGCGACCCGCAATTGCGCACCGATGAAGCCGCCCGCAAGAACGTGCGAGCCGTCGCCGACCGGGTCGGCGAGCTGGTCGACGACAAGTCGATCGAGATGATCTTCGTCGTCGGCGAGGTGCGGTCACGTTCGGACCTGCTGTCCGCCCTGCCAGATCGACTGCGCGAGCGGGTGATTCAGCTGCAGGTGGGTGCGCGACACAGCGGTCACGACGACGAAGAAGTTCGGCGGGCCATTGAAGCCGCGTTCGTCAGCCGACGGTTGCGGGTCATCGACGACGCGGCCGATCGGTTCACCGCCGAGGTAGGCCGGCAATCGGGGCTGGCCGCCGAGGGGCTGGGCGCGGTGTGCTCGGCCCTGCGCCAGGGCGCGGTGGACACGTTGATCATCGGTGACGTCGGCGACGCCACCGTGGTCGCCGACGCCGATCTGACGACCGTCGCCCCCGACGCGAACGTGTTGTCCGAGCACGGCGCGGCCGCGGACAAGACGCTGCGCGCCGACGAGGCCCTGCCGCTGTTCGCGATTGCGGTCGGGGCGTCGCTGGTGCGCACCGACGAGCGGATCGCCCCGGCCGACGGCATCGGGGCACTGCTTCGCTACGCGCCGATGCTGCACCAGCCCGTCGGGTGACACGCGCGGTGGCGGAGGGATTTGAACCCCCGGACGGTGTTAGCCGTCTCTCGCTTTCAAGGCGAGTGCATTAGGCCGCTCTGCCACGCCACCGCCGATAAGCGTAACGGGGGTCGGTAGCGTGGCCACCATGCGCGCCATCGTCGCCGAATCCCCCGATCACCTTTCCTGGCAAGACGCGCCCGACGTGTCCGCTGGACCCGGCGAGGTGTTGATCAAGGTCGCCGCCGCCGGCGTGAACCGCGCCGACCTACTGCAGGCCGCCGGTAAGTATCCGCCGCCGCCGGGCGCCAGCGACATCATCGGCATGGAGGTGTCCGGCGTGGTCGCCGACGCCGGCGAAGGTGTCACGGATTGGACTGTCGGACAAGACGTTTGCGCGCTGCTGGCGGGCGGTGGGTACGCCGAGTACGTCGCCGTTCCCGCCGGCCAGGTGATGCCGATCCCCTCTCGTGTCGACCTGATCGACGCCGCCGGGCTGCCGGAGGTGGCCTGCACGGTGTGGTCCAACCTGGTGCTCACCGCCCACCTGGGTGCGGGCCAGCTGCTGCTGCTGCACGGCGGCGCCAGCGGCATCGGAAGCCACGCGATCCAGGTCGCGCGGGCGTTGGGGGCCCGGGTGGCCGTCACGGCCGGTTCGGCGGAGAAGCTGGAATTCTGCCGTGAGCTGGGCGCCGAAATCACCATCAACTACCGCGACGAAGATTTCGTCGCGCGGCTGCAAGAAAGCGGCGGAGCCGACGTGATCCTCGACATCATGGGCGCCGCCTACCTGGACCGCAATATCGACGCCCTGGCCACCGACGGACAGCTGGTCATCATCGGCATGCAGGGCGGCATCAAGGGCGAGCTCAACATCGGCAAGCTCTTGGCGAAGCGCGCCCGGGTGATCGGCACCACGCTGCGTGCCCGCCCAGTGACCGGGCCCAACAGCAAGACCGAGATCGTGCAGGCGGTGATCGGCTCGGTCTGGCCGATGATCGCCGAGGGCCGCGTCCGGCCGATCATCGGCGCCCGCATGCCGATTCAGCAGGCCGGTGAGGCGCATCAACTGCTGACGTCGAGCAAGGTGAGCGGAAAGATCGTGCTTACGGTCTAGCGGCCCGCGGGCTGGGGTACCGCCCGCTCGCGGAACCGAAAGGCTCAGCCCAGGGACGCCAGCGCGCGCACCAACTGATCGACCTCGGCCGTCGTCGAGTAATGCGCCAGCCCGACGGTCACCGCTCCGCCGACGTCGTTGACGCCCAGCACGTCGAGCGCGCGGGAGTTCTCGTTGGTGACGGCCAGAATCCCGTTGTCCGCCAACCGCTGCACCACCCGCTCGGCGGGCACGCCGTTCAGGGCGAAGCTCACCACGGGTATCCGCACCTCCGGACGGCCGATCACCATGACCAACGGCAACGACCGCAACGACACCATCAGGTAATCGAAGATCCGGTTCAGATACGAACTGGCCGATTGCATCGACACCGACAGGCGTTCGCGCCGGCTGCCGCGGGCCGACTCGTCGAGCGCCGCCAGATACTCGATGCTGGCGACCACCCCGGCCAGCAGACCGAACTGGTGCGCGCCGATCTCGAGACGCGCCGCGCCGGTGGCCTTCGGGTCGGTCGAGATCGAGCTGAACGAATTGAGCAGTGCCGGATCGCGGAACACCACCGCGCCGATCGGCGGACCGCCCCACGCCAGGGCGTTCACCGCCACCACGTCGGCGTCGGTTTCCCGCACGTCGAGCAACCGGTACGGCGCCGCGGCGGAATGGTCGACCACCACCAGCCCGCCGACGTCGTGCACCAGCTTGGTCATCGCCCGAAGGTCAGTGACCGTGCCCAGCGTCGCGGACGCCGACGCGACGGCCACCAGCCTGGTCGATTTCCCGATCAAGCCCTCCCACTGCCAGGTCGGCAGCTCGCCGGTCTCGATGTCGATCTCGGCCCACTTCACCTTGGCGCCGTAGCGGTGCGCCGCCCGCAGCCAGGGCGCGATGTTCGCCTCGTCGTCCAGGCGGCTGACGATCACCTCGTAGCCCAGCCCCGCCCGCGAGGACGACGCCTCGGCCAGCGCCGACAGCAGGATCGCGCGGTCGGCCCCGAGCACCACGCCCGCCGGTTCCACATTGAACAGGTCGGCCACCGCCGCCCGCGCCGCCTCGAGGATGGCGGCGCTGCGCTGCGCGGACGGATGCGCGCCGACCGTGGTGGCGCTGGACCTGCGGAAGGCGGTCGAAACGGTGGTCGCGACGGAATCGGGGATGAGCATCCCGGTAGGCGCATCGAAGTGCACCCACCCGTCACCCAGCGACGGATGCAGTCCGCGCACCCGGGCGACGTCGTAAGCCATGCCAGCCACCTTAGAGCTTGCGCATTTCCGCGAAACTGTGACGGTAGCGGGTGCCCGGAACGCTCGAGCCGTTGAGGCCAGCCAGTGGCTTCGCAGGGGCAGGACACCCGGCCAGCCATACTAGTCGAGTGGGGCTCTGGTTCGGAACGCTGATCGCATTGTTTTTGCTGATAGCGCCCGGAGCGATCATCGCGCGTATCAGTCAGCTGAGTTGGCCCGTCGCGGTCGCGGTGGGCCCGGCGCTGACCTACGGCGCCGTCGCGCTGGCGATCATCCCGTTCGGCGCGGTCGGAATCCCGTGGAACGGTTGGACGGCGCTGGCCACTCTGGTCGCGGTGTGCCTGGTGATGACGGCCCTGCAGCTGCTGCTCGGCCGCTACCGCGACACCGAGGCCGAGGCGCGGGGGATCGGCCGCTGGCCCGCAATCCTCGTCGCGGCCGGGGTGCTGCTGGGGTCCCTGCTCATCATGTGGGCGGCCTACCGCGGCCTGGCCACCCGGTGGCAGACCATCCCCAGCACCTGGGACGCCGTCTGGCACGCCAACGAGGTGCGGTTCATCCTCGACACCGGGCAGGCGTCGTCCACCCACATGGGCGAGCTGCGCAACGTCGAAACGCACCAGACGCTGTACTACCCGTCGGTGTTCCACGCGTGGGTGGCGGTGTTCTGTCAGCTCACCGGGGCCGCGCCCACCACCGGCTACACGCTGAGCTCGGTGGCGGCCTCGATCTGGCTGTTCCCCAGCAGCGCGGCGATGCTGACCTGGCGGCTGCTGCGCCCGCACTGGGGGCAATGGCGCACCGCCGGCGCGGCCGCCACCACCGCCGCACTGTCGGTGTCGTTCACGGCCCTCCCCTACGTCGAGTTCGGTGTCGCCGCGATGCCCAACCTGGCGGCCTACGGGGTCGTCGTCCCCACGTTCGTGCTGATCGCCTCGACGCTGCGCCACCGCGACCGCATCCCGGCCGCCGTGCTGGCCGTCGTGGGGGTGATGTCGGTCCATCTGACCGGCGGGTTCATCGTCGTGCTGTTCGTCGTCGCCTGGTGGATGTTCGACGTGCTGTGGCACCCCGTCCGCGCCCGCGTCGCCGACGCCGTGACGCTCGCCGGCGTGGCCGTGGCGACCGCGCTGATCCTGTTGCCGCAATTCATCAGCGTCCGCCAACAGGAAGACATCATCGCCGGGCACTCGTTTTTGACCAAGCTCAGCAAGAAGCGGGGGGTGTGGGACGCCGTCTTCCAGCACTCGCGTCACCTCAACGACTTCCCGTACCAGTACGGCCTGATGTCGCTGGCGATCCTCGGCGGGATCATCTTCGCCTACAAGAGGATCTGGTGGCCGCTGGCGCTGTGGCTGTTGCTCGTGGTGGTCGACGTCGACGCCGGAACGCCGCTCGGCGGCCCGGTCGGTGCGATTGCCGGTGCGTTCGGGGAGTTCTTCTACAAGGACCCGCGCCGGATCTCGGCCGCGATCACCCTGCTGCTGGAACCGATGGCCGGGGTCGCATTGTTTCTGACCGTCATGGTGGTGGTGGCCGGCGCCCAACGAGTCGCCGGCCGATTCAAACCCTTACCCGCGCCGGCGTGGACCGCGGCGACGGCGGTCCTGCTGGTGGCGACGACCGTCTTCACCGCCCGCCACTACTTCTATCGACACCTGGTGCTGTTCGGCGACAAGTACGACTCGGTGATGATCGACCAGCGCGACCTGATGGCCATGGCCTACCTGGCCACGCTGCCCGAGGCGCACAGCACCGTGATCGGCAACGCCAACACCGACGGCACTGCATGGATGTATGCCGTCGCCGACCTGCACCCGCTGTGGACCCATTACGACTACCCGCAGCAGATGGGACCCGGCCCCAACCGCTACATCTTCTGGGCCTACGCCCGCAGGGGGGATTCCGACCCACGGGTGGTCGA
Organism: Mycobacterium sp. 4858; assembly: GCF_900240975.1. GTDB lineage: Bacteria > Actinomycetota > Actinomycetes > Mycobacteriales > Mycobacteriaceae > Mycobacterium. The sequence continues at coordinate 2,593,884 of NZ_LT968776.1, read as the reverse complement.
GGCGATCAAAGCGCTCAACATCCGGTACATCTACACCAGCCAGCCGACGGTCCGCGGGTTCGCCGTACCCGACGGACTAGTGTCACTGGATAAATCGCAGTCGTGGACGCTGATCTACGACAATGGTGGAGCCCGAATCTACGAATGGCGCGGAAGCGGCGCGGCGCCGCACTCTTAGTCCGCAAAGGATGGTGATGGATTGACTACCCGCAACGACGACGATGGCATCGAGATCATCGGCGACGTGGATCCGCGGCTGACGTCGGCGCCGGAGGAAGACGCCGACGAGCACTCCCTGACCGATCTGGTTGAGCAGCCCGCGAAGGTGATGCGCATCGGGACGATGATCAAGCAACTGCTCGAGGAGGTGCGCGCCGCACCGCTCGACGAGGCCAGCCGCAACCGCCTACGCGAGATCCACGAGACCAGCATCCGCGAACTCGAGGAGGGGCTGGCTCCGGAACTGCGCGAAGAGCTCGACCGCCTCACCCTGCCGTTCAACGAGGACTCGGCGCCGTCGGACGCCGAATTGCGCATCGCCCAGGCCCAATTGGTCGGGTGGCTGGAAGGGCTGTTCCACGGCATCCAGACGGCGCTGTTCGCCCAGCAGATGGCCGCCCGCGCGCAGCTGGAGAACATGCGCCAGGGCGCGCTTCCCCCGGGTGTCAGCAAGCCGGGCGGGTCCGGGCACGGCCAGTACCTGTAAAGCGCAGCACGGTGGCGGGTCCTCACATCGAGACGCACAACGCGTGGGTGGAATTTCCCATTTTCGACGCGAAGTCGCGCTCCCTGAAGAAAGCCTTCCTGGGCAAGGCGGGCGGCACGATCGGGCGCAACAGCTCCAACGTGGTCGTCGTCGAGGCGCTACGGGACATCACCCTGTCCCTCGAGCTGGGCGACCGGGTCGGTCTGGTCGGCCACAACGGCGCCGGGAAATCGACTCTGCTGCGGCTGCTTTCGGGCATCTACGAACCCACCCGCGGATGGGCGGAGGTCACCGGCCGGGTCGCACCCATCTTCGACCTGGGGGTCGGGATGGACCCCGAGATCTCCGGTTACGAGAACATCATCATCCGCGGGCTGTTTTTGGGGCAGACCCGAAAGCAGATGATGGCCAAGGTGGACGAGATCGCCGAGTTCACCGAGCTGGGCGACTACCTGTCGATGCCGCTGCGCACGTACTCCACCGGGATGCGGGTGCGGCTGGCGATGGGCGTGGTCACCAGCATCGACCCCGAGATCCTGCTGCTCGACGAAGGTCTGGGTGCGGTGGACGCCGACTTCATGAAGAAGGCACAGTCCCGGCTGCAGAGCCTGGTGGAGCGATCCGGAATCCTGGTGTTCGCCAGCCATTCCAACGAATTCCTCGCGCGGCTGTGCAAGACCGCGATGTGGATCGACCACGGGGTGATCCGGATGGCCGGCGGGATCGAAGAGGTGGTGCGCGCCTACGAGGGGGAGGACGCCGCCCGGCACGTGCACGAGGTGCTGGCCGAAACGCGCAACGAGATATGAGCGGAACCGTCATCGCCGTCGTCGTCACCCACCGGCGACCCGACGAGCTGGCCAAGTCGCTTGGCACGCTGAGCAGCCAGACGCGGCTACCCGACCACCTGATCGTCATCGACAACGACGGCCCCGGTTCCGGCCGGGTCAGCGATCTGGTTGCCGGCCAGCCGATCCCGACCACCTACCTGGCCTCCCGCCGAAACCTCGGCGGCGCAGGCGGTTTCGCCCTGGGAATGTTGCACGCACTGGCCCTGGGGGCCGACTGGGTGTGGCTGGCCGACGACGACGGGCGCCCACAGGACTCGCACGTGCTGGCCACCCTGCTAGCGTGCGCCGAAAGGCACGCCTTGGCCGAAGTGTCGCCGATGGTGTGCAACGCCGACGACCCGGAGCGGCTCGCGTTCCCGTTGCGCCGCGGCCTGGTATGGCGCAGGCGTGCAAGCGAATTGCGGACCGAAGCGGGACAGGACCTGCTGCCCGGGATAGCGTCGCTGTTCAACGGCGCGCTGTTCCGGGCGGAAACCCTGGAAGCGATCGGCGTCCCCGACTTGCGGCTGTTCATCCGGGGCGACGAGGTCGAGATGCACCGGCGCCTGGTGCGATCGGGCCTGCCGTTCGGCACCTGCCTGGACGCGATCTACCTGCACCCCTGCGGTTCCGCGGAATTCCGCCCGATCCTGGGCGGTCGCATGCACACCCAATACCCCGACGACCCCAACAAGCGGTTCTACACCTACCGCAACCGCGGCTACCTGTTGGCCCAACCGGGCCTGCGCAAGCTGCTGATCCAGGAATGGGTTCGGTTCGGCTGGTACTTCCTGGTGACGCGGCGCGACCCCAGGGGCCTGGCCGAGTGGATCCGGTTGCGCCGCTTGGGACGCCACGAGCAATTCGGGTCGCCACCATCGGACCCCCGTGGCGATCGCGAGCGCGGCGAAGCCGGGCGAAGCGGGTCGCCACCATCGGACCCCCGTGGCGATCGCGAGCGCGGCGAAGCCGGGCGAAGCGGGTCGCCACCATCGGACCCGGGAGGACCCAGGTGACGTTTCTCGACGCGGCGGCCCAGTCGCGGACCTTCACCCGCGCCAGGGGCGATCTGGTGGCCGGTTTCCGCCGGCACGAGCTGTGGCTGCACCTGGGCTGGCAGGACATCAAGCAGCGCTACCGCCGCTCGGTGCTGGGACCGTTCTGGATCACCATCGCAACCGGCACCACGGCCGTCGCGATGGGCGGCCTGTACTCCAAGCTGTTTCACCTCCAGCTCTCCGTGCACCTGCCGTACGTCACGCTGGGTTTGATCATCTGGAACCTGATCAACGCGGCCATCCTCGAGGGGGCCGACGTCTTCGTCGCCAACGAGGGACTGATCAAGCAGCTGCCGACACCCCTGAGCGTGCACGTCTACCGGCTGGTGTGGCGGCAGATGATCCTGTTCGCGCACAACATCGTCATCTACGTCGTCATCGCGATCATCTTCCCCAAGCCGTGGTCGTGGGCGGATCTGTCGGTGATCCCGGCGCTGGGGCTGATCGTGCTCAATTGCATCTGGGTGTCACTGTGTTTCGGCATCCTGGCGACCCGCTACCGCGACATCGGCCCGCTGCTGTTCTCGGTTGTGCAGCTGCTGTTCTTCATGACGCCGATCATCTGGAACGACGACACCTTGCGGCAGCAGGGGGCGGGGCGCTGGTCGAGCATCGTCGAGCTCAACCCACTGCTGCACTACCTCGACATCGTTCGGGCCCCGCTGCTGGGCGCCCACCAGGAGCTGCGGCACTGGGCCGTGGTGGCGGTGCTGACCGTCGTCGGCTGGGTGCTGGCGGCGTTCGCGATGCGGCAGTACCGCGCCCGGGTGCCCTACTGGGTGTAGCCGGGCACCGGCTCACATCAGTGGCGGCAGTGGATTGAGCCAGTCCAACGAGCCGTCGGTCTGCCCTTTGTATTGCGGGCAGTAGGCGGAGACGGAGAGCCCGACGAAGAACCCCGCTTGCCGGGCCGAGAGGTTGGCGTCCTTCATCACCTTCATCGCCAGGACACTCGACTTCTGGTTCCTGTCCAGCCCGGCGCAGACGGTGTGGGCCATTGAGATCGCGGTGCCGGGGTCTTGCATGGTGATCCCGTTGTCCGCCAAGGCCCCCAGGAAGGCGTCGTCCGGCGGATCCGCCGCCGCCGGGGCGGAGCACAACACCGCGGCGAACAGCAGGCCCGCACCGAGTGCCGACCACGTCCGCAGACCGACGTTCATACTTACCAAGATAGGCACCCGCAGCGTCGGGAGGACGGCTTCGAGAAGCCGTTCTGGATCCCGCAAAGCGATGGGATATCGGTTCCGCAACGCGGTCAGGCGCTTCCCCGATAATGGTGGCGGCCGCCTCGCCGTGGTGTAACACTGGAACGCCACCCGAGCAAACTGGGCGAAAGGTCCATCGACGTGAGCAAGAAGGTCCAATCAGCGGCGGACGCGGCACGGGAGAACCTGGCCGCGGAGCTGGAGCGGCTGCGGCAGCGGCGCGACCGCCTCGAGGTCGAGGTCAGGAACGACCGCGGCATGGTGGGTGATCACGGCGACGCGGCCGAGGCGATCCAGCGCGCCGAGGAGCTGGTAGGGCTCAGCGACCGGATCAACGAGCTGGACCGCCGGCTGCGGACCGGGCCGTCGCAACCCGACGAGTCGGAGACCCTGCCCGGTGGCACCGAGGTGACCCTGCGGTTCTCCGACGGTGAGGTGGTCACGATGAACGTGATCTCGATCGTCGAGGAGACGCCCGTCGGCCGGGAAGGCGAGACGTTGACCGCGCGCAGCCCGCTGGCGCAGGCCCTGGCCGGGCACAAGGCGGGCGACACGGTGACCTACTCGACGCCCCAGGGCGAGGATCAGGTCGAGCTGATAGCGGTCAAACTCCCCCGCTAACGCCTTCCGCCGCGTCCCCGGCCGTTCCGGCGGCCCCGATAGACTCCCCCCAATGGTTGCCCCGCTGCCCGATGCCGCCCCGCCGAGCCCGCAGCTCAGTCTGACGACACAGGTGACGCGGTTCGTCGTCACCGGCGGCCTGGCGGGGATCGTGGACTTCGGCCTGTATCTGACCCTGTACAAGGCGGTGGGCGTCCAGGTCGACCTGGCCAAGGCCACCAGCTTCGTCGTCGGCACCATCACCGCCTACCTGATCAACCGCCGGTGGACGTTCCAGGCGGCCCCGAGCACCGCACGCTTCGTCGCGGTCATGGTCCTTTACGGCATCACCTTCGCCGTCCAGGTCGGGCTCAACCATCTGTGCCTGGCGCTTCTGCACTATCGCGGGTGGGCGATCCCGGTCGCGTTCGTGATCGCGCAGGGCACCGCGACGGTGATCAACTTCATCGTCCAGCGGGCGGTAATCTTCCGCATCCGCTGAGCCGACGCCCGCAGGCGGTACCCTCTTTGACGATGTTGAGCCCCGACGTTGTAACCACCACCACCCGGCTGACCGGCTTTGGCCGCACCGCGCCGTCGGTGGCCGAGGTGCTCTCCACCCGCGATCCCGAGCTGATCGCCAAGGCCGTCGCCCGGGTCGCCGAATCCGGCGGGCCGCACGGACGGGGCGTGATCGCCCGCGGGCTGGGCCGGTCCTACGGCGACAACGCCCAAAACGGCGGCGGCCTGGTGATCGACATGACCGGGCTGGACCGCATCCACTCGATCAGCGCCGACACCAGGCTGGTCGACGTCGACGCCGGCGTCAGCCTGGACCAGCTGATGAAGGCGGCGCTGCCGTTCGGCCTGTGGGTTCCGGTGCTGCCGGGCACCCGGCAGGTCACGGTCGGCGGCGCGATCGCCTGCGACATCCACGGCAAGAACCACCACAGCGCGGGCAGCTTCGGCAACCACGTGCGCTCGATGGACCTGCTGATGGCCGACGGCACCGTCCGCACCATCACCCCCGACGGCCCGGACGCTTCCGACGCCGAGCTGTTCTGGGTCACCGTCGGCGGCAACGGCCTGACCGGGATCGTCCTGCGCGCGACCATCGAGATGACGCCGACGGAGACGGCGTACTTCATCGCCGACGGGGTGGCTACCAAGGACCTCGACGAGACGGTCGCGGCCCACCTCGACGGCAGCGAGGCCAACTACACCTACTCCAGCGCGTGGTTCGACCTGATCAGCCCGCCGCCCAAGCTCGGCCGCGCCGCCGTCAGCCGCGGCAGCCTGGCCAAGCTGGACCAACTGCCCAAGAAACTCGCCAAGAATCCACTGAAATTCGATGCGCCGCAACTGATGACGGTGCCGGACATCTTTCCGGTCAGCGCGATGAACAAGCTGTCCTTCATGGCCATCGGCGAGGTGTACTACCGGCTGGGCGGAAACTACACCGGCAAGATCATGAACCTGTCGCAGTTCTACCACATGCTCGACCTGGTCAGCGGCTGGAACAACGCTTACGGCCCAATGGGTTTCGCGCAGCACCAGTTCCTGGTGCCACCGGATGCGATGGACGAGTTCAAGGCCATCATCCGCTGGATCCAGACCCGCGGCCACTACTCGGCGCTGAACGTGTTCAAGCTGTTCGGCCCGGGCAACCGCGCGCCGCTGAGTTTCCCGATGGCCGGCTGGAACGTCGCGATGGACTTCCCGAACAAGCCGGGCATCAACGAGTTCCTCAACGAACTCGACCGGCGCGTCCTGGAATTCGGGGGCCGGGTCTACACCGCCAAGGATTCCCGGGTGAGCGCCGAGACCTTCCATGCCATGTACCCGCGGATCGACGAATGGATCGCCGTGCGCCGCAAGGTCGATCCCGCCGGGGTGTTCGCGTCCGACATGGCCCGACGTTTGGAGCTGCTGTAAATGGTGCGTCAATGGTTTTAGATGCCGTGGGGAACCCGCAGGCCATCCTGCTGCTCGGCGGTACGTCCGAGATCGGGCTGGCCATCTGTGAGCGCTACCTGCAGAACGCGCACGCCCGAATTGTGCTGGCCGCCATGCCCAATGACCCGGGACGCGACGCCGCCGTCGCCCAGATGAAGGCGGCGGGCGCGCGGTCGGTGGAGCTGATCGACTTCGAGGCCACCGACCCCGACAGCCACCCCAAGATGATGGATGAGGCGTTCGCCCACGGAGACATTGACGTGGCGATCGTCGCGTTCGGCATCCTCGGCGACGCCGAAGAGCTCTGGCAGGACCAGCACAAGGCCGTGCTGGCCGCCGAGATCAACTACACGGCAGCGGTTTCGGTGGGGGTGCTGCTCGGCGAGAAGATGCGCGCCCAGGGATTCGGCCAGATCATCGCGATGAGCTCGGCAGCCGGCGAGCGGGTCCGGCGGTCCAACTTCGTTTACGGCTCGACCAAGGCGGGGTTGGACGGCTTCTATCTGGGACTCGGGGAAGCGCTGCGCGAGTATGGGGTTCGCGTTCTGGTGATCCGCCCCGGTCAGGTGCGTACCCGGATGAGCGCCCACGTCAAGGAGGCCCCGCTCACCGTGGACAAGGAGTATGTCGCCAACCTGGCGGTGACCGCGGCCGCAAAGGGTAAGGAATTGGTTTGGGCGCCGGCAGCATTCCGTTACGTGATGATGGTGTTGCGACACATTCCGCGGAGCGTCTTCCGCAGGCTGCCAATCTGATCATGCGTAACGCGCTGGCCGCCCTGGGCCAGATGGCGCTGGCGGCCGCGGTGGCCGTCGTCGTCGCGGTCGTGTCGCTGGCCGCCATCTCCCGCGTGCAGTGGCCGGCCTTCCCGTCGTCCAACCAGCTGCACGCGCTGACCACGGTGGGGCAGGTCGGCTGCCTGGCCGGCCTGGTGGCCGTCGGGTGGGCGTGGGGACGGTCCGGCCGGTATCGGTGGGCGGCCCAACTGGGCGGGCTGGCGTTCGTGTCCGCGTTCACCGTCGTGACCCTGGGCATGCCGCTCGGCGCGACCAAGCTCTATCTGTTCGGCATCTCCGTCGACCAGCAATTCCGAACCGAATCCCTGACCCGACTCACCGACAGCCCCGCCCTGCGCGACATGACCTACCTCGGGCTGCCGCCGTTCTACCCGCCCGGCTGGTTCTGGATCGGCGGGCGCGCCGCGGCGCTGAGCGGAACGCCGGCCTGGGAGATCTACAAGCCGTGGGCCGTCACCTCGATCACCATCGCGGCCGCGGTCGCCCTGGTGCTGTGGTGGCGGATGGTCCGCTTCGAGTACGCGCTGATCGTCACCACCGCGACCGCGGCGGCGACGCTCGCCTACGGCTCGCCCGAGCCCTACGCGGCGATGATCACCGTGCTCCTGCCGCCGGTGCTGGTGTTGACCTGGTCGGGTCTGCGCGGCGGCGAGCGTGGGGGCGGCTGGGCGGCGGTGGTCGCCGAGCGTGAAGTTAACAGCACACTCGAGGCCCAGCGTGAAACTAACTTCACGGTCGCGTCGGCGGAGCCGAGCGCGAGAAGCGGATGGGCCGCCGTCATCGCCGCCGGGCTCTTCCTGGGGTTCACCGCTACCTGGTACACACTGCTGTTCGGCTTCAGCGCGTTCACGGTCCTGTTGATGGCCCTGTGGCTGTCCGGCCTGCGCTGGCGGCAAGGGGGTTTCCGGGCCGCCCTCGACCCGCTGCGCAGGCTGGCCGTCATTGCCGTCATCGCCGCGGCCATCGCGAGCACCACCTGGCTGCCGTTCGTGGTCCGGGCGGCCCGCAGTCCGGTCAGTAACTCCGGCAGCGCCCAGCACTACCTGCCGGCCGACGGCGCCGTCCTGACCTTCCCGATGCTGCAGTTCTCGCTGCTCGGGGCGGTCTGCCTGCTCGGCGCCCTGTGGCTGGTGGTGCGTGCCCGATCGTCAGTGCGGGCCGGCGCCCTTGCCGTCGGTGTGCTGGCCGTCTACCTGTGGTCGGTGCTGTCGATGCTGACCACGCTCGCGCGCACCACGCTGCTGTCGTTCCGGCTCCAGCCCACCCTGACCGTGCTGCTGGTGGCCGCGGGGGCGTTCGGCTTCGTCGAGGCCGTCCGGGCGCTGTCCGCGCGCGGCCCGGCCTGGGAAAAAGCGACCCTTCCCGTCGCCGCGGCCATCGGCCTGGCCGCCGCGATCGCGTTCAGTCAGGACATTCCCGACGTGCTGCGCCCGGACCTCACCATCGCCTACACCGACACCGACGGCAACGGCCAGCGCGGCGACCGGCGGCCCCCGAGCTCGGAGAAGTTCTACCCCGACATCGACCACACCATTGCGACCGTCACCGGCAGGCCGCGCGACCAGACCGTGGTGATGACCGCCGACTACAGCTTCCTGTCCTTCTATCCCTATTGGGGATTCCAGGGACTGACGTCGCACTACGCCAACCCGCTGGCCCAATTCGACCTGCGGGCCGCTCAGATCAAGAAGTGGTCCAAGCTCAAATCCGCCGACGAGCTCATCCACGCGCTCGACACCTGTCCCTGGCCGCCGCCCACGGTCTTCCTCATGCGGCGCGGCGCGAACGGCAACTACACGCTGCGGCTGGCCGAGGACGTGTATCCCAACCAGCCCAACGTCCGTCGCTACACCGTCGACCTGCGGGCCGCCCTCTTCGACAGCCCGCAGTTCGTGGTGCACAGCGCCGGTCCGTTCGTGGTGGCCATCCGCAAGCCCGCGATAAGCCGCTCATGAGCACCGACACCTCGCCGCACAGCGTCGAAGAACTAGCATCTAGCACCGTGACCGACACGGGAGCCAACCACCGGATCACTCGGTTGGTTGCCACCGTCGCCGGGCTGCTCGGGGCGCTGCTCGCCATCGCCACCCCGCTGCTGCCGGTCAACCAGACCACCGCTTCGCTGAACTGGCCGCAGAACGGCAGCTTCGAGAGTGTCGACGCGCCGCTGATCGGGTACGTCGCCACCGACCTCAACATCGCGGTGCCGTGCCAGGCCGCCGCCGGGCTGGCCGGCCCGGCGAATGCGGCGAAGACGGTGCTGTTGTCGACGGTGCCCAAGCAGGCCCCCAAGGCCGTCGACCGCGGGCTGCTCATCCAACGGGCCAACGACTACCTGGTGGTGGTGGTGCGCAACGTCGCGGTGGTGACCGCCCCGCTGAGCCAGGTGCTCAGCCCCGCCTGCCAGCGGTTGACCTTCACCGCGCACGCCGACCGCGTCACCGCCGAGTTCGTCGGGCTGACCCAGGGACCCAACGCCGAGCATCCCGGCTCGCCGCTGCGCGGCGAGAAGAGCGGCTACGACTTCCGGCCCCAAATCGTCGGCGTCTTCACCGACCTGAGCGGGCCGGCGCCGCCCGGCCTGAGCTTCTCGGCGACCGTCGACACCCGCTACAGCAGCAGCCCCACCACGCTGAAGATGGCGGCGATGATCCTCGGGGTGGTGCTGACCGCCGCCGCCCTGGTCGCGCTGCACGTCCTCGACACCGCCTTCGAAACCGCTGGGGCCGCCCGGCACCGCCGCTTCCTGCCGTCGCGCTGGTGGTCGGTCGGCGGCCTGGACGCCCTGGTGATCGCCGTGCTGGTGTGGTGGCAGTTCGTCGGGGCCAACACGTCCGACGACGGCTACATCCTGACCATGGCCCGGGTCTCCGAGCACGCCGGCTACATGGCCAACTACTACCGCTGGTTCGGCACGCCGGAGGCCCCCTTCGGCTGGTACTACGACCTGCTGGCGTTGTGGGCCCACGTCAGCACCGCCAGCATCTGGATGCGGTTGCCCACCTTGGCCATGGCGCTGACGTGCTGGTGGGTGATCAGCCGTGAAGTCATGCCGCGCCTCGGTCACGCCGTGAAGCTGAGCCGCGGCGCGGCGTGGACGGCGGCCGGCATGTTCCTGGCCGTGTGGCTGCCGCTCAACAACGGCCTGCGGCCCGAGCCGATCATCGCGTTGGGCATCCTGCTGACCTGGTGCTCGGTGGAACGCGCGGTGGCCACCAGCCGCCTGCTCCCGGTGGCGGTCGCCTGCATCATCGGTGCGCTGACGCTGTTCTCCGGGCCGACGGGTATCGCCTCGATCGGCGCGTTGCTCGTCGCGATCGGGCCGCTGCGGACCATCCTGCATCGCCGGTCCAAGCGGTTCGGCGCGCTGCCCTTGGTGGCACCCCTGTTCGCCGCGGTCACCGTCACCGCCATCCTCATCTTCCGCGACCAGACCCTGGCCGGCGAGGTTCAGGCCAGCATGCTCAAGCGCGCCGTCGGCCCCAGCCTGAGCTGGTTCGACGAACACATCCGCTACGAGCGGCTGTTCATGGCCAGTCCCGACGGGTCGGTCGCCCGCCGCTTCGCCGTGCTGGCGCTGGTCCTGGCGCTCGCGATCACGGTCGCAATGTCGTTGCGCAAGGGCCGGATTCCGGGCACGGCCGCCGGGCCCAGCCGCCGCATCGTCGGGATCACCATCATCTCGTTCATCGCGATGATGTTCACTCCCACCAAGTGGACCCACCACTTCGGGGTGTTCGCTGGGCTGGCCGGGCCGCTGGGCGCGCTGGCCGCGATCGCCGTGACCTCCGTGGCGATGCGATCCCGGCGCAACCGCACCATGTTCGCCGCCGCGGTGCTGTTCCTGGTGGCGTTGTCGTTCGCCAGCGTCAACGGCTGGTGGTACGTGTCCAATTTCGGTGTGCCATGGTCGAATTCGTTCCCGGCATGGCACTATGCCTTCGCCACCGCGCTGCTCGGGCTGACCGTCGTGGTGCTGCTGCTGGCGGCCTGGTTCCACTTCGTTTCGCTGAACGACGGGCCGCCCAAGACCCGGCACGGGGTGCGTGTGGCCGGAATCGTCCAGTCGCCGTTGGCAATTGCGACCTGGGTGCTGGTGGTGTTCGAGGTGGCGTCGCTCACCCTGGCGATGACCGACCAGTACCCCGCGTGGTCGGTGGGTCGCTCCAACCTCGAGGCGCTTACCGGCAAGTCCTGCGGCCTGGCCGAGGACGTGCTGGTGGAACAGGATCCCAACGCCGGCATGCTGTCCCCGGTGAGGGCCACGGCGGGCCCTGTAGTAGCACAAGCACTGGGGGCGGGCCTGTCGGAAGCCTTCACGCCCAACGGCATTCCGGCCGACGTCCGGGCCGACCCGGTGATGGAGCGGCCCGGTGACCGCAGCTTCATCAACGACGACAAGCTGGTCACCGGCGCGGAGGCCGGCACCGAGGGCGGCACCACCCCGGCGCCCGGAATCAACGGATCGGTCGCGCAGCTGCCCTACAACCTGGACCCGGCACGCACGCCCGTGCTCGGCAGCTGGCGCCCGGGCATCCAGGTGCCCGCCCACCTGCGATCGGGCTGGTACCGGCTGCCCGCCCGCGACGGTGCGCGGCCGCTGCTGGTGGTGAGCGCGGCCGGCCGTTTCGACCCCCGCGAGGTACAGGTCCAGTGGGCCACCGACGACGAAGCGGCGGGCGGACACCCCGGCGGGTCGTTCCAGTTCGCCGACGTGGGGGCGTCGCCGGCGTGGCGCAACCTGCGGCTGCCGCTGTCGGCCATCCCCGCCAACGCCACCCAGATCCGGTTGGTCGCCGACGACGAAGACCTGGCCCCGCAGCACTGGATCGCGCTCACACCGCCGCGGATTCCGCAGCTGCGCACGCTGCAGGACGTGGTCGGCTCCAAAGACCCGGTGTTCTTGGACTGGCTGGTCGGCCTGGCGTTCCCCTGCCAGCGGCCGTTCGGCCACCAGAACGGCGTCGACGAGACCCCGAAATGGCGCATCCTGCCGGACCGTTTCGGTGCCGAAGCCAACTCGCCGGTGATGGACAACAACGGCGGCGGCCCACTGGGTGTCACCGAGCTGCTGGTGAAGGCGACGACCATGGCCACCTATCTGAAGGACGACTGGTCGCGCGACTGGGGCTCGCTGCAGCGGCTGACGCCGTACTACGCCGACGCGCAGCCCGCCCGTCTGCAGCTGGGGACGGCCACCCGCAGCGGCCTGTGGAATCCCGCGCCGCTGCGCAAGACCTAGGCAGGGGGGGCCGATGACGACCGACCTGATGAGCATGGCCCGCGCCGAGCGGGCCGACCTGGCGGACTTTCTCGCCACGCTGACGCCGCAGCAGTGGGACGCACCCAGCCTGTGCGCGGGCTGGACGGTCAAAGACGTTGTGGCGCACATGATCAGCTACGAAGAGCTCGGCGCGCTGGGGCTGCTCGAGCGTTTCGCGAAGGGCCGGATCGTGCGGGCCAACCAGGTGGGCGTCGACGAGTTCGCCCACCTCAGCGCCCAACAGCTGCTCGACTATCTGCGCACTCACCTCCAACCACGCGGGCTGACAGCCGGTTTCGGCGGAATGATCGCACTCGTCGACGGCACCATCCACCACCAAGACATCCGCCGCGCGCTGGGAAGGCCGCGCACCGTCCCCGCCGATCGGCTCGAGCGGGTCCTCGCCCTGGTGCCCGGCAACCCCCGGCTCGGCGCCGGCCGCCGCATCCGGGGCCTGCGCCTGCGCGCCACCGACGTCGACTGGAAACACGGCCGGGGATCGGAGGTCACCGGGCCCGGCGAGGCGCTCCTCATGGCGATGACCGGACGGACCGCGGCCCTCGCCGACCTCGCCGGCCCCGGGCTGCAGACGCTGGCCGCGCGGCTCGCCCGCTGAGCCTGCGCGGGCCGCCGCACGGCCCCGCGTCCTCAGCGGACCAAGCAGCTTCGCTTACCATCGAGCCTCGTGTCCCCCGACGGTAATCAGCAATCGCAGCGGATCCCACGGTTGGTGGCCGCCGTCGCCGGGATCGTCGGACTGCTGTTGTGCGCGCTCGTCCCGCTGCTCCCGGTCAGACAAACCACCGCGACGGTGCTGTGGCCCCAGGGCGTCGTAGACGGGCACGTCACCCAGGTCACCGCTCCCCTGGTATCTGGCGCGCCGCGCGCGCTGGACATCTCCGTCCCGTGCGCGGCGATCGCCACCCTGCCCGCCGGCGGCGGCCTGGTGATCTCGACGCTGCCCACCGGAGGCGTCGACGCCGGCAAGAACGGCCTGTTCGTGCGCGCCGACAAGGACTCGGTGGTGGTCGCATTCCGCGACACCGTCGCCGCCGTGGCGCCGCGGCCCGCCGTCGCCGGCGGTGCCTGCAGCGTGCTGCACGCCTGGGCCGACGCCGGCGGCACGGGAGCGGAGTTCGTCGGCATCCCCGGCGCCTCGGGAAGACTCTCCACGGACAAGAAGCCGCAGGTCGGCGGGATCTTCACCGACCTGAAAGTGCCCGCCCAGCCCGGGCTGTCGGCCCGGGTCGACATCGACACCCGGTTCATCACCTCCCCCACCGCCGTCAAGCTGCTGGCCATGGCCGTGGGCGCCCTGGCCGTCCTGACGGCCGTCATCGCGCTGGCCGCGCTCGACCGGCGCAGCCGCGGCGGGGGCACGCTGGTGAACTGGCGGTCGCCGATCGCTTGGCTCTCCCGTTACCGCCCCCGGGCGCGGTGGAGTTCGTGGCGCCGCGTCGGGGTCGCAACCTGGATCGCCGACGCCGGGGTGATCGCGACGCTACTGCTCTGGCACGTCATCGGCGCCACGTCGTCCGACGACGGCTACAACCTGACCATCGCCCGCGTCGCCCCGAAGGCCGGCTACATCGCCAACTACTACCGCTACTTCGGCGCGACGGACGCGCCGTTCGACTGGTACCTGGGGCTGCTGTCCAGGTTGGCGTCGGTGAGCACCGCCGGCGTGTGGATGCGGTTGCCCGCCACGCTGGCCGGCATCGCCTGCTGGTTGGTGATCAGCCATTGCGTCCTGCGCAGGCTGGGCCCGGGGAGGGGCGGCCTGGCCGCGAACCGGGTGGCGGTCTTCACCGCGGGTGCGGTGTTCCTGGCCGCCTGGTTGCCGTTCAACAACGGGCTGCGGCCCGAGCCGCTGATCGCGCTCGGCGTGTTGACCACCTGGATGCTGGTCGAACGCGCCATCGCGCTGCAACGCCTGGCCCCGGCCGCGGTCGCCATCTTCGTCGCGATGCTCACCGCGACGCTCGCGCCGCAGGGCCTGATCGCCGTCGCCGCGCTGCTGACCGGGTCGAGGGCGATCGCCCAGACGATCCGGCGACGCCGGGCGACCGACGGGCTCCTTGCACCGCTGGCCGTGCTGGCGGCGTCGCTGTCCCTGATCACCGTCGTGGTCTTCCGCAGTCAGACGCTGGCAGCAGTCGCGGAGTCGGCGCGCATCAAGTACAAGGTCGGGCCGACGATCGCCTGGTACCAGGACTGGCTTCGGTACTACTTCCTCACGGTGGAGTCCAACCCCGACGGGTCCATGTCCAGGCGATTCGCGGTGCTGGTTCTTTTCCTGTGCCTGTTCGGGATGCTGGTCATCCTGCTGCGCCGCGGCGGGGTCCCAGGAGTGGCCAGCGGCCCGGCGTGGCGGTTGATCGGCACGACGGCCCTCGGCCTGTTGCTGTTGACGTTCACCCCAACCAAGTGGGCCGTTCAGTTCGGCGCCTTCGCCGGACTGGCCGGCGCGCTGGGCGCGGTCACCGCGTTCGCACTCGCCCGGATCGGCCTGCACAACCGACGCAACCTGACGCTGTACGTGACCGCGCTGCTGTTCGTGCTGGCGTGGGCCACCTCCGGCATCAACGGCTGGTTCTACGTCGGCAACTACGGGGTGCCGTGGTACGACATCCAGCCGGTGATCGCGAGCCATCCGGTGACGTCGATGTTCCTGACCTTGTCCATCCTCACCGGGCTGCTGGCCGCATGGCAGCACTTCCGCATGGACTACACCGGCCACACCGAGGTCGAGGACAACCGGCGCAACCGCGTGCTGGCGTCGACCCCGCTGCTGGTGGTCGCGAGCATCATGGTGGTCGGCGAAGTCGCCTCGCTGACCAAGGGCGCGGTGTTCCGCTACCCGCTTTACACCACCGCCAAGGCCAACCTCGCCGCGATCACCTCCGGGCTCTCCCCGCAGAGCTGCGCCATGGCCGACGACGTGCTGACCGAGCCCGACCCCAATGCCGGCATGCTGCAGCCTGCGCCCGGGCAGACCTTCGGCCCCGACGGCCCGCTCGGCGGTCTCACCCCGGTCGGCTTCAAACCAGACGGCGTCGGCGATGACCTGAGGTCGTATCCGGTGGTGACCAAGCCGGGCGTGGTGAATTCCGACGCATCACCCAACAAGCCCAACGCGGCGATGAGCGACTCGGCGGGCACGGCCGGCGGGAGAGGCCCGGCCGGCGTCAACGGCTCGCACGCGGCGCTGCCGTTCGGCCTCGACCCGGCCCGCACCCCGGTGATGGGCAGCTACGGCGAGAACTCGCTGGCCGCCACGGCCACCTCCGCGTGGTATCAGCTGCCCCCGCGCACGCCGGACCGCCCGATCGTCGTGGTGTCGGCGTCCGGCGCGATCTGGTCCTACAAAGAGGACGGCACCTTCACCTACGGGCAGTCGCTGAAATTGCAGTGGGGCGCCACCCGTCCCGACGGCACCACGCAGCCGCTGGGCGAGGTGCAGCCGATCGACATCGGGCCCGAGCCGGCGTGGCGCAATCTCCGGTTCCCGCTGACGTGGGCGCCGCCCGAGGCCAACGTGGCGCGCATCGTCGCCTACGACCCGAACCTGAGTTCGGATCAGTGGTTCGCGTTCACGCCGCCGCGGGTGCCGGTGCTGGAAACCCTGCAGCAGCTGATGGGGTCGCGCACGCCCGTGCTGATGGACATCGCGACGGCGGCGAACTTCCCGTGCCAGCGGCCGTTCTCCGAACACCTCGGCGTTGCCGAACTTCCGCAGTACCGCATCCTGCCCGATCACAAGCAGACGGCGTCGTCGTCGAACGGGTGGGAGGCCAGCGAGGCCGGTGGCCCGTTCCTGGTCACCCAGGCGATGCTGCGTACCTCGACGGTCTCGACGTATCTGCGTGGCGACTGGTATCGCGACTGGGGATCCGTGGAGCAGTACTTCCGGCTGGTGCCGGCTGACCAGGCGCCGGACGCCGTGATCGAACAGGGTGTGATGACAGTGCACGGCTGGAGCCGGCAGGGACCGATTCGGGCACTCCCATGAGCGTGACGACGGCCGGTAAGGACGTGCGGACGACGCGCTGGGTGGCGACCATCGCCGGCCTGATCGGGTTCGTGTTGTCGGTGGCGACCCCGCTGTTACCGGTCGTGCAGACCACCGCGACCCTCAACTGGCCGCAGAACGGCGGACTGAATAGCGTTACCGCGCCGCTGATTTCGCTGACCCCGGTCGACGTCACCGCAACCGTGCCCTGCGCTGCGGTGCGCGCCCTGCCACCCGAGGGCGGCGTGGTGTTGAGCACGGCGCCCAAGAAGGGCAAGGACGCCGCGCTCAACGCGCTGTTCGTCGTCGTCAACGGCAAGCGTGTGGACGTCACCGACCGCAACGTGGTGATCGCCAGCGCGCCTCGCGATCAGGTCGAAGGAGCCGCAGGTGCCCCCGGCTGTTCCAGAATCGAGATCAGCTCGACGAAGGCGGGCGCCTTCGCCACCTTTGTCGGACTGAAGGATTCGGCGGGCAGACCGATCAGCGGCGGTTTCCCGGACCCGAACCTGCGGCCGCAGATCGTGGGGGTGTTCACCGATCTCAGCGGCCCGGCCCCGCCGGGTCTGAAGTTCTCGGCGACCATCGACACCCGCTTCTCCACCACACCGACGACGCTGAAGCTGGCCGCGATGGTGCTGGCGATCGTGTCGACCATCGTCGCGCTGGTCGCGCTGTGGCGCCTCGACCAGTTGGACGGCCACCGCATGCGCCGCCTCATCCCCGCGAACTGGCGCACGTTCACCCTGGCAGACGTCGTGGTGATCTTCGGCTTTGTGCTCTGGCACGTGATCGGAGCGAACTCGTCGGACGACGGCTACATCCTGGGCATGGCCCGGGTCGCCGACCATGCGGGCTACATGTCGAACTACTTCCGCTGGTTCGGCAGCCCCGAGGACCCCTTCGGCTGGTACTACAACTTGCTGGCGCTGATGACCCACGTCAGCGACGCCAGCCTGTGGATGCGGCTGCCCGACCTCATCGCGGGCATTCTGTGCTGGCTGCTGCTCTCGCGTGAGGTGCTCCCCCGGTTGGGTCCGGCCGTGGCCGGCAGCAAGGCCGCGAACTGGGCCGCCGGGATGGTGCTGCTGACCGCATGGATGCCCTTCGACAACGGCCTGCGCCCCGAGCCGATCATCGCCCTCGGTTCGCTGGTCACTTATGTGCTGATCGAGCGCTCGATGCGTTACAGCAGGCTGACGCCCGCCGCGCTGGCGGTCATCACCGCGGCATTCACGCTCGGCGTCCAGCCCACCGGGTTGATCGCGGTCGCCGCGCTGGTCGCCGGTGGTCGCCCGATCCTGCGCATCCTGGTGCGCCGCCACCGGCTGGTCGGCACGCTGCCCCTGGTGGCCCCGATGCTGGCGGCAGGCACCGTGATCCTGACCGTGGTGTTCGCCGACCAGACGCTGGCAACGGTGTTGGAGGCCACCAGGATTCGCACCGCCATCGGGCCCAGCCAGGCCTGGTACACCGAGAACCTGCGCTACTACTACCTGATCCTGCCCACAGTGGACGGCTCGCTCTCGCGCCGCTTCGGCTTCCTGATCACGGCGCTGTGCCTCTTCACCACCCTGTTCATCATGTTGCGGCGCAAGCGAGTTCCCGGCGTCGCCCGCGGACCGGCCTGGCGTTTGATGGGCGTCATCTTCGGCACCATGTTCTTCCTGATGTTCACCCCGACCAAGTGGGTGCACCATTTCGGCCTGTTCGCGGCGGTGGGCGCCGCGATGGCCGCGCTGACGACGGTGCTGGTGTCGCATGAGGTGCTGCGCTGGTCGCGCAACCGGATGGCGTTCCTGGCGGCGGTGTTGTTCATCCTGGCGCTGTGTTTCGCCACCACCAACGGCTGGTGGTACGTCTCCAGCTACGGCGTGCCGTTCAACAGCAGCATGCCGAAGGTCGGCGGAATCACAATCAGCACAATATTTTTCGCGCTGTTCGCGATCGCCGCGGTGTACGCGGCGTGGCTGCACTTCGCCGACACCGGCCATGGCGAGGGCCGGTTGGCGCGTGCAGCGACGGCGGCGCCCATCCCCATTGCCGCGGGCTTCATGGCGCTGGTGTTCGTCGCGTCCATGGTGGCCGGCATCGTGCGTCAGTACCCCACCTACTCCAACGCCTGGGACAACCTGCGCGAGTTCAGCGGGGGATGCGGGCTGGCCGACGACATTCTCGTCGAGCCCGACAGCAACGCGGGCTTCATGGCGGCCCTGCCCGGCAACTGGGGTCCGCTGGGCCCCCTGGGTGGCGTCAATCCCACCGGCTTCACCCCCAACGGCGTGCCGGACCGCACCCTGGCCGAGTCGGTCAAGGAGACGTCAGTGCCGCAGCCCGGCACCGACTACGACTGGGACGCGCCGCTCAAGCTCACGGCGCCGGGCATCAACGGGTCCACCGTGCCGCTGCCCTACGGGCTCAACCCCGATCAGGTTCCGCTGGCCGGCAGCTACACCACCGGCGCACAGCAGCAGAGCAAGCTGACCTCGGCGTGGTATCAGCTGCCGAAGCCCGACGCCGCGCACCCGCTGGTGGTGGTGACCGCCGCGGGCACCATCTCCGGCAACAGCATCCTGCATCACCACACCAACGGGCAGACCGTGGAATTGGAAATCGGCAGGCCCGGCCCCGGCGGCGCCGTGCTGCCCGCCGGACGGCTGGTGCCCTACGACCTCTACGGCGAGCAGCCGAAGGTATGGCGCAACCTGCGCTTCCCCCGCGCCCAGATCCCCGCCGACGCGGTCGCGGTGCGGGTGGTCGCCGAGGACCTGTCCCTGACGCCGGATGACTGGATCGCGCTGACCCCGCCGCGGGTGCCGGAGCTGCGCTCGTTGCAGGAGTACGTCGGCTCGACACAGCCGGTGCTGATGGACTGGGCGGTCGGGCTGGCCTTCCCGTGCCAGCAGCCGATGCTGCACGTCAACGGCGTCACCGAGATCCCCAAGTTCCGCATCACGCCGGACTACAACGCCAAGAAGCAGGACACCGACACCTGGCAGGACGGCGTGAACGGCGGCCTGCTGGGCATCACCGACCTGCTGCTACGGGCCCACGTGATGTCGACCTACCTGTCCCACGACTGGGGGCGGGACTGGGGATCGCTGCGCAAGTTCGACACCGTCGCCGACGCCACGCCCGCGACGCTCGACCTGGGCACCGCGACCCGCAGCGGGTGGTGGTCCCCGGGACCGATCCGAATTAAGCCCTAGCGGCCTTTATCGGATTCGAGCCGTAATTCGTCAGCCGCCAAATAGAGCGCGGAAATTGACGATCCAGTAATTGTTTGCAAAAAACGTTTGATTTCACCGCGCCCGGGTTAATACCTATTCCGCTGTGATCCACTTCACACCGGAACAATAGGTGGCCCCATGAGCGCGCTGAGAAGGCTGGGAACATGTGCGGCGGTGACCATCGCGGCGAGCGCCCCGGCGGTGACGTTCGAAATCACCGCGGCGGCCGCCGACGGCGGCACCACGGTGGCCCTGGACAACTATTTGCGGCGTTGCGATTTCAGCCGCGTCGGAGTGGCGCCGAAGGTGCCCAGCCCAATGCTCGGCACCGGTTCCGCCCTGATCAATACCTCCGGGTCGAGGGCGGTCGCGGAGGTGCATCTGTACGACGAGCCCGAGCCCGGAACCCACTTCGACGTCGGGCTCATCCAGATGCCGCGACCGGCGTCGAGCACCTGCGGACCGGGCGACCCCGGCACCGCGTTCTCCGGCATGGACATCGACGGGGCGGGCAACGGCACGGCGACCGTGCAAGACACCATTCGGCCCGGCACGACGGGCGTGTGGGTGATT
The DNA here is from genome assembly GCF_900240975.1 of Mycobacterium sp. 4858. GTDB lineage: Bacteria > Actinomycetota > Actinomycetes > Mycobacteriales > Mycobacteriaceae > Mycobacterium. Next base: position 2,573,654 of record NZ_LT968776.1, on the reverse strand, counting down.
ATCGAGCGGCGAAACGGAAACTCGCAGAATCCGGCGGAGTTTTACACCTCCGAGTTCGTCGCGCCGGTATAGCCGCCGTCCCGCCATCACTTCGGTCCCGCCGACGCAGGCCAAAAGTCCCTATCTCGGCGCCTCGGTCAAGTGCTCCGATAATGGGGATCGCCGAATGACCGGCGGAGGATGAGAGGCACGGCCATGAACGACTCACCACAATCACAGACCGCGACGCGCTTTTTCTCGCGCGTGCTCGGCCCCTTCCTCGTCATCGTCGACGTGACGGCGGTGGCGCGCGCCTCGGACATGCAGTCGCTGCTGTCACAGTTCGAGGCGAATTCGATGTGGACCTTCGTGACGGGCGCCTTCATCTTGCTGGTCGGCCTGAGCATCGTTGCCGCGCACCGAAGCTGGAAAGGCGCCGCGGCCGCCATCGTTTCCCTGCTCGGCTGGCTGATCGTGCTGCGCGGGGTGCTGCTGGTGGCCTTTCCCCGGTTCTTCGCGTCGCTGGCGGATGACATGATCGGCGCGCAGGCCTGGTGGATCACGCTCTGCGTGATCTTCGCCCTCGTCGGCCTGTACCTCACCTACGTCGGCTGGGCACCCGCACCGCAGCGGCCGACATCGCAAGCGGCAGCGGCGAATCCGGATCTGCCGCGAGCCGCGTGAACAACGAAGGATCGCCGCCGCACCGGCCAACCGCGGGGGAGGGCTCGGAGGAGCTGACCGGTGACATGGGCGCCGCCGTAACCGCCGAGTTCGACGCGCCGGTAACCGCCGCTGCCGAAGCGGCGGTCGAGAATAGGCCAGCGTTGAGCCCGGGCTCCGCGATGCTGGTCGTCACGCGCGGGCCCAACACCGGGTCACGGTTCGCCTTGACCCAGCCCGTCATGTCGGCGGGCCGGCACCCGGAAAGCGACATCTACCTCGACGACATCACGGTCAGCCGTCGGCACGCCGAATTCCTCAGCGAGGGCGGCCAATTCCGCATCGTCGACGTGGGCAGCATGAACCACACGTATCTCAACCGCGAGGCCGTCGACTCCGCCGTGCTGGCCGACGGCGACGAAATCCAGCTCGGCAGGGTGCGTCTGCTTTTCCTCGCCAACGCGTAGCGTCTGTGCCATGAGCGACTACGCCGTTGAGGCGGTGGATCGGTTGCCCTTCGCCACCGAGGAAAAGGCCCAGCGCTACCGGACCGAGAGCTACCGCGGGGCCGTGGGTCTCAACTGGTACCTCACCGACCCCACCCTGCAGTTCACCATGGCGTACTACCTGCAGCCCGACGAGCTGAGGGTCATAGAGCCGCACCTGGCGCGCATGGGCGAGCTGATGGGCGGACCGATCGCGAGATGGGCCGAGGAGACCGACCGCAACCCGCCCCGGCTCGAGCGGTACGACCGCTGGGGCCACGACATCAGCCAGGTCGTCATGCCGGCCTCCTTCACCCAGTCCAAGCGCGCCGTCCTGGACGCCCAGCAGGCCCTGCGCAACGATGCGCGGGCCGCCAAAGTCAGCTCGGGTCTGGGCCTGTTCGCGTCGAACTATCTGCTCAACCAGGCCGATATCGGGATGGGCTGCGCGCTCGGCACGGGCGGCGGCATGGTCCAGTCGCTGGTGGCCGCCTACGCGCCCGCCGACGTACGCGAGCACGTGCTGGCCAAATTCGCCTCCGGCGAGTGGGCGGGCGAGACGGCGCAACTACTGACCGAACGCACCGGCGGCTCGGACCTGGGCGCGTTGGAGACCACCGCGACCCGCGCAGGTGACGCCTGGATTCTCAACGGCTTCAAGTGGTTTGCCTCCAACTGCGCCGGCGAGGCGTTCGTCGTGCTGGCCAAACCGGAGGGAGCGCCCGACTCGACGCGCGGCGTGGCCAACTTCCTGGTGCTGCGCACCCGCCGCGACGGGTCGCGCAACGGGGTGCGGGTGCGCCGCCTCAAGGACAAGCTCGGCACCCGCTCGGTGGCCTCCGGCGAGGTGGAATTCGTTGACGCCGAGGCGTTTCTGCTGTCCGGCGAACCCACCGGGGAGGCGGGCCCGTCCGACGGCAAGGGGCTGGGCCGCATGATGGAGCTGACCAACGCCGCGCGCCTGGGCATCGCCCTGTTCGGGCTCGGCAACGCGCGGCGCGCCCTGGTCGAGTCGTTGTGTTACGCCCGGCGGCGGCACGCGTTCGGCGGCGCGCTCATCGACAAGCCGCTGATGCGGCGCAAGCTGGCCGAGATGATCGTCGATGTCGAAGCCGCGCAGGCAATGGTTTTCGACGGCACCGGCGCCACCAACCACCGCCAGCCGCGCGGCATGCGGCAGCGCATCGCGGTCCCGGTCACCAAGCTCAAGGCCTGCCGGCTCGGGATCACCGCGGCGTCCGATGCCATCGAAATCCATGGCGGCAACGGCTATATCGAGACCTGGCCGGTGGCCCGGCTGCTGCGCGACGCGCAGGTCAACACCATCTGGGAGGGACCCGACAACATCCTCTGCCTGGACGTGCGGCGCGGCATCGAGCAGACCCGCGCGCACGAGGCGTTGCTGGCGCGGCTGCGCGACGCGGTCTCGGTGTCCGACGACGACGACACCACCCGGCTGGTCGCCGGGCGCATCGAGGACCTGGACGCAGCGATCAGCGCCTGGTCCAAACTGGACCGCGACGTGGCCGAGGCGCGGCTCTTCCCGCTGGCCCAATTCATGGGTGACGTCTACGCGGGCGCGCTGCTCACCGAGCAGGCCGCCTGGGAACGCGCGACCCGCGGCGGGGAGCGCAAGGCGCTGGTCGCCCGGCTCCACGCGCAGCAGTATCTCGCCGACCGCGGAGCGCTGCGCGGCATCGACGCCGACCGTGACGAGGCGCTCGAGCGCTTCGACGAACTGGCCGACGGCGCGCTGACGGGTTACGCGCTCACTTGACGGCGTCGAGCAGTTCGGTGGTGGCCTCCCACAGCCGCGCTTCACGCTGACGATCCTGCGCGAACGGTTTCACCTGGCGCTCTTGGGTTTTGACGACGAACGCGCCGTCGCGCAGATGCGCCCACCGGCCGTCGAGCACGATCGATGCCAGCGCGGGGCCAGACCGGCGCGGGGCAGACACCCCAGGGATTCGCTCGATGACGCGCCCCACCCGCTGCATGGCGGGACCATGGGCCCTGCTCAGCCCGGTGCCCGGCATGAATCCCGGCTCGAACACCGTCACGTTGACTCCGTCGGGGGCGCGCCGTTGCAGTTCGTGCGCGTAATACAGGAGGGCGAGTTTCGAGTTGGAATAGGCGATCCCAGATTGCTCGAACGTCGACGGTGTGTCCGCGGGGCTGGGCCGGGCCAGCTCCAGCGGATCGCGCCAGCGCGCCGGCGGGACGCGCAGCCACCGGCGAAACACGTTCTGGTGGTAGGTGTTCGAGCCGACGAGCACCACGCGGGCCGGCACGGAGAACGAGCCCAGCAGGTCCCCGATGAGCTGCGCATGCGCCAGGTAGTTGACGGCGAAGGTGAGCTCGAATCCGTCGGCTGACGCGTTGCGCGTGTCAGCAAACCCGATCCCGGCGTTCGCCACCAATCCCCGCAACGGGCGCACCGCGCCGGACAGCAGCAGATCCTTGGCCATCCGGCCCGCGCTGCGCACGTCGGAAAGCCGCGCAAGGTCACAGGCGATTTCATGTACCGTCGCGCCCGCCGACCTGGCCTCCTCGGCCACCGCGGTCAGCGCCTGACCCGGCCTGCCCACCAGTAGCAGATCGGGACGATCGGACGGGGGGCGACGGGCAATGGCCAGCGTCGCAGCCTTTCCCAGGCCGCCGGTCGGCCCGGTCAGCAAGACGGTTCCGGAAGCGATCTCGTTCATGGTTGCAGTCTTGGCCGTCGCCGGATGTTCAGGCAGTCGTCCGGTTTTCGTAGGACTGGCAGGGCCAGGACAACCCCTTTCCCCTGACGCCGGCGTCGCGCACAGTGAAGGGATGGAAACGTGGGGGTTCGGGCGAACGGTGCGGCATTGGCGCGACCGGGTTACCCCCGCCGCGGTCGGCGCCCCGGTCGGCGGGCGCCGGCGAGCGGCGGGGCTGCGCCGCGAAGAGCTCGCGGCGCTGGCCGGAATCTCGGTGGACTACCTGACCAGGCTCGAACAGGGCCGGGCCACGTCCCCCTCGATTCAGGTCGTCGAAGCCCTCGCCCGCGCCTTGCGGGTCTCCGACTCGGAGCGCGAGTTGCTCTTCCGGCTGTCCGGGCACGTTACGCCCGGGCAGCACATGGTGTCGTCGCGGGTAACGCCCAGCGTCCAGCGAATCCTGGACCGCCTGGCGAATACGCCGGTCGCCGTCTACGACGCCACCTGGACCCTCCTGGTCGCCAACCCCCCGTACGACGCGCTGATGGGACCGACCACTGCGTGGCGGGGAAATGAGCGAAACAGCCTCTGGCGCAACCTGATCGGCCCCGGCACCCGAGCCGTCCACACGCCCGCTGAGAGAGCCGAGTTCGAGGCGGGCTTGGTCGCCGACCTGCGGTTGACCACCGCCCGCTATCCCGCCGACCAGCGGTTGAAGTCGCTGATCCGCGAGCTTGCCGCGCACAGCCCGCGGTTCGTCGAACTCTGGGAGACCGGCGCGCCGCAGCCGCACCACGACTTCGGCCGGCACAAGGTGATCGACCACCCCGAGGTCGGCCACATCGCGCTCGCCTGCGACACGTTCATCGTCGCCGCCGACGACATCCGCATCATGATCTACACCGCCGAACCCGGCACCGAGGATGCCGAGCGGCTCGCCCTCGCCATCGTGCTGGGGACCCAGTCGCTGGTCGACTAGGACTCGCGCTCAGACCGGGATCAGCCCGTGCTTGCGCGCGGTGCGGAACCACAACTGCTTGTCCCGCAACAGCTTCAGCGACTTGCGCAGCAGCAGCCGGGTCTCGTGCGGGTCGATGACCGCGTCGATGAACCCGCGCTCGGCGGCGGTCCACGGGATCGCCATGTTGAGGTTGTAACCCTCGATGAAGTCCTTCTTGATCTGCTGCGCCTCGGGCGTGGTCGGGTCGGGGAAGCGCTTCATCAGCAGCTGCGCGGCCCCCTCGGCACCGATCACCGCGATCCGCGCGGTGGGCCAGGCGAAGTTGAAGTCGGCGGTCAGCTGCCGGGACCCCATCACCGCGTAGGCGCCGCCGTAGGACTTGCGGACGGTGATGGTCACCTTCGGCACGTCGGCCTCGACCACCGAGTAGAGGAACCGGCCGCCGCGCTTGATGATGCCCCGCTTCTCCTCCTCGGCGCCCGGCAGGAAGCCAGGGGTGTCCACCACGAAGACCAGCGGGATGTTGAACGCGTCGCAGAACCGGACGAACCGCGCCGCCTTGTCGGACGCCTCGTTGTCGATCGCCCCCGACATGTACATGGGCTGGTTGGCGATGACCCCCACGGGGTGGCCGTCGACGCGCGCGTATCCGGTGATGATGGCCGGGCCGTGCTGCGCGGCGACGTCGAGGAAGTCGCCGTCGTCGAAGATGCGCAGCAGGATCTCGTGCATGTCATAGGCCGCGTTGTCGGAGTCCGGCACGATCGCGTCGAGCTCGAGGTCGGTCGGGGTGATCTCCGGTTCCAGCCCGGGATTGACGATCGGCGGCTGGCCGAAGGTGCTCGACGGCAGGAATGACAGGAAGTCGCGCACGTACTGGAACGCCTCGGCCTCGGAGTCGACCACCTGGTGGATGTTGCCGTAGCGGGCCTGCGCGTCGGAGCCGCCGAGCTCGTCGAGCGTGACCTCCTCGCCGGTGACCTCCTTGATCACGTCGGGGCCGGTGACGAAGAAATAGCCCTGGTCACGCACCGAGACCAGCAGGTCGTCCTGGATCGGCGAATAGACCGCTCCCCCGGCGCATTTGCCGAAGATCAGGGAGATCTGCGGCACCAGGCCGGACAGCGCCTCGTGCCGGCGGCCCAGCTCGGCGTACCACGCCAGCGAGGTGACGGCGTCCTGGATGCGGGCCCCGCCGGAGTCCTGGATGCCGATGATCGGGCAGGCGACCATCGCGCACCACTCCATCAGGCGGGCCACCTTGCGGCCGAACATCTCGCCGACCGTGCCCTGGAACACCGTCTGGTCGTGGGAGAACACCCCGACCGGACGGCCGTCGATCATGGCGTGCCCGGTGACGCACCCGTCGCCGTAGAGCGCGTTCGGGTCGTTCGGCGTCTTGGCCAACGCGCCGACCTCCATGAAGGTGCCCGGGTCGACCAGCGCGTGGATGCGGGCGCGGGCGCTGGGGATGCCCTTCTTCTCGCGCTTGGCGACGGCCTTCTCGCCGCCGGGCTCTTTGGCCAGTTCCAGGCGAGCGTAGAGCTCGGCCAGCTTCTCGGCGGTGGTGTGCTGAATGGGAGCTGGCGCCATCTCCGTCACTACTTGCCCACCTCACTCGTCTGACTGGTTTCGGCCTCCACCTTATTCAGCACATCCGAGAGGTGAGCACCGACCTTGCCGATGATCGGTTCGTCGATGGCCTGGATGTGCTCGCCGCCGATGGGTACCACCTCGAGGTCGGCCACGTACTCGCCCCAGCCGCCGTCGGGCTGGCGGACCGCATATCGCGGCTCGAACTCGATCACGTCGTCGTGGTAGCGATCGGCCATGTACAGGGTCACGTGGCCGTCGTACGGCTCGATGTGTACGGTCTCGAGCGCCCGGTTGTCCAGGTAGGACGTCCGCTGGTGCTCGACGATGCCGCCCGGGATCTGCACGCCGCTCTGCTGGACGATGTCCAGCACGAACTGGACCTGGCCCTCGTCGTCGAGCTCTTCGAGCTGCTCGTAGGGGATCGCCGGAATCTCGACGTTGAAGGTGCGCTCGGCGAACTTCGCGTACCGGTCCCAGCGCTTGCGGGTCTCCTCCTGTGTCTGGGGGATCTCCTCGCCGGCGCGCACGGTGTCGATCATCCCGACGAAGCGCACGTCTTCACCCGCGCGCTTCAAGCCGATCGCGCACGCGTACGCCAGCGCGCCGCCGAGCGACCAGCCGGCCAGGATGAACGGCTTGCCCGCGTTCATCTCCAACAGCTTCGGCACGTACTGGGCGGCCCGCTCCTGGACGGTGCCCTCCACGCGCTCGAACCCGTACATCGGCGTGTCCGCGGGCAACCGATTCAGCAGCGGCTCGTAGACCACCGTTGAACCGCCGGCGGGATGGAAGACGAACACCGCGGGTTTCGAGCTGCCCTCGGGGCGCGCCCGCAGGGTGCGGACGAAGCCGTCGATGTGGCCGGCCTCCAGGTACTGGCGGACCTTCTCGGCCAGCGCCTCGATGGTGTCCGACGTCAGGACGTCCTCGGCGCTGACGGGGCCGTCGGCGCGCTCGGAAAGCCGCTGCGCCATCTTGGCCGCGGTGTCCTCGTCGAGCTTGGGCAGCGGGTTGAAGATGCCGCCCGGCGACTTGCCCGTGACGATCGCCCAGGTGGCGAAGGTGACCCGCTCAGCCGCATCACGCGGCGGCACATCGGAATTCAGCGCCTTGGACACCGCCTCCTGGCTGAGCGCCCCCGCGAGATCGGGCTTCGCGCCGTTGGTCGCCGCCCCCTTCGGGCCGGACGGATCCGTCGGCGGCGGCGGGATCGACGCGTCCGACGCCGGCGGTGCCGGCTGCGTCTCCGGCTCCGCTTGCGGGTCCGGCGCGGGTGCGGCCACCGTCGTCGGCGTTGCCCCGCTCAGCAGCTGCGCCTGCTCTTTGGCGATCTCCTCGGGCGTGAGCGTCTTCTGGTGCTCGTGCAGCTGCTCGACCTCGTCGCGGTGCTCGACCGCGTACTCGATCAACTTCTCGATGGCGTAGAGGTTGGCGTCGCGCACCGCCGTCAACTGGATCGGCGGCAGGTCGAAGTCGTACTCGACGCGGTTCTTGATCCGCACCGCCATCAGCGAGTCCAGGCCGAGCTCGATCAGCGGCACCTCCCACGGCAGGTCCTCGGGTTCGTAACCCATGGCCGAGCCGACGATCAGGCCCAGCCGCTCGCCGATGGTCTCGCCGGAATCCGGCGACCATTTGCCCATGCTGGCCGAGAAGTACCGGTTGGTCAGGCTGTCCGTCAGGGTCTCGGCCTCGGGTTCGTCGGCGGGTGCCTCAAGCGCGGCCGCCGCCCCGTTGGAGGCGGCCGTGATGGCCGCGCCCGCACCGACCGCGGCCGGCAGGGCGACGCCCGCCTCGCCGCCGCGGGTCACCAGCGCGTCGTACACCAGCGTGAAGGACTTGTCGATGCGGGCGTGTACCTGCACCGAGGCGCCGCCGGGGTGCCGGGTCAGCGTCGTCACCAGACGTGCGCCTTCACCCGGAACCGCACGCTGCTCGGCCGCGGCCAGCTGCGCGTCCGGAAGCACCTCGGCCGCGGCGGCTTTCACCAGTGCGGGCAGGTCCGTCAGGCCGCGGGGGTTGTACTCCCACACGTGGCGGCCGTCCGGCAGCGCGACGTGGTTACCCGGCATCAGCACCGAGCTGCTGCCGTGCGCGAAGTGCACGTCCAGCCAGTGCTCCTTGCGCTTGAACCTCGTCGGCGGGATGTTCGCAAAATCTTCGGGGCCTGCCGGCCCCGAAGAAGCGCGGCTGAACAGCGTGCGGATGTCCAGGTCGTGGCCGTAGACGTAGAGCTGGGCCATCGCCGAGATCATCGACTCGACGTCGTCCTGCTTGCGGGCCAGCGTCGGAATCAGTTGGGCGTCATGCAGACCCGCGGCGGCAGTGGTCAGGCCGATCTGCATCAGCGCCACCGGGTTGGGCGCGAGCTCCAGGAAGGTGGTGTGGCCGCTGTCGACGGCGTTGCGCACGCCGTGGGTGAAGTACACCGAGTGCCGCATGCCCTTGACCCAGTAGTCGACATCGTGCACCGGCTCGCCGCCGGGCTTGATGTAGCTGCCCTCGTGCACCGTCGAGAAGATCCCGACCGTCGGGCTCAGCGGGTGAATTCCCTGCAGCTCCGCGGAGAACTCGCCCAGCAGCGGGTCCATCTGCGAGGTGTGGCCGGCGCCCTTGGTCTGCAGCTTGCGGGCGAAGCGGCCCTCCGATTCCGCCCGGGCGACGATCGCGTCGATCTGCTCGGGCGGGCCGCCGATGACGGTCTGGCTGGGCGCGGCGTAGACGCACACCTCCAGGCCGGGGAAGTCGGCGAACACGGTCTTGAGCTCGTCGGCGGAGTACTCGACGAGCGCCATGAACCGGATGTACTCGCCGAACAGCATCGCCTCGCCCTCACCCATCAGGTGCGAGCGCGACGCGATCACGCGGGCGGCGTCCGCCAGTGACAGGCCGCCGGCGAAGTAGGCCGACGCGGGCTCGCCGAGCGACTGGCCAACCACCGCAGCGGGTTTGGCGCCGTGGTGCTTGAGCAGCTCACCCAGCGCGATCTGGATCGCGAAGATGACGACGTTGCTGGTCTCGATGCCGTAGTCCTGCGAGTCGTCGAGGATCAGCTCGAGAATCGAGTAGCCGCGCTCGTCCTGGATCAGCGCGTCGACCTTCTCGATCCACTCGGCGAAGACCTCGTTGCGCAGGTACAGGCTCTTGCCCATCTTCCGGTGCTGCGCACCGAAACCGGCCATCGCCCACACCGGGCCGTTGGTGACCGGCCCGTCGACGCTGAACACGCCCGGCCGCTGCTTGCCCTCGGCCACCGCGCGCAGGCCCTTGACGGCCTCCTCGTGGTCGTGGGCCAGCACCACCGCGCGGGAGCGGCCGTGGTTGCGCCGCGACAGCGACCGCCCGATCGATTCCAGCGACGCCGCCTGCCCCTCGGGGCTTTCCATCCAGTCCGCGAGCTCGGCGGCCGCCGCCTTCTTGCGCGAGGTGAGGAACGCCGACACGACGAGGGGGATCAGGGGCTTGGTGGGCTCCGCGACCTCCTGCGCCGCGAGCTCTTCCAGCGCGATCTCCTTGAGCCGCAGCGCCTCGTCGGTGACGCCCGGCAGCTCGTACTCGTCCTCCTCGGGCGCTTCCTGGTCCGGGATGATGTTGCCGAAGTCGTCGAAGCGCAGCGCGTGGGCTTCCATGACGGGCGGCTCGGCGGCTTCGGACGCCGCCTCGGCGGTGGTCTTCGGTTCGGGCTCGGGCTCGCGTTCGATCACGTCACGGGGCAGGACCTCGCGCACCACCAGGTGCGCGTTGGCGCCGCCGAAGCCGAAGCTGGACACCCCGGCCAGCGCGTAGCCGCCGTACCGCGGCCAGTCCGTGGGTTGGTCGATCACCTTCAGCCGCATCGCGTCGAAGTCGATGTAGGGGCTGGGCCCGGCGAAGTTGATCGACGGCGGCAGCTTGTCGTGCTGCAGGGCGAGCACCACCTTGGCCATGCTGGCCGCGCCGGCCGCCGACTCCAGGTGGCCCACATTGGTTTTCACCGCACCCAGAAGGGCGGGGCGGTCGGCGGGGCGGCCACGGCCGACGACGCGGCCCAGCGCCTCGGCCTCGATCGGGTCGCCCAGGACGGTCCCGGTGCCGTGCGCCTCGATGTAGTCGACGGTGCGCGGGTCGATGCCGGCGTCCTTGTAGGCGCGGCGCAGCACGTCGGCCTGCGCGTCCTGGTTGGGGGCGATCAGGCCGTTGGACCGGCCGTCGTGGTTGACCGCGCTGCCGGCGATCACGGCCAGGATCTGGTCGCCGTCGCGGCGGGCGTCGTCGACCCGCTTGAGCACCAGCATGCCGCCGCCCTCGGAGCGGGTGTAGCCGTCGGCGTCCGAGGAGAACGACTTGATCCGGCCGTCGGGCGACAACACCTGCCCGATCTCATCGAAACCGAGCGTCACCACGGGCGTGACCAGCGCGTTGACGCCGCCGGCGACCGCGACGTCGGCTTCCCTGTTGCGCAGCGCTTGGACGGCCTGGTGGATGGCCACCAGCGAGCTCGAGCACGCGGTGTCGACCGCGACCGACGGACCGCGGAAGTCGTAGAAGTAGGAGACCCGGTTGGCGATGATCGACGTCGCGGTGCCGGTGATCGCGTACGGGTGCGCGACCGTCGGGTCGGACACCGCCAGGAAGCTGTAGTCGTTGTTGGAGACGCCGACGTAGACGCCGACGGACTCGCCGCGCAGGCTGGACGCCGGGATGCGGGCGTGTTCGAGTGCCTCCCAGGTGAGCTCCAGCGCCATCCGCTGCTGCGGGTCGATGTTGTCGGCCTCGGTCTTGGCGACCGCGAAGAACTCGGAGTCGAAGCCCTTGATGTCCTTCAGATAGCCGCCGCGGGTGCGGGCCTTCGCCATCCGCTCGGCCAGCCTCGGCTCCTCGAGGAACTCCTCCCACCGGCCCTCGGGCAGGTCGGTGATGGCGTCGCGGCCCTCCATCAGCGCCTGCCACGTCTCGTCGGGGGTGTTCATGTCCCCGGGCAACCGGGTGGACAGGCCGACGATCGCGATGTCGACCCGCTCGGCGGGGCCGTTGCGCGTCCAGTCCGAGACGTCGTCGGAGCTGGGGTCCACTTCCGGCTCGCCCTCGATGATCCGCGTGGCCAGCGACTCGATGGTCGGATGCTGGAAGGCCACCGCGACCGACAGGGTGACACCGGTCATGTCCTCGATGTCGGCGGCCATCGCCACGGCGTCACGCGACGACAAGCCCAGTTCCACCATCGGCACCGACTCGTCGACGTCGTCCGGCGACTTGCCGACGGCCCGGCCCACCCAGTTGCGCAGCCACTCGCGCATCTCGGGGACCGTCATGTCGGTTTTGCTGGCGGGCAGGTTCTCCTGCTGATTCTGGGAGTCGTCTAATTCAGCCATGGTTCCTGGGTTCAGTCGTTAGCGCCGGCGAAGGCGGTCGGCGAACCGACGCCGCTGCGCAGGCTGCCGTCGAGGTAGGCGGCGCGGCACGCGCGGCGCCCGATCTTGCCGCTCGAGGTGCGCGGAATGGTTCCGGCCTGCACCAGAAGCAGGTCGCGGATGGTGACCCCGTGCCGCACGGCGATGGCCGCGCGGATCTCGTCGGCGATGGGCTGGTACTCGAGCTTGTGCGTGCCGGGGGCACGCTCGGCGACGATCACCAGCTGCTCGGAGCTGTCCTCGGGGTCGTACTTGAGGCCGGTGTGCGGGTTGTCGAACACCACCTTCGGCAGCTCGTTGGCCGGGACCGAGAACGCGGCCACGTAGCCCGTACGCAGGGCCCTGCTGGCTTCCTGCGCCGAGTACTCGAGGTCCTGCGGGTAGTGATTGCGGCCGTCGATGATGACCAGGTCCTTGATCCGGCCGGCGATATAGAGGTGGCCCTTGTGGTAGGTGCCGTAGTCGCCGGTGCGCACCCACATGCCGTCGTCCGGGGCGCCCTCGGCGTGTGACTGGCTGACGCGCGACTTGAGCAGGTTGCGGAAGGTCTCGGTGGTCTCGTCTTCCTTGCCCCAGTAGCCGGTGCCCATGTTGTTGCCGTGCAACCAGATCTCGCCGATCTGCCCGTCGGGCAGCTCGCTGGCGGTGTCGGGGTCGACGATGACGGCCCACTCGTCGACGCCGATGATGCCGGCGGAGACCTGCGCGACGGCGTTCGGCGCGTCGGCGGGTACCTCGACGAAGCGCTGCTTGTTGAGCTCGTCGCGGTCCACGTGGATGACCGTCGGCGCCTCGTCCATGGGCGTGGTGGAGACGAACAGCGTCGCCTCGGCCAGGCCGTAGGACGGCTTGATCGCGGTCTCCCGCAGGCCGTACGGCTTGAACGCCTCGTAGAACTTGCGCATCGACGCCGGGGACACCGGCTCGCTGCCGTTGAGGATCGCCTTGACGTTGCTCAGGTCCAGCGGCGGCTCGCCGTCCTTCGGCACCCCGCGCACCGCGGCGTGCTCGAACGCGAAGTTCGGCGCGACGGTGATGACCTCGCTATCCGGGGCGTCTTCGGGCTTGCGTGCCATCTCCCGAATCCAGCGGCCGGGCCGGCGCACGAACGCGGCCGGGGTCATGAACGTGAAGTTGTAGCCGAGCACCGGCGACAGCAGCGCCGTGATCAGGCCCATGTCGTGGAAGAACGGCAGCCAGGACAGGCCGCGGTCGCCTTCCTTGCCCTCGAGGCCGTTGAGCACCTGCAGCACGTTGGTGGGCAGGTTCAGATGGGTGATCTGCACGCCGGTCGGGGTACGAGTGGAGCCGGAGGTGTACTGCAGGTAGGCGATCGTGTTCGCGTCGGCCTCGGGCTCGACCCAGGTGGACGCCACCTCGTTGGGCACCGCGTCGACGGCGATCACGCGGGGCCGTTCCTTGGCCGAACGGGCGCGGATGAACTTGCGGACGCCTTCAGCGGCCTCGGTGGTGGTCAGGATCGTCGAAGGGGTGCAGTCGTCGAGCACGGCGTGCAGACGGCCGACGTGTCCCGGCTCGCCCGGGTCGAACAGCGGCACCGCGATGCGGCCCGCGTACAGCGCGCCGAAGAACGCGATCAGGTAGTCCAGGTTCTGCGGGCACAGGATGGCGATGCGGTCACCGGGCTGGGTGACCTGCTGCAGCCGGGCTCCGACGGCCCGGTTGCGGGCGCTGAAGTCGCGCCAGACGATGTCGCGGTACACCCCGTCGCGCTCGGTGGAGTAGTCGATGAAACGGTAGGACAGCGCGTCGCCGCGAACCCTCGCCCACTTCTCAACGTGCTTGACCAGGTTGGTGTTGTCGGGGAACCTGATCTTTCCATTCACGATGAACGGGTTGTGGTACGGCATTCCGCTCTCCTGTCACACCTGTTTTAGGCCGGCGCTGCGCCGGCATTTTGTTCTGGTCGGCCACGCCGACGTTTCCATCTCTACGCGGGCCAGTCCTCGCGCGGCGCCACCGGCGCCGGCCTCCTGCTCATCCCAGGGCGGCTGCTACCAGGACCGGATCCGCAACAAAGTGTTATAGCTCTTAAATTCCTCTTAATGTTAAGGGGCGGCCCGCGGCACACCAAATCACAAGGTACCGCTGATCTGCACCGGCAACGGGCTCCTGACGGCTGTGTCCTGCGGCCGGGTCATCCATGTTTGGGATGCGGGGCATTGGCAATCAGCCCCTGCGCCCAGTTCAACGTCCAATCGGTTGCCGCCTGGCCGTCCAGGTTCCAGAACTGCGTCGTCGCGTACAGCGCGTGGACGGGTTGCCCGGCACCGCCGGCGAGGGTGTTCAGCGTGCTGGGCAGGTTGGCCACGCTGAACGCCTCTTGCGGAGCGGCGCAGATGAGGTCGCCCGGCGCGCAGATCTCGTTGGTCTTACTGTCGAGCGCGCCGAACCCGCCGGGCCGCGCGCCGGTCATGGTCAGGCCCAGCCCGGACAGCACCGGCACCTCGTGCAGCGTCACCTCGGCGCCCTCCCCCGGCGGGTTGGGCCCGACGTCCTGGCCCACCCCGGGCTGGCGGCGGCCGTCGGCGATCAACGTCACACCGAGCACAAGGTCGTCGTCCACGGGCCCGCGGCCGTTGCCGATGTCACTGGCGATGTCACCGGCGATCACCGCGCCCTGCGAGAAGCCCATCACCACGTAACTGGTCAGCGGGCACTTGGCGTTCATGTCGGTCATCGCCTGGACCGTCGCGCGGGTGCCCTCGGCGCGGCTTTCGTTGTACGACATCTGGGTGTCACCGGCCAGCGGGTTGTGGAACTGCGCGGTGTAGGGCGTGGTGTACTCCTGCACCCGGGACGCGGGGAACTGTTGGGTTATCGCCGTGGTCACCCTGTGCAGCAGTGCGTTGGGGAACTGCATCGGGTTGACCGGATCGTCCTGCGGGGCCGACTCCCACGTGCCGGGGATGTTGACCAGCTGGACGTCGGGGCACGACGCGTCCTGCGAAGCGGGCCGGGGCTTGTGGGGGTGGGTGGTCGTCGACGGCGGAGGCAGCACGCCGGGTGGCACCGCGCTGGGCGGCGACTCGTGGCCGCGTAGCAAGACCACCACGAGCACGATCACCAACAGCACCACGCCCGCCATTGCCAAGGCGGCGGTCCAGGCGAGGGCTCGGTGGCGCTTACGCCGGGCGTTGGTAGCCATGTTCTCCCGCTAGCAGTCGGTGGATCGCAGCCAAGCGGTCCTCCCGACGCCTGCTGCACCCCCTACACGGTACCGGCTCCCGCGACCCGGCCAGGGCGGCAGCGGATGGCGCCGCCCTCGCGATCAAAGGCCGCGCTCGCGATCGCCGCTACCGAATGGCGCCGACGATGTCGCCCGACATGGCTCCCAGTTGGCCCGACCACGAGCCCCAGCCGTTGTCGCCGCCACCGGGAAAGTCGAAGTGACCGTTGTGCCCGCCGTTGCTGCGGTACTGCTGGTAGAACTCGCGGGAGCTGCCCATGGCCGCGCCCGCCTGGCCGATCATGGCGGCGTCGTCACCGCCCATGTTCGTCGGGCTGTAGACCCACACCCGGGTGTTGTTCTGCGCCAGCAGCGAGGCGTGCACGTACGGGTCGTGCCACTTCCACCGGCCCAGCTGCGGGGCGCCCCACATCCCGTTGCCGTCCACGCCGCCGTACTGCTGCAGGCCGGCCAGGATCGCGCCGTTGTAGTTGGTGCTCGACGGGTACAAGAACCCCGACAGGGAACCGGCGAAGCCGAAGCGATCAGGGTGGAAGGCGGCCAGCGCCATCGCGCCGTATCCACCCTGGGAGGCGCCGACGGCCGCGTGGCCGCCCGGCGCCAGGCCCTTGTTGGCCGCCAGCCAGTTGGGCAGCTCGCTGGACAAGAAGGTGTCCCACTGCTTGCTGCCGTCCTGTTCCCAGTTGGTGTACATGCTCCACGCCCCACCCGCGGGCGCCACCACCGAGATCCCCTTGCCGCCGAGCGTGTTCATCGCGTTGCCCGCGGTGACCCAATTGCTGACGTCCGGGGCGGCGTTGAAGGCGTCCAGCAGATAGACCGCGTGCGGACCGCCCGCCAGGAAGGCCACCGGGATGTCGCGGCCCATCGCCGCCGACGGCACCATCAGGCTCTCGTAACCGGCCGCCCGCGCCTTTCCGGTCGGCCCGCCCGCCACCGTCACACCGATCAGCCCGATCGCCAGCGCCGCTACGGAGAACACCCGAAGAAGCGCCGACGCACCCCGCACGACCCTCATGTCACCCTCCATCGTCTAGTCCTGACGAGCACATTAGCCAGCGCCGTAGTTCCCCCGCCCGCGGGGTAGTGAAACAAGTCACACACCGAAACGACTAGCGGCGGAAACCCCGAGGGGTTCCCGCCGCTAGTGGCGATCTGTTGGGTTTAGGTGCCCTGGCCGGTCTGGCCGTTCCCGGCAGCCGCAGCGGCCGTGGCCGGGCCGGCACCCGGGGTGGCTCCCAGCACCGACTGCAGGTCAGGCTTCATCGCCTGCAGCTGCGCGCCCCAGTAGGGCCAGTCGTGGGTGCCGTTGGCGTCGAAGTTCCACACCGCGTTGTGGCCACCGGCCTGGTTGTACGCGTCCTGGAACTTCAGGTTGCTGGTGCGCACGAAGCCCTCGAGGAACTTCGCCGGCAGGTTGTCTCCACCGAGGTCGGACGGCTTGCCGTTACCGCAGTACACCCAGATGCGGGTGTTGTTGGCGACGAGCTTGCTGACCTGAAGCGACGGGTCGTTGCGGGCCCACGCCGGGTCCTCCTTCGGACCCCACATGTCGGCGGCCTTGTAACCACCGGCGTCACCCATGGCCAGCCCGATCAGCGACGGGCCCATTCCCTGGGACGGGTCCAGCAGCGCGGACAGCGAGCCGGCGTAGACGAACTGCTGCGGGTGGTAGGCGGCGAGGATCAGCGCGGACGACCCGGCCATCGACAGACCGACCACGGCGCTGCCGGTCGGCTTGACCTGCTTCTGCGCCGACAGGTACTGCGGCAGCTCGCTGGTCAGGAAGGTCTCCCACTTGTAGGTGGTGCAGCCGGCCTTACCGCAGGCGGGCTTGTACCAGTCGGAGTAGAAGCTGGACTGCCCACCGACCGGCATGGCGACCGAGATGCCGGACTGGTTGTACCACTCGAACGCCGGGGTGTTGATGTCCCAGCCGTTGAAGTCGTCCTGCGCGCGCATCCCGTCGAGCAGGTACAGCGCGGGTGAGTTGGCGCCACCGCTTTGGAACTGAATCTTGATATCGCGGCCCATCCCGGCGGAAGGAACCTGCAGGTATTCCACGGGGAGACCGGGGCGCGAGAAGGCACCAGCGGTCGCCGAGCCCCCCACGGCGCCAATCAGGCCCGAGAGCAGCGCCGCGCCAGCGGCCGCCACCACGAGCCGCCGCGGCATACCTGCCACGGCGCCGCGAAACCTGTCGACAAGCGTCATCCTTGCTTCCTCATCCTTCTCGGCGCGCCCATCATCCGGACGCGTCCTTGATTTGGGTCGTACTGCATACGATCTCCGCGCAGCAGTGCTCGTGTAGTCAACCACACCTTCCGCCGCCCGGTCGCATCGAGGCGGGCCCGCAAAGCGCCGTCCGGCCTTCGCTACCCGGCGATTTTCAGGCAAAACACCGACCACTTGCACGGTGTTTTCGCACGTGCTTGAGCCCCACTGCCAGCTGGTTAATGCCCAAATGTGAAGTTGCTGGCAATTTTTCACCCTCACGGCGCGCGTGCATATGGAAATTCGTCGAAAATTCTTCTGCGCGGGGCTTACTCGCGGGGTGGTGGCGGTACCTCTTCGGGTAAGGGCAAGCCGCATCTGGCGAGCTCGTAGCGCGGAACGCGGTCAATCCGATACTTGGTGAATTCATACGAATGCAGCAGGTTGGAGAGGAATCGGTGCGGGGTCATCGGCGCGCGCACCGAGCTCAGCACCGCCTTGGTCTCCGGGCATTGCAGGGCTGCGACCGCCTCCGCGACCCACTGCTGATCCAGATAACCCGGGATCCCGGGATACACCTTCACCCAGGGCCCGTCGGCGATCGCCCAATCCGGGAACAGGTTCTTGTCGTGTCCGATGCGGCCGTGCTTCAACCGTTCCGTATGTTGCGCAAGCGGATTCGCCAATCCGATCTGGTCGATCACCCTGACGTCGAGCCCAACGTTCATGCCCACCATGCCGAGGTTGGTGAAAAACACTGCGTGCTGCGGTTTTTCGAGTGACTTGTCGGCGCTGCCCGGGGGTGGCTTGACCATCGGCACCAGGTCCCACTGGATGTAATTGCCCGAGGGCAGCAGCAACGCGCCGTCCGGGGTGTTGTCGAGTGCGGTCAGGATGGCCGCCATCCGCGGGTAGCCGAGGTAGTCGGCGGCGGTCAGGGGATGGGCGTGCCCGGTGGCCTGTGCATAGAAGCGGCGCTCGTCGACGATCCCGGTGTAGGTGACGTGAGTGGCGTCGTCGCCCATCCCCGGCGAGTTCGCCGCCCACAACGACCAGCCGGCCACGCTCAGCCACAGCGCGCTGGCCGCGCCGGCCACCCAATACCCCGTCTCCCGCGAATAGTCCTGGCCGTCCGGTATGGCCACCGGGATGACCGCCACCGGGGCCAGCAAGCAAAACAGCGGCGCGAGCAGCACCCGCCCGTGCATGAAGTCGCCGCCCTGCCTGATCCAGTAAAGGGCCTGCACCAGCCCGCTCACCAGCACGAAGGCGACGATGGCCGGCGGGCTTTGGACCGCGCGGGCCACCCGGCCGTAGTCGGGTGCCAACGCGGGCCGCAGGAACGACGGGCGACGGCGTGCCGCCAGCAGCAGGATGCCCAGTGGGACGAGCAGCATCACCGGTACCCAGACCGCGTAGGGCGCGTCGAAGTTGGAGAGGTAGATCATGCCCTGGGACCACTTGTCCCCGGCGGCATCCTTGGCCAGGGCGGTACCGGGCACCAGCAGGCCGTAGTAGCCCATGCGGAAGATCTCGTAGGCGACCGGAAGCAATCCGCCCGCGACCACGATCAGCACCCGGCGGCGCCAGGTCCGCGCGGCGATCAGCATCATGATCAGCGCCAGCCCGCCCATCAGCGCCAGATCGGGCCGGACCAGGACGCTGAAGCCGGCCACGAAAGCCAACGCGCCGAGGAAGAGCCTGTGGTCCGGGCGGTTCCGCACCGGCTGACCCCAGCAGACCATCATCCACCACAGCAACCCGAGGTAGGCCAGCGTCAGCCCGCTCTCCAGACCCGAGGTGGCGAAGTCGCGCGCGGGCGGCAAGGCGATGTAGACCAGCGCGCCGGCGGGCAGCATCAGGGCCCTGCGGCCCCGCAAACTGGGTGCATACAGCCGGGCTGCCCCCAGCATGAGCAGCGCCACGCCCGCCACCGAGAGCGTCAGGGCCAGCGCCAGCGCCACGTATTCCATGCGCATCGGCCCGCCCACCCAGCTGCCGACGTACATCAGGTAGGTCCAGGCCGTCGACGTGTTGGCCTCGACCCGCTCGCCCTGGTTGAAGACGGGGCCGTTGCCGGCGAGCAGGTTACGCACCGTGCGCAACACGATCAGGCCGTCGTCGGCGATCCAGCGCCGCTGCCAGGCGCCCCACGCGAACAGAATGGAGACCACCGCCACGCTGATCCACAGGCTGATCCGCACCATCGAGGAGTACGGGAACACCGGCCAGCCCAATCGCCTGATGACCGGCCGGGTGCGCATCATGCGCGCTTTGAGGGCCTGCAGTTCGGGGCTAGCCGAAGGCAACGGCGGCTCCAAGCGTCGCGATCCACGCCAGGAAAAGCAGCTGCAGCACTCGGTCGCGCAGTGCGATGTCTTCGGGCTCGCCGGCCAGCCCGCCGTCGACGTCGACGGCGTAGCGCAGGATCGCGATGGTGAACGGGACCATCGAGACCGCGAACCACGATCCCGAGTGGCGGTCGCGCTCGAACGCCCACAACCCGTAGCAGAGCACCACCGCGGTGGCCGACATCGTCCAGACGAACCGCAGATAGGTGCTGGTGTAGCTCTCCAACGACTTGCGGATCGCGGCACCGGTGCGCTCCGCGACCTGCAGCTCGGCGTAGCGCTTGCCGGCCACCATGAACAGCGACGCGAACGCCGCCGACAGCAGGAACCACTGCGAAAGCGGGATGCCCGTCGCGGCGCCGCCGGCGATTGCCCGCAGCAAGTACGCCGAGGACACGATGCAAATGTCCATGACCGCCTGGTGTTTGAGGCCGAAGCAGTACGCCAGCTGCATGCTGAGGTAGACGGCCATCACCACCGCCAAGTCGGGCGTCAGCCACCAAGCGAGCGCCAGCGATGCCGCCCCGAGAACCACCGCGAGGGTGTAGGCCAGCCATTCGGGCACGACGCCGGCCGCGATAGGACGGAACCTCTTGGTGGGGTGCTCGCGGTCGGCGTCGACGTCGCGGACGTCGTTCACCAGGTATATCGACGAAGCCGCCAGGCAGAACACCACGAACGCCACCGACACCTTGGTCAGCACGTCGGCGTAGTTGTAGTGCACCGGGCCGCCCAACGCGGCCAGCGGCGCGGCCAGCACCAGGACGTTCTTGACCCATTGCCGGGGGCGGATCGCCTTGACCACGCCCACCACCACGTTGCCCGAGGGCCCGGTCACCACGTCCTCACTCATTCGCCCAGACCTCCCGTGCCCGGCCCTGCAGCCGTATGGTTGTTCGCGCGACGACGGCGCCGAGGGCGATGCCGCAGGCCACGTCGCTGGGATAGTGCACCCCCAGCAGCATCCGCGACAACGCCATCGGGGGAATCAGCAGGGCGGGCAGCGGCAGGCCGGTGATCCGGCCCATCAGGATGGCCGCGGCCGTCGTCGAAGTGGCATGCGCCGACGGGAAACTCAGCTGGCTGGGAGTCCCGACGTTCACCACGACCGCCGGGTCGTGCGGCCGCTTGCGCCGCACCACCCGCTTGACCAGGACGGCGGCGGCGTGGGCGGCGAACGCGCCGGCCCCGGCCACCAGCCAGTCCCAGCGGCGCTTCGGCATCAGTAGCGCGCCAACCGCCGCGACGGCCAGCCAGCCGATGCTGTGCTCGCCGAAATGGGACAGCCCGCGCGCTGTCGCCAGCACTCCGGGGCGGCCGGCCAACGCGGACTGCACAGCCACCAGCGCGGCCACCTCCCCGGTAGGGGGCGCTGAAGGAGATGCGTCAGGCATGCTCGCGTTCGGCGTGCGCGGGTAACAGCGCCGTCTCCCACTTCTGCTTGCTGGACAGCACCGGCAACGCGCCCCGGTACGTCTTGCGCATCTCGTCGAACCGGCTCACCAGCCGGCGCTGCCGGCGCAGCGAGGCGAACAGCAGCTGGAACATCTTGCGCCGATCGCGCTGCCGGTAGACCACCCCGCACCCGTCGGCCGTCGTCACGGTGACGCCGTCGACCGTGCACAGCCGGAACCAGCGGGCGTCCTGGGTCGGCACGTTGAACTCCGGGCGCTGGTGGGCTTCGGGGTCGGCCTTGGTCGCGTTGTGCATGATGCCGCGGGCCAGCCGGTACCCGATCGACACCGGGTTCACCGGCGGCTTCATCGCCTTGGTCTTGTGCGACGGCGGCGGCAGCTCGCTCGCCGCGGGCAGCACGACGGCGTCCGGATATTCCTTGCGCAGCCTATGCACCTCGGGCAGCGCGGATTCCAGGATCGAGAAGATGTGCTCCGGGCCGGCCAGGAAGTCATCGATGGCCCTGTTCTGGATCGCCACCGTCGAATACTCAAGGCAGGCAAGGTGTTTCAGCGTGGCCTTGAGGTGACTGCGGACCAGACCGGTGATATCGCCGTCCCAGTGCATCGCGGCGACCACCAGCCGATTGCGCAGATGGTAATAGGCCTGCCAGTCGATCGCATCGTCCTTGTCGCTCCAGGCCATGTGCCAGATCGCCGCGCCGGGCAGCGTGACGGTCGGGTACCCGTGTTCGCCGGCGCGCAGACCGTATTCCGCGTCGTCCCACTTGATGAACAAGGGCAGCGGCTGACCCAGCTCCTCGGCGACCTGCCGCGGGATCATGCACGTCCACCACCCGTTGAAGTCGACGTCGATGCGGCGGTGCAGTAGGGCGCTGCGAGAGTTCTTGTCGTTCAACGGGAATTCCGCGAAGTCATGGTCGTACTCGGCGTGTGGCGCGGCGGTCCACATGAAGTTCGCCTGGTTGACCACCTCGCCCATGATGTGCAGGTGCGACGGCTCCTGCAGGTTGAGCATCTGTCCGCCGATCAGCATCGGCGTCTTGGCGAAGCGGTGCAGCGCCAGCACCCGCAGGATGGTGTCGGGCTCGATGCGGATGTCGTCATCCATGAACAAGATCTGTTGGCAGTCAGTGTTTTTCAGCGCTTCATACATCACCCGGCTGTAGCCGCCGGAACCGCCGAGGTTGGGCTGGTCGTGAATGGAGAGCCGGTTGCCCAGGCCGGCCGACGCGGCCGCGAAGTCGGGGTGGTCGCGCACCTTGCGGACGCCCTGGTCCGGGACGATCACCGCGCCGATCACCTCATCCACCAAGGGGTCTGCGGTGAGGTCGGCCAGCGCGTTGACGCAGTCCGCCGGTCGATTGAACGTGGGGATGCCGACGGCGACGTTGGCCGTGCCCGGGGCGGGCTCGGTCGCATACCAGCCACCGCTCACCAGGGTGACCGCGGTGTCGGTGGTGATGTCGAACCAGATCCAGCCGCCGTCCTCGAACGGCTTCAGCGCCACCTCGATCTCGACGACGGCCGGCTGATCGTCGGTGCCGACGAATTGGCGCCCCTCCACGGAGATTCGTACCCCGGTGGACTTGGTGCGGTAGACGTCGACGCGCCCGGTCCCGGTCAGCTCGACCCGCAGCACGACCGCCGTGCAGATCGACCAGCGGCGCCAGTAGCTGGCCGGGAAAGCGTTGAAGTACGTGGCGAACGACACCTCGGACTCTTTGCCGATCTCCAACGAGGTGCGGCTCGTCGCGTGGGCCCGCCTTGCGTTGGTGGTCGATTCCTCCAGATACAGCTTGCGCACGTCGAGGGGCTCCCCCGGACGCGGCAGAATGATTCTGGAAAGCAGGCTTACAGCAGTCATCCCCCCGCGCCTTCCTCCACTAGAGCTTTGCCGTCGCGCAGGTGCGGCGCGAGGGCGTTGTCGTACATGTTCAGTGCGCTGGCAATCGCCATGTGCATGTCCAGGTATTGGTAGGTCCCCAGGCGGCCACCGAAAAGCACCTTGGCCGAGGCGGTTTCGGCCTTCGCTCGCGCTCGGTAGGCGGCCAGCAGGGCGCGGTCGGCCTCGGTGTTGATCGGATAGTAGGGCTCGTCGTCGTCTTCGGCGAACCGCGAGAACTCCCGCATGATCACGGTCTTGTCGGTTGGGTAGTCGCGCTCGAGGTGGAAATGGCGGAACTCGTGGATGCGGGTGTAGGGGACGTCGAGGTCGTTGTAGTTCATCACCGGCGTGCCCTGAAAATCCCCGATCGGCAGCACCTCCAGCTCGAAATCCAATGTGCGCCAGCCCAGCCGACCCTCGGCGTAGTCGAAGTAGCGGTCCAGCGGGCCGGTATAAACCACCGGCGCGTCGGGACTGTCCGCGCGCAGTTGGTCGCGGACGTCGAACCAGTCGGTGTTCAGCCTGACTTCGATGCGGTCGTCGGCGGCCATGTTCTGCAGCCAGGCGGTGTACCCGTCGACCGGCAGGCCCTCGTAGGTGTCGCTGAAGTACCGGTTGTCGAAGGTGTACCGCACGGGGAGGCGGGTGATGTTGGCGGCCGGCAGTTCCTTGGGATCGGTCTGCCATTGCTTGGCGGTGTAGCCCTTGACGAATGCCTCGTACAACGGCCGGCCGATCAGCGAGATCGCCTTCTCCTCGAGGTTCTGCGCGTCCTCGGTCTTGATCTCGGCGGCCTGCTCGGCGATCAGCCGACGGGCTTCGTCCGGGGAGAAGTACCTGCCGAAGAACTGCGACACCAGCCCCAGGCCCATCGGGAATTGATACGCCTGCCCGTTGTGCATGGCGAACACCCGGTGCCGGTAGTCGGTGAAGTCGGTGAACTGCCGCACGTAGTCCCAGACCCTCTTGTTAGAGGTGTGGAACAGGTGGGCGCCGTATTTGTGGACCTCGATGCCCGTCTGCGGCTCGGCCTCCGAATAGGCGTTGCCACCGATGTGCGGACGGCGTTCCACGACGAGCACGCGCTTACCCAGTTGGGTAGCCACGCGCTCGGCAATGGTCAGGCCGAAAAATCCAGAGCCGACGACGAGGAGGTCGAAACGAGCGGTCATCGGTTGCTTAGGGTATCCGACCGCGTGGGCCTAACCCATTTGGCGAGGCCAGCAATCCGCGTTCGGGCCGATGACGCGGCGTCGGGAGGCTACGGCCCCGGCGATCACGGTCGGGGGCGCAATTGCCTCACGATTCAATATCACCACTCTAGTCACAGCAATCTCACTCGTACCATCGACTCTGTGTGGATCTCGCCAGGAAAGACAAAGGACGGCGGACCACACCGACACAACAAGTTGAGATTGAGTTGTCCAGATTGAGGAGACTTCCGTGCCGAACCGACGCCGACGCAAGCTTTCGACAGCCATGAGCGCGGTCGCCGCTGTGGCAGTGGCGAGTCCTTGCGCATACTTCCTTGTCTACGAATCGACGGCCGGCAACAAGCAGCCCGAACACCACGACTTCAAGCAGGCGGCCGTGATGGCCGACCTGCCCGGCGAGCTGATGGGCGCGCTGTCGCAGGGGTTGTCGCAGTTCGGCATCAACCTGCCGCCGGTTCCCGCGCTCGGCGGGGGTGCGGCCAGCACGCCGGGCCTGACCAGCCCCGGCTTGGGCACGCCGGGCCTGACCAGCCCCGGCTTGGGCACGCCGGGCCTGGGAACGCCGGGGCTCACCAGCCCTGGCCTGACCAGCCCCGGGTTGACCAGCCCCGGACTCACCAGCCCGGGACTCACCAGCCCAGGTTTGACCAGCCCCGGTCTGGCCAGCCCTGGCCTGGCACCCACAACGCCGGGGCTCACCGCGCCCGGCGCGCTGCCGACCACACCGGGCGCCGGAGTGGCAACCCCGGGCGCCGGGCTCAACCCGGCGCTCTCCAACCCCGGGCTGACCAGCCCGGCCGGCGTGGCACCGGGCCTCGGTAGCCCGACCGCGGCGGGCGAAGTGCCGATCACCGCACCGGCCAGCCTGGACCCCGGCGCCGACGGCACCTACCCGATCCTCGGTGACCCGTCCTCCTTCGGTAACGGTTCGCCGGTCGGCGGCGGGACCGGCCTCGGCGGCGGCAGCGGGAGCTCCGGCGGCGGTGGTGGCCTGGTCAACGACATCATGCAGGCGGCCAACCAGCTGGGCGCGGGCCAGGCCATCGACCTGCTCAAGGGCTTGGTGATGCCGGCCATCACGCAAGGCATGCAACAAGGCGCCGCGGGCGCGCTCCCGGGTGCGGCCGGTGCGCTGCCGGGCGCGGCCGGTGCCTTGCCGGCCGCCGCGGGGGCCTTGCCCGGCGCCGCGGGGGCCCTGCCGGGCGCCGCGGGCGCTCTGCCGGGTGCCGCCGCGGGTGCCCTGCCGGCCGCGGCCGGCGCTGCCGGTGCGTTGCCGGCCGCCGCGGGCGCGGCGCCGGTCCTGCCTCCCGTCTAGACCTCCGGGGAACCCTTCAACCAGACGGCACCGCAGAATTTTTCTGCGGTGCCGTCGATTTTGTCCAGATTCCCACCGCCCAGTTCGTGTCGTCTCATCATTAACATCAGAAACACAAGTAACATCGCCTGGTGTCTCCTAGTCGCGGGCCGACGACGCTGCTCACCGCCATCGCGGCGACCGTGGTCATCGTCTCCTGGGTGGCGGACACGACGCGCGATCGCGGCACCGCCGACCCGCCGCCCGCCCACGGCACCCAGCTGGCCGAACAGCCGCTGATCGGGCTGGGCGGCGGCGTCACAGTTCGCGACATCAGCCAGGCCACCCCGTTTTCACTCGTCGCGCTCACCGGCGACCTGGCCGGCACGTCGACCCGGGTGCGGGCGAAACACCCCGACGGTTCGTGGGGGCCCTGGTATCAGACCGAGTACGAGACCGCGGCGCCCGACGGGGCGACGGCGGCCGGGTCACTCGAGGGGCCCCGGGGCACCGATCCGGTGTTCGTCGGCACCACCACGACCGTCCAGATCGCGGTCACCCGGCCGATCGATGCGCCGGTGACCCAGGGGCCGCCCGCGCCCGCCACCGGCACCGGCCTCGGCTACAAGCCAGCGTCGCGGGAACAACCCTTCGGGCAGAACATCTCCGCCATCCTCATCTCCCCGCCGCAAGCGCCGCCGAAGAAGCAATGGACGCCGCCGTCGGGAGTCTTGATGCCCGGCCAGGCGCCCGCCATCATCAGCCGGGCGGAGTGGGGCGCCGACGAGTCGCTGCGATGCGGTAGTCCGCAGTACGACAACGGGATTCGCGCCGCCGTCGTGCACCACACCGCGGGCAGCAACGACTATTCGCCGCTGGAATCGGCCGGGATCGTCAAAGCCATCTACACCTATCACAGCAAGACCCTGGGCTGGTGCGACATCGCCTACAACGCCCTGGTCGACAAATACGGCCAGGTCTTCGAGGGCAGCGCCGGTGGGCTCACCAAAGCGGTCGAGGCCTTCCACACCGGCGGGTTCAACCGCAACACCTGGGGTGTGGCGATGATCGGCAATTTCGACGACGTGCCGCCGACGCCGATCCAGCTGCGCACGCTGGGCCGGCTGCTCGGCTGGCGGCTGGGCCTCGACGGCGTCGACCCCAAGGGCACGGTGGCATTGGAGTCGGCGGGCAGCCACTACACCACCTTCGCGGCCGGTTCGATCGCGACGCTGCCGACGATCTTCACCCACCGCGATGTCGGCAACACCGATTGCCCGGGCAACGCCGCCTACGCGCTCATGGACGAAGTGCGCGACGTCGCGTCGCATTTCAACGACCCCCCGGAGGAACTGATCAAGGCGCTACAGGGCGGCGCGATCTATGACCATTGGCAGGCGATCGGTGCCATGAACAGCGTGCTGGGCGCGCCGACGTCGCCGGAAGACAGCGCGGAGGGTGACGCGCGGTACGTGACGTTCGCCCGGGGTGCGATGTACTGGTCGCCCGAAACCGGCGCCCAACCCGTCACCGGCGCGATCTACGACGCCTGGGCCTCGCTGAGCTACGAACGCGGCCCGCTCGGCTTGCCGACCAGCGCCGAAATTCAAGAGCCGCTGCAGATCACGCAGAACTTCCAACACGGCACGCTGAACTACGAGCGGCTCACCGGAAACGTCACCGAGGTCGCGGAGGGGATCACGACCCCGCTCACAACGCAATCACCGAGCGGACCGACCGTCGCGCCAGAACATTTCTCGCTGCCCGCGCACCCCTCCGCCACCTAGTGGCGAGACGCTAGAGCCACCAGCGTTCCAGCACCCGGCCCACCCCGTCATCGTTGTTGGCGGCGGTGACCTCGTCCGCCGCGGCGAGCACCTCGGGGTGGGCATTCCCCATCGCTACCCCATGGCCGGCCCAGCGCAGCATCGGCAGATCGTTGGGCATGTCGCCGAACGCCACCACCTCCCCGCTGGTGATCTGCAGGGGCCTGGCGATTTCGTCGACACCGGTGGCCTTGCTGGTGCCCAGCGGCACGATCTCCACGAGTCCGTTGTTGGTGGAGTAGGTGATGTCGCCCTCGAGGCCGACATGCTTGGCCAGTTCGGCCGCCATGTCGGCGCTGCGGGCCCCGCTGCGGCGGATCAGCAGTTTGATCGCCGGCGCGCTGAGCAGGTCTTCGATCGACACCTCGGTGTTGTCCGGGTTCAGCCAGGCGTGCTCGTAGCCGGGCGAACTGATGAACTGGGGGGTCGCCGTGTCGTGGGCGCGCTCGCCGATGCGCTCCACGGCCAGGCCCGCGCCCGGGATGACGCGCGCCGCCAGCTCCGCCAGCTCCGCCAGGGTGTCGACCGGCAGCGTGCGCGTCGACACCACCCGGTCGGCCGAAGGGTCGTAGATGACGGCACCGTTGGCGCACACCGCGATCGGCGCGAAGCCGAGCGCGTCGACGACGGGGCGTATCCACCGGGGTGGCCGGCCGGTCGCCACGACGAACGTCGCGCCGGCGGCGACGGCCGCGCGCACGGCATCGCGGGTGCGCGGGGTGATGGTCTCGTTGTCGTCGAACAGGGTGCCGTCGACGTCGCAGGCTATGAGCGCCGGCAGGGTCATCGGGACGGCCCGCCTTCGCAGCTCACCGGTCTGATCAATGGACGCCGCTCTGGTTCTGTCCCGGTCGGGTCACGCCGTCGGTGCCGTACTTCTGCATCCGGGCCTGCAACTCCGACAGGCGGATCGCCCGCGAATCCTCCTGGGTGGGCGCGGCGCCGCCGAGCCGTCGCGGCACCCAGAACTCTCCTTCGGGATGCGGGTACTCCTCCTGCACCCGGTACAGCAACTCGTTCATCGCCCCGCGCAGCACCGCGTTGAGCTGCTCGGGCGTGCCCTGCGGCGGCAGCGGCCGCCCCGCGGCGACGGTGATCGGAACCTTGTTGCGCCACACCTTCTTCGGATGATCCTTGGGCCAGATCCGATGGGCACCCCAGACGACGATCGGAACGATCGGCACCTGCGCGTCCAGCGCCATCCGGGCCGCGCCGGTCTTGAACTCGCGAAGCTCGAAGCTACGGCTGATCGTGGCTTCGGGGTGCATCCCGATGAGCTCGCCCTCCCGCAGGCGCTGTACGGCCACCTCGAGCGCGTCGTGCCCGCTCCTGCGGTCCACCGGGATCAGCCGAGCGTGGTTGATCACGTAGTTGACCGCCTTCACCTCTGCCATCTCCGCCTTGATCATGAAGTAGGCGCGCCGGCGCCGTTCCCGCACGGCGAGGAGCGTCGGCAGCCAGTCGAGGTAGCTGGTGTGGTTCTGGGCCAACAGCGCGCCGCCGCGCTCGGGGATGTTCTCCAGGCCTCGATAGGTGAACGTCGTCCCCTGCGCCGCGACCATCGGCGGAACGATCCACTCGCACAACCGGTAAAACCCCTCGGGCATGTCTTCTCCTTCGCCTACCGCGACGGCCGTCCACTGCGACCGGCGGCCCGTGCCGCGGCCTCGTCTGCCTCCATCCGGGCGGCCTCCGCGATGGTCGGTGCTCCTCCGCCCAGCCGGCGCGGCGTCCAATACGCCCCGGGTTCGTGCGGGTAGCCCCGTTGCACCTGGTGCAGCAGCGTGGTCATCGATTCGCGCAGCGCGGCGTCGGTCCGCGCGATGTCTTCGGCCGCCCACACCGGCGCGCCCACCTGCACACTAATCGGTACCTTGGCGCGGCCCACGTTGCGCGGGTGGTCCTTGGTCCAGATCCGGTGCGCACCCCAGACGATCAGCGGAACGATCGGGACGTCCGCTTCGATCGCCATTCGGGCGGCGCCCGACTTGAATTCCTTGAGCTCGAAGCTGCGGCTGATGGTGGCCTCCGGGTACACCCCGACCAGCTCGCCCTCGCGCAGCCGCCGCACGGCCACCGCGTACGCGCCGGCCCCCGCTCCCCGGTCCACCGGAATGGTCCGGGTGTGCTTGATCAGGAAGTTGACGATCTTCACCTGCTGCATCTCGGCCTTGATCATGAACCTGAGCCGGCGACCCCGGCGATGGACGGCCAGCGCGGCGGGCAGGAAGTCGACATAGCTGGTGTGGTTGATCGCGATCACGGCGCCACCGGTGCCGGGGATGTGTTCCTCGCCTCCGTACGAGATCTGGGTGTCGGTGGCGACGACCACCAGCCGAGCCAGGATCTCGAGCGTGCGGAAGACGGGCTCCACCATCGATTGCTACTCCGGCGCTCCCGCGGGTCGAGCGCGGCGAGCCGCGCGAGCGGCCGCCTCCTCGGCGTCCATCCGGGCGGCTTCGGCCAGCGACGGGGCGCTGCCGCCCAGCCGGCGCGGCACCCAGAACTCCCCGGCCGGATGCGGCCCGTACATTTCCTGGGCCCGCTCCAGCAGGTGTTGCATCCGCGAGTGCAACGGCCCCTTCAATTCCTCGACGCCCAGCGTCGGTGCGATCGGCTCACCGACGAGCACGATGATCGGCACCTTCGGGCGCAGCAACTTCTTGGGGTGGCCCTTGGTCCAGATGCGCTGCGCGCCCCAAACGATCACCGGAACGATCGGCACCCCCGCCTCGACCGCCATCCTGGCGGCCCCCGACTTGAATTCCTTGATCTCGAAGCTGCGGCTGATGGTGGCTTCCGGATAGACGCCGACCAGCTCGCCGTCCTTGAGATTCCTCACCGCCTCCTCGTAGGAGGCGGCGCCGTCCTGCCGGTTCACGGAGATGTGCCGCAGGCTGCGCATGATCGGCCCGGTGATCTTGTGGTCGAACACTTCCTGCTTGGCCATGAACCGCACCTTGCGGCCCAGACCCTGCCGGTAGGCGGGCAGGCCCGCGAACGTGAAGTCGAGGTAGCCGGTGTGGTTGATGGCGATGACCGCCCCACCGCTCTTGGGCAGGTTTTCGACGCCCGCGACGGTGATCTTGAGACCCTGTAATCGCCAAGTCAAGCGGGCAAGTTGAATGACAGTCCCGTATACCGGTTCCACAGCTGATCAGCCTAGTGCTCCCGGCTGTGAGTCACCCGACATGCCGAAAAGAGGCGGTCCCTTGACCTTCCCGGCGTCACCCGTTCCGCCACCCGCGATCGTCCGCCAGTTTGCCGCCGGCCGAGCGGTGCGCGCCGTCTGGGTCAACGAAATCGGCGGTGTGACTTTCCGGATCGGCACTGACGACGCCGAAGCCGAGTTCGTCAAGGTCGCCGACGCCCGCGCCGCCGACTTTGCCGGCGAAGCGGCCCGCCTGCGCTGGGCGGGCAAGTACGTGACGGTGCCGCCGGTGCTGGGCGCCGGCGTCGACGGGCGCAGCGCCTGGCTGCGCACCCGGGGACTAGCCGGCGTATCGGCCGTGCATCCCCGCCTTCGCGCCACACCCGAACTCGCGGTGCGGGCGATCGGCGTCGGCCTGCGCACGTTGCACGACCGGCTGCCGGTGTCGTCCTGCCCCTTCGACTGGTCCGTGGCCACCCGACTGGCCACGTTGCCACCCGCCGCGGCTTCGGGCTTGGGCGGCCAACCGCCCATCGACCGACTGGTGGTCTGCCACGGCGATGCGTGCGCACCCAACATCCTGATCGACGAGCGCGGCCGCTACTGCGGATACGTCGACCTCGGCGACCTCGGTGTGGCCGACCGGTGGGCCGACCTCGCGGTCGCGACCCTGTCACTGGGCTGGAATTTCCCAGGCCGGGCCTGGGACACGGAATTCTTCGCCGCCTACGGAGTCGAGCCGGATCCCGAACGCATCGACTTCTACCGACGGCTGTGGCAGGCCGGCGATGCCACCTCGCGCTAAGCTCGGGGGCTGGAAAACCGTTACCCGGCCATGGGGCCGCTACGGACCCAGGAAGGTGTTTGTGCAGGTCACCAGCGTAGGTCACGCCGGATTTCTGATCGAGACCCCCGCGGGCCGCATCCTCTGCGACCCCTGGGTCAATCCCGCGTACTTCGCGTCGTGGTTCCCGTTCCCCGACAACAGCGGGCTGGACTGGGACAGGCTCGGCGACTGCGACTATCTCTATGTCTCGCACCTGCACAAGGATCACTTCGACCCCAAGAACCTGGCCGAGCACGTAAACAAGGACGCGGTGGTGCTGCTGCCCGACTTCCCGGTCCCCGACCTGCGAAACGCGCTGCAAGAGCTGGGTTTCCACCGGTTCTTCGAGACCACCACCTCGGTCAAGCACCGGATCAGCGGCCCGAAGGGCGACCTCGACGTCATGATCATCGCCCTGCGGGCGCCGGCCGACGGTCCGCTCGGTGATTCCGCTCTGGTGGTTTCCGACGGCGAGACAACGGCTTTCAACATGAACGATGCCCGGCCGGTCGACCTGGACGTGCTGGAGTCGGCGTTCGGTCGCATCGACGTGCACATGCTGCAGTACTCCGGCGCGATCTGGTACCCGATGGTCTACGACATGCCGGCCCGCGCCAAGGAGTCGTTCGGTGTCCAGAAGCGGCAGCGGCAGATGGACCGGGCCCGCCAGTACATCGCCCAGGTGGGCGCGACGTGGGTCATCCCGTCGGCGGGGCCGCCCTGCTTCCTGGACCCCGAGCTGCGTCATCTCAACGACGACCACGACGATGCGGCCAACATCTTTCCGGACCAGATGGTGTTCCTCGACCAGATGCGCGGCCACGGGCACGACGGTGGCCTGCTGATGATCCCCGGCTCCACCGCGGACTTCGCCGGCACCGCCTTGAACTCGCTGCGCCACCCGCTGCCCGATGACCAGGTCGAGGCGATCTTCACCACCGGGAAACAGGGCTACATCGCCGACTACGCCGAGCGGATGGCGCCCGTCGTCGCCGCGGAGCGGGCGAGCTGGGCCCCCGCCGCCGGAGAGCCGCTGCTCGAGCAGCTGCGCGCGCTGTTCGAGCCGATCATGTCGCAGAGCGACGAGATCTGCGACGGGATCGGCTATCCCGTCGAACTCGTGATCGGGCCGGAGACCGTCGTCCTCGACTTCCCGAAACGTGCGGTGCGCGAACCCGTTCCCGACGAG
Organism: Mycobacterium sp. 4858; assembly: GCF_900240975.1. GTDB lineage: Bacteria > Actinomycetota > Actinomycetes > Mycobacteriales > Mycobacteriaceae > Mycobacterium. The sequence goes on along the minus strand of NZ_LT968776.1, from coordinate 2,541,317 downwards.
AAGTTCCGCTACGGGTTCGCCATCGCGCCGGAGCTGGTCCGCACCGTGCTGCGCGACCGGGAACCGGACTGGGTCAACACCATCTTCTTGTCCACCCGGTTCCGGGCGTGGCGCGTCGGCGGCTACAACGAATACCTGTACACGTTCTTCAAGTGCCTGACCGACGAACGGATCGCCTACGCCGACGGTTGGTTCGCCGAGACGCACGACGATTCGTCGTCGGTCACGCTGGACGGCTGGGAAATCCAGCGGCGCTGCCCACATCTGAAGGCCGACCTCTCGAAATTCGGTGTGGTCGAGGGCAACACGTTGACCTGCAACCTGCATGGCTGGCAGTGGCGATTGGACGACGGGCACTGCCTGACCGCGCGGGGCCACCAGCTGCGAAGTTCACGGGCATGAGCGGCCAGTCCTACGACGACGGCCTGGTCCAGCTGGACCGTGCGGCGATCACGTTGCGCCGCTACCACTTTCCTTCGGGAACCTCGAAAGTCATTGCGCTGGAAACCGTCCGGGGATACAAGGCCGAGTGGCTGGGATTGTTCACCCAACGGTTCCGGATCTGGGGCAGCTCCGACTTCCGTCGCTGGCTGCCACTGGACGTCGGCAGACCGTTCAAATCGACGTTGATCACCTTGGACGTGCCGGGGATTCGGCCCCGGCCCGCCTTCACGCCGGCACGGCCGGAAGAGTTCACCGCACTCCTGGACGCGTTGCTAAGTCAGCGCGGATAGCGGCGCGCGTGTGTGCGCAAAGGGCTGGCTGCGCCCGCCGTCGGCGACCCGGACGTAAGCCGACCTCATCGCGTCGATGTAGCGGCCCACCGATTCGCGGGCGGCCGGGTTGTCGGGGAACAGCACCGTCACCTTGGTCTCGTGCTGGAGGCGAATCACCCACAAGGAGACCTGGTGGGAGACCCTGCCCTCGTCGTAGATCCGAAAGTTCAAGTCCGAGTTGGCAACTGACGACAGTGGGGCGATGCTCGCGTCCAGGAAAGACATCACGAAGTTGCCGGGCCGTGGCCTGCCCAGCCCGGCCTCCGGGGGCGCCAGCTCCAGCACCCGGTCGAACGGCACGATCGCCAATTCGATGCCAGAGTCGAAGGACGTCTGCGCGGAGCGCGCCGCGTCCTCGAACAGGCCCGCACCGACGCCGACGGTGACCGGAACCAAGCCGGTGAACCAGCCCGTCGTCATCAATTCCGTCGGCGTCCTGCGCGTGTCGGTGGTGGTCACCACGGAAAACGAATCAGCGCCGGTCAAGTGACGGTGCGTGAGGCCGGCGCAACCGAACACCCCGCCGCTGAACCGAGCGCCCGCGGCGACGCAGGCCCGCTCGAACCGCTCCGTCTGCCGCTCGTCCAGCAGCGTCTCGGTGACGAGCTTTCCGGCGTAGGGCACCGCGAGGTCGCCGAGGGGTAGCGGAAAGTACGGCAGCGTGCCACCGTTGCCGGAGGCGAAATCCATCCATGCGCGCACCTCGGGGGAGTCGGCCGTCAACGCGTCCATCTCCTCCCGCTGCCGGACGCAGTAATCCCCGTACCGGCCGGCCTCCGGGAGGTCGACCGGTGCGTCGCCGCCGACCAGGGCCGCGTACATCAGGTGGATCTCCGTGAAGAGGACGCCGACGATCATCGGGTCGACGCACAGGTGGGCGATGCTCGCGTAGAAGGTGAAGTGATCGTCGCCCTGCACCACCCCGAAGAAGAAGCAGTCCCACTGCAGCGGTTGCGGGGTGGAGATGTGCTCGCGCAACTCCTCCGGCGTCAGTCGCCCGTGCTCCATCGGGACCAGTTCGATGTCTGCCGGGTCGGCGATCGTGTGCCGCACGATATGGCGCGCATCGCGGTACTCGAACCAGCTGTGGTACGTGTCGTGTCGACGGATGTGCGCGTTGACCGCGTAATTCATCGCGCGGATGTCACAGCGGCCCGGGACGTCCCAGGTGAAGATCATCAAGCGCGACATGTCCAGGCCCCGGGCGGCGTGATCGCGGTAGCGCCGAAGATGTTGCGTTTGCTGATAGCTGGGTGGCACCGGGCTGACCGGCGCTTCTGCGGCTTTCGCCTTCGCTGCGGGGGAAGCATGCCAGCAGACGACGGGGCTTGCTTGCGGTGTCCAGTCCCGGAGTGTCGTTATGCCAAACACTGAAAACCCTGCACCTCCGCGCTATTCGGCTCGGCATAGCCCAAGCTGAGCGGCCCACCAAGCGATGCTTCCGGCAACCTACCGTCCGCGCCGATGCCACGGAGCCGAGCTGCCGGCGCGCCCGCTGCTGGCCGCGGCTGAACGTGGTCACGCTCCTCCACGAAACCCTTTGGTGGACACCAAATAACGGCGGGCACCGAACCGGCAGGTCCGGCCGCCCCCAGGATTTCTCCAGCCGCAGGTTCAGCTGCGGGAAACTTCAGCATAACCGCTCTGGCTGGGAGCCGCGCTGTGAAACCCCGTGGGGCGTTACGCCTGAATTACGCCCGACTGAACACAAGGTACCGAGATTTGCCGTCCCCGCGGGAGTTCAGCGGCTGACGGTGTCGGCCGGGCGGGTTTCCGGACGGGCCCGGGCCGCGTCCGGTACGGTTGCCCAGCATGTGGATCACCGTGCTGGTGTTGGCCGGCTCGGTGATCTTCGAACCGATACGGCTCGGCTTGGTGATCCTGCTGCTCAGCAGGCGGCGCCCGCTCTTGCAGCTGCTGGTGTTCTTGTGCGGGGGATTCGCCCTGGGGGTCGGCGCTGGTCTCGTGGTGCTCTTCGTCCTGCGGGCCGCGCCGGTCGTGGGCCATCTGAGCGTCGCGGAGGTCCAGATCGCTTCCGGGGTGGTCGCTTTGCTGATCGCGCTGGTGTTGTTCACGAGTTGGTCACTGCGCAGGGTCGCCCGCCCCGTCGACGCGGCGGCCGGCGGTGGCGGAGGCCTTGTCCTGCTGGATCGGGCGGCGCCGAACGCCCGGCAGCGGCTGGCCGACCGCGCACGCGTGTTCTTGCGCGGCGACTCCCTCACCGTGGCGGCGGTCAGCGGGATGGGCGCGTCGCTGCCGTCGGCGAACTACATGGGCTCGATGGCGGCCATCCTGGCCTCGCATGCCGCCCCGGTCGCCCAGGTTCAGGCCCTGCTGGCCTTCAACCTGGTGGCATTCACCGTGGCCGAGATCCCCCTGATCGGTTACCTGGCCGCGCCGCAGAAGACGCGGGCCGCCATGGCCGCGCTGCAAACCTGGCTGCGATCCCGCGGCCACCGCGACGTCGCCGTCCTGGTCGCGGCAGGCGGCTGCTTCATGCTCGTCCTCGGACTGACCGGCGCCGGCGCGGGGTAGCATCCCTGCTATAGCTCGACCGACAGGCCCGAGGAGAGTTCGTGAACAAACTGCTCGTCGGGGCCGTCGCCGTGGGAATGCTGACGTGCACAACGGTTTTCGATGACGGCGTCGCCGGCGCCGACACCGCGCTGATAGTGCCCGGAACGGAGCCCTCCCCGTATGGCCCGCTCAGGTCGCTGTATCACTTCGACCCGTCGATGCAGCCGCAGATCGACGAGAACTATTACAGTCCCGCCGCCGTCCGGCGCGTCGTGCCCTATCCCGGCAGCTTCTGGCCGGTCACCGGGCTGAATTCGCCGACCGTCAACAGCTCCGTGAACACCGGGGCGAACAACCTCGACGCCGCGATCCGCAACACCGAAGGTCCCATCTCGGTGGCCGGCCTGTCCCAGGGCACGCTGGCGCTCGACCGCGAGCAGGCGCGCCTGGCGCACGATCCGACCGCACCGCCGCCGAATCAGCTCACGTTCATCAAGGCCGGCAACCCCAACAACCTGCTCTATCAGGCGTTCGGGCCGGGGACGCATGTGCCGATCATCGACTACACGGTCCCGGCTCCGGTGGAGAGCCAGTACGACACGATCAACATCGTCGGCCAGTACGACCCGTTCTCCGACCCACCCAACCACCCCGGCAATCTGCTGGCCGACCTGAATGCCGTTGCGGCCGGGGGATATTACGGCCACACCGCCACGGCGTTCTCCGACCCCTCCCGCGTCGCGCCGTGGGACGTCAAGAGGACGACCAACAGCCTGGGCGCCACGTCGACGACGTATTTCATCCGTAACGCCGAGCTGCCGCTGGCCCGGGCGCTGGTCGACGGGGCGGGCATGCCCCCCGAGGCGGTCGGCCCGATCGACGCGGCGCTGCGGCCGTTGATCGACAGGGCCTACGACCCGGGCCCCGCGCACGACCCCGTCCAGATGATCAACGGCCTCGCCCACATCCCGACGATCATCTCCGCCGTCTCCTGGCCCGTCCGCGGTGCGAGCGCCGGAATCAACCTGGCCACCAACTCGTTCGCGGTCGCCAACCTGGCCCGAACCATCACCCCGGGGCCCGGGCTCGGCAGGGGCGGCAAGGGTCTGCTGCCGAAGCTCGTCCGCGCCGTGGTCAAAGCCAAGAAGTAGTGCCGGCTAGAGCCTGAGCCCGTCGTGCGGCGAAAAGCCGACCAGCTGCTCGGCCGTCCACGCCGGTGACTTCGCTTCGTCGGGCAGCAGCGGCTTGCGTTTGACCGGGCCGCGGTGCTGCCGCAACGACCATCGTCCCGCGGCCGCCCGCAGCGATGGCCGCCACCAGTTCGCCCGCCCGACCAGGACGGCGATCGCGGGCACCGTCACCGTCCGCAGCAAAAACGTATCCAGCAGCAGACCCGTGCCCAGCACGAAACCGCCCTGGACCACGGTGGACAGGCTGGCGAACACCAGGCCGTACATCGACGCGGCCATGATCAGGCCCGCCGCGGTGATCACCCCGCCCGTCGAGGACACGGTTCGGATGACACCCGAGCGCATTCCCGATGCGGACTCCTCCCGCAGCCGGGAGATGAGCAGCATGTTGTAGTCGGCCCCGACCGCCACCAGAATGACGAACGTCAAACCCGGCACGCTCCAATGCAATTCCTGGCCCAAGATCAGTTGGAAGACGATGACGCCGATGCCGAGGGCCGACATGTACGAGACGATCACCGTCCCGATCAGATACAGCGGCGCGACGACCGCGCGCAGCAGGGCGATCAGGATCAGCAGCACCACGCAGACGGTCATCGCGATGATGAATCGCAGATCGTGATCGTAGTAGTCGCGCGTCTCCTTGAGCACGACGGGCAACCCCACCACCGATACCCTGGCATCGGCCAGCGTGGTATTGGGCTGGGCGCCCTGCGCGGCGGCCCTGATCGCGTCCACCTGGTCCATCGCCGCGGTGCTGAACGGATCGAGGTTGGTCTGGATCAAGTACCGCATCGCATGGCCGTCGGGCGAAACGAACGCGCCGGCAAGCCTTTTCAGCTGGTCGGCGCTCATGCCCCCGAGCAGGCCCTGCACTCCGCCCGGCAACGCCCCGGGCTTGCCGCCCTCACCGGTGGCATACGACAACGCCTGCGCCGGGATGTAGAAGCCGGCCATCGCCGGCGTCGTCGCCTCGTTCTTCATGGACAGCAGGAACGCGGACGCCTCGCCCATCCCGAAGCCCATCTTCTTGACCTGGTCGACCAATTGCTGCACACCGTCGGCCAATTGGCGGCTGCCGTCCGCGAGTGTGTTGGTCCCCTGCTGCAGGAAGGTGATCTTCGCCCGCATGCCGCCCGGGCCGCCCATCCCCAGCGAGCCCATCGCGCCGATGACGGTGGACAACGCCCGGCGCAACCCGGAAACCGTTGCCGCGAGGGTCTGCACGGCCTGGGTCGCCCGCAACTGGCGGGCCAGCTCCGAAATCTTGCCCAGTGTTCCGTCGTCGCGCGCCGTCACCAGCCGCTGTAATTCGTCGCGCGCGTTGACGCAGGCGGGCTCGGCGCTGCACATGGGGCTGTTGTCCAGCGCCCCCAGCACCGGATGGGCCCAATCAGAGTTGTCGGCAACGAAGTTGGCGTTGGCGCCGATGGCATCGCCGAGCGAACGCATGCCGTTGACGAGCCGTTCGGCGCCATCGAGTTCGGCCAGCGCCCGGTTCCCGCCGAAGATGTTCTGCAAGGCCGCCAGGGCGTCGACCATGCCGCCGACCGCTGACACGGCCTGATTGACCTGGGTCCGTACGTCGCCGAGCCGGCCCGCCATCAGGTTGGCGCCACCCGCGAGCCGATCGAGATCGCCGGTATGGTCGACGATTTGCCTGGAACCCGCGTCCAGCTTGTCGCCGACTTCGCCGGCCTGCCATGAGGTTTTGGCCTGCTCCAGCGATTGCCCGGTGGGCCGGGTGATGCCCCGGACCATCGCGACGCCCGGCACCTGGCTGACCCGTTGCGCCATCTGCTCGAGGTCGGCGAGGGCCTTCGCCGTGCGCAGGTCCTGCGGCGAGGAGATGAACAAGTACTCGGGGACGATCAGGTTGGTCGAGAAGTGTTTTTCCAGCGCGGCGTAGCCGACCGAACTTTCCACGTTGCCCGGTAGGGCCTTGCGGTCGTCGTAGTTGTACCGGGCCAGCCCCGCGCACCCGGCCAGGATCACCAGCACCAGCGCGCTGGCCAGTAGGTGGGCCTTGGGCCGCCGCACGATGTTGATGCCCGACCGCCGCCAGAAGCTACGGCTGAGATCGCCGCGCGGCGCGATCCAGCCGCGGCGCCCGGCGAGCACCAGCAGCGCGGGCAGCAGCGTGATTGCGGCGAAGAAGACGACGGCCACCGAGATGCCCAGCACCGGCCCGACCGTCCGCAGAATTCCCAACTGGGTGAAGATCATTCCGAGAAACGTGACCGCGACGGTGGCCGCCGAGGCGGCGATCACCTTGCCGATGGACGCCAACGCCTTGACGACCGCCTGGTCGGAGTCCACGCCCTGGCGCACGTAGTCGTGGTAGCGGCTGATCAGGAAGACGGCGTAATCCGTTCCGGCGCCGACCATCATCCCGCTCATGAAGATGACGGTCTGGTTGGCGATGCCCAGGCCGGCCAGCCCGACCAGGGCCACCAACCGCTGGGCCACCACCGCGGACATGCCTATGGTCAGCAACGGCAGCACCATCGTGACCGGGTTGCGGTAGATGACGAACAGGATGACGAACAAGAGCACGACGATCGCGAGCTCGATCCGCGTCCTGTCCCGCTGGCCGGTGACGTTCAGGTCGGCGACGGTGGACGCGGGCCCGGTCAGGTTGGCCGTCAGCGTAGACCCGGCCACGGTCTGCCGCACGATCTCGGCCACCCGCGCGTACGCCCGCTTGGATTGCGGGGAGCCCAGATCGCCGGGCAGGCCGACGGGCAGCATCCAGGCCTGGTGGTCCTTGCTGGTCAGCAGTTCACGCAGCGGCGGCGTGGCCAGGAAATCCTGCAGCATCGCCACGTCTCGGGTGTCGCGGCGCAGGGCCTCGGTGAGTTTGCGGTAGGTGCCTTCGTCGGCCGCGGTCAAGCCTTTGGCGTCGCTGAGCACCACCACGGCGATGCTCTGCAACCCGGCCTCGCCGAAAGCGGCGTTCATGGTGCGGGTGGCGGCCAGCACCGGCGCGTCGGACGGCAGGATGGCGACCGGGTGTTGCTGGGAGATCTCTTCCAGCGACGGCGCGGTCAGCGCGAGGATGCCCGCAAGCGCGATCCAGACGCCGATCACCAGCCACGGCCTTCGCCCGACGAGGCGCCCGAGGCGGGGGAAGACGCCCACCGGGTCGTCCCGGCCAGTCTTCGCTAGTGACATTGAAAACCGCATTCTGCTTCGAGCGTCAATGCGTCGCCTGCCGGTCGCGGCCGGCGACGTTACGCGCACGCTCCGCCGCCCCGCCGTCGGCGATGCGGACGCACACGGATTTTATGGCACCCAGATACCGGGTGACGTTATTTCGGGCCACCGGATGGTCGGGAAACAACACGCTCGCCCCGGTCTCGTCGAACCGCCCCACCATGGTGCTGAGCGGGTAGGTGACCCTGCCGTCACTGTGTGCGCCGACGGTCAGGCCCTCGAACAACTTGGTCATCATCGACAGCGGATTGGCTTGCGCGTCAAAGAAGTTCACCAGCGAGAACAACGGCGGGGGCCTGCGCAGCGAGGGCTGTAGTTCCACGACCCGTTCGAACGGGACCCTCGCGAGGTCCGCGCCGGAGTCGAAGGACGCCTGGGCGCTTCGTGCCATGGCGTTGAACGATGATCCGGCGACGGGAACGGTGACCGGGATCTGCCCGGTGAACCACCCCTGCGTCGTGAAGTCGGCCTGCGTGCTGCGGGTGTCTTTCGGGGTGATGGCGAAATACGTTCCGGCTCCGGTCAACTCGTGAACGGCGAGAGCCAGGCACGCGAACATCCCGCCGACGAACCGGGCGCCGGCCGCCACACAGGCGGTTTCGAATCGATGCGTCTGTTCCTCGTCCAACAGGGTCACGCCCAACAGGTCACCGGCGCAGGGCGCGGAGGGGTCGCCGAGGGCAAGCGGGAACGCCGGGAACGTCCCGCCGTTGAGTTCGGCGAAGTCGATCCACTCCCGCACCTCGGGCGAGTCGACGGTCAGGCCCGCGGTGTAGTCGCGTTGCCGTAGGCAGTAGTCGGCATAGCTGCCGGCCGGCGGCAGCTCGACCGGCGGATTTCCCGCGGTCAGCTCGGCGTACATGGTCCGGAACTCCAGGAGTCCCATCCCGACGAACTGGCCGTCGGCGTGCAGGTGATCGATGCTGGCGTAGAAGGTGAAGCGGTCCGGGCGCTGAATCACCCCGAAGCTGAAGCAATCCCACTGCAGCGAATCGGGGGTGGACACTATGTGCTCCCGCAGCCGCGCGCCGGTCACCTCGCCGTGTTCGGTGGGGACGAACTCGATGTCCGCCGGGTCGTCGAGGGTGTGCCGCACGATGTGGTCGGCGTCGTGGTACTCGAACCAGCTCCGGTAGGTCTCGTGCCTGCGCAGGTGCGCATTGATGACGTAGGTCATGGCCCGCAGGTCGCAGCGGCCCGACACCTCGACCGACGCGATCAGCAGCCGCGAATGGTCCAGGCCGCGGGCGGCCTGTTCGCGCAGGCTCCGCAGGTGCCGGGCCTGCACGTAGCTGGGCGGCACGGCGCTCGCCGGTGCCGCGACGGCCCTCTCGCGCGCGGCGGGCGACGGGTGCCACGAGAACAATGTGCCGGGAGCCGGCGCCCACTCGTCGACCGTGGAGACGTCCAAGGGGCCGATCCGCACTGCTACCTCCCGTGCTTCAGCACCGACGGCTCTGCGCGGAGAACGGCAGCTGACTGCGTATCGGGGGGATCCGCCGAACACCGGTGTGCTGAGGTTCGGTGGGTAGCCTAGCCCGCGTCGTCGTGGGCCGCTTGGTACGGCGTGCCGCCGGCTGCGCCGGCCCGACCGTCAGGCCGTGCGGTCGGCGAGCGCCTGTCGGGCCGCATTGTAGCCGGGGATGAACGTGATGCCCGGTCCGCCGTGGCAGCCCGCGCTGCCCAGGTACAACCCCTCGATCGGTATCGGCTGGCCGCGAAAGCCCTTCGGGCCGGGCCGGTTCGGCCCGATCTGGTCGGGGTTGAGCAGTCCGTGGCAGTAGTCGCCCCCGGGCGCGCCGAACATCACGCCCATGTGCTTGGGCGTGAAGGTGGTGTGCCGGATGATGCTGCGCTCGAAGTTCGGCGCCAACCGGGTGATCTTGTCGATCACCCGCTGACCCATTTCGACCTTCGCCTCGCCGTAATCGGCGTCGCCCTCGATCGGGAACCACAAGGCGAACGCCGAGGCGGCGTGCTTGCCCGCGGGCGCCAGGTCGGGGTCGTTCTGGGTGGGGATCTGCAGCACGACGGTCGGGTCGGCCGGGACGATCCCGCGCCGCGCGTCCTCCCACTGCCGCTGGACCTCCTCGGGCGTGCAGAACAGGCCGATCGACGCCTGCATGGCCGGATCGTTGAGCGCCTCGTAGGGCGCGGCGAACGCAGGCGCTTCTTCGAGCGCGAAGTGCATCTGCAGGTAACTGCCCCGGTGGTCGGTCTTGGCGTACCGCTCGCGGATGTCACCGGGCAGCAGGGCGGGGTCGATCAGCTCGTTGAGGGTGAAATCGGGCGCGATACCGGAGACGACGATCGGGGCGGTCAGCTCCTCACCGCCCTCGGTGCGCACCCCGGCCACCCGCCCGTCGGTGACCACGATCTCGGTCACCTTGGTCCGCAGCCGGACTTCGCCGCCGTGGCTTTCCAGCAGTTCGCCCAGGTGCGCGGTGAGCGCCCCGATGCCGCCGCGCAACTTCTTCATCTGCATGGTGTCGCCGTCGGGGACGCCCAACCCGAAGGCCAGCGCGGCGGCGCTGCCCGGGGTTTCCGGCCCGCGATAGAGGGTGTTGACCGCCAGCACGGTCATCGAGCCGCGCAGCGCACCGTGCTTCTCGCGGTCGGGCAGATAGCGGTCCAGCACGTCGGTGACCGACCCGAACAGCATGTCGTCGATCGCCGAGCGTTCGAATTCGTTTGTCGCGCAGGCATACATCTCGTCATACGTCTTGGGCTGCGTCCCCGCCTCGAACCGGCCCAGCGCCCGCGTCGGAGCCTGGCTCCAGGCCATCAGGCCCGCCATCCCGTTGACCGCGTCCGCCCCGTGCACCTCGTTGAGGTGGGTGAACAGCTTGACGGGGTCGCTGTACTGGATCAGCGGGTCGTCACCGACGCCGCGCACCGCCACCGACATCACGTCCAGGTCGATCGTCGGCAGGGTGTCCAGGCCGAGTTCGTCGACCACCACCTTCGAGGTGGGGAACTGCACCGAACCGGCGATCTCGAACCGATACCCGTCGAAAAGCTCCACCGTTGACGCCATCCCGCCGGCGTAGAGCTTGGAATCCAGGCACACCGTGCGCAAGCCCGCCTTCTGCAGCAGCACCGCCGCCGCCAGGCCGTTGTGTCCCGCACCGATAACTATCGCGTCATACCGTGTCATGTTCCTGCCCTCCACGAGAGGAGGCTGACACGGCGCCGAAGTTTTGTCAATTATGACGAAACTTTTATCCGCGGTCGGTGGTCCAGGCGTCGGTGATGCCCGCGCGCAACGACTCCAGCGCCGCGTGACACATCCGCGCCAGTTCGCCCAGCGACCGGTCGTCGCCCAGCATCCAGAACTCCATCGCACCGAAGACGCCCGCCGCGATGCAGCGCGCGATCACCGCGGCACGCAATCGCCCGTCCAGCGTCCCGGCGGTCGTACAGCTACGCCGATGCAACTGCGTCTCGATGACACCCGCGAAGTCGGCCTGGACCTCCTGCATGTGGCGCACGATGCGGCCGGGGTCGAGCTCGCCGCCCCGCAGTGCGGCGATTTTCGTCACGGCCTCAACGTCATAGGGGAACGAGAAGATGGCCGACTGCACCGAATCGATGATCGCCTCGTCGGCGGGCCGGGCGTCCAGTGCGGCCCGAAACCAGTTCAGCCCGGTGTAGTCGGCAAACAGCAGATCGTGCTTGGACTTGAAGTGCCGATAGAACGTCCGCAGCGACACCCCGGCGTCCGCCGCGATCTGCTCGGCCGACGTCTCCTCGACGCCCTGGGCGAGGAACCGGACCATGGCCGCCTGGACCAACGCCTCCCGCGTGCGCTCGCTGCGCACCGTCTGCGCCGGCCTGACCATGCAAGTAAGGTACCGCAACCACCTTTTGTCAGTATTGACAAAACTTTGGCTTCGGGGTGAGACTGCGCCCATGGTCTCGCTTCTTGTGCATGCAGTGCTCGGGTTCGGTGTCATCGGCTGGATCGTCGCCTCGAACTCGAAGGTGTTCGCCCGGCCGGCCGGCGGGCCGCTGTTCACCCCGCTGGAATGCCTGTACTACGTCATCGGCATCGGCTCGGTGGTCCTGGGCTGGTACTTCAACATCACCTACGTCCAGCAGTACTCGCACGGGTCCACCAATCCGTTGTGGGGCGAGCACGGCAGCTGGGCCGAATACATCAGGCTGATGTTCACCAATCCCGCCGCGGACTCCGCCAGCCAGGATTACACGATCGCGAATGTCATTCTGCTGCCGCTGTTTACCATCGTGGACGGTTACCGCCGCGGGCTGAAGCACCCGTGGCTGTTCTTTGTGTCGAGCCTTTTCACCAGCTTCACGTTCGGGTTCGCCTTCTATTTCGCCACCATGGAGCGGCAGCGCCGGCACCAACAAGCCCGCGAGACGGTGGACGCCTAGTTTCCGTCCGCCCAGCGCCGGGCCCACCGGTCGAGGGGATCGAGCGCCTCGCCCAACGACCGGCCGGCTTCGCTGAGCTCGTAAGACTGATCGTCGCGCTGGACGACCAGGCCCGCGTCCGACAGTTCGCCGAGACGGTCATACAAGACGCTGGGAGACATCCCGTCGCAGCGCTCCCGCAACGACCTCGCCCCCAGCGGTCCGTCGCGAAGCTCCCACAGGATCCGCAGCGACCAGCGCCGCCCGAGGAGGTCGAGGGCCGCCATGAGTGGCCGCCCGGTTGTCGACCCCCGCACGGGGCGCCCCGGTCGAGCCACCGATTGACGTTTCGGATTCCGTAACGTAGCTTTCCTGTCCATGGTTACGGAAATAGTAACGCCTCGCATCGACGCCCTCGACCCGCCATACGAGGCCGCGGTGGCGGCCCTACTGCAGAAGATGATGCCGCCGGACGTGCCGCCCATCGCCCTGTTTCGCGTCGTGGTGCGCAACATGCCGATGGCCGAGGCCATGACGCGCTGGGGCGGTTACGAGCTGAGCCGCGCGTTGTCGCTGTCCCTTCGCGACCGCGAGATCGTGATCGATCGCACCTGCGCTCGCTGCGGCTGCGAGTACGAATGGGGCGTGCACGTCGCGTTTTCGCGGACAAGGCCCGCCTCGATCGCACGCAGATCCACTCCCTGACCCACGGCGACGCCGACGATCCGTGCTGGACGGCCGAGCGAGATCGCCTACTCGTCCGTGCCGTGGATTCGCTCTACGACCGTCGAGACATCGACGATGCCCTCTGGATGGCGCTGCGCGCCGAATTCGACGAAAGCCAGATCCTCGACCTCACGATGCTGTGCGGCTGGTATCACGCGATCAGCTTCACCGCGCGTGCCGCCCGGGTCCCGCTCGAGGCGGGCAGCCCCACCTTCAGGTCGGTTTGACGGCACGCCACCGTTGCCGCCCACCTGAGGGGTGGATCTGGACATCGACGAATCCCGCGTTGCGCAACCGCGCGCCCAGATCAGCGGGCGCGATCGGGTTGTAGGTGTCGGCGATGTGCAGCAGCCGGAAGGACAGCGAAGGTACACCGTCGCTGCCGGCGAACACCCCACCCGGCCGCAGCACCCGGGACGCCTCGGCGAAGAGCCGGTTCTGCAGTTCGGCGCTCGGCACGTGGTGCAGCATGGTGAAGCACACGACCGAGGTGAAGTGATCGGCGGGCAGCCCGGTGTCCGCGCCGTCGCCGTGGATGATGCGGGCCCGGTCGCCGTAGCGGCGCTCGAGGCGGTCGGCCATCGCGGCGTCGACCTCGACGGCGGTGAGCGAATCGGCCCTGTCCAGCAAGGCGCGCGTCGTCGCCCCATAACCCGGGCCGATTTCCAAAGTCCGCGAACCTAATTCGACGCCGTCCAACGCCCAGGGCAACAGCCGCCCCGCCACCGCTTTCTGCCAGGCCGCCGAGCTACATCGGCGCCGGTGCAAAAGATTCATTCCCATAACCACGACGTTAGGCGCACCTGAGGAAGGCGCACTTCCGATATCTTGCCGACTTATGTCGGAAATCAGCCATCACGGGTCGGCGACATCGTCGCTGGCTCTGCCGCCGGGTGCCCGGATCGAGCGGCACCGCCATCCCTTGCACCAGATCGTCTACCCGTCCTCGGGTGCGGTCTCGGTCACCACACCGGCGGGAACCTGGATCACGCCTGCGAATCGGGCCATCTGGATACCGGCGGGGTGCTGGCATGAGCACAAGTTCCACGGCCACACGCAATTTCACGGCGTCGCACTGGATCCCGGTCGCTATCGCCGCGGCCCCGGCGCACCGGCCGTGCTGGCGGTCAACCCGTTGATGCGCGAACTCATCATCGCCTGCTCGCGAACCGGCGCAACCGACACCGGCGAGCACCACCGGATGCTGGCCGTGCTGCACGATCAGTTGCAGGCGACGAGCGCCGTTGAGCCACTGTGGATTCCCACCCCCGTCGACGGCCGGCTGCGGGACGCGTGCGCGCTGATCGCCGATCATCTGCGCGAACCGTTGACGTTGCGGCAGATCGGCGATCGGATCGGCGTGGGCCAGCGCACGCTGAGCCGCCTGTTCCGCGAGGAGCTGGCGATGACGTTTCCGCAGTGGCGTACCCAGCTGCGGCTGCAGCACGCCCTGGTGCTGCTCACCGAGCGCCGCGATGTGACATCGGTGGCCTCCGAATGCGGTTGGGCCACACCGAGCGCCTTCATCGACACCTATCGGCGGGCATTCGGGCACACCCCGGGCGCCCGGCGTCTCTAGCCAATGATGGCGACCCGTCCCCCAGCTCCGCGGGGGCACCCCCAGCGCCCGGCTACGCCGCGCTTGCGATCGCCACTAGCCAATGATGGCGACCCGCCGCGCCCGGCTACGCCGCGCTTGCGATCGCCACTAGCCAATGATGGCGACCCGCTGCGCCCGGCTACGCCGCGCTTGCGATCGCCACTAGCCGGCCGGCTCCAACAGCTCGGTGCCCACGAACGGCACCAGCGCGTCGGGCACCCGCACGCTGCCGTCGGGCTGCTGGTGGTTCTCCAGGATCGCGACCAGCCACCGGGTGGTGCCCAGCGTGCCGTTGAGCGTGGCCGCGGTCTGCGGCTTGCCGCCCTCGTCGCGGTAGCGCGTCGCCAGCCGGCGCGCCTGGAAGGTGGTGCAGTTCGACGTCGACGTCAGCTCGCGGTAGGTGCCCTGCGTCGGAACCCAGGCCTCGCAGTCGAACTTGCGCGCGGCCGACGAGCCGAGATCGCCCGCGGCGACATCGATCACCCGATACGGCACCCCGATGCGGGCCAGCATCTCGCGTTGCCAGCCGAGCAGCCGTTCGTGTTCGGCCTCGGCCTCGGCGGGGGTGCAGTAGACGAACCCCTCGACCTTGTCGAACTGATGCACCCGGATGATGCCGCGGGTGTCCTTGCCGTAGCTGCCCGCCTCCCGCCGGAAGCACGACGACCAGCCCGCGTAGCGCAGCGGCCCGTCGGACAGGTCCAGGATCTCGTCGGCGTGGTAGCCCGCCAGCGGCACCTCGGAGGTGCCGACCAGATAGAGGTCGTCGACCTCCACCCGGTAGATCTCGTCGGCGTGGGCGCCCAGGAAACCGGTGCCGGCCATCACCTCCGGGCGCACCAACACCGGCGGGATCATCGGGATGAAGCCGTTGTCGACGGCCAGGCGCAGCGCCAGCTGCAGCAGCCCCAGCTGCAGCAGCGCGCCCCGGCCGGTCAGGAAGTAGAAGCGCGATCCCGACACCTTGGCGCCCCGCTGCATGTCGATGAGTCCCAGGGATTCGCCGAGCTCGAGGTGGTCTTTCGGGTTGTCGATGGCCGCTGGTTCGCCCACGACGTCGAGGACGCGATAGTCGTCTTCCCCGCCGGCGGGCACCCCCTCGATGACGACGTTGGAGATCGCCATGTGCGCCGCGGTGAACGCCGCCTCGGCCTCGGCCTGCTCGGCTTCGGCGGCCTTGACCTGCTCGGCCAGCTCCTTGGCGCGCGCCAGCCTGGCCGGGCGCTCCTCGGGCGACGCGGAGCCGACGCTCTTGCTGGCGGATTTCTGTTCCGCGCGCAGCGCGTCCGCCGACGAGATCGCCGCCCGGCGGGCGGTGTCGGCCTGCAGCAGGGCGTCGACCAGCGCCGGGTCCTCCCCACGGCTGAGCTGGGAGCGGCGCACGGCGTCGGGGTCTTCCCGGAGCAGCTTCAGGTCGATCACGGCCCTGAGACTACTTTTTCACTTCCGGGCCGGTGGCACAGCGTCCCACCCGCAACATCCCAGGACTCACATCAGTAACTTTTGTCACGTGGCACAAGCGCTCCTGTCAGAATGGAGCCGATGTCGCAAGCGCCCGAGACGGAGGCCCCGCAGGCCTCCACCGCCGCGCCGGAACAGCCGCAGGCCGGCTTCCGGTGGCCGCGGAGTCTGCAGGCCCAGGCGACCAGGCGTGCTCTGTTGCTCACCGCGCTGGGTGCCCTGCTGATCGCCGGCCTGGTCACGGCGCTGCCGGTTGGCGGCACCGGGGCGGGCCGGTTCTCCGGCTACCTCGACGGCAACCCGGTGCCCACCACCGGAACCAAGAGCGACGCCGCCTTCAACAAGGCGGCCAGCGGTGACTGCCTGACGTGGCCGGACGCCACCCCGGAGTCGGCGAAGATCGTCAACTGCACCGACGATCACAAGTTCGAGGTCGCCGAATCGATCGACATGCGGACGTTCCCAGGCTCCGAGTACGGCCCTAACGCGGCTCCCCCGTCGCCCGCTCGCATTCAGCAGATCACCCAGGAACAGTGCGAGTCCGCCGTGCGCAACTACCTGGGTCCCAAGTTCGATCCCAACAGCAAGTTCACCGTCAGCCTGCTGTGGCCAGGCGACCGGGCCTGGCGCCAGTCCGGCGAGCGCCGCATGCTCTGCGGTCTGCAGCTGCCGGGGACCAACAACCAGCAACAGGCCTTCAAGGGCAAGGTCGCCGACGTCGACCAGTCCAAGGTCTGGCCGGCCGGCACGTGCCTGGGCATCGACTCGACCACCAACCAGCCGATCGACGCCCCGGTGGAGTGTGGCGCGCCGCACGCGATGGAGGTGACGGGCACGGTCAACCTGGCCGAGAAGTTCCCCGGCGCGCTGCCGGCGGAGCCCGACCAGGACGGCTTCATCAAGGATCAGTGCACCAAGATGACTGATGCCTACCTGGCTCCGGTCAAGTTGCGCACCACCACTTTGACGCTGATCTACCCCACCGTGCCGCTGGCCAGCTGGACGGCCGGGAGCCGCGAGGTCGCCTGCAGCATCGGCGCGACGCTGGGCAACGGCGGCTGGGCCACGCTGGTCAACAGCGCCAAGGGGCAGTTGCTGATCAACGGCCAGCCGCCAGTGCCGCCGCCCGACATTCCCGAAGAGCGGCTCACGATGCCACCGATTCCGCTGCAGGTGCCGGCCCAGTCGCCGTCGACCCAGACCGGCTCCGCCCCGGAGATCCCGCCGAACAATCAACATCTTCCCGGGCAGCAGCCCGTGGTGACGCCCTCCCAGGCGCCCGCATCGGATTCCCCGGCCCCCCAGGCGCCGCCGCCCGCGGATGCCGGGGCGCCGCCCCAGGCGCCTCCTCCTCCCCAGGACGCCGGAGCGCCCCCCGCGGCGGGGGAGGCACCGCCTCCAGGGCCGGCACCCGGGGGCTGACCGAGTGCCCGCGCGGATGGACCCGCAGCGGTTCGACGAACTGGTTTCCGACGCGCTCGACCTGATCCCGCCCGAGCTGGCGGCGGCGATGGACAACGTCGTCGTCCTGGTCGAAGATCGCCACCCCGAGGACGGCGAACTGCTCGGGCTGTACGAAGGGGTCGCCCTGACCGAGCGCGACTCCGACTACGCCGGGTCCCTGCCCGACGCGATCACCATCTACCGCGAGGCGCTGCTGGACGTCTGCGAATCCGACGACGAGGTCGTCGAGGAGGTGGCGATCACGGTGATCCACGAGATCGCCCACCACTTCGGCATCGACGACGACCGGCTGGAAGAGCTGGGCTGGGCCTGACACCTAAGCCGCGCCGGCTTTCCGGGCGCGGCATCCCGGATTTGTCCGCGCCCGGTGCTATGAACGGCTCATGAGTGCTGACTGCCGCGACTGCCGGGCGGGTCTAGATCACTGTCACGGCACCATCATTCGCCATGCCCTGCGCCGCTCGGAATGCACGGAGCCGGACTGCTTCAGCCCCGAGCTGTTGCCGCACGCCTTCGTCGTCGACTGCGACGCGGTCGGCTGCGATTGCTTCGAATCCGTCGCGCTGGCCGTTTGATCGACCGTCAGCCCATCGGGTCGGTGCTCGAGTGCACCGCGTCCGCGACGGGGGTCGCCTCGGTCTCGGGGTAGAACGGGGGTGTCAGGCTGCCCCACCGCACGCAGCTCCAGCGCCCGTCGGTGATGGGAGCCAGCACCACCGATTCGGCGTTGTCCAGGTGGTTGTCCAGCGCGAAGCCGGCGTCCACCCCGGCCAGCACCGCGGCGGCCAGCCGGATGGCGGCGCCATGGCTGACGACGACAATGTCGCCGGTCCAGTCATGGTTGTCGAGGTAGCGCAGCCGCAGGTCGGTCAGCACCGGCACGTAGCGGTCCAGGACGTCGTTGCCGGTTTCCCCGCCGGGCAGCGGGACATCGAGGTCACCGCGGTGCCACTGCTCGTAGATCGCGTTGAACTCCGCGACCGCGTCGTCGTCGCTGCGGTTCTCCAGCCCGCCGACCTGGACCTCGTGGATCCCGGCGACCTCGGTGGCGGCCATCTGCAGTTCGCCGCCGATGACCCCCGCCGTCTGCGACGCGCGGATCGCCACCGAGTGAGCCAGCAGCGCCGGGCGTCCCGCACCGCGGGCGAAGGCGCGGGCCTGGTCGCGGCCCAGCGGCGTCAGCTCGGCCCCCGGGGGGCGGGTGTCCAGCCTGCGCTCGACGTTGCCGTAGGACTGGCCGTGTCGCAGTAACACCAGCCGGCCGGTCATAGCTCGATCCCCCCGGCAGCGGTTTCCGGTTTGCCCTCTCGGAGCCGCGACAGCCAGCGGGCCGCCTCGTCGGCGGGCGGCGGCAGCACACCCGCGGGCGAGCCCGTCGGCCAAGATCCCAGGTATCGCACATCTGCACAACGCCGGTGCAGCGCTTTGAGTGCCTCGGCCACCGCGTCGTCGTCGATGTGGCCCACGCAGTCGGCGAAGAACACGTAGGTGCCCAGTGCCGTCCGGGTCGGGCGGGATTCGATCCGGGTCAGGTCGATGCCTCGGATCCCGAATTCGGTCAGCGCGCCCAGCAGCGCACCGGGCGCGTTGTCGATGCGCAGCACCACCGACGTCCGGTCGGCGCCGGTGCGGGCCGGCGGCGGGCCCGGCGGGCCGACCAGGAGGAAGCGGGTGCACGCGTTGGCCTCGTCGACCACGCCGCTGGCCAGTGCGGCCAGCCCCCAATGGGTCGCGGCCAGCGGCGAGGTCACCGCGGCGTCGGCCTGACCTTCGGCCACCTGACGAGCCGCGTCAGCGTTGGAGTAGGCGGGCCGCAGCTCGGCGTCGGGCAGGTGGGTCGCGACCCAATGCCGCACCTGCGCCGCCGCCACGGAAAACGCCGCCAGCGTGCGCACATCGGCGGCGGCGCGACCGGGCTCGACGACGATCGTGAAGGCGACGTCCAGGGTGGTCTCGGCGAACACCTGCAGGGGCGAGCCGATGGCCAGGCTGTCGAGCGTGGGGGTCACCGAGCCGTCGATCGAGTTCTCGATGGGCACGCAGGCGTATTCGGCACCGCCATCACGGACGGTGTCCAGCGCCGCGGCGGTGCTGTCGATCGGCAGGCGCCGGACCTCGCCGGGCGGCTGGCCCGGGATCAGGCCGGTGGCCGTGATCTGCGCCAGCGCCGCCTCGGTGAAGGTCCCTTCCGGACCGAGATAAGCGATGCGGACCACGCCCCAACCCTAGCGGCGACCGTCGCCAAACCGCTCCTTGCGGCATCCCCCGACTTAAGTTAACTTAGGCTTACCTAATTTGAGGAGAATGGTGTTACCGCTGACGTGCCCCGCCCCGACAACGGCCGAACGGATCCGCAGCGCGTGCGTGCGCGCCGGCGGAGCCCTCCTGGCGCTGGAAACCGCGCACCCGCGCCAGGACCCGGTCGTGACGCCCATCCATCACCTCCTGCCCGACGGGTCGTTCGCGCTGGCGCTCCCGAGTGAGAGCGACGGCCACCCCCAACGCGGGGTCGCAGGATCGCAGGCGCTGCTCGAGTTGACCGACTACGCGCCGCTGCCGCTGCGGGAGCCGGTGCGCTCACTGGTGTGGGTGCGCGGGCGTCTGCACGAATTCCACCCGGCCGAGGTCGCCGAGACGGTCGACCTGATCGCCGCCGAGTGGCCACACCCGGCGTTGCTCCAGGTCGACACCCCGAGGTGCGCGCCATCGGACGGGCAGGAACCCCGGTACACGCTGGTCCGGCTGGAGATCGCGTCCGTCGTCGTCACCGACGCCACCGGCGCCGAGCCGGTCAGCGTCGAGGATCTCCTGGCGGCCCGGCCCGACCCGTTCTGTGAGATCGAGTCGAACCTGCTGTGGCACTTGGACACCGCCCACAGCGACGTGGTTGCGCGGCTGGTGTCCCGGCTCCCGGCGCCGTTGCGTCGCGGGCAGGTCCGCCCCCTCGGCCTCGACCGCTACGGCGTGCGGTTCCGCGTCGAAGGCAAGGACCGCGACCACGACGTCCGGCTGCCCTTCCACAAGCCGGTGGACGACATGACCGGATTGAGCCAGGCCATCCGGGTGCTGATGGGGTGTCCGTTCATCAACGGCCTGCACGCCCGCCGGTAGCCCAACCGGTCGTGTCGGGCCGACCCGGCCGCGTACGTTAACCAGGTGAACGGCGATCGACCAGCGCAGCGGCCCGAGCCGCGTACCGAACCGTCGCCGGTGATTCGCCGCGGGGCCCACCCCACGACACCGGCCGAACAGACCACGCCGCTGCGTCGGCCGACGCCACCCCCTCCAGCACCCCAGACGCCGCGCCCTGTCCCATCGGCGCCGCGCACCCGACAACCGCCCGGCCCGCCGCCCCGGCCCACCGCGCCGGGGCCACGTCGCAGGCGCGGCTGGCGCCGCTGGACGCGGGCGTTCGCCTCGACCCTGGTGATCGGCGTCCTGCTGGTCGGCATAGGTGCGGTATGCGGGGCCGTGTGGTTCGACAGCAGGCTGCACCGCGACGACGTTCTCACCGACTATCCGGGACGCCCCGGACCAGGCCGGGGGACGAACTGGCTGCTCGTCGGCTCCGACAGCCGCCAAGGCCTCAGCCCCGAGCAGCAGGAGAACCTGGCCACCGGCGGTGACATCGGCAGCAGCCGGACCGACACCATCCTGCTGGTACACCTGCCCGAGCTGTGGTCCGGCGGGCGGGTGACGATGGTGTCGATACCGCGGGACTCCTACGTCCCCATTCCCGGCCACGGCAAGGACAAGATCAACGCCGCCTTCGCGATGGGCGGGGCCGGCTTGCTGGTTCAGACGGTGGAACAGGCCACGGGGTTGCGCCTCGACCACTACGCCGAGATCGGATTCGGCGGGTTCGCCGGCGTGGTCGACGCGCTGGGCGGGGTGACGGTGTGTCCGACGGCTCCGCTTGACGACCCCTTGGCCGGGATCAACCTGCCCGCCGGCTGCCAGAAGCTCAACGGCCGCAACGCCCTCGGATACGTCCGGACGCGCGACACCCCGCGGGCCGACCTGGACCGGATGGTCAACCAGCGGCAATTCGTCGCGGCGCTGCTGCGCGCAGCCGGCAGCCCCGCGGTGTGGCTGAACCCGTGGCGCTGGTACTCGGTGCCGCGCGCGGTCGCCGACGCCCTGACCGTTGACCGCGGCGACCATGTCTGGGACCTGGCCCGCCTCGGCTGGGGACTGCACGGCTCCCCCACCGCCATGACCGTCCCGATCGGGGAGTTCACCAACGGCGACGCCGGATCGGTAGTGGTGTGGAACCACGACGAGGCCAGCCGGTTGTTCGAGGCGCTGGCCTCCGACGCGCCCGTGCCGACGGCTCCGCCGGACTAGTCGCACCCCTCGCCGCCGCGGCCGTTCTGCAGATAGGCCTTCGTCCGGCCCGGGTGGTGGGTGGCGAGCCACGCCACCCCGACATCGCGGCAGAAGTCGAGATCGTCATACTCGTCGACATTCCAGCAGTACACGGCCCGGCCCTGGGCGATCGCGCGGTCCGCGAGCTGGGGATATTCCTTCAACGTCGCCAGCGACGGCCCGACGGCGGTGGCGCCGACGGCGGTGGCCGCGCCGCTGGTCAAGTAGCGCGCGGTCCTGCCGAGCAGCACGGTCGGCAGCAGCGGGGCGGCCCGCCGGATCCGCCAGACCGCGGCCGCCGAGAACGACATCACCACCGCGCGGGACCGGTCGGCGGAGGGAGGGGCGGCGATGCCGAACCGGTGCAGCAGCGCCAGCAGCTTGGTTTCCACCAGCGAGCCGTAGCGGACCGGGTGCTTGGTCTCGATGAACAGCTTGACCGGCCGCCGCCAGTCCAGAACGAGCGAGACCAGGGCGTCCAGTGTCAGCAGGCTGGTGTCACCGTGGGTGCCGTCTTCGCGCCAGCTGTCGTGCCACGCCCCGTACTCGAGCTCGCGCAGCTCGGCAAGGGTCATCGTGCTGACCAAGCCGGCCCCGGTCGAGGTCCGGTCCAGCCGGCGATCGTGGACACACACCAGGTGGCCGTCGCGGGTCAGGCGCACGTCGCATTCCACGCCGTCGGCGCCTTCCTTGAGCGCGAGGTCATAGGCGGCCAGCGTGTGTTCGGGCCTGGCGGCCGACGCGCCGCGGTGGGCTACCACAAAGGGGTGCCCGGCGAGCACCTCCTCGGCCCACGTCATACGCCTAATGCTGCCGCTTCCTGACCCTCCAGCTCAACCGGGCGCGATGTCGGCGCCGAGTCGTTGGAGACCACGACCCAGCGGTGCGCGGGCCGCTCGACCGGTTTGCGCTCGAAGTCCTCGAAGACCCGGGCCGCGGCGGCCACGGTGAGTGCGGCGAGCAGGTAGGCGAAAACCATCGTCATCGTGTTGTTGGCGATGCCCTGGGCATCCCTGGCGAAGCTGGTCGCCATGGCGAAGACGGAGACCAGGTAGCTGGCGACCCACGCGATCCACCACTGGACGATGGGTCGACGTATCCGGCCGTAGTGCTCTTCCAGGATCGCCAGCTCGATGACGTAGACCGGCGCCCACAACAGATTGGCCAGCGGCACGATGCACCCCGCCCACAGCGTTCGGGTGGACCGCGGCTCGGGCAGACCGTGGTGCGCGAACACGGCGGCGCGGCGGGCGATCAGCCAGCGGATCAGCATCACGCCGGAAGTAAACACCGCCGCGATCGCGGCGACGCTGGCCAGGATGCCGAGCCAGTCCGCCCCGGCGGCGACCCAGGAGTTCAACAAGGTGTTCCGATTGATGATCAACAGCACGTACCGCACCGCGTAGACCAGGGCGGCTATGCCGAGGGTGAGGACGCTGACGAACAGCGTGGTGCGGATCCTCGGCGCCGACGGCGCGTGCGCCCCGGTTTGGGCGGCCGCCGGCGTTGGCTCGATGCGGTCGGCCAGGCCCCAGCGCGGGATCACGGCATAACGCGGCGTGGGGCCGAGCGGACGCCGTCCGCGCCTGGTGGGCGGAGCGGCGCCCGGGCGCACCGCTATCCAGCGGAAGCCCGGGGGCAGCCGCGGCGGGGTGCGCTGCCAACTCGGCGGCGCGGACGGCCGTGGCGCCGGCGCGGCGTTGGTTGCGCCCCACCGCGGGTCGGGCGCCGGCGCGTCCGCCAAGGGCGCCATCAGCGCTCCCCGACAGCGGGGACACCACTCGCGTTGCCGCTCGCGCACGTTCCACCGCGTGCCGCATTGGGAGCACACCTGGATCACCGGACTAGCCTAGCCTCGCGACGATGCGCGCCGCGGGACGCGGCGGCCCGGCCGAGCTGAGCCCAGTCGGCTATCTACCCAACGCCCGTGGCTATCCACAGTTTCCACAGGTTTATCCACACGCGGACGGTGGGTAAGGGAAGCATTACTACAGCACTACCGGCTAGCCGTGGTTCGACATGTGGATAACACCGCGGTCTTTTTGTCTTGCCATGGACAGCCCGCCACCGCCGTCGAGCGAAATGGGTTGCCTTGCTAAGCACCCGAAGCGCAGCGCGAGTGACCGCCGGTCACATTCTGCGGCCGATCACCTGCGCCAACCCGCAGTTCAGTGCGTCGTTTTCCAAGCCCGCCCTGAGGCGTTATGATCGCGTTCGCGAAAAATTGTTTGTGACTCACCTCACTGTCGCGGGGTGAGGAGCGGGTGAAAGGCGATTGATGGCCACGCATTCGTTCGGTCCGGGTTCACCGGCCCCCTCGAGGTCGTACTCCGGCTCGCCCGCGTGGAACCACAGCTACAGCGTCGCCGCCTTACGTGCCGGGCTGATCGCCCTCGCGCTGCTGGCGGTCCTCGCCCTCATCGTTTTGTCTTGATCCCAACTGTCTTGATTCGCCGCCGAGCGGGTATCCGCCTTCGGGGCTGATAGCCATTCTTGCGGTCCGTGCAGTCATGGAGCAGGGTTGTCTACGGCTGGCCGCCGCGTGGCAGGCCCGCGCGAATGAGCGTTAGTAGACAATCGAAGAAAGGAACGCCGTGGCTGAATACACCCTGCCCGATTTGGACTGGGACTATGCAGCGTTGGAACCGCACATCTCGGGTCAGATCAACGAGATCCATCACACTAAGCACCACGCCACGTACGTCAAGGGCGTGAACGACGCCGTTGCCAAACTCGAAGAGGCGCGCGCCAACGACGACCACGCCGCGATCTTCCTGAACGAAAAGAACCTTGCGTTTCATCTCGGCGGCCACGTCAACCACTCGATCTGGTGGAAGAATCTGTCGCCGGACGGCGGCGACAAGCCCACCGGCGACCTGGCCGCCGCGATCGACGACCAGTTCGGGTCGTTCGACAAGTTCCGCGCCCAGTTCAGCGCGGCCGCCAATGGCCTTCAGGGTTCGGGCTGGGCGGTGCTGGGCTATGACACGCTCGGCGATCGACTGCTCACCTTCCAGCTGTATGACCAGCAGGCCAATGTCCCGCTCGGCATCATTCCGCTGTTGCAGGTCGACATGTGGGAGCACGCCTTCTACCTGCAGTACAAGAACGTCAAGGCGGACTACGTCAAGGCGTTCTGGAACGTCGTCAACTGGGCCGACGTGCAGAAGCGGTACGCGGCGGCCACGTCGAAGACCGGCGGGTTGATCTTCGGCTGAGTCCACCTCGATCGGCAGGGGCGTCGCGCGGCATGCGCGGCGCCCCTGTCGTTTGTCCGGCGAGAAATCGGGCATTCCGAGAACATGTGCGCCACTGGCCGTGTCGGGTTGCACGGCGCCGAACCCGCAGGCATGCTTAATCATTCGAGCTACCAGTGTGGTTAATCGGATGGAGGCGTCGCGCGGAGGTCGAAAATGGAGACTGGGTCTGACCGCCCGATAGGGGTTTCCCCTTTCCATGCTCGTGGTGCCCTGAAAGGGTTTGTGATCTCCGGGCGTTGGCCCGATTCGACCAAAGAGTGGGCCCAGTTGCTGATGGTCGCGGTCAGGGTGGCGTCACTTCCCGGATTGCTCTCCACGACAACGGTGTTCGGCGCCCGGGAGGAGTTACCCGACGCCCCCGAGCCGGGCACCGTCGGCCTGGTGCTCGCCGAGGGCACCGTCTTCGGTGAATCGGCAATCCAGCCAGGCTATTTCGCCGATCACCAGCCCCCGGCGCTGCTGATGTTGCATCCCCCCTCGGAGACCACCCCTTCCCTGCCGGAATGCAGCGGCGCGGCGTCGGGATGCGTCCTGCTGCCCGGGTTGCCGTATCTGGGACTCGAGCATCGGGCGGCCTGGGTGGAGGCCGAGGCGGACGGGACCATCACGTCCATGGTGAGCCGAGTCGGCGTGGACCCCATCTCCCACCCGGACACCGCGATTCTGGCGATGCTGCTTGCCGCGTAATCGTTCGACCCGGTGCTCGCACTACCGCCCGTCCCGCGTGCCGGTCCGGTCGGTCTGAAGGGGTCGCGGTCAGGTCGGCCGCTTCGCGCACGCCACCCCGCGTGGCCCGGCCGGCAGTCGGCGGCTGATACCGCGCGACGAACGCCGATTCACATCCCCGACACGGCCACACGCGCCGAATTCCGGGCGCGGTAAGGACCCGACAGCAAATAAGGCGTTAAGCAAGCATAAATTGCTGCCCCGTTGCGGTGCGCCTGCCCAGCACGTCCGCATTCTACACTTCGCCGAGCGCGGCGCCGCCGCCCCGCCACCTTGGCCGGAAGGCCGGATTCTGCGGATAACCTGTGAGTTTCGCAGATTTAGTGGACACCCCAGCGAATCAGTTAGACGCTCGTCAAGTGTGGCACCGGCAAGCTACAGCTACGCCCGGCCCGAATACGTGGGGGTTTGCACCTGGTTAGGTACACCAACCCTCGCTACCATGATCAGCAAATACACCTAGGTAATAGTTCACTTCTACAGCCAAGTGGAGGTCATATCCAATGAGCACGACGTTCGCTGCTCGCCTGAACCGCCTGTTCGACACGGTGTATCCGCCCGGACGCGGGCCGCACACCTCCGCGGAAGTGATCGCGGCGCTCAAGGCTGAGGGCGTCACGATGTCGGCTCCGTACCTCTCGCAGTTGCGGTCGGGCAACCGCACCAACCCGTCGGCGGCGACGATGGCCGCATTGGCCAACTTCTTCCGCATCAAGCCGGCTTACTTCACCGACGACGAGTACTACGAGAAGCTCGACAAGGAGCTGTCGTTCCTGGCCACGATTCGCGATGACGGGGTGCGCCGCATTGCCCTGCGCGCATCCGAGTTATCCCCCGAGGCCCAGCACGAGGTCATGCAGCGGGTCAACGAGCTGCGCCGCGCGGAGCACTTGGACGCATAGCGCGAGCCCGCGCCCGCACTCGGCTGGCCAGCCCCTACCTGGAGGGCTCCCGCCCGCCCATTCCGATTAGGGTTGGCTCACGGATCGCGCACGCGCGAAAGCGATAGTCCACGAGAGACCGGGGAGGCGGCCGGGTATGGGCCTGTTCCGCAAGCGAAAGAGTCGCGCGACGCGTCGCGCCGAAGCCCGTGCGATCAAGGCCCGCGCGAAGCTGGAGGCCAAGCTCGCCGCCAGGAACGAGACCCGCCGTTACAAGGCGGCCCAACGTGCGGAGGCCAAGGCCCTCAGGGCGCAGATCAAGGCCCAACGGGACAGCGACCGGACCGCGTTGAAGGTCGCCGAGGCCGAACTCAAAGCGGCGCGCGAGGGCAAGATCTTTTCGCCGGCGCGCATCAGGCGGGCGCTGACCGTGTCCCGGTTGCTTGCGCCGGTCCTCACGCCGGTCATCTATCGCGGCGCGGTCTCGGCGCGTGCGCTGATCGATCAGCGCCGCGCGGATCGACTCGGGATACCTCTCGCCCAGATCGGGCAGTTCTCCGGCCACGGCGCGCAGCTGTCCGCCCGGATCGCCGGAGCGGAGAAGTCGCTGCGGGCCGTGCAGGACAAGAAGCCCAAGGACGCCGAAACCAAACAGTTCGTAGCGGCCATCACCGAGCGGCTCACCGACCTGTCGGCGGCCGTCACCGCCGCGGAGAACATGCCGGCCGCGCGACGCCGGGCGGCCCACGCCGCGATCTCGTCGCAGCTCGACGGCATCGAGGCGGACCTGATGGCCCGGCTCGGGCTGAGCTGACGCACGGATGCGCCCGCGCAGACTGTCGAGGCTGGCCCGCCTCCCGATCGCGGTGGCCGCCGCCGTCGCCCTCTACCTGGCCTCTGCGGCCCACCTTCCGGCGGCCGGGGCACACGTCCACGCCAGCAGCGACGACGCGGTGCGCGGCGCCATGGCAGTCGTCACCTTTCAGGTCCCCAACGAATCCAACACGGGCGCGCTAACCACCGCTCTGAGTGTCGCCCTGCCCGACGTGGCCTCGGCGCGGGCCGAGAGCATGCCGGGGTGGACGATCAAGCTCGACCGCGACGCGGCATCGGGCGCCGTGCACTCGGTGACGTGGACGGCCGCGCCGGGCGGCGGGATCGCGGCCGATCAATTCGCGCTGTTCCGGATCTCGGTGAAGCTGCCCGACACCGAGACCGCCAGCTTCCCGGCCACGCAGACCTATTCGGACGGAGCCGTCGTGAAGTGGGACCAGCCGCCGCAGCCCGGCGGCGGCGAACCCGAACACCCCGTGCCCACGCTGGCACTCGCCGCCGGACCCGTGGCGCCGCACGACCACCACCCGGCGCCCGGGCAGCCGACCGAGCAGGCGACCGCGCCGCCGCAGCCCAGATCCGCGGACGACACCGCCCGACTGTTGGGCGGCGCGGCCCTGGTCCTCGCCGCGCTGGGAGTCTGCATTGCGCTGATCCGCCGACGGACATGAGGCGGTTGGCGGCCGCCGCCGCATGCGTCGGCGCCCTGCTGATGATCGCCACCCTGACGGCGCCGGCGGCATCGGCGCACGCCGCTCGCGTCTCCACCGATCCGGCCGACAAAGCGATCCTCACGACCGGTCCCGAGCAGGTCAGCGCTACCTTCAACGAACAGCTGCAGACCACGTTCGCGGCCATGACCGTCGTCGGGCCCGACGGCAACGTGTGGTCCGCCGGCGACCCCACGGTGCGGGGCGCGGTGGTCGGCATCGGCCTGCGGCCGCTGGGGCCGGCCGGGACCTACACCGTCAATTACCGGGTGACCTCCGCCGACGGTCACGTGGTCTCCGGATCCTGGTCGTTCCGGCTGACCGTGCCGGGCACCGGCACTCCGGGGCCTCCGGCGGGCGGGGACCACGCCGGAGGCCGGGACTCGGCGGTCCCGGTGTGGCCGTTCGTCGTGGTGGCGGCGGTGCTCGTCGCCGGAGGCGCTGTGTGGGCGCTGCGGCGCCGACCGTGACCGGCGGCCGAGGCGCCCGCACCCGTGCTGGCATGATGGGTTCGAAGAACCCGCGTCGGCTAGAGAACTACTGAAAGATTGCTCAAGGAGCGGCCGCATGGCAGACCCGCAGGACCAACCCAACAGCGAACCCGACGGCGCATCGACCCCGCCGCCGGAAAAGAAGCCTCCGGCCAAGGCGGTCAAGAAGGCCGCGAAAGCTCCCGCCAAGAAAGCTCCTGCGAAAAAGGCGCCCGCCAAAAAGGCACCGGCGAAGAAGGCACCGGCGAAGAAGGCACCCGCCAAAGCCGTCCAGCCCCCCGCGAAGGCCGCCGAGCCACCGCTTGAGGTGCAGCAGCGAATCGAAAGCAACGGCGATCTCACCGCGGCCGCCAAAGACGCTGCGGCACAAGCAAAATCCACAGTCGATGCCGCCAACAACCCGGTTTCCCCCGACGTTCGCGGTTCGGTCCTGAGCCAGTCGCCGGTGCCGTTGATCGTCGCCCTGGCCGTCAGCCTGCTGGCGATCCTGTTGATCCGGCAGCTGCGGCGCCACTGAGCGCCCGCGTAGCCGCTACCGTGTCAGGCGTGACCGTGTCATTCCAGCCGACCGCCGACCTCGTCGACGACATCGGACCCGACGTACGCAGTTGCGACGTCCAATTCCGCCAGTTCGGTGGCCGCCACCAATTCGCCGGGCCGATCAGCACGGTGCGCTGCTTCGAAGACAACGCGCTGCTGAAATCCGTGCTGTCCCAGCCGAGTGCGGGCGGCGTGCTGGTGATCGACGGCGGCGGCTCGCTGCACTCGGCGCTGGTCGGCGACGTCATCGCCGAGCTGGCCCGCGCCAACGGCTGGGCCGGCCTCATCGTCAACGGCGCGGTGCGTGACGCCGCCGCGCTGCGTGGCCTCGACATCGGCATCAAGGCGCTGGGCACCAACCCCCGCAAGAGCAGCAAGACCGGAGCCGGCGAGCGCGACGTCGAGGTCACGCTGGGTGGGGTGACGTTCGTCCCGGGTGAGATCGCCTACAGCGACGACGACGGCATCGTCGCCGTCAAGCCCTAAACCGCAACCGGCGCACGCTTTTTCGCGAATCGCAGGCCCTCGTCGTCAACCTTGCCGCGCCGGATGGTGCGCATGTCGAAGAGGTAGTTCTGCTTGAGCCGCCATGGGGCGCGCGACCCCGACTTGGGCAGCAGGTGCATCGAGCGCTGGAAATAGCCAGGGTTGAAGTCCATGAACGGCAGTTCGTCGACGTCGGCGCCGGGGTGCTGCGGCTCAACGAAGTCAAATCCCTTGTCGTCCATGTAGTTCAGCAGCCGGCAGACGAACTCGGAGACCAGGTCGGCCTTGAGGGTCCACGACGCGTTGGTGTAGCCGAAGGTGATCGCGAAGTTGGGCACGCCGGAGAACATCAGGCCCTTGTAGGTCATCAACGATGTCAGCTCGATCGGCTCCCCGTTTCGGGTGGGCCGCACCCCGCCCAGTAACTGCATGTTCAATCCCGTTGCGGTGATGATGATGTCGGCCTGCAGTTCCTCGCCCGAGGTGAGCCTGATCCCCGTCTTGGTGAACCGGTCGATGGTGTCGGTGACGACGTCGGCCTTGCCGTGCCGGATGGTGCGGAAGAAATCGCCGTCGGGGGCCAGGCACAGCCGCTGATCCCACACGTTGTACCGCGGACCGAAGTGCTTTTCGACGTCGTAGCCCTCCGGCAGGCGCCGCTTGGCCATGGTCATCAACGTCTTGCGCATGTAGGCCGGGCGCTTCCTCGACAGCTGGTACTGGAAGGTGCTGAACGCGATGGCCTTCCAGCGATTCGCGATGTGCGCCAGCCGGCCCGGCAGCAACCGGTTGGCCTGCTCGGCGAACGGGTCGATCCCGGGCAGCGAGCCGATGTACGTCGGCGAGCGCTGCAGCATCGTGACGTGGCCAGAGCCGGTGTTCACCAGCGCCGGGATCAGCGTGATCGCGGTGGCTCCGGAGCCGATGACGATGATCTTCTTGCCGGTGTAGTCGAGGTCCTCCGGCCAGTGCTGCGGGTGGACGATCCTGCCCTCGAAGTCCTCGGCGCCGGGGAAGATCGGCGAATATCCCTCGTCGTAGTTGTAGTAGCCGGTGCAGGCGAACAGGAACGAACACGTCAGCTCGCGCTGGTCGCCATCGGATTCGACGATCAGGGTCCAGCGGTTCTCGGCGTCGGACCAATCGGCGGCGACGACGCGCTGGCGGTAGCGGATGTGCCGGTCGATCTTGTTCTCGACCGCGGCCTCCTTGATGTAGTTCTTGATGTCGGCGCCCTCGGCGATCGACTGCGCCGAGCGCCAGGGCTTGAACCGGAACCCGAGGGTGAACATGTCAGAGTCCGACCGGATGCCCGGGTATTTGAACAGGTCCCAGGTGCCGCCCAGGTCGTCGCGGCGTTCGAGGATCGCGTAGCTCTTGGTCGGGCAGCGCTCCTGCAGGTGCCACGCCGCGCTGATCCCGGAGATGCCGGCGCCCACGATGATCACGTCAAGGTGCTCACTCATGCGGCCACGCTATCAACGTGCTGTCGATTGAGTCAACGCTGTGTCGAAACTTTCGACGCTGTGTAAAGTAACGGGCGTGACTACCGCCGGCCAGACCCGTGCCCTGCGTGGCCGCCGCGCCATCCGCCCCTCCGGCGACGACCGTGAACAGGCGATCCTGGCGACCGCCGAACGGCTGCTGGAGCAGCGCTCGTTCACCGACATCTCCGTCGACGACCTGGCCAAAGGGGCGGGGTTGTCGCGCCCGACGTTCTACTTCTATTTCAAGTCCAAGGAAGCAGTGCTGCTCTCCCTGCTGGAGCCGGTGATCGCGCGCGCCGACTCCGAGTTCGACGGGGCCGTCCAACGGCTGCCGGAGGATCCGCGCCGGGTGTGGCGTAACGGCATCAAGGCGTTCTACAAGGCGTTCAGTTCGCACCGCCGGCTGGCCCGCGCCGCCACCGAGGCCTTGGCGACGAGCTCCGAGTTGCGGGTCGTGTGGTTGGGGTTCATGCAGAAGTGGATCGATCAGACGGCGGCCATGATCACCGCGGAACGCGCTCGCGGCGCCGCCCCGGAGACGATTCCGGCGGCGGACCTGGCGACCTCACTGAACCAGATGAACGAGCGCACGATGATGGCCGCGTTGTCCGCCGAGACGCCGGCGGTCGACGAGGACCGGGTCGTCGACACCCTCACCCACATCTGGGTGACGAGCATCTACGGCGAAACCGGCTAGGTGGCGATCGCAAGCGCGGCGTAGCCGGGCGAAGCGGGTCGCCACCATCGGAACGTGGCGATCGCAAGCGCGGCGTAGCCGGGCGAAGCGGGTCGCCACCATCGGAACGTGGCGATCGCAAGCGCGGCGTAGCCGGGCGAAGCGGGTCGCCACCATTGGATGGCGTCACCCACCCGTGCGAACATATGTTCGTGCGGTGCGACGCGTCCATCCTGCACGCGGACCTGGATTCCTTCTACGCGTCCGTCGAACAGCGCGACGACCCGACGTTGCGGGGCCGCCCCGTGATCGTCGGGGGTGGGGTGGTGCTCGCCGCCAGCTACGAGGCGAAGGCCTACGGTGTGCGCACCGCGATGGGCGGCGGCCAGGCGCGACGGCTGTGCCCGCACGCCGTGGTGGTGCCGCCGCGGATGCGGGCTTACAGCCGCGCCAGCGAGGCGGTCTTCGAGGTGTTCCGCGACTGCACACCGATCGTTGAGCCGCTCTCGGTGGACGAGGCGTTCCTCGACGTCGGCGGGCTGCGCCGGGTTTCGGGGACACCGGTCCAGATCGCCGCACGGCTGCGTGCCGACGTGCGAGAGCGGGTCGGGCTGCCCATCACCGTGGGCGTCGCCCGGACCAAGTTCCTCGCCAAGGTCGCCAGCCAGGAGGCCAAGCCGGACGGGCTGTTGCTGGTCCCGCCCGACCGGGAGCTGGCCTTCCTGCACCCGCTGCCGGTGCGGCGGCTGTGGGGTGTGGGCGCCAAGACGGCAGACAAACTCCACGCCCACGGGCTGGTGACGGTCGCCGACGTCGCCGAGCTGAGCGAATCGACGCTGGCGTCGCTGCTGGGCTGCGCGATGGGCCGCCAGCTGTTCGCCCTGTCCCGCAACATCGACCGCCGGCGGGTGACCACCGGAGCGCGTCGCCGGTCGGTGGGCGCGCAGCGCGCGCTGGGCCGCGCCGGCAACACGATGTCACCCGCCGAGGTCGACGCGGTGGTGGTCAACCTGATCGACCGCATCACCAGCCGGATGCGCGTCGCCGGACGCACCGGGCGCACGGTGACGCTGCGCCTACGGTTCGACAACTTCGGCCGGGTGACGCGGTCGCGGACGCTGCCGTGGGCGACGTCCTCGACGCAGCCGGTCCTGGCCGCCGCGCGCCAGCTGGTAGCGGCGGCCGCGCCACTGATCGCCCAGCGCGGGCTCACGCTGGTCGGCTTCGCGGTGTCGGGCATCGACCGAAGCGGCGCCCAGCAGCTGACGCTCCCCTTCGACAACGACGAGCACCGGCTCGCGATCGATGCGGCGATCGACCGGGTGCGCGATCGCTACGGCAAATCCGCGCTGACGCCCGCGGTGCTCGTGGGCCGCGACCCCGGGCTGGAGATGCCGCACCTACCCGACTGAGCGGTTTGCACCTCGTTTCGAATTCTCCTACGCCGCAAATGTTTTCAATGATTTGAGGTTGATGTGAGACGGTCTTCGCCCGTGGCGCGTCCGAAGCCCCGCTAACTAGGCTGGGGAAAACCCGACCTCGAAAGTGAGTAACTGAACACGATGCCGCCGGACAAGGCCCGCGCAAGCGGCCCGCCCCGCGAAGGCATCCTGCTCGGTTACAGCGCTGTATTGGCGTTGTCAGCGGGTTTCGTCAACGCGGTCGCGCTCCTGATCCTGGCCTTGCCGGTCGGTAACCTCACCGCGATCACCACGCAGTTGGGCATGAACACGGCCAACCCGTGGCTCTATGAAGGCCACGTGCTCGGTGCGATCTTTCTGGGCTTCCTGATGGGCGCGACGGTGGCCGGGGCGGTTCTCGCGCCCACCGAAGCCCTCGCGGGCCGCCGGCACGCCTTCGTGCTGCTCACCGAGGCAGCCCTCCTGGTGCTGGCCGCCGCCGGCGTGGAGGAAACCTTTGTCAGGCGGCAGATCAATGCGCTAGGAGTCGAGCTAACCGCGGTGCAGGCGCTGCTGGCCGCCGCGGCCCTCGGTCTCCAGAACGGGATGACCTCGAGCTTCCGCGGGATGGCGATCCGCACCACCCACTTCACCGGGACGGTCACCGACCTCGGGCTGATGCTCGGCCGCAGTCGGCAACACGGCATCAAGAAATGGAATGCCGCGATTCTGGTGACGACGCTCCTATTGTTTCTGGGAGGGGGCGTGGCCGGGATCGTGTTTGGCGCCGAGTTGGGCGGTTACGCGTTGCTCATTCCGGCCGCGACCTGCGCGGCCGTCGCCGGGGCCAACGTGCTGCATGGTGCTGGCCGCAAAGACGAACCGGTTCCCGATGCCGAGGAAGCCGTGCGGGTCTGAGCCGGCTCAATTCGAGCCCGCCCACTCCAGCAGCTTGTCGGCCGGCCAGGCGTTGACGATCCGGTCGACGGGCACGCCGTTGTCCACGGCACGCTGAGCGCCGTAGCCCAGAAAGTCGAGCTGGCCGGGCGCGTGTGCGTCGGTGTTGATGCTGAACACGCAGCCGATGTCCAGTGCCAACTTGAGCAGGCGGGTCGGCGGGTCGCGCCGTTCGGGCCGCGAATTGATCTCCACCGCGGTCCCGTGCTCGCGGCAGGCGGTGAACACCGCTTCCGCGTCGAACTTCGACTCCGGCCGGATGCCCCGGTTTCCGGAGACCAGCCGGCCGGTGCAGTGGCCCAAGACGTCGGCATGGGGATTGGACACGGCCCGCACCATGCGCCGCGTCATCGCCGCGGCATCCATCGACAGCTTCGAATGCACGCTGGCCACGACGACGTCGAGGCGCTCGAGCAGCTCGGGCTCCTGGTCGAGGCTGCCGTCTTCGAGGATGTCCACCTCGATCCCGGTCAGGATGCGCATCGGGGCGAACTGGTCACGCAGCCTGTCGATCACGTCGAGCTGGGCGCGCAGCCGTTCCGGCGACAGCCCGTTGGCGATCGTCAGCCGCGGCGAATGGTCGGTCAGCGCACAGTACTCATGCCCCAGCGCGGACGCGGTCGCCATCATCTCGTCGATCGGAGCGGACCCGTCGGACCAGTTCGAATGCAGATGCAGGTCGCCGCGCAACGCGGCACGGATGTCACCGCCGCCGAGATCCTCTGCGGTGGAACGCAATTCGACGAGGACATCGGGCTCGCGGCCCGACCAGGCCTGGTCGATCACCTTCGCGGTTTTGGGCCCGATCCCGGGCAACGACTGCCAGCTGTTGGCCTGGCCGTGCCGCTCCCGCGCCGCGTCGTCGAGACCCTCGATGATGTCGGCGGCGTTGCGATACGCCATAACCCGCCGGGGATCGTGGCGGCTGCGGTCCTTGTAGTAGGCGATCTGCCGCAAAGCGTCAACGGGATCCATGGTTCCAGTGTGCCCGCGCGGTGACTGCAAGCGGGGCGCAGCCGGGCGGCGCAGGCGACCGCCACAATCCCCTAGACGAGCGTCACCCGCTTGCTCGGGGTCGCCCTCGGACTTCTGCATGGCCGATGCTGTTGCGCCACAGATGATTCCGGTGCCAAGAAACTTCAGCGAGCTGTCGCTCACAGTTAATCCGACATGCGTATAACTAGCTGAGCTAAACGTACGTTCGGCTAAGGATCGCGCCGAGGGAACGGAGACGTCGTCGTGGATTATGGGTTGCTGCCCCCTGAGGTGAATTCCGGGCGGATGTATGCCGGGCCGGGCTCGGGACCGATGCTGGCGGCCGCGGTGGCCTGGGATGCGTTGGCTGCGCAGTTGGAGTCCGCCGCCAGCGGCTACTCGGCGGAGGTGTCGGGGCTTACCGGGCGGTGGTTTGGTCCGTCGGCGACGAGGATGGCGGCCGCGGCCACACCGTTCGTGGCGTGGTTGCAGGCCAGTGGGATTGCGGCAGCGCGCACCGCGGCCCAAGCGTACGAGGCGGCGGCGGCCTACGAGGCCGCGTTCGCGATGACGGTGCCCCCGCCGGTGATTGCGGCCAACCGGGCGCAGTTGATGGCGTTGATCGCGACCAACTTTCTCGGGCAGAACACCCCGGCGATCGCAGCCACCGAAGCCCAGTACATGGAGATGTGGGCCCAAGACGCTACCGCGATGTATGCCTATGCCGCTGCATCGGCGCCCGCGAGCACCCTGACCCCGATTCACGAACCGCCCCAGACCACCAACGAGTCCGGGCGCGACGCGCAGGCCCGTTCGGTTGCCCAGACCGCGGGCAACACAACCGGCGCCCGCACCCAGTCACTGACCCAGCAACTCAGCACCAACGCGACCCGCCAGCTAGCCTCCCCCAACACCGCCGTCACCGGCGAGATCACCGGGCCCGGCACATACGGCCCCGGCACCTACACGACGTCGCAAGGGGGCATCGTCAATATCGGCGCCGGCAGTTCCCTCATCATCGACGCTGGCACTTTCAACGTAAATTACAGCTGCACCATCAACATCGAGTCCGGCAGCACATTGATCCTCACCAACGGCGGCTGGATGCAAATGATCGGCAATGGCGCGACGTTGACCATCCAGAACGGCAGCAGCTTGACGCTCACTGCGCAAAGTATCTGCGGCATGGGGGCCTTTTCCGGCGATAGCGTCACGATCTCTGACAGCATCGTCACGGTCGGGGTCGGGTCCACCGGAGGAGCATTGGAAACCTACGGTGGAACTCTCAACATCGTCAGCGGAGTGGTCTCCACGACCGGCAACGTCGTCCTCGCGCAGCCATACACCATCAGCGCGGCCGCCGCCGTACCGTCGGCGTCAACCGGGGCGGGCGCACTCCCCGGGGCGGGCGTGCTCAGCAGCTCACCTGGCCTGGCGGGAACCGCGGGAATTCAACCTCAGCTCGACGCACCCAGTCTCCTGCAATGGGCGCAGAGCCTATCCGGGGCCGAGGCGGCGGCGGGAGCGGTCTGAGCATGACCGCCCACAAGCACACCGGGAGGCTCGAGCGGCCGGTTCACATCAGTTGGCCGACCACGAAACCGGCGAGCAGAACGCAAAAGCCCCCGATCTCGCCGGCGATAAGCAACGCCATCGCCAACCCCGTGCCCGTTGCGGGGTCCGCGAATTGGTTGACGGTGTCGCGCCGCGCCCCGTGCCCGATGTAGCTCAGGATGGCGCCGACGAAGAAGAAGACGACCACACCGGCCGCGCTCAGGTTGACCCACGTCGGCCACGCGCTGAGCTCGACGAAGACCGCCAGCAGCAGCGTCGCGAACGAGTAGAGCAACGCCGCCCGGTGTGCGATGTCGACGTAGGGATGGGCGCGATGGTCAGGCGCGGCCATGATCTGCCGGTACTTCCACACCCCGAGCACCAGCGCCAGCAGAAAGATCAGGCCGGCCGCCAGCAGCGTGACCTTGGTGTCGAGTCCGAGGGAGTAGCTCATCGCTCCGCTGAGTTTAGTTGCCCTTCATAAAGATCGACTAGCGTGGATTCCATGCGATTCGCGTTCAAGACCTCACCCCAAGACACCACCTGGGCGGACATGCTCGCCGTCTGGCAGACCGCCGACGATATCGACGTCTTCGAGTCCGGGTGGACCTTCGACCACTTCTATCCGATCTTCTCCGACAGCACCGGGCCCTGCCTGGAGGGTTGGACGACGCTGACCGCGCTGGCGCAGGCCACCAAACGACTGCGGCTGGGCACCCTGGTCACCGGGATCCATTACCGGCACCCGGCATTGCTGGCCAACATGGCCGCCGCGCTCGACATCATCTCCGGCGGCCGGCTCGAGCTGGGCATCGGCGCCGGGTGGAACGAGGAGGAGTCGGGCGCCTACGGCATCGAATTAGGCAGCCTGAGGGAACGCTTCGATCGGTTCGAGGAGGCGTGTCAGGTGCTGATCAGCCTGCTCAGCCAGGAGACCACCGACTTCGACGGCAAGTTCTACCAGCTCAAGGGCGCCCGCAACGAGCCCAAGGGCGTGCAGCGCCCCCACCCCCCGATCTGCATCGGTGGCAGCGGGGAGAAACGAACGCTGCCCCTGACCGCCCGCTACGCGCAGCACTGG
The DNA here is from genome assembly GCF_900240975.1 of Mycobacterium sp. 4858. Taxonomy (GTDB): domain Bacteria; phylum Actinomycetota; class Actinomycetes; order Mycobacteriales; family Mycobacteriaceae; genus Mycobacterium. The sequence goes on along the minus strand of NZ_LT968776.1, from coordinate 2,503,564 downwards.
AATTTCGTCGGCGGCCCGCCGGAGGAGTTCGCGCGCAAGCGCGACGTGCTGGCCGCGGAGTGCGAGAAGATCGGCCGCGACCCCAAGGAGATCACGCTGTCGGCCCACCTGCGCCTGGACGAGGAGCGAAATTACCAGCAGGTCCTCGAGCAGGCGGCGGGACTGGCGGCCGAAGGGCTCGACCTGGGCATCCTGTACATCAACCCACCGCACGACCCGGCCGTTCTAGAACCGCTGGCCGAGGCCATCCGCGATTCGGGGCTGTTGGACGGCTGATCGCGGGCCGGCCGCCATGAGCGGCTTTGAGCAAACCCCCGAGTGTTTTACGCGGCCGCGTCGGCTGTTCACACGCCGAAGAGCAGCAGATCCTCGGCCGTAACCAGACGTTCGTGCTTGGCGGGAAACTCGCGACTTTTGACCGGGTGGCGCAGCCATGACCAGGCCATTCGCCCCACCCGCGATCGAGGTAATGGATTCATATGCACAGTGACCACTCCTGCGACGGTCTGTTCAGCCGGGGCCTCTGTGGCATGAAGCCCACAGCGGTCCATTAGACACCCCCGCCCTGGCAAACTAGGGCAGGCTCGCCCAACGATTGTCGGCGTGTTTCTGGTGTGACTGGTGTGATTACTGCAGCGGCACGGCCGTCGGCTTGACCGGCGCGGGCAGCGCGGTCGCGCCCATCAGGTACCGGTCCACGGCGGCGGCCGCGGCCCTGCCTTCAGCAATCGCCCAGACGATCAACGACTGGCCGCGACCCATGTCCCCGGCCACGAACACGCCGGGCACCGACGTGTCGAAGTCGGCTCCGCGCGCCACGTTGCCGCGATCGGTCAGTTTCACCTCGAGGTCGGTGAGCAGCCCCTCGCGTTCCGGGCCGACGAACCCCATGGCCAGCAACACCAGGTCGGCCTCGAGCTCGAAGTCCGAACCCTCGACCTTGACGAACTTGCCGTCCTGCATGGTGACCTCGTGCGCCTTGAGCGCGGTCACGTGACCGTCCTCGCCGATGAACTGCTCGGTGTTCACCGAGAACACCCGCTCACCGCCCTCTTCGTGCGCCGACGACACCCGGTACATCAGCGGATAGGTCGGCCACGGGGTCGATTCGGCGCGAGTGTCCGGCGGGCGCGGCATGATCTCGAACTGGTGCACTATGGTCGCGCCCTGCCGGTGCGCGGTGCCGAGGCAGTCCGCGCCGGTGTCACCGCCCCCGATGATGACGACCTTCTTGCCCTTCGCGGTGATGGGAGGTTGCCCGTCGGGCCCCAGGACGTCGTCGCCCTCCTGCACCCGGTTCCCCCAGGGCAGGTACTCCATCGCCTGGTGGATGCCGTCGAGGTCGCGTCCCGGGATGGGCAGGTCCCGCCCAGCCGTGGCGCCGCCGGCCAGCACCACCGCATCGAAGTCGGCGCGCAACTGCTCGGCGGTGATGTCCACCCCGACATTGACGCCCGCCCGGAATTCGGTTCCCTCGGCGCGCATCTGGTCCAGGCGGCGATCGAGGACCCGCTTCTCCATCTTGAATTCCGGAATGCCGTAGCGCAGCAGCCCACCGATGCGGTCCGCCCGCTCGAAAACAGTGACCGTGTGGCCGGCGCGGGTCAGCTGCTGGGCTGCGGCCAAACCGGCCGGGCCCGAGCCCACCACCGCGACCTTCTTCCCCGTCAGCTTGTCCGGGGGCAGCGGCACGACGAAGCCTTCGTCGAAGGCGTGGTCGATGATCTCCAGCTCGATCTGCTTGATCGTCACCGGGTCCTGGTTGATGCCGAGCACACACGCCGGTTCACACGGCGCCGGGCACAGCCGCCCTGTGAAGTCCGGGAAGTTGTTGGTGGCGTGCAGCCGTTCGATCGCGTCGCGCCAACGGCCCCTGCGTACCAGGTCGTTCCACTCCGGGATGAGGTTGCCCAGCGGACACCCGTTGTGGCAGAACGGGATCCCGCAATCCATGCAACGGGTCGCCTGCTCGCGCAGGGTGTCCTCGTCGAAGTCCTCGTAGACCTCGTGCCAGTCCTTCAACCGCAGCGGGACGGGCCGACGCTTCGGCAGTTCCCGGTGGGTGTACTTGAGAAAGCCGCTCGGATCAGCCATGTGCTGCCGCCATGATCGCCTTGTCCACGTCGGTGCCGTCGCGCTCGGCCTGGGCGATCGCCTGCAACACCTTCTTGTAGTCGCGCGGCATCACCTTGACGAAGTGGCGCTGTTGGGAGCGCCAGTCGGCCAGGATCCGCTGGCCGACCGCGGAATCGGTGGCGTCGACGTGCGCCTGGATGATGCCGTGCAGGAATTCGGCGTCATCGGAGTCCAGGCTCTCCGTGTCGACCATCTCGATGTTGAGGTTGTCCGGAAGTTCCTCGTCCGGGTCGTACACGTAAGCCACACCGCCTGACATTCCCGCCGCAAAGTTGCGGCCGGTCGGACCGAGGATCACGACCCGACCACCCGTCATGTATTCGCATCCATGGTCACCCACGCCCTCGACGACGGCGTGGGCGCCGGAGTTGCGGACCGCGAACCGTTCGCCGACCACTCCGCGCAGGAACGCCTCGCCGCTGGTCGCACCGAACAGGATCACGTTGCCGCCGATGATGTTGTTCTCGGCCACGTAGTCCTGCGGGACGTTGTCGGAAGGACGCACCACGATCCGGCCACCGGACAGACCCTTGCCGACGTAGTCGTTGGCGTCGCCGTAGACCCGCAAGGTGATTCCCTTCGGCACGAAGGCCCCGAAGCTGTTGCCCGCGGACCCCTCGAAGGTGATGTCGATGGTCCCATCCGGAAGCCCCTGGCCGCCATAGGCTTTCGTCACCTCGTGGCCGAGCATGGTGCCCACCGTGCGGTTGACGTTGCTGATCGTGGTGGAGAACCGCACCGGCTTGCCGGAATCGAGTGCCTCACGGCTCATCACGATCAACTGCTGGTCCAGCGCCTTGTCCAGGCCGTGGTCCTGCCGGGAGCTGCAGTAGAGGTCCTGGTTCATGAACGCCGACTCCGGCTCGTGCAGCACCGGCGCGAGATCCAGCTTGTGCGCCTTCCAGTGCGCCCGAGCCAGGGTGGTGTCCAGCGCCCCCACCTGGCCGACCGCCTCGTTGAGGGTACGGAAACCCAACTGCGCCATGTACTCCCGTACCTCTTCGGCGATGAACATGAAGAAGTTCTCGACGAATTCGGGCTTGCCGGTGAACCGCTCACGCAGCACCGGGTTCTGGGTGGCCACGCCTACCGGGCAGGTGTCCAGGTGACACACCCGCATCATGATGCAGCCGGCCACCACCAGCGGTGCGGTGGCGAAGCCGAATTCCTCGGCGCCGAGCAGCGCGGCGATCATCACGTCCCGGCCCGTCTTGAGCTGGCCGTCCACCTGGACCACGATCCGATCACGTAAACCGTTGAGCAGCAACGTCTGCTGCGTCTCGGCCAGGCCCAACTCCCACGGCGCACCGGCGTGTTTCATCGACGTCAGCGGCGTCGCGCCGGTGCCACCGTCGTGACCGGAGATCAACACCACGTCCGCGTGCGCCTTGGAGACACCGGCGGCAACCGTGCCGACGCCGTTCTCGGAGACCAGCTTGACGTGCACCCGCGCGGACGGGTTGGCGTTCTTCAGGTCGTGGATCAGCTGTGCGAGATCCTCGATGGAGTAGATGTCGTGGTGCGGCGGCGGCGAGATGAGCCCGACACCGGGCGTGGAATGCCGCACCTCGGCAACCCACGGGTAGACCTTGTGGCCGGGAAGTTGGCCTCCCTCACCGGGTTTCGCGCCCTGCGCCATTTTGATCTGGATGTCGGTGCAGTTGGTCAGGTAGTGCGACGTGACGCCGAAGCGCGCGGAGGCGACCTGCTTGATCGCGCTGCGCCGCCAGTCCCCGTTGGGGTCGCGGTCGAAACGCTTGACGTCCTCGCCGCCCTCGCCACTGTTGGATCGCCCGCCCAGACGGTTCATCGCGATCGCGAGCGTCTCGTGCGCTTCGGCGGAGATCGAGCCGTAGCTCATCGCACCGGTGGAGAAGCGCTTGACGATCTCGCTGGCCGGCTCGACTTCTTCCAGCGGAATCGGGGGACGCACTCCGCCACGGAATTTGAGCAGGCCGCGCAACGAGGCCATCCGCTCGCTCTGGTCGTCGACCAGGCGGGTGTAGTCCTTGAAGATCTTGTACTGGCCGGTGCGCGTCGAGTGCTGCAGCTTGAACACGGTCTCCGGGTTGAACAGGTGGTACTCACCCTCGCGGCGCCACTGGTACTCGCCGCCCACCTCGAGCTCGCGGTGCGCGCGCTCGTCCCGGCGGTCCAGGTAGGCCAGCCGGTGGCGGGTGGCGACGTCGGCGGCGATGTCCTCCAGGGTGATCCCGCCGATCGGGCAGCTCAGCCCGGTGAAGTACTCGTCGAGCACGTCCTCGGAAACGCCGACGGCCTGGAACAGCTGCGCGCCGGTGTAGGAGGCCAGCGTCGAGATGCCCATCTTGGACATCACTTTGAGCACGCCCTTGCCCGCGGCCTTGACGTAGTTGTTCAAAGCCTTCTCGCGCTCCTGCCGGTCGGCGAAGCCGTCGATCGCGCCGCGGTCGAGCATGTCCTCGATCGACTCGAACGCCAGGTAGGGGTTGATCGCCGCCGCCCCGCAACCGATCAGCATCGCCATGTGGTGCACCTCGCGGGCGTCACCGCTCTCGACGACCAGGCCCACCTGGGTGCGCGTCCGGTCGCGCACCAGGTGGTGGTGCACACCGGCAACGGCGAGCAGCGACGGGATGGGCGCCATCCGCTCGTCGGACTCGCGGTCCGACAGGATGATCAGGCGCGCGCCGTCGGTGATCGCGGCCGACGCCTGGGCGCGCACGTCATCGAGCGCCGCGGCCAATCCTGCGCCGCCCTCGGCGACCGGGTACAGGCAGCGAATCACCTTGGACCGCATGCCATGCGGACGCCCGTTGACCTCATCGTCGGGATTGAGGTTGATCAGCTTGGCCAGCTCGTGATTACGCAGAATCGGTTGCTGCAACATGATCTGGTGACAGGAGTTCTCGGTCGGCGTCAGCAGGTCACACTCGCCGCCGGTGGTGCCCTGCAGGCTGGTCACCACCTCCTCGCGGATGGCGTCCAACGGGGGGTTGGTCACCTGCGCGAAGAGCTGCTGGAAGTAGTCGTAGAGCATCCGCGGCCGCTGCGACAGGACCGCGACCGGGGTGTCGGTGCCCATCGAGCCGATCGGCTCGGCGCCGGTGCGCACCATCGGCGCAACCAACAGGTTGAGCTCTTCATAGGTGTAGCCGAATGTCAACTGCCGCTTGATGAGTCGATCATGCGGCATCCGCACGTAGTCGCCCTGCGGCAACTTCTCGAGGGGAACCAGGTTCCGGTCGAGCCATTCCTGGTACGGGTGCTCGGCCGCGAGTTCGACCTTGATCTCCTCGTCGGAGACGATGCGCCCCTGCGTCGTGTCCACCAGGAACATCCGGCCGGGCTGCAGCCGCATCCGGCGCACCACCGTGGCGGGGTCCAAGTCCAGGACGCCGGCCTCGGAGGCCATCACCACCAGACCGTCTTCGGTCACCCAGATCCGCGACGGGCGCAGGCCGTTTCGGTCGAGCACGGCGCCCACGATCGTGCCGTCGGTGAAGGTGATCGACGCGGGCCCGTCCCAGGGCTCCATCAACGAGGCGTGGTACTGGTAGAAGGCCCGCCGCGCCGGATCCATGGACTCGTTGCGTTCCCATGCCTCGGGAATCATCATCAGCACCGCGTGGGCCAGGCTGCGGCCACCGAGGTGCAGCAGTTCGAGCGCCTCGTCGAACCGCGCGGTGTCGGAGGCGCCCGGGGTACAGATCGGGAACAGCTTTTCCACGTCGGCTTCCGAGCCGAAGACGTCGGTCTTGATCAACGCCTCGCGGGCCCGCATCCAGTTCTCGTTGCCGGTGACGGTGTTGATCTCACCGTTGTGCGCGACCCGACGGAACGGGTGGGCCAGCGGCCAGGACGGGAAGGTGTTGGTGGAGAACCGGGAGTGCACGATGCCCAGCGCACTGGTCAGCCGATCGTCCTGCAGGTCAAGGTAGAACGCCTTCAGCTGCGGGGTGGTCAGCATGCCCTTGTAGACCAGGGTCTGACCGGAAAGGCTTGGGAAGTAAACGGTTTCGCGCCCGGGACCGTCCTGACCGGGGCCCTTGGTGCCGAGTTCGTGTTCGGCACGCTTGCGGACCAGATAGCACCGGCGCTCCAGCGTCATGTCCGACGCGCCGGCCAGGAACACCTGCCGGAACGTCGGCATCGCGTCACGCGACAGCGCGCCCAGTGAGGAGTCGTCGATGGGCACGTTGCGCCAGCCCAGCACCGTCAGGCCCTCGGCTTCGGCGATCTTCTCCACCGCATCGCAGGCCGCCGCGGCGTCCTTGGACGACTGCGGCAGGAAGGCGATGCCGGTGGCGTAGCTGCCCGCCGGGGGCAGCTCGAAGTCGACGACGGCACGCAGGAACTCATCCGGTACCTGAATCAGGATGCCGGCGCCGTCACCGCTGCGAGGCTCGGCGCCCTGAGCACCGCGATGTTCGAGGTTGAGCAGCGCGGTGATTGCCTTGTCCACAATGTCGCGGCTACGACGGCCGTGCATATCGACGACCATGGCTACCCCGCACGAATCGTGCTCGAACGCGGGGTTGTATAACCCGACGCGCTTGGGCGTCATATGCACCTGACCCTTCACCTGAACGTTTCGAGCGGCGTTAACGGCTGCTTCGATGAGGTCGTACCCGGAGGTTGCGGGCTACGGACCCCTCGGTCTTGTCTCGATAGGCTGTCCCCCAGGCGGAGACGATCCCGTTAGGGATGCGTCCGTGCAGCGCTGAACGGTGGCCTGGAAACCGGTCTCGACAAGTCGTAAAACGATATGACAATACCCGCCTGACATGCCAACTTCGTCAAGTCTAACCGCCAGCTGGCAGCGCCGTAAATTTCGCGAAGGCCGACGGGCGGCAACCCGGCCGACGTGCGGTTCGATCGCTGCTCGATGGCTGCAATGTTCGTCACAACCGCGCCGCTGGAAGCGCTCCGGCGCGCCGCCCCCATGGCCGTAAGGAGTTTGCTGTCCCCGCCTGCGGGCGCGGTCACCGCCCCGGCATCGGCTCCCCTGGCCGTGCTCAGCGCGCAGGGCGAGCCACCCCGGCCGCACGGCGGTAAGCGCTGCTAAGTTTGCACCGTAGCGATGCGAGGCGCGCAGGACATACTGGACGGGTACCGGTCCGCATCCGGCGACGGTGGTGGGGCCGTGGTACTTATCACTGGTCCCGGACGAACCACCTGACCCGCCGATGGATCGCCTGGCAGCCGAGGAGCCCATGAACGAGCGCGACGAATTCCTGCGGGACCGTCTGGGCGGAGGGGGACAGTGGCGTATAACAAATAGGCCGGAGAGGTATTATTTTTTTTTTCAAGCAAAAGACGGCATACGATGAAGGGTTCCGCCTCGTGGGCTCGGAGATGTGTATAGGAAACAGCCTTTGGCCTGGTCAAGCTGGGGCCCTCGCCGGCCCAACAGCAGGACGCCCAGTTCGAGGCGGCCATCAGGACCCGCCTGCTCGGCAACTTCAAGGTCGGCGTCCTGGGCAAAGGCGGCGTGGGGAAGACGTCGGTGGCCGCCAGCGTCGGATCCCTGTTCGCCGAGCTCCGAAGGCAGGACCACGTCGTGGCGATCGACGCCGACACCGCGTTCGGCCGGCTCAGCAGCCGCATCGACCCGAGTTCGACCGGGTCGTTCTGGGAGCTCACCGCGGACAAGAACCTGCAGTCCTTCAGCGACATGGTTGCCCGGGTGGGCCGCAATTCCGCCGGGCTGCACGTGCTCGGCGGCGAACCGGCGTCCGGCCCGCGCCGGGTGCTCGACCCCGCGATCTACCGGGAGGCCGCGTTGCGCCTGGACCGCCATTTCGCGATCTCGGTGATCGACTGCGGCTCGACCATGGACGCGCCGGTCACCCAGGAGGTGCTGCGCGACTTGGACGCGCTGATCGTGGTGTCCTCGCCGTGGGCGGACGGCGCGAACGCCGCCGCCAGGACCATGGAGTGGCTGGCCGACCAGGGCTTCGACAGCCTGCTGGAGAACAGCATCGTCGTGCTCAACGATTCGGACGGCCACGCCGACAAGCGCACCCGAACGTTGCTGGCGCGCGAGTTCATCGATCACGGCCGGCCGGTGATCGAAGTGCCCTTCGACCCGCACCTACGGCCCGGCGGCGTCATCGACGTGAGCCACGAGATGGCCGCGGCGACCCGGCGGAAGTTTCTCGAGGTCACCGCGACGATCGCGGAGTACTTCGCGGCTCGCGCCGAGGACCGACGGACGGGCTAGGCCCGCTCGGCAACCTGACCCGCCCGTGCCGACGGGTCGGCGATGGCCTCGATCTTGACCACACGGGACCCGCGGACGGTGAGCACGATGACGGCGAACAGGCGGCGGCCGCTGAAGGCCAACAGGGCCGGCCCCCCGGCGGGGCCGCTGACCAGTGTCACGTCCGGCCACAGGTAGCGCAGCAGGTTGGTGGCCACCGCCTGCGGACCGTGGTTGATCTGTGGCGGCGGCGCCGGGTCGGCCAGGATCGTGCCCACGCCCCACACCGTCGGATCCAGCACGGCGGCCAGCCCGGCGAGGTCACCGTTGGCGCACGCGGTGATGAATTTGTCGGTGACGAGCTGATGCTCGGCGGACGCGATCGCGTTGGTTTTGGGTTGCGCGGCAAGGAATTTGGCCCGCGCGCGCCGTGCCAGCTGACGGCAGGTGCCGACCGGGCGGCCCACCGTTTCCGAGATCGAGTCGAAGGGGACGCCGAACACGTCGTGCAACACGAAGGCGACCCGTTCCGCGGGGCTGAGCCTGCGCAAGACCTCCAGCAAAGCGGAGCGGATCTCGTCGTCGAGGGTGATCCGGTCCGCCGGGTCACAGCGGTGCGGCGCGGGCAGCTCTTGGACCTCGCCCGGACGTTCGTAACGCGCGCGGGCCGAGCGCACCTGGTCGAGGCAGAGCCGACTTGCGACCACCGTCAGCCAGCCCCGGACGTCCTCGACCTCGCCGACCTCGGTCCGTGAGAGGCGCAGAAAGGTTTCCTGCACAACGTCTTCCGCGTCACCGACGTCCCCAAGCATCTGGTAGGCGAGGTTGACCAGATACGGGCGGTGACGACGCCAGGCCTCGGCGACCTGGTCGTCCGCTGACTGCGACTGGTTCATGACTCTTCGACGATCTGCTGAGGCAAAAAGTTACTGGTTCTCGCGGGTAACTTTTCCACCTTTCGCCCCGTCCTTGGAGCAGCACAGAAAATTCCGAAAGGAGCCATGCCATGACCATCGTGGTAACCGGGGCGACCGGCAACGTCGGGCGCCCTCTCGTCGCCGCGCTCGCCGGCGCGGGAGCGTCGGTGCGGGCGGTGACCCGCACGCCGGAGACCGCCGGGCTTGCGCCCGGCGTCGAACTCGCACACTCGGCGGCCGAGGCGCTGCCGGGCGCGTCGGCGGTGTTCCTCAACTCCCGTGCGCTGGGCGCCGACTTGGAAGCAGTGGTGTCCCAGTGCGTGCGCGCCGGCGTCACCAAACTGGTGGCGCTCTCGGCGATCAACGCCGACGACGACTTCGCCCGCCAGCCGTCCCGCTTCCGAGGGGACCGCAACAGAGAGGTCGAACAGCTCGCCGTCGACTCCGGCCTGGCGTGGGTGAGCCTGCGGCCCACCGTCTTCGCGACGAACTTCGCCGGCATGTGGTCAGCGCAGATCCGCGCGGGCGATGTGGTTTTCGGGCCATACGCCACGGCATCGACGGCACCGATCGTCGAGACCGACATCGCGGAGGTCGCGGCGCGGGCGTTGCTCACCGATGAGCTTGTCGGCCAGCGGATCCCGCTGACCGGTCCCCAGGCGTTCACCAACGTGGAGCTCGTCGAGGTCATCGGCGCCGAGCTGGGTCGCCCGCTGCAATATCGGGAGATTCCCACCAGCGCGGTGCGCGAGCGGTTCCTCGCGTTGGGCTTCACCGCGGGCTTCGCCGATGCCTACATCGCCATGCTGGCCGCGACGCTCGATGCACCGGCACTCATCACCCACGACGTGGAGAAGCTCCTCGGGCGCCCGGCGCGGCCGTTCGCCCAGTGGGTCGCCGAGCACCGAGCCGTCTTCGCCGTCGCGAAATGAATAAGGAGAACGACATGTCACAACCGCGTCCGCCGCGCTACCTCAAACCCATGAACAAGGTGATGATGGCCGTCCAACGGCTCGGGATTCCCACCGGTCCGGCGATGGTGTTGACGGTGCCCGGCCGCAAGTCGGGCCGGCCCCGCAGCACCCCGATGACGCCGTTCGAATTCGAGGGCGACATGTACGTAGTAGCGGGCTATCCCGGCGCCGACTGGGCGGCGAACGCCCGGGCGGCGGGCACCGGCGTTCTCAGCCGCGGCCTGCGGTCACAGGAAGTCCGGATCGTCGAACTCTCCGCCGGAGAAGCCCGGCCGGTGCTGCGGGAATTCCCCGCCAAAGTCCCCGTCGGAGTGGCGTTCGCCAAACGGTCCGGGATGGTGCGTGATGGAACGGCCGACGAATTCGAAGCACTGGCGGGACGGCTCGCCGTCTTCCGCTTCGAGCCGGCTTGACGGCCGCCTGCTCGGTCGCCCCAAAGAGAAAGCGCCGCAGCGGTTTCGGCGACCACCGGTCGCCGAAGGTTCACAATCGGCGGCCATGGGCCGGGCCTAGGCCGACTTCGCGGTCTCGCGCACCGGATATCCGTTGCGCTCGGCCAGGGACCGAAGTTGGCGCAACGCGAACGCGCGTGGGCGGCCGCCTTCGGGGATCACCACTCCGGCCCACAAGCCTTCCGCGCCGGCCGACTCCACGGCATCCCGCGCGCACATCCAGCGGCGCGGGCAGGCCCGGCACAGGGCGATCGCCTCGGCGTCGGGGGCGGTGGTCCAGCGGTCGGGATCCTGCGTGCAGGCGCCGAGCGGGATGTTGTACGAAACTGCTGCGGTCATGTCGCGCGCCCTTCTGGCATAGCGGGGTCCTGCATTACACTCACCAAACTATAGCGCTAACCGTTTCAATGCAACAGTTTTCTGTCCGCAACTGAAGTGATCCCTCGCAGATGGCGCTTCGGTATGTCGCTGCCGCCGAAGCCGCGCGTGTCGGCGAATCGCCCACGCGACGGCCGATACGGTGCGTGAACTGGGTCTTCAGCTGACGGCGGGCACGTGGAGCCGCGCCGGGCCAACCGTAGCGGGCACGCCGTTACGCCGACCTCGTCGAAGCGCTGTGTTCGCGCACCGGATACCCGTGCAGCTCGGCAAGCGAGCGCAGCTGGCGCAACGCGAAGGTCCGGGCCCGCCCCCCTTCGGGAATCACTACACCGGCCCACAAGCCCTCGGCCCCAGGCAGCTCACACGCCTCCCGGGCGCACGCCCACCGGCGTGGACACCTTCGGCAGAGCGCTTTGGCCTCGGCGTCAGGCGTCGTCGTCCAACGCTCAGGATCCTGCGTGCACGCCCCCTGCCAAAAGCCGTGCTCGGGCGCGGTCATTCTCCCGTCCCGGCACGAATCATCGCGGCAGTGCCCGCCGTGCAACACAGGCCGCAGCGCACGAAGCGCTGCAACGCCACAGTTAAGCCTCCGAACACGTGACTCCTGCGCGACCTACCTTATTTGATACATGCGTAGTTAAGCACTCGAAAGCGGCAACCGCATGACCGGTAAGTAAAAATGTCGGAGAGGTCGAACCCGCGCGGCCGGCCGCAGATATCCCACCCTCGGCCGTCGCGTGCGGCGGCCGTCGTTGCGCGCCCAACCGTAGCGTGGGCCGGCTTCTCGGAGATCCGCCGCCTGACCATTTCACAGTTCTGACGGCCGAGAAACGTAGCATCTGCGATAGGAATGCCGGGGTGCAACGGTTAGAATCGGCAGGACGGAGAGTCCGCCGCGCTGTTCTCAAGCGAGGAATCACCGGGGATGCAGGCGGCTCGGCGCCGGGCGACAGTCCGTCGGCTCGGCGAACAGGGAAACGATCGTGCGGAGTTCGCCGGTCCAGCGGGGGGAATGTCGAATCGATATGACCGGGCCATCGGAGACACTGGGGCGACAAGGCCTCGGCGAGTCGAATGAGCGCCACACCGGCTCCCAGACCAGCGATATGGACCCGGGCCTGGTTCGTGCCGGGGCCGCCGCCGCCGCCCGCCGCCGCGAACTCGACATCAGCCAGCGCAGCCTGGCGGCCGACGGAATCATCAACGCGGGCGCTCTCATCGCTTTCGAGAAGGGACGCAGCTGGCCCCGCGAGCGGACCCGCGCGAAGCTCGAGGAAGTGTTGCAGTGGCCCACGGGAACGATCGCGCGAATCCGCCAGGAGGGCACCATGCCCGCGGCCTCCCCTCGGCAGGACAGCGTTCCCGATGGGCGGTCGGCCGCCGGCCCCGGACCCGAGAGCGCGGAGTCGCTGATCGCGCAGGCGGTCGTCGCCGCCGTCGACGGCTGCAGCCTGGCCATCGCCGCGTTGCCGGCGGTCCACGATCCGGAGTTCATCGAGCGGGTCGAGCCCATCCTGTTCGATCTGCGTCAGCTGGAGACGATCGCGGTCCGGGCGGCCCGCATCAGCACGATGACCCCTGAACTGATCAAGGCGCTCGCCCGGGTTCGCCGGCATTACGACGAACTCATGACACTCGCCGCCGGCGCCGCGGATGCCCCATTGGCCCCGCGCCTCTACGCGATGCGGCGGCAGGCCAACCTGTCCGCCCAGGAGACAGCACAGGCGGCCGGCGTGCGCGAGGAGGATGTTGTCCGCGCCGAAGCGGGCGACCCATTAACCGACGACGCCGCCGCAGCGCTGGAAAGGTTGATCGGCGAAATTCATTAAGGCCGGACGCGCCCTTTATTTCGCCGCGACTTTGCGGCGCTTCGCAGCCCTCATGATCGCCGGCCATGTGGCGCGTCCAACCCGCGTCGCTGAGGCCGGGAATACGCGATGCGACAGAGTCGGCCCGGGCGTCGGACCACACGCAGCCGTAGGCCGTGTCTGGCCGTGGCTCGTTGCTTCCGGGGCACCCGCACGAAACGGAGCGGCGTGCGAGCGGACGCACTTGCGACGCGGACGCAGGAACGGGCCATCGCCTCTCTTGTGCCAGGTTGATTCGCATGCCAAGTGGTCGCCGTGCTGGGACCGTCAAACCCGTTCGGGTAAACCAATCCGCCTGGGGCTCAGGCCATCTCGCGATCGCACTGCGCGGTCCTCCGGCAGCCAGCGAAGGCCCGATTACGACCGCCAGGCAAGTGCCGCAAGGAACCGCGGATACGTGGTGTCCGATACGATCGGGCGTTCGTCGCCCAGATCCGCTGTGGCCGTGGGACTGGCCTGATCCAATCGTTCACCGCCCGGCAACCGTGCCGCAATCTTCGCCGCGGACCGCACCAGCCGACCGCTTCGAAACCGCTGGCTTATTACAAAATTCGTGCATCGAGGGGGGTTGGTGCGCTGTTACGCTCGACTCACCGTGCGCACGACCAGCATGGGAGCAACCAGCGTGAAGGGAAATCGACGTGGCTTGGCTTGCAGGTGGAAGTTCTCTGGCGACCGTGGTGCAACGACTTCAAGGCGCGGGCGGGGCCGCCTACAGCGGAGACTGGGTCAGCGCGGCAGCGGGCGGCGCCGCCGCCGCGGGCAAGGCTGTCGAATACTTCGCCAAGACGAAAACCGGACTCAAGGACGCGTTGGATAAAGTCGGGAAAAAGGTGCTGCCGACGCCGACGGCGATTATCGACGGCGCTATGTTGGCGATCTTCCTCGTGGACTTACTTAATGGGCTCTCGTCCCCGGACACGGGATCCGCATTCAGCACCGCCAAAGACAAGTACGAGAACGTCAAGCTCAATCTGGAAGCGGCCAATCCGGACGAACTTCGCTGGACCGGTGAGGCAGCCGACGCCTATAAGGCCATGAACGACACGCTGAGATCACTTGTGCAGCAGATGGAAGAACTGGACAAGCAGATGAAGACCCTGGTGGCCGATCAGGCCGGCAAGGTCAAGCAGGCGCACATGTGCGTAACGGTATCGACCCTGGTACTTACCGCGTGCCTCGGCGTTGCGATGGCCCTGTACCTGATCCCCATCACCGGCCCGGAAATATCGTGCGCGTTCCAGATCGTGGCCGCCTTCGGGGCATGCGCATCGGTCTTCGCGTTCGAGATGTTCACGCTGTCCAATTCGATGTCGATTTCCCACTCGGTCGACGCGCTGTCCATCAGCTATGGCGAGCTCGCCGGCAGGGCGCAAACCGAGATGGCAGGCACGTTCGGCGAGATCAAGGGCGAGGTGGCGGCGAAGACCGCGTCCCAGCTTTCCAGCTTCACGGCCGTTTCCGACGGGCTGTCGGCCTTCGCCGCCGCCCCGACGATCCAATCGTTGGCCAACACCAGCTTGGGCCGCGAGTCCGCTTCGCCGGCGCAACGCGTTTTGCTGGACGCCGCCAGTGAAGCTCACGCGACAAGCTCGACTGACGCGGCGGCGCAGGCTCCGAGTCAAACGGCGCCGGCGGCACCGGCGTTCGCGCCACCCAGCCCCGCGCAGACGGCGCAGATGGCCCAAGCCTCGTCGGCGTTGTCCCAGCCGGTGAACCAGGTAAGCCAGACGGTAAGCCAGACAGTGGGACAGGCACAGCAGCTCGCGGCCTCCGCAAGAGGCCAAGGGGCGGCCGGCGACGCACCCGCCGCGAAGGCCGCCGACGAGGCCGGCGCCGCCTCGGGCGCAGCCGGTGCCGAACGAGCTCCCGTAGAAGTCGCGGAGGCCGGTGCCGAGGCTGGGGCCGACAGGCCCGGCCGCGTCCTGTGATGTCCCTGACGCATCAAAACCAATGCAAGCCAACGCCATAGCGATAGAACAGGAGAAACATCAATGGCCGCATTGAATGTCACACCGGACTACTTGGAGACGCTGGCGGGCAAGCAGGATGCAGCGAAGGGCGTCGCGGGGGAGGCAGCCGGTGCAACCTCCAATCTCACCGTCGCGGTGTGGGTGACCCACGGTGTTATCAGCGGATGCTCCAACGGTGCGTTCAGCAGCGCCGAAGGTGCGCGCCGCACAGCCGGGCAAAACCTTTCGGCCGCCGCCAACGAACTCGCCGCGAAACTGCGCGGCGCCAAAGCGGCGTACAAGGGCGTCGACAGCGAGTTGAGCGGCAACCTCAAAAGCCAAATGCTCGACAACTAATCATGTCCGGTCCCCTCACTGGCGGTCGCGCCGGCCTCGTCGATGACGTCGTCGGCGTGGAGGTGACCATCGACGGGATGTTGGTCATCGCCGACCGGTTACACCTGGTCGATTTCCCTACCGCGCTTGGGATCCGGCAAAACATCCCACAAGAGGACCTGCGCAACCTGGTCTGGAGCCAGGTGCAGCATGACCTCACCGCGCAGGGGGTGCTCGATCAAAACGGTGAGCCTCACCCGACAGTGGCGGCGATGGTCGACACCCTCAGCAGGCCCGACCGGACGCTGGAGGGCCGATGGTGGCGGCGCGATGTCGGCGGTGTCATGGTGCGATTCGCGGTGTGCCGCAAGGACGAACGTCACGTCATCGCGGCGCGAGACGGCGACCTGTTGGTGCTGCAGCTGGTGGCTCCTCAGGTGGGCCTGGCGGGCATGGTGACCACGGTTCTAAGCACTGCCGAACCCGCCAATGTCGAACCGCTGACGGGCCTCGCCGGCGAACTCGCCAAATGCACCACCGCGGCGCAGTTGACCGCACACGGCCTCGAGGCACCGTCGGCCCGTATCTACGCCGAGATCATCACCAACCCGAGCAGCTGGGTGGAAATCACCGCCGGCCAACGCCACCCAGGCGGCACGTCTACGCAGACCGACGTGGCCGCCGGTGTCCTCGACTCGGCATTGGGCCGGCTGGTGTCGCTGCCCCGTCGCGTCGGCGGCGAGCTGTACGGAAGTTTCCTTCCCGGCACGCAGGAGAATCTGCAGCGCGCCTTGGAGGCGCTGCTCGAGTTCCTCCCCGTGGGCAGCTGGTTCGATCACGTCGGAGCCGCCGAAGCCTCGTACCGGGGTTGATTCTGCCGTTATCTATTCAGTACGGAAACCAGAAAGAAGAACCTTCATGCCCCAGCACGACGACCATGATGACCTCTCCGCCCTCGACTTCTCCGCGCACCATTCCGACTCCGACGATCACGGCCTACATCACTCCGATGCCCTGGATTTTTCCTTCACCGAAGACGGCTTCGAGGAAACGCCCGCCGACGCGTTCGATGAGTACGCACCCACAGAACCCGATGACAGCGAAACGGAGCTGGCGGCCATCGCCTCGGTGACCGAGGCCGAGGCCGAAGAAGAAGACGAAGAAGAAGGTCTTGCGCTCTTCACGGTGACCAATCCCCCCGATACGGTGTCGGTGTCGGCGCTCATCGACGGGAGGACGCAGCGGGTCACCCTGTCGCCGAAGGTGACCAACATGACCGAATCGGAACTCGCAGAAGAGGTTCTCGTCCTTGCAGACCTGGCCCGGCAAAAAGGGCTTGCAGGCCAACGCACGTTCTTGCAGGAAGATCAAACCGTGACGGAAAGCCTCGACCAGCTCGGGATAGCCGACACCGACGTCATCCGAGAGTTCATGGACGCGGTGTATCCGTTGCCGACGGCCGAGCAGGCCGATATGGCACAGGCAGAGGTCTTCGCCGCCCGATACACGAATGACGAAACCGACAAATGAGCGCACAGCTGGCCGGTCTGTTCGAGAGTGCGGTCGGCATGCTGCCCATCTCGGAGGCACGGGCGCTGGACCTGTTCACCGAGATCACCAATTACGACGAGTCGGCCTGCGATGCGTGGATCGGCCGCATCCGTTGCGGTGACACCGATCGGGTGACACTGTTCCGCGCCTGGTATTCGCGCACGAATTTCGGACAACTGGCCGGGGCCGCCCAGATATCGATGAACGCCGTCAACGCCCGGATCGCGATCGGTGGCCTATACGGCGACATCACTTACCCGGTCAACTCGCCGCTGGCGATCACCCTGGGTTTCGCTGTAAGTGAAGCGGCCCAAGGCAATTACGCCGACGCCATGGAGGCCTTGGAGGCAAGTCCGGCGACCGGCGCCGAGCACCTGCTGTCCTGGGTCAAGGCGGTGGTCTACGGCGAGGCGCAACGTTGGACGGAAGTGATCGAAGAGGTACGCGGCGCCGGCAAATGGCCGGACGCGTTCCTGGCGGCCGCGGCCGGCGTCGCGCACGGGGTCGCCGCGGCGAACCTCGGTCTGTTTACCGAAGCCGAGCGCCGGCTCACGGAGGCTAACGCGTCGCCTGCCGGCGAGGCATGTGCGCGCGCCATCGCCTGGTATCTGGCGATGACGCGCCGCGGACAGGGAAATGAAGAGGCCGCGGTGGCGCTGCTGGAGTGGCTGCAGACCACCCACCCGGAGCCTAAAGTCACTGCTGCCCTAAAGGATCCGTCGTATCGGTTGAAAACCACCAGCGCCGAACAGATCGCCGCGCGCACCGACCCCTGGGACGCGTCCACTGTCGTAGCCGACACCTCGGGACGGGAGAAGCTGCTCGCCGAGGCGGAAGCCGAGCTGGAGCGGCAGATCGGGCTCAGCCGCGTCAAGGACCAAGTCGAGCGGTACCGCGCCGCCACGCAGATGGCGCGGGTTCGGGCCGCCCGTGGCATGAAGGTGGCACAGCCGAGCAAGCACATGATCTTCACCGGACCGCCCGGTACGGGCAAGACGACGATCGCGCGGGTGGTGGCCAACATCCTGGCGGGGCTGGGCGTCATCCCGGAACCGAAACTCGTCGAGACGGCACGCAAAGATTTCGTCGCCGAATACGAAGGACAGTCGGCGGTGAAGACCACCAAGACCATCGATCGCGCCCTGGGCGGCGTCCTGTTCATCGACGAGGCCTATGCCCTCGTACAGGAACGGGATGGGCGGACGGACCCGTTCGGCCAGGAGGCGCTGGACACCCTCCTGGCCCGGATGGAGAACGACCGGGACCGACTGGCGGTGATCATCGCCGGTTACAGCTCCGATATCGACCGGCTACTGGAGACGAACGAGGGGTTGCGGTCCCGGTTCGCCACCCGTATCGAATTCGACTCCTACTCCCCGGAGGAGATCCTGGAAATCGCGAAAGTCATTGCGGCCGGGAACGACTCCGCCCTGAGCGCGGAAGCCGAGGACAACCTGCTGGCGGCGGCCAAGCTGCTCAGTCAGCGGACGGTACGCGGCAAGCCTGCGCTCGACATTGCCGGCAACGGCCGCTACGCGCGACAGCTCGTGGAGGCGGGGGAACAATACCGTGACATCCGCCTGACCCGGGCGGTCGATTTCGAGAGCCTCGACGAGGATCGCCTAAGGGAGATCAACGGCGAGGACATGGCCGAGGCGATCGAGGCCGTGCACGGACGCCTCAACCTCGTCGAGTGACGTATGGCGAGTTTCCGGCTTACGACCAAGGTGCAAGTCAGTGGCTGGCGCTTTTTGCTCCGGCGTCTAGAACACGCGATCGTCCGGCGCGACACCCGCATGTTCGACGACCCGTTGCAGTTCTACAGCCGGTCGGTGTCGCTCGGCGTCGTCGTCTCGGTGTTGATCGTGGTCGGTGCGTTGGCGATGGCCTACTTCAAACCGCAGGGCAAGCTGGGTAACGGCAACCTGTTCGTGGACCGCGGGACGAACCAGCTTTACCTCAAGGTCGGAAGCGAACTCCATCCCGTCTACAACCTGACCTCGGCGCGGCTGGTGCTGGGCAACCCGGCCGAACCCGCGACGGTCAAGTCCGCCGAGCTGAACCGCCTACCGAAGGGCCAGTCCATCGGGATCCCCGGCGCCCCCTATGCCACCCCCGTGTCGTCAGATTCCTCCTCGGCCTGGACGTTGTGCGATACCGTCGTGCGGGCCGAAAGTGCCAATCCCACAGTGCAAACCGGAATCATCGCGATGCCGGTGGTAATCGAGCATCCCGCGATCGACCCGATCCTGCCCAGCGAGGCGCTGTTGGCGTCGTATCAAGGCAAGGACTGGGTCATCACCGCCAAGGGCCGGCACGCCACCAACCTCAGCGACCGCCCCATGACGTTCGCGGTGGGCATCCGCGGCACCGCCAAGCCCAGCCCCCTCTCCACCGCTATGTTCAACGCGCTGCCCGATGCCGGCTCCTGGCAGTTACCTCCCGTCCCCAACGCGGGTGCCCCGAACACCCTGGGCCTGCCCGATGAGCTGGTGATCGGTTCGGTGCTACAGCTGCACACGACCCTCGGCCTGAGATACTTCGTCGTGATGCAGGACGGGGTCGCGCCCGTGAATGCCAACACGGCGGCTGCGTTGCGCGCGAATCAATCGTACGGGCTGGTGGTTCCTCCGTCGCTGCCTCCGAACCTGATCGTCAACATCCCCGAGTTGGTGTACAACTCGCCCTTGCCCGACGAGCCGATCAAGATCGTCTCGCGGCCGGACGACCCCACGCTGTGCTGGATGTGGGAACGCAAGCCCGGTGAGCAGGCGCCGAGAACCGCGGTGTTGACCGGCCGCCATCTGCCCATACCCGCGTCAGCGATGACCACCGGGATCAAGCAGATTCAAGGCTCCGCAACGGTTTACATAGATGGCGGGAAATTCGTGCAGCTACAGTCACCGGATCCTCGGTACGGTGAATCTTTGTATTACGTTGACCCACAAGGGGTTCGCTACGGTGTGCCCGATCAGCAGACCGCGTCGTCGCTCGGCCTCCCGTCGCCCAAGACCGCTCCGTGGGAAATCGTTCGCCTGCTCGTGGACGGGCCGGTGCTCTCGAAAGACGCGGCTCTGCTGGAGCACGACACGCTGCCGACTGACCCCAGCCCCCGCAAATTGCCCGGCGCAGCCCCAGGAGCGGCCTCATGACGACCAAGAAGTTCACCCCTACGGTCGCCCGCGGTCCTCGGCTGACGCCCGGCGAAATCAGCCTCACCCCACCGGAAGACCTCGGCGTCGACATCCCGCCGTCGGGCATTCAAAAAGCGCTTCCGTACGTCATGGGCGTCTGCATGCTCGGCATGATCGCGATCATGGTGCTCACCGGCACCCGGGCGCTCTCGCCGTACATGCTAATGATGCCGCTGATGATGATCATGATGTCGTTGAGCATGGTGGCCGGCGGTGGCGGCGGTGGCGGGAAAAAGGTGCCCGAAATCAATGCCGACCGGAAGGAATACCTTCGGTACCTGGCGGGGCTGCGTCCCAGGGTGACCTCTTCGGCGAGTGCGCAAGTGGCGTTCTTCAGCTTCCACGCACCCCATCCAGACGATCTGCTGTCCATCGTCGGTACGCCGCGTCAGTGGTCACGCCCGGCCAACGCCGACTTCTACGCCGCCACGCGGATCGGAATCGGCGACCAGCCGGCTGTGGACCGGCTCATGAAGCCGTCCGCCGGAGGCGAGCTGGCCGGCCCCACCGCGGCGCCGCAGCCATACCTCGAACCGGTTGCCAACATGTGGGCGGTCAAGTTCTTGCGCACCCATGGCCTGATCCACGACTGCCCGAAACTCGTGCAGTTGCGCACCTTTCCGACGATCGCCGTGGGCGGCGATCCGGGGGGGTCGGCTGCCTTGCTGGCGGCGATGGTGTGCCATCTCGCCGTCTTTCATCCCCCGGACCTGTTGCAACTGCGGGTGCTCACCGAGGAACCCGACGATCCGGACTGGTCGTGGCTGAAATGGCTACCGCACCTTCAGCATCCGACCGACACCGACAGTGCCGGCCCGGCAAGGATGATCTACACCCGACCCGACGGGCTGTCCGATCTCGCTGCGCGTGGCCCACACTCACCCGATGCGCTGCCCGGCGGCCCGTACGTCGTCGTGGTGGACCTGACCGGCGGGAAGGCCGGCTTCCCGCCGGACGGCAGGGCCGGCGTCACGGTCATCACTTTGGGCAACCACCGTGGTTCGAACTACCGCATCCGGGTGGCCGACGACGGCACCGCCGACGACCGCCTGCCCAGCCAGTCGTTCCGCCAGGTGACGGCGCGCACCGACGGCCTGTCCCCGCGGCAAGCCGCCCGCATCGCGCGCAAGCTGGCCGGTTGGTCCATCACCGGCACCATCATCGACAAGAAGAACATTGGCACCCAGAAGAAGGTCGCCACGGAGTGGCATCAACTGGTGGGAGCCCACAGCGTCGAGGAGGTGACGCCCGCGCGCTGGCGGATGTACACCGACAAGGACCGCGATCGCCTCAAGATCCCGTTCGGTCACGAGCTCAAGACCGGCAACATCATGTACCTCGACATCAAAGAGGGCGCCGAATTCGGCGGCGGACCACACGGCATGCTCATCGGGACGACCGGGTCGGGGAAGTCGGAATTCCTTCGCACGCTGATCCTGTCCCTCGTGGCGATGCACCATCCGGATCAGGTCAACCTCCTGCTCACCGACTTCAAAGGCGGGTCGACGTTCCTGGGCATGGAGAAGCTTCCGCACACCGCCGCGGTGATTACCAACATGGCCGAGGAAGCCGAGCTCGTGAGCCGGATGGGTGAGGTGCTGACCGGGGAACTCGACCGGCGCCAGTCGCTGCTGCGACAGGCCGGCATACAGGTGGGTGCGACCGGTGCGCTGTCCGGTGTGGCCGAATATGAGAAGTATCGCGAACGCGGTGCCGATTTAGCCCCGTTACCAACGCTTTTCGTCGTCGTCGACGAGTTCGCCGAGTTGTTGCAGAGCCACCCCGACTTCATCAATCTCTTCGACCGGATCTGCCGCGTGGGCCGCTCGTTGCGCGTGCACCTGTTGCTGGCCACCCAGTCACTGCAAACCGGAGGGGCCCGCATCGACAAGCTCGAGCCCAACCTCACATACCGCATCGCGTTGCGCACCACCAGCTCTCACGAGTCAAAGATGGTGATCGGCACCCCGGAGGCGCAGTACATCACCAATAAAGAGAGTGGCGTCGGCTTTCTGCGGGTGGGTATGGAGGATCCGGTCAAGTTCAGCACCCTCTACACCGGCGCTCCCTACATTCCGCCGAAACGGGACGAGCCTGACGGCGACGGCAACGGGGCCAGCCCGCAGGCCGGATCCAAGAACCTGCGGATTCACCAATTCACCGCCGCGCCCGTCCTCGACGAGGTGATGACGCCGTGACAGTCGAACCCAAGGTACGGGCGCTCAGCGAAGTGGTGCTGGACCAACTCAGCACTACGGAGTCGCGGGCGTACAAGATGTGGCTGCCGCCCCTGAAGGATCCGACGCCGCTCAACGAGCTTGTCGCGCACGATGACCAGCGCCACACGTTGCGCTTCGCCCTGGGCATCATGGACGAGCCGCGCCGGCACCTGCAGGGCGTGTGGGGCGTCGACGTCTCTGGAGCCGGCGGCAACATCGCCATCGGCGGCGCGCCGCAGACGGGAAAGTCGACCCTGCTGCAAACCATGATCATGTCGGCCGCCGCCACCCACACGCCGCGGCAGGTTCAGTTCTATTGCATCGACCTCGGGGGCGGCGGCCTGATCTATCTGGACGACCTCCCCCATGTCGGCGGGGTGGCGACCCGGTCGGAGCCCGACAGGGTCATGCGGGTGGTGGCGGAGGTGCAGGCCGTTTTGCGCCAACGCGAGGCCACCTTCAAGGAACACCGGGTGGGCTCCATCGCGATGTACCGGCAGCTGCGCGAAGACCCTAACCAGCCCGTCGCGGACGACCCGTTCGGCGACGTTTTCTTGGTCATCGACGGGTGGCCGGCTTTCGTCGCCGAATTCCCCGACCTCGAAGCTCCAGTCCAGGAGTTGGCTTCACAGGGCTTGTCGTTCGGCGTCCACACCGTGATCACCACACCGCGATGGACGGAGTTGAAGTCACGCGTCCGCGACTATCTGGGGACCAAGATCGAGTTCCGGCTCGGCGACGTCAATGACACCCAGATCGACCGCACGGTGCGCGAGATCCCAGCGAATCGACCGGGCCGCGCGATGTCGGTGGAAAAGCACCACCTGATGATCGGCGTGCCGAGGTTGGACGGCGTGCACAGCGCGGACAACCTGGTCGAGGCGATGACGGCGGCCGTGAACGAGATTGCTTCCCATCACACCGACGTGGCGCCCCGCGTCCGGGTGTTGCCGGAGCGGATCTACCTTCACGAACTCGACCCGAACCCTCCCGGTCCGGAGTCTGATTACCGCACGCGCTGGACGATTCCGATCGGCTTGCGCGAAGCGGACCTGTCGGTGGCCTACGCCAACATGTACACGACCCCGCACCTGTTGATCTTCGGTGCGGCCAAGTCGGGCAAGACACGGACGGCGCACGCAATCGCACGGGCCATCTGCGCGCGCAACAGTCCACAACAAGTGCGGTTCATGTTGGCCGACTACCGCTCCGGGCTGCTGGACGCGGTGCCGGACAGCCATCTGCTCGACGCGGGGGCGATCAACCGCAACAGCACCACGCTCGACGAGGCCATCAAAGCGTTGGCGACCAACCTGAAGAAGCGGTTACCGCCGGCCGATCTCACCACCGCCCAGCTGCGGGCACGCTCGTGGTGGACCGGATTCGACGTGGTTCTCTTGGTCGACGACTGGCACATGATCGTGGCCGCCGCCGGCGGCATGCCCCCGATGGGACCGCTGGCGCCGTTATTGCCCGCAGCCACGGATATCGGGCTGCACATCATTGTCACCTGCCAAATGAGCTACGCATACAAATCGACTATGGACAAGTTCGTCGGCGCAGCTTACGGCGCCGGGTCCCCGACCTTGTTCCTCTCGGGCGACAAGCAGGATTTCCCGTCGCGGGAAATTCAGGTCAAACGCCGCCCCCCGGGGCAAGCATTCTTGGTCGCTCCAGACGGGAAAGAGGTCATCCAGGCGGTCTACATCGATCCGCCAGAAGAAGTGCATCCACCAGCACCATAGGGCGGTTAGGATTATCCCGTCGCCTGCTAAAGAAGCCGTGAACCAAAGGGCGACAACCGAATCGGGGCGCCTAGCACCTGTTGCTTGTCGCCATGAGCCGAATTGGTATGCGTTCACATGGATTTTTGTTTGTGTTCACTTGATTTAGGGATGGCGCGAACCCGAATGCAAAGCGGAATGAATTAGCGACCCCAAAGTCAACCAGAAGATAACCGCAAACGACACTTCGTAAACAAGGAGACCGGTAGACATGTTGTGGCACGCAATGCCACCGGAGCTGAACACCGCTCGGTTGATGGCCGGAGCGGGTCCAGCGCCGATGCTGCAGGCCGCCGCGGGGTGGGAAGCGCTGGGAGCCGCGTTGGAGGCTCAGGCCGTGGAATTGGGCGCCGCCCTGGTAGCCCTCAAAGCCGCCTGGACGGGGCCCGGCAGCGAGCGTGCGATCGCCGCGGCCACACCGATGGTTGCCTGGCTGAACACAGCGGCCGAGCACGCCCAGCAACGAGGGATGCGGGCAATGGCCCAGGCCGCGTCCTACACGAAGGCGTTGGCGATGACGCCTTCGCTGCCCGAGATTGCGACCAACCACATCACACATGGCGTGCTGACGGCCACCAACTTCCTCGGCATCAACATGGTGCCGATCGGTTTGAACGAGACCGACTACTTCGTCCGCATGTGGAATCAGGCCGCCGTCTCTATGGACGTCTACCTCGCCGAAACGATGGCGAACACCACATTCGAGCCGCTTCCCCCCGTGAAACCCATCGTGCAACCCGGGGTGGGCGAGGTCGTGGCGGCCCAGGCGTTGGCCCGGCTCTCGAGCACGGCGGCCGACGAGGCTGCAGGGACGCTGCGC
The DNA here is from genome assembly GCF_900240975.1 of Mycobacterium sp. 4858. Classification (GTDB taxonomy): domain Bacteria; phylum Actinomycetota; class Actinomycetes; order Mycobacteriales; family Mycobacteriaceae; genus Mycobacterium. Next base: position 2,478,796 of record NZ_LT968776.1, on the reverse strand, counting down.
GCCCTCGCCGAGGAAGTAGCGGAGGACATTCCGTCCGACACCCCGGACGTCCCCACTCCCGATGTCCCTACGCCGGACGCGACCGTTCCGCCCGCACAACAAGTTCCGCAGTACACGGGACAACTGGGGCAACTGGGTGGGCCGATGCAGCAGCTCATGCAGCCGTTGCAACAGATGACGTCACTGGCCGGCCAGACCGGCGGAATGGGCGGTCCCGGCGGCAATCTGCCGGGCGCGGGCGGGGCCGCTGACCGCGCACCCGGCCAGGTCGGCCTGCTCGGTGCCAGTCCCCTGTCGAGTCACCCCTTGGCCGGTGGCTCGGGCCCCAAAGCGGGGCTGGGTCTGATGCATTCGGAAGCGCTGCCCGGAGCGGGCGGTACCTCGGCCCGCACGTCGCTGATGAGCCAATTGATCGACAAGCCCACGGCGGGGGCGATGGCGCCCGCCGCGGCAGGAGCGGGCGCCGGGTCCTCGGCGATGGGCGGCACGGCCCCGATGGGCGCGATGGGCCACGGCGCGCAAGCCGGATCCGGGAGCACTCGACCCAGCCTGGCGGCCCCCGCGACGCTGACCGCCGAACACCACGACGACGACGGTGACGACCACGACGACGACTGGTGACGGCACCGTACGAAACAGACTTCCCGGCCGCCCGGGCCGGAAGACTTGCCATCAATTGGTGAGGAAGAGCAACACAGAAAGTAGCGAACATGGCAGAGATGAGAACCGACGCCGCTACCCTCAGCGCGGAGGCCAGCAACTTTGACCGAATCTCGAGCGAGCTCCAGCAGGTCATCGGACAGGTGGAGTCGACCGGCGGCGAGTTGGCCGGCCACTGGCGCGGTCAGGCCGGCGCGGCGGCCCAGCAGGCGTTGGCACGCTTCCACGAAGCCGGCCAGGCGCAGATCAAGGCACTGAGCGACATTTCGCAGAACATCCACGGTGCCGGCATCGAGTACTCCAAGGCCGACGACGAGCAGGCCAGCTCGCTTTCGTCACAAATGAACTTCTGACCCTGACAACCCCTCACCGAATAGACAGAACGGAGCAAACAACATGAGCGAACAGTCATGGAATTTCGCGGGCATCGAAGGCGGCGCGAGCCAGATCCAGGGGGCCGTGGCGGCCACCCAGGGCCTGCTCGACGAGGGCAAGAGCTCGCTGCAGAAGCTCGCCGCGGCCTGGGGCGGTAGCGGTTCGGAGGCCTACCAGGCCGTGCAGCAGCGCTGGGACCAGAGCTCCGCGGAGCTGAACGACTCGTTGAAAAACTTGGCGGCCCGCATCACGGAAGCCAGCCAGACGATGGCCCAAACCGAGTCCGGCGTCACGGGAATGTTCTCATAAGCCAGCAACCACGACGAAGCACGAGACTGGGCGAGTTCGACCCCGTGGGAGATCTCGCCTCTTCTCGTGCTTTCGCGGCTGCGAGTGTCTGAGAGGTTCTGATGGCGGCCGACTACGACCGGCTCTTTCCGCCGTCCGACGAGGCTGATGCGGCCCAGGACGCCGGCGGGTACGGGGACTTCGACGTGGACGGTCCGTCCCCGACGCCGCCGGGGCCGCCCAACACACCCCCGGCCCTTATACACAACTCCGAGCCCCCGCGAGGGGCTCTTCTCCTGTATGTCGCATTGTGTTTGAGAAAAAAACTTCTCGAGCGGCGTCATGGCGTCGTCCGCCTCTTCGGTGGCATCGTCGCACGGCG
>NZ_LT968776.1:1793481-2477080 GCF_900240975.1 Mycobacterium sp. 4858 | reverse complement strand
GCGCGGGGGGGAGGGGGCCCCAGCACGGGGCCGGCCCGCCCCCCGCCCCGCGGGGCCCCCCAACCCCCCCCCGCCCAAGGGGCCCGGCCGCGCCCCCAACCCCCGCGGGCTCGCGGGGGGGCCCCCCGCGGGCCCCCGCGCCAGAACCCCCGCCGATGCCGGTCGACTTGGCCGCCCCGCCACCCGCGGCGGCGACCCGACCGCCCATTCCCGTCGACTATGACCGGCTTTTCGAGTCGCCCGCCGACACCGACACATCGGACGGGCTCGGTGCGGACACTGCCTACGACCCCGATATCCCGGCGCCGACCCCGCCCATGCCGACGGACGCGCCGAAGCCCAACGGGCAGGCACCGCCGCCGATGCCCGTCCACTGGCCCGAGCAATCCCCAGCCGAGCACCCGCCGATGCCGGCCGACCTGACCGCCGCGCCACCCCCACCGGTACGGCCTCAACCACGCGGGCCCAAGGAACGCAACCGGGTCGCCAAACAGCCTCCGCGGCATGCGCGTCAAGACCCGGCCGAAGGGCCCAACCCGCAACTCGGCCGCGCCAAGTCGCAAAACAGCCACCGTGCCGGACCCCAATCCACCAAGGGCAACGCGCCCGGCCCCTCCCTTCCGTTGCGCCCATCCACCGCACCACCCAACGGCGGACCGCCGGAAACGCGGGGGCGAGGCGAACCAGCGGCACCCGCCGCGTCGGCGTCCGCCCCGGCCCGCGCGACGCCCGAACCCGCGGCGAGGCCGACGGCCGGCAAACCAGCCGCGCGACCGGTGTCGCGGCGGGGCTGGCGGCGCTGGGGCCATATCCTGACCCGGATCAACCTCGGGCTGTCGCGCGACGAAAAATACGAGCTCGAACTCCAGAACCGAATCCGCCGCCCCATTCACGGTTCGTACGAGATCGGAGTGCTGGGTCTCAAGGGTGGCGCCGGTCGGACGTCCGTGACGGCCGCGCTGGGTTCAGCGTTCGCTCAGTTACGCGGCGACAGGATCCTGGCTGTCGACGCGGACCCCGTTTCGGGAGACCTCGTGAACCGGGTCGGACGTCAGACCGCCGCGACCGTCGCGGACCTGGTGGCGAATCGAGCGCTGTCGCACTACAACGACGTCCGCGCCCACACCAGCATGAACGCCGTCAGCCTCGAAGTGCTCTCTGCCCCCGACTACAACGGGACGCGGCCGTTATTGAGCGCCGAGGAGTGGAAACGCGCTCTCGGGATGGTGCCCAGGTATTACAACCTGGTGGTGTCCGACTGCGGAGCCGACCTGTTCAGCCCGGCGGCGCATGGCGTGCTTGCGGTGGCGTCGGGGTTGGTCGTTCTGTCCACCGCCTCAGTCGATGGCGTCCGGCAGGCCGCGGTCGCGCTCGACTGGTTGCGCAACAACGGCTACGGCGATCTGCTCGATCGTGCATGTGTCGTCATCAATCACGTCGTGCCGGGAGACTCCACAACCGCGGACAGCGACGTGGTGCGACAGTTCCAGCAGCACGTCCACCCGGGCCGCGTTATCGTGCTGCCGTGGGACGAGCACATCGCCGCAGGCACGGAGGTGCAATTCGCCCTGCTCAGCCCGCCCTACCAGCGTAAGATCATCGAACTAGCCGCAGCACTGTCCGACGATTTCGACAGGAGTGAACGTCGTTGACCGCGTCGACCGCCAGCGCCGCTGCCGCGGCCCCGGCGACCGCCGCGGCACCCCCGCCGAAGCCGGCAACCACCCGGGTCACCATCCTCACCGGGAAGCGGATGACGGACGTCGTGCTGCCCTCGGTGGCGCCGATCGAGACCTACGTCGATGACACCGTCGCGGTGCTCGCCGAATTGCTCGAGGACACACCGGCGGACGTGCTGGCCGGCTTCGAGTTCACCGCGCAGGGTTCATGGACGTTCGCCCGCCCGGGGGCCCCGCCGCTGCCGGTTGACCAGTCACTGGACGACGCCGGAGTCGTCGACGGGTCACTGCTGACGCTGGTGTCGGTGAGCAGGACGGAGCGGTACCGGCCGCTTGTCGAGGACGTCATCGACGCGATCGCGGTCCTCGACGAATCGCCGCAGTTCGATCGGCCCGCGCTGAATCGCCTCATCGCGGTGGCGATCCCGGCTGTGGCGCTGGTGGTCGTCGTGCTGGCGACGCTGACCTGGGAGCACACCGGACGTCACCTGTGGTGGGCGCTGGGAATCGGCGTCGGGGGACTCCTCGCGCTGATCGGCGGCTGGGCCGCCAACCGGTTCTACCGGAGCGCGAACCTGTCGGAGGGTTTGCTGGCGGCGGCGTACCCCCTGATAGCGGTCGCCGTGGCGCTGGCCATCCCCCGGCCGCACCGGGTCGACTCGCTGGGCGCACCCCAACTCGCCGGTGCCGCTGCCACCGTCCTGTTCTTGACGCTGATGGTGCGCGGCGGCCCCCGGCGGCGGTTCGAACTTGCATCGTTCATCGAGGTCACGGCGATCGCGGTGACCGCGGCGGCCATCTGCTATGGCTACGGCTGGCAACAGTGGGTGCCTGCGGGTGCCATCGTGTTCGGCCTGTTCACCATCACGAACGCGGCCAAGCTCACTGTCGCGGTCGCGCGCATTGCGCTGCCACCCATCCCCGCGCCCGGCGAGGCCGTCGACCATGACGAACTGCTCGACGCGGTCAAGGGCGACGAGGCCGGCGATCAGGGCGAAAACCGGACCTGGCAAGCGATCATCGCGTCGGTTCCCGACTCCGCCGTGCGCCTCACCGAACGAAGCCACCTGGCCAAGCAACTGCTCACCGGGTTCGTGTTGGCCGGCACCCTGGTGTTGACAGTCGGGACGATCGCGCTGGTCGTGCGCGGCCACTTTTTCGTCCACAGTCTCGCCGTTGCCGGCCTCGTCGCGGCGGCGTGCGGGTTCAGGTCCCGACTCTATGCAGAACGCTGGTGCGCGTGGGCCCTGCTGACCGCCGCCATCGCCGTGCCGACCGGAGTGATGGTCCGGCTAAGCCTCTGGTATCCGGCCAAGGCGTGGCTTTTCCTGACGATGTACCTGGCGGTGTGCCTGGTCGCGGTGGCGATCGTCGCGGCGACGGTTGCCGTCCGCCGCATTTCGCCCGTCACGAAGCGGATTCTGGAATTGTTGGACGGCACCATTGTCGCCGCCATCATCCCCATGCTGCTATGGATCGCCGGCGTCTACGACACCGTTCGCAATATTCGCTTCTGAGCCACTCGGGCGACACCCCAATATCTCCGAAAAACTGGCGCAGTTCGGATGCGGCCCATTCACTAGGATTGTTGTAACACCGTCGACAGAGGATTGGGCAATGACTGAGCCACTGGTGGTCGATCCCTCGCGTTTGAAGGCTGCGGGTGCGACGTTGCGGGCGCTTGTTTTCCCGTCGGTGCCACCACCCATATCCGTGCCGGGTGCGGACGCGATATCGGCGGCGATCAACGAAACTCTTCCCGTGATTGAATCGCCCGTTATCAAAGGATTACCCGCCGTTGAATCGGCGGTCGTCAGAACCGGCTCGAGCATCGTCTCGGCGGCCGGAATGTATGCCGAGACGGATCAGGCCCTGGGCGAGCATGTAGGCGGCGCCCGGTTCCTCGCCGCCGTGCAAGCGCCGGCCGCCGGCCCGCCGACCGGTCAGCAATTGCGTGCCACCGCAGACGAATCGAAAGACAAAGACGGTCAAAAGCCCAAACCCGAGCCGAAACCACAGCCCGACAAGAAGGGTCAGCCGACAGACATCGCTGCACCGATGGCACAGCTCAGCGGAATGGGGCAGGCCCTCGGGCCTGTCACGCAAGGCATGCAGACCATCATGTCGAGCGTCCAGCAGGCCACGGGCAACATGGGCGGGGCTGCGGCGGCACCGGCGCAGCTCGCCGACGACACCACGAAGAAGGACCAGCCGGCCGACGGCCAAACGCAACTGGTCGACCAGACGAAGCCCGACGGGGACCAATCGCTGGGCACCGGCGCCGCGCCCGGTGACCGGGCGTCGGGGACCGCCCCGGTGCGGCCCACGACTGCGCACCGCGCAGAGCCGTCGGAGGTTGGGCTCTGAGCCGGCCGCGGTGACGTCGGCTCGCTTGTGGTGCAAGCGATTTCGAAGCGGGGCCGGGATGTCCGGCCCGTTCTAGGATGCGTCGGCCAGGGCTTCGTCGAGTAACGCGGTGATGCGCTTCCAGTACAGCCAGTCGGCGACCGCGGAGCGCTGGACATCGAGGTCGACTTCGGTACGCGCCTCGGCGAGCAGCGCTTCTTGAGCGTACGCAGCGTAAGTGCGGAATGCGCGCAGGTGGGCGGCTGAGCGGCCAGAGGCCTTGCTGGCCAACGGCTTTACCACGTCAAACCACAACATCGGGCGCTCGTCCACCGGCGGACTCGGTTCCGCCGGCGCCGCCGGCAACGTCGTCAGAAGTTGCTGCGCGTCGACCGTCCCCGCGTCGACCGAGGCCGCCAACTCAGCGGCCCCCGCGGGATCCACCACTTCGGAAGTGGGGTGTTGCCCGGCCGGCTCGGCCCCCGCCGGCGCTGCCGGCATCAGGTCGACCAATCGCGCGTCGCTGGTCGCCGCCAACTGTTCCGCCGCCGAGGGATCCACCACTTCCAGCCGGGATCGGCCGACCATGGCACCGCTGTCTGGGATGTCCTCCGGCGTCAACACAATCTTGGCGGCGCCGGGATCGGACTTCGCGAACTGCTCCTCGGTGGCGATCACCGCTCGCAGCTTCTTGTCATGGTGGTTCGCCCAACCTTGCACGGCCATCACGGGATAGGTGGCCCACCGCGCCCGCTCGTCAGCCGGGATCGCGTCGTCGGCGCTGGCCATGTGCACCTGTTCGGGCAACTGCACGCCGTCGGGTATGTAGGCCACCCCATAGCTGTTGGCCACCACGATCGAACCGTCGGTGGTCACCGCGGTCACCCAGAAGAAGTTGAGATTGGCCATCCCGCCGCTGCCGGGGGCGTTGAGCGCCGCCCCTATCCGCCGCGCCAACTGCAGCGGGTCGGTCCCGCCGCGCCGGGCCGCGTCGGCGGTCGCGGCATCGGCGATGGCGTCACGTTCCGCTCGCGCCGCTGAAACCGGGATGATCGGCAGTGGCACAACAACATCCGCCGTTTCCGCCGGGTCGGGGGACTGCACCTGCGCGGCGGCCGCCGCCCGCGGCGTCGTCCGCGCGGCCGAGGCCGGTCGCATCGTGGGNGGAGTCGTCGACGACGGCCGCACCCGCGGGAGCGACCGGCATGCCGGTCGCTCCCGCGGGTGCGGCCGTCGTCGACGACTCCTCCGCACGAGCCGCCGTCGAGGACGACGTCGCCGACGCGGGGGCCATGCCCTTGCTGCCCCCACCCGCGGTGGGTTGAGCCGCGGCCGCCGGACCCAGCGGAGCGGCGGGAGCCGCCGGACCCAGCGGGGCCGCGGGAGCCGACGGTCCACCACCAGGCCCCCCCGGGGCGCCCGGCGTCGCGGGGCCGGGCGCCCCGGGGGCTGGGGCACCGGGAGCGGGCGCCCCGGGCACAGGCGGCCGGTCGGTGGCGGGCGGCGCTACCGGAGTGGGCTGAGGACCGCCGCCGACGCCGGCGCCACCGCCCGGCGTCGGCATCCCGGGCAGCGAGGGCGCGGGCGTCATCGGTGGCGCCGGCGCCGGCGGTACCGTGCTCGGTTGCTCGGGGACGGGCCGCGGTCGATCTTCCTCGACCGGCGGGGTCTGCGGCGTCGCGTCGGGAAGCGTGAGGGGGGGCGGCGTCTTCTGGTCGAGCAGGTCGTCCAGGGCGTTAGGCGGTGGCTTCCACGCCTTGCTCGCCAGGATTCGCTCCGCCGTGCCTTCCATCGTGCTGACGTTGGCCCCGAGCGTCGTTGCGACCACGTTGTTGATGGCCGTGGTGCGCTCGGCGGCGTCCAGGCCGGAATCGCTTTCCAGAATGCTGATCTGCTGCTGCGCGGTTTCGACGTTCTCGGTGATGTCCGACTTGGCCTGCTCGATCGACTGGGCGGTATACCGATCCCAGGTGATGATGGTGGCCAGGCCGTTTTGCAGCGTCATCAACTCGTTGATGTTCGTCCCCAGCTCGCCGTCCGCGGCGCTCGCCGCGCCGCCCGACCAGACACCGCCACCGAAGATCTCGTTCCGTTGATACCGGCAGGTGTCCAAGACGTCTGTGACTTCCCGCAACACCTGGGTGTACTCCACGGCCCGGTCGTAGAGGGCATCCTCATCGACTTCCGGCCACCCGCCCGGCTCGAGCATCTGCTCGGAGTATGCACCGGTCGGCTTGGCAATACCCATCGCCTACTCCTCTCCCCTCTCCGAACATGCCGCCGGCATGGGCGAACCCGGGAGTTGGCGGGTGCCGAAGCTCATGGGTAATAAGCGTAATCGACGTGGGGACAGGCTAACTGCGGCAAAATGACCGACCGGCCGGGCGTTGATTACTTGTCAGGGCCACCGGCCTTGCGCGGTCGATTGCCGATGACGCCCTCCGTCCATTGCCGCTCCTCGGTGTACATCGACTCGTCCTCGGACTGCACGCGCTTGCCCTTGCCGGCATTTTGTTGGCCTTGACCGCCCATGGGCGCCATGCCGCCCATGCCCCCGCGCGGCCCCCGGGGCCGCCGACGCGGGACCGGCGGCCGCGCCGGTTTCCGTCGCGGGCTGTAACGGCATCGAGGGCATGCCGGCGCCGCCACCCCCGAGCGACGCCGGTTTGACCCCCCCTTTCATGCCGGCGGCCCCCTTCTTCAAGTCCTTCACGGCCTGGTCCAGCTTCGCGGTGTCCGCCCCCGGCGGCGCCGTGGGCATGCCGGGAACCGACGGGACGGTGGGCGCGGCGGCCGGCGGAGAGCCCCCGTCGTTGAGGGGGTTGTTCGGGTCGAATGGGTTGTTGGGGTCGAACGGGTTGTCGGGATCGAACGGGTTGTCGGGCTTGCTGGGGTCGTCGGTGCCGTCGTCGGTCTTCGGGGCGTCAATGCGTGTGGCCGGCACCGGGTTGTCGGGAACGATCTGCGCCAGCGGTATCTGTCCGCTCGAAACGTATTGGGCCAGCGCCGATTCGGACTGTGCCTGCAGCTTCTCGTACCATTCGATGGCGAGCGATATGTACCACTGGCTGTATTGTGTGTAGCGCTTGTACCAATAATCGCACTGCGACACTTCGTATGTGGTGGGATGCGCGCCTTCCTGCGCGTGCTGGTTTTGGTAGCCGGTCGTGAGGGTGGCCTTTTTGTGGGCGTCCACGACGATGTTGGCCTGTTTGGCAAGCTGGCGGCACTTCGCGACCATCGAAGATATCCATTGCCGCTGTTGGGCGAAGTTCGTCTCAACGGCGGTCCTGGCGTCGCCCTCCCACGAGACAAAGGGGCGGAACCGGTCGCTGGTCTCCCGCTGGAAAGTCAGCTGGAACGTATCCCATTCGGTCGCGAATGCCCGGAAGGCTCTGCCCTGGTCGCCGGCTTCGATATCCTTCGCGGCCTGGCGGACCTCGTAATAGGGATATTGGAACGCCGGTGGCGGTGGCGGCGGCGGTGGCAGATATCCGCTGTAATCCTCGTCCGGATCGCACAGGGCCGAGACTTGTTCGCTTGCGCCCGCGGAAGCCGACGTCCCTCCCGAGCCGTCGTTCATGGTCTTGTCGATGGCCGCCGCGGATCCCTCGTCGGCCTCTTCGTACGCCTTGGCCGCATTCCGCAGCGATTTCGCCAGGGTCCGCCATTCCCGTTGGCACGCCTTGAGGTACGTCCGCATCTGGTCCGCGTTTTGCGCGAGCTGTACGGCGGCATCCTTGACGAAAGAGATCTCGCACGGTCCCGGTGGGTTGGTGGAAGGGATTGCGGGAAGGGGTCGCTCGATTTCGTCCGCGCGCGCCATGAGCTCTTGGTATTCCACGTTCAGCGTCTGCGTCATGTCGGCTCATTCTCCTTGTGCTGAGGCCAGCATCCTCGGTTGCTCATGTCCTGGGTACGCCATCGAGGGAACGGTCGTGCGCGGGTCCGGAAAACGGGCGATCCCGCAATCGGCGGTGCGACACAGCGCCGGTGTCGCCGAGGAGCACGCCCGCTCCGGCGACACCGGTAGGCAGAGATGGCGTAACCACCGACCACCACCCCTCTCGTCTTGCCGGCCATGCGGGCGGTGCAGTGACGCCGCAGCCACTACCGTGTGCCATCCTATTCCACCGAACAGGGCCCACGCGCGGCGATTTTTTGCCTGATGACGCCGGTTGGTGCGGCTTTGCGGTGCACCGAATCGGGTGCCGGAGCGCACCGGGAATTCGGATTACGGCAACCGCGGACCGAGGTGGAACGCCGTGTGACGGACCGGTTCTCGCCGTTCGGCCCGAGCGGGGGGCGCGCTCGACCGGCCGCCGCAGGTCAGCGGGCCGCGAACCGGTTCCCCGACCATTTCGGATCATTCGCCGCCACGGAGAAAGACCCCGTCGGCCTGCAATACTCGGCCATCGCGTACGTCGATAAAGAATGGTAGATACCCCCTCAGGGTGAGACCCAGGGATTGCACCAGATCAAGGGCCTCTTGGGCGAGCATGCCACCTTCGTACAACGGCACGAAGGTCAATTCGAGTTGCACCCCCGCGCAATGGCGATTGACCGTTGACTCGCCCCCGGCGATCACCTGTTTCTCAAAGCCCTGCACGTCGATCTTGAGAAAGGCCACGTCGCCCGGCCCCAGCAGAGCCGGTGCGACGGAATCGAGTCGGCATATCGCCACGTCCTCGGTCCCGACATAGTTCGCCTGAGGATAGACATCCCGGTGGCTCTCCAGCATGGGTAACACCGAACTACTGGCACCCGAGTTGCCTGCGACGTTCATCTCGATCGTCCCGTCATGATCGCCGAGCGCACACTGCCGGCAATCCCAAAGCGGATCGCCCGATGCCGCGCGTTCCAACACGGAGAACGGCCCGGACAGCGGCTCGAAAGAGATTATGCGGCCCTCGAAGCCGGCCGAACGGAGCCCGGCAGCGTATTGTCCTGAATTCGCGCCGACATCAAAAACGGTGTTCACCCGGCGGGATTGGAGTTCTCTGACCAGAGTGCGGTTCCAATCGGATTCGGTAAAATGGCGTCTCACCGCGATGTCGGGACCATTCGCGATCCAATACACCGCGTTACGCTAACACGCTGTCAGTGCCTCCCCGGAGCATCCGGCACAAGACAGGCTGGGCCCGAAATCGGCTACGCTAGCCGGCAGTGAAACTCGACATACACCTTCAGACCCATTCCGACATAAGCGTGCACGGGGCGCACCGATACGTCGGCGCCCCGAAAAGCGAAATCATGCTGCGCTGCGCGCGGTCGCTCGTGACATCGATCAATCAAGCCGACGGCGACATCGTCTTGCGGGTCTTCGATGACCACTCGTCGGCCGAGACCGTCTCGATTCTGCGGCGGATACTTTCGACATGCAGCTATCCGGTTGAATTCGTCGCACTCGAGGACAGGGGCTACAACGCATCCTGCCTGGCATCGTTTTCCCGTGCGCGCGACGATGCTCGCGAGGTGGTCTATTTCGTCGAGGACGATTATCTGCATACGCCTTCGGCCATCGAGGAGATGCTGGCAGCGCACGCGTTGTTCAAGGACAAGCTCGGCGGGCGGGAAGTGGCCCTGCATCCGTACGACGATCCCAAAAATTATTGGAGCATGATATTCAGTCGTGAGGATTGTCGCGTGGTGTACGGCACGAAAAGGCATTGGCGCACCAATACACATACCACGAATACCTGCTGGGTCGAAGTGGGCACGTTACGGAGGAATTGGGAGCTTTTCGACCGGCTCGCGCGATACTCGAGCACTCCCTACGGCGTGGCGAATCACATCTTCGAAGCGTCGACGATCAACGAGATCTGGCGGGAGCAGGTGACACTTTTCACCCCGATACCGTCGCTGGGGCTGCACCTTCAATACGAAGAGCACAAGGACCCGTATCTGGACTGGGAAGAATGGTGGAACTCGGCGGCCTATTGATCCGGGCCGTCACGCGTCGCGGGACTCGAACAGCGCACAGTAACCTCGCTGATCTGCCGACTTGAATTGCCTGTACAGCTTGAATCTGAGGTCGCCGTCTCGCATCCGGGTGAGGAACCGCTCGAGCCCGCGTAGGAGGTCGTCGTACTGCTCCTCGAGCACTCCGAGGTGCGAGGCGCCGTGTTCCGATCGGTTCGTGTGCAAGATCCGCAGCGTCAGGACGGAAAGTCGGTCGACGATTGTGCCGGGGGTTTCCGTGTGCAGCGCGGCGCTCGGGCTGGGATTGAGACGAGCGAGCAGGGCGGCGTCGATGTCTTCGATGGCGGCGTTGCGCCGGGCGTTGAGGTCGTCGATGCAACGTTTCCTGCGAGCCACCTCGTTGTCGCCGGCACCGGGCCTGCGAACTGCGTCTTCGTGATGCCACAAGCCGAAGTTCATCGCGTGCAGGTGCAGGGCTTTGGCGGCGATGCTGCCGTCATCGGCGGCGCTGGCGGGCTCGGCGCCATGCCAGGACAGCGCGGTGTCGTGGAACTGCCGCACCGCGGACAGCAGCTCCGCGTCGGGCGAATCGTCTTGTGCGCCAGCGGGTGCATCATCCCGAAGTCGCGCCGCGGTATGGACGTGCTCTTCGGCGAGCTCCTCCATCGCGCTGAGGACCCGCTCCACGGTGATGTCCAGCATGCTGTCCGCATCGATGTGCCGGTGCGGCGCGAACCGAAACCCCCACGTCGCCGACTGCGTCGGGCCGAAGAGCCCGACCCCCGGCACGCGCGCCAAATCGGCGGCATGGAGCATCGAGGAGTCGATCCCCACGAAAAGATCGGCCTCGGCGACCAGGCCCATCGTGAGGTCAAGCGGCGCCCCGAGATAGGGAAATACGCGGTCGCGCTCGCGCCCCACGTTGAGCTCCTCGTGTCCCATCCCGACGACCCAGGCCACGAAATCGCGATGGCGTGACAAGAACCGGTCCAGCAGTTCGACGAACCTGCCGACCGGCCACCGCTTCTTCGCCCAACCGGTATCGGCGTGCACGACAAGCGCTTTCGTCCCCGAGGGTAAAGCGGCACGGATCGATCGAACGTCCTGCTGAACCGGCGTTGGGATGGGCACCGGCTGCGCGTAGGCCTCGATCCGCGCCGAAGGATCGAACAGCAACGCCAACTTGAACGCCAGGTCGGCCGAGTGCGGCACATCGCGCGGCAGCACAACGTCGTACGCAACGCCGGTCGGGAAGCCAATGCTTGTCGCGGGTGCGAGACGTTCCAGCAGAGGTCGCAGGAAAGCGTTCGAAGGCACCTCCCACGGCACGGCATCGATGAACAGGTCGACAGGGCCGATCTCGGACACCACGGCGTCATAGTCGAGGATTCGGTTTGAGGGTGGCCCCAACGAGGGCCCGACCGGCGGCGAGCCCGTGATGTCGACAAGGCGGGAATCCACTTCGCGGAAGCACAGGTCGTGGGCGATCTTCGGGCAAACCAGCGTGAGCGGGGCGGTGAACATCTCGCCCAACGCGCGCAAAGTCGGCAGCGTCAGCACCGAGTCACCGATGAGCGTGGAGAAATAGATTGTGGGCGTACGCGCGTGCAGCAACTGGCCCAGCATGCCACGCTCAACCGTGACCGCGTGACCGCCCTGCAGCACCGTCATTTCGCGCAATCCGACCATCCTTCGCAGAGCTTAGAACCATAAACCGACCGTGTCGCGTCGCGTTAGCCGGCGGCTTCGGGCCATCGTCCTGGGTGTACCGGCGAAACCGGTTCGGCGGCCATGGCTCACACGCGCTCTCCGGCCAGATCCTCCATCGCATCGAGCGCCGCCTCCACGGCGATATCCGCCATCAGCGGCATGTCGAGGTGCCGGTGTGGCCCAAACCGGAAGCCCCAGGTCTCGGACCGCGTCACACCGAACAACCCAACGCCCGGGACCCGGGCCAGGTCGGCGGCATGCAACATGCACGAATCGATCCCCACGAAAAGGTCCGCGCTGGCCACCATGCTCATGGTCAGGTCGAGCGGGAGCCCAAGCCGGGGAATCACCCGGTCACGCTCACGCCCGACGTTGAGCTCCTCATGCCCCATCCCCACGACCCAGGCCACGAAATCGGGGCGGCGCGACAAGAACCGGTCCAGCAGGTCGATGAACCTGGTAGTGGGCCAACGTTTTTCCGCCCAATCGGTGTCGGCGTGCACGACGAGCACCTTGACCCCCGCGGGTACGCCGGCGCGGATCGCCCGCGCCTGTTCCTGCACCGCTGGTGGAATGGGTAGCGGCTGGGCGTAGCTCTCGATACGTAGCGAAGGATCGAACAGGCGCGGCAACTTGAACATCAAGTCGGCGTAGTGGATCTGTTCCCTGGGGACCACGTAGTCATAACCGTAGTCGGTCGAGAAGCCGATGGTCGTCGTCGGCGCGAGGCGTTCAACCAGAGGTCGAATGACGGTGCTGGACAAGGCGCTCCACGTCAGGGTGTCGATAAAGACATCGACGGCGCCGATCTCCGCCGCCAGGGTTTCGTAATCGCGGGCCCGGGGCAGCGATCCCGGTAAGGGGTGCGGTCCCGCCAGGGGCAATCCCGTGGTGTCCACATGCCGGTCGCTGATCTCCCGGAAGCACAGGTCGAACACCACCTTGGGGCAGATCAGCGTGAGCGGGGAGGTGAACATTTCGGCCATCGCTCTCAGCGCCGGCAACGTCAACAGGGAGTCCCCGATATTGGAGACGAAACATGCCGCGGGCGTGTCCGCCCGCAACAGATCCCTTGGCAGGCCGCGCTCGGCGGCTACCGAGTCCCGCCCGGGGAAACTGGGGTTTCGCTCAGAACCGACCATCCTCCGGCAAAGCTTAGACTCTGCCGGTGTCCGCGGGACCCGTTCAGTCGTAACCGAACCGCCGCGCAAGGGTTTCAACCTGGCCCCAGACCCGATCGCCGGCGTCGACCCGGCCCCGGATGGGGGGCGCTTGGCGCAAGGGCGAAAGGTTGCCGACCTTCCACGGCAGCGGAACGCCGTCGCGCAAGAACTGATGGTCGCCGACGGTCTCGGGCGCTGAATGGGCGAGCGCGACGGCGCTGTCGGAAAAGGTGAGACCCCACCGGCCCAGGGCCGCGTCGAGCGTCGCCGTCGGTCGCCGCGCGAAGTCCTCGTAGCGCAGGACGACCAACTCGGCGTCGGCGGTCTCGAGCGGCTCCAGGCTGCTATCCACCAGCGCCAGCGCTTCGGCAACCGAATCCTTGATCCAGAAGTCCATCGGTGTCCGGTGGGGCGATTCCCGATGCACCAGACAGGAATTCACCACCTCTCGGGGATCGCGCAGGACGAAGAGCACCGCGGCCTCCGGAAAGCTGCGCCTGAGGGCCGCCAGCTGGGTCGCATACCTGGGGTTCTTTTCGCCCCAGATGACGCCGGGGCCGGCGATCTCGCCCATCAACGTACGCAGGACCAGTGCCGGGTCGGCCGTTTCCCGTGCGCGGCGCCGGTAGTCCAGATAGACGCCTCGCTCCAGCAGAAACGCTTGCAGCGTGCCGATCACCGACTCGCCGTACCTGCCGACCTGGATCAGATCGATCTCGTCGAAAATCCTGATGTTGTCATGGTGATTGAGGAACTGGGTGACCATGGTCATCCCGGATCGTGGTGGCCCCGTGACGAAAAGCTGCACGGCCGTCTCCCGCGCGGCTGTCAGGCGGGCATCACAAGACCTGGCCGGTCGTGGAGCTACTCAGCTCATGCCCACGGTGTTTTGCAGGGAACCGAGAATGTCGGTGAGGTTGGCGACCAGCTGCGCTTGCTGAGCTTGGATGGCTTCGGTCGCGCCGGCTTGCGCGTTGGCCAGCGCCTCGTTGATGCGCCGCTGCACCGTGTCGGCGCCCAGCCGCAGCAGCCCGTCTTCGATATGCAGGTCGACGAGGCACCGATGCCCGTTGATGGTCACTTCGACGGTTTCCGTCTCGTCCGATGCCGTGAACGATTCAGTGTTCGTATGGTGCATCTGGTCCTCGAGGGCCTTGTTGAACCGCTCGAACTGCGCCAACGTCTCAGTAACCTGCGGGTGTGGTTCCCTGCTAGTCATGTGCGAGGTTCCTTCAATCTCGGGGACGCCTGGCTGCGTGGCCGATTACCGGTATGGCCTCGCTCCACGGCAGACCCTCAGTCTAGGGTGACCCGACGCCGGTCAGTGACGGCTTTTTTGCTTGTTGCCCGCCGCACACCCTGGCCGTTTGTGCGATGACACCCGGAGTTTGCCGGCCGTTTCCCTAGCGCGGCAGCGCGCTCTGGTAGCGACTCTCCTCGGGCGGCGATACCGGTCGGATGGGTAGCTGGCGATGCCTCGGAGTGCTGATCACGTTGTGGCGCAGCGTCACCCGTGCCACCCCCGGGTGACGTCCGAGATAGGTGGTCGCGTGGGGCCACGCCACCTTCGATTCCGGCCCTACGTGCGCACCGATCAACTCGGCGAACTCGGTGAAACGCGGCCCGAGCGTGACGTTGCCGCCCGAGGCGGTGGCCCGCACCGCAAATTGCATGAATGCGCGGGCATCACCGAAGTTGATACTCGTGTCGATGTCGTCGAACGGCATGTACACCGGGTACTGGTTCGCCGTCTCGCCCACCAGCACGCCCGCCGACCCGATCGGGAGCTGGTAGTGCCGGTCGGGGACCAGGGACTGGCCGTGCAGCGCGGCGCGCTGGCTCCCGGACAGGCGGGTGAAACCCCGTGGCTTCTTCGGCGACTCCGAGGTGGTCAGCAGCACCGTCGACTGCGGCGTCCTGCCGGGCACCACCCGGACCCGGGTAATGGTGTGGTCGGCGTGCACCGACCACCATACGTCCGGCCCTCCGATCGCGGTGTAGGCCGCGGTGAAGTTGTTGCCGCCCTTGATCTTTGACCAGCGTTCCCGCTCGAAGCTGATCTCGGTGGCGTGGTCGTAATCATCGAAGCTGCGTCCACAGACGGCGTCGACGCCGTGCCCGGCGAGCTGGTCGGCGATACGCGTCGCCGACGACACCAGGTAGCGGATCAACCCAGCCACTCCATGGTCGCGCCGCTGCGCCGAGCGGCGGGTGCGCTGCGGCTCGGCGCGCAGCATGATCCAGGTCCGCCGGTGCGCTGGAGCCGGGTCGGTGCCGGTCACCTGCTGGTAGAGGCTGAGCAGCTCGGCCGACGCCGGCTTACCGGTCCGGTAGCCGGCCGAGACGATGTCGGCCTCCAGGTCGGGGCAGTTGATCTCCAACAGTTGCTCGAGCAGCCGGGTGTCCACGACGTCGTCGGTATGCGCATGCCCGTCGACGATGACCGTCGGTGTGAACGGTCGGGGGATGAGTTCGATGACGGCGACCAGGACTTCGCCCTCCCAGCGCACGGCCACATGCTCTCCCGGCTGCACGGTGGCGCCGACGGCCGGCTCGGAGGGAACGTCGGGCTGCCTGCGGCGCCGCACCAGCCAGGCGCACGCGGTACCGATCCAACCGGTCAGCCGGCGACCGCGGAACGTCACCAAGGCAAGTACCGCGGCCACCGCCACCAGAGTGGGTCCCGCCCATTGGTAGCGGGTTCTCATGAACAAGAGGATGCACAGCGGCGCGATCGCCGCGACCCACAACGCGTGGCCGCTGGAGAACCGTAACCGGAAGGCCCTCATGCGATTCAGCGCCTTCGCAGAGCTTGTCTGGTCAGGGTGGCCAGCCCCAACGCGACCAGCAGGCCGAAGATGCCCGCGGCGACAACGGTGATGGGCCCGTGATCAGGCGGCGGCACGGGGGCCGGGGGCTGAATCCGGTTGACAATCAACGGTGTAGCCGCCGGGGCGCCGGCCGGAATAGCCCATGTGAGTGCCGCGAACGCATCGACTGTGCCCGCCCCGACAGCGTCGTCGACGCCGCCGCCGGGGTGGCGCGCGCTGGCCGTGATCCGGTTGATGACCTGCGCCGGCGCCAAGTCCGGGAACTTCTGCCGAAGCAGCGCCGCGAGCCCGGAGACGTACGCGGCGGCGAACGAAGTGCCGGCGATCGGCACCGGGCCGTCCTTGCCGGGCAGGGCGTCCACCGGCTCGCCGTCGGGACCGAGCGCGACGATGTTCTCCGCCGGCGCCGCCGCACCCACCCACGGGCCGTGCATCGAGAAGGGGCTCGGCGCCCCGTTCTGGCCGACACCGCCCACGGCCAACACCAACGGTGCGTACCACGCCGGCGTGACGATCGTTTGCACCTGCTGCCACCCGCGGGGGTCGTTCGGCATGGACGGGTCGGGCGGCGGGTTCTGCGCGCAGTCGCCACCGGTGTTGCCGGCCGCGACGACGACCACGATGTTCTTGACGTTGACCGCGTAATTGAGGGCCGCTCCCAACGTGGATTCGTCGACCGGCTTTCTCACCTTGAAACATGCCGCTTCGCTGATGTTGATCACGTTGGCGCCCAAGTTGGCGGCATGCACCACCGCGCGGGCCAGGCTGCGGACGGATCCGGCCGCGGGCGACGCGTTGGGGTCGTTCTGGTTGGCCTGGTTGTCCTTCGGCTCGTACGCCTCCGACGTCTGGCGCAGCGAGATCACCCGGGCGTCCGGTGCGACGCCGACGAATCCGTCGGTCAGCGCGGGCCGGCCGGCGATGATCGACGCGATCAGCGTCCCGTGCGCATCGCAGTCGGACAGGCCGTCGCCGTCGGCAACGACGAAGTCGCCACCCGGCTCGGCGGGGACCCGAGGCGAGGGATCCACCCCGGTGTCGATGACGGCCACCGTGACGCCGGCGCCCGTCGCGAACCGGTGTGCCGCGCCGACGCCCAGGTACGCGTCGGCCCACGGTGGATCGTGAAAGTTGGTTCCCGGCAACGTCAATGGGGCCTTGCAGACGCGGCGCTGTTCGAGCGGTTGGTCAGGTCCCGTTGTGTCGGGCGGCATCGCGGCCGGGTCGATCGAGGGCGGGGCGACCGCCGACGCGGGGGGCGCGGTGAACAGCACGATCGTCAGCGTCACCGTGATCAGCCAGATACGGTGCACCGCCGGACACTCCATTTCGATCAGCCGCGGCGCTGGTCCTGCCCGCCGACCATTCGGGAGCAGTATTCGCGGACGTGGCGCCGCCTGCATCTTAAGCATGCCCGGCCGCATCGATGACGCGTTTCCTCGAGAGTGCGCCGGGTTACGCCCGGCGGCGCCTGGAGCCCCCAAAGAGCCGTCGCGGCACGCTTTTCCCCGCGCGGGTGGAATATGAACGCCACCGGAACGGCGGGTGTCCGCCGGCCGTCCAATGGATGGCGACTACCAGACGATGGCCGCCATGTCACGGTTGTCCGAACACACGCTGCGCACCGCGGCCTCGATGTCGGGGGCGGTGATGATCTGCAGGTCCTCGACGGTCACCGCCTGGCCGGCACGCTTCTGCGCGACCACGCGGGTGTCCCGGAAGCCCTCCGCGCGCTCGATGACGTTGCGGGCGAACCGGCCGTTCTGCATGGCGTCGATGCCGTGCCGCCCCCCGGGCGTCGTGTAATTGCGGATGGTGGTGGCCGCGTCCAGGAACGCCTCGCGCGCGGCGTCGTCGAGCTTGCTGGCGCGCGGTGCCGCGTAGCGCTGACCGATCTCGACGATCTCGGCCGGCGAATACGACTCGAACCGCAGCTTGCGGTTGAATCGGCCCGCCAAACCGGGGTTCACGGTGAGGAATTCGTCCACCTGGTCCTCGTATCCCGCACCGATGAAACAGAAGTCGAAGCGGTGCGTTTCCAGCGCGACGAGCAGCTGGTTGACGGCCTCCATGCCGATCATGTCGGGTGTGCCGTCTTGGTGCCGCTCGACCAGGGTATAGAACTCGTCCATGAAAATGATTCGGCCCAGCGACTTTTCGATCAGCTCGTTGGTCTTGGGCCCCGACTCCCCGATGTAGTGGCCGCAGAAGTCCGACCGGCGGACCTCGCGGATTTCGGGATGCCGCACGATCCCCATGCCGGCGTAGATCTTGCCCAGCGCCTCGGCGGTGGTGGTTTTACCGGTACCGGGCGGACCCACCAGCAGCATGTGGTTGGTCTGCCCCTCCACCGGCAGGCCGTGCTCGAGGCGCATCATCCGCACCTCCAGCTGGTCTTCGAGCGCCGACACGGCCTGCTTGACCGCCGCCAGCCCGACCTGCTTGGCCAGCAGAGCGCGGCCCTCGGCGAGCAGCTCGGCGCGCCGCTCGGCGGTGGCGTCGTCGTCGAGCTCATCGCGGCTCTTGGCCGTCGACGCGTCCCACCGGTCGGTGCGGCTGGCGATGGTTTCCTCGTCGGTGACGACCAAGTGCAGGTTGGGGTCGGCCAGAGCCGCCTTCGCGGCCTCGGTCAGGACGCCGTTGATGGTCGCCTTGGACAGCCAGACCTGAGCCTTGTCCTCCTCACGCAGCTGGCGGTGCACCATCCCGCGGACATAGGCCAGGTCGGCGACCAGCAGCGGGATATCGGCCGGCCCGATCGAGGCGGTCAGCACGTCGGCGTCGAAGCGGCCCGACGCGTTGGTTTGCCCGATCACGTCGACGCGGTCCAGCCAGTCCAGGGCGACCCTGCCCTGCCCCAGGTGGGCGGCGGCGTGGGCCGCCAGCGCGCAGATCGACGCCGTCACGGCCGACATGATGATGGCCTGCGGCGGCAGCTCCTCGGCGGCCGTCAGCAGCACGTCCGACCAGCGTTGCGTGGTGTACATCAAGAACGCCCGGGCCAGCTGGTGCCATTGGTAATTGGCCCAGGCATCCAGCAGGTCGCGATTGGCGAGCAGCCGGTCGGCCTCGGCGTACTCCCCGGCGATGGTCAGCGCCGACGACAACGCGAGCCCCACCTGCGACGCGTCGGTCACCGTGATCCCGATGTAGGGGCCCAGCTGGATCTCCGCGGCCAGCGTCTGCCCGATGCGGGTCGTCTCGCGGTGCAGCCATTCGCTGGTGGCGTAGAGCTTCTTCAGCGAGGCCAGGTCGTTGTCGCCGCACGCGATGCGGCCCAGCCACGCGTCGGCCATCGACGGGTCGGCATCGGTGGCGGCGACGAACTCGGGCAGCGCGGCCGCCCGGCCCTGCCTGTTCTTGACGGTCATGGCCCGGTCGAAATGCCTACGGGCGGTTTGCAGATCACCCATCGTGTGCGCTCATCGAACTATGCCTCAAACTCTTTGACGTCCTATGTGACCGACATGGTGACCGGCTCGAGACTCACGTAGCGGTTCTCGGCGCGGAACATGTCCATCTCGACCAGCCAGTCCTCGCCCGCCGCGCTGACCCGCACCATTGCGGGACCAACCTGTTCGATGATCACCTCGAAGTTGTGCCGGTGCCCTTCGGGCAGCCTGGTGCCCGAAGGCGCGACGGTGATCACGGTCGCGGGTCGCGGGGTGGGCGAGATCGAAGCGACGTGCTCCACGACGCTGACGGTGGTGCGCGGCGCGGGGCGGACGGTGCTGACGACGCTGATCTCGGGCATTCGCACGGTGGCCCAGCGCGTCATGTCGCGGGTGTGCACGCAGACCCGCTCGCCGGCGCCGGCGGTGCGGATCACGATGCGCTTGGCGATCGGGTCGTCAGCCGCCACGAAAACCCTTGACAGTTCACCGGCGTCGGTGACGGGGATCATGAGCCGGTCCCCGTTGCTCAGCTTCCCGATCAGCACGCCCGACGGGCCGATCTCGGTGAGCAGATGCTCCGGCAGCGGGCTGGGACGCAGCGCCCGCAGGTGGGGCCGCGGGCCGCACATGTTGGCCGCCGCGGCGGCGGCCTGTTCCCCGTTGAGCCGGCGCAGGATCACGCTGGGCGGGGTGGGAGCCGGTGTCGGTGTGCGCACGGTGATGGTCGCCGTGCAGGTCGCGTCCGGGTACACGGTCACATTCTGGATGACCTCGTCGACGCGCAGTGTCCACGCCTGCGACAGCACGCGCGAGTTGATCGCCTCGGCCGGATACGCGTAGGTCGTCATCCAGCCACCCTCGCCGCGGATGGCCTTCCAGCGCTGCACGTCCCCCTCGATCGCGTCACACCCCAGCCGGCGATCCAGCTCCGCCAGGTCGGTGGCGTTGGCCACCTTGGCCCGCAACCCCTGGCAGCGCAGCAGGCCCGCGATACGCTGCGCCACCGAAATGGCCGCGGCGCCAACGGTTGTCCGCCAACGCAGCGCTTGCGTGTTGTCGATGATCGACAGCCGCATGATCAACCAGGTTTCGCGCCGGCCAGCATATGGCGGGGTACCGATCTCCGAGTCATACACCCGCGGGTAGTCCCCGACGGTGCCGTGCCGGGAGCCGAGTGAAACGACGCTGATCGAGTCGAGCATCAAACCCAGCGCCTGGTGCATCATCGGCACCAATTCGACGACGTCGATGACGTTGTCGGTCTCGACGGTCACCGAGCCGGTCACCGTGGTGGCTTGGTGGGCCCTGCCCAGCAATTGCACCGCCACCACCGCGACGCCGTCCTGCACCCGGACGCCACCGCCGGAACGGTTGTTGGCCACGGTCAGTGGGGCGTCCCAGCTGATCGGCCGCCGGCCGTGGCGCCACAACACCAGCCACGACCACGCGGGCTGACCCCACCACCGGACGAAGACCAGGGCGATGCCAACCGCCGCGGCGACCGCGGCGCCGATGTAGCCGGCCGCCGCCCAACTCGCCACCGCGAGCAGGAACACGACCCACACCCCGACGACCCGTCGGTTGCTGCCCGGGCTGAACCCGGTCAGCGTGGACCTCACCGCGCCCTCCTCAGCCGCGCCGCAATGGCGGCCACGAGCACGCCGGCGGCCACCGCCCCGACGAACCCGATCGCGATGTTGCGGGGGTTCGTCGGGGCGGGCCGGATGATCCGGGTCTGCGCACCGGGGGGCATCCGATCACCCGGCGGGATGTTGAACGTCAGCGCCGCAACGGGATCGACCAACCCATATCCGACTTTGTTGTCGACTCCAGCGGGCGGGTTGTGCGCCGACTGCACGATCCTGTTGATCACCTGATGCGCGCTGAGACCCGGGTATTTCGCCCGCACCAGGGCCGCGACGCCGCTGACGTAGGCGGCCGAGAAGCTGGTGCCCCAGAACGGCATGTTCTTTTCGCCCGGCCTCGACGGCGGGTAGGCGTTGACCGGTCCGCCCCCCTGGGGTGAGAGGCCCATGATGTGGGTGCCCGGCGCCGCGACACCCACCCAAGGTCCCGACATGCTCTTGTCGAGCGCGGCGCCCGTGGCATCGACCGCACCGACCGACAGGACGTAGTCGGAAAACCAGGACGGCGACGAGACGACCTTGACCTGATGCCAATCCCGGGGATCCGACGGATCCAGCGGGTCGTACATCGGGTTGTTGTTGCAGCCGGCTTCCCCGTCGTTTCCGGCCGCGGCCACCACGACCGCGTCCTTGACCGTGGCGGCATACCACAGCGCCGCGCCGAGCGCGCGTTGGTCGGCGGGGGCCGAGGCCGGCAGGCAGGCGGTCACCGAGATGTTGATCACCTTGGCACCCATGTTGGCCGCGTGGACCACTGCGCGGGCGACCGTGTTGAGCGTGCCGGCTTTGACCTTCTCGTCGGAATTGGGATCTCCGGGCGGGGGGTTGACCGGCTCAAAAGCCCTGGACGACTGGCGGATTGAGATGATGGTGGCGTTCGGGGCGACCCCGACCACCCCGTCGGGCGCTCCCGGCGGCAGCGGCGGCACGGCGGGTTCGTCCTCGGTCTGCGGGTCCCGCGGCCCCGTCTTTTATAAACAATACCGAGCACACGACACGGCGGACTTACTCGTATTCCGCCTTTTTTTTGGAAAAAAAAAAACAGCGCACCTCCACGGGCGGCGGAGGTGCGCCGATGGCCGGTGGCGGTCCGGCCGGTGGGGGGAAGGCGGGCGTCGAGGGCATCGGCCGTGGCATGGGCAGAACCCCTTGCGGCGCGGCGGCGATGATCGAGCCCACGATCGTGCCGTGCGCGTCGCAGTCGGACAGGCCGTCCTCGCCCATGATGTAGTCGCCGCCGGGCACGGCGGGCAGCCGCGGGTTGGGCGAAATACCGGTGTCGATGACCGCCACCGGTACACCGTTGCCGGTGCTGTATTGCCATGCCTTGCTGATGTTGAGCAGGTTGAAGCCGGGCGCCAGCTGCGCGACGTCGGGGTTGCGCACGGTGATGGGCGTCGAGCAGCTGTTGGCGCGCCGCATCGGCTGGTCCGATCGGGGCGGTCCGTCCGGCGGCACCAATCCCGGATCCACTTGTGGAGGCGTGATCGCCTGTGCGGCAGGGACATTCGCCGCAAGCGCAACAAGGGTGACGGCGGCGGTCATCGCCGCCACCCGCTTCAGTGGCGAATCCACGTGAAGAGCCCTCCCAGGGCCGCCGCCGCCGGCAGCAAGACGATGAACGCGAGCACTTCCACCCATTCCACGGTCAACCGGATGAAGGGCCTGAACCGCACCGTGGGCACCAAAAGGGCCGCGGCCAGGCCGAGCGCGGCGAAGGCTGCGACGGCCGTCGCGGGCCAAAGCAGGCCGTTCACAACGTCTTTCGGCTCGGCGAGCGCATATTTCACCACTCCCGCGCACACCGCGGCCGAGGCGCCGCAGGCGAGCGCCACGGCCTGATACTTGGCGGCGAATCCGCGGCCCTGGGTGATGAAGATGCCCACCACCAGGCCCGCCACCACCAGCGCCAACCAGGCCCATTGGCGTCCCGGCGCCAGCACTCCCCACACGGCGGCGGGCAGGACGATCGACACCCCCACGCACACCCCGACCTGGACGGCGTTGACCAGCCGGGCCGAGGCGGCGATCGCCGCGCCCCGCGCGGTGATGTCGGTCAGCTCGTTGTCTTCGTCCTCGGACTCGTCCTCGCTGACCGGGGCGACCGTGTCGACGGGCATGCCCTCGCGGCGCGCGAACAGGTCACGCCCGGTGATCGATCCGAAGTGCGGCGGCCGCACGCGGGCCACCCACAACGCGATCAGCGGCGTCATCCTGACCAGGATCAGCAATCCCACCAGCACGCAGATGGCCAGCACCTGCGGCGAGGCCGGCCGGAACATCCGCACGACGCCCACCGCGGCGAGGATCCCGCACACCGTCACCACCGCCGTGACGACCGCCGTCTGCCACCGCTTGCGGGTCAGCACACCGATGGCGATCGCCCCCAGGATCACGATCACGAGTCCGATCACCGCGTGGGCTGCGCCGAGGGAGCCCGGCGGCGCGCAGGCGCCCGCGACGGCCAGCAACACGACCGCCAGCCAGCCGAACCCGCTGAACATGTCGCGCCGCTCCCGCCAGCCCCACCAGACGACGAACGTTGCGATCATCAGCAAGACGCCGACGGCGCCGGCCACCGCGGCCGGGACTGGGCTGTCGGTGAACGTCCGCGCGCGCAGCGCGAGGGCGACGACCACCGCGGCCGCCATCGCGATGATGGCGATGGCGGTGTGGGCGGCGGTCAGGGGCGTCACCGGGGCGAACATCCGGTCACCGCCGTCGCGGCCCAGCCACTTGCCCATGGCGGCCAGACCGGTCGACAGCGACTCGTACTGCGGTTCGAAGGACTCGCCGGCGACCCGGGGCACCAACACCAGGGTGTCGCCGTCCTGCACGCCCAGCTCGTCGAGGCTCTTGTTGATGTCGAGCCGGACCCCGTTGATCTTGTGGAGTTCGTAGCTGCCGGCCGGCAACGTTATGCCTTCAAACCCTTTCCGCTTCAAGTCCGCGTCGAAGAGCTCGACCATTCCTTCGAAGAATCCCTCCACCGGAATTCCGGCGGGGAACACTTGCGAGCACAGATGCCTCTCGTAGGAAATATTGACCGCACAGCGCGCCGGGAAGGCGACCTTATGCGCTGATGTCACGGCGCCGTCCGCTCCGCATCCGGAATGTATTTGTCGGCCAGGCCGGCGGTAATTTCAAAAAGCCGCAACCGCGTCTTTTTCTTCAATTCATGAACCGTGTCGATGAGCCCACCTTTGGCCAGGTGCGGATCGAAAGGCATCTCTTCGACGGTCGCGCCGACTTTGCTGAACCGCTCGGTCAGGTACGCCAGCGCATCCTTGTCGGTGATCTGATCGGTGTGGTTGATGATCACGGTGCTGCGCGAGACCAGCTCGTGGTAGCCCTGCGACCTGAGGTAGTCCACGGCCCGCAGCACCGGCCGAGACCGGTCCGCGGTGATGCCGGAGACGAACACCAGGGTGTCGGTGTTCTCCAAGACCGGCTTCATCACCTCGTGTTCCAGATCCGGAGAGGTGTCGACGATCATCACGGTGTGGGTTCGCCGCAGCCTCGACAAAACGCCGGAGAACATCGCCGGCACCAGCGGCCGGGGCTGGTCCGAGGTGCGGTTTCCGGCCAGCACATCGAGGCCTATCGGGTTCTGTCCCAAGTGTTCACGGATGTCCGCGTAGCCTTGCACGTCGGTGTCGTTGATGATGGCGGTGTAGTCACCCGGCGGTGACTCATCGATCCGGTCGGCCAGCGTGCCGAAACCCGGGACCGCGTCGATCGCAATCACGTTCTGCGGCCGGCATTCTCGGAACACCCCACCGATGCAGGCGACCATCGTCGAAACGCCGACGCCGCCCTTGCCGGAGACCACCGTGATGACGTACTGCCGACGGATGTGCCGCCGGATGCGGTTCTGCAAGTCCCGGTAGTGCCGCTCGCTGGGCGATTCTCCGGGGTTAATTTTTTTAAAAGAGATGACGTAGATGAATTTCCGCCAACCCGAGCCTGGGGGAATCTTTCGAGGCGCGGCCAGATCGGTAATGCGCATGGTGTCGGATACCGAATCCGGGAAGTTGCGGCCCCCTGACGGTTCCCCCCGTCTGAGCGCCCCTTCGTCCGACATATTCGGGTCATTCCAAGGGCTCGTCACGTCGCGATGCTAACACGCTTGGCGATACCGCGTTTACCGATCAACAAACCCCTTCAAGTGCGTAAGAGGTTGCTATTCCACGGCATTGGTTAACCGACTTATCTTGGGTCAGTTGAGAATCCGGCTCCGGTCAGACCACCCGACGATACGAGTACCACTCCTCACCGGCGGGCAGGCGGCGGATGAGCCGCTGCACCGCGCCGCTGATGTCGCTGCGCGAACCGGGCGAGACGATCTGATAGCGCCGTTGCCCCGAGATCACGTTCTCCACGCAGACGCGGCCCGCCGGGGTGTCGATGATGGAGACGGTCGAGTCGCCGACGGCGATGCGCGCCATCTCGTCCGGTCCCACCCCGGCCTGCAGCCCCACGATGGCCGCGTGCGCGGAACGCGCCGGATCGGCCGCCATCGTGACGATCTGCAGCTGGTCGACGTCCAGGTTCTGACTGAGCAGAAACGTCCGCAGGCTGGCGGCGTCGCGCACCGAGGCGAGCAAGTGCTCGGTGTCCAAGGTGACCGGCTTGAGGGGCGCCACCTCGGCCACCCCGCACAGCCGCTCGACCTGCCCGACCACCAGATCACTGGCCCCGGTTTCGTTGCTGGCGGTGCCGGCGGGATAGAGGCGCACCAGCTCCTCGTGGCGTTCCAAAACCACCCACCAGGAAGCGAACCGGCAAATGGACGCGCGCGTGGCGTCGCGCCCGGGGACCGAGATGGTCACGAGCAGCGCCAAGTCGCGCCGCAACAACACAGTGAGCCACTCGCGGATCATCGGGTCGACGTGGCCGGCATCGTCGAGGGCGCCGGCGGCCTTCAGCTCGGCCGCCACCGGGTGTCGCAGTGCCCGCTCAGGCGTGTCGAGCCGCGGGAGTAGCGGGCGCAGGCCGAGCTCGGGGCAGGTCTGCTCCACCCCGGTGACCGCCTGCAGCACCCACAGTCCGTCGACCGTCGTTGTCAGCATGTCTCTCTCCTCGGTGGCAAGACACCAAAGGTGGGGCACACACGCTCGGGCGCGCCTGCCCCACCTTCACCGGCCCTCGGGCGGAGTCAGAACAAGCCGGCGATGTGCTGGTCGGTGCTCAGCGCGCCGTCGAGCACGTGCGACGTGGTCTGGCCGTGCTGGCGGATCGTGTCGATGAGGCCCTGCAACCCCGAGAGCATCTGCGCCTGCGCCTCGAAGAAGCCCGACGCACCGTGGCCGGCGAAGAATTCCTGCAACGCGTTGGTCCGGTTCGAGGTGTCATCGAAAATGCCCTGCAACTGACCGGCGCGAGAAGCGACATCGCTGGCGAAGTCTGCCACGGCTCCGGGGTTGTAAGTAATTGGATCAGACATTGTTAACTTCCTTTCAAAAACCGATTGTGGAATTAGGAGCGAGGCAGGCGGAAGTCAGGATCCGCCGTGGCCGAACAGAGCGCTGAAAGCGTGCGACGAATCCGCCTCGTGACCTTCCATCAGGGCCGCCGCCTGCTTGAGGCCCTCGGCCAGCCGGGTGCCGCCGTTCAGCACCTTGTTCAGGTCGTTTTGGACCTCGATGGCCGTCGCGTGCGACGCGACCACCGCGTCACCGGACCAGGTCGACGGGTTCATCACGTTCTCTTGGTTGGCCACGTATCCCTGGCCGATCCCAATTGCGTGTTCCATGTTCGCCTGAATGGCGTTGGACGTATCGCGCAGCATTTGCGGTGTCACCTTGATTGTCACTGAATTCTCCTTCTCCGGTTGGCCGCCCCCCGTAAATGCCTGGGGCATGGAGCGAAGTGTATGGCGGCTATTTATACCTGTCGATTCACCCTTGGCCGGGCCGGCTTCACACTCTGGTGTCCACTACCCGCACGGTCGCGGGCTGTTCGGATTTGTCTCGAGATCCGCGTTCTCCTCCCGCCCCATGCCCCACCGGCATGCCGCCCATCGGTGTGCCACCGCCGACCGTCGTGGTCTGCGGACGCATGGCCTCGGCGCCCAGCGCCCCGCTCGGCCGCAACCCAACCGGCCGTCCGCTGCCGGCCGGTTCGAAAGCACTGACGGGACGGGTGAAACTGGTCGCGGGCATGCCCGCGCTGCCCAGGGAGGCGGCCCCGCCGCCGCCCGATGCGCCGACCGCCGACACCTCCGTCGCCGAGACCGCCGAGACGCCCGGCGCAGCCCCACCCATGGCGCCCGGATTGGCGAACATGCCCATCATCGATTGCAGCGGCTGCATCATCTGCATGGGCGCCTGCATCATCTGCATGGGCGCCTGCATCGCCTGGGGGACGGCCCCCATCATCGACTGCACCGGCTCCATGAACGAGCCGGCCTGACTCATGAAGTCCTGGCCGCCCGATGCCGCCTGACCGGCGCTCGAGGTGCCCTGCTGCGCCCCCTGCAGGGCCGAGCGCATGCCGTCACCGGCCCCGACCTGGGCGGCCGCCTCGCCCACCGCGGCGGCCGCCTGTGCCGGTGCCGCCGGCGACGCGCCCATGGTCGCCACGGGTGGCGCAATCGCGAGGCTTTCGCTCAGCGACGTCAGGATGGCCCCGTAGCTCGCCCCGACGGCAGAGTTGTTGGGCCACATCACCCCGAAATACTGGACATCAAGCGACACGATTCGGGGGGTCAGGGCCCCCAGCACCAGGGGGTTGATCCCGTTGTCGACCCCCCACTCATCGCGATTGGCGATGCATTCGGGAGCGGGACGCATCGTGCCGTATGCCATTTGGTACGCGGAGACCGCGGTGGCAACGACCGGTGCCTTCATGTCGACCCAGCCGGCCAGCCCGTGCAGCGACGCGTTGAGCATCGTGACGTTGGCCGCCGACGCCGCCGAGCCGGCACCCAGCCAGCTGGCTGATGTCGTAGCCGTGTTGACCGCAGACGCGATACCTGAGGCGTGGTGGGTGGCTGCCAGAGCCATCCAGGCGGCCTCGTTGGCCAGGTGAGTGACCACCCCGGCGCCGCCCTTGAGCAGTAGATCGTTTTCCTCAGGTGTACGCGCAGCCCACCCCGGATCGGCCATGCGTACCTTCCCCTTTTAGAGGCTGGTGGCCGCGGTTGTCAGCAGGGCCGCCTGGCGAGCGGTTTCCGTCGCGACGGTCGTGCCCGAGGCCAGCCCCTGCGCCCCGGCGAACAGCCCGCGCTGCGCCGCGTGCTCGGACACCACCCCCAAATAGCTGGCGCCGCAAGCGTTCAGCGCCGCCGCGAACATCGCCGAGTCCGGATCGCCGCCCATCGGCATCGCCCCCAGCAGGGCCGGCGCCGCCGCCGACGCCGCCGATTCCGTTTCGGCGCTGATGGCCGACTCCGCGCTTGCCGACGCCAGAACCGCCTCTGGCTGCATCGACATCGTCATGATTTCCCTCCGATTGCTCAGCGTCATAAAGACGGGCTTGGCGCATCAGTCTAGTGCGATCCGACCGTTCGTGTTATTCACTCGATCCTCCCGGGCTGCCGACCGGCAAATTACGCGTTTGTTCTGGTCGGCGGTATTCCCGCTATGAGTCATCCGTCAAACAACCTCTTATGCCACTGCAGACACTGTGGTCACCAGCTCATGCGAATACGTCGCAGTTATGGCGGACGTAAACCGCCGTCGAACAACGGATCGACGCCGCGCTTATTTTTGCCGACTCACGGCGAATTGGGCGCCCAGGGGCCCGATTTTCCGGTGCGTTAATAGCGGGCGAAATCTACCCGGGGCCGCGTCCATCGCCGGCCAGGTTGAGCAGCAGCCGGGTGCCACCCAGCGGGCTGGTCTGCAATGCCGCTGTGCCGCCGTGCAATTCGGCCTGCTGGGCGACCAACGCCAGCCCCAGCCCCGAGCCCGAGCGCGACGCCGTCGACCCGCGGGTGAAGCGCTCGAACACCGTTGCCCGCTCGGATTCCGGGACGCCGGTTCCGTCGTCGTCGATCGCGATCTGGACACCCTCGCTGGAGCTGCTCACGGTGAGCTGGATCTTGCCGGCGTTGCCGTGCTTGACGGCGTTGGCGATGGCGTTGTCGATCACCAGCCGCAGCCCCGTGGGCA
Source organism: Mycobacterium sp. 4858 (assembly GCF_900240975.1). Classification (GTDB taxonomy): domain Bacteria; phylum Actinomycetota; class Actinomycetes; order Mycobacteriales; family Mycobacteriaceae; genus Mycobacterium. The sequence continues at coordinate 2,448,271 of NZ_LT968776.1, read as the reverse complement.
GCCCCACCATCAGCACGGTCGGCGAGGGCACCAGCGACACCTCCACGTCGGGATAGATCCTCAGCGCATCGTGCGCGGCGCGGTCCAACAGCTCGGTGATGTCGAACGGGACGAAGTCGTCGACGGTGGTCAGCTCGCCCTGCGCCAGCCGCTCCAGCGCCGTGAGCGTCGCCTCGATGCGGCTCTGGGTGCGGATGACGTCGCCGATGACCTCCTCGCGCTGCTCCGGGGGCAGGTCGAGGGTGGACAACACCTCGAGGTTGGTGCGCATGGCCGTCAACGGGGTGCGCAGTTCGTGGGAGGCGACCGCGGCGAAGTCGCGAGCCGACTCGAGCGCGGCCTTGGTGCGCTGCTGTTCGTTACCGATGCGCGCGAGCATGCCCTCGACGGCCTCGGCGATCTCCACGGCCTCGCGCACCCCGCGCACCTGGACCTCGTCGGGGCTGGACTGGGCGTTGATGGCGCGGGCCTGCTGCGCCAGCAGCAGGAACGGGTTCACCATGATCAGCGAGATCACCCAGCCGACGACCACGGTGCCCCCGATGACGCTGGCGCAGATCAGCAGCACCCGCAGGTGCAGCTCGTTGATCCGGTGCTGGGCCTCGGCCAGCGGCGCGGCCAGCGCGATCGAGGCGGGGCCGGCGGAGAAGGTGCGGACGCGGTACTGCACCCCGTCGATGGTGGTGTTCGCGTACCCGTTGGGCAGCTTCGGCAGCACGATGTTGCTGGGCACCGAAACCGTCTGATCGCCGATGCGAGCGGTGCGGACCAGGTTGCCGTCCGGCATGGGCTGGTCGGGGCTGGCGTGCTCCACGTTGTTGAGCAGCGAGTTGATGTCGCCGAGGCTGCTGACCGAATCGAGCCGGCGGTCGAGCTGGCTGTACTGGTCGTTGGTCACACCCACCCACACCCAGGTGCCCAACAGGACGACGAGGGTGATGACCGACAGCGCGGCCACGACAACGATCGTGCGCAGCGACAACACCCGCATCGGCAGCTGTACGTGCGGTAACACGCGACTGTCACGCTCCTCTTGTGCGGTTCGTGGCACCGGGCCGGCGACGCGCCGACTCCTCGACCACCACCCTCACACCGATACCGAGTCGCCGCGTCCTGGCGCCGTGGCGTTTCGCAGAGAATCTAGCGCCCCTCATTGAACTCGCGTCCCGCCGACCGCGACAATTTGGCCGAATGGCGGTGAGTGAGTACTCTCTCACCATGCTCGCCTCCGGACGCGATCGCCTGCTGGCCGCGGCGCTCAGGCTCTTCGCTGACAAGGGCTACGCGGCGACGTCGGTGGCCGACATCCAGCGGGCATCGGGCCTGGCACCCGGATCGGGCGCGTTGTACAAGCACTTCGGCTCCAAACGCGAACTGCTCGAGGCCGCCGTCGCGTACCGGATCGACAGGATCGTGGCGGCGCGCGAGCAATACGACGCCGGGCAGCCGGGCAGTGTCGAACAGGCCGTGCGCACCGCCGGCCAGCTGATCTGGAGCAACCTCAAGCAGAGCGAGGACCTGCTCAAGGTCATGCTGCGGGAACCCGACGAGCTCGGTGACCTGGACGAGAAGACCTGGCAGGTCATCACCGACAACGCCTACCAGCGGTTCGCCGACGAGCTCGCCGCGTCGAATCGCGCCGGCCGTACCCGCATCCCCGACCCGGAGGCGGCCGCCGCGGTCGCGATCGGGTCGTTGTCCTACGCCGCGACGCTGCAGGCGCTGACCGGCCGGCTGCCCGGCAACATCGACGAGGAGCGCTACTTCGAGGCGTGGGTCAGCCAGACCGTCAGCGTCCTCGCCCAATACGGAACCCCCAAAAAACCGTTGAACGACAAACCATCTCAGGAGTGAAGCCGTGACTTTCTCGCTGCAACTGACGGACGACGTGATCGAGGTGCGCGACTGGGTGCACAAGTTCGCCGCCGACGTCATCCGGCCCGCCGCGTCCGAATGGGACGAACGGGAGGAAACCCCGTGGCCGGTGATCCAGGAGGCCGCGAAGGTGGGCCTGTACTCCCCCGACTTCTTCGCGCAGCAGGCGGCCGAGCCCACGGGCCTGGGCATGCTGACCGCGTTCGAGGAGATGTTCTGGGGCGATGCGGGCATCGCGCTGTCCATCATGGGCACCGGGCTGGCCGCTGCGGCCTTGGCGGGCAATGGAACTCCCGAACAGCTGGGTCGCTGGCTGCCCGAGATGTTCGGTACGGCGGACGAGCCCAAGCTGGGCGCGTTCTGCTCATCCGAGCCCGACGCCGGGTCCGACGTCGGCGCGATCCGTACCCGGGCGCGCTACGACGAGGCCACCGGGGAATGGGTGCTCAACGGCACCAAGACGTGGGCGACCAACGGCGGCATCGCCAACGTGCACATCGTCGTGGCGTCGGTCTATCCCGAGCTGGGGACCCGGGGGCAGGCCACGTTCGTCGTCCCGGCGGGTGTCAGCGGGCTGGCGCAGGGCCAGAAGTTCAAGAAGCACGGAATTCGGGCGTCCCACACCGCGGAGGTGATGCTGGACAACGTCCGCCTGCCCGAGGACCACATCCTGGGCGGCCGCGAGAAGTTCGAGGCGCGGATCGCCCGCGTCAAGTCGGGCGCGTCGGCGCGCAGTCAGGCGGCGATGAAGACCTTCGAGCGCACCCGCCCCACGGTCGGCGCGATGGCGGTCGGTGTCGCCCGGGCCGCCTACGAGTACGCCCTCGACTATGCCTGCCAGCGTGAGCAATTCGGCCGCAAGATCGGCGAATTCCAGGCGGTGGCGTTCAAGCTGGCGGACATGAGAAGCCGCATCGACGCCGCCCGCCTGTTGGTGTGGCGGGCCGGATGGATGGCCCGCAACAACCAGTCCTTCGACGCGGCGGAGGGGTCGATGGCCAAACTGGTGGCCAGCGAGACGGCCGTCTACGTCACCGACGAGGCGATCCAGATCCTGGGCGGCAACGGCTACACCCGCGACTATCCCGTAGAGCGAATGCACCGCGACGCCAAGATCTTCACCATCTTCGAGGGGACCAGCGAGATCCAGCGGCTGGTGATCTCCCGGGCGTTGACCGGCTTGCAGATTCGTTAGCGGCCGCATCCCGCGGTCCACGCGCCGGCGGGCACCAGAGATGATGGCCGGATGACCATCGAGATCCGGGTGCTCGACAGCGAGGAGGATCTGCTCGCCGCCGCCAACGTGTTCCGCGTCGCGATGATCGGCTTCCCGCCACTGCCGGACCTGCCGCCCGGGCGGATCGCCAAACTGCTCGAGCCCGGCCGTACCGTCGGGGCGTTCGTCGCCGACCAGCTCGTGGGCACCGCGGACGCCGTGACGAGTCGAATGACGCTTCCCGGCGGGACGACGGTGGGCCACGCCGCCGTCACCCACATCGGGGTGCTGCCGTCGTTCACCCGGCGGGGCGTCGCCACCGAACTGATCGGTCATCAGTTGCGCGACATCGCCGACCGCGGTGAGGTGGTCGCGTCGTTGCGGGCATCGGAGGCCACGATCTATGGCCGGTACGGCTACGGAGTCGCCAGTTCATCGCAGACGGTGGAGGTGCATACCGCGCGGGCCGCACTGCGTCGCGACGTCGGGTCCGGCGGCCCGGTGCGGCTGATCGACGCCGCGCAAGGCTGGGAGCTGTTGCCCCGCATCTATTCAGAGCATCGTCCGTCTCGTCCGGGGACTATCGACCGCCGGGACCTGTGGTGGCAGAGCCTGCGTCTGCGCACCGAACACAGCCCTGGCCCTGTGTATTTCGCGGTGCACGGCGAGCCGGGGTCCGAATCGGGCTTCGCCCGCTACCGCCCCGTCGACACCGAAAGGTGGTTCGTCAGCGACCAGCGGGCGATCGCGGTGGAGGACTTCTTCGCGCCCACCACGGACGCCTATCTCGGGCTGCTGCGATTCCTGCTGGGTCTGGATCTCATTGACCGCGTGGTGTTTTGGATGTTGCCGATGGACGACCCGCTGCCCTGGTTGCTGGCCGATCGGCGGGCGGCGCGGGTGACCGCGGTACGCGACGAAACGTGGTTGCGGGTCATCGACGTGCCGCGGGCGCTGGCCGCACGCCGCTACGCCGGCGACGGCACCGTCACCATCGCGGTCGATGACGCCTTGCTGCCGCGCAATTCGGCTCGATTCACGGTCGCCGGCAGCGGTGCCGAACCAACCGGGCGACGAGCGGATGTCGAGGTCGACGTCGAGGGGCTGGCCGCGGTCCTGCTCGGCGGCGCGACGTGGCGCGACCTGGCCGCCGCCGGACTGGCCAACACCGATGACCCGTCGGTGCTTGCCGTGGCCGATCGGCTGTTCGCGGTGCCGGACGCCCCGCACGCCGGGTTCTTCTTCTAATCCCATGGGTATGGCCGACGGGTGATCGTGATCGTCGGCTCGCCCGGATCCGGTTCACCAACCCGCCCTGGCAGACCGGTGTGCTGGATCCGCTCAGTGGACCGACACGGTCCGAGATCAGATCGAGCATGGGATAGTGCGTCACCCGCGCTAGCGGTGTACTTGCCGAATCACGGCCAATAACGTTGCAGCAGAGATGAATTCGTCTGGCCACGGCTTCATGCCGACCCGCCATCGGTCCCGACGTCGCCCGCGCCGTGTGGACCTTCCTCACCGGCGACACGGATGCTGGACCACCCGACCCGCCTCCCGGCGTGGTCTGCTAGCCACCGGGTGGCTCGAGGGGCGGAAGACGATCGCAGTTGGGTGTGGTCGGCAGGCCGTTGAAGCGGTCGGTGATCCACCGTATTCCGCGCTCGCCGTCGACGAAGTATGTCGAGAGAGTGTTCACTGCGACTTTGTTGAGGAAGGGCGGTTGCTCATTAGTCCAGAACTCAACATCGGCGTTCTGCGCACACCAGTCTGCGGCGAGTTGTCTGGCGCCGACCCAGGGGATGAGGGGGTCGAACCTGTTGACGTCGAGGTTCACCGGCGCGGCGGGTCTGAGTGAGCCGAGCCGCTGTGCGCCCAACACGGACTTGATTGGTTCCGCGCTGAACAACTGGCGGACGTCTTGATTGAAGTAGGGCTGCAAGTGGCGGAAGGCGAATTTGACCACCACTTCGTCGACACACTCGTAACGGGTCTTCTGCAGGAAGTCCAGTCCCCGGGGCGTCAGAGCTTGTTTCAATCCCGGCTCGGCTTCAGGGAATGCCGCGATGAAGGCGTTGAGCGCGTACCCGATGATCGATACCAGCAGTGACCCGTCGGCGTAATCCAGGCCGAGGGCGGGATCAGCGACTGGTGCTCCTACCCAGGCGCCCACGACATCCAATTCCGGAGCATAGGTCGGCGCTAATTCGACGGCGGCGCCGGCGGCGGTGCCGCCCGGTCCGTAGCCCCAGAAGGCGACGGGCCCCGCCGGATCTAGGGATGCTCCAGGCAGCCGCTTGGCTGCTCGCGCGGAATCGATGACGGCGTGGGCGGTGGGCACGCGGATACCGGCCGTCGGCGGACCATAGGTGCCTGTGCCCTGGTAATCGGTTATCACCAAGGCGAACCCGCGGTCGAGCATCGTCGCGATGAACCCTTCCTCGAAGTAGAACACGAAGTCGAGGAAGCCGCCGTAATGAAAGCCGCCTTCACTGATCAGTCGTGAGATGGCGCATTGATCGCCGAGTCCTTGGAGAAAGGGCGCGAATGCGATCAGCGGACGCGGGCCGCGTCCGGGCCAGGGGCGTTGGGGCTCGATGTAAGTGCCAGACACTACGACCGGCTGGCCACGTCCATCGGTGCTCCGATACATGAGGCGGGTTGCCGACCCCGAGTACGCGCCGTGGCCAGCCGGGTCGAGCGCGATTCGCGACGGTTCGGTGCGGATGACGTCGCCGGCCGTCCCGTCTGGCAACGGGTCAGGCGGCGTATAAAAGGGGCGGTACTGGCATTCCGGCTGATAGCCACTGTTCGGCGGGCACAGCGGGTCAGCGCTAGCGGCGGGTGCCGGTGTCATCGGAACGCATGTTCCAAGAACGAGGAAGCAGACCAGCAGCAGTCGTAGGCCGAAACCAACGCCCGCGCTACCGCTTTCGTTTCCGCGTACCGTTGTCGTGTTCAGTGCATCGAGCGCGGGGGGGTGCGGCCCGGTAGCTGGCGCATGCGGGGTGGATCCTGACGACATGGCAGTTCCTCTGGTGGGTAATGATGCGGTTAGTGCTGCACCCGCCACACGCCTTTCAACGGTGCCGGACAACGGGCCGGACGGCCCGGGAGGAAGAACGGGGTGCGAGGCAGAGCTGATGGTCAGCAGCTATCTCGTCGCATACGCAGGCTCGGTGACATCACCACGCCACGGGAAACCGGTGTGTGATGTGGAACTCAGCCATGCAGTCATAGTGACTCACGTCGCAGTACCACGAAAGGCGTTGTGCCGTCAGGTGGAACGGGAAATCGTGGGGAGGATCCGGGCACCTGCCGGTGGCATCAATGGGCCGCTTGCGGGCTTTGCGTCAACGCGGGCGGTACCGCATGCTCGGAGCCGCGTACTCGGACAGGGGCGGGTCAGCAGCAGATCGCACGCCCAGTCGTGCCTAGCCGCGAATGAGGCGCGGCCTGACAGGTGGTCCTACGGCACAGCGCCGCTGGAAGATTCGACCGTTGAGCTACGTTCGGTCAGCCTTCTGTGTCGCGCGACGGCCTCAATAACCGGGGGAGCGTACGGCTTTGGTGAGGTCAACTGCGCGAAAATTACAGGTGTGAGGATCGACTGTGCGCTGTCGTGCGATCAGCCTCTCGACGCGGCAGTCACATGACGAAGATGCAGGGATGCGGTGCGCGCGATCCGCTCGAGCACATTGGCGATGGCGTCCAGGTTCGTGCCGCACGGGGCGCAGATCGACAGTGCTGCCAGCGGTTCTCCGGTGGCAGCCGTGATCGGCGCGGCGACGCAGCACGCTCCTACAGTTGTGCAGCCCCTGTCGAAAGCGATTCCCCGGCGCCGGATCTCGAACAGGTCCGCCTGGACCGGGGACGGCATGTGTTCGAACATCGCCGCGTTCTGGGGCCGGGGAACGGTCACGATGCTCGGCGCGGGCGCCGCCAGGTAGGCAAGCAGGAGCTTGCCCCCTGCGGTCCGTTGGGCAGGTATTCGGCCGTCCAAATTCGACGGCGCCTGCAGCGTGCGGTGTCCTCGGACTGTTCTCAGATAGATGATGTCCGTTCCGTCCAGAACGCCCAATTGAACTGTCTGACGGGTAATTTCAAATGCTTCGACGAGATAGGGCATCAGCGTGTCGGCTAACCTGACGTGCTCTCTGTCGGTTACGCCTCGGGCCAGTGCTCTGAGGCTTCGCCCGATGCGGTAGCCGCGCCCGCTGCGTTCGACCATGGCGGCGCGTTCGAGGATGCAGAGTTGGCGGAACGTAGTGGATTTCGTCAAGCCGGCGCTTCTTGCGAGTTCACTGACACCGACCGCTCGGTCGAAGTAGCGTTCGAATGCGGAGAGCAAGACACATGCCTTTTCCACCGCAGTCCGGGTGTCGCGATCGCCCCCTGCGGTTTGTGTGGAAGCGTCGCGGTGGTCGGTTGCGTCGAATTCATCGCCGGTGGGTGCTGTTCGCGTGAAGCGTGGCACGGCGTCGACCTCCTTTACGACGCCGCATGGCGTCGTGTGCAGTTCGGTGATGGTTCGCCCGGTCACGGCCTTGAGGGGATGTCGTCAATCCTCCGCGCCCGCGGTGCGCAGTGCGGCGTCCTCGTTATCGCCATGCCGGGTCAGCTTCTACGGTGATGCGCGCGGCTAACGCTGTACCGGTGGAACGCCGTAGGAGAGCATCGTTTCGGGTGACAGCCCGTCCCATTGGCTGAGCCAGCCGGGGTCGCCGAAGTCCCACACGATCGCGTCGCGCTCTTTGTCATAGATCATCTCCATGTCGGTGTAAAGCTCGATGAGTCCCGCACCGGGTTCGACGAAGTAGGCAGCGATGTTGTGGCCTGCCCCGTGCCGCACGGGTCCCCAGAACAGTCGTGATCCCGCCTTGGCAAGACGGTCGGCGAGGCGCCCGAGGTCGACGATGCTCTGCGCCTGCCAGGCGTGGTGATGCATCGAGGGGTCTTGGTCGGGCGCTTTGACTACGGCGATCCCGTGATGCTCGGGGTTACACCTGAGGAAGAAGGCGAAGTCGTCGCCGATCTGGTCGGACACCCGGAAGTCGAACACCTCGACGAGAAACTTCGTCATCGCGACCGAGTCGTGGACCTTGAGATTGATGTGACCGTAGCGGTCTGGGCCGATGCCACCGTCACGGGTGTCCAAGAGAGACATTCCGGTGTAGATGTGCCAGGTGAACCCTTCCGGTCCGACGAAGGCGAAGCCGTCGTCGATGTGGACTTCGATGGGTTGTTCGGCAAGGACAGGCCATCCACCGCGCCGCACCCGTTCACGGATCGCTGCGAGGTCAGTCGCGGTGGCGGCGACGAGCCCGATGTGGTCGAGTCCGTCGGTGTCGGAGGCGATGTAGACCAGTTCGTGATGGGTGTCGGCGGCAGCGAGATAGGCCTTGGTGGAAGAATTTTCGATCGATCTCAGGCCCAGCACGTCGGTAGCCAGCTTCGTTGACGCAGTCAGATTTCGGGTGCGGAGAGCGACATAGCCCATCGCGGATATTGAACCTGTGGGAGTCATTTCGGTACCTTTCGCTCAATGGCTCAGTGGCTCAATGGCTCAGTGGGTGTTGGTCGGTGGTCACCGTCGATGTTGGGATCACGTGCTTTGGTGTCGTAACGATTTCTTGTCGACCTTGCCCAATGCGGTCGCCGGCAATGTCTCGACTTCGACGATGCTCTTGGGCCGCTTGTAGGCCGCCAGATGTCGACGGCACGCGTCGCGGACGGTCGCTTCTCGGTAATCGCTCGTCGGCACGATGAATGCGGTGACTGCTTCACCCCAGTCGGGGTGGGGCACCCCCACGACGGCTACTTGTGACACGCCGGCGCAGGCGCCGATGACCTGTTCGACTTCGGTGGTGTAGACGTTCATCCCGCCGGTGATCACCATGTCGTTCTTTCGGTCCAGCAGGTAGACATAGCCGTCGGCGTCGACGTTGCCGATGTCGCCGGTGTGCAGCCACCCATCGGCGAGGGTTTCGGCGGTCTTGTCCGACAACCCCAAGTAACCCTCCATCAGGTAGGGAGCTTGGGCGCAGATCTCTCCGACGGTTCCTGGTTCGGCAGGGTGGCCGTTCCCGTCGAGGACTGCGATGCGGACCATGGCAGCGGGCCGCCCGCAGCTGGTGAGACGTCCGGGGTCGGCGTTCTCGTGGTCTTCACGGGTGAGCCTGGTCAGGAAGTTCGGGGCCTCGGATTGACCGTAGAGCTGCATGAATACGGGGCCGAATCGGGCAATGCCTTGCTTGAGCCGTTCGGGGGTGATGGGCGCGGCGCCGTAGAGGATCGTGCGCAACGAGGACACCTGCGATTCCTGGGTTTCGGCAACATCGAGGAGTCGGTAGACCATGGTGGGCACCAGGAACAGGAAGGTGATGGAGGCGGTCTCGATGCGGTGCAGCACGTCGTAGGCGTTGAACTTGCGGTCGAGATGGATCCTGGCGCCCTTGCTCAAGCCGGCCTGAAGTAAGAACCCGGCGGAGTGTGCCAACGGCGCCGTCAACAGGAGTCGCTCGTCGTCCTGGAAGCCGAGTTCGATTTGGTGGGCGAGCAAGTTGGCGGCGAGTCCCCGTTGGGTGTGTACGACTCCTTTCTGACGCCCGGTAGTACCACCTGTGTAGAGGATCAGTGCGGTGTCGTGTGGGGTGACCACGACATGGGGGCGTTGGCTCTCGGTGCTCTCGGCGGCTTCGGTCATAGATCCGGGCGCCAGTTCGATGACGTTGCTGATCGTCGCGGCGTGGGCCTGTGCTGTGAAGTGGCCGTTGGTGATTGCGACCCGTGCGCCGCAGTCGCGCAGGATGTAGTCGACTTCACCGGTGGTGAGCATGTCGTTGATCGGCACCTTGGCTGCCCCTGCGCGGATGATCGCTTGATCGGCGATCACCCATTCCGCGCTGTTGTCCAGCATCAGCGCGACGGGTTCCCCGGGCTGGACTCCTAGACTGATGAGATTGTGCGCCAGGCGATTGGCCTGCTCGGTGATCTGCCGGTAGGTCCAGGTCTGCTCGGGTGTGGTGATCGCCGGTTGGTCGGTGAAACGGTCGACTGCGGTGGTGATCAGTGAGTGAAGGGTAGGCTCCATATCAGTATCCGCTGCTGAGTCGAGGCACCGCGACCGGCGCCGGCGCGATGCGGTGGCGCAGCTCACCGATATGCTCCACCGCGAGTCGAACGACGTCACCGGGCTGCAACCATCCGCGGAAACCCTGAGGGTTCAAGACGAAGTGTTCGAACAGGCAGCCGGATTCGACTGTGCCCGAACCGATGACATCGCCGGGCCGCAATTCGGTGCCACGTGAGGCGTAGGCGATCATGTCGGGAAAGCCCCAGTCGATGGTGTTCATCCGACCCCGACTAACGAGGTCGTCATTGACATACGCCGTCATCTCCAGATCGAAGGCGTTGGCAGATCGGTAAGGTTCGAGCTCGTCCGGGGTAACAAGGTAGGGCCCGATCGTGTTGGCGGTGTCCTTGCCCTTCGCAGGACCCAGCCGCAAGGGCATCTCGTTGACTTGGAGGTCGCGGGCGCTCCAATCGCACAGCACCATGTAACCGGCGATGTGGGACTCAGCGTCAGCTGGGTCTATGTCCGACCCGGCAGTGCCGATGACGGCCGCCACTTCGAGTTCGAAGTCGAACTGGGTGCTATCGGGTGCCATTGGTATATCGTCGTAGGGGCCGAGCCGGGTATTGGGGTTGGTGAAGTAGAACGGCGGAAACTGTTGGTGCCGTTCGTCGACCGGCATGCCGACAGCGTCGGAGAGATTACGTAGGTGCTGGAGGAATCCGGCGCAGTCGCGAATCGAGCGCGGCTGCAACGGGCTACGGACGTCGACGTCGACCACGGCAATCGTGTCGTGCGGCGATTGCGCCAGTCGGCGGCCCTGTTCATTCAAGTCACCGTGCTCAAGCAGGTCAATCATGGTGACCCCGGCCGCGAAGGCGTGGACATGGGATCCGTCGACGATGCCGACACGATCCCCGCCGTTACCGGTTCGGTAGGTGGTGAACTTCATGTCACTGCACCGCCCACGACGCGAGGGCGGCGTCGGTTTCGGCTTCGGCTTCGGGTTCGCCTTCGGGACCGACGATGTCGTGCAAACGACTCGAAAGGTCGTCGAGCTGACCGGAATCGGCGGCTCCGCCGAAGACGTAGCGGTCAGGGCGGACGACGACCGCGTGCACGTTGTGCTGATTGAGCCAACGCCGCGTCGCGAGGTCCAGGTCGGTGATGGTGACGGCGCCGAGGCGTTTCCACGTGCGCCGGGTGAACTCTTCGACGCCGTTGACCACTGACGGGTCACCGACCACTGCGAAGCGGTATCCGACGACGTCATCGAGACGCCGGCCGTTGGGTAGCCGCGGTTGGATGCTGAGAACGCCGGCGACACCACGGGTCTCGCCGTGTACCCCTGCGCCCAGGGTTGGCGTAGGAAAGGGCGCTTCGATGAGCGAGGGTACGTCGTTGAGATCTCCGGGCTGTTCGGCCAGGTGCTCGACGGCATTGGCCGCCGCAGCGGCGGCCTCGGCATAGACGCGGACATGCGGCTTGCGCTCGCTTTCGTACGTGTCGAGCAGTGAATCAGGTGCGCCGCGCAGCCGCGCGGTGATCTTCCACGCCAAATTCATGGCATCGCGGATTCCGGAGCACATGCCCTGCCCGAGGTGGGGTGTCATCTGATGGGCGGCATCGCCGGCGAGAAAGAGTCTGCGGTCGCGCCAACGCCGGGGCAACAGGGACTCCCACCGGTAGACGTCGGCGCGCAGAATGCGATAGGACCCGGCTTCGTAGTAGGGCTGCAGCAGGTCGTACCAGCGATTGGGCTCTTCGAAGTCGGCGGTGCGGTCACGGGCGTTGAGCAGGAATTCGAATCGGACCATGCCTCCAGCGCCGGGCACGACAGTGATCGGATTGGGTGCCGTCGCGCGCGTATAGGTGAAGATTGCGGGATTTTCGGTGCGTTCGGTCGGCAGGATGTCCAAGATCAGGGAGCGATGAGTGGCGTGGAGATCTTCGACGTCGGGGCTCACCAGTGTCCGCACCATGGAGCGGGCGCCGTCGGCGCCGATCACATACCGAGCGGTCAGGGTGTGGTCGACGTCTCGCCGGTCGTTGCGGAGCACCACCTCTACTCGGGCATCTGTCTGGCTCAGAGAGCGTGCTCGCCAGCCGTACCATGAACTTGCAGTGCCGAGGGTGTGCAGGTTACCTCGGAGGAAGTTTTCGAGGTCTGGCTGGAAGAACTGGTAGTCGCCGAACCATCCTTGTTCGGTCGGCCGAGTACGCCAGGCGAAACTCTGCACGAGTTGTCCAAAGGCGTTGAAGAATTGGTAATTTCCGGTGTCTTGACGGTGCCATGCCGGTTCGAGATGGGCGGCGCCCAGCGTTTGGAACGTTCGCATCGTCTCGTCGTCGATGTGAGTTGCCCGAGGATGCTGTGCCGGCAGTCGGAACGGATCCACCACCGCCACGGATGTTCCGCTGCGGGCAAGTAATGTGGCTGCGGTGAGGCCCGTTGGACCCGCTCCGAGGACGATGACGTCAGTGGTTTGCGCGGTCATGGTTACCGCCTCCTGATGTGACGGGGCGGACCGTGGCTACGGCGGCACGCGTGATCTTTCCGCGGATCTTCCTCTGAGCCAAAGCTTCTGTGAGAAGGTCGAGTGCGGGATCGGTGGTCTGTGAGGTGGAGTAGTAGAGCGTCGAATCGTTCAGGCAGCACGCGACGGCGAATTGGCCGGGGGTGTCGATCTGATCGAGAACGTCGTTGCCGCGGACGCGGACGAACCGTTCCCCGGTGGTGGTGGCGACCCATATCGAGCCGTCAGGTGCGGGCCAGATGCCGTCGGGCCGGTGACGCTGGTCGAACAGGTGGGCCAGATCGGTCCACACCCGCCTGTCGATTAGTTGTCCCTGTGCGCCGATGTCAAAGGCGGTCAACCGGTTTCCGTGTGTTTCGGCGACGATGAGGGTGGAGTCGACGATGGCCAAACCGTTGGGGAACTGGAGTTGGTCAGCGGCGACGGCCACCGTGGCGTCGGGACCCACGGTCAGCAATCTGCCGACAGGCCTGCCGCTGTGCGGGTCGGGGCCCATGTCATCGACGTACAGTCGGCCGTCGGGTCCGCCGACCATGTCGCCGAGCCGGTCGCGAGCGAAGGCGGACAGGTCGGCATAGACCGAGAACGTCTCGTCGACGAAGACGTCGATGCGTTTGTCGCACCACCGGGCGGCCGCCAGTCGGCCATCGGGCAGAAACCACAATCCGTTGGTGGGGCTGTCCAGGTCGCGACGTGTGACAGCGTGTGACACGGTGTCGATGGTGACCAGCTGCCCAGCCTGCGTGTCGGAGATCCACAGTTCGTTGCCGAAGACGCGAGGCGACTCGCCCCATCGCAGGTCGTCGTGGAGGATGTCGGTGCCCATCAGACAGCGCCCTAAGCACCGGCCGCGGGAGTGGTTGCCGCGGCGGCGAGTTGGGTGCGCAGTGTGCCGACCCCTTCGATCTGACTGACGATCCGCTGGCCCGGGGAGAGGAAGCGTTTGGGGGAGCGCGCGAACCCCACGCCGGAGGACGTGCCCGTGAAAATGAGATCTCCAGGTCGCAGCTCGACCACTGTCGAAAGGTGGGCGACCAGTTGGGGAACGGTGAAGATCATCTTCGAGGACCGGAAGTCTTGGACCACCTCGTCGTCGACCGTGCATCGCAGCGCGAGGTCGTCGCGATCTTCCAGTTCGTCTGGTGTGACCAGCCACGGCCCGGTGGGTCCGTACCCGGGATAGGACTTGCCGAGGCTGAACTGTGGGTAGGGCATTCCTGCCAATTGCCGGGTGCGATCCGAGAGGTCCTGACCGATCGTGACGCCGGCAACATAATCCCAGCCGTCGGCGGGTGACACTTGGTGAGCGGCGCGACCGATCACGAGGACGAGTTCCACCTCCCAGTCGGTCGTGGTTTGCGCCAGCTGCACTTCGACGTCGGGGCCGACGATGCAGGAGGGGAACTTGGTGAACACCGAGGGAAAGTCGGGAATCTCGAGATTGGCTTCTTCGGCGTGATCGAGGTAGTTCAGCGAAATTGCGAACACTTGAGACGGCCGGGGGGAGGGGGCATTCAGACGCTCGGCGGAAACGTCCCCGCCGCCGTAGGCGCCGTAGGACCGGCCCCACTCGGTGAAGTCATCCCAGACGCGATAGATCTCGGCGACGTCAGAGCCAAACCGCCCGTGGCTGGCTTCTTCGACGTCGACGGCCTTCCCGTCGACGAAGGTCGTCAAGCGGTTCTGCATCGATGCTACGAACATAAGAGTCCTTCCTGCTGATGTGTGGAATGTGCGGGTGACGGGATCGCCGGACTCGAATCTCCCCCGGCGCGGGAATGTCAGGTTCGTGTCACGGTCACGGGCAGGGACGCCAACCCGCGGACAGTGTTGTTGAGGTGGCGGCTCACAGGTCCGTCGACGGTGAATCTCTCGACGCGACCGGCCAGGGCGGCGAGCAGTGCATGGGCTTCCATCCGGGCGAAGGCTTGTCCGGCGCAGGCATGCAACCCGTATCCGAAGGCGACGTGGTCTCGCGCGTCGCGACCAATGTCGAATGTTGCGGCCGTGTCGCCGAAATGGCGTTCGTCGCGGTTGGCTGAGCCGTACATGATGAGTACTCGATCACCGGCCGCAATCTGCACACCGTCCACCTGTGTGGCGGCCGGTGCGACGCGCGTGAAGTATTGCACGGGGCTTTCGAAGCGCAGCACCTCGTTGAACGCGGCGGGGATCAGTGCGTGGTCGTTTCGGACTGCGTCCCACTGTTGCGGGTGCCGGGAGAATAGCCACACGGCGGACCCGATCGAGTTGACGGTGGTGTCCATGGCCGCTGCGGTGTATGCCGCCAGGAGTTGCGGTGCGTGCGCGCGGTCGATCTTGCCGGCATCGGCTGCCTCGTAGACGGCACGGCCCATGCTGCCTTCGGCGAGTTCTGCCGGTTGAACGGTGTGGGCCCACTGGAACATCTCGCCGAGTGCGGGGAGCGATGAACGCATCCGATGATTGGCCGGTCCAAGCGAGTTGAACATCGCGTCGCCCCAGGGCAGAAGCCGCGGACGCACGTCGAGGGGGATGCCGAGGAGGTCGGCGACAATCGACGGAGGAAAGACCTGGGCCAGGTCGGTGACGGCATCGAAACTGCCTTTTGCCACCAGCGCGGTGACGAGTTCTTCTGCTTGAACCCGGATGTGATCGGTCAGCGATCGGATGGCACGGGGACTCAAGCTCTCGGTAAGAACACCGCGCAGCGCGTCGTGCAGCGGAGGATCTGACGCAAGGACGGTGTCGACCGACATCGTGTTGACCTCGCTGTTGAGACCCACTCCCTGAGCGGCGCTGAACCGTTTCCAGTCGTAAAGGACCTCGCGCACGCCGGCGTAGCGCGGTATCGCCCAACAGTCGATTCGCTTGAGCCACAGCGCCGGTGCTTTATCGCGGAGCGCCCGGAACGTCTCGTAGGGATCGTCGAGATTCTGTTCGGAGAACAAGTCGACGTCGGAGAGGCTCGCGAGTGTCATTGAGTGGCTCCTGAAAAGACGGTGGGTAGGGGGTTGCCGGCGACGCGGTGCAGTCGTGAGATGGGGATGCGCTTGTTGATGGCCAGCGCTCCGTTGGGATTGCCGCCCTGAGTCCAGTGGACGAGGGCGTCGAGTTTTGCGACGGATCCCTCGACGACCAGCGGTTCACCTCGAAAAGGCATGCGTCCGCCCATTTTCATGGCCAGGGAGAACTGGTCGGTCCAGAAGTACGGCCGCGGAACATGGGGGATGGCCGCGTCCCCCAGCAGCAGCGCCGCGGCAGCCACGCGGGCTTGATCGATGGCATTCGACCAGTGCGGAGTGCGACGCGGTGGCTCGCCGAAGGCGGCGACGTCACCGGCGGCGACGATGCGATCGCTGACGCGACACCGCGAGTCGATCACGACTCCTGGGCGGCACCTCAAAGGTGATGACTGCAACCATTCGACGTTGGGGACATCCCCGACGGCAGACACCACGATGTCAGCTTCGAGAACGGTGTCCGCGATGTGGACCGCGAGACGTCCTGCACGGTCGACTAAGCGGGCGCCGTCGGGATGGATCCGAATACTCACGCCGTGCGCTTCAGCTTGCTGTGCGACGAGTCGGGATACGAACGTGCCACAGTGGCTGAGCAGCGGCGGCTCATCCGTCGCGACGGTGGTGTGCAAGCCCAGGCCGGCTGCGACGGAGGCGATCTCCATACCCAGTACGCCGCCACCGACGATGACGATGGACTTTGCTTCCTGCAACACGGCACGCAACTGGCATGCGTCGTCTAGTGAGCGGACGACGCGTTCCTTGATCCCGGTCGCATTCCTGCCAAGATCGACGAGGGTCCGGGCGCGCGATCCCGTCGCGATCACCAGCCCGCCGTAGGCGACTGCACGGCCACTGGCCAGCTTTATCTCGCGCTTTTCCACATTCAGCTCCGCTGCGGCGTCGCCGCGCAGGTATTGGACGCGTGGGCAATCCAGTTCCGGCAACAGCGTCGACTCTGGGGAAGCAGCACCGGTCAACACCGCCTTTGACAGCGGTGGACGTGCGTAGGAGGCGCCGTCCTCGGCGTCGATGAGAATGACCGGCCCGCGGTGGCCGAGTCGCGATAGCTCCTCCACGGCGGTGATGCCGGCGACCGACGCCCCTACGACCACGACGGTTTCTTCGAGCTCAATCATTCTGGGCCTCAACGAGAGTCAATGCCGCGACGGGACAGCTGCGCACAGCCTGCCGGGCCATGTCCTCCTGCCCGGCAGGAACTTCGTCGCCGAGGACTTCCAACACGCCGTCCTCCGAGAGTCGGAGCAAGTCAGCCGCACGCTCCTCGCAGAAGCCATAGCCCTCACATCTGATCCGATCCACGGCGACCTTCACTGTTGAACTCCTCACTTCTTTCGCGCTTGGTGAGCAGCTTCACAGCCGCTACCGCCACCTGTCAAGAAGAATTAGAATTTTGATTCTTGTTTCTGGAGCCGGTCGGCGCGCTGGCCGGTCTTACGATGGGGGTCATGACCGCTACCCGCACCACGGTGAGCCCGCCAAAACAGGCTCGATCACGCAAAGCGTGGGCCCGCGTGCTCGAAGCCGGCGTCGGCATTCTCGAAACCACGAGCCTCGAAGAGTTCACCATCGCAGCCGTCTGCGAACGAGCGGGAGTGTCGGTGGCCGCGATCTATTCGCGGGTGCCGAACAAGGACGCGTTATTCCTGGCGGTCTACGAGTACGCGCTCGCCCAAATGGCCTCTGAGAGAGCAGTTCTGGAACGTGAGGCGGCGTCTTACGACGAGCTGTCGACCGAGGACTTGGTCTGCCTGGCAGTCACCACCGTCGCCGATCTGTTTCTGTCGCGCACAGGGCTCATACGATCCATCATCTGGCTGTCCGCTTCGCATTCGGAGGTCCGGGCCCGTGGATCACAATGGATGACCGAACTAGGCAATGTGGTCACCACTTTGCTCGCGCCTCGGATCGACGAGTTTCCGGGCGCAGACCCTCACCACATGCTCGACACTTGTTACCGCACGATCTGGGCGTCGGTCGCCATGCACGTCGCATACGGGGCAAACTTTGCCGCAGAGCGACGCCTCACCGATGAAGACTTCAAGGCCGACCTACGCGAACTCGCCCTCAGGTACTTGCTCTGTCGGCCATCAACGTGATGCTGCTCCGACACTGCTGCCACCGCTGACAACCAATCGTCAACCCGCCGGAGCACGCGCCGCAGCACACATCTCGTGTTGCGGCCGCCTACGAGGGCTGCTGTCGCGTTGTTCCCCGCATTGCGTCCCGTCGGGCGAGTAGACCGTGTGAAGGTCCGCGCGCCGTGCTCGACGCGGGCGGTGACGGCTGGACCGTTGCGCGACGCGGCCGAGTCATCGCGTTCGTCGGCAGCAACCTGATGAAGTTCGGCCCGGTGCTGGGCGAGCTGCTCGCGCGGGCGGCGCTGGAAGACGAGCTGCCCGACGAGTTGACCGTTACGTGAGTCGGCCCGAATTCACTTCAGCGAGTAGCGGATCGGCAGGTGCTTGAGGCCGCCGACGAATGTCGTGGCCATCAGCTCCGGCGCGCCGGCCAGCTCAATCGACCTGATCCGCGGGACCAGCTCGGAGAAGAAGCTGTTGATCTCCATCCGGGCCAACGCGGCGCCCAGGCAGAAGTGCACGCCATAGCCGAACGACAGGTGTTTGTTGGGGTCGCGCGCGACGTCGAATCGGAACGGGTCCGTGAACACGTCCTCGTCGCGGTTGGCCGAAACATAGGACAGCAGTACCGATTCACCCTTCGCGATCGGCACCCCGCGCACCGCGGTGTCGGCCTGCGCGGTGCGCATGAACTCCTTGACCGGCACCACCCAGCGGATCATCTCCTCGACCGCGGTGCCCATCAGTCCCATGTCCTTTTGCAGCCGCGCCAGCTCACCGGGGTTCTCCAGCAGCGCCAGCATGCCGCCGGCGATGCCCGCGCTGGTGGTGTCGTGGCCGGCGCTGGCCACGATCACGTAGTACGACGCCGTGTCCATGTCCGACAACGGTGCGCCGTTGATCGTGGCGTTGGCGATCGCCGAGGCCAGGTCCTCGGTCGGGCGCTCGCGGCGTGACGCGGTGAGCGCGGCGAAGTAGTTGAAGAAGTCCAGCAGCACGGCGAGCATGTCCTCGGTCGTGCCACCCCGCTGGAACTCGGTGTCGTCACCGCCGAACATCTCCTGGGTGAGCTTGAGCATCCGCGGGAAGTCGGATTCCGGCAGCCCCAGCAGCGACAGGATCACATACAGCGGGTAATTGACGGCGACCTCCTGGACGAAGTCGCACTCGGGCCCCTTCTCGACCATTTTGTCGACGTAGATCCTGGCCAGCTCGTCGACGCGACACTTCAAGTCCCGCATCACCTTCGGCCTGAACCAGTCGGCGCCGATCTTCCGCATGTCGCGGTGGTGGGGGTCGTCCATGTGGATCAGCGTGCGCAGGCCGATGCCCGCCTCCATCTGGGCGCGCAGCACGTCTTCGCCCTCGGAAACCATCAACAGTGGGCGCGGATCGTTGGTGAACAGGTCATTCTGCCGTTCGATGTCCATCACGTCGGCATGCTTGGTGATCGCCCAAAACGGTTTGTAGCCTTCGACATCGACCCAGGAGACCGGGGCGTGGGCCCGCAGGTAGGTCAGCGCCTGGTGCAACCGCTTCTCGTCGGCGTAGGCCGACGGGTCGGCCAGAACCCGCGCGGCCTCGTCCATGATCCGGGTGCTCATACGGTTCTCCTCAGGTGCTGTTGCCGAGTCGGGGCTTCGCCCCTCCGGGCCGGCGGCGATCGCCGCGTTGCGTTGATGTTCGTCGCTCGGGGGGCACCGGTCAACACCACATTTCACGGTCGGCCCGCGGCCGGCCGCCAGCGTTGGAAAGGCTTTCCTTCCTGCGCCGCATCACCCAGGATTCGCCCGAATTTAGGGACGTTTGGCCCTAGGTCCGCGCAGTGGGGTCTCGGAATACTTGGGCGGCTTGATGATTACCGTCCGGCTTCTGGACGTGTG
Organism: Mycobacterium sp. 4858; assembly: GCF_900240975.1. Classification (GTDB taxonomy): domain Bacteria; phylum Actinomycetota; class Actinomycetes; order Mycobacteriales; family Mycobacteriaceae; genus Mycobacterium. The sequence goes on along the minus strand of NZ_LT968776.1, from coordinate 2,428,584 downwards.
GAGGTAATGCATGACTGCTGAGGCGCCGCCCACCCCTGCCCTCGAGGCCCGTCGGCCTTTTCCCGCCCGGATGGGGCCCAAGGGCAACCTGATCTACAAGGTCATCAGCACGACCGATCACAAGATGATCGGCATCATGTACATGGTCGCGTGCTTCATCTTCTTCTTCATCGGCGGCCTGATGGCGTTACTGCTGCGCCTCGAACTGGCACGGCCCGGGCTGCAATTCTTGTCCAACGAGCAGTACAACCAGCTGTTCACCATGCACGGCACGGCGATGTTGCTCTTCTATGCGACTCCGATCGTCTTCGGATTCGCCAATCTGGTGCTGCCCCTACAGATCGGTGCGCCCGACGTGGCGTTTCCACGGCTGAACGCGTTGTCGTTCTGGCTGTTCGTCTGCGGGGCGCTGATCGCGCTGGGCGGCTTCATCGTTCCCGGGGGTGCGGCCGATTTCGGGTGGACCGCCTACACGCCGCTGTCCGATGCGGTGCACAGCCCCGGCGTGGGCGGGGACCTGTGGATCCTGGGGGTGGGCGTCGGCGGTCTGGGCACCATTCTGGGGGCGGTCAACATGATCACCACCGTCGTGTGCATGCGCGCGCCCGGCATGACGATGTTCCGGATGCCCATCTTCACCTGGAACATCCTGGTCACCAGTGTGCTTGTCCTGGTGGTCTTCCCACTGCTGACGGCCGCGTTGTTCGGGCTGGAGGCCGACCGCCGCATCGGCGCTCACATCTACGACCCGGCCAACGGCGGGGTGATCCTGTTCCAGCATTTGTTCTGGTTCTTCGGCCATCCCGAGGTGTACGTCATCGCGCTGCCCTTCTTCGGGATCATCTCCGAGATCATCCCGGTGTTCTCCCGCAAGCCGCTGTTCGGCTACACCACTTTGGTGTACGCGACGCTGGCAATCGCCGCGCTGTCGGTCGCGGTGTGGGCCCATCACATGTATGCCACCGGAGCGGTACTGCTGCCGTTCTTCTCGTTCATGACATTCCTGATCGCGGTACCGACGGGGATCAAGTTCTTCAATTGGATCGGCACCATGTGGAAGGGGCAACTCACCTTCGAGACCCCGATGCTGTTCTCGCTGGGCTTCCTGGTCACCTTCCTGCTGGGCGGCCTGACCGGGGTGATGCTGGCCAGCCCGCCGCTGGACTTTCACATCAGCGACACCTACTTCGTGGTGGCGCACTTCCACTACACGCTGTTCGGCACCATCGTGTTCGCCACCTACGCCGGCATCTACTTCTGGTTCCCGAAGATGACCGGCCGGTTGCTCGACGAGCGGCTGGGCAAGCTGCACTTCTGGCTGACCCTCATCGGCTTTCACACCACGTTCCTGGTGCAGCACTGGCTGGGCAACTCCGGGATGCCGCGCCGCTACGCCGACTACCTGCCCACCGACGGGTTCGCGACGCTCAACTTCGTCTCCACGGTGGGCGCGTTCATCCTTGCCGCCTCGGTGTTGCCGTTCGTGTGGAACGTGTTCAAGAGCTGGCGCTACGGCGAGCCGGTCTTGGTGGACGACCCGTGGGGACACGGCAACTCGCTGGAGTGGGCGACGAGTTGCCCACCGCCGCGGCACAACTTCACCGAGCTGCCCCGGATCCGTTCGGAGCGCCCGGCTTTCGAGCTGCACTACCCGCACATGGTGGAGCGGATGCGCGCCGAGGCGCACGTCGGCCGCGAGCATGTCGCGAGCGTGGCGGTCGACACGGACACCGCCACAGCGGGCGAGCTCCGCTGACGGGCTAGTCGCCGGGCTGACCGCGGTCCCCGCCAATGGTGTCGCGGACCGCGGTCAGCCGTGCGGCGCGTCGGAGATCTTGGTGTCGGGCTTGCCCAGCGTCTGGCAGTACGTCAACGCCGAGAGTCGAGTGGCCGAGATCTCGGCATTGGACGGGTCGGTGCCGTTCTTGTCCTTCAGCATCTTGCTGACCTCGTCGTTCTGCTTCTTCTCGTCCTGCGTGGTGAAGTCCTTGCACTTGGTGTCGCCGCCGGTGTTGATGACCTGCGACGCCGAACACGCGCTGGACAGCAGTACGGCCATCGCGAACATGGCGGCCGCGATTTGCTTCATCGTTTGCCTTCCTCGAGCCGAGTAGTGGTATCTGTACACCAAATCAAGCGATTTGAAACCCCTACATCCGATTTGCCCTGCGGCTTTCCCGGTTTGCGCCGAGTGCATTTCGCGCGTGAGTGGGAATAACTGCCTCGCCCGCATCGTCGTTGAGGCGGTCGACCGGGGTCCACCCGCCGCGCGCGCCCAGATTCGAGGAAAGGAAACGACAGTGTCCCCGTCCGACGGTCCAGCGCAGTCGACATTGGTCACGACGAGGGCCGGCGGCCCGCTCGCGGCGCGGGGCGTGTTCGCCGGAGTGCTGGTGCTGTTGTTGTCCGTCGGCTGGGTCGCCAACCACTTCGTCGCATTGATGCCGTTGCTGAGCGTTCGCCGGCATCTGAGCGCGGCCACGCTCGACGCGATCTTCGGTGTCTATGCGCTGGGATTGCTGCCCGGTCTGCTCGTCGGCGGGCGCGCGTCGGACGCGTTCGGGCGGCGATCGGTGGCGCTGGCGGGCTCGGCGACCGCGGTGGCGGGGACGATTGCGATGCTGTGCTCACAGCAGTACGACACGCTGCTGATCGGGCGCCTGATCGTCGGGCTCGGGGTCGGGCTGGCCATGAGTTCCTGCACGGCCTGGGCGTCGGATATCAAAGGTCCCGCCGGGGCGGCCGCCGCCGGGGCGGTGTTGATGGCCGGTTTCGCGATCGGCCCGTTCGCGGGAGCGGTGATCGCGGGAATCGGGCCCGCCGGCATCCAGTTGTCGTTCGGCGTCGCGGCCGCCATCGGTGTGGCGGCGATGCTCGTTGTGGTCGTCACTGGACGGCGCCCGGAGGGCGCCGCCAGGTCGAGCGCCGAGGTATGGGAGCCGTCGACGCCCGCCGAGCAGGGCGCGGCGCGGGCGTTAAGTTGGGCCATGCCCCTGGCGCCATGGGTATTCGCCTCGGCGACACTGGGATTCATCGCGATTCCCGGTCGCGTGCACACCGGGCTGGCGGCTCCGATGGCCGCCGGCATGGCCACGCTGCTCGTCAATGGCGTCAGCGGGCTGATCCAGGTGCTCGCCCGGGCGCGCCGGTGGGGGCCGCAGGCCGGCACCGCGGGCGCGGTGCTCGCCGCGCTTGGCTACGCGGTCACCGCGCTCGCCCCGGCGGCCATGCCGCTGGCTCTGGGTGTGCCGCTGTTCCTAGTGTTGGGGTGCGCGTCCGGCCTGTGTCTGCGCGAAGGGCTGATCGATCTGGAGGCCGCCGCGCCGAAACGCCTGCGCGGCGGGCTCGTTGGTGCGTTCTACGTGGTGACGTACATCGGTTTCGGGCTGCCGCTGATCTTGACGACGGTCGCCTCGACGGTGTCGGCGACCATCCTCGCGGTGATGGCGGCACTGGCGTTGCTGACGGCGGTGAGCCGGGCGGTTCGACTCCGAGGCGACGCTCATCGCCAGGGCTAGCGCGTCGGCGCTCAGACGAGTTCGCGCAGCGTCTCGATCAGCTTGATCCGCTCGGCCGGTGTGGACGCGATGGGTGCGACGTTGAGGGTGGTCACCCCGGATTCGGCGAACGCGGCCACGCGATCCCTCACGAATTCGCGGCTGCCGATCAGGTTCACGTCGCGGACGAGATCGTCGGGCACCGCCTTGGCGGCGCCGTCCTTGTCGCCGGCCAGGTAGAGCTCCTGGATGCGGTCGGCCTGCGGCCCGTAGCCATACTTGGTGGCCAGGGCGTGGTAGAAGTTCTTGCCCTTGGCGCCCATGCCGCCGATGTAGAGGGCGAGGTGGGGTTTGACGAATTCCCTTAGCGAGTCCACGTTTTCGCCGATGGCCAGCGCCGGGCCCGCGAAAACGTCGAGCTCTCCCAGGCTGGGGTCCCGCTTGGCCCGGCCGGTGGCCAGCGCCTCCCCCCAGACGTCCTGGGCCTTCTCGGGCAGGTAGAAGATCGGCTGCCACCCCTCGGCGATCTCGGCCGCGAGTTCGACGTTCTTCGGCCCGAGCGCCGCGATCAGTATCGGGATGCGTTCTCGGACAGGCTTGTTGATCAGCTTGAGGGGCTTGCCAAGCCCGGTGCCCTGCCCGGCGGGTAGCGGGATCGTGTAGTACTTGCCCTGGTGCTGGACGGTCTCGCGGCGCCACACCTGGCGGCAGATGTCGATCACTTCGCGGGTGCGGGCGATCGGTGCGTCGTAGGGGACACCGTGGAAGCCCTCGATGACCTGCGGACCGGATGCGCCCAGCCCCAGGGTGAACCGACCGTCGGAGACGTAGTCCAGACCGGCGGCCGTCATCGCGGTCAGCGTGGGCGTCCTGGTGTAGAGCTGCATGATCCCGGAGGCCAGTCCGACCCGGTCGGTGCTGGCGGCCAGGTAGCCGAGCGCGCTCACCGCGTCGAACGAATACGCCTCGGGGACGAAGACGATGTCGAGGCCGGCACGTTCGAGGTCGGCCACTTCGGCGGCCACGTCCTTGAAGCCGCCCGCATAGTTGATGCCCAGTCCGATTCGCATGTGGGCCTACGCGGTGGTGAACTCGTCGGCCAGTTCGAGCGCCTCCCGCTGGATCCGTTCGAACTGCGCACCCATCGCCTCGGACAGCGCCTTCGCGCCCGATAGCGGCCGGACCATCACCATGAAGTCGTCGATGAGGCCGTCGTCGTTGAAATGCAGGAAGTCGCAACCGGTGATCGTGACTCCGGGCGCCCCGGCGATGCCGGTCTCGAACACGAACGCGTGGTCCCGGCCGCTGCCGTCGTGAATCTCGCGGACGTACCGGAAGTCCTCGAAGATGCGTAGCACGCCGCGCAGGATGGCCGCCGTCATGGGCTTGCCGACGTAGGGCTTGAACGCCACCGGGCTGGTGAACACCACATCGTCGGCCAGCAGCGCCTGGATGCCCTTCTCGTCGCGTTCTTCGACCGCCTTGCGGAAGGGATGCATCCGACACCTCGCATTTCGTTTCGCCAAGTGTCGTTGACGCTATGCCGTCCACCGCGACGTGTCCATAGTGCGATTAATCACTTTGTTGACTACTCATATCGTTGTAGCCTTTTTCGGTGTCGCTGCGTGATGCGGTATTGGCCGCCCTCCTCGAGGGCGAGTCATCCGGGTACGACCTGGCCAAGGACTTCGGCGCGTCGGTCGCGAACTTCTGGATGGCCACCCCGCAGCAGTTGTACCGCGAACTGGACCGGCTTGCCGAGCAGGGTCTCATCCAGGCGCGCCTCGTGCAGCAGGAACGCCGGCCCAACAAGCGGCTGTTCTCACTGACCGACGCCGGCCGTGACGCGATCCGGGAGTTCACCGGGAAACCACCCAAGCCGTTGGCGATGCGCGACGATCTACTGGTCAAGGTGCAGGCCGCGGACATCGGCGACACCCCCGCCGTGCGTGAATTCATCAGCGAACGCCTGCAGTGGGCGACGGCCAAACTGCAACGCTACGAACGGTTGCGGGCGCGCATCCTCGACGGTCGCGACGAAGAGCAACACCTGGCGCACGCCGAACGGGTCGGCCCCTACCTGACGCTGCTGCGCGGAATCGCGTTCGAGGAAGAGAACATTCGATGGGCCGAGCGCGCGTTGGCCGTCATCGAACACCGGCTCTCCGCGGGGGTCAAGAAGGCCCCGAGCTCACCGCGTCACCGGGCTGCCGCTGACCGAGCAACTCCTCCTGGCCGACCTCAGGCACGTTCCCCTCGTCGGTGAACCGTGCGCGTTTGCCCGGCTTCTTCGGCGTCTTCTGCGGCGCGGCCGCACCGTCGGTGGGGCGGTGACCGTTGGAGGGCAGGCCGACGGCCTGGCCGGCCATGTCGATGGCCTTCTCGGTGTACACCCGGTAGCCGAAGTTCGGTAGGTAGCCGTGGATCTCGGGGGTGTCCAGATCGCGCATGAACTGCAGGATTTCGCGGCTGAACAGCTGGCCGGGCACCAGCACCGGAAAGCCCGGCGGGTAAGGCGTCACGTACGTCGCCGACACGACGTCGGATCCCGCGTCCAGCCGCTCGTCGATCTGATCGCCGGTCAGGTATTCGCAGTTGGTGTCGTCGTAGGAGAGGTAGAACCCGCGCCGGACGTCTCCTTCGGGCGTCGGTCCGCTCCCGGCGTGGTCCAGGAATGCGGGATGGAAGCCGCTGAAATCAGGCAGCGGCAAAGACATTTCGGTGAGTCGGTAGACCGCCCGCTCGAAGTGTTCGCGCTCGCCAAGGCTCATCTCGGAGATGTTCTGGTCGAGTTCGGTGGCGATGTTCACCAGAACCTCGACCAGGAACGCGACCGAGCTGCGCGTGGTGCCGATGTTGGTCATGAACAGCACGCTGTTGCGCGACGTCTTGTTGATCTGGATTCCGTAGCGGTCCATCAGCTGCTGGCGTTTGAAGGTGTCGCCGTCGTACCCGGTGCGCCCGATGAACAACGTGATCCGCGACGGGTCGAGCACGAATTCGTCCTTTTCCCAGGCCGCCATCATGTTGCGCAGCCCCGATCGCAGCGGCTGCGCGATGGCCGACGGCCGGAACGGCTCCGGGATCAGATCCGAGGTGCGCAGGCAGCGCATGTACTTGCTGAGCAGCGGATGGTTGTCGATCGCGTCGCGCAACTGCATCGCGTTCTCGATCTGCCGCTGCACCAGCTCGACCCCTTCCAGCGCCACCTGCCTGCGGCCCAGGTCAAGCGACGCCAGGATCTGGTAGTTGGGCGAGGTCGAGGTGTGGGCCATGTAGGCCTCGTGGAACGGCTCGGCGACTTTCTGGTCGAAGTCCTGGTCGTAGACATGAATCATCGATCCCTGCCGCAGCGCGGTCAGCGTCTTGTGTGTCGACTGGGTGGCATACACCCGCACCCGGGCCCGCGCCGGGTCCGGCATCAGCCGGCGGTCCAGAACGCCGTCGTCGCCAGGGGTTTCGTCGCCGCCGGCGGCCAGATACTCCTCGTAGCGCTGCCGGTAACCGGGGTCCTGCAGCCGCTCGCGCAACGCCCGTGCCGAGGCCATCGCGGTCCGCTTCCGGTAGACCGGGTGGAAGCGGGCGAACGCGAACCATGCCTCGTCCCACAGGAACACCAGGTCTCCCTTGATGGCCAGGCACTCTTCCATCACGCGCTCGACGTCATAGACGATGCCGTCGAAGGTGCAGTTGGTCAGCGACATCATCTTGACCCGGTCGAGTTTGCCGGCGCGCTTGAGCTCCAACAGCTTCGACTTGATTTCGCGGAGCGGCACCGCGCCGTACATCGAGTACTCGTTGAGCGGATACGCCTCGAGGTACACCACATTCGCACCGGCCAGCATCATTCCGTAGTGATGCGACTGATGGCAATTCCGGTCCAGCAGCACGATGTCGCCGGGCGCCACCAACGCCTGGGTGACGATTTTGTTCGCCGTGGAGGTTCCGTTGGTGACGAAGTACGTGTGCCGCGATCCGTAGGCCTGCGCGGCCAGCTGTTGCGCCTCACGTAGCGGCCCGGTCGGCTCGAGCAGCGAGTCGAGGCCTCCGCAGGTCGCCGACGTCTCCGCCATGAACACGTCCAGGCCGTAGAAGCCCACCATGTCCCTGATCCAGTGCGAGTTGACGATCGACTTGCCCTGCGAGATCGGCAGAGCGTGAAAGACGCCCGTGGGCCGGTGGCTGTACTCCTTGAGCGCGCTGAAGAACGGCGTGCGGTAGCGCGCCGCCACGCCCTGCAGGATCGAGAGATGCAGCTCGAGCATGCCTTCGCGGGCGTGGAACACCCGGCGGAAGTATTGGCCCAGCCGCCCGGCGATGTCCTCGACCTCGATTTCGGTCATCAGGTAGAGGTCCAGCTCGGGCCGTAATCCGGTCAATGAGATCGCCAGGATCTGCGCGCGTTCTTCGGGTGTCTGGTGATCGTTCAGCTCGTCGGACACCGCGGTGTCGACGAATTCGGACAGCGCCGACAGGTCGCGGGTCGACTGGTGTGAGAAGCGCCGCCGGATCACCACCGCCTGCAGGTTGACGTTGAGCCGCGCGGCGATGAGCGCCTCGTCCCCGCTGGACACCACGACGAGCTCGTAGACGAATTCGTCGTCTGGGCGCCGCCATTTGCGAACCTCGTTGCGCAGCGCGCGTTCCTGGTCTTCCGTCATCTTTTCGACGACCAGCACTTCGAAGTAGGGGCGGTCGCGCGGTGATGCCGGTTTGTGCTCGATGAGCTGGCGCGGATCGGTCGGGAACATGTCGAGTTCGTCGGCGCCGGCGTTGTCCACGTCTCCCGTGCGGTAGGACTCGGTGGTCAGCGCCCGGTTGACCTGCGCGACGGCCTGCGCGAACTTGTCGTGGTGGCCGGCCGTGAAAAGCCGCTGGATACGGGCGAATTGGGGCGCACCGGGGTAGGCCCAGTAGGGCTCCAGGGTGCTCAGGCGCGCCAGCAGCTCCTGGCAGGCGTTCGCCCACTTGTCCTTCAGCGTCCCGGTGGTGGTCGGTCGCATCAGCCGATCCGCGGCCTCCTCCAACCGGCACCACGAGTCGCTACGAACCTGCCACAGGCTGTTGTAGGCGCGTAAGTGCTCTGTCATGGCCGCCCTTTCCTCGCCGCGGCGGCTCCTTGGTCCCGCAGCGTCGGTTCAGGCTTGCAGACCCAATCCGCCCGCCGGTGACCGCAAGACAAACACTCAGCGTCCGTCACATGACGGCCGCGAGAGCACCGGGTGGTGCCGCAGCCCGCCGAGGGCTACCTCCACGCGAAGACCGGTTGCTCCAGCTCGTCGACCGGGTCGTGACGACCCTCCAGACACCACCACCGCAGCTGCAGCAGCACGGCACCCGTGGGGGCGTGAATCAGGTCGTTGCCCAACGGGATCTGCACCACCGGGCGGGGGCTCTCCGGGATCGAGATGAATCGCGGGGAATCGTCGCGCTGCAGCTGGTGTAACCCCACCCGGTATACCGCCACCACCTCGTCGGGCGCCGGCCGGGGATCCAGGCGACCGCCGCCCCAGATCACGACCGGCGTGATGACGTACCCGGACCGGGTCGGGTAGTCGTCCATCAGGCCGAGCACGGTCGAGCCCGGCAGGTCGATGTCGACCTCCTCGCGCATTTCCCGCAGCGCCGCGTCCACCGCGGTCTCCCCCGGATCGAGCCGGCCACCGGGCAGCGCCCATTGCGCGGCGTGAGAATTCAGGCGAGACGCCCTGCGGCACAATAGAAACGCCGCACCGCCGGATACGCCGACCATCCTGCCGTCAAGGCCGGGTTCCGGCATCGGGCGGCCACCGATCCACTCGTCCACCGGCGCCGGATCCACCCGGTCCTCGCCGGGGGTCGAGTCGACCAGCACCACGGCGACCGCCGCGTGCCGCCTCGTCGGGTCGGTCACCTCGCGACGGCCGTGGGCCGCCAGGTGGTCCCTGATCCGCTCGCGCAGCGCCTCGTCGTACGGGATCGTCACGGTTCGAGACTATGCGGGTGTCTCCGGCACCCCACGGACTGCCGCCGGAATGACAAACCCCGTCCCGGCCGGGTACCCCGGTGAACGCTCCGCGGCCCGGTGTCGTAGGTGTGCATGGATGAGAGGAGACGAATGAAGGTCATCGGTTTCGAAGAGCACTACAAGCTCCCGGCGATAGGCGAAGAACACCAGAACGCGGCGACCGGACTGCTGAAGGAGGCGGGTTACGGCTCACCGGGGGCCGAAGGGGAATGGCCGCCGGGCATCAACGACCTGGGCGAGGGCCGGGTCGCCGCGATGGACGCCGCGGGCGTCGACATGCAGATCCTCTCGCACTCCGTCCCCGGCCCCGAGACGCTGGAACCCGCGAGGGCCGCCGAGCTGGCCCGCCGGGCCAACGACGCGGTGGTGGCCGCCATCGGCCGGCACCCGGACCGGTTCCGCGGCTTCGCCGCCCTGCCGATGCGCGACCCGGCGGCGGCCGCCGCCGAGCTCGAACGCACCGTCCGTGATCATGGCTTCGTGGGTGCCCTGATCAACGGTCACATCAACGGCCGCTATCTCGACGACACCTTCTTCTGGCCGGTTTTCGAATCCGCCGAAACACTGGGCGTGCCAATCTTTTTGCATCCCACGATGCCTCCGCAGCCGGTCATCGACGCTTACTACGCGGGCTTTGACCCGAAAGTGTCGGCCCGGTTGGCCGGCGCAGGGGTGGGCTGGCATCTCGATACGGGTGTGCACTGCCTGCGGCTGATCCTGGGCGGGGTGTTCGACCGGTTCCCCCGGCTGCAGATCGTCGTCGGCCACCACTTCGAGGCGCTGAGCTGGATGGGATGGCGCACCGACTACTCGTTCACGCCAGAGGTGACCGGCCTCAAGCGCACCGTGAAGGAATACCTTCGGGAGAACTTCTACGGCGGCATACTCGCCGGCGACTTCTTCACCCAGGAACCCGGTGCGATGGATCCCAGTTGGAGTCTGTCGTTCAACGCCTACCTCGCGATGGTGAACGTCATCGGGATCGACCGGGTCGTGTTCACGGCCGACTACCCTTACGGAAACATCAACGCCTGCCGGCAGTTTCTCGATCGGATGCCCATCAGCGAAGTCGATCGGGAAAAGATTGCCCACCGCAACGCCGAGCGCCTGCTGAGGCTCTGAGCCACCGGGTGATTCGGCGGGCCGTCCGTCACAGCGGGGTCGCCCGATCCGGCCCGTGTGATTAACTGCGACGGTGCAAAGAGAACCGGTGCTGGCGCGGCGCTTCTTCGACAGGTTCGAGCCGGTGCATGCGGTGACATATTTCGCGCCGGAGGCGCGTGCGGCGCTGGACGGGTTGGGCTACCGCGGCTTCTGGATGGGCTACTTCGCGGCCCGGTCGGCACCGCTGGGCATGGTGCCGCGCGAGGTGGTCACCGCCGTCTTCTACAACTTCGCCCCCGAACGGGTCGCCAAGGCGCTGCCGGCGGCCTGGCAGGTCGCCGGCCCCGACGCGGCGTTGCGCGCCCGGCAGGAGTCCGCCGTCGCCGCGCTGCGCCGCTACGGACTGGACGCGGACCAAAACGTCCGAACGGCAGCGGATTTGGCGGGGAAGGCGGCACGGCAGGCGCCGCTCGACGGCCGTCCGCTGTTCGCCGCGAACCTGGCGCTGCCCTGGCCGGAGGATCCGCTGGCCGCGCTATGGCACGCGACGACGCTGTTGCGCGAGCACCGCGGCGACGGGCACGTGGCGGTGCTGGCCGCCGCCGGCATCTCGGGCCGGGAATCCAACGTCCTGCATGCCGCCGCGGGCGGGGTGCCCCGCGAGTACATCGCGCGCACCCGCGATTACGACGAGGCCGCGTGGGCGCACCACGAGCGGCGCCTGGCCGAGCGAGGACTGCTCGGTGATGGCGGCTCGCTCACCGCGGCCGGCCGCGAACTGAAAGAGCACATCGAACGGTCCACCGATGCGCTTTCCCTGTCGGCGCTTGACGCGCTCACCGACGACGAGGTGGAAACGCTGTTCCGCACGCTCACCCCGATCACCCGTGCCGTGGTCACCGGGGGCGATGTCCCGGACCTCACTCCGATGACCTTGCGCCGCGACGAGTTGCACGACGACAGCGCGCATTTGACTTCTTAGCCGCCGCCGGCGAGCCCGCCTGATTGCCACGCTGAACCCGGTCGGACGCTGCGCCGGCTGCCCGGCTTGCCGGAGGAGCCGCGCATCATCGCCGTCGACAACGGCTCGACCGAGCCTCGCCGGCGTGACCGCCGGCATCACCGTCGAACCTGAACGGCGGGTTAGCCTGGCTCGATGACCAGTCAGCGGGTACCCGGCGGAGTCGTACACGAGCTTCCCGCGGACCTGCGCGACTCGCTGATCGCCAACGCCGCGGCGCTCGCCGCGTGGAACGACATCACACCGTTGGCCCGCAACGAGTTCATCTGCTGGGTAGAGGACGCCAAGCAGGAGGCGACCAGGCGGCGCCGCATTCGCCGGACCCAGGAGGAGCTGGAAGAGGGCAAGCGCCGGCCGTGCTGCTGGCCGGGGTGCAAGCACCGCGAGCGCACCGGCAAATGAGTTCGCTGGTCAGCGGCCCAGCGACTTGTAGAACACCAGGCCGTTGCCCTTGTTGTCGTAGACCACGGCGCGGCGTTCGTGCGCGTCGTCGTAGGGGGCTTTGACGATGCCGCCGCCGCTGGCCTCCACCGCCTTGGCCGCGGCGTCGACGTCGGCGGTCTTGATACCGACGACGACCTGACCCGGTATGGGATGGTCCACGGACGTCGCCAGCGCGAGCGTGACCGGGCCGCCGTCGAGGGCGGCGAAGTGCGCTCCGTCGCGGAACTTCAGCGGCATGCCCAGGGTCTCGCTGTAGAACCGGATCGACTCGTCGAGGTCATCGGTCGACAGGACGATCATCTTCACTTCGTGGTCGCTCACGGGGCCTCCTCTGGCGCTGGATGGCATACAGACTAGGCCGCGCAACCCGCCAGGAGAAGGGGGCGGCAGTGGAATGCGCCGCGCGCTGGACACGTTGCGCGGCAGCGTCGTTGACGAATTCGGCCCCCCGCGGCGGGCGAGTGTCAGGTGTGGCCGGCCGGAACGACCTGCCCGTCAAGGTAATCCATCGGCGGTCCGTCCCCGTGCCCGGCGTCGCGGTCGGCCACCGCGGTGGCCAGGGCGGTGCCGTCCTGAATGGTTCCGACGATTTCGACGTGGTCGTTGACGGTGAAATGCGGTGCGGCGCTGCCGGGTTGGCCGTGAGCGATGAGTGTGGTGTTGGGGGTGACGCGATAGGTCTGGGTGTAGCCGTTCGCGCTGCGCGCGGTGACCGAGCCCTCCGACACGGCGATCACCGTGCCCTCCTGCCGCACGGGCTGGGATGCGGCCGGCGGCTCCTGGCTCGCCTCCACAGTGCGCTTCTCGTCGTGGGGCGCGTTGAGCACCAGGACCGCACACGCCGCCGCACACACCATCGAGGCCGATACGACGTCACAGAGGCCTACCACGGCCGACCGCCGGCGCGCGGCCAGATCAGCTGACGGTCTTTGCTGCGGCGTCGCGGTCATTCGATGCTTGGCACTCACGATCAATCCTTCCCTGCGGTTTCGCGCCGAGGAAAGTCGGTGCGTACCGAGTCAGGTTGTTGCTCGTGGTTTTACCCCGGGTCCGGCGCCGATAAACCGATCCGGGTCCCGCGCCGGCGCGTCCGGATGGTCAGCCCTTGACGAGGGTGAACTGCGCGACGTCGGTGTAGCCCTCGCGGAAGAGGTCGGCGCAACCGGTCAGGTACTTCATGTACCGGTCGTAGACCTCTTGGGACTGGATCGCGATGGCCTCGTCGCGGCGGGACTCGAGCGCGGCTGCCCAGGTGTCGAGGGTGCGTGCGTAGTGCAGGCGCAGCGGCTGGTACAGACCCAGGCCGAAGCCGGCCCGCTCGGCGTGCTCGACGACGTTCTTAGCTTGCGGCAGGTCACCGCCCGGGAAGATCTCATCCATGATGAATTTCATGAACCGCAGTTTCGTCATGGTGATGGGCAGCCCGCGCTCGGCGAATTCCTCGTCGCTGGGCTTGATGATCGTGTGCAGCATCATCACCCCGTCGGCGGGCAGCGCCTCGTAGGCCATCTTGAAGAAGTCGGGGTAGCGGTCCCGACCGAAGTGCTCGAAGGCGCCGATGGACACGATCCGGTCCACCTTTTCGTCGAACTGCTCCCAGCCCTGCAGCAGCACCCGCTTGCTGCGCGGGCTGGGGTGCTGGTCCAAACGCTGCTGCACGTGTGCCTGCTGGTTGCGGCTCAGGGTCAGGCCGACGACGTTGACGTCATAGCGCTCGAGCGCCCGGACGATGGTGGTGCCCCAGCCGCAGCCGATGTCGAGCAGCGTCTGACCCGCTTGTAGCCCGAGCTTGCCCAGCGACAGGTCGACCTTCGCCAACTGCGCCTCTTCGAGGGTCATGTCGTCGCGTTCGAAGTAGGCGCAGCTGTAGGTCCGCGTGGGGTCCAAGAAGAGCGCGAAGAAGTCGTCGGACAGGTCGTAGTGCGCCTGAACGTCCTCGAAATGCGGCTTCAGGCTTGTGGGCTCACTGCGGTTTTCCGGCACAAACAACCTCTGACATCGGTGGGGCTCAGCGGCGTGCGATCGCTGTCGATCGCCACGCTGGTGACCTAGTGTATCCGCACGGTGTGCGCCGCCCCGCCGGCGCGTTCCCCGGTTGACTGGTTCCGCCGCCATGGGACACCATGGCCGCGAACCGTAACGGTGAGGAGGTGGGCCGTCGCAATGGCCGACATCACCATGTTGATCCTCGCCGACCACGAGTGGTTCCGCGAACAGTTCGCCAAGCTGGATTACCTGCAGGCGCAGACACCGTCGGACCAGGCCGCGCTGGCGCGGGTGTGGCGTCCCCTCGCCGACAAGCTGGACGTCCACGCCTACGTCGAAGAGAAGATCTTCTATCCGCAGTTGCTCAGGCGCGGCTCCGACGAGGCCGAAGGCGAGACGCTCGACGCCATCGGGGACCACAACGACATCCGCGACGGAGTGCGCGACGCCGACGCCGCCCAGGTCGGCACCGAACAGTGGTGGGCCGCGGTCGGACGCACCCGCGAGGCCAACGACGACCACATGGGGGAAGAGGAGCGAGAAGGGCTGTCGGACTTCCGTCGGACCGCCCCCATCGGCCTCCGCGAAGCGCTGGGGCGGCAATACAGCGATTTCATGGCCGAACATCCCACCACCGAAGGGCTGCCGATCGTCGACCGTGACCCCCAACGCTATGTCGAAGACGTCGAGGCCACCGCGCAGTCCGCGCCGCAGGAACGGTCTGCGCCGCAGGATTTCTCGCTTCGCATCGGCAGCCTGAAAGGTCAGTGAGTTCTCGCGCACCCGGCCCGGGTCGCTACCATCGGCCACCGGTCGATGAAGACGATAGAGCCGGTTGGGAGTGAGATTTGTTCGGCCCGCGCAACTTCTGGGTACGCAATTCGTCGATGAGTGCACGGGGCCGCCGGAGGAAATGGGCACGCAAAGAGATCCGGGTCGCCGACCCGGCCATGCGCCAGACCATCATGGGGACCGCCATCGGCAACTTCATGGAGTGGTACGACTTCGGCGTCTACGGCTACATCGCCACCACCATCGCCCAGGTGTTCTTTCCCGGTAAGAGCGTCAGCGGCGTCCACCTCATCGCGACCTTCGGCACCCTGGCGGCAGCCTTCGTGGTGCGCCCGCTCGGCGGGTTCATCTTCGGCCCGCTCGGCGACCGCATCGGACGGCACCGGGTGCTCGTCGTCACCATCCTGATGATGACCGTGAGCACCACCGTGACGGGCCTGCTGCCCGGTTACAGCGCCATCGGCATCTGGGCACCGATCCTGCTCGTCATCGCCCGCATCTTTCAGGGCCTGTCGACCGGCGGCGAGTACGTCGGCGCGATGACCTACCTGGTCGAGCAGGCCCCCGACCACAAACGCGGCATGATGGTCGGGTTTTTGCCGATGGGCAATCTGGTCGGGTTCGTGCTCGCCGGGATGCTGGTGACCGGGCTGCAGACCTGGCTGCCCGAGAACGACATGCTGACGTACGGCTGGCGCATTCCGCTGCTGCTGGGCCTGCCGTTCGGCCTGTTCGCGCTGTTCCTGCGGCTGCGGCTCGAGGAGTCCTCCGCGTACGAAACGGCGACGGACGCCGGGCACCCGCCCGAGAGCGGCCGGCAGCAGTTTCGGCGCACGGTCGTCGACCAGTGGCGCGGCCTGCTGATCTGCGCCGCGCTGGTGCTGACCTCACAGGTGGCCGACTTCATGCTGACCGGCTACCTGCCGACCTACCTGAAACTGTTCGTGCGCGTCGGTCACACCGCCGGGCTGGTGATGATTGTGGTGACGCTGGCGATCCTGATGGTCACCGTGGTGCTGGTCGCCGCGTTGTCCGACCGCATCGGCGTCAAACCGATCATGTGGACCGGCTGCGCGCTGCTGGTCGTGGGTTCCATTCCCGCGTTCCTGCTCATCCGATTCGGCAGCATCTACCCGGTGATCTTCCTCGGCGTGCTGCTGATCGGATTGATGGAGCTGTGCTTCGACAGCACAGCACCCGCGATGCTGCCTGCGCTTTTTCCCACCAACGTGCGCTACGGGGCGCTGGCCATCTCGTACAACATCTCGATATCGGCCGTGGGCGGCACCACGCCGCTGATCGCCCAGGCGCTGGTGTCGGGTACCGGCAACGTCATGGCGCCCGCCTACATGCTGATCGTCGGCGGCCTGGTGGGCGCCGTCACGCTGCTGTTCACCCCGGAGGTGGCCGGGAAACCGCTGCCCGGGTCCGGGCCCGCGGTGGAAAGCGAGCGGGAGGCCCGCGAGCTGGCCGACGACGTCAGGTAGCCGGCCCGCTCAGACACCTCAAACCCGTTGACCACGCGCCTGTTTCGTAGCCGATAGGTGAAAGCCACTGCCACGAAACGGTTTTCGACGGCCGCGTGTGAGAATCGCCGGCCTGGGTATATAGGCGGTGTGCTCCAGCGTGTGCCGCGGCCAACCGGCGAAGGTCATCGGGGACCGGTTTGGGCTGGGCCGTCGCGTTGACGGCCCAGCCCAAACCGGTCCCCGATGACCTTCGCCGGTTGGCCGCGGCACACGGGGTGGCGACCTCCTACCGAAATGAGCGGCGAGAGCCGGTGGAGGTCGACGCCGACGTCGTCATCCGGGTGCTCGGCCTGCTCGACGTCGACGCCGCGACCGAAGCCGACCGGCGCCGCGAGTTGGCCCGACTGGCCGAGCGGGACCGCGCCGGCGCCCTGGCGCCGACGGTGGCGGTACGGGTGGACGGGCGTCCCCGGCCGCTGCCCCGGGCCGCCCTGCTGGTGGCCGAGGACGGCGACCAAATCGAGGTGCACGACGAGCTGCCCGGTGACCTGGCCGCGGGCTGGTATCGGCTGCACCTGAGCGACGGCCAGGAAGCCACCCTGGTGGCCGCGCCGCCGCGGGTGCCGCCGACGCCGGCCACCTGGGGCTGGATGCTGCAGCTCTACGGGTTGCGGTCGGCGCGGTCCTGGGGCGTGGGTGACCTGGGCGACCTGCGGGAGTTCGTCGAGTGGACGGCCTCCGAGCACGGGGCAGGCGCGGTACTGCTCAACCCGCTCAGCGCCCCCGGACCGACGCATCCGGTGCAACCGTCCCCCTACACCCCGTCGAGCCGGCGGTTCGCCAACCCGCTGGCCTTACGGGTCGAGGACCTCGACGCCTATCGCCGGGCCGATTCGGACACCCGTGCGGAGGTGGACGCGCTCCGGGTCTCGGCGACCACCGAGCGCATCGACTATGACCTGGTGTGGGCGGCCAAACGGTCGGCCCTGGAGTTGCTGTGGCGCGCCGAAGGCCGCCCCAGCCCACTGGACGAATCGGTCGCCGGGACGGGGCTGCGGGATTGGGCCACGTACTGCGCGCTGGCCGAGCGCCACGGCGGCCGGTGGACCTGCTGGCCCGCGCCGTTGCGTGACGTCGCCGGGCCGGCGGTGGTGGCGGCCCGCCATGAGCTGGCGCCGCGGGTGGCGTTCCATACCTGGGTGCAGCAACGCTGCGACGAGCAGCTCACCGCGGTGCGCAACGCCGCACGGAACGCGGGCATGGCGCTCGGCGTCCTGCACGACCTGCCGGTCGGTGTGGACGCGAACGGCGCCGACGCGTGGGCGTTGGCCGACGTGCTCGCCGCGGGGGTCAGCGTCGGGGCTCCGCCGGACAACTTCACCCCGCGGGGACAGGATTGGGGACTGCCGCCGTGGCGGCCGGACCGCCTCGCCGCCACCGGCTATGCCGCGCTGCGGGACATGCTGCGCGCGGTGCTCGGCCACGCCGACGGTCTCCGGATCGACCATGTGGCCGGGCTGTGGCGGCTGTGGTGGATTCCCCCGGGCGACGGCCCGGATCGCGGCACCTACGTGCACTACGACGCCGACGTCATGCTGGCGGTCCTGGCGCTGGAGGCGCACCGGGCTGGGACCACCGTCGTCGGCGAGGACCTCGGCACCGTCGAACCGGAGGTGACCCAGGCGCTGGCCGACAACGAGATGCTCGGGTGCGCGGTGTCCTGGTTCACCCGCGACCAGTCCGCGCCCGACGAGCCCCTGCTTCCGCCGGCGAGGTGGCCGTCGCGGGCGGCGGCCAGCCTGTCCACCCACGACCTGCCCACGGCGGCCGGATTTCTGCGGGGCGAACACGTGCGCGCCCGCGCCGACCTCGGCCTGCTCGACGACGTGGCGGGCGAACAGTCGGTGGCCGACAAGGAACGGGCCGAGTGGCTGCAGCTGCTGCGCGCCGAGGGGCTCCTGACGGGCACCGATCCGGACGAGGCCGCGATCATCACCGCGATGCACCGATTGCTGGCGGCGACCCCCAGCCGCCTGAAGTTGATTTCGCCGTACGACGTGCTGGCCGAACCCCGCCAGCCCAACTTGCCGGGAACCATCGACGAGTATCCGAACTGGCGGCTTCCGCTGCCGGCAACTCTCGAGGAACTGCGGGCCGACCCCCGGGTCGCCGAGATCACCGCCGCCTTCCGCGAGTCGCAGTAGGCCAAACGGCCGCGGCCGCAAGCGCTTCGGCCCACCGCCGGAATCGGGTCGTGAATCGCGATTAGCAAACGCGCGCTGCGGCTACTACGACATGGGCGTGTACCGCGCGGACGGTGCAACGAAAGAACGGGGTTGACCATGGAACCGATATCGCCGACCGATGCGCTGTTTCTCATCGGCGAGTCGCGCGAACACCCGATGCACGTGGGATCGCTGCAACTCTTCGAGCCGCCCGAGGACGCCGGGCCCCATTTCGTCCGCGAGTCTTACCAGGCCATGGTCGAGTGCACGGACGTGCAACCGACGTTCCGCAAGCACCCTGCCTTCTTCGGCGGTCTGACCAACCTCGCGTGGTCGTTCGACAACGACGTCGAGCTCGACTACCACCTGCGCCGCTCGGCCCTCCCCGAGCCGGGCCGGGTCCGCGACCTGCTGGAACTGGCGTCCCGGCTGCACGGCAGCCTGCTCGACCGGCACCGCCCGCTGTGGGAGGCCCACCTGGTCGAGGGACTGCAGGACGGCCGGTACGCGGTTTACACCAAGTACCACCACTCCCTCATGGACGGCGTGTCCGCGATGCGGCTGGTGCAGCGCGCCTTCACTCCCGACCCGCACGACGACGAAGTGCGCGTCCCGTGGACCCTCCGGCCGCGCAAGCGAAGCGGGGGGCACAAGCGCCGGTCGCTGCTCGGGCGTGCCGGGGGCGCCGCCGGTTCGGCGCTCGCCCTGGCGCCGTCCACGCTGAAGCTGGCGCGGGCCGCACTCCTCGAGCAACAACTCACGCTGCCGTTCCGCGCGCCGCGAAGCATGTTCAACGTCCGGATCGGCGGCGCCCGGCGGGTGGCCGCACAGTCGTGGTCGCTGGACCGGATCAAAGCGGTCAAGTCCGCGGCGGAAGTGACGATCAACGACGTGGTGCTCGCCATGTGCGCCGGGGCCCTGCGCGCCTACCTCCTCGAGCAGAGCGCACTCCCGGACGCCCCCCTGACCGCGATGGTGCCGGTCAATCTCCGCAAGGCCGACGACGACCGCGGGGGCAACCAGGTCGGCACGTTCTTGTGCAACTTGGCAACGGATCTCGACGACCCGGCGCGGCGTCTCGAGATCATCAGCACCTCGATTCGCGACACCAAAGAGGTGTTCCAGCAGTTGCCCCCGGTTCAGCAACTGGCCCTGTCGGCATTCAACATCGGTGGCCTGTTCTTCGGGCTGATCCCCGGCTACCTGTCGGCGGCGTCACCGCCGTTCAACATCGTCATCTCCAACGTGTCGACCGGCCCCTCCGAGCCGCTGTACTGGCGTGGCGCGCGTCTGGACGGAAACTACCCCCTGTCCATCCCGCTCGACGGCCAGGCGGTCAACATCACCGTGACCAACAATGCCGACAACCTCGACTTCGGCCTGGTGGGCTGCCGCCGCAGCGTCCCGCACCTGCAGCGGCTGCTGGGCCACTTGGAGACGTCGCTGAAGGACCTGGAACGCGCCGTCGGCGTGTAGCGGATGGGGCCTAGGACGCCTCCGCCTGGGGCCTGGTGGTGTAGTCCAGGCACACCGTGGTGCCGTTGGGACGGGCATTGATGGTGCAGTGGTCGGCGAGCGCGTGCATCAGCATGATGCCGCGGGATCGGTGGCGATCGCTGAGGCGCTGCGGCGAGGGGTGGTGCCAGGATCCGCGGTCGCTGACACACACGCTGATCGACTGGGCGGCGGGATCGTGGCTTGCCTGCAGTTTCATGGTGCCCGCCGCGCGGTGGGTCCGGTAGGCGTGCTCGACACAGTTGGCCAAGGCCTCGTTGACGCCCAGAATGATGTCGTCGCGTACCTCCGCGGGGGCCTCAGTCACGTCCTGAAGCCACCGGCGCAGGGCGCGGCGAAGTTCGGCCGCCGTAACGGCGTCAGCGGCACCGGCGCAGGTCAGCCGCGCGGGCGTCACGACCGTGGGTGGAAGTAGTGAGGTCATGCTAAGGGCATACCCAGTTGCGGGCGTGGTGTTAACTTGTTGGCCGTCTCGCTTTGGCCACAGGCGGATACACATTGGGAATCGGCTTGCCGTACAACGATATACAGAGGGATCCTATGGAATTCCGAGCATTCATCGAGCCGCAGCAGGGCGCCCGCTACGCCGATCAGGTCGCGGTTGCCCAGACCGCCGAACAGCTGGGTTTCGCGGCGTTCTTCCGGTCCGACCACTATCTGGCGATGAGCGGCGACGGCCTGCCGGGCCCCACCGATTCCTGGGTGACCCTGGGTGCGATCGCGCGGGAGACATCGAGCATCCGGCTGGGCACCCTGGTGACGTCGGCAACGTTCCGTTATCCGGGTCCGCTGGCCATCGCGGTGGCCCAGGTGGACGAGATGAGCTCAGGGCGCGTCGAATTCGGCCTGGGCAGCGGCTGGTTCGAGAAGGAGCATCAGGCGTACGGGATTCCGTTTCCCCCGCTGCGCGAGCGGTTCGACCGGCTCAGCGAACAGCTGGCCATCGTGACCGGCCTGTGGGCGACCGAGCCCGGTGAGACCTTCGACTACGCCGGCGAGTACTACACCATCGCCGGGTCACCGGCGCTGCCCAAGCCGACGCAACGCCCGCACCCACCGATCGTCATCGGCGGCCTCGGCGCCCAGCGGACGCCGCGGCTGGCGGCGAAGTACGCGGCCGAGTTCAACGTTCCGTTCGCGCCGATAGGCGTGGCGGAGAAGCAGTATCAACGCGTGGCGGAGGCGGTCGCCGCGGCCGGCAGGCCGGCCGACTCGATGGTCTACTCGAGCGCCTTCGTGCTGTGCGCTGGGCGTAACGACAAGCAGGTGACCCGCCGGGCCGCCGCGATCGGGCGTGACCTCGACGAGTTACGCGGCAACAGCCCGCTCGTCGGCACGCCCGCCGAGATCGTCGACAACCTGGGCGCCTGGAAACAGATCGGCGTGCAGCGCGTGTACACCCAGTTGCTTGATCTGTCCGATCTGGCGCATCTGGAGTTGGTGGCGAGCGAGGTTATGCCGCAACTGCTTTGACACGCATGAGTGAGCTCGTCAGGTGGACTCGGCCTCGGCGCGTTCCTCCTCGAGCCGGTCCTTGCTGCGCAGCAACCGCAGCAACGTCACGAACAGCAGCCCGCCGATCATGTTGCCCACCACGGTATAGGCGAACCAGCCCAGCCAGGTCAGATAGCCGAACGGTGCGTGGCCGGTGGCCAGCGCGCCGAAGATCAACAGCGAATCAAGGATCGAATGGAACAGCCGTAGCCCGGCGAGCAGGAAGGCGGCGGCGACGGCGGCGGCGATCTTGGCGGGCACGGAGTCCGTGCCGTGTTGCATCCGGGTCATCAGCGTGATGACCATGCCGCCGAGAACGGCCAGCGCCATGCTCTGACCCGACAGCGGCGCGGTGGCGAAGTGGGTGCCGGATTCGATGGTCTGTGCGTGCAGTTCGGGAAACCCGGTCATGATCAGCCACATGATCACCCAGCCGCCCACGAGGTTGGCGAACATGGTGCCGCCCCACAGTTTGAGCAGCTGCGGGAGGCTGGCGCGCTTGGCGGCCACGGTGACGACGGGGATGATGAAGCCCTCGGTGAACAGCTCACTGCGCCCCAGCAGCAGGGCCAGGAAGCCGATCGAGAACGCGACCCCGGCCAGCAGCGGACGGTGCGTGGCGTCGAGCACCGCCAGATAGGCGAGCACCCCGATCCCCACCTCGGTGCCGCCGAAGAAGCCGGTGACCAGCACGCCGCGCCAGGTCCGGTGCAGGCGCTGGGTGCCCTCGCTCAGCATCCTGCTGAAGGCATCCTCGAGCTCGTCCTCGATCGGGCTGTCGGTCTGTCCGAGCTCGCGCTGGGTCGTCTCACTCATGGTGGATGGCCAGATACCCGTTATTCGGCGGGCGGGCCATCCGGTGTGAGACATCTGACACCAGCCGTTGCGCCGTCACCTGCGCCGTCGAAGGACAGGTGTCACCAGTTCGCCCGTGTCGAGGTAACTCTCCAGGTTGCGGATCGCCAGCAGCGCCATCGCCCTGCGGGTGCGGCCGGTGGCGCTGCCGATGTGCGGGAACAGCACCACGTTGTCCAGCGTCAACAGTTCGGCCGGCACGTGGGGTTCGTCGGCGAACACGTCCAGCCCCGCCCCGCCCAGGGCTCCGCCGGCCAGCAACTCCACGAGCGCGTCCTGATCGACGACGCTGCCGCGGGCGATGTTGATCAGGTAACCCTCCGGCCCCAACGCCTCGAGGACGGTGCGGTCGACCAGGTGGCGAGTGTGGGGATCGCCCGTGGTGGCCACGACGAGGACGTCGACCGACTCGGCCAGCTCTACCGGCGAGTCGGCGTAGCGGTACGGCGACCCGTCGATGCGGTGGCGATTGTGGTACGCGATGGCACAGTCGAATGCGAACAGACGGGTCGCGATGGCCGAGCCGATCCGGCCCAGGCCGAGGATCCCGACCTGCAGACCGTTGACGTCACGGCCGTACGGGAATGGGCCGTCGCGCACCCATCGGCCCGCCCGCACGTAGCGGTCCGCGGCGCCGAAACGGCGCAGGGTCATCAGGATCAGGCCCAGTGCGGTGTCGGCCACGGTGTCCGACAGGACGTCGGGAGTGTTGCTGACACCGATTCCGCGGCGCTGCGCCGCGGGCAGATCGATCATGTCCACCCCGGCCCCATTGTTGACGATGACCTCCAAATTGGGCAGCGCCGCGATCGTGTCGGCGTCGAGGCCGGGCGGCCCCGATGTGATCGCCACCCGGATGTCGGGCCCGTGCTCGGCCAGGAAAGCGGCCCGCCCGGGGCCGTCGGGAAGCTTCGTGATGTCGTAGCGCGCGGTCAGCTCGGCTTCGAACGTCCGCTCGAAGGCGCCGACCCGCACCGCGCCCGGGATCTTTTCAGTCGTCACCCCTCCATCATCGGGCGCGGGGAAATATCCGGGCACCCGCGGTCGTTGTCCACCGCGACGGTGTCGGACATTCCCCCGGGTACCACCTGTAGAACCGTCGCTTCGAGCGACCACTTGCCGAGAGGCGCGAAGACGGCACCGTCCCAAACTTTTTCGTCGCGCGCGGGAAGCAAATCCGCGGCGACTTGGTTGCACCGCGAATGCGCATCGGAGTCGTGTTCCCGCAGACCGAGCTCGGCGGAGATCCCGCGGTGGTACGCGCGTACGGGCAGGCGGTCGAAGGGCTCGGATTCACCCACATCCTCGCCTACGACCACGTCGTGGGCGCCGACCCGGGCGTGCACCGGGGCTGGGACGGCCCCTACGACATCGACTCGACGTTTCACGAGCCGTTCGTCATGTTCGGCTACCTGGCCGCGATCACGTCGCTGGAGCTCGTGACCGGCGTCATCATCCTGCCGCAGCGGCAGACGGCACTGGTGGCCAAGCAAGCCGCTGAGGTCGACCTGCTGACCGGCGGCAGGTTTCGGCTCGGCGTCGGATTGGGCTGGAACGCCGTCGAATACGAAGCGCTGGGTGAGACGTTCACCAATCGCGGCAGGCGCTCCGAGGAGCAGATCGAGCTCCTGCGCAGGCTGTGGACCGAACGATCGGTCACCTTCGATGGGAAATACCACACGGTGACCGCCGCGGGGCTCGCGCCGCTGCCCACCCAACGCCCGATTCCGGTGTGGATCGGCGCGGCCTCCGACCGCGGGTTGGAACGCGCGGGGCGGCTCGCCGACGGCTGGTTCCCGATGACCGCTCCGGGACCCCGTCTGGACCACGCGCGCGCACAGGTGCAGCGCGCCGCAGCGGCCGCAGGCCGGGACGCGGAGAGCCTCGGCATGGAAGGCCGGGTCAGCTGGACCGGCAACCCGGACAAGGCGTACGCGGACATCGCCGCTTGGCGAACCGCCGGCGCCACCCACCTGTCGGTCAACACCATGAACGCAGGGCTTGCGACCGTCGACGACCACCTCGCCGCGCTGGAACGGGTCGCCGACGACCTGCGGTAGCGCGTCTCAGCCTCACTGGGCATACTTAGGGTACCCTAAACCCTGCGGCTGGGAGGCGCGATGCGCACCGTCTACACCGAAACGGTCCTGCCCACTACGGCCGACCGGGTCTGGGCGGCGATGCTGTCCCCCGTCACCTTCGTTTACGTGTGCAAGGGCCTGTTCGCGATCCCCGCCCTGAGCGGTCGCGCGGAGCCACTGCGCTTGGGCGAGCGGGGGACAGCCTGGCTGTTCGCCTTCCACCTGCTACCGGCCTACCGGCACACGATCGAGATTGTGCACATCGACGAGGCCGCCGGAACGGTTCGCACCCACGAGCACGGCGGGATTCTCCGGGCGTGGAACCACACGCTGCATGTCGAAGCGATCGACGACCAGTCGTGCCGATACAGCGACACGATCGAAATCGACGCCGGGGTCGCCACGGCCGTCGTGGCAAGGGTCGCGAGCGCTATTTTCCGTTACCGGCAACGGCGCTGGCACAAACTTGTTCGTCGTCACCTGCTTCCGCGGGGACCCGCCTACGCATCCTGAGGGGCGCGACGGCCGCTAGCCGGCGTCCGCTTCGACCAGGCTGAGATGGGCCGCGCGGCGGTTGGCTTTCGACGACTTGCGCACGCGCCCATAAGGTTCCATCGGCCCGTCGTGGACCTTGACCTCTCCGCCGGTGCCGCCATGCCGGCGCCGCCAGTCGCTGATCGCTTGGTGCGCCGCGTGATCGAGGTAGGTTGCCCTCAGGTGAATGGTGACCGCGGCGCGATCGGGGATCGTCGCGAGCACGCCCGTCAGCCGGGGCAGGGCCAGGAAAGTGCATGCGCCTTCGATCAAGACGTGCCATTCGCCATCCACGGGCTTGGCTTCCACCCTGGCCCGCACCACGCGCCAACCGGTGACGACGACCGCCACCGCGAGTCCGATCAGCACGCCGTGCAGCAGATTGAGGAAGACGACGCCGACGATCGTCACCAGATAGACGGCGAGATCGCCATTGCGCGAGGCGGTCTCGATGTGAGCCGGCTTCAACAGCTCGATTCCGATGACGATGAGCAACCCCGCGAGCGCCGCGGTGGGGATCTGTTCGACCAGTCCCGCGAAGGGTACGGCAAACAGCAGGACCCACACCCCGTGCATGATCGTCGAGGCGCGAGTTTTGGCGCCCGCGTTGACGTTCGCCGCGCTGCGCACGATTACGCCTGCGATCGGGAGCCCGCCGATCGCGCCCGACGCCATATTCGCCGCGCCCTGCCCGATCAGCTCGCGGTTGAAGTCGGTGCGCGCCCCGGTGTGCATGCGGTCGATCGAGACGGCCGTCAACAGGCTTTGAACGCTGGTGATCAGCGTGACGGTGATCACCGCGATCACGACCGCCCGCCAGTCGCCCTCGGGCAGCTGGGGCAGCTGCAGCGCCTCCAGCACCGAGCCCTCCAGCCTGATGCGGGACACGTTGAACGGCAACGCGGCCGAGAGGACGGTGACGGCGACGATGGCGACCAGTGGGCCGGGGATCTTGGCCACCCGGGCCGGGGCCCAGCGCCAGGCGATCAGAATGGCGATGACGAGCAGACCCAGCACGACCCCCGGCCGGTGCGCGCCGACGATTTGGGCGGGCAGGCCGACGACGTTCGTCCAGGCCGAGCTCTGCGATTGGCCGCCGAGCAATACGTGCACCTGCTGCAGCGCGATTGTGATTCCGATGCCGCCCAGCATGGCGTGCACCACGACCGGTGAGATCGCCAAGGCGGCCCGTGCGATTCGGCTGATTCCCAACATCACTTGCAGGGCCCCGGCGATGACGGTGATGAAACATGTTACTGCCCAGCCGAACTGGGAGACCAGATCGGCGACGACGACGGTGAGTCCGGCGGCCGGACCACTGACCTGTAACGGTGACCCGCCGAGGCGCCCTGCGACGATGCCGCCGACGATCGCCGCGATCAAACCGGACAGCACCGGGGCGTCGGACGCGATCGCGATGCCCAGCGACAAGGGAAGCGCCACCAGAAAGACCACCAACGACGCCGGCAGGTCGTACTGAATGGCCGCGCGCCACCGGTCGCCTCGAACCGGTTGCGCCCGCTCGGTGTCGTTTTCAGCTGGCCGCCCGGCGTGTGGCATCGGCCCTCCCTGGGATATGCATGAGGGGCGCGTTCGGGTAGCCACCCGTAACGCACCAGGAGCGGAGCGTAACGCTCTCGGGCACAATCGATCCCACACCGCCGCGAACGTCGTTGTCCCGCTTCAGCGTGCCGTGCCTATGCGTGTCGACGGTATGGGGCGGCCCACCGGGTCGCAACCCGACCTTCCAGGCGCATATCGAACGCAAATCTTTTGCCGCGCAGTGCGCTCGGGGGCGCAATGAGGCGCGGGGTCGCGCCCGCACGTCGAAATCACCTGCGGTTCAACGAATTACTCCAGGACGAAGACCGGTATCCGCCTCGCTGTCTTCGCCTGATATTCGGCGTAGGGCGGATAGGCCTCGACCGCCCGTTGCCACCACTGCTTGCGCTCGTCCGCCTCGAGTTCGCGCGCGCTGAGCGCGAAGACCTTGTCGCCATCCTGCAGCGTCACGTCCGGATTGGCTTTGAGGTTGAAGTACCACGACGGGTGTGCGGGGGCTCCGCCCTTCGACGCGACCATGGCGTATCGGCCGTCGTTTTCGACGCGCATCATCGGCACGTACCGCTTCTTGCCGGACTTCGCTCCGGTCACCGTCACCAGCACGACGGGCCGGTCCAGGATCTCGACCCCGTCGGTCGTGCCTTGCTCGAGGATCTGCTCGGTCTGCTCGCGCACCCAGTCCCTCGGGCTCAGTTCGATCTCGTCGGCCATACCCGATCTCAACACGTCCCCGCGCCGCAGTCATCCCCCCGGAAATCGTCGGTCCGTCGGTCCGTCGACGGGCGCGTAGAGTGGGCCGTATCGCTTAAATGAGCTAACTAACCAGGGAGAGGAGTCGGGTAGTGGCCCGCACCGAGAACGACACATGGGACCTGGCCTCGAGCGTCGGAGCGACCGCAACGGCGGTGGCCGCCCAGCGGGCGATCGCTTCGAAAGGGCCTGAGCCGCTGCTGAACGACCCCTTCGCCGATCCACTCGTGCGCGCCGTGGGCAGCGAGGTCTTCGTCAAGCTCCTCGACAACGAAATCGACCGCTCCGACGATCCCCTGCTGAATCGCGAGGCCGTGAACGAGCAGATCACGGTCCGCACCCGATACTTCGACGACTTCTTCATGCAGGCAACGCAATCCGGGGTCCGCCAGGCGGTCATCCTGGCGTCGGGCCTGGACACCCGTGCCTACCGCCTGTCCTGGCCGGCCGGCACGGTGGTCTACGAGATCGACCAGCCCGAGGTCATCGAGTTCAAGACGCGGGTGCTGGCCGACCTGGGCGCCGCGCCGGCCGCCGAGCGCCGCACGGTGGCGATCGACCTGCGCGAGGACTGGCCGGCCGCCCTGGTCAAGACCGGCTTCGACGCCGGCGCGCCGACGGCGTGGAGCGCCGAAGGCCTGCTCGTCTACCTGCCACCCGAGGCGCAGGACCGCTTGTTCGACAACGTCGTCGCGTTGTCCGCGCCGGGCAGCCGGATCGCGACCGAGCACATGGATCTGCGCAACATCCCGGCGGACTGGGCGCAGAAGCTGACCGAGCGGTCGCAACGCCTGGGCTCCGACATCAATCTGGCCGAGCTCTTCTACACCGGCGATCGCAACACCGCCGCCGAATACCTGGCGGCGCACGGCTGGCGGGTCGACATCCGGACCACCGAGGAGGCCTTCGCCGCCCACGGGTTCGAGGTGCCCGACGACGAGCTGGCTTCCTTCGGCGAGGACTCCGGTTACCTGACCGCCACGCTGCCCTAAGCCGGCCGTTCGCAATATCAACCCCATTGACATATATCAGTGCGGTTGATACAAAGGTTTCATGTCTCAACCGACTCACGAAATGTTCGAAGCCGCCTACCGGGGCGAAGCCCCGGAGATGGGCGAGGGCAACCGCCCGCCGTGGAGCATCGGCGAGCCGCAGCCGGAGATCGCCGCGCTGATCGAGGCCGGGAAGTTCCACGGCGACGTGCTCGATGCCGGATGCGGGGAGGCGGCGGTGTCGTTGTTCCTCGCCGAGCGCGGCTTCATCACGGTGGGCTTGGACCAGTCGCCCACCGCCATCAATTTGGCACGCGAGAAGGCGGCCAGGCGTGGCCTTACCAATGCCACCTTCGATGTCGCGGATATCAGCGCCTTCGACGGTTACGACGGTCGATTCGGCACGATCGTCGACAGCACCCTTTTCCACTCGATGCCCGTCGAGCTACGCGAGGGCTATCAGCGATCCATCGTGCGGGCGGCCGCGCCGGGCGCCTCGTATTTCGTGCTGGTCTTCGACCGTGAGGGCGTGCCGGCCGAGAGCCCGATCAACGCGGTGACCGAGGAGGAGCTGCGCGACGTGGTCTCCAAGTACTGGGTCATCGACGAGATCCGGCCGGCACGCATCCACGCCAACGTGCCCGACAGCTTCCTGGAGGGATCCGAGGCCTTCGCCGGCACCGACATTCGCGACGAGGGCAACGGCCGCAAGTCGATGCGGGCCTGGCTGCTGTCCGCGCATCTCGGCTAGCGGCGAGGTTTCGGAGCGCGGGATTCGGGAGACCCTGACTGGAGCGACATCACCGGTCAGAGGAGCTCACGTGGACCAGCAAGTCAATCTCGACCCGCCGCCCGCGCCCGACGACGCCCGACAGGCGACCGAAGAACAGCGCAAGCTGCAGGAACAACTCGAGCATCAGAACGATGACCCCGACGCGCCCGGGTTGCAGCAGTCCCGCCATGACACGGCCGATGAAAGCACGCGCTAGGTTGCGCAACGCCTGGCAAGTTGGCGGATCGGCGCTCGGCCGGTCAGCTATCGTGCGCGACTCGACGGCGACCCGCACGACGCGGGAGTTGACTGGGCAACGATCGACGGCACCCGCACCGCCCGATCGGGTTCAATAGTCACCCCCGCCGCCCGGCGTGAGCGGGAAGCCCCGCTGTTGAGCCAGCAAGCGAATCCGCCCAGGACGAGGCCGACCCCGACACCGAGGTCGGGACGCTGGCCCAGGATGAGCCACGCCAGTACCGCGGCGACCGCGGGGATGACGGCGAACAGCATCGCGACCGCAGCCGCGCCGTGGGTGTTGATGGCCCGGACGTAGAGGCTCACCGCGAGCGTCGCGTTCAACAGCACCATGCCGGCGATCGCGATCGCGGCCTGCCGGACGTCGTGCACGGTGAACGGCGTGAGGAGCGCCAGCGCCGCGGCGGGAACGAGCGCGACCGCGTTCTGCAGCGCGCTCATCGTGCGAAAGTCGACGCCAGTGCAGAACCGTTGCTGGTAGACGCCGCCTGCTGAAAGCCCGAGCAGGGCAACGCCAAGCAGCACGATGACCGGGTCCACGCCGTGGGTGGTCGCCAACCGTTTGGCGCACGCGGCGAGCACCGCGAGGACACCGAGGGCGAGCGCGAGCAGTCGCTGGGGGCCGAGCGGCTCGCGCAGAAACAGCGAGGCCAGGATGGCCGTGGCGACGGGGTTCATCGCGACCACCACCGCGCACAGCACCGCGGGCGATCCGCGCTGAACGGCCTCGTAGAGGCAGCAGAACTGCACGGCCTGGATCAGCAGGCCGACCACCACGACATGACCGAACTGCGCGCCCCGCGGCCAGGGCGCCTTGGCCAGCACGGCCCATATCGCCAAAACCATTGCGGCCAAACCGAAGCGGAACACCAGCGCGGCCATGGGCGTCATGGCCGTCACCGCCAGCACCCCGATGGGATAACCGAGGGCGTAGAAGAACGTCACCGCCGACGCGGTGGTCAGCGGCATGCGCGGCAGGTCCATACGACCCATGCTGGCCTAGGCCCACCCGCGCAGTCCAACGATTATTGCCGATCGGGACTGATCGCGTTTACTTATCAGTCCAGTGGGTCGGCAGCCGAGATTCGCCTCAAGTAACTGGACTATTGATTAGCGGTACTGATCGGAATATGGTCGCTGCTATGCCCCAGGTGCTGGACATCGCGCCGTTGCGCAGCCTCGTCGCGGTGGCCGACTGTGGTGGATTTCACCGCGCCGCCGCCGCGCTGCACCTGAGCCAGTCCGCGGTCAGCCAACACCTGCGCCGGGTCGAGGCGGTCGTCGGTGAGCCGCTGATCCAGCGGTCCGGCCGCGGCATTGTGTTCACCGAGATCGGGCTGAGGGTGCTGCGGCATGCCCGCACGATCTTGGCCGCACATGACACGGCGCTCGACGACCTCGGCGCCACCGAGCCCAGGCTCCTGACGATCGGGGCCACCGAGCACGGCGCGGACGTGATGCTGGCGGGGCTCACCAGCCTGCTGCGTGAGCGGCTTCCCGACCGGCGGGTGCGTTTCCGGCTGGACCGCAACGTGTCGCTGGCCGACTCGATCGAACGCGGCCTCGTTGACTTGGCGATCATGCTCGACGGCGCCGGCCTGGACCGTGCCAACGCGTCCGGGTTGGTTCGCCTGCAATGGATTTCGGCGCGCTCGTTGGCGCTCCCGGCGCGCGAACCACTCCCTCTGGTGATCTTCTCCGAGCCGTGCACGTTGCGGGAACCCGCGTTCGCCATCCTCGAAAACCACGGCATCGACTATGAGATCGCCGCCGAATGCGGCGACCTGTCCGGGCTGTACGCGGCGGTACGGTCGGGGCTCGGGGTGGCGTTGCTGCCGATGATCGGCACGCTGCCCGACGGCGTGTGCCCGGCCGAGGGCCTACCGCCCACCAACCTCGCATCCATCCTGGTTCGCGGCCGTGCCGGCATCGACCCCGGGTTGCTGGGTACCGTGGACGAGGCGGTGCGTGAGGTGCTCGCCGCCGCGGACTAACGGCTGCCACCAGATAGTGCCGCCCAGTCGCGTTTTTCGCGTTCCGTCATGTCGTTTGACGTGATGGCGCCGAATCGCGCGGCCCCGCGCGCGAACCGATCCGGCGCGTCGGGCAGCGCATCGGGCCCCTCCAGCCGAAAGCAGCTCGGCGCCAGCGGGCCGAACAGCAGGGCGCGGCGCAGCTGCGGCCAGTTTTCCAGGCGCGGTTCCACGCCAGCGGCTCGGGCGAACGTGATGGCGGCGAGGTTCAATCGCGTTTTCTGGGACAACCCCCGACGAGCGCGGTAGGCATCGATTGCCGTTCGCTGGTCCGCTTCAGGTACATCGGGTATGACGCCGCCCCACGTGTAGGCGATCCACCTGGCCTGAAGTTCCAGCGGCACAAAGTATCCGCCCGCCTGGTCCCACATGCCCATGAGCGCAAGCCCCGGGAGGTCCGGATGAAAGGTAAACCGATCGGCGTCCAGGTGCATCGCGTCAAGGTCCAGAATCTGCTGGATTTCGTCGCTCAGGAACGGTAGACGCACATCGAAACCGGTACCGAACAGCATCCCGTCGAACTCCTCCGCTCGGTCGTCGGCGAAGGTGACCGTCGCGCCCAACACCGCTTTCATCCACGGCCGCACCGATATCCGGCCTTCGGCGACCAACGGAAGATAATGCTGGCTCAACGTCACCCCGGCCGCGAAGAGCGACAGGTCGGGCGCTGGGGCGCCATATTGCTCGGGGCTTCCCGCCGCGCCGACCACGATCTCTTTCACCTGGCGATCGATGTCTTCTGCTGGCAGGGTTTCTTCGGCTAACGCGCCGTAGCGCGTGTAGAGCACGTGGTCGGTGGGGACGCCGCCAATGAACTTCGGGACGACGTATCGTTGTCGCCGCTGCGTCACGACGACGCGCGCCGCCCCGAGTTGCGCGAGTTCCGAAGCGATTTCGAGCGCACTGATTGCGCAACCGGCGACCAGAACGCGTTTGCCGCGATACGCTGCGGCATCTCGGTAGCCGAATGTGGGCCTGGCACCCGCGCATCCGGAGAACGTTTCCAGTCCGGCGACAGCGGGCACCGCCGGCGCAGTGAACCTGCCGCTGGCCACCACCACGCGCTCGAAGCGGTCGGTCCCATCGGAATGACTCACGAGCCACCCGGGCCCGTCGTCCCGGCTGACCAGCTCCACCCGGTTGCGGAGCCGGAGACGTGGCATCAACCCGAATTTGGCGGCGTAGCGACGCAGGTAGTCGAGAATCTCGTGGTTCGGTAGGTAGACAAGGTCGGTGTCGTGCTCGAGGTCGCTGAAGGCAGTCATCGTGCGACTGCTGTTGGTGTACATGCCCGGCCATACGCCACTCGACCCGGCCGACGCCGCCCACTGGCCGCCCAGCGCCGGACCCTGCTCGAAGAGCGTGGGCTCGAATCCCTGCGACAACAGCCAGCGGGCCGCCACCAGCCCGCCCGGTCCGGCGCCGATCACGGCGACGCTTGTCATCCGGTAACTCTCGCACGCCCGTGCCCGCGTGGGTGGCGGTTCACAGCGCGGCGGTAAGTCTCCATAATGCTGCGCGGTCCACAGACGCTGAGCGGTCGATCGGGCTGATCACCACGTCGGTGGCACCCGCATCGCGATAACGGCGTAGCTGACGCACGACACTTTCCTCGGGTCCGATGGCGGCGAGCTCGGTGACGCTGGCGACTTCTTCCCTGGCGATCACGTTGCGATAAGAGGGGATGCTCTCGTAGAAACTCAGATGTTGCGCGGCGATGGCCTGGGCGCCTTCGACATCTTCGGACAACAGCACCGGAACCGCGGCGATGATGCGCGGCGCGGGACGACCCGCATCGGCCGCCGCCTTGGTGATCTCCGGCACGATGAATTCGCCGATGGTCCGGGGCCCGGCCAGGTAAGGCAACGTCCCGTCCGCCAGTTCGCCGGTGACCCGCAGCGCCTTTGGGCCCATCGCCGCCACATACACCGGGACGGGCGTCCCGCCCGCGACCTGTACCGGCCAGGTGGGGCTCGCACTGAGTTCGCTGCCGTGGAAGTCGACGCCGCCGGTGTTGAACACAGACCCGAGGATCGTCAGATGTTCCCGTAACCGGGTGATCCCGTTGGACCAGTCGGTGCCGAAAGCCTGGCGCTCGATCTGGCGGGCGCCCAGACCGAGGCCGAGGCTGAAGTTGCCGTGCGCGGCGGCCTGTGCCGTCTGCGCCAGCGACGCGACGATCAGCGGGTGGCGCGGATTGATCGGCACCACGGACGTCCCGACGCCGAGTCCGGGCACCGCGGCGCCGACGAGGGCCGCCAGCGCGATCGCGTCATAGTTCTGCTGTTGGGGAAGCCAAACCTGGGCCACGCCGTGCTCGTGAGCGTCTCGGGCTTGCGCGATCACGTCGTCGACAAGGTTGGCGGCATCGGGTCGCGCCATCAGGATGATTCCGGTAGCCATACCGACAAGCAACGGCGCCGTCCGCGCGAGCATTCCTGTCGCAATCAGCCTGATCAAAAGGTCACGCATGATGATGGCTCGGGGAGCGAACCGTTGACCACCTTGGATACGTACCGCGCCTGTTTCGTCAATCGCACTACGACACCGCCTATCCCGCCCGCCCAGTTCCCGCCCCCAAGTGGGATTTGAAGGTCTGAGGGGCCCTCCGGGCAGGTGCGGCTCTCAGCCTGATGTTTAGCCGGCCGGCGTCGGCTCAAGAAACGGCCGGTTAAAAATTGCTGCCCGGCTGACTAATTCAGGTTGATGTCAGATTCCCTTTTTATCGTCACGGCGTCCGTCCAGTTCGAGACCATCAAGGAGGAAAGCCATGCCGTTCACGGCGAGCCGGCCATTGGCATCGGCGGCAGCATCCGGCAGCGTGCAGCAGGATGGGGCGACGCCGGCCGTGCACAACGCCCTCGCGGTCGACCCGGCTCAGCGGGTCGACCCGGCTGGCGGCGACGTGGTATCAGCCTTGGTCGCAATGCATTTCAACAACCACGTGAATACGTATCACACTGCGGCGGCCCAAACAGCGGTTGTCCTGGACATGCTGGCACGAATCTTCAACACCAATGCCGCTTCCCGCTTGCGGAACGGCGGCATCGACGCGTCCGTTGCGGAATAAGGGGGATCACAATGGTGGACTATGGTTCGCTCTCGCCGGAGATCAATTCAGCGCGAATGTATTCCGGCCCAGGCTCGACATCGCTGACCACGGCCGCCTCCGCGTGGAATGCGCTTGCCGCCGAGTTGAATGCGGCTGCTCTGAGCTATCAGAACGTAGTGACCCAGTTGTCCAGCGAGGACTGGCTGGGTTCCGCGTCATCGGCAATGGCCGATGCGGCCGGCCCGTACGTCGAATGGATGAGCACGACCGCCACCCAGGCGGAGCAGGCTGCCAGCCAGGCCAGTGCGGCTGCGGCGGCATACGAGGCGGCCTTCGCCTCGACGGTGCCACCAACCTCGATTGCCGCAAATCGCGCCCTGCTGGCACAGTTGGTGTCGACCAACGTGGTGGGTCAAAACACGGCCGCTATTGCGGCCAATGAAGCCGAATACAGCGAGATGTGGGCGCAGGACGCGAGCGCGATGTATTCCTACGCAGCACAATCGGCGTCTGCGACCAAAGTGACCGCATTCACCGATGCGCCCCAGACGACGAGCTCCAGCGGCCAGGCCACCCAGAGTGCAGCGGTCACTTCGGCGACGGCCAGCTCGACGAGCAGCTCAACGCAGTCGACGCTGTCGCAGGTGCCCAGCACGCTGCAAAGTCTTGCCTCCCCGGCGTCTTCGGCCACCTCATCAGGAACATCATCGAGCAGCTCCTCGACCACGTCGTCAAGCAGCTCCTCGTCGACCACGTCCTCAACCAGCTCCTCAAGCAGCTCCTCAAGCAGCTCCTCGTCGAGTTTGGCCAGTGAGATCTGGTACCTGCTGACCGGGCAGAGCACCCTGCCCACCAACCTCGGGACGTTCCTCAACGGCTATAGCCCCTACGCCAGCTTCCTTTACAACACCGAGGGTTTGCCGTATTTCAGTGTCGGTATGGGCAACTTCGGGGTGCAAATGGCCAAGACCCTGGGGGTGATCGGCGGAACGGCCGCTGCCGCGGCCAAGGCACTGCCAGGGCTCGGTGGGCTGGGCGGCCTCCTGGGTGGCGGTGCGCACGTCGCGGCGAGTTTCGGCAACGCCGCTGCGGTCGGCCCACTTTCGGTGCCGCCCGTATGGGCTGGGGCCGGGACGGCGCCGGCGATCACCCACGCCGTACCCGTCAGCAGCATCAGCGCCGCGCCCGAGGCTGCTCCCGGCAACCTGCTCGGTGGCCTGCCCCTTGCCGGTACGGGTGCCGAGGCAGCCGGTCGCGGTCCCCGCTACGGCTTCCGCCCCACCGTCATGGCCCGCCCACCCTTCGGCGGGTGACCGGCCGAGGGCGCGTTTCTGGCGCCGGCGGTGGTACGGCATCTCCGCCCGCGCTGAAGAGCATCGGGCTCGCTCATGTCGCATCAGGGTGCAGCGGCAGTGTGAGTTTGAAGCGCGCCCCGGGGTGGTGGGAAACGCACGTGAGCTCCCCATCGTGGGCGCGCGCCAGTGCGCGAGCGATGGGCAAGCCGAGTCCCGCGCCCCCCTGGTCCTGGTCTCGGGCGGTATCGAGGCGGACTAGCCGGTCGAAAATCCGCTCGCGTTCGGTGTCTGGGATGCCCGGGCCTGAATCGGTGACGGTGAGCTCCGCGTGGGCTGCGGAGCCGCCCCGTGGATCGCTGCGTGGGCTGCGGCGCACGTCGATCACAATGTGGCCACCGTCTGGGGTGTGCCGACGGGCGTTGTCGACAAGATTGGACACGACCTGCTCGATACGCGCTCGGTCGGCGCGGATGAGCACCGCCGGCTCGCCAACACGGGTGACGGTGATTCCCGGTGAAAGCAAAGTCGCTCGTTCACATTGGCCTTGGGCGATCTCTACCAGGTCAGCATCTGAAAGATCCAGCGCCACACCGGAATCGATGCGACTGAGATCGAGCATATCGGAGACCAGTCGAGCGGCTCGGCGTGATTCATCCAGCAGCAGCGCGGCGCGCCGGTGCTGGGCATATACACTTGCCTCGCCATTCTGTTCAGTTGGCGCACAGAGGATTTGTTCTGCAGCGGCACTGATACCGGTGATCGGTGTGCGAAGTTCGTGCGCGGCATCGGCAAGAAATTGGCGAATGCGTTGTTCGGAGGCTTCCAAGGCGTCGAGCATGTCATCGAACGCCGCCGCCGCGCGCCCCAGTTCGGTCCCAGAACGATCAGGCCGTAACCGCTGGCCGCGGTCGCCGACGGCGATCGATCGCGCCAGGGCGGTAAGCCGATCCAGCGGGTGCAATGCAGTGCGGGTAGCGACGGTCAGCAGCAACGCCGCGACGGCCAGGGTGACCACACCGCACGCGACCATGACTTCGCGCAACCGCCGGATCAACGTTGTGGTTGGGGTGGTGTCGGCGACCAGAATCACGCGCCCGCCCGACATCAGCGGGTGCACCACCACGGTGGCGGTGCCCTCCGCCGATCCCGGCGGTGGCGGTGGGGGCCACCCCGGCGGTATCGGCGGAGGTGACGGCCAACCAGGCGGAGGCGACGGCAGGGGCGGCGGGACCGTAGGTCCGGTTACCGTCTCGGGGCGGATGGCTTGGTCACCGTGGGTGGTCCCGTCCGCCGCAACGAGCAGCGCACGGATTCCGGCGCCGCCCAACAGCGCCGCAAGCTGATCAGAGGGGGTCTTCGCGGCGGCCAACGCGTCGGCGCGTCCGGCGGTGACCATCAGCCGACTGTGGACATCGCGATACGTCTGCGCGCGTAACAGCGCATCAATCGTGATGCCCAGCACCACCAGAAGGACGGTCAGCATCCCGAGGACCATGAGGACCACCCGTCGATGCAACGAAGGGGTGGCGGTAGCCGGCACAGCCGCCGTGCGACGACGGCTCACGACCGGATCGGCTGCAGCCGGTAACCGATGCCACGCACCGTGTGGAGAATCCGGGGCCCGTGTGCTTCCAGTTTGCGGCGCAGCCTCTTGATGTGAACGTGGACCACGTTGACGTTGTAGGAGCTGTAACCCCACACGACGCGCAGGATCTGCGCTGAACTGACGATGCGGCCGCGCTGCTCGACCAAGAACGCAAGGAGGCGAAGTTCGGTGCCAGTCAGGTCCAACGGCGATCCGGCCCGGGCGACCACCCCGGCCTCGAGGTCCAACGTCAGGTCACCGTATTGGACCACCGCCGGCAACCGCCCGCGACGGCGAAGCACAGCCCCGACCCGAGAGATCAGCTCGGCCAGTTCGAAAGGCTTCACCACATAGTCGTCAGCACCGCCGTCCAAGCCACGCACCCGGTCGGGCAACCCGTCGCGAGCGGTCAACACCACGATTCCGGCTTCACCCCAATCGCGCACCACATCGATCAACTCGAACCCATTACGTCCGGGCAGCATGACGTCCAAGATCACCAAATCGGGCCGGAAGCCCTCCAGCACCTCTTCCAACCGCGTCCCATCCGTACGCACGGCGGTCAGATACCCGACCCCGGTCAGGGCTTCGCCGAGCATGTCACGGATCGCTTTGGTGTCCTCCACCACCAAGATCCGCGCCCCACCCGCCGTGACGGTTCCCCGCCGACCCAAGTTCCGCACGTGCCGCGGGCGCTCGAGTTTCGAGCCGATCACCTGAGTAGTTGTTGGACGACAAACGGCGGCAATGGTCCCCATCCACCACGCGACCTTCGCGGACGACTTATGTGTTTCGTTCCAACTCGGGGTTCGGTGATGGTGGGCACGGCGTCCTCCGTTCCGGGATATCCCAAGCGCCTAGCGGGTTCCGGCCCCAGCGCTGGCGCCGGCGAACCCGAAAGCCGATTGGCTCATAATACGAACGAACTAGTACGTCTGTCTAGCCGTAGCGTCCCAGGCCCGCGGCGTCTTCCAGAAGATCGGCAGCATTCGCTACGCTCTCGGCGGGTTGGATCATCTGAGCGGCCACCTCACGAGCTGCCGTAGCGTAGTGGGGACTCAAGACGCGCCGCAGATCCGTCACCAGCAATTGCTGGCTGATGTCCGAGAATCGGCGCGCTGTGCCCACTTTGAGTCGCTCCACCACCTCCCCCCAAATCGGCTGGTCGACCCAAAGCCACAGGATCAGTGCGGGAATTCCGGCGCGCAGGCCTGCGGCTGTGGTGCCGGCACCACCATGGTGGACTAGCGCGCGGCACGCCGGGAACACCACCGAGTGGTTGACCGCGGGGACAACCTTCACGTTGTCGAACTGGGGGACGCTGGTGAAATCATTTGTCCCGGAACACACCAGTGCCCGGAGGCCAACTTGAGCGCAGGCGGCGCTGATCAGGGCGACCGTTTGAGCGGCAAACCCGATCCGTACGTTACTGCCGAAACCGAAGTAGATGGGCGGGCTGTCCTCGGCAATCCACGCCAAGACGTCGCCATCCGCAGCCGTCGGCAAGCCCAGCGTCAGCGCCCCGATGAAAGGCCGGGTGACGCCGCACCTCGCCCATTCGTCTGCCAATCCCGGAAAACACATCTGGTCATAGGCCTGGATTTCCAGCGCTCCATGTGCAGCAGACCCAACCGCTTGCGGTAGACCCAGCACACGACGCTGAGCATCCTCCGCCTCCCGGATCGCTTGCCCCACCACGCCGCCGGGCTCGCCCACAGGGCTAGGGAAGAAGTTGAGGGTCGCCCGTGGAACCTCATAACGCTCCGCAACGTTGGCGGCCAGTCCCTGCGCGCTCGCGTCCGTCAGGAGCAGGTCCGCTCCGTCGGTCAGCGACGTCAGCGTCTCACTCAGGTGGGGCCAGAACCGGTTGATCCGGTAGATCACTTCGCATACCACGTTCAACGGATGCGGTGCGCCGCTCAAGAAGTTGCGGACGTGGTCTGCGGTTTGCAGCTCTCGGCTGCTCGGGCCGTATTCGACGGCCGCGAGGCCGGCCGACCTCACGAAGGCAACCAGATTGGGCGGAACGGCGATGTGGACCTCATGGCCCCGCCGCACCAGTTCGCGGCCAACAGCGGTAAAGGGCTCGACATCGCCGCGACTTCCCAGGGTCGCCAACGCAAACTTCATCGGAGGAACCTCATTCGGCCGTAGCCCCTCGCCCGACCGGCGCGAGCCGCCGTGCAACGACACTCGAGCGATTCAGACGGCATTTTTCGAAGTTCCGAGCTCAACCCGAAAGGCTCGTTGCGCAGACCGGTAGCCCAGCCGGTAGGACTCCCCGACGCGCGTCTTCCATGTCAGAAGTGCGCGTGTCCTTCGTGAAATTGCCGGCCGAGAAACAGTGCGGATGAGCGCTCTGCCAAAGCGACCGTCGAAGTCCTGGAACAGCGCGCGGAAGTCCTGCGCGCTGGCCCGGTATGCCTCGAACACCTGATCCAGTGCAGTCTCCGCCACCGGCTCGTCGCGCGCTGCCGAGCCCAGTTCTTCATATACGGACGACATCCAGTCCGTGCCGAAGAGGTCGGTCACCGGACCACAGTGCTGCTGGCGCCGCAGACTGTGGGTGAGGAATTCGTCTATGACGCGCTGGTCCGGTATGTCGAAATCGATTGCAAGCGCGGTGGAAACACGCGCGATTTCCCAGCGCCAGTCACTCAGAAGGTTCGCGTAGTCGACGAATACGCGTGGGACACCACGGGTATTCCGCTCGGCCAGCAGGTTGTATTTGAGCCACAAGGCGCTCGCCAGGTGAGGCGAGACTCGACCGTGCTTCACCAGTGACGCGACGACCTCCTGCGGGTGACGCAGGGCCACCACGACAGCGACGTCGAGTCCGACCGAGCGAGCCGCTTTGAACCAGAGGCCGGATACGATCGTTATTCGCGGTTCCTTGATGATCAGCAGAGGTGCGGCGGGGAGCCCGGCAAGAAAATTCCCGATCTGGGCGGTGTAGGTGGCGCTCTGATCAGGGTCGAACGCCGGTTGATCTTGCAGGCGCAGTGTGGGATCGGCCCATCCACTGCCGAGGCGGTACAGGATTGCTTCGTTGAGATCGATCGCCTCGCGTGGCTCCCAATAACCGGCAGGATTGGACTGGTCGGCGCCCAACAACGCGCCCGGGAGCGTACCGCCACACAGCGCAAGGGTGCGGGCCGTCGCCGATGTTCCAGACCGCTGCGCCCCCAGCACAAATAGCGCGAGTGGACGCTTCACCATCGCCCCCCGTCCGGCTGTTCCGCGCAGTGGCGCCGGGTCCATCGGTGTCCGCGCGCTATCTGGGCTGACCCGACCCGTGACCATCCGACGCGCGCGCACCCACGAGTGATTGCCGTCATGGCGACTGAGTTCCGCCATTGGCTGCTGGTCCTCCAAGGACGTCCTCCGTCTGCACCACTGCTGCTTCCATGCCGTCGGCGCTGGCGACATTAGGCCGCATATCTGACATCGACCTGACCGCCGGATCGAACGGCGACATTCCGACAGAATCTACCAGACGAACTCGTTCGTTTTGGTAGTATGAGACTGTGCGAAATACCACCGAGCTGCGCCAGGAGATCCTCGCTGCGGCTAGAAGCGAGTTCGCGGCATACGGGCTCGCGGGTGCCCGTATCGACCGGATCGCCCGAACCGCGCAGGCCAGTAAGGAACGGCTCTACGCCCATTTCGGTGACAAAGAGACGCTGTTTCGCGAAGTCGTCGTCACCGACGCCGCCGAATTCTTTCGCTCGTTTCAGCTGCGCCCGGAGGCCATTCCCGAGTTCGTCGGTGATGTCTACGACGTGGCATGCAGCCATCCCGAATTCCACCGCATGATCACGTGGTCGCGACTGGAAGGCGTCACACTCGAAGAACCACCCGTCCTCGAAAATGATCTGGCGACGATCGCAGCCGCCCAGGCGGGTGGCCACGTGGATCCCGCATGGCAACCCATGGATCTCATGGTGCTGCTTTTCGGCATCGCCCTCGCGTGGGCCAATTCGCCACTTGCCAACGTGCCAGAAGGCGCCCGCGTCATTGCGCGCCGCCGCGCCGCCGCCGTGGAAGCCGCCGCGCGTTTGATCGCTCCCCGCGCCACCTAGGCCGCCCTCGCATCTGTACGGCCACGCGGTCACCTGAATGCCCTGGGGTGGTTGGCATTCGAACTCCGGCCGGATCGGTTCGCCGATCGCACGAACCCCGAGCCCACCGCACGCCACTCGCGTCGTCGCACCTCACCGCTTCGACGGCGATACGCGCAAGAGGCGCCGCAATAACCCGACGATCAACAGGACGGCGCCGAGCAGCGGACCGATCGTCATCAACACGTCCCTGGCACAGTACATCAGCCACACGTTGACGCTGGACCATAGCGTTGCCGAAACCAGCGCGACGACAACGAAATTGCGGAACGGGAACTGCAGCGCGCCGACCACCGCAGGAACAAGTCCCCGGGCTGGGGGAAACCATCGTTGCATGACCATCGAAGACATACCGCGCCGGCGTACGGCACCCAGAGTCGTGACCAGCCTTGCACGGTGCCTACGTAACGGTCTGTACCTCAAGATATCTGGACCCCATAAGCGGCCGACGAGATAGCTCAAGACGTCACCGAGCGTCGCACCCGCGGTGGAAAGAGCGATCAGAATCCACAGCGAGATTCGACCGGCGGAGACCAACATAGTCGCCACCATGAGCACCGGCTCTGCCGCGATGACTACTGCCACGATCGGCATACCAGACAGCACGACAACAACGGATAAGACGACATACACCAGTGCCGAAGGCAGTTCTGCGAGATGATGGACTACAGCCTCCATCGGCCGATTGTGCGCCTCATGCCGACGGGTTCAGGTGGGCGGGGTCCGCCCATCACATCTCCTTCGCTTGGGCACGACACGCCTTTCCGCTTCACCGGCCCCTGCCCGACGCCGACCGTCAGCGAAATTCGGTTGTCCAGAATGACTGTCGGCATCAAACGATGAGCTGCTTTGGCATGACGACCGGCTTGAACCCGTACCGCGGCGCAGCACCGTAGGCGCCCGCGCCCTTCCCCGCCGCCGCCATCCCCGGCATCCCGGGCATAGCCGCGACGGGCTCCTCCGCACCTACGGTCCATCCCGACCCTTCAAGCGGAGCGGCGGCAGAAGCCAATGTCGTAGCTGGAGCGGCAGCAGACCAGCTACCCGGGACGGACAGACCGCCGACCGCGGATGCCTCACCAAGCGTCGCCGATGCCGCCGCGCCAGACACCGACCCAACCATCGTCCCCGGCGTTACGGCAGCCGCACCGGCAACGGGGGCAACCGAGTCGGTGAGAGCGAAGGGGACCGCCGGCACGGCGCCAAGGGTGTGGCCCAGTGATACCGCCGTCGGGATGGCATTCATGACAAACCAAGCCGCTGTGTTCACCGCACCGTTGACGCCGTTCTCCACAAACCCCGTGCCCAGCAAGTCGTTGAGTGCGCTCAAGATGGTTGTCGAACTTGAGGTCGAACTACTGCTCGCGGAAGTGGTTGCCGACGACAGCGAGCTCGACAGGTTGGACAGCGTGCTGTTCAGGGTTGACGTCGTCGAGTTGCTGGCGACCGCAGCGGAAACCGCGGACCCTTGCGCGCTGACGCCGCTTGCATTGGTGGTCTCGGTGGGCGAAGTCAGCCCGGCGAGCTGTGTCGAGGCGAGCGACGCGGCGGCGTACGTGTACATCGCGGTGGAGTCTTGTGCCCACATCTCCCCGTATTGCGTCTCGGTGGCCGCGATCGCCGCGGTGTTGACGCCCAGGACGTTCGTGGCTACGAGCGTCGCCAGCTGCGCACGGTTGGCGGCAACCTCCGCCGGGGGTACTGTCGCCGCGAAAGCCGCTTCGTAAGCGGCAGCCGATGCAGTCGCCTGAGACGCGGCCTCCTGCAGCTCGGTGGAGGTGGTGCTGAGCCAAGAGATGAAGGGCTCAACCGCTGCGGACATCGCCGCCGATGAAGAA
The DNA here is from genome assembly GCF_900240975.1 of Mycobacterium sp. 4858. Classification (GTDB taxonomy): domain Bacteria; phylum Actinomycetota; class Actinomycetes; order Mycobacteriales; family Mycobacteriaceae; genus Mycobacterium. Next base: position 2,385,301 of record NZ_LT968776.1, on the reverse strand, counting down.
CCCAGCCAATCCGATCCCGTGAGCTGTGAAACCACGGATTGATAGGAAGACGCCGTAGAACTCAGCTCCGAGCTGAGATTGCTGAACGTCGTGGCGGCTGCCATCAACGGACCGGCGCCGGCGCCGGCGTACATACGCGCGGAATTGATTTCCGGCGGTAGAGCTCCCCAATCAGGCATTGTTATCCCATCCCTCGATTACATCCGGTTTGACTGACTGCATTGCAACTTCGCTGTTGCACGCGGGCGCCGTTGCCGCTTGCGTGCTAGATGACGGTTTTCTTCGGCATGACAATGGGTTTCACCCCGTAGCGGGGAGCACCGAAACCGGCGCGGGCGCGGGCGCCCAAACCAGGCATGCCCGGCACGAGCGTTCCGAGGCCGGCCTGCGGTTGCGCCGCGGTCCAGCCGGTGGTCTCGACCGCAGCAACACTGCCAGTCTCCGGCGCCGCCGCGCTGATCCAACTCGGTGGCACGGATAGCTTGTTCGCGACCAAGGTGGACTGGCCCAATGCGGCCGCGGGCATCGCCCCCAGGCCCATTCCCGAGGCGGCTGGCGCCGTATCACCCACGAGGCCTGCGGCGGCGGCTGCGTCACCGGCAGCGTCCGCGGCAGAGGTGTCCAGGAGGCCGCCGCCCGCCATGCCGAGCAGATCGGAAGCGGCCGACGCCCAGTTGCCGCCCCCGATGTTGAGGATGTTGGCGAAGCTGCTGGAAAGTCCCGTTGAGCTGTTGTTGCCCAGGAAGTTAGCCAGGTCTTCGATGAGCCCTGCAATCCCGCCGCTACTGCTGCTCGTACTGCTGGTTGCGCTCGCCGTCGCATTGCTGACGCTGGATGCCGCGGTCCCAACCTGGTTGGCCGCCTCGGTCTCACTGTATGAGTTCGAGGAGGATCCGAGCACACTTATCAGCTGTTGCTGAATGGCGTTGGCCTCGGCGCTGATTGACTGATACAACAGCCCGTAGGTCGAGAAGACCCCTGCCGTCAACGCCGAAACCTCATCTGCAGCTGCTGGCGCCAGAGCTGTGGTAGAACCGGCGGCGCCCGAACTCTCAGCCGCAAACGAATTGGCAAGCGCCTCCAGCTGGGCGGCCGCCGCAGCGATCGCCTCCGGTGCCGTCGTCAAGTACGACATCTGTTCTCCTTTTGGTTCTCTCGTGTTTCGATGGCGCAGGCCAACAGGCGAGATCGGCCTCTTTGATTCGCGAAAAGTAGGGCGCGAATCTGACACCGACCTGACGAAATCGCTCAGCAGTGGAGGATGCTTTGGATAAGGAGACGGCGACGATGCCGACGGTTCTGAGGCTGCTCTGTCGACCGGTGCCACATCTCAATTCCGCACCGCGCACGGCGGACGGCGGAGTGTACGCACGATTGGGGCGAGTGGCGCAGAGCGCGAAATCCACTCGGCCGCAGCGGTTTATCCAGCTTGTCCCGTCGATGCAGGCCCAGCGGCACTAACCGCCATTCCCCCGGTAGGCGAAGCAAGGCAGGCCGTGTTCGTCAGTCGTTACGGCGTTTGCCCGATGATCTTCGGTACGCAGCGCAGGGCCCGATCGTGGGCTTGCAGGCAATGCCAAACTTCATACAGACGTCACAAGTCAGGGCCTATGTCATCCCGATTTCACAAATTGAGCTTCGGATTTCACACGGTTCTACCGCAGCCCGGCCCATTCAGAAGGCGTGCGCCAGGGCGCTTCCCGGCCCCGATACGGCTCGGCGACCTCCGTAGCAGCACAACGGATTTCCGCCTATTGTGTGGAGTCGGCCATGGTGGTTCCCGGCGCGATTCCCTTCAGCGTGGGGCGTATCAGGGCCGGCCTCCGTCGAGAGTTGCCGTCGGTGTTGGGCGACGCCGTCGGTTCATTAGGGTGCGGTAGCGCGATGGCGCGCGAAGGGGTTGAGATTTCGAAAGGGATCGGAGGTGCGCAGCCGCTGCAGGTCGGCCAGGATGTCTTCCAGCGCCTGACGGGTTTGCTGCTTGACGATGTCCACCCACTCCTCGTCGGTCACCCCCAGCGGTCTACTCGTGTCGATGGGAGGCCCGAACCGCAAGTACATGCGTTGGGGACGCGGGATCAGGCTGGGACCTACGCCCCGCATCAACGGCATGGCCATTTCGGGGCGGCCACTGAACGTGCGGGCCAGAGCTTCGCTGAACCTCCCGTATGCACTGTCGCGAGTCGTCAAGCTCCGATAAACATCGTCACCGCCGACGAGGCCGGCAGGCACTATCGGATAGCCGTTCTCAACCGATAGGCGCGCAAACCCGGCACGTCCCTCCCAGCGCAGTGTGTATTCTTCACCCTTGAATTTCGGGATCTCGCGGCCACCACCCGGGAACACCAGGATGGTCTGGTCGTTGCGCATCAGTGCGCGCGCTGTCTCTGGGGCGCCGACCACGGCCCCGAATGCGGCCACCAGGTCGCCGGGTAACCCGCGCAGGCGCCCAATGCCCCGTTCTGCCAATGGGCGCACTCGGCTACCGATCGAACGTCGTACGGTATCGCAGATCAAGAAGACCTCCGATCCCGACTGGGTGTGGTTGGCCACCAACAGGAATCGCCCATCGACCGGCAGGTTCTCAAGGCCATCGATGAAGGGCTGCTGTAAGTCGACCAGCGGCCGCATCCGGTCACTCACCGCGTCAAGAACGCGGCGCAATCGGAGCACCCGCCTGCCGGGCTCCATGATCGTGGCCGCGTCGATGCCCTCAGCCACGGACGCTGGCCCGGGGACGAGAGAAGACGACGCTTTGGGATGCCGGTCCGAATCGCCCTGCGGTGGGTAGCATCTCGATGCCCATCTGCGGGTCCGCGGCGCGACCGAGCGCCCGGAGCGCCGACGGGCTGTAGGCCCGCAGGGCGCTGATCAGCCCGTCGTGGAGCCCCGGTTGGATCCACGACCATGGCACGAGCGTCATCATCGTCGGCAGCATCAACACCGGTTGCAGCACCGTTGCCAACGGGTGCTGCCGTTTGAGGTCTATGACCAGAAACCGCCTTGCCACCCGAGTGGCCTCCGCGATGGCGCGGCACGCGACGGCCGGGGGAAGGTGGTGAAAAGCCAACGCGAACACCACCAAGTCGTAGCTGTTGTCGGCAGCCTCGATCGCGGTGGCGTCAATTACCTGGATCCTGGCGCGTGGGTGGCGCCCCAGCTCACCCGCAGCGATGTCGGCCACAGATGCCGGGTTCAGATCACTGACCGTGACAGTGACGGTTGGATGGAGTTCCAGGATCTGCGCGGAGAGCTTCCCGTGGCCCGCACCGAGCTCGAGGATGCGCGGATTGGGGATGTCGGCGACGACATCGAGGGCAGTCCGTGCGAATTCCTCATGCTGTTTGGTCCGCGTGCCCACCCGATCGAGCATCCCGATGACCTTTTGCTTGACCTCGTCGGACACGTCATCACGGTCGAGGTACTCAAGGGCGTCCGTCTCGATCAGCCGGTCCAGCCACGATGCGTCGGGGCCACCCCGGGGCATCGTCGCAACGGACCCGTCTGACACTTTTTCCTTTGCCATATCGTCTTTCCCTTCTCAAACGGAACTTTCTTAAACAGACATTGTTTTGGCGCTCTTGGGCTTTGTAGTGGCCCGCACCCGGCCACGAGTCGGCCTGGCGACTTTGCGAGGCGTCCAGGCCGGGCCCGAGCGGGTTCCAGACCATGATACCAAACGAACTAGTTCGTATTGCACGCACGAGCGCGAGGGGACGTCGCACTCCATCAGGCAGTCACTCAGGCCCGGCTGAAACTATTGGAAGACGGTCGGCCTACGGTCACGACGGTAGTAGGAGCGCGGGGGGAAGCGGCGCGCTGGCGGGTTGTCCCAACTCCGGGTTTCCAACACCCGCCGTGCAACGTCGACGGCCGTCGCCCTAATCGTGATCGCGGGGTTGCGCCAGGCCCGCGATAAACAGGTCGATCATGCCGTGAACGTCGTAGTCGGGATCGGCTTCGACACCGATGCACAGGTTGCCGACGCCGTGTAGGAAGTCCAGCGGACGGACGTCACCGCGCGGAAGACCGCTGGCCGCAGCAGCTTTCAGCAATCGATCGCACACGGGCAACAGGCGTTCAAGGAATTCGGCATGCAAAGTGTCGAAGCCGGCCTGGTCTGAGCGCAACGCCCGGGCCAACCCGTGCTTGGTGACCAGGAAGTCGGCGAACCGGTGAACCCACGACCGCAACGCTGCATACGGGTTCTCGCCGGGTGCTGGGACGATCGCCTCGAGCGAGGACAGCGCATCGAGTTGATGGCGAAAGACCGCCGCGACGAGATCGGCGCGGGTGGGAAAGTGCCGATAGATGGTGCCCACCCCGACACCGGCCTCGGCCGCGATCTCACGCACAGGAGCATCGACCCCGGCGCGCACGAACACCGCTGCGGCGGCATCCAAAAGCGCTTGTTCGTTGCGGCGAGCGTCCGCGCGCTTGGCGGGGCGCGCCCGAGCGGCCGGAGCCCGAGGCGTCACACTTCATCCTCTTTCGATCAAAGTTGAAAAGCGGAGCACTGTTCCGATACGCTAGCGGAGCGGCGTTCCGGTTCCATCGTAGACCGCCGTTCCCCGCCTCACCGAATGACTCAGAAGAGGTTTGACTCCATGAGCGCCACTCTCGCGACCGCCGACAACGACATCGATCGAACGACGCCGGTCATCTCAGTTCGACCGGTGACCCTGGCCGCGCCGGGCCGTGGCCACGACCTGCAGGTACGCGTCTCCGCACCCGCGCGCGGCCGAGGGCTACCGGTCATCGTCTTCTCCCACGGCATGACGCTGACGATGGACGATTACGTCCCTTTGAGCGAATTCTGGGCCTCCAGTGGGTTCATCGTGATCCAGCCAACCCACCTCGATTCGCTAGGCCTCGCCCCAGATGACCCTCGCACCCCTGACATCTGGCGGATTCGGGTCCAGGACCTGACACACATCCTCGACCAACTCGACCGGGTCGAAGCGGCCGTGCCCGGCCTGACCGGGCGCATCGACCGCGGGCTCGTGGTCGCGGCCGGACATTCATGGGGAGCGCAGACCGCCAGCATGCTCGCCGGCGCGCGCGTCGTCGAAGGCGGCCGGGCGCCGGGGCAAAGCATGGCCGACCCGCGGGTGAAGGCCGCGCTGCTGCTCTGCTTGCCCGGAACTGGGGGCACCGATCTGACCCCATTGGCCACCGAGTACTTCCCTTTTATGAACCCCGATTTCACCGATCTGACGACCCCGAGCCTCATGGTTTCCGGCGACCACGACCAGTCCCCCCTCAGCACGCGCGGTCCGGACTGGTTTACCGACGGCTACCGGCTCAGCCCGGGCGCACGCGACCTGCTTGTGCTGGCAGGCGGAGAACATGGCCTCGGCGGCATTCAGGGTTACAACGACACCCGCACCACCGACGAGAGTCCAGAGCGTGTCGCGATCGTCCAGCACGCCACGGTGGCCTGGCTGCGCACCGCGCTCGGTATCGATGACAGTGCATGGCCTTCCCAGCGACAAAGACTCGCCGCCAACCCCGAGCAGCTGGCAAGAGTCGACTCGAAGTAAACGATCCCCTACTTCACCCACGCTCCAAGTGCAGCGAGCATGCGTGCCTGGCACAAGAACGGCGACCACGGGTAGCCACTAGGGCTCGGTACGCTCCGCACACCGATCCCCAGGTCGGTACGGTCGCGGGCGATCAACGCCGACGACGGCCATAGTCTGCAAGTCACGCCGCATATCGCGGAACTTCCGGCAGCGACGCACACAAGTTGAACCTTGCATTCGCGACGAGAGCGTTACTATACTAACTATGCAGTTAACTATACGGAGGCTTGAAGGGCGTGAAATTCTATGCTTACCAGTGACATTCCCCCTTACCTGAAGTCATTTCTAGAAGCTATGCATGCCCGCGATGCAACGGGCGCCGCTCGGCACCTGGCAGAGAATGTGACGCTCAAGAGCCCAATCGTGGTTGAGCCGTTCGTCGGTCGTGATCAGGCGGCAGGCATCTTGACGTACTTACTCGACATCATCGATGAGTTCACCGTTGTCGATTTCCTGTCCAGCAACGAACATTTCGCTGCAGTGTTCAACATCAGAGCCGGCTCGACAAACATCGAGGGGATGGATTACATCCACCTCGACGATGCCGGGAAGGTCGACTCGATGACGATCAGCTGGCGCCCGCTGCCAGCCGTCGTCGCCGTGCAAAATCGCTTGGCGCCCGCCATCGGAGTTCCGCCGCTGGCCCTGGTGCCGGTTTTGGACTCGCCCACGCGGACTTAGCCCTTTGGGCGACAGCGGTCCGATCGGTGGTCGCCACAAGGCGAATCGCCATGGTGTCGAGCCGTCATCGCACCGGCAGTCCCATGGGACCACTGACCACCCGAAATTCCACTGCTCCGGGCCATCGGCGCATACATAGTTACGAGCGCCGCCGCTCGCAAGCCCCCTACTGCGGCCACGCGAGCCTCGAAAGCCGATACAGGTCAGCGCATCCGAATCATTTTCCCGCGAAGCCACGTAGGTGCCTCGATGTTTGAGTCTGTGCTAACAATCACTCTCTTCCTTATGGCAGTCCTGGCGCCGGTACTGGTTCCAGCGGCCATCCACGCTGTCCACTTCATCGGCCATTGGCCACCGAGCTCCAGTCGGTCGCAGCGACTTGTCTTCCGCGGCTCGCTGTATCCCGTCCGCCGGATCCTTCCCACGCGTAACTTGAGGCAAGTTTCAGCCAGGACGATCCAGCGTCCTGACGAGATCGGCGCCCCCGACATGTCGCCCGATGCTCACACAGCTGTCGCCGTGAGCCGGACCGCGCGAATCGATCACCGCCGCAACGCCCTACCCGCGGAAGGCTAGCTCTGGGCCTTTGTCGATGGGCAGCGAAGTACTGCCGTCGCCGTTCTCGGGGTGCGTAAATGTAGTTGAGATAGGCCCGATTCGGGTTCAGGTTGACGTTGTCACCGAGGATGAGCGCGCCGGGCGCCAGCACGGGTTCGAGGATCTTCACCACCTCCAGGCCAGATCCGGCCACCCGTCGAGGAGCGCGAACTGCACTGGGCCTTCCACTGTCTCGAGGGTGTTCCGGGCGTCACCTTCGAGGATGGTGATCAGGTCAGCGACACCAACCTCGGCGAATGTTGCGCGGGCCGCCACCAACTTCTGAGAGCTCATCTCCGTGGTGATGATGTGCCCCGTACCATTGTCACGGACGGCCGCCGCCAGGTGCAGCGTCGAGATTCCATACGACATCCCGTATTCCACGATCGTCGTCGGCTTGACTGCACGAACAAGGCTGTACAGCAGTCGACCCGAGTCGGGGGCCACGGAGACGTAACAGTCTTGGGACGCCTCCAGCCGTTCGTGTGGAATCAGTCTCGCGGTGCCGTACTGCGCCACACCGATGTGTCCGCCGCCGGCGGAGGGGCTCGTCGGGCCGATTCACCACCGGGTAATCGCGACGGGCAAAATGGTCTCACCGCGAGCTCACTACAAATCACCACAGGTCGATGCGGTGGGCACGCCGTTGAATCGGTCGGAGATCCAGGCCATACTCCTCTCGCCATCGACAAACGCGGGCACCAGCGAGTTGATATCGAGTTTGTTCAAGAACGGCGGCTCATCGTTGGTCCAGAACGTGACGTCGGCGCCTTTGGCGCACCAGTCCGCCGCCGTCCGGCGTGCCGACTCGTAGGGCCCGAACGAATCCCACCGATTGTGCTCGAAGTATGCCGGCCCCGTGGGTTTGATGTTGCCGATGCGCTGGGCTGCGAGAAGGCTTTTGAACGGGTCCGCTTTGACCGCTTCGTAGATGTCATTCTTGAACCACCCGTCGAGATGACGAAACATGTAGTCGATCCCGGTCTGGATGAGGCACTGGCGTCCGGTGTTATCCAGCATTTCCAGACCCCGCGGGGTCATGGTCTGACGGAGTGGTTGCTCGATTTGCGGGTAGGAGGAGATGAGGCCCCTCAACACATACCCCGTCGAACCCGCCAAGAAGTTGCCGTCCACTGGCGCTATCAGATCGGCGATGTCAGTGAACGCCGCCGCTGCGTAAGTTCCCACTACGTTGAGCTCATGCCCGTACGATCCCGCCAGCTCGGCTGCTGACAGCGCGGCGTGCCCACCGGCCAGCCAACCCCAAAAAGCTACGGGACCGTGCGGATCTAGCGACGTGCCGGGCAGTTTCATCGCCGCACGCGCCGCATCGATCAGTGCCGTGCCCCCGGCCACCCGGTTGAGGAACTGCGGCGACATCGGACTGTGGATGCCCATGCCGACGCCGTCGGTAACCACGACGGCGAATCCGCGGGCCAATAACGTCGCTATCCAACCCTCTTCGACGTTGAACATCAGATCGAAGCCGGTCTGCAGGGAGGCGTGGATGCCCTGATTGAACAACCGTGATGGCGCACACTGCTCCCCCATTCCGTACGGGATGGTGGCGTAAGCGAGCAATGGGCGCGGGCCCTTGCCTGTCCACGGATTGTCCGGCTCGATGTAGGTGCCCGTCACCGCGATCGGCTTTCCCTGCGCATCGGTGCTGCGGTACATGATCCGTGTCCCGATCCCCACGAACGCTCCCAGCTGGCCGGATGGCTCCAACACCAGCCGCGATGGCTCGGTGCGAATCACATCACCGTTGTCGCCCGGCGGAAGTGGGTCGGGCGGGGTATAGAACTCCAGGTATTGCGTCTCGTCGGCGTGCGCGGATGGAGGCGGCGAGAATACTGCCGCGCTGACTACCAGCGCGGCAGCGGCCGCGCGGGCAAGCACGCACAGGATGTTAGACGGTCGTGACCAGCCGGGTCGGTTGGCTGTCGGGAAGGCGGCGGTGGCGGCAGCCGATGCTTTCGTGCAGTGGGCTTCGGCATCACTGATCGAAGTTGTCATGGTTTTCCTTTTTGTTGGCGTTCAATGGGACGTATCTCGCGAAACGAGCGGCGTGCCGGCCGGATTGGTGGCTCCGATGTATAGGACCCTCGCCGTTGCAAGCGGGGTGGTGGCGCAGATGACGTTCGGCTACCTCGCGCAGTTGCGGGTCCGACCGATGCTGTGCTGGAAAGACTTTGGCGCGCTCAGCGCGCACCTTCCCGCCTAGCACAGATCCATGCGGGTGGACAGCACGTGCTCGCGGGGGTTAGTGTCAAAGGCCTATCCGAATGGGTTGGGAATCGTGCATTCCTCCTCTGGAGATGCTCAGACCTGCTGTCAGCCCTAACCGGAAGAAGTGGTAGGTGGCACACCACCGCTGCGGATCACACGGTGCGCGACGGCGCGCATGCGCCATCCAGAAGCACAGCGCTCGACCCGCGATCCTCGCCGGCACTCCGGAAGCGGCATGCGATGTTGTTGCGGCGTCGGAAGTTTAGTCATCCTCGCGTTGGAGGCATGTTGTTGTACTGCGCTCGACAAGATGCGCCGAGACACCACAAGAGAGGGTGTCGCCCGCACTGCCGCCGATGATTCTTTACATCGTTCAAGTTGGAGGTGACCGCTCCGTGGATGACGCTTGCGATGTCATTCGTTGATCAGGTTGGGCCGCAGAGCTTTGCCGCGCTCCGGCCAAAGCGTCGAAAGTACTGCGATTTGGCTTCATGCCGGCGTGACCGTTGTCGCGTCAGACATCCGGAGGTCGGCGCAGAAGCCCCCATCGACGGTCAGGGTAATCCCGGTCACCCATCGTGATCGCGGACCCGAGAGGTAGAGCACCGCTTCACCGACATCCCAGCCGGTTCCCTCCGACCGAAGCGGTAGCATCGCCGACCGCGCCGCGCGAGCCTCCCAGGTGAGACCCTCAGCCTGCACCATCGGTGTATATACCGGCCCTGGGGCCACCGCGTTGACCCGAATGCCCTCCGGCCCATGCCTGCTGGCCATCGACCGGGTCAGGCTCAACAGCGCACCTTTGGTGGTGGCGTACGCCGGACGAGGGTGGGTGAGCACACCGGCGAGCGACGAGACGATGATGATGGATCCGCCACCGCCGGATCGCATCGGGGGAATGCTGTGCTTCGACATCAGCATCGTCGATGTGACGTTGGTCCGAAAAAGGTTTTCCCACTGTGCGATATCGATGTCGATCACTGATTCCGGCGGCCCGACGACACCGACGTTGTTCACCAGCACATCGACCCTTCCCCACTGGCGCATGACGGAGTCGACAACCGTTCGACAACCCGTCTCGGTGGAGACGTCAGCGGTGAGCGATAAGAAGTCGGCACCGGTGGCGCACACCATATTTTCTGTTTGAGTGAGCCGATCGGCACGGAGGTCGACGAGGGCCACCTTGGCGCCTGCTCGTGCCAGCAACACAGCGGACGCGCGGCCGTTTCCGATTCCATCGCCCTGCGACCCGGCCCCGGTCACGATCGCGACGAGCCGCGCGAGTTCTCTACCGTCGGTCATTGCTGCTCCTGGTGGTCGTGAAATCCCCATATTCCGGTGCTATTTCAGCAGCGCCCGTGACATGACCACGCGCTGAATCTGGTTGGTGCCCTCGTAGATCTGGGTGATCTTGGCGTCGCGCATCATCCGCTCGACCGGGAAGTCCACGGTGTAGCCGGCGCCGCCGAAGAGCTGGACCGCGTCGGTGGTCACCTCCATCGCGACGTCAGAGGCCCAGCACTTGGACGCCGCGGAGATGAAGCCCAGGTTGGATTCGCCGCGCTCGGCGCGCGCCGCCGCGTGATAGACCATCAGCCGGGCGGATTCCAGCTTCATCGCCATGTCGGCGAGCATGAACTGCACGCCCTGGTTATCACTGATCGGGCGGCCGAACTGCTTGCGATCCTTGGTGTAGGCGATCGCGGCGTCCAGCGCGCCCTGGGCGATCCCCACCGCCTGGGCGCCGATCGTGGGCCGGGTGTGGTCCAGCGTCGCCAGCGCGGTCTTGAAGCCGGTGCCCGGCTCGCCGATGATCCGGTCGCCGGGGATGCGGCAATTCTCGAAATACAGCTCGGTGGTCGGTGAGCCCTTGATGCCCAGCTTGCGTTCCTTGGGACCGACGGTGAAACCCTCGTCGTCGGCGTGCACCATGAACGACGAGATGCCGCCTGAGCCCTTGTCCGGGTCGGTCACCGCCATCACCGTGTACCAACTCGACTTGCCGCCGTTGGTGATCCAGCACTTGGCGCCGTTGAGGATCCAGCCCTCCCCGTCGGCCTTGGCCCGGGTACGCATCGACGCCGCATCACTGCCGGCCTCCCGCTCGCTCAGCGCGTAGGACGCCATCGCCGAACCGTCGGCGATCGAGGGCAGCACCTGCTTCTTCAGCTCGTCCGACCCCCGCAGGATCAGCCCCATGGTGCCCAGCTTGTTCACCGCGGGAATCAGCGACGCCGACGCATCAACCCGGGCGACCTCCTCGATCACGATGCACGCCGCCACCGAGTCCGCACCCTGCCCGCCGTACTCCTCGGGCACGTGCACCGCGTTGAAGCCCGACGCGTTCAACGCCGCCAGCGCCTCATCCGGGAACCGCGAGTTCTCATCGACATCGGCGGCGTGCGGGGCGATCTCCTTCTCCGCCAACGCACGGATCGCCGCCCGCAACTCCTGGTGTTCCTCGGGCAACTGGAACAGATCGAACGACGGGCGCTCAGGCACCGATCCTCTCCTCTGCGGGAGTCTCGTCAACGCGGACAGCACCTTGCCGAATTGCGATTTCAGATTTCGCAAGAGCGTTCTTGTGAACTTCGTCGGGGCCGTCGGCAAAGCGCAGGGTGCGAATGCTGGCGAAGGCGGCGGCGAGGGGAAGGTCTTGGCTGAGGCCAGCGGCGCCATGTACTTGGATGGCCTTGTCCAACACCCATTCCACGGTTCGGGGGGTGGCGATCTTGATTGCCTGAATTTCGCGGTGCGCTCCGCGGTTTCCGACCTGGTCCATCAGCCACGCCGTTTTGAGGACTAGCAGCCGGAGCTGTTCGATCCGCACCCGTGCCTCGGCGATCCAGTCCCGGACTATTCCTTGTTCGGCTAGCGGTCGACCGAAGGCGACACGGTCTGAGGCTCGCTGGCAGGTGAGTTCGAAGGCGAGTTCGGCAACCCCAATTGCGCGCATGCAATGGTGGATTCGGCCCGGCCCGAGCCGCGCCTGGGCGATAGCGAAGCCGTCGCCTTCGGTGCCGATGAGGTTGTCGGCCGGCACGCGGACGTCGCGGAATTCGATCTCCGCGTGTCCGCCGTGGTCGTGGTCGTCGTAGCCGAAGACATCCATCCCCCGCGTGACGCTGACCCCTGGGGTGTCTCGAGGAACGAGGATCTGGCTGTGCTGTCGGTGTCGGGCCGCCGTGGGGTCGGTCTTTCCCATCACGATGAAAACGGCGGCATCGGGGTTCATCGCACCGGTGATCCACCATTTGCGGCCGTTGATGACGTAGTCGTCGCCGTCGCGCTCGATCCGGGTGGCGATGTTGGTGGCATCGGAGGAAGCGACGGCCGGTTCGGTCATGGCGAAGGACGAGCGGATCTCGGCGGCCAGCAGCGGGTGGAGCCATTGCTCTTTCTGCGCGTTGGTGCCGAACATCGACAGCACCTCCATGTTGCCGGTGTCCGGCGCCGAGCAGTTCAGCGCCGGAGGGGCCAAAGCCAGGCTGCGCCCGGTGATTTCGGCCAGCGGCGCGTATTGCAGGTTGGTCAGCCCCCCGCCGTCGGTGCCGGGTAGAAACAGGTTCCACAATCCCTGCGCGCGGGCCTGCTCGCGCAGGCGGTGGATCGTGGGGGTCTGAGACCAGGCCCAGGGATCACTCAGCGCACGCAGGTCATCACGGAACTGTTTCTCGGCGGGGTGCACGTTCTCGGCCATGAAGGCGGTCAGCCGGGCTCGCAGCTCCAAGGTTACGGCATCGAAAGCGAAGTCCATCAGAAATCCCTTGCAGGTGTGGTCAATTCATGAATCCCGGCCTCGAGGAGCGGCGGGACAGCCGCGCCGATCGACTCGAATCCCGCACCGACGGTGTGGCCCTGGGCGTGCCGGTAGTGGATGCCCTCGAGGATCACCGCGAGCTTGAAGCAGGCCAGGGCGAGGTGAAAGGCCATCGACTGCAGCTGCCGGCCGGTGCTCGCGGCGTAGCGGCTCAGCAGTTCTGACTCAGAGGGGTAGCCCGGTGCGCAACTCACATCGGGCAGGGCGGGCGTTTTCACCAGCGCGGGCAACCGACCATAGATGATCAGCAGTGCCAAATCTGTGAGTGGATCGCCCAAAGTGGCCATCTCCCAATCGATGACCGCGCGCACCGTGGTGCCCGAGATCAGCAGGTTGTCCAGACGGAAGTCACCGTGCACCAGGGCGGTCTGGTGGTCAGCGGGCAGGTGGCGTTGCAGCAGCTCGATCAACTGATCGGCGTGCGGCAAGGGTCTACTGCGTGATGCCTGCAGCTGGCAGACCCAGCGATTGACCTGGCGTTGTAGATAGCCGCGGGGCCGGCCCAGATCGGCCAGACCGACCCGGTCGATGTCGACGCGGTGCAGATCGGCCAACGTGGTCACCATGTTCGCGGCGATCGCCGACACGCCGGCAGGGCCGACGGCAGCGAGTTGATCGGCGTCGCGGTAGACCGTGCCGTCAATGAACTCCATCACGTAGAACAGGGCGCCGATCACCGCGGTGTCGTCGCAGTGGAGGTGCACCCTGGGGACGGGCACCGCGGTGTTGTGCAGGGCGGCTATCACCCGGTATTCGCGGTGCATATCGTGTGCGGTGGCCAGGACATGGCCTAGCGGCGGGCGGCGCAGCACCCAACGGCGCTGCTGGTCTTCGATGAGGTAGGTCAGGTTCGACCGACCCCCGGCCAGCAGCGTGGCAGTCAGCGGGCCGGCGAGCTGGCCGGGCAGCGCGCCGTCGAGCCAACGCTGCAACGAATCCAGGTCCAGACCCGGCGGCCCGTCGCCGCTGGCAGTGTCGGTCATGCGTCACCACCGGCCAGCGTCACGCCGCCATCGATGGTCAGTGTCTGCCCAGTGATCCATCCGGCGTCATCGGAGAGCAAAAACGCCACTGCCGCACTGACATCGGTGGGCGTGCCCAGCCGTCGCAGTGGGTAGTGGCTGGCGACTTCCTCTTCTCGGTTCTCATAGAGGGCGGCGGCGAACTGGGTCTTGACCACCGCGGGAGCAACCGCGTTGACCCGCGTCTGCGGCGCCATCTCGATGGCCAGTTGTTTGGTCAGGTGCATGAGCATTGCCTTGGTTGCTCCGTAGAAGCCGACTCCGGGTGCGGCGATCAGTCCGGCGATCGAGGCGACATTGACGACGGCGCCGCCGTTGTGAGCCATCCAGCGGGTGTGTACCCGTTGGGTCCACGACAGCGCTGCCAGGCAGTTCACCTCGACGGTGCGGCGTGCGGCGACCAGGTCCAGGTCGGCCAACGCACCGAAGATGGGGTTGATGCCGGTGTTGTTGACCAGCAGGTCGATACGGCCGAAGCTTTCCATCACCGTGTCGATGACGCGGCGTTGATGGTCAGGGTCATCGGCGTGACCGGCGACGGCGAGGGCGTGTGTGGAGCCGAGCTGTTCGACGGCGCGCCGCAGGTCGGCTTCTTTGCGGCCGGTGATGCACACGGTGGCCCCGTCATCGACGAGGCGTTGCGCGATCGCCAGGCCGATGCCGCGGCTGGCGCCGGTCACGACGGCGACGCGTCCCGCTTGAGCGTTCACGCGACGGCACCATGGGGTCGGAGTGCGATCTTGCCGACGCCTGCGGTGCGCTCGGCGAGCATCGCGTAGGCTGCCGGGGCTTCTGCCAATGCCAGGTGATGGGACACCACGACCGCCGGGTCGAGGCGGCCCGCCGCGGTCAACGCGAGCAGGGTCGGCAGTTCGCGCTGCGCGGAGCACAACCCGGCGCTGAACTGGAGCTCCTTTGTTTGCACCGCTTGCATCCGGAAGGGGAACGCGTCGTTCTGGCTGACGCCGATGACGCTGACGCGGCCCGCTCGGCGGGCGGCGCTGATTGCCAGCGCGATCGTTTCGTCCCGGCCGACCGCCTCGATGACCGCGTCCGCACCCTCCCCCGCGGTGAGCTCGCGGATGTGCGCCTTGGGGTCGGTCGCTTCGATCGGCTCGGCGCCGAGCGACTCGGCCGCCTTGCGGCGGTGATCGACGGGCTCGGCGATCAGTACCCGCGCCGCGCCTTGCAGGAAGGCTGACTGCACCGCCAACTGACCGACGGGGCCGCCGCCGATCACCACGACGGTGTCACCGGGGCACACCCCGGCGCGGCGTGCGCCGTACCACGCGGTTGGCGCGTTGTCGGTCAGTGCCAGGGCGGCGTCGTCGGACACCGAGGGGGCAACGGTGAACAGGTTTCGGTCGGCGTGCGGGACCGCGACGAATTCCGCCTGGCTACCGGGCAGCCGGTGACTCATGCCGTAGCAGGACTCTTTCCACGGTTGACGCCGATGCTCGCAGGCGGTGACGTGGCCGGTGGCGCACGCCGCGCAGAATACGCAGCCGACCGAGGCCGGGACGAGGACTCGGTCGTCAACAGCGAACCTCGTTACCCGGGAGCCGATTTCGACGACTTCACCGACCGCCTCGTGTCCGAGCGCGTACCCGATGTCATCGCTGAAGCCGTGGCCGTGATAGATATGCAGGTCGCTGCCGCAGATCCCCGCTGCAGTAACCCGTACGACGGCGCCCAGGTCGTCGGGCAGTCGCGCATCCTTGACCTGCTCGAGCCCCACGGTGTCCGGGCCTTGATAAGTGATCGCCTGCACTCAGGCGTCCTCACCGAAAGTCACCGCGAACTTCGCCGTCGATGACTTCAGCCGGATGGGTTTGACCGCGGCGTATTGGTCGCTGTCGAACCACTTGCGGAACTCGCGGTCGTCGGCGAACTCGAGCAGCACCACTGTGGTGGCGTCGAATTCGCCTTCCTGGACGTTGATGTCGTCACTGACCGCAAGCACTTTGACGTCGAGTCCCGAGAGAAGCTCCACATTGGCCTTGGAGTAGTCGGCGTAGCGCTGCCGGTCATGCTTGTCGACGACCGCAAGGAAGTAGCAAGGCACCTATGCCTCCCGCACGCTGATGTCGGCGCTGATCAGTTCGCCGGTGACCGGGTCGGCGACTTCGACAAGCTCGATGCCCTGGCGCGGCTGGCACCACTGGCCCAGCTCAGCCAGACGGTCGGCGGCCAGCGTGCGCCGCACCGCATGGCCGTCCTCGATGGGCCAGGACCGGCGTTCGGCGCGGATGGCGTCGCGGCGCTGCTGGGTCGCCACGCGGTCGAGTTCCCCGTCGTCGGTGAGGATCACACCGTAGGCGTTGGCCGCCGCATGCCGGTCGATCTTGCCCCACCGGGCGTCGAGGGCCACCTCGTCGGCGGGCCGCTCGAGCGGGTCACCGTAGCCGGCACCGCCCCCGGAGCGCAGACGAAGGACATCGCCGGCCTGGATCGAGAAGCCGAACTGTTTGCCGGAGAGCAACTCTGGCGCGGCGGAGAAATCGTCCAAAGACGTCGGCATTCGGCCTGCGGCCAGCATGGCATCGGCGCGTGCACCGGATACCAGCGTGAAACCGCTTGTCGAAGCGGGATATCCGCCGGCCTGGCCCGTCGGCGCGACCTGCCAGCAGGGGGTCATGACATGCTGTTGACCGCCCGGCGTGTACCAGGGGGTCCACGCCAGTTCCAGGCCGTTGCCGCCGCGGAACCTTCCCGGGCCGCCCGAGTTCTGGTACAGCTTGCGCCAAAGATACAGGATCGGATAGGCCAGCTCGTTGATCTCGATGTCAGGCAAGCTGTTTGACGGCTGGGCGAGTGCTCCAGCGACGTCCATGCCGTCGGCCACGGGCTGCGCACCGCCCCCGCCGCTGCCGCCGTTCATGTCCGGGAAAGGCACCAGTTCGCCGTCCTCGTTGGGCGCGTAGAAGAAGCCGGCATTCCACGAGTCCTGCCATTGCGCCATCAGATGTTCACGTACAAATAGGCTTTTGCTCTGGGACTGGATTTTGGCCAGCATCCGAGTCACCAGCCGGCCTAGCCGCAGCCCGGTTTCGAGATGCCCGCCGGACACCGGCGCGGGCATCTGCACGTCGCAGATCGTCCCGGGCCGGGTGATCACCTGGATCGGGCGCAGCGTGCCCTGGTTGATCGGCAGGTCGGGAAACAGCATGAACAAGGCCGGGCTGAAGGCACAGCCCAAGGTGATCGCCGCGCTGCAGTTGACGAATCCGTCTGTCTGGGGCGATGACTCGCTGAAATCCATCGTGATGTTGCCGTCATCGACGGTCATGGTGCAGCGGATCGGGTAGATGTCGTCGGTGTGGCCGTTGTGCTCTTCGTAGTCGACGTCGGTGTAGACGCCGCTGGGCAACTCGGCGATCCGGTCACGAACCGCCTTCTCCGCGAGGTCCTTTGCGATTTCGACGTAGCGCTTGAACGCGTCGGTGCCGTAGTTGTCGATCAGCACCTGGAGCCGGTCGTCGCAGCGGTTGCAGGCGGCGATGAAGCACCTGATGTCGTTCATCACCACGCTGGGCACGCGGATGTTGGTTTCGATGATCCGCCAGATGTCGTTTACCGGCCGGCCCTGGTCGACGATCTTGACCCCGGGCAGGCGCAGCGCCTCGCCGTAGGTCTCGGTCGCCATCGGCGCCATGCTCCCCGGCGCGAAGCCGCCGAAGTCGTTGACGTGCGCCTCGGCCCAGCACCAGGCGATCAGTTCGTCCCCGTAGAAGATGGGACGCACCACCCCGACGTCGACCTGGTGCGCGTTGCCGGTGGTGAAGGGGTCGTTGCAGATGAACAGGTCGCCCGGGCGGATCTGGTCGCGCGGCACCGTGGCCAGAATGTGCTTGACCGCCTGACGGGCGGTGCCGATGTAGATGGTGATGTACCCGGCGTAACAGATGATGTCGCCGTCGGCGTCGGCGATGAACGTCGAGAAGTCGACGGCTTCGGCGATCACCGGACTGCCCGAGGCGCGCATCATGACCACGCCCATCTCGTGGGCGACGTTCTCCAAGGCCTTCGAGAAGATCTCGATCGTGACCGGGTCGACGGGCAGCTCGGTTGCCGCGGCGCTGCGTTGCATGGTCGGTGTGCTCATTGCGCGTTCTCCTGAGTCGTGGATGCGGTCTGGTCGGTGAGGATGAAGTTGCCCCACTCGTCGATGCGGGCGGTCCAGCCCGGCGGGATCTGCAGGGTGGTCAGCGGATGCTCGAGAATCGCCGGTCCGGCGACCTCGTGGCCGGCCCGTGCGCTGCCGGTGTCGTAGACCGCCACATCGGCCTCCCGCCCCTCCAGGGGTAAGAAGACGCGCCGGCTTCCGGTGGGGGCCAGGACCCGTTCGGAGTCCGGGACCGCTTGCGCGGGCACGGGTTCCAGCGCCGAGACCCGTCCCGTGGCGGTGACCCGGACGGCCACCAGCACCACCGGGCTGCCCACCCACGCGCTGCCCGAGCCGTACTCGGCTTCGTACAATTCGCCGTAGCGCCTCTGGGCGTCGGTGAGGTCGGCCGCGCCGAGGTTGCGGTTGCGCGGCAGCGAGACCGGCAACTCCCACTGCTGGCCCGCGTATTTGAACTCGCCCTCCCACACCACGTCGATGGCGTCGTCGGAGTATCCGGCGGCGCGCAGCGTGGCGGTCAGTTCGTCGTCGAGCTCGCCGAGCGCCGCGGCGATGGGCCCCGCGTCCCCGCCGGCCCACATCGCCGATTGCGACCTGGTGCGCACGTCGTCGCTGTTGAGCAGGCCGGTGGCCGAGAAGACCGCGGCGTCAGCGGGGATGACGACCTGCCGGATGCCGACCTCGCGGGCGATGTCGGCGGCGAAGATGCCCAGGGCCCCGCCGTAGGCGACCATGCTGAAGATGCGCGGATCGTGCCCGCGCTCCACAGTCACCGTGCGCACCGCGTTACTCATGTTCGCGGTGACCATCCGGTAGACCGCCGCCGCGGCATGCACGGCGTCGACGTCGAGCGGCTTCCCGATTTCGCTTTCCATCGCCTGTCGGGCCGGTTCCAGCGCCAGCTCCCGGCGTCCACCCAGGAATGCCTGCGGCGCAAGCAGTCCCAGGACGGCCGAGGCGTCGGTGACCGTGGGCACCACCCCGCCTTTGCCGTAGCACACCGGCCCCGGATCGGCGCCCGCGCTGCGCGGCCCCACCTGCGGGATGCCACGCGCGTCGACCCAGGCGATGCTGCCGCCGCCGGCACCGATGGGCAGTACATCGATCTTGGGCAGGGCGGTCAGGAACTGATCGCGCAGCATGACGCGCTGGGTCACCAACGGCTTGTTGCCCTGCAACACCGAGACGTCGAAGGAAGTGCCGCCCATGTCGGCGGTGACCACATTGTGGATGCCAAGGCGGGCGGCCAGCGCCTGGGCACCGATCACTCCGCCTGCCGGCCCGCTGTCGACGAGGGTGATGGGACGTTCGCGGGCCTCGTCGGCGGTCAACGTCCCGCCGAAACCCTGCATGAATCCGATCGGGGTGCGCAGGCCGCGATCGCCGAGTTCCTTCTCGATGCGACCGGTGTACTCCGCGACCCGGATTCCGGTGAACGCGTTGAGGACGGTCGTCATGGTGCGTTCGTATTCCCGGATCACGGGGTGCAGTCGGGACGAGACGCTGACGAACAGCCCCGGCGCCTCCTCGGCGGCCGCGGCGGCGAGCAGCTCTTCGTGGTAAGGATTGGCGAAGCTCCACAGCAGCGAGATGGCGATGGCCTCCACGCCCATGTCGACCAGCCGCCGGACCGCTGCGCGGGCCTCGGCGTCGCTGAGCGGGACGACGACCGCGCCTTTGCGGTCGACGCGTTCGTTCACCTCGACGATGCGTTCGCGGGGGACGATCTGCGGGATGTTGAGCTGGCGGTGGTGATCCCGCTCGGCGCTGCGGGCCGAGCGGGCGATGAGAAGATTGTCGCCGAATCCCTGCGTGGTCAGCAGCCCGACGCGCGCGCCCCGCAGTTCGGCGATCGAATTGGTCACCGCGGTGGTGCCGTTGACGAAGCGCGTGGTGTGCGACAACACCTGGCCCAGCGGCACACCGATCCGCTCGGCGAGGTTTTCCAGCGCGGCGACCAACCCCACGCTCAGATCGGCGGGGGTGGTGTCGGACTTGTCGGAGTAGACGTTGCCGCGGCTGTCGACCGCTGTCACGTCGGTGAACGTGCCGCCGATATCGCAGCCGATCTGATACTGAACCTGCTCGGTCATTGCCGCTTCCTATCCTTCGAATTGTGTTTGAGCGCAGGCCAATCGCCTGGCCGTGGGCAGAGCGCCGCGGCGTGGTCTCGTCGGCCAGACGGGTCCGCGCCCTGGGGGCATGGTTTGGTCAGCCGGTCACGGCATCGCGGCCAATGACATCCCGGGCGATGATCATCTTCTGAATTTGCGGTGTGCCGTCGCCGATCTGGTAGCCCGACACGTCGCGCAACATGGCCTGCAGTGGCATTTCGTTCGACCAACCGACCTGCCCGTGCAGAACGACCGATTCCTGGATGGCGTTGAACGCCACCCTCGGCGCCCACCATTTGAGCATCGCCGCCTCCTTGGTGTGCGGCTGTCCGGCTGCGCGCAGACCCAGCGTGTGATAGGCCAGTGATCGCACGGCGGTGAGGTAGGTCGTGTGCTCGGCGATGGCGAACGAGACACCCTGGTGCGCCGCCAACGGCCGGCCGAAGCTGCGGCGGTCCCGCGCGTAGGCCGTCGCCATGTCGATGGCGCGCTGGGCGGTGCCGACCGTGAGCAGACCGATCAGTGTGCGGCTCAGGTCGAACTCGGCCATGATGGCGCCGAATCCCGCTCCGGGAGCGCTGATTACACAGTCGTCGGGGACGAAAGCACTATCCATCGTCACCGATCCGCGCCCGAGTGGCTTGAATCCCGGGTCGTCGAAGCTCTGCGACGACACCGCGTCGGAGGTCATGTCGACCAGGAAGCAGCCGATTCCCCTGGTGCCCTTGGACGGGTCGGTCTGGGCGAGAACGACGGCGATGCCGGCGTGAGGGGCCTGGGTCACGGACGTCTTCTCTCCGCTCAGCGACCATCCGCCGTCGACCCGCACCGCTTTGGTGGTCATTGCCGCGGCGTCGGATCCGGCGCCGGGCTCGGTGACCGCCCAGCAGCCCAGCGTCTGCCCGCTGGCGACCGCGGCGGCGTGTGCGGCGACGGCCGGGGACGGGTGCCCGGCCAGCAGGGTCACCAGGCTGTTGGTGCTGAACAGGATGTAACCGATGTTCGGGTCGGCGTAGGCGATTTCTTCGCATGCGATGCCGACGGCGAGCAGGTCTGCTCCCTGACCGCCCAACTCTTCCGAGAGCGATAGCGTGGTCAGGTTGGCCTGCGCCAGCTGGACGAGTTCGCCGTGGGGAAACTCGGTGCTATTCGCGCGGTCGAGATAGCCGGGCAGGAATTCGCGCCGGGCGAACTTGCGGACGTCTTGCTGGAAGGCGAGATGGTCCTCGTCGAGGACGAACGGCGAAGGTGACACAGGGGCTTCCTCCCGAAGCGTTGGATTGCCGGTAGCGTTGGTGGTCAATTGATTTGGCGCGAACGATCGGCCCAGTGCCGGGCACGAAGCGCCTTCTTGTCGATCTTTCCGACCGCGGTCATCGGAAGTTCGGTGACGATCTCGAGCCGTTTCGGCGCCTGATGGGGACCCTTGCGGGCCCGCACCGATGCGATCAGCTGGTCCGCATCGATCGTCGCGTCGGGCCGGGCGACGACGAAGGCGGTGATCGCCTCGCCCCACTTCTCGTCGGGCACGCCGATCACCGCGACGGCAGAGACGTTGGCGTGTGCGGCGATGGCGTCTTCGACCTCCTTGGCGAAGACGTTGAAGCCGCCGGTGACGATCATGTCCTTCTTGCGGTCGACGATGTAGATGAATCCGTCGTCGGATTTGCGGGCCATGTCGCCGGTGTGCAGCCAGCCACCGCGCAGGGCGGCGGCGGTCTCGTCGGGGCGTTTCCAGTAGCCGTTCATCACGTTTCGCGAGCGGACGGCGATCTCCCCGATCTCCCCGTCGGCTACCGGCGACCCGGCGTCGTCGAGCAGTTGGACCTCTACGCCCGGCACCGGGCGACCGCACGAGGCCAGCAATTCGGGCCGGCGGGCCGGGTCGTGTTCGTCTTTGCGCAGGCTCGTCGTCATGCCCATGCATTCGGTTTGTCCGTATACCTGCAGCAGGACCGGGCCGAAGGCTTCTTGGGCCTCCTCGATGCGAGCCGCCGACATCGGCGCCGCACCGTAGACAAGGCTCTCCAGTGAGGAGGTGTCGACCGCGGTCGGGTCGGTCTTGTCCAACAGCGTGTAGAGCATGGTCGGCACGAGGAAGGTGTAGTTGACCTTTTCGGTCTCGACGGCGCGCAGCCACGCATCCGGGTCGAAGCCCTGCTGCAGCAACACCGTCCCGCCGCGCAACAACGTCGGCAGCAACGGCAGCACCGCTGCGTGGGTGATCGGCGACGCGGCCAGGTAGCGCGGGTTCTCCGGCAGACCCCAGCCGGCGGTCAGGCTTTGAACCTCTTGAACCAGGGCGCGGTGGGACAGCATGGCCCCCTTCGGCTTGCCTGTCGTCCCGCCGGTGTACTGCAGCCAGCCGACCTCCTCCTCGTCGACCGCAAGCGCCCGCAGCGGGCTCGGTGCGATTCTGCCGGCGAGCTCCAGCAGGTCCGGGAAGCCGCTGTCGGGGCCGATCGCGAGCACGTGGCGCACCGATGCGGCCCGCTCCGCGACGGCTGCGGCGGCTTCCGCGAACTTGGGGTGCACCACCAGCAGTTCGATTTCGGCGTCGTCACAGAGGAACACGTGATCGCTGACCGACCCCATCGGATGCAGTCCGCTGTACCGGGCGCCCGACAGGAAGGCAGCGGCCTGGGTCATGAAGACTTCGGGCGCGTTGGGGCTGAGCACCCCGACACCGGATCCGCGCCGCACGCGGTGGTCGTGCATCACCCGCTGGATGCGGGCGGTGGTGTCGGCGGTTTCGGCATAGGTGACCCGACGATCGCCCAGGACGAACGCCTCCCGGGCGGGATACCGGGTCAGCGCTTCGACGATCAGGCTGCTGTAGCCCGGCCCGATAGCCGCTGTCGTGGTCACACATCGCTCCTCTGTCGTCTCGTGACGTCCACCTCACAGGTCCCTTCGCTGTGACGCGGGTCTCCGCTCAGGCAATCTTGACTTATCAGTTAGTATTTCGCAATAGTGAATGTCGACTTAATACAAACTGGCAGTTCGGAGGCCTATGGATACCGTGAGCATCGTCGGCGTGGGAATGACGTCCTTCGGCAAGTTCCCCGACAGGTCGCTGCGTGATCTCGGGACGGCGGCAATCGCCGACGCGCTCGCCGACGCCGGCGTGACGGAGGGGGACGTCGACCTTGTCGTCCACGCCAACGCCATCGGGGGTCTGATGACGGGTCAGGAAATGACCCGAGGGCAGGTCGTCGTCTCGGGTACCGGGTTGGCCGGGACGCCGCTGGTCAACGTCGAGAACGCGTGCGCCAGCAGCTCGACGGCGCTACACCTGGCCGCCACCGCGATCCTGTCAGGCATGTATCGCACCGTCCTGGTCGTCGGGAACGAGAAGATGAGCGGCCGCGGCACCCGCGCGGTGCTGGATGCGCTGGCGACGGCGGCGGACGTGGATCGGCTCGAGGAGTTCAATCGGGAGCTGACCGGCCGCACGGACGGCGCCGAGTCCTTCTTCATGGAGGTCTACGCCCAGGAGACGCGCGACTACATGGCCCGCTCCGGGGCAACCCCGTTGGACTTCGCATCGGTCGCCGCCAAGAACTCCGGTCATGCCGCGCTGAACCCGCACGCGCAGTACCGAACTCGCCGGACCCCCGAAGAGGTGCTGGGAAGCCGGCTCATCGCCGAACCACTGACAATGCTGATGTGCTCGCCGGTCGCCGACGGCGCGGCGGCGCTGGTGCTTCGCGCGACGGACGACACCAATTCGCCAGAGGCCGTGCGGGTGCGGGCGTCGGTGGTGCGCACGGGAATACCCGGTGGCGGCGGCCAGACACTGGAGCGCCGGACCGCCGAGGCCGCCTACGAGCAGGCCGGCTTCGGTCCCGACGAGCTCGACGTCGTCGAGCTGCACGACGCCGCCTCGCCGAACGAATTGATCCTCTACGAGGAGCTGGGGCTGTGCGCCCCGGGCGAAGGTCCGAAACTGGCGCGCAGCGGCGCGACCGCCCTCGGCGGGGACCTGCCGGTCAACACCAGCGGCGGGCTGGTGTCCAAGGGACATCCGGTCGGCGCCACCGGCGCGGCTCAGATCGTCGAACTCGTGACCCAGCTGCGCGGGCGTGCCGGCGACCGCCAGGTCAGCGGCGCGCGCCGGGCCCTCGCCGAAAACGCCGGCGGCTACAGCCATCCCGAAGCCGCGGCCTGCGCGGTCACCATCTTGAGCAGGGATTGACATGGCTACTGGCAGTGATGCGGTTCTGGTCGAACGGCGCGACAGCGCGCTATGGCTGCGGTTGAATCGGCCCGCCGCGATGAACGGGCTGAATCAGGAAATTCTCGACGGGTTGCACCGCGGTCTGGATCAAGCCGCCGGCGACCCCGAAACCCGCTGCATCGTCATCGCGGCAACGGGACGCGCGTTCTGCGCGGGTGCCGACCTGGCGTACGCGCAGTCCCTGGCTGCCCAAGAGCGGCCGCCCGGTCGTTACAGCCCCGGTCAACTCTTTCTGCGCCGCGTCCGTGAGCTGTTCGACCGGCTCGAGTCCGTCGACATGCCGACCATCGCGGCCATCCAGGGGATTACCGTCGGAGGTGGCCTGGAACTGGTCCTGTGCTGCGACATGGCGCTCGCCTCCCGCTCCGCACGCATTGGCGACGGCCATGCCACCTACGGCCAGATTCCCGGCGGCGGCGCCTCGGTTCGCCTGACACGTCGACTCGGGCTGTCGCGGACCAAACATCTCATGTTCACCGGGCAGCTCCATCCCGCGGAAAGGTTTGAGGGCACCGATCTGTTGGTCGCTGTCGTCGACGACGACCGGCTCGAACACGAGATCGACGCGATCGCCGCGCAGATCGCGACAAAGAGCCCCGCGGGCCTGGCCCGGATGAAGATGCTCGCCAATGCCGCCCTGCAGGTGCCACCGGACGTCGGCCTGACCTTCGAGCTCGAACAGTCCGCCTTGCACGAGACCTCCGCCGACTGGCGCGAAGGCCTTGCGGCATTCAACGAGAAGCGCGCACCGAAATACGTTGGACGATAACGGAAAGAGAGCCACATCATGACGGACGAAAACTTCCTGAGCTTGTCGGGGCGCGTCGTGCTCGTCACCGGGGCCGGACAGGGCGTCGGGCGTGCGGTCGCGCTGCACTGCGCCAAACAGGGCGCGGCGGTGGTGGTCAACGACTTCCACGAGGAACGCGCGAAGTCGGTCGCCGCGGAGATCGAGTTCGGTGGCGGCACCGCACTGCCGATCCAGTGCGACGTGACCCGATTCGACGCGGTGATGGCAATGACGCGCAGGGCCTCCGACGAGTTGGGGGCCATCGATGTCCTGGTCAACAACGCGGGAAACGCGGGGCCGGCCGAAGACCCGATGGCACCCGCGCCCCCCTTCTGGGAAACCGGCCCCGAGGACTGGGGGCCGTGGATCGGGACGAACTTCTTCGGCGTGCTCAACGCGTCCCGCGCGGTCCTGCCCGGCATGGTCGACAGGGAGTACGGGCGCATCGTCAACGTCATCTCCGACGCGGGCCGCATCGGTGAACCCAACCTCGTGGTGTACGGCGGCGCCAAGGCCGGCGCCGCGGGCTTCTCCCGCGGCCTCGCCAAGGCCGTGGGCCGCTACGGCATCACGGTGAATTGCGTTGCCCTGTCTGGAATCAATACCCCCGGTGTGGCGACCGCCCTCGAGAATCCCGACGTAACCAACAAGGCATTGCGTTCCTACGTGATCAGGCGCTTCGGCGAGCCCGACGATCCCGCGCGCCTGGTGGTGTTCCTCGCTTCGTCCGCCGGCGAATGGATCACCGGACAGACCTACCCCGTCAACGGCGGCTACGCCGTCTCGGCATGACCACCCCCGACACGCCCCTGGCGGGCATCCGCGTCGTCAGCCTCGCCGAGCAGTTTCCCGGCCCGTTCGCCACGCTGCTGCTGAGCGACCTCGGCGCTGACGTCATCCAGGTCGAACGCCCGAACGGGGGTGACCCCTCGCGCGCGTTCCCCGGGCACTACGAAGCACTCAACCGCGGCAAGCGCTCGGTAGCCTTGGATCTCAAGGACGCCGACGGCGCGGACGCATTCCGCAGGCTCATCAGTGATGCTGACGTATTACTCGAGGGCTTCCGGCCGGGTGTGCTCTCCCGGCTCGGCTTCGGACCCGACGAACTCCTGACCCGGCATCCCCGCCTGGTCTACGTCTCGGTCTCCGGTTTCGGCCAGCACAGCCCGTTGCGGAACCATCCCGCCCACGACCTGACTTTCCAGGCGATGGCCGGATTGCTCGATTCCGTTGAGGCCCAACCGCATCCGCCGGCGTTGGCACTGGCGGACCTGAGCGCTGGAATGTTCGCCGCATTCGCTGCGCTCACCGGTGTGGTCGCGGCCATGAACACCGGTCGTGGCGGCCACTACGACGTCGCGATGTTGGACACGCTGTTGACGTTGGCGGCGACACGGTTGGTTCCGGCGGCCAACGGCCATCCCCCCGACACGTTGGGCCTGGACCCGGGTTACGGCCTGTTCGCCACGGCCGACGGCGAATGGATCTCGTTGAGCATCGCCTTCGAGGACCACTTCTGGAAAGCCCTCTGTGTGACGCTGGACCTGCCTGAGATCGGTGGCATTTCAGCCGCGGAGCGCATCGAGGAACGCGAGCGCCTGCGCGGCCGGATCGCCGCACGGATCGTCACGTCACCGGCCGGGCACTGGGACAAGGTTCTGATCGGAGCCGGCGTGCCCTACGGCCGGGTGAGCACGCTAGCCGATGTGCTCGGCGACCCGAATACCCTGGCCCGGAACATGATTCAGTCCATTGCGACCCCGGACGGTGAGAAGTCTTTCGTCCGACAACCCTTGATGGTCGACGGTGTGCCCCATGGCCCCAGACGAGGGACCCCCCGCCTCGGGGAGCACACCGCCGAGGTTCTCCGGGAGGCCGGTGTGCCACCGGAAGTGATCGAGCGACTCGCCGCGACACCCTAAAGACCGATCCAAGCTCTATATTGACTGAGTAATATTACCGGTCCGATGCATCGGAGGTCCGATGGCCAGGGAACGCGCAACCGATACGCAAGCGCTGGTGTCAGCCGCTGCGAAGACATTCCGGGAAAAGGGCTATCGCAACTCCACCATCGACGACATCGCCCTGGCCGCGGGCATATCCCGGCCGACGGTCTACAAGTACACCCGCACCAAGCAGCAGCTTCTCGATCTCATGGTCGACGAGATGACCAGGAAGCTGGAAGAGGAGCTGCGCAGCGTCCAGTCCTCCGCCGACGATCCTGTGGAACGCCTCCAGAAGACGATCATGGCGCACATTCAGGCGTCGTCGGCGAACAGGACTTTCTACGCGATCGTGTTCAGCGAGGAGGCCGAACTTTCCGACGCGGCACGAAAGACGTTCCGCAGCTGGGCCCATCAGCAAACGAAGGAATTCGCCTCGCTGCTCGACGAATGCCTTGCCGCGCGCGCCGGTTCCCGACGGAAGCGCCAGGACGTCGACACCCGGATCGCGGCCAACCTGCTCGAATCGATGCTGGCGACGCTGTACCGGTGGTATGACCCGGAGGGCAGCACCTCGCCCGAACACCTGGCAGACCAGATCTGGTTACTGTTCGGGAGCGTCTTCGAATAACCGCTGCGCCTCGGGGCGATCGGCGGCCGAAAGTTGTCGTACCGGGCTGCGATGATGCAGGTATGACTTCGGCGGCCTCGGTGGATTCTGCGCCAATGCTCCCCAAGGAGCGCTTGGCGGTGTTGTTCGCCGAGTTGTCGGAGTTGGCCGGTCAGCGCAACGCCATCGATGGGCGCATCGTGGACATCGTCGCCGAGATGGAGCGTGACGAATTGTGCGGGATCACCGGCGCGCGCTCGGTGGCGCAGTTGGTGGCCTGGAAGCTGGGCACCTCCTCGACCAATGCTCACACCTTCACCACGGTGGCGCGGCGGGTCCAGGAGTTTCCGCGCTGCGCCCAGGGTCTGCGGGAGGGCCGGCTGTCGTTGGATCAGGTCGGGGTGATCGCCGCGCGCGCGAGCGACGGCTCCGATGCGCACTACGAGCAGTTGGCGCGCTCGGCCTCGGTCAGCGAGTTGCGTACCGCGGTGCGGCTCGAACCGCGTCCCGAACCCGACCCGAACCCGCGTCCGCAGCCCTCTATCACCAAAACCACAGGCGAGGAGGGCAGCTGTTGGCGGATCCGGCTGGGGGCTGTGGAGGCGGCGAAGTTCGACGCCGCGCTGGCCGCCCATCGCGACGCGCTGATCGCGCAGTGGAAACACGACCGCGGCAATAGCGACGGCGAGAATACATCCGAGACCGCGCCGCCGATGCCGGGCACCCTGGAGGCGTTTATGCGCCTGGTCGAGGCCGGCTGGGACGCCGAAACCGCCCGCCGGCCCCACGGGCAGCACACCACGGTGGTGATGCACCTCGACGTTGAAAACCGCGCGGCCGCGCTGCACCTGGGTCCGGCGCTGACCGAGGCCGAACGTCTCTACCTGAGCTGTGATGCCACCTGCGAGGTGTGGTTCGAACGCGACGGCCAACCGATCGGCGCGGGGCGCACCACCCGCATGATCAGCCGGCGGCTGCGCCGCGCCCTCGAACACCGCCACCGCACGTGCGCGGTCCCGGGCTGCGGGGCCACCCGTGGCCTGCACGCCCACCATATCCGGCACTGGGAAGACGGCGGGCCAACTGAGTTGGCCAACCTGGTGCTGGTCTGCCCGTACCACCATCGGCTGCACCACCAAGGCCACATCATCATCGCCGGACCCGCCGACCAACTCACAGTCAGCGAGAGCGACGGGCGAGAACTCAGCGCCGGATCACTCCCCCCGTACCCCGGACCCACCGGCGAACGCGCCCAATGGTGGTGGTACGACCCCTACCAACCCCAACCACCACCACCCAACTAAACCGGCCGGCGCATCGAAGCTGAAATCGCCTGAAAGACGATACTTTCAAACGCCTCCTGCCAATAGGGGATCGTTGAGGATCAACGCCGACAACCACGCTCCCACCACCGCCGACCCGACACCGACGGCCCTCACGACAACCCGTCTGACATGCGCGCACACCGATCAGAGCCAAGCCGAGCTTGATTAATACTTACTAATTAGTAAAGATGGGCGTAGCGAACGGTGACGATGGAGACAAGACATGCACGCGGTGTCGTACACGAGGACCGGTCCGGCTAGGGCGGTGCTCGGACTGGTAGATCTGCCCGTTCCGGAGCCGGGTGTCGGAGAAGTCCGTGTCCGCATTCATGCTTCCGTCTGGTTCCACATATCAAGGTCGAGCCGCTGCCGGCGAGCACCGCGCAAGCCCACGAAGTCGTCGAGGCCGGGATAGGCGGGGAAACGTGGTCATCGACGTGGTGCCCCCGCTACCCCTGAACGCACAAATCAGACAGTCTCTATCCGCGGCACCGGCATAGCCAGTCCATACCATCGCCGCCGCAAATGGGCGGCCCAGGAGTACACCATGGCACGCACATTTACCGTTCCCAGAGTCGAGGAAATCACCTACGGCCCTGGGTCATTCGACACGCTGAGCGACATCGTCGGCGCGCACGGGGGGCGCCGGCCCGTCGCCATCATGTCGGGATCGTTGGCCGCGACAGAGCTCGGACAAGCGCTTTGGGACCAATTCGGCGCCAACCTCGTCGGCGTCTACGCCAGCGTCCCGCAGCACGTGCCCAGGGCAGCCGTTCTCGAGGCGGCCGCGATGGCACGCGACGGTGGCGCTGACAGCGTGATCAGTATCGGCGGCGGGACCCCCATCGATTGCGCCAAAGCCGTAGCGATGTGCCTGGCAACCGGCATCACGAAACCCGAGGACTTCGACAAATACCGGGTTCGTTTCACCTATCCCGATGTTTACGACGTCCCTGACATCCCCGGACGCACCATCCCGCATATCGCGGTTCCGACCACGCTGTCCGGCGGGGAACACACAGGGCTGGCCGGGGTCACCGACGAGGTCACCCGCACCAAATGTGCCTACAGCGGGCTAAGCCTCACGCCGAAAGCGGTCATCCTGGATCCCGACGTGGCGGGGCGCACTCCCGCCTGGTTGTGGGCGGCCTCCGGAATTCGTGCCGTCGACCATGCGGTCGAAGGAATCCTTTCAGCGAAGAGCATGCCTATGGCAGATGCTCTCGGCCTCGAGGCACTGCGCCTATTGGCCGCCAACCTCGAGCGCAGCACCAACAACCCCTCTGACACGCAGTCGCGAACCAACTGTCTACTCGCCAGCTGGCTATCGATATTCGGCGCCACCAACGTCGGCATGGGTCTGTCCCACGGGATTGGACACCAACTCGCCGCGCAATTCGACATCACCCACGGCATAACGTCGGCCATCATGTTGCCGCACGTCATGGAGTTCAACGCCGCGCTCACCGCGCCGCAACTGCGCCGCATCGCCGAAGCGCTGGGGCGCGACACACACGACTTAGACGAAGCTTCTGCTGCCCAGCAAGCCATCGCGGCTGTTCGAGACCTCGTTACCCGCCTCGACGTCACCAACACCATCTCGGCAGCAGGAGGCAGCCGCGACGCCCTGCCCGCTTTGGCCGAGCACATCATGGGAGATGCCGCCGTCGCAGCAAGCCGACGACCTGTCAGCAAGGAAGACGTCCTCGCCCTCCTCGACGCGGCATGGTGATGGGCGCTACCCACCGAGTGCCAGTTCTCCGCAACGAGGGGTTCGGGTTCTTCGCCGGCGGCGACCTCGTTCACTTCGCTAACGTGGCGAACTTGGCCGCCGAGCTCAACTAGGTTGCCGGATCGATCGATGAAGTCCACCGACTGCTTACGACGGCGCCGGTTCCCATTGTCACCGTCGTCGACTGCGTAGCCGCCGGCGGCGGAGCCGGACTGCGCTCGTCGGAGACATCGTCATCGGGAATGGGAACCTACAACGACGCGAGCACTTGTAGCTTCCCGGACTGACCGGCGGATTGCGAGCGTTCTACCTTCGGGTTTGCAGAATTCTCAGCAAAATGGCGGACCGGATTTCCTCATCTTGATGGCGGATCCTAGAACCGTACGGTTGCGCCGGGCTGCCCCCATCACCACCTCTGATCCATGGGTCTAAGGCGAAACAGCTGCCGCATAAGATCTGGGAAGTTGCGCTTGAGTCAAATCTTAGAGTGCCATCTGAACAGCGCGCTTTAGAAGCCCGCTTGCTCCGGTGGAGCGGGTCTAGCCCCAGGCAAGTTTTGTGCACTCGGATCCGAGACTCTCGGATGAGAGTGCGTTTACTGGCGTTGGGGAGCGAGGCGCTTCAACGCGAGTCCGCCCTCGAATGGGCGGTAGCCGAACGCGGCCGGGGCACGGTAGCCGGTGTCGTCAAGGGGCGTATGCACTTCGGCCACGGTCGGCCCGATCTCAGCTGCGATCGGCGCCAGAGCAACGAGGTCGAATCGGTAAAGCCGAGCCGCGTTGTCGGCGAGGATTTTTCGGCACTCGCTTTCTGATCTGTTGTGTAGCGCCCACCGGATGGCCAGCCTCGATTGAGGAGCGAAGCCCTCCTCGTGCGGGTAGTCGCTTCCCCACAGGATGTGGTCCGCACCCATGAAATCGATCATCACTGATTCGAAGGGCGCCAATTCGCTGGCCAGGTAGCAGTTCCGCTGAGCGTACTGACTCGGCGTGAGGGTAAGCCCGTCGACTGAGGAGCCACCGAACATGCCGTACGTGCGGTTGCCGGCTTCGGATTTCATCGTCGGCACCATCGCATCGAGCGTCATCAGTTGCTGCTGCACCCACAGTGTGCCCTGCTCGGTGGGCGCGAACCTTAGCGTGGGGTGACGCTCGAAAACCCCGGCCAGGATGAGATGTCCCAGGCTGCGCTGGGCCCACAGCGCCATTTCCGTGATGAGCACGGCGTTGGATGCCGGCTGATCCATGGGCATTGCCGGACTTCCCGGGCCGCCATGCTGCACGATCGTCAGATCCAGTTCGCTGCACAGCTGCCAAATCGGCTCATATCGAGTGTGGAACAGCGGGGCGACATTGGGGTCGCCCGGCGACACCGGGGGCAGCAGCACTCCACCGAAGCAGCCTTGCTCGTTGCCCCAACGGATTTCGTCCAGCGCGGCATCGACGTCGTTGGGGAATACCTGGATCAGTCCACGCCGGCGTGCGGGCGCCAGCGAACAAAAATCGACCTGCCATCGGTTGTGCGCCTGCACGCCTGCCCAGCGGTGTTCGAACTCTGCTCGGTTCTGGGGCAACGAGATGGTGATGTTGGGCGACGTCGGGAAGAAGGGCGGAACGGTGTTGGGCAGCAACAGCTCCGCTGCAACCCCGTCAGCGTCCATCTCGGAAATACGCAACTCGTGGTGCCAGTTCCGCTTTGCGGTGGCGATGATCAAGTCGTCGAAAGGACTGGCATACGTCTTGGCCCACGCGTCGAAGTCGTCGTGGAAAGTCTTCGGGAGATACGGCTTGTACTCGAGGAGGTCGGCGCCGGCGTGGGTATCGGCAGAAATCACGGTGTAGCGGGACGGGGTCTCAGGGGTGGCCATCAATCATCTCCTCATTGAGAATGCGACACCGGTCATTGTCTCGTGGCCGATAACTTATGCATGATGAATGTTTCGTTCAGCGGAATCAACCCCGTCCGGGGAGCAAGGGTAGTTCTAGATGGGATCGAATGCCGAGATAAGCCAGTTTCCATGGCTTTTGGTCATACTGACCATGACGCTGCTGGCGGTCTGAACCGGCTCAGGTTGATCCTTGCTCGTTGTGGTCTGATCGAGGAAGACCAGCACCCTGGCCGTTTCTGGGCGCAGTTCGCTGATGACCGCGCGCTTGACCGCTGCTTGGGTATTGACGGCTTTCTGCTTGGCTGCTGGTGCCACGATCTGATCGGCGAATTTTCCGTAGTAGGTCAAGAAGTCACCGGTCAGGTGTGACTTTGCGCCAGCCAGGTCGCTTTCCAGTTTGTCGGGTGTGTAGGACAGCAGCGCGACGGTTCCCTCGGTTGCGGCACTGATCACCGCCTTTGCCGCAGCGTCGTTGGTCTGCTGGTCGTGTCGATATTGGCCGAAGTACAGTGTGGCGGTTCCGCCGGCGGCCGCCACCAATAGCAGACCGATGATGAGTAGCGGCCAATGCGATAGTGCGCACCGTATCCGGGTGCGGGGCGTCTTGGCGTTGTGGTCTGCCGGCGGCATTTGATCGTGACCGCAAATGTCCTTGCGTTGGTCCTCGCCGACCGCTGCGGCGGTTAATTCCACGTTGAGGTCGTGGTTTTCGAGCTGCCCGATGGTCATGGGATGAACTCCATGCTTGACATCTTGATTTTCCCGCCGTCTCGGGCCAGTTTGACGCTGAGCCGCCAGGAACGCGGCTGCTCGGGGGCGCCGGCGGTATTGGAGAGCGTGGAGCTGGCGGCAACGGCCACGACTGCGGTGTCCTCGGTCATGGATTCCAGGCACGCGGCTTGCACGGTCGTCTTGGTCGAGACCTTCGCAGTCTGCGCGGCTTTGACGAACTCCGCGGCTGCGCCGCGGAAGTCATCTCTGAACTGGCCGGTCGAGCTGTCGATGATGCGCTGTACGTCGTCTTTGGCGGTGTCGGCGCTAATCGACATCAGAGTGACGACGACTTGTCGTGCGGCGGCTGTGAATTCCGCCGCGCGCTGTTGCTTGCCCAGCAGCTGATCGTGGTGTCGGACCATGACAGCGCTTGCGGCGAGAAGCGCTGCGGTGCAGAGCATCCCGACAGCGGCCACCATTGTGGTCCGTTTCGGGCGGTGGAAGTGTGTCTTCCTCTCCCGTCGGGTCTTGCTACTTCGATTGGGCAGTTCAGTGGCATCGGTG
Source organism: Mycobacterium sp. 4858 (assembly GCF_900240975.1). Classification (GTDB taxonomy): domain Bacteria; phylum Actinomycetota; class Actinomycetes; order Mycobacteriales; family Mycobacteriaceae; genus Mycobacterium. The sequence continues at coordinate 2,351,321 of NZ_LT968776.1, read as the reverse complement.
ATGTCCGGATCGGCGACGTCATCCGCGGGAGTTGCCGACGTATCGTCGGCGGGGGTCTCAGCGATTTCTGCCGATGCGGTGTCGGTTGCTTCTGTCTGTTGGCGTTGCCGCATGGACTGGACGCGGGCCCGGGCAGCGGCGGCGAGCGCTTCGGCTTCGGCAGCATCTGCCTCCGCTGCCTCGATGAGCTGAGCATCGACGGGCCGCTCTGAGGTGACATCGAGAGGACTCGCGTCCCGTTTCAGGGGCGAATTAGCGGCAGGCATTGCCGTGCTCTCTCCGTTTCCGCCGTGTGCGAGCGAAGCTGGCCGGGCGATTGGTTGATACAAGCGGCTAGTAGCGCACAAGGTAGCGTCGTGCGGCGCGGTCTTGGACCGCAGTTCCCGCTGAGTGAGCATTCACCTCGGCGCCTTCCGAGCGCCGAGTTACCAGTGACGCACCGAACACAATGCGCCTTTGGCGCCGTTGTTGGTGGCCACGACTGTCCCGTCCACGGCGAGTGCGCAGTGAAAGTCCGCCGTGGCCAGCGACGATCCGCTGGTGGCCACGACCATCGCCCATTGATCGGGAGCTGCCAACCAGACGTCCCGGGTCCACCGCGTATCTGGACCCACGTCGGCCTCGACCTTTGGGCTGAAGCGGTAGGGGTCGTGGCTGTATTCGGCCCAGTCGGGTGGATCGGCGTCGCGGAAGTAGATGTCTGCGGTGACGCGGCGCTGCGCGGTAACGGTGTAGGTGACGTGGTGCAGCACCGGCTCGTCAGCGCGGGTAACCGGCGTCGCGGCTGCGACGGTCGCGACGACGATTGTCGCCGCCAGCCCGGCTAGGGACTGCGCGGGACGCCTGAGCATATTGTTCGCCACCGTCACGTGGGGTGATTTAGGTGTCGCCACGAACCCAGCGGGGTGCACCGTCGACAGACAGGCATGTGAGGAACAGGCCATCGGGGGCTTGTGCGACCGAGTTTTCGAAGCCCTCGCAGTTGGAGTTCTCGTCTTTGATTCCCCACATCGAGGGCGAACGGAAGTACCGCGGTTCATAGCGCCGCGGAGATCCGCAGAAGACCAACCGGCCCCACGAGGTGGTGCCGAACACGAAGTGGGTGGTATCCGGGCACGGCGCGCCCAGCACGACACCTCCGGTGATACCCGGGACGCAGGATGGGTTGTCACATGCGGACGGTGCGGCCCACACATGGGGTGTGCAAGCCACAAGGGCCGTCACCGCCATGGCTGCGGGCAGGATCGCTCGCACCGCAAGAGTTTTGAAACGTGGGGATGCGACAAGACCCGCGTGCTGCCGGGGTATGGACAGTTTCATTCTCGACCCCTCACCCCGCCTTGACGAGCTTGAACGGCATGCTGATGAACCACGTCTTACTTCGTCCGCAGGCGCCGCTGACGCCGGTCGTCTCGTCGGCGCCGGTGAGAACGGGCGAGGTTGGATCGACGGCATCTCCGTCGGGGTTGGTGGGAGCGAACCTGAAGACCTGGAATCCCTGAGCCGCGGTTCCGTCCGGGCAGGGCTGCCAGTTGTCGACGATGTGCTTGACGAACCAGACACCGCCGGTTTGATAGATCGGTGCCCGCCAGCCCCAGTCACTGACTACCGTGCCGGTGCATTCGGTGGGATAGCTGCACGTCGTATTGATCGTCCAGATGCTTCGGATGCTGGCCTCATTGTGAAAGATTTCGTTGGTCTTGGCCCACTCCCCGTTGGATGTTGCGGTGTAGGTGCCGTTCAGGCCCCAGTCGCCGGCCGCGCTGCCCGGGGGCGCAGTGCTTAGCGACGCGATCACGACGGCGCCGATGAGGGCTGCGGTCTGGAGACCTGGGTGTGTGCGCCTGCTCATGTGGGGAAGAGGTCTTTCCAGGACCGCGTGCCGGCGTGAGAGACCAGATCCGATTGGCGATATACGGTGCCGTCGGGGGTGGCGTACCGGCCGGTTCGCGGGTCATAGGTTGCGACGGCAACCGATGGGCCGGCCCGCTGGGGTGTGTAGGCACTCGGCGCGGCACGCGGGGCCGGCCGCTGGCGGCGGCGGGGTGCCCTCGAGTGGTCCGAAGATTTGGTCTCCGAAGGTGACGCGGTCATCGGGTGGGACGCCCTGCGCGACGAGGTTGGGATCGAGGGGGTAGGGACCCAGGACGTGTTGGCGGATCGCCAACGGCTCGAAAGGTTTGTCGCTGTTGCAGATTTCGACCGTGGGCGCGCGCTTGCCGGGATGGCCCATGCACGGGTAGTTCCGGGCGCCGCGCACCCCAATGGGTGAATCCTGCGGCAGTTTGCAGTACAGGCCGTCGGGAGTGTCGATCACCGTGGTGTCCTCTGGTGACCGCCACGACGACGGCGGCAAGAACCCGACCGTGCAGGCGGGCGGGTCACCGATGGTGAGGGTGAAGTCGCCCAGGGAGTATCCGGTGGGATTGTTCTTGGGTGCGCCGTAGGACTGAGTGGAGGCGATGGTGGGCGGCAGCAACACCAGCAGCTGCTCGAGGGAGGGGTGATACGTGACACCGACCTGGCCCAGCGTGGTGAGGTTCGCCAGGAGCATCGGCAGCGTCGGCTTGACCTGGTTGAACAGGCGTGACGCCTCATCGGCGGCGCTTGGTGCCGCCCGCAGCAGAGTCCGGGTGTGGGCGTCGTCGGTGACCAGTTGTTGGCTGATGCCGGCGAGGCTGCGTGCCCACGTGCGGATGGCGTCGCCAGATTGCGCCTGGCCGTCGAGCAGGGGCCGGCTGTCGTCGATGAGGGTGCGTGACCGCTCGGCGTTGGCGTTGGCGTCGCCGATGAGTTGTGACGAGGAGTCCAGCAGCGACCCGACGTCGTACCCGGATCCGTTGAAGGCCTTGAACGTTTCGTCGAGCAGGCCGCTGATCTTGGTCTTGGGGACGCTGTTGATCAGTGCGCTGACCTGATCCAGCATCGGTCCGACGGCCTGTGGGATCGAGGTACGTGCTGCGGGAATGACGGAGCCGTCGTGTAGGTAAGGTCCGGCCGCCGTCGCTGGCTGCAGGTCCACATATTGCTCTCCGACCGCCGACACGCTGAGCACCTCTGCGCGCAGATCCGCCGGGATTTTCGGGTTGGTGTTCAGCGACAGTGTGGCCACGGCGCCAGCGCGGGTGGGCCGCACGTCGGTGACTTTTCCGACCTCCACTCCTCGATAGGTCACGTTGGAAAACGGGTAGAGTCCGCCGGTGCCCGGCAATTCCAGCGTGACGCGCATGCGGCCGACGCCCAGCAGGGTGGGCACTTGCAGGTATTCGACGATCATCACGGTCATCCCGATGACCGACGCGATGGTGAAGATGGTCAGCTGAATTCGGACGAAGCGCGTCAACATCAGCGGTCCCCCACATCCTGTGGCACGAAGTCGGTCGGCGCCGGGATCGGTGGCTGGCTGAGCTGTTGGGTGGTCACCGGGGCGCCGGCTGGCGTTGGCGGACCGGCCATGGGCGGCGTGGCCACCGCGTTGGGCGGGGCCGTGAGGGGGGCGTTGAGCGGATCCTTGGTGAAGGTGGCATACCAGGGGTCTCCCGGAGCGGGCACCAGCGTGGCTCCTTCCTGCCCCCATCGTGTGCCCAGCAGCAGTCCCCTCTTCAGCCGCGGGATGGTGAAGTCGAAGGTGATGAACTCGTTCAAATAGTCGCCCCGGATCGCGCGGTCAATAAAGTTCTGCGGGTAGGGGTAGGCCGGCACGAAGGCCAAGACGGTGTCCAGGCTGGGGCCGACGTCGGCGAGTGCGCGCACCGTCGGCTCCAGGTTTTTCAGGTTGGCGACCAGATCGGCGTGCGTGGCATTGATCAAACCTGTGGCGGTGTTGCTGAACACCCGGAATTTCTCCAGCGCGGTCGTGATCCTGGGCCGCTCTTTGATCAGAACGTCCAGTGCGGGCGGAATCCGTTGCAGTGCTTGGGTTATGACGCCGCTCTGTCCGGCCAGGGTGCCGGCCAGGGTGTTCAACGCCGCGATGGATGCGTTGATGTCATCACGCTGGGAATCCAAAACACCGACGAAGTCGTTCAAATGCGTCAGCAGATCGCGGATCTTGTCCTCGCGCCCGCCCAGTGCCGCGTTGAACTCGTTGATGAGGCCTCCGACCTTGCCCAGTCCCCCACCGTTGACGACAACTGACAGCGAGGACAGGGTCTGCTCGGTGGACGGATAGGTCGAGGAGCGTTGCAGACCGATGGTCGCCCCGGGTGCGAGCCTGCCGGCCGCGGGCACGCCCGGTGGGGGGTTCAGTTCCAGGTGCATCGAGCCCAACAGACTTGTCTGGCCGATCCTGGCGATAGCGTTGGCCGGCACCACGGCGTCGGGACGCACCGAGATATCCACGTCGGCGTGCCAGTCGCGCAGCGTCATCTTGCCCACGCTGCCAACGACGACGTCGTTGATCATGACCGGCGAATTAGATTCCAGCGTACCGACGTTAGCGATTTGAACGTGGTAGGTCACCGCATCCTGGCCGTGTCCGACAGTGCCGGGCAGAGGCAGTGAATTGAGACCATCGAAGGCGCATCCGGTTGCCGTCAACGCCACCCATGACGCGATCGCTGCGAGACGACGCGTTGATCGCGATCCGGTCATGGTGTGCCTCCGGCGGGCTGCGGTGCGGCCGGCAGCGGTGGCTGCGGACCAGCCGGCAGCAGCATGTCCTGCAGGTTGGCCGGGCCGGGGGCCGCTGGGGCTGGCCGGGGCACTCCCGGTGGGATTGGCGCGCGGGGGAACAGCGCTGGCGAAGGGTCCGCGGGTAATCCGTTGGGGGCGTAGATTCCCGGGGGACCCGGCGGCAATTCCCATCCCGGAGGGGGTGGTATGTCGCCCGCGCCGGTGTACGCCGACACCGCGGGTGGATCGGTCGGGATGGGGGGGACTCCGCCCGGCCCGCCGGGCATCAGGTTCGGATCCGAGTAGACGAGGTTGTCCGGGCTCGGCGATTTGGCCAGATAGGCATTGAACGGGATCGGCAGGGAGTTGAAGTTGATCAAACGCAGTGCGGGGCCGAGGTATTGGGCGCACAGCTTCGCCGTCTCGGACGCGGTGGCATTCTTGACCGCGCCGATCGCCGAGCACACCAGTGCCACCGGATTGGCGAAGTTCGACATGGCGAAGGCTCCTCGTGCCGTTCCGGAGTCCGGGCTGTAGATGTTGTACCCGTTGGCGATTGCGTTGGGCGCCACGTGCAGGAGGTTTTCCACCGCCATGCGGTTGTCGGCGAGGTTTTTCGTCACGTTGGCCAGTCGTTGAATCTGCTCTGCGGTCTGGTCTCTGCTTCCGGCGATGAATCGGCGCACCTCGCCGACCGCCGAGGACAGGTTGGTAAGCGCGGCGTCCAGGTCTGACCGGTTGCCGTCCACGACGCTGCTCACCGTGGCGAGGCGGTCTTGGAATTCGACGATCTGGACGTTGCTGTCGCGCAGCGCGGTAACGAAGATCTGGAGATTTTTGATGATATCGACGATGTTGCCGCTACCGCCGGCGAGGATGCGCCCAACTTGAGACAGCTCGGTGATTGTCCGCCTGAGCTTGTCGCCGTTGCCGGCCATGGCATTGGCTGCGCTGTCGATAAAGTGCCCGAGCGAGCTGGTGGAAAGGCCGCTTGCGGGACCTAATTCGGTGGCCAGCCGCATCAGTTGCGTTTTGACCTGATCCCACTCGACGGGCACCGCGGTTCGCTCCACGCCGATCACCGCCCCATCGGCCATCGTCGGACCGCCGGTTCCCGCGGCTTCGTACGCGGGGGTCAGCTGCACATACCGTGCCGCCACCAGGTTCTGTGCCACTATTACGGCCTTGGCGTCGGCCGGGATCGGCACATCACGGTCGACGGCCAGTGTCATCTTGGCCTGGGTCCCTTGGGGTTCGATGGACTTGATGGTGCCCACCTTGACCCCCACCACGCGTACCTCGTCGCCGGGGTAGATGGCGGTCGCGGAGCTGAAGTATGCGGTAATCATCTTGGGCCCGAAGACCTCGGCATGTACCACGAAGGCCGTTCCCGCAGCGACAAGTCCCACCAATGTCACCAGTAGCGCCTTGGTGTACCACGCCTTGTTCGCCCCGGTCGCCATCATCGTCCTCCGGGAATGCCGTTGTGCGGCCAGGGGAATTCCGCGCGCGGGCCGGCATTGTCGGGTGGTTGACCCGCATTGACGCCTCGCCGGAATCCGAACGCGTAGTCCAGGAACGGTTGCAGGGCCTGCGCCGGGATCAGATTGCCGACGAATGCGTTGTAATAGAAGCCGTTGTTGACCGATTCACCTTGGGTTACTTGGTATTTGGCGAGTCCGACGATCGCCTTGGCGATGTTGTCGCGGTTTTTCTCCAGCATCGCGGTGACCGAGTTGAGTTTGGTCAGCGTGGGCGCCAGTTCTTTCTCGTTGTCTGCCACCATGCCCGAGAGTTGCTGGGCCAGCGCCGAGGTGTTGGCCAGCAGGTTGACGATCGCGTAGCGACGCTGGTTCAGAACTCCGAGCAGGTCGTTGGCATTGAGCAACATGGTGTTGACCTGCTGGCTGCGTTCCGACAGGATGCCGGTGACGTCGGCGGCGCTTTTGAGCAGATGGGCCAGCGATTCATTCCTGCTGTTCAACGATTGCGACAGTCTGCTCAGGCCGTCGAACGTGGGCCCCAGTCGTGGTGTGATCCGCTCGATCGTCTCGGCCAAGGTGTCCAGGGATGCGTTGAGCGCGCCGGTGTCGGTCGCGGCGGTGTTGGCGGTGAAGTCGCTGACGGCGTCGGTCAGGGAGTATGGGGAGGACGTCCGATGTACCGGGATGACATCGGAGGCGTGCATGCGGCCGGTGCCTGCGGGCTCCAAGGCCAGCATCCGCGCACCCAGCAGGGTACCCGTCCTGATGTGGGCCGTCGTGCTCGATCCCAGGTGCACCTTGGCGTCGAGGCTAAACGTCACCAATGCTTTGCCATGGCTGAGCGTGACGTCGGAGACCGTTCCCATTTTCACGCCCGACACTCGGACGTCGTTGCCTGCAGTTAGGCCTCCGGCCTCGGTGAACAGCGCCTGGTACCGAATGGAGGTGGCCATCGACAACAGCTGTTGGGGGTGCAGGCCGATGATGATGACTAGCGTGACCAGCACGAACGCGATGAATCCGGCCCGGATAAGTTGTGCGCCGCGATATTTCAGCATCAGGGTTCCCCGCATCGTCCGGTGTTTTGGGTGATCCACGGGAAGACGGCCGTGCGGCCCTGAAGGTCGGTGACGCGAATGGAGATGCCGCACAGGTACTGGTTGATGAAGCTTCCGTAGGCGCCCAGCCGCACGAGCTTGCGGTAGTTTTCTGGAGCCTTCTGCAGCGCGAGGTCCAGCCGCGCCTTGTCATTGTCGAGCAGCGGAGCGAGCCGATTGAGTTGGTCGACGGTGCCGGCCAGCGGCGGACGGGCCTGGGTAAGCAGGTCGGCTAATGATGCGGTTCCCTTGTCGAGCGCGGTGATGGCGTCTCCGATCGGATCGCGGTCGGCCGACAAGTCGGTGATGAGCCGCTCGAGGCGCTCGACCGTCGCCGAGAATTTGCTGCCGTCCTTGGCCACCGTGGCGACCACCTCGTTGAGATTGTCGATCAATCGCTGCACCACTTGCCCGTTGTCGGCCAGGGCGTTGGAGAACGATGCGGTCTTGGTGAACAACGACTCCACATCGCCGCTGCTGCCTTGCAGAATCTGGATCAATGAGTTGGTCAGCGCGTTCACCGATTGAGGGTTAAGGCCCTGAATCACCGGTTTGAGCCCACCCAACAACAAATCGAGATCCAGCGCCGGCTCGGTGCGGCTTATCGGAATCCGCGAGCCGGGCGGCTGGATCCCGGCGGAACCGGGCGCGTCGAGCAGGTCAAGGTAGCGATCCCCGACCAGGTTGAGGTAACGCACGGCGACCCGCGTGCTGGTAGTGAGCCTGACCTCGCGGTTCGCGTCGAAACTCACCAGCACCGCGTTATTCGATTGCAGCGCAACATTGTTGACTGTGCCGACCCGGATCCCGGCGGCACGCACCGAATCACCGGTCTTCAGGCTGGAGGCGTCGCTGAACACCGCGGAATAGCCATATGTCGAACCTGTGCGGTACTGCCCGAGGATGGCGAACAGGGCGGCCGTCAGCACAATGGTCACCACCGCGAACACCCCCAACTTGACGGTCGTCCCAACCGAGCCCGTCATCCCGGCATCCCGATCTGTGGGGTGTTGCGCGGCGGCCCGTCGATCGGTCCGAACAGCCATTGCTTAAGGCGATTGGAGTTCAACAGGATTCCCTGATTTCCGTACTGCGCCTGGTTGGCATCAATGTCGGTGACCAGGTAGGGCGGGCGGTGCCCGAAGCCCACGTCCGGTAGTCCCATGCATTGCGGACCGCCCGTCGCCGCGACCTTGGGGAGGTTCTGCGGGTAACGGTAGCGTTCGGTGCCCAGCAGAAATGAATCCAGCAAAAGGACACCCGGCACGGGCAGGGGCGGACCGGTGGCCAGCGGCTTGAGGCCAGCCAGGGCGCAGGTGATGGCCTGGTTGTATTTGTTGGTCAGGTTCGTGGTGGGGACCAGCAGGTGAAGGACGGCAGTGAACGCCTGCGCGTTGCCGGCCAGGACGTCGTTTCCGATGTCGGCCAGCGCGATCGCGCTGATGAGCGCGGTGTCCAGATCACGCTGCCGGTCGACCACGGTGTCGCTCAGCCGGGTCGCATTTTGCGTTGTCTTGACCAGGTCGGGGGCCGCGTCGGCGTAGGCGTTGAGCACCTGTGGGGCCACCGAGAGTTCGTGGCTCAGGGAGGTCAGGCTCGGGTCGATTTTGGTCAACAGGGTGTCCAGATCGGCCAAGGTGTGTCCGAGTTTGTCACCGCGGCCGCTGAACGCTTGCGCGAGGGCGCCAAGGGTCTCATTGAGCTTCTCGGGTTCGATCTGCGACAACACCGACACCAATTGCTCGAATACGGTGTCGATTTCGACGGTGACATGCTCGGAGTCAAGGATTTGGCCCGCCTTCAGCGACTGGGGGGAGGGATCGGGCGGCGGAATGAGTTGCACGAATTTCGACCCGAAGACGGTCGTGGATTCGATGTCGACGCCGGTATTGGCGGGAATCAGATGCAGCCAGGATGGGTTGATCGCCAGGTGAATCGCGGCCCGGCCGTCGGGCAGGTTGTCGATCGAGGAGACCTTGCCCACTTGTGCACCATGCAGCTTCACCTTGGCGTCGGGGTTCATCACCAGTCCCGCCCGGGGCGACAGCACCGTGACCGGCACCGACTCGATGGCACCGCCTTCGAACAACACGATGGTGGCCGCGACGATCGCGCCGATCACACCGACGGTGGCCAGCCCCAGCAAGGGGCGAACAGCGTTGTTCCACATCAGCCTTCTTCCCCTAGCCCGACAAGTTGAAATTGCCGTTGGCGCCGTAAATGGCCAGCGAAACCAGCAGGGTGACCGACACGATGATGATCAGGGAAGTGCGCACCGCAGTGCCCACTGCGACCCCGACACCCGAGGGTCCCCCGCTGGCGAAGTAGCCGTAGTAGGTGTGGGTGAACAGGATGGCCAAGGCCATCAGGATCGCCTGCAGAAATGACCACAAGAGGTCGGTTGGGTTCAGAAACGTCGAGAAGTAGTGACCATAGAGCCCCCCGGATTGCCCCAGCACGACCACGGTGGTGAATTGGCTGGCCACAAACGACAAGATGACCGCGATCGAGTACAGCGGCGTGATCGCCAGCATCCCGGCGACGATCCGTGTGCTCACTAGGTACGAAACGGGGCGGATCCCCATACTTTCGAGCGCATCGATTTCCTCATTGATGCGCATGGCGCCCAGTTGGGCGGTCACGCCGGCGCCGAAGGTGGCTGCCAAGCCGATGCCGGCGACAATCGGCGCCGAGATACGGACGTTGATGAACGCGGCCAAAAAGCCGGTCAACGCCTCGATGCCAATATTGCCCAGCGAGCTGTATCCCTGGATGGCCAGCGTCCCACCCGTCGCCAAGGTGAGGAACCCGACGATGACCACTGTCCCGCCGATCATCGCCAGGGTGCCAGCGCCCATGCTGATTTCGGCGATCAAGCGGATGATTTCTCGCCGATAGCGGGTGGCCGCAAACGGTGCCCCGGCGATCGCTTTCCCGTAGAACGCGACGTGGTCACCGATGCCGGCCAGCGCGGTGACCGGTCTGTTGATTTCTCGGGTCAGGCCCGGATATGCCGCTCGCAGTGTCACCGTCTGCCTACTTCGCCGTCATCTGGATACCGATAGCCGTCACCACGACGTTGATGACAAACAGCGACATGAACGCGTATACCACAGTCTCGTTGACGGCGTTGCCCACAGCTTTGGCGCCGCCACCGGTGATCGTCAGCCCGCGGTAGCAGGCCACCAGGCCGGCGATCAGACCGAACAGCAGCGCTTTGACCGAGGAAATGATCAATTCGGGCACCCCGGTCAGCAGCGTGATGCCCGCTGCGAATGCACCCGGGTTGACGTCCTGGACGAACACCGAGAACGTGTAGCCACCCAGAATGCCGATGATGCAGACGACGCTGTTGAGCAGCAGTGCCACCAGTCCCGACGCCAGCATGCGCGGGGTCACCAAGCGCTGAACGGGATTGATTCCCAACACTTCCAAAGCGTCGATCTCTTCACGGATGGTGCGCGAGCCCAGATCGGCGCACATCGCCGTGGCGCCGGCGCCGGCCACTATCAGCACAGTGACCAGGGGACCGACCTGGGTGACCGCCCCGAAGGCCGCACCCGCCCCCGAAAGGTCGGCCGCACCCAGCTCGCGCAGCAAGATATTGAGCGTGAAGCTGACCAGCACGGTAAACGGAATGGCTACCAGCAGCGTCGGCATCAGCGAGACGCGCGCGACGAACCACGACTGGTCCAAGAACTCTCGTCCCTGAAACGGCCTGCGGACAGCGAACTTCGCGGCATCGGCCGCCATCGCGGCCAGCCCCCCGATGGCCTGCATGGGCCCGGCCAGCTTGGCGCCAAACGACGAAAGCCCCGGCGACCAACGGTCGGGCGCCTTCGTGATCACCGGCTGTGGCTCCTTCACCTCGTCGACAGCAGACATCGCAGCTCGGGTCACGCCTTGCACCACATCGGTCCGGGCTGCGTCGAGCAGAACCCTCCCAGTCGGGTGAGACGTGGACCACACGATGTCCCGCTTACCGGGACGCCTATCCATCGCTGCGGATCCCGCGCGAGGGCACCCGAGCCGGGTCCATACCGGGCCGTTCCCGCCGAGGAGAGGACCACCCACCGGGACATGCGGCTGACATTGCCGCTTCCGCGGAGCACCATCCCCGTTGTGAACAGTCCTCAGAGATATGCGAATCGCCGCGTCTTGATCAGCGGGGGTGGCTCAGGCATCGGACAGGCAACTGCGCTGCGCGTGCTGGAGGAAGGCGGACGAGTTGTGGCCGCCGACATCAGCGAGTCCGGGTTGAAGGACACGGTGGCCAAGGCCGACACGCATGCGGACCGACTCACCACGGTGACATTGGACGTCGGAGACGAGCAGTCCGTCCGCGACGGTGTCGGCCGGGCGCTCGCAGCGCTGGGAGGTCTCGACACGTTGGTCAACGCGGCGGGGATTCTGCGCTCAGCCCATTTCCTGGACACCACCGCGGCCGATTTTGAGCAGGTACTCCGCATCAACCTGGTCGGCACCTTCCTGATGACCCGCGAGGCGATCCCGGCCCTACGCGAGGGCGTCGGTCCAGCGGTGGTCAACTTCAGCTCCACCTCGGCGGCCTTTGCTCACCCGTATATGTCGGCCTACGCCGCTTCCAAGGGCGGAATTCAGGCGATGACACATGCGTTGGCCATGGAGTTCAGCAAAGAGGGAATCCGGTTCAACTCGGTGCAGCCGGGATCGATTTCCTCCGGAATGACTGATGGCACAGGAGAATCGAAGCAGAGCATCGGTCCGGGCCTGCCCGCTGACGTCGACTTCTCCCTGTTCGGCAAGGTTCAGCCTGTGCTTCCACTGGCCGACGGCGCGATCTTCGCCAGACCGGACGCCGTAGCCGCCGTGGTGGCCATGCTGGGCTCTCCCGACGCCTATTTCATCACCGGTACCGAAGTCCGTGTCGACGGCGGCTCGCATATGTGAGCCGAACCCAGCGGCCCCGCCGAGAGCAGTCCGCGATTGCGGTGGGTAACGGCGTGTTGTCTGATCCTCGGCCCCAAGCAGAATGGAACGAACGTGAAGGCGCTCATACTGGGCATCTGCCTGGCGCCGGCGGCCTTAGGGCTCGCGCCCGTGGCCCACGCGGAGATGCGAACCGGCAATTACCAGCTTTTGATCACCGGCAGGTACGACTTCCATACCTGGATCTGGGCGATTTCGTCGTGCAGCGGTGACTGTGTCAGCGTGAGCACGATACCCCAACCGGTAGCCAAGGCATTCGAGTACAACGGCAGCGCTCGATTCGCCGATGGCCGCTATACCTTGAGTGTCGACGTTCCCGACGGTCTGCGCTGTGGTGACATCTACTACGGGCCCGTGATACCCACGCACGACGTCTACGCATGGGATGCGTCCACGCTTGCTGGCTCGTTGGACTCCTCGTTTTCCTCGGGCTGTAACGGGTCGCCGGCGGGAACTTACACGTACCCGTTCACCCTGGTGCGCATGTAGATCGTGCAGCCTAATGTTTTCCCGTGCGCGGCGAGTGGCTAACATCAACGACTCTCGGTCACCGGTCCGCAGGTGTCGGTAGCGGTGATCGGCGATGCGAAGACAACGGCCTGGATCCGGCCGCCAGTGGGGCACCGAACCCAGCCCGTCATCGGGCCGCGTGTAACGACCAAGGAAGCTGGCGGTACACGGCTTTGGGCCATCTTGATCCTGTAGACGAGACAGTTGCAATCCATGATCACCGGCACGGTGGCTACGTCGGCTGCGCTTCGGCTCCCCGGGCGAGAGCGGTCACCATCGTGGGCATGCTCGCGCGCAGCATCAGCCAGATCAGCGGTCCCGTGAGCGGGAACCGTGGGCGAAACGTTGCCTTCCACACGATGCGAGATCCGCTAGAGGTCGTGGATATGTGGACATCGGCGCGGTGATCGGTGACGGGGATTCCCGACAGGATGGCATAGGCGTGGTGGTGCGGCCGATCGGCAATGAGGACCTTCTCCCGCATGGTTAAGCCTCTCAACATGATTCGGCGGATAGCCCCTATCCGGGAGCCGGCCGTTCCTGGGTACTCCCAGTCGGCGGTCCGTACACCGTCTAACCACTGCGGCCATCGCGCGACGTCAGTGAGCAAGTCGTAGACGACCGGCGCTGGCGCCGCGCATGTCCGCTCGAAGCGGCATGAGTAGCGCATAGCGTTGAAGCTACGGGATCAGGGTGCTTGTACCGGATCGGCCGTCCCGACAGTCGGGACGTTCCGAGTTGCGTGGACAGCCCTGCACTGAGCGGCCGGCTTGGATCTATCAGCTGTGAGCGAGATGACTCCCGGTGTATGGACACCGACCACCTGTCTGCGGGCCGACTGCGCTGATGATGGTCAGAACCGGAATGCGTGATGACGGAAGGCATCAACATGGACACGCCTGATGTAGACGAGGTGGTCACCTATGCAGTGACCTCCGGAGTCGCTGTGGTCACCATGAACCGTCCGCGCTACCGCAATGCGCAGAATTCGGCGATGACCTACGCCCTGGATGCTGCGTTTAGGCGCGCAGTGAACGATGACGAAATCAAGGTGATCGTGTTAGCGGGTGCCGGCGAGCACTTCAGCGCCGGTCACGATATCGGCACCCCCGAACGTGACCACAACGTGCGCTATGAAAATCGGGCGGTGTTGTGGTGGGACCACGTCGACAAGCCAGGCGGCGACCAACGTTTTGCGCGGGAGACAGAGGTTTATCTTGGGATGTGCCGAAGGTGGCGCGAAATCCCGAAGCCCACTATTGCGATGGTGCAAGGCGCGTGTGTGGCCGGTGGTCTGATGCTCGCCTGGGCCTGTGACCTGATCGTGGCCGCCGATGATGCCTTCTTCAGCGATCCCGTTGTGCGCATGGGTATTCCGGGCGTCGAATACTTCGCACACCCTTGGGTGCTCGGGCCCAGGTTTGCCAAGGAGATCCTCTACACAGGTGAGAGGTTCAGCGCGCAGCGCGCCTACGAAATCGGTATGGTCAATCGGGTCGTCGCACGGTCGCAGCTACGCGGTGAAACCTTCGGCCTTGCAACGCGTATCGCGGCGATGCCCCAATTCGGGCTCGCGCTGGCCAAGCGGGCGGTCAACCAATGCGAAGACCACATGGGATTACGCAATGGCATGGACGCTGTCTTCGGTCTTCACCACTTCGCGCATGCCCATAACGCCGAGATCGGGACCGGCCCACTCGGCGGGATGGACGCCAAGGCAATGACTTCACCTGCAAATGCTGAGGGAACCAGTTCTCGTGCTTAGCAGGGAATTACGCCACCAGCTGGCTGTCCAGTTGGCGCAGGCTGAGCGGAGCCGCTCACCGATCGCTCCGCTGACCGCTGTTCACCCGGACATTGATGTTGTGGACGCGTATGAGATTCAGCTGATCAATATCCGTCAGCGGGTCGCGGAGGGGGCTCGGGTGTTGGGGCACAAGGTGGGCCTGTCGTCGAAGGCGATCCAGCAGATGATGGGGGTTGACGAGCCGGATTACGGGCATTTGCTGGACGAGATGCAGTTGTTCGAAGACACCCCGGTCAGGGCGAGCCGGTATCTGTGGCCGCGGGTGGAGGTGGAGGTGGGTTTCCTGCTGAACGCCGACCTGCCGGGGGCCGACTGCACCGAGGAGGACGTGCTGGCGGCCACCGAGGCGCTGGTGCCCTCGATCGAGTTGATCGACACGCGGATCACCGACTGGAAGATCGAGTTGTGCGACACCATCGCCGACAACGCGTCGTCGGCGGGCTTCGTGCTGGGCCAGGCGCGTGTCTCCCCGTGCGAGGTCGACGTCAAGGGCATCGATGCGGTGCTGCACTGCAACGGTGAGGTCGTCGCGAAGGGCCGCACCGATGCGGTGCTGGGCAACCCGGTCACCGCGGTGGCCTGGCTAGCGCGCAAGGTGGAGGGCTTCGGCGTGCGGTTGCGCAAAGGGGACCTGGTGCTGCCGGGATCGTGCACGCGCGCGATCGACGCGCACGCCGGCGACGAGTTCGTGGCCGAGTTCACCGGGCTGGGTTCTGTTCGTTTGTCGTTCGAATAAGAGGAGCGTCATGCCGGCTAAGGCGAGTGTGGCCATTGTCGGGTCGGGAAACATCAGTACTGACCTGTTGTATAAGTTGTTGCGGTCGGACTGGTTGGAGCCGCGGTGGATGGTGGGCATCGACCCCGACAGTGAGGGGCTGGCCCGGGCGCGCAAGTTGGGGTTGCAGACCACCCACGAGGGGGTGGACTGGTTGTTGGCTCAGTCGGAGAAGCCCGATCTGGTGTTCGAGGCGACGAGTGCCTACGTGCACCGCGATGCCGCACCGAGGTACGAGGCGGCGGGTATTCGGGCGATCGATTTGACCCCGGCGGCGGTGGGCCCGGCGGTGATCCCGCCGGCGAACCTGCGTCAGCACTTGGACGCGCCGAATGTCAACATGATCACCTGCGGGGGGCAGGCGACCATTCCGATCGTCTATGCGGTTAGCCGGGTCGTCGAGGTGCCGTATGCCGAGATCGTGGCGTCGGTGGCGTCGGTGTCGGCGGGTCCGGGGACGCGGGCCAACATCGATGAGTTCACCAAGACCACCAGCCGGGGCGTGGAAACCATCGGCGGCGCCGCGCGTGGCAAGGCGATCATCATCTTGAATCCGGCTGATCCGCCGATGATCATGCGTGACACCATCTTCTGCGCGATTCCCGAGGACGCCGACCGCGACGCGATCGCCAAGTCGATTCACGATGTGGTGGCCGAGGTGCAGACCTATGTGCCGGGCTATCGGCTGCTCAACGAGCCGCAGTTCGACGAGCCCTCGCTCAACTCGGGCGGGCAGGCGGTGGTGACCACGTTCGTCGAGGTCGAGGGCGCCGGCGATTACCTGCCCCCCTATGCGGGCAACCTGGACATCATGACCGCCGCGGCGACCAAGGTCGGCGAGGAGATCGCCAAGGAATCCTTGGCGGCGGCCGCTGGAGGGACGGCGGGAGGAGCGCAGGCATGAGCACGCAGGAGATTTTCTTCAACCCGATCTGGGATGTCCGGCTGACCGACACGTCGCTGCGCGACGGCTCGCACCACAAGCGCCACCAGTTCACCAAAGACGAGGTGGGGGCGATCGTGGCCGCCCTGGACACCGCCGGGGTGCCGGTCATCGAGGTCACCCACGGCGACGGGCTGGGCGGGTCGAGCTTCAACTACGGGTTCTCCAAGACCCCGGAGCAGGAGCTGATCAAGCTGGCCGCCCAGACCGCCAAAGAGGCCAAGATCGCGTTTTTGATGCTGCCCGGGGTGGGCACCAAGGAGGACATCAAGGAGGCCCAGAACAACGGCGGGTCGATCTGCCGGATCGCCACCCATTGCACCGAGGCCGACGTGTCGATTCAGCACTTCGGCCTGGCCCGCGAACTGGGCCTAGAAACCGTCGGGTTCTTGATGATGAGCCACACCATTTCCCCGGAGAAACTCGCGCAACAGGCCCGCATCATGGCCGATGCGGGCTGCCAATGCGTCTACGTGGTCGACTCGGCCGGGGCGCTGGTGCTCGAAGGGGTGCGCGACCGGGTGGCCGCGCTGGTCGCCGAGCTCGGCGAGGACGCCCAGGTCGGTTTTCATGGGCATGAGAACCTCGGCCTCGGGGTGGCCAACAGCGTCGAGGCCGTCCGCGCGGGCGCCAAGCAGATCGACGGCTCGTGCCGCCGGTTCGGCGCCGGGGCGGGCAACGCCCCCGTAGAGGCGCTCATCGGGGTGTTCGACAAGATCGGCGTCAAAACCGGCATCGACTTCTTCGACATCGCCGACGCCGCCGAAGAAGTCGTCGCCCCGGCCATGCCCGCCGAGTGCCTGCTGGACCGCAACGCCCTGATCATGGGCTACTCCGGGGTCTACTCCAGCTTCCTCAAACACGCCATCCGCCAATCCGAACGCTACGGCGTGCCCGCCCACCAACTCCTACACCGCGCCGGCCAACGCAAACTCATCGGCGGCCAAGAAGACCAACTCATCGACATCGCACTCGAAATCAAACGCGAGCAGCACACGGTGTAACACACCTGGTGGACAGCAAGTTGGCTGTGCAGCAACAGGTGTCGCCGACCGCGTCGTATGACCCGCGGTCCGCCGTGACGGTACTATCCGAGCGCCAGTCATAACACCACCCGGTCAGCGGAACAACGCGGCGTGCCACCCGCAACGCCGTGGCACGCTGACACCGTGACAGACACTTCCGAACGGGTCTTCCTAGGCGAGCAGGACGTACGCGAAATCCGCCTACCGGAAGGGGTTTTGCGCTATTACGACACAGGTCCGAAAGCCACGTCGGTGGCGCCGCTGCTCTTCCTGCATGGCTCGGGTCCCGGAGTCACCGGATGGCGCAACTTCCGCGGCATACTGCCCACCTTCGCCGAGCACTTCCGGTGCATCATCCTGGAATTTCCCGGTTTCGGCGTCAGCGATGACTTCGGCGGCCACCCAATGCTCATGGCATTCGGCACCGTATCGCCGTTCCTGGATGCGCTTGGCGTCGAAAAGGCGCACATCGTCGGCAACTCGATGGGCGGGGGTGTGGGCATTAACTTCGCTATCCACAACCCCGATCGTGTCGACCGGCTGGTCACGATCGGCGGAATTGGCATCAACATCTTCAGCCCCAGCCCGAGTGAGGGCATCCGGCTGTTGCAGGAGTTCGTCGAAGACCCGACTCGGCAGCGGCTGGTCGACTGGCTCAAATCGATGGTGTACGACCAGTCCCTGATAACTGACGAACTGGTCGAGGAACGCTGGCAATTGGCGACCGATCCGGACACCCTGGCCGCGGCGCGCCGCATGTACGGCAAAGCGGCGTTTGCCGCGATGAACGCCGCGATGGCCGCCTCCGAAAAGCCGATGCCGTGGGCAGTCCTGCACAAGTTGACCGTCCCCACGCTGCTTACATGGGGTCGCGACGACCGTGTGAGCCCACCCGACATGGCGCTGATCCCGATGCGCACCATCCAAGACGCCGAACTTCACGTATTTCCCAAGTCCGGGCACTGGGCGATGATCGAAGCGAAGCAAGCCTTCGAAAGCACCGTGCTGGCGTTCCTCTCACGGCAGCATTCATGAAGCGGCGACGGGAACGCCACGTCACCAGTCCTGCCAAGGGATGATCGTACACAGCGGCGTACTGATCACGGTCTGCCCCAATGTTGAGGCCGGCAGCCGGGTTTCGGCTGCCGCGACGCAGTCACGCACGCGCCTCGCGGTAGCGATCGATTCACCGTCAAGGTAGAGCACGCGAACACGCAATGCTCCCCGGGCAGCAGTGGCGCCAACTCGCCGCAGACCGAGACCGTCATCCTGATGACGGTCCAGCGAGAAGGTCCACGCCCCGGCCACTCCCGGCAGATTTAGCAGCTCCGGATTGTCCAACGCGACAAGGGAAAAGAAAGCCAGCGGACAGTCTTTCATGTCGCACCCTCCCTATCGTTGAGTCGCACCGGCGTCGACGGGGAGTGTGACCGCGGTGATATAGCGCGCCTCGTCGGAAGCGAGAAACAAAGCGGCGTTGGCGACATCCACCGGTTGTACCCACGGCACCGCGAGCATGTTCATGCGAAGGGCCGCTTCGGCGAACTCGGCACGCGTCGGCGTCCGTTCGAGGTCGGGACGAAACGCGCCGCGCACTGCGTCGTTTTGGATCAGCGGAGTGTCGACATTGGTCGGATGGACGCAATTGACTCGGACGTTGTGCGGTGCAAGTTCTTTGGCCAGGCTTTGCATTAGGCCGACCACGCCGTGCTTAGCCGCGGTGTAATGGGCGACGCCCACCAATCCGCGAAGTCCTGCGATCGAATTGGTCAGGACGATCGCGCCTCCACCTTGCGCAATCAGGTGCGGCGCCGCGGCCCGACACGTGTGCCACACGCCGGTGAGGTTGATATCCAACATGGTGCGCCAGGCCGTTTCGGTGAGGTCGAGCGCCAGTGCACGTGAGGTGATCCCAGCGGTCGCACACACCACGTCCAATCTTCCCAGCCGTCGCACACCGCGATCGGTGGCCGCCTGGACGCCGTCGAGGTCGCGCACGTCGACGATCTCGGTATGTATTTTGGCGCCAGTGTCGCGCACTTGGGCGGCGGTGTGCTCGAGGTCGTCGAGTGTGCTGTGCGGGACCACCACCGTGTCGACCGGGGCGCACACGTCAAGGGCTACGATATCGGCTCCCTCCTGGGCTAACCGCACCGCCTGCGCACGCCCGATTCCCCGCGCCGCGCCCGTGATCAGAGCCACCTTCCCGGTGACCCTGCCGCTCACGTCGCAACCCGCGTCATGTCGGCACGCCCGGGTTCGAGTTCCGCAGCGCCGTTCATGCGGCTAGAACTCGATGTGGATGTTGTCGGTCACCGGCCGGGCTTGACAGCCGAGGATCAAGCCATCGGCGCGGTCCTCGGGCCCCAGCACATCTCCACCGGCCATATCGACCTCGCCAGAAATCAGGGTCGCCACGCAGGAGCCGCAATGTCCTTCTCGGCACGAGTGCGGCACATCGATCCCGGCGTCAAGCAACATGTCGACCAGGGTCTGGTCGCGTCGCCATTGCAGTCGATGTAGAGCACCGTCCAACTCGACGTCTACGGTGGCCACCTCGACGTCGGTGCACATCGCGGCGCCTTGTTCTTCGACATCTGCCATGCGGCTGATCCTTGCCAGATCGGTGCGCGATGTCGTGGTCGGATTCCGATGGACGGGAGGTCGCTATCCCGGCGTCCAGTGACCGGGACATCTCCTGCGATTCCGGGCACTGCGGCTCTACCGTCGCTGTTCGTGACCAGTAGCACGAATGACGGGTTGGACCAGGGCATCGACGTGGTGGTCGTGGGTGCCGGCTTTGCCGGGCTTTACGCCCTGTACAAGCTGCGCGCCGACGGGCTGAGGGTCAAGGTGTTCGAGGCCGGTCCCGACGTGGGTGGCACGTGGTATTTCAACCGGTATCCCGGCGCCCGCTGCGACGTCGAGAGCGTCGACTACTGCTATTCGTTCTCCGATGACCTGCAACAGGAGTGGGACTGGTCGGAAAAGTACGCCACCCAAGAGGAGATCCTGCGCTACATCAACTGGGTGGCCGACAGGTTGGATCTGCGTCGCGACATTGCCTTCGACACCCGTGTCACGTCGGCCGTTCTCGACGAGCAGCGGCTGCGGTGGACGGTGACCACGGATACCGGGCAACGGGTGAGCGCGCGGTTTTGTGTGATGGCGACGGGCCCATTGTCCGCGGCGATGACCCCACCTTTTGCCGGCCTGGACAGTTTCGCCGGTGAGATCTACCACACCGCGGCATGGCCACACGAGACGGTCGACTTCACGGGTAAGCGGGTCGCGGTCATCGGGACGGGATCTTCGGGCATTCAGTCGATTCCGATCATCGCCGAACAAGCCTCGCAACTCTACGTCTTTCAGCGCACCCCGAATTACAGTGTCCCCGCGGGCAATCGGCCTCTCACCGACGAAGACCGGGCCCGAGTCAAGGCCAATTACGCCGAACGCAGGCGCTTATCTTGGCGCAGCGGCGGCGGCTCACCACACATCGCCCATCCGAAACTGACGATGCAAGCCAGCCCCGAAGAGCGAAGAGCGGCGTTCGAAGAGCGCTGGGATCTCGGCGGGGTGCTGTTCTCCAAGACCTTCTCCGATCAGATGATCGACCCGGACGCCAACGAGGAGGCCCGCAAGTTCTACGAGGAGAAGGTGCGGGCCATCATTGATGACCCTGCGCTGGCCGAACTGCTGATCCCCACGGATCACCCGATCGGGACCAAGCGAATCTGCACCGACAGCAATTACTTTCAGACGTTCAACCGTCCCAACGTGACGCTGGTCAGTGTACGAAACACGCCGATCGAATCTGTCGATGCGACCGGCATCAACACCAGCAACGCCCATTACGACCTCGACATGATCGTGTTGGCTACCGGATTCGACGCGATGACGGGGGCATTGGCCAAAATCGACATCGTCGGCCGCGGCGGCAAACGGCTGCGCGATGACTGGAGCAATGGGCCGCGAAGCTATCTGGGTCTGAGCATTGACGGCTTTCCCAACATGTTCGTCGTGTGCGGCCCCGGGGCGCCGGCGGTGCTGGCCAACATGGTGCTGCACGCCGAGGCGAATGTGAATTGGATCGCCGACTCGATCAGATATCTCGACGATCACGGCTACACGGCGATCGAGGCGACTGCCGATGCGGTGGACAACTGGGTCGCCGAATGCGCGCGCCGAGCCGAGGCCACCCTGTTCACCAAGGCCAACTCCTGGTACATGGGCGCCAACGTGCCCGGCAAGCCGCGGGTGTTCATGCTGTTTCTCGGCGGGTTTGGGACCTACCTCGACATCTGCAACGAAGTCGCCGAGGCTGGGTACAAGGGGTTTTCGCTGACCAAGGCGCCATGATGTCGAGCCTGCCTGGTCGTGTGGCGCTGGTGACCGGCGCTGGGCGCGGCACCGGACGCGCCGTCTGCGAGCGACTCGCCGACGAAGGCGCCGACGTCATCGCGGTGGACGTGCCGGCGGCAGCAGAAGACCTCGAACAGACCGCCGCCGCGGTGGCGCAGCGCGGCCGACGCGCGGTGACCGGTCTGGCCGATGTCAGCGACCTTGGCGGACTGACCGGCGCGGTGGATGCCGCCGTCGACGACCTGGGATGCCTTGACATCATCGTCGCCAACGCCGGAATCCATACCACCCACGCTCCGACGTGGGAGATCACTGCCCAGAGTTGGCAACAAGCCCTCGACGTCAACGTGACCGGCGTCTGGCATACCGTCAAAGCCGCCGTCGCGCACCTTGGCAAGGACGGCGGGTCGATCGTGATCATCGGCTCTACCAACGCTCTTCGCGGTACGGCCAACACCGCTCCTTACACCGCGAGCAAGCATGCCGTGGTTGGGCTGGCGCGCACGCTCGCCAACGAGCTCGGCCCCCGCGGCATTCGTGTCAATACTGTTCATCCGGGAGCCGTCGGGACCTCGACAATGCTCAATGAGGCGACGTTTAAACGTCTTCGTCCTGACCTGGCTAGCCCGACGGCGGCCGACGCCGCCGAGGTGCTCACAGCTCGCCACCTGCTCCCGGTGCCGTGGGTGGAACCCGGCGACGTGGCCAATGCCGTGGTGTTCCTGGCCTCCGAGCATGCCCGCTACATCACCGGCACCGAGCTCGTCGTTGACGCGGGCCTCATGGCCAAGGCCTAACGGGCAACGCAGATGGGTGTCTACGCCGTCACCGGATCGGCATCGGGCATGGGCCAAGCCGTCGTCCGCAAACTGCGGGGCGCGGGTCACCGCGTGATCGGCGTCGACATCAAAGACGCCGACGTCCTCGCCGATCTGTCCACTCCCGACGGACGCAGAGCGGCCGCCGCTGCCGTGTCCGCTGCCAGCGAGGGTCGGCTCGACGGTGCAGTGCTGGCCGCTGGTGTAGGCCCCACCCCGGGTGCCGGTAGTGCCAGCCGGATCCTGGCGGTGAACTTCTTTGGTGTGGTCGAGCTTCTAGAGGCATGGCACCCGGCGTTGGCGGCGGCTGGCAGCGCCAAGGTTGTTGTAGTGAGCAGCAATTCGACGACGACAATGCCGTTGGTGCCCCGGCGTGCCGTGCGGGCGTTACTAGGCCGCGATCTCGAGAAGGCCCAGCGTGCACTACGAGTGTTCCGATCGGCCGCCCCCTCTATGGCCTACGGGGCATCGAAGATCGCGGTGGCGCGTTGGGTGCGGCGCACCGCGGTCACGTCGGCGTGGGCGGGTGCCGGTATCCGGCTCAATGCGATCGCCCCGGGCGCGGTGATGACCCCGCTGCTCGACCGACAGCTGGCCACACCGCGTGAAGCCAAGGCCATCCGCGCGTTCCCGGTCCCGGTCGGTAGGTTCGGTGACCCCACGCACCTCGCGGACTGGATGGTGTTCATGTTGTCGGATGCCGCCGCCTTTCTCTGCGGCAGTGTGCTTTTCGTCGACGGCGGGTCTGATGCCTACTTCCGCGCCGACCACTGGCCGGCCCGCGTCCCCACTCCGCGACTGCCGCGGTATATGTGGCGGTTACTGAGGTTTGGACGCCGGCAATCCGTTTGACCGCGGTAATCACCGGGCCGCTGGCCGTTTCATGGTTGGCGTCGCACGCCCATCGCGCCGCAGACGGGCGCGGACCACTCCAGGGTCGACGAGTACCTGACATGCTTGTCGAAAGCAGCGGCGATGTCGACCGGCATCGCCACGGGCAGTCGGCGGGTCAGATCGACGTGGACAAGGACCATCTCGAGTGTTGCCGATAAACGTTTCCGGTGCCGATCCACGGCGAATGAGATCATGTGCACCACCTTGGGTGAGCGGTCGAGGACGCGGGCGTAGAGATCGGCCGTGTCATCTTCGATCAGCTCGCTGTAGTAGCGCAGGTGGTGCTCGACGGTGAAGAGGCCGAGCTGTCGATCAGCCCGGTAGGCGTCGTCGATCCCGATTTCACGCACCACCGCATCTGCGGCCGCCGATCCGAAATCCAGATAGTGCAACACGTTCATGTGCCCGTTCCCATCGATCAAGTCACGGGACACATTCCGTGTGATGGCACAGGGCAATTGGGCTATCTGGGCGGCCAACGGCAGGATTTGTTTTTCCGGCATCGGTGCCTGCTGGCCGCGGCTGCATCCAGAGGCTGGTCGCTGCGCCTTGTCCATAGACACTGAGGCTAGGCCTATCGACAGGTTCTAGTTGCCGCGCCTCCCGGCTACCGGACGATGCCAGAAGACTGTCCGGTGGTGTCGGACCGCTCGCAACCTCGGTTAGGCGCGTAAGGCACCTCACGTTCTGATGTCGGCGTCCGCTCACCGGGAACGGCGTCCGATGCGGTGCAGACGTCGATAGATCATTACTACGCCCCCAGACGTAAAGGACAACGATATGAGCGAGCGGGTAATCGACCGGGTCGTGGCGATGGCCGACCAGTTGCGCGAGCAGGCCGTCGAGGCCGAGCGGATCGGCCGGCTCACCGATGACACGGTCAAGCTGATGAAGTCGGCCGGGTTGATCCGGCTGCTGCAGCCCAAGAGCCACGGCGGCCTTGAGGTCCACCCGCGCGAGTTCGCCGAGACCGTGATGGCGACGGCGGCGCTGGATCCGGCGGCGGGCTGGATCGTCGGTGTGGTGGGTGTGCACCCCTACCAGTTGGCCTACGCGGACCCGAGGGTCGCCGCCGAGGTATGGGCCGACGACGTCGACACGTGGATGGCCTCGCCGTACGCCCCGCAGGGGGTGGCCAGGCCGGTCGACGGTGGCTATCTGTTCAACGGCCGCTGGCAGTTCAGTTCGGGCACCGACCACTGCGACTGGATCATTCTGGGCGCGATGTTGGGTGACGGCGAGGGAAAGCCGTTGATGCCGCCGCAGATGCTGCACATGATCCTGCCGCGCCAGGATTACGAGATTGTCGAGGACTCGTGGAACGTGGTGGGGCTGCGCGGGACCGGGTCGAAGGACGTGATCGTCTCCGATGCGTTCGTCCCGTCTTACCGGACGATGGATGCGACGAAGGTGATGGACGGGACCGCGCAGCGTGAGGCCGGCATGACCGAGCCGCTGTATCTGATGCCGTGGTCGACGATGTTCCCGCTGGGGATCTCCGCGGCGACCATCGGCATCGCCGAGGGGGCGCTGGCCGCGCACCTGGACTATCAGCGTGAGCGGGTCGGCGCGACCGGAACCGCGATCAAGGACGACCCGTACGTGATGTTCGCGGTCGGCGAGGCGGCCGCCGACATCAACGCTGCCCGCCAGGAGCTGCTGGCCAACGCCGACCGCATCTACGACATGGTGGCCGCGGGCAAGGAGGTGTCGTTCGCCGACCGCGCGGCGGGGCGGCGCACCCAGGTGCGCGCGGTGTGGCGCGCGGTGGCGGCGGTCGACGAGATCTTCGCCCGCTCGGGCGGCAACGCATCGCGGATGGACAAGCCGCTGCAACGGTATTGGCGCGACGTCCATGTGGGGCAGATGCACGCGATCCATGTCCCCGGCACCATCTATCACGCGTCGGCGCTGAGTTCGCTGGGCGTCGACCCGCAGGGTCCACTCCGGGCGATGATTTAACAGGGCCGAGACAGCCAGAGGAGGCGCATCACGTTGACCGACTTGAAGAGCCTGGGCTACATCACGATTTCGACGAACGACGTCGACCGCTGGCGGCAATTCGCCTTCGGGGTATTGGGTTTCGCCGAGGGGAAGGGCCCCGACCCGTCGGCGCTGTACCTGCGGATGGACGAGCGCGCCGCCCGGCTGATCGTGGTGCCCGGCGAGACCGACCGGGTGCTCACGGTCGGCTGGGAGGTGCGTGACAGCCCGGCGCTGCAGCGGGTCAAGGCCACCCTGGACGCCGCGGGAACCGCGTTCAAGCAGCTGTCCACCGACGAGGCCGAGGCCCGCCGCGTGGAAGAGGTGATCACCTTCGAGGACCCGGCCGGCACCACGCTCGAGGTGTTCCACGGTGCGGTGCTCGACCACAGCCCGGTCGTCACCCCGTTCGGCGCGAGATTCGTCACCGGCGACCAGGGCCTGGGCCACGTCGTCATACCCGCCACCGACCCCGGCGCGCTGTTCGACTTCTACACCGAGGTGCTGGGTTTCCGGTCCCGCGGCGCGTTCCGGGTGCCGTTACCGAAAGAGTTCGGCCCGGTGCGGGTTCGGTTCCTGGGCATCAACGAACGCCACCACAGCCTGGCGATCGTGCCGGCCGCACACCAGCGCGACCCGCGCCTGGTGCACATCATGGTCGAGGTCGACAGCCTCGACGCCGTCGGCCAGGCCTTGGACCGCGTGAACGCCGAAGGCTTCCAGCTGTCCTCCACCCTGGGCCGGCACACCAACGACAAGATGGTGTCGTTCTACGTCCGCGCGCCCGGCGACTGGGACATCGAATTCGGCACCGACGGCATGCGCGTCGACGAAAGCTATTACACCGCAGAGGAAATCACCGCCGACAGCTACTGGGGCCACCAGTGGATCGGCGACATGCCCGCGGCCATGCGGCTATGACGCCGGACACCGATATCACGCCGATCCCGGCCTCCTCGATCACCTCCTGGGATGACGAGGCCGACGTGGTCATCGCCGGCTACGGCGTGGCCGGCGCCGCCGCGGCGGTAGAGGCGGCACGCTCCGGCGCCGACGTGCTGGTACTGGAACGCACCGGGTCCTGGGGCGGCGCGGCGGCGATGGCCGGCGGGTTCATCTACCTCGGCGGCGGCACCCCCCTGCAAAAGGCCTGCGGCTTCGAGGATTCCGTGGACAACATGGCGGCGTTCCTCAACGTCGCGATGGGACCCGGCGCAGACGCGAACCGCATCGCCGACTACTGCGCCGGCAGCGTCGCCCACTACGAATGGCTGGTCGGCTGCGGCGTGCCGTTCAAGGCCGAATTCTTCGCCGAACCCGGCTGGGAACCGATGGGCGACCAGGGCCTGATGTACAGCGGCGGGGAAAACGCCTACCCCTTCAACACCATCGCCTCCCCCGCCCCCCGCGGGCACGTCCCACAAATGCAGAACAAGAAGCAGGGCGAGGCCAGCGCGGGCTACATGCTGATGAAGCCGCTCGTCGAGACCGCCACCGCCGCCGGCGCCCGCGCGCGCTACGACGTGCGGGTGCAACGCCTCATCGTCGAAGCCGACGGCCGCGTGGTCGGGATCCGGGCGCGCCAGTACGGCACCGACACTGCGGTCCGGGCCCGCAGGGGCGTGGTGCTCGCGACCGGCAGCTTCGCCTACAACGACACCATGATCGCCCGCTACGCCCCGCGCATCGCGGGCCGCCCGGCCGCCTCCATCGAACAGCACGACGGCCAGGCCATCCGGATGGCCCAGGCGTTGGGCGCCGATCTGGCGCACATGGACGCCACCGAGGTCGCCATCTTCATCGACCCCCAACAACTGGTGCGCGGCATCCTGGTCAACGGCCGCGGCCAGCGCTACGTCCCCGAGGACACCTACCCGGGCCGCATCGGCCAACTCACCCTCTACCAGCAGGACAACACCGCCTACCTGATCATCGACGACGACGCCCAACAAGAAGCCAAAGCGTCCTGGTCACCCAAATTCATGCTGCGAGAGGCGACCTGGGTGGCCGACACCATCGCCGACCTCGAACGCGACATCGGCCTGGCACCCGGCTGCCTGCAGGCCACCGTCGCCGCCTACAACGCGGGCGCCGCCCGCGGTGAGGACCCGCTGCTGCACAAGAAGCCGGAGTGGTGCAAGCCCATCGGTTCCCCGGTCGGCGCCATCGACCTGCGGGAGAACACCGGCGGTTTCACCCTCGGCGGCCTGGCCACCACGCTGGACGCCGAGGTACTCCACGTCAACGGCGAACCCATACCCGGCCTCTTCGCCGCCGGCCGCTGCACAGCCGGACTCGCCGCCTGGGGCTACGCCAGCGGCATCTCCCTCGGCGACGGCAGCTTCTACGGCCGCCGCGCCGGCCGATCCGCCGCCAAGGGCTAGCCGACTGCACTGATCGCTACACCCCGGCCGCCACAGCTGTGGCCGGTGGCGCTTTTCGCATGCCATGTGACAGCGAGCACAAGCCTATGGTACAAACTGGGGTATCTCTAATAGAGATATCGCAGCCAGATGCAATGGAGCTTTGGAGGACCGATGTCAGCGCCCCTGGAACCAGCAACTCCCACCGCCGTCATCGACCGCGTCTCCTTGGTGCTGGACGCCTTCGAAGGGCCGGGACGACTAACGCTGGCCCAGATCGTGCGTCGCACGGGCCTGCCGCGTTCGTCGGCGCACCGGATGCTCGAGCGATTGGTTCAGCTGCGCTGGCTACGCCGCAACGGCCGCGACTACGAGCTCGGCATGCGGCTGGTGGAGTTGGGCTCACTGGCCGTGCACCAAGACCGCCTGGTGCGCGCGGCCGCGCCCTTGCTGGGTGAATTGCACCGCGCCACCGGGCTTGTCGTTCATCTGGCGGTGCTGGACGGGCCGGACGTTGTCTACCTCGACAAGATCGGTGACCGACTGATCAACGCGATCCCCACCAGGGTCGGGGGTCGGCAACCCGCGCACTGTACCGCGGTCGGCAAGGCGATCCTGGCCTATGGCGACCAGCAGGCCGACGTTGATCTGCAGGTCCGCAAGACCAAGTTTTCCATTTGCACCGGCTCGCAACTTGCCGCTGAGTTAGCCAAGGTGCGCGCCCACGGCGTCGCCTTCGAGCGCGAGGAGTCGCTGCTGGGCTTTGGCTGCGTGGCGGCCCCGATCGGCAACCCCGGTGAGGCGATTGCCGCGGTGTCGGTATGCGCGCCGATGAATCGCATGATGTTCGATCAGCGACTGACCACCCCGGTCCGCATGACCGCGGTGAACATCTGGCGCAACATCGAAGACGGCGCCCACCGGGTGGCGCCCACGCTGCAAACAACGCGACCGCTGCTGCCCCACCGCCCGATGCCGGCGCCGCAGCCCACCTTGCAGTACGCGTGAACCTCGACCCCCAGGTCGCCGCGCTGATTGAGGGGCTGGACGCGGGCTTCCCGCCGGTGCACACCATGACGGGCGCCCAGGCCAGGGCGGCCATCCGCGAGCGGCTGGTACCGCCCGCCCAGCCCGAGCCGGTCGCCGCAGTCCGAGATCACACCATTTCGGGCGCCGGTGCTGACATCCCGATACGGATCTACCGGCCACGCGGCCATGCCGACGACGGTGGCCTGCCGATCCTGGTATACGCGCACGGCGGCGGATTCGTGTTTTGCGACCTCGACAGCCACGACGGCCTGTGCCGCAGTCTGGCCAACCTCGTTCCCGCCGTGGTGGTCTCCGTGGGATACCGGCTGGCTCCAGAAAATCCGTGGCCCGCCGCGGCCGAGGACGTGTACGCCGCCACCCGATGGGCCGCCGACATCGCCGGCGGAGATTCGCGCGCGGTCGTGGTGGGCGGTGACAGCGCGGGCGGCAACCTGGCCGCCGTCGTGGCGTTGATGGCGCGCGATCGCGGTGGCCCGGCGATTGCCGCGCAATTGCTGCTCTACCCGATGCTCGCGGCCGGCTTCGACACTGAGTCATATCGACTGTTCGGCAACGGTTTCTACAACCCGACGGCCGCGCTGCAATGGTATTGGGACCAGTATGTGCCCACACCCGCCGACCGCGACCATCCCTACGCCTCACCGCTGCGAGCGGACCTACACGGGCTGCCGCCCGCGGTGATGGTCACCGCGGGGCATGATCCGCTTCGGGACGAAGCCATCGCCTACGCCGACGCGCTGCAGTCCGCAGGGGTAGTCACCGTGCGGTGCGGCTTCGAGGGAGGCATCCATGGGTTCATGACGATGCCGATGCTCGACATCGCTCACCAAGCCCGGCGGCAGGCGTGCCGCGAGTTGGCCGCGCTGCTGGGGTGATTACCGTGCTGCAGGCTGGGCGGGCTGCTCCTCGATCTTGGTAGGTGGCCCGTAGCGTTGGTCGGGATCGAGCACGCAGTGGGTGCGACCGAAAACGGTGACCATGCACTTGTTGTTGTGGTTGCATCGGCTGCGACTGGCCGGGTCGGCGATCATCTTGTTGACCAGGTCGGGTTCCCGCAGCAGCGCCCGACCCATCGCCACGAAGTCAAATCCCTCCTCTCGTGCGGTCTCGACGTGGTCGCGGCGGGTGATGCCGCCCAGCAGGATCAGTTTGGTGTTGCGCATCACCGGCACGAATTGGCGAGCGGCTTCGAGCATGTAGAGGTCGCGGTACGGGTAGCTGCCCATCACGCGCTTGCCGGCCAGCCTGATGGCGGGCCGCAGTGCGGCCGGCATGACGCGGGCGAATTCGCGCACCGGGACGTCGCCCCGGAACAGGTACATCGGCTTGAAGACCGAGGACCCTTGGGTCAGTTCGAGCGCGTCGAGTGTGCCGTCGGTGTCGAGGAGCTGCGCGGTGCGCAACGCCTCATCGATCCAGATACCGCCGGGCAGTCCGTCGTCCATATTCAGTTTGGCGATGACCGCTACCTGTCCGGCGGCCACCTCGCGGACGCGTTCGGCGATCTCCCGTGACAGGCGGGAACGGTTGTCGATGGAGCCGCCGTACTCGTCCGTCCGGCGGTTGATGAGTGGGCTCAAAAACGAGCTCGGCAGATACAGGTGTCCGAAATGCAGTTCAACGGCGTCGAATCCGGCATCGATGGCTACCTGCGTCGCCGCGCCGAACTGGTCGATGACGGTCGCTATCTCGTCGCGGGTGATCGCCCGGCAGTAGGCCAGCGACGTCGGGTTGACGAAGCGGCTCGGCGACAGGGCGGTTACCCCGGTCAGCGCCCTGGGGGCTACCACCCCGGCGTGGCCCAGCTGGGCCGAGATGGCCGCGCCCGCCCCGTGTACGGCATCGGTAAGTCTGCGCAGGCCGGGCAGCGCTTGTGAGCTCATGACGATCTGACCCGGGGCGCTGGCGCCCTCGGGCGCGACACAGCAGTAGGCCACCGTCGTCATGCCCACTCCCCCGTCGGCGAACGCCCGGTGAAACGCGATGAGATCATCGGTGACCAGCCCGTGGGGCGATCGGCCTTCGGAGGTCGCGGCCTTGATGATCGGGTTGCGTAAGGTGGCCGGACCGAGCTGCACGGGGCTGAAGGAAGCGCTCATCCTCCCACCGTGGTGCCCAGCCGGATGGGGGGCAATGAGGTCCTCCCGATGGCCGGGACTGAACCTGTCCGGGTTGCAACACTGTCGGTACGGTCACGCCCATGGCCGACGGTCGGATTTTCGTGATCGACAGGGTGGTGACGCGGCCGGGCCGCGCACGGAAGTTCGTGGAGACCTACCTCGCCGAGTACGCGCCCGGTGCCCGCTCCCGCGGAATGACACTGCGCGATGTCCTGGTCAGCCCCCCGATCTGGTTCACGGACCAATCCAACACCGTCACCATCACCTGGGCCCTGCCCAGCGCCCAGGCGTGGTGGGAGATGACCTGGAAGGGCCGCCCCGACCCGACGCTGGGCCAGTGGTGGGACCGGATCGAGGAACTCATCGCCGAGCGGTCCCGCTCGGTCGCTGCGGCCGCCGACGACGTCGATCCGCTCTGCGATGTATAACGTCACCCGCCTCCTCGACGTCGCAGACGAGCACCGCGACCGGATACTCGCGCTGGTGCGCGCGAGCGCTGAGGCGACCGGCGCCCGTCACCGGCTCGTCGAACCGACGCTGCCCGGGGCGCGCAACGGCGGTGACGTCCTCGTCCACTTGAGGTTCGATTCCCCGAGTCAATGGTTCACCGCCGCAGACGATTTCACCGCGATTTTGGGCGATCCCGCGATCACCCATGTCAACGGGGTCACCTACAGGGGTACTCCAACGCCCAATGGTGGCCGCCCGGGCGCGGTCTACCGGGCCCTGCTTTTGCGCGTGCAGCCCGACACCGATGTCGACACCGTCGCGCGTTTCGAGGACGAGTTGGCCTCGATGCCGCGCTTCATACCGACGATCAGGGCATGGCAGCTCAGCCGGGTCGACGATGCGGTCGGGGCATCACGATGGACCCACGTGTTCGAGCAAGAGTTCAGCGACATCGATGCGCTGATGGGGCCCTACCTGATGCATCCGATCCACTGGGCGGTCGTGGACCGCTGGTTTGATCCCGAATGCCCCGACGTCAT
Source organism: Mycobacterium sp. 4858 (assembly GCF_900240975.1). GTDB lineage: Bacteria > Actinomycetota > Actinomycetes > Mycobacteriales > Mycobacteriaceae > Mycobacterium. Next base: position 2,319,516 of record NZ_LT968776.1, on the reverse strand, counting down.
CATCCGAGACCGGGTGTGCCACAGCTTCTGTCGATGCGATCACCCCGTCTTGACCGCGTCGCCCACCTAGTCGATCTCACATCCCGGCGGGCAGGATGTTCGGATTAGCGTTCGCCGGCGGTTCGAGTGGCGGCAGTGCGGTTTTTCCGTCCAGGCTGTGCACCCGTAGCCGTTGTGACCACGAGTAGTGCAAGCTAAACGCCACCAGGCCGGTGCGTTCAGCCGCCGGGAGATGACACATTGCCAGCACGGGTTCGGCCAGATACTCCACCGGCTCGGTCGGAAAGCCCTCTGGGATAAGCGAGGATGCGCCGGGGGTGCGCACAGCGGTCGACGGGCCAACGCAATTCACCGCGATGTTCGCGTCGAGCAGCTCGGCGGCCACCCCCTGGGTGAACCGGTGCAGTGCGGCCTTGCACGCCGCGTAAATCACATCGCCGGAGGTCTTGTTGTAATCGCGGTACGGCCGCACCGGTGCCACACCGGTGACCGAGCCGATGTTCACGATCCACCCGCCGCGCAGTTTGCGCATGTGCGGAACCGCGGCCTTGGTCAACACGAACGGCGTGCGCAGATAGTGCTCGACGGTGCGGTCGAAGGTCTGCAGCGGCATGTCCTCGATGACCGAGTAGTCAGCGAAGCCGGCGTTGTTGACCAAGATGTCGATGCGGCCCGTGCGGTCGAGCACCTGGTCGACCAGGGTCTCGCGCGCCTGGGCGTCTTCGAGGTCTGCGACCACCCCGAAGGCCGACCCGCCGGCATCTTCGATCAGGGCGATGGTCTCCTCGATCGTGCCGGGTAGCGTGCGATCGGACCCGGCGCGCTGCGAGCGTGAGGGCGCGTGAGCGCGCGCCGTCACCGCGACGGTGGCGCCCTCGGCCGCCAGCCGTTGGGCCACCGCGCGACCGATGCCGCGGCTGCTTCCCGTTACCAATGCCGTCTTGCCAGTGAGCAACTCGTTCACCGCAGCGTAAAGTCCTGCTCGATCGGCGCTCGGTGCTGATGCCAGACGTCGACCAGTCGGTACGGGGTGGCCACCACTACCCGGCCCGAGCCGGACCGGTAGTAGGTGTGGGCATTGGGTGTGTGGCACCATACCGTGCCGAGCATCGCCTCATCGATCGCGGCAACGTAATCCTCGTACGCCTGCTGGGTGACCTCGATCGTGCTGGCGCCGCGCAGCGCCATCAACTGCAAGCACTCGATGATGTAGTGCGCGAGCACCTCCATCGAGAAGTTCGCTCCCGCACCGTGTCCCGGGCTGTAGTTGGGCGCCGACATGATGAACAGGTTGGGAAAGCCGGGCACTGTGCCACCACGGTACGCACGGGGGTTGTCACCCCATTCGTCAGCCAGCTTCTTGCCGCCGCGTCCACGTATGTCCACTGTGGATAAGAAGTCCAAGTAGTAGCCGGTCGCGTAGATGATGACGTCAAGGTCGATCTGCCGGCCGTCTTGGGTGACAATGCCTTTGGGGTTGACCTCGGCCGGTTCGCTGGCCTCCACGTCGACGTGGTCGCGGGTCAGCGCCGCGTAATAGCCGCCCGGGTCGCGGATGATCCGCTTGCCGTAGGGGGCGAAGTCCGGGGTGACCTTCTTGGCCAGCTCGGTGTCTTTTCCAAAGGTGTCCTCGATGTAGCGCAAGCACATCTGCAAAAGGACGTCGTTGGCCGGCGAGATCGACAGGTGGTCTTTGTTCCAGTCGGGGTCTTGCAGGATGATCGGGTAGTTGTTGTCCGCGGTGCCCCAATAGGACTTGAGCCGGTGCCACTTCGCGTAGTAGGGCAGGTGCCGTCCTAGGTAACGCCGGAACGCGGGCACCTCATCGGTCAGCCGCTTACGCGGCGCCACCCAGTGTGGTTGCCGCTGGAACACCGTCAGGTGCTCGACCTGGTCAACGCACGCATCGACGATCTGTACGGCGGTGCAGCCCGCCCCGATCACGGCCACCTTCTTGCCGGTGAGATCGAGTGAAGAATCCCACAGTGCCGAGTGAATGCTGGTGCCCGCGAAGGTGTCTCGCCCCTTGACGTCCGGCCAGCGCGGGCGGTTGAGGTAGCCCGCCGCGGCGACCACGACGCTGGCATAGCTGACCGTGCGACGGCCCTGGGCGTCGACCGCATGGAGTTGCCATTGGTTGCGTTCGTCGTCCCACCACAACGCCTCGATCTCGGTGCCGAACCGAATGTGGTCGCGCAGCTTGTGCTTATCGGCCAGCGTCACCAAATAGTTCTGATATTCGCCACCCTGCGGGTAGTAGCTGCTCCAGTCCGGGTTCACCTCCCACGACAGCGAGTAATAGGCCGACGGCGTATCGACACCGATGCCCGGGTAGGTGGTGGTCAGCCAGGTGCCGCCGACCTCGTCGTAGCGGTCAAAGATCTCAAACGCCACTCCCTCAGCGGCGGCGGCCAACGCCATGCTGATCCCGGCCAGACCAGCACCGATGATGGCGATAGTGGTCGTCTCGGGGATCGGCACGGTGCGTGGCAAGGTTGGCTGCGACCGCTGGAAGCCGCCCTGTTCGAGCAACAGGTCGACCTGCTCGTCGTCGACCTGCGAACCCAGCGCTACAGGTAGCAGCCGAGCGAAGAAGTCCCGGTCCACAGGTGCTGGCGCATCGGCGCACCGTGGCCGTCCCAGCGCCTCGACGAGGGCCTCCACCAGCGAATCGGCCGTGTCGGCGTCTGTGACGCCGGCCCGCTCGGGCGGGTCGGCAACATAGGAGATCCTGGGCGCGTAGGTGTCGATCACCGACAGGTCGCCGGTAAGCTGCGCCAGCACCGCCAGCAGCACACCCGGGTCAGCCTGACGCAGGTTGGTGCGCAGCTCGTCGGGGTCAGGAGCGGCCGGTCCGGTGGGCGACGTCGATTCGGTAGCGGCGGTCATGCCATCGAGTCTGAGGCCCGCGGTCACCCCGAGCACCGCTGTTGTCTACTCAGCGGGAGGCCACGATCACGGAAACGACATCGGGACCTAGTGTTCGTCGCATGCAACCGGCGCACCACGACGACCGACTGACACGGGAACTTGACGCCGCCGTCGCCCGGGCGCGCAGTCAGTCGCTCGGCGACATCCCCCGCCGGTCAGCCCGCCGGCAGCCGGAGAAAACCGCGATCATCGACGGTGATGTGGTGCTGACGTTCGCCGAGTTCGACCAGCTGGTGGACAAAGCCGCAGCCGCGCTGCGCGACAACGGCTTTGCCCCCGGCGATCGCGTGGCGCTGCTGTCCCACAACTGCTGGCAGTTCGCGGTCTTGGCATTCGCAACCGCGCGCGCGGGGGTAGTCCTGGTGCCCATCAATTTCATGCTCACGGCCGAGGAGATCGCCTATATCCTCGGGCACAGCAGGGTCCGGGGATTCATCGTCGAATCCGCCCTGACGGCGATAGCCGAACAGGCGATGCGCCTGGGCGGGACGGTCACGACAAAGGTTGCGCTGATGACCGACGGGGCCATCCCTCCTGCCGGCTGGCACGACTTTGCTCAGTGGCTCACGACGACCACAGCCGCACCGAACCCGCCCATCGGCGATGAGCAACTCGTGCGGCTGATGTACACCAGTGGCACCGAATCACGGCCCAAGGCCGTCATGCACACCAGTCGCAGCCTGATGTGGCAGTACGTCAGCACCATCGTGGCCGGGGCGATGTCGCCGGACGACGTCGAAATCCACTCACTGCCGCTCTATCACTGCGCGCAGTTGGACAACTTCTTGGCCACCGACCTCTATCTGGGAGCGACCAGCATTATCCTGTCGCGGCCGGAACCCGAATTGGTCCTGCGCACCATCGCGCGGTACGGCGTGACGAATTACTTTGCGCCCCCGACGGTATGGATTTCACTGCTGCGTTGCCCGATCTTCGACGACGTCGACCTGTCCAGCCTGCGCAAGGGCTACTACGGCGCCTCACCGATGCCCGCCGAGGTCCTGCACGAAATACGGCGACGGCTGCCGAATCTGAGGCTGTGGAACTTCTACGGTCAAACCGAGATGGCGCCGCTGGCCTCGGCGCTGGGACCCGACGAGCAGGACACCCACGCCGGCGCGGCCGGACGCCCAGTGGTCAACGTCGAAACCACCATCCTCGATGACCATGACTCCCCCGTAGCACCCGGCATCGTGGGTGAAATCGCCCACCGCAGCCCGCATCTGATGGTCGGCTATCTGGACGACCCTGCTAAAACGGCGGAGGCCTTCCGCGGCGGCTGGTTTCATTCCGGCGACCTGGGCTACTACGACGAACACGGGCTGTTGCACGTCGTGGACCGCAAAAAAGACATGATAAAGACCGGCGGCGAGAACGTCGCCAGCCGCGAAGTCGAAGAAATCCTCTACCGCCACAACGGGATCCAGGAGGCCGCCGTATTCGGTTTGGCGCATCCGGTCTGGGTGGAGGCCGTGGTCGCCGCAGTAGTACCCCGAAACGGCGTCAGCCTCACCGAAGACGACGTCCTCGTGCACTGCCGCCAGCACCTCGCGGGCTTCAAGACGCCCAAACGGGTCTTCTTCGTCGATTCACTGCCGAAAAACCCCAGCGGCAAACTTCTCAAACGTGCCCTGCGGGACGCTTTCACCCTCGAATTCGCCAGCCAATGAAGGGACCGCTCTGTGTTTAAAGGCCGAATCGCGCGATTCGACGAACCCCGTAAGCCGTTCGACATCGAAACGGTGAGCCTTCCGGAGGTGGGGCCTGGTCAGATCCTGATCAAAGTGAGTCGCGCCAACATCTGCGGCTCTGACCTCCATGCCTGGCACGGCACGTTCGCCACCGGCGGCCTGGGAGGTCAACTACCCACCGTGTTGGGCCATGAAATGGTCGGCGCGATCGAAGCGCTCGGCGCTGGGGTCACCACCGATTCCGATGGCGCGCCGCTGACGGTGGGCACGCGAGTGGTCTTTCCCTACTTCTTCTCGTGTCACACGTGCCGAAACTGCCTGGCGGGCAGGCGCAACGCCTGTCTGAAGCTGACGATGGCCATGCTCGGCCGCGCCGACGAGCCACCCTATTTCGTGGGCGGCTACGCCGACTACTTCCTGCTGCCCGCCGGGGCGGTGGTCTACACGGTGCCCGATTCGGTATCCGATGACATCGCCGCGGGCGCGAATTGCGCTCTGTCACAGGTCATCTACGGTCTGGAGCGTGTCGACTTGCAGCTCGGCGAATCGGTGGTGGTGCAGGGTGCGGGGGCGCTGGGCCTGTATGCAGTGGCGGTGGCAAAAGCGCGCGGGGCTGCCCACGTGATCGCCATCGACGGTGTGGCCGAGCGCCTAGAGCTGGCGACCGCCTTCGGCGCCGACACGGTCGTCGACATCAACGACGTTGCGACGGTCAAAGACCGGACCAAGCTCGTGCGACAACTGACTGACGGCCAGGGCGCCGATGTCGTGGTCGAGGTGGTCGGCCACCCCTCGGCCATCGACGAAGGCCTCAAGATGCTCGGCCAGTTCGGCCGCTACGTGGAGATCGGAAACATCAACATTGGCAAGACCCTCGAATTCGACCCGTCCCGTTTTGTCTTCGGCAACAAGATGATGGTCGGCGTCTCGTTGTACGACCCCATCGTGTTGTCGCGGGCGCTGACGTTTCTCGAACAGCATCAGGCCAGGCTGCCGTTGCACCGACTGGCCGCGGCCTGTTACCCACTCGACCACATCAACGACGCCTTCGCCGCGGCCGAGAGCAAGCGCGACGTTCGCGCGAGCATCGTGCCCTAACGACAGAAAGCAGACCACAACCAATGCATGACTACGCCAGGAAGACATTGTTCATCGGCGGCGAGTGGATCACGCCGGCCGGCAGGGACCTCATCGAGGTGATCGACCCCTCGACAGAACAGGTCATCGGCACGGTTCCGGCAGGCACCGAAGCCGACGTCGATGCGGCGGTTTCCGCAGCACGGCGCGCCTTTGACCCGCTGATCAGTGTCGCCGAGCGCCGCCAGCGCGTCGCGGCGGGGGTCGCCGCCCTGGGAAAGCGTCTGCCGGGCATCGCCGAGACGATCACCCGGGGAATGGGTGCGCCGGGGCGCATCGCGCAGACCGTGCAGACGCAGGTCCCGCTGGCGGTGGCCCGCGGCTTCGCTGCCGTCCTTGATGGTTTCGAATTCGAAGAACGAGTGGGGAACTCGCTGATCCTGCGCGAACCCTATGGCGTGGTCGGCGCAATCACCCCGTGGAACTATCCGCTGTATCAGGTGGTCGCCAAGGTGGTCCCGGCGATCGCGGCCGGTTGCACGGTCGTTCTCAAACCCAGCAATGAAGCACCGCTGTCGGTGTTCGAGTTCGTCGAGGCCCTCGAGGAGGCCGGTCTGCCCGCCGGTGTGGTGAACCTGGTTTCGGGGCGCGGAGCGCTGATCGGCGAGCGCATCGCCGCCCATCCCGAAATCGACTTCGTCTCGTTCACCGGTTCCACGGGCGTCGGAGCCCGCGTCGGGGAGTTGGCCGGGCGCTCGGTGAAGAAGGTCGCACTTGAACTTGGCGGCAAGTCAGCCAACGTCATCCTCGACGGCGCCGACCTGGAGACCGCGGTCAAGGTCGGAGTCGGCAACGCCTTCCTCAACGGCGGCCAGACCTGCATGGCGTGGACACGAATGCTCGTGCCCCAGCCCCGCTACGGCGAGGCCCTGGAACTGATCGAGGCCGCCGTGTCGAAATCCACCGTGGGCGATCCGCTCGACCCGGCGACCCGAATCGGACCCTCGGCTTCGGCGGGCCAGTTCGAAACCGTGCGGGGTTTCATCGAACGCGCCCAACGCGACGGTGCGCGCCTGCTCACCGGGGGCGCCGAGCCGATCCGCGCGGTCGGCTACTACGTCGCACCCACGGTGTTCGCCGACGTCGACCCGGATTCCGAACTCGGCCAAGAAGAGGTCTTCGGTCCCGTCCTGGCGGTCATCCCATTTACCGACGAGACCGACGCCCTGCGCATCGCCAACGGCACCCCATACGGCCTCTCGGGCGCGGTGTGGGCGGCCGACACCGACCGGGCCATCGCCTTCGCGCGCGGCGTGCAGACCGGCCAGCTCGACATCAACGGCGGCAAGTACAACCCGGTGGCACCGTTCGGCGGCTACAAGAAATCCGGCATCGGACGTGAACTCGGCCGCGCCGGATTCGAAGAGTACTTGCAGACCAAGTCCCTGCAGCTGCCGGCATGAGCGGGCCTCTCGATATCGCGACCAGCGGACCCATGCAGGTATGGACGATCGACCTGCCGCACCTCGGCAACGCGATCACCGACAAAGCGTTCATCTCCGCGTTCGATGCCGCAGTCGATAATGCCAACGCCGACACCGATATTCGGGCGGTGATCCTCACCGGGCGCGGCAAAATCTTCTCCGCCGGCGGCAACGTCAAAGAGATGGCCGACCGAGACGGCATGTTCGGCTTGGACGCTCGGGCCCAACGGTACGCCTACATCGACGGCATCCAACGGATTCCGCGGGCACTGGCCCGACTCGAGGTTCCGCTGATCGCAGCGGTCAATGGGCCGGCCATCGGCGCCGGTTGCGATCTGGCGATGATGTGCGACATCCGAGTGGCTTCTGAGCGGGCGTCCTTCGCCGAGAGCTTCGTACAGCTCGGCCTGATCCCGGGCGACGGGGGCACCTGGTTTCTGCCGCGGGCGGTGGGCTACGAGCGCGCCGCCGAGATGACCTTCACCGGTGACCGCATCGATGCTGCGACCGCCCTGCAGTGGGGCATGGTCAGCCGGGTGGTGCCACACGACGACCTGCTCTCCCACGCGCACGCGTTGGCCGAGCGCATCGCTGCCAACCCTGCGCACGCGCTGCGGATGGCCAAACGGCTGCTGCGGGAATCGCAGACGGCGTCGCTGGAAACCACGCTGGGGATGGCCGCGGCCATGCAGCCGCTGGCACACCGCGACCCCGAACATGAACGGCGTATCGCCAAGTGGAAGACGACCTGATGGCGCTGCCCCGGATGGTGCCACCGGCCGCCGTCGACCCATCGACCCAGGCGCTACGCGCGGAGGTCCGCCAGTTTCTCGCCGACCAACGCGCCGCGGGCGCCTTCACCCCGTCGGTTGACGCCTGGCTCACGGGGTGGGACGAGACTTTCACTGCCGCCCTGGCGGCGCGTGGCTGGATCGGTATGACGGTGCCCGTCGCGTACGGCGGACATGGGCGCTCATTTCTGGAACGGTTCGCGGTTACCGAGGAGCTGCTGGCCGCCGGCGCACCGGTCGCCGCGCACTGGATCGCCGACCGTCAGATCGTGCCTTCGCTGCTGAAATACGGCACCGAACTGCAGAAGTCGCAATTCTTGCCGCGGATCGTGCGCGGCGACTGCTTCTTCGCCATCGGTATGAGCGAGCCCGATTCCGGTTCTGATCTGGCCAGTGTGCGTACCCGCGCCGTGCGTGTGCAGGGCGGTTGGTCGCTATCGGGCACGAAGGTTTGGACGTCGGGCGCACACCGCGCCCACGCGTTCATCGTGCTTGCCCGCACTGCGCCGGCGGATCCAGATCAGCGCCATGCTGGGCTCAGCCAGTTCATCGTCGACCTGCGCGGTTCGGGGGTGCAGGTCCGTCCGATCATTTCGATGAACGGAGCACACCACTTCAACGAGGTGATCCTCGACCAGGCGTTCGTGCCCGATGCCATGGTGTTCGGTGACATCGGCGCCGGCTGGGCGCAGGTGACGTCTGAGTTGAGTTTTGAGCGCAGCGGACCCGAACGCTTCCTTTCCACTTTCGTTCTGCTCACAGCGACCACCGCCAACATGGCGACCCGATGCATCTCGCGAGACGAGAGCCTCGGGCGTCTGGTGGCCCGCGTCGCCGGCCTGCACCAGATGTCGACCGCAGTCGCCGGCGCCCTGGAGCGCCGCGACTCCGCTGACGTGGCCGCGGCGGTGGTCAAGGTGCTGGGTACCACCGTCGAGGGTGACGTCGCCGACCTCGCTGAGCGGCATGGCGGCGTCGATGCGGCATCCTCGGAGCTGATAACCGCCGCGGTGGACCAGCGCCCCGGCTTTACCCTGCGTGGGGGAACCAACGAGGTGTTGCGGGGCGTGATTGCCCGCGGATTGGGGATCCGTTGACAACCTCACCGATCGACGCGACCCCGGTGGACCCGGCCCTGATCGACATGATGCGCGCGGTGTTCGGCGCGTACCGCACAGCGCAGTCATCCGCCGCCACTGGGGATCGTGACGCCCAGCTATGGCACCAGCTTGACGAGCTCGGGCTGGTGCGCCTGACTGGCCCCGAACACTCGGGTGGCAGCGGCGCCGGCTGGCATGAAGCGGCCGAGCTGCTCACCGTCGCTGTTCAGCACGGCGCGCGAATCCCATTGGCCGAGCACGATTTATTGGCGTGCTGGCTGCTGGAGGCTATCGGATCACCGTGCGACGATGCGGTGCGGACCGTGTGCCTGCTCGATGCCCAGGGCGCCGCGAGGGGGGTGCCCTGGGCGTCTCGCGCCCAACAGATCGTGGTCATCTGGCAGCGGGGCGGCGAGTATCAGGCCGCCGATGTCAATGTTGAGTCGCTGGATATCACGCCCGGCGCCAATATGATTGGCGAGCCGCGGGACATCGTCGTCGCCGACCCCGCCGGCTTGTGCGGTGTTCCCCTCGAGGCGAGTGTGGTCGACCAGCTGCGGCTGAAATCGGCCTTGGTGCGCGCGGTGCAAGTGTGTGCCGCGCTGGACCAGATTCTCGAGCTTTCGATCGAGCACGCGAGCTCACGCGTCCAGTTCGGTCGGCCCCTTTCGCGCTTTCAGGCCGTGCAGAGCATGATCGCCGACATCGCCGCGCAAGCCGCCCTGGCGCGGTCGGCCACCGAGGCGGCGCTGACGGCGGCGGTCATCAGCGCGTGGTCGGCGTCCAACCTCGCCTTCCTTGTCGCAGTGGCACGTTCGTGTGTGGGCCACGCCGCCTCCGTGGTGGTGCGTAACGCTCACCAGGTTCACGGCGCGATCGGCACCACGCGCGAGCACCGGCTACACGAGTTCACCCGGCCTGCCCTGGTGTGGCGCGGAGAGTTCGGCTCCGTGCAGTATTGGGACGAAGAGGTCACGTCGGCCGCGCTTGGGGCGGGAGCCGCCGGGTTATGGAGCCTGATCAGCGGCTGAGCAACGACGGTGTTCCACTCAACGGGCGTCGGGGTGTTAGCGGGGACACAGCCGGGATTGACTGTGGGCATGAGCAACGACATCACGCTGTCGGAACTGCAGGAGTTCATCGCCGCCTTCTGGTACCACTACGACGAAGCCAACTATGACGAGCTGGCCGCCAGCTACGCCCACGATGTGCACTACCTGACCCGAAGCGACAGTGGCGCCAGTCCTTTCGAGGAGCTGATGTCGCCCGAACTCGACGGTCGTGACGCGGTTATCGAGTGGCTATCCGAGCATCGCCAGCAAAGCCCCTACCCGCTGCGTCACCACGCGACCAACGTGCACCGCACCGGCACCGATAGCGGCGTAACCCGCGCCCGCTTTTACATCTTCGTCAACCAGATCGCCAACTTCGTGCCGTTCGCGGTGTCCAGCGGAGTGGTCAACGTCGGCGTGCGCCGCGGCCCCAATGGGCTGGAGTTCACCGATATGGACGTCGTGCTGGATGCCACCAACTCCGTGCTGCTATCCGAACTGCACAGCGGCACTGCCACCGCGTCGCAACCATGACCGTTGAAGAGCTCTTCTCTGGCGGGGTTGCCGTCATCACCGGCGCCGGCTCCGGGATCGGCGCCGGCATGGCCCGCTACGCCAGCACATTGGGCATGACCGTGGTGCTCGCCGATGTCGATGCGCACAGCATCGCCGCCCTGCGCGAGGAGCTCACCGCCACGGGGAGCACCGCGGTCGACATGGTGTGTGACGTACGCGATCCCGTCGCCGTGCAAGAGCTTGCCAACACGACCATCCGTGACGTCGGTCCGGTGCGATTGCTGGTGAACAACGCCGGAATTGAACAGTTCGGCTACCTGTGGGACACCCCGGTAGCCAATTGGCAGCGGATCGTCGATATCAACATCAGCGGGGTCTTCTACGGCATCCGCGCATTCCTGCCGCCAATGATGGCCACCCCAGAGCAGGCGTGGGTGTGGAATGTGTCGTCGGTCGGTGGGGTCGTCGCGATGCCCTTGCAAACGCCCTACATCGTGAGCAAGCACGCCGTACTGGCGATGACCGAGTGTCTCAACCTAGAACTACAGTCCAGCGGGCACGACCACCACATTCACGTCCAGGCCGTGCTGCCCGGCCCGGTCCTGTCCAACATTTTCGAATCAGCCGGCGGCGTCGACTCCACTGAGGCCACCGACGTTGCGGCCGCGGAGGCGCACCGTACGGCCATGCTCGACCTGAAGGCCGACGCGATGGACCCGCTGACAGCTGCCGCGGTGGTTTTCGAGCAAGCCGCTCAAGGCGGCTTCTATCTGCTCACCCACCCCGACTATGTTCGGTCGGCGATGCAAGAGCGCGCCAACATCCTTGCGTCCCAACATGCTCCGGTATTGCGGACCGAGCGCCGGTTCGACCCCGCGCGGCATTAGCGTGCCCACTCCTCCGCTGGATCCCGACGCCGCCGCCCGAGTAGCATCGTTCGGTACCATCCCGCCGATGCGCCAACGCGGCCTCTCCGCGGTGCGGGCCGCGATCGAATCCGCGCCGCTGCCCGAGGCAATGCCACAGATGGACAGCATCACCGAGACGACCCTCCCAGGGCCCGCCGGGCAGATACCCGCGCGAATCTATCGTCCCGCCACAGATTCCCGCCCACCCGTGCTGGTGTATTTCCACGGCGGCGGCCTGGTCATGGGATCCAACCACTCGTTCGAACCGCTGGCCCGCGCGCTCGCCTCGGCGTCCATGGCCACCGTCGTCGCCATCGACTACCGCCTGGCCCCCGAAGCGGCACCACCGGCGCAGTTCGACGACGCCTATGCCGCCACTGAATGGGTATCGCGCCGAGCCGTGGATCTGTGTGTCGACGCCAGCCGGCTCGCAGTGGTCGGCGACAGCGCCGGAGGTTCTTTGGCGGCCGCGGTTGCACTGGCCGCGCGTGACCGCGGCGGTCCGGCGATCTGCGCGCAGGTGCTGCTGTACCCGGGCCTGGATCGCGACATGACGGCCCCGTCGGTCGCCTCGCTGGCCGACGCGCCACTGCTCACCCGCGACGACATCGACTACATGCACGCACTTGCCGACGGAGACGCCGGGCCGCCCGAGGGGGCGTACCTGGTTCCCGCCTACGCCTCCGACCTTTCGGGGCTGCCGCCCGCGATCGTGGTCACCGCCGGCTGCGACCCGATCCGGGACTGGGGTGAGCGATACGCGGTCCGGCTCCGGGACGCCGAAGTTCAGACCACCCTCGTCCGCTATCCGGGCATGTACCACGGCTTCCTCATGTACCCCGACGCGACCGCCCGCGGGCGGCTGGCCATCGCCGAGATCGGCGCCGTATTGGGCGCCAAGTTCGCCAATCCGCTCCCATTTTGACGTCCCGATCACCGGACACGCATCGACCGTACGTCGACGGTGCCGGAGACAATCACATCAATCCAAACATGCAGAAGGAGACCGCTGATGCTCACCGATGAGCGCCGGATGGAGCTTTCCAACGTTTTGCGGCCCGCCGCCCCGCCGCGCGAAATCGACAACGTCTACACCGCCGACCAACGCGAGCGGCTGCTCAATGTCGTACACGCGCACGGTCCGTGGAAGCTGATCATCGCCCAGCACTTCGCGTCGGCCGACGAGTTGATGGCCACCATGAGCGGCGCCTTCCCCGAGGGATTCACTCCGTCGCTGGACCTTTTTCTGACGCCGACATTCCGCGGCTACCTGGCCAACTACGGGGCCGTCCTCTACCCGGAGCTGCACGACTGCTTCTACAACGCCACGTTCCTCGAGCACGCCAAGAGCTACTGGAACGCCGAGTACGCCAAGCCTGAGATGATGCTGTTCAACATCAACGGCCCCTGCGCCAACCGCGATCCCGGCCATCTGGACTCGCCGAGCTTTCGCGGCGTACGCCACGAGAACGCCCCCACCTGGCTGTGCAGCGTGATGGGCAAGTCGGGCCTGTTCACCGACTACCTCATCAAAATGGCTCAAGTCATCACCTGGTTCTCCCTCGACGAGGGGTCTGGCTTCACCTATTGGCCCGACGGCCCACTCAAGGCCCCCTCCCGGGTCTTGCCGCCGATCAACAACCGCGGAGTGGTCGTTCAGAACGAGATGATGGTGCACCGCGGAGAAGCCAACGGGCCGCTGGAACAACAGATTCCGCCGGGGCTGGCCTTTGACACCGTCTTCGCCGGCGACCCGGCCGACCCGAACCACTGGCTTCTGAAGAATGGCGACGACGTCATCTCCCGCCACCACACCGACGAATTGCGTTTCCTGGTGCACTGGTCCGCCGAAGTGTTCTCCGACTTCGAGGAACTCAAAAAGAACATGGACGGCTCCGACGACATCACGATCGAACGGGCCATCGGCATGATGATCGACGACCTCAAGGGCAAAGGCATCAAGCTCGACACTCCCAGCGATCCCCTGCACGACCCGGCGTTCATCGCCGCCCTTAACGCTGCCTACGACCTCGGCGGACCGACAACCTATCCAGAAGAAGCGCCACTGAGTGCGTTCCAATTGGCTTAAGCACCGAAAGGCGCAGCATCAAGGATCATTTCGGCGAATCCCGGGGTGGTGGGACAACGAAATGTCCCGAGAGCCACACCACGTTGGATCTATCGTGATCGACCGACCGTGAACTGCGGCTCAGACGCCCGGGCACGCTAGCGTTCCTACGATCATCTGCATGGCGGATCGCAACGCGGATTGCAGGGCGGCGAAATCGCCGTGCTGGACCCAGTGGACGTAGGCGTGCCGACACGCTTGAACCACCAGCTGGGCAGGCAGCTCTCGGGTGAATGGGTCATCGCCTAGATCGAACCGGGCGGCAAGGAACTCGGTGATGGAAACGACAAGGTCTTGTCCCCAGTCCAGCCACCGTAATCGGTATTGGGGATCGCTGATCATCATCGCCATGAACCTGCGATCGATCTCCATCCGGCCCCGCCGGGGAACTTCGGTGCTGAATGCCGCAACGAGGACCTCGACGGTGTCGCTGTCCGGTGCTGCGTCATGCAGGATCTCGATGCTCAGCCTACCGAATTCACGGAATAGCGGCATAACGACGTCTTCTTTGACCGGGAAGTACCGGTGAAACGTCCGCGGCGCAATGCCCACCGCTTCGCAGATCCGCTCGACGGTCGCCGAGGTAGACCCGTCGGCGAGAAACGTGTCGCGGGCAGCTAGCGCGATGTGCATCCGAAGGTCCTCGGCGCGACGCTCCGCGTGCGTCGCCGGACTGCTCACCAGCCTTACCTCACTTCCTCGCCACACTGACGGCATGTCGATCCTAACCGCGAATACCCCTTGACTTATGTGCTCGGACCTGCGACGGCATCCCGCTGAGCGGGATCGCGATGGTGACGCACACCTCTTGCGGACTAGCCTCGGGATTGTCAGATTCTGCCATTCATGGCGTGATCTGACACGACAGCGGGGTGACGTGCTGCCAAGCAGTGGCCCGTTGACAGATAGCGATGACCCGTCCCCAGGAGGGCTGAACCACGCGGCCAACGAGGTCACGACCACCAGCCGAGCCCATTGAGGAGAAGCCCCGATGACCATTGAGACCGAAGAACTCAACTACGACGACTACACCCATGACTTCATGGGTAAGGTCGGCAACGTCCAAGACTTTTCCCGCGACTTCCTCATGGGCCTAGCGCGAGTGTTCGAAGACGTCTTGAACTTCATGCCCTACGCCCATGTCAAGATCTATTCGGAGAAGGTTGGCATTAGCGCCGCCATGGATGTCGCCGCGGAGCTGTCGCGGGCGGGGATGCGCCAAGTGATGCCGATGGGGCGCTACATCGCCCCTCCGGGTTGGGACTGGAAAAACGCTCAATACCAAGCGATTCCTTTTGATGTGCAGACTGAGGACCTGACCAAGCCGGCCCTGATACGTCTGATCAAAACCTATTGGGACCAGTACCTCAAAGGACACAACTATTTCATCGACCAGTGGACCAAGATCCTCCCTGAGGAGGAGGTCTGGCTCGGGCTTCCCGACATGTATCAACTCATCATCGATTACCAATACCCCAAGCTGGCCCGAGTGTTCAAGATCGAGCCAGTGCACGTCGTGGACTTTCTCAAGTTGGCCTGCCTGAGCATCGATGGCACGCTCGGGTACGGCGGCGAGTACATCGTGTACAACCCTGATCACGTGGTGCTGAACATGCGTCGGTGCGAAGTACTACAGAAGTACACCGACGAAGGCCTCTACCCACCGGCACGGGCCTGGATGAACTGCACTTTTGAGCAGCGAATCTCAGCCCCGTTCTTTCCCGGGTGCAAACTCGACATCAACTTGCCGCCAAAGGATTTCAAGTTTGCCCAAGGAGAACCCTTCTGCGTGTGGACGTACACGCGCGGTGAAGCAAACCACAAGGCGGCCGCCGCTGCCCCTGATCCGCGGGCCAGCGCGATGAAGAAGATCCCGATCATGCCGGTGTCATCGACCTAGGAAGCGGCGTGGCCCGGGATCTCCTCGGCCAGGAGTTGCGGGGCCCGACCATGAACGGCCCGTATGGCACGACCGGAGACTCAATCCGTCCCAAATCCACTCGACACACACAACACTCGCTCGACAGCAATCGGTTCGCAGGGGCTCAGCACCTAACGAGTCCACGGTGTCGCGGGATAGGCGACGACGCAGTTCAGTGCCGGCCCCGGTCGAACTTTGAGCAGCTTTTCGGGTCGAAAGCTGAGCAAGTGCTTACGGGGTTGAGCGTAAGGACGGTTCGTTCACGCTCAGCACTCTCACTTTCAGAGCGTGTCAGGGATGTCCCCGGAACGATCTGTCAGCTATGGGTCCGGGCTAGCGATCAATCGTCACCAGTGCTCGAACCGCGCCTTGACCGCGTCGGGGGTTAGTCCGTAGTCGTCCAGCGAGTATCGGTGCTTGGGTGCACGATGGTCGAGCTGACTCTCTTCGTGAGCCGAACCAATGGCCAATACGGCCTCCTCGGTCAACGGCAGCCCGAAGTGCTCATAGATGCTTCGCACGGTGTCTACCGGAGCGGCAACGAAATCGAAGTAGTCGACGTCGCAAAACTGGTTCGGGTTGTGCTTGGCGCGACCGCTCGTGAACCGCTCGATGGCGCGCGCCCAGGTGTCCAAAGTGTCATGCCCGATTTGTTCCCGCGAGAAGGTGTTCGACCAACCCTTGGTGGAATGCTCCGCAAGCGAGCACATGGACGGTAGCAGCGTCTCGGGTGGACGATGGCACTGCACGATCAACGCGTCCGGATAGGTCTCGAAGATCGCGTCGATCGAGAACAGGTGGCTGGGGTTCTTCAGCACCCAACGTCTTGAGACATCGTTGAGTCCAATCAACTGGAGGTTCCGGCGGTGCCGGCGATACGCCGGTGCCCAGTCTTCGTTCGATAGCCACTGCGCATAGGTGGGCACGTGCGCCAATGATTCATACGACACCGAATGGACCGACTGCCGTAGCAATTGCCAGCACTCTTCGAGGACGTCCTCAGCGATGTAGTGCAAGCCGAGAAACTCCGGATTCTCCCGGTGCGCCTTCGCGTAGTAGGCCTGCAGCTGGCGATACTCCGGGTAGCTATCCCAGTCTTCTCGGGGTGGCCGCGGCTGGGGGTACTCCGCCAGCCACAGTTCCAATCCCTGGTGGGCGGGGTCGGCGCCCAGAAGACGGTGCAGGGCAGTCGTTCCGGTCCGCGGTAACCCGGTGACGAAGATGGGGCGCTCAATCGAGACATTCGCGTGCGAGGGGTAGCGTTTCCATGCCGCCTCGCTCAGCAGCCTTGCCACCAAGCCGCCCAGCAGGTAGTGCCGCGTCATGGTGGCACCCAATGGCGTGAAGCCCGCTTCGCGCTCATACGAGTCAAGTAGCACGCTGAGCGCTTCGCGGAAATTGTCGTCATCGGCTCCGAAGTCGCTGTGCCCAGCTCTTTGGATCGCTTCAGCGCACAGCTCGTCCACAGTTCCGACGACGGTTGCCTTTGTCATGCCTTGAACTCCCCACAATTGACGTCAAGGGTCTGTCCGGTGATGCCGCCGGCCATGTTGCTGAGCAGAAAGATAATTGCCGAGGCGACATCGTCCTCGGTGACCAGTCGCTTCAAGTCGGATTTCTCGGCGACGGCCGCATAGACCGCATCCACGGAGAAGCCGGACTCGCGCGCCTGAGCCTCGAAGTACTCGCGAAGCACCTGCCCCCAGATGTAGCCCGGTGCTACGGAATTCACCCGTATCCCCAGGCCGCCAAGCTCGCTGGAAAGCGATTGTGACATCGCCAGCGACGCTGACTTCGCAAGCTTGTACGGACCGTATAGCGGATCGGAATGCCTGATGACCGCCGAGCTTAGGTTGACAATTGCTCCGCCAGAAGCCGCAAGAGCGGGTGAGAAAGCCAGAATCGCCCTGAGCGCTCCGAGGCCGGTCAGTTCCACGGAATCTCGGATGTGCGTGAATGTGGTTTCAGCGAAAGGCTTCATCGACGGGAAGATGAATGCGTTGTTGACAAGGCCATCGACCCTGCCGTAGGCCGATACCGCGGCACCGACAAGTCGGTTCACGTCGTCCTCCACCGTGAGGTCGGCAGCGAAAGGTACCGCGCGCCTGCCGACTTCGGTGACAGCCTCGGCGACCGCCTCAAGTCGGCTGGGCGTTCGTGCCACCAAGACGAGATCGGCGCCTTCGTCGGCGCACCGTCGGGCGAGAGTGGTACCGAGGCCGGGTCCGACGCCGCTGAACACGATGACCTTGTCCTGTAGTAGCCCTGGCATCGATCAACCCAGCATTCGTTGGGCTACCTGCTTCTGTCGAAGGGCAATCCGCTCACGCCAATCCGCCTCGGAGATCTCGTTATGAGTGAAATAGGGAAGTGTGTCGGGTATCGCGTCGAAGTTCACCACCTCGACGGTAGGTGCGTCCGCTTGGCCCATCTGGCGGGACAACCGTTGCCACCGAAACTGTAGGTAACCACGTCGGTGGCCCAGTGTCTCAACCCAATTCGTCAGTCCCGGGTTCTGTTCCGCAACCACAATGCGCATCTTGCCGTCGGGATCAACTTGCGTCTGGGCGCCGTTCAGTGAGGTCTGGTGGTTGATGTAATCGAGCGAGATGTACCACATGCTGCCCAGCTGGAAGCCCTGATACGGGGCGTCACTGAGCGGGACTGTAATGATCATGGCCTGGTCCGGGGCCAGTTCATAATGTCCGGCCGAGGAGTACTGGGTGGTCAACCCACCAGGGGTGACGCGCGGGGCGACCAGTGTGTTCACCGGAAGGTTGAGATAGAACCATTGCGGAAATTGCAGCCAGGTCTTCACCCGCTGAACCAATGCCGATGCGGCGCTGGCGAAATGCTCGTGGACGTCCGCACAGGTCGGCCGAGCTGGAGAGCCGCCGGAGGTGTCGGCGCGGTGTATGGTGACCGATCCACGCCGCTGGGCCCAGTCGCCATACACTTCGCGGATCACCAGCTGTCCGGATCGTTTCGGAGTGAACCGCCATTCAAAACTGCCGTCGGGGGCGATGTCGAGCTGGCGATCATCAAAGGCCACTTCGCTTTCCGGCACACTGTCGTCGGTGTACTCGCCGGCGAGATATTGGAAGCTCAGGTCCGTGGTGGTGCCGCGGACGCCGGCGATCACATATTCAAAGCCAGCAACCATTTTGGCGCCGAAGTACAGGGTATCTGGGTTGTCCAGGCCCATCTTGCTGAACGGACCAGTGCCCGTGAACAAATACGGATGGTCCGTGTCTAGGTTGAACGCTAGGTGAGTGCAGGCGACGATGCCGCCCGCCAGATATCCCAGGCCCTCGGCCAGATCGGCATCGCTCTCTGCATGCGGAGCTGCCGCAATCAACTGTTCAGCTTCGGCTATCGCGCCTAATAACGGTTGGGAGAACACGGTTTTGACCGTAGGCTGCTGGCGTACTCCTAGCGCGCGGGCCGCCCACTCTCCGGGAGGGTTTTGCGGCCCGGGCTGACCAACTTTTGGGTTTGCGCCCGCAGACGGCGACCTGATTGCCCGCTTGTCACCGGCCGAGAAACCGGAACGGATGTACCTGTCATCATGACCTGGTCTGCTGCTTGCGTTATTCTCCGGCCCCTCGACAGACGGTTGCCTAACCGCCGCCGGAGATTCATGCGCGCGAGCCACTTTACGCAGAGGGTAGTCCCACATCGCTCATGTCGCAGTCGGTGCGCTACATCTGGACTGCGCTGCCCGAAGTCGTCGGGTGGTGAGGGGCGTCAGCTCGCTGCACTGGTGCGCGACCTGTATCCGCGCTCACTGTACTGCTTGAGGGCAAGCGCCGTGTCGTCGAAAGCTCGCTTCACCCAGCTGCCGGTGTCTGTCATGACTTGGGCTGCGTGTTGTCCTAGGAATGCATCCGTGGAGTAGTAGCGGCACCCGAGGTCTCCCCACGGCTCGATAATCTGGTCGCGCCGCGCGGCGTACGGAGACTCTGCTGTCGCTCGCTGCTCCCAGGAGAGCAAACGCTGCGGGACAATCGCGCACACGTATTCGGTGTGGAGCCACGTGCCGTTAGTGCCAGAGTATTTCCCGGCGAGAACCATCTCGACCGCAGAGCCCATTGCGAGTGCTGATTTGGCGGCTACGCAAAACGGATTCCACCGTCCGTAATTGTCGAGGTCTAGAAGGACTTCCCACACCACAGCCGGCGGCGCCTCGATCTCTACGGTGATGGAGCGCACAAGCGTGCTCGGGTCATACTCTGGAATTAGCAGATCCGTCATGGAACCTCTCTGATGAGTGGGGCATGAACGGCGCACCGCGCCGACGCGATAAGTCGAAATGCTGGCATGGGGCGCGCTCCCTCAGACGCGCGTTCACCACTCAACTCTCATTCGCCACTGGACCACCAAAGGGTTCCGCCTCACCCGCCATCGACCACCGGTAGCGTCCCCGCTCGCACGGCGTCGACGATCGACTCGGTCAGAGCCGAGCATGACAGGAACAGATTGCATCCGCCGTATGGGGCCAGTTGCGTGGCGGCCGATCTCTCCTCACAGCGGGCCAGGGCCGAGGCTGTCCACTGCACGCTCGTCTGGTTCCAGCTGCTTTTACGGACGTGCACCCGCGCTCGACAGCGTCGACATGCCACGGGGAACATAGGCATGTCGGCAAGGCGATTGTCTTCCCTGGCAGACGACGCCGGAGTCATCACACCGGGTCTTTGGCGGTCGCCTGCGTAGCGATATTGGACTCGACCTCTTTCATCCACGCCTCGTACGGGCGGGTGGTGTCCAGCTCAAATTCGAAGCGGTCCACCATATCTGGTCGAACATCGGCGACATCGACATAGAACTGCTCATACCATCGGCGCAGTTGGTAAACCGGGCCGTCTTCTTCGACCAAGAGCGGATTATCGATGCGCGCCTTGTGCCGCCAGATCTGCACATCTTGTTCGAAACCGAGTTTGACGAAGTCTCCAAGGGCGACCGCGGTCTGCACCGCGACATCATCGGGAAGCGCCTCGGATTTCTTGACGATGATGCCGTACTGCAGCACAAAGGAATTCGCGTCAACTGGGTAATGACAATTGATCAAGACGGTGTGGTGGTCACCATCCGCATAGTGATAAGTCAGGTCGTCGACCATGAAAGACGGGCCATAGTAGGACGCCACCGATGTCGTGCCGAGCAGCTGAGGACCTTCTGCGCCGCCCAGGTCGGGTCGGCCCGCGCTGTTCATGTACTGGGTAGCCACGTGCCCTTCGAAGATGTTCTTGAAATGAGTGGGCAGCGAGCCGTGGATATAGAAGAAGTGGGCCATGTCCACGACGTTGTCGATGATTTCACGGCAGTTGGTGTTCACGACGGTCGTGTACCAGTGCCAATCGGTCCACTCGTCGCTGGTGGCGCCTTCGATGCGTGGGATCGCGACCTCAGGTGGGGGTGGTTTGCGCTCGGGATCGTTCCACACAAACAACATGCCGTCCTGTTGCAGGGTGGTCCAGGCTTGGGTGCGGGCCAGCTTGGGTGTGCGCTTGCTGTAGGGCACCAGCTTGCAGCGCCCGTCACCACCCCAGCGCCAGTCATGGAACGGGCACGCCACCTCGTTGCCCTTGACTTCACCTTGCGACAGGTCACCTCCCATGTGGCGGCAGTAGCCGTCGAGGACATTGACCTGCCCGTCACCGCCGCGAAACACCACCAGCTTCTGGCCGAAAGCATTGATCGCGTGCGGTTTGCCGTCACTGAAGTCTTTGATCAGACCCAGGCAATGCCAGCCGCGGGCAAATCGCGTGGGGGCAGCGTCGGCCTCGATCAGCCGAACTTCGCCGGCTTCGGACTGCGAATTCATGGGCGCCATTCAACCCCGACTGACCGGCACGTGGAGGGCACGTGTTCCACTGATCAGGACGCCTCTTCCCGCTGAGCAGCCCGGCCGCTTACCGTTCCCAGGCGTGACAACGCACAGCACGACGATTCCTGCTGGACTTCCCGTGTCCGACACGACGGTGGACCTACTCGTGATCGGTTCGGGAACCGGCATGGCCGCAGCACTCGCCGCCCACGACCGGGGGCTCTCCGTGCTGATTGTCGAGAAGTCCTCGTACGTGGGTGGTTCGACCGCACGTTCCGGTGGCGCGCTGTGGCTGCCCGCGGGCCCAGTGCTGCAGCGGGCCGGTGCCAACGACACCGCCGAGCGCGCCGCCACCTATCTTGACTCCGTTGTTGCGGGCTCAGCCCCGCCTCCGCGTTCCGCGGGGTTTTTGACAAATCTCTCCGCGACCGTCGAGCTGCTGGAGCGAACGACTCCGATGCGGTTGTTCTGGGCCCGGGAATACTCCGACTACCACCCCGAAGAGCCCGGCGGCAGCGCAGCTGGGCGTACCTGCGAGTGCCGGCCCCTAGACACTGCCGTCCTGGGCGAATATCGCGGCCGGCTGCGGCCCGGGGTCATGGAGTCCGGTTTCTCCATCCCGACAACGGGGGCGGATTATCGTTGGCTCAACTTGGTTGCGCGGGTGCCGCGCAAGGGAATTCCGACCCTGGCGAAGCGAGTGGCCCAGGGTATCGGCGGCCGCCTGCTTGGCCGGCACTACGCCGCGGGCGGCCAAGCCCTGGCCGCCGCCCTCTTCGCCGGTGTGTTGCGGGCTCAGATCCCGGTGTGGACCGACACCACCTTGTTGCGTCTGGTCGGCGACGACGACCGCGTCAGCGGGGCGGTTGTCGGCAATGGTGGCGGTGAAGTGACCATCACGGCCAGGCACGGGGTGGTGCTGGCCACCGGCGGCTTTGACCACTGCATGGAGATGCGCTGGAAATTTCAGTCCGAGTCACTAGACCCCAACGTCAGCCTGGGCGCCGACTCAAATACCGGCGAGGGGATCCGCGTCGCCCAAGAACTCGGCGCAGACATCGATCTGATGGACCAGGCCTGGTGGTTTCCCGCGATCGCGCCGCTGCCGGGCAAGGCGCCCGCGGTCATGCTCGCAGAGCGATCACTTCCGGGCTGCCTCATCGTCAACCAAAATGGGCATCGATTCGCCAACGAGTCGGCCGACTACATGTCGTTCGGTCAGCGATTGCTCGAACTCGAGCAGTCCGGGCAACCGGTAGAAGCGATGTGGATCATCTTCGATCAGCAATACCGCAACAGCTATGTCTTTGGCGCCGAACTGTTTCCGCGGATGCCCATTCCACAGACCTGGTATGACGCGGGCATCGCGGTGCGCGCCGACAGCCTGCGCGAACTCGGCGCTCGGATCGGCGCTCCCACATCAGCGTTCAACCAGACCATGACGCGCTTCAACGAAAGCGCCGCTCTAGGTGAGGATCCCGACTTCGGTCGCGGCCGCAGCGCCTACGACCGCTACTACGGTGACCCGACGATAACGCCGAACCCCAACCTGCGCCCCCTGACCAAGGGCCCGTTCTACGCCGTGAAAATGGTGCTCAGCGACCTGGGTACCTGCGGTGGGCTCAAGGCCGACGAGTGGGCACGGGTGCTGCGCGAAGACGGCACCGTCATCACCGGGTTGTACGCGATCGGTAACACCGCCGCCAACGCGTTCGGCGCCACATATCCCGGCGCGGGCGCGACAATCGCCCAGGGATTGGTGTACGGCTACATCGCCGCCCGAGACGCCGCCGGTGGCGGTTAGTCGGCTCGGCGCTTGGCTTGGACCTGCTTTTCCACCTCGCGCCAGTAGCCGGGCGTGGGGCGCACCTTGCCCGCACCGCCTTTAGCCTTCTGCATGAAGGCGTCGGCCTCGTCGATTTCCTTCATCAGTTCCAACGCGAACTCGCGCTCGGCAGCGTAATACTTGGCCGCCCAGCGCAGCGCGAGCACCGAGTAGGCCCAAGCGGGTTCCCCTTCAGCGCCCTCGGCGTCCTCGACAGCTTTGCGATGCCTGGCTTCGGCATAGGCCACGTGCTCCTGGAGCAATTCCTTGAGCCGAGCAGGAGTCGTCAGATGGCCGAACGTCACCCGCATCAGCACACTGTGTTTGAGCACCGGCGGATCCACGGGGGCGTTGTTGGTCCAGTCGGTGACCGCTTCCAAGCCGGCCGCGGTGATCTTGTAGAGCCGGCGGCTGCGGGTGCCCTCGTCACGCTCGATGCGTGAGGTCACCAGCCCCATTCCTTGAAGCTTCTTCAGCTCGGTGTAAATCTGGCTGTTCGACGGGCTCCAGTAGTAGAGGTCAACGCTCCAGTCGATCCATTTTTTCAGGTCGTAGCCGGAAACTTCCTCTTCATAAGACAGCATGCCCAGCAACGCCCAACTGGTGGCGGCAAGTGCCGACTTCACCGGCTTATCACTGGGCTCGGCCATTTTGCCAGATTAACAGCACAGCCGAGGTGTCTCTGTGATATGCCCGCTGGACGGGACGCCACCTTCCCGAACCGCTACGTGCCATTTCACGCTGTTAGTCGATGACCACCGAAGTCGCCGGCGTCGATGCCATGCGCAGCGTCCCTGCCGTTGGGCAGCACATCGTCCGCACCACGCCCGCCGCAACGCCAACAATCGACGTGCCACGCCTAGGGGACGACGCGCCCCGGCTAGCGGTCCGCTTCCAGTGAGGGCGAAGGCCTTGCCAGCGGCACCGCGGACACCGGCGATCTGAGCCTAACGATGACTGACCCATCGTCGACATACGAGCTACTGGCCATCTCCGTGCGCAACCTGATCGACGCGACGATCCGCACAGAGTTGAAGCCCAACGCTATTGCCTCCATTGCAACCCAGATCGACGCTATTACAAGCCGACTGAGCGCCGAACAGATACCTGGATCATTCGGCGAACGTACCAGCACCGACGGGCAGAGCCCAGCTTCAGGCAATGCGGTGATCGGAATCCGCAACCCGTTGGCTCCCCCACTCGTGATTCACGAGACAAACGGATCGGTCTGGTCGGAACTTGTTCTCGGTGCAGCCTATGAGGGGCCTGCGGGTTACGTGCACGGCGGTGTCTGCGCGATGGTGTTGGACCATGTACTCGGCGCTACCGCCCACAAGCCGGGCCGGCCCGCCTACACCGGGACGCTGACCCTGCGCTACCGCCGAGGAACCCCGCTACGAAAGGCTCTCCGCGCCGAGGCCTGGGTCGACCGCGTCGAAGGAGTCAAGACCTTTGCCGTCGGACAACTAAGCGACAGCGGAGGCGTAACCGTCTCAGCAGAAGGGGTTTTCATTCATCCGCGGGAGTGAGCAGAACGCTGGCGATAAGGCGCCTCCGACGCTTCTCGCACAACACTCAATCCAAACCGGCTCTTCTCGCCAGCGCTTACCGCGCCATGTTGGCGAACCGCGACAGGTGCAGCTGGTGCGCGACGGTGACGGTCTTGGTCGGACCGTTACGGTGTTTCGCGAGAATGAAATCCGCCTCTCCCCCGCGCGGATCGTCGCGCTCGAACGCGTCGGGCCGGTTCAGCAGGATGACCATGTCCGC
The DNA here is from genome assembly GCF_900240975.1 of Mycobacterium sp. 4858. Taxonomy (GTDB): domain Bacteria; phylum Actinomycetota; class Actinomycetes; order Mycobacteriales; family Mycobacteriaceae; genus Mycobacterium. The sequence goes on along the minus strand of NZ_LT968776.1, from coordinate 2,294,495 downwards.
GTCCTGCTCCAGTGATCCCGATTCACGAAGGTCCGACAGCATCGGCTTCTTGTCGGTGCGCTGCTCGGGGCCACGGTTGAGCTGGCTGATCGCGACGACGGGAACCTCGAGCTCCTTGGCCAACAGCTTGAGTTGGCGCGAGAACTCGGAAACCTCCAACTGCCGCGACTCCACCTTCTTCCCCGACGACATCAGCTGCAGATAGTCGACGACGACCAGGCGCAGGTCGGCCTTCTGCTTCAGCCGGCGCGCCTTGGCGCGGATCTCCATCATCGTCAGGTTCGGCGAGTCGTCGATATACAGTGGCGCCTCGCTGATTTCGCTCATCCGCCGCGCCAGGCGCGTCCAGTCGTCGTCGCTCATGCGCCCCGACCGCATGTCGGCGAGTTTGATTTTGGCTTCCGCCGACAGCAGCCGCATGACGATCTCGGACTTGCTCATCTCCAGCGAGAAGATGACGCTGGCCAGCCGGTGCTTGATCGAGCATGACCGCATGAAGTCCAGACCGAGGGTCGAGTTGTGGGTCGGAATCATGGCCTTGCTGGCAAGGTATAGGTGGCTATCGTTGTCCACTTCGACGCACCGCACGGGAACGGTCTCGATCGGGCGGATCTCCACAATGAAGCGTGAGCCAGATCGCACGGTGCCGGTGGCGGCTCGACGTTCCTTGTGCAGGATGGCTTTTCGCTGCAATGCGAATACGGTGTCTTCTGTGGAGAAGGTCAGGGTGTAAGCGATGCTGGACGACTCCCGGCGGCCTCGGACACGCTTGGTGGAAGTTTGGCAGCGATAGCCGAGGCTGACGATGAGTTCGGCGGCATCCAGCGCCAGCCGATGGCTGGTGACGGAGAATTGGACCGCCCCACCCGCCGTCACAGTTCCGTCGGTGTCGAGCAACCCGGCGAGCAGCGCGCGCCGTTGCGCCTCGGATCCCCGCAGATACTCCATGGGAATGTGCTTGTTCCCCAGCACGCCGAGTGTGCGCAGCCGCGCCTGCAGTGTCCCCACGGCGGCGTGGCACTGCTGGCACAGCCGCATCCCCGATGATGGTCCGGCGCAGCGGACGCAGGTCGGGCTAGGCACGGGCGCGGAGACGAACCGAGCCCGGCCACCGCATGACCGCCCGCAGGTCCGCACCTGACTGGTCTGGGGGACGAAATCCTTCCCGCACACCACGCATTGCCGTGGAGCGGGCTCGTCGCTCGCCGGCAGAAGGAGCTGATAACGGTATCGAGCGGATTCCGATGGAACCGCGACCACGCCGTCCGCTTCGATTCGCATGATGAGTTCGGGATCGGCCGTGGTGATCTGGGCTGCGGCACTGGTTCCGTCGCCCAGCCAGGCACCGAGAGTGTATGGCGGAATCAACAATTCGCGGTCGGGTAGGTCAAGCGCACGCGCGTTCACCACGCTGTGGTTCAGGCGCCGGTCTTTGGTTTCGCAGCGCACGCTCGCCGCGATCTCAGCCGTCGTTCGCACCGCCGCAAAGGTGCGCTGATTCTTGTAGCGGTTGTAGCCCACCGCCGCGGCTTGCGCCGACTTGCGCGACGCGCGTGTTTCGGTCAGCCACTGATGCTCGGCGTCCGCGACGATCACCGTCCCGTCCGAGAACTCCACCTCGTAGCAGGGCCGGCCGAGCATCACGCCGGTCGCGGCCACCACCCGCGTCGGGCGCCCGTCGGCGCCGAGCAGCTCGTCACCGACCGCGACGTCACCCATCGTCGTCCAGCCGGTCGGTGTGGGCAGCGGCGTGTCCAAGGCTAGCGCCTTCCCGACTCCAGGCCTCGCCGCCACGATGATCATCTGCCCGGCGTGCAACCCGTTGGTGACCTCGTCGAGTTCGGTGAAGCCCGTCGGCACGCCGCGCGAGATGCCGCCGTTGGAGGCGATGGCGTCGATCTCGTCCATCGTCGGCTGCAGCAGGTCCTCCAGCGGGACGAAGTCCTCCGACGTCCGCCGCTCGGCCACCTCGTAGATCTCCGCCTGTGCGCGGTCGACCACCTCGGCCACGTCGGCGCCCTCGGCGCCGGCGTAGCCATACTGCACCACCCGCGTCCCGGCCTCGACAAGCCGGCGCAGCAGCGCCTTCTCGGCCACGATGGTCGCGTAGTAGCCCGCGTTGGCGGCCGTCGGCACGGTCGAGATCAGGGTGTGCAAATACGGCGCACCGCCGATCCGGCGCAGCATCCCGCGGCGGTCCAATTCCGCGGCCACCGTCACGGCGTCGGCCGGCTCGCCGCGGCCATAGAGGTCCAGGATCGCGTCGTAGACGTTCTGGTGTGCGGGGCGGTAGAAGTCGCCGGGCCGCAGCCGTTCCAGCACGTCGGCGATGGCGTCCTTGCTCAGTAGCATGCCGCCCAGCACCGCCTGCTCGGCCGCGAGGTCCTGCGGTGGCTGACGTCCGAAGTCCTCACTGGGGGCCGGCGAATCCATGCCCGACGTGAGGTCATCGACGACCGCCATGGATCCCTCCTCCCCTACTACGCACCCGAACGTACATTCGAAAACCGCTCTCGTCAGCGTAAGTCAAGGAGCCGACACCTTCGCCGCACCGCGCCCGTACGCCTGGCGACGGGACGACGTTAGACGTTGCTGGCTAGGAGGTGAAAGGGGCGCTGTTCATGAACCTGTGCATCGTGTGTGCATATCCGTCGACACCTGTGTTGAGTGGGATGTGGAGAACCTGTGTATGAATTCAGGGGGCTCTGACATCGCTGCTGATAAGGGCCATGTAACGCCACGAATTTCGTGTGGACAAGAATCTCTACGGCGTGTCGTCGCAGGTTACTGCGTCGGGCGTGTTGGCTTTCAGCCACATTTTCGCAGCGTTACGGCAGGGTAAATGAGCTCCCCGGAACACCCCGCGGCAATAGTTCGCTAGGGCGTGCGTCCGCGACCGCCCACGCTGCGACCAGAAAGCATGCGCGCAGCGCAACTGAACCAGGCGGCGGCCGATGACGGCCGCCGCCTGGAAAGAGCAAACGTCGGAGGCTTAGCTCTCCGCGACAACCTCGAGAGCGACCTCGACGTCGACCTCGGGATGCAGGTGCACCGACACCGGGTGGGTGCCGACGGCCTTGATGTGCGACTTGGGCAGCCGGACGATCCGTTTGTCGAGGTTCGGCCCGCCGGCCTTCTTGATGGCCGCGACGACGTCGCCGGAGGTCACGGAGCCGAACAGCTTCCCGGAGTCCGCCGCGGTCCGCACCGGCAGCTGGACGGGGCCCAGCGCCTCGATTGCCGTCTTGAGTTCGTTGGCGTGCCCGAGGTCGCGCACCGCCTTGCTTTCCCGGGACCGGCGGATCTCGTCGGCCTGCTTCTGCGCACCGCGCGAGGCGACGATCGCCAGACCGCGCGGGAGCAGGAAGTTACGGCCGTAGCCGTCCTTGACCTCGATCGTGTCGCCGACGGTGCCGAGGTGGTCGACGTCGGCCGTCAGAATCAGCTTCATCTTTTCGTACTTTCGCTCGAGCTTCGGCGGCTATCGCGCCGAGGAGGTGAAGGGCAGCAGTGCCACCTCGCGGGCGTTCTTCACCGCGATGGCGATGTCGCGCTGGTGCTGCACGCAGTTGCCGGTGACGCGGCGCGCCCGGATCTTGCCGCGCTCGCTGATATAGGTACGCAGCAGCGCGGTGTCCTTGTAGTCGATCGATTGACCCTTCTTCGCGCAGAAGACACACTTCCGCGTCTTGACCGGCTTTTCCGGAGCCGGACGTCGCTTGCTGGACTTGGCCATGACTGTCTTTCTTTCCGTTTCTTACTGTTGAAGTTCTCTTAGAACGGCGGTTCGTCGTCGCCACCACCGAAGGACCCGGACGCCGGGGCGCTGCCCCACGGGTCGTCGGCGGGAGCGCTGCTCGCCGGCGCCGACCCTTGCCGGGACCCACCTCCGCTGCCGAAGCCGCCTCCTCCGCCACCGCCGCTGCGGCTGGCCTTGTTGACCTTGGCCGTGGCGTAGCGCAGCGAGGGGCCGATCTCATCGACCTCGACCTCGACGACGGTGCGCTTCTCGCCTTCGCGCGTCTCGAAGGAACGCTGCTTGAGTCGGCCGGTGACGATCACTCGAGCGCCGCGGGTGAGGCTTTCGGCCACGTTCTCGGCCGCTTCCCGCCAGATGTTGCAGCGCAGGAAGAGCGCCTCGCCGTCTTTCCATTCCCCGCTCTGGCGGTCGTAGATCCGCGGTGTCGACGCCACGGTGAAATTCGCGACGGCGGCACCGGACGGGGTGAACCGCAGTTCGGGGTCGGCGGTCAGGTTTCCGACAACGGTGATAGTGGTGTCACCAGCCACAGTTTCCTCCTTGTTCCGCCCGGTGAATCGCTTCTCCGACGGTGGACGGCACGTATCCTCGCTGAGCCTACGCAAGTCCGCCGACGGTGGGCCCGCGACTCAGCGACGGGTGTTAGTGCTTGTCGGTGCGCATCACCTTGGTGCGCAACACCGACTCGTTGAGGCTCAGCTGGCGGTCGAGCTCGGACACCGTCGCCGGCTCCGCCTTCAGGTCGACCACGACATAGATGCCTTCGGCGTGCTTGGCGATCTCGTAGGCCAGCCGGCGCCGGCCCCAGATGTCGACCTTTTCGACGGTTCCGCCGTCTTTGCGGACGACGTTGAGGAACGTCTCCAAGGACGGAGCAACGGTGCGCTCGTCGAGCGTGGGGTCAAGAATGACCATGATTTCGTATGGACGCATGGAAACCTCACCACCTCCTCTGGTCTCAAACGGCCACGGTCGATCCGTGGCAGGAGGGTCGCCTGCGTCGGCAACCGCACCAGGCTACCGGACGGGTGGGGTGGCCTCCAAAATCGCGCCGGATCGCCGGTGCTGGAGCAATCCGGCTACTGCCGGGCGTCCAAGTATTCGGTGGCCCGGTCCATCGTCGCCTGATCGGCCTTGGCGAGGGAACCGGAGTCGAACGGCGGCTGCGGGTCGTATTCGATGAGCAGCTGGGCGGCCTGCGCCGCCTGTCGGTCGACAAGCAGCTCGACCAGCCGCAAGGCCATGTCGATGCCGCTGGAGACGCCCGCGGCGGTGATGATCCGCTGCGGTAGGTGCTCGACGACTCGGTCCGGCACGTAATGGGCGCCCAGGTCGTTGAGCAGATCCCTGGCCCGCCAGTGCGTCGTGGCCGTGAGCCCGTCCAGCAGGCCCGCGGCGGCCAGCAGCAGCGCACCGGTGCACACCGACGTGGTGAAGGCCGTGATCGGGTGTACGGCCTGCAGCCAGGCGCGGATGGTGTCGTCGTGGAGCAGCTGCCGCGTGCCGATCCCGCCGGGAACCAGCACCACGTCCGGTGAGGTGACCTCGTCGAACCGCGCGTCGCAGCTCAGCCCGAGCATCCCGTTTTCCGTACGCACCTCGCCCCGGCGGTGCCCGACGAACACCACCTCGATCGAGGGGATGCGTTGCAACACCTCGTAGGGCCCGATCGCGTCGAGCGCGGTCACGCGGGGAAACAGCGGTACGGCGACGAGCGTCATGGCACCGCGGGCTCGGGTTCGGGAATCGCTGCCCGGCGCATGCCGGACGGTCGCAACCAGTCCGGCAACCAACCCGGCGGAGCGTCGGGGGCGCGGTCGAAGGGGCCGCCCGACGGGTCGTCCACCCGACCGCCCCAGCGCACCAAATCCTCGTCGGGCCGATAGATCTGGCGGATCACCAGAGCGCAGACCGCGACGACGGCGATGTCACGAACCAACACGGTCGTGGTGAAGAACTGCTCCGGCAGCGAACGATTCGCATTGCCATACAGGTAGTACATCCGCGGCACCCATACCGCGGCGTCGATGGTCATCCACGCCAGCAGGATCCGGCGATGCGGCAACGCCAGGACGGCCAGCGGCACCAGCCACAACGAAAACTGCGGGCTCCACACCTTATTGGTCAACAGGAACACCGCCACCACCAAGAACACCAGCTGTGCCAGCCGCGGCCGCTTCGGGGCGGTCAACGCCACGTATACGATTGCCGCGCAACCGGTTACAAATAGTGCCGTGACCACCGCGTTCAGCACCGTGGGCGGCTCCCAGAACCCGAGACCGGGATCGAAGCCGCGCCAACCGGTAAACGACTTCACCACGTTGTACACCGAATCCATGTCGTCACCGCGCCGGGTGTTGAGCCGGAAGAATTCCGACCACCCTCGCGGAAACAGCACCATGACAGGCAGATTCACCAACAACCACGTCGCCACCGCCGTCCCCGCGGTGCGACCGAGCGCGTGAAAGCGCCCGGTGCGGATCGCCAGTACCACCATCGGGCCCAGGAACAACAGCGGATACAGCTTGGCCGCGGCCCCCAGCCCGATCAGCACGCCGGCCGGCACCGGTTTGCGCCGGGCCCACGCCAGGAGCCCCGCCATGGCGAAACCCGTTGCCAGCGCGTCGAAGTTGGTGAAGATCTGGAAGATCACCAGCGGCGAGGCGGCCACCAGGGCCGCATCCCAGACCCGGCGCCCCGCCAGACCGGCGGTGGCCCAGATGGTGGCCAGCCAGGCCAGCGCCAGGCCGAACGCGGAGATGTCGAAGAACATCACCACCTCGGCGACCACAGGCAGCGGGGCCAGCTTGCTCAGCGCGGTGTACGTCTTCGCCAGCGCCATGGACACGTACTGATACATCCCGGTCAGCACCGGATACTCCATGTACCGCACCGCCGGCCGGCCGTCGTAGCGGGTCTGCGGGGTGCCGCTCCCGTCGGTCTCTATCCAGCTCGACTTGTACGGAAACTTGCCCTGGCTCAACAACTCCGCGCCGTAGAGCGGGACGGTATCGGAGTAACACAACTCGTAGTAGGCGCGCTGGTTCTCCCAGTTGGCCACCCGCTGGTCACCGGTCCCGGTGCCGGTGCTCTGCAGGCAGGCCGCCTTCGTCGACCAGCCGAGCGCCAGGAACACCAGGCCGATCAGGAACATGACCCGCAGCGGCGTCATCACCCGGGTGCGGCCGATCAGTGCGTGGCTGCCCACCGGCCCCCCGACGACATCCGCCAGGGCGGCGCCCAACGCGTCGGTGCGGCTCGGGCAGTCGCGGTTGCCGACGCTACGCAGATCGGTGGCCAGCGGCTGCGGGGAAATGGTGGCGGTCTGCCGCTCGGCCTCGGTCACGGTGGCGGCTGGCCGGGGGGCCTCACCATCCCGATCGGCCCGCCCACGACGATCACCAACGCGCCTCCGCCGCCGCTCGGCGGCGGAGGCGCGTTGGTGATCGTCGTGGGCGGGCCGATCGGGATGGTGATGCCGGGCGCCACCTCGATGGTGGGCTGAATGACGGTCACCGAGGGCTGCGGGGGCGGGGGCGGCGGCGCCGGGACGCCCGCGTAGCCGCCGATCTCGGTCGGCTTGGGGAAGGATTCGTTGGAGGTGCCCTTCAGGGCGCCGTCCATCGTGGACTTCCAGATGTCCGACGGCAGCCCCGAGCCGTAAACCGGTGAGCCCGAAGCGGTTACCAGCGGCACGTCCCCCTTCGCGGTGCCCACCCACACGGCCGTCGCCAATGACGGCGTGTACCCGACCATCCACGCGTCCTTGTCGGCGGTGGTGTCACCCAGCTGCGTGGTGCCCGTCTTGGCCGCCGACGGCCTGCCGCCGGCCAGGGCGTGGCCCCGCGAATAGCTGGCGATCGGTTCCATGGCCGCGGTGACGTTGTCGGCGACGGCCTTCGGGATTCGCTGTTCCCCGTTGTTCTCGGACTTGCTCGCGTCGAAGAGCACCTGGCCGTCGGAGTTGACGACCTTCTGCACGAAGTGCGGCCGGTGATACACGCCGGAGGCGGCCAGTGTGGCGTACGCAGACGCCATGTCGATGACCCGGGTCTGGTATTGCCCCAACACGATTCCGTTGTTCGGGGGCCCGCCCTTGCCGTCTTCGGACAACGTGTGGTCCACACCGGGGAAGCTGGTCGCCACGCCGGCCTGGTGCGCGGCGTCCGCAACAGCCTGCGGTCCGCCCTTGAGCTTGAGCATCAGCCGGTAATACGAGGTGTTCAGCGATTGCTTGAGCGCCTGAGCGATGTTGCACGTCCCGCAGCCCTCGCCATCGACGTTGGTGATCTTGATGCCGTCGACGGTCAGCGGCGAGCTGTCGACCTGGTATCCCAGACCGATCCCCTGCTCGAGCGCGGCGACCAGGGCGAAAACCTTGAACGACGAACCGGTCTGCAGCCCGGCCTGAGCGAAGTCGAAGCCGTTGGCGTCCGAGCCGCCGTAGTACGCGCGGATCGCCCCGTCGTGCGGGTCGATCGACACCACGGCCGACCGCATGTCGGGGTCCTGCCCGTCAAGGTATTTCGACACCGCCTTCTCGGCCGCCTGCTGGGCCTTGGGGTCGATGGTGGTGGTGACCTGCAGGCCCTGGGTGTTCAGGGTCCGCTCGTCGATGTTGAACAGCTCCATCAACTCTTTGGTCACCTGGCGCTCGATCAGCCCGTTGGGTCCCGTCGTCTGGTTCTCCGCGCGCGCCTGGTCTGGCGGCACGGTCTGTGGGAACTCCTGTGCGGCACGGTCGCCGGGCGAGAGCGCCTTGGTTTCGACCATGCCGTCGAGAACCCAGTTCCAGCGGGCCCGGGCGCCCTGCGGGTCGACCGCGGGGTCCAGCGCGGACGGTCGCCGGATCAGCGCCGCCAGCAGCGCCCCCTCCGAGACGGTGAGCTGCTCGACGGGCTTGTTGAAGTAGGCCTTGGCGGCGGCGGAGATCCCGTACGCGCCGCGGCCGAAGTAGATGATGTTCAGGTAAGCCTGCAGCACATCGTCTTTCGACCACTCCCCCGACATCTTGGTGGCGATCACGAGTTCCTTGGCCTTGCGCACCAGGCCGCTGAGCCCGTGTTGAGCCGACCCCACCAGCGCGTTCTTCACGTATTGCTGGGTGATCGTCGACCCGCCCTGCAGGTCCCCGTTGCCAAAGAGGTTGTTGTCCACCGCTCGCGCGAAACCGCTGAAGTCGAAGCCCGGGTTCGAATAAAAATTGCGGTCCTCGGCGGCGATCACCGCCTGGCGCACGTGCACCGGCACCTGGTTGATGTTGACGTCGACCCGATTGCCTTCGGGCGGAATGATTTTGGCGATTTCGGACCCGTCGCTGGCCAGGATGGTGGACACCTGGTTGGTGCGCAGGTCGCCCGGCTTGGGAATGTCGACGATGAAGTACGCCATGGCGAACGTGACGATCGGCAGGAGCACCAGCACCGCCGCCGAAAGGTACGCCGCCCGCCGCACCCACAGCCAGTTGATCTGCTGGGTCCAGTGAACGTCACCCCGCGGCCGGCGCCCGAAGCCGTCCGGGCCGCCGGGCCGTCCCCCCGGCCCGGGTGGCGGCGGGCCTTCGGGCGGACGCCCTCCCCCGCTCGGCCGGCCCCGACGCGGCGACGTCCGGCTGTCCAGTGCGGCCTTGACCTCCTCCAGCGCATCCCGTTGCAGGGGCGCCGACGGAGGACCGCCCAGCGCGGCCCTCACTTCGTCGATGCTGGGATCGGGTCGCCGGGGGGACCGGTCGTCGACGACCGGCGGGAGGACCGTGGTCAGCCGGTCGTCGGGGGGAACGCCACGGCGGTGACCGGGCGCCGGCGGCGCGTCACGCGGGCGGTCGCCGGTTCCATGTCTGCCCACGCGCTCAGTCGCCGGCCCGTCCGGGTCTCCGGGCGACTGGTCGTGGGGTCCGCCGTTATTCAATGGCCGTTCGCGCGCCGTCGCGCGCCGTCCGCGTACTCCTGGTGCCCTTGGGTGGGCGGGCCGCGCCGAGAACGTACGACTTGACCAGGTGATTCCACTCGCAGGTCCGGCATACCTCCACCACGTGGACGGCGAACTCCTCGAAGCGGGTGGCCAGCAGGACCAACTCTTCGGCCGTGCGCGCCGAGCCCGACACCGGGCCCAGGTGTTCGCCGAACACCCATGACACCAGCGTCAGCTGCTCCTTGCGGCAGATCGGGCACATGACCTGACTCGGTTTCCCGTGAAACTTGGCGGCGCGCAGCAGATAAGGGTTCGCGTCACAGACCTCGGACACCCCCGTGCGGCCCGAATACACCTCGGCCAGCAGTGCCCGCCGCCGGAGGGCGTAGTCCACCACTTGTCGCTGCAGTCGCACGTCCCCCAGCGTACGTCGCCATCGGCGAGCACCGATACGCAACCAAACCGTGGCGCCCACACCGGTAACCCGAGCGGCTCCGCTTTGTCCGCCTGAACCGGGACCGGACTCTACGATCATCCCCGTGGCGAAATGGCTCGGGACATCGCTTGGCGAGCGGCCGACACCGAACACCCGCGCGACGGACACCAACCGGCAAGACGCCTGCAAGATCCTCGACGACGCGTTGAACGACGGCCAGCTCTCGATGGAGGAACACCGGGTACGGGTCAGCGCGGCCACCAATGCGGTCACCCTCGGTGACCTGCAGGCACTGGTGACCGACCTGCAGACCGACAGCTCCGCGCTGCCGACACCGGCCGTCAAGGGACCCCGGGTGCCACCGAAGCTGGGCGGGTGGGGCTCACTCGCCGTCGCCTTCGCCGTGTCGGTGCTGCTGGGGGTCGGCATCGGATGGGGCCTGCGGATGGGGCCTGTACGGCAACACCCGGTCGCCACTGGACTTCACCAGCGACCCCGGGGCCAAGCCCGACGGAGTGGGCCCCGTCGTGCTGACCCCGCCCACCCAACTGCATTCGGTGGGCGGGCTAACCGGGCTCCTGGAGCAAACCCGCAAGCGATTCGGCGACGCCATGGGATACCGGCTGGTGATCTACCCGACGTACGCCGTGCTCGACCGGCAGGATCCCTCCGATGATCGCCGCGTGCTGGCCTACACCTACCGCGGCGGCTGGGGCGACCCGACCAGCTCGGCCAAGAGCTCCGTGGACGGTCCCGTGCCGGTGGACCTGAGCAAGTTCGACGTGACGGCGACGGTGGGCATCATGCGTGGCGCGCCGCAGACCCTGCACATGAAGCCGGAAGACGTCAAAACCGAGTACCTCAACATCGAACCGGCGACGGACCCGACCACCCCGGGTGCCCTGTCCCTGTCGCTGTATGTCTCGAGCGACTACGGTAGTGGCTACATCGTCTTCGCAGGTGACGGCACCGTCAAGCAACTGAACTTGCCGTCCTGACCGCCCGGTGAGCCCGCCGGCTCCCACCGCGATTCGCTCCCGCGCGCCTTGACTAACAGCTGACGAACATCCGGTGGTGTTGTGGCGAATATATCGAAGCGATACGATTACGCGAGGCGTCGAACCGTCGTAACCAACCATGCAAAGGGGGTGATTCGATGCTGGAGCTCGCCATCCTGGGCCTTCTGATCGAATCGCCGATGCACGGCTACGAGTTGCGCAAACGGCTGACCGGCCTCCTCGGTGCGTTCCGCGCGTTCTCGTACGGTTCGTTGTACCCGGCCCTCCGGCGGATGCAGGCCGAAGGGTTGATCGCTGAGGATGCCGCCCCGGCCGGAACCCCGGTTCGGCGTGCCCGGCGCGTCTACCAGCTAACCGACGAGGGCCGTCGGCGCTTCGGTGAGCTGGTGGCGGACACGGGTCCGCACAACTACACCGACGACGGCTTCGGGGTGCACCTGGCGTTCTTCAACCGGACTCCGGCGGAAGCGCGCATGCGCATCCTGGAAGGCCGCCGCCGTCAGGTTGAGGAGCGGCGGGAGGGCCTGCGCGAAGCAGTGGCGCGGGCCAGTAACTCGTTCGACCGTTACACCCGTCAGCTTCACCAACTGGGGCTCGAGTCCAGTGAGCGCGAAGTGAAGTGGCTCAACGAGCTCATTGCCGCGGAGCGGGCGATGCCCGGCCTCTCCGAGCAGACATAAATACCCCTGCACGAAATTCATCAGCTGCGACCACAAGGTTATGGAAGTTAGGAGAACGCCCTATGAGTGAGCACCAGCCGCCGACGGCGGAAGAGGCGCAGTCGGAGGTACGAGTCGCCATTGTCGGCGTCGGTAACTGCGCGTCTTCGCTGGTACAGGGCGTGCAGTACTACCTCGATGCCGACGAGAACAGCACTGTGCCCGGCCTGATGCACGTGAAGTTCGGCCGGTACCACGTGCGCGACGTGAAGTTCGTCGCCGCGTTCGACGTGGATGCCAAGAAGGTGGGCTTCGACCTGTCCGAGGCCATCTTCGCGTCGGAGAACAACACGATCAAGATCGCCGACGTGCCGCCCACCAACGTGGTGGTGCAGCGCGGCCCGACGCTGGACGGCATCGGCAAGTACTACGCCGACACCATCGAGCTGTCGGACGTCGAGCCGGTGGACGTGGTGCAGGCGCTGAAAGAGGCCAAGGTCGACGTGCTGGTGTCCTACCTGCCCGTGGGCTCGGAAGAGGCCGACAAGTTCTACGCCCAGTGCGCCATCGACGCCGGCGTGGCGTTCGTCAACGCGCTGCCGGTGTTCATCGCCTCGGACCCGGTGTGGGCCAAGAAGTTCGCCGACGCGGGTGTGCCCATCGTGGGCGACGACATCAAGAGTCAGGTCGGCGCCACCATCACCCACCGCGTGATGGCCAAGCTGTTCGAGGACCGCGGCGTGCAACTCGACCGCACCATGCAGCTCAACGTGGGCGGCAACATGGACTTCCTCAACATGCTCGAGCGTGAGCGGCTGGAGTCCAAGAAGATCTCGAAGACGCAGGCCGTCACCTCCAACCTGCAGCGCGAGTTCAAGACCAAGGACGTGCACATCGGTCCGTCCGACCACGTCGGTTGGCTTGACGACCGCAAGTGGGCCTACGTGCGGCTCGAGGGCCGGGCGTTCGGCGACGTGCCGCTGAACCTGGAGTACAAGCTCGAGGTGTGGGACTCGCCGAACTCGGCGGGCGTCATCATCGACGCGGTGCGCGCGGCCAAGATCGCCAAGGACCGCGGTATCGGCGGCCCGGTGATCCCGGCGTCGGCGTACCTGATGAAGAGCCCGCCGCAGCAGCTGCCCGACGACATCGCGCGCACGCAGCTCGAAGAGTTCATCATCGCGGGCTGAGCCCTTTCGGCCACCAGAGCCGCGAGCGTAACGTCACGGCGATTTTCACCGCTGGAATTCGCCGTAGCGTTACGCTCGCGGCCGTTGGGGCGTCCTCGGCGCTAGTGTCTGTAGACCGTGACCGAAATCTCCGAAGACGAACTGGATGGGTTGTCGGAGTTCGCGCTGCTTTCCGAGAACGCCGAGCAAGCCGGCATCACCGGTCCGCTGCCCGACGTGCAGCGTGTCGAGGCGGGCACCGGCGACGGGAAGATCAGCGCTCTGCGCTGGGGCGGCGCTCCCCCGCGGATCGTCTTCCTGCACGGCGGCGGCCAGAACGCGCACACCTGGGACACCGTGATCGTCGGCCTGCGCCAGCCCGCACTGGCCGTCGACCTTCCCGGGCACGGCCATTCGGCCTGGCGCGAGGACGGCGACTACTCGCCGCAGATCAACGCCGACGCCCTGTTGCCGGCGCTGCGAGAGCACGCCCCGAGCGCCGACCTGGTCGTGGGCATGTCGCTGGGCGGCCTGACGGCGATACGGCTGGCCGCCGTGGCGCCCGAACTCGTCAACGAACTCGTCCTGATCGACGTCACCCCGTCCGCGCTGCAGCGCCACTCGGAGATGACCAAGGAACAGCAGGGCACCGTGGCGTTGATGCACGGCGAGCGCGAATTCGAAAGCTTCCAGGCCATGCTGGACCTGACCGTCGCCGCGGCGCCGCACCGTGAGGTGAAGGCCCTGCGCCGCGGCGTGTTTCACAACTCGCGCCGGCTGGACAACGGCAAGTGGACGTGGCGCTACGACGCCATCCGCAAGTTCCCGGATTTCGACGTCCTCTGGGATGACGTGGACAGGCTGTCGGCACCGATCACTCTCATCCGCGGCGGCAGGTCCGGATTCGTCAGTGACGACGATGCCGCCGAATTAAGCCGTCGCACAAAGCATTTCCGCACGGCACACGTCGTCGAGAACGCGGGCCACTCGGTGCAAAGCGACCAACCGCTCGCCCTGATCGACCTGCTGCGCGGGGTGCTCGCCGGGCGCTGACCCTACGGTGGGTGTATGACATCTGATCTGCCAATCCGCATCGGCGTGCAACTGCAGCCGCAGCACGCGCCGCAGTACGGACAAATTCGTGACGCGGTGCGTCGCTGCGAAGACATCGGCGTCGACATCGCCTTCAACTGGGACCACTTCTTCCCCCTCTACGGCGATCCCGACGGCGCGCATTTCGAATGCTGGACGATGCTCGGCGCATGGGCCGAACAGACTTCCCGCATCCACATCGGCGCACTCGTCACGTGCAACTCCTACCGAAATCCCGAACTGCTGGCCGACATGGCTCGCACAGTCGACCACATCGGTGGTGGCCGGCTGGTACTGGGCATCGGCTCGGGATGGAAGCAGAAGGACTACGACGAGTACGGCTACGAATTCGGCACGGCGGGCAGCCGCCTCGACGATCTCGCCGGCGCGCTGCCCCGCATCAAGACGCGGCTGGCCAAGCTCAACCCGCCACCGACCCGCGACATCCCGGTCCTGATCGGTGGCGGGGGTGAGCGAAAGACGCTCCGTCTGGTCGCCGAATACGCCGACGTGTGGCACAGCTTCACGTCCGCCGACGAGTTCCCGGCGAAGTCGCAGGTCCTGGCCCGGCACTGCGCCGACGTCGGCCGCGACCCGGCGAGCATCGAACGCTCGGCCGCCTTGCAGGACGGCGGCAAACTTCTCGACAACGCCGAAACGCTCGTCGGCCTCGGTGTCACGCTGCTGACCGTGGCATGTGATGGCCCGGATTACGACCTCACCGCCGCTGAAGCGCTGTGCCGATGGCGCGACAATCGTTAGACCGGTCGCAACCATTTATCGGTCAAACACCAGAAAGTACGAGCCCGCTCGTGAGAAACTTCTCGCGCTAGCTGGCCGAAACCGGGTTTGAAAGAGACTCAACAACGAATGCCGAAGAAATACGGGGTCAAAGAAAAGGACCTGGTTGTTTCGCACATCCTGCACCTCTTGCTGACGGGAAAGTTGCGCACCGGCGACCGCGTCGATCGGAATGAAATCGCCCTGGGGCTCGGGGTGAGCCGCGTTCCCATTCAAGAGGCACTGGTTCAGCTCGAACACGACGGCATTGTCTCCACCCGCTATCACCGGGGAGCGTTCGTCGAACGGTTCGACGAGGCCACCGTCCTCGAACATCACGAACTCGACGGCCTGCTCAACGGCATCGCGTCCGCGCGCGCGGCCACCAGCCCGACCCCGCGCATCCTCGGGCAACTCGACGCCTTTATGCGGTCCCTGCGCAGCGCCACGGATTCGCGGGCCTTCTGCGACATCGCCGCGGAATACCGGCGCACCATCAACGACGAATACGCCGGACCGCGGCTCCACGCCACGATCCGCGCCTCGCAGAACCTCATCCCCCGGGTGTTCTGGCTGACCTACCAAGGCGGCCGCGACGAGCTGCTGCCGTTCTACGAAGACGAGACCTCCGCCATCAACCGGCGCGATCCCGAGGCCGCACGGGCCGCCTGCGTGAGTCGCTCCTACCTGGCGGCCCAGACCATGCTGGCCGAACTTTCCCGGCGCAGGGTGTTCACGCCGTCCGACGACCTCACGCCCGTCGTGCCCGGACAGCTCGAGGTGCTCGGCGACGCCGAATCCGCGGGCGTCGAGCCGTCGCTGGCTCTCTAGAGCGGACGCTCACCCGACGAAGCCGGCCGCCGGTCGATACGGTGACAGGGATGAATGCGCGCGCGGACCGGCGCACCCAGCGCCGCGGAAGGCTGTTCGGACTCACCGTAACCATCGTGCTGGTCTGCGGGATGGCGTCAGGCGGACTGGCGGCGCCCGCCGCCGCCGACTGGAACCAATGCGCGCCTTCCGGTTTGGACAGCGCCATGGCCTTACCCAAAGATCTCACCGCGGCGCCGCCGACTCCCGAGGAGGACCGCGAAACGACGAATTCGGTCGAACCATTGAGCGCGGTCGACATCGGCGCGCTGGGCCTCGGTACGCCGGGCGTGCTGACGGTGGGAACGCTGTCGGATGCCCCGCCCAACATTTGCATCAATCCCACCGGTGAATTCAGCGGCTTCGACAACCTGCTGCTGCGCGCCATCGCCGACAAGCTGCATCTACAGCTCCGCTTCGTCAGCACCGACTTTTCCGCATTGCTCGCTCAGGTGGCCTCCCGACGCTTCGACGTGGGGTCGGCGTCGGTGAAGGCCACCACACAGCGTCGACGCACCGTCGCGTTCACCAACGGTTACGACTTCGGCTTCTACTCCCTCGTGGTGCCGCCCGGCTCTCCGATCCACAAGTTCAGCGAGCTGGCGGCCGGCCAGCGCATCGGTGTCGTCCAGGGCACCGTCGAGGAGTCCTACGTCGTCGACACCCTGCACCTGCAACCGGTGAAGTACCCCGGCTTCGCCACCCTGTACGCCAGCCTCAAGACCCGGCAGATCGATGCATGGGTGGCGCCCGGAACCCTCGCCGCGACCGTCATCCGGCCGGGCGATCCCGCGGTGACGGTCGCGAACACTTTCAGCGCAGGCAATTTCGTGGCCTACGCGGTCGCCAGGGAGAACAGGCCGCTGATCGACGCGCTCAATTCCGGGCTGGACTCTGTGATCGCCGACGGCACCTGGGCCAAGCTGTACTGCGAATGGGTACCGCGCAGCCTGCCGCCGGGCTGGAAACCCGGGTCGAAAGCCGCCCCCGTGCCACACCTGCCGGACTTCGCCGCGATCGCGGCGAGCCGGCATCGCACGGTCGCGGATCCGGCCGCGCCCAAGTCGACGCTCGCCCAGTTGCGTGACTCGTTCTTCGACTGGGACATGTACCGACGGGCCATCCCCGTGCTGCTCACGACGGGGCTGCCGAACACGCTGATCCTGACCAACAGCGCGATCGTGATCGGCCTGGCGCTCGGAATGGTGCTGGCCATGGCGGGCATCTCGCAGCGGCGTTGGCTGCGCTGGCCGGCCCGCGTATACACCGATATTTTCCGGGGCCTTCCCGAAGTCGTGATCATCCTGCTCATCGGAATGGGCATCGGGCCACTGGTCGGCGATCTCACCAACAAGAATCCCTACCCGTTGGGAATTGCAGCGTTGGGATTGATGGCCGCGGCCTACATCGGCGAAATCCTGCGCTCCGGAATACAAAGTGTGGACCCGGGCCAGTTGGAGGCCGCCCGAGCGCTGGGATTCAGCTATACGACCGCGATGCGGCTGGTGGTAGTGCCGCAGGGGATACGCCGGGTGCTGCCGGCTTTGGTCAACCAGTTCATCGGGTTGTTGAAGGCCTCCGCTTTGGTGTACTTTCTTGGCCTGATTGCCGATCAGCGGGAGCTTTTCCAGGTGGGCCGGGATCTGAACGCACAGACCGGCAGCCTGTCGCCGCTGGTCGCTGCCGGCCTCTTCTACCTGATATTGACCATTCCGTTAACGCATCTGGTCAATTACATCGACGCTCGCCTGCGCCGCGGCCGGCGTGCCCCCGACGCCGACGACAATGCAGAGATGCTGGCAACCACGTTCGGACAGGAGATCACGTGAGCGTCGTGGTCACGGAACGTCGGTCAGTATCGTTGGCCGCCAGGGACATTCACCAAACCCTGGGCGGGAACAAGGTGCTGCGCGGGGTCGATTTCGAGGCTGCCGCCGGCAGCACCGTCGCGGTGATCGGGCCGTCCGGCTCCGGCAAGTCAACGCTGTTGCGCACCTTGAACCGGCTGCACGAACCCGATAGCGGCGACATCCTGTTGGACGGCCGATCGGTGCTCCGCGACGACCCCAACGAGCTCCGGCAGCGCATCGGCATGGTGTTCCAGCATTTCAATCTCTTTCCGCATCTGAGCGTGCTGAAGAACGTGGCGATGGCGCCGCGTAAGTTGCGGCGCCTGGACACCGACGAGGCGCGCGAGCTGGCGCTGGCCCAGTTGGACCGAGTTGGCCTGAAGCACAAGGCCGATGCCCGGCCGGGCATGCTCTCCGGCGGCCAACAACAACGAGTGGCCATCGCCCGCGCGCTGGCGATGGCTCCGCAAGTGATGTTCTTCGACGAGGCGACGTCGGCGCTGGATCCCGAAATGGTGAAAGGGATTCTGCAACTGATCGCCGACCTCGGCGCCGACGGTATGACGATGATCGTGGTCACCCACGAAATGGGTTTTGCCCGCTCGGCATCCGACACCGTCGTCTTCATGGACCGCGGCAAGGTCGTGGAATCCGGGGCGCCGGAGCAGATTTTCGAAGCCGCGCAGACCGAACGCCTACAGCGATTCTTGTCGCAGGTACTTTGACCGCAACCATTGCACTAATTAGTCGGCATAGCGACCTTGTACGTGCCTGATATAGCGTTAGACTCCCCGGTTATGGCGGACAGCGAACCCAACTCGGCCGACGTGACCGAGCTTGCCGAAGGTTTGCACCGCGCGCTGTCCAAATTGTTTTCAATTCTGCGTCGGGGCGACCCGAGCGGCGCGGCCGCGGGCGAACTGACGTTGGCGCAATTGTCGATCCTGGTGACCTTGCTGGATCAGGGGCCGATCCGGATGACCGACCTGGCGGCCCACGAACGGGTGCGGACCCCGACCACCACCGTGGCGATCCGCCGGCTGGAGAAGCTGGGGCTGGTGAAACGCTCCCGCGACCCGTCCGACCTGCGGGCGGTGCTGGTCGACATCACGCCGCGGGGACGCGCGGTCCATGGCGAGTCCCTGGCTAACCGGCGCGCCTCCCTGGCCGCCATGCTCAGTCAGCTCCCCGCGTCCGACCTCTGCACCCTGATGCAGGCGTTGGCGCCGCTGGAGCGGCTGGCCTGCGGCGAACCGGCGCCCGGCCCCGCGGGCGAGCCGCCGGCCTGTAAAGAGGCGTGAAAGTACCTGCTATTCAGGCATTTTGGCTGCGCACGTAGACTCCCTTACATGCCCACTGCACTCATCACTGGAGCCGGCGGCGGCATCGGCTCCGCGATCGCCACGGCACTGGCCCCCACCCACGCCCTGCTGCTGGCCGGCCGGCCCTCTGACCGGCTCGACGCCGTCGCGGAGCGACTCAGCTCGACGACGTTTCCATTGGACCTGACCGACTCCGGCGATATCGAGGCCGCCTGTGAGGTCGTGGACGAACTCGACGTGCTGGTGCACAACGCCGGGCTGTCCATCCCCGGTCATGTCGCCGAGTCGGACGTCGAGCAGTGGCGCGCCACCTTCGCCGTCAATGTACTTGGGCCGGTGGAACTTACACTGGCACTGCTGCCCGCGCTGCGGCGTGCCCGTGGTCAGGTGGTCTTCATCAACTCCGGCGCCGGGCGCAACGTGTCGCCCGGTATGGCCTCCTACTCGGCGAGCAAGTTCGCGTTGCGCGCGTTCGCCGACTCGCTGCGGGCCGACGAGCCGGACTTGCGGGTGACGACGGTCTACCCCGGCCGCACGGACAGCGAGATGCAGCGCGAGCTCGTCGCGTTCGAGGGCGGCACGTATGAACCCGCCAAGTTCCTCAAGCCGGAGACCGTCGCGGCCACCGTCGCCAACGTGGTGGCCACGCCACGGGACGGCCATGTTCACGAAGTGGTGCTGCGGCCGACGGGCCGCTGATTGGGCGCCGGTCAGACGACCAGGTTGACCAGCCGGCCGGGGACCACGATCACCTTGCGCGGGCTGGCACCCGCCAGGAACGCGCGGACCTTCTCGTCCGACAACGCCGCGGCCTTCAGCGTGTCCTGGTCGGCGTCAGCGGCCACCACCACTCGCCCGCGCACCTTCCCGTTGACCTGCACGGGATATTCGACGCTGTCGTCGACCAGATAGGCCGGATCGGCCTGCGGGAACGGGCCATGCGCCAGCGAGGTGGTGTGGCCCAGCCGCAGCCACAGCTCCTCGGCCAGGTGCGGGGCCATCGGCGCCAACATCAGCACCAGCGGCTCCACCGCGGCCCGCGGCACCGCATCGCGGTGTTCCTTGGTCAGGTGGTTGGTGTATTCGATCAGCTTGGCGGCCGCGGTGTTATTGCGCAGCGCGGCATAGTCTTCCGAAACTCCCGCGATGGTGCGGTGCAGCGCTCGCAGGGTGCCGCTGTCGAGCTCTTGTGGTCCGTCCGTGTCGAGCACCCGCGTCGTGCCGGTCTGCTCGTCGACCACTAGGCGCCAGACCCGCTGCAGAAAGCGGTGCGCCCCGACGACGTCCTTGGTGGCCCACGGGCGAGAGGCCTCCAGCGGGCCCATCGACATCTCGTAGACCCGCAGCGTGTCCGCGCCGTACTCGTCGCAGATCTCATCCGGTGAGATCGAATTCTTGAGACTCTTCCCGATTTTCCCGAATTCCTGGAAGACCTCGATCTCGCCGTCCGGCCCCCCGTAGAAGAAGCGGCCGGCGCGCTCGACCACCTCTTCGGCGGGAACGTATGAACCGCGCGAATCGGTGTAGGCGAAGGCTTGAATGTAACCCTGGTTGACCAGGCGGCGGTACGGCTCCCGGGAACTGACGTGGCCCAGGTCGTACAACACCTTGTGCCAGAACCTCGCGTACAGCAGGTGCAGCACCGCGTGCTCGGCACCCCCGACGTAGAGGTCGACACCGCCGGGGTCCTGCGGGCCGTGCTCGGCGGGCCGTGGGCCCATCCAGTAAGCCTCATTCTCCTTGGCGCACAACCGCTCCGAGTTGTGCGGATCGGTGTAGCGCAGTTCGTACCAGGAGCTGCCGGCCCACTGCGGCATCACGTTGGTGTCGCGGGTGTAGGGCCGCAGGCCGTCGCCCAGGTCGAGTTCGACGTGCACCCAGTCGGTCGCCTTGGCCAGCGGTGGCGACGGTTCGCTGTCGGCGTCGTCGGGGTCGAACAGCACCGGGGAATAGTCGGGCACATCGGGGAGCTCGACCGGCAGCGCGGCCTCGCCGAGCGCGTGGGCGCGCCCGTCGCTGTCGTAGACGATCGGAAACGGTTCGCCCCAGTAGCGTTGCCGGGCGAAAAGCCAGTCCCGCAGCTTGAATTCGATCCTGGCCCAACCGCGGCCGTCCGCTTCCAGGCGGGCAGTGATCGCCTCCTTGGCCGACGCGACGTCCATCCCGTCGAGGTAACCGGAATTGACCAGCACGCCGTCCCCCGCGTACGCGGCCTCCGAGATATCGCCTCCGGCAATGACTTCCACGATCGGCAGGCCGAATTCGTTGGCGAAGTCCCAGTCGCGCTGGTCGTGGCCAGGAACCGCCATGATCGCGCCGGTGCCGTAGCCGGCCAGCACGTAGTCGGCGATGAAGATCGGCACCGGTTTCCCGTTGGCGGGGTTGGTCGCGTAACTGCCGAGAAAGACCCCGGTCTTGTCCCTGCTCTCCTGGCGCTCGAGGTCGGACTTCGCCGCGATCGCCCGTCGGTAGGCGGCGACCGCCTCCCCCGGCGTCGCGGCGCCGTACGTCCACCGCGGGTCGGTGCCCTCCGGCCAGGCGACAGCGATCAGCCCGTCGACCAGGTCGTGCTCGGGAGCCAGCACCAGGTAGGTGGCACCGAACATGGTGTCGGGCCGGGTGGTGAACACCTCGATGTCGACCGTCTCGCCGCCGGTGCCGTGCGCCGAGAACAGCGCCCGGGTGCCGGTGGAGCGGCCGATCCAATTGCGTTGCATGGTCTTGACGGGTTCCGGCCAGTCCAGCACGTCCAGGTCGTCGAGCAGCCGGTCGGCGTAGGCGGTGATGCGCATCATCCACTGCCGCAACCGCTTCCGGAAGACTGGGAAGTTGCCGCGATCGCTGCGGCCGTCTGCGGTGACCTCCTCGTTGGCCAGCACCGTGCCGAGCCCGGGGCACCAATTCACCATCGAGTCGGCGCGGTAGACCAGGCGGTAGCCGTCGATCACGTCGGCCCGCTCCCCCACCGACAACGTGGCCCAGTCCCGTCCGTCCTCGAGGTTCCTTATGCCGGAGTCGAATTCGGCGATCAGCTCGGTGATCGGGCGGGCCTTGCCGGCCGCGGTGTCGAACCAGGCGTTGTAGATCTGCAGGAAGATCCATTGCGTCCACTTGTAGAACTCGACGTCGGTGGTCGAAAAGCTGCGCCGGCTGTCGTGACCCAGGCCCAGCCGGCCCAGCTGACGCCGGAAGTTCACCACGTTGGCCTCGGTCCGGGTGCGCGGATGGGTGCCGGTCTGCACGGCGTACTGCTCGGCTGGCAGCCCGAAGGCGTCGAAACCCAACGCGTGCAGGACGTTATGTCCCGTCATCCGGTAGTAGCGGGCGTAGACGTCGGTGGCGATGTAGCCCAAGGGGTGGCCGACGTGCAGTCCCTCCCCCGAGGGATAGGGAAACATGTCCTGCACGAACAACTTGTCAGCGGGGACCGGGGTGCCGTCCGTCGGGGCCAGCGAACCGACCGGGTTGGGCACGTTGAACGTGCCGAGCCTGGCCCAGTTCTCCTGCCAGGTGCTCTCGATCCGCCCCGCCAGCGCCGCGGTGTAGCGATACGTCGGTGCATCGGAGTCCGTCTGAACGGCACCGGAGTTGCCCGCGGCGGCGGTGGTCGGGGAGTCGGTCACCTGAACAGGGTATAAGGATGGCCGCGGCCCGACCGCCCGGCCACAGGATGGTCTCGGTTCCGTTGCGCACGGATCAGAGGTTCATCCCAGGTCTGTCTCGGGCCTATTCACCGCCTTTGACCTGTAGTTACAGTCGGCCTCTAACTGCTGGCAGTGCGCCATTGGAAGGACCGACGCAGATGATCGAGACCCTCCCCGCCCACCGTGTGCTTCTCGGGGGTATGGTCGCCGGCCTGATCGGCCTGGCGGTTCTCACCAGCGCCCAGGCATCCGCAGATCCCCTGATTCCCGCCCCGGCACCCGTTCCCGCGATCCCGGCGCCGGCGCCGGCGCCGCAGAACGTCACCGCCGTGCCCGCGCAGGCGCCGACCAACCGGTTGCTCGCCGCACCGCCGGCGTCGAACCCCGTCGCGTCGCCTGCGGCCCCGGGCGCTTCCGCGCCTTCCGCGGTCACACCCGCCGCGCCGGTCGCCCCCGCGGTCACTCCCGCCACCTCCGGGACCATCCGCGAATACTTGGAGTCCAAAGGGGTCAAGCTCGAGGCGCAGAAGCCGCAGGGACTCAAGGCGCTCGACATCACCTTGCCGGTGCCGGCCCGCTGGACTCAGGTGCCTGATCCCAACGTGCCGGACGCCTTCGCGGTGATCGCCGACCGGCAGGGCAGCAGTATTTATAGCTCGAATGCGCAGGTGGTGGTGTACAGGCTGGTCGGCAACTTCGATCCCAGAGAGGCCATCTCGCACGGTTACGTCGACAGCCAGAAACTCCTCGCCTGGCAGCCCACGAACGCCTCGATGGCCGATTTCGGCGGCTTCCCGTCGTCGATCGTCGAAGGTACCTACCGTGACGGCGACATGACACTGAACACCTCGCGGCGCCACGTCATCGCCACCTCGGGGCCGGACAAGTACCTCGTGTCGCTCGCCGTGACCACCGATCGCGCGGTGGCCGTCGCCGACGCACCGGCCACGGACGCCATCGTCAACGGCTTCCGCGTGACCGTTCCCGGGGCCCCCGTCCCCGCGCCGGCCCAGACGCCCGCCGCCTCGCCGGTCGGGCTTCCCGGGCAGACGGCGGTCACCGCCCCCGTCGGGCAGGCACCCGCCGCTGCCCCCGTCGGGCAGGCACCCGCCGCCGCTCCGGTCGGGCAGGCGCCGGCGGTGGCTCCGCTGACGCAGACCTCGGCCACCGCCCCGGTGCGCCTCCCGGTGCAGGCGCCCGCCCCGAGCCGGCAGCCAGCGCCGAACCTGCTGGCCCTGGTTCCAGGCCTGCCCCCGCTGCCGTTCCAGGCCTGCCCCCGCTGCCCAACTTCTCATTCCTCCAGCACTAGGCCCCCGCCCCGACACCGCCGGAGCCCACTGAGCGGGCCGACGGCCGGGCTCGTATTGTGAGCCCATGCTGATTGCGGGCGTGCTGTGCATGTGTGCGGCGGTGGCCGCCGCCGGGTTCGGAACGTGGTCGCTGGCGCACCCCCAGAATGTCGACCCCACCGCGCTGGCGCTGCGGTCCATGGCACCGGCGCAGCTGGCCGCGGCGATCATGCTGGCCGCCGGCGGGGTGGTGGCGCTGGCCGCATCCCCGCACACCGCGCTGGTGGTGCTGATCGTCTGCGTCACCGGAGCCGTCGGGACGGTCGCCGCCGGATCCTGGCAGAGCGCGCGCTTCGCGCTGCGGCAAGAGGCGGCCGCACCCGCGTGCGCGGGGACCTGCACCGGCTGCACGCAGTCCTGCCACTGACATCCGCCGGAACCCCGGACGCCCGGGGGAGTGGAGCTAGTTGCGGCTGAGGTCGATCGGATGGGTGGCCAGCAGCGACAGAGGCAGCGGCTGGCGACGAAGCACCTGCCCCCACAGGTCTGATCGAGCCCCCGTCAAAACGTCAGATGGCAACGCGGACAGGACGATCCAGTCGTCGCGTTCGATTTCGCCTTCCAACTGGCCGATGGTCCAGCCGGAGTAGCCCGCGAAGATCCGCACCCCCTCAACCAGCGGCGCGATCGTGTCGGGCTCGGCGTCCAGATCGACCATCACCACCCGCCCGGCCACGTGCCGCAAGCCCGCAACACCCGCCGGATCGGCGCCGACTCGCAACGTCGCCAGGCACAGGGCCGCGTCACGCTTCACCGGTCCGCCGATGAACATCGTCTTCGGCTTGGCCGCCAATTTGGTCCACTGCGGCAGCACGTTGTAGACCGCGGTCTCGCTGGCGCGGTTGAGCACCACCCCCAACGTCCCGCCGTCGTTGTGCTCGACGATGTAGATCACGCTGCGCCGGAAGGTCGGTTCGAAGAGATCGGTGTTGGCCAGCAGCAAGGTACCCGCGCGCACTCGCTGCGCGGCCGGCGCGACATAGTCCTCGGGATCCTCGGGCGGCGGCACCCCACCATCATCGCATCCGGTGCTCGCCGCCCGGGCGAATCAAGCCCGGGGCGTGAAGATTTGTACTGTTGGTAAAGCGGCTCGGATCGCGGCGAGCTTGCTAGCCCCCCTCGTGGAAGTCGGTTTTGTGATCCAATCCCGGATGCACTCAAGTGCACCCGCCGAAATATGGCGGTCGGTGCGTGGTTTGCCAGACTTCTGGCGGCTGCTGCAGGTGCGCATGGCGAGTCAATTCGGTGACGGTCTGTTTCAGGCGGGGCTCGCGGGAGCGTTGCTGTTCAATCCGGACCGGGCCGCCGATCCGATGGCGATCGCGCGGGCATTCACCGTGTTGTTCCTGCCTTACTCGCTGTTGGGACCGTTCGCGGGAGCGCTCATGGACCGCTGGGACCGGCGGCTGGTGCTCGTCGGTGCCAACGCCGGCCGCCTCATCCTGATCGCCGCCATCGGGACCATCCTGGCCGTCCGGGCCGGCGAACTGCCGCTGTTATTGGGCGCGCTGTTCGCCAACGGCCTGGCGCGGTTCGTCGCGTCCGGGCTGTCGGCGTCGCTGCCGCATGTCGTGCCGCGCGAACAGGTGGTGACCATGAACGCCGCAGCGAATGCGGCCGGGGCCGTCGCCGCCTTCATCGGCGCCAACTTCATGCTCGTTCCCCGGTTCGTGTTCGGCGCCGGCGACAAGGGCGCCTCGGCGATCATCTTCCTCACCGCGATTCCGGTGTTGATCGCCTTACTGCTGTCGTGGCGGTTCGGCTCCCGCGTGTTGGGCCCGGACGACACCAAGCGGGCGATCCATGGGCCGGTTGTCTACGCCGTGGTCACCGGCTGGCTGCACGGCGCGCGCACGGTCGCCCAACGGCCGACGGTCTCCGCCACCCTGTCCGGCCTGGCCGCCCACCGCATGGTGATCGGCATCAATTCCTTGCTGGTGCTGTTGCTCGTCCACCACATGACCGATCCCCAAGCCGGGGGATTGGGTACCGCGCTGCTGTTCTTCGGCGCCGCCGGCCTGGGCGCGTTCCTGGCCAACGTGCTGACTCCGCCCGCGGTCCGTCGCTGGGGGCGCTACAGGACGGTGAACGGCGCGTTGGCGATGTCGGCGATCGTCGAGGTCACCGGCGCGGGGCTACTGCTGCCGATCATGGTGGCGTGCGGCTTCTTCCTCGGTGTGACCGGACAGATGGTCAAGCTGTGCGCCGACTCGGCGATGCAGATGGACGTCGATGACGCCCTTCGCGGGCACGTGTTCGCCGTCCAGGACGCGCTGTTCTGGGTCTCGTTCATCGTCTCGATCACGGTGGCCGCGGCGTTGATTCCCGCCGACGGGCATGCACCGGCATTCGCATTGTTCGGCTCGGGTCTGTATCTGGCCGGTCTCGCCATGCACAGCTTCCTGGGCCGGCGCGGCGAGCAGGCGAATAATCGCTACCCGGCGGGGGCGATGGACGAGCGGAGGCAATGATGGCGGGTCCCGAACTGATCGTGGCCGATCTACGTGCGGAAAGCGATGAGCTTGACGCCCTGGTGGCGGAGCTGCCGGCCGAACGCTGGGCCGATCCGACGCCCGCGCCGGGCTGGACCATCGCGCATCAGATCGGCCACCTGTTGTGGACCGACCGGGTCGCGCTGACCTCGGTCACCGACGAGGCGGGGTTCGCCGAACAGCTCAAGGCCGCCGCCGCCGACCCAACGGGCTTCGTCGACGCGGGCGCGGCGGAGTTGGCGACTCTGGCGCCGGCCGAATTGCTCGCCGATTGGCGGGCCACCCGTGGCCGGCTGCACGACGAGCTGCTGAACGTTCCCGCTGGGCGCAAGCTTCCCTGGTTCGGGCCGCCGATGAGTGCGGCGTCGATGGCTACCGCGCGGTTGATGGAGACCTGGGCTCACGGGCTGGACGTGGCCGACGCGCTGGGCGTCAAGCGGGTGGCCACCGACCGGCTGCGGTCGATCGCCCACCTGGGGGTGCGCACCCGCGACTACGCGTTTTTCGTCAACAATCTGCCCGCTCCGGCCGAGCCGTTTCTGGTCGAGCTGCACGGACCCGGGGGCGACACCTGGAGCTGGGGACCTCCCGACGCGGTGCAGCGGGTCACCGGTTCGGCCGAAGACTTCTGCTTCCTGGTCACGCAGCGCCGCCCACTCAGCGGTCTGGACATCACGGCGCACGGGGCCGACGCCCAGCGCTGGCTGGAGATTGCGCAAGCCTTCGCGGGACCGCCCGGCGACGGTCGATGAGCGCGCGTGCGCGCGAAGAGAGCCGGCGCCCATCCGACCCGGCGACGGTCGATGAGCGCGCGTGCGCGCGTTAGTGGAGCGGGCCGCCGTAACTTGCCCGGTTCTCGGCCTCGGCCTCTTCACGCAGCGCCGAAATCGCCAGATTGAGCCTGTCGGCGAGCTCGCCGTGGGCATATCCGGTCATCACGCTCGGGTGCAGGTTCAGCTTGAGTAACCGTCCGTCGGAATTCGCCACGGCATAGATGTCACCGAGGTCGACGCTGTAGGTGACGGCCTCGGCCTGGGCCACGAGGGCTTCCCATTTGTCGGCGGCTTCGCTCAGTTCGCGCAGAACTGATTCGACGAGATCCTTATCGCTGAGATTCGCGCGCCTGCCCGAACCCGACACGGTCACAGTATGTCGACCCCTCCCACCAGCGTCAATTCAAAAATCCTGGTTGCGCGCAACCACCCGTGGCCTATCTGCCGGGCGGCGGGCTGGCGAGTTTCTGATACCAGGCGAGGTGATAGTTCGCCGACACCGCGTCTCCGCTCGCGATGCCTTCGGTGGCGGCCATCAACAGACATTTGAGCAGAAGCGCCGGATTCACGGCCGGGTACTGGACCAAAAGCTGGTAGCGCGCCGTATCGAGGTGCACCCGCAGCACGTCGACCTCCTGGTCGACGATGAAGGCCTCCGCGGCGGCCGCGTCGGCCAGCCTCTGCACAATCCGGGGGAGTCCGTCGAAGCGGCGCGTGGTGTCGCTCAGCACTCTGCGCAGGTCCTCGATGGGCGGCAGCTCGCGCGGTTCCAACGACGACTTGGTCGCGGCGAAGTCGACCGAGCGGCGCAGCGAAGCACCGGGAGCGTAGGTCACGATGCGCACGGCGTCCCCGAGCAACGCGGTGACCCTGCCGCTGCGTTGCTCCGGTTCCAGCAACCGCACGCCGGCCGGCAGCGTGATGCCGGCCGGTATCCATCCGTGGGCGAGGTCGGTGACCAAAACTGTCGTGCCGTCCGCACGATCACCGACCGCCCAGTTCAACCGCGGCTCCTGGCGGACCACGAACTCGAGGAGTCGGTTCAGTCGCTCGACATCGAAACCTGTTGCAGTGACGGTTTTTTCGGAAGGCGGGCGGGGCGGCTCCTGGGAAGGCGGCTCATCTCGGCCCGTGGCGGGATCGCCGACGACCGCGTGGTGACGACCGCTGTCCGCCGGCTCGTCGGCGACGGGCAGGGCCTCGGTGATCGCGGGGATGACCTGAGTCTCCTCGAGGGAAGCCAACTCCGCGTCGTCGGCGGGCGGCGGTTGCTGGGCCGGCCGCGCCTCGTCCGGGACCGGCGGCGGCTCCGGCGCCTCCACGTGGTGGCGACCGTTGCCGACGGCGTCCCAATGCGCCGCGCTCTCGGCCGGCTCGTCCATGACGGGCCCGGCCTCGGTGATCGCCGGGATGACCTGCGTCTCCTCCGTCGAGCCCACCGTGGTGTCGTCCACCGGTTCTGGAGCCCACTCGGGTGCGGCCTGATCGATCGCCCGCTCTTGCGCTTCCAGGTGGTGGCGACCGTCGGCGACGGGCTCCGCGCTCCCGGCCGGCTCGTCAATCGCGGGCACGTCCTCGCTGATGGTGGGGATGACCTGGGTCTCCGCAAGAGAAGCCGCCGCTGCGTCGTCGTCGGGCGCATGCTCTTGGGCGGGCCGCGTCTCGTCCGGGACCGGCGCCGGGACCGGCGCCTCCACGTGGTGGCGGCCGTTGGCGACGGGCTCCGCATCAACTGCAGGCGGTATGACCTGGGTCCCCTCCTGGGCGGTCGTCTCATCCGGAGGCGGAGCGGCGTCGTCACCGTCTTGCGGCCCGACCGGAGCGGGCTTGTCGGCGATCCGCCAGCGTGGCTTACGCACAGTCCTGGTGGGCGCATTGGAAGGTTCCGCGTCCGTCACCGAAGGAATGACTTGGGTCTGATCCATGCCCGGTGCCGGTGGTCCGGCGAAGTGCGGGCCGGGATGCCCGACGGTCACCCCGGCGTTCGAGGCGCGCAGCTGGCGGATCGTCGATTCGACGCGCCGCACCGCGCGGGCACGCGATTCATCGATGACCCGGGTCTCCTCCGCCTGGCGGGGCAAATCGGCCAGACCCGCACGTTTGATCATCTTGAGCTGCTCGTTCGCGCTGTCGGCGATTCGCCGTAGGTCAGTCCTCAGATAGTCTGCAAGCGCGGTGTTTTCGGCGGTGATCGTGGAAAGCTCGGCAGGCCAAAGCCCACCGATCACCCACGGGGTGCAATCGATGGGAGAGCTGAAGGCCGGCATCGACAGTGATTCCCGGGTAGCTCTCCGGAGGCGCTGACGCGCCGTCATCCGACCGAAGATCGCCACCGGCTAAGCGTACCGGGAGCTGATGAATCGCCTATTCGGTCGGTGAATTGTGCAGCTGTGACGGCCTGGGTAGCGTGGAGATATGGCTGAATCTGCCCTGCAGCAGCAACTCGACGAGGTGCGTGCCCTGCTCGCTCGCGCACGAGAGTTGTTCGGCCCCAATCCCGTAGAGCCACCCACGGATATCGCTCCAGATCCCGAGGCGGCCAAGACCTGGGTGCTCTAGGTGGGCGGAACCGGTTAGGTCGAGCCGCCGCGGCGGCGCAGCTTATGTGCCAGTAGCTTCTCGATCGCCGCATCGAGGTCTCGCGGGGTCGGCACCTCTGCCGAGGGAGTGTGTCCGGCCGCCAGGATTTCCTCGCGGATTTCCAGCAATGCCTTCAGGCAAGACACGTCGGCCGTCAGCAAGATGCCTCGTGCCAGTGTGTCGGCGTCGGTCTCCATCGCCTCTTCGCTCAGGGCGACGCTGTGCATGTACCCGCCGCGGCAAGAGCGGACGAGGATGTGCCCACTCGGGTGAACGGTGTCAAAAGCGGGGTTCGCGTCCGTCATCGACCGCGGTCAGCAATGCCGCCGAGGTTGCGCGCCGCATCCTGCTCGTGCTGTTCCCACATCGTTGCCGACGCCCTGAGTTTGTCCGCCAAATCGGCGTGGTCGGCTGCTTGTTGCTCATAGCACTGGCGTCTGAGCTCGAGCAGTTCGCGCCCGGCGTCACGCAGTTCACCGAAGATGGGGCCCAGCGAGTCCAGGCTTTCCTGGATGGCCTCGTGCGAACACGGCACCGTGCGTAAGTACTCGGACGTCTCCTGGTGACGCGCAGCGGCTTCACGCAGGTGCGCGGGCACCACATGGATCGAATCTGCCATCCGCTGTCTCCTTTTCCCGTCCGCCGGCCAGACCGGCGGGATCACTATTGTCAGGTGGCCGGCCAACTCGCCGGCCGGGTGGGTGTCGGTGTGTCTGGCTTCGTCGGTGCGGTCGCGACCGCGGCCGCCGCCGGTGGATGCTCCCAGCCTAGAAAGCTTGGTCCGCTCACGGTGGCGATGTCTTGGATTTGGCCATCGAGAAGGGCCTTGCCCGGGCCGAGGGCAAGGGCGTGCCGGTCGATGAACATTCCGATGTCCGCCGGAGCCACGTGCGACACGTCGACCGGTTCGGTGATCGCGGTGCCCGGCGGTGGAATCGTTATTCCTTGCTGCTGGAAGGCATCCGGTATCGCCACTCCACCGACCGCGGCCCTGATCGCAGCCGCCAGCTGGGGACTGGCCGCCGTCACCGTCTCACCGTCGGGCAGGGTCACCGTGGTGGGACCGGCCGGAGTCGATGCATCTCCCACCGCCGACGCGTCCTGGACGGCGTCCCCGTCTTGGTCGCCCGGTTCATCCGACGATGGGTCCGTCTTCGCATCGTCGTCGGTGGGGTCCAGCACGCCTTCGTCGTCGAGGCCCTGCAGCGCAGGATCCGTTCCGTCGTCACCCTGCAGGCCGGGAAGCGGGAACCCGCTCGGCGGCGCGCCGAGGCTCGGCAGTCCGGACGCGAGGCTGGGCATTGTCGGCGGCACAGGAGCCAAGGGCGCGGGGGGAGCGGTCACACCCTCCGGCACAACCGTTCCCGACGAATCATCGGGTGGCAGGCCCGGGTCGTCTGCCAACAACGAATCCAGCAGCGGATCCCAGTCGGAGTCGCCCGTGGCCGGCGCGGTGGCCGCATCGGCGTCGGACGACACCCTGGCCGAGGGGCGTTCTTCGGAAGTGTTCGACTGATTCTTGGACGCGTCGTACAGCGACGTCCATGCCGCCATCAGTGCCGACTTCGACGTGTCGTCGAGGCTCGCGTCGAGGACCACCGCGCGAATGTCACGGAGTTTGCCGATCAGAAAGCGCTGAAAATCGCGCGCCCCGGCCGGGGTGTCCAAATCCGACCGCGTCCGCACCGCGGCTTCGGTGTCCTGCTGCAACTTCGCCAACGCCTGGCCGCCTTCGACGGTGTTGAGGTGGGCGTTCAAGATGGCCGTGATCACCTGCATGTCCAGCTGAGAACTCGCTGAATTCTGGTGCGACAGTGCGGCTTCGGCTCGCGAGATGGCTTCCGCCGCCTCGCCCTTCTCTCCTTCCGGCATCGCCGCATGCTGCTGGCGGATCTTGTCAACGATCGCCTGGAGCCGCTCGGGACGCGCCGTGGGGGTGATCACGGCGGCCAGCTCACTGGGCGACGGGCCCGCCTGCCACGCGTTGGGGTCACCGGTTTGGTCCCGGGCATATTTCACCGCGGCAAGCAGCTCCTCGTACGTGGACATCAGCTAGCCGACCGGCGCTGCGGTCACCGCTTGTCTTTGCGGCAGGTGTCGCGGCCCCTCCATGCCCGGCGACAGTACCCAGACCCTTTCCGGTGGACAATTCACTGCGCCAAGCGATTGTGGATGACACGGTGATGCTTGCCTTGCTAGCCGTTGCCCGAGCTGTACCCGTCCCGAAGGCCTTCCAGTACAGCCTTTTTCGCTCGACCGAGTTCACGCGCCTCCTCGACGACCGCGGTGATCTCGCGCTGCTTGGCGAGCAGAAACCGCTGAAACTCACGCGCCCCCGTCGGCGTGTCCAGCGCAAGGTTCGCCTGATGCGCGGTGGCATGGTCGATCTGCTCGGCGATGGCATCCAATCGCCTGGCGCCTTCGCGCGTGGCGGCGTGGGCGCTGGCCAGCACTTCGGCCAGCACGCGGTCGGCGTCGGCCGCCGTACCGTGCTGGCCGGCCAGGTCCGATTGCCGTGCCTGCATGGCGGCTACCGAGGGTCCGGCTTGTTCCGTCATCGACTCACCCTGTTCGTCATAGCGGTCGGCGAATAGCGACGTTGGCGCCCAGCCGGCTGATCCGGACCGAGGCTCCCGAGTAGGGCGCTTCGACCACCAGGTTGTTGCCGATGGCCAGCTGGACGTGTCCGGCGTGCGGGAAGACCAGATCACCGGCGCGGACTTGCGAACGAGTCACCGGGATCCCGTCGTTGATCTGCTGATAGGTGGTGCGGCCCAGGCGAATTCCCGCTTGCGCGTAGCTCCACTGCACCAGCCCCGAACAATCGAACCGGTCGGGGCCGGTCGCACCCCAGACGTAAGGTCGGCCAAGGCGCGACAATGCGGCGCGCACCGCGATTGCGGCGCGCCCGGTCGATCCCGACCCCCCGGCGCGGTGGCGCAGGAGTTGGTAGCGCAGCGAACGCAGTTCCCCCACGCGTCGTCGCGCCCGGAGGCGGGCCGATAAAACATGGGCGCGTTGGGTCCGCAGTCGCGCCGCGCGGCGACGCATCGCTTCGCGCTGGGCCATCGGTGTCACCGGGACGGCTGCGTCGGCTCGTGCTTCGTCGAGTACGCCCCGGGTCAGATCACGGGCCTCGGCCCGCTCGCGTAGAGCACCGGCGATGACGCCGGCTGCGGCGGTATCCGCGGCGGCGGCCGTGGCGAGCCGTTGCCGGCCGTGATCCGCGGCGAGCCGGTAACCCCCGTGCGCCAAGGCGTCGTTCAACCCGCCGGCTGCGCGCAACAGGGTGCGATAGTGTCCCGTGCCCGCATCCAGTGATGGTGGCCGCGTGCCGCCGGCGAACAGGTCGTGAGCGCGGCTCAGCAGCTCGATATCGCTGTGGGTCACTGCGCCTCCTCGGCTTGTGGGGCTTCGGATTCGACGGCGGCGGTGAAGGCGCGGACGCGAGGGAGCGCTCCAGGTGGAATAACGCCCCGGTTGCGGATGTCCCACATTTCCCCGACGTCGACGCCGACCAGCGCGGCGATGATCGTCTCCGGCAAGGACGATCGGGCGCATGCCCGGTCGAAGCGCGCGCTCAAGCTGGTCGGCATCCGCTTGAGCAGCGCAGTTCGAGTCGCCTCGAGGGCTTGGAGATGGTCCATCAGGCGGTCGGTGGAGTCCGCGCCGGCGTTCACCGCGACCCGCCAGGAACCGGCGGCCAGCAGTTCTGCCTTCACGCACTGAGCGATCACAGACAGAATATACGTCTCATATTCGTTTGATGTTGTCGCAGGCAAGCGATCGATGACGGATTTGAGGGCTTCGAGCTGAGCTTCGGCATAGCCTTCCAGCACTTCCGTGTCGCTATGCCGGTCTACGACCACTGGTCCGGTGCGCCGTGCGGGCTCGACGGCGGGCGGTTGCGCAGCCATCAGCCGGGCTAGTTCCGCATCCGGATCGGCGGCCACCAACAGCCGCGAATACGTACCGGGCGGCAGGCCCAGCCCATTCTCAACCTTTTGAACTGTGCTTTTGTGGGGCTTGCGGGCGCCCCGCTCCAGGAAACTCAAACCCATGATGCTGACGCCGGTGACGGCGGCCAGGTCGGCCAATGACCAGTCACGTGACTCCCGGAGGGCGCGGATCGCCGCGCCGGCCGATTCACGGCTCATCGCACGCTCCGGCCATAGGCCGGATATTACACACGCCGGGTCGTATCGCTGTAGATATACGTTTCTGTCACGTTTCTCTTGCGCAGTGACTCCATGTCTGTATACGCTTCTGTCTACGTTTCACGCTCGACAAGGAGACCGACATGGGACACCCCTGCGCTGCCAACCCGGAACTTTGGTTCGGCTACCCCGACGACGACGGTGGTGACGGCGCCGCGAAGGCCCGTGCGTACGAGCGGTCGGCCGTCGAGGCGCGGATCCAATGCCTGCGCCGTTGTCCGCTGGCGCAGCAACGCCAATGCGCCCAGCACGCCATCGCGCACCGCGAGGAATACGGCGTGTGGGCCGGCGTCAAACTGCCGGGGGGCCAATACCGCAAGCGCGAACAGCTCGCGCAGGCCCACGAGGTGCTGCGGCGCATCGCGTCCGGCGAGATCAATTCGCGTCAGCTGCCCGAGAACGCGGCCCTGCTCGCCAACCACGAACACGAGGCCGTTGCGGTTGCCGCGGTGGTGCTGCACCTGCCGCTCGCACAGGTGGGGCCGCGCTCGGCCGCCTGAGCTTCCTTCGCGGGCCAGTTTGCTGACCTGGTCGACGGGGTAGACGGGCGGCACGACCGAGTCTGTCGACCCAAAGGCGGGATCCATGACGTTCGACCTGACCCCGACCGCAGCGCAGCACGACCTGGCCCGACGGACCCACGAGTTCGCCGAAGAAGTGATCCGCCCCGTGGCGCTCCACTACGACCAACGGCAGGAGTTCCCGTGGCCGGTGTTGGAGGAGGCGGCCCAACGCGGCTTTTACAGCCCGCTGTTCTACCGCGACCTGATCGGCGATCCGACCGGCCTCTCGCTGCCGATGTTCATGGAGGAGCTGTTTTGGGGCTGCGCCGGGATCGGGTTGGCGATCGTGATGCCCGCATTGGCCCTGTCGGCGATCGGACAGGCCGCGTCGCCAGAGCAGATGGTGGAGTGGGCGCCCGAATGCTTCGGTACCCCAGGCGATCTCAAGCTCGCGGCGCTGGCGATCTCCGAACCCGAGGGCGGCAGCGACGTACGCAATCTGCGCACCCGCGCGCGCCGCGACGGTGACGACTGGATCATCGACGGCCACAAGATGTGGATCGGCAACGGCGGGATCGCCAACGTGCATGTGGTCAACGCCGTCGTCGACGAGGAGCTCGGCCACCGCGGCCAGGCGCTGTTCGTGGTGCCCGGTGGCACGCCCGGGTTGAAGCTGGTGCGGAAGCTGGACAAGCTGGGCTGCCGCGCCTCCCACACCGCCGAGCTGTTGTTCGAAGGCGTCCGGGTGCCGGCCGCGAATCTGCTTGGTGGACAAGAGAAACTGGAGCACAAGCTCGCGAAGGCGCGTGAGGTGGTGGCGGGCGGGAAGCGTTCGGGGTCGGCGACATTGGGCACATTCGAACAGACCCGGCCCATGGTCGCCGCCCAGGCCATCGGGATCGCGCGCGCCGCGCTGGAGTACGCAACGGCATACGCCACCGAGCGCGAGGCCTTCGGCGCGCCGATCATCGACAATCAGGGCATCGCCTTCCCGCTGGCGGAGCTGGCCACCCAGATCGACGCCGCCCGGCTGTTGACATGGCGAGCGTCGTGGATGGCGGCCAACAACGTTCCCTTCGAACGCGGGGAAGGCTCGATGTCGAAGATGGCCGCCAGCGAGGTGGCCGTGAAGGCGACCGAACGCGCCCTTCAAACCATGGGCGGCTGGGGTTACATCACGGATCACCCGGTGGAGAAGTGGTATCGGGATGCCAAGCTGTACACCATCTTTGAAGGCACCAGCGAAATCCAGCGGATGGTGATCGCCAACGCGCTGGGCGCCACCGTCGGCACGCCGCCACTGCACGTCGTGCTCGAGCCGTCGGGCGGACCGTTGAACCGGGTTTTCGGCCGCGGCACCCCGCTGCGGTCCCGCGCCGCCGATACCGCACTGTCGATGCAGGACCGAGTGCCCGAACCCGTCATGCGGCTGGCCATGAAGGTGCTCCGGCCGCCACGCAAGTAATGGCGTATGGGTACCGTCGGGTGCGATGAGCAACCTCGAGCCGGCGCCGGTCGAAGTCGCCTGCGCGGCTTCGCCAAGCGTGGGCGTCGAAGTGCTGCGGCCCCGGGAGGTTCCGTTGGGCGGGCCCCGCGCCATGCAGGTGCATCGCACGCTTCCGCAACGCCAGCGCTCGCTGATCGGGGCGTGGTGCTTCATCGACCACTACGGCCCTGCGGCGACGCGCATGGACGTTCCGCCGCATCCGCACACCGGACTACAGACGGTGAGTTGGTTGTTCAGTGGGGAAGTGGAGCACAACGACAGCGCCCGTGTGCGCGCTGTGGTACGGCCTGGTGAGCTGAACCTGATGACCGCGGGTGCCGGTACCTGTCACTCCGAGGTGTCGGTAGAGTCGCCGGCCGTCTTGCACGGCGTGCAGCTCTGGGTGGCGCTACCCGGAGCGGCGCGGGACACCGGTCGCGACTTCGCCCACTACGTGCCGGAGCCGGTGGCGATTTCCGGTGCGACGGTGCGTGTGTTTCTCGGGGAGCTGGCGGGCAGCCGTTCCCCGGTACACATCTTTACTTCGCTGCTGGGCGCCCAGATCGATCTCGGCGTCGGAGCTCGCCTGGACGTCGATGTCGACCCGACATTCGAGCACGGTGTGCTCGGCGATGCAGGTTTCGTCCAGGTGGAGGATGCCGCTCTGGCGGCCTCCGAGCTGGCCTACCTGAACCCCGGCCGATCCGCGCTGCGCCTGCGGAACGTGGGGGAGGGGCGGGCGCGGGTACTGCTACTCGGTGGGACACCGTTCACCGAGGAGTTGGTGATGTGGTGGAACTTCGTCGGACGAAGCCACGAGGACATCCTGGAGTACCGCCAACTGTGGGAGGACGGCGACGATCGTTTCGGCGTCGTCCACGGTTACCGGGGTTCGCTTGCCCGCCTGCCCGCCCCGCCGCTGCCGACCACGCGGCTGCGGCCTCGACCCGTACCGCAACGAAAGGGAAACACATGACCACCGACAAGACAGGAGCCGAAGCGACCGTCAGCCTCGAGGACGGCCGCTACACCATTGCCGTGGACGGCAAGCAGGTCGGCCTCGCCGACTTCGCCGACCGTGGCGACCAGCGGGTTTTCTACCACACCGAAATCGATCCGGCGTACGGCGGACGCGGCCTGGCCACGATTCTCGTCGAAGAGGCGCTCAACGAAGCCCGGGACGAAGGCAAGCGCATCGTTCCGGTGTGCTCGATGATCGGCACCGTGCTCAAGAAGCACCCCGAATACGACGACATCACCGACGCGGTTACGCCTGACGTTCAGCGGTGGTTGCAGTCGTCGTAGCGAGGGCTAGCGCTTCTATTGGCCAATGAACGGCCCGTCTTCGGGCGCGTCATGCTAGTCCCTCCCTGACCATCCTCGTATTTCGTCAACCGAATTGGACATGAGGTGACTAAAAATAGTTGTGTGCGATTCCATTAAAATCGCTTTTCCACTCGGTGATCATCGTTCCGCGATCCCCTCCGCGGTGTCATTGCGACGTTGTCCACAATCATCGACCGTGTCAACGATCCACCACTCGGTATCGCGGCGAAGATGGGTTGAGAAATCGCCAGAAGTGAAGGAGATTTCACAATCATCGCATTCCAATGAGACAGCCGGGTTGGTCAAGCGAGGCCAAGCCTGAAGGCGCGTGCTGCGACCGGGTTTCCTAATTGCGCCCCAAGAGCTCGCTGCCCTCGACGTTTGGAGCGCGCCGTATGCGGCGCACGATGGCCCTGACCGCGCTAACACCCGCAGCACCACCCAAGCCGAGCAGGAGAAGGGGTTCCCACCAAGTGTCCTTGATGACAAAGGTGCCGGTGCGGTGGACCTCGATGTCGTGACCGACGTCGCCAGGCAGAGCACTGATGACCGGCCCTCGGTCGTGCGGCGCGTCGCTCGGGTGCGCGTAACAATTATTGAAAGGCATGTCGTCACTAGCCGCCCCGCGGTCCCAACAGCGCTCGACTGTCATTCGAGCGGGAGCGCCGAAGTGCTGATTCCACACCAGGAATGTCGCGATGGCGATCAGCGCGAGCGAAAGAACCGACGAGCCCAGGATCGTGAGAATTCGGGGGCGATCCCTACGTCGGCTGCGCGCTGTGTCACCGTGATCCCGTCCTGATAGCGGTTCTCTGACATCGGCGGTCGGGTTGCCGGTGGGTAGGTTGTGGGCGCTTGCGGCTCTGTCCTCCAGATGCCGGGTCAAGGCGAATTTCTCAGTGAGCGTCAGCCAATCCGCGCCGGAGACCACATAAGCAGGGCGCTCATTCGGGCTCGGCACATTGTCGCGCCACGAAAATCGAAATCCCGATCCCACTAGAGCGAGACATCCGATAGGCAGTGGCTGCACGCCGGGAACGCCCACGACCATGCCGGTGATGGCGGGGTAGTTATACGTGCTGCCATCGCCGCTGGTGACACTATCGGGCTGGAAGATTGCTGGTGTCGCGATCACCTGCGCACCCGAAGCCGAGGCCTTGAGCGTATTGCCGTTTGGGTCGATCACCCGGATCGCATCGTTGTCCACGTCGAGGACCAGGCTCGGTTGCGACAGTGATCGCTGAAGTCGTAGTTGTTTTCGAATGGCATACGGCGAGATCTGTTCGGCCAGATAGGGGTTGGGAAACAGTAGGCACCGAGTCGGTTCCCCCGGTGCAGGCCCGCGTACATCCATTCCACTGCGGCGCCCGCCTATGGCGAGAAGCTCATCGAACTCTGAGTCCGACAACCAGGCGTCGACGGTCTGGACGGGCGGCGCGTCGAGCCGCGTTGCGGGAGCAATGCGACGATCTCGTGCGCCGAGAACAAACCGGTGTGAGTCACATTGCAGGTGAAGCGCCACGCCCGTCGTCACCCATGCGCCTATCTGGGCGTCAACGAATGAAAAAACACGACCCGGCCGCTGATTGACCGTCAGGCCATCGCTCGT
The DNA here is from genome assembly GCF_900240975.1 of Mycobacterium sp. 4858. Lineage (GTDB taxonomy): Bacteria > Actinomycetota > Actinomycetes > Mycobacteriales > Mycobacteriaceae > Mycobacterium. The sequence continues at coordinate 2,255,649 of NZ_LT968776.1, read as the reverse complement.
GACGTCAATGAGGACCTTTCGGTGCGAACGCCACCACAAGTAGGCCAACCAGGGCAGGGGGATTAAGAAGAACAGAGCCATCCCCACGGCCAAGCCCACGCGGGCCCCGAAGGCGACACCGACCCCCAAGCCCACGCCGATCGCCAAGCCGTACAGGACGGCGGTTTGCTTTCCGGCTATCGCGGTCATTGTGGAGCCAATGGACGGAGGGGAGGCCACGAACTGGCGCGACGCAGCCGATCTGTCATTGACGCTCATCCCGATCCCAACGTTTCGCGCCGCCCCACTAAAGCAACAAGTGCGTACGATCCACGCCCACGACGTTCACCCATGGAAAATGCGATGCGTCGCCGACGTTTTACGGGTGAAAGCCCGGAGGCGTGTCCCCTGGGTTGGGGCAGAACATCAGGCCGCATTGGACGTTACCGGGATTATCACCCGGTGGATTATCGCCGTCCCAAAGTGCGGAAAGTGACAGCGTGTTCTGCCCGTTCGGTTGGGTCCGAGGGACATTGCCCCACCCGGCGGGGACCTTGTACCAGGTATGACAGACAGTCATATCCCAGGCGTAATGATCGAAGCGCAGATTCGGGCCCGACGGCCAGTCCATGGACTGCCCTGGGCACCACGTGTGTGGGCCCGAGATGGCATGGGCGGTACCTGCGCCCAGCGCCAGACTGGCTACCGCGACCCCGACGGACAGCAGTGCTCCCGTCATGATCTTGTTCACGGGGTGATTGATGTTCATATTGTGTTTCCTTCGTGATCCGTTGCCGTCCTCGGTATGTCGTACGAACATTGCAGACCGTTCGGGTCGCTACCGATCTCAAGAACACTGCGCTGCTGCACGTCATCCGTCATGCTTTGTAGGTGTCTGGACATTGACCATCGGCGTTCAGTTGGTTGGGCGGACGTCTAGACGCTGATCATCGACGCGGTGTTGTCGCCGTAGTCGGTGATGTAGAGCTCGGCGCCGTCCGGGCTGACCGCCAAACCCGGAGGTTCGCTGCCGGTGGGGATGGTGGTGATGACCTTGTCGGTGGCGGTGTTGACCGCCGTTACGGTGTTACCGGAGCTGTCGATGACGTATCCAGCGCTCGCAAGAGCCGCACCGACACCGAGGGTGAGCGCGCCGGCGCTGAGCCAGGCGGCGATCTCGGCCTGGTGCCCAGGCTTGTCGGCGTGATGGTCCCCCGTGGCGCTAGGAGCCTTGTTGGCTCTAGCGGCCTTTGCGGCGTTGGTGATTCGCCGACGACTCATCTGCATCGACCTCGATCCGCTTGACTGGTCAATGTGTGGTGCTGACCCCGCCGGTGTTCGCGGTTCGGGGCGCGGCCCGGGGGCATTGCGGCTACAGTGAGGCCGCATCATGTCCCGATGTGCGGTGCTGTTTGCCGCGCGCCCTCCGGGGCGCTCGGTATGTAGTCTGCGTTGGCTGGTGGCCTAGGTGCATGGGGCGTTTTCCCTATTTTTCGGTGCCGCCAACAGCGGCTGAAAGCGGGAGCCGGTCGGGTGGAGCGGTTGCTGGAGCGCCAGGAGGCGATCGCCGAGCTGGGCGGGATCACGCGGGACGTTGCCTGCGGCGGTGGCGGGCGGCTGGTGTTGGTGAGCGGGGAAGCCGGAGTCGGCAAGACCGTGGTGCTGGGGCACATTGTGGCCCAGTTGGATTCCGCGATGCAGGTGCTGCGCGGCTGGTGCGACCCGTTGGCCACGCCGCGCCCGTTGGGGCCGCTCATCGACGCGTTGGCTGGCGTGGGTCCCGCCGCGGCCCGAGCATTGGACGCGGCGATCCTGTCCGGTGACACCGGCGTGCTCTACCGCCGGCTGTTGGCGTTACTGCGCGATGGACACCATTGGCTGTGGGTGATCGAAGACGCTCATTGGGCCGATGGCGCGACCCTGGATCTGCTGCGGTTTCTGGCCCGGCGCGTCGATTCGCTGCCGCTGCTGCTGGCAGTGTCCTATCGCGACGATGAACTTGACCGACAGCACCCACTGTCGGTCGCGCTGGGAGATATCGCCACCTGCGCGGCAGTCAGTCGCATCCAGTTGGAGCCGCTGAGTCCCCAGGCGGTGGCCCAGATGGCCACCGGCAGCGGAGTAAACGCCGAGCAGCTGCACCAACTCACCGGCGGTAACCCATTTTTCGTCACCGAGGTGCTGGCCACCGGCCCGGCCGCGTTGAGTCGGCAGGGCTTGCCGCACAGCATCACCGAGGCGGTCCGCGGCCGGCAGGGCCGCCTGTCGGTGGCCGCACGTGAGACCGCTGACGCGGTGGCAGTCTGCGGCCCACGTGCGCCGGTGGATCTCGTGGAAAAGGTCTGCCCGATGGCCGGCACGGGGCTGGGCGAATGCCTCGACGCCGGGGTGCTGGTCGCTGACGCGAACACGATCGGCTTTCGCCATGAGCTGGCCCGCCGCGCCACCACGGAACGGATACCCGAATACGAGCGGCGAGCGCTGCACAAACGGGCATTGGCGGTGTTGGCCGAACCGCCAATCGATCCGGATACGTTGGTGGCGTTAGCATTTCACGCCGAGCGCGCCGACGATATCGGCGCCGTCATCCGCTACGGGCCTCCGGCCGCCGAGCGGGCCTTGGCGCTGGGCGCGAACCGCGAAGCCGCCGAGCTGTACGAGGTCACGCTGCGTTACGCCAAAACCGCCCCGGCCGAGCAGCGTGCCGTCTGGCTCGAACAGCATGCCTTCGCCAGCTACGCCTGCGGGCTCGCAGAGGCGGCTGTGTCCTCGTGGCGGGAAGCGGCGATGCTACGCCACGATCTGGGTCATCGACTCGCACAAGCCGAGGACCTTCGTTGGCTGTCCCACCAACTGTGGGGGACTGGCCGCACCCGCCAAGCCGCCGAGGCGGGACGCGCCGCATTGGCGTTGGCACAAGGCGACGGTGCGAGCCGCCAGCTGGCCTCGTCGCTGGTGAACATGACCCAGGTGGGGGTGTGGGGTTTCGACGCGGCTGCCGCCGAGTATGCCGCCCACGCAATGGCGGTCGGTGCCCAACTCGGGGATGACCTGACCATCGCGCAAGCTCGCGGTTTTGCCGCGCTGGCCCGCGTGTTGCGGACCGACACCGGATGGGACGAGTTGGAAGCTGCCTGGCGCGACACCATGGCTGCCGACGTGCGCGGCGAACACGCCGGCCTGCTCGGGACGTGCGTGTGCGGGTTCGCCGCGATGCATTATGACTTGGACCGGGCCTACAGCTGCCTTGCCGATGCCGTAGCGCATTGCCGAGACCGTAACCTGATCACGTTCGAGGCATTGAACCGCGGCATCGATGCCTTGCTGGGTCTGCATCGCGGCAACTGGGACACCGCCCGCTCAGCTGCGGAGGACGTACTCACCCGCCCGGGGTTGGTCGCGGTGAACACCACCGTGCCGCGACTGACCCTGGCCCTCATCGACGCCCGCCGCGGCGAACCACCCACCACATCGCTGCTCGACTACAACACGGCCGTACCCTTCTCCGACCATCTGCGGCTGTTTCCGGTGTGGGCGGCGCGTGCAGAGGTCGCGTGGTTGGCCGGCGACGACGACACCGCGCGCACCGAGGCTCAGACCGCCCTGGCAGCCCTCGAAGACGAGGCCGATGCCTGGCTGATTGGGTCGCTGCGTCGCTGGGCGCAACTGCCCGGCGCCGGCATGGCGCCCATCGCCGTCGAGAACCCGATCACTCCCTTCCACTTAGAAGTCAGCGGCGACTGGCAGGCCGCCGCCACCGAATGGACGCGCCGCGGCTGCCTGTACGAAGCGGCCGTCGCCCAACTCGGCGGCGACATCGCTGCGGTGCAGTCAGCGCACGACACTTTCCGCCGGCTCGGGGCACGCGCCGCGGCCCGCCGCGCCCAACAGCGCCTCGCCGCGCTGCGCGGTCCAACCCGCCGCGGCCCATACGGTCAAACCCTTGCCGACCCCGACGGGCTGACCCGCCGCCAACGCGAGGTCCTCGAACTGCTCACGTCCGGCCACAACACCGCAGGCATCGCCGCCACCCTGCACATCAGCACCAAAACCACCGACAACCACATACAGGCCATCCTGGCTAAACTCGGGGTCAGCACTCGCGCCCAAGCCGTCGCCCACGCCCTGCGAGATCCGGTCACGACTTAGCGCTGAAGAGAGCACACCGACAGCCCGCCGCGTAAACCACGTCGGCTACATCTGTGCACCCGGAGCCGCCGCAACCGTGCCGTCTTGGACATGACACTGACGAAGTGAACAGCTCAAACATTCCAATCAGGCCATCGCGTTACAGATAACGCAGTGCGGGCGTAATCCAAGAGAGCAGCCAGCCCAACTCGCTCCTCGCCCGCGGACATGCCCGAAAGCTTGTCGCTGTAGACGCGATTCGCGTCTCTTCCAGCACCACCGGGTCAGTCAGAAGTTCACGTTCGCGGAGCCGGAGTTCCGGGGTCGTGCCATGAAAGGAGTCCCGACGACGCCATCCGTAGACGGCATGGCCGCTGATCCCGTCAGCTGGGTAGAGCTCGTAGCCGTCTCGCGCCACTGCTTCGTTGAACAACGTGAGAAGTCCGGCGACTCCCTCTCCGTCGGGTCTCACAACGGGGTGCAGTGTCTCTGCGAGGAATCGCAGGACGAGCTCGTCGTCGCCGTGTTGCAACCCAAAGCGGCTGTCGGTGAATATCCAGTCGTCTGGCCAGTCTTCAGGGTTGTTGACGCGATGCTGCCAGATATCACCCGCGGCGGACTTGTACCTCAAATCAGTGCTCGGCATTCAGTCCAAGTCATAGATGCGCGCCAAGAAGTCGGGCTCTTCCAACCTTCCCTCCCACAGCACCTTCGACAGGTTGATGGTGTCGAAGATCCTGCGGCGCGTCACTTCGGTGATGAGCTTCGTCGCCACGCCCCTACAGCTCCTTTGTGGCCAGGGCCCGACCCCGGTGGATCAGGTGCGCTTCAAAGATTGTGGGGATCTACGCGACCATGTCCCGACCGCGACGAAAGTCGCGTCCGCGGCCAGCTTCCCCACCAAACACAAAGGTCACGACCCCTTTTTCGAGTTCGTGACCTTCGTGCCTGCAGTTCGTAGAACCGCTCAACTGTGGGCGAAGGGGGACTTGAACCCCCACGTCCCGAAGGACACTGGCACCTGAAGCCAGCGCGTCTGCCATTCCGCCACTCGCCCGGAAAAACAACCGATGGACCATATCACTCTAATAGCCGCATTCCCCAACTGCCTGGTCGGGCCGGGCGGCTGGGCGGCGCTGCGGGCCAACGTCTCTGAGCAGGGCGGACGCAGTTCTCAGAGTTTTCACGGTGCCGCGAGCTCGCGCTGTGTCGATACCATGCTGGAGTGAGAGGTCACTCCGCGCATCGTTTGCCGCATAGCAGCGACACGCGTCGGCAAGTGCAGGCGAACGGCGGGGCATGAGTAGCCAACGGGGGCTGGCGGCGCGGATCGAGCGCAAGCTTGAGGCCACCGTTGACAATGCCTTCGCCCGAGTCTTCGGCGGATCGATTGTTCCGCAGGAGGTGGAGGCCCTGCTGCGCCGCGAAGCCCGCGACGGCGTCCAGCGGCTGCATGGAAATCGGTTTTTGGCCCCCAACGAATACATCATTACCCTCGGAAGGCACGACTTCGAGAAGGTGGGCGCCGACCCTGATCTCACGTCGGGCGCTTTCGCTAGGTACTTGGCCGACTACATCCGTGAACAGGAGTGGCAAACGTATGGTGATGTGGTCGTCCGGTTCGAGCAATCGTCGAACCTGCGTACCGGCCAGTACCGCGCCCGTGGTGCTGTCAACCCCGATGTGCAGCCCCGCCCGACGGTCAATGAGCCCGTCCGGCCACAATCAAATAATGCGTTCGGCGCAGAACGAGGAGTAGCACCAATGACTGACGATTCGAGCTACCGCGGGGCTCAGGGGCCGGGGCGGCCCAGCGATGAGTATTACGACGACCGCTACGGGCGTCCGCAAGAGGGTGGCGCAGAACCGCAGGCGGGGCCTGAACCGCGCGGTGGGTACCCACCGCCGCCCGAGCAGGGCGGCTACCCGCCGCAGCAGGGCTACCCGCCACCGCGGCATCCCGAGCAGGCCGGCTACCCCGAGCAGGGCCAAGGCGGCTACCCGGAGCAGGGCGGCTACCAGGCGCCGGGCGGCTACCCCGACCAGCGCGGGTACCAAGGCCCGGGGGGATACCCCGAGCAGCGCGGCTACCAGGGCCAGGGCGGGGGCTACCCCGAGCAGGGCCAAGGCGGGTACCCGCCGCAGTACGAGCAGCGCCCTCCCGCGCCCGGTGGGTACGGCGGCCAAGGTTACGACCAGGGCTACCGCCAGGGCGGCGGGTACGGCCCGCCCGGCGGCGGTCAGCCCGCCGGCGGCCAGCAGGGCTACGGCGGGTACGGCGAATACGGCCGCGGACCGGCGCGCCCCGACGAGGGTGCCTACGCTCCGCCCGAGCAGCGGCCGGCCTACCCCGAGCAGGGCGCGGGCTATGAGCAGGGCGGCGGCTATGAGCAGGCCGGCGGGTACGAGCAGGGATACCAGCAGGGCGGCGGCGGCTACGGTCGGCAGGATTACGCCGGCGACTACACGCAGTACGCGGAGAACGTCCCGGGCGGGGGATACGGCGGCCAGGGCGGCGGGTACCCCGAGGCCCCCCAGCGCGATTACGACTACGGCCAGCAGGCCGAGTACGCCCAGCCCGCCGACTACGGCCAGCAGGCCGGCGGCTACGGCGCTTACGGCGGCGGCTATGGTGCGGCCGGGACGACGGTCACGCTGCAGCTCGACGACGGTAGCGGCCGCACCTATCAGCTCCGCGAGGGCTCCAACATCGTGGGCCGCGGGCAAGACGCCCAATTCCGGTTGCCCGACACCGGCGTGTCACGGCGTCACCTCGAGATCCGTTGGGACGGGCAGGTGGCGCTCCTGTCGGACCTGAACTCGACCAACGGCACCACCGTGAACAACGCGCCCGTGCAGGAATGGCAGTTGGCCGATGGTGACGTGATCCGCCTGGGCCACTCGGAGATCATCGTCCGGATCCACTGAACCCGCTGGGCTCAACGCTGCCCTGCTTCGCCCCGTGTCGACCGCCGTCCAAGTATCGTGACGTTGCCGATGTGCTCGGGGTCATGGGCGCCGGGGGGACTACGCCGCCAGGACGGAAAGGACGCCAGATGCAGGGACTCGTACTGCAGCTGACGCGTGCCGGATTTCTGATGTTGTTGTGGGTATTCATCTGGTCCGTGTTGCGGATCTTGCGGACCGATATCTACGCCCCCACCGGCGCCGTCATGGTGCGCCGGGGCTTGACGTTGCGCAGCACCCTGCTGCCGTCGCGGGAACGCCGGCACGCCGCGCGCTACCTGGTGGTGACCGAGGGGGCGTTGGCCGGGGCCCGCATCACACTCAGCGGGCAACCGGTGTTGATCGGGCGGGCTGACGACTCAACCCTGGTGCTCACCGACGACTACGCCTCAACGCGGCACGCCCGGCTATCTCAGCGCGGTTCGGAATGGTACGTCGAGGATCTAGGATCGACAAACGGCACTTACCTTGACAGGGCAAAGGTGACGACTGCGGTACGAGTTCCCATAGGGACGCCGATTCGGATCGGCAAGACGGCGATCGAGCTGCGCCCGTGACCCGCGCTCACGACGATGATGCCGGCTTAGCCGGGATCGAGGAGTTGCGCCCGTGACCCTGGTCCTGCGATACGCCGCGCGCAGCGATCGCGGCCTGGTGCGCGCCAACAACGAAGACTCCGTATACGCCGGTGCCCGGCTGCTCGCCCTGGCCGACGGCATGGGCGGCCACGCCGCGGGCGAGGTCGCCTCCCAACTGGTGATCGCCGCGCTGGCCCACCTCGACGACGACGAACCCGGCGGCGACCTGCTGGCCAAGCTCGACGCCGCGGTGCGCGCCGGCAATGCAGCCATCGCGGCGCAAGTGGAGGCGGAGCCCGAACTCGAGGGAATGGGCACCACGCTCACCGCGATCCTGTTCGCGGGCGACCGAATTGGCTTGGTACACATCGGCGATTCGCGCGGCTATCTGCTGCGTGACGGTGAACTGACGCAAATCACCAAGGACGACACCTTCGTCCAGACCCTCGTCGACGAGGGCCGCATCACCCGCGAAGAGGCGCACAGCCACCCGCAGCGGTCGCTGATCATGCGCGCGCTGACCGGTCACGAGGTCGAACCCACGCTGACCATGCGCGAGGCGCGGGCCGGCGACCGCTACCTGCTCTGCTCCGACGGACTCAGCGACCCGGTCAGCGACGAGACCATCCTGGAAGCCCTGCAGATCCCGGACGTGGCCGAAGCCGCCTACCGCCTCATCGAGCTGGCGCTGCGCGGCGGCGGCCCGGACAACGTGACCGTGGTGGTCGCCGATGTCGTCGACTACGACTACGGCCAAACCCAACCAATTCTGGCCGGCGCGGTTTCCGGTGACGACGACCAGATGACATTGCCCAACACCTCCGCCGGCCGCGCCTCCGCGATCAGGCCCCGCGAGGAGGCCGCGAAACGCGTTGCGCCCCAACCAGAAACCCCCAACCGGCCCCGCTGGCCACGGCGCCGGATGTTCTTCGTCGTGACGTTGGCGGTGTTGTTCGTTCTGTCGGGCCTGGCCATCGCCTGGTGGGTGATCCAGCGCAACTATTACGTCACCGAATACGACGGCAAGGTCTCGATAGTCCGCGGAATCCAGGGGTCCTTGCTGGGTCTGCCGCTGCAGGAGCCCTATCTGGTCGGCTGCCTGAGCGCGCGGAACGAGCTGTCGCTGATCAGTTACGGCCAATCCGGCCACTCGAACTGCCAACTGATGACTCTGCGGGACTTGCGCCGTCCCGGGCAGGTCCAGGTGCAAACCGGGCTGCCGGGCGGCAGCCTGGACCAGGCCGAGTCACAGCTACGACAATTGCTGGCCGAATACCTGCTGCCCACCTGTCCGTCGCCGCGCGCTACGTCGCCGCCGGGATCCCCGGGCCTCGGGAGCGGCGCCCCCGAGTCAAGTGTCGCGGCATCGCCAGCATCGACCACCCTTCGCCGGTGGGCCCCACGACCACTTCCCAGACGGTCACCGCGCTTCCAGCGCCCCCACTTCAACCGGGCATTGATTGCCGGACAGTGGCATGACCACACAACTTCAGCCGCCCGTCGCGGTGACGCCGCCGCTGCCGACCCGTCGCAACGCCGAGCTGCTGCTGCTGTGCTTCGCCGCGGCCATCACCGTCGCCGCGCTGATCATCGTCGAAGCCAACCAGGACCGTGAAATACGCTGGAACGTCATCACCTACGGGTTGGTGTTCCTACTCGTGTTCGGTTCGGCGCACATGGCGATCAGGCGCTTCGCGCCCTATACCGACCCGTTGCTGTTGCCAATTGTGGCGCTGCTCAATGGACTTGGCTTGGTGATGATCCACCGGCTCGACCTGGTCAACAACCAGATGAGCGGCCGCCATCACCCCAGCGCCACCCAGCAGATGCTGTGGACGGTGGTCGGGGTCATCACGTTCGCGCTCGTGGTCACGTTCCTCAAAGACCATCGACAGCTGGCGCGGTATGGCTACATCTGCGGGATCACCGGCCTGGTGCTGCTGGTGATTCCCGCGCTGTTGCCGGCATCGTTGTCCGAGCAGAACGGCGCGAAGATCTGGATTCGCTTCCCCGGCTTCTCGTTTCAGCCCGCCGAGTTCTCCAAGATCTTGCTGCTGATCTTCTTCTCCGCCGTGCTGATCGCCAAGCGGGGCCTATTCAACAGCGTCGGAAAGCATTTCATGGGCCTGACCCTGCCGCGCCCACGCGACCTCGCGCCACTGCTGGCCGCGTGGGTGATCTCGGTGGGCGTGATGGCCTTCGAGAAGGACCTCGGCACCTCGCTGCTGCTCTATGCGTCGTTCTTGGTCGTGGTTTACCTTGCGACACAACGGTTCAGCTGGGTTGTGATCGGCCTGGTGCTGTTCGCGGTGGGCAGCGTCATCGCGTATTTCATCTTCGCGCACGTGCGGGTCCGCGTGCAGATGTGGTGGAACCCGTTCTCCGACCCCGACGGCAGCGGCTATCAGATCGTGCAGTCGCTGTTCAGTTTCGCCACGGGCGGCATCTTCGGCACCGGGCTCGGCAACGGCCAACCCGATACCGTTCCGGCCGCGTCGACCGACTTCATCATCGCGGCCTTCGGTGAAGAGCTGGGGCTGGTCGGGTTCGCCAGCATCTTGATGCTGTACACCATCGTCATCATCCGCGGCATGCGCACCGCGATCGCGACGCGGGACAGCTTCGGCAAGCTGCTGGCCGCGGGTCTGGCGTCCACCCTGGCCATCCAGTTGTTCATCGTCGTCGGCGGCGTCACGCAACTCATCCCGCTGACCGGGCTCACCACGCCGTGGATGTCGTACGGCGGATCGTCACTGCTCGCCAACTACATACTGCTGGCCATCCTCGCTCGCATCTCCAACAGCGCGCGGCACCCCCTGCGCGGCCGTGACCGCAAGGACGCCCCGATCGCGGCGGCCAAGACCGAGGTGATCGAGAAGGTATGAACACCTCGCTGCGCCGCATCTCGCTCACGGTCATGGCGTTGATCGTGCTGTTGCTGCTCAACGCCACCATGACGCAGGTGTTCGCCGCCGACTCGCTGCGGGCCGACCCGCGCAATCAGCGGGTCCTGCTGGACGAGTATTCGCGGCAGCGCGGCCAGATCGTCGCCGGTGGCCAACTGCTGGCCTACTCGGTGGCCACCGACAGCCGGTTCCGCTTTCTGCGGGTCTATCCCAATCCCGCTGTCTACGCGCCGCTCACCGGCTTCTACTCCCTGCGCTATTCCAGCACCGGCTTGGAGCGTGCCGAGGACCCGCTGCTGAACGGGTCGGACGAGCGGCTGTTCGGGCGCCGGCTGGCCGACTTCTTCACCGGCCGCGATCCCCGCGGCGGCAACGTCGACACCACCATCCGGCCGCGGGTCCAGCAGGCCGGGTGGGATGCGATGCAGCAGGGCTGCGGCGGGCCGCCGTGCAAGGGCGCCGTCGTCGCCCTCGAGCCGTCCACCGGCAAGATCTTGGCCATGGTGTCATCGCCGTCGTATGACCCCAATCTGCTCGCGTCGCACGATCCTCAGGTGCAGGCGCAGGCGTGGCAGCGGCTGCGCGACGACCCCGACAACCCCCTGACCAACCGCGCCATCTCGGAGACCTACCCGCCCGGCTCCACCTTCAAGGTGGTCACCACCGCGGCGGCCCTGGAGGCCGGTGCGACCGATGCCGAGCAACTGACCGCGGCGGCGTCCATCCAGCTTCCGGACAGCACCGCGACGCTGGAGAACTACGGCGGCCAGCCCTGTGGCAATGAGCTCACGGTGTCGCTCAAGCAGGCGTTCGCCTTCTCGTGCAACACGGCGTTCGTCCAGCTCGGCATCCACACCGGGTCGGATGCGCTGCGCAGTATGGCGCGCTCGTTCGGTCTGGACACCACACCGAGCGTGATCCCGCTGCAGGTCGCCGAGTCGACGGTCGGGATCATCCCGGACGCGGCCGCGCTGGGCATGTCCAGCATCGGCCAAAAGGACGTCGCGCTGACACCGCTGGAGAACGCTCAGATCGCCGCGACCATCGCGAACGACGGCATCACGATGCAGCCCTACCTGATCGACAGTCTCAAGGGCCCCGACCTGGCGAACATCAGCACGACCGTTCCCTATCAGCAGCGCCGCGCGGTGTCATCCCAGGTCGCCGCTAAGCTAACAGAGCTGATGGTCGGCGCCGAGAAGGTCGCGCAGCAGAAAGGGGCCATTCCCGGCGTGCAGATCGCATCCAAGACCGGTACCGCAGAGCATGGCACCGATCCGCGAAACACACCGCCGCACGCGTGGTACATCGCCTTCGCGCCCGCGCAGACGCCCAAAGTCGCCGTGGCAGTGTTGGTGGAGAATGGCGGCGACCGCCTGTCCGCGACGGGAGGTGCACTCGCCGCGCCGATCGGACGGGCTGTGATCCAAGCCGCGCTACAGGGAGGACCATGAGCCCGCGAGTTGGTGTGACGCTGTCTGGCAGATACCGCCTGCAGCGCCTGATCGCCACCGGTGGCATGGGCCAAGTCTGGGAGGCCGTGGACAGCCGGCTCGGCCGGCGCGTCGCGGTCAAGGTGCTCAAGCAGGAGTTCTCCCAGGACCCGGAATTCATCGAGCGGTTCCGCGCCGAGGCGCGCACCACCGCCATGCTGAACCACCCCGGCATCGCCCAGGTCCACGACTATGGCGAGAGCCAGCTGGACGGGGAGGGCCGCACCGCCTACCTGGTGATGGAGCTGGTCAATGGCGAGCCGCTGAACTCGGTGCTCAAGCGCACCGGCCGGCTGTCGCTGCGGCACGCACTGGACATGCTCGAGCAGACCGGCCGGGCCCTGCAGGTCGCGCACGCCGCCGGCTTGGTGCACCGCGACGTCAAACCGGGCAACATCCTGATCACCCCGACCGGCCAGGTCAAGATCACCGACTTCGGTATCGCCAAGGCCGTCGACGCCGCGCCGGTCACCCAGACCGGAATGGTCATGGGCACCGCACAGTACATCGCCCCCGAACAGGCCCTCGGGCACGACGCGACCCCCGCCAGCGACGTGTACTCGCTGGGTGTCGTCGGCTACGAGGTCGTGTCGGGCAAGCGGCCCTTCACCGGTGACGGCGCCCTGACGGTGGCGATGAAGCACATCAAGGAGCCGCCGCCCCCGCTGCCCGCAGAACTGCCGCCCAACGTGCGGGAGCTCATCGAGATCACGCTGGTCAAGAATCCGGCGATGCGCTACCGCAGCGGCGGCCCCTTCGCCGACGCCGTGGCGGCCGTGCGGGCCGGCCGGCGCCCGCCGCGCCCCAGCCAGTCGCCGCCCCCCGGGCGCGCGTCGCCGGCGGCCATCCCGTCCAGCCCGACGACCAGGGCGGCCGCCGTCACCAGCACTCGGGCCCCGGCCCCACGCCGATCCCGGCCGGCCACCGGCGGTCACCGCCCACCACCGGCGCGGCGCACCTTCTCCTCGGGTCAGCGCGCGTTGCTGTGGGCCGCCGGGGTGCTGGGAGCGTTGGCGATCATCATCGCGGTGCTCATCGTCATCAATTCCCGCGCGGACACCCAGCAGCAGCCGCCGCCCCCGACGGTCACCGACACCGGCGGGCCGCCGGCGCCGCCGGCGAGCAAGACCCCGAGCGGTTCCGCGCCGGGCCCCGCGCTGCGGCTCAATTGGACGGATCGCGCGGCGATAGGTAATCCTGGACTGCAACGAGGGCCGGCCGAGCGCGGGTGGGGTGAACGACCGAAGCCCAGCGTCTCACCGGCCCGACACGAGATAACACGATGACCACCCCTCAGCACCTGTCTGACCGTTATGAACTGGGCGAAATCCTCGGATTCGGGGGGATGTCCGAGGTTCACCTGGCCCGCGACGTCCGGCTCCACCGCGATGTGGCGGTCAAAGTGCTGCGCGCCGACCTGGCCCGTGATCCCAGCTTCTATCTGCGGTTCCGCCGCGAGGCGCAGAACGCCGCGGCGCTCAATCACCCGTCGATCGTGGCGGTGTACGACACCGGCGAGGCGGAAACCCCGACGGGTCCGCTGCCCTACATCGTCATGGAGTACGTCGACGGCGTCACCCTGCGCGACATCGTGCACACCGACGGCCCGCTGCCCCCGCGGCGGGCCATCGAGATCATCGCCGACGCGTGCCAGGCGCTGAACTTCAGCCACCAGAACGGCATCATCCACCGCGATGTCAAGCCGGCGAACATCATGATCAGCAACACCAATGCGGTCAAGGTGATGGACTTCGGCATCGCCCGCGCGATCGCCGACAGCGGCAACAGCGTCACGCAGACGGCGGCGGTGATCGGGACGGCCCAGTACCTGTCGCCCGAGCAGGCCCGCGGCGACACCGTCGACGCCCGCTCCGACGTCTATTCGCTGGGTTGCGTGCTCTATGAAATCCTCACGGGCGAGCCGCCTTTCACCGGTGACTCCCCGGTCGCGGTCGCGTACCAGCACGTGCGCGAGGACCCGATTCCACCGTCGCGGCGGCACGAGGGCATCTCCGCCGACCTCGACGCGGTCGTGCTCAAGGCGCTGGCCAAGAATCCGGACAACCGCTACCAGACGGCCGCCGAGATGCGCGCCGACCTGGTGCGGGTGCACAACGGCGAAACCCCCGAAGCGCCCAAGGTGCTCACCGACGCCGACCGCTCCTCGCTGCTCGCCGCGGGCGGAAACCTGCCCGGCCCCCGCACCGATCCGCTCCCGCGGCAACCCCTCCGTCGCATCGAGGACCGCAACGGCGGCTCGGTCGGTCGCTGGATCGTCGCGGTCGCGGCGCTGGCGGTGCTGACGATCGTCGTCGTCATCGCCTTCAACACCTTCGGCGGCACCACCCGCGACGTCCAGGTGCCCGACATGCGGGGCCAGGTGTCCGCCGACGCCATTGCGGCGCTGCAGAACCGCGGCTTCAAGACGCGCACGCTGCAAAAGCCCGATTCGACGATCCCGCCCGACCACGTCATCAGCACGGATCCGGGCGCCAACGCGTCGGTGAGCGCGGGCGACGAGATCACCCTCAACGTTTCGACCGGTCCCGAACAGCGCGAGGTGCCCGACGTCTCCTCGCTGAGCTACTCCGACGCGGTCAGCAAGCTCAAAGCGGCCGGGTTCGGCAAGTTCAAGCAGGCCAATTCCCCGTCGAGCCCGGAGCTGCTCGGCAAGGTGATCGGCACCAACCCTCCGGCCAACCAGACGTCGGCAATCACCAACGTGATCACCGTGATCGTCGGCTCAGGCCCGGAGACGAAACAGGTGCCCGACGTCGCGGGCCAGACCGTCGACGTCGCGCAGAAGAATCTCACGGTCTACGGCTTCACCAAGATCACCCAGGCGCAGGTGGACAGCACCCGGCCGGCGGGCGAGGTCATCGGCACCAACCCGCCCAAGGGCCAAACGGTTCCGGTGGATTCGGTGATCGAGTTGCAGGTGTCCAAGGGCAACCAGTTCACGATGCCCGACCTGAGCGGCATGTTCTGGACGGACGCCGAGCCTCGGTTACGGGCGCTGGGCTGGACCGGGGTGCTGGACAAGGGCCCCGACGTGGACGCGGGTGGCTCCCAGTCCCACCGAGTGGTGTATCAGAACCCGCCGGCCGGCACCGGGTGTAACCGCGACGGCATCATCACGCTGAAGTTCGGCCAGTAGCGGCCGGGTCGGCCGGGAAGTAGGGCTGCACGGCCGCGCGGACCTCGTTCTCGAGCCGGCGGACCAGCGTGTCGTTGCGGGCCCAGCCGCAGTACGCCAGCCAGTTCGCCAGCATCCGGTGTCCGCCCTCGGTCAGGATCGACTCCGGGTGGAACTGCACACCGTGAATGGGCAACTCGCTGTGCCGCACACCCATGATGACGCCGCCGCGGGTGCGCGCCGTCACCTCCAGCACCGGGGGCAGCGACTCCGGCAGTATGGTCAGCGAGTGATAGCGGGTCGCCGTGAATGGATCCGGAAGCCCTTGCAGCACACCGGCATTGGTGTGGAACACGCTGCTGGTCTTGCCGTGCAGCAGCTCGGGTGCGCGGTCCACGGTCGCGCCGAAGGCCACGCCGATGGCTTGGTGTCCCAGGCAGACCCCGAGTAGCGGGGTGCGCTCGGCGGCACACGCACCCACCAGAGCGATGGAAGCGCCCGCGCGTTCCGGCGTTCCCGGCCCGGGGCTGAGCAGCACACCGTCGAACCCCCTGGCGACGGCGGACTCGTCGGAAAGCCTGGCATCGTCGTTGCGCCACACCTCGGCCTCGACGCCCAGCTGGCCCAGGTACTGCACCAGGTTGAACACGAAGCTGTCGTAGTTGTCGACGACCAGGATCCGCACCGTCCCAGGTTACCGTCCGCGGAAACTCAGTAGCCGATGGTTCCCATGGGCTGGGCGAAATGCAGCCGGTCCGGCTCGGTGTGGCCGGCGACCTGGACGTCGGGCTTGACCTCTTCGCGGTAGCCCAGCCCGAACCGGACTACGTACTGGCGGTACAGGACGACCAGGGGAGCGGCGGCCAGAGCGGCTTGCATCGCGGCCGCGTTGCCGATCGCGGTGATCGTGTAGGGCGGACTGTAGGTGCGCCCGTTGAGCAGCAGGGTGTTGCCGACGCACCGCGGCACCGAGGTGGCGATGATGCGCTGGTCCTGCATCTGGATCGCCTCGGCGTCGGCGCTCCACATCGCATTGAGGACGGCCTCGATGTCCTGCTGGTGCACGACCAGGTCGTCGGGGGACGCATCGCGCGGGAACCGGCCGTTGGCGTCGCGTGGGGCGTCCTCCAGGGTGACCACCAGGCCCGGCCCGTGCACCGGATTCATGCCCGCCTCGACTGCCAGCTCGGCCGAGCGTCGCAGCATCGCCGCCAGCGCGCGATCCGAGGACCGTCCGTGCGCGGCGTCGATCTTGCCCGACAGCTCGTCGCGCTGGGCGTTGAGATGGTTCACCGACGACTGGGCCTCGCGGACCAGGTCCACCAACCGGGGGGCGTCGCTGCGGCGGATCTCGGCGCCGCCGGACACCCCGTGGGTGGCGGCCAGCAGCAGCCCGGCCAACAGGCACACCACCGGGACGCCGAAGCGCCACGGTGACCGCCGTCCGTCGCTCATCGGGGTCTCCAATTTCCTGGTCACCGCGCCGAGTGGGTTAGTCTCGTAGCCAAGCTGTGCGTGCAGCTGCGGTCTTCATCGTTGCACCCCGTCCCGCTCACCGTCTTGTTGAGGTAATCATGCCCAAGTCCAAGGTCCGCAAGAAGAACGACTTCACCGTCAGCTCGGTCAGTCGCACGCCGGTGAAGGTGAAGGTCGGGCCGTCGAGTGTGTGGTTCGTGGCCCTGTTCGTCGGTCTCATGCTGATCGGCCTGGTCTGGCTGATGGTGTTTCAGTTAGCGGCCGTCGGCAGCCAAGCGCCCACCGCCCTTAACTGGATGGCGCAACTGGGGCCGTGGAACTACGCCATCGCGTTCGCTTTCATGATCACCGGTTTGTTGCTGACGATGCGGTGGCACTGAGCACGAGACGCGCCGGAATGAATTCATTTTTGAGTTGCTCCGTTACTGCGCCAGCAACATTCCGACCACCCAATCACACGCGTGTGATTTATCCCCACTGTTGATAGCGTCTGTGGATAACTCCATCGCCCGTGGTAGGAGGGGCTGAGGAGCGCGTGCAGCAAACGCAATGGCAGCCGCACGCGGCAGGAATCGCTGGTTGCGGGGTCGCCGGCGTTTTGATGGCTATCGCGAGTGTGACCGTAGTCACAGACCCGCCCGGGCGCGTTTTGGCGGGGATTGCCGCGGCTGGTCTGATCTTGTTTGCGGGCGCGACGTGGCGCGCGCGGCCGAAGCTGGCAATTACCGCCGACGGCCTGGTGCTCCGCGGATGGTTCCGGACGCAGGTATTACGGGCGAGCGACATCAAGATCATCCGGATCACCGAGTTCCGCCGCTACGGACGCAAAGTCCGGCTCCTCGAGGTCGAGAACGCCGACGACGGGCTGGTGCTGTTCTCCCGATGGGATCTGGGGACGGATCCGCTGGAGGTGCTCGACGCACTGACGGCGGCCGGTTACGCGGGCCCTCGCCCGCGCTGACCGGACCGCCGTAGGGCGGGGCCTAGGAGATCGTGATCGACTCGATGACGACCGGTTCGGTGGGGCGGTCGTTGGCGTCAGTGGCCGTCGTCGAGATCGCCTCGACGACGCGCTGCGACTCCGGGTCCGTCACTTCACCGAAGATGGTGTGGCGGCGATTGAGGTGGGGCGTCTTGCCCACGGTGATGAAGAACTGGGAGCCGTTGGTGCCCGGACCCGCGTTCGCCATCGCCAGCAGGTACGGCTTGTCGAATTGCAGTTCGGGGTGGAACTCGTCGGCGAACTTGTAACCGGGGCCGCCGCGGCCGGTTCCGGTCGGGTCGCCGCCCTGGATCATGAAGCCCTGAATCACCCGGTGAAAGACCGCGCCGTCGTAGAACGGACCGGAGGACCCGCCCGATGCGTTCTGGGTCGAGTACTCCTTGGTGCCCTGCGCCAGGCCGACGAAGTTCGCGACGGTCTTGGGCGCGTGGTTTCCGAACAGGGCGACTTTGATGTCGCCGCGGTTGGTGTGCAGCGTGGCGGTAGCGGTCTGAAAGGGGCTGTTGGTCACGGCATGAGAGTCTGCCATTACGCGCGGGCCCGCCTGCACCCGGTGTCGCTCCAGCCGGGCTGCCACCGAAACCGCGTCGCGCACAGAAGGGTTCCGCCGGTGTCCCTATGCTGGCAGTCTGTTCAGCACGCACAGAAAGGCGGCAGATGAGCGCGAAGGCGGATTCCCGGCTGACCCCGCGGGAGCGACTGACCCGCGGGCTGACCTACTCGACCCTGGGGCCGGTGGACGTGACACGCGGCGTCGTCGGCCTGGGTGTCCAGTCGGCGCAGTCGACCGCATCGCAGATTCGTCGCAAATACCAAGACGGGCGCCTCGCCAAGGAACTCGCGGCCGCGCAAGAGACGCTGGCCCAGGAGTTGGCGGCCGCACAGGAGGTGGTGGCAGGGCTGCCGCAGGCGCTTCAGGACGCGCGGCGCGCTCAGCGCCGGACCAGACGACCGTTGATCTTCGCCGGGGTCGCGGTCGCGGTCCTCGCCGGCGGCGCCGTCGCGTTCAGCATTGTGCGGCGCCAGGTGCGGGAGAAGCCCCAGGAGCCGCAGTCTCGGCCCCCCAGCGTCGACGTGCAGCCCCGCCCGTGATTTGTGGAGCCTAGGGGAATCGAACCCCTGACACCCGCCTTGCAAAGGCGGTGCTCTACCAACTGAGCTAAGGCCCCTCGACGTGATCGGGTGGCTGACCGGATGTGTCGTCCACCGCCACGTGCCAGACCTCGACCCCGCGTCGGTACCGCGCCACCGCCGCCACCACAGCGATCACTGTGATTGGCAGGGCGAGTCTTACGCAACGTCGTGACGGGCACATGGTTGTGGGCCTAGGAGGACTCGAACCTCCGACCTCTTCGTTATCAGCGAAGCGCTCTAACCGCCTGAGCTATAGGCCCGTACACGCGTACGGCCGAGCGACGAGATTACCGCACTCGCCGCCCCACCCCCAAAAATGCTAGTCGCGGTCGGCCAACGTCACTTCGACGCCGCCGATCAAGTCGGTGGTCAGGTTGTAGACGAAGGCGCCGATCGTGGCCATCGCGGTCAGCAACACGATGTTGACCAAGCCGATCAGCACGGCGCCGCCGAAGATGGTGCCGCTGGACACCAGTTCGCCGCTGCTGCCGCTGGTGTTGTTCAACAGGTCACCGACGTTGCTGTTCAGCTTCGACCACACACCCATGCCCCCGAGCACCAGGTACAGGAACGCCACGGCGATCATCCAGACGAAGAACAGGGCGACCGAGAGCAGCAGGGACACCTTCAGCGTGCTCCACGGATCGATCCGGCGGATCTGCATGCTGGCGCGCACCGGGCCGCGCGGTCGCCGGGACACCTGGGTGCGGCTTTCGCGCCCCTCGCGGTTTTCGGGGGCCGACGAACGGCCAGGGCCCTGCTGGCCCGACGGCTCGCCGGTTCGGTCGGGGGGCGTCTTGCGCTGCGGGCCCCGCGGGGTCGGGCCGGAAAGGTCCGGCAACTCGCTGGCGTAGGCCTCCGCGGGCGGCCCGTCGCCGCGGCCCGCGGGAGCGTCGGTGTCGTGAGGCGGGATCTTGCCCGGTGGGGGCGCGCCGGCGCCCGGCGCCGCGGTGCCGGAGATGAACCGGTTGAGCCGGGCCTCGACTCCCGTCGGCGGTGCAGACGGCCGCGCCTCGGTGGGGGGCTCGTTCTGGCGCTGGGGTGCCTGCGGGGGCCGGGCCCCGCCACGCTGCTGCCACGGCGGTGAATCACCGGCGTCCGCGGCCCGGCCGGCCTGTGCCGGCGGGGTCGCGCGGTGTATACCGGCGCGCTCGGCCGAACCATCCCCATTAAGGCCGTCGCCCATTTTGGGGGCGCCCGGCTCGTTCGGTGAGGTCACCCCGACTCCTTACATCTCCTACCAGGGCCGCGCGGGCGAAGGCAGTCGCATTTTGTCTGGTCGGGCCGAGTCTAATTGCCCGGCTGTGGCCCGGACCGCCCGGATTGTCACCGATCAGCCGTCGGACTCTGTGTCGCCTTCCGCTTCCTCGACGACTTCGTCCGCGTTTTCCTCGGCGTTGCGCGCGATGGCCAGCAGCGTGTTGTCCTCGCCCAGGTTCATCAACCGCACGCCCTTGGTCTGTCGTCCGGCCTTGCGGACCTGGCGCGCGGCGGTGCGAATCACGCCGCCTCCGGAGGTGATGGCGTAGAGCTCACTGTCGTCGTCGACGATCAGCGCGCCCACCAGCTTGCCGCGCCGACGGTCATACATCACGGTGAGCACGCCCTTGCCGCCGCGCCCCTGCACCGGGTACTCCTCGATCGCGGTGCGCTTGGCGTAGCCACCCGACGTCGCCACCAAAAGGTACGTGCCTTCACGAATCACGTTGAGCGACAACAGGTAATCGTCGGTGTTGAACCGCATGCCCTGCACGCCGGAGGTGGCGCGCCCCATCGGGCGCAGTGCCTCATCGGTGGCCGAGAACCGGATCGATTGACCGTTGGCCGACACCAGCAGCAGGTCGTCATCCGACGAGCACAGCACCGCGCCGACGAGCTCGTCGCTGTCGCGCAGGTTGATCGCCACGATCCCGCCCGACCGGTTGGAGTCGAAGTCGGTCAGCTTGGTCTTCTTGACCAGGCCGTTGCGGGTCGCCAGCACCAGGTACGGGGCGTCCTCGTAGCCGCGGATCTGGATGACCTGGGCGATGCGCTCCTCGGGCTGGAAGGCCAGCAGGTTGGCGACGTGCTGGCCGCGCGCCGTCCGGGACGCCTCGGGCAGTTCGTACGCCTTGGCGCGATAGACCCGGCCCTGCGTGGTGAAGAACAGGATCCAGTCGTGCGTGGAGCTGACGAAGAAGTGTCGCACGATGTCGTCCTGCTTGAGGCCGGCGCCCTGCACGCCCTTGCCGCCGCGTTTCTGGCTGCGGTAGAGGTCGGACTTGGTTCGCTTGGCATAGCCGGTCTCAGTGATGGTGACGACGACCTCTTCGCGGGCGATCAGGTCCTCGTCGTTGACGTCACCGTCGGCCGCGATGATCCGGGTACGACGGTCGTCGCCGTGCTTGTCAACGATCTCGGCGAGCTCGTCGTGAACGATCGCGCGCTGCCGTTCCGGCTTGGCCAGGATGTCTTCCAGGTCGGCGATCTCGGCTTCGATCTTGGCCAGGTCGTCGATGATGCGCTGGCGCTCCAGGGCCGCCAGCCGCCGCAGCTGCATATCGAGGATGGCCTGGGCCTGGATCTCGTCGATATCGAGCAGCTCGATCAGCCCGGCCCGGGCGATATCGACGGTTTCCGACGCCCGGATCAGGGCGATGACTTCGTCGAGCGCGTCGAGCGCCTTGACCAGGCCGCGCAGGATGTGGGCGCGTTCGTTGGCCTTGCGCAGCCGGTAGGTGGTGCGCCGGACGATGACGTCGAGCTGGTGCGCGACGTAGTAGCGGATCATCTGGTCGAGCCGCAGCGTGCGCGGCACCCCGTCGACGATCGATAACATATTCGCGCCGAAGCTGGTCTGCAGCTGGGTGTGCTTGTAGAGGTTGTTCAGCACCACCTTGGCCACCGCGTCGCGCTTGATTTCGACGACGATGCGCAGGCCGACCCGATCGCTGGATTGGTCCTCGATGTTGGCGATGCCGGTAAGCCGGCCGTCGCGGACCTGCTCGGCGATCGAGGTGATGAAGTTGTCGTGGTTGACCTGATAGGGCAACTCGGTGATGACGATCGAGGTGCGACCCCGCGAATCTTCTTCTATCTCAACGACTCCGCGCATCCGGATCGATCCGCGACCGGTGGTGTAGGCATCGTGGATGCCCTGCGACCCGACGATCAGACCGTGGGTGGGGAAGTCGGGACCCTTGACCCGCTCGCAGACTGCGGCCAGGGTGGCTTCTTCATCGGCCTCGTGGTTGTCCAGGCACCAGTAGACGGCTTCTGCCAACTCGCGCAGGTTGTGCGGTGGGATGTTGGTCGCCATGCCGACCGCGATGCCGCCGGAGCCATTCGCCAACAGGTTGGGGAAACGGCTGGGCAGCACCGTCGGTTCCTGCACCCGACCGTCATAGTTCGGAATGAAATCGACTGTCTCCTCGTCGATTTCACGCAGCATCTCCATGGCCAGCGGGGTCAGCCGCGCCTCGGTGTATCTCATCGCCGCCGGCGGGTCGTTGCCCGGGGAACCGAAGTTGCCCTGGCCGTCGACCAGGGGGTACCGCAGCGACCACGGCTGAGCCATGCGCACCAAGGTGTCGTAGATGGACGCGTCACCGTGAGGGTGATAGTTGCCCATCGTCTCAGCGACCGAGCGGGCCGACTTGGCGTGGCTGCGGTCCGGGCGGAAGCCCGAGTCGTACATGGCATACAACACGCGGCGGTGCACCGGTTTGAGGCCGTCGCGGACCTCGGGCAATGCGCGCCCGACGATCACGCTCATCGCATAGTCGATGTAGCTGCGCTGCATCTCCTGCTGGATGTCAACAGGTTCGATGCGGTCGCCGGCCTCGTCGCCCGGTGGCAGCGTGGTGTCAGTCATCTAGTCCCCTTTGTGGGTTGGCGTGCCCGACGAGTCGGTCAGACATCCAGGAAGCGAACGTCTTTGGCGTTGCGGGTGATAAAGCTGCGGCGGGCATCGACGTCTTCGCCCATCAGGATGGAGAACAACTCGTCGGCGGCCGCGGCGTCGTCGAGCGTGACTTGACGCAGCACCCGCACCGACGGGTCCATCGTGGTTTCCCACAATTCTTTGGCGTCCATCTCACCCAGACCCTTGTACCGCTGAATGCCATCCTCTTTGTTGATCTTCTTGCCCGACTTGAGCCCCGCCTCGAGCAGGCCGTCGCGCTCACGGTCGGAGTAGGCGAACTCCGGATCGGTGCGCTGCCACTTCAACTTGTACAGCGGCGGCTGCGCCAAGAACACGTGTCCATTCTCGATCAATGGCCGCATGAACCGGAACAACAGGGTCAGCAGCAGCGTCGAGATGTGCTGGCCGTCCACGTCGGCGTCGGCCATCAGCACGATCTTGTGGTAGCGCAGCTTGGTGAGATCGAACTCGTCGTGAATCCCGGTACCCAGCGCGGTGATGATCGCCTGGACTTCGGTGTTCTTCAGCACCCGGTCGATGCGGGCCTTCTCGACGTTGATGATCTTGCCGCGCAACGGAAGGATCGCCTGGAACATGGAATCGCGACCGCTTTTCGCCGAACCGCCGGCCGAATCACCCTCCACCACATACAGTTCCGACTTGCGCGGGTCGGTGGAGCGGCAGTCGGCCAGCTTCCCGGGCAGCCCGCCTAAGTCGGTGGCGCTCTTGCGGCGCACCAGTTCGCGCGCCTTGCGCGCCGCAATCCGGGCCTGCGCGGACGACACCGCCTTGTTCACAACGGTTTTCGCCTCAGACGGGTTGGCCTCGAACCAGTGCGTCAGCTGTTCGTTGCACACCCTCTGCACGAACGACTTGACCTCGGTGTTGCCCAGTTTGGTCTTGGTCTGGCCCTCGAACTGCGGCTCGGCCACCTTGACCGAGATGACCGCAGCCAAGCCTTCCCGGATGTCGTCGCCGGTGAGGTTGGGATCCTTCTCCTTGAGCAGCTTCTTGTCTTTGGCGTATTTGTTCACCACCGAGGTCAGCGCGCTGCGGAAGCCCTCTTCGTGGGTTCCGCCCTCGTGCGTGTTGATGGTGTTCGCGAAGGTGTGCACCGACTCCGAGTAGCCGCCGTTCCACTGCATGGCGATCTCGACTTCGTGGCCCGGGCCCTTTCCGTCGAAGTCGATCACGCTCTGCTGGATCGGGCTCTTGGTGCGGTTGATGTGCTTGACGAAGTCGACCAGCCCACCCGGGTAGTGGAACGTGCGGTGCTTGACCTTGTGCGGCGCAGTCGATTCCGCCGCCTTCTCCTCGGCGGACTTGGGCGCCTCCGCGGTGTCGCTGACCACCTCGTCGACGACCTCGTCCTGCTCGACTCGTTCGTCGGTGAGGTTGATCGTGAGGCCCTTGTTCAGGAACGCCATCTCCTGCAGACGCCGCGCCACGGTCTCGAAGTCGTACTGGGTGGTTTCGAAGATCTCGGGATCGGCCCAGAACCGGATGGTGGTCCCGGTCTTCTTCGTCGCCTCGCCCTGCTTGAGGGTGCCGGGCACGGCGCGGTCGTAATACTGGAACCACTCGTGCCCGTCGCGCTTGATGTTGACTTCCAGGCGGGTGGAGAGCGCGTTGACCACCGACACCCCGACCCCGTGCAGCCCGCCGCTGACGGTGTAGCCGCTGTTCTCGCCGCCGAACTTGCCGCCGGCGTGCAGCTGGGTCATCACCACGTCGACGGTGGGGGCACCGGTGGCGTGCATCGCCACTGGAATGCCGCGCCCGTCGTCGGCGACCTCCACACTGCCGTCGTCGAGGAGCCGCACGTCAACCCGGGTGGCGTAGCCGGCCATCGCCTCATCCACCGAGTTGTCGACCACCTCCCAGATGAGGTGGTGCAGACCACGCTCACCGGTGGACCCGATGTACATGCCGGGGCGTTTGCGGACCGCTTCCAGCCCTTCGAGCACGGTGATCGCTGAAGCGCCGTATTCGTCTTGCGCCTTCTTCTTCTGGGCAGCCACGGTCGGAATGCTCTCCTTGGGGTTTCATGCGGGCGGTTCCAGTCACCGCGTCAGTCGCATTCCGTCAGTCTACCGTGATGGGCCGTCCGTACCGATTCTCCGGGCGCGTTTCTACCCAGCTAACTGCGCCGTGCGGGCAATTTCTCTATTCCCGCCGCGTCCCGACGTGCGTCCAGGCGGTTCATGTCGTCCTAGCGGCTTTGAGCGGCCTGTTGATAAAGGCCGGTCTGGGGATCGTTGGTGCCGGTCGACGACCTACCCGTAGGTGTCGCGGGGGCCTCGGCCGGGGATATGACGCGGACCCTTGCGCCACGACGGCGCGGCCGGCCCGGTGATCTTGAGCGAGGTCACCACGCCGTTGCCGACCGCCGCGGCGATCTTCGCCAGCAGTTGTGCCTGGATCATCCGCAACTGGGTGGCCCACGCCGTCGATTCGGCCGCCACGCTCAGCACACCGTCGCTCAACGCGGTCGGTGTCGCATGGTCGGCGATCTGCGCCCCCACCACCGTGGACCAGTTGCCCAGCACCGTGCCTTCGGCGACCTGCGCCGACCAACCGCGCTTCTTGGCCAAGTCACGCGCCAGCCTGCCCAGCGGCTGGGGATCACGGGCATCGGGCCCCGGGCCCGACCAGCTGCGCCGCTGGCCCGCCACCCGCCGGGTGGCCGATGGCATCGACCGCCCACGGCCCGCGTCCTTTCCCTGGGCGCGCGCCGCCGCGCGCGCCTCCTCGAGCGTGCGCCGGACCAGGTCCATCCCACGCGCCAAAGCCGGGTCCGCCGCCCCGGCTGATTGTTGTTCGTCGCCCGTCATGACCGCACCGCCGAGACGCGCCCCAGGTCGTCGTCCCGCAATTCGATGTCCACCTGCCTGGCGGACCAGCCCGCCGGGATGTCTTCTGCCACCGCCGCGGTGACCAAAACCTGTTCCGCCGACTCCGCGACCGTCGCCAACGCCTGCCGCCGCGCGGCGTCGAGTTCGGCGAACACATCATCCAACAACAACACGGGTTCACTCCCGTCGGCCCGCAAGAGCTCGTACGACGCCAGCCGCAACGCCACCGCGAATGACCATGATTCCCCATGGCTGGCAAAGCCTTTCGCGGGTTGCTCACCCAACCACAGTTCAAGATCGTCACGATGCGGGCCCACCAGGCACATACCGCGTTCCAGTTCGGCGTCGCGGCGTTCGGCCAGCGCGGACAGCATCGCGGCCTCAAGAAATTCGCGAGAATTGGCGCCCTCGTCTACCTCCGCCGGCGCGCCCAGACTGGTCCGGTAGGCGACCGACGCCGGCCGGGACGCCGGTGCCAGCAGCTGATAGGCCTTCTCCACCTCGGGTGCCAACTGGTTGACCAGGTCGATGCGCGCCGCCATCAACTCGGCCCCGTATTCGGCCAACCGGCTGTCCCACACATCGAGGGTGTCCAGGGCGCTTCTGTCACCGCGATGCCGTATCCCGGAGGCGGATTTCAACAGGGCGGTGCGTTGCCGCAGAACTTTCTCGTAATCGGTACGCACCGCGGCCACCGCGGGCCGCCGCACCGTGGCCAAGTCATCGAGATACCGGCGCCGATCCGCGGGATCCCCGCGCACCAACGCCAAGTCTTCCGGAGCGAAAAGTACGGCGCGCAAAACACCGATCACCTCACGCGTGCTGCGCACCGGTGACCGGTTCAACCGGGCCTTGTTCGCTCGCCCCGCGGCGATCTCCAGATCGATCGCACATTCCCTGCCCTCGTTCACCACGATTGTCGAGACCACAGCCCGGTCAGCCCCCGTCCGGATCAGTGGTGTGTCCGTGCCTACCCGATGGGATCCCATGGTCGTCGAAAACCAGAGTGCCTCAATGAGATTCGTTTTACCGAACCCGTTGGAACCGACGAACACCGTCCGGCCCGGCTCCAATTCGAGGTCGGCGTGCGCCCAGGACCGAAAATCGCGCAGTCCCAAATGCCGGACGTACACCTATCCGGGCAACCGAACTGGCATCAACAGGTAGACGTAATCCGTCGGCAGGGCCGCGAAGGGGCCGTTCCCGCTGGGCGAACTGTCGTCACCGGACGCCGGCCGCAGCAGCGCCGGTTTGCCTGGGGTGGTGAAACCGAACGACACCCGCTCCGAATGGACCGCCGCAAGCCCGTCGGTCAGATACGTCGGGTTGAACGCGATCGTCAACGGCTCGCCGACGAAATCGACGGCAAGGTCTTCCTCGGCCCGGCCGACGTCGTCGGCACCCGCGGACAACCGCAGCGAGCCCTCGGAGAATTCCATCCGCACCTGTGCACCGCGATCGGCCACCAACGCCACCAACTTGATCGCCTCCGTCAGCTCGGCCACGTTGATGGTGGCCACCGCCGTGTGCTCGGCCGGCAAGAGTTGCCGAAACTTCGGGAACTCCGCATCCAGAAGGCGCGTCGTGCTCCGTTTCCCGTTGCCGCTGATCCCGAGCAGCCCGTCCTTGCCCACGCCGCTGCCGGCGCCCAGCGACAACCGAACCTCGGAACCGTCGGCGCCCGCCCTGGCGGCCTCGGCCAACGTTTTCGCGGGCACCAACACCGCCGCTTCGATGTCCGGCGACGACGCCGACCAGGTCAACTCGCGCACCGCCAGCCGGAACCGATCGGTGGCCGCCAAAACCACCGTGTTACCGGAGATCTCGACCCGAATCCCGGTCAACATCGGCAATGTGTCGTCCCGGCCGGCGGCAACGGCCACCTGGCTGATGGCTTCAGCGAAGAGATCGGCGGGCAGCGACCCGGTCTCCTCCGGTAGCGCCGGCAGCGTCGGATAATCCTCGACCGCCATGGTCGGGAGCGAGAATCTGGCGCTGCCGCAGTTCAGCGCGACCCGATTACCGTCGACGTAGAAGTCGACCGGCTTGTTGGGCAACGCCCGGGTGATGTCGGACAACAACCGGCCCGATACCAAAACGCTTCCGGGAGAAGCTATTTCGGCTGCAACCTGCGCTTCGGCGGAAACCTCGTAGTCGAACCCGGAGATCGTCAGCCCTTCGTCGGTGCCGGATAACAGCACTCCCGACAGCACCGGCACCGCCGGCCGGGTCGGCAGATTCTTCGCCACCCACGAGACCGCATCCGCGAAGGACTCCCGCACCAAACGAAACTTCAAGTCGCTGAGGCCAGCTCTCGTCGTCGCCGCGTCCATAGCGTCCCTTCACCTACCGAGCGTTCAAAAGTCCAGTGGCTAGCTTCCCCCCGCTAGCACGGGGTTCCGCCGCGAACGCCACTGACACGTCATGCCAACAACGACCGCAACGGCAGTCGAAGAACAACCGTAGATCGTCGGAGGCCATCTTGAAAGCTAATCGCTAAGCCCGACAAGGCGGGTTACCGGCGGGCGCGGAACCCGACGTCCCCAAAGCTGTATTTCAAAGAAGAAACGACGAAGAGATCTCAGTACTAGTAATAAGCGCTGTGCATTCTGGGGACAGCTGTGGCTCGGTCCAGCTAGGGCCGCGATCGGGCTGTGGATGACAAGGTGCACAACTGTGGGTCGGGTGTTGGGTGGTTGGGGACGAAGCGCGGTTGTGCACGCAGCGCCGGTTACTACACGGCTGTTTCATTGCGTTGTGCACAGTCCTGCGCACAAGCTCTGACTGTGGCGCGTGTGACAGGCGTGCGAGAAGTTTTTTGAAATTACTTGCCGGGCCGGGGCTCAGAGGAGCGTGGCGTCAGCGCTTGGAGCGCTGGCGGATGCGAGTGGTGAGCTCCTTGACGTGATCGAAGACCTCACGTCGCTCTGCCATCTCGGACAAAATCTTGCGTTGGGCATACATGACGGTGGTGTGGTCACGCCCGAATGCCTGTCCGATTTTGGGCAACGACAGGTCGGTGAGCTCGCGACACAGGTACATGGCGATCTGGCGGGACTGCGCGAGCGCCCGCGTCTTACCGGGGCCGCGCAGTTCTTCCACGGTGGTATCGAAGTACTCGGCCGTGGCCGCCATGATGGTGGCCGCGCTGATCTGCATGGTGCTCGCGTCGGCGATGAGGTCACGTAGCACGATCTCGGCCAGGGCCTTGTCGATCGGAGTCTTGTTCAACGAGGCGAACGCGGTCACCCGGATCAGGGCACCCTCGAGTTCGCGGATGTTGCGTTCGATGCTGCTGGCGATGAGTTCCAACACGTCGTCGGGGACCGCCAGGCGTTCCATCTGCGCCTTCTTGCGCAAGATCGCGATCCGCGTCTCGAGCTCGGGCGGCTGGACGTCGGTGATCAAGCCCCATTCGAACCGGGTGCGCAATCGGTCTTCGAGCGTGGCCAGTTGCTTGGGGGGCCGGTCGGAGGAGATGACGATCTGCTTGTTGGCGTTATGCAGCGTATTGAAGGTGTGGAAGAACTCCTCCTGAATACCTTCCTTGCCCTCGATGAACTGGATGTCGTCCACCAGCAACACGTCGACATCGCGATAGCTGCGCTTGAAGGCGACCTTGCGGTCGTCGCGCAGCGAGTTGATGAAGTCGTTGGTGAATTCCTCGGTGGAGACGTACTTGACGCGCATGCCCGGGAAGAGTCGTTGCGCGTAGTTGCCGGCGGCGTGCAACAGGTGGGTCTTGCCCAGACCGGATTCGCCCCAGATGAACAGCGGGTTGTAGGCGCGCGCCGGCGCTTCGGCGATGGCCAGGGCCGCGGCGTGCGCGAAACGGTTGGACGCCCCGATGACGAACGTGTCGAAGGTGTAGCGCCGGTTGAGGCTGGTGCCTCCGGCGACGGCCGGGTCCGCGGGATGCGGGCGCTCGGTGAAGTAGTTCGGCCAACTTTGCGGACTGTCGACGGCTTCACCGCCCTCGTCGGCGTCGTCGGTCTCACCGGTGTCGTCGTCGGGAATCGGCACTGCGGTTTGCAGGAACGGGTCGGCTTGCGCAAGCACAACGTCGTCGGTGTCGTCGTCGGGCGGCGCGATGCGCACCCCGAGTTGGATCTGTTGTCCGAGCCGGCGGCTGAGGGCGTCGGTGATGGGCGCGCGCAGATGACGTTCGATCTCGTTTTGAACGAAACTGCTGGGCACCGACAACAGCGCGAACCCCTCGACGATGGTCAACGGCTGGACGAGGTTGAGCCAGGCTCGCTGCTGGGGGGTGAGGGGAGTGATGAGGGTGGTGCGGTTGGCGGCCAGCCCGTCCGGGACGGATTCACCGTTGAGCTCGGACACGACCGCGTTCCACACGGTGGTGAAACTTGAACCGGGGTCATCGGTCAACGACGCATCCCCCTGGTTCTCGAGCATCCCGGGTCGAAGTACAACCACGCTTGGCGACAAAGCAACTGTCCACATAGTTATACACAGGTGTGGACAGGATGAGCGTATGCGAACCACAACCTACCGGCGACGGCTCGCGATCTCCGTGCTGGAAGAAAACCATGAAGGCCGTCTAGGCAGCTAGTCGATCCACCATCCTCGCATCGTTGTCAAACGTCGTCGCAGTCTAAAACGACACTGGCAGAAGCTAACAGTTTTCCGTGCGGCTGCCAACCGTTCTGCTGCATTCCAATCGGGTTGTTTAGGGTCCGGTGGGCCTGGTTTGACTCGACGCCGATGTGATGCCCGACGGGGGCCGGGCGGCCGCTGCGATGTTTTGCGCCGGGATCGGGCGGGTGCGTTGGGGCAGGCCAGGTTTGACCAGGCGAAGCGCGGTCAGTACCCTCAAACAGTCGCCCGAAAGTCGGCGATGCGGCTGCGACCCAGGTCCGCCTGGGGACCGCGCCGGCCAGCAGCAAGCAAGATTACCTCCGACCGGCCTGCAGACGAGCGAGCGCGTGGCCGGCCGGATGGAAATGCGAGACACAACGAGGAGAACGTCGTGGCCAAGGGCAAGCGGACCTTCCAGCCGAACAACCGGCGCCGAGCCCGCGTGCACGGCTTCCGGCTGCGCATGCGTACCCGCGCCGGACGCTCGATTGTGTCGAGCCGGCGCCGTAAGGGTCGCCGCGCGCTATCTGCCTGATCGCAACGCCGGGTTTTTCCGCGGTGCTTTCCGCACGCAACCGCATGAGGCGGTCAACGGAGTTTGACGCGACGGTGAAGCGCGGAAGTCGCGCGGCGCAGCCCGATGTCATCGTGCATCTCCGGCATGCGGACGACGACGAGGGAGCAACCGGTCCCCGCGTCGGACTGATCGTCGGGAAGTCCGTGGGTTCGGCCGTCGAACGCCACCGGGTGTCGCGTCGGCTCCGCCATGTGGCGCGATCCGTTTTGGGTGAGCTCCACGATTGTGACCGGATGGTGATCCGGGCGTTGCCCGGGAGCCGGACCGCATCGTCGGCGCGGTTGGAGCAGGAGCTGCGCCGGGGATTACGCCGCGCGCTCGAGTCGGCGGGACGGGAGCGGTGAGCGCGCGGCTCGTCCAGTCGGTGGGCGCGATGGCCGTGCGCGGCATGGTTTACGTGATCCAGCTGTACCGGCACATGGTCTCGCCATTGCGGCCGGCGACATGTCGTTTCGTCCCGACGTGCAGCCAGTATGCGGTCGAGGCGCTGACCGAGTACGGCATGTTGCGGGGGAGTTGGTTGGCTGTGGTCAGGCTCGCCAAGTGCGGACCATGGCATGCGGGCGGATGGGACCCGATACCGGAACGCCCGGGATGCCAAGTGAACTTCGAAGATGCCAGCGACGCGTGGGCCAGCCCGGCGGCGCGAGGGGAGAGTGGAACTCTTGTTTGATTTCTTTAGCCTCGACTTCGTCTATTACCCGGTGTCGTGGATCATGTGGGCCTGGTACAAGCTGTTCGCTTCGATGTTGGGTCCGTCGAACTTCTTCGCGTGGGCCCTAGCGGTGATGTTCCTCGTCTTCAGCCTGCGGGCGTTGTTGTACAAGCCCTTCGTGCGGCAGATCCGGACCACCCGCCAGATGCAGGAACTGCAACCGCAAATCAAGGCGCTGCAGAAGAAGTACGGCAAGGACCGCCAACGGATGGCGCTGGAGATGCAGAAGCTGCAACGCGAGCACGGGTTCAACCCGATCCTCGGGTGCCTGCCGATGCTCGCGCAGATCCCGGTGTTCCTCGGCTTGTATCACGTGTTGCGGTCGTTCAACCGAACCACGGGCGGCTTCGGGCAGCCCCACTTGTCGGTCGCCCAGAACCGCCTCACCGGGAACTACGTCTTCAGCCCGACCGACGTCGGGCACTTCCTGGACGCCAACCTGTTCGGCGCACCGATCGGCGCATTCATGACGCAACGCACTGGGTTGGACGCCTTCACGCACTTCAGCCGGCCCGCGGTCATCGCGGTCGGGGCGCCGGTGATGATCCTGGCCGGCATAGCGACGTACTTCAACAGCCGGGCATCGGTGGCGCGGCAGAGCCCGGAAGCCGCCGCGAATCCGCAGACGGCGATGATGAATAAGCTCGCGCTGTACGTGTTTCCGCTCGGTGTCGTCGTCGGCGGCCCGTTCCTTCCGCTGGCGATCATCCTGTACTGGTTCGCGAACAACATTTGGACGTTTGGCCAGCAGCACTACGTGTTCGGGATGATCGAAAAAGAAGACGAGGCCAAGAAGCAGGAAGCGCTTCAGCGACGCGCGGCCAATGCACCGGCGCCGGGGGCCAAACCGAAGCGCAACCCCAAGGCTGGGCAGCCCGGTGGGAACGGATCGGCAACGGCCGGGGAGGGGGAGGCCGAGTCGGACGCCCCCGATGGGGAGGCACCGGCAGGCAGGCCCCAGGCGGCGAAGCCGGATGCAGGCGGCCAAGACGGTGGGGCGGTGAACCGCACCCCGCGGCCGGGGGCGCGCCCCAAGAAACGTAAACGCTGACAACGGAGACATAGCCGGACCGGGCGGTGCGACCCGGTTGGCGGGACCCGCGGATGAGGGAGAGAAAGACATGACCGACGCAGACACCACCACCGAACGTGACGTGGACACCGAACTGGACGCAGAGCGGCCGTCCGAGAGTGGCGCAGAGGCGGACGCCGACGAGTTCGACGACCAGGAAGAGCGCTTGGTGGCCGAGGGCGAAATCGCCGGCGACTACTTGGAGGAGCTGCTGGACCTGCTGGACTTCGACGGCGACATCGATCTGGACGTCGAGGGCAACCGGGCGGTGGTGAGCATCGACGGCAGCAACGACTTGAACAAGTTGGTAGGGCGCGGCGGCGAGGTGCTCGACGCGCTACAGGAGCTGACCCGACTGGCAGTCCACCAGAAGACCGGTGTGCGGAGCCGCCTGATGCTCGACATCGCGAGCTGGCGTCGGCGGCGCCGCGACGAGCTGGCGGCCCTGGGTGACAAGGTGGCGCGACGGGTGTTGGAGTCCGGCGAGCGTGAGGAGCTGGCGCCGATGACGCCGTTCGAGCGCAAGATCGTCCACGACGCGGTCGCTGCGGTGCCTGGTGTGCACAGCGAAAGCGAGGGCGTGGAGCCCGCGCGGCGCGTCGTCGTGCTGCACGACTAGCGAGTTACAGCGGTGTAGTTCCCACGCCGAGGCCAGTGTGCGTCAGGCGAGCGAAGGATGTTTCACGTGAAACATGGCGGGCCCGGCGATCCTCCAGCTGGCGCGCCGGCGTCTCCGGACCCCGTCATGCCGGAAGCCGCCGCGACGATCTTCGGTCCGAGGACCGACCTCGCGTGCCGGTACGCGGCGTTGTTGGCCGGGCCCGGGGTGGAACGTGGACTGCTCGGTCCGCGCGAAGTGGGTCGTATCTGGGACAGGCATCTCCTCAACAGCGCGGCGGTGGCCGAGCTGCTGGATGAGGGGGAGCGGGTGATCGACATCGGGAGCGGCGCCGGGCTGCCCGGTATCCCGTTGGCCCTCGCGCGACCCGATCTCGAGATGGTGCTCCTCGAACCGCTGCTGCGCCGCAGCGAATTTCTCAGCGAGGTCGTCGACCAACTAGGGTTAGCCGTCGAAGTGGTCCGCGGCCGTGCCGAGGAACTGTGGGTACGTCACCAGTTCGGGGAAAGGGATGCGGCGGTGTCGCGAGCGGTTGCGTCGTTGGACAAGTTGACGAAGTGGAGCATGCCATTGCTTCGGCCGGGCGGGCGCATGCTGGCGATCAAAGGCGAGCGCGGCCGCGAGGAAGTTGAACAGTACCGGCGTGTGATGGCAGCATCGGGCGCCGTTGATGCCAGGGTGGTGACATGTGGCGCGACCTATTTGCGTCCCCCCGCAACCGTAGTTATAGCCCGACGCGGAAAGCAGCCGCGCCACCAGCCGGCACGGACCGGGAAGGCCGGGAACCAATGACGAGTCCGGGAGATCAGCCGAGCGCGCCGGCGTCGACTTCGACCGCGGCGCACATCCCGTCGCCCGGCGCACCCGACGCCGCACCGCCACCTATGCCGATCGTCGATCCCGCAGCGAATGTTTCACGTGAAACAGCGGACGAATTCGATACGCCGATCGGCGCCGCGGCGGAACGGGCGATGCGGGTTTTGCACACCACCTATCCGCCCCTGCGTCGGCCGAGGCACCGCCGGGTGCTGACGGTGGCCAATCAGAAGGGCGGCGTCGGCAAGACCACCACCGCGGTGAACCTCGCCGCCGCCCTCGCGCTTCAGGGACTCAAGACGTTGGTCATCGACCTCGACCCACAGGGCAACGCGAGCACGGCGCTCGGAATCACCGACCGGCAGTCGGGCACGCCCTCGTCGTACGAAGTCCTCATCGGCGAGGTCGCGGTCAAGGACGCGCTGCGGCGCAGCCCGCACAACGAACGCCTGTTCTGCGTCCCGGCCACCATCGACTTGGCGGGCGCCGAGATCGAATTGGTGAGCATGGTCGCCCGTGAAAACCGGTTGCGGACCGCCCTGGCCGACCTCGACGACCTCGACTTCGATTACGTCTTCATCGACTGCCCACCGTCTTTGGGGTTGCTGACGATCAACGCACTCGTCGCCGCGCCGGAGGTGATGATCCCGATCCAGTGCGAGTATTACGCGCTCGAGGGCGTGTCACAGCTGATGCGCAACATCGAGATGGTCAAGGCGCACCTCAATCCGCGGCTCGACGTGACCACCGTCATCCTCACCATGTACGACGGCCGGACCAAGCTCGCCGACCAGGTGGCCGAAGAGGTGCGCCGATACTTCGGAACCAAGGTGCTGCGGACGGTGATCCCACGCAGCGTCAAGGTCTCCGAGGCACCCGGGTACAGCATGACGATCATCGATTACGACCCCGGCTCGCGCGGGGCGATGAGCTACCTCGACGCGAGTCGCGAACTCGCCGAACGTGATTGACCACCATCCGTGAAGGGACGACCATGACGCAGCCGTTACGCAAGAAGGGCGGCCTCGGCCGGGGCCTGGCTTCGCTGATCCCGACCGGTCCCGCCGAGGGGGACTCGGGTCCCGCGACCCTCGGTCCGCGGATGGGCGACGCCGCAGCGGACGTCTTGATCGGCGGACCGGGACCGGACCTGGCCCCGGCCGGCGCGGTCTATCGCGAAATCGCACCGGCCGACATCGAGCCCAACCCGCGCCAGCCACGGCAGGTGTTCGACGACGAGGCGCTCTCCGAGCTGGTGCACTCCATTCGCGAATTCGGTCTGTTGCAGCCGATCGTGGTGCGCGCGGTCCCGGGCGTCAAGACCGGTCCGCGGTATCAGATCGTGATGGGGGAGCGGCGCTGGCGGGCAGCCCAAGAGGCCGGGCTGGCCACCATCCCCACCATCGTGCGCGAGACCGGTGACGACAACCTGCTGCGCGATGCCCTCCTGGAGAACATCCACCGGGTACAGCTGAACCCCTTGGAAGAGGCGGCGGCATACCAGCAATTGCTCGACGAGTTCGGCGTCACCCACGATGAACTCGCGTCGCGCATCGGCCGCTCGCGGCCGTTGATCACCAACATGATCCGGTTGCTCAAACTGCCCATCCCCGTGCAGCGGCGGGTGGCCGCCGGCGTGCTGTCGGCCGGCCATGCCCGCGCCCTCCTCTCGCTGGAAGCCGGGCCCGAGGCGCAAGAGGAACTTGCCAGCCGCATCGTCGCCGAGGGGCTGTCGGTGCGGGCGACCGAGGAGGCGGTGACGCTGGCCAACCGCGCCGGCACCAGCGCCCCGGCGCCCCAGCGGCGCAAGCCGATCCAGATGCCGGGGCTCCAGGAAGTCGCCGAGCGGCTGTCCAACGCCTTCGACACACGAGTGACGGTGAGCCTGGGCAAGCGCAAGGGGAAGATCGTGGTGGAATTCGGCTCGGTGGACGATTTGCAGCGAATTATCGACATGATGACCGCCGCGCAGGCCTGACCAGCCATACCCTGTAATTACGTCACTGTGACACCGAAGCGGCAAACAACGGGCGTTCTCTGCCGTAGGATTACGAAAACGCATGCGTTCCAAAGATTTTCGGTAACGAACCGGTGGGGACGGTAACGCTTCCAGCGTCGTGGGGCCGTGATCGGCGCCTCGACGGCAAAGCTGGCCCGATGGCGACCCACTCTCTTATCCTGGAGAAGTTGCCGGTGCAATTGGCTGCAGTACCGCACAGGAGCCAGGAGGCTAGTGTCCGCTCGAATCACCCCGCTGCGCCTCGAGGCCTTCGAACAGCTTCCCAAGCATGCTCGCCGCTGCGTGTACTGGGAGGTCGATCCGGCGACGCTCGGTAACCAGGACCATCTCGCCGACCCGGAATTCGAGAAGGAAGCCTGGCTGTCGATGGTCATGCTGGAGTGGGGCTCGTGTGGCCAGGTCGCCACCGCGCCGTCGGACGAGCGGAGCCAAAGCGAGCCGCCGTGCCTTGGCTATGTGTTCTACGCGCCGCCGCGGGCGGTGCCACGGGCGCAGCGCTTTCCCACCGCGCCGGTCTCCGCGGATGCGGTGCTGCTGACGTCGATGGGCATCGAGCCGGGGCAGGACGGCGACGATCTTCCGCACGGCCTCCTGGCTCGGGTGATCGACGAGCTGGTGCGGCGTGGTGTCCGGGCACTGGAAGCCTTCGGGCGCACACCGGCGGCTTCGGAACTGCAGGATCCGCTGGCGGCGAGCCCGGACGTGCGGCCGGTGCTGGAGGCCGTCGGTGACTGCTCGGTGGA
This sequence comes from Mycobacterium sp. 4858, assembly GCF_900240975.1. Lineage (GTDB taxonomy): Bacteria > Actinomycetota > Actinomycetes > Mycobacteriales > Mycobacteriaceae > Mycobacterium. Next base: position 2,218,929 of record NZ_LT968776.1, on the reverse strand, counting down.
CCACTGCGTGATCGACGCGGAGTTCTTGCAGGATGCGGGTTTCGTTGTGGTGGCGCCACATCCGTACTTCCCGCGGCTGCGGCTCGAGTTGGACAAGGGCCTGGGCTGGAAGGCCGAAGTCGAGGCGGCTTTGGAACGCCTGCTGGAGAACGCGCAGCTGCAAGAGCCGGTCGGCGCCGGTTCAGTGGCGGGAAATACGTTGCGCGGGGCCGAAATCGGCTAGGAGCCGCCGAGCTGGCTGGTCCGCTCCACGGAAAGTTCGTGGGCCAGCAGTTCGGCGAAGGTGAACGTGCCCGTGGGGCGGTCGTTCTTGCCCAGCAGGTACAGCCGCTTGACCGCGGCGAGAATCCCTTCGGCGATGGCATCCCGCGTTTGCGTCGAGATCAACATCGCGCGGTCGTGCGGATTGGTGATGTAACCGACGTCAACCTGCACCGTCGGCATGCGGGTCAGGCGTAACAGGTCCCACGTCCGGCCATGCGTGCGGCAATCCCGTAACCCGGTGCGCGCCACGACTTCTCGTTGGATGAAGTCGGCCAGGTTGCGCCCGATCGTGGACACCGACCCGTGCGAGTTCCCGAAATGAAAGGAGGCGACGCCATTGGCCGCGGGGCTGGGCTGGTTCTCACAGCGCAGGCTGATCATCAGATCGGCGCCGACGTTGTTGGCGGTGGCGGCGCGTTCGGCGTCGGACGGGCTGCGGTTGACCGGCCGCGACAGGAAGGTTTCCATCCCGATGGCCGTCATCCGCCCCTCGAGCCGGCTTGCCAAGTCCCACAACACATCCGCTTCGCTGACCGGCCCTGCGGGGCCGTGCATCAGCTCGCCGAGGTCGGTGCCGCCGCGGCCGGGGTCGATGATGATCCGCTTACCCGACAGCTTGGGGCCCGATCGGCGGACCAGTTCTTCCTCGCGGATCGCATGCGGCGAGCCGCCCGTGACGCGTGAGCTCAGAAAATACAAGGAGCGCAACGTTTCTGGCCCACAGATGCCGTCGGCGGCCAGCCCGTACTCGCGTTGGTACGACATCAGCGCGTTGTGGGTCTGCAGCCCGAAGTGCCCATCGACCAGTCCGGTGTAGAAGCCGAGGTCTTGCAGGCGGGCCTGCAGGGTGGCGACGTCGTCGCCGTAGAGCGGGGCGCCGAATTGGTGATACAGGGTGCGCGCACCGAGCCGGTAGGAAGCCTCCTTCAACGCCCGATACGTGGCCTCGCCGACGATGCCGTCGACCAAGAGCCCGCGGTGCTGCTGGAAGGCGCGCACCGCCTGGTCGAGTTCGGTGTCGAAGAGTTCGGCGGGAACGTGCCGGCCGGTCGCGAGGTCGTCTTCAAGGCTGTCGAGCAGCCCTAATGCGGCCAACGTAGCCCGGATTTCGGTCACGGCCGCACTGCGGTCACCACAGCGCAGCGCATCGCCGTATTCACGGCGCGGACTCGACATACCAAAGGCCCTCCGGGACACACTGACAGGCTCGCATCTGGGCAACAGCTAACCGTTATTGTCGCAGACGCATCGCAGATTCGGGAAAACCCCAGGCCGAACGTGGGGAGGTGGTGCGGAGAATTCAAACCGCGATCAGCTGAGGTTGGGCACCGCGTCCGAGAGTTCACGCAGCAGGGCGGCCTTGCCTTTGGCGCCGACGATCCGCTTGACCGGCTGGCCGTCCTTGAACAGGATCATCGTGGGGATCGACACGACTTGGAAGTCACGTGCGGTCACCGGATTGGCGTCCACGTCGAGCTTGGCCACGGTGAGCTGCGCGGCCCGCTCGCTGGCGATTTCTTCGAGAACCGGCGCCACCATCTTGCAGGGCCCGCACCATGTCGCCCAAAAGTCAACCAGCACAGGCTTATTGCTGGACAGCACCTCCGTGGAGAAGGATGCGTCAGAGACTTCGATTGTGGCCCCGGCTTTTTCGGCATCGGTCATTGAGGTGCTCCAATCATCTCGGTACTGCCAGGAAATTCGGTGGCGTCACTCTGGGCGGCCGAACTCGATTCGACGTGGTCGGCCAGCCAGCGTTCGGCGTCGATGGCCGCCGAGCAACCACTGCCGGCGGCGGTGATGGCCTGGCGGTAGGTGCGGTCCACCAAGTCGCCGGCGGCGAACACCCCCTCGATCGAGGTGGCGGTGGTGCGGCCCTGGACCAACACGTAACCCTCGGGGTCGGTGTCGAGGAGGTCGCGTACCAGCTCCGAGCGTGGGTCGTGGCCGATCGCCACGAAGACACCGGTGACCGGCAGGGTGGATTGCTCCCCGGTGACGGTGTCGCGCATCCGCAAACCCGTCACCGTCTGATCCCCGTCGACCCCCAGCACGGCCTTGTTGGTCAGGATGGTGATCTTCTCGTTCGCCCGGGCGCGTTCGAGCATGATGCGCGAGGCGCGGAATTCGTCGCGGCGGTGCACCAGGGTGACGCTGCGCGCGAACCGGGTCAGGAAGGTGGCTTCCTCCATCGCCGAGTCGCCACCACCGATGACCGCGATGTCTTGATCCTTGAAGAAGAACCCGTCACAGGTCGCACACGAGCTCACGCCCCGCCCCAGCAGCTCCTGCTCACCGGGCACCCCCAGGTAGCGCGCCGCCGCGCCCATGGCCAAGATCACCGACCGGGCGCGGACGGTCTCGCCCTCGGCGGTCGTGACCGACTTGACCGGCCCGTCCAGCGACACCGACTCGACGTCTTCCATCCGCAGATCGGCCCCGAAACGCAGGGCTTGTTCCCGCATCTGATCCATCAACTCCGGGCCGGTGATGCCGTCGCGAAACCCGGGAAAATTCTCCACCTCGGTGGTGGTCATCAACGCCCCACCGAACGACGTCCCCTCGAACACCACCGGCGCCAGCTGCGCCCGGGCCGTATACAGCGCCGCGGTGTACCCGGCAGGCCCCGAACCGATGATGATCACGTCGTGCACAGTGTCGGCGGTCATAGAACCCTTCCAAACGATCGTCCCTGGATTTCTACAAACGCCAGCGTAGGCACCGCTGTTCCCCGGCGCGTCGGACACCCGTGCATCACCCTAAGGGCCCGGGACCTGGGTGCTGGCCAACAAGCCGGTATCGGCGGCGTTGCAGTTGAGCGCGACGGCGTAGACCGCGAGGGTGTGCGGACTGTCACCGGGCACCACCAGCACGACGCCGGGGCGGGCGTTGATCTCCACCCGGCGCGCGCCCAGCACCTGTGTCGCCGACGGATAACCGAGACCGGTTAGGCATGAGGCGCGCCGGGCCGGGTCGCCGAGCGGGCCGTAGTCCGCGGTTTGGGTGAGCAGGCCGAGGATCTCCTGCTGCGACAGAGGGATCACCATGGGCGGCGTGGACACCGTGATGCGCCGCGGTTCCCACGCCGATCGCCGCGAGCATCGCGGCGACGCCGGCCACCGCGGCCACCACGCGCCCGGGCCGCGCCCGCGGCCGAGCCGAGTGCGCGGCGGGCGGGCCCGCCTCCGCGGATTCGAGCGCCGCCGAAATCCGGGCGGTGACCTCCGGCGCGACGTCGGGTGCCGGTTCGGCGCCAAGGGTGGCGACGTCGCACCGCACTCGATTGAGGGCGCGCAGCATCTGCTGGGCCTCCGGGTCGTTGCGAACCCGTTGGCGCAGGCGGGCCGCGGATTCGTCGTCCAGCAGGCCGGCCTGCAGGTCGGCAAGAAGCTCGGCCGTCAGGGGCGGTTCGTCGGCTTGGTGGTCGGCTTCATCCATCCGCCCCAGTGTCCGTCATGCGCTGCTTGACGGCCACGGGCGGGGCCGGGTCGGAGACGGTTTTGAGGTAGCCGAGCAGCTCGGCGAGGCGCACCCGGGCCCGCGCGCAGCGGCTCTTGACGGTGCCTTCGGCGACGCCCAGCAGCGCGGCGGTGTCGGCGACCGAGTAGCCCTGCATGTCGACGGCCACCACGGCCGCCCGCTGCTCGACGGGAAGCCGCATCAAGGCGCGCTGCACCACCATCGCGGTCTCGACCTGGGTTGTCCGATCGGGCACCGGGAAGACGTCCTCGAGCGGGACGGTGGGGTGGGCCTTCGTGCGCCGCAACCGGTCCAGACAGGCGTTGACGACGATGCGGTGCAGCCAGCTGCCGACGGCGGCGTCATGCCGGAACGCGCCCGCGCCGCGGTGGGCCGAAAGCATTGCGTCCTGCAGCGCGTCCTCGGCATCTTCGGGCGTGCGCGTCGTGAGGCGGGCCAGCCGGTGCAGCTGTCGTTGGTGGCGAAGGAACAACTCCCGGAAGGCGTGACGGTCGCCGGCGACGTGGGCTGCCAGCAGCTCGGCGTCGCTACGTTCGCGCTGAATGTCTCCCCGGGAGCCCACGGCCGGACAGTATCCAATCGGCTGCGGGGCGGCACTTCACCGCGGCACGGCGGTGTGAGCGCCGTCCGTCAGGACGCGGCCTGGACCGTGATCTCGAAGAAGCCCGCCTGGCTCTTACCGTTCGTCGTCCCGAGGGTGGAGATCCACACCAGCAGGTTCGACGTGGGGGAGCCTGCCCGGACCGGGATGACGTTGTGGCCGGGCTTGAGCGTGAAGGCCTGCGCGAGCACGGTGGTGTCGTTGAGGGTGGCCGGCGACGCCGTCGCCGACGAGCGGATCTCGACCTTGGTACCGGTGCTGGGCGTGTCGATGGTGACCTGTCCGACCACGGTCGGGTTGGGCAGCTGCAGCATCAGGCCTTCGCCCTGCTTGAAGCTCGGGAACGGGACGGCGTCGGTGTAGACCTCGGTCGCCCAGGCGGTGGACGGGTCACCGTCGATGGCCTGGCCGGCCGTGCCCGCGTTGTCGGCATCGCCGTCGGGGGAGTAGACGGTCGCCTTGATCGGTTTGACGATGCTGCCGGAGGCCGCGGAACTCGGGGCGGACGACGAGGTGGACGAGGAGGGGCCGTTGAGCCCGAGCTCGTCCTTGTTCAGGCCGCCGCCGACGTTGCCGAAGATCTTGCTCACCACCGACGCCAGGACCAACAGCGCTACCACGATCACGACGAGGCCCGCGCCGACGCCGATCAACACGTTGCGGCGCCGGCGCGCCAGGATTGCGCCTTCGTCTTGATCGGGGGCGACGCGGGGGGCGGCCGGCGACGGCGAATCATCGATCGGGCCCAGCACCTCGGTCCGGTCGGCCACCGCGGTCGCTTGCTGGAGCAAGTTCAAAAGCGTTGAGGCGCTGCGTATCCCGCCATCCTCTTGGACCGCCCGCACCGCGACGGCCGAAATCTGGAAGGGGATCTCGCGGTCGATGACCATCGGTTCGACCGGCTGGCCCGCCGAGTCGCGCTCGGCCGGGGCCAGGCCGCTACGCACGCTCGACTCCGTGAGCGGCCAGCGATTGACCAGCAAGGCATACAGCGCGGCGCCGATACCGCGGATGTCACCCTGCGGGTTGGCGTCGGGCATGGTCGCCGGGTAGGCGAGTACGACGTCGCCCTCGATGCTGACGCGAACCCGGCTCGGGTGGTCGATCGACAGCGCGACGCCCGCCCGGTGGGCCGCGTCAGCGGCCGCCGCCAGCGACTGCATGGCCCGCACGGCGCCGACCGGAGACGGCGCGGTGTCGGCCACCTCCTGCAGCGAACCGCCCCGCACCCACTCGGAGACCACCAGGCCGCCGTGGCCGGTGTGGACCACGTCGAGCACCCGGGCGATGCCCGGCTTGTCGATGCGGCTGAGCCGCAGGGTGCGGGACAGGATCTCCTGCAGCACGTCGTCGGGCAACGCCCCGTCGGGGTCGACGAAGGTCAGCGCGACCTGTCGGTCCAGGGCGGTGTCCAGGGCCTGCCAGAACTGCAGGGGCGGGGCGCCGCCGTGGAAGACCAACAGCCGGTAGCGGCCACCGGCGATGCGGGCCCCGGGGACCAGATGGACGTCGTCTCCGGGCGGATCCCCTCCGCGGTCGCGGGGCGCGTCGAACGGGGCGGGCCCGCGCCGCGCGTCATGCGCGACGTCGCCGTTGCGCTGGTCGGACGGACGCGACGTCGGCGGCTCGGGCTCACGGCCGGCCGGGATGTCGGGTTGGAAGTCGTCGGCGACCGGTCGTGGCAGCTCGGCACCCGACGCGGCGCTCTCGACAGGGCGGTCGGTCACCTCCGGTCCTTTCGCTATCCGGGCTCGGGTTGCCCGCTCCGGAGGTCTGCGCCGGATCGGCTCCTGGACCGCATTTACCCCAGGCGGGGACGAATTCCTCTGCTCAGGGTACGTGACCGGGGACCGGCGAGACGATCGATCCGCTGTCACCGGTTTACGGGGAACCGGCATGCGGCCGCCGAGGCGGCGCCGGACGGCGTCCAGGGCGGCCTGGGCCTCCGGGACGTGTGCGCGCAGCATGACCGCGGCCATGATCGGCAGCATGATGACCGCCAGGATGAGCAGGCGCAGTAACGAGCCCGCGCCGCCGCCGTGCGCGGTCAGCAGATCGAGCCGCAGCAGCCGGTCGGCCACGTGGGCCACCAGTCCGGCCAGCATGGAGGCGGTGATCGTCACCAGGATGGTGCGCAGCTCACCCCTGCCGATCAGGTGGCCGCCGGTGGGCAGCAGGGTGTGCCGCAACAGGAGGTAACCGATGATCGCGCCCGCCACAAAGCCGAGGCCGTTCGCCAGCCCCAGGTATCCGGCCACCAGCTTGGGGTCATGGGTGCCGTGCGGCGCCAGCACGGATCCGACGATCTTGACGGCCGTGATGACGAGGATGATCACGATCGGCGTCCAGGGCTGCTCGCGTGCGTAGAAGACGCGCAGCTGGAGCAGCACCAGGCCGTAGGGGATCAGCGTGAACGCCGACAGGGCGATCGCGGCGCCCAGGTACCCGGCGTCGACCCCACCGAAGTGGCCATAGGCGAACAGTGCGCTGCCGATCGCGGGACCGCCGACGGTCATGAAGGCCACGATCGGGATCAGCGTGATCAATGTCAGGCGGGTGGCCAACGACAGGTCGGCGAGCACGGCCGCGGTGTCGTCGGCGGCGGCGTTGCGGCTCAGCCGCGGCATGACCACGGTCAGGACGGTGACGCCGATCATGCCGAACGGCAGCATGAGGACCAGCCAGGTGTAGTTGTAGATCGCCGGGCCGGAGGCGGCGGCCGTGCTGGCGATCTGGTTGCCGACCACCAAGCCGAGCTGGCTGATCAACACGTAGAGCACCATCGCGGCGGCCATGGTGCCGAAGCGCTTGAGGCGGTCGTCGATTCCCCACAGGGGGCGTAGGTCGATGCGTTGTCTGCGCAGCGCCACCAGCAGGACGGCGGTTTGCGCGAAGACGCCCAGCGTGGTGCCGATGCCGAGGACCAGCAGCTTGGTGTTGCCCATCCGGACGGGGTCGACGGAGAGTTCGCCGGGGACGGCCGCGTACACCGCGAGGGTCGCCAGGGCGACGACGTTGTTGACCACCGGCGCCCAGGCCGTAGGCCCGAACACGTTGCGCGTGTTCAGGATCGCCATGAATACCGACGTGAGCCCGTACGCGAGCACCTGGGGGAGCAGCAGGTAGGCGAAGGCGGTGGTCAGCGGCTCGTTGACCTGCGGGTCGCGGCCGAGCATGAGCCGCACCAGCAGCGGCGCGGCGAGCACGGACAATACGGTCGCCACCAGCAGCAGCGCGGTGGTCAGCGTGACCAGCCGGCGCACGAACGCCGCGCCGCCGTCGGGGTCGCTCTGCTCGGCGCGGGCCAGCACCGGCACGAAGATGGCAGTGAAGGTCGCCTCCAGCACCAGCGCGGCCACCAGGTTCGGTAACTGGTTGGCCACCGAGAAGGCGCTGGACAGCGCGGCGCCGAGGATGGCCGCCAGCAGCACGACCCGGGCGAACCCGGTGAGCCGGCTTACCAGCGTGGCGAAGGCCATCGCCCAGGACCGCGACACCAGGGCGGCGTCGGACAGCTCGGGCCGCCGGCGATCGACGCCCGCGGGGACTGGAGGTAGGGGACCCGTGGGCGGCGAGCCGGGAACCCGGGGCCGCCGCGGCGGCTGTGGCAGGCGGTGCTGTCGCTGTGCGGCCTGCCGGTCGACGGAATTCATACTCGGTGCTCTTGTTCGACCCGATCGTCGGCCTTCGCGTGCAGGCCCGCGGATCCGGTGCCGGGTGGGTCGGGCCGGTCGAGGTCGGCCCGGTCGGGCTGGCCGCGGAAGCGGTGCCAAAGGCGGCGTCCGGCCAGCAGCACCAGCACGGCCGCGGCCGTCATGGTGATCGCGAACAGCACCTTGCCGTAGGCGTTGGAATGCACCGACAGGCGCACCGGTTCGCCCAGCCGCAGGCCGTCGGGGGTTCGCAGCGTCACGTCGATGGCGACCCGCTGGGTGAAGTTCACCTCGATCGGCACCCGCAGCGGTAGGTACCCCGGCGGCAGTTCGATCTGGCCGACGTCGGTGACCGTCATCCCGGGCGGGGCGTCGACCTGCAGGCGCACGCGAATGGGAACGGCCAGGCCGTTGTGCAGCGCGAGCGGCAGTGGGCTGTGCTCGGTGGCCAGGGTGTAGGAGCCGCCCGGGTTGACGATGGTCACCGCACCGAAGAGGTCGTTGATCGTCTTGCCGACGACGCCAAGGCGTTGCTGGGCCATCCCGTTACGGGTGTCGGGCGGCTCGGATTGGCTCAGCGCCCGCAGCATGTCCTCGCGCAGCGGGGCGGTGTACTGGATGCCGGTCAGCCCGGTGCGTTCGTCGGTGCTCAGCGCCGACGTCAGGCCCCACAGCCGGCCGACCTGGCCGGCGATCGCGCCGGTGACGTCGTCGCCGAATCGCCCGCGGGCGGACGTGTAGGCGCCCACCGTTTCCGGCTGATCGGCGTGGTCTTGTCCCGCCTGGTTGGCCTCGGCGATGACCGCCGGCAGCGGCCGGGGAACCGCCAGTCCCGACCGGATGGCGGTGGTGAGCGCCGTCAGGATGACGTGGGCGTCGTCGGCCTGCAGGTTCCACGTCGCCGGTGGGACCAGAAGCTGCGTACGCGGTGCGTCGTCGTGGCGCAACGCGTGCCAGAACATGGAGCCCAGGGCGTCCTGGCGGCGCGCGGTCGCCGAGTCGTGCGCGAGGCGCACGGTCAGAGAAGGGTCCAGGTAGGTCGGGACGGCCGGGGAGCTTCCCGCGCCGGCCAGCGCGGCGCCCACCGCCGGGTCGAAGGGGGCGACCACAACCTGCGGGGACAGCCGCCGCGGCACGGTGTCGACGGCGCCGTCGGAGGATCCCTGCGCATCGGCGGACAAGTCGGCGGCGGCGACGGCGACGGTGCTTTCGTTGGCGCCGAGCAGGTTGACGGCGCGGTTGGTCAACGGGCCGTCGGGCAGCAGCGTGGCGCCGCGGGCGGAAGGCACGTCCAGGATGCGGTCGACGATGCTGTTGACGGCGGTGGTGGCGGCGGCGCTCAGCCCGCGGTCGTTCACGCGTTGCAGGGCGTCCAGGTCGGCCTGGGCGTAGGGGAGCGGCGCGACGCAGGTGCGGTGAGCCAGCGCGCGCAACCGGTTGAGCCACTCCGTCGCCGCCGTTTGTCCTCCGCCCGGATGCGTCGGGGTGCCCGGAAGTTGGGCGGGACCCTCGGGCGAGTCGGACACCACGTAGCCGGCAGTCATCGCGTTGACCGTGACGAGCAGGTCGGGGTCGACGGCCAGGCACAATGCGCGGCCGACGGCCCCGTCGGGGTCGACGTCGTGGCTGGTGGCGACTTCCGCCGCGGAAAGCAGGATGTCCAGCCGGCCGCCGCCGGCCAGGGAGGTGGCGAGGTCGTCGTCGACCAGGCGCACCGGGATGGTGCCACCTGGCACGCCGGGGGCCAGCCTCGGCCGGTCGGCCAGCGGCCAGAGCATGGTGAGCCACACGGGTTTAGAGGTATCGGGCGCGACGGCCGAGACCAGATCGGCGCCCTGGTCGGGTGGTATGCCCACCGCGGGCAGCAGGAATCGTGCGTTGTCGAGACGGGCGGGGGCGCCGTAGTCGGGCGTGCCGTTGACGTTGACCAGGACCGGGTAGATGCCGGGTTTGTCGATGCCCAAGGACTGCTTGGTCAACGAGCGCAGCGGCGCGGACAGCGTGAAGCCGACTTCCTGACCGCGCTGGAGCTCGGGAGCGACCGTGAGGAAGTCGGCGGCCGGTTGGTACTGGTCGGTGTCGCCGTCGAGGGTGGTTCGCAGGCTCGCGGACGCGGTGACCGCTCCGGCGTGCTCGAGGCGGACCATCACGTCGCGGACGGGGCGGTCGCCGATGTTGGTCACCATGCCGCTGACGGTGACGACGGGCGGGCTGGACGTGGTGACCACGTCCGGGGTGACCTGGTCGATCCGGACCCGGACGAACGGCGTCACGCCGGGTTCGCCCGCGGCGGCGCGCGGCATGACAGGCGCGGTGAGCATCGCGAAGCCGGCCACGATGCCGATCACCGCCGCGAGGCGCAACAAGCACAGTCGGGAAGCCGTCACGGCCCGGGCCCGTGGCCGTTCTTGCGGCTGGTGTCCGGCTTGTCGGCGTGCCGGGCGCGCGAGTGTGTTTGCGGGCGGCGCCGCGGAGAGGTGGGTGGCAGCGGCGGCAGCGCGGCCGGGCCGTCGTTCTGCAGCTTGTCGATCAGTTCGTCGGCCACGCGGGCCAGCCTGCGTTCGTCGGCGTAGGCCAGTTTCGACGGCAGCTCGTGGATGGGCACCCAGGCCACCTCGGCCACCTCGAGGTCCTCGTCGCACAGCTCGCCGCCGGAGAAGCGCATGAGGTAGTGGTGCACGGTCTTGTGGACCCGGCGGCCGTCGGTGACGAACCAGTAGTCGATGCGTCCCAGCGCGGCCAGCACGCTGCCGCGGATGCCGGTCTCCTCGGCGACCTCTCTTATAGCGGTCTGTTCGGCGGTCTCACCCATTTCGATGTGGCCCTTGGGCAGCGACCACAGCATCCGTCCCCGCCGATCGACGCGGCCGATCAGCGCGGCGACCTGGGAGTGACGCGGGCCGTCGAGGCCGTCGATGACGAGTCCGCCGGCGGAGGTTTCGTGCACGGTGCGTAACCGGTCCGGTCCGCGGCGAGGCGAACGGGATCGGCGCGATTTCGTCGTCGTCGAGTCGGCGGGCGTTTGACCGTTGGTCTGGTTCTCGGTCGAACTCGCAGCGCCACGACCGCGCCGCCGCCCCCGGCGTCGACGTGGCTTGTGTTGTTCGCCGTCCGACACCCAAGCGATAGTAGCTGGCACGACATCGTCTCCCAGGACATACTCGCCGCTGGGCGGGCCCGCGCGGGCGCAGGGCAGTCGTCTCGCGATCCCGCCTACTAGGCTGACCGAACGTGCCCGAAGCCGATGTGGAGCTGCTTGCCGCCGCCGCAGTTGCCCTGAACCAACACGCGCCGATGCTGCGCGAGCTGGGTTCGGCGTTCCAGGCCGCAGGGAGTGAGCTGTACCTCGTCGGCGGCTCGGTGCGAGACGCCGTGCTGGGCAGGCTGAGCCCCGACTTGGACTTCACCACCGACGCTCGCCCCGAACAGGTGCAGCAGATCTTGCGGCGCTGGGCCGACCACTTGTGGGACACCGGCATCGAGTTCGGCACCATCGGGGTCGGCAAGGGTGAACACCGCCTGGAGATCACCACGTTTCGCGCCGACGCCTACGACCAGGTGTCGCGCAAACCCGCGGTGCAATACGGCGAGCGCCTCGAGGACGATCTGGTGCGCCGCGATTTCACCGCGAACGCGATGGCCGTGCGCATCACGCCGGACGGGCCGGGCGAATTCCTCGATCCCCTCGGCGGTTTGGCGGCCCTGCGCGATCGGGTGCTCGACACCCCGGCCGCACCCGAGGTGTCCTTCGGCGATGACCCGCTGCGGATGCTGCGTGCGGCCCGGTTCGTCTCGCAGCTAGGCTTCGCCGTCGCGCCGCGGGTGCGCGACGCGATCGAGGCGATGGCCCCCGAGCTGGCGCGGATCAGCGCCGAACGGGTGGCCGCCGAGTTGGACAAGCTGCTCCTCGGCGACGACCCGGTGTCCGGCATCGATCTGCTGGTGCAGACCGGGATGGGCGAGGTCGTGCTGCCCGAGGTCGGCGGCATGCAGATGGCCATCGACGAACATCACCAGCACAAGGACGTCTACCAGCATTCGCTGACGGTGCTGCGGCAGGCGATCGCGCTGGAGGACGACGGCCCGGACTTGGTGCTGCGCTGGGCCGCGCTGCTGCATGACATCGGCAAGCCCGCCACCCGGCGGCACGAAGCCAACGGCGGCGTGAGCTTCCACCACCACGAGGTGGTGGGTGCCAAGATGGTGCGAAAGCGGTTGCGGGCGTTGAAGTATTCCAAGCAGATGGTCGAGGACGTCTCGCAGCTGGTTTATCTGCATCTGCGGTTCCACGGGTACGGCGAGGGGAAATGGACCGATTCCGCGGTGCGCCGCTACGTCACCGACGCCGGGCCGTTGCTACCGAAACTGCACAAGCTGGTGCGGGCCGACTGCACCACCCGCAACAAGCGCCGGGCCGCCCGGTTGCAGGCCAGCTACGACCGGTTAGAGGCACGGATCGCCGAACTGGCCGCCCAGGAGGATCTGGAGCGCGTGCGTCCGGATCTGGACGGCAACCAGATTATGACGCTGCTCGACATCCCGGCCGGCCCGCAAGTCGGCGAGGCGTGGCGATTCCTCAAAGAGCTGCGCTTGGAGCGCGGACCGCTGACGGCCGAGGAGGCGAGCGCCGAATTGCTGAGCTGGTGGCGCTCGCGGGGGAACCAGTAACGGCGTTAGGGATCAGGCTCCTGCTGGACGTGACGGCCCCCGCCCATCGGCCAGCGATGGCCCACCCGGTAGCCGATGTAGTAACAGATGGGTGGTGCCAGCCACAACAGGATGGACGCCACTGACGCGAGGAAGGCTTGGATGTGTTGACCGCGCGCGATTGGCAGCTTGCGGGAGCCGTCGTCGATGCCGGCTAACGCCCCCATGACGGTGAGGAGCGCGGTGCCGAGAATCATCTGCCAGGTCCAGCCCACCACATAGATCCCCACAGACACGATGCACGTCATCGACACCAAGATCCACCACATGTTGCGGGCGGATAGTGACCCCATCGCTGTCGGATAGCTGTCGTCCTTTGCCGCGGACCGTGGGTACCGCGGGGTGTCTTTTGGCGTCTCCTCGGTGCGTGAGATTGCATATATGCGGCCACCGATCTTGAGGTAGGGAGTACGCAGATACGCGTAAACGATCGCGGCGAACAGCGCTAAGAGCCCGATGCCGAAGCTTCCCGGCCATCCTCGAGGCAGAACTGCCAAGGCAAAACACAGCGCCGCGCTCAGCCAACCGAGCCAGTAAATTCTTCGCTGCACATCTCGATCGTCGACAACGACACTAGCGACGGCTGCGAAGAGCCCAAGGCAAATTCCGGCGACCAGTAGAGCCGTGGCCCACAGCGGGCTGCTGGACGAAACCGATGAGCCTGAACCGTAGGCCGTCATCTGCGGTGCGTCATTTATCGAAAACCCCACCAACAGCCCCGCCTAACTGCTCGCCGCCGAATCCGACTATCGCGGCTCCGAGTATGGCACCGACGAAAGCTCCCTCTGGCCCAACAACGGAGCCCGCCAAGGCGCCGCCTCCTGTCGCTCCCAACCAGCCGCCAGCAATGCTGCCGCCGGCCTTGCCAATGGTGGTGCCGAGCCCAGCGCCGTGCATGTAGTCGTTGGCGGCCAACGCCACCTCAACGAGCGTCCCTCCTCGGCCGAGTGTTTTGCCCACCTTCTCAAACGCCTCGATGTCGGTCGGAGTGAATGCATCGACCGCATGGCGGCCGCCTCGTGCGGCGACTGTGCCGTCGACACCAGCGGCACCCAGGGTCATGACCTGTCCTTGCTGCTTGACGATTTCTGCCCACGGGACCCCGCGTGTCACGCCATTGGCAACCGACATCGCCGCCGAGGGCGACATACCTTTGGAGACAAGGCCTCTCATTGCTTGTTGTGTCACGACGGCGCGGGCTTGTTGTTCGCCGTTGTCGAGCATCTGGGTGACCTGGTCGCGGGTCATCCTGGGCGCTCCGGAGAATCCCTGCTCAAGTTTTCTCTGCCACTCCAGCCGCATCTGTGCGCGGGCCCGCGCGTCGCTGCCCAGAACGCGGTCTACTGGCAGCGGGCCGTTGAAATGTGCCATGGCGAAATCATCGAGACGCTCACTGGCGAGTCGGCGAGTGTCGGCATCAGCGGTGGGGTTGGTAGCCGTGGCGTAGTCGCGTAAACGCGCTGCGGCATCGGCCTTTTCGGGCGTCATCCCACCGGCGGTGTTGACGAGCGCTTGGTCCAGCGGTCGTTGTTTCGCGTTGTAACCGTCGACGCCCCGCTGGTCGAGGGCACTATGGCTTGGTTGACCGTCGGCGTCCACGCCTTGGATCGGCGCGGGGTCGTACCCGTCCTGAGCGCGCAGTGTGGTCAGGGACTTTTGGAGTATGTCGGAATAGCCGTTGCGAAGCGCTTGCAGTTGTGCCACAGCGGATTTGGTATCCGCAATGGCCTCTTGGCCGAGGTCGTGAATGTGTTGGTCGACGAGGGTTTTCTCGGCGGCCGTCAGATGACCGGTATTTTCCAGGGCGATCGCTTTGCTGAGTTCGTTGTCGATGTCGTGCAGTTGGTCATTTAGGGTCGAGATCAATCCTGCGCCTGTCCGCTGCGCTTCGGCCAGTGCCGCAGCGATGTTCTCGAGGTCAGTCCCGATCTTGGGCAGCCGGTCGGCCTGCACACCCAGCGCTGTGACGGCGCGTTGCACTTCGGCAGAGTCGTTGATTGGGTTGTCGCCGCCTTGGCGGTTCCAGGCAGCCTCAAAACGGCGGCATGCCTGATCGAACGCTGCGCTCGCCTCGGCGGTGCAACGCCCCGCTTTGTGAAATGCCAAGGCCAGATTCGAAATCTGCAGCGGCTGACCGGCTTGGAGGCTGTCGTTGATTGCCCACGGATCGGCACCGGCCGCGCCAACCAGCGCCCCGACGTCAATGTGCAGGAACTGCATCGGATCCCCCACGACTCAGTGCTCGCCGAATCCGCTTGCCTGCCAGGCTACTAGAAGCAAGGTCGCGGCGGGTGCGCTTGTACGGTACGCGGGAACCGGCAGGTGTGATTACGCGTCGGATCTAATCATGGATTACTGCTTAAGCGGCGACGACGGTACGGCGGATATGTGGCACCACGACCTCGACGTTGATCTGGACGACGATGGCAGGCTCGACGCCTTCCGGCTGGACCTAGACGGTGATGGCTTGCATGACGACGCACTGTCGGATTTGGACGGCGACGGCATCGCCGATCACGCGGTGCTCGACCTCGACAACGACGGCACTCCGGAGGCTTACTTCACTGACGACGGATCCGGGACATGGGGAGTGGCCACCGAACAGGGTCGGCAACTGCGCTGGTTCGGGCTCGACGGCGCCGAACACACCGGCGGCCCACTGGTCGATTTTGACGGTCATGGTGACGTCAATGACCGACTCTTCGATATTGACGGCGACGGGATGGCTGATCGGGTGTTGTGCACCGACGAACGTGGCGTCACCGGCTACGTCGACACCGACGGTGACGGGAAGTGGAACGTCCGGCTGACGGATTCGGACGGCGACGGCCTGGCTGATGGGGCCAGCGCCTTGTAAACGCGGCAGCGGATAATCGATACGACGTGAATTGACCGCCGCCCTTCACGTATTTAGCCTGGTCAATACGGTTGCGTGGTCAGTTGGAAAGGGGTGGCAATGTTCGTCGACACCGCGCTCTTGCACTCCGGAGGTAACGACTCACACCGCGCGGGGGGCCATGCCCAGGAGGGGGCCGACCAACTGGCGCGGGGGCCGCTGGCGTCGGGAATGTTCGGTGACTTCGCCGCGGCCGATTCATTTCATTCGGCAGTGATAGCCGCACACACGCAGCACATGCAGACCCTGCAAGGGCATAAACAGACGCTGACCGATGTCGGCGCGAGGGCGCACTACGCTGCCAGGGGATTCACCGACATGGACCAGCACAATGCCGGCGAACTGCGGGCGGTGCGAGCGGGGGCCGCTACGTCGACGTCCGACATTTGATGCCAAGCTTGGCGGCTGCGGCTGCGGGGAACAGTGTTACTACATGGGGACCTTATTGAAGCGGTCTCTTTAGGTCGTTGATGTGCAGTGTACGTGGATAATTCAACGGAAGGGCTCCGACGGGCTGAGGCAATTCGAGGAGGGCCACATGGGGGATCTGCCTCCTAACTTCGGTGGACAACGGCCGATTGCCCCGCCGCCGGGTCAGTGGCAGCCGGCCTATCCGCCTGCACTCTCGAAGCGTCCAAGGACATGGCCGGCGACTGTCCTGGGATCGATCGCCGTTCTGCTGGGCGCGGTTGCCTTAGTTGTGGCGGGTACACGGTCGACAAATAACTCCGCTCCAGCCTCACCGACGATGTCAGCGCCGCCGACGTACACGACCGCGGACTCGGCTGCCGCACACAAGAAGCTTTGCGACGTCTATGCCGTGGCCGCACGTGCGGTCCAGATCGAAACGAACGGCGACAACCCGGCGTTCTCCGGCATTGCGGTTGTAAATGGCGCAGTAATGCTGGAGCACGTAGTGAGTACAAACCCCGCAATGCCGCCTGGTGACCGAGACGCCGCACTTGCACTAGCTGAGGCTTATAGTAATTCTCAGGCGATGGCTGCCAAAGTGCAGCAACGTGATGATCCGATATGGCAGTCAACGGTCAGTGATGTCAACGCCAAGGACTCTGAGATGAAGAGAGTTTGCGGTAGCGGGTGACCGCGGCCGCAGGCGCGCGCATGGCTAGCTTGGTACGAATGGTGTGACGAACCACGTTGATGTCAAGCCGGGGCTGGGGTGGGGATCAAGAGTCGCCGACACTCCTGTGTGCCCAAGCGAACTCCGTAGGACCAGGTTGCTAGTAGGCCGGTTCCTCGGATACAGCTAGAGCTTTGGAGCGCGTTGATAGCTCTTGCCGCCCTAGTGGCTGGCAACGAAGAATAGCCGCGTTCGAACCGAGGGTGTAGAGAAGCGCGCAGCAAACGGTGAATTGCTCGCCCCGCCGTTGCCTGTTCCACTATGGAGTGGAAGTGTGCACGCATAATCGGGGACCGGGTCCAATCGGGCTGCGTCGGCTTCGAGGAGGGGTACATGGTTGGGAATCAGCCTTGGGGGCCTGGCGGGGGGCCGGCAGCCCAGCCGCCTGTTGGAAACTGGCCGTCGAACTATTCCGGACAGCCGGCGCCCCGACCGCGGCCGTGGCAGGCGATTGCCTTGGCCGTGACGGCCGTTGTCGCCACCGCTGCTCTGGTCGTTGCGGTGGTACGGCCGACAGAGTCCCCAGCGCCGGCGACCACTTCTACGCCGACCTACAGCCCTGCGGAGGTCACGGCTGCTCAGCAAGAACTCTGCGACACATACAAGCTGGCCGCACGGGCGGTCCAGGTCGACACCAACGGCAGTGACAAAGCATTCGCGCGTATCGCGCTAACTAATTCGGCTGTCATGCTCAGCAACGCGGCCACTGATCCCGCTCTAGACGCGGAACACCGTAATGCCGCGCGAGCTCTCGCGGCGGCATATTTGACGGACACTGCAAAGAGCAGTGAGGGCGCCGCCACTGAAGCCGAGTTCCGGGCGGCGGTCGATGACGTGAACGCCAAGGACGCTGTAATGAAGAGGGTATGTGGTGGGGGCTGACCTTCCACCTGGCAAGTGGACGGTGGCGCTGATTGGGCCCTGGTGGCCAGCATCATCAACGGCTCTCCGAGCCGGCGCTCAACATTGGAGCCAGGCTTGTGCGGAACAGCAACTGTTTTCGGGAGATCTACGCAATCAGTGGGCAGTTGTTGCGGCGCATAACCAGGGCCACACGGCGGATGACTTGATCTCGAGGTATCAGCAAGGCGAAAAGTTCCATCTGGATCTCGCCGAGAAGTACCAAGCTAAGGCGTCGGCCTTCAATTCGGCCGCTGACGCCATCGACTACCTCCGAAGCCGGCTATCAGAAATAGCGAACACGGGCAACCAAGAAATCGATCAGATCCTCGCGTCTAAGAGACCGCTTCCGGAAAAGGTAGCAGAGGCGCAGGCTGTTCAGTTGCGTTGCAACGGAGATTCGGCGAACGCAAGTTTGACAGCGGTTGACAAACTCATGGCTGCGACCCAAAAAATCCTTGATGCCGAAGGTGTTGGCGGTGATGCGCGCACTTGGGCGCGCCAGAACGGCTTGAATCTCGATAATCCTCCGTCCCCACGTCCGCTGACCACAGAGGACCTAAGTCAGCCGCGGCCCGGCGCAGGTGGCTCCAACGGGAGTGGCAGCGCTAAGGCGGAGGAGGGCGCCGGAGCGCAAGCGTCACCGCCGGTGACGACAGGTACTTCGAACTGGGGAGCCGGTGGCAATGCGTCAACGGCCACCCATGGTGGCCCGCAGGTGCCGCCTCCGGCCGTCGGTAACTCAAGTTGGAGTGGTAACGGCGGGCCGCTTCCCCCTACACCACCCGTTGCGTCGTCACCTGGTGTGCACCTACCAAGCGGCGGGGGTGGATCGATGTCGTCCGGAATGCCCGGCGTGGGAGGCGGCCCGATGACAATGTCGTCCGCCGGTCTTGGACAAGGCGGAACGCCGAACCTCGCGCAGTCTTTCGCCTCCGGGATGGCGACGGGGCAGCAGGCAGGTGCGGGCGCACAGGGGTTGTCGTCAGGCGCGATGAACGCGATGGAGCAGGGCGCTGGTACGCCTCCGCAGACGGGGCCACCGGTGGGGACGCCGCCCGTGGCGCCGACTGCACCTAGCGCCGGGGTCTTCGTCCCGACGAGTGCTCCGGTTGACACCCCCCCGCCAGCCGCTTCAGCGCCGCCCACCACAGGTGGAGCCGCTCCGGTGGCGCCAGTAGTGACGGGTGGATCGTGGTCTGGATCGACATCCGCGGGTGTCGCCCCGAGTGTTCCCGCTGGGCCGTTGCCCGCCTACGGCTCCGACCTCCGGCCGACGGTCGCGACGCCACCTGCCATGCCTTCGGCTCCGGCGGGACCCGTCTCGGGCGCGCCGGTCGCGCCCTCGCCGGGATCCTCCCCGTCCGCGGGCGGACCGCTTGTTTCTCCGGTGGAGCGCGGGGCAGCGGGAGCGGCGGCCGGACAGGCAGGCGCGAACTCATCGGGCATGGTCGGCGCGTCAGCGATGTCAGCGGCAACCGGCGCTGCCGCCGGCTCGGTATCTAGCAGGGCAGTCGAGCAGCAGCGGCTGCAGCGGCTGGTCGATGCGGTCGCCCGACAGGAGCCGCGAATTTCGTGGGCGGCCGGGCTGCGTGACGACGGCACGACCACCCTGCTCGTTACGGATCTCGCTGGCGGATGGATTCCGCCCCACGTGAAGTTGCCCGCGCACGTGACCCTGCTCGAGCCAGCCCCACGGCGCCGAGACGCGACGGTGGTCGACCTGCTCGGTGCCGTCGTGGTAGCCGCCGCCCACGAGCACAACACCTACGTCGCCGAAGCGGACCCCGAGGCGCCCCCGCTGACCGGCGACCGGCCGGCCCGGTCCGCCGCACCGCAGGTAGACGAGCTCGGGCCCGCCCTCGTGGAAGCCGTGCGCCGCCGCGACGGACTACCTCGAATCGCGCAGGCGATCGCGGCGCCGGCCGTACGGCGTACGGGCGTACTCGAAAACGAAACTCAGCTCCTGCGCACGTGCATCGCCGATATCCAGAATTTAGTGCTTACGGCTTATCCGAATCATGACCCTGGCGTCGTGGGAGATTGGATGTTGCTCGCCGCAATTGAGGCGATGATCGATGGGCATCAGTACCTCGCGAATTACCACATGGCCTGGTTTGACGTCATCGGCCATCTCGCTGGCGCCTAAGGCCTTGCCCAAAATCCGAGGTGAATACCAATCTCAGCCTGCTATGCCAAACTGATAGAGCGCGCTTCAACGCGCACTAGGCGGCTGCAGGGTTTGCACGCGGGGTGGAGGTGAGGTCATGACCGGCGGCGGAGGCACGATCAAAAGCGCTCCAGCTGTATTGGGAGGTCTAGTCGGCGCGCCGGAAGCGCCGCCGCCGATGCCGTTTCCTCTGTCGTCAGGTGGAACCAGTCCGACCGACGGATGGCGGGGAGCGCTTGAAACTGCCGGCAACGCCGGTGTACCCAAAGACGCCGCAGACGCCGCCGCCGCTGACGCAGACCGTCGTGCTCACGCCGCGGACGCAGCCGCCAAATTTCCGGCGAATGAAGCCGATTCCCAACAGCAGATGCAAAACGTCGGTCAACAAGCCCCGCAGATGATGCAGCAGATGCTGCAAAGCATCACGGGTGCGCTCGGCGGCGCGGTCGGCGGCATCATGCAGCCGCTGACGCAGCTCCCGCAGCAGGCGATGCAGGCCGGCCAAAGCGCCATCCAGCCGCTGATGAGTGCGGTCCAGGGCGGCGCCCACGGAGCCGGACTGGCAAGCGACGCGCACCTTGTCGACAGCGTCGGCCCGGGCTCCGGAGCCGGCGGCGGCCTGGGCTCGGGCGGTGGCGGCGCGGGCCTGGGCGGTGGCGGCACTACCCCGGCCAGCTCGTTGGGTCCGCCTCCGGTGCCGACGTCATCCCCGCCGACTACCCCCGCCGGGGCGGCCAAGGGGGCGATGATGCCGCCAGTCAGCGGCGCGCCGACCGCGTCGGGGCAGAGCGGCATGGGCGGTATGGGGATGATGCCGCCCGGAGCGATGGGCGGCCACGGCGAAGGCGGCAACAAGGAGAAGGCTCCGGAGAAGCGGATCTCGGCGCCCGGCGTGCCCAACGGGCAGCCCGTCAAGGGCCGCCTGACGATGCCGCCGAGCCCGCCGGGGCCCAAGCCCGGTGAGGAGAAACCCACCGTGGTCACCAACCGGCCGAATCGCCGGATCGTCATCATGCCCAACGACGACGAGGCGAAGGAATAACCCGTTCCCGCTTCGCCAGAAGGTGAGTGGTCGGTCCACGCGCCCGGCAGTAGGGTCGCTACGTAATCGCTCGTTATTGACAGCGGAACTGCCGATTCGTGCATGCTATTGAGTACGGTTTTGCGCGGCCAGAGGGTGTGGGAAAAAGGGGACCAGGGTGGGGCAGTCATTGACTGATCCGCTGATGATGCACGCGGTGGCGGTCTTGGCCCGCGGCCACGCGCTGTTCGCCGGTGAGGCCGCCGCCGCCCGGGTCGACAAGACGCAGCATCACGCTGTCGTCAGAACCGAAGGCCTACCCGCCGCCGCGGCGCAAAGGTCGACAAACACGCTGAACGAAGTCCGCCAGGCGAGCACCACCGACCGCGCGCTGGCACGAATCATGACCGCGGCGCGCGCCGACCACGCGGACGCGAGGGTGACCACCCGGGCGAACCTCGACGACGCCAAAACCGACGCCGCGTCGACGCCCGACACGCCGATGGCGCGACGTGAAGCCATGGTCCGGATGGCGGCGAGGCTGCGCGCCCAGCACCGCCACATCCTAAACTCGCGCCGGCGGGCACGGCTCCTGGCGCTGCGGCTGCGGCGGCTGCGCTACCGACAGAGGGGGGCGGCGATGCGAGGCGGGCAGGGCAACGGCCGCGGGGCCGTCATGGCGGCGATTCGTAAAGCATTGGATATCAAGGGGATTCACGATCCGGCCGCACGTGTCCGCTGGGAACGCGGCATGGATTTGGTCGCTCGCCGCGAATCCAATTACAACGCCAACGCGGTTAACGGGTGGGATTCGAACGCGGCGCGGGGGACACCGAGCAAGGGTGCCTGGCAATTCATCGCACCCACGTTCGCGGCCTATCACGAGCCGGGCACGTCGCGCGATATCCACAACTTGGTGGCGCAGGCGTGCGCGTTCATCAACTATGCGATGGGCCGCTATCACGTCGCCGCGGACGCGTCGAATCTGGCCGATCTGATTCAGCAGGCCGATCCTCGCCGATCACCGAAGGGGTATTGAGCATGCCGCTGAGTTTGTCGAACCGTGACCAGAATTCCGGTCACCTGTT
Organism: Mycobacterium sp. 4858; assembly: GCF_900240975.1. Lineage (GTDB taxonomy): Bacteria > Actinomycetota > Actinomycetes > Mycobacteriales > Mycobacteriaceae > Mycobacterium. The sequence continues at coordinate 2,197,008 of NZ_LT968776.1, read as the reverse complement.
CTACAACCGACGGTTGCGCGCGGCGACCACCCGGTTCTCGGTCCGAATGAAGCACGACGACCGCAAGCAGACCGCCGCGTTGGTGTTGTCGATCTTGCTGGTGGCCATCGCCGCCGGGTGGATGATGTTACTGAACGTGCTGAAACCGACTGGCGCGGTTGGCGAATCGGCGATCATCGGCGACCGCGATTCCGGCGCGATCTACGCCCGCATCGACGGCCGGCTCTATCCGGCCCTCAATCTGACGTCCGCCCGGCTGGCCACCGGCACGGCGAACCCGCCGACGTGGGTCAAGCGCGGTGAGATCGCAAAGTATCCGACCGGGCCCCTGATCGGTATCCCGGGCGCGCCGGCGGCGATGCCGGTGAACCGCGGCGCGATCTCCGCGTGGGCCGTGTGCGACACGGCCGGCCGCCCGCGCAGCGGCGAGAAGCCGGTCGTCACGTCAATCGCGGGCACGCTCAACGGCGGTGACCGCGCGGCACCGCTGGCCGACGACGCCGGCGTGCTCGTGACGTTCGAGGGCAACACGTACGTGATCTGGGGCGGCAAACGTTCGCAGGTCGATCCGGCCAGCAGAGCGATCACCCTGAGCCTGGGCCTGGATCCGGGAGTGACGTCACCGGTGGAGATTTCGCGCGCGCTCTACGACGGGCTGCCGGCGACCGAGCCGCTGCGCGTCCCGGACGTCCCGCAGGCGGGCGCGCCGTCGACGTGGGTCTCCGGCTCGCAGGTGGGTGCGGTGCTGCAGGCCCAAACCGCCGGCGGCGGCAAGCAGTTCTACGTCCTACTGCCCGACGGCGTCCAGAAGATCACCAGCTTCGTCGCCGACCTGCTCCGCAGCGCCAACTCCTACGGGTCGACGGCCCCGCGCGTGGTGACCCCCGACGTGTTGGTCAACATCCCCCAGGTGAGCTCGCTGGACGTCGATTACTACCCGACCAAGCGCCTGAATTTCGTTGACACCGCGGCGAATCCGACCACCTGCGTCGGCTGGGAGAAGGGTTCGACGGATCCGCAGGCCCGCGTCGTCGTCTACAACGGGCGGGGCCTCCCGGTGTACTCCTACCTCGACGACCGGATCGTGCACCTGGTGCGCGACGACCGGGACCCGGCGTCGGTGGTCGCCAACCAGGTGCTGGTGCTGCCGGGGGCGGCCAACTTCGTCACCTCGACCAGCGGGGTGATCACGTCCGATTCGCGCGAATCGCTGTTCTGGGTGTCCGACAACGGCGTCCGCTTCGGCATCGCCGCAAACGATGACACGCTGCGCGCCCTTGGACTCGACCCGGCCTCGGCGGTACAGGCGCCGTGGCCGTTGCTGCGCACGTTCGCTGCGGGTCCGGCGTTGTCGCGGGAGGCAGCACTCGTGGCGCGTGACACCGTGCCGGCGCTCGGCAAGGCGGCTGTGGTGACGACATCGGCGAAGGCGGGAGGCTAGGGATGTCCAAGAAAGCGTTTCCCATCAACCGGGTCAGAATCGAACCGCCGAAACCCGTTCGGGTAGCGCCGAGTGCGCCGATCGCCCTGCCGGAGCGCGAGCCCCGCAATATCTGGGTGATGATCGGGGTGCCGGCATTGATCGTCGCGCTGATCGGCACCATCGTCATGCTCTACGTGTCCGGGGTGCGCAGCCTGTCGACCGGGTTCTTCCCCTTGATGGGCATCGGCGCGTTCAGCATGCTGGCGTTCTCCGGACGCTTCGGGCGGGCTCGCAAGATCACCTGGGGCGAAATGGAAAAGGGCCGCCGCCGCTACCTGCGCGACCTGGACTCCAACCGCGACGAGATCCAGAGCGCGGTGTGCGCACAGCGCGAATGGCAGCACGCGGTGCACTCCGATCCACACGGTCTGGGCGCGATCATCGGCGGCCCGCGGATGTGGGAGCGCGGCCGCGGCGATGCGGATTTCTTGGAGGTGCGGTTGGGGACCGGCGTGCAACACGCCCCGGACTCCGTCTTGTCCGTGACGTGGCCCGACATCGCCTCCGACGAGGAACTCGAACCCGTCACTGGGCAGGCGCTGCGCGATTTCATTTTGGAGCAGCGCAAGATTCGCGACATCGCCAAGGTGGTCAACCTGCGGTCGGCGCCGGGCTTCAGCTTCGTCGGCGAAGACCTGGACCGGCTGCGCTCGCTGATGCGGTCGGTGTTGTGCTCGCTGGCGGTGTTTCACAACCCGCGCGACGTGAAACTGATGGTCGTCACCCGCAATCCCGAGGTGTGGTCGTGGATGGTGTGGTTGCCGCACAACCTGCACGACGAGCTGTTCGACGCCTGCGGCTGGCGACGCCTGGTCTTCGCCACCCCGGAAGAGTTGGAGGAGACCCTCGGCGCCGAGCTGCACATGAAGGGCAAGCGCGGGGCGTGGACACCGCTGGCGGCGGCCAGCCCGACCGCGATGGGTTCGGCGCTCGAGACCGGCGGCGATGCCGTCGATCTGGGACCGCACCTGGTGATCGTCGACGACAACACCGGCAGCCCCGACGCGTGGGAGAGCGTGGTCGGGCAGGTCGGCAAGGCGGGAATTACCCTGCTGCGCCTGGCCTCTCGCGTCGGCACCGGCGTGGGGTTCGCCCAGGACCAGGTGTTCGAGATGGGCGACCGGCACAGCACACCGGTCAACGGCAACGTCAAATTGGGCCGGAACGGCTCAGACGCCGACGGTGAAGACGGGCGCCCGGCGCCGCTGTTACGGGTGCGCGGCAAGTTCTTCGCCCATGCCGACCAGCTGTCGATTCACCGCGCCTACCGCTACGCCCGGGCGATGGCGCGGTGGTCACCGACCAGCCGCAGCGAGATCGCCGACTCGACCGGCGGCGCCGCCGAACTGTTGCGCGGACTTGGCATCGTCGATCCCCGCGAGCTGGACGTCGACCGGTTATGGGCCGAGCGGCGCGGCCGCGGCGACGAGCGGTGGTGCGAGATCCCGGTCGGCGCGAAACCCACCGGCGAGCTGCAGAACATCATCATCCGCGCGAAAGACTTCGGCGGCTTCGGGTTTCACTCCGTGGTCATCGGCACCAGTGGTTCGGGAAAGTCGGAGTTCTTCCTGTCGCTGGTCTACGGCATCGCGCTGACGCACTCGCCGGAGACGTTCAACGTCATCTTCGTCGACATGAAGTTCGAATCGGCGGCACAGGACATCATGGGCATCCCGCACGTCGTGGCGGCGCTGTCGAACCTGGGCAAGGACGAGCGCCATCTGGCGGAGCGGATGCGCAGGGTCATCGACGGCGAGATCAAGCAGCGCTATGAGCTGTTCACGTCGGTGGGCGCGCGCGACGCCAACGACTACGAAGAGATCCGGCTGGCCGGACGGGATCTCCCGCCGGTGCCCGTCCTGCTCGTCATTGTCGACGAGTACCTGGAACTCTTTGCCAACCACGAGAAGTGGATCAACCTGATCATCCACATCGGCCAGGAAGGCCGCGGCGCCAACGTCTTCTTCATGCTAGGTGGTCAGCGGCTGGACCTGTCATCATTGCAGAAGGTCAAGTCCAACATCGCGTTCCGGATCGCGCTGCGCGCCGAGTCCGGTGACGACAGCCGCGAGGTGATCGGTTCGGACGCCGCCTATCACCTGCCGTCGAAAGAGAACGGCTTCGCGCTGCTGAAGGTGGGGCCGCGTGACCTCGAACCGTTCCGCTGCTTCTACCTCTCGGCTCCCTTCGTGGTCCCGAAGGGCAAGGAGGTCGCGACCACCGTCGACATGACCTTGACCAAGCCGCGCCTCTACAACTGGCAATACCAGCCGCTCGACACGGCCGACGCCGCGGCGCTTGAAGCCGCAGCCGCCGTCGACACCGAACCGGACGAATTCCTCTACCACGACGACGGTTTCAAGCGAAAGAAGATCGTCGACGTGCTGCGCGAGTCGTTGCAGCATGTCCCGCACCGGTCGCCGCGACGGCCCTGGCTCGAGCCGCTGGAAGACCCCCAGCCCGTCGACGTGCTGGTGTCGGCCTACCGCGGCAAGCCCTGGCATGTGGACTACGGCCAGAACGCGGGCCTGATGTTTCCGGTGGGCGTGATGGACATCCCCGAGGAGTCCAAGCAGGTCGTGCACGCGGTCGACGCGCTGCGCAGCAACGTGATCGTGGTGGGCGCCAAGCAGCGGGGCAAGACGACCACGCTGATGACGCTGATGTGCTCGGCGGCAGCGATGTACAGCCCGGCGCGCGTGACGTTCTTCTGCATCGGCGGTGCCACGCTGGCGCAGGCGGCGTCGCTGCCGCACGTCACCGACATCGTGTCACCGAAGGACGCCGAGGGCATCGAGCGCATCCTGAGCAGCATGGACGCGTTGATCGACGCGCGCGAGAATTCGTTCCGGCGCTTGAAGATCGACCTCGACGGTTTCCGGGAGCGCCGGTTCGCGCCGGGCAGCGACGGGCTGGGCGGTACCGACGCCAACGACCCCTTCGGCGACGTGTTCGTGGTGGTGGACGACTACGACGACGTGTACTCGAAAGACACCGTCTTGGGGGATCGCATCATCTCGTTGAGCAGCCGTGGTCCCGAGTACGGGGTTCACGTGATGTGCAGCGCCGGCGGCTGGATTCACGGGCAGCGGCAGAGCCTGTTGCAAAACGCCACGGCGCGAATCCAATTGCGCCTGGCCGACCCGAGCGAAAGCCAGATGGGACACTCGTCGCTCGAGTCGCGTGACGCCGCGCGGCGGACGCTGAACCGGCCGGGCTTCGGTCTGACGGATAGCCTGCACGAGCTGCGGGTCGGCATCCCTGCCCTGACCGAACCCGCGACCGGGGCGCTGGTCAGCATCGTCGACGTCGGCGGGCGGATCGCCGACGTGGCGGGCGTGACCAAACACGCGACGTTGCAGCGGCTTCCGCAGCGGGTGGAGCTGCGGGCGATCCTCGAATACGAGGCAGCGCATCCCAGTGGCGATGACCTGTCGATCGCCTTCGCCATCGGTGAGCGACACGAACTGGGCCCGGTTCCGCTCAAGCTCCGGGAGAGCCCGGGGCTGATGATCCTGGGCCGGCAGGGCTGCGGCAAGACGCTGTCGCTGGTGTCCATCGGCGAGGCGATCATGAGCCGATTCAGCCCCGAGGATGCACAGCTGACGCTCATCGACCCCAAGACCGCGCCGCATGGGCTGCGCGACCTGAGCGGGCCCGGCTATGTACGCGCGTACGCCTATGACCAGGACGAGATCGACGAGGTGATAACCCAACTCGCGCAGCAGATCTTGCTGCCCCGGCTGCCTCCCAAGGGCTTGAGCCAGGAGGAGCTGCGTGCGCTCAAACCCTGGGAGGGCGCGCGGCATTTCGTGCTCATCGACGACGTCCAAGACCTGCGCCCCGATCAGAGCTACCCGCCCAAACCCCCGGTGGGCGCGGCGTTGTGGAAGCTGATGGAACGCGCCCGGCAGATCGGCCTGCACGTGTTCACCACCCGCAACAGTGCGAACTGGGCGACGCTGCAGATGGATCCGTGGATGAGGTTCCAGAACTCGGCGAAGGTCGCACAACTCTACATGGACAACGACCCACAGAACCGGATCAACCGCGCGGTGCGCGCTCAAGCGTTGCCGCCCGGACGCGGTCTGATGGTCAGCGCCGACGGCGACGTGGAAGGGGTGCTGGTCGGGCTGCCGTCGACTGTCACCGTCCCGCAGCAGTAGCGGCCGGAACAGGCGGCGCCACAACGGGTTCCACGGAGGCGCCCGCCCGGCGGAGGAGCGTGCGGGGCCACCAGAACCAACGGCCCAGCAGCGCCACGATGGACGGCACGATGAACGCCCGCACCACCAGGGTATCCAACAACAGCCCCACCGCGATGGTGGTGCCGATCTGCGCGATGCTGAGCACACTGCTGCTGAGCAACGCCAGCATGGTCAGGCCGAAGACGATGCCGGCGACAGTGACCACACCGCCCGTGCCGCCGAAGGCGCGAATGATGCCGGTCCGCAGGCCCGCTGACGCTTCCTGTTTGATGCGTAACGCCAGCAGCAGGTTGTAGTCCGCCCCGACGGCGATCAGCGCGATGAACGCGATCGGTGCGACGGCCCAGTGCAGATCGTGGTGCAGCAGGTGCTGCCAGATCAGCACGCTGGCGCCGACCGCCGATGCGTAAGAGGTGACGACGGTCCCGACGACGACCAGGCCGGCGACCGGGCTGCGCAGCATCGCAGTGACGATCAAAAAGATGAGGACCAACGCGGCGCCCACGAGCAGCTTGACGTCCCCGGCGACGAAGCGCTGCAGGTCGGCGGTCACTGGGCCGACGCCGGCGAGGTCGACCTCGGTGGGGGTCAGGGTGCCTTCCTTGGTGGCCTCCTTGATGGCGGCCCGCACCTGATCTGCCCGCTTGGCCCCGTCAGTACCCCACTCCGATCCGTCGCCGTACACCAACAGGTACGCGGCATGGCCGTTCTCGGAGATCAGGTGGCCCAGCGCGGCGGCGTAGCGTGGATCGGTCAGCGCCCGTTGGGGCAGGTAGAAATCGGCCGCCGCACTGCCCCGGAACTGTGTCGCGATCTCGTCCAGGTAGTCGGTCAACTGCCGCATCTGGGGCCCGAGCGTGTCGGTCAGGCCAAGCAGATCGTGGGTGGCCGAACGCGCTTGTGCCAGCGCGTCTTTCATCGACGCGACGCTCTGCGGAAGCCCGGACATCGCGGCGGCGGCCGTGCTCGAGCCGCTGGTCAGTTCCGCGGCGCCGGCCCTGAGGCGGCTCGAGGTCTGCACCAGGCCGTCGACCGGCTGGAGCACGCGGTCCACCGTCGAGCAGATCGGGTTGGCGGCGCAGTCGGGGGTTCGCCCGACGATGTCGCGCAGCGGGTCAAGGTAACCCGAGACCGTCGTGACGTTGTGCTGCAACCCGTCCATGCCGGCGCGCATGTCCTGCGCCGCGCCGGAGACCTCGGCCAGTCCCGCACCGCCGCCACGCAATCCGTTGCCGAGGCCCTCCACCGCACGCTGGGTCTGCGCCAGCGCGTCGTCGAGTTCGGAGACTCGCCTGAGGCGCTGGGAAAGCGAGTCCATGGTGTCCCCGAACTGGCGGCCGAGCACCCCGGCCTGATAGCTCAGGGTGGCCTGTTCGGGCACCGTGCCGTCGGGGCGGCTGGCGGACTGCACCGCACGGACGCCCGGCACGGCCATGATGTGGCGGGTGATTCGCTCGATGGCGATCAGGCCGGCCGGGGTGCGCAGGTCGTGGTCGGCTTGGATCGCGATGACGTCGGGCAGCAGCGCGTTGGCCGCGAAATGGCGGTCGGCGGCGACGTATCCGCGATTGGAGTCGGTGGCCGACGGCGTGGCGGCGGGTTCGTCGAAGCCGATCCGCATGCTCGCAAGCGGTAGCGCGGCCAGCAGCGTCAACGCGCCCGCCGTGACCAGGATCGGACCCGGCCACCGGGCGACGGCCGTCCCGACGCGGCGCCAGCGCCGACCCGTGGTCGACGGGCGCGGTTCGAGATAGCCTCGGCGTATGGCCAGGCTCATCAGGGCCGGCGTCAGGGTCAGCGCGGCGAGCATGGTCGCCAGAATGCCGATGGCACAGGGCAGCCCGGCGCTGCGGAACGAACCCACCTGGGCGAACACCAGGCAGGCCAGCGCCACCGACACGGTCAGTGCCGACCCGATCACGACGGGCGCGATGGAACGGTAGGCCTCCGCCAGTGCCTGGGGCGGCGGGACGCCGTGGCGGCGGCCCTCGTGGTAGCGGCCGACCAGGAAGATCGCGTAGTCGGTGCCGGCGCCGAGCGTCATGGCCGCCATGAGTGCGACCGAAAATAGCGACACCTCAACCACATTCGCCTGCCCGAGGGCGGCGACGACGGCGCGGGCCAGTGCTAGTGCCAGACCGACGGAGATCAGCGGGATCGCGGCCGCGATCGGCGATCGGTATACGACCAGCAGGAGAAGCAGGATGAGGCCGATGGTGGCGGCGGTGATGCCGAGCATCTGTCGATCGATCGCGGAGAATTCGTCGACGATCGTCGCACCGGGCCCGGTGACATGGACTGCCAGCCCCGCCGGCGGTGAGAGGTTCCGCACGGTGGCGCGGACCGCGTTGACCGAATCGCGCGCCTGGGCCGTGCCGAGCATGCCGGCCAGCCGCACCATGACGCTGACGGCCCGTCCGTCCCGACTCTGCGCGCCGGCGGCCGTGGTGGGCTGCGACCACAGGTCGGTCACCGCGTACACGTGACGCCGGTCGGAAGTCAGGGCCGTCGTCATCGCGTCGTAGAACCGGCGGTCGCCCGTCGTCAGCGTCTGATTGCGTTCCAGCACAACGTAGACGAAGTTGTTGCTCGGGGTCTGACCGAACAACTCGGCGGCCCGCGACGCGGCGACTGCGCTGGGTGCGTCGGTGGGCATGAACGATCGGGCGTGCGAGTCGACGACCCGCTCCAGTTGCGGGACAACCACATTGGCGGCCGCGGCCGCCAGAACCCACAGGCCGACGACCAGCACCGCGTAGCGGCCGGTGAGCCGCTTCAGCATTCCCCGTCCGTCATGCAACGGTCTGCCGATCGCCGGACGGGCCGCCGAAGAGGCCCACGGCGACGTGCTCGCCCCGAGACAGGGAACGCAGCCGCAGTGATTGCCGCGAGCCGATCCGCACCAGGGCGTGCAGGCCGGGCTCAGCGGCCTCGAGATCTGCCCGCACCTGCTCGGCCGCCACGCCCTCGTGTGCGGCCTGGTCCAGCTTGGCCACCAGCATGGTGATCCAGCGCTGTCCCAGCGACAGCAGCAGGCCCTCCTCGTCACCGAACAGCCTGGGCACCTCAGGTGAGCCGGCGACCGACGCAAGCGCCGCCTCGGGATCGGTCTCGGCCGCTTTGATCACTTCGGCCATGAAGGCCATCCGGTCGTGCAGCAGTGTCCATGTCATGACTGGAACGCTAGGGAGACGACCGGGTGGTGCGCGTCGTGCCGAGGTGCAGTCTTTATCCCCTACCACGGTAGGAGGCGATTGCCACCCACGGCATGATGTGCGCTGGTGGCGCGCCCTTCTACGATTGGATGATGTTGCGTGCTGCAACGAGATATGTGCGCGAACAGCTGCGCCGCCGGGGCGAGCTGATCCCCGTCGGTCTGACCTGGGCGTCGTTCATCGCCGTCGATGTGAGCCATGTCGGTGGCGCGGTGATCGCGATCCTGCAGCGCCCCTTCGCGGATCTGCCCGTCGGGTTGGCCGCGTTCGCGGTGTCCATCGCGCCGACGCTGGTGTTCTTCTTTCTGAACACGAAGCTCAGCCCGGGGCTGATGTGGGCGACCTGGATGACGGCCACCGCCATGATGCTGTTCGGCACGTCGACACCCATTCACGCCGATTTCGCCCCGGCGCTGCTGGTGCTGCTGGTGTTGTCCATCGCGACGTTGAGCTCCATCGCGTTCGGCCTGTTGTCCGCCGCGTCGGTGGCCGCGCTGCTGCTCGCCGCGTCCGCACTGCACCGGCTGGACGCGGTGGGGCTGTACCTGGCTTTCGTCGGCGCGGGGTGGCTCCTCGGTTACGTGATGCGCACGCAACGGCTGTTGCTGGCCGAACAGATCGAGGCTCAGAAGTTGTTGGCCGAGCACGCGGCGGCCGACGAGCGGCGGCGCATCGCCCGGGAGGTGCACGACGTCATCGCCCACTCGCTGAGCATCACCCTGCTGCACGTGACCGGCGCGCGTCGAGGGCTGCAGCAGGACCGTGACGTCGATGACGCGGTCGACGCGCTGGAACAGGCCGAACGTCTGGGCCGGCAGGCGATGGCCGACATCCGGCGGACCGTCGGGCTGCTGGACGGCTCCCCGACGAAAGCAGCGCAGACGACGCCCGAACCCGGTATCGACGACGTCGCCGGGCTCGTCGCGGAGTTCCAGCGCGCCGGGCTGAACCTCACGCTGCGCGCCGAGGGACCCACCGACCGCGTGTCGGCGGCCGTCGGCTTGGCGCTGTATCGCATCACTCAGGAATCGCTGGCCAATGTCGCCAAACACGCGCCCGACTCAAAATCGGCGGTGGCGCTGAAGGTCTCGGCGGTCTCGGCCAGCCTCACGGTCGAGAATCGATTGCCGGTGGCGATCGCCGCCCCGCTGTCTGCTGAGGGCCGCGGGTTGCGCGGGATGCGCCAGCGCGTCGAACTGCTGGGCGGGGCCATCGACGCCGGCCCGACGCCCGAGGGATGGTCGGTGCGCGCCGACATACCGTTGCACGAGGGCGAGGTGGGTTGGCGGCCGTGGTGGTGCAAGGCGTGATCCCACATATCCCGGAGCCGCACGAGATCACCGTCCTCCTCGTCGACGACCAGGACCTGGTGCGGTCGGGGCTGCGCCGGATCCTGCGTCGCAAGGACGGGTTCGTCATCGTCGCGGAATGCTCCGACGGTGACGAGGTGCCCGCCGCGGTGGCCGAGCACCGGCCCGACGTCGTCGTGATGGATCTGCGCATGCGGCGGGTCGACGGCATCGAGGCGACGCGCAGGCTCGGGGGGACACCGCCAGTGTTGGCGTTGACCACATTCAACGAGGACGAGTTGCTGTCCGAGGCGCTGCGCGCCGGGGCGGCCGGCTTCGTGCTCAAGGACTCCTCCGCCGAGGAACTGATCCGCGCCGTGCGGGCGGTCGCCCGGGGCGACAGCTACCTCGACCCGGCCGTCACCGCGCGGGTGTTGACCACCTATCGCAAAGCCGCGCCCGGGCCCCGCGGCACCGCGATCGCCGAGTTGACGACCCGCGAGCTCGATGTGCTGACGTTGATGGGCCGGGGTTTCTCCAACGCCGAGATCGCCGCCGAGCTCTGCATTTCCGGCGTCACCGTCAAGAGCCACATCGGCCGGATCTTCGGAAAGCTCGACCTGCGGGACCGCGCGGCGGCAATCGTCTACGCCTACGACAACGGCATCGTCGTCCCGCGCTGACGGAGTCTCAGCGGATCACAGAGACGTGCCCTGCTCGGCGAGATTGAGCAAGAAGTACGCCATGCACATCAGGAAGTTCAACACCACCAGGACCAGGCCGGCGAACATCAGCGAGCGGGTTCCTTGTCGCTTCAGCCGCTTGTACCGGGCGGCGCGCGTCTCCCGGTCGATCCGCAGCGCGATCAACGCGAATTTGACGTCCATCGCTTCATGAGGCGCGAGGGGCGCCCCCGACAGCATCTGCTGCAGCCGGTCTGGCTCCGTGCGGACGCCGACCCGCTCGAAGCTCTGGCACATTCGCCGCGCGCGTCTTCGCGCGAGTGGTTGATATCGCATCTGTAGCTGATGCGCGAGTCGCCCTCGGTCTTCCCCCCACGGGTTTGACGGGGTCATCACGAAACGGATTCTAAATCGCATCGGACCGATCACGGCGTGTCTAACACGAATTCTGTCGGCGGCGGTGGGGCGGCGCCGCCGCGCACGTGTTCGGACGGGGGCAGGTCGAGGTAGCGCTCGAGGTTGCGGTGCATGTTGATCACCCGCCGCTCCTCGCTGGACAGCACCAAGTGGGTGAAACCCGGCTGATGCATGCCGCGCTGCAAGCCGGGGAGTATCTGGATGTCCTGGGTGAGCACCACGCCCGGCTCGGCCTCACCGGCGCTCATTCGCACATCGGTCGGCTTGGCGCGCGCGGCGCCCGGCGGCATCCGCGTCATGAGGAACATCACCAGCTCGCCTTGATCGGGGGTGGCGGCGGGATCGCGCCGGGGCCGCGAACACATGACGGTGAGGTGGTCGGCGTTGGCCAGCAGCGTCATGTTCGGGAAGACGTTGTACTGGTGCAGGCGGATGATGCGGTCGGTGTCGGCCCAGTCCAGGTCCACCCCGCGCGAGGCGGCGAACGCCCGGGTGTGCGCGGCGATCAGATCCTGGACCGTCTGGCCGTCCCGTCGCTCGTCCGCGGGGAAGGGGGTGCCTTCGCCGGCGCCCATGAGAGCGCCCTGCGTGTAAACGTAGGCGTCCCAAACCTCTTCGTCGCTCAGCGCCCCGCCAAAGCGTGGGCTCTGCACACCGTAGGGTTGGTCGGATTTGCCGGTATGCCCCCAGATCTGTTGGGGCGCATGGATGTCATCGACACAACGCAGCAGTTCCGGGTGCAGCGTCTGGATGTGGTAGGTCTCGCTGAAGCCGTCGGCGATCGTCTTCCAATTCGCGTCGACCTCGACGGTCAGCGTGGCGTAGCAGCGGAAGTCGCTCAGCCGGCACCAGGCGATATCGTCGGGCACCGCCTCCAGGTAGGCGAGCAGCGGCGCCGCGTCGCGATCGAGATTGACGAAGACGAGCCCCTCCCACGTGTCCACCCGGGCCGCCACGAGCGGGAAGTCGGACAGCTTGAGCGCCCCGAACCCCTTTCGGTCGGGCACTCGCTTGAGCGCGCCGGCCAGGTCCCACGTCCACCCGTGATAGCCGCACTTGAGTTCCCGCAGCCCCGAGCCCGAGCCCACACACACCGAGTTGCCGCGGTGGCGGCAGGCGTTCTGGAAGGCGCGCAGCACCCCGTCGTCGCCGCGGACGATCAGCACGCCGTACGGTCCGCACCGGTACTCGAAGTAGTCACCCGGCGCGGCGACGTGGTCGACCATGCACGCGAGTTGCCACACCTTCGGCCACATCCGCTCGACCTCGAGCGCGGCGAATGCCGGCGAGTAATACCGCTCCGCCGGCACCAGCGCGGGGGTCTCCGGCGGGGTGCCGATCGCGTCCTCGTCGCGGCTGCGGGTCGGGTTGCCGGCGGGCGCGTTCATCCCGGAGCCTTAACGTGCCCCGCGCACCAGACGCCCGGGGCGGGCCCCGGTGTCGACGTCGTCGCGCCGGGTGACCGTCCCGCTGACGATGGTGGCCGCATAGCCGCTGGCTCCCTGCAGGATCCGGTTCCCGCCGGCGGGCAGGTCGAAGGCCATTGCGGCGGGATGCAGCGTCAGGGCGTCCAGGTCGATGACGTTGAGGTCGGCCTTCTTGCCCGGCTCGATGGTGCCGCGGTCGGTGAGACCGAAAAGGTGTGCGGTGTCGCGGGACTGCTTGCGGATGACGTACTCCAGCGAAAGCTTCTCGCCGCGGCGCCGGTCGCGCGCCCAGTGCGTCAGCAGGAAGGTGGGATAGGAGGCGTCGCAGATCATTCCGCAGTGGGCGCCGCCGTCGGAAAGCCCGAGCACGCCGGCGGGGTGCAGCAGCATCTCCCGGATCGCGTCGCAGTTGCCGTCGGCGTAGTTGAACAGCGGCAGCATCAGCATGGAGGTGGCGTCGGACTCCAGCATGAGGTCGTAGAGGGTGGACAGCGGGTCCTCGCCGCGGGCCTGGGCGATGGCCGCGACGGTGCGGTCCGGGGTGGGCTCGTAGTCGGGCGGATCGCCGAGCGCGTACAGGCGGTGCAGCGAGTGCTGGACCAGGGCGAACATGCCGTCGAACAACAGGGTGGGGTCGGCGGGCAGGTCCTCCTCGGACAGGATCGCGGCCTTCACCGCGGGGTCGGCCAGGCGCTGCGCGAGTTCCTCCCGGCCGAGTTCGGCCTTGAGCCGGCGGTAGGTGGGCCGGTGGCTGAAACCGTGATGGCCCTGGAACCCGATCATCATGCCGAACGGGCGCGCGGCGATCTGGGGGTATAGCCGAGCGCCCGCCGCGTGCGCGTCCGCCGAGAGGTCCAGCATCTCGCGCCACAGCTTCGGGTCGGCGTCGACCTGGATCAGAGCGAACGACACCGGCCGGTCGATCTCGGCGCCCAGTCGTCGCATCCACTCCAATTCCTTCTTGGGGGCGACGATGTCCTCGCCCGCGGCGCCCTGCGGGGCGAGCTCGAACACGGCCTGCCCGCCGGCCGCCATCGCGCGGCCGAGGCCGAACAACTCTTCCTCGGCGGCGAAGGTGCCGGGTACGGGTTCACCGTCCATCGCGCGGTGGCCCATCGTGCGCGACGTCGAGAAACCCAGCGCGCCCGCCTCGATCGCCTCGCGTACCAGCCGGCCCATCGCGGCGATGTCGTCGGGGGTGGCCGGCTCATTGCGGGCGCCGCGGTCGCCCATCGCGTAGGCGCGGACGGCTCCGTGGGCGACCTGGCTGCCCACGTCGATCGCGAACTTGTGCTCGCCGATGGCGTCGAGGTACTCGGGATAACTCTCCCAGCCCCAGGTGATGCCCTCGGTAAGAGCGGTGCCGGGAATGTCCTCGACACCCTCCATCAACTCGATCAGCCACTGCTCCGTTCCGGGACGAACCGGGGCGAACCCGACGCCGCAGTTGCCGGTGACCACGGTGGTGACCCCGTGACCGCTCGAGGGTTCGAGCAGGCTGTCCCAGCTCACCTGACCGTCGTAGTGGGTGTGGATGTCGACGAAGCCGGGGGCCACCACACGCCCTGCGGCATCGATGGTTTCGGCGGCCTGCGCCGTCTGCAGGCCCCCGGTGTCAGGGTCGCCGTCCCCGCGGCGGACCACGTCGACGATCTTGCCGTCCTTGATGCCGATGTCGGCGCGATAGCGCTGTGCGCCGGTGCCGTCGACGACGGTGCCGCCAATGATCTTCAGGTCGAACACGAGACTCTCCTTGCCGCCATGGGCCGAAGACGCACCGGACGCGCCAGCATTACGCTACGGGAAGTAGCGTAACCCTTACGGCGGCCATGCAACAGGTTCGGCGCAAACTTGGTGGCCTCAGAGCGAACTCTTCAGGGCGGCGACCGTTTCCAGGTCGTCGAGTGCCGCAACGCCGCGGCGCAGCCCTTCCATGGCGATGTCCTCGACTTGCATGCCGCCCATTCCCGCGGTGATCAGCGGAGCGACGTAGGCGTACAGCGCGGCCTGGCGGAACCGCAGCCACAGGTCGTCGCGGTCGAGTTCGGGTCCGCCCGCCGCGGCGAGCGCGCGGCGGTAATCGTCGAGCAGTTCCCGCTGGTTCGCCCGGCGATCTTCGGGCGTGAGGCTGGTGATCAGGGTGTAGGCCAGTTCCCGGGCCGGGTGTCCGCGCCGCACCGCCTGCCAGTCCAGCAGACCCGCCTTGCCGCCGTGGAAGTACATGTTGCCCGGGTGGGCGTCGCCGTGCATGACGGTGTGCGGGGGAGTGTCGATGAGGGCGGCGACCGCACGGTAGTTGTCGGCGATGAATCGGCCGTTCTCCAAAGGGATTTCGGTGCGTTCGGCGAGGCGCCTGACCGAGGCGTGCATCAGCGAGCCGGTCAGCAGGGAGGTGACGTCGCCGGAGGGGGTATACAGCCAGCCCAGCGGGCCGCGCCCGCCGCGGGGCAGTCGGTCCCAGAAGGTGGCGTGCAGGTCGGCCAGCAGCTCGACGATGAGACCGGCCTGCTCCAGGGACAGCGGGTGCAAGGTGTCGGGGAACTCGCACGACTCGGCGGGGAGGTCTTCGAGCACCAACAGGTAGCGGCCCGTCCAGGGATCGAACGCCGCACCGTAGGCATAGGGGACGCCGATGATTTGCGGGGCGAGCTGGTTGTAGAACCGGACCTCCGTGTGTCCGAGCCGGCCCAACTCGCCCATCAACCGGGTGGCCGCGGTCGTCGCCGCGAGCTTGACGAACACCGAGCTGGGGACGTCCTTTCCGGTCAACACCAGCCGCGCCCGCGCCGACGTGCCGGCGTCGCTGCCCAGGACGCGGACCGATCTGACGGTGGTGCCCATCACCCGGGACAGCACCGCCGCGTCGATGTCCCGCACCCGGCGGGGCAGCCCCAACCGGCCGCCGATCACCGCGTCGGTGGCCACCCGGCGCACGCCGCGGCCCAGGTGAGCGGCCAGGCCGGCGGCCGAAAAGACCTGCGACACGGGACTATTCATGTCCGCTCGATTCCTGGGTTCGGGATGTGCCACCGGGGCGGCGAGCCGCCTGGGCGTCGGGGAGTCAGAAGAACGCCGACATCAGACAATACTCCTTTATTGTCTGATTCCCGGCACGAGGGCCCGCACCACGAACTGGTCCACGAACTCGCGTTTGTCCGCGGCCGTGCGGTATCGCCAGGACGGCGCCAGGAGGAACAACGTCGTCGCATGCAGCCACTGGACCACCGACCTCGGATCGAGGTCGGCGTGCAGACGGCCCGCCGACTTCCACCGCCCCAGCAGGGGCTGATAGTGCCGCAACAGCGTGTCGACAATGGGTTCCGAACCCTTTTCGAGGGCCGTCGCCACGGCGGTGCTCTCGGCGGCGAACAGCGCCTCGTTCAGCGGATCGCCGTTCACCGACTCGACGCGGGCCAGCACCATCTCGGGCACCGAGCGCACCGGATCGTCCGGGGCGGGCAGCGAGCGCACCAGCTCACCGAGCGCGCGGTCGACCCGCGCCAGGATCAGGCCCAGCAGCACGTCGTCGCGGCCCGGGAAGTAGCGGTACACCGTGGACCGCGACACCCCCGCCTCGTCGGCCACCTCGCCCATCCGGAACTGGGTGTTCCCGCGTTGCACGATGCAGCGGCCCGCGGCGTCCAGGATGCGCCGGCGCGCCTCCTCGTCGTCGAGGATCGCGCGGTCGTCACCCCACCGACGGCTCGGCTCCACGGCGCAGATGTTACGGGATCGATGGCGCGAAATGACGAAATCGGTTGCGAATCAAGCGGATCGCCGACGGGTGGCAGTCGCCGCCTACGACCGCTGCGTGAGGCCGGTCCACGTCATCGCGACGCGGGTTCCGCGCGGCGTGCGGTCGATCGCCACTTCGTCGGCGAGTGCCCGCATCAGCGGGATACCGCGCCCGCGGAGCTGCTGATGGCGCTGTGCGGGCACCTTCTGGCGCCAACGGCCGCGATCGTCGACCGTGACGGCCAGGGTGTCGGACTGGTGGTCGTAGGACGCGCTGACGTCCAGCGTCCCGCGCTGCGTGGCGTCGCAATAGGCGAATTCCGCGGCGTTGGCGATCGCTTCGTTCACGGCCAGCACGACGTCGCTGAACCGGTCGCCACCGAGGGCGAAATGTGTCTTCAGCCAGACCCCGAAGTCGGCTCGGACCCGGGCAGCGCCGCGCGCATCGGCGGCGACACGATGCCGCACGAAGCGGGACCGGTCATCGAGGTTCGACACGTTGTACGGCTGACGATCAGAGCGCCCCATCGTTTCCAGCTGTGCCCCCATCTGAAAGGTTCACCCAGCAGTAATGCCGCTCAGCGCGTCGTCGAGCGAGCTGTAGAGCGCGAGCACGCTGTCGATTCCCATCAGTTTGATCGGCCGGCTGGTGGCCGAGCCGTTGGCGACGACCGCGAACTGGGTCGGCGGCTCGGTCTCCGCCTGCGCCGTGACCAGGACGGTCATTCCGGCCGACGCCAGGAAGTCCACCTTCGACAGGTCGACGATCAGCGCGGCGGGCTTCGCCGCCAGCGCGGTCTGGATCGCTTCGGCCAGGTGGGGCGAGCTCAGCATGTCCACTTCGCCCGAGACGTTGAGCACGACCGCCTGATCGACCTGCTGCTTTCCTACTGAGAAAGCGGTCGGATCGATTGGATCGCCGGTTAATTCACCCATGGTCTATCACTCACATTCGGTCCCTTGGCGGGACACCCTTAGCTCTCAATCAGGCTGCCAAGCCCGGGGGCTGCTTGTTCAACCCCACGGAAGGCGCTTGCCGTCGGAGGAGGCACACTCCGTCGATCTGCGCAGTTAGCCACAGATGCAGCCGCAAGTTGTTTACCCGATGGTATGTCACTCGGCGGACCACTCTCAAAGCGAGTGAACGATTCGCCGCGCCGCACCGTCCTGTGAGTGTGTCCGACGGTCCCCGCAGAAGTTGCGCCTGGCGCCCGCCCATGCGTGAATTAGCTCGACTGAATATTTTTCCGGTTTGGGCCCCGTGGCCTGCGCAAACAGCCGAGGACGGTGGGCATGGAGCCCGGTGATCGCGGTGGCGAGCAGGACGACCCGACCGGCGACGCCAAGCCCTCCCGGTCCGTCAGCGACGCGCTGTCAAGGCGTGCCTTGCTGGGCATGGGGGCTGTGGCCGGCATCGCCGCGGTCGATGTCGGCGGGTTCGCCTATGCCGGCGGCTGGCTGCGGCCTGCGGCGCTGACCCCGTCCCGATTCGCCGATCGCTTCGAACACATCTACGGACGCCACGACGGCTTTCGCCGCAATCACGCCAAGGGCCTCAGCGCGGTGGGAACCTTCGCGAGCACGGGCGCGGGGGCGGCGATCTGCCGGGCCGCGGTCTTCCGGGAGGGCAGCGTGCCGGTCATCGGCCGGTTCTCCCTGTCGGGGACCCTGCCGGATCAGGCGGACGCGTCCACCACGGTCCGCGGGCTGGGCCTGCTCTTCCAGGGACCCGACGGCCAGCAATGGCGCACCGCGATGATCAACATCCCCGTCTTCCCGGACAGCACGCCGCAGGGCTTCTACGACCGGCTCCTGGCGTCCAAGCCGGTGCCCGAGACGGGCAAACCCGATCCGCAGAAGATGGCCGCCTTCCTCGACCGCCACCCCGAGACCGTCGCCGCGATGAAGATCATCAAGCAGGCCGCGCCCAGCGCGGGCTTCGCCGACAGCGCCTTCTACGGCCTCAACGCGTTCCGGTTCACCAACGGCGCCGGGGCGACCGTGCCGGTGCGCTGGGCGGTCGTTCCGCAGGGAGCCCCGACCCCACCGGCCCCACCGGCCGGCAAGGACTACCTGTTCGACGACCTCATCCGCACGCTGGCCCAGCGCCCGCTGAGCTGGCGGCTGGTGCTCACGGTCGGGGAACCCGGCGACCCGACCCACGACGCCACGAAACCCTGGCCGCGGTCGCGCCGCACCGTCGAGGCCGGCACCATCACCGTCACCGCCGTGCAGACCGAGGCGCCCGGCAACGCTCGCGACATCAACTTCGACCCGACGGTGCTGCCGGACGGGATCACCGTGTCCGACGACCCGTTGCTCGCCGCGAGATCGGCCGTCTACGCCCGATCGTTCACCCGCCGCGCGGAGGAACCCAAGACGCCCAGCGCCGTCGACGTCTCCCAGGTGCTCCGGTGACGCACGCCAACCCCGCGACGCGTTTCGCGCTCCCGTCCCGCCTGTTGCACTGGCTGATGGCGCCGATGGTCATCGCGCAACTGCTCATCGGCGTCACCATGGTCGCCTCCCTGACCTACTACCCGCTGCTGCTGGCCATCCATCGGCCGCTGGGTGTGCTGATCCTGATCTTCGCCGTGGTGCGGCTGGCGAATCGGCTCAGGCACCGGCCCCCACCGTTCCTGTCCACCATGAGCGGCGCGGAACGGCGGATCGCGACGTGGTCGGAGCGTTTGCTCTACGCCCTGCTGCTGGTGCAGCCCCTCACCGGATGGGCGATGCTGTCGGCGGCGCGGTTTCCCGTCACGCTGGTGGGTCCGCTGCGGCTGCCCGGCATCGCGCCGCACAGCATCGACGTGTTCGCGGTGCTGCGCGAGTGCCACGGCGCGTTCGCGTTCCTGCTGTTCGCCACGTTTACCGCCCACATGTGCGCGGTGCTGTTCCACACGCTCGTTCTGCGCGACCGGCTCCTGGATCGCATGGCGCTGTGGCGCGTCAGACCCGCCACCCCGCAGCCCGACCAAGCCGAGCGGTGACGGCCTGCCTTCTGGGGCTTTGATCGGCCGAATATGATCGGCACGATTATTTCAAGGGTGCGCGGCACCGCAGCGACGTGACCTTGACGCCGACCACGAAGGAGTGGAGAACTTCCATGCCGAACGAGAAGCAAGCGGAGCGGATGACGTCGGGCAAGGGATTCATCGCGGCGCTCGATCAGAGCGGCGGGTCCACTCCCAAGGCACTGCGCCTCTACGGCATCCAGGACGACGCGTACTCCTCCGAGGAGGAGATGTTCGACCTCATCCATCAGATGCGGTCGCGGATCATCACCTCCCCGGCCTTCACCGGTGATCGCGTGCTGGCCGCGATCCTGTTCGAGCAGACCATGGACCGCGAGATCGAGGGCCGGCCGTCGACGACCTACCTGTGGGAGACCAAGGGCGTGGTGCCGATCCTGAAGATCGACAAGGGCCTGGCCGAGGCGTCCGATGACGTGCAGCTGATGAAGCCGATCCCCGGACTGGACGAGCTGCTGGAGCGCGCCGTGAGCAAGGGCGTGTTCGGCACCAAGGAACGGTCGGTGATCGGCGGCGCCAACGCCAAGGGCATCGCCGCCGTGGTCGCCCAGCAGTTCGAGCTGGCCCATCAGGTGCTCTCGCACGGCCTGGTGCCGATCATCGAGCCCGAGGTCACCATCTCGATCTCGGACAAAGCCGAGGCCGAGTCGATCCTGCGCGACGAGATCACCAAGCAACTCGAGAACGTGCCCGACGGGCAGCGCGTGATGCTCAAGCTGAGCCTGCCCAGCGAGGTCAACTTCTACCGTCCCCTGATCGAACACCCGAAGGTGATGCGGGTGGTCGCCCTCTCCGGCGGCTACTCGCGCGAGGAGGCCAACGAGCTGCTGGCGAAGAACGCGGGGCTGATCGCCAGCTTCAGTCGCGCCCTGACCGAGGGGCTGACGGTCGACCAGTCCGACGAACAGTTCAACGCCACGCTGGACAAAGCGATCCAGTCGATCTACGACGCCTCGGTCGCCGGCTGATTCAATACCGGTGCTGGGCCATGTGCGGCGGCCCGTCGCCGTCGCGTTCGTCCGACACCACCGCGGGCACCATCTCGCTCGTCACCAGCCCATCGTCGCGCGTCAATTCGTCTATCACGTCGAAGGTTTCGGCGATGTTGGCGGGCGTGTCCACGACGATGGTCACCACCGGAACGTCGCGGCGCAACGAGAGAAATTTGTCCCCGTGCGGTCGGTGGTCCCCGTGGTATCCCCAAATGCCCCGCAGCACCGTCGCGCCGTCGGGCGCTTCGCGCTGACGCAGCCGCCGCACGATGGCGCGGTGGATGGGCACCCCGTCGTGCAGGGCCGACTCGGAGGTGTAGATCGTCAACTTCTGGAATAGCGGCAAACCGCGTTCGTCAACGCCCGGCAGGGCATGCGGCCGCTCCAAGAGTTCGCCGCCGCGTTTGCACAGGCGGACCCGCTCCAGCGTGAACATCGGGCCGCGGAGCAACCGTGCCAGCTCCGGCAGAACCCCCGCGATGCGCTCACCCGACCCGACGGCGAGGATCATCATCGGCACGTTGGCGTTCCGGCCGATGAAGCGCGCACGGTGCCGCCGCCCGTGGGTGACGCCGTCGACCCCGAGCAGCACCGACGCGCCGGCTATCCGGCGCCGATGCAGGAGGTCGCAGACGGCGACGTAGGCCGGGACCCCGTTGACGCGTTCCTTGCGCCCGACGTAGACGGTCAGCTTGACGGCTTCGCGCAATTCGTCCGGCAACCGCACCGGCCCGACATCCTCGCGCAGCAGCCGCGCCCGCTCCAACGTCACCAGGCCGCGCTGCTTCACGGCCAGCACCGGGTCGAGCAGGGCTTCGATCTTCGCCTTCGTGTCGACCGCGACGATGGCGACCGGCGGGTCCTCCGACAGCGTCAGCGACTCGTCGGTCCGCAGGTGGCGTCCGCTCCCGAAGCCGCCGATGCCGCGCAGGACCACGCCACAGGCGATGCGATGCCGCGCATAGAGGTCGAGCAGGACGTCGGAGACAAACCCTTCGCCGGTTCGCCGACGCTCGGCCAGATAGGTGGTGAGCTTCAGGCAGTCCTCGTCCATGGTGCTCCTAAAGCGTTGCCCTGCAGGAGTCTTCACGCGTCGCTGGCGACGTGGAACCCCTGCGCCGACGCCATCCTGTCACCCTGCGGTGATCTTACGCGGTGCTGCAGATACCGGGCTCTGAATACGTTGTGGCCCTGGTCGACATGCCACCTACCCCGCGCGTGCGGAGCCTTGACGCCCGTGAGGACACCGTGACGCCGAATGAGTCTTAGCGTGCGCGCTTTTGGCGTATGGGACCCTGCTTCGCGGGTCGGCTGACAGTCAGTTTGCAGGGTAGACGCAGGACATGCCCCTACCGCAGGTCGTTACGGCGGCGGTACGCTCCAGGCATGCCGTGTTCAAGCGGCGTACCCACTGCTGGACACTTCATCCAGCGACTGATGGGATCTGGCGGAATGAGCGAGGTTGCAACCTCGCCCAACCTTCCGGGTTGCCCTGCCGCGGAGCGCCCATGATATTGGCCACGGACCCTTTCGTCGACGTCCGCCGCCGACGATTCGTTTCAGTGGCGACTCGGGCGCTGTGGCATCCAAACACATTGCGCGTCGACGATTGAGGCGAGTTCAACGGATAGTCGGGCCTTTCGATCGGTTTCTTCGGCGGAGCCGCCGCGGCGAGCCGGCCGCGGGGCCGTTGCCCGACCGGAACGCCAACGCTCGCTGATCTCGCCGACGTGCCGGAGGGCTTGGTCAGACACCCACGCGCGCGGCGTAATTCACGATTCGGAGCCCGTCGAATGACGGCACTACCAGGAATGGAAACTCCTCATGTTCACCCGCATCACCGGCCGCGCCAGCGCTGTCGTCGCCGTCAGCGTGGTGCTAACCGGCGGCGCGACGCTGCGCGAGGGCGCAGCAGCGGCCGACCCCAACCAGGACGAAATTTTCAAGGCGCTTCTCAACCAGGAAGACATCCCCGCTGTCGAGGGCGTCCCAAGCCTGATCGACACCGCCCACAAGATTTGTCTTGTGCTCGATCGAGGCATTCCCGTGAACACCGTCGTGGGCGCGATGCTGAAAAATGCGTACTCCAAGGATCCGGCCGAGCGCCTCTACCCCCCGGCTCGCCTCGAATCCACCATGACCCGATTCATCACAGCGTCAGTAGAGGCCTACTGCCCGCACGATCAAAGCAAGATCGCTCCCATTTTGGTAACTCCCGCGCCGGCATCGAACGGGCCGACGCACCCTGCGGCGTATCTGCACGGCGCCGCAACCGATGCGGGTCAGCAGTTCACCGGCACTGCAGCCGCGGACCTGCCCACCACGGCGCTCGCCTCGGCAATCATGGCGCTTCCCTCCGGAGACATGGTCCCGCCCAGCCCACCGGAGATTCCGCCGCCGCCACCCCCAGCAGCCGCCGCCCCCGCCACGGCAGGTGCAGGCTCCCGCGGTTGGTCCACAGCAGGGAGCCGCCGGCGGCGGTGGCGGCGGAACCGGCGGGACAGGTGGCGGCATGGGCGGTGGCGGTCCGGTGCGGCCGTCCCCGGCGCCACCGCCCCCACAGAAGCAACCCGGCTTTGTCAGGCTCGCGCCGTGAGTCCGGACCTGCGATATTCGGCCCGCGCCTGCCCCGTCACCGCAGCGTCTCGGTGGGCACCGCGTAGCGGTCCTGGTAGGCGCGCACCCGCTCGCGCACCTCGCCTTCCCGTAGGCCGGTGTCCGACCAGGTGTACCGGCCGCGGCCGCCGTCGCCGGGATGGGTCGCCAGGAACTCGCGCATCCTCTGCTCGGCGTCGGGTCGCAGTTCACGATCCAGTCGCTGGTAGATGTCCTTGATCGTGGTCCACGGGTCGTTGACGAAGTCGCTGTATTGCACGTCGATCACGCGGTCCGCCGGCACCGCCCCGCTGTCGCGCAGGGCCATCTCTCGTTCCAGGCCGACGACGATCTCCTCGTAGGACTGGGCCGCGCACTCGGCGACGCTGGAATCGTCGCTGCACATCCGGCGCAGGTGGTGGGTCAGGGCGGCGATCGAGGAGATGACGTTGAGCGGGTCGCGGTGGGTCTGCACGATCAGCGCGTCGGGGTATTCGGCCAGCAGCGTGTCGAGCTGCCACAGGTGCGCCGGAGACTTCAGCAACCACTGACCGGGCACACCGGATTGCAAGTGCTGCAAAAAGATTCGGTGGTAGTGGTAAGCGCCGGCATGGTCGGCCTCATAAAGTAGCCAGCGGTAGTAACCGGGCAGCCGGTATTGGACCGAGAAGATCATGCTGACGAAGTCACCGGCGGTGATGCGCACGCACTCCTGCCCGACGAGGGCGCCCATCGGATGGAACGCGAGAAACCCCGGCATGATCTGCTCGGACATGTCGATGCTGGCCTGCGTCTGCGCGATGCGCGGATCGTCGTGGTAGGTCTCGGGCTGCGGAACCGGACACGGCTCGTCGACCTCCCACGTCAGCGGGGCCCGCAGCTCGGGATCCTGGGCGAGCAAGTCGTACAGGATGGTGGTCCCGGTGCGGGGCTGGCCGACGATGAATATCGGTGCTGTGATCGGGTTGGCGGCGATCTCGGGGTGCTGCTTACGCCAAGCGATCACGCCCAGGCGGTTCTTCAGCGCCCGCATGATGTCGAGGTGGGCGATCTCCACGCCGATGTCGGACAGCCGCGCGTCGTTGATCAACCCGTCGGTGAGGCGGTGCAGCCCGGGCCGCCAGCCCTCGGTGCCGAAGTCGTCGCTCCCCACCTCCTCGCAGGCCGCGGCTATCAGCCGCTCGGGGGCGAATCGGTCGTGCAGCGTCATATCTTCTCCTCACAGCGGCGCACCGACACCGTCACCTCGGGGGGTGCCGGATTGTCCAGCCAGCGCAGGACGACGAATCCGCGATGCCGGCCACCGGTGTCGAGCCAGTGGCCAACGCCGAAGTCCTTGGCGGAGATCGCGATCCGCACCCGTCCGTCGGCGTCGGCTGCCACGCCGCGATTCGTCACCGAGCTGTGCCGAGCGCGCGGCTCCAAACATTCGTGCCAGATGCTTTCCAGCGTGACGTTCCAGAACCGGGTGTCGGGGGGTGCGATGTCGAGCAGCAGGACCTCGCCGGGGTCCAGCCGGTACGTCCCGATCATGTACAGGTTGTCGGGGGTGGTGTCCGCGGCGCCCAGGTCGGCGGCCTGCGCGGTCAGCAACGTGTTGGGCATGCCGAGCAGTTCGGGCTTGATGGTGCGGTGCAGCGTCGCGAGCTTCATCAGGGACCACGCCATGGCGGTGAACTGATCGGCGAGCTCGGTGTCGGTCAGCGGCGTCAGCGGGGCGGGGGCCAACGCCTCGATCCGCAGCGTGGCGAGCTCTTCGCGGCCGCGATCACCGATGTACTCGCGAACCACCACCGACGAGGCGTCCTCGGGAATCTTCACCCACTGGGCGCCGGCCAGATCGGCAGGCTCGTCCGCGGACAGCACCAGCGTGAATTCGCCCGAGCGCAGCGCCAAGTCGCGGTCGCTGACGTACCCCGCCATGCGGCGCGGCGTGAGGCCGGTGCCGGCCAGGATCTGCAATCCGAGGTAGGCGCTGGTGCCCCGGGAACCGGTGATCCGGTAGCTCCGGTCCCCACGAATCATGGCCAGGTAGTAGTTCCCGTCGGGATTGGGGCCGCCGACCATCCGGTTCTCCGCGCACATATCGAAGAACGCGGGCCGCTCGGCGTCGGCCTCAACCGCCATCTGCGCGCACAGGGAGGAGATGCGGGCGATCAGCCGCAGCCCTTCGAGCAACTCCCGCTCGGATTCGGCGTCCTCGGTCACGATCTTCGTGACGTCGGCAACCATCTGCTGAAGGAACCCCCAGGCGGCACGCGCCCGGGCAGCGGGCGGATCCGGCGAATCGGCGTCTTGAGACATCGTCTCATGCTAAGACTATGTCTTACGTCTTAGGTGTCGATTCGCGGGAAAAGGTGGGGAATGGCTGCCACGACGTCGTTGGCCGAACGGAAGCGAACGGCGATGCGTCAGCGCATCGCCGCGGCCGCGGCTCAGCTGGTCGCCGACCGCGGACTGGCCGCGACGACGGTGGAGCGCATCGCCGACGAAGCCGACATCGGGCGGGCGACGTTCTTCCGGTACTTCAACTCCAAGGAAGACGCCGTCGCCGAGGGCATGACCGCCCATTGGCTGAACCGGATCACCACCGCCCTGGCGGCGCAGCCGGAGCGCCTCAGCGCCACCGACGCGGTCATCGGCGCCTTTGCCGAGCTCGCGGAAGGATCCGCCGACATTGAGCACCAGATCCGCGAATTGGCCATGCTCACAAGGTCGTCCGAGACGCTGGACGCATGGACGCTGCACATCTATGTGCGCTATGAGCGGGCGATCGGCGACCTCGTCGCGCCGCGCCTGCGGCGGTTGGTCCCGCAGGACCCCAGGCCGCGCCTGATCGGTGCGCTGGCGATGGCGACCGTCCGGATTGCCCTGGACGACTGGCTGAGCCACGGGGGATCCCTCCCCGAGCGGGTGGGGCGTGGCCTGGCCGCGATCTCGGTCGGATAGCCACGTGTCCTGAGCCCTGCGGTCTCGAGGCGGCCGCTGCCGTTTTGAAGGACCAATGCCCCTGTTGTGCCACCCGAGCCGCCGGTAATTTGACTGTGTACCTTGGAGATTCGCGTGATGAGCGTTACGCGGACGTTAACACTGTGTGGCCGCTAGCCACCGAAACTGGGAGTTGTCTTGTCAGGACAGCGCGACGTCAAGATGCGACTGGCCGGCTTGCTCGACCAGATCGACGACCTACTGACCAGCCTGCGCAACGCGGAGACCTCCTGGGCGCAGTGGCTGCCGGCGATCGCGCCGGAGCACCAGGCGAGTGCGCGAAACCTGCTGCACTACTGGGCGATTCGCCAATTCGATCTACGCGACCTGCAGGCGGGGCTCGCGGAGTTCGGCCTGTCGTCGTTGGGCCGCAGCGAAGCGCACGTGCAGGCGACGCTCGTCGCGGTCCGCGCGGCCATCGCCGCCTTGGCGGACGGGAATTGGCAGCCGCCGCCCCCGTCGGCGGTGCCGATCGAGCAGGGACCGAAGATCTTGCGCCAGCACACGGTAGAGCTGCTGGGGCCCCGCCCCCCGCATCGGATGACGCGCATCATGGTCACGCTGCCGTCGCAGGCCGCGACCGACCCGGCCCTGGTTCGCGAGCTGGTGCGGCGGGGCATGAACATCGCGCGGATCAACTGCGCCCACGACGACGTTCACGCATGGCGAGCCATGGCCCGCCACGTCCGCGAGGCGGCCGTGGACGCCGGCACACCATGCCTGGTCGCCATGGATCTGGCGGGCCCGAAGCTGCGGACCGGTCCGCTCGAGCCGGGCCCCCGCGTGGTGCGGCTGCGTCCGCAACGCGACCAGCTCGGCCGCGTCGTCGCACCGGCACGGGCGTGGATGACGTCGGGCGAAGAACCGTCGGGCCCGCCGCAACCGGACATGGCGGTGTTCACGGTGCCGGCGCAGTGGCTGGCCAACCGCGCGGCGGGCGATGCGCTGGCGCTACGGGATGTGCGCGGCGCCAAGCGGCAGATCGTTCTCCAGGACGCGGTCCCGGGAGGCTTCGTGGTCACCGCGCAGCAGACGACGTACCTGGTAACCGGGACCGCGCTGCACGCCGGGGACCGTGGCGAATCGGCCGCAGAATCAGCGCGAGTGGGTCCGGTGCCGGAGAAGGAGCAGAGCCTACTGGTGCGCGCGGGAAGCCTGCTGCAACTGACCCGTGACTGCTCACCGGCGCCCGTCGACAGCGGTCGAACCGTGCCGCGCATCGGTTGCACGCTGCCCGAGGCCTTCGATCATGCCCGGCCCGGCGACGCGGTCCACTTCGATGACGGCAAGATCGGCGGCCGGGTGATATCCGCCGGCCGTGACGTCCTCACCGTGCGCATCGACCGGCCGGAGCAGGGGGAGGCTCGGCTGAAGGCGGGCAAGGGCATCAACATGCCCGACACCGACTTGCCGATATCGGCGCTCACCGACCGCGATGTCGCTGATCTCGCCGCCGTGGTCGAACTGGCGGATCTCGTGGACATGTCGTTCGTTCGCACTCCGGCCGATGTCGAGCGGTTGCTGGATGAGCTCGACCGGCTCGGCGGCGCCGGGCTGGGCATCGTGCTCAAGATCGAGACCCGGCGCGCCTTCGAAAACCTGCCGCAGCTGCTGCTCACCGCCATGCGCCGGCCGCGCGTCGGGGTGATGATCGCGCGCGGCGACCTGGCGGTCGAGTGCGGCTATGAGCGGCTGGCCGAGTTGCAGGAGGAAATCCTGTGGCTGTGCGAGGCCGCGCACCTGCCGGTGATCTGGGCGACGCAGGTCCTTGAGCAACTCGCCAAGACCGGCCTGCCGTCACGCGCCGAGATCAGTGACGCGGCCATGAGCGAACGGGCCGAATGCGTGATGCTGAACAAAGGCCCCTTCCTCGACGACGCGGTCACCGTGCTCGACAACATCATGCGGCGAATGGCCGATCACTACTACAAGAAGAACGCGTTGTTGCGCCCGCTACGGTCGTGGTCCGCCTCGGCGGGTCAGGGCATCGACGATGATTCGGGTCGTGAGCTCGGCTCGGCGTCGTGAATACCGTTGTGGGTCAGACAGGATCGGATAGACGACGCCACCGACGATCGCATCCGCGGCCGACTCGGCGGTGCTGTCGTCGATCCCGTCGGCAACGATCCGCGCCCGGACGCTCTCGTGCAGAGGCGCACTGAATCCGGCGCGCAGTTTGACCGCGGTGTCCTCGTGTTCCATGCCCGCGGCGGTCAAGGTCCGCAGCATGGCCGAGCCGCGGGCCGTCGTCAGGGTCGTGGCGAGCTTGCGCACCCACACCACCAGGTCGTCCGCCAGATCTTCGGTGTGATTGACCGATGCGAGGAGCTGGTCGGCGTCCTCGAGCATCACGTCGGCGACCAGGGCCGGGCGACTGGGCCACCACCGATAGATGGTCTGCTTGCCCACCCCGGCCCGCGCGGCGACCGCCTCGATGGTCAGACCGTCGAAGCCGCGCTCGAGAAGTAGCTCGCGCGTGGCGGTGACGATCGCGGTGCGCGACTTCTCGCTGCGCCGCCGCGGCGGGGTCACCCGGGTGAGATCGCTTGCCATATGGTGATCCTCACTGCCGCGGTGGCCCGCTTTACATCGCTCGACTGCCCCCGGTAGTCTGCCACAAGACGAGACGGTCCGTCTTGTAAGTCGGAAGGGTAGCAGCTGTGCGGCCAACCGTAGTCACCTCGCGGCCGTCATCGTGACCCTCGGACTGAGCCCGGAGCAGCAGGAGCTCAGCGATGCCGTCGGCCGGTTCGCCGGCCGGCACGCGCCCATCGCCGAAACCCGCGAGGCGTTCGCCGACCTCGCCGCGGGCCGGCGGCCCGCGTGGTGGGACGCCCTGGTCGGTAACGGCTTTCACGCGGTGCATCTGCCCGAAAGCCTGGGCGGGCAGGGCGGCGGGCTGATGGACGCCGCGTGCGTTCTGGAGGCGGCGGGCAAGGCGCTGTTGCCGGGCCCGCTGCTGCCCACGGTCACCGCCGGAGCCGTCGCGCTGCTGGCCGACCCGACGGCGGCCGCCGAAGCCCTGGTGCGCGGTCTGGCCGCGGGTGCCACCGCGGCGGTCGTGCTTCCCGACGACGGCGACTTCAGCGCGCGTCCCGACGGCGAGGGCTGGCTGGTGACCGGCGCGTCGGAGGTAACAGCCGGCGTCTGCGCGGCGCGGACGGTCCTCCTCGGCGCCAGCGCGGACGGCGACGGTGTGGTCTGGGTGATTGTCGACACCGAAAACCCCACGGCGACAGCGGAGCCCGTCACCGGCACCGACCTGGTCGCCGACGCGGGCATCTTGCGACTCGACGACTATCGTGCGGCCGAGTCGCAGGTTCTCAGCGGCATCGACCCCGACCGCGCGCGGTGTGTCACCGTGAGCCTGGTGGCCAGCGTGATGGCCGGCATCGCGCAGTGGTGCGTCGAGGAGGTCACCGCGCACCTGCGCGTCCGCGAGCAGTTCGGCAAGGTGATCGGAACCTTCCAGGCGCTGCAGCACAGTGCGGCGATGCTGTTGGTCAGCAGCGAGTTGGCCACCGCGGCGGCCTGGGACGCGGTGCGTGCCGTCGATGAATCGCTCGACCAGCATCGAATGGCCTCCGGCGGTGCGGCGACGGTCGCGGTCTCACCGATCCCCGACCTGGTGCTCGACGCGCTGACGATGCTCGGCGCCATCGGTTTCACCTGGGAACACGACGTGCACCTGTACTGGCGACGGGCCATCAGCCTGGCGGGATCGATCGGTCCGGCGAATCGCTGGGCGCGGCAGCTGGGACAGCTCACGTGCACCCAGACGCGCGACATGTCGGTGAATCTCGGCGACGCGGAATCGGAGTTCCGGTCCTGGGTCGCCGAGACACTGGATGCGGCAATGCAGTTGCGCAACGACACACCGGCACCGCACGGCGACTACCCGGACCAGGCCTCCGGGCCCCAGCGCACGTTGCTGGCCGATGCCGGCCTGATGGCGCCGCACTGGCCGGCCCCGTGGGGCGTCGATGCGGGTCCCCTCAAACAGCTCATCATCGACGAAGAGTTCGCCAAGCGACCCGGGCTGGTCCGGCCGTCCCTCAACATCGCCGAGTGGATCCTGCCCTCGGTGCTGGCCGCCGCACCAAAAGACCTGCAAGAAAAGCTGATTCCGCCGACCCAACGCGGCGAGATTCACTGGTGCCAGCTGTTCAGCGAGCCGGGCGCCGGCTCCGACCTGGCGTCGCTGGCCACCCGGGCGACCAAGGTCGACGGCGGTTGGCGGGTCAACGGCCACAAGATCTGGACGTCGTTGGCGCAGTACGCCGACCTTGGCGCCCTGCTGGCGCGCACCGACCCCGAGGCCAGCAAGCACCGCGGCATCGGCTACTTCATCCTCGATATGCGGTCGCCCGGCATCGAAATCCAGCCGATCAAAACGGCCACCGGGCAGGCGCACTTCAACGAGGTGTTCCTCAACGACGTCTTCGTCCCCGACGAGATGTTGCTGGGCGCCCCCACCGACGGATGGAACCTCGCGATCGCCACCATGGCCGAAGAACGCTCCGCCATCAGCGGATACGTCAAGTTCGACCGGGCGGTGGCGCTGCGGCGGCTCGCGGCCGAACCGGGACCGGACCGCGACGACGCGCTGCGCGCGCTCGGCGAGCTCGACGCGTACACGCACGCCATCAAGGCGCTGGGCGTTCGGGAGACCATTCGGTTGCTCGACGGCCAGGCGTCGGGCCCGGCCTCCAGCATCGCCAAGGTGGCGATGAACGTCCTGTTGCGCAGGACGTTCGAGGCCACGCTGCGCCTGACCGGTCGCGCGGTGATGGCCGCCGATTCCGACCCCGATATCGTGGAGCGCTACCTGCACCTGCCCGCCGAGCTGCTCGGCGGCGGAACCCGCGAGATTCAGTTGAACATCATCGCGCAGATGATTCTCGGACTGCCCCGAAAGTAGGACCGCCCATGGGATTACGCGGAGAGGCCGCGATCGTCGGCTACGTCGAGCTGCCCCCCGAGCGGCTCAACAAGGCCTCGCTCGCGCCGTTCGCGATCGAGCAATGGGCGGAACTGTCCGCCGCCGCCCTCGAAGACGCCGGATTGCCCGGTGACGTCGTCAACGGGATCGTGGCCTCACATCTGGCCGAGTCGGAGATCTTCGTGCCGTCCACCATTGCCGAATACCTGGGCGTCGGCGCGCGATTCGCCGAGCACGTCGACCTGGGCGGTGCAAGCGCGGCGGCCATGGTCTGGCGGGCCGCCGCGGCGATCGAACTGGGCATCTGTGACGCGGTGCTGTGCGCGTTGCCGGCCCGCTACATCACGCCGACTTCGAAGAAGAAACCCAGGCCGATGGTGGACGCGATG
Organism: Mycobacterium sp. 4858; assembly: GCF_900240975.1. Lineage (GTDB taxonomy): Bacteria > Actinomycetota > Actinomycetes > Mycobacteriales > Mycobacteriaceae > Mycobacterium. Next base: position 2,165,610 of record NZ_LT968776.1, on the reverse strand, counting down.
TTCTTCGGGTCGTCGAGCAACCAATACGGCTCTCCCCAGGCCGAATTCGAGATCCCCTACGGCAATCTCGGGCAGAACGGGCCCTACGGGCAGGTGGCCCAGCGTTACGCGGCCGTCTACGGCTACGACGAGCGGGCGATGGCCAAGATCGTCGTCGACCAGCGGGTCAACGCCAACCACACCGAGGGCGCGATCTGGAAGGACAAGCCGCTGACGGTCGACGACGTCCTGGCCAGCCCCGTGATCGCCGACCCGTTGCACATGCTGGAGATTGTCATGCCCTGCGTCGGTGGTGCCGCGGTGGTGGTCGCCAACGCCGACCTCGCCGGGCGGGCGCGCCATCGGCCCGTGTGGGTCAAGGGATTCGGTGAACACGTGCCGTTCAAGACCCCGACCTACGCCAAGGACCTGCTGCACACTCCCATCGCGGAGGCAGCTGACACCGCGTTCGCCATGACCGAGCTGAGCCGCGAGCAGATGGACATGGTGTCGATCTACGACTGCTACACCATCACGGTGCTGCTGTCGCTGGAGGACGCGGGCTTCTGCGAGAAGGGCAAGGGCATGGAGTTCGTCGCCAACCATGACCTGACCTTCCGGGGCGACTTCCCGCTCAACACCGCGGGCGGACAACTGGGCTTCGGTCAGGCCGGGCTCGCCGGCGGCATGCACCATGTCTGCGATGCCACCCGGCAGATCATGGGCCGCGCGGGCGCGGCGCAGGTCGCCGACTGTCACCGCGCCTTCGTGTCCGGCAACGGGGGGATCCTGTCCGAGCAAACCACACTGATCCTCGAGGGGGATTGATCCCGACATGGCCACCTTCGAGCGCCCGATGCCCGTGAAAACCCCGACCAGCGCACCGTTTTGGGACGCACTGGCGCAGCACCGCATCGTCATCCAGTATTCGCCCTCGCTGGGCGGCTACGTGTTCTACCCACGGGTGCGCGCACCGCGCACGCTCGCCGACGATCTGGAATGGCGAGAGATCTCCGGGATGGGGACGTTGTATTCCTACACCGTGGCGCGCCGCCCGGTCAGCCCGCACTTCGCCGACGCCGTCCCGCAGCTGCTGGCCATCGTCGAATGGGACGAGGGGCCAAGGTTTTCCACCGAGATGGTCAACGTCGATCCCGCCGACCTGAGGGTGGGGATGCGAGTGAAGCCGGTGTTCTTCGACTACCCGGAGCACGACGTGACGATGTTGCGGTACGAGCCGGCCGACTGATCTCGCGGCAGCGACTATTAGTCCGCAGCCAGCGGCGGAGCTGCCGGCTCACTAAGGTGGGCCGTGCGCGTTGCGCAGCAATCGAACACGGAGATGCCGGCGCCGGGCGCACGGTTGACACTGTGATCGGCGCCATTATCTACTAGTCGCAGATCCCCCCGAGGAGCGCGGCATGAACAAGGACGACTTGATCCTGATCAGCGTGGACGACCACATCGCCGAGCCCGCCGACATGTTCGAGGCCCACGTCCCCGCGACGTACAAGGACCGCGCGCCCCGGGTGGTGACCGAACCCGACGGCGTCCAGCAGTGGTACTACGGCGAGGTTCGCGGCCGGAACATGGGATTGAACGCCGTGGCGGGAAAGCCCCGCGAGATGTACAACATCGACGCGTCCCGCTATGACGAGATGCGCCCCGGTTGCTTCAACGTCGACGAACGGGTCCGCGACATGAACGCCGGCGGTCAGCTGGCCGGCCTGAACTTTCCCAACTTCACCGGCTTCTCCGGCCAGGTCCTCAACCAGGGCCCCGACCGTGCGGTCAACCTGGTGATGATCAAGGCCTACAACGACTGGCATATCGACGAGTGGTGCGCGGCATACCCGGGCCGATTCATCCCCTGCGGCATCCTGCCGCTGTTCGACGTGGCCGAGGCGGCGAAGGAGGTCAAGCGCCTCGCCGGCAAGGGCTGCCACGCGGTGACGTTCTCGGAGAACCCAGAGGCGTTGCAAATGCCCAGCATTCACACCAAGTACTGGTACCCGCTGTTCGCGGCGGTCTGCGAGAACAACACGGTGCTGTGCACGCACGTCGGGTCCGCGTCACGGAGCCCGCAGGTGTCGACGGACGCCCCGCCCAGTGTGCAGATGACGGCGTCGTCGATGATGAGCATGTTCACCTTCACCGAGCTGATCTGGGCCGAGTTCTGGGCGGACTTCCCCCAGCTGAAGTTCTCGCTCACCGAGGGAGACGTCGGCTGGATACCGTACTTTTTGTGGCGCGCCGAACACGTCTACAACCGCCATTCGGGATGGACGCAGGCCAAGTTCCCGCCCGGTTACCGCGGGCCTACCGACGTGTTCAAGCGGCACTTCTACACGTGCTTCATCAGCGACAAGGTCGGTGTGCGCAACATGGAATGGTTCAACGAGGACATGCTGTGCTGGGAGTCCGACTTTCCCCACTCGGACAGCAACTGGCCGTTTGCGCCCGAGGACGTGATGGAGACCATGGGGCATCTCGATGACCGGGTCATCGACAAGATCACCCACCAAAACGCCATGGCCGCATACTCGTTCGACCCGTTCCAGCACATCCCCAAGGAGCACGCCCGCGCCGGTTACCTGCGCGCGCAAGCCGCCGACGTCGACGTGGTGACGCACGTCGGCCGCCGGGCGAGCCAGCGCGACCGGGACGCGTGGACCCGGATGACGCAATTCGCCCTGCAGTCGCAGGTGACGGCCGAAGCCGCCGGAATATCGGGGCGTACCACCACCCTGGGCAACTGAACGTGGCAGGACGGGCGCCGTTCGCCGACTGGCGTGTGCTGGAGCTCTCCAACGGGATCGCCGTGTCCTACTGCGGCAAGATGTTCGCCGACGCGGGCGCCGACGTTGTGAAGGTCGAATCGCCACAAGGTGATTCGATCCGTCGGCGATCTGCCGGCGGCCCAGCCGGGGCGTTGTTCGCCTACCTGGCCGCCGGCAAGAAATCGGTGCTCGACAACGGCGGGGCGGAGATCACCGCGCTGCTGGCCGGTGCCGACATCGTGCTCACCGACTTGACCGACGGTTGGACGCTCGACCGCATCACCGCCCACACCGCCGGTTCGACCGTGGTGGTGGCCGTGACACCGTTCGGCACGACGGGACCCTACGTCGACGACCGGGTGCTCGCCAACGAGTTCATCCTGCAGGCGTTGTGCGGCTCGACGGCCGGCCGGGGCTGGCCGGAGGACGAACCGGTGCAGGCAGGCGGTCAGCTCGGCGAGTGGTTGGCGGGCACCTTCGCGGCCGCGGTCGCCGCGGCGACCGCCCGGCACGCCGCCCGGGGCGGCCGGGGCGAGGTCATCGACGTCTCGACCTACGAGGCGATGGTGATTGCGATGGGCGGCCTGTCCGCCATGTCGGCCAGCGTTTTGGGCGCGGATTCCCTGTTGGGCCGGCGCAGCCTGGAGCTGCCCTCGATCGTCCCCACGGCCGACGGCATGGTCGGCTTCTGCACCATCACCGCGCAGCAGTTCCAGGACTTCCTGGTGCTCATCGACCGCCCCGATCTCCTTGACGACGTCGAGCTGGCCTCGTTCGACGGCCGCGTCGCCCGCCGCGACGAATTCCTCGGCATGGTCACGCAGTGGACCCAGTCGCGCACCACCCAGGAGATCGTCGACCTCGCGGTCGCCTTCCGCATCCCGGTGGCACCGATCGGGACACCCGAAATGCTCCCTCACATCGACCATTTCGTGGAGCGCGGGGTGTTCGTCGAATCCGCGGCCGGTGGGTTGCAGCCGAGGGTGCCCTATCGCAGCGACGCGATAACGACCAGGCCGCCGGGACCGGCGCCGCGGCTCGGCGCCGACAACGGCCGCGTCGAGTGGCCACCACGGCACATCCCCCGCCGCGGGGCGGACACGCTGCCGCTCGCGGACACGCGGATAACCGATTTCACCGCGTTCTGGGCGGGACCGGTCGCCACTCAGCTGCTGGGCGCCCTGGGCGCGGACGTGATCAAAGTCGAGGGGGTCCGGCGGCCCGACGGCATGCGGTTCTCCGCCGGCCGTCCACCCAGCTGGGACCAGTGGTGGGAGTGGGGCCCGGTCTTTCTGTGCAGCAACAACAACAAACGCGCCGTCAGCGTCGAGCTCAGCACCGAGGCGGGGCGGGCGATCGCGCTGGAGCTGGTGGCCGCAAGCGATCTGGTCGTCGAGAACTTCTCGCCGCGGGTGATGACGAACTTCGGCCTGGGCTGGGATGCCGTGCGCGCGGCCAACCCCCGCGCCATCATGGTGCGGATGCCCGCCTTCGGCCTCGACGGCCCCTGGCGTGACCGCGTGGGCTTCGCACAGACGATGGAACAGGCGACCGGCATGGCGTGGATGACCGGGCACGCCGACGGGCCCCCGGTGATTCCCCGCGGCGTGTGCGATCCGATCGCGGGTCTGCACGCGGCGTTCGCCGCGGTGGCCGCACTGGTGATCCGCGACCGCGACGGAAACGGGATGCATGTCGAGTCCACCATGGTCGAGGCGGCGTTGAACGTCGCCGCCGAGATGGTGCTGGAGTATTCGCGATTCGGAATCCGAATGCGGCGCAACGGGAATCGCGGCCCGGATGCCAGCCCCCAAGGGGTCTACCGCTGCCGGGGCAACGACGAGTGGGTCGCGCTGGCCGCGACGAACGAGGCCGCCCGCGCGGCCCTGGCGCGGCTGCTGGGCCGACCGGACCTGCGGCCCGCCGACTGGCGGGACCGGCCGGACGAAGTCGACAAGCTGATCTCCGACTGGACCGCAGGGCGGTCGGTGGGCGACGCGGTCGAAGCGCTGCGTGCCGCGGGGGCGGCCGCGGCGCCGGTCACGCCGGCCCCGGCCCTGCTGAGCGACCAGCACCTGCACGCGCGGGGCTTCTGGGAAACCGTCGACCATCCGGTCGCCGGCTCCTTCCTGTGCACCGCAATGCCGTTCGCCTTCCTGGGCCGACCGCGGCGGTGGATCCGCCGGATACCGCCGCTGTACGGCCAGCACACCGAGGAGGTCCTGACGGGCGTGCTGGGACGCAGCCAACAGGACCTGGCCGCGCTGCGGGAGTCCGGAACCATCAGCGCCCGGCCGGCGGGCCTGTGACATGGCGGTCACCCTGTGCGTCCCACCGCGCGCCGGCGAATTGTGCGCCCCGGTGCGCTTTTTGGTCCGCCAAGACTCCGTGGTGATCGAGTTGACCGCACGGCACCGCATCACCAGTGTCGAGTGGGACGAGCGGGAGCGTGCGGTCGCGATGGTCGTCGAGATCACCGACCCACAGACCGCGCGGCCCGTCGACGTGCGGATCGACATCGTGAAGAGGGGCACCGGCGGCCCGCCGACCGGCGCCCGCGCCACGACGATCGGGACGATCACCCGCGACGGGCGACAGTGCGACGTCGTCGGCACCTACCTGGGCGTCGTGGCGGACGAAAACTAGAGCGACGCAAAGGAACACGGAGTTGGCAGCGACGAAGCGGACCGCGGCGATCGTCGGGGTGCACAACACCCGGCAGGGCCGGCGCCTGGACGGCGAGACCTCGCGGACCCTGACCCTGAGCGCCATCCGCGGCGCGCTCGACGACGCCGGGCTGAGCCTGGACGACGTTGACGGGATCAGCGCGGGCCCGCTGTCCACCGCCCTCATCTACGACCTGCGCCTCGGCCCGGCGTGGCAGGGCCTTGCCTTCGGTGTCGGCATGATCACCGAGGCCGTCACCGCGATCGAGCACGGCATGGCCGACGTGGTGGTGCTCGTCGCCGCCCAGGCGGGCGAGTACCGCGACCACCAGGCGACGGCGCCCTGGACCCGGCCGGAAAACGAATTCGTCGCGCCCTGGGGCATGTTCACCACCGCCGAGTTCGCGCTCATCGCACGCCGCCACATGCACACCTACGGCACCACGCGCGAACAACTTTCGATCGTCGCCGCCACCATCCGCAACAACGGATCGCGCAACCCCGAAGCCGTCTACTACCAACGCGGACCCTTCACGCCGGACGACATCACCGCATCCCGGCCCATCGCGGACCCCTTCCACCTCCTGGACTGCGCCACCACCTCCGAAGGCGGGTGCGCCCTGGTCGTGGCTGACGTCGAAAAGGCCGGCGGCGCAAGCCAACCCGTCTATGTACTGGGCAGCGGCGCCGACTTCCACGGCCCGTCCTACCAGCACCCGCCGGCGTGGGACCTCGCCGGGCGGCGCGACGGACACGTGAACGGCGTGGTCGGCAGGCGCGCCGCCGAGCGGGCGTTCGGCCACGCCGGGCTGCGGCCCGACGACGTCGACGTGCTGGAGCTCTACGACCCGTTCTCCTTCGAGATCATCCGCCAGCTCGAGGCGTTCGGGTTCTGCGGCGAGGGCGAGGGCGGTCCGTTCGTCGCCGACGGCCACATCGCCATCGACGGCAGCCACCCCATCACCACCGACGGAGGGACCATGTCGTTCAGCCACGCGGGCTCCAATCCGCAGATGATGCAGCGGGCCGTCCGGGCCGTCCAGCAGCTGCGCGGGCAGGCGGGCGATCTCCAGGTTCCCGACGCGCACATCGCGTTGTGCAGCAACGGGGGAGCGGGCGCCTTGTTCACCACACTGCTGCTCCTGGGAGACGAACCGCTGTGACTTCCGATGCTTTGCACCCGCAGAGCGGCCCGGTGCCCCACGCGAGTAGCCACCTCAGCGTTCCCTTCTGGGAGGGCTGCCGGTCCGGTGAATTGCGGTATCAACGCTGCGCAGCCTGCGGCCTGGCGAACTTCCCGCCGACCGAGCACTGCCGCCAATGCCTTTCGGCGCAAGTGCATTGGGAGCTCAGCGCGGGGCTGGGCGAGATCTACAGCTGGACGGTGGTTCACCGGCCGGTGACGGCGGAATTCTCCCCGCCCTACGCGCCCGCCATCGTCACGCTGGACGAGGGATATCAGATGCTGACCAACGTCATCGGTGTCGCGCCGGGGGAGTTGCGGATAGGCATGCGAGTGCGGGTGGCGTTTCATGCCGTCGGACCCGACGTCACCCTGCCCTACTTCACCGGGCAGATCCAGCGGCCGTGAGCCCCCGGCGCACCAGCAACGGCCTGCCGGTAACGGCCTACCTGGTGCTGGGCGTGCTCGCCGCCAACGACGAGCAGCTCACCGCGGGCGAGATCAAGATGCGCGCCGAGCTGTCCGTCGGCCATTTCTATTGGTCGCCGTCCGTCAGTCATGTGCGGCGCGAACTCAACCGGCTGCTGGCGCGCGGCATGGTCGGCGAGATCGGCGCCAAATCGGGCAAGCGGTCGATCACCCTCTACGAGACCACCGATGCCGGGCTCGACGCACTGCGGCGGTGGGTGCAGCACTTCCCGGGTGACGACCAGGTCGTCATCAAGCATCCCGTGATCCTGCGAACCTGGCTCGCCCGGGGCGGGGACCCGGAACTCATCGTCGACACGTTGGACCGCCATCTCGAGGCGACCCGGGCGCGGCTGGACGAAGCGTTGTGGTCGCGGCAGCGCTCGCGGGACCTGGGCATCAGCGCCGACCCGGACCAGCGCTTCTCAGTCGCCGTCCTGGACTACGCGATCCGCGGGCTGTACGCGGAGCTGTCCAACATCGCGCAGTTGCGCGACGAGATCGCCTGCGGCACACCGCGCGACCCGGTCAAGCGGGTGCGACGGCCGAAGGGCCAGATCCGCCGTCGAGTGCCTCCGAGCCCCGGCTAGGCGTCGCGACCGCGTAGGCGGTCCCGCGCGGCTCGCGCTCCCACAGCACCTCCCCATCGCCGACGCCCGTCCCTTCGGCGATCAGCTGGCGTTTGAGCACCTTGTGCGTGGCGGTGCTGGGCAGGTCGGTGGCGATGCGGACGTACCGCGGGCGCGCCTTCGGGGACAGGTCGGGCTGAGCGTCGAGGAATGCCTCGAACGCGTCGGGGTCCAGGGTGTGCCCCTCGTTGAGCACGATCGCCGCCATCACCTGGTCACCGACGCGCCCGTCCGGGACGGCGTATACCGCTACCCGGTTGATCGCGCTGTGCCGCAACAGGATCCGCTCGATCGGCGCGGCGGCCAGATTCTCCCCGTCGACCCTCATCCAGTCGGCGGTGCGGCCGGCCAGGTATATCCACCCTTCGGAGTCGCGGTAGGCCAGGTCGCCCGACCAGTACATGCCGTGCCGCATCCGCTCGGCGTTGGCCTCCGGGTCGTTGTAGTACCCGGTGAAAAACCCCGAGCCCGCCGTGTTGACCAACTCGCCGACCGCTTCGTCGGCATTGACCAGGGCGCCGTCGGCGTCGAAGCGCGCGACCGCGCACTCGGTCACGGTCTCGCTGTTGTAGATCGCCACCCCGTCGACCCCTTTGCCGATCGACCCTTTCGGCGTGCCGGGTTCGCGGATCACGATGACCGCGTTCTCCGTCGAGCCGAAGCCGTCCTCGACCTGCACAGCGAAGCGGCGCCCGAACTCCTCGATGTCCTTGTCGTTGGCCTCGTTGCCGAACGCCACCCGCAGCGGGTTGTCGGCATCGTCGTCGCGCTCGGGCGTGGCCAGGATGTAGGCCAGCGGCTTGCCCACGTAGTTCATGTACGTCGCACCGTAGTGGCGGATGTCGTCGAGGAAGCTGCTCGCCGAGAACTTCGCCGGCACGATCGCGGCGCCGGAGACCACCGCGGGCGCCCAACCGGCGACGACCGCGTTGGAGTGGAACAGCGGCATCGACACGTAGCAGGTGTCCCGCTGGGACAGCTCGAAGCGTTGAACCAGGTTGATGCCGGCGAACGTCGCCATCAGGTGCGACACCTGCACCGCCTTGGGGTTCCCGCTGGTGCCCGACGTGAAGATCATCATGAACGGGTCGGTCGCGGTCACCTGCCGGTGCGGCACCAGCTCGCCCGCACCTTCGACGAACTCGGCCCACTGCGGGCTCGAGGTGTCGAGGATCTGGGTGCCCTCCAGGTCCAGGCCGTCCAGCAGCGGCCGGTGTTGGTCATCGGTCACCAGGAACTGGCAATGTGCGCGCCGGACGTCGGCCGCGAGCGCCTCGCCTCGCCGAGTGTTGTTCAGGCCGCACAGGACGTAGCCGCCCAGGCCGGCGGCCGCCATCTGGGCCAGCATTTCGGGGTTGTTTCCCAACAGGACGCCCACGTGCATCGGCCGGTTCGGATCGGCGGCGGAGATCAGGGCCGCGGCCCGCTGCGCCGATCCGGCCAGGTACTGACTCCAACTCCACTGCAGGGCGCGATGTTTGACCGCGACGCCCGGGTCGGACAAGCGCTTGCGCAGCAGCGCTTGAATGGTGTCGTCGGTCATCGGTCTCAAATCACCTTCACTATGCCCGGGCCCACTGCGAGACGAGACGGTCCGTCTTATGGTAGCGGGCCCCGCGCCGCCGTTCGCAGTCCGGACCGATGGGCCGCCCACCACCTCGTGTTGTGGAACTCTTCACGCCGGATTCTCCCAGGCTTCCCTCTCGAACACTGCGTGTACAGCTGCCCCGGCCGCATAGAACGGCGACCATAGCCTCATGCTGTTTGAGTTGCACCGCTCGCTGATTCTGCTCAGGAACCGAGCCCGAGAGCTTCATCGCCAAGCCTCACAACCACGGTCGCGCGATCTCACCCACCGGTGGCGTCACGGTGGCCGGCCGGCCGCGCCGAACGACCACCAGGAACGCTGATTCCACTGGTGCCGTTGTCTGAGCCGACGTGGCGATCACTGAACGTGCGCCCGGCGCTATCCGCCCACCATCATCAGGCCGCCATCGACGGCCAGAAGCTGCCCGGTGATGAACCCGGAACCCGGACCGGCGAGAAAGACCAGCATCGGGCCGAGGTCGCGGGCGGGGTCGCCCAGCGCCCCGCCCAACGGGATCATCATCTGCATCTGCTGGTCGATCAACGCGCTCGCGTCGGGGCCGAGGAACTCGCGCAGCCGGTCGGCGCCGGCCGTCTGCACCGCCGGCGCCAGAGCGTTGACGGTGATCTTGTCTCCCGCCCAGGCCTTGGCGGCCGAGCGCGTCCACGCCTGCACCGCGCCCTTGGTCGCGGCGTAGACGGCCGAGATCGGGCTGCCCATAACGGCTTCCGAGGAGCCGAAGTTGATGATCCTGCCGCCCTTGGGGTCTTGCTCCTTCATCACCGCGTAGGCGGCCTGGTTGGTGAGGATGGTCGCCTTCACGTTGGTGTCCAACAAGAACGAGATCTCGTCGACGCCGATGTAGCCGGGGATCCCGGCCTGCCAGAGGCCCGCGGCGTTGACCAGCACGTCGAGCCCGCCCAGGCGTTCGGCGGCCTGCCGCACCATCGCCGAGACGGCGTCGGCGTCGCGCACGTCGCACTGCAGCCAGCTGGCCGCAAGGTCCTCCGGCGGCGGGGTCCGGTGATAGGTGGCGGCGACGTCGGCCCCCGCCTCGGTGAGGGCGCCCACGGCGGCCGCGCCGATTCCGGTCGCTCCGCCGGTCACCAGGATCCGCCGGCCTTGCAGCACGTCTTCCATGCCCGCGAGCGTAACGCCACGGCGAAATCCTGCTCGATTTTTCGCCGTGGCGTTACGCGCGCGAGGCAGCAGGCGTTACGTGCGCACCGCGATCGTCGACAACAGCCCTGCCAGTCGGTCCGGCTGGTCGATCATCGAGAAAGTCCTGGCCCCCTCGATGACCTCCAGGCGGGCGTGGGGGATGGTGGCGGCCAGCCGGACGCCGTCCTCCTGCTCGAAGAACACGTCGTCGGCCGACCACGCGATCAGGGTGGGCTTGTCGAACTCGGGCAGCCGGGCCGCCACCCCCGTCGTCACCTCGGTGCGCATGGACAACGTGAACTGGCGTAGGTCTTCGGCGATGCGGACGTCGGACAGGCCCGGGCGGACCCAGGCCTCGGTGAGGTCGTCGATGTTGCGGTGGGCCAGCCCGTCGAACGCGCGCTTGCGCGCGGCCGGCAATCGCATGGCCTGGGCGACGCCCCGGAAGGTCGCCTTCGACTTGGCCGCCAGGATCACCGGTTTGAGGATCGGCGGTGGAAAGTGTTCGAACGCATCGCAACTTGTGAGCACCAGCGCGCCGAGGCGCTCGGGGTGGTGGACGGCGACCAGTTGGGTGACGACCCCGCCGGTGTCGTTGCCGACGAGCACCACGTCCTCGAGGTCGAGGGCGGCCAGCACCTCGGCGACCATGCCCGCCACCCCGGTGATCGTCCGATCGGCGCCGGGGCGCAACGGTTCCGGATGGGCGCCCAACGGCCACGTCGGGGCGATGCAGCGCAGCCCGAGGTCGGCGAGGCGTTGGCTGACCTGGCGCCACAGCTCGCCCCCCATCATGTACCCGTGCACGAAGACCACCGGCCTGCCGTTATCGGGTCCGGTTGCTTCGTAATGGATGGTTCCGGCGCTAATGTCGATCGTCGACATGAAGGGCTCCTAATTCGAGTACATTTACAAACAGGCTGTCTGTTCGTAAGTTACCAACAGGGTGTATGGAAAGCAAGAGACGGACTCAGGAAGAGCGTTCCGCGGCGACCCGTGTCGCGCTGATCGCGGCTGCCCGCAAGCTGTGGGGGCTGCGGGGCTATGCGGAGGTGGGCACGCCGGAGATCGCGACCACCGCGGGGGTGACGCGCGGGGCGATGTACCACCAATTCGCCGACAAGGCAACGCTTTTCCGGGAAGTCGTCGAAGCCGTAGAGCAGGACGTGATGGCCCGGATGGGCACCCTGGTGGCTCAGTCCGGGGCGACCACGCCGGCGGACGCGATCCGTGCCGCGGTCGACGCGTGGCTGGAGGTCTCCGGTGACCCCGAGGTGCGCCAACTGATGCTGCTGGACGCCCCGAGCGTGCTGGGCTGGGCCGGCTTTCGCGATGTCGCCCAGCGGTACAGCCTGGGCATGACCGAACAGTTGCTCACCGAGGCCATCCGGGCCGGCCAGTTGCCGAAGCAGCCGGTGCGGCCGCTGGCGCACGTGCTCATCGGCGCGCTCGACGAGGCGGCCATGCTGATCGCCACCGCCGACGACCCGAAGCGCATACGCCGGGAGACGCGCCAGGTGCTGCACCGCCTGATCGACGGGATGTTGAGCGAACCGGATGCGGCGCAGTGAACCTCAGCCGTCAGATCGGCGTAGCCTTAAGAACTGCTTGAGCTCGCGTGCGGGCAGGCGAAAATACGATGGGATAGCTTGCAGCACACCAGGACTCATGAGGATTATCTCAGGCCGGTCCAAAGCGAATGTTTGGCCGCGCCAGGTGAGCGTGGCACGGCCGGACGCAATGACATTTCGGCACCAGTCCACGTCGGCGCCGTACGAGAGCCCGATCACAAATCCATCCTCGTAGGGAAAGGCGCCCACGGGTGTCGCGTAGGCGCGTCCGGATCGACGACCGACGTGCTCGAGAAGCGCATACGGCGAATGGGCCTTGCCCGCCATCGGACGGATGATCTTGTTGTAGGGCTTGAGCAGCGTGGGGCGCAGGCGCGGATTGCGCTGCACGATCTTCGCCAGTGCATAACTCATCAGCAGCCACGCCACCGCGAAAGAGCTCAGCAGGAAGATAAGCCTGAAAGCCACTCTTAACGAATGGGACGTCCGCTCAGTCTGCATGGTCGGAGGCTATCCTCCGGCGTGCGTGGCCGCGGCGGTCAAAGGACTCTCATCACGGGGACCAAGGCCCGTGCCCATTCGGTAGGGCCAACCGATCGGCTACCACGAACGGCTCAGGGCCGGACTGACGGATCACGCCTTCGTTGCCGGCCACCAGCTCCGCTCCCGCAACAGCGTGGCGATGGCGGGAACGGTGAGGGTGCGGACGACAAAGGTATCCAGTAGCAGCCCGCAGCCGATGATGAACCCGGCCTGAACCATCATGTCGAGCGATCCGATCATGAGTCCGAACATGCTCGCGGCGAAGATGAGGCCCGCCGAGGTGATAACGGAGCCGGTGCTGGTGACGGTGCGCAGGACGCCGACGCGCATGTTGCGGGCTGATTCTTCGCGCAGCCGGGATATCACCAGCATGTTGTAGTCCGCGCCGACGGCTATCAGCAGGATGAACGCCAGAAGCGGGACGGGCCACGCGATGGGGTGGCCGAATCCGTATTGGAATACCAGGACTCCCAGGCCCAGTGCGGCGAAATAGTTCAACACCACAGTGCCCAGTAGGTAGACGGGGGCGACCACGGCACGCAGCAGCAGAATCAGGACGACGCCCACGATGAGCAGGGTGGCGGTGGCCAGGCGGGCGAAGTCCGTGGACAGCAAGTGTTGGAGATCGGAGTTGACGGCGGTGAAGCCGGCCACGGAGATGGCGGCGCCGGCCAGTGAGGTGTTGGGCCGGGCGGCGTTCGCGGTGTCGGTGATCGTGCGGTTGAGGGCCATCGCCTCAGCGGAGTAAGGGTCGTACGACGACGTGACGGCGAATCGGGCGGTGCGCCCGTCGGCAGAAATAAAATGCCTTGCCAGGTTACTGAATTGGCGATTCCCAAACGTGGTCGGCGGTAGATAGAAGCCGGAAGCGGCGTCTGATCCCGAGGTGGCACGAGCGGAGTTCTGCAGCTGGGCGGCGATCTGGCTCATGCCGCCCAGCAGTCGAATGTTGCTGTCGGCGAGGGCATGTACCCCGGCGGCCAGTGCCTGAGATCCCGACGCAAGTCGGCTGACGCCGGCTTGCAGGCGATGGATGTTGCCGACGAGGTCAGCGGGGTCGTCTGTGGTGCCGAGCGTCTGCTGCATGGTGGTGGCGGCGTTCTGGAGGTCGGTCAGTGTGCTGGCAAGGGTGGTGGTTTGTCTGAACTGATCGCTGAGATCGCCGACTCGGTCGAAGAATCCACCGTTGCGCAACGTGACGAGCACCCGGGTCTCGTCGCGCAGTTGCGCGCATTGTGGTGTGGTGGCGCACCACGGTGAGGCGTTGAGGCTTTCGACGAGCGGTTCGATGGCCGCAATGGCGGTGGCGGCTTGGTCGGCCAGGGGCCGCAGTCCCGCACCCGTGTGTACCGCTTGATCCACGGCTGGAGCGGTGGCGTTGAGTTGTTGCAGCAGGGGGCGGGCGCCTTGCAGCTGTTGACCTCTGCTCTCGGCTTGCTTCAACAGATCGGTGAGCGGTGTGAGCGCACGCCTCAGCGTGGTGTCGAGTTGACCCAAGCCGGCCGCGAGTTGGTCGGCGCCGTTGGTGAGCTTGGCCAGGTCGTCCCTGTGGGATTCGCCATCGGCGACAGCGCCAGCCATCCTGTCGCCGATTTGCCCGTTCTGCCAGGACAATTGCGCCTGATCGAGGCGGTCCCCTGTCGGGCGGGTGACACCGGAGACGCGAGTGACACCGGGAAGCTGAGCCACCCGCGAGGCCAGCGCGTCGAGGTCGGCGAGGCCCTTGGCGGTGCGCATGTCGGTGCCGGATTGCACCAGCAGGAATTGGTTGATGACAGTGTCTTTGGGGAAGTGCCGATCCAACAGCTGATAGCCGTGATTGCTTGCGGTGCTTCCGGGTTGTCCTTTGCGATCGTCGTAGCTGATCGTCATGGCGGCCACGACGCCGGCCAGCGCCAGCAGCACCACCAGGCTTGCGACCAGCACCGGCATTGGCCGTCGTACCACCATGACGGCGATCGGGTTCCAGTACCGGCGAGACAGGTCGGCGCGGGGCTCGGCGATGCCGCGGCTGGCCGCCAGCGCCAACAGCGGCGGGAGGAGTGTGATGGTGGCCAGGAATCCGATCAGCACCGCTATCCCACAAGCGGGGCCAACGCCCTGGAAGACGCTCAGGCGAGCGAACACCATGGACGCCAGCGCCAAAGCGACAGTGGCCGCGGAAGCCAAGATGACGCGACCGATGCTGCCGCAAGCGTGGATGATGGCCTGTTCTGGGGTGTTTCCATGTCGTCGTTGTTCGTGATAGCGGCTGATCAAGAACACGCTGTAGTCGGTGCCGGCGCCCAACAGAACCGCGGTCATGAACGCGATGGTGAATTGTGATACTGGAACGCCGAATTCACCGAGTGCCGAGAGAACGCCTCGGCCGACGGCCACGCTCGCACCGATGACCAATAGCGGCAGCAGGGCGGTGGCCACCGACCGGTATACCAGCAGCAGGATGAGTCCGATCAAGGCGGCGGTCGCCACGGAGATGAGGAGCAGTTCGTGCTCGCCGGAGCCGATCTGATCACGGAACGTGGCGGCCGGGCCGGTGACGTAGGCGATGGTCGATGACCCGGTGACGACGGAGGAGACGCGCGCGCGCACGGCATCGACCGATTCGGCTGACATGGGATCGCCCAGGGTGCCGACGATCCCGATGGGCAGGAACCACGCCTTCCCGTCTTTACTCACCGCGCGGCTTCTGGTGGTGGGCTCGGCAAGGAGGTCCTGCACCAACAGAACGTGCGTCTTGTCGGCGCGCAGCGCGGTCACGAGTGCGTCGTAGCGTTGTCGCGCGGCCGGGGTCAGCCCCGCGGGGTCTTCCATCGCGATGACGATCGAGGTCTTGGCGCCCCGTTCGTCGAACGCCGCCGCCATCCGGTCAAGCGCTTGAAACGACGCCACGTCACCGGGCAAGAGCTGGACCGATTGCTGACGCACGACGGTCTCCAGCTGTGGGAAGGCGACGGCGAGGATCGCCGCCACGCCGATCCACGTGCCGATCACCAAGGCTTTGCGCCGGACGGCGAATCCGCCCAATGCGGCAAGGCGTGCGCTGTATTCACCGGTGCGCGCAAGCGGCCGATCGGTATGCCCCGGTGGACGTCGGACCGCGTCGACGAATCGTGTCACCGCAGTCCCCTGACCAACGGCCACCCACCGCGAACAACACCGGCATGGTTCGGTCGGCAGCAGGTCACGCCGATCCCCGAAAAGGTCCCCCGTCTCACAGCTCCCCCTATGATGGTTTGGTGAAGCAATTCACCAAAGCGCTTTGGTGAGATCCTTCACCAAAGCTGGGCGCGAGCGCAAGTTCGCGAGCCGAACGAAAAGAAGGAGCTGGGTCTCGAATGGCAGTGCATCGCGGCCTAACCGCTGATCAGCGGCGTGAACAGCGCCGCGGGCAACTCATCGAGGCCGCGTTCGACACCATCGCCGAGCACGGGGTGAGCAACCTGCGGGTACGGGCGGTCAGCGCGAGCGCGGGGCTCAATGACCGCTACTTCTACGAGAGCTTCCGCGACTGCCATGAGTTACTGATCGCCACTTTCGAAGACCAGTTCAACCGTGCGCTGACGGGGATCATGGCGACGGTCGCGGAGTCACCGCACGAACTCAAGGCGCGCGTTCGGGCCGTCCTCGAGTTCGCATTCGGCTTCATTGACGAAGATCCGCGGCGCCCGCGGCTCCTGATCGAGCTGCAAACGGCAGAGGCGCTCGCCGCCCGGCGGCACGAGGTGATCGGCGTCCTCACTCAGGTCATGGTCGCGCAGGTGCGAGCGCTGCTCGGCGAGGCCGCCGGCGCCGACGAAAACATCATGCTGACCGCGTTGACGGTCGTCGCGGGCCTCCTTGAGCTGACCGCCCAGTGGTACCGACACCAAATCGATGTCAGTCAACCTCAGCTCATCGAGTTCATGACCGCCCTCGTCGTGACCACCACGGACATCACCGGCGCGCTTGACCGCCAACTCACGCGCCCAAGCCGCGACGGACACGCTGAAAAGCCCTAGCAGCAGACCGAGCCCGTGCCGGGCAACAGCACCTCTTGCCGATGACCAAGGCCCATCGCGAAAGTCGCGGAAGGATCTACGTTGGTCTCGTGTCCCGCGCGAAGCCCAAGACGACGAGGTTGATCGTTACGGTTCTCGGATTGATCGGCTACGACACGTTGATCAGGCCCGCCATTTTGGACTGGGGCGCCACCGAAGCCGAGCAACGGATGCCATTGGCGGGCGACGAGATAGTCGCCGACGTCATGACTCACCACACGCGGGCACTGACCGTCAACGCGCCGGCCGCCGCGATATGGCCATGGCTTGTGCAGATCGGCGATCGCCGGGCAGGCTTCTACAGCTACGACTGGATCGAACGGTACCTGTTCCCCGGCACCGTGCACTACATCGAGGGGAATCGCTCCGCCACCCGCATCCATCCCGAACTGCAGAAGATCGCGCTCGGCGATCGGATCAACACGGGGTCGTTCGGGCCGATGCAGATCGGCAGTCCGGTGACGGTTCTCGAGCCCGAGCGTGCACTGGTGATCGGAACGTGGGCATTCGTATTGTTGCCGTTGGACGAAAACCGCACCCGGCTGTTGGTTCGCGACCGGGATGCGGGATGGTTGCGGTCACTGGCGCCCCGTCGCTCCGGAATGCTTCGTACGGCGGGTGCGATCATCGACTACGGAATCGGAGAACCGCTGCATTTCGCGATGGTCCGCAAGATGATGCTCGGCATCAAACAACGCGCCGAGGCCCTGCCGGGTCCTGGATGATTGCAAGGCTTTTCGTGGCTGCTCAGCAGGGCCTGGTAAAGAGCGGGATCAAACCCCGACGAGAAGCGCACAGTGGTGTGCCAAACGTCCTATGCGGAAGGGAACAGCGGCCCTAGAACCCGACGACGGCTGAATAGACGATTGCGTTATGGCGCAAGTCCGCCCACAACGTCTCCTGATCGAAGCGGCTGTTCCGATATTCGACACGATGATCGCTGAGCAGGTGATGGTGGCCGCGGACGTGTCGACGACTTTCCAGGCGGCCAGAGCGCTGGACTTGCTCACCGTACGCACGCCGCTGTTGACGGCGTCGATGTGGATTCGCGGCCTGCCGGAGCGGTTGAGGGGAAGGGCCGGCCCGACGCCACCGCGACTCGTGATGTCCGAGCCGATCGCTTTGCCGGGCTGGTTGCCGCTTGGTGAACAACCCGACCGCGAGATCGCCTTCGGCGCCGTCGGCAAGTTTTGGCGGCCGGTCATCGAATGGCGTGACGTTGCACCGGCGGACTTCGGCGGCTTCCACGAACCTGGTTGGGGAAAGATCGCCGCAAACTTCTCGGTGTTGCCCTGCGGGCAGGATCACACCGCGCTGAGCTACCAATGCCGGACCACGACAACGGATCCGGATTCACGACGGCGCTTCCTGCGTTACTGGTGGCTGATCCGGCCCTTCGTCGCCCACATCATGCGCGCGACGCTCTGGGCGATCAAGGCCGACGCCGAGGCGGCGACAGCAGACGGGAGTAGATGATGCGCGTTCTGGTGTGTTTCGGTTCCAAGCGGGGTGGTACCGCCGGGTTGGCCGCCATGATCGGTGACGCACTGACCGAGGCCGGGTGTGAGGCCGAAGTGATGGCGGCCAAAGACGTTGGGGAGTTCGGCGACGTCGGCGCGGTGATCGTCGCCGGCGGTCTGTACGCCAACAGGTGGCACCACCACGCGCGACGCTTCGTGCGCCGCCACGCGTCGGCGTTACGTGGCTTGCCGGTTTGGCTGGTCAGTAGCGGTCCCCTGGATGGTTCAGCCGAGGAGCACGACATCCCGCCCACGAAGCAAGTCGCGAAATTGGCTGACCGCGTGGGCGCCCGCGGTCATGTGACCTTCGGCGGGTTTCTGGCGCCTGACGCGAAAGGCTTCCCCGCCAGCGCGATGGCGAAGAACAAGGCCGGCGACTGGCGCAGCCCCGCGCACGTGCGGCGCTGGGTCACCACAGTCGTTGCCGAATTGAGCCGGTCCGAGAACGTCGGCCAGACATAGGGGCCGGTCACCGGCGTCGTCGGAGTCACTCGCCATGATCCCGTTGGTGAAGGCGAGCGTGACGATGGCCTGGTCTTCGACCAGCGCCGGCTCGGGCGCGTTGTGCTTTCTGCGCGCTGCGATGGGCTCAACCTAAAACTGACCGCAGTTGGGCGCGGTCGGTTCTCCGTTGAAGCGGGCGGCGATCCATTGCATGGCCGGTTCACCGTCGACGAGCATCGGCAGGGCATGGTTGATCACGAGCTTGTTGAGGAACGGCGGCTCCTCGTTGGTGCGGAATTCCACGTCGGCGCCCTGGGCGCACCAGTCGCGACCGAGTTGATTGGCGGCCGTCCAGGGCACCAGCGGGTCGTAGCGGTTGCTGTCGATCAATACCGGGGCGTCGGGCTTGTAGCGCCCGATCCGCTGGTCTTCGAACATGGTGTTGAACGGCTCCTCGTTGATCAGTTGATTGATGTCTTCGGTGAAGTAGGGCTGGATGTGGCGAAACATGAAGTCCAGCAAGGTCTGACCGACGCACTGGCGTGAGACCGATTCGAGCATCGCCAGCCCCCTGGGGGTCATCTTGGAACGGATGACGTCGGCGAACTCCGGATAGGCGGCCATGACGCTGTTGAGCGCGTACCCGACGACGCCGACCAGGGCACTGCCGTCCGCATATGGCAGGAGCTCCTTGAGGTTGGCCGGCGGCGCCCCGGCGTAGGTACCCACGATATGGAGGTCAGGAGCATAGGCCGACGCCAGCTCAGCCGCCGACGCCGTCGCGCCGCCACCCTGTGAGTAGCCCCAAAAAGCCACCGGCCCATGGGGATCCAGCGACGCCCCGGGCAGCTTCATGGCGGCCCGGGCGGCGTCGAGCACGGCCTGTCCCTCGGCCACGCGGCCCACGTAGGTGTGCATGGACGTGGTGCCGAGCCCTTCGTAGTCCGTCATCACGATGGCGAAGCCACGGGCAACCATCGTCGCGACGAACAGCTCCTCGTAGTTGAACATGATGTCCCAGCCGCCCGAATAGTGGATGCCCTGGTTGAACATTCGCGAGGGGGCGCACTGATTGCCCTGGCCCTGGGTGCCCGGCGCGTAACTGATCAAGGGACGCGGTCCGCGGCCCGGCCAGTCGTTGTAGGGCTCGAAGTAGGTGCCGGTGACAGCGATTGGGTTGCCCCGGGTATCGGTGCTGCGGTACATGATTCGTGTACCGGTGGCCATGATGGCGCCCAGCTGGCCCGACGGCTCCAGCACCAGTCGTGACGGCTCGGTGCGGATCAGGTCGCCCGGTTGGCCGGGCGGCAATGGGTCGGGCGGCGTGTAGAACTGCGCGTATTGCGGTTCGTCCCCGCCGTCGGCGTGGGCGCTGCCCGCATTCGGCAGGCCGGTCAGAGCCGAGGCGATGATCAGTAGGACGGCGAAAGCTCCCCCAACCCGGCGCATCACGGAACGGTAACAACCGGGGGCCGCCGGCGGAAGGGCATTCTCTAGGAGTTCAGAGAATCGGCGCGCCCTAACGATGGTTGGCGGCGAAGAACCGCCAGATGGTGTCGGTGGCGTCCAGGGCCGTCGAGTGCGGGGGGATGCATCACCCGGGAGCCCAACCCGCAGGATGCCCCGGGACGCGCGAAGCCGGATCATCGAGCTCATGCCGCGGTCGCCGTGCCCTACGTGTAATGCGTTCCAGCGCGGTTGATTTGGAGAGTCGATGGGAGCGGATCCTGGGCCGACGGCGGCTGGCCGAATTGCGCGAGACGTTGCAGGCGTTGCTCGCCGGTCAGGCCGAGACGGCGGGGGAGTGATGCCCGCCGGGAATTCCCGTGCCTTCAGCGTCGTCGACGGCTTAGGCTGACCCAAGACAGTGACAGGAGTCCGCCGTGCCCATCTTCATGGTCGAGCGCAACTTCGCCGAGGACTTGGAACCGAGCCTCGAGGTTGCCGACGGTATCAACCGGATCAACGACCTGGAGGGCGTTCGCTGGATGTATTCGTTCCTGTCGGCGGACAAGCGGAAGACGTACTGCCTCTACGAGGCGCCGTCGCCGGAGGCCATCAGGTCCGCGGCCGCCCGCGCGGGTCTGCCCGCCGACGCCGTCGTCGAAGTGAAAGACCGCATGATGCCGGACGGGGCCCTGTCCGACATCTGACGCGGCGCTACCCCAGGAGTTCGTGATCTGCGGCGTACATCGCTGCCTGTGTCCGGTTGGCCGCCCCCGTCTTGATCAGGATGTTGCGCACATGGTTGGCCGCAGTGTTGGTGCTGATGAAAAGGCGCTCGCCGATCGCGCGGTTGCTCAACCCCTCAGCCAGCAGCCGCAGCACCTCGACCTCCCGTTCCGTCAGACCGTCGGGCCCCACGGGAGGCGCGGTGAGCACCGAATCCGCCAGGTCGACGACCCGGGTCTGGCCGATCGCACCGGCGATGGCGCGCGCCTCCCCGGCCAGGCGCCGGGCATCGTCGGTGTGTCCGCATGACGCGGCGAACACCGCGTGCCGCGCCAACGTCTCGCTGATGTGGACCACCGCACCCATCCGCCGGTCCATCTGGATCGCCACGGCGAAGTGACGGTCGGCCGCCGCGTGGTCCCCGCAGAGCGCCGCCATGCGGGCCAGGTACCGGTCCGCGCTGCCGAACAGCGCGACGAACTGCCCGGCCACCAGGTTCTTTCCGGCGTAACGCCCGACGAACGGGCGCAGCGTGCGGACCGCGTCGAGGCGGGTAAGCCGCACCGCAGCCTCGACCATGAACGCGAGCTCCATCGGCCACTGCGCATCCTCGAGTCGCTCGCCCAGGTTGCGGTTGAGCAGTTGGTCGAGCGCGCGGGTCATGCCGCGCTCGCACTGCAGCTCGGTGTACAGGGCGAGCAGCCCGGGCACCCAGCGGCCGGCGAACGTCTCGCTGCCGTCGATGAACCCGCCGAACCTCTTCAAATCGCCGGTCTCGCGGCGGATCATGAACATCTGGACCCCGTTGGAGCCCTCGGTGTCGTCGGCGCCGAACAAATCGCCTGTGCGCAAGGCGATGTCGGCCCATCGTTCGGCGCCGGGGAAGTCGCCGCGCAGGTAGGCCAGCGCCTGCTCGATGCACGCGCCGACGAAGCCGAAGGCGGGTTGACCGCAGCTTTGTGCCGCTCGCCGCATGTCGGCGGTCGCGGCGCCGAGGCCTTCAGGCCGGCCGGCCAGGTAGCTGACCTGGGCGTGGAAATGCGATGCCGCGCCCAATGACTCGTAGTCGCGGCGCGATAGCGCCATGCGGGATACCTCGGCCGCGCGCTCGGCCTGGATCTCACTCATCTCCGGGGTGAGGCCCTGCCATAGGCTGGTTTTCAGCGTGTGCAGCAGGACCGCCGGGTCGCCGCCGGCCCGCGCGCGCTCGATGGCGTCGGCGCCGACCTCGCGCGCCCGCGGCGCCTCGCCGGCGAAGGCCAACGCCCGGCCGAAGCTGCCGAGCGCCTGCACATAGCGCGGGTCCTCCGCGCGCAGCCCGCACGACTCCAGAGCCGACGCCAACAAGTCGGCGGCCTTCGAAGTCGATTGGCCCGGGCGCCAATTGGCCTCTTCGTAGCCGACGGCCGCCTCCAGGCGCATGAGCGGGTCGTCGGTCGCGCCGATGCGCTCGTAGATGGCCCGTGCCCGCGCGAACGAGCCGCCGCGCACGTGGTTGGCGGCCGCGTCGAGCTGCAGCCTGGCCCGCTCGGCCAGGCTGAGCTCGGGAAGCGAGGCGGCCCGCTCGAACCACTTGGCCGCGTCCTCATAGGCCAGGCTGTGCTCGGCCATCCGGGCCGCCTGACGCGCGTACCGCAACGCCTGCTCGTGGTAGCCCAGCACGTGCGCGCGCAGGTAGTGGTTGGCCAGGCGCGGAACTAGCGCCGGGTCGCCGCGGCCCTCGAGCGCCTCGGCGGCGCGCGCGTGCATGACCCGCAGCCGCGACGCGGCCATCCCGCCGAGCACCGCTTCCCGGGTCAGCGCGTGCACGAAGGCGAACTCGCCGTCGGAGTCGTGAACGGCGCGCACCAACCCCACGGCCTCGGCCGAATCGACAGCCGCCAACGTTCCGGCGGGCTCCGGCCCGCACGTCGAGATCAACGCCGGCAGGTCGAACGTCTGGCCCAGCACCGCCGCCTGCTCGATGACCGCACGCACGCCTGTGCCCAGTCCGGCGAGGCGGCGGGCGATGGCGTCGCCGATCGACGCGGGGACGGTGTGCTGCGTGCCCAACGTGGCGAGGCCGCCGCGGATTTCGAGCTCATTGACGAGTTCGGTCAGGAAGAACGGATTGCCGCCGGTCCTCTCGCGCAGCAGGGCGGCGGCCGTGCGCGCCGACGCGGGGGCGAGTTGCTGTGTGCGCGCCACGAACTCGGCGATCGCCTCCGTGTCCAGGCCCGCCAGGTCCAGCCGCCGCACCCCGTCGAATCGGTGCAGTTCGGCCAGCCGGGTGGCCAGATCGGCGGACCGGTCGGGCTCGGTCGTGCGGAACGTGACCACCACCAGCGCGCGCACATCGGCGCACCCGACCAGCACGTGCTCGAGCAGCGCGAGCGTGGGAAGCTGCGCCCAGTGCAGGTCGTCGAGGATGAGCGCGATCGGTCGATCGACTGCCAGCCGCCGCAGGAAGCCGGTCAACGCGTCGAAGAGGGCGTGCCGCTGCGAACCGGCGTCCGGGGCCGGGCCTGCGGCGGGCAAATGCCGAACCACGTGCGACGACAGCCGCCGCAGCTGCGGCCCCGCGTCGCCGAGCGCTTCGGCCATGGCGCCCGGCGGACCGGCGATCAGCAGCCGGTCGAGCGCTTCGGCGAACGGTGCGTAGGGCAGATCCTCGTCGGCGGTCGAACTACCCACCAGCACCGCGACGCCGTGGTCGTGCAGCGTTCCTGCGACCTCCGCGGCCAGGCGCGTCTTACCGGCCCCGGGCTCGCCCCCGACGAAGATCGCCTGGCGATTGCCCCGCTCGACCCGCTCCCAGGCCTGCTCGAACACCGCCAGTTCCGCGTCGCGACCCACGAGCGGACCCCGGCGACGAGCGATCAATTCGGCCGGGAGCGGGGGCGGCACCCACTGCGCCATGGTCTCAAGGTAGCCGCGGCGATCGGGACGGGTCGATAGTCAGTTCTGACTATCGACGGCCACGCCCGCGTCAGCGTCGTGCCGCCCGGTGGCGCGCATACTGTGCGTCTGAGGCGCTGTTGTCGGGAGGGCACTTCGTGATCACTCGAGACGTCGATGCGAGCGCGGTGGCGGACCTGGCGCTGTGTCCGCCGCGGACGGCGTTGGCCGCCACCGTGGACGACGAGATCGTCGTACTGCCGGCCACCGTCAGGCTGGACGAGCCTGCCGATCCCGCGTTGTCGCCGCGCATCGTCCGAATCCCGGACGGCGGTCCGGAGCTTGCCGATCGCAATGTCGTCGTGGTCGCCGACGACGGTCCACAGTGGTTCCGGCTGCGTTCGTTGGCCGTCCGGGGGACGGCCGAGGCCATCGGAGATCGCACCTATCGGGTCGTGCCCACGCGGGTCGTTGCCTGGGACTACGGCTCGCTTCGTGAGGTGCCGACACCGCCGACACCGCCGACACCGCCGGCTCCCGCGCGGGGATCCGCTTCGGTGGCCGACGGGCACGACGCTGTTCGCCCCGCCCGGTCTCCGAATGTTGAGGCGGCCGTGCGCAATTCGTGGGTCATGCTGCTGGCCACCCGCTCGCCCAAGGGCACACCATTCGCGGTTCCGTTGTGGTTCGTCGCGCACGGTGGCCGCTGGTATGCCACCACCTCTGCGTCGTCCTGGACGGTGCGCAATGTGCAAGCGTGCCCGCAGGTCGCCGTGCTGCTGGGCGGCGAGGGCGGGTCAAGCGCCGCGCGGCTGCTGGTGCGGGGACGGGCCAGGGCCGTGCGGGGCGTGCCGCCGCCGGCGGTGCTTGCGCGAATCGCCTGGCGCTACTACTTGCAACCGCGGTTCGCGGTGGACGAGTTGGGTCATATCCGGCTGTGGGCGCGGCGGATGCGGTATTACACCCAGTCCAGTCCGGCGTACGTGGTGATCACACCGGAAGCGGTAACCGAATGCCGGGTCCCGTAGTCGCTCTCCGGTTTTCGCGACGCCAATGTGCTACGGCGTCTTCAAGAACACGTCGTTGAGCGTGACGGTGCGCAGGTTGCGCTCGCGGATGAAGTCGACGAGTTGGGGATAGACGTGCGTGACGGGCAGGTGGTTGAGGTGCCCGATGACGATGGCCTGCGGGGTGAAGTACTGGTCGGCCATCTGCACGATGTAGTCCTCGGTGATCAACGTCGAATCCGACAGCGATCCCGACCATATCGTCGGCACCGGGTAGCCGAGATCGGCCGTGTGGCCCGCGGCGCTGGCTCACTGAGATCAAGGGGGAATACGACCCGGGCAACGTTTTCCACAAGGCCGGAGAGGTCGGGACCATAGTCTCTATACAGTCCAGCCGGCGAATGGTCCTCTTCAAGTGGGCAGATTCATCGAGGGAGAACCACCAGGGGGATCTATGCACTGCGCGCCGGCGATCGTCATAAGCGCGTCGAGTACCGTGCGCCAGGGCCTTCAGCAGCTTAAGCACGCCGCTATTCATGCCAGCGTGGTCCTTGTACGAGAGTACGACGGCGACGTCCTTTACTACTTGCTGAGCGCGGGGGACTTACGCGAGCGTCTATCGCATGCCACCGCGGCTGGCGATGTGGCAACGGCGATCGATTTGAGCCGCCGCTACCAACCGGCGCGGGCGGGTCAGTTGAGCCGTGCAGTGCCGCCGGGCAGCGTGGCGCTGGAGGGCCGCCAGGTCATCGGAATCATGGTTGACGGTAACGCTGACGGGGACCTCCCGGATGGTGGGTGGGAAGATGTGGCTGCGGCTTGGCCTCCAGCCAACGAGCAGCGGCCGCCTCCGGGTTACGCGCCGCCGGTGACTCGCGGCGGGATCCCTACGGGAGGTCCGGCATTTGCTCCTGAACCGGCGAAAGAACCGGGCCCCCTGATCACCCGTGGCCATATTAAAGTACGAGGACTGGATTCCGTTGGGATCGAGTCTGATTCATCGGCGCAGCCGACAGAACACGGTGCCACCGGGTCGCCATCAGTGCCCAGCCTCTTCCGCGCCTACCCTGACGTCACCGCGCCCGGCCAGGTCGGCGGGGGACAGAGGTTCGCCCTCAAGGTTGGATTCTCGGAGGAACCGTCCCCGT
This sequence comes from Mycobacterium sp. 4858, assembly GCF_900240975.1. GTDB lineage: Bacteria > Actinomycetota > Actinomycetes > Mycobacteriales > Mycobacteriaceae > Mycobacterium. The sequence continues at coordinate 2,139,834 of NZ_LT968776.1, read as the reverse complement.
CGATGGCGGTGTACGGTCCACCGACTCCGGTCATCGTCCTCGCCGGTACGCAACCCGAATTCGTCATCCAAGTCACCGGGTTCGGCTTCACTTTCCCCGATGGCATACAGCAAACTCTCGTCGTCGACCGAGAAGATCTGAAGAGTCGGCGCGTCACGTTCACAGTGCAGGCCGACCCGATAAAGGAAGCCGCGCCACGCTTCCTTGAGGTGAGTTACGAATTCGAAGGAGCCGTTGTGGGCCGAACCTGGGCGCAGGTGCGGGTGATGCCCGGTTTGGTCGAAGAGACCGATACGCCGGCGTTGATCGGCGGCAGCGGAGTTGTCAGTTCTGCGCCGGGTCAGCAAGGTCCACATCTCACGGTGGACATCTTCAGCAATCAGGGTCACCCAGAACTGAAATGGCTATTCCACTGCCCCTACGCCGATATTGGGCGCCCCGACGCGGTGACCACCACCCTGGGAAACGACTCGGCGCAGTCGTTCGCGGTGCAACTGATGAGGCAGGTGCCTAGCACTCCCCCGGGGCCGTCCCTGGAAGCCACGATGCATGGCGCCGGGGACCAAATCGCCGATGCGATCACGCCTGAATTCTGGCCGATATTCGAAGAGGTATGGAAGCGTGCGCGCGCCGCTAACGAACCGCCCCGGCTGCAATTCACGACCACCGAACATTGGGTCCCGTGGGAGCTCGCGTGGGTCGACCGGCGGCGCCTGCGTGAACCCGATAGCCTGCTGCCCGACTGTGAGGGCGCCACCCTGGGTCAGCTATGGGAGGTGAGCCGGTGGACCCCGCCCACCAGTTACCAGGCAACCGGTTCACTGCCCGCGTCCCCGCCCGCGCCGGTCATCGAGGCCGATGAGATGGCCGTCATCGTGGGCAACTACCACGGCACTCCGGGGGTCGCTCAGCTGCCCATGGCCGTGAAAGAGGGTGACGACATCGCCGCGGCCTACGCCGCTCTGCGGTTGGAGGTCTCCGACACGGACGTGACGGCCCTGATGCAGTGCGCTTTGCAGCGCGGCGATGCACCGTTTCATCCGACGGTGATCCATTTCGCCGGACATGGCCAGACCGACGTCAACAACCCGCAATTCACCGGCTTGGTCCTGGCGAATGGAAACCGGTTGAATCCCTTCGAGATCCGCGGATTCCGTCTCGTAGAGCAGGAACAGCCTTTCGTGTTTCTCAACGCGTGTGAGGCGGGCGTCGGCGGTGAAACGATGTCCGATCTGGGCGGACTGGTTGGCGCTTTCCTTGCTGAGGGGGCGCGCGGCTTCATCGCACCGCTGTGGAAAGTCGACGACGTCGAGGCTCGCGAAATCGCAGTGGACTTCTACCGCCGCACGTTTGTCGACGGCCAAACGGTGGGTGAAGCGATGCGCGAGATCCGTCGGCGCTTCACCCCGGACTCGCAGTCGGCGACCGCGCTTGCCTACGTGTTCTACGGTAACCCGGGTCTTCGGTTGCAGCGGACTACCCGATGAGCGATCTCAACGGCAGCACCGACCGCATCGCACTAGGCCCGGGGATTTTTGTCCAGGCTCCGGGGCTTGTGGGCACCGTGGAACTGCTGGAGCCGAGGTTGCTGGGCACCCGCGCCGGTGAGGAACGCGCCACCGCTGCACTGAGCTCTGCCCTCGAGCGGCAGCAGTTCACCACGATGCACTCACTCGAGATCAACGCACAACCCGTGATAGGCCCCGCGGCGCCTGTTCGCCGCGGGCCCGACGAGCGGCCATTGTTGAGTATCGAAGTGCCCGACATCGGCCCCGAGCAGCCTCAAGTGGCGATGCTCGCCGACGAGCAGGGCATTATCACTTGGCATTTCGCACAGACAAGCGCGGTGCCTGGAACCGTACGGTTCGAGGTACCGGCCGATACCGTCACCACGGGCCCGACCGCAGCGACCGGTGAACAGCGTGGCCTGGTGTACATGATTGGGAAGAAGCTTTTGTCGGTGCTGGTTTTTCCGCTAATGGCGGCCGGGGCACAGGCGTTGGCCGAGCATCTCGCCAAGGGCTGGGAAGAATCGCATCGCAAAGCTGCTCTACGGTTGTTCAGCGGTCCCGATGATTGCGCGACGGTCACCCCGGTGGAGGCGCAGTCCTGGGATCGGCTTGCGAGCGGTCCCGCGCTGCTGTTCATTCACGGCACGTGCAGCACCAGCCAGGGCGGCTTCGGTGCCCTGGACAGCGGCGTCTGGGGTCAGCTCAACTACCGCTACGGCGGCCGGCTCTTCGCCTACGACCACCCAACCCTATCGGTGGACCCGCTGGCGAATGTGGACGCGTTGGCGGGTCTGATTCCGCCCGGCATGCGTTTCGATGTCGACATTATCGCGCACAGCCGTGGCGGCTTGGTGGCCCGAACAATCGCCTGTGCAGGAAATGACGGTTCATTCCCATTGCATGTCAACAAGATTGTGCATGTTGGGGTGCCAAATGCGGGTACCGCGCTGGCCAACGTCGAACGGCACAGCCAGTTCGTCGACAGGCTCTCGACCTTGCTCAACCTTGCGCCCGACGGCCCGCTGTCGGTGGTGGCCGACATCTTGGACGGTGTTCTTACTATCGTGAAAATTATCGGTTGCAACGGAATTGGGTCTCTTCCCGGTTTGCACGCAATGGACCCGGCGAGTGGTTGGTTAAGCGCGCTCGGCGCAAAGCCTTTTCCCCCCTTCGCCGGCTATGCCATCGATGCAGACTTCGAGCCCGTTGGTGGCCTGCTCAAGCTCGTGCGTGTGCCAGACGGCATCGCCGACCTCGTGTTCGGCTTAGCCCCAAACGACATCGTTGTACCCGCCGGCGGGGTGTATGACGCGGGCACCGCGCTCGGCTTCCCGATCCCTCGCGAACGAACAGTGTCGTTTGCGAAGGACGAACATGTCTGGCATTGCGCATATTTCGGGCAACAAAAGACCGGTTCGGCGCTGCTCCGGTGGCTTCCGACAAGGCACGAAAGGATATCGACTGCCTGACGAGATTGCACTCCGGGCAGCCGGTGTTCGCCGTAGTGGGGGGTCCGTGATCGGAGAGCAATCGAAAAACTCATGACCGCTGGTTGACGCATCGAGAGGAGAGGATCCGGATGGTGAAGAAAGCTCTCTGCGTAGGGATCAACGATTACCCCTACGAAGGTAGTGATTTGAATGGATGTGTGAACGATGCCAAAGGCTGGGCGGGTTTGCTCGTTGAGCATTACGGTTTCGCTCAAGACGATGTGAAGCTGCTGCTCGACGCGGACGCTACCAAGGCCAATATCATGGCGCACCTCGAAACCATGGTGACGAAGGCAAAGCCGGGAGACGTGTTGGTATTCACCAATGCGTCACACGGGACGTATGTCGCAGACACCAGCGGTGACGAGGAAAAGTATGACGAGGCTCTATGCCCGTATGACATCCCAGACAATCTCATTGTCGATGATGAGCTGCGCGAACTGTTTGGCAAGCTGGCGGAAGGCGTGCGCCTGACGGTAATTTCAGATTCTTGCTTTTCCGGCACGGTCACGCGCGCTGCGGTGTCCGAGATAATTCCCGGTTTGACCACACCCGATGACCGCCGCGTGAGGTTTCTGAGTCCGGCGCTGATGGGCAGGGCGGTCTTGCAAAACCCATGGAAGGCAACGCCGAAGGCACGGACAAAGTACCCAGAATCGTCAATGAAGGACGTCTTGCTGAGCGGCTGCACCGACAAAGAATATTCGAATGATGCACTGATCAACGGGGCATACCACGGTGCAATGTCCTATTACGCGCTGGAGACTATTCGGGAGGCTGATTACGACATCACTCTCCAACAGTTGGTTACGAGACTCAATTATCTTCTCGCGGAAAACGGATACAATCAGCATCCGCAATTGGAGGGAAAGGCGGCCAACAAGAAGTCGCGCATCTTTGCAGGATGAGCGCAGCGGCAGCACCGTGGAGTTGCGTCAACGCTCTGGATGCGGAGAGCGGGGATCGCTCGACATACCGCGTGACACCTGCTTTGAATTCCGCAAAACCACCGCGGTGGTCCCGAGACCGCGACGATTTCGCGGTGGCCCGGACCAGCGGAAGCGATTTCGACGAGGCCCGAAGTCGCCGGCGCCGTTCAGGTGCCCGCCCTGACGTAGGCTTCTGCAATCGGTCATTTGTTTCGGAGGGGCCGTGAGGGCACATACCGTTAGCTGGCGGCGGGTCATGCTCGTCCTGGCTGTCGCGGCAGTCGTGGTCACCATCGTCGTGGTCGTCGTGCGTCTCGTGGTGAAGCCCGCTGGAAGTTCAGCACCGGTAATGGCTCCGGCGAAGACGTCGGAGCCGGCACGTAGTACGTCCACGTCGGTCCAACCCGGAGCTCCCACGTCCCTGCAGACTGCGGCTGTGTCTCCGCCACCGCCGGGCTTTCCCGACTTGGATGGGTTCACTGACGTGTCCCGGGACCACGATGTGTCGCGCCTCTATCCCCTTGCAACGTTTACCAGCCCTATGGGCTTGCAGTGCGCGATGTGGAGCAACCGTGGAAGTACGGCAGCGGCCTGCTTTGGAGAGATGCCAGGCCTCGATCACCCAGCAAACCATGTCTACGCGGGGGACTATCAGGCGTACTTCGACCAGAACTCCTCGCCCGGCGCCGACCAGCTGAACGGGAAGCCCTTGGCATCGAGCGAGAAGGTGATCTTGGGTGCGGGGGGATATCTGATGGGCGGCGATCAGATCACCTGCGGTGTGCAAGGCGTTGTCGTCGCGTGCATGCTGATCAGAGACTTTCGGCAGAACCACGGCGACACGACTGCGCAACGGCACGGCTTCGTCGTAGGCCCAGACAAAAGCTGGACGTTTTGAGTAGGTTTACCCGCTTGCGGCACACAGCAGATTCGGGAGATTTACTCACTTCTCGACGACGGGTAGCCGGATGTGCCTTCGAACCGGCTTCCACCGAGCAGCGGTGACATAAGGCTCTAGCCCTCCTGCAGTTGTGGTTCTTCGATTGACGCATGCCATTTGAGTGACAGATCTAGGGAGGGACCATCATGGCGGAAAAGACAGCCAAGAAGGTCGCATCAGCACGACACACCGGCGACGGATCGAAGAGCACCACCGAGCGAGCTGCGGCCAAACACCCACCACCAGCGCGGCACACCGGCAACGGATCGAAGAGCGCGACAGGGCAACGCGCGGCCAAGCGCCAACCACCAGTACCGAAGTCAAACTTGACACCCCGGCGGTCAACGGCGCCCCTCGCACCGCCTATCAAGGCCAGGGCGGCTCTCGCCGCGAGGGCGTTGCCCGAGCTGCCACAGCCGGTACGAGGCGACAAGATCAATCTGGGGATAGTCGCCGGGTCCGACGGACCTACCGGCTGGCTCGGCGCGGGGGCCACCGACCTGTGCGAGATATCACCCGGTGGCCAGGTTGCTCTGGCGGGCGATACGTTCACGGGAAACCGTTGTAGGGAGGGAGATTGGAGCCCATCGCTGGGCCTGCATGTCAAGCCGGGCACACTTGGGGGCAAAGTCGAATTCGACCATTCTTTTGGCTGGTGCAGCCTCTACGCCGAAGGTTGGCCGCCAGGAGGCAGTCAGCTGCCGGCCGGTACGGTCCAGGTGTTCGGCATCGACTACGCCTTGATAACGAGGACAGTGGACGATCTCATTCCGATTGATTCGCGTCTGGTACGAATCGACCCAAACAGGGGATACTGGCCGACTGTTCCCGGGTCCTTGAGGGATGCCGGCTGGGAGGGCGGCAATCAAACCCAGATCAGCGGGTGCCAAGCGCCCGACGGTTGGGTGTACATCGTCGCCGACGGGTTCGCGCGTGACCACACCGTGCGCCTCTACCACTGCCATGCGGAGCACTTCGAGGACCGGAACATGTGGTGGGCCTGGGGTAAGAAAGACGGCATATGGCAGTGGGATGTCGACCCGGAACCCCTGAGCGGCGACATATTCGGCGAGTTAAGCCTGCGCATCATCGAAGAAAAGTTCGTGCTGTCCGGGTTTAACGCGAGGACAGGGTGTACCGAAGTTCGGGTGGCTGACGATGTGACGCAGGTATTGGCGCGGGACACACCCATGACGGTCGTTGCGGACCCGATCTCAGTTCCGAACAACTACGGCGGCTACATCGTTCCCGGCTCTACCCTGGACCAGGCGCTCATTTTGGTGAGTCAGTGGTGCCCGGGCGACTATCCATACAGAGTGCAAGAGTTCGTCGTCAATCTCAATCGTTGACCCCACGTCAGTGCGCAGCTGGGCGTTGAGGCGCTTGCTCGTGGATCGATAACTTGCCCTGATGAGTCTGTGGCGGTGCGCCGACGTATCGCATTGATGCCAACGTTTGTGAACTGACTGTGCCCGTTGGGGAGTTGATTGGTTTCACCTCCGCGGTCATCCCCCGGGATCCAGGTGCGGCCTTGGCTCATCCGTCGAGCGGGTCGGTGACATCAAAGCGTCGCCATACCGCACAGCGCCGTTGAGATCCGCTAACGACGGCGCAGCGACGGGAAGGACTCACCCATCGTTGGGGACGTCGGGTAGGTCGTTGTCGTTGGGGACGTCGGGTAGGTCGTCGTCGTTGGGGACGTCGGGTAGGTCGTTGTCGTTGGGGACGTCGGGTAGGTCGCTGTCGTTGGGGACGTCGGGAAGGTCACTGTCGTTGGGGACGTCGGGAAGGTCACTGTCGCTGGGCATGTCGGCTGCACTAACCATAAGAACCATCGTAGGGGCCGAGTGAACCGCACGTTGGGCTTCAACGTGCGCTGAGGCAAGCGATTCTCGACGTAAGACGCTGTTCGGTGCTTGCAGCTGAGTTACCCGGGAAGGTGGCGGACCACGGCGATCGACAGGCCCTGGCTCGTCAGCCCACTCGTCGAGGGAAAACAGCCATCGCACCCTGTCGGTCATGATGCCCGTGGCGGGCCCGTGAACGCGCGTGCACTGCCGGTACCTGACGGCCGCAAATATCGGAAACCGTTGTGGATCAAGGTTATCCGGGCGCATCCACGCGCCCTCCCGAACCTCGGCCAGGTGCAGAGCCGCCGCGGCCTTTCTCAGCTCCTGGCGGTCGGTCGCCGATCTGCGCGCAAGAGCGCGATCGGGGGTACCTTCATGCCACGCTTGATAAGCGCCTCGCCGGTATCCCCGACCTTACGGCGTCTTCAAGAACACGTCGTTGAGCGTGACGGTGCGCAGGTTGCGCTCGCGGATGAAGTCGACGAGTTGGGGATAGACGTGTGTGACGGGCAGGTGGTTGAGGTGCCCGATGACGATGGCCTGCGGGGTGAAGTACTGGTCGGCCATCTGCACGATGTAGTCCTCGGTGATCAACGTCGAATCCGACAGCGATCCCGACCATAACGTCGGCACCGTGTAGCCGAGATCGGCCGCGACGGCGTCGACGGCGGCGTTGCGCTTCGCGTAGGGCGGCCGCCAGTACGGCTTCGCGCCGATCCCGTACGTCTTCTTGAGGAATTCGTCGTTGCGGGAGAGCTGTTGGGCGATTTGGTCTTTCGGGAGCGTCGTCAGGTCGGGGTGAGACCACGTGTGGTTGCCGAGCTGGATCTGCCCGCTGTCGACCAGGGGCCGCAGCATCTCCTTGTTCTCGGTCCAGGAGTCGTAGGTGCCGTTGACGAAGTAGGTCAACCGCACCCCGGTGTCCTTGGCGAACTGGGTGTACGCGCGCACCACCTCGCTGTTGACGCCGTCGTCTACCGTCAGTGCCAGCAGATCGCCCTCGCCGGGGATCTTCATCAACGCGCCGCCGCCGGGCAGCGGGATGCGGGCGTCGGGCGGTGGAGGCGGTAACAGGGCCGTCGGGGCGGCGGGACCGGATACCGCGACCGAAGCCGGCGGTACTTGGGCGAACGTCCGCGGCTGCGGGTCGACCACCAGGCGGGCGGCGCCCACGCCGGCGACGACCGACGCCGCGAGCGAACCCAGGAATTGACGGCGGTTCATCTCGGGGCGCGGGGCGGGACGGGCTCGACATGGATTGCGGCACGGTGGGCACCGAGCCGACCCGCGGAGGGGTCGCCCGTCATGCGGAACATCGCAGCCATCAGCAGCGAACCGTACCACTAGCAGGGTGAATATGTCGGAGGCGTTACGGGTGGGTCAGCTGTGAATTTTGTTAACTAACGTGATTCGCCGCGGTACGGCGGCAGCGGCACCGGCTCGGCGTCCGGCGTGGCCAGCGTCGAGGCCAGCCAAGGCAGCGCCGCGGTGAACGCCTGCGCGGCGAACGGCCAGTCGTGCTTTCCCGGCTGACTGACCACCGCGCAGGCGATGCCGTTGGCGCTGGCGGCGGCGCACAGCGCGTTGGCGGCGGCGTCCTGACCTTCCGGGTTGGCAGCCGGGTCGGTGGCGGGAGCGCCTCCGGTGCTGTTGGCTTCCTCGGCCACGTCGCGCGGCTCCGACGACCCCGGGACGTCGAACCAGCCCGACAGCCCGGTGTAGCGACCATGCCGCGCGATCACGGTAAGCGGGTCGAACGCGGCCCAGGCGGCGTGGTCGCCGCCGAACAACTTGGCGATCGTCTGATCCCTGGGGCCGACATTGGGGCTGCGGTCACCGGCGATGTCGACGAACGCGCTGAACAGCTCCGGGTGCATGACGGCCAGGTCAACCGCGCAGGTCCCGCCCATCGACCATCCCGCGACGGCCCAGTTGGCGCGGTCGGCGCTGACGCCGAAGTTCGACACGATGAACGGCACGATGTCCTTGGTCAGGTGGTCGGCGGCGTTGCCTCGGCTGCCGTTGACGCACTCGGTGTCGTTGTCGAACGAACCGGTGGGATCGACGAACACCAGGACCGGGGAGAACCCGTGGTGCGCGGCGGCGAAGTTGTCGATCGCGGTGAAGGCCCCGCCGGGACCCAGCCAGTCGCCGGGGGTGTTGAAGGCGGAGCTGATCATCATGACCGCCGGCAGCCGAGGCGGCGGATTGCTGTTGAACCACGCGGGTGGCAGGTAGACCAGTTCCCGACGGTGGGGGAAGTGCGAGGCGTTGTCGTCGATGTTGACCGGCACCACCACGCCCTTGCTGGGCCTGGTGCCGGCGACCTGCATCTCGGTGACCCGCAGCCGGTCGACCTCGTTGGGCAACGGCCCAGAGGTCAGCTGATTCCACGCGGCCAATGCGGTGGGGAAGTAGCCAACCCACCCGTTCAGGGCGAGCCCCGCGCACAACACGCACAGGGGTATGGACAGCGCCGCCAGTGCCCGGCGCCACCAGCGTGCACCCGGCCAGCCCACCAACACCACCGCGGCGGCCAGGCCGGTCAGCGCGATCCAGACCCACAGCGCCGTCGGCGCCGGGTCGCCGGCCACGCCGAGCGACGTGATGTACCAATACGCGAGCGCGGTCACCGCGACGGCCGCGACCAGGGCCACGGGCAGCACCCGCTTGAGCCAGGTCCGCGCACGCCACTGGATCGCGATGATCAGCAGCAGCAACGTCAATGCCTGCACGGCCGGCGGGAACCAGCCATGCAGCAAGGACAGTCGTCCGAAGAATTGGTCCAACGGTCGTTGCCTTTGCTGAGTCGCTGCGCGGGGGCGGACCCGTGGTCATTTCGAACGCGGTGGGTCGAGGACAACTATCCCACACCGGCCCCACCCACCCGGCCGCCGTCGCGGCGTGTGGGCGCGGCCTTCTAGGCGTTCGTCACGCTGGTGAACGAGCGCAGCCGCAGGCTGTTGGCGACGACGAAAGCGCTGGAAAAGGCCATCGCCGCGCCCGCCAGCATCGGATTCAGCAGGCCGAGCGCGGCGAGCGGGATGGCGGCGACGTTGTAGCCGAAGGCCCAGAACAGGTTGGCCTTGATGGTGGCCAGCGTCCGCCGGGACAACCGGATGGCGTCCACGGCGGCGCGCAGGTCGCCGCGCGCGACGGTGAGGTCGGCGGCCTGGATCGCGACGTCGGTGCCGGTGCCCATGGCCACCCCGAGGTCTGCGGCCGCCAGCGCCGCGGCGTCGTTAACGCCGTCGCCGACCATGGCCACGACCTTGCCCTCGGACTGCAGCCGCTTGACGGCGGCGACCTTGTCGGCGGGCATCGTCTCGGAGATGACCTCTCCGATGCCGAGCTGGCCGGCGATGCGGTTCGCGACGGTCCCGTTGTCACCGGTCAGCAGGATCGGCGTGAGGCCAAGCCGCTTGAACTGCCGGACCGCTTCGGCGCTCGTGGGTTTGACCGTGTCCGCGACGACCAGGACACCTCGGGCGCGGCCGTCCCAGCCGACGGCGACCGCGGTCTTGCCCTCCGCCTCGGCCCGCGCCTTGCCCGCAGACAGTGCGGCGTCCAGGGGTTCGCCCCGCTCGGTCAGCAGGCCGGCGCGGCCGACCACGACGCTGTGGCCGTCGACGACGCCCCGCACACCGCTGCCCTCCAGGCTGGCGAAATTTTCGGGTGCGGGCAGGGCGCGCAGCTCGGCTCTGGCCGCCCGGGCGATGGCCTGCGCGATGGGATGTTCGGAGGCGTCCTCGAGCGCCCCGGCGTAGCGAAGGAGCGTCTCGCGGTCGGTTCCCGGCCCGCTGATCACCTCGACCAGCGTCATCTTGCCGGTGGTGACGGTGCCGGTCTTGTCGAGCACGACGGTGTCGACCAGGCGGGTGGACTCCAGCACCTCGGGCCCTTTGATCAGCACGCCGAGCTGAGCCGCGCGGCCCGTACCGACGAGCAGGGCGGTCGGGGTGGCCAGGCCCAGCGCGCAGGGACAGGCGATGATGAGCACCGCGACGGCTGCGGTCAGGGCCGCTGCGGGCGAGGGGCCCAGCGCGAGCCAGGCGCCGAGGGTCACGAGGGCGATGCCGATGACCACCGGGACGAACACGCCGGAGATGTGGTCGGCCAGCCGCTGCACCTCGGCCTTCCCCGACTGCGCCTCCTCGACCAGCTTGGCCATGTGGGCGAGCTGGGTGTCGTCGCCGACCCGGGTGGCCCGCACGACGAGGCGGCCGCCGGCGTTGACGGTGGCGCCCGTGACGGCGTCGCCCGGGCCGACCTCGACGGGGACGGATTCGCCGGTGAGCATCGAGGCGTCCACCGCCGAGGAACCCGAGATCACGACTCCGTCGGTGGCGACCTTCTCCCCCGGCCGGACCACGAACTCGTCCCCGACCGCGAGGCGGTCCACGGGGATCCGGGTCTCGGCGCCGTCGCGCAGCACCGCCACGTCCTTGGCCCCGAGCTCGAGCAGGGCGCGCAGCGCGGCGCCCGCCGTCCGCTTGGAGCGCTGCTCGAAGTACCGGCCGGCCAGGACGAACAGGGTCACGCCCGCGGCGACTTCCAGGTAGATGTTGCCGGTTCCGTCGGCGGTCCGGGCGGTGAGCTCGAAGCCGTCGCGCATGCCCGGCTCTCCCGCCGTGCCCAGGAACAGCGCATACAGCGACCAGAGGAACGCCGACAGCGTGCCGATCGAGACGAGGGTGTCCATGGTGGCGGCGCCGTGCCGAAGATTGGCCCAGGCGGCGGCGTGGAAGGGACGACCGCCCCACACGACGACCGGTGCGGCCAGAACCAGCGACGCCCACTGCCAATAGCGGAATTGCAGGCCGGGAATCATCGCCATGGCGATGACCGGGCCCGCGAGCACGCCCACGATGATCAGGCGGGTGCGAAGGGAGCCGGGGTCCACGGATTCGCCGGGGGCGGGTTCCTCCCGCGGTTGCGGCAGCGCGGCGGTGTATCCGGCTTGTTCGACGGCGGTGATCAGCAGCTGCGGGTCATACCCCGACGGGACGGTGAGCGCGGCCTTTTCGGTGGCGTAGTTGACAGTCGCGGCGACACCGTCGAGCCTGTTCAGCTTCTTCTCGATCCGGGCGGCGCACGACGCGCACGTCATTCCCGCGATCTCCAGCTCGATATGGATCACCGGCGCCGCGCTCATGCCACCAAGACGGCCTCGTAGCCCGCCTCGTCGACCGCGCCGAGGACCGCCGCCGCGTCGATGGGAAGAGAACTCGTGATCACCAGCCTGCCGGTGTCGGCGCTGACGTCCACGCGCTCCACGCCCGGGAGACGACCGACCTCGCCCTTGACCGCCGCCTCGCAATGGGCGCAGCTCATCCCGTCCACGCGGTATTCGCTCGTGACCATGGTCTTCCTTCCTCGTACCCGGGTGGGGTATGCCTCGCCGCAACGCGCGCATCGCCCCGCGGTATTCCCCCGCGGAGCCGCCGGGGCAAACGGGCGTCAGGAAAGACCCGGACCCGGCCGAGGCGACGAGGACTCCACCATTGTGCCTGGTCGACGGTGTCGAAGGCGCGGCCGGGATGGGTCCGGACCGGGATCAGACGTAGCCCACCCCGATGTCGACGGACAGCTGGGTGGCCGTGACCAACCGGGACTGGTCGGAGGCCAGCCAGGCGACGGCGTCGGCGATGTCCTCGGGCTGCGCGATTCCCTCGGGCAGCAGCGGCTTGTGCAGCCCGCGCAGATGCGGGTAGGTGTCGGCGGCCGCCTGCAGCGCCTCGCGCATGCGACCGGTACCCATTGGCGTCGCGACCGCGCCGGGGTTGAGGCTGTTGACGCGGATGTTGTGCCGGCCCAACTCGGCGGCGAACGCTCGCGCCATCCCGACGACGGCATGCTTGCTGGCCGTGTAGTGGATCATGAACGACTGCATGTTGATGCCGGCCGCCGAACCGATCAGGATGATCGATCCGCCGCGACCGCCGTCGATGATGTGGGGGGCGCCGGCCATCACCGTGTTCCAGGTGCCGATCACATTGGTGTCGATGGTGTCGCGAAACGCCTCAGCCGTGATCTGGTCCCAGGGTGCGGGACTGCAGATTCCGGCGTTGGCCACGATGATGTCGAGGCGGCCCAGTTCTCCGACCGCCCGATCGACGGCGTCTTTGAGGGCGTCCAGATCGCGGACGTCGACGGGCGCGGTGATCACCCGTTTGCCCGCGGTGCGGACCAGCCGCGCCGTCTCGGCCAGATCGTCGGGGGTGGGCGAATCGTAGGGGACGCTCGGCGGCAACGGCCCGGCGATGTCGACCGCGATGATGTCGGCGCCCTCGGCGGCCAGGCGTACGGCATGTGCCCGGCCCTGCCCTCGCGCGGCGCCGGTGATCAGCGCCACCTTTCCCGGCAAAGACTGGCTCATCGGTTGTTGACGTCCTTTCTGATGACCCCGGCGAAGCGTAGCGTCGAGTTCGCTTTACCAGCTCACCGGAGGGACGCATCGTGGACGTCACCGTTGTCGACGCGGGACCGCGGCAGGTGAGCCGGTCGGTCGAAGTGGCCGCTCCGGCCGCCGAGCTGTACGCGATGGCAGTCGATCCCCGGCGGCACAGCGAACTCGACGGTTCGGGGACGGTGCGTGACAACATCAAGGCGCCCGCGAAACTGACTGTCGGCTCGACGTTTTCGACCAAGATGAGGATGTACGGCCTGCCGTACCGCATCACCAGCACGGTGACCGCTCTGAAACCGGACGAATTGGTCGAATGGCGTCACCCGGTGGGCCACCGCTGGCGGTGGGAATTCGAGTCGCTGTCACCGACCCGGACACGGGTCACCGAGACGTTCGACTATCGCGACGCCGGTGCGATCAAGAACGCGCTGAACTACTACACCCTGATCGGCGCGACGAAGGCGAACGCCGCGGGTATCGAGGCGACGCTGGCCCGGTTGCGGGATCGTCACGCCGGATAAGGGCATGAGCCTCACCGCATGCCCAGGCGCCTCAGGTGTTCGATCATCGTGTCTACCGCAGCTTCCAGAGGCGCGGTGTCGCGACGCACCTGGCTGAGGAGCAACCCACCCTGAATGCCGGCGAGCATGGCCAATGCGACGCGCTCGATGTCCGTTCCCTCGGCCAGCTCGCCGCGCGCAGAGATTGCGGCCAGTCCGTCGTGAATCATGTTCTCCCACTGGGCGAATGACCGGGCGAGCTGGGCACGTGCGACGGGATCCGCCTCGGACAGCTCGTTGGCCATCGAGCCGATCGGGCAGCCGCCGGCGCACCCCAGGCTCCGCACCAGGTTCACCATGATGTCGCGCCAGCGGGACAGGTCCTCGATGCTGTCAATGCGGTCCAGACCCAGGTGCTGCACGCCGAGGACGCGGTCGGTCTGAAAGTCGATGACGGCGGCCACCAGGTCGCTCTTGTCGGCGAAGTAGTGGTACATCTGCGAGGTGCTGATGGACGCGGCTTCCTGGATGTCCTCGATGGTCGTGCGCGCGACACCGCGCCGCAGCATCAACTCCGAAGCGGCGGCCACGATCCGCGCGCGGGTCGCGCGGCCCTTCGTGGTCAATTTGTCGTACGGGACCGGCGCCATGGAGCCCCCTTTCTGCGGAGCGACCACCGCAATCTACCCGTTTTGGAGTTGACACTCCATTTTGCATTACGCATGCTGGTCGCAAATGTCACGAGCCGGTGCCGGAAGTCGTTGTGCGCCAAGCCGGCACACATGCCAGGGATGAGGACCTCATGACCAGTACCGCCGACACCCAACATTCGACCATCGCCGAGCGGGTCGCGCGATTCCAGCAGGAGATGGCAGGCCGGCTGCCCCAGGACATCGCTGACACCTTCGGTGCCGAGCAGGCGCGGCTGCGGGACGGTGGCGTGCCGTCCGGCGTCGCCGCGACCGGCACCCCGATGCCTGACGGGCAGCTCCTCGACGTGCGCGGCGAACCCACCACCCTGGCCGAGAGCGTCGGTGGGCGCAGTGCGGTGGTGGTGTTCTACCGCGGCGCATGGTGCCCCTACTGCAATCTGACCCTGCGCGCCTACCAGGAGCATTTGGTGCCGCTGCTGGCGCAGCGCGATGTCGCCCTGGTGGCCATCAGCCCGCAAAAACCAGACGGCTCATTGTCGTCGCAGCAGACGAACGCGTTGAGCTTCACCGTGCTGTCCGACCCAGGCAATCAGGTCGCGGCGGCCCTGGGCGTACTCACCGCACCGTCGGAAGACGCCCAGGCCGCGCAGCGCGGACTGGGCCTCGAGCTCCGGGAAGCCAATGCCGACGGGACGTCCGGGCTGCCGATGCCGACCGTGACGATCATCGACCGTGCCGGGACGATCCACTGGATCGACGTCCATCCCGACTACACCACCCGCACCGAGGTCGCCGACATCATCGAAGCCCTGAACGGCCTCGAGTGAACTCGGGGCCGCGCGCGCTCGTGCTCAGTACGTGACCGGAAACGAACCAGGCGCAAAACCGTTGGCGCAACGGCTGATCCGGTGCGGGCACCTCATCAGCCGCTATGGCCTGGTCGTCGTGTTGGCATGGATCGGCTTCGGCAAGTACGTGAAAATGGAAGCCCGCGTGCTCATCGAACACAGCCCGCTGATGAGCTGGATGTACGACGTGGTCAGCGCCACCACGGTCGCGCGAGGGCTGGGCACGATGGAAATCGTTGCGGCGCTGCTGATTGCGTTGCGGCCGGTATGGCCGCGCGCGTCGGCGGCCGGTAGCGCGCTGGCGGTGGTGCTCTTCTTGGGGACGCTGAGTTTCTTGTTCACCACGCCCGGGGTGGTCGTCACCCATTCCGCGGGCCTTCCCGTGCTCTCGGCCAAACCCGGTCAGTTCCTGCTCAAGGACTTGGTGCTGATCGGGGTCGCACTATGGACACTGGGCGATTCGCTTGCGGCAGTGAACGTCACACGTGGGGAAGAACGTCATCCGTCAACAAGTGCAGGCTTGCCCATCCGGCGTCGATCGGTAGGCCACCCATGAGGGGGTTCATCACGACCTCCCTTCTCCCGGCGCGGATTTGATCGACCAGCTGGGCGGGGGTGAGGATCTCGACATGGTTGAGCCGGCGCAGGTCCTCGATCGAGGTGGCGCCGGCCTCGTTGGGCCGCGGAACCCCCGGGCGCTTCCAGCCGCTGTACTCGGCGGCCTCGTTCATGATGAAAGCGCCGTAACAAGACCAGGCTTCGTCGGGGTCGGCGTGCAACAGCGTCACCCTGCTTCCGCTCTCGGGGTGATAGACGAAACCCGTCGTACCGCGGTCGCGCAGCTCCCGCTCATAGACCGCTTCCACTTCGGGCATCGCCATCGGTGGCGAAAACGGAAGCCCGAAGCGCGCCGCGCGCCGGGCCGCCGCGGCACTCATGCCGCCGACAAAGAACACCGGATGGGGACGGGTGTGCGGCTTCGGTGTGACGTCGATCAGCAGCCCGTCATGATCGAAGGGTTCATCGCTCCACGCCTTGAGCAAAACCGTCAAGCAGCGGTCCATCAACTCGGCCCGTCGCGCCCAGTCCTTGCCGGCGGCGCGATATTCCTCCGGTCGGTAACCCATGCCGGCCACGAAACTGAACCGGCCCTGGCTGATGTTGTCCAGTACGGCGATGTCCTCGGCCAACCGAATCGGGTCATAGAGCGGGATGATCAGCGCGTTGATGCTGATGCGCACGGTGCGCGTCCGCCCGGCGATGGCGGCCGCCAAAATCAGCGGTGACGGAAGCCAACTCGTGGCGGCCAGGTGATGTTCTTCCGCGCTGACGGCGGTGAGCCCGCGCTGATCGGCGAATTCGGCCATGTCCAGCGCCGCCTGGTAACGGGCGGCCTGGCGCGCCGTGGGGTCGGCGATGTTGGTCATGTTCAGCCGCAACGCGGTGAGCAGGCTCATCGCCGTACACCGGCCGCGCGCACGAAAAGCGTCCCCCTGACCAAGTCCTTCGCGGAGGCGAGCGTGGCCGCGTACGCCTCCGGGCCCAGACTGGCCGCCCGCTCCGTCAGCCCGCGAGTCAGCGCGTAGATGGCGTCGACCGTGGCCCGCACGTCCGTGTCGGCGGGCAGCGCGCCCCGGGTTCGGGCGTCCCCGATGATCTCGGCGACGGCGCCGCGCAACGCCTTCAGCCCGGGATACTCCGGTCGGCCGCGAACCGGGTGCTCGTTGCTTTCGGCGCGGACCGCGCGATCGAATGCGGCCAGATGCGGATGCTCGCGCATCAGCCGGCTCGCCTCGTCCAGCACCGCCGCGAGGCGATCGACCACGCCGCCGGGACCCGCGGCGGCGGCTCGCAGCCGCGGCACCGCCATGCGTTCGATGTCCTCGACGGCCGCGTCCAGCAATTCGGACTTGTTCGGGAAGTAGTGGTACAGACTGCCGCTGGTGACGTCGGCCGCCCGGGCGATCTCGCGAATCGTGGTGCGCGAATAGCCATTCTCGGCCACACATCGCATCGCGGCGGTGATGATGCGGGCCCGGGTCTGCTCACCGTCGGCACCCACCGGCCGACCCAATTGCGGCGGCGTGACGCTCATGCGGCGGGAAGCCCGCCGCAGCTCCGTACATCACGCACTACGCACCTCCGCGGCGAAGCCGGAACTAATCGATCACTCGATTATATTCGACCGTGTCGGGGACCGGGAGCCGGCGGACGGGACGCGTGAGTGAGGACAGCACGGTGACGCGGGCGCAACGGGGACGTCCGGTCGGCGCCAGCGGCGAGGAGACGCGGCAGCGGATCGTCGTTGCCACCATGCGCTGCGTGGCCGAATTCGGGTACGCGGGCGCCACCATCCGTGAGATCGCCCGGGCCGCGAACGTCACCAGCGCCAGCCTCTACAACTACTTTCCGAACAAGGCGGAGCTGATCAACGCCGCGATAGCGGCGCGGACCGACGTCGCGCTGCCGCGGCTGCGCGCGGCCGCCGCGCGCCCGGGGACCGCCGTCGACCGGATCGAGGCGGTGCTCGACGAATCGGGCCGGCTCATGCGCGAGTATCCCGATCTGGCCGCCTTCGAGTGGGTGATCCGCGCCGAGGGCGCCGTCACCCGCGATTCGCGGCTCGCGGCCGAATTCCAGGTGTTTCGCGGGATCATCGAGGGCGTCGTCGACGATGCCTACCGCCGGGGCGAGCTCGCGCACCGGGCCGACCGCAACGGCATCATCGAGGCCGTCTACGCGCTCATCTATGGGTTGACCGAACTGGCGGCCACGTCCCCGCCCCGGGACTATCACGCCGCGCTGGCCGCGGCGAAGAAGTTGATCCGGGGAACGTTGCTTAGCCCGGGGCCTGCAGTAGCTGCGGGCAGGCGGAGAAAGCTGCGACAGGACCCTTGATGTGATCAAGCGATTGATTATATAGTCGGGCGCGCGAGAGGATCGTGTCCGTGACTGAAACCGTTGGCGTGGGATTCGACGTCGACGCGCTGCGACGCAGGTACGCCGAAGAGCGCGCACGTCGCCTGCGCCCGGACGGCATCGCGCAGTACGTGGAGACGACCGGGGCCTTCGCCCACTTCGCCGAAGACCCCTGGACGGACGGGACTTTCGACCGCGAGCCGCTGACCGACGAGGTCGACGTGGCCATCATCGGCGCCGGGTTCGGCGGGCTGTTGACGGGGGTGCGGCTGCGTCAGCTCGGTGTCGACAGCGTGCGGCTGATCGACAGGGCGGCCGACGTGGGCGGGACGTGGTACTGGAACCGGTACCCGGGAATCGCCTGTGACGTCGAGTCCTACGTGTACATGCCGCTGCTGGAGGAACTCGGCTACCTGCCGACCGAAAAGTACGCCAAGGGGGCGGAGATCTTCGCTCATTGCCAGCGGATCGCCCGGCACTACGACCTCTACCGCGACGCGTGCCTGAGCACCGACGTACGCGAGATACGTTGGGATGCAGAAGGATCGCGCTGGATCATCCGCACCGACCGCGGCGACGAGATGCGGGCCCGGTTCGTGTCCATGGCCAATGGCTACCAGGCCAAACCCAAGCTGCCCGGCATCGAGGGCCTCGGCGCGTTTCGCGGCCACGCGTTCCACACCAGCCGGTGGGACTATGCCTACACCGGGGAGAACCTGGAGCACCTCGCCGACAAGCGCGTCGGGATCATCGGTACCGGGGCCACGGCGATCCAATGCGTCCCGCACCTCGCCCGGGCGGCGCGGCGGCTGCACGTCTTCCAGCGCACGCCGTCGTCGGTGGACGTGCGGGCCAACCGTGCGACGGATCCCCTGTGGGCCGGCACATTACGGCCGGGCTGGCAGCGCAGGCGCATCGAGAACTTCCAGATCCTCACCGCCGGCGGCCAGGCCGACGAAGACCTGGTCGACGACGCCTGGACGAGCATCACGCGCAAGCTGCCGGTGATGCGCCACGACGGCGACGGCGTCGTCGACCCGGCGCAGCGTGGCCGCGACATCGAGATCGCGGACTTCGCCAAGATGGAGGAAATCCGGGCGCGGGTCGCCGGCATCGTCGCCGATCCGTCGACCGCGGAGGCGCTCAAGCCGTGGTACGGGTACTTCTGCAAACGACCCTGCTTCCACGACGAATACCTGCAGACGTTCAACAGCGACAACGTCACCCTGGTCGACACCCGCGGCCGTGGCGTGCAGCGCATCACCGAGTCGGGTGTGGTGGTCGACGGCGTGCCCTACGAGCTCGACTGCCTCATCTTCGCAACGGGTTTCGAGGTGGGCACCGACTACTGCCGTCGGACGGGCTTCGAGCTGATCGGCCGCGACGGGGTGTCGCTGACCGAACACTGGCGCGACGGGGTGCGCACCTTCCAGGGGTTGTGCACGACGAAGTTCCCGAACTGCTTCATCGAGAGCATCGCGCAGGCGGGTCTGACGGTGAACTTCCCCTACCTGCTGGACGTGCAGGCTACCCACGCCGCGTGGATCATCGCGTGGGCGCTCGGGCACGGGGTCAGCGAAGTCGAGGCCGCTCCCGCCGCCGAGTCCGCCTGGGTCGACACGGTCGTCGCCCGGTCGGCTGCCAGCGCCGAACGCGCGCAAACGTGCACCCCCGGCTACTACAACCGGGAGGGCAAGGCGGACAACAAGACCCGACAAGGCAGCTTCTTCTTCGGCGCGCCCACGGAGTACGCCGACCTGCTGCGCGAGTGGCGGGGCGACGGTCGCCTGGAGGGCTACCTGATTCGCGGCGGCGAGGCCGGGCGGTGACCAGCCGGCGGGCCCGATGGCGCTACAGTCTCGGCCGGCTGCGGGCCGCGACCCGCCGCGGGCGCCCGCCCAAGGTGGCGATCATCGGTGCCGGCTTCGGTGGGCTGGCCGCCGCCGTCGCGCTGCGCCGCGCCGGCATCGACGACCTGGTGATCATCGAGGGCGACGACGGGGTAGGCGGCACCTGGCGGCGCAACACCTATCCCGGCGCCGCGTGCGACATCCAGAGCCACCTCTACTCGTTCTCGTTCGCGCCCAACAAATCCTGGACCCGTACCTACGCGCGGCAGCCCGAGATCCTGGCCTATCTCGAGTCGGTCGCCGACGACTTCGACCTGCGCCGGCACCTGGTGCTGGGCACCCGGGTGCGCTCGGTCCGCTGGAACGGCGTGGCGTGGGACTGCCGGCTGGACCGGGCGGGGCGCGAATCCACCCTGACCGCCGACGTCGTCGTGTGCGCCGTCGGGTTGTTCGGCTCCCCAAGGCTTCCCGACATTCCGGGACTGGCCGACTTCACCGGCACGCTCATGCACACCGCGCACTGGGATCACGGCGTCGACCTGGCGGGCAAGCGGGTGGCCGTCATCGGCACCGGCGCCAGCGGGGTGCAAGCCGTCCCCGAACTGGCCAAGATCGCCGACCGGGTGAGCGTCTTCCAGCGCACGCCGCCGTGGATGGTGCCCAAGGATGACCGCCCCTACAGCGCAACGGAATTGGCAAGGTTTCGGCGCAACCCACTGGCCGTCCGCCGCACCCGCTGGCAGATCTGGAAGTTCCAGCACGACAACACCGCGACCTTCGCCGACGACCCCGTCATCGACGCGCGCACGCACGTCGCGACGTCGTTCCTGGAGCGCACCGTCGCCGACGGGCGGCTGCGCCGGGAGCTGACGCCCGACTACCCGTTCCGCTGCAAGCGAGTGTTGCTGGGCGACGACTTCTACCGGGCGCTGCAGCGCGACAACGTCGAATTGATCACCGACCCCATCGACGGCATCGACGGATCGTCGGTGCTCACGTCGGCCGGACGCGCGGTCGACGTCGACGCGATCGTGCTGGCCACCGGGTTCGAGACGTCGCGCTATCTGTCCGGCATCGACGTCATCGGGATCGGCGGACGCCGGCTGCACGAGCGATGGGGCGACGAGCCGAGTGCGTACCTGGGCGTCGCGGTCAGCGGCTTCCCGAACTTCTTCATGCTGTATGGCCCCAACACCAACCAGGGCGGAAACTCGATCGTCTACATTCTCGAGGCGGGTGCGCGACTCGTCGCCAGCGCGGTCAGCCGGATCGCACGCAGGGGCGGCTACCTCGACGTGCGCCCCGAGGCCGAAAAGCGTTACAATGACCAGCTTTCCGCCGACCTGGAGCGCACCATCTGGACCCGGTGCGACAGCTACTTCCGCTCGCCCACCGGCCGCATCGTCACCCAGTGGCCCTACACCGAGCTGGAGTACGCCCGCCGCACCTGGCGGCTGCGACCGCGAGACTGGCTACTGTCCCAGGCCGAAGTCGATGACCCCGCGGATCAGGCGGCCGGCGCTCAGGTCGGCGTAGGCGCCGTTGATGTCGTCGAGCCGATAGCGCTTGGTGATCATCTCGTCGAGGAGTAGCCGACCCGACTGGTACAACGTGGCCAGCAGCGCGATGTCGCTCCTGGGGTTGCACGACCCGAAGACCGTGCCGCACAGCGTCTTGTTCATCAGGATGAAGTCCTGCAGCGCGACGGCGATCGAACCCAACGCCGGCGACGGCAGCCCGGTCAGCACGCAGGTGCCGCCCTTGCGGGTGAGCGCCAGCGCGGTCCCGACGTCGGCCTCGCCGATGACGGCGGGAGAGACCACGACCGCGTCCGCCATCACACCGCGGGTCAGGTCGCGGACCAGCTCGACCGCGTCCGCGGCTGTCGCCGCGGTGTGGGTCGCGCCGAACGTGAGGGCGGAGGTGCGCTTGAAGTCGCTGACGTCGACCGCGACGATCCGGGCCGCCCCGTTGATGCGGGCGCCCTGGACGGCGGCGGTGCCGATCCCGCCGGTGCCGACCACCACCACGGTGTCACCGCCGCGCACGCCGGCCCGCCGGGCGGCCGACCCGAACCCGGTGGGGACCGCGCAGGCCAGCAGGGCGGCGGGCACCAGAGGAAGGTCGGGATCGATCTTCACCAGCGAATTGGCCGCCACCACAGTGTGTTCGGCGAACGCGCCGATCTTCGACACGTGGCCGAGGTTGCGCCCGTCGACGGTGTGATGGCGGAAGGTGCCGTCCGTCGGCATGCCCGGCGACAACGTTCCCGATCCCATGTCACACAGGTACTGCATCCCCGAGGCGCACCACCGGCATTGGCCGCACACCGCGACGAAGGAGGTCACCACGTGGTCGCCCGGCGCGAACCCGGCGACGCCCGGCCCGACATCGACGACCACGCCGGAGCCCTCGTGCCCACCGATCGTCGGTGACATGGCGGGTAATCCCAGGGCGCGCAACGTTTCCGGCGGCGCGGCCAGCTTCCCCTGGCGGATGTGTTCGTCGGAATGGCAGAGCCCGGTGGCCGCCAGCCGCACCATCACCTCGCCCGCCTTCGGCGGATCCAGCTCGAACTCCTCGACCGTCCACGGGTGGCCGTACTCGTAGAGGATGGCCGCGCGGCTTCGCATCGACTGCTGCCGCCTTTCTGCCGAATCAGCTGTCTGGAACCGGGACGGGCGGTCCGCGTTACCGGGCGGGATCCGCGGCGACCTCGATGTCGCCGGCCGCGGCCGCGGCCTTCAATTGGTGGAAATCGTCGAGCGATTTGTCGGCGTAGGCGTAACACCATTCGGCCACCGCGGCCTGCACCATGTCGCCGGCGCCGACGTAGCCGCGCAGCAACGACGCGTTCGCGCTCTGCGAATGGGCGCGCGCCAACAGCACCGCGCAGGCGGCGACGTAGTCGCTGAACGTGGAGGCCGCCATGCCCTCGGTGTCGATGGTGCCCTTCATGTCATGGAACTGCCGGACGTAGTAGTCACGCCCGTCCTTGCGGGTCGGCCCGAGGAACACGTCCGACATCGCCTGCAGGATTCGCTGGCCGTCGACGACACGCATGCCCTGGCCCTTCGCCTCGACGGCCGCGCCCAGCATGGCCGGCTGAGGCCAGCCGCCGTATTCGTCGAGCACCGATCGGGTCGCCTCCTTGATCTGCAGGATGAGCGGGGTGCCGTTGGGGCCCACCAGGATCACCAGGAAGCACCGGGTTCCCACGCTGCCGACGCCGACCACCCGCAACGCCACGTCGGTGACGCGGAAGTGCGACAGCAGCAGCGCGATGTCGGCGGGAACGGTGGACAGGTATTCCTGAATCGACTCCATCAGCACGGCTTCGGCGTCCTCGTCGACGTGCTGCAGAACCGGTGGCGCCTCCCGCAGCCGCGTTGTCCCGTCCGCGCCGATCTCGGTGAGCTGCTTGAAGACGCGCGCCGACGTCCGGCTGCGCGCCCGGGACGTCGTCTTCTGGATCACGCCGAGCAGGCCCTTGGACACGGTGCCGGCGTGCCGCTCCGGTTCCACCCGCAGGTAGTAGCGGTCCAGCACGTCCATCGCGAGCATCGCCTGCAGGCTGGTTTGGTAGCCGAGTAACGCCTGCCCGACGCAGCGGCGGATGGCCTTGGCGGGATACCCCGCGTGGCGCCCGCCGATGATCGCGCTGGTGATCAGGCGCTTGACGTCCCATTCCGCCGGGGCGACTGCGGCCTCATCGAAGTCGTTGAGGTCGAACACTATTGAGCGGTGCGGCGCCGCGTACATGCCGAAGTTGGACACGTGGGCGTCTCCGCAACACATCACTTCGATCCCGCTCGACGGGCTGGCGCCCAGGTCGGCGGCCATCACGGCGGCCGAACCGCGATAGAACGAGAACGGGTCGGCGAGCATCCGGGCGAACCGCAGCGGGACGAGTTCGCGCAGCCGCCCGGCGTTTTGGGCCACCAGGATTTCGGTGGCGGACTTCTGCGATGGTGTCAGCTGCGCGAGCGTGCGGCGCGGCACCGTCTTGCGCAGCGCGCGGCCGCGCGCCTCGTCCTGGTCCGGGACCTCGAGATCGATCAGGCGTTCACGTAGCACCCGTTGCGGCATCCGCTCAGCATAGGTAGCTGTGCCGGGGCCGCGGTGCGCTTTCGACTGCCCGACCATGCGCGCAATTATTTTCAGGCTGATTCTCACCGCTGCGCCCGAACGGGCCGATCGTTAACCTACTTAAAAAGTTTGGCGCCAGGCGAACTCGCCCGGGCCATTGCCGCGGGAGGACGCCTGGATGCTAGACGTGCGTCCGGCACTCTCGCGGTTGCGGGTCAACTGGCTTACTGTCTTCGGCGTCGTGGCGATAGTCGTGGCGGCCGGGGCGGTCGCGGTTAAGAACGCTTCTCCCCAGGCGGCCAACCGGATCCTCAACGTTTCCTACGACCCGACGCGCGAGCTCTACGCCGCCATAGACCGGACGTTCGTTCCGCAATATCGCGCGCGCACCGGAATCACTCTGGACATCAAGGAATCTCACGGCGGGTCGGGGTGGCAGTTGCGCAGTGTGCTGGACGGCAGTCAGAAGGCCAGCGTGGTATCGCTGGCGCTGGTCAGCGACATCGACACGTTGAGCAAGCGGGGCCTGATCGCATCGGGCTGGCAACATCGGCTACCGAACAACTCGGTGCCGTACACGTCGACGATCGTCTTCGTGGTCCGCAAGGGCAATCCCAAGGCCGTGCACGACTGGCCCGACCTGATCAAGGGCGACGTGGCGGTCGTGTCCCCCAACCCGCGCAGTTCGGGCAACGGGCAGCTCAGCGTGCTGGCGGCCTGGGGTTCGGTGACCACCCGCGGCGGTAGCCAGGCAGCGGCGGCCGACTACGTGCGGACGCTGTTGCGTCACGTGGCGGTCTCCGACGCCGGGGCGCGCAGCGCCGGCGACAGCTTTGCGCTGGCAAGGGTCGGTGACGTGCAGCTGACGTGGGAGAACGAGGCGCTGCGTGAGGTCGCGGCCAACAGGGACGAACTCGAGCTCGTCTACCCACCGGTCAGCATCCTCGCCGAGCCCGCCGTGGCATGGGTGGACGCCAACGTCACTGACGCGAAGACCGCCAGCTACGCGAAGGCCTACCTTGATTACCTGTTCACCGACGCGGGGCAAGAGCAGGTGGCGCAGCACGGCTATCGGCCGTTCAAGCCGGAAATCCTTGCCCGGTACGCGGATCGGCTGCCGCCGCTGTCCCTGTTCCCGATCGGCGCCATCGCCAAGGACTGGGCCGACGCGCGAGAACAGTTCTTCGGGTCCAACGGGATCCTCGACGCGATCTCCGCCCCGCCCGGCGCGGTGTCGGGAACATAGTGGAAGACGAGCACCCGATGGCCATCGCTTTCAGTTACGACCTGGTGAAGGGGCGGCACGATCTGATCGCCGGGCTCACCGTGGCCGCAATCTCGTTTCCGCAGGCGATGGCGTACGCGTTGATCGCCGGGGTGGATCCGCGGTTCGGTGTGTACTCGGCGATCGTGGTGACGATCGTCGCCTCGGTTTTCGGGTCGTCGTCGCATCTGATCAACGGCCCGACGAGTGCTATCTCGCTGCTGGTGTTCACGGCGCTCGCCTTCATCGATTCGGAGAACGCCACAGAACTGTTCGAGGGGCTGTTCCTGCTGGCAGTGCTGGTGGGGGCGTTCCAGATCGTGATCAGCTTGTTCCGGCTCGGCAACCTGACCCGCTACATCTCCGAATCGGTGATCATCGGCTTCATGGCCGCCGCGGCGTTTCTGCTTGCCATCGGGCAGCTGGGAAATGCGCTCGGCGTGCGGGACAAGGGCAACGGCCACATGCAGGTCCTGCGCCGCGTGTGGCTGACGTTGACGCACGGTGACCACATCAACTACCGCGCCCTGACGCTGAGCACCGCGGCGGTGGTACTGGCGCTTGTGTTACGAAAGCTGGTGCAGCGCTACCGATGGCCGCAGATCGATATGCTTGCCGTGCTGATCGTGACCGCCGTGATCGCCTATCTGGCCGGCTGGTCGGCTCCCGGCCCGAACGGGCACACCGCCGTCGCGGTGGCGCTGAAAATTCCGCGCAGTCTGCCCACGGCGCATGTCCCCGAGGTGCATGCCGATTGGTTGCCGCACCTTTCGACGGGTGCGCTGGCAATCGCCTTCGTCGGCATCATCGAGGCGCTCTCGATCGCCAAAGCCATTGCCTACCAAACCAATCAGCAGATCGACTACAACCGGCAGATCATGGCCGAAGGCCTGGCCAACCTCGCCGGCGGCTTCTTTCAGAGCCTGCCGGGTTCGGGCTCACTGTCTCGCTCGGCCATCAACTTCCAGTCCGGTGCCCGCACCCGCCTCTCCGGGGTCGTCGCGGCCGCAACGGTAGCCGCGGCGCTCCTGTTGTTCGCGCCGCTGCTGCGGTACGTCCCGCAGCCGGCGCTGGCCGGACTGCTGCTCGTCACGGCCGCGCGGCTCGTAGACTTCAAGCGCCTGATCTATACGCTCAAGGCGTCGAAGTATGACGCGGGGCTGGTCGCAGTCACCGCCTTCACCGGTGTAGCGATCGACCTCGACAAATCCGTCCTGCTCGGCGTGGTCCTGTCGATCCTGCTGTTCGTTCCCCGCGCGGCGAAGCTTAAGGCAAGGGAACTCATCGTCACGCCCGAACGTGTTGTGCGCGAACGTATCTCCGGTGACTCGGTGGACCCGTCGATAGTCATTTACGACCTGGAAGGGGAGTTGTTCTTCGGGGCCGCCCCGGAACTTGACCGTTACCTGTCAGAGATCAGCCGGCGGGTCGCCGCCGACGGCATCACGTTCGTGGTGTTGCGCCTCAAACGCGTGCGCCATCCCGATGTCGTCTGCATCGAGCGCATCGAGCATTTCCTGCGCAACGAGACCGCACACGGTGTGACGGTTCTGCTGGCCGGGGTGCGCCCGGACACGCTCGGCGTCTTGAACAATGTCGGCTTCCGGCATTGGTTCCCCGCCGAACAGGTCTTCCCCGAGGAGGACGAGGAATTCTCGGCGACCCTGAAAGCGGTGCGCTACGCGCACAACAAGTTGGCCGCGCTGAACGTGAAGGCGCCGTTCACGACCGCGCCCGAGCTCGCACCGCACGCGGACCTCTACTACCTGGTCTGACGCCGGGATTCTCAGCCCGCGGCGGCCACCCTGGCCCGCTCGGCCATCGAGGCGATCACGCCACCGTCGTTGAGGATATCGGTGCCGGTGAGGTAACCCGCCTTGTCGCTGGCGCAGAACGCCAGCAGGTCGGCCATCTCCTCGGGCCGGCCCCACCGCGGGACGGCGGCGTTGGTGACCATCGCTCCGGCGCCGGCCTGTTCCTCGAGCCGGCCCATCTCGGTGTCGATGGAGCCCGGCGACACCGAGACGATGCGCAACCCGCGGGCGTTGAACCGCTCCGCCTGGGACTGGCTATACCACTTGACGAAGCTCTTGCTGACGGCGTAGGCGAGACCGGGCCGCGCCTCCTCGGGCGCGATGTCGCAGGCCGTCGTCATCGCGGCCATGAACCCGTCGACGTCGCTCAGCGCCAGCGAAAAGCGGTCCACCGGAACCATTTCCGCGGGCAGCAGGTGAGCGGCCATCGATGCCACGTTGACGATCGCCGAGCCCTCGCCGGCCACCGCGTAGAACGCCTCGTTGACGTTGAGCGTGCCGAGCGCGTTGGTCCGCATCACATAGTCGGCCGTGCCCATGCTGGGGCTCACGCCCGCCGTGTGGATGACCGAGGTGAGCGTCCCGAGATTGGTTGCGGTGTCGAGCAGGTCGGCGACCGCCCGCCGGTCGGTCACGTCGCAATCGACGGCCGTGTGCGTCATTCCGAGTTCGTCGAGGGCGGCGGCCGCCGCGGCGAGCCGGTCCCGCCTGACGTCGCACAGGACGACGGTGTGGTCTCGTCCGACGACTTTGGCCGTGGCCAGGCCCATGCCGCCCGCGCCGCCCGTGATCACCGACACTTGATTCATATCTGGACGGTATACGGGGGGTGGCCGCGGGCAGTTAGGGGTCCGGCACCTGATGGTGGGGATGGCCGCTGTGGCGGATTGCCGTGCCGAAGAACGGCGCCCGCACGGTGGCCGCCAGATGCCGCCGGTTTCGGATCAGCGCGACGATGGCCACCGCGGTGTAGGCGCCGCAGAGCAGCAGCCGGCCATGGGTCGAGGCGATGGGGAACTGCACGACGAACAGGCCCAACAGCGTGCACGCCGCGGCGCGGTGGAACCGCAGCGCCAACAACAGCGCCACCCCCATCATGGTTTGGGTGGCCGTGAGCAACACTTCCTCCACCTGACGCTGGTCGAGCTGTAGCGAGAATCCGCCGCCGCCCAGCAGGTGGGCGACCGGCAGGGACCCGATCAGCAGCGTCCACTGGTTGACCTTGGAGGAGATCAGGGTGGCGATGGCCGCGGTGCCCTTGCCCCGGGCGGCGAAGATGGTCGCGACGATGAACTCCGGGGCCTCGGAAGCGAGCGGGGCGAGCCATTGAACCAGCAGGAAGCGGTCGATGCCGAGCTCGGTACCTGCGGCGACGAGGTTGTCGGCGAACGGCTTGGCGCACAACAGGATCACCGCGCCGGAGGCCAGGAAGAGCCCGACCACGACGATCCGCCGCCCGCGATCGGGCAGCTCCCCCAGGGCGGCGGCGGTCCCGATCAGGTCGGGCTCCTCCACGTCGCCGTGGCTCACTTTGTAGAGGTAGAACCCGAACCACGCCAACAGCACCAAGCCCAGACCGAAGTGGATCTGGCCGCTCGCCGGTATCGCGAACGCGATGACGCCGGCGATCAGCAGGAATCCGAGTTCGACGCGATTGGTCGGTTGCAGCGCCAAGCCGGTGGCCTTCGCGTTGCCGGCCTTGCGCGCCACCACGATGCTGACCAGTACGACGACGGGCCAACCGAGACCCATCAGCAGCCGGTTGGACCCGGTCATGTTGGCGGCGGCGTATTGCGTGTAATCCGCGTTGTGGCCGGACACGTACGCGTAATACAGGTCGACGGCGTACTCGGGCAGCACCGCGATCAGCGCCAGCACCGCGGTCGCCATCCCGCCGGAGACATCGATCTGCGCGGCTTCGGCCGCCCAGGCCAGCAGGAAGCTGGCCGACACCACCGCGGCGCCGAAGGTGATGAGGGCGATGACCGGGTCGGGGTGCAACCCGGCGACGCGGATCACCAGCGCCGGTGCGACGAACGCCGCGGTGATCAGTCCGGACCGGGTCAGGGTGCGCCGCCGGGAGCGTTCTGCCGTGGTGACCGCGGCGGGCCTGTCTGTGGCGAGCATCGTCATCCTTCGATACGGAGGGGTGGCGACTGTACCGACGTAGTGAGGTTAGGTTTGCCATGCCGAACCGCCTACCCAAGTTACCCGCGCAGCCCGTCGCCAGCAACGTGGTCGACAGCCGAAGATGGCTCGGCGCCGGCAATCATCTTTGCTGGCCAGGGGGGCGCCAGCGAAAAGTTAGGGCACCCAGATTCCGAAGTTTGGCAAACCTTTGGGCCCGGAATCAGGTTCCTACGCAGTACGACGAGCCGCGGGCGGGCGAGGTTCCCGCTATTTCCCCGGCCCCATGGCGGCGGCCGCGGCCTGGGCGAACAGTGCGACGGCTTGGTTGCGGGTTAGCGAGGCCAACATTTGTTCGGCGGCGCGCATCATGTCGCCGACCATCAGGGTCGGTCCGTTGCCCAGGTTCTCGAAGGCCTCGGCGATGACGTCCGCCACGGCGGCCGCGCCTGGCGGTACCTCGTCGAGCGAACCGATCTGCCCGCGGCTGTGTTCGAGTTGCCGCAGGGCGGGCGTATCGGTCTTCCCCAGGATGAGGCCCAGGACGTCGACCCCCTTGTCGTGCAACTCGGCCCACAGCGCCTCGGCGAAGACCATGTCGAACGCCTTCGACGCGCCGTAGGCCACCATGTTGGCCCCCCCGGCCAGGCCGGCGCCCGACCCGAACAGCACGATCCCGCCGCGCCCCCGCTCGACCATGCCGGCGGCGAAGTGGTGGCACAGCTGCATCGGCACCATGCAGTTGCGTCGCACCAGCGCCTCGGCGGTTTCGATCGGGTTGGCGAGAAACGGCTCGAAGTTCGGGTCGGCCCCCGCGCAGTACGCGAGGAAGCCGATCGCGAGGTCGCCTGTCGCCGCGGCGATCGCCGCCGCCGCACCCGGTTCGGCGAGATCGATGGCGAGGGTCCGCGTGGACGCCGACGTGTCGTCGCGAATCCCGGCCGCGACGTCCTCGAGGACGGCTTGCCGGCGGGCGATGAGCACCACGTTGACGCCGCGCTCGGCGAGGCCGCGGGCGAACGCCGCGCCCACCCCGTCTGAGGCCCCGGCCACCACCGCCCAGGGTCCGTACTTGGCTGCGAACGTCATTCGCCGGCCCCGACCGTCGTCAGGCGCACCTGGGTGTAGCGCCGGCGGGCGATGCGCCACCCGTCGGGGGTGCGCACGATCTCGTCGTCGTAGAAGCCGATCGCGTTGACGCCGGAGTCGTTGTCGGCGGCCATGATCAGGCCGTCGAGATAGGTGCGCGCCGTGGCCGTGTCGCCGTCGACCGTGATCGCCTGGTTGGTCAGGCGGTGCAGCGTGTGTCCCGCCAAGGCGTGCACCTGTGCCATGAAGTCCGTGGCGGCGTCGACCCCGGTCCACGACCCGATCACGCCGTAGTCGAGCTGGCAGTCCGCGGTGAACACCGTGCGAAACAGCGGCCAGTCGCGCCGGTCGATCCCGGTGGCGTAGCGCACCAGCAATTCGGAGATGTCCTGGCGGTCATCACGTTCGGTCATGGCAGGTCTTCACCGCAGCGCGCAACACAGTTACTTTCTCGAATACTCGATATAGACTCTCGAATGTTCGTCTCACTCTAAAGCGTGCGGCAGGGGAGTCAAGCCATTCGGGGAGCGACGTCTGCGCCGACCGCCCGGGTGCTCGACGTCGTCGAGCTCCTGGCCCGGTCTTCAAACGCGCGGCTGCGGTTCTCCGACATCGTGCGCGAGCTCGATCTCACGCAGGCGACGGCGCACGCGATCCTCAAGACGCTGTGCGACCGGGGGTGGGCCAGCCGCGATCCGGTCGCCAAGACGTTCACGCTGGGCCCCGCGCTGGCCGTCGTGGCGGCGCGCACCGACACCGCCCGGCCGCTCGCGCATGCGGCCCGTTCCGCGGCCCTGCGATTGTCGCGGCAGATCGGCTACGGCTGCTCCGTGGTCGAGCGATTCGGGGATTCGTTGGTGGTCACCGCATTCGAGGGCCAGCCCGCCGCCCCG
Organism: Mycobacterium sp. 4858; assembly: GCF_900240975.1. Classification (GTDB taxonomy): domain Bacteria; phylum Actinomycetota; class Actinomycetes; order Mycobacteriales; family Mycobacteriaceae; genus Mycobacterium. The sequence goes on along the minus strand of NZ_LT968776.1, from coordinate 2,108,659 downwards.
CCGTCCGGAATCCCTGGCGACCGCATCCCCTACGCCCCGCCCTTCGGGGTGGCGCTCGCCGCCTGGGACGACGAGGAGGAACAACGCGCGTGGATCCGCCGTGGCGTCGGCAACAACCCCGATCGCACCCGGCGCCTGGAACGGGTGCTGCAGCACACCCGTGAGCGGGGATTCGACGTCGACTGGACCACGCCCGCGCTCGCCCAGGCGGTGCAGGTGGTCGGCACGTTGGACAGCGCTGAGATGCCCACGCCGGTGCGGCACATCGTGGATCAGTTGCTCGACGAGTTCACCACCATAGGGTTCCTCTCCGACGACAACCCGGGTCGCCGCAAGCAACCCGTGGTGACCATCGCCGCACCGGTTTTCGACGAACGACACGTCGCCCTCATGGTGGCCGTGCACCCGCTGTGTCCGTTGTCGGCGCGGCAGATCCGGGCCATCGGCAAGCAGTTGACCGACGAAACGGCGGCGATCAGCCTGGCCCCGCCTCGACCGGATGGGGTCGGCCGCGCGGTCTAGGCTCCGCCTATGGAACTGCGGCAGTTGCGCTACTTCGTGGCCGTCGCCGAGGAGCTGCACTTCGGCCGAGCCGCGCAACGCGTGCACATCTCCGGACCGGCCCTGTCGCAACAGATCATCGCGCTGGAGCGCGAGCTGGGCGCCGGCCTGTTCGTGCGGGACCGGCGCAGCGTCCGGCTGACCGAGGCCGGACGCACCCTCCTTCCGGACGCGCGCCGGATCCTGTCGCTGGCCGACGACGCCAGGGCCCGGCTGCAGCGGGCGGGCGCGTGCAGCGCGCCGGTGCGCCTGGGCTACGTCAGCTGGCTTCCCGACGACATCACCACCCTGCTGGGGAGCGCGGCGGACCTGCGGCTCGACGACTGGGTGCTGCCGTCGCACGCCCAGGCCGACCGGGTGGCCGAGGGCACCCTCGACATCGCGCTGGCGTGGGTCACCGCGAGCCAGGCCGAGGAGCGGGGTCTGACGGCACACCTGCTGCGGACCGAGCCGCTGCACGCCGTCGGCCCGGGCCTCAGCTCGACGGAACCCATTGTGGCGCAACGGATCAGCGTGCTCGTAGACGCGGACGAGTCGGCATGGTCATCGTGGAATCGATACGCCAAGGAGTTCGCCGCCGCCACCGGCGCCCGCGTCGTGTCCATCGACGACGGCGGCATCACCGGGGACGCGTTCTACGCCCACGTGCGCAGGATCGGCGCGGCCGTGCTCGCGTCACCGAAGCGCCACACCGTGGCCCTCCCGCCCAGCCTGGGTCAGCGTCCCGTCGCCGAACCGGTGCCGCTCTGGACGTGGTCGCTGCTGCACCGCCGGGACGACGACCGCACCGGGGTGCGCGGCGCCGTGGACGCGCTGCTGGCGGTCGCGCGTGCCCGCGACTGGCCGGCCCCTCCAGCCGTGCCGTGGTGGGCACCGTCCGACGACCCCCACCTGCGGTGAGAACTCGCACCGAACACTGGTAGGAGAGCGGTCCTGGACGGCGGGCCGGCGCTGCGCTTGGGTGAAGATAACGCGGCTCGGGAGGCGAAAAGTCATGGCACACAACCACGTCGTGGACGAGCTGGCCGAATTCGTCGTCGGCGCGCGGCCGACCGACCTGACGGGAGCGCCGCGCGCGCTGATGAAGCGCAACGTCCTCGACAGCATCGCCTGCGCGGTCGGCTCCCTGGACGGCGAACTCGTCGGGACGATCCGCGACCACACCGGCCAGTTCAGCGGCGTCCCCACCGCCACCTTGGTGGGCGGCGGACGCGCATCGGTGGACCAGGCCGCATTTTTCAACGCGGTGCTGGTGCGCTATCCCGACCTGCTCGACACCTATCTGACGGCCGGAGGCCTGTGCCATCCCGCCGACAACTTCGGTGCCGTGCTGGCCGTCGCCGAGCACACCGGCGCCAGCGGAGCCGATTTCCTGTTGGCGCTGGCGGTCGCCTACGAGGTGCAATGCCGGTTCAGTTCCCAGGTGCCGGTGATGGCGCGCGGCCTCAATCACGCGTTGCAGCTGTCGATCTCGGTCGCGGCCGGCACGGCCAAGCTGCTGGGGCTGAGCGTCGAGCAAACCGCCAACGCCATCGCGGCCGCCGCGACCGACAACGTGTCGTTGGCGACGGTGCACGCCGAACCGGTCTCGAATTGGAAGGGCATCTCACCGGCCATCACCGGCATGCGCGCCGTCTACGCGACCATGCTGGCCGCCCGTGGCGTCACCGGGCCGAAGCCGCTGTTCGAGGGCCCGCACGGCCTGGTGCAGCTGTTCGGCCAGCCCATCGACCTCGCGACCGGCGACCGGCGGCTCACCTGCGTGGAACAGACCTACCTCAAGCAGTACTGCTCCCTGATCCACGGGCAGGTGGTCATCGATGCGATCTTGGCCCTGCGCACCGAAAACGACCTGCGCGGTGCGGACGTCGCGCGGGTGACGCTCGACGTCTTCCAGGGCGCATACGACTTCGCCGGCGGGGGAGCCTACGGGGGCAAGGACGACCCACGCACCAAAGAGCAGGCCGACTACAACCTCAAATACCTCAGTGCGGTGGCGCTGCTCGACGGCGGGGTGGGCCCCGAACAGCTGGAAACCGACCGGGTCCTGCGCGACGACGTACAGGAGCTGTTGACGCGTGTCGCCGTCAAACCCGCCGCCGACCTGACCGCCGACTATCCGCAACGCACGGCGGCGCGGGTGCACCTGGAGACCCGCGACGGACGGGAATTGTCCCGCGAGCAAGCCGATTACGAGGGCTCCCCGACCCGGCCCATGTCGTGGGAACGCGTCGCGGAGAAGTTCGAATGGCTGGCCGAACCCTTCTGCGACGAAACGTTGCGCACCGAGATCGTCACGGCGGTCGGTCGCCTCGACGAGATCCCCGTGGCCGACCTCGCCGCACTGCTCGGCGCGGCGAGCCCCGTGGCGCAACGGCCGCGCACCAAACCCCGGTTCTGACGTGCCGGGCGCGCCCCCTTGCATGGCCTGCTTCCGGCGGTGCGATGATCGGCCATGCGCAAAGATCAGGGCGGTAATCGGTGGGAGTTGGTCACCTGCGCGGTCGCGGGCCACGCCACCTATGCCCCCGACGAGCAGGACCTCGCCGCCCGGCTGAGCGGCACCACCGCACTGGGCGAAGTCTGGCGCTGCCTGCGCTGCGGTGAATTCACCGTGGGCTCACCGCACGGGCGGGGACGCGCCGAAGACGCGCCGATGATCATGCGCGGCAAGGCTTTACGTCAGGCCATCATCATCCGGACCCTCGCGGTCGAGCGCCTGTTCCGGGCGGTGGTGATCGCGCTCGCCGCGTACGCGGTGTGGAAGTTTCGCGGCGCGCGCGGCGCCATCCAGGCCACGCTGGAACGCGACCTGCCGATCTTCCGCGCCGCCGGATTCAAGGTCGATCAGATGACGGTCGTGCACGAACTGGAGAAGGCGCTGGCCGCCAAGCCGTCCACCCTGGCCCTGCTGACCTTGATGCTGGCCGCCTATGCGCTGCTGGAGGTCGTCGAAGGGGTCGGCCTGTGGTTGCTGAAGCGCTGGGGCGAGTACTTCGCGGTGATTGCCACCTCGGTGTTCCTGCCGCTGGAGGTTCACGACCTGTTCAGGGGCATCACGATGACCCGGGCGGTCACCTTCGCCATCAACGTGGCCGCCGTCGTCTACCTGTTGTTCTCCAAGCGGCTGTTCGGCCTGCGGGGCGGCCGCGCCGCCTACGACGAGGAACGGCGCGGCGAGCAGCTGCTCGACGTCGAGAAGGCCGCCGCCGGAACCTGACGCCGGACCCGGCCGCGACTGGTAAGAACAGAGCGATGGGCACTTATGCGGTCACCGGGTCGGCTTCCGGGATGGGCCACGAGACCGCGCAGCGGCTCAAGTCCGACGGACACACCGTGATCGGCGTCGACATCAAAGACGCCGATATCGTCGCGGACCTGTCGACGCCGGCCGGGCGCAAGCGCGCCGCCGACGGGGTGCTGGCGGCCGCGGGCGGCAAGCTCGACGGTGCGGTCCTGGCCGCCGGCCTCGGGCCCAGCCCCGGTCGAGAGCGGCTGCGCCAGATCGGCCAGGTCAACTTCTTCGGCGTCGTCGAGCCGCTGGTCGCCTGGCGGCCGGCCCTGGCCGCGGCCGAATCCGCGAAAGTCGTCGTAGTGGCCAGCAACTCGGCGACGACGGTGCCCCTTGTCCCGGCGCGAGCGGTCAAGGCCTTCCTCGCGCACGACGGCGACAAGGCGCTGCGATCGGTGCGGCCGTTCGGTCCGGCCGCGCCGACCATGATGTATGCGGCGTCGAAGATCGCCGTCGGTCGTTGGGTGCGGCGCCACGCGGTTCTGCCGGAATGGGCGGGCTCGGGAGTGCGCTTGAACGCCCTGGCGCCCGGAGCCATCATGACGCCGTTGCTGGAAGAACAGCTCGCGACGCCGCGGCAGGCCAAGGCCGTCCGGTCGTTCCCGGTCCCGGTCGGTGGCTTCGGCCAGGCGCGGCACATGGCCGACTGGATGTGTTTCATGCTGTCCGAATCGGCCGAATTCCTCTGCGGCAGCGTGATCTTCGTCGACGGCGGGACCGACGCGTATTTCCGCGCCGACGATTGGCCCAAATCGCTGTCCGCGCGTGGCTTGCCGGGCTACCTGCGACGTTTCCGAGGTTGGCGGAAACTGTGACCGCCGTCCCCCGCGCCGGGGGATGTGCGTCGCGCCACAATGCGGCTTTTCGCGGCGTTTACCGCGGCGCGGCGCATCGGTAAAGCGGGCCGGGTGCAATTCAATGAGTCGGCGCACAGGCCGAACAGGGAAGGGTCGAAACCGTGGCAACACTGCCGTCCTGGATCAGCCGGAGCCCTACCAATCTCGATGTGGTGACGCCGATCAAGGCGCGCGCCTGTGACGCGTTGCAGGTGGTGCTGCGCGGCAGCCCACGCCGTGCCCGCCCCACCGTGACGCTCATGCGGCCGGGCATGGAGCGCTGTTGACGGCACCGCGCCCTTGACCCGGCCGTGATCCGGCGCGGCCTCTACTACCGGTAACGCCTACTGTGGCGAAACCGCCGAGCCCGTTGCGCGTCCGCGCCGTCGGGCCCGCGAGGCGCGCAGATTGGCGGCGTTGCCACACGTCTTGACGTCGTGCCACACCCCGCTGTTGTTCTTGGAGCGGTCGTAGAACGTCGACCCACAGCGGTGGTTATGGCACTGCTTGACACGCCGCCAGGTATCGGCCTGCTGGCTCAGCAGGATCTCGCCCCACAGCGCCGAGGCAAGCCAGCGCCAGCCGGCGCCGCTGGGCTCCAACCGCACCGCACCGTCGTCGGACACCGCGAGGGATGCGGTGACGGTGCTTCGTCCGATGGGCGCCTCGCCGGCCACCAGCGAATCGAGCGTGCCCCGCAACGCGCGCAGCTTGGTCAGGTCGTTGTCGTCGAGCTCCGGCGGCGGCAACTCCTCGCCGCGGGCGGCCGACCAGTTGCGCACCGCGCCCTCGACCCAGTCGCGCGCGAGGGCGGTGTCGGCGAGCAGGTCGGGGCCATATCCGGCGATCCCCCTCGTGTTGAGGAAATCCTGGACCAGCCCGAGGCCGCCGGGCGCCGGGATGAGGCCGTACCGCTGTGACGCAGTCCATGGAATAGACATAACTGAAAGATACTTGCCTATGTCGTCACCGGCAACTACCGTGACAGAAACAAAATTGATTTACCTAAGTCAGGAGTGCGAATCATGGTCAACATCAAGGGGTCGACGGTCGTGGTTACCGGCGGACAGCGCGGACTCGGCAAGGCCATCGTGGACGAGTTGTTACAGCGCGGCGCGGCCAAGGTCTACGCCACGGCGCGGGCGCCCAAGCCCATTGCAGACCCGCGGGTGGTCAGCGCCGAGTTGGACGTTACCGATGCGGAATCCGTTGCGGCACTGGCGGCGTCGGCTTCGGACGTGGACATCGTCATCAACAACGCCGGCGTGCTGGGGGCGCGGTCGTTGCTCGACAGCGACATCGACGAGGTGCGTGCGGTGTTCGAGACGAACTACTTCGGGGCGCTGCGGGTCGCGAAGGCGTTCGCGCCGATCCTGGCCGGCAACGGCGGCGGAGCCCTGGTCGACATCGCGTCGATCCTGTCCTGGATGCCCGGCTCCGGCGGGTACGGAGACTCCAAGGCGGCGCTGTGGTCGGCGACCAATTCGCTGCGCATCGAACTCGAGAAGCAGGGCACCCTGGTGGTTGCGGCGCACCTCAGCTTCACCGACACCGACATGACGTCCGGCTTCGACGCCCCGAAGAACGACCCGCGGCAGGTGGCGCGCGCGATCGTCGACGGCATCGAACGCGACGACGCCGAGGTGCTGGCCGACGACGACACCCGCTACGTCAAGGCGGCGTTGTCCGGACCGGTCGAGGCGCTGCCCCGGATGCCGTGAACCGCCCGTACGCATGAAGGTCTGCCCGAAGGCAGATCCCCGTCGTAAGACGGTGGGTCAATCAGGCCCTTGCGGATGGCCTCGCCCAAAAATGGGCTTGCTGCACTTCGGGCAGACCACCGGGTTGCCCCGGCACCCCTACGTTCGCACCGCGCCGCCCCGCCTTCGACGGCCGAAGGTCCCCAATGCTTCGGCCTAAGGTCACCTCGGGGGCGAGGCGGGGCCGGCGGTCGGCGTGTTTGGATAGCGACATGCCTGACATGGAAATCGAAGGCGTCGTGAGCGCCACTCGCGTCATCGCGGCCAGCGCCGCGCGGATCTTCGATCTGATCGCCGATCCCGCCCGCCAGCCGAGCTGGGACGGGAACAACAATCTCGCGTCGGCCGCTCCAGGTCAGCGGGTCCGCGCGGTCGGCGACGTGTTCAAGACGACACTGACGAACGGGGCGGTACGGGAGAACCACGTCGTGGAATTCGTCGAAGGCAGCAAGATCGCCTGGTGTCCAGCCGAACCAAGGAAGCAGCCGCCGGGTCACCTGTGGCGCTGGGAGCTCAGCCCCGTGAACGCCGAACTCACCACGGTGACCCACACCTACGATTGGACCGCGCTGGCCGACCCGACTCGCCTCGAGCGTGCCCGCGCGACGACGCCGGAGATGTTGCGCGAATCCATGGACCGGCTCGCCATGGTCGCCCAAGCGCCCGACTAGGGAGGGCAAGGCCGACCAGCGGCTGAGTCAGCCGTTCTTACCGCGCACCCACTGCACGGTGCCGAAGTTCTTCACCCGCACGCTGACGAACCCGTGATCTTCCAGAATGTCGGCGATCTCGTCGTCGTCGAAGACGTGCGCCCCGACGTTGGGCAGCTTCTGGAAGAACCGGGCGGCCGGGCCGACGGTGGGCACCATGACGGCCAGCCTGCCACCCGGCCGCAGCACCCGCGCCATCTCGCCCAGGGCCGCCGCCGGGTTCGGAACCAGCTGCAACACGGCCGCCGAGACGACGGCGTCGACCGTGCTGTCGCGCAGCGGAAGTCGTTGGGCGTCGGCCTTGATGAAGCCGACCTGCGGCCCCGCCTCGTTGCGGACGGCGCGCGCGAGCATGGCCTCGGAGATGTCGACGCCCAGGGCCAGCCCGTCCGGGCCGGCCGCGCGCGCCAGCGACGCGGTGACGTTGCCCGGGCCCGACCCGACGTCCAGCGCGACACCGCCCGGGGGGATGTTCAGCCACTCGAGAGGGGTTTGCCAGGCGCTGATCAATCGGCGCGACAGGGCCTGGGCGTTGTCGTAGAGCATCGACCCGATCGGTGACGCCCAGGCCGCCTGGATCGGCCCGGTGTTCTTTGCGACGTCGCCGCCGCCGGCGGATTCGCCGCCGAGCAGATCGAGGTACCCCTTGCTGACGTGGGGGTCCGCCGGCGGATCCGCGAGCAGCTCCAGCGCCCGCCGCAGTGCCGGAGGCAGCGAAACGTGCACATCGGTCATGCGTACTCCTTCGCGTGAAAAACCAAGCCGCGCGCCGGAACCCGGCCGGCAAGCCCAGGAGACCGAAGTCCGCTGAGCCCCGATGGCAGCCATTGAACAGGCTAGCCGACCGGCGCGCCGCTACCGCCGGACGATCGCGTGCTCGCGCTGCAGCGAGTACAGCCTCCATTGGCCCGGCACGCCCCTGAGGGCGGCCTCGCCGCGGTCGCCGAAACGGTGCCGCGAGCCGGTGACGATGTCACGCACCGTGGACGACACCAGCACTTCGCCGGGTCCGGCCAGTGCCGCCACCCGCGCGCCGATATGCACCGCCATGCCGGCGACGTCGTTGCCGCGCACCTCCACCTCGCCCGCGTGAATGCCCACCCGCACCTCGATACCGAGCACACGCACCGCGTCGGTGATGGAGTCGGCGCAGGCGATGGCGGCGCTCGGGCTGGTGAAGGTCGCGACGAATCCGTCGCCGGCCGTGTTGACTTCACGCCCGCCGAACCGCTGCAGCTCGTGGCGCACGAGGGTGTCGTGGTTGTCGAGCAGGTCTCGCCACCGGTGGTCGCCGAGCAGCGCGGCTCGCTCGGTGGAGCCGACGATGTCAGTGAACACGATCGTGGTGAGCAGGCGTTCGGCGTCGGAGACGCCGCGCACGCCGGTGATGAATTCCTCGATCTCATCGAGGACGGGGGCGGTGTCGCCGACCCAGTACAGGGCGTCCCGGCCCGGCAGTTCGACCAGGCGTGACCCAGGGATGTGTTCAGCCAGATAGTGTGCGTGCCCGACGGGGCTGAAGTCGGGGTTGTCGCGATGCAGGATCAGTGTCGGCACGGCGACGCGGGGGAGCCGGTCGCGGACATCGCCCTCCCGGATCCTGTTGATGAAGGCGCGCGCCATGCTCGGCGATGCGGCCCGGTTGCCGGCCATGTCCCACCACGAGCGGAACGCGGCGTCACTCGCCACGGAGGGCGCGATGATGCCGAGCATGTCGAACCCCTGCTCGACGGCGTCCGGTTCCATCCCGACCGTCGTGAAGCGATCGGCGTCGTCGAGGTCGGAGCCGATCGGGTAATCCGGACCGCGCAGCGTGCGGGCCGCGCCGTTGGCGATCACCAGGCTGGTCACCCGGTCGGCATGGTCGGTCGCGAGAACCACACCGGCCAGCGACGTGAAACCCGGGGCGAAGATCGTTGCGCGCTCGCATCCCACCGCGTTCATGACCGCGATCGCGTCCTGGGCCCACGATTCCGGGCCGAGCATGTCCAGCGACGCGACGCGCGACGACAGGCCGATGCCGCGCTGGTCGAAGCGGATCACCCGGCAGAACGACGCGAGCCGCCGGTGGAACCGGTACATCGACGGCTCGAGGTCGACGCAGTCGATCGGTATCAACGGCCCCGGCAGCACGAGCAGGTCGATCGGGCCATCACCGAACACCTGGTAGGCGATGTCGATCTCGCCGCAACTGGCGTACCGGGTCCGTGGAGCCGCAAAACCCCCAGCCACGTCTTCAGGCTAGTGCAGGCCACCGACATGCCATAGCGGGTCAGCGGCGGATGATCGGGACCAGATAGCGGCCGGCGTATTCGCGGACGGCCGCGGGATCAGACGTGTCGAGGCGTTCGGTGGGGAAGACGATGATGCCCAGCGCGACGCGCAGCAGGATGTCGGCGATGTTGGTCAGGTCGCGGTCGGGGATGTCGGCCCCGCACCGGCGCAGGGTGTGGGCGATGCCGTCGGCGAACTGGCCGATGGGGAAGGCCTGCGATCGGGAGAACATGCCCAGCAGTTCGGGTTCGCTGTCGGCGATCCGCGAATACAGCGGGGAATCGTGGACCAGGCGCACCCCGAGGGCGAACGCCTCGATCACGGCCTGTTGCGGGTCGCAACCGGCGGTCGCCCGGTCCAGCGTGGTGAAGAACTTTTCGGCCTCGCGCCGCACCACGTGGCCGAACAGGTCGTCCTTGGTCGGAAACCGACGGTAGATGGTGCTGCGGCTGACCCCCGCGCGCGCGGCGACGTCGTCGATGTTGGCCCGTCGCACGCCATACGTCTCGAACACCGCGCGCGCGGTGTCCAGGATGGTGCGGTCGAGGTCGGTGATTTCGCCGAGAGTGCCGCCTGGGCTGTGGTTCGGCATGGATCACGACCCCCACTGCAATCTCGACGCCCGCTTGCTAGGCTGTTGACACAAAGATACGGTTTTGTGTCATCGCTTCGCAAGCGCATCGCAGGTCCGAACCGCAGGGAGGGGAGCATGACGGCCCGGAACGACGAGTTGACCCGTTCGACCGCGGGCGCGCGATTCGACACCGGCGTTCGCGAGGCGGTGCCCATGCCGGTCGACGAGCCGGCCGGCGAGGCCGACGACCTGGCGCGGCTGGGGCCCGAGTCGTTGATCTGGAAGTTCTACGGGGACAACCGCACCCAGTTCTTCGGGTTCCAGCGCACCGCCGGCGTCGAGAACTGCATCGAACAGCTCGCCCAGGGCGTGCTCGACCACTCGGTGATCTTCAGCGACATGTTGGGCCGGGCCAAGCGGACCGCGCCGCCGCTGATGAAGACCGTCTACTCCGACGAACCCCGCGAGTGGGGCCGCAAGGTGCGCGACTTCCACAAGACGATCAAGGGGACGATCAGCGACGGCTCGAGATATCACGCACTCAACCCGGAGTTGTTCTACTGGGCGCACGCGACCTTCGTGGACCAGGTCATCTACACCACCGACACGTTCATCCGCCGGCTGTCCCACGCGGAGAAGGCGCAGATCTTCGACGAGGGCAAGGTGTGGTACCGCCTCTACGGGGTCAGCGACCGCGGCCAGCCGCAGACCTACGACGAATTCCTCGCCTACTGGGACGAGATGCTCGAGCGGTTCGTCCCGCACAAGACGGTCTTGTATGGCACCGGCTACATCCGCAAGGGAATTCCCGGTCCGCGCCGGATCCCGAAGCCGGTGTGGAAGGTGGTGTCGGCGCCACTCAACGCCTACACCCGCCTGGTCCTGGTCGGGACCATGCCGCCGCAGATGCGCGAGGTTTGCCGGTTGGAGTGGGACGCGAAGAGGGAGAAGCGTTTTCAGCGGTTCGCCGCCGCCATGCGCGCGCTCAACCCGCTGATCAACCGGCTGCCGGTCGGGGCGATCTACACGCCCTGGGCGGCCAGGGCGTGGCGGAAATCAGGCGTCGACCCGCGGCGGCTGCACAACCGCGCGGCTTAGCCGCTCCGTTCGGCGGCGGCGATGCCGCCTTTGAGCAGCTCGCCGATGACCTTCTTGAACACCGGCAGCATCAGCCGGTCAATACCGGGAATCTTCAGCGTTGACCGCAGGTGCCAGCTGACCTCGGTCCCCGTGTCTGTTTCACGCAGCCGGACCGTGCCGATGTGATCCCGGGTCGGTGCGCCGGAGAGCATCTTGTACGCGTAGCGGGTGGGCCGCTCGTACTCGATGATCTCCTCGACGAACGGGGGTCCGATCGCCTCCAGGCGTCTGATCGCGCCGACACCGTTCGGGGCGGGGGTTCCCTCGCGGTCGAGCGTGCTACGACGGATCGCCCACGTGCAGTCCGCGATCCCGCGGTGGTCGGTCATGGCGTCGAACACGGTCTCGATCGGCGCCGTGGAGGTCCGGGTGAGGGTGAACTCGATCATTCGCACTCCCTGCTGTCCGCCGTGTCTCGGTGCACAGAACATAGCGCTTCCCCGGCGACGACGGCACGACCCGCCCGGAAGTGAACGGCGGGTACATGCCAGCGAAATTCCATGCGAAGTAAGCCAATACGGCGGCGGGCGCTTGGCGAGCGGTTGAGGATGGGCCAGGATCTGTTGATATGGCCGCTATCGACTTCTCGCTGTTGGACGTTCCGAGATCGGACCCGGTCGAGGATCCCGAGGTCTACCTTCGCGCGGCGATCGCGTGGCACTTCGGCGAGGACACCGGTTCAGCATTCTGGTTGCGGACCGCCGCGACGCTGGACTTCGATCCGTTGACCGACGTCAACACCTTCGCCGATCTGCGGCTGTTTCCCAACCTCGTCAACGAATTGCGCGAGGTGCCGGTGGAAGACCTCATCCCGCGCGGTTACGGCGAACCGCGTCCGGTGCCCCAGGTGTTCGAATCGGGCGGAACCACCGGAGCGCCGAAACGGACTGCGCAGCTTCCGGATTGGGTCGCGCAGGTGGTGCGCTGGCAGACCGAGGACTTCGCCGACGGTGGGTTTCGCCGCGGCCGGGGCTTCCTGTGCCTGATGCCCAGCGGCCCCCACGGGGTGGGCTATTTCTCGCGGCTGGTCTCCGAGCGGCTCGGCGCGACGTTCCACGCGATCGACATCGATCCCCGGTGGGTGAAGAAGCTCGCCGCCCGCAGCGCCGCCGGTGAAGTCGCGGCCTACGTCGACCACGTCGTCGAGCAGGCCCTGTTCGTGCTGCGGACGCAGAACGTCGCGAACCTGCACACCACGCCGCCGCTGCTGGAGGCCATGGCCCGGGACGACCGGGTGGTCGATCTGCTGAACGAGAAGATCCGCTACCTGTTGCTCAGCGGCGCGCACGTGGACGCCGACACCCTCGACCTGCTCCGCGATCTCTTCCCGGCGACCACGATCACCATGGCCTTCGGCAGCACCATGGTGCTGTCCCAAGCGGTCACCCGAACCGACGGCGGCGATGCGTTCGTGTTCGACCCGCGGACACCGTACGTGGTGTTCTGGGTGGTCGATCCCGACACCGGCGAACGGGTGCCCTATGGGCAGACCGGGCAGGTGGTGATGCACCACGTCAGCAAGGGCATGTTCATCCCGAACAACCTGGAGCGAGACCTCGCTGTCAGGGAACCTGGCCCGGCGGGCGAGCTCAGCGACTCGGTCAGTGCGGTCCGCCCGGTCTCCACCTTCGAGGGCGAGGCCGTGATCGAGGGCGTGTACTGACCATGGCGGTCGGACGGGCCGGAGCCGCAACCGATTTGGTGTCGATCGATGCGCTGGGTCCCGGCGAGCAGTACCGGACCCGCCGCCGCGAGATCCTGCTCAGCACCGCCGGCGCCGCGGTCGCCGAGCTGAGCATCGTGCCGCCGCTGTATGTCTCGCGCACCCTGGCGGCGCAACGCAAGGCGGCTCCAATGCCCGTCGGGCAGCGCGCGGCGGCGCTGGAGGCGGCCGCGGGCATCTTCGCCGACGGCGTCATCGCCGGGCTGGACTTCGAGGGCTACGTCAGGCTGGCCAGCCGGATTTCGGGACTGCCGATCGCGGTCACCCGCGCCGGGGCGCGCGCCGTGGCGGACGCCGTGGGCGGCGCGGTCGACGCGGTCCGGCCGGCCCGCCCGGTGGGCGCGACGCTGGATTGGCGCGAGGAACCCACCCGGCGGGGAGGCGCGGTATGGGCGCGGCGCGGGGAGGTGTTCGCCGTGCACGCGGCGGGAAACGGTCCGGGCGTGCACGGCCTGTGGCCGCAGGCGCTGGCGCTGGGCTACCGGGTCGCGGTGCGGCCGTCCCGCCGCGAGCCGCTGACCGCCCACCGGCTGGTGCATGCCCTGCGGCAGGGCGGCTTTCGCCCCGAGGACGCCGTCTACCTGCCCACCGATCATGCCGGCGCCGACGAGATCATCCGGTCGGCCGACCTCGCCATGGTCTACGGCGGGCAGTCGGTCGTCGACAAGTACGCCGGCGACCCGGCGGTGATCGTCAACGGTCCGGGGCGCAGCAAGATCCTGATCACCGCCGACCAGGACTGGCGCGAGCACCTCGACCTCATCGTCGACTCGATCGCCAACCTCGGGGGCATGGCCTGCGTCAACACCACCGCCGTGCTGTACGAGGGCGATCCCGCCCCGCTGGCGCGGGCGATCGCCGAGCGGTTGGCGGCGATCGAGCCCCTACCCACGGACGACGAGCGCGCGATCTTGCCCACCCAGCCCGTCGAAAACGCGCGGGCCCTCGCCGGGTATCTGGCGGGAAAGGCCGCCGGATCGTCGCCGCTGCTCGGTGCCGAGCGGGTGGTCGCCGACCTCGGCGACGGCTACGCCGCGCTGCGCCCGGCCGTGCATCTGTTGCCCGCGCCCGACACGGACAAGCTCAACGTCGAGCTGCCCTTCCCGTGCGTGTGGGTCTCGCCCTGGTCGCGCGACGACGCCATCGCGCCGCTGCGGCATTCGTTGGTGCTCACCGCGCTCACCGACGACGAGCGGTTGATCGACGCTCTGCTGGGCGAGCCGACGATCGCCAACGTGTACTTCGGGCCCCACCCCACCTGGTTCGCGGCCCCCGCCATCCCGCACGACGGGTTCTTGGCCGACGCCCTGATGCGCAACAAGGGCTTCATCCGCGACAGCGGCTGACGCGAGGGCTCAGGCGCCGGCCCCAGTCCCCGAGGGGATTTCGGCTCAGCTGCCGAAACCTCCCCGGCCGGTCGAGACCTGTGTCGCCGGGCCGCCGCTACCCGCGTCGAGGTGGCTGGAGGCGAAGGCGACGCCTTTGTCGATCATGGCGCCGTCGTCGGCGTAGGTGTTGTGGGCGGCGAAGTTCATGCCGTCGGAGCAGACCGGGTCTTCGGTGGCGCAGACCTTGATGGTCTTGTCCTGATAGGCCGGGCCGATGACCACCGGCGGCTCATTGAGGAAGTTCATGGCGCGCACGTTGGGCATGCCGAACAGCACGACCGAGGAGACGTGTTGGGCGACCGCGGGGTCCAGGGGTTTGGGCACGGTGTTGGGGTCGACGCCGTCGGGCACCGAGGGGGAGGTGACGAAGCCCATTACGGCCGCGCCCTGGGAGTAGCCGCCGAGCACCATTTTGGTGTTGGGGCAGTCGTGGGCCATCGAATTGACATGATTCGCGGCGTCTCTGATGCCGTCGACGCCGGTGTCCCATTGGTCGCTGGCGGGGTAGTTGACCGGGTAGACGTCGAAGGACTTGCTTCCCATGCGCGAGTGCAGGGCGTCGACGAAGGCTTGTCCGGTGGGGCCGACGCCGGGGGCTTCGCCGGTGCCGCGGGCGAAGACCACCTGTACGTCGGGGCATTGGGCGGCGGCGGTGGGCAGGGCGGAACCGACGAGGGCCGACGCGCCGAGGCCGGACGCCGCGGCGACTGCTGGAGCAACGAAACGGGCTATTTGACGTGCGATCATGCCGCAATGGTGCCCAATGAATCGAAGGCCTAAACAACGTAAGCCAAGGAAATTACCGCGAATTCACACAGCGGCGTTCACTTGGCGGTATCCGGGCGAGATGGGTTGCGCGCGACTCTGATCCGGCGCCGGGCCCCCCGCCGGTCCGGCATCTCGCCCGACGAGGCGGCCAATGCCGGGGCGGTGCGTGCGGCCCGGACGGCGATGTGGTCTGCTAACTAGACGAGTCGAGCGCACGGTGAAGCCATCCGCCGATCCTCGACAAGCGGCTCGAGTGAATGCAGCGGCAGAGTTGAACGCAGTAGTGCAGGTCCTCAACAAGGTCACGGACCACTTGGCCAATCCGGCGCGGGTGTCGGATCCCGACAGGCTACGCAGCGCCGTCAGCGGTAAGACCGTTCTGGTCACCGGTGCCTCGTACGGAATCGGCGAGGCGACCGCCCGCAGGTTGGCCGCCGCGGGCGCCACGGTGCTGGCCGTTGCGCGGTCCGAGGAGCGGCTGGGCGACCTGGCGGCGTCGGTGAACGCCGCCGGCGGCCGCGCGATCGCCTACCCGACCGACCTCACCGACGAGGCGGCCGTCGGCGCGCTGACCAAGGAGATCACCGAGCGACACGGTGCGCTCGACATCGTGGTCAGCAACGCCGGCAAGTCGTTGCGCCGCTCGCTGCATGACCAGTACGACCGGCCGCACGACTTTCAGCGCACCATCGACATCAACTATCTGGGGCCGATCTGGCTGCTGCTGGGTCTCCTGCCGGCCATGCGGGAGAACGGGCGCGGGCACATCGTGAACGTGTCCAGCGTCGGCGTGCGCGTCGTGCCGGGGCCGCAATGGGGCGCCTACCAGGCGTCGAAGGGGGCTTTCGACCGGTGGCTGCGCAGCGTGGCGCCGGAACTGCACGCCGACGGCGTGGACGTCACCACCGTCTACTTTGCGCTGGTCCGCACCCGGATGATCGAACCCACCCCCATCCTGGGGCGGCTCCCCGGCCTGTCGGCCGACGAGGCCGCCGACGCGATCGCCAAAGCCGTCATCGATCGGCCCCGCAGCAACGAACCGCCGTGGGTGCTGCCGGCCGAGTTGGCCTCGGTGCTGCTGGCCGGGCCGGCCGAACGAGCGGCCCGGCTCTGGTACCGACGGTTCTTCTCGGAGCGCGGCGCCCGCGAGGCCCGCCGATGACCGGCGAGGGGGTGGTCGGCACCGCGGCGCGGGCGCTGCTGCGGTCGCGACTGCTCGCCCCGCCGTCACCCGTTGCCACCCTGCGGCTGCTCCGGGAGGTGCGCCGGGGCGGCACCAACCCCTACACCCTGCTGGCGGTGACCGCCGCCCGCTGGCCCGACCGGGCGGCGATCGTCGACGACGACGGCGCCTGCGACTACCGCGAGTTGCGGTCGGCGACCGAGGCGCTGGCTCTCCGGCTCGCCCGCGACGGTGTGGGGCCCGGCGACGCGGTGGGCGTGATGTGCCGCAACGGGCGCGGTTTCGTCGCCGGCGTCTTCGCCGCCGCCCGGGTGGGGGCCGACGTGGTCCTGGTCAACACGGACTTCCGCAGCGACGCCCTGGCGTCGGCGATGAGTGCCCACCGCATCGGCACGATGATCGCCGACGGAGAATTCGGCGAACGCGCCCGCGCCGCCGGCCCGTCGGTCGTCCTCATCGACCCGGCGACGGTCACCGCGCGGGCGGGCGATCCGCGGCCCGGCGTGGCCGCCCCGGGCCGGATCGTTCTGCTGACATCGGGAACCACCGGCACGCCCAAGGGGGTGCCGCGCTCACCGCAACTGCGGTCCGCGGTGGGCGTGTGGGTGACCATTCTGGACCGGACCGGCCTGCGCACCGGGTCGCGAATCTCGGTGGCCATGCCCATGTTCCACGGGCTCGGGCTGGGGATGCTGATGCTCACCGTGGCCCTCGGCGGCACCGTGCTGACGCATCGCCACTTCGACGCCGAGGCCGCGCTGGCGCAGGCGTCGCTGCATCGCGCCGACGCGTTCACCGCCGTGCCGATCGTGCTCGCCCGCATCCTCGACCTGCCCGAGCGGGTGCGGGCCCGCAACCCGGTGCCCTACCTGCGGGTCGTGATGTCGAGCGGCGACCGGCTCGATCCCACCCTGGGGCAGCGGTTCATGGATGCCTACGGCGACATCCTCTACAACGGCTACGGTTCCACCGAGGTCGGGATCGGTGCCCTGGCCACACCCGCGGACCTGCGCGAGGCGCCCGAGACCGTGGGCAAACCGGTCGCCGGCTGCCCGGTGCGCATCCTGGACCGACACGGCAGGCCCGTCGGCGCGCGCGTCACCGGGCGCATCTTCGTCGGCGGCGAACTGGCCGGCGAGGGCTACACCGGTGGCGGCGCGAAGACCGTGATCGACGGCATGACCAGCACCGGCGACATGGGCTACCTCGACAACGCGGGCCGGCTGTACATCGTCGGCCGCGAGGACGACATGATCATCTCCGGCGGCGAGAACGTCTACCCGCGCGCGGTCGAGAACGCGCTCGCCGAGCACCCGGCCGTCGCCGACAACGCGGTCATTGGCGTTCCCGACGAACGGTTCGGCCACCGGCTGGTCGCGTTCGTGGTCTTGCAGCCGGGCAGTGACACCGACCCCGAAGCGCTGCGGGAGTACCTCAAGGGCAGGGTCTCCCGGTTCGAACAGCCCCGCGACATCACCGTCGTCGACAGCATCCCGCGCAATCCGGCGGGCAAGGTCCTGCGCAAGGAGCTGTCCGGCTGACGGCGCGCGGGTGCCGCCTCAGTCGTGCTTGGGTTCCAGGGCGGTGACCTGCTTGGCCAGCCAGTTGGGTGCCAGCACCGAGACGACGGTCGCGCCCGCGGTGGCGCTGATGACCCCGCTCCAGGCGACCGGGCCCAGCGGGGTGCAGCCGAAGAAGTGGCTGACGCCCGGGGTCTGGACGATGGCGACCAGCACGCCCGCGCTGCCCAGCGCCGTGCCCAGCACGAGCGGGCTGTGGCGGCGCGTCAGCAGGGTCTGCGCGAGCTGGGTGGTCACCAGCGCCGTCAGTCCCATGGTCGACGTGCGACGTTCGGTCCCCGGTGTCCAGCGCCCGATGGCCCAGGCCGCCGTCGCGCCCGCCGCCGTGACGGCGCCGCGGGTGACGATCTGCCGCATCAGTGGCGCGTCGAGGGACGGCGACGGCCCGGACAGCGTCGCCAGCTGGAATGCGCGGTGCAGCTGTTCGGCGTCGCGGTCGACCCCGTCGGCGGCCTCCTCCGGCTCGCGGTACTGCGGGGTGACGGCGACCGCCAGCGCGGGGAACATGTCCGTCAGCAGGTTCACCAGCAGCAGCTGGCGGGTGCCCACCGGGGCGCGGCCGGTGCCCAGGGCGGTGCCGATGAGGGTGAACAGCACTTCGCCGACGTTGCCGCCGACCAGGATGCTCACCGCGTCCCGGACGCCGCCCCACATGCCGCGGCCCTCGACCAGCGCGTCCAGCAGCACCCCGAGGTCGTTGTCGGTCAACACGATGTCGGCGGCCCCGCGCGCGGCCGACGAGCCGCGCCCGCTCACGCCGATGCCCACGTCGGCCATCCGGATGGCGGCCGCGTCGTTGGCCCCGTCGCCGACCATCGCGACCGCCTGCCCGCCGGCCTGCAGCGCCGCGACGATCTGCACCTTCTGCTCGGGGCTGACGCGGGCAAAGACCTGCACGTCGGCCGCGACTTTGGCGCGGTCCTCCTCGCCGAGCGCGGCGAGCTCCGCCCCGGTGATCTCCCGGGCGTCCGGCGGCAACCCCAGTTGCCGGGCGATCGCCCGCGCGGTCACCGGGTGGTCGCCGGTGATCAGCACCACCCGCCGGCCGGCTTCCACCAGCGCCTCGATCAACGGCCGGGCCGAGGCGCGCGCGGTGTCGGCCAAGCCGACGTAGCCGAGCAACTCGAGGTCGTGGGCGGCGGCGTCGACGGCGTCGGCGTCGGTCTCCTCCTCGCCGGTCGTGCCCTCCCAGTGGCGCTGCGCCACCGCCAGCACACGCAGGCCCTGCTCGGCCAGGCGCAACACCAGCGCCTGGGCGCGGTCCTGCTCGACATCGGAGTCGGCGAACCGGCAGCGCGGGAGGACCTCTTCGGGCGCGCCCTTCACCATCAGCATCGGCCCGCCGTTCCCGCCCGCGATGCCGATCGCGGCGGAGTAGCCGCGACTGGATTCGAACGGCACGTCCGCGAGCACCGTCCAGTCCGAAGCCCATTGCGCGTCAACGGCGTTGGCTGCCGTGAGGATCGCCTCGTCAGTGGCGTGCGCGTGGCCGCCTCCGTTGTGCGGCTGGGTGCTGCTGCGCGCCGCGGCCCGCAACACGGCGGCCGCCGCCGGGTCGGCCAGGTCGGGGAACGCGCCGTCCGCGTCGGTGCCGTGCGGGACAACGCTGACGGCGCGCAGATGGTTTTCGGTGAGCGTGCCGGTCTTGTCGAAACAGATCGTCTCGACCCGGCCCAGCGCTTCCACCGCACGCGGCGTGCGGACCAGCACCCCGCGCCGCGACAACCGCTGGGCGGCGGCCAGCTGGGCCAGGGTCGCCACCAGCGGCAAGCCCTCGGGGACCGCCGCCACGGCGATGGCGACCCCGTCGGCGACCGCCTGACGCAGCGATCCCTGATGCAGCAGCGCCAGGGCGGTCACCGCCGCGCCGCCGGCCAGGGTCAGCGGCAGCACCTTGCTGGTCAACTCACGCAACCGGGCCTGCACCCCGGCCGCCGACTCGACGTCGGCGATCGCCGAGATCGCGCGCTGCGCGGCGGTGCCCGCACCGGTCGCCACGACGATCGCGCGGGCGTGCCCGGCGACGATGGTGCTGCCCTCGAACAGCATGCTGGCGCGGTCGGAGTCGGCGACGGCCACGGGCTCGACCTGCTTGTCCACCGGCAACGATTCGCCGGTGAGGAAGGACTCGTCGACTTCGAGGTCCTCGGCGACCAGCAGGCGGGCGTCGGCGGGGACCACCTCCGGGGCGGCCAGGTCGATGATGTCGCCGGGCCGCAAGGACTTGGCGTGCACCGACACGGTCCGCTCGGCGGTGCGGGCCGCATCCAGCCGGCGGTGCGCGGTGGCGACCGCGGGGACGACGACCCGGCGCGCGTACTGGTCCTGCTCGGCGAACAGCTCGGCGACAGCGGCCTCGGCCCGCAGCCGTTGCACCCCGCCCGCGATCGCGTTGGCGGTCATCACGCCCGCCACCAACAGCGCGTCGACGCTGCTGCCGACGATCGCCGAGGCCGCCGCCCCGACGGCCAGGATGGGGGTCAGCGGATCGGCGAGTTCGGCCCGCGTCGCGGTCAACAGCCGTCCCACCTGGCTCGCGGGCCCGCGCAGCGGCGCGACCACGGGGTTGTAGGAGAGGTCGTCGAGCAGCTGCCGCCAGGGCGCCACGCCGGGCTCGACGGCCAGCGGCCGCGTGCGGCTGGCCAACCGGGCGTAGACGATCTCCGGATCCAGGGCATGCCAGGCGGTCAGCGGTTGCGGGGTGGGGTCGGCCAGGCGAAGCACCCGGGAGGCCGCGAAGGTGCCCTGGATGAGGGCGGCCGCGGCGGCCGCGTTCACCGGGTTGAGCCAGCGCTGCACGGCGAACGGGCTCAGGGTGCGCGGATCACCGGTGACCAGCAACAGCCCCGCCAGCGTGCTGCCGCCCTTGGCCAGGCGCACCGCCGACTCCGTCGCCTCCCGGGCCACCGGCAGCGCAGACAGGATGCGCACCGCGGCGGCCAGGTCCGTGCCGGTGATGATGTCGGCCGTCCAGGGCGTCGCCGCCTGCGGGTCGTCGAGCGCCACCCCGACGTCGGCGATGGCCAGCGCGGCCAGCGTGTCAGTCGACGCGAAGTCGCGATGCAGCGCGGTGATCAGCAACACCGGCCCGCGATCCGTTCGCAGGTCGCGCACCAACTGCAGCAGCGGCGTGCCCGGTGGGTGGCTCACGGCGACGCTGGCGGTCAGGTCCTCGGTGCCGGCGACGTGGCGCAGCACCACCCGGGCGCCGGTCCGGTGCGCGATCTGCAGCAGCGGGATGGCGAACGGGTCGACCTCCCAGCCGACGTCGACGCTGCCCACCCGCTCACCGTCGACCACCAGGTCGGCGTGTTCGAGTCCCTGCGCCGGCGTGGCCGACGACTCCTGCGCGAGTCCCTGCGCCGGCGTGGCCGACGACTCCTGCGCCCGGACCCAGCGCAGCCGGGCGCCGGTGGCCGGCAGCTCGTCGGGGTCGGGTTCGGGCGCCTCCTCGCCGTGCAGCAACGCATCGGCGACCTCGTAGACGCGGTCCTCGTCCCACCCGGGCACGTCGCCTCGGGCCTGCAGCACGGCGCGGTTGTCGCCCCGCAGCGCGGCCCCGTCGACGACGACCACCTTGACCCGGTCCAGCCGTCGCAGCGCACCCGGGTCCAGGAACAGCTGCCCGGCGTTGGCCAGGCCGCGGCCCAGCACGGCCGCGAATGCCTGCCGGCCCGTGTGCGCCGCCCGGGGCACGCCTGCCAGCAGCGCGCCGGCCGCATCCTCGGTGCCGCCGCCGGCCAGCAGCGCACCCGCCGCGGCCAGCAGCGAAGCGTTGGCGGCCTGGTCGGCGTACTCCTCCACCGGCCCGGCCATCGAACCCTTCGCGGTGTCGATGGCGGCGTCGATGGCCCCGCCCACCACCACGTGGGACGCTTCTCCCGCCGCGGCGGCCGCCGAATTATGGCGGGGCGCTTGCGATTTCGGCCCGGCCGACGAGATCACCGGAACCACCGGCGCCTGCGGGCGGCTGGGCGAGGCCAGCTCCGGTTCGCGGTCGCGCCATCGCTGACGGTGCGCGGTGGCCTCGGAGACCTGCAAGCTCCGTTGGGCCAGATCCAGCAGCGGGGTGCCGACCGCCTGCGTCAGCCCGTTGGCCAGCGCGGTCGACGCGCTCAGGGCGATGTCGGTGCCGACGCGGCCCAGCCGCGATTCCAGCACGGCGACCACCCGCGGCTGATGATTCAGCAGGGCCGCGGCCGCGCGGGCGCTGCGCGGCGCGACGGGCAGCCTGCCCAGCCAGCCGGTCACCGCGGCGCCGATGGCCGCCACGTCCATCGCGGCGGCGCTGGCCGGCACCAGGATCGCCAACGGGTTTCCCGGGTCGGCGAACGGCGCCGTGCGAGGCGAGTCTTTGGCGGCGACCAGGGTCAGGTCCGCCGCCACGCTGCAGACCGTGTCCCTGACCCGGTCGAGCACGGCGTCGTTGTCGCCTTCGTTCTCGAATTCGACCACCAACCGCCCCAGGGCGCCCTCGACGTGGGCCGCGGCCACCCCCGGAATTCGGCGGACCGGCTCCTCCACGGCGGGGGCGTGATCGTGCCAGCCGGGGAACGGCAGCAACGGATCCAGGTCCAGATGCACCCGCCGCCCGCTCTGCCACCGGATCGGCGGGGTGACGCCGCGCCCGGAACCGTTGGTGGGTCCGGTCAATCCGATGGCGCGGCCCGTGGTCTGGGCCATGGACTGCACGACCGGGACCGCCAGTTCGGCGACCGGGCTGGCCAGATTCTGCAGGGCGTCCGCGGCGCCGGCAGCGGTGGAGATGCCGGCTCGCACTACCTGCGCGGCTCCGTCGGTCATGCCGGCGACGACGCTGGCAACGCCGGGAATCCTCACTCAGTCACCCTTCGATTACGTCTACCGCGCCTAATGATGCTGGGGGGCATGGGGCCTGTCCACATTTGCGGGCCATGCGGCGGCACCGATGACTCCGCTGGGTCGGCCTTCCTTCGGTGACCGGAGGTGCGGTCGCTTCCCTGCGGACAGGTTACCGGCTGGAGGGAAAACCAAACGTGCTGAACAGGCCCGGGTCGAGGAAGACCGTGATGGTGGCGATCCCGTCGGCGCCCGCGGTGAGGACGTGGATGGAATGGGCGCGCATCGCCCCGTCGGCGTCGCGGCGGTATTCGGCGACCGCGGGTTGCGCGTTGGCGGCCGTCGGGATCATCGCGATATCCCCGGCCTTGGTGAAAGCGCGTGCGGCGAGGAATCGCCGCACCGGGTCGCGGCCGGTGAACCACACATCCAGGGGCGGCATTTCGAGTTTCACGTCCGCTTGCAGCAGCGCGGTGAGCGCGGCCATGTCGGCGTTCTCGAAGGCGGCGCAGTAGCGGTCGAGCAGTTCGCGGCGCGCGGCATCGTCGGGCTCGGACAGGGTGTCCTCGGTGGGGGAGAGCTCCGCGAGGCGGGCACGCGCCCGCTGCAGCGAGCTGTTGACCGCGGCCGGCGTGGTTTCGAGCAGCTCGGCCACCTCGGCGGCGGTGAACTGCACGACGTCGCGCAGGATGAGTACCGCTCGCTGGCGGGCGGGAAGTTCCTGCAGGGCCGTCATCACCGCCAGCCGCAGGCTTTGCCGCGCGGTGACGTTGTCCTCGGGGGTGGCCATCAGCGAGTCGGGGATCGGCTCCAGCCACTCGTGCGCACCGTCGGTCGCGTCGAGGCCGGCCTCCGGGTCGATCGATCCGTCGCCCAGCCCGGCCGGCAGCACCCGGCGGGCGCGGTTCTGCAGGGCCCGCAGGCACGCGGTCGTCGCGATCCGATACAGCCACGTCCGCAACGCCGCCCGTTCCTCGAAGGCCGGGTAGCCACGCCAGCCGTTGAGGTAGGTCTCCTGAACCAGGTCCTCGGCGTCGTGCACCGACCCGAGCATGCGGTAGCAGTGCGCGATCAGCTCCGCGCGGAACGGCGCCGCCTGCGCGATGAAATCCTCCCTCGCCGGCATGGCTTCTCCTGTCTGGGCTGCGACCGAACGCTACTCCAGTACAGAGACGGCGGGCCGCCGAAATTCATCGGTTCCCCGGCGATGAATTCGCGCGCCGCGCCGCCTCTCAATTGGTGGACACACATTCCCGAGCGAGAGCGAGGACGACCATGAACGAGCCCGTGAGCACCGCCGGCCTGGCCGGCACCACGGCAATCGTCACCGGGGCGAGCCGCGGATTCGGCCGCGCGATCGCCGGCGCCCTGGCGGGGGCCGGTGCCGAGGTGGTCGGTGTGGCGCGCAACCGAACCGGTCTCGACGAAACGCGCGACGAGCTGGGCGACGCTTTCGTCCCGGTGGTCGCCGACGCCTCCTACGCCGCGACCGCGCAGCGGCTGATCGACACGTACCGGCCGCACACGCTCGTGTTGGGTGCCGGGGCGGCGCCCCACATGAGCCCCATCCAGGATCAGAGCTGGGACAGCTTCAGCCAGAACTGGAATGTCGATGTCGCCCAAGCCTTTCACTGGACCCGCCACGCGCTGCGACGTCCGCTGGCGCCCGGCAGCTCGGTGATCCTCATGTCCAGCGGCGCCGCTGTGGCCGGTTCGCCGCTGAGTGGGGGCTACGCGGGGGCGAAGGCGACGGTCAGGTTCATCGCCGGCTACGCCGCCGTCGAATCGCAGCGCGCCGGGCTGGGGATCCGCTTCGTGTCCGTCCTGCCGCGGTTGACGCCGGCCACCGACCTGGGCGCCAAGGCCGTCGCGGCCTACGCCGAACGCCAGGGCCTCGACGTCGAGGCGTTCGCGCGGGCCGCGGGGCCGGCCCTCACCCCGGAACAGGTGGGCCGGTCCGTCCTGGGGATCGCCATCGGTGCGCCCGGCGGCGAGGACGCCTACCTGCTCACCTCGACGGGCCTGTCGGCGGTGGCCTGATGTCACTCGAAACCACAAGGAGGACAACGACAATGAACACACCCCCCATCGTGTCCGCCCGCGACTGGGCGGCCGCGCGTGAACGGCTGCTGGCCAAAGAGAAGGAAGTGATGCGCGCCCGCGACGCCCTGGGGGCGGCGCGCCGCCGGATGCCGTGGCTGGCCGTCGAGAAGGAATACGCGTTCGAGGGGCCCGGGGGCAGGGCAAACCTGCTGGAGCTGTTCGCCCGCCGGCGGCAGCTCATCGTGTACCGCGCCTTCTTCGAGCCGGGCGTGGACGGCTGGCCGGACCATGCGTGCCGCGGCTGCTCGATGATCGCCGACCACGTGGGCCACCTCGCCCACCTGAACGCCCGCGACACCACCCTGGTCTTCGCCTCGCGCGCGGCACAACCCGACATCGCGCGGCTGAAGGCGCGAATGGGTTGGCAGATGCCCTGGTACACGATCACCGACGACTTCGATGCCGACTTCGGCGTGGACCAGTGGCACGGCACCAACGCGTTCATCCGGGACGGCGACCGCGTGTACCGGACGTACTTCATCAACAACCGCGGCGACGAGGCGCTGGGCAACACCTGGAGTTACCTCGACATGACCGCACTCGGGCGCCAGGAGAGCTGGGAGGACTCGCCGGACGGTTATCCGCAAACCCCGCCGTACGAGTGGTGGGACTGGCACGACGCCTACGGCGAGCGCACGCCGTCGCGGTGGTTCGGCGAACCGGATCCCGACGACCCGAACGACCCGCGCCCGGAGCGCAACGGCTGAATCGGGCCGATCGCATTTGGTGTCTTCGACCCGAATAACACGAATGCGCGGTAGCCGTCCAACGGCTACGCGCGCACTATTCGGCAGAGTGAATTGGGGCTATAAAATTCGGTGGTTCGCCCTGTTGACGTGGTAGCCCGCCGGGAACGACTTCTCGATGACCTGCAGGTGGTGGTCCACCCGGGACTCGAGTTCGAGGACCACGCAGCCGTCGCCGACGGTCTTGGACTCGAGGACTATGTACCGCTGGCCGCAATCCGTGATGGGATCACCCGAGTGCAATGTTTCGACGGGCACCAATTCCGGGGTTCCGTTTGATTCCACCCATCACACGGTAGGTCAATCCCGTGGGCGAGGGAATAGTTTTCGCGATCACCCGGGCTCACCGCGTCGCGGGCTGCTTGAAGAACACGCTGACGTGACGGATCCGCCCGTCGTCGCTTTGCTCGAACAGGATGCATTCCGGCCACCGCTTGGTGACCCCGTCCATTTCGAACGCCTCGGTCAGCTCGACGTAGGACAGCCGGGAGTTCACGTGCGAAACCCGCTGCACCTCCAGCCGATGCCCGTCCAGGTTGGTGAGCACCTTGCGCAGATAGGCGACGTAGTGCTGCTTGCCCTCGACGACATCGCAGAACGGGCCCTCGCGCAGCAGGCCTTCGTCGGAGATCGTCGCGGCAAGACCGTCCCAGTCGTGCGCGGCCAGGCAGTCCAGGTAGCGCTCGACCACTCCCGGTTCGCTCACGTCGGCTCCACGCACACCACAGTAGGCGACCGGTGGGCCGGAAAACAGGTTTGCTCAAGCCGTCCGCCCGGCCGGGCGGTGCGGGCGAGAATAGGGCGATGAGCGCACCCAGCCCACCGGATTCGCCGCCCGCCGCCCCGAGTTGCTATCGGCATCCCGGCCGGCCGACGTACGTCCGCTGCAACCGTTGTGAGCGCTACATCTGCGGCGACTGCATGCGCAGCGCCGCGGTCGGGCACCAGTGCGTGGAGTGCGTCCGGGCGGGCGCCCGAACCATCCGGCAACCGCGGACCCGCTTGGGCGGGCGGCAGCGGTCGGCGACGCCGGTGCTCACCTACGCGCTGATCGCCGTCAACGTGGTCGTGTTCGTGCTGCAGATGGCGTCGGGGAATCTCGAGAAGCAGCTGGCGCTGTGGCCGCCGGCGGTCGCCGACGGCCAGTTCTACCGCCTGGCGACGTCGGCGTTCCTGCACTACGGGGCGACGCATCTGCTGTTCAACATGTGGGCGCTGTACGTGGTGGGACCGCCGCTCGAAATGTGGCTGGGCCGACTGCGTTTCGGTGCGCTGTACGCGCTGAGCGGGTTGGGTGGCTCGGTGCTGGTCTACCTGGTCTCGCCGCTCGACACCGCGACGGCGGGCGCCTCGGGGGCGATCTTCGGCCTGTTCGGCGCCACCTTCGTGGTGGGCAAGCGGCTGGCCGTCGACGTCCGCTGGGTGGTGGTGGTCATCGGGCTCAACCTCGTCTTCACTTTCCTTGTCCCGCTGATCAGTTCGCAACGCATCAGCTGGCAGGCGCATGTGGGCGGGCTGGTCACCGGTGGGCTGGTCGCGGCCGCCTACGTGTATCCGCCGAAGGAGCTCCGCAACGCGGTCCAGGCGGCGGTGTCCCTGCTGGCGCTGGGGGCGTTCGCCGTACTGGTCTGGTGGCGCACCGCGCAGCTGCTCGCGGAGTTCTCCGCATGAGCTGGTGGCTCGCGCACTCCGAGCACACGCTGACTCAGGACGTGCCCGCGCCCCCCGGCGAGGTCCGCGACTTCTACGTGGACCTGGACAACATCAAGATCGTCCACCCGCTGATCGTGTCCGTGCGCACGCTGTCGCGCAGCGAGACCGCGGAGGGCGTCGTCCACAGCTACCGGGTGCGCGACCGGATCCCGTTGGGCCCGTTCACCATCACCAACACCTACCGGGCCACGTTGCGGGTGCCCGCGGCCGGTGACGTGTTGACCGAGGCCGACCAGTCGCCGGGGGTACACCTGCGCGGCACGGTCAGCTTCGAGCCGATCGCGGCGGGCACGCGGATGACCGAACGCATCCGGATCGCCGCGCCGCGGCCGCTGGCGCCGTTCACGGCGCGCGAAGCCGTCAAGGCGCACGTCGCGATGCTGGCCGGCATCCGCCGCCATTTCGAGACCGAATGATCAGCGAGGCTTCCACTCCGACGTCAACGCCGTCTCCGACAGATACTTCGTCGAACTCCACCCGCCGTCGACCACGATCGTCTGGCCGTTGATGAAGGCGCCGCCGGGCGAGCACAGGAACGCGATGGTGCTCGCCACGTCGTCGACCGTGCCCAGCCGCTGATGCGGCGTCATCTCGGTGTTGATGCGCCGGAACCGCTCGTCGTGCAGGCGCTCTTCTGTCATCGGCGTCTGAATCACTCCGGGGGCCACCGCATTACAGCGGATGCCCTGCGCCCCGTATTGGCAGGCGATGTGGGTGGTCAGCGCGGTGAGGCCGCCCTTGGCGGCCGAGTACGCGCCGCCGCGCAGACCACCGACCACGGCGAAGGTCGACGTGACGTTGATGATCGCCGACCCGGGCGGCATGTGCGGCAGCACCTGGCGAATCAGGCGGAACGGGGCCCGCAGCATCAAACCCAGGAAGTGGTCCAGCGATTCGTCGTCCGTCTCGTGAACCGGCCGGGGGCTGCCGATGCCGGCGATGTTGACCAAAATGTCGATGCGTCCCCACTTGTCCACCGCGGCATCGGTGATCCGCTGCGGGGCATCGTCGTCGGTGAGATCGACGGCCACCGTGGCCACCCGGTCGGGATCGCCGATGTGTTGCGCCAGCTCGGCGAGTCGCTCGTCGTTTCGTCCGGTCGCCAGGATCGCCATGCCCGCCTCGGCGAGCTTCACCGCGCAGCCGAAGCCGATCCCCCCGCTCGCCCCCGTCACCACCGCTACCTGCATGTCACTGTTCCGCCTTCATCAGCGCCGCCTTGATCCGGTGCTTCAATATCTTTCCCGCGTCGTTCTTGGGTAGCACGTCCCAAAGTTCAAGCTGCTCGGGCGCTTTGAACCGCGCCACGCCCGAGTCTTCGAGGAAGCTGCGCAGGCCGGCCACGTCGAGGTCGGGCCCGCCCGCGGGGACCACGACGGCGCAGGCGCGTTCCCCGGTCCGCGCGTCGGGCAGCCCGACGACGGCGATTTCGGCGATGCCGGGGTGGCCGGCGAGGACGTCCTCGACCTCCTTCGGCGAGATGTTCTCGCCGTTGCGGATGATGATGTCCTTGGCCCGGCCGGTGACGACGAGATAGTCACCGTCGAGCCGGCGCGCCAGGTCCCCGGTGCGGAAGTAGCCGTCGTCGTCGAAGGCGTCGGCCTCGTCTTCGGGATGCTGGTAGCCGGTCAGCATCTGCGGCCCGCGCGCGTGGATCTCGCCGCCGACCAGCTTCACCTCCGCCAGGCCGACGCGCCCGTCGGTGTCGGCGGCGCGCTCGGGGTCCCGCAGCGACCCGACCGTCGTGACGGGGACCTCCGTCGAGCCGTAGACCCGGGTGACGATGGCCGACTCGAAATAGGCTGCGGCCCGGCGGATCAGCGCGGGCGGCACCGACGCCCCTCCGCAGATGAACACCTTCAGGTCCGGCAGGCGGGTGCCGGCGCGCTCCGCGGCGGCCAGGATGTGCTCGAGGAACGGGGTCGCCCCGGCCATGTGTGTGCACCGCTCGGCTTGCATGAGCGCCACCGCGTCGTCGCCGTCCCACCGCTCCATCAGGACCGCGGTGGCGCCCAGCAGCAGCGGGCATTCGAAGGCATAGATGGAACCGCCGATGTGCGCGATGGGCGACGCGACCAGGAACGTGTCGCCGGGTTCGACCAGCCAGTGCTCACCGAGCTGGCGGATCAGGGCGTGGATCGAGTTATGGCTGTGCAGAACGCCTTTCGGGCGTCCGGTGGTGCCCGACGTGTACAGGATCATGCGTACGGCATCGGGATTGAGCGCGGGGAGCGCCCCGACCGGGGCGCGTTCTTCGAGCAGCGAGTCGAAGGGCACGAACCCCGCGTCGGCGTCCCCGCGCACGATCACGACCTCGGGCGGGGACTCCAGCTGCTCGGTCACCCGGCCCAGCATCGCGGCATAGTCGTGGCGGCCGAACCGGGCCGGCGCGAAGATCATTCGGCTGTCGGCGTCCTCCAGGACGAACCGGAGTTCGCGGTCCCGCATGGACGGCAGGATGGGGTTGGCCACCATCCCCGCCAACGTGGTGGCCAGGTAGATCAGCGCGGCCTCGTGCCAGTTGGGCAGCATGAAGGACACCACGCTGCCCGGGGGGATGCGGGCGTGCAGCGCGTGCGCCAGCGTCGTCGCCTGCCGGTACAGGGTCAGACAGTCCAGCCGCCGATCACCGTCGACCAGCGCCACCCGGCGCGGCGTGCGCTCGGCGGCCTCACGCAGCGCGTCGGCCAGCGTGGTGCGGACCCCCCAGCCGCGCGCGTAGGCCTCGGCGGCGCGTTCGTCGTCCCACCGAACCCACCGCCCGCCGATCAGCTTCCGGCTGGTGGCCATTGCGGCAGCTTAGCCACGAACCCGGCGCATCGTCATCGAGTGCCGGAAGCGCGACGCGGGATGGGTGTTGATGGTGACCTGGGCGACCCGCCCGTCGGACGCCGTGTAGGTCCGCCGCACCTGCAATGCCGGTGCGCCCGAATCGATCTCGAGACCGGCGGCCAGGTCGGGGGGGATGAGCACCGCGGCGATCTCCTGCTGAACCTCGACGATGCTCAGCCCGAACAGGTCCTCGATCAGCGGGAAGATGGGGCCCTCGTGGCGTTGCAACAACCGGCCGACCCCCGCGAACGCGCGGTTGATGTAGTACTCGGTGCGGCACAGCGCCGCCCCCGCGGCCGCTTCGGCGGCGCGCCGGAAACCGCGCACGGTCAACCATTGCTCGCCGGCCGCCAACCCGGTGCGGGTGGCCAGGTCGTCGTCGACGGTGACCATGGCGACCGACTCGATGGCGAACCGGGTGTCCGTCGCGAACGCCAGCAGGTCGTTGATCGACATGACGTGCTGGACGTAGGAGTCCGACGACGGCCGCGGCACCACGAGGGTCCCGGTCCGGGGGCGCGACGACACCAGGTTGTCCTCACGCAGGCGCCGCAGCGCCTCCCGAATGGTGTACCGGCTGACCGCAAACCGCTCACAGAGTTCGTGTTCGGTCGGCAGTTGGGAGCCCACCGGGTAGACGCCCTCCACGATCTCCTTGCGCAACGTGCGGGCGACCTGCAGGTACCGGTGATCGACGACTCTGGCTTCCGGCATCTTTTCCCCTCAACCTTCCCGTCGCACGGCCAGCACGCTCCCGTCGCCGTCCGCCGAGACGTACAGCGTGCCGTCGGGCCCGGCGGCGAGGCCGGCGAACGGACCCTGCGGGCCGGAGAAGGGCGGCATGCCGCGCAGCGGCTTGGGCGTCACCCCGGGCGGGGCGCCCACCGGCAGGCCCGACGCGATGGTCCGGCGGGCCCCGGTGTCCAGGTCGAAGGCGACCAACTCCTTGGCGCCGGCGTCGACGACATAGAGCTGCCCGTCGCGCACCAGGATGCCCTGGGGGGCCGGGGGGCCCCGGGTGCCGGGTCCGAGGCGACCAAACCCTGTGGGCCGGGGGGGGACGACAGAGGGCGGCCGCGCCGCCCCCGGGAGGCCGGGGGGGGGTGGCGGGCCGCCCCACACGGCGTTGCCCGCCCCGCCGAGTCGGACGACCCGCCCGGCGCCCGCCTCGGACACCAGGCAGGCCCCGTCGGGGGCGATGGCCACGCCGACCGGTTCGCTGAGCCCGGTGGCCATCACCTCGACGGCGCCCGCGCCGATGGACAGCACGCGGCCCGCGCCGAGTTCGGCCGCGACCACGGCCCCTCCCGGCGCGACCGCGACCCCGTAGAGCTGGTCGAAACCTTCAGCGAGAACGACGCTTTCGTTGTCACCCGGCCGGTAGCGTGCCACCTGGCCGTTGGAGGTGGTGACGACGAACTCGCCGTCGGCGACGGCGGCCAGGCCGCGCAGGAACCCCGGGTAGCCGGGGGTGAACATCATCCCGACGGTGCGCAGAGAGCCGTCGGAGAGGAGCACATAGAAGTACGTCCCGTCGGCGATGTAGAGGTTGCCGTCGGCGCCCACCGCCAGATCCAGCGGCCAATTCAGCCCGCCCGGCAACACCGTTCGGGTCTGGCCGTCGCCGAGGATCTCGGTGATCTCGCCGGTGAAGTTGGAGACGAACACCCGCTCACCGACGAAAGTGAGGTTGTCCAGGCCGGGATTCAACGTTGCCAGCACGGTCCGTTCGCCGGTGCGCGCATCGATGCGCAGCACCTGCCCGCTGTGCACCTGGGTCGACACGATGCGCCCGCGGGAATCGAACTTCACCGCGTCGGGGACGCCGAGGTCGCCGGCCACGCGTTCGGGCTCCCCGCCGTCGGGGTCGATACGCCAGATCTCGTTGGCGCCCATCAGCGGGAAGTAGAGCATGCCGTCCGGTCCGACCTCCATGGCGTTGGGCGACGGCGCGTTCTCCAGCAGCACCCGCGCCGCGCCGGCGGCCGGATCGAGCTCCAGCAGGCGGCCGCCCTCGCGGCACTCGCCGATGAAGAGCCGCTGCCCGTGAAAGGTGATGCCGTTGGCCGACGGCACGTCGTCGCGCAGCACCCGGCTGCGGCCCGCCGGATCACGCACGCTCACCCGGCCGTCCATGACTTCGGTGGCGAACAGGTTGCCGTTCGGGTCGAACGCGACGTCGTCGGGGGCGACGATCTCGCCACCCTTGGCGCTGACGACGTCCAGCCGGCCGGTCGCCGGGTCGAGCGCGCTGATCTGGCTGCCGGTCACCTGGGCGATGTAGATCCGGCCGTCCGGCCCGGTGCGTAAGCCGTTCGCACCGAACAGCCGGCTCGGGGGTGTCAGGCGGGTGAGGCTCCAGCCGTCGGCGGCGCGGGGGTCCCGTTCGGCGGTATAGCGGCACTGAGGCGGCGACGATCCGGCCATCACGCTCGCACGGTAGCAACGCACCGCTGGTCCAGACAATAGACGTTGCAGTATTTATCGGATCCCTTGACGCGTCGCGGTGCCGCGGAGAATCATGCTCTCTAATGAGTGCACATCGTTATCTTGTCCGGACAATTATCTGATTCGATGACAGGCGACCTACTGAGCCTGGATGGGCGCATCGTCGTGGTCTCCGGCGCGGCCGGGGGCGGCATCGGCACCACGGTCACCCGCATGGTCGCCGAGGCCGGGGCGACCGTGATCGCGGTGAGCCGCGGGCGGGAGAACCTCGATCGCCACCTGGGGCCGCTGCTCGCCGCGGGGCTCTCGGTGGTGCCGGTTGTGGCCGACGCCTCCACCGAAGACGGCGTGCGAACCACGATCGACGCCGTGCGGCGCGCGGACGGTGAACTCCACGGGCTGGTCAACGTCGCCGGCGGCGCGGATCCCTCGACATGGATGCCGTCGACCCGGGTGACGCGCAGCGACTGGCGAGAACTGTTCGCCCGCAACCTGGAGACGATGTTCTTCATGAGCCAGGCCGTGGCCGCGGAGCTGAAGCACCGCGGCCGCCCGGGCTCGATCGTGTCGATCTCGTCGATCAGCGGGATGAACACGGCGCCCTTCCACATCGCCTACGGCACGGCCAAGGCCGCCATCGTCGCGGCGACCCGCACGATGGCGCTCGAACTCGCGGACGGCCCGGCCCCGATCCGGGTGAACGCCGTCGCGCCCGGGGTCACCGAGACGCCGGCGTCGGGCGCCTACGTCGACTCCGACGCCGAGCGGGATCGCCGCGCCATCGCAATGGGTCGCCGCGGGCGGCCCGCGGAGGTGGCCGGCGCGGTCCTGTTCCTGCTGTCGGACCTGTCGAGCTACATCACCGGACAGACGCTGCTGGTGGACGGCGGATTGAACCTCAGGTGGGGGCACCTGGGCGCCGACAACACCTCGTTGTTCCTCAAAGACGAATCATTCCGCGCGGCGATCACCCGCTGGGACGGGTAGAAAGCGAGGCCCCGATGGCACAGAACGGCGCGGCCGCGCCCGGGGAACTGACCGAGCCGGTCACCATCCCGGTGGAGGCGTACCTCTCCGAGGACTACGTGCGCGCCGAGCGCGACAAGCTATGGCGCAAGGTGTGGCAGCAAGTCGGGCGCGTGGAAGAGCTGCCCGGCGTCGGCAGCTATCTCACCTACGACATCCTCGACGACTCCGTCGTCGTGATCCGCACCGGAGCCGACACGCTCAAGGCCCACCACAACGTGTGCATGCATCGCGGCCGCCGGCTGGTCGACACCCCGGCCGGCGCGAGAAACGCTTGCGGACAAAAGAAGTCGTTCGTGTGCGGGTTTCACGGATGGACGTACGACCGGGACGGCGCCTGCACCCACGTGCCGGAAAGACAGGACTGGCAGGGCGCGCTGACCCCGGAGAACACCTACCTGGCACCGGTGAACGTCGACACCTGGGGCGGCTGGATCTGGATCAACATGGACCCGGCCTGCGAGCCGCTGCGGGACTACCTCGAACCCGCCGCCACCATGCTCGATCCGTTCCGCCTGCAGGACATGCGCTGCAAATGGCGCAAATGGCTGCATTTCGACTGCAATTGGAAGGTCGCCATGGAGGCCTTCAACGAGACCTACCACGTGGCCACCACGCACCCGCAGTTCAACAGGTTCGGCAACTTCCGGGGCTGGGCGATGGCGCAGGGCAAACACAGCAACATCGGCTACGACGCGCCCGAGGGGCTGGAGGAGACCAAGTCGAAGATCCGGCTGGGAACCGGTGCCGATCCCCGCATTTCGACGGCCGAGATGCAGATCTACACGCTGGAGGAAACCAACGCCACCACCACCAGGACCCTGGTGGAAGCGGCGCGCCGGCTGGTCGACGAGTTGCCGGACGACACCCCCGCCGGCCGGGTGCTCGAGCACTGGCTGTCCTCGGCCCGGCGCGACGACGCCGCCCGGGGCGTGGTGTGGCCGACCATCGATCCCGAACACCTGGCCAAGAGCGGCACGGCGTGGCAGATCTTCCCGAACTTCCAGATCGGGCAAGGCCTGACCACCGCGCTGTGTTACAGCGCCAGGCCACACGGCTACGATCCGGACAAGTGCATCTTCGAGGCGTCGTGCTACGAGCTGTATCCCGAAGGCGAAGAGCCGCAGACGGAATGGGTGTACGCACCGCCGGACGACCCGAACTGGCGCAGCGTGTTGCCGCAGGACTTCTCCAACATGGCCGCCGTCCAGCAGGGCATGAAGTCCTATGGCTTCCGCGGCCCCAAGCCCAACCCGTACATGGAACGCAGCACCGCCAACCTGCACCGCAACCTCGCCCGGTATATGGGCTCCGGTGCCCCGAAAAAGTTAGCGACGGAGATACAACGATGAAGGTCAATCTTGGTTTCGGCGCGCACAACTCGCACGACTGGGAGCGCGTCCTCGCCGAGGACTTCGGCCGGCCACCCGCGACGCCGGACTGGGAGTGCGTGCAGGCGACGCTCGCCATCGCCGACCTGGCCGAGCCGCTCGGGTTCGACGGCATCTGGATGCCGGAGCACTGCGGGACGCCGTATGGCATGACGCCCAACCCGATTCAGGCGCTGAGCTACTTCGCCGGCCGCACCCAGCGGGTCGGCCTGGGCACCTTCGTCGTCGTCGCGCCGTGGTGGCATCCCGTTCGGCTCGCACACCAGATCGCCTACCTCGACATCCTCTCCAACGGCCGCTACACCACGATCGGGATCGGCCGCGGGGTCTCGAAGGGGGAGTTCGACGCCGTCGGCGTGCCCCGCGAGGAGAGCAGGCAGCGGTTCAACGAAACGCTCGACATCCTGCAGCTGGCGTTCTCCGGGGAGCGGTTCTCCTACGAGGGGGAGATCTTCAAGGTCCCCGAAATGTCGCTGCGCCCCGAACCGCGAAGCGACGACCTCTTTTCGCGCATCTACAGCTCGTCGTCGACGGTCGAGTCACTGGAGATACTCGCGCGCCGCGGCATGGTCCCGCTCTTCGTCGGCAACAAGCCGATCGAGGACGCCGGACGGGAAGTGCAGAAGGTCAACACGTTCCGGAAGGAAGAGGGGCTGTCGCCCTGCCAGCCGAAGAACGTGATGTTCATGTACTGCACCACCGGCGACCCCGCGGAGTCCGAGGAGTGGATCTGGACGGCCAA
The DNA here is from genome assembly GCF_900240975.1 of Mycobacterium sp. 4858. Lineage (GTDB taxonomy): Bacteria > Actinomycetota > Actinomycetes > Mycobacteriales > Mycobacteriaceae > Mycobacterium. Next base: position 2,073,051 of record NZ_LT968776.1, on the reverse strand, counting down.
CCGCGACGTCACCGTGCACTACGGCTTCGCCGACGCGTCGAACTTCAAGGGCGTCAAGGGCTACGAGGCCTACGCCGCCCGGGAGGCCACCGCCACGGCCGTGCTCGCCTCCTCGGTAACCGGTGACGCCAAAGGCCCGTCCAAGACGCCGGGCTACCACGCCTCAAACCTGCTCATCGGGACACCGGAGGAAATTTTCACCCGCATCAAGGCCGCCCAGGAGGCGTGCTCGTTCTGCGAGCTGACCATCGTCCCCCAGTTCGGCACCATGCCCTACGACAAGGCGATGGCCAGCACCGAGCTGTTCGCCAGGGAGGTGCTGCCCGCCGTCCAGAAGATGGACGCGCCCCTGCACGCCGCGGCGCTGCCGGAGAACGCCCTGGCATGACGGACCCGGATTGCGCCCCTTCGCAGACCCCGAACGACGTCGACTTCGAGGCGCTACGCGAAAAGTACCGTCGGGAGCGCGAGAAGCGACTGCGCCCGGAGGGATCCAAGCAGTATGTCGAACTGGTCGACGACTTCGCGGGGTACTACGAAACCGACCCGCACTCACCGCCGTTGGTGCGCGATCCGATCTCGGCGGACATCGACGTCGCCGTGATCGGCGGCGGGTTCGGCGGCCTGCTGTGCGGCGCCTATCTGAAGAAGGCGGGCGTCGCTGACGTCCGGGTCATCGAGCTGGGTGGCGACTTCGGCGGCGTCTGGTACTGGAACAGGTACCCGGGCATCCAGTGTGACAACGAATCATATTGCTACGTACCGCTACTGGAGGAGCTGAACTTCATCCCGTCGAAGAAGTTCGCCGACGGCGCCGAGATCTACGACCACTGCCGTCGGATCGGGAAGCACTACGGGCTCTACGACTCGGCGATTTTTTCGACCCAGGTTCGCGAGCTGCACTGGGACGAGCCCGGCAAGCGCTGGCGGACCAGCACCGACCGCGGCGACGACATCCGGGCCCGCTTCGTGGTGATGGCCTCGGGCCCGTTCCACCGGCCCAAACTACCCGGCATCCCGGGGATCAACGACTTCAAGGGGCACAGCTTCCACTCCTCGCGCTGGGACTATGAGTACACCGGCGGGGACACGTCGGGTGGGCTGGACAAGCTCGCCGACAAGCGGGTCGCGGTGGTGGGCACCGGGGCGACGGCCATCCAGATCGTGCCGTTCCTGGGCCGGCATGCCAAGCAGCTCTATGTCTTTCAGCGCACCCCGTCCTCGGTCGGCGAGCGCAACAACGCGCCGACCGATCCGGAGTGGGTGAAGTCGCTGATGCCGGGCTGGCAGAAGGAGCGCCAGCGCAACTTCCATGCCTGGACCTTCGAGGGGATGGCACTGGGCCAGCCGGATCTGGTCTGTGACTTCTGGACCGAGCTGGGCCGCAACACCGCCGCGCGGGTGCTCGGGCTCAAGGACCCGACCGCTATGACGCCGGAGCAGTTCATGGCCATCCGCGACGAGGAAGACTTCAAGGTGATGGAACGGCTGCGGCGCAGGGTCGAGAGCCTGGTCGAGGACCCTGAGACCGCCGAGGCGCTCAAGCCCTACTACCGGTTCCTGTGCAAGAGGCCGACCACCAACGACGACTACCTGCAGACCTTCAATCGCCCCAATGTGACCCTGGTCGACGTGTCGGCGAGCAAGGGTGTCGAGCGGGTGACCGAAAAGGGCTTGGTGGCCAACGGCATCGAGTACGAGGTCGACTGCATCATCTACGCCAGCGGCTTCGAGATCACCACGGAGATCAGCCGACGGTATTCCATCGACGCGATAACGGGCCGCGACCGGGTGTCACTGTTCGACCACTGGCGCGACGGCTACCAGACGCTGCACGGCATGACCAGCCGTGGCTTTCCCAACCAGTTCTTCACCGGCTTCACCCAGGTCGGCATCTCGGCGAACATCGCCGCCAACTACGAACTGCAGGGCGAGCACATCGCCTACATCATCTCCGAGGCGCTGGCTCGCGGCGCGACCACCGTCGAGCCCACCGAGGCCGCCCAATCCCGGTGGTGCCAAACCATCAGGGAGACCGCGATCGACAACAGCGCGTTCGATTCCGAATGCACGCCGGGCTATTACAACAACGAAGGCGGTGGCGGGGGCGAGGGCATCCGGTCCCATCTGGGTGAGCCGTTCGGGCCGGGGTTCTACGCATTCAGCGATCTGCTGACCGAATGGCGCGACAGGGGTGACCTGGACGGTCTAGAACTGGGATCGTGATGGCGCAACTGAGATTCGACGATCGGGTAGCGGTGGTGACCGGCGCCGGCCGGGGGCTGGGCCGGGAGTATGCGCTGCTCTTGGCCGCCCGGGGCGCCAAGGTCGTGGTCAACGACACCGGCGGGGCGTTGACCGGCGCCGGCGCCGACGACCGTCCCGCCCACCAGGTGGTGAGCGAGATCAGGGCGGCGGGCGGCGACGCGGTCGCCTGCACCGAGTCGGTCACCACGCCGGGGGGTGGCCAGGCGATCGTCCAAGCGGCACTGGACAACTACGGGCGCCTCGACATCCTGATCCACAACGCCGGCAACGTCCGGCGGGGATCGTTGAAGGAGCTGAGCTACGAGGACTTCGACGCCGTCATCGACGTCCACCTGCGGGGCGCTTTCCACGTGGTGCGGCCGGCGTTCCCGCTGATGTGCGACGCGGGATATGGTCGTGTCGTGTTGACCTCGTCGATCGGCGGCCTCTACGGCAACCACGGCGTCGCCAGCTATGCCGCCGCCAAGGCGGGCCTGCTCGGCCTGTCCGACGTCGTCGCGCTCGAGGGCGCTGCGGAGGGGGTGCTGTGCAACGTGATCGTGCCGTCGGCGGTGACGAGAATGGCTGAGGGTCTTGACCTTTCGGCCTATCCGCCGATGGGTACCGAGCTCGTCGCGCCCGTGGTGGGCTTGCTGGCACACGAAAGCTGCCCGGTGAACGGGGAAATCCTGGTCGCCATCGCCGGTCGCGTGGCCCGCGCGGTGATCGCCGAAACCCCCGGCGTGCATCGCCCGTCGTGGTCGATCGAGGACGTGGCCGAGCAGATCGATGCCATCCGCTACCTGGCGGTGCCGCTGGTCTTCCCCGTCATTCCGGACGGCCACGGCGACCACATTCGCTACAGCTTCGAAACCGCGGCACGCAAAGAAGGTGCGCGCCATGTCTAGTCGCGCGGCCGGTCCCGGCCGGCACGGCGGACCGCTGACGGGTGTGCGCGTCGTCGACCTCACCGCGATGGTGATGGGGCCCTATTGCACGCAGATCATGGCAGACATGGGCGCCGACGTGATCAAGGTCGAGCCGCCGCAGGGCGACGACACGCGTTACGTGTCGGTGGGGCCGGCCCGCGGCATGGGCGGCGTCTTCGTCAACGTCAACCGCGGCAAGCGTGGCATCACCGTCGACCTGCGGTCGGAGTCGGGCAAGGCGGTGTTGCGGGCGCTGATCGAACGGGCCGACGTCTTCATCCACTCGATGCGCTCCAAAGCCGTTGCCCGGCTGGGGTTCAGCTACGACGAGGTGGCGGCGATCAATCCGGCCATCGTCTACACCAACTGCTATGGCTACAGCCGGCGCGGCCCCAACGGCGACCTGCCCGCCTACGACGACACCATCCAGGCGGCCTCCGGGGTGCCGTTCGTCCAGGAGCAGTTGACGGGAGAACCCAGCTACGTCGGCACCATCATGGCGGACAAGGTCGCCGGACTGACCGCGCTGTACGCCACCATGATGGCGTTGTTCCACCGCGAGCGCACCGGTGAGGGACAAGAGGTGGAAATCGGCATGTTCGAGACGATGGCGTCGTTCATGCTCGTCGAACACGCCAACGGCGCCATGTTCGACCCACCGCTGGGCCCCGCGGTGTATCCGCGGACGGTGGCCCCGAACCGGAGGCCGTACCGCACCCGGGACGGTTACATCGCGGCGCTGATCTACAACGACAAGCACTGGGCCGCCTTCATGGACGCGGTGCGGCCGCCCTGGGAGAGCGAGCTGTACGCCACACTCGAGCGGCGCGCGCGGCAGATCGACTCCGTGTACGCGCTGCTGGCCGAGACGATGGCGCAGCGGACGACCCAGGAGTGGCTCGATCTGTTCCGGGAACTTCAGATACCGGCCGCGCCGCTGTCGAGTCCGGCGGCCCTGTTCGACGACGAGCATCTCAACGCCCTCGGCTTCTTCGAGACGGTGCGCACGCCGCACGGGCCGGTGCGGTTCCCCGGCGTGCCGACCTGGTTCTCCCGGACACCGGGGCGCGTGGCCGGCCCGGCGCCGGAGCTCGGCGGCGACACCCAGGAGGTTCTCGAGGAACTGGGCCTGGCCGTCGTCGACGTGAACGCCGAGGTGAAGCCGGCCGGGCCCGTATAACACGCGCGGCGCCTACCAAAAGCGAAGCGCGTCATGGCGTGTCTCTCCGGTCGATCCGGCCGCCTCGCCTCTAGGCTGGCTTGCTGAACTCAACAGGAGGGGCAGCGACGTATCGGCATCAACCATGGCGCCGGGCGAGATGGTAGTTACGGCGCGCTGACAGCAAGCACCGAGCCGGGCGGGACCCATGCCGCGCCGGCTCGCCGGGCTCGGCGGCCCCGGTGGGTCGCGCCCGTGCGGCGGGCGGGTCGCCTGGCGATCTGGGATAAACCGGAGCGGCGCAGCGGAATTCCGGCGCTCGACGGGTTACGCGCGATCGCGGTTGCGCTGGTGCTGCTCGGCCACGGCGGCATCCCCGGGGTCGGCGGCGGATTCATCGGTGTCGACGTGTTTTTCGTGCTCAGCGGTTTCCTGATCACCTCGCTGCTCCTGGACGAATTGGGCCGCACCGGGCGTATCGAGCTGGCCGGCTTCTGGATTCGCCGCGCGCGGCGGCTGCTGCCCGCCCTGGTGTTGATGGTGCTCACGGTGGGCGCGGCCCGCCAACTCCTGCCCGAGCGATCCCTCACCGGCCTGCGCGACGACGCGATCGCGGCGTTCGTGTGGATGGCCAACTGGCGGTTCGTCGCCCAGAAGACCGACTACTTCACGCAGGGCGCCCCGCCGTCGCCGCTGCAGCACACCTGGTCGCTCGGGGTGGAGGAGCAGTACTACTTCGTCTGGCCGGTACTGCTGATCTCGGTGACGCTGCTGTTGGCCGCGCGGGCCAGGCGCCGCCTCACCCGCGCGACCGTCGGCGGCGTCCGGTTCGCGACGTTCGTGATCGCCACCGTCGGCGCGCTGGCGTCAGCCGCGCTCGCCATGGCGATGGTGACCGACACCACCCGCGACCGCGTGTATTTCGGCACCGATACCCGCGCGCAGGCCCTGCTGACCGGTGCCGCGGCGGCGGCCCTGATGGTTCGCGACTGGCCCTCGCTGAACCGGGGCTGGTGTCTGATCCGGACCCGGTGGGCGCGCCGCGTCGCGCGCGTTTTGCCGTTGGCCGGCCTGGCGGGGCTCGGGGTCGCGACCCACTACGCCACCGGCAGCAGCGGCGAGTTCCGCCACGGTCTGCTGATCGGGGTCGCGATCGCGTCGGTCGTCGTGGTGGCGCCGGTCGCCCTGGAGCAGCGCGGCGTGGCCGCCCGCATCCTGGCGGCTCCGCCCCTGGTGTGGCTGGGCACCATCTCCTACGGCGTCTACCTGTGGCACTGGCCGATCTTCCTGGTGCTCAACGGCGAGCGCACCGGGTGGACCGGGCTGCCCCTGTTCGCCGCCCGGTGCGGCGCGACGGTGGCGCTGGCCGCGGCGTCGTGGTGGCTGATCGAGCAACCCATCCGGCGCTGGCGCCCGGCGCGGGTGCCGCTGCTGCCGCTGGCGGCCGCCACGGTGGCCAGCGCGGCGGCGGTGACCCTGATGGTGGTTCCGGTGGGCACCGGGCCCGGCCTTCGTGAGGTCGGCCTGCCGCCGGGCGTCTCGGCGGTCGCCGCGGTGTCCCCGTCGCCTCCGGGCGGCGGCCGCCCGGCCGGGCCCCGCGATCCCAACCGGCCCTTCACGGTTTCGGTGTTCGGCGATTCGATCGGGTGGACGTGGATGCACTACCTGCCGCCGACGCCGGGATTCGCCTTCCTCGACCACACCGTGATCGGCTGCAGTCTGGTGCGCGGCACGCCGTACCGGTACATCGGCCAGACCCTCGAGCAGCGGCCGGCGTGCGACGGCTGGCCGATTCGATGGTCGGCGCAGGTCGGCCAGGACCAGCCGGACGTTGCGCTGCTGATCATCGGCCGTTGGGAAACCGTCGACCGCGTGAACGAGGGGCAATGGACTCACATCGGTGATCCCACCTTCGACGCCTACCTCAACGGCGAGTTGGAGCGGGCGCTGAACATCGTGAGCGCCAACGGCGTTCGCGTGGTGGTGGCCACCGTGCCGTACAGCCGGGGCGGCGAGAAGCCGGACGGCCGACTGTATCCCGAAGACCAGCCGGACCGGGTCAATTTGTGGAACACCATGCTGCGCAAGACCGTCGCCCACCACCCGGGCGTGCAAATCCTCGACCTGAACAAAAAGCTCTGTCCGGACGGCGTTTACACCGCCAAGGTCGACGGCATCAAGGTGCGCAGCGACGGCGTCCACCTCACCCCCGAAGGGGTGAAGTGGTTGACGCCGTGGCTGGAGGAATCCCTGCGCTAGGCCCTAATCGTCGGTGCGGCAGCTGATCTCCATGCTGTCGCTCTCCCGAACCTGGAAATTGAAGCTGACGTAGCCGTTCCCGGGATCGCGCACCCTGTCGAGATAGGGCTGCGTGTCGGCGGCGCTGGTGTTGTCGGCGACCACCAACGCCCCGATCGACAGCCGCGGTTCGAGCAGCTCGATCACCGGCAGATACAGGTCCTTCCAGCCGTCCAGCAAGACGAAGTCGACGGGCCCGTCGAGCCCCGCCAGCGTGGCCAGCGCATCCCCTTCGAGGACGGTGATCACGTCGTCCAGGCCGGTCTGCGCGAATGTCTTCTTCGCGGCGGCGATCTTGGCCTCGTTGAGCTCGGTCGTCACCACCCGGCCGGAGCCGTTGTCGCGCACCGCCGACGCCAGGTGCACGGCGGAGATGCCGAACGACATCCCGAACTCGACGACCGTTGCCGGGCGGGTCGCCCGGACCAGTGCGTACAGCAACCGGCCCGCTTCGGGTGTGACCGGGATGTAGAACTCGCTCATGGCGTCGGCGCGTTCCTGCGCCGTCATCGGCCGGTCGAAATCGCCATGCCGCTGGCGCAACAGCGACATCTGGCTCTTCGCTTCGGTGTACATGCGGTCGAGGACGGACGCGACCTTCGGATCTTGCAGAGTATTGGCCATGCTGTCGAGGGTAGGCCCGGGCGGCGCGCGGCGGTCCCGCGCAGCTGATGATCGCGGTGAGCTGCCGTAACGGTTACGCAAACGAGTTTGACGGGCCCCGGGCCGCGGTGTACAAAGGGTTTCGCAAGCACCTCGGTAGGTGAGGCGTCTGCATGGACACAGGCCACTGACCCCGAACGTCGAGAGACGCCCCGGGTCAGGACAGCTCTTCCCGGACCCAAGGGTTGAGCCCAAGTGGCTTCCGGATCGCGACCGTCGGTTGAATTCCGGATACGCCGTGCAGTGCCGAAGCTCCGACGAGAGGGGTGCGACCGGCGGCCCGTCGCCGGTTTTCGCTCTTCTCCCGTTCAGGTGACAGTGATGACACCCGCGTATGTCGCGGCCGTGAGGAGGTGAGGGCGAGATGAGTCCGGGCGATAGTCCCTATCCGAAATCCGTCTTGTCCCGATCCGGTTCCGGCATTCCTTCTGCCGCCTGAGCTTTCACGGACACTCGGTCATTCGTGCGCGTCGAGCGGCGCGCCGTTCCGGCCGGGTGCCTCCAGCTGAGCCGATCGGACCTCCCGCAAGGAGAAGATCATGGCTTTTGTTGTCACACAACGTCTCACCGCTCGGACCGGGGGGCGGGGACGTTCGTGGCTGCGGTCGGCGCGGCTGTGGGCCACCAGGGTGCACGGGCGGACCGTCCTGACGCCTCAGGAGCGGGCCAATCTGTACGTGTCGCGGATGCCGATCGCGGTAGTCACCGCGTCGCTGGGTGGACACCCTTCGACCGGCGCCCACCGGTGACGGCCTTCACGAGGACACCATGACCGCAGTCTCATCCGAGGCCGCCGGCGTCGTCACCGCCGCCACGCCAACGCATCCCGGCGCCGCCCACCCCGGCGACATCGTCGGGGCGTTCGGCCGTATCCGGCGTGACGGCGCCGGCGTGTCCGGCGGTCGCTGGCGCCGCCTGCGCACTTTGCTGGTCATCAGCGGTCCCGGGCTGATCGTGATGGTGGGGGACAACGACGCCGGCGGCGTCGCGACCTACGCCCAGGCCGGGCAGAACTACGGGATGGCGCTGCTGTGGACGCTGGCGCTGTTGATTCCGGTGCTCTACGTGAACCAGGAGATGGTGCTCAGGCTCGGCGCGGTCACCCGAGTCGGGCACGCGCGACTGATCTTCGAGCGGTTCGGCAGGTTCTGGGGCGCATTCAGCGTCGGTGACCTGCTGATCCTGAATGCGTTGACCATCGTCACCGAATTCATCGGCGTCGCATTGGCGCTCGGGTTCCTGGGCTGCCCCAAGCTGATCGCGATCCCGGCCGCCGCCGTGCTGCTGTTCGCGGTGGTGGCCGGGGGGTCGTTCCGCCGGTGGGAGGGGCTGATGTTCCTGCTGATCGCGGTGAACGTGCTGGTCATCCCGATGGTGCTGTTGGTGCATCCGACGGCGAAAGGGATTGCCGGCGGCCTGATTCCGCGGTTCACGGGCGGGGTCAACTCCACCGTGCTGCTATTGGTCATCGCGATCGTGGGCACCACGGTGGCGCCCTGGCAACTGTTCTTCCAGCAGTCCAACGTGGTGGACAAGCGCATCACCGCCCGTTGGATGCCCTACGCCCGAGCGGATTTGGTGATCGGGATCGTGGTGGTCATGGTCGGTGCGACGGCGCTGATGGCCGTCACGGCGTTCGGTCTGGCCGGCACGGCCGGCGCCGGGCACTTCACCGATGCCGGCGCGGTGGCGGCCGAGCTGTCCCAACACCTCGGCGGTACGGTCGGGACGCTGTTCGCGATCATCCTGCTCGACGCCTCGCTGATCGGGGCGAACGCCATTGGGCTGGCGACCACGTATGCCATCGGCGACGCGATGGGCAGGCGGCACTCCCTGCACTGGAAGATCAGCGAGGCCCCGCTGTTCTACGGCGGCTACGCCTTGCTGCTCGCGGTGTCGGCCGCGGTCGCGTTCAGCCCCGACCATGTCCTCGGTTTGGTGACTCAGGGTGTGCAGGCGCTCGCCGGTGTCCTGCTGCCTTCGGCAACGGTCTTCCTCGTGCTGCTGTGCAACGACCGGGCGTTGCTGGGTCCGTGGGCAAACAGCGTGCGGCAGAACATCGTTGCGTGGATCATCGTGTGGGCGTTGGTGCTGCTGTCGCTGGCGTTGACGGCGACCACGTTCTTCCCGGGCCTGGCTACGTCGACGATCGAGGCCGGCCTCGCCGTCGGCGCGGCCATCGGTGTCGTCGGCGGTGCCGCTGTGATCATCGCCGGTCGCCGGTATTCCGGGCTGCGTGACGCGGAAGCCGTCGTGCGGACGCTCGGGGGTGGCCTGGACCCCGAACAGGTCGACCAACTCGACGACACCCCGACACTCACGCGCGCCGAACGCCGCGCCATCCGCCGCCAGGACCGGATGGACTGGCAGACCCCGAGCCTTGCGGGCCTGGCCCGCCCGGCCATGTCGCCGATTCGCCGGGCGGGGCTTTTCACCCTGCGGGCTTACCTGGTGCTGGCGGTCGCGCTGGTGGTCGTCAAGGTCGTGCAGGCCGGCATCGTGGGCCCGGCCGCATCACTCTGAATCGTTCGGCAGCAGAACGATTTTGCCGCGGGTATGCCGTTTCTCCAGTTCCTCGTAGGCATCGGCGACCCGATCCAGCGGATAGGTCGCCGCGATTTCGAAATCGATGGCGCCGTCGACCACGAGCCGGGCCATTTCGGCCAGCACCTCGGGCGTCGACGCCTCAGCGCTGGCTTCGGTCTTGGCGCCGACCTCGCCGGCCTTCTGGAACGAGATGATCGTGTCGATCCGGTCGGGTGCGACGCCCAGGTCGACGGCGAGCTGCACGTAGTCGGGTCCGAAGAGGTCGATGAACGCGTCGATCCCCTCCGGTGCCGCCTCGCGCAGCCGGTTCGCCAGCCCGTCGCCATAGGGAATCGGGGTGACGCCGTGGGCGCGCAGCCAGTCGGCGTTGGCCGGTCCGGCGATGCCGAGCACCCGTGCCTTCCGCAGCACCAGAAGTTGCACGACGAGGCTGCCCACGCCGCCCGCCGCCGCCGACACGGCGACCGTCTCCCCCGGCCGAGGTGCCACTGCCCGGACGGCCGCGTACGCGGTCACACCGGCGACGTAGAGGGAGCCGGCGACCTCCCAGCTGAGTTGGGGGGGTTTGTGGATCAGCTGGCCGGCCGGGACCGAGGCATGGGTGGCGTGGCTGGACCGGCGGAAGCTGAACCCCAAAACCTCGTCCCCCACCGTGAATTCGGTCACTCCGGGGCCCACCGCGGTCACGATGCCGGCCAGGTCGCTGCCCTCACCGGACGGAAAGGTGGCGGGGAACATGTCGTGCACGGCGCCGGTTCGGATGGCGGCCTCGCCGGGGTTGATTCCGGCGGCGCGGACCTCGACGACCACCTCGCCGGGTGCTGGGGCGGGCATCTCGACGTCGGCCACGTATAACACCTCGCGACCCCCGTATCGGTCGAACCGTACGGCGCGCGTCGCAGCTGCCATATCGATCTCCTCTCGTCGCGGCTACAGCAGACCGAGCAGCCGCAGGTCGAGAACGTACTTCTCGATCAAGTCCGCCGTCAGGTGCGGGATGTCGTTGTCCGCACCGAGTTTGGCCGCGCGGACCGCGCCGCGGAAGACGTCGGTAGGGGCCGGGGCGCCGCGCAGCGGTGTCTCCGGCTTCCGGTAGGCGTCCAGTAATGGCAGCGCCGAATGCTGGCGCTGCCGGTCGGGCAGGGCCCGTAGCGCGGTGCCGAACCGGCCGAGCCACTCGTCGTAATCGTCGATGCGCCGGATGTCGTGGCCGCCGGCGATCAGCCAATCCACGAACACGTCCAGGGAGACGCCGTCGTCGTGCGGGTTCATCACGTCGTAGGAGCGAAACGTCTCAGTAGCCGCCGCATCCTCGGCAACGGTGGCGATCTGCTCGCCGAGCGCGGTCACCGCTTCGGCCACGAAGTCGGCGGGCAGCCCGTCGTAGTGGGCGACCGCCCGGCCGCCGGTGTCGGTGGCCTGGTAGAAGGACCCCGGCGCGATGCCGGTGACCAGCAAGCTGAAGATCAAGCGGGTGAACGCATCCGGGACGTTGAGCTGGCCTGCGTAGCGGCTATGGGCGAGGATCATGTCGGACCGGAAGACGGCGACGGGCAGCCCGCACAGGTCGTGCGCCTCCCGCAGCAGCACCTCGCCCGCCCACTTGCTGTTGGCGTACCCGTTGGCGTAGCTGTCGTCGATCGGCCGCACGGGGCTGGTAGCGCGGATGTCGCCGTCCTCGGTGAACTCGGCCACCGACATGGCCACCGCCACGGTCGACAGATAGCTCACCGGCTTGACGCGTTCGGTGATCGCCAGGCGGATAACCTCCGCGGTGCCAACGACATTGGGGCCGAACAATTGGTCGTAGGGCAGGACGTGATTGACCAGCGCCGCCGGGTGCACGATCAGGTCCACGCCGCGGGCGAGGGAATCCCATGTCGCGCGGTCCAGCCCCAGGCCGGGCTCACCGATGTCGCCGGCGAGCACCTCGAGATGGTCGGCCGCCAGCTCGCGGAACCGCTCGAGCAGGCGCGGATCACCGCTGCGGTAGACGTCCTCCAGCCGCGTGGCGGCCGCCGCGGCATTCACGCCGCGGACGATGCAGACGAGCTTTCCGCCCGTCTCCGCGAGGCGCTCCAGCCACTCCAGGCACAGGAAGCGACCGAGGTAGCCGTTGGCACCGGTCAACAGGACCGTGTGCGGCGTGCCGATGGCGCGGGGCAGGTCCGCCGCGGCGCCAAGGGTTTCGGCGTCGATGAATTCGTCCAGGGTGAGGTCGGCCGCGCGGACCTCGGTGGCGTCCCGCCCGTGGACCGTGGCGAAAGTCGGCCGACGCGACCCTGACGTGCGCTCGGCGGCAACGTATTCCGCGAGCTGACCCAGGCTGGTCGCCGGGCCGGTGATCATTCCCACCGGGACCTCGACGTCGAAGATGTCCTGCAGCAGGTTGGAGAAGGTCAAGGCCGACAGGGAATCTCCGCCCAGTTCGATGAACAACGCACCCGGGTCCGGCGGGCCGCCCGCCAACCCCAACAGCGCCTCGGCGGCGCTCACCAGCGTGTCGATCACCGGGCGGTCGGCCGCGCCCTCGCGCAGCGCCCGAAGCTCGGTCGCCCGGTTGTCCGCCAGATCCGCGTACAGCTGCTCGAGCCGATCGCCATAGTGTTCCTTGAGCTTCGGCCGCAGCAGCTTGCCCACTCCCGACAGCAGCCCGTTGTCCTCGCTGAACGGCTCGGGCTCGACGAGGAACTCGACCGGCACCTCATAGGACTGGAGCTCGGCGAGTTTGCCTGACTGGCGCAGCGATTCGCCCAGCGCAGCCCTCAGCCCGTCGGCATCGTCGGCGAATCGTTCCAGCGCGTCCGAGGTCGGCACGATGACGGCCAACAGGTAGGGGCGTTCGCTGTTGCCATAGACGAAGATCTGACGGATCAGGGCCGCGCTGCTGAACACCGCCTCCAGGCGCGCGACGGCCACGAATTCGCCCTGGGCGAGCTTCAATACGTTGTTGCGCCGGTCGACATAGGCCAGCCGATCCGGCTCCAGTTCCGCCATCACGTCCCCGGTCCGGTAATAGCCCTGCGTGTCAAAGGCATCGGCGGTGACGTCCGGGCGCTTGAAGTACCCGGGCGTGGCGGTCAGCGACTTGACCAGCAGCTCACCCCGCGGAAAGGGTTTGTCCGTAAGGAAGTAGCCCAGCTCCGGGACGTCGACGAGCTTGTAGCCCAGTACCGGGGGCCGGGCGATCCTGCCGTCCTTGGTCACCATCCCGACCTCGGTCAAGCCGTAGCCGTCGAGCACGTGCACGCCCAGGCAGGTCTCCACGAAGCTCCGCATCTCGGCGGCCAGAGGCGCCGTGCCGCAGAAGGCGGTGACGATGCGTCCACCCAGCACCTGCTCACGCAGCTCCGTCCGCGCCTCCGCGCTGGCGGATTCCGGGTCGGATCCCCGGGAGACGCGCCGGTCGACGGCGCTCTGGTAACGCTGATACAGCATCTCCGCGACCCGTGGCACCAGCCCCATCTCGGTGGGGCGCACCAGGTTCCAGTCTTCGAACAGCGTCGACAGGTCGCTCTCGGGAACGAAGTAACTGGTGCCGCCCGCTTGGAACGCGGTCGACAGCGGTATCCGGCCGCCGAGGTGGTTGAGCGGCATGAAGTTGACGTTCAACACGGGCGTGTCCGCGAATTCGGGCATCAGCTCGTTGGTCCACAGCTTGCACAGCATGCGCTCGGTGTACATGGCGCCCTTGGGCAGTCCGGTGCTGCCCGACGTGTACATGATCATGGCGAGGCGTTCGTCGGTACCGCCGGTGTACGCCGGCTCGGGCGGCAGGGCGCGGCCGCGCCCGATCAGTTCGTCGAACGTCTCGATCGTCACCGTCATCCCCGCGGCCGACAGCTTCGCCCGCGCGCGCTCCAAAGCCTCGCGCTGATCGTCGATTTGGGGGGAGTAATCGAAACCCACCAAGCGTCGCAACGCCGCGCTGCCCAGCGCCGCCTCGACGGCGAGGTCGAGGTAGCCCGCGCCCGCCGCGAGTATCCGCGGCTCGACCTCGGCGACGATCGGCTGCAGCCGCGCCGCCGCCGCGTTGTGCTGCAGCGGCACCGCCACCAGCCCGAGATATCCGCAGACCAGGTCGAGGGTCAGGTACTCGGCGCTGGCGAAACCGACTGTGGCGACGAAATCTCCGGGCGCCACCGGATCGGCGGCGTCGCCGCGCCAGGCGCTGGCAATCGCCCCGACGTTGGCCCACAGCTCGCGATAACTGAGGGTGTCGAACCGGGACAGCAGCTGCGCCGTGGTGCGGCCGGTCGCGGGATCGGTGACCAGCGAGCGCGCCCGCCAGCCCAGTGCCGGCCGGTCGGCATAGCCCTCGATGAGGGTCTGCAGGATCTGCGGCAGGCGAAGGCCCGGCTCGCGCGCCGCCTGTTGGACCGCGGCGTGCGGCTTGGTGGTGCGGAACTGTTCGTCGACGGCGTCGAGCCGGCGGATGCGGTCGGCCACCCGTTGCCGCACCGGACCGCTCGAACCCGCAACCGCTGACTCTTGCTTCGCATCACCCGTCATCGCCAGCCTCCCGGTTCGGATCCTCGTCTACCGAGAACTCACCGCCGCGGGCCAGTCTTCCGTTCAACCATTGTGACCGTCGTCACACGAAGGTCGAATGCGCCGTAAGCGCGGCGCGGATCCGGCGTCAGGCGACGACTTGGATGGGATCGCCGACGTTCACCTGGTTGAAGTACCAGGCGGCGTTGTCGGGACTCAGGTTGATGCAACCGTGACTCACGTTGGCGTAGCCCTGGGAGTCGACCGACCAGGGCGCCGAGTGCACGTAGACGCCGCTCCAGGTGACGCGCACGGCGTATTGGGCGGTGATCTTGTATCCCTCGGGTGAGCTGAGCGGGATCCCGATGGTCCGCGAGTCCATGACGACCGTGCGCTGCTTCTCCAGGGCGGTGAAATTGCCGATCGGCGTGGGCCGGCTGGGCTTGCCCATCGAGGCGGGCATGGTGCGTAGCACTTCGCCGTTACGGCTGACGGTGAACGTGTGCGCGGAGATGCTGGCAACACCGAGGAGCGCGTCTCCGGTGTCGAAGCCCGTCGTCAGGGCCTGAACACCGACCGACACGTGGGTGTGCGCGGGCCAGTACCGGTCGGGTACCCACTGCACGACGTTGTCCTCGACCCACTGGAAGTGTCCGGGCGTGTTGCTCGGCGAGGCGACGTGGATGGACCGCTCGACGGCGGCGCGATCGCCGACCGGCGCCGTGAACGTCACCACGACCGGATGCGCGACGCCCACTACCGCACCGTTAGCCGGCAAAACCGAGGCAACCGAGGGGGCGGGTTGCGGTGCGGGGATGGAGGCGTGGCTACGGCCGGTCGATCCGATGAGGCCGATCGCCGTGATCGCGACCATAACAAACAGATAACGAACACCTCGACGCATAGCGCCCGCCCTTCGAGATGGTGCGATTGACACAACCGTATTCTACCGGCTATTCCCGCATGGCCACTTTCAGCAAACATTTGGCGATTCGCCGGGCAGCACGAACACGATCCGATCATCGGCTCGCGGGACTGGCTGGCGAGCCGGCGAGACGTTAGCCTCAGCGAAACTCCCTGGGCCGAGGAGGTGCGGGTGCTCTTCCGACAGTTGGAGTATTTCGTTGCGGTCGCGCAGGAGCGCCACTTCGCCCGCGCCGCCGAAAAGTGCTTCGTGTCGCAGCCCGCGCTGTCCGCCGCGATCGCCAAGCTGGAGCGTGAATTGAACGTCACGCTGATCAACCGCGGGCACAGCTTCGAGGGCCTCACGCCCGAAGGGGAGCGGTTGGTGGTGTGGGCCAGGCGGATTCTCGCCGAGCACGACGCATTCAAGGCCGAGGTGCACGCGGTGCGCTCGGGCATCACCGGCATGCTGCGCCTCGGCACGGTGCCGACCGCCTCCACGACGGCTTCATTGGTGCTCTCGGCGTTCTGCTCGGCGCACCCATTGGCGAAGGTGCACATCCTTTCCCGGCTGGCGGGCAGCGAACTGTACCGGCGGCTCCGCGAATTCGAGCTGGACGCCGCGATCGTGCACGCCGCGCCAGACGAGGCGCACGACATGAACCTGGTGCCGCTATACCAGGAGCACTACGTGCTGTTGTCGCCCGCGGACATGCTGGGATCCGCCGCGCCGACCATGACCTGGCCGGAGGCGGCGCAATTGCCGCTGGCGCTGCTCAGTCCCGACATGCGGGATCGCCAGATCATCGACAAGGCCTTCGCCGACCACTCCATCGAAGTGACTCCGCAGGTCGAAACCGACTCCGTCGCCTCGCTGTTGGCTCAGGTCGCCGCGGGGAATTGGGCGTGCATCGTCCCGCACACCTGGTTGTGGACGTCGCCGCTGGGACCGGAGGTCCGCGCGGTGGAGCTCGTGGATCCGGTGCTCAGGGCCGACATCGTCCTGGCCACCAATTCCGCCGGACCGGGATCACCGATCGCCCGCGCGCTCGCCGCCTCCGCCGAGGAGCTGTCGCTGAACGAGTTCTTCGACGTGCAGCTATCGCGAATCACCCTCCGACACTGACCTTTCCGGCCTCAACCCCACTTTTCGGGTTCAGGCTCGCCAGATGCCCGCTTTCCACTCCCGCCGCGGGGTCGAGCTCGCAGTCGATGACCGACGGCATCCGGGAGCCGATCGCCTCGGACAGCGCCGACCGCAATTCCGCCGGGGTGGTGACGTGATATCCCTTGCCGCCGAAGGCTTGGGCGATCAGCTCATGACGCGCACGTGCGTTCAACACGGTGGGGGCCGGATCGTGGCCGTTGGGGGATTCGTCGCCGCGGTAGACGCCGCCGTTGTTGAGGATGACCACGGTCACCGGGAGCCGGTAACGGCAGATCGTCTCGACGTCCATGCCGCTGAAGCCGAATGCGCTGTCACCCTCGACCGCGACGACGGGCCGGTCGGTCTCGACGGCGGCGGCGATGGCATAACCCATGCCGATGCCCATGACGCCCCAAGTCCCGGTGTCCAGCCGGTGCCGCGGCAGCTCCATGCCGATGACGTTGCGGGCCAGGTCCAACGCGTTCGCTCCCTCGTTGACCACGTAGACATCCGGATTATCCCGCAGCACGGCACGAATCGCGGCGAGCGCGTTGTAGAAGCGCATGGGATGCGGGTCCTCGGCCAGCCGCTCGGACATCTTGGCGTCGTTGCGGGCGGTGCGCTCGGCCAACTCCGCGGCCCATTCCGCGGGCGCCGTGACCGGGCGGGCGGTGAGGCCGTCGCGCAGCGCCGACATCACCGAGCCGATGTCGCCGACCAGGGGCCCCGCGATCGGCTGATTGCTGTCGAGTTCCGACGGCGCAATGTCGACCTGCACGAACTTGGCGTCGGCGGACCACTGCGGCGAATCCCCGTGGCCAAGAAGCCAATTCAGCCGCGCGCCGACCAGAAGGACCACGTCCGCCCTTGCGATCGCCAGGGAGCGCGCGGCCGCCGCGGACTGCGGGTGGGAATCCGGCAACAGCCCCTTGGCCATCGACATCGGCAGGAACGGAATCCCGGTGGTCTCGACGAACTCGCGAATCACATTGTCCGCCTGAGCGTATGCCGCGCCCTTGCCGAGCACGATCAACGGTCGCCGCGCACGCGCCAGCAGCTGCAGCGCGCGTTCGACCGCATCGGGCGCCGGCAGCTGCCGTGGCGCCGGGTCGACGATCCGCCAGACCGTGTCCGCGGCCGCCGCGGCGTCCATCGCCTGCCCCAACACGTCGCCGGGGATGTCGAGGTACACGCCCCCGGGGCGGCCGGAGATCGCGGTGCGGACGGCACGCGCGACCCCGCGCCCGATGTCCTCGATCCGGCCGATCCGATAGGCCGCCTTCGCGAACGGCCGCGCGGCGTTGAGCTGGTCGATGTCCTGGTAGTCGCCGCGCTGCAAATCGACCAGGGCCCGATTGCTGGACCCCGAGATCTGGATCATCGGGAAGCAGTTCGCGGTGGCGTTGGCCAGCGCGGGCAGCCCGTTGAGGAACCCGGGTCCGGATGTCGTCAGGCAGATGCCCGGCCGGCGGGTCAGGAACCCGGCGGCGGCCGCGGCATTGCCGGCCGAAGCCTCGTGGCGGAAGCCGATGTAACGGATCCCCGAGGCCTGCGCAACGCGGGCAAGGTCGGTGATCGGGATGCCGACGATCCCGTACATGGTGTCGACGTCGTTGGCCTTGAGCGCCTCCACCACCAGATGGAAGCCGTCGATCAAACGCGTGGACGCGGTCATGGGGGCGACTCCTCGTGTGGTTCCGCTGTAGTAAACGCTTGGCCCTTACTCTGACGCGGCCACCCGCCGGGTGTCCAAGACGGAGCCGCTATGCAGCGATTCACGACGTCTATCGGCGCTGGCAGCGTGGTATTCGGTCGCGTCGATAGTCAGTGGTTATCGGTCGTGAGCGAACCACTATTGGACGGGCGGCCGGGCCGCCGGGCATGGTTCGAGCAGATGCTTATCAAGACGAGGGCGAAAGGGAGCGCGGCGATGAGGACGACGAGGCCGGAAGAGATCATCGGCGGCACGGGCTCGGCCCAGACGCCGGGGCCGGGCATCACCGATCTGGTCGAGGAGGCGGGGCACCGATCCCCGGAGGCGCCCGCGCTGGTCGTCACCTCCGATCGGGTGCGGGTCAGCTACCGCGATCTGCTCCGGCTGGCCGACGACCTGGCGGGGCAGCTGGCCCGGGGCGGGCTGCGCGCGGGCGACCGTGTCGCCCTGCGCTCCGGAAGCAATGCCGAGTTCGTCGTCGGGCTGCTGGCGGCTTCCCGGGCCGGCCTGGTCGCCGTCCCGCTGGATCCGGCCCTGCCGGTCGGGGAACAGCGCGCTCGCAGCGAGGCCGTGGGCGCCAGGGTGGTCCTCATCGACGGCGCGGCACCCGCCGACGACGAGGGACGGCACCTGCCGTGGTGGCCGCTCGCGGTGACGCCCGGCGGCGCGGGCGGCACCCCGGCCGTCGACGTGGACACCACCGCCGCTCCCGCGCAACAGTTTTCGACGCCCGAGGGCCTGCGCGACGACGATGCCATGATCATGTTCACCGGCGGTACCACCGGGGTGCCGAAGATGGTCCCGTGGACCCGCGGCAACATCGCCGGCTCGGTGCACGCCATCATCGCCGGATACGGGCTCGGCCCCCGGGACGCCACCGTGGCGGTGATGCCGCTCTACCACGGTCACGGGCTGCTCGCCGCGCTGCTGGCGACCCTGGTGTCCGGGGGAACGGTGCTGCTACCGGCCCGCGGTCGGTTCTCGGCGCACACCTTCTGGGACGACATCGATGCCGTCCGCGCCACCTGGTACACGGCGGTCCCGACGATTCATCAGATCCTGTTGGAGCGGGCGGGCACCGGCCGAGAGGGTAGCTCCGCGTTGCGCTTCATCCGCAGTTGCAGCGCCCCGCTCACCGCCGAAACGGCGCAGGCGCTGCAGGGCACCTTCACGGCCCCGGTGGTGTGCGCCTTCGGCATGACCGAGGCCACCCACCAGGTGGCGACGACCGAGATCGGCCACACCGAAAACCCAGCCGCCACACCGGGTCTGGTCGGCCGGTCGACCGGGCCGGAGATCCGGATCGTCGGGCCCGACGGGCGGCCGGTGCCGCCGGGGGAGGTCGGCGAGGTGTGGCTGCACGGCCCCACTGTGGTCCGGGGCTACCTCGGCGACCCGGCGATCACGGCCGCCAATTTCACCGACGGGTGGCTGCGCACGGGTGACCTGGGAACGCTGTCGGCGGCCGGCGAGCTGGTCATCCGCGGCCGGATCAAGGAACTCATCAACCGGGGCGGGGAGAAGATCTCCCCGGAACGCGTCGAGGGCGTGCTGGGCAGCCATCCCGGCGTGCTGGAGGTGGCCGTCTTCGGCATGCCCGACACGCTGTACGGCGAGACGGTGGCCGCGGTGATCGTCCCCCGGGGATCGGCCGCGCCGACCCCGGACGAGCTGACGTCGTTCGCCCGCGACCGGCTCGCGCCCTTCGAGGTGCCGGCCAGCTTCCAGCAGGCCGCGGAGTTACCGCACACCGCGAAAGGGTCGCTGGACCGCCGCGCGGTCGCCCAGCGGTTCGGGCGCGGGGCGTGACGGTTCAGACGGTCGCCTTCACCCGGGTGGCCGCGGCCTCCGGCATGGGTTCGTAGCGGGCGAAGGCCCGGTTGAACGACGCGGCGCCGTGGGCCAGCGAGCGCAGGTCGATCGCGTAGCGCGTCAACTCCACCTGGGGCACCTCGGCCCGCACCAGCGTGCGCTCGCCCGCGGTCTCGGTACCGAGCACCCGGCCGCGGCGACCCGACAGGTCGCCCATCACCGCGCCGACGAAGTCGTCGGGCACCAGCACCGAAATCTCGTCGATCGGCTCGAGCAGGCTCACCTTCGTCGCCGCGGCCGCCTCGCGCAACGCCAGCGCCCCGGCCATCTGGAACGCGAAATCCGAGGAGTCGACGCTGTGCGCCTTGCCGTCGAGCAGCGTGACCCGGATGTCGACCACCGGGTAGCCGGCGTGCACGCCCTTCTCCATCTGCGCGCGCACGCCCTTCTCCACGCTCGGGATGAACTGCCGCGGCACCGCGCCGCCGACCACCTTGTCGAGGAACTCGAACCCGGAGCCCTCCGGCAGCGGTTCCACTTCGATGTCGCACACCGCGTACTGGCCGTGCCCGCCCGATTGCTTGACGTGCCGGCCGTGGCCTTTCGCCTTGCCGCCGAACGTCTCGCGCAACGGGACCCGCAGCTCCACGGTGTCCACGGTGACGCCGTACCGGTTGGCCAGCGCGTCGAGAACGACACCGGCGTGGGCCTCGCCCATGCACCACAACACGATCTGGTGGGTCTCGGGGTTCTGCTCGATGCGCAGCGTCGGGTCCTCGGCGGCCAGCCGGCCCAGCCCGACCGACAGCTTGTCCTCGTCGGTCTTGGCGTGCGCCTGGATGGCGACCGGCAGCAGGGGTTCGGGCATCGTCCACGGTTTGAGCACCAGCGGCTCCGCCTTGTCCGAGAGGGTGTCGCCGGTCTCGGCGCGGCTCAGCTTGCCGATCGCGCAGATGTCGCCGGCCACCACGGCCGCCGCGGGCCGCTGCTGCTTGCCCAGCGGAAACGACAGGGCGCCGACGCGCTCGTCTTCGTCGTGGTCGGGGTGCGTGCTGCCGTTCCCGTTGACCGAACCGAAGAACGACGCAAAGTGGCCCGACACATGAACCGTCGTGTCGGGCCTGATGGTCCCGGAGAACACCCGGACCAGGCTGAGCCGTCCGACGTAGGGATCCGACGTCGTCTTCACCACCTCCGCGAGCAGGGGCGCGCCGGGATCGCAGGTCAGCGTCGCGTGCGTGGCGCCCTGGGGCGTGAACACCTCCGGGAGCGGGTGTTCCATCGGGGACGGGAAGCCGCGGGTGGCGACCTCCAGCAATTCCAGGGTGCCGACGCCGGTGCCGCTGCACACAGGGATCACCGGGAAGAACGACGCCCGGGCGACGGCCCGCTCCAGGTCCTCGATGAGCACCGCCTCGTTGATGGACTCACCGCCGAGGTAGCGATCCATCAGCGACTCGTCCTCGGACTCCTCGATGATGCCTTCGATCAGGGCCCCGCGCGCCTCCTCGATCCGCTCGGCGTCCGACGGGTCCAGCGCCTGCGCGGTCCGCTTGCCGCCGGAATACTGGTAGCGCGTCTGCGACAGCAACCCGATCAGGCCTTCGCAGGACGGCATGCCGGTCGGCAGGTAGAGCGGTAACACCTTGTCGCCGAACGCGTTCTGCGCGGCCGCCAGCGCCTCGGAGTAGTTGGCGCGGGTGTGGTCGAGCTTGGTGATCACCACGGCGCGGGGCATGCCGACCTGATCGCATTCCTGCCACAGCGATTTGGTGGGTTCGTCGACACCCTCGTTGGCCGCGATCACGAACAGCGCGCAGTCGGCGGCGCGCAAGCCGGCCCGCAGCTCGCCGACGAAGTCGGCATAGCCGGGCGTGTCGACCAGGTTGATCTTGACGCCGTCGTGCGCCAGGGAGGCGACGGCAAGGCCGACCGAGCGCTGCTGGCGGATCTCGGCGTCGTCGTAGTCGCAGACGGTGCTGCCGTCGGTCACCGAGCCCGCCCTGGTCAACACCCCTGCGGCGACCAACAGCGCCTCGACCAGGGTGGTCTTGCCGCCGCCCGAGGGCCCGACGAGGACGATGTTGCGCACATCGCCGGGACCCTTCGCGATGGGAGCGGCCGCCGCGCCCTGGGCAGCGTTCGCCTTGTCCGCCATGACATTCCTCCAGTCCTCCCCGGCCGCATCACCGCTGGGGCACCCCAGTCGCGGTGTGTTCTGGCTCACAGGGTCTGTAAGCAACTTTTCCCCCAACCGCGGCCCAACACAAGGCCACGGGCCGGCCACAATTGCGTCGGCCCGACGGGAAGCCGGGAGTTGCCGTCAGGCGTGCCAGCTGGACCAGCGGTGCACCGCGACCGCGATCACGGGACCGTCCAGCGAGACGGATTGATACTGGGGATATTTGGCGCGCAGCAGCCGGTACGCGGACGCCATCGCCGGCCCCTCGGTGTGGACGGTCGCAGCCCCGTCGGCTCGCACCCACCACAGCCGCGCCCAGTCGTCGGCGTAGTGGTCGACGAGCAGGCTCACGTGCGGGTCGTTTTCGATGTTGGCCAGCCGCCGCAGCCGCCGCGTCGTCTTCGGTTTCGCATCGACGGCGGTGTACAGCACGTCGGGGGAGTCCTCGGCGACGGCGAATACCACCGGAACCAGGTGGGGGAGGCCGGCCGGCGTGACCGTGGCCAACCGGGCCACCGGCGATTCACCGAACCTGGCCTTGGCGTCGAATCCGCCCACCGTGTCAGCCTAGACGCCGGTCATCCGGGCGGCCGGGAGACCATCGCGGCTGATCAGAACCTCGCCAGTGCCGTGCATAGCTACCTGCATTACGGTTATATACACACGATTGTGCCGCCCAGAACCGCAAGGCCGGGACAGTTCGGTGTTTTCCGCGACGCAGGAAGGGTGACGGGATGAGCAAATCGCACCACCGCTCGGTGTGCTGGTCATGGTTGGCGAGCGTGCTGGCCGTGGTCGGGCTGGGCCTCGGTCTGGGCACCGCCCCGGCGGTCGCATCGCCGATCCCCCGGCCGCAGGCTCCAGTCGATGCGGCGGCACTGGTCGGCCAGGTCGGGCCGCAGGTGGTCAACATCAACACCAAGTTCGGCTACAACAATGCCGTGGGCGCCGGGACCGGCATCGTGATCGACCCCAACGGCGTCGTGCTGACCAACAACCACGTCATCTCCGGCGCGACCGACATCAGCGCCTTCGACGTCGGCAACGGCCAGACCTACGCCGTCGACGTGGTCGGTTATGACCGCAGCCAGGACATCGCGGTGCTGCAACTGCGCGGCGCCGCCGGGCTCCCGACGGCCGCCATCGGCGGCGGGGTCAGCGTGGGCCAGCCGGTCGTGGCGATGGGTAACGCCGGCGGCCAGGGCGGAACGCCCAGCGCCGTCTCGGGCAAGGTCATCGCGCTGAACCAGAGCGTCTCGGCGACCGACACCCTGACCGGCGCCAACGAGTCGCTCGGCGGGCTGATCCAGGCCGACACGCCGATCAGGCCCGGGGACTCCGGCGGACCGATGGTCAACAACGACGGGCAGGTCGTCGGCGTGAACACGGCCGCCACCGACAACTACAAGATGTCGGGCGGCGGACAGGGCTTCGCCATCCCGATCGGCCACGCGATGGGCGTGGCCGGGCAGATCAGGTCGGGCGCCGGCTCGAACACCGTGCACATCGGCCCGACCGCGTTCCTCGGCCTGGGTGTCACCGACAGCAACGGCAACGGTGCGCGCGTCGAACGCGTGGTCACCGGCGGCCCCGCCGCGTCGGCCGGGATCTCGCCGGGTGACGTCATCACCGGGGTCGACAACGTCGCCATCACCGGGGCCACGTCGATGACGGACGTCCTCGTCCCGCACCACCCCGGCGACAACATCGCGGTGCAGTACCGCTCCGCCGGCGGCGGCGAACGCACCACGAACGTGACGCTGGGCGACGGGCCGCCGGCCTGACACCCGCACCGACGATGCGCGCTGGGTGGTCAATTCGGTTGTCGCCAAGCGCGTTTCGTCGCATGCCAGCGGGCGTGATTCCGAATGTCGCGCCTCGGGTACACGTGGCATCGTGGATTTGATGAACGACGCAAGAGAAGCGGTCGAGCACCATCCCGCAGGGGGCAGTCACGTTCAGGACGGTGTCGTCGAGCACCCGGAGTCCGACGACTTCGACAACGCCGCCGCGCTGCCCACCGACCCGACGTGGTTCAAGCACGCCGTTTTCTACGAGGTGCTGGTGCGGGCGTTCTTCGACGCCAACGCCGACGGGTCGGGTGACCTGCGCGGACTCCTGGGACGCCTGGACTACCTGCAATGGCTGGGCATCGACTGCATCTGGCTGCCCCCTTTCTACGATTCGCCGCTGCGCGACGGCGGCTACGACATCCGGGACTTCTACAAGGTGCTGCCCGACTTCGGCACGGTGGAGGACTTCGTCGCGTTGCTCAACGCCGCGCACGAGCGGGGCATCCGGGTCATCACCGACCTGGTGATGAACCACACCTCGGATTCACACCCCTGGTTCCAGGAGTCGCGGCACGACCCCGACGGCCCGTACGGCGATTTCTACGTGTGGAGCGACACCAGCGAGAAGTACACCGACGCCCGGATCATCTTCGTCGACACCGAGGAGTCCAACTGGACCTTCGACCCGGTGCGCAAACAGTTCTATTGGCACCGGTTCTTCTCCCACCAGCCGGACCTGAACTACGAGAACCCGGCCGTGCAGGAAGCCATGATCGACGTTCTCCGCTTCTGGCTCGGGCTGGGCATCGACGGGTTCCGGCTGGACGCGGTGCCCTACCTGTTCGAGCGGGAGGGCACCAACTGCGAGAACCTGCCCGAGACGCACGCCTTCCTCAAGCGCGTGCGCAAGGTCGTCGACGACGAGTTCCCGGGCCGGGTGCTGCTGGCCGAGGCCAATCAGTGGCCGGCCGATGTCGTCGAGTACTTCGGCGACACCAGCACCGGCGGCGACGAATGCCACATGGCGTTCCACTTCCCGCTGATGCCGCGCATCTTCATGGCGGTTCGCCGGGAGTCGCGCATTCCGATCTCGGAGATCCTGGCGCAGACGCCGGAAATCCCCGACATGGCGCAATGGGGCATCTTCCTGCGCAACCACGACGAGCTGACGCTCGAGATGGTCACCGACGAAGAGCGCGACTACATGTACTCCGAGTACGCCAAGGACCCGCGGATGAAGGCGAACGTCGGCATCCGGCGCCGCCTGGCACCGCTGCTGGACAACGACCGCAACCAGATCGAGCTGTTCACCGCGTTGCTGCTGTCCCTGCCCGGCTCGCCGGTCCTGTACTACGGCGACGAGATCGGCATGGGCGACGTGATCTGGCTGGGTGACCGCGACGGTGTGCGCACCCCGATGCAGTGGACACCGGACCGCAACGCCGGCTTCTCCAAGGCCAACCCGGGCCGGCTCTACCTGCCGGCCAGCCAGGACTCGGTGTACGGCTACCAGGCCGTCAACGTGGAGGCTCAGCGCGACACGTCCACGTCGCTGCTGAACTTCACCCGCATGATGCTGGCCGTGCGGCGCCGCCACGAGGCGTTCGCGATCGGCACGTTCGAGGAGCTGGGCGGCTCCAACCCGTCGGTGCTGGCGTTCGTGCGCCAGGTGCCAGGCGGCGGCGACACGGTGTTGTGCGTCAACAATCTCTCGCGGTTCCCGCAGCCGATCGAGCTGAACCTGCAGCACTGGAGCGGTTGCACGCCGGTGGAACTGACCGGGCACGTCGAATTTCCGCGGATCGGGCACCTGCCCTACCTGCTGACGTTGCCCGGACACGGTTTCTACTGGTTCCAGCTGACCGCATGTGAGGATGAGGAGGAGCGGCGCTGATGACTGAGCCCGCCAAGCTGCCCTGGTCGGACTGGCTCCCACAGCAACGGTGGTACGCCGGACGCAACCGGGAACTGACCTCCGCCGAGGCCGCCGTCGTCGTCCCGTTCCGCGACGACCTGGACCTGGTCCTGGTCGACGCCCAGTACGCGGACGGCTCGTCGGAGCGCTACCAGGTGATCGTGCGCTGGGATACCGCGCCGGTCTCCGAGTACAGCACGGTCGCCACCATCGGCGCCGCCGGCGACCGCACCGGTTTCGACGGCCTGTACGACACGGACGCGCCGCAGTTCCTGCTGTCGTTGATCGACTCGTCGGCAGTTCGGAGCGCGTCCGGCACCGAGGTGCGGTTCGTCAAGGAACCCGGCGTCACGCTGCCCCTGGAGGCGTTGCCCCACGTCTCGGACGCCGAACAGAGCAACACCAGCGTCATCTTCGACCGCGACGCCATCTTCAAGGCGTTTCGCCGGGTCAGCAGCGGCATCAACCCCGACATCGAGCTGAACCGGGTGCTGGGCCGCGCCGGCAACCCGCACGTTGCCCGGCTGCTCGGCACCTACGAGATGGCCGCCCCCGACGGCACGGCCGACGACGCGTGGCCGCTCGGCATGGTGACCGAGTTCGCGTCCAACGCCGCGGAAGGGTGGGCGATGGCCACCGCCAGCGTGCGCGACCTGTTCGCGGAGGGCGACCTGTACGCCCACGAGGTCGGCGGCGACTTCGCCGGCGAG
Organism: Mycobacterium sp. 4858; assembly: GCF_900240975.1. Lineage (GTDB taxonomy): Bacteria > Actinomycetota > Actinomycetes > Mycobacteriales > Mycobacteriaceae > Mycobacterium. Next base: position 2,046,541 of record NZ_LT968776.1, on the reverse strand, counting down.
TCCTGCCGGCTGGGCGAGGCCGTGGCATCCGTGCACGCCACCCTGGCCGAGTCCCTCGGCACGGCGCAATCCGCCTTCCCGGTCGACACCGTGCTGGCGCGGCTGTCGTCGACCGTGGCGAAGGTGCCCGAACTGCAGGAGTACGCGTCGACCATCGAGGAGCGCTTCTCCAAGCTGGCCGGTGAGGCGATCACCGTCCAGCGGGTGCACGGCGACCTGCACCTCGGCCAAGTGCTGCGAACCCCGGAAAGCTGGCTGCTGATCGACTTCGAGGGCGAGCCGGGCCAGCCGCTCGATGAGCGCCGGGCCCCGGATTCACCGCTGCGCGACGTGGCCGGCGTGCTGCGGTCGTTCGAATACGCCGCGTACGGACCGCTGGTGGACCAGGCGGACGACAAGCAACTGGCCGCCCGCGCCCGCGAATGGGTCGAGCGCAACCGGACCGCGTTCTGCGAGGGGTACGCCGCCGCGTCGGGGGTCGACCCGCGCGATGCGGCCGACCTGCTGGCCGCCTATGAACTGGACAAGGCCGTCTACGAGGCCGGCTACGAGGCGCGGCACCGTCCCCACTGGTTGCCAATTCCGCTGCGCTCCATCGCCCGGCTCACCGCCTCTCATAGCAAACTCTGATGATCTGCGAGTAACGCGGGCTTCTGGAACCATGTCCGTGTGAATAGCGAGATCTTCGACAGCGAGGCGCGGTTGTCCTGGGTGCTGGCGGCGCTAGCCGGCATCATCGGGGCGATCTCGTTCACCCACTCCGCGGGATACTTCGTGGTCTTCATGACAGGGAACGCGCAGCGCGGGGTGCTGGCGTACTTCAGCCACCAACCGTGGCTCGCCGCGAGCGCCGGGCTGCTCATGGTGGCGTTCCTCGCCGGCGTGGTGATCGCCTCCATGTGCCGGCGGCACTTCTGGGTGGACCACCCGCACGGCCCCACCGTGCTGACCACCGTCAGCCTGGTGGCGGCGGCGGTGGTCGACGTCTTGGACGAAGGGTGGGAGGAGAACTTCCTCGACTTCGCGCCGATCGTGTTGATGGCGTTCGGCACCGGCGCGCTGAACACGTCGTTCGTCAAGAACGGGGAAGTGTCGGTTCCGCTGAGTTACGTGACCGGAACGATGGTCAAAATGGGCCAGGGCATCGAGCGCCACCTGGCCGGGGGGAAAGCCGCGGACTGGCTCGGTTATTTCCTGCTGTTCGCCAGCTTCGTCGTGGGCGCCGCGATCGGCGGCTTCATCAGCGTCGTGGTCAACGGGACCTGGATGCTGGTGTTCGCCGCGGTGGTGTGCACGCTGACGACCATCTACACGTACTTTCACCAGGATCGCCGGGCGCTGTTGAACGACCGGCAGGACAAAAAGCATCGGCAGCAGCGCTGACCGGTGCGCTGCTGCCGATGCTGGCTTGGCGGTTCAGGCCGCCGGTTGTGCCGGCTGTGCCGGTTGGGCCGGCTGGGCGGTGGTGTTGCTGGCGAGCAGCACCTGCTGGATGTCGGGCTTCATCGCGACCAACTGCTGGTTCCAGTAGGGCCACGAGTGCGTGCCGTTCGCCGGGAAGTTGAACGTCCCGTTGCGGCCGCCCGCGGCGACGTAGCTGTTCTGGAACTGCTGGTTGGTGCGCAGCGTGAGGCCCTCCAGGAACTTGGCCGGCATGTTGTCGCCGCCGAGGTCGCTGGGCGTCCCGTTGCCGCAGTAGACCCAGATCCGGGTGTTGTTGGCGACCAGCCGCGGAATTTGGACCATCGGGTCGTTGCGCTTCCACGCCGGGTCGGTCGACGGGCCCCACATGCTGTTGGCGTTGTAGCCGCCCGAGTCGTTCATCGCGAGCCCGATCAGCGTCGGCCACCAGCCCTCGGACGGGTTGAGGAAGCCCGACAGCGAGGCGGCGTAGGGGAACTGCTGCGGGTAGTACGCGGCCAGGATCAGCGCCGAGCCGCCGGACATCGACAGGCCCACCGCGGCGTTGCCGGCCGGTGAAACCTGCTTGTTGGCCTGCAGCCACAGCGGCATCTCCTGGGTCAGGAAGGTCTCCCACTTGTAGGTGTAGTTCTGTCCGTTGCCCGACGACGGCTGGTACCAGTTGCTGTAGAAGCTGGACTGGCCGCCGACCGGCATCACCACCGACAGGCCGGACTGGTAGAACTCCTCGAAGGCGGGGGTGTTGATGTCCCAGCCGTTGTAGTCGTCCTGGGCGCGCAGCCCGTCGAGCAGGTACACCGCGTGCGGTCCGCCGCCCTCGAACTGCACCTTGATGTTGCGGCCCATCGACGGTGACGGCACCTCCAGGTATTCCACCGGAAGCCCCGGCTTGGAGAACGCCCCCGCGGTGGCCGAGCCGCCGGCCGCGGTGACGAGGCCGGACATCAGGGCAGCCCCCATGGCCGCGACCGCCAGCTGACGCGGCATGGTTGCCGCGGCGCCACGCAACTTCCGCAACTCTGAAAAGAACTTCATAGCCCTCTACCCATCCCAACTTTCATCTGCCGCGTGCGGCGGTCGAATCCGTTCGCTGGGCAGTGAATCACGGGGAGAGGACGCAAATCGCCTGTCGCGGCCGGAGCAACAGATCGCGGTTGGCTAACGATTGGGCGTCGGCGGGGAATCGTTGCTAACTGGTCACGATTGGCTACCGAGGGTGTAACTAGGCGACGAGCCGGCGCAATAGCGTTGATGCCGCGGCGATTCCGAGCACGGCGGCCACCGCCAGCACGACAACGTCCATCGGGTTGAAGGGCATCCCGATGAGCAGTCCGCGTAAGGCGTCGACTTCGTAACTGAGCGGGTTGACCCTGCTCAGCACGTGCAACCAGGCGGGCATCACGTCCACCGGGTACAGCGCGTTCGAGGCGAAGAACAACGGCATCGTGATGGCCTGGCCGATCCCCATCAGGCGATCGCGGCTGCGCACCAGGCCGGCCAGCGTCATCGACAGGCAGGCGAAGAACGCGGCGCCCAGCATGACGACGGCCATCGCCGCGACAATCCGCAGGGGGTTGACCGTCAGCCCGACATTCATCAGATACGCCAACGCCATGACACCGACAACCTGGGCGACCGAGCGCACACCGGCCGCGAACGCCTTGCCGGTGATCAGCGCCGACGCCGGCGCCGGCGTCACCATCAGCTTGGCCAGCACGCCCGCGTCTCGATCCCAAATGATCTGTATCCCATAGAAAATCGAGATGAACAGCGCCGACTGGGCGATGATCCCCGGCGCCAGGAAGGCCAGGTATGAGACCGATCCCGTGTGGATGACGTGCAAATGGCTGAAGGTGGTCCCGAAGATCAACAGCCACAGCGCCGGCTGCACCATGCGGGTGACGAGCTCGGTCCTGTCGTGCTGCAGCTTCTGCAGTTCGACGATCGCGAACGCGCCGACGCGGCTGAACACGGCGCCCACCCGCTGCCATCCGCGCGGCGCGCGAACCAAGGTTCCCGGCATGGCGCTATCAACCGACACGGCGTGCAACCTTTCTGGCGGAACGGATTTCGCGGATCGAACCCGTCGGCTCGGAGGAGGCCGGCTCACCCTGCAAGTCGGAGGCGGCGTAGTGGCGGAACACGTCCTCGAGCGTCGCCCGCGGCGAAACGGTGGATTTCAGCTTGGCCGGTGTGCCCACCGCCCGCAACTCGCCGCAGTGCATGAGCGCGACGCGATCACACAGCGCGTCGGCCTCCTCCATGTAGTGGGTGGTCAGCAGCACAGTCATCCCGAACCGCGCCTGCATCTCCTGCACCTGTGTCCAGACGCCGTCCCGCGCAATCGGATCCAGCCCGACGGTCGGTTCGTCGAGCACCAGCAGCGACGGGCGGTTCACCAGCGCCTGTGCCACCTCGAGGCGCCGAACCATGCCGCCGGAGTAGGCCGCGGCCAGCCGATCGGACACGTCGAGCAGGTCCATGGCGGCCAGCGCCTGCCCGACCCGGTCGGAACGCTCGGCCCGGGGCACACCGTAGAGCCGCGCGAACCACTCGACGTTCTGGCGGCCGGTCAGCGCGGGCTCGATCGAGAGCTGTTGCGGCACATACCCGATGTTGCTGCGAATGTCGGTCGTCTGGCGGCGCGCGTCCAGCCCGAAGATCCGCAACTCACCCTGCTGCACCGGCGCCAGCGTGGTGAGCATCCGGACGATGGTCGTCTTCCCGGCGCCGTTCGGGCCCAAAAGGCCCATGGTTTCCCCGGGGCGCACCTGCAACGTCACGTCGTTGACGGCGGTGAACTGGCCATACCGATAACTCAGGTGCCTGGCGTCGATGGCCATCGGCATTGATGCGCTCATGACCGTCGCTCCTGCAGTGTCCTGGTCATCATCTCTATGACCTCCAATCCTCTTGTCAATGCCTCGATTTGATCGTCGTCGAGTTCGGCGAGCACTTCCGCCAGCGCCTCTCGTCGCGCCGCCCGAGACGCGTCGACGATCTGCTGGGCGGGCTCGGCCAGGTGTAACCGGCCGACCCTGCGGTCGGTGTCGCCGACGGTCCGGATGAGCAAACCCCCGGACACCAGCTTCGACACCAGGGTTGACGCGGTGTTGGGAGCCAGTCCGAGCTCGGCGGCGGCGGCGTTCACCGAGATGCCGGGTTGCCGGCCCACCAGCCACAACAGCTCGGACTGCGATTCGCTGAGCCGCGCCGAGTCGAAGCCCCGGCCGGCGGACCGTCGCAGCTGCCTGCGGAACCGGCCGACGACGCGAAACACCTCGGCGACCACATCGGTACTCGTATGCACCCTTCCAGAATACCTCTGTAGCCGAGCTATTTATGTGCGGGCGCTGTGCGTCGGTTAAGTATCGGCTACTTCGAAAGTCGATGCAGGATGACGTCGGTGATGGCCCCGTCGTCGACGGAGGCGGTCATATAGGTGCAGAACGGCTGCCGGCGGCGATCGGTCGGCGAGCCCGGATTGAGCAGTCGCAGGCCGGTTCCGCTGGTGGTGTCCCAGGGGATGTGGCTGTGCCCGAACACCAGGACCTGGGTGTCGGGGTACAGCCTCGACATCCGCGCCTCGCGCCCGGCCGCGGCGCCGGTCTCGTGCACCACGGTGAACCGCACGCCCGCCAGGGTCACATCCGCGCGTTCCGGCAGGCGCGCGCGCAACGCGGGACCGTCGTTGTTTCCCCAGCAGGCCACCAGCCGGGCCGACCTGCTCTCGAGCTCGTCGAGCAGGTCGGTCGCCACCCAATCGCCCGCGTGCACGACGACGTCGGCCGCAGCCACCTCATCCCACACCCGCGCGGGCAAGTCGCGGGCGCGGTTGGGGACGTGGGTGTCCGAAATCAGCAGTAGCCGCACAGCCCCATCTTGCGCCGGCGGTCGTCAGCCCGGCATCGACGCCATGGTCTTTTCGGACCTGGGGGCAGGCGCATCGGCGGGCTCGCCCAGCAGGAGCGATCGAACCACGCGACGCGGACCGAAGGGCCGCAGCATGGAGCTGGCGGGCCGCGGGCGCACTCGTATCGGCCACCAGAACCACCGCCCGAGCAACGCGGCGATCGACGGCGTCATCAACGACCGCACGATCAACGTGTCGAACAGCAGGCCCAGACCGATCGTGCTGCCCGCCTGGCCGATCGAGCGCAGATCGCTGGCGACCATCGACATCATGGTGAAGGCGAAGACGAGCCCCGCCGTCGTGACGACCCCACCGGTCTCGCCCATGGATCGAATGATGCCGGTCTTGAGGCCGGCGCCGATCTCCTCCTGGAACCGCGACACCAGCAGCAGGTTGTAGTCCGAGCCGACGGCCAGCAGGATGATCAACCCGAACACCGGCGCGATCCAGTTCAAATCCAGGCCGAAGAGGTGTTGCCACACCAGCACCGAGAGCCCGAAGGCGGCGCCCAGCGACAGCAACACCGTCCCGACGATCACCAGGGACGCGACCAGAGCCCGCGTGATGATCACCATCACGACGAAGATCAGCGTCAGCGCCGCGAGTCCCACGATCAGCAGGTCGTAGTGCGAGCCGGACTGGATGTCGCGGTAGATGGCCGCCGTACCGGCGAGGTAGAACTTGGCCCCCGTCAGGGTCGTGCCCTTCACCGCCTGATGCGCGGCGGCCAGTTCCGGCATGACGGCCGAGATGCCCGCCGGGGTGGCCGGATCTGCATCGTGGGTGATGATGAAGCGCGCGGCCTTCCCGTCCGGAGACAAGAAGAGCTTCAGACCGCGCTGGAAGTCGGGATTTTGAAAGGCCTCCGGCGGCAGATAGAAATAGTCGCCACTGCGGGAGGCGTCAAAGGCCTGCCCCATTGCGCTGGCCGTGTCGGTCATCTGAGCCATCTGCGTGACCAGGCCCGAGAAGCTGCTGTGCATCGTGAGAAGCGTCCCCTGCATGGATTTGGCGACGGCGATCATCGGCGGGAACTGCGCGGCCATCTGCGGGATGATCGCGTCGATGTTGTCCACGTCCTTGATCAGGGTGCTCATGTTCTCGCTGAACTTGTCCACCCCGTCGATCGCCTCGAACACCGACCTCGTCGCCCAGCAGACCGGAATGTTGTAGCAGTGCTGTTCCCAGTACAGATAGCTGCGGAGCGGTCGCGCGAAGTCATCGAAATCCGCCAGGTGATCCCGCATTTCGTCCAGCGTCGCCTGCATGTCGTGCATGTCGCCGACCATGCGGTGCGTCGCGCCGCTCATCTGCCCGAGCAGGCCCTGCATCCGCTGCATCGAGCCGATCATCGCGCCGAGGTCATCACTCATCTTCAGCATGTCCGCCGTGCGGTCCCTCATGAACTGGAGGTTCTCTTGGATCGGGATCGATTGCGCGCTGATCTGGAACGGTATCGAGGTGTGTTCGATCGGCCCGCCCAATGGCCGGGTGATGCTTTGCACCATCGCGATTCCCGGTGACCGGAAGATGTCCTTGGCGAGTCTGTCCAGGATGATCATGTCGCCGCTGTTCCGCATGTCGTGATCGCTCTCGATCATGAGGATGTCGGGATTCATCGTCGCGGCGCTGAAATGGCGTTCGGCGGCGGCGTATCCGACGTTCGACGGCACGTTCTGGGGGGTGTAGAAGCGGTCGTTGTAGCTGATCTTCATGCTCGGCATGATGAGGATGCCGACGATGGCGATGACCAACGACGCCGCGAACACCGGGCCCGGCCAGCGCACCGTCGCGGTGCCGATGCGCCGCCATCCGCGGGTCTTGATCATCCGGCGCGGGTCGAGTAGCCCGAACCGGGTCGCCACGGCGACCACGGCCGGGGCCGCGGTCATCGCTCCCGCAACGACGACGAGCAGCCCCAGCGCGGACGGAATGCCCAGCGCCTTGAAATAGGACAGGCGCGCCAGGTGCAGGCAGAAGGTGGCCCCCGCGATCGTCAAACCCGAGCCCAGGATGATGTGCGAGGTCCCGCGAAACATGGTGTAGTAGGCCGTTTCCCGGTCCTGCCCCGCCTGGCGCGCCTCTTGGTAGCGCCCGATCAGGAAGATCGCGTAGTCGGTTCCGGCCGCGATCGCCAACGATGACAACATGGCGACGACGAACGTCGAGAACCCCAACAGCTCGTAATTCCCCAGCAGCGCGACAAGCCCTCTGGCCGTGCCCATTTCAAAGCCGACCATCACCAGAACCAGCAGCACGGTGCTGACGGACCGATAGGCGATGAACAGCATGATCATGATGACCACACCGGTGACGCCCATCATCTTGAACATGCTCTTGTCGGCGGCCTCGTTCATGTCCGTCGTCAGCGGCGCCGGGCCGGTCACGTAGACCTTCAGCCCGCGGGGCGGATCGGACTTGTCGACGATTTTGCGTACCGCGTCGACGGATTCATTGCCCAGGGTGCTGCCCTGGTTGCCGGCCAGGTTGAGCTGGACGTAGGCGGCTTTGCCGTCCTTGCTCTGGACGCCGGCGGCGGTGAGCGGGTCCCCCCACACGTTCTGGACGTGCTGCACGTGCTTGGGATCCGCCTGCAACTTGCTCACCAGGCCGTCGTAATAGCGGTGCGCCTCGTCGCCGAGTTGCTTATCGCTCTCGAGGACGATCATCGCGATGCTGTCGGAATCCGACTCGTGGAAGGTCGCGCCCATCCGTTTGGCGGCGATCATCGCCGGCGCATCCTGCGGCGACATGGTCACCGCGTGTTTGCGTGCGACCGATTCGATCGGCGGCACAAGCACGTTCAAGGCAACGGTGAGCAGCAGCCAGCCGATGATGATCGGCCACGCGAAGGTGCGGACGAACCGCATGAACCTCGGGCGGGTGTCGGTGTCGGTGTTCATGCGGCCTTCACCAGACAGGAAATTTGGGCGTGGCGCCCGGCCGAGGACTGCTCGTCCTTGACCACGCCGTTGACGGTGATGCGGCACCCGAGTTTGTCGCTATCGCCCTGCGCCACCACGTTGGCGATCACGGCGGGCACCGTCGTGGCGATCGTGAAGCTCCAGGGGAGGTTGGTGAAGTTGGCCTGTGCCGGCTGTGCGTTCTTGTCCAAGTAGCTCACGCTTCCCGTCGTGTCGCTGGGCCCGTAGATCTCGTATGTCACCTGCTTGATATGCGAGGGCTCGAGAGGCGCGGCGCTGCTGCCGGTCACGGTGAAGATCTCTTCGGAGCCGAAGACGCCGCGCAGCCGATCGACGGCCACGCCGCCGAGGGCAACCGCCACCACAACGACGAGCGGTACCCAAGCCCGTCTCAGAAACGTGGACACTGACGTTTCCTCTCCCTCGTGACCGGGTCCCCCGCTATGGAGTCTCGGCCCGCGTCACCGCAGCCAATAGGGCCGTTCGGCCCGCAGTTGAGGGTCGCCAGGCACCGGCCCCACGCCAACGCGGTGACCGGATACCCGCGAGCCCTCGCTTCACCCGCGGCTCCATTAGTACCATACCCCCAGGGGTATAGACAATCCTGACGTAATGCCCCCTGGGGTATGGTATGAAGGAGTCATGAAAGAAGAAATTCAGGTCGGTTCGCCGGTTCCGGCCGACGTCGCCGGGCACGACCCCGCCGACATGGATGCCGTCCTCGCCCGGTTACGGCGGGCCCACGGCCAGCTCGGCGGCGTCATCGCGATGATCGAGCAGGGCCGCAGCTGCAAGGATGTCGTCACGCAGTTGGCCGCGGTGTCACGGGCGCTGGATCGCGCCGGATTCAAGATCATCGCCTCCGGCCTGCGCGACTGCATCGCCCGGCCGGAGGGTAGTCCCACCGACGGGCCCGGCCTATCGATCGACGAGCTGGAAAAACTGTTTCTGAGCCTGGCCTGACGGCCGGCCTCTCCGAGAAGGGGGATGAGCAATGGACCCCGCCGACAAGGGTCGAGCTGGATCGAAAGCCACGCTGTGGCTGGACCCGGTGTGTCCGTTTTCGTGGAACACCGCGCGTTGGCTGCGCGCCGTCGCCGAGAAGACCGGCGTGTCGGTGGATTGGCAGCTGATGAGCCTGGCGGTGCTCAACGAGGGGCGCGAACTCCCGCCCCCACAGCAGGCGCGCATGCGCGACTCCCGGAAGGTCGGCCGGTTGATGGCCGCCGTAGCGCGGGAAAAGGGCGCCGCCGGGTGGGCCGCCGCGTACTTCGCCTTCGGTGAGCGATACATCGACCGCTCGGAGCCCCTCGACGACAACCTCGTCGCCCACGTCTTGACCGCGGCGGGCGTGCGCGACACCCTCCCCGGGGCGATCTCGGACGAATCGCTGGACGAGCTGGTGCGGCGAGGGCACCAGGCGGCACAGGATGCGCTCGGCGAAACCGGGGGCAGTCCGATCCTGCAGATCGACGGGCATGCGTTCTTCGGGCCGGTCCTGACCGCGGTACCCGACGAAGGGGACTCGATCGCAGTGTTCGACGCGGTCGCGACATTGGCCGCCGTTCCCCAGTTCGCCCAACTGCAACGGCCGCGCACCGCGGGCTGACGCCCGCGCGACCGAGAAAACCTGAAAGAGGAGGAGAAATGACATCAGGATTGACCGCCACGCTGCACACCTCGTTCGAGGACGCGGTGAATCGGACGACGGAAGCCCTCGCCGAGCAGGGCTTCGGCGTGCTGACCACCATCGACGTCAAGGCCACGCTGAAGAAGAAGCTCGGTGAGGACATGGAGGATTACCTCATCCTTGGTGCCTGCAACCCGGTGTTGGCCCATCGCGCGCTCGGGATTCACCGTCAGATCGGCCAGTTGCTGCCATGCAACGTCGTGGTGCGAACCGACCCCGACAGCCGGGGCGATGCGGTTCTCGTCGAGGCGATGGATCCCCAGTTGATGGTCAAGGTGACCGGCGAGCAGGGCGCATTGCAGGACGTCGCGGACCAGGCCACCGCCAAACTGCAGGCCGCGATCGGAGCGCTCAAGCAACCGTCTCCGACGCCCTGACGCCGGTCTTCGGGGGGCGGGCCAGGCCGTGACACCGCGGGCCGCGGGGCTCGGCGAACGTCCCGACGAGTCGCTCGTGCACGTCTGAAAGGCGTTGGTGTGTCGGTACTTTCGGGCCTGGTGTTGGCTAAGCTGACCGCACCGGCACTCGTGGTAGCAGTCTCACCCATATCCATCGGCGTGTCGTTGGTACTGCTCGCCCACAACGACCGGCCGTACTCTTCGAGTGTCGCCTACTTGCTGGGCCGGTTGGTGTCGCTGACCGCCCTCGCCGCGGCGTTCATGCAGTTCCCGCGACTGTTCGACGGCCTGCTGGAGCCCGCGCCGGCGTGGGCCGACGGGGTGGTCGTCGGGGCCGGCGTGGTGCTGATGTCATTGGGCACCTGGCTTTGGTGGCGACGCGCCCACCCCACGGGCGGGCTGCGGTGGGAAGGCAGTGTGGGCAGGATAACGCCTTCGGCCGCGGCCGCGATCGGAATGCTCCCCATGCTGGCCAACCCCAAGGTGCTGGCCGCCAGCGCGGCCGTCGGAACCCAGATCGCCAGCGTGCGAATGACGGCCGCCGGCTCGGTGCTGGCGGTGGCTTACTATGCGGCGCTGGCGAGTTCGACCGTCGCCGCCCCGGTCCTGGCCTACCTCGTCGTCGGGCCACGAATCGACCCCCAGCTCGAGCGGATCAGGCAGTGGATTCAGCGCCGGCACCGAGCGCTCGCGGCCACGGCCGTCGTGCTGGCCGGCTTTGCCGTTGTGCTGTACGGCCTCTCCTGAGACCGTGGATCACTGACCGGGGCTCCGTGTCGGTCAGCCGCGTTGACTGCGTGCCTCGGCGCCCGTCTCCCCGGCGTCGAAAGAATCATCCGAACCGGCCGCCCCGACGTACGAGCCGTCGGCCTCTCCGGCCGCGGCGCGTGAGCGAGACTCGTGAGCCTCCGGTTCGACGTCGGATTCCGTCTTGTGGCCCTTCGGATCTGCCATGTGCTTCCTTTCGATGCGGCTCCCAATCCCTGACGGGTTCCCCAGCCATGCAGTGCCAAACCCCAGGTGTTGGCGACCAGGTGGATGCCGTATGGAGCGGGCGCCCGGCACAGCCGTTCAAGCGTCGCTCAAGGCGTCGCCGAACTCTCGGACGACGCGATCGTGCTGGCTCTCCGCCAGCGCCTGGCCGGCCCCCAGCACCAAAGCCATGGGCCAGTCGAGGATTTGGAACGCCGCCAGCGCGGCCAGCCCGCCATAGAACGCGAGGTGATCGGCGTGCGGAACTCGCACCCGCCCGATGATCGGGATGTTGAGGCGCGGGCGTTCCGTTTTGCGGGTTCGTTCCGAAGGGCGCCTGCGCGTCTGGGTGCCCCCGTTGTCCGCTTCGCCGCGCGTCCGTGACTGGTGCGCGTCGGATTCAACCGTCTGGCTTCTGCGTTCAGGCATCCCGTTCCCTCCGTGCGGTTCGCAGTTCACGCAGGGCTTCCCCCGAAAGGCCGCACCGAAACCAACCTCGGGCGTGCGCCGGGCCGAGCCGTCGGTGTCGTCGGCGTGCGGGCGGCTGCTGTGAAACCCCATGGTGTGCGGCGACATTGGGTACGAAGTGACCTTTCCCCGGAGCGACGCCGCTGTCCCATCCGCGACTACCCCCGCGGTGCTCGGGCAAACGGGGTGGGCCGGATGGTGGGGCGGCGCGGCAACGGCGCTATGGTTACCACCCGGAGTCAAGGAGGAACGTCAATGCGCACCTTCGAATCAGTGGCCGACCTCGCCGCCGCCACCGGCGAGACGATCGGGCACAGCGACTGGGTGACGATCACCCAGCAAGACGTCAACCTGTTCGCCGACGCGACCGGCGATCACCAATGGATCCACGTCGACCCCGAACGCGCGGCCGCGGGTCCGTTCGGTGGGACGATCGCCCACGGATTCATGACCCTGGCGCTGCTGCCCCGCCTGCAGCACCAGATCTACACCGTCAACGGCATCAAGCTCGCAATCAACTACGGCCTCAACAAGGTTCGCTTTCCCGCGCCCGTACCGGTCGGTTCGAGGGTGCGCGCGCAGACGTCGCTGGTCAGCGTCGACGACCTCGGCAACGGCGCCGTGCAGGCGACCATGTCGACCACCGTCGAGATCGAAGGCTCGGCCAAGCCGGCCTGCGTGGTCGAGAGCATCGTCCGCTACATCACCTGACCCAGGCGGCCGTCGCGAGACTTAAGCCACGGCGATGCATGGCGGCGTGTCGTGTGCGTGGTTTAAGTGTCGCCGAAACGAGCCCTCGGGTCAGAACTCCGCGACGGAATGCTCGAGACGCTCGGCCAGGCGCGCCTGCGCCTCCGCGCGGCGGGTGGGGATGTGCGCGGACGGGAATAGCGTTGTCACGGGATGGTATTCGCGCAAGGTGCGGCGGGCCACCGTCATCTTGTGCAGTTCGGTGGCGCCGTCGGCTATCCCCAGCGACTCGGCGGCCACCATCATCTTGACGAACGGCATCTCGTCGGAGACGCCGAGCGCGCCGTGCAGGTGCATGGCCCGCTGCACGACGTCGTGCAGCACCTGGGGCATGGCGACCTTGACCGCCGCGATGTCGCGGCGCACCTTCTGGTAGTCGTGGTGCTTGTCGATCAGCCACGCGGTGCGCAGCACCAGCAGCCGGAACTGCTCGATCTGGATCCAGCTGTCGGCGATCTTCTCCTGGGTCATCTGAAAGTCCGACAACCGCCCGTGCCGCGTCTTACGGGAGACGGCGCGCTCGCACATCATGTCAAAAGCGCTGCGCGCCAGGGCGATCGTGCGCATCGCGTGGTGGATACGGCCGCCGCCGAGCCGGGTCTGCGCGATCATGAACGCCTGGCCCTCGCCGCCCAGTACGTGGTCGGCCGGGACGCGGACGTCGGTGTAGCGCACATAGCCGTGACTCGCGCGCTTCGACGATTCGGCTCCCACGCCGACATTGCGGACGATCTCGATGCCCGGCGTCTCGGCGGGAACGATGAACAGCGACATCTTGTCGTAGGTGCGCGACTCGGGATTGGTCACGGCCATCACGATGAAGAACGAGGCGTGCTTGGCGTTGGTGGAGAACCACTTCTCGCCGTTGATCACCCAGTCCCCATTTCCCGAGGCGTCCCGGGTCGCGGCAGTCACGAACTGGCCGGGGTCGGAGCCGCCCTGCGGTTCGGTCATCGAATAGCACGAGGTGATCTCGCCGTCGAGCAGCGGTTGCAGGTAGCGGGCCTTCTGTTCGTCGGTGCCGAACATGGCCAGAATCTCGGCGTTGCCCGAATCCGGCGCCTGGCAGCCGAACACCGACGGCGCCCAGCGGGAACGGCCGAGGATCTCGTTGAGCAGCGCGAGCTTGACCTGGCCGAAACCCTGGCCGCCTAGCTCGGGGCGCAGGTGCGCGGCCCACAACCCCTGATCCTTCACCTGCTGCTGCAACGGCCGCAGTATCGCCATCATCTCGGCGTTCTTCTTGTCGTACGGGTCGAGGGCGACCAGATCGAGCGGCTCGAGTTCGTCGACCATGAACTTCTCGACCCAGTCGAGCTTCGCCTGATAGTCCGGATCCGTTTCGAAATCCCACACGGTGGCCACCCGTTCCCCGGCGCAGCGTCGCACCGGCTTCGTCGATGAAGGCCACCCCATCGTAGATGGCGGCAGCGGCGGATCAGCCGTCGCCGCGGGTGTCGATGACGCGCTGGGCGATGTCGACGAGCTTGACCTGACTCTCCTGAGACAGCCGGCGCAGCAGGTCGAACGCGCGCAGTTCGTCGACGCCGTAGCGCTCCATGATGATGCCCTTGGCCTGGCCGATGCGGTCCCGCGTCGACAGGGCCGACTGCAGCTGCTGCCCGTGCCGCCCGGCGATGATCGCCGACGCGGCATGCGCGGCGAAGACCGCCCCGATGGTCTCGGCTTCGGTGTCCCAGGGGTCGGCCCGGAAGCTGAACAGGTTCAGCGCGCCGGCCGTGCGCTCAGCGGTGTACAGCTTGAACGAGAGACTGCTCAGCACACCGCGTTCCACGGCCGCCGGCGCGTATTGGGGCCAGCGTGGTTCGTCGCGGAGGTCGTCGGTGCGCACGATCGTCTGTTCCAGGGCGGCGTCGTGGCAGGGGCCCTCACCGAAGTCGTGCTGCAACTTGTCGAGCTGCGCAACCAAGCTGTCGGTGTCCGCGACCGATTCGAACTCCTCGCCGCCCTTGATCAGCAGCACCCCGGCGATGTCCGCCGCGGGTATCAGCTCCACCGCGGCGGTGGTCACGTCGGCGAGAACGTGGCCCAGCGAACGCGGCGCGGCGATGTCGCGGGCGAGTTCGGCCATGCGCACGGCCAGTTGGTGGGTCGACGTCGGGTCTGCAGACTCCATGAAACCGGATTCTCCACGATCGCCCGGGCGCGTAAGCCTCCGGTGCCGATCATCGGTTGCTGTCGTTGCGTATGCCGGCGGCTGGCCGCCACCGCCGGGACGGATACCCGGGCCCGCGGCCTTGAAACCGGTCGACGGGTCATCGGCCCGCGGCGGTGATGTTCGCCTACGCCCGGCTGTGGTGCCAGATGCCTTGCGACGGTGTGAATATCGGGAACGCGGTATCGCCCGCGGGTGCTCAATGCAACTTCGGCAATACGTTGGTGCGGTAGAACTCGATCGCCGTGAGCGGATTCCCTTGGGGGAAATGGAGAAACGGCACGGCGCCGGCGTCGACGATCGCTTGCACCGCCTTGATGTGCGGCGCGGGGTCGGTGCCGACGGTCCAGTTGGCCAGCACCTTGTCGAGGGGATTGACCTGTGCGGCGCGCTGGATCTCCTCAGGGTTGGGCTGGTCGACCGCGCCGGCGGTGAAGCGCCACAGGCCGGCGGCGGCGCTCGCCTCGGCGTTGTCGCCGACGACCGCGAACAACTCGGCGCGCTTGCCGAGGGCGCCGGGGTCGCGGCCGGCGGCGCGCGCACCCGAGTCGAATGCGGTCAGCAGCGTGGGATTCGTGACATCCCGGGCCTGCCCGATCCATCCGTCACCGTATTGGCCGGCCATTGTGGCGCTCTTGGGGCCGCTGGCCGCCACGAAGATCGGCGGCGGCGCCGAAGGCGTGTCGTAGAGCTTCAACGAATTCGTCTGAAAATAGCGCCCGGCGAACGAGGTTCGTGATCCGCTCCACAACTGGCGGATCAGGGTGATCGCCTCGACCAGCCGGTCGTGGCGCTCGGTGTACTTGCCGAACGCGTTGGTGGTCGCCTGTTCGTTCAGCCGTTCCCCGGTTCCCACCCCCAGGAAGACGCGTCCGGGATACAGAACCGCCAGCGAGGCGAACGCCTGCGCCACGACGGCCGGGTGATACCGGTAGGTGGGGCAGGTGACCCCCGTGCCGAAGGAGATGCGGCTGGTGGCGTTCCCCACCAGCGCCAGGGTCAGCCAAGGGAACATCGAGTGGCCCTCGTTGTCCTGCCACGGCTGGATATGGTCGCTGGCCCAGACATGCGCAAAGCCGGCCTGTTCGGCCGCCTGGGCTTGCGCCACCAGTTGGTCGGTGCGGAACTGCTCATGGGAGAGCACCAGACCGACCGCCTTGGCCGCGGGCGGCGGCGGTGCCGCGGGCGCGGCGTGGTCGGCGTCCGGTCGCCCGCAGCCGGCGGAAAGTCCGGCGGTGCCGAGCACGCCCGCACCCGCGGCCATCCGTCCGAAGTCGCGACGCGAGACGCCGGTCACCGGACTAACGTACCCAACGCCGGGCCGCTCACACCCCTGATGCGGCGGTCGGTCACCCGCTAGCCTGACTCGGGTGAGTCCCCAGACCCGCCCGGCGCGCAAGGCCGATCTCCGTGAGCTGTCACGCACGCTCGGCCGGGCCTTCTACGACGACCCCGTGACCACCTGGCTGCTGCCCGATCCCCGGGCGCGGGCCGCGCACCTGCACCGGTTGTTCGCGACGATGACACGCCATCACCACCTGGGGTGCGGCGGCGTCGAGGTGGCCTGTGACGGCCCGGGCATCGGCGCGGCCGCGCTGTGGGATCCGCCCAACCAGTGGCGGGAGACACGCATGGGGGAACTCGCGATGATCCCGACTTTTCTGCGGGTGGTCGGCCTGCGTTCGGGTAAGGCGCGCGGCCTGCAGGAACTGATGAAGAGCACGCATCCCGAAGAGCCGCACTGGTATCTCGCCGTGATCGGGAGCGACCCCTCGGTCCGCGGGCGGGGCTTCGGTCGGGCGCTGATGCGGTCGCGGCTGGACCGCTGCGACGCCGAGTACTGTCCCGCCTATCTCGAGTCGAGTAAGCCCGAAAACGTGCCGTACTACGAACGTTTCGGTTTCACGGTGACCCGCGAGATCGTCGTGCCCGACGGCGGCCCGACCATGTGGGCGATGTGGCGGACGCCGCGCTAGCGGTCACCGGCGTTTAGCCCCCCAACCCGGCGG
The DNA here is from genome assembly GCF_900240975.1 of Mycobacterium sp. 4858. Classification (GTDB taxonomy): domain Bacteria; phylum Actinomycetota; class Actinomycetes; order Mycobacteriales; family Mycobacteriaceae; genus Mycobacterium. The sequence continues at coordinate 2,029,819 of NZ_LT968776.1, read as the reverse complement.
GCAACCGTTCCCGCATGAGCGATAACCCGCAAGCCGACGAGCTGGTGGACCCGGCCGACTTCCCCGAGGAGGGCGGACCCGGTGACACCCTGAACGCGAGCGAAGGCACCGACTCCGACGAGGTCCACAACGACGACGGCGACATCGTCGTCGACCCGCCCGAGGGCTGGAGCGAAGCGAACCGGTTCGGCATGACCGCACGGGAAGCGCGCGAGGGTGCGTCCCTGGATGCCCGGCTCGCCGAAGAGGAGCCCGACGTCACCGCCGAAGGTGTGGCGGGCGCGACCCTCGACGGCCCGGCCGGACGCGCGCATCGCGGCCAGATCGACGGGGCACCCGAGGATGGCCAGTCGCTCTACGAGGTCGTCGACGAGAACGGGGCGCCGGACTTCACACAGACCACCGAGTAAGACGACCAGTGTTCGACTGTTCACTCCCGGTGGGGTGCACGGACGCCCGCTAGGGCTAGGGGCTGCTCTTCCAGCCGGCGATGCCGATCGCGATCATCCGCAGCTGCTTGACGGCGATCCGCCGGATGTCTTCCAGCGCCTCGGTGCTCTGCGCGTCCTCGATGGCCTCCGCGATGACGATCATCGCGTTGACGAACAGGGTCGCCAGCACGTTGAGATCCTCGGTGCTCCACTCGTGCAACCGCGGAAAACGCGCCAGGTCGGTCGCCAGCTCGGACGTGATCAACCGGATCTCGGTGCGGATGGCATAGCGCAGCACGCTCAGCCCGCTGTTGCGTTCGCGTGCGATGAATCGCCAATGTTCCCGCCGCTGCGCGACACTGGCCACCAGGATCTCGACGGACGACTCGATCACCCGATTCGGGTCGAGCTTGCCGGCGCGCGCGTCTCGCAGCGTGTCGCGCAGGCTCCGGAACGACTCGTCGATCAGGACCAGCCCAAGGGCCTCCATCGACTCGAAGTGACGGTAGAACGCCGCCGGGACGATGCCGACCTCACGGGTCACCTCACGCAGGCTCAGGCTGGAGAAGCTGCGGTCCTGCAACAGCTTGAGAGCCGCGGCGATGATGGCGCGACGGGTCGCCTCCTTGCGCTCCTCGCGCGACCGGCTTTCGCGCACACGCTCGCGACCAGAACCGCGCACCCGTGAGGTAGGAGTACGGCTGTTCACTATGTGAACCCTACCACAGAGCGGCAGTAAACCCTTGACTGACCGGGTGGTACGGCCCCACGGTGTACATATGTTCACTCAAACCGCTCAGACTTCTGGCCGGGCCCTCGCTCGCACGTTTCGGAAGCGCGTCTTGGGTTCAGACCTTCTCGACCTGCTCACCGGCCCGCACGGCGTCGACCGGTACACCGAGCTGGTGGCGCCGACCTGGACGCTGGGGGAGGCCCGCGCCAAGGTGACCGGCGTTCGTCGCAACACCGCTCGCAGCGTCACGCTCGTCCTCGCCCCGAACGAGCGCTTCACGTCCGCCTGGACGGTCCAGGCCGGCCAGTACGTCAACCTCACCGTCGAGATCGACGGCCGCCGGCACACCCGCTGCTATTCGCCGGCCAACGCCGAGGGCGCGAGCCGGCTGGAGCTGACGGTCGGCCGGCACGACGCCGGGCTCGTCTCGACCTACCTGTACGAGCACGCCCACCCCGGCATGGTGGTCGGTTTGGCGGGTGTCGGCGGCGACTTCACGCTGCCCAAGGACAGGCCGCGGCGAATCCTCTTCGTTTCCGGCGGAAGCGGCATCACGCCGGTGATGGCGATGCTGCGCACCCTGGTCGCCGAGGGCCACGCGGGCGAGATCGCGTTCGTCCACTACGCCCACACCGCGGCCGAGGCATGCTACCGCGACGAACTCGCCACGCTGCCCGGCGTCCGGGTGCTACACGGCTACACCCGATCGGGCGGCGGTGACCTTGCCGGCCGGTTCGATGCCGCACACCTGGCCGCCGCGATGCCATCCCCGGACGCGGTGTTCGTCTGCGGGCCGGCGCCTTTGGTCGACGCCGTCCGCAAGCACTGCGACAACGTCCGCACCGAGAGCTTCGTGCCGCCGTCATTCGATGCACCGGCGGATCCCTCGGGCGGGCGGGTCAGCTTCTCCGACAGCGGCGTCGATGTCGTCGACGACGGACGCTCGCTGCTGGACCAGGCGGAGTCGGCGGGCCTGACACCGGAAAACGGCTGCCGGATGGGCATCTGCCACACCTGCACCCGACGGAAGACCACCGGAACGGTGCGCAACCTGATCACCGGCGCGGTCTCGACCGGTCCCGACGAGGACGTGCAGATCTGTGTGTCGGTCCCCGTCGGCGACGTCGAGCTGTCGCTGTAGTGACAAGCCACCCAATTCCTTGGAGGAAAAGCCATGACACAGAACAAGATCACCCTCACCCCCGAGCAGGCCGACGCATTCGGCCGCGAGCTGGACGCCATCAGGGAGCGCGTGATGGCTGACCTGGGCGCGCAGGACGCCGACTACATCCGCCGCGTCATCAAGGCGCAGCGCGCGCTGGAAGTCGGCGGCCGCGCGTTGCTGTTCCTTCCGCCCGCCTGGCTGCTGGGCACGACCATGCTCGGATTGTCGAAGATCCTCGACAACATGGAAATCGGCCACAACATCATGCACGGTCAGTACGACTGGATGCGCGACCCGAACATCTCCGGCCGCTCCTTCGAGTGGGACACCGCATGCCCGGCCGATCAGTGGCGCCACTCCCACAACTACATGCACCACACTCACACCAACATCGTGGGAATGGACCGCGACATCGGCTACGGCATCCTGCGGATGAGCGAAGACCAGCCCTGGCAGCCGTACTTCCTGGGTAACCCCGTCTACGCCTTCCTGCTGATGGTGCTGTTTCAGTACGGCGTCGCGCTGCACGAACTGGAGACCGAGCGCATCCGCTCCGGCGAAATCGAGCTCGCCGACAAACGCGAGGTGCTGCGCGCGATCTGGAAGAAGACGCGCCGGCAAACCCTCAAGGACTACGTGGCGTTCCCGTTGCTGGCCGGCCCGTTCGCACCCTTCGTCTTCGCGGGCAATCTCTCGGCGAATCTGATGCGCAACGTGTGGTCGTACATGATCATCTTCTGTGGCCACTTCCCCGACGGCACCCAGGAATTCACCGTCGAGGAGACCAAGGACGAGTCCCGCGGCATGTGGTACTTCCGCCAGGTGCTCGGCTCGGCGAACCTCACCGGCGGCAAGCTCTTTCACCTGCTCTCCGGCAACCTGTCCCACCAGATCGAGCACCACCTGTTCCCGGACATGCCGGCGCGCCGCTACGCCGAGGTCGCGCCCGAGGTGCAAGCGATCTGCGAGCGCTACGGCATCCCCTACAACCGCGGCCCGCTGCTGCGCCAGTTCGGCACCGTCGTCCGCAAGATCGTCCGGCTGACGTTCCCGGACTCGGTGCTGCGCAACGCCACGAACGACCGATCGGCCGACCCGGCGCCCGCCGCCGCCTGACGGCGGGCCGCGTCCCCCGCGCCGTGGGCCTTGCGCGCGGGGGACAATGGGCGACGTGGAATGGACCGGCGCGCGCTATGCGGACAAACCGACGGTGGAAGCATCGACGTGGATCGACGCGGACCCCGCCCGCGTGTGGAGCCTGGTTTCCGACATCAAGCTGATGCCGACGCTGAGTAATGAGCTGCAAGCCGTGGAGTGGGCCGAGGGTGCCGACGCCCCGCGCGTGGGTGCCTGCTTCATCGGACACAACGAACACGAGGCCTTCGGGCAATGGAGCTCCAGCTCGCAGATCGTCGCGTGCCACGAGCCCCGCGAATTCGCCTGGGCCGTCGGCGATCCCACCAACCCCGCGGCGACGTGGCGGTTCCGGCTGACCCCCCGCGACGGCGGCACGGCGCTGAGCTACTGGATGCAGATGGGTCCGGGACGTTCGGGGCTGTCGGTGGCCATCGAATCGATGCCCGACAAGGAGCAGAAGATCGTGTTCGTTCGGATGCGCGAGTTCGAGGCCGCGATGGGCAAGACACTGGCGGCGATCAAGAGGCTGGCCGAGCACGGGGTGCGCTGATGCGCACCGCGACGACGGTCGAGTTGTCCACCGCCGGTCGTGACACCGCGACCTTCGTCGTCGAGGCGGAGAAGCTGGGCCTCGACGTGTGCTGGGTGGCCGAGGCCTGGGGCTCCGACGCGCCGTCGGCGCTGGGCTACCTGGCGGCGCGAACCGAGCGGATCCTGCTCGGGTCGGGCGTTCTGCAAGTCGGCGTTCGTTCGCCCGTCATGGTCGCCCAGACGGCGATCACCCTGTCCAACCTGTCGGGCGGGCGTTTCCTGCTCGGACTGGGCGCCTCCGGCCCGCAGGTGATCGAGGGCCTGCACGGCGTGTCGTTCGGCCGGCCCCTGGCCCGCATCGCCGAGACCGTCGAGATCGTGCGGCAGGTATTCAGCGGGGGGAGAATCTCCTACTCCGGCAAGCAATTTCACATTCCGCTACCCGGTGGTGAGGGCGTGCCGATGCGATTGTCGACCCGGCCCGAGCATCCCATCCCCATCTACCTCGCCGCGCTGTCACCGGCGATGCTGCGGTTGACCGGGCGGATCGCCGACGGCTGGCTGGGCACCAGCTTCGTCCCCGAGGGCGCGGGCGAAGCCTACTTCTCGCACTTGGACGAGGGCTTAGCCGCCGCCGGCCGCACGCGCTCCGACGTGGACATCTGCCAGGGCGCCGAGGTCGCCTTCGCCGCCGGGGAGGACGAACTGCGCGGGATGGTCGCCGGCCGCAAGAAGGGGTTGGCCTTCAGCCTCGGCGGGATGGGGTCCGCGAGCACGAACTACTACAACCGGGCCTACAGCCGGCAGGGCTGGGCCGACATCGCCGCCGAGGCCCGTGAGCGCTGGCAGCGGGGCGATCGCGACGGCGCGGCCGCCCTGATCACCGACGAGATGGTGCTGGCCACGACGCTGATCGGCACCGAGGAGATGGTGCGCGCCCGGCTTGCGGTGTGGCGGGACGCCGGCGTGAACACGGTGCGGCTGTATCCGGCCGGCGACACACTGGAGGCCAAGCTGCGCACCCTGGGCCGGGCCATCGAGCTGGTTTCGGCGGTCGGCTGATCTCGAGTGTGGGGGCTACGGACGGAATCAACGCGGTTCACGTACGTAGGCCACACACTCGGCGGGTTAGGTGGTGGCGGTCGGTGCCTGCGCGGCCTTCATCAGCTTCACCTGGGGCCGCGCCGGCACCCCGTCGGCCAGGAACCACCGGAAGGCGAGGTTCCCGCGCGGGTAGCCCAGCGTGGTCAGCGAATTCGGGTGACCGGTCAGTGCGCGGGACAACACGATGGTCACCGAGCCGTCGCTGTTGACCGCGGCGCTGTGGCCGTTGATCGAGCAGCGGACATCGGGGCCCTCGGCGGCGCCGAAGGTGGCCATGAACTGGTTCCACACCACCAGGTTCCAGAACCGGCAGGCGGGCGGCCGGTGCGTGATCACCAGCGCTTCGTCGTCGTCGAGCACGAAGCTGCCGTACGAGTAGCAGGCGTCGCGCGCCGACCACCCGAAGTTGGCGTCGGGGACTTGGTACGGGTCGGCGAATTCATTTGCGGCGTAAGCGGTTTCGTGTCCCAGAGCGTGCGTCTCGTCGACGCGCGTCCCGACCGCCAGCGGCACGATCGCGAACATGGTGCGCAACCAGGTCGACACCGCGCGCAGGCCCGCCGCGGTCTCGGCGTCGCCGTGCCGGATGGGGTCCGGCGCCTCGAGCGCCTCGATCCGCCACGTGACGGGGCGCCCGGTCAGCGGGTCGGCCTGGTAGTCGCGGGTCATCAGCACGGCGGCGTCCGGCGTGGGGCCGAGTTCGAAGGAGAAGTTGCCGTCGGCGTCTACGTCCAGATCGCTGTCGCGGACGATCGCGACCACCCGGTCGGACCACGCGCCCGGCGACGGCTCGTTGTAGGCGGTCACCGAAAAGTACACGCTGTCACCCGTGTTGCCGCTGATGCGGTAGCGGCGCTGCGGATCGACGGGGCAGAGGTGGTAGTAGGCGTCGGTGTTGTCGCCGCCCCAGCGCCGGTCGCGGCGGAACGGCGTGTTCACGGCGAAGAACTGGGGCCGGCTCGGCTCGGTGAACAGGTAGGCGTCGAAGGCCACGCCGAGCGTGCTGGCGAGCATGCGGTAGCCGTCCGCGACGTGCCGCTCGTCGGTGACCGCCCGGTCGCCCTCCATAAAGGACCGGTCCAGGGCGCCGAGGGTGCCCAGCAGCTCCTGCCACGCGGCCGTCGTTTCGTGCGTCATGCGCGGATTCCCTTCAGAAGCAAGGTGGTAGTGCGATCGACCCACGTATCGTCGAGCTCGGCGACGCGGGTCAACAGGCCCATGAGCGTGATGCCGGCGATGGCCTCGGTCAGTTCGGCGGCGGTCACGTCGGGCCGGACCTCGCCGCGGCCCGCGGTCCGCTCGAGTAACTCGGCGAGACCCCCGCCGATGACGCCGGCGAACCGCTCCAGCAGCGCCGCATGCAGGGAAGGGTCGGCGGCCATCTCGGCCACCAGCCCCGGCAAGGCCGCCCGGGCGGCCGGCGTCGTCAGGAAAGTCATTGAGCGACGGACCATTTCGCGAAGGTCCTCGGGCAGTGACCCGGTATCGGGCAGCTCGGTGGCGGCGCCGATGGGGAACACCGCCTCGTGGACGAGGTGCGCCTTGCTCGGCCAGCGCCGGTAGATCGCGGGCTTGCTGGTGCCGGCGCGTTCGGCGATCGCGGACACCAGCAGCCCGGCGTAGCCGGTCTCGGCGAGCAGTTCCACGGTGGCGCTCAGCACCGCGCCGTCGATGCGTGGGTCACGGGGCCGGCCAAAATCCACTACCATTACGAAACCGAGAGTAACATAAGTCGCCGTGACCGACGCCGTTCTCCTTGACGACCTCGCCCGGCCCCGCTTCAGCCCCGAGGCGCAACAAATCCTCGACATGATGGCCTCGCTCGCGCCGGACTGCCCGCTGGATGCCGACGCGCTACGCGCGCGGGCCGCCGCCGACACCGGCCTGGACGACTTCGGTCCGTCGGACTATCGGGAGCGACTCGAGGCCTACCTCGCCGCGCTGCGCGACATCGAAGGGGTGCACGGGGCCGGGGTCGTGAACTTCTACGGGCAGCTGCTGCAACTGCTCAAGAACCGGCTGCTGCTCACCGACCTGCTGCGGCGGCATCCCGAGATCGACGACATCGAGCTGCAGCCGCCGGTGGTGATCGCGGGGCTGCCCCGCACCGGCACCACCCACCTGCACAACATGCTGGCCGTCCCGCCCACGTTCCGCAGCATGCCGTATTGGGAAAGCGTCGAACCGTTCCCGCTGCCGGCCGAGGCCGGGATCGAGCCGGACCCGCGGCGCGCGCGGATGGACGTCGCGATCGGCGTGATCAACACCGTGATGCCCCACTTCCCGCTGATGCACGAGATGACCACCGAGCACGTCCACGAAGAGATCCAGCTGCTCGCCAACGACTTTTCGACCATGCTCTTCGAGACGCTGGCCCACGTGCCGCGCTGGCGTGACTACTACCGGGCCCACGACCAGACGCCGCACTACGAATACCTCGCCCGGCAACTCAAAGCCATGCAGTTCCTGCGGGGCGGGCGGCGCTGGCTGCTCAAGTCGCCCCAGCATCTCGAGCAGGTGCCGGTGCTGAGGCGTGTCTTCCCCGGCGGCATCGTCGTGTTCACGCACCGCGATCCGGTGCCGGTGGCGCTGTCGATGATCGCGATGATCACCTACTCCGCGCGCATGCACCGAACGCCCGTGCCGGTGGCCGAGATCGCGGCCTCGTGGATCGACCGCCTGGACGACATGCTCTCCGCGCTCGTTCGCGACCGCGACACCATCGGCCCGGACCGCTCGATCGACATCCGTTTCGACGACTTCATGGCCGACGAGCTCGGTGTGGCCGAGCGGGTGTACGCCCTGGCCGGTGAGCCGTTCACCGACGAGGCCCGAACCGCGATCGACGCCTACCTGGCCGGCCATCGCCGCGGCCGGCTGGGCAATGTCGCGACGTCCTGCGAGATGTTCGGATTGGACGAGGCCGACTTGCGTGACCGGTTCGCGCCCTATGTCGAGCGGTTTCTGGCCTAACCCGCGGCAGCCCGCTAGCTTCTTTTGGCATGGTGACCATGCCCGCGCTGGACGGTGTCGAACACAGGTATGTGGATCTGGGAAGCGGGGTGACGATCCACGTCGCGGACGCGGGTCCGGCCGACGGGCCGGCGGTGATGCTGGTGCACGGCTTCCCCCAGAACTGGTGGGAATGGCACAACCTGATCGGGCCGCTCGCCGCCGACGGCTACCGGGTGCTGTGCCCCGACCTGCGCGGCGCCGGCTGGAGTTCGGCGCCGCGCTCGAGCTATACCAAGGCCGAGATGGCCGACGATCTGGCGGCCGTCCTGGATCGCTTGAACGTGAAGACGGTCAAGCTCGTCGCGCACGACTGGGGCGGGCCGGTGGCCTTCATCATGATGCTGCGCCACCCGGAAAGGGTGACCGGCTTCTTCGGGGTGAACACCGTCGCGCCCTGGGTGAAGCGGGGGCTGTCGACGGTCCGCAACGTCTGGCGGTTCTGGTACCAGATCCCGATTTCGTTGCCGGTCGTCGGCCCGCGGGTGATCAGCACTCCCAACTCACGCTTCGTCCGCCTGCTGGGATCCTGGGTCGGCGGCGGCTTCACGCTGCCCGACGACGACGTCGCCATGTACCTCGAGTGCATGCGCCAGCCCGGCCATGCCGAAGCCGGTTCGCGGTGGTACCGCAGCTTCCAGACCGGCGAGATGCTGCGCTGGATGCGCGGCGAGTACGACGACGCTCGCGTCGAGGTACCCGTTCGCTGGCTGACCGGCACCGAAGACCCGGTCATCACGCCCGACCTGACCGACGGATATGCCAACCACATCAGCGATTTCAAGGTGGAGCTGGTCGACGGCGTCGGCCACTGGATCGTCGACCAGCGCCCGGAGCTGGTGCTGGACCGGGTCAGGGCTTTCCTGCGCGGCGAAGGTTGAGCGTCCGCGCGCTCAGGGCCGCACCAGGATCCGGATGGGGTCGCCCTCCTGCCGCTCGAGCATCTCGATGCCGTGCGCCACGTCTTCCAGGGCGACGATCCGGCTGATCGACCGTGAAAGGTCAAGGCGCCCGGCCGAAACCAGCTTCGCCAGGGTTTCGATGTCGACGTTCTGATAGCCCAGGTGGCCCAGCACCTGCTTGCGGGTCAGACCGAACAGCGCGGTCGGTCCCACGGTCGGCGCCTCGGCGCTCATCCCGACGCCCACCAGCCGGCCGCCCGAGGTGAGGCAATCGAGGGCCTGCTCGAACGTCGCCTTCAGGCCGACGGCGTCGAAGGCCACGTCCAGCAGGCGGCCGCCGGTGACGTCCGCGATCTTGTCCCGCAGCCCGTCTTCGCGGGAGTCGAACGCGTAGTCCGCGCCTACGGCCAGTGCCCGCTCCAACACGGCGGGGTTGATGTCGACGGCGACGATCGGCACGGCGCCCACCAACCGCGCGAGCTGGACGATGTGCGTGCCGAGGCCGCCGACGCCCCAGACGCCGACCGACTCGCCGACCGCCACCTTGCCCGTGCGGACGACGGCGCCGAACGGCGTGGACACCGCGTCGGCCAGGATCGCGGCCTGCTCCAGCGGCACGTTGTCGGGCACCCGGGTCAGGCCCGCCGCCTGCGCCACCGTGTACTCGGCCCACGCCCCGTCGTAGGCGAAGGCCATCAACTGGATACGCAGGCAATTGACCACGTCGCCGCGCCGGCAGTTCGCGCAGCGTTGGCAGGGCCGGCCGGCGGCGACCACGACGCGGTCCCCCTCGGCCCAGCCGGCCACCTCCGGGCCCAGTTTGGCGATGGTGCCCGAGGCTTCGTGTCCCTGGGTCACCACGGGTTGCTGCGCCGGGAAGGTGCCGTTGATCAGGCTCAGGTCGGAGTGGCAGATGCCGCAGAAGGCGACCTTGACCAAGACCTCACCGGGGCCGGGCTCGGGTATTGGAACATCTTCGAGCGCAACCCTTTTGGTGTCGGCGTAGAAGCGCTCGGCGCGCATCGTCGTTGCCATGGGCTAGTCGACGCCGATGGTGACTTCCGTGGACTTGATGAACACGGTCGCCGGTTGGCCGACCTTGAGTCCGAGATCGATCGCGGCGTCCTTGGTCACCGACGACGTGACGACCTGATCGCCGCCGTCGAGCTTGACCTTCACGATCGCCATCACGGTGCCGAGGTCAACCTCGGTGATCGTCCCTTTGAGCTGGTTTCGGGTGGACAGCCGCATCGTGAGTCCTCCGTCTGGTTGAGGGGTCTGCGAGTGACTTTAGTGTCGCGGGCCGAGCAGGGCTATGGAGGCGTCTACGGCCGGCTCGACGATTCCCCGCACCGGGTTTCCGTCTTCGACGGCGAGGGCGGTCAATTCGCGCAGACCGCCCAGCAGGATGACCGCCAGCGGGGCGGTCAGCGGGGGCAGCTCGGCCCGCCGGAAGCCGGGGCTGGCACTGAGGTCGATCAGCAGGCTGGACAGCAGCCGCAGCCCGCGCCGCTGCACCGGGCGGGCGGCGGCGCCGAGGGACGGGAGCTCCCGGATCCAGCTCAGCGTGAGGGCGGGCCGCGACTCGATGTGACCGACGTAGGCCTCAACGGCCTGACGAATCTGCTGATGCCAGTCGGCCTCGGGATCGACCGCCGCCGCGATGCACTCGCCCAGCTTTTCGACGTCGGAACCCAGCAGCTCCAGGAAGCACTCCTCCTTGCTCGCGAACTGGTCGTAGAAGGTGCGCTTGGACGTCCGCGCGTGACGGACGACGTCGGCGACGGTGCTGGCCCGGTAGCCGCGCTCGGCGATCGAGGTGGCCAGGCCGTCGAGCAACCGGACCCGGAACGGGTCGCCGAGAACCGCGACCGTTGCCGTCGTCGGTGATGTCACGGCCGGCGCCCCCTTTCGATGGGTGCGGCACCCTTGTCAGGCTGTGGTACCACAGAGTACCGTATCCCCGAAAGGTCTGGTACACCACGGTACCACCCCCGGTGCCCGGGGTGAACAGGGGAGCAGCCCACCATGAGTGAAGTCGTCACCGCCCCGCCGGCCGCTGCCGCCGTCAGGTTGCCCCCGGCGACCCGGTTGCCGAAGTTGTTGCAGGGCCTGGGTTTTGCGGTGTCGCGGCGGGCGATGATTCAGCGGCTGGCGCGCCGGTACGGCGACGTCTTCACGCTGAAGCTGCCGATCTACGGCCCGGTCGTGGTGGTCGCCGACCCGCAATTGGCCAAGCAGATCTTCACCACCAGCCCGGACGAACTCGGCAACATCCAGCCCAACCTGAGCCGGTTGTTCGGCTCCGGCTCCGTGTTCGCGCTCGACGGGGAGGACCATCGCCGCCGGCGGCGGCTGCTGGCGCCGCCATTCCACGGCAAGAGCATGAAGAAGTACGAGGCGATCATCGAGGAAGAGACGCTGCGGGAGACCGCGGGCTGGCCGGAGGGCGAGGCGTTCGCGACGCTGCCGTCGATGATGCGTATCACCCTGAATGCCATCCTGCGCGCCGTGTTCGGGGCCGAGGGCGCCGAACTCGACGAGCTGCGCCGGCTCATCCCGCCGTGGGTCACGCTGGGTTCGCGAATGGCCACCATGCCCAAGCCGAAACGCAGTTACGGCCGCTACACCCCGTGGGGACGGCTCGACGAATGGCGGCGCCAGTACGACCTCGTCATCGACAGGCTGATCGAAGCCGAGCGGGCCGACCCGAACTTCGAGGAACGCACCGACGTGCTCGCCCTGATGCTGCGCAGCACCTACGACGACGGTTCGGTGATGTCGCGCAAGGACATCGGCGACGAACTGCTCACGCTGCTGGCCGCCGGTCACGAGACCACGGCCTCCACGCTGGCCTGGGCGTTCGAGCGGCTGACGCGCCACCCCGACGTGCTGGCGGCGCTGGTCGAGGAGGCCGACGGCGACGGTCAGGAGTTGCGTCAGGCGACCATCCTGGAAGTGCAGCGGTCCCGCACGGTCATCGATTTCGCCGCCCGGCGCGTCTACCCGCCGCGCTATCAGCTCGGGGAGTGGGTCATTCCGCGCGGCGAATCACTGTTGGTGAGCATCGCGCAAATCCACGAGAACCCCGACGTGTTCCCGAATCCGGAACGCTTCGATCCGCAGCGGTACATCGGGACCAAGCCGTCCGCGTTCGCGTGGATTCCGTTCGGCGGTGGCACCCGTCGCTGTGTGGGCGCCGCGTTCGCGAACATGGAGATGGACGTCGTGCTGCGAACGGTATTGCGGCACTTCACCATCGAGACCACGACGGCGCCGGGGGAGCGGTGGCACGGCCGGGGGGTCGCCTACACGCCCAAGGACGGCGGCCGGGTCGTGGTACACCGGCGCTGAGCTGCGCTCCGCCTACTGGTCCGCGGTGGCCCGGCGCGGCAGTTTCCAGCCCGGCCGGATGTAGTGGCAGGTGTACCCGCTCGGGTAACGCTGCAGGTAGTCCTGATGCTCGGGCTCGGCCTCCCAGAAGTCGCCGGCCGGGCTGACCTCGGTCACGACCTTGCCGGGCCACAGCCCGGAGGCTTCGACGTCGGCGATGGTGTCCAACGCGATGCGCTTCTGCTCCTCGTCGAGGTAGAAGATGGCCGACCGGTAGCTGGGGCCGCGGTCGTTGCCCTGCCGGTCCTTCGTTGTCGGATCGTGGATCTGGAAGAAGAACTCCAGCATCGTGCGGTAGTCGGTGACGGCCGGGTCGAAGGCGATCTCGATCGCCTCGGCGTGCGTGCCGTGATTGCGGTAGGTGGCATTCGGGACGTCGCCGCCGGTGTAACCGACCCGGGTGGAGACCACGCCTGGCTGCTTGCGGATGAGTTCTTGCATGCCCCAGAAACACCCGCCGGCAAGTATCGCTTTTTGGGTTGCCATTGCTCGTCCTCCTTAACCGGCCGCAATGCCGCCCAGGCTACACTCCGCCGATGAGCAGCAACGGTGCCGCGAAGTGACCACCCGTTCGTTCTCCCGCAGCGAACTGGCCGCCGCCTTCGAGAAATTCGAGGAAACGGTCGCCCGGGCCGCCGAGACCCGCGACTGGGACGCCTGGGTCGAGCAGTACACGCCCGACGTCGAGTACGTCGAGCACGCGGCCGGCACCATGCGGGGCCGCGACGAGGTGCGCGAGTGGATCAAGCAAACGATGACCACCTTCCCCGGCAGCCACATGATCGCGTTCCCCACGCTGTGGTCGGTGATCGACGAGCCCACCGGGCGGGTCATCCTCGAACTGGACAATCCGATGCGCGACCCGGGCGACGGCAGCGTCATCAGCGCTACCAACATCACGATCATCACCTATGCCGGCGACGGCCAGTGGAGCCGTGAAGAGGACATCTACAACCCGCTGCGCTTCCTGCGCGCCGGGATGAAGTGGTGCCGCAAGGCCCAGGCGCTGGGCACGCTCGACGACGACGCCGCCCGGTGGATGCAGCAAAACGGAGGATCTCAGTGAGCACCAGACCCAAACTCGTTATCGGCGCCAACGGATTCCTGGGTTCGCACGTAACCCGGCAACTCGTGGCCGACGGTCACCAAGTGCGGGCCATGGTGCGTCCGAACGCCAACACCCGCTCCATCGACGACCTCGAGCTGACCCGGTTCCATGGCGACGTTTTCGACGACGCCACCCTGCGCGAGGCGATGGACGGCGTCGACGACGTCTATTACTGCGTCGTCGACACCCGCGCGTGGTTGCGCGATCCGGCTCCGCTGTTTCACACCAACGTCGACGGCCTGCGCAACGTCCTCGATGTCGCTGTCGACCAACCCGACTTGCGCCGGTTCATCTTCACCAGCACCTACGCGACCGTGGGCCGGCGCCATGGGCACGTGGCGACCGAAGACGACGTGATCAGCCCGCGGGGGTTGACGCCGTATGTCCAGTCCAGGGTGCAGGCGGAGAACCTGGTGATGCGGTACGTGGCCGACGCCGGGCTGCCCGCCATCGCGATGTGCGTGTCAACGACCTACGGCAGCGGTGACTGGGGCGGCACGCCGCACGGTGCCTTCATCGCCGGCGCCGTCTTCGGGAAGCTGCCCTTCGGAATGAACGGCATTCGGCTGGAAGTCGTCGGCGTCGACGACGCCGCGCGGGCCATGATCCTGGCCGCCGAGCGCGGCCGGATCGGTGAGCGATACCTGGTCTCCGAGCGGATGATCGCGCTGAACGACGTGGTGCGGATCGCGGCCGACGAGGCCGGGGTGCCGCCGCCGCAACGCTCGATCTCGGTGCCGATGCTCTACGCCCTGGCGGCGGCGGGCACCCTCAAAGCGCGGCTCACCGGAAAGGACTCCGAACTCAGCCTGGCCTCGGTGCGCATGATGCGCGCCGAATCCGACGTCGACAGCAGCAAGGCGAAGCGCGAATTGGGTTGGCAGCCACGCCCGGTCGAGGAGTCGATCCGGGAGGCCGCCCGGTTCTGGGCGGCGATGCGGACCCCGCGGAAGAACGCTCCGGCCGCGCAGTCCGAATAGGCCCGGCCGGTGGACCGCATACGCGTCGATCTCCACGGGCCGCCACAGACGATGCTGGCGACGCTCTACGCCAAGGCGCTCGACGCTGACCTGCCGAACCCGATCCTGGGTGACCGTTATGCCAAGGAGGTCGTCGAGCGGATCGAGTACGACTGGGCGCAGACCACCATCACCGCGCGCAGATCAGCGTCGGTGACGACCCGCACCGCGCACTTCGACATCTGGGCTCGCCAATTCCTCGACGCGCATCCGAACGCCGTTGTCCTGCATGTGGGCTGCGGACTGGATGGCCGATACTTCAGGCTCCAGCCGGGCCCGCTGGTGGAGTGGTACGACATCGACTACCCCGACGTCGCCGAACTGCGCACCCGGCTCTACCCCGCTGCCCCGCACTGCCACGTCGTCGCCGCGTCGGTTACCGATCCGGCCTGGCTCGCGGAGATACCCAACGACCGGCCTGCGCTGATGATCGCCGAAGGGCTGACCATGTATCTATCCGAACAGAACGGCACAGCGCTGCTGCAACGGATCGTTGACCACTTCGAACACGGCGAGCTGCAATTCGACGCCTTCAACCGGACGGGTATCAAAACGCAGTGGATCAACGCGGTGGTGCGCAGATCGGGATCCAAGTTGAGCTGGGGCATCGACGGCCCGGACGAGATACTCGCGGCGGTGCCCGGAACTCGACTGCTTTCCTGGGTGCGGTGGTTTGAATCGGCCACCTTCGAGCGGCTTCCGCGGGCCTACCACCTGATGGGCAGGGCCATGTCCCTGGTTCCGGCCATGGCCAACATGGCGCAATATCACCGCTACGCATTCGGACCGCCCTGATCGGGAAGCGTCGGGCCCCGGCCCGTGTTGGACCGGTTATCGGCGTCTAGGAGGAACCATGAGCCATCCCGAAATCAAAGAGCCGAATGCCGGCCACCCGATCACCATCGAGCCGACCCGGGGTCGGGTGCAGGTCCGCGTCAACGGCGAGCTGGTCGCCGACACGACGGCCGCCCTCGAATTGCGCGAGGCGACTTTGCCCGCGGTGCAATACATTCCGATGAGCGACGTGGTGCAGGACCGGCTGACTCGCACGGACACCAGCACCTACTGCCCGTTCAAGGGGGAGGCCAGCTATTACAGCGTGACCAGTTCCGCCGGAGATACCGTCGAGGACGTGATCTGGACCTATGAGCAGCCCTACCCGGCGGTCGCGGCGATCAAGGGGCACGTCGCCTTCTACCCCAACAAGGCCGAAATCAGCGTCTCGGCGTCCTAGCAGATCCACCCGGGCAGAGCGGCCTCGTGAGCCCGGGTGTCGCTGTACAAACGCATCGAGACGATCAACCCGTCGCGGGTGTCGAAGATGCAGACGAACGGGCTGTCGTATTCGACGCCGCCGGTGGTGGTCCCGTTGGCCTGGGCCTCGACCACCACGGTTTCGCCCTCGTTGACGCAGCGCACCAGGTCGATGGTCAGCTCGAGTTCGGACTTGCGCCGCTCGACCGTTCGGCGGAAGGTCTCCTTGTCGCAGGAGTTGCGCGTGACCAGTGACCAGTAGGTGAAGTCGTCACTGAGCAGCGCGAAGCCTTCGTCGAGGTCGCCCCCCTCGCTCGTGCTTTGGAGGAACATCCAGGCCAGTTCGCCCTGCGGGTCATCGAACGGCGTCATCACACCGCAATATTGACTTGGCACCTCGTTAACGGTCAATTGGAGAGTCGGTCGGTGGAAGTCGCGCGCACGGTCACGTTCCCCGGGGCGGTCAGCTTCGGACACACGTTGGCGCCGCTGCGCCGCGGTTTCGGGGATCCGTGTTTCCAGGCGTCCGGTGACGGCGCGATCTGGCGGACCAGCTTGTTGCCGACCGGTCCCGTCACCGCCCGGATCAGCCGCGCTGCCGTCAACGCCGCCCATTGCCTGGCGTGGGGTGGCGGGGCTCCGGAGTTCGTCGAACGGCTACCCGCGCTGCTGGGCATGCACGACGACGCTTCGGATTTCGCGCCCCTGAATCCGGTGGTCGCCGACGCCCAGCGTCGGATTCCGCACTTGCGCCTGGGGCGCACGGGGCTCGTGCTGGAGGCCCTGATCCCGGCGATCATCGAGCAGCGGGTGCCCGGTGCCGACGCGTTCCGGTCGTGGCGCCTGCTGGTGTCCAAGTACGGCTCGCCGGCCCCGGGCCCGGCGCCGGCGCGGATGCGGGTGCCGCCATCGGCCGAAGTGTGGCGACGCATCCCGTCGTGGGAATTCCACCGCGCCAACGTCGATCCGAGGCGTGCGCAGACGCTGGTGGCGTGCGCGCGGCGGGCCGATTCGCTGGAACGGTTGATGGACCGTCCGGCCGCGCGGGCCCGAGAGGCGATGATGTCGTTGCCCGGGGTGGGGGAATGGACGGCCGCCGAAACGGCCCAGCGGGCGTTCGGCGACGCCGACGCGCTGTCGGTGGGCGACTATCACGTCCCCAAGATGATCGGCTGGACGCTCCTGGGCCGCCCCGTCGACGACGCGGGCATGCTCGAACTGCTCGAGCCGATGCGCCCACACCGCCACCGCGTGGTCCGGTTGCTCGAGGCCAGCGGGTTGGCATACGAGCCCCGGCATGGCCCCCGGCTGCCGGTGCAGCACATCAGCGAACTCTAAACGTGGTCATGGCCTCGCCGGGGCGGCGTTTTCAGCACCGGCCATCGGGTAACCCACAGCGAAGACGTGACCGTGTGCGAAACGGAGGAAATCGATGACACAGTTCACCATCCCGGGGCTCACCGACAAACAGGGAGCGCGGCTGACCGAACTGCTGCAGAAGCAACTGAGCACCTACAACGATCTTCACCTGACGCTCAAGCATGTTCACTGGAATGTGGTGGGACCCAACTTCATTGGTGTGCACGAGATGATCGACCCGCAGGTCGAGGCGGTCCGTGGCTTCGCCGATGACGTCGCGGAACGCATCGCGGCCCTGGGCGGCTCACCGCAGGGCACGCCCGGCGCGATCATCAAAGACCGCACCTGGGACGACTATTCGGTGGGCCGCGACACGGTCCAGGCCCACCTGGCCGCGCTGGACCTCGTCTACACCGGTGTCATCGAGGACATCCGCAAGTACATCGAGGAGACCGAGGAGCTCGACCCGGTCACCCAGGACCTGTTGATCGATCAGGCCGGAAACCTGGAGAAGTTTCAGTGGTTCGTCCGCGCGCACCTGGAGAGCGCGGGCGGGAAGCTGACCCACGAGGGTTCGACCACCGAGAAGGACGCCGCCAGCAGCGCGCGCGGCGCTTCCTAATCGCCGTCTTCGGTCCGACATTCGCGCTCGGCCGCGGCGGTATCGCGGTTCAGGCGCTGTGATTCGTAGATCGTGACGTTGGTGCGCGACATCAGCAGCGCGGCGATGCCGACGGAGAGGATCGCCCCGGGCACGACCGAGAACGAACCGGTCATCTCGGCGACCATGATCATGATCGCGAGCGGCGCCCGCGCCACGCTTCCGAAGCACGTCATCATGCCGACCACGACGAAGATCCCGGGATCGTGCGGAACACCGGGCAGGCCGGATAGCTCGCCCAGGCGCCAGACCGCGGCCCCGACGAAGGCGCCGATCACGATTCCCGGCCCGAAGAGTCCACCGGAGCCGCCGGTGCCGATCGACAGTGACGTGGCGACGATCTTGGCGACCGGCAGCACGACGACTATCCACAGCGGGATGGCCAATAGTGACCCCCGGTCGGCCGCCAGCTGCGCCCACCCGTAGCCGCTACTGAGGATCTGGGGAATCACCAGCCCCAGCAATCCGACGAGAAGCCCGCCGCTCGCCGGTTTCAGCACCGGGCCGCCTGGCAGTCGGCGGGTGAGGCGCACCGCGGCGTGGAATGTGCGCGCGTAGAGGTAACCGACCGCGAAAGCCGCCAGGCCGATGACGACGAACCACAGCAGGGGCCATGCCCTCTCGAATCGGTACTCGGCATCGATGTAGCCGAAGAGCGGATCGAAGCCGAGGAACGCGCCCAGCACCGCGTAGGCCGTGCCGGAGGTGATGAATCCCGGTAGCAGACAGCGATAGTCGAAATCGTCGCGGTAGGTGATCGACGCGGCCAGCACCGCCCCTCCGAGTGGCGCGGCGAAGATCGCCCCGATGCCGGCGCCGATACCCAGCGCCACCGCGATGCGGCCGTCCTCATCGGACAGGTGGAGCCGCCGAGCGAGTAAAGAACAGAAGCCCGCGGAGATCTGCGCCGTCGGACCCTCGCGCCCGGCCGAACCGCCCGATCCGATCGTCAGCGCGCTGGCCACCATCTTCACCAGCACCGCGCGGAAGCGGATGGCGCGCGGATCACCGTGCACGGCCTCGATGGCCTGGTCGGTCCCATGGCCGGTGGCCTCCGGGGCGAGCTTCGCGACGA
Organism: Mycobacterium sp. 4858; assembly: GCF_900240975.1. Taxonomy (GTDB): domain Bacteria; phylum Actinomycetota; class Actinomycetes; order Mycobacteriales; family Mycobacteriaceae; genus Mycobacterium. The sequence goes on along the minus strand of NZ_LT968776.1, from coordinate 2,010,935 downwards.
TGAAGGCGGAAATCAACGCCCCACCCGTCGTCACCAACGGGATGGCCCAGGCGCGGCGGAAAGTGGAGTCCCCGCGGCCGCCGCCCTCGCCCACGGGCGTCGGGATGTGGTAGCCCCCTAGATAGCCGAGTAGGAACTCGCCGGTGTACCTCAGCGCCAGATAGAAGACGACGGCTCCCAGGCCGGCGACGAAGCCGATCGTGACCCCCAGCAGCAACCACTTCTGCAGGTAGCCGGACCTCCTGATCGAGGCCCCGAATCGTCCGCCGGCGCCGGGGGTCGACGCCGCCGCGGGCTGGGTTTCGTCATCCGTCTGTTCGGTCACGGCGCGTTGCCGTCTCCCGGTCGTGGCACGCGTCCCCCGGACATCAAGCCATCCTATGCAGCCGCGCCGCACCACACCGCCGGAATAATCGGACCGCGGTCCGGTTATACGGGTAGTTCTCACTACGGAGGTTCACATGCCCGCCATCACCGCAAACACCCTCACATTGCCGCGCGTCGGAGCAGCCGCGCCCGCCGACATCGAGCGGCCGGTCCGATCGATCACCACCGGGCCGCGAGGCTACGAGGGCGAGGGCTTTCCGGTCGTCCGGGCCTTCGCCGGGGTCAGCGCCGCCGCCCTGGATCCCTTTGTGCACATGGACCAGATGGGCGAGGTGGAGTACCAGCCGGGCGAGCCGAGGGGAACGGACTGGCACCCGCACCGCGGGTTCGAGACCGTCACCTACATGATCGACGGCAAGTTCGCCCACCAGGATTCGCACGGCGGTGGCGGCCTGATCACCGACGGCGCGACGCAGTGGATGACCGCCGGTTCGGGCATCCTGCACATCGAGACGCCGCCCGCCGAACTCGTCGACAGCGGCGGGCTCTTCCACGGGATTCAGTTGTGGGTGAACCTGCCCAAGCGGGACAAATTCGCGGCGCCCCGGTATCAGGCCATCGAGGGGGGCGACTCGGCGTTGATCACCTCCGACGACGGCGGGACGCTGGTCCGCATCATCGCGGGCGAGATCGACGGTCACCGCGGGCCCGGCGTCACCCACACGCCGATCACGCTCGCGCACGCCACGATCGAACCCGGCGCCCGCATCAACCTTCCGTGGCGACGCGATTTCAACGCGTTGATCTATGTGCTGTCGGGCAGCGGATACCTCGGCCCGGTCGCTCATCCGATTCACGCTGGGCAATTGGCGGTGCTCGGGCCCGGAGATCGGATCACCGTGGGCGCCGACCGGGCACAGCAATCGGCGCGCATCACGGCCATGGATGTCCTGCTGCTGGGGGGCCAACCCATTCGCGAGCCGGTATTTCACTACGGGCCTTTCGTGATGAACTCCCGCGCGGAATTGGTCGAAGCATTGGAGGACTACCAGGCAGGCAAATTCGGCAGTATTCCGCCAAATGCGCTGATGCCGCACCATGGCGGTGGCACACTTTAACGGTGTCTTCACGGGTCAGCCGTCGGCCGGGACGGCCCCCTGCCGCAAAGGCGGACGAGACGCGACAGCGGATCATGCGGGCGGCTCGGCTGGTGTTCAGCGAACGCGGCTACGACGGCGCGACTTTCCAGGCCATCGCGGCCCGCGCCGACCTGACGCGTCCGGCGATCAACCATTACTTCTCCAGCAAGCGGGTCTTGTACCGAGAGGTGCTGGAGCAAACCAACGAAGCCATTATCGGGACCGGGATCAGAGAGGCCGAGCGGGAAGCCACGCTGCCGGCGCAGCTCGCCGCGTTCATTTCTGTTGCGGTGCGCGCCAATTCCGACACTCCCGCCGGGTCGGCGCTGATTATCACCGGAGTACTCGAGTCGCAGCGCCATCCGGAATGGAACACGACGGAAAACGATTCTGTCCGGATCGTCCGGGAGTTTTTAGTCCGGGCCGTCGATGCTGCAATCGGGCGGGGTGAGGTCCCGGCCGACTTCGACGCGTCGGCGTTGGTCGAGGCACTGGTCGTCCTGATGTGCGGGGTGGGTTTGTACGCCGGCTTCGTCCAGACCCCCGAAGCCCTGCTGGCCATCACCGGGATGATGCGCCGACTGCTTGAAGGCGCCTTCCGCGTGCCCGACGCGTAGCCGCAGTGAAGTTGCCCACAAAGCGTATAGGCTAACTAACTTATCCGGGTAGCATGGGCGGGTCATGACTGACCTGGACGCGTCGATACCGCCTTCTTTGAGATCAGCCGGGGACACCTGGACCATCACCGAACTCGTCGGTGCCACCGCGCTCGGCGTCGCTGCGTCGCGCGCCGCGGAGACGGCGGGAAACGATCCGCTGATCCGCGATCAGTTCGCCGGCCTATTGGTCTCGTCGGCCGGTCCGGCATGGGCCCGGCTTGCCGACCCCAACTTGGCCTGGCTCGACGGCGACGAGCAGGGACGCCGGGCGCACCGCATCGGTATCGACTACCAGGCCGTGCGGACGCACTTCTTCGACGAATACTTCGACGAGGCCGTCAAGGCCGGGATCCGGCAGGTGGTCATCCTGGCGGCCGGGCTGGATTCCCGGGCCTATCGCCTGAACTGGCCGGACGGCACCGCGGTGTACGAGATCGACCAGCCCAAGGTGCTCGAATACAAGACCGGAATCCTGCTGCAGCACGGCGCCGTTCCCACGGCGAGTCGCCGCCCGGTTCCCGTCGACCTGCGCGACGACTGGCCGGCGGCGTTGGCCGCGGCCGGATTCGACCGCACCCAGCCGACCGCCTGGCTTGCCGAGGGCCTGCTGCCGTACCTGCCGAGCGACGCGCAAGATCGCCTCTTCGAGATGTTCACCGCTCTCAGCGCCCCGGGGAGCCGGGTCGCCATCGAGGCGTTCGGCTTGAACTCCCGGAGCAATTCGCAGCGCTGGCTGCGGATGCGGGAACGGCTCGGGCTGGACGTCAACGTGCAGGCGCTGACCTACCACGAGCCGGACCGTTCGGACGCCGGCCAGTGGCTGAGCGACCACGGCTGGCAGGTGGAGACCGTCGACAACCGCGACGAGATGGCCCGGCTGGGCCGCCCGGTACCCGAAGACCTGGCCGAGGAGGCCGTGCGCAGCACGCTGCTGCGGGCGCGTCTCGGTGGGCCGGCCTCGTAAGACTTTCACCCTTTCGTCCCACGACCCGAGGAGCAACGCGATGAGCTCACTGCGCACCCACGACGACACCTGGGACATCAAGACCAGTGTCGGCAGCACGGCGGTCATGGTGGCCGCGGCCCGGGCCGTCGAAACCGAACGGCCAGACGCCCTCATCCGCGATCCCTACGCCAAGCTTCTGGTGACCAACGCCGGCGCGGGGGTGTTGTGGGAGCACATGCTCGACCCCGACGTCGCGGCCAAGATCGAAGCTCTCGACGCCGACTCCGCGGCGCAGCTCGAGCACATGCGCGGCTACCAGGCCGTGCGCACCCACTTCTTCGACACCTACTTCAAAGACGCCGTCGCCGCCGGAATCCGGCAGGTGGTGATCCTGGCGTCGGGCCTGGATTCGCGCGCGTACCGGCTCGACTGGCCTGCGGGCACGGTGGTGTACGAGATCGACCAGCCCCAGGTGCTCGAGTACAAGTCCGCGACGCTCGCGGAAAACGGCGTGACCCCGTCGACCGACCGCCGCGCGGTGGCCATCGACCTGCGGCAGGACTGGCCGGCCGCGCTGCGCGCGGCGGGCTTCGACCCGACGGCGCCGACCGCGTGGCTGGCCGAGGGCTTGCTGATGTACCTGCCGGCCGAGGCGCAGGACCGGCTGTTCACCCAGATCGGCGAGCTCAGCCCGGCGGGGAGCCGCGTCTCGGCCGAGACCGCGCCCGCGCACGCCGACGAGCGCCGCCAGCAGATGCGTGAGCGGTTCCGCAAGGTCGCCGACGAGCTCGGCATCGAAGAGACGGTCGACGTCGGGGAACTGATGTACCGCGACGAGCATCGGGCGGACGTCACGCAGTGGCTGAACAACCACGGCTGGCGGGCGCACGCGCAGCGCTCGACGGACGAGATGCGCCGGCTGGGCCGCTGGATCGCGAACGTCGCGCTGGCCGACGACGACGACGCCTTCTCCGACTTCGTCGTGGCCGAGCGGCTGTAAGTCTCCGCCCGCGGACAACTCCCGCTGCCTGACGATCTTCCGAGCCGCCGGCGGCTGCGCGACGGTCGTGGGGGTCGGCCGGATCCTTTCTACTGCTCTCCCAACCGGATGGTTAGGATCGCGGTTATCACCCACGAGCGTCGCGGGCCGCGAGCGCGGACGCCTCCGGGATGACCGAAGCAGGGAAGGACAATGATGACCACCGAATCGGTTACACCCACGACATCCGCCACCAATGGGGCGCCGGGCTCTCAGCCGGCGAACGTGCCCGCGACGGTGGAGCGGCTGCGCAAGACTTTTGCCACCGGCCGCACCCGCGACATCGAGTGGCGCAAACGGCAGTTGCTGCAGCTGGCCAAGCTGATGGAAGAGAACGAGGCGGCCATCGCAGACGCCCTCGCCCAGGATCTGGACCGCAGCCCGTTCGAGGCGTTCATCGCCGACGTCGCGACCACGGCCGGCGAGGCGAAGTATGCGGCCAAGCGGGTGCGCAGGTGGACGCGCCGCAAGTACCAGCTGCTCGAGATGCCGCAGCTGCCCGGCCGCGGCTGGATCGAATACGAGCCGTACGGCACGGTGCTGATCATCGGCGCGTGGAATTACCCGTTCTACCTGACGCTGGGTCCGGCGGTCGGTGCGATCGCCGCGGGCAATGCCGTCATCCTCAAGCCCTCGGAGATCGCCGCGGCGTCCGCGCACCTGATGGCCGAGCTGGTGCCCAAATACCTCGACAACGACGCGATCGCCGTCGTCGAGGGTGACGGTTCGGTCAGCCAGGAGCTCATCGCGCAGGGCCTGGACCGCGTGCTGTTCACCGGCGGCACCGAGATCGGTCGCAAGGTCTACGAAGGCGCCGCACCCCACCTGACGCCGTGCACGCTGGAGCTCGGCGGCAAGAGCCCGGTGATCGTGGCGGCCGACGCCGACGTGGACGTCGCGGCCAAGCGGATCGCCTGGATGAAGCTGCTGAACGCCGGCCAGACCTGCGTCGCCCCTGATTATGTGTTGGCGGACGCCAAGGTTCGCGACGAGCTGGTGAGCAAGATCGGCGCGGCCATCACCAAGTTCACCTCCGACAAGCCCAACGGCATGCGGATCGTCAACCAGCGTCAGTTCGACCGGATCAGCGGCTACCTGGCCGGCGGCGACGGCAACGTCATCGTCGGTGGCAAGTGCGACCCGTCGAGCCTGCGGATCCAGCCCGCCGTCGTGGTCGACCCCGACCCGGACGGCCCGTTGATGCAGAACGAGATCTTCGGGCCGGTGCTGCCGGTGATCACGGTCCAATCCCTGGACGACGCAATACGTTTCGTCAACTCGCGACCCAAGCCGCTGTCGGCCTACCTGTTCACCAAGACGCGGGAGACCCGCGAGCGGGTGATCAAGGAGGTGCCGGCCGGCGGCATGCTGGTCAACCACCTGGCCTTCCAGGTGTCGACGGCCAAGCTGCCGTTCGGCGGTGTCGGCGCGTCGGGGATGGGTGCCTATCACGGGCGCTACGGTTTCGAGGAGTTCAGCCACCGCAAGTCGGTGTTGACCAAGCCGACCCGGCCCGACCTGTCGAGCTTCATCTACCCGCCGTACACGGCGCGGGCCTTCAAGATGGCCCGCAGGATGTTCTGAGACCTCGAAATCGCTTGCTAGGACATCGTTTTCACCTTAGAGAGGAACCTGATGCCAGGAGTGCAGGACCGCGTCATCGTCGTCACCGGAGCCGGTGGGGGACTGGGGCGTGAATACGCCCTGACCCTCGCCCGTGAGGGCGCCAGTGTCGTCGTGAACGACCTCGGCGGCGCCCGCGACGGCACCGGCGCCGGCCACAACATGGCCGACCACGTCGTCAACGAGATCAAGGAGGCGGGTGGCCGGGCCGTCGCCAACTACGACAGCGTCGCCGAACCCGAGGGCGCGGCCAACATCATCAAGACGGCGCTCGACGAGTTCGGCGCGGTGCACGGCGTGGTGAGCAACGCGGGCATCCTGCGCGACGGCACGTTTCACAAGATGACCTACGAGAACTGGGACGCCGTGCTCAAGGTGCACCTGTACGGCGGCTACAACGTGCTGCGCGCCGCCTGGCCGCATTTCCGCGAGCAGAGCTACGGCCGGGTCGTCGTTGCCACCTCCACCAGTGGCCTATTCGGCAACTTCGGGCAGACCAACTACGGGGCGGCCAAGCTCGGCCTGGTCGGCATGATCAACACGCTGGCGCAGGAGGGGGCGAAGTACAACATCCACGCCAACGCCGTCGCGCCGATCGCCGCCACCCGGATGACCGAGGACATCCTGCCTAAGGAGGTGCTCGAGAAGCTGACGCCCGAGTACGTCGCGCCGGTGGTGGCCTACCTGTGCACCGAGGAAAACGCCAACAACGCATCGGTTTTCGTCGTCGGCGGGGGCAAGGTGCAGCGGGTGGCGCTGTTCCAGAACGAGGGCGCCAACTTCGACAAGCCGCCGACGGTCGAGGATGTCGCCTCGCACTGGGCCGAGATCGACGACCTCTCCGCGGCCAAGCAGGCCAACTTCAAGCTGTAGCGGCGGGATCAGGCGAGCAGTTCGTTGCGCAGGCGGTCGACATCCGCCTGCGCAATACCTGCGTCGCGCAGGTATTCGTCCAGCGAGCCGTGCGCCTCATCGATGGCTTGGCGCGCGGCCTCCAGGTACTCCGGCCGGACGCCGAGGACACCGTCAGCTAGCCGCGCCTTGGTGAACGTGACGACCTCCGGGGTCAGATCGACGTCGGAACGCTGTTGGATCATCTCGTAGATGTGGTCTCGCAGTTGCGGTACCGCGGCGTTGCTGCGCAGGTAGTCGGCGACGATGGTGTCGCGGTCGATGCCGACCGTTTCCAGCACCGTGGCGATCACAAAGCCGGTGCGGTCCTTGCCCGCAAAGCAGTGGGTGAGCACCGAATGCCCGGCCGCCAATAACGAAAAGACATGCCGCACAGCGCGTTGCGCTCCGTTGCGAAACGGGAATTGCCGATATTCGTCGATCATGTGGCGGACGGCGGCCTCGTTGACGGCCTCGTCGGATTGGTCGGGATCGCCCTGGAACAGCCGCCGAAACGCGGTTTCGTGTGGCGCGTCGTCGTCGCTCGGCTGGTCCTCGTCACCGAGGTCTGGGAACGGCAGTAGGTGGACGTCGACGCCGTCGGGAACCAGTCCCGGGCCGCGGCGTGCGACCTCCCGGGCGGCGCGCAGATCGGCCACGTCGGTGATACCCAACTCGCGCAGCGTCGCGCGGCCGGCGTCGTCGAGACGGCTCAACTCGCCGGAGCGGAACACCCGCCCGGGGCGAAGCCCGGGCGTCTCGTCGGCGACATCGCGAAAGTTCCATGCGCCGGACAGTTCCCGCAGTGTTTCAGTCATGTGTGACCGCCGCGGCGAGCGGAGACTTCTCCGCGCCGAGTTCGGCGCGCGCGATGGTCCGCATGTGCACCTCGTCGGGGCCGTCGAACAGGCGCATGGCCCGATGCCAGCCGTACGACCGGGCCAGCACCGTGTCCTCGCTGACCCCGGCGGCACCGTGCACCTGGATGGCGCGGTCGATCACATTGCAGGCCACCTGCGGCGCCACCGCCTTGATCTGCGACACCAACGTGTGCGCGGCCTTGTTGCCGTGCTGGTCGATTGTCCACGCCGCCTTGTGGCATAACAGCCGCGCCTGGTCGATCTCGTTGCGCGACTTGGCGATCGCCTCTCGCACCACGCCCTGTTCGGCCAGCGGGCGGCCGAACGCCACCCGATTCTGCACCCGGTCCACCATGAGGGCCAGCGCGCGCTCGGCCCCGCCGAGCGCGCGCATGCAGTGGTGGATGCGGCCCGGCCCGAGCCGGGCCTGGGCGATCGCGAAACCGCCGCCCTCCTCGCCGAGCAGGTTGGTGACCGGCACCCGCACGTTGTCGTAGATGATCTCGCAGTGGCCGGGCTGGTCCTGGTAGCCGAAGACCGTGGTGGAGCGGACGACCGTCACGCCGGGGGTGTCGATCGGCACCAGCACCATCGACTGCTGCTGGTGGCTCGCCGCGTCCGGGTTGGTGCGGCCCATGACGATCAGGATCTTGCAGCGCGGGTCCGACGCGCCGGAGGTCCACCACTTGCGGCCGTTGATGACGTAGTCGCCGCCGTCGCGCACGATGGAGGTCTCGATGTTGCGCGCGTCGCTGCTGGCGACCGCCGGCTCGGTCATGGAGAAGGCGCTGCGGATCTCGCCGCCCAGCAATGGCTCCAGCCACTGCTTGCGCTGTTCCTCGGTGGCGAACAGGTGCAGCGTCTCCATGTTCCCGGTGTCGGGCGCCGCGCAGTTGAGCGCCTCGGGCGCAATCTCCAGGCTCCATCCGCTGATCTCGGCCAGGGGAGCGTATTCCAGATTCGTCAGGCCCGACTCGGCCGGCAGGAAAAGGTTCCACAGCCCGCGCTCTTTGGCCTTGGTCTTCAGTTCCTCGACGATCGGCGGGACGGTGTGGTCGTCGGGGCCGGCCTCGTCCCGGTACTTGTCGTATTCGGCCTCGGCCGGGAAGACGTACTCGGTCATGAAGTCGGTCAATCGCTGGTGGTAATCGTTGGCTTTGTCCGACATCGCGAAGTCCATGCCGTCACGATAGGACACGTGTCGAGACGCCCTAGATGGCGAGCCTCATTGGTCACCTTCGCGACACTGAAACCACACACACGACACGCCGCGACGGGTGTGCGTGGATGCAGTCTCGCGGTAGACATGGCGCCATGACCGAATCCCGTCCGCCGTTCCCGCCGTTCACCCTGGAGACGGCCCTGCAGAAGGTGCAGGCCGCCGAGGACGCGTGGAACACCTGCGACCCGCACCGCGTCAGCCTCGCGTACACGCCCGACTCGCAGTGGCGCAACCGGGACGAGCACGTGGTCGGGCGCGACCAGATCGTGGCCTTCCTGACCCGCAAGTGGCAGCGCGAGCTCGACTACGCGCTGCGGAAAAGCCTGTGGGACTTCCACGACAACCGCATCGCCGTGCGGTTTCAGTACGAGTGCTACGACGCCAGCGGCCAGTGGTACCGCAGCTACGGCAACGAGCTGTGGGAGTTCTCCCCGTCCGGCTTGATGGCGCGCCGCGAGGCCAGCATCAACGACCTGCGCATCGACGAGTCCGAGCGGCGTTACTTCGGGCCCCGGCCGCCCGCGGAGCACGGCCAAGACATCCCGCTCTGGTAGCCGGCGGGCCACAACCCGGGGTATCCCGGCCCGGTCGGTCGCACGTCCGGGGCGGAATCCGGCAGGCGTTAAGGTAGCGAAGCGTGCGGCCCTAGCGGCGGCACATCCAAACGGCAGGAAAGTGGAAGCGGATGTACGCGCCATGACAGATGCGCAGACGACGGTAGGGGTGGTCGCCGAGTCCGGGGCCGACGAACGGCGGGTCGCGCTGGTGCCCAAGGCGGTGGCATCGCTGATCGGCAGCGGTGTGGCGGTGGTGGTCGAGTCCGGCGCGGGCGAAGGCGCGTTGCTGCCCGATCAGCTGTATACCGAGGCCGGCGCCAGCATCGGGGACGCCTGGTCCGCCGACGTCGTCGTGAAGGTGGCGCCGCCGACCAAAGAAGAGGTCGCCAGGTTGCGCCGCGGGCAGACCCTGATCGGCTTCCTGGCGCCGCGCAACGCCGACAACTCCATCGGCGCGCTCACCGAGGCCGGCGTGCAGGCGTTCGCGCTCGAAGCCATTCCGCGGATCTCGCGGGCCCAGGTCATGGACGCGCTGTCGTCGCAGGCCAACGTCGCCGGTTACAAGGCCGTGCTGCTGGCCGCCTCGGAGTCGACGCGATTCTTCCCCATGCTGACGACCGCGGCCGGCACCGTGAAGCCGGCCAGCGTGCTGGTGCTCGGCGTCGGGGTGGCCGGGCTGCAGGCGCTGGCAACGGCCAAACGGCTGGGTGCTCGAACCTCCGGATACGACGTGCGGCCCGAGGTGGCCGACCAGGTCCGTTCCGTGGGGGCGCAGTGGCTCGACATCGGCATCGACGCGGCGGGTGAGGGCGGGTACGCGCGCGAGCTCACCGAGGAGGAACGTGCCCAGCAGCAGCAGTCCCTGGAGAAGGCGATCGCCGGCTTCGACGTGGTGATCACCACCGCGCTGGTGCCCGGGCGGCCCGCGCCGCGCCTGGTGACCGCCGCGGCGGTGGAGTCGATGAAGCCCGGCAGCGTGGTGGTGGACCTGGCGGGGGAGACCGGGGGCAACTGCGAGCTGACCGAGCCGGGGCGCACGGTCGTCAAGCACGACGTGACCATCGCCTCGCCGCTCAACCTGCCGGCGACGATGCCGGAACACGCCAGCGAGCTCTACAGCAAGAACATCACCGCGCTGCTGGACCTACTGATCAAAGACGGCAAGCTCGCCCCGGACTTCGACGACGAGGTCGTCGCGGCGGCGTGTGTCACCCGTGCCGGGAAAGAAGGCGCATAGATGTACGACGAGCTATTGGCCAACCTGGCGATCCTGGTGCTGTCCGGGTTCGTCGGCTTCGCGGTCATCTCCAAGGTGCCCAACACGCTGCACACGCCGCTGATGTCGGGGACCAACGCCATCCACGGCATCGTGGTGCTGGGCGCGCTGGTGGTGTTCGGCGAGGTTGAGCACCCGTCGCTGGCCGTGCAGATCATCCTGTTCGTCGCGGTGGTCTTCGGCACGCTGAACGTCATCGGCGGCTTCATCGTCACCGACCGGATGCTGGGCATGTTCAAGGGCAAGAAGCGGGCGCCCGCCAAACTCGAGGAGCCCGCGGCGAAATGAACTACCTCGTCACCGTTCTTTACATCATTTCGTTCGCCCTCTTCATCTACGGCCTGATGGGCCTGACGGGCCCCAAGACCGCGGTGCGCGGGAACCTGATCGCCGCCGTGGGCATGGCCATCGCCGTCGCCGCGACCCTGATCAAGATCCGCCACACCGAATCCTGGGTGCTGATCATCGCCGGCCTCGTCGTGGGTGTGCTGCTGGGCGTTCCCCCGGCCCGGTTGACCAAGATGACCGCCATGCCGCAGCTGGTGGCGTTCTTCAACGGCGTCGGCGGTGGCACCGTCGCGCTGATCGCCCTGGCGGAATTCATCGAAACGAAGGGCTTTTCGGCCTTCCAGCACGGCGAATCGCCGACCGTGCACATCGTGGTGGCGTCGCTGTTCGCCGCGATCATCGGGTCGATCTCGTTCTGGGGCTCGATCATCGCGTTCGGCAAGCTGCAGGAGATCATCTCCGGGGCGCCGATCGGTTTCGGCAAGGCGCAGCAACCGATCAACCTGCTGCTGCTCGTCGGCGCGGTCGCGGCCGCCGTGGTCGTCGGGTTGCACGCGCACCCCGGCACCGGCGGAGCATCACTGTGGTGGATGGTCGGCCTGCTGGCCGCCGCCGGTGTGCTCGGCCTGATGGTGGTGCTGCCGATCGGCGGCGCCGACATGCCGGTGGTCATCTCGCTGCTCAACGCGATGACCGGGCTGTCGGCCGCCGCGGCCGGCCTGGCGCTCAACAACACCGCGATGATCGTGGCCGGCATGATCGTCGGCGCCTCCGGTTCGATCCTGACCAACCTGATGGCCAAGGCGATGAACCGCTCCATCCCGGCGATCGTCGCCGGGGGCTTCGGCGGTGGGGGCGTGGCCCCTGGCGCCGGCGGCGACGGTGGCGACAAACACGTCAAGGCGACCTCGGCCGCCGACGCCGCGATCCAGATGGCGTACGCCAACCAGGTGATCGTGGTCCCCGGCTACGGCCTGGCCGTCGCGCAGGCCCAGCACGCCGTCAAGGACATGGCCAGCCTGCTCGAGGAGAAGGGCGTGCCGGTGAAGTACGCGATCCACCCGGTCGCGGGCCGGATGCCCGGGCACATGAACGTCCTGCTGGCCGAGGCCGAGGTGGACTATGACGCCATGAAGGACATGGACGACATCAACGACGAGTTCGCCCGCACCGACGTCGCGATCGTCATCGGCGCCAACGACGTCACCAACCCGGCGGCCCGCAACGAGCAGTCCAGCCCGATCTACGGCATGCCCATCCTCAACGTGGACAAGGCGAAGTCGGTGATCGTGCTCAAGCGGTCGATGAACTCCGGGTTCGCGGGCATCGACAACCCGCTGTTCTACGCCGACGGGACGACGATGCTGTTCGGGGACGCGAAAAAGTCGGTGACCGAGGTCGCCGAGGAACTGAAGGCTCTCTGACCAGCTCTAGACGGGTGGGTAGGCGGGCGGCGGGTAGCCGTTGCCGTCGACCACCCCGCGCAGGCCCCACGGAACGTAGCGGAAGAAGAACTCGATCTCGTCGCTAGCGTCGTAGTCCGGACTCGGATCCATGAGGCCACCCCTCCAGTCGCGACTTGAGCTTTGACGGCGAGTCTAGTCCCATCCTCGTCGGGGCGACACCTGGCGTTTGCCTAAACTGTCCAACCAGTTGATTGATAATTGGCCGACCCCGGCATCCCGGCAACGGACGGGTAATGACGATAGCGAGTACCGATGGCATCCGAGAACGGACGAACGCGCCGCGAGGAGCTGCTGGCTGTGGCCACCAAGCTGTTCGCCGCGCGCGGTTATCACGGCACCCGGATGGACGACGTCGCCGACGTGATCGGGCTGAACAAGGCGACGGTGTACCACTACTACGCCAGCAAGTCCCTCATCCTCTACGACATCTACCAGCAGGCGGCCGAGCGCACCCTGGCCGCCGTCCACGACGATCCCTCGATGACGGCGCGGGAGGCGCTCTACCAGTACACCGTGCGCCTGCTCGACCAGATCGCCGCCAATCCCGAGGGTGCCGCGGTGTATTTCCAGGAGCAGCCCTACATCACCGAGTGGTTCACCGAGGAACAGGTCGCCGCGGTGAGGGAGAAGGAAACCCAGGTCTACGAGCACGTGCACGGCCTCATCGACCGGGGGATCGCCAGCGGCGAGTTCTACCAGTGCGACTCCCACGTCCTGGCGCTCGGGTACATCGGCATGACGCTCGGCGCCTACCGGTGGTTGCGGCCGAGCGGGCGCCGCAGCGCCAAGGAGATCGCCGCCGAATTCAGCACCGCGCTGCTGCGCGGCCTGATCCGCGACGAAGCGATCCGCACCAGTTCCCCGCTGGGTCCCTAGGTCCGACGGGGCGACCCGCTTCGCCCGGCTCCGCCGCGCTCGCGATCGCCCCCAGTTCCGATGGGGCGACCCGCTTCGCCCGGCTCCGCCGCGCTCGCGATCGCCCCTAGTTAGGCCCCCGCGCCTTTCAGGTGCCTGTCGAGGAAGGCGAGCTGGTCGGCGACGACACGGTCGAACGCCTCGTCGACGTAGATCGCGAAGTGCCCTTCGGGATACAGCTTGACCTCGCCGTGCGGGGCGTTGGCCGCGTAGCGCAGCGTCGGCGCCGCCGGTGCCACCGAGTCGGCTTCGCACACGCAGAACAGGATCGGACAGGGGATTCTCGCGGTGTCGCGGCCGGGGCGGTAGGCCATGATCGTCAACGCAATGCGGGCCGCCACCTCGTTGGTCAGTTCCTCACCTTCGGGCACGAGCCTGAGATAGCCGGGGTACGCGTCGGGCGTGGTCATCAACGCGACGTCCCCGGGTCTTCCGACCGTCGGCACCATCACCGGAGGCTTGCGCAGTCGGGCGGCCACCAGGTCACGTGCCGCCAGGAGGCCGACCCGCGCAAAGACCAGCGGGTTGCTGATCGTGCGCGCCGACGCGATGCCGTCGGTGAAGGGGCATTGGACGACTGCGGCGGCGATGCCCGGCAGCCGGGCCGCCGTGGCGATCACATGGCCGCCGGCAAAAGAGGTGCCCCACAAGGCGATTCGATTGGTGTCGATGCCCGGCAGGGTGCGCGCGTAGGTGACCGCGGCGGCCCAGTCGGCGAGCTGCAGGCCCACATCCAGCACCTGGCGCGGCTCGCCCTCGCTGTCGCCGAAATTGCGGTAGTCGAACACCAGGCAGGCGTACCCGGCCGCGCTGAACCGTTCGGCGTAGGCGTCGAGGCGCATGCTGCGCACCCCGCCCAGCCCGTGCGCCATCACCAACAACGGCGCGGGCGCGTCGCCGGCCGGACGGTAGAGCCATGCGCTGATCAGGTCGCCGCCGGACGAGAACCGGACGTCTTCTCGTTGTGTCATCAGCGAGCTATTCTGCCTGGGCCGCGGCGATCCGTCCGCCGGTATGTGCCACGGTTTTTATGGACTAGTGTCTAGAAACGTTTGAGCGCTCAACGAACGGAGACTCCCATGGCGATCCGCGTCGCGCACGTCGGTACCGGAAACGTCGGGGGGTTGGCCCTCACCGAGCTGATCACCAACCCGCAGTTCGAGCTGACGGGTGTGTGCGTGTCCACCCCCGAGAAGGTGGGTCGGGACGCCGGCGACCTGTGCGGAGTAGGCCTGGAACCCGGTGTCGTCACCGGCGTCACGGCCGTGGGAGACCTGGATGCGCTGTTGGCCACCAAGCCCGAGTGCGTCGTTTACTGCGCCATGGGCGACACCCGGCTGCCGGATGCCATGGCCGACGTCATGCGCATCCTGGCCGCCGGCGTCAACGTCGTCGGGTCCTCGCCGGGGCTGCTGCAATACCCGTGGGGCGTGATGCCCGACAAGTACATCGACCGCGTGGAAGACGCTGCCCGGCAAGGCAATTCGAGTATCTTCATCACCGGCGTCGACCCCGGGTTCATCAACGACCTCATCCCGTTCGCGCTCGCGGGCACCTGTCAGAGCATCGAACAGGTGCGTTGCATGGAGATCGCCGATTACGCCACCTACGACGGCGCGGAGGTCATGCACTACATGGGATTCGGCCGGCCGCTCGACGAGGTGCCGATGCTGCTGCAGCCGGGCATCCTCGGCATCGCTTGGGGGACGGCGATCCGTCAGCTGGCGGCGGGACTGGGCATCGAGGTCGACGAGATCACCGAGTCCTACCAGCGCGAGCCGGCGCCGGAAGACTTCGACATCGCGGTGGGGCACGTCGCCAAGGGCACCATGGCCGCGCTGCAATTCGAGATTCGGGGCATGTCCAACGGGCGGCCGGCCGTCGTCATCGAGCACATCACCCGGCTGCGGCCCGACCTGCGACCGGACTGGGCCCAGCCGGCCGCCGGTGGCGGCTCCTACCGCGTCGAGATCACCGGCGAGCCCTCCTACGCCGTGGACATCGTTCCCAGCAGCCGCAAGGGCGACCACAACCACGCCGCGATCGTGGGTGCCGCCGGGCGCATCGTCAACGCGATTCCCGCGGTGATCGCCGCGCCGCCAGGCATCCTTACCACGCTCGACCTGCCGCTGGTGACCGGGAAAGGCCTTTACGCACCAACCACTTTGGTGAGCACCTAAATCGAAAGGAGTCCCTGTGGGACGGGTAGAAGGCAAAGTCGCACTGATCAGTGGCGGTGCCCGCGGGATGGGCGCCGAGCACGCGCGGCTGCTGGCGGCCGAGGGCGCCAAGGTGGTGATCGGCGACATCCTCGACGACGAGGGCAAGGCGGTGGCGGACGAGATCGGCGACTCGGTGCGCTACGTCCACCTCGACGTCACGCAGCCCGATCAGTGGGACGCCGCCGTCGAGACCGCGGTCGGCGAATTCGGCAAGCTCAACGTATTGGTCAACAACGCCGGCACCGTCGCACTCGGCCCGTTGCGGAGTTTCGATCTGGCCAAGTGGCAGAAGGTGATCGACGTCAACCTGACCGGAACCTTCCTGGGCATGCGGGTGGCCGTGGACCCGATGATCGCCGCGGGCGGCGGCTCGATCATCAACGTGTCCTCGATCGAGGGGCTGCGCGGCGCGCCGATGGTGCACCCCTACGTCGCCTCCAAGTGGGCGGTACGCGGCCTGGCGAAGTCCGCGGCCCTGGAGTTGGCGCGGCACAACATCCGGGTCAACTCCGTGCACCCCGGGTTCATCCGCACCCCGATGACCAAGCATCTACCCGACGACATGGTGACCATTCCGCTCGGCCGCCCGGCCGAGTCGCGCGAGGTCTCGACGTTCATCCTGTTTCTGGCCAGCGACGAGTCGTCCTATGCCACCGGCAGCGAATTCGTCATGGACGGCGGGCTCGTGTGCGACGTGCCGCACAAGCAGTTCTAGCCGCGGTGCTATAACGGCGAGCATGCTGCGCCGCTTGGCCGATGTGGTGGGGTCCAACCACGTGGTCACCGATCCCGACGTGCTCGCGGGCCGCGGTGTCGACCACACCGGGCGCTACCGCGGGCGGGCCAGCGCGCTGGTGCGCCCGGGTTCGGCCGAGCAGGTCGCTGAGGCGCTGCGGGTGTGCCGGGACGCTGGAGCGCACGTGACGGTGCAGGGCGGCCGGACCTCGCTGGTGGCGGGCACTGTGCCCGAACACGACGACGTGCTGCTGTCCACCGAGCGGCTGCATGCCGTCGATGACGTCGACACCCTCGAGCGCCGCGTCCGCGCCGGCGCCGGCGCCACCCTGGCCGCGGTGCAGCGCGCCGCGGGCGCCGCGGGCCTGGTGTTCGGGGTCGACCTGGCGGCCCGCGACACCGCGACGGTCGGGGGGATGGCCTCGACCAACGCCGGCGGCCTGCGCACAGTCCGGTACGGCAACATGGGCGAACAGGTCGTCGGCCTTGAGGTGGCGCTGCCCGACGGGTCGCTGCTGCGCCGGCACAGCCGGGTGCGCAGCGACAACACCGGCTACGACCTGTCGGCGCTGTTCGTCGGCGCCGAGGGCACCCTGGGCGTCATCACCGCCCTCGACTTGCGGCTGCACCCCACCCCGTCGCGGCGGGTCACCGCGCTGTGCGGGTTCGCCGGGCTCGACGCTCTGGTGGACGCCGGCCGGACTTTCCGGGACGCGGACGGCATCGCCGCGCTGGAGATGATCGACGGCCGTGCCGCCGCGCTGACCGGCGAGCACCTCGGGGTGGGCTCGCCGGTCGAGGGTGACTGGCTGCTGCTGGTGGAGCTGGCCGCCGACCACGACCAGACCGAACGGCTCGCCGAGCTGCTCGACGACGCGCGGATGTGCTCCGAGCCCGCCGTCGGCGTGGATGTCGCCGCGCAGCAACGGCTCTGGCGGGTGCGGGAGTCGCTCGCCGAGGTGCTCGGCGTATACGGGCCGCCGCTCAAGTTCGACGTCTCCCTGCCGCTGTCATCCATCGACGGATTCGCCAGGGAGGCAGGCGAATTGATCGGCGCGCAGGCCCCGGAGGCGCTGCCGGTGCTGTTCGGCCACGTCGGGGAGGGCAACCTGCACCTCAACGTGCTGCGCTGCCCGGCCGACCGGGAGCATGCGCTGTACGAGCCGATGATGGAGCTCATCGCGCGGTCCGGCGGCAACGTCAGCTCCGAGCACGGCGTCGGCACGCGCAAGCGGCATTACCTGGGCATGTCCCGGGAGTCCGCGGACATCGCCGCGATGCGGACCATCAAGGCCGCGTTGGATCCGACGGGCTATCTCAACGCGGCCGTGCTGTTCGACTGATCGGACTTGCGCCGTCCGACATACGCTGGGATCCATGGCATCCGGAATCTTCAACACGCCCATTGTCGGAATCGTCAACAATCTATTCGGTGGCATGATCGATGCACCCGTCGTCGGACCGCTGGTACGACGCGGGCTGATCAAAATTCGCTACGTCGGCAGGCGTTCGGGTAAGACGATCCAGACCCCGGTCGGGTACCGCCGCTCCGGCGACGGCGTCGTCATCCACGTCATGTCGCCCGATAGCAAGACATGGTGGCGAAACTTTCTCGGCGAGGGCGGGCCGATCACGCTGCTCAACTTCGACGGCGCCGATCGCACCGGACACGCGATCGCCAGCCGCGACGAGAAGGGCCGCGTCAATGTCGCGGTCCAGCTCGACTGATCAGGAGCCGCCCTTGATTCCGACCGCGTGCCGCAGCTGCGCCAGGAACTGGTCCGCGTCGTCGCTGCGGACGATGTAGTGCGAGATGGCGATCCGGATCACGGTCGCCGCCTTCACCGCGGCGTTCGGCCCGGGCATATGCCGCTGCAGGCCCTCCCGCATCTGCGGGATCACCCACGAGAACTGGGCGATGGTGTGCTCGGGCTCGACGTCGACCATGCGCACACCGGAGTAGGAGTGCTGGTATTCGACGATGAACCGCAGCACCGCGTCGAGCTTGTCGACCCCCTTCAGGCCCGCGGTCGCCCGCACCAGGCCGCTTTCGAAGATCTGCCGCTCGTAGGCCGAAAAGGCCGACAGCAGTTCCTCTTTGGAGGCGAACCAGCGGTACAGCGTCGGGCGGGACACCCCGGCCTGGGCGGCGACGTCGGACAGGCTGAGCTTCGTCTTGCCGTTGCGGCCGAGGACCTCGGCGGTGGCGTCGAGGATGCGCTGACGCGTCGAGGTGTCGTGTTCCGCGGTCTGGGCCGGCCGGCTCATAGGTGCAACTCTACGAAGTGGTTCACCGTTATTTCGCTTCCCGGCCAGACTTGCCCGGGCGCGGCCGCACCAGCACCGACTGCTGGATGGAGCCGACCGCGCCCTGCTCGTCGAACAATGTGCCGATCGTGGTGCCGACACCGTCCGGGCCGTAGCTGGTCTCGGCGCGGATGCCGATCCAGTTGCCGTCCGGAACCCGGAACACGTGCACGGCCAGGTCGGTGTTGAGAAACGTCCACCGGGTGATGTCCAGCTTGCTGCCGATGCCGTTGGCGCAGTCGGCCACCGCGAACAGGCGCTCGAGCGGTGTCATGCTCTCGCCGGTGACCAGATCCACGGTCGGGTGGATCCACGATTCGCCGGGGCCCTTGCTCAGCGGCTCCGTCAGCCACAGCCAGTCCAGGCTGTGCACGTAGTTGCGGTCCCACTCCCGCGCCTTGAGGTTGCGGTTGCGCGCTTCGCTGCGCGGCCCGGGCATCGGGGCGGCGGCGTGGGCCAGCGCCCGCGTGTCCAGCGTCTGCAACCGCCACCCGCTCGCGCGCGCCACGGGCCGGGGCCGGCCATCGGGGCCGGGGGCCAGCATCTCGGCGCTGACCAGTTCGATCTGTTTCCCGCCGCGCTGCACCTGCGCGTTGACCCACAGGTCGCCCTCGGCGGGCACCCCGCCCAGCAGGTCGATGACGACGCGGGACAGGCGGGTGTCCTCGCGCTGCTCGCAGCGCTCCAGCGCCCGCACCAGCAGCGCCGACACCGGCCCGCCGTGCTGGATCGACGCCGACCAGGTACCCCGCGCCAGGTCGGTGGCCCGGAACTTCTCTCCCAACGGGTCGGTGCCGTCGATGAGCTCGTAGTAGGAGTCCGACATCGTCAACCTCTTCCTCAGGGCAGGCCGGCGCCGGGAGTGGTCACCGTGACGGCGTCCAGCCGCGACAGGCGGGTGCCGATCAGGCGCTGAGGGGACGCCTCGGTGCTCGACAACAAGAACAGCGTCCGGCGCTCCGGGCCGCCGAGCGCGCAAGCGATGGCGACGCGCTCGCCCATGTCGATGCGGTCGGTGACGGCGCCGCCCTCGACGACCCGCTCGAATTGGTGGGCCAGCGTCATCGCCGCCCACACCGCGCCGTCCGCGTCGAGCGCGATGCCGTCGGGTGGCCCGTCCAGGCCGTCGGCGAACACGCGCCGGCCGGTCAGCCCGCCGTCGGCGCCGACGGTGAACGAGGTCAGCCGCCGGCCGACCGACTCGGCCACGATCAGCGTTCGGCCGTCCGGGGTGATCACCATGCCGTTGGGAAAGTCGAGGTCCTCGGCCACGACCGTGGCGGGGCCGTCGGGATCCAACCGGATGATCGCGCCGCCGCTTCGCGCCTGGCATCCGATGTAGGCGCGGCCCGCGTCGTCGATGACCATGTCGCCGAGATCGGCCGGCGCCAGGCCGCCGAGATCGGCGATGGTGTCGACGGTTTCACCGTCGTAACGCAGCACGGTGCGGTCCTCGGCCGAGACGATCAGCAGCGATCCGTCGGGGCGGAAACCCAGGCCCGACGGGGCGTGCCCGGGCAGCGGCAACGTGGTCAGGGACCCGCCCATGGTGGAGGTGTGTACCGCCTCGCCCAGCATGTCGGAGAACCACAGGAGGCCCTCGAACCAGCGTGGCCCCTCGCCGAAGCAGAAGCCGTTGGCCAGCGGTTCGGGAATCATGCCCCGATGCCCTTCACCCCAGCTCCCGCTTTACAAAACACCGCCAAAGTGTCAGGCACCGCGGGTACCGGTGTCAATCGCGCAACCGGGGGATCGGTGTTGTTAGCCAAGCTTTACAAATCCTAGGCAAAGTGTCACGCTGGGCCGTGAGCTGCCGGCGCGAGAGGTGGAGTGCGAATTGACCATGGCTTCCGAGGAATCTGAGCAGACCGAGTGGACCGTGCAGGGCCTGCTGGATCTGTTCGACGTGCGCCCCGACAGGCAAGACCGGTACATCGGCGACACGGGCATCGCCGTCGGCGACGAACGGCAGGTCGTGGAAGGCACCCAGGTGCTCGCGCAGGCGATTGTCGCCGTGGCCAAACGATTCCCGGACAAGTCGGTGCGCTCGGCGCACGCCGTCTTCTCCCGCGCCGTCGCCGTCGGCCCGCCGATCGAACTCGTCCTCGACGTCGTCGCCGAGGGCCGGACCACCGCCACCGCGGTGGTCGCAGTGCACCAGAACGGTCGGCGCTGCCTGAGCATCACGGTGCTGGCCGACGTGCCGACCGGTGACGTCATCCGCCACCACCTGCCGCGCCCCGACGTGGCCCCGCCCGCCGAGGCCGTCCACTCATCGATGCCGATGGTCGGACGGGAACTTCGGCTGGTCGATGTGGTCGACGTCAACAGCCCCGACGAGGTCGGGCCGCCGGAGCTCTACGCGTGGCTGCACTACGACCCGATCCCCACCCGGGACGACCTCGCGAAGGCGCTGCTGGCGTACTTCACCGGGCACCTGGGGATCTCCACCACCATGCGGCCGCATCCCGGCATCGGCACCGCCCAGGCGCATTTGACCGTGTCCACCGCACCGATGAGCATCTCGGTGGCCTTCCACGAGCCGGTGCGCTGGGACGGGTGGCTGCTCTACACCCACGAAAGCACCCAGGTCGGCGCGGGAATGTCCTACGTGCGCGGCACGGTGCATTCCGAGGAGGGCGAGCTGCTGTGCTCGTTCGCCCAGGAGGCGCTGATCCGGCCGCTGCGCACCACCGACACGGCCATCGATTCGCGCGCACGGTTCTAGCGGACTGGTCGCGTCCATGCGCTTCACCATCACCCACCCGATGCACAGCCATCCGTACAACGCGGAGCTGGTGAGCGGGGACGGCATCGGGAAGGTGGCGGCGGCCACCGAGGCGGCCGGCATCCACGGGTTCGGCTTCACCGACCACCCGGCCCCGTCGCAGCGGTGGCTGGAGGCCGGTGGGCATGACGCGCTGGACCCCTTCGTCGCACTGGGTTTCGCGGCGGCGACGACGAGCACGCTGCGGCTGATTCCCAACATCGTGGTGCTGCCGTACCGAAACCCGTTCGTGGTGGCCAAGTCCGGCGCCACACTGGACCTGCTCTCCGGTGGCCGGTTCACGCTCGCGGTGGGCGTCGGTTACCTCAAGCGGGAGTTCGCCGCGCTGGGGGTCAGCTACGACGAACGGGCGGAGCTGTTCGAGGAAGCCCTGCAGGTGATCCGGGCGGTGTGGACCGGCGACGACATCACCTACGAGGGAAGGCATTTCACCGCGCGGGGGATCACCGCGCACCCCCGCCCCCTGAGCGACCCGCATCCACCGATCTGGATCGGCGGCAACACGTCGTCGGCGCGCCAGCGGGTGGCGCAATACGGTGACGGCTGGTGCCCTTTTCCCGCCCCGCCGCAGCTGGCGCAGACAGCCGGCACGGCGGTGATCGACTCGGTGGCACGCCTCACCGACGGCATCGACGATCTGCGGCGCCGGTGCGACGCCGCGGGCCGGGACTGGTCGGGGATCGACGTCACCTTCACCAACTTCGAGGGCGGCAGCCCCGCCAGCGACGAATTCAACGCCGACGCCTACCTCGACGGCCTGGAGAAGCTGGCCAAGGTGGGTGTGACATGGGTGAGCGTTCACCTCCCCGGCGACAGCATGGCCCACGCGCTGGAGACACTCGACCGGTTCCGGACCCACGTGATCGACGCGGCCTGATGGACTTCTCCCGCGTCGACCTCTCACCCGAGGACCAAGCCTTCCGCGACGAGACTCGCGCATTCATCGCGAAGCACGTGACCGAAGAAGTGCTGCACCGGCAGCTGGAGTTCGGCGAAAACTTCGACGAACACGTGCATTTGGCGCTGGGCGAGGCCGGCTACCTGGCATCGGACTGGAAGCCGGAGTCCGAGGGCGGATTCAGCCCGGTTCGGCGCCGCATCTTCCAGCTCGAGATCGCCCGGGCCCATACGCCGTGGTATCACTGGGGCACCACGTCCGTCGTCGCCCGGCTGGTGCGCCAATTCGGGGCGCCGGAGCTCGCCGACGGGGTCCTGCCCGGTGTGCTCGCCGGGGAGATCCGGCTGTGCCTGGGCTACACCGAGCCCGAGGGTGGATCGGACGTCGCCACGTGCAAGACGCGCGCCGTTCGGGAAGCGGATGGATCGAGCTGGATTATCAATGGCTCCAAGATGTTCACGTCGAACGCGCAGAACGCCCGCTACGTCTTCCTGCTCACCAACACCGATCCGCAAGGCCCGAAACACCGGAACCTGACCATGTTTTTGGTGCCGCTCGACTCGCCGGGCATCGACATCCAAGGCCTCCGCACCCTGGACGGTGACCGCACCAACATCGTCTACTACAGCGACGTCCGGGTCGACGACCTCTACCGGATCGGCGAGGTCAACGGCGGCTGGACCGTGATGCGCGCGGCGCTGGACTCCGAGCACGGCGTCGTGGATCCGGAAGACCATGGCCTGCAATACATTGCCGCGATGTCGGCGCACGGTGACCTGATGGCCGAAGTCGTCGACGCCGTCGCGGCGGTCGTCGCCCACCCCGGACCGGACGGCCGGCGGCCGCTCGACGACGACTCGGTGACATATCGGCTCGGGCGCGACGTCGCCCGGACGGAAGCGGCGCTATCCACACCCGGAATGTTTGGGCGGGTCGCGATCGCGCAGACGATGCGTGACATCACCCCTGACCTGATGGACATCCTGGGCACCGCGTCGGCGTTGCCCACCGAAACCCCCGGATCCGCGACCGACGGCGCGGCAGAACACCTTTACCGGCTGGCGCTGCCGCTGGGGATCTACGGCGGGACGCTGGAAGTATTCCGCAACATGATCGCCCAACATCAACTCAAGCTGGGACGGCCCAGTTACGGCGGCTGACTTCGGCGCGTTCAGGTGCGCCAACCTTCCCCGAGAGCGCTACCTTTTCACCGAGTACCGGTCGCAGAGAGGTAGGCCCGCAGTGGTTGTTCTCGTGGCTCTGGGCTCGTTCATCACCACGCTGATGGGCGGTTATGCCGCGCTGCGTATCGGTTCCTACCGCTATCTGGTGCTCGGGTTGGCGGCCGGGTTGATGCTCGGCGCGGTGGCCTTCGACCTGCTGCCGGAAGCGATGGGCCGGCAGTACTGGGTCCTCTTCGGCGTACCGGCTCCGCTGCTCGCGTTCGTCCTCGGCTTCTTGGTCCTGCACGTCATCGAGCACACGGTCGGCATCCATCGCGGTGACGGGTCGGGTGAGGCCGGTGATCTGGATGCGCCCGGCGTCGGGATCCTCGCCGCGTCGGGGCTGATCGGCCACAGCGTCATGGACGGGTTCGCCATCGGGGCCGCCTTTCAGGCGGGAGCCGCCGCGGGCGCGGTGGTGGCTGTCGCGGTGATTGGCCACGACTTCGCCGACGGCTTCAACACCTACACCGTCACGTCGCTCTATGGAAACGACCGGCGGAGGGCGCTCGCGCTGCTGGGCGCCGACGCCGTCGCACCGGTGGCCGGGGCCGCCCTCACACTGGCCGTGACGATTCCCCATCGCCTCCTCGAGGTGTATCTGGGATTTTTCGCGGGTTTCCTGATGTATCTGGCCAGCGCCGACATCCTGCCGAGGGCGCACGCCGGGCACCGCACCGCCGCGACCCTGGCCTGCACGCTTGGCGGGGTGCTGTTCATGCTGGCGATCGTCGGGCTGGCGAGCTAGGCGAGGCGGACAAGGGCCGAAAGGCTCTAGCTTCGCGAAGGCATCGGCGAATAGCGTTCCGAAACGCTTAGTTTCGTCCCGAAACACCTTCTGCCATCAGCATTTCGGGGGACAACCTATGGACGCCGCAAGAGAAGCCGTTGCCGGCAACGCCGCTGACGAGGGGTGGCTGCCACTTCCCGCCCCGGCCCGCGACCCCGACGATGCGATCGTCGCCGCATTCATGCGGAGGAAGACCACCAGGGAATCCGGTCCCGAACCGCTCTCGATCCGGGACCTCTCCGACCTGCTGTGGTCAGCGTACGGCGTCAATCGGGAAGCGGGTCCGTTCGGTGCGCCGGGACGCACGGCGGCGTCGGCCAGCAACTCTCAAGAGATCGATCTGTATGTCGCACTCGCCGATGGGACCTATCGGTACGACGGGCCCCGTCATCGCTTGGCGCGCATCACCGGTGGCGATGTCCGCGCCAGCGCCCTGACGCCGGGTGAGCCGGGCGTCACGGTGGCCCCGGCGATGCTGATCTACGTCGTCGACGTTGACCGGCTCACCCATACCGCCGGCTTCGGCGAGCCGGGACTTCACGACCCGGAAGTGCAGAAGTCTTACTACTACGTCGACGTCGGGCTGATCGCCGGGAATGTCTACCTTTTCGCCGCCGCCCACGGCCTCGCGGCCTGGTTTCACAACTGTGACAGGGCCGGGCTCACCGAGCACCTTGGATTGAAGGTCCACCAACGAGTCCTGTTCGCGCAGTCGGTCGGCTACCTACCGGCGGACTGATCGCCGCCTGGCAGGTCGGCAACGACGTCCGCTCGGGTGGGGTCGAAGCTGAGAAACCCTTTGATGGGCAGGCTTTCCGGCGGCGGGTCCGCGTAGCTCCACGCGACGTCGTCGGCATCACCCGCGGACCAGTACGTCGCGAAACCCTTGTAATTGCAGTAGCTCGACGTCTGTGAGCGGCTCAGCAGGTCGGTGCGTACGTGCGCCGGGTCAACGTAAAGTCTTGGCTCTAAAGCCGTTTCGAAAACGATCACGGTCTGGTCGGTGTCGACCAGCACGGTGCCCGCGACCGAGACCCGCAGGCGCCGCTTGGTGGGCCGGCAGTCGACGCGGTGGTAGGGATTCGGCGGGTAGTGCACGAGTTCGCGGCCCTCTTCGAGCCAGGTGTCGACGGCGTCCCAGGGCACATGCACGAAGCCCGGGGCTTCCGGCTCGGGCTCGGCGGGCAAGTCGCCGACCTCGCCGGCCCGGAAGGCATAGCCGAGCGGGTGGCCCCGCCGGTGCACCATCAGCGCCCCTTCGGTGTCGATCACCAGGCGCCCGTCCCGCCACGCCTGCACGCGGCGCGGATGAGGCTCGATGAAGACGACGTCGGCGGGCAGCGGGGGTGAGAATCGCCCGGCCGGATCACTGCTGAGTGGACCACGTCCGGCTACCAGGCTCATGGTGTGAGGCTAGACCTCTGTGCGCCGAGCCGGTACGCGCCGGGAGCGGGTCAGTCGTCCGCACCGAGCAAACCCGCGTACTGGCGCTCGAGCACCTTGGCGGAGCCACGCTCCCAGCCCGCGGCCAACGACCCGGACAACTGGTCGGGGAAGATCTCGTCGTCGTCGTTCTCCACCCCGTCGAAGATGGCTTGCGCCACCGATTGCGGCGACGATTTGGGGATGTCGAGGTCGCGGGTCATCTCGGTGTCCACGGGCCCGGTCAGCACCGCATGAACACGCACCCCCTGCGGCGCCAGGATGACACGCAACGATTGCGTCATGGAGAACGCGGCCGCCTTCGAGACGGAGTAGGCCGGGATGATCGGCAACGGGGCCAATGCGTTCACCGAAAGGTTGTTGACGATCGATCCCGCGGATCGCACCAACAGTGGCAAGAAGGTTTGGATCACGGCGTAAGTGCCGAAAAGGTTGACCTCCAGGTGTCGTTGGAGCGCGGAGGGGTCGCTCAAGTCGTCGTACAAAGCAAGGCCGGCGTTGTTGACGAGGATGTCGAGAGCATCGACCTGCTCAGCCGCCGCCCGACGATGCGCGGCGTTGGTGATGTCCAGGGTCAGCGGCGTCACTCGGGAATCACCGTTGTCCGCCAAGGCCTTTCGGGTACCCACGTACACGCGCCGAGCGCCTCTGTTCAATGCTTCCACGGCGAGCGCCCGCCCGATGCCGCGATTGCCACCGGTGATCAGAAGTGCTTTGCCTGAGACTGTCGCCACGAAGACCAACTCCTTCTCGTTTGGCGTTAACGGCAGACCGCACATCCTGTGCGGCTTACCGTGGCGAGCCATCGGGGCCCGCATGTATTCCGATGCACCGGGGCGTGCGGAATCATCGATCCGCAGATCAGGGCGCCGACCAGGCGCGCCATCCGGTCGGTGAGAGAGGGCGAGCGCTGGCGGGTCCGCGGGGCGGATGCGGGGCGGTTCAGTGAACCATGCAGGCTTGGGCCCCGTTGTAGACGCCGTCGCGGTAGGCGTCGATCCGGGCCGCGCCTTGCCCCTGTCGGGCCACATCGCCGTTGCCGCGGAACAGCAGTAGGGCGGCCACACCCTTGTCCAGGTCTCCGGGGGAGAGCCGGTAATTGCTCTCGGGGCGGTTCTGCAAGAGGATGCTTGCCGCCCACGCGCCGGCCATACAGTCGGCCCGCAGCGACACTTTCTTGTCGGCTGGATCTTGCCCGTCGCGGTACAACGCGGCGAGTCCATACTGTGTAGCGATCAGGGTGGCGACCGCGAAGTCACCGCCCTCAGCGTAGATCTTCGGCATCGCGGTGACGTTGTCGAATCCGACGTAATCCTCAGGCACGCAATAGAACAGCACATATCCGGCCGTCGATTGACCGGCACAGTCCGGCTGGCCCGCCGGTGCGAATGGCCGGGCCGGTGCCAGCGGGGCCCACGGCCTGCCGGTCAGCTGCGGGAAGACCTGCGAGTAGTAGTCCTCGAGGTCTGTTGGGACATTGTTGACGATGTCGTCGTATGGCGCATTGCCGCCAGCGGCCATGTCGGCGGCGTTGTTGAACGGAATCTCCACGACGACCGGGTCACGGTCGTTGTAACCCTTGCACGCCGCCGCCCCGTTGTCGAAGCCCCGACGGAAGGAGTTGACACGGTCGAATCCGCTGCCGTGGGCACGGGGATCCTGTTTCGCCGTGCCCGGCTCGTCGCGCAGGAAGAGGAAACCCGCCAGCGCCTGATCCAGCTCGTCGGCGTTCGGCCTGAACGTGTCGGCCTTTGCGTGCGCCGCCCACGCCCCGGCGAAGCAGTCGGCCTGAATCTCCTTGGTCACCGTTTGTCCGGTGAAGTTGGCGCGGGCCTGGACCGCGTGCCCCCACTCGTGGGCGAGGACCACCGGAATGACGAAATCACCGAATCGTTTACGCAAGCTCGGCAGCAATCCTTCGGAGTCCCAGGCTACGTCATCGGCTTTCGCGCAGTAGAAGGCGTTGCCGGCGACGTCGTCGGCCGCCGCCGCGCAGGGTGGCAGTGGCCCGGTTGATGGCCGGACCGCATAGAAGCCGCCCTTGACCGGTGCGTAGTCGCGGCCGTACAGCTTGGGAAATTCACCGGCCCAGTAGGTCTCGATGTCGGCGATGGCCTTCGCGGCGAGCGCGTTCGCCGGGTCGGAACCGTCACCGTGGATCTGCACCTGGGGCGCCGGGTTGAACGTGGGCACCGTCGCGGAGTGGGTGGACCTGCCGCCGCACCCGTCGCATGTCAGTACCGCCACCATCACGACGGCTGTCGCGCGGAGCCGCCATCGCCTGTCTGCCATCGTTATTGGATGGGCTTGTCGTCCACTTTGAAGTGGAAGTTCACGTCGGAGCCCTGCACGGTGTTGACGGTCACGGTGACGCCGTACTTCTGTCCGCTGTCGACGAGTTCGCAGCGCAGCGTGGCGCCCTCGGTGCCTTTCAGGTTGTCGGGGCACGTCACGGAGTCGGGTTTGGAACCGAACTGCTGCGTCAGCTGATCGCTGATTTGGCTGGCCACTTGGTTCTTGTCGATGGTGTTGACCATGTCGAATTTGACCTGGCTCCCGTCGACGGTGCTGACCGTTACGTTGACGGTGCTGGTTTGACCGTTGACCTTCATCGTGCAGTTGGTCTGCGCACCGACCTGAGCCTTGAGATCATCGGGACACGTCACCGACTCGGGCTTCTGTCCGTTGGGTGACGTCATCTTCGTGCTGATCTGGTTGGCGACATCTCCTTTGCTCACCACCTTGGGGCCACTCGAGCATGCGCCCACGCTCGCTGCGACCCCTGCGACCGCGCATGCCAAAACGACCTTCTGCCCTAACGAATTAGCCATGACACCAGCCTTCCGCGTTCACGTGACGGCCCAACCCCAGACCCGAGGCAGGGATGACACGTCCTCTTCACATTGCCGCCGGGAAAATTACTCACCGGTGTTGGAATTGGATTGGAACGTTCCTCCGACGGGGCGAGGACGGTCGGACCGTCCGTTTTCAAACGAATTCCAAACTGCCTCCATTAGGTTGACGTTCGGTCAGATCAGGGCCGGGTCGCCGGGCGGCTACCCGGTCGACATTCCGGCTTGGAATTGGAGCAGACGAAATGGCGAGTGCCCCACCGCATACCAAGGCTTACTTGTTGAAGAACCGCGGCAACTCGTGGTGGGTCAACGTCGAGCTCCATCTCACGGCCGCCAGTTTGCGGTGCACTGCCTCGGAGTACTCGAAGTGGGTCGACGAGGAGCTCGGCCTGACCGATTTCAAAGCGAAACTGTCCTCGGGTGAGCCGGTGGTGGTCTTCGACTTTCGCCGCGACGAGCTGACGATCAAATGGCTGCGGCAGTTCTACCGCGGTGGGTTCCGGGTGAGCAGGGGCGATTCCCGGCAGTGGTTGGTCTCGCTCGTCTACCCGAGCGGGTTCGGGACCCTGCTCGACCTGATGACCGACCGGGCAGTGTGGCGCCAGTGGCGTGAGGCGCTACCCGACACGCCCGGCTGAGCGTTCACCCCGGCCGGTCGGTTACCCGTGACAGGCCGGCCAGTCTTGCGGCGATCAGGGAGTCGGAGGCGTGTTCTCCCGTCGCATCGGCCACGCGCTGCGCCCTGCCCAGCAATTCCCGGGCGTTGTCCGACCGGCGATGGTGATTTTCGATGTCGGCCAGCAGGGCGAGAAAGAAGGGGGTCATCGCGGTGGACCCGTCACTGGTGAGCGCGCCGAAGGCCTCAAACGCGGCGTTGCGGTCGCCCTCCCCGTTCTCGAGGGTGCGTGCCCACACGCTGATGATCCTCGCCGCGGCCCCCCACTGCTGGCCGCCGGCCGCACAGAATTCGCGGTCCACGGCGTCGGCCAGTTCGGCGGTGCCTTCGACGTCACCCAGGATCGCGGCGCATTCGACGAATGTCAGCTTCGCCGCAAGGATATTGAATACGTCGCCGCGACTCTGTGCGAGATGTAATGCCCGTCGGTGATATTCCCGCATTGCGTCGCGGTCCCCGCGGATCGCCTCGCCCAGCGCCATCCAGCAGTACACCCGGGGGTGGAAGAAGTGCATCGGGTCGGTGACCGTCTCGGGAGGCGGGAACGTGTCCATCATGTGGCGGCCAGTGGCGATGAGCGCTTCAACATCACCGCGCAGGGAATACACCATGATGTGCGCGAAGTCATTGACGACACCGATATCGGGATCCCCTGTCAGGTCGTATTGCTCCCGGAGCCCGTTGGCAATGATGTGCGCCTCGTCGATGCGCCCGTGCCCACACAGCATGAGGCATTGCAGCGCGATCGCCCCGTAGAAGCTTCGGCCCTTGACCTGACTGCCGATCTCGAAGGCACGTTGCACGGCATCCGCCGCGGCCGCGCTGGTCTGGCCCTCGAGGATGCCCTTGGCTCCGGCCAGATGCAGCCAGAGGGTGGCTTGACGTTCGAGCTCTTCGGGTTTGGCCGGGAGCTTGCGACAGATCTGTAGCGCATGGTCGGCGAGGCTGGCTACGTCGTCGTAGGCGGAGCGGGTCAGGGCCCGCTGAATGACCGTTTCGTGCAGCTCCAGGGCTGTCTCGGGGTGCAGCTCCGTGCCGGCGCGCCACGCGTGATCGGCCGCGGCGATCCCGTCTTCATACGCGGCCGCCGCCAGCCCGGCCGCGCGCGCGGTGGCGACCGCGGCGTGCACGGTGGTGCGTTCCGTGGTGTCGAGCTGTGCGAGCAGCGCGTCGCGGAGAAGTCCATGACTGAAGCGGTACATACCCGGCCGGCCGGGCACTTCGTCGAGCAAGCCGGCCTGGTAGGCCGGGCGGAGTCGGCGCTGCACGGCGGAACTCGTCAAGTCGACGACGTCGGCCAATTCGGCGACGTCAAACTCGGGGCCGATGACCGCCGCCGCGGCGACGAGGCGCCGGGACGCCCGTTCCAACGCGGCCAGCCGGCGCCCGACGACGCCGACCACAGCGTCAGACAGGTTGGACGACGCGATGTCGGCTCCACCTCGACCGGCGCTGGCGGCCTGGAGAGTGCGGGCAATCTCCTTGAGGTAGAAGGGATTACCGCCAGCCTGCTGCCACACTTGTTCCGTAACGGCGCGGGAGGTCGCGACGCCGGCTATCGAGTCGACCAGCAGCGCGGCGGCCTCGCGGTCGATACCGTTGAGGTGCACCACGCTGGTGTCATTCGATCTGATCAGGCGCTCGAACGATGAGCGGTTCACCGGTCGATCGACCCCGTGATAGGTCCAAGTACCGATGACTTGAATCGGTACCCGGGGGAACATCGCCGCCAGCAATGACAATGCGTTCCGTGAGGTGCCGTCGGCCAGCTGCAGGTCGTCGAGGACGATCAGGAGCGGTTTGATCGACGACAGGGCCTCCAGCGCCGTGACGATACCTTCGA
Organism: Mycobacterium sp. 4858; assembly: GCF_900240975.1. Classification (GTDB taxonomy): domain Bacteria; phylum Actinomycetota; class Actinomycetes; order Mycobacteriales; family Mycobacteriaceae; genus Mycobacterium. The sequence goes on along the minus strand of NZ_LT968776.1, from coordinate 1,979,947 downwards.
CCACCGCAAATCCCGTCGCGGCGACCCGAGTGGACGGCGCGAGCGGTTCGATGTCATTCCATTCGGGAACAAGTGTGTCGACGACCCCGGGCGCCGCCCGCTTTACCGCCCGGCGTCCGGCGTCGCCCAGGTCGGCGCCCAACTGTCGCAGGAGTTGGATCCAGGTCCACAACAGCGGCAGCTTGATGGCGCTGGGGTGACTGGCCCACGACACGGCTACGTCGTCCGCGCGGACCTGGTCCGCAACAGTTTGTGCTAAAGCGGTTTTCCCGATTCCACTTTCGCCGGTGATCAGGGTCAGCCCGCCAACGCCGGCGGCGGCCAACCGGGCCGTCGAGAGGACCGCGCCAAGTTCCGCGTCGCGGCCGACCAATCCCGGGACCGCCAACCGGCCGGACGCGGCGCGTGCCCGGCCCGCTGGCCACTCATCCCGAATCTCGTTCGGCTCCGCACTGATTCGCCGGAAGAGATTCTGCAGGTCCTCTCCCGGCCGGGCGCCGATCTCGCGCTCAAGCGTGGCACTGGCCCGATGGAATGCACGTGTTGCATCGGCGGTTCGACCGGCGCGGTGCAGAGCACGCATCAGGTGTTCCCACAACCGCTCCTGCAGCGGGTATTGCGCCAACGCCGCCTCGATCTCCGGGATCAGCTCGGTGCCGGAACCGAGCCGCAGCGCAGCATCGAAGCGAGCCTCGATCGCGGTGGTCCGCAATTCGGCGTAGCGCAAGGCGTCGGGCGCGGCGAAGTCTCGATAGGTGAACTCGCCGAACGGGTCTCCGTGCCACAACGAAAGGGCAGCGCCGAAGGCCTCGACCGCGCACGTGGGGTCATCGCGCAGCAGGGCTGACCGGCCCAGCGACACCCGCTGTTCGAAGTGGTGCAGATCAATGGAATCCCCGTCGAGCAGGTTCAGCTGGTAGCCATAGGGCCGCGACTGCAACCGCTGTTCAGCAGCGTCGGCCGGCCCCAGCGTTCGGCGCAGGTTGGCGACGTAGGAGCGTAGCGATGCCAATGCCTTCGGCGGCGGGTCGTCCTCCCACACCGAATCGATCAGCCGGTCGATGCTGACGACAGCTCCGATGTTCGCCAAGAGCACCGCGAGCACACACCGCTGCTTCGGGCCACCGAGCGCCGCCCTCGCGCCGTCGACACGGGCCTCCACGACGCCCGACAGGAAGTACTCGACCACCTCACCCGACCCTTAGCAAACCTTTGCTCACGTCAGACAATAGCTTTGGCTGCCAGGACGCGTGGGCGGAAATCGATCGGCAACCCGGCTTCCGACCCCGGGGCGGCACGGAGTAGGAACGTAGCCATGGCGGGACCGATGGAGGGCGTCAAGGTTGTCGAGCTCGGGGTGTGGGTCGCCGGACCCGCCACCGGCGGCATCCTGGCCGACTGGGGTGCCGACGTCGTCAAGATCGAACCGCCGAACGGCGACCCGGGCCGGATGTTCGGCAAGATGCTGGGCTGCGACCTGGGGGTGAACCCGCCTTTCGAAATGGACAACCGCTCCAAGCGCAGCGTCGTGCTCGACCTCGCGGAGGAGGCGGGGCGCGAAACGGCGTTCGAATTGCTCGCTGACGCCGACGTTTTCGTGACCAACGTCCGGCCGGCCGCGCTACAGCGGCTGGGGCTGGACTTCGAGTCGGTCGCGGCCCGCAACCCCCGCCTGGTCTACGGACTGATCACCGGATACGGCGAGACCGGGCCCGACGCCGACCGGGCCGCCTACGACGTGGCCGCCTTCTGGTCGCGCGCCGGCGTCGCGCACCTGCTCACCCGGCCCGGCGACACCCCGCCCTTCCAGCGCGGCGGCATGGGCGATCATTCGGCCGGCATGACGCTGGCGGCCGCCGTGTGTGCGGCGCTGGTCGCCCGCGCCCGCACCGGCGCCGGCCAACTGGTGAGCACCTCGCTGTATCGCCAGGGCGCCTACACCGTGAGCTTCGACCTCAACACCTATCTGCTGACCGGCCAGCCGATCGCGATCGGGCAACGCGAATCGATGGGCAACCCGTGCATGAACAACTACGCGACCGCCGACGGGCGCCGGTTCTGGATCGTCGGGCTCGAAGGCGATCGGCACTGGCCCCCGCTGTGTCGCGCCGTCGGCCACCCGGAATGGCTGACCGACCCCCGGTTCAGCGACGCGTACTCGCGGTTCGTCAACGCGGTCGAGCTGATCGCCGAGCTGGACGCGGTCTTTGCCACCCGCACCCTCGACGAGTGGGCTCAGGCGTTCGCCGCCGAGCCTGATTTCTTCTGGTCGCCGGTGAACAGCCTCGAAGACGTCGTGGCCGACGAGCAATTCCACGCCGCGGGCGGCATCGTCGACGTCCCGGACGGGCAATCCAGCGTTCCGATGGTGGCCACGCCGGCCGATTTCCACGGCACACCGTGGGCACCGCGTTCTCCGGCACCGGAACTCGGGCAGCACACCGAAGAAGTGCTCGCCGAACTCCGGGCGCGCCGCGACTCGTGACCAGCGGTCGTACCTTTACAAATTTGCTCGCAAGTGTCACGCTGTCCGATGTGTCGCGCTAGCGGCGCCAGCCCAGGACAAGCGTTGCGGTAAACGCCAATGCACCGATTCGGTGCGGCGGTGAGGAACGGATTCAATGGTCACGTCAACGTTCGACATCAGGGAAGGCAGCCGGGTCGGCGCCCGAGCGGGCCGTGCTGACCGGGAGTGTCTGCGATACCGGCTCGACGTCATCGCGGTGAGCGCTCTCGACGTGGTCCGGTCGGCAGGAGGTTGGCTCTACGACCGGGCGATGGCCGGCTGGCAGGTGACGGTGCTGCTGCCGAGCGGCGGCGACGCCCTGTCCCTGCGGATCCTCGGTGTGCAGGGGGTGGACTTCGAGGATCACTTCGCCGCGGCGGGTCCGGGCTCGATGAGCCAGAGCCTGGCGGTGAGCGCCGAGGCGTTCGCCGCCGATGCCCGCGTGCGTGACAAGGTGCTCGCGTCGCTCGACGATCGGCTGACCGAAGTCGCTCTGTGGGGCAGGGCGCCCTCCGGGTGGCCCCTGCGGGTGGATCGGGGGGTGGCCAAGGCGCAGTACGTGCCCAGCGCCGCCGCGCGCAGATTCAAGGGCCATGCGCTGGCTGCGGCCGGGATCGACTGCGCCGCAGTCTATTCCACCGAGACGCTGCTCTGTGATCTGGCGACCTGTGAGCGCGGTGATTCGGGGCTGGTCCGGCTCGACTGATGAAGAAGTACTACCGGCACACGCTGCTCTATCTGCACGAGACCATCTCGCTCGGCTCCGGGCGAAGCGAATGCTTCACCGAGGTCTTCACCGACACCTACCGGCCGATGATGGACGAGCTCGGTGCGCGGCTGTTCGCGATCTGGGAGACCACGCCCTACAACGGTCACTGGCCCCAGGTGACGATCATCTGGGAGATCGACGGGTTCGCCGACTACGCCCGGATCGGGGCCGCCCAGGCCCGCGGCGGCAGTCACGAGGCCGCGGCGGGGAAATGGTCGGCCTTTCTGGCCGACATCGGCGCGGCCGGGGAGGGCCGGATCATGTACCCCGGGCCCAGCAACAAGACCCTCGCCCAGCTGCGTGAGGCCAATTTCACTGCGCCGCTGGTGATTCAGGAGATCATGCAGACCAAGCCGGGGCGTCAGGACGACTACATCCGCGAACTGGAGCGGCTCTACGTCCCCTGGTCGGAACGCACCGGTAAGCGCTGGCTGGGTTCGTTCACCACGACGTTCCGCTATAACGAGGTCATCCACTACTGGGCGCTGGACGGCGGCTGGCAATGCTTCGCCGACCACTACCCCTCGTGGAAGGACAGCCCGCCCGCCGAGATCGTCACCTGGATGAGTGTGGCGCCCGCGCTGCGCGACGGCTGGGAGGATTCGATCCTGCAGGCCCTACCGCCGTCGCCGCTGCAGTGATGCGGCAGCAAGAGGCCGTGAACTTCGCCTACGACCCCTTCGACGCGCAGGTGATGGCCGATCCGCTGCCGTACTACCGGATCCTGCGCGACGAGTATCCCGTCTACTACATGCCCCAGTGGGACACCTTCGCGCTGTCCCGCTTCGAGGACATCTGGCAGGTGCTGGAGGTCAACGACGGGACGTTCGTCGCGTCGGAAGGGACCCTGCCGGCCGCATCCGTCCTGGCCAAGCACAACACCGGACCGGTCGCCGACCCGCCGCTGCACCCGCTGCCGTTCCACGCCGTGTTCGACACGGACCTGTACGCGGAGATCCGGCGCGCGCACTCCCAGCCGCTGCGCCCCAGGGCCGTCACCGGCTTGGAGGCCCGGATCCGCGAGCTGGCCAACGAGCGCCTCGACGAGTTACTGCCCCGCGGTTCGTTCGACCTGACGCAGGATTACGGCGGCATCGTGGTGGCGTCCGTGGTATGCGAACTTCTCGGCATACCAGTCGATTTCGCGCCACAGGTGCTGGCCGCGGTCAACGCCGGCAGCCTCGCCGAGCCCGGCGTCGGGGTGGACACCGCCGAGGCGCGGCCCAACTATTTCGAATACCTGCTCCCGGCGGTCCGGCGCCGCCGCGCGGACCCCTCCGGGCGGCCGCTGGCCGTCGTGGACGGCCTGCTCGCTTACCGTCTGCCCGACGGCAGTCCGCTCGACGACGTCGAGGTCGCCACCCAGATGCTGTGCATCTTCATCGGCGGCACCGAGACGGTACCCAAGATCGTCGCGCACGGGCTGTGGGAGCTCGGCCGCCGGCCCGACCAGATGGCCGCGGTCCGCGCCGACCCCGAGAACACCGTGCCGACCGCGCGCGAGGAGATGATCCGGTTCTGCGCGCCGGCGCAGTGGTTCGCCCGAACCGCGCGCAAGCCGTTCACCATTCACGGCGAGACCATCCGGCCGGGGCAGCGTGTCATCACGCTGCTCGCCTCGGCCAACCGCGACGAACGCGAGTACCCCGAACCCGACGAATTCCTCTGGGACAGGCCCATCCGTCGCTCGCTTGCGTTCGGCCGCGGCCAACACTTCTGCATCGGCTACCACCTGGCCCGGCTGGAAGTCGCTGTGCTGCTGCAGGAGTGGCTGCGCAGGGTGCCCGATTTCGCGATCCAGTCCGACGCCGCCCGGCGGCTCCCCTCCAGCTTCCAATGGGGATGGAACACCATCCCGGTGGAGGTCTGACGTGTGGTCCTACCGGATCGTCGCCCCCTACATGTTCGAGCGGACAACGATTCCCGAGAAGACACCCGAGTGCCTCGCCGACGGCGAGGTGCTGCTGCGATTCACGGCGGCCGGCGTCTGCGGCAGCGACCTGCCGGCCTTCCACGGCGCCCGCGGCCGGCTTCCGGGCGATGACGGCGCCAACGCGGCCGAGAAGGACGGCTTCCCGATCCATGAGGTCGCCGGCGAGGTGATCGCCAGCCGGCACGCCGACCACCGTCCCGGTGACCGCGTGGTGGGCTGGGCTTCCGGGTTCGACGGCATGATGGAACGCGTGATCAGTGACGGCGACGGGCTGGCGCCCTACGACCCGGCGCTGACCCCGGCGCAGGCAGTCGGCCTGCAACCGCTGGCATGCGTCCTGTACGCCCTCGAGCAACTGCCGGACCTCGCCGGCAAACACGTCGCGATCATCGGCCAGGGCTCCATCGGCCTGCTGTTCTCCTGTGTCGCCAAGGCGGCCGGCGCGCGTCGCGTCACCGGCGTCGACCCCGTCGACCGGTCAAGTCTGGCAGCGGCATTCGGCGTCGACGACGCGGTACGCGCCACCAGCGACCGCTGGGTGAGTCAGCTCGCGGCCTCCGACCGGGCCGACGTCGTCATCGAGGCCGTCGGTCACCAAGTGGCCACGCTGGGCCACGCCCTCGCGGCCGCCGCGCCCGGCGGCACGGTCTTCTATTTCGGCGTCGCCGACGACGACGCCTATCCGATCAGCATGCGCACCATGCTGCGCAACAACCTGACGCTGAAATCCGGTGTCACACTGGACCGCCGGCGGATGCTGGAGTTCGCGGGGAAGTTCGTCGCCGAACATCCCGAACTGCTCGCCACCTACCTGACGCACACGTTCGGCGTCGACGACGTCCAGGCCGCCTTCGAGTTGGCCTGCCGCCCGGTCCCCGAGCGCGTCAAGATCGCGATCGCGCAATGACCGACGACTCGCGGAGCGCTTTGCGGCGGGCGCTGAACCGGGCCACCCCGATCTGGGGCGGCTGGATCACCGGGCCCACACTGCTCGGCCCCGAGGAATTCGCGCGCGCCGGTTACGATTACGTGGGTTTCGACGCCCAGCACGGCTACCTCGACGACGCCGACATCGCCGGCATGCTGCGCCAAACCGAACACCTGCCCATCGGCACCGTGGTGCGGTTGCCCAACGCCGACGCCGCGCCGATCGGGCGCGTGCTCGACGCCGGAGCCGACGCCGTCGTCATCGCCATGATCGAGTCGGCGGACCAGGCCGCCGCGGCGGTGGCCGCCACCCGCTACCAACCCACGGGCATCCGCAGCTTCGGTCCGCTGCGCGCCGGCCTGGGCCGCGACACCGCCGCGCTCGAGTCGCGGGTCAGCGTGTTCGCGATGATCGAGACGACCGCGGCGCTGTCCGGCCTCGACCAGATCTGCGCCGTCGACGGGCTCGCCGGGCTCTACGTCGGGCCCGCGGACCTGGCCCTCTCGCTGGGTGTGGGCGTGGACGGCGCGACCAGAGATCCTGCCGTCCTGGATGCCATCGTGCGAATCCAGCGGGCCGCCAACGAGGCCGGGCTGGTGACCGGCATTCACGCCGGGAACGGCACTACGGGGCGCGCCATGGCGAAGCTGGGGTTTTCCATGATCACCCTGACCGCCGAATCGCACGCGCTGCGGCGCGGGGCCGCCGAGCACCTGCGAGAGGCGACGGAACCATGAGCGCCGATCGACGCGTCGCACTGGTGACCGGCGCGGCCGGCGGCCAGGGCTGGGCCATCGCCAAACGCCTACGCGCCGAAGGCTATTCGGTGGCCGCCTGCGATCGGCGCGCGCACGAACTTGCCGCCGCGGTCGACGAATTGGGCGACGAAGAGGTGATCGCGGTCGAGCTCGACGTCACCTCGGAGTCAGGGTGGCAGTCGGCCGTCGACACCGTGATCGACCGCTTCGGGGCGCTGACCACGCTGGTCAACGGCGCCGGCGTGCTGCACCGGGCATCGCTGGCCGACGAGACCGCGGAGGGCTTCGAGAGTTCCTGGCGGGTCAACTGTTTCGGGGCCTTCCTGGGTATCCACGCGGCCCTGAATCACCTGCGCGCCGCGCAGCACGCCGCGATCGTCAACATCTGCAGCACCGGGGCCATCCGCCCGTTCCCGCACCACGCCGCCTACGGTTCGGCGAAGTGGGCCCTGCGCGGCCTGACCCAGAACGCGGCCGCGGAACTGGCGCCGCTGGGCATCCGGGTCAACGCCCTGTTCCCCGGGCCGGTCGCGACCCCGATGCTCGACGACGCCACTCAACTGCGGCTCGCCGCGTCGTCGGCGTTCGGGCGCATCGGCCGGCCGAGCGAGATCGCCGACGCCGTGGCGTTCCTGGTCTCCGAGCAAGCGTCGTTCATCACCGGCTCGGAACTGGTGGTCGACGGCGGCCAATGCGTGCAGATCCGGTGACGGCCCCCACAATGGCGATCCTCGGCGCGGGACCTTCGCCCCTACTCTGAGCGCGCGGGCCCTCGGCAGAATGTGTTGCCATGAAGATCACCGGCCTCGAGGTCGTGCCGTTCGAGTCGTTCGTCGATCGAATCTCGTTCGGCCAGCTGATGACCGACTACCGCGTGGTGCAGACCGTGACCAAGGTGCTGACCGACGAGGGGATCGAGGGCTACTACTTCGGCGGCCACTTCCATGGCGACCAGGACGGCCTGCTGCCCGGGGATCAGGCGATCATCACCCAATTTCTGAGCCCGCTGCTGGCCGGCCATGACCCGTTCGACCGCGCGGAGATCTGGCGGCAACTGTGGGCGGCGAAACTGCCCGAAAACGTTTGCAGCGTCATCGATCTCACGCTGTGGGACCTGGCCGGCCGGGTGGCCGGGCTGCCGGTGCACAAATTGCTGGGCGGTGCTCGGGACCGGGTCAAGGCCTACGCCAGCAGCTTCAACAACCTCGGATCTCCCGACGCATACGCCGCCCACGCCGTCGAATGCAAGCGGCAGGGCTACGCCGCCTACAAGATTCACCCCTACCACTACTGGAACCCCGCGACGGGCGAGCCCGCCCTGCCGCGGCCCTCCTATGTGGACTGGGACATCCGGGTGTGCCGCGAGGTCCGCGCCGCGGTGGGCGACGAGATGGTGCTGATGTTCGACCCCTGGGGCACCTACCACACCTATGAGGACGCGCTGCGCGTCGGCCGCGAACTCGAGCGGCTGGGCTTCTACTGGTACGAGCACCCGATGCCGGAATACCGCGTCGAGGCCTACCGGCGGCTGGGCGACGAACTCGACATCCCGATCTGCTCTCCCGAGATCGCCGAGGGCGGCATCTACACCCGGGCCGACTGGATCCTGCGCGGCGCCTCCGACATCAGCCGCATCGACGTCCTGCGCGGTGGAATCACCGGCGTGATGAAGCTGGCCGGAATGTGCGAGGCCGTCGGCATGCGGTGCGAACTACACATGAGCGGCTTCGGCAACCTGGCGGTCCTCGGCGCCACCAGCGAAGACGTCTGCCAATACTACGAGCGCGGCCTGCTCGGGCCGGGGGCCCGCTACGACACCGCGCCTCCGTACCTCAAGGCGCCGTGCGACCCGCTCACGTCGGACGGATTCGTCGAGATACCGTCGGCGCCCGGGCTCGGCTACGACATCCGCTGGGACTACATCGAAGCTCACCGCCTCCCGGATGAGGTGGTGGAACCCGTCGCGCCGCTGCACCCGAGATAATGGCCGGATGGCGTGCTGTGATTACCCGACTCCCTCAGCAGGCTGCGACGGGGCCTTCACCGTCGACGCGTCACGGGTGACGTTCGGGCGCGGCTGCCTCGCGGAGGTGGGTGACCGCGCCGCCGCGCACGGAGTGCGGCGGGTGGCGCTGTTCTCCGACGCCGGTGTGGCCGCGCTGCCGGTCTTCGCCAAGACGCGCGACTCGCTCGCCGCCGCCGGACTGGACGTGGTCACCTACACCGACGTCCACGTCGAGCCCACCGACGCGTCCTTCCGGGACGCGGCGGATTTCGCCCGAGAGCTCGAGCCGGACGGCTACGTGTCGCTGGGCGGCGGCTCGGTGATCGACACGTGCAAGGCCGCCAATCTGTATGCGACCTATCCCGCCGACTTCCTGACCTACGTCAACGCGCCCGTCGGTGACGGCAAACCCGTCCCGGGTCCGCTCAGGCCGCACATCGCGTGCCCCACCACGGCCGGCACCGGCAGCGAGGTGACCGGCATCGCGATATTCGATCTGGTGTCGCTCTCGGCGAAGACCGGCATCGCCTCTCCCGCGTTGCGTCCCACGCAGGCGCTCGTCGACCCCGACTGCACGGCGAGCCTGCCGGCCGAGGTCGTCGCCTCGGCGGGCCTGGACGTGCTGTCTCACGCGTTGGAGTCCTACACCGCGCGACCCTACGTCCGGCGTCCCGCACCCGAGCGGCCCAGCCTGCGGCCCATGAGCCAGGGCGCCAATCCCTGGAGCGATCTCGGTTGCCGCGAGGCGTTGGGCGTGCTGGGGCGGTTCTTGGAGCGTGCGGTAGACGACCCCGCCGACAGTGAGGCACGCGAGCAGATGATGTGGGCCGCAACGCTTGCGGGCATCGCGTTCGGCAACGCGGGCGTCCACGCGCCGCACGGGATGGCCTATGCGGTGGCGGGGCTGGTGCAGGGCTTCCGTCCGACGGGCTACCCGGGCGACGAGCCGCTCGTGCCGCACGGCATGGCAGTCATCCTCAATGCGCCGTCGTCGTTCCGCTTCACCGCCGAAGTCAGCCCGGAGCGGCACCTCGAGGGTGCCAGGCTGCTCGGCGGCGACACCCGCGGTGCCGGCCCCGAGGATGCGGGCGAGGTGCTCGCCGCCGAACTCATCCGCATCATGCGGGCGGTCGGCATGCCCAACGGCCTTGGCGGGGTGGGTTACACCGAAGACGACGTGGTGGCGCTGACCGAGGGCGCCCACCCTCAGCAGCGCCTCCTGCAGAACGCCCCGAGGGAGATGAGCAAACCGGTTCTGGCGGAGCTGTTCCGGCAGGCGATGCGGTACTGGTAGACCATGACTTCAGCTCCCGCGGTCCCGACCCCGCCCGACGGGCTTACCAGCGACGACTTCCCGGTGCGCTGGCCGGTGGGTACCCGGTGGGCCGACAACGACATGTTCGGCCACCTCAATAACGCCGTGTACTACCAGTTGTTCGACACCGCGATCAATGCGTGGATCAACACCGGCACCGGGCTGGACCCGCTCACCACGCCGGCACTGGGCATCGTCGCCGAATCCGGCTGCCGGTACTTCTCGGAGCTGCATTTCCCCGAAAGCCTCGCCGTGGGCGTGGCGGTGACCCGGCTGGGCCGCAGCAGCGTCACCTACCGCCTCGGCGTGTTCCGGGCGGCCCGGGGCGAGCGGGCGCAGCCGATCACCGCGCTGGGCCACTGGGTGCACGTCTACGTCGACCGGGTCAGCCGCAAGCCGGTGTCGATTCCCGATGCCGTCCGCACCTTGCTGTCGACGGCGGTCGTCGACCGGTAGGCCGAGATCGCCCGTCGCAGCGGCTCTTTCGCGCCCCGGCTATGCTTCGCCAATGCCAGTTATGAGCAAGACCGTCGAGGTCCGCGCCGACGCCACCAGGATCATGGCGATCGTCGCCGACTTCGAGGCCTACCCGCAGTGGAACGAGGAGATCAAGGGCCTGTGGGTGCTCGCCCGCTACGACGACGGGCGCCCCAGCCAGCTGCGGCTCGACACCGACTACCAAGGCATGCAGGGCATGTTCATCCAGGCCGTCTACTACCCGGGGGAGAACCAGATCCAGACCGTGCTGCAGCAGGGGGACCTCTTCACCAAACAGGAGCAGCTGTTCAGCGTGGTGGAGCTGGGCGACTCGAGCCTGCTGACCGTGGACCTGGACGTCGAGACCTCGATGCCGGTGCCCGCGCCGATGGTCAAGCAGCTGCTCAACAACGTTTTGGACCACCTCGCCGAGAAGCTCAAGCAGCGCGCCGAGCAGCTGACCGCGGGCTAGGTCCGATGGCGGCGACCCGCTTCGGCCGCGCTCGCGATCGCTAGGGGCCGGTGCGGTCCCGCATCTCGGTCAGCCGGGCCGCCGCGTCGGTGAACTGCCAGACGGTGTGCTCGATCACCGCCGCGGCGTCCCGCCGCCGCAGCGCGGCGATGAGCTGCCGGTGATTCTCGACGGCGGCCGCACCCCACTGCTGATCGGCCGCATACACCAGCACCGGCATGTAGCGCGCGGCGTTGAGCAGGAACCAGGCCAGCTTGATCCGGCCGCTCGCCTGATTGAAGACCCGATGGAACGCGAACTCGATGCCCGCGATGGTCTCGGCGTCGCTTGACCCGACGGCCGCGGCGAGGGACTCGTTGATGCGCTCGAGCTCGCCGATCTCGGCGTCGGTGATGTGGTCGGTGGCGGCGGCCGCCAGCTCCCTGGCGATGGTGGCCTGCAACCAGAAGATGTCCTCGATGTCCTGGCGCGTCAGAGGAAGCACGACGTGACCGCGGTGCGGTTCGAGTTGCACCATGCCCTCGCCGCGCAGCTTCAGCAGGGCCTCGCGCACCGGCGTGACGCTGACGCCGAGCTCGGCCGCGGTCTCGTCCAGGCGGATGAAGGTGCCCGGCCGCAGGGTCCCGGACATGATCGCCGCCCGCAGGTGTCCCGCGACCTCGTCGGACAACTGGGCCCGGCGCAGTGGCCGTCGGCTCCTCAGTCGCGTGGATATCGGTGCGTTCACGGGGGCTGCCAGGGCTTTCGGGGCTTCGTGGAGGTCGGTCTGAAACTTTTGTCGGGGCTTGTCAGCAGGGCCTTAAGGCCATAATGTGACCCAGACAACACCATGTTTTATCAAATATCAACCTGGCGCAAGCGGTGCGCGAGTGAAGGGGAAGGGTTGACTTGACCGCGCAATTGGCGAGCCATTTGGCACAGGGAACCGAACAGCCGTATCTGGCCAGGCGACAGAACTGGGTGACCCAGCTCGAGCGGCACGCCCTGATGCAGCCCGGCGCGACGGCGTTGCGGTTCCTCGGGAAAACCGTCACGTGGGGGGAACTGCGGGACCGGGTGGCGGCGCTGGCCGATGCGTTGAGCCGTCGGGGAGTCGGCTTCGGCGATCGCGTCATGGTCCTGATGCTCAACCGCACCGAATTCGTCGAGTCGGTGCTGGCGGCCAACATGCTCGGCGCCATCGCCGTCCCCCTGAACTTCCGGCTCACCGCCGCCGAGATCGCCTTCCTGGTTCAGGATTGCCAGGCGCGCGTCATGATCACCGAGTCGGTGCTCGCCCCGGTGGCCACCGGGGTCCGCGACGTCGAGCCCCTGCTGGGCACGATCGTCGTGGCCGGCGGCCCGACCGACGGCAGCGTGCTGGGCTACGACGACCTGATCGACGAGCCCGGGCCCTCGCACCGGCCCGTCGACATCCCGAACGATTCGCCGGCGCTGATCATGTACACCTCGGGCACCACGGGCCGCCCGAAGGGCGCCGTGCTGACCCACACCAACCTGACCGGCCAAACGATGGCCGGGCTGTACACCAACGGCGCCGACATCAACAGCGACGTCGGGTTCGTCGGCGTCCCGTTCTTCCACATCGCGGGCATCGGCAACATGCTGACCGGGATGCTGCTCGGCACGCCGACGGTGATCTACCCGCTCGGCGCGTTCGACCCGGGGCAGCTGCTCGACGTGCTGGCCGAGGAGAAGGTCACCGGGCTCTTCCTGGTGCCCGCGCAGTGGCAGGCCGTCTGCGCCGAGCAGCAGGCGCGCCCGCGCGACCTGAGGCTGCGGGTGATGTCGTGGGGGGCCGCGCCGGCGCCCGACGCGCTGCTGCGCGAGATGTCAGCGACATTCCCCGGAACCCAGATCCTCGCCGCGTTCGGCCAGACCGAGATGTCGCCGGTCACGTGCATGCTGCTGGGCGAGGACGCGATCCGCAAACGTGGATCGGTCGGCAAGGTGATCCCGACCGTGGCCGCCCGCGTGGTCGACGAGAACATGAATGACGTGCCGGTCGGCGAGGTCGGCGAAATCGTTTACCGCGCACCAACTTTGATGAGCGGCTACTGGAACAACCCGCAGGCCACCGCGGAGGCGTTCGCCGGCGGCTGGTTCCATTCCGGAGACCTCGTCCGGATGGACTCCGAAGGCTACGTGTGGGTGGTGGACCGCAAGAAGGACATGATCATCTCGGGTGGCGAGAACATCTACTGCGCCGAGGTGGAAAACGTGCTGGCCAGCCATCCGAACATTGTCGAAGTCGCAGTGATCGGGCGTTCCCACGACAAGTGGGGCGAGGTGCCGATCGCGGTGGCCGCCGTCGCCGGCGACTCGCTCCTGCTCGACGAGTTGGAGGAATTCCTGACCGAGCGGCTGGCGCGGTACAAGCATCCCAAGGCGCTCGAGATCGTGGACGCGCTGCCGCGCAACCCCGCCGGCAAGGTCCTCAAGACTGAGCTACGGATTCGTTACGGGTCCGCAAATATCGACGAAAATCGTTCCACTACAAAAGGTTTCACTGCCAGAGAGGAAAGCTGACGGAAACTGTAACGTTTGCCCGTTGTTGACGAAGGGTTAATTGTGCAGATGCAGTTCACACGTGCATGGCCATCGGGTACATTCCTGTGGTCTCCGTTACTACTTGCCAGTAGGGAGCCGATGGTCACACACGGTGGTTGGGGCGAGGCGGGGGCATCCCTCGACCGCGAAGCGGCAAGGGGGCGAGGCGTGCGACACGACCCGCCGTGGCGCCGGGAGGCGCGCGGTACCAGCTGGAGGGGGCAGCGGTGACTTCAACGTCGGCTAGTCGGCAGGGCCCCTATTTGGTGGGTTACCTGCGCGACCAGCTGCAGACACCGCTGACGCTCATCGGCGGGTTTTTCCGGATGTGCGTGCTGACCGGACGGGCGCTGTTCCGCTGGCCGTTCCAGTGGCGCGAGTTCGTCCTGCAGTGCTGGTTCATCATGCGGGTGGCATTTCTGCCGACCATCATGGTGTCGATCCCGCTGACCGTCCTGTTGATCTTCACGCTCAACGTGCTGCTGGCGCAGTTCGGCGCCGCCGACCTCTCGGGCGCGGGCGCGGCGATCGGTGCCGTCACCCAGCTCGGTCCGCTCACCACGGTGCTGGTGGTGGCCGGCGCCGGTTCGACGGCGATCTGCGCGGATCTGGGTGCGCGCACCATCCGCGAGGAGATCGACGCGATGGAGGTGCTCGGCATCGACCCCATCCACCGGCTGGTCGTCCCCCGGGTGATCGCCGCGACGCTGGTCGCCACCTTGCTCAACGGCCTGGTGATCACCGTCGGCCTGGTCGGCGGCTACCTGTTCGGCGTCTATCTGCAAAACGTCTCGGGTGGCGCCTACCTGGCGACCCTGACCACCATCACCGGCCTGCCGGAGGTGGTCATCGCGACGGTCAAGGCAGCGATCTTCGGTCTGATCGCCGGGCTGGTCGGCTGCTACCGCGGGCTGACGGTGCGCGGCGGCTCCAAGGGCCTGGGCACCGCCGTCAATGAGACCGTCGTGCTCTGCGTCGTCGCGCTGTATGCGGTCAACGTGGTGCTGACGACCATCGGCGTGCGGTTCGGAACGGGCCACTGACATGTCGACCGCTGCCGTATTACGCTCCCGCTTCCCCCGGGCGGCCGAAAACCTCAACCGCTACGGCGGTGCCGCGGGGCGCGGCCTCGACGACATCGGCCAGATGGCCTGGTTCGGGGTGGTGGCCCTCGGGCACATCCCGCACGCGCTGCGCAACTACCGCAAGGAGACACTGCGGCTGGTCGCCCAGATCGGCATGGGCACCGGCGCGATGGCCGTCATCGGCGGCACCGTCGCGATCGTCGGCTTCGTCACCCTGTCAGGTAGCTCCCTGGTCGCCATCCAGGGTTTCGCCTCGCTGGGCAACATCGGCGTCGAGGCGTTCACCGGCTTCTTCGCCGCGTTGATCAACGTGCGCATCGCCGCCCCGGTCGTCACCGGCATCGCGATGGCCGCCACCGTCGGCGCGGGCGCGACGGCCGAGTTGGGCGCCATGCGTATCAGCGAAGAGATCGACGCCCTGGAAGTCATGGGCATCAAGTCGATTTCGTTCTTGGCGACCACCCGGATCATGGCCGGTCTGGTGGTCATCATTCCGCTTTACGCGCTCGCGATGATCATGTCTTTCCTGTCCCCGCAGATCACCACCACGGTGCTCTATGGGCAGTCCAACGGCACCTATGAGCACTACTTCCGGACGTTCCTGCGTCCCGACGACGTGTTCTGGTCGTTCCTCGAGGCCATCATCATCACGGCGGTCGTGATGATCACCCACTGCTTCTACGGCTACAACGCCGGCGGCGGGCCCGTCGGCGTCGGCGAGGCCGTCGGCCGATCGATGCGTTTCTCGCTGGTGTCGGTGCAGGTCGTTGTTCTGGCTGCCGCGTTGGCGCTCTACGGCGTCAACCCCAACTTCGCGCTCACGGTGTAGCCGCCATGACATCGCCAGTGAAGGTCAACGCCCCCCGGAAGCCGCCGTACAAGCTGGCCGGCGCCGCGGCGCTGATCATCGCCCTGGTGGCGCTGGCCCTGGTCTACGGGCAGTTCCGGGGGAACTTCACGCCCAAGACCGAGTTGACGATGTTGGCGTCGCGGGCCGGGCTGGTGATGGATCCGGGTTCGAAGGTCACCTACAACGGGGTGGAGATCGGCCGGGTGGGCAACATCGCCGAGACGGTGCGCGATGGCAAGCCGGCCGCCAAGTTCACCCTGGAGGTCTATCCGCGGTACCTGTCGCTGATTCCGTCCAACGTGAACGCCGATATCAAGGCGACCACGGTGTTCGGCGGCAAGTATGTGTCGCTGACCACCCCGAAGAATCCGTCGCCGCAAAAACTCAGCCCGCACACGGTGATCGACGCGCGGTCGGTGACCACCGAGATCAACACGCTGTTCCAGACCGTCACCTCGATCGCGGAGAAGGTGGATCCGGTCAAGTTGAACCTGACGCTGAGCGCGGCCGCGCAGGCGCTGACCGGGCTGGGTGACAAGTTCGGGCAGTCGGTGGTCAACGCGAACGCGATCCTCGATGACGTCAATCCGCAGATGCCGCAGGCGCGTCATGACATCCAGCAGCTGGCCGGGCTGGGCGACACCTACGCCAACGCGGCGCCGGATCTGCTGGACTTCTTGAACAATGCGGTGATCACCTCGCGGACGATCAATGCGCAGCAGAAGGATTTGGACCAGGCGTTGTTGTCGGCGGCCGGGTTCGGCAACACCGGCGCCGACATCTTCAATCGGGGCGGGCCGTATCTGGCGCGCGGGGCCCAAGACCTGGTGCCCAGCGCCCAGCTGCTGGACACCTACAGCCCCGAGATCTTCTGCACGCTGCGCAACTACCACGACATCGAGCCCAAGGCCTCCTCGTTCCTGGGCGGCAACGGCTACTCGCTGGTCGCCCACACCGAGGCGCTGTCCGGGCTGGGGTTGCTGGCCAACCCGGTGTCGGCGGTGGCCACCCTCGCCAGCCTGGTCGGCGGGCTGGCCGGCGTGGTCGGCGGTGCACCCAACCCGTACACCTACCCGGAGAACCTGCCGCGGGTGAACGCGCGCGGCGGGCCGGGGGGCGCCCCCGGCTGCTGGCAGCAGATCACCCACGACCTGTGGCCCGCACCCGAATTGGTGATGGACAGCGGCAACAGCATCGCGCCGTACAACCACCTCGACACCGGTTCCCCGTACGCCATCGAGTACGTCTGGGGCCGCCAAGTAGGGGATAACACGATCAACCCATGAAAATCACCGGAACCATCGTCAGGCTCAGCATCTTCTCGTTGGTGCTGCTGATCTTCACTGTGATGATCATCGTCGTGTTCGGTCAGATGCGTTTTGACCGCACGACCTCGTACTCGGCCGAGTTCGCCAACGCCAGCGGGCTGCGGGCGGGCCAGTTCGTCCGCGCCTCCGGGGTGGAGATCGGCAAGGTCGACTCGGTCGAGCTGGCCGACGGCGGCAAGCGGGCGCGGGTGAAGTTCAACGTCGACCGCTCGGTGCCGCTGTACCAGTCGACGACGGCGCAGATCCGCTACCTCGACCTGATCGGTAACCGCTACCTCGAGCTCAAGCGTGGCGAGGGCGAGGGCGCCGACAAGATCCTGCCCAAGGGCGGCTTCATCCCGATGTCGCGGACCTCGCCTGCGCTGGACCTGGACGCCCTGATCGGTGGTTTCAAACCGCTGTTCCGCGCTCTGGACCCGCAGAAGGTGAACACCATCGCGACGTCCCTGATCACGGTGTTCCAGGGACAGGGCGGCACCATCAACGACATCCTCGACCAAACCGCGCAGCTGACCAACCAGCTCGGTGAGCGCGACCAGGCCATCGGCGAGGTCATCAAGAACCTGAACATCGTGCTGGACACCACGGTCCGCCACCGGCAGCAGTTCGATCAGACGGTCAACAACCTCGAGGTGCTCATCACCGGGCTGAAGGATCACGGCGACCAGTTGGCAGGCGGGACCGCGCACATCAGCAACGCCGCCGGTACGGTTGCCGACCTGCTCGCCGAGGACCGCGGGCTGCTGCACAAGACGCTCAACTACCTGGATGCGATCCAGCAGCCGCTCATCGACCAGCGCGACGGCCTCGACGACTACCTCAAGAGGGTGCCCACCGCCTTGAACATGATCGGACGCGCCATCGGCTCCTACGGCGACTTCGTGAACTTCTACGCCTGCGACATCACGCTCAAGATCAACGGTTTGCAGGGCGGCGGCCCGGTCCGCACGGTCCGGCTATTCCAGCAGCCGACGGGTAGGTGCACGCCGCAATGAGAACACTGGAACCGCCCAACCGGGTTCGCATCGGGCTGATGGGCATCATCGTGACCCTGCTCGTCATCGGCGTGGGTCAGAGCTTCACCAGCGTGCCCATGCTGATGGCGAAGCCGCACTACTACGGCCAGTTCACCGATACCGGGGGCATCGGGGTCGGCGACAAGGTGCGCATCGCCGGCGTGGACGTCGGCAAGGTCGAGGCCATCAGCATCGAAAACGACCACATCCTGGTCAAATTCAACCTCGGGACCGCGTCCATCGGCACCGAGAGCCGGCTGGCGATCAAGACGGACACGATCCTGGGGAAGAAGATCCTCGAGGTCGAGAACCGGGGCAATCAGCAACTGAGGCCAGGAAATTCGTTGCCGATCGGGCAGAGCACGACGCCCTACCAGATCTACGACGCGTTCTTCGACGTCACCAAGGCCGCGCAGGGCTGGAACATCGACACGGTCAAGGAATCGCTGCACGTGCTGTCGCAGACCATCGACCAGACCTACCCCCACTTGAGCGCGGCGCTCGACGGGGTGGCCAAGTTCTCCGACACGATCGGCAAGCGCGACGAGCAGGTCAAGCACCTGCTGGCCCAGGCCAACCAGGTGGCCAGCGTGCTGGGTGACCGCAGCGAGCAGGTGGACCGGCTGCTGGTCAACACCAAGACGCTGCTGGCCGCCTTCAACGAGCGCGGGCAGGCGATCAACGCGTTGCTGGCCAACGTCGCCGCCTTCTCCGAGCAGGTCAAGGGCTTCATCAACGACAACCCGAACCTCAATCACGTGCTCGAGCAGTTGCGTCAGGTCAGCGACATCCTCAAGGAGCGCAAGGACGACGTCGCCGCGGGGCTCACCGAGGTCGGCAAGTTCCT
The DNA here is from genome assembly GCF_900240975.1 of Mycobacterium sp. 4858. Taxonomy (GTDB): domain Bacteria; phylum Actinomycetota; class Actinomycetes; order Mycobacteriales; family Mycobacteriaceae; genus Mycobacterium. Next base: position 1,961,108 of record NZ_LT968776.1, on the reverse strand, counting down.
GCCGTCGCTGAACGAGGCCATCGCGTCGGGGCCGTTCTTCAAGGTGGTCTTGCACAACCTCGCGCTGTACCAGATCATCCAGCCGTGGGTGGACGCCGCGTTCAAGAAGCGCGGCATCGACCCGGAGAACTTCTGGCGTAGCGCCGGCCTGCCCGAGTTCCGGTGGCCCGACCCCAACGGCACCCGGTTCCCCAACGGCGCACCGCCGCCGGCGCCACCGGTGCTCGAGGGCACGCCGGAGCATCCGGGGCCGGCCGTCCCGCCGGGGTCGCCCTGCTCCTACACCCCGGCCAACCCGGGCGGCAACGTCACCGTCGGCGACGAGGGCCTGCCGCGGCCATGGAATCCGCTGCCGTGCGCAGGTGGGGGTATCGGTCCGTTCGGCGGCCCGGGCTTCCCGGCACCGGTCGACGTGATGACCTCGCCGCCCAACCCGGGCGGTCTGCCACCGACGCCGGGCATCCCGATCGCCGGACGGCCGGGTGACCCGCCGCCGGATGTTCCGGGGACGCCCGTTCCGTTGCCGGCCCAGGCGCCGCCGGGTGCGCGCACCGAGAACCTGGCGCCGGCCGGACCGACGCCGCCGCCGTCGACGTTCGCGCCCGGCCTCCCGCCGGGGCCGGCGGCACCACCCGGGCCCGGCGAACAGTTGCCGGCACCCTTCATCAACCCCGGCGGATCGGGAGGCAGCGGCGCAGCCGGGGGAGGTAGCCAGAATTGAGCACCGCCTTTGACATCCGGAACATCCGGCTACCGAAACTGACCCGGGCGACCGTCATCCTCGGCTCGCTGGTGATCGTGCTGGCCATCGTCGTCGGGTTCGTCGGGTGGCGGCTCTTCGAGAAGCTGACCAACAACACGGTGGTGGCCTATTTCCCGGCGGCCAACGCGCTGTACCCGGGCGACAAGGTCCAGATCATGGGCATGCGGGTGGGCGCGATCGACAAGATCGAGCCGGCCGGCGACAAGATGAAGGTCACCTTCCACTACGAGAACAAGTATCGGGTGCCGGCGAACGCCAACGCGGTGATCCTGAACCCGACACTGGTGGCCTCGCGGGCAATCCAGCTGGAGCCGCCCTACAAGGGCGGCCCGGTGCTGGCCGACAACGCGGTGATCCCTGAGGAGCGCACCCAGGTCCCGGTGGAATGGGACCAGTTGCGCAACAGCATCACCAACATCATCTCCAAACTGGGCCCCACGCCGGAGCAGCCGACGGGACCATTCGGCGAGGTCATCGAGTCCTATGCCAACGGGCTGGCCGGCAAGGGCAAGGAGTTCAACACCACGCTGAGCAACCTGTCGCAGGCGCTCACCGCGCTCAACGAGGGCCGCGGTGACTTCTTCGCCGTGGTGAAGAGCCTGGCGCTGTTCGTCAACGCGCTGCACAAGGACGACCAGCAGTTCGTCGCGCTGAACCAGAACCTGGCGGAGTTCACCACGCGGCTCGCGCACAACGACAGCGACCTGTCGAACGCCATCGAGCAGTTCGACGGCCTGCTGTCCACGGTGCGCCCGTTCCTGGACAAGAACCGCGAGGTGCTGACCTACGACATCAACAACCTGGCGACCGTGACGAACACGATCCTGCAGCCGGATCCGCTCAACGGGCTGGAGACCGCGTTGCACGTCCTGCCGACGGCGGCGGCGAACATCAACCAGATCTATCACCCGTCGCACGGATCAGTGGTCGCCATCCCGGCGATCACGAACTTCGCCAACCCGATGCAGTTCATCTGCAGCTCGATCCAGGCGGGCAGCCGGCTCGGCTATCAGGAGTCCGCGGAGTTGTGCGCGCAATACCTGGCGCCGATCCTCGACGCCATCAAGTTCAACTACCTGCCGTTCGGCGCCAACCTGTTCAGCACCGCCGAGACCCTGCCCAAGGAAGTGGCCTATTCGGAGGACCGGCTGCACCCGCCGAACGGATACAAGGACACCACCGTGCCCGGCATCTGGGTCCCGGACACCCCGACGTCGCACCGCAACACCCAGCCCGGCTGGATCGTGGCGCCGGGGATGCAGGGCCAGCAGGTCGGGCCGATCACCGCGGGCCTGATGACGCCGGATTCGCTGGCCGAACTCATGGGAGGCCCCAACATCGCGCCGGTCCAGTCGAACCTGCAGACCCCGCCGGGACCGCCGAACGCCTACGACGAGAACCCGATCGTGCCGCCCATCGGCCTGAACGCGCCGGTGCCGATCCAGCCGCCGCCCCCGGGACCCGGCGTGGCCCCGGGCCCGGTGGCCCCAACGCCGGCGCCGGTCGCGGCGCCCGCACCCAACGCGGGTGGGCCGGCGGTGCCGACTGACGTCGGGGGTGGCCAGTGAGGCGCGAGACGAGCGCGGAACGCGCGAGGAACAAGCCGAACCGTCTAGCACTGAGGCGCGAGACGAGCGCGGAACGCGCGAGGAGCAAGCCGAACCGTCTAGCACTGAGGCGCGAGACGAGCGCGGAACGCGCGAGGAGCAAGCCGAACCGACGGCCAGTGAGGTCGTTGAGTCTGGTTCGCCGCGGGGCCTGGCAGGGGTTGGTGCTGCTCGTGGCCGCGCTGGTGTTGAGTTCGTGCGGCTGGCGTGGGATCTCCAACGTCGCGATCCCGGGTGGCCCCGGCAGCGGCTCGGGTGCCATGACGCTCTACGTGCAGGTCCCCGACACGCTGGCGATCAACGGCAACAGCAAGGTGATGGTGGCCGACGTCTTCGTCGGGTCGATCAAGAAGATCGAGCTGAAGAATTGGATTGCCACGCTGACCCTGGGCATCGACAAGAGCGTCAAGCTGCCCAAGAACGCCACCGCCAAGATCGGCCAGACCTCGCTGCTGGGCTCCCAGCACGTCGAGCTCGCCTCGCCGCCGAACCCGTCGCCGCAGCTGCTCAAGGATGGCGACACCATCCCGCTGAAGAATTCCTCGTCGTATCCGACCACCGAGCAGACCTTGGCGAGCCTGTCGCTGATCCTGCGCGGCGGCGGCATCCCCAACCTGGAGGTGCTGCAGAACGAGGTCTACAACATCTTCAACGGCCGCGGCGAGGCGATCCGGTCCTTCCTGGGCAAGCTGGACACCTTCACCAGCCAGCTCAACGAGCAGCGCGACGACATCACCCACGCGATCGACTCGACCAACCGGCTGCTGGGCTACGTCGGCAACCGGGCCGACGTCCTCGACCGGGTGCTGACCGACATCCCGCCGCTGGTCAAGCATTTCGCCGACACCAAGAACCTGCTGATCAACGCCGTCGACGCGGTGGGACGCCTCAGCCAGGCCGCCGACCAGTACCTGTCGGAAGCCCGCGGGCCCCTGCACACCGACCTGCAGGCGCTGCAATGCCCGCTCAAAGAGCTGGGCCGCGCCTCGCCGTATCTGATCGGTGCGCTGAAGCTGATCCTCACGCAGCCGTTCGACATCGACACGGTGCCGAAGATCTTCCGCGGCGACTACATCAACATCTCGCTGACGCTCGACGTGACCTACAGCTCCGTAGACAACGCGTTCCTCACCGGCACCGGATTGTCGGGGGCCCTGCGCGCGCTCGAGCAGTCGTTCGGGCGTGATCCCGAGACGATGATCCCCGACGTCCGCTACACGCCGAACCCGAATGACGCGCCCGGCGGGCCACTGGTGGAAAGGGGGGACAGGAATTGCTGACTCCTTTCGTCAGACGCCAGCTGATCGCGTTCGGGATCCTGACCGTCATCTCGCTGCTCGTGCTCGGGGTGTACTACCTGCAGATCCCGAGCCTGGTCGGCGTCGGCCGGTACACGCTGAAGGCCGAGCTGCCCGCGTCGGGCGGCCTGTATCCGACGGCGAACGTGACGTATCGCGGCATCACCATCGGCAAGGTCACCGACGTCGAACCGACCGAGCGGGGCGCCGAGGCGACGATGAGCATCGACAGCCGCTACAAGATCCCCACCGACGCGACGGCCAACGTGCACTCGGTGTCGGCCGTCGGTGAGCAGTACCTGGACCTGGAGTCGACCGGGAACCCGGGCAAGTTCTTGTCGGACGGTCAGACGATCACCAAGGGCACGGTGCCGGCCGAGATCGGTCCGGCGCTGGACACGGCCAACCGCGGCCTCGCCGTGCTGCCCAAGGACAAGATCGCCCAATTGCTCGACGAGACAGCGCAATCCGTGGGCGGACTGGGTCCGGCCCTGCAGCGGCTGGTGGACTCCACTCAGGCGATCGTCGGTGATTTCAAGACCAACATCACCGACGTCAACGACATCATCCAGAACTCGGGACCGATCCTGGACAGCCAGGTCAAGTCCGGTGATGCCATCGAGCGCTGGGCTCGCAACCTGAACAGGCTGGGCGCGCAGTCCGCCCAGGAAGACCAGCACGTGAAAAGCGTGCTGCGCCAGGCGGCGCCGACGGCCGACCAGGTCAACGAGGTGTTCAACGACGTGCGGGATTCGTTGCCGCAGACGCTGGCCAACCTCGAGGTGGTGTTCGACCTGCTCAAGCGGTACCACACCGGCGTCGAGCAGGTACTGGTGTTCCTGCCGCAGGGCGCGTCGATCGCCCAGACGGTGGCGGCGCCGTTCCCGAACATGGCGGCACTGGACCTGGCGTTGTCGATCAACCAGCCGCCGCCGTGCCTGACCGGCTTCATCCCGGCATCGGAATGGCGGTCCCCGGCCGACACCAGCATTCAGCCGTTGCCGTCGGGCACCTACTGCAAGATTCCGATGGACACCCCGGCCAACAGCGTGCGCGGGTCGCGCAACATCCCGTGTACGGACATCGAGGGCAAACGGGCGGCCACACCGCGGGAATGCCGCGACCCCAACCCGTACGTTCCGGCGGGAACCAACCCCTGGTACGGCGATCCCAATCAGATCCTGACCTGCCCCGCGCCCGCGGCCCGCTGTGACCAGCCGGTGAAGCCGGGCCAGGTGATCCCGGCGCCGTCGATCGACACCGGCCTGAACCCGGCCCCCTCGGACCGCGTCGCCGGGACCCCTCCGCCGACCAGCGACCCGTTGTCGCGGCCGGGGTCGGGTACGGTGCAGTGCAACGGCCAGCAGCCCAACCCGTGTGTTTACACGCCCAGCGGGCCACCAGTGGCGACCTACAGCCCCCAAAGCGGTGAACTGGTAGGGCCAGACGGGGTTAAATACTCTGTCGAAAACTCGGCCAGAACAGGAGACGACGGATGGAAGGAGATGCTGGCACCAGCCGGCTGAACCCCCCACCGATGCCGAAGTTTCCCCGTCTGGGCAGACGGCGTCCGAAGAACGAGGACACGGCGGCCGCCGCCGAACCGACCAGCCCTGAGGTGAGGGCCGAGGATTCGCCGGAATCCGAGGGCGGAGCCGAACCGACCAGCCCCGCGGTGACGACCGAGGAGCCCGCCGAACCGGAGGACGCAAGCGAGGAGACCGGTCCCGAGGCCGCACCCGAAGAGGCCGCCGCCGCACGCCGCCCGTCGCGGTTGGGGCGGGGCTGGCTGGCCGGCATCGCTGCGGTGCTCGTGCTCTGCGCCGCGGCCGCCGGCGCCGGCGGCTACTTCGCGTTGCGCTACCACCACGAAAGCCAGGCGATCGCCCGCAATGACGCCGCGGCGCTCAAGGCCGCCGTCGACTGCGTCTCGGCGACCCAGGCCCCCGACACCAACGCGATGGCCGCGAGCGAACAGAAGATCATCGACTGCGGCACCGACGCTTTCCGCTCCCAGGCGCTGCTCTATACCAGCATGCTCGTCCAGGCGTATCAGGCCGCCAACGTCCATGTCCAGGTGTCCGACATGCGGGCCGCGGTCGAACGCAACAATCCCGACGGTTCCGTCGATGTGTTGGTGGCGGTGCGCGTCAAGGTCGCCAACGATCAGACGCAGAACGAGACCGGCTACCGGCTGCGGGTGAAAATGGCTCTGGCCGAAGGCCAATACAAGATAGCCAAGCTCGACCAGGTGACGAAGTGACGGTGGTGGTCGAGAAGCCACCGGCTACGGCCGCCCAGGAGCCCACGCCGAATGCCTTGGCGCCCTGGCATCTTCGTGCCGGTGCGTTCGCCGTCGACGTGCTGCCGGGTGCCGCCGGGGTGGCCACGCTGGCGCTGGTCTTCTTCACCGTTCCGCCGCGAGGCGTGTGGTGGTGGCTCTGCGTCGCGACCATCGGGATCGTAATCCTGCTGGTGTTGGCGAACCGGCTGCTGTTGCCGACGGTCACCGGCTGGAGCGTGGGGCGGGCCCTCTTCGGCGTGGCGGTCGCGCGGCGCGATGGCGAGCCCGTCGGGCCGTGGACGCTGCTGCTGCGCGACCTGGCCCACCTGCTCGACACCGTCTCGGTGGTGGGATGGCTTTGGCCGCTGTGGGATTCGGGGCGCCGCACCTTCGCCGACATGCTGTTGCGCACCGAGGTGCGACGTCGGGAACCCGCCGAGCCGGCATTCGGCGTGTGCCGGTGGACGGCCGTCGTGGTGCTGGGCGCGACCGCGCTGTGCATCGCCGGCGCGGCGATCAGCTACGCGGCGGTGTTCGCCCCCGATCGGGCCACCGACCGGGCCCGGGCCCAGCTCGACACGCAGGGGCCCAAGATCGTCGCGCAAATGCTGACCTACGACCCCAAGTCGTTGCACGATGACTTCGCCCGCGCCCTGGCGTTGGCGACCGACAAATACCGCAAGCAGCTGGCCGCCCAGCAGGACATGGTGCAGAAGGGCACCCCGGTCATCAACGAGTACTGGGTGACCGACCACGCGATCCAGTCGGCGTCGCCGGATCGGGCGACGATGCTGATGTTCATGCAGGGACGGCGCGGCGCCGCACCCGACGAACGCTACATCTCCGCCACCGTCCGGGTCACCTTCACCAAGGACGGCGGCCGTTGGCTCGTCGACGACCTCACCGTGCTCACCAAGCCCAAACCGGCCGGGACCGAAAAGTGAGCCCGCGCCGCAAGTTCACGCCGGACGAGCAACCCCTGCTGGTCCCGAGCCCGGTGCCGCCGGGGCGGCCCTGGGGCCTGGCGTGGGCCAGCGCCGTCGCCGCCGTTTTCATGGCGGCCGCGATCACGGTGTGCAGCCTGATGCTCGCCGACCATGAATCCCGCGAGCGCGCCGCGTCGAGGAACCGGGAGGTGCTCAGCTACGTGACCGGCTTCATGACGCAGTTCACCTCCATCGACCCGTTCCATGCCAACGACTACGTGACACGGGTTCTCGCCCAGGCGACCGGCGACTTCGCCAAGGAGTACCGCGACAAGGCGAACGAGATCCTGCTACAGGTGGCCCGCGCCGAACCGGCCACCGGCACCGTTCTGGACGCGGGGGTGGAGCGATGGAACGACGATGGCAGCGCAACAGTCATCGTGGCGACCGCGGTCAGCACCAAATCGCCTGACGGTAAACAAGTTTGGGAAAACGCCAACCGGTGGACGGCGACCGCCGCGCAGGAAGGGAAGCAGTGGAAGATCAGCAACCTGCAGCAGGTGATCTAGCCGCCGACGAGACCGCCCCGGAGGGGTCGGCCTCGGAGGGGCGCGCGGATTCGCCAAACGCCGACGAAGCCGCCTCTGTCGCACAAGAATCCACGACGGACGTCGATGCCGCCGCCGATGCGCGACCCGGCGGTCGCACGAAGCGGCGATGGCTGGCCGGCAAGCGGCTGGCGATCGCCGTCGTCGCGGCCGCGGTGCTGTTCGTTGGATCGGCGGCATTCGCTGGTGCGACCGTGCAGCCCTACCTGGCCGATCGTGCCGCCGCGGCAACCAAACTCAAAGTGGCGCGGACCGCGGCCGAGGCGATCACCACGCTGTGGACCTACACGCCCGAGAACATGGACACCCTCGCCGACCGCGCGTCGCGCTACCTCAGCGGGGATTTCGAGGCGCAGTACCGCAAGTTCGTCGACGCCATCGTGGCGCCCAACAAGCAGGCCAAGATCACCAACCACACCGACGTCACGGGCGCGGCCGTCGAGTCGATCGATGACGCCAACGCCGTGGTCATCGTGTACACCAACACCACATCCACCAGCCCGTTGACCAAAAACGTGCCCTCGCTGAAGTACCTGTCCTACCGGCTGTTCCTCAAGCGCGCCAACAACCGGTGGCTGGTGACCAGGATGACGACCATCACGTCGCTGGATTTGACGCCGCACGTCTAGCGCGGTCTGCTACGACCCATGGCCGTTACCTCGCCGGTGTCGGAGCGCTCGACCGTCGCGGCTCTGCTGTTGTTGACCTTCGCCACCGGCCTGGCGGACGCGATCAGCATCCTGGTGCTCGGACACGTGTTCGTGGCCAACATGACGGGAAACGTTATCTTCCTGGGCTTTTGGCTGGCGCCTCGAACGAGCATCGACCTGACTGCGGTCGTGGTAGCCCTGCCCACCTTCGTCTGCACCACGATCCTCAGCGGCCGGGTGTCGCGGCATTTCGCCGACCGGGCGCGGGCGTGGATCACCACCGTATTGGCAACGGAGATCGCCCTTTTGCTGGCGTTGGCGACGCTGGCCGGCACCGGCATCCTGCGGTATCACGACAACACCAAGCTGGTCATGATCGGCATTCTCGCGGTCACGTTCGGCCTGCAGCACTCCAGCGCGCGCCAGTTCGGCATCCAGGAATTGTCCACCACCGTGCTGACGTCGACGATCGTCAGCCTCGGCCTGGACAGCCGCCTGGCCGGCGGCACCGGCGCCCGTCAGGCGTTGCGCCTCAGCGTCGTGTCGACGATGTGCGCCGGCGCGTTCCTGGGCGCGACCATGTCACGATTCGTCGTCGCGCCGGTCTTCGCGGTCACGGCGGCCGTGGTGGCGGCCAGCCTGTTGATCTTCCGCTTCGGGCCGGCTAGTTGAAGGCCAGCCAGCTGGGCAGCGCCCGTTCGTGCGAATCGCAGAGCACCTGCCGGGTGTCGCACGACCCGCGCGGCGAGCCCGCGCCGGCCCACATGCCGCCGGTGTCGCGGCGCAACACGATCGCCGACGACCCGCCGCCGTCGAGCAGGACGGCGTTGTCGCTGCCAAGCCCGCGGAACAGGTCTTGCATGTTGTCCGGTGTGTAGCTGCCGCCCTCGAAGATGTACATCTCGTCTTTCTGCCTCGAATACGCCAGGGCCGTTCGCGCGGCGCTGGGTCCCCCGTCGTGCAGCTGCCCATTCTGGCCGGGGGCCAGCAGCCCGATCCCGGACACCGCGACGAACCGCTCGTTCTTGTTCAGCAGGTCGGCGACCACGGGCGTGGCGGAGTCGTAGTCGTTCTTGGTCCTCGGCCACACCACGTACGGCGCCCCGCCGGACGGCAGGATCATCGTCGTCAGCGCGCTCCAGCTCTCACCGCCGCCCGAGAGGCCTTGCTTGCCGGGGTAGGCGACGGTGCCGGTGACGGCCTGGTTGGCGCGGCCCTGGCCGTGGGTGTTGTCCACGAAGGCGCCCAGCGGTGAGCTGCAGCCGGTCTGCCGCCACGAACCGCCCTTCTGGCCGCGCACGTCGAAGAAGTTGGCGTTGATCGCGATCGTGGGCTGGCCCATTCGCTGCCACGCCTGCAGCGGCGCGTAGAGCTCCGACGCCTGCCACAGCCCCTCGGCGGTGCGGGCGCCGGGATTGCTCTCGCAGCGCGCCTGATCCCCTTGGTGGGTGTCGACCAGCAGGTGGGGCGACAGCCGCCCGGCAGCGTTCTTGATGATCATCAGGTGGCCGCCGTTGTTCATCTCATACCAGCTGCCGCCGGCGTTGAGCATCGGCGCGGGGTGACCGGGCCCGAAGTTGTAGACCAGGTACGAACCCTTGGTGGTGTCGATGGCGTTGGCCAGCAGGTCGCGGCCGTCGGCGGCGCGCGCCACCGGCAGTCCGGTGCTGTTCGCGAGGGCGACGCACGCGACCATGGCGGTGCAGCCGGCCACCAGCCGGCGCAAACTGGCGCGTCGGGTCAGCACGATCGCCCTTTCGGCCCGGATCTGGATGCAACATCAACATCATCAGTCACACCAGTCACACTGTCAATCTAGATAACGGGCCGATGACGCTCGGGCGGCGTTCGAATTACGTTTTCTCGCTTGAGCTTTCGGGCTCAGGCTCGGTCGCGTCGGTCCGCTCGTGCTTGCCCTGGCGCGCCTGGTGTTCCATCGCGATCGCCATCTCGGCCGCCCCCGCGACCCGGTGGTAGCCCTTGCGGTCGTAGAGGTGGGTGATCACGCCGCCCAGGAGCAGCCCGATGACGAGGCCGATCGAGGTCATGACCAGCGCCTGCGATATCCCGGTGTCCGCGCGCCCGTGGAAGTACAGCAGCGACCGGGTGCCCAGGAAGACCTGGTGCATGGGCTCGAATTCGGCCAGCCAGCGGAAGAAGGGCGGCGTGGCCTCCAGGGGCACGGTGGCGCCCGCCGACGGCAGCCCGAGGATCACGAAGATCAGCATGCTGACCAGCAGGCCGCCGGTGCCCAGCACCGAGAGCAGCGAACTGGAGGTGATGCCCACCGCGACGATCGCGAACATCCCGTACGCCCAGAGCTGCCAGCCGAGATCGATGGGCATGCCCAGCCCGTGGGCGATCGCCAGATACACCGCCGAGGTGAGCAGCCCGAGCAGCACCATGATGGCCCACTTGAGCAGCAGCGTCTGGAAGCGCGAGATCCTGACCTGTTCGGCGAAGCGGTACACCGGCCCGAATTCGGCTGGTACGTAACCGAGCAGGGCGTCGACCAGGGTGCTGACCACGATGCTGCCGGTGAACCCCGCGAGCAGGAGCAGGAGGGCGTAGTAGAAGGCCGACAGCCCGTTACCGGTGCCGTCGGGCAGCGGGTTGTACACGGTCGATTCGATCTCGATCGGAGTGGACAGGCCCTCTTCGGCGGCCCCGGCGAGCGGGGCGCCGCCGGTCTGCGCCTTGACCTGCGCGAGAAGTCGTTCGCCCACTTCGCCATTGGCCACGCCCATCGCCATGTTCAGGGTCTGGCCGGCGATGCTGGCGCCCAGCGTGCCCGCGCGCGGATTCGTCGAAATCGTGATCACCGGCCGCTCCGCGGGACCGGGAAGCACCGCGCTGGCGCCCAGATCCCGCAGCTTCGACGAGAAGCTCGGCGGTATCAGCACCGAACCGTATACGTGTCCCGTCTCCAGCTGATGCTTGGCGGCGTCGCGGGTGAGCACGCGGACGTCGAACTTGTTCTTGTCCAGGCCGTTGACCAATCGACCCGTCAGCTCCGCCCCCGCCGGCCCGGCGTCCTCGTTCACCACGGCGATGGGGAAGTGCCGCAGGTTGGTCATCGGGTTCAAGATCCCGCCGAGGTAGAGCGCGCACAACGCCGACATCAGGGCCAGCGTGATGACCAGCGGCGCGGCCCAGAATCGCACCGTGCGGACCGCCTTGATGCTCCGGTCGGGGTTGGGCGCCGCGTGCTGCGGCCGCGATTGAGACATGCCGGCTCCTGTCTGTCACGCCCACTCTATGGGCTCGGGGCGCCCAGCTCAGCGTGCATCTCCCAGACCAGCAGCTCCGACGGTTCGGTCGCGGTGACCAGCCGGCCGCCGGCGTCGGTGAACCGGACGGCGTCACCCTCCCGCAGCTCGCCGACGCCTTCGCACGTGACCGCGCCGCGCGCGACGAACAGGTGCAGGTAGGGCGCCTGCGGAAGGGTCACCGCGGCGCCGGCGGGCAACCGCGTGGCGTGCAGCGCGGCGTTGCGGTTGTGCAGGGCGATGGCTCCGGGCCGGCCGGGGATGCCCGAGGCGATCGTCACGAGTGCGCCCTCCAGCGCGTCCGCCTCGATCTCGTGCTGTTCATAGGCCGGGGTGATGCCGGCCTGGTCGGGTACCACCCACATCTGCACGAAATGCACTGGCTCCGTGGTTGACTCGTTCTTCTCCGAATGCAGGATTCCGCTGCCCGCCGACATGCGCTGGGCCAGGCCGGGATAGATCACGCCGCGATTACCGATGGAGTCCTCATGCGCCAGTTGGCCCTGCAGGACCCAGGTCACGATCTCCATGTCCCGGTGCGGATGCGTGCCGAATCCGGTTCCGGGCGCGACGATGTCGTCGTTGTTGACCAGCAGCAGCCCGTGATGGGTGTTGTCCGGATCGTAGTGGTCGCCGAACGAGAACGAGTGCCGGGAGGTCAGCCACGGCGTCGTGGTGACGGCACGTTCGGCCGCACGCCGAACGTGCGCGTGGGCGGACATGTGCTCACTGTAATCGGGTGGTCAGGCCACTGTCGCGGCGAGCAGCCCCTGCGCGTGCCGCAGTGCGGCGTCGAGTTCGGGCAGGGTCAGTCCGGGGGAGCGGCCCAGGTGGATCTCGACCTGGTACTCCGGCTGGCCATCGTGGGCGAAGATCGGCAACACCACGAATTCGGCTGCGGCCAAGTCGGTTTCGAGCACATCGGTGACCGACTGCAGCGTCACCATGGTCATCAGCGTGGTGAGCTGGCGGGTGACCTGGGCCGTCGGCTCCAGCGAAGCGAGCAGGTCGGTCAGCCGGTCGTGCAATGACTGGTGGGTGTCGTCGAACCGCCAGGCGCCGTACCCGCGGTCCCGGATGTCGGCGAGCACCCGCTGGTGTTCGGCGATCTCCGTCCGGGTCAGCCGTGGCGTCACCCGCTGCAGCCACGCGTGGACGAATTCGTCGTCGCGCCAGGCCATCGCGACCAGACCGAACGGCGGGTCGATGGGGAAGCGCTGACCCACGGCCTGCCCGCCGTCGGTGCCGTGACCGACCGCGTCCACGGTGGTCAGGTGCCGCCGGCCGATCTTCGACATCGAGCAGCCCGCGCCGAGCGTCTCGTGCAGGAACCGCAGCGCCTCGCGGCCGCGGTCGAGCAGCGGGAACTGCAGGCGCAGCCCATGCACCAGACCGAACAGGCCACTGCCCAGGACGTAGCGGCGATCTTCGCGGCGCGCCACCCAGGCGCGGCCCTCCAATTCGGCCAGGACGAGGGCGCAGGTGGAGGTGCTGATCGCGCAGCGCTTGGCCACCTCGGCGGACATCAGGCCGGTTGGCGAATCCGCAAGAGCGGCAAGCACATCCATTACCCGGGCGGTCGGCGGTGATTTGGCGGTTGACGTGCTGATGTCCACCTCCCTACGATCCGTCCAAAATACAAGGATAACCGTCCTAATATTAGGAGATGGTCCAAAGTGATCAAGGTGGGAGTGTGGGGGCCGGGTTCCATGGGCGTGATCGCCTTACGCGGCGTGATCGACCACCCGGAGTTGGAGCTGGTTGACCTCGTCGTGCACAGCGCCACCAAGGCGGGCCGCGACGCCGGGGAGCTGTGCGGAACGACGCCGGTCGGGGTGGTGGCCACCCAGGATCCGGCGGCGCTGCTCGCCGGCGACGCCGACGCGGTGGTGTATGCCGCCGGTGCCAACCTGCGGCCGCTGGAGGCGGTCGAGGACATGGCCTCGATCTTGCGGGCCGGAAAGAACGTGGTGTCGTGTTCGGTGGTGCCGCTGGTGTTTCCGGACGGCTTGGGTCCGGCGGGCGCGGTGTTCACCGATCCGCTGCGGCAGGCCGCGCTGGACGGCGGGGTGTCGTTCTTCACCACCGGCATCGACTCGGGCTTCGCCAATGACGTTCTGCCGCTGGTGCTCACCGGCGTTGCGCGGGCCATCGACTGGGTGCGAGTGACCGAGATGTTCAACTACGCCACCTACCCGGACCGGGCCGCCGTGTACGAGATCCTCGGGTTCGGCCAGCCGCCGGAATACCAGGCGTTCGCCGCCCAGCCCGGAATGTTCACCTTCGGCTGGGGCCCTGTCCTACATCAGCTCGCGGCCGGCTTGGGTGTCACGATCGACGACATCGAGGAGAGCAACGAACGCATTCCCGCCGCGGAGTCCTTCGACGCGCCCACCGGCCACGTCGCCGCCGGCACCATCGCGGCCATGCGCTCCACGCTGACCGGATACGTGGGCGGCAAGCCGACTTTCGTCCTCGACCACGTGACCCGGATGCGCGACGACATCGCCCCGGACTGGCCGCAGCCCCACATTTCGATCCCGCCGAAGGACCTCGGCTACGGGCAGGCCTCCGGCCGCGGCCTCTACCGGGTGGAGATCGAGGGATCGCCGACCATGCGCTGCGAATTCGAGATGGCCGAAGACCACGACCACGACCTGGGTGCGCGCATCGCGGGGGCATCCCGGATGGTCAACTCCATCCCGGCGGTCTGCGCGGCCCCGCCCGGGCTGCTCTCGGCGCTGGACCTGCCGCTGGTCACCGGGGCCGGACTGGTCCGCCCGGTGGCGGGGCCGCCGCCGGACAGCCGGCTGTTCTAAGGCCGGTCGCCGGGATAGGCCGCGGCGGCCAGCTCGAGGATCTCGGCCCGGTCGGCGGCCAGGATGAAGCCTGATCGGATCGACGCGTCGAGCGCGGCGGTGAAGCGTTCCAGGTACTCGGCGACGCCGCCCGGGTAGAGCAGGCGCAACGTGTCGACGTCGAAGAGTTCCCCGGAGCCGAACAGCGCGGCCATGACGCCTTCGTCGCCGCCGCGACCCGAGGTTCGCGCCACCGGCACGTCCACCCACGGAGTTCTGACGCCGCCCTGAGCCAGGCCGTTGGCATCCGGAACGGGTTGCGGCCCATAGGCATCGCGCACCTGCATGGGCGCCGCTCCGGGCGCGGGCGGGCCGCCGCGCACCCACGTGTTCAGCGCGGCGAGCGCCGCCTGCACCACGTAGTGGTGTTGCGGGGCGAAGTTGATGTGATGTGAAAGTTGCTGGCCCATCAGCGTGTTCGTGGGCGCGTACGCGGCGACGAGGTCCGCCAGCGGCGCCGAGCCGCTGTCGATGGGTGCCACCTGGATGGTGTAGTTGTCGGCGTGCGCGGCCCCGGGAATCTCCCAGACCCGCAGCCATGGGTTGTCGGGCTGACGCGCGAAGTAGTAGCCCTCCCGGGCGCCACCGAACAGGTCGGTTTCGGTGATGATCGTCAGCAACGGCACCCGCAGGTCCGGGCGAAATGCGACGGCCTGCGGTGCGCCGGCGTCGTCGAAGATGGACGCCCCGTCGAGCGGGGCCGCGGGGCCGAAGCGGGAGTGAACGAAAAACCCGTCGTACGTCTGGGCCAACGGGTCGACGGCGTTGACGTAGGTGGTCAGGAACATGGCGGACTGCGACTCGCCCAGCGCGATCACGCGTTGGGCGCGCAGCTCACCCAAAACGCGGGTGTCCCAGGCGGTTTGGACGAGCCCGCCGACCTGGGAGAAGATGTCGTAGGCGAAGGCGTCGCCGGGGTGGTGCAGCGGCGCGTAGCGGGCCGGGTCCTGGCTTTTCAGCGACATGTCCACGCCGAGCAGGCTCGCGCCGCCGTCAACGCCCACCTTCTGCGCCGAGACCGCGAGGTACGCGTAACCTGCGCGCACGATTTCCCGGTGCCCCATCATCCACACCGCGGGCGCGTCGATGCCGCCGCTCACGTTGAGCCACTCCACCAGCGCCGTGCCGTTGAACCGCGCCGGATCCGTCGGCGTCAGCACCACGACTCGGGTGGTGTAATCCGCCGTGCCCGAGGGCGACACGCTCCACTGCCCGTCGTGCGCGAGCGGCGCCGTGGGCGCGTAGGAGGTGGCCGTCCCGGACACGAAGAACTCCCTCGCCGTGTAGCCCACCTCGGCGAGGGCGTACGAGCCCAACAACAGGCGCGGCCGCCCGGGCGCGGGTGTGATCTCGGGCGCATCCGTCACAGCGAACCGGGCAGCCCGAACTTCGCGAACAACGCCTCGTCGAGGAACGCCACCACGTGCGACACCCGGTCACCCCGCACGTCGAGCACGTGCAATTGGAAGGGCACGTGGATTTCACCGGCGCGCATGTACATGGCGGCGCCGGGCTGGCCGTTGGCGACCAGCGGCAACAGCCGCATGTCGCCGGGGGACTCGGCGGGGCATTGTTGATGAATGAGGGTGACGATGTCCCGCGCGCCCCGGTACCAGCCGGCGTACGGTGGCATCTCCCAGATCGCCTCGGCGGTGAACAATTCCACCAGGCGGTCGATGTCGTAAGTCTCGAAGGCGGCGATGTAGCGGGCCAACAGATCCTGCGTTTCCGGGGAATCCGGCGCGTCCAACCGGTCGCCCTGGCTGGGGCCCACCGCGTCGAGCTGGGATCGGGCCCGCTGCAGCAGGCTGTTGACGGCGGTCGTGGTGGTGCCGATCGCCTCGGCGACTTCGGCGGCCCTCCACTGCAGCACGTCGCGCAGCAACAGCACCGCCCGCTGCCGGGGCGAAAGGTGTTGCAGCGCAGCGACGAAAGCCAACCGCACCGACTCACGCGACCCGACAATGACCGACGGGTCGGCCGGGTCGTTGGCCAGGTCCGGCAGCGGCTCCAGCCAGGGCACCTCGCGGCGCTCGTGGAGCTCGGCGGTCGGGTCGGAACTGGGTGCGCCCAGGCCGGTCGGCAGCGGCCGGCGTTGCCGCCCCTCCAGCGCGGTCAGGCAGGTGTTGGTGGCGATGCGATGCAGCCACGTCCGCATCGAGGACTTGCCCTCGAAGCGGTCGTAGGCCTTCCACGCCCGCAGCAACGTCTCCTGAACCAGATCCTCCGCGTCGTGCAACGACCCGGTCATCCGGTAACAGTGCGCCAGCAGCTCACGACGGTACGGCTCGGCGTGTGCCGAGAAATCCCCGCCCGCCGCGGGGACGAGTTCTGAGTCGGCGGTATTTTGCGCAAGCAGCCCCACAATGGGAGAGCCTACGACAGTGTCTGGCGGGGCGACCTGCGCCGAGAGCCATTACGCTGCCCCTAATGACTAGGACCGTGCAGTGAACCGCGACGAACGGAACTTCGACGGATTCGGCGGCGTGCGCATCGTTTACGACGTCTGGACGCCCGACACGGCGCCGCGGGCGGTGGTGGTCCTCTCCCACGGCCTCGGCGAGTACGCCCGCCGCTACGACCACGTCGCACGGTGTTTCGGTGCGGCGGGCCTGGGTACCTACGCGCTGGATCACCGTGGGCATGGCCGCTCGGACGGCAAGCGGGTGCTGGTGCGGGACATCTCCGAGTACACCGCCGACTTCGACAGCCTGGTCCGCATCGCCACCCGCGAGCATCCGGGCCTCAAGTGCGTCGTGCTCGGGCACAGCATGGGTGGCGCCATCGTGTTCGCCTACGGCGTCGAGCGCCCGGACGACTACGACCTGATGGTGCTGTCGGGCCCCGCCGTGGCGGCCCAGGATCAGGTGTCGCCGCTAATGGTCCTGGCCGCCCGGGTGCTCGGCGCGGTGGTGCCCGGGCTGCCGGTGCAGGAGCTGGACGTCGACGCGATTTCCCGGGACCCCGAGGTGGTGGCGGCCTACAAGAGCGACCCGCTGGTCTACCACGGCAAGGTCCCGGCCGGGATCGGCCGGGTCCTGTTTCAGGTCGGCGAGACTATGCCGCAGCGCGCGCCGGCGCTGACCGCGCCGCTGCTGGTGGTGCACGGCTCCGAGGACCGCCTGATCTCGGTCGCGGGCAGCCGGCGCCTGGTCGAGTGCGTGGGGTCGACGGACGTCGAACTGAAGGTCTACCCGGGGCTTTACCACGAGGTCTTCAACGAGCCGGAGCGCGAGCAGGTGCTGGGCGACGTCGTCTCGTGGATCACCGCGCGGCTCTGAGGCGAAGCTGTCGTATCGCTTGAGTAGTTTGGCGCACATGACCGACGACAAAATGCTGGCCCGCATCGCCGCACTGTTGCGTCAGGCCGAGGGCACGGACAACCCGCACGAGGCGGACGCTTTCATGAGCGCCGCCCAGCGGCTGGCGACGGCGTCCTCCATCGACCTGGCGGTGGCGCGGTCCCATGCGGCCACCCGCTCGCCGGCCCAGGCCCCGACGCAGCGCACCATCACGATCGGAAACGCGGGCACCAAGGGTCTGCGCACGTATGTGCAGCTGTTCGTGCTGATCGCTCGTGCGAACGACGTGCGCTGCGACGTGGCGTCCAACTCGACGTTCGTGTACGCCTATGGGTTCGCCGAGGACATCGACGCCACCCACGCGCTCTACGCCAGCCTGGTGGTCCAGATGGTGCGGGCGTCGGACGCCTACCTCGCGTCGGGCGCGCACCGGCCCACACCGACCATCACCGCGCGGCTGAACTTTCAGCTGGCCTTCGGGGCGCGGGTGGGCCAGCGGCTGGCGGAGGCGCGCGACGAGGCCCGGCGCGAGGCCACCAAGGATCGTCGGCGCCTACCGGGCACCGCTATTGCGCTGCGGGACAAGGATGTCGAGCTGCACGACTACTACCGGGGCGCTTCGAAGGCGCGCGGCACCTACCAGGTCAGTCGGGCGACGGCCGGCTACTCCTCGGCGGCGCGGCGCGCGGGTGACCGGGCGGGCCGGCGGGCGCGGCTGGGCAACAGTCCGGAACTGCCCGGCGCGCGCACCCCGCTGGGCCGGTGAGCCCCGGGCCGTCGGCTACGCGGGACTCCCAGCGAGCGAAGGTGTACGCGGCCGAGGAGTTCGTCCGGACGCTGTTCGACCGCGCCGCCGAGCACGGGTCGCGCGCCGTGGACTTCTTCGGTGCGCAGCTCACCCTGCCGCCTGAGGCGCGATTCGGCTCCGTTTCGGCCGTGCAGCGCTATGTTGACGACGTGCTCGCGTTGCCGTCGGTGCGCCGGCGTTGGCCCTCCGTCCCGCCGTTGCGCGTGCGGCCGCGGCGGGCCGCGACGGCGGCCCATTACGAATACCGCGACGGCGCAGGGGTTATCGCGGTGCCCGACCGCGACACCGCCGACTGGGCGCTGCGCGAGCTGGTGGTGCTCCACGAAGTCGCGCACCACCTGTGCCAGGTCGAGCCGCCGCACGGGCCGGAGTTCGTCGCGACCTTCGGCGAACTGGCGGAGCTGGTGATGGGCCCCGAGCTCGGGCACGTGCTGCGCGTCGTCTACGCCAAAGAGGGTGTGCGGTGAGCTCGTCCGGCGACGCCGACGCCCGGGCGCGCGAGGTCGAAGCCCGGCTGACCGATGACGAGCGATTCGCGCTGCTGGTCGGCGTGATGGGCGCGGGGGAGATGTGGCCGCTGCGCGACGGGCGCATCCCGCCGGACGTCCCGATGAGCGCGGGTTACGTCCCCGGCGTGCCCCGCCTGGCCGTCCCGGCGTTGCTGATGAGCGACGCCGGCCTCGGGGTGACCAACCCGGGCTACCGGCCGGGCGACACCGCGACCGCGCTGCCCGCCGGTCTGGCGCTGGCCGCCAGTTTCGACCCGCCCCTCGCGCGCGCCGCGGGCGAGGTGATCGGCCGGGAGGCCCGCAGCCGCGGGTTCAACGTGCAGCTCGCCGGAGCCATGAACCTCGTGCGCGACCCGCGCAACGGCCGCAACTTCGAATACCTGTCCGAGGACCCGCTTTTGACCGCGACGATGGCCGCGGAATCGGTCCACGGGATCCAGCAACAGCAGGTCATCTCGACGGTCAAGCACTACTCCCTGAACTGCAACGAGACCAACCGGCACTTCCTGGACGCGGTCATCGATCCCGGTGCGCATCGCGAATCCGACCTGCTGGCCTTCGAGCTGGCCATCGAGCGTTCGCAGCCGGGCGCCGTGATGACCGCCTACAACAAGGTCAACGGCACGTATGCCGCCGCCAACGACGTCCTGGTCAACCAGGTGCTCAAGGGCGCCTGGGGGTACCGCGGCTGGGTGATGTCCGACTGGGGGGCCACCCCGTCCTGGGAGTGCGCGCTGGGCGGGCTCGACCAAGAATGCGGGGCCCAACTCGACGCGCTGCTGTGGCAGGCGGAGGCGTTCGGGGCGCCCCTGCGTGCCGCCCATGCCGACGGCAGGCTGACCGGCGAACGGCTCTCGGACATGGTCCGGCGGATTCTGCGATCGATGTTCGCGGTCGGCATCGACCGGGCCGAAGACCGGGCCGAAGTCGCGCCCGTACCGGACATGGCCGCCCACAACGAGATCGCGTTGCGGATCGCCCGGCAGGGGATCGTGCTGTTGACCAACCGCGGGCTGCTGCCGCTGGCGCCGGAGGCGTCCGCCCGGATCGCCGTCATCGGCGGATATGCACACGTCGGGGTGCCGGCCGGCTACGGGTCGAGTGCCGTCGTCCCGCCGGGCGGCTACGCGGCCGTGATACCGATCGGCGGCGCGGGACTGGAGGCCGGCCTGCGCAAGCTGCAGCTGTTGCCGTCGAGCCCGCTGGACGAGCTGCGCAAGCAATTCCCGCATGCCCGAATCGATTTCGATCCCGGCATCAACCCCGCGGAGGCGGCGCTGGCGGCGCGCAACGCCGACATCGCGCTGGTGTTCGCCGTCCGCGCCGAAGGGGAGGGGTTCGACATTCCCGACCTGACGCTGCCGTGGGGGCAGGACGAGGTGATCACCGCCGTGGCCACCGCCAATCCCAACACCGTGGTGGTGCTCGAGACCGGCAATCCGGTGACCATGCCCTGGCGGGACTCGGTGCAGGCGATTGTGCAGGCCTGGTATCCGGGGCAGGCCGGCGGCCGGGCGATCACGGAAATCCTTGCCGGCCAGGCCAACCCGTCGGGCCGGTTACCGATCACGTTTCCGGTCGACCTGGGACAGACGCCCCGCCCGGAGCTGCCGGGCCTGGGCGCCGAGTGGGGCGAGCCGACCACGATCGACTACACCGAGGGATCGGATGTCGGCTACCGCTGGTTCGCCGCCACCGGCGAGGCCCCGATGTTCGCCTTCGGTCACGGGCTGTCCTACACCGACTTCGACTACCGCGATCTGGTGGTGGGCGGCGGGAACACGGTCACCGCGAGTTTCACCGTCGTCAACGTCGGTGACCGCGCGGGCGCCGACGTCCCGCAGCTGTACCTGACCGCGGCCCCGGGCGGGCGATGCCTGCGGTTGCTGGGGTTCGAGCGGGTCGAGCTCGAGCCGGGCGCCGCCCGCCGGGTCACCATCGAGGCGGACCCGCGCCTGCTCGCGCGCTACGACCGCGGCGTGGGTGGCTGGCGTATCACCGCGGGCGATCACCGGGTGGCGGTGAGCGCCTCGGCGGTCACCCCGCGGCTGGAGGCGACGGCCGAGCTCGCCGGCCGTACGTTCGGACGCTGATCGGCGACCGCCGTCGAGTGTGCGTGCAGGGCTTTGGCTGTGCGCTCAGGGTGGGGTTCCCCGGCGTGTCGCCGCCCTGGACGCACACTCGACGCTGAAGCGCGAAGGATCCGGCCCGAACGGACGACCGGCGCGCGGACTACTTGACCGGCGTCAGCTCGTCGCCGCAGGTGCAGCGGTACGGCTCACCCGAACCGGAGCAGTGGCAGGGCACCTCGATACGAACGCGACACCCGCAGCCCTCGTGGCCACAGGTCAGCTCCGTGCCTGCTTCGTAATTTGCCATTTCGCTCACCTTTTCCTTGTCGTGGACTTCTGCGGCTGTGATCGGCCACGCCGCCCACTTTATACCCCCCATGGGTATCTGGTAAATGGCCGTGACCGCTCCGATACCGATCGCGCCGTCGGCTCCCGCGCGGCTAGCGTTGTGGCATGACCCAGAAACCAACCCCCCAAGACGTCGACGACTTCCTCAACGACACCGTGGTCGGCGACGACCCGGCCCTGAGCGCGGCGGTACAGGCCAGCGACGCGGCCGGCCTGCCGCAGATCGCCGTGTCGGCCCAGCAGGGCAAGTTTCTGAGCCTGCTGGCCGGTGCCATCCAGGCGCAGCGCATCCTTGAGATCGGCACGCTGGGCGGCTACAGCACCATCTGGCTGGCGCGCGGCGCCGGCCCGCAGGGCCGGGTGGTGACCCTGGAATACGAGCCCAGGCACGCCGAGGTGGCCCGGGCCAACTTGGAGCGGGCGGGCCTCGCCGACCGGGTGGACGTGATCGTCGGCGCCGCACTGGACACGTTGCCGACGGTGGACGGCGGTCCCTTCGACCTGGTGTTCATCGACGCCGACAAGGAGAACTACGTCGCGTACCTGGACTGGGCGGTCCGGCTGGCCCGTCCCGGCGCACTCATCGTGGTGGACAACGTAATTCGAGAGGGCCAGATCCTCGAGCCGCAAGGCAACGCCCAGGCGGACGCGGTGCGCCAGACGTTGCAGCTGATGGGTGAGCACCCACGGCTGGACACGGCGGTGATCCAGACGGTCGGCGCCAAGCGCTGGGACGGTTTCGCGCTCGCGCTGGTGCGCTAACGCGGGCTGAGCTCGGCGACCGCCTGTGCGGCGGAGGTGAGTTCGCGGATGCGAAGCGCGGTTTCACCGGCGTACAGCGCCGAACGGTCCACCCATGCATCGGGCATGGTGGCGAGCGGCGCGAGCGGCGTGAGCAACGGCCGGGTCGGCGACTGCAGACGCATCAAGGCGCCGGCGTCGAAGTAGCCCAGCGCGGTCAGGGGGCGGCTGGCCGAGTTGATGGCCGCCGGTAAGGCCTTCGCCCAGCCGTCGTCGCGGCACCAGCGCAGCGTTGCGGCGTTGGGCACGACGCGATGACGCAGCGGCCAGCTCAGGCCGAACAGGTTGGTCTCGATCGTCTTGTCCGCGTTGGCCACTCGCCGCTGGTATTCCCGGTTGGCGTTGGCCTCGTGCGTCATGAGGAACCGCGTACCCGCGACGACCCCACCCGCGCCCGCGGCCAGGGCGGCCGCGGTGTCGGCGCCGGTGGCGATGCCGCCGGCGAGAAAGACGGGGCGGCGGCCGGCCGCCGCGAGCGCCCGCGGCAGGAACTGCAGCGCCGGCATGGTCCCGACGAGGTGGCCGCCGGCCTCGCGGCCCTGAGCGATCAAACCGTCAGCGCCCCAACCGATCGCGGCGCCCGCCTGCGCCGCGGTGCCGACCATCACGAACACGAAGATGCCGGCGTCGCGAAGGTGCGCGACGAGCCCCCGCTTTTCGCCGAACGCCAGCACGACCACGTCGACGCCGGTCTCGACACAGACCGCAACGTGCGCGCGGTGAACGAAGGGCATCAACAGGTTCACCGCGACCGCGCGGCCCCGGGCCCGCTCGCGGACCTCGTCGATGGCCGCGCGCAGCTGGCGGGGCGTGGCCAGGCCCAGGGTGCCCAGGCCGCCCGCTTCGGCGACCGCGGCCGCCAGCGCCGCACCCGCCAGCCCACCGCCCATGCCGGCCTGCGCCACCGGAACGTCAAGGCGCAGGCGGTCGGCGATGTCCATGTCTTACGACGCTACGCGGCCGGTCAATTTCCCCTCGGCGGCCGGCTCCGGACGGCGCGGATGTCATTGCTGGCGCGCACCGGCCGGGCGTAATCTTGATCGCAGATGGATGGGTGCAGCCGGCTCAAAAGGCTTGCTGCATAACAGAAAGGTCACAAAATGAGTACAGTCCATTCATCAATCGATCACCACCCGGATTTGTTGGCTCTGCGGGCGGGCTACGACCGCGCCGCCGAGTCGATGAGTGCGCACGTCACCTTCGGGCTGGCGCTGCTGACGGGCCTGTACGTGGCCGCGTCACCGTGGATGGTGGGCTTCGGCGCGACGGCATCGCTTGCCACGTCCGACCTGATCGTCGGGATCGCGGCGGCGTTCCTGGCGTACGGGTTCGCAACGGCGCTAGACCGCGCACACGGCCTGACCTGGACGATGCCGGCGCTCGGCGTGTGGGCCATCGTCTCGCCGTGGATCCTGCGGGACGTCGCGCTGACCGCCGGCACGTTGTGGTCGAACGTCGTCGCAGGTGCGTTGCTGACGGTGCTGGGCCTCAACGCCACCTACTTCGGTAGGCGCACGCGCGCGGCGGCCGCCCACGCATAATCGCCAAACCCGTTGAGCCAGGCGGCGATCGGGACTATCCGCAGACCGCGCCGATCGCCGCCGAGCTCACCAGCTTGACGTACTTGGCCAGTACGCCCGTCTTGTAGCGCGCCGGTGGAGGGGTGAAACCCGCTCGGCGGGAATCGAATTCGTCCGGATCGACCAGCACGTCGAGCACCCGGTTCGCGACGTCCAGGCGGATCGGGTCGCCGTCGCGCAGGAATGCGATCGGCCCGGCGTCGACCGCCTCGGGCGCGATGTGCCCCACGCACAGGCCGGTCGTTCCGCCGGAGAAGCGGCCGTCGGTCAGCAGCAGCACGTCCTTGCCCAGTCCGGCGCCCTTGATCGCGCCGGTGATGGCGAGCATTTCGCGCATGCCGGGCCCGCCCTTGGGGCCCTCGTAGCGGATCACCACGGCGTCGCCCTTGGTGATCGTCCCGTCCTCGAGGGCGTCCAGCGCGGCCCGCTCGCCGTCGAAAACCCTTGCCGTGCCCTCGAACACGTCAGAGTCGAAGCCGGCGGACTTGACCACCGCGCCCTCGGGTGCCAGCGACCCGCGCAGGATCGTGATGCCGCCGGTCGGGTGGATGGGATTGTCCAGCGCCCGCAGCACCTTGCCGTCGGGGTCGGGTGGGTCGATCGCGGCCAGGTTCTCGGCCACGGTCTGGCCAGTCACCGTCAGGCAGTCCCCGTGCAGCAGGCCCGCGTCCAGCAGCGCCTTCATCGCCACCGGCACACCGCCGATCTGGTCGACATGCGACATGACGTGGCGGCCGAACGGTTTGACGTCGGCCAGGTGCGGAACCTTCGACCCGATCCGGCTGAAGTCGTCGAGCGTCAGCTCGACGTCGGCCTCGTGCGCGATCGCCAGCAGGTGCAACACGGCGTTGGTCGAGCCGCCGAACGCCATCACCACCGCGATGGCGTTTTCGAACGCCTCCTTGGTCAGGATGTCGCGGGCGGTGATGCCGCGCCGCAGCAGCTCCACGACAGCCTGGCCGCTGCGCCGGGCGAACCCGTCGCGGCGGTAGTCGGTGGCCGGGGGCGCCGCGCTGCCGGGCAACGACATGCCGAGGGCCTCCGCGGCGCTGGCCATCGTGTTGGCGGTGTACATGCCGCCGCAGGCACCCTCACTGGGGCAGATCGCGCGCTCGATGGCGTCGACGTCCTCGCGGGGCATCAAGCCGCGGGCGCACGCGCCCACGGCCTCGAACGCGTCGATGATGGTGACCTCGCGCTCGGTCCCGTCGGACAACTTGGCCCGCCCCGGCAGGATGGAACCTGCGTACAGGAAGACTGCCGCCAGGTCCAGGCGCGCGGCGGCCATCAGCATGCCGGGCAGGGACTTGTCGCAGCCGGCCAGCAGCACCGAGCCGTCGAGGCGCTCGGCCTGCATCACGGTCTCGACGCTGTCCGCGATCACCTCGCGCGACACCAGCGAGAAGTGCATGCCCTCATGGCCCATCGAGATCCCGTCGGACACCGAGATGGTGCCGAACTCCAGCGGGAAGCCGCCGGCCGCGAAGACCCCCTCCTTGACCGCCTTGGCGAGCCGGTCCAGCGAGAGGTTGCACGGCGTGATCTCGTTCCACGACGACGCCACCCCGATCTGCGGCTTGGCGAAGTCCTCGTCACCCATGCCTACCGCCCGCAACATGCCGCGGGCGGCGGCCTTCTCCAGGCCGTCGGTGACGTCACGACTGCGGGGTTTGATGTCGGTGACTGCGCTCGTATCGCGTGCTGTGGCCATCGTGTAAGTATGCGTGACCTGGCCCGACGGCAAATGCGCGGGTCATACCCGGGCGGGGTATAAAGTGGTTGGGGTGACGCCGGCCCGGCACGCGCGGCGGGCGCGCATAGGGGCAGAGGTGAAGGACGGATGACGAACGCGCACGGATATTCGCAGCAGAAGGACAACTACGCCAAGCGGCTGCGGCGCATCGAGGGACAGGTGCGCGGCATCGCGCGGATGATCGAGGAAGACAAGTACTGCATCGACGTCCTCACCCAGATCAGCGCCGTCAACAGCGCGCTGCGGTCGGTCGCGTTGAATTTGCTGGACGAGCACCTGAACCACTGCGTCACCCGGGCCGTGGCCGAGGGCGGGGACGACGCCGATGAGAAGCTCGCCGAGGCCTCCGCCGCCATCGCGCGGCTGGTCCGTTCCTGATTGGTACCTAGTTGAGACCTGCGTTCCGGCCCTGACAAGGGGGGAGCCGCAGTTGCGGTCCGTACGGTAAGGCAGTGTGATCGCATTAGGCGCGACAACCCAAGAATTGGGTAGCCCGGCCGATACCGACGCCATGACTGCCGAAACGAATGCTGCCGCGCGAACGTGGACCCCACGGATCGCGGCTCAGCTCGTTGTGCTGGCCGCCGCGGCCTTCACCTATGTCACCGCCGAGATCCTGCCCGTCGGCGCTTTGCCGGCCATCGCCCGCAACCTGCACGTCAGCCTGGTCGTGGTGGGCACGCTGCTGTCCTGGTACGCCCTGGTGGCCGCCCTGACCACCATCCCGCTGGTGCGCTGGACCGCCCATCTGCCGCGCCGCCGGGTGCTGGTGGCGAGCCTGACCTGCCTGACCGTCTCGCAGCTGATCTCGGCCGTGGCGCCCACCTTCGCGGTGCTGGCCGCCGGCCGGGTGCTCTGCGCGATCACCCACGGCCTGCTGTGGTCGGTCATCGCCCCGATCGCCACCCGCTTGGTGCCGCCGAGCCACGCCGGCCGCGCGACGATGTCGATCTACGTCGGAACGAGCCTCGCCCTGGTGGTCGGAAGCCCGCTGACCGCGGCCATGAGCCTGATGTGGGGCTGGCGCGTGGCGGTGGTGTGCGTGACCGTGGCGGCCGCCGTCGTCACGGTGGCGGCCCGGGTGATGCTGCCGGAGATGGTGCTCACCGAGGACCAGCTCAAGTGTGTTGGCCCGCGGTCGCGGCACCACCGCAACCGCCGGCTGATCATCGTCAGCATCATCACCATGGTCGGCGTGACCGGCCACTTTGTCTCCTACACCTACATCGTGGAGATCATCCGGGAAGTCGTCGGTGTGCGCGGCCCGAACCTGGCGTGGGTGCTGGCCGCCTACGGCGCCGCGGGGGTGCTGGCTGTCGGCCTGGTGGCGCGGCCCCTCGACCGTCGGCCCAAGGGCGCGATCATCGGATGCATGGCCGGTTTGACGGCCGCGTTCGTCGTGCTGACCGCGCTGGCGCTGGGGGGCCGGCCCGCCGCCGTGGCGGCCCTGATCGGGACGGCCGCGATCGTGCTCTGGGGAGCGATGGCCACCGCGGTCTCGCCGATGATGCAGTCCGCGGCGATGCGCAGCGGGGCCGACGATCCCGACGGGGCGTCGGGGCTGTACGTGACGGCGTTCCAGGTGGGCATCATGGCGGGCGCGCTGGCGGGCGGCCTGCTCTATGAACGCAACGTCGTCCTCATGCTGGCCGCGTCGGCCGGCTTGATGGCGTTGGCGCTGGTCGGCACGGCGGCCAACCGTCACGCGTTCGACGTTGCGCCGACAAGCTCACGCGATTCATAGCTGGGCAGTTCAACGGCGCAAATGCCGGTGCAACCGGCCGCCGCGCGGCGTCGAATTTGTTAGCTGGCGTGCCCCCTGTGCCACACTGTGTCAGGAACTCGAGCGTGGAGGGATGCATATGTCGGGCTGGACGCGAGGGAGGCTTTCGGCCGCCCTGACCGCAGCCGGATTGGCTTCTGTGACGGGGCTGGCGCTGGTGTTGAGCGCGGCTTCGGCGGTGGGCGCAGCCGGCGGCGGCCTCGGCCGACGGGCAGAACCCCACCCCGTTCACCGGCACGGCGCCGTTCGGGCCGCCCTCTTTCGTGCCCAAGGGCGGCTCGACCGTGGGGGTGGGCCAGCCGATCATCATCAACTTCCCCGGACCCGTGGACGACGCCGGCGCCGCGATCGCCGCCGTGCACGTCTCGTCGGTCCCGCCGGTCCCGGGCAAGTTCTACTGGATGACGCCGACCCAGCTGCGCTGGCGCCCAATCAATTTCTGGCCCGCGCACACCGCGGTGACCGTCGACGCCGGCGGCACCGTGACCAACTTCCAGACCGGCGACACGCTGATCGCCACGGCCGACGACTCCACCCACCAGTTGACCATCACCCGTAACGGCACCGTGGAGAAGACCTTCCCGATGTCGATGGGGATGACGTCCGGTAACCACCAGACCCCCAACGGCACCTACTACGTGCAGGACAAGAAGGCGTCGGTGGTGATGGACTCCTCGACCTATGGGGTTCCGGTCAACTCGACCTACGGCTACAAGGTGACGGTGGAGGACGCGGTCCGCTTCGACAACGTCGGCGACTACGTGCACAGCGCGCCCTGGTCGGTGGACGATCAGGGCAAGCGCGACGTCAGCCACGGCTGCATCAACATCAGCCCCGCCAACGCCAAGTGGTTCTTCGACAACTTCGGTCCGGGCGACCCGATCGTCGTAAAGAACTCCAGCGGCGGCAACTACAAGAAGAACGACGGCTCCGCCGACTGGATGAACTAGCCCTGGGACTCGTCGAGGGATGCCGGGCCCGCATCAGCACCGCGGCCGGAAGCGCCGAGGCCACCGTCGAGATCACCGAGACCATGCTGGCCGGACATGCAGCCCTGCCCAACTGGGTTTGGGCTCGACTATGTCGACGGCGACGGGCATACCCTGGTTGCGGGCGTCGCCCCCAACGCGCTCACCTCGACCCAATGGGGCGTGACCCTTACGCGGGCACGCCGTGGCACAAGCACGTGCCCGCCAGGATCGAGCCGGTGGACGTAGCCGTCAGTTCCAGATCCTGACCCGGCGCTGCGGTTCGAGGAACAAGGCGTCGTCCTCGGACACCTCGAAGGCGTCGTAGAAGGCGTCCATGTTGCGGATGACGCCGTTGCAGCGGAACTCGGGCGGGGAATGGGGATCGGTGGCCAATCGCCGGATCGCCTCCGCCTGACGGGATTTGGTGCGCCACACCTGGGCCCAGCCGTAGAACACGCGCTGCACGCCGGTGAGGCCGTCGATGACGGGTGCGGGCCGGCCGTTGAGCGACAGCTGGTAGGCCAGCAGGGCGATCGACAACCCGCCCAGGTCGCCGATGTTCTCCCCGACGGTGAACGCGCCGTTCACGTGGTGGCCCTCGCCCAACGCGCGGGGGTTGTATGCGTCGTACTGCTCGATGAGAGCCTTGGTGCGGGCGCCGAATTCGGTGCGGTCGGCGTCGGTCCACCAGTCCACCAGGTTGCCATCGCCGTCGTACTTGGCACCCTGGTCGTCGAAGCCGTGCCCGATCTCGTGCCCGATCACCGCGCCGATCCCGCCATAGTTGGCGGCGTCGTCGGCCTCGGGGTCGAAGAACGGCGGCTGCAGAATGGCTGCGGGAAAGACGATTTCGTTCATCCCGGGGTTGTAGTAGGCGTTGACCGTCTGGGGCGTCATGAACCATTCGTCCTTGTCGACCGGCCCGCCCAGCTTGGCCAGCTCGCGGTCGTGGTTGACGGCGTAGCCGCGCTGGAAGTTGCCGTAGAGGTCGTCGCGGTCGATCTCCAGCTTGGAGTAGTCACGCCACTTCGCCGGGTAGCCGACTTTGGCGACGAACTTGTCCAGCTTGGCCAGCGCCCGTTCCCGGGTCTGCGGCGTCATCCACTCCAGCTCGTTGATGGACTGGCGGTACGCGGCCTTCAGGTTGTCGACCAGCGCGTCGATGCGGGCCTTGGCGTCCGGCGGGAAATACCGCTGCACGTAGAGCTTTCCCACCGCGTCGCCCATCAGGCTCTCCACCAGCGACACCGCCCGCTTCCAGCGTTCCCGGATCTGCTCGGCCCCGGTGAGCAGGCGGCCGTAGAAGTCGAAGTCCGCCGCGACCAGCTCGTCGGTCAGCCAGGCAGCGCGGGCGCGGATCAACCGCCACCGGGCCCAATCCTTCCAATCCGCCAGGTCGCCGCCGACCCACAGGGTGGCAAACGCGGTGAGGTAATCGGGTTGGCGCACAACGACTTCCGCCAACTCCTGCGGTGTGCCGCCCAACGCGTTCACCCAGCCGCCCCAGTCGAAGCCCTTGCCCTCGGCCTGCAGATCCGCGAAGGTCCGCAGGTTGTAGCTGAGGTCGGCGTCGCGGCGCTTGACCACATCCCAGTGCGCGGCCGCCAGCTTGCCCTCCAGCGCGACGATGCGGGCCGCGGTTTCGGCGTGCGCTTCGGACGGGCCGCCGTACACCAGCCCGAACATCCGAGCAATGTGGCCGGGGTAGGCCGCGAGCACCTCGGCGTGCTGTTCATCGCGGAAGTAGGACTCGTCGGGCAACCCGATGCCGGACTGGGTGAAGTGCACCAGATACCGGGCCGAGTTCTTGGCGTCGGTGTCGATGTAGAGCGCGACGCCACCGCCCACCCCGGTGCGCTGCAGCGCACCCATCGCCGCGGCCAAGGCGTCCGTGTCGGCGGCCGCGTCGATGGTGGCCAGCTCGTCGAGCAGGGGCCGCAGGCCGCGGCGCTCGATGGCGGCCTCGTCCAGGAAGCTGGCGTACAGGTCGCCGATGCGTTGCTCGTCGCTGCCCCGCGCGGCGCCCGTCTCGCTGGCCTCGATGATCAGGTCGCGCACCTGCTCTTCGGCGCGGTCGAACAGGTGGCGAAACGCGCCGTCGGTCGCCCGGTCCGCCGGGATGTCGTATTCGGCCAGCCAGCGGCCGTTGACATGGCCGAACAGGTCGTCTTGGGGGCGGGTCTCGGCGTCGACGTGGCTCAGGTCGATGCCCGAGCGAATGGCCTCTACAGTCACCCCGCCATCCTTCCATCTTTGTCGGATGCAACGATCGGGCCATGTCCGACGGCCAGCCCACCGAGCCAACGACCCCGGAAGAGGCGGAAGTCGCCGGCCCCGACGACGCCCTCGACGAGGACTCCGACGAGCCCGACACCGCGGGCGGCCCGATGTTCTCCCCCTACGGCATCGCGTCGGCCGTGCTGGGTGCGCTGTCGGTGGCGGCGATCGTCTTCGGGTTCTTCCTGTGGTCGGGGCACCGCGACGACACCGCCGAACGCCGTTACCTCACCCGCGTCATGCAGACCGCCGCGGACTGGACGGGTGTGCTGATCAACATGAACAGCGGCAACGTCGACAGCAGCCTGCAGCGACTGCACGACGGGACGGTTGGCGAACTCAACACCGACTTCGACGCCGCCATGCAGCCGTACCGCCAGGTGGTGGGGAAGCTGCAGTCCAAGAGCGTCGGCCGGATCGATGCGGTGGCCGTCGAGACCGTCCACCGCGACCTGGACACCCAGCCCGGTGTAGCGAGGCCCGTGGTGACGACCAAGTTGCCGCCGTTCGCGAGCCGGATGGACTCGGTGCTGCTGGTCGCGACGTCGGTCAGCGAGAACGCCGGCGCCAAACCGCAGACGGTGCACTGGAATCTGCGGCTCGACGTGTGCAACGTGGACGGCAAGCTGATGATCTCGGGTCTGGAGTCGATCCGATGAGAAACATCTGGCGCCTCGTCGCGTTCGACATCCTGGCCCCGCTGGCCGCTATCGCGGCATTGCTGGCGATCGGGCTGGTGCTCGGCTGGCCGCTGTGGTGGGTGTCGGTGTGCTCGGTGCTGGTGCTGCTGATCGTCGAGGGCGTCGGTGTCAATTTCTGGCTGCTGCGCCGCGATTCGGTCAGCGTCGGAACCGACGACGACGCGCCGGGCCTGCGGCTGGCCGTCGTCTTCCTGTGCACGGCGGCGCTGGTGGCCGCGGTGGTCACCGGATACACCCACTGGACGCGGTCGGACCGGCAATTCAAGGACGACTCCCGCGACGTGGTTCGCGTTGCCACGGGGATGGCGGAGGCGATGGCGTCCTTCACCCCGGGAGCACCGGACAGCTCCATCGACCGGGCGACGGCGCTGATCGTCCCGGAGCACGCCGCCGCCTTCAAGGAGCAGTACGCGAAGTCCAGCGCCGAGCTGGCCCAGCACAACGTCACCGCGGAGGCCAACACCCTGTCGGCCGGGGTCGAGGCCCTGGGGCCGTCGGCGGCCAGCGTGGCGGTGATCCTGCGGGTCACCCAGAACACGCCGGGGCAACCGCCCAGCCAGTCGGCGCCGGCGCTGCGCGTGGCGCTGACCAAGCACAACGACGCTTGGCTGGTGGCGGACGTGCTGCCGATCAGGTGACGATCAGTTGGACTCGGCCGAACGCGCCGACTTCACCTTGACGAACCGGTCCGACAGTCGCCGCATCCGGATCATCAACGCGGCCGACGGGCTGGTGCTGCCGTCCAGATAGGCGGTGAGCTCCTCGGCGGCCACCCCGATGCGGGAGGCGAACTCCCGCTCCGCCAGGCCCGATCGGTCGATCAGCAGGCGCACGTGGCGGGCCACCTCGGCGCGTTCGTTGGCCTCCAGGTGGGTGCGGGCCCGTTCCAGCACCTCCCACAGCGCCTTGGAGATGCCGTAGGGCCGGGTGCCCTCGAGCACCTCTTCGACCTGGCGCGCGGTCCGGCCGTACGGATCGCGCTTCAACGCGGCGGCGATGCGCTTCCAGGTGGCGATGTCGCCGCCCTGCAGCGCGGCGCGAATGGCGGAGGTCGGCCAGAATTCCACCGGCTGGTCGAGGTCCTGGTTGGGCGCGGCGTCGCGACCACGCGGATCGGTTGCCCGCTGCGGCGGCGCGGGGCGTCGGTCAGGTGCCAACGTCACCTCGCCTCCTCCAGCATCGCCACGGCCACCGACAGGCAGCGCTGCCTGATCTCCTCCCAGTCCGAGTGGGCGTCGGCGTCGGACCCCTGCTCGTCGTTGAAATCCCAGGGATCGGGATCAGCGAGTCGACGCACCAACTGGCTGGCGATCCACTGCCGCCTGGGCGACTGACAACAGTAGTACCTGTCCATTCCGGACAGCACCACAGCGGCGGTCTCGGGCTCCAACGTTTCAACCATATCGGCAAAGTCGGCGTAATCGCGGCGGCTGTTACGGCACATGATGAGGTAGCCCTTGAGGCGCAGCGTCTCGGCGCCGGTCGGGACCAGCAACCGGTCTCCCGTGGGCAGCTGCACGTGGGTGGTCTCCACCGGGCTCAGCCGCTCGTACACCGGCCGGTCCGCGGCGTCGGTGTCGCTCTCCAGCGCGTCGATGGCGACCGAGAGCCGGCCCCGCCACAACGTGACCGGGTGGACGGGACGGTCCGTCCCGACGATCGCCTTGGCGATGCCGTTGCGTGACGTCAGCCCGGCGGCCCGCTTCTTGGCGCCCGAGGCGCCGTTGGTGTGGCCGTTGGTCTTCCGGTCGCCGGCGCCCGCCTTCTCGTCCTCGATGTTGACCTGATGCGGAATCTCGCCGGGATCGCGGCCCCGGTCCTGGTCGGGCGACTGCAGCAGGGTGCCCTGCCGCTGGCTGCCGTTGCGGCCGCAGCCGGTGAAGGCCAGCGGGTCGGTCACGCAGATGGCGTCGGGCGCGAGGTGCTTGAGCTTGGCCGCCGACTTGATCACCATCCGCAGGTCGGCGTTGGGCGCCGTCAGCGCCGATATGTCGTCGGGGATGACGACCACGTCGGCCAGGTCGACCGCGGGCAACGGCCGGTCGAAGTCGACCGACGGCAGGACCCGGGACAGCCACGGCGGCAGCCACCAGTTCCACTGGGCGAACATCGCCATCAGCGCCGGCACCAGCACCAGCCGCACCACGGTGGCGTCCACCGCGATCGCCACCGCACACGCCACGCCGATCTCGGCGACCAGCGGCATGCCGGCGAAGGCGAAGCCGACGAAGACGGCGATCATGATCAGGGCCGCGCTGGTGATGGTGCGGGCGCTGGTGCTCACGCCGTAGGCCACCGCGTCGCGGGTGTTGCCGGAGTGCAGGAAGCGTTCCCGGATGCGGGTCAGCAGGAAGATCTCGTAGTCCATCGACAACCCGAACGTCATCGCCAGCACCAGCGGCGGGACTGTGCTGTCGATCGAGCTGATCTGGGCGAAGCCGAGATCCTTCAGCCAGCCCCACTGGAACACCATCACCAGGCTGCCGTACGCGGCCGCGACCGACAGCAAGGTCATCAGGACGCCCTTCAGCGCCAAGAACACCGAGTGGACCGAGACCAGCAACATCACGAACGCGATGAGCGCGACGATCGCCAGTACCAGCGGCTCGGTCTTGGACACCTGGTCGTCGAAGTCCTTGATCAGCGCGGTCGGGCCGCCGACGTCGACTCGCGCCGTCCCGCGGTCGGGCACCTTGGGCAGCTGCGCGCGCATCCAGCCGACGGTCTCGCGGGCGCGCATGTCCTCCGGGTCGACCGACAACACCGCCGACAGCAGGGCGCTGCCGTTGTCTTCGGCGAATTGCGGCGGCGCCACCGAGACGATGTTGGGCGCCTGCGCCATTCGTTGCCGGATCGCGACGATGGTCTGGCCGTGTTCGGGGGAGGCGGCGCCGCCGTCCGGGAAGGTCACCAGCACCCGGATCGGGCCCAGCGCGCCGGGGCCCAGTGCCTCGGCCGCGGCGCCCACTCCGGCACGGATCTCGTGCGCCGAGTCGAACTGGCGCAGCAGGCTGTTGCCCAGCACCATCGAGGACGCCGGCGCGGCCATGACCAGCAGCACCAGCGCCGCCGCCAGCGCCGAGATCCACGGCCGCCGCATCACCCAGCCGATCCAGCGGTTCCAGAACCGGGACTGGCCGCCCTCGGGCCCCCGCGACCAGTGCAGCAAGGCCGACCTCTTGGCGGCCGACCGGCCGAACGTCGCCAGCGCGGCCGGGGTCAACGTGGTCGACGTCAGCATCGCGACGGCGACAGCCAGAATCGCTCCGGTCGCCATGGATTTCAGCGCCGGGGTATTGATCACGTAGATCCCGGTGAGCGAGGCGACGACGGTCGCCCCGGACAGCACCACCGCCAGCCCCGAGGTGGCCATGGCGGCGTCGACGGCTTCCCGCGGCTCGCGGCCGGAGCGCAGCTCCTCACGGAACCGCATCAGAATGAACAGCGAATAGTCGACCGCGAGCGCGATCCCGAACATGGACACCGTCGACGTCACGAACACCGACATGGTCGTGTAGGCCGACAGCAGATAGACCAGGCCCATGGTGACCACGACCGTGCAGACGCCCAAGGCGAGGGGGATCGCCGCGGCGGCCAGCGAGCCGAACACGGCCAGCAGGACGATCAGGATCACCGGCAGGTTCCACCGCTCGGCCGCGGCGATGTCGTGCTTGGTGTTCTGCGCCGCCGCGGCGCTCAGCGCGCCCTGCCCGATCACGTACAACCGCACCCGGCCGTTCGCGGTCTGGCCGGCCTGATCACCCTTGACGCCGACCTTGGTGCGCAGCTGCTTGGCCACGTCGCTGGTGTTCCGCGAATCCAGCCGCAGGGACAGCACGTACGGTCGGTCCGGCTGCGGGGGCCGCTGGGCGGGGTTGGGCACCTCCGAGACGCCGGGTAGCTCGGCGGCGGTCCGCCGCAGCAGTGCGACCGCATCGTTGATGTCGGAATAGCTGGCGTCCGGGCGGGGGGCTGCGACTAACGCCAGCGAGGATGAGCCCTGATCGTGGTAGAGCTCCTCGAGCTGGTCGTGCACGAGCAGCGACTGCGAACCGGCCACGTCAAAACCGCCGCCGGTCAGGTTCCCCGACTGCGTCAGGGCCAGATAGACCGCCGGAACCAAAGCCAGCAACCAGCCGCCGAAGACCAACCAGCGGTACTTACGCAGGCTGCGGCTGAGGCGCATCATTAACTGCTGGATTTCTCCACTCCCCGTGTGTCGCTTACGCGTGCTGGCGAGGATACCGCAGCGGCCTGTGGATCATGTGTGCTTTCTGGCAGCTGAGCTGCAACGACGGGCTTGTTGCCAAGACGCTGCCAAGTAGTTGTGAACCGGTTACCGGGCGGGATTTTCCTCACACGTGCTCACGCGGGCTGGCAGGGGCGCCGACGGCGATGGCAGGATGTCGGATGGCCCGCGGGGCCCTGGGAACTCCGCGATCGTTGAGGCCGTCTATTGCAGCCGTTTGCGAGGCGCCGGTGCTGCGCGCGACGTCGCAAACCGTGAAGGAGTTTCCATGACGAGAGGCACCGCGACCGGGCGCCGCAGAATCTTCGCCGGCCTGATCGCCGCCACCCTGCCGGGTGCCGCGCTGGCGGTCCTGGCGGGTCCACCGGCGACCGGCGCCGGCGACCCGTGCGCGGCCAGCGAAGTCGCTCGGACGATCGGTTCGGTGTCCAAGTCGATGGGCGACTACCTGGACTCGCACCCGGAGACCAACCAGACGATGACCTCGATGCTGCAGCAGCAGGCGGGACCGCAGTCGATGACCGGTTTGAAGTCCTACTTCGAGGCCAACCCCAAGGTTGCCGGCGACATGACGTCGATCGCCCAGCCGCTGACCAACCTGTCACTGCAGTGCAAGCTGCCGATCTCGCCGCCCCAGGCGATGGGCATGATGCAGCAGGCGCGGGGCGCGGCCGGTGGCCTGCCCGCCCTGCCGGGCAACGCGGCGGGGGCGCTGCCGCTGGCCGGCCCGCCGGCCGCCACGGGTCCCGCCGCACCCGCCAGCCCGCTGTCGGGTCCGCCGCGCGGCAACACCGCCGGCTAGCTTTCGGTTTCCGCGGTCCGGTCGGGCGGCAACGGGCCCTGCAGGGCGGTCTCCGTCGGATCGCCGGCGGGCCGGCCCTGAGGCGCCGTCGGTTCGGCCGCCGGCGCGGCCTCCTCGTCATCCGGGACGGCGACGTTCTCGGTGCGGAACACGAAGAAGAACACCACCCAGCCGATGGCGGACATGAGCAACCAGCTGATCAGCCGGTAGATCAACATGG
Source organism: Mycobacterium sp. 4858 (assembly GCF_900240975.1). Taxonomy (GTDB): domain Bacteria; phylum Actinomycetota; class Actinomycetes; order Mycobacteriales; family Mycobacteriaceae; genus Mycobacterium. Next base: position 1,924,669 of record NZ_LT968776.1, on the reverse strand, counting down.
CCGAGATCGCGTTGGGCAACGACATGCCGCTGGACACCAGCCCGGGCACCAGCACCGCCTCCACCACCAACAGCCCGCCCGGCATCAGCGGTATCGTGCCGACGGCGCGGGCGGCCGCGTAGGCCACCGTGAGCCCGGCGACCGACGCGTGATCCCCGGCGGCGTACGCCGCGAAGCCGAGGCAGGCCACGTCGGCGACCCAGTTGAACATCGACCAGCCGAACGCCACCCCCAGGTCGCGCCGGCCCAGGCTCACCGATTCGAGCTGCATCAGCGTCTGGCGCCACCTGTCCAGACCGGCGTCGGCGGGCCGGCCCCGGACGGAGTTGACCCAGGACAACACCCGGCAGCCGATGCCGTCGATGAGCTCCGGCCGCGATGCGACCGCCTGGGCGAGGATCAGCAACGCGACGAAGCCGCCCAGGGTGAACAGCAACGAGAACGGGTTGTTCTTCGCGCCGAGGAAGAACGCCCCGCCCAGCCCCAGTAGCGCCAGTCCCACGGCCTGCAGGACGCCGCCCATCACCAGCTGCCACGACGCCACCACCGTCGAAGCGCCCCAAAGCCGTTGCTGCCGAAGCAAAAACGTCGCCGACAGCACCGGCCCCCCGGGCAGCGTGGTGCTCAGTGAGTTGGCGGCATAGATGGCGGCCTCGGACCGCAATTGCTTGACGTGCACGCCGGCCGATCGGAGCAACGTGCGCTGGATTTGCGCGAAGCTGTGCATCGACGCGGCCGACGCCACCACCGACGCCAGCAGCCACCACCAGTTCGCCTCGTACAGGCTCATCCAGGCCTTGGCCAGCTGATGCCAGCCCAGCGCGACCTCAACGGCAAGCACGATCGCGACGATGCCGAGGATCACCCATCGGACCCACCAGTACTTCCCGCGCGGGGCCTCTTCGCGCGGGAAGTCGAGATTGCGGGCGGGTGCGTCGTGCGACACGTGATTTAGGGTAACGGTGCAGGTGGCGCGGGGATCGCCGCGCGCCTCCGACCGTGTCTTGGAAGTTCCGGGGTCGTAACCGGATCGTGCCGAGTCGTAACCGGATCGTGCCGACCCGCACCCGCCCGCCCGGTGTCGGGGCGGGTCTTCGCAGGTTTGGCGGTGCCTCCCGCCGGATAGGCTCACCCAATGCCGGCAAACACCGACGACGCTTCGGTCGAACCCCTTGTCCGTAAGACCGCAGCCTGGGCCTGGCGTTTGCTGATCATCCTCGCCGCGCTGATCGCGCTGCTGTGGGTGGTGAAGAGGCTCGAGGTCATCGTCGTCCCGGTGCTGGTGGCGCTGCTGCTCAGCGCGCTGCTGCTGCCGGTGGTGGACTGGCTCGACCGGCGCGGCCTGCCCCGCGGTGGGGCGGTGACGTTGGTGCTGCTGGGCGGGTTCGGGATCCTGGGCGGCATCCTCGCGTTCGTCGTCATCCAGTTCATCGACGGCGTGCCGGGCCTGACCGAACAGGTAACCCGCAGCATCGAGTCCACCCGGCGGTGGCTCATCCACGGCCCGGCCCACCTGCGCAGCGAACAGATCGACAACGCCGGAAACGCCGCCATCGAGGCGCTGCGCAACAACCAGGCGAAGCTGGAAAGCGGCGCCTTGTCCACCGCGGCCACCATCACCGAGTTGGTCACCGCGGCGGTGCTGGTGCTGTTCACGCTGATCTTCTTCCTCTACGGCGGCCGCAACATCTGGGCCTACGTGTCCAAGATTTTCCCGGCCGACGTCCGCGACCGGGTGAGCGAGGCGGGCCGCGCCGGCTACGGGTCGCTGACCGGCTACGTGCGCGCGACGTTCCTGGTGGCCCTGACCGATGCGGCCGGCGTCGGGACGGGCCTGGCGATCATGGGCATCCCGTTGGCGCTGCCGCTGGCCTCGCTGGTGTTCCTGGGCGCGTTCATCCCGCTCGTCGGTGCCCTGATCTCGGGCCTGGTGGCGGTGGTGGTCGCCCTGCTGGCCAAGGGCATCGTGTACGCGCTGATCACGCTCGGCCTGCTGATCGCGGTGAACCAACTCGAGGCCCACGTGCTGCAGCCGCTGGTGATGGGCCGCGCGGTGTCGATCCACCCCCTCGGGGTGGTGCTGGCGATCTCCACCGGCGGCGTGCTCGGCGGAATAGTCGGCGCGCTGCTGGCCGTGCCTACGGTCGCCTTCCTCAACAACGCCATGCAGGTGCTGCTCGCCCCGGATCCGGCCGCCGAGGCCGAGAAGCAGACCGAGGAGGCCGGATCCGGCGGCGCGATCCTGCAGGCGGAACCAGACGAGCCCGAGGCGAAGTCGGGCTCGGGCCGCTAGCCGGTTTTAGAGCCGTCCCTCGCGGCGCAGCAGGTCCTGGGCGGACAGGCCGCCGCCGGAGCGACGGCGCTGGCGCGCATCGCCGTTCTCGCTCTGCCCGGGGGAGTTCAACTTCTCGGTGGCCGCGTCGGAGTCGGCACCCTCCGGCCGCATCGACGGGAACGCGGTGGTGGGTTCGGCCGCATCGGCGGGGTCGTCGGTGCGGTTGGTGGGCACCGGAATCGCCCGGGTCTGGCCGCCCGACGGTGGTGGCGGCGGCGCGGCCGGGCCCGGGGGTGGCTCTTATAAACATTTGACGGTGCCGGAGAATAGAGAGGGGGGGAGATTGCGGGTCCGTCGGCTGACCGGGCCTGGTTTGCAGGCGGGCGGTGCCGGCGGCGTCGGCCGGGGGGGCCGCGGCGCGCGTGGGCACATCCGGAATGGGCTTGGGCTCCGCCGGCCCCGGACGCGTCGCGCGCGACGGCTCGAGGGCGGCGGGGTGGGTGGGGTCGTGCGGCGCGCGTGGCGCGGCGGCGACCAGGCTGGCCCCGACCGGCGGCCGCGCGGGCCGCCCGTTGAGGGTGGGCCGCTTGCGCTCGTCGGGCAGGTCGATCTCGCCCAGCCCGATCCTGTTCTGCAGCCGCCGGGCCCAGCGGGGGGCCCACCAGCAGTCGTCGCCGAGCAGCTTCATCACCGAGGGCACCAGGAACATGCGAACCACGGTGGCGTCCAGCAGCAGCGCCGCCATCAGGCCGAATGCCAGATACTTCATCAGCACCAGGTCGGAGAATACGAACGAGCTCGCCACCACGGCCAGCACCAGGGCGGCGGCCGTGATCAGGCGCCCGGTTGTCGCGGTGCCGATCCGGATCGCTTCCGCCGTCGACATGCCGCGTTCGCGCGCCTCGACCATGCGCGACACCAGGAACACCTCGTAGTCGGTGGCCAGGCCGAAGCCCACCGCGACCACCAGTGCGATCACCACCACCATCAGGGGGGTCGGGGTGAAGTTGAGCACGCCCGACAGGTGGCCGTCGACGAAGATCCACGTCAGGATGCCCATCGTCGACCCGAGTGTCAGCGCGCTCATCAGCACCGCCTTGACCGGCAACACCACCGATCCGAACGCCAGGAACATCAACAGCAGCGTGGCGCCCAGCAGGAACACCAGCATCAGCGGAGCCTTGTCGAACAGGCTGTGGATGCTGTCCTGCTCCAGGGCGGGGGTGCCGCCGACATAGAGGTTGAGGCCCTTCGGCGGATTTATCGCCCGGAGCTCGCTGATCTTCTTGGCGGCGTCGTTCTTATTGAGCAGGCCGTTCTGAATAACGCGCACCGAGCCGTCCTTGGGCACCGTGGTCCCGTTCGGTCCGGCGACGCAGGGGTTGCCCGCGACGGTTGGGCACGGCCGCTCCTCCCAGGTCTTGTCGGTGAACCCGCCGATCGAGGAGATCCGGTTGCGGATGTCGGCGACCTGCTGGTCGGTGACCTTGCTGCCGTTGGTGCTCTGGATCACCATCGTCAGCTGCTCGGTGCGGTAGCCGGGGAAGAGCTTGTCGAAGTGTTCCTGCGCCTGGCGCACGGAATTGGTTGGCGGCAGGTACTTCTCGCTCATGCCGCCGAACGACAGGTTGCTCAGCGGGATGACGAGGAGGATCATGCCGACGGCGATCGGGATGGCGAACGCCAGCGGCCGCTTCATCACCCAGTTGACCAGCTTGCCCCAGAAGCCGGCCTCCACCTCTTCGCGGGTCTTGGTCTTCTGCAGCCGGTCGGCCAGCCAGTTCAGGTAGGCCCGCGACCACCTCCAGTTCCGCAGGAACGGCACCCGGAATGCGGTCCGCACGCCCAGCGCGTCGACGTGGCGCCCGAGGATACCCAGGCAGGCCGGCAGGAAAGTGATCGACAGCAACGCGGCAAGTCCCACCGCGGCGAAGATCGCGTAGGTCAGCGAGTGCACGAAGCCCTGCGGCAGCACCAGCAGGCTGGCGCTCGACGCGATGATCAGGACCGCCGAGAACGTCACGGTGCGCCCGGCCGTCATCACGGTGCGCCGCACGGCGGTCTCGGTGTCGTAGCCCTCGGCGATCTCCTCCCGGAACCTGCTCACCACGAAAAGCCCGTAGTCGATCGCGATACCCAGGCCGATCAGCGACACCACCGGCTGGGCGAAATAGTGCACAGGCCCGAACACGGCGACCAGTCGCAGGATGCCCAGCGAGCCCGCGATGCTGAGCCCACCCACGATGGCGGGCAGGCCCGCTGCGACCGCGCCGCCGAACACCAGGAACAGGACCACCGCCACCATCGGGACAGCAAGGACCTCCATGCGGCGCTGGTCCGTGGCGATGGTGCCGGTCAGGGCGTTGGCGATGGGCTCGAGGCCGGCCAGCTGCACGGTGCCGCCGTCGAGCTTCTGCAAGTCGGGCGCGATGGCCTTGTAATTGTTGAGGATGCTGTCGTCGTCGTCACCCTTGAGCGGGATGGACACGAAGGTGTGCTTCTTGTCCTCGCTGACCATGCCCTTGATCAGGGGGTTCGTGCTGTCGGGGGCCGCCAGCCAGCCGGCCCACCCGACGACCTGGTCGGGGTGGTCGGCCTTGAACTTGTTGAGCTCGGAGACGATCTTGTCGCGCCATGCCGCGTCGTCCACCGTTTTGCCCGGCGGGGCGGTGAAGGTGGCGACGATGTGGCTGGTGCGGTCGCGGCCGTAGGTCTGGTCGCCCAGCACCGAGGCCTTCACGGATTGGCTGCCCTCGTCGTAGAAGCCGCTCTGTGTGACATGCTTGCCGAGGCTCATCCCGAAAACCCCACCCAGCAGGCACAGAGCTACCGTGACCCCGATCACGATGTACCGGTACCGGTACACAGTTCGACCCCACCAGGCGAACACGCAAGCTCCTTACTGGATCGTTAACGACCCGCGTGGTGTCTTTCGGTTTCCAAGCCAGTGTCACACACGCGCGGTCAACAGAGCGGACAGCGGCCGGAACGGCTGCAGCCATGCTCCCTGGTCAGGCAGCGAATCCAGGCCGATTCGCGGCAATGGCTCCCGGAATACACCGCTGATGTCTTCCAGGTCGACGAAGTCCAAGGTATCCGACGCTAGCGCCCAACTCGCATGTTCGCGAAATCCGATGACCTGGACGGCGACTCCGCTGCGCGCTATCTCCTCCAGCGGTTGACGAAACGCCTGCCCGTCGGCCGAGGCCACCACCAGCGCCGCCAGCCCTTCGCTGCGCCGCAGTTCGATGTGGGCGAGCATGTCGCGGTCGACGTCGCTGTCCTCGTCGATCTTCGGCTTGGCGAACACCGCGAACCCTACGTTGCGCAGGGCGTCGACCCAGGGCCGCACGACTTCGGCGCTGCCCGGTGCGATGTTGGTGAAGACGGTGGCCTCGGGCTCGACCACGACACCCGGCCGGGCGGCGCTGACCTCGGCCGTGCGCGCCAGCAGCCAGCGTCCCAGGGCGTCGAACCGCGGACGCTCCAGGGCGGTGGGCCGCCGGCCCAGGATCGAGCCGAGCCCCATGTCGAGGTTGGGTGCGTCCCACACCAGCAGGACGCGCCCGCCCGGCGGCGAGAAGCCGCCCAGCGAGTCGTCGGGCAACGCCGCCAGGGGATCTGCCGCGGTCTGTTCTTCCGCCAGGCTCATAGTCATCGCCTACTCGTGTCGTAGCCAGATGAATTCGGTCACGGCGCTGCCCGCTTCGTGGGCCTTTGACTCGTATTTGGTGGTCGGCCGCACCACCGAGATCGGCAGCCCGGCGCCGGGACCGGCGCGACGCAGCCGCGGCTCGGCATCGCCGCAGGCGCCGATGTGTTCGGCGTAGCCGGGGTGGTCCGTCGCGACGTGGAGGACACCACCAGGGAGTAACCGGTCGGCGATCAGGCCAATCGTGCCCGGCTGCAGAAACCGGCGCTTGTGGTGACGGGCCTTCGGCCAGGGGTCGGGGAAGAAGACCCGCACCCCGGTCAGCGACCCGGGCGCGATCAACCGCTGCAGCACATCCAGCGCGTTGCCGCGGATCAACCGGATGTTGCCCACGTGCTCACGGTCGATCGCGCACAGCAGCTGAGCCAGGCCCCGCTTGTAGATCTCCACCGCGAGCACATCCACCCCCGGCTCTTCCTTCGCCATCGACAAGGTCGATGTGCCACTGCCGCAACCGATCTCGAGCACCAGCGGCGCGCGGCGACCGAACCACGCCCGGGTGTCCAGCGGCGGCTCGGCGCCTTCGGGCGCCGGGGCGCCCAGGGACAGGCCCAGCTCCGGCCACAGCCGTTCCCAGGTCCGGCGCTGGGCGTCGGACAGGGCGGAACGTCGGGAGCGGAAGGTCGATGCAGGAAGATGGCGCTGGTTGCGCGTCCCATCCGACTGCTCCGGCGCGTCGGGACACACTTCCACCCCGGGTTGCGCATGCATTTGTCCATGGTGGCCCATAAACCGGTGATGTAGCCGCCCCTGGTCCAGATTGATACCCAACAGTTGCCTTCAGCTGGTAACAGTCAAACGGTGGCTCGCATCAAAGTGACGCAGGTGCCACCATTCGCTGGAACCCGATCGGCCCCCGGGTCGGGCCCGTCGAACCGCATGCAGGACATTTGAGGGGATATGAGGGGACAAGGACACCAGGATTTCGTCGACGAGCTGGCACGCTTCGCCGCCGGCCACGCCGACCCGCGCGTCACGGAGATCGCCGAGCGAACGGCCGCCGCGCTGCGCGTGCTCGTCCGGGGGCGGCCCGGCGTGGGCCGTGGCACGGTGGCCCGCGCGCTGGGCGGCGCCGGAGCCGCCGCGGGCGTCTCGGTGACAACCGCCGACGACCGCGACGCCGACCTGCTGGTGTACGTGACCGCCGAGGTGGTCAAGCCCGAGGACGTCGACGCGATCGGCGGCGCCGGACGCCCGGTGGTGGCGGTGCTGAACAAGGCCGACCTGACCGGGTCCCTGTCCCGCGGCGACGGGCCGATCGCGGCGGCGCGAACCCGCTGCGCCGAACTGGAGGCCGTGCTGGGCGCCCCCATGGTCCCGATGACCGGCCTGCTCGCGGCCGCCGCGCTCGACGACCTGGACGCCGCGTTGTGGGCGGCGCTGCGGACGCTGGCCGCGCACCCGGGCGCGGCGACCGCGCTCGACGGTTCGTTCGCCGGGTTCCTGGCCGCCGACAACCCGGTCACGGCCGACGTGCGACGGCGCCTGCTGGACACCCTGGACCTGTTCGGCATCGCGCTCGCAGTCGCCGCGATCCGGCAGGGCAGAACGGTCCCGCAGGTGCGGGCCCTGCTCCGTCGGACGAGCGGTGTCGACGCCGTCCTGTCCCACATCTCGATCGCCGGCGCCGAGGCGCGCTACCAGCGGGTGCTGGACGCCGTCGCGGACCTGGAGGCGCTGGCCGTCGGCCCGGGTGAATCCGCCGAGCGGATCGGTGCGTTCCTGTCCCACGACGACACCGTGGTCGCGCGGATGGCGGCCGCCGTCGACCTGGCCGAGGCGGCCGGGCTGGACCCTGACAACTCGGGACGCGCCGACTGGAACCGCGACCCGTCCGCGCACCTGCCGCGCGCGGTGCGGTGGCAGCGCTACAGCCGCGCGTCGGTCAGCGACCTGCACCGCGCCTGCGGCGCCGACATCGCTCGGGGATCGATGCGGTTGTGGTCGCAGGCCTGCGGATCGCTGCCCACCCCGCCGCCGGGGGACTGGCGGTGAACGGGGAGGCGCACGACGATCCGGTGGCCGCGGTCGACGCGCTGGTGGCGGGCATCGGACCGGAGCTGGACGCCCCCGCCGTCCACCGCCGCGACGTGGTGCTGGTGACCGGACCGTGGATGTCCGGGGTCAGCGCGGTGGCGGCGGTGCTGACCGAACGGCTGCCTGACCAGAAATTCGTCGAGTCGGCGGAGCTGGGTCCCGGCGAGGTGCCGACGGCGGTGGTGTTCGTCGTCTCGGCGGCCGCCCAGCTCACGCCGTCCGACTGCGCGTTGCTGGACGCCGCCGCCGCACACACCGACGTGGTCGTCGGGGTGGTGTCCAAGATCGACGTGCACCGCGCGTGGCGCGACGTGCTGGCCGCCAACCGCGAGACGCTGGCCGCGCACGCGCGGCGGTACGGCGGCGTGCCCTGGGTGGGCGCGGCCGCGTTGCCCGACGTCGGCGAACCAGACATCGACGAGCTGGTGGAAACCGTATCGGCGCAACTGGCCGATCCCGCACTGGCGCGCCGAAACAGGTTGCGGGCGTGGGAATTCCGGTTGGAGACCGTCGCGCAGCGGTTCGACCGCGACGCCGACGGCGCCGGGCGGCGGGCCCGGGTCGACGCGTTGCGCGACGAGCGCAGCACGGCGCTGCGGCAGCGGCGGGAGGCCAAAACCGAGCGCACGATCACGCTGCGCGGCCAGATCCAGCAGGCGCGCGTCCAGCTGTCCCACTTCGCGCGCAACCGCTGCTCGTCGGTGCGCACCGAGCTGCAGGAGGACGTCGCGGGATTGTCCCGGCGCGACATGCCCGGCTTCGAGGCGCACACCCGCGGCCGGCTGGGCGAGGTCGTCGCCGAAGTGAACGAGGGCACCGCCACCCAGCTCGCCGACGTCGCGCAGGTGGTGGGGGTCGCGACGACCCTGCCGGCCCTCGAGGAACTGCCGACGGTCGACGTCCCGCCGCCGCCGCTGAAATCCCGCCGGCACGAAACCTGGCTGCTGATGCTGCTGGGCGCCGGCTTCGGCCTGGGTGTGGCGCTGACTTTGAGCCGCCTGCTGAACGGGCTGGCCGCGCGGCTCAGCCCCGCGCTGTCCGTCGTCACGGCGGTGACATGCGTGGCGGTCGGGCTGGCGGTCACCCTCCTGGTGATCAACATCCGCAGCCTGCTGCGCGACCGTGCGCTGCTGGACCGCTGGGCGGGCGACGTGACGTCATCCCTGCGGTCGGTGGCCGAGGAATTGGTCGCCACCCGCGTCCTGGTGGCCGAGTCGGTGCTGAGCAAGGCGGTGCTGGCCCAGGACGAGGTGGAGAACGCCGAGGTGAGCGAGCAGGTCAGCGCGATCGACCGCGAACTGCGTGCCCACGCCATGGCCGCGTCGCGGGCCGCCGCCGCGCGGGACCGCGAGATGCCCACGGTGCAGGCGGCCCTCGACGCCGTGCGTGCAGAACTCGGTGAAGCGGGTATTCCGCCCGTCGGCGGCTCCGCTTCGGACGCGGAGCAGGACGGCGAACACGAAGTAACCGAAAAACCGGCTTCTAGGAGCGGTGATGGCGATTCTGCGGAGTCTTCTGAATCGTTGTTGTGAGAAGGCTTATACCTGCCCGAGACTTCCCCGACAAGATCCTCACGATAACCTGTAGTTAACGCCACCATGTCAACCGTTGTGTGGGCGACCGCATACGCGATAGGCACCCAAAGAAGCCCGAGTACGACGAAGAATTCAGGAGACTTCGATGACCTCAGCGACCATTCCCGGTTTGGATACCGCGCCCACTAAACATCAAGGGCTGCTGTCGTGGGTGCAGGAGGTCGCCGAGCTCACCCAGCCCGAGCGGGTGGTCTTCGCCGACGGTTCCGACGAGGAGTGGCAGCGGCTGACGGATCAGCTCGTCGAGGCGGGCACCTTCAAGCGGCTGAACCCGCACAACCACCCCAACTCCTTCCTGGCGCTGTCCGACCCTTCCGACGTGGCCCGCGTCGAGTCCCGCACCTTCATCTGCTCCGAACGCAAGGAAGACGCCGGGCCGACCAACAACTGGATGGACCCCGCCGAGATGCGGTCCACCCTGACCGACCTGTACCGCGGCTGCATGCGCGGGCGCACCATGTACGTGGTGCCGTTCTGCATGGGCCCGCTCGGCGCCGAGGACCCCAAGCTGGGCGTGGAGATCACCGACTCCGAATACGTCGTCGTCTCGATGAAGGTGATGACCCGGATGGGCAAGGCCGCGCTGGAGAAGCTGGGCGACGACGGGTTCTTCGTCAAGGCCCTGCACTCCGTCGGCGCGCCGCTGGAGCCGGGCCAAGAAGACGTGCCGTGGCCGTGCAGTGACACGAAGTACATCACCCACTTCCCCGAGACCCGCGAGATCATGAGCTACGGGTCCGGCTACGGCGGCAACGCCCTGCTGGGCAAGAAGTGCTACTCGCTGCGCATCGCGTCGGCCATGGCCCACGACGAGGGCTGGCTGGCCGAGCACATGCTGATCCTCAAGCTCATCTCCCCGGAGAACAAGGCCTACTACTTCGCCGCGGCGTTCCCGTCGGCGTGCGGCAAGACGAACCTGGCCATGCTGCAGCCGACCATCCCCGGCTGGCGTGCCGAGACGCTCGGTGACGACATCGCCTGGCTGCGGTTCGGCAAGGACGGCCGCCTGTACGCCGTCAACCCCGAGTTCGGGTTCTTCGGTGTCGCCCCGGGCACCAACTGGAAGTCCAACCCCAACGCCATGCGCACCATCGAGGCCGGCAACACCGTCTTCACCAACGTCGCGCTCACCGACGAGGACGAGGTGTGGTGGGAGGGCCTGGAGGGCAGCCCCGAGCACCTGATCGACTGGAAGGGCAACGACTGGTACTTCCGTGAGACGGAAACCACTGCCGCGCACCCGAATTCGCGCTACTGCACGCCGATGTCGCAGTGCCCGATCCTGGCGCCGGAGTGGGACGACCCGCAGGGCGTGCCGATCTCGGGCATCCTGTTCGGCGCGCGTCGCAAGACCACGGTGCCGCTGGTGACTCAGGCCCGCAACTGGCAGCACGGCGTGTTCATGGGGGCCACCATGGGCAGCGAGCAGACCGCCGCCGCCGAGGGCAAGGTGGGCACCGTGCGCCGCGACCCGATGGCCATGCTGCCGTTCCTGGGCTACCACGTCGGCGACTACTTCCAGCACTGGCTGGACCTGGGCAAGAACTCCGACGAGTCCAAGCTGCCGCAGGTGTTCTTCGTCAACTGGTTCCGCCGCGACGCGGACGGCGACTTCCTGTGGCCGGGCTTCGGCGAGAACAGCCGGGTGCTGAAGTGGATCGTCGACCGCATCGAGCACCGGGCCGGCGGCCAGGACACCCCGATCGGCATCGTGCCGACCGCCGGCGACCTCGACCTGGACGGGCTCGACGTCGGCAGCGACGCCGTGACCCAGGCGTTGGCCGTCCGTGCCGACGAGTGGCGCAAGGAGCTCCCGTCGATCGAGGAGTGGTTCGAGTTCATCGGCGAGCGGCTCCCGACCGGCGTGAAGGACGAGTTCGAGGCGCTCAAGCAGCGGCTGGGCGACGCCGACTAGGTCGGGCTAGCCACCGGCCCCTCGGCGCGGCGCGACCGGCACCGTGACCACTTGACACCCGTCAAGTTTTTCGGCGGTACAGTCTGCGCATGCAGATTCGCGAGCATTGCGGCGCCGATAAGCCCGCCGTCATTCTTCACCCGTCCGGCACCGTCGTCACCTTCGATGAGCTGGAGGCGCGGGCCAACCGGCTGGCGCACCATTTCCGGCGCGCGGGCCTCACCGAGGGCGACGTCGTCGCCGTCCTCATGGAGAACAACGAGCACATGCACGCGGTCATGTGGGCGGCACGCCGCAGCGGCCTGTACTACGTGCCGATCAACACCCACTTGACCCCGGCCGAGGCCGCCTACATCGTGGACAACAGCGCCGCCAGGGCGATCATCGGGTCGGCGGCGCTGCGCAAAACCTGCGAGAACCTGGCCGAGCACCTGCCGGGCGGCCTGCCCGAACTGCGGATGATCGCAGACGACGAATTAGACGGCTGGCAGCGCTACCCCGAATGCGTTGCCGCCGAGCCGGACACCCCGATCGACGACGAGCTCGAAGGCGACCTGCTGCAGTATTCGTCGGGGACCACCGGCCGGCCCAAGGGCATCAAGCGCGCATTGCCGCACGTGCCGCCGGCCGAGGCGCCGGGCATGATGTCGGCCCTGGTCAGTTTCTGGATGAACCCCGATTCGGTCTATCTGAGCCCCGCCCCGCTGTACCACACCGCCCCGTCGGTGTGGTCGATGAGCGCGCAGGCCGGCGGGATCACCACGGTGGTGCTGGAGAAGTTCGATCCCGAAGGCTGCCTGGACGCCATCGAGCGCTACCGCGTCACGCACGGCCAGTTCGTCCCGGCCATGTTCACCCGGATGCTGAAACTGCCTGAAACCGTGCGTAATTCGTACGACCTGTCCAGCCTGCAGCGGGTGATGCACGCGGCGGCGCCGTGCCCGGTGGAGATCAAGAAGCAGATGATGGACTGGTGGGGGCCGATCATCGACGAGTACTACGCCTCCTCCGAGGCGATCGGCTCGACCCTGATCAGCGCCGAGGAGTGGCTGGCGCACCCGGGCTCGGTCGGCAAGCCGATGGCCTGCGAGATCCACATCCTCGACGAGAACGGTGACGAGCTGCCGCCCGGCCAGGCCGGCGAAATCTATTTCGCCGGCGGCTATTCCTTCGAGTACCTCAACGACGAGGCGAAGACCGCCGCGTCCCGCGACACGCACGGGTGGGTGACCGTCGGCGACGTCGGTTATGTGGACGACGAGGGCTACCTGTACCTGACCGACCGCCGCCATCACATGATCATCTCGGGTGGGGTGAACATCTACCCGCAGGAGACCGAGAACCTTCTGGTCACCCACCCGAAGGTGTTGGACGCGGCCGTCTTCGGCGTCCCCGATGACGAGATGGGGCAACGCGTGCTGGCGGCCGTGCAGACCGTCGACCCCGCCGACGCCACCGACGAGTTCGCCGACGAGCTGCTGACCTGGCTACGGGATCGCCTGGCGCACTACAAGTGTCCGCGGTCGATCGCGTTCGAGGCGCAGCTGCCGCGCACCGACACCGGCAAGCTCTACAAGAACGGGCTGATCGAGAAATACTCGGTGTGACCCATGCTCCGGGTGGTCCCGATCTGCAGCCGACCGGATCCCGGTTCGGCCTCGCCGCCGGGCGTCGTCGTCGCCTACGGCTCCGCCGCCGACATCGCCGCGGGCGAATCCTGGCTTCAGGAAGCGACTTTCACCCTTACTGAGGATGAGTGCGCCGATCGCAAGGTCATCACCGTGCGGTCGGTCCCCGACGCCCTGGCCGAGCTGACCGAGCGCTGTCGGCGCTGGCCGCACGCCAGTAGCGTCTGCGACGACGTGTTGCGCGCGGTCGATCCGGACGGCCCGGCGCTGACCGCGGTGGTGACCGAGTCGCTGGCGTACTCGACCCTGCAGGCCGGCCCGGAATTCGCGCGCTGGCTGACCGAGCGCGGCCCGGCCCGGATGCCCGACATCGTCGATCCGGTGCGGGCCGAACGCGACGGCGACACGCTGCGTATCGCGTTCAACCGGCCGCAACGCCACAACGCGTTCTCCACCGACGCGCGGGCCGCCCTGCTGGAGGCGCTGGCCGTCGCGCAACTGGACCCGTCGGTGACCGGGATCGCGTTGAGCGGCAACGGTCCGTCGTTCTGCAGCGGCGGAGACCTCGCCGAATTCGGCACCTTCGCCGACCCGGCGAGCGCGCACCTGGCGCGCACCCGGCACAGCCCCGCCCTGGCCCTCGACGCGCTCACCGCCCGGCTCGGACCCGCCTGCAGGGCGGAGGTGCACGGCCGGGTGCTGGGCAGCGGGCTCGAGATGGCGGCGTTCTGCGGATGGGTGGGCGCGCGCGACGATTCGGTTTTCGGGCTGCCCGAATTGCAGCTGGGGCTGATCCCCGGCGCCGGCGGAACGCTCAGCGTCACCCGCCGGATCGGCCGGTGGCGCACCGCCTATCTCGTGTTGTCGGGCCGCACCATCGGCGCCGACACCGCGCTGGCCTGGGGACTGGTCGACGCGATCCGCGACTGAAAGGGCCTAAAGCGTTGTCAGAAGCCCGAATACGTGGTGGTCGTGGTCGACGGCAGGTGGGAGACGGCGAAGACGCCGATGGCAACGTAGACGAGCACGAGGATGACGGCGAAGACGGCCCCGACAATGGCGCCGATGATGGCCCACTTCTTGGCGTTGTTGGCCGCCTCCTGGGCCTCGGCGTATCGGCCCTGGGCCCACAGCCCGGACACCTTGGTGGAGTAGACGATCGAGACGATCCCGAGCGGCAGACAGCACAGCACGGTGCACAGGATGGCCCAGACGAGGTAGTTCTCGGGTTCCGGCTGGCCCGGCCAGCCCGGCTGGGGCGGCGGCCAACCCGGTTGCTGACCCGGCCAGCCCGGGGGCTGGCCCTGCCAAGCCGGCGGTTGGCCCTGCCAAGCCGGCGGTTGGCCCTGCCATTCCGGCGGCTGACCCTGCCATTCCGGCGAGCCTTCATGCGGCCCTGGGGGATAACTCATGGCAGCCGACTTTCTTTCGTTGCAGTAACTTTTGCTCCCGCGCCGCTTTGCTGGTGGGAGAAGTCAGGCAAGGATACAGGACCCGTCGGCGTCAAGCCCGCACATTCGTGCTCGCGCTCAGATACCACCCCGCGCGACCAGTTGCCCGGCGATCACGTTGCGCTGAATCTCATTGGTGCCCTCGCCGACAATCATCAGGGGGGCGTCACGGAAGTAGCGCTCCACGTCGTATTCGCACGAGTAGCCGTAACCGCCGTGAATCCGCACGGCGTTCAGGGCGATCTCCATCGCCACCTCGGAGGCGAACAGCTTGGCCATGCCGGCCTCCATGTCGCAGCGTTCGCCACTGTCGTAGCGTTCGGCGGCGTAGCGGGTGAGCTGCCGGGCTGCGGTCAGTTTGGTGGCCATGTCGGCCAGGTAGTTGCCGACCGACTGGTGCTTCCAGATCGGTTGGCCGAAGCTCTCCCGTTGCTGCGCATAGGCCAGCGCGTCCTCGAGTGCCGCCGTGGCCACGCCCAGGGCGCGGGCAGCCACCTGGATGCGCCCGGTCTCGAGCCCCTTCATCATTTGCGAAAAGCCTTCGCCCATGCGGCCGCCCAGCACCGCCGACTGGGGCGCACAGAAGTCGTCGAAGGACAGCTCGCAGGACTCGACGCCCTTGTAGCCCAGCTTCGGCAGGTCCCGCGATACCGTCAGGCCGGGACCCGGCTGGACGAGCACGATCGAGATGCCCCGGTGCCGCGGTGTGGCGTTCGGATCGGTCTTGCACAGCAGCGCGATCAGCCCGGACCGCCGCGCGTTGCTGATCCACGTCTTGGCGCCGTTGATCCGCAGGCCGCCGGGGGTGCCGTCCGCGCCCTTAACGGGCAAGGCCGTCGTCGTCATGTTCTGCAGGTCCGAGCCGCCACCCGGTTCCGTCAGCGCCATGGTGGCGCGCAGCTCGCCGGTGGCCATCGCCGGCAGGTAGGTCCGCTTCTGCTCCTCGGTCCCGAACAGCGTCAGCAGCTTGGCCACCACGGTGTGCCCGCCCATCGCGCCGGCCAGGCTCATCCACCCGCGCGCCAGCTCCTCGGTGACCCGGACGTAGCACGGCATGGACACCGGCGACCCCCCGTATTCCTCGGGAATCGCCAGGCCGTAGATGCCGATTCGCTTCATCTGCTCGATCCACGCCTCGGGATAGGTGTTGGCGTGCTCGACCTCGCGGACGGTGGGCTTGACGTCGCGGTCGATGAACGCCCGCACCGTGGCCACCAGCATCTCTTCTTCGTCGTTCACCTGCGCGCATCCTCCGGCTTGATGGTGGCGACCCGCTTCGCCCACCGATTCCACAGCCTGCCAGCATGTGGCGTTGTGACTAGTGACGGGTACGCGGGAATCCGTGCCGGCGGGCCGTACTTCGACGATCTCGCGGTCGGCCAGGTCTTCGACTGGGCGCCCGCGGCGACCCTGTCGTCGGGATTGGCCGCCGCCCACCAGGCGATCGTGGGGGACCGGCTGCGGCTCGCGCTGGACGCCGGCCTGTGCGCGGCCGTGACTGGCCTGCCCGCCCCGCTCGCGCATCCGGCGCTGGTCTGCGACGTGGCGATCGGGCAATCGACACTGGCCACCCAGCGGGTCAAGGCCAACCTGTTCTACCGCGGACTCACCTTCCACCGCTTCCCCGTCATCGGCGATTCCCTCTACACCCGCACGGAAGTGGTTGGGCTGCGCGCGAACTCGCTCAAGCCGGGCCGGGCGCCGACCGGCCTGGCGGCGCTGCGAATGACCACCGTCGACCAGGACGACCGGTTGGTGCTCGACTTCTACCGGTGCGGCATGCTGCCGGCCAGCCCGGATTGGCAGCCCGATGACGCACCGGGGGACGATCTGTCCACCGTCGGCGCCGACGTGCCGGGCCCCGCCACCGATCCGGCCGCGCAGTGGGACGGTGAAGTGTTCCGCTCCAGGGTGCCCGGCCCGCACTTCGACCCGGGGCTGGCCGGTGCCGTGCTGCACAGCACAGGCGACGTGGTCAGCGGTGCGCCGGAGCTCGCCCGGCTCACCCTGAACATCGCCGCCACACACCATGATTCGCGGGTGGCAGGCCGACGGCTGGTGTACGGCGGGCACACCATCGGGCTGGCTCTGGCGCAGGCGAGCAGGCTGCTGCCCAACCTGGTGACGGTGCTGGGCTGGGAGTCCTGCGATCACACCGGGCCCGTCCACGAAGGCGACACCCTGTACAGCGAGTTGCACGTCGAGTCCGTGGAGCCGGCCGGCCAGGGCGGCGTGCTGCGGCTACGGTCGCTGGTCTACGCAGTCGGCGACGGGGCGGGCGAGGCGGACCGCGCGGTGCTGGACTGGCGATTCAGCGCGCTGCAGTTCTGAAGGCGCTCACGCCGGTTTGACCGCACGGCCTCAAGCCTCGTTAGGAACGAAGACGAAATTGTTGACGTAGACGCCGCGCGCCGCCCACCCATCCTCGGCGCCGCCGATGTTCGCCGGATTCTGATGTTTGGTCGCGTCGAACTGTTCGACCGGTATTCGAGCGCCGCCGAGGTCGAAATAGCCCGCGTAGCCCAGGCCGGTCAACAACGCGGTGATCTCCAACACGGCGTTGGGGTGATGGCGCTCCTCGGCTTCCACGAGAACCGCCGGCCGGTTGCGCGTGAGGGTGTCCTGGGCGCCGCGCAACACGGCCAGTTCGTGGCCTTCGACATCGATCTTGATCAGCCCGACATTGTCCAGGTGCAGATCGTCGAGGCGCTTGACCGGCACGTCGATGCTGTGCACCCGGCCGGCGCTCACATCGCCTAGCACGTTGCCGGTATCGATCGTGCTGCGGCCCGGTTCCGCCTCGACGATCCGCATGGCCGCCGCGCCGGGCTTGTCCGACAGCGCCACC
The DNA here is from genome assembly GCF_900240975.1 of Mycobacterium sp. 4858. GTDB lineage: Bacteria > Actinomycetota > Actinomycetes > Mycobacteriales > Mycobacteriaceae > Mycobacterium. The sequence continues at coordinate 1,907,208 of NZ_LT968776.1, read as the reverse complement.
GCCTCCACCCGCGCCGCGACGCCGACCGCGTTGAACATCGCCGCCAGATCGCGGGCCTGGGCCGGCCTGGGTTCGAAAGCGATGACCGATTGCGAAGATGGCAACATCGCGATCGTGAACTCGCCGACATCGGCTCCGATGTCCAGTGAAACCCGCGTCGGATCGCACAGAGATGCCGCCAGTTGCACGTCCGGGCGGGATTCACCGAGGCGCTGCAGGATGCGGTATCTGCGCCGCCAGAACAGGCGTGGTGCGACCGACTTTGCCGCGGGGGCGAGCCATTGTTTGGCTGAGTGTGCGACGGGCATCTGTCATGCCTTCCAGCGGCCTGTTGCCGAGCTCTCAGCATAGTCGCCGAGTCGTGCCCGCGAACGCTTCCGATGTCGCGAATGCGTCCGATTCGCCACACCGCCGCGCAACTTTCATGGCGCGGCAGGTATGGCCGGCCGCCGACAATCTCGGCGTGCGAAACGTCAACCACGGCAAACCGCAAGTCCCATACTGTAGACGATGGTTCGTCGGTCAAAACAGGTGCTCGTTGGGGTCGCGTGCGCCGCACTGGTGATGTCCGGATGGGATCGCCCCTCCGGCACCTCCCCGCTGACCGCCTTGGTTATTCCGCCGATCTTGGCCGATGTTCAGCAAATCCCTAATCCGTTGCGTGGGCAGTATGAGGGTCTGTTGCAGCCGTTGTTTCCGCAGGGTAATCCGGCGCAGGGTCGGTATACGGGGTGGCATGGGTCCAACGACGCCAGTTTGCGGGTTTCGTGGCGGCAGTTGCAGCCCATTGATCCGCGTACGTTGCCGGCCGATGCCCCCGATGAACGTAAGTTCGATTTCGGGGTGATCGATACCGCGCTGCGGCAGTTGGCGATCCGCAATATGCGGTTGATGCTGCGGGTGTATGCCTACAACTCTTCGGGTGATGGCTCCTACCCGTACGGCAACAACATCGAGGTTCCGGATTGGCTGGCGGCCAGGCCCGGTGCCACCACCAGCTATCCCGGGCGGTCGAACACCCTCGCGGGCTCGGCGACGCAGGTGGTGCCCAATTGGAACGATCCCGGCTATCTGGATGCGTTTTCTCAGTTGCTCGCCGCGCTCGGGCGTCGTTATGACCGTGATGAGCGGCTGAGCGTGTTCGAGTTCTCCGGGTACGGGGATTTCAGCGAGAACCACATCGCCTATCTGCGGGACTGGCTGGGGGCGCCGGGACCGGCGCCGGAGGAAAGTGTGGCGAAGCTGGGGTATTACAGCCAGTGGCGTGATCAGAGCATCACCGCCGATTCCATTCGCCGGCTGGTGGCGGCCAATGTGAACGCGTTCCCTAATACCCGGTTGGTGGTCACCGTGCCCAATCCGGAGATCGTGCGCCAGCTGTTCACCGACGAGGTCACCAAGAAACTGTCCGCGCCGGTGGGCGTCCGCTCGGATTGTCTTGGTGTCTACCCGATGTTGCCCGCTTGGGCGGACTTGAAAGAGTCGTATTACGTCCAGAAGAACGACCCGCTGGTCAACCAGATCAAAGACCGGCTGGCCTCGACGCTGGTGGTCACCGAATGGTGCCAGTTGCCCTACGAATCCGACCCGCAGACCTACTACGAAGCCGCCCTGCATGACGTGGTCACCTATCACGTGTCGATGACGTCGAGCTTCAATTTCCCGGACTGGCTGGCGACGACGCCGATGCTGCCGGTTTTGTATGTGCTGTGGGCGAAGGCCAACGCGTTCTCTGGTTACCGCTACTCGGTGCAGGTGCTGGCCGGATCGGAGTCGATCCTCAACGGGGTCGCTCAGATCCCGCTCACCTGGACCAACTACGGCGCCGCCGCCACGGTCGAGAATTGGGTCGTCCATTATCTGCTGGTGGATTGGTGGGGCAACCTGATCGAGACGCTGCCCTCAACGATGGATTTGAAGACCCTGGTCCCTACTCCTGGCCGAGGTCCCGGCGGGATGGCGGTCCAGGCATCACGCACCGAATCGGTGTCGGTCGACATGAAGACCTTGGCGCCGGGGCACTACACGCTGCGCGCCACCGTGGACTGGCAACAGCACAAACCGGGCGCCTCCTACGTGATGAACTATCCGCCCATGAATCTGGCCCGCGATGGACGCGACGAACTGGGGTCCTATCCGATCGAGACGATCGACATCCCCTACAACACCCTGACCACCCCCGTCGGCAAGAACCGCGCCGACAACCCCCGGTAAGCACAGGGCCAGCGAGCGAGGTCAGCTGCACCCACTGCACGACCCCGAAAACGTGAGTCAAGCCTGGTCGCGCGCTCCATACTGGGGATGATGGGTCGTTGTTCGAAGATAACGGTGGTGGCCGTGGCTGTGTCCGTGGCCGCGTGCGCCGCGCTGGCGCCGGCCGCACGGGCTGCTCCGAGCGACACCGCGGTGCTGACCGCCTTGGTTATTCCGCCGATCTTGGCCGATGTTCAGCAAATCCCTAATCCGTTGCGTGGGCAGTATGAGGGTCTGTTGCAGCCGTTGTTTCCGCAGGGTAATCCGGCGCAGGGTCGGTATACGGGGTGGCATGGGTCCAACGACGCCAGTTTGCGGGTTTCGTGGCGGCAGTTGCAGCCCATTGATCCGCGTACGTTGCCGGCCGATGCCCCCGATGAACGTAAGTTCGATTTCGGGGTGATCGATACCGCGCTGCGGCAGTTGGCGATCCGCAATATGCGGTTGATGCTGCGGGTGTATGCCTACAACTCTTCGGGTGATGGCTCCTACCCGTACGGCAACAACATCGAGGTTCCGGATTGGCTGGCGGCCAGGCCCGGTGCCACCACCAGCTATCCCGGGCGGTCGAACACCCTCGCGGGCTCGGCGACGCAGGTGGTGCCCAATTGGAACGATCCCGGCTATCTGGATGCGTTTTCTCAGTTGCTCGCCGCGCTCGGGCGTCGTTATGACCGTGATGAGCGGCTGAGCGTGTTCGAGTTCTCCGGGTACGGGGATTTCAGCGAGAACCACATCGCCTATCTGCGGGACTGGCTGGGGGCGCCGGGACCGGCGCCGGAGGAAAGTGTGGCGAAGCTGGGGTATTACAGCCAGTGGCGTGATCAGAGCATCACCGCCGATTCCATTCGCCGGCTGGTGGCGGCCAATGTGAACGCGTTCCCTAATACCCGGTTGGTGGTCACCGTGCCCAATCCGGAGATCGTGCGCCAGCTGTTCACCGACGAGGTCACCAAGAAACTGTCCGCGCCGGTGGGCGTCCGCTCGGATTGTCTTGGTGTCTACCCGATGTTGCCCGCTTGGGCGGACTTGAAAGAGTCGTATTACGTCCAGAAGAACGACCCGCTGGTCAACCAGATCAAAGACCGGCTGGCCTCGACGCTGGTGGTCACCGAATGGTGCCAGTTGCCCTACGAATCCGACCCGCAGACCTACTACGAAGCCGCCCTGCATGACGTGGTCACCTATCACGTGTCGATGACGTCGAGCTTCAATTTCCCGGACTGGCTGGCGACGACGCCGATGCTGCCGGTTTTGTATGTGCTGTGGGCGAAGGCCAACGCGTTCTCTGGTTACCGCTACTCGGTGCAGGTGCTGGCCGGATCGGAGTCGATCCTCAACGGGGTCGCTCAGATCCCGCTCACCTGGACCAACTACGGCGCCGCCGCCACGGTCGAGAATTGGGTCGTCCATTATCTGCTGGTGGATTGGTGGGGCAACCTGATCGAGACGCTGCCCTCAACGATGGATTTGAAGACCCTGGTCCCTACTCCTGGCCGAGGTCCCGGCGGGATGGCGGTCCAGGCATCACGCACCGAATCGGTGTCGGTCGACATGAAGACCTTGGCGCCGGGGCACTACACGCTGCGCGCCACCGTGGACTGGCAACAGCACAAACCGGGCGCCTCCTACGTGATGAACTATCCGCCCATGAATCTGGCCCGCGATGGACGCGACGAACTGGGGTCCTATCCGATCGAGACGATCGACATCCCCTACAACACCCTGACCACCCCCGTCGGCAAGAACCGCGCCGACAACCCCCGGTAAGCACAGGGCAGTCAGGAACCGCGGCGCTGTCGAAAATCACGCGAAGGTCAAAGACATGGCGTCCCAACGGCTCCGCCGCCTTCGGGCGATGGACGCCGGTCTACAAGCTCGGGGATTCATCCTATGGCACCGAAAACCTTCGGCGGTCTGGGCAAACGGGATCCAATTTTCGACAATTCGCCATTGGCGATGCTGCATAATGTGCATGCGGTTTACCCGGCGGGTGCGGAGCGGACGGGATCGACGCTGTTTGTGACACCGGTTCGAGAAAGGGTAGTGGATGGATTTCCGCACCTTTGTTCAGGTCCTCCTGCTGCGCTGGAAACTCGTCTTGGGCGCGTTGCTCGCGTGTCTGGTCGGTGCCGCAGCCGTGACCGTCTTTCAGAACAAGGCGTACCAGTCGTCGGCCACGATCCTCATTTCGATCTCCGGTGAAACCGACGTCACCGACGTGTACTGGGGCGGGCAGGCCGCGCAGGACCGATTGTCGTCCTACGCCGAGATCGCCGGCGGGCGCGCCGTGGCCGAGCGCGCGGTCAGTCAACTCCAGCTCGCGATCAGCCCGGACGTTGTGGTGAGCCAAACCCAGGTGAGATACACGCCGAAATCCATGCTGTTCACGATCACCGTCACTGACACCGATCCCAAGCGCGCCGCGGTACTCGCCGGGGGGATGGCCGATTCGTTCGCGGCGCTGGTCCCCACGCTCGATGCCAATCCGGCTCCGCCACGCCCGGATGCGCCGCAGAGGCCGACGCAAAAACCGACCGCCCGAGCGACGGTGGTGAAGCAGCCCGAGATACCCGATCGTCCAAGCAGGCCGGTGCCGGATCGCAACATGGCGATGGGCCTTGTCGCCGGCGTCCTTCTTGGCATCGCGGTGGCGCTGACCCGAGAGGCCAGCGATCACACAGTGCGCACCCGTCGGAAGCTGGAACAGCTTTCGGGCTTGCCGACCTTGGCCGAGCTGCCCGGAAAGCGCGGCGGCGCACCGCGGTTCGGCACCGATGTCACCCTCGATGACGCAGTGCGCGACTTCCGCACCCGGCTGCTCAGGGCCATGGGACCCGATGCCCGCCGGGTGCTGGTGGTGGCGCCCTTCGGTGGTGAGGGAACCACGACGACCGTGCTGAACCTCTCGCTGTCACTCGCCGAACTCGGGGAAGACGTGCTGTTGGTCGAGGGCGATACGCGCCGACCCGTGATTGCCGGCCTGCTGAGAGTTGAGTCGCGGGAGGGACTGGCCAATGCACTGGGCAATCCCGAAACTGCTTTGGAAGCTGTGAAGCCGGCCCCGATTCCGAAGCTTTTCATTCTCGCGTCGCGATCCTCCCGCCGCGACATCTCGCCCTGCAGCGCCTACCAGCCGGCAGCGATCGACCAAGTGCTGACGGATCTGTCGTCACATTTTGACCGCACGGTCGTCGACGGCCCGCCGGTGCTGGCGACTGCTGACAGCGCCGTGCTGGCCGGTGCCGTTCAAGCCACGGTGTTGGTCGTGCGGGCGGGCCGAACGACTTTCGATGAGCTCGAGGACGCGTTGACAGCGCTGCGCTCGGCCGGCGCGGCGATCCTCGGCACCGTGCTGACCGATGCCCGCGTTTCCCGTCACGTCAGAGCTGCGGCCAGGAACTACCGGGTAAAGGTCGGCGGTCCGCCGTGACCCACTACGTGCGAGGCCGCCGCCTCCGCTTGGCAATTGGCGCAGTGCCGCTGGCGGTGTTCCTGTTCGGTTGCTTCGCGGTCGGCGTTTTCGCGGTACGCAGTACCGGCCAGGGCATGATGCTGATCCTCGCAATGTTCAGCCTGGTCGTGTACTGGGCCAAACCGGAAGCGATGGTAGGAGTCGCGCTGTTCTTGGCGTTCGCTGCGCTTCCGGCGAGCTTGCACGTTGGCAAAGTTGTCGGCCCGGCGGTGATCTACGTATACCAAGTGGCGTTGGTCCTGGCGATCTGCTTCTTGATTCCCGTGGTGAGGCCGCGGTTCTCGAACTTCGCGGTACCGGGCATTTTCGCGCTGGCGGTGCTGTTCTTTACCGTTGTCGGATTCGCGACCGGACATGCCGGCTGGGTGGTGATCCGTGAATCGCAGACCCTGCTCGAAATGGTCGGTGGGTTCGTCCTGGGCTTGTTGATCGTTTACGGCGACTACGTCAAGTTATCGATCCGGGTGCTGACGTTGATTCTGTGGTTCTCGGCGGGCATGGCGATCGTGGGTTCGCTCCATGCCGTCCGCCTGGCCGGCCGGGCCGAAAGCCTGATGGGAACGGGCGCCGGCCAGGCCCTTCGCGTCATCATCGCCACCCAATCACCGGCTACCGCCGTGCTGACCGCACTGGTCGCCGCTTCGATCGTCGGCCGCGTCAGGCCCGCAACGTATTTCACGCTGGGTGCCCCCGCGTTGGTCATCGCGCTACTGTCATTCAGCCGCAACCCATTGATCTCTTTTGCGGTGGCCGCCGTCGTCGCTTTGTTTGCCAGCTTCAGCTGGTCAACCCTCCGCCGAACCGCGGCACTTGCCGCGATCGCCGGGGTGGTCATTGCGGTGATGGCGCCCACCGCGCTGTTTCTGCTGCAGGGCTCGTCGACCGGCGCGTGGCTCGCCGATCAGTTCGCCGCGTTCAATTACCGGGTGCTGAGCGGAGTTTCGACAGGTGCGCTTGCCGTGGACACATCGACGCTGGACAGGCTGCGGGAGGTGGAACACCTCGACCGCGCGATCGCCCGGGCACCCTGGTTCGGCCACGGCCTGGGCTACGCCTATCAGCTGCCGTACGGCGACGACCCGAACGACTTCACCATGAAGTTCTATCCGACCTACTCTCACAACTTCTACCTCTGGTGGCTTGTCAAGTCTGGCGCGGTAGGCATGGCAGCGTTTGCCCTATTCGCGCTCACTCCGCTGATCCGCGCGCTGCGCCGGTCGTCTGCGCCCGCGAAGATCAGTGCGGCGGTCAGTGCAGGCCTGCTCGCCATCTCCGCCGTTTGGCCGTTGCCGGAGATGCCGGTTGACGCCTTGGCGCTGGGTCTGGCGCTGGGATCCACGATGGGCTTCGCCCGTTCGCGACGTGCGGGCCAGGAGGTGGGCGAGTTGGGCGTCAGCCGGGCACCGGTGCCAGCCGGTGTACCCGCGTGAAGTCGGTCGGTGACATGCCGGCGCCGGCGGAAGGCCGGCTGCGGGTACTAGTGGTCGGCCCGGCCCCGGCCGGGCCGACCAGCCGGGGCGGCATGGCCACGGTGATCGCCCTGATGGCGGCCCATCCCGACGAGCGGATCCGAATCACGGCGGTGCCGACGTTCATTGACGCGCCGATGTGGCGGCGGCTGGTGGTCGGTATCCGCGGCATGCTGCGCGCCACGTGGCTCCTGTTGCGTGGGCGCACCGACGTCCTGCATGTCCACCTGGCGCACGGTGGCAGCGTGATCCGCAAAGCGCTGCCGCTGTGGGTGGCGCGACTGGCCGGCGTTCCGGCGGTGGTGCAAGCCCACAGCTACGACTTCGGCGGTTGGTTCGATCGGCTTCCGCCGCTGGGCCAGGCGGCGGTGCGGCGGATGCTGGTCGCCGATCACTGGCTGCTGTTGGGCGAGCGTCATGTCGACGAGTACGCCTCCCGGCTGCGGTTGCCGGCCGCACGGATCAGTGTGTTGCGCAACGCTGTCCGGATTCCGGACGCTCCGGTGACGCAATCTGGTGTCGAGCGGGTGCACGCCGTCGCGCTCGGTCGGCTGGGAGTGCGGAAGGGCAGCTATGACGTGATTGCCGCCGTGGCCGCTCTCGACGAGGCGGTTCGCAGCCGCCTGCGGGTGACGCTTGCCGGCGACGGAGACCTCGGCGCGGTGCGCGCGGCCGTCGCCGGAACCGGTCTGGGCGGAACCATTCACGTGGTGGAGTGGCTTGATCCGGCGGCCTGCGACGAATTACTCAGCGGCGCACATATTTTCCTGCTGCCCAGCCGTGACGAAGGTCTGCCGATGGCGTTGCTCGAGGCGATGGCGTACGGATTGGTGCCGGTGACGACGATGGTGGGGAGTATCGGCGAGGTGGTCAACGATCGCGTTAACGGCTTGCTCGTGCAGCCAGGTTGCCCCGGTCAGATCGCGGAGGCGTTGAGCGCACTGGTGATCGACGAAAACCTGCGGGCTCGGCTGGGCAGTGCGGCACGCGACCGGGCCGGCGATTTCGGCCTGGACCGCTGGTATCAGGAGCTGACGCGGCTGTGGACCGATCTGGCGAGCAGGCCGCCGGTACTTTCCCGGTGACAACGCGCATTACGCGCTTTACGGAAACCCAAGTGCCCTGTCGGTCGGCCCAGCCGGAAGAATGTTTACGGTACGTGCCGCGAAAGCCTGCATCAGGTCCCCGACGGTGATCCCATAGGAGTACGAAGATGATGACAGCCACGGTGACGGGTGTCGGCACCCTGCCGCCGGACATACGGGAAGCGCAGCGTTGACGCACAGCGAAGAGGCCGCCCTGCAGTTTTTCGAGGGGCAAACGGAGTCCAACAAAGAGTTCTGGCGGCGGTTGGGGACCGCACCCCCAGACTGGACCGGCAAACGTGTTCTCGATGTCGGCTGTGGCCACGGAGCCCTGTCGATTGAGATGGCCGAAGCGGGGGCCAGCGTGACAGGCGTTGATCTAGACGAAAACCTCATCGCGTTCGCCAATCGTAATCTGGCGCAACGATTTCCCCATCTGGTCAGCCGGTTGGAATTTCGAGTGGTGGATGCGACGTCGCTGGCGGTGGACCGGCCGTTCGACGTGATCGTGTGCAAAGACACCTTCGAGCACGCCCCGGACGTCGCGTCGTTGCTGAAGAGGCTCGGCGAGCTATTGGTCCGACCGGAGGGGCTTCTCTACGTAGGTTTCAGCCCGCTGTATTACAGTCCGTTCGGCGACCATGGTCGCACCGGGTTGAAAGTGCCTTGGGCGCACGCGGTTTTGCCCAGGCGTGCGGTTTATGCGGCCGCCGCCCGGCACAACGGCCATCCGGTGAGCTCGCTGTTGGACATCGGCCTCAACGGTAATACCCCCGAACAGTTCCGGGCCGCGTTCGACGACAGCGGACTGCGGCTGCTGCGCATCGGCTACAACCGTGGCGACAAGCGGTTGCTGCCTGTCTTCGAGAAGGTACGCACGCGTTTCCCACGGCTCGAGAGATTCACCACCGTCAGCATCTACGCCGTCTTCGGCGTCTGATTGTCGTAAGTCAATTATCCCGCCACCCGCGGTGGGACGAATTGGCATGCGCGTCGCAGATAAGCGCATAATTGCCGCTTTCCGTCCCGCCAAATCGTTCGTGGCTTCTAAAGAACGCACGGGTGTAAAGGGCGCGACCGCCCACGCTATTGCGGCCATCGGCGGAACCGATTACTCTCGCTACGCGGCACTTTGCTGCGACACGAGACTCGAAACGCCGCAGTGAAGTTCGCGTCATCGGTTGACCTCAAAGGGTCGGGTGGATGTCAAATTGGTTGCGGGACGCCGCTACGGGCGTCGATTCAAGGCGATCACTATCTGGGCGTGCCCGGGCTCGACGATGGCAGCACCTCGTCGAGGTGTTCCCGGCTCTTTCAGAGATGCGAGTGCTGGATCTCGGTGGAACGCCGGAATCATGGCGACTTGCGCCGGTGAAGCCCAAGTCGGTCACCACGGTGAACCTGCTGGCGCAGGAGTCGGTAGGCGAGGGTTTTGTCACGATTCGGGGGGATGCGTGCGACCTGCCCGCCGCGGTCGCGAGTGACCACTTCGATCTGGTGTACTCGAATTCACTGCTCGAACATGTGGGCGGCCACGCCCGTCGTCAACGATTGGCCGACAACGTCCACTCGCTCGCCGATCGCCATTGGGTGCAGACGCCATACCGGTATTTCCCGATCGAACCACACTGGCTCTTCCCTGGGATGCAATGGTTACCCTTCGAGGCGCGGGTCCAGATATCGCTGCACTGGAACCGTGGCCACATTCGTACATATTCTCGCGAAGAGGCGATGGAACAGGTCGACGAGATTGACCTGATCGGTATTTCTCAGATGCGTCGATATTTCCCGTCGTCTGTCATTTGGTACGAACGATTCGCTGGTTTGATCAAGTCTCTGGTCGCCATTCAGGCCTGACCCGAGTTGGCTCAAAATGTGTGCGCACCTCAGCGGGAGTCTTGATTGACAACGATCCGATACGAACGGGCAGTCCAAAGCGTAATTCTCTATGCCCCAACCCGTTTCAACTTCGACACGATGCTGCTAACTAATTAGTTGTGTGTTGGTGGTGGTTGCGGCTGGAAGGGGTCGTACCACCACCATTGGGCGCGTTCGCCGGTGGGTCCGGGGCAGGTGGGTGGGCGCGCGAGTGATGCTGCGCTGAGTGGTCTGCCGCGGTTGTCGGTGACGGTGAGGTCGGCGGCGGGTCCGGTGAGGGTGATCAGGCCGCGGTGGTGCAGTCGGTGGTGATAGGGGCAGACCAGTACGAGGTTGGCCAGCTCGGTGGGGCCGCCGTCTTCCCAGTGCCGGAGGTGGTGGGCGTGCAGGCCGCGGGTGGCGCCGCAGCCGGGCACCGCGCACATGCGGTGGCGATGCTCCAGCGCCCGGCGCAGCCGCCGGCTGATGGTGCGCGTCGTTCGGCCGGCGCCGATGACCTCGCCGGCACGTTCGAACCACACCTCGCAGGTGGCATCGCAGGTCAGGTAGCGGCGGTCATCCTCGGTGAGCAGCGGACCCAGATGCAGCGCGGCGGCGGGCTGCTCGACGTCGAGGTGCACCACCACGGTGGTGTGCTGCCCGTGCGGCCGGCGGGCCGCCTCGGCATCCCACCCGGTCTCGACCAGGCGCAGAAACGCCTCGACGGTGCCCGGCACCGGCGGTGCGATCTGCGCTGCGGCCTGGCCGTTGTCGCGGTCGTGTTTCCATTCGGCGATCAGCGCATCCCGATGAGAGGCCAAGGCGGCGTCGAACTTCGCCGCGTCCAGGTGCGGCAGCCTGATGCGCCAGCAGGTGAACTCCTCATCGGCGGTCTTGGTGATCGCCGGCTGCGGGTGCGGCCGAGTCTGAGGGTCGGGTCGCGGTTCCAGCTTGACCGCGGTGCGCAGCTGGGTGACCGTGGCGACCTGGGCGAGCTGCGCGGTATGCTCATCGGATCCCTCCCCCGCTTGCGCGGCGATGACCCCGACCTGATCCAGCGACAGCCGACCCTCCCGCAGGCCCTGGGCGCAGCGCGGAAACTCCTGTAGCCGGTGTGCCACGGTACTGATCGTGTGGGCATTCGCCGACGACAAGCCCAGCTTCCAGGCCACCAACGCCGCCACCGACCGCGCACCCGTGACACCACAGAGCTCGTCACGATCCAACTCAGCGACGATCTCCACGATGCGCCCATCAATCGCATTACGCTGACCCGCCAACTCCGCCAACTCCTCGAACAACCCATCCAGGCGCTCGGCAGGGGTAACTGCAGCCGGAGGCGAGGCGGTCAAAGACATAACCACATCATCGCAGCGACCACCGACAAATTTCGGCTGTCTCCGGGGCGACGGTCGTCAGCCACCAAGCCAGGCAGCCTGATTGGCCACCAAACACTCCCGGCGCGAAAACCACACGATCCACATCGCGGTCGCGCCTAAGGCGGTCTTCACGATGCGCGACTGATCAAGCCTCGGATCGCGAGTCAAACCTGATCGACGTCGGACTTCATTGGCGTTGTGGCATTTTCACATGCCGCCCTGGTAGTAGTCGATGATCTGGGCTTCGGTGATCGGGACGGAGCTTTTGCGGCCGAGGAAGAAGACGCTGCTGGCGCCGTCGAGTGAGTGCCTGGGGTCCAGGAAGCGGTCGAGGTGGCTGAGCCAGAAAAAGCACAGCGAGGTGAGTCGGCCGAGCCGAATCGAGCGGGTCAGGGCGCGCACGAAATGGTCGAGCGACCAACGTAACGCCGTCCCGGCGCCGGCCACACAGCCGGAGTCGATGCATTCGAAGTCGCGGAACACATACCGGTGGCCGCTGTCGGTGAAACGGGTGAAGTCATAAGGCCCCTCGTGCACCTGTTGCAGGAACGGCGAATCGGCGTAAACGATCCCTTCGCTGCGCAGCACGCGATGGATCTCTTTCGCCACCACGGTCGGCTCGAGTACGTGCTCCAGGACGGCTTGGATGACCACGCCGTCGACGCAGCCGTCGGCCAGGGGTATCGCATGGCCGTCGCCGACGAATTGCACCAGGGGGCTGACGTAGATGTCGAAGGCGATCAGATCGACTGTGGGATCGGCGTAAAGCTCTGCCAGCCCGTCGCCCTGGATAGCGCCCCCGATCACCAGGATTCGGGGCGGCCGCCCGGTCGCGGCGGCGTCGACCCGCAGCAGCCGCAGCATCCGGGACACCTCGGTTCCCGCGGTGGCGTTGGGCGGGTGCACCAGCCGATTCAGGACGTGGCCGAGTTTGGACCGGCGAACGACCGAGGCGCCCTGGGAGGCCCGCAACCGGTCGGCGTCGAGCACGCTGTGCTCGAAATCGACCAGCGCCGGTACCCCCGAGACCGTCGGAAAAGGCTCCTGGGCGTAGCGGCAGGACGCGTTGGTGCATCGCCACAGACCACCCGCGCAGCGCACCGCGCTCGCGCAGCGCGGGCAGATGAACAGGTCCTCGTCGACCATCGTGTCGAGGGGGAGCACCGACCCAGAATACCGAGAGAGCCATCGAGCGGGCGGCCGATTGGATATCGAATGTGCCTAATCCGCGATGCCGGCAGACTCCGACTTGCGTATCACGTAGGTGAGGTTGTTGTGCCGCCATGCCAGAGCGCCAAACGAGAAGGCCCACAGGGCTTTCGCGTACGCCCGAGTAATCCGAATTCGAGCACTCGTACCGTGCACGTAGTACGTGTGGCCGCGCTCTTCGAGGATTGTGCATGCGTTTCTGGTGCAGAAGTCGCGTATGCCGGCGCGGGAAATGAGGGGCGCATAGTAGGTCGGAAATGGCGAATGGCCGGGCTTTCCAGCGTGGGGGTAACGAACAAAGTACCGGTAATAGGCGACGTGAACCCAGAACGGCACGTGCCTTGCGGTCCATCCGTATACCGAGTCCCTATCCGGGATACGCAGCACCAGAAGGCCGCCCGGCTTGAGCCCGTTGATCATGTTGACGAGCGCGCCCTCGGCGTCGGGTATGTGCTCGAGGACGAAAGAGCTGTAGATGACGTCGTAGCGATCGGGTTGGATGGTCGCAGGTAGCGTGAGGTCACCGATGATGGCCTCGTCCAGGTCGCCCATTGTCTCGATACGGCTTTGGAGCGCATCTTCGTCAAGGTCGATACCCGTCAACCGATAGTCGACGCCTTCCAGATCGAGTGGCCAGTCAAGCCCACAACCGGCTTCAAGGATCTCCAGTGGCCCGCCGTGACTTTTGATGATCGACGAAACGAGCATCGCTTCCTCTTGCCAGCTGTCGACGGTCTCCAACTCTGTCCGAGTGCTCACCTATTCCTCCGCGACGTCCGTTGGCGATCGGCCTTCGTTGTCTGACCCGTGGTCCTGATCCCTTCCGGGCCAACCGGATTGCCCCACGCACCCACTCGATACTTCAGCCGTGCGACACTGTGTTGCGCCCACCAGAGTGCTCGTTTGTAACCGACGGTCCGCTTACACATCTCCAGGTACCGTTGCGGGCTTCCCTCGTCCACGGCGCGCCTGTCCTCCAGTAACCGCACACACCGGAATGCCAAGTCGAACGACCCGTAGCAGTAATGCGCGATCATGGCCAATTGCTTCAACTGCTCGTCGCTCATCCCGTCCGAGTGGATGAAGTCCCGCACGTAGACGACATCGGCCTCCAAGATCTGGTTCAGCGGCCGGTAGGGATCGCCGAGCGCAAAGTCGCCGATCACCCACTTCTTCACTTCGCCGGGAATGCAGTGCGGAACAAATCCCTGATGTCGTAGCTCTAAATCGATCTCTCCGAATGGGGGCTGGCCTCGATACACGGTAATGAATGACACCTCGGTCTGGACTGCCACCGCTTCCGCGAGCTTCGTCCGCCCATTTTGGAATACGGCCAGCTCGCCGCCCTGGATGTCGATCTTGAGCAGATCGAGGTGCTCAATCTCATGGGTGTCATCGAGTCGATGGGTATCGATCGGGACGTGCGCGATCACCTCACCGACTCGATCGAAGAGCGTAAAAAGCCCTTGGGCCAACGGGTCTGGCTCGAGCAGGCTGGTCATGGCCCCCGGCGCCGGGCAGACGTTCAGTGTCTGGGGGTTTCCGTCGCCAAGCGCGTACGGCAGGTAGCGCTCGTACTGACCGCACGTCTCTTGCAACTCGCGCAACGCCTCGCGCCCAGGTTCGAAGCCCGTCACGTAACACAAGCCGGCATTGAGCATCGGCGTGTAGGGCCAGTCGCCGCAGCTCCGGCTCGCCCCGACATCCACTATGTGGGTGAGACGCGAAGGGCGGAGGAGGTCCCGCACCGCACTCGGGTTCATCGGTGTCGCGGCATTTTCACATGCCGCCCTGGTAGTAGTCGATGATCTGGGCTTCGGTGATCGGGACGGGGCTTTTGCGGCCGAGGAAGAAGACGCTGCTGGCGCCGTCGAGTGAGTGCCCGGGGTCCAGGAAGCGGTCGAGGTAGCTGAGCCAGAAGAAGCACAGCGACATGATCCGGCCGAGCCGAATCGAGCGGGTCAGGGCGCGCACGAAATGGTCGAGCGACCAACGTAACGCCGTCCCGGCGCCGGCCACACAGCCGGAGTCGATGCATTCGAAGTCGCGGAACACATACCGATGGCCGCTGTCGGTGAAACGGATGAAGTCATAAGGCCCCTCGCACACCTGTTGCAGGAAGGCCGAGTCGGCGTAGACGATCCCTCCGCTGCGCAGCACGCGATGGATCGCTTTCGCCACCACCGTCGGCTCCAGCACGTGCAGAAGCACGGCTTGGATGACCACGCCGTCGACGCAGCCGTCGGCCAGGGGTATCGCATGGCCGTCGCCGACGAATTGCACCAGGGGGCTGACGTAGATGTCGAAGGCGATCAGATCGACTGTGGGATCGGCGTAAAGCTCTGCCAGCCCGTCGCCCTGGATAGCGCCCCCGATCACCAGGATTCGGGGCGGCCGCCCGGTCGCGGCGGCGTCGGCCCGCAGCAGCCGCAACATTCGGGCGACTTGCGCGGCGGCTGTGGTGTTGGGCGGGTGGATCAGCCGATTCAGGACGTGGCTGAGTTTGGACCGGCGAACGACCGAGGCGCCCTGGGACGCGCCCAACCGATCGGCGTCGAGCACGCTGTGTTCGAAATCGACGAGCGCCGGTACCCCCGAGACCGTCGGGAACGGTTCCTGGGCGTAGCGGCAGGACGCGTTCGTGCATCGCCACGGGCCCCCCGGGCAGCGCACCGGGCTCGCGCAGCGCGGGCAGATGAACAGGTCCTCGTCGACCATCGTGTCGAGGGCGAGCACCGCCTCACAATACCGAGCACCCTTTCGACACGACGGCAAAAATTGCATACGTAAATGGCACCAGGGGCTAAACGGTCCTGAAACGTGTTGAAGTCAAACCCGTGGGCGGTGGCTAGAGTTTCACAGGTGACGGCAAGACTTCGAGGCCTCGCACCGCCAGCGACCCGCGCGATCATCAAGAATATCGCGGCCGGAATGCTGTGCGCTGCGGGCGTTCCGGCGTTTTCCCGGCGGCGACACCGCGGCCTGCTGGCCATCGTGGTGTTCCACGGTGTGGAAGCGGAGCCGGTGTCACCGCCCTGCTGGCACGTGCTCGGCTTGGAGCTGTACCGCCGTCAAATGGAGTACATCCGCAAGCACTTCAATGTCCTCCCGATCGATGAGGCCCTCGATCGCCTTGCGGCGGGGACGTTGCCACCCCGCGCCATGGCGATCACGTTCGACGACGGCACCCGCAATCTCGCCACGCACGCGGTGCCGGTGTTGCGGGATCTGAACTTGCCCGCGGCGGTGTTCCTGGCGACGGGCCCGATGGGCAGCGACGAAACCCTGTGGCCCGATCGACTTTGGCTGGCGATCGCCCGCACCACCGCGACCGAGATCGATCTGGTCGCACTAGGACTGGGCACTCGCTCGCTGGAGGGCGCCGCAAATCGCGGTGCGGTTTACGCCGCCGCGGTTGACCGGTTGAAAGACCTGCCCGACGGACAACGGCTCACCGTGCTGGGCGAGATTTTCGGCGTGCTGGGCGACCCCGGCGGCGACGCCGGCCCGTTCCGGATGCTGTCCTGGGACGAGGCGCGCGACATCACCAGCGACGGTCTGGTGACGCTGTACCCGCACACGGTGACCCACCCGATCCTCGCCCGCTGCAGCGACGAGAAGGTGGCGCGAGAGATCACCGAATCGTGCGCGGTCCTCGAACGTGAGACCGGGCGGGCGCCAACGATTTTTGCCTATCCCAATGGCCGACCACGGGATTTCGATGCCCGCGCCAAAGAAGTGATGCGCCGCCATGGCGTGCGCTGGGCGTTGTCGACCACCGCGGGATTCGCTCATCGCGGCAGCGACCCGCTCGCCTTGCCGCGGTTGGCGGTGGGCAGCGACTCGTCCTTCGACTACTTTCGGCTCATGGTCTCCGGCGGGCTGCCGCGGCGCCACGGCGGCAGCCGCGGAATGGCCGCGGCGAGCTGAGGGGCCGCGCGTCCCGCGAGGCGGCGGCAAGCCACACGTCGTGCAGCGCATCTCGCCAGCGGGCGACGTCGAAGTCGCCGGCACGCGCGTTGGCGGCCGCGGCCAGCCGATTGCGAAGTTCGGCGTCGACGATGAGGGAATGCAGCGCGGCCGCCAACTGGTCAGGGTCGCCGGGACTGACCAGCACACCGTTGATTCCGTCGGTGATCACCTCCGGTATCGCGCCCACCGCGGTGGTCACGGGTACCACCCCCTTGGCCATCGCTTCCAGCACCGACATCGGAAGGGCCTCGCTGTAGGAGGCCAGCACGAAAATCGCCGATTCGGCCAACAGCCGGTCCCGCTCCGCGGGGCTGACCCAGCCGAGGACGTCGACTGTGTTGTGGAGAGCCTGAGCGCGGACGAACTCCCGTACCCGGTGCACTTCGCCGTCACCCGCCAGCGTCACCCTCAGGTTGGCGCGGATGTCGTCCGGCAGGATGCCGACCGCCCGCACGAGGTCGTAGCTTCCCTTGCTGTCGGCCAGCCTGCCCAACGACACCACACGCAACGGTTGCCCCGTGCGCGGCGACGGCGCGACGGCCGGCATGACCACGGGGTTGTAAACGACTCGGCTATTGGATTCGTCGAATCTGAGCCGGCTGCGGGACTCTTCGAGCAGGGATTGACCGAGCACCAGAAGGTAATCGGCACGCAGCGCCGCCCGCACAGCGCGGCGCAGCGGCGGTGGCAGCCCATCGAACCACGTGAAGAAGTAGTGGCTGTGGCAATGGACGATCGTCGAGACGCCCCGCTGCCGCGCGACGAACAGCGGCACGGACTTGCGGACGACGCTGCCTCGCAGCGAATAGTGGACGTGTAGTACATCGACGAAGCCGAACAACAGCAGCGCGGACGCCCTGAGGATGCCGAAGACTCCCGTCCACAGCCGCGCCGGCAGGCGGCCGTCGACGAAGGTGGGGACCATGCGAATGAGGAAGCGTGGGTCGGTGTCGTCGATGAGCAACCGCACCACCGTCGCCATGCCGCCGCGGCTGTTTGGCCCGGCCGGTGCGTTCCCGATGATCAGCACCCGGATCGGCATGGCAGCCGGCGCATTGTTGCCAACCGATCGTCCGGGCACCGCAAAGTCTCCTAGTTCCTACCTGTATCACCCGCCGCGAATGACGACCGGCACCGCCGTATGTCGGTCACCGAATTCCCCTTACCGCCGCGAGGCTGGTATCCGCAAAGACCCTAACGCACATCGCAGCGCCTGCGGCGAATAAATCCTGCCGTTTGCCGAGCGTGATACGCGCCTCCGCGCAACGAGGGACGCATATACGCGTCGCTGACTAATGGTTCGCTTGGCCGACCATTAGCGTTCGGCATTTGTTTTCGTAAAGGAATACTTCGCCAAACCGGTTGGCGCATTGCCAATCTCATAAGGGGGCTATCGCGCCGACCACACCTGGTGCAATTCGCGCTGGCGGGTCGACTCTCTTTGCTGCCGGTCCACCGCTCGATGGTCTCTGACGCGGTTGTCCAGATCGCCGGTCCCGGGGCACGGAAAGTGGACGAATTCGGACGGTGTTTCCCTACAGCCGGCCGGCGGATTGATTGAACCCCCGGTTCCCGATGTCCGGCCCGCAGTCGAACAACGGCGCAATCCCGCGAAATGGCCGCCAGAGAGTCTTTCGCCTACGGCGTGTCAGGTCTTTGTGCCCTTGACCGGTGTCCGGTAGCGAATACGATTCCGTTGATGTTCGGGAACTGCATGGGTAGAGCTATTGCCCTGACCGGTGTGATCGGATTCTTAGCCATCAGTGCCCCGCCGTCGTGGGCTGATCCCACCGAGCCGGGATCAACGACCGAATCCACCGCCCCTGGTCCAACAACCGCCTCGTTGACCATGTCGTTGAACGACCTGGGATATGGCTCCACGTTGGCGTTTTACGGACTGGAGGGCACGGCGCAGCTGACCGTGCCGGTTCCGCACGGGCTGACACCGTCCGCCCTCAACGCGACCGTTCAACCACCGGTCAATATGCGGTCGGGGACGATCATCGTCTCGCAGAACGATCGCGACATCGCGAAGGTGAACGTCCCCACGACCGATCAAGCGCCGATCGTCATCCCGATGGGCGCAGCGGAAGTGATCAATGACTCGGTGACCGTGACACTGCGTGCGTACCTGGTGCCCGTGGAAGGATTGTGCGTCTATGCGTGGAGCCCGTTGCGTCTGACCAACGCAACGGTCGGCTACACCGGGGTCGAACAGCCGCCCACTACGGTGGCCGCCTTCTTGCCGCCGGTGCTCCGGAAGCTGACCATATTCCTGCCGCAATCGCCGTCGGCGGCGGAATCCGATACGGCAGTTCGATTGGCCACCTCCGCCGCCGCGCACTACGGCAAACAGCTCGTCGACATCGGCGTGGCGCCGTTGGGCGAAGGGCAGGCGGCACCGCCGACGCCGGCGCGACCGCAGGAACGCCAGATCGTCGTCAAAGAGGGACCGGACACCGGGCTTTCCCTGCAGGGCGCCGGCGGCGTGCCGTGGATGTTGATTTCAGGACCCCTGGGGCGAAGCGCCGACTCGGACACAGCGTTGCTCTTCAGCGACCTATCCGGACTGGCCATGTCGTCCAAAGCGGCCGCGACGTCGCTGAAGTCCAACGTTGCGCTGCCTGGCGACACGGCCACGCTGCGTGAGCTGGGGCAGCCCATCGTCAACTCCACGGGGCTGCAACCGCGGGTCTCGATCGGACTGGACCAGACCCGGTTCGGCAGATCCATTCACTCGGTGCGGATGCATCTGCGTGGCTCCTACTCCCCGACGCCGGCCAATATCGGCGGTCAGATCGTCGCGACAGTGGGCTCGGAGACCATCGACCGATGGCCGACCGACGGCCACGGAGTGATCGACCGCTGGGTCGACGTCCCGGATCGGCTCCTGCAGCGATGGACCGGTCTTGATTTGACGCTCAACGTTTCGGGCAACGTGGGACGGTGCGGAGATTTCTACACCGCGGGGGCAGGAGACCAGCAGCTCACGTTGACCATCGACGGCGATAGCACTGTGCAGAGCAGCCCCGCGGCGCCGCCTGTGCCAGAAGGCCTGCGATCGGTGCCGCAAACATTGATGCCCCAGATCCAGGTGGGCATCGGCCCGCACTCCTTTGCTGACACCTCGCGCGCCGTGGACATTGTGGTAGGCCTGCAGCGCTTCAGCTCGATACCCCTCGAGACCACCGTGACCGGCGTGCAGCAAGCGATTGATTCGTCGAAGCCCGCGATACTGATTGCAGCCGACGGATGGAACCACCCCGACATCGCGCTTCCGGTGTCCGCGGGTCCCAGCGGGCCGATCACCGTCAACGCCTTCACGTCCGACGGCAAGCCCACCACTATCACGCTGGATCCGACACTGCGGTTCGCGTCTTTCCAAACGGTTTTCAACCGCGGCCGGTCACTGCTGATCGCGACCTCCAACGGCGTGCCGGGCCAGCTCGATGCGCTGATCAAATGGCTCGGTAGCGACAACACGCGCTGGCCGAGGGTCAAGGGTCTCGCGCTGGTGTCGTTTCCCGGACAAGATCCCGTGATGATCGATCGCCCGAATGCGGACACATCCGGCCCGGGCGCGGCGTCCGGTCAGCACTCGGACTCGGGATGGCTTTGGTGGCTTGGCGGGGCGTGGCTCGCCGTGGCCGTGATCGGGGCGGGCGTGATCGTGCTGCGCAGCCGACGCGGGTTACACCGCAGCCGATAAAAGGACTGCCAGCCTTATGGAGCCGAGGGGTAACAAATTAATAGCCCGCTACAAGAAGACATACAGCATTCCGGCCGAAGTGACTATCACCGAGCAAATGATATTGGATCACTGGAAGCTGGAAAAGCAACTAACCTCGGAGTTGCTCCGATCCACACCCGAGGACAGATGGCAAACTTTCAACCAGTGCTACACCCGGCTCTATACCGAATTGGGCTGGCTCAATCAATTCTCAAACCTAGCCGATCCGAGATCTCCGCAGGAAAGATTCGGAGGATGGCTCGACCTGATCGGACCACCTCCGAAGTCGATCTATGAAATCGGTTCCGGCCAGGGTGGCCTCATTTCTTTTCTGGCGCTGAATGGTTACGACTGCAAGGGAACAGAGATTACCGGCGAACGCGGAGAAAAGCTTCTGCCCGGGACCTATGCAAACCCGTCATGGGGAATGTCGGACGGAGTGCACCTGGACAGGTTCGAGCCCGCCGAAACTTACGACGTCTTGGTCTCGGATCAGGTGATCGAGCACCTACATCCGGATGATCTGGAGAGCCATCTGGCGAGCGCCCGTTCCATATTGAAGAAGGGCGGCCGCTACATATTCAACACCCCCAATAAATACACCGGGCCGCACGATGTCTCGCGTGTATTCAAACGTGGCGAGCCAGCAGGCATGCACTTGAAAGAATATACGTGCCGCGAATTATTCGAGGCGGCGACGCGCGCTGGTTTCGCCGACGTCCGCTATGGATTCGTGCCAAGAAGATTCCGTATCATGCTTGCGGCGTTGGGGATCGGACGGTTCGCCAAACCCGAGACGGTCGGAAGCCTGTTTCTGCGTTTCGTATTCTTGGTCGAAAGATTCCTGGCGACCTTACCCGCTCCCGGCTTCCGTCGTCTGTGCGCGACCATCTGCTGCCAAATCGGTGTTTTCTCCGGCACTGTCTCCCTGATCGCCAAAAAATGAGATTTCTCAGGAGATCTTTCTGCCGACCCCGTCAGCGTCGGCGACCCACCACCTCGGCGATGACATCCAGCAAGCGATCTGCGGCGCGGTCGACGGTGAATCGCCGCGCGTAGTGGCGCGCTGCCGCGGCTCCGTGCTCTGCCGCAGCGGACGAGTCGGCCAGGATGTCGAAGGCGGCGGCGAGCCCCGCGATGTCGTCCACACCGACCGGGGGGAAGCTCGGCGGCTGATACTCAGGCAGGCCGCCGGCGGTGGACACGATCGGCATGACGCCCAGCTGCATTGACAGCACCTGCACGCCGCTTTGGGAAGCGCGCCGGTAGTGGGCGACCGACCCCTTCGCAGCGGCCAGTGTCGTGACCACATCGGCGTAGCGATACCAGCCCGGGAGCCAGCGAGTGTGTTTCGGCAGGGCGGCGGTGTCCAGTGGCCCGTCGCCGATGAGCACGAGGTTGTCGCCGCGCCAGCCGCCGCCGACGATGTGTCGCTGCCAGGCTTCGAGCACTACGTCGACGTTCTTGTAGGAGTAGAGCCGGCCGACCATGGCGAAGTCATGGCGCCCTTCGGGTCCCACCAGCGGCGGGACCCGGGCCGGATCAAGGTCGCTGGTAAGCGGCAACACGTGCACCCGTGTGCCGGCGACGTCGCGGCGCATCGCGACAGCGGCTGCGACGTAGCCGCTGTAGGTGACGGTGGCCGCCGAGTGCGCGCCCCAGCGGTCGAACACCACGGGTTCGTAGACTCGCCGCTGTTCGATGGGGACGTGGGGGCGGTCGTCGTGCACCAGCTGAATACGTGGAAGCCGCCCGGCCAGCGCGATCCAGCGTGGATCGCGCACCAGCTCGGCGATCACGACGTCCGGACGGTACTCGTGGACCCGGCGCCAGGCCGCTACGGTCGCAGCCCAGGTCGCCGCCTTGCCCAACCGTGGATCGAGCACCAATTCGTAATCGCGGGCAGCGTCCGACTCCGGATGTAGGTCGGTGGTAACCAGTAGCACGTCGACTTCCCGCCGGCGCAGCGCTTCGATCTGTACGCGTGCCAGCGACCGCATCCAGGGCGAAAGCCAAAGCACCCTAAGGGAATTCATAATACGGCGGCGATTGCGTCGAGGTAGGCGTCGGTCATTGCCTCCACCGTGTAGTGCTTGCGCATGCGTTCGAAGCCGCGCTGTCCGACCGATGGCAGCACGTTGGGATCCGCCAGGATCCGGGCCAGGTGTTCTCGCCATCCCGACACCGACACGGGTTCGACGACGAACCCTGCCCGTCCGAAATCCAGCATTTCGGGGACGGCGCAGACCGCCGACGCCGCAACCGGTACCGCCCGTGCCATCGCCTCGAGAATCACCAGCGGGAATGCCTCGGAGCGGCTCGGGACGCACAGCAGATCTGCGTCGGCCAGTGCGGGACCCGGGCCCGCCGACCATCCGCGCCACTGAACCCGGTCGAGCAACGCGCCGGGAGTGCGGGCTTGCAGCTTCTCCCGGTCTGGGCCGTCACCGAAAATCGAGAGCTTCCACGGCATATCGACGAGGCCGGCGAGCGCATCGACCAGCAGATGAGGATTCTTGTGCTCGACGATGCGCGAGAGGATCACCAAGTGCGGCGGCTCACCGACGGTCCGCGGCGGCGGAGCCGGGTCGTCGCTCGAGGCCACGCCGTTGGGTGCGATGAATCGCCGTTCCCCGAGCCGATGGTGGGCGGTGAGCATGTCCCAATGGCGTTGCGCCAGCACGATGAACCCGTCGGCACGCCGCATCGCCGCGGCCAGTGGCCGCGAGTAGATGGGCCGGTCTTCCGCGGGGGGAATATGCGCTGCAACCAACCAGCGTCGGCCCGCCGCGCCCGCGCGCCATAGGGTGGCAAATCCCGTCTCGGTGTTTGTGTCTCCGCTGATGAGCACCGCCGGACCATCGGGAATGTCGATGATCGGTGCCCACCAGGGCTGGCGTACCACCCGCACGCTGGGCGGAATCTCCTTGATCAGTGGTCCGAACCGTTGCACGCAGACCACGGTGACGGGGTAGCCGCGTCGGTCCAATTCCGTGGCCAGCAGGGCCTTCTGCCGCTCGGCACCTCCGTAGACCAGGCGGTTGGTGACGATCACGATTGCCGGCAGGCCCTTGTGGTGGCGGGCGCGAGCGGTATTGCGAGCGCGGCGCTTCGAGGGCTGCAGGCGCTCCAACAGCGCCGCGCCGGCGAGATACACGTCCGCGTGGTGAACGTTGTCTTGATGTTCGAGTAGTAGGGCGGCGTTGGTGCGCGCCAGGTCTCGGTTGCGGCGTTCGGCAGCGGCGACGGCTTCGCCGTCCGCTCGGCCGGTTGCGCGCACAGCGGCGCCGGTCGCCCGATTACCCCGTTCGACGCCGAGTTCGTCGGCCAGCAGAATGCGCCAACCCGCTGCGCGCGCGCGGTTTTCCCAGTCGGCTGCCTCGCCATAATGGAAGAATTCCTCGTCGAAGCCGCCGATGGCATTCCACGCCGCCCGGTTGATTGCCAGGCAGGCAGCTGCCAAATTGCCTTGGATGGCGCGCGATTCGGGGGGTTGGTGCGCATACAGGGGTGAGGCCGGTGTGCCGCGCAGTGAATCGGAGTAGCCGGCGACCGCGACCAGCGCGCGAAGAAGTGTCAGGCGGTGGGTTGCGACGTCCCACGGTGTGCGGCCCGGTGCGGTGTCGTCATGCACCAACGGCGAGACCGCTGCCACGTGAGGCCGGCGAAGCAACTCTCTGGTGCGGGTCAACGGACCTCGCAGGCGGGCATCGGCTTTGAGCAATAGCAGATCGGTGTCGCTGGGTGCCTGGTCCACCAGCGCATTGAGGGCCGCGGCAAGGCCCGGGTTCGCCGGTCCCGGCACCCAGTGCACCGCCGGATAGCGACCGGCCAGTTCCGCATGACCGGGAGACCCGTCGTCGCTGTCCCGGTAGACAAAAACCGGTAGGTCGGGGAGATGTTCGGCGACGCTGGACAGGCACGTCTGAAGCGAGTCTTGGCTCTCGTCAGGCGCAATCAGCACCGCAAGCGACCGGTCGGCGGGTAGGGCAACCGGGCCGGCCGGGCGTTTCAGATATGCCCGGTCCAATTCGCGGTTCATGCCATCAGCCCTTTCCGGCGCAACGACACCAACGTCGACCAGGTGAGCGGTCCGACCGCCGCGCTGGTGGCCAGATAAACAGCGGCGGCTGCGACCAGAACGACTACTACGTGCTGACCCCGAAGCAGGATCGTCACCGCGACACTCGCTGCGGTCGGTACCAGCAGCCGCAGCAAGAAAACGACCGGCGTGCGGTAGCCGCACTGGCGGCGCAGCCAAAAGCCGGCAATCGCCATGCTGAACAATTCCGTGCACACCAGTGCGACGCCGGCCCCGACGGCGCCGAACCGCCCGTCCAGTACGAGATTGAGCACGATGTTGAGCGCAAGGGTGGCGACCGACAGCCAGAACCAGAACCGGTGATGATTGCTGGCGAACAGATCCTCGCCGAGGGTGGTGGCGACGAAGCGTATTGCCACCGCGACGAACAGCAATGCCAGGGTCGGCGTACCACGGTCGACGAACGCCTGGTCGCCGAACAGCCGAATCAGGGGTCCAGCCAGCAATACTCCGACCACCGCGATCGGGACCGCCACGAAAGACATCAACGCGACACTGTGGCGCACGAAGGCGGCAAATGCCGCGACATCGCGGGAAAACAGCTCGGTGGCCGTTGAGAGCGTGGACTTGAGGAAGAACACCGAGATGATCAGGGTGTTGAGCGCGATCGCAGAGGCCAACCCGTAGACGCCTACCTCGGAATGCGTGTTCACCAACGACAAGATCACGCCGTCTGCGCGCCAGTACAGGACGGTGATCACCGTCACCCCCATGGGAAAGAGGCTCTCCCGCAACAAGTTTGCGATTTCCCGCGGTGCGAAGATCGGGCGGAACGAAACCTGCCGCGCCGCCGCGCTGCTCTGGATCAGCACTTGCAGCGCGGTGGGAATGAGCTGCGCGACTGCGAACCAGATGACATCGGTTCGTTCTGCTACCAGAAAGCTGATCATCGCCAGCATGGCCAGCCGACCTAAGAGGTCGGAGACGGCCACCGCGGAGAACCGGATGGTCGCCTGAAACACCGGCTCAAGCCGTGTAGTCATCGTCATCATGAGTACCTGCGCCGACAACACCACAAGCATGACGCGCACGTCGTGGTCGCGGTAGACGAGCAACCCGGATCCCGCCGCCAATGCCGCGAGCGGAACGCAGTACACCAGCGACACGCCGTTGTAGATCCGGACCAGGCGCTCGAGTTCGCCGCGACCAGAGGTGACGCGGCGCACGATGACGCGGCCGATACCGAGATCGACCAGGCTCATCCACATCCCGATGAACGCGCCGGCGATGGTGAGCTGGCCATAGCGACCGGGACCCAGATAGCGAGCGGTCATCGCCACCGAGACCACCGAGGCCATCATCCCCAATACCCGGCACACCAGCTGGATCGAGAACGCGCGGGTCAACCGCGCCAGCGGCACCGACGGCACGACCTCACTGGGCGCCATCGGCTCAGTCATTGCTCGTGGCCACCTGTCGGTCTCCGTTGCCTGCTAAGCCGGCTGCCGCCGCTTTTCACACCACCTGCGCAGCCGGCAGGGACTAGTTGCGTGCTCGGGGGCGGCTGGGTTGTCAAAGCTGGCGGCTCGTGGGGATCGCGTTCAGGCAATGTGATTCCGTCCCCGCTGCCGCCCCTCCATCTTGGTATCGTCACCCGTCGGCGCGTCCGTGTAGTCCACGTAGTCGACAGCGGGATAGCAGATGAGCTGCGCACGCGCCGCGCGGAGCAATGCGATAGGACCCTGCAGTAGATAACGGCGAGCCAACCGGCGCGGCTCGCGGGTCAACCGATAGAGCCATTCCAGGCCGAGGTTTTGCATCCAATTGGGTGCCCGCTGCGTCTTGCCGACCAGAAAATCGATGGCACCGCCGCACGCCAGGAAGATTCGTGCGCCTGTCGCGCATCCGTATCGGTCGATCCAGTGCTCTTGCGCAGGCTTGCCGAGGCTGACGACGAGGATGTCCGTGCGCGCGGCGTGGACGGCCGCCGCCCAACTTTCGGAACACGATGCGATGCTGTGCGCGTCCGGTGCCCACATCCCCGAAATTGCAAGCGCCGGATGACGTTCGCTCAAAAACTCCTCGAGGAGGACGTGGGTTTCGGCGCTGCCGCCGAAAAAGCCGATCCGTCGATCCGCCTCTTCGGCCAATGCCAACACGGCGGGCAGCAGGTCGGCGCCGGTGACCCGGGGCCACGGCTTGCCGGTGAGCAGTCGGCCCCGCCAGGCGATCGGCATCCCGTCGGCCAGCAACAGCCATTCGAGCGGACCTGTGGGCCTCGCCGGCATTTTCCGGAAATGGTACAAGTGGTCGAGGTTTACCGAGCCCACCGCCAGGCCCATTTTCGACGGCGATTGCAGGCGCGTGGCGATGATTGACAGCACCTCGTCGAACCCGCGGCGCTCGACGATGTTGCCGCTGATGGCCATGCGCACGCCGGCCGCGGACGGCATTTCGTGGGTCATGGCCAAACCAGCGCTTTTCGCGATGGCTGACGGGACGCCATGCCTGAGCGATCCCGGGGAATGACCCTTTCCGCGGTCATATCACGGCCGGTCGCGCCCGCCCGACGGCGTGCGTGATGTTGCAGGGGCCATCGTCCTCGACACGTATTAGATAGTCCCAAAAGCGGGACGTGAAAGTGGGTAAATGGGGCGCTAACCACGACTCCGAATGTCCCTGGAGTTCTTCAGGTGGTGGCGCACAATCCGTGCAGCAGGGGCCAGAAGTCCCACGGTAGGTGACGAAAGTACGGCGCCCGGACCGCGAACGAGCCTTCGGCGATGGCTTCTCGAAGAGGGATGGCATCCGGTTGTAGAGCGTCTGCCGGCGGCGGTCACTGTCTTGATGGGCAAACCCGGTCCCGTCCGTGGCCCGGCGACCTTCACGCATCATGGTGGGGTGAGTTCGGTGCCGTCGCTGCGGGACAGCGCGTGGGGTAGCAGCGGGCTGGCCTACCTGACCGGCCTGCCCGAAGGGCCGCCCGACTTCTCCCGGGCGAACGTGCTGACCCACGCGCAGCGGGTGTCCGCGGCCGTCGGCGAGCGGTTGGGCCTGACCATCGATGCCGCCGGCCTGCTGGCCGGGCGGGCCGCGCTGCTGGGCCTGACCCGCGGCGGCCGGGTGTCCGCCGGCGGCGCCACCCGGCTGTTGGTGGCCGCCGACGGCTGGTGCGCGATCACGTTGTCGCGCCCCGAAGACGCCGCCGCCGTCCCCGCGCTGGTGCAGAGCGACGACGCCACTTGCGACCCCTGGCCGGCGTTGCAGCGCTGGGCCGCAACGCAACCGCTCGCCGCGATCATCGAGCGCACCGCACTGCTCGACATCCCCGCCGCCGCCCTGGGCGGAGCCGCGGCCACCGAACCGCGGATACGACCACGCGGGCCCCGCGGACCGGCGCGCGACGTCGCGGGCCTGCTGGTCGCCGACCTGTCCGCCATGTGGGCGGGCCCGCTGTGTGGACAGCTGCTCGCCCGGGCGGGTGCGTCGGTGGTCAAGGTCGAGAGCCCGGGCCGCCCGGACGGCACCCGAGCGGGCGACCGGGCGTTCTTCGACTGGATGAACGGTGAAAAGCTCTCGTACTGTGTCGATTTCGATCGTCAGGCCGACGAGCTGCGCGAGCTGCTCGCCGCGGCCGATGTCGTGATCGAAGGCTCGCGCCCCGCGGCGCTGGCGCGGCGCCGGCTCGGACCGGACGACGTCGCCACAGGGCAAGGGCGAATCTGGTTGCGCATCAAGGGCTACCTCGACGAGCGGCCGGCGTTCGGCGACGACGCCGCGGTGGGCGGCGGCCTCGTCGGTGTCGCGGCCGACGGGCCGGTGTTCTGCGGCGACGCCATCGCCGATCCGTTGACCGGGCTGGAGGCGACCCGGCTGGTCGCCGACTCGCTGGGCCGGGGCGGCGGCGAGCTGATCGAGGTCTCGATGGCGGCGGTCGCCGCCGGCTATGCGGCGCTGCCGACGCAGCCGTCGCGCGCCAACCGGCCCGCGCCGCCCCCGCCCATTCCGCCGCCGGCCCGGCCCGCGGCCCGGCTGGGCGCAGACAACGAGGCGGTGCGCCGGATGGTGGCCCGAAGGGGTTGTCCGCCATGCTGATTCGGCGGGCCACCCTGCTGGACGGGACGACCACCGACATCCGGTTCGGGGACCGGATCGACGAAGTGGGTGACGGCCTGGTCGCCGAACCCGGCGAGGGCGTGCTCTACGCCGGCGGGGGAACCGTCCTGCCCGGCCTGCACGACCACCACGTGCACGTGCGTTCGGCGGCCTCGGCGCTCGATTCGTTCCTCGTCGGGCCGCCCGGGGTCAGCACCAAAACCGAGCTGGCACAACTGCTGTCGAACGCGACGCCGGGGCCCGACGGGTGGATTCGCGCCGTCGGCTACCACGAGTCGGTGGCCGGCGACCTGGACCGGGACGCGCTCGACACCATGGTGCGCGGCGTCCCGGTGCGCATCCAGCACCGCAGCGGTGCGCTGTGGATCCTCAACTCCGAGGCGCTGGGCCGGGTGGGCCTGGCCGACCACCCCGACGGGCGGCTGCGCAGCGCGGACCACGGCTGGTCGGACCTGCTGCAGCGGCGCGAAAGCGACCTGGCGGAACTGAGCCGGCGCATCACCGCGACCGGCGTCACCGGCGTCACCGACGCCACCCCCGACCTCGACGCCGACGACATGGTGTCGCTGGTGGTGGCGCACCGGCGCGGGGAGTTCCGCCCCCGGCCGAGCTTCCTGTCGCCGGGCAAGAAGATTCTGCACGACGACGGGCTCGATGTGGACGGGCTGGCGGACTGGATCGTGGGCCGGCACGACGCGGGCCGGCCGGTCGCCGTGCACTGCGTGACCGCGGCCCAGCTCGTGGTGACGATCGCGGCCCTGCGGGCGGCGGGCAGCCATCCGCAGGACCGCATCGAGCACGCCGCCGTGGTGCCCGACGACAACCTGTCCGACCTGGCCGAGTTGGGGGTCACGGTGGTGACGCAGCCCAACTTCATCGCCGAGCGCGGCGATCATTACCTCGCCGACGTTCCCGCCGCCGAGCACGACCAGCTGTGGCGCGTCGCCTCGCTGCTGAAGGCGGCGGTGCCCGTGGCGCTGTCCACCGACATGCCGTTCGGCCACGGCGACCCTTGGACGGCCATGCGCGCCGCCGTCTACCGCACCACCCCGAGTGGTGCCGTCCTGGGCGTCGACGAATGTGTCTCCGCACGAGAGGCTTTGGCGATGTTCCTGGGCTCGCCGGACCGGCCGGCCCGGCCGCGCACGGTGGCGACCGGAGAACCGGCGGACCTCTGCGTGCTGAGCGAGCCACCCGCGACGGCGCTGGCAGAGCTGGACGCCGGCATGGTGGCGGCCACCGTCATCGGTGGGGAGCTCGTTTACTTCGCGATGTGACCGGCGATCACGACGCGATGGCGAACGCCGCGCGCAGCATGGCGCACTGACTGTCGAAAAACCGCTGCGACACTTGCGCTTTGGGCGCGATGAGATCGAATCCGTGGAAGGCTCCCGGCACGGTCTCCACCTGGCACGGCACCCCGGCGGCGGTCAGGCGTTGCGCGTAGGCCAGATCCTCGTCGTGGAACAGGTCGTGGGTGCCGACCCCGATCCAGGCCGGCGGCAGCCCGCTGAGGTCTTTGCGGCGCGCGGGCACGGCGACCTCCGGGTCGGCGTCGCCGAGGTACGCCGCCCAGCCGAACCGATTGCTGCGGGTGTCCCACAGCCGGTAGTTCGCGTCGTGGGCGGACGCCGAGCTGCGATCGTCGAGCATGGGATAGGTGAGCAACTGGAACGCGGGGCTCACCTCGGCGCGATCGCGGGCGAGCAAGGCCAGGGCCGCGGCAAGGCCGCCGCCGGCGCTGGCGCCGCCGATGGCCACCCGGTAGCGGTCCACGGACGGCAGGCCGGCCAGCCAGGTCAACGCCGAATAGCAGTCCTCCAGCGGCGCGGGATATGGATGTTCGGGCGCCAGACGGTATTCCACCGACGCGACGGTGATGCCCAGCCGCCGGCTGAACCCGCTGCAGAGCCGGTCGTCCTGCCGGGCGGTGCCGATCACGTAGCCGCCCCCATGGATCCACAGCAGCGCGGGGGTCGGCTCGGCCACGCCGGCCGGCCGGAACAGCCGGACACCGGTTCCCGAACCCAGCGTGAGCTCCTCGACACCGTCGACGGGCTTTCCGAGGCGGTCGCGCAGCGCGATTCCCGCCCGCATCATCCGCAGGGTCCTGGGACCGACGAGTCGGCGCGGGGCAAAACGGGCGACCCGCTGGAGGTCAGGGTGAACATCGGTGTTCGGCACCGCATCAGTATCACCGACGCGCAACACCCGATGACCTGCTATCAGTGGTATGCGGCGGTTGGAGACATCGGGAGGCAACGTGACCGGATACGTTTCGCGATTCGTCGATACCGTGCTCGGCAAGATCCGTGTGCAGGTCAGCCCCGGCACCGGCCCCGCGGTGCTGCTGTGGCCCAGCCTGTTGATGACCGGGGACCTGTGGGCGGGCCAGGCGGCGCACTTTGGCGCCAGCCACCGCCTTGTGCTGATCGATCCGCCCGGTCATGGCGGCAGCGAGCCGCTGCGGTCGGCCTTCACGTTCGGCGACTGCGCCCGCTGCGTCGTCGACCTGCTGGACGGGCTCGGCATCGACAAGGCCCACTTCGTGGGCAATTCCTGGGGCGGCATGATCGGCGCCACGTTCGCGGCTCACCATCCCGACCGGCTTGACCGCGCCGTGCTGATGAACTGCACGGCGTCGAAAGCCGGTGTCGTTCAGAAGGCGAAATACGCGGCCATGCTGCGCGCGGCGGCGGTGCTGGGCGGGATCCGGCCGCCGCTGACGTCGTCGGCGCTGCGCGCCTTCCTGGGGCCGACGGCACTGCGTACCCGTCCGGACGTGGTCGCGACCGTGCGCGCGAACCTGCTCGCGGTCAACATCGATTCGGCCCGCTGGGCCGTCCGCAGCGTGGTGCCCGCACGCCCCGACCAGCATGCCCTGCTTCGAACGATCACGGCCCCGGTCCTGGTGGTCGCCGGCGCCGAAGACGCCACCTTCCCCGTGCCCGAAACCCGGGCGATGGCGGAGTCGATCCCCGACGCGTCCTTCCGCGTGCTCGACGGGATCGCGCACCTCGCGGCGCTGGAAGACCCGGCCCGGGTGAACGACGTACTGGATGCCTTCCTGTTCGGCGCTGTCCATTGATCCGTGAGAACTCATGCGCGACGGGACTTCCGCCGAGCGGATCGCGGATGAACCATTCCGCTCCCGCGCGCGTACTCCAAGGGCGGTGGATTAGCCGAACAAAGATCGGGGTATCGGTGGAGTGCTGGCGAGGGCGAGACGCGCCAGCGTTTCTTCGTCGCAACGTCCCTCACCGGGGCCGAGCGTGGACCGCCCGGCCGGGCAGGACGCGAGGGACGTGAATGCTGGGGCATCTCTACGATCGGGCGCTCGGCGGCGAGCGATGTTGGATTCGCCACGACGACGGGGAGCTGCGGCCCCTGCCGGCGCACCGCTGGCTGGGCGTGCGATGTCCCGAGGACGTATGTCCCGGTGACGGATCCGGCGACGCCTTCGACGAGGACTTCGACGAAGCCGTCACGCGGATGTGCACCGGGCCGACGATCGAATTGGGCTGTGGGCCGGGCCGATTGGTGGCCCGGCTGATTCAGCGGGGGATACCGGCCCTTGGCATCGACCGCTCGGTGACCGCGATCCGGTTGGCGGGCCGCGGCGGCGCGCCGGTCCTGCTGGGCGATGTGTTCGACCCGCTGCCCGCGATGGGCCTGTGGCAGACGGTGTTGTTGGTCGACGGCAACGTGGGCCTCGGCGGGGACCCGCGCCGCATCCTGGGGCGGGCCGCCGAGCTGCTGGCGCGGGGCGGGCGCTGCGTGGCCGAATTCGACGCCGAGGACATCGGCATCCGATCGCGCTGGGTCCGGCTGGAGTCCGCCTGCGAGGTCGGGCCCTGGTTCCGGTGGGCGTCGGTCGGCGTGGACAGTGCCGCCGCACTGGCCGCGCAGGTCGGCCTGACGCTGACCGGCGTTCGTCTGATCGGCGGCCGGGTGATCGCCTGCCTGGCGGCGATGTGAGCGTGGGGAGAGGCGCCGCCGACGGCCGACGCGGCGTGGACGCAAACGTCAGTTTCGGAGCCGGGGGCGGGGGTACGCTGCCCTAACACCACGGCAAGGAGGCCGGCTATGACATCGTGCGCGAAATGGTTGCTGCGGGCGCGTCCCGGCGACTACGCGCTGGCCTTGAGCGTCGCGGGCGCTTCGCTACCGGTGGTCGGCAAGCACCTCGAGCCGCTGGGCGGCCTCACCGCGATGGGCATCTGGGGCGCCCGGCACGCCCCCGAGTTCTTCTCCGGGATGACCAAGCCTCGCCCGTCGCCCGACGGCGGCGACGCCCGCCTCCCCGACGGGTTGAGCGCCCGGGACGTCTCCGTCGCGGCGCTGCGCGGGATCGTGTCGGCCGCGGACCTCGAGCTGGAGTGGCCCACCGCGCTGCGGACGCCGCCGATCTGGGATGCGGTGCGCCAGCGCCGGTACCTGCACCGGCGCGCGGTCCACTACGGGGACCACCCCGCGCAGGTGCTCGACGTCTGGCGCCGCAAGGACCTGCCCGCGCAGCCCGCGCCGGTGCTGATCTTCGTCCCGGGCGGCGCCTGGGTGCACGGCAAGGCCATGGGCCAGGGCTCCGCCCTGATGTCCCGGCTGGCCGAGCAGGGCTGGGTCTGCCTGGCGATCGACTACCGCGTCGCGCCGCACCACCGCTGGCCGCGGCACATCATCGACGTCAAGACCGCCATCGCCTGGGCCCGCGCCAACGTCGACAAGTTCGGCGGTGACCGCGATTTCGTCGCGGTGGCGGGTTGTTCGGCCGGCGGGCACCTGTCCGCACTGGCCGGGCTGACCCCAGACGACCCGCAGTATCACGCGAAGCTGCCCGAGGGCGCCAACACCTCGGTGGACGCGGTGGTCGGCATCTACGGTCGCTACGACTGGGAGGATCGCTCGACTCCCGAACGCGACCGGTTCGTCGACTTCCTGGAGCGGGTGGTGGTCAAGCGCAGGATCGCCCGCCACCCCGAGGTGTTCCGCGACGCGTCGCCGATGGCGCGCGTGCATCGAAATGCGCCGCCGTTCTTGGTGATTCACGGCAGCAGGGACAGCGTCATCCCCGTCGAGCAGGCCCGCAGCTTCGTCGACCGGATGCGGGCCGTCTCGCATTCGATGGTGGGCTACCTGGAGCTGCCGGGCGCGGGCCACGGCTACGACCTCATCGACGGGGAGCGGGCGGGCGCGGCCGCGCACGCGACTTCGCTGTTCCTCAACCAGGTTTATCGCACCAAGACAAACGCGGCCAAAGAGGTTATCTGAGCAGCCGCCGCTGAGTATGGTCCCTTTATGGGTAAGGGGCAGCGGTGAAACGGCTGAGCGGGTGGGACGCGGTCCTGTTGTACAGCGAAACGCCGAACGTGCACATGCACACGATCAAAGCCGCTGTGATCGAACTCGATTCCGATCGGCGTGACTTCGACATCGGCGCGTTCCGCGAAGTCATCCGCGGCCGCCTGAACAAGCTCGAGCCGTTCTGCTACCAGCTGGTCGAGATCCCGTTGAAGCTCCACCATCCGATGTGGCGGGAGCACTGCGACGTCGACCTGGACTACCACATCCGGCCGTGGCGGCTGCCCGCGCCGGGCGGGCGGCGCGAGCTGGACGAGGCGATCGGGCGCATCGCCAGCACGCCGTTGGACCGCAGCCGCCCGCTGTGGGGGATGTACTTCATCGAAGGCCTGGCCAACAACCGGATCGCGGTGGTCGGCAAGATCCACCACGCGCTCGCCGACGGTGTCGCTTCGGCCAACCTGATGGCCCGCGGCATGGACCTGCAGCCGGGGCCGGAGGGTGGCCCGTACCTGTGCGACCCGGCACCCACCACGCGCCAGCTGTTGAGTTCGGCCTTCGCGGACCACCTGCGCCACGTCAGCCGGATCCCGCACACGATCCGCTACACGGCCGAGGGCCTGGGCCGGGTGCGGCGCAGCTCGCGCAAGCTGTCGCCGGAGCTGACGCGGCCGTTCGAGCCGCCGCCGACCTTCATGAACCACAAGATCACGCCCGAACGCCGGTTCGCCACCGCCACGCTGGCGCTGGCCGACGTCAAGGAGACCGGCAAGCGGCTCGGGGCGACCATCAACGACATGGTGCTGGCCATGTCGGCCGGCGCCCTGCGGACCCTGCTGCTGCGCTACGACGGCAAGGCCGAACCGCTGCTGGCGTCGGTGCCGATGAGTTTCGACTTCTCGCCCGAGCGCATCTCCGGGAACCGTTTCACCGGTGTGCTCGTGGGCCTGCCGACGGACTCCGACGATCCGCTGGAGCGGGTGCGCTGCACCCACGAGAACGCCATCGCCGCCAAGGAGAGCAACCAGCTGATGGGACCGGAACTGGTCAGCCGCTGGGCGGCCTACATGCCGCCCGCGCCCACCCAGGCCTTCTTCCGCTGGGCGTCCGGGCGCGACGGCCACAACAAGATCCTCAACCTGAACATCTCCAACGTTCCCGGCCCGCGCGAACGCGGCCGAGTCGGCGGGGCGCTCGTCACCGAGATCTACTCGGTGGGCCCGTTGACCGCAGGCAGCGGCCTCAACATCACCGTCTGGAGCTACGTCGACCAGCTCAACATCTCGGTGCTCTCCGACGGCGCCACGCTCAAGGACCCGCACGAAGTGACCGAGGCCATGGTCGCCGACTTTATCGAAATACGGAGGGCCGCAGGGCTTTCCGAGGAGCTCACCGTGGTCGAGGCCGCGATGGCGCCAGCCTGAGCCGTCCGGAGGGAACGGCACTCTCGCCTGACGTTAATCGCGTTCTGGTCGACCGCTACCATCGGTCGGACAGCAGCCACCCCGACCCCGAAGGAGCTGTGCGGCACGTGAGCACTGGGAGCGAAGCAGCCGAAGAACCCGAAGTCCTGGTCGAACAACGGGACCGGATCCTGATCATCACGATCAACCGGCCCAAGGCCAAGAACGCGGTCAACGCCGCGGTGGCGCGCGGCCTGGCCGACGCCGTCGACCGGCTCGACGGCGACGCGGGCCTTTCGGTGGGCATCCTCACCGGCGCCGGCGGATCGTTCTGCGCGGGCATGGACCTCAAGGCCTTCGCACGCGGCGAGGTGCCCATCGTCGAGGGCCGCGGCATGGGCTTCACCGAGCGTCCACCGGTCAAGCCGCTCATCGCGGCGGTCGAGGGCTACGCCCTGGCCGGCGGCACCGAATTGGCCTTGGCCACCGACCTGATCGTCGCGTCCAGGGAGTCGGCCTTCGGCATCCCCGAGGTGAAACGCGGCCTGGTCGCCGGCGGCGGCGGGCTGCTGCGGCTGCCTCAGCGCATCCCCTCGGCCATCGCCATGGAGCTCGCCCTCACCGGCGACAACCTGCCTGCCGAGCGCGCCCACGAGCTGGGGCTGGTCAACGTGCTGGCCGAGCCCGGCAAGGCCCTCGACGAGGCCATCGCGCTGGCGGAGAGGATCGCCGCCAACGGGCCGCTCGCGGTGGCCGCCACCAAGCGGATCATCGTCGAGTCCCGCGGCTGGACCCCCGACAACATGTTCGCCGAGCAAGGCAAGATCCTGACCCCGGTCTTCGCGTCCAACGACGCCAAAGAGGGCGCCATCGCCTTCGCCGAGAAGCGCCCGCCGCGCTGGACGGGCAGCTGAGCGGCCGAGTTACACTGTGGCTTAGTTTTGTAAACCGCTGGGGAACCGGAAAGACCGAGGATGAGCATTTCGCTGCTGCTCGAGATGGCCACGTCGAGCAATCCCGACCGCACGGCCGTGGTGTCCGAGGGCTCCTCGGGCGCTCTGCGGCTGACGACGCAGCAGCTCAGCGATCTCGCCGACGGTGGCGCCGGGGTGATCGCGGGATCGAACGCCCAACACGTGGTCTACGTGGGCACCGGCGGCGCGATGCTGCCGGTGCTGATCTTTGCGGCCGCGCGCGCCGGGCTGCCCTTCACCCCGCTCAATTACCGGCTCTCGGCCGACGGCATCCGCGCGCTGATCGAGCGCCTGCCCGAGCCGCTGGTGATCGTCGACGACCGCTACCGGGACATAGTCGGCGACGCCCCCGGCCGGCTGATGACCACCGACGAATTCCTGGCGGCCGCGCGCGACGCTGAGCCCGCCGCCGAGTTTCCCGACCCCGACTCGGTCGCGGTCGTCCTGTTCACCTCGGGCACCACATCGCAGCCCAAGGCGGTGGAGCTGTCGCACAACAACCTGACCAGCTACGTCACCGGCACGGTGGAATTCGAATCGGCCGCCGAGAGCGACGCCGCCCTGATCTGCGTGCCGCCCTATCACATCGCCGGGGTGGGCGCCGCGCTGTCGAACCTGTACGCCGGGCGCAAGATGGTCTACCTGCCGAATTTCGATGCGCGGGAATGGGTTCGGCTGATCAACGCCGAGAACGTGACCACCGCGACCGTCGTGCCCACCATGCTCGATCGCATCGTCGCCACCCTGGAGGCCGAGGGCCACGAGCTGCCCTCGCTGCGCAACCTGGCCTACGGCGGGTCCAAGGTGGGGCTGCCGCTGGTCCGCCGCGCCCTGGAGCTGCTGCCCGGGGTCGGCTTCGTCAACGCCTACGGCCTGACCGAGACGAGCTCGACCATCGCGGTGCTGACCCCCGACGACCACCGAGCGGCGCAGGCCGCGGCCGAGCCCGACGTCGCCAGGCGGTTGGCCTCGGTCGGACGGCCGGTGCCCGGCATCGAGATCGAGATCCGCGACGAAGGCGGCAACGTGCTCGGGGCCGGGCAGACCGGTGAGCTGTTCGTCCGGGGCGAGCAGGTCTCCGGACGCTACACCGGCATCGGTTCAGTGCTCGACGAAAACGGTTGGTTCCCAACCAGAGACGTCGCGATGCTGGACGAGGACGGGTACCTGTTCATCGGCGGTCGCAGCGACGACACCATCATCCGCGGCGGCGAGAACATCGCGCCCGCCGAGCTCGAAGAGGTCCTGGTCGAGCACCCGCACGTGCGCGACGTCGCCGTGGTCGGGGTGGAGGATCCGCAGTGGGGTCAGGCGATCGTCGCGGTGGTGGTGCCCCGGCCCGGCGCGGACCCCGATCCCGAGGAACTGCGCGAGCACGTCCGGAAAAGCTTGCGCGGGTCGCGAACCCCGGACCGGGTGGTGTTTCGCGACGAGCTGCCCACGACCCCCACCGGCAAAGTGCTTCGCCGGGAGATCATCGAGACGCTGGAAGGGCTACGCGCATGATCAAGAATGGAACCCGCCTGGCCAGCCAGGTGTGTGACACGCAGGTGATCGTCGTCAGGAGCGCCGACAGCCTCGACGACCTGCGGTGCGGCGGTGCGCCGATGGTGCCCATAGGCGCCGAGCGTTCGGGCGAACTGGATCCGACGTTCGCCGACGGCACCGTGATGGGCAAGCGCTACGTCGACGAGACCGGTGCCGAGGTGCTGGTGACCAAGCCGGGCGCCGGGAGCCTGAGCGTCGGTGCGACCGCGCTGCAGCTCAAAGAGGTCAAGCCGCTGCCGGCCAGCGACTGAGGGATCACTCCCCGATATTGTTGCGTAGCACGAATTCCCTTGCCTTGATCAAGAATTCGAGCTGATCGCCGACCTGGCGCAACGGGTCGATGCTGCCGGTCGAGCGGGACAGCACGATGGCGCCCTCCAGCGCGGCGATCGACATCACCGCCAGCGAGGCGGCGCAGGGTTCCTCGAAGCCGTCGTGGGTGAATGCCAGCGTCAGCGCGGCGCACCAGCGGCCCAGGATGGCGCCGGCCTCCGCGGAGAGCTTGGCGTCGTCGTCGTCCGAGCCGATCGCCGCGGCCACCACCGGGCAGCCGGCGCTGAACCCGCCCTCGGTCAGCAGGCGCTCCCAGAACTCGACGAACTTGCCCAGCAGCACCCGGGCGCCCTGCTCGGCGGCATCGTCGATCATCGCGGTGATGGAGTCACCGGAATAGCGCAGCGCCTCGATCAGGATCTGATTGCGGCCGTCGGGAAAGTGGTAGTAGACCGAGCCGCGGGGCGCACCGCTGCGGGCGAGCACCGCGTCGATGGTCACCCCCGCGGCGCCTCGCTCGCGCATCACCTCGGCGGCGCTGGCCAGCATTTTCCGGCGCGTGCCGCCGCGCTTCGTCGGGCTGGGGTCCTGCAGCGTTTCGCTCGTGGTCGCCACTGGCGTGCCTCCCGTGGCTAACGTCATGCAGCGTGTGAGTGCCGCAGCACCGGCCAATGCATGCCGCGCGGGCTGAAGCGGAAACTCCGGCGTTTGAGGTCGGGCATCTCGCGGGTGAATTGATAGCCGCCGATGTTCAGCTCGATGATCCACATGATTCTCTCCCGGCCTGAGCGCCGCCGATGATTATGCTGAGAAGC
Organism: Mycobacterium sp. 4858; assembly: GCF_900240975.1. GTDB lineage: Bacteria > Actinomycetota > Actinomycetes > Mycobacteriales > Mycobacteriaceae > Mycobacterium. The sequence continues at coordinate 1,868,310 of NZ_LT968776.1, read as the reverse complement.
ATATAAGACAACGGTCCAGTAAGCAAGTTTTATTGCCTATATAAGCGCAGAAGCACGCAAAACTCGTGATAGCACCGCGCTGCCTCTTAATTTACGAGTGAGTAACTAGCGATGTTTCTATGCCCTATTGCATAATCCTCAGCCCGGGCTGGCCGCAAACGCCGAACGCGCACCCACCGCGACCTGCTGTGTTTCGCGGGTGGATGCGCGTTCGGCGCTAGGCGTCAGCCCTCGATGGTGTAACCCATCGGCATGAGCACGCTCTTCTGCTGAGTGAAGTGCTCGACGCCCTCGGGGCCGTTCTCACGCCCGATGCCCGAGTTCTTGTAACCGCCGAAGGGGCAACAGGGATCGAAGGCGTACCAGTTGATCGCGTAGGTCCCCGTGCGGATCTTCTCCGCCACCGAGATGCCGCGCTCCACGTCGGCGGTCCACACGCTGCCGGCCAGGCCGTACACCGAGTCGTTGGCGATCTTGATCGCGTCCTCCTCGGTGTCGTAGGGGATGATGCTCAGCACGGGCCCGAAGATCTCCTCCTGGGCGATCGTCATCTTGTTGTCGACGTCGGCGAACACCGTCGGCTGCACGAAGAAGCCGCTGTCCAGGCCCTCGGGCCGGCCGCCGCCGCACACCAGCCGCGCGCCCTCCTCGATGCCCTTGGCGATGTAGCCCTCGACCCGGGCGCGCTGCTTCTCCGAGATCAGCGAGCCGATCTGGGCGGCCGGGTCCGACGGCAGGCCCACCGGCAGCGCCTGCACGAAAGTGCCTACCGCATCCACGATTTCGTCATAGCGCGAACGCGGCGCCAGGATGCGGGTCTGGGCCACGCAGGCCTGCCCGGTGTTCATGATCCCGGAGAACACCAGCATCGGGACGGCGGACGCCAGGTCCACGTCCTCGAGGACGATGGCCGCGGACTTGCCGCCGAGTTCCAGCGTGCACGGCTTGAGCATGTCCGCGGCGCGCCGGCCGATCTCCTTGCCGACGGCCGAGCTGCCGGTGAAGGAGAAGAGGTCGACACCCGGGTTGGAGGTGAGTGCCTGTCCCGTCTCGATTCCGCCGGGCACAACCGACAGCACCCCCTCGGGCAGCCCGGCCTCGGCGAAGGCCTCCGCCAAAGCGTTGGCGCTCAGGGGGGTTTCGGCGGCCGGTTTGAGCACCACGGTGCAGCCGGCCAGCAGCGCCGGGCCCAGCTTGTTGACGGCCAGGAACAGCGGCACGTTCCACGCGACGATCGCGCCTACGACGCCGATGGGTTCGCGGTAGACGATGCTCTGCCCGTACCCGCCGGTGCGGACCTCTTTCCACTTGACCTGGTCGACGGCGGGGCCGGCGAAGAAGTTCAGCGCCCCGATGGAGCTCATCCAGTGCATGGTCTCGACGCCCATCGGGGGCTGGCCGGTCTCGGCCGCCAGCAGCTGGGTGAAGTGGTCCTTGCGCTCCTCCATCAGCTTGAGCGCGTTGGCGATCACGGCCGCGCGCTCCTTAGGCGGCGTCGTGGGCCAGGGTCCGTTATCGAACGCCGCGCGGGCCGCGGCGACCGCGGCGTCCACGTCGGCCGCCGCCGCCATGGGCGTCTTGCCGACGTACTCGCCCGTGGCCGGGCAGCGCACCTCGATCACCTCGTCGGTCGACGGCGCGGTCCACTTGCCGCCGATGAAAAGCTTGTCGTATTCCGTCGTTTGGCTCTCTGGCATCTGCGCCGCTCCTCCTCATTGCTTCGCGCTGCATCGTCGCCGGCGCGCATGGCGCCACCCTACCCAAGCCGGCGCAAAACGAGAACATGTTTCATTATCGGGGCCGAAGCACCAGCACCAGATTGCTGACCCCGAACTCCCGCAGCAGCGGGACCGACGTCAGCCACCATGCCCATCGGGGGTGGTAGCGGGGAAATGCGGCCACCGCCACCCCGGTGCTCGCGGCCCAGTCGAGCCCTTCGGCCGCGGACACCGCGAACAACGACGACCCGTAGTTGTTTTTCGCCGGATGCCCGTGTTTGCGGGCATAGCGGGCGGCGGCGCGGGCGCCACCGAGGTAATGGGCCAGGCCCGTCTCGTGCCCACCGAACGGGCCCAGCCAGACGGTGTAGGAGAGCACGGCCAGCCCGCCGGGCTTGGTCACCCGCAGCATCTCGTTGCCCAGCTGCCACGGGCGCGGCACGTGCTCGGCGACGTTCGATGACAGGCAGATGTCCACCGAGTCGTCGGCGAACGGCAGCGCCATACCCGATGCGCGGACGAAGGCTCCGGGACCGTCCGCGGGGGACCGTTCCGCGGCGTGCATCTCGCTGGGGTCGGGTTCGACGCCTATGTAGCGGAGACCGATGTCGTCGAACGCGGCCGAGAAGTAGCCGGGCCCGCCGCCGACGTCGAGCACGGTGCGGCCGGTCGGGGGCTCGCCGCGCGCGGCCCGCCACAGGTCGCTGATCATCGCCGCGGTGTCCGCCGCCAGCGCGCCGTAGAACCGGGCCGGGTCGGACTGCTCGAAGCGGAACTCCGAGAGCAGCCGCACCGCCCGGCCCAGGGTCGCCCGCCGCGCGAAGACCTGGGTGCAGGGCGGGTTCACGGGCACCGGCCAACCCTACGCAGCGCGATTGCGGGCCATCGCCGAGCTAGGCTGACCAGTGATGTCTGGTCTGCGCTCCGTGCTCCTGCTGTGCTGGCGCGATACCGGACACCCACAGGGCGGCGGCAGCGAGGCCTACTTGCAACGCATCGGCGCGCAGCTGGCCGCGTCCGGCGTCGCCGTCACGCTGCGCACCGCCCGCTATCCCGGCGCGCCCCGCCGCGAGGTGGTCGACGGCGTGCGCATCGACCGCGCCGGCGGCCGGTACTCCGTCTACGTCTGGGCTTTGCTCGCGATGGCGGCGGCGCGGCTCGGGGTCGGACCGTTGCGGCGGGGGCGGCCCGACGTTGTCGTCGACACCCAGAACGGCCTGCCGTTCCTCGCCCGGCTCGTCTACGGCCGGCGGGTGGTGGTCCTGGTGCACCACTGTCACCGCGAGCAATGGCCGGTGGCGGGGCCGGTGCTCGGCCGGCTCGGCTGGTTCGTCGAGTCGAGGTTGTCGCCGTGGCTGAACCGGCGCAACCAGTACGTGACGGTATCGCTGCCGTCGGCGCGCGACCTGCTGACGCTGGGCGTCGACAACGCGCGAATCGCGGTGGTGCGCAACGGGCTCGACGAGGCCCCGGCGCGCTCGCTGACCGGCCCCCGCGCCGCCGCCCCGCGGGTGGTGGTGCTGTCGCGGTTGGTGCCGCACAAGCAGATCGAGGACGCGCTGGAGGCCGTGGCCCAGCTGCGGCCCCGGATGCCGGGCCTGCACCTGGACATCGTCGGCGACGGTTGGTGGCGGCAGCGGCTCGTCGACCACGTCCGCCGGCTCGGCATCCCCGACGCGGTGACATTTCACGGCCACGTCGACGACGTGACCAAACACCATGTGCTGCAGAGCTCCTGGGTGCAGCTGCTGCCCTCGCGCAAGGAGGGGTGGGGCCTGGCGGTCGTGGAGGCCGCCCAGCACCGGGTGCCGACCATCGGCTACCGGTCCTCGGGCGGCCTGTCGGATTCGATCGTCGACGAGGTGACCGGCATCCTGGTGGACACCCACGCCGAGCTGGTGGATCGCCTCGACGAGCTGCTGTCCGACCCGGTGTTGCGCGATCAACTCGGCGCCAAGGCGTACACCCGAAGCGGTGAATTCTCGTGGCGGCAGAGCGCCGACGCCATGTGCACGGTGCTGGAGGCCGTGCGAACGGGCGACTTCGTCAGCGGCCTAATCAACGGCCGCGGCTGACCGGGACGGTCGCCAGACTTAATCCCTGGCGGGGTTTTCCGGCGCGTCGTCGCCGTCGTTTACGTGTCGCGGTGGCACAACCGACCGCGATCGCCGGGCACGGCCGGCCAGCGCGCCGGCGCCGCCCACGACCAGCGCCGCCAGCCAGGCCAGATGCGCGATCAGCGTCGCCGTGCGGGCCGTGGCGGACACCCCCGGGGTGGCGCCGCCGATCCGGTAGAGCGCGAGCTGGTCGTCGCGGTAGATCGGGGTGAGCGCGTCGAGAGTGCGCGCGGCCGCGCCCATGTCCCCGGCGGTGTCCGACTCCACGACCAGCCAGCCCACCCCCGCCGGGGCCAGCGCTGACGGCGCGGGCCCGGCCAGCAGCAACTGCTGCACCGCGCGCGCGTGGGTGCCCTCGCCCGGGATGACGGTCCCCGAGATGACCAGGTCGCCCGTGCTGAGCACGTCGGCGCTCACCCAGCGGGGCAACGGATCCAACACCGGCGCCCGGCCCGCCCAGGAGTAGAGCCGCATGGTGCCGGCCGGCAACACCGCCACCGTCGCGGGCGCGGCGTTGATTGCGGCAGCCACGGCCGCCCAGCCGCGCGGGTATTGCACCGGCGACACCTGGCCCCACACCCCCCAGGCCAGGTCGGGCAGCGCGAAGACCAGCGCGAGGCAGCAGACCGGGGCCGCCACCACATCCGCCGGCGGCGGCACCCACCTGCGCAGCGTCACCGCCACGCCCCCGCCGGCCAGCGCGTAACCCGGCATCGCCAGCGCCACCCATTTCTGCCCGTCCCGCAGCACCCCGAAGCCGGGCACGGCATCCACCAGCGAGGCCAGCAAGTGCAGGCCCGGGCCGGTCGCCAGGGCGGCCGGAACCAGCACGGCCACCGCCGCCAACGCCAGCAGCGGTCGCGCCGCGGGGCGGCGCACCACCGTCGGCAGCCCGGCCGCGACCACGCCCAGCAGCACCGCGGCCGACGCCACCGCAAACATCGTGGTCCGCGAGATCGGCACCGCCTCGCCGTTCCAGATCCCGCCCAGGGCGGCCAGACTGCCGAGCGTGCCGAGCCCCGGCTCGGCGCGCGGCGCGAACGCCGCGACCCCCAGGGTGTTCGCCGCCGCGTGGGCGGGCAAGGCGGCGCCCAGCGCCGACGCGGTCAGCCAGGGCAGCGCGCACACCAGCGCGGCGCCCAGCGTCACCGCGGCGCACAGCCGGCGAGACCAGGACCCAGCCGGATCCTGTGTCGGGACCGCGACGCAGGCCAGCCCCGTCGTCGCGGCGAGCAGCAGACCGGTCGGCGTCAGGCCGGCCAGCGCGATCCAGAAGGTCAACCCGAAGAACGAGCCGGCGCCGGTCCGCAGCCTCAGCATCGCCGTCGCGACCCAGGGCAGGCAGCCGTAGCCGACCAGCAGGCTCCAGTGGCCCTGAAGCAGCCGCTCGGCGACGTAGGGGTTCCAGATCGCCAGGGTGGTGGCGACGAACTGGCCGGGCGCGCCCGCGTCGGGCAGCGCCGTCGCGACCAGTCGGGCCGCACCCCACCCCGCGAGCCAGAGCCCCAGGACGAGCAACGTCTTAACCAGGACGCCGCCGTCGAGCACGTGTGAGGCCAGCGCCACCGCGAAGTCCTGCGGCGTCGCGCGCGGCGCCGCCGTCAAACCCAGCGCGGTGTCGGACAGATAGGAGCGCGGCGTGGACACCGCGTCGCGCAGCAGCAGGTAACCGGGCTTGAGCAGCGGCCCGACCACCAGCAGCGCCAAGGCCAGGGCGTACCCGGGCCGGGTCCAGCGCACGCGGCGGGCTATTCCCGTTCGGGTGGACCGGTGGGCTCGGGCGGCCCGGAGCCGGGTGGCTCGTCGGCGCCCAGAGTGGGCGCGTCCCCGCCGGGATCGTCCCGCGACCTGGGGCGCTGGGTGGGCAGCTTCTCGGTTTCGGCCTCGGCGCCGGGCACCGGCTCCTCGAGCCCGCTGCGGCCGAAGAAGTCCTGGTCACCGCGGTCCAGGCCGGGATCGGTCAACGCGCTCTCGGTGCGCAGGCTGAACGAGGCGAGCAGGCCGCCGCCGACCAGCGCGATCAGCCCGACCGCGGTGAACGTGATGGGCAGCACCCGCGACCACAGCGCCAGTCGGTCGCGCTCGTCGCGGGCGGCGTTGACCTGCGATTCGACGGTGTCCTGGTTGGAGGTGACCTTATAGTCGGCCAGCGTCAGCTCCGGCTTCATCGGATCGCGGGCGAAGTAATGGTTGGCGTGCTCGGTCTCCTTGACGATGGTGCCCGACACCGGGTCCACCCAGAAGGTGCGCTGCGCCGCGTAGTAGCGGGTCATGGTGATCTGCTCGTTCGGGTCCCCGCCTTGGATGCCCCACATCGACGCCGACGTGGTCTGCTTGGCGTCCTCGTTGCCGGCCATCAGCGACGGGTACGCGACGGGGGCCACCAGCTTGCCCTCGGCGTTGTAGCCGATGTTCTGGGTGAACTTGTAGGTGGTCAGGCCGTTGACGTCTTCCTGGCTGTCGTAGTTGACGTCGAACGGCTTCTGTGCGATCGGATCGAAGTAGGGGTACGTCTTCTTCTCGGTGTGGAACGGGAACCGGTAGGCCAGGCCGTCGTGGCGGAGCGGCATCGCGGTGGGCGGGTTCTCGTCGTTGAAGGCGCGCGGCTTCTGGACCGAGCCGCCGGCGTGGGTGTCGTCGGAGACGGCCATCGCGGTCTTGCGGTTGAGCGTCACGGTGTCGACGATCGCCAGCAACAGGCCGCTGTCCTTCTGTTTGTCGGTGCGCCGCACCGAGCTTCCGACCTGCAGCGTGACGACGTCGGCGTTGGCGGGCGACTCGACGCTGACCTGCTGCTGGGACACCAGTGGCACGTTCTGGTTGACGACGACGTGATCGGTCGACAGGGATGCGGAGTCGAGCGCGGTTCCGGTGCCGTCGCTGATCAGCGTGGCGTCGATGTCGAGTGGGACCTTGGTGATCCTGCTGGTGGTGTACGTCGACAACAGCAACGCGGCGATCAGCAGGGCGGCTCCGAGTCCGATGATCCCGCATGCGGCGAACCGCAACATGACTGCTCGGTTCACGTCGCTGTGCCCTCCTAGATGCTCTCTTGCGCCGTCAGCCGCAAACCCGTTTGACCCTAACAGCCGAACGTAAGGCCCCGGCTTACGAACCTGTCGCGGTCGCGCGCGGGTCCTTCGGGTGTACCCATTCGTTCTGCCCACCCATCAGATGCAGACTGTGGGGGTGACGGATGGCCAGCGCGCGGGAGGTGTTCGCAGCTTCCTGCCCGCCGTGGAGGGGATGCGCGCGTGCGCGGCCATGGGCGTGGTCGTCACGCACGTCGCCTTCCAGACCGGGCATTCCAGCGGCGTCACCGGCCGGCTCTTCGGCCGCTTCGATCTGGCCGTGGCGGTGTTCTTCGCGTTGTCGGGTTTCCTGTTGTGGCGCGGGCACGCCGCGGCGGCGCGCGGCCTGCAACCGCGACCCCGCACGGGCCACTATCTGCGGTCGCGGGTGGTGCGCATCATGCCGGCCTACGTGGTGGCGGTCGTCGTGATCCTGACGCTGTTGCCCGACGCCGATCACGCCAGCCCGACGGTGTGGCTGGCCAACCTGACCCTGACCCAGATCTATGTGCCGCTCACACTCACCGGCGGGCTGACCCAGATGTGGAGCCTTTCCGTCGAGGTCAGCTTCTACCTGGCCCTGCCCATCCTGGCGTTGCTCGCCCGGCGGCTGCCGGTCGGCGCGCGGGTGCCGGCCATCGCCGCCCTGGCCGCGCTGAGCTGGGCCTGGGGCTGGGTGCCCATTCATTCCGGATCCGGCACCAACCCGCTCAACTGGCCGCCGGCCTTCTTCTCCTGGTTCGCCGCAGGCATGCTGCTGGCCGAATGGGTGCACAACCCGATCGGCCTGCCGCACCGGTGGGCCCGCCGGCGCGTGGCGATGGGCGTCGTCGCCGTGCTGGCCTACCTGGTGGCGGCGTCCCCGCTGGCCGGACCGGAGGGCCTGATTCCCGGCACGGCCACCCAGTTCGCCGTGAAGACGGCGGCGGGCTCGCTGGTGGCGCTCGCGCTGGTCGCCCCGCTGGTGCTGGACAAGGTGGACACCCCGCACCGGCTGTTGGGGGGCACCGCCATGGTGACGCTGGGGCGGTGGTCCTACGGCCTGTTCGTGTGGCACCTGGCGGCGCTGGCCATGGTGTTCCCGGTGCTCGGGACCTTCGCGTTCACCGGCCGGATGCCGTCGGTGCTGGCGCTCACGCTGATCTTCGGGTGGGCGATCGCCGCGGTCAGCTACGGGCTGGTCGAGTCACCCTGCCGGGAAGCGTTGCGGCGCTGGGAGAGACACGAGAAGCCGGAAGAAACCCCCGATACCGTCGACGCAGAGGCGGACGCGATCGCACCCTAACCGGTGCGGTCCATCCACTCTTCGAGCGTGTGCGCCGACGGCAGGCAGACCGCCCGCTCGATCTTCTCGAACAGGTCGGCCCCGTACTCCACGGTGGACCGGACGAGGTGGCCGAGCCCCTCGACGTGGATGCCGTCGCTCAGCAGGTAGGCGTTCTCGCCGACGACGCTGACCTGGGCCGGCCGGGCGGTCTCACGCACAAACGCTTTGGGCCAATGGGTTTCGCGGTTCCAGTCGTTCACCAGCTCCATCAGGCGGGGCCGTTCGGCGGCGGGGTAGTAGCCGGCCGGGCTGACCGAGATCTCGAACACGTCGCGGCGCAACCCGTTGATCCGCAGGTTCACGTGCAGTTTGCCGCGTTCGTAGCCGGGCAGCATCAGGAACTCCTCGCCGTCGTCGCTGCGGAAGAACCGCAACTGGCGCGATTGCAGGTAACGGTCGATCAGTTCCGTGCTCAGCGGTTCGATCTGCATGGCCCGATGGTGCGGCCGCGGCCTTGGAGGATTCTTGGTGAGCCTCAGGCCGGCTCGGTCGCCTGCAGCCGCGCGATGATCTCGGCGCGCACGGCCGACCGCCGCGCCTTGCCGGCGTCATCCCGCAGGGGAGCGTCGACGAACTCGACGAAATCGGGAGAGGGTGGCACCTTGTACTGCGAAAGGCGTTCGCGCAGAAACTCTCTCACGCCCGCCGCGTCGAGCGCGGACCCGTCGGCGGTGTGCACCAGCGCGTAGGGCACCTGTCCCAGGTCGCCGGAGTTCGGGTCGGGAACACCGACGACGAGGCAGGACAGCACGTCCGGGTGCGCCGAGAGCGCGTTCTCCACCTCGGCCGGATACACGTTGCGGCCGCCGACGGTGAACATGTCGACGCGACGGTCGGACAGGTACAAGAACCCGTCGGAGTCGAAGTGACCGAGGTCGCCCAGGGAGTCCCAGCCGTCGCGGGTCTTCGCCTCGACGCCGACGTAACGGTAGGTGGGCGCGGTGCCCGGGCTAGGCCGCATGTAGATCTCGCCGACCACGCCGGGCGGGCAGGGGTTGCCGTCGTCGTCGAGCACCTGCATCTCCCCGGCGACCACCACACCCACCGAGCCGCGGTGGGTCAGCCATTGGTCGCCGGAGATGAAGGTGAGCGCCTGTAACTCGGTGCCGCCGTAGAGTTCCCACACCTTTTCCGGGGCGAGCAGCTCGATCCACGCCTGCTTGACGGCGGGCGGGCACGGCGCACCCATGTGCCAGAACCGCCGGATCGACGACAGGTCGTAGGACTGCGGGTCGGCGTGGTACACGGGCAGCGTGCGCTGCATGATCGTCGGCACCGTCGTCAGGAAGGTGACGCGATGGTCGGTGATCAGCCGCAGGAACCGCTCGGGGTCGAACCGGCTCATCAAGACCAGGTGATGGCGCATCAGCAGGGCGAGCGTCGCGGTGGTGAAACCCGTGTTGTGGGACAACGGGATCGGCACCAGCGTGGTGTCGCCCTCCTGCGCGCCCAGCGGGTAGCCGATCGCGGCCGGTATCCGGCTGTCGCCGCCGGACTCGATGAGCTTGGGCCGCCCCGTGCTGCCGCCCGAGCCCATCGCCTTCCACACCGGCGATACCGCCTCCGGCAACGCCGCGTCCGACAACGTCGGATCTGGGATGAATCCCGCTGGCACACTAGGAATTTGGTGGTGTCCGCGGCCGACCAGCAGGGCTGGCGGACGAAGGTCCAGCAGGCCCCGCAGCTCGGCGTCCGGTAACCGCGCCGACAGCGGCTGGGGCACCGCCCCCAGCTTCCAGCACGCCACCGCGGCCTGGATCCACTCGACGGAGTTGGGCAGCACGATCGTCACGTAGTCGCCGACGCCGACGCCGCGCTCTGCGTAGGCGCGGGCCAACCGGTTCGTCGAGGCGTCGAGCTCCGCGCGGGTCAGGGTCAGCCCGTCGCAGGTGACCGCCGGCTCGTCGGGCGCGAGGTCGGCCAGCGCCGAGATCTGGGTGCCGATCGGCGGGACCGGCTCACTCTGGGTCATTTAATAGGCGCCCTGCCGCTCGAAGATGCGGCGGGGGTTGTCGACCAGCATGGTGTGCAGCTGCTCGTCGGTGACGCCGCGCTGCTTGAGGGCGGGGATGACGTCGTTGTGGATGTGCAGGTAGTGCCAGTTGGGCGCCATCTGCGGCACGAGCTCTTCGGGCAGTGCGTCGAAGTAGCAATTGGCGTCATGTGAGAGCACCATCTTGTCGGCGTGGCCGCGTTCGCACATCTGCGCCACGATCTTGACCCGCTCTTTGAACGGAGAGATCACGTCGAGGCCGAAGCGGTCCATCCCGAGGTATGACCCCGCCGCGATGAGTTCCTCGAGGTAGCCGATGTCGGTGCTGTCGCCGGAGTGACCGATCACGACCCGGGTCAGGTCGACCCCTTCCTCTTCGAAGATGCGTTGCTGCTCGAGGCCTCGGCGCAGGCCGGCATGGGTATGCGTGGAGATCGGTACCCCCGTGCGCTTGTGCGCCTGGGCGACGGCACGCAGCACCCGCTCGACGCCGGGGGTGATGCCCGGCTCGTCGGTGGCGCACTTGAGGATTCCGGCCTTGACGCCGGTGTCGGCGATACCCTGCTCGATGTCCTTCACGAACATGTCGGTCATGATCTCTGGGCCGCCCAGCATGCCGCCGGGGCCCTCGTAGTGAAACCGGAACGGAATGTCGTTGTAGGTGTAAAGACCTGTTGCCACAACGATATTCAGATCGGTGGCCGCCGCCACGCGCGCGATGCGCGGGATGTAGCGGCCGAGCCCGATCACGGTGAGGTCGACGATGGTGTCCACGCCGCGGGCCTTCAACTCGTTGAGGCGGGCGATCGCGTCGGCCACCCGCTTCTCCTCGTCGCCCCAGGCTTCGGGATAGTTCAGGGCGATCTCGGTGGTCATGATGAACACGTGCTCGTGCATGAGCGTCACGCCGAGGTCGGCGGTATCGATGGGGCCGCGAGCGGTATTGAGTTCTGACACGTGACTGATGCTAGGTCGACTCGGTGGTCGGACAACAGTGCCGATTTGTTCCGGAGCGCCCGACGGTGCAGTACCGTCACCCTCGTCCTCACCGGAACCCGCGGGAGCCCGTCATGCTGCTCAATCCCAACCACCTGCAACGTCAGTACCCCGACCGGCGCTCACGGGAGATCATGGCCGCGACGGTGGACTTCTTCGAATCGCGGGGCAAGGCGCGGCTGAAGTCCGACGACCACGAACGGGTGTGGTACTCCGAGTTTTTGGACCACATCGGCCGCGAGCGCATCTTCGCGTCCCTGTTGACACCGTCGGAATACGGTGCGGCCGATTGCCGCTGGGACACCTACCGGATCAGCGAGTTCGCCGAGATCGTGGGCTTCTACGGGCTGAGCTACTGGTACCCCTTTCAGGTCACCGCGCTGGGCCTGGGCCCGATCTGGATGAGCGCCAACTCCGACGCCAAGCGCAAGGCCGCCGCGCAGTTGGAGGCCGGCGAGGTGTTCGCCTTCGGGCTGTCGGAGCAGACCCACGGCGCCGACGTCTACCAGACCGACATGATCCTGACGCCGTCCGAAAGCGGCTGGACCGCGAACGGCGAGAAGTACTACATCGGCAACGCCAACGTGGCGCGGATGGTGTCGACCTTCGGCAAGATCGCGGGTTCCGACGAGTACGTGTTCTTCGCCGCCGACTCCCAGCATGAGCGGTACGACCTGATCAAGAACGTGGTGAACTCGCAGAATTACGTGGCGAACTACGCGCTGCGCGACTACCCGGTCAGCGAGGCCGACATCCTGCACCGCGGTCCCGAGGCGTTCCACGCCGCCCTCAACACCGTCAACGTCTGCAAGTACAACCTGGGTTGGGGCGCAGTCGGCATGTGCACCCACGCCATGTACGAGGCGGTCACCCACGCCTCCAACCGCGTCCTCTACGGCACCGTCGTCACCGACTTCACCCACGTCCGTCGGCTGCTCACCGACGCCTACCTGCGGCTGGTCGCGATGCGGCTGGTGACCACCCGCGCTTGCGACTACATGCGCAGCGCGTCGGCCGACGACCGGCGCTACCTGCTGTACAGCCCGCTCACCAAGGGGAAGGTCACCAGCGAGGGGGAGCGGGTCGTCATTGCGCTCTGGGACGTCATCGCCGCGAAGGGCGTCGAGAAGGACACCTTCTTCGAGGCGGTCACCCGCGAGATCGGTCTGCTGCCAAGGCTTGAAGGCACGGTGCACATCAACATCGGGCTGCTCGCCAAGTTCATGCCCAACTTCCTGTTCGCCCCCAACAGCGAACTGCCGATCATCGGCCGCCGCGACGATGCGTCGGACGACAGCTTCCTGTTCGCGCAGGGGCCGACCGGGGGGCTGGGCAAGGTGCGCTTCCACGACTGGCGCGCGGTGTTCGACGGGTTCGCGCACCTGCCCAACGTCGCGTTGCTGCGCAAGCAGATCGACGTGCTCGCCGACATGTTGGCCAGCGCGACCCCCGACGCCGCGCAGCAGAAGGACGTCGACTTCGCGTTCGCCGTGGGCCAGCTGTTCGCGACGGTGCCCTACGCGCAGCTCATCCTCGAGGAGGCCGCGCTGTCGGACGTGGACGAGACGCTGATCGACGGGATCTTCGCCGTGCTGGTGCGCGATTTCAACGGCTACGCCGTGGAGCTGAGCGACAAGCCCGCGACGACGGACGAGCAGGCTCGGTTCGCGACGCGGATGATCCGCCGCCCGGTCCACGACCCGTCGCGGTACGCCCAGATCTGGAAGGAGCACATCCTTCCGCTCAACGGCGCATACGAGATGCGGCCCTAGGTTTCGGCCATCGTTTGCCGATCGCCGAGCTAGATTTGTGTCATGCCGTCGCGCAGGACGTATACCGCTTACAGCATCGCTTGCGCGTTCACGTGGGCCGTAATTCTGATTGTTGTTGCGGTCGTGTCCCCCAACCGCCTGCACACCTTCCTGTTGGTCGGTGGCGGCTGGTTGATCGGATGGATCTCGGCGACCATTGCCCGGTCGGTTTATCCCCCACCGAAACGCCAACGGCCGACCGCTTGAATGTGCTGGCTTTTCGTGGCTTGAAACCTCTTTGTTGGCTTTGCGTCAGGCCGACCCGGCCCCTTGACTGTGACGCAGCTCACCGTAATATGACCAGTGGTCATCGACGTTAGGAGGCAGCAATGCCAACGGTGACTTGGGCGCGGGTCGACCCCGCCCGCCGCGCCGCCATCATCGACGCCGCCGAGCAGGAGTTCGGGGCACACGGGTTCTCCCGCGGCAGCCTCAACGTCATCGCGCGGCGCGCCGGCGTCGCCAAGGGCAGCCTGTTCCAGTACTTCGCGGACAAGCGCGACCTGTTCGCGTTCATCGCCGACATCGGCAGCCAGCGGGTGCGCGCCTACATGGAAGACCGCATCCGCGAGCTGGACCCGAGCCGGCCGTTCTTCGACTTTCTCACCGACTGGCTCGACGCGTGGGTGGCCTACTTCGCCGACCACCCGCACGAACGCGCGCTGCACGCCGCGGCGACCCTCGAGGTTGACACCGAAGCCCGCGTCAGCGTGCAGAACGTCATCCACCGCCACTACCTGGAGGTGATGCGGCCGCTCGTCCGTGACGCGAAGGAGCGCGGCGACCTGCGCGCCGATTCGGACACCGACGCGCTGTTGTCGTTGCTGCTCTTGATCTTTCCGCATCTGGCGCTGGCGCCCTACATGCGCGGCCTGGATCCGGTTCTCGGGCTCGACGAACCCACGCCGGAGCAGCCGGCGCTCGCCGTGCGCCGGCTCGTCGCGGTGCTGGCGGCCGCCTTCTCCGCGTCACCGGACTCACCCGTCCACTCAGCCCCACAACGATCCGAGGAGGTCACATGACACGCACACATTCGGGCTCGATGGTTCGAGGGGGCCTCAACTGGGACAGCCTGCCGCTGCGGCTGTTCGCCGGCGGCAACGCGAAGTTCTGGGATCCGGCCGACATCGACTTCTCCCGCGACCGCGCCGACTGGGAGCGGCTGACCGACGACGAACGCGACTACGCGATCCGGTTGTGCGCGGAGTTCATCGCCGGCGAGGAAGCCGTGACCGAGGACATCCAGCCGTTCATGTCGGCGATGCGGGTCGAGGGCCGGCTCGGCGACGAGATGTACCTGACGCAGTTCGCTTTCGAGGAGGCCAAGCACGTCCAGGTGTTCCGCATGTGGCTCGACGCGGTCGGGGTCACCGACGACCTGCACCGCTACCTCGACGACATCCCCACCTACCGGACGATCTTCTACGAGGAATTGCCGGACTGCCTGAACGCCTTGTCGGTGGACCCGTCGCCGGCCGCCCAGGTGCGGGCGTCGGTCACCTACAACCACATGGTCGAGGGCATGCTGGCGCTCACCGGATACTTCGGCTGGCACAAGATTTGCGTGGAGCGCGGCATCCTGCCCGGCATGCAGGAGCTGGTCCGGCGCATCGGCGACGACGAGCGGCGCCACATGGCGTGGGGCACGTTCACCTGCCGCCGCCACGTCGCCGCCGACGACGCCAACTGGGGCGTCTTCGAAACCCGCATGAACGAGCTGATGCCGCTGGGGCTGCGCCTGATCGAGGAGGGCTTCGCCCTGTACGACCCGATGCCGTTCGGCCTGTCGGTGGACGAGTTCATGGCCTACGCGTCCGACAAGGGGATGCGGCGCTTCGGCACGATCTCCAGCGCCCGCGGGCGGCCGCTGGAAGAGATCGACCTCGACTACTCGCCATTGCACTTGGAGGACACCTTCGCCGACGAGGACGAGAAGGCCCTGGCGGCCGCGTCGGTGTGAGGCATCGAGCGTGGGCCTTAGGGACGAAAATTGCCGCGAATTCGTCCATAGGCCCCACACTCGACGGGCCGGCTACTCGACCTTGCTGTCGCCGACAGCGTCCCCGGCGTCACCTGCGCCGATGATGGCGACCCGCCGCGCCCGGCTACGCCGCGCTTGCGATCGCCACTACCCGACCCAGACGGTCTTGGCGTTGACGAACGCGCGGATGCCGAGGCCGGCGAGTTCACGGCCGTAACCGGACCGCTTGACACCGCCGAAGCCCAGCTCGGGGTAGGACACCGTCATGCCGTTGATGAACACCTGGCCGGCCTCGATGTCGTCGATGAAGCGCTGCTGCTCGGCCTCGTCGTTGGTCCAGGCGTTGGATCCCAACCCGAACGTGGTGGCGTTGGCGATCTCGATCGCCTCGTCGATGTCGGCGGCCCGGTACATCGACGCCACCGGGCCGAACACCTCTTCGGTGTAGAGAGCCATGTCCTTGGTGATGTCGGTGACCACCGTCGGCGGGTAGAACCATCCCGGCCCGTCGATGGGCTTGCCGCCGAGGCGGATCGTGGCGCCCGCCGCGGCCGCGTCGTCGACCTGCTTGGCGATGTCGTCGCGGCCGGACTCGGTGGCCAGCGGGCCCACGTCGGTGTCCGGGTCGGTCGGGTCCCCCACTTTGAGCCCGGCCATCCGCTCGGTGAACTTGTCGACGAACGCGTCGTAGATGTCGGTGTGAATGATGAACCGCTTCGCGGCGATGCAGGACTGGCCGTTGTTCTGGACGCGCGCGGTGACGGCGGTCTTGGCGGCCTCGTCCAGGTTCGCCGACGGCATCACGATGAACGGGTCGCTGCCGCCGAGCTCGAGCACGGTGGGTTTGATCTCGTCGCCGGCGATGGCCGCGACCGACTGCCCGGCCGGCTCGCTGCCGGTCAGGGTGGCGGCCGCCACCCTGGGGTCGCGCAGGATGCGCTCGACGGCACCCGACGAGACCAACAGCGTCTGGAAGCAGCCCTCCGGGAAGCCGCCGCGGGCGATCACGTCCGCGAGGTACAGCGCGGACTGCGGCACGTTCGAGGCGTGCTTGAGGATGCCGACGTTGCCGGCCATCAGCGCCGGTGCGGCGAACCGGACGGCCTGCCACAGCGGGAAGTTCCACGGCATCACGGCCAGCACCACCCCGAGCGGCTGGTAGCGGGTGTAAGCCCGCTTGGCGCCCACCGCTTGCGCGTCGGCCGGCTCGTCGGCCAGCAGCTGCTCGGCGTTCTCCGCGTAGTAGCGAAAGCCCTTGGCGCACTTGAGTACTTCGGCCTTGGCCGACTTCAGCGTCTTACCCATCTCGCACGTCATCATCGCCGCGACATCGTCGGCCTCTTTCTCCAACAGATCGGCGGTGGCGTTTGCCCACTCCGCGCGCTGGGCAAAGGTGGTGTTATGGCGGTAGTCCTGGAACCGGGCGTAGGCGCGGGCGATGGCCGCATCGACTTCTTCGTCGGTTGCCGGGGTGAAGGTCTTTACTGTCTCGCCGGTGGCCGGGTTGATGGTCGCGATGGGCACGCTGACATCCTTCGCTTCGGGGTTGGTAAGAGGTCCAACACCCAGCCTGCCACTATCGTTCCCTCAAGGGAGGTGCCGGATGAGTAAAGCCGCCGAGCTGATGGTCAAGTGCCTGGAAAACGACGGCGTTTCCGTGGTCTTCGGCCTGCCGGGCGAGGAGAACATCCGCTTCGTGCAGGCCCTGGCCTCGTCGAGCATCCGCTATGTGCTGACCCGGCACGAGCAGGGCGCGGCCTTCATGGCCGAGATGTACGGGCGGGTCACCGGGCGGGCGGCGGTGGTGTCGAGCACCCTGGGTCCGGGTGCGATCAACATGCAACTCGGCGTCGCCGATGCCACCACCAACAGCACCCCGCTGGTCGCCATCTCCGCCCAGGTCGGCCAGGACCGGGAGTTCAAGGAGTCACACCAGTACGTCGACCTGGTGCGAATGTTCGCCCCCATCACCCGATGGGCCGCCGGGGTCCCCACCGCGCGCGCCATCCCCGAGATGTTCCGCAAGGCGTTCAAGGTCGCCGAGACCGAACGCCCGGCGGCGGTGTACCTGGCGGTGCCCGAGCACATCGATGCCGATGAGACCGACTACGACCTGACGCCGTTGCCGCGCAACGTCGTTCGTCCGGATGCCCCCGCACCCGGCCAGGTGGAGCGCGCGGTCGACATCCTGCGCAAGGCCAAGCGGCCGGTGGTGCTGGCCGGTCACGGCGCCGCCCGCGGCAACGCCACCGCGGCCCTGGTCCGGTTCTCCGAGCAGTTCGGCATTCCGGTCGCCAACACCTTCCACGGCAAGGGCGTGATGCCCGACGACCATCCCAACAGCATCGGGACCCTGGGGTTCATGCGGCACGACTACGTGAACTTCGGCTTCGACAACGCCGACGTGGTGATCGCTGTCGGCTACGAGTTGCAGGAGTTCGACCCCATCCGGATCAACCCGCAGGCCGACAAGAAGATCATCCACGTCCACCGTTTCCCTGCCGAGGTCGACGCGCACTATTCGGTGGACGTCGGCATCATCGGAGACATCGGCTCTTCTTTGGATGCGTTGACGGACGCGCTGGACGGCCATTCCTACGAGGCGGACCCGGACGTCCCCGGCCACGGCTTACTCGCCGAGGAATTCGCCCGCGGGCAACAGGATTCGCGTTATCCGCTGGCCCCGGCGCGGGTGGTCGCCGACACCCGCGCGGCGCTGGGCCGCAGCGACGTCGTCCTGGTGGACACCGGCGCCACCAAGATGTGGATGGCGCGGCTCTATCCGACGTACGAGTGCAACACCTGCCTGGTGTCGAATGGCTTGTCCACCATGGGATTTTCGCTGCCAGGTGCGCTCGGTGTGAAACTGGCGCGGCCCGACACGAAGGTGCTGGCCGTCGTCGGGGACGGCGCGTTCCTGATGAACTCGCAGGAAATCGAGACCGCCGTCCGCGAGCGGATACCGCTGGTGGTGCTGATCTGGGAGGACGGCGGTTACGGGCTGATCGAGTGGAAAATGGACCTCGAGCTCGGCGCGCACTACTATGTGAAGTTCGGCAATCCCGACGTGGTCAAGTACGCGGAAAGCTTTGGTGCCAAGGGATATCGGATCAACAGCGCCGAGGAGCTGCTGCCCACGCTGCGTGCCGCCTTAGCGGATGACGGCGTCTCGGTGATCGCCTGCCCGGTCGACTACTCGGACAACTTGCGGTTGACCGACCGGCTCGGCGAGCTGGACGAGTCGCTGTGATTCACGGGCACATCCAGGCTAAGGGCGGGCAGACGCCGGTGTTCGGCGGAAGCCGCAACCCTGGCGGCTGGCCGTGGACCATCAGCGCGGGAAGGCCGGAGTCGGGCGCGAAGTAATAGGTGTGGCAGACGTTTCTGTCCCAGTCCGGCATCCGCCGCAGCTCGCCGAGGTTCGGGCACCACATCTGGCTGCAGATGTGGGAGGTGTAGCAGCCCGGTGGGCCCTCGGGCGGTGCACATTCCGGCGGCTGGTTGCCGCCGTTGTTGGTGGAGCAGACGGCGTGGGCCGTGCCCGCACCGAGCATCAGGTCCGCGGTCCACAGGGCGCCGGTGAGCGCCAGTGCCGTTGTCAAGATTGCGAGTGCTGATCTCATGCGTCGTTCCCTTTTTGCCCTCACAATTGTTGCTCCTGACTCCCCAGGCCGCCGAAGAATTTCCAAATTCCTTGCGCGAGTGTGCATCTATGGCGATTTCGAGCCGGTTTTGTCGGTGGGGGTGGCTAGTTTGGGGTCATGAGTTCGGGTGAAGATGACGAGGCCGTCGCAGTGTTCGACGATCTTGATGCGGTCTTGGCCCGCGCTCGCGCGTTACCGGTTGGCGCGATGAACGTCGCGCAACAGCTGGCGATGCTGGAGCGCTGCGAGAAGGCGCGCCGCCAACTGCCGGCCATCGAGCATCCGGTGATCAACTCCCTGGCCCACCAAGCGACTCCAGAAGAGTTGGGCGGCACCCTGCCGCACGCGATCGCCGAGGCGACGTTGATCAGCCGCGCCGAGGCATCGCGGCGGGTCAAAGAGGCTACCGACCTGGGGCCGCGGCACGGGCTGACCGGTGAGCTGCTGGAGCCGACGCTGCCAGCCACCGCGGCAGCCCAATGCGCCGGGGCACTCGGAGGCGGGCAGGTGGCGGTGATCCGCCGGTTCTTTCACCGGCTGCCTGGCTGGGTGGACTTCGCCACCCGAAAGGCGGTCGAGGCCGATCTGGCCGAAGCGGGCACTCACTTTCGCCCCGAACAACTCGCCGAGCTGGCCGACCACGTCGCCGACTGCCTCAATCCCGACGGTACCTACACCGACGAGGACCGCGCCCGCCGCCGCGGATTGGTGCTGGGCAAGCAGGGTCCGGATGGCATGTCCGAGCTGCGCGGTCTACTCACCCCCGAAGGCCGCGCCACCCTTGAGGCCGTGTTGGCCAAGCTGGCCGCACCGGGCATGTGCAACCCCATGGGCGACACGCCCTGCGTCGACGGGGCGCCGACGCAAGACGCGATCGACCGCGATGCCCGCAGCGCCGCGCAGCGGAATCACGACGGGCTGCTCGCTGGGCTGCGCGGCTTGCTCGCCTCGGGAAAACTGGGCCAGCACAACGGCTTACCCGCCTCCATCATCATCACCACCACCTTGGCTGAGCTGCAGACCGCCACCGGCACGGGGCTCACCGGCGGGGGCACCCGGCTCCCCATCAGCGAGGTGATCCGGCTGGCCCGCCACGCGCACCAACTTGTTGAATTGGGAGCAAGAGAGCGTGGCCTGCAGCCATGCTTCTCTAGGCGGTGGCCGGCTCCGCTCGACGCGCACCTGTCACCGGTAGGGGTTGACTTAGTAGTGACCTGCGTCCGGTCATCGCCGCAAACGAGGAGTGGCTTGAGAGAGGCCTGCTAAGCCGAAAGTTGATGTGCCCTCCTCGCTTTCAACATATCGAAGTGAGGAGTGAGACATGTCAGCGGTATTAACCATCGACCGACGGGTGGTGATCGCCATCGACCCCCACAAAGCGTCGTGGACCGCCGTCGCAGTCGGCGAGTCTCTGCAGCCCTTGGCCACCTTGCGGGTATCGGTCAGCCGGGACGGCTACCGGTCACTGCGCCGCTTCGCGCGCGCCTGGCACGCCAGCATGTGGGCCATCGAGGGGGCGCACGGAATGGGCGCTCCGTTGACCGCCCAGCTGGTCCACGATGGAGTGGACGTCATGGACGTTCCCGCCAAACTCGCTGCCCGCGTACGGCTTCTGTCCACCGGGCACGGTCGTAAGAACGACGACGCCGACGCCGTGTCGGTCGGGATCGCCGCTCTCAACGCCGCCCACCTCACGACGGTCACCGTCGATGACGCCGCGACCGCGCTACGAGCAATAGTCGAACACCGCGAGGATCTGGTGAAGACCCGCACTCAAACCATCAACCGGCTGCACGTCCTGCTCACCAAGCTGAGCCCCGGCGGAGCATCGGGCACTTTGACCGCCGAACGTGCCGCTACGCTGCTAGGCGCGATCCGTCCCCGAGATGCCGCCGCTAAGGCATTGCGCGCCTTGGCCGTCGACATGGTGGCCGAAGTCCGTCACCTCGACCGCCGCATTGCCAAGGCCGCTGGCGACATCCAGTCCGCGGTCACCACCTCGGGCACCACCCTCACCGAGCTGCACGGCATCGGAACAGTCTCGGCCGCCAAGATCATCAGCCGCGTCGGACACGTCCACCGATTCCGCTCAGCAGCCGCCTTCGCCACCTACACCGGCACCGCCCCCATCGAGGTGTCCTCCGGCGACGTCGTCCGCCACCGGCTCTCCCGCGCAGGTGACCGCCAGCTCAACGCCTGTCTGCACGTCATGGCGCTCACCCAGATCCGCTCCGACACCCCCGGCCGGACCTACTACCAGCGCAAACGATCCGAAGGGAAGAGCAAACGCGAGGCCATGCGCTGCCTCAAACGACGCCTCTCCGACGCCGTCTACCGACAACTAACCCGCGATGCCCACCCAGACGAGGCGGACCCGGGAGGACACTCGGGGGCGACTCTGTTGTCTCGCGCGATCGGCTAATACCCCGTACACCGACACTTCAGACAAGTCACTTCCCGGGCCCGCAATCACACGCTACAACCAACACCCTTGACACAGAGAGGCGTCACTATTTGGCCGTCTTCGACAACGCCAAACCGCTGGCGCTGTATCACACCAAACGCCTGGCCTCTCCCGGCCAGCGAATCGTGCTGTACGCCAAGGACCGCGGCTGCACCGCCCCGGGCTGTACCGTCCCCGGCTACCTGTCCGAGGTCCACCACGTCACCGACTGGACCCAGTGCCGCCGCACCGATATCGACAACCTCACCTTCGCCTGCGGACCCCATCACCGCCTGCTCAAACCCGACGGCTGGACCACCCGCACAAACACCGAGGGTGACACCGAATGGATCCCACCCCCGCGGCTGGACCGGGGGCAGCCGCGCAAAAACACCTTCCACCACCCCGAAAAACTGCTTCACCACGACGACGATGACGACGACGCGGCATAACTCAGCCGTGCTGGGTCGTTGCCGCCGGTAGCGCCATCGGCCGGATGTAGCCGCCGATCAGTGTCCGATGCCACCAGGCCCGCTCCCTGCGCAGCTCCGCGGGCGTGGTGAAGCGATACTCGTAGAGTTGCGCGCGTACGTACCGCGGCGGCGAATCCGGAAACGGATTGTGCCGCAACAATCGCAGGGTGGGCCGGTCGTTGCGCAGGAGGCGCTGCAGGAACGGTGTGAGCCACGGCTGCGCGTAGGCGGGCGAGATGGCGGCGAACCACATCAGCCAGTCCAGCCGCAGGTGATAGGGCGCCCACTGCCGCGGAAGCCGGCGCACGGCACCGGGCTTGCCCTTGAATTCGTATTCCTTCCAAACGGTCTGGGTGGTCAGGTGTACTTCCTCGGTGCCTTCGATCACCACCTCGCGGCGGACGCGCCCGATGCTGCCGAACGCGCCGTAGGTATTGACCAGATGAAAAGAGTTGAACGACATGTTCATTCGTTGGCGGGAGGACAGCATGTTGCGCACCGGCCAGTAGCTCATGAACAGCACCGCTGCGGCGAACGCGACGACCAACACGACGAACCACAGCGGCGTCGCCGAAAACGCCGGACGATGGGGCAGGCCAACCAAACCGAACCACGAGTCGTCGATCGCGCTGCACGCCAACAGGATCGTCACCCAATTGAGCCAGGCGAAGTTGCCCGACGCCACCAGCCACAGCTGGGTGACAACGATGACGGCCGCTGCGATGCTGGCCACCGGTTGCGGCGCGAACAACCCGAACGGCACCACCAGCTGCGAGAAATGGTTGCCCGCCACCTCGATTCGGTGCAGCGGCTTGGGCAGGTGGTGGAAGAACCAGCTCAATGGCCCCGGCATGGGCTGCGTCTCGTGGTGGTAGTACAGGCACGTCAGGTCGCGCCAGCACGGGTCGCCGCGCAGCTTGATCAGCCCGGCCCCGAACTCCACCCGGAACAGCAGCAACCGGGCCATCCACAGCGTCAGCAGCGGCGGAGCCACGTGATTGTTGCCGAGGAAGATCATCAGGAATCCGGTTTCCAGCAGCAGCGACTCCCAGCCGAACGAATACCAGGTCTGCCCGACGTTGACGATCGACAGGTAGAGCACCCACAGCGTCAGCCACATGAGCATGGCCGCCCAGACCGGCACCGCATCGGCCGCGCCGGCGACGATCGCCGCCGCCACCGCGGCGCCGAACCAGGAAACCACCGAGAACAGGCGATCGGAGTAGCGCAGATGAAACAGGCTCGGTGCCCGCCGAAACGACTGCCGGGCAAGGAACCGCGGGATCGGCTGTATCCCGTGCTCCCCGATCAACGCGCGGAACTGGGCCGCGGCCGCGACGAACGCCAGCAGATAGACCACGGCGACGCCGCGCTCGAGCACCAGTCTGCCGAGCCAATATTCGGGTGCGGAAAACCAGCGCATGGCCGTATCTCCTCGGACGGTCGCGGTCACACAGACCCGCATATCCAGTCAAGCAGGCGGTAAACCGGCAGCCAATACCTCTAACCGGCTATTCGTCGCGGCCCGGGCGCACCCGTTCGGGCAGAACCACCGCGCAAGTCACGAGCGCCGCCAGCGAAATCAGCGCCAGCAGCTGGACATTCGCGGAGTGGCCCGCGTAGCCGTCGACCGATCGCCAGGGATTGCGGGACAGCACCGCCCCGGCCAGGATCAGCCCGCCGGCGCTCACCACCATCGTCGCGCGGTCCAGGCGCCGACCCCGCAGCGCATACCGCAGGCCCAGGGCGGCCCCGACCACGGCGGCCCCGGCCGCGCCGGCGATCACCGCCCCGCAGGCCACCACGGCAACCGCCGCCCACGGCCCGGGTGTCCATGGCCGGGCGGGCGCGTCGTCGACCCGAGGGCGCCGGGTGCGCCATAGCGCGAGCATGGCCAGCAGCGGCAGCAAGGCCAGCCCCACCGCCAGCCCCACTCGGTACGGCGTGTTGGACGGGAAGGTCAGCGTGATGGTGCCGGGGTCGCCCGGGGGCACCACCCAGCCCTGCTGCCACCCGTTGACGGCCACCGGGGTCAGCCGGGCGCCGGAGGCGGTGCGCGCCACCCAACCGGGGTTGATGCTTTCCGGGATGACCAGTACTCGTGACGTAGCCGATGGCGGAGCCTGCACCTCGCGACGGTCCGGGCCCCAGGTCCGCCACACCGGGACCCCGACGGGGCTGGGCGTGGCGGCGGCAGCCGCTGACGGTGACAGGTCGACGCCGTCGACGACGAACTGGGCGCCCGGGCTGACCAACAGTTCCTGCTGGCCCGCCGGCAGCGCGATGGGATCGCGGTCGCAGGCCCGCGCCGCAATGGGCTCGTCGTCGAGCAGCGCGCCGACGGTGGTGCGGATCGACGTGTGCACGAACCGGCCCGCGACCGCGATCACCGGACCGTGGTCGCAGTCGACGGCGATCTCGCGCGCGCGGTCGCGGGCCGTGTCGGCGGGCGCGATCGGGTTGCCGTCGGCGCCGAGCGCCGTCAGCTCGGCCACCCCCGGCGGCTTGAGCTGGTCGAACCCCAACGCGTTGCGGTCGATCACGTCGTCCCAGTCCAGCAGGCTCACGGCGACGCTGTCGGTGACCCGGGGGTTGAGCGGGATCGTCTGCGGCTCACCGGGTTTCAACGCGCGGACCTGCGGGCCGTCGCCCAGGTTGACGGCCACCACCCTGGGGTGGGCGGGCAACGCCGACCGGCTGGGCACCAGCCGCAGCGCGGTGACCTCGGTGGGCCGCGGCAGGGTCAGCGTCAGCGTCGGGGCGGACTTGTGTTGCACCACCCGCTGCGGCGCCGTCCACGCGGTGGCCGGGTCGCCGTCGGTCGCCGCGTACGCCGAGCCGAGGACGTCCACCAGGTCGGAGTCGCCCCGCGCCCGGGTGGTGCCCGGCTCGGCGAGCATGTCGGCCAGCTTGGGCCCCTGCCGGGGCCTCACCCACACCAGCGGGCTCACCGAGACCGGCGCCGGAACGGTCAGCGTCCGGCTGAGATTCACCGGCTCTTCCGGCGCCAGGGCCATCGACGGCGCGCAGCGCACACCGTCGGGCGTCGGCGCGCAGCCCGGCCTGCCGAGCAATTCCGAACCCAGGTCCCAGCCCGCGACGGCCGAGCCGGGCGGTGGCCCGGGGACCCGCACGGTATGCCGCAGGTCGACCGGGTGGGCGAATCCGGACGCGTCGTACTGGGTGATCGACAGATCGGTGATGCCGAATTGCACGCCGGGAGAGCCGTCGTCGGTGCCCGCGGCGGTGATCCGCACCCACGGCGTCTCGCCGTAGGGCAGGGCCGCGGCGAGCGGCTTGCCCGCCTCGTCGAAGCGCAGGGTGGTGCTGCCGGTCGCCGTTTCGAGCAGGATGCGGCGCACCTGCGCGCCCACGGCGGTCGCGCTGGGGGTCAGCGTGATCGCCGCGTTGGTCACCGGGTGGTCGAAATCGACCTGCAGCCACTGGCCGACGGCGGCCTGCAGGGAGTTGGACACCCAGGCGGTCGCCGGGTCGCCGTCGACCGCGGCGACGGGGGAGGTCGCCGGTGCGACGTCGGGCATCGCGGTGGAGTCCGACGACGAGCTCGACACGGTGACCCGGCCGCCGGTCCAGGCGCCGACGACCGGGTCGGCGCCGGGGACGGGATAGTCGGGTACCCGGTTGTAGGTGTGCCGCGCGTCGCCGTCGGCCCGGATCGCCGACGAATGCTGGTCCACCCGGCCGTAGTCCGTCTCGCGGGCCACCGGGGTGTCGGTGACGGTCACCGTCGGCACCGGCAGCCCGGCGCCCCGCGCGTCGGCGGTCATCAGCACCGGACCCAACGGCGGCTCGCCCTGCAGCCGGCGGCGCTCGTCGAGGCGCAGCAGCACCTCCGGTCCGCCGTCCACCCGCGGCAGCCGGTCGACGTCGGCGAAGTACGGCACTCCCGAACCACCGGCGACCCGATACACCTCGACGGCCGGATAGCGCGGGCGCAGGCCGCTGTCGGCGACGAAGCCCGCGAGGGTGCCGGGGCCCACCGGCTCGCCGAACTGCGCCACCTTCTGCAACCCGGGGGAACCGTCGACGGCGCGGTGCACCAGGATGGGCCGCGCGGAGCGCGACGTGTCCGGGTCCAAGTCGTTGCGCACCACCAGGTACGAAACACCTTGGCGGGCAAGCGTATCCGCGAGCCCCGCCGACGGGCGCCCGGCGGCGAAAAGGCGCTGCACCGAATCGAGTGCCCGAATGGTCTGCGGCGGGGTCAGGGGGATGGAGTCGCGCACGCCCCAGGGGCTGCCGCCGAGCACCTGCAGCGGCTCGTCATGGCTGGTCCCCCACACCTGCGTGGCGAACGGCGCCCCCGGGACCACCAGCACCCGACCGGGCGTCGGGGTGCCCGAGTTGTGCCGGTCGAGCCAGTCGGCGGTTTCCTGCCAGTACCGGGGTATCGCGCTGAAGGTGCCGGGCGGGGTCAGCCGGCCGGTCCACGCCAGCGACGTGCTCACCATCAGGGCCGTCAGCACGACGATCGCGACGGCCACCCGCCTGTCGCGCTCCGGGTGGGCGAACGCGCGCAGCCACCCCGAGGCGGGGGCCCGGCCGGGGAGCGGGACCCGCCCCAACACCTGGGCGATGCCCAGCGCGATCGGGATCCGGACCACCGACCCCAGCTTGTGCACGTTGCGCAGCGGCGCCCCGCCGGCGTCCAGGAACGCCTGCACCGCGTGCGCCACCGGCGAGCCGAGCCCACCGCTGTAACCGGCGGCCATCAGCGCCACGCCGACGAACAGCATCGTCACCAACCGCCCGCGGGCCGGCATCGCCGGACTCGCCAGCCCCGCCAGCCCCGCCGCCGCGACCAGGCAGGTGGCCAGAACGGCCGCGGAGCCGGTCACCAGTGGCGCGCCCGCCGTGGCGGTCGGCGCCACGTACGGGGTCCAGCTGTCGGTGCCGCGCAGTATCTCGGTCAGCGACGACCATTGCGTCGTCACCCCCGAGGATTCGATGAAGTCCAGGAAGGGCGGGCTGATGACCCGCAGCATCACCAGCGCCACCACCCACCACGCCATCGCCAGGAACAGCGAAAGCAGCCACCACCCGGTGTAGCGCCACCACAACCGGTTGGGCCGGTGACAGGCCCACCAGATCACCGCCGGCAGGCAGCCGGCCAGCGTGGCGATGGCGTTGACCGCGCCCATCAGCGCGACGGCCAGACCGGCCTGCGCGGCGAGCGCTCGCACCGACCGGTTGCCCGACGCGCGCAGCGCCAGGATCGTCGGTAGCAACACCCACGGCGCCAGCATCATTGGCAGGGTCTCCGACGAGATGGAGCCCAGGGTGGTCAGCACCCGCGGCGACAGCGCGAACGCCGCGGCGCCGATGACCCGCGACGCCGGGCTGCCGATCCCCAGCGCCTCGGCCACCCGCAACAGCCCCCAGAAGCCGACGGTGAGCAGCAGCGCCCACCACAGCCGTTGAGTGACCCACCCCGGCACCGAAAGCAGGTGGCCGATCGCAAAGAAGGTGCCGTGCGGGAACAGGTAGCCGTAGGCCTGGTTCTGCGCCTGCCCGAATGGCAGCTCGCTGTTCCACAGGTTGGTGGCCCGGGCCAGGAAGCGCAGCGGGTTGGCGGTGAGATCCAGTTTGGTGTCGGGGGAGACCCGTCCCGGCGACTGGGCGAAGCTCAGCAGCAGGGCGATCGCCCCGGCCAACCACAGCCACCGGCGCGGAAGGGGCACGGCCGACGAGGGCGGGGCCGGCGCGCCGGCCCACGTACTCGCCGCTGATTCCGATGGCGGCGACCCGCTACGCCCGGCTTCGCCGCGCTTGCGATCGCCGGATTCCGATGGCGGCGACCCGCTACGCCCGGCTTCGCCGCGCTTGCGATCGCCGCTAGCTACGGTTGCCGTACTCGACCCGGTTGAGCACTGACGACTGCGGATCGCCCCCGGGGAGTGGCGGTTTCGTGTCCTGCTGCACCATCAAGGTGATCCCGAAAATCGCTGCCGCGCCGAGCAAGAGACCAACCACCACGCTCGCGGCGGCGGGCGCAATGATCCGGTTCATCAAGGCTCCTTACAGCATCGGAAAACGTGGCGACGGCCTAGCGACAACCTAGCAGAAGCGCGGTTTGCGCCCCGGTGCCCTGGTCAGGGCAGGCAGTGCCCGTGAAAGCACCGGTCGCCGTATTGCACCTGATGGGGACCGAGCGGGATCAGCAGCGCGGGGCGGCCCCGCACCGGCGCCGCGCCGTGGTCGGCGACGGCCAGCGTGACGCCGACGGTGGTCGCGACGCCGACCGACAGACCGACCGCGATGCTGGCCGCGGCGGCCAGGGTGAAACCGGTCAACGCTGGCATCTTGGCCCCCTAGCCCCGCTGGCACCAGCCCAGGAGTGCCCCCGCACCCGAAGGAGAAAACCCCCGACGCAAACCCCGTCGCTCCCCAGATCCGGAGACCCGGATAGCGCCATGAAAACATGGCCCGATGTCATTTTCGCGCACCCTGGCCGTGCTCGCGTCCGTGTCGGCGTTGGTGGCGGGCTGCGCTCACCACGCCGCGCGGCCTCCCGGCCCGTCGGCTTCGGTCAGCAAGCCGTCGGCCGCGCCCGCGCCGCCGGCATGCGGTGACCTCACCACGCTGCCGGTCCGCGACAAGCTGGCCCAGCTGTTGATGGTCGGCGTCAAGAACGCCGATGACGCCCGGTCGGTGGTCAACGGCTACCACGTCGGGGGCATCTTCATCGGCAGCTGGACCGACCTGTCGATCTTCAAGGGCCCGCTGGCCGACATCGCGGCGAAGGCCGGGCCGCTCCCGCTGGCGGTCAGCGTCGACGAGGAGGGCGGCCGGGTGTCGCGGTTGCGGTCGCTCATCGGGGAGGCGCCATCGCCCCGGCAGCTGGCCCAGACCCAGACCGTCGCCCAGGTCCACGACCTGGCCGCCGAGCGCGGCAAGAAGATGAAAGACCTGGGCATCACCATCGACTTCGCGCCCGTCGTTGACGTCACCGACGCCACCGACGGCGTGATCGGGGACCGCTCGTTCGGCGGCGACCCCAACACGGTCACCGCCTACGCCGGCGCGTACGCGCAGGGCCTGCGGGACGCCGGGCTGCTGCCGGTGCTCAAGCACTTCCCCGGCCACGGGCACGGCTCTGGCGACTCGCACACCGGCGGCGTGGTGACCCCGCCCCTGGCCGACCTGCAGAACGTCGACCTGGTGCCCTACCGCACGCTGGTGACCGCGGCCCCGGTGGCGGTGATGCTGGGCCACCTGCAGGTCCCCGGGCTGACCGGCGACGACCCGGCCAGCCTGAGCCCCGCGGCGGTGCGGCTGCTGCGGGACGGCGTCGGCTATGGCGGCCCGCCGTTCAACGGCCCGGT
The DNA here is from genome assembly GCF_900240975.1 of Mycobacterium sp. 4858. Lineage (GTDB taxonomy): Bacteria > Actinomycetota > Actinomycetes > Mycobacteriales > Mycobacteriaceae > Mycobacterium. The sequence goes on along the minus strand of NZ_LT968776.1, from coordinate 1,839,390 downwards.
GTTCACCGACGACCTGTCCAGCATGGGCGCCATCTCCGACCGGTACGGCGTCGCCGAGGCGGTGCTGCGCACCCTGCAGGCCGGGACCGACGTCGCGCTCTGGGTCACCACCGACGAGGTGCCCGCAGTACTGGACCGGCTGCAGAAGGCGGTGGCCGCCGACGAACTGCCCGCGCAGCGGGTCGACGACGCACTCGGGCGCGTGGCGACCATGAAAGGCCGCAGCCCCGCCTGCGGCCACTAGCGGGTCGCCGCCATGGCCACTAGATCGCCTGTGCGCCCGCCGCGCGTTGCTTACCCTGGAGTCAGATAGCGGGGCTAAGAGAGGCATGCGATGGCGGGTGGCACCAAGCGCTTACCGCGTGCTGTCCGCGAGCAACAGATGCTCGACGCCGCGGTGCAGATGTTCTCGGTCAACGGCTACCACGAGACCTCGATGGACGCCATCGCCGCCGAGGCGCAGATCTCCAAGCCGATGCTCTACCTGTACTACGGCTCCAAGGAAGACCTGTTCGGCGCCTGCCTGAACCGTGAGATGAGCCGGTTTATCGACGCGGTGCGCGCCGACATCGACTTCACGCAGAGCCCGAAAGACCTGCTGCGCAACACCATCGTGTCGTTCATGCGTTACATCGACGCCAACCGGGCGTCGTGGATCGTGATGTACACCCAGGCCACCAGTTCTCAGGCGTTCGCGCACATGGTGCGCGAGGGTCGGGAGCAGATCATCGAACTGGTCGCCGGGCTGGTGCGGGCCGGCAGCCGCACCCGGCGGACCGAGCGCGAAAACGAGATGATGGCGGTGGCGCTGGTGGGCGCGGGCGAGGCGACGGCCAACCAGCTCAGCACCGGCGACATCGACGCCGACGAGGCGGCCGAGCTGATGATCAACCTGTTCTGGCACGGCCTGCGCGGCGCGCCGGAGGAGCGGGAGGCCGCCGCGGCGGCGCGGCCGGAGAAGGGCGGCCCCAGCGCCGGCGCCCGCTAACCCCTACATTCGACGTGTGGCTCGACCGCCCGCCCGCCGCAACGCCGAATTCTTCTGCGCCGTAGTCATCGTCGGGTTGCTGGCCGGGGTGGCCGGGCTGGCGGCGACGTTCGTGCTGCGCTTCGTCCAGCACGTCACCTACCACTACACCTTCGGCGCGCTGCTCGCCGGCGTGGCCGCGAGCAGCCCGGTGCGCCGTGCCGTGGGTCCAATGATCGGCAGCGCCTTGGCCGGGCTCGGCTGGTGGGCGCTGCGGCGCGGGGCAGCGGTGCCGCCGCTGGCCGAAACCATCGCCCGCCGGGAACCGGTGCCGCGGCTGTCCTGGAGCATCGACGCGCTGCTGCAGGTGCTGCTGGTCGGCTCCGGCGCGTCCCTCGGCCGCGAGGGTGCGCCCCGCCAGTTCGCCGCGGCCCTGGGCGACTGGGGCACCGCGTGGCTGGGACGGTTGACGTCGCGCGATCGCGAGATCCTGCTGGCGTGCGCGGCCGGTGCCGGGCTCGGCGCGGTCTACGCCGTTCCCGTCGCCGGCGCGCTGTTCGCCGCGCGGATCATGCTGACCACCTGGCATCCGCGGGCGCTGGGCGCCGCGCTGATCACGTCCAGCCTGGCCGTGGCCGTGTGCTCGGCCGTCACGCACGATCAACCCACCCTGGAGTGGCCCAACGCGAACCTGTCCTTCGAACTGACCGGTCAGGCGCTGATCCTGGCGCCGCTGGCGCTCGCGGTGGGGCTGGGGTTCAACCGGTTGATGGCGGCGGCACGGCCGGCCAGGCAGATGCGCACCTGGGTGCTGGTCCCCGCGCTCGCCGGCGCCGGGCTGGTGATGGGCATCTGTTCGCATTGGTGGCCCGAGTTGCCCGGCAACGGCCGCAGCATCCTGACCGTCAGCCTGGCCAGCGGGCTGACGCTGTCCGCCGCCGCCGCGATCCTGGCCCTCAAGCCGTTGTTGACCGCGCTGTTCCTCCGTGCGGGCGGCGCCGGCGGCATGCTGACGCCGTCGCTGGCCACCGGCGCGGCCGCGGGATCGCTGCTGGTGCTGACGATGAACATGGCGGCCGGAATGCATCTGCACGGGCCGACGGTCTCGCTGGCGGGCGCCGCCGGCGTGCTCGCCGTGACGCAGGGCTCACCGATCTGGGCGGCGATCTTCGTCTGGGAGCTCGCCCGCCCGCCGCTCTGGCTGCTCCTGGTCTTCCTGGTCACCGCGGTCGGTGCGTACGGCTTGAAGCTTCTGGTCAGCGGGCGGGTGGGGACGCACTCGGGCTGAAGCGTCTACAGCGCCCGCACGGTGCCGGTCAGATACGGATAGCCCTTGGCGATGTTGCGCAGCGCGATATCCCAGCCGTCATGGCCTTCGTCGATGTACAGCCCCGCGGTGGCGGGCAGCACCAGCGGCTTGCCGAACTTCACCGAATACTTCACCGCGTCCGGGAGCCGCGCTTCGATGTTCGCCAATACGGCTGCGGCGCTGTACATTCCGTGCGCGATGACGGTCGGGAAGCCGAACAGCTTGGCCGCGATCGGGTTGGTGTGGATCGGGTTGTGATCGCCACCGACGACGGCGTAACGACGGATCAGGCCGGGACTGACGCGCACGACCGCGCTGGGTGGGGGCAGCTTGGGCTGCTTCTGCGGTGGCGTCTTGGGCTCGTCGGACAGGCTGGTGCGTTGCTGGTGCAGGAAGGTCGTCACCTGATGCCACGCGGTGTCGGTACCGACGCTCACATCGGTCACCAGGTCGACCAGCAGGCCTTTGCGGTGCTCCCGCAGGTTCTCGGCGTGCACGCGCACGCCGACGGTGTCGGTGACCGCGATCGGCCGATACTGCGTGATGTGATTCTCGACATGCACCGAACCCATTGCGGCGAAAGGGAAGTCGAACCCGGTCACCAGCGACATCATCGCGGGGAAGGTCAGCGCGAACGGATAGGTGAGCGGCACGCTGTTGCCGTACCGCACGCCGGTGACATCGGCGTACTCGGCCACGTTCGCGCGGTCGATGGGCAATTCCTCGATGGCCACCGTGCGCGTCGGCAGCTGGTTCCCGCGCGACACCACCGGCAGTGCCCCCGCGGCGGCGCGCAACATGTTCTTCAGACCGCTTGGCTGGTTCATCGCGTTCCCCTCGTCGCAGCTATGCGCCCAGCATGGCCTGGCCGCAGACGCGAATGACGTTGCCCGTCACCGCGTTTGACGCCGGGCTGGCGAAGTAGGCGATGGTTTCGGCGACGTCGACGGGTTGGCCGCCCTGCAGCAGCGAGTTCAGCCGGCGGCCCACCTCGCGGGTGGCCAGCGGGATTGCGGCGGTCATCTGGGTTTCGATGAACCCCGGGGCGACGGCGTTGATCGTGATGCCCTTGCCGTAGAGCTCGGGCGCCAGTGCCTGGGTGAGGCCGATCATCCCGGCCTTGGTGGTGGCGTAGTTGGTCTGCCCGCGGTTGCCCGCGATGCCGGCCATCGAGGACAGTCCGATCACCCGGCCGCCGTCGCCGAGGGTGCCGTTGCCCACCAGCCCCTCGGTAAGACGCAGCGGCGCAAGGAGATTCACGGCCAGTACGGCGTCCCAGCGGGCGTCGTCCATGTTGGCCAGCAACTTGTCGCGGGTGATGCCGGCGTTGTTGACCAGCACGTCGGCCCGCCCGCCGTGGTGCTCGCGCAGGTGCTCGGTGATCTTGTCGACGGCGTCGGAGGTGGTGACGTCGAGCCACAGCGCGGTGCCCCCCACCCGGCTGGCCGTCTCGGCCAGCGCCTCGGCGGCCGACTCGACGTCGATGGCGACGACGCGGGCGCCGTCGCGGGCGAACACCTCGGCGATCGTCGCGCCGATCCCGCGGGCCGCGCCGGTCACGATGGCGACTCGGGAGTCGAGTGGCCGGTCCCAGTCGGCCGGCGGTGTGGAGTCGGCCTCGCCGATGTAGAACACCTGGCCGTCGACGTAGGCCGACTTGGCCGACAGGATGAACCGCATGGTCGATTCCAGGCCCGTCGCAGCGGGTTTGGCGTCGGGCGACAGGTACACCAGCGCCACCGTCGTGCCGTTGCGCAGCTCCTTGCCCAGCGAGCGGGTGAACCCTTCCAACGCGCGCTGCGCGATCCGCTCGTGCGGGCCGGCGGCGGCGTCGGGCGTGGTGCCGACCACGACGACGCGGGCCGAGTGGCCCAGGTTGCGCAGCAGCGGGGTGAAGAATTCGTACAGCCCCCGCAGCCCCTCCGGCGTCGTGATCCCGGTGGCGTCGAAGACCAGGCCGCCGAACTGGTCGGCCCAGCGGCCACCCAGGTTGTTGCCGACCAGGTCGTAGTCCTTGGCCAGCGCGGCGCGCAGCGGCTCGACCACGCGGCCCTCACCGCCGATCAGCAGGGACCCGGCCAGCGGCGGATCGCCGGGCCGATAGCGGCGCAAGGTCTCGGGCTGCGGGACGCCGAGTTGCTTGGCCAGAAACGATCCAGGACCGGAGTTGACGATCTGCGTGAACAGATCGGACGAGACCTTGGGAGCCACCGGAGCTACCTTCCATCTGCTTCTCAGTCGGGGGTGCGCCTACAGCACAACCGTATCGAGGTCGAACTTACTTCAGAGTAAGAACAGTGGGTAGTATGGCCCCAACGGGCATCCGGAAAACCAACAGACCGCAGATACACGGAGAAGACAGTGGCCCCTGCAAGTTCCGAGGCAAGCAACCAGCGCAGCTCGCAGCGGCGACGAGTCGCCGTGCTGGGCGGCAACCGCATCCCGTTCGCCCGGTCCGACGGCGCGTACGCCGAGGCGTCCAACCAGGACATGTTCACCGCCGCGCTGGGTGGGCTGGTCGACCGCTTCGGGTTGGCCGGCGAGCGCTTGGGTGCGGTGGTCGGCGGCGCCGTGCTCAAGCACAGCCGGGACTTCAACCTCACCCGCGAATGCGTGCTGGGCTCCGAGCTGTCGTCGTACACGCCGGCGTTCGACCTGCAACAGGCCTGCGGCACCGGCCTGCAGGCGGCGATCGCCGCCTCCGACGGCATCGCGTCCGGCCGCTACGAGGTGGCCGCCGCGGGCGGCGTCGACACCACCTCCGACCCGCCGATCGCCCTCGGCGACAACCTGCGCCGCACGCTGCTCAAGTTGCGCCGCTCCAAGTCCAACGTCCAGCGGCTGAGGCTGGTGGGCACGCTGCCCGCGACCCTGGGTATCCAGATCCCGGTCAACAGCGAGCCCCGCACGGGGCTGTCCATGGGCGAGCACCAGGCGATCACCGCCAAGCAGATGGGCATCAAGCGCGTCGACCAGGACGAGCTCGCCGCCGCCAGCCACCGCAACATGGCGGCCGCCTACGATCGGGGTTTCTTCGACGACCTGGTCACCCCGTTCCTCGGCCTCTACCGCGACGACAACCTGCGGCCGGATTCGTCGGCCGAGAAGCTGGCGAAGCTCAAGCCGGTGTTCGGGGTGAAGTCCGGCGACGCGACGATGACGGCGGGCAACTCGACCCCCCTGACCGACGGGGCGTCGGTCGCGCTGCTTTCCAGCGAGGAGTGGGCGGCCGCCCACTCGCTGACGCCGCTGGCCTTCCTGGTGGACGCCGAAACCGCCGCCGTCGACTACGTCAACGGCCGGGACGGCCTGCTGATGGCGCCGACTTACGCGGTGCCGCGACTGCTGGCGCGCAACGGCCTGAGCCTGCAGGACTTCGACTTCTACGAGATCCACGAGGCCTTCGCCTCGGTGGTGCTGGCGCACCTGCAGGCGTGGGAGTCGGAGGACTACTGCAAGGAACGGCTGGGGCTGGACGCCGCGCTGGGTTCGATCGACCGGGCCAAGCTCAACGTCAACGGCTCGTCGCTGGCCGCCGGCCATCCCTTCGCCGCCACCGGCGGGCGGATCCTCGCCCAGGCGGCCAAGCAGCTCGCGGAGAAGAAGGCGGAGCAGAAGGGCGGCGCGGGCAAGCCGCTGCGGGCCCTGGTTTCCATCTGCGCCGCGGGCGGGCAGGGCGTGGCCGCGATCCTGGAGGCCTGAGCCGGCCGGTTTCATGACATCGGTCACAGCGGGTTAGTAATCCGGGCGGAGGGGTATTCGAGAGCGCGGATGACCCCGTGTTGTGGTCTGACCCCCCGACCCCGACGGCAATACGGGGCATCCCTAGTCCGTCGCCCGGGGGCGAAAAGAACGCGCCGGGCGTGCGAGAAGGGCCGCCGCTGGAGTGAGGGGATCCAGCGGCGGCCTTTTTTGGTGCCTGGGGCGCCAGATAAAAACCCCGCTCCCATTTCGGGAGCGGGGTTTTGCTCATCATCTCGGCGGCGGCCTAGAAGGCGGCCTCGTCGAGCTCCATGATGTCGTTGTCCAGCGTCTCGATCACCTCGCGGGTGCTCGCCAGCAGCGGCAGGAAGTTCTTCGCGAAGAACGACGCCACCGCGACCTTGCCCTCGTAGAAGGACCGCTCGTCGCCGCTGGCGCCGGCGTCCAGCGCCTGCACCGCCACCGCGGCCTGACGCTGCAGCAACCAGCCGATGACCAGGTCGCCGACGCTCATCAGGAAGCGCACCGATCCCAGGCCCACCTTGTAGAGGCTGGTCACGTCCTCCTGCGCCGCCATCAGGTAACCGGTCAGCGTGGCCGCCATCGCCTGCACGTCGGCCAGCGCCTTGGCCAGCAGCTCGCGCTCGGACTTCAGCCGGCCGTTGCCCGACTCGCTGTCCACGAACTTCTGAATCTCGCCCGACACGTGGGCCAGCGCCACACCCTTGTCGCGGATGATCTTCCGGAAGAAGAAGTCCTGCGCCTGGATGGCCGTGGTGCCCTCGTAGAGGGAGTCGATCTTGGCGTCGCGGATGTACTGCTCGATCGGGTAGTCCTGCAGGAAGCCGGACCCACCGAAAGTCTGCAGGCTCTCGGTGAGCTTGGCGTAGGCCTGCTCGGAACCGACACCCTTGACCACCGGCAACATCAGGTCGTTGACCTTGACGGCCAGTTCGGCGTCCACACCGTGCACCGCCTCGGCAACCGCCGCGTCCTGGTAGGTCGCGGTGTAGAGGTACAGCGCACGCAGCCCCTCGGCGTAGGCCTTCTGGGTCATCAGCGACCGGCGCACGTCGGGGTGGTGCGTGATGGTCACCCGCGGAGCGGTCTTGTCGGTCATCTGCGTCATGTCGGCGCCCTGCACGCGGGACTTGGCGTACTCCAGCGCGTTCAGGTAACCGGTCGACAGCGTCGCGATGGCCTTGGTCCCGACCATCATGCGCGCCTGCTCGATGACCTCGAACATCTGCGCGATGCCGTTGTGCACCTCGCCGACCAGCCAGCCCTTGGCGGGCACGTCGTGCTGGCCGAAGGACAGCTCACACGTGGCCGACACCTTCAGGCCCATCTTGTGCTCGACGTTGGTGACGAAGACGCCGTTGCGCTCGCCCAGCTCGCCGGTCTCGAAGTCGAACAGGAACTTCGGCACGAAGAACAGCGACAGGCCCTTGGTGCCCGGACCCGCGCCCTCGGGGCGGGCCAGCACCAGGTGGAAGATGTTCTCGAACAGGTCACCGGAGTCCGCGGAGGTGATGAACCGCTTCACGCCGTCGATGTGCCAGGAGCCGTCGTCCTGCTTGATCGCCTTGGTCCGCCCGGCGCCGACGTCGGAACCGGCGTCCGGCTCGGTGAGCACCATGGTGGAGCCCCAGCCGCGCTCGGCGCAGATCACGGCCCACTTCTTCTGCTCCTCGGTGCCCAGGTGGTAGAGGATGTTGGCGAAGCCGGCGCCGCCGCCGTACATCCAGACGGCGGGGTTGGCGCCCAGCAGGTGCTCGTGCAGGGCCCACACCAGCGCCCGGGGCATCGGCATGCCGCCGAGGACCTCGTCGATGCCGACCTTGTCCCAACCGGCCTCGGTGACGGCGCGGACGGACTTCTTGAACGACTCCGGCAGCGTCACCGAGTGGGTCTTCGGGTCGAATACCGGGGGATTGCGGTCGCCCTCGACGAACGACTCGGCGATGGGCCCCTCGGCCAGCCGGCTGATCTCCGACAGCATCTCGCGGGCGGTGTCGACATCCAGATCGCTGTAGTCGCCGGCGCCCAAAGCCTTCTCAACGCCCAGGACCTCGAACAGGTTGAACACCTGGTCACGGACGTTGCTCTTGTAGTGGCTCACTACGGTTCCTCCTCGTTGAGAATGCCACTCGAATGGTTGGGTACTAGGTCTAAGTTACCCACCAGTAACACCGCTAAAATATCGCTCTCGGTTAGTTCAACGCAAGTCAATGTGAGCTAGATTTCATCGTCTAATTAACCAACCGGTTGGGGAGCCGATGTGGCGCCTCTGACCTGCGGCGATAACGAAACGGATCTGAAACTATGGGATGCATCACCACCCTGCCCGTAGTGGATCTGCGCACGTCGGCGGCCCCGTTGCGGCGGGGGTTGCGCGAGGCCGCGCACGAGGTGGGCTTCTTCTACCTGACCGGCCACGGCGTGCCCGACGAGCTCACCCGCAGGCTGCTGGGGGTGGCGCGGCGGCTGTTCGAGCTGCCCCAGCCCGAGAAGGACGCGGTCGCGATGGCGCGCAGCCCGCACTTCCGCGGCTACACCCGGCTGGGCGGCGAGCTGACCTGCGGGCAGACGGACTGGCGGGAGCAGATCGACATCGGACCGGAGCGGGCGCCCGTCGGGGGCCCGGGTAAGCCGGACTACCTGTGGTTGCAGGGGCCCAACCAGTGGCCGGCCGCGCTGCCCGAGCTGCCGGGCATCGTCGCCGAGTGGGACGCGGCGCTGTCCGCGGTGGCGCGCACGCTGCTCCGGCACTGGGCGGCCTCCCTGGGAAGTCCGCCGGACGTCTTCGACCCCGCCTTCGCCGAAACCCCCGCCACGCTGATCAAGATCGTGCGCTACCCGCGGAGCGCCGCCTCGCCGCAGGGGGTCGGCCCGCACAAGGACGCCGGGGTGCTCACGCTGCTGCTGGCCGAGCCGGGCAGCCGGGGCCTGCAGGTGCGCCGCCCCGGAACCCAGGACTGGATCGACGTGCCGCCCGCCGACGGCGCCTTCGTCGTCAACATCGGCGAGCTGCTCGAGGTGGCCACGGGCGGTTACCTGCGGGCCACCGAGCACCGGGTGACCCTGGACGCGCAGCAGGCGGAACGGATCTCGGTGCCCTATTTCTTCAACCCACGGTTGGACGCGCGGATCCCGGTGCTGACGCTGCCGGCCGAGCTGCGGGCACGCGCAGGCCGGGTGGTCGACCCCTCGGATCCGATCTTCTCCGTCTACGGCCGCAACGCCTGGAAGAGCAGGCTGCGCGCGCACCCCGATGTGGCTTCAGCGCACGGGTATTCGCCAGGTAGGGTCGGGGACGAGAATCCCGTTCTCGGCTCAAGGGGCGAATGAATTCCGGTGAACTCGAACAAGAACCTGACACCGTCCACACTTCGCGAGGCCTTCGGCCACTTCCCGTCGGGGGTGGTCGCCATCGCCGCGGAGGTCCGGGGCGCCCGGGAGGGCCTCGCGGCGAGCACCTTCGTCCCCGTCTCGCTGGACCCGCCGCTGGTGTCGTTCTGCGTGCAGAACACGTCGACGACGTGGCCCAAGCTCAAGGACCTGCCCATGCTGGGCATCAGCGTGCTCGGCGAGGCTCATGACGAGGCGGCGCGGACCCTGGCCGCCAAGACCGGCGACAGGTTCGCCGGCCTGGAGACGGTGTCCAGGGACAGCGGGGCGGTCTTCATCAAGGGCACCGGCCTGTGGCTGGAAAGCGCGGTCGAGCAGCTGATCCCGGCGGGGGATCACACCATCGTGGTGCTGCGGGTCAACGAGGTGACCATCGACGCCGAGGTGGCGCCGATCGTGTTTCACCGCAGCGTGTTCCGGCGCCTCGGCGCCTGACCGGGCTAGGGTCGGCGGCTGAGCTCGGCCCGATAGCCCGCAATCCGCCGCTCGATCTCGGCGGCGTCGTCGGGGCGGCCTTCCTTGCGCGCGAGATCGGCGCGCATGGACATCTCCCGGATCGCGGTTCGAATTTCGTTGACGCTGGTGGTTTCTCGCATATCGTCCACACTGCTTTTCGGTTGGGGGCAGACCGTCGGGTTCGGGCCCGACGGGGTGATATGCGGGTACCCGGCGTGCCGGGCGCGCTAACGCCTCAGCGCCGGAACAGCTTGTTGCCCAACCACACCACGGGGTCGTACTTGCGGTCGGCGACCCGCTCTTTCATCGGGATCAGCGCGTTGTCGGTGATCTTGATGTTCTCCGGGCAGACCTCGGTGCAGCACTTGGTGATGTTGCAGTAGCCCAGGCCGTGCTCCTCCTGCGCCTGGTTGCGCCGGTCCAGCGTGTCCAGCGGGTGCATCTCGAGCTCGGCGATGCGCATCAGGAAACGCGGCCCGGCGAACGCCTTCTTGTTCTCCTCGTGGTCGCGGATCACGTGGCACACGTTCTGACACAGGAAGCACTCGATGCACTTGCGGAACTCCTGCGACCGCTGCACATCGGCCTGCGCCATCCGGTACTCGCCCGGCTGCAGATCCTTCGGCGGCGCGAAGGCGGGGATCTCACGCGCCTTCTCGTAGTTGAAGGAGACGTCGGTGACCAGGTCCCGGATCACCGGGAAGGTGCGCAGCGGCGTGACCGTCACGACCTCGTCCTCGGCGAACGTGGACATCCGGGTCATGCACAGCAACCGCGGCACCCCGTTGATCTCCGCCGAGCAGGAGCCGCACTTGCCCGCCTTGCAGTTCCACCGCACCGCGAGGTCGGGCGTCTGGGTCTGTTGCAGGCGATGGATGATGTCGAGCACCACCTCGCCCTCGTTGACCTCAACCGTGAAGTCTTGCAGCGCGCCGCTGGCATCGTCACCGCGCCACACACGCATGGTCGCGTTGTAGGTCATTAGCCTCTCCGTCCTGGATGCTCGGCCAGCTCGTCGTCGGTGTAGTACTTCTCCAGCTCGGAGATCTCGAAGAGCTCCAGCAGATCCGGCCGCATCGGCACCTGGTCCTTGCGGGTGATGCTGATGTCCGGGATCACCTCGTCGCCGCCGGCGGCCTGGCAGACCAGCAGCACCTTGCGCCAGCCCGAATCCATCGACGGGTGGTCGTCGCGGGTGTGGCCGCCGCGGCTCTCGGTGCGCTCCAGCGCGGCCTTGGCGACGCACTCGCTGACCAGCAGCATGTTGCGCAGGTCGATGGCGAGGTTCCAGCCGGGGTTGTACTGGCGACCGCCCTCGACGTGCATGTTCTTGAACCGCTCGCGCAGCTTGTCCAGGCGGGAGAGCGCCTCGGAGACCTCGTCGGCCTTGCGGATGATGCCCACCAGGTCATTCATCGACTGCTGCAGCTCGAGCTGCAGCGTGTAGGGGTTCTCCGCCGCGGCGCCGTTGGCCGGTCCCTCGAACGGGGACAGCGCCCGCTTCGCCGCGGTCTCGACGGCGTCGGCCGAGATGGTCGGGCGGCTGCTGAGCGCGCGCACGTAGTCGGCCGCGCCCAGCCCGGCCCGCCGGCCGAAGACGAGCAGGTCCGACAGCGAATTGCCGCCCAGGCGGTTGGACCCGTGCATGCCGCCGGAGCACTCGCCGGCCGCGAACAGGCCCGGGACGGTGGCCGCACCCGTGTCGGCGTCGACCTCGACGCCGCCCATCACGTAGTGGCACGTGGGCCCGACTTCCATCGGCTCCTTGGTGATGTCGACGCCGGCCAGCTCCTTGAACTGGTGGTACATCGACGGCAGCCGCCGCTTGATCTCCTCGGGCGTCAACCGGGACGCGATGTCCAGGAACACGCCGCCGTGCGGGCTGCCGCGGCCGGCCTTGACCTCCGAGTTGATCGCGCGCGCGACCTCATCGCGGGGCAGCAGGTCGGGGGTCCGGCGGGCCGAGTCGTTGTCCTTGAGCCACTGGTCGGCCTCTTGTTCGGTCTCGGCGTACTGGCCCTTGAACACCGGCGGGATGTAGTCGAACATGAACCGCTTGTTGTCAGAGTTCTTCAGCACCCCGCCGTCGCCGCGGACGCCCTCGGTGACCAGGATCCCCTTCACGCTGGGGGGCCACACCATGCCCGTGGGGTGGAACTGGACGAACTCCATGTTGATCAGCGATGCGCCGGCCCGCAGGGCCAGGGCGTGCCCGTCGCCGGTGTACTCCCAGGAGTTCGAGGTGACTTTGAACGACTTGCCGATGCCGCCGGTGGCCAGGACCACCGCGGGCGCCTCGAACAGGACGAACTGGCCCGTCTCGCGCCAGTAGCCGAACGCGCCGGCGATCGCGTCACCGTCCTTGATCAGTTCGGTGATGGTGCACTCGGCGAACACCTTGATGCGCGCCTCGTAGTCGCCGAGCTCGGCGTGATCCTCCTGCTGCAGCGAGACGATCTTCTGCTGCATGGTGCGGATCAGCTCCAGGCCGGTGCGGTCACCGACGTGCGCCAGCCGCGGGTAGGTGTGCCCGCCGAAGTTGCGCTGGCTGATCTTGCCGTCTTTGAGGCGATCGAACAGCGCGCCATAGGTTTCCAGCTCCCAGACGCGGTCCGGTGCCTCCTTGGCGTGCAGCTCGGCCATCCGCCAGTTGTTGAGGAACTTCCCACCCCGCATGGTGTCGCCGAAGTGGGTCTTCCAGTTGTCCTTCGGGTTGGTGTTGCCCATCGACGCCGCGCAGCCGCCCTCGGCCATCACCGTGTGGGCCTTGCCGAACAGCGACTTGCACACCACCGCGACCTTGAGGCCGCGTTCGCGCGCCTCGATGACCGCACGCAGCCCGGCGCCGCCGGCACCGATGACGACTACGTCGTAGGCGTGCCGCTCGACCTCAACCATGAAACCCTCGCTAAATTCTGGTTTTCCTCAGATGGCCTGTCAGCCAACAAATCTCAAATCGGGGATGGCGCCGCCCGCCACCAGTGCGATGTAGAAGTCGGTGAGCATCAGGGTGCCCAGCGTGATCCACGCGTACAGCTTGTGCCGGGTGTTGATGTGGCTGACCTGGGTCCAGATCCAGTACCGCACAGGGTGCTTGGAGAAGTGTTTGAGCCGTCCGCCGGTCACGTGCCGGCACGAGTGGCAGGACAGCGTGTAGACCCACAGCATGACGACGTTGCCCACCATGATCACGTTGCCCAGCCCGAAGCCGAAGCCGCCGGGCCCGCTGTCCGAGTGGAACGCGATGATCGCGTCGTAGGTGTTGATCACCGAGATGATGCCGGCGATATAGAAGAAGTACCGGTGGCTGTTCTGGATGATCAGCGGGAGCCGGGTCTCGCCGGTGTAGTGGACGCGGGGCTCGGCCACCGCGCAGGCGCTGGGCGACTGCCACACCGTGCGGTAGTAGGCGCCGCGGTAGTAGTAGCAGGTCAGCCGGAACAGCAGCAGGAAGGGCAACGTCAGCGCCGCGTAGGGCAGCCACCAGACGTCCGGCAGGATCTGCGGCCAGAAGTCGCCGGCCGCCCCGCACGCCTTGCTCACGCACGGCGAGTAGAACGGGGTCAGGTAGTGGTACTTCGGGACGAAGAAGTCGTCGCGTTGGAACGCGCGCACCGTCGCGTAGATGACAAACGCCGCGAAGCCCAGGTCGATCCGCAGCGGCGACATCCACCACCGGTCGGTGCGTAGGGTCCGTTGGGGGATGCTGGCGCGCGTGGGTGAAAAGACACCTGACGCAGGACGGTTCGCCGTGGGTGCGCTCATCTAGTGTTCCTCTTCGAACGGGCTGTTGGTCGAAGGGTACACAGAGAGCACCCCCTCATTTTTCGGGGGGCTTGGGTTGTCAGTACCTGCTGTGACCCCCGACACCCTCGTCGTCGACGTCGCGCCAGAATTCGCTGTCGTACTGGGTGTCGGGGATGACGATTTTCTCGCCGGAATGCTGCACGGTGGCCCGCGTCAGGTCCAGCTCGGATACGTCGGTGTCGAGCAATTCGACGTCGGACAGGATGCGGTTCGCGTCGATGACGATGCGCCGCATCGCCGGGTTGTCGCCGTAGCGATTCCTCAGGGAGCCGACGCACCGCCGCAGGCCGCCGATCAGATCGTGAAGTTCGGCGAGTTCAGTAGTGCCGGTAGGAAGTGTCACCGGATATCTCCTAGGGCGGGCGGTGTTGCGGATCACAGTACGCTTCCGATCCTATCCACGGCACAGCCCGGCGTCAGCCGACTCGCTTCCTTACTTTCTTATGTCTCCGCAGCCCGCGCTGGTGGGGGAGGCCGCCGCCGCGCAGCCGCGGGTCGCGGTCGACAAAGGCGGCTTCGCCCGCCCGTTGCCGCGCCGCTGGAGAAAAGCGCTGGGCGGCAAGCGGTTCCGGCGGGGCGCATGCCCTGCCGGAACCGTTGTCCACCTGTTACTTGCTGATCGCGATCCGCTGCGCCTGGCTTCCGGCGTACACGCCGGCGACCCGCACCGTCAGCACCCCGGCGTCGTACGAGGCCGTGACGGCGTCGCCGGTGATGTGGGCCGGCAGCTGGAACGACCGGCGGAACGACCCGTAGCGGACCTCGCGCAGGGTGCGCCCGTCTTTCTCCCCTTCGTCCTTGGCGTGCTCGTCGCGGCGTTCGCCGTGGATCACGAGCCGGCCACGGTCGACCTCGACGTTGACATCCTTCTCGACGTCAACGCCGGGGAGCTCGACACGTACGATCGCGTCGTCGCCGTCCTTGACGATCTCGCACGCCGGATTAAATCCGCTGGTGGCGGGCTTGTACCAGTCCGTCGCGGCGGCGGGTCCGAAGAAGTCGCGCAACCACCGGTCGGTGTCCCAGGCCGGTCGCGACCACAAGGGGAGGTTACTCATCGGGATCTCCTTGTACTTCCTTGAGCTTTGTTGTGGATTTGCTGTGTCCGGCACCCTTTCGGCCGGCTGTAAGAAGAAACATGAGTCGACCACGCTAAAGTTCCACCTAGGCGTTCGCCTCGGGCGAACGAATATTCACAACGCTCCCTGTGAGTTGTGAGATCCTCGTCATAGGACCGTCACATTGGGCGAAATCGCGGTAATTTCTCGCCGCTAATCTCAAAGCCATGGCTGCAGACGGGATTTCGCGTGCGCACTGTGCGGGCGGTCACATCGTCGTAGTCGGGCACGGCATGGTGGGGCACCGGCTGGTCGAGGCGCTCCGGGCGCGCGACACCGAGGGCCTCTGGCGCATCACGGTTTTCGCCGAGGAGGCGGACGCGGCTTACGACCGCGTCGGGCTTACCTCGTACACCGAAAGCTGGGACCGCAAGCTGCTGGCACTGCCGGGCAACGACTACGCGGGTGACGACCGGGTTCGGTTGGTCTTGAACGCTCGGGTGACCGAGATCGACCGGGAAGCGAAGTCCGTGGTGACTGCCGACGGGCAGCGGTGCGGCTACGACACGTTGGTGTTGGCCAACGGGTCCTACGCCTTCGTCCCCCCGGTGCCGGGCCATGACCTGGCGGCGTGCCACGTCTACCGCACGCTCGACGATCTCGACGCCATCCGCGCCGACGCGCAGCGCACGGCGGAAGCCGGTCGCTCCCCGGCGGGCGTGGTCATCGGCGGTGGCCTGCTGGGCTTGGAAGCCGCTAATGCGCTGCGCCAGTTCGGCTTACAAACACACGTCGTCGAGATGATGCCACGCTTGATGGCCCAGCAGATCGATGAGGGCGGCGGCGCGTTGCTGGCCAAGATGGTCGGCGACCTGGGCATCGCGGTGCACGTGGGCACGGGCACGGAGTCGATCGAAGCGATCGACCATCCCGACGGGGTGTCATCGGTGCGGGTGCGCCTGACCGACGGTGAGGTCATCGACGCGGGGCTGGTCATTTTCGCGGCCGGCATCCGGCCGCGCGACGAGCTGGCCAGGGCCGCAGGGCTGGAGCTTGCCGAGCGCGGCGGCGTGCTCACCGACTTGGCCTGCCGCACAAGCGATCCGGACATCTACGCGGCCGGTGAGGTCGCGGCGATCCAGGGCCGGTGCTACGGCTTGGTAGGACCCGGCTACACCTCCGCCGAAGTGGTGGCCGACCGCCTGCTGGACGGCGCCGCGGAGTTCGGCGAAGCGGACCTTTCCACCAAGCTCAAGCTGCTCGGTGTCGACGTCGCCAGCTTCGGCGATGCGATGGGGGTGACCGAGAACTGCCTCGAGGTCGCCATCAACGACGCGGTCAAGAAGACCTACGCCAAGCTGGTGCTGTCCGACGACGCGAAGACCCTGCTCGGCGGTGTCCTGGTGGGCGACGCCTCGGCCTACGGGGTGCTGCGGCCCATGGTCGGCAGCGAGCTGCCCGGGGATCCGCTCGCGCTGATCGCCCCGGTCTCCGGCGACGCTCCGGCGCTCGGGATCGGCGCGCTGCCGGATTCCGCCCAGATCTGCTCGTGCAACAACGTCACCAAGGGCGATCTCAAGTGCGCGATCGCCGACGGCTGCGCCGACGTGCCCTCGCTCAAGTCGTGCACCGCGGCCGGCACGTCGTGTGGCTCGTGCGTGCCCCTGCTCAAGCAGCTGCTGGAAGCCGAGGGCGTGGAACAGTCCAAGGCGCTGTGCGAGCACTTCAGCCAGTCGCGGGCGGAGCTTTTCGAAATCATCTCGGCCACCGAGATCCGGACGTTCTCCGGCCTCCTGGAGCGCTTCGGCCGCGGAAAGGGTTGCGACATCTGCAAACCCGTGGTCGCCTCCATCCTGGCCTCCACCGGCTCGGAGCACATCCTGGAAGGCGAGCAGGCCTCGCTGCAGGATTCCAACGACCACTTCCTGGCCAACATCCAGAAGAACGGCAGCTACTCGGTGGTGCCGCGGGTGCCCGGCGGTGACATCAAACCCGAGCACCTGATCCTGATCGGCCAGATCGCGCAGGACTTCGGGCTCTACACCAAGATCACCGGCGGACAGCGCATCGACATGTTCGGCGCGCGGGTGGACCAGCTGCCGGAGATCTGGCGCCGGCTGGTCGAGGGCGGCATGGAGTCGGGCCACGCCTACGGCAAGGCGCTGCGCACCGTGAAGAGCTGTGTCGGCACCGACTGGTGCCGCTACGGGCAGCAGGATTCGGTGCAGCTGGCCATCGATCTGGAGTTGCGGTACCGGGGTCTGCGGGCGCCGCACAAGATCAAGATGGGCGTCTCCGGTTGTGCGCGCGAGTGCGCCGAAGCGCGTTCCAAGGACGTCGGCGTCATCGCCACCGAGAAGGGCTGGAACCTCTACGTCGGCGGGAACGGCGGCATGACGCCCAAGCACGCCCAGCTGTTGGCCAGCGACCTGGACACCGAGACGCTGGTCCGCTACGTCGACCGGTTCATCATGTACTACATCCGGACGGCCGACCGGCTGCAGCGCACGGCGCCCTGGGTCGATTCGCTCGAGGGCGGCCTCGACCACGTGCGCGAGGTCGTGTGCGAGGACTCGCTGGGCCTGGCCGAGGAATTCGAGGCCGCAATGGAGCGGCACGTGCAGAACTACAAGTGTGAATGGAAGGGCGTGCTCGACGACCCCGACAAGCTGTCGCGGTTCGTCTCGTTCGTCAACGCCCCGGACGAGGTCGACTCGACGGTGGAATTCACCGAGCACGCCGGGCGCAAAATCCCCGTTTCCATTGGGATGCCGAAGATCCGTACGGGAGCTGGAGAGGAATCATGACACTTCTCAACGACATTGCGGTGTGGACGACTGCCTGCGAGTACGACCGCCTCATCCCGGGCCGGGGCGTCGGCGTGTTGCTCGACGACGGGTCCCAGGCGGCGTTGTTCCGGCTCGACGACGGCTCGGTGCACGCGGTGGGCAACGTCGACCCGTTCTCCGGCGCGGCCGTGCTCTCCCGCGGGATCGTGGGGGACCGCGGGGGCCGGGTGACGGTCCAATCGCCGATCCTCAAGCAGGCCTTCTCACTGGAAGACGGTGAATGCCTGGACGATCCGAACTTCTCGGTGCCGGTGTACCCCGCGCGTGTCACCGACGACGGCTTCGTCCAGGTCGGCCGGCTCGCCGCCTAGCGGGTGATGTCGCCGACGAGGTAGCGCTGCATCGTCGGGCCGATCGCGTCGACGAGCGCGTCGACCGACATCGAATGCAGTGGCTCCGAGCGGATGCCGTAGCGCATGATGCCCAGACCCACCAGCTGCGAGGCGCACAGCGAAGCCCGCGTGGCGGCCTTGTCCGCCCCCAGCAGCTTGAGCAGCGGGCCGAATACCGGCCCGACGAACATGCTCTGCACGGTTTCGGCGGTCTTGGCCATCCCGGTGGAGGCGATCGCGCTCGCGGCGAAGGGGCCGCCGCCGGCGGCGTCCCAGGTGGTGATCAGCATGCGCAGCGTTTGACGGCCCACCTGATTGGCCCCGCCGGTGACGATGCGGTCGATGAATTCCGGTGTGCCGAACGGCAACCGCAGCATCTTGGCGACCGGGTCGAGGAGCCCACGCGACGGCTCTTCGCGACGGGGCATGGTGCCAGGATCGCCGGAATCAGGCCAAAGATCAAGCGTCGCGGGCGTCGGCGCGCCTCGACGATCGGCGCCTTCAGGCCGCCGGATTCGGCCGCACGATGCGGTCGTGCACCCACCGCTGGGCGCTCGAGCGGCGCGAAGCGTGCCGGACGGTGGGGGCCAGCACCGGCGGCATGGCCCGGCGGAATCGGTTGGCGATCAGGCGTGTCAGGCCCGGATGGGTGCTCAGCGGTTGGCTGACCAGGTCGGCGCCGCAGGCGCGCAGCCTCTCCTGGAACAGGCCGTCGGCCAGCAGGTAGGAGGCGACCACGACGCGCGCGTTGGTGCGGCGGGCCTGGCGTCTCGCCTCGTCCACCGCTTCGGGCAGCTGCGGGTCCCCGGTGGCCGCGAAGGCCAGACCCACTCGCGACCCGGTGAGCGCCGACACCAGCGTCGCGGTGGTGTGCAGGTCGGCGCGCGCTTTGACATCCGATGTTCCCGCCGCGGCCAGGATCACCGAATCACCCGGGCGCCAACCGCATTTGAGCAATTGGTCGCCGACGATCCGGGCGATCTGGCCACTGGGGCCCAGGGCGGGGGTGACGATGACGTTGGGGTGCCCGCTCTGCCCGACGTGGGCCGGCAGGTCCGCGCGGACGTGGTAGCCGCGCGACAAGAACGCGGGCAGCACGATGGCGGGCCGGCCGGTGGCCTTCGCCCGCGACAGCACCTCGCTGGGGGTGGGCCCCAACACGTCGACGAACGCGACCTCCACCGGGCGTGCGATCAACGAGCTTGCCTGCGTGGCAAGCTGTTCGACCATCGCCACACCCTCCGGCCGGCGGGTCCCGTGCGCGACCAGGATCAGCGCCATGAGGCGTCCGCCCGTTGCTCGGTCGCGAGCCGGTAGCCACGCTTGACCACCGTCGCGATGATGTTCTTGTCGCCCAGGGCCGTCCGCAGCCGCAGCACCGCCGTGTCGACGGCGTGCGGGTCGTTGCTGTTGCCGGGCAGCGCGCGCAACAGGTCACCGCGGGGGACGACGTCGCCGGGGCGTTTCGCCAGCGCACGCAGGATTCCCATGCCCGAGGGCGACAGCACCTTGATCGAGCCGTCCACCAGCACGCAGGTGCCGCGGATGTCGACCGTGTGGCCGGCGGCCCGCACGGTGCACGAACCCAGCAGCGGCAGCTCTTCGGCGACGTGACGGGCCAAGGCGCCCAACCGCATTCGTTCCGGCGACGACGTGGGCACGCCTTTGCGGATCAACGGCTTGGACGTCACCGGGCCGACGCACATCGCGTGCACGTCGCTGCGCAGGGCGCCCAGCAGTTGGTCCTCGACGTCGAGCTCGCGGCTGCGCTCGAGCACCGCCGCCGCCGCGGGCGCCGACGTGAAGGTGACCGCGTCGAACTGCCGCGCCGCGATACCTGTCACGAGCTGATCGAACGTGCCGCCCAATGGCGTTGGCTTCCAGCGGTATACCCGGACGGGCACCACCTGGGCGCCCGCCAGGCGCAACCCGCCGAGGAACTCCGGGAAGGGATCCCACGCGTCGGCGGCGCCGTGCAACTGGACCGCCACCCGCAGCCCGGCCACTCCCGAGTGGAGCAGGTATTCCAGGACTTCCTGCGATGACTCGGAGTCCGGGGACCACTCCTCGTGCAGGCCGGCGGCGCGCAGTGCGCCGGTCGCCTTCGGCCCGCGCGAGACGATGCGGGCCTTTGACAGCGCGGTGAGGAGTGGGTTGACCAGCCCCCACCCCTCGGCCGCGGCGAGCCACCCGCGGAAGCCGATGCCGGTGTGCGCGACGAGGACGTCGGGTGGCTCGGCGATCAATGCCTCGGTGTTACGGTGCAATTCGTCGTCGTCGGGCAGCGCGATCATGTTGATCGCCGGCGCGCTGCACACCTCGGCGCCGTGGCGGCTGAGCAGCGCACACAGCTCCTCGGAGCGCCGGGCGGACGTTACCGCGATGCGGTAACCCGTCAGCGGCGGGGAGTCCGGCTGGCCCATATCACCTGTGTATGCCTGTCAGATTTCGGTTGCGTTACCTGGCAATTGCTTGCGCATTGCCCACCATGAGGGCGCGCTCACACGCGTGCCAGGGCGCCTGCCGTCTCACCGTCCACCGCCTCGGTGGGCGGTGCCGGTCGGCGCACGTAGACCGACCACGTGACGATCGCGGCCACGACGTAGGAAGCAAGGAACGCCCAGTACGCCGACGTCTCCTCCCCGGTGGCCAGGTAGGACTGGCGCAGCGCGAGGTTGATGCCCACCCCGCCCAGCGCACCCACCGCGGAGCAGATGCCGATCAACGCTCCCGCCTTGGCGCGCGCCCAGTGGCGGCGCTCGTCCTCGCCCATCTGCAGGGCGCGGCTGCGCGCGTCGTACACCGAGGGGATCAATTTGAACACCGAACCGTTGCCCATCCCGGACAGGACGAACAGCACCATGAAGCCGATGACGTAACCGATCATGCTGGTCGAGCGGTCCCCGGCGTTGTGATCGTCGATGGTGCTGATGATGACCAGCAGCCCGGCCCCCAGCGTCATGCCGGCCAGCACGCCGAGCGTGACCCGGCTGCCGCCCTTGCGGTCGGCCAGCCGGCCGCCGTAGATGCGGGCCAGCGAGCCCAGCAGGGGGCCGATGAAGGCCACCTGCGCGGCGTGCAGCGCCGCGTGCTTGGCGCCCTCCCCGTTGGCGAGGAAGTTCACCTGCATCACCTGGCCGAAGGCGAAGGAAAAGCCGATCCAGGAGCCGAAGGTGCAGATGTAGAGCAGCGAGATCACATAGGTGTCACGCTCGAACAGGATCGAGCGCATCGTGTTCAGCTCGGTGCCGTGGCTGAGGTTGTCCATGAACAGTGCGGCCGCGAGCCCGACGACCACCAGCGCGACCAGGTACACCGCGCACACCCAATACGGCGCCTCGTGTCCGGCCGTGGCCAGCACCAGGAGTGCGACCAGCTGGATCACCGCCACCCCGAGGTTGCCGACACCGGCGTTGACGGCAAGTGCCGAGCCCTTGAGCCGCTGGGGATAGAAGGCGTTGACGTTGGCGAGCGAAGCCGCATAGTTGCCGCCGCCCAGCCCGGTCAGGGCCGCGCACACCACGAAGGGCCACAGCGGAAGGCCGGGGTTGGCGAGCAACACGATCGTGCCGACGGTCGGGATCAGCAGCACGAACGCCGAAAACGCGGTCCAGTTACGGCCGCCGAAGGTGGCGATGCCCAGGGTGTAGGGGATCCGGGCCAGGCCACCGACCAGCGTGGCGACGGCGCCCAGCAGCAGCTTGTCGCCGGCGGAGAAGCCGTAGACGTGCTCCGGCATGAACAGCGCCATGACCGGCCAGAGCGTCCAGACCGAGAAGGCGACGTGGTCGCCGGCGATGGTGCACAACAGGTTGCGGCGGGCGATCTTCCTGTTGCCCGCCTCCCAGGCCGCCGGGTCTTCTGGATTCCAGTCCGCGATGCGGTGATTGCGGGCCATCCGAACGTCACCTTTCGTCGACTGCCATGCGGGAAGGGCGCGCCGCAGTGCTCGTTTCCGTTGCCCCGCGGGCGAATTCGGCTGGGGCCCGCGCCGGGAGAAAATCCGGGCGCCCCGAATGAAGAGGCATGCCCCGCCGCGTGTTTCGATGCTCACATTCGGGGCGGGAATGGGTCAACTCAATCGGGCCCGAATCGGCTGTTAGTTGATTACCAGTTATCTGGTAAGTCGCTGTAGGCGGCGCCCGACGGTGAAATGGCCAACCAAATCAGGTGATTCGAAGCCGTCGCGCGGCTTGGTGTGAGCTGGAATACATTTCGGCGGACAACGGGCCCAAGTGAGCCTGGAACGACTACGGGAACGGCCAGGCGCCGGCACGCGGCTGGGCGCCGACCAGGACCCTGGGGCGAGACCAGTGCAGGCGCACCGACTGGCCGGGGCGCACCTGGGCGATCTTGTCGATGTCCCCGTCGACCACCACGCCCACCACCGGGTAACCGCCGGTGACCGGGTGATCGGGCCCCAGGATCACCGGTAACCCGTTGGGCGGCACCTGAATCGCCCCCCGGGTGGTGCCCTCGCTGGGCAGCTGGCGGTCCGGGTAGCGGTACTGCAGCGGGCGGCCGGTCAGGCGCATCCCCACGCGGTCGCTGCGGTCGGAGGCCACCCAGTCGTTGTGCACCAGGACGTCGGGGTCGACGAACCAGTCGTCGCGCGGCCCGGGCACCACGGCCAGCTCGACGGCGCTGCCGGTGATCGCCGCCACCGGAGCCTGATCCAGTTCGGGATAGTCGGGGGTGTGCTCCCCGACCGGGAGCTCGTCTCCCACCCGCAGCGGTCCCGGGCCGATGGCCGACATCACGTCGTAGCTGCGCGAGCCCAGCACCGGCTCCACTCCGATGCCGCCGCGCACCGCGAGATATGTCCGCAGCCCGGCGCGAGGCGTGCCCAAGGCGATCACCTGGCCGTCGCGGACATGTTGAATGCTGTTGGTGCCGAACTTTTTTCCGTTGACGGTCGGGTCGGTGTCGGCGCCCGTGACCGCGATGTCGACGTCGCCGCCCCGGACACGGGCCGCGAATCCGCCTAACGTGACCTCGACGGTGGCGCGGTCAACGGGGTTGGCGACCAGCCGGTTGGCCAGCTGGTGGGCGCGACGGTCGGCCGCCCCGGACCGGCTCACGCCGAGGTGGGCCAGCCCCGGCCGGCCCAGGTCCTGGACGACGGCGAGCGGGCCGGTGCGAAGGATCTCCAGGGTTGCCACGGTGGTCTCCTTACCTCAGACGGCCCGGAACTGAACCCAGGTGCCCTGCGTCAGCAGCGCCGGTTGGGGCCGTTCGAGGTCCCACATGACCGCGTCGGTGCGGCCGATCAGTTGCCAACCGCCCGGCGACTGGCGCGGGTATATCGCGCTGAATTCGCCGGCCAGGCCGACCGAGCCGGCGGGCACCGAGGTGCGTGGCTCCGGGTGGCGCGGCACCCGCAGCCGGGGATCCCCGTCGACCAGGTACGCGAATCCCGGGGCGAACCCGCTGAATCCGACCCGCCAGAGCGAACCGGTGTGGGCGTCGATCACCTGCGGGATGGTCAGCCCGGTGTGGTCGGCCACCTCGGCGAGGTCCGGGCCGTCGTAGGCGACGTCGATCACCACGTCGGCGCGGCGATCGGACGCGGGGACCTCCTCGGCGGTGACCCGCATCTTGCGCAGTCGCTGACGGATCACGCCTTGGCGGCGCGGGCCGTCGAGCTTCACCAGCACCGTGCGCGCGGCAGGGACGATGTCGACCACGCCGGGCAACGCCGCGACCCGCAACTGCGCCGCCCACGCCAGCACCTCGGCGGTGCTGCCGCATTGCAGCATCAGCGCGCTGTCGCCGAAGTCCAGAACCGTGTTGCCGACCAGGTCCGTGGGCAGGTCCCTGGGCACGTTGTCGGTAAGGTCCGTCACGCTCATTACTCGACGGTAACCGCCCGATCGCCGGCCGGGCGAGGGGCGGGCGACGGATTTTCGAACACTGCCAGAGCTGCCTTAGCAAACACTCAAACGCCGCCGGCGCGGCGGGGATCTAACCGAGGATTTTGGCCAGCTGCGGGGGCAGCTGGTCGGCGACCAACGGGTAGCTCAGCGGCGAGGAGAACGCGATCGCGCCGGCCTGCTCCTTGGTGGTGAAGACGTGCCGGTTCTGCGCGGTGGCCTGTGACCCCGCCACGTCGGGGTCGGCGAGCAACGCCTTCTGGTCGTCGGGGCTCTCGGTTGTCCAGATGAGCACGTCGGCAGAGTCGAGCACCGCCTTGACGCGGTCGCGCGGGATGACGGCGCGGTGGCCGGTGCCGAACGGCTTGATGCTGTCGGCGATCACCAGGCCCATCTGATTGAGGAAGTCCGTGCGCCAGCCCGCCATGGCCGCGACGACGGTCCCTTGCCAGAGGGCGCCCTCCATCAGCAAGGCCTTCTTGCCCGTCCAGGTCGGGTGTTCCTTGCCGACGGCGGTGAACCTCTGGTCGACCCCGTCGATCAGCGACTTCATCTGGTCGGCCTGGAACACCGCCCGGCCGATGACGGCGGCCTGCTCCTTCCACGGCTCGAAGAACGCGTCACCGTCCGACTGCGGCACGGTCGGGGCGATCGCGGAGAGTTTCTGATAGGTGTCGGCGTCCACCCCGGCGTTGGTGGCCACGATGAGATCCGGTTTGAGGCCCGCGATCTGGTCCACCGGGATCCCGTTGTCGAGGTTGAGCACCACCGGCTGAGCCCCGCCGAGCTTGGCTTGCGCCCACGGCCACACCGCGAACGGCTGATCGCCGAACCAGTTGGTCACGGCGATCGGTACGACGCCGACCGCGAGCAGGTCGTCTTGCTCGGTGTACCCGGCACTGACCACGCGCTTGGGGGGCTCCTTGATCACGGTCTGACCGAAGAGGTGGTCGATCGTCACCGATTTGCCGCCGCCGGTATTCGAGGACGGTTTGCCTGACGAGCACCCCGCCGGGGCGCCGGCGACCGCGGCGACGGCTGCAGCCCCTGCGAGCTGCAAGAATCCCCGTCGATTCCAACCCTGTCGCATCGCGTGAGATTATCGCGTTCCCCGCTCGCAACGCCCGTCGCCGCGCGGTTGCGCCGCTCAGCCCAGCGGCATGCCGGCGTCCAGGAAGTCCAGCGCCCGATAGATGGTGTCGGAGGTCTTCGGCGCGCTGTCATAGGCGGCCATCATGGCGCCGACCATCGCGCCGACGAACACCCGGACCTCGAAATCCGTTGCCGGACGGCCGATCCGGCGACCGATCGCCTCCGCCATGACATTCACGGTGCGGTAGTACTCGTCGTAGAGGGCGGCCTTGAGCTCGGGTATCGAGAAGATCAGGCGCTGTCGGGTGTTCTCGAACTCCAGCTGCTCGGGCGACAGGCCGGCCATCGTGCTGGCGTACGCGCGGCGGATGGCCTGGCTGGGTGACAACTCCGGTGGCTGGGCGTCGAACGCCGCCAGTATCAGCGGATCGAGGTCGTCGGCCAGCAGCAGCGACTCCTTGGATCCGAAGTACCGGAAGAACGTGCTGGGGGACACCTCGGCGGCGTCGGCGATCTGTTCGATGGTGGTGGCGGCGTAGCCGTTCGCGTCGAACAGGCGGAACGCCTCACGGCGCAGGGCATGACGGGTCTTGATCTTCTTGCGTTCGCGCAGCCCCAGGGGCCGATCGGTCGCCTGCATGCGGCAATTCTCCCGCACTGGGCGGGCAAAAAGTTCTGACAAGCGGGGAACGGCCGTTGCGAGATCCACGTATCGCCGACGTAACTGCGTCCACGCGGCCCGGTAACAGTCCCTTCCTAACGTCGGGGCGTGACTACGACGACCACGCCCGAGTCGACCGCTCCGGTCCTCGCCCCCGCGCCCCCGCGTCATCGAGGCGGGCACTGGATCGATGACTGGCGGCCCGAAGACCCCGCGTTCTGGGAGGCGACCGGCAAGCCGATCGCCCGGCGCAACCTGATCTTCTCCATCTTCGCCGAGCACGTCGGCTTCAGCGTGTGGATGTTGTGGAGCATCGTGGTGGTCCAGATGACCGCCGGTGCCCACGGGCATCCGTCCGCCTCCGGCTGGGCGCTGACCGCGAGCCAGGCGCTGTGCCTGGTCGCCGTGCCCAGCGGCGTCGGCGCCTTCCTGCGCCTGCCCTACACCTTCGCGGTGCCGCTCTTCGGCGGCCGCAACTGGACGACCATCTCGGCGGCGCTGCTGCTCATTCCGTGCGTGCTGCTGGCCTGGGCGGTCAGCCATCCGGGCCTGTCGTTCGCGGTGCTGGTGTTGATCGCCGCCACCGCCGGCTTCGGTGGCGGCAACTTCGCCTCGTCGATGGCCAACATCTCGTTCTTCTACCCGGAGAAGGACAAGGGCTGGGCGCTCGGCCTCAACGCGGCCGGCGGCAACATCGGCGTGGCGGTCGTGCAGAAGATCATCCCGCCCATCGTCGTGGCCGGTGGCGGGGTGGCGCTGTCGCGCGCCGGCCTCTTCTACATCCCGCTGGCGGTGGTGGCCGCGGTGTGCGCGTTCCTGTTCATGAACAACCTGTCCGAGGCGAAGGCGGACGTGAAGCCGGTGTGGCAGTCGCTGCGGCATCCCGACACGTGGGTGATGTCGCTGCTCTACATCGGCACGTTCGGCTCGTTCATCGGCTACTCGGCGGCCTTCCCGACCCTGCTCAAAACGGTGTTCGGCCGCGGCGACATCGCGTTGACCTGGGCATTCCTCGGGGCAGCGATCGGCTCGGTGATTCGGCCCCTGGGCGGCAAGCTGGCCGACCGCATCGGCGGCGCCCGGATCACCGCCGTCAGCTTCGTCATGCTCGCCGCCGGCGCCGCGGCGGCGCTGTGGTCGGTGAACGCCAAAAACCTGCCGCTGTTCTTCGCCAGCTTCATGTTCCTGTTCGTCGCGACGGGCATCGGCAACGGCTCGACCTACCGGATGATCTCGAGGATCTTCGTGACCAAGGGGCAACTCGCCGGGGGCGACCCCGACACCATGGCGCACATGCGGCGCCAGGCCGCGGGCGCGCTGGGCGTGATCTCGTCGATCGGCGCCTTCGGCGGATTCGTCGTGCCGCTGGCATACGCCTGGTCGAGGTCGCACTTCGGCAGCATCGAACCCGCGCTGCGGTTCTACGTGGGCTTCTTCCTGGCCCTGCTGGTGGTCACCTGGTACTGCTACCTGCGCAAGGGCAACGCCTACCAGGCGCGAGCTGGGGTCGGGGTGTAGCCGGATTTCAGCGCGACGGCTGCTGCCTGCCGCCGTATCCGTCCCAGGGGCTGTAGTCGGCGATCAGCTCCTCCTGCTCAGGTCGCTGATCGACCGGCACATGCCGCAGGTTGATCCTGATCCGATACCAGATCGAACTCGGCCCGCGCATCCCGTCGACCAGCACGTCGGCCGGCTGCAGCAGGGCCGCCGCGTCCGGGTGGCGGCCGCGCCAGGTATCCAGCGCGGCCAGCGCCTCGTCCTTGGTCTTGGTGCGGGCGATCTCGATGAGCGGCATCGCCGACCGGCGCCGGCCGTCGGCCGTGCCGGATCCCTTCGGCGCACGCTCCGGGGGACCCATCTCCTCGGCCAGCACCAGCAACCGGTCGAGCTCGCCGACCGCGTCGTCCATCCCCGCCCAAGGGTCGCCCATGGCGGCGAACCGCGCGGGCACCGTGTCGATGGTGAACTCGTCGGGAAGACGTTCGGTCACCTCGTCCCAGAACAGCGGCGTGGACACCCGGGCGTCCGGCGTCGCCCGCACCGAATACGCCGACGCGACCGTGCGGTCCTTGGCGTTCTGGTTGAAGTCGACGAACACCCCTTCGCGTTCTTCCTTCCACCAGCGGCTGGTCGCGGCGCCGGGCGCTCGGCGCTCGACCTCCCGGGCGACGGTCTGGGCGGCCAGGCGCACCTGCCGGAATTCCCAGCGCGGGGCGATCCGGGCATAGATGTGAAAGCCGCGCGACCCCGACGTCTTCGGCCAGGCCACCAGGCCGTAGTCCTCCAGCACCTCGCGGGCGACCAGCGCCACGTCGACGATCCGCCGCCAGTCGACCCCGGGCATCGGATCCAGGTCGACCCGCAGTTCGTCGGGATGGTCGAGGTCGTCGGCCAGCACCGGGTGCGGGTTGAGGTCGACGCAGCCCAGGTTGACCGCCCACGCCAGGCCGGCGGCATCGTGAATGACGGCTTCGGCGGCGGAGGTACCGCGCGCGTAGTGCAGTTCGGCGACGTCCACCCAGTCGGGCCGGTTCTTCGGTGCCCGCTTCTGGAAGACCGCCTCCTCAGAGATGCCCTTGACGAAGCGCTTCAGGATCATCGGCCGGCCGGCCACGCCGCGCAGGGCCCCCTCGGCCACCGACAGGTAGTAGCGGACCAGGTCGAGCTTGGTGTGCGGTCCCGCGTCGCCGTGGGCGTCGAACACCACCTTGTCCGGGTGGGTGATCGTCACCTCGTGCCCGGCCACCTCCAGCGAAACCGGACCCATGTTCATCATCGTAAGTCGATGGGTACTTACCCCTCGGGATGCGACGGACGTCACATAGGGTGGATCCATGCCTAATCTGATTGGCCTGCCTGGGCAGGCGGTTGCCAAGGTTCAGCAATACCTGGAACGCGGCTCGGCCGAATTGCACTATGTGCGCAAGATCTTCGAAGCGGGCGCCTTCCGGCTGGAGCCACCGCTGAACTACGCCGCGATGGCCAACGACATCTATAAGTGGGGCGAGTTCGGCATGCTGCCCTCCCTGAACGCCCGGCGCCACCCGGACCGCGCCGCGTGCATCGACGAGGAGGGCGAGTTCAGCTTCAAAGAGCTCGACGAGGCCGCCCACGCGGTGGCGAACGGCCTGCTCGAGATGGGGGTCAAGGGCGGCGACGGGGTGGCGATCCTGGCGCGCAACACCCGCTGGTTCCTGATCGCCAACTACGGCGCCGCCCGGGTGGGCGCCCGCATCATCCTGCTCAACAGCGAATTCTCCGGCCCGCAGATCAAGGAGGTGTCGGAGCGCGAGGGCGCCAAGCTGATCATCTACGACGACGAGTACACCAAGGCCGTCAGCAAGGCCGAGCCGGAACTGGGCAAGCTGCGCGCGCTGGGCACCAACCCCGACGCGGACGAGCCGTCGGGCAGCACCGACGAGACGCTGGCCGACCTGATCGAGCGCAGCAGCAAGGAACCCGCCCCCAAGGCCTCCAAGCACGCGTCGATCATCATCCTCACCAGCGGCACCACCGGCACCCCCAAGGGCGCGAACCGCAGCACCCCGCCGACCCTGGCGCCGGTCGGCGGCATCCTCTCGCACGTCCCGTTCAAGGCCAACGAGGTCACCTCGTTGCCCGCCCCGATGTTCCACGCGCTGGGATACCTGCACGGCACCATCGCGATGTTCCTGGGCTCGACCCTGGTGCTGCGCCGCAAGTTCAAGCCGCCGCACGTGCTCGAAGACATCGAGAAGTACAAGGTGACCGCCATGGTGGTGGTGCCGGTGATGCTGTCGCGGATCCTCGACGCGATCGAGAAGATGGGGAAGAAGCCCGACCTGTCCAGCCTGCGGATCGTGTTCATCTCCGGGTCGCAGCTGGGGGCGGAGCTCGCCAGCCGCGCGCTGAAGGACCTGGGGCCGGTCATCTACAACATGTACGGCTCGACCGAGATCGCGTTCGCCACCATCGCCGGACCACAGGATCTGGAGCGCAACGCGGCGACCGTCGGACCGGTGGTCAAGGGTGTCAAGGTCAAGATCCTCGACGACAACGGCCAGGAGAAGCCGCAGGGCGAGGTCGGCCGGATCTTCGTCGGCAACGCGTTTCCGTTCCAGGGCTACACCGGCGGCGGCCACAAGCAGATCATCGACGGCCTGATGTCCTCGGGCGATGTCGGGTATTTCGACGAGCACGGCCTGCTCTACGTCAGCGGCCGCGACGACGAGATGATCGTCTCCGGCGGGGAGAACGTCTTCCCCGCCGAGGTCGAGGACCTGATCAGCGGGCACCCGGAGGTGGTCGAGGCGACCGCGATCGGCGTGGAAGACAAGGAATGGGGCCACCGGCTGCGCGCCTTCGTGGTGAAGAAGGACGGCTCGGACGTCGACGAGGACACCATCAAGCACTACGTCCGCGATCACCTGGCGCGCTACAAGGTGCCGCGTGAGGTGGTCTTCCTCGAGGAGCTGCCGCGCAACCCGACCGGCAAGATCCTCAAGCGCGAGTTGCGCGAGATGGAGGTCGACTAGCCCTTCGGGGTCAGCGCCGGTCTTTGATGGCCCGGGTGATCTGCGCCGCGAGTTTGGGGTCGACCAGGAGCTGGTCGATGAGCGCGGTGAGCACCTCTTGTCCGGTCACCCGGGCGACCCCCAGGCGGTCGGCCGCCTCCCGCTGCCAGATGTCGAGGGCGCGGTGGGTGGCCGCCGGCAGGTCGACGGTGCGCCGTGTCCGCTGAACCCGTCCCGCCTGGTTGTGCGCCGGCGGGCTGACCATCCGCTGGGGGGACTGCTGCCCGAGCCCGGTAAGGCGCTCGGTCGGCGCGGCGTCGCCCGCCGCGGCGCCCGACGGCGCGGGACCCCGGAACGATGCGGCGCCGGGTCCGATGTGGCTGCGGTTGAAGTTCACTGCGGCGGTGCCCTCCGAATGAGTGGCCGATCAGTAAATCAGCGCTCGAATGTGTCGATACTGATTCTTCCACCGTCCACGGCGTAAGTCGCGCGACCGGGCCGCCGACCGGCCGCGTCCCCGTCGGCGGCCGCTTTCTGCAGCAAATGGCTTACGGTAGCTGGCAGGCGCGGCGTATGTCGCGGTAATTTCGGGCGCGGGAGAGATGGAGCGCAATTCCGCGTCGCATAACGCAGGGCAATACGCCGATGCGGAATTGCGGAGAACAGTATTTCAGTAGACGTCATTTGAGCAGGTATAAGACCGGACTCCGTAGATCAGTATCCGACGTTCTCCTGAGATATGGAAATCATTAAATACGACAAAATGCCGACCTTGCGCAGTCTGGCAATCGACTTGTTACATAATTCACAGCACAATTCGTGTGTAGCTTAGTTGTTTGCCGGGAAACTCCTGGCTAACGTTTTTGTTGTCGGTATCAGATCCTGGAAGGGGCTCCTGCGATGACGCTCTCTGCACAATCGCTCCGCCGCGCGGCCGCCAGTGCGGCCGGCGCTTCGGCCATGGCGGGAGCGCTGCTGTTCGGCGCCGGCGCCGTTGCCCAGGCGGCCCCCGCACCAGGAGCCGACCACAGCTTCACCACCACCGGTCCGCATGGCGCGCCCGGTGGGCCCGGAATCCTTCCCGACCGTCCAGGAGGGGGTCATGGCGGATGGGGCGGAGGCCACGGATGGAACGGGGGGCACCGTGGCCCGGGTTGGGGGAACCGCGGATTCTGGGCCCCCGGGCACTGGTGGAACTGGTGGTGGTGAACCAAGCCTCCCCGTGATAGCCGGCCAGCCTTGACGTGCCGATCCACTCCTAGGCTGACCGGTCCACGGGATGGGGGGGAAACCATGCCGGCCTGACCACCCCTCAGGTCGGCATGGCCCTTTTCCGGGGCGGAATCGCCCGCCGGCGGTCAGGGATCGCGAGGAAGGCCGAGCAACCGCTCGGCGATGATGTTCAGCTGCACCTCGGAGGTGCCGCCGTAGATCGTCGTGGCCCGGCTCGCCAGCAGGTACTCGCCCCACTTGCCGGGCAGCTGGTTCGTGTCGCCGATGGCGGCCTCGGTGCCGAACGAGGACACCGCGAACTCGGCGTACCCCTGGCCGGTGCGCATCGAGAGCAGCTTCGAGATGGCCGCGGACGGCATGGCATCGCCGCCGGCCAGCGTCAACAGCGTCGAACGCAGGTTCAGCACCTTGGCGGCGTGGCCCTCAGCGATCAACTGGCCGGCCCGGTGTTGCGCGACGGGGTCGAGGTGCCCGTCGCGAACGAACTCGACGAACTGACCGAGAGTCGCCAGGAAGTTGGCCTCGCTGCTGCCGATCGAAACCCGTTCCGCGGTAAGGGTGTTGCGGCTGACCTCCCAGCCACGATTGACCTCACCGAGCACGCATTCGTCGGGCACGAACACGTCGTCGATGTAGACGGTGTTGAACATCGCGTTCCCGGTGAGCTCGCGCAGCGGCTTCACCTCGACGCCTTCACTGCGCATGTCCAGCAGGAAGTAGGTGATGCCGTTGTGTTTCGGGGCGCTCGGGTCCGTTCTCGCCAGCAGCGCGCCCCACTGGGAGAGCTGCGCCGCGGTGGTCCAGATCTTCTGACCGGTGATCCGCCAGCCACCGTCCGTCCGAGTTGCCTTAGTGCTCAACCCGGCCAGGTCCGATCCGGCGCCCGGCTCGGAGAACAGCTGACACCAGATCATCTCGCCGCGGAAGGTCGGCGGCAGGAACCGCTGCTTCTGCTCCTCGGTGCCGAACGCGACGATCGACGGGATGATCCAGGTCGCGATGCCCATCTGCGGGCGCTTGACGCGGCCCGCGGTGAACTCCTGGGCGATGATGATCTGCTCCACCGGACCGGCGGCGCGCCCCCACGGCCTCGGCAGATACGGCAGGGTCCAGCCGCCCTCGGCGATGGCGACCCTGCGCCGGTCGCGCTCCATCGCCTTCAGCGCGGCCACCTCGGCGCGGATCTCATCGCGCAGCTTCTCGGTGTCGGGGTCGAGGTCGATGTCGACCGGCCGGAGCCCGGTGCTGGTGGCGGTGTGCACCACTTTCTGCGGGTACTCCGAACCGCGGCCGAAGGAGGCGGCCAGCATCAGTGCCCGGCGGTAGTACACGTTCGTGTCGTGCTCCCAGGTGAAGCCGATCCCGCCGTGCACCTGGATGCAGTCCTGCGTGCACCGTTGGGCGGCCGCCGGCGCCAGCGTCGCCGCCACGGCTGCCGCGAACTCGACGTTGGAAGCGCTGATTTCCCAATCGTTTTCGCGTGCCTCGTCGATGGCGCGGGCGGCGTCCCACACCGCCGCGGTGGCCCGCTCGGTGTCGGCGATCATTTCCGCGCACTTGTGTTTGATGGCCTGGAACTGCCCGATCGGCCTGCCGAACTGCTCGCGGATCTTGGCGTAGTGCGACGCGGTGTCGGTTGCCCAGCGCGCCACCCCGATCGCCTCGGCGGACAGCAGCGTCGTCATCAACGCGTGCGCGGTCGCCATGCTCAGGTTGCCCAATGCGGCGTCTGCGCCCACCTCGACGGCGTTGGCGCGCACATGGGCGACGGGGCGCAGCGGGTCGATGCTTCGCACCGGCTCGATCTCGAGTTCCTCGGCGCGCAGCACCACCCATTCCTCGCCGCTGTCGATGGCGACCGGCAGCACCAGCACGGAGGCCTGCGCCGCCGCGGGCACCGCGCGGACCTCGCCCCGGAGCACCAGCGTGTCACCCTGGCGGGTGGCGGTGAGCCCGCAGCAGTCCATCGCGTATGCGGCGATGGCCGCGCCGGACGCCAGCTCGGAGAGGACCTTGGCGTGCGGATCGCTGGCGGAGATCAGGGCGCTGGCGATCGCCGACGGCACGAAAGGCCCGGGCACCGCACCGTAGCCGAACTCGGCCAGCACGATGGCCAGCTCGAGGATGCCGAAGCCCTGCCCGCCCACGGACTCGGCCAGGTGCAGGCCCTGCAGGCCCTGGTCCGCGGCGGCTTGCCAGTACGGCGGGGGATTGTCGATCGGCGTTTCCATGGCCGCGTGCAATGCCTCGGACGGCGCGATGCGCGCCACCAGCGACCGCACCGAATCGGCCAGGTCTTGATGCTCAGGAGTGATAGCGATCGGCATTGGTCGCCTTCCCATGCTTTCGGGTTCCGTCTCGGCCGGGCAGCTTCCAAACTAACAACCGGTCGGTTGGTTGACCACAGGGGTCGGTCGGGTGGCGACGGGTCTCAGCGAAACCGCTTGGCGATCCAGTCGGCGATGATGTCGGCTTGCTCGTCGCGGGCGCCCGGGGTGGTGAAGTAGTGATCGCTGTCGATCGACGCCTCGGTCTTGTCGGGGCCGGCGAGCGCGGCGAAAATACGCTGGGCGTCGGACGGGAACACACCGGTGTCGGCCTCGGCGTTGATCACCAGGGCGGGGCAGGTGATGCGGGCCAGGTGTGGCTCGGCCCGGGTCTGCGCCACCCGCAGGCTCCACATGCCCAGCCAGTTGCGCAGGGTGCAGGCCGCCGCGATCCCGTGTGCGGACCGGTTGGCCTTCGCCGGGACGCCGGCATAGCACATGTTCGGTTGACGCCGCGTGGGCTCGATGCCGGCATCCACCATGCGGGGGTCCGCCCAGGTGCGCATGACGCTGAACGGACGGTCGGAAAATCCCGCCGTGCGAACGCGTTTGAGCTCCCGCTCCGCCCAGTCGGTGATGGCGTGGTTGCGCGCCGTTTGCGCACGGCGGTAGCGGGCCAGGAACTCCGGCGCGTACGGCGGGCCGTTGCGCTCGTTGAACAGGTCGAGGTCGGCGTCGGTGGCGACGGGGTCGTTCTCGTCGACGACGGCGGCGTCCATCCAGGCCGTCAGCACGTCCGGCCGCCCGGGATGGGCCGCGGTGGCCACGTAGCCGTCGGCGGCGGGCAACTCGGTCAGGCCCGTCGCGGGTCGCATCCCCTCCAGCGGGGTCACGTTCGGCGCCACGGCCTGCGACTGATACGCGGCCATCAACGATCCGCCACCCGAATTGCCGAGCAGCACAACCGTTTCCACCCCCTGCACCTCGCGCAGCCAGCGCACTCCCACGCCGATGTCCACCAGCGCATGGTCGAGCAGGAAGCTGCTCTCGAAGCCGCGGAACCTGGTATTCCAGCCGAGAAACCCGATCCCGCGGGTGGCCATGTAGTCGGCGAGGTAGTGCTCGGAGAAGTCGATCTGGTAGTGGGTGGCGATCATCGCCACCGTGGGCTTGTGGCCCTCCCCGCGGTGGTACAGACCCTGGCAGGGATGCCCGCCCGCACCGGCGCGCCCGGCGGTGGGCGACGGCAAACCGACGAACTCGCGGCGCACTCCCGCGGCACCGGTGTGAAGAGTCATTTCGGCGGCCCTGCTGGCGACGGACATCTCGGAGAAAACTGAAGCTGATGTTAGATTCTTCAATTACATCTTGGCCAGGATTTCCCACGCCGGGACGGAGGGGAACTGCGGTGATCAAGCCCCACAACACCAACACGGAATTCGAACTCGGCGGGATCAACCACGTCGCGCTCGTTTGCTCGGACATGGCCCGCACCGTGGACTTCTACACCAACATCCTGGGCATGCCGTTGATCAAGTCGCTGGACCTGCCCGGGGGCGCGGGCCAGCATTTCTTCTTCGACGCGGGCAACGGCGACTGCGTCGCATTCTTCTGGTTCGCCGACGCTCCCGACCGGGTGCCGGGCATCTCGTCGCCGGGCGCCATCCCCGGCATCGGCGACATCACCAGCGCGGTGAGCACCATGAACCACCTGGCATTCCACGTGCCGGCCGAGAAGTTCGACGCCTACCGCCAGCGCCTCAAGGAGAAGGGTGTGCGGGTGGGGCCGGTGCTCAACCACGACGAGAGCCCCATGCAGGTGTCCGCCACGGTGCATCCCGGGGTGTACGTGCGTTCGTTCTACTTCCAGGACCCCGACGGCATCACGCTCGAATTCGCTTGCTGGGTCAAGGAATTCGATAGCAGCGATGCGAGCACGGTGCCGAAGACTGCGGCCGACCGCCGGCCCGCGGTGCCGGCCGGCCGGCCGTGACCGAGGGCATCCTCTCCGACGCCCGGATCGCGGCCCTGACGCCCGGGGAGCGGCGTGACCTGATCACCCGGCTGGAACAACCCGTGAGCGACATCGTCGACCCCGTGTTCCTGGCCCGCGTGCGGCGAATCCGGTTGAGCCTGATGGCCGGTGGCTCGGCGGTGATGATCCCCTGGCTGGGCTATCTGTCCACGACGCTGCCGGAGAACTACGTCGTGCACAACTGGCCCCTCACCTGGATGGGCTACGACGTGTTGTTGATGGTCTTCATGGCGGCGACGGCCGTGTTGGGCTACCTGCGCCGCCAGGTGCTGATCCCGGCCGCGTTCACCACCGGTGTGCTCCTGATCTGCGACGCATGGTTCGACCTGATGACCGCAGGCCCCAGGGACGTCTGGCTGTCGGTGGCCACCGCTGTGCTGGTCGAGCTGCCGCTGGCCGCCTTCATGATCTTCAGCGCGCTGCGGCTCATGCGCCTGACCATGGAGCGGTTCTGGCTGCTGGATCCCGGGATGCGGCTGTGGCAGCTGCCCCTGTTGCCCTGAGCGGGTGCGGTCGTTTGCTCCGGAGAGAGCAGATTACCGGCGTCGCCGCGACAGCGCGCGGGATTGCGAATCTTGTCCAAAACCGCGTAATCCTCGCGTTCCTGTACTAGCGTCCAACAACAGCGACTCGGGGGTACGAGCGACGACCGTAGGTTCAACTCCACACACGAAAATCAGTTCGCGAAGCTCCCCGGTACGAAATTGGATTCATATTGCGCATAAAACCCATTCGGGAATGGGTTTCCGGTACCCCCTTGCCGCACAACGGAATCAGCACCTCACAGAGCGAGGATCAAGAAATGGTCGCACTCGGGAACATCTACGAATGGGAACCGCCGCACGGACCACTGACCACGTGGACGGCCACGCCCGCGGCGCACGAAGCGGCTCGCACCGCGCCATTGAGCGATTTGGTTCCGAGTTATCAGCAGACTCAACACCTCTGGACCGCGCACCTCGGCAACACGATGAACCGACAGCTGCCCCGGTTGATGGTGGTGGCGTGGGACATTCCCGGCACGTGTGACATCCCGGCGATGACGGCGGCGATCAACGCCCATGTCCGTGGTCAGGACACCTACCACAGCTGGTTCGAGATCGTCGAAGGCGTCATCGTCCGCCGCGCGATCGCCGACCCCGGGGTCATCGAATTCGCTCCGACGGCGTTCGGACAGATGAGCCCCGAACAGGCGCGTGCGCACGTCTTGACGACGACGCCCGGGACGCTCGGATGGGGCTGCTTCACCTACGGAGTCGTCCAGGGGCCCGACCACTTCACCTTCTACGCCAGCGTCGACCACCTGCACATCGACGGCGTGTCCGCCGCGCTGATCTTCCTCGACATCCACCTGACGTACCAAGAGCTGGTGCTGGGTGCGCAAGGCGGCGAGCTTCCCGCACCCCGCGAGCTGAGAAGTTACCGCGACTACACCGTGCGGCAGCGGGAGAGGGCGGCGAGCCTGACCCTGTCGTCCCCGGAGGTCAAGGACTGGATTGCGTTCGCGCGTGAGGCCGACGGTGACTGGCCGAGCTTTCCGCTGCCGCTGGGCGACACATGGGCCAGCTGCAAGGGCGACCTGGTCACGGTCGACTTGCTCGACGCCGCGGGGACGGAGTCGTTCGACGCCGCATGTTGCGCAGCCGGTGCCCGGTTCATCGGGGGAGTCCTGGCTTGCACGGCGTTGGCGGAGCGCCAATTGACCGGCAAGGAAACCTATTTCGGGTTCACGGCCAGGGACACCCGGGACATGGGCGTCGACACCATGACGGTGGGATGGTTCGCCAGCCTGATCCCCGTGACGGTTCCGACGGCCGGCGACTCGTTCCCCGAGGCGGCACGGGCGGCTCAGAAATCCTTCGACTCCGCCAAGGATCTCGCCGCCGTGCCGGTCGAGCGCGTGCTGGAGTTGGCGACCCCGGATCAGCTGGGCATCAAGCTGCCCACGCAACTGCCGATGATGTTGTCGTTCCTCGACTTTCGAAAGATCCCCCTTGTCGGGATGTGGACGGAGATGAATTTCGGGACCTATGGCGACAGCCTGTCCGCCGGCGGGATCAACATGTGGATCAACCGGCACGTGGAACGCACCACGGTGACGATCTCCTTCCCGGACAACGAGATAGCCCGCGAGTCGGTGCAGCGCTACCTGGCGGCGCTGATCCGGGAATTCGCCCGGGTGATCGAGACCACCCCCGACCAGCCCGATGTCGTTGCGGCCTAGACGCACGAGAGGGCGGGAGTCGGGATGATGAGCAACGTGCTGGACCTGGCCGACCAGACCATGTTCCTCGGCGAGCGGGCGACCGCCACCACCAGTGTGCTGCAGTGCATCTGGGTATACGACCGCGCCGTCGACGTCGACGGGCTGCGAAGGTTTCATCGCCATCTCGGTCGGGGTCGGCTGCGTCGCCGCATCGAACGGTCCCCCTTGCCGTTCGGCAGGCATCGCTGGGTGGCTCCCACCGTTCAGTCGGAGCTCGAGATCGTCGCTGCGCCACGGCCCCGTGAGGCGATCGGCGACTGGCTGGAGGAACAGGCGGATAAGCGACCCGATGCCGAGCACGGGCCCGGATTCCACCTTGCCCTGCTCCCCTTGACCGACGGCGGCGCGGCGGTGAGCCTGGTGACCACCCATTGCCTCACCGACGGTGTCGGGCTGTGCGAGGCGTTGGCGGACGCGGCGTGCGGCCGCGACGACACCATCGACTGGCCGCCCCCGGCGGCACGGCTGCGGTGGCGGGCCGTGCGCGAGGACGCACACCAAACCGCATGCGACGCATCAAGCGTGGGCCGCGCCGTGGTTGCCGCGATCCGCCTGGCCGGGACTGCACGCCACGCCGGCGCCGCCGCGTCGCCGGCCGCCAAGCGGCCCGCGCCGCCCGTCGGGGCGGACGAGCTCATCACGCTGCCCATGGCGACGCTGTTCATCAACGCCGACGAGTGGGACGCGCGCGCGCAGGCACTCGGGGGGACGAGCAACGCGCTGCTCGCTGGACTGGCCGCCCACCTCGCCCGACGAGTCGGGCGAGTCGCCGCGGACGGAACGGTCAACGTGGGAATGCCGGTCAACGAGCGCACCCCGGGCGACACCCGCGCGAACGCGGTCGTCAATGTCGACATCACGGTCGACCCCGCTCCGGCGACGACCGACCTGCGCGAGATCCGCACCAGGGTCAAGGAAGCCCTGTCCCGCCACCTGGACGAGCCCGACGAGCGCTGGGCCTTGCTGCCGCTGATTCCGCTGATCCCGAAGCGCGTCATGCGGCGGCTGATCGGCGTGGTCACCGGCAGCGCGATCACCGTCGTGTCGTCAAACCTCGGGACGCTGGACCCGGCCCTCAACCGGGCGGACGGCACCGAGGCCGATCACTTCGCCATGCGGACGGTGTACCCGGGGGTGACCACCGCGACCATGTACCGCACCAACGGGGCACTGGCGTTGTTGTCGGGGCGGGTGCACGGCCGGGTGTTCGTCTCGTTCCTCGCCTACGAGCTCGGTCGACACAACTCGATTGAGCAACTACGAGCCAACGTTTCAGATGCGCTGAGCGACTTCGGGCTGACGGCCACCACGGCCTGGCGCACGGCCTGCCCGGCGTAAGCACCCGCTAGGCGTCGGCCGCCGCCCGGGATTCCTTGGTGCGATAGAGCCTTGGCTCGGCGAGCTCGTCGAGCAGGGCGGCCAGGTGATCGATGAGCTGGTCGGGTTCGAGCCGGACGTCGCCGGCGAGCCAGGCGCTGATGGTCTGCCCGACGCCGCCGACCACGAAGTGCGCCGCCGCCTTGATGCGGTCGTTTGCCGGAACCCGCATCGCGTCCCCGACGTGCTGGCCGGACAGCATGGCGAACAACGCGCTGGATTCGGCGCGCTTGCGCACGATCACCGGATCGGCAAGCTGCGTGCTGAACAGCAGGCGCCCGAGCCGGGCGTCGTCGGCGATGGTGTGCACGATGTTGGCCATCCCCGCTCGCGTCTGCTCGTGCGCCGGCACCGCCGTCACCGCGGCCTGCGTGGTGGCGGCCAGCTGGGCAACCACCCAATCGAAGACGGAGCCGACGAATTCGTCTTTGTCGGCGAAGCTCTCGTAGAAGTACCGGGCCGCCAACCCGGCCTCACGGCACACGCCGCGGACGGTGACCGCCGAGACGCTCTGTTGCTCGGCGCCGAGCAGCTCGAGGCCCGCGGCCAAGAGGCGGTTGCGCCGCGTGGCCAGGCGCTGCGCGGCCTCGACGCCGCGGTAGGGCCGCGCGCTGGAGGTCTCGCTCATGCCACCCATCTTGACACCGGCGGGGCGCCGCGACAATATCAGGAAACAGCCGTTCTCACATTGGCGGCAGTGCCGCGGGAGGGGATGACGATGGCGATCCGCGAGGCTGTTCAGGAACCGGCTCGGCATGTCGAGCGCCCCATCGCCGACCCGCCCCGGCCATCCCCGGCGCGGCGGCGCCGGTTGGCGCTCGGCATCGACGAGGGGTTGATGGGCGTCGCGCTGTTGGCCGGCCCGGCGAACGTGGTCATGCAGTTGGCGCGTCCCGGTGTCGGCTACGGCGTCATGGAGAGCCGCGTCGAGAGCGGCCGCGTCGACCTGCATCCGATCAAGCGCGCACGTACCACCTTCACCTACCTGGCCGTGGCGACCAACGGCAGCGACACCCAGAAGGAGGCCTTCCGCCGCGCGGTGAACCGCGCCCACGCGCAGGTCTACTCCACCCCCGAAAGCCCGGTGCAGTACAACGCTTTCGACCCCGCCCTGCAGCTGTGGGTGGGGGCGTGCCTGTACAAGGGCGGGGTCGACATCTACCGCATGTTCATCGGCGAGCTGGACGGTGAGGACGCCGACCGCCACTACCGGGAGGGCATGGCGCTGGCCA
Organism: Mycobacterium sp. 4858; assembly: GCF_900240975.1. Taxonomy (GTDB): domain Bacteria; phylum Actinomycetota; class Actinomycetes; order Mycobacteriales; family Mycobacteriaceae; genus Mycobacterium. Next base: position 1,798,970 of record NZ_LT968776.1, on the reverse strand, counting down.
CCACCCTGCAGGTGCCGCCCGAGATGTGGCCGGCGGACCGGGCCGCGTTCGACCGATATTGGGAGGAGTCGCTGGCCAAGGTGCACATCGACGACGCGGTCCGCGAATACCTGTATCCCATCGCCGCCGGCCGCATGCCGGGACTGGCGCTCCCGCGCCGGCTGCAGCGCGCCTGCGACAACTTCGCGTTGCTCGTCACCACGGGCTTTCTGCCGCAGCGGTTCCGCGACGAGATGCGCCTGCCCTGGGACGCCGCCAGGCAACGGCGCTTCGAACGGCTGATTGCGGCGCTCGCCCTGGTGAACCGGCGCCTGCCGCGGTTCGTTCGCCGATTCCCGTTCAACGTCCTACTGGCCGACGTCGACCGCCGGATCAGGACGGGGCGCCCACTGGTCTGACGCGCGCGGCGGCCGAACTCGGCCGTGTTGATAACGACAATCATATTCATTAAGCTCTCCTCTGCCTGGTAAGCCTTCCCAGTCTGAGGAGTACCTATGACGGCACCGATCTGGATGGCCTCGCCACCCGAGGTGCACTCCGCGTTGCTCAGCAGCGGCCCCGGCCCAGCGTCGCTCCTCGCGGCGGCGGGCGCATGGTCCGACCTGAGCACCGAATACGCCTCGGCCGCAGCGCAACTCAGCGGCGTCCTGGCCGCGGCGCAGGCCGGCTCGTGGCAGGGGCCCAGCGCGGAGTCGTACGTCGCCGCGCATGCGCCCTACCTCGCGTGGCTCACGCGGGCGGGCGCGGACAGCGCCGCGGCGGCCGCCGAACACCAGACCGCCGCCGTCGCCTACACCGCGGCGTTGGCGGCCATGCCGACGCTGCCGGAACTCGCCGCCAACCACGCCATCCACGGCGCTTTGGTGGCGACGAATTTCTTTGGCGTGAACACGATTCCGATCGCGGTCAACGAGGCCGACTACGCGCGGATGTGGGTGCAGGCCGCCACCACGATGACGACCTATCAGGCCGTCTCGACCGCGGCGGTGGCGTCCACACCGCAAGCCGACCAGGCGCCGCAGATCGTGAAGACGGACGCTTCAGCCGATAGTTCGTCGAACGTGGACCACGACCCTACGATCGACAATCCGCTCGACGACTTCATCGCGCAAATCCTGAAGAACTTTGGGATCAACTGGGATCCGGCCCAGGGCACGGTGAACGGCCTGACGTATGACTCCTACACCAACGCGTCGGAACCGATTTGGTGGGTCGTTCGAGCGCTGGAACTGCTCGAGGATTTCGAGCAGTTCGGCTACTACCTGGTGCACAATCCGGCGTTGGCGTTCCAATACATCGTTCAGCTCATGCTGTTCGACTGGCCGACGCACATCCTCGAGATCCTGACCACGGCACCGCAACTGCTGGCCCCCGCTCTGCTTCTCGCCGTCGCTCCCTTCGGCGCCGTTGCCGGTTTCGCCGGGCTGGCCGGCCTGGCCGGGATACCTCAGCCCCAGGTCTTGCCGGCGCCGGTGCCGGCGCCCGCCCCACCACCCGCCCCGATGCCGGCCGTCGCGATGACACCGACCGCCGCTGCGCCTGCGTCGGCGCCCGCCTCGGCGCGCGTCGGGATTGACCACGCTGGCCGGTGACGAGTTCGGCACCGGCCCAAGGGTTCCCATGTTGCCGGGCACCTGGGACGATGACGGTGGCAACGCTACGCGGTAGCGCACGCGCGGGAATCCCCGGCAAACCCTCGCGGACAACGCGGCTGGCAGGGTCGGCGGGTCAGTTGCTGCGGCGCAGGCTGGTAGCCCAAAGGTGATGATTGCCAAGTTCTTCGGGGATCGGAGCGGTCTCCCACTGGCCGCGTTCCAGCCAGTCACGCAGGGCCGCGGCCTGGTGGCTGCTGGCGATGGGTCCGATCCAGTGAGGTGGCCCGCATGCCGCCCGGTCTTTCGTGCAGGGCTGCACGACGGCCATGACGCCACGCCCCGTCGGCCGGGACGCGCACGTCACCGGCCCCAGCATGCACGCGGCCGAGACGAGCATGGCGTGAGGGCAGCGCCGGATCGCGGGCCGTAGTTCGTCGATCACCGAGAGCCGGTGATGGGACGCGCAAGCGGCGCAGACAATCAGGGTGAAGGGGCGGTCGGTGCCGCGCCGCGGCGAGGTCAACGTCCCGTGCCGGGGTAGGGCAGCAGCGCCATCTCGCGGGCGTTCTTGATGGCCGTCGCCACCTGTCGCTGCTGTTGGACGGTCAGGCCGGTGACGTGGCGCGCGCGGATCTTGCCGCGCTCGGAGATGAATACGCGCAGCGACGCGGTGTCCTTGTAGTCGACTTTGCGCAGACCCAGGCTGGTGAGCAGGTTTCTCTTCCCGGACTTGACCTCCGGCTGGGCGAGACGACGTCTGCGCTGGGCATTCTTGCCGCTCACCAGCTTGCCTTTCGCACTCCGGGGAGCTGACCCGCGTGGGCCAGCTCGCGCACCCGCACCCTCGACAACCCGAATTTGCGCAGATGCCCACGCGGGCGTCCGTCTACCGCATCCCGGTTGCGCAGGCGCACCGGGCTGGCATCGCGGGGCTGGCGGGACAGCTCCCGTTGCGCCGCGGCCCGTTGGTCGGGGGTGCTCTGAGGCGAGCGGATGGTTTCCTTGAGTTCGGCCCGGCGCGGGGCGTAGCGCGCCACGATGGCGCGCCGGCGCTCGTTCTTCACGATTTTGGATCTCTTGGCCATGTTCAGCGTTCCTCGCGAAAGTCGACATGGCGGCGGACGACCGGGTCGTACTTGCGCAGGACCAGTCGGTCGGGGTCGTTGCGCCGGTTCTTGCGGGTCACGTAGGTGTAGCCGGTGCCCGCCGTCGACCGCAATTTGACGATGAGGCGAATCTCGTTGCGGGCCATCAGATTCGGTGCCTCTGTCGACGCAGTCGGGCCACGACTGCCTCGATCCCGTCGCGGTCGACGACCTTGATGCCTTTCGCGCTGACCCGCAGCCGAATGCGGCGTCCCTCGGATGGCAGGTAGTACGTCTTGAGTTGAATGTTGGGTGACCAGCGTCGGCGGGTCCGGCGATGCGAATGTGACACCGCATTACCGAAACTCGGTGTCCGGCCGGTCACCTGGCAGTGCGCCGACATCGTGTACCTCCATGTCCGCTTATTGAAAATGATTTTCGACAAGGCCTGACGCAGACGGTACCGTACGCATGGGCAAGATGAAAATGATTATCAATAAGGAGCGCGATGCGGACGCCCGTCATCCTGGTCACCGGCCAGCCGATCCGGGCGACGACGCGGCCGGCTGAGTGCCCTTCGGCGGGCCGGTTCTCAACACGACGGCCACGCGGACGCGTCGGCCGGGGGCGGTGGCGCCCGCGCTCACCGTAGGCGTTGCGCGCCATGGAAATCGGCACATCTGCGGCCGGTACTGTCGACCACATGCGTAGTGAAGGCGATACCTGGGATATCACAACGAGTGTCGGTTCGACGGCGTTGTTCGTGGCGACTGCGCGGGCGCTGGAGGCCCGCAAGCCGGACCCGCTGGCCGTCGACCCCTATGCGGAGGTGTTCTGCCGCGCCGTGGGCGGGTGGGCGGCCGACGTCCTGGACGGCAAGGCCCCCGATCACGAGCTGACCACGGCCGACTTCGGCCAGCATTTCGTCAACTTCCAGGGCGCCCGCACCAAGTACTTCGACGAATATTTCCGCCGCGCCGCCGGCGCCGGCGTCCGGCAGGTGGTGATCCTCGCGGCGGGGCTGGACTCCCGCGCCTACCGCCTGGACTGGCCGGCCGGCACGACCATCTTCGAGCTGGACCAGCCGCAGGTCCTCGACTTCAAGCGCGAGGTGCTCACCGGGCAGGGTGCGCGGCCGAACGCGGAGCGCCGCGAGATCGCGGTGGACCTGCGCGACGACTGGCCGCAAGCGTTGCGCGACAGCGGCTTCGACGCCGCCCTGCCGTCGGCCTGGATAGCCGAGGGCCTGCTGATCTACCTCCCGGCCACCGCGCAGGAGCAGCTGTTCACCGGCATCGACGGCCTGGCCGCCCCGGGCAGCCACGTCGCCGTCGAGGACGGGGCCCCCCTCGACCAGGACGACTTCGAGGCCAAGCGCGAGGAAGAGCGCGCCAAGATGGCCGAAGGCGCCGAGCGGCCCTTCTACCAGCTGGTCTACAACGAGCGGGTCGCCCCCGCGACCGAATGGTTCGGGGAGCGCGGGTGGACCGCGGTCGGCACCCCGCTGGCCGACTTTCTGCGCCAGAACGGCAGGCCGGTTCCTGGCCCGGACATCGACGCCGGGCCGATGGTCGCGCGTAACACCCTGGTGAGCGCGGTCAAAGGCTGACCGCCGCCGGGCTCGCGATGAGTTCGCCATGAGTTGACCGCGCGCCGGAACTTTTTCGCGCCGGCCTCCGACTACTACCGGGCTGATCGGTGCGCCGCCCAACAGCCCGGGCGGCGTCGGTCTCGGCCCGGCGAGGAGTTCCGGCGTGACGTTGCGCGCTTTTTTCGATGGCCCGGCCGGCGGTCGAGGGTGACCGCCCCCGTGTGGATGGCGCTGCCGCCGGAGGTTCATTCGGCGCAGCTGAGCAGCGGTCCCGGGCCGGCCGGCCTGCTGGCCGCGGCGGCGTCCTGGAGCTCGCTGAGCGCGACCTACGCGTCGGCGGCGGACGAGCTGTCCGCGACCTTGGCGGCGGCGCAGGCCGGGGCGTGGGAGGGCCCCACCGCCGAGCAGTACGTGGCCGCCCACGCGCCCTACCTGGCGTGGCTGACGCGGGCCAGCGCCGACAGTGCCGCGGCCGCCGCCCGGCACGAGACCGCGGCGACGGCCTACACCGCGGCGCTCGGCGCCATGCCGACCTTGCCAGAGCTGGCCGCCAATCACGCGATGCACGGCGCGCTGGTGGCGACGAACTTCTTCGGTATCAACACGATTCCGATCGCGGTCAACGAGGCCGACTACGCGCGCATGTGGGTCCAGGCGGCCACCACGATGTCCACGTACCAGGCGGTCTCCACGATGGCGGTGGCGTCGACGCCGCAAACCGACCCGGCTACCACCATCGTCCAGGCCGACAGCACCGGCGAAGAGGACGACAGCGGCAACGACGACATCATCGACAACGACTCCGGCAACCCGTACCAGCTGAGCTGGTGGATCAACCGCTTCCTGGAGATTTTCCAGACCATCGGAAGGGATCTGGAGGAATTTCCCGAGAATCCGTCCGCGGCGTTGACGCAACTCCTGCACGACATCGGCCTGCTGATCGCGGACGAGTTCACCCATCTAATCGAGGTATTCCAGGCGTTCCCCCAGCTCCTGGCGGTTCCGTTTGTCGTGCCGGTCGGAGCCGCGGGAGGCCTCGCCAGCCTCACGGCGTTGGCCGCGATCCAGCCCGAGCCGGTTCCCGCCCCGGTCGCGGCCGCCGCACCGGTATCCGAGGCCCCGAAAATGCCCGCGGTGGCCGCGACCGGGGCGGGGAACGGCCCTGGCTCTTTTTAACCTCTTGCCCCGGCGGCGAATAGAGGAGGGGGGAATATTGGG
>NZ_LT968776.1:1778753-1793302 GCF_900240975.1 Mycobacterium sp. 4858 | reverse complement strand
CCCACCTCGGTGCCGGCGACCGGAACCCCGCCACCACCCGCCGGCATCGGGAGCGCCCCCTTCCCCTACCTGGTGGGCGGTCCTACCGTCGGGTCGGGCACGGGCATGGGCGCCGGCGCGCAACGCAAGGCGCCGGAGCCCGATTCCGCCGCGGCCGCGGCGGTGGCGGCGGCATCGGCGCGGGAGCAGCGGCGGGCCCGGCGGCGCCGGCGGGCGGCGATGCAGGATCACTACCGCGGTTACGAATACGCGGACCTGGAGCCGGACACCGGCCCGGAGGCGGATGCGTTCGCAGGAGTCGGGTCATCGGTGGCTTCGGACCGGGGTGCGGGGCCATTGGGTTTCGCCGGGACCGCGAGCAAGGGCGGCACCGACGCATCCGGACTCGCGACGCTCGCCGGCGACGATTTCGGCGGCGGCCCGTCGCTGCCCATGTTGCCGGGCAATTGGGCACCGGACTGACGAAGCCGATCGGGACCGGAACTTTCCCGGTGCGACGGACGACTACTGCCTTGTCCGGCGGTCCAAAGTGGGCACCGCCCGGATTGATAATGAAAATGATTTTCGATAAGCTCGACCGCTTAGAAGCGACTGCCAAGGGCCTGCCAACCTACTGAGACGGAGATTAAGACCGAAAATGCGGCCAATCGTCCTGGTTAGCATCCTTATCAGCGGAATCGACCGGGGTGTGGCGTGGTGACGCCGATGGCCCCCGACGCCTCGACACTTAGCTTATGCAATGCTAACTTCAGGCGGGTCAAGTTAGGGGAGGCTACACAAATGGAAAGACGTGGCCGTGGAACTCGGTGACACCGGCGTGCTGGCCGCTCAGCCCGTCAATTCCCGCGCGGAGGCCCGGGTCGACGGCGACGTCGTGAGCCGGTTCGCCACGTGCTGCCGCGCGCTCGGCCTCTCGGTGTACCAGCGGCAGCGCCCGGCCGACCTGGCCGCCGCCCGCTCCGGGTTCACGGCGCTGACCCGCATCGCCCACGACCAGTGCGACGCCTGGACCGGGCTGGCGGCCGCCGGTGACACGTCCGCGCGGGTGCTGGAGGCGGTGGCGCGGACCGCGGCGACGACCGGTGCGTTGCAGCGCAGGGTGGACCTGGCGCCCGGCGCGCTCGGCTTCCGCTACGACACCGGCCTTTATTTGCAGTTCCGCGCCGCCACCCCCGACGAGTTCCACCTCGCCTACGCGGCGGCCCTCGGGACCGCCGGACGGTTCGCCGACGCCGACCGGATCGTCACCGGCCTGACCGCGCGCCGCCCGAACTGGCACGAAGCCCGCTGGGTCGCCGTCGTCGTCCATTACCGCGCCGAGCGGTGGTCGGACGTCGTCAAGCTCCTCACACCGGTCGTCAACGACGCCGGCCTCGACGAAGCCTTCGCCCACGCGGCCAGGATCGCGCTGGGCACCGCCCTCGCGCGGCTGGGCATGTTCGCCCCGGCGCTGTCCTATCTCGAGGAACCCGACGGTCCCGTCGCGGTGGCGGCGGTCGACGGGGCGCTGGCCAAGGCGCTGGTGCTGCGCGCGCACGTCGACGAGGACTCGGCGAGTGAGGTGCTGCAGGACCTGTATGCGGCCCATCCGGAAAACGAACAGATCGAACAGGCCTTGTCCGACACCAGCTTCGGGATCGTGACCACCAACGCGGCCCGGATCGATGCGCGCACCGATCCCTGGGATCCGGAGACCGAGCCCAGCGCCGAGGACTTCGTCGACCCCGCGGCCCATGAACGCAAGTCCGTGCTGCTACACGAGGCCGAACTCCAGCTCGCCGAGTTCATCGGCCTGGACGAGGTCAAGAACCAGGTGTCGCGGCTGAAGAGCTCGGTGGCCATGGAACTCGTGCGCAAGCAGCGGGGGCTGGCCGTCGCGCAGCGCGCCCATCACCTCGTCTTCGCCGGACCGCCCGGCACCGGCAAGACCACCATCGCCCGCGTGGTCGCGAAGATCTATTGCGGGCTGGGGCTTTTGAAGCGGGAGAACATCCGGGAAGTGCACCGCGCCGACCTGATCGGCCAGCACATCGGCGAGACCGAGGCCAAGACCAACGCGATCATCGACAGCGCACTGGACGGGGTGCTGTTCCTCGACGAGGCCTACGCCCTGGTGGCCACCGGCGCCAAGAACGACTTCGGGCTGGTGGCGATCGACACCCTGCTGGCGCGGATGGAGAACGACCGCGACCGGCTGGTGGTCATCATCGCCGGCTACCGCGCCGACCTGGACAAATTCCTGGACACCAACGAGGGCCTGCGGTCCCGGTTCACGCGCAACATCGACTTCCCTTCCTACGCACCCCCGGAGCTCGTCGAGATCGCGACCAAGATGGCCGAGCAGCGCGACAGCGTCTTCGAGCCGGCCGCGCTCGACCACATGGAGGCGTTGTTCACCAAGCTGGCCACCGAATCGACGCCGGACGCCAACGGCATCTCCCGGCGCAACCTGGACATCGCCGGCAACGGTCGGTTCGTCCGCAACATCGTCGAACGCTCCGAGGAAGAACGCGAATTCCGGCTCGACCATTCGGATCACGCCGGGACCGGGGAATTCAGTGACGAGGAGCTGATGACGATCACCGACCAAGACGTCGAGAACTCGGTGGAGCCGTTGCTGCGTGGCCTCGGGCTGTCGGTGCCGGCATGACATCGAACAACGAGTCCGGCGAGTGGGACGGCGCACGGCGTTCGTTCGCCTCACGCACCCCGGTCAACGACAACCCCGACAAGGTCGAGTTCCGCCGCGGTTTCGTCACCCGCCACCAGGTCAGCGGCTGGCGGTTCGTGATGCGGCGCATCGCCTCCGGCATCGCCCTGCACGACACCCGGATGCTCGTCGACCCGCTGCGCACCCAGTCGCGCGCCGTGCTGATGGGTGTGGTCCTGCTGGCCACCGCGCTCGCGGGCTGCTTCGTGTTCTCGCTGATCCGGCCCAACGGGACGGCGGGAACCAACGCCGTGCTCGCCGACAGGTCGACGGCCGCCCTCTACGTCCGGGTGGGCGACCAGCTGCATCCGGTGCTCAACCTGACCTCCGCCCGGCTGATCGTCGGGAAGCCGGTCAACCCCGTCACCGTGAAAAGCGCTGAGCTGGACCGATTCCCGCGCGGCAACCTGATCGGCATCCCGGGCGCTCCGGAGCGCATGGTGCAGAACACCACGCGCGATGCGAACTGGACGGTGTGCGACGGGATCGCCGGGACCGCGCGCGCCGTGCACAGCACCGGTGTCACGGTGATCGCCGGCCGGCCCGACAGCAGCGGCGCGCGGGCGGCCAAGCTCGACGCCGGACAGGCCGTGCTGGTCGACTCCCCCAACGAGAAGGGCAACAGCACCTGGCTGCTCTGGGACGGCAGGCGCAGCCAGCTCAACCTGGCCGACCACGCCGTCACGAACGCGCTCGGCTTGGGGCTCAACAACTCCGACATCCCCGCGCCGCGGCCGATCGCGCTCGGGTTGTTCAACGCGATCCCCGAGGCGCCGGCGCTGACGGCGCCCGCCATCCCGAACGCCGGCGCCCCGGCCGGCTTCGGCGCGCCGGCACCGATCGGTGCGGTCGTGGTGTCCTTCAACTTAGAAGCGCTGGACCAGAACTCGGCGGGCGGGGCCCGCTACTACGCGGTGCTGCCGGACGGCCTGCAGCCCATCTCCCCGGTGCTCGCGGCGATCCTGCGCAACACCAACTCCTACGGCCTGGACCAACCGCCGCGGTTGGGCGCCGACGCGGTGGCCAAGCTGCCGGTGTCGCGGATGCTGGACACCTCGCGCTATCCCGACCGGCAGGTCACCCTCGTTGACGCGGCCAAAGACCCTGTCACGTGCGCCTATTGGACCAAGCCGGCCGGTGCCGCCAGCAGCTCGCTGAGCCTGCTGGCCGGCTCGGCGGTGCCCGTGCCCGAATCGATCCGCACCGTCGACCTGGTCGGGGGCACCTCCCCGCAGAACGGATTGGTGGCCGCCCGGGTAGCCCTGGCCCCGGGCACCGGTTACTTCGCCCAGACCGTCACCGGGGGTGCCGGCGCGCCCGGCACCGGGTCGTTGTTCTGGGTGTCGGACACCGGGGTGCGCTACGGCATCGACAACGAGGCGGAGAGCGCGGCCGCCGGGCGCGGCAAAACCGTTGAGGCCCTTGGCCTGAGCGAACCAGCGGTGCCCGTGCCGTGGTCGGTGCTGGCGCTGTTCGCCGGCGGTCCGACGCTGTCGCGCGCCGACGCGCTGTTGACGCACGACGGGCTGGCGCCCGACACCAAGCCCGGCCGCGTGGCATCAGCAGAGGGAGCGCCCCGATGAGCCGACTCATCTTCGAAGCCCGCCGCCGGCTGGCGCCGCCGGTCACCCGCAAGGGCACCATCAACATCGAGGCGCCGCCCGAGCTGCCGCGGGTGATCCCGCCGTCGTTCCTGCGCCGGGCGATGCCCTACGTGCTGGTGATCCTGATCGTCGGCATGGTCGTGGCGCTGTTCGCCACCGGGATGCGGCTGATCTCCCCGCAGACGCTGTTCTTCCCGTTCGTGCTGCTGCTGGCGGCCACCGCGATGTATCGCGGCAACGACAACAAGACCCGCACCGAGGAGGTCGACGCCGAACGCGCCGACTACCTGCGCTACCTGTCGGTGGTCCGCGACAACATCCGCACCCAGGCCGCCCAGCAGCGGGCCGCCGCCGAGTGGTCGCACCCCGAGCCGACGGCGTTGGCGAGCGTGCCCGGGTCGCGCCGGCAGTGGGAGCGCGACCCGCACGACCCCGACTTCCTGGTGCTGCGGGCCGGCCGCCATGAGGTCCCCCTGGCCACCGCGCTGCGGGTCAACGACACCGCCGACGAGATCGACCTGGAACCGGTGTCGCACAGCGCATTACGCGGCCTGCTCGACACCCACCGCATCGTGCGCGACGTGCCCACCGGGATCGACCTGACCAAGGTCTCGCGGATCACCGTGTTGGGTGAGGAGGACGACGCGCGGGCGGCGATGCGCGCCTGGATCGCCCAGGCGGTGACGTGGCACGACCCGACCGTGCTGGGCGTGGCGCTGGTCGCCCGCGACCTGGAGGGCCCCGACTGGTCCTGGCTGAAATGGCTTCCGCACACCGACGTTCCGGGAGAGCTCGACGGCGTCGGGCCGGCCCGCCTGCTGACCACCAACCCCGACGAGCTGGTCCTGCTGCTCGGCCCCGCGTTCGTCGACCGCCCCGCCTTCACCGGGGGACCCGCCGACGCGCTGCGGCACCTGCTGATCGTCGTCGACGACCCCGACTTCGACCTGGACACCTCGACGCTGGCGCTGGGCCGGGCGGGCGTCACCGTCCTGCATCGCGGCACCACACCGCCGCACCGCGAACAGTATTCGGATCCGGAGAGGCCGATCCTGCGCGTCGAGCGCGGCGCCATCACGCGGTGGCAGACCGGCGGGTGGCAACCCTACATCGACGACGCCGACGGCCTCGGCGCCGACGAGGCCGCCCATCTGGCGCGCCAGCTGTCGCGTTGGGACTCCAACCCGACCCACACCGGGCTGCGCTCGGCGGCCACCCGCGGCGCCACTTTCACCACGCTGCTGGGCATCGAAGACGCCTCGCGGCTGGACGTGCCCACCCTGTGGGCGCCGCGCCGCCGTGAGGACGAGTTGCGCGTTCCCATCGGCGTCACGGCGACGGGCGAACCGCTGTACTTCGACCTCAAGGACGAAGCCGAGGGTGGGATGGGGCCGCACGGCCTGATGATCGGCATGACGGGCTCCGGCAAGTCCCAGACTCTGATGTCGATCCTGTTGTCGCTGTTGACAACCCATTCGGCGGACCGGCTGATCGTCATCTACGCCGACTTCAAGGGTGAGGCTGGGGCCGACAGCTTCCGGCATTTCCCGCAGGTCGTCGCGGTGATCTCCAACATGGCCGAGAAGAAGTCGCTGGCCGACCGGTTCGCCGACACGCTGCGCGGCGAGGTGGCCCGCCGGGAGACGCTGCTGCGCGAGGCCGGGCGCCGCGTGCAGGGCAGCGCGTTCAACTCGGTGGTCGAGTACGAGGGTGCGATCGCGGCGGGGCACGACCTGCCGCCCATTCCGACGCTGTTCGTGGTCGCCGACGAGTTCACCCTGATGCTGGCCGACCACCCGGAATACGCCGAGCTGTTCGATTACGTTGCGCGCAAGGGCCGCTCGTTCCGCATCCACATCCTGTTCGCGTCGCAGACCCTGGATGTGGGCAAGATCAAGGACATCGACAAGAACACCTCCTACCGCATCGGGTTGAAGGTGGCCAGTCCCAGCGTGTCCCGCCAGATCATCGGCGTGGAAGACGCCTACCACATCGAATCGGGCAAGGAACACAAGGGCGTGGGCTTCCTGGTGCCCGCCCCGGGCGCGGCACCGATCAAATTCCGCAGCACCTACGTCGACGGCATCTACGAGCCGCCGCAGCGGGCCAAATCCTTTGTGGTGCACGCCGCCCCGGAGCCCAAGCTGTTCACTGCCGGGCGGGTGGAGCCGGAGCAGGACACCGTCATCCCGGTGGTCGGAGACGAGGAACTCACGGGGCCCCCGCGCAAGCTCATCGCCACCATCGGCGACCAGCTCGCGCAGTACGGGCCGAAGGCGCCGCAGCTGTGGCTGCCGCCGCTGGACGAGCCGATCCCGCTGACCGCGGTGCTCGCGCGGGCCGGGGTGCCGCAGCGGCAGTGGCAGTGGCCGCTCGGCGAGATCGACAAACCCTTCGAGATGCGCCGCGACCCGCTGGTGTTCGACGCCACCTCGGCGGCCGGCAACGTGGTGATCCACGGCGGCCCCAAGTCCGGGAAATCGACCGCGCTGCAGACGTTCATCCTGTCGGCGGCCAGCCTGCACTCGCCCCGCGACGTCACGTTCTACTGCCTGGACTACGGCGGCGGCAAGCTACGGGCGCTGGAAGACCTGGCGCACGTCGGCAGCGTCGCCTCCGCGCTGGAACCCGAACGCATCCGGCGCACCTTCGGCGAGCTGGAGCAGCTGCTGCTGTCGAGGCAGCGGCGCGAGGTGTTCCGCGACGCCCGCGGCGCGGCGCCCGACGACGGGTACGGCGAGGTGTTCCTGGTCATCGACAACCTCTACGCGTTCGGCCGCGACAACACCGACCAGTTCAACACCCGAAACCCGTTGCTGACCAAGGTGACCGAGTTGGTCAACGTCGGGCTCGCCTACGGCATCCACGTCGTGATCACCACCCCGAGCTGGCTCGAGGTGCCGCTGGCCATGCGCGACGGCCTCGGGCTGCGCCTCGAGCTCAAGCTGCACGACCCGCGGGACAGCAACGTGCGGGTCGTCGGCGCGCTGCGGCGCCCCGCCGAGGCCGTACCGCACGACCAGCCGGGCCGCGGGCTGACCATGGCGGCCGAGCACTTCCTGTTCGCCGCCCCGGAGCTGGACCAGATCGGTGCGCTCAACGCCCGCTACCCCGGCATGGCCGCGCCGCCGGTGCGGCTGCTGCCGGCCAACCTCGCCCCCGAGGTCCTCGGCGCGCTTTATCGCGGCCCGGAGCAGGTGGTCATCGGCCAGCGCGAGGAGGACCTCGCGCCCGTCGTGGTCAACTTCGCCGACGAGCCGCTGCTGATGGTCTTCGGCGACAGCAAGTCGGGGAAAACCACCTTGCTGCGCCACATCATTCGCACCATCCGCGAGAACTCCACGCCCGACCGGGTGGCGTTCACCGTGCTGGATCGGCGGCTGCACCTGGTCGACGAGCCGTTGTTCGCCGACAACGAATACACGGCCAACGTCGACCGCGTCATCCCGGCGATGCTGGGCCTGGCCAACCTCATCGAGTCGCGGCGTCCGCCGGCCGGCCTGACACCCGGCGAGCTGGCCCGCTGGACGTACGCGGGGCACACCCACTACCTGATCATCGACGACGTCGACCAGATACCGGACTCCCCGGCGATGAGCGGCCCGTACATCGGGCAGCGGCCGTGGACCCCGCTGATCGGAATCCTCTCGCAGGCAGCCGATTTGGGGCTGCGGGTGATCGTGACGGCGCGCGCCACCGGATCCGGTCACGCGCTGATGACCAACCCGTTGCTGCGCCGCTTGAACGACTTGCAGGCGACCACGCTGATGCTCGCGGGTAACCCGCAGGACAGCGGCAAGATCCGCGGCCAGCGGTTCGGCCGGCTGCCGGCCGGGCGGGCGATCTTGTTGGGCGACAGCGACGCTCCGACCTATGTGCAATTGGTCAACCCGTTGGTGGGTGAGGCCGCGATGTCCGGTGAAACGCAACAGTAAGGGGAGAGTCATGACGTTGCGAGTGGTTCCCGAGGGTCTGGCCGCGACCAGCGCCGCGGTGGAGGCGCTGACGGCGCGGCTGGCGGCCGCGCACGCGGCGGCCGCCCCGGCCATCATCGCGGTGGTTCCGCCCGCGGTGGATCCGGTGTCGCTGCAGACGGCGCTCGGGTTCAGCGCCCAGGGCCAGGAGCACGCCGCCGTCGCCGCCCAGGGGGTCGAGGAGCTCGGCCGCGCCGGGGTGGGCGTCGGCGAAGCCGGCGCCAGCTACCTCGCCGGAGACGCCTCGGCCGCCGCGACGTACGGGTTCTCGGGCGCCTGAGAAATGACGTCCCCCGTCGCGCCCGTCTGGATGGCCTCGCCGCCCGAGGTGCATTCGACGCTGCTCAGCGCCGGTCCGGGACCGGGGCCGCTGCTGGCGGCCGCCGGCGCGTGGTCCGCGCTGAGCGCCGAATACGCCACGGCGGCAGCCGAACTCACCGGTGTGCTGGGGGAGACGCAGGCGGCTGCCTGGGAAGGGCCCACCGCCGAGCAGTATGCGGCCGCGCACGGGCCCTACCTGGCGTGGCTGCAGCAGGCCAGTGCCGACAGCGCGGGCGTGGCCGCGCAGCACGAGGTCGCGGCGGCGGCCTACACCGCCGCCCTGGCGGCCATGCCGACGCTGGGGGAGCTGGCCGCCAACCATGCCGTACACGGGGTGCTGGTGGCGACGAACTTCTTTGGCATCAACACCATCCCGATCGCGCTCAACGAGGCCGACTACGCGCGGATGTGGTTGCAGGCCGCCACCGTGATGGGCGCCTACCAGGCCACCTCGGGTGCGGCGCTGGCCTCCGCGCCGCGCAGCGCCCCGGCGCCGTCGATCGTGCGGCCGGGCGCTGAGGTGAACAACGCCGCGCAGAGCCCGTCCGATCCCGGGAACGCGATCTCGGACTTCTTCCAGCAGCTGTCCAAGTTCCTGCAGGACTTCTTCCAGAACATTCAGCAGATGCTGCAGAACTTCTTCTCGAACCTGCCCGCGCTGCTGGCCGCCAACGGCCCGCTGCTGTTCTTCGTCGCCTACCAGGTGTTCTTCAACGCCGTCGGCTGGCCGACCTGGGGCGCGATCCTGACCGCGCCCTTCCTCATTCCGCTGCTACTCGGCATCGGCCTGAGCTCGTTGTTCAGCGCGCTGGCCGAGATCGCGCCGGTCGCGGCCGGGGCCGCGGCGACGCCGCTTGTCACCTCGACCAGGCCGGCGTCGCTGCTGCCGGCGGTCGCGCTGGCGCCCACCGTCGCGACTCCCGCGGCGACCCCGGCCACTTCGGTCGCCGCGGGTTCCGGAGCGGCCCCCGCGCCGGCGCCGGCGCCCGCGCCGACCACTTCGGCCTATCTGGTCGCCTACGGCGGTGACCCGGAGACCGGTGTCGGCCCGACGCTGGGCGGCCGCGGCGGCGCCAAGGCGCCTGCGGCGACGATCCCGGCGGCCGGCGCCGCGGCAGCCAGCCGGGCCCGCGCGCGGGCCGGACGGCGTCCGCGCGGCGCGACGCGCGGACACGCACCGGGGTCGGCCTGACGCGGGGCGGCCGCGGCGGCGCCAAGGCGCCTGCGGCGACGATCCCGGCGGCGGGCGCCGCGGCAGCCAGCCGGGCCGAGGCGCGGGCGCGGCGGCGCAAGCGGGCCGCGATGCGCGACCACGCCGACGAATTCGCGGACATGGACGCCGATTTCGGCGTTCCCCCCGTCTACGGCGACGAGGAGCGGCCGGCCGGCGCGGTCGCGTCCGGGGCCGGGGCCGGGGTCCTGGGCTTCGCCGGCACCGCGCGCAAAGAGCACGCCTTCCGGGCGGCCGGACTGACCAAGCTCACCGACGGCGAGTTCGGCGGCGGCCCGAGGATGCCGATGACGCCCGGCACCTGGGACCACGACGCCGACCAAGACCCCGCGGGCCCGACCGAGCCGAGGGAAGGGGGGTAAGGCAGTCAGCACGATGCCCGGCAGTCAGCGAAACCCCAAGAGACCGAACAGAAAGGACGCACCATGAGCATGTTGGACGCTCACATTCCACAGTTGGTGGCCGCACAGTCGGCGTTCGGCGCCAAGGCGGCGCTGATGCGCAGCACCATCAGCCAGGCCGAGCAGGAAGCCATGTCGGCGCAGGCGTTCCACCAGGGTGAGGCCTCGGCCGCATTCCAGGCCGCGCACGCCCGCTTCGTCGAGGCCGCAGCGCGGGTCAACACCCTGCTCGACATCGCACAGGCCAACCTCGGCGACGCCGCCGGCACCTACGTCGCCGCCGACGCGGCCGCCGCGTCCGGTTACACCGCCTTCTGACCGCGCCCCGCTAGCCGCCACCAACCGCGAAAGGACTTGTCATGTCCCAGATCATGTACAACTACCCGGCGATGTTGAGCCACGCCGCCGACATGTCGGGCTACGCCGGCACGCTGCAGGGCCTCGGTTCCGACATCGCCAGCGAGCAGGCGACGCTGTCCAACGCCTGGCAGGGCGACACCGGGATGACCTACCAGGCGTGGCAGGCCCAGTGGAACCAGGCGATGGAGAGTCTGGTGCGCGCCTACCAGGCGATGGCCAGCACCCACGAAGCCAACACCACGTCCATGCTCGCGCGGGACCAGGCCGAAGCCGCCAAGTGGGGCGGCTAACCCCGGTGCGATGATCGCTGAACCCAACGCCGTCGAGCTGACGGTCGATCACGCGTGGTTCATCGCGGAAACCATTGGGGCGGGCAGCTTCCCATGGGTCCTGGCGATCACCTCGCCCTACACCGACGCCGCCCAACGACGGGCGTTCCTCGAGCGCCAGCGCGACGAGCTGACCCGGATGGGTCTGGTGTCCGAGGGCGGAGCCGTCAACCCGGCGGTCGCCGACTGGATCAGGGTGGTGTGCTTTCCGGACCGCTGGCTCGACCTGCGTTACGTGGGCCCCGCCAAGGACGGCGGCGCCGGGGAGCTGCTGCGCGGCATGGTGGCGCGGCGCTCCGCCGCCACCGCGAAGACGATCGTGGCGTTGCGCAGCGCGCAGCTGATCACGTTCACCGCCATGGACATCGACGATCCGCGCGCGCTGGTCCCCGTCCTCGGCGTCGGTCTGGCACAGCGACCACCGGCTCGATTCGACGAGTTCAGCATGCCGGCGCGGGTCGGCGCCCGGGCCGACGAGCGGCTGCGTTCGGGCGCCTCGCTCACCGAAATCGTTGACTACCTGGGCATCCCGCAATCCGCGCGGTCGGTGGTGGAGTCGGTGTTCACCGGCCCGCGCAGCTACGTCGAAATCGTCGCCGGCTGCCGCCGCGACGGCCGGCAGGCCACCACCGAGGTGGGGATGAGCATCGTCGACGCGGCGGCCGGACGGGTGCTGGTGAGCCCGTCGCGCGCCTTCGACGGCGAGTGGGTCTCGACCTTCACGCCCGGCACGCCCTTCGCGATCGCCGTCGCGATCGAACAGCTGACCGCGCTACTGCCGGAGTCCGACTGGTTCCCCGGCCAGCGGTTGGCCCGAGACTTCACCCCCCAACACGCCTAGACCCACCCAACAGAGAAGAGAGCAACGATGTTCCAGGAATCGAGGGACCGGTGACGTCCGGCGCCGTCATGCCGATCGTCCGCGTGGCAATCCTTGCGGACAGCAGGCTGACGGAGATGGCGTTGCCCGCCGAGCTGCCGCTGCGCGAAATCCTGCCCGCCGTCCAGCGGTTGGTGATTCCGGCGGCGTCCAACGGCGACCCCGACGACACCGCCCGGGGAACCGCCGACCTCGGTGCGGCCATCCAGCTGAGCCTGGCGCCGATCGGCGGGGCGCCCTTCAGCCTGGACGCCAGCCTGGACACCGTCGGCGTCGTGGACGGCGACCTGCTGGCCCTGCAGCCGGTGCCCGTCGGCCAGGCGGCCCCCGGCATCGTCGAGGACATCGCCGACGCCGCCATGATCTTCTCGGCCTCCCGGCTGAAGCCCTGGGGCACAACGCATATCCGGCGGGGGGCGCTGGCCTCGGCGATCGCGGTCGCGTTGCTGGCCACCGGGCTGTCGGTCGCCTACCGCGTCGTCACCGGCGCGCTGGCCGGGCTGGTCGCGGTCAGCGTGGTCGCGGCGGTGACCGCCGTCGTCGGCCTGCTGGTCGCCACGCGCTCGCCGCGCACCGGGACCGCGTGCTCGATCGCCGCGCTGGTGCCCATCGGCGCCGCGCTGGCGTTGGCGGTGCCCGGACGGTTCGGGCCGGCTCAGATCATGCTCGCCGCGGCCGGCGTCACCGCGTGGTCGCTGATCGCCCTGATGGTTCCCGGCGCCGAACGCGAGCGCGTCGTCGGCGTCTTCACCGCGACCGCGGTGGTGGGCGCGGGCGTGGCGCTGGCCGCGGGCGCCGAGGTGCTCTGGCACCTGCGGCCGCTCGCCATCGGCTGCGGGCTGATCGTCGCCGCCCTGCTGGTCACCGTCGAGGCGGCCCAGCTGTCGGCGCTGTGGGCGCGCTTCCCGTTGCCGGTCATCCCGGCGCCCGGCGACCCCACGCCGTCGGCCCCCTCGCTGCGGGTGCTCGAGGATCTGCCGCGGCGGGTGCGGATCGGGGACGCCCATCAGAACGGATTCATCGCCGCCGCAGTGCTGCTCAGCGTCCTGGGGTCGGTGGCGATCGCGCTGCGCCCCGAAACGCTCGGCGGCGCGGGCTGGTACGTGGTCGCCGCCACGGCCGCGACGTCGGTGCTGCGGGCCCGGGTGTGGGATTCGGCGGCGTGCAAGGCGTGGCTGCTCGGGCAGCCGTACCTGGCCGCGGGCGTCCTGGTGGTGCTCTACACCGCGACCGGACGCTACGCCGCGGCCCTGGTTGCGGCGCTGGTGCTCGTCGCGCTGGCGTCGGCGTGGATCGTGGTGGCGCTCAACCCGCGCATCGCCGAGCCGGAGAGCTATTCGCTTCCCGTGCGCCGGCTGACCGGCTTCGTCGCGGCCGGCCTCGACGCGTCGCTCATCCCCGTCATGGCCTACCTCGTCGGCATCTTCACCTGGATACTCAATCGATGATTCGATCCGGATCAGCCTGTCTCACAGCGGCATTGGCGGCGATGCTGTGGACGTCCCCCTCGGCGCTGGCCATCGAGGCGCCGAAGGTCGATCCGGGCGTGCCACCGCCGAGCGGGACCCCGGGCCCGGTGCAGCCGATGGAGCAGCGCGGCCCGTGCAGCGTCGCCGGGGTCATCCCCGGCAGCGACCCGGCGGCCGTCACGCCCAGCCAGGCAACGCTGAATCTGCCTGGCGCATGGCAGTTCTCGCGTGGTGACGGCCAGCTGGTGGCGGTGCTGGACACCGGGGTGCGGCCGGGGCCGCGGCTGCCGAACGTCGATCCGGGCGGCGACTTCGTCGAGGCGACGGACGGCCTGACCGATTGCGACGGCCACGGCACGCTGGTCGCCGGGCTCATCGCCGGCCAGCCGGGGGACGATGGTTTTGCCGGGGTGGCGCCCGCCGCCCGGGTGGTGTCGATCAGGACGACGTCGGCGAAGTTCTCGCCGCGCACGCCCGGCGGCGACCCGCTGATGGCGCGGGCGTCCCTGGACGTCACGACGCTGGGCCGCGCGATCGTGCGCGCCGCCGACCTGGGCGCCCGGGTGATCGACGTCTCCACGCTCACCTGCCTGCCCGCCGACCGGCCCGTCGACCAGGCGGCGCTGGGCGCCGCGATCCGCTACGCCGCGGTGGACAAGGACGCGGTGATCGTGGCCGCCGCCGGCAACACCGGCCCGACCGGGTCGGTCGCCGGCGGGACGTCCTGTGAGTCCAACCCGCTCACCGACCTGAGCCGACCCGACGATCCGCGCAACTGGGGCGGCGTCACCTCGGTGTCCATCCCGTCGGTGTGGCAGCCGTACGTGCTGTCGGTGGGTTCCCTGACCCCGGACGGCCAGCCGTCGAGATTCACCATGGCCGGCCCGTGGGTGGGCATCGCGGCCCCCGGCGAACGCATCGCGTCGATCGGCAACGGCGACGGCGGCGGCCTGGCCAACGGGCTACCCGACGAACACCAGCAGCAGGTTGCGCTGAGCGGCACCAGCTATGCGGCCGGCTACGTGGCCGGCGTCGCGGCGCTGGTCCGCAGCAAGTACCCCGACCTGAACGCCACCCAGGTGGTGCACCGCATCACCGCCACCGCGCGGGGCGGCGCGCGGGCGCCGTCCAACGTCGTCGGAGCCGGCAGCGTGGACCCGGTGGCGGCCCTGACCTGGCAACTGCCCGCCGGCGAGCCGCCCGCCGTCCCGGCGGTCAAGCCGGTCGCCGTGCCGCCGCCCCCGGCGCCCCAGGACACCACCCCACGGAC
>NZ_LT968776.1:1719183-1778616 GCF_900240975.1 Mycobacterium sp. 4858 | reverse complement strand
CCGCGCTCGTCGCGGTCGCGGGCGCGATCGCCGCCACCCGCCGTCGAAAGGACCCCACCCCGTGAGCCTGCAGCGCTCGATACCCACCCCCGGACCGGGGCGCGTCACGCTGGCGCTGCTGGCGGTCGTCCCCGCGGTGATGGCCTACCCCTGGCGGTCGCCGCGGGACTACTGGCTGCTCGGCATCGCCGTGGCCGTCGTGGTCGTGCTCTTCGGTTGCTGGCGCGGCTTGTATTTCACCACCCTGCTGCGCCGCCGGCTGGCCATCATGTCGCGCGGCGACGCGGCCGCGCCCGAATCCGCCACCGCGACCACCGCGCTGCTGCGGGTCGGCGCGCCCAGCGGCGACGCCGACGCGCTGCCGCTGCCGCTGCTCGCCGGCTACCTGGACCGCTACGGCATCCGCGCGGACAAGATCCGGATCACCAGCCGCGACAACGCATCCGACGCGTCCAGGCGCGAGACGTGGATCGGCCTCACCATCTCGGCCACCGACAACCTGGCCGCGCTGCGGGCCCGCTCCGCACGCGTCCCGTTGCACGAGACCGCGCAGGTGGTCGCGCGCCGGCTGGCCGACCACCTGCGGGAACTCGGGTGGGAGGTCACCGCGGTCGCGGCCGACGACGTCCCGCGGCTGCTCACCGCCAACGCCCGCGAGAGCTGGTCGGCGGTGCAGCGCGGCGCATCGGATTACCTTGCGGCATACCGGGTCCCGGTGGACGGACGGTTGGCGGAAACCCTCGAGGCGATTCGCGCGCATCCGGCGCGCGAGACGTGCACGGCGCTGGAGATCGCCGGCGATCCAACCCGCAACACGGTGGCGGCCGCGTGCGCATTCCTCACCGACACCCCGCCCGGGCGGACCGCGCCGCCGGCCGGCCTGACCCCGCAGCGCGGCAACCACCGGCCGGCTCTCGACGCGCTGGACCTGCTGTCCACGCGGCGACTCGACGGGCACACCGACGCGCCGGCGGGCTTGCTCGCGGAGCTGGACTGGCCCGCGGTGACGGCCGCGGCGGCGGTCGCCGAGACCGCTAGAACATGACGGTCTGCAGGAAAGCGGTCATCCGGCGCAGGTAGTCCAGCTGGCTCACGTGCAGCACGTGGCTGCCCGGAAACCAGTGCAGCGCACAACGATCCCAGTGTTCCCACAGCTTGACGGCATGGTCCGGCGGCGCCATGCGATCGCCGAGCCCGGTGATGATCATCCGGCGGTCCTTGTCCAGCAGCGGCCGATAGTTCAGCGGGCAGTGGTAGGACAGCCCGTCCGACAGCTCCGCGCGGCTGATGTGCGACAGGCGCAACCCCAGCCGCACGAGCGTGTTGGCCGGGAACCATTCGTCGAACAACGTCGCCGGGGTGACGACGGGACAGTTCGGGATGACGGCCTCCAGCCGGTCGTCCACCGAGGCCACCAGCGCCGAGGTGTAGCCGCCCAGCGATATGCCGGTCATCGCGATGCGGTCGACCCCGGTGCCGCGCAGGTAGTCGACGACGGACCGGAAGTCGTGCACCGCCTGGGCCATCGCCTCGGCGAAGCCGCTCAGCCCGCCGGCGAAATAGCCGAAACCGCTGAACGGCGAGCACCTTTCGGCGCGCTTGCCGTGAAACGGCAAGGTGTACATCAGGACGTCGTAGCCGGACCGGTAATACCAGGGCAGCGTGAAGAACCGCCCGTTGGCCAGGTACGACGACCCCATGAAGCCGTGGATGACGCACAGCGTCGGACGGGGCCCGTCAGCGTGGCGCCAGTGCTGCGCGCGCACGACATTGTTGGACTTCCACGCGCTCCACTGTTCGCGCATCGCGGGGTTGACGGCGGTGAAGCCGCTTTCGAACGCGATGTTTTCCACCGTGCCGCCGGCGGCCCACTCGGTCAGCGGGCTGGCGCGCCGCGAGCAGACGCGCGGCGGCTCGGTGGGCGCCGGAAATGACTTGACCGGATCGCGCTGCGCGGCCAGCTCGGCGTAGAAGTTCAGGTTGGCGCGCTCGGCGCGGGCGCTCCGGTGCCGCAGGGAGGCGGCGACCACGGCCGGCGCCACCGTCGCGGTGAGCAGCGAGGAGACCCAGGTGCGCAGCGCGAGGTCGCCGACGGCCGAGCCCTCGACTACCATGCGCTGGCGGGGGGACAACGCGGAGTTCGGGGGTAATCCGCCGACGTCGATCGGTACGTCTGCGCCCTGGAAGGCACCCTTGAAGGCACCGGGGATGTCGGGAACGGGGATGGGCGGATCAATCGAGGTGTCGGGCGCCACGAACGCCGATGCTAGCCGGGATGCGGTAATACGGTTGGTCTGTTCCGCCGATTGGCGACGGCGCATCGATCAGGAGGACCGACATGTGGGATCCCGATGTCTACCTGGCCTTTGCGGACCACCGCAGCCGGCCGTTCTATGACCTGCTGTCCCGGGTGGGGGCCGAGCGGGCCCGGCGGGTCGTCGACCTCGGCTGCGGGCCCGGCCACCTGACCAAGTACCTGTCCCGGCGCTGGCCGGAGGCGGTGATCGAGGCCATCGACACCTCGCCGGAAATGGTCGCCGCCGCCAAGGAACGCGGCATCGACGCCGTCGTCGGCGACCTGCGGCACTGGAAGCCCAAGCCCGACACCGACGTCGTGGTCAGCAACGCCGCCCTGCACTGGGTGCCCGAGCACGCCGACCTGCTGCTCCGCTGGGCCGACGAACTGGCGCCCGGATCGTGGATCGCCGTGCAGATACCCGGCAACTTCGAGACGCCGTCGCACGCCACGGTGCGGACGCTGGCGCGCCGGGAGCCCTACGCAAAAGTCATGCGGGACATACCATTCCGGGTCGGCGCAGTGGTGCAGCCGCCGATCCAGTACGCCAACATGCTGCTGGACGCCGGATGCCGGGTCGACGTCTGGGAGACCACCTACCTGCACCAGCTGACCGGTGACAACCCGGTGCTGGAATGGATCACCGGGACGGCGCTGGTCCCGGTGCGCGAGCGGTTGAGCGCCGAAGACTGGGAGCGGTTCCGCGCGGAGCTCATCCCGCTGCTGGACGACGCCTACCCGCCCCGCGCCGACGGGACGACGATCTTCCCGTTCCGCCGGGTGTTCATCGTCGCCGAAGTGGGCGGTTCCCGGCGCTCGGCCGGCTAACCGCTCGCTTGCTCCTCGATGCCGCGGTCCGCGGCGATCGCCGACCGGGCGGTCGGGCGCACCCGGTGGATCTGCAGATACGTCTCGGTGTAGCGCGCCGCGATGCGGGTGCCGGCGAATTCCGACGGGATGACGTCGTTCGTCCGCTGCCGCCAATCGTGGAGTCGCACAGCCAGATCAGCGGCGACCTCCTGGGCGGCCGCGTCGTCGCCGGCCAGCAGGTTGGTGGTCTCGGCGGGGTCGGCGCGCAGATCGTAGAGCTCGCGCTGCGGGCGCGGGCCGGTGATCGACGGCGCCACGGCGTGGCCGGACGGGCTCTCCTCGATGTCCAGCGGGAGGTCGAGCAGCGGCCGGGCCGCGTAGTTCTCGATGTAGCTGAATTCCTTGGTGCGAACGGCCCGGATGGGATCGAACGCGTCGTGATAGGTCTTCGCCGTGTACACGTGGTCCCTGACCGGAAGCGCGTGCGGGTCCGGCTCCAGGAGGGCGCTGCCGTGCGACAACCCGTCGACGTCGGGGGGAACGCCCAGACCCAGCAGTTCCAGCAGCGTCGGAAGCAGGTCCACGCCGCTGAACAGCTCGTCGTAAACCCGCGGGGTGAGGGCCCGCCCGGCAGGGGGCCGGATGATCATGCCGATGCCGGTGCCCGCGTCGTAGAGGGTGGACTTGGCCCGCGGGAAGGCCGGGCCGTGGTCGGTGAAGAACACCACCCAGGTGGTGGCGTCCAGCCCGGTGTCGGCCAGCGTGTCCAGCAGCCGCCCCACGGCGGCATCGGCCGTGGCGATCGCCCCGTAGAAGCCGGCAAGATCGCCCCGGACCTCGGGGGTGTCGGGCAGGTAGCCGGGCGGCTCGACCACCGCGGTGTCCGCCGGCTCGTAGCGCTCCCTCGGGTACGGCCGGTGCGTCTCGAAGAACCCGGCGGTCAACAGGAACGGCTGGCCGGCCAGATCCTCGATGCCGTCCCGCAGCCACTCCGAGGCCTTGTCGACCACGTACTCGCAGTACGAGTTCGACACGTCGAACTCGTCGAAGCCCAGCCGCTGCGGGTACGACGTCTCGTGCTGCATGCCGAAAAGCGCTGAATACCAACCCGCATCGGTCAAGATCTCCGGCAGGGTGCGCACCCCGCTGCGGTATTCCCAGCCGTGGTGCGCCAGCCCGATCAGGCCGTTGGTCTGCGGGTAGCGGCCGGTGAACAGCGATCCGCGCGACGGCGAGCACAGCGGCGCGGTGGCGTGCGCCCGGGTGAACAGGATGCCCTCGGCGGCAAGGCGGTCCAGCCGGGGACTGGACACGTCCGGGTGGCCGTAGACACCGAGATAACGCCCCAGGTCGTGCCAGTGCACGATCAGCACGTTGTCCTTGCGGCCCGCTGCTTCGCCCGGCCCCAATTGCGTCACCCTCTCCAACTCGCCCCGCGACCGGCGACGATACCGCAGCTACTTCGGGGGATCGTGGGGGCGGCGACCCCAGCGGTTCTCGCAGACGAACTCCGAGAGCGGGCGCGCGACGGCCCAGCCGTCCAGCTCCAGTGCCGGCCGATCGGGGAATTCGGGTACCGGGCCCAGGCACAGGATGGCCACCGGCTCGGCCCCGGCCGGCATGTCGAGCAGGGCCGCCAACCGGTGCGGCTCGAACAGCGAGACCCAGCCCATGCCAAGCCCTTCCGCGCGCGCCGCCAGCCACAGATTCTGGATCGCGCACGAGACCGACGCGAGATCCATCCGCGGCAGCGTCCGCCGGCCGAACACGTGCTTTTCCCGGTCGTCGCCCAGCGCCACCACCAGCAACTCGGCGCACTCGAGGATGCCTTCGACTTTGAGCGCGAGAAACTCCTCGCCCCGCTCACCCAGGGCGGCCGCGGTGAGCGGCCGCTCTTCGTCGACCAGCGCGTGGATGCGCCGGCGCAGCGCGTCATCGGTGACGCGGATGAACCGCCACGGCTGCATCAGCCCAACGCTCGGCGCCGCATGGGCGGCCTGCAGCAGGCGGGCCAGCACCTCCTCGCCCACCACGCCGCCGGGCACGAAGCGGCGCATGTCCCGCCGTTCCGCGATCACCCGGTAGACGGCCCGCCGCTCCTGCGGGCTGAAGGCCTCGTCGCTCACGGGAGTCATCGTAGGAAATCCGCGTTAGCGTGAACCGTGTCCGCGGCACGGACCCGGCGAACACCCGAGGAGGGAGTGTTCCGTGAAGCCTTTCGACTCACTCGACCAGCTACCCACCGACCGCACGGCCGGCCGGGTGTACGGCGAGCCCTATCAGACACCGGACGGCACCACCGTGATCCCCGTCGCCAAACCGCTCGGTGTCTTCGTCATCCACAACGGCCGGGCGTCCTGGGAGCCTGCCGTCGACGCGAATCGGATCGCGCTGATCGGCGTGATCACCGGCCTGCTGGCCGCGGTGATCGGCAGCCTGGCGGTGCTGAGGCAGCCGCCCTGGCCGCGGATGACGATCACGGACTATAGGTGACGCCGACCGCGCGGAAAACGTAGTCGGGCGGCATGTCGAAGGCCAGCGACCGCCGCGGCAGGGCGCCGAGGACATCGCCCGGAATGGCGACCTTGTAGTGCAGCGAAAGTTCGCCGCTGAACTTCGGGTCCACCCGGGAGACGTCGACCTTCACCTGCACACCGGTCGCCGATATCTCCACCTGCGCCGAGCCGGTCTGGGGCGCGTCCCAGCGGACGTCGACGGTCGGGCCCGCCAGCCGCGGCAACATCGACAGGGTGGCGAGCACCCGCTCGGAGGTGAACACCAGCGAACCCGTGTAGCTGGCGACGCTGTGCGGCAGTCGCACCCCGGGGATGGCGCCGCTGAACCGCCGGGTGACCGCGACGTAGTCGGCCAGGTAGATCAGGCCCTCCGCCTCGACCTGCGCATACACGTCGTCGGGCAGCTTGCCGATGCCTAACAACCTACGGACGAATACGGGCATGACGCCAGTATGGACCCGGCCGGCTGATGCGCTGGTCGGGCCGCCCGGGGTCCGCCGCGGCGCGCCTGGTATCGGTGGCCTATGACCCGATGGCGGACTTTGCCGGCCCTGTGCATCGCCCTGGCCGCCGCGGTGAGCTACGTGCTGATGTGGGTGGGTTACTCGCAGGACTGGCATTGGCAACAGCGCATGGACTGGTCGCTGCTGGACGCCGCGCGGGACAGCGCGGTCAAACACCCGTTCTGGGTGCGATTCTGGGCGGACGTCTCCTTCGCGCTGGGGCCGGTGCCGCTGCGCGTGCTGGGCACGGTGGCGGCGGCGGCCGCCCTGATCATGCGCCGGGTGCGGGCGGCGCTGCTGCTGTTGGCCTGTGCGCCGCTGAGCGGGCTCGCGACGGTGCTGGCGAAGGCCCTGGCGGACCGGCCGCGACCACCGACCATGCTGGTGGCCGCGGCCGAGACCTCCTTCCCGTCCGGGCACGCGCTGGAGGTGACGGCCGCGCTGTGCGCCGCGCTGTCCCTGGCTTTGCCGGCGATGAGCCGGGTGGTGCGCGGCGTCGCGGTCGCGACGGTCGCGGTGAGCGTGCTGGCCGCGGGGATCTCCCGGGTGGCGCTGAACGTGCACTACCCGTCCGACGTGCTGGCCGGCTGGTCGCTGGGCCACCTGTATTTCCTGTTGTGTTTCACGGTGATTCGACCCGCGGGCGCGCCGGTCTCCCGAAATGCCTGCGACGCCGGTGATTTGATCACGGTCCGGTGACCTAACCGGGGCCGAACCTTTACTTGACCTGGCGCTGCGCGGGTTTGACGATTGAGGTCATGCGCCGACTGCTCGCCTCGCTGACCGCTTCGGCGTGCGCACTTTTCGGGTCGCTGGCCCTGGCGCCGCTCGCCGCGGCGGCCGGCGCCCCCTGGTTCGCCAACGCCGTGGGCAATGCGACGCAGGTGGTCTCGGTGATGAGCACCGGCGGGTCCAACGCGACGATGGACATCTATCAGCGCACGGCCGCCGGCTGGCAGGCGCTGCGGACCGGCGTTCCCACCCACGTCGGTTCGGCGGGGATGGCGCCGCAGGCCAAGAGCGGGGTGCCGGCCACCCCGATGGGGGTCTACACCCTGGATTCCGCGTTCGGCACCGCACCCAATCCCGGTACGGCGCTGCCGTATACGCAGGTGGGGCCCAATCACTGGTGGAGCGGTGACGACCACAGCCCGACCTTCAACTCGATGCAGGTGTGCCAGAAGGCGCAGTGCCCGTTCAACACCGCCGAGAGCGAGAACCTGCAGATCCCGCAGTACAAGCACGCGGTCGTGATGGGCGTCAACAAGAACAAGACCCCCGGCGGCGGCGCGGCGTTCTTCTTCCACACCACCGACGGGAAGCCCACCGAGGGATGCGTCGCGGTCGACGACGCTCAGCTGGTGTCGATCATGAAATGGCTGCAGCCCGGCGCGGTGATCGCCATCACCAAGTAGCGGGTCAGCTGCCCTCGGTGGCCAGGGCCCGGCCGGGCTTGACCTGAAAGTTCATGCCTTCCAACGACATTGTGGCGTCGTAGGTCCTGTCGTAGCCGGTCTGGGCGATCTTCCAGCCGGCGTCGGTGCGCCGGTAGGTGTCGCGGTAGAACGCCGCACCGATCAGCATGAAGTTGAGGTCGGCGACGATCACGCGGTCCTGCAGATACCAACTGCCCGTTGCGGTGTCGCCGGTCACGGTGATGTCGGGATGGGTCACCCGGTGCTCGGTGATGACGTTCGCGGGCAGCGAGGTCCGCATGTACTCCACCAGGTCGTCGCGGTTGGTGAAGTGCAACTCGTTGCCGAGCGACGGCCCGTAGTCGGCCTTGATGTCCTCGGCGAGCGTGTCGGCGAAGTCGTCCCAGTGTTTGGTGTCCAGCGCGCGCAGGTACCGGTACTTGACCTGCTTGATGGCTTCGATGTCGGCGAGATCGTGAGGGGTCATCAGGTCATTGCAGCACACGGGTGACCATGTCGATCAGAGCGCGTCGTTCCAGGCTCCAGTCGATCGCGGTACCGGTGACCATCTGCGCCAGCACCACACCCCGCAGCGTGGCCCAGATGACTTCGGCCACACCGGCATTCGCCGGATCATCGGTGATCAGCCGGCCCAGCTGGCCGATCGCGGCGTTCATCTCCAGCAGATGCCGCCGCGGCGACTCGCCCGGTCCGCCGCGGGTGGCCCGCAGGATCTCGAACGCCGCCATCGACGTCGGACTGCTGTAACAGCCCCACGCGGTGTCGACGACCACCTCGATCCGCTCGCGCAGGGGCAGTTCACTGACGTCGGCCGACGACAGGCTTTCGATCAGCCGGTCCACCCCGTCGTCGACCACCGCCATCAGCAGGCCGTTGCGATCGCCGAAGTGATACTGGATGACCCCCCAGGTCACGCCCGCGCGTTCGGCCACATGCTTGGCGGTGGCCGCGGCGAAGCCTTCCTCGGTGATGCAGCGGACCGTCTCGTCGATGATCCTCGCGCGCGTGTCGTCGCCGCGCTTGCGCGGCGAACTGGTGCGCCGGGTGGGGCTCCCCGAGCGCCATGCCTTCTGACCTGCAGCGATGGGCATCGTTGACTTTATAACATAGTCGAGTCTATTTTTGGGCCGTGAGCCGATCCCGATATGCGCGGTTGACCCGCGAGCAGCTGGCCGTCCTGGTTCCCGAACTGCTCCTGATCGGGCAGCTGATCGACCGCTCCGGCATGGCGTGGTGCATCAGCGCGTTCGGCCGCGACGAGATGGTGCAGATCGCCATCGAGGAGTGGGCGGGCGCCAGCCCCATCTACACCCGGCGCATGCAGGAAGCGCTCAACTTCACCGGCGACGACGTGCCGACCATCTTCAAGGGGCTGCAGCTCGACATCGGCGCCCCACCGCAATTCATGGATTTCCGCTACACCGTCCACGACCGCTGGCACGGCGAATTCCAGCTCGACCACTGCGGGGCGCTGCTCGACGTGGAACCGATGGGGGACAAGTACGTCTTCGGGATGTGCCACACCATCGAGGACCCCACCTTCGACGCCACCGCGGTGGCGACCAACCCGCGCGCCCAGGTGCGGCCCATCCACCGGCCGCCGCGGACGCCGAAGGATCGGCACCCGCATTGCGCGTGGACGGTCATCATCGACGAGTCCTATCCCGAGGCCCAGAGCATCCCCGCGCTGGACGTCGTGCGCCAAACCAGGGCCGCCACTTGGGAACTCGACGCGATCGACCGCTCGGACGAGGGCAAGGCGGACTACTCCGGCCCGTTGCTTTCCGACTTCGACTTCGCCGGTTTCTCGCACTCGGCACTGGTTCGGATGGCCGACGAGGTCTGCCTGCAGATGCATCTGCTCTACCTGTCGTTCGCGATCGCGGTGCGCGCACGCGCCGCCGACGAGGCGCAGGCCGTGTCGGTGTGCACCCAGGGCCTCACCGGCATCGCCGGCGTGGCCGCCGAGCGCATTCACCGCGCGCTGGGACTGCCGGGCGGTGTCCAAGGGGTGCTGGAGGTGCTCGAGTTGCACCCCTTGCTCAATCCCGCGGGCTATGTCCGCGCGGAAACGGCCGACCGGCTCGTCGTGCACCGCTCGCCGGCCCACGACGACGGCGCCTGGATCGCGCTGTGCTCACCCGAATCCACCCAACCGCTGCAGGCGATCGCCACCGCCGTCGACCCGCACATCGAGGTCAGGGTCAGCGGCACCGACACCGACTGGACCGCCGAACTGGTGCAGACCGACACCGCGGCGGCCGAGCTGCCCGAGGTGTCGGTAACGAAGGTCAGTGGTGGAGCGACATTCCAATTCGAGCCGAGGCGATCGCTCCCGCTGACCGCGGTGTAGGCACCCGCGCGGATTTGTCAAGGGGCCGGCGGTACCACTTCGGTGACGAGGTGGCATCGACCGGGTACCGATGATGTTGCAAGCCATCGGATTTCGGCGTGTCCACGGCTATGGTTAACGCTGGCCACCGACCCCTATAGACGAAGGTTTTCGCTCTATGTACGACCCACTCGGGTTGTCGATCGGGACCACGAACCTGGTCGCTGCGCGCAACGAAAGTCCGCCGGTTATCCGGCGTTCGGTGCTGACGCTGTATCCGCACTGCGCGCCGAAAGTCGGCCTGCCCGAAGGCAATCCATACCTCGCCGAGCCCGGCGTGATGATGAGGGGATTCGTAGAGCGCATCGGTGACT
This sequence comes from Mycobacterium sp. 4858, assembly GCF_900240975.1. Taxonomy (GTDB): domain Bacteria; phylum Actinomycetota; class Actinomycetes; order Mycobacteriales; family Mycobacteriaceae; genus Mycobacterium. Next base: position 1,768,349 of record NZ_LT968776.1, on the reverse strand, counting down.
CAGTGGCGCTGGTGTCCGCCGACGGTTCCGCGCATGACCCCGAACTGCTCACGGTGGAGGCCCTCGACGCGATGGTGCGTGCCGCCGGCGCGGACGCGTCCTCCTCCGACATCTCCATCGCGGTTCCCGCGTACTGGAAACCGGTGACGGTGCAGGCTTTGCGCGACGGGTTGCGGACCCATCTGGGGTTCGTTCGCAGCGGCATGGCGCCCCGGTTGATCTCGGACGCGATCGCGTCATTGGCCGCGGTGAAGGCCGAGCTCGGTTTGCCCGACGACGGCGTGGTGGGGCTGCTCGACTTCGGCGGCGGGGGCACGTCGGCCACGCTGGTGAATGTCGCGGGTGATTTCGAACTCGTCAGCGCGACAATGCGTTACGGGGCCCTGTCCGGCGACGAGATCGACCAGGAACTGCTGCTGCGGGTCTTCGAGGAGCTCGGCCGCGGCAGCGGCATCGACCCGGGCAGTACGGCCGCCGTGGGGCAGCTCGGCGAGGTGCGGGAGCAGTGCCGGCTGGCCAAGGAACGGCTCTCGGTCGACGTGGTCACCGAGATCGCCGCCGAACTCGGCGGGCGTAGCTGCAGTTTGACGCTGAGACGCGACGATCTCGAAGACCTGATGGCGGACCGGCTGACCGGCTTCATCTATGCCTTCGACGACATGCTGGTGCGCTACCGCAAGAGCTGGGCGGACCTCGCGGCCGTGGTGACCGTCGGCGGGGGCGCACACATTCCGCTTGTCGCCGAACGGCTTTCGATCCACGGGCGCACCCCGGTCCTGACACCGTCGCAGCCGGCGCTGGCGGCCGCCTGCGGTGCGCTGCTGCTGGCGGCGCGCGGCGAAGAGCTGAGCCTGCGCACGCGGACGTCGATGGGCATGCTCGCGACCGCCAACGCCACTGGCGACGTCGTCGACCTCGGGGCCGGTGACGTGCTGGTGATCGACGACGAGGCGCTGACGGATCGTGAGCTGGCGTGGTCGCAGACGGAATACCCCGGCGACCTGCGGGTGCGGTTCGGCGGCGAAACCTACGACGAGGACGGCCCGTCCGGCTGGTCGATGCGGCTGAACGTGATCGAGCCGCCCCGGGACCGGTCGTGGCGCCGCCTGCGCTTGTCGCAGTTGATCATCGGCATGTCCGCGCTGGTGGCCATGACGGCGATCGGCGGTGTGGCGTACACGCTGACCGGCATCGAGAACCGTCAGGCGCCCCCGGCGCCCAGCGTCGCGCCCAGGCCGGCCCCGGCCAGCCCCCTGGTCCCGCGCACCGTCGCGCCGCCGTCGACTCAGGCGCCGACCACGACGGCGGTCTGGACCCCGCGACACACCGCGCCGCCGTCGACTCAGGCGCCGACCACGACGGCCGTGACGACGCCACCGCCACCGACCACCACGACCGAGACGCCGCCCCCGCCATCGACCACCACGCCCACCACGACCACCACGTCGACGGTGCCGATGACCACCGAGTGGATCCACGTCCCGCTGCTGCCGGTGCCGATTCCGATCCAGGTTCCGCAGACGCAGGCCCCGCAGACGCAGGCGCCGCAGTACACCCCGTATCCGCAGTATCCGCAGCAGTACCCGCAGTACCCGGGGAACTCCCAGAATCCGTTCCTGAGCCCGGGCTACTAGCCGCCCCACCCGCCCGAAGCGTTCCTGCTGAACGCGCTCCATGAGCGCGTCCGCGCCCGCGCGGGTAGGTTTGGTGTCACCCGGTCGGGCGGGGTTCATCCCGCGGCGCCCTCACGCGGGGCCGCGGAGAAATCAGCGGACTGTGGAGGCGTACGTGGACATCGTGCTGGGGGTCTCAATGGCTCCCGAGACGGTCCGCCTGGTGGTCATCGAGGGGCAGGACGCCGACGGCGTCACCGTCGAACAGGACGAGTTCGAGGTCGCCGCCACCGGCGGCGACCCGGTGACCGCCGGCGCGGTCGACCAAGTGCTTGCTGCCATCGGCGGTACCCGCGAAGGCGCGCTTGCGGGCGGCTACCACTTGGTGTCGACCGGAGTGACCTGGACGGACCCCGCCGGTGTGGGCGCACTGCGGGATGCGATGGCCCGCAACGGCATGGGCAGCGTGATGCTGGTGTCCCCGTTGCTGGCGGCGGCCGCCCTCGCCCAGACCGTCGGGTCCGCGCTCGACTACGAGTACATCGCGATGCTGTTCGTGGAACCCGAGACCGCGACCCTGGCCGTCGTCGACGTCACCGACGGTTCGATCGTCGACCTGCACCGCCGGCAGCTGGCCCACCCGCGGCAGGGGCCGGTGGCCGCCGAGTTGGCGGCGATGGTCGCCGGGCTCAACGCGCGGGGAACGCGGGCGGACGGCGCCTTCCTGATCGGCTGCGGCACGGACATCGTCGCCGTCAAACCCGCGCTCGAGGAGGCGACCCCGCTGGAGGTGACGGCTCCGGAGGAACCGGAGATGGCGCTGGCCCGCGGGGCGGCGCTGGCGTCGGCGAACGCGCCGCTGTTCGCCTCGTCCACGGCCGCCCTGGCGTACGCGCTGGACCCGGGCACCGGAGAGCTGAGCCCGCAGCCGTTCGGCCCGACCTACCTCGACGTCTGGGGCAACGCGGACCCCGGCGCGCTGGCCTACAGTGCCGTCGCGGACGAGGACGAGGTGATCCCGCGCCGGCGCAGGCCCATGTTCCTCGCCGGCAGCGCGCTGGTGGGGATCGCGGCCGTCGTCGCCGGCGTGGTGCTGTTTTCGCTGACCTCGGACCGGCCCGGGTCCAACGCGCCGCGCCATGCCCCCGGTGACGATGTACCTGCATTTCCCATTCGTGACGGTGCCGATCCCCATCACCCCACCGCCGCCGCCGGGACGCTGAGGACGTGGCGCGCGACCGCGCCGGCGCGCACACTGGGCGGTGACGGCATGAGCGGCGAGGAGGTCGCGTGGGCGAATACGGTGGGTTCGGGTTTGATCCCGAAGAGATCGATCGGATGATCCGCGAGGGCAGCGAGGGCCTGCGCGAGGTGTTCGAGCGGGTCAGCAAGTTCGTGGCGGCTCCCGGAGCCCGGCCCGGGTGGTCGTCGTTCTTCGACGACCTGTCGCGGCGCCCACGCCCCGAGCCCGAGACCGCGGGCGAGGCGGGTGACGGCGTGTGGGCCATCTACACGACCGGCGCCGACGGCGGCGCGCACGTCGAACAGGTCTATGCGACCGAGCTCGACGCGCTGCGCGCCAACAAGGACAACGTCGACCCCAACCGCAGGGTCCGGTTCCTGCCGTACGGCATCGCCGTCAGCGTCCTCGACGGCGACTCGCCCGGCGACGAATCCGGCCACGAATCCGGCGGGGCCCCGCAAGGCTCGTAGGCCGGCGCGCGGCCTCAGCCCTGCTCGACGACGTTCGATCCCCCGGAGTTGCTGACCTTCGGCGTGCCCGTGTGGTAGGTGACCTTGTTGTTGAAGCCGGAGGCTTCGATGCTGTCGACGGCGTCGACGGTGATCTCGTTCTGCACGCCCGACACGGTGAGGCTGGCGCAGTGGCCGCTGATCACCACCGTGTTGGACACCCCGCTGACGCTGATCACGTTGTCGTTGCAGGCGATCGTCCGGTTCTCGCCGATTCCGGAGACACTGATCCTGGCGCCCGGCGGCGCGGTCGGCGACGTCGACGGGCTGGGCGTCCTGGCCCGGGTGGTGGACGGGGCGGTTCCGCGCGGGGTGCTGGGCGACGGACCGAACGTGTCGGTGATGGTCGGCGGGGAGCTGATGATGGAGCGGACCCCGGAAAGCTGGTGTGCCGCAAAGGCGGCGATGCCACCGGCGAGGGCCAGCACGGCGATGACGATGACCGTGCCCAGGATCCACCACGCGCGGTTGCCCGAGGGCCGTTGGGGAGGCGGGCCCGCCCGGCCCGGGCGGGTAAGGCTGGGCGGGGGGCTGCGCGCTGCCCGCTTCGGACGCCCGCGCCGCGTCGGCGAGCGGGCGCTCGAGTTCCCGGATCCGATCCTCCGGGTCGTCGTTTGCTGCCATGGGTTGAATATGCCATTCGCGTCGGTGGTTTCGCGCGGTTCGGTAGTTTCTGGTTCGTGCCCGAGTTGCCGAACCGTCAGGTCGTGTTGCGTCGCCGCCCCACCGGGCTTGTCCGGCCCGGTGACACCGAGCTGCTCACCACCCCGGCGCCCGAACCGGGGGAGGGCGAGGCGCTGCTGCGCACCACCTACGTCGGGATCGACGCCGCCGCCCGCACGTGGCTCGACGACCAGCCCAGCTACCTTCCGCCGGTGCAGCTGGGCGAGGTCATCCGCGCCGCCGGGATCGGCGAAGTGGTGGAATCGCGCTGCGACGCCTACGCCGTCGGCGACGTCGTCACCACGTTGACCGGCTTCTCCGAGTACGCGATCATCCGCGACGACCTGTTCAGCACGCCCATCCCGGGCGAGGACGACCAGCTGGCGATCATGTCGGTGTACGGGCCGACGGGCGCCACCGCCTATTTCGGGATGACCGACATCGGCCGGCCGAAGGAAGGGGAGACGGTCGTGGTCTCGGCGGCCGCGGGCGCCACCGGATCGGTGGCCGGGCAGATCGCCAAGATCGCCGGCGCCCGGGTGGTGGGGATCGCGGGCGGGCCACAGAAATGCCGGGCGGTGGTCGAGGACTTCGGCTTCGACGCCTGCATCGACTACAAGAACGACGACCTGACGGCGGCGCTCAAGCAACACTGCCCGCAGCGCGTCGACGTCTACTTCGACAACGTGGGCGGGCCGATCCTGGACGCGGTGCTGGGCCGCCTGGCCCCGCGCGCCCGGGTGGTGCTGTGCGGGGTCATCTCCAGCTACCTGACCGGCGAGCACCCGGGGCCCGCCAACTATGTGAACCTGCTCTCCAAGACGGCGTTGATGCAGGGGTTCAACGCCCTCGACCAGTGGGGCCGCTTCGACGAGGCCTTCGCCGCGCTGCGGCAGTGGGAGGCCGAGGGCCGGCTCAGGCACCGCGAGACCATCTTCGACGGCATCGAGTCGTGCGTCGACGCCCTCAACGGCCTGTTCACCGGGGTCAACATCGGCAAGACCCTGGTCAAGCTCAGCGAACCGGGTTCCCGCTGAACCGCGTCGTGCCCAGCAGGCAAAAACTCGCCGCCACGGGCCCGGTGCGGGGTGCACGCCACCCCGGCGCGTGGTTTCATAACACCGTTTGCAAAGGTTGCCTGGGGGTGGCGGGCTTGGGTCGAAACACGGCTTTCACGATTGGTGGGTTGTAGATGGATCGTCGCAGCATGATGTTGATGTCGGGGCTCGGCATGCTGGGGGCGGCGATGCGCTTGCCCGGCGCCTGGGCCACCCCGCCGGCGCCGCAGGCGCCCCCGTCGGCCGGCCCGGGCGGGCCGTACATCTTCGCCGACGAGTTCGACGGGCCCGCGGGCTCCCCTCCCGATCCCGGCAAGTGGACCATCCAGACCTGGCAGGACGACGTGTTCCCGCCGGTCGAGGGCATCTATCGCGACGATCGCCAAAACGTGTTCCAGGACGGGCATTCCAACCTCGTCCTCTGCGCCACCCACGATCTGCTGAGCAACACCTATTACAGCGGCAAGCTGCGAGGCAACTTCCGCAGCATGATCAACCAGACCTGGGAGGCGCGGATCAAGCTCGACTGCCTGTACCCCGGCCTGTGGCCGTCGTTCTGGGGCGTCAACGAGGACCCGCTGCCCGACGGCGAGGTGGACATCTTCGAGTGGTACGGCAACGGCCAGTGGGCGCCGGGCACCACCGTGCACGCGGCGTCCAACGGCAAGACCTGGGAGGGCAAGTCGATCCCCGGGCTGGTTGACAGCAACTGGCACACCTGGCGAATGCATTGGGGCGAAGAGGGATTCGAATTCGCGCGGGACGGCGCCGAGTACTTCAAGGTTCCCAACAAGCCCATCCACGTCGCCGGCGGCGCCCCGGACGACTTCCGGTGGCCGTTCAACATTCCCGGCTACTGGATGACGCCGATGTTCACCCTCGCCGTGGGAGGTGTCGGCGCCGGGGATCCGGCTGCGGGCACCTTCCCGGCCTCGATGCTGGTCGACTACATCCGCATCTGGTGACTAGCGCTGCGCTTTGAACACCTGAACCAGGTTGAACTGCCAACGCTCGACGAGCCGGAAGCCCAGGTCGTGCGGGACCGCGAAGGCGGGGGTCGCCCAGTAGACCGGGCCGGGTGGGATCGCCGGGCCCTGCTCGTGCGCCGGCTGTGACGGGTCGCCCTGGGTGATGATCCACACGACGCCGCAGTGGCTCAACGGATTCGCGACGACCTCCGGGATGAGGTTGGTGTCGAAGACGTCGTTGCGGTCGGTGGCCCGCTGCCACAGGGTGAGGTCGATCAGCTTGCGATAGGCGTCCGGGCGCGCCGCCAGCAGCGGGCGCATCGGGGCGGGCATGAACGTCACCGTGTCGTTCACCAGCAGGCAATCGCCGGGTGCGGCCTTCGCGCTGATCAGATCGGCTACCTGGCTGTAGTCCATCCCGTACTTGGCGTACGGGTTACGTTGCGCGAAGAGATAATTCGGTGTCGCGGCGGCGGCGAAGAGCGTGACCAGGGCCGCCGTCCGCCACGGCCGGACCGTCACCGCCGCGGCGCAGACCCCCAGGATCAGCGCCATTCCCGGCGCCGTGAACGTCATATAGCGCGGGGTGTAGATGGGATGCACCACCGCCGAGTAGGCCAGGATGACCGCGGTCGGCAGGGTTAGCCACGCGGCCGCCAGGGCCAGCAGTTGCCCGTCGGCCCGCGCCAGGGCGGCAGATCCGCTGAGCCACAACGCGACAGCCGCCGCGATTACGAGCGCCGACAGCACGGCGAACGGCGGGCTGCGCTCGAAATACTGTTGCACCACCACGTCTTCGAGGGTCCGGCGACCCATCGGCGCGATCCAGCTGATCTGATGCGCCTGCCCGGCGACCGTCAGCAGGAACGGCCCCATGGCGCCGACCGCGACAGCTGACGCGGCGGCGAACCGCAGCAAAACCGTTCGCGCGCAACGTGACACGATGAGGAGGACCAGATGGGCGGCCACCAGCAGGGCGAGGTATACCTCGAGCGCGATCGACGCGGCGAGGGCGGCGCCGTAAGCCGCCCACAGCCAGCCGGTGTCGCGGCGCGCGGCGCGAACCAGCAGCACCGTCAGCCACACGGCGGCCATCATCGACAACGCATAGGGGCGGGCCTCGATGCCCGCCCAGGTCGTCCGGGGCAGGATGGCGCAGAAGACGCCGGTAGCCAGCGCGACCGTGCGCGACGAAAACTGCTTGCCCAACCCCACGATTCCGGCGGCGGCGCCGCCGACGGCCAGCCCGCTCGGCGCGCGCGACCAGAACTCGGTGGGCGGAAAAACCTGAAACCAGGCGTGCATGAGGAGGTAGTACGCGCCGTGCACGGCGTCGACATTGCCGAGCATCCGCCACAACTGGGCGAGGGAACGGCTGTAGGCCGCCGAGATGGTTGCGGCCTCGTCGTACCAGAACGACGGGCGCGACGCGCCACCCAGGCTCACCGCGACGGCGAGCAGCCCGACGAGCAGCGGGTCCAGCGCGGACGGCGGGCGGCGAAGCGGGTTCCGCACGCCGCTATGGTGCCAGAAGCGGAGGACGGCCCCGCCGCTGGCCGAAGCTCAGTTGAGCAGCCAGACGTGCCAGAACCCGTCGGAGCCCAGGCGGCAGTCCCAATGGGTGTACAGGTTGTCGTTGTGCATGAGCTCGACGTGCGGGGCGTCCGCTTCGCAGCCGGCCTGGCTCGAGTAGTTGCCCTCGACCTCGATCTCGTCAGCACCGGCGACGCCCACCCCGGTGGTGAGCAGCCCGGCCAGCGCCAATAGGCCGGCGGCGCAAGCCAACTTCATGTGACCTCCCCTTGGTAGCTGAGCCGACTATATCGGCGGGCCCGGGCCGGGGCTCGAAAACGAAGAACTCGACGAACCGGGCGGCCATTCGAACGTATGATCGATCGATGGGGCAGTTCGCGTCCATCGGGTACACCGCCCACCCGGCCCGCAGCCCGTTTGGGGGGGTGCGCCCGCCGATCACCGTGCTGGTGGACCTGACGGTGCTGTTCCCGCGCGAGCCGCACCGCTCCGGTCGCTATCAGCCCAACGGTCTGCAACTGCACAAGGTGGTCGAGGGTCTGCTCAGTTGCTGGGGCCTGTGCGAGCAGGGCGATTGGTGGGGGCTGGTGACCTACCCGGTGGCCTACGGCTCCGAGCGCAAGACCGTGACGCACTGGGTCCCCGCCTGGACGCTGCGCCGAAACCGGTTATGAGATGCGATGATTGCTGACCGTGGACGCAAGTTGGGGTTCGGTGCTGACCAAGCTCGTCGCGTTGGCGGCGGTCATCGCGCTCTCGCCGATCACGGTCATCCCGGCGGTGCTGGTCCTGCACTCGCCCCGTCCGAGGCCCACCGGTTTGGCGTTCCTCGCCGGGTGGGCGCTGGGCCTGGTCGCCCTGACCGCGGTGTTCGTCGGCGGCTCGGGGCTGCTCGAAGGCCTGCACAAGGCGCCGCCGACGTGGGCGTCCTGGCTGCGCGTGGCGCTGGGGTCGGCGCTGATCGCGCTGGGCGCCTACCACTGGCTGACCCGGCATCGGCACGGCGACATGCCGCGCTGGATGCGCTCGTTCTCCACGCTGACCCCGGGGCGAGCCGGGGTGACCGGCGCGGTGCTGGTGGCGTTGCGGCCCGAGGTGCTCCTGGTCTGCGTCGCGGCCGGACTGGCCATCGGTAACAGCACCCTTGGTGTCGGCGGCCAGTTGCTGGCCGGTGCGTTCTATCTCGTCGTCGCCGCGTCGACGGTCGCGCTTCCGATCTTGGGTTACGTCTGGGCCGGGGACCGCCTCGACGACGCGCTGGAGCGCCTCAAGGTTTGGATGGAAGAACATCACGCGGTGCTGCTCGCGATCATCCTTGTTCTGATCGGTTTGTTCGTGCTCCACAACGGGATTCGCGCCCTGTAGATTGCAGCCCATGGCAGGAAGCTGGGGCACGGTGCTGACCGGGCTCGTTCCGCTCGGGCTGGTCGTCTCGCTTTCGCCGCTCACGGTCATCCCTGCTGTGCTGGTGCTGCAGGCGCCGCGGCCCCGGCCGAGCGGCCTGGCGTTTCTGGGTGGCTGGGCGCTGAGCCTGGCCGCGCTGACGGCGCTCTCCGTCGCGACCTCCCACCTGCTCGGCGGCCTGGACAAGTCGCCGCCGCGGTGGTCGTCGTGGCTGCGCGTCGTCCTGGGGTCGGCGTTGATCGTGTACGGCATCTACAAATGGCTGAACCGGCGCGGCCACGCCGAGTCCCCGGCCTGGATGCGTTCATTCGCCACCATCACCCCGGCCCGCGCGGGGATCATGGGGGCGGTGCTCGCCGTGGTGCGCCCGGACGTGCTGCTCATCTGCGTCCCCGCCGGACTGGGCATCGGCACTGCCGGGCTCGGCCTCGTCGGCGACTGGGTGGCCGCCGCGTTCTTCGTCGCCATCGCGGCATCCAGCGTCGCCATCCCGATCCTGGCCTACGCGGCGGCCGGCAGCCGCCTCGACGACACACTGGCGCGGCTCAAAGACTGGATGGACCGGAACAACGCCGCCCTGCTCGCGGCCGTCCTGGTGGTGATCGGTGCGATGCTGCTCTACCACGGCATTCACGCGCTGTAACCGCCGTCGGCAAGGCCGGCGTCCTCCTCGAGCCGGTTGATGGCGCCGAAGGCGTATTCGCGGACCAGCTCGCGGCCGTAGCCGGCAAGCATGCCCGCGTAACCCTTGGAAGCCCACTGCCGGCAGTGGCGCTCTTCGTGGTGCAGCAACCGGTCCAGGTCCAGGCGGCTCTCCACCGGCCTCCCACCGGCGCCGAGGTACCAGGCATGCCCGGACTCGACGATCCGGCGCAGCCACGCCGCGGGGTCGGTGAGCGTGCCGAGGTTGACCATGAAGATGTCGCCCCAGGTGGTGCCGCCGCGGCGGCAGAACTGCCGCTGGATCCAGTTGCCGCCCAGCCCCATGAGGATGCCGTTCGGCGTCGCGACCAGCCGCCCGCCGTTGCGGTCGACGAACCTCACGTCGCGGGTGTAGCTCCAGCGGTTTGCCTTCTGCCGCAGCATGATTCGCGTGACTTCGGCGGCGCTGTAGGGCGTCGGGGGGAAATCGGTGCGCCGCGTCCCCGTGCGGCCGTAGCCGGTGCCCGCGTTCAGGATGTAGGTGCAGAGCACCGCCGCGCGGGCGTCGGCGCCGCTGGTGCCCCGCGGCAGCAGGAAGAAGGACTTGCCGTCCGGGTCGGTGATCTGAGCCATGCGCCCGAGAACCCGGAAGCTCGCCGGGGTGATGGCGTGCCGCCCGGCGACCTCCGCGACGACGTCCGGGGCCACACCCCGCCGTGCGGCGTTGGCCCGCCATGCCTCGAAGTAGCCCGCTGCGTCCATGTCCGCCAACCAATTTAGGGTGTAGCGAATGAACAGGCGGCCCAGGCGACGCGGCATCGAACAGATCACCCGGGGCCTCGGCACCCTGGACCGCGAGGTCTTCGAAGCGATCGCCGAGACCGACACCCCGCTGCTGGACGCGATCATGCCGCCGCTCACCCGGGCGGCCGACAACTCGAAGTTGTGGCTGGCCATCGCCGCGGCCCTGATGGCCTCGGGAAAGCCGAGCGCCCAGCGCGGCGCGACGCGCGGCGTCGCCACGCTCGCGGCCACCAGCCTGGTCACCAACCAGGTCGCCAAGCGCATCCGCCGCCGCCCGCGCCCGGGGTACGAATTGGTGCCGTTGGTCCGGCAGGTCCGCCGCCGGCCGACGTCGAACTCCTTCCCGTCGGGGCACTCCGCCAGCGCGGCCGCGTTCGCGGTCGGGGTGGGTCTGGAGAACCCCATGCTGGGGTTCGGGCTGGCGCTGCTGGCCGGGCTGGTCGGGCTGTCGCGGGTGGTGACCGGCGCGCACTACCCGGGTGATGTCGTCGCCGGGTTCGGCATCGGGGCGGGCCTGGCGGTGCTGGGCGGTCGGCTCGTCCCGCCGATCGTCGAAACCGCGCTGCCCACGACCGAGCCCCTTCGCGTCGCGACGCCCGAACGGCCCGACGGTTCCGGGGTGGTGCTGGTGATCAATCCCGAGTCGGGCAGCGGCACCGGGGCACGCGTCGTCGACGAGGTGCGCGAAGCGCTGCCGAAGGTCGACATCCGGGAGCTGGGCCCCGACGACGACCCCGAGGACGTCTTGCGCGACGCCGCCGCGCGCGCCGAGGTGCTCGCGGCGGGAGGTGGCGACGGCACCGTGGCGGCCGCAGCCGGCGTGGCCATCGAGGCCGGGCTGCCGCTGGCCGTGTTTCCCGCCGGCACGTTCAACCACTTCGCGAAGGACATCGGCTGCGACACCGTGGCCAAGACGGTCGACGCGATCCGCCGCGGCAGCGTCGCGTGCGTGGACCTGGTGTGCCTCAACGAAACTCAGATGGTCCTCAACACCGCCAGCATCGGCGCCTACCCGACCTTCGTGCAGCAGCGCGAAAAACTCGAGAAACGCATCGGCAAGCCGCTGGCCGGTCTGTACGCGATGCTGCACACGCTGCGCCACGACCAGCCCGTGCGGATCTCATACGACAACAAGACGCTGCTGACGTCGCTCTTCTTCCTCGGCAACTCGCTGTACCTACCGACCGGGTTCGCCCCGGCGCGGCGGACCCGCATGGACGACGGGCTCATCGACGTCCGCATGCTCGAGGCGGGCCGGCCGTGGGCCCGCACCAGGATCCTGGCCGCGCTCGCGCTCGGGCGGTTGGAGCGCAGCCCGCTCTACCACGAACTGCAGGTGCCGGAGTTCAGCTTCGCTGCGGTCGACGGCCCGACGGTGATCGCGTGTGACGGCGAGGTCGGTGACGAATACGAGAAGGCCAGCTTCACCGCCAAATACCGGGTCCTGCCGGTCTTCCGCCCCTGCGACTAGCGCCCCACGCCGTTTAGGCGTTGGGGCACAGATCCCGCAAGGCGAAGATGACGACGTCCGCCGCCTGCCGGCCGTTGATCCCACCGGTGCCCTGGTCGGCGTCCGAGCGCTGGATCGCCAGGCCCTCCAGCTGTTGCGGGGAGGCGCCCCAGGAAAGCTGCTGGCACAGGTCCGCGCCCATCTGCAGCAGTGCCTCGTCGCCGCCGTTGACGGCGTGGATGCCGGCGTTGTGCAGGTCATTGAGAAAGGCAGTCTGGTCGGCCCGGGCAGGGCTGGCCCATCCGATCCCCGCGGCCAGCAGTGGGCCTACGAGGGCCGCGCCCATGAACCGGCCATAGGGCCGCTGTGCTGCCATTCGATTCTCTCCTTCGTCCCGTGCCCGATTCGGATGATGCACTTTTACACGAAAGTGCCGTGAGACACGTTGCGGAAGAGAAATCCCGACGATGAATAGTCGGCAAAGACCGACCGCCGGGCCGCGTTTTCGCCGTCGGCCGGCGGGTCGGGGAGCGACCGCTATGCGTTCGGGCAGAGATCACGCACGGCAAAACCGACGACGTCGTCGGCCTGTTGGGGCGTGATCCCCCGTGCGCCCTGCCTGCTGCCCGAGCGCTGCACCGCGAGGCCCTCGAGCTGCGAGGGCGAAGCGCCCCACGACAGTTGCTGGCAGAGGTTCAAACCCATCTGAACCAGCGCTTCGTCGCCGCCGGTGACCGCATGTATCCCCACCTTGTGCAGGTCGTTGACGAAGCTGGTGGCGTCGGCCTGCGCCGGGCCGGCCCACATCACCCCGGCGACGAGCAAGGGGCCAACCAGGAACGCTGTCTTGATGAATCGGCCATAGACCCGCTGTCCCCACATGGGAACCCTCCCTCTCCTCGTTCACCATCCGTTTACCTCTATAGAACCTCCAAGACATGTTGGATTGCCGAAAATTCGCTGTGAATGAGCTGCGCAGAATCGCCCGGCCGGCCGCCGCCGGCGTCGGCAGAGCCGCACGGCCACAACCGACTTCGTGACGCCCTTGTGACGTCACCGTTTGGAAACGGCGCGGTGCGGCGCGTCCGGCGTTTCATGGCGGCTGACGACAATTGGCTCGGTCGCCGAAAAGACGGCTACGCGGGTCTGCTGCACCAGATGGTTATGTGAGCGCGAATAAAGGAGAGTCGACGCTGATGGCGATCGTCGATCGGTTCAACATGAAAGTAGTTGCCAGCCTTGGGTTGTGCGGAGCCGCACTCGCGTTGAGCCCGGATGCGGCAGCCGCGCCCCTGAAGACGGGTGGCTACGCCTGCATCCAGGGGCAGGCCGGGGAGGCCGGCGCGCCGCTGGCCGGACCGGGGGCCGCCGGTGCCGCCGGCGGGGCGGCGGCCGCGGGCGGAGCGCCGACCGCGGAGGTCTGCGCCGCCAGCGCGCCGCTCACCGACATGGCCGGTGTCCCATTGGCGGTGCCCGGCCCGCTGCCGGTGGGCGCCCCCGTGCCGTTGCCCCTGGGCGCCCCGCTGCCGCTGCCGCTGGGTGCGCCGCTGCCCATCGCCCCGGTGGTGCCGGCCGGCGCTCCGTTGGTCGCACTCGGTGGGCCGCTGGCCGCCGGCGCGCCCCTCGACGGGATCGCCGGTGCCCCGCTCATCGACATGTCCGGCGTCAAGGACGCGCCGACGGGAGCGGCGCCGACCGGCGGACCCCAGCCCGGTCAGCCGGTCGCGCCCGGCCCGGGCGCGCACTGACCCCATCCCTCCCAACCGGAAGGACCCGCTGGCGGCCACCAGCGGGTCCTTTCTTATGGGGTTCGTTGCTTGACGTCGTCGAGCGTGCAATTGGTTTCACAGTCGACCGCGAGCGTGAAACTAATTTCACGCTCGCGGGGTGGGGAGGAACGATCGAATGCGCAGATCTGATCGGGGCCTCCTCAGGACGGAGGCCGCTCCCAGAGGTCTTGCTTGACGATCACCGGGTCGCCGACATTGACCGTGTTGTAGTACCACTCGGCGTCTTCGGGGCTGAGGCTGATGCAGCCGTGGCTCACATTCTCCAGCCCCAGCGATTGAACGGCCCACGGGGCCGAATGCACGAACAGGCCGCGGTTGGTGATCCGGACGGCGTAGTCGACGTTGAGCAGATAACCGTTGGGATCGTCGACCGGGATGCCGACGCTGCTCGAATCCATAAGCACCGAGCGCTCTTTCGACAAGACGGTGTAGTTGCCGACCGGCGTCGGATACTCCGGCCTACCCATCGACGCGGGAAGCACCCCTTCTTCGCCGAAGTGGGGCCGGTGATGCGGGGTGGGCGGCGGGGTCGCGTCGACGCCGTCGACGCTCACCTTGAACGTGTGGTCGGTGATGTTGGCGATGCCGATGACCTTGGGGCCGGTCTTGAATTCCGTGGACCGGCCGTCCACCGAGAGCGCCACCGTGCTGTGCGCCGGCCAGTAGTGGGCGGGGACCCACTGCACGACCTTGTTGTCGAGCCATTCGAACCTGCCCGTCATCGCGGGCGTGGACGTGACCGCGATGGCGCGTTCGGCGGCGTGCCGGTTCGCGACGGGGGCGTCGAACGTCACCACGACGGGGTGCGCCACCCCCACCGTCGCACCCCGCGCCGGCAGGACCGACGCGATCGCGAAATCATGCGGCTGATTCGCCGCCGCATCGCTGGTGCCTGCAGGCCCCGCAACCACACCCGCGGCGATCCCGACCGCCGCAAGAACACACCGAACGTCCGCTCGCATGGCTCCGATTCCTGTTAACTGACACCGTTGTAATAGGAGGATCGTAAATCCCCGCTGACCAGCGGAAGCGCAAGGGCGCGTTAGTATTTGATCAAGCATCGGTCACGTTTCGGCCACGGGGGTTTAGTCCGAGAAATGACGCCCTGTGCTGGGGCTTCAGCCGCGCGGCATGGCGGGTCCGCCGAAGTGGTGTCGAGGACGTGTGAGGCCCGGATTCAGCCGCGCGGAGAGCGGCCGTCGTCGTGGGCTTCGTCGTCCTCGTCGTCCCAGTACGCCCACTCGGGAAGCGGTGTGCTCGGCATCGCGCCATAAACGGACGCCTCGTAACCGGGCTGGATGCCGCGCCCTCGCCAGTGCGGATCCAGCCTGTTCGCCCGTGAGCGCCGCACCCCGCGGACGATCAACGCGACGACGCCGCCGACGATGAGGGCGATCACCGCGACCTTGAGGATGAGCAACAGCAGGGCCATTTGTCCTCGAGTGTTGCACAGACGTGTTGTCGCCCAAGCGCTTTTCCCCGGCAGCGGCGCGGGACCCGGGCTACGGGATCGGCGGGATGGTCGGGATCCCAGGGATCCGGGGTATGCGCGGAATCGGTGGTACCTGAACCGATGTCGGCGGATTGTCCGTAGACGGTGGTGGCGGTGCCGGTGGCGACGTCGTGGCTGTCGACGGAGTGCTCGTCGGCGGCTCGGTAGTCGTCGGCGGCGGTTCGGTGGTGGTCGGCGGCGGTTCGGTGGTGGTCGGCGCCGGCTGAGTGCTCGCCGGCGGCGGTGGAGCCGGTGCGGCCGTGCTGGGCTGCACGGGGGCCTGCTGCGCCGGGGCCGGGTTTGTCTGCACCGGGGAAGGCGGCGGTGACGTTTGCGGCGTGGTGGCGACGCCGGGTGTCGGTGCGACGGGTGTGTTGGTGGAACCGTGGCTCAGAGCCAGCATGATCACCGCGCTGAGGGCCAGCACCGCCGCGGCCGCACCGAGAACGAGCACCAATGGCCGCCGATACCAGGCGATGTCGGCGCGGCGGCCCTCGTCGGGGAGGGGTTGTTCCCCGAACCGCAGCTCGGGACGGGCGTGACCGGTCTCGTCGCCGAACTGAAACGGCGGCGCGGCGGATGGCGCTGGAGCGTGATCGCCGGCCCAGCCCGGAGGCTCGTCGGCGGCCAGGGGCATCATCCCCGATTCGTCGCCCGCCTCAGACCACGCCAGAGCGGGCATGGCAGCGGACACCGGCACCACGTCCAGCAGGGTCGGTTCCGCGAGTGCCGGTGGCGCCGCCACGCGTGGCGCGGCGGCCAATTTCGTTGCGCTGTCGTCGGCCGGCCCGCGTGCGGCCCGCAGCGCGGCACCGGTGGCGGCGGCCAGCTGCGGCCGCGGTGACGTGATGACCGGCACGCGAAACTGCTCGGACAGCCGCGTGGTGACCTCGGGGATCGCCGCGCCACCGCCCACCGAGGCGACGGCAACCAGGTCGGTGGCTCGGATCCCGTTGCGCGCCAGCGTGTCTTGTAGAACATGGACGAACTGGTCCAGCGGCTGATTGATCGCTTCGTTGAGTTCGGTTCTGGTGAGCCGAATATCCCCACGGAAGCCCGGCAGGTCGGCGGGCAGCGTGGTCGCCGTACTGGCCGAGAGGCGCTGCTTGGCCGCCCGGCATTCGGCCCGCAGCCGGGTCAGCGATCCGATCGCCGAAGTGGCCGAGACGTCGATGGAACCCGCGGACGACAAATCCGCCACGATGTGGGCCAGTAGGGCTTGGTCGATCAGTTCCCCGGAGAAATCCGTGTGGCGCACCGTGGCGCCGATGGGCTGGTAGCCGTTGGTGGCATCGGCAAGGGTGATGCTGGTGCCGCTGGCACCGAAGTCGCACACGGCGACGATCCCGCGGATGGGCAGACCCGGGTTGGTCTGCAGGGCGGTCAGCGCTCCTGCGGCGTCCGAGATCAGCGACAGGGATTCCGAACCGCCCGACCATTCCGGCACCCGGCTCAGCGCCGTGCGCAACGCGTCCACCGCGGCGGGGCGCCAGTGCGCGGGATAGGCCACGGCCGTCGCCTCCGGCAGCTGTTGCCCGGCGGTCGCGGCGTAGGCGAGGGCACGCAACGCGTCCGCGAGCAACGCCTCGCCGCGATGGGTGGAGCCGTCGGCGGCCACGATCCCGACGGGGTCTCCCACCCGGTCGACGAAGTCGGTGACCACCAAGCCGGGCTCGTCGAGGTGGGGGTTCTCGGAGGGAACGCCCACCTCGGGCGGGCGATGTTGATACAGCGTCAGCACCGACGCGCGTGTCACTGCCCGATCGGCCGTTATGGCTGCCAGGTTGGCGGTCCCGGCCGACAGCCCCAGCGCCCGTCTTGCTTCCGTTGACATATCGTCCAATTCAGGTGTCCGCCGGCGTGCGTATGCGCGGCCACGACAATGTATCGGCAGTCAACCTATAGCAGGCCGGCGTTGTCATCCGATTCACACACGTCGATCGCGGGCGTCGGGGCATCACCGCGGCCGGACGCCGCCATCGCGCGCGGCGAAAGCCGCCACCATCGCTTCGGCGCTGCGCACCGCCGCGCGGCACGCCCTGGTGGTGAACGGGTCGTTGAGCGGGTGCTCGGCGCGGCGGCGCCAGCGTTGGGCCGCGGCGAACGCGGCCCGCGGCGCGTCATGGTGCGCCTCGGGGGCCAGCCCCAGCCGGCTGGGCGCGTCGGTTCCCGAACCGCCGATGATGCGCCGCAGCGACGCCAGCTCGTCGTCGTGAAACGCCGTCGAGCGCGAATGCAGTTGGCTGAGCAGGCGCAGCTCCTCGAAGGCGTGGGTGTCGGCCAGCAACGGGTCGATGTCGGCGAGGATGCGTGGCGTGCGCGCGATCGGGTTCGCCTCCACGAACCGGCGCAACGACACCAGCGCAGTGTGTGCCTTGAGCATGTCGGAGCGCTGCGCGAATTGCTGATCGATGACATTGCGCAACGCGACCAGCCCGCTGCGTTCCAGCAGCTCATCGGCGAGCCCGGCCGCGTCGGTGACGCCGGCCTTGAGCACGGCGATCGAGATCCGGATGCCGAACATGCCGAACCGCTCGAGCAGCCGGCCGCGCGTGCCGGCGTCCACCGGCAACGGGATGTCGGGACGGGCGAAGCGGTCCGCGCTGAGCATGGCCTTATGCAGCTCGGCGGCATCGACTCCGGCGAGTTTTTGCAGCGCGACGAACTCCGACTGGCGCAGCGTGCGGGCAGTCAGCGCCAGCAGCCCCGACACCGGCACCACCGCCTGGCAGACGCCCGTCTGGCTCAACTCGCGGGTGAACCTTTTGGCCACGTCTTCGGCCGAGAGCATGGCGTCGAGCCGCCCCGCGCCGATCTCGTCGGCCCGCGACGCCACGCCGATGATGCCCAGCGCCCCGGTCGCCCCGCCAACGAGGTCACCGATCTGTTTGAGCAGCGCGATGTCAGCGGCGTTGAGGGTGCGCAGCAAGAACACCACCGCGTCCACCCGAGGCATCCCGTCCTCGGGCACCAGGAGCCGCAGCGTGCGCGCGGAGACGTCACGCGCCAGCGACGAGGTCCCCGGCGTGTCGATGATCGTGGTGGCGATCAGCTCGTCGGCGGGCCATTGCACGTCGAGGTCAACCACGTCGTCAGGGTTCAGCCTGCTCAGGTCGAAGCCGAGTCCGCCGTCGCGCATGATCGGCACATCAGAACGGCGCCCCGCACGATGGTTGGCAATGACCTTCGGTATCGGGCCGTGCCGAAACCAGGTGACGATCCGGGTCGCCTCGGTGGCATCCGTGGGCGCGACGGTTTCCCCGACCAGTGCGTTGACCAGAGTGGATTTGCCGGCCTTGAGGGTGCCGGCCAGTGCGATGCGCATCGGCTCGTTGAGCCGGGCGGCGATGCGATGCAATTCGTGGAAGACGTCGGGCCGCTCGCGGTAGGCCGGCTCCGCCTGGTAGGCGCGAATGGTTCCGCCCAGGATGGCGCGGACCTGCTCGCTGGTGCTCACACCCGTGTCACCTCGGGTGCGAGCTTGTCGACGTTGTCGGTGACCTGGGTCAGGATGTTCAACTGCCGCTCCAACTCGCGGATTCGGTTATCGCGCTCGGTCTCCTCTAACCGCGCGGCGGCGATGGTCGCTTGCAGCGACTCGTTGAGCGAGCGGGTGGCCTGGTTGGCGATACCGCGGTAGTGGTCCCGCAGCTGACGTTGGATCGTCTTGAGCCGGTCGCGCGACTCCTTGCCGACCACGAAGGACACATCGTCGACGAAACGCCGCAGGTTGGTCTTGGCCTCGTTGCGGGCCCGCAGCAGCCGGTTCTCCTTATCTTCCTTGTAGGCCATGCGGCCCATCACCAACCCTGCCCCGACCGACAGCGGGTTGAAAAGGCCCAGCCCGGCGACCGAGGACAGCATGCCGACCATCACCATGCCGCCGTAGGAGCCGCGCATGCCCGTCACCACCTTGTGGCCTTTGCCCATGGGTTTGGACTCCAGCCGGGCCAGGGACTTGAGCTGCCCGAAGTCCGCGCCCATGGCTTGCGCGCTGAGCTCGGGCATCGCGACCGCACCCAGCCCCGCCTCGACGAAGACGCGGGCTACTTCCTGGGCGAGGGTTTTCGCGCGCTGGTAGGCCCAGACGAAATTGTCGCCGACGGCGGTGGCGACGGCGTTCTCCACGTCCACCCCGATCTCGGCCCAGTGCCGGGTGGGGTCGCACGAGTCGATCACCCGTTCGGCGTGCTCGGTGATGGCCCGGAAGCGTGCCCGCAGATCGTGGTCCACGTCGCCGGTCAGGTCGGTGATCCCGTCATTGAGCAGCTGTTGCCACAACGCCGTCTGCTGCAGCGCGTCCTCGGCCTCGCGTTTGCGTTGCTCCAGGTCCTCGGTGAGCCGCCCACCGACGTCGGCGTCGCTGAGCGCGGCCAGCTCAGAGCGCACGGCAAGCGTCAAATGCTCTGCCGCCGAGCGGATTTCATCCAGCACCTGGTCTCGGAGTTGGTCGTTGCGGCGGGCCAGCACGTCCTCGCTGAGGAACTTCACGATGGCCGGGAAGTTCGACTCGTCGTTGAGTTCCTTGTCGTTGAGGGTGATGGCGTGGCTGCGCAACAGCGACGACACCGGAAGCACCGGCATCGGTACCCGGGCGCGCTGCAGGTGTCCGATGTTGGCGTTGACGATCTCGCGCCAATGCGGATACAGGTCGGTCTTGGTGGCCAGCAGCACCCCGACCGGACAGATTTGATGGGCCTGCTGCACGAACCGCATTTCCGGCTCGGTCAATTCCTGGCTGGTGTCGCTGACCATGAGGATCGCGTCGGCGTCAGGTAACAGCCCCAGCGTCGCCGACAGGTGCGGCTGGCCGTGACCGCCCACGCCGGGCGTGTCGATGAAGGTGAGCCCCCCTTGCAGCATCGGGCTGGGCGCGCCGACCTCCACCCGGAGCACGTCGCGGCCGGCGGCCTGGGGAGCCTGACGCAGGTCGGTCTGCAGCTCGGCAACCGGGACGTCAGCGGTTTCTGGTTGGCCGTTGGGGCCTGCGAGGACGATCCGCGCCGACGGCGGGTCGCCGTAGGCGACGACCGTGATCAGCACCGTGGCCTCGTCGTCACCGACGCGTGCGACAGGCATGTTGAGCAGCGAGTTGAGCAGCTGGCTTTTGCCCTGCTTGAGCTGGCCGGCGATCACCACCCGGATGTGGGGGTCGGTGATGCGTTCGCGGGCCCACCCGAGCCGCTGGCGGAGGTCGCCGCGGCCGTTGAGGTCGGCGATCGTGCTGGTGTGATCGATCAGTTCCACGATCACGTTGACCCGGCGCGGGTCATCGGGCTGAGTCACCGGGTCGCCCTACTTTCTGCGTTGAACTCCGAAACACCGTATGCCCACCAACCGGCGGGAACCCCGTAAGGTCCCCGCCGGTTCGCGGCAATGCCTCCGATCAAAACCCGGTGTGCGGGTCCACCGGGTGGTGCGTCATCGGGTCGCTTTGGGCCGGCGTGTGCGAAGCCGCCGGGTCGTAGCTGCTGTGGTCGAACACCGAGTGACTCGAGGCGTCAGTGGCCGACTGTCCCGACGCGTCGAACGCCGTGTGGCCGGACGGGTCCCCGACCGTCGACGTGCCCTGCAGGGCCGAGTGTGCGCCGACCGAGGCCGCGCTTTGGCCGGCGGCCGCCGCGTTCGGATCCGCGTGCGCGGGGGTGCTGGGACTCTGAATGACAGAGGAGCCGCCGCCCGCGACCGCCGCGTGGCCAGCGGCCGTGGCGGCAGAGCTGCTGTCGTGTATGACGCCACTTTGGCCTGCGGAGACGTGGCCGGTACTACCGCCGGCCGTCGTACCGCTGCCCAACGTAGCGCCCTCGTGGCTGAGAATGCTTCCCTGCGCGTTACCGCCGGCGCCGACCGCTGCGCCACCACCGGCACCGACCTGAGTTGCCGTACCGCTTTCGGTGGAGGGAGCCGTCGGGGCATGGCCACCGAGCGCGGCGCTTTCGCTGTTGAGGATGCTGCCGTGCGCGCCGGCACCGGATGCGGTCGCTGCGCCACCGCCCATTTGGCCGCCCGCGGCGAATCCGCCTTGTGCACCGGTCAGCTGGGTGCCACCGCCGAGCGCTGCGCTTTCATTGCCCAGGAAGCTGGCGTGACCGCCGGCGTTGGCTGCGAGCGCCGCGTTTCCCGCAGCGCTGGCTTGGGCGCCCAGGCCGACATTGCCTAACGAGCTGGCTGCCGCCTGAGCGCCGGCGGCACCGCCCACGGCGGTAGTGCCGCTGACGCCGCCGACAGCGGAGCCGCCACCCGTGCCGAACGCGCCCCCGCCTGTGCCGAGGGTCGCGCCCCCGGCGGCGCCGGCCTGGCCGCCTACACTGACGCCGCCCGACGAGCCGCCGAGTTGAGCTCCGCCGCCCACCTGGCCGCCGGCCTGGCTGCCGAAGCCGCCGCCGGCCTGACCGCTGAAGCCGCCGCCCGCCTGACCGCTGAAGCCGCCGCCAACGCGGCCGCCGAAGCCACCGCCAGCCTCACCCTCGGCGCTCGCCTGACCACCAGCTCCGACCTGTCCGCGACCTCCGGCCTGGCCGCCAGCTCCACCCTGGCCGCCAAAGCCACCTCCGGCACGTCCACCTGCGTCGCCGCGGCTACCGCCAGCGATCTGGCCGCCGCCCCCTAGGCCGCCACCAGCCTGGCCGTCGACGCGGCCTTGCCATCCGGCGTCACCACCGACACCGAAGCCACCGCCGGCTTGGCCGCCGAAGCCGCCGCCGAGGCCCGCGACGGCGTCACCACCGACACCGAAGCCACCGCCGGCTTCGCCGCCGGCTTGGCCGCCAAATCCGACCCCGATGCCCGTGCCCGCTTCGCCACCGACACCGAAGCCACCGCCGGCTTGGCCAGCGAGGCCACCGCCGAGGCCCGCCCCGGCGTCACCACTGAGACCGAACCCTCCACCGGCTTCACCGCCGGCTTGGCCGCCAACGCCGCCTTGCCATCCGGCGTCACCACCGACACCGAAACCTCCACCGGCTTCGCCGCCGGCTTGGCCGCCAAATCCGACCCCGATGCCCGTGCCCGCGTCGCCACCGACACCGAAGCCACCGCCGGCTTCGCCGCTGGCTTGGCCGCCGAAGCCGCCGCCAAGGCCCGCGCCCGCTTCGCCACCGACACCGAACCCACCGCCGGCTTGGCCAGCGAGGCCACCGCCGAGGCCCGCGCCCGCGTCGCCACCGAGACCGAACCCTCCACCGGCTTCACCGCCGGCTTGGCCGCCAAATCCGCCCCCGATGCCCGCGCCCGCTTCGCCACCGACACCGAAGCCACCGCCGGCTTGGCCACCGAGGCCGCCGCCGAAAGCGCCGCCGGCTTGGCCGCCAACGCCGCCTTGCCATCCGGCGTCACCGCCGAGACCGAAACCTCCACCGGCTTCGCCGCCGGCTTGGCCGCCAAATCCGACCCCGATGCCCGTGCCCGCTTCGCCACCGACACCGAAGCCACCGCCGGCTTGGCCACCGAGGCCACCGCCGAGGCCCGCCCCGGCGCCACCGCCGAGACCGAAACCTCCACCGGCTTCACCGCTGGCTTGGCCGCCAAATCCGCCGCCGAAACCTCCGCCGGCTTCGCCGCCAACACCGCCTTGCCATCCGGCGTCACCGCCGAGACCGAAACCTCCACCGGCTTCACCGCCGGCTTGGCCGCCAACGCCGCCTTGCCATCCGGCGTCACCGCCGAGACCGAAACCTCCACCGGCTTCGCCGCCGGCTTGGCCGCCAACGCCGCCTTGCCATCCGGCGTCACCGCCGAGACCGAAACCCCCACCGGCTTCACCGCCGGCTTGGCCGCCAAATCCGCCCCCGATGCCCGCGCCCGCTTCGCCACCGACACCAAAGCCACCACCGGCCTCGCCGCCAAAGCCACCACCGACACCAAAGCCACCACCGGCCTCGCCGCCAAAGCCACCACCGACACCAAAGCCACCGCCGGCTTCACCGCCAAAACCGCCACCGACGCCGTAGCCGACCTGAGCGTCCAGCCCCACGGCATCGGACAACCCCGCGCCGCCACCCAAGCCGGCACCGACGTCGGCGCCGAGCCCAGCAGCAGCCTCACCGCCAGCCGCCGCAGAAACGTTTGAAGCCGCCGCGAGACCGAACTGACTGGCCACCGCTTGTTGTAGACCAACGATGGGGTCGCCGCCGCCTAGTTCCAGCCCCGGCGCCGCGCTGGCCGCCGCGGAGGAGACCTGGGCGGGGGACACGTCAGCAAACCCGGCGTCATTCAGCGCCTGCTGCGGAGAGGCAGCGAAAGCCCTTGCCGCGTCTTCGCTGCGGAACAGGTCAAGGATGTAGTCGATCAGAGAGCTCACGTCAGTGCCTTTCGATGTGTGACTCGTTTGAGCCGTTGCCGGTGCTACGCCGACGTTCCGACACTCAAGCTAGGCGCTTGGTTCCAGGCCGGTAACGGGGCCGAATCCCCCAGTCGTTTGCGCCCTTGCCGGGATCACTCAGCCCATGCCGTTAGGGGATTAGGGGGGTGGTTAGGGACAAGGTGGAGCTTGGTCGGATAACCCCCCATCGACAGCATTTCCCCACTTCAGGACCATAACGGCCGACAATTGCGGTCGTCGCCCAAGTCGATAACGAATCGAAATCACCCGAAGTGTGGGTCGAATCCGAATCCGTGATGATCATTGTCGGCGGTGTGGCTGTCGGCGACGGAGTGATCCCATACTCCCTGGCCGTCCATCCCGAATCCGCCGTCGTGGACTAACTGATCAGGCATTTCGTCGGGCGCAGCGATCGTCGCCGATGGATCATGCAGCTCGACTGGCGCTGGATGCGGATCCGTCCCGGCCCCGGACGCTTCGCCGCCGACAGCGGGCGGGTGATCGATGAGGTGGCCGGTCAGGCCGTGCCCCTCGGCTGGCCCCGAATCTTGGACCGGCGCATGCGCCGGGAACGCGTCGAACGCGGCCGTGGCCGCACCGCTCGCCCACACATTGCCGTGCTCGGTGGCGCCGCCGGTACCGCCTGTACCGGCGGGAGTGGACATCGATAGCGAATCCGACACCATCGGGATCAAATGATTCACATCGGCGCTGGTGACGCCCGTCAGGTGAGCCTCGGCAATCGCTTGCGCGGGATCTGCCGCATAGCGCGCGGCGGCTTGCGGGTCGCGTACGAGTGACATCACAAAGTCAAGCAATGCATTTGCCATGACACGCCTCCAGCGTGTGCTCCGTCACCGTCAACTTCTGCCCACCACCAACACCCAGCCGTTTCCCGGAATGCTAGCCGCCGAAGGCGCCGCCGTGATCGGTGTGCGCGCACCCCGCCCGGGCGCTGCGTTAGGGGATGCCCTGTTAGGGGATCACGGAGCCTACGGGGATTATCATGACCGGCACGGCGGGGGAGCGCTAGCCTAGGCAGCGGCCGCCGGCGGCAGTCACCCGAATCGACACAGGGACGTGCACCATGGGCAACTCGATCGGGTTGGGGGTCGGGTCGCATGCCTGGGGGCCGGACGCCGACGGCCCGGCGCGCATTGGCCACTGGCCACCCGAGAACCAGCCGCTCGACCCGGCCACGAGCGCGTGGCTGCGCCCCGATCACTTATCGCCCACCCGCGCCACACCCAGGTAGCCCCCAACATGGCCACTCCGGACATCACGGCCTCCGCCGAGGTCTCACCCGACGCGCGTCGCATCATCAATGCGCTGGCGGACGGCGCGCCAACCTCGGTCAAAGTTCTGGTCAGTGGGGGGATCGGCACCGGGAAGACCACCGTCCTCGCCGCCGTTCGGGACGTCTTGCGCGGTGCCGGGATGACGGTGCTGACGCGCCCCCCGCGCGACGGGGACCGACCCGACGCGGCGGTGGTCGTCGATGACGCGCAACTGTTGACCGACGCCGAGCTGCTGGCGCTCGTTGAGCGCATCGCTGACCCCGCGGCGACGGTCGTGGTAGCCGCCGAACCGTGCGAGCAGCACACCACGCTGCGGACGCTGGCCGCAGCCCTCGAACGGGAGGGCCCGCGCCTATCGTTGGGTCCACTGACGGTCGCCGACCACCTTGTGGACAGCACCGCGGGGCTGCCGTTTTTGGTGCGAGCGGTGACCGAGACCGCGCAGGAGCCGTTGCAGGCGGCCAAGTTTGCGTTGATCGACCGGCTGCGCCGCCTCGACGAGTCGACGTTGGACACACTGCTCATCGCGTCGTTGAGCCCCGGTTTGGGCGCCGCCGATGTTGCTGCGGCACTGGACATCTCGACCACCGAAGGGCTGCTGCTTGTCGACCGGGCGCGCGCCAGCGGGCTGATCGAGCCGTCGCACAGCCCGGGCTTCATCCGGTCGGTGCACGACGCGGTTGCCCAGCTCGTCGGCAACGCGCATCACCACCAAGTCGAGATCGCACTTTTGCGTTCCCAGCTCGCCATGTCCACGTTGACATCGGACCTCGCGCTGCGCCTCGCCGAGCACGGACTGCGAGACGTTGATCTGGCGAGCTTCCTGCGCCGCGCGGCGACCGAGGCACGCGAGTCCGGCCGGGCCGCGCGGCTGTACCGGGCGGCGGTCGGCGCCGGCGCCGAAGGGCTGTCGTGCCGGCTGGCCGACGCGCTGGCCCTGACCGGAGACTGCGCGGGGGCCGCGGCCTTGGCCGATGACCTGCTGCGTTCGGCCGATGTTGCCGAACGCGCCGCTGCGGTGCGGGTGGCGGCCAGCGTCGCCGCCCACGACGGTCATGCGGGGCAGGCGGCCGAGTTGTTCGGCTGGCTGGGGCCTTACCCGGACGCGGTGGTCAGCGCCGCCGGCGCGATCACACTGGCCGCGACGGGAGACCTCACGGCGGCGCGGGCGGGACTGCGGGTCGCGGGACAGGGGCCGCCCACGGCTGCCGCCCGCGCCGCCCGCGGCCTCGCCGAAGGCCTGCTGATGAGTATGGAAGAGCCGTACGCGGTCGCGGTGGCGAAGCTTGGCCAGGCGATCGCCGTGGGCGGATCGATGGGTGAAGTCATCCCCGATAGCCCGGCCGCCTTGGTCACGCTGGCCGCGCTGCACGGCGGCGATCCGGTGCGGGCGCGCAGCATCATCGGTCGCGCGGTGCGCAGCGGCGGTGACACGCTCTTCGAGCGTCGGCACCGGCTACTGCTCGGCTGGACGAAGATGTGCGACGGCCAGCTCGCCGCGGCCGGCGCCGACGCCGACGCCGCCTGCTCGGGTGCGGCCGCCGACCTGCATCGGCGCGACGCGCTGTGGGCGGCGACGCTACGCACCGCGATCGCGCGTCGCAACGGCGACACCGGCGCGCTGCAGAAGCATTGGTATGCGGCGATGGAGGTGCTCGCCGAGTACTCCATCGACATGTTCACCCTGCTGCCGTTGGGCGAATTGTGGGTCGCCGCGGCAAGGATGCGTCAGGTGGCCCGGCTGCGCCACACCCTTGATCTGGCATTCGGATTGTTGGACTCGCTGGGCAACCCGGTCTTGTGGTCGGTGCCGCTGCACTGGGCGGGGGTGCACGCCGGAATCTTGACCGGTTCACCGGAATCCGTGGCCCCGCACGGGCGGGCCCTGACCGCGGCTGCCTCCCAGAGCGCCTTCGCCCAAGCGCTCGCGGGTGCCGGTCGTACCTGGCTGCGGGTGCTTGCCGACCAGGTCGACGCCGACGAGGTGACCATGGCCGCCCGCTCCCTGGCCCAGTTCGGGTTGACCTGGGATGCGACCCGCCTTGCCGGTCAAGCCGCGCTGCAGACGCCGGATGCCCGAGTATCGGGCGACATGTTGCAGGTCGCCCGTGATCTCAAGCTGGTCGCCGCGGTGGAGGAGACACCCGATGACGAGCCCGGGTCTGACGCCCCGAAAGCGGCCCGCCAGCCGCCGTCGGCGTCGCCGTTATCCGCGCGGGAGCGCGAAGTCGCCGAGCTGCTCCTCCTGGGCTTGCCGTACCGCGACATCGGCCGTCAGCTGTTCATCTCGGCCAAGACCGTCGAGCACCATGTGGCGCGGATCCGTCGCCGGCTCGGCGCCGGCTCTCGTTCCGAGATGTTGTCGATGCTGCGCGCAATATTGGCTTCGTAGCACTGCATTGCCGGTGCCGACGACGGTTGGGCGGGCCTCGGGTACGGGCGATTGATGTGGAGCCGATGACGGGAATCGAACCCGCGTATTCAGCTTGGGAAGCTGATGTTCTGCCATTGAACTACATCGGCGGTGTCGGCATCGAAGATTAGCATCGAACAGCGGATCCGTCGGGCGAGTGGTGCGGCCGAACGCCAACGGCCCAGCGCCGGTCCGGCCCGGGAGGCAAATGCACGCCGGCGAGGAATGGCTGACCACGGGCAAATTCCCGAACCGATGTTTATTCTTTCGTGATCTTGTCGTAATGTGCCTGGGGTGGGTCGGCACAGATTAGCCAAGAAGCGGCGCAAATCGCCGCTGCTCCTGGCAGCGGCGCTGGCCCCCGCGGTGGCGTTCTTCGCGGCGGCCGGTGATGCCGGCCCATTCGTCCCCCGGCACGACCCCATACCCGTTATCGGCGACGGTGCGCCGTGCTGCCCGGAAATCTTCGCGGCAAAACCGGTGGCGATTGTGCTCGCGTCGGACGTGTCCCGCGGCGAAGGCGCGGCTGAGCCCGTCGCCGCGTCGAGATACCACACCAGGTCGCGGTTCTTGCCCGCCGGGCTCGCACCGGAGCAGGGCCTGCAGGTCAGGACGATCCAGGTCTCCCGCAGCATCAGCGCCAAATTCCCGCAGATCCACGAGATCGGCGGGGTGCGGCCGGATCCGCTGCCCTGGCATCCCCTCGGTCTGGCGCTCGACGTGATGATCCCGAACCCGCAGAGCGCCGACGGCATCGCCCTGGGCGACGAGATCGTCGCCTACGTGATGAGGAACGCGCGCCGGTTCGGGATCCAGGACGCGATCTGGCGCGGTGTCTACTACACGCCGGGCGGGGCGCAACCGAGCCGGCTCGGCCACTACGACCACGTCCACGTCACGACCACCGGCGGCGGATATCCCAAGGGTGGGGAGATGTATCTCGCCGACTGACCGCTCCGCGGTGAGCAGCGGCTAGGCTCGTCGCGTGCTGCTCTCCGATCGCGACCTCAGGGCCGAAATCACCGCCGGCCGGTTGGGCATCGACCCCTACGACGACGCCTTGGTGCAGCCGTCCAGCATCGACGTCCGCCTGGACTGCATGTTCCGGGTGTTCAACAACACCCGCTACACCCACATCGACCCGGCCAAGCAGCAGGACGAGCTCACGACGCTGGTCGAACCCGTCGACGGCGAGCCGTTCGTCCTGCACCCGGGGGAGTTCGTGCTGGGCTCCACGCTCGAGCTGTTCACCCTGCCCGAGGACCTCGCGGGGCGGCTGGAGGGCAAGTCGTCGCTGGGCCGGCTGGGGCTGCTGACGCACTCGACCGCTGGGTTCATCGACCCCGGCTTCAGCGGCCACATCACGCTGGAGCTGTCCAACGTCGCGAACCTGCCGATCACCCTGTGGCCGGGCATGAAGATCGGCCAACTCTGCATCCTGCGGTTGACCAGTCCGGCCGAACATCCTTACGGCAGTTCGCAAGTAGGTTCGAAGTACCAGGGCCAGCGGGGACCGACGCCGTCGCGCTCCTATCAGAACTTCATAAGGTCTACATAGGTTCTGCGGGGGGCCTCCGCCCCGGTTTTGCGCGATACTTAGTTAGCCATGGTTTTTTCCTCCGCCTAGCCGTGGTTCGTCTCGCAATACCTTTGGAGGGGTTTGTCTTGGATATCGTGCTCGGGGTGTCGATGGCACCGGCATCGATCCAAATGGTGGTCCTGGAAGGCGAATACGCAGACGGTGCCACGGTGGAAGAGGACGTGTTCGACGTCGCGGCCGCCGACGAGGCGGCCACCGCGAGCGCGCCCGACCAGGCGCTCGCCGCCATCCTGGGCACCCGCGAGGGTGCGGCCGACGCCGGGCTGGAGGTGTCGTCCATCGGTGTGACGTGGACCGACCAGCTCGAGGCGGCGGCGTTACGCGACGCGCTGGCCGCCCACCGGGTCGAGAACGTCATGCTGGTGTCGGCCTTCCTCGCCGCGACGGCACTGGCCCAAAACGTCGGCGGCGCAATGGGTTACGAACGAATCGCGGTGATGTTCGTCGAGCCCGACACCGCGACGCTGGCGGTGGTCGAAACAGCCGACGGATCCATTCCCGACGTCTACAAGCAACCGCTCTACGCCGAGTCCTACGACCAGGCCGCCGCGCAACTCGCCGGCATGATCGCGGGGCTGGAGAAGCTGGAGGCGGCGCCGGACGGCGTGCTGGTGGTGGGCTCGGGCGTCGACATTGCCCCGCTGCAGCCGGCCCTGCAGACGGCAACCTCGCTCACGGTGAGCGTGCCCGAGGAGCCGGAGACGGCGCTGGCCCGCGGCGCCGCCCTGGCGTCGGCCAATGCGCCGCTGTTCGCCTCGTCGACCGCCGCGCTGGCCTACGCCCAGGATCCGGGCACCGGCGCCGTCGACCAGCACTCGCTGCCCGAATACCTTTACGTGCCCTTCGGGCCGGAGGCGGGCGACGACGAGCTCGCCTACAGTGCGGTGCCCGACGAGGACTCCGACTCGCCGACCGTCGTGATCGAAAAGCTCTTCATGCCCGAGGAGAGCCAACCGCGGCGCAGGCCGGCGCTGCTGATCGGCAGCGGGTTGGCGGTCGCCGGCATCAGCGCTGTGCTGGCGCTCGAGATCGCGCTGGCGATCGGCATCCGCACCACCGGCACCGTCGCCTTGCAGCCCACTCCCGGTCAGCACCTCATCGTTCCGACGCAGGAGCCGCCGGCGCCCGCACCCGTCGAGGCGTCGGCCCCGGCGCAGCGGATCAATCCGCCGGTGCCGATGGCGGCGCCCATCCCGATGGGTCCGCCGGTGGCCGCGCCGCTGCCTGCGCCCCTGCCCGCCGCGCCTCCCATTCCCGCGGCCCCGGTCCCCGCTCCGGCCGCTCCGGTGGTGCCGGTGCCCATCGTGGTCCCGCCGATCGCGCCGGTGATACTGCCGCCGGTCCACGTCGCGGTGCCTAACCCGATCGTGAGCCCGCCGGTCATCCAGGTGCCGCCGCCGCGCGTGTCGCCTCCACAGCCGGTGCTGCCCCAACCTCCGGTGCACGTCCCCGAGCCGCCACAGGTCGGCGGCACGGTGCCGCAGTCACCCCCGCACCAGGTGCCTCCGGGGCAGGGCTCGTCGCCACCCCCCGAGCACTCCGGCGGCTCCACCGGTGGGCACGTCCCGCCGCCCGACTCAGGCACGGGCGGCTCGACCGGCGGGCATGTCCCGACGCCCGGTTCGGGCACGGGTGGCGCCACCGGTGGGCATGAACCGCCGCCGGGCTCGGGCCCCGGCGGTCTCGGTGGCGGGCACGTGACTCCGCCAGGGGAGGGCGGTCTCGGTGGTGGGCACGAACCGCCGCCGGGCTCGGGCCCCGGCGGACTCGGCGGTCTCGGTGGTGGGCATGTGTCGCCCCCGGGCTCTGCTCCGGGCGGCCTCGGCGGCGGGCACCTCCCGTCTCCGGGTTCCGGCGGCGGTGTGCCCTCCGGCCCCGGTGGTCTGTTCGGCGGCGTGTCGCCCCCGGGCTCTGCTCCGGGCGGCCTCGGCGGCGGGCACCTCCCGTCTCCGGGTTCCGGCGGCGGTGGTGGCTTCGGTGGTGGCCACGCCGGCGGCGGTGGCGGCGGCCACAAGTAGCCCGCGATGAACGAATGTCACTCGCGCGGCTGCCGGAGGCACTCAACTTCGCGCGCTAGTGTGGCGAATTGGGGTGGGGCGCGGCCGGATCGCTGCCAACGCATCCGGCCGAATCTGAGAGCGACGAAGCCCCACGCGGGTTTCCCCCGCACGGCAATCGATTTGGACGACTTGGAGGAGCGGTGGACGTCGTACTTGGCGTGTCTATGGCGCCTGCGACGGTCCGCATGGTGCTGGTGGAAGGCGAAGCCGCCGGTGGGGTGACCGTCGATCAGGACGGCTTCCCCCTCGCCGATCAGACGACCGCGGCCGCCGCGGCGGATCGCGTGGTCGCCGCGATTCTCGGCACCCGCGAGAGCGCGGCCCAGGGCGGCTATCGGCTGAAATCGAGCGGAGTGGCCTGGACCCATCCTTCCGAGGCCGCAGCGCTGCGAAACACGTTGGCGGAACGCAAGATCGAGAACGTCATGCTGGTGTCGTCGGTCATGGCCGCCGCGGCGCTTGCTCAGGCGGCGGGCAGCGCGACCAATTGCGCGCGCACCGCGCTGCTGTACGTGGAGCCCAGCACCGCGACGCTGGCCGTCGTCGACACCGCCGACGGTTCGGTCGCCGACGTGCGCCGGCATCCGCTGCCCGGCAGCGACGAAGCGGCGCTGGCGAAGCTGGCCGCGATGGTCTCGGGCGCCGAAGCGATGCGGGCGCGCCCGGACGGGCTGTTCCTCGTGGGCTCGGACGTCGACATCCCGTACATCAAGCCGGCGCTCGAGGCGGCGACCTCGCTGTCGGTGACCACGCCCGAGGAACCCGAGATGGCGCTGGCGCGGGGCGCCTCGTTGGCGGCGGCCAACGCCCGGCTGGGCGCGCCGTCGACGATCGCGATGCCCTACGCCGGAGATCCCTCGGCGAACGACAGCGAGCTGGCCTACAGCGCCGAACCGGACAGCGGGAAGGTCCGGGTGCCCGGCGCCGATCGCGAGTCAGCCTCCGGCGAACACCAGAGCCGCAGATCGGTGCTGGCCGTCGTCGCGGCCACCCTGGTGTTCGTCGGCGGCGTGGTCGCCCTGGCCATCGCCCTGGCCGTCGACATCCGGCCGCACGCGCACCAGCGCCCCGACATCACACAGAACGTGGTCGCCCCGGCCAATCCGGGGCGACCACGTTCTGTGTGATGTCGGGGCGCTGGTGCGCGTGCGGCCCGGGGCCCGGCCCGTCCCACGGCGATCAGTGGGACGACTGGCTGCATCGTCACCTGGGGCAGCACGGCATCCCGGTCCCCTAGCCGTAACGCCGCAAAACCGAAGGCGCCGAGCGCGCGTAAAATCGGCACACGAGGGGAACATAGGGTGGGGACTCAGTGACCTCTGGCGTATTCGCGGGGTGCGGCGGCCACGTCCTCATCATCAGGGCTAGCAATCGAACCTTGGAGGAGCTTTGGACACCGTGCTTGGCGTGTCAATGGCGCCGACGGCAGTCCGGATGGTGCTGGTCGAAGGCCAAAATGGCGAAGGCGCCACCGTCGACGAAGACAATTTCGACGTCCCGCCCGAAGACGACGCCGCAACGCTCACCGCGGCCAACCAGGTAGTCTCGGCGATCCTGGGCACCCGCCAGGGCGCGGCCGAAGGCGGCTATCAGCTGGCGTCGACCGGTGTCACCTTCACCGACCCGATCGAGGCCGCCGCCCTGCGCGATGCGCTGGCGGCCCACAAGGTCGAGAACGTGATGTTGGTCTCGGCTTTCCTGGCCGCGGCGGCCCTGGCGCAGGCGGTCGGCAGTCAGACCAACTACGCGCAGACGGCGCTGCTCTACATCGAGCCCGACACGGCCACCCTGGCCGTCGTCAACAGCGCCGACGGGTCGATCGCCGACGTGCGCCGGCAGCCGCTCCCGGCCGATGACGAGGCTGCCGTGGCCCAGCTGGCCACGATGGTGTCGGGCGTCGAGTCGCTCGAGACGCGCCCGGACGGCGTGTTCGTCGTCGGGTCCGGCATCGACATCCCCCTGATCAAGCCCGCGTTGGAGGCGGCGACCTCGCTGCCGTTGTCGGCCCCCGAGGAGCCCGAAACGGCGCTCGCCCGGGGCGCGGCGCTGGCCTCGGCGCATGCCCCGCTGTTCTCGTCGTCCACCGCGGCGCTGGCCTACGCGCAAGACCCGGGCACCGGCGCCATGAACCCGTTCGCGGTGGCGCCCGGCTACTTCGAGACCCCAGGAACCCTGGGCCGGGACGCGCTCGCCTACAGCGCCGTGCCCGACGAAATGGACGACCTGTACACCGGCGCGCACACCGGCGCCACCGCGCTCGTCGACGCCGGTTATCCCGAGCGCAGCTCGTTCCGCCTGGTGGGCGGCATCGTGGCGGGCGTGTTCGTTATCGGTGTGGTGGCGCTCGTCGTCTCGTTGGCGATCGCCATCCGGCCCACGGCCAACGTCCGGCCCAGCCCGAACCAATCCCGGAGGCCCCGGCCCCCGCGCCGCCGCCCCCGGTGGCGCCCATTCCGGTGCCGATCCCGCTGCCGATACCCGGCATCGGTGGACCGGTCATCGGTGGGCCGCCGGGCGGCGGCTTCGGGCCCCGCGAAGGCGGTGAAGACGGGCCGCACGGCGGCGGCGGTGGCGGCGGATTCCCCGGCATTCCGGGGTTCGGCGGCGGTCACGGCGGCTTCGGTGGCGGCCACGGCGGATTCGGGCGCCACTAGCGGGCGCGGACCCAGCTGTCACCTTCCGTTTGCCTCCCGCTCAGCGGGGTGATGCAGTTAGCTCATGGCGGCGACGTACACCGGTCATATGCGATGCACCGTGTTCGGCACCGGTTACCTGGGTGCAACCCACGCTGTCGGCATGGCGGAGCTGGGACACGAGGTCGTCGGCGTCGACGTCGACGCGGGGAAGGTCGCCAAGCTCTCCGGCGGTGACATTCCGTTCTACGAGCCCGGGCTGCGCAAGCTGCTGACGAAGAACCTGGCGGCGGGGCGGCTGCGGTTCACCACCGACTACGACGTGGCGGCCGATTTTGCCGACGTGCACTTCCTCGGGGTCGGGACACCGCAGAAGAAGGGCGAGTACGGCGCCGACCTGCGCCACGTGTACGCCGTCGTCGACGCGCTGGTGCCGCGGCTGACGAGATCGTCGGTGCTGGTGGGCAAATCGACCGTGCCGGTGGGAACCGCGGCCGAACTCAACCGCCGGGCGGCCGACCTGGCGCCTCGCGGCGTCGACGTCGAGATCGCCTGGAACCCCGAATTCCTGCGCGAGGGCTATGCGGTGCAGGACACCCTGCATCCGGACCGCATCGTGCTTGGGGTGCAACAGGATTCGACGCACGCCGAAACGGTGGTCCGCGAGCTCTACGGCCCGCTGCTGGCCGAGGGAGTGCCGTTCCTGGTGACCGACCTGCAGACCGCGGAGCTGGTCAAGGTGTCCGCCAATGCCTTTCTGGCCACCAAGATCTCGTTCATCAACGCCATCTCCGAGGTGTGCGAGGCCGCCGGTGCCGACGTCAGCGTGCTGGCCGACGCGCTCGGTTACGACCCACGGATCGGTCGCCAGTTCCTCAACGCGGGTTTGGGTTTCGGGGGCGGCTGCCTGCCCAAGGACATCCGTGCCTTCATGGCCCGCGCGGGCGAGCTGGGGGCCGACCAGGCGCTGACGTTCCTGCGCGAGGTCGACAGCATCAACATGCGCCGCCGCACGCGGATGGTGGAGCTGGCCAGCGCCGCCTGCGGCGGCTCGCTGCTGGGCGCCAACATCGCCGTGCTCGGCGCGGCGTTCAAACCCGAATCCGACGATGTGCGCGACTCGCCCGCGCTCAACGTCGCCGGCCAACTGCAGCTCAACGGTGCCGCGGTCAACGTCTACGACCCCAAGGCGCTGGACAACGCGCAGCGGCTGTTCCCGACGCTGAACTACGCGGTGTCGGTCGAGGAGGCCTGCGAGCGCGCGGACGCGGTGCTCGTCCTGACCGAGTGGCGCCAGTTCGTCGACCTCGACCCCGCCGACCTGGCCGACCGCGTGCGGGCCCGCGTCATCGTCGACGGCCGCAACTGTCTCGACGCCACCCGCTGGACCGCGGCGGGCTGGCGAGTGTTCCGGCTGGGCGCGCCGCGGCCCTAGCTGATCGCCGTCCCTATTGTTCGTCGGTGCGACGTTCGGTGTCGGACATCTCACGCCGGATGCTCGCCTGTTCGCGCTCAGCCTCGGCTCGCACGCGGTCTTTCTCGTCTTCGGCGCGCTGCAGCCGTTCGCGTTCCCGCTCGAGCGCGGTGCCCTCCCGTTCGTCCGCCTGCGCCTCGCGTTGATTCGCCAGCTGTTCGCGGTGGTTCGCGATTTGGTCCCGCTCGTCGGCGATGCGGTCCCGCTCGTCGGCGAGCCATTCGCGCTGGGCGAGCTGCGCCTCCCGGTGCGTGAGGGCGTGCTCGCGCCTTTCCAGTTCGTCCGGTTGCTTGTCGACGTCGTCGGGTTCAGCCGCCACGATGCTTCCCTTCGACGCGCTGTGTCGCCTGATGTCGTCCCTGCTCGGCCCGCTGCCGTGCGAGTTGGCGTTCGCTGGCGGCCTGCTCGCGTTCAACTTTGGCCTGCTCGCGAAGCGCCGCCTCGCGTTGCCGCTCCCCGTGCTCGGCCGTCCGCTGATTGCCCGCCGGGGTGTGATTGGCCGCGTGTTCGCGTTCGTCCGCAATCCGTTCGCGCTCGTCCGCCAGCGCCTCCCGTTCATCCGCGATCCGTTCGCGCTCGTCGGCCAGCGCTTCGCGGCGGTTGGCGAGGATCGTGCGTGACTCGAGGTAGCGAACCCAGCGCTCCACGCCCTCGGTCAGCCGCTCCCGGCGCGCTGCCACCAGTTCTCGCTCGTGCGCGAGGTGTTCGCGCTCGTTCGCGATGCCTTCCCGCTCTTCGGCGATCCGTTCGCGCTCCAACGCGACGTTCTCGCGCTCGTCCGCGGTGCGGATGGCGGGCATGCCCATGTCGTCTCCAGTGGTCCGTGGTCGTTTGATCACAGCACATCGGCGCAGCCCGCCCATAGGGGCGAAGTCCCCTGGCCGGGGAGTCCTTCGTCGCATGGCCCGGCGAGTAGCCTGACCCGGGTGGACTATGCCGGCGCATTCCTCGAAGAGAACCGCGCGTTTTCGGAGTTTTTCCGCGATGTCGACCAGTCCAGGCCGGTGCCGACGTGCCCGGGATGGAGCCTGAACCAGCTGCTGCGCCATGTCGGGCGCGGCGACCGCTGGGCGGCGCAGATCGTGCGGGAGCGGCTCGAGGAGTTTCTCGACCCGCGGTCCGTCGAGGGGGGCAAGCCGCCGCCCGATCCGGCCGACGCGATCTCCTGGTTGCGCGGCGGCGCGCAGCGGCTGATCGATGCCGTCGAGCTGACGGGGGTGGAAACCCCGGTGTGGACGTTCCTCGGGCCGCGGCCGGCGAACTGGTGGATCCGCCGCCGCCTGCACGAGGTGGCCGTGCACCGGGCCGACGCGGCGATCGCGCTGGGGGCCGACTACACGCTGGCCCCCGATGTGGCCGCGGACGGGATCACCGAATGGCTCGAGCGGGTCGCGGTCCAGGCCGGCAGCGACGGGGCGCCGCTCCCGCTCGAGGGCGACAACACCCTGCACCTGCACGCCACCGACCCAGGGCTCGGCGAAGCCGGGGAGTGGACGATCGGTGTAGACCACGGCCGCATCACCTGGTCCCACGAGCACGGCAAGGGCACCGCGGCGCTGAAGGGCGGGGCGGCCGAGCTGCTGCTGGCCATCCTGCGCCGGGTGCCGCTGACGGACACGGGCATCGCGCTGTTCGGCGACGAGGCGGTGTGGCAGAACTGGCTGGACCGTACCCCGCTCTAGCCACGGCGCCGGGGCGCACACGGTAACTTGCACACCATGACCACTTCGGAGATCGCCACCGTCCTGGCATGGCACGACGCGCTCAACGCCGCCGACTCGGAAACCCTGATCGCGTTGTCCAGCGACGACATCGAGATCGGCGACGCGCACGGCGCCGCCCAGGGCCACGAGGCGCTGCGCAGGTGGGCCGCCGCCCGGCACGGGACGGCCGAAGTCGGCCGGATGTACGTGCACGACGGTGTCGTGGTCGTCGAACAGAAGGTCAGCACCCCGGACAATCCCGGGGCCGTGGCAACGGCGGCGTCGGCGTTCCGGGTGGTCCACGACCGCGTCACGTCCGTTTTCCGGCACGAGGACCTGGCGTCGGCGCTGGCCGCCACCGAACTCACCGAGTCCGACCTCGTCAACTGAGCGTGGAATAGGGGAACCACCATGCGCGGGATCATCCTGGCCGGGGGCTCGGGCACACGCCTGCACCCGATCACCGTCGGCATCAGCAAGCAGTTGCTGCCGGTGTACGACAAACCGATGGTCTACTACCCGCTGTCCACGCTGATGATGGCGGGGATCCGGGACATCCTGGTGATCACCACCCCACACGACGCGGCGGGTTTTCGCCGATTGCTCGGCGACGGCTCGCAATTCGGCATCGACATCAGCTA
This sequence comes from Mycobacterium sp. 4858, assembly GCF_900240975.1. Lineage (GTDB taxonomy): Bacteria > Actinomycetota > Actinomycetes > Mycobacteriales > Mycobacteriaceae > Mycobacterium. Next base: position 1,731,038 of record NZ_LT968776.1, on the reverse strand, counting down.
TGTCACGCAGGAACGGCCCGACGGCCTGGCGCAGGCCTTCGTGCTGGGCGCCGAGCACATCGGCAACGACTCGGTGGCGTTGGTGCTGGGGGACAACATCTTCTACGGGCCGGGGCTGGGCACCAGCCTGAGCCGCTTCCAAACCATCAGCGGCGGAGCGGTTTTCGCCTACTGGGTGGCCAACCCTTCGGCGTACGGCGTCGTCGAATTCAGCGACGACGGCACGGCGCTCTCGCTGGAGGAGAAACCGAAGACACCGAAGTCCAATTACGCGGTGCCGGGGTTGTACTTCTACGACAACGACGTGATCGAGATCGCCAAGGGCCTGAAGAAATCGGCGCGCGGCGAGTACGAGATCACCGAGGTCAACCAGATCTACCTCAACCGGGGCCGGCTCTCGGTCGAGGTGATGGCCCGCGGGACGGCCTGGCTGGACACCGGCACGTTCGACTCCCTGCTGGACGCCAGCGACTTCGTGCGCACGCTGGAACGACGGCAAGGCCTCAAGGTCAGCGTCCCCGAGGAAGTGGCCTGGCAGCAGGGCTGGATCACCGACGAGCAGCTGGCCGAGCGCGCGCACACCATGCTCAAGTCCGGGTACGGCGGCTATCTGCTGGAGCTGTTGGAGCGGAGCCGATTTCACTAGGCCGCGCCAGCGCCGCGGCGATCGCCGTCGTCAGCGGCACCGACAGCGCCAGCGCGACGCCACCCACCGCCGAGCGGGCGATCTCGATGGCGACGCTCTCGCTGGTCAGCACGTCGGTCAGGGAACGGTTGGCGACACTGAACAGCAGCAGTAGCGGCAGCGAACTGCCGGCGTAGGCCAGCACCAGCGTGTACACCGTGCTGGCGATGTGGTCGCGGCCGACTCGGATGGCGCCCAAAAAGATCGCGCGGCGCGACCCACCGAGGTGGGCGAGCTCGAACACCGTCGAGGCCTGGGTCACCGTCACGTCGTTGAGCACACCGAGCGAGCCGATGATGAAGCCGGCGAGCAGCAGGCCGCTGATCGACACGTTGCCCAGGTAGGCGCTCACGGTCGCGTTCTGGTCGTCGGACAGGCCGGTCAGATGCGCCAGTTGTATTGCAGCCCAGGACAACCCGGCGGCCAGCAGCAGCGCCGTCAGCGTGCCCAGTAGTGCCGCGCTGGTCCGCAGGCTCACGCCGTGGGCCAGATAGATGACCGCGTAGAGGATGGCCGCCGAGGCCACCAGGGCCACCGGGATCGCGGGCGCGCCGTCGCGCAGGGCCGGCAGCAGAAACTCCACCAGGACCGCGAACGCCACCACGATGCCGACCAGCGCGAGCAGCCCGCGCCAGCGGGCCACCGCGACGATCACGACCGCGAACGCGACGGCGAGGGCGACCAGCGACCACCCGCGTTCGAAGTCGTAGAACGCGTAGCTGGTGGCGCCCTGGTCGTCGACCTGGCGGACCAGCCGAAGATGGTCGCCCACCGCGAACTTCGGCTGGCCGGGGCCGGGGGAGGACTCCAGCAGCGTGTTGGCGCCGGCGTTGGGTCCGGAGTCGATGGCGACCTGGGTGAGCACGCAGCGGCCCGCGCCGGGCGGCGCCGGCTGCGGCGCGGTGGTGAGCACCTGACCGACCGACGGGCTGCCGCAGTCGCCCAGGCCGCTGGACAGCACGTGCCCGGCCTGCGTGCTCACCGCGCCGCCGGCCGCGTTCTGGAAGGGCATCGGGATGTCGACGTGCTCCCGGCTGGGCCACAGCGCGACGGCGCCGGCCAGCACCGCCAGGCCTATGGCGACCAGCAGCCCGACGACGATCCTGGCGGGCAGCGCGTCAACCGGGGCCGGGCCGGACAGGCTGTGGGAGTGGGTGTGCGAGTGCGTCACCCGGTCCACCGTAGAGGCGCCGGCTGCGAAGATCCTTACTGGCGATAGCTGACCAGGAAGTTGCCCAGCCGTTCGATCGCCGCGGCCAGGTCGCGGGCCCACGGCAGCGTCACGATGCGCAGGTGATCCGGTGCCGGCCAATTGAATCCGGTGCCCTGGGTGACCAGGATCTTCTCCTGCAGCAGCAGGTCGAGGACGAGCTGTTCGTCGTCGGTGATGTCGTAGACCTCGGGGTCGAGCCGGGGGAAGGCGTACAGCGCGCCCTCCGGCTTCACGCAGGACACCCCGGGAATCTCGTTGAGCTTCTGCCACGCCACGTCGCGCTGCTCGAGCAGCCGGCCGCCGGGCAACACCAGGTCCTCGATGCTCTGGTGACCGCCGAGGGCCACCTGGATTCCGTGCTGGGCGGGCACGTTGGGGCACAGCCGCATGTTGGCCAGCAGGTTGATGCCCTCGATGAAGCTTTCGGCGTGGTCCTTGGGGCCGGTGATCGCCAGCCAGCCGGCGCGGTAGCCCGCCACCCGGTAGGCCTTGGACAGCCCGTTGAAGGTGAGGCACAACATGTCCGGCGCCAGCGTGGCCACGTTGATGTGCTTGGCGTCGTCGTAGAGGATCTTGTCGTAGATCTCGTCGGCGAGCAGCAGCAGTTCGTGCTTGCGCGCGAGTTCCACCATCTGGGTGAGGACGCCGCGGCTGTAGACGGCGCCGGTCGGGTTGTTGGGGTTGATGATGACCAGCGCCTTGGTGCGCTCGGTGATCTTGGACTCCAGGTCGGCGATGTCGGGCTGCCAGCCCTGGGTCTCGTCGCACAGGTAGTGCACGGGCGTGCCGCCGGCCAGGGACGTCGACGCCGTCCACAGCGGGTAGTCGGGCGACGGGATCAGCACCTCGTCGCCGTTGTCGAGCAGGGCCTGCAGCGTCATCGTGATCAGTTCGGAGCACCCGTTGCCCAGATAGACGTCGTCGACGTCGAACCGGGGGAAGCCCTCGACCAGCTCGTAGCGGGTGACCACCGCGCGGCGGGCGGGCAGGATGCCCTGCGAGTCGGAGTACCCCTGGGCGTACGGCAGCGCCTGGATCATGTCGCGCATGATGACGTCGGGCGCCTCGAACCCGAACGGTGCGGGGTTGCCGATGTTGAGCTTGAGGATGCGGTGGCCTTCGGCCTCCAGCCGCGCGGCGTGCTGGTGCACCGGGCCGCGGATCTCGTACAGGACGTCCCGGAGTTTGGACGACTGCGCGAAGACGCGCTGCCGGTGGTGGCCGGAAGCGTGCAGGGGCAGCTGGTGCGTGGTCACGTCACCAATGGTGCCACTACTGTCCACTGAATTTTGCCGTCAAGCGAAGAAAACCCAGGTCAGCGCTTGCCCGGCGGGCGGGCGCCGCGGGCGATGCCCAGCCCCTTGACCGGCGGGGCCGACGCCGCGCCGTCGCCGTCGGGCTGCTTGGCCGGCTCGGCTTTCGGCGTGGGCTCGGGCTCCGCTTCCGCGGCGGGCTGCGCCTCGGCCTTGGGGGCCTCGGCTTTGGGTGCCTCGGCTGGCGGCGCGGCCTTCTTGGCGCCGGGGCGCTTGGCGCCGGCGGCGATGCCCAGCCCCTTGACCGGCGCCGCGGGCGGCTTGGCTTCCTCGGCCTTGGCTTCGGCCTCCGGTGCGGTCTCGGCCTTGGGGGTCTCGGCTTTGGGTGCCTCGGCTGGCGGCGCGGCCTTCTTGGCGCCGGGACGCTTGGCGCCCGCGGCGATGCCCAGCCCCTTGGCCGGGGCGGCCGGCGCCGCGGCAGACTCCGGGGCCGTTTCCGTCTTGGCCTCGGCCTGGGCCGGTGCGGCCTTCTTGGCGCCGGGCCTCTTGGCCCCGCCCGCGATGCCGAGGCCCTTCACGGGCGCGGCGGGCGCGGTGGGCGTGGCTGCCTCTGCCTTCGGGGCGGCCTCGGTCTTCGCGGCGGCCCCGCCGGGAGCCTCCTCGGTCTCCTTGACCGGCGCCTCGACGGTCGCGGTGGCCTTGGGCGCCGAAGCCGCCCGCGCCCCTGCCTTTTCGGAGGCTTCCTTTGCGGCCGTGCCCTTCTCCGGCAGCGTCGCCTTGTCGTACTCGAGGGAGCCGAGCAGCACCTGCGCGACGTCGAGCACCTCGACGCCGGTGCGGCCGGCCTCCTCGGAGCGGTCGTTGACGCCGTCGGTGACCATCACGCGGCAGAACGGGCAGCCGGTGGCGATCGTGGACGCCCCGGTGGCCAGCGCCTCGTCGACGCGTTCGTGGTTGATCCGCTTGCCGATGTGCTCTTCCATCCACATCCGCGCGCCGCCGGCGCCGCAGCAGAAGCTGCGCTCGGCGTGGCGCGGCATCTCGGTGAGCGTCGCCCCCGCGGCCCCGATCAGCTCGCGCGGCGCCTCGTACACCTTGTTGTGCCGCCCCAGGTAGCACGGGTCGTGGTAGGTGATGTCCTGAGAAACCGGCGTCACCGGCACCAGCTTGTTGTCCCGGATCAGCCGGTTGAGCAGCTGGGTGTGGTGCAACACCGAGTAGTTCGCGCCCAGTTGCCGGTATTCGCGGCCCAGCGTGTTGAAGCAGTGCGGGCAGGTGACGACGATCTTGCGGTCGACCGTCTCCACGCCCTCGAACACCCCGTCCAGAGTCTCGACGGCCTGGGCGGCCAGCTGCTGGAACAGGAACTCGTTGCCCGAGCGGCGCGCGGAGTCGCCGTTGCAGGTTTCGCCGGTGCCGAGCACCAGGTACTTCACCCCGGCGATGGCCAGCAGTTCCGCGACGGCCTTGGTGGTCTTCTTCGCCTTGTCGTCGTAGGCGCCCGCGCAACCCACCCAGAACAAGTATTCGAAGCCGTCGAAGCTGTCGACGTCCTCCCCGTAGACCGGGACGTCGAAGTCGACCTCGTCGATCCAGCTGGTGCGGTCGGCGGCGTTCTGGCCCCACGGGTTGGCCTTGGTCTCCAGGTTCTTGAACAGCACCGACAGCTCGGACGGGAACTCCGACTCCATCATCACCTGGTAGCGGCGCATGTCGACGATGTGGTCGATGTGTTCGATGTCCACCGGGCATTGCTCCACGCAGGCGCCGCAGGTCACGCAGGACCACAGCACGTCGGGGTCGATGACGCCGCCCTGTTCGGCGGTGCCGACCAGCGGGCGGGTGGCCTGCTCCGGGCCGGACCCCATGATGCGGCCAAAGCCCGACTCGGGGACGTGGTGCGCCTCGGCGTGCTTCTCGCCGGCCAGCTCCTCGCCGATTCCGCCCTCCGGCGTGTTCTCGAGCGGGGTCTCCTTGTCACCAAGGATGTAGGGCGCCTTGGCCATCCAGTGGTCGCGCAGGTCCATGATGACGAGCTTGGGCGAGAGCGGCTTGCCGGTGTTCCACGCCGGGCACTGCGACTGGCAGCGGCCGCACTCGGTGCAGGTGGCGAAGTCCAGCATCGCCTTCCAGCTGAAGTCCTCGATCTTGCCGCGGCCGAATTCGGCGTCGTCGGGCGGGTTTTCGAAGTCGATCGGCTTGCCGTCGTGTTCCAGCGGCAGCAGCGGCCCGAGCCCGTTGGGCAGCCGCTTGAAGATGACGTTGATCGGCGCCGTGAAGATGTGCATGTGCTTGGAGTGCAGCACGATGATCAGGAACGCCAGCATGACCGCGATGTGCAGCAGCAGCGCCACCGTCTCGATGATCTCGTTGGCGGGCTGGCCCAGCGGGCGCAGGATCGCGCCGAACAGCTGGGAGAGGAAGGCGCCCTTGCCGTAGGGCAGCGTGCCGTTGTTGACGGCCGACCCGCGCACCAGGACGTAGGTCCAGACGACGTTGAAGATCATGAACAGCACCAGCCAGGCGCCGCCGGTGTGCGAACCGTAGAACCGCGACGAGCGGCCGTACTCCTTGGGTTCCGTGCGCAGCCGGATGATGGCGAACGTCGTGATGCCCAGGAAGACGGCGGTGGCGAAGAAGTCCTGCAGGAAGCCCAGCGCGTCCCAGCGGCCGATGATCGGGATGTGGAAGTTGTCCTGGAACAACAGCCCGTAGGCCTCGATGTAGACCGTCAGCAGGATGAAGAAGCCCCACATCGTGAAGAAGTGCGCCAGGCCGGGGATCGACCACTTGAGCAGGCGGCGCTGACCGAAGACCTCGGAGAGCTCTGCCCAGATTCGCTTGCCGGGTTCGTCGGTGTGTCCCGGGGCGGGCTTGCCGGACGTAACCAGCTTGAACAGCCACAGGACGCGGCGGCCGGCGAGTGCGGCCACCACCAGCGTCATGCCCATGCCCACGACCAGTCTGATGAGCATCTGCGTCGTCACCGAAGGTCTCCCCAATGCATTGTTGATTCAGCCTGCGTTTTGTTTGCCTGCTTAGCCCTGCTCATAGTTGCATCTCCGCAGCTTCCGCCGCGAGAAAGGCTGCCCTAACTTCGGGGGTGCAGGCGTCTCGGCCTGCTTCGTTGAGCGCCGCCGCCGGCCTGTGAATTTCGTCGCGGTGACCGGCGCCACCGCGTCAGGGCCGGGGTTGGGGCAGGAACGGCGGCAGCAGCGGCCGCAAGCGCGTCGTGGCGGGGGGCGCGGACGTGGTGGGCGCCTGCGACGTCGTGGGCGGCGCCTGCGACGTCGTGGGCGGCGGGGTAGTGGTCGTCGTCGGCGGTGCCGTCGTGGTGGTGGTCGTGGTCGGCGGCTCGGTCGTGGTGGTCACGGTTTGGGACGTTTGCGGGGGAGCCGGTGTGGGGTTGGCCGGACGGGGCTTGGGGTTGCCGAGGGTGACCGCCAACAGGATGGCCACCAGCACCGCCGCCGCCGCACCCGCGACGCTGAGCACCAGCGCCGTCCGTTTGTACCACGGCAGCCCGCCCTCCGGGACGGCTTGGCGGTCGCCGGGACCGGCATCGAAATCCCTTGCCTCGTCGGTGTACTCGCCGGTGGCGTCGCGCCCGGTGTAGGGCACCGGCTCGTCGGCGCCGTCGGCGTCCTGGGACCAGGCCAGGGCGCCGTCCACGTCCGTGGCCCGGGCGGCCCACGCGGCCTGGGTCATGTCGATTCCGGCGGTGCCGACCATCTCGGTCGGCGTTTCCACGACGGCTCCCGCCGCCGTGGCGGCACCCGCCGACGACTGCTGCTCGCCGAGCGCCGCCGCGCCGACGGCCGCGCTGGCCGCGGGCTGCGGTGCGGAGTGGACGGGCACCTGAAAACGCTGCGACAGCCGCGCGGCGATCAGCGGGATGCCGGCGCCGCCGCCGGCGCTCGCCACGGCGGCCAGCCCGGCCTTCGGAATTCCGTTGCGGCGCAACGCCTCCTCGACGACGTTCAGGAATCGGTCCAGCGGTTCGGAGATCAGCCGCTCCAGCTCGGCGCGCGACAGCTGCGCGCCCCCGACCGAGGCCGACGCGGCGGTCGACAGCTGTTCCTTGGCGCGCCGGCATTCAGCGAGCAGGCGGGTCTGCGAACCGATGCGCGTGGTGCTGGCCAGGTCGGCCATGGTGTCATCGGATGCCTGCAGGCCACTCAGGACGAGCTGATCGATCGCGTCGCCGGAGAAATCCGCGTATCGCACCGTCGGGCCGACGCGCGCGAAGTTGGATCCGGCGTCCATCAGGGTGACGCTGGTGCCGCTGGCGCCGAAATCGCACAGCGCGACGATGCCCGCGCCCGGGAAACCCGGTCTGCCACGCAGCGCCGCCACGGCGGCGGTGGCGTCGGACACCAGCACGGGGGACACGCCGCCGCGGGCCAGGTCCGGTTGGGCGAAGAATTCGTCGCGCAGCGCGGCGAACTGGGCTTCGGACCAGTACGCCGGGACGGCGATGGTGATCGGTGAGCCGTAGCCGACGGTGCGGGCCATCGCCTCGATCGCCTCGACCGTCAGTACCTCGCCGAGGTACTTCGTCCCGTCGGGCGCCACCAACGGGGACCGGTCGCCGACCCGCTCGACGAACCCGCGCAGCACCATCCCGTCCCCGGTCAGGTTCGGGTTTTCTTCCGGCAGGCCAACTTCGGTCGGCCGGTGCTCGAAGAGGGTCAGCACGGCACTGCGAACCACCGGGGCGCCGCCCGCGCGGGCCGCCACCAGGTTGGCCGCCCCAATCGACAGCCCGAGCGACTCGCTCATGCCCCGCACCCCACTTCCGATCGCCCGGTGGTCCTCACCATAGCGGCCGACGGCGTCAGCGCAGGCCGGGCGGGACGGTGATCACCGTGGGCACCCCGGGAATCGTGATCACCGAAGGCACCTGTGGCAGGTGATGGCGGTGCGTCGGCGCCTGCTGGCCCGGCTCGCGCGTGGGCTGCTGTGTCGGCTGCTGCGCCGGCGCCTCGCCCGCACTGCTGGTGGTCGGCGTCGTGGTGGTAGTCGGGGTGGTCGTCGTCGTGGTGGTGGTCGAACTCGTGCTGCTGGTGCTCGGGGTGGGGCTGGTGCCCTGTCCTCCCTTGAGCAGCTCGGTGATGCCGTAGGCGATCAGCCCGATCAGGATCACGACGAACACCAGCCAGGCGATCAGCAGCGGAGGCTTGCGATACCACGGAGTGGGTTCGCTCTCCAGGGCGTCGAACGCGTCGGGCTGCCCGGTTTCGTCGGGCGGGTACGGCGGGGCCTCGCCGGAAGTCGGCTGGTCGGCCATGCCGTAGTCGGCATGATGAGTCGCCTGCTCGTGGAAGTCGTCGGGTGGGCCTGTGCGTTCCACGGCACCGATGGTACTGATCTCACCTGCCAACCTCCTGAGCCCGCCTTCGGAAAGGGTCGTCACCGGCGCCGTCTTTCCGGGCGACGGGCCCGACCACATGGAGGGCGGGGGGTGTACTCGGTGGACCCCGGGCCGGGGAGTCGTCGCGGGCTTATCCGATCTGACAATCAGTCAGGCCGGTGCCTAATCCCGCTCCGCTGGTTCATCGCGCAACGGAGGTCTGCTTTATCGCGGTGGGCACAGGCGTGCCTTCTTTGCGCAGGTTGCCTGGGAAGCACGGTGATGTCCCGATGATTGTCGGGGGCGATCCGGGCGGATAGGCGGACTTGATTTGCACGACGTAACCGTCAGGGGCGTAGCCGAACCTGTTGGGCTTCTCGAAGCCTTGTCGCTCAAGGACCTGCCAACCCCAGCGTTTCCAGATGCTTTCCACCTGACCGAAGAGGGCGTTGACGTCCGTACCTGGTGGAAGGTTCAGATCACCCCAGTAGGAGTAGTTGACTGGGGAGTTTTGGTCTTTTGGCTCGTCTTCGCAGTAGGCGATCCCGGAACCGACACCGCTGTAGCGGGTTCCGTCGACGTTGGTCCCGGCGGGCAGCGCGTCCACGGTCTGCTGAATGTAGCGAATCACCGTATTCTGCGCTTCTTCTTGACTCGCAGGTACTTTCGGTGACGGAGCGGCTGGTGTGGACTCCATCGGACCTCCTGGGATCACTGTTGCGCCAGACGGCGCCCCCGACGCCGGTTGTTTCGTGGACGTGGATGACGATCCTGATGAGCACGCAGCACATAGCCCGGCTGTGAGCAGGACAGCCAGTGAACAAAGCAGACTACGGATTGTCGGTTTCATCGTCTGATCAGGGCGTGAAGGTGGGTGGGGTGACATCGACTCTTCCGGCGATGATACGGCCCATGTTGTCAAGCGCCGGGTTACCGGTATCCCAGTAGCTGCTGTGGGCCGCGACTGTCGGCAGGCCGAAGGGCCAGCCCGGTCCGGGCGCTGCCTCAAATGGGATGCCCCCAAACTTCGAACTCATTGGGTCAGGACCCAGCGTCATGCCGGTCACGACACCGATGACGTCGTTTTGCGCTCGGGTCGCGAAGACATGAGCCCCGGGATCAAGGTTGAGGTCACCGGCATGTCCGGCCAGTACCCCGGGGCTGCCGACTGCGATCACATTGTTGGCGTCGAGATGGTGGCCGCCGAGTGCCGCGGCCCCCACTTCGGTGGATCCATAGCTGTGGCCGATGACCGTGTTCAGCGAGGGGCCCCCGGTAACCGCGTCGTTGTGGGAGGCGCGCAACCCGGCTTGGAAATCGTCGAGCGCGGCCGCCCCGTTGTGGGCATAGCTAGTCGACGCCGCATCAAAGACATTCATTGGCCGGTCGTAGCCCATCCACGTCGTCACCGAAACATCCTGTGGCCGCAGGCTTTTGTCAGCAGCAAGCGTGGCCGACAACATCCGTTCGGATTTGAGCGCGCTGGCATCAAAGCGCGTGAGGTCTTGGCCGGTGCCCGGCACAAAGGTGGCGTCGCGTTTCGCCGTGTCGGGGTTATTGATGGAGACAGCGGCGTGACCCTTGTCATCGATGATGCCCAAGTACCTCGGCAGTTGCCCAGGCGGCACCTTGTCCGGCGGCGGTCCAAGAGTACTTTTCACATTCGAGTACCCGTCGCGCGCACGATTGGCAGCGTCCCATTGCCGTCGCCAGGCCAGAAACTCATTGGTCTTCAGGAACGGCGTCTTCCCGCTGGCCCAGTCGGGATGCTGAGCGCGCAGACGGTCCAGGTCGGCTTGGTTTGAAGTCTGCAGCTCGTCGAGGTGCATCCGGTTGTAGTGATCGCGATCGACGAACGGCATCCCAGCGTGGTTGCCAACGAAGTGGTTTCGGTCGTATTCGGCGTCTTTTTGCTCTTGGGTGAGCGAGTTCCACACTTGCGCAAACTGATTGGGGTCATCCGGCAGCGGGGGGGCCGGCGACAGTGGGCCCTCTTGCGCCCTGATGCCTGCCGGGTCGTATCCCTCACTCTTGAGGGTTCCCAGCGCGTTTTGCAACGTGTTCGAGTAACCGTCGCGTGTTGCTTGCAGCTGGCCCAGCGCGGCCTTCGTGTCGCGGATGGCGTCGTCTTCGAGCGAGGTGATATAGGCGTTGAGCGCATCTCGGTCGGCCGCGCTGAGGTTGGGATGCTCGTTTTCTAGCTCGACGGCCTCGGCGATCATGTTGTCGAGGCCCGTCAGCTGCGCTTCCAGCGAGGCGATCTGGCCAGCGGCGGCCTTTTGCGCCTCGGCCAAGGATGCGGCGATGGTTTCCAGATCCGCACCGATTTTGGGCAGCTGCACGGCCTGCGCCCCCAGGGACTTCGTCACCCGCTGCACTTCAGCGGAGTCGTTGATCGGATGATCGCCATCCTGATGATTCCAGGCCGCGTCGAACCGATTGCGGGCTTGCTCGAAGGCAAGGTCAGCTTCGGCGGTCGAGCGCCCCGCAGCCTTAAAGGCATTTGCGAGGCTCGAAATCTGCCCCGGCTCGCCCGCTTGCAGAGTCCGGTTGACCTCCCACGGATCACCGCCGGCGAAGGCTATCAACGCAGGGATGCTTATGTACCTGAGGTGCATGGAAACGTCAGGGGTTCTCGATTAGCCCCGGCTTCCAGCAGGGCTGCCAGCCCTGACGACTGGTTGGCGACACGGCGCTGTAGCCGGGCACTGACACGCATCGCCGCCCCTTTCGCGCTGGCGCCAAGGTTACTGCCCCAAACCCGGTGGTCAATTCACCTTTCGATGTGGACGGTATGCCAGTGCTTGCGAGTCTTTATCCCCTGTCGGTGTCGGGGGTTAGCCATGGCCGAACGGAAGACAACGCACGCACCTCGCGGCACTTTGAGAAGGAGCCGGGTGACCATCGAGCAACGCGTGGCCCTCGAGGTCGTCAGAACGTGTTGACCTTGTCGAGGCTGACGAACATGCCGTGGCCGGTGCGGTCGTTGGTGAACCGGGTGCCGTCGGCGGTCGCGACGATCGTCCAGCCCGCGGCGTTGTAGGTCTTGTAGTCGATCTGGACGGTCGGGATGGCACCCAGGTTGCCCAGCACCCACTGCACCTTGCCACCTGAGTCCACGCTCACGCCGTTGGCGTGTTCGCCGTCTTGCAGCGGGGAGTTGGTGAACGGCGCCTCGCAGCCGACGGTGTCCTTGTTGATCTGGCAGCGTGTGGTCCCCGACTTGGTTTCGATGAACACGTAACCGTTCTGGTCGGGCGGCAGCGGGATGGCACCGGCGGGCGCTGTCGGGTTGGCCGGCGTGGTCGGCAGCCCGGGCGCCGGGCTGCCGACCACGCCGGCCAACCCGAC
>NZ_LT968776.1:0-1718982 GCF_900240975.1 Mycobacterium sp. 4858 | reverse complement strand
ATGCTGTCGTCCTTCTTCGGATTTAACAGTCTACTGCTTAAAGATAGCACTGACCGATTACGTTATGATTTTTTTTTTTTTTAATGATACGGCGACCACCGAGATCTACACCTCTCTATTCGTCGGCAGCGTCAGATGTGTATAGAGACAGAACGAGGGTTCGACCGGGCCGGCCCCCGGCGCCGCGACGGGCCGGCCGGCGACGGTGGTGCTACAGGCGTCGATGAGTGCGGGACTGACCATCACCGGCGCGATCAGTAGGGATCCACCGGCAAGGCTCCACCGTGCCCTTTGCGAAAACCGCACGCATCACTCCCGCTGATCACCCGATACCGGGAAATCAGATTACGCGCGAAGTGGCGAAACCCCCGGCAGCCGCGCGCCTACGATGCCGCCCCGATGGGGAAGCTTTATCGCGGCGTGACCGACTGGGTCTCGGCGGCCCGGCGTGCGGCCGCCACGATGCCCTGGTAACCGGTGCACCGGCAGAAGTTGCCCGACAGGCCCTCGCGGATCTCGTGATCGCTGGGGTCGGGATTGTCGCGCAGCAGCGCGGTCAGCGACATGACGAAACCCGGCGTGCAGAAGCCGCATTGCAGCCCGTGGCACTCCCGCAGCGCCGACTGCACGGGCGACAGGGTGCCGTCCGGTGCGGCAACGCCTTCGACCGTCGTCACCTCCGCCCCCTCGGCCTGCACCGCGAACATCAGGCACGAACGCACGGCCTCCCCGTCCAGCAGGACCGTGCAGGCCCCGCACGCCCCATGCTCGCAGCCCAGGTGCGTGCCGGTCAGGCCGCACCGCTCCCGCAGGAAGTCCGCCAGCGTCATCCGCGGTTCGACGGCGGCGGTGACCGGAGTCCCGTTGACGGACAGTTCGATTGGGTGTTCACGCATCGCTTGCCCCCGTGGCCGCTTCGGCTGTCGCTCGTGTCCAGGCCCGCGCGGCCATCGCGGCGCCCACCTTCAGCCGGTACGACGCCGAGCCCTGTAGGTCGTTGGGAACGTCGTCCAGCCCGCTCATGGCCGCTTCGCCGATCTGTTCGGGCACCAGCTCGGCGACGGGCCTGCCCACCGCCGCCACCTCGGCCGCGGTCGCGCGGCGCACCGTGGGCCCCATGCCCAGCAGCCCGATCGCGCAGCCCGACACCCGATCCCGGTCGTCGAGCTGGACGGCGACCAGGGCGCCCGCGATCGCGAAGTCGCCGTGCCGGCGCGAGAACTCCTCCACCGCGAACCCGGATCTGCCGTCCCACACGGGAAATCGCACGCCGGTCAGCACCTCGTCGGAGTCCATCGTGGTCTCCCATACTCCGGCGAAGAAGTCGGCGGCCGCGATCTCGCGGCGCCCGCGCGGCGAGGCGACCTCCATGACCGCGTCCAGCGTCAGGGCCACGGCGGGGTATTCGCCGGCGGCGTCGGCGTGGGCGATCGACCCGCCAAGGGTGCCGCGGTTGCGGATCTGGAAATGCCCGACGAACGGCGTCGCCCGAGTCAACAACGGAACCGCTTGGCGCACTTGGTCGTCGGCGCCCACGGCCGCCTCCGTGGTGCCCGCGCCGATCCACAGCTCGTTGCCCCTGCGGTCGATGCCCTGCAGCTCGGGCAGCCGGGAGATGTCGATGAGATGGTCGAAGTAGGCCAGCCGCATCGCCAGCATCGGCACCAGGCTCTGGCCGCCCGCCAGGATCTTCGCGTCATCGCCCAGCTCGGCCAGCAGGCCTACAGCGTCGTCGAGGGTGTCGGGGCGGTGGTATTCGAACGCGGCCGGTTTCATCGTTCACCCCGCTCCAGCAGGGCGGCGATCGATGCCGGGCTGGCCGGCAGCCGGGTGACCCTCACGCCCAGCGGTGCCAGCGCGTCGTTGATGGCGTTGATCACCGCCGGGGTCGACCCGATGGCCCCGCCCTCGCCGGCGCCCTTGTAGCCGCCCGGCCCCGGCCCGGGGATCTCGACGTGTCCGAACTCGATCGGCGGCACCTCGGTGGCCGTGGGCAGCAGGTAGTCGACGAAAGTCGTTGCCAGCGGGTTGCCGTCGTCGTCGTAAACCATGTCCTCCATCAGGGCGCCGCCGATGCCCTGCACCGTCCCGCCGGCGATCTGGCCTTCCACCACCGACGGGTTGATCATGGGGCCGACGTCCTCGCTGACGATGTAGCGCAGCAGCGTCACCTTGCCCGTCGCCACGTCCACCTCGCAGGTGCAGGCGTGCGTCGCGTTGGACCAGTGGATGGGGTTGGTCGAGTTGAACCGGGCGGTGGCCTCCAGGTTGGTCGACAGCCCCGGCGGCAGCTGCTGCGGCGAGTAGTACGCCACGTAGGCCAGCTCGCCGAACGACACCGACCTGGCCGGGTCACCGCGCACGCTGGCGACCGAGAACGCCAGATCCACTTGCGCCTCCGGCACTTTCAGGTGGTGCGCGGCCAGCGCCACGATCGTCTCGCGCAGGATGGCGCCCGCCTCGGCGACGGCCCCGGCGGTCATCGGCGCGCTGCGGCTGCCCTGCGTCCCGGCGCCGTACGGGGTGACCGCGGTGTCGCCCTGGATGGTGGCCACGTCGTCGATGTCGGCGCCCAGCGCGTCGGCGGTCAGCTGCACGACGGTGGTCTCGATGCTGTTTCCGCTCGAGCCGCCGTTGACGTAGACGTTGATCTTGCCGGTCGGCTCCATGCGGATGGTGGCGCCTTCGGTGGCCAGGTGCCCGGTGGCCGCGCCGGTGGGCTCGATGTAGGCCGAGAAGCCCAGGCCCAGGTAGCGGCCGTGCGCCAACGCCTCGGCCTGTTCCTTCCGAAAGCCTTCGTGGTCAAGGATTTTCACCGCCTGCTCGAACGTGTCGATCGGGGCGACGTGGTCATACGGCATGCCGTTGGGGTTGACGTAGGGCATCTCGTCGCGGCGCAACAGGTTGCGCCGGCGCAGCTCGACCGGGTCGACGTTCATCTTGCGGGCGGCGATGTCGAGCAGGATCTCGCGGGCCAGCGTCTCGTACTGCCACGGTCCGCGGTAGGCGGCCAGGCCGCTGGTGTTGGAGAAGACCGTCTTGTAGTTGAAGCTGGCCTTGGGCACCCGGTAGGGGCCGGGGAAGAACATGCCGATGGCGGCCGTGGTCAGCACCGGGTACGGCGTCGGGTAGGCGCCGATGTCCTGGACGAAGTCGATGTCCGCGGCCGCGATGTTGCCCTCGGCGTCGAAAGCCATGCGCGCGGTGCCGTCGACGTGCCGGGCCTGCCCGGCCGACATCAGGTTCTCGCGTCGGTCCTCGATCCACTTCAGCGCCGCCGGCACCTTGCGGGCGGCCAGCATGATGCACATGTCCTCGCGCATCGGGACGACCTTCTGGCCGAACCCGCCGCCGGTGTCGCGCATGATGACCCGAACCCGTTGCGCGGCAATGCCCAATAGCCGGGCGCAGAACGCGCGCAGTTCGTGCGGGGTCTGGGTGGACGCCCACATCGTGAGTTCCCCGGTGCCGGCGGTCCATTCGACCACCAGGCCGCGGGTCTCGATCGGCACCGGCGCGTAGATCTGTTGGTAGATGTGCTCTTTGACGACGCACGGCGCGTTGGCGAACAGCTCCTCGTCCGGCGGGGCCCCGCCCATCCCGCCGGCGACATTGTTCGGGTAGCCGTCGTGCACCAGCACCTCGGAGTCCTGCGCGCGGGTGAAGTCGGTGACCGCGGGCAGCGGCTCGTAGTCGACGTCGACGAGCTCAAGCGCGTCCTCGGCGATGTAGCGGCTCTCGGCGACGATGAGCGCGACGGGGTCGCCGACGAACTTGGCCTCGCCCTCGGCCAGCGGCGGTCGCGGGGTGTCCGGCATGTCCTTGCCGGCGACGGCGTGCCACGCCTCTTTCACGTCCGGGTTGAGGTCGGCGGCGGTGAACACCGCGCGCACCCCGGGCAGCGCCAGGGCCGCCGAGGCGTCGATGCCGTTGATCCGCGCCCGCGCGAACGGGCTGCGCACGAAGCAGGCGTGCAGCATCCCGGGTCGCGAAATGTCGTCGACGAAGCTGCCGCGGCCGGTCAGCAGCCGGCCGTCCTCCACCCGCTGGACGCGGGTGCCGGCGTACCGCGGCGTGGGGGTGACGGCTCCGGCCGTGGTCGCCTGCACGTCCTGGGTCATTGCGCTCCATCATTGTCACTGTGCGAGAAGCCCAATGTCATCATAGGAGAGTGACGTTATCGCAGTCTATCGGCCCGGCGCCGCGCATCGTCGGGGTGCTGCTGGCCGCAGGGGCCGGGAGCCGCTACGGCAAGCCGAAGGTGCTGGTCGACGGCTGGCTCGAGGCCGCGGTGGACGCGCTGCAGGACGGCGGTTGTGCGGGCGTCGTCCTGGTCCTGGGCGCCGTCGAGGTTCCTGCCCCGGTCGGGGTCACGGCGATCGCCGCGCCGGACTGGCGCGAGGGGCTGAGCGCCTCGGTGCGAGCCGGCCTGAACCAGGCGGACCGCATGCACGCGGACTACGCGGTGCTGCACGTCATCGACACGCCCGACGTCGGCGCCGCCGTGGTGGCACGAGTCCTGGACCGCGCGGTGGGGTCCACCAGCGGCCTGGCCCGCGCCGTGTTCGGCGACCGGCCGGGGCACCCGGTGGTGATCGCGCGCCGGCACTGGCGCGAGGTCCTCTCGCGCATCTCCGGCGATCAGGGCGCCGGCGCCTACCTGCGCACCCGGCACGACGTCGAGCTCGTCGACTGCGCCGATCTGGCCGGCGGTCGCGACATCGACGAGCCCTAGGCCGCCGCGGGCGGGTCGGCGGCCGGCAGGGCGGCGTCTTGGGCGGCGGCGTGCACCCGATGGCGGACCAGGTACCAGCCGGCGATCAGCGCGGGGATGCCGACGGCCATCGCGCCGAGCAGCCATGGGCCCTGGACCTTGTCCACCAGCATCAGGACCAGGACGCCGGCCAGGAAGGCCAGCGTGAGGTAGCCGCTGTAGGGCGCCAACGGCATCCGGAAGTGCGGCCGTTGCACCGTCCCGGCGCGGGACAGCCGGTAGAACCGCAGCTGGCTCGCGACGATCGTCCCCCAGGCGACCACGACGCCCACGGCGGCGATGTGGAGCACGATTTCGAACGCCTGGCTCGGTTTGACGGCGTTGAGCACGATGCCCAGCAGGCCGACAACGGCGGTGAGCAGGATCCCGCCGTACGGCACGCCGTTCTTCGTCATGGGCGCGGTGAACTTCGGTCCGCTACCGTTGATCGCCATGGACCGCAGGATGCGGCCCGTGGAGTACAGCCCGGCGTTCAGGCTGGACAGCGCGGCGGTGAGGACGACGAGGTTCATCACGCTGCCCGCCCCGCCGAACCCGACCTTGGAGAAGAAGGTGACGAACGGGCTCACATGGTCCCGGTAGGCGGTGTGTGGCAGCAGCAGCGCCAGCAGGACCGTCGACCCGATGTAGAACACGGCGATGCGAAACACCACCGAGTTGATCGCGCGCGGCATGATCTTGTGCGGGTTCGCGGTCTCCCCGGCCGCGATGCCGACCAGTTCGACCGCGGCGTAGGCGAAGACCACGCCCGAGGTCACCAGCACCAGGGGCAGCAGGCCGGCCGGCAGAAGTCCCCCGTGGCTGTCCCAGAGCGCCACCCCGGGGTCATGGCCGTCGACCTTGAAGCGGCCGACCAGGAAGACCGTGCCGACGACCAGGAACGTCACCAGCGCGAGCACCTTGATCAACGAGGCCCAGAACTCCAGCTCGCCGAACAGCTTGACCGAGATGAGGTTCATCGCCAGCACGATGACCAACGCGATCAACGCCAGCGTCCACTGCGGCACGGCCTGCAACGCCGTCCAGTAGTGGCAGTAGTGCGCGATCGCGGTGGTGTCCACGATCCCGGTCATCGCCCAGTTGAGGAAGTACAACCAGCCCGCCGCGAAAGCGGCCTTCTCGCCGAAGAATTCACGGGCGTAGGAGACGAAGGATCCCGAGGACGGGCGGTAGAGCACGAGCTCGCCGAGGGCGCGCAGGATCAAGAAGACGAAGACGCCGCAGATCCCGTACACCAGGAACAACCCCGGTCCCGCCGACGCGAGCCGTCCTCCGGCGCCGAGGAACAGGCCGGTTCCGATGGCGCCGCCGAGACCGATCATCTGGATCTGGCGGTTGTTCAGGCCCTTGTGATAGCCCGACTCTTCGCGGGTGAGCCGCGCGGCGGCGCTGTCTTGCGGTGGCATTGAGTCCTGCCGTCTCGGCTCCGGAAAGGCTCAGGCTAACCCACCGATGCGCCCGCGCGCTCACTGCGCGGCCGTCGCATCGCGGCACACCCTTTCGACCCCCCGGGAACAAGACGGCGGCGTCCGCCGTTAGCATGTGCGACAAGTTGAGTGAACCAGACTCAATGCTGGGTTGACACCACGGTGTCGACCAGAGCAGTCTTGAGCGGGGTTCACTCAGCATAGTGGCACCAAAGAAGCTCTACTCAATCAGGAGGAATCACTATGGCTCGTGCGGTCGGTATCGACCTCGGGACCACCAACTCCGTCGTCGCAGTTCTCGAGGGCGGTGACCCCGTCGTCGTCGCCAACTCCGAGGGCTCGCGGACGACCCCGTCCATCGTCGCGTTCGCGCGCAACGGCGAGGTGCTCGTCGGCCAGCCCGCCAAGAACCAGGCGGTGACCAACGTCGACCGCACCATCCGTTCGGTCAAGCGGCACATGGGCACGGACTGGTCCATCGAGATCGATGACAAGAAATACACCGCGCAGGAGATCAGCGCCCGAGTGCTGATGAAGCTGAAGCGCGACGCCGAGGCGTACCTGGGTGAGGACATCACCGACGCCGTCATCACCGTGCCGGCGTACTTCAACGACGCCCAGCGGCAGGCGACCAAGGAAGCCGGCCAGATCGCAGGCCTCAACGTGCTGCGCATCGTCAACGAGCCCACCGCGGCCGCACTGGCCTACGGCCTGGACAAGGGCGAGAAGGAACAGACCATCCTGGTCTTCGACCTCGGCGGCGGCACGTTCGACGTCTCGCTGCTCGAGATCGGCGAGGGCGTCGTCGAGGTCCGCGCCACCAGCGGTGACAACCACCTCGGTGGGGACGACTGGGACGACCGCGTCGTCGAGTGGCTCGTCGACAAGTTCAAGGGCACCAGCGGCATCGACCTGACCAAGGACAAGATGGCGATGCAGCGGCTGCGTGAGGCCGCCGAGAAGGCCAAGATCGAGCTCTCGAGCTCGCAGAGCACCTCGATCAACCTGCCCTACATCACCGTCGACGCGGACAAGAACCCGCTGTTCCTCGACGAGCAGCTGACCCGTGCCGAATTCCAGCGCATCACGCAGGACCTGCTGGACCGCACCCGTCAGCCCTTCCAGTCGGTGATCAAGGACGCCGGCATCTCGGTGTCCGAGATCGACCACGTGGTGCTGGTGGGTGGTTCCACCCGCATGCCCGCGGTGACCGACCTGGTCAAGGAGCTCACCGGCGGCAAGGAGCCCAACAAGGGCGTCAACCCCGACGAGGTGGTGGCCGTGGGCGCCGCGCTGCAGGCCGGTGTGCTCAAGGGCGAGGTGAAAGACGTTCTGCTGCTTGACGTCACGCCGCTGAGCCTGGGTATCGAGACCAAGGGTGGCGTGATGACCAAGCTCATCGAGCGCAACACCACGATCCCCACCAAGCGGTCGGAGACCTTCACCACGGCCGACGACAACCAGCCGTCGGTGCAGATCCAGGTCTATCAGGGTGAGCGCGAAATCGCCTCGCACAACAAGCTGCTCGGCTCCTTCGAGCTGACCGGCATCCCGCCGGCCCCGCGCGGCGTCCCGCAGATCGAGGTCACTTTCGACATCGACGCCAACGGCATCGTGCACGTCACGGCCAAGGACAAGGGCACCGGCAAGGAGAACACGATCAAGATCCAGGAGGGCTCCGGCCTGTCCAAGGAGGAGATCGACCGGATGATCAAGGACGCCGAGGCGCACGCCGAGGAGGACCGCCAGCGTCGCGAGGAGGCCGACATCCGCAACCAGGCCGAGTCGCTGGTCTATCAGACGGAGAAGTTCGTCAAGGACCAGCGTGAGGCCGAGGGCGGGTCGAAGGTTCCCGAGGAGACGCTGTCCAAGGTCGACGGCGCGATCGCCGAGGCCAAGACGGCCCTGGGCGGCACCGACATCTCCGCGATCAAGGCGGCGATGGAGAAGCTGGGCCAGGAGTCCCAGGCTCTCGGCCAGGCCATCTACGAGGCCACCCAGGCCGCGGGCGGCGCGGAGGCCGGCGCGGCCGGTGGCCCGTCCGGTTCCGCCGACGACGTCGTGGACGCGGAGGTGGTCGACGACGACCGGGAGTCCAAGTGACAGAAGGCAATCCACAGGAGCAGGTGACCGTCACCGACAAGCGGCGGATCGACCCGCAGACCGGTGAAGTACGGCACGCCTCGCCCGGCGCCACGTCGGGCGAGGCGGCGCCGGCCGACGAGTTCGCCGGCGAAAGCCCCGAGGAGGCCGGCAAGGCCACCGAGTTGCTCGCCGACCTGCAACGGGTCCAGGCCGACTTCGCCAACTACCGCAAGCGTGCGCTGCGCGACCAACAGGCCGCGGCGGACCGGGCCAAGGCCGCCGTGGTCAGCCAATTGCTGGGCGTGCTCGACGATCTCGAGCGGGCGCGCAAGCACGGCGACCTGGAGTCCGGGCCGCTGAAGTCGGTGGCCGACAAGCTCGACAGCGCGCTGATCGGGCTCGGCCTGACGGCGTTCGGCGCCGAAGGCGAGGACTTCGACCCGGTGCTGCACGAAGCCGTGCAGCACGAGGGCGGCGGCGGCGACGGCTCCAAGCCGGTGATCGGCACGGTCATGCGGCAGGGTTACAAGCTGGGCGACCAGGTCCTGCGGCACGCGTTGGTCGGCGTCATCGACACGGTCGCGGACGAGGGTGCCGCGGCCGGGCCGGCCGAATCGGACGATAACCCCGGCGCGTCCGGTGAATAGACCACACAATCAGCACAACACAACAGAAAGGTGGGAGGGGGTGACGCGACATGGCCCAGCGAGAATGGGTCGAAAAGGACTTCTACAAGGAGCTGGGCGTCTCCTCTGACGCCAGTCCCGAAGAGATCAAGCGCGCCTACCGCAAGCTGGCGCGCGACCTGCATCCGGACGCCAATCCCGACAATCCCGCCGCCGGCGAGCGATTCAAGGCCGTCTCCGAGGCGCACAACGTGTTGTCGGATCCGGCCAAGCGCAAGGAGTACGACGAAACCCGCCGCCTTTTCGCGGGCGGCGGTTTCGGCGGACGCCGGTTCGACGCGGGCGGTTTCGGCGGGGTCGGTGCCGGCGGTGACGGCGCCGAGTTCAACCTCCACGATTTGTTCGATGCCGCGGGCCGAAGCGGGGGCGCCAACATCGGCGACCTGTTCGGCGGCCTGTTCGGGCGGGGGGCCGGCGCGCGTCCCAGCCGGCCGCGGCGCGGCAACGACCTGGAGACCGAGACACAGCTCGATTTCGTCGAGGCCGCCAAGGGCGTGGCGATGCCGTTGCGGCTGACCAGCCCGGCGCCGTGCACCAACTGCCATGGCAGCGGGGCACGGCCGGGCACCAGCCCGAAGGTGTGCCCGACCTGCAACGGTTCCGGCGTGATCAGCCGCAACCAGGGGGCGTTCGGGTTCTCCGAGCCGTGCACCGACTGCCGGGGCAGCGGCTCGATCATCGAGCACCCCTGTGAGGAGTGCAAGGGCACCGGGGTGACCACCCGCACCCGCACCATCAACGTGCGGATCCCGCCCGGTGTCGAGGACGGGCAGCGCATCCGGCTGCCCGGACAGGGCGAGGCGGGCCTGCGCGGCGCGCCGTCGGGTGACCTGTACGTCACCGTGCACGTGCGGCCGGACAAGGTGTTCGGCCGCGACGGCGACGACCTCACCGTGACCGTTCCGGTCAGCTTCGCCGAACTGGCCTTGGGCTCAACGATTTCGGTGCCCACGCTGGACGGCAAGGTGGGCGTCCGGGTGCCCAAGGGCACCTCCGACGGCCGCATCCTGCGGGTGCGCGGGCGGGGCGTCCCGAAGCGCAGCGGCGGCAACGGGGACTTGCTGGTCACCGTCAAGGTCGCCGTGCCACCGAACGTGGAGGGCGCCGCGGCCGAGGCGCTGGAGGCGTACGCGGCCGCGGAGCGGGCCAGCGGGTTCGATCCCCGAGCGGGATGGGCGGGCAATCGCTGATGGCCAAGAATTCACGGGAGGAGTCCCGGACGTTCCTGATCTCGGTGGCCGCCGAGCTGGCCGGCATGCACGCCCAGACCCTGCGCACCTACGATCGCCTCGGCCTGGTCAGCCCGCGCCGCACTTCCGGTGGGGGACGGCGTTATTCGGAGCACGACGTCGACCTGCTGCGCGAGGTGCAGCGGCTGTCGCAGGACGAGGGCGTCAACCTGGCCGGCATCAAACGCATCATCGAGCTGACCAACCAGGTCGAGGCGTTGCAGGCCCGCGTGCAGGAGCTCAACGAGGAGCTGGCGCAGGTGCGCGCCGGCCAGCGCCGCGATCTGGCGGTGGTGCCCAAGAGCACCGCCGTGGTGGTGTGGCAGCCGCGCAGAACGCGCGGCTGATCAGACCCGGATCGAAAACTGTGTGACCGCAGGCTCGCCCGGCCGCGCGCGGTGGTAGCCGCCGCGGCGCAGGGCGTCCGTCGGTGCGGTCATCGGCTCGAAGCAGACGACGTCCTCGGCGGTGGGCGCGAAGATCTGCGTCGCCGGATACCCCCGCTCGAAGCGCACCTCCAGCCGCCGGCCGCCACCCGACACCGCGAACACCGCGCCGTCGGGCACCTCGTCGTAGGCGTCGTCGAAAGCCTTGTCCCCCAACGGCTCCGACAGCGCCGCCTGGGCTTCGAATTCGCCGGTGGGCAGCCCGAGGTCGTCCAGCCGCAGGCGCCGCAGGGGCGGTGTCTCGATCACCCACTCCGGGCGGGCCACGTCCGGCAGGCGCAGGTAGGGATGGAACCCGAAGCACAGCGGGACCGGGTGGGCACCGGTGGCGGTCACCGTGGCGCGCACCGTCAACGTCCGCTCGGCCAGCCGCACGGACACCGTCAGCACATGCGGGTACGGGAAGCTGGCGAGCAGTCGGGGATCGGCGCCGAAATCCAGCTCGGCGATCAACTCGCCGGCCGTCTCGGCGATCACCCGCCAGCCCGGATGGCCGGCCAGCACACCGTGGATCGGCAATCCGTTGGGGTCGGCGCGGACCCCGTTCTCGCCCGGCGTCAGCGTCGCCGTCACGCCTTCGGCGGTATAGGTGTTCGCGCCCAACCGGTTCGCCCAGGGATACAGGATCGGGATGCCCATCGTCTTGCCCGCCGTCACGTAGGCGTCCAGCCCGCGCCGCTGCCCCAGCAGCTCCACGCCGGCATCGCTGAGCGAGGTGCCGATCATGCCCGCCTCGGGCACGAACTCCGCGGCCACCGACGAGGCCGGGTCGCGCAGGGTGACGACGCGCATGCTTCCTCCACTCACCTTGATAGCGGGTCGTGCTGAATGTTTTCCGGCGGAGCGCCTTTGGCGATCAGCGCGGCCTTGGTGGCCCGCACCATCGGCGGGCCGCCGCAGATCAGGATCTGCCGGTCGCCCCACCCACCGTATTTGGTCACCACATCGAGGAGCCGGCCGGTCTGGCGCACGTGCAGGCCACGCGGCGGCGTGACGTCGGGATAGTCGGCGGCCCAGGCCGGGTCGGCGCCGTACTCCGAGACCGGCGAGACCGAGAGCCACGGATTGTGCGAGGCCACCTGCCACAGGGTCGGCAGGTCGTAAAGCTCGCATTGATAGCGCGCCCCGAAGAACAGGTGCACCCGGGGGTTCACCGCGTATCGGCTGAGGTCCATGATCAGCGTCCGCAGCGGCGCCAGCCCGGTGCTCCCGGCGACCATCAGGACGTCGCCGCCCTCCCGGTCGACCCGCAGGCCGCCGTGCGGGCTGGACAGCCGCCACCGGTCGCCGGGCCGCGTCTCGCCGACGATGGCGGTGCTGACCAGGCCGCCGGGGACCACGCGGACATGGAACTCGATGCCGCCGCCCGGGTCCGCCGGGATGGCGGGGGACAGGTAGCGCCAGCGGCGCGGGCATTGCGGGACTTGAACATTCACGTACTGGCCCGGGTGGTAGTCCATCGGCCGGTCAAGCTGCAGCCGGATCACCGCGAGGTCGCGGGACACCCGCATGTGCTCGATCACCGTGCCGTCCCACCACGCGGGTCCCTCGTCCGCGTCTGCGGCGCCGCTCATCACGCCGGTGATGAGGTTGAGCGACTGGCGGGCCGCGTCGTCGACGGCGTCGGTCCAGGCGCCGCCGAGCTGGGTCCGCAACGTCGACAGCAACGCGCGGCGCAACGTGTCGTAATGCTCCGGTAGCACACCGTATTTGCGGTGGTCGCGGCCGAGCTGGGCGAGGAAGGCCACCGGTTCCTGGGCGCGCTGGGCGACGAGCTCGCCGTATACCCAGTGCATGGCGTGCGCGAAAGCGGCCCGCTGTCCGCCCATTTCGGGCGGGAACAAGTCGCGCACCGAGGCGTCGAGGCCGAACCAGCGGGTGTAGAACCGGCCCACGAGCTCGTTGCCGGGCCCGGAGTCCTCCTGCGCGAAGGCGTCGCGCAGCACCCGCAACGCATCGGTGTCCTCGAGCCCCACGGGGCCCGATTCTAGGCGCGCCGCGCGCCGGCGATCCCGGCCTCAGCCCTGACCGACGGTGTTGGCCGTCCCGGCGTTGGCGATGGTCGGTGAGCCCCAGTGATACGTGACCGAGTTGCCGGTTCCCGACGCGCTCACCGCGTCCGCGCTGTCCACCGCGACGCGGTTGCCGTGGCCGGAGACGCTCAGGCTGGTGCAGTGGCCGGTAACGGTGACGGTGTTGGTCTGGCCGCTGACCGACAGGTAGCCGCCGTGGCAGCCGATGGTCTTCGTGGTGCCGGTGCCGTTGACCTGCAACGTGCCCGACTCCGGGACGGTCGCCGAAGGGCCGGCGCCGGCGAGATCGGTGTGGAATCCGGCGGCGGCCAGGCCCGCCAGTGCCAGCGCCGCGGCGGCGAGTGCGGGCCAGAAGGCGGCGCGGGGCCGGGGCCGACCCGTGGCGGGCCCGGCGTGGGTGGCGTTCTGGGGCTGTTGCGTCTGCGTCATCGCTTCGGGGGATACCCCGTGCGCCGCGGTCGCCAAAACTCGTTAGAGTTGAGCGGAACACACTCAACCTTGACGGCGTTGAAGAACGCGACAAGCATTTTCCCTACCTATGCGAACGGAGGCGTCGTGGACTCTTTCAACCCGACAACCAAGACGCAAGCGGCGCTGACCTCGGCGCTCCAGGCGGCCTCGGCCGCCGGCAACCCCGAGATCCGCCCGGCGCACCTGCTGATGGCCCTGCTGACGCAGGCCGACGGGATCGCGGGCCCGCTGCTGGAGGCTGTCGGCGTCCAGCCCGCGACCATTCGCGCCGAGGCGGAGCGCCTCGTCGAACGCCTGCCCCAGGCCAGCGGCGCCAGCTCGCAACCGCAGCTGTCGCGCGAGTCGCTGGCCGCCATCACCACCGCCCAGCAACTGGCCACCGAGATGGACGACGAGTATGTCTCGACCGAACACGTGATGGTCGGGCTGGCCACCGGCGACTCCGACGTCGCCAAGCTGCTGACCGGCCACGGCGCCTCGCCGCAGGCCCTGCGTGACGCGTTCGTCAAGGTGCGCGGCAGCGCCCGGGTCACCAGCCCTGAGCCGGAGGCCACCTACCAGGCGCTGGAGAAGTACTCCACCGACCTGACCGCCCGCGCCCGCGAAGGCAAGCTCGACCCGGTCATCGGGCGCGACAACGAGATCCGCCGCGTCGTGCAGGTTTTGAGCCGCCGCACCAAGAACAACCCGGTGCTGATCGGTGAGCCCGGCGTCGGTAAGACCGCGATCGTCGAGGGCCTCGCCCAGCGCATCGTCGCCGGCGACGTGCCCGAGAGCCTCCGCGACAAGACCGTCATCAGCCTGGACATGGGCTCGATGGTCGCCGGCGCGAAGTACCGCGGCGAGTTCGAGGAGCGGCTCAAGGCCGTCCTCGACGACATCAAGAACTCCGCCGGCCAGATCATCACCTTCATCGACGAGCTGCACACGATCGTCGGCGCCGGCGCGACCGGCGAGGGCGCGATGGACGCCGGCAACATGATCAAGCCGATGCTGGCCCGCGGCGAGCTGCGGCTGGTCGGCGCCACGACGCTCGACGAGTACCGCAAGTACATCGAGAAGGACGCCGCCCTGGAGCGGCGCTTCCAGCAGGTGCTGGTGGGCGAGCCGTCGGTGGAGGACACCGTCGGCATCCTGCGCGGGCTCAAGGACCGCTACGAGGTGCACCACGGTGTGCGCATCACCGACTCGGCCCTGGTGGCCGCGGCGACGCTGTCCGACCGCTACATCACCGCGCGGTTCCTGCCGGACAAGGCCATCGACCTGGTCGACGAGGCCGCGTCGCGGTTGAAGATGGAGATCGACTCCCGGCCCGTCGAGATCGACGAGGTCGAGCGCCTGGTGCGCCGCCTCGAGATCGAGGAGATGGCGCTGGCCAAGGAGGAGGACGAGGCGTCCAAGGAACGGCTGGAGAAGCTGCGCTCCGAGCTGGCCGACCAGAAAGAGAAGCTGGCCGAGCTGACCACCCGCTGGCAGAACGAGAAGAGCGCGATCGACGTGGTCCGCGAGCTCAAGGAGCAGCTGGAGGCGTTGCGCGGGGAGTCCGAGCGCGCCGAGCGCGACGGCGACCTGGCCAAGGCCGCCGAGCTGCGCTACGGGCGCATCCCCGAGGTCGAGAAGAAGCTCGACGCCGCGCTGCCGCACGCCGAGGCCCGCGAGAACGTGATGCTCAAGGAGGAGGTCGGACCCGACGACATCGCCGACGTGGTGTCGGCGTGGACCGGCATCCCCGCCGGCCGGATGCTCGAGGGCGAGACCGCCAAGCTGCTGCGCATGGAGGACGAGCTCGGCAAGCGCGTCATCGGCCAGAAGAAGGCGGTGACCGCGGTCTCCGACGCGGTGCGTCGCAGCCGGGCCGGCGTCGCCGACCCCAACCGGCCGACCGGGTCGTTCATGTTCCTCGGGCCGACCGGTGTCGGTAAGACCGAGCTGGCCAAGGCGCTGGCGGAGTTCCTGTTCGACGACGAGCGCGCGATGGTCCGCATCGACATGAGCGAGTACGGAGAGAAGCACTCCGTCGCCCGCCTGGTCGGCGCGCCCCCGGGCTACATCGGCTACGACCAGGGCGGCCAGCTGACCGAGGCGGTGCGGCGGCGGCCGTACACGGTGATCCTGTTCGACGAGATCGAAAAGGCGCACCCGGACGTGTTCGACGTGCTGCTGCAGGTTCTCGACGAGGGGCGTTTGACGGACGGTCAGGGCCGCACGGTCGACTTCCGCAACACCATCCTGATCCTCACGTCCAACCTTGGGTCGGGCGGCAGCGAGGAGCAGGTGATGGCCGCGGTGCGCTCGGCGTTCAAGCCGGAGTTCATCAACCGGCTCGACGACGTCATCATCTTCCACGGCCTCGAGCCCGGCGAGCTGGTGTCGATCGTCGACATCCAGCTGGCCCAGCTGCAGAAGCGGCTGGCGCAGCGCCGCCTCACGCTGGAGGTGTCGCTGCCGGCCAAGCAGTGGCTGGCGCAGCGCGGGTTCGACCCTGTCTACGGCGCGCGGCCGTTGCGCCGGCTGGTGCAGCAGGCCATCGGTGACCAGCTGGCCAAGCAGCTGCTGGCCGGCGACGTGCACGACGGGGACACCGTTCCGGTCAACGTCAGCCCGGACGGCGACTCGCTGATCCTGGGCTGAGCCCGGGCTGCGGGGCCCGAGTGTGAATTCCTGGGCTTTGAGGGTGCGCCCAGGGCGGGAAATTCGCGAAAGCGCCGCCCTGGGCTCACGCTCGAAGCCGTCAGCGCAAACGGCTGGCGAACGAGGGCGTTAGTTCCGTCTCGTAATTGGGTTGTGACCAGCCGGACTTCTTTATTCCGGAGCAATTACGGATACCCTGTGTGGGATGGTCCCCCTTTGGTTCACGCTGTCCGCGCTGTGTTTCGTCGGCGCGGGCGTGTTGCTGTACGTCGACCTCGATCGGCGTCGCGGCCGCAGCAGGCGCCGCAAATCATGGGCGCGGTCGCACGGCTTCGACTACGAGCGTGAATCCGCCGACATCCTCAAGCGCTGGAAGCGCGGGGTGATCTCGACGGTCGGCGACATCGCCGCCGAGAACGTCGTGCTGGGCCAGATCCGTGGCGAGGCGGTCTACATCTTCGACCTCGAGGAGGTCGCCACCGTCATCGCGCTGCACCGCAAGGTGGGCACCAACGTCGTGGTGGACCTGCGGCTCAAGGGGCTCAAAGAGCCACGGGAGAGCGACATCTGGCTGCTGGGCGCGATCGGCCCGCGGATGGTGTACTCGACCAACCTGGACGCGGCCCGGCGGGCCTGCGACCGCCGCATGGTCACCTTCGCGCACACCGCACCGGACTGCGCCGAGATCATGTGGAACGAGCAGAACTGGACGCTGGTCGCCATGCCCATCACCAGCACCCGCACCGAGTGGGACGAGGGCCTGCGCACCGTGCGGCAGTTCAACGACCTGCTACGGGTGCTGCCGCCGCTGCCGGAGGAGACCCAGCAGGGGGCGGGCGCGCCCGCCGGGCTGCGCAGCGCGTCGCCCAGCCGGCCGCTGGCGCCCGCCGGCCGCGCGGAGCTGCCGCCCCGGCGTGCGCAGCAGGACGTCGGCGGGCTGCTGGGCTCGGACGTTCAGGCGCCTCGCCGGCCGGCCGAACCGATCCGCCGGGAGCAGCGCGGCCCGGACGCCGTTCGCCGCCCGCCGCCGGCCGGCCGCAACGGCCACCAGGCCACCAACTATCAGCACTGACGGCCCGCCGGGCGCGGGCAGGGCGGCGCGGCCGCCGTCATTAGGATGTCGCTCATGCCTCGTCCCGTAGCCCTGATCACCGGGCCGACGTCCGGGATCGGCGCGGGCTACGCGCGCCGTTTCGCCCGCGACGGCTACGACCTGGTCCTGGTCGCCCGCGACGTCGACCGATTGACGCAACTGGCAGGTGAACTCGAAGGCCGGGGTGGCGTCGTCGAGGTGCTGCCCGCCGACCTGGCCGATCCCGCCGGCCGCGACAAAGTCTGCGAACGCCTGGCGCGGGGAGTCCGCGTGCTGGTGAACAACGCCGGGTTCGGCACCTCCGGCGACTTCTGGGCGACCGACCCCGCGGTGCTGCAGTCACAGCTCGACGTCAACGTCACGGCGGTGATGCACCTGACCCGGGCGGCCCTGCCGGCCATGCTTGACACCGGTGCCGGCACCGTCGTCAACATCGCCAGCGTCGCGGGCCTGGTGCCGGGGCGCGGCTCGACCTATTCGGCGTCCAAGGCGTGGGTGATCTCCTTCAGCGAGGGCCTGTCCGTCGGCCTGCAGGGCACCGGCGTGGGCGTGCACGCCGTGTGTCCGGGCTACGTGCACACCGAATTTCACGCCCGGGCCGGGATCGACATGGCCAAGTCGCCGTCGTTCATGTGGCTCGAGGTGGACGACGTGGTCGACCAGAGCCTGGCCGACATCGCCCGCGGCAAGGTGATCAGCATCCCGGGCCTGCAGTACAAGGCGATCATCGCCGCCGAACGGATGATTCCGCGGACCCTGATGCGGGCCGTGACCAAGCGGATCGGCGGTGGCCGTGGCCGGACCTGAATCCCCGCGCGGCGACGATGCCGGCCGCGCAGCGGCGGGAGGAGAAGCCGCGCACACCGACTCCCGCGAGGAGCTGGCCGAGCTGGTGCGCCGGCTGTCGGTGGTGCACGGCCGGGTGACGCTGTCGTCGGGCAAGGAGGCCGACTACTACGTCGACCTGCGCCGCGCGACCCTGCACCACCGGGCCTCGGCCCTGATCGGTGCGCTGATGCGCGACCTCACCAGCGACTGGGACTACGACGTGGTCGGCGGCCTGACCCTGGGCGCCGACCCGGTGGCCACCGCCGTCATGCATGCGCCGGGACGCCCGATCGACGCGTTCGTGGTGCGTAAGTCCGCGAAAACCCATGGGCTGCAACGCCTTATCGAGGGCTCCGAGGTCGCCGGCAAGCGCGTGCTGGTGGTCGAGGACACCAGCACCACCGGCGCGTCGGCACTGACGGCGGTGCGCGCGGTCCAGGAGGCCGGCGGGCAGGTGGTCGGCGTGGCCACCGTCGTGGACCGTTCCACCGGCGCCGCCGAGGCCATCGAGGCCGAGGGCCTGCCGTACCGCAGCGTGCTGGGCCTCGCCGATCTGGGGCTGGGCTAATTGCCCTGCCGTACACGCCTTCTCGCGGTAGCGGCCTGCGTGCTGGCCTGTCTGACGGGCTGCTCGGGTTCCAGTCATCCGGTGCGCCCCTACGGCGCCCAGGGGGCGCGGCTCGGGGAATCGCTGTCGCTGCTGGGCTGGAACATGGCGGTGTCGAACCTGCGCTGGGACGACGACTACGTGCTCGTCGACGTCGACGCCTCCGCGGTGGACCCGCGCGCGCCGCACGCCAAGCCCGAGGACATCCGGTTCGGGCTCTACGGCGCGCTGTCGCACCCGATGGAGTCCAACGGGCTGGGCAGTTGCGGCCGCCCGACGGGCAAGGCCCCCGACGTCCACTCGCCGTTCGCGGCTTCCGGCGACCGGCTCGCCGGGACGGTTTGCCTCGGGCCGTTGAAGGATCGCAGCCAGGTGCGCGGCGTGTACGTCTATTCGCCGCGTGACCGGATCCCCAACAGCTCGGCGGCCTACCCGGCCGCGTTCCCGGTGGGGTTGATGCCCACCAACGCCAACGACACCGGCCTGTCGGTGAAGACGGTCAGCCTGTCGGCTTGGCGCGCCGATGGTGCCCCGATGACCAAGGCGCAGCTCGGCGACCCCGCGGCGTTCAACGGCAACGGCTACATGCTGCTGGGCCTGGAGGCCGACGGCCTCGCGGCCCGGTATCGCGACGAATCGGCCCACCGCGGCGGCCCGCTGATGCTGCTCGCCTCCCCGACGCTGCCCGGCGCCGGCCTGAACCCGGCCTGCTCGGCGTACGGGTCGTCGGTGCTGGTCCTGCCCGACGCCTCGCTGGACGCGGTGCATGTCAGCGCCTCGCTGTGCACCCAGGGCGAGATCAACGAGGCGCTGCTCTACGCGACCGTCGCGGTCGATGGCACCCACGCCGGGGTGTGGACGCCGCGGTGAGCGAACCGGGGCCTGGGCCGACCGAATGGGCCGCACCCGCCGCCGGGGTGGGGCCGTGGCCGGGCGAGCCGCCCGACGACGCGCGCTATGACCCGGTCCTGTTGCGCGAGGGCGACACCCGCAACGTCGTCGACGCCTACCGGTATTGGACGCGCGAGGCCATCATCGCCGACATCGACCGGCGCCGGCACCCGCTGCACGTCGCGATCGAGAACTTCGGGCACGACGCCAACATCGGCTCGGTGGTGCGCACCGCCAACGCCTTCGCGGTGCACACCGTGCACATCGTCGGCCGGCGGCGCTGGAATCGCCGCGGCGCCATGGTGACCGACCGCTATCAGCGGCTGTGCCACCACGACAGCACCGCCGACCTGATGGGCTTCGCGGCCGGTGCCGGGCTGACGGTCGTCGCGGTGGACAACGTCCCGGGGGCGGCGCGGCTTGAGGAGACCGCGCTGCCGCGGGAGTGCCTGCTGGTGTTCGGCCAGGAGGGTCCGGGCATCACCGACGACATCCGGGTGGGCGCGGCGACGACGGTGTCGATTGCCCAGTTCGGCTCGACCCGCAGCATCAACGCCGCGGTGGCCGCCGGGGTCGCGATGCACGCCTGGATTCGGCAGCACGCCGACCTGTCGCAGGCGTGGTAGCCGAATTCCTTCTCGCCGCATTCCTTCTCGAATGTGCGCTCAGGGCGGGGATTCTCGGCGTGTCGCCGCCCTGGGCGCACACTCGAAGCCAACGATTCACACGCGAAAAGCGTTGGCCACTCGCACCGGAATTTGATATCGCCCGCGATATCAAATCCGCGGAGCACTTCCTACCCTGGAAACTGGTGCCCATGTGGCCGGTGAGGTCTTAACCGTTCGGTCCGGCAGCGTTCGACGGGGCGAATCGACCCGAAGTCGAGCCGGGTCGTCGCCGTCACTCTACGTTGAGAGAGTGCGTGACGTGCTTGCCGAGCTGATGTCGATCTGGCGCGCCGGCGACACCGCGGGGCTGGGCACGGTGGTGCGCACCTTCCGGTCCGCGCCGCGGCCGCCGGGGGCCGCGATGGTGGTCGCGCCGGACGGCTCGGTGACCGGGTCGGTGTCGGGTGGTTGCGTGGAGGGCGCGGTCTACGACCTCGCGACCGAGGCGACGAAAAGCGGTGCGCCGCGGCTGGAACGCTACGGCGTCAGCGACGACGACGCGTTCGCCGTCGGCCTGACATGCGGCGGCGTCATCGATGTCTTCGTCGAGCCGGTCTCGCGCGCCTCGTTTCCCGAGCTCGGCGCGGTGGCCGACGACATCGCCGAGGGCCGCGCGGTGGCGACCGCGACCGTCATCGCCCACCCGGATACGGCGTGGATCGGCCGGCGGATCGTGATCCGGCCCGACGGGATGGCGGGATCGCTGGGTTCGGCGCGCGCCGACGCCGCGGTCGCCGACGATGCGCGCGGCCTGCTCGCGCTGGGCCGCAGCGAGGTCCTCGAGTACGGGCCCGACGGGCAGCGGCTCGGCGACGGCATGGAGGTGTTCGTGGCCAGCTACGCCCCGCCCCCGCGGATGCTGGTGTTCGGGGCGATCGACTTCGCGGCCGCGCTGGCGCGGCAGGGATCGTTCCTGGGCTACCGGGTCACCGTGTGCGACGCCCGCCCGGTGTTCGCCACGCGGGCGCGCTTCCCGACGGCCGACGACGTCGTCGTCGACTGGCCCCACCGCTACCTCGCCGCGCAGGCCGAGGCGGGTGCCATCGACCGCCACACGGTGATCTGCGTGCTGACCCACGACCCGAAGTTCGACGTGCCGGTGCTCGAGCTCGCGCTGCGGCTGCCGCGGGTAGGCTACGTCGGGGCGATGGGGTCGCGCCGCACGCACGACGACCGCGTGGCCCGGCTCAGGGCCGCGGGGCTGACCGACGCCGAGCTGGGCCGGCTGTCCAGCCCCATCGGGTTGGACCTCGGCGCGCGCACCCCCGAGGAGACCGCGGTGTCGATCGCCGCCGACATCATCGCCAAGCGCTGGGGCGGCGGGGGCCGCCCGTTGGCCCAGCTCGTCGGGCGCATCCACCACGACGCGGGGGACCCCACTCTACTTCCGTAGTGCCGCCCGTAGGCTGGTGCGCGACACCGTCGTCGCCGCACCCGAGAGGAACCCGGCATGAAGATCGCCAACCAGTTCACCGTCAGCGCCCCCATCGATCAGGCCTGGGACGTGCTGAGCGACCTGGAGCAGGTGATCCCGCTGATGCCGGGCGCCCAGCTGACCGGCCACGAGGGCGAGGACTACTCCGGAAAGGTGAAGGT
Organism: Mycobacterium sp. 4858; assembly: GCF_900240975.1. Lineage (GTDB taxonomy): Bacteria > Actinomycetota > Actinomycetes > Mycobacteriales > Mycobacteriaceae > Mycobacterium. The sequence goes on along the minus strand of NZ_LT968776.1, from coordinate 1,697,517 downwards.
CAAGGTCGGCCCGGTCACCAGCGAGTTCAGCGGCAAGGTCCGTTTCGTCGAGCACGACCGGGGCCAATACCGGGCGGTCATCGATGCCAAGGGCAAGGAGACGCGCGGGACCGGCAACGCGGCCGCAACGGTCACCGCCCGGCTGCAGCCCGACGGCGACCGGACCAGCGTCACCGTGGACACCGATCTGAAGATCGTCGGCAAGCTCGCGCAGTTCGGCAGCGGCATGCTGCAGCAGGTCTCGGAGAAGCTGCTGGGCCAGTTCGTGGAGTCGCTCGAAGCCAAGCTCACCGCGGAATCGGTGGCGGCGCCGGCCACACCGGAGGGCCCCGCGCAGGTGGGGCGCGCCGCAGAGCCGCGCCACGCCGCCCCGGCCGTCGAGCCCCAACCCATCGACCTGCTGCAGCTCGCGGGCGGTGACCAGCTCAGGAAGTATGCCCCGTTGGTGCTGGCCGTGCTGGTTGGGCTGGTGCTCGGTTGGGTCCTCGGCCGCAGGGGTTAGCGCCCGAGGCCACCCGTCGGCCGGGCCGCGCCGATCGCTGCTCGCGTGGTGTCCTTGAGCGCCACGCCCGAGCGGCCGAGCGCACGCGCCCCGGCCACCAGCGCGGCGGTGACCGCGGCCGCCGCCCGGTAGTCGAGGCCGTCGGGCGGGTGGATGTTGGAGACGCAGTTGCGGTCGGCATCGGTGAGCCCCGGCGCCGGTCGATGCGTCAGGTAGATGCCCAGGCTGTCGGCGACCGACAGTCCCGGGCGTTCGCCGATGAGCACGAGAACCGTTGTGACGCCAAGCGCCTGGCCGATGTGATCGCCCAGCGCGACGCGCGCCTGGGTGGCGACGACCGGCGGCGCGATCCGGTAGCGGCCGTCGAATTCGCGGACCAGCGCCGCGAGCGTGCCCGCGGCATGGTCGGTCAGCGCCCGCGGCGAGAGCCCGTCGGCGAGGACGATCCCGATGTCCGCCCGGGTGTTCGGCAGGCCCGACAGGTCGGCCGGGCTGCGTCCCAGGTCGGGCCGGCGCAGGTACTCGGCGCGCGAGGCCGCCCGGCTGCACACGCGCAGCGGCTCGTCGACACCGATGTCGCGCAGCTTCCCGATGAGCGCGTCGACGTCGAGTGGCTCGTGGACGGCGTCGCGCGCCGCGGCGTGCGCGGCCTGGAATTCCAGGACGCGCCGGGTCGGCAGCGAGGTTCCCGCCCGCCCGAGCCCGATGCGCGCCCGCGTGGTCGCCCGCAGCGGTTCCCAGACGTCGTCCATCAGCCCGCCGCCAGCGCGCGCAGCGGCGACGTCGCGGGGTCGACGGGAAGGATCCGCCCGGCGGCGTCGAGCATGCCCAGGCCGGCCAGCCACCCCTCGAATTCCGGTGCGGGCCGCAGCCCCAACGCCTTTCGCACGTACAGCGCGTCGTGAAACGACAGGCTCTGGTAGCCGAGCATGATGTCGTCGGCGCCGGGGACCGTGATGACGAACGCCGTGCCGGCCACGCCCAGCAGGGTGAGCAGTGTGTCCATGTCGTCCTGGTCGGCCTCGGCGTGGTTGGTGTAGCAGACGTCGACGCCCATCGGCAGGCCGAGCAGCTTCCCGCAGAAGTTGTCCTCGAGCCCGGCGCGGATGATCTGCTTGCCGTCGTAGAGGTACTCCGGCCCGATGAAGCCGACGACGGTGTCGATCAACAGCGGCTGCAGCGCCCGGGCCACCGCGTAGGCGCGTGCCTCCAGCGTCTGCTGGTCGACGGGCTTGTTCCCCACCCCCAGGTGGGCCCCCGCCGACAGGGCCGCGCCCTGACCGGTCTCCAGGTACATGACGTTGTCGCCGACCGTGCCGCGGCGCAACGACCGGGCGGCCTCGTTGGCCTCGGTCAGCATCGCGATGGACGTCCCGAACGACGAATTGGCGCTCTCGGTGCCCCCGATCGACTGGAACACCAGGTCGACCGGCGCGCCCCGATCGATCAGCTCCATCGTGGTGGTGACGTGGCACAGCACGCACGACTGGACGGGGATCGCGAAGCGCTGGCGAATGTCGTCGAGCAGGTGCAGCAGGTCCGACGCCGCCTGCGGCGAGTCGGTCGCCGGATTGACGCCGATCACCGCGTCGCCACAGCCCAGCAACAGGCCGTCGAGCACCGCCGCCGCGATCCCGCGCGGGTCGTCGGTGGGGTGGTTGGGTTGCAGGCGGGTCGCCAGCGTGCCCGGCAAGCCGATCGTGGTCCGGAAGGCCGCGGTGGCCGTGGCCGCGGCGGCCACCAGGATCAAGTCCTGGTTGCGCATGATCTTCGACACCGCCGCAACCATTTCCGGCGTGAGCCCGGGGGAAACGGCGGCGATCCGCGCCGCGGCGTCGTCGCGGCAGGCCGTGTCCAGCAGCCAGTCGCGGAAGCCGCCCACGGTCAGGCCCGCGATCGGGGCGAACGCCTCGCGATCGTGACCGTCGATGATGAGCCGGGTGACCTCGTCGGTCTCGTACGGCACGAGGGCCTCGGTGAGGAACGTCGCCAGCGGCAGGTCGGCCAGCACCCAGGCGGCGGCGGCCCGTTCGGCGTCGGAGCCGGCGGCGCAACCCGCGAGCTGGTCGCCGGAGCGCACCGGCGTCGCCTTCGCCATCACGTCGACCAGGCCGGAGAAGGTGTGCGTGGTCCCCGCAATGGTTTGCCGGTAGCGCATATTTCAGTATGAGGCAGGATCGGGGACTATGGATCAGCTATGGGCCAACCGGGCGGCCAGCTCCGAAGCCGCTGTCGCGCAACGACACCTGAAACGGCTGTGGGGGCTGCCCGGGACCCAGCTCGGCGTGGTGGGGTGGCCGTCGACTCGCCGGGACCGGATGTTCGGGACCTGGCACTACTGGTGGCAGGCGCACCTGCTGGATTGCCTTGTCGACGCGCAGCTGCGTGACCCGCAACCGCAACGGCACACCAGCATCAACCGGCAGGTCCGCTCGCACCGGCTGCGCAACAACGTCCGCTGGACCAACAACTACTACGACGACATGGCCTGGCTGGCGCTGGCGCTGGAACGCGCCGCCCGCATCGCCGGCGTCGAGCGCCACCGCGCCCTGCCCAAGCTGGCCGAGCAGTTCCTGGACGCGTGGGTGCCCGAGGACGGCGGCGGCATCCCGTGGCGCAAGGGGGAGCAGTTCTTCAACGCCCCGGCCAACGGCCCGGCGGGGATCTTCCTGGCCCGCTACGGCGGCCGGATGCGGCGCGCCCAGCAGATGGCCGACTGGATCGACGAGACCCTGATCGACCCGGAGACCCACCTGGTGTTCGACGGCATCAAGGCCGGCTCCCTGGTCCGCGCCCAGTACACCTATTGCCAGGGCGTGGTGCTCGGCCTGGAAACGGAGCTCGCGGCACGCACCCACGACGACCGGCACGCACCCCGGGTGCACCGGCTGGTCGCGGCCGTCGCCGAGCACACGGCGCCCGCGGGCGTGCTGGCCGGCGCCGGCGGCGGGGACGGCGGCCTGTTCTCCGGCATCACCGCGCGCTACCTCGCGCTGGTCGCCACCACCCTGCCGGGCGACTCGGCCGAGGACGCCGCCGCCCGCGACACCGCGCGCCGGATCGTGCTGGCCAGCGCCAAGTCGGCGTGGGACTACCGGCAAACCGTGGACGGGCTGCCGCTGTTCGGCCCGTTCTGGGACCGCGACGCGCAGCTACCCACACCGGCCGGCGAGGAGGCCCGGTCCGTCGACGGTGCGGTGAACAGTTCCGAGGTCGCCGAACGGGACCTGTCGGTGCAGCTGTCGGGGTGGATGCTGATGGAGGCCGCCTGTAACGTCACCGCCGTGACCGCAGGGAGCGCGACATGACGGAGCCGGGCGGCTGGATTCCCGACGAGACCGCGCTGGCCCGGGCAAACGTCACCCACTTCATGGCGTGGCTCGCCGACACCGGTCGCGGCCACTACGGCGACTACCACGCGCTGTGGCGCAAGTCCGTCGAGGACATCGAGTGGTTCTGGGACGCCGTGTGGCACTACTTCGACATCCAGGCCGCCAGCCCACCCCGCGCGGTGCTGGGCAACCGCGCGATGCCCGGCGCCGAGTGGTTCCCCGGCGCCACGCTCAACTACGCCACCGAGATCTTCCGGCACGCGACCGACGAGCGGCCCGCCATGATCGTCGTCGGCGAGGACGGCGCGTGCGAGTGGTCCTGGGCGCGGCTGCGCCGCGAGACCGGCGCCTTCGCGGCCTACCTGCGTGGCCTCGGGGTGCGGCCCGGGGACGCCGTCGTCGGGTACCTGCCCAACGTCGCCGAGGCCGCCGTCGCCGCCCTGGCCGCCGCCAGCGTCGGCGCCATCTGGGCGGTGTGCAACCAGGACGTGGCCGTCGACGGCGTGATCGCGCGGCTGGGCCAGGTCGAGCCGGCCGTGTTGGTGGCCACCGACGGCTCGGTGTACGACGGCAAGCGCATCGACCGGCGCGCGGAGCTGGACACGATCCGGCGCGCGATGCCCAGCCTGCGGGCCACCGTGGTGGTTCCGCGGCTCGGGCTCGAGACCGACGGCGAGACCGTGCCGTGGGCGGCGGCGACGGGCTCGGACGCCGAGCTGGAGATCACCCCCGTCCCGTTCGCGCACCCGTTGTGGGTGATGTTCTCCTCCGGCACCACCGGCAAGCCCAAGGGCATCGTGCACGGGCACGGCGGCACCGTGCTCGAGCACCTGAAATACCTGAACCTGCAACTGGAGCTGTACGCCGGCGAGCGCTTCCTGTGGTACTCGTCAACCAGCTGGATGATGTGGAACCTGCTGCTGTCCGGGCTGCTGGCCGACACCACGATCGTGCTTTACGACGGCAGCCCAACGCATTTGGGCACCGACGGGCTGTGGCGGGTCGCCGCCGAGTCCGGCGTGAACGTGCTCGGCGCCGGCGCGGGCTACCTGCTGGCCTGCGCCAAGAAGGAGCTCAAGCCCGGGGCGACGTACCCGCTGGACGGGCTGCGCGCCGTGGGTTCCACCGGTTCACCGCTGCCCGCGTCCGGATTCCGTTGGGTCCAAGAGGGGCTCGGCCGGCCGGTCCCGGTGATGTCGATGAGCGGCGGCACCGACGTCTGCACCGCCTTCATCGGCGGCTGCGCGATCCTGCCGGTGGTGGCCGGCGAGCTGTCGTGCATCTGCCTGGGCGCGGCCATCGAATCCTGGACGGGCCCAAACCATCCCGTGATCGGGGAAGAGGGCGAGCTGGTGATCACCGAGCCGATGCCCTCGATGCCGGTGTTCTTCTGGAACGACGACGACGGCAGCCGGTACCGGGCCGCCTACTTCGAGAAGTATCCGGGGGTGTGGTGCCACGGCGACTGGATCACCATCACCGACCGGGGATCCGTTGTGGTGCACGGCCGTTCGGACGCCACCCTGAACCGGATGGGCGTGCGGATGGGCAGCGCGGAGATCTACACCGCGGTGGAGGGGATGCCCGAGGTGGGCGACTGCCTGGTGGTCGGGGTCGAGCAGGACGACGGCGGGTACTGGATGCCGCTGTTCGTCGCCCTGACCGACGACGCCCAGCTCGACGAGGAGCTGAAGTCCAGGATCGTGGCGGCCATTCGGCGGCACGCGTCCCCGCGCCACGTGCCCGACGACATCCTGGCCGTTCCGGGCATCCCGCGGACGCTGACCGGCAAACGGCTGGAAATCCCGATCAAGCGGATCCTGCTGGGCTCGGCGCCGGCCGAGGCCGTGCAGCAGAGTTCGATCGACCGGCCGGAACTGCTAGACGCTTTCGTTGCGTACCGCAGAAGTCGGGTGTCCTGAGCCGGGCTCCTGCCCGCCCCGCCGCCGGCCCCGGTAGCTGCGCCAGGCCGCGATGAACACCGGCGTCAGGGAGACGACCAGGATCACCAGCAGGATCTTCTGCAGGTTGTGGTGCACGAACGGCACATTGCCCAGGAAGTAACCCGCCAGCGTCACTCCGCCGCCCCACAGGGCGCCGCCGACGATGTCGAAGCCCAGAAACACCGGGTAGCGCATGTAGGACACCCCGGCGACCGGCGGGACGAACGTCCGCACGAACGGTGCGAAGCGCGCCAGGATGATCGCCCACGGCCCGTATTTCTCGAAGAATGCGTGCGACTCGGTCACGTAGTGCTTCTTGAAGAACCGCGAGTCTTCCTTCTTGAACAGCGCCGGCCCGATCCGGCGGCCGATGAAGTACCCGGTCTGATCACCCAGGATCGCCACCGTGGCCACGGCGGGGGCGAGCACCCAGATGCTGGCCGGCGGGTTCGGACCTGCGGCCAGCAGACCGCCGGTGAACAACAGCGATTCGCCGGGCAGCAGCGGGAACAGCAGGCCGGTCTCGATGAAGACGATGATCAGGATGCCGGGCAGCACCGCGGACCCGAAGACGCCGTCGGCGCCCAACCAGTACATCGGGTCGAAGATGTGGGGCAGGGCCGTCACCGTGGTGCTCACGATGCTTCAACATACCGGTGTTGCGATACTGGATGGGCCTACTGGCCAGGAGGAGCCCATGCCCATCGCCACGCCCGAGGTCTACGCCGAGATGCTGGGCCGCGCCAAGGAAAACTCGTACGCTTTCCCCGCCATCAACTGCACCTCCTCGGAGACGGTGAACGCGGCGATCAAGGGCTTCGCCGACGCCGGCAGCGACGGCATCATCCAGTTCTCCACCGGCGGCGCGGAGTTCGCCTCCGGGCTGGGGGTCAAGGACATGGTGACCGGCGCGGTGGCGCTGGCCGAGTTCACCCGAGTCGTCGCGGCCAAGTACCCGGTCCACGTCGCGTTGCACACCGACCACTGCCCCAAGGACAAGCTGGACAGCTACGTGCGCCCGCTGCTGGCCATTTCGGCCCGGCGGGTGGCGGCGGGTCAGGACCCGCTGTTCGGATCGCACATGTGGGACGGCTCGGCTGTGCCGATCGACGAGAACCTGGCCATCGCGCAGGCTCTGCTCAAGGAGGCGGCGGCCGCCAAGATCATCCTGGAGATCGAGATCGGCGTCGTGGGCGGCGAGGAGGACGGCGTCGCCCACGAGATCAACGACAAGCTGTACACCACGCCGGAGGACTTCGAGAAGACCATCGACGCGCTGGGTCACGGTGAGCACGGCAAGTACCTGCTGGCCGCGACCTTCGGCAACGTGCACGGCGTCTACAAGCCCGGCAACGTCAAGCTGCGCCCGGACATCCTGGCCCAGGGGCAGCAGGTGGCCGCGGCCAAGCTCGGCCTGCCCGAGGGGGCGCAGCCGTTCGACTTCGTCTTCCACGGCGGGTCCGGCTCGCTGAAGTCGGAGATCGAGGAGTCCCTGCGCTACGGCGTGGTGAAGATGAACGTCGACACCGACACCCAGTACGCGTTCACCCGCCCGATCGCCGGCCACATGTTCAGCAACTACGACGGCGTGCTCAAGGTCGACGGCGAGGTGGGCGCCAAGAAGGTCTACGACCCGCGCAGCTACCTCAAGAAGGGCGAGGCGTCGATGTCCCAGCGGGTGGTGGAGGCCTGCGAGGATCTGCACTGCGCCGGAAAGTCCCTGGGCAGCTAGCCGCCCGCCCAACGTGAAGCTAGCTTCACACTCGGCGCCCAACGTGAAGCTAGCTTCACACTCGGCGCGAGGCCCGCGGCGATCACGCTAGCCGCTGGGCGACTGGCAGATCTTCCACTGATCGTCGCGGTACTGCAGGTCCAGGCTGCGCGTCGAGCGCAGGGACGGGTCGTACGCCATGAATGTGGTGACGTTGGCCTCGGCGTGCTGGCCGTTGACCACCACCTGGTCGATGCTGGCGATCACCGGATACTGCTTGGCCGCCGAGACGCGGCGGTAGGTCTCGTCCCACTGGTGCTCGTCGTAGTCGGCATACCCGTCGCGGGTGGTGCCGCAGGTGATGGTGCGCAGCGTGGTCAGGTCGCCCTTCTGGATGGCGGTGTCGAAGCTCTGGATGGTGGTCCGAACCTGGTCCTCCTGCGACACTTTGGTGTGCTTGCCGCGGGTGAGCAGGACCGTGCCCAGGATCGCGATCGCGGCCAGCGCCAACACGATCAGCACCAGCGCCAGCACCCAGCCCCAGTTGAACTGCCGCGAGGTGCGCAGCTTCGCGCCGAGACGAGGTGGGATCGATTGCGGCACAGCGGGTTTGGGAAGCATGCCGGCCTGTGCGGGCATGCCCTCCGGCGGTGAGGCGAAGACCTCGGTGGCGGGCTCCGGCGTGGTGGCGATCACCGTGGTCTCTTTCGCGTCGAAACCCGGCGCGGTGAAGCGGCGTTCGCGCTGCGCGCCGTCCGCGTCCCCCTCGGGGTGCGTCGGATCGCCGCCCGATTCGGGTCTGATCACCACGGTCTCGGTCTCGGAGTCGCTCGGTACCAGCGGGACGCTCTCGGTCGCGTCCTCGCCTGATGGCGCGGCCCATTCGTGCCCACGCGGATTCGGCGTGCCGCCGCGGTCGGGCTCGGGTGGCTGGGGCATGAGTACGGCTGTCCTCCGCTATCGGGTGGGGTAGTTGGAGAGCTTAGCGACCATCCCCCCTGGATGGGGTGACGGTAGAGGTCCGGCGGCCCGGCGAAACGGGGCGGCTGGGAGTATAGGAGCCATGACGCCGACGCGAGACCTGCTGGGACCCGACCCGACCCTGCTGCCGGGCGATCCCGACGCCGAGGCCGAACTGCTCGCCGGCGAGAAGCCCGCGATCGTCGCCGCGGCGCACCCGTCGGCGTCGGTGGCCTGGGCGGCGCTGGCCGAGCAGGCGCTGGCCGACGACCAAGCCGTCACCGCCTACGCGTACGCCCGCACCGGCTACCACCGCGGCCTGGACCAGCTGCGGCGAAACGGCTGGAAGGGCTTCGGTCCCGTCCCGTACGCGCACCAGCCCAACCGCGGGTTCCTGCGCTGCGTGGCCGCGCTGGCCCGTGCCGCCGACACGATCGGCGAGTCCGACGAGTACCAGCGCTGCCTGGACCTGCTCGACGATTGCGACCCCGCGGCGCGCCCGGCGCTGGGCCTCTAGAAAGTCTCCGAACACCCCGCGTCGTCCGGGGCGTCGATCTGGACGGTGGCGTGCTGCAGCCCGCGGGCCGACAGCACCGCCCGGGCGTCCTGCAGCACCCGCGCGGAGTCGCCGTCGCTCCGTAGGTGCGCGGTGCACATGTCCTTGCCGGGCGACAGCGTCCAGACATGCAGATCGTGCACCTCGGTCACGCCGTGGAGGGCGCCCAGCGCCGAGCGCAGCTCCTCGACGTCGATGTGGGTCGGTGACGATTCGGAGAGGATGCGCAACGCGTCGCGGGCCAGCGAGATCGCCCGCGGCAGCACCCACAGCGCGACCAGCACGGCGACCACCACGTCGGCGTAGGGCCAGCGCGTCGTCACGGTGACCACACCGGCGATCAGCACGCCCAGGCTGCCGACGCTGTCGGCCACCACCTCCATGTAGGCGCCCTTGACCGCCAGGCTCTGCCCCGAGTGGGACCGCAGGAGCAACGCGACCACCAGGTTGGCCAGCAGCCCGGCCAGCGCGACCACGATCATCGGCACGCCGGGGATCGACGGGGTCTCCCTGAGCCGTTGGATCGCCTCCCAGAGGATGAACAGGGCCACCCCCATCAGCAGCCCGGCGTTGGCGACCGCGGTGAACACCTCGGCCCGGTGCCAGCCGTAGGTCCGCGACGGCGACGAGCTGCCGCGGCGGGCCAGCGTCACGGCGGCCAGGCCCATGAAGACGGCGACGACGTCGGTCAGCATGTGGCCGGCGTCGGCCAGCAGTGCGATGGAGTTGATCAGCAACGAGGTGGTCAGCTCCACCACGAAAAACGCCGCCAATATCGCGGCGGCGATGATCATGCGGGGAATGAGCCGGGACCCGTCGGTCTCGGCGGGACTGTGATTGTGACCGGCGCCCATGCCGTGCAATATATGCGGACTCACGCATATATGGCAAGAGTCAGATCCAGCGGCTCCAGAAGCGGGTCAGCAGGTTGCCGGCGGACACCAGCCAGGGCTGCACGCCGGAGAATTCGAAGAGCCAGAGCACCAGCTGGAAGAACCAGTGGCTGGCCGGCAAGAGCAGGAACAGCACGATGACAAAGCCCCACTGTTTGGCCGGCGCCACCGCGCGCTGCGTCTGGGGGCTCAGGTGCGGCTCCAGGGCGTCGTACCCGTCCAGGCCCGGGATGGGCAGCAGGTTCAGCACCAGCGCCGTCAGCTGCAGGAACCCCAGGAACGCCACCCCGGCCCACAGCACCTGGTGGAACGGGTCGTAGAACAGCCGCGTCAGCGCCAGCAGCAGCACCGCCAGCACCAGGTTGGCCGCCGGGCCCGCCAGGCTGACCATGGTGCGGCGGTTCGGCGTCATGAACCAGGTCCGCACGTACACCGCGGCGCCGGGCAGGCCGATCCCGCCCAGCGCGATGACCACCATCGGCAGCAGGAGCGACAGCGCGGGATGGCTGTAGCGGCGCGGATCCAGCGTCAGGTACCCGCGCACCGCGGCGTCATGGTCGCCGAATCGCCAGGCGGTCACGGCGTGGCCGAATTCGTGCAGGCACAGCGACACCAGCCAGCCGGCGATGACGAACGTGAACACCCCGAAGTACGCCAGGGGCCGCACGGTGCTGCCGGCCAGCCACGCCAGCGCGCCGCCGGCCGCCGTCAAGGCCAGCAGGGCCAGGAAGATGGGGCTGGGGCGCACCGATTCGCGCCGGGCGGGCTGGTTCACCGGTCGAAACTATCGGACCGCCAGCCAGCCTTCGACGTTGCGGTAGAACGTCGACCGGCGCGCCGCGCGCGGCGCGCGCACGCCGTCGCGCACCACGGTGGCCCCGGTGCTGCCCAGCTGGGCCGCGCGGCCCGCGACCCAGCGCCGCCGGCCCGTCGCGACCCGGGCGCGCAGACCCGGCACCGCCAGTGTCGGCTCGATGTCGACGGCGCGGACGTCGCCGTCGAACAACACGGCGTCGTCGACGACCGCCTCGCCGTGGATGAGCGGCTCGCCCTCCGGCGGCGCCCAGCCGGCCCGCCCGACGACCACCGACCCGGTTTCGTCGCGGAGCAGGATCGCCCGCCGAGGGGCTCCCCGCCGGGCGCGACGCGCCGCGCGCCACCCGGCGGGCAGGCGGTAGATCCGGGTCGCGCGGGTGCGGCGCCGCGGCACGTAGGCCACCTCGACGTCGAGCCGGCCGGCGCGCAGCAGCCGGGTCAGCACGGTTGCCAGGTCGGCGTCGGCGCCGATCACCACCAGCCGTCGGTGCGGCCCGATCGCGGCGTCCACGTCGGCCGCACCGGCGACGCGGTGGGCGGGTGAACCGGTCAACGACCGGGGCGCGCGTCGATCACCGAACAGCAGCACCGCTACGGCGCGATCTTCTTGTCTCACCAGTCGATACCCTTGTCGCTCAACGTTTCTCACCCGCTCACCGGCCAGACCCTGTGGGCGCGGGAAGATCTCGTCATAACGACACAGTCACAACATCGTTTCGGACTGCGAAAGTTGTTGCGCCACCGCCTGGTAGCAACCGGATACTTTACTCCTGCCACGGGGTCAACGAATGGGTGGCCAAGAGAACGGAGTACTGCCATTCGCCGCCTCACCGCCCTCTTCTCAATCGCGCGAACCGCGCCGCCGCTGTCTGGTACCGGCCCGGCGCGCGTCCATTGCTGACGAAGCAACTCCGCCGTGCCGGCGCCCTGGCGCTTTCGGCCGTCCTGTTGTGCGTCGGGCCGGCGAAGGCCTCGGCCGACGAATCGATCGTGATCGACTTGGTGCGGCATGGCCAGTCGGAGGCCAATGCGGCGCGCGTGATCGACACGGCGGTGCCCGGAACGTTACTCACCGCACTCGGCCAGGAACAGGCGCAGAACGTCGGCAATGCGCTGGCCGCGCAGGGCCCGTTCGCCGGGATCTTCGCGTCACAGTTGATCAGGACGCAGCAGACGGCGGCGCCGTTGGCCGCCACGCTGGGGATGAATGTTCAGGCACTGCCCGGCCTCAACGAGATCGACGCCGGCATTTTCAATGGCCGACCGCAGTTCAGCCTGGCGGGGTTGGTCTACCTACTGGGTCCGGTGGCGTGGCTGCTGGGGCTGCGCATCGTGCCGATGCTGGCTCCCGGCTCCACCGACACCAACGGCTTCGAATTCCACAACCGGTTCAACGGCGCGCTGCAAACGATGTACGGCAACGCGGTCACCGACGCGAGCCGCTTCAACGACTCCCTGCAAACGATGTACGGCAACGCCATGGCCAACCCGGTCCGGACCGCGGGCGGCACGATCACCGAGGTGGCGTTCTCCAGCGAGTTCGCGATCGGCGTCGGGACCATGATGAGCGTCAAGAATCCCGACCCGCTGCTGCTGCTCTTCGACCCGCTGCCCAACGCCGGCATCGTCGTGATCCGGGGCAACCCGCACGATGGCTGGAGGCTGGTCAGTTGGAACGGGAAACCGGTGTGGCCGGGCTGGGCGGCCAAGAGGACCGGCCGTGACCCCAAGCAGCCCCTGTGCCTGATGTTGGACGAGCCGACCGCCGGCGGTGTATGCGCTGCTCAACCGTCCGTGACGCCGTGAGCCGGGGCTGTCCGGGACACGTGTGGTGATCAAACGGCCCTTGGCGCGGGTACGTCGCCGCCCGACGTTTAGGATCGCCACGTGAGCGCGGCAAGCGAAGATGCCTCCAGCTACGCGCACGGTCCCGGAGTGGTCAACCGGGACGCTGGTGCGAGGCGGCGGCTCGAGCCACCGGGTGATGCCGCAAACCGTTGCAGCGCTGCAAGATACGGCGCGTTGCCAGTAGAACCACAGTAAGCAGGCGGGAGCAAGTCATGCCGGCAATCGTCCTCATCGGCGCCCAATGGGGCGACGAGGGCAAAGGTAAGGCGACCGACCTGCTCGGCGGTCGCGTGCAGTGGGTGGTGCGCTACCAGGGGGGCAACAACGCCGGTCACACCGTCGTCCTGCCCAACGGCGAGAACTTCGCCCTGCACCTGATCCCCTCCGGGGTGCTGACCCCCGGCGTCACCAACGTCATCGGGAACGGGGTGGTGGTCGACCCCGGGGTCCTGCTCGACGAGCTGAAGGGCCTCGAGGACCGCGGCGTGGACACCACCAAGCTGCTCATCTCCGCCGACGCCCATCTGCTGTTGCCCTACCACGTGGCCATCGACAAGGTCACCGAGCGCTACATGGGCAACAAGAAGATCGGCACCACCGGCCGCGGCATCGGGCCGTGCTACCAGGACAAGATCGCCCGCCAGGGCATCCGGGTCGCCGACGTGCTCGACCCCGAGCTGCTCACGCACAAGGTCGAGGGCGCGCTGGAGCTGAAGAACCAGATCCTGGTCAAGATCTACAACCGCAAGGCACTGGACCCGCACCAGGTGGTCGAGGCCCTGCTGCAACAGGCCGAGGGCTTCCGCCACCGCATCCGCGACACCCGGCTGCTGCTCAACACCGCGCTGGAGGCCGGCGAGACCGTGCTGCTCGAGGGCTCGCAGGGCACGCTGCTCGACGTCGACCACGGCACGTATCCCTATGTGACGTCGTCGAATCCGACCGCGGGCGGCGCGGCCGTCGGGTCCGGCATCGGGCCGACCCGGATCACCACCGTGCTCGGGATCCTCAAGGCCTACACCACCCGGGTGGGCTCCGGGCCGTTCCCGACCGAACTGTTCGACGAGAACGGCGAATACCTGTCGAAGACCGGCGGCGAATTCGGCGTCACCACCGGCCGGCGCCGCCGCTGCGGCTGGTTCGACGCCGTCATCGCCCGCTATGCCACCCGGGTCAACGGCATCACCGACTTCTTCCTGACCAAGCTCGACGTGCTGTCCAGCCTGGAAACCGTGCCGGTCTGCGTCGGCTACCGGGTGGACGGCATGCGTATGGACGACATGCCGATGACCCAGAGTGAACTGGCGCGTGCCGAACCGATCTACGAGGAGCTGCCGGGCTGGTGGGAGGACATCTCGGCGGCGCGCGAATTCGACGACCTGCCCGCCAAGGCGCGCGACTACGTGCTGCGGCTGGAAGAGCTTGCGGGGGCGCATGTTTCGTGCATCGGCGTCGGCCCGGGCCGGGAACAGACGATCGTGCGCCGCGACGTCCTGGCGGCCCGCGCGTGACGGAGCCGGATCCCAAACAACTCGACCCCGAATACGAACACCACGGCGGCTTTCCCGAATACGGTCCGGCCAGCCCGGGCCCCGGGTTCGGCCGCTTCGTCGCCGCCATGCGCACTTTGCAGGACCTCGCCGTGTCCGCCGACCCCGGTGACGATGTGTGGGACGACGCGGCCGACCGCGCCGCCGCCCTGGTGCGGCTGCTCACGCCCTTCGAGGCCGACGAGGGCAAGGCGCCGGCCGGCCGGACGCCCGACCTGCCCGGCATGGGCAGCCTGCTGCTGCCGCCATGGACGCTGACGCGCTACGCGCCGGACGGGGTCGAGATGGCCGGGTACTTCAGCCGGTTCCACGTCGGCGGCAACCACGCCGTGCACGGCGGCGTGCTGCCGCTGCTGTTCGACCACATGTTCGGGATGGTGTCGCACGCCGCGGGGCGGCCGATCAGCCGGACGGCCTTCCTGCACGTCGACTACCGCAAGGTCACCCCGATCGACGCGCCGCTGGTGGTGCGCGGCCGCGTCACGAGCACCGAGGGCCGCAAGGCGTTCGTGGGTGCCGAACTCCTCGACCGCGACGACACGGTGCTGGCCGAGGCCAACGGGCTGATGGTGCGGCTGCTGCCGGGTCAGCCCTAACGCGGCCAGGTCGGCCACCCGCGCGACCGACCTATCCTTGAGCGGTGACTGACGGCCCGACCGAAGGACAAGACGACAGGACGACGGTGCTCGCCGTGCCCCCGCAAGCACCGGCCGAGGGGGCCGGTGCCGGGCCGCGAGTGGTGTTGCTGGGTTCCGGGGAGCTCAGCCGCGAACTGGCGATCGCCCTGCGGCGCCTCGGCGCTCGGGTGATCGCCGTCGACGGGCACGCGGGCGCGCCCGCGCACGGGGTCGCCGATCAGTCGCTGGTCGTCCCGATGGCCGATGCCAACGAGCTGACCGCCGCGGTCCGGGGGCTGCGGCCCGACGTCGTCGTCACCGCGACCGACGCGGTCGCCGGCCAGGCGCTCGAGGCCCTCGAGGGTGCGCACACGCAGTTGGTGCCCGGCGCCCGCGCCGTGCGGCTCACCGGCGACCGGGAGGGCCTGCGCCGGCTGGCCGCCGACGAGTTGGGGCTGCCCACGGCGCCGTTCTGGTTCGTCGGCTCCGTCGCAGAACTCGAGGCGGTGGGCGCCCACGCCGGTTACCCGCTGCTGGTCAAGCCGGTGCACGCGGCCGCGGGCGGGGCGCCGTCGGTGGCGTCGGGACCCGACGACATCGGGCCGGCCTGGCAGCGCGCGACCTCAGGCCCGGCGGACCAGCACCGGGTACTGGCCGAAACCGTGGTGGAGGTCGAGTTCTACGTCACCCTGCTCGCGGTCCGCAGCGACGGGCCCCACGGGCCGGTGATCGAGTTCTGCTCGCCCATCGGCCATCGCGGCGGCCACGCCGACGCGCTGGAGTCGTGGCAACCGCAGAAGATGAGCGAGGCGGCGATGGATGCCGCCAGATCGATCGCGGCGCGGATCGTCAAGGCGCTCGGCGGGCGCGGCGTGTTTGCCGTCGAGCTGATGATCAACGGCGACGAGGTCTACTTCGCCGACGTTGCGCCCGGCCCCGCCGACAGCGCCTGGGCGACGGTGCGCAGCCAGCGGCTGTCGGCGTTCGAGCTGCAGGCCCGCGCCATCCTGGGCCTGCCGGTGGACACCATGATGATCTCGCCGGGCGCGGCGCACCGGGTGCAGCGGGCAGACGCGTCGGCCCACGCGCTGGCGCGGGCGCTGAGCGTGCCCGAGAGCGACCTGCGCGTCGTCGGGCGGGGGTTCCAGGCGCTGGCGACGGCGCCGGAGGTGGCGGCGGCGCGCGACCGCGCCCGCGAGGTCGCCAGCCGGCTGGCCGCGCGCGACCCCGCGCACTGAGTTATCCCCCGCTGCGGTGACCTCGTTACGATTCGGGGTCATGAGCACAGAGCGCCCGGGTTCCTACGCCGGAGACATCACGCCCCAGCAGGCATGGCAGCTGCTCAACGACAATCCGGATGCGGTGCTGGTCGACGTGCGCACCGACGCCGAGTGGCGGTTCGTCGGCGTGCCAGACCTGTCCAGCCTGGGTCGCGAGGTGGTGTTCATCGAGTGGAACACCTCCGACGGCAGGCTCAACGCCAACTTCACCGACGAGCTGCGCGATCGCGTGCCTGACGCCGAGGCCGAGCGGCCGGTGGTCTTCCTGTGCCGCTCGGGCAACCGGTCGATCGGCGCGGCCGAGGCCGCTACCCGGGCCGGCATCACCCCGGCCTACAACGTGCTGGACGGATTCGAAGGCCACGTCAACGCGGCGGGGCAGCGCGGGGAATCGGGCTGGCGCGCCATCGGATTGCCCTGGAAGCAGCTGTGAGCTCCCCGCCGGGGGACTCCGTCCGCACACCCAAGGCGCTGCCCGACGGCGTCAGCCCGGCCACCATCGGCGTGCGCGGCGGGCTGTTGCGCTCGGGGTTCGACGAGACCGCCGAGGCGATGTTCTTGACGTCCGGCTACGTCTATTCCTCGGCGGCCGTCGCGGAGCGCTCGTTCACGGGCGAGCTGGACCACTTCGTGTACTCGCGGTACGGGAATCCGACCGTGTCGATGTTCGAGGAGCGGTTGCGCCTCATCGAGGGCGCGCCCGCGGCGTTCGCCACCGCGAGCGGCATGGCGGCGGTGTTCACCTCGCTGGGCGCGCTGCTGGCGGCCGGGGACCGGTTGGTCGCCTCGCGCAGCCTGTTCGGGTCGTGCTTCGTGGTGTGCAACGAGATCCTGCCGCGCTGGGGTGTCGAAACAGTGTTCGTCGACGGCGACGACCTGGCGC
Source organism: Mycobacterium sp. 4858 (assembly GCF_900240975.1). GTDB lineage: Bacteria > Actinomycetota > Actinomycetes > Mycobacteriales > Mycobacteriaceae > Mycobacterium. Next base: position 1,680,626 of record NZ_LT968776.1, on the reverse strand, counting down.
AGTGGGAGGAGGCGCTGTCCGTCCCCACCCAGGCCGTGTTCTTCGAGACGCCGTCCAACCCGATGCAGTCGCTGGTGGACATCGCCGCGGTGGTCGAGCTCGCGCACGCCGCGGGGGCGAAGGTGGTGCTGGACAACGTCTTCGCCACGCCGCTGTTGCAGCAGGGCATTCCGCTCGGCGTCGACGTGGTGGTGTACTCGGGCACCAAGCACATCGACGGCCAGGGCCGGGTGCTCGGCGGCGCCATCCTCGGCGACAAGGAGTACATCGACGGCCCGGTGCAGAAGCTGATGCGGCACACCGGACCGGCGCTGAGCGCGTTCAACGCCTGGGTGTTGGTGAAAGGACTTGAGACGCTGGCCATCCGGGTCCAGTACAGCAATTCCTCGGCGCACCGGATCGCGGAATTCCTGCAGACCCACCCGGCGGTGAGCTGGGTGCGCTACCCGTACCTGCCGTCGCACCCGCAATACGACCTGGCCAAGCGCCAGATGTCCGGCGGCGGGACGGTGATCACCTTCGCGCTCGACTGTCCCGAAAGCGCCGCCAAACAACGGGCCTTCGAGGTGCTGGACAAGCTGCGGCTGATCGACATCTCCAACAATCTGGGCGACGCCAAATCCCTTGTCACACATCCCGCCACCACCACCCACCGCGCGATGGGCCCGGAGGGCCGCGCCGCGATCGGCCTCGGGGACAACGTGGTCCGGATCTCCGTGGGGCTCGAGGGCACCGACGACCTGATCGCCGACATCGACCAGGCATTGACCTAGTCCGGGAGCTAACCGGCCTGTTTCTCGGCCGCCTCGATGCGTTCGGCCGCCGCCAGCGTCCCCTCTTGTGCCTGTCGCTCCACCCAGTCCACCACCGGCCGGGCGTACATCATCTGGCTGGTGATCGCCATCTGGCCGCGGGTGCGCCCCAAAAAGGAGATGCCCCAGGAGAACATGGCGGCTAGGCGGTTGCGGAACCCGACCAGGTACAACAGGTGCAGCAGCAGCCACGCCAACCAGGCGATGAAGCCCCCGAACTCCAGCTTGCCGACCTTGGCGACGGCGCTGTACCGCGAGATGAGGGCCATGCTGCCCTTGTCGAAGTACTTGAACGGCTTGCGGTTGGCCGGATCGTCGGTGCCCTTCGCCGCCTGCTTGATCAGCGTGGTGACGTAGTGCGCCCCTTGGATCGCGCCCTGGGCCATCCCCGGGACGCCGGGCACGGACATCAGGTCGCCGACGACGAACACGTAGGGGTGGCCCTTGACGCTGAGGTCGGGCTCGACGATCACGCGTCCGGCCCGGTCGGTCTCGGTGCCGTCGGACTGCTCGGCGACCATCTTGCCCAGACCGCTGGCCTGCACGCCGGCCGCCCACACCTTGCACGCGCACTCGATGCGCCGCTCGGTGCCGTCCTTCTCCTTGACCGTGATGCCCATGTAGTCCACCGCGGTGACCATCGCGTTGAGCTGGATCTCGACACCCATCTTCTCCAGCCGACGGTGCGCCTTGAGGCCCAGGTTCTCGCCCATCGGCGGCAAGACCGCCGGCGCCGCGTCGAGCAGAATGACCCGGCATTCGCTGGGCGTGATGGTCCGGAACGCCCCGGCCAGGGTGCGCTCGGCGAGCTGGACGATCTCGCCGGCCAGCTCCACACCCGTCGGCCCGGCGCCCACGACGACGAACGTCAGCCGGCGCCGCCGTTCCTCCGGGTCGGTGGCCACCTCAGCGGCCTCGAACGCACCGAGGATGCGGGCCCGCAGCTCGAGGGCGTCGTCGATGCTCTTCATGCCGGGCGCGAAGGCGGCGTACTCGTCGTTGCCGAAGTAGGACTGCTGGGCGCCGGCGGCCACGATCAGGCTGTCGAACGGCGTGACCGTCTGCATGCCCATCAGGTGCGACGTGACGGTCTTGGCGGTCAGGTCGATCCCGCTGACCTCGCCCCACAGCACCCGGACGTTCTTCTGCCGCCGCAGGATCAGGCGGGTGGTCGGGGCGATGTCGCCTTCGGACAGGATGCCGGTGGCGACCTGGTACAACAAGGGCTGGAAGAGGTGAGTCGTGGTCTTCGAGACCAGGGTGACGTCGACGTCGGCGCGTTTGAGCGCCTTCGCGGCGTTCAGGCCACCGAACCCGCTTCCGATGATGACGACGCGATGACGAGACATGCTCACCCCTTATTGGCCGTGTCGTTCTGGACGCTGAATGTACGTCCACCGTACGACTTCGACCGGGCGAATGACACGGCGCGGCCCGAACCGGCGAGAGAGCCCACAGAACCGGCTGTGCCACTGGACAATCCGGCACGAACTGTGGGCAAACGAATTGGGCCGCGCGAATGAAGCGCGACCCAATTCGTCACCTTGCCGCTATTGGCAGGTCAAGGACGGACCGCAATCAATCGTTATCGGCGTCGTACAACCCGAAGCCGCGCAGACGGTGAAGCCGAGCATCGCTGCGAGAAGGATTTTTCCGGTCAATCGTGACACAACACCACCCCGTTCCTGGAGGACAATTCGCTGGTTACTGATTGCCCGATGGCGGAAGTGTACGTTGTGATGGCAGGTCCGCGAACGGATTTCGAAAAATGCGCGCGCCGACTGTTCGGCGCGAGTGCCATGGGGCGTGCCGAATCAATTGAATTCAATGCGCCCGAACAACGGACCGCATCGATTGCGGCCATCGGCGAGATTCGCCGATGGTGAGCCCGCCCTTCGCGGCACGGGACGGCGGCAGCGTGGATCTACGGCCAATTCGTCACGCGCGCAGCATCTTTCGCACCCGTCCGCTAGAACGGCCACCCGTTGGAGTTGTCCTTGAACTTGCCGTTGACGGCGGTGCAGAAGTCGTCGGCGGTGCCGGCCAGCAGGACGTAGTAGGTCTCGCCGCGGCGGCTCTCGTAGGTGTTGGGGGTGCTCCAACCGCTGTTGCAGGCCGAACTCTGGGCGCCGGCCGTGGCCCGGCGCCAGTTCGTCTTGGCGCAGCCCACCAGCCCGTCGACGTTGGGTGTCGCGCTCTTGGCGGCGACCACCATCGCGCCTCCCCATTGCCCGTCGCTGCGCCGATAGGCGCGCGCCCCGAACCCGGCATTGTTGGTCTGGCAGGCCAGCGCCCGGCGCATGAGCGAGAAGGGCGCGGCCAGTTGCTGATTGGCGCTACCTGCGGCGGCCGTGATGAATTGGGCGGCGTCCGAGCCGTCGACCTCTTGCACGTTGGGGGTGCCGAAGCTGAACAGCTGCGCCGCGATGCCGGCGTTGCTGCCGCCGCCGATGATCGGCCCGCCGCCGGTCGACGTCATCGGGGGCAGCGCGGCGGTGGGGTCGGCGCCGGCCGGCGGGACGCCGGCAGCCGCGGCACCCAGGGCCAGCGCCAGCGTCGCGACCAGGCTGCGGAGCGCGGTGCCTGTCATGCCTTCCATTCCAGCACGTGCGCGTAGTCGGCGCGACGGTTCTCGCACACCAGGGCGTCGAGCACGTGGCGGGTCTGCAGCCGGATGTACTGCTCGCAGGTGTGGACCGGCCCGAAATGCCAGTGCTTGAGCGCCCAGCCGTGGGCGAGCAGCAGCTCTTCCTTGCCACCGAAGTAGGTGTAGATGAGGCCGACGCTGACCTTGGCCTCGGCGGCCAGGTCCTGCATGGACGTCTGGTGGAAGCCGTGCGTTTCCATCGCCTTGACCGCGGCGTCGAGCAGCTGGCGTCGGCGCGCGGTGGTCCGGGCCGCGCGGACGGCCTCCTGTAGCGGAAGCTCGCCGTAATCGAGGGCCATGTCCTTCCCGCTCTTACCGGAAGGCGTCGCTGCCGGTGAAGGCCTGGCCGAGGACCAGCTGGTGCATCTCGGGCGTGCCCTCGTAGGTGAGCACCGACTCCAGGTTGACCATGTGCCGGATCACCGGATACTCGAGCGATATCCCGTTGCCGCCCAGGATCGTTCGTGCGGTCCGGCAGATCTTGATGGCCTCGCGGGTGTTGTTCAGCTTGCCGAAGCTCACCTGCTCGGGGCGCAGCCCGACGCTGTCCTTGAGGCGGCCGAGGTGCAGCGAGAGCAGTTGACCCTTGTGCAGTTCCACCGCCATGTCGACCAGCTTGGCCTGGGTCAGCTGGAATCCGGCGATCGGGCGCCCGAATTGCGTGCGCTGCATGGCGTAGTCGAGGGCGGCCTGCCAGGCCGACCGCGCCGCGCCCATCGAACCCCAGATGATCCCGTACCGCGCCTCGGACAAACACGACAGCGGTCCCCGCAGGCCTTTGGCCTCCGGCAGCATCGCGTCGGCGGGCAGGCGCACGCCGTCGAGCACCAACTCGCTGGTGATCGAGGCCCGTAGCGACAGCTTGTGGTGAATGGTGTTGGCGGAGAAGCCCGGCGTCTTGGTGGGGACGATGAAACCGCGGACCCCGTCGTCGGTGGTGGCCCACACGACCGCGACGTCGGCGACCGAGCCGTTGGTGATCCACAGTTTGCGGCCGTCCAGCACCCAGTCCGAACCGTCGCGCCGCGCACGGGTTTTCATCGCGGCCGGGTCGGATCCCACGTCGGGTTCGGTCAGCCCGAAGCAGCCCAGCAGCTCGCCCGACGCCATCGCGGGCAGCCACTCCTGTTTCTGTTCCTCGGACCCGAAGTTCCAGATCGCGAACATCGCCAGCGAACCCTGCACCGAGACCATCGACCGCAGGCCGGAGTCGGCGGCCTCCAGCTCCACGCAGGCCAGGCCGTAGTGCACCGCCGAGGCCCCGCCGCAGCCGTAGCCCTCCAGGTGCATGCCCAGCAGTCCGAGCTGGCCGAATCCCTTGGCGAGCTCGCGGACCGGCAGGTCGCCGATCTCGAACCACTCCGCGATGTGCGGGGCGACGTGCTCGGCGCAGAACCTCCGTACGGTGTCGCGCAGCGCGAGCTCGTCGTCGGACAACGAGGCGTCCAGGCCCAGCGGGTCGTACCGGTCGAAGGCGGGAGGTTTGTGGGTGCTCATGGGTCTCAGCCTGCCACTAACCCGCCATCGTCAGGCCGCCGCTGACGCTGATCACCTGTCCGGTGATGAACGACGCGGCGGGCGAGGCGAAGAACAGCACGGGTGCGGCGACCTCCTCGGGCCGGGCCAGCCGGCGAAACGGGATGGCTTTGACCAGCGCCTCTTTCAGCTTCTCGGGCTGGGCGTGGAACAGCGGCGTGTCCGTCGGGCCCGGGCACACGCAGTTCACCGTGATCCGGTGGCGGGCCATCTCCCGGGCCAGCGATTTGGTCAGCGCGATCACCCCGCCCTTGGCGCCCGCGTAGATGGATTCCCCGGCGCTGCCGACGCGGCCCGCGTCGCTGGCGACGTTGACCACGCGGCCTCCGCCGTGGGTGTCGATCATCCCCGGCAGGAACGCGGCGCAGACGTGCACCGGCCCGAGGTAGTTGATCGCGACCACCTTGGCCGCGAATTCCGGTGTGGCGTTGAGGAATTGGTCGGTGCGGTCCCAGCCGGCGGCGTTGACCACGATGTCGGGGCCGCCGGCTTCGGCGTGGGTGGCGTCGCGCAGGGCGTCGACCCGGGCCGGGTCGGCGACATCGACCGGCAGCGCGGTGACCAGGTCGCGGTGCTGCTCGGCGGTGGCCGCCGCGGCGGCCTCGTCCAGGTCGGCGGCGATCACCCGGTCGCCCTGTGCGGCGAACGCCAGCGCTATCGCCCTGCCGATGCCCGAGCCGGCGCCGGTCACGAGCGCGAGGCGCCCCGGTGAATGCACGTTCATTGCCGACGAAGTTAGGTTCACCGCGGTGGCGGGGTCAAGGACGGCGCCCGCCCCGGTAGTCTCGCGACATGCGACGGCTGGTGTGGCTGGGCCTCGACGTCATCGGTGTGGTGGTCTTCTGCGCCGTCGGCCGCCGCAGTCACGACGAAGGGCTCAACATCACCGGCGTCGCCACCACCGCCTGGCCGTTTCTCACCGGCACCGTCGTCGGGTGGCTGGCATCCCGCGCCTGGCAGCGCCCCACGGCGGTGGTGCCGACCGGGGTGGTGGTCTGGCTGTGCACCGTCGTGGTCGGCATGGCGTTGCGCAAGGCCACTTCCGCGGGTGTGGCGGCCAGTTTCGTGGTGGTGGCGGCCTCGGTCACCGCGTTGTTGCTGCTCGGCTGGCGAGCGATCGCCGGGCTGGCCCTGCGGCGCCGGTCCGGCGCCTGACCCATGGCGGCGACGGTGGGCGTTGCGGTGACCGCGGCATTCGGCGCGGCCGCCCGGGCCGTCGCCACCAACAAGGGCCTGCTGAGCGATCCCTTCGCCGAACCGTTGTTGCGCGCCGCCGGCGTCGACCGCCTCGTGCGGGTGATCGACGACGACCGGTTCGCCGCGGACGACATCGCCGGCCCGCGGTTCCTGGACATCTGCGCGGCCTGGTGCCGGTCCGTCGACGAGTTCGCCGCCGAAGCCGGGAGGGCGGGCCTGCGCCAGGTGGTGATCCTGGCGGCGGGGCTGGATACCCGCGCCTACCGGTTGTGGTGGCCGCCCGGCACGACCGTCTATGAGATCGACCGGCCCGAGGCGCTCGACTTCAAGTCCGGGGTGCTGCGCGGGCTGGGCGCCGAACTGACCGCGAGCCGGCGCGCCGTCGGCGTCGACCTGCATCGGGATTGGCCGGCCGCGCTGCTGCGGGTCGGCTTCGACGCCACCGCGCCCGCGGTGTGGATCGCCGAGCAGTTGCTGATCGGCTACCTGACGCCCGACGTGCAGGACCGGGTGCTGCAGGGGGTCACCGCGATGAGCGCCCCAGGCAGCCGGTTGGCCGCCGACCACATGCCGACGTGGACGCCCTTGCAGCTGGAAGCGGAGCGGTCGTTCGTCGAGGGGTGGCGCCGCCGCGGGTTGGACGTCGACCTGGCCAGCCTGACCCATGCGGGGCAGTACCACCATGTCCCCGACTACCTGGCCGCCCGCGGCTGGGAGACTGTGCGGCGCAACGACACCGGCCTGCCGGGCGGCGTGGTGTCACCGCTGAGGCGGGGCGGCGGCACCGAGTTCGTCCCGGAATACCTCACCGCGACGCGCGCCTAGCCGGTGCACGGCCTCCGTTAAGTTGGTTAACGGTTAATTAACTTAAATTCGTTGCCCGGATCGGTGAACCCCGTGCGGCCTGACGTCGTAACACGCTTTGTGAGCCGCGACGAGAAGGGGCCCGAGCCCATGCTGACGCGACTGGCCCTGATCGCCATCTCCGCCCCGCGACGGGTGATCGCGGGGGCGATCGTCGTCGCCGTCCTGGCCGCCGTCTTCGGTGTCCCGGCCGCGGCGACCCTGCCCGGTGGTGGATTCCTGGACCAGACGGCCGAATCGGCGCGCGCGGCGGCCATCCTGGGGGAGAAGTTCGGCCAGGGCGACATGGAGATGACGCTGCTGGTGAGCTCACCGGGCGGCGTCAACGAAGGTCCCGCCCGGATCGTCGGCGAGGACATCATCCAGCAGCTGGCCCGCTCCCCGTTCGTCGCCCAGGTGGCATCCCCCTGGAATGCGCCGCGGCCCGGATTGATCAGCGCCGACGGCAGGTCCGCACTGATCGTGGCCGCGCTCAACGGCGGGGAAGGCGGCGCGCCGAAGCACGCCCGGGAGCTGGCCGACCGGCTGGCGCGCGACCGCGACGGCGTGACCGTGCAGGCCGGCGGGATGGCCATGATCTACGAAGAACTCAACCGGCAGACCGAAAATGACCTGCTACGAATGGAATTCGTGGCCATACCGTTGAGTTTCGTCGCGCTGGTATGGGTCTTCGGCGGCCTGCTCGCCGCCGCGCTGCCGATCCTGGTCGGCGGCTTCGCAATCCTGGGCGCGCTCGCGGTGTTGCGCGCGGTGGCGGTGGTCGCGGACGTATCGATCTTCGCCGTGAACGTCGCGGTGGCGCTGGCCTTGGCGTTGGGCATCGACTACACCCTGCTGATCATCAGTCGCTACCGCGACGAGCTGGCCGAGGGGCGGTGCCCCAACGAAGCCCTCGCACGCACCATGGCCACGGCCGGGCGCACCGTGCTGTTCTCCGCCATGACGGTGGCCCTTGCGCTTTCGGCGCTGGTGATCTTCCCCATGTACTTCCTGCGGTCCTTCGCCTACGCCGGCGTCGCGGTGGTGGCGTTCGCGGCGCTGGCCGCGATGGTGATCGCACCCGCGGTGATCGTCGCGTTGGGAGACCGGCTCGACGCGCTCAACGTCTGGGACTTGGGGCGCAGGCTGTTTCGGCGCCCACCGCCGCCCCCGGTCGCGATCGAACAGACCTTCTGGTACCGCACGGCCACCCTTGCCATGCGGCACGCGCTGCCGGTCGGCCTGGCGATCATCGCCCTCCTGCTGGCTCTGGGCGCACCGTTCCTCGGCATCAAATGGGGTTATCCCGACGATCGGGTGCTGCCGGCGTCATCGTCGGCGCGCGCCGTCAGCGACCGGATCCGGCAAGACTTCGGTGCCGACGCCGCGACCACGGTACGGGTGGTCATCGCGCACACCGAGGGCCTGACGACGGGCGAGCTCGAAGAGTATGCCGCGCGGCTGTCGCGGGTTCCCGACGTGTCGGCGGTATCCTCGCCGACGGCCACCTTCGTCGCCGGCGAGCGTAAGGGGCCGCCGTCCGTCCCGGCCGGCCTGGCGGCCGGGAGCGCCTATCTGACGGTGGCCAGCGGTGCGCCGTTGTATTCCGCGGCCTCCGACGCTCAGCTGGACCGCTTGCACGCGATCGCGTTGCCCGGGGACCGGCGGGCCGAGATGACCGGCATGGCCCAGATGAATCGCGACTCGGTGCAGGCGATCACGTCGCGATTGCCCCTGCTGTTCGGCTTCGTCGCGTGCGTCACGCTGGTGCTGCTCTTCGCCCTCACCGGCAGCGTGGTGCTGCCCGTCAAAGCGGTGCTGCTCAACATGCTGTCGCTGACCACCGGCTTCGGCGCTTTGGTGTGGATCTTCCAGGACGGGCATCTGGGGGCGTTGGGCACCACCCCGACCGGCACCCTGGTCGCCAACATCCCGGTGTTGATGTTCTGCATCGCATTCGGATTGTCCATGGACTACGAGGTTTTCCTGCTGGCCCGCATCCGGGAGTACTGGCTGGAGTCGCCGCGCACACGGTCCGACAACGACGAGAGCATCGCGTTGGGCGTCGCCCGGACGGGCCGGATCATCACGGCGGCGGCGCTGTTGATGTCGATCTCGTTCGCGGCCCTGACGTCCGCGGACGTCTCGTTCATGCGGATGTTCGGAGTGGGGCTTACCCTTGCGGTCCTGGTGGACGCGACCCTGGTGCGAGTGCTGCTCGTCCCGGCCTTCATGCACGTGTTCGGTCGCCTGAACTGGTGGGCGCCCGCACCGCTTGCCCGGCTCCGCCGCCGGGCGGACGCCCGGCTGCCGGACGCCCCACGCGCGGCCGACCCGGTCGGGTGAGCCGAGCGGAATGCGCCGCGTCAGGGGGCGTTGGATGGTGACGTGGTGCACCCATCAAGCCGGCTGCGGTTCGTGTCGGCCACCCACGATGATCCGTTGGCGCAGCCGCTGCTGGCCGAGTTGGCCGACGAGTACGCGCAGCGCTACGGCGGCACGCCGAGCACGCACCTGTCCTGGCTCCCCGTGCCGGCGACCGAGTTGGCGGCGCCGGACGGCGGCCTGCTGATCGGCGTGCTCGACGGCGTGCCCGTCACCGGCGGCGCGTTCCGGCGCTACGACGCCGAGACCGCCGAGCTCAAGCGGATCTGGACCGACCGCACCCAGCGGCGCCGCGGTTACGCCCGGGCCCTACTGGCGGCGCTCGAGACCGAGGCCGCCGCGCGCGGGTACCGGCGGCTCTACCTGATCACCGGTAACCGGCAACCCGAGGCCGAGGCGCTGTACGACGCGGCCGGCTACGTCCGGGTGCCCGCCGACCCGCTGCCGTCCTGGGGGCCGTTCGTCCCGATCGCGTTCGAGAAGTGGCTGGTTCGCGACGGTCAGTGAGTTCGCGGCGCCTACATGATGACGGCCACGCCCCGCCGATCTCGAACACGGCCGCCACGGCGAATAGCACGATCGACTTTGCAAGCGTCACAGGGGATTCCCTCGTAAGTGGGCGCGGCACCGGGGTGCACGGGTGCACGCCGCCATCGGTCCGAGCGATGCTATCGGTCAACGCGTTTCGACGCATGTTTGCTGAACTCGCTGCCTGCGCCGCCACGCTGGCGGACGGGCATCGCGAGGAGATCGCAGCCTGGCCCGCGAAAGCATGGCGTAAGTCACGCCCGATGAAGGCCCTTCGGCTCTAGGTAACCCACCGCGGAGCTGGGGATTCTAACGAGGAAAGTTAAATTGGAGGCCAGTCGTGCGTTATCTCGGTGACCTGCAAAAGCGGGCGTGTGCGCCCATGCTGATCACCGCGTTTCGGGACATGCAGTGGCGACGGCGACGCTTCATCATCGCGGCCGTCGGCACCGGGATGGTATTCGCGATGACCCTGATCCTCACCGGGCTGACGTTGGGGTTTCGGGTCGAGGCCCAGCGTGTCGTCGACACGATCGGCATCGACAATTACCTCATCAAAACCGGCGCAGTCGGCCCGTTCATGGGGTCCTCGAGATTCCCGGAGGCCGAACTGCAGGCGGTCGCGCGGGACCCGGGCTTCGAATCGGCGATCCCGGTGGTTTACGGCAACACGATCCTGCAAGATCGGCGCGCACCGGAAAACCTCAACGTCTACGGCGTACCCGAGCATGGACTGGGGATGCCACCCATCGCGAAGGGGCGGGCACCGTCGAACCCCGATGAGGCCGCCATATCGAACACCCTGGGGCGGTCCATAGGCGACGCCGTCGAGGTGGGCTCGCAGGTGCTGCGGATCGTGGGCCTGGTCGACAAGTCCACCACGCTCGCCGGCCAACCCAACGCCTTTCTCACCGTCGCCGGAGCGCAGCGGTTGATGTTCTCCGGGCAGCCGGTGATCTCTGCCATCGGTGTGCGCGGCAAGCCCAACCACGTTCCGGACGGCTTCCGTCTGGTGGATCGCCGCGCTGCGGTCGATGACATGGTGCGCCCGCTGCACGGGGCTCGCCTGGCCCTGGCGTACCTGGCGATTCTGCTGTGGGCGGTGGCCGCCCAGATCGTGGGATCGCTGGTCTATCTCTCCGCGCTGGAGCGGACCCGCGACTTCGCGGTGTTCAAAGCCCTCGGGGTCGCCACTGGATCGGTGCTCGCCGGCCTCATCCTGCAGGCGGTGCTCGTCGCGTCGATCGCGGCGATGCTCGGCGGCCTGCTGGCCGTGCTGATCGGCCCGCTGTTTCCCATGCTGGTGGTGGTGACCACCTCGGCCTTCCTGTCGTTGATGGCGACCGCGGTGGTCATCGGTCTGTTGGCGAGCGTGGCGGGGCTGCGGCGCGCGGTAACGGTCGACCCGGTGCTCGCGTTCGGGGGCTCGTAGTCATGGGGGATCTGCGGATCAAAGATCTCGTCGTCGAGTACTCCACCGGTGGGGATGCGATCCGGGTCATCGACGGTCTGGACCTGGAGGTGGCGGCCGGGTCCCTGGTGGTCGTATTGGGCCCCAGCGGGTGTGGGAAGACCACATTGCTGTCGTGCATCGGCGGCATCCTGAGCCCGACCGGCGGACGCATCCAGGTCGGTGACGTCGACGTGACCGCGCTGGACCGCCGCGGATTGACCACTTACCGGCGCCAGACCGTGGGCTTCGTCTTTCAGTCGTTCAACCTGGTGCCGAGTCTCACCGCACTGGAGAACGTGGCTGTGCCGCTGTGGGCGGCCGGGTGGTCTCGGCGGGCGGCGCGCGCACGCGGCGAGGAATTGCTGACCCGCTTCGGGCTGCAGGACCGCATGACACATCGGCCCGGCGACCTCAGCGGCGGTCAACGCGAACGCGTGGCGGTGGCCCGTGCGATTGCCTTGGACCCACCGCTGATCTTGGCCGACGAACCCACGGCCCACCTGGACCAAGCGCAGGTGCAGGCGGTGCTGCAGTTGCTCCGCGAGCTGGCCAGCGGCGAGCGCATCGTCGTGGTCGCCACTCACGACACGCGGATGTTGCCGTTCGCCGACCACGTGCTCCGGATGCTGCCGGATGCCACCGCCGTCGACTCCGAGCCCCAAACCCTGGCTCTGGCAAGCGGTTCGGTGTTGTACGAGCAGGGCAGCATGGGGGACTTGATCTATGTCGTCGCCGACGGCGAACTGGAAGTCGTGCGCGAATTGGCGGATGGGACCGACGAACTGGTCAAGGTCGCCGCCCCCGGCGAATATGTCGGCGAGCTCGAGCCGCTGTTCCGCAACGTCCGCTCGACGACGGTGCGGGCACGCACGGACGCGGTCGTCACCGGCTACACCGTCGAGGCATTCCGCAAACTGCTCGAGACCTATACCGAGGGAGGCCGCTCCATCGAACGGCCCAACGGCAACCCAGGGCAACCACACACCGGTCCGCCCGACCCATCAGACGGAGCAACTCCGATGTCACGAGTTCGTGAAGCGACTGCCGGTTCCAACGCCCGACGCGTGGCACAGTGCGTCGAATCAGGTTGGAAAATAGCGGATTACCCTCCGCTGACGGCGCCGACCCTGGTTGGGCAATTGCAGCAGCGAGCCGCACGCTACCGGGACAAACTCGCATTCACCTACTCTCGCGACGGCGAGGAAACCGAAGTCAGCCGGCTGAGCTATCAGCAACTGGACGCCCACGCGCGGCAGATCGCAGCGGACCTCCAGCAACTGGGCGCCGCCGGCGAGCGCGTCCTCGTCCTGTGCCCGCCGGGCCTCGACTTCGTCGCCGGCTTGTTCGGGTGTCTTTACGCCGGAGCCGTCGCCGTACCGATGCATCCGCCGGCACGCGATCACCTGGTCCCGCGCGTCGAGGCAATCATCGCCGACGCGCAGCCGGGCTTCGCGCTGTCCACCGCTGAGATGCAGACGAGAATCAGGGCCACCGTCGACGGTCTGGTCAAGGGAAGCCCGTTGCGTTGGGCCGTCACCGACACGGCGGGCGACGACCGGCCGTGGGTGCCACCGGACATCGACGGTGACACGGTCGCCATGGTGCAGTACACCTCGGGCTCGACCGCCACACCGAAAGGCGTTGTGCTGTCTCACGGTAACCTGGTCCACAACCTGGAAACCATCCGGCGGACGTGGAAGTCGGGATTCGACACGAATGCCCACGGTGTGTTCTGGCTGCCGCCCTACCACGACATGGGTCTCATCGGCGGCATCCTCGAGACGCTTTACGTCGGGGGCACCAGTGCCCTCATGCCGGCGGGCGCGTTCATCAAGCGCCCGATGCGGTGGCTGGAAGCCATCTCCCGGCATCGCGCCGTGATCACCGCCGCACCCAACTTCTCCTACGATCTGTGCACCGAACTCAGCACCCCCGAAGAACGCGCGGCCCTCGATCTGTCCAGCTGGTCGATTGCCATGTGCGGTGCCGAGCCCGTCCGTCCCGCGACCCTGCGGGGTTTCGCCGACGCGTTTGCGCCGGCCGGTTTCAGGCCGGAGGCGTTCTACCCGGTGTATGGCTTGGCCGAGGCGACGCTGCTGGTCTCCGGCGGCTCGGACGCCCCGGTGCCGCTGGTTCGGCACATAGATCGCATTGCGCTACGCGAACGCCGCGTTGTCGAGGTTGCAGCGGAAAGATCAAGCGCCGCAACGTTGGTCGGTTGCGGCAAGCCGCAAGGTGGTCAGCAGGTCGTCATCGTCGACCCGGAGACCCGGCGGCCGTGCAGGCCCGACGAGGTCGGCGAGATCTGGGTCGCGGGGCCGAGCGTGGCACAGGGTTACTGGCAAAAGCCCGAAGAGACCGAAGCGGCGTTCTCGGCGCACCTCGCGGACACCGGGGACGGCCCGTTCCTCCGTACCGGGGATCTGGGCTTCCTGGCCTCCGGGGAATTGTTCGTCACTGGACGCCGCAAGGATTTGATCATCATCCGCGGCAGCAATCACTACCCCGAGGACATCGAGCTGACCGTGCAGTCCTGCCACCCGGCACTGCTGCGCGGCCGGGGTGCGGTCTTCTCGGTCGTTCCCGGACCGGACGCCGCCGAGCAGCTGGTCGCCGTCCAGGAGGTGAGCCATCAACAGCTCGGTCAGGACGAACTCACCGCGATCGTGGACGCAATCCGGACGGCGATCACCGAGCACCATGAAATCGCCGTCGACGCCGTTGTCTTGCTGGCGCCGTTGCGGATTCCCACCACGTCCAGCGGCAAGGTGCAGCGGTCCGTGTGCAAGCAGCAGTTCCTCGACGGCCGGCTCGAGGCGGTATTTGCATGGCACGCACCCCGGCGCGACACCCCTGCCGCGGCTGAATCCTCCGAACACGCCCGGCGCAGCGCCGCGGAGATCGCGGGATGGTTCGTCGACCAGCTCTCTGGTGAACTCGGCCTCCCGGCAACGGATATCGAACCATCCCGTCCGTTCGCCTACTACGGCCTCGATTCCGTTCGCGCCATCCGGCTGACCGCCGCATTGGAATCCTGGCTCGGACGCGAGCTTTCGCCCACCCTCGCCTACGAATACCCCACGATCGACCTTCTTTCGCGTCATCTGGCCGAGGAGTCCGACGCCGCCGGCGAGAGCGCGGCCGCACCGGCCGGGGACGGCGGCGGGCCACGCGCGGCGGACGAGCCGATCGCCATCATCGGCATCGGCTGCCGGTTCCCGGGTGCCGATGGGCCGGCGGCCTTCTGGCGAGAGCTGTCGGACGGCGTGGAGGCGATCAGCGAGGTCCCGCCGGACCGCTGGGACGCCGAGGCCTTCTACAACGCGGACCCGTCCGTGCCCGGCACCTCGGTCACCCGAAGGGGCGGTTTCGTGCCCGGGGTCGACCAATTCGACTTCAGGTTCTTCGGCATCTCGCCGAGGGAATCGGCACAAATGGATCCGCAGCAGCGGCTGATCCTCGAGGTCGCCTGGGAGGCCCTGGAAGATGCCGGGCAGGTGCCCGAGCGGCTGGCGGGTAGCGACACCGGCGTGTTCGTCGGCATCTCCACCACCGACTACGCGAACCTCCGGGCCGGCCAGTTCCAGCTCGTCGACGCCTACACGGGCACCGGAAACGCGTTGAGCATCGCCGCCAACCGGCTCTCGTACTTCTACGACTTCCACGGACCGAGCATGGCCATCGACACCGCCTGCTCGTCGTCGTTGGTCGCCGTGCACCTGGCCTGCCGCAGCCTGCGCGACGGGGAGTGCTCGCTGGCTCTGGCCGGGGGTGTC
Source organism: Mycobacterium sp. 4858 (assembly GCF_900240975.1). Lineage (GTDB taxonomy): Bacteria > Actinomycetota > Actinomycetes > Mycobacteriales > Mycobacteriaceae > Mycobacterium. Next base: position 1,665,449 of record NZ_LT968776.1, on the reverse strand, counting down.
AACGTCATCCTGTCGCCGGCGCTCATGATCAACTTCACCAAGGCCAAGCTGATGGCACCCGACGGCCACTCCAAGACGTTCGACGCCGGCGCGGACGGCTACGTGCGGGGCGAAGGCGCCGGGATCGTCGTTCTCAAACCGCTCAGCCGGGCACTGGCCGACAACGACCCCATCTATGCGGTGATCCGCGGCACCGCCGTCAACCAGGACGGCCGGACGAACGGGCTGATCGCACCCAGTCGGCAATCGCAGGAAGCCGTGCTGGCGGCCGCCTACCGGCGGGCAGGTCTCGCGCCCGGCACCGCCCCATACGTCGAGGCTCACGGCACCGGAACGTTCCTCGGCGACGCGATCGAGGCCAACGCGCTGGGCACCGTCCTGGCGGACGGACGTCCGCCGGGGAGCCCGTGCCTGATCGGCTCGGTCAAGACCAACATCGGCCACCTCGAGGCGGCGGCCGGCGTGGCGGGGCTCATCAAGGTCGCGTTGGCGTTGCAGCACAAGGAAATCCCGCCGAGTCTGAACTTCGCCGAGCCCAACCCCGAGATCCCCTTCGACAGCTTGCCGGTGCGGGTGGCGCAGACGCTGACCCCCTGGCCGGAAAACGGCGGGCGCGCGGTCGCCAGTGTCAGCTCGTTCGGCATGGGTGGCACCAACGCGCATGCCGTGCTCACCGAGGCCCCGCAGGTGCGGCCCGCCGCAGTCGAGGTGGTTCCGGAGCCGGATCGAGCGGAGTTGCTGCCGCTTTCCGCGCAATCCCCCGAAGCCCTGACCGCACTGGCCGAACGGTACGAGTCGGCTCTGGCATCCGGGGTGCGGCTGGCCGACCTGTGCTACACGGCCGGTGCCCGGCGCGGCCATCTCGAGCATCGGCTGTCGGTGGTCGCGGACTCGCCCGCCGAGATGTCAGAGTCCCTGGCCGCCTATCGGCAAGGCCGGTCGCGGCCCGGGATCTCCGTCGGACGATGCCGCCCCGGCCAGCGGCCCCGCGTGCTCTTCGTCTTTCCCGGCCAGGGCTCACAGTGGTGCGGCATGGGGCGGCGACTGCAGGCCGAGGAGCCGGTGTTCCGCGACGCCCTGGCGGCGTGCGACCGCGCGATCCAGCCCCATCTGGGAAGCTCGGTGCTCGAGGCGCTGGCCACCGACGAGGAACTCACCGATATCGGCCTGATCCAAACCGCGATCTTCGCCATCCAGGTGGCGCTGGCCGCGCTATGGCGTTCGTGGGGGGTGGAACCCACCGCGGTGGTGGGGCACAGCATGGGTGAAGTCGCGGCGGCGCACATCGCCGGCGCGCTGAGCCTCGAAGACGCCGCACGGGTGATCTGCACCCGCGCCTTGCTGCTCCGCACGGTGCGGGGCCGCGGCACGATGATGTCGGCGGAGCTCAGCCTCGCCGAGGCAGAGGAACTCATCGCCGGCCGGGAGAGCCAGGTCTCGATCGCCACGAGCAACAGCCACCGATCGACGGTGTTGTCGGGGGATCGAACGGTCTTGGCCGAGTTGATGGCGGCGTTGCAGCAGCGCGAGCGGTTCTGTCGGTGGGTCGATGTCGATGTGGCCGCACACAGCCCGCAGATGGACCCGTTGGTCGACGCCCTGCGCACCGGCCTCACCGGACTGCGGCCGACCCCGCCCACGGTGCCCATCTACTCAACGGTGACCGGCGACCTGCTGGCCGACCGCCTGCCCGACGCCGACTACTGGGCGATGAATCTGCGCTCACCCGTGCGCTTCTCGTCCGTGCTGCGAAAGCTACTGGACGGCGGTCATGACGCGGTGGTGGAGATCAGCCCGCACCCGGTCCTGCTGACCTCTGTCCGCGAGGACGTCCAGGACACGGGGAAGAGTTGTGCGGCCCTGCCGTCCCTGCGGCGTGACGACGGAGGACGAGCAACCGCGCTGGCATCGCTCGGCACCCTGTACACCCTGGGCCAGCCCGTCGCCTGGGAGCAGCTGTACCCGGTGGGCAGCCACTTCGTCGCCGCGCCGACCTATCCGTGGCAGCGCGTCCGGTCCTGGTTGGAGGCCAAGGCGATCGGCGCGCCGCAGCCGGGCGCCGACTCGACGGAAGCTGTGGGCTTGCGCGACCGGATGTACCAACTGCGCTGGCAGCCCGCACCATTGGCCGAGCGGAACGGGTCGGGCCGCCAGGCCGGCGCCGGAAGCTGGCTTGTCTTGACTGACGGCGGGATCGCCGCGGACACCCTTCGGGATCACCTCGAATCCCGTTCGCAGACATGTGTGTTGGTCGAGCCGGGCGGTGACCGGCAAGACTTCGAGCGTCTGGCGCCGGACCGCTATCGCCTCGACCCGACGCGGCCGGAGCACTTCCAGCGGCTGCTCGCGGAGGCTTTCACCGACGAGCGGCCGCCGTGCGTGGGCGTAGTGCATATGTGGGACCTGCTGGCCGCACCGCCGGCCGACACGACGCCCGAGTCGCTGGAGTCCGCCACCACCGCGGGCCCGGTGAGCGTGCTGCATCTCGTCCAAGCCATCTCGCTGGCCGGCTGGCCGGCCTCGCCGCGGCTGTGGCTGGTGACGCGCGGGGCGCAGATGACAGCGAGCTCGGTGGCCGAAGCCGGACCGGTGGCGATCGCCCAGGCCCCGGTGTGGGGGATGGCCCGCACCATCGACCACGAGGACCCGGAACTGCGCTGCACCTGTGTCGACCTGTCCTTCGGTGGGGGCCAGGAAGAGGCCTCCCTGGAGACCCAAGCCCTGTTTCAGGAGGTGTGGGCGGACGACCGCGAGGTTGAGGTCGCACTCCGGGGCAGCCGCCGCTACGTCGCGCGGCTGGCCCGCTACGACCAGGCCGAACCCACGGAGGCCTGCGCCTTCAAGGCAGACGCCAGCTATCTCATCACCGGTGGGCTCGGCGCGCTCGGACTCGTGGTGGCCAAATGGATGGTCGACCACGGTGCCCGGCACTTGGTCATGATGGGACGCGGCGGCGCCGCGGGACCCGCGCAGGAGTCGTTGGACGCGCTGCGGGCGGCCGGTGCCGAGGTGATCGTCGCGCAGGCCGACGTCGCCAAAGCCGAACAAGTTGCGGCCGCCCTCGAGTCGATCGGCGAGTCGATGCCACCACTGCGCGGCGTGGTGCACGCGGCGGGGATCGCCGACGACGCCATCCTGCAATGCCTCGACGAGCAGAAACTCCGCAAGGTGATGGAGCCCAAGGTGCAAGGCGCCTGGAATCTGCACGCGCTGACTTCAGACGCGAAACTCGACTTCTTCGTGCTGTTTTCGTCGGCCGCGTCCTTGCTGGGCCTGCCTGGAGCGGCGAACTACGCGGCAGCGAACGCCTTCCTCGACGCGTTGGCGTGGCATCGGCGTGCCGAAGGCCGTCCGGCGTTGAGCGTCGACTGGGGGCCGTGGGCCGAGCTCGGCTTCTTCACTCGGTCCGAATTGCCAAGCTACTTCGCCCAATACGGCGTCGAGGCCATGTCCGCGGCCGACAACCTTCAGGCACTGTCGTCCTTGCTGACGCGGTCGGTGACGCAAGCTCTGGTCCTTGACATCGACTGGGCGCGGTGGCGGCCCGATACGCAGCCGCCGCTGCTCGCGGACCTTCGCGTCGCGCCGTCGGACCACACCCCGCCGGACGGGGCCGCGACCGGTCCGGGCAGCGGTCTCTCCGGCAAGTTGCGGGGTGCGACACCGCAAGAGCGTCAGCGGTTGCTTACGTCGTACCTGTGCGAGCTCGCCGCCGGCAAACTCGGTCTGGCCCAATCGAACCTGGACACCCAGGCGCCGCTGAGTAGCCTCGGCGTCGACTCGCTCATCACGTTGGAGCTGCGGATGCAGGTCGAACGCGACCTGGGCGTCGTCGTGCCGGTCACCCTGCTGCTGCAGGGGCCGAGCGTCGCCGGTATCGCCGAATGGCTTGGCGGCCACCTGCCCTCGGCCGCGGCCGACACGCCCGCGGCGCAGCAACAGGCCGTCCCGAAAAAGCCGGTCCGGAAGAGGGGCGCCCCCGACCAGAAGGGCCGACCGGAGACTGATGGCGCGCCGTCACGCGGGATCGACCTCCTGACCCGGGTGCCTGATCTTTCGGACGCGGCCGTAGAGGAAATGCTCCACAAGGTGCTCGCTGAACGCGGGGCCGGAAACGGAGGCAAGACACAGTCTGCCGGGAAAGAAGCCGGCGATGAGCGATAGGGCCATCGACATCTCCGGTCTGTCTCCCGAGAAGAAACGCGCGCTGCTGTCCCAGCTGCTCATGGAGGAAGCGGAGGAGACGGCCTCGGTGTATCCGATGTCGTACGGGCAGCGATCCATGTGGTTCATCCACAAACTCGCACCGGCCAGCGCCGCGTACACCGTCACGTATGCCGGGCGGATCCGCGGCGCGCTCGATGTGCCGGCGCTCGAACGCGCGGCACAGTCACTTGTCGACCGGCATCCGATGCTGCGGACCACGTACGCCGAGCGCGACGGGCAACCGGTCCAGCTCGTCCACTCGCACTGGCCGGTGCGGATCGCCCGGCACCGGCTCGGAGAGGGGGAGCATGAGGTAGACGAATGGATCCGCCTTGAGACCGAGCGCCCTTTCGACCTTTACACCGGCCCGGTGCTGCGACTGACGCTGCTGGAGCGCACACCCGAGGAACACGTACTTCTCCTGGGTCTGCATCACATCGCCGTCGACTTCTGGTCCATCGACATCATCCTGGACGAGCTACGCGTGCTGTATGCCGCCGAGCACGGCGCGGACCCGCCTCCACCGCCCGCGGAAAGCTTCGTCGACTACGCCGACCAGCAGACCCGGATGCTCGCAGGCGCCGAGGGCGACGGGCTTTGGGCCTACTGGCGTGAACAGCTGGCCGGCGCCCTGCCGGTCCTCCAATTGCCCACCGACCGGCCACGACCGGCCGTCCAGACCTATGCGGGCGCCGTGCACCGCTTCACCATCGACGACACGGTGACGGCCGGGATCAAGCAGCTGGGCCGTGGCCTCGAAGCGACGCCGTACACGGTGCTGTTGGCGGCCTACGCCACCTTGCTGCATCGCTACAGTGGCCAGGGCGACCTGGTGATCGGCTCACCGTTCGCGTGCCGTGACCGGGTCGCGCTGGAGGGCCTGGTCGGCTACCTCACCAATCCCGTGCCGCTGCGCGCCGACCTGCACGGCGACCCGTCGTTCACGGACCTGCTCGGCCGCGTCAAAGAAACCGTGCGGGGCGCCCTCGAACACCAGGACTATCCCTTCGCGCTGCTCGTCGAGCGGCTTCGGCCGGTGCGTGACCCGGGCCGCACGCCGCTGTTCCAGGTTTCGTTCGCCTGGGAGCAAACGCGTCGCTTCTCGGACGGGACCGGTCGGGAAAGCGGGGGACTGCGGCTGGAAACCCTCCATGTCGGGCAGGGCGGCGCGCCGTTCGACCTGATGATGGAGATAGGCGAACACGGCGGGAAGCTGTCCGGCGTACTGCAGTACAACACCGACCTCTTCGACGCCACCACAATCGAGCGGATGGCCGGGCACTTCGCCACTCTCCTGGCCGGCATCGTCGCCGATCCCAGCCGGCGGGTCTCGCTGCTGCCGCTGCTCGCCGGGGAAGAGCGACGTCAGCGGGCCGCCTGGAACCGGACCGAGGTCGGCTATGACGGCCCGGCCTGCCTGCACGAGCTGGTCGCGGCAACGGTCGCGCGCGTCCCGGACGCCGTGGCGGTGGTGTGTGAGGGCCGCGAGTTGACCTTTGCCGAGCTCGACCGCCGGGCCAACGGCCTGGCGCACCGGCTGCAGCAGTTGGGCGTGGGGCCCGAGGTCGTCGTGCCCGTCCTGCTGGAGCGCTCCGAGGACCTGGTGGTGGCGCTGCTCGGCGTCCTCAAGGCGGGTGGCGCGTTCATGCCGCTGGACTCCGCGCAGCCCGCGCAGCGCATGGCCGCGATGCTGCAGGACGTACCGGACGCGCCGGTCTGCGTCACCCACCAGCGCCAGCTGCCACAGCTGCCGCCCGGCTTCACCGGCCACCGGCTCTGCCTGGACGCGCCGACCGCGCCGCCGGGCGACGAGGCGGCCGTGGCGCCCGTAGCTGCGACGACATCGGCGAACCTCGCCTACGTCATCCACACGTCCGGTTCCACCGGCAAGCCGAAGGGAACCCTCAACACCCACGCCGGGATCCGTAACCGCCTGCTCTGGATGCAAGACGCCTACCGGCTGACCGCCGACGACCGCGTGCTGCACAAGACCCCGGTGAGCTTCGACCCGTCCGTCTGGGAGCTCTTCTGGCCGTTGATCAGCGGGGCCCGGCTCGTCATCGCCAAGCCCGAGGGCCACAAGGACGCCGCATACCTGGTTCGAACAATCGTCGAAAATGACGTCACCACAATGCATTTCGTGCCATCGATGTTGCGTCGCTTCCTCGCCGAGCCCGGCGTGGCCGCCTGCGCCACGCTGCGCCGGGTGTTCTGCAGCGGCGAGGCGCTGCCGTATGACCTGCGGGACCACTTCCTTGCCACGCTGGACGCCGAGCTCTACAACCTGTACGGGCCCACCGAGGCCGCGATCGACGTCACCGGATTCCACTGCCGGCGTGGCGAATCCGGCACGCTGGTGCCGATCGGGCGACCGATCGCCAACATCCGCGCGCACATCCTGGACGCACACCTGCAACCGGTGCCGGTGGGTGTGCCCGGCGAGCTGTTCATCGGCGGTGTCGGGCTTGGGCGCGGCTACCTCAACCGGCCCGATCTCACGGCCGCCGGCTTTGTTGCCGATCCGTTCGGCGGGGGTTTTGGGGGTCGCGGCGAGCGGCTTTTCCGCACCCGCGACCTGACCCGATATCTGCCCGACGGCAACATTGATTACCTGGGGCGCATCGACTTCCAGGTCAAGGTTCGCGGCTTCCGGATCGAGCCGGGCGAGGTGGAGGCGGCGCTGGCCAAACACCCCGCGGTGGCCGAGAACGCGGTGGTGACCAGAACCGACAGCCGAGGGAACACCATCCTCGTCGCCCACGTCGTTGCGGCCGGGGGCGCGGCGCCGTCGACGGCCGAGCTGCGCCGCTTCCTCCTGGAGCTGCTTCCCGCCGCCATGGTGCCCGGCGTTTTCGAGGTGAGGGACGCGCTGCCGCTCACGTCGAGCGGAAAGATCGACCGCCGTGCCTTGATGGCGGCCGGCGGCGGGCCCGGGCCGCAGGAGCCGGCATTCGTCGCTCCACGCACGCGCACCGAACAGGTCCTGGCCGAGATCTGGTGCGCCGTCATGGGTCTGGAACGGGTCGGCATCAACGACGACTTCTTCGCTCTCGGCGGCGCCTCGACGCAGAGCCTGGAGGTCGCGGTGCGGGCGAATGCGGCCGGCCTGCCACTGCGACCGGAGTCGATGTTCGTCTACGGCACCATCGCCGAGCTCGCCGCCGAATACGGGCCGGTCGCCGACGAGGGTCCGGCGCAAGTCGGACCCGACGAGAAGCGAAACACGGTGATCGAAAGCATCGGCGTGTACCTGCCGGCGCGAACGGTGTCGACCGAGACGGTCATGGCGGAGTGCGCCAACGAGATCCGCATACCGCTGGAACGCCTTACCGGCATCAGGAGCCGACGGGTGGTCGGCGAGGACGAGTTCTCGATCGACCTTGCGCGGAAGGCGGCGGACGACTGCCTGTCCCGGTCGAGCTACCGGCGCGAGGACATCGAGCTCATCATCGCCTGCAACATCTCCCGCCGTGACGGACTCGGGCACAGGTTCACGTTCGAGCCCAGCACTTCCTCGCGGCTGAGCGACCAATGTGGCTTTGGCAACGCGCTGGCCTTCGACATCAGCAACGCCTGCGCCGGGATGTTCACCGGCATCACCGTGGCGGACGCATTCCTGCAGACCGGGGTGGTTCGCAACGCGCTGGTGGTCAGCGGCGAGTACATCAGCCACCTCACGGAGACGGCGCAGAAGGAAATCGAGGGGCCGATGGACCCGAGGCTCGCCTGCCTGACCCTGGGTGACGCCGGCGCGGCGGTGATCCTGGAGCGCGGCCCCAACGGCCGGGTGGGCTTCCACGACATCGATATCGCGACTTTCAGCCGCTACAGCAAACTGTGCATCGCCAAGGCGACCGAAGCCCCGCACGGCGGCGCCATCATGCTCACCGACTCCGTCACGCAGACCGCGATCGCGGTCAAGCATGCGGTGCCCTACGTCGCGGCGGTAATGCGACGGCACGGGTGGCGGCCCGAAACCTGCGACCACCTGGTGATGCACCAGACCTCGGAGGCATCACTCAACGACGCGGTCGCCGCCGTCAACCAGCTCTTCGGACCGGGCGCGGCCAACCGGGACAACACCATCTACAACGTGGCGGAACGCGGGAACACGGCCAGCACGACCCATTTCGTCGCCCTGCACGACTACATCCTGAGCAACCGGATCAAGTCCGGAGACAACGTGGTCTTTTCCATCACCGGCTCCGGACAGAGCATCGGCGCCGCGCTGTATACCTTCGACGACCTGCCGGACCGAATGCGCCGGGGCGCCGGCCAGCACGCCCGCAGCCTTGAAACAGAAAACCACCGCAAGGAAGCAGCGGCGACGCCCCGCGTGCGCATCGACGGCGTAGGCATCGCTCCCGCCGGGCAATCGACGTCTCCGAGCTCGATAGAGTTGGCGGTTCAAGCAGCCGCGGCGTGCCTTGCCGAAGGTGGCGTCGACCGGTCAGCGGTCGGTCTGATCGTCCACGCCGGCGTCTACCGCGACGACTTTCTCAGCGAACCGGCGGTTGCCGCGCTCGTGGCCGGCGAACTCGGAATCAACGGCGAAGTGCAGTCGCCGGACGGCCCCAAGACCCTCGCCTTCGACGTCCTCAACGGTTCGGTCGGCTTCCTCAACGCCTGCCACGTCGCCGCGGGGATGATCGGCGCGGGGAAGGCCGACCATGCGATGGTCGTGGCCTCGGAGATAGAAAACAACGGCCCCGAAACCGGCTATCCGTTGAACGGCATCAGCCAGACGGGCTCGGCTGTCCTGCTCAGCCGAAGCGACGGTGCGGAAGGCTTCGGCCGGTTCGTCTTCCAGCAACACCCGGAGTACGGCGGGGCGCTCGCCACCTACACCCAGCAGCGGGACGGGCGGTGCTGGCTGCAAATTGAGCGCGACCCCAACCTCGCCGCCATCTACCTGAGCTGTATCCCGTCGGCCACCAAGGAAGTGTTGACGCTGGAGGGACTCGACCCCGCCGACATCGCGGTCGTGCTCCCGCCGCAGCTGTCGACGGCCGATCTGGACGAACTGGCCGCCCAGATCGGTGTCCCCCGATCACGATTCGTCGAGTTCGACGCGGATGACCAACCAGGCACCGACCTGTTCACGTCGTCCCTGCCGTACGGGCTGGATCACGCCCGGCGGCATGGGCTGGCACGAGCGGGCGACGTCGCGCTGATACTGGCGGTCGGCTCGGGTGTCACCGTCGGCTGCACCACTTACCGATTCTGATGACTCTGACGGTTGACGCGGTTCCCGGATTCACCGGCGACGTAGTCCATCCCGACAGCGCCGATTACGACGCAGCGCGGCGGGTCTTCAACGGCCTGATCGGCAAGCGGCCCGCCGTCGTGCTCCGCTGCCGCTCCCGCGCGGATATCGTCGCCGCCGTTCGGTACGCCGTCGGCTCCGGAGCCGAGATCGCGGTGCGGTGCAGCGGGCACAGCGTCGCAGGACACTCCTCGACCGATGGCGGCATCCTCATCGACCTGTCCCTGATGCGTCGTGTGGTGGTTGATCCCGAGCACCGAATCGCGGTCATCGAGCCCGGCGCGACCTGGCGCGACATCGACCAGGCCACCGCCCGTCACGGCCTGGCCTGCCCCGGCGGGGTGGTGTCATCGACGGGCGTGGGCGGGTTCACGCTCGGTGGCGGGGTCGGCTGGTTGTCCCGGGCATACGGGTTGACCTGCGACAACTTGACCGCCGCGAACCTGGTGCCGCCCGGCGGGGAGGTGCTGTTCGCCAGCGAAGCACAGAACCCGGAGGTGCTGTGGGGCCTGCGCGGCGGCGGCGGCAACTTCGGGGTGGTGGCCCACTTCGTGCTCGACCTGCATCCGGTCGATCACGTCATCGGGGGCATACGGGCCTACGGCGACACCGACGCCGAGGCCGTGCTCGAACACTTCCGCGCACAGATGGCGGGCGCCGACGACCACCTCGCGTCCCTCGTCGACTTCGGCACCGACGAGGGTTCGGGACGCGGCCTGGTCACGATCCTCGGTTGCTCGGCCGCATCCGGACAAGCCGGTCGGACCGCCATCGGGGCGCTGCTGCGGGCCCGCGGGGTCAGCACGGAACCGGTGATGTCGCTCCAGCGCGAAATCGCCTACCCCACTTGGCAACAGGTCCTCGACCACACATCCCCATATGGCCGGTTGAACTACTGGAAGTCGATCTTTCTGACGGAGCTGTCCGACGACGCGATCCGGCGTATCGTGCTGCTCGGGCGCAGCCGCCCCGCGCCGCAAACGCATCTGCATGTGATCCGGCTCGGCGGCTTTCCCAGCCGTGTTCCGCCGGAGGCGACGGCCTTTTCGGCCCGCCACCATCCCTACATCGTGCATCTGATCACGACCTGGACGGATCCCGCCGACACCGAACGCTGCAAGTCGTGGACCGATGATGCGTATGAAGCTTTGCGTCCGTTCGGTCCGGCAGGCACGTACCTCAACTTCGTCGGCGATGAAGGGCAGGCGCGCATCCGGGCCAGCTTCGGCGACGTCACCTATCGGCGCCTGGCCAAGCTGAAGGCTCGCCTCGACCCGGACAACCGCTTCGCGCTGAATCAAAACATCGAGCCCGCAACGGGTCCGTGAGCGGATCTGATCATGCCGCGAACGCGAAACCAGTTGACCGCGTCGCGGATCGCAGGCTCGATGGGGGCAACTACATAGCCCAGTTCTCGCACCGCCTTGTCGCTGCGGTAGCGGTAAAGGTCGGTGAACGCGTATCCGACGGACATCGAGTTCACCGTGGTTTCCCGACGGGTGACGACCTCGAGGAGGTCGCCGGCCTTACCCCCGATCCAGGCGACCGGATAGGGCAACCGTCTACGCGGCGGGTCGACCCCGACGATTCGCGCCACTCGATCGATGTACTCGCGGTACGTCAACTCCTGGCCACCCAGGATGTAGCGTTCGCCGCGCTTCCCGTGCAGCCAGGCGGCGATCATGCCGCGCGCCACCTCGCGCACATCCGCGAAATTGTTGTATCCCGGTGTCCAATAGGGAATTCTGCGGTTGGCGATCTCGACGATGAGCCGGCCGGAACTGGGTCTGGCGTCGCGCGGGCCGACCAGGTATGTGGGGTTGACGATGACCGCGTCCAGCTTGTCGCAGGCCCGCTGCACCAGGATCTCACCGCGCCGTTTGGTGACCGGGTAGGCCCCTGCCAGCCCGGCTTTGTCCCACCCCCACGGGGTCTGCTCGTCGGCGGGTGCGCCGTCGGGTTCGGGTCCGATCGTGTTCGCGGTCGAGGTATGCACGACGCGCGGGGTGCCGGTGGCGATCGCGGCCTCGACGACAGCTTGCGTCACGCCGACATTGACGGCCGAGATCGCCGGTGTGACCCGTCTCCTGGTCGAAACGCATGCGGCGCAGTGGAATACAACGTCTGCATCGGCAAACACGTCGCGTAGATCAGCGACCGAGCCGAGGTCGGCGCAGACCCACTTGACCGGCAGGTCGGCCAGTGAACTCGTATCGGTGCTCGGGCGCCGGGTGGCGGTGACGGTGTGCCCCTGCGCGATCAGCTCGGCGGTCAGATTGGATCCCAGCAGCCCGCTTGCTCCGGTTATCACAGCGTGTGCCATCGCGAGTTGGCCCTAAGCCGGTGTGGGGTACCGCGCGGCCGGTGGACGGCGCTGCGCCCACGGGCGCACCGATTCCAGTTGCGCGGCAAGGGAAATCAATGTTGACCCATCGTGGGGCCGCCCCACCAGATGGACCGCTTCGGGCAGGCCGCCGGCCGAGATCCCGGCCGGAATCGACATGGCCGGTTGTCCGGTGTAGTTCTGCGGCGGGGTGAACGGCATGAACGCCAACACCCGCGCCATGGCGCGCGTGGGGCCCAACCCGTCGAGGTGCCCGACGGGCACCGGCGGCTTACCCAGCACCGGCGTCATCAGCACGTCGCAATCGGCGACGGGCCGCAGCCCACGCTCGCTCATGCGGTCGCGGGCGGCCAGCGCGCGGTGAGCCAGCCAGTCGGGGATCAGCCGGGCGGTGCGGCCCTCGGCCCGAATCCGCCGTTCCAGTAGCTCCGGTGTGGGCAGCCGCTCGATTTCCTCGGCGAGCCCGTGCATCATCAGCGCGAACACCGAGAGAATCGCGGGCAGCGGGTAGACCGGATCACGCTCAACGACTTCGTGACCGAGCGAGCGCAGCAACTCGGCCGTCTCCAACACCGGCCGGCGCACCTCCTCGCTGACCGGCACGGGAATCACCGGTTTGAACGACATCGCGATCCGCAGCCGGCGCGGTGGGCCCGCCGCCGCGTCCGTCAACGGAGGTGCCGGCGACACCGAGGCGATCTCGTCGTCGGGCTCGGCGCCGGCCATCGCGTCGTGCAGCAGCGCCGCGTCGGCGACGCTGTGGGCCAGCGTTCCGATGTGGTGCAGCCCGTGGAATCGATAGGCCCGCTCGGGTGATTGCTTGGTGCTGATCCAGCCGCGCTGGCCCTTGAGTCCCACCACCCCGCAGCACGCGGCCGGAATGCGAACCGAGCCGCCCCCATCGGTGCCCAGCGCCCCGGGCACCATGCCGGCCGCCACCGCAGCCGCCGAACCACCGCTGGAGCCCCCCGTGGTCCGGTTCGGTCGCCACGGATTGCGTGTCACGCCCCACGTCGGCGACTCGCACATCGGGACGGCACCGAACTCGGGCAGATGCGTCTTGCCGATGATCACCGCCCCGGCGGCCCGAAGGCGCCGCACCGCCGCGCTGTCGCTGCTCACCGGCCCGGTGTCAATCCCGGTGCCGCACATCGACGAAACCCCCGCCACATCGGTGTCGTCCTTGACCGCGATCGGCACGCCCGCCAGCGGCAGCATCTCCCCGGCGGCCAGCCGCCGTTCGACGTGTGCGGCCTCTGCCATCGCCTGCTCGGCCAGCACGACGCGAAATGCGTTCAACGCCGGGTCCAGTTCGGCTATCCGCTCCAGGTAGAGCGCCACCAACTCGCGGGGAGAAACCTCACGATCGCGCACCAAGCGCGCCTGCCGCGCCACGCCGGCGAAGGCCAGGCCCTGGATATCGACGGTGGTCATCCGTGCCCCTTCGCGCCCACCCCAACCGAGTGTAGGCCCACGTCGTCAGGCGCCGGCCAGCGCGAGCGCCGCGGCGGTCGCCTCCCGGATCGGTCCGCGCCACACGTCGCCGTGCCCGGGCAGCAGGACCTCGGTGTCGAGCAACGCCAGCGCGGACAGGGTGCGGAGGCAATCCCGTTGGCTGTGGCTGAAAATCTCCGGCAACAGCTGCGGCCCGCGGTGGCGTAACAGCGGGTGGCCGGTGATCAGCGCGTCGCCGCTGACGAGCACGCCGTCGACCAGGTACGAGCAGTGTCCGTTGGTGTGGCCGGGGCTGAAGACGGGCCGCGGTTGGCCCGGCAGGCCCGCGGCCACCTCGGCGGTCAGCGGCTGGGCGGTGGGGATGCCGTCGCGGATCAGGCCGCCGCTGCGGACCACGTGGGCCGTCCACCTCGCCCAGCGCGGGCGCCAGATGCGCAGTGCCACATCGATAGTCGACACCTGCTCCAGGTACTCCCGTTTCGCGTGCCCCACCTCGTCGGCGTGACAGTACACCGGCACGCCGTGCTCGCCGGCGAGCCAGATCGCCGAACCCAGGTGGTCGATGTGGGCGTGGGTCAACAGGACGGCGCGCACGTCGGCCACCCGGTAGCCCAGCTTGGCCAGCGAGCCCAGGACGTCCTCGCGGTCCCCGGGATAGCCGGCGTCGATCAGCATGACGCCGGTGCCGTCGACGACCAACGTCCAGTTCACGGCGTGCCCCTGAGCGAGGTACACGGTGTCGGTGACCTGAACCAGCTGCGCCATGCCCGCGAGTGTAGGAGCGATCGCCGCGAGGAGTGATCGCAAGCGCGGCGAAGCCGGGCGCGGCGGGTCGCGACCGTCAACCTAGGAGTAGAAATGACCCGTGGCTGAACTGAAACTTGGATACAAGGCATCCGCCGAGCAATTCGCACCGCGTGAACTCGTCGAACTCGCCGTGGCCGCTGAGGGTCACGGCATGGACAGCGCAACCGTCAGCGACCACTTCCAGCCGTGGCGGCACGAGGGCGGGCATGCCCCGTTCTCGCTGGCCTGGATGACCGCCGTCGGCGAACGCACCGAGCGGATCGTGCTGGGCACCTCGGTGCTCACGCCGACCTTCCGCTACAACCCCGCCGTCATCGCACAGGCCTTCGCCACCATGGCCTGCCTGTACCCGGACCGGATCTTTTTGGGTGTGGGCACCGGCGAGGCGCTCAATGAGATCGCCACCGGATACGAGGGCGAGTGGCCCGAGTTCAAGGAGCGGTTCGCCCGGCTGCGCGAATCGGTGCGCCTGATGCGCGAGCTGTGGCGCGGCGACCGCGTCGACTTCGACGGCGACTACTACCGGCTCAAGGGCGCCTCGATCTACGACGTGCCCGAGGGCGGCGTCCCGATCTACGTCGCCGCCGGCGGCCCGGCGGTGGCCAAGTACGCCGGGCGGGCCGGCGACGGCTTCATCTGCACCTCCGGCAAGGGCGAGGAGCTCTACAAGGACAAGCTGATTCCGGCCGTCTTAGAAGGGGCAGCGGCCGCGGACAGATCCGTCGAGGACATCGACAAGATGATCGAGATCAAGATCTCCTACGACCCCGATCCCGAGCTGGCGCTGGAAAACACCCGGTTCTGGGCGCCGCTGTCGCTGACCGCCGAGCAAAAGCACAGCATCGACGACCCGATCGAGATGGAAAAGGCCGCCGACGCGTTGCCGATCGAGCAGGTCGCCAAGCGCTGGATCGTGGCGTCCGATCCCGACGAGGCCGTCGAGAAGGTCAAGCAGTACGTCGACTGGGGGCTCAACCACCTGGTGTTCCACGCCCCCGGCCACGACCAGCGCCGGTTCCTGGACCTCTTCGAAAAGGACCTGGCCCCCAGGCTGCGGCGACTTGGCTGAACCGTCCGCGATCTACGTCGCCGCTCCGGAACCGGAGACCGGCAAGTCGACGCTCGCGCTGGGGCTGCTGCACCGGCTGACGGCGACCGTCGCCAAGGTCGGCGTGTTCCGTCCCATCACGCGGGTCACCGACGGCAAGGACCGCGACTACATCCTGGACCTGCTGCTGCAGCACACCACCGCGGGCGTGCCCTATGAGCAGTGCCTCGGTGTGACGTACCAGCAGCTGCACGCAGACACCGATACCGCGATCGCCACCATCGTCGACGCCTACCACGCGATGGCCGACGACTGCGACGCGGTGGTGATCGTGGGCAGCGACTACACCGACGTCGCCCGGCCGGCCGAGCTGTCGGTCAACGCCCGCATCGCGGTCAACCTCGGGGCGCCGGTACTGCTCACGGTCAGCGGCCGGGGCCGCACCCCCGAGGAGATCGCGCGCGTCGTCGAGGTGTGCCTGGCCGAGCTGGCCGCCCAGCGCGCCCACACCGCCGCGGTGGTGGCCAACCGCTGCGAACCGGCGCGGCTGGGGGAGGTCGCCGAGGCGCTGGAGGCCTTCCCGCAGCGCAGCTACGTGCTGCCCGAAGAACCGCTGCTGTCCGCGCCGACGGTGGCCGAACTCGAAAAGGCCGTCGGCGGAACGCCCGTCAGCGGTGAGGAATCGCTGCGGGAACGCGAGGTCACCGGCGTGCTGGTCGCCGGGATGACCGCCGACCACGTCCTGGAACGGCTGGGCGACGGCATGGCGGTCATCACCCCCGGTGACCGCTCGGACGTGGTGCTCGCCGTGGCCAGCGCCCATGCGGCCGAAGGCTTTCCGTCGCTGTCGTGCATCATCCTCAACGGTGGCTTCCGGCTCCATCCGTCGATCGCTTCGCTGGTCGCCGGGCTGCGGCTGCGACTGCCCATCATCGGTACCACGCTGGGCACCTACGACACCGCGAGCGCGGCCGCCGCCGCCCGGGGCCGCGTCACGGCCAGCTCGCAGCGCAAGATCGACACCGCGCTGGAGCTGATGGACCGCTACGTCGACGTCTCGGACCTGCTTGCGCAGCTTGCCATCCCGATACCCACGGTGACCACGCCGCAGATGTTCATCCACCGGCTGACCCTGCAGGCGCGTTCGGATCGCAAGCACATCGTCCTTCCCGAGGGCGACGACGATCGCATCCTCAGGTCGGCCGGCCGGGTGCTGCAGCGCCGCGTCGCCGACCTCACCGTGCTCGGCGACGAGGCGCAGATCCGCCAGCGTTCGGGCGAACTCGGAGTGGACCTCGACGGTGCGCACGTGATCGACCCGCTCACCAGCGACCTGCGCTTCCGGTTCGCCGACCAGTACGCAGAACTCCGCAGGGCCAAGGGTGTCACCGTCGAGCATGCCCGCGAAATCATGCGCGATGCAACGTATTTCGGCACCATGCTGGTGCACAACGGCATGGTCGACGGCATGGTGTCCGGCGCCGCCCACACCACCGCGCACACCGTTCGCCCCGCCTTCGAGATCATCAAGACCGTCCCCGACGTCTCCACCGTGTCCAGCATCTTCCTGATGTGCCTGCCCGATCGCGTGCTGGCCTACGGCGACTGCGCGATCATCCCGAACCCGACGCCCGAACAGCTGGCCGACATCGCGATCTCCTCCGCGCGCACCGCGGCGCAGTTCGGCATCGAGCCGAGGGTTGCGATGCTGTCGTACTCCACTGGCGAATCGGGCACCGGGGCCGACGTCGACAAGGTCAGGAAGGCAACGGAATTGGTCCGGCTCAGGGCACCGCAATTGCCGGTCGAGGGCCCCATCCAGTACGACGCCGCGATAGAGCCGTCCGTCGCGGCCACCAAGCTGCGCGACTCGCCGGTGGCCGGCCGCGCCACGGTGCTGGTCTTCCCCGACCTCAACACCGGCAACAACACCTACAAGGCCGTCCAGCGCAGCGCCGGGGCGATCGCGATCGGGCCGGTGCTGCAGGGCCTGCGCAAGCCGGTGAACGATTTGTCCCGCGGCGCGCTGGTCGAAGACATCGTGAACACCATTGCCATCACCGCGATCCAGGCGCAGGGCATCCGTGGCTAGCGCCGGCCGGGTTGTGCTGGTGATCAACTCCGGGTCGTCCTCGCTGAAATACCAGTTGCTCGACCCCGACTCCGGCGCGGCCCGGGCGACCGGGAACGTCGAGCGGATCGGCGAGGGGTCGTCCCCCGTCCGCGACCACGACGCCGCGCTGCGTCAGGCCTTCGACACGCTGTCCGAGCAGGGCATCGACCTGCGTGCCTGCGGCCTGGTGGCCGTGGGCCACCGAGTCGTGCACGGCGGCAACACCTTCTACCGGCCCACACCGGTGGATGACGCGGTGATCGACAAGCTCGACGAGCTGTCCGAACTGGCGCCGCTGCACAATCCGCCCGCGGTCAAGGGCATCGAGGTGGCCCGCAAGCTGCTGCCCGACGTTCCCCACATCGCGGTCTTCGACACGGCGTTCTTCCACGACATGCCGCCCGCGGCCGCGACCTATGCCATCGACCGCGGGCTGGCCGAGCGCTGGAAGATCCGCCGCTACGGCTTCCACGGCACGTCGCACCGGTACGTGAGCCAGCAGGCCGCCGACTTCCTGGACCGGCCGCTGCGGGGACTGAAACAGATTGTGCTGCACCTGGGTAACGGCTGCTCCGCTTCGGCGATCGCCGGCACGCGTCCCCTCGACACGTCGATGGGCCTGACGCCGCTGGAGGGCCTGGTGATGGGCACCCGCAGCGGTGACATCGACCCCAGCATCGTCAGCTACCTCTGCCACACCGCGAACATGACCGTCGACGAGGTCGAGTCCATGCTCAACCAGCGGTCGGGGGTGCTGGGCCTGGCCGGCGAGCGCGACTTCCGGCGGCTGCGCACCATGATCGAATCCGGCGACGGCGCGGCGCAATTGGCCTACAGCGTGTTCACACACCGGCTGCGCAAGTACATCGGCGCCTACCTGGCCGTTTTGGGGCACACCGATGTCATCACCTTCACCGGCGGCATCGGGGAAAACGACGCGGCGGTGCGTCGCGACGCGGTCGCCGGCCTGGAGGAGTTGGGCGTCGTGCTCGACGAGCGCCGCAACCTCGGCGGCGGCAAGGGCGCCCGGCAGATCTCCGCCGATGAATCCCCGATCGCCGTGCTGGTGATCCCGACCAACGAAGAGTTGGCCATCGCCCGCGACTGTGTGAGCGCACTAGGCGGTTAGGAAGCCCAGGCTCTTGCGGCCGGCGCCGACCGACGGCGTGGGATCGGTCCCGACCGTCCGCACCAGCAGCTCGTGGTACACGTCGCGAAAATCGGTGGTGTACTTCAAATCCCCGTCGTCGAGGTCGGTGAGGCCGGGTTCCTCGCCGTAGAAGCCGCCGCGCACGGGCGTGCCCGCGACCAAGACGGGGGCGGCGGTGCCGTGATCGGTGCCCTGGGATGCGTTGGCGCGCACCCGGCGGCCGAACTCCGAATACGCCATCACCACCACGTTGTGGCCGGCCACGTCCCGCAGGAACCGGGTGACCGCCTCGTCGAACGTCCCGAGCAGCCGTTGCTGCGTGTCGCGTTCACCGGCGTGGGTGTCGAAACCCCCCAGTTGCGCCGCGTAGACGCGTGTCGGCACGCGCGCCCGCACCGCGGCGGCCACCATGTCAAGCTGCGCGGACAGCGAGTTGCCCTGGCGCCCGGACGCTTTCAGCGATCCGAACGTCTTGCCGGTGCTGCGCGCGGCGCGGTAGGACTTGCACACGGCGGCCATCGCCGGGCTGTCGCCGGGGTCGTCCGTCCCGAGCGCGCCCATCAAGGCGTCGAGGCCCTGTTCGTCGGGCGACCGGGTCGTGGAAAGCGCCGCGGCGGTGTGCTTTTCCCCGACCGCGAGCGCGGGCAGCACGGGCCCGATGTTGACCGCCCGCAGCGGGTCGTCGCCGGTGGCGTCGAGCCAGCGGCCGATCCACCCCGTCGACACGGGCTCGGCCGGTGACGCCGTCTGCCAGATGTCCATGGACCGGAAGTGGCTGTGGTCGGGCCGTGGATAGCCCACGCCCCGCACGATGGCCAGTTGCCGCTGGTCCCACAGTTGGGCGAGGCCCTTGAGTGCGGGGTTGAGTCCCAGCGTCTGGTCGAGGTGCAGCACGTCGCCGGGGGCGTAGGCCAGTTCCGGCCGGGCGTCGTGATAGGCGTTGTCGGCATAAGGAATCAGGGTGTTGATCCCGTCGTTGCCGCCGGCGAGGGTGATCAGCACCAGCACGCCCGCCCCGTCGGCCAGCGGGCGGTCGTGGGCCGCGCGCATCAAATCGGGCCACTCGACCGCCACCGCGCCGGAGAGCAGGCCGACCGCGCCGGCGCCGGCGCTGGCGATCAGGAACTTGCGGCGATTCATCTCGGGCATCGTCGGATCTCGCTATGAGGTCAGGTATTCGGGCGTGTTGACGGCGGCCGCGATCAACCGCGGCGGGGTGCGCACCAGGGGCCGCAGCGCCGTGGCGGTCCGGTCCGACCAGTCTCCGACGCCGATCAGGTAGCCGACCGCGTCGACGCGGTCGGCGGGCGCGGCGCCCTCGATGCCGGACAGGTCGCCGGCGTGTGCGAGCCGGGCGGCGGCCCGCAGCCGCGCTTCGGCGCTGGCGGTGGACAGCCACACCTGGCCCTGCGGCCAGCCGCCGACGCTCGGCGGGTAGAAGGGCCGTTGGCCCAACGCGTGCAGCGTCGCGTCGGCGAACTTTCCGGTGGCGCCGTCGAGGGGCACGCGCAGGGCGCGCAGCACGCCGACGAGCCATTCGACCGGGGTGTTGACGACGGTGGCGCGGCCGGCGACGAATTCGTCGGCGGTGAGGATCGCCCGGGTCAGCGCCCGCAGGTCGCGGCCCGGTCCGTAGGCGGAGACCAGCCTGTCCAGCGTGGGGGCCGACGGCGGGTCGTCGGAGGCCAGTTGCCGCCACAGCCGTCCGGCGACATACTCCGCCGACTTGGGCTGCGCCAGTACGGCATCGCAGAATCCGGCGGCGTCGAAGTCGCGGGTCAGCCCGAACAGCGTCTTGGCCGTCCCGTCGTGGCGTTTGGCGGCCAGCGAGGTGTGCCCGTCGGCGCCGATCACCCACCCCGTCAGCGCGCGGGCGCCGTTGCGGACGTCGTCCTCGGTGTAGCCGTTGCCGTGCCCGAGGGCGAAGAGCTCCATGAACTCCCGCGCCAGGTTTTCGTTGGGCGCCTTGGCGGTGCTGCTCTGCCCGTCGAGCCAGCGCAGCGTCGCGGCGTCGGTCAGGATCGCATAGGCCAGGGTGCGGAAGTCGCCCAGCGACAGCGTGCGCAGCTTCTGGTTCTGCGCGGCCATGTACGCGGCCACCCGGACCTTCTGCGCCGAGGTGGCAAAGTGGTTGTGCCACAGCAGGGTCAGCTTCTCGCCGAACGGCTGCCGCACGCCGACCATGCGGCGCAGCCACCAGTCGGACAGCGCGCCCTGCTGTTCGGTCAGCTGCTGGTTGTACCGTTTGCGGGCCGCCGGCGTGGCGCCCTTCCCGGGCGGGCCGGGCGGCTGCAGCGTGGGCATGGGGGTGGCGAGCGCGCCCGGGTCGGCGTCGGGGTCCGCGGCGAGCATGGCGTCGACATGCCGCGGCCAGCCCGCGGTGAGCACGGCGTCCACCTCGGGTCCGGTCACCCCGAACCCGGCCCGCCGCAGCACGCGGGCGGTGGTGATCCATGCGGTGGACTGGCCGGGCATGCGTCAACTGTGCGGCATATACCTATGTTTTCGCTGTGGATGGGCGCACACGTGTTCAGCCGCGCGCGTGCGAGCGTTCCCGGCATGGATCCGTTCATCGGCACCGAGGCGCTGGCGGCCGGGGTGGTGACCCGGCATCAGCTGAGAACGCGCTATCGCGCCGTGTTCCCGAACGTCTACGCCTCGAGCGACGCCGAGCCATCGCTGGAGACCCGGATCCTGGCGGCCTGGCTGTGGTCGGGGCGTCGGGCGACGATCGTCGGGGCCGCCGCCGCCAGACTGCATGGCACCGAATGGATCCCCGACAGCGTGCCCGTCGAGCTGGTGCACACGAATCCCCGGGCACCCATCGGGGTGCTGACGCGGCGCGCCGCGCTGCGGGACGGCGAGACGCAGAGCATCGGCGGGTACACCGTCAGCACGCCCGAACGCACCGCCTTCGACATCGGCAGGCGCGGGGCCGTGCGCTCGGCCGTGGCGCGCCTCGACGCGTTGGCCAGGGCGACGGGCTTCAAGGCCGACGACGTGCTGCGCGTCGCGCGGTGCCACCCGGGCTCACCGGGCCTGCGGCGATTGGAGACAGCGCTAGACCTGGTCGACGCCGGCGCGCAGTCGCCCAGGGAGAGCTACCTGCGGCTACTCCTGATCGACGCCGGTCTGCCGCGGCCGCGGACCCAGATACCGGTGTTGGATGCCGACGGCATCCCGTTCGCCTTCCTGGATCTGGGCTGGGAGGAGCCCATGGTCGCCGTCGAGTACGACGGCGACCAACACCGAACCGACAGAAGGCAATACGTCAAGGACATTCGGCGGAGGGAAACGCTGGAGCGGATGGGGTGGATCGTTGTGCGGGTGGTCGCGGAGGACCGGCCCGCCGCTATCGTGCGGCGGGTTCGTGCCGCGCTGGGCGAATCGCGTGTGCGCTCACGGCTTTGAGTGTGCGCCCAGGGCGGGGCGGTACGGCGTGTCGCCGCCCTAGACGCACACGCGATCGCGCAAGGGGCGGACGAAACCTAGAACGTGCTGGTGGGCCGCACCTTGTTCGCCATGTCCACCAGCGCGTAGCGGTGTCGCTGGGTGGGGGCGACCCGGGCCAGGTTGCGCAGCGCCGCCTCCACGCCCAGCCGCAGCCCGTGCTCGGTGAACGGGAAGCCCAGGATGTGGTTGGTGCTGGCCTTGTTGTCCTCCAGCCAGTCCATCGCGCAGCCCAGCACCAACGCGCGGATCTGCAGCACGCGCGGTTCGGTGGGCGGCAGCGCCTCCACCCGCCGGGCGGCGTCGCGGATGTCCTCCTCGCTGATCTCGCTCTTCGTCCGTCCGGACAGCAGGGTCACCGCACTGGTCAGGCGCGCGGTGGTGAAATGCCTTGAGGTGGGCGGCACCTCGTCCAGGGTGCGCACCGCGGCGGCGCGATCGCCCTCGGCGGACAGCCATCTGGCCAGACCGAAGGCGGCCGAGATCACCCCGTCATTGGTCTTCCACACGGTCTGGTAGTACTTCTGATTGTCGACGTTGCCGGACAACTCGGCGGTGGCGGCCAGCGCCAGTTTGGGCGCCAGCTCGCCGGGGAAGGTGTCCAGCACCTCGGTGAAATGCGTTGTGGCGGAGTCATAGTCGCCGGTGAGCAGTTCGGAGACGGCCCGGTACCAGACCAATCGCCACTGCCAGCCCACCCGCTCGGCCAGGTCGTCGAGCTTCCTGGTGGCCTTGGCCACGTCACCCAGGTCCAGCAGCGCGCGGACCTCCATCAGCGGCAACTCGATCGACTCGGACACCTCGACGCCGTCGGCGTCCAGCGTGCCGTGCCGCGCCGCGCGCAACGAGTCCAGGGTCTGCACCGGCTGGGAGAGCACCGTCGCCTGCAGTACCGGGGCGGCGACGTCGGCCGGGTCCACCAGCGGCACCTGCAGCGCGGTCACGATCTCGCGCGCCGTCAACCGCTCCGAATGGATCTGGCCGTCCAGGTAGACGTCGGTGTGCGCGACCAGCAGGTCCACCCCGAACGTTGAGCGGCTGGGGCTGAAGATGGTCGACAACCCGGGCCGCGGCACCCCGGTGTCCTGGGCCACCACCTCCCGCAACACGCCCATCAGCTGGGCGGACAGCTCCTCCGTGGTGGCGAACCGGCGCCGCGGGTCGGGGTCGATGGCCCGGCGCAGCAACCGGCGGTACGAGTCGTACGTCGTCAGCACGGGATCGTCTTCGGGCAGGCCGTCGACGTAGCGGCCGTTGCGGGTGGGCAGGTTCACCGTGAGCGCCGCCAGGGTACGGCCGACGGTGTAGATGTCGGTGGCGATCGTCGGGCCGGTCCGCACGATCTCGTGCGCCTGGAACCCCGGGGTGCCGTAGAGATAGCCGAACGAATTGACCCGCGACACCGCGCCCAGGTCGATCAGCTTGAGTTGCTCCTCGGTGAGCATGATGTTCTCCGGCTTGAGGTCGTTGTACACCAGGCCGATCGAGTGCAGATAGGTCAGCGCGGGCAGGATCTCCAGCAGGTAGGCGATGGCCTCGGCGACCGGCAGCTTCTTGTCCTTGCCGTGCTTGAGCGGCTGCCCGCCGATGTACTCCATGACGATGTAGCCGACCGGGTTGCCGTTGCGGTCCTTGTGCTCGACGAAGTTGAAGATCTGCACGATCTGCGGGTGCACCACCTCGGCGAGGAACTGCCGTTCGGCCATGGCGATCGCCTGCGCCTCCGCGTCACCGGAGTGCACCAGGCCCTTGAGCACCACCGGGCGGTCGTTGACGTTGTGGTCGACCGCCAGGTAGACCCAGCCCAGTCCGCCGTGCGCGATGCAACCCTTGACCTCGTACTGCCCGGCGACGATTTCCCCCGGATTCAGCTGCGGCAGAAACGAATACGCGCTGCCGCAGGCGGGGCACCAGCCCTCCGACTCGCCCTTGACGCCCTTTTTCGACCGGCCGACCGGCTTTCCGCAGTTCCAGCAGAACCGCTTGGCCTCCGGCACCACCGGGTTGGTCATCAGCGCCTCGAGCGGGTCGATGTCGCGCACCCGCGGGATCTCGACCAGTCCGCCGCCGAGGTGTCTGACCGGCGGCAGCACCCGCGTCCCGATCGTCACCCGGTCTTGCGAATCGGTGTCCAGGGTGCCCAGCGAGATGTGCGGGAAATCGTCGTCGTCATCGTCGAAATCGGGACGGAAGAGCGCCTGGGTGGCCTGGATTCGCCCCGTCGTCGGGCCGCCCTGCGTGTCCGGCGGTTGGGTGCCCGGGCTCACGTCTTCGGGGCCCGGTTCCGGCTGTTGGGTCTTCTCCGACTCGGTCATCAGTCGGAATACCTCGGCGTGGGCGGGGCGGGCGCGGGTCCCAGCACCGTCAACCACTTGCGGTACAACGTGTTCCACGTGCCGTCCCGGCGGATCCGCTCCAGCGTGCCGTTGACGAACCGCAGCAGTGGCGTGTTGGTGAGGTTGACCCCGATGCCGTAGGGCTGGGTGGCCATGTTGGGCCCGACGATGTGCAGGTAGGGGTCCTCTTCGACCAGCCCGGCCAGGATCGAGTCGTCGGTGCTGACGGCGTCGATCTCGCGCTGCTGCATCGCCACCAGGCAGTCGGCCCAGTTGACCACCGACACGATGACGGGGGGCGGGTCGATCTGGCGGATCCGGTGCAGCGACGTGGTCCCCTTCGCCACGCAGACCCGCTTGCCGGACAGGTCGCCCACCTTGGCGATGGGCGAGTCCCGCGGGGCCAGGATGCGCTGGTTGGCGTCCAGGTAGACGGTGGAGAAGTTGACCTCCTTGCGCCGCTCGCAGGTGATGGTCATGGTCTTGACCACCACGTCGACCTCGGAGTGCTGCAGCGCGGTGACGCGCTCGTCGGACGACAGGATGCGGTACTCGACGTGCGACGGGGCGCCGAAGATGTCGCGGGCGATCTCGCCGGCGATGTCGACGTCGAAACCGGTGATCTCCCCGGTGATCGGGTCGCGGAAGCTGAACAGGTTGCTGCCGATGTCGAGCCCGACGATCAGCCGGCCGCGGGCGCGGATGTCGGCGACCGCGGCGTCCGCCTCGGCCTTGGTGGGGAAG
This sequence comes from Mycobacterium sp. 4858, assembly GCF_900240975.1. Taxonomy (GTDB): domain Bacteria; phylum Actinomycetota; class Actinomycetes; order Mycobacteriales; family Mycobacteriaceae; genus Mycobacterium. The sequence continues at coordinate 1,640,530 of NZ_LT968776.1, read as the reverse complement.
GGCCGCAGGCTCGCGGTCAGGTCGCAGCCCTGGCTGGGGTCGTCCGGCGGCAGCGGCGGCTCCGGCGGCAGCTGCTGCATGCCGACCGGGGTGGGCGGCGGCAGCGTCGGCACCTTGGCGACCGTGAGCGACTCGGTGTGCGAGCATCCCGCCAGCACCCCCACCGTTGCCAGCGCGGCGAGCACGGCGCCCGCCCGCCGCAACCGGGCCGGCCGCGTCATTATCGATACTCTTTCAGCCGCGGCCACAGGCCCAGCGCCACCGCGATGGCGGCGCCGAGGCTGAGCACCACGCCGCCGACCTGCGCGCCGGACAGCCCGCTGCGGGCGTTGAGGACGTCGTTGCGCAGGTGGGTGCGGCTCTGGTCCATGGCCTTGACCAGCTGGTCTTCCAGCTTGTCGAACGCGGGGGTGGAGTCGTCTTCGCTGCTGCCCAGGGCGACCTGGGTGGCCGCCCGGTAGTTGCCGACCGAAATGTAGGAGTTGATCCGGTCGTTGGCCTGCCGCCAACGCAACAGCAGCTGGTCGGCGCCCTGCAGGTCGGGTTTGTCGACGGCGTCGCTGCGCACCATGTACTGGTCGAGCTGCTGGTGCATGGAGTCGATCCGCTGATAGAACGACTGCTTGCGCTTCTCCTCGTCCCCGCGACGGATCAGCGATAGCGTCTCGTCGGCCCGCGCCTGCTGGGCGGTGATCGCGACGTTGGTCACGATCCGCAGCGAGTCGGCGGCGGTGTTCTTGGCGCTACGGCTGGCGGTCGTGGAGATGGTCAGCGCTGTTCCGACCCATACCACCATGACGAGAATAGCGAGGCCGCCCACGACCAGGCCCGGATTGATCCGGCGCCGGGTGCGCCGGGCCAGCCAGCGATGGGCGAAGGCGCCGAAGACCGCGGTGGCGGTGACCACCAGGATGACCGGCGCCGGGATCTGCGTCGACGCGGTGGTTTCCGCATCCACCCGCTCCGACGTGGCCTGATACAGCTGCGCGGCGTCCGGCAGGATTGTCGACTGCATCAGCCCGGAGGCCTCCGACAGGTACGACGACCCGACCGGGTTGCCCTCCCGGTTGTTGGTCCGCGCGATCTCGATCAGGCCGGTGTAGACGGCCAGTTCGGCGTTGATCCGGCCCAGCAGCTGCACCAGCGGTTCGTCGGTGAGCCCGCTCGAGGCCCGGGTCACCGCCACGGCGGCGTCGGTGATGGCCTGCTCGTAGCGTTGCCGAACGGGCGGCGGCTCGGCTTCGGCGATGAACGCCGTGGCCGCCGCCGCGTCGGCCACCGACAGCGTGGTGTACAGCCGTCCGGCGGCGAACGACAGCGGTTCGGTGTGATTGAGCACCGTCGTCAGCACCTGCTGCCGGTGGTTGATGGTGGTCGAGGTGGCGAACGCGCAGATGCCGCCCAGCACCGCCAGGACGATGCCGATCGACAGGATCCGGCCCGGCGTGGTCGAGATGAACCACCAGCGCGGATGGGCTGGCTCGGCCGGCGACCGCGACCCCTGCGGCTCTGTCGACGGGTGCGCCAGCTCAACCGTCACGTGTTATCAGCCCTCATCTTTCGCGGCCACTGGAACGCTGCACCAACTCTATAAGCGAATTCTAAGAGAATGTTCCGCCTGATGGGTGGAGGCAGACCGATTGACCAGGCGATCACGCGCATATCCTGAAACCCGTGCACGGCGACGGCGACGGTTGGGTGGTTTCCAGCAGCGGCACCCCGTACTGGGGCCGCTTCGGTGCGGCCGGTCTGCTGCTGCGGGCCCCCCGGCCCGACGGCACCCCCGCGGTGCTGCTGCAGCATCGCGCGGTGTGGAGCCATCAAGGCGGCACCTGGGGCCTGCCGGGCGGTGCCCGCGACAGCCACGAGACGCCGGAGGAGACCGCGGTCCGCGAGGCCCATGAGGAGGCCGGGCTGGCAGGCGAGCTGGTGACCGTGCGCTCGACGGTGGTCACCGCCGACATCGCGGGGCTCGGCGGGGCGCGCTGGACCTACACCACGGTGGTCGCCGACGCGCCCGAGTTGCTGCACACCGTGCCCAACGGGGAGAGCGCCGAGATGCGCTGGGTCGCCGAGGAGGAGGTGGCCGGGCTGCCGTTGCATCCCGGCTTCGCGGCGAGCTGGCACCGGCTGCGCACGGCGACGGCGCTGGTGCCGCTGGATCACGCCGACGAGCGGCGGCGGCACCTGCCCCGCACGTTCGAGATCGAGTCCGGCGTGTTCGTCTGGTGCGTGCCGGGTGACGCCGACCAGACGCCCATGCATCCCCGGATCAACTCGCTGCTGCAAGCGCTGAGCTGAGCCGTTGCGCCGCGGCCCGCGGGTCGGCGGCCGCGGTGATCGCGCGCACCACCACGATGCGGCGGGCGCCGGCCGCGAGCACCTCCCGCAGCCGCTGCTCGTCTATCCCGCCGATCGCGAACCCCGGTTTCTCGGTGCCGAGCCGGGCGGCGGTCCGCACCAGCCCCAGGCCCGGCGCCTCGCGGCCCGGCTTGGTCGGGGTGGGCCAGCACGGGCCGACGCAGAAATAGTCGGCCACCCCGGTGGCCGCGGCGGCGGCCTGGCCGGCGTCGTGGCTGGACAGGCCGAGCAGCGTGTCCGGGCCGACGATCCCGCGCGCGACGTCCAGTGGCAGGTCGCCCTGCCCGAGGTGCAGCACGTCGGCGCCGGCCGCGCGGGCGATGTCCGCCCGGTCGTTGACCGCGAACAGGGCGCCGTGCCGTCGGGCCGCGTCGGCCAGAATCTCGCACGCGGCCAGTTCCTCGCGCGCCTCGAGCGGCCCGAACCGCTGCTCACCCGGCGAGCCCTTGTCGCGCAGCTGGATGATGTCGACCCCGCCGGCCAGGGCGGCGTCGGCGAACTGGGCCAGATCGCCACGCTCCCGGCGCGCGTCGGTGCAGAGGTAGAGCCGCGCCGCGGCCAGCCGGGAAACTCGCTGATGCACACCGCGACGCTAGCGCGCTAGCGTGGGAGCCGAAGAACTTGCAGACACGGGAGTCCCGGGAACGGGGTCTGAGAGTGGGCGCGCCTGCCCTTACCGTCACACCTGATCCGGGTCATGCCGGCGAAGGGAGGCCAGGAATGCCGACAGACCTTGGGTCGCTGGCCGTCATCGGCGGCGGCGTCATCGGGCTGGCGGTGGCGCGCCGCGCCGCGCAGGCCGGGTGGTCGGTGCGCGTGCACCGCACCACCGACCAGGGCGCGTCCTGGGTGGCCGGCGGCATGCTGGCCCCGCACAGCGAGGGCTGGCCCGGTGAGGAACGGCTGTTGCGGCTCGGGTGCGAGTCGCTGCGGCTGTGGCGCGAGGGCTTCCTCGACGGCCTGCCGCCGCAGGTGGTCACCGCCCGGGAATCGCTGGTGGTGGCCGTCGACCGGGCCGACGTCGCGGACCTGCGCACCGTCGCCGACTGGCTGTCCGAGCAGGGGCATCCGGTGGTCTGGGAGTCGGCCGCCAGGGATCTGGAACCGCAGCTGGCCCAGGGCATCCGGCACGGCTTTCGGGCGCCCACCGAGCTGGCGGTGGACAACCGCGCGGTGCTGCAAGCCCTCTCGGCGGAGTGCGAGCGCCTCGGGGTGCGCTGGGCGGGGCCTGCGCACGACCTAACGGTCGACGGCGACGCGGTGGTGATCGCCAACGGCATCGACGCCCCCGCGTTGTGGCCGGGCCTGCCCGTGCGGCCGGTCAAGGGGGAGGTGCTGCGCCTGCGCTGGCGGCGCGGGTGTATGCCGGTGCCGCAGCGCGTCATTCGCGCCCGGGTGCGCGGGCGGCAGGTCTACCTGGTTCCGCGCGCCGACGGGGTGGTGGTCGGGGCCACCCAGTACGAGCATGGGCGCGACACCGCCCCGGTCGTCTCCGGAGTGCGCGACCTGCTCGACGACGCCTGCGCGGTCTTGCCGGCGCTGGGCGAGTACGAGCTGGCCGAGTGCGCCGCCGGGCTGCGCCCGATGACACCCGATAACCTGCCGCTGGTGCGGCGCCTCGACGAGCGAACCCTGGTCGCCGGCGGACACGGCCGGTCCGGGTTCCTGCTGGCGCCGTGGACCGCGGAAGAAATCCTCTCCCAACTGGCCCCCGTCGGAGTTCGGTCATGATCGTCATGGTGAACGAGCGGAAGGTCGAGGTCGACGAACAGACCACGGTGGCCGCGCTGCTGGAGTCGCTGGGCTACCCCGACCGCGGTGTCGCGGTGGCGATGGGTGACGCCGTGTTGCCCCGGTCCAGTTGGACGACAACACTTTTCGATGGCGCTCGACTCGAGGTGGTGACGGCGGTGCAGGGTGGCTGAGTCAAAGCTCACGATCGGCGATCGCAGCTTCTCCTCGCGCCTCATCATGGGCACCGGGGGAGCGAGTAGCCTGGCCGCGCTGGAAGAGGCGCTGGTCGCCTCGGGTACCGAGCTGACCACCGTGGCGATGCGGCGCGTCGACGCCGAGGGCGGGACCGGGCTGCTGGACCTGCTCAACCGGCTCGGCATCGTGCCGCTGCCCAACACCGCGGGGTGCCGCAGCGCGGCCGAGGCGGTGCTCACCGCGCGGCTGGCGCGCGAGGCGCTGAACACCAACTGGGTCAAGCTGGAGGTCATCGCCGACGAACGCACGCTGTTGCCCGACGCGGTCGAATTGGTCCGGGCGGCAGAGCAACTGGTCGACGACGGGTTCGTCGTGCTGCCCTACACCAATGACGACCCGGTGTTGGCGCGCCGGCTCGAGGACGCCGGATGCGCGGCGGTCATGCCCCTCGGCTCGCCGATCGGCACCGGCCTGGGCATCACCAACCCGCACAACATCGAGATGATCGTCGCCCGGGCCGGGGTCCCGGTGGTGCTCGACGCCGGCATCGGCACCGCCAGCGACGCCGCGCTGGCGATGGAACTGGGTTGCGACGCCGTGCTTTTGGCCACCGCAGTGACCCGGGCCGCCGATCCGGCGGCGATGGCGGCCGCGATGGCCGCCGCCGTCACCGCCGGCTATCTGGCCCGCCGGGCCGGGCGGATCCCCAAACGTTTCTGGGCCCAGGCATCCAGTCCCGATCGATGAAACGGTATGTGGCGCTGGGAAGTTCGATGGCGGCCGGTCCCGGCATCCGGCCCCGGGCCGCGAACGCGCCCTTGGGCTCGGGCCGGTCGGCCCGCAACTATCCGCATCTGGTCGCGCAGCGCTGCGGCCTCGAACTGGTAGACGTCACCTTTTCCGGCGCGACCACCGCCCACGTGCTCGCCGACCGCCAGCGCGGCGCGCCGCCCCAGATCACCGCCCTCGACGGCTCGGAATCGCTGGTGACGATCACCATCGGCGGCAACGACGTCGGCTACATCCCGCTGCTGATGGCCGCTTCCCTGCCCCGTCGGTTCCGGCGGCTGCCGGTGCTGCGCGGGCGCATTGCCGAGCTGCTGGACCCCGATGCGCGGAGCCGGGCCCTTGACGCGGTCTTCGAATCGCTGTGCTCGGTCGGTCACGCGGCGCGCGAACGCGCCCCGCAGGCCCGGGTCTTCTTCGTCGACTACCTGACCGTCCTGCCGCCCGCGGGCACGCCGGCGGCCCCGCTTTGCGACGCGGACGCCGACCTCGGTCGCCACGTGGCCGCGACGCTGGAACGGCTCACGGCCGACGCGGCCAGCGCGACCGGCTGCGACGTGGTGCGCGCCGCGGCGGCCAGCCGGGATCACCACGCGTGGTCGGCCGCCCCCTGGACCACCAGACCCGGTGTGCCGCTGCCGGGCCGGGCGGCGCCGTTGCACCCGAACGCCGCCGGCATGCGCGCCGTCGCCGAGCTGGTGGCCGCGCTGTGCTGACGGGTCAGCCGTTCGTGCGCCACCACTGGTAGAGCGCGTTGACGTCGGCGTTGGACGAGGTGAGGTGGCCCAGCACGTTCTTGGCGTCGGTGGTCCAGGTCAACGTCGCGTAGTTCTTGTAGGTGCCGCAGGCGATCTGCCCGCCCGTCTGGCCGTTCTGCTTCCAGGTCCCCGGCGACTGCCCGGCGTCCCCGCACGCGGCCAGCGACACGTCCTTGATGGTGGAACTGAACGCCGAGGCCAGATTCGTGCCGTTGGAGAAGAGGGCGTAGACACCGGAGCCCGGTCCGCTGGGGTCGGGGCTCTGCCCGCACAGCAGCTCGGCCAGTTCGCCGGATTCGGTCAACTCCTGCGGCTTGCAGTTGTTGAGGCCGTAACCCTTCGAGAGATTGGCGGCCAGCGTGTTCATGTCGGCCGCGCTGCCGGTGTTGGGTTCGGCGAGCGCGGGTGCGCTACCCGCCAGAGCCAGGCTGCCGGTGAAGAGCGCCGCCGACACGGCTCGCAGCGCGGTGGTGAGATGTGACATTTCGTTGACTCCCTGCGGTTGATGGATGGGTGATGCAGAAACCCGTTGCCCCCCAACTAAGAACGTCAGCCGTTGGCGCGCCACCACTGGTACAGCGCCGCGGCGTCGGTGTTGGACCCGCGGATGTAGCTCAAGATGTTCTTCGAGTCCGTGGTCCAGATGATCTCGGCGGCGTTCTGATACGTCCCACACGCCACCTGGCCGGCGTTGCCGCTGTTGCTGCCCTGGTGCCAGTTGGTGGGGGACTGGCCGCTGTCGCCGCACGTGCCCAGCACGTCGTCTTTGATGCTCGCCTTGAATGAGCCGGCCAGGTTGTCGGCGTTGTTGAACAGGATGTACTTGGCCTGGACCGGGCCGCTCGGGTCGGGGCTCTGCGCGCAGGTCAGCGACGCCAGCTCGCCGGTGGTGACGCTCTGGGGAGTGCAGTTGTTCAGCCCATATCCCTTCGACAGCGACGCCGCGAGCGTGTTGACGTCCGACGGGCTACCCGCATTGGCGGGATCCGCGGTTGCGGTGCCCGTGCCCGCTAAGGCGACAGCGCCCGCCAGCACCGCGGCAGTCGCGGTCCGCAGCGCGTTGCTGGGATGCAACATCCTGTGACTCCTAGGCGGTTGTCGAACCGGCGTCGCTCACCGGAGAAACACGCTTCCGCTAACTAGGGATCGTAGAGCTATGTCGTGACAAAGCAACACATTCCGCTGGAAATTGTCTGTCTGGGCATCCTTCTCGACGCCGCAGCGTGACGGTCACGCAACGGCCGTTCCGAAAGGTCATGACCGTCAATTGTTTTCGCGTGGCCGGCCCGCCCTGGCCGGGAAACCCTCGCGGGAGGGCGTGCGCCGCGCGCCGGCGGTTCAAAAGCGGATTTTCAAATTGCTAGTGCCGCCGCGACTGTGCTCGGGTATGGTTAGCACCGCTTCACGCCAGCTAACTTCTCGGGACTGGAGAATTCATGACCCAACCGCCGGCACCACCCCCTCCGCCGCCTGGTTATCCGCCGCAGCAGCCCGCCGGGCAGGCGCCGAACAACTACTTGGTGTGGTCGATCCTGGTGACCCTGTTCTGTTGCCTCCCGTTCGGGATCGTGGCGATCGTCAAGTCCAGCCAAGTCAATGGTCTTTGGGCACAGGGTCGTTACGCCGAGGCACAGGCATCCGCCGACAGCGCCAAGAAGTGGGTGATCTGGTCGGCCGTCATCGGTGTCGTCGTCGCCATCATCTACGGCATCTTGATGGCGGTCGGCGCGCTCAACACGAACACCAACGCGGCACTCGCCGCGATGTTCTAAGCCCGGTTCGCGACCATGGTGACCCGCCAAGGGTCGGCGCCGCAGAGTCTGGGAGCACCCCTGGTGGTGGCGGCTTCCGCGACGTTGATGTGCGCCGTCATCTGGGCGGGTGACCCGACCACCCCCAACGGGCCGCTGCCGGTGTGTCCCACCAAGGCGCTGTTGGGAATCGACTGTCCGGGATGCGGCAGCCTGCGCATGCTGTATTCCCTGATGCACGGCAACCTGATGGCGGCCGCCAGGTTCAATGCGTTGGGCCTGGCGGCCGTCGTGCTGTTGGTGTGGGCGTACCTCGCCTGGACCTATGGACGCCTGGCGGGCAGGCGCGTCCGCAGCTGGCAACACCGCCGCTGGGCCGCGGTCGTGACGCTGGTGCTGGTCGCGGCGTGGTTTGTGGTGCGCAACATTCCCTTTGCGCCGTTCACTGCGCTCTACGTCTGATACCGCCGTGTCCTGATCCCGGCCGCTCGCGACGCGGTCTAACCTGGGGCGCGATGGTGAAGAAACGCGCGACGATCCCGGCGGCGCTTGTCATGGTCGTCCTGACCGCATTCTCGGCCGGCTGCTTTCACCGGCACGCGCAACCGGCGACCGGTAACCCGGACGCGGTCAAGTTCGCCGGCGCGTTGCACGACAAAGTCACGACCGACGCGATGATGGCCCACCTGGCAAAGCTGCAGGACATTGCCAACGCCAACAACGGCACCCGGGCGGTGGGCACCCCCGGTTACGAGGCCAGCGTCGACTACGTGGTAAACGCGTTGCGCGGCAGCGGTTTCGACGTGGCCACCCCCGAGTTCTCGGCGCGGGTGTTCCACGGGGACAAGCCGGTGGTGACGGTCGGTGGTGTGGAGGTGGAGGCGCACGCGCTCGACTTCAGCCTCGGGACCCCGCCGGACGGGGTGAGCGGGCCGCTCGTGGCCCTGCCCGCCAGCAACGCTCTCGGTTGCGCGGCGTCGGATTACGGGAACCTGCCGGTGCAGGGGGCCGTGGTGCTGGTGGACCGCGGCACCTGCCCCTTCGCCCAGAAGGAGGACGTCGCGGCGCAGCACGGCGCGGTCGCGATGATCGTCGCCGACAACGTCGACGAGCAGAAGATGGGTGGCACCCTGGGGCCGGACACATACGTCAAGATCCCGGTGGTGGGCGTGACCAAGTCGGTGGGCGTGCAATTGCGCACCCGGCCCGGGCCCGCCACCATCAAGCTGAACGCGAGCGTGCAGAGCTTCAAGGCCCGCAACGTGATCGCGCAGACCAAGACGGGGTCGACGGCCAACGTCGTCATGGCGGGCGCACACCTGGACAGCGTGCCCGACGGGCCGGGCATCAACGACAATGGCTCGGGGGTGGCGGCCGTGTTGGAAACCGCGCTGCGGCTGGGGAGTTCGCCGCAGGTGCGCAACGCGGTGCGGTTCGGGTTCTGGGGTGCGGAGGAACTCGGCCTGATCGGATCGCGCGACTACGTCGAGTCGCTGGACCTGACCGCGCTCAAAAGCATTGCGCTGTACCTGAATTTCGACATGCTCGCGTCGCCCAATCCCGGCTACTTCACCTATGACGGGGACCAATCGCTGCCTGCCGACGCCCGCGGTCAGCCGGTGGTACCCGAGGGGTCGGCCGGCATCGAGCGCACGCTGGTGGCCTACCTGAAGTCCGCCGGGAAGACCGCGCAGGACACGGCGTTCGACGGCCGCTCCGACTATGACGGGTTCACCCTCGCGGGCGTCCCCGCCGGCGGCCTGTTCTCCGGCGCCGAGGCCAAGATGTCCGCCGAGCAGGCCAAGCTCTGGGGCGGGACGGCCGACCAGCCTTTCGACCCCAACTATCACCAGAGGACCGACACCCTCGAACACGTCGACCGGTCGGCACTGGGCGTCAACGGCGGCGGCGTCGCCTACGCCGTCGGTCTCTACGCCCAGGACATCGGCGGTCACAACGGGATGCCCACGATGGAGGACCGCACACGTCACGTCCTTACCAAGCCATGACCCGCCGTCTGGGGGTGACCTTGCTGCTCGCGGCCGCGCTGCTGGCCGGATGCTCGTCGCCCCGGCCCGGATCTCCCTCTGCCGCACCGGATCTGGGCCGCACCCTGGCGGCGAAAGTGACCGCCGACGGGATGCTCGCCCACCTGCGCGCGCTGCAGCACATCGCCGACGCCAACAAGGGCAACCGGGCGGACGCCACCCCGGGCTACGACGCCAGCGTCGACTACGTGGCGAAAGCCTTGCGCGACAGGGGTTTCGAGGTGGTGACGCCCCAGTTCGACCGGCTGTACACCGTCTCCCCGGGCAGGCCGGCGGTGACGGTCGCCGGCCGCAGTTACACCGTCGACCAGGCCTCGTTGCTGGTGCAGACACCGCCCAGCGGCCTGACCGGCCTACCGGTCCGGCCCGGCCAGCCGTCGGGCTGTGCGGCCGGCGATTACCCTTCCGCGCTGCCCAAGGGCTCGATCGCCGTCGTCGACGACGCGCGTTGCTCGGTGGTCGACAAGCAGAACGCCGCGGTGGTCAAGGGCGCGGCCGCCCTGGTCGTGCTCAGCGCGCCGTCTGGGCAGGGCGCCCCGCCCACGTTGTTCACGCCAGGCTACTTCAAGCAGCTGACCGTGCCGGTCGCGGTGGCCGGTCCCTCCGTCGCGGCCGCGCTCGCCGGCGCGAGCGCGCCCGTCCACCTGGTGCTCGACGCCCGTAACATCACCATCACGTCGCGAAACGTGCTGGCGCAGACCAAGACCGGGTCGCCACACGAAGTGGTCATGGTCGGCGCGCATCTCGACGGCCCGCGCGGCGGCCCCGGCATCAACGACGACGGGACCGGGGTGGCCGCGGTGCTGGAAACGGCGCTGCAGCTGGGCCCCCTGGCGCCGGTGAACAACGCGGTGCGGTTCGCGTTCTGGGGCGCCGACGAAGACGGGCTCAACGGCGTCATGGACTACGTGTTCGGCATGAACGTCGACCAACTCAACGACATCGCGATGTACCTCAACTTCACCGCGCTCGGATCTCCCAACGCCGGTTTCTTCACCGACGACGGCGATCAGTCCGGGCCGCCGGCGCCCGGGGTGACCTACGCCGACGTCCCCGACGGGTCGGCCGGCATCGAGCGCACCCTGGCCGGGTATCTGAACCTGGCCGGCAAGCGGCCCGCCGACATGCCGCTGAGCACCCTCGCCGACTACCACCCCTTCATGGTCGCGGGCGTGCCGATCGGGGGCTTGACCGCCGGCTCCACGCAGCAGAAGACGACGGTGCAGGCCCGACTATGGGGCGGGCAAGCCGGCGTCCCGTTCGACCCCAATTACCAGGGCCCCCGCGAGACCGTCGACAACATCAACCGGGATGCGTTGGCCGTCATGGGTTCCGGCGCCGCCTACGCGGTGGGCAGCTACGCCCAGTCGATCGGCGGCGTCAACGGCGTGCCGCCGCACGACAAGCGGCATCGGACCCGGGTGCCCTGACGCAATCCGGCTCTCGTCCTGTGAGACTGGGTCGGTGACCATCGCAGCTACCGTGCTCGCCGTCCTGGCCGGTGTGCACATCCTCGCCAAGTTCACGTTCTTCATGCTGCCCTACCGGCGTCGCCGCGCCGCGCTGGACAAGGCCTACGGCGGCAAGGTCCGGGCGACGGCGAAATCGGATGCGGCGTCACTCATCCTCGCCGCCGCGATGGTGATCGTGCTGTTCCTCGCCGGGGTGAAGCCGGTGAGTTTCCTCATCGGGCTGTGGGTCGGCGCGACACTGATCCAACTGTATTTTCATCAGTTCCACGAACCGTTGACCCGCGAGCAGGAACCCCCGTCGCCGGCCGGGCCGATCAAGGTCATGTCCTATGCCATCGAAGCCCGGCCGTGGCGACCGTGGCCCGAAATCGTGATGCTGGCAGCGTTGGTGGTCGCCGCCTTCGTCGCGATGGGCTTCGGCGGGGGAGGCTGACGCTGGTTATCCACAACCGGCGGCATCGGGCGATACGCGCGTCGGCCCGTCCGGCTATTATCGAACCTATGTTCGATACCCGCGTGCACGAGTATTGGGAGCCCCCGCAGTGCGAGCGGTCGCGCGCGCTGGTGAACCGGATGTGCGCGTCGTGGCGACTGGAGGCGCAGGTGGTGGCGGATCGGTTGGATGCCATCGGGGACCTGTTCGAACTGCGCCGTGCCCAGTGCGGTGAGGAGTCGGATTGGGCGGTGGACACCTGGGCGGCGGTGGGTGCCGAGGTGGCCGCGGCCTTCCGCGTCAGCTTGGCCATGGCGGGCAGCTTCATGAAGTACGCGCTCGCCATGCGTCAACGACTGCCACGGGTGGCGGCCGTCTTTCGGGCCGGCGGCATCGGTTTTCGGCTGTTTCAGACCATCGTGTACCGCACCGACTTGATCACCGACGCCGCCGTGTTGGCCGCCGTGGACGCCGAGCTGGCGATGCGCGCGGCGCGGTGGCCCTCGATGACGCGGGGCCGGCTGGCCGGCGAGGTGGACAAGATCGTGGCCAAGGCCGACGTCGATGCGGTGCGCCGCCACGACCAGTCCCGGGCCGAGCGTTGCGTCGGGATCGAGGATCTCGAGGGCGGCATGTCGGAAATCCACGGCAGCCTGTTCAGTCCCGACGCCCACGCCTTGGACAAGCGGTTGGATGCGTTGGCGGACACGGTGTGTGAGCACGACCCGCGCAGCCGCGACCAGCGGCGCGCCGACGCGCTGGGAGCGCTGGCGGCCGCGGCGGATCGGCTGGGCTGTCGCTGTGGGCGCGCCGACTGTGCGGCCGGAAAGCGGCCGGCGGCAACGCCGGTCGTCATCCATGTCGTCGCCGAGCGGGCCGGCGTCCGGGGCCGGGGGTCGGCTCCGGGTTCGGAGCTGGGCGCCGACGGGCTGATCTCTGCCGAGCTGATCGCCGAGCTGGCCCGGTCGGCGCGGCTGGTGCCGCTGCGCGTTCCGGCGCAGGCCGAACCGCGCTACATGCCCTCGACCCGGCTGGCCGACTTCGTGCGGTGCCGGGATTTGACGTGTCGGGCGCCGGGGTGTGACCGTCCTGCTGCCGACTGCGACATCGACCACACGATCCCGTACTCCGATGGTGGTGTGACGCATCCGTCGAACCTGAAATGCCTTTGCCGCCAACATCATTTGCTGAAGACGTTCTGGGGCTGGCGCGACGAGCAATTGCCCGACGGCACCGTCATCTGGCGGCTGCCTGACGGACACCGCTACGTCACCACCCCCGGCAGCGCGCTGCTGTTCCCGACCCTGTGCGCGCCCACCGGCGACGTGCCCACTCCCGCCGAGCGGGAGTGCTACGGCGAGCGCACGGCAACGATGCCGCTCCGCACCCGCACCCGCGCCCGGAACCGGGCCCAGCACATCGCCACCGAACGCCAGCGGAACCGGCGGCGCCGCTTGGCCGCCCACGCTTCACCCGGGGGCCCCGCGCCACCGGACGACGACGAGCCGCCGCCCTTCTAAGGCCTGCGCGGCCCCATCATCCCGCCGCAACCCATCCGGCCCTGACCCATCATCTGCTGCATCATCGCGGGCATGCCCTCCGCGACGAAGCCGGTGACCTCCCGCGCGTGCGCACGGATGACATCGGTGAGGGCCGGATCGTCGGCGGTCTCCTCGGCGATCACGCCCTTGGGGGTGAGGGTGAGCTTGCGGCGGTAACCGCCGGCCTGCCGGAAAAGGGTCGGCAGGCTTTGGCTCATGCAGCTGACTTCGGTGCCCTGATCGAGGTGGGCGTACATGCTCGAAACATGCGCCTGCAGTTGGGCCGCCAGGTCCGGCGACGCCGATTCGGTGGTGGTGCGCACGCCGCCGGGAATGTCCTCGACCACACGGTCGATTTCGCTGTGCCGCATGAACATTTCCATGTAGCGGCTCATGTCCATGTGGCCGGCGCCCATGAAACCGCCGCCGTCGGTGAGGCGTACGGCCATCGACTGAAGGCCGCGCCGCAGCAATCCCAACCCCAGGATGCTGCCCGCGCCGAGAGCGCCGAAGGCGGCGAGTGCCGCCCGCCGCGTCAACTCAGCCATCGCCGCATCCTTTCGGACGTCTCCCGCGCAACAAGCGTAAGCCGACCACAGGCGCGTCGCCCATTCTAGGGCCAATGGTCCCTACCCCCGGTGGGTATATGTGTGCCATCGTTCGGGGCATGACGCAAACTCCTGAATCCAATGTCGAACATCGAGTCGGCGCACACAGTCGGCTGGGTCAAGCGGCCGCGTGGGTGGTCATCGTCGCCGGCGTCGTGTTCGTCGTCGCGGTGGTCTTCTTCTCGGGGCTGCTCCTGGGCTGGTCCTCCGGTGGCCACGACGGGTGGCGCCACGGGTACGGCGGCGGGCGGGCCGGCACCTGCCCGATGATGCAGCCCGGCGGAATGATGGGGCCGGGAATGATGGGCCCGGGCGGGATGATGGGCCCCGGCGGGATGGGCCCGGGTGGCCCGGCCGGACCTCAGCAGACACCCGCGCCGCGCCCCTGAGAGTTCGCTGCCTCCACCGTGACCGCCCGCCGGAGACGGCTGGGTTCCGCACGGTCACCCGCGGGTAACCGTGCGCCCCTGCCGTCGTGGTCGGTGTGCTACCGGCATGCGCATTCGGGCTGTCACAGTTAGCCAGCCGCTCTAGAATGAGACGCTTTGGTGCTGCCCTGCAGCCGGTCGGGATGAGGTTGGGATGAACAGCCGCGCGCGCAATCGACGTCAGCCGACCGGTGGCCGCCCCCGCGGGGCGGCCACCTTGCTGCGGGCGGCGTCAAGCTGCGCGGCGGCGGCAATCGTGGTGGCCGGCTGCGCATCCTTCGTCGACGGGCGGGCGCTGTCGATGCTCAACGACCCGTTCCGGGTGGGCGGCCTGCCCGCCACCAACGGCCCCAGCGGGATCCGCAGCAACGCGCCCGACCCGACGGGCACGGTGGTCAACACCGACAACGGCGCGATCGACAAGTTGTCGTTGCTGTCGGTCAACGACATCGAGGACTACTGGAAGTCGGTTTACGGCCAGTCGCTGAAGGGAACGTTCGTTCCGGTCGGCAAGATGGTGTCCTACAACTCCAACGATCCGGCCAGCCCCATCGTTTGCCACAACGACACCTACAAACTGGTCAACGCGTTCTACACGTCGCGCTGCAACCTGATCGCGTGGGACCGCGGGGTGTTCATGTCCGTCGCGCAACGGTATTTCGGCGACATGTCGGTCAACGGGGTGCTGGCCCACGAATTCGGCCATGCCCTGCAGACCATGGCAAAGCTGGTGACCAAGCGAGACCCCACGATCGTGCGCGAGCAGCAGGCCGACTGCTTCGCGGGCGTCTACCTGTTCTGGGTGGCCGACGGCAAGTCGCCGCGGTTCACGCTGAGCACCGCCGACGGACTGGACCACGTGCTGGCGGGCATCATCACCACCCGGGACCCCGTCCTGGACAGCGACACCGAGAACGACGACGAACACGGGTCGGCCCTCGACCGGATCAGCGCCTTCCAGATGGGGTTCATCGACGGCGCCCCGGCCTGCGCGGGGATCGACAAGGCGGAGATCGAACAGCGCCGCGGCGACCTGCCCAACGCGCTGCGGGTCGACACCAGCACCGGGAACCCCGAGACCGGTGAGGTGCCGCTCGACCAGGACACGTTGTCCACCCTGATGGAACTCCTGGGAAAGGTGTTCTCCCCGAAGAATCCGCCGGCGCTGTCCTACCAGGCGGCCGACTGCCCGGACGCCAAGGCCAGCCCGCCGGCGTCCTACTGCCCGGCCACCAACACGATCGTGGTGGACCTGCCCAAGCTGGCGGCGATGGGCAAGGTCGCCGACGAGAACGAACAGACCCTGCCGCAGGGCGACGACACCGCGCTCTCGGTCGTGATGTCGCGCTACGCGCTGGCCGTGCAGCACGAACGCGGGCTGGCCATGCAGAGCCCGTGGACCGCGCTGCGCACCGCGTGCCTGACCGGCGTGGTGCACCGCAAGATGGCCGAGCCCATCGAGCTGTCGTCGCAGAAGCAGCTGCTGCTGACGGCCGGCGATCTCGACGAGGCGGTGGCGGGGTTGCTCACCAACCACCTCGTCGCCAGTGACGCCGACGGCACCAGCGTGCCGGCCGGTTTCACCCGGATAGCGGCCTTTCGCGGCGGCGCGACAGGCAACATGGACGCCTGCTACTCCCGCTATCCGGGATGACCGAACGGCAGCCTTATCAACCGATTTGGGCGAGCTTGGGTACCACTTCGTCGCCGAGGCGGCGGATGAAGCCGACCGGATCGGGGTTGCCCGGGAACGGGCCGGCGTTGACCATCTCGACGCCCAGTTCGGCGTAGCGCTCGGCGGTCTTGAAGTAACCGTCGGGGTCCTCGAAGGGATTCACGAAATGGCCCACCGTCTTGCGGATCTCGCCCGGGTCGCGGCCGACCGCCTCGCAGTGGCGGTGTAGCACCTCGATCTTGTGCCTGAGCTCGTCAACGTCGCTGGTGGTGCTGTTCCAGATGTCGGCGTACTGCGCGACCAGGCGCAGGGTCTTCTTCTCGCCGTCCCCGCCGATCAGGATCGGCGGGCGGCGAATCGGTTGCGGCGAACAAATGGTCTCGGCCAGCTGGTAATGCTTGCCCTGGTAGGGCCCGTCGTTGCCGCTCCACATCTGCTGACAGATCTGCAGCGTCTCTTCGAGCATCTCGAAGCGCTGGCTCACCGGGGGATAGGGGAAGCCGAGCGCAGCGTGCTCGCGGTCGTACCAGGCCGCGCCAAGGCCCAGCATCGAGCGGCCCTGCGACAGGACGTCGAGCGTGGTGACCGCCTTGGCCAGCAGGCCGGGATAGCGGTACGTGACGCCGGTGACCAGCAGGCTCAGGTCGATCCTGGTGGTCTGCGCGGCGAGGAAACCCAGCGACGTGTAGCCCTCCAGGAACGGGTCCTCCGCGCGTCCCACGGCCTCCATCTGAAAGAAGTGGTCGGCCAGCGTGAACAGCGTCGCCCCGCCCTGCTCGGCGGCCTTCGCCGCGTCGGCCAGCGTGGGGCCCAGCGCCGCCGGGTCGCCGGGCAGAAAGTCGATAAAGTGTATTGCCAGTTCCATTGCTGCCCTTGTCCTCTCGTTATTCGGTCAAGCGCTCGAGCAGCGTCAGCGCGTCGAGGATGACGCGACGCTCGCGTTCGGAATACCGCTCGTGGATGGCGCGTGCCAGCCACTCCTCGCGGACCTGCCGGTTGCTTTCGGCGCGTCGCCGGCCCGCCGTGGTCAGCGAAATCAGTTGCCGCCGCCCGTCGTCCGGATCGGGTTGGCGCTCGATGAGCCCGCGCTGCTCGAGGGCGGCCACTACCGTGGCCATGGACTGTGGACGTACCCGCTCCGCGGAGGCCAGGGCGCTCGCCGATGAGGCGCCCTCCTTCCAGAGCCGGTTGAGCACCGCCGTCTGCGAGGGACTGAGGTCGTCGTCCGTGGCGAGGTCCCTCAATCGGCGCCGCAACCGGCTGAAGACCACCCGCAGATCGCGGGCCGCCGCGGCTGCCGATTCGCTGATGCCGTCCACGACACCAGCCTAAATTAGACAGCCAAAACTGTCCAGTCTGAGCTGTCTAATTGCGCCCGAGCAGCTGCAGCGCGGCGTCGACCGCCAGCGCCGCCACGTTCAGGGTCTTGGACCGCAGATCGTGTCGCGCCCCGGCGATCTCGACGACCGCGGTCGTGCCGGAGACCAGCGCGGCGGCGGCGCGCAGCTCGTCGGGCGTGCCGAAGGGGTCCGACGTCCCGTGCGTGAACACCGTCGGAACCCTGATGTCGGGCAGGTGTTCGGTGCGGGTCCGCTCCGGCTTCCCCGGCGGATGCACGGGGTAGGAGAACAGGCTCAGCAGGTCGACGGGCGCTTCGCGGGCCGCCACCACCATGGACGTCTGCCGTCCGCCGTAGGAGTGCCCGCCGGCGATCAGCGGACCGTCGGCCAGGCCGCGGCACAGCGTGATCGCCTCGACGATCCCGGCGCGGTCGGTGGCCGCTGAGCCGGACGGTGGTCCGGTGGGCCGGCGTCGCCGGTAGGGCAGGTTGTACCGGACCGCCAGCCAGCCGCGGCGCGCCCATTCGTCGCAAACCTGTTGCAGCAACGGCGAATCCCGGTTGCCGCCGGCGCCATGCGTCAGCACCACCACTCCGGCGGGTGGGCCGTCGGGTTCGTGCGCCACACCGGCGATCTGTTCCAGGTTCACGTCAACCGGAACAACGGGGAGACGGGGCCGTGGCCGTGGCCCAGCGGGTAGGAGGCGCGCAAACATTCGGTGACCCAACGCTTCCCGAAACCGACGGCTTCGGGAACGGGGTACCCGTGCGCCAACGCGCACGCCACGGCCGTGGCCAGCGTGTCGCCGCCGCCGTGGTCATTGCCGCCGGGCAAGCGCTCCGAGTCGAACTCGTGGAACCCGCTGCCGTCATAGAGCAGGTCGCAGCTGCGGTCCGACGACCGGAGGTGGCCGCCCTTGACCAGCACCCAGCGCGGTCCCAGCGCGTGCAGCGCCTTGGCGGCCGCCCGCTGCGACTCCGCGTCCACGACGTCGATGCCCACCAGCAGCCGCACCTCGTCGAGGTTCGGCGTCACCAGCGTGGCCAACGGGAACAGTTGGTCGCGAAGGGAATCCAACGCAGCCACCTCCAGCAGCGCGTCGCCGTGCATGGATGCGCACACCGGGTCGACGACGAGCGGAAGCGTCAACCCCAGCCGGCGCCAGGTGGTTGCGACGGCGCCGATGATGGCCGACGACGCCAGCATCCCGGTCTTGGCGGCCTGGACGCCGATGTCGGTGACCACCGCATCGATCTGGGCCGCGACGACGTCGTCGGGCACCTCGTGAAAGCCCTTGACCCCCAACGTGTTCTGCACGGTCACCGCGGAGACCGCCACGCAGGCGTGCACGCCCAGCAGCGCCATGGTGCGCAGGTCGGCCTGGATGCCGGCGCCGCCGCCCGAGTCGGACCCGGCGATGGTCAGCACCCGCAGGGGCGTGCTGCCCGGCGGTGCGAGCGGCAGGTAGCTCACTGGGTGATCGGCAGGTACACCCGGTTGCCGTGCTCGGCGAACTCCTGCGACTTCTCCTGCATGGCGGCTTCGATGGCTTCCTCGCTGTCGAGGCCGTGCTCGGCGGCGTAGTCGCGGACGTCCTGGGTGATCCGCATGGAGCAGAACTTGGGCCCGCACATCGAGCAGAAGTGCGCCGTTTTGGCGGGTTCGGCCGGCAGCGTCTCGTCGTGGAATTCCTTTGCGGTGTCGGGATCCAGCGACAACGCGAACTGGTCGTTCCAGCGGAACTCGAACCGTGCGGTCGATAGGGCGTCGTCGCGCTCCTGCGCGCGCGGATGCCCCTTGGCCAGGTCGGCGGAGTGGGCGGCGATCTTGTAGGCGATCACCCCGTCCTTGACGTCCTTGCGGTCCGGCAGCCCCAGGTGCTCCTTGGGCGTGACGTAGCACAGCATCGCCGTGCCGGCCTGGGCGATGATCGCCGCGCCGATCGCCGAGGTGATGTGGTCGTAGGCCGGCGCGATGTCGGTGGCCAGCGGGCCCAGCGTGTAGAACGGGGCCTCCTCGCAGAGCTCCTCTTCCAGTCGCACGTTCTCCACGATCTTGTGCATCGGGACGTGACCCGGGCCCTCGATCATCACCTGTGCGCCACGGGCTTTCGCGATCTTCGTCAGCTCGCCCAGGGTGCGCAGCTCGGCGAACTGCGCGGCGTCGTTCGCGTCGGCGATCGAGCCCGGCCGCAGGCCGTCACCGAGCGAGAAGGTGACGTCATAACGGGCGAAGATGTCGCACAGCTCCTCGAAGTTGGTGTAGAGGAACGACTCCCGGTGATGCGCCAGGCACCAGGCCGCCATGATCGACCCGCCGCGGGACACGATGCCGGTGACCCGCTTGGCGGTCAGCGGCACGTACCGCAGCAGCACGCCGGCGTGCACGGTCATGTAGTCCACGCCCTGTTCGCACTGCTCGATCACGGTGTCGCGGTAGATCTCCCACGTCAGTTCCGTCGGGTCACCCTTGACCTTCTCCAGCGCCTGGTAGATGGGCACCGTGCCGACGGGCACCGGGGAGTTGCGCAGGATCCATTCGCGCGTCTCGTGGATGTTCTTGCCGGTGGACAGGTCCATGATCGTGTCCGCGCCCCAGCGGGTGGCCCACACCATCTTGTCGACCTCCTCGGCGATCGACGACGTCACCGCCGAGTTGCCGATGTTGGCGTTGACCTTCACCGCGAAGGCCTTGCCGATGATCATCGGCTCGATCTCGGGGTGGTTGTGGTTGGCCGGGATCACCGCGCGCCCGCGGGCGACCTCGTCGCGCACGAGCACGGCGGGCATGTCCTCACGGGCGGCGATGTACGCCATCTCGGCGGTGATCTCGCCGGCCCGGGCCCGCTGCAGCTGGGTGCCGCGGTCGCGGACCACGCCGGGCCGCGGCGGCAGCCCGGCCGTCAGGTCGATGACCGCGTCCGCGTCGGTGTAGGGACCGGAGGTGTCGTACAGGTCGAAGTGGTCCCCGGTGGACAGGTGCACACGCCGGAAGGGAACCCTCAGGCGGGCACCGGTGCCGGGCGCCTCCACCTCCCGGTAGGCCTTGCTGCTGCCCGCGATGGGCCCGGTGGTGACGGAAGCCTCGACGGCTGTGGAAAGGACGGACGTTTTTTCCAAGGTCATTTCTCATCTCCCTACGCCGGCATTACCCGGTCAGGTTCGTACGGTCGACGGCCCCGAGCCGTCCTCTCAGCGCATTGGAGTGCGCTCCCGCGTTGTGGATGGTCCGCACGCGACGTTACCCCCACCCCGGACGGCCTGACATGTGGACGGGCCTTTTGGCCAGGGCGGTAGCCGGTGGTATCCCCCGAGTGCGAGGATGCAAACGTGCAAGAGCAAGGGGGAGCGGCCGGGACCCCACCGGCCGGGCCCCGAGGCCAACAGCCGAGCCCGGTCGAGGCGGTCGGCCGGTACCTCAACGTGGGAACCTTCCGCTTCTGGTTCATCGGTGAGCGCTGGGAGTGGTCCGACGAGGTGGCCAGGATGCACGGCTACGAACCGGGCACCGTCAAGCCGACGACGAAGTTGTTGCTGTCGCACAAGCACCCCGACGACCGCGCGCACGTTCAGGAGGTGCTCGACTACGCCCTGCAGTCGGCGGAGTCCTTCTCCAGTCGGCACCGGTTCATCGACACGGCCGGCCAGGTGCACGACGCGATCGTCGTCGCCGACCGCATGCTCGATGAGTCGGGCGCGGTGGTGGGCACCGCCGGGTATTACATCGACCTCGCCAACACCTTCGACGAGGCCCGGCAGGAGGTGCTCGACGAGGCGCTCCCCGACCTCTTCGAAAGCCGCGCGGCCATAGAACAGGCCAAGGGCGTGCTGATGTACGTCTACCGGGTCAGCGCCGAGCAGGCGTTTCGGGTGCTGCAATGGCGGTCGCAGGAGACCAATGTGAAGCTGCGGGCGCTGGCCAGGCAACTGCTCGCCGAGGTGGCAACGCTGGAGGGTTCGACCGCCGCCCTGCAGAGTCAGTTTGATCACCTGCTGCTCACGGTGCACGAACGGATATCCGCAGAGGCCGCTGGGTAACCAGAGGAATACGCGAACGCGGCAACCCGCAAACCGTTAGTGTTCCTAGACACTCTGGGGCGGCGCATGCCGCGCGACCCGAAGAGCGGCGAAAGGCGTTGAAGGTGTTGGCGGTGGAACACGAGGCACTTGAGGACGCTGTGGTCGTGCGCGTTAAGGGCGGTGTGGACTCCAGTACCGTCGATGAGGTAACCGCTCACCTGACCGCCGCGCTCAAGCTGGCCGAGACCCATCCGTCCCGGCTGGTCGTCGTCGACCTGCAGGCGGTCGACTTCTTCGGCAGCGCGGCGTTGAACGCCGTGCTCGAGTGTCACGACGCAGGGAAGGAAGCCGGGACGGCGGTCCGCCTGGTCGCGGACCACGACCAAGTGCTGCGCCCCATCGAGGTGACCGAACTCGATCGCATCTTCGACATCTACCCCACCCTTTTCGAGGCTCTGCAACGCAAGCGAAGGCAATGAACCCGGCGCTGCCGGCCGATTTGGCGGCTGCGGTCGATTTGGGCGGCGAGATGGGTCGCCGGTTCGCCGAATTCGACTGGGACGCCCATCCATTGGGCTCGCCGCGGGACTGGCCGGCCGAGGTGCGGGTGGCAGTGGCCGTCGCTTTGACCTCGCGGTTCCCCATCGTGCTCTGGCTGGGGCCCCGGGATCTGTTCCTGATGTACAACGACGCCTACGCCCAGATCCTGGCGGACAAGCATCCGGCCGCGCTGGGCTGCCCGGCGCAGCAGGTGTGGTGGGAGATCTGGCCCCAGATTTCGCCGATGCTGACCAGCGTGATCGACACCGGCGTCGCGACGTGGTCCGACGACCTGATGTTGCCGCTGATGACCGGCGGCCGGTCGCAGGAGCGGTACTTCACCTTCACCTACAGCCCCATCATCGGCGGCGAGGGTGCGGTGACCGCCGTCTTCTGCGCGGTGATCGAAACCACCGACCGGGTGCTGAGCGAGCGGCGCCTGCACGTGCTCAACTCCGTGGCGACCGCCGTGATGGACGCGCACACCATCGACGACGCGGTCGGCAGCGCCGTCGCCGTCTGCAGCGGGCAGCCCCTGGACCTGCCCTTCATCGCCGTCTACGTAGCGGACGCCGGGGACGGGTCGCGCGCCAGCACGCTGCGCGGGGCCACCCCCGCGATTGTCTCGGTGCTGCCCGGTTCGCTGGCCGGGCTCATAGGTGGGGACGAGACCCCACGCGACCGGGCGGCGCGCGTGATCGACCGGCTCGAGGACGTAATCCCTGGCATCACAGAGCTTTTCGGTGAGGCATGTCCCCGCCAGGCGCTGGTATTGCCGCTCGGAGAGGCCTCGGGCGGCGGGGCGTTGGTGATCGGGGTCAGTCCGCGGCGGCCCCTCGATGCGATGTATCGCGGCTTCTGCCAGTTACTCGCCGATCAGCTGTCCGCGGCGTTCGCCTCCGCGGTCTCCTACGACCAGCAACGGCAGCGGGCCGACGCGCTGGCCGAATTGGACCGGGCGAAGACGGCGTTCCTGACCAACGTCAGCCACGAGTTCCGCACCCCGCTGACGCTGCTGCTCGGGCCGCTCGACGATGCGCTGTCCGAGGCGGCGCCGGGAAGCGTGCTGGCGGATCGGCTTGGCACGGCGGGCCGCAACGCGCGGCGCCTGCAGCGCCTGGTCGACTCGTTGCTCGACTTCTCCCGGATCGAAGCGGGCCGCGGGAACGCGAAGTTGGCGTGTACCGATGTGGGGGCGCTGACCGCCCACATAGCGGCGTCCTTCACCGAGCTCTGCCATCGGGCGGGGCTCGAGCTCGTCGTGGACAGCGCGCCCGTGCTGGCCGATGTCGACCCGGGCATGTGGGAGACGATCATCCTCAACCTGCTGTCGAACGCGGTGAAATACACACTGCGGGGCTCGATTTCGGTCAGTGTGCGCGCCCAATCGGGCCACTGCGTCGTCACCATGCGCGACACCGGGGTGGGGATCGCCGCCGAGGACCTGGGCCGCCTGTTCGACCGCTTCTACCGCGCCGACAACTTCCGCGGCCGCAGCGTCGAGGGCACCGGGATCGGGCTCTCGCTGGTGCGCGGGCTCGTCGAGCTGCACAGCGGAACCGTAAGCATCGCCAGCGAATTGGACCGCGGGACGACGGTGACCATCCGGCTGCCGCAATCCGTCGGCATGGCGGCCGGCCAGTCACCCGCCGGGTTGCTGGACGAGAGCAACCCGTACGTGGCGGAGGCCCGGCAATGGCTGACGCCGGTCGACCACCGCGAGGGCCCGGCGGCCGCACCCGACAGGCGGCGGCCGCTGGTGTTGATCGCCGACGACAACGCCGACATGCGAGGCCATCTCGACCGGGTGCTGTCGGCCCATTGGGAGACGGTCCTCGCCGCGGACGGCAGGTCGGCGCTCGCGGCGACCCGGAAGCTGCGCCCCGACGCGGTCGTCACCGATGTCATGATGCCGGGCATCGACGGCTTTGGGCTGGTGGCGGCCATCCGCGCCGACCCGGAACTGGCGGCCACGCCCGTGCTCATGCTGTCCGCGCGGGCCGGGGCCGAGGCGGTCGACGAGGGCTACGCCGGTGGGGCCGACGACTATCTGCCCAAGCCGTTCCGCTCCCGGGAGCTGGTCGACCGGCTGAAGTCGCGGCTGTCCGCGGCGGCCCGCGAACGCGACCGCCAGCGTCGCGCCGCGGCCTCGGACCTGGTGCACCTCGACTCGGCGCTGCAGGCCACCGACTCGGTCGCCGGCATCATGGACGCCCTGCTGGAATCCCCGTTCGGCTCGGCCGACGCCGCCACCGTCACGATCGGCGTCCTCGACGGCGATCGCCACATCCGGTTCGAGTACGCCGGCCACCTGCCCGGAGAACTGCGTGACCGCTACCACGTCACCGAGCTCGACTCCCCGGTGGTGGGGGCCGACGTCGTGCGCACCGGCGAGCCGATGGTCATCCCCGACACGCTCGACCTGCCACCGCGCTACGAGCACGCGGTCCAGGACACCGCCGACAGCGTTCGCGCCAGCGTCGCCCAGCCCTTGCGGGACCACTCGGGCCGCGTCGTCGGGGTGCTGGCCCTGCTGTGGCCCGCGCCCCGCCGGTTCGACGCCGCCGAGCTCGACGCGTTCAGCCGCGTGGCCGAATTGACGTCGTCGGCCCTGGACCGGGTCCGCGTGATGGAGCGCGAACACCGCATCGCCGTCGACTTCCAAGAGCACCTGCTGGATCTGGACCGGGCCTCGACGGCCGCCGTGGTGGCGGCCGTGTACCAGCCGGCCGGAGAGGCGATGCGGGTCGGCGGCGACTGGTATTCGGTCACCCCGCTGGACCGCGGCAGCCGACTCGGGATATCGGTGGGCGACGTCGTCGGCCACGGCCTGCCCGCGGCGATCGTGATGAGCCGGCTGCGCGCCGCGGTGGCGGCCTCTGCCCTGACCGCGGGCCAGCCGGGCGCGGTGCTGGGCGCGCTGGACCGGTACGGGGCCAGCGTCGCGGGGGCGCGCTGCGCGACGGTGGCCTACGCGCTGATCGCGACCGAGCCGGACACCGGGTGCGCCACCGTCAATTACAGCTGCGCCGGCCATCCCTACCCGCTGCTGGTCCTGCCCGACCACCAGGCGGTGTTCCTGACGGCCGGCCGGCGGCTGCCGGTCGCCATCAAGGAACACGATGCGCAAAGCTATCCGTCCGACGCCACCGCGACGTCGAGCATGCCGCCGGGAAGCCTGATCCTGCTCTACACCGACGGACTCATCGAGCGCGCCGGCGAGACGCTCGACGACGGCCTGGCCCGGCTCAAGGCCGCGGCCGCCGAATGCGCCGACCTGCCGGTCGAGTCCGTCTGCGCCGAGCTGCTGTCCCGGATGGCGCCGCCCGACGGCTACCGCGACGACGTCGTCGTGCTGGCGCTGCGCCCGAGCCATGAAGCCGCGCGCAGCTTCGCCACCGTGGTGACGGCCGCGGCGGGTCAGATTCCCGTCGTGCGGGAACAGCTGCGCGCCTGGCTGTCCCGGGTCGGCGTCGTCCCGAAGCGTGAACTGGACATCCTGCTGGCGACCGGGGAAGCCGTGACCAACGCGATCGAGCACGGCAGTGACGGCGAGTCCCGCCGGACCGTCTCCCTGGAGGCCTTCGTGCACCAGCGGACGGTCGCCGTCACGATCAGCGACACCGGCCGGTGGGCCGGCGATTCCTCGGCCAGCCTGCGCAGCCGGCGCCGTGGCCGGGGTCTTTCCCTGATCGGCGGGCTGGCCGACCACGTCGACACCCTTCGCACGCCCGGGGGCACCCGGGTCACGATGCGGTTCGACCGGGCCCTCGGGACGGCCTAATTTTTGCTAGGCCTCTTCCATGGCCTCGCCAAGCTCCTCTAAGAGCTTGTTGTGGTGATTGCTGGCCAGCAGGTGTCCGGCGGCGATGACGACGGCCACCGGCCAGTCGATGAGTTCGAGCGCCGCCAGGGCGGCCAGGCCCCCGAAGTAGGCCAGCTGTTCGGGCCGGGGAATCTCCATCTGCCCGAGCACCGGAAGGTTCACGTGGAAGGTTTCGCCCTCGCGGATCCTCTGCACGGCCTCGCGTTGCGATGTCCCCCTGCGCGACTTCTTTTCCGCCATCATTTGCCTTTCAGTAACGAAGGGTTTGCCGAGTCGCCGGGTGCTCCGACCACCGTCGGACCTATGTCGACGATGACAGACACCGGGGGCGATCCGCTGGTTTCATCTATTGCTCTGGTGCTGAAGGTGCCGTTACTGGAACTCTATGCGCTGCTGTGGCGGGTCGGGGTCGTCGAGGTTCACCCACCTCAACGGGGGCGGCGCCGGATTTGTCCGGACCCGTCAGCGCACGATTCGCAATCCCGATCGCGACGGTCGCCGCAGCGGCGGATCCCAGCCCCTGCGCCCAGCCGAGTGGACCCAGCGGTGTGCATCCCAGCAGTTGGCTGACGACCGGGATGCTGATCAACGTCCCCATCGCCGCGAGCGAGCCCACCGCGGTCAAGACCACCAACGGGGCATGCGAATCCAGCAGCGTCTGACCCAGCTCGGCGCCCACCAGGGCGACCAGCGCGACGGTGGAGGCGCGCTGCGGGCGACCGGTGACGCTGCCCATCGCCCACGCCGCCGTCGTCGCGGCGGCCGTTGTGACGCCGCGGATCGCGACCGCGCGCCATAGCGCGGGCTGGTCCGGTCCCCGGATGCCCGGGTCGACCGGGCCGCTGGGCTTGCTCACCGCCAGGGCCGCCGCCGGCAGCGCGTCGGTCATCATGTTCACCAACAGCAGCTGCCGCGTGTTCAACGGCGAGGTCCCGGTGATCGCGCTGCCGATGATCGCGAACAACACCTCGCCGGCATTGCCGCCCAGCAGCACCGACACGGCCGCCTGCACCCGCTGCCAGAGTTGGCGGCCCTCTTCGATCGCGTTGCGCAGGCCCTCGATGCGGGCATCGACCAGCACCACATCGGCCGCCATGTGCGCCGGGTCGCTGCCGCCGGCAACGACGCCGATGCCGACCGTGGCGGCCCGGATGGCCGCCGCGTCGTTCGCGCCGTCGCCGACCATCGCGGTGCGCACGCCCGCGCTCTCGAGCGTCTGAACGACCTGCACCTTGTTCTCCGGCGTCATCCGGGCGAAGATCACCCGCTCGGTCACGACGCGCTCCTGATCCTTGCGCGACAACGCGTCCCATTCCGCGCCGCTGATCACCTGTCCGGCGGTCACGCTCATCCCGAGTTCCTCGGCGATGACCTTCGCGGTGATCGGATGGTCGCCGGTGATCAGCTTGACGCCCACCGAAAGCCTGCGCAGATCCGCCAGCAGCCCGGCCGCCTCGGCGCGGGGGGTGTCGGACAAACCCAGGAACCCGGTGAGGGTCAGCCCCTCGCGGGCGAAGTCGGCGATGTCGTCGGGCTCGTGCCGGATGGCCCGCGCCTGGGCGGGGCTCAGCTGCCGGCGCGCCACCGCGATCACCCGCAGGCCGCCGCCGGCCATCCTCGCGACCGTCTCCTCCATTTCGGGGCTGACGCCGTCGCAGGCGGCCAACACCACCTCGGGGGCACCCTTGACGGCCAGCTCGGTTTCCGTCACCGAGGCGGAGAACGACCGGCCGGAGCGGAACGGCAGGTGCGCGACGGGCGCGGCCGAGTTGTGGCCGTTTACCGCTGAGGCGGCCTCGACGATGGCGACGTCGGTGGCGTGCACGTGCGGGTCGCCGTTGGACGGCGGTGCGGCGTGCGCGGCGCAGCGCAGCACCTCCTCACGCGAAGTGCCCGACACCGCAACGACTTCGGTGACGCGCAGCCGGTTCTGGCTCAGCGTGCCGGTCTTGTCGAAGCAGACCACGTCGATGCGGCCGAGCGCCTCCACCGAACGCGGCACGCGGACCAGCGCGCCGAACCTGGTCAGCCGCCGCGCCGACGCGGCTTGCGCCAGGGTCGCCACCAACGGCATGCCTTCGGGCACCGCCGCGACGGCGATGGCGATCCCGCTCGCGACGGCCTGGCGCAGGACCGAGCCCCGCAGCAGCCCCAGCGCGCCGACCAGCGCGCCGCCGGTCATGCTGACCGGGAAGGCGCGGTTGGTGAGCTGGCTGAGCTGGTGCTGCAGGCCGACGTCCGGGGAGAGGTCGCCGGAGACCAGCTCGGCGGCGCGGCGTTCCTGGGTGTCGGCCCCGACCGCGGTCACCACCGCCACCGCGGTGCCTGCCACCACGGTCGTCCCCGCGTACAGCATGCAGCGGCGTTCGGCGAGCGCGGCGCCGGGTGTCGGCTCGACCTGCTTCTCCACCGACAGCGACTCACCGGTCAGCGTCGACTCGTCGACCTCGACGTCGACCTCCTCGACGATCCGGGCGTCGGCGGGCACCACCTCGTGGGTGCGCACCTCGATGACGTCGCCGGGCTGCAGCTGCGCCGCGATGACGTCGGCGTACGCCCGCTCACCCTCCCCGTCGGAGAGGACCTTGCGGGCCGGTGGGATCTGTTGTGCGAGTAGATGGTTCAGCCGGTTTTCGGCTCGCAGCCGCTGGCTGGCCGCGAGCATGGAGTTCCCGGTCAGCACCGAGAAGACCAGGACGGCGTCGACCGGCGAGCCGAGCACGGCGCTGGCCGCCGATCCGAGCGCGAGCACGGGCGTCAGCGGGTCGGTCAACTCGGCGCGCACGGCGCCCAGGAACTGCAGCACGGCGTGCGTGCGGGTTTGGGGCTGCGCCGCGCCCAGGGTGGCCAGCGCGAGCCGCCCCGGATCGCCGGCGGGCTCGGAAGCGGGCGGCGGCAGCGCCCGGCGGACATGCTCGACCGCCATCGCGTGCCACTCCTGGACGGGAGCCGGGCGCGGGGCATCCGCCCGGATGATGCCGCGCGCCAGCAGATATCCGGACAACGCACCGGCCGCCGCCCCGCTGGTCACCGGCCCGCGCCCGATGCCGCGGACGCCGGGGATCATCAGCAGCGAGCCCATCGCCGTTGCGCCGGCGGAGATCCCGACGCCGCGTTGGGCGGCAGCCCGCGCCGCCGGCAGCGCGCGCAGCACCCGCCAGGCCGCCGCCAGGTCGGGCAGCAGCAGGTCTGCGTACCACGGCGGCGGGCCGTCCCCGGGCTCGGGCAGCATGCCAAGCGCCACGTCGGCCGACCAAACCGCTTGCGCCCCGGCCGATGACAGCACGGCGACCGTGCGGCCCGCCGCCTGAAGGTCAGCGACGGCGCGGGCCAGCGCGTCGTCGACGGACCCCCGCTCCAGCGGCCTGATGTCGTCGAACGCGGGGCGCAGTTCGCCCAGTGAATCGTCCTCGACGGAGACCAGCTCGGCCTTCGTCCGGTGCGCCTCGGCGACGACGGCCGACGCCAGCGGGTCGTGCGTGAAGCAGAAGAGCGCCTCCACTTCGCCATTCGGCTTACTGGCCGATATTCCCGGCACCGGGTGCCAGCCGGGGCTCAAGCGCTGGTTTTCCAGCATCAGCTGGGCGCGCGACCACGCTGCGGGCAGCTCGGCTTCCTTTGCGCCGCGGATGATCTGCACCCGCAGGCCGCGGGTGCACAACACCCGCGGGTCGATGACGATCGCGTCCACCCGGTCCAGGCGGCGCAGCGCCTCCGGGCGCAACGACAGCACCGCGTGCCGCTCGGCCAGCCCCTGTCCGAGCGCGGCGGCGAAGGCCTCCGGCGTGGTCCGGTTGGCCGCCGGGGTGGTCACCAGGACGGCCAGGGCCGCCTGGTGCAGGTTGCGGGTGGTGGCGCCGACGATCCCGGCGCTGACCGCCTGGACGAGCGCGAATCGATTTCCGAAATGGTCGGCCGGCCGGCCGCGCGGGGGCTTCGACCGCGCCGACGGGTCGGTGTGCGGCTGATCGGCGTGGCCGGCCAGTTGTGGCTCGTGCCGGGCCCAGGCGCGGGCCTCCGCGCGGCATTCGGCCGCTTTGAGCGACTGCGTCAGCAGGCCGACCGACAACGACGCGGGGGACAGGGTGACGGTTTCCGCGGCCGTCACCGCCAGCGCCAGCACGGTGTCGGTCGCGGGGCGGCCGATGCGGTCCTCGAGCAGGCGGCGCAGCCACGGCTGGTAGTCGAGGGCCACCACGCCCGCCAGGACGCCGATGGGCATGCGCGGCCAGCGCAGCGCCCGGCCGGTGAGCGCTATGCCCAGCCCGGCCGCGCTGGCGGCCGCGGTCGCGGCGCGGGTGGCCAGCACCACGCCGTCGCCCGGCAGGCTCGTCCGGGGCGCCGACGGCTTGGCGGTCGTCCTTGGCGCGCAACGCCTCTCGGCGCCGTCGACGGCGCGGCAGAGGTCGCGCAGCGAGGTGTCCGCGTCGCCGATGGTGATCACCACCCGCGACAGCGGGTAGTTCAGGGCGGCCGACGCCACACCGGGTTGGGCCAGCACCGCCTCCAGGACCGTGCGTCCGAGTTCGTTGGCCGAATCGTCTTTCGAGGCGCCGTCGAGCCCGCGTACCTCGATCCAGGCGCGGTCCCGGCCGCGCCAACACCGTCGGCTCAGTATTGCCGGCGTGCCCCCGGGCAGCTCGCCCGTGATCGCCCGCGCGCCTTCGCGAAGCGGAATCGCGGCGATGGTGATGCCGGACTCGACCAACGAGGTGGTCGCCTGGATGCCGGTCGCGACGACGCGCAACGGCAGAGATTGGCGTATTGCCGTCGCAATGGCCAAAGCGTTGTCGGATAGCCCGATTTAGTTGGTGCTACGCAACTCGGCGCTGCCGGCCCGACGCCCGGCGGCCTTCTTGGCGGTCGATTTGCTGGCCGCTTTCTGCGGCGCGGCCTTCGGTGCCGCCGGTTCCACCGGGACCGCCTTGAGGCTGGCCTTCGTCGACTTCGCCGGTTCCTGCTTGCGGCTCAGTCGCTGCAGCAGCAGGGCGCTGCCGCCGACCGCCAGCAGCACCGGCCACTCCACCAGTCCCGCGACGCCCAGGGCGCCGAACGCCACCGCGGCCGCGGGCGCGGAGTGGCTGCCGCTGCTCATGCCCTTCTTGATGCCCTCGGCGGCGCCGGCGACGCCCCCGATGACCCCGTTGACCGCCGCGCCACCCACCGCGCCGGCCGCCGCGGTCGTCGTGGTCGCCACGCGACTCACCGCCTGACCCACGCCCCGGACCGCTCCGCCGATGACACTCATGCTGACTCCCTGGCTTTCTGCCCTTGCCGCGAAACCCGCGTCACCGGCGAGGTGTACCCGCTTGAACGCATCGTTAACAGCAAAAAAACATTGTATCTGCTTCTAACAAAACAAAGCCTGCCACTTTGGAAACCGGCAGACAACGAGTGGCCGCATTTAATTTGCTTGAGCTTAACCTGATCGTGCTTGCGGTGCGATCTCGGTGAAAGCGAATTAGGCCCGCCTTATATCGATCAGCACCGGTGCGTGGTCGCTGGCGGCCTTGCCCTTGCGCTCGTCGCGGACGATCTGGGCGTCCGTGACGCGCTCGGCCAATTCCGGGGAGGCGAGGATGAAGTCGATGCGCATGCCCTGGCGCTTCGGGAAGCGCAACTGGGTGTAGTCCCAGTAGGTGTACACGCCCGGTCCGGGCGCGAAAGGCCGTACCACGTCGGTGAATTGGGCGTCGACGATGGCGCCGAACGCGCGGCGCTCCGGCTCGGAGACGTGGGTGGCGCCGGCATAGAATTCGGTGCTCCACACGTCGTCGTCCGTCGGGGCGATGTTCCAGTCGCCGGCCAGCGCGATCTGGGCCGTGGGCTCGTCGCGCAACCACCCCGCCGCCGTATCACGCAGCGCGGCAAGCCATTCCAACTTGTAGAAGTAATGCGGGTCGCCCACCGCGCGGCCGTTGGGCACGTAAAGGCTCCAGACCCGGACCCCGTCGCAGGTGGCGCCGAGCGCGCGGGCCTCGGCCGTCGCGGCCACCTCCGGCTTACTGCTCCAGCTGGGCTGGCCGTCGAAGCCGATCTGTAGGTCGTCGAGGCCCACGCGGGAGGCGATCGCCACGCCGTTCCATTGGTTGAAGCCGACATGCGCCACCTCGTAGCCGAGTTCGAAGAACGGCAGGGTGGGGAATTGGCTGTCGGAGCACTTGGTCTCCTGCATGGCCAGCACGTCGACGTCCGTGCGGGCCAGCCAGTCGAGGACGCGGGGCAGGCGGCTGCGAATCGAGTTCACGTTCCAGGTGGCCAGCCGCAGCGGCGATCGCAAGCGCGGCGAGGCCGGGCGCTGCGGGTCGCCGCCATCGATCAGCGGCGATCGCAAGCGCGGCGAGGCCGGGCGCTGCGGGTCGCCGCCATCGATCATCGCTAGACGGTATCCCAGGCCGGCGAGCGGGCCGGAAAATAGCGGCGGCGATGGTGCGCGCGGAAGCCCAGCGCCTCGGCGAGCGCCATCATGCCGGCGTCGGTGCCGGGCAGGACCAGGTACCCGCGAGTCGCGCCGCGCGCCGCCGCCCGGGCCATTAGCGCTTCGCACGCGGCCGCGGTGGCCGGGTCGTCGGCGGGGCCGGTCACCGACAGGCCGGCCCAGCGCGTGCCGTCGGGGTCGGGTTCGGATGGCGCCGAGGCCGGCAGGTCGCGCACCCAAACGCGTTCCGTGTGTTCGGCGTTCAGCCCCGGCGGCGTCGGCAACAAGCGATCCGGAACGCACAGCCGCGGCGCCAGGCCGCGCCGCTCATACCAGTCGGCGATCGCCGCGATGGTACGGCTGTGCGCCGAAACATCAAGCGGCACCGCGTAATCGACGCCACCTCCGGCGCGCAGCAGCCAGCCCTCGAGCCAGACCCGTTCCGCGCCGGGCAACGCGGCGGCGGCCGCGCGCTCGAGAGCCCGGATCTCGGACGTGCGGACCGGCGCGTCCGTCAGCACCCGCAGCGCGACCACGTCGCCGGCCGCCACCTCCACGACCGCGCCGCTCTTGGTGCGCACCCGCACCGACGGCCCGACCGCCAGCAGGTGTCCGACCGCATCGGTCAGCGGGGGGACCGAGCCTTCCGGGTGCCGGTAGCGAAGCGTCACCCGGGTGCCCGGTTCCGGCCACGAGAACATCAGTGACCGAAGGGGTCCGGCCCTTCACCGGGCAGCCAGGACAGGCCGGGAACGCCCCACCCGTGTGCCTTGACGGCGCGCTTGGCGCTGCGCGCGTGGCGGCCGACGAGACGGTCCAGGTACAAAAACCCGTCCAGGTGGCCGGTCTCGTGTTGCAGCATGCGCGCGAACAGGCCGGTGCCCTCGAGTTCGACCGGGCGGCCGTCGGCGTCCAGACCCCTGACCCGCGCCCAGGTGGCGCGGCCGGTGGGGAAGGACTCGCCCGGGACCGAGAGGCAACCCTCGTCGTCGGCGTCGGGATCGGGCATGGTCTCGGGCACCTCGGAGGTCTCCAGCACCGGGTTGACGACCACGCCGCGGCGGCGGTCGGTCCGGCCGCGGTCGTCGGCGCAGTCGTAGACGAAGACCCGCAGGCCGACCCCGATCTGGTTGGCGGCCAGGCCGACTCCGTGCGCGGCATCCATGGTGTCGTACATGTCGGCGATCAGCTTCGGCAGGTCGGCCGGCAGGGAACCGTCGGCGCCGACGGGCACCGGCTGCGTCGGGGTGTGCAAGACCGGATCGCCGACGATCCGGATCGGTACGACTGCCATGGTCGGCTAAGCTACCGCACGCGCGTGCGCGTCCGGGCCGGCGATCGCCGGTGCGGGCAATCTGAGCCAATCGGCCGACTCGCGGGTCTGGATGACGGCTTGAGGGTTTGGGCCGTGGTTCAATATTCGCCGAAACACGCCCTTAGGTAAGTCAAGTCATTAGAGCAGCTGAGAATTCGCCGGAAGGGTCCAGGGGAAGCTATATGGACAGCGCCATGGCGCGGGCAAATCGATCGGGGGACGATGCCGAGATCGCAGATGGGCTCACCCGCCGCGAACACGACATCCTCGCCTTCGAACGTCAGTGGTGGAAATTTGCGGGCGTAAAAGAAGAAGCCATCAAAGAGTTGTTCTCGATGTCGGCGACGCGCTACTACCAGGTGCTCAACGCACTCGTCGACCGCCCCGAGGCGCTGGCCGCCGACCCGATGCTGGTGAAGCGGTTGCGGCGGCTGCGGGCGAGCCGCCAGAAGGCGCGGGCGGCGCGGCGCCTGGGCTTCGAGGTGACCTGACTCGCTACAGTGGGCTCGATGAAAGAGCGAGTCCCCGACTCCACCGGGCTTCCCCTGCGGGCGATGGTGATGGTGCTGTTGTTCCTGGGGGTCATTTTCCTGTTGCTCGGTTGGCAGGCGCTGGGCTCGTCCGGCAGCTCCGAGGACGACTCGGCGTCGGCGGCCTCCACGTCCACCAGCACCAGCGCGTCGCCCACGTCGACGAGCGCTAAGCCCGCGGGGAACCACGCCGAGGTGCAGATCTACAACATCTCGACGAAAGAGGGCGTCGGAGCCCGCACCAAGGACCAGCTCACCACCGCCGGTTTCAACGTCACCAAGGTCGACAACATGACCGTGCCCGACGTGTCGGCCACCACGGTTTATTACACCGACGCCGACGACGAGCACGCGACCGCCGATGCGGTCGGCAAGAGCCTGGGCGCGCCGGTCGAACCGCGCATCCCCGCGCTGGCCGGCCAACCGCCGGGCGTCATCGTGCTCGTTACGGGCTGAGGCTTGAGCGGCTAGGCTTCCGCTATGCCTCCGTTTGCTGGTCACCGCACTGCCGCCGTCACCGTTTCCGCGCTCTCCGCAGCCACGTGCGCCGCGCTGCTGGGGGCGTGCTCATCGCCTCAGCACGCCTCGACCTCACCGGGCACCACGCCGGCCGTCTGGACCGGATCGCCGGCACCGACCGGAACCCCGCTACCGGAGGGCGGGCCCGTCGCCGCCGCGGCGGGCAAGAACATCACCACCCACCTGAAGGCGCCCGACGGCACCGAGGTCGCGACCGCGACGTTCCAGTTCAACAACGGCTACGCCACCGTGACCATCGAGACGACGGGCAACGGGGTGCTGACGCCGGGATTCCACGGGGTGCACATCCACAAGACCGGAAAGTGTGAGCCCAATTCCGTCGCCCCCACCGGCGGCGCGCCCGGCGATTTCCTGTCCGCCGGAGGGCACTTCCAAACGCCCGGCCACACCGCCGAACCCGCCAGCGGCGACCTGACCTCGCTGCAGGTGCGCAAGGACGGGTCCGGGGTGTTGATGACCACCACGGACGCGTTCGCCATGGACGACCTGCTCACCGGCGAAAAGACCGCGATCATCATTCATGCGGGCGCCGACAACTTCGCCAACATCCCGCCGGAGCGGTACAACCAGAGCAACGGCACCCCGGGGCCCGACCAGACGACAATGAGCACCGGTGACGCCGGCAAGCGGGTCGCGTGCGGTGTGATCGGTGCCGGCTAACAGGCAGAACGCGCGCATCGATTTCGCCCGTTCACCGCGGCCGACCCTGGGGGTGGAGTGGGAGTTCGCGCTCGTCGACGCGCAGACCCGTGACCTGAGCAACGAAGCCACGGCGGTGATCGCCGAGATCGGCGAAAACCCGCGCGTGCACAAGGAGTTGCTGCGCAACACGGTCGAAGTGGTCAGCGGGGTGTGCAATTCCACCGGGGAGGCGATGGAGGATCTGCGGGAGACCCTGGGACCCGCACACCGGATCGTCCGGGACCGGGGCATGGAGCTGTTGAGCGCCGGCGCCCACCCCTTCGCGCAGTGGTCGACCCAGAAGCTCACCGACGCGCCCCGCTACGCCGAACTGATCAAACGCACCCAGTGGTGGGGGCGGCAGATGTTGATCTGGGGCGTGCACGTGCACGTCGGAATCTCCTCGGCGCACAAGGTGATGCCGATCATGACGTCGCTGCTGAAGTACTACCCGCACCTGTTGGCGCTGTCGGCGTCCTCGCCGTGGTGGACCGGTGTGGACACCGGCTATGCCAGCAACCGCGCGATGATGTTCCAGCAGTTGCCCACCGCCGGCCTGCCGTTCCAGTTCCAGACCTGGGCGGAGTTCGAGGGGTTCGTCTACGACCAGAAGAAGACCGGCATCATCGATCACGTCGACGAAGTCCGTTGGGACATCAGGCCTTCGCCGCACCTGGGCACAATCGAGGTGCGGGTGTGCGACGGCGTGTCCAACCTGCGCGAGCTGGGCGCGCTGGTCGCGTTGACGCATTGCCTGGTGGTCGACCTGGACCGCAGGCTGGAGGCCGACGAGACGTTGCCGACCATGCCGCCCTGGCACAACCAGGAGAACAAGTGGCGCGCCGCCCGCTACGGCCTGGACGCGATCATCATCCAGGACGCCGACAGCAACGAGCGGCTGGTCACCGAGGATCTCGACGACGTGCTGAACCAGCTGGAGCCCGTCGCCAAGTCGCTGGACTGCGTCGACGAGCTGGCCGCCGTCGCCGAGATCCCCAGGCGCGGCGCCTCGTATCAGCGGCAGCGCCGGGTCGCCGAGGAGCACGACGGTGACCTGCGCGCCGTCGTCGACGCGCTGGTGGCCGAGTTGGAAATCTGATGTTCGAACCCCTCGAGTTGGCGATGTTCCCGCTGGAGTCGGCGCTGCTGCCCGACGAGGACCTGCCGTTGCGGATCTTCGAACCGCGCTACGCCGCGCTGGTCCGACACTGCCTGGACGCCGGGGATCCGTTCGGCGTGGTGCTGATCGCCCGGGGCCGCGAGGTCGGTGGCGGCGAATCGCGTTGCGACGTCGGGGTGTTGTCCAGAATCACCGAATGCGTCGAGCTCGGCGCGGGCCGGTACTCGATGCACTGTCGGACCGGGGAGCGGATCAAGGTCTCCGAATGGCTGCCCGACGATCCCTACCCGCGGGCGACCGTGACGTTGTGGCCCGACGAGCAGGGCGATCCGGTCAGCCCCGCCCAGCTGCTCGAGGTCGAGGACCGGGTGCTGGCCCTGTTCGCGCGGATCGCCGACGCGCGCGGCGTGAGCCTGCCGGACCGCGAGGCGCTGCTAGGCGAGTACACCGGCGGCGACGCCGGCCAACGGTTGTGGGAGTTGGCGGCTCGCATCCCGATCGGCACCGCGGACCGGTACTCGGTGCTGGCGGCGCCGTCGGCCGCCGAACGCCTGGTCGCGGTCCGCGAGGCGGTGGCCGCGGTCGCCGAGGTGTTGGAGTTCCAACTCTCCGAGTAACTCCGAATAACACTGTGCGACAGGGGATTCGATGAAGGTGCAGCTGCAGGTCAACGGTTCACCGGTGGATGCCGCGGCGAGCGCCGCCGACGTCGCCGCGACGGGCGCGGACGGCCTGTTCACCTTCGAGGGCCAGCACGACGTCTTCTTCCCCCTGCTCATCGCCGCCGGCGCGACCGACCTCGATCTGATGACCAACGTGGCGATCGCCCCGCCCCGCAGCCCGCTGCATCTGGCCCACGCCGCCTACGACCTGCAGCTGTACAGCGGTGGCCGGTTCCGGCTCGGGCTCGGGTCGCAGGTGAAGGCCCACATCGAAAAGCGTTACGGCAGCAGGTGGGGAAGGCCGGCGGCGCTGATGGCCGAGACCGTGCGCGCGATCAAGGCCATCTTCGCGGCGTGGGAAGGCCAGGGCCGCCTGGACTTTCGCGGCGAATTCTTCACCCACACCATCATGGCGCCCAACTTCAATCCCGGGCCCAACCCGTTCGGGCCGCCGCCGGTGCTGCTGGGCGCGTTGGGCCCGGTGATGACGCGCACCGCGGCCGAGGTCGCCGACGGGCTGCTGGTGATGCCGTTCAACAGCGCCCGCCACTTCGCCGAGCGCACCGTCCCGGCGGTCGCCGAGGGGCTGCGCCGCGCGGGCCGGACCTGGAACGGATTCCAGATCATCGCCCAGGCGATGGTCGCCGTCGGCCGCGACGAGGCCGACCTGGCGGCCGCGATCGACGGTGTGGCGGCGCTGATTTCGTTCTACGGCTCCACCCCGGCCTACCTGCCCGTGCTGGAGGCCGAGGGGTGGGCCGACATCCATCCCGAGCTGAACGCCCTGTCCAAGCAGGGGCGGTTCGCCGAGATGCGCCGCCTGATCGGCGACGAGGTGGTGGCGCGGATCGGGATCGTGGGAAGCCCCGAGGAATGCGCGCAGCAGATAGCCGCCCGGTTCTCCGAGCACGCCGCGGAGGTGTGCTGCTACTTCCCGGGCTACACGCCGCGCGCCGCGGACATCGCCGACCTGATCGGCGCCCTGCACCGGACACCCGTCCTGCGATGAGCCCCGACGTGACGGTCGACGTCGACGCGGGCGTGGCGGTGCTCACGCTCAATCGGCCCGAGCGGCGCAACGCCTACACCGCCGACATGGGCGCGCTGCTGAGCCGCGCGTACTACGACTGCGACGGCGACGACGACGTCCGGGCCATCGTCGTGACCGGGGCGGGCGACGCCTTCTGCGCCGGGGCGGACTTCTCCGGCGACGCCGAGCCGTTCGGCGCCCCGGCCGATGGGTTCTCGGCGTCACCGATCACCCCCGCCGCGTTCGAGCTGCGCAAGCCGGTGATCGCGGCCGTCAACGGCCACGCCATCGGCATCGGGCTGACCATCGCCTTGCAGGCGGACCTGCGCATCGTCGCCGAGGACGCCAAATACGGTGTGGTGCAGGTGCGCCGGGGCGTGCTGCCCGATTGCATGTCGCACTGGACGCTGGCGCAGCTGACCACGCTGGGGGTGGCCGCGGACATCCTGCTCACCGGGCGGACCTTCGGCGGGGCCGAGGCGGTGGCGCTCGGCATCGCCAACCGCGCCCTGCCGGCCGACCAGGTGCTCGACCACGCGGTCGAGCTGGCCCGCGACATCGCGGTCAACGTCGCGCCGATGTCGGCGGCGCTGTGCAAGCGGCTGCTGTGGGACACCGCGATCAACCACTACAGCCCGCGGCAGGTCGCCGCGCTGGAAACGCGGCTACACCATCGGGTGATGGGCGGCGCCGACGCGCGCGAGGGGGTGGCCGCGTTCCTCGAGCGCAGGTCCCCGTCGTTCACGTCGCGGCTGTCCCGCGAGTGGACCCCGCTGCCCGAGCCGTGATCTCCTCGGACAGCTCCCACCACCGCTCCGCGCGCCGCTCGTCGCGGGCGTATGGCGTCGCGTTGTCGCTGACCCGACAGTCTTCGAGATACAGCCCACCGCGGCCGGCCAGCCCCGGGCTGACGGCCGCCCACACCTGGGTGGCCGCGCCGCGGTCGGGCGTGATGACGTCCAGCCGCTCGCCCGTCGGTTTGCGCAGCCGCGCGAAGTCCTCCCGGGACATGTGCCGCGCCAGCGACGTGGCCACGGTGCCGGGATGCACGGCATACGCGCGAATTCCCTTGTCGCGCAGGCGGCGATCGGCTGCCACGGCGTGCAGGATGTTCGCCGTCTTCGACGCGCCGTAGGCGGCGAACTTGTCGTATTCTCGCGTGTCCCAGTGCGGATCGTCGAAGTCCACGTCGCCCAGCACGTGGCCCGCGGACGACAGGTTGACGATCCGGGCCTGACCGTGAGCCCGGCCGGCGGCGGCGAGCTGCGGAACCAGGAGCCGGGTCAGCTCGAAGTGCCCGAAATGGTTGGTGCCCATCTGCATCTCGAAGCCATCGCTCGTCCTGCCGAACGGCGTGAACATCACCCCGGCGTTGTTCATCAGGACGTCGATGGCCGGGGCGATGTCGCCGATGGCGCCCGCCGCCGCCCGCACGCCGGCCAACGCGGTCAGGTCGAGTTCGACGGTCGAGGTCCGCGCGCCCGGCACTTCCGCGGCGATCCACCGGGACGCCTCCGCCAACGCCGCCGGATTGCGGGCGGCCAGGACGACGTGCGCGCCGGCCGCCGCCAGCGCCCGGGCCGACTCGCGCCCCAGCCCGGACGACGCGCCGGTGATCACGCAGACCTTGCCGGACAGGTCGATGCCGTCGACGACGTGCAGCGCGGTCGGATGCTCGGTCATGCCGCTATAGGCTGCCACAGCGGCACGGATCACACCGCGCGGTTGCGCGCCTTGCCGACGGAGAAGCCGCTGACCAAGGCGCCGATGAAGAAGAGCGCCGCGGCATCCCGCAGCAGCCGGGCGAAGCTGGCGTCGGTGAGTGTGCCGGTGGCGATCAGTCCGACGCATGCCACCGACGTCAGCGCCGACGTCCGGCCGACCGCGTTCTGGACGGCCGCGGCCACTCCGCTGTTGGCCGGGTTGACGGAGGACAGATTCAGCGCGGTCAGCGGCGTACTGGTGAGCACCATGCCGAGGGCGAGCACGACCATCCCGGGCAGCAGGTGGGTCAGGACGTTGAACCCGTGGGCGGCGGGGCGGATGAGCAGCAACCCGGCCCCGGCGACGACCGGGCCCGTCGCCAGGAAGACCCGGGCACCGATCCGCGCCGCCAGGCCGCCGACCCGCTTGGCGAAGAGAAACGACAGCAGGGGGCTGGGCAAGGTCACCAGTCCCGCGACCGTCGCACAATAGCCGGCGACCTCCTGGGTGTAGAGGGACACCGCAAGCGACCCCATCGTGAGGGCGCCGTACACGAAGGCGGTGGTCAGATTGGCGCCCGCGAAGTCGCGGTTGGCGAAAAGGCCGAGCGGCACCAGCGGGTGACGGGCACGGCGCTGCCAACCCACGAACGCCAGCAGCGCCGCAGCGCCGATCGCCAGTGCCGCGACGAGCTGCGGGTGCCATCCGTGCCTGCCCGCTTCGATGAGCGCATACACGGTGGCGGTCAAACCGACGGCCGACAACGCCGCCCCGGCGACGTCGAGACGGGAGCGCCCGGGCGCTCCCGGAACCTCCACGGCGCGTAAGCGATACGTCAAAGCGAAGGCGGCGATCATAGGGATCGCCGACAGGGCGTAGATCCATCGCCAGCCCAGCAGGTCGACCGCCAGGCCGCCCAACAGCGGGCCCAGCGCGAAGGCGGTTCCGGTCCATGCCGTCCACGAGCCCACGGCCGCGGAGCGGTGTGCGGGATCGAACGCGGAATTGATGAGCGCCAGCGATCCGGGCACCAAGAATGCCGCACCGAGACCCTGGACGAGGCGTCCGGCGATCAGCATGCCCGGCGACGTGGCCGTGGCCGCCACCGCCGAGCCCGCCCCGAAGGCCACCAGCCCGAACCGCATCACCTGGACCCGGCCGAACAGATCCGCGATGGCACCCCCGGGCAGGATCGTGGCGGCCAGCGCCAGCAGATAACCGTCCACCACCCATTGCTGGAGACACATGCCCCCGCCGAGCTCGCGTTCGGTCGCCGGCAGTGCCACGTTCACGACGGTGCTGTCGAGAAAGGCGACCATCGACGCCATGATCGCCACCACCATCACCCGGCCGGCACCAGCGTCCACATCCGCGCCGGGCGAGGGCTGCGTCGCAATCATCGCAATCCGTCCATGCCAAGGGGTATGTGAACTGGTTACGAGACACCCGGGCGAAGGGTTCAGGACTGCCCGGCCGTCGCCGTGAGGTCGTACCGTGCGGCGCGTGCCATCAGCCGCGGCGCCACGGCCCGATGCAGCGGGCCGACGACGGCCCAGACCGCGCGGGCGGTGAACCTGTGGCAATAATGCACGCGGGTGGTGAGGCCGGCGCGCCGGCCGTCGTGGCGCCGCAGCGTCAGCTCACCGCGCATCAGCGGACCCCGGGCGGTCAGCACGAGCTCGTCGCGATCCGAGCGCGCGATCGTCCAGCCGATGATGTGATCGGGCGACGAGACCGGCCCGAGGTCGAACCTCAGCAGGTGGCGGTGGATCCACAAGATCACGCCCCCACCCGGCGCATCCCGCAGGGCGTCGCGGAACGTCTCCTCGGCGGTGCGTGAGTCGCCTTGCGGGAGGGGCACTTCGAACACGTCGGCGTAGTCGGCGTGCGCGGCGGCGCTGGCGACGCGTTTCAGCGTCCACCGCGTGACGACGCGGTGACCGCCCGTGCCGATGACCAGCGCCCGGTAGGCCTTCCCGTGCGCGCCCGGGAAGGCCGCCCAGGTCGCCGCGCGCACCCGGGTGCGCCCCGGCGCCGCGTCCTCCAGCTCGAACACCCAGCGGTACACCGCGAACGGGTGCCTGCCCTTGAGCGCGAACCACTCCGGCGCCCGCGCCCCGTCCAGCACGAAACCGGGCGGCACGGTCGATGGATCGCCGGGGTCCCGGCACAGTACCGCTAAGAGTGCCGACCACGTGTCGCCACGGCTCGCGTCGACTGTTATGGCATGCTCATCGATATAGGATAATCGTTCCATATAGAAGGAATGTACTAGATCGTGGCACCTCCGCGAAAGCACGAAACCGACGTGATCCTCGACGCCGCCCGGGCCCTGGTGCTCGACGGCGGGCCGCGCGCGGCCAGCGTCGCGGCGATCGCCAAGGCCAGCGGAGCCCCCGCGGGCACGCTCTATCACCGGTTCGGCAACCGCGACGGCGTCCTGACGGCGGCGTGGCTGCGCGCGCTGGACCGGTTCCAGGCGCGGGCGCTGGCCGCCGACGGCCAGACTCCGATGGAAACCGCCACGGCGATGGCCGTGGCCGCCGTCAGCTTCGCGCGCGAGCTGCCCGACGACGCCCGGCTGCTGTTGACGATCCGGCCCGGTGACCTGCTCGACGAGGAACCCGACGCGGCGTTCCGCGAGACGCTGGCCGCGATGAACGCCCCGCTGACCGAGCGAATCGCGGCCCTGGCCCGCGGGCTGTACGGCAACAGCGGGCCCCGGTCCGTCGACGCCGTCGCGCGGGCGGTCGCGGACCTGCCGTACGCCGTGGTCCGACGCCACGCCCATGACGACCCGATGCCGAAATGGCTGGAACGCGACGTCGCGGCGTCGGCGCGGGCCGTGCTACGGGCCTTCGGCGAAGGCGCGTAGCGCCTGGACCTGCCCGGGATCCAGTGAGGGGCGCACGATTTGGCGCGCGGCCGCGATGTCGGCGGCCGTCACGTCGGTGGCGTCGATGGAGCGCCGCATCGCCGTCAGCGCCGCCTCCCGCAGCAGCGCCACGCAGTCGGCGGCGCTGTAGCCGTCGAGCCCGGCGGCGACCTCGTCGAGGTCGACGTCGTCGCTCAGCGGGACGGATTTGCCCGCGGTGCGCAGGATTTCGCGCCGGGCGGCGGCGTCGGGCGGTTCGATGAACACCCGCCGCTCGAGCCGGCCCGGGCGCAGCAGCGCGGGATCGATCAGGTCCGGCCGGTTGGTGGCGCCCAGCACGACGACGTCGCGTAGCGGGTTGACGCCGTCGAGCTCGGTCAGCAGCGCGGCCACCACCCGATCGGTCACGCCCGAGTCGAAGCTCTGCCCGCGCCGCGGCGCCAGCGCGTCGATCTCGTCGAGGAACACCAGCGCCGGGGCGGAGTCGCGGGCGCGCCGAAACAGTTCGCGGACGGCCTTTTCCGAGCTGCCCACCCACTTGTCCATCAGCTCGGAGCCCTTGACCGAGTGCACGGACAGCTGCCCGGTGCTGGCCAGCGCGCGCACGACGAACGTCTTGCCGCAGCCGGGCGGCCCGTACAGCAGCACCCCGCGGGGCGGTTCCACGCCCAACCGGGCGAAGGTGTCGGGATGCTGCAGGGGCCACAACACGGCCTCGGTGAGCGCCTGCCTGGCCTCGGCCATGTCGCCGACGTCGTTGAGGGTGACGTTGCCGACGGCCACTTCCTCGCTGGCCGAACGGGACAGCGGCCGGATGACGGTCAGCGCCCCGAGCAGGTCCTCCTGGTTCAGCTCGGGCGGGCGGCCGTCGGAGCTGGCGCGCGACGCCGCCCGCAGCGCCGCCTCCCGCACCAGCGCGGCGAGGTCGGCGACCACGAAACCAGGCGTGCGGGAAGCGATCTCAACCAGATCCAGGTCGCCGGCGGGTACCGACTTCAGCAGCGACTCCAAGAGCGCCTTGCGGGTGCCGGCGTCGGGCAGGGGCAGGCTCAGCTCCCGGTCGCACAGGTCGGGCGCGCGCAGCCGGGCGTCGAGCTGGTCGGGCCGGGCCGATGTGGCGATCAGCGCGACACCCT
Source organism: Mycobacterium sp. 4858 (assembly GCF_900240975.1). Taxonomy (GTDB): domain Bacteria; phylum Actinomycetota; class Actinomycetes; order Mycobacteriales; family Mycobacteriaceae; genus Mycobacterium. The sequence continues at coordinate 1,597,004 of NZ_LT968776.1, read as the reverse complement.
CGGTGGCCACCGCGGTGCGGAGCTCGCCCAGGATCAGCGCGGCCACCGGCTCGGGGGTGGCGGGCAGCAGGGCGTCGACATCGGTGATCAGCAGCACGCCACCGCCGTTGCGGACGGCACGCACCGCCGCGCTCACCGTCTTGAGCCGGTCTTCGGCGTTCAGCGCGCCGGCCTCCGGCCCGTCCAGCTTCACCAGCCGGCGGCCGTCGCAGACCGCGCGCACCAGCGTCACCTTGCCGACGCCGGCCGGGCCCGACACCAGCACGCCGAGGTTGGCGCCGGCGCCCAGCGTCTTGAGCAGGTGCGGCTCGTCGAGTGCGAGCTTGAGCCATTCGGCGAGCTTGGCAGCCTGCGGCTGCGATCCCTTCAGTTCCTCGACGACGGTCTCCGGTCCGACGACGTCGACGAACTCCTGCGACGGCCCGGCCGCGGACGGCACACCGGCGCCCCAGGTGACCAGCGAGTTGGGCTGCACGCTGACCGGTCCCGCCGGGTCGACGCCGGTGACCGTCAGCAGCTCCGACGTCCAGCTGATGCCGACCGAGGCGGCCAGCGCGCGGGCGGCGCCCGACGTCGAGAACGGCGGGCCCAGGTCGCGGGGCAGCAGCGACACGGCGTCGCCGACGGTCAGCACCTTGCCCAGCAGGGCCTGCCGCAGGGTGACCGGCGAGATCGACTGGCTGGCCAACGTCGAGCCGGACAGCGTCACCGACCGGGCGCCGTAGACGGTGACCGCGCCGACGATCACCGCGGTGCCCTCGCGCAGCCCCGCGTTCGACAGCGTCACGTCGTCGAGCAGGGCGGTGCCGACCGGGGTGTCCGGGCCGGCCAGGCCCACCACCGCGGCCGTGGTGCGCGAGCCCGTCAGCGCCACCGCGTCCCACTCCCGGATGCCCAGCGCGGCAACCGCGCTCGGGTGCAGGCGGACGACGCCGCGGCGCGAATCGACGGCGGCGGTGTTCAACCGCGCGGTGAGCGTGAGCTGGCGGGCCGCATCGTCGCCCGGCCGGCTCATCGCAGGCGCCCACCCGGCTTGTGCAGCCCGAGCCGCGCCATCGACCGGCGGTGCGGTTGCGCCCGGCGGATCGCGCGGCGGGCGGCGCGGCGCTGCTTGGGCTCGTCGGACCACGCCTCGGGGTGGGCGGCCAGCCAGCGCTGGTTGCGGACCGCGAACGGCACGTGGCAGAGGTAGGCGACGATGATCACCCAGATCAGGACGTAGGGCGCGAGCACGGCCGCGGCCGCGCAGATCGCCAGCAGCGCCAGCAGCGGCGCGGCCCAGCTGGGGGGCACCGCCGCGGCGTGCATCTTGCGCATCGGGATCTTGCTGATCATCAGCATCGACGTCCCCGTGATCCAGATGCACAGGAACGTCGTCGAGGTCCACCAGCCCTCGCCGAACTGCAACTTGAGCCCGATGAGCCCGATCATCGACACGGCGCCCGCCGGCGCCGGCATGCCGACGAAGAACTCGTGCGTGTAGGCGGGCTGGCTGCCGTCGGCCTGCAGCGCGTTGTACCGGGCCAGCCGCAACACCACGCACACCGCGTAGAGCAGGATCACCACCCAGCCGGCCGGCGACTTCGTCAGCATCGTCACGTAGATGACAATCGACGGCGTCACCCCGAAGTTCACCGCGTCGGCCAGCGAGTCGATCTCCTCGCCCATGCGCGACTGGGCGTCCAGGAGGCGGGCCACCCGGCCGTCCAGCCCGTCCAGGATGGCGGCCGCGGCGATCAAGGCCATCGCGGCCTTGGGCTGATGCTCGAGGGCGAACCGGATCGCGGTCAGGCCCGCGCAGATGGACAGCACGGTCATCGCGCTGGGCAGGATCTGCAGGTTGACCGGCCGCCTGCCGCGCGGCTTGCTGATCATGGCAGTTCGGCCAGCATGGTTTCGCCGGCGATCGCGCGCTGGCCCTCTCGGACCAGCGGGTCGGCGCCCGCCGGGAGGTAGGTGTCGAGCCGGGAGCCGAACCGGATCAGGCCGTAGGTGTCCCCGATGGTCAGCTTGTCCCCGACGCGCGCGTCGCAGATGATGCGCCGCGCCAGCAGGCCGGCGACCTGCACCGCCACCACCTCCGCGCCGCTGGGCGTCCGGATCCGCAGGCTGGTGCGCTCGTTCTCGGTGCTCGCCGCGGCGAGATCCGCCGACCCGAACCGGCCGGGCCGGTGCTCCACGGCGATCACCTCGCCGCTCACCGGCGCGCGCTGCACGTGGGCGTCGAGCAGCGAGAGGAAGATGCTGACCCGCGGCAGGAGCGCGTCGCCCATGCCGAGTTCGGCGGGCGGGGCGGCGGAGTCGATGACGCAGACCACCCCGTCGGCGGGCGCGACGATCGCGCCCGGCCGGGCCGGCGGCACCCTCGGCGGGTGGCGGAAGAAGCCCGCGCAGGCGGCCGCCGCCAGCAGGCCGGCCCGCCGCACCCAGCGGTGCCTGCGGCCGGCCAGCGCCACCGCCAGCCCGCCGGCGATGAACGGGCGGCCGGCCGGAGGCAACGCCGGGGCTGGCTCTTATAAACAACTCCCAGGCCCCGGGACGGGATGGGCGGGGGCGTCGTGCCACGCGGCCATCTTACGAAAGGCGGGGGCCGGTTGGTTCCCGCCCGCAGGGGGAACGCCCACCCTCGACATGCATGCCAACGACGAGACGGCGCCGCGGCTGCGCCGGGCCAAGACGGCCGTCACCGGGGGTTAGGTGAGGTCCCAGACCTGAAGCTCGGTCCCCTCCGACACCTCCACGACGTCCTCGGGGATGTCGAGCAGCGCATTCGCCGACGCCAGCCAGCGGAGGTGATGCGACGCCGGCGGCCCGTAACTGGTGACGGTGCCGGCGTCGCGGTCCAGCACCGCGCGCCGGAATTGCCGCTTGCCGCGCGGCGAGGTCAACGACTCGGTGAGCACGGCGGCCCGGTGTGGGCGGTCGGGGTCGGGCAGGCCCATGGCGTCGCGCAGCGCGGGCCGGATGAACACCTCGAAGGACACCAGCGCGCTGACCGGGTTGCCCGGCAGGGTGACGATGGTCGCGCCGGCCACCCGGCCGATGCCTTGCGGCATGCCCGGCTGCATCGCCACCTTGACGAACTCGACGCCCTGGTCGCCGGCGCGCCCGAAGGCGTCCTTGACCACCTCGTAGGCGCCGGCGCTCACCCCGCCACTGGTGATGATCAGGTCGCAGTCGGCCGCGTAGCGATCGAGGACCGAGCTGAATTGCGCCACGTCGTCTTCCGCGGTCGCCACGGCGACCACCTCGGCGCCGGCGTCGCGCACGGCCCCGGCCAGCATGATCGAGTTGGACTCGTAGATCTGACCGGGCCGCAGCGGGTTGCCCGGCGCCACCAGCTCCGACCCGGTGGACATCACCAGCACCCGCTGGCGCGGAAGCACCGGCAGCTCGGCCATGCCCAGCGCCGCGGCCAGGCCCAGCACGGCCGGGGTCACCAACTGGCCCCGTCGCAGCACGGTGGTGCCCTGGGCGACGTCCTCGCCCGCCCGGCGGATGTGCGCGCCGGCCGCGCGCGGCGCGCGGATCGAGACGACCGCCACGCCGCCGTCGGTGTCCTCGACCGGGACGACGGCCGTCGCACCGGCGGGCAGCGGCGCGCCGGTCATGATGCGATGCGCGGTGTTGGGCTTCAGCGTCAACTCGTCGGTGCGCCCGGCGGGAATGTCCTCGGCGACCTGGAGGACCACCGGGTGCTCGGGTGTGGCGCCGGACGTCTCCTCGGCCCGCACCGCGTACCCGTCCATCGCGGAGTTGTCGAAGACCGGCAGTGCCAGCCGCGCGACCACGTCCTCGGCCAGGACCAGCCCCTGCGCGTCGGCCAGCGCGGCGGTCACCGCCGGCCGGGGCTGGATGAGTTCGGCTACGACACGTTGATGCTCAGCTACCGACCGCACCCGGCCATTATCGGCCGGTCGGATTTCCCGGGCCGACCCGGTGAGGCGGTCGGTCCGACGTAGAGTCGAGAACGTGATTACCGGAGTGGCCCACACCGGCGTGTGCGTTCCGGATTGCGAAGCCGCCGTGGCGTTCTACCGCGACGTGTTGGGCCTGCGTGTGCTTTCGCCGCCGTATGTCATGACCGGTAACGCCATTCGCGACGACATGGGCGAGCTGGTGGCTGATCCCAGCATGAAGGCGGCCATCGTGGGCTTCGACGACGACGGCGATCGGGTGCTCGAGGTCATCGAATACCTCGGCGAAGACGGGCGCGCCGGCGGCCGGGCCCTCACCGATCACGGGCTGTCCCACGTCGGGCTGATCTGTGCGGACCTCGACGCCACCCGGGCGGAGCTGGAGCGCAGGGGGGTGCGCTTCCTGGTCAACGGAATCGCGGAGGTCGCCGGGGTGCGCACCACATGGTTCGCCGACCCCTGGGGTGTGGTGTTCATCCTGGTGGAGAAGAGCCGGCCGGGGCGACCGTACTACGCGCAATGGGCCTGAATGGGTGAGCAGCCGACCGTCGGGATCATCGGCGCGGGCGCCGGCGGCATCGCCATGGGCATCCAGCTGGCCGAGGGCGGCTACCGGTTCACCCTCTTCGACCGGGCCGACGGCTTCGGCGGGACCTGGCGGCACAACACCTTCCCGGGCGCGGCGTGCGACGTCCCGTCGCACCTGTATTCGTATTCGTTCGCGCCCAACCCGCGGTGGAGCAAGACCTACGCCAACCAGCCCGAGATCCTGGCCTACCTCGAGACCGTGGCCACCCGGCACGGGCTGGGCGCGCACCTGCGGGCGAACACCGCGATCACCACCGCGCGCTGGTCGGACACCCGGCGCCGCTGGACACTGACCGACGACAGCGGGGCCGAGCACGAGTTCGACGTGGTGGTCAGCGCCGTGGGAATGCTCGACGTGCCTCACATCCCGGACATCCCCGGGACGCAGCGGTTCCGGGGCCGCCGCTTCCACTCGGCGCGCTGGGACCACAGCAAGTCGACGGCCGGGGAGCGGGTGGCCTCCATCGGCACCGGCGCCAGCGCGATCCAGTACGTGCCGGCGATCGCCCCGAACACCGCGCACCTGACCGTGTTTCAGCGGACGCCGATCTGGATCGCGCCCCGGTTCGACTTCCCGTTCACCCCCGAGCAGCACGAGCTGTTCGAACGCGACCCGGCCGCGGCGCGCAAGCTGCGCGACGAGGCCTTCGCCGCCTACGAGTCGGCCAGCTTCGACGTCGACGACGCCCAGACCCGGGAGGCGACCGAGCTGGCCCGCAGCTACCTCATGCGCAAGGTCGCCGACCCGCAGCTGCGGGCCAAGCTGACGCCGGACTACCCCGCCGGCTGCAAGCGGCCGTTGATGTCACGCGACTGGTACCCCACGTTCGCGCTGCCCAACGTCTCCCTGGAGACGACCCCGATCGCCGAGCTGACCGAGCGCGGGGTGCGCACCGCCGACGGCGTCGAGCACCGCGTCGACACCATCGTCTACGGCACCGGGTTCACCGCCGCCGACTACCTGGCCAGCATCGACGTGTACGGAACCGGCGGCCATCGTCTCGCCGACGTCTGGAGCGACGGCGCCGAGGCCTACCTGGGCACGCTGGTGGCCGGCTACCCGAACTTCTTCACGCTGTACGGCCCCAACACCAACGGCGTCAACTCGATCATCTACATCCACGAGGCGCAGACGACGTTCGTCCGCCGCATCCTCGACGTCATGAACCGCCGCGCCGCGCGCACCGTCGAGGTGGCACCCGACGCGCAGCGCCGCTACAACGACGAGATCCAGGCCGCCATGACGGGCAAGGTGTGGCTGGCGTGCGACAACTATTTCCGGCATCCCAGCGGGAAGGTGGTCACCCAACTGCCTTACAGCGGGCGCACCTTCTTCGAGCGCACCCGCGAGCTGGTCGACGGCGACTACCGCTGGGGCGGGTGACCCCCCCGACCCGCGAGGTGATCTGCATCGGCGAGCGCGACCGCTTGACCCGCGCCGCGGCCCGCACCGGTGCGCTCATCGCCATATCGAGTTTTTGCTGAGCCCTGGCCGCCGCCCGCTTCGACAGCTTCGTTGCCTGCACAGCGACACCCTAGCTACTGCACCCAGTAGTTGTCGTGGCGGACGAACCACTCCCGGCGCTCGTCGTCGGTCATGTCGGCCAGCGCAGCGAAGCCTTCGAAGTAGGCCTCCCGCGGGGCGCCCGGGGCGAACAGCATCAGGATCGACGCCGGCTCGTCGGCCCCGTTGCGGAAGCCGTGGACGCCGCCGGGCGGCACGTAGAGGAAGTCGCCCTGCCGGCCGTCGGCCCACTGGGTGCCGTCGTAGAGCTTCATCGTTCCGGACAGCACGAAGAACGCCTCGGACATCGCCCGGTGAAAGTGCGGCCCCGGCCCGCCGCCGCCCGCGGGGATGTCGACCCGGTACAGCCCGTAGTCGCCGTCGGTGTCGCGCTGGTTGGCCAGGTAGTGGTACTTGACGCCCCCGGTTTCATAGTCGGGTGACGAGTCGGCCCGCTTGAGCCAGGCGCTGACCTCGGGCTGGTCGGCGGTGTAGCGGGGCGGGGGATACGGCGGCACGACGAGGGACATGCGCCCAGCCTGCCAGTTAGCATCGCCGGTGTGCAGAGGGCGGACGAACAGACGCGGGTGGAACGGCTGCTGGACGCGCAGGCCGGGGCCGAGCGGTTGTTCGACGAGATCGAGCGGCGCGCCATGATCCGCCCCGGCATCTCCGAGCGGCAGCTGTCCGACGAGATCAACCACCTGGCCGCGCGAATGTTGGGGGTGACCCGGCACTGGCATCGGCGGATCGTGCGGGCCGGCGAGAACACGCTGCAGCCCTTCAATGAGCGCCCGCCGGACCGGGTGGTCGCCGACGGCGACGTCGTCTTCCTCGACCTGGGGCCCATCTTCGCCGAGTGGGAGGCGGACTTCGGCCGCACCTTCGTGCTCGGCGACGACCCGGACAAGACGGCCCTCCGCGACGCGCTGCCCCGGGTGTGGCAGGCCGGCCGCGAGTACTTCGACCGGCGCCCCGACGTCACAGGCGCCGAGCTGTACGACTTTGTCGTCGGCGTGGCGCACTCCGAGGGATTCGAGTTCGCCAGCTCGATCGCCGGTCACCTGGTCGGGGAGTTCCCGCACCGCAAGATCGCCGGGCCCGGCGTCCAGTGGTACATCGCGCCGGGGTCGGACAAGCCGATGCGGCGCACGGACCCGGCCGGCCGCATCTGCCACTGGATCCTGGAGATCCACCTGGCCGACCGGGCCCGCGGCTTCGGCGGTTTCTACGAGCAGCTGCTCGACCTGCCCTAGTGCCGATCGCAAGCGCGGCGCAATGCGCCGGGCGCAGCGGGTCGGCATCATCTGCCCTAGTGCCGATCGCAAGCGCGGCGCATGTGCCGGGCGCAACTGCTCGACCTGCCCTAGTGCCGATCGCAAGCGCGGCGCATGCGCCGGGCGCAGCGGGTCGGCACCATGGCTCAGTCGGTGGGATAGACCACCCCGGTGAGCTGCTCGGAGACCTCCCAGAGCCGCCGCTGCAGCGCGGAGTCGTGGGACTTCTCGCTCGAAGCCACCAGCTTGGGATAGCCGCGCACCTCGCCGAACCCGTCCGGGCCGTAGTACTGGCCGCCGAGCACGCCCGGGTCGGTCGCGGCCCGCAGCGTCGGAAGGGCGCCCATGGCCGCGTCCTGAGCGATCACCGAGAAGAACACGTTGACGAGCGGCCGCAATGCCGTGGGCGTGTAGCGGCCCAGCTCGGTGTTCGACCCGCCGGGGTGGGCGGCGGCGGCAATCGTCGTGCCGTGGGGGGCGAGCTTGCGCTGCAGTTCGTAGGTGAACAGCAGGTTGGCCAGCTTGGCCTGCCCGTAGGCCGCCACCCGGTTGTAGGAGCGCTCCCATTGCAGGTCGTCGAAGTGGATGTCGGCGAGAATGCGGTGGCCCATGCTGCTCACCGTCACGACCCGCGAACCGGCGACCGGCAGCAGCCGCTCCAGCAGCAGGCCGGTGAGCGCGAAGTGGCCCAGGTGGTTGGTGCCGAACTGCATCTCGAAGCCGTCTTTGGTGGTTTCCTTTGGCGTGTACATGACGCCGGCGTTGTTGATCAGCAGGTCGATGCGGTCGTAGTCGGCCTTGAGCTGTTGGGCCGCGGCGCGCACGGAGTCCAGCGACGTCAGGTCGAGTTCCTGGAGTGCGACGTCGGCGTGCGGGCTCTTGGCGGCGATCCGGGCGGCGGCGTCCTTGCCCTTGTCCAGGTTGCGCACCGCCAGCACGACGCGGGCGCCGTGGTCGGCCAGCGCGGCGGCGGTCTCGTAGCCGAGGCCGGTGTTGGCCCCGGTGATGACGGCGACGCGTCCGGTCTGGTCGGGGATGTCCGCTGCGGTCCATTTGGCCATGGAAGCTCCTTCAACTTGTAGACTAAGCGGGGCGGGCGCTCCGGTTGATTCCGACTATACGGAACGCACGCTCCGCTTTGTCAACCGATGGGTGGTAAACACTTGGCGCAACCCGCACGGCCGTTGCGCGCCGACGCGGCACGCAATCGTGCCCGCGTGCTGGACGTGGCCTACGAAACCTTCGCGGCCGAGGGCCTGTCCGTGCCGATCGACGAGATCGCGCGGCGCGCGGGGGTCGGGGCCGGCACCGTCTACCGGCACTTCCCGACCAAGGAGGCGCTGTTCACCGCGGTCATTGCGGACCGGATGCAGCGGATGGTCGACGACGGGTGCGCCCTGTTGGAGTCCGAGGGGCCGGGGGAGGCACTCTTCGTCTTCCTGCGCTCGCTGGTGTTGCAGTGGGGGGCGGCGGACCGCGGCCTGGTGGACGCACTGGCCGGGTACGGAATCGACATCGCCTGCGCCGCGCCCGAGGCGGAGGACGCCTTCAAGGCCATGCTCGGCGAGCTGCTGCGCGCCGCGCAGGAAGCCGGCACCGCGCGGCGGGACGTCGACATGGGCGACGTGAAGGCGATCCTCGTCGGGTGCCAGGCGATGCAGGCCTACGACCCGGTGTTGGCCGAGCGGGCGACCGGCGTCGTCATCGATGGTTTACGTCCGCCCCGATAGGGTCACATCCATCCCCCGGACGCGTCGAGCGTCGCGCCCGTGATGTAGGAGGCATCCGCACACAGCAGGAAGGCCACGACGGAAGCGATTTCGTCCGGTGCGGCCAACCTGCCGAGCGCGTTGAGGGATTGCAGCAGGGCTTGAAAAGGCACCTCGGCCAGTGCCGGGGGTATGTAGTCGCCGGCAAATTCGGCCGCCATGTCGGTCGCGGTTCCGCCCGGGGCGATGGCGTTGATGGCGATCCCGCGCGCGGCGAGTTCCGGCGCGAGGTTCAGCACCATCGCAGATACCGCCGCCTTGCTGGCCGCATACAGGGTGTGGCGTGCGACGGCGACGCGCGCGCTCACCGACGAGGTCAGCACGATCCGGCCGCCGGTCGGCATCCGAGCAACCGCCGCTTGGGTGACGAACAGCTGGCCGGCGACGTTGATCCGGAACACCCGGTCGAAGTCGGCCAGGGTGAGGGATTCCAGTGCGCCGAAGTGCTCGACGCCGGCGTTGCTGGCAAGCAGGTCGATCCCGCCGAAGGCGGCGTTGACGCGCTCCACCAGATCGCTGGTTTGGGCGGGATCGCCGACGTCGGCGCGAAACGCCGCCGCCTGATGTCCGGCCGCACGGAGCTCGTCCACTAGGGCGTCGGCCGACTTCTCATCCGACGCGTAGTTGACCGCCACCGCCGCGCCTTCGGCGGCCAGCCGTCGCACGATCGCCGCGCCGATGCCCCGGCTTCCGCCGGTGACCAGCGCCCGCTTACCGGCAAGGGTGTTCACCGGCGGTCAGCCCCTGATCGTGGCGAAGTAGGTGGGCACCGTGGTGGTGTCGTCGAGGGCGGCGACGGCACCGACGTAGCCGTCCGGGCGTATCACTACCCGCCCACCGCCCGTGAGCCCAACCCGTTGTGCCACAACGCTGTTCGGGTCGGCGATCACGGCGTCGTAGCCGGCGACGGACGCCTCGTCGCCGGTCACCAGCACCTGGACCTGACCGTCGCCACCGGCGGCGGGGGCCACCTGCTCGGGGGCGATGGTGACCACGGTGTGCCCCGGGTTCTGGCTACCGCTCACGACGCTCAGCTGCTTATGCACGGCCACGTCGGACACGTGCGGAAAATATTGGCCGGCAACTACTTTCGCATGCGCTGGAGGTTTCCCCACGGCGATCGGGCTGTCCTGGTAGCCGATGGTGACCTCTTCCATCAAGTTGGCCATGGCTCGCCGGGCCGCCGGGATGTGCGACGCCGTTTCGATCACCACGTCGCGGATCCGGCCGGCCACCCCGGACATCGTGGCGAGCCTGGTGAGCCGGTCGGTGAACGTGATGACGTGCTGGGCGACCGGGAGGCGCTCGGCCTCGTAGCTGTTGAGCAGCGTGTCACCGCCTTCGCCGTTGACCGCCGCGGCCAGCTTCCAGCCCAGGTTGAACGCGTCCTGCATGCCGGTGTTCATGCCCTGTCCGGCGGCAGGGCTGTGGATGTGAGCGGCGTCGCCGGCCAGGAACGCCCGGCCCCAGCGGTACGCGGGAACCCTCGCGTGGTGTATCTCGAAACCGGTCAGCCAATGTGAGCGCACCAACCGGATGTCGCCGATCCGCTGATCGAGTATCTGCTGCAGTTCCTGCTGGCTCGGATTCCGGTTGACCGGGGTACCTGGTGCGTCGCGCACCGGGGCGAGGAATCGGATCCGCCCGTCGCGCATCGGCAGCACCACCACGGGACCGTCGGGGTGGAAGAAGGTGTACCAGGAGTCCACATCCAGCGTGTGCTCGGCGTCGACGTCACCCATCACGACATGTGTCCCGGTGAAGGAACCGGCGAGCTTCGTGCCCACCAGGCGCCGCACCGTGCTGTGCGCTCCACCGGATCCGACGACCCAGGAGGCGCTGAGCTGTTCGACCGGACCGTCTTCCGGGCCGTCGGAGCGCCGCAGGGTGAGGTGGACGGCGTCGGCGTCCTGGGTCAGTGCCACCAGCTCGACGTTGCGCTCGACGGTGACGCCGAGCGATTGCAGGTGCTCGCCCAGGACGCGTTCGGTCTCGGTCTGCGCCGTGACCAAACAGAACGGGAACGCGCTGTCGACCGCACCGAACGGGATCCGGGCCAGTTTTTTGTGGCCGGCGTAGCACTCCATCGCGCTGGTCTTGACCCCGGTGCTCACCAGTTCGTCGACGATGCCTATCCGGTCGAACATGTCGAGGCTGCGCGCGTGCACCGCGATCGCGCGCGAGTGTTCGGTGGGTTGCGCCAGCTTGTCGATGACCCGAACGCGCACGCCGCGGCGGGCGAGTTCGGCGGCGGCGACCAGACCGACCGGTCCGGCACCGACGACGAGAACATCGGGGCCTTGGGGGGATGGAGCGGCGGCCATGTCTTCCTCCTGTGGGTGGGGGTAGTTGAGACGAAGTTTCACGCCAGCGTGAGTCTAGGTTCAGCGCCGGGGAAATTTCACGCTATGGTGAAACGTATGGCGAAGAGGCCGATAACTCCCGGTCCGCGAGATGAACGGGGGGTGCTGGCCGCGAAGATTGTTGTCGCCGCCCGTGATGAGTTCGCCGAACACGGCTGGGCGGGAACCACCATCCGGGCGGTGGCGCGCGCGGCCGACGTCGACCCCGCGCTGGTCTATCACTACTTCGGGACGAAGGAGCGGTTGCTTGACGCCGCGACGAACCCGCCGCAGAAATGGCTGGAAGCCGTCGCGAAGGTCTGGACGACACCGACCGAGAAGCTCGGCACCGCCCTGGTCCAGGTGCTGCTGGCGAGCTGGTCCGACGAGGAGATCGGGCCGACTATGTGTGCCATCCTGCAGACCGCCGCGCACGAACCGACGGCGCGCGAGAAATTACGGCGTGGGGTAGTCGACAGCATGATGAACAGCGCGGCACTGGACGGCGACGAACGGGACCGACTGGTTCGCAGCGGGCTCATCGCGTCGCAGATGGTGGGTTTTGCGCTGATCCGCTACGTCTGGAAGATGGAGCCTCTCGCGTCGATGCCGGATGACGAGGTGATCGCCGCAATCGCACCCAACCTGCAGCGTTATGTCGACTGTGACCTCACCAACGGGTCTGCTCAGGCGAGGGGCTGAGCCGAGCAGCCGCCTGGTCGACGGCAACCTTGCACTCGGCATAGGCGAGTGCTAAGAATGACTTTGGCACTCGCGACCAGTGAGTGCTAGGTCGGGACGGTGAGACTGAAGCCGAACACAGCTGCGGTCGTCCGTCGCGGGCACTGCGTCCGGCCAAAGACGTGTAACCCCCAACCGGAGGATTCACTTCGCAATGTCCAAGATCATTGCTTACGACGAAGAGGCCCGTCGCGGCCTCGAGCGGGGGCTCAACGCCCTCGCCGACGCGGTAAAGGTGACGTTGGGTCCCAAGGGCCGCAACGTCGTCCTGGAGAAGAAGTGGGGCGCCCCCACGATCACCAACGATGGTGTGTCCATCGCCAAGGAGATCGAGCTGGAGGACCCGTACGAGAAGATCGGCGCCGAGCTGGTCAAGGAAGTCGCCAAGAAGACCGACGACGTCGCCGGTGACGGCACGACGACGGCCACGGTGCTGGCCCAGGCCCTGGTGAAAGAGGGCCTGCGCAACGTCGCGGCCGGCGCCAACCCGCTGAGCCTCAAGCGCGGCATCGAGAAGGCGGTCGAGAAGGTCACCGAGACCCTGCTCAAGTCGGCCAAGGAGGTCGAGACCAAGGAGCAGATCGCCGCCACCGCCGCGATCTCCGCGGGCGACCAGTCGATCGGCGACCTGATCGCCGAGGCGATGGACAAGGTCGGCAACGAGGGCGTCATCACCGTCGAGGAGTCCAACACCTTCGGCCTGCAGCTCGAGCTCACCGAGGGCATGCGGTTCGACAAGGGCTACATCTCGGGCTACTTCGTCACCGACGCCGAGCGTCAGGAAGCGGTCCTGGAAGACCCGTACATCCTGCTCGTCAGCTCCAAGGTGTCGACCGTCAAGGACCTGCTCCCGCTGCTGGAGAAGGTCATCCAGGCGGGCAAGCCGCTGCTGATCATCGCCGAGGACATCGAGGGTGAGGCTCTGAGCACCCTGGTCGTCAACAAGATCCGCGGCACCTTCAAGTCGGTCGCCGTCAAGGCCCCCGGCTTCGGTGACCGCCGCAAGGCGATGCTGCAGGACATGGCGATCCTCACCGGTGGCCAGGTCATCAGCGAGGAGGTCGGCCTGTCGCTGGAGAGCGCCGACGTCGCGCTGCTGGGTAAGGCCCGCAAGGTCGTCGTCACCAAGGACGAGACCACCATCGTCGAGGGTGCCGGTGACACCGACGCCATCGCCGGGCGCGTGGCCCAGATCCGCCAGGAGATCGAGAACAGCGACTCCGACTACGACCGCGAGAAGCTGCAGGAGCGCCTGGCCAAGCTGGCCGGCGGTGTTGCGGTGATCAAGGCCGGCGCCGCCACCGAGGTGGAGCTCAAGGAGCGCAAGCACCGCATCGAGGACGCGGTCCGCAACGCCAAGGCCGCCGTCGAGGAGGGCATCGTCGCCGGTGGTGGCGTGGCCCTGCTGCACGCGGCCCCGGCGCTGGACGAGCTGAAGCTCGAAGGTGACGAGGCGACCGGCGCCAACATCGTGCGGGTGGCGCTCGAGGCTCCGCTGAAGCAGATCGCCTTCAACGGTGGCCTGGAGCCTGGTGTGGTGGCCGAGAAGGTCCGCAACTCGCCCGCCGGCACCGGCCTGAACGCCGCCACCGGTGAGTACGAGGACCTGCTCAAGGCCGGCGTCGCCGACCCGGTCAAGGTCACCCGCTCGGCGCTGCAGAACGCGGCGTCCATCGCGGCGCTGTTCCTGACGACCGAGGCCGTCGTCGCCGACAAGCCGGAGAAGGCGGCCGCTCCCGCGGGCGACCCGACCGGCGGCATGGGCGGCATGGACTTCTAGAAAGTCAACGAAAGAGCCCGGTCCCCCTGGGGGCCGGGCTTTTTCGTGCGTTGAGTGTGGGGGCTGGGGACGAAAACTGCCCGGAAATCGTCCGTAGCCCCCACACTCGATGACTCAGACAGGACATCCGGCCTCTCGAAGCTTGGCTCTGACCCGCTCAACCGTCACATGCCGCCGCGACAGCATCTCGGCACTGACCCTGACGACAGACCAGCCGGCCCCTTCCAGCAGCGCGATTCGCTCGATGTCCCACGACCTCTGATATCGGTTCTCCCAGTGCTGGATGCCGTCGTACTCGACGGCGACCTTCCACTCGCGCCATCCCATGTCGACCCGGATCCGTAGGTCGCGAAACTCGATCTGTGTCTCCGGCCTGGGCAGTCCGGCGTCGAGCAAGAGCATGCGCAACCGGGTTTCCTGTGGTGACTCCGCACCGCCGTCCGCAAGTGCCAGCGCGGCCCGCAGCCGCCGGATGCCTCGGGCACGCGAGTGCCGGTCGGCGACGGCGACGACCTCCGCGGGTTTTACACCCGTCGCATGGAGCAGGGCGTCGAGGATGGGGACCGCCTTGGTAGCAGCCGCGCCGCAACCGATGTCGAAAGCGGTGCGCGCCGGGGTCGTCAAGCGGATTCCCGCGACGGTGCACACCTCGTCATCGGCGAGCTGATAGCTGTGCACCACGACGCCTCGCTGTCCCCGCCGGTCGGCGCGCACGATTTCCGCGGGCGCAGCCGCATCGAGCCATCTGGTGCCGAGTACCGCGGCCGCCGAGAGGCCGGCCAGGGTCGCACCCGTCGATAGCCACGCCGCGTGTGCTTTGGTAACTGCCGTCAGCTCCGCGTCTTTTCTGATGTACACGTCGCGGAACACGGGTCGATACCGGGTGCGCAATTGGTTGCGGGTGACGGCACCGCGTTCCAGCGCGAAACTGCCGCGGAACGGCCAATCGTCCATGTGGCCATGGTGAGCGCGGGGCCGCAGCCACGGGTTCGCCGAGTGTGGGGTCTGTGGACGAATTCCGGTCTGGGGACGTACACAGGGCCCACACTCGGCGACCGCCGTGGCGCGCCCTAGGCCGGCAGGGAGAACACCACGCAGTCGTGCAGGCAGCCCTTGGCGGCCTCCGGCGAGTCGGGGTCGGCGTCGCGGTGCAGCAGCGCGCGGGTGGGCACCACCTCGAGGCGCACCGCGTCCCCGGCCTCGGTCACCTCGGCGGTGCCGTCGACGATCAGCGAATAGCCGCCGGGCTCGGCCGGGGGCCACAGCAGGGTGACGTCGCGACGCTGGGCCAGATTCTGCCGGGTGCGGCCGCCGATGAGGCCGACGTCGAGTGTCGCGTCGCGCAGCTGCGGCTCGACCGTCACGGTGTGCACGCGGTAGTCGTCGTCCGCGGTGACCAGGTAGGCGTACGGATAGTCGGGGAGAGCGGCCCCGAGCCGCTCGATGTCCACCCTCTTCTTCGTGCGCATGGTGCTCCAGGATAGGCGCGGGGCGGGGCGCTAGAGCGTGCGCGGAACTCGCGCCGCCGGGAGGCCGAACGTGAGCTGGCCGCTGCTGCTGAAGTGGAAACCGAGGTTCTGCAGAACCTGCTGCCAGGGTGCCAACTTCTCCACGGCCGCCGACGCGTCGGCGTGGTAGCCGTACATCGCTTCCACGTCCGACGCCCACATCTGGTCGTAGGCGGCCTCGATGTCGGCGATCGCAGGGGTGTTCTGGCCCAGATGATTGGTGGCCGACAACGCGTGGGCGAGTGCGCGATTGGCGGCGACCACCGCCGGCTGCACCGTCGCCGCCAGGGCGCCCTCGAACGCGGCCGCGACGGCGGAGGCCTGACTGGACACCGCCTGCGCCTGCGCCGCCGCCGCGCTGAGCCAGCTCACGTAGTGCGTGGCGAGGGCCATCATCGCCGCCGACGACGGGCCCTGCCAGGACCCGCTGGCGAGATTTGACGTGACCGAAGAAAACGACGAGGCTGACGATGCCAGGTCCTCGGCAAGGCCGTCCCAGGCTTCCGCGGCAGCAAGCAGCGGCCCGGCTCCGGGACCCGAATGGATTCGTGCCGAGTTCACTTCTGGCGGCAACCACGCAAAATGCGGGCTCGTCACCGGCTCAACTTACCCGGGATCTGGCCGTTTTGGTGGCGTTATTGCGCGGCTGCTGGCCTGGGCTGCCGCCCGCGGACCAACTTGCCGGGACGGGCGTCGGTCGGCACGCCGTTCTCCGCGATCACTTCGCCGGCGACGACGGTGGCGACGTACCCGTCGGCGGTCTGGTCCAGGCGCCGCCCGCCGGCCGGCAGGTCGTAGGCGATGACCGGTTTGTGCAGCCGCAACGCGGCGTGATCGATGACGTTGAGGTCGGCCTTGTACCCGACTGCGATGCGGCCCCGGTCGCCCAGCCCGGCGATGCGGGCCGGCACCGAGGTGAGTTCGCGGACGGCCTCCGGCACGGTGAACCGCCCGCGCTTGCGGTCGCGGGCCCAGTGCGCAAGAAAGTATGTCGAGTAGCTGGCGTCGCAGATCATCCCGTAGTGCGCGCCGCCGTCGCCGAGCCCCAGCACCACGTCGTCGCGGTGCAGGAGCTCCCCGACGGTGTCCAGCGAATTGCCCTGCAGGTTGCTGGTGGCCACCAGCAGCATGGCGCGGCCGTCGTCGTCGAGCAGCCGGTCGTAGGCCTCCTCCATGGGGTCGACGCCGCGGGCCCGGGCCCGCGCCCCGACGCTGGTCGACGGGTCCGGCTCGTAGTCCGGGTTGTCGCCCAGCGGGAAGATCCAGTCCCACATCTGCGCCACGTACAGGATCGGATGACCGACGCCGGGCTTGTCGGCCAGGATGCGGGCGCGCACCTCCGGCTTGCGCATCTCGGCGACCCGCTCGGCCAGCGGCAGGTGGGCGATCTCCCGGTAGCTCGGGTAGAGCACGAACGGGTTGGCGGACAGCTGCAGCCCGATGATCAACCCGATCGGACGCGGAAGCAGCTGCGCGGTGATGTCACCGCCCGCCGCGTTGGCCTTCTCGATCATGGTGATGGCGTCCGGCCAGGTCGGGTCGCCGGCGTTGGCGACGACGAGTGTGAACGTGAGCGGCAGGCCGACGTCCTCGGCCACGTCGAACACCATCTGCAGCACCGGTTCGTAGCCGCCGGCCGGGATGTCCGGCACGAACTGCAGCAGGCCGCCGCCCCCGTCGACGACACCGCGGGCGATCTCCTCGATCTCCTCGCGCGCGGCGTCGTAACTCGGGATGGGCGAACCGCTTTCCGTCTTGTGGATGGTCAACCGGGACGACGCGAAGCCCAGCGCCCCGACCTCGACCGCCTCCTTGGCCAGCGCCCGCATCTTGGCGAGGTCCTCGGCGGTGGCCGGCTCGCGGTTGGCGCCGCGCTCGCCCATCACGTAGACCCGCAGCGGGGAGTGCGGCAGGTACGCGGCGACGTCGATGTCACGCCGGCCGGCGTCCAGCGCGTCCAGGTATTCGGGGAACGTCTCCCATGTCCAGGGCAGGCCGTCGGTCATGACGACGCCGGGGATGTCCTCGACGCCGGCCATCACGTCGACGAGCACGTCGTGGTCCTCCTGGCGGCAGGGGGCGAAGCCCACCCCGCAGTTGCCCATGACCACGGTGGTCACCCCGTGCGCCGACGACGGCGTCAGGCGTTCCGACCAGATGGACTGCCCGTCGTAGTGGGTGTGCAGGTCGACGAAGCCCGGGGTGACCAGCAGCCCGGTGGCGTCGATCTCCCGCCGTGCGGCTTCCCCGTTGACGGCGCCCACCGCCGCGATGACGCCGTCTCGCACCGCGACGTCGCCGACGAACGGCTCACCGCCCAGCCCGTCCACGATGGTGCCGTTGCGGATGATGAGGTCGTAGGTCATTCAAATAATCTACGACCGCGCCCGCGGGTGGTGCCAGGATCTAATGTCGCGGGTATGGCCAACACCTCCAGCCCCGACTCCGCCGCCCAAGAACTGCTCCGCGATGCCTTCACCCGGTTGATCGAACACGTCGACGGAATTGCCGACGGGTTGACCGACGAGGTCGCCAACTATCGAGTCACCCCGCACGCCAACAGCATCGCCTGGTTGCTCTGGCACAGTGCGCGGGTGCAGGACATCCAGCTGGCCGACGTGGCCGGCGTCGAGCAGGTGTGGCTGCGCGACGGCTGGGCGGACCGGTTCGCGCTCGACCTGCCGCGCAACGACACCGGCTACGGGCACGGCCCGGAGCAGGTCGGCAAGGTCAAGGCGCCCGCTGACCTGCTGTCCGGCTACTACCACGCGGTGCACAAGCTGACCCTCGAGTACGTCGCCGGCGTGACCGCCGCCGAACTTCAGCGGGTGGTCGACACCAACTGGGACCCGCCGGTGACCGCCAGTGCCCGGTTGGTGAGCATCATCGACGACTGCGCCCAACACCTGGGGCAGGCCGCGTACGTGCGCGGAATCGCGCCCTAGGGCTTGGGTTTTCGCGACGTGCGATTGGTGGCCGCGGTCTTGCGGGCGATCCTGTGGCTGGCCACGACCGTCGCGCTGGCCGTGGCGATCCCGGCGGCGTGGCTGCAGTGCAACGTCGTCAGTGAGGCTGGCTACGCCGCGCTGGCCCAGCGGGCCGCGGGTGATCCCGCGCTGCAGTCCGCGGCCGCGGACGAGCTGACCAACCGCGCGATGGCGCTCATCGCGGATCGCACCGGGGGACGCCGGCCGGTCGACGCGGCGCAGTTGCACCAGGCCGCCGCCGCGTTCACGGCCGGGCCGGCGTTTCCGGCGCTGTTCGCCAGGGCGAACCGGACGGCGCACCGCTGGTTGTTCAGCGCCGACGGGGCCGGTGGATCGTGGGCGATCGACGTGGCACCGATGCTCGAGGACGCCTCGCTGCAGCGGATACTGAGCAGCCACAACGTGAAAGTGCCTGCGACGCTGAGCGTTCCACTGACGGCGTCGACGCCGCGCTCGCTGCGGCCGGGGCAGCTCAGCCCGCTCGCCACCTGGGGGCCGTGGGTCAGCGTCGGCGCGGCGGCCCTGAGCGTGATCTGTGCCGTGCTGACGCTGGCCGCCGCCCGCCGCCGCGGCAAGGCGCTCACGAGCCTGGGGGTTTCCGCGCTGCTGGTCGGCGCCGGCGGGTGGGCGGGCATCGAGATCGCCGGCCGCAGCGTCGATGCCGCGCTCAACCACACCACCGGCGACATCCGCCGCATCGCCGAGGTCATGGTCGACCACGCGGAGGCGGGCCTGCACCAGTGGCTCAACCTGGCGCTGCTCACGGGCGTGGCCCTGGCGATCGCCGGCGTGCTCGTCGCGATGCTGGGCAGTCTGCGGAAGAAACCCGCCGGCTAGCCGAAGGTGAACGAAAAGACTTGCAGCCCAGGGCTGACCCGCATGTCGAGCTGGTCGCTGCGCGCCTCCGGGTCGGCCACGACCCGGTGCAGGGTGGGCGGCCCGCCGATCGGAGTCGTCGTCGTCGTCCCGTCCCGCGTCACCGTGAGCGTGCCCGTCCCGCCGACGACGACGTAGACGTCCTTGGCGGTGTAGTTCAGCCGGATGGCCGCGTCGTCGCTGTCGGCGGTGGCGCCCTGGTCGTCGAGCTTCCACCGGCCGGTCAGCGCGAACCTGTCGCCGGCCAACTGCGGCGGGTAGCCGAACGCACCCGACTTGTAATCGCCTGCGCCACCGTAGTTTCGGGCCCGGTCGATCCCGAGGTAGGTCTCGGGCGTGAGCCGGGTCCGGGGCGTGGTGTCCGGCGACTGCGTCGGCGCGGGCAGCCGGGCGCCGGGACGGGCGTCGGCGATCAGCTCGCGGATCAGCTTCTCGGTGCCGTCGTAGTCGCCTTCACCGAATTTGGTGTGCCGGACCGTTCCGTTCGCATCGATGAGGTATTCGGCCGGCCAGTAAAGGTTTTGGTAGTTGTTCCAGGTGGTGTAGTCGTTGTCCAGGGCGACGGGGTAGGTGATGTGCAACGCGGCGGCGCCGCTGGCGACGTTGGCGGGCACCCGTTCGAAGGCGTATTCGGGGGTGTGCACCCCGATGACGACGAACCCCGCGTCGTGGTACCGGTTGTACCAATCGACCACGTGCGGGATGGCCCGCTGGCAGTTGATGCACGAATACGCCCAGAAGTCGATCAGCACCACCTTGTCGCGCACCGCCGCCTCGTCGAGCGGTTTGCCGTCCGGGGTGTTGAGCCACCCCGTGACCCCGCCGACCGCCGGTGCCGGGCCGCACTGCTGCAACTGGGTGGCGCCGTCCATGCAGTTGGTCAGCGCGCCGCTGGCGCTGACCCCGGCCGGGCTCAGCCGCAAGCCGCCGGACCCGGGCGGCGGCGTCGCCGCGGCGGGGTTGAGAGTGCGCTGGAGTTCGTTGCCACCGATCTCGTTCTGCATCGCCGTCGTGTAGTCCGGGATCGCGCGCTGCAGCATCGCGGGGAGGTTGAAGACCAGCGCCACGGCCAGCACCACCATCATGATCCCGCCGGCGACCTGAATCGCGCGCTGGCGGCGGCGGAACGCGGCGACACGTTCGGCGACGCGCCGCCCGGCCAGCGCGAACGCCAGCAGCGGCAGCGCATTGCCCAGCGCGAACGTCCCGGTCAGCACCAACGCGCCGGCCCCGATCGTCTGCGTGCCGCCGGCGACCACGATCGCCGCGAGCACCGGGCCCGCGCACGGCACATACAGCGCGCCCAGGGTCAATCCGAGCCCGAAACCGTCTGCGTTGGCGCCGATTTGCCGCTGCGGCAGGTAGCCGAACGGCCGCTCGATCAGGTGCTGCAGGGGCGGGAAGATCAACCCGAGGCCGATCAGCACCAACACCACCAGGGCCGCCCACCGGATCGCGTCCTGCGGCAGGTGCAGCGCCGTCAACAGCCCGGAGCCCACCAGCGTGGCCAGCGAGAAGCTGCAGACCAGGCCGGCGATCACCAGGTAGGGCCGCGCGGCGGCACTGAGCCCCCGGGTGCTGCCCGCGCCCGATAGCAGAAGGACCGGCAGCACCGGCAGGATGCACGGCGAGATGCCGGTGATGAGGCCGCCGAGGAAGCCGATGAGCGCGATGGTGTGCATACCTACATACACCTTTACCCGGCCGGGAAGGTTCAATGTGGCCCGGTGCAAATCACGCCCCGTGCGTTATACAAATCACACAACGTGCGTTACGCTCTGGCGGTGGCGCAACTCACCTTCCAGCGCGCCCGCACCGAGGAGAAGAAGCGCCAACGTGCGGAGGCACTCGTGGAAGCCGCGCGCTCGCTGGCGCTCGAGACGGGCGTCGCCTCGGTCACCCTGACCGCCGTCGCCAGCCGGGCCGGTATCCACTACTCCGCGGTCCGCCGCTACTTCAGCTCGCACAAGGAAGTTCTGCTGCACCTGTCGGCAGAGGGGTGGGTGCGCTGGTCGACCACCGTGTCCGAGAAGTTGGCCAAGCCGGGCCCGAAGTCGCCGTCGCGAATCGCCGAGACGCTGGCCGATGCCCTGGCCGACGACCCGCTGTTCTGCGACTTGCTGGCCAACCTGCACCTGCACCTCGAGCACGAGGTGGACGCCGAGAGGGTGGTCGAGGTTAAGCGGATCAGCACGGCCGCCACGCTCTCTCTCGCCGATTCCATCGAGAACGCGCTGCCGGAACTCGGCCGCTCGGGGTCGCTGGACATCCTGCTGGCGGCGTACTCGCTGGCGGCCACGCTATGGCAGGTGGCCAACCCGCCGGAGCGCCTCACCGACGCCTACGCCGAGGAGCCGGAAGTGGTGCCGCCCGAATGGAATCTGGACTTCGCCTCGGCCCTCACCCGCCTGCTGACCGCGACGTGCGTCGGCCTCATCGCGGAGAAGCCATGAACAAGGAGGCCGGGGAGCCATGGCTTGGCGAACTCCAACCGGGCGAAGACGGGAAGGACTTGGACTGCCCATGACGACGACTGAGGCAAGGACCGAGCCGCTGAAGAAGCAGGGCTCCGCCGGCGGGGAGGGCAAAGGCGTCGCTCCGCAGCGCGCCAAGAAAAAGGGGCTGTTGGGACGTTTCTGGTTGGTGCTCACGGTCGCAGCTGTCGTCGCGGTGTCGGGATTCGTCGTATACCGATTGCACGGCGTCTTCGGCGTTCACAAGGGCTCGTTCGGTGGTGGCACCTCGGGCGAGGTGCTCGACCAGTTCAACGCCAAGACGATCACGCTCGAGGTCTGGGGCTCACCGGGCAGCACGGCGACCATCAACTACCTCGACGAGAACTCCCATCCGCAGCAGGCCCTCAACGTGCCCTTGCCCTGGAGCATAATTTTGAGTTCAACGAAGCCCGGCATCCCGGCAAACCTGATCGCGCAAGGCGACGGCAGTTGGATCGCCTGCCAGTTCGTGGTGAACAACCACGACGGGCACGGTGACGTCATCAAGGCTCCGAATCGCTCGGATTCCAACGAAACCGTGAACCCCTTCGTCTACTGCTTGGACAAGTCCGCATGAGCGAGCCAGGCGAGGCTCCGCCGCGCGTCGATCAGCCGCTGATCCCGCCGTTCCTGCCGCGGATGATCCATCGGCTTGCCCTGCCGATCGTCCTGGTGTGGTTGGCCATCGTGTTCGTCACCAACACCGTGGCGCCGCAGCTCGAGGTCGTCGCCAAAACCCACTCGGTGTCGATGAGTCCGACTGCCGCGGCGTCCTTTCAGTCGACGATGAAGGTCGGATCGACGTTCAAAGAGTTCAACTCCGACAACTCGGCCATGATCTTGCTGGAGGGCGACAAGCCACTCGGGGCCGAAGCGCACCGCTACTACGACGAGATCGTCAGGCGCGTCGAACAAGACAAGAATCACGTTCAGCATGTGCAGGATTTCTGGAGTGATCCGCTGACGGCGGCGGGTTCCCAGAGCCACGACCAGAAGGCCGCGTACGTCCAGGTCTACCTCGTCGGCAACATGGGCGGCGGGCAGGCGAACGAGTCTGCCCTGGCCCTCCGCAAGATCGTGGACTCGGTACCCGCGCCGCCGGGGATCAAGGCATACGTCACCGGCCCGGGTCCGCTGTTCGCCGATCAGTCCCATGCGGGCGAGAAGGGCGTAGCGGTCGTCACGCTTGTCACTTTTTTGGTGATCGTGGTGATGCTGCTGTTCGTCTACCGGTCGGTGATCACCATGCTGATCATGCTGGCCATGGTGTTCATCGAGCTGGCAGCGGCCCGAGGAGTCGTCGCGACGCTCGGTAACTACGGCGTCATGGGGCTTTCCACGTTCGCCAACAACATGCTGGTGCTGATGGCGATCGCCGCCGGGACGGACTACGCGATCTTCGTGGTCGGCCGCTACCACGAGGCGCGCGGTCTCGGCGAGACCCGCGAACAAGCGTTCTACACCATGTTTCACAGCACCGCGCATGTCGTGCTGGGATCGGGCCTGACCATCGCAGGCGCGATGTATTGCCTGAGCTTCTGCCGGCTGCCGTACTTCCAGTCGCTGGGGGTGCCGTGTGCGGTCGGCATGCTGGTCGCTGTGTTGGCGGCTTTGACGCTGGCACCGGCGGTCCTGACGGTGGCGTCGTTCTTTAAGCTGCTCGACCCGAAGCGCAAGCTGCAGACCCAGGGGTGGCGCCGCATCGGCACCGCGGTGGTCCGCTGGCCCGCACCGGTTCTCGCGGTGACCATCGGGATCGCATTGGTTGGTCTGCTCGCCCTGCCCGGTTACAAGACGGACTACGACAATCGGCACTTCCTGCCGGCAGACACCCCGGCCAATGTCGGTTACGCCGCCGCGGACCGGCACTTCGACCAGGCTCGGCTCAATCCTGAGCTGTTGATGATCGAGACCGATCACGACCTGCGCAACCCGGCCGATTTCCTGGTCCTGGACAAGGTCGCCAAGGCGGTCTTCCACATCCCCGGTATCGGCCGGGTGCAGACGATCACCCGGCCGTTGGGCACGCCGCTCGACCACAGCACCCTCGGATTTCAGATGAGTGCACAAGCCGCAGGGCGGATCCAGACCCAGCACTATCAAGACGAACAGGCGAACAACCTGCTCAAGCAGGCGGACGAGTTGCGCAAGACGATGGCAACGCTGCATGAGCAGATGCAGGTGACCCAGGACCTCAGTAACACGACACACGAAACCACCAGGCTCACCAAGGAAACCGTGAGGATCACCGAGGCACTGCGCGACGACATCGCCAACTTCGACGACTTTTTCCGGCCGATCCGCAGCTTCTTCTACTGGGAGAGGCACTGCTACGACATTCCGGTCTGCTGGGCGCTACGGTCGGTCTTCAACGCGCTCGACGGCATCGACCAGGTGGCTCAGAACATCGTGGACCTCAGCGCGAATCTGGACAAGTTGGATCAGATCCAGCCGAAGCTGGTGGCGCTGATACCGCCGCAGATCGAGAGTCAGCAGCGCAACCTCGACACCGTCATGTCGAACTACGCGACCATGATGGGTCTCAACGAACAGGCGAAAGCGCAGTCCGACAACGCCACCGCCCAAGGCGATGCCTTCGACAAGGCCAAGAACGACGACACGTTCTACCTTCCGCCGGAGGCGTTCAAGAGCCCGGATTTCGCACGGGGTCTCAAACAGTTCATCTCGCCGGATGGGCACGCCGTCCGGTTGATCATCTCCCATGAGGGCGACCCGGCGAGTCCTGAAGGCATCAGCCACATCGAACCGATCAAGCAGGCCGTGCACGAGGCGATCAAGGGCACGCCCTGGGAGGGTTCCAAGGTCTACCTCGGCGGTACCGCCGCGACGTACAAGGACATGCACGACGGCTCCAACATCGACCTGATGATCGCCGGAATCGCCGCAGCCACATTGATTTTCATCATCATGCTGGTGATCACCCGAAGCGTCGTGGCGGCCGTTGTGATCGTCGGTACGGTGTTGCTGTCACTGGGCGCCTCATTCGGACTCTCCGTGCTCCTATGGCAGTACATCCTGGGCCTGAAGTTGCACTGGATGGTGCTGGCCATGGCGATCATCCTGCTGCTGGCGGTGGGCTCGGACTACAACCTGCTGCTGATATCGCGGTTCAAGGAGGAAATCCACGCCGGGCTCAAAACGGGCACTATCCGGGCCATGGCCGGTTCGGGCTCGGTGGTGACCTCCGCCGGTCTGGTGTTCGCCGCGACCATGGCCACGTTCGCGTTCAGCCCGCTGATGGTGATGGCCCAGGTGGGTACGACGATCGCGCTGGGTTTGTTGTTCGACACCTTGATCGTGCGGTCCTTCATGACACCGTCACTGGCCACCCTGCTCGGGCGCTGGTTCTGGTGGCCGCAGCACGTGCGACCACGGCCGGCCAGCACCATGCTGCGACCGTACGGACCGCGTCCGGCCGTCCGCGAGCTGATCCTCAAGAACGTCGAGGAGCGCCCGGCGGGCGGATTGGTACAGCCGCGCTGATCCGAACGAGGCGGACGCCCGGGCGCCGGACAAAAAAATCCGCACGTCCCCTCTCAGGGGCGTGCGGATTTTTGGGAGGCGCTAGGCCCAGTTCCACACCGACATGTCGCCGGGCGGGTACTGGCCGCAGACGTCGGTGGCCTTGGCGACGACGCCCTTGTTGTTGAAGAAGAGCTTCATGTGGTTGGGCCAGGCGTACCACAGCGGGTCGTTGTTGTAGAAGTTCTCGGAGTAGGTGCGGCGGTCCTCCGGTGACAAGGAGTAGAACCAGTGCACCTTGTCGATCGTCGCCTGCTGGACGTTCGGGTGGTTGTTGAAGTCGATCATGTACCGCTGGTAGTACACCGGGCTGGTGTCGCGGGTGGCCGCCATGATCTGCTCGGCGTCGCACGTGGTGTTGATCATCCGGCGCGGAATCGGAAAGTCTTCCGTGGAGTCGGCCACGGCGGTCTTCGGGAAGACGGCGGCAGCGATGCCGAGGGCGAGGAAGGCGGCGCCTGCGCGCAAGCCAGTGTTCAGCCGAGACATAGTTGTTACGGTAGCACTTTTTGGGCGACCGCGGACAGTCCCTAGCTCAGCTCAGTATTGGTCGCGATCAGGCACGATGACGTGCGTCGGGTCGGGCCGCAGCTCCGGCGGGGCCTGGCTGTAGTCGCCGAACGGGCCGTCGCGGCGTTCCACCGCCGCCCGCACGCCCTGGGTTTCGGCGGTCTTGATGAAGTCGAGGGCGTCGGGGGTGTTGCGCATCAGGCCGTCGAGGATGCCGCCCAGCGTCTGGGTGGACGCCAATCCCATGTTCTCGTAGGCCTGGTTGACGATCAGCTTCTGCGCCTGCAGTTGTGACAGCGGGATCCGGGCCAGGTCGGCGGCGATCTCGGCGACCCGGGCCTCGAGCCGCTCGAACGGCACCGCCTCGTTGATCAGTTCGATCTCGGCGGCCTGGGCGCCCGTCAGCGGGCGCCCGGTCAGCGAATGCCACTTGGCTTTGGCGAAGCTGAGCCGGTAGAGCCACATCCCGCTCAGGTATGCGCCCCACATCCTGCTGTACGGGGTGCCGATCACCGCGTCGTCGCTGGCGATCACCAGGTCCGCGCACAGCGCGTAGTCGCTGGCCCCGCCGACGCACCAGCCGTGCACCTGGGCGATGACGGGCTTGGACGCCCGCCAGATGGCCATGAACTTCTGCGTCGGCCCGGTCTCGCGGGCGGTGACCATCGCGAAGTCCTTTCCGGGATCCCACCGGCCCTCGGTCATCATCGAGTCGCCCCAGTGCGCAAAGCCGCCGCCGAAGTCGTAGCCGCCGGAGAAGGCCCGGCCGGCGCCTCGCAGCACGATGACCTTGACGGCCGGGTCACGCTCCGCCCGGCCGACGGCCGCTTCGATCTCGTCCGGCATCGGCGGCACGATGGTGTTGAGCTGCTCGGGACGGTTCAGCGTGATGGTGGCGACCGGGCCGGCCGTCGTATAGAGCAGCGTCTCGAAGTCGGGTGCGGTCATGGCGTCCTTACGGGTCGGGCTGACGGTTCTCCGGTGACGACGCATAGATCCGGCCGCCGATCTTGAGATACGGCGTCGTCAGGTAGGCCGACAGGACGAGCAGGCCGGAGAAGATCAGCGCCACGCAGACGGCGTTCGGCCAGATCCTGCCGGTGCCGATCGCGAAACAGACGGTGCCGATGATCGCGGTCGCCCAGTAGAACCGCCGGCCCGCGCGGCGGTGACGGATGAAGCGGTAGCGTGCCTGCGCCGCCGAAACCAGGATGAAGATCAATCCGGTCGCCAGCAGGGTGAGCTCGATGCGTTGGGTCGCTGACACGTCGACGATCTTATGGGTCGGGACGGCGAGCGACGTCGACAAGGCCGAGTGAGGACGTTGGTCCTCTCAACAGCGGGCTGCCGGCCCTGGCGCGCGTCCACTCGCCGACGGGATCCTGGACAGCGGAGGCAGGACCCCGGTTTTTACGTCGGGGGTGCCAGCATCCGCCACAGGAACGAATAGGTAAGCGCGGCCTTGAAGGCGACCTGCTGGTTGTCGGCCGCGCCGGCGTGCCCGCCCTCGATGTTCTCGTAGTAATAGACCGGATGTCCCGCGGCCTGTAGCGCCGCCGTCATCTTGCGGGCGTGGCCCGGATGCACCCGGTCGTCACGGGTGGACGTGGTCATCAGCACCGGCGGGTAGTGGCGCGTGGCCGTAATGTTCTGGTAGGGCGAGTATTCGGAGATGAACGCCCAGTCCTCCGGATTGTCCGGGTCGCCGTATTCGGCCATCCACGAGGCGCCCGCGAGCAGCAGGTGGTAGCGCTTCATGTCCAGCAGCGGCACGCTGCAGACCAGCGCGCCGAACCGCTCCGGGTACTGGGTCAGCATGATGCCTATCAGCAGGCCGCCGTTGCTGCCGCCCTGCGCGCCCAGTCGGTCGACGGTAGTGATGCCACGGTTCACCAGATCGGTTGCCACGGCGGCGAAGTCCTCGGCCACCTTGTGCCTGCCCTCGCGCATCGCCTGGGTGTGCCAGCCGGGCCCGTACTCCCCGCCGCCGCGGATGTTGGCCAGCACGTAGGTGCCGCCGCGGGCCAGCCACAGCCGGCCGAGCACGCCACTGTAGGCGGGGGTGTTGGCGGATTCGAACCCGCCGTACCCGTACAGCATGGTCGGCCCGGGGCCTTGGGCGCCGGCGGGCCGCACCACGAAGTACGGGATCTGGGTGCCGTCGTCGGATGCCACGAAATGCTGTGCCACCGTGATGTTTTCGGCGTCGAAGAAGGCCGGCGCGGACTTGATCTGTTCCAGCGGCCCCTCGCCGGCGCCGCGCAGCAGCCGCGAGGGGGTGACGAAGCCGCTGGAGTCGAGGAAGAACTCGTCGCCGGTGTCGTCGGCGCCGACGACGACGGTGTGGGTCGCCGGCGGTATCCCGGCGACCGGCTCGCGCCGCCAGTCACTCCGTGACGATCGCAAGCGCGGCGAAGCCGGGCTCTGGGGGACGTCACGCGAGGGCGGCGTGACGATCTCCACCCGGCTGGCCACGTCGGCGAGGGTGACCAACAGCAGGCGGTCCCGCGTCCACGCGTAGTGATTCAGCGCGGTGTGCTCGTCGGGCTCGAACACCACGCTCAATTCTGCGGTGCCCGAAAGGAATTCGTCGTAGTCGGCCGCCAGCAGGGCGCCCGCGGGATAGTTCTGTGCGCCGTAGAACCAATCCGTGCGCAGCTCGATCAAGAGCCACTGCCGGTGTATCGACAAGCTGGCGTCGGTGGGCGCGTCAATGCGGATCAGCTCCGGCCCCCGCAATTCGTAGACCTCCTCGTTCCAGAAGTCGAGGGCCCGCCCCAGCAGGGTGCGCCCGAAGCCGGGAGTGCGATCCACCGAGGCGGACACCCGCACGTCGGTGCGGGCGCCCTCGAACACGGTCTCCGCGTCGGTGAGCGGGGTGCCCCGGCGCCACCGCTTGATCACCCGCGGGTAACCCGAGTCGGTGAGCGAGTCGTCGCCGAAATCCGTGCCCACCAGGACGGTGTCGGCGTCCACCCAGGCGAGCTGCGACTTGGCCTCCGGCAACTGGAATCCACCGGCGACGAATTCACGGGTCCCCATGTCGAATTCGCGCACGATCGAGGCGTCCGAGCCGCCCCTGGACAGCGCGACCAGCGCGCGCGTGTACTCCGGTTCGATCACCCCCGCGCCGGCCCACACCCAGTTCTGGTTGTCAGCCCGCCCCAGTTCATCGACGTCGATCAGCACGTCCCACTCGGGAGAATCGCTGCGATAGCTGTCCAGCGTGGTACGCCGCCACAACCCGCGCGGGTTGGCGGCGTCGCGCCAGAAGTTGTACAGATACGCGCCGCGGCGGACCACGTAGGGGATGCGGGCGTCGGTGTCGAGCACCTCGAGCGCCTGGGCGCGCATCCGCTCGAAGTCCGCGTCGCAAAACGTCGCCAGCGTCGGTTCGTTACGCGCGCGCACCCAGTCCAGCGCCTCGTCGCCGGTGACGTCCTCGAGCCACAGGTAGGGGTCTTGGGCGTCGTCGGGGGGAGCGGCGGCTTGTGACGTCATGGAAGCCATTGTGGCCTCCGGCGGTAGTGTGAGGTGTATTACACAGGCGAACGAGGGGTGAGAGCAGATGACTGTTTTCGCACGTCCAGGTTCTGCTGGGGCGTTGATGTCGTACGAATCCCGCTATGACAACTTCATCGGGGGCGAGTGGGTCCCGCCCGCGCAGGGCCGCTACTTCGAGAACCCGACGCCGGTCACCGGCCAGCCGTTCTGCGAGGTGGCCCGCTCCGACGAGGCCGACGTCGACAAGGCGCTCGACGCCGCCCACGGGGCGGCGCCGGCCTGGGGCAAGACCCCGCCGGCCGAGCGGGCGGCAATCCTGAACAAGATCGCCGACCGGATCGAGGAGCACAAGGCCGCGGTGGCGGTGGCCGAGGTGTGGGACAACGGCAAACCGATCCGCGAGGCGCTCGGCGCCGACATCACGCTGGCGGTCGACCACTTCCGCTACTTCGCCGGGGCCATCCGCGCGCAGGAGGGTTCGCTGTCCCAGATCGACGAGAACACCGTCGCCTACCACTTCCACGAGCCGCTCGGCGTGGTCGGGCAGATCATCCCGTGGAACTTCCCGATCCTGATGGCCACCTGGAAGCTGGCGCCCGCGCTGGCGGCGGGCAACGCGGTGGTGCTCAAACCCGCCGAGCAGACGCCGGTCTCGGTGCTCTACCTGATGTCGCTGATCGGCGACCTGTTGCCCCCCGGTGTCGTCAACGTCGTCAACGGGTTCGGCGCCGAGGCGGGCAAGCCGCTGGCCTCGAGCAACCGGATCGCCAAGATCGCGTTCACCGGTGAGACCACCACCGGGCGGCTGATCATGCAGTACGCCTCCCAGAACCTGATCCCGGTCACGCTGGAGCTCGGCGGCAAGAGCCCCAACGTGTTCTTCTCCGACGTGATGGCCAAGGCGGACGACTTCCAGGACAAGGCGCTCGAGGGTTTCACCATGTTCGCCCTCAACCAGGGCGAGGTGTGCACCTGCCCGTCGCGCAGCCTGATCCAGTCCGACATCTACGACGAGTTCCTCGAGCTGGCCGCGATCCGGACCAAAGCGGTGCGCCAAGGTGATCCGCTGGACACCGAGACCATGCTGGGCTCGCAGGCATCCAACGACCAGCTGGAAAAGGTGTTGTCCTACATCGAGATCGGCAAGGACGAGGGCGCCAAGGTCATCACCGGCGGGGAGCGCGCCGAGCTGGGCGGCGATCTGTCCGGGGGCTACTACATGCAGCCGACCATCTTCGCCGGCAACAACAAGATGCGGATCTTCCAGGAGGAGATCTTCGGTCCGGTGGTCGCGGTGACGTCGTTCTCCGACTACGACGACGCGATCTCGATCGCCAACGACACACTCTACGGGCTGGGTGCGGGGGTGTGGAGCCGCGACGGCAACACCGCCTACCGGGCCGGGCGCGACATCCAGGCCGGCCGGGTGTGGGTGAACTGCTATCACGCCTATCCCGCCCACGCCGCGTTCGGCGGCTACAAGCAGTCGGGCATCGGCCGGGAGAACCACAAGATGATGCTCGACCACTACCAGCAGACCAAGAACCTGATGGTGTCCTACTCCGAGAAGGCGCAGGGATTCTTCTAGATGGAGCCCGGGCCCCCGCCAGGAGTCGTGATCACCGCCGGCGCCGCCGAACTGCTGGCGCGCCTGCAGGACCGCCACGGTCCCGTGATGTTCCACCAGTCCGGCGGCTGCTGCGACGGCTCGTCGCCGATGTGCTTCCCGCGCGGGGACTTCCTGGTCGGTGACCGCGACGTGCTGCTGGGCGTGCTCGACGTCGGAGACGGGGTGCCGGTGTGGATCTCGGGTCCGCAGTACGAGACCTGGAAGCACACGCAGCTGGTCATCGACGCGGTCCCCGGCCGGGGCGGCGGGTTCAGCCTGGAGGCGCCCGAGGGGGTGCGGTTCCTGTCCCGTGGCCGCGTCTTCACCGACGACGAACAGGCCGAGCTGCGGCGGGCGCCGGTGATCACCGGCACCGATTACGAACGGGGCGTACGCCCCAGCGTGCGCGGCGAGGTGGTGGCGGACGCGGCATTCCGAACATGCCCTCCGGCCCGGCGACCCCAGTAATGTCGAAATCGTGATCCCCCTCCCGCGTCCGCGGTCACTGGCCGCGGCCATGCTGATCGGCGCCGCGGTCGGGTTGCTGGCCGGGGTGGGATTCGCCGTGGCCGCCCATCCGAGCGTCCGCCCGGCCTTCGCCCTGGCATCGGTGGTCGGGATTCCCAGCGCGGCAGCGCTGGTGACGATCCTGTTCTCCGGACGCCGCTGGGTGACGATGCTGGGCGCGTTCGTCCTGGCCCTGGCGCCCGGCTGGTTCGGTGTGCTCGTCGCCCTGCAGGTGACCGCTCGTGGCTGACGACGAAACCCCGTCGAGCCCCGGCACCCAATCGTGGGTGCCGGACTTCTCCGATTCCGACGAGGACACCGGGACGCAGTCGTGGGTGCCGGACTTCTCGGACTCCGACGAAGACGGCGGTGAGGAGCCCTCCGCGGCAAACGGCGCACCCGAGACGCCCGCGCCGGCCGCCGAGGAGGGGGATTCCGGCGCCGACTCCGCTGTCACGCCGGTGCAACCGGTCACCGTTCCCGGGCGCTACCTCTACCTCAAGTGGTGGAAGCTGCTGCTGGTGGTCCTCGGCGTGTGGTCCGTGGCCGCCGTCGTCGGGTTCGGCCTGTTCTATTGGTGGTACCACTCGGCCGACGTGACCCCGGCGCTGTTCGTCATCCTGGTCTACGTGGTGGCGTGCGCGGTCGCCGGCGTGTTGCTGGCGATGGTCGAGGGCAGGCCGCTGGTCGCCGCGCTGTCGCTGGCGGTGATGTCGGGGCCGTTCGCCTCCCTGGCCGCCGCGGCGCCGCTGGACGGGTACTACCACTGCGCCCGGGTGGGCCACTGTCTCGTCGGCCTCGTTCCGTATTAACGCCCGGCCCGGGCGGCCACTAGGGTAGGGGCCGTGACCCATTTTGACGTCGTCGTCCTCGGGGCCGGTCCCGGCGGATATGTCGCAGCCATCCGCGCCGCACAGCTCGGCCTGAACACTGGAATCATCGAGCCGAAGTACTGGGGCGGAGTCTGCCTCAACGTCGGCTGCATCCCCTCGAAGGCGTTGCTGCGCAACGCCGAGTTGGTACACATCTTCACCAAAGAGGCCAAGACCTTCGGGATGAGCGGCGACGCCACGTTCGACTACGGCGCCGCCTTCGACCGCAGCCGCAAGGTGGCCGAGGGCCGGGTGGCGGGCGTGCACTTCCTGATGAAGAAGAACAAGATCACCGAGATCCACGGCTACGGCCGGTTCACCGACGCCAACACGGTGTCCGTCGACCTCAACGACGGTGGGACCGAGACGGTGACGTTCGACAACGCCATCATCGCCACCGGCAGCAGCACCCGGTTGGTCCCCGGAACGTCGCTGTCGGCCAACGTGGTCACCTACGAAGAGCAGATCCTGTCCCGCGAGCTGCCCGAGTCGATCGTCATCGCCGGCGCCGGCGCGATCGGCATGGAGTTCGGCTACGTCATGAAGAACTACGGCGTTGACGTGACCATCGTGGAGTTTCTGCCGCGCGCGCTGCCCAACGAGGACGCCGACGTCTCCAAGGAGATCGAGAAGCAGTTCAAGAAGCTGGGCATCAAGATCCTCACCGGCACCAAGGTCGAGTCCATCAACGACAGCGGCACCGAGGTCACCGTCGTCGTCAGCAAGGACGGCAACACGCAGGAGATCAAGGCCGCGAAAGTGTTGCAGGCCATCGGTTTCGCGCCCAACGTCGAGGGCTACGGCCTGGAGAAGACCGGGGTCGCGCTGACCGACCGCAAGGCCATCGGCATCAACGACTACATGATCACCAGCGTCGGCCACATCTACGCCATCGGCGACGTCACCGGAAAGCTGATGCTGGCCCACGTGGCCGAGGCCATGGGCGTGGTGGCGGCCGAAACCATCGCCGGCGCAGAGACTTTGGCGCTCGGTGACTACCGGATGCTGCCGCGGGCGACGTTCTGCCAGCCCCAGGTGGCCAGCTTCGGACTGACCGAACAGCAGGCCCGCGACGAAGGCTACGACGTGGTGGTGGCCAAGTTCCCGTTCACCGCCAACGGCAAGGCCCACGGCCTGGGCGACCCCACCGGCTTCGTCAAGCTGGTCGCCGACGCCAAGCACCTCGAGCTGCTGGGTGGACACCTGATCGGCCCCGACGTGTCCGAGCTGCTGCCCGAGCTGACGCTGGCGCAGAAGTGGGACCTGACCGCCACCGAGCTGGCGCGCAACGTGCACACCCACCCGACCCTGTCCGAGGCGCTGCAGGAGTGCTTCCACGGCCTGGTCGGCCACATGATCAACTTCTGAGGCCGCGTGCGCAGCGACGTCGTTGTGGGGGCCGTCGGCGGGCTGGCCGCGGGCTATGTCCTGTGGCTGGCCGCCTTCTCGATCGCCGACGACAACGCGGCGGTGGAGAGGTGGGCGCCCACGGTGTTGCTGCTCTCGCTTGCCCTGGCCGTCTGCGCCACGACGTGGGCCTCGCTGCTGCGCCGACGCCGCAAATACGCCTGGTCGGGCTTCGGCTTCGCGCTGTCCGTGCCGCCGCTGCTGCTGACGCTGGCCGTGTTCGCCAGCGTCTACCTCTGACCGCGGGTTAGCGCGGGTTGTCCAGCGGGATGTCCAGCGCCGCCATCGTCGCGGCCAGCCCGTCGTATTGACTTGCCAGCAAACAGAATTCGATCAGCTGACGCCGGTCGAGGTGCTCGGCGAGCTGCCGCCAAGTCGCGTCGGCGATGGTGCGGTCCTTGATGAACTCGTCCGTCGCCGCCAGCAGCGCCTGCTGCCGCACCGTCAGGCGCGCCTCGACCCGGTCCAGCCGCTCGGGCCACGCGAAGATCGCGGCCTGCAGATCCGCGTTCAGGCCCTGCTTGGCCGCCATCCGGCGATGGTGCTGCAGCTCGTATTCGCAGGCGCGCACATGCGCGACCCGCAGGATCACCAGCTCGGTGTCAACCGCCGGCAGCCGGCCGCGCAGGACGCGGCCGCTGTAGACACTCCACGCCAGAAACAGCAACCGGTGCTGGCCCAGCGTGGTGAACAGGTGCATCTCGGGAGCCCGCACCGTGCGCGCGGCCAGCTTCGCCAGCACCCAGTTGACCGGGCCCAGTTCGCGGAACCGTCCCGACGGGATGCGGCCCTGCTGCGGCCCGGTCACGGTTGCTTCACCAGGTACGGGGAGACGGTGCTGCGGTGTTCGTCGAGATCCAGCGCGCGGCCCAGGGCCGGGAACGCCCGCTGCGGGCAGTTGTCACGTTCGCAGACCCGGCAGCCCGCGCCGATCGGTGTGGCCACTGTTCCTGAATCCCCCGAGACGTCGAGTCCTTCCGAGTAGACCAGCCGGTGCGCGTGGCGAAGCTCGCAACCCAGCCCGATCGCGAAGGTTTTACCCGGCTGACCATACCGGGCTGCGCGGCGCTCCACCGTGCGGGCCACCCACATGTAGTTGCGGCCGTCGGGCATCTGGGCGATCTGGACCAGGATCTTGCCCGGGTTGGCGAACGTCTCGTAGACGTTCCACAGCGGGCAGGTGCCGCCGCTGGAGGAGAAGTGAAAACCGGTGGCGGACTGGCGTTTTGACATGTTTCCCGCCCGGTCCACCCGGACGAACGAGAACGGCACCCCGCGCATCGACGGCCGTTGCATCGTCGAAAGCCGGTGCGCGATGGTCTCATAGCTCACCGAATAGAACGAGGACAACCGCTCCACGTCGTAGCGGAAATTCTCCGACACGTCGTGGAACTGGCGATAGGGCAGCACCGCGGCCGCGGCGAAGTAGTTCGCCAGCCCGAGCCGGGCCAGCGTGTGCGACTCCTCGCTGGTGAACTTGCCCTCCTCGACCAGCGCGTCGATCAGGTCGCCGTATTCGAGGTAGGCCAACTCGGCGGCCATCTTGAAGACCTGCTGCCCCAGCGACAGGTGGTTGCTGATCTCCAGGGTCTTCGTTGCGGGGTCATACCGGTGCAGCACGGTGTCGCCGAGATCGATGCGCCTGTTGATGTGCACGCCGTGCACTTCGGTCAGCCGGCGATTGAGCTCGCGGGCCAGGTCCCCGTGGTGCAGCCGCATCTGGATCGTCAGGTCTTCGGCGGCCGTGTCCAGCTCGTGCAGGTAGTTCTGGCGTTGGTAGAAGTAGTCGCGCACCTCTTCGTGCGGCATGGTGATCGACCCGGTGCCGCTGCCGTCGGAATACCGCTCCTCGGTGGCGGCGGCCAGTTGCGCCGTGGTGATCCGGTAGCGCCGGTGCAGGTTGACCACCGCCCGGGCCAGGGTGGGGTGCGCGCTGACCATCT
Source organism: Mycobacterium sp. 4858 (assembly GCF_900240975.1). Taxonomy (GTDB): domain Bacteria; phylum Actinomycetota; class Actinomycetes; order Mycobacteriales; family Mycobacteriaceae; genus Mycobacterium. Next base: position 1,561,325 of record NZ_LT968776.1, on the reverse strand, counting down.
CGGCCACCTCGGTCGGGTCGACGTCGATGTCCAAGTCGCGGTCCATGGTGACCTCGCGCAGCTCGGCGACCAGCCGGGTGTCGTCCTGGGGAGCGAAGAAGGTCGCGTCCACGCCGAACACCTCGGTGATCCGCAGCAGCACCGCCACCGTCAGGGGGCGGACGTCATGCTCGATCTGGTTGAGGTAGCTCGGCGAGATCTCCAGCATCTGGGCCAGGGCGGCCTGCGAGAACCCGCGCTCGTTGCGCAGCTGGCGGACCCGGGAGCCCACGAACGTCTTGGACACCTCACCCAGGGTACCGGCGCTGCTAAGCGGAAGTTGGCAGAGTTCGCATCGGCCGCGATCGCGTCGCGATTGGTTTTTGGCCCAGGTCGTTGGCATGATTCGCAACGGAGGCCCCAGGGCGCTAACCGCGGGGCGCGCACGAGGAGGAAATGGGAGCGGAGCCGTGAGCCTGGACAAAGAACTGATGCCGGTGCCCGACGGTCACCCCGACGTGTTCGATCGCGAGTGGCCGCTGCGGGTGGCCGACATCGACCGCACGGGCCGGCTGCGGCTGGATGCGGCCGCGCGGCACATCCAGGACATCGGCCAGGACCAGCTGCGGGAGATGGGTTTCGAGGAGACGCACCCGCTGTGGATCGTCCGGCGCACCATGGTCGACCTGCTCCGTCCGATCGAATTCCAGGACATGCTGCGGTGCCGGCGGTGGTGTTCGGGCACCTCCAACCGGTGGTGTGAGATGCGGGTCCGCGTCGACGGACGCAAGGGCGGGCTGATCGAGTCCGAGGCGTTCTGGATCAACATCAACCGGGAGACCCAGATGCCGTCGCGCATCTCCGACGACTTCCTGGCGGGCCTGCACAAGACGACGTCGGTCGACCGGTTGCGGTGGAAGGGCTACCTCAAGCCGGGCAGCCGCGACGACGCGGTGGAGATCCACGAGTTCCCCGTGCGGGTCACCGACATCGACCTGTTCGACCACATGAACAACTCGGTCTATTGGAGCGTCGTCGAGGACTACCTGGCGTCTCACCTGGCGCTGATGGCGCGGCCGCTGCGCATCACGATTGAGCACGAGGCGCCGGTGGCCCTGGGCGACAAGCTGGAGATCATCTCGCACCTCCACCCGGCCGGATCGACCGACCAGTTCGGTCCCGGGCTCGTCGATCGGCCTGTTACGACGCTCACATATGCGGTCGGCGAAGAGACCAAAGCCGTCGCCGCGCTGTTCAACCTCTAACCGGACAAGCGTCCCGTTAATTCACCGGCTGACCTGCGGATTCTGGTTACCGGCGGGTAGATTCTGAAACGGTTCAGTTGCCGTTCATCTTCGCAAGATTTGCTAATCCGCACCTTGTCGTTGCCGAAATTGGCAAATGAAAGGGGTGGAAATGCGTGGTCAGGCTGTGCCATCTTCGAGTTAGCACACCAGCGAAGTTGAGCCGCTAGCTACCGCCGGTGAAGCGTTCATCAACCTCAGTAGTGAAGATCGTTAAGGAGCATGCGCAATGTCTGCCGTTGGCACCCCCAAGAGCGCCGAAGAGATCCAGAAGGACTGGGACACCAACCCGCGCTGGAAGGACGTCAGCCGTACCTACACCGCTAAGGACGTCGTCGCCCTGCAGGGCAGCGTCGTCGAGGAGCACACGCTGGCCCGCCGCGGTGCCGAGGTGCTCTGGGAGCAGCTGCACGACCTGGAGTACATCAACGCGCTCGGTGCGCTGACCGGCAACATGGCCGTCCAGCAGGTCCGCGCCGGCCTGAAGGCCATCTACCTGTCGGGTTGGCAGGTCGCCGGTGACGCCAACCTGTCCGGCCACACCTACCCCGACCAGAGCCTGTACCCGGCCAACTCGGTGCCCCAGGTGGTGCGGCGCATCAACAACGCGCTGCTGCGCGCCGACGAGATCGCCCGCGTGGAGGGCGACACCTCGGTGGAGAACTGGCTGGCGCCGATCGTCGCCGACGGCGAGGCCGGATTCGGTGGTGCGCTGAACGTCTACGAGTTGCAGAAGGCGATGATCGCCGCCGGCGTCGCGGGGTCGCACTGGGAGGACCAGCTCGCGTCGGAGAAGAAGTGCGGCCACCTCGGTGGCAAGGTGCTCATCCCGACCCAGCAGCACATCCGCACCCTGACCTCGGCCCGCCTGGCGGCCGACGTCGCCGACGTGCCGACCGTGGTGATCGCCCGCACCGACGCCGAGGCGGCCACCCTGATCACCTCGGACGTCGACGAGCGCGACCAGCCGTTCATCACCGGTGAGCGGACCAAGGAGGGCTTCTACCGGGTCAAGAACGGCCTCGAGCCCTGCATCGCCCGGGCCAAGGCCTACGCGCCGTACTCCGACCTGATCTGGATGGAGACCGGGACCCCGGACCTCGAGCTCGCCGCCAAGTTCGCCGAGGGCGTCAAGTCCGAGTTCCCCGACCAGATGCTGGCCTACAACTGCTCGCCGTCGTTCAACTGGAAGAAGCACCTCGACGACTCCACCATCGCGAAGTTCCAAAAGGAGCTCGGCGCAATGGGATTCAAGTTCCAGTTCATCACGCTGGCCGGCTTCCACGCGCTGAACTACTCGATGTTCGATCTGGCATACGGCTACGCCCGCAACCAGATGAGCGCGTACGTGGAGCTGCAGGAGCGCGAGTTCGCCGCCGAGGAGCGCGGTTACACCGCGACCAAGCACCAGCGTGAGGTCGGTGCCGGTTACTTCGACCGCATCGCCACCACGGTCGACCCCACCTCGTCGACCACGGCGCTGACCGGCTCCACCGAAGAGGGTCAGTTTCACTGAGGACGAGCGGGCTTGGCCCGCGATCCCCCGAGTCACTGAGGGGTGCTGAGCAGGCGCGGAATCGGTCTTCTGCGGCCCAGTTGACGCGATTCCGCGCCTGTTCGGCGATGAAGTAGCGTAGGCCCCGCCCAGCTGAACCTGGGCGGGGCCTATTGCGGTGCAAGACGATACGACGCCGAAAGAGATGACAGTGAGCGACGCAGCGATTCAGCGGGTAGGGGTTGTCGGGGCAGGCCAGATGGGATCCGGCATCGCCGAGGTCTCGGTGCGCGCCGGTGTCGACGTGACGGTCTTCGAGACCACCGACGCCCTGATCACGGCCGGACGCAACCGCATCATGAAGTCCCTGGAACGCGGCGTCAGCGCGGGGAAGGTCACCGAGCGCGAGCGCGACCGCGCGCTGAGCAAGCTCACCTTCACCACCGACCTGAAGGACCTCGCCGACCGCCAACTGGTCATCGAGGCGATCATCGAGGACGAGGCCGTCAAGGCGGACATCTTCGCCGAACTCGACCGCGCCATCAGCGACCCCGACGCCGTCCTGGCGTCCAACACCTCCAGCATTCCGATCATGAAGATCGCCGCGGCCACCAAGAACCCGCAACGAGTGCTGGGCCTGCACTTCTTCAACCCCGTGCCGGTGCTGCCGCTGGTCGAGTTGGTCAGCACGTTGGTCACCGACGAGGCCGCCGCCGCGCGCACCGAGGAGTTCGCGAGCGCCGTCCTGGGCAAGCAGGTGGTGCGCTGCTCGGACCGGTCCGGCTTTGTGGTCAACGCGTTGCTGGTTCCCTACCTGCTGTCGGCGATTCGCATGGTGGAGGCCGGTTTCGCCACCATCGAGGACGTCGACAAGGCCGTCGTCGCCGGGCTGTCCCACCCGATGGGCCCGCTGCGGCTGTCCGACCTGGTGGGCCTGGACACCCTCAAGCTGATCGCGGACAAGATGTTCGAGGAATTCAAGGAACCGCAGTACGGCCCGCCGCCTCTGTTGCTGCGCATGGTGGAGGCGGGCCGGCTGGGCAAGAAGACCGGCCAGGGTTTCTACACCTACTGATAGCGCGGTCGGGCCCGGCGGGCGAGCGCCCAGCCCGTCCGTTACTATTCTGGCGTTCAATAGTGAGCAACAGGACTGGAGCGGGAATGTCGGCGTTGGAGCCATTTTACGAGGAATCGCAGTCGATCTATGACGTCTCGAATGAATTCTTCGCGTTGTTTCTAGACCCGACGATGGCCTATACCTGTGCATATTTCGCGCAAGAAGATATGAGCCTCGAAGAGGCCCAAATCGCTAAGTTCGACCTGGCGCTGGGAAAACTGAACCTCGAGCCCGGGATGACGCTGCTGGACATCGGCTGCGGCTGGGGCGGGGCGATGAAACGGGCCGTGGAGAAATTTGACGTCAATGTCATCGGAATCACGCTGAGCCGCAACCAGTTCGAATACAGCAAGAACAAGCTGGCTGGATTGCCGACGAATCGCACCGTGGAGGTGCGGCTGCAGGGCTGGGAAGAGTTCGAGGACAAGGTCGACCGGATCGTCACCATCGGCGCCTTCGAGGCTTTCAAGATGGAGCGGTACGCCGCGTTCTTCGGACGCGCCTATAACATTCTTCCCGACGACGGCCGCATGTTATTGCATACCATTTTGACCTACACCCAGAAACAGCAGTACGAACGCGGCGTCTCCATCACCATGAATGATCTTCGATTCGCGCGCTTCATTGGCACTGAAATTTTCCCGGGCGGACAATTGCCGGCGCAGGAAGACATCTTCAGGTTCGCCGGCGAAGCGGGGTTCTCCGTGCAGCAGGTCCAATTGCTGCAGGAGCACTACGAGCGCACGCTCAATATCTGGGCGGCCAACCTGGAGGCCAACCGCGAGCAGGCGGTCGAGCTGCAGTCCGAAGAGGTCTACGGCAAGTACATGCACTACCTGACCGGCTGTGAGAACTTCTTCCGCAAGGGCATCAGCAATGTCGGGCAGTTCACCCTCGTGAAGTAGGTGGCGAGGGGCCGGGGACCGCTACTTTTCCAGCGTGAACTGGTCGACGTCCGTGTAACCCTGGCGGAACAGCTTCGCGCAGCCGGTCAGGTACTTCATGTAGCGGTCGTAGACCTCTTGTGACTGGACGGCGACGGCCTGCTCGCGATTGGCCTCGAGGGCGGCAGCCCAGGTCTCCAGGGTCCTCGCGTAGTGCAGCTGCAGCGAGTGGACCCGGGTCAGCTCGAAGCCGGCCGTGACCGCGTACTCGCCGACGGTCTGCGGTGTCGGCAGCCACCCGCCGGGGAAGATCTCGGTCAAGATGAACTGCGAGAAGTGCACGATCTCGTGGGTCAGCTTCATGCCCCGCGCCCGGGCGTCTTTGAAGGACGGGCGAACGATGGTGTGCAGCAACATCACCCCGTCGGACGGCAGCGCCTGGTAGGCCATCTTGAAGAAGCGCCCGTAGCGCTGGCGGCCGAAGTGCTCGAAGGCGCCGATCGAGACGATGCGGTCGACGGGCTCGTGGAACTTCTCCCACCCCTCCAACAGCACCCGCCGGGTGCGGGGCGTGTCCATCTGGTCGAACGTCTTCTGCACATGCTCGGCCTGGTTCTCCGACAATGTCAGGCCCACGACGTTCACGTCGTACTTCTCAATGGCCCGCCGCATGGTGGCGCCCCAGCCGCAGCCGATGTCGAGCAGCGTCATCCCCGGCTCGAGCTTCAACTTGCCCAGCGCCAGATCGATTTTGGCCAGCTGCGCCTCTTCCAGGGTCATGTCGTCACGCTCGAAGTAGGCGCAGCTGTACGTCTGGGTCGGGTCCAGGAACAGGCGGAAGAAGTCGTCGGACAAGTCGTAGTGGGCTTGCACGTTTCCAAAATGCGGCGTGAGCTGCACGGACATGTCGAGAAGAGCCTTTCGTTATGCGGAGGCAGGGATCGTCGGCCAGCACGACGCAACCCTGCGTCACCCCCGATGCATCCCCTGCATGTTAGTCGCTGCGGCGATGCACGTCGTCCTCGCTAGCGGGTCATAGCGTCACACGAGGCGAGCCGCATTGACAAAATCGGCCAGCTGCGCTGCGTTCCGGAGTTCGCTAGAGCGGGGATCGATCCGCATGCTCGCGAGGCGGCACGATCGGCGACGGATGGGGTTCTTCGCGGAACTTCTCCAGCGACCCGCCGACCTCGACGATGCCCTTCAGCGCGTTCCAGCTCAGCATCGTCAGGTAGTCGATCAACTCGTCGCGGCTCATGCGCGGGGAGGACATCCACGAGTGCGTGGCCAGCTGCACGCCGCCGACGATCAGGTAGGCCCACGGCTCCGCGCCACCGGTGTCCATCCCCGCCTGCTGCATGCGGCGGCGCATCAGCACAGCCAGCATGCGGGCGATGATCCGTTCGGAGTCCGCGATCACCTTGCTCTTGCTGGCGGAGCTGTTGGACATCACGAAGCGATACGGCTCGGGCTCGTTCGCGACGGTTTCGACGTACACCCGGATCACCTCGCGGGTCAGGTCGAAGCCGTCCAGGTTGGACGTCAGCGCCGCGGCCATGTTGGGAATCAGGGTGGTTTGGGTGAACCGCATCATCACGGCGGTGGTCAGGTCGTTCTTGTCGACGAAATAGCGGTACAGCACCGTCTTGGAGACGCCGATCTCCGCGGCGATCTCGTCCATGCTCAATGCGCCGCCGTGCCGCCGAATGGCGTCGATCGTGCCGTCTACCAACTCGTTGCGGCGCTCCACCTTGTGCTGGTGCCAGCGCCGCTTGCGACCATCCGTCTTGGCCGCCACAGCCAATGTTCGCTCTGCCACTGTCGCCGATTTCCCATTCACTAGACGCCCTCGATACTACGGCGTGCGCGCCTGTTTGGGGCTTCGACCGCGCGCCGGCGCAGCCGCTGTGAACAGTGCGGTCACACTAATCGGTCGGGACGATGAATGATGGAGTGGTGGTACACAGAGCCTCGCCTCGAGGTGTAGCGCCGGGCCCGCGTGCGGCGGGACCGGACTCGACGACGGCGCCGACCGGAACCGGGCGCTCTCACCCGTCGCTCGCCGAATCCTTCGCCGGCGCCGACCCGCAGGCCGATGCGGAGCGCCGGGTGGCGCTGCGCCGGATGAAGGCGGTGGCGCTGAGCTTCCTGATCGGCGCCAGCGTGCTGTTCCTCGCCTGCCGGTGGGCCCAGGCCCACGCCCTCCTCGGCGCCTGGGTCGGTTACGTCGGAGCCGCCTCCGAGGCCGGGATGGTGGGCGCGCTGGCCGACTGGTTCGCGGTGACGGCGCTGTTCCGGCATCCGCTGGGCATTCCTATCCCGCACACCGCGATCATCAAGCGCAAGAAGGATCAGCTCGGCGAGGGCCTGGGCACCTTCGTCCGGGAGAACTTCCTGTCGGCGCCGGTGGTGGAGACCAAGCTGCGAGACGCCCAGGTGCCCGGACGGCTCGGCAAGTGGCTGTCAGAGACCGCGCACGCCCAGCGGGTGGCCGCCGAGACCGCGACGGTGCTGCGGGTGCTGGTCGAGCTGCTCCGTGACGACGACGTCCAGCAGGTGATCGACCGCATGATCGTGCGCCGCATCGCCGAGCCGCAGTGGGGACCGCCGGTCGGACGGGTATTGGCGACCCTGCTGGCCGAGAATCGGCAGGAGGCGTTGATCCAGTTGCTGGCCGACCGCGCCTTCCAGTGGTCGCTGAACGCCGGTGAGGTCATCCAACGGGTGGTCGAGCGCGACTCCCCGACGTGGTCGCCGCGCTTCGTCGACCACCTGGTCGGCGACCGCATTCACCGTGAGCTGATGGACTTCACCGACAAGGTGCGTCGGAATCCGGATCACGAGCTGCGCCGGTCGGCCACCCGGTTCTTGTTCGAATTCGCCGACGACCTGCAAAACGACGCGGAGACCATCGCGCGCGCGGACGCGATCAAGGAACAGCTGATGGCGCGCGACGAGATCGCCAACGCCGCCGCGACCGCCTGGAAGACGCTGAAACGGCTGGTGCTCGAGGGCGTGGATGACCCGTCCAGCACGCTGCGGACCCGCATCAGTGACACGGTGGTCCGCATCGGGGAGTCACTGCGCGATGACGCCGACCTGCGCGACAAGGTGGACAACTGGATCGTGCGCGCGGCCCAGCACCTGGTTTCGCAATACGGGGTGGAGATCACCGCGATCATCACCGACACCATCGAGCGCTGGGACGCCGAGGAGGCCAGCCGGCGCATCGAGCTGCACGTGGGCCGTGACCTGCAGTTCATCCGGATCAACGGCACCGTGGTGGGCTCGTTGGCGGGGCTGGTCATCTACGCCGTGGCGCAGCTACTTTTCTAGTAGTGCTAACAAGTGCTTGCAATAGCAAGCACTTGTAGTAGTCTGTGGGCGTCACGGTCGATCGTCCGAGCCAGGAGCACGCAATGGCGCCCGAGGAGAAGCTCTCCGCCAAGGTGTCCAACGCCGCCTCCGACATGGCATCGGACATCGGTAGTTTCATCCGGAGCCAGCGCGAACTCGCGCAGGTCTCGGTGCGCCAACTCGCCGAAAAGTCCGGCGTCAGCAATCCCTACCTGAGCCAGGTGGAGCGTGGATTGCGCAAGCCTTCGGCCGACGTGCTCAACCAGATCGCGAAGGCGCTGCGGGTCTCCGCCGAGGTGCTCTACGTGCGGGCCGGGATCCTCGAGCCCAGCGACAAGAATCAGGTGCGCGACGCCATCATCACCGATACCGCGATCACCGAGCGGCAAAAGCAGGTTCTGCTCGACATCTACACATCGTTCACCCACCAAAACGAATCCAGCGAACCAACCAGCGAGGAGTGTCCGACCGAACCCAACGGCTAGCGGGTGGCGACGTATTAACCACCCACCGCCCGGGTTACCCAGAAGCGAGGATCCGGCAGTCGCCGGCGGAGAAACAGGCGCGCCTGGCTCCCACAACAACACCGAAGAAAACCCAAGAACGCCGATAACGGAAAACCATGAAAGGAAAAACCATGGCGGACAACACGAATATCGAGGACTTGCGAGCTCCGCTGCTGGCGGCCCTCGGCGCGGCAGACCTGGCTCTGGCGACGGTCAACGAATTGATCGCCAACCTGCGTGACCGCGCAGAAGAGACCCGCGCGGACACCCGCAGCCGGGTTGAGGAGAGCCGCGCTCGCCTGACCAAGTTGCAGGAGGACCTGCCCGAGCAGCTCGGCGAGCTCCGCGAGCGGTTCACCAGCGAGGAACTGCGCAAGGCGGCCGAGGGCTACCTGGACGCGGCGACCAACCGGTACAACGAGCTGGTCGAGCGGGGCGAGGCCGCCCTGCAGCGGCTGCGCAGCCAGACCGGTCTGGACGACGCCTCCGCCCGCGCCGAGGGCTACGTGGACCAGGCCGTCGAGCTGACGCAGGAGGCGCTGGGCACCGTCGCATCGCAGACCCGCGCCGTCGGTGAGCGCGCGGCCAAGCTGGTCGGCATCGAGCTGCCCAAGAAGTCCGACGAGACCGCCCAGAAGGCGCAGAAGGCCGTCGGGAAGAAGGCGCCCGCCAAGAAGGCTCCGGCCAAGAAGGCTCCGGCCAAGAAGGCCGCCGCCAAGAAGGTCACCCAGAAGTAAGTCGAGCGGTCGACTCGGAGTTGTCCTTCGGGCAACTCTGAGTCGACGATTCCGATGGCGCCCGCATACGCTTAAGGCGTGAGCCACCTCGTGGGTACCGTCATGCTGGTCTTGCAGATCGCCGTCTTGGTCACGGCGGTATATGCGTTCGTGCACGCCGCGTTGCAGCGGCCCGATGCATACACCGCCGCCGACAAGCTGACCAAGCCGGTGTGGCTGGTGATCCTCGGTGGGGCTGTCGCGCTGACATCCATCCTGAGTTTTGTTTTCGGGGTACTCGGGATGGCCATCGCCGCGTGTGCGGCGGGCGTGTATCTGGTCGACGTGCGGCCGAAGCTGCTGGAAATTCAAGGTAAGTCGCGCTAGCGGGATGAAAGCCCTGCTGGCGATGCCGGCGGCGGCGCTTGTCGCGCTGTGGGGCCCGGCGGGTGCCGTCGCTGCGGACCCGGTCACGGTATCGCCGCCGTTCATCGACCACACCGAGTGGGGGCAGTGGCACGGCCTGAGCAGCCTGCGGGTCTTCCCCACGTCGTCTGGCCGGCAGGCCGCCAGGCAGCAGCCCGGCGATTCGGCCCTCGCCGACGAGGCGTGGGGCGAGGTGCTGGCGCTGTCGCCGACTGCCGACACCCCCGGAATGCGCGCGCAGTTCATCTGTCACTGGCAGTTCGCCGAGGTGGCGGAGCCCGGTAAGACCAGCTGGAACCTGGAGCCGTGGCGGCCCGTCGTCGACGACGCCGAAATGGCGGCCTCCGGGTGCAACCCGGGCGCACCCGAAGAAAGGTTCTAGTGGCGAGCAAACCCACCCGGGCGCAGTTGGCGGCGATGGTCGACCACACCCTGCTCAAGCCCGAGGCCACGGAGGCGGACGTGGCCGCCCTGGTCGTCGAGGCCGCCGAATTGGGCGTCTACGCCGTGTGCGTCTCGCCGTCGATGGTGCCCGTCGCCGTGCGAGCCGGGGGAGGCGTACCCGTGGCCAGCGTGGCGGGTTTCCCGTCGGGCAAGCACACCTCGGCGGTCAAGGCGCACGAGGCCGAACAGGCCGTGGCATCGGGCGCCGCCGAGGTCGACATGGTCATCGACATCGGCGCCGCGCTGGCCGGCAACATCGGCGCCGTACGGGCCGACATCGCGGCCGTGCGCGCCGCCGTCCCCGGCGCCGTGCTCAAGGTGATCGTGGAGTCGGCGGTGCTGTTCTCCGGGACGGACGAGGACACGCTGGTCCAGGTGTGCCGCGCGGCCGAGGATGCCGGCGCCGACTTCGTCAAGACCTCGACCGGGTTCCATCCCGCGGGCGGCGCCTCGGTTCGGGCGGTCGCCGTGATGAGCCAGACCGTCGGCGGCCGGCTGGGCGTGAAGGCCAGCGGCGGCATCCGCGACGCCGCCGCGGCACTGGCGATGCTGGACGCGGGCGCCACCCGGCTCGGCCTGTCCGGCACCCGGGCGGTGCTCGACGGGCTTGGCTGAATGGTCCGGCGCTCCCCCGCAAGCGGGCGGTACCCCCACAACACCCCGTACCGGCGCGCATCGTTGCCGGACGGCCTAGACCCTCAGAGGTTGGCGAAGCAGGGGTCGTTGTTGTTGCCGGTGGGGATGCTGGCGTTCTGCGTCGAGAAGTGACTGGTCACACCGGTCGGGGTGACCTGGACGCTGTCCGCGTGGATGCCCAGCGGGTAGTTCTTGGTGAACTGCGACGTGAAGTCGTCCAGCGTCGACTGCACCGACTCCTTGGGCATGGTGAACCCGAGCGCGTTGAAGCTCACGATCTGCAGCTGCAGGCCGGTGCCCGACACCACCGGCTTGGTGGTGAGGTTGTCCAGCATGCCCTTCAGCTCGATGGTGCCGTCGTTGGGATGCGTCGTCACCGTGTTGGTCACGAACGGGCCGAGCACCGGAATCGCGTTCTGGACGGATTCCTTGATCCCGTCCGACGTCCACGTGACGTTCGCGTCGAGCGACCCGATGGTGCCCTTGGAGTCCGCGGTGTTCTTGAGCTGGACGTTGCGGATGTTGATGTCGATCTTCATGCCCTTGGCGTCGCGGACCTGATTGCCCGCCGTCGTCACCGAGATGTTGGTGTAGTGCTTGGTGAGCTGCTGCCACAGCATCAGCGGCGCCACCCCGAACGACGCGGTGGCCTGGTCCTTGACCTCGCACGCCACCGCCTCGGCGACCTTGCTGTTGGCGACGTGGCGGACGTATAACTCGGCGCCGACCAGCCCGGCGATCACCAGGCAGACCACGATGATGCAGACCAGCACGACCGACAGCGGGTCGCGCAGGAAGCGGCGCTTCCTCTTCCCCGGCGTGGTGTCCCCACCGGGCGTGGCCAGCTTCTCCGTCGGGCCCGCGGGCGGGGTCGGTGGCGGAGGCGGCGGGTAATCGGGCCGCTGCATGTTCGGCGGGGGCGTACCGAGCCGCTCGGTCTGACCCGGCAGCGGACCGGCGGCCGGCGGCGGCGGCGCGGCGGGGCCGCCGGTGTTGATCCGCTCGGTAGGGCGCTCGGTGGGGGGCTGGCCGAAGTGGCCCTGGTTGCCGGGACGGCCCCACGTCGACGGGTCGTTAGGTGGTCCTTGTGGGTTCGTCACCCGACCGATTCTGCCCTATCCAGCTGAGCGAAATCTGAGTGGTTGCGCAGCACCGCGATGCTCTCGCGGGCCTTCGCCACCCGCTCGACGTCGATGTCGGCGACCACCAACTCCGGCCCGGAGCCGGCCGACGCGACGACTTCGCCGAACGGGGAGGCCACCAGGCTGCCGCCCACCCCCGTGGGCGCGCCCGAATCGGTCAGCGGGGCGCCCGGGTCGGCCTGGCCGGCGGCCGCGACGTACGTCATCGAGTCCAGCGCGCGCGCCCGCGCCAGCAACGTCCACTGGTCGAGCTTGCCCGGGCCCGCGCCCCAGGACGCGCTTACGACGATCAGCTGGGCGCCCCGGCGGGCCAGCTCGATGTACAGCGCCGGGAAGCGGATGTCGTAACAGACGCTCAACCCCACCCGGACGCCGGCGACCGTGATCACCACCGGCTCGCGCCCGGGCGCGACGGTGCGCGACTCGGTGAACCCGAACGCGTCGTAAAGGTGGATTTTGTCGTAGTGGGTGTCGGGTTCGTTGGGGCTGCCGGGTCCGGCCGCGATCAACGTGTTCTTCACCCGGCCGTCCCCGGCCGGGGTGAACATGCCGGCGATCACCGTGATCGCGCAGTCGGTCGCGGTGCGCCGCACACCCGTCGCCCACGGGCCTTCGAGCGGCTCGGCGACCGGCGCCAACGGAACACCGAACCGGCACATGGTCGCCTCCGGGAACACCACCAGGTCCGCGCCCGCGTCGGCGGCCCGTCCGCTGTACTCGCGCACCAGCTGGAGGTTCTCGTCCGGATCGGTGCCGCTGGAGATTTGCGCCAACGCGATTCGCATGGGCGCCAGCTTAGGCCCGGGAGGTCACGCCATTCCGGCGATCCACTCGGTGGTGAACCGTTGTTCGGCGGCCACCAGCTCGGCCAGTCGGGTGCCGATGATGTTCTCCAGCTTGCCGCCGATGATCGGGACGCGTACCTGCACGGTGGCCCGGAAGCTCAGCCGCGCGCCGCCGGTCTCCAGGATCGGCGACAGCGTGGCGGTGCCCGTGAGCTGCACAGGGGCGTCGAGTATCGCGCCGACCACGGAGCCCCGCGCCGCGCCGTCGGCGACCGGTCCCCAGGTCTCCTCGCGGCGGATGCGCAGATCGCCGCTGTGCAATTGCGTGACCATCCCCGGCAGATTGTGGCTGTGGATGACCTGGATGGTCACCACCTCGACGGTGTCGTCGTCCCCGGTGTCGCCGCCGACCCGCATCGACTCCAGCGTGGCCAGGTCGACACCGGATCCGGCCAGCCGTGCCCGCCAATAGGTCTCGTCGGTGAAGGCCCGGTGCACCTCTTCAACGCTGCCGTCGTAGTCGGCCGACAAGTCGAATGAACGCGGCATAGCAGGTGAGGCTACCGTTACGGGCCATGAAATCCAGCGATGCCGGTTCGACATTCGCCGGCGCGCATGTCGCCGAGGCGGTGTCGCTCGCGCCGCTGACGACGTTGCGGATCGGGCCGGTGGCGCGCCGCCTGATCACCTGCACCAGCACCCGGCAGGTGCTCGACGTGGTGCGGGGGCTGGACGCCGAAAGCCATGCGGGAGAACGTGGCCCGGTGCTGGTGTTCGCCGGCGGCTCCAACCTGGTGATCGCCGACACCCTGACCGACCTCACCGCGGTGCGGCTGGCCAACCGCGGCATCGCCGTCGACGGCAACCTGGTTCGCGCGGAGGCCGGTGCGGTCTGGGACGACGTCGTGGTCAGCGCCATCGAGCACGGTCTGGGTGGCCTGGAATGCCTGTCCGGGATCCCCGGTTCGGCCGGGGCGACCCCGGTGCAGAACGTCGGGGCATACGGCGCCGAGGTCTCCGACACCCTCACCCGGGTGCGGATATTGGATCGCGGTAGCGGGGAGGTCCGCTGGGTGCCCGGCGCCGAGCTCGGCTTCGGCTACCGCACCAGCGTTTTCAAGCGGGCCGCTCACTCCGCGTTCGAAATGCCTTGGCTGGTACTGGAAGTCGAGTTCGCGCTGGACGCCTCGGGCCGCAGTGCGCCGCTGCGCTACGGCGAAGTCGCGGCCGCACTGGGCGTCGCCGGCGGTGAGCGTGCCGACCCCCGGGCGGTCCGGCGGGCGGTGCTCACGCTGCGCGGCCGCAAGGGCATGGTGCTCGACCCGGGCGATCACGACACCTGGAGCGGGGGCTCGTTCTTCACCAACCCGGTGGTCGCGCCCGAGGCGTACGAGCGGCTGGCCCGCAGCGTGGACGGGCCGGTCCCGCACTACCCGGCACCGGACGGCGTCAAGCTGGCCGCCGGATGGCTGGTGGAGCGCGCCGGCTTCGCCAAGGGCTATCCCGACGACCCGGCGGCCCGGTGCCGGTTGTCCACCAAGCATGCGCTGGCGCTGACCAACCGCGGCGGCGCCACCACCGAGGACGTGATCGCACTGGCCCGCACCGTCCGCGACGGAGTTCACGATGTGTTTGGTGTCACACTGAAACCCGAGCCTGTCCTGCTCGGCTGCAGGCTGTAGCTCGGAATCCTTCGCACGACCGCCCCGACCCCGATTTGTCGCGGCGGAGATGATGGATTTTGCCCGGTATCTTTGACTTTCGTGAGCACGTCACAGACCCCGCCGCCGATCAACCGGCGCGTGGCCTTGGCGACCCTCGGACTGGGAGTCTTCGCCCCGAGCCTATTGGCCGCGTGCAGCGGCACCACGGCCAAGCAGGCCGAGAAGAAGGAGCAGCCCGCGCCGCAGCTGAAGTTCCAGCCGGCCGACGCGACCGAGAACGTGGTGCCGATCGCTCCGATCAGCGTCCAGATCAGCGACGGCTGGTTCCAGCACGTGGCGCTGACGAATTCCGCGGGCAAGGCCGTGGCGGGCAAGTTCAACTCCGACCGCACGGTGTACTCGGTCACCGAGCCGCTGGGCTACGACTCGACCTACACCTGGAGCGGGTCGGCGGTCGGGCACGACGGCAAGGCCATCCCGGTCGCGGGCAAGTTCACCACGGTGTCGCCCAGCAAGAAGATCAGCGGGGCGTTCCAGCTGGCCGACGGGCAGACGGTGGGGGTTGCGGCGCCGATCATCATCCAGTTCGACGCGCCGATCACCGACAAGGCCGCCGTGGAGAAGGCGCTGACCGTCACCACGAATCCGCCCGTCGAGGGCAGCTGGGCCTGGCTGCCCGACGAGGCGGCGGGCGCGCGGGTGCACTACCGCACCCGCGAGTACTACCCCGCGGGCACCACCGTCAACGTCGACGCCAAGCTCTACGGTGTGCCGTTCGGCGGCGGCGCGTACGGCGCCGACGACATCTCGCTGAACATCAACATCGGCCGGCGGCAGGTGGTGAAGGCCGAGGTCTCCTCGCACCGCATCCAGGTCGTCACCGACGCGGGCGTCATCATGGACTTCCCCTGCAGCTACGGCGAGGCCGACAAGGCGCGCAACGTCACCCGCAACGGCATCCACGTCGTCACCGAGAAGTACTCGGACTTCTACATGTCCAACCCGGCCGCCGGCTACACCAACGCCCACGAGCGTTGGGCGGTGCGGATTTCCAATAACGGCGAATTCATCCACGCCAACCCGTCCAGCGCGGGCGCGCAGGGCAACAGCAACGTCACCAACGGCTGCATCAACCTGTCGACCGGCGACGCGGAGCAGTACTACCAGTCGGCGATGTACGGCGACCCGGTGGAGGTGACCGGAAGCTCGATCCAACTGTCCTACTCCGACGGTGACATCTGGGACTGGGCGGTCGACTGGGACACCTGGGTGGCGATGTCGGCGCTGCCGCCGCCCACCACGCGTCCGCCGTCGACGCAGATCCCGGTCACCGCGCCGGTCACGCCGTCGACCGCTCCGAGCCTGTCCGGCACACCGACGACCACGACCACGAGCACTAGCCCCGGCGGTTAAAGCGGGTGGCCGACGCCTGATCGCGCGGCTTCAGGACGATCAGGTCGAGGTCGACGTGGGGCGGCCGGGAGGCCACGAAGCCGATCACCTCGGCGACGTCCTCGGCGACCAGCGGGGTTATGCCCGTGTACACGGCGTCGGCGCGCTGTTGATCGCCGTCGAAGCGAACCAGCGAAAACTCGGTCTCGACGGCACCCGGTGCGATCTCGGTCAGCCGCACCGGCTTGCCCAGCAGCTCCCCGCGCAGCGTGCGGTGCAGCGCTCCCTGGCCGTGTTTGGCCGCGGTATACCCGGCGCCGCCGTCGTAAACCTCAAGTGCGGCAACGGAAGTCACCGTGACGATCAAGCCGTCGCCGGAATCGATCAGCTTGGGCAGCAGCGCGCGGGTGACCCGCAGCGTGCCCATCACGTTGGTCTCCCACATCCACCGCCAATGCTCGAGATCGGCGTCGATAACCGGTGCGAGCCCGCGGGCCCCGCCCGCGTTGTTGACCAGCACGTCGACCCGGGTCAGCTCGTCGGCCAGCGAAGCGACCGAGGCGTCGTCTGTGACGTCGGCCACAATCGCCGTCCCGCCGATCTCCCTGGCCAGGGCGTTGATCCGGGCCGCCCGCCGCGCCACCGCGACCACGTGAAAGCCCTGCGCAGCAAGGGTGTGGGCCGTCGCCTCCCCGATCCCGGAACTGGCGCCCGTGACCACCGCGACCCGCTCATTCCTGACATTTCCAACCATCGAAACAACCTTAGTGAACGTGCTAAATTTTCGGAGTGCACCTCAGCGCCATGTCCAGCACCACCACCGCGTGTCTTTGCGCGGCGGGTGCGTGTTGTTGTCGCGCACTTTGCCGCTCCTGATTTTCAGGTGTGGCCAGTGACGGCCAACAAAAATCGGACAAAGGACGCTCGTGCGCTCGAATACCCTCACCCAGCCTCATCATTCGCCCAACCGTGCCGGCATCAAAGGGCACCGGACGGTACGCCGTCAGATCCTGCCGCCGGCACTGCACATCCCCGACTCCGCGGCCGCCTCGGTGTTCCGGGCCGTCCGGCTGCGCGGTCCCGTCGGGCGTGACGTCATCGCCGGCGTCACCTCGCTGAGCATCGCGACGGTCAACCGCCAAGTCATCGCACTGCTCGACGCCGGTTTGCTGCGGGAACGCGCCGACCTGGCCGTCTCCGGCGCGATCGGCCGCCCCCGCGTGCCGGTCGAGGTCAACCACGAGCCGTTCGTGACGCTGGGCATCCACATCGGCGCGCGGACCACCAGCATCGTGGCCACCGACCTGTTCGGTCGCACGCTCGACACCGTCGAGACACCCACACCGCTCAGCCCCGCCGGGCCCGCGCTGGCGTCGCTGGCCGACAGCGCCGCCCGCTACCTGCGGCGTTGGCATCGGCGCCGCCCGCTCTGGGTCGGCGTCGCGATCGGCGGCACCGTCGACAGCGCCACCGGCCACGTCGACCACCCACGGCTGGGCTGGCGGCAGGCGCCGGTCGGCCCGGTCCTGGCCGACGCGCTGGGCCTGCCCGTCTCGGTGGCCTCACACGTCGACGCCATGGCCGGCGCGGAGCTCCTGCTCGGCATGCGGCGATTCCTGCCCAGCTCGCCGACCAGTCTCTACGTCTACGCCCGCGAGACGGTGGGCTACGCGCTGGTGATCGGCGGACGGGTGCACTGCCCTGCCAGCGGACCCGGCACCATCGCCACCTTGCCCGCCCACTCGGAGCTGCTCGGGGGCGCCGGCCAGCTGGAGTCCACGGTCAGCGACGAGGCGGTGCTGGCCGCCGCGCGCCGGCTGCGGGTGCTGCCGTTCGCCCCCGCGGGCCGCGCCAACGCACCGGCCGCGGGCACCGCCGACCTGCTGCGGGTGGCCCGGGCCGGCAACGAACAGGCCAAAGAGCTGCTGAACGAGCGCGGCCGCGTGCGCGGGGAGGCGGTGGCGTT
Source organism: Mycobacterium sp. 4858 (assembly GCF_900240975.1). Lineage (GTDB taxonomy): Bacteria > Actinomycetota > Actinomycetes > Mycobacteriales > Mycobacteriaceae > Mycobacterium. The sequence goes on along the minus strand of NZ_LT968776.1, from coordinate 1,543,512 downwards.
GCTGCGCGACATGCTGAACCCCGACGAACTGGTGGTTGGTGGCCAGGCCTTCACCGAGTACCCCGAGGCGATGGAGCACGTGGAGGCGGCGTTCGCCGAACGTTCGGTATTGCCGCCGCGCGACATCCGCGTCACCGTCTTCGGCAACCGGGTGCAGGAGGCCGGCGCGGGCACCGTGTCGCTGGGCGGCCTGTACGCCGACCCGCTCGGCGCGATGCGGCGGGCCGGGGCGAGGCTGCGCGACGTCGCCGCCGACGAGCCGTCCGCTTAGGGCGAAGCCGACGTGGGGGTTGGGCTGGCCGGCCCGGCATCCTGTAAAGATGAGAGAGTGCGGCACGAAGACGTCTTCCGGCTGAAACCGCGCCGCGTCGCAGTGTTGGCGGTGCACACCTCACCGCTGGCCCAGCCGGGCACCGGCGACGCCGGGGGCATGAACGTCTACGTGCTGCAAACCGCGTTGCACCTGGCGCGGAGGGGCATCGAGGTGGAGATCTTCACCCGGGCCACCGCGTCCGCCGACCCGCCTGTCGCGCGGGTGGCGCCCGGTGTGCTGGTGCGCAACGTGGTCGCGGGGCCGTTCGAGGGCCTGGACAAATACGACCTGCCCACCCAGCTGTGCGCGTTCGCCGCCGGGGTGCTGCGCGCGGAGGCGTCGCACGAGCCGGGCTATTACGACATCGTGCACTCGCATTATTGGCTGTCCGGACAGGTCGGCTGGCTGGCCCGCGACCGCTGGGCGGTGCCGCTGGTGCACACCGCGCACACGCTGGCCGCGGTGAAGAACGCGGCGCTGGCGGCGGGGGATGCGCCCGAGCCGCCGCTGCGCACGGTCGGCGAGCAGCAGGTCGTCGACGAGGCAGACCGGCTGATCGTCAACACCGAAGACGAAGCCAGGCAATTGATTTCGATCCACCGCGCCGACCCGGCCTGCATCGACGTCGTCCACCCCGGGGTGGATCTCGAGGTGTTCCGCCCGGGTGACCGTCGGGCGGCGCGGGCCGCGCTGGGATTGCCCCTCGACGAGGACGTCGTGGTGTTCGTGGGGCGGATCCAGCCGCTGAAGGCGCCCGACATCGTGTTGCGTGCCGCCGCGAAGTTGCCCGGCGTGCGCATCGTGGTGGCCGGCGGCCCGTCGGGCAGCGGCCTGGCGTCCCCGGACGGGCTGCGACGGCTGGCCGACGACCTGGGCATCGCGGCGCGGGTGACCTTCCTGCCCCCGCAGTCCCGCACCGACCTGGCCACCCTGTTCCAGGCCGCCAACCTGGTCGCGGTGCCGAGTTACTCGGAGTCCTTCGGTCTGGTGGCCGTCGAGGCGCAGGCGTGTGGCACGCCGGTGGTCGCCGCGGCGGTCGGGGGCCTGCCGGTGGCCGTGCGCGACGGGATCACCGGCACGCTGGTGGCCGGCCACGACGTCGACCGATGGGCGGACGCCCTGGACCGGATGCTGCGCCTGCGCACGCCGCAGGCCGAGGCGATGAGCCGCGCGGCCGCCGCGCACGCGGCCACGTTCTCCTGGGAGAACACCACCGATGCGCTGCTGGCCAGCTATCGCCGGGCGATCAGCGGGTACACCGCCGAACGCCGGGGGGTGGGTGCGTGACCTCCACTGTGGAGCGCGTGATCGAGGACGCGCTGCAGGCCAGTGGTCTGACCTACTCCAAGCAGGTGGGGGCGCACGGCGGCCTCTCCGGGCTGGTGGTGGAGCTGCCCGGGGAGCGCAAACTCAAGACCAACACCATCTTGAGCGTCGGCGAGCATTCGGTGCGCGTCGAGGCGTTCGTGTGCCGCAAGCCCGACGAGAACCACGAGGGCGTTTACCGCTTCCTGCTCAAGCGGAACCGCCGTCTCTACGGGGTGGCCTACACGCTGGACAAGGTCGGCGACATCTACCTGGTGGGCCGCATGTCGCTGGCGTCGGTGGACGCCGACGAGATCGACCGGGTGCTCGGGCAGGTGCTCGAAGCGGTCGATTCGGACTTTAATACGTTGCTGGAGTTGGGTTTTCGCTCGTCGATCCAGAAGGAATGGGAGTGGCGGGTATCCCGCGGCGAGTCGCTGAAGAACCTCGAGGCGTTCGCTCACCTGATCGACGAAGACGACGACGAATAGGGCCGTGAGAGACTTGCCGGCATGGGAGAGACTGCCACGCTGGTGCTGCTCCGCCACGGCGAGAGCGACTGGAATGCCCTGAACCTGTTCACCGGTTGGGTGGACGTGGGGCTGACCGAGAAGGGTCGGGCCGAGGCGGTGCGCAGCGGCGAGCTCCTCTCCGAGCAGGGCCTGCTGCCCGACGTCCTCTACACGTCGCTGCTGCGCCGCGCGATCACCACCGCGCACCTGGCGCTGGACGCCGCCGACCGGTTGTGGATCCCGGTGCGGCGCAGCTGGCGGCTCAACGAACGGCACTACGGCGCGCTGCAGGGCCTGAACAAAGCGGAGACCAAGGAGCGCTACGGCGAGGAGCAGTTCATGACCTGGCGGCGCAGCTACGGCACGCCGCCCCCGCCGATCGAGAGGGGCAGCCAGTTCAGCCAGGACACCGACCCGCGGTACGCCAACATCGGCGGCGGCCCGCTCACCGAATGCCTGGCCGACGTGGTGGTCCGCTTTCTGCCGTATTTCACCGATGTCATCGTCCCGGACCTGCGCAGTGGCAAGACGGTGTTGATCGTCGCGCACGGCAACTCACTGCGAGCCCTGGTCAAATACCTCGACGGGATGACCGACGACGACGTGGTGGGGCTGAACATTCCGACCGGGGTTCCGCTGCGTTATGACCTGGACGCCGACCTGCGGCCGGTGGTGCCGGGCGGTACCTACCTGGACCCGGAGGCGGCCGCAGCGGGCGCCGCGGCGGTTGCCAGCCAGGGGCGCGGCTGACTCCGGTCGCGGTCTTTTGCAATATCCATAGGCCTGTTGGCCGAACATCGCGTGAACGGCAGTGGAACACCTGAAGCGCAGAGTGTGACTTGTCCGATTTTGGCCTCGTTCCGCTAGGGCGGCGTTCAGGAAGATTTGTAGGATTTGCTATGTGACTGTGTTCTCGGCGCTGTTGCTGGCCGGGGTGTTGTCCGTGCTCGGGCTGGCCGTCGGTGTAGCGGCCGGGACCCGGCTGTCGCCGAAAGCGGCCCAGCGCCGGCAGCGGGTCAGCACGGAATGGACCGGGATCACCGTCGCGCAGATGCTGCAACGCATCGTCGCCCTGATGCCGCTGGGGGTCGCGGTGGTGGATTCCCACCGCGACGTCGTCTACCTCAATGACCGGGCCAGGGAACTGGGCCTGGTGCGCGACCGGCAGCTCGACGATCAGGCGTGGGAGGCGGCGCAGCAGGCGCTGGGTGGCATCGACGTCGAATTCGATCTGCGGCCGGCCAAACGGGCGGGGGGCCGCTCCGGGCTGTCCGTGCACGGGCAGGCGCGGCTGCTCAGCGAGGAAGACCGCCGGTTCGCCGTGGTGTTCGCCCACGACCAGTCCGACTACGCGCGCATGGAAGCGACCAGGCGCGACTTCGTGGCCAATGTCAGCCACGAGCTCAAGACCCCGGTCGGGGCCATGGCGTTGCTCGCCGAGGCGCTGCTGGCGTCGGCGGACGACCCCGAGACCGTTCGCCGGTTCGCCGAGAAGGTGCTTGTCGAAGCCAACCGGCTGGGGGACATGGTCGCCGAGCTGATCGAACTGTCTCGGCTGCAGGGTGCGGAGCGGTTGCCCAACGTCACCGAGGTTGACGTGGATACCGTTGTGTCGGAAGCAATTTCACGTCACAAGGTGGCCGCCGACAACGCTCAGATCGAGATCCGCACCGATGCGCCCAGCGGCCTGCGGGTGCTGGGCGACGAAACGCTTCTGGTCACCGCGTTGGCCAACCTGGTGTCCAACGCGATCGCCTATTCGCCGCCCGGTTCGCCGGTTTCGATCAGTCGCCGCCGCCGCGGCGACAACATCGAGATCGCCGTCACCGACCGTGGCATCGGGATCGCGCTGGAGGATCAGGAGCGGGTCTTCGAGCGGTTCTTCCGGGGGGACAAGGCACGCTCGCGCGCCACTGGCGGCAGTGGGCTGGGCCTGGCCATCGTCAAACACGTCGCGGCCAACCACAACGGCAGCATCGGGGTGTGGAGCAAGCCGGGGACCGGATCGACGTTCACGCTGTCGATCCCGGCCTACAAGGACGATGACGAACAACCCGAGCAACCGCAGGGTCGCGAGGTGCGGCCCAACAGGTCACAACGAGAGGAAGAACTAAGTCGATGACCCGCGCGTACGACGATGCAGTGGGGGCACCCCCAGCCGCGCAGCGGCGAGGGGGCCGCAGCGATGAGAAGGAGTCGCGCTGATGACCAGTGTGCTGATCGTGGAGGACGAGGAGTCGCTGGCCGATCCGCTGGCATTCCTGTTGCGCAAGGAGGGCTTCGAGGCCACGGTCGTGACCGATGGACAAGCCGCGCTGGCCGAATTCGATCGCGGTGGAGCCGACATCGTGCTGCTCGACCTGATGCTGCCCGGCATGTCGGGGACCGACGTGTGCAAGCAGCTGCGTGCCCGGTCCAGCGTGCCGGTGATCATGGTGACCGCGCGCGACAGCGAGATCGACAAGGTCGTCGGGCTGGAGCTCGGCGCGGATGACTACGTGACGAAGCCGTATTCGGCGCGCGAGCTGATCGCCCGGATCCGCGCGGTGCTGCGCCGTGGTGGCGACGACGACTCCGAGATCAGCGACGGGGTGCTGGAGTCCGGGCCGGTCCGGATGGACGTCGAGCGCCACGTCGTCTCGGTCAACGGTGACACGATCACGTTGCCGCTCAAGGAGTTCGACCTGCTCGAGTACCTGATGCGCAACTCCGGCCGGGTGCTGACCCGCGGGCAGCTGATCGACCGGGTATGGGGCGCCGACTACGTCGGCGACACCAAGACGCTCGACGTCCACGTCAAGCGGTTGCGCTCCAAGATCGAAGCCGACCCGGCCAACCCCGTCCACCTGGTGACGGTGCGAGGGCTGGGCTACAAGCTCGAAGGCTAGGCCGGGCGGCGGGCGTGCGCTGACGGCGCACGGTCAAGGCTCGGGTCACAACCAGTCGGCGGGCGCGTCGTCGACGGTGTCGAAAACGGTTGCGGCGTGGTCGATTGCGCTCAGCGTGATACGACGACGCATGTTCGCCGTCATCGGCGGGAGGTCGTCAAGCTCGAACCACGCCGCCGCGGTGCATTCGTCGTCGGCGGCGTAGGGCTCCCCAGCTAGCCACTGCATACGGAACACGTGATCGAGGTACTGGGCCCGATCGCCGTTGGCGTGCACCGTCGGTTGGGTCACGTGCACCCAGGCGAGCCTGGTGGTTCGCGCGCTGACCCCGGTTTCTTCGCGCACTTCGCGGGCGGCGCAGTCGGCCGGATTCTCTCCCGGTTCGACGATCCCTGTTACCGCCGTCCAGGCGCCGTTATCCGAGCGCTTGACCAGCAGCACCTGGCCGTCGCGGATCGTGACCGCCGTAACGCCGGCCAACCACAACGGTGCAGTCCCAATGGCGCGACGGAGCTCAACGATGAAGTCGGGGACTGGCACGCACCGTTCATAACACATGGTCCGCAGGACCTCTGCCCGCCGGGCGAGACACCATGTTCACGTGAGCCGCGTTGGAAACGCCAGCCCATGGCCGGCGGAACACTCCCAGTGCCGCGGGACGGACGTGGATATGGTTTTCGTCGCAGTAGCCCGTTGATTTGGCGCAGGCGCGGATTATCGCGCCGCCTTGGCGGCTTCGCGATGACCCTTCCTTTTCGCATGGGTCGAGCAGCAATGCGTCATCTCGCAATGGAACTGGTCACTGCATTCATGCGAACAATAAATTGACGCGGCCGGAAGCCAATCCGGGTCCGACAGGTCGCGGGGCCGGTCATTGGGATCGAACGTGTGGCCGCAATGCACGCAGGTCCTGACCTTGGTAGCCATGTCGTCAGGGTACGCGCAGGGGCCCTCGATCGCTGCCGGTTTCTGCATTTCGGAAAATCGCCAAGTGTGCAATTCAACCCAAAATCGCCAACTCCAGCGAATTACTTTTTGAAACTAATTCGTTCGCGGTTCGTTGTCGATTGCGTCGCGGTCCGACCCGGCCCGCGCGATCATCTCGATGAAATCGGCGGCGTGACAGGCTAATAGGCCCTGGGCCGGCACATGGCAGCGAAATAGACTGCAGCGCAAGCGGTTTCCATGTCTGCGACGCCAGTGGGTGTCGGCGAGCGGCCCAGGCCGGGTACGACGAGCGGTGCGGTCACGGCCCCGGGCGGGCGCCGTGGCTGTGACGCGACACCGCACCGCAGGAATTAAATCGGCAGCCATGGTGTTCGGCTAGCCGTGGCGCACGCGACGAAATGCCTGAACAGATGAAACGCCTTAGCATCAGCCCAACGGGCGTTCGTGATGGGGGAGAACGGTGTTGACGCTTCTCAAGCGGGGATGGGTGGCGCTGGTCGTCGTCGTGGCAGCGATCATCGGCGGCGTTGCAGTGGATCGCCTCAACGGCGTCTTCCCGGGACCCGGCTTGCCCAAGCCCGATGCGCGGGATGCGACGCCGCCGTACGCGGCCAAGACCGCCATCTACGAAATCCTGGGACCGCCCGGGACCGCCGGCGTCGTCAACTGGATGGATGCGGACGCACAACCGCAGAAGGCCAACTTCACCACGTTGCCGTGGTCGCAGACGATAGTCGCCGAGATGCCGGGTATCTTCGCCTACGTCGTCGCCCAGGGTGACAGCCCCTCGATCGGCTGCCGGATCACCGTCGACGGCAAATTGGTCGATCAGCAACAGGTCGACACGCGTGACGCGCAGGTTTCCTGCTTGGACAAGTCCGCGTGACCGACGACACGAGCGACACGGACGAAATCCCTGTGGCGCGGCGCTCCGAAGTCGAGCACAAACCGCGGCTGGCCCGCACCATCCGTGTGCTGGCGCTGCCGATCGTCGTGGCCTGGCTGCTGATCGCGGTCGGCGTCAACGTCTTCGTCCCACAGTTGGAAAAGGTTGCCGAGGACGTCTCGGTGCCGCTCTCGCCATCCGACGCGCCCTCTGTGACCGGGATGAAACACATCGGGGAGAAGTTCAAGGAGTACGACTCCGACAACCTCGTCCTGGTGACGCTGGTCGGTGACAAGCCGCTCGGCCAAGACGCTCACCGGTATTACGACGATCTGGTCAAGAAGCTCAAGCAGGACACCGCACACGTCGAGCATGCGCTCGACTTCTGGGGTCAGCGGTTTACGGCCTCCGGTGTCGAGAGCTATGACCACAAGTCCGCCTACGTCCAGGTCAACCTGCGGGGTGACCAAGGCGGCGCAGTCGGCGACAAGTCGGTTGACTCGGTTCGCAAGATCGTCGCGGACTCAAAGCCGCCGCCGGGGGTGAAGGCCTACGTCGCGGGGCAGGGAGCCCTGACCGACGACACGATCGTCGTGGGTAACGCCAGCCTGTTCAAGATGACGATCATCACGATCATCATCATCGCGATCATGCTGATGTTCGTCTATCGGTCCATCGGCACCGTGCTGCTGACGATGGTGATTCTGTTCGCCGGACTGGCCACCGGCCGGGGCGTGGTGGCGCTGCTGGGCGACACCGGAATCATGGGGTTGTCGACCTTCGCCGTCAACCTGCTGACGGCACTGGCCATCGCCGCCGGTACCGACTACGCGATCTTCATGGTCGGCCGCTACCAGGAGGCCCGCGAGCGGGGACTGGACCGCGAAGCCGCCTACTACGACACCTTCGCCGGGGTCAGCAAGGTGGTGCTGGGTTCGGGTCTGACGATCGTCGGGGCGCTGGCCTGTCTGCATTTCACTCGGCTGCCCTACTTCAGTTCGCTGGCGTTTCCGTGCGCCATCGGTCTGCTGGTGGTGGTGGCCGCCGGGGTGACCCTGACACCGGCGCTGATCGCGTTCGCGAGCGGCTTCGGTCTGTTCGATCCGAAGCGAAAGTTCAACTACACGCGGTGGCGCCGCCTGGCGACGGCCATCGTGCGGTGGCCGGCACCCATCCTCGCGACCTCCGTCATCCTGGCGATCGTCGGCGCCCTGGGGTTGTCGGGCTTCAACCCGCGTTACAACGACCTGTACTACCTGCCGAAGAGCGCGTCCTCGGTTCAGGCGTACGACGCGGCCGATCAACACTTCACCCAGGCCCGGCTGAACCCGGACCTGCTGATGATCGAATCAGACCACGATCTGCGCAATCCCACCGACATGTTGGTGCTGGACAAGATCGCCGGAGCCATCTTCCGGGTGCCCGGCATCGAACGGGTGCAGAGCATCACCAGACCCCTCGGGCCGCCAATCCAAGACGGATCCGTTCCGTTCCAGCTCAGTGTGCAAACCGCGCCGATCCGGAGCAACCTGAACTACCTGAAAGACCGTGTCGCCGATATCAAGAAGATCATCGGTGATCTGGACACCCTGATCTCCCTGTTGGAGCGCCAGTACAAGGTGACCCAGGATCTCGCGAACGCCACCGACGACAGCGCGAAAACCGCGGAAAACACTGCGGCCATCACAGACGAAATCCGGGACCACATCGCGGATTTCGACGACTTCTGGAGGCCGATTCGCAGTTACTTCTACTGGGAGAGACACTGCTACGATATCCCGATCTGCTGGTCGCTGCGAAGCCTGTTCGACGCCCTGGACGGGTTCGACAAACTCGCCGAGCAATTCCACAATCTCACCAACGATCTCAACCACACGGCCGCGGCCACGCGCGAGCTGCTGGCGATCATTCCGCAGAACATCGCCACCTCGAAGGCGATCCGGGATACGACGTGGACCATCTACAGCACGTTCGACAGCCTGATCAATCAATTCGACCGGCTGACCGACACGAACGCCGTAATGGGCAAGTCCTTCAACGACTCTCAGATTGAGAGCCTCTTCTACCTGCCGCCCGAGATTTTCAGTAACCCGGACTTCCAACTGGGGCTGAGCTTGATGGTGTCGCCGGATGGCAAGGCTGCGCGCTTCATCATCACCCACTCGGTGGATCCGGCGACGACTGAGGGAATCGCGTCAGTCAACCAGGAGCGCAACGCGGCCAAGGAGGCGCTCAAACTCACGTCGCTGCAAAACGCCGACATCTACCTGGGCGGTACGGCCGCAACGTTTTACGACATCGCCAATGGCGCCAAGTTCGACCTGCTGATCGCGGCGATCGCCTCGATCGTGCTCATCTTCATCATCATGGTGATCGTCACCCGCGCTTTGGTCGCTGCGGGCGTCATCGTCGGCACGATCGTGATGTCGCTGGGAGCCGCCTTCGGCTTCTCGACATTGATCTGGCAGCACCTTCTCCATTTCCAGTTGCACTGGGTGGCAACAGAATTCGCATTGATTGTGCTTCTGGCGGTGGGGTCGGACTACAACCTGATGCTGGTGTCCCGGATCGAAGAGGAGATTGGAGCCGGCCTGAAAACGGGACTCATCCGCGGCATGGGTCTCACCGGCCCGGTGGTGACGGCGGCCGGTCTGGTGTTCGCCGTCACGATGGCCACGATGATCACCAGCGATCTCCGGGCGATCGGCCAGTTCGGCACGACGATCGGGCTCGGCTTGATGTTCGACACCTTCGTCGTCCGATCTCTCATCACGCCGTCGATCATGACGGTGATGGGGCGCTGGTTCTGGTGGCCGAAGCGGGTGCGGGTCCGCCCGGCCAGCCAGATGCTTCGGTCCGTCGGGCCGCGCCCGCTGGTGCGGGCGCTGTTGCATCAGCCGCGGCACGCGGCCCCGGCGGACGCGCGGTCGTAGCGGCGGCACAGCACGGGGACTCAGCGCGCGCCGAGCACCTCGTCGGCCACCCCCAGCGCCAGCGCCATGATCGACACCTGCGGGTTGACCTCCGGGCAGCTGGGCAGGATCGAGGCGTCGGCCACCCATACCCCGTCGGCGCCGCGCAGCCGGCCGGTCTGGTCGACCGGGCAGAGCTGATCGTCGACGCCGGCGGCCGCCGTGCCCGTCGGGTGAAAAGCGGCCAGGTGCAGGCTTCTCGGGCTGGTTCGGCGCAACGCATCCTGCAACGCGGGCAGCGACGCGACCGTCTTCGCCTCGGGCAAGCCGGTGAGCACCTCAACGGCACCCGCGGCGAACAGCAACCGGCCCATGGCCTCCATCGCCGTCATGAGCTTGGCGACGTCGCCTCGATCGATGGGGTAACGGATGACGGTCTCGCCGCGCACGGACGACACGGAGCCCACCCCGCGGTCGGCCACCATGGCGCCGAACGTCGCGACCCGCGGCGCCCGGTCCAGCCAGCCGAGCAGCTCGGCGCCGTAGCCGGGAAACACCATCGACCCCATCCCCGGCGGGGTCGATGTCGCCTCGATCAGCACACCGTGCGACTCGTGCAGCTCATGGACGGCCGCGCTTTGCAGCACACCATGCCAGGCGACGACGTCGTCCTCGAAGCGTCCGGCGAGTACGGTCGCCGGATGCAACGCGAGGTTGTGCCCGAGGCGGGGGTGTGCGCCAAGACCGCTGCGCCGCAATAGGTTTGGCGTCTCGGTGGCTCCGGCGGCCACGACGACCGTGTCGGCGATGACGTCCAGCGCGGTGCCGTCGGGTCGGCGCGCGCGCACCCCGCGAGCGCGCCCGTGCCGGTGCAGCACCCGTTCCACGCGGGCGTGGGAGATGATTCGCGCGCCCGCCGCGCACGCCTCGGGCAGCGCGTTGAGGTGCACGCCGAACTTGGCGTTGCGGGGGCAGCCGATCGCGCACTGGCAACACCCCTCACAGCCCGGCGCGTTGCGGGGGATGGGCGCGGCCTCCCAGCCCAGCGCGGCGGCGCCGTCGAGAAGCAGGTGTCCGTTGCGGCCCATGATCTCCAGCGGCACCGGGGCGACCCGCAGCGTGCGTTCGACATCGTCGAGACGCGCGGACAGCCGGTCCGAATCGGCCACGGCAAGCCCGAATTCGTCGCGCCAGCGCCGCTGCACCGCCTCCGGCGGCCGGTAGCAAGTGCCGGAGTTGACGACGGTGGTCCCACCGACCGCGCGACCGATCGGCAGCACCACAGACGGGCGTCCCAGGGCGACGGTGGCCCCGGCGCCGCGGTACAACCCCGCGTAGCGGTCGATCGGATGGGTGGTGCGGAACTCCTCGACCGTCCAGCGGCGGCCCTCTTCGAGCACGACGACATCCAGCCCCGCGCGCGCCAGCGTGCGGGCCACCATCGCGCCGCCGGCCCCGGAACCGATCACCACGGCGTCGGCGATGACGACGGACGGGCTGTCGGCCGACACGGTGACGGCCAGGTCCGCATCGGGCCGCGCCACGTCATGCCGGTTCGCGCGGGCGAAGAGTTCCGGTGCGTAGGCATCGGCGCCGTTGGCCAGCAACACGATTGCCTTCACGGCTTCGACGGCCGCACCGGCCTCCGGGCTGAGCGATGCCACCCGCCGCAGCACCTGGTCGCGCCGGTCAGGGCTCAAGCGCGACAATGATCGTCCGGTGGTGAGATAGCTTGCGGCAGCTGCCGATGCCATCCCGGCGCGCACACCCAGCCGGGACGTCACCGGCAACTGGGTGAGATAGCGTTCGATGCGCTCGACCAGCTGAGCCGGGTGGGGGCCGCCGCACTCCTGCGGCAGCAGCGCGGTGCCGAACGCGGCGGTCACCCGGCCGGCGAGACGGCTCACAGCAGGCGTCCGAAGCGGCGGCCCATCTTGATGAAGAACGGATAGGTGGCGAAAATGGCCCCGGCCGCGGCATGCATGGGCCAGTCGAGCTCTTCGGTCTGCACGCTGAAAACCCCGCTGTTCCACATGAAGTCGCGGCCATTGCGGGCGCGGAAGGGTCGCCACAGCAGACCCAGCCCGGGCACGTTGTTGTAGAGCCCGAACGAGCCGCCGAAGAAGACGCCCAGGGTGGCGGCCTCGGCGACGTCGCGACGATCCGAAGGCACCTGCCGCTCGATCAGCGCTCCGGCGGCGAACAGCAGCGGGGGGTCGAGGAGAAAGCTCATGTCGGAATCCTTTCGTTGAGGTCGGGTGCCTCGGCGCCGCGCAAGCCGACCTCGGCATGACCGAGCACCGACCAACGCCGGTCGTCGATCTCGATGTGAACGTCGGCCTGTTCGGTGTTGGTGCACACCGCCTTGCCGCCGTCGGGATCGGTGTAACCCAGGCTCACGCACTTCTCCGCCGGTTGGTCGACCCGGATGAGCACCCGACGACCGCCGATGCGTCCCTCCAGTTGCCAGTGCTGCAGGCCCAGCGTCGTCCGCATGCGCAGCGACGGTAAAGGCCCTGCGGGCCAATCCTTTCCGTCGATACGGAACCGAACGAACGCCATCGGTGCCAGCCTGCGCAGCCCCGGCTTGTGCGAGACCGCGGTGACCACCTCCATGACGTCGCCGTTGCCTAGGTCGGCGTGCACCCATCCCCAGCGTTTGGCGTTGCCGTGCCCGTAGATGTGGGCGACGCCGCCGCGCCACCCCTCGATGGGCGCGGCGGCGTCGCCCACGGTCAGCGAGCCGGTGAAGTCGGCGGTCGGGGCGAGGACGACCTGGGCGCCCGGCAGCAGCTCGCGGTCCCACGCCGCACGGGGAAACGTCCAGAGCGGAGCGCCGGTGTCCGTCCAGGACAGATCCCACGCCAGTGACCCGGCGTGCCCGCTGAGCTGTTTGTCGCCCACCCGCACGCCCGCGGCGTCGAACCACCACGGGCCGGTCGCCGGCCGGGTCGGCACGGGCCCGAACCGCCCCGTGAGGGGCGGGCCGTCGGGCGGAAACCAGGTGACCCAGCCGTGCGCGTAGGGGTCGTCGCCAACGAGTGGGGCCACCGTCTCGCAGTGCACCCACAGCCCCGCGCCCGTCGTCGGATCCGACAGCGTGGCGTACCAGACTTCCAGGCGGCCGGCCGCGCCGCGCCAGCGTGGCGCCGATGCCGATCGCGTGTCCTCGTCCATTGCTCACCTCCGATGGGTTCGTCCACTATATTGGTTGAACCAATGAACCAGTCAAGTCCGCTGCGTCCCCTCGATCGCCAACGCGTCGATGAACAGATCGCCGCGTCGATCACCGACGCCATCCTCGACGGCGCGTTTCCGCCGGGCTCGGCCTTACCGCCCGAGCGCGACCTGGCCGAGCAGCTCGGCGTCAACCGCACGTCGCTGCGGCAGGGGCTGGCCCGGCTGCAGCAGATGGGCCTGGTCGAGGCCCGGCACGGCAGCGGCAACGTGGTCGCGGACCCGCAGGCGCTCACCCACCCCGCGGTGGTCGAGGCGCTGGTCCGCAAACTGGGGCCCGAGTTCCTGGTGGAGCTGTTCGAGATCCGGGCCGCGCTGGGCCCGCTGATCGGGAGGTCGGCCGCGCGACGGGGCGGCGCCGAGGATGCGCAGGCCCTGCGCGGCGCGCTCGCCGCGGTCCGGGAGGCCGACAGCGCGGAGGCGCGCCAAGCCGCCGACCTGGCCTACTTCCGGGTGCTGATCCAGCTGAGCCGCAACCGGGCGCTGGCTTTGCTGTATCGCTGGGTCGAGCACGCCTTCGGCGGCCGCGAGCACGAGCTCACCGCCGCCTACGACGACGCCGCGCCCGTGGTGGCCGGGCTGGCCGCGATCACCGACGCCGTGCTGGCGGGCGACGAGGCCGAGGCCGCGGCCGCGGTCGAAGAGTACCTGAACGCGAGTGCGGGGCGAATGGTCTTGGCCTACAACAGGACTGAGGCTACTCGGCGAGTCGAGTCGCCGGATGCACCGCGATGAGGCCTAACTTGCTGCGCCGCTTGCACATCGCCGCCAGCTCGGCGTAGGCCTTCGCGCCGAGCAACTCGGTCAGCTCGTCGGCCATGCTCTGCCAGACCTGCTGGGCCCCGACATGGGCGCCTGGGTCGCCCGTGCAATACCAATGCAGGTCGGCGCCCCCGGAGCCCCAGCCGCGCCGATCGTATTCGGTGACCCAGGTCTTGAGGATCTCGGTGCCGTCGGGCCGCGTCACCCATTCCTGGCTGCGCCGGATGGGCAACTGCCAACAGACGTCGGGCTTCATGGTCAGGGGGGCGACGCCCAGCTTGAGGGCCTTGCTGTGCAGCGCGCATCCGACGCCGCCCGGAAAGCCGGGCCGGTTCAGAAAAATGCAGGCGTCCTTGTGTTTACGGGTGCGGTACTGGGGCTGTCCGTCGTGCTCGTCGAGTTCCAGGTATCCCTTGCGGCCCAAGCCCTTTTCGCGGAATTGCCAGTCTTCGTCGGTCAGTTGCTGCACGGCGTCGTCGAGCCGGGCGCGGTCGTCGTCGTCGGACAGGAACGCCCCGTGCGAGCAGCATCCGTCATCCGGGCGACCGGCCACCGTGCCGTGGCAGGCGGGCGTGCCGAACACGCATGTCCAGCGGGACAGCAACCAGGTGAGGTCGGCCGCGATCAGGTGCTCGGGATTGTCCGGGTCGTAGAACTCCACCCACTCACGGGCGAAGTCCAGTTCGACCTCGTTTCCCCGCTCCGGGTAAGAATTCGCCACGGGTCCACGTTAGACGACGATTCCGGCTGTTCGGCCCGCTGACACTCGGGGCCCGGCGAGGCGGTCCGCATCGTCGCCCGCAAGGTTAAATTGTCGTGCTCCTCAGCGGGCCGCGAGGCGGTCCGCATCGTCGCCCGACTAGGTTGTTTCCCGTGCGATTGGGCGTCCTCGACGTGGGCAGCAACACGGTTCACCTGCTGGTGGTTGATGCGCACCGTGGTGGGCACCCCACGCCCATGAGTTCGACGAAGGCGACGCTGCGGCTGGCCGAGTCGATCGACAGTTCCGGCAAGATCACCAAGCGGGGCGCGGAGAAGCTGATCTCCACCATCGACGAGTTCGCCAAGATCGCGGACAGTTCGGGCTGCGCCGAGCTGATGGCGTTTGCCACCTCCGCGCTGCGCGATGCGGTGAACTCCGAGGACGTGCTCACCCGCGTCCGCAAAGAGACCGGTGTCGAGCTGGAGGCGCTGAGCGGGGTCGACGAGTCCCGGCTGACTTTTCTGGCCGTGCGCCGTTGGTACGGGTGGAGCGCCGGCCGGATCATCAACCTCGACATCGGCGGCGGCTCGCTGGAGATGTCCAGCGGGGTCGACGAGGAGCCGGAGGTGGCCTTGTCGCTGCCGCTGGGCGCCGGCCGGCTGACCCGCGAGTGGCTGCCCGACGATCCGCCCGGGCGGCGCCGGGTCGGCATGCTGCGGGATTGGCTGGACGCCGAGCTCGCCGATTCCGCCGTGACGGTGCTCGAAGCCGGCGCGCCCGACCTGGCGGTGGCGACGTCGAAGACGTTCCGCTCGCTGGCGAGGCTCACCGGCGCGGCACCGTCGGCCGCCGGACCGCGGGTGAAAAGGACGCTCACAGCAAACGGCCTCAGGCAACTCATATCTTTCATCTCTAGGATGACGACCGCCGACCGGGCAGAACTGGAAGGGGTGAGCGCCGAGCGGGCGCCGCAGATCGTGGCGGGTGCGCTGGTGGCGGAGGCGAGTATGCGAGCGCTGTCGATTGAATCGGTGGATATCTGCCCGTGGGCGTTACGGGAAGGTCTCATCTTGCGCAAACTCGACAGCGAAGCCGACGGAACGCCCCTCATGAAGCGATCCGTGCGCGATGCTGGAGGCCAGGCAGGTGATCGGGACGGCAACCGATCGAGAGGCGACAAAGCATGACCGGACCACACTCCGAGACCGAGAGCCCCGGCACTCGGCCGATCTCGGTGGCCGAACTTCTGGCCAAGAACGGAACCATCGGCGCCCCGGCGGTCACGCGGCGGCGTCGCCGGCGCCGCGGCGATAGCGACGCGGTGACCGTCGCCGAGCTGACCGGCGAGATCCCGGTCATCCGCGACGACCAGGAGGACCCGCGCACGGCCGGGCGGCCCAGCGCAGAACCGATAGCCGAGGAGCCCGTCACCGAGCGGGCCGCGCCCCGGCAGCAAACCGAGAGCAGGCCCGCCGCCTATTGGTCGCAGCCGGAGCCGCGCTGGCCCAAGTCGCCGTCGCAGCCCAAGAAAGCAGCGGGACCGGAGCGCAGTGCCTACCCGCGCCCGCTGAGCCATGGCGAGGCGGGGGAGACCAACGGCACCGGGCGCTCCGGCGCCGAGGGCATGAATCCCGACCCGATGGACCACTACACCGACCTCCCGGTGGACGTGATGGATTCGGAGGTGCGCGAGGCCGAACCCGCGCTGGAGGACTCCGCGTACGTCCGCTCCTTCCTGCAGACCGAGACCGACGAGGCCGAAGAGGACGCGGACCTGCTGGCCGCCGGATTCTTGCCGCACGAGGAGCGCGAGGAGGGCCACCTCGAGGACGAGGCCGACCGGGCCACAGAGGTCCACCCGGCGGGCCGGCTCGAGGCGCTGTGGCGCGGCAGCCTGGTGGTGTTCCAGTCCATCCTGGCCGTCGCTTTCGGCGCCGGGTTGTTCGTCGCGTTCGACGAGCTGTGGCGCTGGAACAGGATCGTGGCGTTGGTGCTCTCGGTGCTGGTGATCCTCGGCCTGGTGGTCGGCGTCCGGGTGGTGCGCAAGACGGAGGACATCGCCAGCACGTTGATCGCCGTCGCGGTGGGGGCACTGATCACCCTGGGCCCCTTGGCGCTGTCTTTGCAGTCAGGCTAGGCGGACCCGGAACCACACAGACCGTTGCGCCCAGCTATCAAAGTCGGACTCTCCACGGCCTCGGTATACCCGTTGCGGGCCGAGGCCGCGTTCGAGTACGCGGCCCGGCTGGGTTACGACGGGGTCGAGCTGATGGTGTGGGCCGAGTCGGTCAGCCAGGACATCGACGCCATCGCCAAACTGTCCCTGCGCTACCGCGTGCCGGTGTTGTCCGTGCACGCCCCCTGCCTGCTGATCTCCCAGCGCGTGTGGGGAGCCAACCCGATCCCGAAGCTGGACCGCAGTGTGCGGGCCGCCGAACAGCTGGGTGCACAGACCGTCGTCGTGCACCCGCCGTTTCGCTGGCAGCGTCGCTATGCCGAGGGCTTCAGCGACCAGGTCGCCGCCCTGGAAGCGTCGAGCGACGTGCTGGTCGCGGTGGAAAACATGTTCCCGTTCCGGGCCGACCGGTTTTTCGGCTCGGGCCAGTCGCGGGAACGGATGCGCCGGCGTGGCGGCGGCCCCGGCCCGGCGATCTCGGCGTTCGCGCCCTCATACGACCCGCTGGACGGCAACCACGCGCACTACACGCTGGACCTGTCGCACACCGCGACCGCGGGCAGCGACTCGCTGGACATGGCGCAACGGATGGGGAATGGGCTGGTCCATCTGCACCTGTGCGACGGCAGCGGCCTGCCCGCCGATGAGCACCTGGTGCCCGGACGGGGCACACAGCCCACCGCCGAGGTCTGCCAGATGCTGGCCGGCAGCCACTTCGCCGGCCACGTCATCCTGGAGGTGTCGACGTCCAGCGCGCGTTCAGCCAACGAGCGCGAGAGCATGCTCGCCGAGTCGTTGCAGTTCGCCCGCACGCACCTGCTGCGCTGATCAGATCCAGGAGACCATGAACGCGTTATTCACCACCGCAATGGCGTTGCGGGAGGTCGGCCCCGGCACCTTCGAAGGCGAGCTGAACAAGCACTGGACCATCGGGCCCAAGGTGCACGGCGGGGCGATGCTGGCGCTGTGCGCCAAAGCCGCCCGCACCGCCTGCGGTGGGCCGTCGGCCGGCCTCGAACCGGCCCTGGAACCGGTCGCGGTGTCGGCCAGCTTCCTGTGGGCCCCCGATCCGGGACCGATGCGGCTGGTCACCTCGATCCGCAAGCGCGGCCGCCGGATCAGCGTCGTCGACGTCGAGCTGACCCAGGGCGACCGCACGGCCGTGCATGCGGTGGTCAACCTCGGCGAGCCGGAGCATTTCCCACCCGATGGCGAAGCCAAGCCGCTGCTGTCGGCCAACCCGGTGGTGGGCCTGATGCCGCCCGAGCCGCCCGACGACGTCGCACCGATCGGGCCCGGCCACCCGCTGGCCGGCCTGGTGCACCTGGGCGAAGGCTGCGACGTGCGGCCGGTGCTGTCGAGCCTGGAGCCACCCGCCGACGGCGGCCCGCCGGTGATCCAGATGTGGGCGCGCCCGCGCGGGGTGGCCCCGGACGGGCTGTTCGCGCTCATGTGCGGGGATCTGTCGGCGCCGGTGACCTTCGCGGTGGAGCGCACCGGCTGGGCTCCCACCATCCAGCTGACCGCTTTCCTGCGCGGCCTGCCCGCCGACGGGTGGCTGCGGATCATCGCGACGTGTACCGAGATCGGGCACGACTGGTTCGACGAGGACCACACCGTGGTCGACAGTCTGGGCCGCTTGGTGGTGCAAGCCCGCCAATTGGCATTGGTCCCTGCCGCCGGGTAGCCGCCGCTGTCTGCGATGCTGTCGGGCATGGCAAGAATCGCGATCGTCGGTGGCGGCAGCATCGGGGAGGCTCTGCTGTCGGGTCTGCTGCGGGCGGGCCGGCAGGTCAAGGACCTGGTGGTGGCCGAGCGGGTGCCGGAGCGCGCCGAGTATCTGGCCGCCACCTATTCCGTGTTGGTCACCTCGGTGGCCGAGGCGGTGGAGAACGCGTCGTTCGTGGTGGTCGCGGTGAAGCCCGGCGACGTCGAGCCGGTGATGACGGAGCTGGCCCGGGTGGCCGCGGCGTCCGAGAGCGACACCGCCGAGCAGGTGTTCGTCACGGTGGCGGCGGGGATCGGCATCTCGTATTTCGAGTCCAAGCTGCCCGCCGGCACGCCGGTGGTCAGGGCGATGCCGAACGCGGCGGCGCTGGTCGGCGCCGGGGTGACCGCGCTGGCCAAGGGCCGGTTCGTCACCGCCGCGCAGCTGGAGGGCGTCTCGGCTTTGTTCGACTCGGTCGGCGGCGTGCTCACGGTGCCGGAAGCCCAAATGGACGCGGTGACCGCGCTCTCCGGGTCTGGACCGGCGTATTTCTTCCTGATGGTCGAGGCCCTGGTGGACGCCGGGGTTGCCGCCGGGCTGAGCCGCGACGTGGCCACCGACCTGACGGCGCAGACGATGGCGGGCTCGGCGGCCATGCTGCTGGAACGGATGGACGGCGAGCGGCGACCGGGCGAAGGGGAGGGCCCGGGGTTGCGCGTCGACGCCACGCCGACGCAGCTGCGCGCCGCCATCACCTCCCCCGGGGGCACCACCGCCGCGGGGCTTCGCGAACTGGAACGGGGCGGCCTGCGGGCGGCCGTCGATGCGGCCGTTCAGGCCGCCAAAACGCGCTCTGAGCAGCTAAGAATTACATCGGAGTAATCCAAGAAATTTGAACTGATTGTCCCCCACCAGTACCAGTAACCCCATTAGTCCCGCTATTCTCCTCTTTGTATGCACGTGTGGGTGCCAGCGGAGGGGAAGCCGCTGGCATTGCGCGGGCCTGACACGATTGGGTTGCGATGACGTCTACGAACGGGCCATCGGCGCGAGATTCTGCTGGTAAGCGGGACACCGGTCCCAGCGAGGGCCAGCAGGGCAGGACACAATTCTTGACCGTCGCCGAGGTGGCTGCGTTGATGCGGGTCTCGAAAATGACGGTGTACCGGCTGGTGCACAACGGCGAGCTGCCCGCGGTCCGGGTCGGGCGGTCGTTCCGGGTGCACGCCAAGGCGGTGCACGACATGCTCGAGACGTCTTACTTCGACGCGGGCTGACCCGAAACCGCACTCCGCGATCACGCGGCGGGCGCCGGCGCCGGTTTGGTGTTGGGCGTATCCCGCCGGGTAAAGTGTCCGGGTCAATCCTGCAAGCAGGTCACGGGTCAGATAGCGGAGTTCATGGGTTCAGTAATCAAGAAGCGGCGCAAGCGCATGTCGAAGAAGAAGCACCGCAAGTTGTTGCGTCGCACCCGGGTGCAGCGCAGAAAACTCGGCAAGTAGGGCCCAGCCGCGGCGTAGTGCTGCGGTCTCCGGAGTCGATAGGCTGTTTGGGTGGATCAGTCGAGTGGGGAAGGCGCCGGAACCGGCGACACCACGAGCAACACGGTGCATTACCCCAAGATTGTCCTGGTTACCGGTGCGTGCCGGTTCCTGGGTGGTTACCTGACGGCTCGGCTCGCGCAGAACCCGATGATCAAAGGGATCATCGCGGTGGACGCGATCGCGCCCAGCAAGGACATGCTGCGCCGGATGGGCCGCGCCGAGTTCGTTCGTGCCGACATCCGTAATCCCTTCATCGCCAAGGTGATTCGTAACGGCGAGGTCGACACGGTGGTGCACGCGGCGGCGGCGTCCTACGCGCCGCGGTCCGGGGGCACCGCGGCGCTGAAGGAAATCAACGTGATGGGCGCGATGCAGCTGTTCGCGGCCTGTCAGAAGGCGCCGTCGGTGCGCCGCGTCGTGCTCAAGTCCACGTCGGAGGTGTACGGGTCCAGCGCGCACGATCCGGTGATGTTCACCGAGGACAGCACCAGTCGCCGTCCCCTGCGCGGCGGTTTCGCCAAGGACAGCCTCGACATTGAGGCCTACGCGCGCGGCCTGGGTCGGCGCCGGCCCGATATCGCCGTGACGATCCTGCGGCTGGCGAACATGATCGGGCCGGCCATGGACACCACGCTGTCGCGGTATCTGGCCGGGCCGTTGGTGCCCACGATGTTCGGTCGCGACGCGCGACTGCAGTTGCTGCACGAGCAGGACGCGCTGGGTACGCTGGAGCGCGCGGCGATGGCCGGTAAGGCCGGCACCTTCAACATCGGGGCCGACGGGATCATCATGCTGTCGCAGGCGATCCGTCGCGCCGGCCGGATTCCTCTGCCGGTGCCAGGGTTTGGCGTCTGGGCGCTGGATTCGCTGAGGCGGGCCAATCGCTACAACGAGATCAGCCGCGACCAGTTTGCCTACCTGAGTTACGGCCGGGTCATGGACACCACCCGGATGCGCTCGGAGCTCGGCTACCAGCCGAAATGGACGACGGCCGAGGCCTTCGACGACTACGTCCGGGGCCGAGGCATGACTCCCATTATCGACCCACATCGGGTACGCTCCCTGGAGGGTCGCGCCGTATCTTTAGCTCAGCGCTGGGGTGGTCGAAATCCAGTTCCGTGGGGTGGGGTCAGGTAGGTATCGTGGCGGGTGAAACCAGAGCGAATGTCATTCCGCTGCACACGAATCGGGGTCGGGTAGCGGCACGCCGGAAAGCCGATCAGCGCGCGGAGTCCTCTCGCCAGCATCCCTCCCTGCTCTCTGATCCCCACGGTCGGGCGTCCGCCGAACAGATCGCGGCCGTCGTCCGTGAAATCGATGAGCACCGTCGCGCCGCCGCCGGGTCGTCGGAGGTCCCGCTCAACGAACTGGCTCAACGCGTCGCCGCGGTGGCCGGATTCGTGCGCCAGCGGATCACCGGTGACTACGCCGTCGACGAATTCGGCTTCGATCCGCACTTCAACAGCGCCATCGTCCGCCCCCTGCTCCGGTTCTTCTTCCGGTCCTGGTTCCGGGTGGAGGTCAGCGGTGTGGAGAACCTGCCCAGCGAAGGTCCCGCGCTGGTGGTCGCCAATCACGCCGGGGTTCTGCCCTTCGACGGGCTGATGCTGTCGGTGGCGGTGCACGACGAGCATCCCGCACACCGCGACCTGCGGTTGCTGGCTGCCGACATGGTGTTCGACCTGCCCGTCGTGGGCGAAGCCGCCCGCAAGGCGGGTCACACCATGGCCTGCACGACGGACGCGCACCGGCTGCTCGCCGCCGGCGAGCTGACCGCTGTGTTCCCGGAGGGCTACAAGGGTCTGGGCAAGCGCTTCGAGGACCGCTACCGGCTGCAGCGCTTCGGCCGCGGCGGCTTCGTGACGGCGGCGCTGCGCACCAAGGCCCCCATCATCCCGTGCTCGATCATCGGGTCGGAAGAGATCTACCCGATGCTGACCGACGTGAAGTTGCTGGCCCGCCTGTTCGGACTGCCCTACTTCCCGATCACGCCGCTCTTTCCGCTGGCCGGGCCTGCGGGTCTGGTGCCGCTGCCGTCGAAGTGGCGCATCGCTTTCGGTGAGCCCATATACACCAACGACTTCGCCGCTTCCGACGCAGAAGACCCGATGGTGACCTTCGAGCTGACCGATCAGGTCCGCGAGACGATCCAGCAGACGCTGTACCGGTTGCTCGCGGGCCGTCGCAACATCTTCTTCGGCTAAAGACGCTTTTCAACGCGAAAATGCCCCGGAGCCAATTGGTTCCGGGGCGTCCTCGGGCGACTTACTTGACCATCGTGAACTGGCAGACGTTGGTGTAGCCGTCGCGGAACAGGTCCGAGCAGCCGCGCAGGTACTTCAGGTAGATGTCGTAGGTCTCCTGCCCCTTCAGGGCAATCGCCTCTTCCTTGTGCGCCTCGAGGGCATCCCCCCAGGCGGTCAGCGTCGGAACGTAGTTCTTGCCGATGAAGTGGTGTCGCTCGATCTTGAAACCGGCGTCAGTCGCGTATTTGTCGACCAGGTTGACCTGGGGCAACTTTCCGCCCGGGTAGATCTCCTTCAGGATGAAGCTGATGAACCGCAGCAGGGTCATGTTCACCTTCAAGCCCATCGCGTTGCCCTCTTCGCGGCTAGGGACCACGATCGAGTGCAGCAGCATGCGGCCGTCGTCGGGCAGCAGGTCGTAGTACTTCTTGAAGAAGGTCGCGTACCGCTCGTACCCGGCGTCACCCGCGCCGTCGGCGAAGTGCTCGAACGCGCCCAGAGACACGATGCGGTCGATCGGTACGTCACCGGGGAATTCCTCCCAGCCCTGGATCCGCACTTCTTTGCGGCGGGGGCTGTCCATCTTTTCGAACTCGGCCACACAGTGGGCGTATTGGTTCTCGCTCAGCGTCAGGCCGATGACATTGACGTCGTACTCCTGCACCGCGTGCCGCATGGTCGAGCCCCAGCCGGAGCCGATGTCGAGCAGGGTCATGCCGGGCTCGAGGTTGAGCTTGTCCAGCGCGAGTTTGCGCTTCGCGTACTGCGCCTCTTCCAGCGTCTTGGTGAGGTTGTTGGGATCGGGATTCTCGTCGAAGTAACCGCAGCTGTAGGTCATCGACGGGTCAAGCCACAGCTTGAAGAACTCGTTTGACTTGTCGTAATGGGAGCGCACCTTTTCGACCGGTGGCTTGAGTTGGGTGCTACCCGTTTCCCCCTGTGACGTCATTGATCGGACCCTACTTTCCGGCTGATATGGATGCAATCGCGGCCACTGTTGCTTCAGTGTCAGCTTCGGTTGACGCTTCCCCCAACATCGTGACGACACTGGTGATAAGCGGGTTCCCATCGACATCGGTCACTTCGCTGCGGATCTCAGCGAGCACGGTGCCATGGGATTGGATCACCGAGTCGAGATAGGTGTCGAAGTACAGCTTATCGCCGGCGACGATCGGCCGGTGGAATTTAAATTTCTGGTCGCGGTGGATCACCCGCGCGATATTGATCGGGATGCTGAACTTGGTGAAGATCTCCAACTGCACACGCCGTCCGGCGATGGCGAGGAACGTCACCGGTGCCACCAGCGAGTCATACCCGGCAGCCGCGGCCGCCTCCTCACTGAAGTGCGTCGGGTGGTCGTCCTTGACGGCGAGCGCGAACTCCCGGATCTTCTCGCGCCCGACGAGGAAGTAGTCCGGTGCCCGGTAATGGCTGCCGATGAGTCCTTCGGCTTCTTTGGGGGTCGTCATGCCGCTATCGCTCTCCGCTCGAATATGTCTCAGCGGCGCAGCCTATCAGCGCGATTGCCTCCGGGACGCCACCGCGGCCAGTGCCCCGCCGGCAGCCCCCAGCGCCAATGCCGACGGCACCCCGATCCTGGCGGCTTTGCGCGCGGTGCGGAAGTCGCGGATCTCCCAGCCGCGTTCGCGGGCCAGGGTGCGCAGCCGGGCGTCGGGATTGATGGCCACGGCGGTGCCCACCAGGGAGAGCATGGGCACGTCGTTGAAGCTGTCCGAGTAGGCGGTGCAGCGTTTGAGGTTGAGGCCTTCCCGGATCGCCAGCGAACGCACCGCGTGCGCCTTCCCGGTGCCGTGCAGGATGTCGCCGACGAGCCGCCCGGTGAACACGCCGTCGACCGATTCGGCGACGGTGCCCAGGGCGCCGGTCAGGCCGAGGCGCCGCGCGATGGTCGCCGCGAGTTCGTAAGGCGTGGCGGTGATCAACCACACCTGCTGGCCCGCGTCGAGATGCATCTGGGTGAGCTCGCGGGTGCCCGGCCAGATCTTGTCGGCGATGATCTCGTCATAGATCTCCTCACCCAGTGCCACCAGTTGGTCGACCGATCGGCCCTCGATGAAGGCGAGCGCTTTGCGCCGGCCGGCGGCGACGTCGTTGCTGTTCTCCTTGCCGAGGATCTGGAATTTGGCCTGGGCATAGATGAAGCCGATCACGTCGCGATAGGTGAAGTAGTTGCGCGCCGCGAGGCCGCGACCGAAGTGCACCGCCGACGAGCCCTGCACCAGCGTGTTGTCGACGTCGAAGAAGGCGGCCGCGGTCAGGTCGATCGGCGGCTGCGGGCGGTCCTCGTCGGTGGCGGCTTTTTCGGCCTGCAGGCCTTCGAGCGCGCGGGCGGCGCTGGCGTCGGCGGCCAGCGACTCCAAGTCAACGCGACTGACGTCTCCGTTGCCCGGTTCAGAGGAAGTCATCGCCAAACCTCCTAGATCGCTGTGTTGCCTGGCGACCCAGTGGGTCCCGATGTCTAACCCTATCGGGCGGGGGCGCTGGGTGCGCTGACGTATCCCGTGCCGCCGAGTGTGAAGCTAGCCGCACACTCGCCGGCGAGCGTGAAGTTAGCTTCACGCTCGCCGGGATGGGTGGTCTCGATCGCTGAGCCCCTGAGACTTTGACGGTGAACCATTCCGCTGGGAATCTGTTCTCTTCTATCTAATTGGACGTCTAACTTTCACCGAACCCGGCCATCGAAGTGATGCTTTCAGGCATGCCGTCGAGTAGTGCTGCAGTTAGCTCTTTGAATGACAAAGCGAGGACCTCCATCCTCGGTTCTTCCGACGGGAATGTATATGCAAACGAGTCAGGATCGCTCTTGAGCGTGTAACGCTTGAGATACCGTTCGACCGAGTCTTTATCGAGCGTGGGCATCTCTGTGCACAACAAGTCTATTATGTCGGGTCCCGCCGGGCCGACTTCTAATCGCTGGCTAGGGCCCCGATCGTCCCATTGAATGAATAAAGTCTTCAGCCGAAGGCCGCTGCGAAGGCTATCTCCCATCCGCAAGATCACGTATTTCCCTGCATCAACAAAACGCGAAAATATTGCAGCGATTTCTTCGGATCGTTGGCCGGCGCGTTCGTGCTTCAACGACCGTAACACGCGGAAGCGGCCTCCAGGCATCGGCGCAATAACCCAAGCAGCCCAATCGCCGAATGCACCCCATTGGGGCCATTCCTTTATCTTGTCCCAATAATCTGAACGGAGGTACAGACGGCCCTCATGCCAGTCGGGCTCTTCATAAGAGCCTCTGCCTTCTGAGTTCGCAAGCCTGCGCCAGAGGTCATAATAGAATGCTACCTCTGCGAACTCTTCGGAAGCGGCTGTGCCGCCGAATTGCATATTCATTAGGGGAGGTTCCTCCTCGTAGGCCGCCTATGGTCGGCGCAGATAGCCTTCTTCAAGCAAGGTATCAATCAGCACAGTTTGTTTATTCTTAGTGTCATAGACTACCCACTGGATTCCTCCGCCGGGCTGACCGAATGCCTCCGCGACATTTCCGTACCTGACCTCCCAGTCTGCGGGCAATTCCTTGCCGGTGCCCTGAAATCGATTGTAATCCCCAGATGAGCCCGGGGCCAGGCCGCGCTCCGGATAACTGTCACCCATCGCTCCCATAAAATCACCTCTTTGGTTGCTGACCTCTCCGATCCTATCCAGCCAGACATTCTCCGGAATACTTCGGGCTGTTTCCCATTTCCCATCGGCAAAGCCATTTTCCAACGGCCACTTCCAAGTCCCTTCAGCGTGGTTCCAGAAGTTGTCCAAAATTTCCTGGGCGGTCATTCCCGAATAGGGGCTCTGCAACGCAGATTCAGCAAGATCCCGCGGGCAGCCGTGGTCTATAAGGTCCTGCACGAGCCTTTCCGGCGATTCGGCAAGCGTTAGCTGGGCTTGCCGCCAAGGCGGCAAATCCGATGGCGTCGTATGGGGCAGGTGTCCATCGGCTGGATCGTCGGAAGGCGTGCCGTCGTGCGGTCCGTGGTTGTCGCCATGATGCGGTCCATTGCTTTCGCCCGGGTGATGTTGCGGGGTGTTGTCACCGGGCCCATGCGGCGGGCCTTCATCAGGTAGATGCGGCGGGCCGCCATCTTGGGGACCAGGCATTTCGGGTGGATGGACGCCTGGTTCGTGGGGCATTTCACCGAGGCCGGGAGGTGCTTCGGTGGGCGCTCCGCCCATGGGCACCGAAGGCGGCGTCGGCAGGTGTGGCTCCGGTAGCGATGGCAGACCCGCGCTGGGGGGTGCAGCGGCCGGTTCGCCGCCGGGAGGCGAAGGCGCGTGGGCCGGCACCGGTTCTGCCGGCTTCGGCGGGCTGTGCGGCAGAGGGCCGTCAGCGGGCCCGGGTGCCGGGTTGCCCGAGGCGGGGGGCGCGGGCTTGCCCGGTTCCGGCTTGCCGGGGGTCGCGGGCGGTCCCGATTCCGGTGGCTTGGGTGCGGCCGGGGGTGGTTCCGCCGGGGGCTTCACCGAGGGCGGTTTCGCGGCGTCCGGCAACGGCGGCTTCGGCGCATCTCTCACCACGTCGCCAAGGCCGCGCCCCAGCTTGCCGAGCTTTGACAGTGGGCCGCCGGGCAGCGCCAAAGTCCCCACGTCGAAGAGGGTCTTTCCGAACGCTTCGGCCGGGTTCGTACCCCACTCGTCCCAGTGGGTGACCTGCTTACCCAGCGCTTTCCAGGACTCGGCCACTCCGGGCCCCCCGTCGGGGCCCAAGCCCACGAGAGGCGCCTCGCCGGCAACCATGCCGATGACGTCTTTGCCGTAACCCACCGGATCGGATTGGAGTCGGCTCGGGCTGAATTTTGCCATGCCCTCGAGCCAATCCCAGGCCTCCACACCGACACCCTTCAGGGACTGGCCCACGTGGTTGAGGACTCTGCCCACCGAGGTGCCGTGCAGGAAGTGGTCCCATTCTTTGCCCGTCCACCGGCCCATGGCTTCAGCCGCGGCGGCGGCGGCGGTCATGGCGGCGTTGATCTGGGCGCCCAACGTCTCGGCTTCGCCCGCGAAGTTGTCGACCACCGTGCGGATGTCGTCGGCGATCCTTTTGATCTCGTCTTCGTCTTCGTCGGTGAGCAGATCCCAGACCTCTTTGATTCCGGTCAGCGGATCGCAGATGCGCGACAACAAATCCAGAATCGCCGCGTGTACCTTGTCGACCTTGGCCGCGTAGCCGTTGAGCTGCGCGGCGATCGTTTGGCACTGGCGTGCGACGTTGATGGTGGCCTCGGAGGCATCCGCCAACGCCTTGTTGATGGCAGCGCCCTCCGGGATCTGTTGGGCGCCAATGGCGGCCATCGTCCCGCCGCCCGCCGCGGTCTCGCCGGCCATGAAGTTGGCGCCCGCGGTTGCCCACGCCGCCGCAGCGGCTCGCAATTTCGCCGAATCGCCACTGGGCCAGATCATTCCGATGTAGGGGGCCACCCAGCCCCAGCCCGCCGGGGCGGCGCTGCCGGTGCCCACCGCCGACGGCGGCTTCGCGCCGACGGTCATGGGCGCGGTCACCTGGGGTGCGGGCAGACCCGCGGCTTGGCCATTGACATCAGACAACGCCTCGGCCAGCGCGTAGTTGTGCGCCGACACCCGCACCCCGTCGCCGATACTGCACAACCCGTTGCGGGTGCTGACCATCGCGTCGATCACCTTGGCCGCCGCGCCGTCATACGCGCGGCCCAGCGCCGCGCCCACCGGATCATCGCCGGCCATGCCCGTGCTGCCGCCCAGCGCCGCAGTCAAGCCGGAGATCACCGATCCCAGCGACTCGCCGGCGGCCAGCACCGTCGCGCCGGCGCGGTCTAGGGCCGTCGGGTCACACGCCAGCGGCGCCATCGGGTCACGACCACATACCGAGATTCGTCGACATGGCTCCGGTGTAGTTGCCGTGCGCTGTCGTGGCTGCCTTCTCGAGTTGCGCCAGCGCCTCGCGCATCATCGCCTCGCCGCGCACCCAGTGCTGATGCGCCTCAGCATGGGCAGCCGCGGCCTGCCCCGTCCATGTGGTGTGCAGACGCGTTACGCGCGAATCGATTTCGGTGATCATGTCCTCGGCGTAGCGTTGGAACGCCGCCATCCGCTGCACCACGTCGGCCAACGCCTGAGGGTCTACCCGAAATGCCTCAGCCACCACGCACCGCGCGTTCCGCCTGGGCGGCCCCGGCCTCGTTGCTCTGATAGCCCTCGCCGGCCTGGCCCACCAGATGCGCCAACAGGGACAGACCCTGTTGCACCTCGCGAGCCCCTCGATGCCACAGCTCCCACGCCGAGCCGTACGCGGTCCCCGCCGCGCCCTGCCAACCGCCCAACAACTGACCCACCTGATCGTCGAGCTGGGTCAACTCAGCCGAAAGGTGCTCGGCGGCGCCGCCGATGGACATGGCGTGGCTCTGCATCACCACCGGGTCAACCCGCACAGTCTCGTCGGCCATGACCGGAACATAACGCCTGGTAGATGGGTCCACAAGTCACCGATGCCACACTGGTGCCCATGACCGAAGCGACCGGCCGGCCGCACGTTGAGCTCTTGACCCGCGACGGCTGCACCATCTGCGAGCGCGTACATGCCCGGCTGGCCGAACTGGCCGCTGAGCTGGGCTTCGACCTGTCGACGACCGACGTCGACGCCGCCGCGACGGCGGGGAACCCGGCGCTGCGGGCGGAGTTCGGCGACCGGCTGCCCGTGGTCCTGCTCAACGGCCGCGAGCACAGCTACTGGGACATCGACGAGGCCCGGCTGCGCGCGGATCTCGGGAGATGAGGGTGGCCGGGCGATTATTTGGTAGCCCACCTGATAAACGATTACCTTGGAAACCAGTTCAATTACTGGAGAAAGCAAGGGAGCTGGCCAGGTGATGCTGCCGTGAGCGTCCTGCTTTTCGGGGTTTCGCACCGCAGTGCGCCGGTCTCCGTCCTGGAACAACTCACCATCGACGAGGCCGATCAGGGCAAGATCGTCGACCGGGTGCTGCAGTCGCCGCTGGTGACCGAGGCGATGGTCCTCTCGACGTGCAACCGCGTCGAGGTGTACGCGGTGGTGGATGCTTTCCACGGCGGCTTGGCGGCGATCGGGCAGGTGCTGTCGGATCACTCCGGAATGTCAATGGGGGACCTGACCAAGTACGCGTACGTCCGCTACAGCGAGGCCGCCGTCGAGCATCTGTTCGCGGTGGCCAGCGGCCTGGACTCCGCAGTCGTCGGTGAGCAGCAGGTGCTCGGCCAGGTGCGCCGCGCGTATGCCACGGCGGAAACCAACCGGACCGTCGGCCGGGTGCTGCACGAGCTGGCCCAGCGGGCGCTGTCGGTGGGCAAGCGGGTGCATTCGGAGACCGCCATCGACGCGGCCGGCGCCTCGGTGGTGTCGGTCGCCCTGAACATGGCCGAACGCCGGCTGGACGGCCTGGAGGGCAAGACGGCCGCGCTGGTCGGTGCCGGCGCGATGGGCGCCCTGGCGGCGACCCACCTGACCCGGGCCGGCATCGGGCAGGTGCACGTCCTGAATAGGTCCTTGTCGCGCGCGCAGCGGCTGGCCCGCAGGCTCCGCGAATCCGGCGTGGGGGCCGACGCGATGCCACTCGACCGCTTGGCCGACGCGGTGGCGGACGCCGACGTCGTGGTCAGCTGCACGGGTGCGGTGAGCCCGGTGGTCACGCTGGCCGATGTGCACCTCGCGCTGGCGGCCGCGCGCCGTGACGAGTCGACCCGGCCCTTGGTGATCTGCGACCTCGGCATGCCGCGCGACGTCGACCCGGCTGTCGCCGGTCTGCCCGGTGTGTGGGTCATCGACGTGGACCGCGTCCAGCACGAGCCGTCGGCGCACGCGGCGGCCTCCGACGTGCACGCCGCCCGCCACATCGTGGCCGCCGAAGTCGCCGCCTACCTGGCGGGCCAGCGGATGGCCGAGGTCACCCCGACGGTCACCGCGCTGCGGCAGCGCGCCGCCGACGTGGTGGAGGCGGAGCTGCTGCGCCTGGACAACCGGCTGCCCGGCCTGGAGAGCGCCCAGCGCGAGGAGGTGGCGCGCACCGTGCGGCGGGTGGTGGACAAGCTGCTGCATGCGCCCACCGTGCGGATCAAGCAACTCGCCAGCGCCCCCGGAGGGGACAGTTACGCCGAGGCGTTGCGCGAACTCTTCGAACTCGACCAGACCGCTGTCGACGCCGTTGCCGCTGGCGAATTGCCCGTCATCGCAACGGGATTCGACGTCGGAACGCACGAACCGTCCGCCGAGTAAGCCGATTGGCGAACGTGATCCGGATAGGCACCCGGGGCAGTCTGTTGGCCACCACCCAGGCCGGCGTCGTCAGGGACGCCTTGATCGCCAACGGTCACCCCGCGGAGTTGGTGATCATCACCACCGCCGGCGATCGCTCGTCGGCCCCCATCGAGACCCTGGGTGTGGGCGCCTTCACCACCGCGCTGCGCGAGGCCATGAGCGACGGCCGGGTGGACGCCGCCGTGCACTCCCACAAGGACCTGCCCACCGCGGACGACCCGCGGTTCACCATCGCGGCGATACCGCCCCGCAACGATCCCCGCGACGTGGTGGTGGCCCGCGACGGGCTGGTGCTGGGCGAGTTGCCGCCGGGTTCGCTGGTCGGGACGTCGTCCCCCCGACGGGCCGCGCAGCTTAGAGCATTGGGTCTCGGTTTGGAAATCCGCCCCCTACGAGGCAACCTAGATACCAGGTTGAACAGGGTAAGCAGTGGTGATCTTGACGCGATCGTGGTGGCTCGGGCCGGACTGGCCCGGCTCGGTCGCCTCGACGATGTCACCGAGACGCTAGAGCCGGTGCAGATGTTGCCAGCACCGGCTCAGGGCGCGCTCGCCGTCGAATGCCGCGCCGGTGATGAATTGGCGGCAGTGCTGGCGGAACTGGACGACGCCGACACGCGCGCGTCGGTCACCGCGGAGCGAGCCCTGCTGGCCGAACTGGAGGCGGGTTGCTCCGCGCCGGTGGGCGCGATCGCGGAGGTGGTCGAGTCCATCGATGAGGACGGCCGCGTCTTCGACGAGCTGTCGCTGCGCGGTTGCGTGGCGGCGCTGGACGGGTCCGACGTGATCCGCGCGTCCGGCATCGGCACCGCCGACCGGGCGCGGGAGCTGGGGATTTCGGTCGCCGCGGAGTTGTTCGAACTCGGCGCCCGAGAACTCATGGCCGAGGCGCGGCAGGACCCGGCACGAGGAAACTAATTGCGAATGACTGGGAGCGACAATGACGACGCGAGGGCGTAAGCCGAGACCCGGCCGCATCACATACGTGGGTTCCGGTCCCGGCGACCCCGGGCTGTTGACCACCCGGGCCGCCACGGTATTGGCGAACGCCGCGCTGGTGTTCACCGACCCCGACGTGCCGGAGCAGGTGCTGGCGCTGATCGGCAAGGATCTGCCGCCGGTTTCCGGCCCGGCGGCACCCGCCGACGCCACGGCGGGCGACGGCGACGCCGCCTCGGGCGGTGCCGAGCAACCCGCGGTGATATCGGCCGGCCCGGACATCCGTCCCGCGCTGGGCGAGCCGGCGGAGGTGGCCAAGACGCTGACCGCCGAGGCTCGTGCCGGCGCCGACGTGGTGCGGCTGGTGGCCGGCGACCCGCTGACGGTCGACGCGGTCATCACCGAGGTGAACGCCGTCGCGCGAAGCCACCTGCACCTCGAGATCGTGCCCGGCCTGGCGGCGACGGGCGCCGTGCCCACCTATGCGGGGCTGCCGCTGGGCTCGTCGCACACGGTCGCCGACGTGCGCGACCCAAACGTGGACTGGGACGCTTTGGCCGCGGCGCCGGGCCCGCTGATCCTGCAGGCCACCACGTCGCACCTGGCCGACGCGGCGCGGACCCTCATCGAGCACGAGCTGGCCGAGACCACTCCGTGCGTGGTGACGGGGCACGGCACCACCTGTCAGCAGCGGTCGATCGAAACCACCTTGGGCGGCCTGACCGATTCGGCCGTGCTGGGAGGGACCGATCCGGCGGGCCCGTTGACCGGGCCGCTGGTGGTGACCATCGGCAAGACCGTGGCCAGCCGGGCGAAGCTGAACTGGTGGGAGAGCCGCGCGCTGTACGGCTGGACCGTGTTGGTGCCGCGCACCAAGGACCAGGCCGGCGAGATGAGCGAGCGGCTGACGGCGTACGGCGCCCTGCCGATCGAGGTGCCGACCATCGCCGTCGAGCCGCCGCGCAGCCCCGCGCAGATGGAGCGGGCCGTCAAGGGCCTGGTCGACGGCCGGTTCCAGTGGGTGGTGTTCACCTCCACCAACGCGGTGCGCGCGGTGTGGGAGAAATTCGGCGAGTTCGGTCTGGACGCCCGGGCGTTCTCGGGGGTGAAGATCGCCTGTGTCGGCGAGTCCACCGCCGACCGGGTCCGCGCGTTCGGGATCAGCCCCGAGCTGGTGCCGGCCGGTGAGCAGTCGTCGCTGGGTCTGCTGGACGACTTCCCGCCGTATGACAGCATTTTCGACCCGGTGAACCGGGTGCTGCTGCCGCGCGCCGACATCGCCACCGAGACGCTGGCCGAGGGCCTGCGCGAACGCGGTTGGGAGATCGAGGATGTCACCGCCTACCGGACGGTGCGGGCCGCCCCGCCGCCGGCGGAGACCCGGGAGATGATCAAGACCGGCGGATTCGACGCCGTGTGCTTCACCTCCAGCTCCACGGTGCGCAACCTGGTCGGCATCGCCGGCAAGCCGCACGCGCGGACCATCATCGCCTGTATCGGTCCCAAGACCGCCGAGACCGCCGCCGAGTTCGGCTTGCGGGTGGACGTGCAGCCCGAAACGGCCGCCGTCGGCCCGCTGGTCGACGCGTTGGCCGAACACGCCGCGCGGTTGCGCGCCGAGGGCGCGCTGCCGCCGCCGCGTAAGAAGAGCCGCAGGCGGTAGTGGCCTACCCGCGGCAGCGTCCGCGCCGGCTCCGCTCCACCCCGGCGTTGCGTCGTCTGGTGGCGCAAACATCTTTGGAGCCAAGGCATTTGGTACTGCCGATGTTCGTCGCCGACGGTATCGACGAACCGCGCCCGATCGCGTCGATGCCCGGGGTCGTGCAGCACACCCGCGATTCACTGCGCAGCGCCGCGGCCGATGCCGTCACCGCCGGGGTGGGCGGGCTGATGCTGTTCGGGGTGCCACGCGACGAGGACAAGGATCTGACGGGGTCGGCCGGCACCGACCCCGACGGCATCCTCAATCTAGCCCTGCGGGACCTGGCCAAGGATCTCGGCGACGCGACGGTGTTGATGGCCGACACCTGCCTCGACGAGTTCACCGACCACGGCCACTGCGGTGTCCTCGACGCCAGGGGCAGGGTGGATAACGACGCGACGCTGGCCAGGTACGTCAAACTGGCTGTGGCACAGGCGGAATCGGGCGCGCACGTGGTCGGGCCCAGCGGAATGATGGACGGGCAGGTGGCCGCGATCCGCGACGGGCTGGACGCCGCGGGTTACGCCGACGTGGTGATCTTGGCGTATGCCGCGAAGTTCGCCTCGGCGTTCTACGGCCCGTTCCGCGAGGCGGTCAGTTCCAGCCTGTCCGGCGACCGGCGCACCTATCAGCAGGAGGCGGGCAACTTTCGCGAGGCGCTCCGCGAGATCCGGCTGGACCTGGACGAGGGTGCGGACATGATCATGGTCAAACCCGCGATGAGTTACCTCGATGTGGTGGCCGCCGCGGCGGACGTCTCACCGGTGCCGGTGGCCGCCTACCAGGTCTCGGGTGAGTACGCCATGATTTGCGCTGCGGCCGCCAACAATTGGATCGATGAGCGTGCGGCGGCGCTGGAGTCGTTGACCGGCATCCGCCGCGCCGGAGCCGACATCGTGCTGACCTACTGGGCCGCGGACGCGGCCGGTTGGCTTTCGTGAAATGGGGCTGGCGGTGAATTCCGAGACTGCAGCCAGCGGCGCCGAACCGAAGCGGTTGTTCTACGAATCGGGCGCCAGCTGGATCTGGGTGCTGTGGGGCCCGGTGGCGGCGGGCGCGATGATCCTGATCGAAGTCTGGAGCGGCGCCCCGGTGTCCTTCCTGATCCCGGTGATCTTTCTGGTCCTGGTGTCGGGGTTCGTCGGGTTGCAGGTCAAGGCGGCGCGGATCCACGTCTCGGTCGAGCTGACCGAAGACTCCCTGCGCCAGGGCACCGAAACGATCCTGGTGCGCGAGATCCTGCGGGTGTATCCCGAACCCGAGCACCACGAAGCGTCCGGCAAGGAGCTGGCGCGGTGGCAGTCGGCGCGGGCGCTCGGCGAATTGGTCGGGGTGCCCCGCGGCCGGATCGGCATCGGCCTCAAGCTGACCGGGGATCGCTACGCCCAGGCCTGGGCGCGCCGGCACCGTGAGCTCCGCGCCGCGCTTACCCCGCTGGTTCAGGAGCGGGTCGAACCCGCCGATGTCACCGACTCCGAAGGTGACGACGACGGCGGAGCCGCACCGTGAGCGCGCGCTACCGGAGTTCCCGGGCCCTGTTGGAACTGAGCCTGGCCTGCGCGGCGCTGATCGGCGCGGGGGTGAGCTGGTCGCGGTCCCATCACACGGTGGGGGTGGCGCCCATCGCCGACGGGCAGCCGTTCACCACGTCGGTCGTGTATGACCCTCAGCTGCTCTTGCTGACCCTGCTGCTGCTGACGAGCGCGGGGGTGCTGGCGGTGGTCGGAACCGCCAGGTGGCGCCGTGAGCGCCGCGTCAAGACGTCCTGACCAGCGACAGGGCCATCCGGCGCCGCCTCGCGATGGCGTCGGCCACGTCGTGGAGCGCCTCGTGCACCGAGCAGGTGGCGCCGTCACCCAATGATTCGGCGACCGCGGGGCTCGCGACCAAGGTCCACTGCACCCCTGCGGCGCGGCAGTCCTCGTCGAAGGTTTCCAAGAGCGAAATGCCCGCCTCAGCAAATTGGCTCACGTCGCCCATGTCCAGCACCACACGGTCCTCGCCGAGGATGAAACGCCGAATGTGGTCGCCCACTTGGTCGGCATTGAGGGCGTCGATCTCACCTCGAATGGTCACCACCGTCGCCAGCTGACGGCGGTGGGCCCGAACCCGGGCGCCCTCGCAGCGAAAGACGCCGTTTTGCTCCTGCGTCAGCACGTCGGCGATCGTCATGGGCACCCCTCATTCTCCGTGCCGTTCGCTGTGCCTTCTGACGCTAAACCGCAAGCTTAAGGAGGCTGGAAGCCGCAACTAACGTTTTGGTAAGAAGCCATTTTCATGGCGGTTTTGGCGCCGCTCGAGCAAAGGTCGGCTCGCCTCGATTTCCGGTGAAAGACCGCATGCCACACCACAACCGTCCGCGCATCGGGGCGATTGCGCTGCTAGGCTGCCATGGCTACCGGTTGCGAGGCGGGGGCTTGCAGAAAATCGCGTGGTCGCCCGGTCAGCCGAGCTTAACGGCGAATGGAACAGCGGAGCCCAGGCGGAAAGAGCATCGTGCGCGGCGCAGAGATCAGGGGAGAGATCAAGGCCCTGACGGGACTGCGCATCGTCGCGGCGCTGTGGGTGGTGCTGTTTCACTTCCGGCCCATGCTGGGCGACGTGGGGCCCGATTTCCGCGACGCCCTCGCGCCGGTGCTCAACTGCGGAGCCCAGGGCGTCGACCTGTTCTTCATCCTCAGCGGGTTCGTCCTGACCTGGAACTACCTCGATCGGATGGGCCGGTCATGGTCCACCCGCGCGACCCTGCACTTCCTGTGGCTGCGGCTGGCCCGGGTGTGGCCGGTGTACCTGGTCACCCTGCACCTGGCCGCCCTGTGGGTGATCTTCACCCTGCACGTCGGCCACGTGCCGTCACCGGACGCCGGCCAGCTCACCGCGATCAGCTACGTCCGCCAGATCCTGCTGGTGCAGCTGTGGTTCGTGCCGTTCTTCGACGACTCGAGCTGGGACGGACCGGCCTGGTCGATCAGTGCCGAATGGCTGGCCTACCTGCTCTTCGGCCTCCTGGTGCTGGTGATCCTGCGGATGAAGCAGGCGACGCGGGCGCGGAGCCTGATGGTGCTGGCGTTCGCCGCGGCGTTGCCGCCGGTGATCATGTTGCTGGCCAGCGGCCACTTCTACACACCGTGGAGCTGGCTGCCGCGGATCGTCACCCAGTTCATCGCCGGCGCGCTGGCCTGCGCCGCGGTGCGCAGGCTGCGGCTGACCGATCGCGGCCGCCGTGTCGCCGGCTACCTGTCGCTGCTTCTGCTGGGCGCCATGGTCGGCGTCCTCTATTGGTTCGACGCGCACCCCATCTCCGGCGTCGTGGAGAACGACAGCGGAGGGGTGGTCGACATCCTGTTCATTCCCTTGGTGATCACGCTGGCGATCGGCGTCGGCAGCCTGCCCAGGGTGCTCTCAACCAGGTTGATGGTGTATGGCGGGCAGATCTCGTTCTGCCTGTACATGGTTCACGAACTGGTGCACACGGCGTGGGGCTGGTCGGTGGAGCAGTTCGAGCTGCGGCCGCAGGACAATCCGTGGAAATGGAATGTCATTGGCCTGCTTGCGATTGCCGTGGTCATCTCGATCGCGATGTATCACTTCGTCGAAGAGCCCGCCCGCCGCTGGATGCGCAGGATGGTGGACGTCAAAGCCGTCACCGCGAGAAGCGAGCCCGATGAGCCGCCGAGCGGCAAGGTTCATCCGATCGACCGCTCGCTGGAAGCGGTTTCGGCTCGCGCGGTGTGACGGTTGTCTTAGCGCCCAGCCGCGGACGGCGGGCGGATAATCGATGAAAACGTGGTGGCACATGGCGATGCCGTTGACGGGGGAGGTAGTGGTGAGTCGTCTGGCCACCTTTGTCATCGGTCTGATGTTTCTGGTGGGCGTCGGCATCGCATACCCCGCTCAGGTGCGCACCTATGACACCTTGACCCTGGATTTCCGGCTGAACCACGTGGCCGTCGTCGGGGACTCGTACACCACCGGCACCGGCGAGGGTGGTCTGGGCCCCAGGTCGTGGCCCGCCCGCGCCTGGGACTTGCTGGCCGTGCGGGGCGAACGGATCTCGGCCGACGTCGCCGCCGAGGGCAGGGCCGGCTATGGCATCCCCGGCGACCACGGCAGCGTGTTCGAGGACCTGACCGCCCGGGCCGTCCAGGGCGACGACGTGCTGGTGGTGTTCTTCGGATCTCGCAACGACGAGCCCATCGACCCTAATGTGGTCGGTGAAAAGGCCCGTAGCACATTCGATTTGGCCCGCCGGCTGGCGCCGTCCGCGAGGTTCCTGGTGATCGGGCCACCGTGGCCGACGGCCGACGTCCCCCTGCCCATCCTGCAGATCCGCGACGCGCTCGGCGCGGCGGCCGGGGCCGCGGGGGCGACATGGGTTGACCCGATCGCCGAACGCTGGTTCGTCGGCAGGCCCGATCTGATCGGGGCGGACGGCGTGCACCCCAACGATGCCGGGCACCAATACATGGCGGACAAGATCGCGCCGCTGATCCGCACGCAGCTGTCGACCTGAGCTGCGCCCGGGCGGTTCAGTCCTCGGCGTGCCGCTCGTAGTCCCACCGCTCCAGGCGCGCTTGCAAGTTCAGCAAGCCGAACCCGGCGATCGGAGCGGCGGCCGCTATGCAGGCCAGCAGCAGCGGAGTCATCCCCTCAACCTCCCAAAACCCTTCGCTGATATGACGTTCGTCGGCCACCGGAAGTTCATTTCCGCGCACCCAGCGGCCCGGGCGCGGCCCTGCTGATCCCGGGTCGGAATCCGGTCCGCTTCACCGCCCGCTCGACTTGGCGGGTGCGGAGTTGGCTCGGCCGGATGGTCATCGGTCTGCGCTAGGTCGCCATCCAGGCGAGCTCGCCGGGCAACTGCGCCCGCCAGTAGCCGATGTCGTGGCCGCCCATCGAGAAGCTCCCCGCCGGTGGCGTTTTCAGTTGGTTCACGAATTGCCGGGTGGCGAAATAGAACCGGTCGAAGGTGCCGCAATCCACCCGCAACGGAATCTGCGACAACGCCGGCACGCCCAGCACGGTGTTCTTCGCCCAGTCGTCTTCGCTGTCGAAGGCCTTGGGGGCGGTTTCGGCGAACGAGGTGTACAGCGCCGGGCTGATGGCGCAGATCCCCGCGGTCCGCGCCGGCCCGAGCTTGGCGCCCAGGTGCAGCGCCCCGTATCCGCCCATCGACCACCCCAGGAAGCCCACCCGGGACGTGTCGAAGCCCATCGTCGAAAGCATCGGCAACAGCTCGTCGAGCACCATGGCGCCGGCGTCGGTGCCGTCGGCCCGCTTGTGCCAGTAGGAATCGCTGCCGCCGTCGACTCCCACGACAGCGAACGGCGGCTTGCCCTCCTTGACCAGTTGGGCCAGGCCCCTCTCGACACCGCAGTCGAGCATCATGGTGGCGTCGCCGTCCTTGCCGTGCAGGGCTATCACGGGGCGCAGCGTCCCGGTTTGGCCCGGCGGCAACGCGATCACGTAATTCGTCTTCACGCCCCCGCGGGCGGCGGAGACGAACGAGCCGGTCAGCTTCGTGGGTAGGTTGCTGCTCGCCGCCGACGGCTCGAACGGGGCCGGCGCTTGCGGCAACGTCGCGGCGAGCGGCCTGACCGGATCGAGCAGGGCACTTAGGGCGAACACGCCAGCAGCTCCCAGGCCGGTGCCGACTCCCATCCGCAGCACCGCCCGGCGTGTCAGGTCAGGCATGATCGCAATGATGCCGCGCTGACCGGGCATTCTCGCCCGAGCCACGCCGAATTGGAAGCATTGTGTGATCTCGCGTGACCTGTCGGTCTCCAACCGGTTACCTGCGGTGCACCGGGCACCTGCTCGAGGGCGGGTCTGGTGGCCGAGTTGCGGCATCGTGATACGACCGCCGTGGGGCGGCGGTCGTGTGGTGGG
Source organism: Mycobacterium sp. 4858 (assembly GCF_900240975.1). Lineage (GTDB taxonomy): Bacteria > Actinomycetota > Actinomycetes > Mycobacteriales > Mycobacteriaceae > Mycobacterium. Next base: position 1,504,568 of record NZ_LT968776.1, on the reverse strand, counting down.
GCCGTCTGAAAAGCTTCTATCCCCTTGTGCGGCAATGGAAGTCGGTGCGAACGCGACGTCGCGGCGCGGACACCGATTCGGGCCGGCCGACCGCCTTCCGCCGTGGCGACCCGCCGCCGGGTGGGGATGCAATCTCGACGGTTTCAACCCTCGCGCACCCGGCGGGACTTTCGCAGTATGGAGCTTTCGTGCTTGGCGTCGTAGACCGAAAGAGGATTGAGGATGACTCTGGCGTTCCATTGGTTCCTGCCGACCTACGGCGATTCGCGGAACCTGGTGGCGGGCGGGCATGGCACGCCGATGTCCGGCGACCGGCCGGCGACGCTGAAGTACCTGCGCCAGATCTGCGCGGCCGCCGAAGACAATGGCTTCGAGGCGGTGCTCACGCCCACCGGATTGTGGTGTGAGGACGCCTGGTTGACGACGGCGATGCTGGTCGAGGCCACCGAGACGCTGAAGTTTCTCGTCGCCTTCCGGCCGGGGCTGCTGAGCCCCACCCTGGCCGCCCAGATGGCCGGGACTTTCCAGCGGCACTCGAACGGGCGACTGCTGCTCAACGTCGTCACCGGCGGCGAACCGCACGAGCAGCGGGCCTACGGCGATTTCCTGGACAAGGAGGCGCGGTACGCGCGCACCGCCGAGTTCCTGCAGGTGGTGCGCCGGCTCTGGACGTCGTCGGAGCCGGTCACCTTCGCCGGCGAGCACATTCACGTCGAGGGCGCGCAGCTGAACAACCCACCCGATCCGGTACCGGCGGTGTTCTTCGGCGGATCGTCGGCGTCGGCCGGCCCCGTCGCGGCCGAGCATTCCGACGTGTATCTCACCTGGGGGGAGCCGGTCAAAGCGGTGGCGCAGAAGCTGGACTGGATCCGCGGGCTGGCCGTGGACGCCGGCCGGATCCTGCAGTACGGCCTGCGGATTCATGTGATCAGCCGCGACACCTCCGAGCAGGCGTGGGCCGAGGCCGACCGGTTGCTGGCCGCCGTCGACCCGGCCGACGTCGAGCGGGTGCAGGCCAGCCTGGCCCGCAGCGAATCGGAGGGGCAGCGCCGCATGCTGGACTTGCACGGCGGCAGCAGCGGCCGGCTGCTGGTCGGGCCCAACCTGTGGGCCGGCGTGGGCCTGGTGCGCGGGGGAGCGGGCACCGCGTTGGTCGGGTCGCACGCCGAGGTCGCCGAGCGGTTGGCGGAGTACGCCAACCTCGGCATCACCCACTTCATCCTGTCGGGATATCCGCACCTGGAAGAGGCCTATTGGTTCGGCGAGGGCGTCCTGCCGTTGCTGGAGCGAAAGGGCCTGTGGCGCCACCCCAATCGGACCAACCGTCAGTCGCACCCGGTGACGGCGACGCCGTTCGCGGTCGCCTCGGCCCACTAAGGCCATGGCCGCCACCTTGCCCGCGCCGCCGATCGGCGGCGCGGGCCCCAACCTCACGGTCCCCGAGCCCGTCGCGCAGCAACGGCGGCGCCTGCGCACGGTCGTCGCGGCGAGCCTGCTGGGCACCACCGTGGAGTGGTACGACTTCTTCCTCTACGCCACCGCCGCGGGCCTGGTGTTCAACAAGGTCTTCTTTCCCGGCCAGAGTTCTCTGGTCGGGACCCTGCTGGCGTTCGCGACGTTCGCCGTCGGGTTCGTCATGCGCCCGGTGGGCGGCCTGGTGTTCGGGCACATCGGGGACCGGATCGGGCGCAAGCGCAGCCTGGCGCTGACCATGCTCATCATGGGCGTCGCCACGGCGCTGATCGGGGTGTTGCCCACCGCCGCCCAGATCGGGGTGTGGGCGCCGCTGCTGCTGTTGGGGCTGCGGATCCTGCAGGGTTTCGCCCTCGGCGGCGAGTGGGCCGGCGCCGTGCTGCTCGCGGTCGAGCACAGTCCCGGAGGCCGGCGGGGCCGCTTCGGGGCCATCCCGCAGATCGGTCTGGCGCTCGGATTGGCCTTGGGCACAGGCATATTCGCGCTCCTGCAAATCGCCCTGGGTCCGGCCCGCTTCCTGGCCTTAGGTTGGCGGATCGGATTCCTGCTGAGTCTGGTGCTCGTGGTGATCGGCATCGTGGTCCGGTTGCGGGTGGAGGAGACCCCGGCTTTCCGGGCTTTTCAGGAGCTGCGGCCCCTCGATGCCACGGCCAGCGTGCCCATCCGCGAGATCGTCCGCGAACCCCGAGCTCGCCGAAACACCCTGTTGGGCTTGCTGTCTCGCTGGGCCGAGGGATCGGCCTTCAACACCTGGGGCGTTTTCGCCATCAGCTACGCCACCGGGGCGCTGGGCTTCGACCGGGTGTCGGTGCTGGTGGTGGTGACCATCGCGGCCCTGTTGATGGCGGTGCTGATACCCGTCTCCGGGGTGCTGGCCGACCGGTTCGGCGCCCGCCGGGTCTATCTGGCCGGTGTCGCCTGCTACGGCATTGCGGCTTTTCCCGCGTTCGCGTTGTTCGGCACCAGGAACCTGGTCTGGTTCGGCGTGGCGCTGATCGTGGTGTTCGGTGTGGTGCACGCGCTGTTCTACGGGGCGCAGGGGACGCTGTACTCGTCGCTGTATCCCACCGGCTCCCGCTATACCGGTCTGTCGTTCGTCTACCAGTTCTCGGGCATCTACGCCTCCGGCGTGACCCCGATGATCATGACTGCGCTCATCGCCGCCCTCGGCGGCGCGCCGTGGCTGGCGTGTGGGTACCTGGTGGCGACGGCCGTCATCAGCGTGCTTGCCACCGCGCTGATCCGTGAGCAAGACCTCCACCTTTGAGCTGACTTCGCACTATTGTCGTTCCCGTCGGGGAGCCGCGAGGAAGCGAGAAGGCAATGACTGACGCGAACGTCGCCGGTTTCGAGCCGCTGTACGACGAGGCGGCACCTTTCGACGGGCGGATCCCCTGGGACATCGGTGGCCCGCAGCCGGCGGTGCAGCAGCTGGTGGCCTACGGCGGCGTCCGCGGCGAGGTGCTCGATCCGGGAACTGGTCCGGGCTATCATGCCATTCACTTTGCCGCGCAAGGGTATTCGGCAACCGGCATCGACGACTCGCCCTCGGCCATCGAGCTCGCGAAGCGCAACGCCGAACGGGCCGGCGTTCAGGTCGACTTCCAGGTGGCCGACGCCACCAAGCTCGAGGGCTTCGAGGGCCGGTTCGACACCGTGGTGGACAGCGCCTTCTATCACATTTTCCTGAACGACGAGGCCGCCCAGACGCGCTACGCGCAGGCGCTGCACCGGGCCACCAAGCCGGGGGCGCGGCTGTACATGTTCGAGTTCAGCCCCCACAACGTCAACGGCCTGCAGTGGACCGCCATACCCGCCGACAACTTCGAGCGGGTCTTCGGCGCCAACGGCTGGCGCATCGACTACCTGGGCGGCACCACCTACCAGGCCCGCTTCCTCAAGGAGACGTTCGACGCCATGAAGACGTTCGCCTCCGAGCAGCAGGGCGAGATTCTGCAGCGGATGCGACCGCTGGTGCACCGGCTGGGTGTGATCGACCCGCTGCTGGAAGACCACCGGGTGCACCTGCCGGTGTGGTCCGTGGTGGCCACCCGCCTGGACTGATCGCGCGACGGCACCGTCGGAGCATGGCCGGTACTGGACAACTGCGCCAAGGGCTGTCGCAGCGCCAACTCAGCATGATCGCGCTCGGCGGCGTCATCGGCGCCGGCCTGTTCGTGGGCTCCGGGGTGGTGATCAAGGACACCGGGCCCGCGGCGTTCCTGACGTACGCGCTGTGCGGACTGCTGATCGTGCTCGTGATGCGCATGCTGGGCGAGATGGCGGCCGCGGACCCGTCGACCGGATCGTTCGCGGATTACGCCGCCAAGGCTCTGGGCGGCTGGGCGGGGTTTTCGGTCGCCTGGCTGTACTGGTACTTCTGGGTGATCGTGGTCGGCTTCGAGGCGGTCGCGGGCGCGAAGGTCCTCAACTACTGGTTCCACGCGCCGCTGTGGCTGCTGTCGTTGTGCCTGATGGTGTTGATGACGCTGACCAACCTGTTCTCGGTGTCGTCGTTCGGCGAATTCGAATTCTGGTTCGCCGGAATCAAAGTCGCGACGATCGTGCTCTTTCTCGCCGTCGGGACGGCGTTCGTCCTGGGTCTGGTGCCGGGCCATGCCGGCGGACTGGCCAACCTGACCTCGCACGGCGGGTTCTTCCCCAAGGGTGTCGGGGCGGTGTTCGCCGCCATCGTGGTGGTGATCTTCTCGATGGTCGGCGCCGAGATCGTCACCGTGGCCGCCGCTGAAAGCCGGGATCCGGCGCTGGCGGTGCAGAAGGCGACGAGATCGGTGGTGACACGGATCGGTGTCTTCTTCGTCGGTTCGGTCTTCCTGCTGGTGGTGATATTGCCCTGGGACTCAGTGGAAGTCGGCGCCTCGCCGTACGTGGCCGCGCTCAAACACCTCGGACTGCGCGGCGCCGATCAGGTGATGAACGCCGTGGTGCTCACCGCGGTGTTGTCCTGCCTGAACTCCGGGCTCTATACGGCCTCGCGCATGCTGTTCGTGCTCGCCGACCGGGGAGAGGCCCCGGCGCGGTTGGTCAGGTTGAGCGGGCGGGGCGTTCCGCACGTCGCCATCCTGTGCTCCTCGGCGGTGGGGTTCGGTTGCGTCGTCATGGCGCGTGTCGCGCCCAACACCGTGTTCCTCTTCCTGCTCAACTCGTCCGGCGCCGTCATCTTGTTCGTCTACTGGCTCATCGCGCTGTCGCAGATCATCCTGCGCCGCCGCACCCCGGCCGAAAAGCTGCGGGTGAAGATGTGGTTCTTTCCCGTGTTGTCGATCCTCACCCTCGCGGGAATCACCGCCGTGCTGGTGCAGATGGCATTCGATCGCTCGGCGCGCAGCCAATTGTGGCTGAGCCTGCTGTCGTGGGCGGTGGTCGTCGGGTTGTACTTCGCCGCCCGGGCGCGCGGCCGAATCCCGCTGGAGCGCTCCGCTATTCGCGGACGCGGCGGCGTCGATTCGTGACGCCGTAGGAGACGACAAACTCGCCGAGGCTCAGCACTGCGGCGGCCGTTCCACCGAAGAACGCCTTGGTCATATCGAGGGCTGACACGGCGGCGGCTTGGGGTAGCAGCGCCAGCCATCGGACCGCGTCGTCGCGTTCGGCGTTGTCGTACACCCGCACCGGCAGGGGCATCCACCTACCGATGGCACGGCTAGGTGCCCGAACCCAGCCGATATCGGTCACCACAGCGCAGCCGTCGAGCAGTCGCAAGTAGTCCAACCCGAGTCGGGTGTCCGCCCACAATGCTCCCGCTGTGATGCGTTGAAAGCCGGGGCCGAACTGGTAGAGCAGCCGCATCCGGCTTCCCGTCCGTCGCGCCCGATCGACCAGCGGCGCGAAGACCCGCTCGTAATCTGCCGCGGTGACCGTCCCCCCGGCCTCCAGCGCCTGAATGCCGGGCGGCATGCCGGGCAGAGCCTTCAGCACGACGACCCCCTCTCGGGAAACCGCATTACTAGCCTAGTGCAACTATTGCAAAGGGATATGGTTAGCGCAAGAGGCGTATCCCGCGTCCACCCTCCAGGTCTGGCGGCCGACGGCTGGGTGGCGGTGACACCCGCGTCGCCGCCTCAGTCGGTGATCGTCAACAGCACCGCGTCCTCGAACGGCAGCCCGGCGAATACCGCCCGGCCCCGCGTCACGTGCTCCGCCGCTTCGGCCTTGCTGACCACCTGCGGGTCGGCGATGCCGAAGTCCTTGCCGTTGCGGCGCATCCGCCCGCCTCCGGCGGCGGTGAGGTTCTTCAGCCAGTCCCGGTCGGGCCCGTAAGTCAGCATGATCGCCACCCCGGGCTTGCCGTCGACGTCGGCGCTGAACACTGTCACCGGTGTGCGGTAATGCGTGCCCGAGCGGCGGCCGGCGTGCTCCACGATCCCGTACGGTGGCAGCCAGCCGGCCCACAGCCGCTGAACCGGGTTGGTGACGTGACGGTTGAACCGGGCGAGGGACTGCGGCATCTGCATACCGCCATCCAACTCGCCTGCACCGCCCGGCATCAACCGAACTTTTCGAGACGTTCGGGTCTAGTGTCTTAACATGAGCGACTCGCCGGGTAACGAAGCGGGCCAGCGCGCCGACGAGCTGCTGCGCCGGGGCCGAGACCTCGCCGCCCGCAAGCCCATCACCCCCCAAGACGTCGAGCGCGCCACCGACCGCGCCGAGCACGCCCACGAGCGCGACCAGGAGGCTCACCGCCGCGATCTGCGCCGCCACTACGAGGCCGCCGCCGCGCACGAGCGGGCCGCCGAAATCCACGAGCTCGCGGTCGTCGAGGGCCTCGGGAACGTCGACGAGCACCGCCGCGCGGCGGAACGAGAACGCGAGGCCGCGCGCCGCAACTTTCAGGCCGCGCAAGAAGCCGACCGGCAAGGCGAAGGCTGACTGCTACACCCTGTAGTTGAACCGGCCGCGGAGGCTGGGACACTGGTAGTCATGGGTAGCAGTGACCAGGCGACCGCGCACGCCGCGACGACGGCGGCGTCGGCCCGGCTGTTTCAGCAGGCCTGCGCCGTCATCCCCGGCGGGGTCAACTCGCCGGTGCGGGCGTTCACCGCGGTGGGCGGGACCCCGCGCTTCATCACCGAGGCGCAGGGCTGCCGGCTCACCGACGCCGACGGCAACCGCTACGTCGACCTGGTCTGCTCCTGGGGGCCGATGATCCTCGGCCACGCGCACCCCGCGGTCGTCGAGGCCGTCGTCCAGGCGGCGACCCACGGCCTCTCGTTCGGCGCGCCCACGCCGGGCGAGAGCCAGCTGGCCGCCGAGATCATCGCGCGGGTGCCGCCGGTCGAACGGATACGGCTGGTCAACTCCGGCACCGAGGCCACCATGAGCGCGATCCGGCTGGCGCGCGGGTTCACCGGCAGGCCCAAGCTCGTCAAGTTCTCCGGCTGCTACCACGGCCACGTCGACGCGCTGCTCGCCGACGCGGGTTCGGGGGTGGCGACGCTCGGCCTGCCGTCCTCGCCCGGGGTCACCGGCGCGGCGGCGGCCGACACGATCGTTCTGCCCTACAACGACATCGACGCGGTGCGGCAGACATTCGCCGAGTTCGGCGATCAGATCGCCGCGGTGATCACCGAGGCGAGCCCCGGCAACATGGGCGTCGTCCCGCCCGCGGCCGACTACAACGCCGGGTTGCGCGCGATCACGGCCGAGTACGGCGCGCTGCTGATCGTCGACGAGGTGATGACCGGGTTCCGGGTGAGCCGAAGTGGTTGGTATGGAATCGAACCCGTCGCGGCAGACCTGTTCACCTTCGGCAAGGTGATGAGCGGCGGGCTGCCCGCCGCCGCGTTCGGTGGGCGCGCCGAGGTGATGGAGCGGCTGGCGCCGCTGGGGCCGGTGTATCAGGCCGGCACGTTGTCCGGCAACCCGGTGGCGGTGGCCGCCGGCCTGGCGACACTGCGCGCCGCCGACTCCGGGGTCTACGCCGCTCTGGACGCCAACGCCGACCGGCTGGCCGCCATACTGACCGAGGCGTTGACGAACGCCGGTGTGCCACATCAGCTTTCGCGGGCCGGCAACATGCTCAGCGTGTTCTTCTCCGAGGAGCCGGTGACGGACTTCGCGTCCGCGCGGGCCAGCCAGACCTGGCGCTACCCGCCGTTCTTCCACGCCCTGCTGGACGCGGGCGTCTACCCGCCGTGCAGCGCCTTCGAGGCCTGGTTCGTCTCCGCCGCGCTGGACGACGCGGCGTTCGACCAACTCGCCGACGCCCTGCCCAACGCAGCCCGCGCGGCGGCCGAAGCGGCCGCCGGAGAGGACAAACCCTGATGGCCGAGCAGACCCGGGTCCACGTCGTGCGTCACGGCGAGGTGCACAACCCCAGCGGCGTCCTCTACGGCCGGCTGCCCGGATTCCACCTGTCCGACCGGGGCCGTGAACAGGCGGCCGCGGTCGCCGACGCGCTGGCCGGCCGGGACATCGTCGCGGTGGTCGCCTCACCGCTGCAGCGGGCCCAGGAGACCGCCGCGCCCATCGCCGCCAAGCACGGCGTCGCCGTGGACACCGACCCCGACCTGATCGAATCGGCCAACTTCTTCGAGGGCCGCCGCGTCGGCCCGGGTGACGGCGCCTGGCGCGACCCGCGGTTCTGGTGGCAGCTGCGCAACCCGTTCACCCCGTCGTGGGGCGAGCCGTACGCCGAGATCGCCGCGCGGATGAGCACGGCGGTGGACAAGGCCCGCGCCCGCGGAGCCGGCAGTGAGGTGGTGTGCGTCAGCCATCAACTGCCGGTGTGGACGCTGCGGCTGCACCTGACCGGCAGGCGGCTGTGGCACGACCCGCGTCGCCGGGAGTGTGGGCTGTGCTCGATCACCACGCTGGTGTACCAGGGCGACCGGCTCGTCGACGTCGAGTACGCCGAACCGGCGGCGCCTTGATCATGCGGCGGCTGACGATGGCCGGGGTCGTGCTGACGACCCTGGTCACCGGCTGTTCTTCCGGTCGCGACGCCGTGGCCCAGGGCGGCACCTTCGAATTCGTCTCGCCCGGCGGGAAGACGGACATCTACTACAACCCGCCGTCGGGCCGCGGCCACCCCGGTCCGCTGTCCGGGCCGGACCTGGCCGACCCGGCCCACCCGCTGTCGCTGGACGATCCGATCTTCGCCGGCCGGGTCGTCGTCATCAACATCTGGGGGCAGTGGTGCGGCCCGTGCCGGGCCGAGGTCAGCCAACTGCAACAGGTGTACGACGCCACCCGCGACGCCGGGGTGTCCTTTCTGGGCATCGACGTACGCGACAGCAACCGGCAGGCGGCGCTGGACTTCGTCAACGACCGCCACGTCACCTTCCCCTCCATCTACGACCCGGCGATGCGCACCCTGATCGCGTTCGGCGGCAAGTACCCGACCACCGTCATCCCGTCGACGCTCGTGCTGGACCGCCAGCACCGGGTCGCGGCCGTGTTCCTGCGCGAACTGCTGGCCGCCGACCTGCAGCCCGTGGTGCAGAAGGTGGCCCGCGAGTGACCGGATTCACCCAGATCGCCGCCGCCGGGCCGCTCCTGGTGGCCCTGGGTGTGTGCGTGCTGGCCGGTCTGGTGTCGTTCGCCTCGCCCTGCGTGGTGCCGCTGGTGCCGGGCTACCTGTCCTACCTGGCGGCCGTGGTCGGCGTGGACGAGCAGCCGCTACCCGGCCAGGTCAAGGCGCCGCCGTCGGCGCGGTGGCGGGTCGCGGGCTCGGCCGCGCTGTTCGTCGCGGGCTTCACCACAGTGTTCGTCCTGGGCACGGTCGCCGTTCTCGGCATGACGACCACACTCATCACCAACCAGCTGCTGCTGCAGCGGGCCGGCGGCGTGCTGACGATCGTCATGGGCCTGGCCTTCGTCGGCCTCATCCCGGCCCTGCAGCGCCAGGCCAGGTTCAGCCCGCGCCAGCTCACCACCGTCGCCGGCGCGCCGCTGCTGGGCGCGGTGTTCGCGTTGGGCTGGACCCCGTGCCTGGGGCCCACGCTGGCCGGCGTGATCACCGTGGCCTCGGCCACCGACGGTGCGAGCGTGGCCCGCGGAATCGTCCTGGTGATCGCCTACTGCCTGGGCCTGGGCATCCCGTTCGTGCTGCTGGCCCTCGGTTCGGCGGGCGCCGTGGGGGCCCTGGGCTGGCTGCGCCGCCACACCCGGGCCATCCAGATCTTCGGCGGCGCGCTGCTCATCACGGTCGGTGCCCTGCTGGTGACCGGGGTGTGGAACGACTTCATCTCCTGGCTGCGCGACGCCTTCGTGTCCGATGTGAGGCTGCCGATTTGAGGCGCGCACTCGCCTGGGGGCGCAACACCTGGCGCGCGTTGACCTCGATGGGCACCGCGCTGGTGCTGCTGTTCCTGCTCGCGCTGGGCGCGATCCCCGGTGCGCTGCTGCCGCAGCGCAGCCTCAACGCCGGGAAGGTCGACGACTACCTGAAAGCCCACCCCCTGATCGGGCCGTGGCTGGACCGGCTGCAGGCGTTCAACGTGTTCTCCAGCTTCTGGTTCACCGCCGTCTACGTGCTGTTGTTCGTCTCGCTGGTCGGCTGCCTGACCCCGCGGATGATCGAGCACGCCCGGAGTCTGCGGGCCATCCCGGTGGCCGCGCCGCGCAACCTGGCCCGGTTGCCCAAGCACGCCAGCGCCCAGATCCACGCCGACGCCGACGAGCTCAACGCCCTGGCCAACACGATCACCGGCCGGCTCCGCGGCTGGCGCACGGCGATCCGGCACGAGGGCGAAGTCGTCGAGGTGTCCGCCGAGAAGGGTTACCTGCGCGAGTTCGGCAACATCGTGTTCCACTTCTCGCTGCTGGGCCTGCTGGTCGCGGTGGCCGTCGGCAAGCTGTTCGGCTACGAGGGCAACGTCATCGTCATCGCCGACTCCGGGCCGGGTTTCTGCTCGGCCTCGCCGGCCGCGTTCGACTCGTTCCGGGCCGGCAACACCGTCGACGGCACGTCGCTGAACCCGATCTGCATCCGCGTGAACGACTTTCAGGCCCACTACCTGCCGTCGGGGCAGGCCACGTCGTTCGCCGCCGACATCGACTACCAGGCGGGCCGGGACCTGGCGGCCAACAGCTGGCGGCACTACCTGCTGGAGGTCAACCACCCGCTGCGCGTCGGCGGTGACCGGGTGTACCTGCAGGGCCACGGCTACGCGCCCACGTTCACCGTGACCTTCCCGGGCGGGCAGACCCGCACGTCGACCGTGCAATGGCGGCCCGACAACCCGCAGACGTTGCTCTCGTCGGGGGTGGTGCGCATCGACCCGCCCGCCGGCAGCTACCCGGGCGCCGCCGAGCGCCGCCAGCACGAGATCGCCATCCAGGGCCTGCTGGCGCCCACCGAGCAGCTCGACGGGACGCTGTTGTCGTCGCGCTTCCCGGCGCTCAACGCCCCCGCTGTGGCCGTGGACATCTACCGGGGCGACACCGGGCTGGACACCGGGCGGCCGCAATCGCTGTTCACGCTGGATCCCCGGCTGATCCAGCAGGGCCGGCTGACCAGGGAGAAGCGGGTCAACCTGCGCGCGGGGCAGGAGGTGCGCATCGACCAGGGGCCGGCGGCGGGCACCGTCGTCCGCTTCGACGGCGCGGTGCCGTTCGTCAACCTGCAGGTCTCCCACGATCCCGGGCAGAGCTGGGTGCTGGTCTTCGCCATCACGATGATGGCCGGGCTGGTGGTATCGCTGCTGGTGCGCCGCCGCCGGGTGTGGGTCAGGCTCACTGAGGTGGGTGGCGAGGCGGCCGGTACGGTGAACGTCGAATTGGGCGGGCTCGCGCGCACCGACAACTCCGGGTGGGGCGACGAGTTCGAGCGGTTGACGGAGCGGGTGCTGGACGGTCTGGGCGAGTCCGGCGCGGCGCAGTTACTCAACCCCCCCGCCTCCGGAAGGAGTTCTCAGGTGGACGTCAAATGAACACGGTGCACGTCAACATCGGCTTGGCGCGGTACTCCGACTGGGCGTTCACGTCGGCCGTCGTGGCGCTGGTCATCGCGTTGCTGCTGTTGGCCTACGAGCTTGCCTATGCGGGCGGCCGCCGCGTCGACCAGCGCGAGCGGGTGCTGGCGGGCGCGGTGTCCTCCGACGGCTTCACCCCCGGCATCGTGGACGACGCCCCGCGGCGGCCGCTGGACGAGCGTGTCGGGCGGGCCGGGCTGGCCGTCGTCTACCTCGGTATCGGGCTGCTGTTCGCCTGCATCGTGCTGCGCGGCCTGGCCACCCTGCGGGCGCCGTGGGGCAACATGTACGAGTTCATCAACCTGACCTGCATGTGCGGGCTGCTCGCCGGGGCCTTCGTGCTGCGCCGCCCGCAGTATCGCCCGCTGTGGGTCTTCCTGCTGGTGCCGGTGCTGATCCTGCTGACGGTCTCCGGACGCTGGCTCTACACCAACGCCGCCCCGGTGATGCCCGCGCTGCAGTCCTATTGGCTGCCCATCCACGTGTCGGTGGTCAGCCTGGGTTCCGGGGTGTTCATGGTCGCCGGCATCGCCAGCATCCTGTTCCTGCTGCGGACCTCACGCCTGGGCGACGACGACTCCGACGGCGCCGTGGCCCGGATGCTGCGGAGGTTCCCCGACGCGCAGACGCTGGACCGCGTCGCCTACCGGACCACGATCTTCGCCTTCCCGGTGTTCGGCTTCGGGGTCATCTTCGGCGCGATCTGGGCCGAGGAGGCCTGGGGCCGGTACTGGGGCTGGGATCCCAAGGAGACCGTGTCCTTCGTCGCATGGGTGATCTACGCCGCCTACCTGCACGCCAGGTCGACGGCGGGATGGCGGGACAGGAAGGCGGCCTGGATCAACGTCGCCGGGTTCGTGGCCATGGTCTTCAATCTGTTCTTCGTTAACCTGGTCACCGTGGGCCTGCATTCGTATGCGGGCGTGGGGTGACCGCCAGCGACCGACCCGGGTAACACAACAAGGGGGAGTGCACGTGTCAGACCAGCCATCGGCGGGCGTGGGGGCGCCCGATCAACCGACCACGCAACTGGCTCCGCAGGGGCCGTCGGACCCGCCGTCACCAGCCGCGGACGAGGCGCCGGCCGACGCCGGCGACGCGCCGACCCGCGCCTTCGCCGGGTTCCGCACCCAGGGGCGGGCCTCCGGCCCCGAGCGGCGTGAGGCGGCGCCGCCGACCATGCCCAGGCCCGCCGGGATGCCGCCGTGGGATTCCACCCCGGTGACCGGTATCCCACGGGTCGACCCGCCGGCGTACGGCGCCTACTACACGGGCCCGGCCGAAGCGGCGCCCATGCCGGTCCCGCCGCGGCCCGAGCCGCTGCCGCACACGCCGTACCCGGAGCTGTCCACCGGTATGTTGCTGCGGCCGGTCAAGCCGCCACCGTCGGCGGGCTGGCGCCGGATGCTCTACGACCTGTCCGGCCACCTGATCAACCTGGGGGAGAGCCCCCGGGCAGCCCGCTACAACAACCTGGTGGCGCAGGTGAACCGGCCGTTGCGCGGTTGCTACCGGATCGCGCTGGTGTCGCTGAAGGGCGGTGTCGGCAAGACGACCATTGCCGCGACCATGGGCGCGACCTTCGCCTCCATCCGCGGTGACCGGGTGATCGCGGTCGACGCCAACCCCGACCGGGGCACCCTGAGCCAGAAGATCCCGCTGGAGACGGCGGCGACGGTGCGTCAGCTGCTGCACGACGCCGGGAGCATCGAGCGCTACAGCGACGTCCGCCGCTATACCTCCAAGGGCCCCAGCGGGCTGGAAGTGCTGGCCTCGGAAACCGACCCGGCCATCTCGGAGGCGTTCGGCGCCGACGACTACACGCGGGTCTTGGACGTCCTGGAGCGGTTCTACGGTTTGGTGCTCACCGACTGCGGGCCCGGGCTGCTGCATTCGGTGATGTCCTCGGTGCTGGACAAGGCCGACGTGCTCGTCGTCGTCAGCTCCGGGTCCATCGACGGCGCGCGCAGCGCGTCGGCGACGCTGGACTGGCTGGACGCGCACGGCCACGAGGAGATGGTCCGCAACTCGATCGCGGTCATCAACGGGGTCCGGTCACGGACGGGCAAGGTCGACATGAACAAGGTGGTCGACCACTTCTCCCGCCGCTGCCGCGCGGTCCAGGTGGTGCCGTTCGACCCGCACCTCGAAGAGGGCGCCGAGATCGACTTGGACCGGCTGAAGCGGTCTACCCGCGAGGCGCTCACCGAACTGGCGGCCATCGTCGCCGACGGATTCCCGGGCGACCAGCGCAACCCCGGGGTCGCCTAGAGCGAGCCTTAGCGGGGGTTGTTGTCCCCGTGACCCAACCGCCGCAAGAACTCTGGATCGTCGTCGGGCCCGATGACGCGGGTCTTGGGCCGATTGATTTGCGACCGCGCCGTACGCCAGCCAACGTAGATCAGCGTCCCCAGAATCAGGACGAGCAGCAGGTAGAGCACTCAACACCTCCTTTGACGAATATACCCGCGTCGTAGGCTCTCCCCTGTGCCAGAAGGAGCTAGCGACAACAGCACTGGGGACCGCGCGGACGAAGGCGGCGCGCGGGGCACCCGCCATCGGGCGGTCGTCGACGTTTCGCTCTACGCGGCCGCGCGACTGCTGCTGGCGGTGGCGCTCGCCGCCGCGATCTACGGGGCGGCGCGCCTGATGGGCGTCCGCGAGTTCCCGATCGCGGTCGCCGCGTTGTTCGCCCTGATCATCGCGATGCCCCTGGGCATCTGGCTGTTCGGCCCGCTGCGCCGCCGCGCCACCGCGTCGCTGGCGATCGCCGGTGAGCGCCGGCGCCGGGAGCGCGAACAGCTACGGGCGCGGTTGCACGGCGACGCGCCGCCCGACGAGGGGAGCGATGACGGGTGAAGACCGATCAGAAGTTGGGCATCCGCACGACCTGTGCGGCGTAACTGAGGCCCGCGCCGTACCCGATCAGCAGCGCCAGGTCGCCCGGCTCAGCCGCCCCGGTGGCCAGGATTTCGGCCATCGCCAGCGGAATGGACGCGGCCGAGGTGTTCCCGGTGTGCTCGATGTCGTTGGCGACGACGGCGTCCGGCCGCAGCTCCAGGCTCTTCGCCAGGACCTCGTTGATGCGGCTGTTGGCCTGGTGCGGCACGAAGACGTCGATCTCGTCGGGCCGCACACCCGCCGCGTCCATGGCCTGCCGGCCGACCTTGCCCATCTCGAACGCCGCCCAGCGGAACACCGCGCTGCCTTCCAGCCGCAGGAACGGGCGGGGGCCCGTCGGGCTGTCCATGTAGTCGATCCAGTCGATGTCCTGGCGGATGGCCAGGGCCTGTTCGCCGTCACTGCCCCAGACGGTCGGGCCGATGCCCTGATCGGGCGTCTCGCCGACCACCACGCCCGCCGCGCCGTCGGCGAAGATGAAGCAGTTGGTGCGGTCCTGCATGTCCACCGTGGGCGACAGCTTCTCCGAACCGAGGACCAGTACCTTGCCGGCGGTCCCGCCGCGGATCATGTCCGCGGCGACGCCGAGCGCGTAACCGAAGCCCGCACACCCCGCCGAGACGTCGAACGCGGGCACGCCGGTCGCGCCCAGCGCCGCGGCGACCGCGGGCGCGCAGGCCGGGGTCTGCAGAAAATGCGTGCTCGTCGCGACGATCACGCAGTCGACGTCCGGCGGCGTCAACCCGGCCTTGGCGATGGCCTCTCGCCCGGCCTCGGTGGCCATGGATGCGGCGGATTCCTCTCGGGCGGCGAATCGGCGCGTCTTGATCCCGGTCCTGGAGAAGATCCACTCATCCGAGGAGTCGATGTTCTCGCATATCTCGTCGTTGGTGACCACGCGCGCGGGGCGGTAGGCCCCGACGCTGAGCAACCCGACGTTCGTCGGCCCACTGGTCGCGGCGATCTGCTTCATTGCTGTCCCCGATCGGTCCTGCTACAACGGCCATCGTCCCGACGCCGGTCCTCCATTGTTATCGGATCCGGTCCCGCTCGTGCACCCGAGTGTGCATCCACGGCGGCGACACGCCGGTACAACCCGCCGCGGGCGCACGCCCGATCAGCGGGCCAGCGCCAGCGCCGCGGCCACCGCGATCGCCCAGACGACCATCGCCAGGCCGGTATCGCGCAGCACCGGAATCAACTCCGGGCCCCCGCGCCCCGACCGCACGGGACGCACCGCGCGCAGCGCCAGCGGCGTGGCCACCAACCCCACCGCGCACCACGGCGTGGCCGCCGTCAGCGCCAGTGTCAACACCCCGGCAGTCGCCAGCAGCGCCTGATACAACACGCGGGTGCGGGCGTCGCCCAGGCGCACCGCCAGGGTGATCTTCCCCGAGCGCTCGTCGGTGGGAATGTCGCGCAGGTTGTTGGCCACCAGCACCGACGACGACAGCGCCCCGGTCGCCACCGCCAGCGCCAGCCCCACCCAGTCCACCCGCAACGCCTGCGTGTACTCCGTGCCGAGCACCGCCACCAGGCCGAAGAACACGAACACCGCGACCTCGCCGAAACCGGCGTAGCCGTACGGTTTCGAGCCGCCGGTGTACAGCCACGCGCCGGCGATACACACCGCGCCCACCGCGATCAGCCACGGAGCGCTGACGAGCGCGAGCGCCACGCCGGCGGCCGCCCCGATCGCCAGGCTGGCGACCGCGGCCGCCAGCACCGACCGCGGGGTGGCCAGCCGCGAACCCACCAGGCGCACCGGGCCGGCCCGGTCGTCGTCGGTGCCCCGAATGCCGTCGGAGTAGTCGTTGGCGTAGTTCACCCCGATGGTCAATGCGAGCGCCACCGCCAGCGCCAGCAGCGCCTTCCACCACACCACGGATCCCAGCCATGCCGCCGCGCCGGTGCCCGCGACCACCGGGGCCACCGCGTTGGGCAGCGTCCGCGGACGCGCACCCGAGATCCACTGCCCGAAACTGGCCACGCACGCATCCTGCCAGGAGTGGGCCGCGCCCCCGCACCCGCGATCGGACATGGGCCATGCACCACAATGGGCGGATGCTCGGAGTCATCGGCGGCAGCGGCTTCTACACCTTCTTCGAGTCGGACACCCGCGTCGTCGACGTCGACACCCCGTACGGCCCGCCCAGCGCCGCGGTGACGATCGGCGCCGTGGCGGGACACCAGGTCGCCTTCCTGCCCCGGCACGGCCTCACCCACCAGTTCTCGGCGCACACGGTGCCCTACCGGGCCAACATGTGGGCGTTGCGCAAGCTAGGGGTCCGGCGCATCTTCGCCCCGTGCGCCGTCGGCAGTCTCAAACCCGAGAACGGTCCCGGCGCCATCGTGGTGCCCGACCAGCTGGTGGATCGCACCAGCGGCCGCCCCGACACCTACTTCGACTCCGGCGGTGTTCACGTCGACTTCGCCGACCCGTACTGTCCGACCCTGCGCGCCGCCGTCACCGGCCTGCCCGGGGTGGTCGACGGCGGCACCATGGTGGTGATCCAGGGCCCGCGGTTCTCCACGCGCGCGGAAAGCCAATGGTTCGCGTCGGCCGGGTTCTCGCTGGTCAACATGACCGGTTACCCCGAGGCGGTGCTCGCTCGGGAGCTCGAAATATGCTATGCGGCAATCGCTTTGGTGACCGACCTGGACGCCGGTGTGGCGGCCGGCGAGGGTGTGACGACCGTCGAGGTGTTCGCCGAATTCGAGAAGAACATCGGTCCGTTCAAAGGGCTGGTGCGTGACGCGATCGGCCGCGTTGCCGGCGAACGCGACTGCGCACACTGCCTGCCGCACACCGGCGTCACGCTGCCCCTCGAGTTGCCATGAGGGTGTTGCTGACCGGTGCGGCCGGCTTCATCGGCCCGCGGGTGGACGCGGCGCTGCGGGCCGCGGGCCACGACGTGGTCGGTGTCGACGCGTTGCTGCCGGCCGCGCACGGCCCGAATCCGGTGCTGCCGCAGGGCTGTCACCGCGTCGACGTCCGCGACGCCGACGCGTTGGCGCCGCTGCTGGACGGGGTGGACCTGGTGTGTCATCAGGCGGCGATGGTGGGGGCCGGCGTGGACGCCGCGGATGCCCCCGCCTATGGCGGTCACAACGACTACGCCACCACGGTGCTGCTCGCGCAGATGTTCGCCGCCGGGGTGCGCCGCCTGGTGCTGGCGTCGTCGATGGTGGTGTACGGCCAGGGCCGGTACCACTGCGGGCGACACGGGCTCGTCGACCCGCTGCCGCGGCGGCGCGCCGACCTGGACGCCGGGCTCTTCGAACACCGCTGCCCGGCCGGGGGCGAGCAACTCGAGTGGCGCCTGGTCGACGAGGACGCCGCGCTGCGCCCGCGCAGCCTGTACGCGGCCAGCAAGACCGCGCAGGAGCATTACGCGCTGGCGTGGTCGGAGGCGACAGGCGGCTCGGTGGTGGCGCTGCGCTATCACAACGTGTACGGACCCGGGATGCCGCGCGACACCCCCTATTCCGGCGTGGCGGCGATCTTCCGGTCATCGCTCGAAAAGGGCAAGCCGCCAAGGGTTTTCGAGGACGGCGGCCAGATGCGGGACTTCGTCCACGTCGACGACGTGGCCGCCGCCAACCTCGCGGCCACCCGGCACACGGACGGCTTCACCGCGGTGAACGTCTGTTCGGGGCGGCCGGTGTCGATCCTGCAGGTGGCCGGCGCGCTCTGCGATGCGCGGGGCGGTGGGCTCGCACCGGTGATCACCGGCCAGTACCGCAGCGGCGACGTGCGCCACATCGTCGCCGACCCGTCGCGGGCGGAGCGGGTGTTGGGTTTCCGCGCGGCCATCGAGCCGGCCGAGGGGCTGCGCGAATTCGCGTTCGCCCCGCTGCGCTGAGCGTCCTACCCCTGCGGCGGCCGGTAGATCTTGGGCCGCTGCACGGGTATCTGGCGCGTCGCGGAGTCGTCGCCCCGGAAGATCCGCGGGCCGGTGGCGATCCGCGTGGTCGCCGTGGCCGACGGCGCGGCCGCGTGGCCCACCGGGACTCGCGCCCTGGGCGCGGCGGGAGCGCCGGGCGGCGGGACGGCGGGCCCGGGGACGGCACGGCGGCGTCGCAGGCGGCGGCCGCGCAGCTGTCCGGTGACCACGGCGGCCCCCAGGATGCACAGGGCCAGGCCGCACAGCGTCACGTCGAAGGTGCTGGTGATCTGCTGGGCGAGGTTGTTGCCGTAGACCGGGTGCTGCGCAGGCGAATTGGGTGAATCCGCGAACCGCGGCGCCAACACCACCCCCACCACGACGCGGGCGACGCTCAGCGTGGCGACCAGCCCGCACAGCGCCGTGATCAGCCGCGCGGAGCGGGCGGCCTTGCCCAGGTTGACGCGCAGCCAGATCGCCAGGACGGCGGTGGCCAGATCGAACGCCGCCAGCACCACGCTGTCGTAGCGGGAGAAGGGGTAATTCAGGCTCACGGAGACGAAGAGATCCGTCAGCCGCATCGCCATCGAGCCCAGGGCCCATACGGCGATGAGCAGCAAGCCGTTTCGGGCCGCCACCCGCCAGGCGCCCTCCTCGGCCCCGGTGGTGTTCCGGTGACCGAACAGCGTCCCGGGTGCGAAGATCGCCGCGGCGGCCGCCCATGCCAGATAGCCCTCGAAGCCGACCCCGGCGGTCGAGGTGTTCTGCGCGATGCCGTGGAACGCGTCGATGTTCCGCCCCACGGGCAGGATCCACACTCCGATCCCGGCGACCAGCGTCGACGCGCCGAGCGCGACGGTGGCCAGCCGGGAGGCCCGGGTGCCGCGCAGCAACCACCTGGCGGCGACCAGCACGGCGACCAACGCCACCACGCCGTACACCAGCGCCGTCACGATCACCGCGACGTTCTGCGTGCCGAACGCGGCTGCGCCGCCGACGTTCTGCAGCGCGTAGCGCACCCGCCAATACAGGTTGAAGCCAAAACTGAGCACCGCCAACAGCATCGACGCGTAGCCGATGACCCGGGCCGACCTCAGCCAGCCGGTGTACTCGTCGCCCTCGGGGACCGGTCCGGAGCGGGCGCCGGTGGCCGCCGCCTGCGCGCTCAGCAGGGAGCCGGCGATGCCGGCCCACGCGCCCGGCCCGACGCCGCCCGGCACGTTCACCGTGCCGCCGAACTTGACGGTCTCGAACGCGTCGAATCCCACGAACGCCAGCACCAGCAGCGCATAGGGGATGTTGAGCCCCAGGCGAAGGCGGGCCGCCGCCGCGGGGTTGAACCGCGCACCGGACGACCGCCAGGAACCGGCCGCGGCGACGGCGATGACGGACAGCGCGGTCGCCGCGACGAGCACCGCGAAGAGAACCGGGCTGCTGCCGGGAATCCCGACGCCGAAGTCCAGGTTCCACGGCAGCAACAGGGCGACGATCAGGAGCGCGACGGCGGTCAGATCGCTGACGACGTGCCAGCGTCGCGTGGAATTCCCGGGCGGGGTCAAATCGCCTGCGGCCGGCCGGATGATGCGAGTGGTTCGCTGCGCCTGCCCGTGATCGATGGGGCCGGTAGGGGCGTCGTCGCTGCTCTGGCTCACCATGCCCCCCGGGATTCGACGACGGTCGGTTGTGGCGCAGGATCGGTTGCGCGGCGGGTGATTGCCCTGCCGAGCCGGCCGCACTGCTCGCTTGCGAACATATTCTCCGTTCGGACGCCGTGGCGGATTCCGCGGCGACCGTCCTGTAGTTCGAGAAGCTGGTTACGCTGCGCTATGGGCAAACCTTGTCGCCCGAATAACTGATACTGCCAACGGTATCGCAAGTGTAATGATGCCGGGACATTGCTGGTCGTGGGGTAACCAGCCGAAGGAGAACCGGGATGGACGTCGTGTTGGGGGTCGCGGTCACGGGCCCCGTTGCCCGCTTGGCGCTTGTCGGGCCGGGCGCGCAGGGCGCCGACGTGATCGACCAATCCGTCGTCAACCTGGAGGACAACCCGGTCGGAAAACTCACCGAGACGGTGGTCGGCACCAATCGGCTCCTGGCGGATGAGAATCACCGGCTGGTCGGCACCCGCGTGTGCTGGAGCGACGATCCGCGGGCCGGCCAGCTGCGCCAGGCGCTGCAAGACTCCGGTGTTTCCAACGTCGCAGTGCTCTCCGAGTCGCAGGCCGTGGCCGCCTTGATGCGCGCGGCGGGCCGGCCGGGCGCCGCGCTGGTGATGGACGACGCGACGGCGACGTTGTCGGTGCCAGGCTCCGCCGACGACCAGAACTCCCCCCCGACCGTGCTGGCCAGGGAGCCACTCGCCGGCGGCGACGTCACCGCGACGTTCAACACGATGATGGCCCAACTCAGCGCCCGGCCGGATGCCCCGGGCGAGGTGTACCTGGTGGGGGCTTCGCCCGAGTTGGCCCAGGTTGCCGACCAGTTGCGCGACGCGTCGTCGACCATGCGGGTGCAGGTCGCCGACGAACCCGCGTTCGCGGTCGCCCGCGGCGCCGCGATGGCGGCCGCGGCCGGTGCCGATGCGACGGCGATGGCGCCAGCCGTCGGGCTCACCGGGGACGAGGCGCCGGCCGTCGGGCTCACCGGCGACGAGACCGCGATGGCGCCCGGGCTCACCGGGGACGAGACGGCGATGGCGCCCGGGCTCACCGGGGACGAGACGGCGGTCGTGCCGCCGCCGGCCGAGGAGGAGCCGCAGCTGGCCTATTCGATGGCGGATGACGCCGAGCCGTTCGCCGGCGACGAGTACGGCCCCGAATTCGACGACTACGACCACGTCGACCAGACCGAGGCGATCCCCTCGCGCCTGAGCCGACGCTCCCTGGTGGTCGGCAACGCCGTGATCGCCTTCGCCGTCGTCGGGTTCGCGTCCCTGGCCGCCGCGATCGCCATCGCCGTCCGTCCCACCGCGAGTCAACAGCCCGTCGTCGGGCACCAGAACGCCGCTCCGGGCAAGTTCATGCCGCTATTGCCGACGCAGCAGCAGGCGCCGGTGCCGCCGCCCCCGGTCGACCAGCCCAACGCCGGGTTCCAGGGAGGCACCCTCCCGGCCCCCACCGCCGTTCCGCAACAGGTGGCGCCGCCCGCCGGGGGAGGGGGAATCACCGCCCCCGCTGCGGCCCCCAAACCCCCCCCCGGGCAAATTCCATCCCCCTTTTCCCGCCGCAGCAGCGGCCGCCGGCCCCCCCCCCCCGGGCCCCCCACCCCACCGCGGGTTCCGGGGGGGCCCCCCCCCCGCCCCCCCCCGCCGTCCCGCAACAGGTGGCGCCCCCCGCCGGGGGAGGGGCGCCGGCGGCGCCCGCCGCGCCGGTGGAGCCCGGCGCCCCGGGGGGCGTGCCCAACCCGAATCCCGTTGTGCCCGTTCCCGTTCCGGTCATCGTTCCGTTCCCGGGCTGGCAACCCGGCTACCCGCAGCCGCCGTACAACCCGCCGTCCACGACGACGATCACCCCGCCCACGACCAGTTACGAGCCCCCGACGACGTCGATCAGCCCGCCGACGACTTCGATCAGCCCGCCTACGACGTCGATCAGCCCGCCGACCACGTCGATCAGCCCGCCTACGACGTCGATCAGCCCGCCGACGACCTCGTACTCGCCCCCGACAACCTCCTACTCGCCGCCGACCACGTCGTACTCCCCGCCGACGACGTCGTACTCCCCGCCGCCGACCTCGCACGAGCAGCCCCCCACCACCTACTCGCCGCCGCCGCACACGCAAGAGACCGCGCCGCCCACGCATTCGCAGGAGACGCTCGTCCCGCAGCAGCCGCGCAGCCATCGCGGGTTCTGAGGCGTCATGCCCGACGCCGTCACGGTGGTGCTGCCCTGTCTGAACGAAGAGGAGTCGCTGCCCGGCGTGCTGGCGGGCATACCCGCCGGATACCGGGCGCTGGTGGTCGACAACAACAGCACCGACGACACCGCCGGGGTCGCGCGGCGGCACGGCGCCGAGGTCGTCGTGGAGCCGCGGGCCGGGTACGGCTCGGCGGTGCACGCGGGCGTGGTGGCCGCGACCACCCCGATCGTGGCGGTGATCGACGCCGACGGCTCCATGGATGGCGGCGACCTGCCGCGGCTCGTCGCCGCGCTCGAGCAGGGCGCGGACCTGGTGGTCGGGCGGCGCCGGCCGGTGGCCGGACTGCATTGGCCCTGGGTCGCCCGGGTCGGCACCGTGGTGATGAGCTGGCGGCTGCGCACCCGCCACGGACTGCCTGTGCACGACATCGCGCCGATGCGGGTGGCCCGGCGGGAGGCGCTGCTGAACCTCGGCGTCGTCGACCGGCGTTCGGGCTATCCGCTCGAGCTCCTGGTGCGCGCCGCCGCGGCCGGCTGGCGCGTGGTCGAACTCGACGTCGGCTACGGCCCCCGGACGGGCGGTAAGTCGAAGGTCAGCGGTTCGCTGCGGGGGAGCATCACCGCGATCCTCGACTTCTGGAAGGTGATCTCGTGAGCGTCCTGCCGGTGACGCTGCTGGTGGTCGCCAAGGCGCCGGAGCCGGGCCGCGCCAAGACCAGGCTCGCGGCCAGCGTCGGGGACGCCGTCGCCGCCGAGATCGCCGCGGCCGCGCTGCTGGACACGCTGGACGCGGTGGCCGCCGCGCCGGTGGCCAACCGGGTGGTCGCCATGACCGGTGACCTGGACTCCGCGGCCGGCGCGGTCGAGATCCGGCGACGGCTGCGGTCCTTCACCGTGATTCCGCAGCGCGGCGAGGACTTCGCGGACCGGCTCGCCAACGCCCACGCCGACGCCGCGGACGGGTTTCCGGTGCTGCAGATCGGGATGGACACCCCGCAGGTGACCGCCGAGCTGCTGGCCGATTGCGCGCGCCGGCTGCTGGAGGCGCCGGCCGTGCTGGGACTGGCCCACGACGGCGGTTGGTGGGTGCTCGGCGTGGCGGCGCCAGCCATGGCCGAATGCCTGCGCACCGTCCCGATGTCCCAGCCCGACACCGGGGAGCTCACCCTGAAAGCGTTGCGCGACAATGATATCCACGTCACGCCCGTGCCGCGGTTGGCCGACATCGACGTGCTCGACGACGTTGCCGCGGTGCGCGAGGCGTGCGGGCAGGCCAGTCGTTTCGCCAGGTTCACCCGCGCGGCCGGCCTGTAGCCGCGCCTACCAGTTCGTGACGATGAGGGTGTTGAGCAGCACGGCGCCGGCGGCGTTGAGCGCCAGCCACAGCCGGTGTGACCGGACGGGCAGTAGCGCGGGCGCCGCGGTGAGCCACATGGTGAAGGGCAGCCAGATCCGCTCGACCTCGGCCTTGCTGAGCATGCTGAGATCCGCGCAGGCGATGGCGGCCAGCACGGCCAGCAGCAGCAGGTGGAACCCGGAGCGGCGCCGGATAGCCGCCCAGTCGAACACCCGGGTGACCCCGGCGACGCTGCCCAACCCGATCGCGCACACGACGGACGCCAGGTTGGCCCAGCTCCAGTATTGAAACGGCCGGTCCTTGGCGATGCCCTGCCAATAGCGTTGCTGCACAAGGGTGTAGCCGTCGAACCAGTAGAACCCCGAGACCGCGAAGGCCACGGCCACCGCCACGGCGGCCAGCGTCGCCGGGCCGAGCGCCCGAAGCGCGGCTCGCCAGTCGGCGGCCGACGCCAGCACCGCCACGGCCGGCAGCCCCATCAGCATCAGCCCGTAGTTGCAGAACACGCCCCAGCCCAGCAGCAGGCCCGCGCCGGCGGCCGCCCACACGGGGAACCGGACCGGCCGGTGCACCGCCAGGGCCAACAGCGCGATGCCCCATGCGGCGATGCCGGCGAAGTACCCGTCGGCCGACACCGCCACCCAGATCGCCGTGGGCGCGACGGCGACGAACGGTGCGGCGCGGCGCGCGGTCTGCTCGTCGGCCAGCGCGCGGACGGCGATCAGCACCGCGGCCGCCGCACTGGACCCGACCAGCAGGCACAGCAGCCCGGCCCAGGAGCCCCCGTGCAGGCCGATCCGGTCGAGCCAGACGAACGTCAGCAGCGCGCCGGGCGGATGCCCGGAGACGTGCGTGGTCCACGAGTTCGGCTGGTAGTCGACGATCCGGCTGGCGAACGTGCGCACCGCGGCCGGGATGTCGGTGATGCCGGGCACCTGCGACAGGTACTCGTCCCTGGTGGTCAGCCGGCCGGCGAAGCCGCGCTGCCAGCCGTCGATCATCGCCAGCGCGAATGCCCATCCGCAGGCGGTGGCCCACGTGCCCAGCGTCAACACCCGCCACGAGAGGCGTTGCGCCAGAATCGGTCCCCAGACCACCGCGGCCACCGCGATGGCGATGGCCGGCCCAGTGCCCCAGCTGGCGTGGACCTCCCAGGCACCGAAAATCGGCGGGGCCCCGGTGTGCGTGCCGAATCGCTCCTGCCCCACATCGGTGCGCGGCCGGACGCCCCAGTGCAGCCGCGGCAACACGAACGCCGCCACCACCAGCACCGCCCCGACCCCGACGGCCGCTGCCTCCCGACGTGCCACCCTCACGGTCGACCAGCCTATTGACCGGCCGAACCGGCGAAGCGGCGCACTAACGCCATGCGGTCGACCTTGCCGATGCCGCGTCGCGGCAGCGCGTCGACGATGTGCATCTCGCGCGGAGCGGCGGTGGCGTCCAGGGCGCGTGCAACATGAGCGCGCAGCGCGTCCAGGGTCGGCGCCGGGCGGCCCGCCGCCACCACGACCGCGGCCACCACCCGCTGGCCCAGCCGGTCGTCGGCGAGGCCGAAAACCGCGCAGTCCCCGACGGCGGGATGGCTGCCCAGCGCGGCCTCGACCAGTTGCGGCAGCACGGTCAACCCACCCGTGCTGATCGCGTCGTCGGCGCGGCCCAGCACGGTCAGCACGCCAGCCCCGTCGAGGGCGCCGAGGTCATCGGTGCGGAACCAGCCCCGCTCGGCGAACGGGTCGGGGTGCACGGGGTTGCGGTAGCCCTTCGCCAGGGTCGCGCCGCCGAGGGCGATGCGCCCGCCGTCGGCCACCCGGACCCGGACGCCGTCCAGCGGCACGCCGTCGTACACGCAGCCGCCGGCGGTCTCGCTCATGCCGTAGGTGCGGACCACGGCGACGCCGGCCGCCGCCGCGGCATCGAGCACGCCCTGCGGGGCCGGTCCGCCGCCGAGCAGGACGGCGTCCAGTTCGGCGAGGGCGGCGGCGGCCGCCGGATTGGTCAGCGCCTTGGCCAACTGCGTGGCTACCAGCGACGTGTATCGCCGCCCGGATGCCAATCGCCTTGTCGCGGCGGGCAATTGGGCGACGTCGAAGCCCGCTGAGACGTCCAGCTCCACGGGCGTCGAGCCGGCGAGGGCGCTGCGCACCAGCACCTGCAGCCCGGCGATGTGATGCGGCGGCAAGGCCAGCAGCCAACTGCCCGGCCCGCCGAGGCGGTTATGGGTGGCCGTCGCGCTGGCCGTCAGCGCGGCCGCGGTGAGCAGGGCCCCCTTGGGCGCACCCGTGGTCCCCGACGTCGTCACCACCAGGGTCACGTCGTCGTCGATCTCTTCGCCGACCCGCAGGGCCGCCCGCAGCGCGTCCGAGGCGGGGTCGAGGGCGACCAGTGCGGGGTCGCGGGCGTCAAGCACCCGTTCCAGGGCGGGTAACAGCGTCGATACGGCCGAGCCCGGCGGGACGGTGAGGGCGCGCAGTACGGCTATGCGGGGTCCTCGGCCTGCTCCGCGTCGTCGAACGGCCAGCCGACGGCCGCCAACCGGACCCGGACGCGCTCGACGTCGTCGGGTGTCGGCAGCTCGTCGGTGATCTGGGTGATCAGCACCCCGATGTCCACGTCGTCGAACTCGCCGCGCCGGACCAGCTCGCAGGCCACCTCTTTGACCTCGTCATGGGACAGCCGGCGGGTCAGCAGCGCGAGCACCGGGAAGGTGTCCGTCGGCGGGATCCCTTCCGGGTATCCCGCTCGCAGCCACGAGACGATCGAGTTGAGAAATCCGTTCACGCTGTTCCCCCCGGTGTACGGCGCGGTAACGCGGTGGGCATCAATCGATGCTACTTGGGTTTTGCTCCGAGGAACGCCGTGCCGGTGTGGTGGGCGATGAAGTCGCGGGAGATGTACAGCAGGGCGAAGACGATCACCAGCAGCACGACCGCATAGATCAGCCAGGCGATCGCGAGCAGCGCCGGGTTCTTCTGTGGCGCGCTGCCACCGGTGGTGACCTGCCCGGCGCCGACCGCGTGGAATCGCAGCCCCAGGGCGAACAGCCCCGGCAACGCGGCTCCGGCCAGCATGGAGAAGATCAGGATCTTGAGGGATGCCTGGTAGTTGAACCAGTCGCTGAAGTGACTCATCAGGCGTTCGCCTTCATCGTGGGGTCGTCGGAGTCGTACCGGCCGGAGGCGCCGCTGCCGTTCGTCGGATGCACGTCGGATGGCGGCTGGTGCTCGGCGGCATCCTGCAGCCCGGCGGTCAGGTCGCCCTGCCATTCGGCGTTGACGTTGTTGTGGTCGACCTTGACCTTGCGCGACCGGATGTAGATGGCGGCCGAGACCGCGACCAACAGTCCGAAGCCGACGACCGCGCCGGGGTACCCGCCGATGTAGTGCACGATCCAATAGGTGACCGCGCCGACCAGCCCGGCCAGCGGCAGCGTCACGAGCCAGGCGACGCCCATCCGGCCGGCCACGCCCCAGCGCACCTCGCCGCCGGGCTTGCCCAGCCCGCTGCCCAGCACCGAACCCGTGCAGACCTGCGTCGTCGACAGCGCGTAGCCGAAGTGGGTGGACAGCAGGATGACCGCGGCCGAGGACGACTCGGCGGCCATGCCCTGGGGCGACTGGATCTCCACCAGCCCCTTGCCCAGGGTGCGGATGATGCGCCAGCCGCCCAGGTAGGTGCCCGCCGCCATGGACAGCGCGCACGCAACGATGACCCAAAGGGGCGGCATGGCGGCGTTCCGGCTGATCGAGCCGTAAGACATCAGCGCCAGAAAGATGATGCCCATCGTCTTCTGCGCGTCGCCGGTCCCGTGCGCCAGCGAAACCAGCGACGCCGAGCCCCACTGGCCGTACCGGAACCCGGCCTCGGTGCGTCCAGTCTCAAGGCCACGGGTGATCCGGTACACGAGCCAGGTCGCGATCGCCCCGACGGCTATGGCCAGGATCGCGGCCACCACTGCCGGGATGAGTACGTGGGACACCAGGCCCTTCCAGAGCACCCCGTGTCCACCGACGGCGGCGATCGTGGCGCCGACGATGCCGCCGATCAGCGCGTGTGACGAGCTGGACGGGATACCGAAGAGCCAAGTCAGCAGGTTCCACACGATGCCGCCGACCAGGCCGGCGAACACCAGCTCCAGCGTCACGATGTGCCCGTCGATGAGGCCCTTGGCGATCGTGGCGGCGACGGCGGTCGACATGAACGCGCCCACCAGGTTCAGCACCGCGGATAGCGCGACCGCCACCTTGGGCTTGAGCGCGCCACTGGCGATAGAGGTCGCCATCGCGTTGCCGGTGTCGTGGAAGCCGTTGGTGAAATCGAAAGCGAGTGCCGTGATTACGACAATGCTGAGGAGGAACAATTGGATGTTCACAGCGCCTGATTCTCGTAGTTGGGAGATTCGATTGTCGAACGGTGGACCAGTCGAATTGCGGGTGTACCTCGACTTGTCGTCAGATGTTAGCCCTTAGTTAACCGGCCGTTCCGCCTGATCACCGCGGGTGTCGCGGCGCAGCGGGTGGTCCGGCGGGATCTGGATGAAGATCAGCGTGATGCCGTCGGGATCCGTCACGTGCATTTCGTAGAGACCCCAGGGTTCTTGGCGCGCTTCGCGGGCGATCGCCACGCCCCGGCCGCGAAGCTCGGCCTGGGTCGCCTCGATGTCGCGGACCTGGAGCCACAGCGCGCCCGGGAAAGGGCCGCGGGAGTGGTCCGGTGAGCCGTAGCCGGCGAGCTCCAGCAACGACTGGCCGGCGAAAAACACTGTGCCCCCGGGGTATTCACGGGCTATCGCGAGGCCGATCTGGTCCCGGTAAAACGACAGCGATTGCTGATAGTCCGCCGGCCGGAACAGCATCCGGCTGGCCAGGATCTCCATGACGTCGTGTCTATCACGTCGCGGTGGGATCTAGTCGCTCTCTGCGCGGTTCGGCTGGAGCCTTTGCCGCTGCATGAGCGTGTTGACCAGCCGGGGGCCGAAGGTGTCGATGGCCTTGGCTGCGATCGCCATCCGCGGCGCGATCCGCACCGGCCGGGTGCGCGCGGCGGTCAGCATCCATTCGGCGGCCTCTTCGGACGTCAGCGCCGGCATGCCCTCGTAGGCCTTGGTCGGCGCGATCATCGGGGTGGCCACCAGCGGGTAGTACAGCGTCGTCGAGTGCACACCCTTGCCGCCCCACTCGGTCTCGACGACGCGGCTCACCATCGACAACGCGGCCTTCGACGCGTTGTAGACGGCGAACAGCGGCGAGGCCTCGGACAGCACCCCCCAGGTGGAGACGTTGATGATGTGGCCGTCTTTGCGCTCGAGCATGCCGGGCGCCAGCCCGCGGATCAGCCGCAGCGGCGCGTAGTAGTTGAGCACCATGGTCCGCTCCACGTCGTGCCAGCGCTCCAGCGATTCGGCCAGCGGTCTGCGGATCGACCGGCCGGCGTTGTTGATCAGGATGTCCACCCCGCCGAGCCGCTTTTCGACGTCGGCGACCAGTGCGTCGACCGCGTCCATGTCGGAGACGTCGCACGGCATGGAGAGCGCGGTGCCGCCCGCCGCGGTGATCCGGTCCGCGAGCGCGTCGAGCAGTTCCTGCCTTCGGGCGACAACGACCACCGTCGCCCCCGCGCGGGCCAGCAGTTCGGCGCCGGCCTCACCGATGCCCGACGACGCCCCGGTGAGCAGGACGCGCTTGCCCTCGAGCTCGACCGGCTTCATGGCGGGCCGGTTGACCAGCACCTGCGGCGCCATCGGCGGTCGCATGCTGGCCAGGACGAGCTGATCGGTGAAGCGGCGCAGCGGGCTTTTACTCACGGGTGGGCAGTCTAGGGGCGTGGCGCGCGGCTTACCCCGCCGTGCTTGGCGATCGCCCCTTCAATACGATCGCCGACCGTCGGTTACTTCTTGTCGGCACGCGGCCCGGGCCGCCGGAGGAAGCGGGCTGCATGCGGGAGATCGCACTGGTCCTGGTCTGTCTGATCCTCGGTTTCCTGTTGCGGCTCTCGGGACGGCTACCGGACAACGCCGGCAGCGTGCTGGGCGGCTGGGTGATCAACGTCGCGCTGCCGGCCGCGGCCTTCCACAGTGTTCACAACCTGCGCGTCAGCGACGACTGGTGGTTCGCCGCCGCAACGCCGTGGCTCGACGTCGCCCTTGCCGTCGTGGTCATCGTTCCCCTGAGCCGTGCATTTGGATGGTCGCGGCGACGCACCGGCGCTCTGCTGCTCGCCGGGGGCTGGTGCAACACCTCGTTCGTGGGGCTCCCGCTGATCGCCGCGTACGCCGGTGAACAGTGGATGGCTCTGGGCATGGTGATCGACTTGTGCGGGTCCTATCTGGCGGTCTCCACCCTGGGTATCGCGGTCGCGTCGATCGCGGGCGCCAGCAGGCTCGACTGGCGTGACGTGGTGAAGAGGATCGTGACCTTCCCGCCTTTCCTGGCCATCCTCGCCGCTTTCGCCACCAATCATGTCGATCGCCCGACGTGGGTGACCCAGGTGATCGACGCGCTGGCGCTCACGCTGACGCCGCTGGCGATGGCGGCGGTGGGCTATGCCCTGCGGCTGGACCACATCGCCGGGCGTCTCGCACCACTGAGCGTCGGCCTGGGTTATCGGCTGCTGGTGGCTCCGCTGGCTTTGGTGGCCATGTATTGCGCCCTCGGGCAAGCGCACGATCCCGTCGCCAAGGTGGCGATGCTGGAGATGGGGATGCCCCCGATGCTCGGCGCCAGCATCATCGCCATGGAGCACGATCTCGAGCCCGAGCTCGTCGCCTTGTTGATCGGTGTCGGGGTGCCGCTGTCCATCCTGACGACCTGGTGTTGGTGGCCGGTGATCTTGGGGCTGTGAACGCTAGAAGTAGCGCGGGAACCGGCTCCAGTCCGGCGGCCGCTTCTCCAGGAAGGCGTCGCGGCCCTCGACGGCCTCGTCGGTCATGTACGCCAGCCGGGTGGCCTCGCCGGCGAACAGCTGCTGGCCGACCAGCCCGTCGTCGAGGAGGTTGAAGGCGAACTTCAGCATCCGTTGCGCCTGCGGGGATTTGGCGTTGATTTCGGCGGCCCACGCGATCGCCTCCTTCTCCAGATCGGCGTGGTCGACGACCGCGTTGACGGCGCCCATGTGGTGCATCTGCTCGGCGGTGTACGCGCGGCCGAGGAAGAAGATCTCGCGGGCGAACTTCTGGCCCACCTGGCGCGCCAGGTATGCGCTGCCGTAGCCGCCGTCGAAGCTGCCCACATCGGCGTCGGTCTGCTTGAACCGGGCGTGCTCGCGGCTGGCCAGGGTGAGGTCGCAGACCACGTGCAGGCTGTGCCCGCCGCCGGCCGCCCAGCCGTTGACCAGGCAAATGACCACCTTGGGCATGAACCGGATCAGCCGCTGCACCTCGAGGATGTGCAGCCGCCCGGCGCGGGCGGGGTCGACGGTGTCCGCGGTGTCGCCGCTTGCATATTGATAACCGCTGCGTCCGCGGATGCGCTGATCGCCGCCGGAGCAGAACGCCCAGCCGCCGTCTTTGGGGGAGGGGCCGTTGCCGGTCAGCAACACCACGCCCACATCCGGGGCCATCCGGGCGTGGTCGAGCACCCGGTAAAGCTCGTCGACGGTGTGCGGCCGAAACGCGTTGCGCACCTCGGGCCGGTCGAACGCCACCCGTACGGTCGCGTCTTCGACGTGGCGGTGGTAGGTGATGTCGGTCAGGTCGTCGAACCCGACGACGGGCCGCCAGGACTGCGCGTCAAAGGGATTGTCGGTCAAGGTGGTTGAACTCCTATGCCGGGTCCAGGCGGAAGACGGCGCAGCGGCCGGCCAGGGCCTCGAACTCCTCGGGCCGGCCTTCGGTGACGAGTCCGGCCCGCTTCATGAAGCCGACGCCCGTGGGCACTTCGGCCGGGAAGGCGCGCAGGATCGGCCGGGCGTCGTCGGCGGCCAGCTCGGCCATCCGCACCTTCTGGACGTGCCGCCCCCGCGCGATCGTCGCTTCGCCGGCGGCCCGCGCGTTGGCCACCCAGTCGGCGCCCGGGAACCCGGCGACGACGTACTGCTGCCCGTCAACCGTCATCGGGGTCACCGGTGTCGAGCGCGGTGCGCCCGACTTGCGGCCGGTCACCGTCAGCACCACGGGGCTTTCGCCGCCGAAACTCAGTCCCAGCCGCGACATCTGGATGAACACCTTGTTGGCCGGCTTCAGCCACCACGGCGGCTTGACCGGTTTGCCGCTTCCCATAGGCAGCGACGTTACCTCTGGAACGGCTCGACCCCGTGGGGCTGGGGCTCCGTTGTGCCGACGGCGTCCAGCCTTTCCATGGCGTCGGCGCCGAGGGTGACGTCTCCGGCGCCGAGATTCTCGTGCAGGTGCGCGACGGATCGCGTGCCGGGAATCAGCAGCGTGTTCGGCGTGTGGGACAGCAGCCAGGCCAGGCCGACCTGGGCGCCCGTGACGCCGAGCTCGCCGGCGATCTCGGCCACCACGGGATGGTCGGCGACCTTCGGGAAGCCGGGGAACGACGATCCCAGCGGGAAGTAGGGCACCCACGCGATGCCCTCGGCCGCGCACAGCTGCAGCGTGTCTTCCTGCGAACGGTCCAGCACGCTGTAGGCGTTCTGCACGCAGGCGATGCCGGCCGGCAACGCCCGGCGCACCACGTCGAGCGGCACGGCGCTGATGCCGATGCCGCCGATCTTGCCCTCGTCGCGCAGCGCGATCATCTCGGCGAGCTGGTCGTCGAGGTCGACGGCCTGGTCGCCCTCGGCGGCCACGCCGGGCCCGAGGTCCATGCGCCGCAGGTTCACCACCGGGATGCGGTCCAGGCCGAGCTGGCGCAGGTCGTCCTCGACCGCGGCGCGCAGCTCCGCCGGCTTCTGGGCGGCGGCCAGGGGTATCGGCTCTTCGCCGGTGTATCGCGCGCCGACCTTGCTGACGATGACGAGATCGTCGGGGTAGGGGGCCAGCGCGGCGCGGATCCGGCGGTTCACCTCGCCGGGGCCGTAGAACGACGCGGTGTCGATGTGGTTGACGCCGAGTTCGACCGCGCGGCGCAGCACCACGGCCGCGTCGTCGGCGGACGTCGCCTCGAACAGCTGCATCGCGCCGTAGCCCACGCGTGCGACGGTCGACGTGCCGATGGTGCCGAGACCGCCGGGTTGTGGTTTGTCCGTCATGGTGCTCCCTCGTGCCAGACTGGAGAAGATGCGGAGGATCCTCCGCTTATTCGAGCGTAGCAGAAACGGAGGAGCCTCCGCTTTGGCCGAGATCCGATCGGACGCACGCCGGAACCGTGAGCGGCTGCTCGAGGTGGCGACGGCGGCGTTCTCGCAAGGCCGGCCGGTGTCGCTGGAGTCGATCGCGCGCGAGGCCGGCGTCGGGATCGGCACGCTCTACCGCCATTTCCCGAACCGGGAGGCGCTGGTCGAGGCCATCTACCGCGCCGAGCTCGCGGAGGTGGCCGCGGCGGCCGAACGGCTCCTCGGGCGGCATCCACCCAAGACCGCGCTGCGCAATTGGATGGACCGTTACGCCGCCTTCGTGGCCGCCAAGCGCGGCATGGCCGAGTCGTTGCACGCAATCTTCGACTCGGGTGCCATGCAGCCCAGCCAGACTCGGGACAGCATCGTCGGCGCCGTCGACCTGCTGTTGCGGGCCGGCGCCGACGACGGCAGCCTGCGCTCCGACGTGCGGGCCGACGACGTGGTGTCCAGCCTGATCGGCATCTTCCTGGCCAGCGGCTCGGCGGAGCAGACCGGTCGCATGCTCGACCTGCTGGTCGCTGGGGTGACTGCGCCCCGAACGTGAAGCCAGTTTCACGCTCGGGCGCGAGCGTGAAGTTAATTTCACGCTCGGCGAGAGCCGCTCAGCCGACGGCGCGGTCGGCGCCCTCCCAGAACTGGGCGCGCACGGCCTTCTTGTCCGGCTTGCCCAGAGCGGTCACCGGCACCGACTCGACGACGATCACCTGCTTGGGCGATTGCACCGAACCCTTGCGCTCCTTGACGGCGGACTGGATCTCGATGGTCACCCGCGCCACCGACTCCTCGTCGGAGGGATGGTCGGGCCGCAACACGATCACCGCGGTGACGGCCTCGCCCCACTTCTCGTCCGGCGTGCCGATCACGCACACCTGCGCGACGGCCGGGTGCTCGGCGACGACGTCCTCGACCTCGCGCGGGAACACGTTGAACCCGCCGGTGACGATCATGTCCTTCACCCGGTCGACGATGAACCAGAAGCCGTCCTCGTCCTCGCGGGCCATGTCGCCGGTGTGCAGCCAGCCGCCCTTGACCGTCTTGGCCGTCTCCCCCGGCAGGTCCCAGTCCCCGCCGCTCAAAAGTGGCCCGGACACGCAGATCTCACCGACCTCGCCCTGCGGCACGGGGTTGCCGTCGGCGTCCAGCAGTGCCGTGCGCGCGAACAGGGTGGGCCGCCCGCAGGAGGTGAGCCGCTTCTCGTCGTGGTCCTTCTTGGCCAGATACGAGATCACCATCGGGGCCTCGGACTGCCCGTAGTACTGGGCGAAGATCGGCCCGAAGCGGCGGATGGCCTCGGCCAGCCGCACCGGGTTCATCGCCGAGGCGCCGTAATAGACGGTCTCCAGCGAGGACAGGTCGCGGGTGTGCGAGTCCGGGTGGTCCATCAGCGCGTAGATCATCGACGGCACCAGCATGGTCGCGGTGATCTTCTGCTCCTCGATCACCCGCAGCACCTCGGCCGGGTCGAACTTGGTCAGCACCACCAGCTCGCCGCCCTTGATGATGGTCGGCACGAAGAACGCCGCCCCGGCATGCGACAGCGGGGTGCACATCAAAAAGCGCGGGTTCTCCGGCCACTCCCACTCGGCCAGCTGGATCGTTGTCATCGTGGTGATCGACTGCGCGGTGCCCAGCACACCCTTGGGCTTGCCGGTGGTGCCGCCGGTGTAGGCCATCCCGCCGATGTGATCGGGCGGAAGGTCGGCCGCCACCAACGGTTTGGGCGAATACTTCGCGGCCTCGGCCACCAGGTCCACCGCGGAATCGCCGAGCGCCTCGGGGACCGGGCCGATGGTCAGGACCTGCTTGAGGCCGGGCACCTTCTCCAGCAGGCCCAGCGCCCGCTCGACGAACATCGGGTTGGGGTCGATGATCAGCGACGTCACGCCGGCGTCGCCCAGCACGTAGGCGTGGTCGTCCAGCGAGCCCAGGGGGTGCAGGGCCACGCGCCGGTAACCCTGGGTCTGGCCGGCGCCGATGATCATCAGC
Source organism: Mycobacterium sp. 4858 (assembly GCF_900240975.1). Lineage (GTDB taxonomy): Bacteria > Actinomycetota > Actinomycetes > Mycobacteriales > Mycobacteriaceae > Mycobacterium. Next base: position 1,469,926 of record NZ_LT968776.1, on the reverse strand, counting down.
ACCTCGGGCCGGTTCAGCGACAGCAGCCCGACGGTCGCGCCGGTGCCCGCACCGAGCGCCTCGAACGCCTGGATGTACTGGCTGATGCGCTCGGCGAGCTGACCGCCGGTCAGGGTGGTGTCGCCGAGATGCAGCACGGGCTTGTTCTTGTTGCGCTTGAGCGCACCGACGGTCAGGTGTCCGGAATGAATGGGATGGCGCAGCAGCTCGTCACTCATGTGGCCAGACTAGAACGTGTTGCAATTCCGGTCAGCCAGACCCTCCATGGCACCCCGGAGCACTAGCATCCGTTCTCATGGCCGACGCTGACCTCGTCATCACCGGGACCGTGCTCACCGTCGACGACAAACGCCCCACGGCCGAGGCGCTCGCCGTCGCCGACGGGCGCATCGTCGCCGTCGGGAGCCGGTCGGACGTCGCGGGATTCGTCGGCCCCGACACCCAGACCGTCGACATCGGCTCGTTAGGTGGAGGCTGCGTCATGCCGGGATTCGTTGAGGCACACGGCCATCCGCTGATGGAGGCGCTGGCGCTGTCGGACCGGATCGTCGATATCCGGCCCGTGACGGTGGCCGACGCCGACGCCGTCGTCGCCGCCGTCCGGAGCGAGGTCGCCAAGCGGGGCGAAGCCGGCGCGTTCCTCAACGGCTGGGATCCGCTGCTGCAGCCCGGGTTGCCCCGGCCGACGCTGGCCTGGCTCGACGAGATGGCGCCGGACGGGCCGCTGATCATCATCCACAATTCCGGGCACAAGGCCTTCTTCAATTCGCACGCGGCTCGGCACGCAGGCCTGACCCGGGACACCCCCGATCCCAAGGGCGCCCGCTTCGGCCGCGACGCGCACGGGGACCTGGACGGCACCGCCGAGGAAACCGGCGCGGTGTTTCCGTTGCTGGCCGGCGCCATCGCGCCGAGCGACTACCCGGCGATGCTGCGCGCCGAATGCGCCCGGCTCAACCGCGCCGGCCTCACCACCTGCTCGGAGATGGCCTTCGACCCGGCGTTCGGGCCGCTGGTCGAGCAGTTGCGCGGCGAGCTGACCGTCCGGCTGCGCACTTACGAGATCTCCAACCCGCAGATGCACACCGACGCCACCCCCGGTCAGGGCGACGACATGCTGCGCCAGGTCGGCATCAAGATCTGGGTGGACGGCTCCCCGTGGGTGGGCAACATCGCGCTGTCCTTCCCGTACCTGGACACCGACGCCACCCGCACCATCGGGGTGGCGCCCGGCTCCTGCGGACACGCCAACTACACGCGCGAGCAGCTCAGCGAGATCGTCGGCGCCTACTTCCCGCTGGGCTGGCCGATGGCCTGCCACGTGCAGGGTGACGCCGGGGTGGACACCATCCTCGACGTGTACGAGGAGGCGCTCAAGCGTCACCCGCGCCCCGACCACCGGCTGCGGCTCGAGCACGTCGGCGCCATCCGGCCCGAACAGCTGCAACGCGCCGCCGACCTCGGGGTCACCTGCAGCATCTTCGTCGACCAGATCCACTACTGGGGCGACATCCTGGTCGACGGCCTGTTCGGTCCCGAGCGCGGATCCCATTGGATGCCGGCGGGTTCCGCGGTGGCCACCGGCATGCGCATCTCCCTGCACAACGACCCCCCGGTCACGCCCGAGGAGCCGCTGCGCAACATCAGCGTCGCGGTGACCCGCACGGCGCCCAGCGGTCGGGTGCTGGCACCCGAGGAGCGGTTGACGGTCGAGCAGGCCATCCGCGCGCAGACCATCGACGCGGCCTGGCAGTTGTTCGCCGACGACGTGACCGGCTCGCTGGAGGTGGGCAAGTACGCCGACCTGGTGGTGCTCTCCGCCGACCCGCGGACCGTGCCGCCCGAGCAGATCGCCGACCTGCAGGTGCGTGCGACGTATCTGGCCGGCCGCCAGGTTTACGGCGAGTGATTCCATCCACCCAGGACTTGCTCGACCGCCTGCACGTGGTCGCGCTGCCGATGCGGGTGCGGTTCCGCGGCATCACGACCCGGGAGGTCGCCCTGATCGAGGGGCCCGCGGGCTGGGGTGAGTTCGGGGCCTTCCTGGAATACCGCCCGCCCGAGGCCGCGCACTGGCTGGCGTCGGCGATCGAGGCCGCCTACCGCCGCCCGCCGCCGCCGCGGCGCGACCGCATCCCGATCAACGCCACCGTGCCGGCCGTTGAGGCCGCCCGGGTGGGCGAGGTGCTGGCCCGGTTCCCGGGCGCCCGCACGGCCAAGGTGAAGGTCGCCGAACCCGGCCAGACGCTGGCCGACGACGTCGACCGGGTCAACGCGGTGCGCAGACTCGTGCCAACCGTGCGGGTGGACGCCAACGGGGGCTGGAGCGTGGAGCAGGCGGTGCAGGCGGCCGCCGCCCTGATCGCCGATGGCCCGCTGGAATACCTCGAACAGCCGTGCGCGACCGTCGCCGAGCTCGCGGCCCTGCGCCTGCGGCCGGACATGCCGGACGTGCCGATCGCCGCCGACGAAAGCATCCGCAAGGCCGACGACCCGCTGGCCGTGGTCCGCGCCCGTGCCGCCGACATCGCCGTGCTGAAAGTCGCTCCGCTGGGCGGCATTTCGGCCATGCTGGCGATCGCCGCGCAGATCGACATCCCGGTCGTGGTCTCCAGCGCGATCGACTCGGCGGTGGGGATCGCCGCCGGGCTGGCCGCCGCGGCGGCCCTGCCGGTGTTGGACCACGCGTGCGGCCTGGGCACCGGTGGGCTGTTCACCGAAGACGTGGCCGACGTCGCCCCGCCCATCGACGGCGCCCTGCCGGTGGGCCCGGTCACGCCCGATCCGGCGCGGCTGCGCGCCTTGGCCGCGCCCGCGCAGCGGCGGCAATGGTGGATCGACCGGGTCAAGGCCTGCCACGGACTGCTTGTACCGTCGTCGGAGTGATCAACCTGGCTTACGACGACCGCGGCTCCGGTGAGCCCGTGGTGTTCATCAGCGGTCACGGCGGCGCCGGTCGGACGTGGCACCCGTATCAGCTTCCCGCGTTCCTGGCGGCCGGTTACCGCGTGATCACCTTCGACAACCGCGGGATCGGCGCCACCGAGAACGCCCAGGGGTTCACGACGCAGACCATGGTCGCCGACACGGCGGCGCTGATCGAGGGGCTCGACGCCGCCCCGGCCCGCATCGTCGGGATGTCGATGGGCGCGTTCATCGCCCAGGAGCTCATGCTCGCCCGGCCCGAACTCGTCAGCTCCGCGGTGTTGATGGGCACCCGCGGCCGCATGGACAAGACCCGTGAGTTCTTCCGCGACGCGGAGGCCGAGCTGGCCGATGCCGGTGTCCAGGTGCCGAGCTCGTACGAGGCGAAGATCCGCCTGCTGGAAAACTTTTCGCACAGGACGCTCAACGACGACGTCGCGGTCGCGGACTGGATCGCGATGTTCTCCATGTGGCCGGTCAAGTCCACCCCGGGAATGCGGTGTCAGCTGGACATCGCCCCGTACACCAACCGGTTGCCGGCCTACCGCGGCATCACGACGCCGGTGCTGGTGATCGGCTTCTCCGACGACGTGTTGACGCCGCCCTACCTGGGCCGAGAGGTCGCGGACGCGCTGCCCAATGGCCGTTACGTGCAGATCGCCGACGCCGGCCACCTCGGGTTCTTCGAGCGTCCGGACGCCGTCAACGAGGCGGCGCTGAAGTTCTTCGCCAGCAACTAAGTCCCGACCCCGCTGCTCCACGCACCCGGTTGGCCGGCTGTGACACTCTGTATGAGTGAACCCCTCGACGACACAGGCCCGCGTCGTCGTTGACGAGCTGATCCGCGGCGGCGTGCGCGACGTGGTGCTGTGCCCCGGGTCGCGCAACGCGCCGCTGGCGTTCGCGCTGGCCGACGCCGACCGGTCCGGGCGGATCCGGCTGCACGTCCGCATCGACGAGCGCACCGCCGGCTACCTGGCCATCGGGCTGGCCATCGCCGCCGGCGCCCCGGTCTGTGTCGCGATGACGTCGGGCACCGCCGTCGCCAACCTCGGGCCGGCCGTCGTGGAAGCCAACTACGCCCGGGTGCCGCTGATCGTGCTGTCGGCCAACCGGCCCTACGAAATGCTGGGCACCGGGGCCAACCAGACCATGGAGCAGCTGGGCTACTTCGGCACCCAGGTCCGCACCGCCATCAGCCTCGGCCTGGCCGAGGACGCCCCCGAACGGCTGGACGCCCTGAACGCCACCTGGCGATCGGCCACCTGCCGGGTCTTGGTGGCCGCCACGGGGTCTCGCACCGCCAACGCCGGCCCCGTGCAGTTCGACATCCCGCTGCGCGAACCGCTGGTGCCCGATCCCGAGCCGCACGGCGCCGTCATCCCCCAGGGACGGGCCGGCGGGCTGCCGTGGACCTACACGCCGCCCGTGACGTTCGACCAGCCGCTGGACATCGACCTGACGCCCGACACGGTCGTCATCGCCGGCCACGGTGCGGGCGCCCAGCCCAACCTCGCGGAGCTGCCGACCGTCGCCGAGCCGACGGCCCCGGCGCCGGCCAACCCCCTGCATCCCCTGGCACTGCCGCTGCTGCGCCCCAAGCAGGTGATCATGCTCGGCCGCCCCACCTTGCACAGGCCGGTGTCGGCGCTGCTGGCCGACCCCAAGGTCCCGGTGTACGCGTTGACCACCGGACCGCGCTGGCCAGACGTCTCGGGCAACTCACAGGCCACCGGCACCCGGGCGGTGACCACCGGCGCCCCGAATCCCGCCTGGCTGAGGCGCTGCGCGGAGGTCAACAGGCACGCGATCGACGCGGTGCGCGGCCAGCTCGAGGCGCACCCGCTCACCACGGGCCTGCACGTTGCGGCGGCCGTGGCCGACGCGCTGCGGCCCGGTGACCAGCTGGTGCTGGGGGCCTCCAACCCGGTCCGCGACGCGGCGCTGGTCGGCCTCGACACCCACGGCATCCGGGTGCGCTCCAACCGCGGTGTCGCCGGCATCGACGGCACCGTCTCGACCGCGATCGGCGCCGCGTTGGCCCACGAGGGGCGCACCGTCGCGCTGATCGGCGACATGACGTTCGTCCATGACAGCTCCGGGCTGCTGATCGGCCCCACCGAGCCGACGCCGCGCCGGTTGACCATCGTGGTCTCCAACGACAACGGCGGCGGCATCTTCGAACTGCTCGAGCAGGGCGATCCGAGGTTCTCGGACGTGTCGTCGCGGATCTTCGGCACTCCGCACGACGTCGACGTGGGGGCGCTGTGCCGCGCCTATCACGTCGAGAGCCGGCAGATCGAGGTCGACCAGCTCAGCGCGGCCCTCGACGAACCCGCGGCCGGCATGCGGGTGCTGGAGGTCAAGGCCGACCGCTCGTCGCTGCGCCAGCTCCACGCCGCGATCAAGGCGGCCCTGTGAGGGCTCGGTGAATTTCCCGAAGAGATTGCTGCACATACTGATTCACGGCCGCAGCGACCAACCGCCGAGCACCCGGCCCAGGATTGCGTTGCGCTGGGCCCGCATTGCGGTGCTCATCGTGGCCGCCCTGGTCACCCTGCAGTCGATCCTGCTGGTCGCCGGCGCCTGGCGTAACGACCTTGCGATCCAACACAACATGGGGGTGGCGCAGGCCGAGGTGCTCAGCGCCGGCCCGCGGCGCTCCACCATCGAATTCGTCACACCCGAGCGGGTCACGTATCGCCCGGAGCTCGGCGTGCTGTATCCGTCGCATCTGGCCACGGGCATGCGCATCTACGTCGAATACAACAAGAACGACCCCAATCTGGTTCGCGTGCAGCACCGCAACGCGGGGCTGGCCATCATCCCGGCGGGCTCCATCGCGGTGGTGGGCTTTCTGGTGGCGACGCTCCTGCTGATCGGCCTGGCGCTGCTCGATAAGCTGCTGGACCGGCGCCCGGAGGTGTCCGACCAGCAGATTTCGCACGACGTATGCCCGTAGGCAACCTTGTCGAAAGTCGGTGCTGACACCGTGGTGTTGTGCGCGTTGCCATCGTCGCCGAATCGTTCCTGCCGGAAGTCAACGGTGTCAGCAACTCGGTGATCCGGGTTCTCGAGCACCTGCGCCGGACGGGTCACGAAGCCCTCGTCATCGCCCCGGACACCCCGCCCGGTGCGGTCCCGGCCGACCGGATCTACGACGGCATCCGCGTGCATCGGGTTCCGTCGCGGATGTTCCCGAAGGTGACCACGTTGCCGCTCGGTGTGCCGATGCCGCGGATGGTGAAGGTGCTGCGCGGATTCGACCCGCACGTCGTGCATTTGGCCTCGCCGGCGCTGCTCGGCTACGGCGGCGTGAAGGCGGCGCGGTGGCTGGGGGTGCCGACGGTCGCCGTGTATCAAACGGACGTGCCGGGTTTCGCGGCCAGTTATGGCATTCCCATGACGTCTCGCGCCGCGTGGGCCTGGTTCCGTCATCTGCACAGTCTCGCCGACCGCACGCTGGCCCCTTCCAGCGTGACGATGGAATCGCTTGTGGCACACCGCTTCCCGCGGGTACACCACTGGGCGCGCGGGGTGGACGTGCTGCGGTTCGCCCCGTCGGCGCGTGATGAGGAGCTCAGGCGGCGATGGTCGCCACAGGGCAAGCCGATCGTCGGCTTCGTGGGCCGGCTGGCGCCCGAGAAGCACGTCGAGCGGCTGATCCCGCTGGCGGCGCGGGACGGGTTGCAACTCGTCATCGTCGGTGACGGTGTCGACCGCGCCAAGCTGCAAAAGGCCATGCCCACAGCGGTTTTCACCGGAGCTTTGTACGGTGACGAACTCGCGGCGGCATACGCCAGCATGGACGTCTTCGTGCATCCCGGCGAGCACGAGACATTTTGCCAAGTCGTGCAGGAAGCGCTGGCGTCGGGGCTGCCGGTGATCGCCCCCGACGCCGGCGGCCCACGTGACCTCGTCACGCCGTGGCGCACCGGTTTGTTACTGGGCGTCGACGAGTTCGAGACGAAGTTGCCTGCGGCCGTCACCCATTTGATCGACGAACGGCAGCGTTACGCACTGGCCGCCCGGCGCAGCGTGCTCGGCCGTAGTTGGCCGGTCATCTGTGACGAGCTGCTCGGCCACTATGAGGCGGTGCTATCGCCGTTCGCCCGACGGCGCGTGTTCGCCAAGCGGTACGCGCAAGGCGAGTGAGCTGACGCCTCAGCCCTGCGCCAGTTCGGCGACGGGCTGCCATTCCTCCCACGTGCGCAGTCGGTTCTCGTAGTCGACCTTAGCGGTTCCCAGCGGCGACGAGCCGAAAAACACTCGCAGCGGCGGATTTTCGGCGTCGATGACCTTGAGCAGCGCGGCTGCGGACGCCTCCGGGTTGCCCGGGCTGGCCCACCGCTTGCTCCGTTCCGCCTGGACGGCCGCGCGCACGTCGTCGTACGCCGGCAGGGGGTCGGCGTGCCTGGCCGAATCTCCGGCCCAATCGGTGTCGAAACCGCCCGGTTCGATCAACGTGACGTGCACGCCGAACGGGGCGACCTCCTGGGCCAGCGCCTGCGAAAAGCCTTCCAGCGCCCACTTGGACGCGTGGTACATGCCGACCAAGGGGAACGCGGTGATGCCCCCGATCGAGGACACCTGAATGATGTGCCCGCTGCGCTGCTCGCGCAGGTACGGCAGCGCAGCCTGGGTGATCCACAGCGCCCCAAAGACATTCGTCTCGATCTGATCGCGTGCGTCCCGCTCGGAGAGTTCCTCGATGAACCCGAACTGCCCGTAGCCGGCATTGTTCACCACGATGTCCAGACGACCGAAGTGGTCGTGTGCCTGCTTGACCGCGGCGAAGTCGGCGTCTCGATCCGTGACGTCCAGCCGGATCGGCAGCAGCGCGTCGCCGTACTTCCCGGCCAGGTCGTCCAGTGACGCCGTGTTGCGCGCCGTGGCGGCCACCTTGTCGCCACGCTCCAGCGCCGCGATCGTCCACGTCCGTCCGAAACCGCGCGATGTACCGGTGATAAACCAAACTTTTTGAGTCACGCAGTGTTGCAACGCCGATGTCGCCATGTAATTCCCCGAGAGCTCACACGCGTGGGGGCGAAAGCGAGTGGTCCGTTATCCAGCCGGTAGCGTCTCCACCATGAGTCGCGCGGCCTTGGACAAGGACCCCCGGGACGTCGCGTCGATGTTCGACGGCGTCGCCCGCCGCTATGACGTGACCAACACCGTGCTATCGCTGGGGCAGGACCGGTACTGGCGGAAGGCCACCCGTTCGGCGCTGACGATCGGGCCGGGCCAGAAGGTGTTGGACCTGGCCGCGGGCACCGCGGTATCCACCGTCGAGTTGCAGAAGTCGGGGGCCTGGTGTGTGGCGGCCGATTTCTCGGTCGGCATGCTCGCGGCGGGTGCGGCCCGCCACGTGCCGAAAGTTGCCGCCGACGCCACCAGGCTGCCGTTCGGTGACGACGTATTCGATGCTGTCACAATAAGTTTCGGCTTGCGCAACGTCGTCGACCCGCAGGCGGCGTTGCGCGAGATGGCGCGCGTCACGCGCCCGGGAGGCCGATTGGTGGTATGCGAATTCTCCACGCCCACCAACGCGCTGTTCGCCACCGCCTACAAGGAGTACTTGATGCAGGCGCTGCCGCGGGTGGCGCGCACGGTGTCCAGCAATCCCGACGCCTACGTCTACCTGGCCGAGTCGATCAGGGCGTGGCCCGACCAGGCGAGCCTGGCGCGCGAGATAGCCCGGGCGGGGTGGGCGGCGGTGCGGTGGCGCAACCTGACCGGCGGCATCGTCGCACTACACGCGGGCTATAAGCCCCTGCGTTGAGAACGAGCTAATGCGTACCGGCGCGCTGCACGAAGCCGACCTGGTCGGGGCAGTAGTGGTCGACCGCGGCGCCGAGGAACTGGAACGCCTGGCCCTGGGTGGTGCCCCGCGGCAGGTTGCGCTGGATGAAGTTGGCCGACTTGTACGGGTCACCGTCCACGCCCCGGCCGATCCGGTCGCAGGTGATCTTGCCCAGCCACGCCAACTGGTCCTGCGGCTGATAGATGCCGAAGCCGTTGACCGTGTTCTTGAACGGGGCGTCGTAGTCGTTGGACGGCGGCGGCGAGGCCAGCGCCGGCGCGGCCAGCGCGATGGCGGTGACGGCCAGGCCGCCGATAGTAGCCAGCTTCGTTCCCTTCATTAGCCGGACTATACACCGCGCGCCCGAACCGTGCGGAAAATTGTCGGCGGCCGCTACCAGGCCCGTTGGCCTTTTGCGCACGTCAAAGGCGCTCAGCTGAACGGCACCCGGCGATCGATCAGCCGGGACAGCCGTCCGGCGCCCCGCCAGGCCCGCGCCACCCAGTCGGCGTCGTCGTCGGTGACCAGGTTGGCCATCACCCGCACCGCGATCGTCATCAGCCTGGGGGAGCGCATCGCGACCGGCCCCGTCGCGGGCAGGAACCGCTGGAAGGTCAGCAACAGGGCCAGTCGGCGCGCCACCGAGAACCCCCGGCCGTAGTGCTGCTGCAGCAGGGACGGCCACACCTGCGACAGGTCTTGGGACAGGCCACAGGAGTCCAGCAGCTCGGCGGCCAGCCGCCCGGTCTCCATGCCGTAGTCGATGCCCTCGCCGTTCAGCGGGTTGACGCAGGCGGCGGCGTCGCCGATCAGCATCCAGTTGGGTCCGGCCACCCCGGACACGGCGCCGCCCATCGGCAGCAGCGCCGACGACACGGCCCGCGGTGGCCCGTCGAAGCCCCACTCGTCGCGCCGCAGGTCGGTGTAGTGGTCGATCAGCGGTCGCAGCGCCAGATCGGCCGGCCGCCTCGACGTCGACAGCGCCCCGACGCCGATGTTCACCTCCCCGTTGCCCAGCGGGAAGATCCAGCCGTAGCCGGGCAGCACTTTGTCCTCGGAGCCGTCGGGTCCGCGCAGCTCCAGATGCGACGTCAGCCACGGGTCGTCGGCGCGCGCGGTGGCCAGATATCCGCGGGCCGCGACGCCGTACACCGTCTCCTGATGCCAGCGCCGGCCCAGCTTGCGGCCCAGTGAAGACCGCGCCCCGTCGGCCACGATCAACCGCCCGCAGCCCACCTCCGTGCCGTCGGCCGACGTCAGCGACATCACGCGCCCCGACGAGTCACGATGAACCGCAACGACTTTCGTTCCCAACATCATCCGCGCGCCGGAATCCTCGGCGACCTTACGGATGCGGTCGTCCAACTCGAGCCGGGCCACCGCGCTGCCGGTCGAGGGGAACGACGGGCCCGGCCAGCCGACTTCTACCTCGCCACCGAATCCGCTCATCCGCAGGCCCCGATGCCGGATGCGGGTGTCCAGCCACTCGCCCAGCCCGAGGCGCTCGCACTCGGCGACGGCGCGCGGTGTCAGCCCGTCACCGCACGGCTTGTCGCGCGGAAAGCTGGCGGAGTCGATGACCAGCACGTCGTTGCCCGCGCGCGCGGCCCACGCGGCGGCCGCCGAACCGGCCGGCCCGGCTCCGACGACCACCAGGTCGGCTTTGGTCTCCACGCTCACCAGTATGTTGGTCGGGTGAGTACTCCGGCGACGGTGGTGGCGGGCGTGGACTTCGGCGACGCCGCGTTCGCGGCGGCCGTGCGTGACGGCGTCGGGCGGATCGAGCAGCTGATGGACACCGAGCTGCGCAGCGCCGACGAGGTGATGACCGACTCCCTGACGCACCTGTTCAAGGCCGGCGGCAAGCGATTCCGGCCGTTGTTCACGGTGCTGTCCGCCCAGATCGGGCCGAACCCCGAGGCGCACGATGTGACCATCGCCGGCGCGGTCATCGAGCTGGTGCACCTGGCGACGCTCTACCACGACGACGTGATGGACGAGGCGGAGGTGCGCCGCGGCGCGCCCACCGCAAACGTCCGCTGGGGGAACAACGTCGCGATCCTGGCCGGGGACTACCTGTTCGCCACGGCGTCGCGGCTGGTCTCCCTGCTGGGACCGGAGGCGGTGCGGTTGATCGCCGAGACGTTCGCCCAGCTGGTAACGGGCCAGATGCGCGAGACGCGCGGCCTGACGGGCGCGGCCGAAGGCGCGGACCCCATCGAGCACTACCTGAAGGTGGTGTACGAGAAGACCGCCTGCCTGATCGCCGCGGCCGGCCGGTTCGGCGCAATGTTCTCGGGCGCCGACGCGGAGCAGGTCGAGCGGCTGAGCCGGCTCGGCGGCATCGTGGGCACCGCCTTCCAGATCTCCGACGACATCATCGACATCGACAGCGATTCGCACGAGTCGGGCAAGCTGCCCGGCACCGACGTGCGCGAAGGCGTGCACACCCTGCCCATGCTCTACGCCCTGCGCGAACCCGGCCCCGACGCGGCGCGGTTGCGGGAGCTGCTGGCGGGTCCGATCGACGACGACGACGCGGTGGCCGAGGCCCTCGCCCTGCTTCGGGCGTCCCCGGGCATGGCGAAGGCCAAGCAGACGCTGGCCGAATATGCGGGCGAGGCCCGCGACGAGCTGGCCCTTCTGCCCGACGTGGCCGGCCGGCGCGCGCTGCAAACGCTGGTCGACTACACCATCAGCCGGCACGGGTAGCGGGTCGCGGAACCCAACGACCCATCTCGGGCGTTCAATTGGCTGTAGTAGTCAATTCCTGAGTGCTCCGAGGAGGACACCGATGACCTGGCATCCCCATGCCAACAGGCTGAAGACCTTCGCCCTGTTGGTCGGTATGTCCGCGTTGATCGTGTTTGTCGGATCGCTGTTCGGCAGGACGGCCATGTTCCTGGCGGTGCTGTTCGCCGTCGGGATGAACATCTACACGTACTACAACAGCGACAAGCTCGCGCTGCGGGCCATGCACGCGCAACCGGTGTCCGAACTGCAGGCGCCGGTGATGTACCGCATCGTGCGCGAGCTGGCCACCGCCGCGCACCAGCCGATGCCCCGGCTCTACATCAGCGACACCAACGCCCCCAACGCCTTCGCGACGGGCCGCAACCCCCGCAACGCCGCCGTCTGCTGCACCACCGGCATCCTGGGCATCCTCAACGAGCGTGAGTTGCGCGCGGTGCTGGGCCACGAGCTTTCCCACGTCTACAACCGCGACATCCTGATTTCCTGCATCGCCGGCGCGATGGCGTCGATCATCACCGCGCTGGCCAACATGGCCATGTGGGCCGGCATGTTCGGCGGTAACCGCGACGGCGAGAATCCCTTTGCGCTGCTGCTGGTTTCGCTGCTGGGCCCGATCGCCGCGACCGTGGTGCGGCTGGCGGTATCCCGGTCACGGGAGTACCAGGCGGACGAATCCGGCGCCGTGCTGACCGGCGACCCGTTGGCCCTGGCGTCCGCGCTGCGCAAGATCTCCGGCGGGGTGCAGATGGCCCCGCTGCCGCCGGAGCCGCAGCTCGCCAGCCAGGCGCACCTGATGATCGCCAACCCGTTCCGGGCGGGCGAGCGAATCGGGTCGCTGTTCTCGACGCACCCGCCGATCGAAGACCGCATCCGGCGGCTGGAGGCGATGGCGCGCGGCTAGCTGTCGACGCTCTCCGCAGTACGAGTGGGTTGCCGATTTTTTGATATCACCCGCGCTATCAAATTTTGAGTGAGCCACATGGTCTGGAGAGCCGGATCAAATTTTGAGTGAGCCACATGGTCTGGAGAGCCGGGCCACCCCGCCCGCCGCACGCGCCACCCGACCGACGCCCGCGCCCTCAGCTGGGGATGAGTGACTCCCCGATTTGATATCGCCCGTGCTATCAAGTCCCGCGTGGACCGCTACACCTACCGCGCGCAATGGTTGCCCGACTACAACGAATACCTGGGCGTATGCATTGAATTGCCCTACATGAGGCGAGAAGCGCCGACGGCGCCCCAGGCCGTGGCCGCCATCGAGGAGGCTGTCAAGGTCCACGTGGAAGCCCTGCGAGAAACCGGAGAGGTGCCCCCCGAACCGCTTTCCGAACGCCGCTACAGCGGGAGAATCCTCGTCAGAACCTCACCGCAGCTGCATGCCCGCCTCGCGCTGGAAGCCATCGAGCAGGGCGTGCCGATGAACCAATGGATAGTCCAGAAACTCAGCGGGCGGGCGCCGAGCGAGACCTTCGGCCTCTCGGGGTGGGACTAGCTAGCCCGGTGCCCGATCAGGCTGCGGCCCCGGGTCTTTCGCGTTCGATCAGCTCGCTTGCATCCCTGCGAGCGGCGTGGCCCGTCTCCAGCCTGCCCCGGATCCGGACCGCGCCGCCGTTGGCCTCGTGCTGGCGCTGCCAGTCGCTGACCGCCTGATGCGCAGCGTGATCCAGGTAGTGCACCGAAACCTCCACGGTGACAACGCTTCCGCTGGGGATCGACGCCAGAACCCGCGTCAGCCGCGGGAGCGCCAGGAACGTGCATGCCGCACCCTCGATCACCACCTGCCACTCGTCGTCGACCGGCTTCGCCTCAACCCTGGCGCGGATGACCCGCCAACCGGTCAACGCGATGGCCAGCGCCAGGCCGATCATCACACCGTGCAACAGGTTGAGGAAGACGACGCTGACCGAGGTCACGACGTACACGGCGAGATCGCCGTGCTTCATTGCGGTTTCGATGTGGGCCGGCTTGAGCAGCTGAACGCCGATGACGATGAGCAGTCCGGCCAGCGCGGCGGTGGGGATCTCTTCGACGAGCTCCGCGAACGGGACGGTGAACAGCAGGATCCACACGCCGTGCAGGAGGGCCGAGGCCCGGGATCGGGCGCCGGCGTTGACATTGGTCGAGCTGCGCACGATCACCCCGGTGACCGGCAGCCCGCCGATGGCGCCCGAGACGATGTTGGCGGCGCCCTGTCCCACCAACTCCCGGTTGAAGTCGGTGCGCGGCCCGTTGTGCATCCGGTCGACCGACACCGCTGACAGCAGGCTCTCGACGCTGGCGATGAGCGCGATGGTGATCACTCCGATCGCAACCGCGCCCCAATTGCCGTGCGGAAGGTCGGGCAGCTGCAGCGCGTCCAGCGGCGACCCCTCGAGGTCGATCCGGCGCACGTGGAACGGGAAGACGACCGACACCACGGTCACGGCGACGATGGCGACCAACGGGCCCGGAACGCGGCGCACCTTGGCCGGAACCCACCGCCACCCGACGAGGATGACGATCACCAGCACGCCGAGGATGACCCCAGGACGATGCGCGCCGATGATCTGACCCGGCAGCCCGATGAGGTTGTGCCAGGCTGTGCTCTTGGACTTTCCGCCCAGCAACACGTGCGCCTGCTGCAGCGCGATCGTGATGCCGATGCCCGCCAGCATCGCGTGCACGACCACCGGTGAGATCGCGAGGGCCGCCCGCGCGACGCGGCTGAGTCCCAACAACACCTGCAGCGCGCCCGCGGCTACGGTGATCAAACACGTTACGCCCCAACCGAAGTCGGAGACCAGGTCGGCGACGACGACGGTCAGCCCGGCGGCGGGGCCGCTGACCTGCAGCGGTGACCCGCCGATGGCGCCGACCACGATGCCCCCGACGATCGCGGCGATCAGGCCGGCGAGCACCGGGGCGTTGGACGCGATCGCGATGCCCAAGGACAACGGGAGTGCGACCAGGAAGACCACGAGCGACGAAGGCAGGTCGTGGCGGATGATCGATCGCACCCTGTCCTTGCGCGCGTGCGTGCCGTGGTCTTGAGGTTGATTGCCGAGCTGTTCGATGTCCTGCATCGGTCTCGTCCCTCGTTAGGAGTTAGCGGGGGACGTTCCGATATCCGCCGCGAGTGGCGCTGTATTACATCGGCGTAACACCTTGGCGCACAGCAAGTTACAACCCGTCCGGACCCATGGAGCCGCGGCCGGGAACCCCTGGCTGCTTCGTCGACGGTATTTTGCTGGCAAACGCCGGGTCAAGCCGATGGGTCAAGCCCATATGGAACGCAAAGATTTAAATTCCGCGTCGCCGCACGGCCAGCTCAGAAGCCCGAACCGTGCACCTCGTGGCCCGGGACCTCGGCGATCAGGCCGCGATAGGCCTCCTCGACGGTCGAACCGTGGTTGATCACCGCGTCGACCTCGCGGGCGATCGGCATGCTCAGTCCGAACTCGTTGGCGAACTCCATGATCACGCTGGCGGCCTTCACGCCCTCGGCGACCTGGTTCATCGAGGCGATGATCTCGTCGATCGGCTTGCCGGCGCCCAGTTGCTCACCCACATGCCGGTTGCGGCTGCGCTGGCTGGTGCACGTCACGATGAGGTCGCCCAGGCCGGCCAGGCCGGGGAAGGTGTCGGGGTTGCCGCCCATGGCCACCCCCAGCTTGGTCATCTCGCGCAGGGCGCGGGCGATCACCAGCGCCCGGGTGTTCTCGCCGATGCCCAGCGAGTAGCCCATTCCGACCGAGATGGCGTAGACGTTCTTCAGCGCCCCCGCCATCTCCACCCCGACGACGTCGTCGGTGGTGTAGACCCGGAAACGCCGGGTGCGGAACAGCCCGGACAGCCGGGTCGCCAGATGCTGGTCGGGCATGGCCAGCACCGCCGCCGCGGCGTAGCCCTCGCCGACCTCGCGCGCGATGTTCGGACCCGCCAGGATTCCCGCCGGATGACCGGGCAGCACCTCCTCGACGATCTGCGACATCCGCATGTTGGTGCCCTGCTCGAGTCCCTTGACCAAAGACACCACCGGCACCCAGGGCCGCAGCTCTTTGGCCAGCTCGGTGAGCACGCCCCGGAACCCGTGGGAGGGAACGCCCATCACCACGACGTCGGCGCAGTTGGCCGCCTCGGCGAAGTCGGAGGTGGCGCGCAGGGTGTCGCTGAGCACCGCGTCGTCGCCGAGGTAACGGCTGTTGCGGTGGTTCTCGTTGATGTCCTTCGCCGTCTCCTCCGACCGCACCCACTGCAGCGTCGGTCCCCGGCGCGCACAGATGGACGCCACCGTGGTTCCCCAGGAACCACCACCGAGGACAACGACGTTGGGTTCGCGCATCTGTGCCGCCATGGCGATCAGCGTATTGCCGACACCAACGATTTAGAAGCAGTTCACGAACCAATGACCCGGCACCCAGGGACTTCTGTCCCTAGCCCCGTGGCGTGGCGCGCCGGATCGTCAACGTCAACAACCTGTAAAGGAGAAATCATGTCCCGCCCAGCCGGCCTCTTGACCAAGAGGCGCCTACCGGGCCGCAGCTTGGCCTTGCTGTCTGCGGCTGCCCTCTCGCTGCTTGGGTCGCCAGGCATCGCATCCGCCGATGGCGGTCGTCCGCAGACCAACCCGGAGGAAAGGGCGGCGGCCATGATACGGCCCGCCGTGATGTACTTCGCCGCCGAAGCCGCCGGGTGGGTCCGGCTACCCAACGGCGACCTCCTGCCGCACTACAGCGAACCCAACGTCAACAGGGCCTTCGATGCCGCCTGGGGCTGCACCGCCTTCGTCGTGAATCCCGACGGCTGGGTGGCGACCGCCGGCCACTGCGTCGACCCGGAGGAAGCCAAGAGCGCGATCCTCAGGCATGCCGCCAACGACTACATCGCCGAATTCCCGGACTCGCCCGAGGCGGCGGATCCCGAGCGGGCGGTGGAATGGCTGCGCGCGAACGCGCACGTTGAAGGCACCACCGCCGACCGGGGCCCCGAGATCAGCATCACGCTCCTGTACGGCACCGGGACGAAGGTCGCCGGCAAGATGCCCGCGAACGTCGTCGACTTCAAGCCCCTCGAGAAGGGCGATGTCGCCCTGTTGAAGGTGGAGAAGCACAACATGCCGTCGTCCGAGCTGGCCACCGACGCCGACGTCAACATCGGCACCTCGGTTCTCGCCGTGGGATTCCCGGGGAGCACCGAGCGTGTCACCGATCCCTCCCTGGACCCGACGAACAAGAGCGGCAAGGTCAGCAAAAAGTCCTCCATGGGAACCATTCCGGAGTATGAGATCGATGCGGCGGTGTCCCCGGGCATGAGCGGCGGCCCGACCATCGAGCTCAACGGCAAGGTGATCGGGCTCAACAGCTTCGGCCCCACCGGCGAACCGCAGGCGTTCAACTTCATCGCGCCCGCGGACGGCCTGGCCGCGGTCCTGGCGGGCAAGGGTGTCAAGGCGACGCTCGGGCCCGCCGACGTGTCCTACCGCAAAGGGCTCGACGCGTACTACACGGGTCACTACACCGACGCGATCAAACATTTCGACCAGGCCCTGTCGATGTCACCCGACTATCCCGGGGTGGCCGATCTGAAGACGAACGCGGTCAATCTGCGGGCGCAGTACGGTGATGTGTCGGCGCCGGGAAGCTCGAAATCGCGGTGGTACCTCCTGGGCGGCGTTGCGCTGCTGCTCGCCGTGGGCGCCGGTGTCGTGCTGGTGGTGGTGACAACCCGTCGGCGGCGACCGGCCCCGGCCGGGGTGACCGGCTTCCAGCCGGTCCCGGACGGGCAGTTCCCGGCGGGCGGGCCGCAAGCCGGACCGTTCGCCCCGCAGCCCGCGCCGCCCGTTGCACCGGCGCCGGTGCCGGGCACGCCGGAACCGCCCGGCGCCGCGCAGCCCGCGGGCATAGCCGTTGCGCAACCGTCGACGGCAGCCGAACCCCACTTCTGCGCGGGCTGTGGCGCCGAGCACCATCCCGCCGAAAGGTTCTGCCCGAACTGCGGGAAGCAGATCTCTGCCGGGTGAGCCGGCCGAGCGCCGGCCCTAGCCCGCCAACGCCTCCCGATCGGAAACCCGCCCGAACACCATCGCCTCCTCGATGCGGTCGAAGCGGTAATCGATGGCGTCGGCGAGGTAGTTCTGCCGCACGTTCCACGGTCGCTTGGTGCCCGATTTCGGCAACGCGTGCACCGACCGCAACACGTAACCGGCGTTGATGTCCCACGACGGCTTCTCGGTCATCGGCTCGTTGCCGCGATGCGGGTAGGCGTGCGTGTAGCCGTGAGCGGCCATGTGCGCCAGCAGCTTTGCCGTGGCCCGAGCGGTGATGTCGGCGCGCAGCGTCCACGACGCGTTGGTGTAGCCGACGCACCAGAACAGGTTGGGCACGTCTTCGAGCATGTGCGCCTTGTAGACGAAGCGGTCGTTGGTCTTGACGTCGTTGCCGTCCAGGCTGATCGCCGTCCCACCCAGGGCCTGCAGCTGCAGGCCGGTCGCGGTGACGATGATGTCGGCGTCGAGGTGCGCGCCCGATTTCAGCGCGATGCCGCTCGTGTCGAAATGGTCGATGTGGTCGGTGACCACGTCGGCGCGGCCGGCGGTGATGGCGTTGTACAGATCGGCGTCGGGGATCAGGCACATCCGCTGGTCCCACGGGTTGTACCGCGGCTTGAAGTGGGTGTCGACGTCGTAGCCGGGGGGCAGGCTACTGATCGCCTTGCGCCGCAGCAGCCACCGCACCAGCCCCGGCGCCTTGCGCGACAGGGCGAAGAACACCGCCTCGGTGAGCGCGCTGTACATCCTGACGACGAGATGAGCCGGCTTGCGGGGCAGCACTTTCCGCGCGGCGGCGGCGACCTTGCTGTACTTGGAGGCCGAGATGAGGTAGGTCGGGGAGCGCTGCAGCATGGTCACTTTGGCGGCCCGGTCCGACAGCGAGGGCAGCAGCGTGACCGCGGTGGCCCCGCTGCCGATCACCACGATCTTCTTGCCGGTGTAGTCCAGGTCCTCCGGCCAGTGCTGCGGGTGTACCACCATGCCGCCGAACGTTTCGATGCCGGGGAAGTCGGGGGAGTAGCCCTCGTCGTAGTTGTAGTAGCCGCTGCCGAAGAACAGGAATCGGGCGCGGTAAAGCTTGCGCTCGCCGTCCTGCTCGACGGTGACCGTCCAGGTGTCGGTGGCCGAATCCCAGTCGGCCGAGCGGACGTAGGCGTTGAACCGGATGTGACGATCGATGCCGTACTTGCGCGCCGTGGCAACCAGGTACTCGCGGATGTGGACACCGTCGGCCACCCCCTCCTTGCGCGTCCACGGCTCGAACGGGAAGGACAGCGTGAAGATGCTGCTGTCCGAGCGCACGCCCGGATAGCGGAACAGGTCCCAGGTGCCGCCGATCTGTGCGCGCCGCTCCAGGATGGTGTAGGTCAGCTGCGGGTTGCGCTCGCTGATCCGGTAGGCCGCGTCGATGCCGGAGATGCCGGCGCCGACGATGATGACGTCCGAGTACTCGGCCTCGGTCGGTACCGGGGCGCCGGCTTCCTGGGGAGTCACGGTCATCGTGAACCTCGCTCACATTGTGGGGCTGGTCACTACATTAGGCACCCACCGGTTGGCCGGGCCAGTAATCGCCCGTCGAGCGCGAGCGTAACGACAATGCGAAAAATCGGGCGCAATTTCGCGGTGAGGTTACGCTCGCGGCCGCGGTGCCCCCCCGAAGCCGCCGCCCGCCTACCGGTAGTTGACGAACTGCAGCGCGACGTCCAGGTCCGCCTGCTTGAGCATCGAGATGACGGCCTGCAGGTCGTCGCGCTTCTTGCTCGTCACGCGGATCTCGTCGCCCTGGATCTGCGTCTTGACGCCTTTCGGCCCCTCGTCGCGGATCAGCTTGGTGATCTTCTTGGCGTGCTCGCTGTCGATGCCCTGCTTCAGGGTGCCGCTGACCTTGTAGGTCTTGCCGGACGCCTGCGGCTCGCCGGCGTCGAAGGCCTTCATCGAGATGTCCCGGCGGATCAGCTTCTCCTTGAAGACGTCGACGGCCGCCTTGACGCGTTCCTCGGTGGACGACGTCAGCTCGATAGCCTCGTCGCCCTTCCACGCGATCGTGGTGTCGGTGCCGCGGAAGTCGAAGCGGGTGGCCAGCTCCTTGGCGGCCTGGTTGAGTGCGTTGTCGACCTCTTGGCGCTCGACTTTGCTGACAATGTCGAACGATGAGTCCGCCATTCGATCCGTCCCTTCATCCCGTGATGGCCGTTTGTGCTTTGTCTACCCCCTCGTTGTAACCTGTCTGGCGGCAGGTTGCCCGAGCGGCCAATGGGAGCGGACTGTAAATCCGTCGCGAAAGCTTCACAGGTTCGAATCCTGTACCTGCCACCACCAGCTCGCGGCCGCCTGTCACCAGGTGACCGGAACGGCCGCGACACCGCCGTCGATGCGGTCGGTGATGATCTCGAGATCGTTGACGTCGACGGCCAGGCGGATGTCCGGGAACCGCTGGAACAGCGACCTGACCATCATCCGCAGCTCGATGCGCGCGAGGTTCTGCCCGATGCAGTAATGCGGCCCATGACCGAAGGCGATGTGGCCGTTGGGCATTCGGTCCGGGTTGAACACGTCGGGGTCGTCGAACACGGATGGGTCGCGGTTCGCCGCCCCTTCGGAAACGATCACCAGGTCGCCGCGGCGTACGGTGACACCGCCGATCTCGACGTCCTCGAGCGCGTACCGCGGCCGGCCCGTGTGGTGGGGCGAGGTCATCCGCAGGATCTCCTCGACGGTCTTGTCCAACCGTGCGCCGACGTCGGCCATCAGCCAATCCCGCCGGCTCGGCTCGCTGAGCAGGTAGAGCACCGCGAAGTCCATTCGGGCCACCATGGTTTCGTGACCGGGAGAGACCAGGCCCACCGCGAAGTATCTCAGGTCGGAATCGGAGAGCAGGTGGGGATCGGCATCCTGAGCGGCCAACAGATGCGAGAAGACGTCTTCGCCGCGGGCATGCCGCTTGGTCTCGAGCAGACGGGTTACGCATTGCCGGAGTTCGGCGATGGCGGCCATCTTGTCATCGGCGTCGGCGGTGCTGCCCAGGCGCCCCGACAGGCCGATCACGTGGTCGCGGTCCGCGTCGGGGACACCCAGCATGGCGCAGATCACCAGGCCCGGAAGCCGGAATCCCACCAGGTCATGGAAGTTCACGGGCTGGCCGGGATGGCGGTCGTGCGCCGCGGCCATGTCGTCGAAGCAGCCGTCGGTCAATTCCTGGATCCGGCCACTGAACGGCGCGAGCCGCTTTGGGGCAAACCACGGCAGCATCAGCTTCCGCATTCTCGTTACCTGACCTTCGTAGGCCATGACCATTCTCGCCATGTCACGTTCGAAAGGGTTGTCTCCCAAGGCCTCTGGATCCACCGGGGCGTGAAGACCGAAGCGCGCCGCGTCGGCGAAAATCTCGCGGGCTTCTTTATAGCTGGTCACCAGCCACGCCGGCCGACCCGTCGGCGTCAAAACCCCGGTAAGCGGCGCGTCGCGGCGAAGCGCATGGTATTGCGGCGCGAGAGCCAAGACGTTAGGGCGCGGCAACGGCAGTTGGACTGCGGGGCAGTCGGTACCGGCCATTGCTACCCGCTCAAGCGTTGCGGAGACGCTTCCGGCTCGTCGGCGATTCTGACGTCGCGACCCGCGCCCGCCGACACTGTCGCGGCCTCACCGTGGGCCAGGCCCACCGTCGCGACGATCACCAACACCGCCGCCACCGCCAGTACCACCCAATCGAAGCCGTGCGCGTCCAACGTCTCGCCCAGCACGGCGATCCCGAGCACCGCGCCCACGATGGGCTTGGCGGCGATGATCGTCGGCAACGAGGCGGTCAGCGCGCCGGCGCGGTAGGCCGATTGATGAATCACCATCCCGGCCGCCCCGCAGAACACCCAGCCGTACAGCTCGGGTCTGCTCCACAACTGGTCGGGGTTGTGTTCGAGGATGTCGACGACGCCCTTCATCAGCACTGCGAACACCGCCAGCAACGAGCCGGCGACCGCGGCGAGCAAGACGGCCGCCGCCGGGCGGTCCGACCAGACGCGGGCGCCCAGCATCGCCAACAGCAGCGGCGGGGCCATCGCCAGGGCCACGATCAGCCAGACCTGGGCCGCGGCGCGCTCCTGGCCGCCCACCGGCTGGCCGACCGCGATGACGACCACCAGCGCCGCGGTCAGCAACATCGCCCACATCCACTCGCCGCGGGTGACCGGGTGGCGGCTCATCCGCGCATAGAGCGGCAGGGCGAACAGCAGCGAGGTCACCTGCAGCGACATCACCAACAGCACCGAGCCCTTGTCCAGGGCCGCGGCCAGCAGAATGTAGCTGGCGATGTCGCCGAGACCGCCCATCCACCAACGGGTATCGCGCAACAGCATGCCGAACAGCGCCAGGTGCCCGACCGGTTTGTCGGTGACCTCCTGCGCGGAACGCTGGCGCACGACGTTGCCGATCGCCGACGCCAGTGCGGCGCACAGGGCAAGAATCGCCGCCAGATCAGCCCTCGACATGCCACCAATCTAGTCGTGTCACGGCAAACCGCCCGCCGGGAGCGGGAACGCGGTGCCCGTCAGCCGCTCGGACAGGTCCCACAGCGCCGCGGCGGTGCCCGCCCGCTTGGCGGGCCAGTTGCGCCAGGTCGGCTGGGTGCGGCCATACAGACCGAAGCGCGGGCCGACGAAGGTGTTCCCCGGCAGATCCTGCGACACGGCGTACAGCGTCTGCCGCGCGCCGAAATCGGCGTCGGTGGACACGATGCGGTCGACGGCCAGTACCGCCGCGTCGCCCCATTTGCGGCCGGAATTGCCCTGCAGGTTCGTGTGCGACCAGCCCGGGTGGGCGACCACCGCGCGCAGCCCGGAACCGGCGGCGTCCAGGCGCCGCTGCAGCTCGCTGGTGAACAGCAGGTTGGCCAGCTTGGACTGGCTGTAGGCCAGCCACGCCGAATACGGGCGGGACCGCCAATTCAAATCCCTGAGGCTGATGTAACCGAAGTGGTGCATCAGCGACGACACCGTCACCACCCGGTCGGTCAGCCTGGGCAGCAGCAGGTTGGTCAACGCGAAGTGGCCGAGGTGGTTGGTGCCGATCTGACCCTCGAAGCCGTCGGCGGTCACCGCGTGCTTGGTGGCCATGATGCCGGCATTGTTGACCAGCACGTCGACCGTGCCCATCTCGTCGGCGAAGCGCCGCACCGAGCCCAGGTCCTGCAGGTCGAGCTGGCGCACCTCGACTTGGCCGGTTTTGAAGCCGGTCATCCGCTCGGCGGCGGCCTTGCCCTTCTCGGTGTTGCGCACCGCCAGCACGACGCGGGCACCGACCCGCGCCAATTCGCGGGCGGTGACCTCGCCCAGGCCGGCGTTGGCCCCGGTGATCACGACGGTGCGTCCGGCGAACGAAGGCAGCTGCGCTGTGGTCCAACCCGGCATGCAGCCCACCCTAACTACGTGATCTCGTCCATCCGAACGCCGCAGGTATCGTGCGTGGGATGGCCAGCGGAAACTCACCCGGACGCCACGGATGTATCTAGGTGTCATCGTCAATCCGCTCGCGCGCCAGAACCGCCGCGGGCGGGGCGACCGTGTCGCCGAGTTGCGCCGCATCGTCGGCCCGCGGGGCGAGGTGCACGAGACGGCGTCCATCGAGGAGCTCGGCAAGACCCTGGACCGGCTTCACCCGCGGGTCACCCACCTGGTGGGGGACGGCGGCGACGGCGCGCTGCACTGGTTGATCAACGAGACCGAGCGCTGCGAGAGCGATCCCGACCGCTGGCCGGCCTTCGTGCCCACCAATGGGGGCAGCGTCAACGCCGTCGCCCGCAAGGCAGGGGTTCGTGGGCGGCCCGACGCCGTCATCCGCGCGCTGGCGGCCGCCGCGGCGGCCGACCGCCCCCCGCCCGAGATCCGCCTGGACACCTTGCGGCTCGACGGCGAAACCGCGGACGGCGCGCCGTTCCACCGGCTGTGCTTCGGGCTGGCCGCCGGCGGCGTCGGAAACCGGTTCTACGACATGTATTACGGAAAGCCCGACCACGGCCGCGGCGAAGTCGCGAAGGTGATCGGTCGGTCGTTCCGTGACTATCTGGCGTCGAAGGTCGGGCGCTCGCAGGCGTCCAACTACGCGTCCGTGCTGTTCGCGCCGACGCGCGCCCGAGTCGTCATCGACGGTGAGGAGGTTCCGACGCGGACGCACCGCCTGCTGCACGCCGGTGCGATCGACCTGCGGATCGGCGGGCCGTTCCGGCTTTTCCCGAAGGCCGAAAGCCCCGGTGCGCTGCACTTTCAGGCCGGCGAGGTCAGGCCGTCCAGGATCGTCACGCAGCTTCCGTCGGCGCTCACCAACGGGACGGTCCACGGCCGTCGGGTACGCGACGTCAACGGACGTGAGATGGTGATCGAGGCCGAGGGTGAGCCGCTGTCGCCGATCATCGACGGCGAACGATACGTCGGCGTCACCAGGCTGGTGGCCCGCGCCGGCCCGCTCATCCGCGTCGCCCGGACCGGCTGACTGCGTATCTCAGTAGATCAGCAACGCCGGCGCCGGAAGGCCGTGGCGGAAATCACTTTCATGCCGCCATCCCGCGCGGGAGCTCCATATCCATTGGATGTATTTACGCCGTTTGCGGTGGCGATACGATATGAGGCCCGAATCACGTGCGATTTGCGAAGCGCAAATTCAGGAAGCGCGCAAATGCAAACATCAGTATGTCCGTGTTGGCGGAGCGCTGTCCGGTGGAATCACCTGGTAGAGCCCGTTATCGCGGATACTGAGGTCAGTAGTTACGCCCTTGTTCGACGGAAGTCAGTCACCGTAGCCAAGCCTATGCTGTGAGATTAATGTGCACCGCCCAAAATGGGCCTGCTTACTTTGCCTGGGCTCCTCCAGCGGCGTTACATTGGGCTTTATCCATTGGTACGAAAGCCCTTATCGCTCATAGTGAACCCAGAAGGGGGTGGCTCCTGCGATGGAGACGCTCATCGATCATCTGCACAAGTGGGAAGCTTTAACGCCCGACAAGACCCTCTTCCGCTTCGTCGACGCCGAGGGCCGGGAGCAGGAGCACTACACCTACCAGACTTTCGCCGAGCGGACACGTGAGCTGGCCGCCTACCTGGCGACGGAGGCCGGGCTGCGCCGGGGAGATCGCGTGCTGCTGGTCTACCCGCCCAGCTTGGAGATGGTCGCGGCGTTTTACGCCTGCGCCCGCATCGGGGTGATCGCCGTGCCGGTCAGCCCACCGCTGCCGATGTCGTTCGAGTCGGGACTGGCCAAACTCGCCTTCATCGCGCGGGACTGCCAGGCCAAGGCGGTGCTGTCGACCAAGCAGTTCGAGTACGACTACCGCCTGCTGGTCAGTCACCTCGAGAGCGAGTCGCCGTGGCCGGAGACCCAACGTCCCCCGGAACTGCCGTGGTTCGGAACCGATGGCACGCAGGAGTTCGGCGGCGCCCCCGTCCCCGACACACCGGCTCCGGTGCTCTTCCTGCAATACACCTCCGGCTCCACCAGCGACCCCAAGGGCGTCGTCGTCACCCACGCCAACGTCATCGCCAACGCCTCGGCCTTCACCGGGGGCGAGGTCCTGGTCAGCTGGCTGCCCCAACACCACGACATGGGTTTGATCTCCGCATACCTCTTCGTCCTGCTCGGCGGCGGGACCACGCACGCGATGTCGCCGCTGGACTTCCTCAAGCGGCCTTCGGCGTGGCTGCGGCTGATCAGCGACGTGCGCGCCACCCACACCCCGGTGCCCAACTTCGCCCTGGAGCTGTGCCTGCGGGAGGACAAGCTGCCCACGTCCGAGCTGGAAGGGGTCGACCTGAGCAGCCTGCAGAGCATCGTCGTCGGCGCCGAGCCGCTGCGCGCCAGCACGTTCGCCCGCTTCCGGCAGCGCTTCGCCCCCTACGGCCTGGAGCCCAACGCGCTCACCGGCGCCTACGGCATGGCGGAGAACACCCTGATCGTCTCGCTTCGCGGACGCCAGACGCTGGCGCTGAACAAGCGCGCCCTGGAGAAGAACCTTGCGCGGGTCGAAAAGGCGCAGCCCGAGAACCGCAACCAGGCCCCGGTGGTGAGCTGCGGCAAGCCCATCGACGAAGACGTGGTCCGGATCGTCGACCCGGAGTCCGGGCACGCGCTCGGCGAGGGCCGGGTCGGCGAGGTCTGGCTGGACGGGCCCTCGAAGGGGGGCGGCTATTGGAACCGCCCGGAACTGACCGCGGAGGCCTTCGCCGCCCGCATCCCCGGCGACGACGCGCACACCTACCTGCGCACCGGCGACCTCGGCTTCCTGTACGAGGGTGAGCTGTTCGTCTGCGGCCGCAGCAAGGACCTCATCATCGTGCGGGGCGTCAACTGCTACCCCTCGGACATCGAGGAAATCGTGGAGCGGTCGGCCCCGCAGGTCCGCGGCGGCTGTGTCGCCGCCTTCGCGGTGGAGCAGGACGAGCAGGAAGTGCTGACCGTGGTGGCCGAGGTCCGCGACGCGGACGCGCTGCCGGACGGCAAGGCACTGGCGCGGGCCATCCGCCGGCACGGCCACATCGACCCGCACGCCATCGCGTTCGTGCCCGCGCACAGCATCCCCAAGACCACCTCGGGGAAGATCCGGCGCTCGTCCACGCGCCAGCTCTGGCTGGATGGTCAACTGCCGGTGTTGGCCACCTACACCCATCAGCCCCACGATGCGGCGCAGGAGGGTGCGGGCCCACTGGACCGGTTCCGCAACCTGATCGAGAGCTACGACCTCACCGGCGACGAGGACTGCTCCTTCGCGGACCTCGGCATCGACTCGCTGGCGCTCGCCGAGCTGCGGGCGGACCTGCAGGCCCTGCTGGAAGAGCACGGCGCCGGGGAGCTGGCCGAAGACGTCAACACGCGCCTGCTCCAGCGGCTGACGGTGGCCGAGTTCTTCCGGCTCATGCGGCAGTTCGGCGAAGGGTCCGGGCAACCGCTGGACGCGCTGCGCGAGGCGCTGGACCAGATTTCGGCCGAGTACGAGGCCTACGAGGTCGCGCGGATGCGGGCCGACGCCCAGCTTCGGTTGCCGGCGCTACCGCCGGCGCGGCCGGGCACGCCCAGCGACATCCTCTTGACAGGGGCGACGGGCTTCCTGGGGCCGTTCCTGGTCAGCAGCCTGCTCGGCCGCACGTCTCACACCGTGCACGCCCTGATCCGCGCCACGGACACCGCGCACGGGCTGGACCGGATCGTCGCGTCGCTGCGCAAGGCCCGGCTGTGGTCTCCGGCCCTGGAAGCGCAGGTCCGGGAGCGGGTGCGCGTGGTCTGCGGAGACCTCGCCGAGCCGCAGCTGGGCCTGGGCGAGGCGGGGTTCCGGCGGCTGGCCGGGAGCGTCGACGCCGTCGTCCACAACGGCGCCCTCGTCAACTACGTGCGCACTTACGACGCCCTGCGGCCCGCCAACGTGGCCGGGACGCACGAGCTGTTGCGGCTGGCCATGACGGGGCACCGGAAGACCTTCCACCTGGTGTCCAGCACCTTCATCTACGGGTGGAGCGTCAAACCGGTGGTCGGGGAGTCCGACGCGAACCTGGAGATGAACGCCCTGGACTTCGGCTACTCGCAGACCAAGTGGGTCGCCGAACAGCTGGCTTTCGCCGCCCAGCGGCAAGGGCTGGACGTGCGCATCTTCCGGCCCTCGCTGATCTCACCGACCGGCGCGGGCTTCGGCAGCCAGGACGACATCCTGGTGCGCACCGTGGCGTTCATGATCGAGCACGGCGTCGCCGCCGACGCGCTCAACCAGCTCAGCCTGCTGCCGGCGGACCTGATCGCCGACCACATCGTGGCGTTGATGGACCTGCCGAAGGACGACACCGTGTGCGGCAACGTTTTTAACATGACGGCCGACGACTACTACAACCTGACCGACATCACCCGGGTGTTGTCGGAGCGCTACGGCTACCGCTTCGACTACCACGACATTCCGTCGTTCGCCGCCGAGATGAACCGTCGGTGCACGCCCAGGGACCCGATCTACCCGCTGGTCGACTTCCTGACGCGCTCGGCGGACAAGATCGCGGCGATGCGGGACAAGCGCTACGGCAACACCCAATACCAGCGAGCGCGCGCCCTGGCCGATATCCGCCTGCGCGAACCGGCCCTGACCGAGACGGTCGACAACCTGGTCCGGTTCTTGCGTAGCGAGCGCCTGATCACCGAGGCTGAGGACGAGGCGCGCAGCGCCTGACTCAAGGGGGTCCACCATGTTCACTGTCGATGACCAGGCCACGGGGCCGCATGACGCATCGCTCGACCACGAGCGGATCGTCCTGCAGGCGCGTGACGTCGACTTCGACTGGGCGACGCTGCCGTTCTACTACGTGCCGGGCGAGCCCTTCACCACCCACTTCTGCAACGTCCTGCACCTGCTGCTGCCCGCCGGCGAGGAGTTCATCGTCGACGCGTTCAAGAACACGCTGCCGCTGATCAAAGACGATCAGCTGCGGCTGGACGTGCAGGGCTTCATCAGCCAGGAGGCCATGCACTCCCAGGCGCACTCGGGCGTGCTGGACCATTTCGCGGCCAAGGGCATCGACGTCACGCCGTTCACCGACCAGATGGCGTGGCTGTTCTCCCAGCTGATCGGCGACCGGCCCGGCTGGGGTCGGCGGCGACGGCAGAGCTGGCTGGTCGAGCGGGTGTCGATGGTGGCCGCCCTCGAGCATTACACCGCCATCCTGGGCGAATGGATCCTCGACACTCCGCAACACGACGCCTTCGGCACCGACCCGGTGATGCTGGACCTGCTGCGCTGGCACGGCGCGGAAGAGGTCGAACACAAGGCGGTCGCCTTCGACACCATGAAGCACCTGGGCGCCGGCTATTGGCGCCAGGTGCGCACCCAGCTGCTGGTGACGCCGGCGCTGCTGTGGTTGTTCATCCGTGGCGTGCGGTTCATGTACTCGGTCGACCCCTACCTGCCGCCGGGCACCAAGCCGCGCTGGCGCGACTACTTCAGCGCGGCGCGCCGGGGCCTGGTGCCCGGGCCGTTCCAGTTCCTGCGGGTCATCGGCGCCTACTACACACCCAGTTTCCATCCGTCCAAACTGGGCGGGGTGGGACGCGCGGTCGACTACCTGGCCCGATCGCCCGCGGCCCGCGCGGCGCACTGAGGGCATGCGAGAGATGACTCAATCCAGCACCGTGATCGCCTCCGACGGCGTGTCGCTGGCCGTTCATGCCCGCTCGGAGATCGATCCGGGACGCCCGACGATCTTGGCCATCCACGGCTACCCGGACAACCACCACGTGTGGGACGGCGTCGCCGACGAACTCGGCGGGCGGTTCAACGTCGTGGCCTACGACGTGCGCGGGGCCGGCGAGTCGTCCAAGCCGCGCAGGCGCTCGGGATACCGCCTCCCGCAACTGGTTTCCGATGTCGGCGCGGTGATCGACAGCCTCGGGGTGGGCCGGGTACACCTGGTGGCCCACGACTGGGGTTCCATCCAGGCGTGGGCCGCGGTCACCGACGACGCGGTGATGCCCAAGGTCGCCTCGTTCACGTCGATCTCCGGCCCGCACCTGAACTACGCGGGCAGGTTCCTTCGGTCCCCGCGCACCGCCCACGGGGTGTTCGACGTGCTCAAGCAGGCCCTGGCGTCGTCGTACATCTGGTTCTTCCTGTGCCCGGCGGTGCCGGAGCTGGCGATCTGGTCCCGCGCGTCGGTGGCGGTCTTCGCGGGGGTCGAACTGATCGGCCGCCCGCGCGGCACGGGCCGGGGGCGCGCGGCGCCCACCCGGTCGATCCGCGACTATGTAAACGGTCTCAACCTGTACCGCGCCAACATGCCGGCGCCGTTTCTGGCTCCGCCGAAGCAGCTGCCGCAGACGGCCGTCCCGGTGCAGGTGCTGGTGGCGCGCCACGACTATTTCGTCTCGCCGCCCCTGCAGCGGTTCACCGGCTCGATACCGCCCCACGGCAGGGTCGTCGACATCGAGGGCGGACATTGGGTGGTGTCCTCGCATCCCGACGTCATCGCCCGGCTGACGAGCGAGTGGGTCAGCCAGGTCACCGGCACCGACATCCGACAGGCATAGGACTCCGTTGTGACGCATGCGATTTGGAGGAGCAGGCCCGCCGACCTCTACGGTCGCCGCAGACGCGATCGCCTGTACACCGCGTTGTGGGGGGTGGGCACCCTGTTCGGCGGGTTCGCGTCGGCGTCGCGGTGGACTCCGGCGCGGGTCGTGCCGGTGCAACGGACCAACACCGCGGTGGTCACCCAGCGCGAGCTCCTCACGCCCGACGTGGTCGCCCTGACCCTCGCCGACGCCCAGGGCGGGTTGCTGCCGTCGTGGACCCCCGGCGCGCACATCGACGTCCGGCTGGCTTCGGGCCGCCGCCGCCAGTATTCGTTGTGCGGTCCGCCGGGGCGGCGCACCGACTATCGCATCGCGGTGCGGCGGATCGCCGACGGCGGCGGCGGCTCGATCGAAATGCACGACACCTTCGACGTGGGCGACACGCTCGAGTTCGAAGGCCCGCGCAACGCCTTCTACCTCGTCACCGACGAGCGGGAGGTGTTGTTCGTGATCGGCGGCATCGGAGTGACACCGATCCTGCCCATGATCCGACTTGCCCAGCAACGCGGAATCGACTGGCGGGCCGTGTATTGCGGGCGCGGCCGGGAGTTCATGCCGCTGCTCGACGAGGTGCTGGCGATTGCGCCCGAGCGGGTCACCGTCTGGGCCGACGACGAGCGCGGCCGCATCCCCACCGTCGAGGAATTGCTGGCCGACGCCGGGCCGGCGACGGCCGTGTACGTGTGCGGGCCGACCGCCATGCTCGAATCCGTGCGCAGGGCGCGCGATGAACACGCCGACGCGCCGCTGCACTACGAACGGTTCGGGCCACCGCCCGTCGTCGACGGCGTCCCGTTCGAGCTGGAGCTCGCCAGGTCGGGGCGTGTGCTCGGCGTCCCGGCGAACCGGTCGGCGCTGGACGTCATGCTCGACTCCGATCCGACCGCGGCGTACTCGTGCCAACAAGGTTTCTGCGGGACCTGCAAGGTGAAAGTCCTTGCCGGACGGGTCGATCGACGCGGCCGCGCCCTGGAGGGCGACGGCGAAATGCTGGTCTGCGTCTCCCGGGCGAACGGCGGTCGCCTCGTGATCGACGCCTGATCGCACCCGGCGCGGGCGCCCTATTCGTTGTGGTGCGCCGGGTAGGCGTGGACGAGCGCGCTGTTGAGCCTGGGCACGGCGTGCGTCAGTTCGTGCTCGGCGTCATGGGCAATGCGGTGGGCCTCCTCGAGGCTGGTGCCGGGATCGATGTCGAGTTCCGCGTCCGCGTGCAAGCGATGCCCTATCCAGCGCATCCGGATGCTCCGCACGCCGCGGACACCGGGCCGGGCGGCGAGTGCCGCTTCGGCGGAGTCGACGAGTTCGGGGTCCACGGCATCCATGAGCCGGCGGAATATTTCACGGACCGCCCCGCGCAGCACCGCCAGGATCGCCAGCGTGATGACCAGGCCGATGATCGGGTCGGCTATTGGGTAGCCGAGGGCGACACCGCCTGCTCCGAAAAGCACGGCCAGAGAGGTGAATCCATCCGTTCGCGCGTGTAGGCCGTCGGCGATGAGGGCGGCCGAGCCGATGCGGCGACCGATCCGAATCCGATAGACGGCGACGACTTCGTTGCCGACGAAGCCGATCAGACCCGCGGCCGCGACCCAGCCGAGGTGCCCGACGGGCACGGGGTGAAACAGGCGCCGGATCGATTCGTAGCCCGCGACGAAGGCCGACATCGCGATCATGCCGATGACGAACAAGCCCGCCAGATCCTCGGCGCGCCCGTAGCCGTAGGTATAGCGCCGGGTGGCGGCACGGCGACCCAGCGCGAACGCGATCCACAGCGGGACGGCCGTAAGCGCGTCCGAGAAGTTGTGAATGGTGTCGGCGACCAGGGCGATGGACCCGGAAACGACGGCGATGACGACCTGTACGAACGCGGTTGCGCCCAGCCCGAGCAGGCTGATCTTGACCGCCCGAATGCCGACCGCGCTGGTTTCCAGCGCGGTGTCGACGCTGTCGGCGGCGTCGTGGCTGTGCGGGAGGAAAAGTTGCGTCACGAGGCCGCGAAGCCCATGGGCATGCTCATGACCGGGACCATGGTGGTGGTCGTGATCGTGCCCGCTATGCGTATTCATCAGCGCGTTGTCCGCTTACCTGCATGCATACGCAGATACTAGATCACTTACCCGGCCCGCGCGAAAACCTGACGGTGATCTCAGCGCCGCCGCCGACGCGATTCTCGGCGGTTACCGTGCCATGGTTGCGCTGCGTGAGGGTGTCGACGATGGCCAATCCAAGGCCGGTGCCCCCGGCGGTCCGTGCGGTGTCGGCGCAGCTGAATCGGCGAAAAGCGTATGGGAGGAAGCCGGGCGGGAATCCGGTCCCCTGGTCGGCGACGTGGATCTCGACGCCGTCGGCGGCCGTCCGGACGCGGATGGTGATCGGCGGGGCGCCGTGCTGGGCGGCATTGTCGATGAGATTGCCGATGACCCGATCCAGATCGTCCGGGTGCGCGCGGATGTATTGTCCTGCAGGGCAGTCGATTACAAGACGATCGCCGAGGCTGCGCCGGTAGCGCTCGCCGATGGCGGACAGGGCGGTGCTCAGGTCGACAATGGGCGGGTCGGGCCGCCTGCCCGCGTCCGCGACCGCGAGCAGGTCGCGGGCCAAGCGGGACAGCCGAGTGGTTTCCTGCAGGGCGGAGCTCAATGCGTCGACGAGCTCGGGGTTGCTGCGCGGGCGCCGCAGGGCGAGCTCGAGTTCGGTGGTCAGCAGGCTCAGCGGGGTGCGAAGTTCGTGGCCCGCGTCGACGACGAACTGTCTTTCGCGCTCCAGCGCGTCTTGCAGCCGCTGCAGGAGCTCGTTGAACGTGGTTCCGAGATCACGGATTTCATCACGGGCCGGTGGTACGGGCAGCCGGGCGTCCGCGTTGCCGGCGCTGATCCCGGCCGCCCGGGTACGCATCCGTTCGACCGGCCGAAGCGCGGCGGCCGCGAGGAGGTATGCGCCGACGGCGGTGGCCAACAGCAACAGCGGGAAACTGACGGCCAGCTCGTTGCGCAGATCCGCGACCGCGGCATCCCGGTCGGCGAGACTTTGGGCCGCGACGACGACGCGTCCACCGGGCGCCGGGCCGGCCGCCAGCCGCAAGGGCGCCGGCAGGTTGCCGAGCCGCGATTGATCGGTGACCAGTATCCCGCGGCGGGCGCTCTCCAGCTGCGAGGGCGTCAGCGCGTTCTGCCCGCCCAGATTGGAGGTCGCCGCCAGCACCCGACCCTCCGGGCCGACGATCTGCTGGGCGGTGTCGGGATCGCCTCCGGCCAGTACGGGATCGTCGTCCGCCGCGATCGGGCGCAGGTTGGCCAGTTGGGTGGACAGGGACTCGGTGATCGCGGTGTCGAGCGATCCCTTGGTGTGGGCAGCCGTGAGACTCGCCACCGCGAATAACAGCAGCCCCGTCACGACGGTGAAGGCGGCGGTGAGCCTGATCCGGATCGGCCAGCGCCGGATCATCGGCTCGATTTCTCGGGCACACCGCCGTCGGCGCGCATACGGTAACCGATCCCACGGACGGTTTCGATGGAGCGCGTCCCGAACGGCCGGTCGATCTTGTCGCGGAGCGCACGGATGTGAACGTCGATGACGTTGGAACGTGATTCGTACGCGAAGTCCCAGCAGTGTTCCATCAGCAGGTCTCGGGTGAGCACCGTGCCGGGTCGGCGCATCAGCAGTTCCAGGAGCCCGAACTCCTTTGCCGTCAACTCAATCTCGACATCACCCCGCCAGCATCGGTGGCCCGCAGGGTCGGCCCGCAACGCACCGGCGGTCAATACCGTGGGTCGCGGTGTCGGCCCGCGCCGAATGAGCGACCGCAGTCGGGCGAAGAGCTCATCGAGGTGAAAGGGCTTGGTGACGTAGTCATCGGCACCGCCGTCAAGCCCCGCGACTCGGTCGACGACGGCGCCGCGGGCGGTGAGCATCAACACCGGCACCCAGTTCTGCCGGCGGCGCCATTTCCGGCAGACCTCGAAGCCCGACATTCCCGGCAGCATGACGTCGAGGACGACGGCGTCGTAGTCACAGACCGTTGCGGCGTGGTAGCCGCTCGGGCCGTCGGCGGCGATGTCGACCGCGTAGCCCTCTTCGATCAGACCGCGGCGGAGTAGGGCGGCCATTTTTGGCTCGTCCTCGACCACCAGCACACGCACGGTCGCCACCATCCTCTCCCCGTACGGAGATGCCATCAGGCTTACACCCATCATCACCTCTCAACGGGGTAAAGCAGGTGTAGTCGCAGTTGATGAAGTTGCGATGAGGACATTCCGCCACGCCGTCCGGCTTCATCGTGGCTTCATGAAGAAGCGGTAGACCCACGGTCATGGCCGGCGTCAAGCATGCTGTCGTGGGGATCGCGATCGCCGCAACGGTGCTGGCGGGGTGCAGTTCGGGTCCGAAAGGTGGCACCGGGCAACCGGCCAACACGCGTTCAGCGGTGACGGCCGGCGATGCCGACTGGAAGCCGGTGGCCGACGCGCTCGGACGAACCGGAAAGCTCGGCGACCACAACAGCGCATATCGGATCAACTTGCCGCGCAACGATCTTCACATCACATCTTACGGCGTGGACATCAAACCAGGCCTGTCGTTGGGCGGGTATGCGGCATTCGCCCGTTACGGCAACAACGCGACGCTGCTGATGGGCGACCTAGTGGTCACCGAGGAAGAGCTGCCCAAGGTCACCGACGCGCTGCAGGCGCATGGCATTGCCCAGACCGCACTGCACAAGCACCTGCTCGAACAGAATCCGCCGATTTGGTGGACGCACATACATGGCATGGGTGACGCCGTGCAGCTGGCGAAGGGGCTTAGAACGGCGCTGGACGCGACATCGATTGGCCCGGCCGCCGCGCCGCCGGCGCAGCAGCCGCCGGTCGACATAGACGTCGCCGGGGTGCAGCAAGCGTTGGGCCGCAATGGGACCCAAGATGGAGGACTGTTGAAGTACAGCATCCCCCGTAAGGACACCATCGTTGAAGACGGGAACGTCCTGCCGGCGGCGTCGCTGAACCTGACCACCGTCATCAACTTCCAACCTGTCGGTGGCGGTCGGGCAGCGATCAACGGCGACTTCATCCTGATCGCTCCCGAAGTGCAGAAGGTGATTCAGGCCTTGCGTGCCGGAAACATCCAGATCGTCGAGCTGCACAACCACGGACTGACCGAGGAACCGCGGCTGTTCTACATGCACTACTGGGCGATCGACGACGCGGTTGTGCTGGCGAGGGCGTTACGCCCGGCGCTCGACGCCACCAACCTGCAAGCGCCATAGACCCGCCGCAGGAACGCTCAAAAAGCCAGGAGGCCAAGCACTCCCGTCGCGGCGACGACATAAGGCTCTTTGATCTTGAAACGCCACAGCACGCCCAGCGTGACCAGGGCGATGCCGGCGGTGATCCAATCGGTGACAGCTTGTCGAGTGAGCACCACGACCGCACCGCAGAGCGCCCCGCCGGCGGCGGCGGTGGCACCGGCGACGAAGGCGCGCACCTGAACATTCTCGCGGTGGCGCAAGAACCAGCGACCGGGAACGACGACTCCGAGGTAGATCGGGGTGAAGATGGCGACGCTGGAGACGATCGCCCCGGGCAGTCCCGCGACGAGATAGCCGATGAATCCAGCGCTGATCACGACCGGCCCTGGGGTGATAAGACCTATCGCCACGGAGTCCAGGAACTGGCTGTTGGTCAGCCAGTGGTGCTGGTCGACCACTCCCGCGCGCATGAAGGGCACAATCGCCAACCCGGAGCCGAACACAATCGCCCCGGTCTTCAGGAAGAACAATGCCAGAGAAGCCAGC
The DNA here is from genome assembly GCF_900240975.1 of Mycobacterium sp. 4858. GTDB lineage: Bacteria > Actinomycetota > Actinomycetes > Mycobacteriales > Mycobacteriaceae > Mycobacterium. The sequence continues at coordinate 1,434,553 of NZ_LT968776.1, read as the reverse complement.
GTCCCGCCGCCGGCAATCGTGCCCAGCCCGATCACCAGGGGCATGGACTTCGGGGCGCTTCCGGTGGTGCCGAAGTTGTCTGGGGGATTGCGCCGCAATCGGATTCGTGGCCGGGCGTCGAGCACGATCATCAACAGACCCGCCCCAACGATCACCAGCACGGGTTCGGAACCGGTGAGGGCGGTGAGCGAGAATACCGCCGCGCTGATGCCCCACAGCCGCCAGTCGGCGCGGTCGGTCAGTTTGATCAGCCTGATCGCGGCGATGGTGATGATCGCCATCACGGCCGGGCCGATGCCGTAGAACAGCGCTTGCACGACGCGCGATCCCGAATAGTGGGTGTAGATGGCGCCCACGGCCACCACGATGATGAAGGAGGGCGCCACGAACGCCGCTGCGACCGCGGCCGCACCGAGCGCGCCGCGACGCAAGTAGCCCACCCACATCGCGACCTGCGCCGCCAGGGGGCCGGGCATCGTCTGGCCGAGGGCGACGCCGTCAAGGAATTCCTGCCGGTCCATCCATCCGCGCCGTTCGACCAGGTCGCGTTGCATGTATCCCACGGTGGCGATGGGCCCGCCGAACCCGATCGCGCCCAGTTTCGCGAAATACGCGAGGACGCGACCGAAGCCCACGCCGCCAGCGGGCTCTCGATCGGCCGATTGGGGTTCCCCGTCGAGCGGTGAACCCGGGCCTACCTCACTCATATCGAGTATGTAATCAAGGTTTGCCTCTCGTGCGGGTGGCGTCAGATGGTGACCACGTTGACGCACAACGACACCACCACGGCGAGCGCGCGGGCCTGGCCAAAGCGCCTCGGATCAGCAGGAGGCCGGAGATCGGCGTATGCCGCGAGAAAGAGAAACGTCATGACGGGTGCGAGCCAGTCGTTGGCGGAAAAGCCCGGGAGTCCGTCGCTGTTGAGTTGTGGCATGTTGGCCGACATTCGCCACAGGAACACCGCGACCGCGCTCAGGACACCGATGGCAATGACATCCAGCCAGGAAGTTCGCCCCAACCGCCACGCCGCCGCGGCCAGCGCGAGCACACCGGTTAGTGCGGCCGTCAGCGCGATGTGCGTCGCGCTGAAGTTACCGGCCCCGGCGGCGAAATCGGTTGCCCTGCCCACGATTCGAGTCACCTGAAACTCCGGGAACTCCGATTGCGAGATCAGTCGTTGTCGGGGGCTTCGGTGCCGACGAAGTGGAAGCCTTGGTCGAGGTGAACTTCCACCTGCGTGCCGTCCGTTTTGGTGACGAGCACCCCGTAATAGGCGGCGCCCTCGTTCGTTTCCTTTTCGACCTTCCCGGCTTTACCCGGTATGGCCTGTACGGCTGCGGCGCGAGCTTGGTCGGCGGTGGGCCCGGTGATCTCTTGGTCGTCGGCGACAGCGACCCCCACGCCAATGGCCGCCAGGGCGGCGACGCCGGCCACACCGATACCGATCTTCATTCCGAGCTTCATTGATTCATCCCTTTCCGGTCCGTGACCTGGTCTGAACGCGACGCTAACGCCCGCACATGAAGCCAGAATGAAAGTGATCGGACTCCTTATGCTGATGGGTACAGCGTCTTGCTCGCTCGGGTAGTCGCGCGTTGACTTGGCGGCGCGATGACCACTGAAGTGGGCGATGACTGGTGGGCGCTGGGGGCGTTTATCCCGAGAAGCGTTGTGCGTCAGGTGCATAACATAGACGTTCCGCTTGCCGCTTCGAGCGGGAGAGGTGAAGAGGATCGGCGTTACGGTCGCGGTCACCTGGCCCGACGGCAGGGGTACGCCATCAATGGGCCATCCTCGGCATTTGGCATCTTGCCGGCCGATGCCGACAAGGACGATGATCGTGACTGACCGCTAAGGAGGGTCAATCATGATGCTCAACAGGTTCGCCGCCTGGACCGGGTGGCTGTCCACACTCCTTGCGTTTGCGGCTCTGCCGATGGCCCTGTTCGCGGCCGGCACCGGCCACCCGGGTTGGGCGATGGTGGCGGCCGCCGCATTGCTGTCCTGTGTCGGCGTCGGCGCCGGCGTGGTCGGAGCGGTGGTGCACTACGACCATCGACATCACAGAAGCACTCCCCACCTCTTCTAGCGGAGTCGACCTGCGGTCTCGCCGTTTGGTGTCACCGAGGCCACCAGGCCAGCGCGCTTGCGCCTAGCAGTTGACGTGGGGAATGCAGCCGTTGGGGCCGCCGGGAGCGGTGAAGTCACGAGTGGGCTCACTGGTTGCGGGCGCTCCCTGGCCGGCCGTGGCAGGGGGTGCGGGCGTCACGGTCGACGTTGGGGCCGCGGTCGGTGTGGTTGTGTCGCTGAGCAATTCGCTGACGCCAAAGCCTGCGGCCAGCGTCAGGACCGTCGCACCGCTGAACAGCACGATCGCCGTCCTCGCTCGAGATGTCATCGGGGCCTCCGTTCTCGGTTGTGTGTAACGCCCATCGTGCCGCATCGATACCCCTAGGGGGTAGGGGCTTAAGTCCCCGGATCGGACCTCAAGGCCCGGCCGGCCGTGGGTTGCCGTCGTGGGCTTGCAGCCGGGAGAGGCCATCGTCGATTCCGTGGGCGATTTGACCGCGGACGTCAGAACCGGGGCCAGGAGGCGACTGGCAATGACAGCTCAGGTTGCCGAACGGATTGGGGTCGGCGCCGGCCACCGGCGCGACCTCCACGCATGCGCCGAGGAGAATCGTGAGACCGATGATGAGTCTCGTAATCAGCTGGGGGTGATTCACTTGCGGCCTATGGCCACGGGTGCGATGGGCCTTGCCGCCGCCACTCGGGCGACCGGCGGGCTGGTGGCCCCGTGAGGTAGCGGCGCACTGTGAGCGATGAGGCTGACTAATCGTTACACGTGCATCCGGGGTGACCGCAGCTGCAGCCGGCGGCCTGCGTGCAGCCGGAGTCGCCACAGGTGCAACCGGTGGACTTACAGTGGCAGGTGTCTGTCTCGTTCATAGCCAGAACCATACCCCTGTAGGGTATATAAGACAAGCGGTTCGGCGAGTAGTCCGCGAGTGGGCGGGCCCGCGATAAGCCACCAGACGACGAATCCGGAAGCGGGTCAGCGGGTTTCGACGCCGCCGGAGGGGGTCCCGCGGTTCCGGAGTTCCCCCAGGGCCCGCAATGGGCCCGCGGCGAGCAGCGTCTGCCGCTCACCGCGAAGCTCCGCCGCGAGGTCATGCTCGAGCGCGGGAAGCTGCAGCCCGCGTCGCCGCAACGCACGATCCAGCGCCGCGACGAACATGCCCTCGCCCTGGCGGCGGCATCCGAGCACGGCTCGTTCATTCATGACGTCACGGGTCAGCGCGGCGGCCGGACAGGCCGCGACCACGTCCAGCGAGGCCCGCATATCCAACGTCGTGATCACCCCGCACGACGGTGAGGCGCCGACCCCGACCATTCCCTCGACCGCGATCCCGGACAGCTGGTAATCGGCCACGTCGCGTACGACGCGCCGCGCCAACCGCCGGTAGACCAGGCGGGTCCACCACACGAACGCGCGGAGCAGCGGGCCACGCAGCGGATACAGCCAACCGCCCTTGGAGCCGTACAGGAGCAGGCTGTGGGGCTTGAGGACCCCGCCCCAGGCCAGCCGTTCCGGGCAGGGCATTTGGTGAATTCCGTAACCCGCGCCGATCAGCTCCTCGACCGCCTCCGGCACCGCGCCGGCTCGGGTGGCACCGCCCGCGTACCGGGTGTTCTCGTTCAGCAGGCAATGCGACACGAACACCACCCGCCGGCCGCGCTCGTCGCGCAGTTGGTCGAGCAGCAGCCGCGGTGGAAGCGGCCCGGAGCTACCGCGCATGATCCGACACGGTACCCCGGCTCAATCGACGCGGCAGCCGCTTTCGGCCTCGGCCCGCACGCAAGCGGTCGCCGTCACCGATTACGGGACTTCCGCCTCTACGGCCGGCCCGCCGCACAGCGTTACCGTCGGCCGTATGGCAAGACGAGTGACACATCGACTGCCGGGCTAGCCATGTCTCAGACCAGGTGGTTGTTGGGTGTGGTGTGTGCGGCCGCGCTGCTGGTGGCGGCATGCTCGAGCCATCCGGCGCCACCGGCAGCATCCACCACCTCCGCGCTTGCCGATTCCACCCGATCGAATGCGTTATCAGCCATGCACGGTGAGGCGCTGGCCCATGCGAAGTATCTCGCTTACGCCGCCCACGCGAAGCAGGCGGGGCGGGCCCGGGCCGCGCAGGCCTTCACCGATGCCGCCCAAACCGAGCACATGGATCACTTTGCGCGCGAGGCCGATCTGGTCGGCCTGGGCGGCGACATCGCGACCAACCTGGGCGACGCGATCAACGGCGAGAGCAACGAGGCCACGGCCATGTACCCCGGTTTCGCCAACCAGGCCACCGCCGACAACGACCCGGCCGCGGCGGCCGCCTTCAGCGAGCTCGGCGCCGACGAGGCGAATCACCTCAGGGACTTTCAAACCGCACTTCAGGCGGTGAACAGCCCGGGCAGTGGCGCGTCGGTCCCCGCCGGCCAAGCTGCGGCGCCGGCGGCTATCGCGGCCGGGCCCCCACGGTCGTCCGGGGTCACGCTGGCGAACCTGCGCACGGCGATGCAGGGCGAGGCCTTCGCCTACGCCAAGTACATGCGATACGCCGATCAGGCGCGAAGGGCCGGCAATCCTGCTGTGGCACAGCTGTTCACCAACACCGCCGACGTCGAATTGAACGAGCATTTCGCGATGCTGGCCACCCTCGCGGGGCTGGTGGCCACCGACACCAACGCCAACCTGCAAGACGCGATCAGCGGTGAGCAGCACGAGGCCGACGTCATGTATCCCGACTACGCCCGCCAGGCCGACCAGGCGGGAAACCCCGAGGCCGCCAACCTGTTCCGCGAAATCGCCGGCGACGAAAAGGGCCACCAGCAGACATTTCAGACCGCGCTGACGACATCGTGACGAAGGCTGAGATAGGACGCGGCGCCGCCCTGTCCGGACTAACCGCCGCGGAAGCCGCGCGCCGGTTCGCAGCCGACGGTCCCAACGAGTTGGCGGCCCAACAGCGCCGGAACTTGCTGCAGGAGGCCTGGGACGTCATCCGGCAACCCATGCTGCTTCTGCTGCTGGGGGCGGGTCTGGTGAACTTCCTCTTGGCGGAGCCGCTGGACGGCGTCATGTTGATGGGTTTCGTCGTCGTCGTCATCGCGATTTCGATCTATCAGGAGCACAGAACCGAACGGGCCCTGGCCGCATTGCGTGACCTGTCTTCGCCCAGGGCCCTCGTGGTGCGGGACGGTGCGCAGGTACGCATTGCCGGCCGCGAAGTGGTGCGGGGTGACGTGGTCCTGCTCGCCGAGGGCGACCGGGTCCCCGCCGACGGGATGCTTTGGGAGTGCGCGAACTTCTCGGTCGACGAATCGGCGTTGACGGGCGAGTCCGTCCCGGTCCGGAAGGTGTCGATCGAGCCTGCGCAGGTCCCGGCGGCCATGGGCCGGCCCGGCGGGGACGCGACCCCCTGGGTCTTCTCGGGAACCCTGGTGGTCAAAGGTCATGGCATCGCCGAGGTCATGCAGACCGGAGCAGGAACCGAACTGGGAAAGATCGGGACAGCGCTGCGCACGATAGAGCCGGAGCGCACCCCGCTGCAGCGCGAAATCGACCGGCTGGTTGGGATTCTGGCCGCGCTGGGTGTGGCCGTCGCGGTTGCGGTCGTCATCGTCTACGGGCTGACGCGGGGCAACTGGCTGACGGGCGTGCTCGCGGGCATCGCGACCGCGATGGCGCTGCTGCCGGAAGAGTTTCCGGTGGTCTTGGCGGTATTTCTGGCCCTAGGCGCGTGGCGAATGTCGCGTAAGCGGGTTCTCACCCGGGTTCCCCCGGTCATCGAGACGCTGGGATCGGCGACCGTCCTGTGCGTCGACAAGACGGGCACCTTGACGTTGAACCGAATGACCGTGCGGCAGCTCATCGTTGACGGGCACGCGTATACCCTCGGCCAGGACGCGCTGCCGGAGGCGTTCCACACCCTCGCGGAGTTCGCCGTGCTGGCCTCGCCCGTCGATCCCTTCGATCCGATGGACAAGGCGTTCAGGGAACTGGGCGAAAAGTACCTGTCCGGAACCGAACACGTGCACGACGAGTGGGAACTCGTGCGCGAATATTCGCTCTCGGAGGAATTGCTGGCGCTGTCCCACGTGTGGCGTTCGCCTGACGGAGGCAGCTACGTCATCGCCGCCAAGGGTGCACCCGAGGCCATCGCGGACCTGTGCCATTTCACCGCCGACGACCTCGCCGCACTCACCGCCGACGTCGAACAGGCCACGGCCGGCGGCCAGCGGGTCCTGGCGGTGGCTTGCGCCCACTTCGATGCCGACACAGCGTTACCGTCCGAACAGCACGACTTCGAGTTCGAATTCCTTGGGCTGGCCGGCCTCAACGACCCTGTGCGGCCCGGCGTGGCAGCTGCGGTCGCCGAATGCCGGCATGCGGGCGTCCGCACCATCATGATCACCGGCGACTACCCCGGCACCGCTCTGGCGATCGCCCGCGACATCGGCTTGGACCATGAAGCCGGCTGCATCACCGGCCGCGACCTCGAGGCGATGCCGGGCGATGAGTTGGCTCGCCGCATCCGGTCGGTCAGTGTCTTCGCGCGAATGGTGCCGGAGCAGAAGCTTCAACTCGTCCGCGCCCTGCAGGCCAACGGTGAAGTGGTCGGGATGACGGGTGACGGCGTCAATGACGCCCCGGCCTTGCGCGCGGCCAACATCGGCATCGCAATGGGGGGACGTGGCACCGACGTCGCCCGCGAGTCCGCCGGGCTGGTCATCACCGATGACGACTTCACGTCGATCGTCGGCGGAGTGCGACAGGGACGCGGCGTCTTCGACAACTTACGAAAAGCGATGTCCTATGTGATCGCCGTGCACCTGCCGATCGTGGGCATGTCGCTCATCCCGGTTTTCGTGGTCGGCTGGCCTCTTGTGCTACTGCCCGTGCAGATCGCCTTCCTCGAACTCATCATTGATCCCGCCTGCTCGGTGGTGTTCGAAGCCGAGGAGATCGACCCGGAGATCATGGATTCGCCGCCGCGCGGGCTGAACGAGCCGATGTTCGGTGCAGGCAAACTGGCGATCGCTGTGCTGCAAGGGGTTTCGATGCTGGTCGTCAGCCTCGGCGTTTACTTGTGGGCAGTGCTTGACCATCGCCCTGACAATGTGGTCCGCTCGGTGACGTTCGCCACGCTCGTCGTCGGCAATCTTGCGTTGATTCTGGTGAATCGGTCATGGCGGCTGCCGATCTGGCGAACGTTCCGGGAGCGGCGCAACCGCGCCCTGAAGTGGATACTGGGCGCGGCGGCTGCGCTGCTCATCGTGGTGCTGACAGTGCCCGGACTGCGCCGGGCCTTCAACTTCGGTCCGATCGCGCCGCGCGACTGGGTCGTCGCCGTGTCGGCCGGGTTCATCGGCGTCGCATGGTTCGAGGTCTATAAAGCGACCACAGCGCGGCGCTGACGGTTTCGAGTTGTACGCGCCCCGTTCAGTAGGGGCCTAGGTCACCGGGAACTGTTGCTCTTGGTCCTGGTCACTGCTCCTCGGGAGGTGCAGATTGAAAGCACGGTGTACCGACTCAGAGCGGAACGAACGTGTCAATGCTGAAGGAAGTGTCCTTCGACTCCGGCGGGGTGCGGTGCGTGGCCGATCTCTACCGGCCCGCGACCGCCGGCGGCGGGCTGGCCTGCGTGGTGATGGGGCACGGCGGCAGCGCCACCAAGCGCCTGGGCCTGCCGGCCTACGCGGAGAAGTTCACCGCGGCGGGCCTGGCGGTGCTGGCGTTCGACTACCGGAATTTCGGCGCCAGCGGCGGCGAGCCCAGGCAAGTCATCGACGTCGCGGCGCAACAAGACGACTACCGGGCGGCGGTGCGATACGCGCGCGCGTGCGACGACATCGATCCGCGTCGGGTCGCGTTGTGGGGAACCTCGCTCAGCGGCGGCCACGTGCTGGCGGTGGCCGCCACCGACCCGGACATCGCCGCGGTCGTGGCGCAGGTACCGCTGATCGACGGCTGGCACCGCGGCCGCAGGCTCGGCGAGCGCCTCAATTGGGATGTCACTTGGCGGACGGTGCAGTTCACCGCCGCCGCGTTGCGCGACGTGGTGGGCGCGACGTTGGGGCAGCAGCCGTATCTGGTCCCCGTGGTCGCCGATCCCGGCGAGGTCGCGGTGTTCACCGAGCCCGAAGCGAAGGCCGCGTTCGAGGCGCTGGGCGGTGAAGCCGTCGGCTGGCGCAACGCGCTGGCTCCCCGCATGCTCTTCGCCCTGCCGCGCTACCGGAAGGGCACGGCGGAAAGGCTGGGGATGCCGGTGCTGATGTGCGTGGGGGATCACGACCTGCAGGCGTCGCCCAGGTTCGCCGTGCGTATCGCGTCGAAGATGAAACACGTTGAACTGCAACGCTATCCGGTTGGGCACTTCGACGTGTACACGGGAACCCTCTTCGAGGAGATCAGCTCGGTGCAGGCGCAGTTTCTGCGCCGCCAACTGATCCCGCAGTCCTGACGAGGCTCACGTCCACGGGCCGGGGAAGTGGCCGTCCTGGTCTTGCACCATCACGATGTCCTTGCAGTCGCCGTTGAGGGCGACGGCATTCTCGCCGCGGCACACCAGGGTCCAGCCCGATATCCGCGCGAAGGGCCGGACGGACCAGGTGGTCGCGACCGGATCGGTGGCGGGCAACGCGAGGACGGCGAACGTGTTGCCGACGTTGGTGATGTAGAGGTGGTCTTCGAAGAACGCCAATTTGGCGATCGGCATCTTCTTCGCGTCGTCGCGCGTCTTCAGCAAGTCCCACTGCTGGGTCCGCAGGTTCCACACGCCGAAGCCGAATTGCGAATTGTCGGAGTTACGGCCGTCGACGAACAACTTCCCGTCCGACAACGTGGCCGACAAGCCGCCGCCCGAAATCTTCTCGGAATCGCCGACTTTGATGACGGATTTGCCGTTGAGGTCATAGAACATCGTCGAGACCACCGGCGGGTTGTAGGAATCCCAATGCGTCATCTTCACCAATTTGTCCGGGCCGTCGGACAACTCACTGTCGACCGTCCAGATGTCGTTGTCCTGGTAGAGCGCTTCACCGCTCGGACGGCGCAGCTCGGCCCCCGACGTCTTGGTGGCGTCGGTGTTTCGCTGGAAGGAGAGCACGTCCTGCCATGCGTGGCCCGGCTGCGGGTCGTCCCACATCGGCGCGAGATCGGCGCCGGACAGCAGCACGGTCCGCGGCGGCGAGGGGGCGCCGTGCCCGTCGGTGAACGCGTTCACCCACGCCACGCCCGACGCGGTCGCGGCCAGGGTCCAGTCGTTCGATGGGGTGAGCTTCAGGCCGGGGTTCGGCGGCTGCAGCTCTTTGGTCACCAACGGTTGGCTGGTCTTGAGGTCGAACGCGTACGCGGTGGCCTTGGCGACCTCGGGGTCCGGCCCGTGCGCCGGTTTGACGGTCGTCACCAGATAGACGACCTTCATGTCGTCGGCCGTGCCGGTCAACGCGCAGACGGCACCGGTCAAACTCTCTCCGGCGGGCACCGTCGGGGCCCCGGGCGCCACATACTGCCCGGTTTTCGTATCGAATACCTTGGGCCGAATCGCCTCGAGCGCCGAGGTCCCCGGGGAGAACTTCTCGGGGCAACCGAAGTACGCCGTCGCGCCGTAGGTTTTCCAGTCCTTCTCCAGCGGACCCGTCACCGGGGGCGGCGCGGGAGCCGGGCGGGTAGCCGCCTTACCGGTCGACGTCGAGGTCCTCGGCGCCGCCGCGGGCGGTGACGCGGTCGCCGAGCAGGACGCCACCGCCAGGCAGGTGACCGACGCGAAGAGGGCACGCCCGAATCTGGGCGCGCTTTGCCCCGCAACTGCCCGCATCGAAAACCCCCGTTAAGTTCGTGTAACCAACGAGCGTAAAGCGGGCCGGGGGCAACCGCGACTTGTGTCGGGCGGTCTTCGTCACACCCCGGTCATCGGTCGAACTCGATGGGCAGGCTCTTCGGGCCGCTCAGGCTGACCATCGGCTTCCACGGGACCGGCCCGACGGTGCGCGGGTCGAGCAGGCGCCCGGCGATGACGTTCAGTGCCTCGGCGATCTCGCGGCGGGCCAGGTTGGCGCCCAGGCAGTAGTGCACACCGCCGCCGAAGGTCAAGATGGGCGGCGCCCCCGCACGCGTGATGTCGACCCGGTCGGGATCGGCGTACACGGCCGGGTCGCGGTTGGCCGCGGCGGTGTTGACCAGCACCATCGCGCCGGCGGGGAACAGGTAGCCGTCCAGCTCGGCGTCCTCGACCACCAGCCGAAGGGTTCCGCACGCGATGGGCGAATGGCGCATGGTCTCCTCGACGGCGCGCATCGCCCGCTCCGGGTGGGCCTTGAGCAGGCCCCACTGCTCGGGGTGCTCGCACAGCACGTGCACCGAGGCGGCCACCTGGTTTCGGGTGGTGTCCGTCCCGGCCAGCAGCAGGCCGCCCGCGAGCATCCGCAGTTCGGCGGTGCTCAGGCGGTCGCCTGGAAGAGTCGGGTCCTCGGCCCGAATCAGGTCGGAGAGCAGGTCATCGGTCAGGCTGTGCCGCCGCCGCGCCACCATGTCGTCGACGTAGTCGTCGAGCTGCCGCCACGCCGCCATCACGACCGGCTCGACCTCGCGGAGGTCCACGCTGAAGCTGAAGGCTTTGAAGACGTCGTCCGCCCACGACGAGAACCGTTGCCAGTCCTCGCGCGGCGCGCCGAGCAGTGCGCAGATGATCGGAACGGGGTAGGGGCGGGCCAGGTCGGTGACGACGTCGCAGCGGCCCGCGTCGATGACGTCATCGATCAGCTCGTTCATCACCGAGACCATGGTGTCGTGCAACCTCAGGGTCGCGCGGGGCGTGAACGCCTTGGAGGTCAGGCTGCGCAGCCGGTGGTGCGCGTCGCCTTCCAGGCAGAGCAGGCTGTCGACCACCTTGTCCCACAACGGACCCGACGTGACGCCCTGGACGAGCAGGTTGATCCCGGGCGGGATCTGGAAGCGAGGATCGCGCAGCACGGCGCGGACGAGGCGGTAGGACAGGACTTCGGGTCCGTGCGGTCCGAGGGCGACGGGCGCGCGTCGTTGCGCCTCCTGAAGCCGTGGATAGACCTCGGCCGGGGTCTCCTCCGCGCCGTACGCCAGCGTCGGCAGATCGGCATCGAAAACGCTTGTGGGAGCGGTACCGACGGCCATGGCGGTCTCCTCGGGGTTGCGCGAACCAGTCGCGACAACTTTCACACAATGTATGGCCGGACCCGGGGGCTGTCAACGACTTTGCTGGGCTGCCGCGGGCGTTCTTCGGAGGTCCGCCATACAGCAGGGGATGTGTGTGTGGCCACTCGCGCGGCGGCTACCCGCGTCTCCCGCCGCCAACCAGCCGGCCGCCGATCAACACGACCGCGAACACGCCGCCGGTGATTCCCGAAATGAGCAGTGGCAGTTGGCCGTTCGCACCCCACAGCAAGCCCGCCCACAAGCCCGCCACCAGGACGCCCAGCCCGATGGCGCCCTGGAACACGCCCTGCGCGCTGGCCTGATGCGGCTGATCGACGAGGCCGGAGATCCAGGCCTTCCCGACGCCGTCGGTGCAGCCGGTGAACAATCCGTAGGCGCCGATCAGCAGCCAGGCGGTGACGATGTCGGTGGTCAGCCCCAGCCCGATGTAACCGACGGCGAAGAAGGTCAGGCCGAGCCCGAACAGCGCCGGCCTGCCGATGCGGTCGGCCAGCGCCCCGGCCGGGTAGCTGGCCAGGGCGTACACCGCGTTGTATCCGACGTACGCGAGGATCACCCCCACCACCGAGAAGCCAATCTCGTTGAGGCGCAACAGCAACAGGGCGTCGGGAAAGTTCGCCATGCTGAAGACCACCAGTAGCGCGGTCACCCGCCAGTACGGTCGCGGCAACGAGCGCACACCGGCCCACATGGAGGGCCGCTGCGCTTGCGGGGCGCCGCGGCCCCGCTCGCGCACCAAAAAGACCAGCGCCACGGACAGCACCGCGGGCACGATGGCGACATACAGCAGCGGCGGGATGCGGTGATCCAGCAGTTCGTAGCCGGCCAAGCCGAGCAGCGGACCGGCGACGGCGCCCAGGGTGTCCATCGCGCGGTGGAAGCCGAACACCCGGCCGCGCAGGGCGTCGTCCACGTCGTCGACCAGCAGCGCATCCCGGGGTGCGCCGCGCACCCCCTTGCCCAGCCGGTCGACGACGCGGCCCGCCAGCACGCCCGGCCACGCCGCGGCGACCGCGATGATGACCTTCCCCAGTGCCGCCATCCCGTAGCCGGCGGCGATCAGCGGGCGTCGCGCGAACCGATCCCCTAGCGGGCCCGCGGCGAGTTTGGTCATGGACGCCGCACCTTCGGCCACGCCCTCGACGGCTCCCACCACCGACGGCGGCGCGCCCAGCACGGCCGTCAGGTAGATCGGCAGCAGCGGATACAGCAGCTCGCTGGCGGTGTCCTGCAGGAAGGAGACCGCGGAGAGCACCCGGACGTTGCGGGTGAGCCAGTGGGGCCCCGAGGGGGCTTCACTCTGGCGCACGAAGCCGGACCATACGCGTCGTCGACGTCTCGTCCAACTCCACCACCTCGGAGCGCGAACGCAGGAAGTCGCTGAACGACCGGAATCCCAAAGACCTTTCGCTGAACGACGGGTCCATCCGTTTCATCTGCGCCTTCACCGCGGAGTTGTGCAGCCAGTCGGCGTCGTCCTTGTCCAGGCCGATCTGCAGCGCGCGCGTCAGCAGGGCCGTGGCGGCGGCCTGCGGGTCGGGTGGCTCGGACTCCTCGGGCTGGGCGGCCTTGGCGCGGCCGGCCCGGCGCTTCGGTGATTTGGCCGCGTCGCCGGCGTCGGTGGCCGCGGGCTCCGGTTCGAGCGCCGGCACCCCGGGCAGCGAGTCGTAGATGACGAACTCGTCGCATGCCGCGGCGAGCGCCCGGCTCGACGCACCGGCCACCCCGATGCCCACCACGTACCGGCCAAGCCGCTTGCAGCGCTGCGCCAGCGGGATGTAGTCGGAGTCACCGGCCACGATCACCACGTGGGTGAGGTCGGGCAGCCGGAACATGTCCTCGACCGCGTCGACGGCCAGGCGGATATCGGCGCCGTTCTTGCCGTAGGCCGCCGCGGGGAACAGTTGCACCAGGTCGACGGCGCGGGCCACCAGCTGCCCGCGGTATCCGGCGTTGATGTCCGCCGACCAATCCGCGTAGGCGCGGGTGAGCACCAGGGTCCCGAACGAGGACGCGAAGTCGAGGATCGCGCCGACGTCGACGGTGGCCCGGTCCAGCCGCTCGGCGTAGTGCTCGAGCCCCTTGGCTTTGTCCCGCTGGAAGGAGCTGCGGCCGTGCACCTGGTCGTATCGCGAGATGACGATGTTGTCGAAGTCGAGGTAGACGGCCACGCGGGCCGCGACCGGTTCCGTCATGGACTAAATCATCGCTGAGGTGTCCGGCACTGTGGTGGCCGGAAGCGTTTTCCGTCACGATTTGCCCCGTCCGGGTCCCTAAACGGCGCCAGAGCGGGTACACCGGGGCCATGAATGAGTTGAAGTTCCTCGAGCTGCACGGCGATCGGGTCGCCTACCGCGACGAGGGTGACGGTGAGGTGCTCCTGCTCATCCACGGCATGGCGGGCAGCTCGGAGACGTGGCGCTCGGTGATACCGCCGCTGTCGAAGAAGTTCCGGGTCATCGCCCCGGACCTGCTCGGCCACGGCGAATCGGCGAAACCCCGCACGGACTATTCGCTGGGCGCCTTCGCGGTGTGGCTGCGCGACCTGCTCGACGAACTCGGCGTCAGCCAGGCCACCCTGGTCGGTCAATCGCTCGGCGGCGGGGTCGCGATGCAGTTCGTCTACCAGCACCCGGACTACGCCAAGCGGCTGATCCTGATCAGCAGCGGCGGCCTGGGCCCGGACGTCGGTTGGGTGCTGCGGCTGCTCTCGGCGCCCGGGGCCGAGCTGGTCCTGCCGATCATCGCGCCGAAGCCCGTCCTGGCCGTCGGCAACCGGCTGAGGACGTGGTTGATGAGCGCCGGCATCCAGTCGCCGCGGGGGGCCGAGATTTGGAGCGCCTACTCGTCGCTGTCGGATGGCGAGACGCGCCAGTCGTTCCTCAGGACGCTGCGCTCGGTGGTCGACTACCGCGGGCAGGCGGTCAGCGCGCTCAGCCGGCTGGGGCTGCGTGACGACCTCCCGGTCATGGCGATCTGGGGGGAGCGCGACGGCATCATTCCCGTCGAGCACGCGTACGCCGCGCACGAGGCCCGCACCGACGCCCGGCTGGAAATCCTGCCCGACGTCGGCCACTTCGCCCAGGTCGAGGCGCCCAGCCAGGTGGTGGAGCTGATCGAGGACTTCATCGCGACCGGCGACCGCCACGAAACGGGCAGCGCACGGGCGCAGCTGTGACCTGAGGCGCCGAAAATCGTTCTCGCCGCACCGCGCGGGCCGGCCGTAAAATTGAGGCAATGCCCAAGATCGCGGGTGTGGCGCTGCCGCCGGGGCCACGGTTGCCCCGCGCGGTGCAGGCCGCCCTCATGCTGCACCGCGGGTCGCACTTCGTCGCCGCGTGCCGTCGGCATTACGGGGATGTGTTCACGCTGCGCGTCGCGGGAATGGGCACGCTGGTGTATCTGGCCGACCCCGCCGACATCAAGGCGGTGTTCGCCGGCGACCCCCACGTCTTCCACGCCGGCGAAGCCAATTCCATTCTGAGCGGGCTGCTCGGCGACACCTCTCTTCTGGTGATCGACGAAGACGTCCACCGGGATCGCCGCCGGCTGATGCTGCCGCCATTCCATCGCGACGCCGTCGCCCGCCAAGCCGGGCTGATGGCCGAGATCGCCGCGGCGAACATCGCGGGGTGGCCGGTGGGCAAGAGCTTTGCGGCCGCGCCCAAGATGTCGGAGATCACTCTCGAGGTGATCCTGCGGACGGTCATCGGCGCCACCGACCCGGCCCGGCTCGCGGCGTTGCGGGCGATCATGCCGCGGCTGCTCAGCGTGGGGCCGTGGGCGACCCTGGCGCTGGCGAAGCCGGAGCTGCAGCGCCGCCTCCCGTGGCGCGGGCTGCGCCGGCACATGGCCGAAGCCGACCGCCTGCTCTACGCGGAGATCGCCGAGCGCCGCGCGGACCCCGACCTGGCCGCCCGCACCGACGTGCTGGCCATGCTGGTCCGCGCTGACGACGCCGAGCGCACGATGTCCGATAAGGAGCTGCGGGATCAGCTGATGACGCTGCTGGTGGCCGGGCACGACACCACCGCGAACGGTTTGTCCTGGGCGCTCGAGCGGTTGACCCGCCACCCGGCCGTGCTGGCCAAGGCCGTGGCCGCCGCCGAGGCCAGCGCCGCCGGTGATCCGGCCGGTGACGAGTATCTCGACGCGCTGGTGAAGGAGACCCTGCGGATCCGTCCGGTGGTTTTCGACGTCGGCCGGGTGCTCACCCAACCGACCGACGTGGCCGGCTACCGGCTGCCGGCCGGGGTCATGGTGGCGCCCGGAATCGGTTTGGTGCACACCAGCGCCTCGCTGTACCCCGATCCCCACCGATTCGATCCGGACCGGATGCTGGGCGCCACCCTGAGCCCGACGACCTGGTTCCCGTTCGGCGGCGGCAACCGCCGCTGTCTGGGCGCGGGCTTCGCCCTGGTCGAGATGCGGGTGGTGTTGCGCGAGATCCTGCGCCGCGCCGAGCTGGAAACCACCACCGCGCCCGGCGAACGACAGCAGCTGAAGTTCGTGGTGCTGGTGCCGCATCGCGGCGCCCGCATCCGGCTGCGGGCGATCAGGGACGTCCCCGCCGACGCTAGTGGGGGACCGGCGTTCGCGCGCCCCGGTAATCGACCTGCCAGTGCTTGATGCCGTTGATGAACGACGACCACAGCCGCTCGGGATCGGCCAGCGGGATCAGGTCGGGCACGGGGCCCAATCAGCCGTGTTATTTCCCTGCGTGCCTGCCCGGCCTCTGAAATCCGTCGGTGTGGAATTCGGCGCCGGCGGTTTCGCGCCCGCCGAGGTTGGTGGCCGCGATGACCACGGCCCGTTCGATCTGGCGCAGCGCGTGCACCGCGGTGAGGAATCGCCGGGTATCGGGCGCCGGTCGATGCGCCGACCCGTCGCGCTGGCGGGCCAGGGTCTCGGCGGTGTCGAGGTCGTCGGCCGCCGAGATCATGGTCGGCCCGCGGCCTGTGCCGATGGCCGCGGCCAGCGCGTCGATGTTGCGCCGTGTCTGAGCGGCGGCCGCCGAGAAGGCTTGCGCCAGTTCGACGGCCAGCGGTTGCGACCCCACCCGGTCCTGGTATTGCTCGCTGCTGCGCGCCAGGCGGCGGCCGTACCGGTCGCAGGCGGCGAAGATGCGCAGCGCGCGGCGAATGCTGCGCCGCCCGGCAAGGCCGGCGACGCCCGCGAGCAGCGGCTTGGCGGTGACCCGGAACTGCTGAAGGTCCCGGTCCAGTTGGCGCGCCTGCTCGGACGGGCTCACGCTCTCGCCTTCGCCGAACATCGTCGCGGTGGACACGTCGATCAACATCGACAGGCTGCCCAGGAACGTGCGGGTGTCGTCGCGGATCGCGGCTCTGGTGTTGGTCGGCAACACCACGATCGCCACGGTGGCCCCGATGACCGCGCCGATCGCCGTCTCCTCGATCCGCAACATCAGTACGCCGAAAGAGAATTGGCCAAGCAGGCCGTACAACAACGCCAGCATCGTGGTGATCCAGAACGTCATCAGGCTGTAGGTGACCGTCATGAAATAGAAGGCGCAGAACAGGCACACGAAGATCCCGGCGAGCGCGGCGGTCTTGTCGCCGGCCAGCAGCGTGGCCACCAGCACGCCGCACGGCACACCGAGCAGCGTGCCGAGCAGGCGCTGCCAGCCCTTGGTCAGGGTCTCGCCCCACGAGTTGGTGCCGGCGAAGATGACGAACGCGGCGATCACCGCCCAATACCAGCGAGCCGGCGACACCAGCTCGCCGGCGACGATGGCCAGCGACGCGGCGACGGCGACCTGGATGGCCTGCCGGGTGGTCGGTCGCAGACCCGCCGGCTGCGCTTCTTCGGCGGGTTGGGCGGGTTCGTCGCCGGATGCGGGCGGCCGCTCGCTGTCCATGGTCCCCAGCGGGCCGTCGGTGGCGGCCCGGTCGACGATGGCCCGCACGTCGGCAGTCGCTGTGGCGGCGTTGACTATCGCCAACGCGAGGCGGCGCACGGCGGCCTCACCCGGGTCGTCGTCCGCGGGGGCCGCCGCCGGGCGGCACTGCTCGTCGAGCAGTCGATGCGCTTGGTCGGCGGCGCGTCGAAGGCCGTCGGGCTCGGGGAGGCGGATGGCCCGAGCCAGCGGGGAGAGCGCGTCGACGAGCGCGGCCCGGGTCTGGGCGGGTATGGCGCCGGGGTCCGCCGACGCCAGCGCGGCGGCCCGCCGGCCGGCCGTGGCCACCCACTCGATGGCCAGCTCGGCGTCCAGCAGCCACGGGGCCAGCTGTTCGGCGGTGACACCGGGCCACAGCAGGGCGGGGTCCGCCTTGTCCTCGATCTGGCTCTGCACCATCAGGGCGGTCTCGTTGAGCCGCAGGGTGCGCGCCCGCATGCGGCGCCGGCGGCGTTCGTCGAGGCGGCCGGTGCGCACCGCCTCCGCCGTCGTGTCGACGACGATCGCCATCCTCGCCCGCAACGCCCGGACGGTCGCCCGCAGCACGCGTTCCGGCCGATCGGGCATGACGTAGGTGGTCATCACGAACGTGCACACCGTGCCCACCGCGACCGCCCCGATCATCCACGGCAGCTCCGAAATGCGCGCGCGCAGATACAACGTGAAGAAGTAGGACATAAAGGCGACCATGCCCAGGGCCCGGCCGCGGGCGCCGAAGCGGCGGATGTAGGCGGCGGTGAAGACCACCACCACGAACACCGCGTCGCTGACCACCGGGTGGGGCGCGAGCACCGCGGCGGCGGTGATGGACGCGGCGGCGGGCAGCGGCAGCAGCGCCATGGTGATCCGCTGCCGGCGCGGGTCCGGCTCGTTGACGGATCGCGACGCGACCATCGTGATGACGACGCCCAACAGGGCGACGGTCAGGGGCTGTCCGGTCGCCCGGGTCAGGACGGAAAGCGCCAGCAGCGAACAGCCGAGCGCGGCCGTCGTCCGCGTCGCCATCCGCAGCCGGAGCAAACCGGGATCCGAACCGATCACCCAGTTGCCGGCTTGTTCGTAAAGACCGGTTATCGCCCTGCCCCCTTCCCGGCGCCCGACCCATCATGGTTACCCGAACGGCGTCACGGCGGCCAAGCTAGTCTTCGACATCGTGACAGCGCCGACGCGGGCGAAGCTGGCCGACGGCCGTGAGCTGCTGTTCTTCGCGCTGCCCGGCCACCGCCCCGCACCGGTCGAAGATCGCAGGCCGCTGCCGGCGCGCGCCGGGCAGCACTCCGAGTTGCGGTTCGACCAGACGACGGGGCAGTGGGTGATCGTCGCCGCGCTGCGCCAGGACCGGACCTACATGCCGCCGGCCGACCAGTGCCCGCTGTGCCCGGGTCCGACCGGTCTCACCAGCGAGGTGCCCGCCCCCGACTACGACGTCGTGGTGTTCGAGAATCGCTTCCCCAGCCTGTCGGGCGCCGGGCCGGCGCTGGCGCCCCCCGGCGACGGGTTCGTGTCCGCCCCGGGGCACGGTCGGTGCGAGGTGGTCTGCTTTTCCAGCGACCACACCGGCTCCTTCGCGGGATTGGAGCCCGCGCACGCCCGGCTGGTCGTCGAGGCGTGGCGGCACCGCACCGCCGAGCTCATGGACACCCCCGGGATCGAGCAGGTGTTCTGCTTCGAGAACCGCGGCGAAGAGATCGGGGTGACGCTGAACCACCCGCACGGTCAGATCTACGCCTATCCCTACCTGACGCCGCGAGCCGCCGTGATGCTGGGCCAGGCGCGTCGGCACCGAAAGCGTCACGGCACCAACCTCTTCGGTGACCTACTGGCCGGTGAAGTCGCCGACGGCGGCCGCATCCTGGTGCGCGACGGCCTGTTCACCGCCTTCGTGCCGTTCGCTGCGCGCTGGCCGGTCGAGGTGCACATCTACCCGAACAGGTTCGTGCGCAACATCACCGAACTCGACGAGGAAGAACTGGACGCGTTCGCGCGCATCTACCTCGACGTGTTGGGGAGGTTCGACCGAATGTATTCCTCACCGCTGCCCTATATTTCGGCGTTGCACCAATACACCGACACCGGCTCCCAGGCCGAGGGCTACTTCCACGTCGAGTTGATGTCGGTCCGGCGCAGCGCCACCAGGCTCAAATACCTGGCGGGGTCAGAGTCCGCGATGGAAGCGTTCATCAGCGATGTGACGCCCGAAAGCGTGGCCGAGCGGCTGCGCGAGCTGGGATGACGGTCCGCTATGCCGCGCCAGGACGGATCAACCTGATCGGCGAGCACACCGACTACAACCTGGGGTTCGCGCTGCCCATCGCGCTGCCCCAGCGCACGGTGGCGGCGTTCACGCCCGACCGCGGCGGCGCCGTCACCGTGGCCAGCGACCGCGCGGATGGGTCGGTGCGCATCCCGCTGGACACCGCCCCCGGCGGCGTGTCCGGCTGGGCCGCCTACGTGGCCGGGGTGATCTGGGCGCTGCGACAGGCGGGCCACCCTGTGCCCGGTGGCGCGATGCGGATCACGAGCGACGTCCCGATCGGATCGGGCCTGTCGTCGTCGGCGGCGCTGGAGTGCGCGGCGCTGGGCGCGATCGCGGCGGCCGCCGGCGTGCGCATCGACCCCAAGGAACAGGCGCGCCTGGCCCAGCGCGCCGAGAACGACTACGTCGGCGCCCCAACGGGTCTGCTCGACCAGCTGGCCGCGCTGTTCGGCCGGCCGACGACGGCGCTGCTGATCGACTTTCGCGACCTCACGCTCGCGCCGGTGGCCTTCGACCCGGACTCCGCCGGTGTCGCGCTGCTGCTGATCGACTCCCGGGCCCGCCACAGTCACGCCGGCGGCGACTACGCCGCACGCCGGGCGTCGTGCGAGCGGGCGGCCGCGGACCTCGGGGCGTCGTCGCTGCGCGAAATCCAGGACCGCGGGCCGTCCGCGGTGGCAGCGGTGCGTGACCCGGTCGACGCCCGACGGGCCCGCCACGTGCTGACCGAGAACCAGCGGGTTCTGGATTGCGTTGCGGCACTGAATGATTCGGATTTCGCCGAAGCGGGGCGGATCTTCAGCGAATCGCACGCGTCCATGCGCGACGATTTCGAGATCACCACCGACCACATCGACCTGATCGCCGACACCGCGGTGCGCGCGGGCGCGTTGGGCGCGCGGATGACCGGCGGAGGGTTCGGGGGCTGTGTGATTGCGCTGGTGCCGATCGACCGCGCCGGCGCGGTCGACGAGGAGGTGCGACGTGCGGTGAGCTCCGCCGGTTTCGCGCAGCCGGTCATCGCCCGAACCCGCGCCGCCGCCGGCGCGGGACCGTGTGGGTGAACGAGCCGACCGGCCACGTCGAAGTTCGGGTGTACGCCGAACTCAACGACTTCCTGCCAGTTCCTGCCAGCGGGCCAGCGCGGTGCGACGGCGCGGCCCAACTTGGCGGTCATGCACGCTCAGTCACCGTGCTCACCAAGCGTGTCACGAACTCGTCGTCCATCGGTTCTTTGGAGAACCATCGTCGATAGAAGAGCGGGCCGACCAAGCTGGCGACGACCTCGGTCGGGGACCGGTCCGAGGAAAGTTCGCCCCGTCTTTGCGCGCGCTCAGTCACGGCGACGAACGGCGACATCAGTGCCTCGTGGAGGGCGGCGTGCACGCGGGCCAGGTCGGGGTCGCGCTCGGCGGCATCGATGATCGACGGCAGAATCGACGCCCATTGGGCGGCGCGAAGTTCTGCGGCGAGGTCGCGGGCCAGCGCGGCGATGTCGCCGGCAAAGCTGCCAGAGTCTGGAATCGGGCGAGACCCGCCCAGTTTGGAGCATGCGTCTAGAAGCAGGGCGCTGCGCGAGGGCCAATGTCGGTAGATCGTTGTTTTTGCGACGCCTGAACGGCGGGATATCTCCTCCACGCTGACTCCGCCGATGCCGCTCTCGGTCAGCAGACGATACGTCTCCGTGAGCACGGCGTCTACGGAGCGTTCGACCCGCTTGTCGGCGCCGCTAACGGTCGGTTTCTCCACGGAGATCATTATCGCGGAGTTGACGCGATGAGAAACGCTACGATACCGTAGCGTAGTGTGCGACGTCCGAAGAACGTTTGCAGAGCACGGCCCCGTTTGACCGATCAAGTGCGGCCATCCAACCGGTATGAACCCGGCCGAACCGCCGACGAGGAGCTCGTCTGATGAATGTTGAAGGAAAGCTCGCCGTGGTCACGGGCGGGGGAGCGGGGATCGGCTTGGCCATCACGAGGGCGTTGCGAACCGCAGGGGCCGACGTGCTCATCGTCGGCCGCAACGGCGCGCGGCTTCGTGCGGCGCAGGACACCGACCCGCAGATCCGCACCGTGGCAGCCGATCTCGGCGACGGCGCCCAACGGGCACGGCTCATCGATCACCTGAGCAACAGCCGCCCGCCGGACATCCTGGTCAACAACGCGGGCACGATGACCCAAATCGACCTACAGGGCTCGACTGCCCGGGCCATGATGGACGACGAAATTGCCGTTGACCTGTTGGCGCCGATGCGCCTGTCGACCGCCTTGCTGCCAATGCTGCTAGGTCGACCCGAGAGCGCAATTGTCAACGTGACCACGGGGCTGATTTATGCGCCGTTGGCTGCGAATCCCGCGTATTCCGCGGCCAAGGCAGGACTGCATGCGTTCACTCAGGCGCTGCGCCACCAGACCAGGCACACTCCGCTCCAAGTGCTGGAAGTGCTGCCGCCGACCGTTGACACTGAACTGACCCACGGCTACGGGGGCCCGAAGATCGCCCCGGTGGTGGTCGGCAGAGCAGTCGTCCGCGCGCTGATAACCGGCCGCACGGAGCTGCGGATCGGGCAGGCGAAGCTTCTCTATCCGATGTCACGGCTGATGCCTAACGGCACCTTCCCGATGATGAATCGTTTCGTTACCCAAGAGCAGACGTGAACGTGCCGGCCGCCGGTGGGCAACGATTGAAATATCAGAGTAGAGAGGGAATTTCATGACCGTTGCGCCGGCAGTACCGCCCTGGCTCGACACGACAGCGTTTCCTTATGAGAACCACTATCTGAAGATCGATGGCAACACCGTGCACTACGTCGACGAAGGCAGCGGCCCAGTGCTGCTGCTCCTACACGGGAACCCCACGTGGTCGTTCCTCTATCGGCACATGATCGCCGAGTTGTCCGGATCGTTTCGATGCATCGCGCTCGACTATCCCGGATTCGGGCTCAGCACTGCCCGTGAAGGCTATAGCTACAAACCCGTCGAGCACTCCGCGGTCGTCGAATCCTTCGTCGAAGCATTGGGGCTCAACGACATACGGTTGATGGTGCAGGACTGGGGTGGCCCGATCGGACTCGGTTTCGCCGGCCGTCGTCCCGAGCTAATCCACTCATTGATCGTCGGCAACACCTGGGCACGGCCCGCGCAAGATGTCGCCCACATCGCCATGTTCTCGCGTATCGCGGGCAACCCGGTCAGCCGGTGGCTGATCAAGCGCTTCAATCTTTTCGTCAGGCTGCTGTTGCCGTTTGGCGTCAGCCGCAGCCTGACCGCCGCGGAGAAGGCCGCCTACCGCGGGCCATTCCCGACACCGAGATCCCGCGTGCCCACCGCGCTGTTTCCGCACGAAATCCTCGCCAGCCGAACCTATCTCACCGAGGTCCAATCCGGCCTGTCTGCACTCGCAGGCACGCCGGCACTGATCGTATGGGGCGACGCTGACACCGGATTCCGGGCGAGCGAGCGTCAGCGATTTGAAGCCGCGTTCGCACACCACCGCACGGCCATCCTCAGCGGTGCCAAACACTTCATTCAGGAAGACCGCCCCCACCAGATCTGTGCGGAAATTGTTGCCTTCGAACAGCAGACACGCGGCAGGTAGTAGCCCGCAGACGCGGACACCTCACCTCGTGGGATTGTGCACGACGACGGATACGACGCGTGCGATTTCGGTTGTGCGGTTGCGGTATTGGTGTGGCGTCGCGGGGTCGAAGGCCAGCGAGTCGCCCTCATGCAGTCGCAGGGTGTCGAAGCCGATGACGGCTTCCAGCTCTCCGTGCAGAACGTAAAGGTACTCGCGGCCGTCGTGTCGAACGGCCTGACCACCATCGCAGGACTGTCCACCGGGGGTGTAGATCACCTCGAGAAAGTCGACCCACTCGTCGTGCGTCGGTGTGAGTCGCTCCCAGCGGACGCCCGTCGAGAGTTCGATGACGCTGCGATCGCCGGCTCGTTGCACGATCCCCGTTCCGTTGGCGCCGCTGGCGCGACCCCATTGGTGGAACGCAGCGGGTGGCGCCGCGAGCGCATCGCCTGGCTGAGGGCAAGGACACCGCGGCGGTCTTCGGGGAGTTGGGCATCTCGGGGGCGACGTATCACCGTTGGCACAACCAGTTCGGTGGCTTGGAAGGCAAGGACGCCAAGAAGCTCAAGGAACTTGAACGCGAGAACGCCACCCTCAAGCGGCTATCGGCTGATGCTGAGTCGGAGAAGGACGCGCTGCGGGAGGTCGCCAAGGGAAACTTCTAGACCCGGAGCGTTGGCGGGCGGTCGTTCGTCACCTCCAGCGGGCGCTGGGGGTCAGAGAGCGGTTCGCCTGCCGCGTGACCGGGCAGCACCGCGCAACTCAACGCCATGAACCCCGTTCGGCGACTCCGGCTGATCCGGATGCCGTTTTGCGGGACTGGCTGCGCTAGGGCCCACCCGCACCGCGGGTTCCGGCCGGCCTACCACGATGCCCGTTGCGAAGGCCTGGGTAGTGAATCATAAGAAGATCCATCGACTTTGGCGAGAAGAGGGCCTGCGGGCTCCGCAGCGGCGCAAGCGCAAACGCCACGGCACCTCCACGGCCCCGCCGGGGGCGGTAGCTGATGCGCCGAACAAGGTGTGGGCAACTGACTTCCAGTTCGACGTGACGCCGACGGGTGGCCGATCGAGATCGTCTCGATCATCGACAAGCACACCCGTGAATGTCTAGGCATGATGATCGAACGCAGCATCACCGGTGAAGACCTGATCGACGAGTTGGACCGGGTGACTGTCGAACGCGGTGCCTATCCCGTGGTGCTGCGTTGTGACACGGACCCGATTAGCTTGCAGCGCAATGGCTGAGACCGGGATAAATAGGACGGAAGATGGCCGCCACACAGGTGTCTCTTTTCTCTAGAACAGAGACGCTCCGCGCAGCCAGTGTTAGTGAAGCATTGTTACACTAAGGGGTGCCCCGTCCGGTTGATCATGCCAAGCGTCAGGACCTTGTTGCCGCCGCCAGTGTCGTCCTGGCGCGCACAGGGGTGATTGATACGTCGCTGCGGTCGCTGGCCGCCGAGCTGGGCACCAGCGCTCGCATGCTGGTGTATTACTTCGGCAGCAAGGAACAATTGATTCTTGAGGTGCTGAATCGTCAGCAGCGTGCTGCGATTCCGGAGACTAAAGAGGTCGAGCTGCCGGTTTCGCTTGTGGCACACCGGAATTGGTGCTTTGACGACTGGCATGCGTGCACGCGCGGTGATCGCAGCGACACCTTACGCATCGTCTTGCAAGTTTTCGGGGCGGCCTGTGGGCGTGACAGCGCCTACCGGGCCTACACCTGGAGCACGTTGTCGTTGCTGACGCGCAACTCCCAAGCCCGATTAGAAGCGTTGGGCTTTCCGGCCCATGTCGCGGAAACGCGTTCACGGATCGCGCTGGCGGCCTTTCAGGGCTTCATCATCGAGTACTTCACAGCAGACGACCCTAGGTACGTCGATGCCAGTTTCGCCCGGTTTGTCGACGAATTCCTCTTAGCGCCATGGACACCCGCCGCTCAGCCAGCCCTCCGCGCGGAACTGCCAGCTGGTCACTGACTCGCCCTGCTTCGCGTCAGCGTCGGTGGCCTGCCCGCGCTAGAGGTCCATCATCGTCGGCCATAACGAAGACCACGGCCGCCGGGGGCCGTTGCATATCCAGACGGTGACGTCACGTGTGACTAGCGGCATGCCGAGCCGAACATCTAACGTCCCCGCCGGCACCACGGAGATGAACCACCGCTGCAAGCCTTGCGCGGTGCTACCGACCCAGATTACGGTCTGGGCAGTCTCCGGCGGGTTGCCGAAGTAGCCGAATCCGCGCTTAGGGCTGTAAATCGCGGGAAGGCCCGCCCCTTCCCGGTCATAGTCGAGCGCGCTGGCCTGGATGTAGCGTTCTGTCACGATCACCGCGGTGCGACGCTGCTCGGGCGGCATCCGCTGATACACGCCGGCCACCGCTGCAGTCAGTTCTTTCCAGCCGAACTCACCGTAGGCCTGCCCGTTGACACCGGCGGCGAAATCTGCGGCCGGAGTCAACTGTGACGCCGATCGCCACGGGGTCTGCCACACCACGAACGCCACGACCGACACCACAACAGCGGCCGCGACTGCGACAGCCGCTCGCCGGGTGCGTACCACCGCCGCCAGTTCCACCGCTCCTGCGGCCATCACCGCCACATATAAGCCGGCACCGTACTCAGTGCGCCCGCCAGTAGCCGCAAAGATGATCACCATCAGCAGAAATGCCAAACCGACAAACCGGTACGGCCGCAGCTGCGGCGATCGCCACAATCGCCACACGCCGTACACCAGCAAGACCGCGCCCAGGGGGCCGCACATTTCGGCCACCCCGGGCAGGAAGGCGAGCAGACCGCCCGCCAACCCAGTGGTCTGACCTCGCACCACAGCACCCATACCGACCTGTGGCCAACCATGATTGGCCTGCCACACCAGCATCGGGCTCGCACACACCACGACCAACGCGGCACTGCACCACAGTGCTGGCCGGCGCAGCAGCTCCCGTGGGCCCAGGGATGCAGCCGCAACGAGAATCACGACCCAGAACACCGGGGCAAGCCACTTCACTTCCAGTGCCGCGACGGTCACCACCCCGGCCGCGAGCAGCAGCGCATCGCTGCGCGTGCGCACCCAGCGCACGATCAGCCACGCCAACAGCACCCACAACGCGGTATCGATACCGTTGGTCGTCAACCTCTGGTTTTGCCCCAGCGCGCAGACCGACGTCGCGCACGCCGCCGCGACCAGCACCTGCGCGAACCGTCCGCCACCCAGTTCGCGTGCAATGACTGCACTGAAGACCACGATCACCACCGCGGCGACGATCGCCGGAATCCGCAGCGCGGCAAACGATCCCGGAAAAGCCCAATCTATGCCTCGTGCCAGCAGCGGCACCAACGGGCCCTGGTCGACATAACTCCACGCCAGCCGCTTGCCGGCAGCGATGAAGTACAACTCGTCGTAGTAGTAGCCATAGCGGCACGCAGACAACGCCGCCACAACGCCGGCGACCACTGCCACGGCCGCCACTTCCCACGTCGCGATCGGCGGGCATGCGTCAACTCGCTCGTTCTGGACGGTCCTTACCTCAGCCACGGGCATAACTGTAACGTTTGCTTCACTAATGATCCACCGCCCTGGAGGAGTCGAATTGAACCAAAGCTCGGGCCTTCGTTGTGCCAGCTACGCCATGAGACAGGATCTGAGCCGTCTTCATTCTCTAGAAACGAGACAGCCGTTGATACGGATGAAACCGTGAAGAAGCAATGTTGCTGCGTGTTCGGGCCATTCATCGAGCCGGCGGACTGCCGACGTTGCCGGTCCGCTGATCTGATGTGTGGACGGCGGATGTCTCATTCGTTGCTGTGATCGAGCTGAGGAGGTTGAGAGCGTCAGCCGATGGTGAGCCTGGCTCGGCCGTGTAGGTGACGACAGTCTGGTTCGGTGAGGTGGGCGTTGTCCACCCGACGAACGTCAAATCGAGATCCCCGACTTGAGGATGTCGGAGTTGCGTCACTCCGGTCGACTTCTCGTAAACGTGGTGGGTACTCCACAAGCGTCGAAATGTCGAACTGAAAACCGATAGCTCGCCCACCAGCGCGGTCAGGTCAGGGTCGTCTGGTACCTTGCCGGCGGCAGTGCGCAGCATGCCGACAGTATTGCGTGCGGCTGTCTCCCATTGGCGATGGCGGGCGGCGACTTCCTCGTCACGAAACAGCAACCACGCGGTGTTCCTTTCTCGCGCAGGGCGATTCGCGAAATCGGTGAAGACCGCACTGGCTAAACCGTTCCATCCGATGACCTGTGCGCTGCTGGTCATCACCAGCGCCGGCACCGTCAGAGTGTGCAGAAACGCGAGCACCGGCGGGGACACCCGTTCCCGTCGTGCGCGCGGACGTTGACGTGGTGGATGTGCGAGCCGGTAGAGGTGCTCGCGTTCTGTGGTATCGAGCATGAGAGCTGCCGCGATTGCGTCGAGGACCGACTCCGACGGTCGCCCACCTCGGCCTTGTTCCAGGCGGACGTAGTAGTCCGTCGACAATCCGACCATGGCGGCCACCTCTTCGCGCCGAAGGCCGGGAACCCGGCGCCGTTGCCCAGTGTCCGGTAAGCCGGCGACGGTGGGCGACACGGCCGCACGCCGCGCCTGCAGAAATTCACCCAACTCCGACTTGCTCATACCACATCATGGCCCAGTGGGCGGGCGGCCAACATGGACTTGTGAGGCCCCTGGTTAGGCGGTCCCCCTGCACAGTACGGCCTGGCCGAGCGTGCGGCGGCCGGGCACAGTAGGCCCGGTGAGTTCTGACACGCGACCGCCCGCGGAACTGCCTTCGGTTCCCACCTACGCTCAAGTGCTCGACGACCCGGCCGCCCTGCATATTTTCAACGAGCAGATCGTGGTCGAATTTCGCCGCAACGGCGGGGTGGTTGGTGGTCCATTCCGGGAATCGCGCGTGCTCTTGTTGACGATGACCGGGGCTAAGTCGGGCCGCCGCAGACTGACGCCTTTGGAGTACTTTCCGATCGACGGACGGGTCATCTTGATCGGCTCGTTCGGTGGTGCTCCACGAAATCCCGCGTGGGTGCACAACCTTCGGGCGCACCCGGTTGTGAAAGTGGAGATCGGCGAGACGGCATATGACGCGATCGCCCAGGAGTTGAGTCCACAGGAGGGGGCGCGGCTGCTGTCGTTGATCAAATCCCAACACCCTCGCGTAGCGGGCTACCCCAAACCCGATCGTGTGATCCCGGTCTTCGAGCTTCGGCCGATGCGATGAACACGCGTGTGTCGTCAGTTGACGTAGAGGGCGCGCGGGTCGTATTCCATGTCGATGGCACCGGGCCGGGTCTCGTGCTGGCCCACGGTACCGGTGGCGATGCGGAATCGAACTGGTCCGGTGTCGTGGCTCCCTTGGGTGTAGGCCGGATGGTCGTTCGTCCGAACTACTCAGGCTCGGGCCAGACAACCGACGACGGTGGGCCGCTGACCGTCGCAGGCCTGGCCGCTCAGGTGGTCGCCGCCTCGACGGCGGCGGGCGCGGTACCGTTCGACCTCGTTGGATTCTCCCTGGGATCGGCGGTAGCAACATTCATCGCCGCGGAGTACCCCCACGCGGTGCGTTCGCTGGTCAGTTTGGCCGGGTTCGTAGACACGGATGCACGCCAAAAGCTGCAGTTCGAAATTTGGCGCGATCTCATCGACGCCGACCGCTCGGCCATGGCCCGACTGATGCTGCTGAGCGGACTGAGCTCCAAGCACCTTAATCAACTCGACCCCGCATCGATTCAGGCCCTGACCGCGGACGTCGTAGCCGCAGTGGACTGGCCCGGCATGCGGCGACAGATTGCCCTTGACCTCACTGTGGATGTCCGCGATCAAGCACAGCGTATATACGTACCGACACTGGTCATCGGCTGTGAACACGACCAGATGGTGCCAGTCGCTCACGCACGAGCGTTGGCCGCGCTGATCCCCACAGCTCGCTACGCGGAAATGAGTTGCGGCCATCTCGCCTTGATGGAGAACCCCGACAAATTCGTCGATCTGGTGCTCGACTTCCTGGCGGCGCCGGGCAGACACGACTAGCGCGGCCGCCCAAAACCAATCTTTCGGCGGGATGCTGGAACGGCTGTGGCCGCGCCCTGGTCGGTCCGAACATAGCTGTAGCGGCGGCCGGATAGCTGTAACGTAACGGATATGTCGGGGATGACATGCGGCGCGTGCGGGGCGGGGTCCTCGGCCCGGTCCGACGCCCTCTACTGCTCGTCGGCCTGTCGGCAGCGGGCTCATCGCGCCCGTTCGGCGCGCCGCACCGCCGAGCTGCGGGAGACCGTTCGGCGCAGCACGCGGACGGCCCGCGGCACGCCCTCGGACGTCGCCAGGTCGCTGCAGCGTTCGGTGGCCGATTCCGTGGAACGCGCGCGGCGGCAGGTCGACCGATCCCGCGAACTTTGCCGCGTGTCGGCGCTGCGGCTGCAGGAAAGCGACGCCATCCGGCTGGCGTCGCTCGAGAATTGGGCGTCGGTGTCCCACCCGGAGCGTGTGTCGTGGCGTGGGATCTAGACGGCCAGGCGGCGGCGGTTGAGCGGGCGCTCGCGGGAGGCACCCCGCAGCGGGCGGGCTGGTTCCGCTTCTACTTCGAAGATCAACGCTGGGAATGGTCCGACCAGGTGCACCGCATGCACGGCTACGAGCCGGGAACGGTGACCCCGACGACCGAGCTGGTGCTGTCCCACAAGCACCCCGCGGACCGGGCCAGGGTGGCCGAAGGCATCGACGACATGATCAAGCATCGCCGCCCGTTCAGCACCCGGCACCGCATCGTCGACACCCGCGGCAACACCCACGACGTGGTCGTGGTGGGCGACCAATTCTGCGACGACAGCGGTGAAGTCATCGGCACCCACGGCTTCTACGTCGACGTCACGCCGACGTCGAGCCGCAAGCGCGAGGAGGCCATCAGCGCACAGGTCGCCGAGATCGCCGACCGTCGCGGCGCGATCGAGCGAACCAAGGGGATGCTGATGCTGGTCTACGGCGTCGACGAGAAGGCGGCGTTCAACCTGCTCAAGTCGTTGTCCCAGGTGCGCAACATGAAGCTGGGCGTGCTCGCCGAACAAATCGCGAAAGACTTCCCCGAGCTGGCCAAGGAGGCCATCGGGTCGCGCTCACGATTCGACCAGAGCCTGCTCGCCGCCCACCTGCGCGCCGCCGGCTCTACCGAGTAGCGGTCGCTAGCCGCCGCGCGCCAGGCGGACCGCTCCCAAGTTCATCCGGTCGACCGCCTCGGCGAACTCTTCCCGCGTCGGCATGCGATTGTCGCGGAACTTCAGGCCGATCATGCGTTGGGCGCGCGCGACGCCGTAGGACTCGGCGCAGCGCAGGAAGAGATCGGAGACCACAGCGCGGTCCGAGATGAGCTCCCCGCGCATCGCGGTCGTCTCGCCGTCGTAGACCACCCGGGCCGGCGCGCCGCCTCGGAAATTCCGCTTCCACGCGGCCCCCGTCAGCGCGTAGAGCTGACCGTCGATGACGTGGGCGCTCACCGGAATCGTGAACGACCGGCCGGTTTTTCGCCCGGTGAAGCTCAGCACCATCAGCTGCTTGCGGGCGGGGCCGGCCAGCGGCGTGCGCAGCAGCAACCCCAACACCGGGTTGACCAAGCGCAGCAGGATCGACGGCGGGTGCCCGGCGTCGATCGCATATGACTGTTCTGCCATGGGTTCACCGTAAGCCCGTTCGGTTGCGCGGCGTAGCGTCATCTTCCTCGGTCAGGGTGCGATGGTGGTCCGGTCCCTGGCCCGGAATCACCACCGCTTTCCGCGCGGGGACGCGGGCGGTGCCGTCCTTCTGATGCGTGCTTTGAGCTGCCCGGCCGGATCCGCAAATCGTTATCCAATTCGTTTGAAGAAACAGCCACCCAACACACCGTTGTCCAGTAAGAGACAGGTATGCGGTCACGCAGGGCCCTCGT
This sequence comes from Mycobacterium sp. 4858, assembly GCF_900240975.1. GTDB lineage: Bacteria > Actinomycetota > Actinomycetes > Mycobacteriales > Mycobacteriaceae > Mycobacterium. The sequence goes on along the minus strand of NZ_LT968776.1, from coordinate 1,403,629 downwards.
CGCGCTCCTGGCGGCGTCGGTCGTCTTCATCGCGTTCGTCGCTGCGGCGCCGCCGCCCGTTGCCTACGACGGCGAGCCCGGATTCGTGACCGACCCCGTCGACCACGTCGCCACGCTGATCGGCACCGGAACCGGTGGCCATACGGTGGGGGAGATCAACAACTTCCCCGGCGCCACCATGCCGTTCGGAATGGTGCAGTACTCACCGGACACCGTCGGCAATTACGCCGGCTACAACTACGACAACCCGCGCTCGACCGGGTTCAGCATGACCCACGCCTCCGTGGGCTGCGCCGCGTTCGGCGACATCTCAATGTTGCCGACCACCAACGAAATTGGCTCGCAGCCCTGGAAGGCCTGGGAACGGATCGCCCACGACGACACCGAACGGGGCGTGCCGGGCTACTACACGGTGCGATTCCCGGGTACCGGGGTGAAGGCGGAACTGACCGCGACCACGCGCACGGGCGTCGGCCGGTTCAGTTATCCCCGCAACGGCCGCCCCGCGCTGTTGCACGTGCGTTCCGGAGCGTCGCTGGCGGGCAACTCCCGCGCGACCATCCAGATCGGTGAGGACAACACCACCATCACCGGCTGGGCGACCAGCGGCGGGTTCTGCGGCAAGAACAACACCTACACCGTCTATTTCGCCATGAAATTCAGCCAGCCGTTCATTTCTTACGGGGCATGGGACGGCAATGCGGTGTATCCGAATGCCCGCAGCGCGAATTCGCCGTACAGCGGCGGATACGTGGAGTTCCCGGCCGGGGCGGTGCTCGAGGTGCGGACCGCGATCTCCTACGTCGGTATCGACGGGGCGCGGGCCAACCTGGCGGCCGAGGGTGCCGCCAGCTTCAACGACGTGCGCCACGCCGCGTCGAGGACGTGGAACGCCACGTTGTCGCGCATCTCGGTCGCCGGCCGCAACGCCGGTGACGTGGAAACGTTCTACACCTCCCTGTATCGATCGTTGTTGCACCCCAACACCTTCAACGACGCGGACGGACGCTACATCGGGTTCGACGGCGCGGTGCACGCCGTGGCGGCGGGGCACACCCAGTACGCCAACTTCTCCGACTGGGACACCTACCGATGTCTGGCGCCGTTGCAGGCGCTCCTTTTCCCGGACCGGGCCGGCGATATGGCCCAATCGCTGGTGAACGACGCCGAGCAGAGCGGAGCGCTGCCGCGCTGGGCGCTGGCCAACGCCGCGACCGCGGAGATGAGCGGCGACAACGTGGTGCCGCTCATCGTCAACCTGCATGCCTTCGGGGCCGGGGGCTTCGACACCCGCGCGGCCTTGCGCTACATGGTGAACGCGGCGACGAAAGGCGGTGTGGGGCTGGGCGGTTACGTCGAGCGACCGGGCATCGAGACATACCAGCAATTCGGCTACGCGCCGTTCTCCTTCGAGTTCCGCACCGACGGCTGGATCGCCGCCGCGTCGATCACGCTCGAGTGGTCGGTCGACGACTTCGCCATCTCGCGGTTCGCCGATTCGCTCGGCGACACCGCCACCGCCGCCGAATTCCAGCGGCGGTCGCAGTACTGGCAGAACCTGTTCAACCCGACCACCCGGTACGTCTCGCCGCGCAGCTGGACCAGCTTTTTCCGCGCCGGGCCCGCGTTCGTGGTGTCGCCCTCCGATTTCGGCCAGGTCGGATTCGACGAGGGCAACGCCGCGCAGTACGTCTGGTGGGTGCCGCACAACGTGGCCGGCCTGGTGACCGCGCTCGGCGGGCGCCAGGCGGTGGCCGGGCGGCTCGACGGCTTCACCAGGAAGCTGAACGTCGGCCCCAACGAGCCCTACCTGTGGGCCGGTAACGAACCCGGTTTCGGGGTGCCGTGGCTGTACAACTACATCGGTCAGCCGTGGAAGACGCAGCGCACGGTCGACCGGGTGCGCGGGCTGTTCGGCCCGACGGCCGACGGGGAACCGGGCAACGACGATCTGGGCGCGATGGCCAGCTGGTACGTCTGGGCGGCCCTGGGACTGTATCCGAGCACGCCGGGAACGCCGATCCTCACCGTGGCCGCACCGCTCTTCGATCGCGTCGTGATCGCGCTTCCCGGCGGCAAAACCATTCGGATCTCGGCGCCCGGCGCGTCCGGACCGCGCCGTCTCAGATACGTCAGCGGCCTGCGCGTCGACGGGCAGGCCACCGACCACACGTGGCTGCCCGAGTCGTTCATCCGCACCGGCGGGGAACTGAGCTTCACGCTCGCCACCTACCCGGACAAGAGTTGGGGCACAGGCGAATCCTCCGCCCCGCCGTCGTTCGGTGCCGCCAGTTCGGCCGTGACCGTCAACGTCCCGAGCCCGATCGTCACCATCGCCCCGGGCAGCACGGGCACGGTCAGGCTCGACGCCCAGCGGATGATCGGCGATGCCGGCGGATACACGGTCACCGGCACCGCCTCGGACGGCGGCATCACCGTGACGCCCTCGACCGGCCAGTTCTCCCCGGACGGGTCGGCGAGCATCGACGTGCCCATCACGGTGGCACGGGCGGTGTCCGACGAGTATTACCTCGCGTATTTGACCTCGACCGTCGGCCAAAGTTCCCGGACGTCAACCGTTCTCGTGGTGGTGCAGTCCCCGTTCGAGTGATCCCGTACCGGACGTCAGATCATCTCGTTCCGGGTCAACCACCGCATCACCGGCCAGCCGGCGAACACCGGCAGCCAGCAGGTGAGCACCCGGTACAACAGGACCGACGGTAGGCCGACCGCCGGCGGCACGCCGAAGGCGGCCAGTCCACCGATCAGCGCCGCCTCGACGGCCCCGACGCCCCCGGGAGTCGGCGCGGCGGAGGCCAGCGTTCCGCCGACCATGGTGACCACCGTGACGGTGACGAACGAAGCGCCGCCGCCGAACGCCTCGACGCTGGTCCACAGCGTCAGTGCGGCTCCGAGAGTCGTTCCGGCACAACCGAGGACGATCAGCCCCAAACGCTGTGGCTCTCGGGCCACCTGGACGAGGTCGGTCGTCACCTCCTTGAGTTTGGGGCGCACGTCCGTCGCCAGCCAGCGGCGCAGCTTCGGCACGAACAAGAAGGTGCCGATAATCCCCAGTGCCACACCCGCGATCAGGTACAGGACCGTCGCGGTGGGGACGAAGTGCGAGAGGTTCATCGACGCGCCCGCAACCGTGCTGAACAGGATCAGCAACATCAGGTGCATGATCACTTGCACGGATTGCTGCAGGGCCACCGCCGTGGTGGCCCGCATGGCGGACAGCCCGCCGCCCTTCTGCAGGTACCGGGTGCTGAGCGCCAGCCCGCCCACCCCGGCGGGCGTCGTCGTGGCGGCAAACGTGTTGGCCACCTGCGCGATTGACAGCTTCCAGAAGCTCACCGTCTCGTCCGCGGACGCCCACAGAGCGGCGGCCGCCCCGACGTAGGTCAGCGCCGACACCGCCAGACCCAGCAGTGCCCACCACCAGTGCGCGGTCCGCAGCTGCGACACGAACGTGGGCGCGGTGCTGATGAAGGGATACGCGACGTAGACGAGCGCGCCGAACAGCACCAGCTGGATGAGCTGGCTGCGGGTGAACCGCGTGATGGTCTCGGTTTTGATCTGGTCGGCCCCGGTCTGACGCTTCACTTCGGCGCGGGCGGCGGAGATGACGGTGCCCGCATCCTGGATCGACCTCCGAATGGGCCGGGGCACAGCCACTTTCGTCAGGCGGCGCGACGCGGTCAGCACGGTGTCCCTGTCGAAAGCGTCGATCGCGGCGGCCACCGCCGACTTGGGGTCGTACAGGGCCGAGGTGGTCACCAGCAGCTGGGCGATGTCGGATTGGAGTTGGGCGTCGGTGGCGCCGTATTCGGCGCTGTGGAAGCCGCCGAAGAGCACGGCGTCGCCGTCGACGGTGATCTCGTTGCCGCGCAGGTCCCCGTGCGCGATCTGCTGGTCGTTGAGGATCCGCAGCGACCGCCACACCCGGTCCACCGGCGTCGACTGCGCGCACCGGCTCAGGGGCAGGCCGCGGGGTGGCTTGTGCGAATACAGAATCCAGCCCCGGTCGAGGGTGGCGACGGCGATCGTCGAGGTGTTGGCCAGACCGACCTCACCGATGGCGATCGTCATCAGCGCGCGGTGCTCGACGGCGCGTCGCATGGAGGTCACCAGGGGCCCGGTCTCGGTATCGCGCAGCCGCAGCTTGATCCAGAGCTGGCGCAGCGTGCCGCCGCTGCGTTGGTGCGGGCCGTACAACTCGACGACCGCCGTGCGGTCGGGCTGTTCGCACGCCGCCGACAGGACCAGCGGGCCCCGACCCGCCGGCCGGACCACGGTGAGCCGCGAGACGACGAACCCGCGCCTGGCCATCGCGCGCACGGCCGACTCCAGGGGCACCTCCAGCGCCGGGGTGCCGACCACGAGAACCACCAGCGAGCCGACCAGCCAGCCGACCGCCAGCCCCAACAGCGCGCGGGCGGGCACGATGGCACTGACCACGAGGTGGATCGGCACGAAGGCCAGCAGCAGCGCCCACCACCAATGCCGCCAGCGCGCGGGCAGCCACGGCCCGGAGACGGTCAGCACCGCCGCCAGCATGCCGATCCAGCGCGGGTCGTCGAGGAACTGGCCCAACACGGTCGGCAGGCGTTCGGAGAGGTCGAAGTGCCAGCGGGGAGCCGAAAACCCGTTGCCGCCCACCGAAAGCGGCAGCGCCGCCAGTAGGGCGGCGGCCGCGTAGGCGCCCAGCAGTTTCCATTGCCGGCCGACGATCAGGCCGATCAGGATCATGAACGGCAGCGCCAGGATCGCCACGCCGTAGGCGAGGTACACCAGATCGGCCTGGCGGGGGGAGAGCACCCCGACGATCTGCGAGATCGACTTCTCCAGCGCCTCCCACTGCGGCCGGGTGATCAGCGAACTCGTGATCACCACCGCGAGGAAGGTCGCGCTCGCGGCCAGCCGCAGGATGTCGTTGGTGCGCCGGGTCAGTGGCTGCAGCAAGCTGCCGGAAACGCTCACCTCGCGCCCGTCGACTCGCATGTGGTAATGATCCTTCGGATCCGTTCGGCGCCGCTGCTCGACCCGCTCGCCGGCTCGCCGACAACTTAACGCCGATGTCCCGTGCGCGACAGCTCGCACCCGCCCGCCGCGCGTAGGGTCGGTTAGGTAGGCGAGCTAGCGAATCGGAGGGCGTGAGCGTGGGCAGAACCGACAACGACAGCTGGGAGATCACCGAGAGCGTCGGGGCGACCGCACTGGGTGTGGCGTCGGCGCGCGCGGCGGAGACGCGCAGCGAGAATCCCTTGATCCGCGATCCGTTCGCGCAGGTCTTCCTCGATGCCGCCGGCGACGGCGTGTGGAACTGGCACTCGGCGCCGCAGCTGCCGCCCGAACTCGTCGAGGCCGAACCCGAGTTGCCGCTGCAGATGCGGGCGATGGTCGGCTACATGGCCTCGCGGACAGCCTTTTTCGACGATTTCTTCCGCGCCGCGACGGACGCGGGGATCCGCCAGGCGGTGATCTTGGCGGCGGGCCTGGACGCGCGGGCGTGGCGGTTGCCCTGGCCGGACGGCGGATGCGTCTACGAACTGGACCAGCCGCGGGTGCTGGACTTCAAGTTGTCGACGCTGACCGAACACGGGGCCCAGCCGGCATGCCACCGCGTCGCGGTCCCCGTGGACCTGCGCCACGATTGGCCGGCGGCGTTGCGGCAGGCGGGTTTTGACCCATCGGAGCCCAGCGTGTGGTCGGCGGAGGGGCTGATGCCGTATCTGCCGGCCGCCGCCCAGGAGTTGCTCTTCGACCGCGTGCACCAGCTCACCGCGCCCGGCAGCCGGGTCGCCGTGGAGGCGCTGGGGCCGCGGTTCCTCGACCCGGAGCTGCGGGCGAAGCGCCGTGAGCGCATGGACCGGGTCCGCACGCTGATGGCGCGCGTGGCCCCCGACCGGGAGGTGCCCAGGACCGACGAGCTGTGGTACTTCGAGGAGCGCGAGGACGTCGGCGACTGGTTTCGTCGCCACGGCTGGGATGTGACCGTGACCCCGTCCCCCGAACTGATGGCCGGCTACGGCCGCGCGGCGCCCAAAGAGGTCGAGGACTTGGTGCCGGGAAACCTGTTCGTGGCCGCGCAGCGACCGGCGAACTAGCCGTCCTCCGCGTCCGAAGCCGCGCGACGGCCGTGCCCGCGCCACTTCCGGTAGCCCTGCCGCGCGGCGACGGCGCCGACGACGGCGGTCATGCACCACACCGCGATCGCCGAATAGGCCAGCCAGGATGACCGATTCGCGATCGACGCCCCCAGCGCGGTGTAGGCGAACGCTCGCGGCACCGAACCGATGAAGGAGCCAACGGCCATCTGCCACAACGGGACTCCGAACGCACCGAACGCGTAGGAGGCCAGCGCGTCCGATAGGCCGGGGACGAACCGCTGGCCGACAACGGCCCAGAGTCCGCGGCGTTCGATCAACGCGTCGATGCGGTCCGCGCGCGCCGGTCCCAACAGCGCCCGCGCGCTGTTCCGCCCGGCCCGACGGCCCACGAGGCTGGCCACGATCGCCGTGCCGACCGTCGCGCCCAGCGTCACGACGATGCCCAGCACCGGGCCGAACAACAACCCGCTGCCCGCGGCCAGTATCGAGCCCGGCACGAACACCGCGCCCAGCGCGGCCGACAACACGACGTAGGTCACGGGCGCCGCGGAACCGGTCGCCGAGACGGTGCGCCGCACGTCCTCGACGTTGACGATGTGCGCCACGGCCACCAGGAAGAACATGGCGAGCAGGAAAGCGGCGAACACCGCGAGCCGCAGGATGTGCGGCCGGCGGGATGCCGGTGGTGCTTCGTCGACGTCAGTCATCTCGACCACGATTCTTCCGCACCGGCATGGCCGCGGCGTCAGCCGAGGCCCACACCGGATTTGAGGCGCTCTCGCAGGCCGCTCGCGCGCACCGCGCGCCGACCGATGGCGGCGCGTACCGCGCTCTCCGAACCGGCCACGCGCACCTTGGTTTTGGCGCGCGTCACCGCGGTATAGAACAGCTCACGCGTCAGCAGGTGAGAGTCTTCCGGCGGGAGCAGCACGGTGACCTCATCGGCTTGGCTGCCTTGGCTCTTGTGGATGGTCATCGCATACATCGTCTCGACGTCGGAAAGCCGGCTGGTCGCGAACTCCAGCCGCCCCGCGGCACCGGAGATCACCGCCCGCAGGCCCGCCTGGCGGGCGACGACCACGCCGGTGTCGCCGTTGTACACCCGCAGCCCGTAGTCGTTGGCGGTCACCAGCAGCGGCCGGCCCGCGTACCACTGGGACCACACCGGCAGGCCGCTGTCCTCGGTGAGCCATCGATGGACCTGGCGGTTCCAGTGCTCCACCCCGGACCGTCCGTGCCGGTGCGCGCACAGCAGCCGGTGCCCGTCGAGCGCCTGCAACGCCGCGGCGTCGGCACCCAACACGGCGGCCTGCCGGACGCGGAGCGCGTGCGGCACCAGGATCGCCCGCAGACGATCCGTCGGATCCTCGTCTTCCACCCAGTCGATGTGATCGCTGCCGGCCCGCAATACCGCGATCGCCCGGTCGGCGTCACCGTCGCGGATCGCGTCGGCCAGCGCACCGATCGACTCACCGAACCGGTGCGACGAAAGCAGGGCGGCGACGCGGCTGTCGGCGCGGGCGGACAGGCCGTCGACGAGGTCCGCCAGCACCGCTCCGGCCTCCACCGAGGCCAGTTGGTCGGGGTCGCCGACCAGGATCAGCCGCGCGTCGGCGCGCACCGCCTCGAGCAGCCTCGCCATCATCGTCAGCGACACCATCGACGTCTCGTCGACGACGATCACGTCGTGGGGCAACCGGTTGGCCCGGTGGTGACGAAACCGTACCGACGTGTCGGGCCGGCTACCGAGCAGGCGGTGCAATGTCACCGCCTCCAGCCCGCCTAGGCGCTCGCGGTCGGCGGGCTCGAGCCTGGCGACCTCTGCCGCCACCGCTTCGGTCAGCCGCGCGGCCGCCTTGCCGGTGGGCGCGGCCATCGCGATCCGCAGCCCCGCCCCGCCCGACCGGTCCGCGTGTTCGGTCAACAGCGCGAGAAGGCGGGCGACGGTCGTCGTCTTCCCGGTCCCCGGACCACCGGTGAGCACCGTAACCGCTTGGGACAGCACGATCTGGGCCGCCGCGCGCTGTTCCTCGTAGCCGGCCGGAAAGAGGCGGTCGAGGGCGCGCGCTTCGACGGAAGCCATGGGCGCCGACAGCGCCAGCAGGTCGATGCAGACCTGTGTCTCTTCGCGCCAATACCGGTCGAGGTAGAGCAGGCGATCCTGGTAGAGCCGAAGCACCGGGGGGTCGGCGATCAGGCGGCTCGAACGCACCGACGCCAGCCACGCCCCCGGCTCCGGCCACGGCAATTCCGGCGCGTCGGCGTCGGCGGCGACGCTCGCCAGGTCGACGCACACCGCCCCGCCCCGCAGCGCACGAACCACCAGCGCGAGCGCCAACGCCACCGATTCGTCCGGCTCGTCGGCGAGCGTGGTGATCCGTTGCGCCGCATGCACATCCGCGGCGTCCAGCACGCCGGCCCGGTTGAATTCGCCGAGCAGGCCGGCGGCGGCGAGCGCGAATCGGTGGTCATATCGATCCTGGGGGATTTCCTCGACGGTGCTCATGCGGCGCGTGGCCCCTCGTCGAGCAGATCGGACAGCGCGACCGCCAGCTCGGCCGGAGGCGACCAGCCGAACACGCCGCAGGGCCGGCCGTCCGGCGCTGGTGTGGCGGCGCCGCACATGCCGCGCACGAACAGGTACAGCACCCCGCCCAGGTGCCGCCCTGGATCGTAACCGGGCTGGCGCCATCGCAGGAAACGATGGAGCACAACCAGATACAGCAGCGCCTGCAGCGGATAGTCCGAGTGCAACATCGCCTCGGTCAGCGCGGGGAAACTGTAGTCGGCCGCGGTGCCACCCAGCAGGTTGGTCTTGTAATCCACTACGAGGTAGCGCTGCCCGGGCAGGCGCAGCACCGCGTCGATCGAACCGGACAGGTAACCCCGCAGCGGCTGGCGGCCCAGCCCGTCCGACCTCAGCCGGTCGGCGTAACCGGCCAGGGGATCGTCGGGGGAGAGGTGCCGGCCCAGCAGTCCGCCGACGTCGGAGAGCCGGATGTCGGGCACCTCACCGCGGAGGTCCCCGCCGGCCAGCGGGATCTCGAACGCCAACTCGCGCAGCCGATCCGGGAGGGCGACCTGCCGCAAGGTGACGCCGGGAGCCAACGGCCCCAGCGCCGTGTCGTGCAGCGGCACCAGCGCCGAGGCCAACACGGCGGGATCGACGTCGACGGGCCACCATGCCGAATGCGTTCGGATCCGCGCCTCCAGCTCGGCCGTCAGGTCGCCGGCGAGCGGGTCGGCGCTCTCCAGCACCGCGTGCACCAACGACCCGAACGTCGCACCCGCCGGCAGATCGGCCATCGGGGACGGCACGTCCGCGCCGGCGGCCGGCGGGACCGCCGCCGGGGTCACCTCCACCTCGTCGTCGCGGGCGCCGGCCTCCGGTTCACTGGCAAGCGCGGGCTCATCGACGTCGCGGATCAACGCCGAGTACGACGTGCGCCGCCAGCCGGTGTCGATGACGCGATGAAAGTGCCGCACTGCCAAGGTGTTCGGCGGCGCCGCTCCGGCAAGCGCGGGCACCCCGGCGACGGCGGCCTCCTCGATCACCGGGCCGCCCGCGGCCTGCCACGCGTCGAAGCGGGCCCGAGCTTCCTCGTCGGTGATCGTCTTCGGATCGCACCGGTCCGGTACGTCGGCCTCGCCGAGGCGCCGGCCTCGCATCAGCCGTGACAGACCGCCGTTGGGTTCGTCCCAGGACGGCGCCCACCACGCCACCACCTGGGACTGCGCCCGGGTCAACGCGACATAGGTCAGCCGGATGTCGTTGCGCGCCGCCTCGGCCCGGCTGAACCGCTCGGTCTCGGCGAGGTCCGGGCTCTCGGGGCCGCCGATGTGCAGGCAGCGGACACCGGCGTCGTCGTGAAACATCGGGATGTCGTCGATGAAGACGTGCCGGTTGAACGCGAACGGCAGGTAGACGATCGGGAACTGCAGGCCCTTGGCCCCCCACACCGTCATGACCTGTACCGCGGCGGAGTCGCTGTCGAGGCGACGATTGCGTTCGGGTGCACCGTCTCGCTCGCCGCATTGCCGGCGCAGCCAATCGCGCAGCGCGGGCAGGGCCAACCGCTCCCGGTGCGAAACGTCGTGCAGCAGTTGGGCGATGTGAGCGAGGTCGGTCATGGTGCGCTCGCCGCCCTGTTCCGCGAGCACGCGCCGGCCCATCCCGGCCAACTGCGCCGCCTCGAACACCGCCGCCGGTCCGCGCTCGCGCAGCTGGGCCGACCAGTCCCGCAGCGTGGCGGCCACCTCGTCGGTGAGCATGTCGCCCCCGGCGGCCAACGCGCCGGCCGCCTTGCCGAAGAACACCGTCGCCGCGGCGGCCCGCACCATCCCGCTGCGGTGGGTCTGATCGAACGCGTTGAGCAGGCACAGCCAGTCCTCGGCGGCCAGGGACAGGAACACATCGGCGTCGCCGGTGTAGACGGCGGGAATCCCGGCCTGGATCAGGGCGCTCTGGCACGCCCGGGCATCCTCACCGGTCTCGACTATCACCGCCACATGACCGGGCTCGACCGGGGCACCGTCGAACGTGGCGCCGCCCGCTCGCAGGGCGCCGACGTCGGCGGCCAGGTCGGCGGTGATGTAGCGGCGAAGCTCGGACATGGGAATGGTTTTCGCCTGATCGACACCGAACAGGGAGCGGTTGACCAGGCGCAGTCGAAACGGCGCATTGCGCGGCGCGCCGGCCAGCCGGTGCCCGGCGAGGCGGGTCTCGACCTTGCCCACGACGATGCCCGGATCACCCAGCGCCGCGCCGCGCAGCACGGTCTGCAGACGTTCGACCAGCGCGGTGTCGCTGCGCCAGTTGACGTCCAGCGTGCACCGCTCGCCGGCGGTGCGGGCGGCCTCGAGGTAGGTGTAGATGTCGCCGCCGCGGAAGCCGTAGATGGCCTGCTTGGGATCGCCGATCAGCACCACGGTGGAGTGGCCGCCGAACGCGCGCCCGATGACCTCCCATTGGATGGGGTCGGTGTCCTGGAACTCGTCGACCATGACGATCGGCCACCGGGCCCGCATCCGGTTGGCGGCGTCGGAATCCTGCGCGCGCAGCGCGGTGGCGAGCCTGCGCAGCAGGTCGTCGTAGCCCAGGATGCCGAGCCGGTGCTTGCGCAGCTCCAGCTCGGCGAGCACATCGTTGGCGAACCGAAGCCGCACCTCCGCAACCGAACCCGCGTCCGGCCGTTGCGGCCGCAGCTCGGCGCACGGGTCGCGGACCACCGCGCGGGCCAGGGCCAGCGCGTCGGCGTGGCTGAGCGCCGCGTCGTCGCGCTCGGATGCGAACCGCGCGAGGTAGAGGTCGTCGACGATCTGGGTCAGGAGATCCTCGAGGCTCTCGACCAGCGTCACGCCGGCGTCGGTGTCGCCGGCGACGCCAAGGGATTTCAGCACCATGCTGCAGAACTCGTGGGTGGTGGCGATGGTGGCGGCGTCGAATCCCGCCAGCGCGTCCCTGAGCCTGCCGCAGCGCTGGTCGCGGTCGGCGGCGGTGCCCCGCATCAGGTGGGCCACCAACTCGTTGAGGGCATCGGACGCCGGATTGCACAGCGCGGCAACGGTTTGCGAGATTTGTGCGCGGACGCGCTCGCGCAGTTCGCGGCTGGCGGCGCGACTGAACGTGATCAGCAGCATCTCGTCGAGGGTGGCCACGCCGTCGGCGAGGTAGCGGGTGACCAGCCCGGCCAGCGCGAACGTCTTTCCGGTGCCGGCGCTGGCCTCGAGGACGGTCGTGCACCCGGGCCCGGGCAGGGGGCCGAGCAGGTCGAACCGTTCCATCAACGCACCTCCGAGCGCAGCAGCGGCAACCACAACCGCACCGCCAACGCGCCCAGACGGGAATCCTCCCCGTCGACCTCCTCGCCGAGATGCGGCGCGCCGAGCAAGACGCTGAGCGGCGCCCGTTTGCCCCAGACCTTTTCGTGCGCGGGCTCGGCGTTCTCGCCGTGAAAGTTGTTCTGTGACTGCCACCGCCAGCCGGCCGCCCGCGCCGGGTCCCTGCCGCCGTGGCGGGCGTCGGCCCAGGCGAACGACGTCCGCACCGGCAGCGGCAGCGGCTCTCGGCGGCCCGCGTCGTAGAGGTGCACCAGGTCGCGGAGCGTCGCACGGGGATCCGCCGGCGGTCCCAGCAGCCGCTGTTCGATGCGGTGATCGGTTCGGGCGCGGCCGATGCACAGGGCCGACCAGCCGCGGCCCGGCATGGCGGTGCTCAAGGCCAGCAGTGGAATCCACGACTCCATCAGGTGTTTGCCACCCAGCCTGGAGTACGTGACCGACACCGTGCGCTCGCCGAAGACGGGTGTCACGGTGCCGGTGAGCCGGCGACCGCCGCCGAGGTCCACGTCGACGTCGTACGCGTCGGCGTCAACCTGACGGTGCCGTAACGCCGTGCGCGCCAGGTCGGCGGCCTGGTCGCGGATCTCGACGGCTTTGCGCATCCCGAGGCGGCCGGGCGGCAGGGTGCCCCGCCGCCACTCGGCGTTGGCGGCGGTGTCCGGATGCATGCCGCGCAGCATGTCGCGCAGCATGCGATCGCCGACGCTCCACTGGGCCAAATCGTCGATCTGGACCGGCATCTCGTCGTCGAGGTCCTCGACTTCCCAGGGCAGCGCGTAGTCCAGCGCACGGAAGAAACCCTTCACCGGGTCCCGGAAGAAGGTGAGCAGATCGGCCAGGGCGACGTCGTCGCGCGGGGGCGCGGGAAGCGGCTCGGCGAAGAACGGGCGGCCGGCATGCCGGTCGCCGGCGGCGGCCTCGGCGGCCACCAGTGCGGTGGGGTCGAAGGTGAACGGCTGGTCCGGGACCAGCTCGCCGGGGGTCACGTTGCGAATGTCGAAGGGCTGCAACGGATGGTGCACCACCACGCGGTCGCGCACGCGTTGGGTTGTCGTCTGGTCCAGCGCGTCGAGCAGTTCGGACAGCGGCACGGCCGGCGGGCGCGGGTGGCCGGTGTGCTCGTCGTTGCCGGTGTACGTGATCACCAGCGTTTCGGTGGCCGCGCACACGGCGTCCAGCAGCAACTGCCGGTCCTCCGAACGGATGTCGCGTTCACCGGTCATCGGCGTCCGGGCCAGCGCGTCGTCGCCGTCGGGCCGGTCGAACCGGGGGAAGACGCCGTCGTCGAGGCCGACCAGGCACACCACCCGATGGGGAACGGACCGCATGGGCACCATGGTGCAGACGGTCAACGTGCCGGTGCGGAAGTTCGCGCGGGTCGGCCGCCCGGCCAGGCGACCGGCCAGCAGCGCGCGCACGTCGGGCAGGCGCATCATGGTCGACTCGCGGGAGCCGGCCTGTTCCAAGACCTTTGCGAACTCGTGGCGCAGCTGCCCGTGCTGCCACGCGTCGCCGGCAGCCACCCGGGTGAGTGCGGCGACTCCGCCGGTGAGCGCGTCGATCCACTCGGTCAGCGGCCGGGTTCCGGTCAGCGAATCGACCACACCCTGCAGCCGGGCGACGTATTCGGCCAATCTTCCGGCCAATTCGACCTTGTTGCTGCCCACGTCGTCGAGCGGTAGCGCGGTGCTCAGCCAGGCCTGCGAGTCGTCGGACATCGCGACGCCGGTGAGGATGCGGTCGAGCCCGAAACGCCAGGTGTTGTGCAGGATGTGGTCCAGTCCGTAGGGCGCCCGCTGTTCCTTGTCGAAGCCCCACCGGATGCCCGATTCCCGCACCCACGCCGTCATCGAGTCGAGGTTGTCGTCGGTGAAACCGAAGCGAGCGCGCACCGGCGGGGCCTGCGCCAGGTTGAGCACCTCGGTGGCGGTGGTGCGGCCACCGGCGATGCCCAGCAGTTGCCCGGCCACCGCGAGGAGCGGATTGGTCTGGGTGGGGGACCGGTCGGCCAGGCGCATCCGCAGCCGGTGCGCGGGGTGGCCTTCTCCGGGCAGGTCCCCCAGCCCGAAGCCGGCGACGATCAACGGGGCGTAGGTCTCGATATCGGGGCACATCACGACGATGTCGCGGGGCTCCAGCGTCGGGTCGTCCTCGAGCAACCCGAGCAGCACCTCGCGCAGCACGCCGACCTGCCGTGCCGCGCCGTGGCAGCTGTGCACCTGCACCGAGCGGTCGTCTGGCGACGGGGCGCGGCCCGTCCGCCGGACCGCATTGGCGGCGATGTCGGACTGCAGCCAGCCCAGCAGGGTATCGGATCGTGTTGCGCCGCAGATGAACTCATCGGTTGCTCGGCGGATCGGCAGCGCGCGTTGCAGCTCGCGCAGGTCGCGGCCGAGGGTCTGAAGCAGCGGGTGCTGCGCCGCGCGCCTGCTGTCGTCGTCGCGTCGCCGCACCACGCCATGGACACCGCTCAACCCCTGCCACAGCTGGTCGCTGGGGTGCGGCAGCCACAGGTGCAGGTCGTGGTGGGCCGACACCGCCTCGAGGAGTTCCACATCGGTCCGCGACAACCGGGTGTGGCCGAACAGCGACAACCGCGTGGGCAGGTCGGTCGGGCCTTCCCGCAGCCGGGCGATCGTGTCCCGATGGCGGACGTGCGGCGGATCGGCCGGGATGATCGCCGCCACCGCCCGCCACAGTTGCGGCTGCCAGGCCAGGTCGGTGTCGAGGTCGCCCGGGTCGCCGTCCAGCCAGGCGGCCAGCAATTGCGGACGCTGGCTCGCGTACGAGGCGAACAACCCGGCCAGCCTGCGCGCCACCGAATACCGCCTGGCGCGGCGCAGTTCCGCCTCGGGCCCGGTGTCGAAGTGGCCCAAATGCGTTGCCAGCGTTGCGCACCACGGCTCGTCCAGGGAGCAGTCGATCACCTCCAGCAGCGGCCAGGTGATGGCGTCCGGCGACCAGGGATCGGCGTCGGCGGCGCCGATGATCTCGGCGATCAGCGATCCGGGACTGCGGAACGCCACCCCCGCGCACACCCCGTCGCCGCCCGGGCCGCCCCGGGACCGGCCGAGCACGTGCGACAGCCGTTGGCTGAGCCAGCGCTCCACGCCGCGCGCGGGAACCAGCACCAGCTCCCCGGCGAACGGATCGGCTTGCGGATTGGCCAGCAGGGCCCCGAGGGCGTCGGCAAGGACATCGGTGCGTTCGGCACGGTGGAGATGAAGCGCCATTGCGGTGCAACGATAGACCCCCGCACCGACATCGGGCGACGAAAGTCCCTCCACCGGCGGGCTCCGCTGTGCCAGGCTGACACCATGGCGACAGTCGCGGATGCCATCGGGTGGGCCAGTAGGCAGATCGCCGACCGGGTGCCCAAGGCGGACCTGGATCAGCGCGACCCCGACTTCATCCGGGACCAGCTGCCCGCCACCTGGCTGGTGGCCTCGCTCTATTTCCGGGCCGACGTCCGCGGCCTCGACCGCATCCCACCGCACGGGCCGGTGCTGCTGGTCGGCAACCACAGCGGCGGCAACGTCCCGCCCGACACGTTCGTCTTCACCCTGGCGTTCTGCTCGTACTTCGGTGTGGAGCGCCCGTTCTATCAGCTCGCGCACAACCTGGTCACCCTCTATCCGCCGCTGCGCTGGCTGCGCAAGTTCGGCACGGTCGCGGCCAGCCCCGAAAACGCCCGCCTCGCTTTGGAATCCGGCGCCGCGGTACTGGTGTACCCGGGCGGCGACTACGAGGTCTTCCGCCCGTCATGGCAGCGGCACGTCGTCGACTTCGGTGGCCGCAAGGGCTTCGTGCGGCTCGCGCGCGAGACGGGCGTACCGATCGTTCCGGTGGCCAGCGTCGGCGGCCAGGAGACCGCGTTGTTCCTGGGTCGCGCGCAGTGGCTGGCCAAACTGTTGCTGCTCGACAAGGTGATCCGGCTCAAGAGCGTGCCCATCTCGCTGGCCCTGCCCTGGGGGCTCGACGTCAGCGACCTGTTGGGGCACATTCCGCTGCCCGCCAAGATCGTCATCGAGGTGCAGGAGCCGATCACGGTGGGCGACGACGACCAGGCGGTGTACGACGAGGTGATCGCCAGCCTGCAGGCCGGCGTGGATCGGCTTGCCGCGCAGCGCCGATTCCCGGTGATCGGCTGATGCGCGTCGAACGCCGGATCGTCGTCGACGCGGACCGCGACACCGTGTGGAAGGTGCTCAGCGACCCGGATCGCTACCCGTCGTTCCTCCCGCACCTGGAGCGCTGGGAGACGCTGACCGAGGGCCCGGCCCGGGTGGGCGCCCGCTACACCGTGCTGTGGAAGATCGGCTCGATCCCGGTGGGTGGCGTCGCCGAAGTCGTGGAGTTCGATGCGGCGCGGGACCTGGCGTGGATCAACATCACCGGCGTGACGCAGCGTGGCCGGTTCCGCCTGCGCGACGCCGGCCCCGGCCGGACCCGCGTGACGTTTCGGCTCGCCTACAGCTCGGAGGGCGGCCTGCTGGGCCTGATCGCGGACCGGGTGGCGGCCTTCTGGGTCGGCCGCTCGCTCGACGAGAGCCTGAAGAACCTTCGCCGCCTTGTCGAGCCGACCGGCCGGTGAGAGCCGCGCCTATTTGGCCAGCGTGAACTGGTTGATGTCGATGTAGCCGTCCCGGAACGCCTGGGCGCAACCGGTCAGATACCTCATGTATCGCTGGTAGACCTCTTCGGACTGGATCGCGACGGCCTCGCTGTGGTGCGCCTCGAGCGCGGCGGCCCACAGGTCGAGCGTGCGGGCGTAGTGCAGCTGTAGCGACTGCCTGCGGGCCAGGTTGAAACCCATCTTCGACGCGTGGAACTCCACCATCTCGATCGGCGGCAACTGGCCGCCCGGGAAGATTTCGCGGGCGATGAAGTCGTTGAAGCTGGTCTGCTCCTCGGTCATCGGCAGGCCGCGTGCGACGATCTGTTCCGGGGTCAGCATGGTGATGGTGTGCAGCAGCATCACCCCGTCGTCGGGCAGGATGCGGAAAGCCTTCTGGAAGAAGTCGTCGTAGCGGTCGTAGCCGAAGTGCTCGAAGGCGCCGATGGAGACGATCCGGTCCACGGGCTCGTCGAATTCTTCCCAGCCGTGCAGCAGCACCCGCCTGCTGTGCGGGGTGGTCATCGCGTCGAACATCTTCTGCACGTGCGCGCACTGGTGCTTGGACAGTGTCAAACCGATGACGTCTACGTCGTACTTCTCGAGCGCGCGGCGCATGGTTCCGCCCCAGCCGCAGCCGACGTCCAACAGCGTCATCCCGGGCCGCAGGCCCAGCTTTCCGAGCGCCAGGTCCATCTTGCGGAGCTGCGCCTCTTCGAGCGGGATGTCGCGCATGCGGTCGAAGTACGCGCAGCTGTAGGTCATGGTGGGGTCGAGGAACAGCCGGAAGAAGTCGTCGGACAGGTCGTAGTGGGCCTGGACGTCCTCGAAGTGCGGCGTCAGGTTCTCTGTCATGCCGGCTACGCGCCTTCCTCATCCGGGGCCATTCAGCTGGATCACGAGTGGGCGGCACAGCTGGTTCACCGTGGCTTCCCGTAATGGCCGGAATCAAACTTCTGCGCGCGTATGCGGGGAATTCGGACGACGTTACCCCCGTTTACCTGGGGTCGGCTGGAGAATGAGGAGGTCATCCATGGAGGCTTGGGACGCGATCCGGGCCAGGCGCAATGTCCGGCAGTACAAGCCGGACCCGGTTTCCGAAGACGACCTGAACCGCATCGCCGAGGCCGGGTGGCGCGCGCCCTCGGCGAAGAACCGGCAGCCGTGGGATTTCGTGATCGTCACCGACCGGGCGCAGCTGCAGGAGCTGTCGACCGTCTGGCAGGGCGCCGGGCACATCGCCGCCGCGGCCGCGGCGATCGCGATCGTCGTGCCCGTGCCGCCGGACGAGCGCAGGCTGGTCACCGACAACTACGACGTCGGGCAGGCCACGATGGCGATGATGATCGCCGCCACCGACCTCGGAATCGGGACCGGGCATTCATCGGTGGGGGACCAGCAGAAGGCGCGCGCCATCCTCGGCGTCCCCGAGGACCGGCTGGTGGCGTTCCTGCTGGGGGTCGGTTATCCCGCCGACCGTCCGCTCACCCCGATCCGCACGCCGAATCGGCGCCCCTTCGCCGAGGTCGTCCACCACGGCCGGTGGTGAGGCAGGCGGCCGTAAGCCGGCGTGAGGGCCGCCGGGCATGCTTGGGCGATGAACAGACACGAGATCACCGAGCAGATCGTCCTGGCTCGACTGCGGCTTGGCCTGACGTGGCAGGAGCTGGCCGACGCCATCGACAGGCCGGTGCTGTGGACCACCGCCGCGCTGCTCGGCCAGCATCCCATTCCCGCTGAGTCGGCACGGATCCTCGTCGAGAGGCTGGGTCTGAGCGAATCGGTGGTGCCCGTGCTCGCGGCGCCGCCCATGCGCGGCGGGCTGCCCACCGCCGTGCCGACCGATCCCACCATCTATCGCTTCTACGAGGCCCTGCAGGTCTACGGCGGCGCCATCAAGGAGCTGATCCACGAACAGTTCGGCGACGGCATCATGAGCGCGATCAACTTCAGTGTCGACCTACAGAAGAAGCCGCACCCCTCGGGCGATCGGGTCGTGGTGACCCTGGACGGCAAATTCCTTCCCTACCAATGGGTTTCGGCGGACGATTGAGATGGCGGCCGAGAAGAAGCCGGTAGACCTGGTCCTCTCTGGCGGGGGCGTGAAGTTCATCGGCCTGGTCGGCGCAGTCGCCGGGCTCATGGATGCCGGCTACTCGGCCTATCGGGTGTCGGGGGTCTCGGCGGGTTCGGTGGTCGCGGTGATCTCGGCGGCCGCGTCCAAGGGCGATCAACTGACCAGTGGTGAGCTCAGGGAGCTCGCGCTGTCGGTGCCGTTGCGCAAATGGCGCGGCGCGGGGCCTCTGCCCGTCGTCGGCTCCGCATGGGGGCTGGTGCGCGACACGGCCATGTACCGCGGCGACTTCGCCCACGACTGGATCCGTAGCGAGCTGAAAAACCTGGGCGTGGTCACGTTCGGCGATCTGGCCATCGACGACGACGACCTCCCACCGGAACGGCGCTATCAGGTCGCGGTCACCGTCGCCGACGTCACCGCGGCGCAGCTGGTGCGACTGCCCTGGGACTATCGGCGCCTCTACGGGCTCGATCCCGACGAGCAGCCCGTCGCCGACGCGGTCCGTGCCTCGATGGCGATTCCGTTCTTCTACCCGCCGGTCGCGCTGACCAACACCATGGGGCTCAGCTCCTGCCTGGTCGACGGAGGCGTCCTGTCGAATTTCCCGATCGACTCGCTGGACCGCACCGACGGCAAACCGCCGCGCTGGCCCACGTTCGGCGTCACGGTGATGCCCAAGCTCGCCGAGGGCATAGACCAGGTGTTCCCCGCCCTGCGCCCGTTGCGTTTCCTCAAACAATCCGCCCTGCTGCAAAGCCTTTTCACCACCATGATGGTCGGCCACGACCAGGCACAGCTGAGTCTGCCGTGGGTCAAGTGCCGCACCATCGGGGTCGCCTCCACCGACGTGAGCGTGCTCGACTTCGGCATTTCCCGGGGCCGCCTCGAACAGCTCTGCGACAGGGGGTATGCGGCGACGCAGGATTTCTTGTCCACGTGGGACTGGCCGGCGTATCTGGACCGGTTCCGCCGCATCGTCAGGCAGTGAAGTGACGGCATGTCCCGCACGTGCCACACTGGCCGCGAGGAGGCGAGAGAACGCGGTGGCGGCGGGCAGCGGCCACCGCGTTCGCCGTTCAGTTCATCAATACCTGCGGTGACAACTCTTTGAGCATCGCGTTGGCCCAGCGCATCTGGCGCAACGTCTCGGGATGGCAGCGCGACGCCAGGCTCAGCAATTCGGCATCCTTGGCGGCCTGCGCGCGCCGGCCGGCGTACCCGGGCGTCGGTGTCGAAAACGTGCTGACCAGCGCGGGTCGGGCGGGCTACAGCCCGAACTCGGCCTCGATGCCGTCGATCCCGGCCCGGATGGCCTTCAGGGCATCCGCCCGCGCGCGCAATTTGGTTGCGGCGTGGGCGTGTTGGTGCAGGCCGGCGAATTCGCGCGCGGCCTCCTCGGCGCGGCTGACCACCATCTCCGGCAGCACGATCTCGTCGACGAAGCCCGCGGCCAGCGCCGTCTCGCCGAAGAACGTCTTGGCCAGCCCGGCGGCCTGCTGGTAGGCCGACTGCGTCAGGCGCAGTTTCATGATCTCCAGGGCCGCGTAGGGGATGACCATGCCGATCGCCACCTCGTTGGCCTGAATGTTGTAGGCGTGCGCGGCCACCCGGTGGTCGCCGGACGACAGCAGGAACGCCCCCATGGCGATGGCGTGGCCGGTGCAGGCCATCACGACCGGCTTGGGGTGGGACAACAGCCGGTACGCCAGCTCGAAGCCGCCCCGCAGCATGTCGATCGCCGGCTGCGCCTCGCCGGAGGTGAGGACCTTCAGGTCGAACCCGCCGCTGAACACCCGCTCGTTGCCGGTGATCACCAACGCCCCGGCGTTGTCGGCGTCGGCCCGGTCGATCGCCTCGCCCAGGGCCTGCTGCATTGTCGGGCCCAGGGCGTTGACCTTGCCGTCGTCCATCCTGATGACGGCGACGGAATCCTTGAGGGTGTAGTGGACCGGGCCGCTCATGGGTTGCTGGCTCCTTGCCGCCCCGCGGGCGCACTGTGGTGTTTGCCCAGCTCGTCCTCGGTCTCACCCCAGCGCAGGCTGACGTCGGTGGGCTCGTCGAGCTGGCGGGTGCGCCACCTGTCCTGCGTCTCCCGCACGGCGGCGTTGATCCGTTCGATCTCGCTGCGGAACACCTCGGGGCGGGTTTCCTTACTCGCGTAGTGGAAGTAGGTCAGCAGCCCGCGCAGCAGCTCCAGCTTCTGCTTCTCCCGCTTCGCCAGGTCATGGGTGGTCATCAACTCGATGCGCTGCACCGGCGGCAACGAGTCCCAGTCCAGCACCACCTGGGTTTCCAGCGGCACGCGTTCGCGTTCCCAGAACCGGCGCCCGTGCGCGTGCTCCGGCCGGTCGTAGTAGCGGATGGTGCCGGTGAAGCGGGACTCGATGCCGCTGCCGATCTCGGCGCGGTCGAGCGCCGAGTCCCACACCATGCGCCATTCCTGGCCGGGAGCCAGCACCGGCAACTCGCGGGGCAGGCGCAGTTCGGCGACGTCGGCGTAGCCGTCGGTGGCGTTCTCGTATTCGGCCACCGTCGGCGGATTCATGAACGAGAACGTGATGTCGTACGCCGCGGTCTGGCCGAAGTTCCTGACCACCAGTTCGATCACGTGCCAGTCCGCGGGATGCGGTTCCATGAACATCGCGACCTGCGGCCGCGTCTGTTCGGCGGCCAGCCGGCGATTGCGGGTGATCTGGCGGTTGGTGAAGATCAGGGTCACGACGGCGAGCGCGATCGCCGCCCACGCCGCCCACGCGATCCAGGTGCTGGACCCAGCGTGCGTGATTCCGTTCCAGCTGTCCTGGATCCACCCCATGGAATCCACCCTCCGCTTATATCACAGGCCGGTTGCCGATTCGTCGTGGTCGAGCGAACGCCTCAGCCGCCCATCAGCATGCGCCACTGGCCGAGGTCGGCGGCCCGATACACGTAGTTGGAGCGTTTGACCTCCGACAGCGACGCGCTGGGCTCCGCCGAATACCAGTGCCCGGGAAAAACGATCGGGTCACCGGGCAGGGTCGCGAGTTGCCGCAGGCTGCGGTACATCTCGTCGGAGTCGCCGCCGGGGAAGTCGGTCCGGCCGCAGCCCTCCAGGAACAACGTGTCACCGGCCACCAGTCGGCCGTCGAGTAGGAAGCATTGGCTGCCCGGCGTGTGGCCGGGAGTGTGCAGCAACTCGATCTCGATGCCGCCGATGCTGACCTTGTCGTGGTTCTCATGTGAGGTCAGATCGCCGAGGCCGATGCCGGTGACCCGCGAAACCCATTGCGCCTCATGAGTGTTGACGTGTACCGGTACGGCCGCCCGCTCCAGCAGCTCGGCCAGGCCCTGCAGCGAGAAGCCCATCATCGATCCGCCCACGTGGTCGGGATGGTGGTGGGTGACCAGCACCCCGGACAGGTGCATGCCGTCGGCCTCGAGCGTGTCGAGCAGATCGCCCGCCGCGTACGCGGGGTCGACCACCACGCAGTCGCCCGTCTCGCGGTCACCGATCAGGTAGGCGAAGTTGCGCATCTGGGTCGCGAACATGTCGCCGGCGGCGAAGTCGCGACCGGAGAGCAGTTGACGAAAGTACAGCCGGTCGTTTGACACGTGACCAGCCTAGGACCTGCCCGTCCGGGGCCCGCAGCGCCGCCGTGGACTTCGCCGCACAACCTCCCGCGAGCAACGATTGGCGGTGTGCCCAGTGGGTATTGTTGGCGCATGATCAGGAAGGTCGAGATCGAGATCGACGTCGATCTGATTGACGAGGCGGTACGCCGCTTCCATCTGGCCGACGCCCGCGAGGCCGTCAATCTCGCGTTGCGCACCCTGCTCACCGAAGCCGAAGCCGATGCCGCAGCGGCCGAGGAGTACGACGAGTTCAGCGACCTCCGCGCGTGGCAGCCGCGGCGAGGCGGCGACAGCGCCCCCTGAGAGCCCGTGGTTTGGTCCGGCTGCGAGCCAGGTTGTACCCTCTTTTAGGCCCACGGCACTGCCGATTCGGGTGAACGGCCCCCTTAGCTCAGTCGGTAGAGCGTTTCCATGGTAAGGAAAAGGTCAACGGTTCGATTCCGTTAGGGGGCTCGGCGGACGCCGAGCAGGCGTGGCGGCCCCGACCCGGATTGGGGCGGGCAGAGGCGATGTAGCTCAGTCGGTTAGAGCGAACGACTCATAATCGTTAGGTCGCCGGTTCGAGTCCGGCCATCGCTACAACACAACACAATGCACACCTTGAGAGATTTGAGAGAGAACCGTCATGGCTTCCAGTACCGACGTGCGGCCGAAGATCACCTTGGCATGCGAGGTGTGCAAGCACCGCAACTACATCACCAAGAAGAACCGCCGCAACGACCCGGACCGCATGGAGCTGAAGAAGTTCTGCCCGAACTGCGGCAAGCACCAGGCGCACCGAGAGACGCGCTAGCCGCGTCACGAGAGCGACTAGGTAGATTTCAGCCGTGCCGTTATCCGAAAGCATCGTCGGGATGCACTACCGCTACCCCGACCATTACGTCGTGGAGCGGGAGAAGATCCGCGAGCACGCCGTCGCCGTGCAGAACGACGACGCCGCGTTCCTCGAGGAGAAGGCCGCGGCCGAGCTGGGCTACGGCGGCCTGCTCGCGCCGCTGACGTTCATCTGCGTTTTCGGGTACAAGGCGCAGACGGCCTTCTTCGAACACGCGAATGTCGCCGTCAAGGACGCGCAGATCGTTCAGGTCGACCAGGTGCTGAAGTTCTATGCCCCGATCGTGGCCGGCGACAAGCTGTACTGCGACGTCTACGTGGATTCGGTGCGGGTGTCGCACGGCACCCAGATCATCGTGACCAAGAACGTCGTCACCAACGAAGCCGGTGACGTCGTGCAGGAGACCTACACGACCTTGGCGGGCCGTGCCGGTGATGATGGAGAAGAGGGATTTTCTGATGCCACTGCGTGAGTTCAGCTCGGTGAAGGTGGGCGACCAGCTCCCCGAGCGGACCTACCCGCTGACCCGTCAGGATCTGGTGAACTACGCGGGCGTCTCGGGCGACCTGAACCCGATCCACTGGGACGACGAGATGGCCAAGGTCGTCGGGCTGGACACCGCGATCGCGCACGGCATGCTGACCATGGGCATCGGCGGCGGGTATGTCACCGCGTGGATCGGTGACCCCGGCGCGGTCACCGAGTACAACGTGCGGTTCACCGCGGTGGTGCCGGTGCCCAACGACGGCAAGGGCGCCGAGCTCGTCTTCAACGGGCGGGTGAAGTCGGTCGACCCGGAGACCAAGTCGATCACCATCGCGTTGACGGCCACCACCGGCGGCAAGAAGATCTTCGGCAGGGCGATCGCGTCCGCAACCCTCGCCTAGGCCATGGCGCTCAAAACAGACATCAGGGGAATGATCTGGCGCTACCCGGACTACTTCGTCGTGGGGCGCGAGCAACTCCGCCAGTTCGCTTTGGCCGTCAAGGACCGCCACCCGGCCCACTACGACGAGGACGCGGCCGCCGAACTCGGCCACGAGGCGATCCTCGCCCCGCTGACGTTCGCGACCATCTTCGCCAAGCTGGTGCAGCTGGATTTCTTCCGGCACGTGGACATCGGCATGGAAACGCTGGTGATCGTCCAGGTCGACCAGCGGTTCGTGTTCGCCAAGCCGATCAAGGCCGGCGACAAGCTGTGGGCCCGGATGGACATCCTGTCGGTCGACGAACGGTTCGGCGCCGACATCGTCGTCACCAAGAACATCTGCACCAACGACGACGGTGAGCTGGTTCTGGAGGCGTACACCACGCTGATGAGCCAGTACGCCGACCAGTCGGAGAACCTGCGATGGGACCCGGAGTCCGGCCAGGTCGTCAGGACGGCGTAATCGGATTTCCTGGGTTTGAGGGGAATCGAGTACACTCGGACGTCGGGGTTTTCCCAGCATCAGCGCGCTTTCCGTGAGTCGAAAGAACGGGGAGCGCGCGTGTCATGTGAGCCCCGGTAGGTAAGCGCAGGTTGGCCTGCCAACCGCGAAGGGGCGTAGCTCAACTGGCAGAGCAGCGGTCTCCAAAACCGCAGGTTGCAGGTTCAAGTCCTGTCGCCCCTGCTGAACACGAAGCCGTGCCATGGTGGACACTGGAAGAATGGCCCACCACGACTGGGGCGGCCCGCGGGACACTAGCAAAACTAAGGAGCATGCGGTGAGCGACGAAGGCGATGCTGCCAACGACGCCACGAGCGACGTCGCTGACAGGGAGGACGACCGCGCGAGTGGCGGCCGGACCGCTGTGGTGACGCGGCCGCAGCGCCCCACCGGCAAACGATCCCGCCAGCGAGCGGCCGAGACCGGCGAGGACGCCGACGTGGAGTCGGCGGACGAGGTCGATCCCGCCAAGGAGGACAAGGGCGCCAAGGCCAAGAAGGCCAAAAAGCCGAAGAAGCCCGGGGACCGGTCGGCCAACCCGTTCGTCTTCGTCTACAACTACCTCAAGCAGGTGGTTGCGGAGATGCGGAAGGTTATCTGGCCCAACCGCAAGCAGATGCTCACCTACACATCGGTGGTGCTGGCGTTCCTGGCCTTCATGGTGGCGCTGGTCGGCCTCGCGGATTTCGGCCTCACCAAGCTGGTGCTGCTGGTGTTCGGCTGAGCGAGAGATAGAGAGGACTGAAAACCGTGACTACCTTCGACGGTGACACGTCCGCGGGTGAAGCGGTCGACGTAGAAGAGCGCGCCGAGGCTGCTGAAGCCCCGGAAACCTCAGCGGCCGAGGCTCCCGAGGAGTCGGCCGAGGAGATCGACCCGGCGGCCGCGCTCAAGGCGGAGCTTCGCAGCAAGCCCGGCGACTGGTACGTCATCCACTCCTACGCAGGCTACGAGAACAAGGTCAAAGCCAACCTCGAGACCCGCGTGCAGAACCTGGACGTCGGCGACTACATCTTCCAGGTCGAGGTGCCCACCGAAGAGGTCACCGAGATCAAGAACGGCCAGCGCAAGCAGGTCAATCGCAAGGTGCTGCCCGGCTACATCCTGGTGCGCATGGATCTGACCGACGACTCGTGGGCCGCGGTGCGCAACACGCCGGGCGTCACCGGGTTCGTCGGCGCGACGTCGCGACCGTCGGCGCTGACGCTCGACGACGTGGTCAAGTTCCTGCTTCCGCGGGGGGCCGCGAAGAAGGCCGCCAAGGGCGCGGCCAGCACCGCGGCCGCCGCCGAGGTGGGTGGCCTGGAGCGGCCGGCCGTCGAGGTGGACTACGAGGTCGGCGAATCGGTGACCGTCATGGACGGACCGTTCGCCACGTTGCCGGCGACCATCAGCGAGGTCAACGGTGAACAGCAGAAGCTCAAGGTGCTGGTGTCGATCTTCGGCCGCGAGACGCCGGTGGAGTTGACGTTCAGCCAAGTTTCGAAGATTTAGCTCGGGCGTCCCGCCCAGTTCAGGAAGGAACACCAACATCTCATGGCCCCGAAGAAGAAAGTCGCTGGGCTGATCAAGCTGCAGATCGTGGCGGGGCAGGCCAACCCTGCGCCGCCGGTCGGACCCGCGCTCGGCCAGCACGGCGTCAACATCATGGAGTTCTGCAAGGCCTACAACGCGGCCACGGAAAGCCAGCGCGGCCAGGTCATCCCGGTGGAGATCACCGTCTACGAGGACCGCAGCTTCACCTTCGCCCTCAAGACGCCGCCCGCCGCCAAGCTGCTACTCAAGGCCGCCGGCGTGGGCAAGGGTTCGGCCGAGCCGCACAAGACCAAGGTCGCCAAGGTGACCTGGGACCAGGTTCGTGAAATCGCCGAGACCAAGAAGACCGATCTCAACGCCAACGACATCGACGCGGCGGCCAAGATCATCGCCGGCACCGCCCGGTCGATGGGGATCACCGTCGAATAGCCGAGCACAGTTCGACCCCGTGGGAGGGCCAGCTTCGGCCCGCTGCTTAACCACGACCCAACACCAGATTGGATGAATCAATGAGCAAGAACAGCAAGGCATATCGCGCCGCCGCCGAGAAGGTGGACCGCAACAGTCTCTACAGCCCGCTGGAGGCGGCCAAGCTCGCCAAGGAGACCGCGTCGGCCAAGCAGGACGCGACGGTCGAGGTGGCGATCCGGCTCGGTGTCGACCCGCGCAAGGCGGACCAGATGGTCCGCGGCACGGTCAACCTGCCGCACGGCACCGGCAAGACCGCCCGCGTCGCGGTGTTCGCCGTCGGCGACAAGGCCGAGCAGGCGCAGGCCGCCGGCGCGGACATCGTCGGCAGCGACGACCTGATCGAGAAGATCCAGGGCGGCTTCCTGGACTTCGACGCCGCGATCGCCACGCCCGATCAGATGGCCAAGGTGGGCCGCATCGCCCGCGTGCTCGGTCCGCGCGGCCTGATGCCCAACCCCAAGACGGGCACCGTCACCCCGGACGTCGCCAAGGCCGTGGCCGACATCAAGGGCGGCAAGATCAACTTCCGCATCGACAAGCAGGCCAACCTGCACTTCGTCATCGGCAAGGCGTCCTTCGACGAGAAGGCCCTCGCGGAGAACTACGGCGCGGCGCTCGACGAGGTGCTGCGGCTCAAGCCGTCCGCCTCGAAGGGTCGCTACCTGAAGAAGATCACCGTGTCGACGACCACGGGCCCGGGCATCCCGGTGGACCCGGCCATCACCCGCAACTTCGCGGAGGCGTAGGCCTCGGCACGCCGAACGTCGACTTGTCGGGCGTTTTCGGCAGTAATCGCCGCAACAAGTCGACGTTCGGCGGCAAAGTAGGGTGGTCACCCGCCGCACTCGGCGATGCGGCGCCGCAGGAACTCCCTACCGGGCTCGGAACCGTTGGCGTCCAGGGCTTCTCGATACCAGGTGAGGGCTTCGGCCGGCCTGCCGGCACGCCGGAGCAGGTCGGCACGCACCGTCGCGACCAGATTCGAACGGCCCAGCCGGGGGTCGTGCGCCACCTCGTCCAAGGCGGCGAGGCCGGCGTCGGGGCCGTCGCGGAAGCCCACCGCCAGCGCGCGGTTGGCCCGCACGACCGGTGAGTCGGTCAGAAGCAGCAGCCGGTCGTAGGCCGCGCAGATGGTGACCCAGTCGGTCTGGTCCCACGACGGCGCCGTCGCGTGCAGCGCGGCGATCACCGCCTGTGGCAGGTAGGGGCCGGTCGAGCCCTCCGCCCGGCGCAGCCGATCCAGCCCCCGGGCGATGCGGCCGCGGTCCCACCGGCGGCGGTCCTGCTCCCCGAGCGGCACCAGCATCCCGGCGTCGTCAACCCGGGTCGCTCGTCGCGAATCGTGCAGCAGCATCAGGGCGGCCAGCGCGTGGGCCTCGGGCTCGTCCGGCATCAGCGCGCACAACTCACCGGCCAGCCGAATCCCTTCGTCGCACAGTTCGTCGCGGATCGCCGACGGGCCGGCGGTGGACCAGTACCCCTCGGTGAACACCGAGTAGACGCAGGCCAGCACGTGCGGGGTGCGTTCGGGCAGCAGCTCGGCGGGCGGCACCCGCAGCGGGATGTTGGCGTGCCGAATCTTGTTCTTGGCGCGCGTGATTCGCTGGCCGATCGCCGTGTCGGTCTGGAGCAGCGCGCGGGCGATCTCGGCGACCGTCAGCCCCGACACCAGTCGCAGGGTGAGCGCCAGTTGCGATTGACGGTCCAGGGCGGGATGCGCGCAGGTGAACATCATCCGCAGCTCGTCGTCGCGAACGGGAGACGGGTCGGTGTGATCGGTGCGCGCCCGGATTTCGTCGATCACGGCCGCCAATTCCTTTCCTGGACGGACGGATTCGCGGCGCAGACGATCACGCACGCGATTGCGTGCGACCGTCACCAGCCAGCCGCCCGGATTGCCCGGGACACCGTCGCGGCCCCAGCTGCGAAGCGCCTCGGCGCAGGCCTCCTGGACGGCGTCCTCGGCGAGGGTGAGGTCGCCGGACCACCGCGCGAGCGCGGCGACGGCGGGCCCCCATTCCCGCCGGAAGACGCCGTCCAGGTCGGCCATCGCGGGAGCTTTAGAGTCCCGAGACCCCGGCCAGCTGCCGCACCTGCACGGTCGACGCGGGGATCATCGAGGCCAGCTTGACGGCCTCGTCCCGGTCGGTGGCGGCCAGGAAGTAGATCCCGGTGGCGATCTCGGCGCCTTCCGCGTACGGCCCGTCGGTGATGAGGGCCTCACCGTCGCGCACCCGCACGGTCGTGGCGGTGGAGCGGTCGTGCAGAGCGGCCCCGCCGATGATGTGATCACCCGCGGCCGCGTGCAGATCGGCGTGCTTGGCCGCCACGGCCTCCCACTCGGGGGTGCCCGGGGTGTGCGCCGACGCGGGTGGTTCGAGCAGCAGCGCCAGCCAGTCGTTCCCGGTGAGCTTGCGGGACGGTTCGATCGAGTGCACCACCGGCCACACCTCCACCGCCCCGAACCCCGCGACCGGGATGTCGCGGGCCAGCGCCAGCGCCTCGTCCAGATTCTCCGCTTCGAACACGTAGTAGCCGCAGGCGACCTCGGCCGACTCGGCGAACGGGCCGTCGGTGGTGATCGGCGCGTCGGGGCCGCCGGTGATGACCGTTGCGGCGGGTGTCAGCGCGTCACCGGCCCGGATCGCCGCGCCGGCTTTGGCATGGAAGCTCTCGAACGCGGCCATCGCGGCGGCCGCATCGTCGGGCGTGCGGTCTTGCTCCTTGCTGATCAACAACGCGAAGTACTGCATCTGTCGTCACCTCCGGGTAGCGAGCGAAACCGGCTGTTTCACTCTCTACCTCTTTGACGAACGGCGCGCGGGGGATCCGACAACGCGGACCCGGTCAGGACCGAACTACTTGGCCGCTCCCGGCTTCAGGTAGGTCACCAGGCTGACGTCGAGCATCTCGTCGGTGAAGTAGTGCTCACAGCCGCGCAGATACTTCACGTAGCGGTTGTAGACCTCTTCGGAGGTGACCTCGATGGCCCTGTCTTTGTTGGCCTCCAGGTTGTCGCCCCAGATGTGCAGCGTCTTGATGTAGTGCGGACGTAGCGAAAGGGGTTCGGGCACAACGAAACCCGCCTTCTCGCCGTGGTCGACCATCATCTGGGTGGACGGCAGGCGGCCGCCCGGGAAGATCTCGGTGACGATGAACTTGATGAACCGGGCCGTCTCGAACGTCAGCTTCTTCCCGCGGGCCGCCATCTCCAAGGGGTGGTAGCTCACGCTGCTCTGGACGGTCATCCGGCCGTCCTCGGGCATGATGTCGAACGTCCGCTTGAAGAAGTCGTCGTAGTTCTCGTGCCCGAAGTGCTCGAAGGCCTCTATCGACACGATCCGGTCGACCGGTTCGCTGAAGTCCTCCCAGTTCTGCAACCGCACCTCACACGAGCGGTTGGTGTCGATCGAGGCCAACACCTGCTCGCAGCGGGCGTGCTGGTTCTTGGACAGCGTCAGGCCGATCACATTGACGTCGAACCGCTCGACGGCGCGCTTCATCGTGGTCCCCCAGCCGCAGCCGATGTCCAGCAGCGTCATGCCGGGCTGGAGGTCCAGTTTGTCGAGGTTCAGGTCGATCTTGGCGTATTGCGCCTCTTCCAGCGTCATATCCTCACGCTCGAAGTAGGCGCAGCTGTAGATCCGGGTGGGGTCCTGGAACAGGGCGAAAAAGTCGTCGGATACGTCGTAGTGCGCCTGGATGTCCTCGGGAGCCGTTCGGATCTTCGTCGGGCTAGCCGCTTGATCAGCCATTTTCGTCCTGTTCTGCTCCGAAGGAGTTCGCTGCCGATTACCCACGCACTGCTCGGCGGGTTTGACGTGCAACGATACCGAACTTGTCCAGCCCCACCCGTATGAGGCGCGGTCACTATTTGGTGAGGGTGTACTGCGCGACGTTCGAGATGCCCTTGCGGAACAGGTCCGCGCAGCCGGTCAGGTAGCGCATGAAGCGGTCGTAAACCTCTTGGGACTGGACGGCGATTGCGCGTTCGCGATTGGCCTCCAGATTGGCCGCCCACGTATCGAGGGTCCGCGCGTAATGCGGCTGTAGATATTGAATCTGCTCGACCGAGAAACCGCTGGCTTGCGCATTGTCGACGATGTCGGGTTCGCCGCACATCTGCCCGCCGGGAAAGATCTCCTTGCCGAGGAAGTGGAAGAAACGCAGGTCCGACATGGTGATCTGAACGCCGCGCTTTTTCCACTCCGACTGCGGATAGGTGAAGATGCTGTGCATCAGCATTCGGCTGTCATCGGGCAGGGTCTTGTAGGCCCAATCCCAGAACGCCGGCCAGCGTTCCTTCTTGAACGCGTCGAAGGCCTCGAAACTCATGATCCGGTCGACCTGCTCGTCGAACTCCTCCCAGCCCTGCAACCGGGCCTCGACCCGGCGCTTCGTAGGGATCGCGGCCAGCCGCTCCTTGGTGCGCGCGTAGTGGTTGCGGCTGAGCGTGATGCCGATGACGTTCACGTCGTATTGCTCGACCGCCCGGACCACCGCCCCGCCCCAGCCGCAGCCGACGTCCAGCACCGTCATTCCCGGCTCGAGATCGAGCTTGCCCAGCGCCAGATCGAGCTTGGCGAGCTGCGCCTCTTCCAGCGCCATGTCGTCGTTCTTGAAGTAAGCGCAGGTGTAAACCATGTTGGGGTCGAGGAACAGCGCGAAGAAGTCGTCTGAAATGTCGTAGGTTGCCTGCGACTCTTCGTAATACGGCTTCAGCTTGGCCATTGGTAGACCCACCTCCTTTGACAACCGTACAACCCTGCGAGCTGGACTGAGACCGCAGGGGAAGCGTTTCTTCCGAGTGTTTTTTGCTCAGTTCGCTTCGGCGAAGTTGCTCGTCAGCACACCGATCACCTGGTCCCACAACTGTTGTGGCAGATCATGTCCCATCCCGTCGAATAACACCAATCGAGCGCCGTCGATGGCCCGGGCCACCGCGCGGCCGCCGAAGGGCCGCATCAGCTTGTCCGCCCGGCCGTGGATGACCACGGTGGGGGCGGCGGTCCGGCGGTTGTACCGACGCAGGCTGCCGCTGCCCAGCACCGCGCCGAAATGCCTCGCGACGCCCTGCGGGTAGTAGTTGCGGTCGTAGCCCTCCGCGGCCTCGGCGCGGGCCTGCTCTTCGGGCACCCGGTAGCGCGGGCTGCCGATGATGTTGCCGACACGCACCGCGTTGTCGATGATCACCTCGCGGGGCGAACCCGGCGGCGGGCCCTTCAGCAGCGCCAGCAACGCGCGCGGGGCCGGCGGCGGCAGGAAAGCCGAATTGTTGCTGGAGAAGATGACGGCCAGCGTTTTCGTCCGGTGGCGGAACCGTCCGGCGAAGATCTGGGCGATCATGCCGCCCATCGACGCGCCCACGATGTGCGCGTCCGCGATGCCGAGATGATCCAGCACGGCCGCGGCGTCGTCGGCCATGTCCTCGAGCGTGTACGCCGCTGGGCTGGGCAGACCCAGCCAGGAGCGCACCAACCGGGTCACCAGCGGCTGCCCCGAGCTGCGGTGCTGGGTCTTGCTCGACAGGCCGACGTCGCGGTTGTCGTAGCGGATGACGCGCAGCCCATGGCCGACCAACTGTTCGCAGAACGCCGTGCGCCACAGCAGCAGCTGGGCGCCCAGCCCCATGATGAGCAGCACGGGCGGGTGATCGATGTCGCCCATGTCCTCGTAGTAGAGCTTGAGGTCGCCGGATATGGCGTTGCCGGTGCGAACCTGCATCAGACCTCGATGTCGGATTCGTACTCGCGGCTGACCTCGACCATGAAGTTGGCGAAGTAGCCGGTCAGTTGCGGGTCGGACATCATCTGCCATTTGGGGGCGAGCAATTTCATGTACCGCTCGACGTAGAGGAACTGCTTGCCGATCAGCACCAGCTCGCGGGGCAGCTTGACGTCGTAGGCGTCGGCCAGGGCCGACAGCTGCCGCCCGATGTCGGCGTAGGACATGTCGCCCAGCGTCTGCATGGTCAGCGGCGTGGCGAAGCGCTCCAGGTCCTTGGCGGCCTGGGCCTCGGGCTTCACGGTGCCCACGGCGCCCATCAGCACCACGATCTTGCCCGCCGCGGCGTGGTCCTTCTTGACCAGCAGCGCGTACACCAGCTCGCGCAGCAGCCAGCGGGTGCGCGGGTCGATGCGGCCCATGATCCCGAAGTCGAAGAACACGATGCGGCCCTGATCGTCGACATAGAGGTTGCCGGCGTGCAGGTCGCCGTGGAAGAGCCCGTGCCGCAGCCCGCCCTCGAACAGCGAGAACAGCAGCGCCTTGACCAGCTCGGTGCCGTCGAAGCCGGCCTTGCGGATGGCGGCGACGTCGTCGATGCGGATGCCGTGCACCCGTTCCATCGTCAGCACCCGGTCGCTGGTGAAATCCCAGAACACCTGCGGCACCCGGATGTTGCGGCCCAGTGGGGAGGCGTGCAGGTGCGATACCCAGGCCTCCATCGACTGCGCCTCGAGCCGGAAGTTCAGCTCCTCGGCCAGGTTGTCGGAGAAGTCCGCGACCACGTCCTGCGCCGAGAGCCGGCGACCCAGCTTGGCCAGCTCGACGGCCTGGGCGAAGCGCTTGAGGATCTGCAGGTCGGCGGCCACCCGGCGGCGGATGCCCGGGCGCTGAATCTTGACGACCACCTCCTCACCGGTGTGCAGGGTCGCGTAGTGCACCTGGGCGATGGACGCCGACGCGAACGGCTCCTCTTCCCACTTGGCGAACAGCTCGGCCGGGTCGCCGCCGAGCTCCTCGACGAAGAGCTTGTGCACCTCGTCGGTGTCGGCGGGCGGCACCCGGTCGAGCAGGCCGCGGAACTCGCGGGACAGCGATTCGCCGAACGCCCCGGGGCTCGAGGCGATGATCTGCCCGAATTTCACGTACGTCGGGCCGAGGTCGGCGAAGGTCTGCGGGAGCTGCTTGATCACCTTCTGCTGCCACGGGCCCCGGCCCGGCAGCTTGGTGACGACACGAGCGGCGGTGCGGGTGACCTGCCAACCGGTGACGGCCACCCGGGCCGCCTCGACCGGCAGCGGCACCCGGTCCAGCCGGGCCCCGTCGCGGTGCTTGCTAGAGCTCATCTAAAGCAGTCTGCCAAATCTGGGGTGTCAAGTCCCAACTCGCTGTGGCCGCGGTCACCGGCGACTGAAGACCGCCGAGCGTGCATCCACGGCGAAAAATCGGGCCGGATTTCGCCCTGAATGCACGTTGGGCGACGGTTCGGCGGTCAGGATCTCGCCCCCGGGCTCCAGGGCTGCACCCAGCCCTCGATCGCCCAGCCCTCGAGCCCCGCGATCAGCTCGTACATGGTGGCGCCGTCGATGGTTTCGCGGATGATGTCGGCGTGCCCGGCGTGCCGGGCCAGCTCGTTGATGACGTGCAGGATCACCCAGCGCACCGACCAGGCCTCCTGATCCTTGGGAAACCAGGGGATGTCCTTCGGCACCGGCACCGCGGCGTCGAGGTCCGCGGTCTCGGCCAGCCGCAGCGTCGTCGCGTTCTGTTCGGCGAACGCCCGCAGCAGCCCGTCCAGCGTCTCGTCGGGCCGCATCACGTGCTGGTCCGCGAACTCCCTGGTGATCTGCTCGAACGGCCGGGGGTCCTTCGGCGGGGCGCCCGGCGCGGCCGCGACCCGCGCCATCCAGCTGCGCTGCATGCCGGTGGCGTGCTTGACCAGGCCGCCGATCGACAGGGCGCTGACCGACGGGGCGGACCGCGCCTGTTCGTCGGTGAGGCCGTAGCTGACGGCGAAGTAGGCACTCTGGTGAAACTGCAGGAATTCGCGCAGTGCGCTACGTTCGTCGGCCACGGGCCGGGCAAGAGCGGGCATTCTCGGATATTAGGTCCCCCGCGCCGTAAAGTGCGGGCATGCAGCTGGTTTCGGCGGACTCGACGCAGCTTTTCGTCGGGCCGCCGGACGCGCCGTTGCAGGTCGCCCGCGTCGTCGTCGCCGGAGCATGCGAGCCGACGCCGGTCCGCGTCGAAGGGGACGGTCTGCGCGGGGAGGCGGTCGCCGGGGGCGGCGAGGAGGTCGTCGAGGTCCCCGTCCGGGTGGACCACCCGGTCGTCGGGCAGCGGCGCGCGGCGCGGGTGCTGGCCGCCGGCGCCGCCGAGCCGTTCGAGTTCGTCGTGGCCGAGCCTGGCTGGACCATGTTCATGGTCAGCCACTTCCACTACGACCCGGTCTGGTGGAACACCCAGGGCGCCTACACCAGCGAATGGACCGAGGACCCGCCGGGCCGCGCCCGGCAGACCAACGGGTTCGAGCTGGTGCACGCGCACCTGGAAATGGCGCGTCGCGAACCCGAGTACAAGTTCGTGCTGGCCGAGGTCGACTACCTCAAGCCCTACTGGGACACCCGCCCGGAGGACCGCGCCGACCTGCGCCGCTTCATCGCGCAGGGCCGCGTCGAGGTGATGGGCGGCACCTACAACGAACCCAATACCAACCTGACCAGCCCGGAAACGACGATTCGAAACCTGGTGCACGGCATGGGTTTCCAGCGTGACGTGCTGGGCGCCGACCCGGCCACCGCCTGGCAGCTGGACGTGTTCGGCCACGACCCGCAGTTCCCCGGGCTGGCCGCCGACGCCGGGCTGACGTCGAGCTCGTGGGCCCGCGGCCCGCACCACCAGTGGGGCCCGGCCCTGAGCGGGGACGTCGAGCGGATGCAGTTCAGCAGCGAGTTCGAGTGGATCTCGCCGTCGGGCCGCGGCCTGCTCACCCACTACATGCCCGCGCACTACTCGGCGGGCTGGTGGATGGACTCGTCCACCTCGCTGGCGGAGGCCGAGGACGCCACCCTCGCGCTGTTCGATCAGCTCAAGAAGGTCGCGCTGACGCGCAACGTGCTGCTGCCCGTCGGCACCGACTACACGCCGCCGAACAAGTGGGTCACCGCCATCCACCGCGACTGGGCCTCGCGCTACACCTGGCCGCGCTTCGTGTGCGCGCTGCCACGGGAGTTCTTCGCGGCCGCGCGCGCCGAACTGGCCGAGGGCGGCCGGACGCCGTCGCCGCAGACCCGCGACATGAACCCGATCTACACCGGCAAGGACGTCTCCTACATCGACACCAAACAGGCCAACCGGGCCGCGGAGAACGCGGTGCTTCAGGCCGAGCGGTTCGCCGTGTTCGCCGGACTGCTGGCCGGCGCCGAGTACCCGCAGGCGGCGCTGGCCAAGGCGTGGGTGCAGCTGGCCTACGGCGCGCACCACGACGGGATCACCGGCTCGGAGTCCGACCAGGTCTACCTCGACCTGCTGACCGGCTGGCGCGACGCGTGGGAGCTGGGCCGCGCGACCCGCGACGCCGCACTGGCGCTGCTGTCCGGCGCGGTCGGCGGCGACGTCGTCGTGTGGAACCCGCTTGCGCAGCGGCGCACCGACATCGTCACCGCCCGGCTCGACCCGCCGCTGAGCGCGGGCGTCCGGGTGCTGGACGCGGACGGGACCCAGCTGCCGGCGCACGTCGAGCACGGCGGCCGGTCGGTGACCTGGTTGGCGCGCGAGGTGCCGTCGTTGGGCTGGCGGGCCTACCGCCTGGTGCCCGGCGCCGAATCGGCCGGCTGGGAACCGCTGCCCGGCTCGGCGATCGCCAACGAGCATTACCGCGTCGAGGTCGACCCCCAGCGTGGCGGGGGAGTCGCGTCCCTGCTGCAGGACGGCCGCGAGCTGATCGCCGACGGCCGGGTGGGCAACGAGCTGGCCGTCTACGAGGAATACGCGGCGCACCCGACGCAGGCCGAGGGCCCGTGGCACCTGCTGCCCAAGGGGCCGGTGGTGTGCTCGTCGGCCTTCCCGGCCCGGGCGCGTGCCTACCACGGCCCGCTCGGGCAGCGGCTGGTCGTCACCGGGCGGATCGGCGCGCTGCTGCGCTACACCCAAACCCTGACCCTGTGGCGCGGCGTCCCGCGGGTGGACTGCCGCACCACCATCGACGAATTCACCGGGGCCGACCGCCTCGTGCGGCTGCGGTGGCCGTGCCCGGTGCCGGGCGCCATGCCGGTCAGCGAGGTCGGCGACGCCGTTATCGGGCGGGGTTTCGCGCTGCTGCACCCGCCCGGCGGGGGGCCCGAGTCGGTGGACACCGCCCAGCATCCGTGGACGCTGGACAACCCGGCCTACGGCTGGTTCGGCCTCTCGTCGGCGGCGCGGGTCCGGGTGGGTTCGCCCGACGGCCAAGCCGTGCGGGCGGTCTCGGTGGCCGAGGTGGTGGCGCCGGACGAGGCGGTGTCGGCGCCGCTGGCCCGAGGGCTGATGGTCGCGCTGGTCCGGGCCGGGGTGACGGCGACATGCAGCGGCGCGGACAAGCCGCGCTACGGCCACCTCGAGGTCGATTCGAACCTGCCCGACGTGCGCATCGCGCTGGGCGGGCCCGCCCGAAACGCCTTCACCCGGGCCGTGCTGGCAGCCGCCGACGCGGCGTACGGCGAGGAACTCGACCGCCAATTGGCGGCGACCGGCCGGGCCAGGGTTTGGGTGCCGGCCGCGACCCCGTTGGCCGCGGTGTGGGTGCCCGGCGCGGACCTGCGCGCGGTGCGGGCCCTGCCGGTGCTGGTGATCGCCGGCCGCGACGACGAAAGCCTGGCCGCCGCGATCGCGTCGGTGGCCGAGGACCTGGGTGACGCGGAGGTGGTCGTGACCCAGCGGCCGCCGGCGGGCGGCGGCGAACACGAGGACCGCACCGTCGCGCTCCTCAACCGCGGGGTGCCCAGCTTCGCCGTCGACACCGAGGGCACCCTGCACACCGCGTTGCTGCGGTCCTGCACCGGTTGGCCGTCGGGCATCTGGATCGACGAACCGCGCCGCACGGCCCCGGACGGCTCGAACTTCCAGCTCCAGCACTGGACCCACGTTTTCGACTACGCGCTGATCGCGGGCGCGGGCGACTGGCGGCGCGCCGACGTGCCCGCCCGCAGCGCGCAGTTCTCCCACCCGCTGCTCGCGTGTGTGTGCGGGCGTGCGGCGGGCGCGTTGCCCCCGTCCGGGTCGCTGTTGCGCGTCGAGCCCGAAGGTGGTGTGCAGCTGGCGGCCCTCAAGGCGGCCGGCAACCCGCTCGCGGCGGGCAGCGCCCGTCCGGTCGACCCGCGCGCGGTGGCGCTGCGCCTGGTGGAAACGACGGGGGCGGGGGCCGGCGTGGTGATCGGCTCCGACGTCGCCGAGGTCAGCGGATTCCGCGACGCCGATCTCCTCGAAACCCCGCGCGACGGCCACCGCCCGCTCGACCTGCACGGCTATCGGGTGGCCACGGTGCTGGCGCGGTTCGAGGCGCCCCGGGCGGTGACGGCGGCCGGCGCGCCGGCCACGCACGCCGAAGCCGCCCAGCCGCTCTACGCGCGCTACTGGCTGCACAACCGGGGACCCGCGCCGCTCGGCGGGCTGCCGGCCGTCGCCCATCTGCACCCCACGCGGGCCGCCGCCGAACCGGGCGAGGAGGTCGCCCTGCGGCTCACCGCGGCCAGCGACTGCAGCGATGCCGCCCTGACCGCAACGGTGACGCTGGTGTGCCCGGACGGCTGGTCGGCGAAGCCCGACGAGCTGCCCGTCACGCTGCGCGGCGGCGACTACCGCGAGGCCGACGTGGCGGTGTCGGTGCCCGCCACCGCCGGGCCCGGCCTGTACCCGGTCCGCGCCCAGCTTCGCCTCGCCGGGGCGGAGGTCCCGGCCGCGTGGCGGCAGGTGGTCGAGGACGTGTGCGTCATCGAGGTCGGCGCGCCCGCCGGCGCGGAGCCGTTCTATCTCCTCGAAGGCCCGGGCGACGTCGAGGTGACCGCCGGCGATACGGCGGCGCTGACCCTCCGGGTCGCCAGCCACGCCGGGGCGGACCTGGCGCTGGAAGCGCACCTGATCAGTCCGTGGGGGACGTGGGAATGGCTGGGTCCCGCCGCGGTGGGCGCGGTGCTGCCCGCCCACGGCGCCGCGGACCTCGGCTTCGACGTGCGCCCTCCGGCCTGGCTGGAGCCCGGCCAGTGGTGGGCGCTGATCCGGGTCGGCTGCGCCGGCCGGCTGCTCTACTCCCCGGCCGTGCGGGTGACCGTGACATGAGCGTGGTCGCGACGGTTGCCGGGGTCCCGGTCGGTGTCGACGAGGTCGACGCCGCCGAGGCGCGGCTGCGCGGCGGGCCCGGCGCGACCGCGTTGCCGCCCGGCGGCACCGGGGAGGGGCGTCAACTCCGGCGCTGGCTGACCCAACTGATCGTCACCGAGCGGGTGGTCGCCGCCGAGGCCGACGCGCGCGGCCTGACGGGGCGGGGCGCGCCCGGCGAGGCCGAACTGCTGCCCGACGCGACGGCCCGCCTGGAGCTGGGCAGCGTCGCCGCGGCGGTGCTGGCCGATCCCCGCGCGCGGGCGCTATTTGCCGACGTGACCGCCGCGGTGTGCGTCACCGACGAGGAGGTGGCCGCCTATCACGCCCGCAACCCGCTGCGATTCGCCGAGCCGCGCCGCGACCGGCACGGCTGGCGCGCCCCGGCGCCGGTCGGGCCGCCGCTGGACGACGTGCGGCCGGCGATCGCCGACCATCTGCGGGGCGCCGCGCGCCGACGTGCCTTCCGCGTCTGGCTGGACGCGCGGCGAGCCGAGCTGGTGTGCCTCGCCCCGGGCTACGAGCATCCCGGCGACCCCCGCCAACCCGACAACGTCCACCGCCACTGATGACCGCGCTCACCCTCTGCCTGGACATCGGCGGCACCAAGATCGCCGCCGGCCTCGCCGACCCCGACGGCGTGCTGGTGCACACCGTTGTCCGGCCCACGCCGAGCCGTGGTGCGGCCGAGCAGGTCTGGGCGGCGGTCGACGCGACGATCGCCGACGCGCTGCGGGCGGCCGACGGCGCGGTCGGCGCCGTCGGCATCGGCTCGGCCGGCCCCATCGACCTGCACGGCGGAACCGTCAGCCCCATCAACATCGGAGGGTGGCAGGGCTTCCCGCTGCGCGACCGGGTGGCGGCCGCGGTGCCGGGCGTGCCCGTGCGGCTGGCCGGCGACGGCCTGTGCATGGCGCTGGGGGAGCACTGGCGCGGTGCGGGTCGCGGCGCGGCCTTCCTGCTGGGCATGGTGGTGTCCACCGGGGTGGGCGGCGGGCTGGTGCTCGGCGGCGTCCCCTACACCGGCCGCACCGGCAACGCGGGCCACGTCGGGCACGTGGTGGTGGAGGACGGTGGTCCGCCCTGCGTGTGCGGCGGCCGCGGCTGCGTCGAGGCCATCGCGTCGGGACCGTCGATGGTGCGCTGGGCGCGGGCCAACGGTTGGGCGGCGCCGCCGCCCGGCGGCGCCCGTGACCTGGCCGCCGCCGCGGCAGGCGGGGAGCCGGTGGCGCAACGGGCGTTTCGCCGGGGGGCCACCGCGTTGGCGGCGATGATCGCCTCGGTCGGCGCCGTCTGCGACATCGACGTGGTCGTCATCGGGGGAGGCGTGGCCAACTCCGGGCGCCTGCTCTTCGACCCGTTGCGGGAGAAACTGGCCGAGTACGCCAGGCTGGACTTTCTGGCCGGTCTGCGGGTGCTGCCCGCCGAACTGGGCGGCGACGCGGGGCTGGTCGGCGCCGCCCGGCTGGCGAGCCTCGGCTGACCACCCCGACGCCCGCCGTTTTGGTCGAACGGGTCTAGCCGGGCTATCCTGGTGGCCGATCCACCGAAGACCGTCGGTCACCGAGAAATCGGTTGAAGGTCCGGGAGCATCCCGGCGGCCCACGCAGGAGGACGAGGCAGCAGCGCCGGCACGCGCCGGCGTCTTCTTCACGCCCCGGCCGCATCCTGCGCCGGGGCGTACTTCGTTTCCAGCCGTTCCTTCGG
The DNA here is from genome assembly GCF_900240975.1 of Mycobacterium sp. 4858. Lineage (GTDB taxonomy): Bacteria > Actinomycetota > Actinomycetes > Mycobacteriales > Mycobacteriaceae > Mycobacterium. The sequence continues at coordinate 1,363,317 of NZ_LT968776.1, read as the reverse complement.
TGATCGCAGACGACACGTCGCATGGCTTTCACTTCAGGAGGTACGCATGGCCAGGGCTGACAAAGCCACCGCCGTTGCAGACATCGCCGAGCAGTTCAGGGAGGCGACCGCGACCCTGATCACCGAGTATCGCGGTCTGACCGTGGCCAACCTGGCCGAGCTGCGCCGGTCGCTCAGCGGGTCGGCCACCTACTCGGTGGCCAAGAACACGCTGATCAAGCGGGCGGCGTCCGAGGCGGGCGTGGAAGGCCTCGACGAGCTGTTCGCCGGGCCCACCGCCATCGCGTTCGTCACCGGGGAGCCGGTCGACGCCGCCAAGGCCATCAAGACCTTCGCCAAGGACAACAAGGCGCTGGTCATCAAGGGCGGCTACATGGACGGCCGCGCGCTGACGGTCGCCGAGGTTGAGCGCATCGCCGACCTGGAGTCGCGCGAGGTGCTGCTGGCCAAGCTGGCCGGCGCGATGAAGGGCAACCTCGCCAAGGCGGCCGGCCTGTTCAACGCCCCCGCCTCGCAGATCGCCCGCCTCGCCGCGGCCCTGCAGGAAAAGAAGGCCGCAGAAGGCCCCGCGGCCGCCGCGGAACCGGCAGCCGCGGCGGAGCCCGCCGCGGAAGCCGCCCCAGAACCAGCTTCGGAAACACCCACCGAGGCCCCGGAAACCCCGGCCGAAGCCGAATAACCCCCAACCGCCGAAATTAGGAAGGACCCACACACCATGGCGAAAATGTCCACCGACGACCTGCTCGACGCCTTCAAGGAAATGACCCTCTTGGAGCTCTCCGACTTCGTCAAGAAGTTCGAGGAGACCTTCGAGGTCACCGCGGCCGCTCCGGTCGCCGTCGCCGCGGCCGGCCCGGCCGCCGGTGGCGCGCCCGCCGAGGCCGCCGAGGAGCAGTCCGAGTTCGACGTCATCCTCGAGGCCGCCGGCGAAAAGAAGATCGGCGTCATCAAGGTCGTCCGCGAGATCGTGTCCGGCCTGGGCCTCAAGGAGGCCAAGGACCTGGTCGACGGCGCGCCCAAGCCGCTGCTGGAGAAGGTCGCCAAGGAGGCCGCCGAGGAGGCCAAGGCCAAGCTGGAGGCCGCCGGCGCCACCGTCACCGTCAAGTAGTTCATTTCGCGAAGACCCCCGGAACCGCCCAGGGCAGGTTCCGGGGGTCTTCGTGTGCTCAGCCCGCGCGCGCCGCCGAGCGCTGCGACTGGGCAACCCGCTCGGGTGAATCCCCCAAAGCAACAAGAAATTTCGATTCCATCGAGCCGAGCACCTGTGCGACGGCAGCGCCGTCGTCGCCGTAGTGCCCGGCCAGTTCCAGCATCACGAACCCGTGCACCAGCGCCCAGAACTGGGCGGCCGTGGCCACCAGGGTCCTGTCGTCTGCGCCCGAGCACACGGTGATTCGTCCCGCCTGTACGGACCGCTGCACCGCGCGTACCACGTGCGCGAAGCTGGGGATGTGCTGCTCGATCTCGGTGACCGTCAGGGTCAAGATGTTGCCCGCGGGTGCGTTGATGCCGTGCGCGCTGGTGCTGCCGAACATCAGTCGGTACATGTGGGGGCGCTCGATGGCGTATCGCCGATAGGCCGCGGCGGTGGCGAACAGATCGGCCACCGGGTCGTCGGTCCGGGGTACCGACAGCGCGGCGTCGAACTGCCGCAGGCCCTCCTGGGCGACCTCGGCGATCAGGCCCCGCATCCCGCCGAAATGGGTGTACACCGCCATCGTCGAGGTCCCGGCCGCGCCGGCCACCCTTCGGGTCTGCAGCGCGTCGGGCCCCTGCTCGTCGAGCAGGCCGACGGCGGCGTGCACCATCTCGTCACGAACGCTGCGCTGAGTCTGCGAAGTCATCCTTGTCATCTTCTCATCGGGGGCGTAGGTTGCCAATAACAGCGAAATAACAATGTTATAGGAGCTCAGCGATGACCTCTGCGCAGACCACCCGGTCCCGGAATCCGTATCTCGAGGGTTTCCTGGCGCCGGTGGGCGCCGAGGTGACCGCGACCGATCTGGAGGTCACCGGCCACATCCCGCAGCACCTCGACGGGCGCTATCTGCGCAATGGCCCCAACCCCGTCGCGGAGGTCGATCCCGCCACCTATCACTGGTTCTCCGGCGACGGAATGGTGCACGGGGTGGCGCTGCGCGACGGGAAGGCCTGCTGGTACCGCAACCGCTGGGTGCGCACCGCGCGGGTATGCGATGTGCTGGGGGAGCCGGCACCCACCGGACTGGACCCGCGGGCCGGAATGCTGTCGGTTGGCCCCAACACCAATGTGCTGATGCACGCCGGACAAACGCTGGCACTGGTCGAGGGGGGCGGCGCGAACTACCGGCTTACCGACGAGCTGGACACCCTCGGGACATGCGACTTCGACGGCACTCTGTTCGGTGGCTACACCGCCCATCCGCACGCCGATCCCCGCACCGGTGAATTGCACGCGGTGTCTTATGCGTTCACCCGCGGGCGGACGGTGCAGTACTCCGTGATCGACACCCACGGACGAGCGCGGCGCACCGTCGACATCGAGGTGAGCGGGTCGCCGATGATGCACGACTTCTCCCTGACCGACAAATACGTGGTGATCTACGACCTGCCGGTGACGTTTGACCCGATCCAGATCGCTCCGGTTAAGGTGCCCCGCCCGCTCAGTGCGCCGGCGCGGCTGGTGGCGCAATCGGTGCTTGGCCGCGTCCGGATCCCCAGCCCGCTCGCAACGATGATGAACCGCAATCGGCAGCCGATCAACCGGATGCCCTACCGCTGGGATGCGAACTACCCGGCGCGCATCGGGGTCATGCCGCGCGAGGGCTGCGGGAGCAACGCGGGCAAAGATGCCATCCGCTGGTTCGATATCGAACCCTGTTACGTCTACCACCCGCTCAACGCCTATTCCGAGATGCGTGGCGGGACCGAGGTTTTGGTGCTCGACGTGGTGCGCTATTCGCGGATGTTCGATCGGGACCTGCGCGGTCCCGGCGACAGCCGGCCAACGCTGGACCGCTGGACCGTCAACCTGGCGACCGGTGCGGTGAGCAGCGAGCGCCGCGACGATCGGCCGCAGGAGTTTCCCCGCATCAACGAGGCCCTGCTGGGTGGGCGGCACCGGTTCGGCTACGCCGTCGGCGTGGACGGTGGGTATCTTTCCGGCGGGGCATCCGAGATGTCGACCGCGCTGTACAAGCACGACTACGCCACCGGATCCAGCGCGGTCGCGCCGCTGGACCCCGACCTTTTGCTCGGCGAGATGTCTTTCGTGCCCAACCCCCGCTCCCAGAAAGGACGCGCCGAGGACGACGGCATCCTGATGGGCTACGGGTATCACCGCGGCCGCGACGAAGGCCAGCTGGTGTTGCTGGACGCCGCGACGCTCGAGTCGGTGGCTACCGTGCACCTGCCGCAGCGGGTGCCGATGGGCTTCCATGGGAACTGGGCGCCCGCTGGCTAACGCGCGTTGAATAGGACACCCGCCGCCGGCGGCGGCGGGATCTCAGGTCAGCCAATTTTTGCCGGCTGTGCCGCGCAACCCTGATGCCGCGTAGCAAGCGTGCGCTACAGTGACTCATGCCACATAAAAGGGCAGGTGGCGGGCTTGAGCGTCGACGGAAGGATCTCCCATGGGTGTCGCTATTGAGGTGAACGGCCTCACGAAGTCCTTCGGATCCTCCAGGATTTGGGAAGACGTGACGCTGGAGATCCCCGCCGGGGAGGTCAGCGTCCTGCTGGGGCCGTCGGGTACCGGCAAATCGGTGTTCCTGAAGTCCCTGATCGGCCTGCTGCGGCCGGAGCGCGGCTCGGTCGTCATCGACGGCACCGACATCCTGCAGTGCTCGGCCAAGGAGCTCTACGAGATCCGCACGCTGTTCGGCGTGATGTTCCAGGACGGCGCGCTGTTCGGTTCGATGAACCTGTTCGACAACGCCGCCTTCCCCCTGCGCGAGCACACCAAGAAGAAGGAAGGCGAGATCCGTGACATCGTCATGGAGAAGCTGACGATGGTCGGCCTGGGGGGCGACGAGAAGAAGTTCCCCGGCGAGATCTCCGGCGGTATGCGCAAGCGCGCCAGCCTGGCCCGCGCCCTGGTGATGGACCCGCAGATCATCCTCTGCGACGAGCCCGACTCGGGTCTGGACCCGGTTCGTACCGCCTACCTGAGCCAGCTCATCCTCGACATCAACGCCCAAATCGACGCCACCGTCCTGATCGTCACGCACAACATCAACATCGCCCGCACCGTGCCGGACAACATGGGCATGCTCTTCCGGCGCAAGCTGGTCATGTTCGGCCCGCGCGAGGTGCTGCTGACCAGTGACGAGCCGGTTGTGCGGCAGTTCCTCAACGGCCGCCGCATCGGGCCGATCGGCATGTCCGAGGAAAAGGACGAGTCGACCATGGCCGAAGAGCAGGCCGCCCTCGAAGCCGGCCAGCACGCCGGCGGCGTGGAGGAGATCGAAGGGGTGCCGCCGCAGATCGTCGCGTCGCCCGGGATGCCGGAGCGCAAGGCCGTCGCCCGCCGCCAGGCGCGGGTGCGCGAGATTCTGCACACCCTGCCGCAGAAGGCACAGGCCGCGATCATCGACGACATGGAGGGTACCCACAAGTACCGGGCGCACGAGGTCGGCGACTAGACGACCGGCCCGAGGTTTCGCGATAACTTCGCGTAACTCGGCGGCCCGCCCTCTTGACGACGGGCCGTAAACGGGCCAGTCTGTTGGGCAGCATGTATCCAGTGGAAAGTCGAGATGCCAGCCAGCGCCGATGTCCCTGGATTGCCTGTGCTGGGCAGTTGAGGAATGCGCCGTCCTACGCTATTGTTGGACGTTGCGCTGGCTACCTCCTGCCCACCTCACCCGCCACTTGACACTGTGGTCTAAGCCTGAGCCCCCTCTAGCGGCTTAGTTCTTTAGTTGTGCGCGTGAGAATCGGACAGATCGTTCGCCGGCCTAACCGACACAATTCGCGGCGAACAGACCGGATCCCGGTTTTCGTGAGTCGCACGAGGTGCTGGAAGGATGCATCTTGGCTGATTCTCGCCAGAGCAAAACGGATCGCCCACAAAGTTCCTCTAATGGAAGTTCCTTAAACGGCTCCGTGCCCGGAGCGCCCAACCGAGTGTCGTTCGCCAAGCTCCGCGAACCGCTCGAGGTTCCCGGCCTGCTCGATGTGCAGATCGATTCGTTCGAGTGGTTGATCGGCTCGCCGCGTTGGCGTGCGGCCGCCGCCGAGCGCGGCGAGCCCACCCCGGTCGGCGGCCTCGAAGAGGTGCTGTACGAGCTCTCACCGATCGAGGACTTCTCGGGCTCGATGTCGCTGTCGTTCTCCGACCCCCGCTTCGACGAGGTCAAGGCGCCGGTCGAGGAGTGCAAAGACAAGGACATGACGTACGCGGCCCCGTTGTTCGTCACGGCCGAGTTCATCAACAACAACACCGGCGAGATCAAGAGCCAGACGGTGTTCATGGGTGACTTCCCGATGATGACGGAGAAGGGCACCTTCATCATCAACGGCACCGAGCGTGTGGTCGTCAGCCAGCTGGTGCGCTCGCCCGGCGTGTACTTCGACGAGAGCATCGACAAGTCGACCGAGAAGCTGCTGCACAGCGTCAAGGTGATCCCCAGCCGCGGCGCGTGGCTGGAGTTCGACGTCGACAAGCGCGACACCGTCGGCGTGCGCATCGACCGCAAGCGCCGCCAGCCGGTCACCGTGCTGCTCAAGGCGCTCGGCTGGACCAACGAGCAGATCCACGAGCGGTTCGGCTTCTCCGAGATCATGATGGGGACGCTGGAGAAGGACAACACGGCCGGCACCGACGAGGCCCTGCTGGACATCTACCGCAAGCTGCGCCCGGGCGAACCGCCGACCAAGGAGTCCGCGCAGACGCTGCTGGAGAACCTGTTCTTCAAGGAGAAGCGCTACGACCTGGCCCGCGTGGGCCGGTACAAGGTCAACAAGAAGCTGGGCCTCAACGCAGGCGAGCCGATCACGTCGTCGACCTTGACCGAGGAAGACGTCGTCGCCACCATCGAGTACCTGGTGCGCCTGCACCACGCCCGTACGGATGGCCAGCCCGCTGTCATGACCGTCCCCGGCGGCGTCGAGGTGCCGGTGGAGACCGACGACATCGACCACTTCGGCAATCGCCGCCTGCGCACCGTCGGCGAGTTGATCCAGAACCAGATCCGGGTCGGCATGTCCCGGATGGAGCGGGTGGTCCGCGAGCGGATGACCACCCAGGACGTCGAGGCCATCACGCCGCAGACGCTGATCAACATCCGCCCGGTGGTCGCCGCGATCAAGGAGTTCTTCGGCACCAGCCAGCTCTCGCAGTTCATGGACCAGAACAACCCGCTGTCGGGTCTGACCCACAAGCGCCGCCTGTCGGCGCTGGGTCCCGGCGGTCTGTCCCGTGAGCGCGCGGGCCTGGAGGTCCGCGACGTGCACCCGTCGCACTACGGCCGGATGTGCCCGATCGAGACCCCCGAGGGTCCCAACATCGGTCTGATCGGCTCGCTGTCGGTGTACGCGCGGGTCAACCCGTTCGGGTTCATCGAGACGCCCTACCGCCAGGTGGTCGACGGTGTGGTCACCGACGAGATCCACTACCTGACCGCCGACGAGGAGGACCGCCACGTCGTGGCGCAGGCCAACTCGCCGATCGACGGGAACGGCCGGTTCGTCGAGCCGCGCGTCCTGGTCCGCCGCAAGGCGGGCGAGGTCGAGTACGTGCCGTCGTCGGAGGTGGACTACATGGACGTCTCGCCGCGCCAGATGGTGTCGGTGGCGACCGCGATGATCCCGTTCCTCGAGCACGACGACGCCAACCGTGCCCTGATGGGCGCCAACATGCAGCGTCAGGCGGTTCCGCTGGTGCGCAGCGAGGCGCCGTTGGTGGGCACCGGGATGGAGCTCCGCGCGGCGATCGACGCCGGCGACGTGGTGGTCGCCGACAAGGCCGGGGTGATCGAGGAGGTGTCCGCCGACTACATCACCGTGATGGCCGACGACGGCACCCGGCACACCTACCGGATGCGCAAGTTCGAGCGCTCCAACCACGGCACCTGCGCGAACCAGTCGCCGATCGTGGACGCCGGTGACCGGGTCGAGGCCGGCCAGGTGATCGCCGACGGTCCGTGCACCGAAAACGGTGAGATGGCCCTGGGCAAGAACCTGCTCGTGGCGATCATGCCGTGGGAGGGCCACAACTACGAGGACGCGATCATCCTCTCCAACCGCCTGGTTGAGGAGGACGTGCTCACCTCGATCCACATCGAGGAGCACGAGATCGACGCCCGCGACACCAAGCTGGGTGCCGAGGAGATCACGCGGGACATCCCGAACGTCTCCGACGAGGTGCTCGCCGACCTCGACGAGCGCGGCATCGTCCGCATCGGCGCCGAGGTCCGCGACGGCGACATCCTGGTCGGCAAGGTCACCCCGAAGGGTGAGACCGAGCTGACCCCGGAGGAGCGGCTGCTGCGGGCGATCTTCGGTGAGAAGGCCCGCGAGGTCCGCGACACCTCACTGAAGGTGCCGCACGGCGAGTCCGGCAAGGTCATCGGCATCCGGGTGTTCTCCCGTGAGGACGACGACGAGCTGCCGGCCGGTGTCAACGAGCTGGTCCGCGTGTACGTGGCCCAGAAGCGGAAGATCTCCGACGGCGACAAGCTCGCCGGCCGGCACGGGAACAAGGGTGTGATCGGCAAGATCCTGCCGGCCGAGGACATGCCGTTCCTGCCGGACGGGACCCCGGTGGACATCATCCTGAACACCCACGGTGTACCCCGACGGATGAACATCGGCCAGATCCTGGAGACGCACCTCGGTTGGGTCGCCAAGTCCGGCTGGAACATCGACGGCTCACCCGAGTGGGCGGCCAACCTGCCCGCGGATCTGCTGCACGCGCAGCCGAACCAGATCGTGTCGACGCCGGTGTTCGACGGCGCCAAGGAGGAGGAGCTGCAGGGCATGCTGTCGTGCACGCTGCCCAACCGCGACGGCGAGGTCATGGTCGACGGCGACGGCAAGGCGGTGCTCTTCGACGGCCGCAGCGGTGAACCGTTCCCGTACCCGGTGACGGTCGGCTACATGTACATCATGAAGCTGCACCACCTGGTGGACGACAAGATCCACGCCCGCTCCACCGGCCCGTACTCGATGATCACCCAGCAGCCGCTGGGTGGTAAGGCGCAGTTCGGTGGCCAGCGGTTCGGTGAGATGGAGTGCTGGGCCATGCAGGCCTACGGCGCCGCGTACACGCTGCAGGAGCTGTTGACCATCAAGTCCGACGACACGGTCGGCCGGGTCAAGGTGTACGAGGCGATCGTCAAGGGCGAGAACATCCCGGAGCCGGGCATCCCCGAGTCGTTCAAGGTGCTGCTCAAGGAGCTGCAGTCGCTGTGCCTGAACGTCGAGGTGCTCTCCTCGGACGGCGCAGCGATCGAGCTGCGCGAGGGCGAGGACGAGGACCTGGAGCGGGCCGCGGCCAACCTGGGAATCAACCTGTCCCGCAACGAATCCGCCTCCGTCGAGGATCTCGCTTAATTCAGTTAGTTACTAAACCCGCAAGGGGAAAGGAAGTTACGTGCTCGACGTCAACTTCTTCGATGAACTCCGTATCGGCCTGGCCACCGCGGAGGACATCAGGCAATGGTCTTACGGCGAGGTCAAGAAGCCGGAGACGATCAACTACCGCACGCTGAAGCCGGAGAAGGACGGCCTGTTCTGCGAGAAGATCTTCGGACCCACTCGCGACTGGGAGTGCTACTGCGGCAAGTACAAGCGCGTCCGCTTCAAGGGCATCATCTGTGAGCGCTGCGGCGTCGAGGTGACCCGCGCCAAGGTGCGCCGGGAGCGGATGGGCCACATCGAGCTCGCCGCGCCCGTCACGCACATCTGGTACTTCAAGGGTGTGCCGAGCCGGCTCGGTTACCTGCTCGACCTCGCCCCGAAGGATCTCGAGAAGATCATCTACTTCGCGGCGTACGTCATCACGTCGGTCGACGACGAGATGCGGCACAACGAGCTGTCCACGCTCGAGGCCGAGATGATGGTGGAGCGCAAGGCCGTCGAGGACCAGCGCGACGCCGATCTGGAGGCCCGCGCGCAGAAGCTGGAGGCCGACCTGGCCGAGCTGGAGGCCGAGGGCGCCAAGGCCGACGCCCGCCGCAAGGTCCGCGACGGTGGCGAGCGGGAGATGCGCCAGCTCCGCGACCGGGCCCAGCGTGAGCTGGACCGGCTGGAGGACATCTGGAGCACCTTCACCAAGCTGGCCCCCAAGCAGCTGATCGTCGACGAGAACCTCTACCGCGAGCTCGTCGACCGCTACGGCGAGTACTTCACCGGCGCCATGGGCGCCGAGTCGATCCAGAAGCTCATCGAGAACTTCGACATCGACGCCGAGGCCGACTCGCTGCGTGACGTCATCCGAAACGGCAAGGGGCAGAAGAAGCTTCGCGCGCTGAAGCGGTTGAAAGTGGTCGCCGCCTTCCAGCAGTCGGGCAACTCGCCGATGGGCATGGTGCTCGACGCCGTCCCGGTGATCCCGCCGGAACTGCGTCCGATGGTGCAGCTCGACGGTGGCCGGTTCGCCACTTCCGACCTGAACGACCTGTACCGCCGGGTGATCAACCGCAACAACCGCCTCAAGAGGCTGATCGACCTCGGTGCGCCCGAGATCATCGTCAACAACGAGAAGCGGATGCTGCAGGAGTCCGTGGACGCGCTGTTCGACAACGGCCGCCGCGGCCGCCCGGTCACCGGGCCGGGTAACCGTCCGCTGAAGTCGCTGTCGGATCTGCTCAAGGGCAAGCAGGGCCGGTTCCGCCAGAACCTGCTCGGTAAGCGCGTCGACTACTCGGGCCGTTCGGTCATCGTGGTCGGCCCGCAGCTCAAGCTGCACCAGTGCGGCCTGCCCAAGCTGATGGCGCTCGAGCTGTTCAAGCCCTTCGTGATGAAGCGGCTCGTCGACCTCAACCACGCGCAGAACATCAAGAGCGCCAAGCGCATGGTGGAGCGGCAGCGCGCCCAGGTGTGGGACGTCCTCGAAGAGGTCATCGCCGAGCACCCGGTGCTGCTGAACCGCGCACCCACCCTGCACCGGCTGGGCATCCAGGCCTTCGAGCCGATGCTGGTGGAGGGCAAGGCGATTCAGCTGCACCCGCTGGTGTGTGAGGCGTTCAACGCCGACTTCGACGGTGACCAGATGGCCGTGCACCTGCCGCTCTCCGCGGAGGCGCAGGCCGAGGCCCGCATCCTGATGTTGTCTTCCAACAACATCCTGTCGCCCGCGTCCGGGCGTCCGCTGGCCATGCCGCGATTGGACATGGTGACGGGGCTGTACTTCCTGACCACCGAGGTCGCCGGCGACAAGGGCGAGTACGCGCCCGCCGCGAAGGACACCCCGGAGGTCGGCGTGTACTCCTCGCCGGCCGAGGCGATCATGGCCGCCGACCGCGGCGTGCTGTCGGTGCGGGCCAAGATCAAGGTGCGGCTGACGCAGCTGCGTCCGCCCGCCGAGATCGAGGCCGAGCTGTTCGGTGCCAACGGCTGGCAGCCCGGCGATGCCTGGATGGCCGACACCACCCTGGGCCGGGTGCTGTTCAACGAGTTGCTGCCGCACGGCTACCCGTTCGTGAACAAGCAGATGCACAAGAAGGTGCAGGCCGCCATCATCAACGACCTGGCCGAGCGCTACCCGATGATCGTGGTCGCGCAGACCGTCGACAAGCTCAAGGACGCCGGCTTCTACTGGGCCACCCGCAGCGGTGTCACCGTGTCGATGGCCGACGTGCTGGTCCCCCCGCGCAAGAAGGAGATCCTCGACCACTACGAGGAGCGGGCGGAAAAGGTCGAAAAGCAGTTCCAGCGCGGCGCTTTGAACCACGACGAGCGCAACGAGGCACTGGTGGAGATCTGGAAGGAGGCCACCGACGAGGTCGGTCAGGCGCTCCGCGAGCACTACCCGGCCGACAACCCGATCATCACGATCGTCGACTCGGGTGCCACGGGTAACTTCACCCAGACCCGAACGCTGGCCGGCATGAAGGGCCTGGTGACCAACCCGAAGGGTGAGTTCATCCCGCGCCCGGTCAAGTCGTCGTTCCGCGAGGGCCTGACCGTGCTGGAGTACTTCATCAACACCCACGGCGCCCGGAAGGGCTTGGCGGACACCGCGTTGCGTACCGCCGACTCGGGTTACCTGACCCGACGTCTGGTGGACGTGAGCCAGGACGTCATCGTCCGCGAGCACGACTGCGAGACCGAGCGTGGCATCCTCGTCGAGCTGGCCGAGCGTCAGCCCGACGGCACCCTGATCCGCGACCCGTACATCGAAACCTCGGCGTACGCGCGGACTTTGGGCGCCGACGCGGTCGACGAGGCCGGGAACGTCGTCGTCGCACGCGGCGAGGACCTCGGTGACCCGGAGATCGACGCGCTGCTGGCCGCGGGCATCACCCAGGTCAAGGTGCGCTCGGTGCTGACCTGCACGACGGGCACCGGCGTGTGCGCCACCTGCTACGGGCGGTCCATGGCCACCGGAAAGCTGGTCGACATCGGCGAGGCCGTCGGTATCGTCGCGGCCCAGTCCATCGGTGAGCCCGGCACGCAGCTGACCATGCGTACCTTCCACCAGGGTGGTGTCGGTGAGGACATCACCGGCGGTCTGCCCCGCGTGCAGGAGCTGTTCGAGGCCCGTGTCCCGCGCGGCAAGGCCCCGATCGCCGACCTCACCGGGCGGGTGCAGCTGGAGGAGGGCGAGCGCTTCTACAAGATCACCATCATTCCCGACGACGGGAGCGAGGAGGTCGTGTACGACAAGCTCTCCAAGCGGCAGCGTCTGCGGGTGTTCAAGCACGAGGACGGTTCCGAGCGGGTGCTGTCCGACGGCGACCACGTCGAGGTGGGCCAGCAGCTGATGGAGGGCTCGGCCGACCCGCACGAGGTGCTGCGCGTGCAGGGCCCCCGCGAGGTGCAGATCCACCTGGTCCGCGAGGTCCAGGAGGTCTACCGCGCCCAGGGTGTGTCGATCCACGACAAGCACATCGAGGTGATCGTCCGCCAGATGCTGCGCCGCGTCACCATCATCGACTCGGGCGCGACGGAGTTCCTGCCCGGTTCGCTGATCGACCGTGCGGAGTTCGAGGCGGAGAACCGTCGGGTGGTGGCCGAGGGCGGCGAGCCCGCCGCCGGCCGTCCGGTGCTGATGGGTATCACGAAGGCGTCGCTGGCCACCGATTCGTGGCTCTCGGCGGCGTCGTTCCAGGAGACCACGCGAGTCCTGACCGATGCGGCGATCAACTGCCGCAGCGACAAGCTCAACGGTCTGAAGGAGAACGTGATCATCGGAAAGCTGATCCCGGCTGGTACCGGCATCAACCGGTACCGCAACATCCAGGTGCAGCCGACCGAGGAGGCCCGGGCCGCCGCGTACACGATCCCGTCCTACGAGGATCAGTACTACAGCCCGGACTTCGGTCAGGCGACCGGCGCCGCGGTTCCGCTGGACGACTACGGCTACTCCGACTACCGCTAGTTCGACGACGATGCGGCGAGGTAACTCGCCGCTGAGGAGTCGGACAATTGGACCTAGTTCGACGACGATGCGGCGAGGTAACTCGCCGCTGAGGAGTCGGACAATCGGCGGTAGTCCGCACGCTAGTTCGACAAGAAAAGAGCCCCCGCCCAGTGCGGGGGCTCTTTTCTTGTTCGCTCGTCAGTGCAAGCGGCCAACGGCGATGAGTTCGGCCAGCAGCCCGGGTCTACCTGTTGACCATCGAAGATCTCAGGAGGACCGCGTGGCCCAACTGCTCAGAGTCCAGAATTTCATGTTGTCGCGCGATGGGTTCGGCGCCGGGCTCAACCAGTGCTTCGAACGCCCATTCGGCGACGCCGACCAAGGCGCCATGTTCGCCTGGGTCGGCGCGACCGCGAGTTGGGTAGGCCGCAGCGAGCCCGGCGGAAGCCGGGGCCTCGACGACTACTTCACCCGCGACTTCACCAACAACATCGGCGCGGAGATCATGGGCCGCAACAAGTTCAGCCCATACCGCGGCCCTTGGCAGAACCACCCGGATTGGCAGGGGTGGTGGGGTGACGAGCCACCGTTCCATACCCCGGTGTTCGTCATGACGCACCATGCCCGCGCGCCGTTGACACTGTCGGACACCACGTTCCACTTCGTCTCCGGCGATCCGGCGGGCGTCCTGGATCAGGCGAAGGCGGCCGCCTTCGGCAAGGACGTCCGGCTCGGCGGTGGCGCGAGCACCGTGCGCCAATTTCTCGACGCTGGCCTCGTCGACGCTCTCCACGTCGCGGTCGCGGAGGTGGAGATCGGGGCTGGATCGCGCCTCTGGGAGTCCCCGGAAGAGCTCGAGGACCGGTTCCACCACGAGGTCGTACCCAGCGCCAGCGGGGTCACCCATCACTTGTTCTGGCGGCGATGACGGCCGCACTCCAACTACACTGGCCGCGTGCTCATCGGTTCACACGTCAGCAATGACGACCCGCTGGCTGCCGCGGAGGCGGACGGCGCCGACGTCGTGCAGTTCTTCCTCGGCAACCCGCAGAGCTGGAAGAAGCCGAAACCCCGCGAAGACGCCGAGGCGCTCAAGGCGTCGAGCGTGCCGCTCTATGTCCACGCGCCCTACCTCATCAACGTGGCGTCGGCGAACAACCGCATCCGGATCCCGTCGCGCAAGATCCTGCAGGACACCTGCGACGCCGCGGCGGAGATCGACGCGACGGCGGTGATCGTGCACGGCGGCCACGCCGACGACGACGACATGGAGGCCGGCTTCGAGCGGTGGGTCAAAGCGCTGGACTACCTGGAAACCGACGTGCCGGTGTACCTGGAGAACACCGCGGGCGGCGACCACGCGATGGCTCGCTACTTCGACACCATCGGCAGGCTCTGGGATCACATCGGCGACAAGGGAATCGGGTTCTGCCTGGACACCTGCCATGCGTGGGCGGCGGGTGAGCAATTGATCGACGCGGTGGACCGGATCAAGGCGCTGACCGGGCGCATCGACCTGGTGCACTGCAACGACTCGAGGGACGCGGCGGGCTCGGGTGCCGACCGGCACGCGAACTTCGGCACCGGCCAGATCGACCCCGAGCTGCTGGCCGCGGTCGTCAAGGCGGCCGACGCGCCGGTCATCTGCGAGACCGCCGACGAGGGCCGCAAGGACGACATCGCGTTCCTGCGGGAAAAGACAAGCGGCTGAGTCACGGCCGTGCTCGGTCGGCTCGCCACCCTCCTCGGGGTCGTCTTGCTCGTCGCGGGCTGTGCGCCGACACTGCCGTCGGGCTTCGTGACCGGCACCAGTTTGCACCACCTCGAGGTCGGCGGACACGATCGCAGCTATCGGCTCTACAAGCCGGTGGCAACACCGGATTCGGTGCCGCTTGTCGTCGTGCTGCACGGCTATTCCGGTAGCGCGAGGCAGGTCGAAAGGGATTACGGCTGGGACGAACTGGCCGATGCGGGCAGGTTCGTCGTCGCCTACCCCGACGGGCTCGACCGGGCCTGGAACGTCGACGGGGAATCGTGCTGCGGCCGGCCCGGACGGGAAAACGTCGACGACGTCGCCTTCATCGCCGCGGCGGTGGCCGACGTCGCCAAGAACGTCCGCACGGATCCCGCCAGGGTCTACGTCACCGGAATGAGCAACGGCGGCATCATGTCCTACACGCTGGCGTGCACCACCGACATCTTCGCCGCCATCGGCCCGGTGGCCGGCACGCAACTGAACGGGTGCCCGGACCCGCGCCCGATATCGGTCATGCACATCCATGGCACGGCGGATCGGTTGGTGCCCTACGGTGGCGGGCAGGGTTTCAGCGTCATCAACGGCCCGCCGGTTCCCAGCGTGAATGCGTTCTGGCGCAACGTGGACCGGTGTGCGAACCCGGCCAGCACGACCGACGGTCCGGTCACCACGTCGACGGCGGAATGCGCCGGCAACCGTGGCGTCACGCTGATCACGATCGACCAGGGCGGCCACGAATGGCCGCCGTTCGCCAGCCAGGCGCTGTGGGCGTTCTTCCGAGCGCACGCCCGCTGACACACCAGCATTACACGTCTTGTGCGACTGTCGGAAAAATGTAACATGAGGGGCATGTCGGATACGCATGTCGTCACCAACCAGGTCCCCCCGCTGGAAAACCACAACCCCGCGACATCCGCGGTGCTCGTGGAGGCCCTGATCCGCGAGGGCGGGCAGTGGGGCGTGGAAGAGGTGAACGAGGTCGGCGCGATCGCGGGCGGCCGCGAGGCCCTGCGGTGGGGTGAACTCGCCGACCGTAACCGGCCGATCCTGCACACGCACGACAAGTACGGTCACCGCATCGACGAGGTCGAGTACGACCCGGCCTACCACGAGTTGATGCGCACGGCGATCGCCAGCGGCATTCACGCCGCCCCGTGGGCGGACGACCGCCCGGGCGCGCATGTGGTGCGCGCCGCGAAGATGTCGGTCTGGAACGTCGAGCCCGGCCACACCTGCCCGATCTCGATGACCTACGCCGTCGTCCCCGCGCTGCGCTACCAGCCCGAACTGGCGGCGGTCTACGAGCCCCTGCTCACCAGCCGCGAATACGATCCCGAACTCAAGCTCGCCACCACCAAGCGCGGTATCACCGCCGGCATGTCGATGACCGAGAAGCAGGGCGGGTCCGACGTGCGCGCCGGCACCACGCAGGCGACCCCGAACGGGGACGGCAGCTACCGCCTGACCGGACACAAGTGGTTCACCTCGGCGCCGATGTGCGACATCTTCCTGGTCCTCGCCCAAGCGCCGGGTGGACTGTCCTGCTTCCTGCTGCCGCGGATACTGCCCGACGGCACCCGCAACCGGATGTTCCTGCAGCGGCTCAAGGACAAGCTCGGCAACCACGCCAACGCGTCCAGTGAAGTCGAATACGACGGCGCCGTCGCGTGGCTGGTGGGCGAGGAGGGCCGCGGCGTGCCCACCATCATCGAGATGGTCAACCTCACCCGGCTGGACTGCACCCTGGGCAGCGCCACCAGCATGCGCACCGGACTGACCCGGGCCATCCACCACGCCCAGCACCGAAAGGCGTTCGGCGCCTACCTGATCGACCAGCCGCTGATGCGCAACGTGCTGGCCGACCTGGCCGTCGAGGCCGAGGCCGCCACCATCGTCGCGATGCGGATGGCCGGCGCCACCGACAGGGCGCTGCGCGGCGATGACCGGGAGGCCCTGTTGCGCCGCATCGGTTTGGCCGCCAGCAAGTACTGGGTGTGCAAGCGGGCCACCCCGCACGCCGCCGAGGCGCTGGAATGCCTGGGCGGCAACGGCTACGTCGAGGACTCGGGCATGCCGCGGCTGTTTCGTGAGGCGCCGCTGATGGGCATCTGGGAGGGCTCGGGCAACGTCAGCGCGCTGGACACGTTGCGCGCCATGGCAACTCGGCCCGAATGCGTCGAGGTGCTGTTCGACGAGCTGGCCGAAAGCGCGGGCGCCGACCCGCGACTGGGCGCGCACGTCGAACGCCTGCGCCGCGACCTGACCGACCTGGACACCATCGCGCTGCGGGCCCGCAAGGTCGCCGAGGACATCTGTTTGGCGCTGCAGGGATCGCTCTTGGTGCGCCACGGCCACCCTGCCGTCGCCGAGGCCTTCTTGACCACCCGGCTCGACGGGCAGTGGGGCGGCGCCTACGGGACCATGCCCGTCGGCCTGGATCTGGCCCCGATCCTCGAGCGGGCGCTGGTCAAGGGCTGAGCCGCAATATGACCCACGCGATCAGGCCGGTCGACTTCGACAACCTGAAGACGATGACCTATGAGGTTACCGATCGGGTTGCCCGGATCACCTTCAACCGACCGGAGAAGGGCAACGCGATCGTCGCGGACACCCCGCTGGAGCTCTCGGCGCTTGTGGAGCGCGCCGACCTGGACCCCGATGTGCACGTGATCCTGGTCTCGGGCCGCGGCGAGGGGTTCTGTGCGGGCTTCGACCTGTCCGCCTACGCCGACCGCACCGGTTCGGCCGGCGGTACGGGTGCCTATCGGGGCACCGTCCTGGACGGAAAAGCCCAGGCTGTCAACCACTTACCGAATCAGCCCTGGGATCCGATGATCGACTACCAGATGATGAGCCGGTTCGTACGCGGTTTCTCCAGCCTGATGCACGCCGACAAACCGACGGTGGTCAAGATCCACGGCTACTGCGTGGCCGGCGGCACCGACATCGCGCTGCACGCCGACCAGGTGATCGCCGCCGCCGACGCCAAGATCGGCTACCCGCCCACGCGGGTATGGGGCGTCCCCGCGGCCGGGTTGTGGGCGCACCGGCTCGGCGACCAGCGCGCCAAGCGCCTGCTGTTCACCGGCGACTGCATCACCGGCGCCCAGGCCGCCGAATGGGGTCTGGCGGTCGAGGCGCCGGACCCGGCCGACCTCGACGAGCGCACCGAGCGGCTGGTGGAACGGATCGCCGCGGTGCCCGTCAACCAGCTGATCATGGTCAAGCTCGCGCTCAATTCGGCTCTGCTGCAACAGGGCGTGGCCACCAGCAGGATGGTCAGCACCGTGTTCGACGGGGTCGCCCGGCACACGCCGGAAGGCCACGCCTTCGTCGCCGACGCCACCGAGCACGGCTTCCGCGACGCGGTCCGGCATCGCGACGAGCCCTTCGGTGACTATGGCCGCCGGGCGTCACAGGTATAGCCATGCCCACCATGACGGCCCGGTCGGTGGTGCTCAGCGTGCTGCTGGGGGCGCACCCGGCGTGCGCCAGCGCGAGTGAATTGGTCAGGCTCACTTCCGACTTCGGCATCAAGGAGACCGCGCTGCGGGTGGCGCTGACGCGCATGGCCGGGGCCGGCGACCTGATCCGCTCCGCCGACGGCTACCGGCTCTCGGACCGCCTGCTGGCCCGCCAGCGGCGGCAGGACGACGCCATCGACCCCCGGGTCCGACCCTGGCGCGGGGAGTGGGTCACGCTCATCGTGACCAGCGTGGGCAACGACGCGCGTACCCGCGCGGCGCTGCGAACCGCATTGCACGACAAGCGGTTCGGTGAACTCCGCGAAGGCGTGTGGATGCGCCCCGACAACCTGGAGCTCGACCTGGACCCCGAGATCGACGCGCGGGTCCGGGTCCTGCGGGCCCGCGACGACGACCCGACCGGGCTGGCCGCCCAGCTGTGGGACCTGCCCGCCTGGGCGCGGGCCGGTCAGGAGTTGCTCGACGAGATGGCCGCCGCGCCGGACATTCCGGGCCGTTTCGTGGTGGCGGCGGCCACGGTGCGACACCTGCTCACCGACCCGGTCCTGCCCGACGAACTGCTGCCCGTTGACTGGCCCGGGGCCCGGCTGCGTGCGGCGTACCACGACTTCGCCACCGAGCTGCTCGAGCGGCGCGAACCACTATTTGCGGAGGCACAATGAGCGATCCCGTACGTATCGAGCGCAACGGCCCGGTGACGACGGTCATCTTGAACCGGCCGGCGGCGCGCAACGCGGTCAATGGTCCCACCGCGGCCGCGCTGTACGCGGCGTTCGACGAATTCGACCGCGACGACACCGCGTCGGTCGCGGTGTTGTGGGGCGACGGTGGAACCTTCTGTGCCGGAGCCGATTTGAAGGCCTTCAGCACCCCCGAGGCCAACTCCGTGCACCGGAGGGGCCCGGGCCCGATGGGGCCGACCCGGATGGTGTTGTCCAAACCCGTGATCGCCGCGGTGAGCGGCTACGCCGTCGCCGGGGGCCTGGAGCTGGCCATCTGGTGCGACCTGCGGGTGGCCGAGGAGGATGCGGTGTTCGGGGTGTTCTGCCGGCGGTGGGGGGTGCCGCTGATCGACGGCGGCACCGTGCGGTTGCCGCGGTTGATCGGGCACAGCCGCGCGATGGACATGATCCTCACCGGCCGCGGTGTCAAGGCCGACGAAGCGCTCGCGATGGGGTTGGCCAACCGCGTGGTGCCCACCGGCCAGGCGCGGCAGGCGGCCGAGGAGCTGGCCGCGCAGCTGGCCGCGCTGCCGCAGCAGTGCCTGCGATCGGACCGGCTCTCGGCGCTACACCAGTGGGGCGCAACGGAATCCGAGGCGATCGACTTCGAATTCGCCAGCATCTCCCGCGTCGCCGCCGAGGCCAACGAGGGTGCGGGGCGGTTCGCCGCGGGTGCCGGCCGGCACGGCGCGCCCGCCGGTTAGGCGACCCGTCCGCTCCCGACTTTACGGCGCGAGCCGCACCCTGCCGGGCGGCATGGGGGGCGGCTCCGGACCGGCGCCACCACCGCCGGGAGGGATCCCCGGCTGGGGGGCACTGGGCTCCTGTTGCGGTCCCGGTGGCGCCTGCTGGGCCGGCAGCGGTTGCTGCGGTGGAGACGGGGTCGTGGCGGGCCGGGGTGGCGTCATGATCTGGGCCGTCGGCGGCGGCGGTGGCGGAAGCTGGGGCGGGTCCGGCTGGCCGGTTTCTCCCGACGGGAACGGTCCCGACACCGGGCCGATCGGGTGGAATGCGGCGGTGTGCGTGGCCGCATCGCTCCGCTGCGGCGGTTCGCTCGCGCCGGGCAAGGGATTCGCCATGGACTGCAGGGAAGCAATCTTCGGTTGGTTGTTCGGACAATAGGCCTCGACCGAGGCGGAGATGAATCGGGCGACGGTGCGCATGACGCGGTCGGGAGGGTATGGGCCGCCGGCCGAGTTGGCATTGAACGCCCGTTGCTTCATGTCATCGACCACGCCGCTGGCCGGCATTCCGCCATCGAGTTGGCGGCAAATCCGATGGGCCGTGGCGATGAGGCTCGGCACGTTCTCGAGAGCAGGGATGCCCTTCTGGTCGAGCAGCGCCACAAACTGGTCGTCGGGATTGGGGTCGGCCGCCGCCGCGGGAAGCGTCACGGCGCCGGTCAGTACCACGAAGGCCGTAACCAGCGCGCCGGTGCGGTTGGTGGTACTGGGGAACATGGCTGGAGTCCGTTCTGCTGGGACGATCATATGCCCCGGATACTCCCGCAGCACCCCGGCGAAAACCGATGCCGGCGAACGACTACCGCTCAGCTGCCCTTGGTGATGGTGTTGCCGGAGCCCAGGTTGTCGACCTTGGGCTCACCGTCTTTGTAGGTGATGGTGTTGTTCAGCCCCACCACGCTGATGCGGGTGTCGACCTTGTCCAGGGTGATCTTGTTGTTCGTGCCGCCGACGGTCACCGTCGTGCAGTCTCCGGTGACGGTCAGGGTGTTGTCCGAACCGCCCACGTTCAGCGACTTGCCGCTGGCGCAGTCGAGCGCCGTGGTGGTGCCCATCGACCCGTAGTTGAGCGTGTTGCCGATCTCCACCGACGCGGTGGTGCTCGCCCCGCTCGACCCCGTCGTCGGCGCCGCCCCGGCGCTCGTTGTCGTCGTACTGCTCTTCGTCGTCGTGGTGGAACTCGTGGGCGGGTTGGCCGTCGAACTGCAGCCGGCCAGCAATACCGCCGCGACGGCCGGGGCGATGGCGAACGCGGTCAGCCCCGAGGGGCGGTCAAAGATGTGGGCGGACAATGTTCCTCGATTCCCCTCGGTCGAATGGCGGTGCGGTGTCGGGCTCAGCCGGGTACCTGCTGAAGCCGGTTGGTCATCCCGAGCTCGCGGCCGCGGTCCCAGAGGAACGGCGAGCCGCCGTGGTAGAACACCGTCTGGTCGTAGCCGTAGACGGTGATGTCGTGCGAGACCGAGTCGGCGACGACGGTGTTGGACGAGCCCATCACCGTCACCGCGTAGCAGTTGCCCAGCGCCGTCACGTTGTTACGGGTGCCGTTGACCAGCAGGGTGGCGTCATTGCAATCCAGCGTCTGCTCGATGCCCTCCCCGACGACGTGGGTGTCGCCGTTCTTGGCGTGTGCGGCGGGGGCGGGGATTGCGGCGACGGTGATGACACAGGTTGCCAGCGACCCGGCGACGGTTGTCCACTTCACTGCGGGCCCCCTTTAGTGACGGGTGGATCTGCTCGATGAGATTACGTCCATCCGGCCATGGCTGAAACAGTTTCGCGCCCGGCGTCAACTAGAGTCATTAGTTAAGCACCCCGATGAACGCAAGCGAAGGGCCCCCGCCATGGCAGCTCAGCCGGAAACGGCCTCCGCGGCCGGGCGTCCGCGCGGGGGGAGAACGGGCTCGCGCCCTGCCAAGCTGAGCCGCGAAGGCATCATCGACGGCGCGCTCACCTTCCTGGACCGGGAGGGCTGGGACGCCCTCACCATCAACGCGCTGGCGACGCAACTCGGCACCAAGGGGCCGTCGCTGTACAACCACGTGGACAGCCTGCAGGACCTGCGCCGCGCGGTGCGGATCCGCGTCATCGACGACATCATCACGATGCTGAACAGGGTCGGCGAGGGTCGCGCCCGCGACGACGCCGTGCTGGTCATGGCGGGCGCCTACCGCAGCTACGCCCATCACCACCCCGGCCGGTACTCGGCGTTCACCCGGATGCCGTTCGGCGGTGAGGATCCCGAGTACACGGCGGTGACCAGGGGCGCGGCCGCGCCGGTGATCTCGGTGCTGTCCTCCTACGGTCTCGACGGCGAGGAGGCCTTCCACGCTTCGCTGGAGTTCTGGTCCGCGCTGCACGGCTTCGTGCTGCTGGAGATGACCGGTGTGATGGACGACATCGACACCGACGCGCTGTTCTCGGACATGGTGCTGCGGCTGGCGGCGGGCATGGAGCGGCGCGTCGCGCACAACACCGCAAGAGGTTAGGTCCGATGGTGGCGACCCGCTGCGCCCGGCTCGCATCGACTGTGGCGGCCCGCTGCGCCCGGCTTCGCCGCGCTTGCGACCACCACGGCCGCGCTTGCGATCGCCACGGCCGCGCTTGCGATCGCCACGAACCGCCGCTTTGACCTGCGAGACCGGCGGCGGGTATTGTGGAGGCTCGTGCCTGGCGGCTTACGGCGCCTAACCGTAAGGAAGTGGATGCCGGGCGAATTCGCATGTCCACGATGCATCGGATCTTCTCCGGTGCGCAGCGCGTGCGACACACCCGGCCGCGGGGTAGTGCGGCAGGGCAAAACTGCAGTACGAAGACTTGAGAACAGCCGACAGGCACCGAACACGAACACAGAAAGCCGGTAGATGCCAACGATTCAGCAGCTGGTCCGCAAGGGTCGCCGCGACAAGATCGCCAAGGTCAAGACCGCGGCCCTGAAGGGCAGCCCGCAGCGCCGTGGCGTATGCACTCGCGTGTACACCACCACTCCGAAGAAGCCGAACTCGGCGCTTCGGAAGGTCGCGCGCGTCAAGCTGACCAGCCAGGTCGAGGTCACCGCCTACATCCCGGGCGAGGGCCACAACCTGCAGGAGCACTCGATGGTGCTGGTCCGTGGTGGCCGAGTCAAGGACCTGCCCGGTGTGCGGTACAAGATCATTCGCGGTTCGCTCGACACCCAGGGGGTCAAGAACCGCAAGCAGGCTCGCAGCCGTTATGGCGCCAAGAAGGAGAAGAGCTGATGCCGCGCAAGGGGCCCGCGCCGAAGCGTCCGTTGGTCAACGACCCGGTCTACGGGTCGCAGCTGGTCACCCAGCTGGTGAACAAAGTCCTCCTGCAGGGGAAGAAATCGCTGGCCGAGCGCATTGTTTATGGAGCGCTCGAGAATGCCCGGGACAAGACGGGCACCGATCCTGTGATCACGCTCAAGCGCGCCCTCGACAACGTCAAGCCCGCGCTGGAGGTGCGCAGCCGCCGCGTCGGCGGTGCGACCTACCAGGTGCCGGTCGAGGTCCGTCCGGACCGGTCCACCACGCTGGCGCTGCGCTGGCTTGTCAGCTTCTCGCGGCAGCGCCGGGAGAAGACGATGGTCGAGCGGCTGGCGAACGAGATCCTGGACGCCAGCAACGGCCTGGGAGCCTCCGTCAAGCGGCGTGAGGACACCCACAAGATGGCCGAGGCCAACCGCGCCTTCGCGCACTATCGCTGGTAAAGGCGGCGTCCGGCGCCGAACTGGCAGAGTGGCCGGGCGCAACCAAGACAGCAACCAAGCAATCGAAAGAGTGGGAAGACTTCTGTGGCACAGAAGGACGTGCTGACCGACCTGACCAAGGTCCGCAACATCGGCATCATGGCGCACATCGACGCCGGCAAGACGACGACGACGGAGCGCATCCTCTACTACACCGGTATCAGCTACAAGATCGGTGAGGTCCACGATGGCGCCGCCACCATGGACTGGATGGAGCAGGAGCAGGAGCGCGGAATCACCATCACCTCCGCCGCCACCACCTGCTTCTGGAACGACAACCAGATCAACATCATCGACACCCCCGGGCACGTCGACTTCACCGTCGAGGTGGAGCGCAGCCTGCGCGTGCTCGACGGTGCCGTGGCCGTCTTCGACGGCAAGGAGGGTGTCGAGCCGCAGTCCGAGCAGGTGTGGCGCCAGGCCGACAAGTACGACGTCCCGCGGATCTGCTTCGTCAACAAGATGGACAAGATCGGCGCCGACTTCTACTTCTCGGTGCGCACGATGGAAGAGCGCCTGGGCGCCAACGTCATCCCGATCCAGCTGCCGGTCGGCTCCGAAGGCGACTTCGAGGGCGTCGTCGACCTGGTCGAGATGAAGGCCAAGGTGTGGAGCGCGGAGGCCAAGCTCGGTGAGAAGTACGACGTCGTCGACATCCCCGCCGACCTGCGGGAGAAGGCCGACGAGTACCGCACCAAGCTGCTCGAGGCCGTCGCCGAGACCGACGAGTCGCTGCTGGAGAAGTACCTGGGCGGCGAGGAACTCACCGTCGAGGAGATCAAGGGCGCACTCCGCAAGCTGACCATCAGCTCGGAGGCCTACCCGGTGCTGTGCGGCAGCGCGTTCAAGAACAAGGGCGTGCAGCCGATGCTGGATGCGGTCATCGACTACCTGCCCTCGCCGCTGGACGTGCCGCCGGCCGTCGGCCACGCGCCCGGCAAGGAGGACGTCGAGGTCATCCGCAAGCCGTCCACCGACGAGCCGTTCTCGGCGCTGGCGTTCAAGGTCGCCACGCACCCGTTCTTCGGCAAGCTCACCTACGTTCGGGTGTACTCGGGCAAGGTCGACTCCGGCAGTCAGGTCATCAACTCCACCAAGGGCAAGAAGGAGCGGCTGGGCAAGCTGTTCCAGATGCACTCCAACAAGGAGAACCCGGTGGAGACCGCGTCGGCGGGTCACATCTACGCGGTGATCGGCCTGAAGGACACCACCACCGGCGACACCCTGAGCGACCCGAACGACCAGGTCGTACTGGAGTCGATGACCTTCCCGGACCCGGTCATCGAGGTGGCCATCGAGCCCAAGACCAAGAGCGACCAGGAGAAGCTGAGCCTCTCGATCCAGAAGCTCGCCGAAGAGGACCCGACGTTCAAGGTGCACCTGGACCAGGAGACCGGCCAGACCGTGATCGGCGGGATGGGCGAGCTGCACCTGGACATCCTGGTGGACCGCATGCGCCGCGAATTCAAGGTCGAGGCCAACGTCGGTAAGCCACAGGTGGCCTACAAGGAGACCATCAAGCGGGCCGCGAACAACGTCGAGTTCACCCACAAGAAGCAGACGGGTGGCTCCGGCCAGTTCGCGAAGGTGATCATCAACCTCGAGCCGTTCACCGGCGAGGACGGCGCCACCTACGAGTTCGAGAACAAGGTCACCGGTGGCCGCATCCCCCGGGAGTACATCCCGTCGGTGGACGCGGGCGCGCAGGACGCGATGCAGTACGGCGTGCTGGCCGGTTACCCGCTGGTGAACCTCAAGGTCACGCTGCTCGACGGCGCCTTCCACGAGGTGGACTCCTCGGAGATGGCGTTCAAGATCGCCGGTTCGCAGGTGCTGAAAAAGGCTGCCGCGCAAGCACAGCCGGTGATCCTGGAACCCATCATGGCCGTCGAGGTCACCACGCCCGAGGACTACATGGGCGACGTGATCGGCGACCTGAACTCTCGCCGTGGCCAGATCCAGGCCATGGAGGAGCGGAGCGGTGCACGCGTCGTCAGGGCGCACGTGCCGCTGTCGGAGATGTTCGGCTACGTCGGCGACCTGAGGTCCAAGACCCAAGGCCGGGCGAACTACTCCATGGTGTTCGACTCCTACGCCGAAGTGCCGGCGAACGTGTCGAAGGAGATCATCGCGAAGGCGACGGGTCAGTAAACATCTGCTCGGAGTAATCTTGCCGGGTC
The DNA here is from genome assembly GCF_900240975.1 of Mycobacterium sp. 4858. Classification (GTDB taxonomy): domain Bacteria; phylum Actinomycetota; class Actinomycetes; order Mycobacteriales; family Mycobacteriaceae; genus Mycobacterium. Next base: position 1,338,175 of record NZ_LT968776.1, on the reverse strand, counting down.
ATTGCAAAGCCTTGGGCGCGGCACAACTGAAAACACCAACACTGCTTTAACAAGCACCAACAAGTCCAGGAGGACAACGAAGTGGCGAAGGCGAAGTTCGAGCGGACGAAGCCGCACGTCAACATTGGGACCATCGGTCACGTTGACCACGGCAAGACGACGCTGACCGCGGCTATCACCAAGGTTCTGCACGACAAGTACCCGGACTTGAACGAGTCCCGCGCGTTCGACCAGATCGACAACGCGCCCGAGGAGCGTCAGCGCGGTATCACCATCAACATCTCCCACGTGGAGTACCAGACCGACAAGCGGCACTACGCCCACGTCGACGCCCCCGGCCACGCCGACTACATCAAGAACATGATCACCGGCGCCGCCCAGATGGACGGCGCGATCCTGGTGGTCGCCGCCACCGACGGCCCGATGCCGCAGACCCGCGAGCACGTGCTGCTGGCGCGTCAGGTGGGCGTGCCCTACATCCTGGTGGCGCTGAACAAGGCCGACATGGTCGACGACGAGGAGCTGCTGGAGCTCGTCGAGATGGAGGTCCGCGAGTTGCTGGCCGCCCAGGAGTTCGACGAGGACGCCCCGGTCGTTCGGGTGTCGGCGCTCAAGGCGCTCGAGGGCGACGCGAAGTGGGTCGAGTCCGTCGAGCAGCTGATGGACGCGGTCGACGAGTCGATCCCGGACCCGGTCCGCGAGACCGAGAAGCCGTTCCTGATGCCGGTGGAGGACGTGTTCACGATCACCGGTCGTGGCACTGTGGTCACCGGTCGTGTCGAGCGCGGCGTGATCAACGTGAACGAGGAAGTCGAGATCGTCGGCATCCGGCCGACCAGCACCAAGACCACGGTCACCGGTGTGGAGATGTTCCGCAAGCTGCTCGACCAGGGGCAGGCCGGTGACAACGTCGGTCTGCTGCTGCGCGGTATCAAGCGCGAGGACGTCGAGCGCGGTCAGGTCGTCACGAAGCCCGGCACCACCACGCCGCACACCGAGTTCGAGGGCTCGGTCTACATCCTGTCCAAGGATGAGGGCGGCCGGCACACGCCGTTCTTCAACAACTACCGTCCGCAGTTCTACTTCCGCACCACAGACGTGACCGGTGTGGTGACACTGCCGGAGGGCACCGAGATGGTGATGCCCGGTGACAACACCAACATCTCGGTCAAGCTGATCCAGCCCGTCGCCATGGACGAGGGTCTGCGGTTCGCGATCCGCGAGGGTGGCCGCACCGTCGGCGCCGGCCGGGTCGTCAAGATCATCAAGTAGTTCGTCCGCGCTAAAGCCCGGATTGCCGATTGCGGCAATCCGGGCTTTATGCGTTTTACCGGGCCGAACGCGGCCGGCTCCGCTACGATTCCTCGGTAAGGGAGTCGGGGGCGGAAGATGACCGGGAGGTTCGGATGTCCTTCGTATTCGCGACGCCTGAATACGTGGAGGCAGCGGCGTCGGATCTAGCCAGGATCGGCTGGACGATCACGTCGGCGAACTCGATGGCGATGGGCCCGACGTCGACCGTGCTGGCCCCGGGCGCCGACGAGGTGTCCGCGGGCATCGCGGCGCTGTTCGGCGCGCACTCTCAGGTATATCAGGCGCTCAGCGCGCAGGCCGCGGCGTTTCACAACCAGTTCGTGCAACTGATGAATGGCGGCGCGGCGCAATACCTGGCCACCGAGGCCGCCAACACCACGCCGTTGCAGGCCGCGGGGGCACCCGCGTCGATGGCCGCGCAGCTGCCGGCGGCGGCGGCCGCGGGCGGTTCGGCGCCGGGCGTACCGGCGGCCCCCCTGATGTCGGCGATCGCGCCGGCTTCGGCGATCGCGGGCAATCCGGCAGCGGCCGGCCCGACGGTGGTCGCCGACGCCGCGGGGCCGGCCGGGCTGGCCCCGGCCGCCACGCCCGCGACGCCGGTGAATATGGTGACGCCCGCCTACGCCCCGGCCGCCTCGCAGCCGGTAGCGACCCCTCCGACGACGGTCAACCCGCTCGTCTCGACGCCCGCCCAGGTTGAGACACCGCAGGCCGCCGCGGCCCCGGCGATGCCGGTATCGACCGGCACACCGGTGAAAATGGTGTCGGCCCATTCGCCCACCCCGGGGACTTCGGCGGGGTCGTCGGCGCGTCCCGCGCCGCCGCTGATACCCAGGGTGGACTGACACTCCGGCCGTTCGCGCGTATGCGAGTCGTGCTGAGACCGCGACAGCTAATCTGACACGGAAATTCGGCCAGTGTAAGGAGACACTCGTGTTGGCGCGCTACCTGAAGGCACAGTTGGTGGTTTTACTGTGCGGCGGCCTGGTCGGGCCGATTTTCCTGATCGTCTATTTCACCCTCGGGCTCGGCAGCCTGTTGCAGTGGATGTTCTATGTCGGTCTCCTCGTCACCGTGGCCGACGTGCTGGTCGCGCTCGCACTGGCCAACTACGGCGCGAAGTCCTCGGCCAAGACCGCGGCGCTCGAACAAAGCGGGGTGCTGGCCCTCGCCCAGATCACCGGCGTCACCGAGACCGGGACGTGGATCAACAACCAGCAGGTGGTCAAGGTGCACCTGCACATCGCCGGGCCCGGGTTCCTGCCGTTCGACAGCGAGGACCGGGTGATCGCCAGCGTGACCCGGCTGGGCAACCTCAACGCACGCAAATTGGTGGTGCTGGTCAATCCCACCACCAATGAATACCTAATCGACTGGGAGCGAAGCGCTTTGGTCAACGGCCTGGTGCCCGCCCAGTTCACGGTGTCCGAAGACAACCAGAGCTACGACCTGAGCGGGCAGGCCGGCCCGTTGATGGAGATCCTGCAGATCCTCAAGGCCAACAACGTCCCGCTGAACCGGATGGTGGACATCCGGTCGAATCCGGTGCTGCGCCAGCAGATTCAGGCGGTGGTGCGCCGGGCGGCCGAACAACAGGCGCCGGCCGCCCAGCCGGCCCCCCAACCGGCGACTGCCGGCGGGCCCGCACCGGTGGTCACGCCCCCGCAACCATCGATCGCTCAACGGCTGCAGGAACTCGAGACGCTGCGCGCCAGCGGCGCGCTGACCGACCAGGAGTACAGCAGCCGGCGGGCCCAGATCATCTCCGAAATCTGATCGCCGGCCGAGTTAGAACAGGTTTCAGTTCCGCTGCTAGCCTGACTCCGTGACTGGATCACTGCAGGGGCGGGTCGCGTTCATCACCGGCGCCGCCCGCGCCCAGGGCCGTTCGCACGCGGTGCGGCTGGCCCGCGAGGGTGCCGACATCATCGCGCTCGACATCTGTGCGCCGGCGTCGAAGTGCCTCACCTACACGCCCGCTACGCCGGAGGACCTCGCCGAGACGGTCCGCCTGGTGGAAGCCGAGGGGCGCAAGGTGTTGGCGCGCGAAGTGGACATCCGGGACGACGCCGCCCTGCGCCAGCTCGTGGCCGACGGCGTCGAACAATTCGGCCGGCTCGACATCGTGGTGGCCAACGCCGGAGTCCTGAGCTGGGGCCGGGTTTGGGAGCTCACCGACGAGCAGTGGGACACGGTGATCGGGGTCAACCTGACTGGCACCTGGCGCACCCTGCGGGCCACCGTGCCCGCGATGATCGAGGCCGGCAACGGGGGGTCGATCGTGGTGGTCAGCTCGTCGGCGGGGCTGAAAGCCACGCCCGGCAACGGGCATTACTCGGCCAGCAAGCACGGTCTCACCGCGCTGACCAACACGCTCGCCATCGAGCTCGGCGAATACAACATCCGCGTCAACTCCATCCATCCGTATTCGGTCGACACCCCGATGATCGAGCCGGAGGCGATGATGGAGATATTTGCCCGCCATCCCAGCTTCGTGCACAGCTTTCCCCCGATGCCCTTGCAGCCCAACGGCTTCATGACCCCCGATGAGGTGGCCGATGTTGTGGCGTGGCTAGCTGGCGACGGCGCGGGCACCCTCACCGGCACGCAGGTGCCCGTGGACAAGGGCGCCTTGAAGTACTGACCGGCCTGCGTGGTATGAACTCCACGTGACCGCTAGCAAAGGAATCGTGATCGTCGGTGGCGGTCTGGCCGCCGCCCGGACCGCCGAGCAGCTTCGCCGGTCGGGTTACGCGGGCCGCGTCACGATCGTCAGCGACGAGGTGCACCTGCCCTACGATCGCCCGCCGCTGTCAAAAGAGGTGCTGCGCAAAGAAGTCGACGACGTGGCCCTCAAACCCCGCGAGTGGTACGACGAGAACGACATCACCCTGCGGCTCGGCGCCGCGGCCACCGGCCTGGACACCGCGGCGCAGACGGTGGCGCTGGCCGACGGGTCCGTGATCGGCTACGACGAACTCGTCATCGCGACCGGCCTGGTGCCGCGGCGCATCCCTACGCTGCCTGATCTGGAGGGCATCCGGGTGCTGCGCACGTTCGACGAGAGCCTGGCGCTGCGCGAACACGCGTCCGCCGCGCGGCGCGCCGTGATCGTCGGCGCCGGCTTCATCGGCTGCGAGGTGGCGGCCAGCCTGCGCAGCCTCGGGGTGGACGTGGTGTTGGTCGAGCCCCAGCCGACGCCCCTGGCGTCGGTGCTCGGCGAGCAGATCGGTGGGCTGGTCGCGCGGCTGCACCGCGAGGAAGGGGTCGACGTCCGCCTCGGCGTCGGGGTGGCCGACGTGCGCGGCGACGAGCGGGTGGACACCGTGGTGCTGTCCGACGGCTCCGAGCTGGCGGCCGACCTGGTGGTGATCGGCATCGGGTCGCACCCGGCGACCGGCTGGCTCGAGGGCAGCGGCGTCGAGGTGGACAACGGCGTGCTCTGCGACCAGGCCGGACGGACCAGCGCGCCCAACGTGTGGGCGCTCGGTGACGTCGCCTCCTGGCGCGATGCGACGGGACATCAAGCGCGCGTGGAACATTGGAGCAATGTCGCCGACCAGACCCGCGTCGTGGTGCCCGCGATGCTGGGCCAGGACGTGTCGTCGGCCGCGGTCGTCGTCCCGTACTTCTGGAGCGACCAGTACGACGTGAAGATCCAGTGCCTGGGAGAACCGGAGGCCACCGACACCGTCCACCTCGTCGAGGACGACGGCCGCAAGTTCCTGGCCTACTACGAGCGCGACGGGGTGTTGGTCGGCGTCGTCGGTGGCGGGATGCCAGGCAAGGTCATGAAGGTCCGCGGCAAGATCGCAGCCGGCGCACCCATTTCCGACGTGCTGGGCTGACTGGCTACCGCCAGTGCACCGGCGGACCGTGCGGGTGGCATTCGCCGAGAACCTGCAGCTCGCCCCCGGGCCACCGGCGCGCCCGCACCAGGAACCGGATCGGTGAGTCGGGGCCGCCGCGCGCCGGCTCCAGCGTGAGGTGCACGAACGGCGACCGCGCGTCCGCCTGTGCGCCCACCGCCCGGACCCGGGCGCGCACCGTCTCGCGCTCCTCCTCGGACAGGTACTGCCAGGTGATCGAGTGCCACAGCACCGTCAGCGCGCCCTCGGCAGGCGCCAGGCCGGCGACCGCGTCGGCCGCGGTCTGGCGCGCCAGCCGTGCCGGCACCTGCCGGGCGACCTCGATGGCGCCGCGCAGCCGTTCGAGCCGGGCCGTCTGGTCGGGCCAGACGTAGCTCAACACGGTGAGCTCCCCGTCGGCTGCGGTGACGTCGACGGGTGCGATGTCGTAGCCGTGCCGCTCGACGATGCGCACCCCGCCGCCGGGCGGCAGAGCGCCGCGCCATGCGTCGGTGATGGTCACCGGCGAATCGCTGGGCCCCCACTCTCCTCCGGCGAAGCGGTACCGGTAGCGGTCCGCGCGCAGGTTGAGTCCCGCGCTGGTCCCGATCTCGAAAAGCCTTATCGGCAGGTCTGATTCACCGTTGATGCGCAACAGGGCGCCGATGAGTGCGGCGGAGCGCCCGACCTCGTTGGTCTGGGGCGGTTGCCGCAACGCCGCCCGCAGCGTTTCGGTGTGGCCGGCCGCGACGTCCACGATGTCGGGCCACGCCCGTTCGGCGTCCCAGCTGCCGCCCGTGCTGGGATACCACCGGCGCAGCTGCTCAGCCCGGCCGTCGAGCACCAACCGGTGCAGGCCGCCGAGCAGCCGCAGCGGCACCGCGAGGCGGGAGGGGGCGTCCTCGTGCCCGGACAAGACGGCCGCGAAGACCCCGCCGGCGGCGACGTCGCGGGCCACCAGCTCGAAAAGCTCGCCGTACATCGGCGAGCCGGAGCCCGCGCAGAACCGCCCCTGCGCGCGCAGGGTGTTCAGCAGGTGGTCGGCGGTCATCGATCCAGCCCGTGCAACCCGGTGGCCACCACGTCGAACGCCTGGCCCAGCGCGGTCGGCAGCGGCACGGACTCGTCGCCGAGCCAGTGCTCGTAGGCCGACAGCGCCACCCCCAGCATGGTCCAGGCAACGGTCCGGGGCAGCAGGTCGGTCGTCTTGCGGTCCGACCGGCGGGCCACGAAACCGGCGATCACCTCGCGCCAGCCGGCGTACATGGTCATCGAGTAGGCCTGCAGCTCGGCCGTTTGCAGTATCACCCGCATGCGCTGGCGGTGTCGCGCGGTCTCGGACTCGTCAAAGGTGTTGAACGCCAACAGTGCATCGCGCAATGCCTGACCCAGCGGCACCCGCGGATCGACGTCGTCGAGCAGGTCGCTCAGGTGCGCGAGGTGGGTGTCGAAGTCGCCCCACGGGATGGCGTTCTTGGAGGCGTAGTAGCGGAACAGGGTCCGCCTCGAGATGCCGGCGGCGTGCGCGACGTCGTCGACGCTGACGTCGGCGAAACCGCGGGCGCTGAACAGCTCGATGGCGACGTCGGTGATGTGGTGGGGCGTGGTCGAGCGGCGACGGCCCACCCGCGGCTGCGGCCCCATGAGACCCCGCCCTTCCATTTCGGCACTCGATGCCATATTCTGACGAAGCTTGTGACCCAAGTCCCATCGTTGTCAAGACCCGGCGAAAGGCAAAGACCCATGGACCACGAGACCGAGACCGAGACCCAGCTCGTCGCCGAGACGCTGGTCGAAGAGGTGTCCATCGACGGCATGTGCGGGGTCTACTGACCGCGTGTTCGACCCCGACCGCGGCTGGCGGCTGCACCCGCAGGTGGCGGTTCGACCCGAACCGTTCGGGGCGCTGCTCTATCACTTCGGCACCCGCAAGCTGTCGTTTCTGAAGAACCGCACCATCCTGACGGTGGTGCGGTCCCTGGCTGACCATCCCGACGTGCACTCCGCCTGCCGCGCGGCGGGCGTGGACGACTCGGGTGAGGCGCCGTACCTGCAGGCGCTGGGCGTGTTGGCCGATTCGTCGATGTTGGTTCCTCAGGAGGCCCCATGACCGCCGGACTGGCCAGAGTGCCGCGGCTCATCGAGCAGTTCGAGAGCGGGCTGGATGCGCCCATCTGCCTGACGTGGGAGTTGACCTACGCCTGCAATCTGGCGTGCGTGCACTGCCTTTCGTCGTCGGGTAAGCGGGATCCGCGGGAGCTGTCCACCCGGCAGTGCATGGACATCATCGACGAGCTGGAACGCATGCAGGTGTTCTACGTCAACATCGGCGGCGGGGAGCCGACCGTGCGGCCGGACTTCTGGGAGCTGGTCGACTACGCCACCGCGCACCACGTCGGGGTGAAGTTCTCCACCAACGGCGTCCGCATCACCGAAGAGGTGGCCACCCGGCTGGCAGCCAGCGACTACGTCGACGTCCAGATCTCGCTCGACGGCGCCACCGCGGAGGTCAACGACGCGGTCCGGGGACCCGGCTCCTTCGACATGGCGGTGCGTGCGCTGGAGAACCTGGCGGCGGCGGGCTTCGCGGACGCCAAGATCTCGGTGGTGGTCACCCGGCACAACGTCGACCAGCTCGACGAATTCGCCGCGCTGGCACGCCGTTACGGTGCGACCCTGCGGATCACCCGCCTGCGTCCGTCGGGGCGGGGCGCGGACGTCTGGGAGGACCTGCACCCCACCGCCGCCCAGCAGGTCCAGCTGTATGACTGGCTGGTGGCCAAGGGGGAGCGGGTGCTCACCGGTGATTCCTTCTTCCACTTGTCCCCGCTGGGCTCGGCCGGCGCGCTGGCCGGCCTGAACATGTGCGGTGCCGGCCGGGTGGTGTGCCTGATCGACCCGGTGGGCGATGTCTACGCCTGCCCGTTCGCCATCCACGACCGCTTCCTGGCCGGAAACGTGTTGAGCGACGGTGGATTCGACAACGTCTGGAAGAACGCACCGCTGTTCCGCGAGTTGCGCGAACCGCAGTCCGCGGGCGCCTGCGGCAGCTGCGGGCACTACGACGCCTGCCGGGGCGGGTGCATGGCGGCCAAGTTCTTCACCGGGCTGCCGATGGACGGGCCGGATCCCGAATGCGTCCAGGGGCACAGCGCGTCGGCGCTGGCCCGGCAGCGGGAGACGCCGCGTCCCCGCGCCGACCATTCCCACGGGCGCCGGGTCCGGCAGCCGGTGCCGCTGACGCTGTCGGTGCGACCGCCGGACGCGCCGCCCGCCCGCCTGTGCAACGAAAGCCCGGTCTAGCCATGGCCGACCAGTGGTTCGAGACCGTCGCCATCGCGCAGCAACGCGCGAAACGGCGGCTCCCGAAATCCGTGTATTCCGCGCTGGTTGCGGGCAGCGAAAAGGGAATCACCGTCGCAGGCAACGTCGAGGCCTTCAGCGAACTCGGGTTCGCCCCCCACGTCGTGGGCGCGCCGGAAAAGCGTGACCTGTCGACCACCGTTATGGGACAGGATATTTCGCTGCCGGTGCTGATCTCGCCCACCGGCGTGCAGGCCGTCGACCCCGACGGCGAGGTTGCCGTCGCGCGGGCCGCGGCGGCGCGCGGCACGGCGATGGGACTGTCCTCGTTCGCGAGCAAACCGATCGAGGACGTCATCGCCGCCAACCCCAAGGTCTTCTTCCAGGTCTACTGGCTGGGCGGGCGCGACGCGATCGCCGAGCGGGTGGAGCGGGCCCGGCAGGCCGGTGCGGTCGGCTTGATCGCCACCACCGACTGGTCGTTCTCCCACGGCCGCGACTGGGGCAGCCCGAAGATCCCCGAGGAGATGAACCTGCGGACCATCCTGCGCCAGTCGCCGGAGGCCGTCTTCAAGCCCCGCTGGCTGTGGAAGTACGGCAAGACGCTGCGCCCGCCGGACCTGCGCGTGCCCAACCAGGCGCGCCGCGGCGAACCCGGCCCGCCGTTCTTCGCGGCCTACGGGGAGTGGATGGGCACGCCGCCCCCGACGTGGGAGGACATCGCCTGGCTCCGCGAGCTGTGGGGCGGGCCGTTCATGCTCAAGGGCGTGATACGCGTCGACGACGCGAAAAGGGCCGTGGACGCTGGAGTTTCGGCGATTTCGGTGTCGAACCACGGCGGCAACAACCTGGACGGAACGCCGGCGTCGATCCGCGCCCTGCCCGCGGTGGCCGCCGCGGTGGGCGATCAGGTCGAGGTGCTGCTCGACGGCGGCATCCGCCGCGGCAGTGACGTCGTGAAGGCGGTGGCGCTCGGGGCCCGCGCGGTGATGATCGGTCGCGCGTACCTGTGGGGCCTGGCCGCGGCCGGGCAGGCGGGCGTGGAGAACGTGCTCGACATCCTGCGCGGCGGCATCGACTCGGCGCTGATGGGTCTGGGGCGTGGCAGCGTCCACGACCTTGGCCCGGACGACATCCTCGTGCCGCCCGGCTTCACCAGGGCGCTCGGCGTCCCGGACGGCGGCGGCGCGTAGGCGCCAATCACCGATATCCCGGGCAGATTTCCCGAGAATGATGGCCCGCCCACACCGTGGTACAAGCGTGGTGTCCGTGACGGACGAGCATTGATTTCGAACGCCGCATGAACCAGCCAGAAAAAAATCATTTTCAACGGACAACAATCGGTGCACGCCAGGTGAATTCGTCCTACCATCACCGAGTGCCCGTACTCGGCGAATTGGCAATGGCGACGTCAAGCCAGCTGTCGGGCACCTCGCCGTCGGTATTGGTCCCGCTGGGGTCGACCGAACAGCACGGTCCGCACCTGCCGTTGGATACCGACACCCGGATCGCAACCGCGGTCGCCCGCGGGGCCAGGGCGCGCCTCGGGCGCGACTGGCTGGTGGCGCCGGCCATCGCCTACGGCGCCAGCGGCGAGCACCAGAGCTTCGCCGGAACCATCTCGATCGGGACCGAAGCCCTGACGACGCTGCTGGTGGAGTACGGCCGGTCGGCCGCTGGCTGGGCCGGGCGCCTGGTCTTCGTCAACGGCCATGGCGGCAACACCGCCGCGCTGAGCGTCGCGGTGGCCCGGCTGCGCGCCGAGGGTCGCGACGCCGGCTGGTGTCCATGCCTGGCCGCCGGCGGCGACGCCCACGCCGGCCACACCGAAACCTCGCTGTTGCTGCACATCTCGCCGGGCGACGTGCTGACCGATCGGTGGCTCACCGGCAACCGGGCGCCGCTCGCCGAACTGCTGCCGTCGATGCGCCGCGGAGGAGTGGCCGCGGTCAGCCCCGTGGGCGTGCTTGGAGACCCGACCACCGCGACCGCCGCCGAGGGGGAGCGCATCCTCGCCGAGATGGTCGACCGGTGTGTCCGCCGGGTAGACCGTTGGTCACCCGGGCGCGACGGGATGCTGACGTGACCGCGCCCGCGCCCCGGCTGCCGGACGGCTTCGCCGTCCAGGTCGATCGCCGCGTGCGGGTGCTCGGCGACGGCTCCGCGCTGCTCGGCGGTTCGCCGACCCGGCTGCTCAAGCTCGCGCCGGCCGCCCAGGACATGCTGTGCGACGGCCGGCTGAAGGTCCGCGACGACGTCAGCGCGCAGCTGGCCCGCACGCTGCTGGACGCCACGGTCGCGCATCCGCGGCCGGCGGGTGGTCCGTCGCACCACGACGTCACTGTGGTAATCCCGGTGCGAGACAACCTGTCCGGAGTGCGACGCCTGGTGAGCTCGCTGCGCGGCCTGCGGGTCATCGTGGTGGACGATGGCTCGTTCCCGCCCATCGAACCGGACGATTTCGTCGGCGCCCACTGCGACGTGGAGGTGCTGCGGCACTCGCGCAGCCGGGGTCCGGCCGCCGCCCGCAACACCGGGCTGGCCGCCTGCACCACCGACTACGTCGCCTTCCTGGATTCCGATGTCGCGCCCCGGCGCGGGTGGCTGGAGGCGCTGCTCGGGCATTTCTGTGATCCGACCGTCGCGCTGGCCGCGCCGCGCATCGTCGGTTTGTCGCACAGTGAGAATGTGGTGGCGCGTTATGAGGCGGTGCACTCCTCGCTCGACCTCGGCGAGCGCGAAGCCCCGGTACTGCCCCACAGCACCGTGTCCTACGTGCCCAGCGCGGCGATCATCTGTCGGTGTTCCGCCCTGCGCGCGGTCGGTGGGTTCGACGAGACGCTGCAGTCCGGCGAGGACGTCGACCTGTGTTGGCGGCTCATCGAAGCCGGCGCCCGGCTGCGCTACGAGCCCATCGCGCTGGTCGCCCACGACCACCGCACCGAACTGAGGGATTGGCTGGCGCGCAAGGCCTTCTACGGCGGCTCGGCGGCCCCGCTCTCGGTCCGCCACCCGGACAAGACGGCGCCGGTGGTGATCTCCGGCTGGGCGCTGATGACCTGGATCCTGGTGGCGTTCGGGACCAGCCTGTCGCAGCTGGCCTCCGTGGTCTTCGCCGTCTTGACGGGTCGCCGGATCGCCAGGGCGATGCGCGGTGCCGACACCTCGATCACCGACGTCGTGGTGATCGCGGCCCGCGGCCTGTGGTCGGCGGCGCTGCAGCTGGCGTCGGCCCTGTGCCGCCATTACTGGCCGCTGGCACTGATCGCCGCCACGGTGTCGCGACATTTCCGGCGTGTCGTGCTGGTCGCGGCGATCATGGACGGCGTGGTGGACTGGCTGCGCCGCCGCGACGCCATCGGGGACGACGCGGAGCCGATCGGCCTGCTGACGTATCTGTTGCTCAAGCGCGTCGACGACCTGGCGTACGGTCTCGGGTTGTGGTGGGGTGTGCTGCGGGAGCGCAACCTGCGCGCGCTGAAACCGCAGATTCGGAGCTAGCCGCCACCTTGACCCGTCCTTGATGAACGCCGCCCCGCACAGCGACGTGCTGATCGTCGGTGCCGGCAGTGCTGGATCGGTTGTTGCCGAGCGCCTTTCGGTCGATCCCAGCCGCGTGGTGACCGTCCTCGAGGCGGGCCCGGCCCTCGACGATCCGGGACTGCTCGCCCAAACCGCCAACGGCTTCCAGCTGCCGATAGGGGTCGGCAGCCCACTGGTCCGGCGCTATCAGACCAGCCTGACCGATCGGCCGGTGCGCCGGCATCCACTCGTGCGCGGGGCGACGGTCGGCGGTTCCGGCGCGGTCAACGGTGGCTATTTCTGCCGCGGGTTGCCGCGCGACTTCGACCGCCTCGCCCTGCCGGGCTGGGCCTGGTCCGACGTCCTCGACAGCTTCCGCGCCATCGAGACCGACCTCGATTTCACGGGCCCCGCCCACGGGGACAGCGGCCCGATCAGGGTGCGTCGCACCCGGGAGATGACCGGGACCACGGAGCGTTTCATCGCCGCCGCAGAGCGCTCCGGATTCGGCTGGATCAGTGATCTCAACGACGTTGGCACCGAACCGGTTTCGGGCATAGGGGCGGTCCCGCTCAACATCGTCGACGGTGTGCGTACCGGATCCGGTGCCGGATTCCTGCTGCCGGCCCTGGGCCGGCCCAATCTGACGTTGCACGCGCAGACCCGCGCGGCGCGGTTGCGGTTCGCCGGCACCGCCGCGATCGGTGTCGACGCGATTGGCCCGCACGGCCGCATGACCCTGACCGCTGATCGGATCGTGCTGTGCGCCGGTGCCATTCAAACCGCGCAACTGCTGATGCTTTCCGGCATCGGGTCGGAGGACGGTTTGCGGGCCGTCGGCGTACCCACGGTGGCGCCGCTGCCGGTCGGCGCCGCGTTCAGCGATCACCCCGAATGGGTGTTGCCGACCGAGTGGACGGTGGCCCCCGGCCGGCCGGTGCTCGAGGTCGTGCTCAGCACCGACGAGGATCTCGAGATCAGGCCCTACACCGGAGGATTCGTCGCGATGACGGGCGACGGCACCGCCGGGCATGCCGACTGGCCGCACATCGGCGTGGCGCTCATGCAGCCGCGGGCGCGCGGGCGCGTCACGCTGGTCTCCGCGGACCCCGACGTCCCGCCCCTCATCGAACACCGTTACGACAGCCGGCCCGGCGACGTCGCGGCGCTACGCCGGGGGGCCGAGCTTGCCCGCGAACTGGCCGGTACCGCAACCCCTGTCGGCGCTCCCACCGTATGGTCCACTTCGCAACATCTGTGCGGCACCGCGCCGATGGGTGCCGACACCGACCCGCGGGCCGTCGTCGATCGTCGCTGCCGGGTGCGCGGCATCGACAACCTTTGGGTGATCGACGGCTCGATCCTGCCCGCCATCACCAGCCGGGGGCCGCACGCGACCATCGTGATGCTCGGGCATCGGGCCGCCGAGTTCGTGCGGTGATTGCGCACGCGTGTGGGGGCGGGCCCCACCATGATGATGCGTGGGGGCCCGCCCCGACGAGCGGCTAATGTTCGCGCGGTCCACGCAGATGGCCACGACAAGTGGCGGTGCGCGCGCAGGTGTGCGTCGCGCGGACAATGCGTCGCAATATTCGTGGACGGCACGGCCGCCGGCTCGCTTTACACGTGCTCTTGATTACCCCGGTGACTCACCTCCTTCCCGTACCCGAAATACGTTGGCGGTCAAGCCCGCAGCGGAGGTGACCGCTGCCGCGCCAACGCCACATCGCACCTCGCCTCGCCTCGCGGAGATGACCTGTATCTATCGATATCTATTTCAGATACCAGAAGCGGCAGGCCGTTTCAAGGATTCCCGGCCGTGTGCACGCTGAAGCTGCTGTCGGACAACGGCATTGGCCGTCACGCTCAGTGACGGCCTCGGGATGCGATCCGGCGTATCGGTCGCAGCTGCCGCCCGTCGCGGCCCGGCGCCCAGAGCCCGATCAGCACCGCGGCGACCGCGACGATCACGGCCATCGCGACCGTGGACGCATGCAGGGCCGCCAAGAACGCGGTCTTGCTGAGGTCCGCCAGCTGGCGGCCCTGGGGTCCCAGCCTGCCCGCGACCTCGACGGCTTTGGCCAGCGAATCCGTGGCCGGCCCGCGGACCGGTGCCGGGAAGTCAACCAGCTTCGGGGCCAACTCGTGTGAATACCGGCCGGCCAGAATGGAACCGGCCACCGCGATCCCCAACGCGCCGCCCATCTCGCGGGACGTGTCGTTCACTGCGGAGGCGACGCCCTGCTTCTCGTCGGGAACCGCGCCCATGATCGCCGACGTCGTCGGCGCCGTGCAGATTCCGATACCCGTGGCCAACACGAGAGTGGGCCAGGCGAATTGGAGGTAGGACGAATGCAGGTCCAGCCGGTACATGCAGGCGAACCCGACCGCCATCAGCAGCGTGCCCACGAACAACACCAGCCGCAGACCCAGCTTGGGCACGTACCAGAACGACAGCGCCGAGAAGATGCCCAGCGGCACCATGAACGGGCCGAAGGAGATCGCCGTCTCCAGGGCCGAGTAGCCCATGATCTGTTGCACGTATTGCATGCCGATGTAGAAGAAGCCGAACGTCGCGCCGAACAGGATGACGATCGCGGCGACACCGGTGGCGAAATTCGCGTCCGCGAACAACCGCACGTCCAGCAGCGGTTGCCCGTCGCGCCGGGTGAGCCGGAGCTCGGCGACACCGAAGGCGGCGGCGAGCACCGCGCCCGCGGCGAGTCCGCCCCAGACCAGCGGGTCGCTCCACCCGCGGGTGGGGGCTTCGAGGATCGCGGCCACGGCGATCGCCACGGCGGCGCCGATCAGGACCGCGCCCAGCGAATCGATGCGCGGAGCGCCGCTGTCGCGGGACGAGGCGACGGTGCACGCCAGCGCGAAGATCACCAGCCCGCCGGCGCCCAGGGACCAGAAGATCGCGTGCCAGTCCCAGAAGCGAAGCAGCAGGCCGGAGCCGAGCATGCCCAGCACCCCGCCGGATCCGGCCGTGCCGGCCCAGATCCCGACCGCCTTGGTGCGTTCGTCCTTCGGATGGGCCACCGTCAGCAGCGACAGCGTCGCCGGCATCACGAAGGCGGCGCCGATCCCGGCGACCGCGCGTCCGGCGATGATCTGAGCCGGGCTGTGCAGCATCGCCGGCGCCACCGACCCGACGGAGAAGACCACCATGCCGATCAGCAGGGCGCCGCGCCTTCCGTAGCGGTCGCCGATCGCGCCTGCGGGCAGCAGCAGGCACGCCAGGGCCACGGTGTACCCGTCGACGACCCAGTTGAGCTGCGACTGGGTGGCCGAGGTGGCCACCGCGAGGTCTCCCAGCGCGGTGTTCAGCGCCGTCATCGACGCGACCACCAGCGCGACGCCCATGCAGGCGACGGCCAGCGTCCAGTTCCGCGCTCGGGGGCTTCCGCCGATGCTGACCGCATCAGTACGCTGGTCGGGCCGGACCAGGGTTTCGACCATGTGCTACGCCTCCTCACGGTGGCGTCGAAGAGAGAGTTTCGAGACCGACAGTCTTGTAGATAGACCGATAGTCTTGTTCCCAAACGTGGGAGGTGGGTCACAATTACCGGCGGTAACACCGATCCACGCCCGGCGCGCTCGCGAGCCCGCCTGCTCGAGGCCGCCGCGGCGCTGCTGAGTTCCGGTGGGCCCAGCGCGGTGACCGTCGACGCGGTCACCCGTACCGCCAACGTAGCGAGGGCCACGTTGTATCGCCACTTCCCCAGCGGAAACGATTTGCTCGCAGCGGCTTTCAACAGCCTCATCCCGCCGGCGCCCTCGCCGCCCGCCGAGGGGTCGCTGCGGGATCGCCTGGTGGCGGTGGTGCTGGCCCAGGCCGAGTCCGTGGCGCAGGCGCCCGCCCTGATGGCTGCCATGTCGTGGCTGTCCATGGGCCGGGACCTCGAGGAGCTGCCGGAACCCCGCGGCACCCACTCCGCCGACAGCCCGGCGATCACCACGCTGCGCGAGCGCATCGCCCAGCAGTACGCGGCGCCGTTCGACGCCATCTTCGACAGCCCGGAGGCCGCCGAGCTGGGTGAGGTGGACCGGTCCCGCGCCATCGCGCTGCTCATCGGCCCCCTGGTGCTGGGGCGGCTGTCCACGCTCCCCGGCTTCGACTACCGCGAGTGCGCGCTCGCGGCCGTCGACGGTTTCCTCTATGTTCAGCGCGCACACAATCGGGCCGGCGCGGCGAGCGTCGAATCGGCGGGTGCCTGAGGGGCCAAAAGGGCAGGTCGGCGGCCCTGGGTCCAGATTTGGCCAAACACACGATCTAGGGCATACTGTTCAGGTTGCCTTGGGCCGGGTTTGCGCCTGGTCGGGCATACGACCAGCGCCCAAAACGGGCGCGTCCGGTCTCATCCTTGGAGCGCGACAGATTCGTCGGGGTCCAGGCTGCGTGAGGGTGACACACCCGACCGCGGGGGCCGGTGGACCACGACAGGTAAACAGCGGCGCAGTATCCGGCGCGACGCTCGATCGGCCCGGCTCCGGGCCCGGTCAGCGCGCTGGGAGCACCAGGTCCGGACACGGATTTTTGTAAGTGGAGTGAGGGTAGGAGAAGCGTGGCGGGACAAAAGATCCGCATCAGGCTCAAGGCCTACGACCATGAGGCCATCGACGCATCGGCGCGCAAAATCGTCGAGACCGTCGTCCGCACGGGTGCCAGCGTCGTAGGTCCGGTGCCGCTGCCGACTGAGAAGAACGTGTATTGCGTCATCCGCTCTCCGCATAAGTACAAGGACTCGCGGGAGCACTTCGAGATGCGTACTCACAAGCGGTTGATCGACATCCTCGACCCGACGCCGAAGACCGTCGACGCGCTGATGCGCATCGACCTTCCGGCCAGTGTCGACGTCAACATCCAGTAGGGGCTTGGTGAACTCATGGCAAGAAAAGGCATTCTGGGTACCAAGCTGGGCATGACGCAGGTGTTCGACGAGAACAACCGGGTCGTCCCGGTGACGGTGGTCAAGGCGGGGCCCAACGTGGTCACCCGCATCCGTACACCCGAGCGTGACGGTTACAGCGCCGTTCAGCTGGCCTACGGCGAAATCAGCCCCCGCAAGGTCAACAAGCCGGTGACCGGTCAGTACAGCGCCGCGGGCGTGAACCCGCGCCGCCACCTGGCCGAGTTGCGGCTCGACGACGAGGCCGCCGCCAGCGAATACCAGGTCGGCCAGGAGCTGACGGCGGAGATCTTCGCCGACGGCGCCTATGTCGACGTGACCGGAACCTCCAAGGGCAAGGGCTTCGCCGGCACCATGAAGCGGCACGGCTTCCGCGGCCAGGGCGCCAGTCACGGCGCGCAGGCGGTGCACCGCCGGCCGGGTTCCATCGGTGGCTGCGCCACCCCCGCCCGGGTCTTCAAGGGCACCCGGATGGCGGGCCGCATGGGTAATGACCGGGTGACGGTCCAGAACCTGGTGGTGCACAAGGTCGATACCGAGAACGGCGTGCTGTTGATCAAGGGTGCGGTCCCCGGCCGCACCGGTGGGCTCGTGGTGGTCCGCAGCGCGATCAAACGAGGTGAGAAGTAATGGCGCTCAAGATTGACGTGAAGACGCCGGACGGCAAGGTCGAGGGCTCCGTGGAGCTGCCGGCCGAATTGTTCGACGCCCCGGCCAATATCGCGCTGATGCACCAGGTGGTCACCGCGCAGCGGGCGGCGGCGCGCCAGGGCACGCACTCGACGAAGACTCGCGGCGAGGTCAGCGGCGGCGGGCGGAAGCCGTACCGGCAGAAGGGAACCGGTCGTGCCCGTCAGGGTTCGACGCGGGCCCCGCAATTCACCGGCGGCGGCGTCGTGCACGGCCCCAAGCCACGCGACTACGCCCAGCGCACCCCGAAGAAGATGATCGTCGCGGCATTGCGCGGCGCATTGTCGGACCGGGCGCGCAACGGCCGCATCCACGCGGTCACCGAGCTGGTGTCTGGTCAGACACCGTCGACCAAGAACGCCAGGGCGTTTCTGGGCACGCTGACCGACCGCAAGAACGTGCTGATCGTGATCGGCCGCAGCGACGAGGCCGGCGCCAAGAGCGTGCGCAACCTGCCGGGTGTGCACATCCTGACGCCCGACCAGCTCAACACTTACGACGTGTTGCGCTCCGACGACGTGGTGTTCAGCGTCGAGGCGCTCAACGCCTACATCGGGGGCAACGCTGCTAGCACCGAGGAGGTTTCGGCGTAGATGGCGACCATCACCGACCCCCGCGACATCATCCTGGCCCCGGTCATCTCGGAGAAGTCCTACGGGCTGCTGGATGAGAACG
The DNA here is from genome assembly GCF_900240975.1 of Mycobacterium sp. 4858. GTDB lineage: Bacteria > Actinomycetota > Actinomycetes > Mycobacteriales > Mycobacteriaceae > Mycobacterium. The sequence goes on along the minus strand of NZ_LT968776.1, from coordinate 1,319,910 downwards.
TGTACACCTTTGTGGTGCACCCCGATTCGAACAAGACGCAGATCAAGATCGCCATCGAGAAGATCTTTGCCGTCAAGGTCGCGTCGGTGAACACCGCGAACCGCCAGGGTAAGCGCAAGCGCACCAGGACCGGGTACGGCAAGCGCAAGAGCACCAAACGGGCCATCGTCACGCTGGCGCCGGGTAGCAAGCCGATCGACCTGTTCGGGGCCCCGGCCTAGCCGCGCGCGAGAGAAAGACCTGATTAGACATGGCAATTCGTAAGTACAAGCCGACGAGCCCCGGCCGCCGCGGCTCCAGCGTGTCCGACTTCGCCGAGGTCACCCGGTCGGAGCCGGAGAAGTCGCTGGTGCGCCCGCTGCACGGCCATGGCGGCCGTAACGCACACGGCCGCATCACCACCCGCCACAAGGGTGGCGGCCACAAGCGCGCCTACCGGGTGATCGACTTCCGCCGCAACGACAAGGACGGCGTCAACGCCAAGGTCGCGCACATCGAGTACGACCCGAACCGGACCGCCAACATCGCACTGCTGCACTACCTCGACGGCGAGAAGCGATACATCATCGCGCCGCAGGGCCTTTCGCAGGGCGACGTGGTGGAGTCGGGCGCGAACGCCGATATCAAGCCGGGCAACAACCTGCCGCTGCGCAACATCCCGGCCGGTACCGTGATCCACGCCGTGGAGCTGCGGCCGGGCGGTGGCGCCAAGCTGGCGCGGTCCGCCGGCTCGAGCATCCAGCTGCTCGGCAAGGAGGGCTCCTACGCGTCGCTGCGCATGCCCAGCGGTGAGATCCGCCGCGTCGACGTGCGCTGCCGCGCCACGGTCGGCGAGGTGGGCAACGCCGAGCAGGCAAACATCAACTGGGGCAAGGCCGGCCGCATGCGGTGGAAGGGCAAGCGCCCTTCGGTCCGTGGTGTGGTCATGAACCCGGTGGACCACCCGCACGGTGGTGGTGAGGGTAAGACGTCCGGTGGTCGGCACCCGGTGAGCCCCTGGGGCAAGCCGGAGGGTCGCACCCGCCACCCGAACAAGGCCAGCAACAAACTCATCGTCCGGCGCCGGCGCACCGGCAAGAAGCACGGTCGCTAGGAACTCGAGGAGTAGCACATGCCACGCAGCCTGAAGAAGGGCCCGTTCGTCGACGACCACCTGCTCAAGAAGGTGGACGTCCAGAACGAGAAGAACACCAAGCAGGTCATCAAGACCTGGTCGCGACGTTCGACGATCATCCCGGACTTCATCGGCCACACCTTCGCCGTCCACGACGGACGCAAGCACGTCCCGGTGTTCGTCACCGAGGCGATGGTCGGTCACAAGCTTGGTGAATTCGCGCCGACGCGCACCTTCAAGGGACACATCAAGGACGACCGGAAGGCCAAACGGCGATGACCACAACCGAATTCCCGTCCGCGGTCGCCAAGGCGCGGTTCGTGCGGGTTTCGCCGACCAAGGCGCGCCGGGTGATCGACCTGGTGCGCGGCCGGTCGGTGGCCGACGCGCTGGACATCCTGCGCTGGGCGCCCCAGGCCGCCAGTGAGCCGGTTGCCAAGGTGATCGCCAGCGCAGCGGCGAACGCGCAGAACAACAACGGGCTGGACCCGTCGACCCTGGTGGTCGCGACCGTCTACGCCGACGAGGGCCCGACCGCCAAGCGCATCCGCCCTCGCGCGCAGGGTCGCGCGTTCCGGATCCGCAAGCGCACCAGCCACATCACGGTCGTGGTGGAGAGCCGGCCCGCCAAGGACCAGCGTTCGGCGAAGTCGACGAGGGCCCGCCGCGCCGAGGCCAGCAAGGCCGCCGCGAAGAAGGCCCCATCCAAGGCGCCCGCCAAGAAGGCACCGGCGAAGAAGGCTCCGGCGAAAACCGCCGAGGCGAAGACTTCTAAGGCAACTGCTGAGACCTCGGAAGCGAAGGGAGGCTCAGACTAGTGGGCCAGAAGATCAATCCGCACGGCTTCCGGCTGGGCATCACCACGGACTGGAAGTCGCGTTGGTACGCCGACAAGCAGTACGCGGACTACGTCAAGGAAGACGTCGCCATCCGGCGGCTGCTGTCCACCGGACTCGAGCGCGCCGGCATCGCCGACGTGGAGATCGAGCGCACCCGTGACCGGGTGCGGGTGGACATCCACACCGCGCGTCCGGGCATCGTCATCGGCCGCCGCGGCACCGAGGCCGACCGCATCCGTGCGGACCTGGAGAAGCTGACCGGCAAGCAGGTTCAGCTCAACATCCTCGAGGTCCGTAACCCGGAGTCGCAGGCGCAGTTGGTGGCCCAGGGTGTCGCCGAGCAGCTGAGCAACCGCGTGGCGTTCCGCCGCGCCATGCGCAAGGCCATCCAGTCGGCGATGCGCCAGCCGAACGTCAAGGGCATCCGGGTGCAGTGTTCGGGCCGCCTTGGCGGCGCGGAGATGAGCCGCTCGGAGTTCTACCGCGAGGGCCGGGTGCCCCTGCACACGCTGCGCGCCGACATCGACTATGGCCTGTACGAGGCGAAGACCACCTTCGGCCGCATCGGTGTGAAGGTGTGGATCTACAAGGGCGACATCGTCGGCGGCAAGCGGGAATTGGCCGCGGCCGCCCCGGCGGGCGCCGACCGTCCGCGCCGCGAGCGCCCGTCGGGCACGCGGCCCCGGCGCAGCGGTGCGTCGGGCACCACGGCGACCAGCACCGAGGCCGGCCGCGCGGCCGCGGGCGCCGAAGAGAGCACTGCAACCGCCGCGGCGGAGACGCCGCCCGCTGCAGAACCGCAGAGCACGGAGAGCTGAATCATGTTGATTCCCCGCAGGGTTAAACATCGTAAGCAACACCACCCCCGCCAGCGCGGCATCGCCAGCGGCGGCACGGCGGTGAACTTCGGTGACTACGGCATCCAGGCCCTGGAGCACGCCTATGTCACCAACCGCCAGATCGAGTCCGCTCGTATCGCGATCAACCGCCACATCAAGCGTGGCGGCAAGGTCTGGATCAACGTCTTCCCGGACCGCCCGCTGACCAAGAAGCCCGCCGAGACCCGGATGGGTTCGGGTAAGGGCTCGCCGGAGTGGTGGGTCGTGAACGTCAAGCCGGGCCGCGTGCTGTTCGAGCTGAGCTACCCCAACGAGCAGGTGGCCCGGGCGGCACTCACCCGTGCAATCCACAAGCTGCCGATCAAGGCACGCATCGTGACCCGAGAGGATCAGTTCTGATGGCAGTGGGAATTTCGCCTGGCGAACTGCGTGAGCTCACCGACGAGGAGCTGGCCGAGCGCCTGCGCGAATCCAAGGAGGAGCTGTTCAACCTGCGTTTCCAGATGGCGACCGGGCAGCTCAGCAACAACCGGCGGCTCCGCACGGTGCGGCAGGAGATCGCGCGCGTCTACACCGTGCTGCGCGAACGGGAACTGGGCCTGGCTAGCGGGCCCGACGGTAAGGAATCGTGATGGCAGAAGCGAAGAAGGCGGCTCCGAAGGCGGCCGCGCAGGACGCCGGCTCGAAAGAGAAGGGCTCCAAGCACACTCCGGCCACTCCGAAGGTGCGTGGGCGGCGCAAGACCCGCATCGGCTACGTCGTGAGTGACAAGATGCAGAAGACCATCGTGGTCGAGCTGGAAGACCGCGTGCGCCACCCGTTGTACGGCAAGATCATCCGTACCACCAAGAAGGTCAAGGCGCACGACGAGAACAGCACCGCGGGCATCGGCGACCGCGTCTCGCTGATGGAGACGCGTCCCACGTCAGCGACCAAGCGGTGGCGGCTCGTCGAAATTCTGGAAAAGGCCAAGTAGCCGCGAAGCGATATCGAAACGCCCGGGACCCGAGGTCTCGGGCGTTTCGCTTTGCCGAGCGTGACGGCACCGCGAAAAAAGGTCGGAAGTTTCGCGGTCGCGTTACGCTCGGCGCATGTCGACTGACTCCCAAACCTTTCAGGGCAAGATCGAGCTGGATATCCGGGACTCCGAGCCGGACTGGGGCCCGTACGCCGCGCCGACCGCACCGGAGAACGCGCCGAACATCCTGTACCTGGTCTGGGACGACACCGGCATTGCCACGTGGGACTGTTTCGGCGGCCTGGTCGAGATGCCAGCGATGACCCGCATCGCCGAGCGCGGTGTTCGGCTGTCGCAATTCCACACCACCGCGCTGTGCTCGCCAACCCGGGCGTCGTTGTTGACCGGCCGCAACGCCACCACCGTCGGCATGGCGACCATCGAAGAGTTCACCGACGCCTTCCCCAACGCCAACGGTCGCATCCCGTTCGACACCGCCCTGCTCTCCGAGGTGCTCGCGGAGCGCGGATACAACACGTACTGCGTCGGCAAGTGGCACCTGACGCCGCTGGAAGAGTCCAATCTCGCGGCCACCAAACGGCATTGGCCGATCGCGCGCGGCTTCGAGCGGTTCTACGGTTTCCTGGGCGGCGAGACCGACCAGTGGTATCCCGACCTGGTCTACGACAACCATCCGGTCAACCCGCCGGGCACGCCCGAAGACGGCTACCACCTCTCGAAAGACCTCGCCGACAAGACCATCGAATTCATCCGCGACGCCAAGGTGATCGCGCCGGACAAGCCTTGGTTCAGCTACGTCTGCCCGGGCGCCGGCCACGCGCCGCACCACGTTTTCAAAGAATGGGCCGATCGCTACGCCGGCAAGTTCGACATGGGCTACGAGGCCTACCGCGAGATCGTGCTGGACAACCAGAAGTCGATGGGCATCGTGCCGCCGGACACCGAACTGTCGCCGGTCAACCCGTACGCGGACGTCACGGGGCCGAACGGCGAGCCCTGGCCCCTGCAGGACACGGTGCGGCCGTGGGATTCGCTGAGCGATGACGAGAAGAAGCTGTTCTCCCGCATGGCCGAGGTGTTCGCCGGCTTCCTGAGCTACACCGACGCCCAGATCGGCCGGATCCTGGACTATTTGGAGGATTCCGGTCAGCTGGACAACACGATCATCGTGGTGATCTCCGACAACGGCGCCAGCGGGGAGGGCGGGCCGAACGGGTCGGTGAACGAGGGCAAGTTCTTCAACGGCTACATCGACACGGTCGAAGAGAGCATGAAGCTCTTCGATCACCTCGGCGGCCCGCAGACCTACAACCATTACCCGATCGGCTGGGCGATGGCCTTCAACACCCCGTACAAGCTCTACAAGCGGTACGCGTCGCACGAGGGCGGCATCGCCGACACGGCGATCATCTCGTGGCCCGACGGTGTTGCCGCACATGGGGAGATCCGCGACACCTACGTCAACGTCTGCGACATCACGCCCACGGTCTACGACCTGCTGGGCATGACACCGCCCGAAACCGTCCGGGGCATCGCGCAGAGGCCACTCGACGGAGTGAGTTTCAAAGCGGCCCTCGCCGATCCGGCCGCGGGCACCGGCAAGCGGACTCAGTTCTACTCGATGCTCGGTACGCGCGGGATATGGCATGAGGGTTGGTTCGCCAACACCATCCATGCGGCCACCCCGGCCGGATGGTCGCATTTCGACGCCGACCGCTGGGAACTGTTCCACATCGAGGCCGACCGCAGCCAGTGCCACGACCTGGCCGCCGAACACCCGGACAAACTCTCAGAACTCAAGGCGTTGTGGTTCTCCGAAGCCGCCAAGTACAACGGGCTGCCGCTGTCGGACCTGAACATCTTGGAGACGATGACGCGGTTCCGCCCGTACCTTGTCGGTGACAGGACGAGTTACGTCTACTATCCCGACTGCGCGGACGTGAGCATCGGTGCGGGCGCCGAAATCCGGGGCAGGTCGTTCTCGGTGCTGGCCGAGGTGAGCGTGGATACCACCGGCGCGGAGGGGGTGCTGTTCAAGCAGGGCGGCGCGCACGGCGGGCACGTGCTGTTCATCCAGGACGGGCGCCTGCATTACGTCTACAACTTCCTGGGCGAGCGGCAGCAGGCCGTCTCGTCGTCGGGCGCGGTGCCGCTGGGCAGGCATCTGCTGGGCGTGAGCTATGCGCGGACCGGAACCGTGCCCGATAGCCATACGCCGCTCGGGGACGTCACGTTGTTCATCGACGACGACGTGGTCGGCACCCTCGCCGACGTGCAGACGCACCCCGGGACGTTCGGGATCGCGGGTGCCGGCATCACGGTCGGGCGCAACGGCGGCTCGGCGGTGTGCAGCCGCTACAAGGCGCCGTTCTCGTTCACCGGCGGCACCATCACGCAGGTCACCGTCGACCTGTCCGGCCGGCCCTACGTGGACGTGGAAGCCGAAATTGCGCTTGCCTTTTCGCGCGATTGAAGTCCTGGCGCTGTGCTTGCTGGTGATCGCGGCGGTGGGGTGCGAGAAGACCACCGGCGGCACCGCCATCGGTTCGACCGCCTCGCCGACGACCCCCACCACGCGGCTGTCCGACCCGGCCGAGCCGGTGCCCGGCGTCGAAACCACGCTGCCCGACCACATTCCGCCCAATGCCCTGGTCTGCTTCCCGCCACCGGCCGGCGGCTCCATGACCAAGGCCTCGGTGTCCGACCCGGTGGCGCCCGTGCTCACCGTCCCGCTGCCGGACGGCTGGAGTTCGACCCCCGGCACGGGTGACGTGGCGTTGACGGCCGCCGGGCCCGACGGCATGTCGGTGCGGGTGACCATCACCCGTACCGACCTCGATCCGGGCGGCGCGTTTCTGCGTTACGCCGGCGACTTGGGACGGGCGAACCCGAACGCCAGGGTCACCGTCACGGCGGCCCAGTTCTGTGGCTACAGCAGCCAGCTGCTCACCGGTGCCGGTGGTGGGCCCGGAGCAAACGAATTCGCCGACCGCATCGCCCACATCTGGACGAACACCCAGGCGTATCTGGTTGCCGTCCATCTGGAGGGGCCCGGCAAAGCCCCGGGTTTCGACGCGGCGAAATCCACGGTAATGCAGGAATTCGCCGTCACTATCCCCTGAAAATTGCCGTTGTCCCTGCTAGCATCTGGCCCGTGATGCTGCAATGACCGCCGGGAACCCGGCTCCCCCCGCGCCGCCGGCGCCGGCCGCCCACCGGGGCCGGCAAATGGCGATTACTTTCGGCATTGTCGTGGCCGTGATCGTCATCTACGTGCTGTCGCTGATCGCCGTGCACCTGCTGGCAAAGTCGGCACCCGCGCTGCCCCCGGTGGATTTCAGTAAGCTCGAGGCCGACGACAGCGTCGTGCAGGTGCACCTCGAGAAGCTGGATACCGTCGCGAACCGCCTGACGGTGAACGTGCTTGTCTACCCGAAGGACTCGTTGTACGACAAGAACTTCGGTGTGCTGACGACCGATGCGGCCGTGCGGTTGTACCCGGAGAACGATCTGGGGGACTTGCAGTACCCGGTCGGCAAGGCGCCCGCGCAGGTCAGCACCGCCCTCGTCGCCCACGGTGATCCCGGAAACTGGCCGTTCGACTCGTACAAGACGGAAGTCCTCGCGGCCGACGTGTTCACCGGTACGGGCCAGAACCGCGAGAAAGCACCCGCCCGCGTGGAGGTGACCGGGAAGCTGGACGGCTGGGACGCCACCGTGACGCGCGTCCACGACCCCGAAGACCCCAACCCCGACGTCCAGGACAATGTGATCATCACGTTGGAGCGCTCCAAGGGTCCGCTGATCTTCGATGTCGGCATCTGCCTGGTCCTCATCGCCCTGCCGGTGCTGGCGCTGTGGGTGGCGATCCCGATGGTGTTGGGCCGGACCACATTCCTGCCGCCGCTGGGAACTTGGTTCGCGGCGCTGCTGTTCGCCGTCGTGCCGCTGCGCAACTTCCTGCCCGGTTCTCCACCGCCGGGGTCGTGGATCGACCAGGCCGTCGTGCTGTGGGTGTTGATCGGTCTGGTCACCGCGATGTCCCTGTTCATCGTCGCCTGGTGGCGATCCCGGGAGAAGAAGACACCGAAGAGGGCCTAGCCAGCCCCGGGTTACTCGGAATTCGACGTGTCACCGGGGCCGATCGCGTCGACGGCGCTCGAGACCCGTGCCCGGAAGTCCACCGACAGCGGGATGTAGCCGATCTTCGCGAGGTCGACCTGGCCGGGGCCGATCGCCGCCTGCAGGAACGCCCTGACCGCCTTGGCCACGTCGGCGCTGGGATAGGTCGAACAGACGATCTCGTACGTGGCCAACACGATCGGGTAGACGTCGGGTTGGGCCGGGTTGTAGAACGCCGAGAGATCGAGCACGAGATTGTTGCCGTCGCCGATGACCTTGGCGCCGGAGATGGTCTTGCCGACCGCGTCGGCGCCGATCCGCACCGGCCGCAATGACCTGCGGCTGGCCGGCGTCTTGATCTCCGCGGCGAAAAGCCCTTCCTTCAGCGCGAACGACAGCTCGTTGTAGCTGATCGCGCCTTCGGTGGTCCTCACCAGCGCGGCCGTGCCGGCGTTGCCGGCGGCGCCGGTCCCCACGCCGCCGTTGAAGGCCTTGCCCGTGCCCTTGTTCCACGCCCCGCCGGACGCGGCCTGCAGATAAGACTGGAAGTTGTCGGTGGTGCCCGAGGCGTCGCTGCGGTAGATGACGTGGATGTCCTCGGCGGGCATGGAGGCGTTGAGCGCGGTGAGGGCCGGATCGTCCCAGCGCGTGATGGTCCCGTTGAAGATCTTGGCCAGCGTGGGTCCGTCGAGCACCAAGGAGTCGGCCGCGGCGAGGTTGTAGGTGATGGCGAGCGGGCCGAACACCACCGGCAGGTTCCAGGCGTCGGCGCCGCCGCATCGCTGCTTCGCCACCGCGTATTGGTCGGGCGTCAGCGGTATGTCAGACCCGGCGAAATCGGTTTTGCCGGCCAGGAAATCGCCGACCCCGGCGCCGGACCCGTTGGCCGTGTAGTTGAGATTCTGGCCCGGGCAGGCCTTGGTGTAGGCGGCGATGAATCGGTTCATCGCGTTGGCTTGTGCGGTCGATCCGCTGGCCAGCAGGTTCTGGTCACCGCCGCAGTTGACCTTCGCCCCAGCGGTATACGGCAGGGTGGCGGGAGCGTTGCTGCATGCCGGAAGCACCAGAGCGGCCGCGGCCAGCATGCAGATGGTCGCGGCCAATCGTTTGCGCTTCACTTCGCTTGATTTCCTTGCGGGCAACAGATCCGGGTGCGTGGCGTCGGCGATGGCGCCCGGCGCCGAAGGGAGGGGTCGGGAACGTCACCCCGTTCGGCACATGTCGAGACTTAACGGCATCGACCGAGCAAGCAAACCAAATTCAGGTGAACGGGTTGGCTCGGCTGGGCGAATAGCGGGTGTCGCGCGGCAGTAATCGCCTAGGGCGGAAGGGGATTCATGTCGCCCGGCGTCGACGTGTTTGGCCGTGAGGCCGCCGGCAGTTATCCGCGCATGCGCGCGTTACTGCCGGTAGGTCACTGGCGGCTCGTGGTGGTCCTACGCTGAGGTGGTGCTTACCGAGCTGGTCGACTTGCCTGGCGGGTCATTCCACATGGGCTCGACGAGCTTCTACCCCGAAGAGGCACCCATCCACACGGCCACCGTGGGCCCGTTCGCGGTGGAGCGGCACCCGGTGACCAACGCGCAGTTCGCCGAATTCGTCGCCGCGACAAGCTATGTGACGGTCGCCGAACAACCCATCGACCCGGCGCTCTATCCAGGCGCCGATCCCAACGATCTGTGCCCCGGTGCCATGGTCTTTCGCCCGACGCGGGGCCCGGTGGATCTGCGTGACTGGCGCCAATGGTGGCACTGGGTGGCGGGGGCCAGCTGGTCCCACCCGTTCGGACCGGACAGCGACATCGCAGACCGTCTCGACCATCCAGTGGTGCAGGTGGCCTATCCGGATGCCGTGGCCTACGCCCGCTGGGCCGGTCGGCGCCTGCCCAGTGAAGCCGAATGGGAGTATGCGGCGCGCGCCGGAAGCACGACGACCTACTCCTGGGGGGACGAGGCCAGGCTCGATGGCCGGCTGATGGCCAACACGTGGCAAGGCGACTTCCCCTACCGCAACGGTGGTGCGCTCGGCTGGGTGGGGACTTCTCCGGTGGGGACGTTTCCGCCCAACGGGTTCGGCCTGCTCGACATGATCGGCAACGTATGGGAGTGGACCGCCACCGAGTTCTCCGCACACCACCGGCTCGATCAGCCGCCGAAAGCCTGTTGCACCCCAACGGGGCCACCGAACCCCTCGATCAACCAAGTCCTCAAAGGCGGTTCGCACCTGTGCGCGCCGGAGTATTGCCACCGCTACCGCCCGGCGGCCCGGTCGCCGCAGTCGCAGGACTCGGCGACCTCCCACATCGGGTTTCGCTGCGTGGTGGACGCGGAGTCCCGCTAGCAAACGGTTCGCCGTGGCGCCGCCTGGTGCCGTGCAAGTCGTCGTCCAGTGGGTGAACCGAGGATGTCCAGCGGGTGACGGAACCGCCAGACACACGCGGACATAGGAATTCGCCGCGCGACCGGGAGGGCTGTTCGCTAGCATCCCACCACGTGGCGCCCCGTTACAGTGCACCTCGGCAGCCATGCCGGCGCGGCACCAGCAAGCAGCCGCGGCGGTCGACCGATGACGTCTGAGGCGCCGGCGTCGGCCGAACCGGCGGTCGGTGCGCCCGCCGCGCCGACGGCCGCGGCGCCGAAGAAAAAGAAAAAACCGGCAGGCAAGGTCAAGCCGCCGAAGTTGACGAGGTCGCAGATCGAGATCGGTGTGGCCGTCCTGGTCACCGTCGTCATCACCTACGCGCTCTCGCTGCTGGGGGTCCATGCGCTGCAGCGGGAATCGGGTCCGCTCCCTCCCCTGGATCTGAGCCAGGGTGGGGGTGACGCCACCATCGTGCAGCTACGCGTCGAGGAGCTGAAACCCGTCGCGAACCGGCTCACCGTCAACGTCCTCGTCTATCCGGGGGTTGCGCAGTACGACCCACGATTCGACGTGTTGGGCAACGACGTCGCCGTGCGGCTGTATCCGACGAGCGACCTCGGGGACCTGAACTACCCCAAGGGAAAGGCGCCGGCGCAGCTCACCACCACCATCGAGGCGCACGGAAATCCGCGGAACTGGCCATTCGACAAGTACAAGACCGAGCCGATCGCGGCCGACGCGTTCGTGGGGGCCGGTGACAACCGCAGGAAGGTGCCGGCCATCGTCGAGGTAACCGGCTCGTTGGACGGTTGGAACATCAACGTCGAGCGCGTACGCGACCCCAGCGGTCTTCGGACTTCGCGGTCGATGGACACCGGCAACGTGGTCGTCACCCTGGAGCGGGCCGACGGGCCGCTTGTCTTCGACCTGGTCATCTGCCTTGTCCTGATGGCGTTGCCGACCGTGGCGCTGTTGGTGGCCATTCCGATGGCGATGGGCAGGCGGAAGTTCGTGCCGCCGTTCGGCACGTGGTACGCCGCGATGCTGTTCGCCGTCGTACCGCTGCGCAATATCCTTCCCGGCAGCCCACCGCCCGGTTCATGGATCGACCAAGCGTTGGTGCAGTGGGTGCTGCTGGCGTTGGTGACGGCGATGAGCTTGTACATCTTCTCCTGGGTGCGGCAAGGGGACTAGTTCTGTCGTAGGCCGGTGGCATGATCGAATGTATGTTCGATTCAAAGGGGTCGTCGGTGGAGGTGATCGCCGCGTTTGATGAGCATTTCGAGCGGCGGTATCCGTCGAAGACGGCGGAGTCGTCGGGGTTGCTGGAGCGGGCGTCGTGGTGTGCGCGGGCGGAGAATCGGGCGGCAGCGGCGCAGTTGTGCTGGGTCGGGGAGTTGTTCGCCTACCGGCTGTCGCGGTGCGCGGAGACCGAAGAGTGGGCGGTGGATACCGAGGTGGCGGTGGCGGCCGAGATCGCCGCGGAGCTGCGGATCAGCCAGGGGATGGCGGCCAGCCGGGTCCGGTACGCGCGGGCGATGCGTGAGCGGTTGCCGAAGGTGGGTGCGGTCTTCAAAGCGGGCGAGATCGACTTCCGGATGTTTCAGACGCTGGTGTTTCGCACCGATCTGATCACTGATGCCGAGGTGTTGGCGGCCGTGGACGTGCAGTTGGCCGCCAATGTGGTGCGTTGGCCCTCACTGACGCAGGGCCGGTTGGGCGCGCAGGTGGACAAGATCGTGGCCAGGGCTGACGCCGATGCGGTGCGCCGGCGCCGGGAGCGCGCGGCGGGGCGCGAGGTGTGGATCGGTGAAATGGGGGACGGCCTGGCCCGCCTTGAGGGTGTGCTGTTCAGCCCCGATGCGCACGCCCTCGAAGCGCGGCTGAACGCGTTGGCGGCCACGGTATGCGCGCACGATCCGCGCACCCGAGCGCAGCGCCGCGCGGATGGGTTGGGGGCGCTGGCCGCCGGGGCCGACCGGCTGGGCTGTCGCTGTGGGCGCGCAGACTGCGCCGCGGGAACGCGGCCCGCAGCGAGCCCGGTGGTGATTCATGTGCTCGCCGAGCGGGCCACCCTCGACGGCGATGGCGCCGCGCCGGGCGGCGAGGTCCGCGCCGACGGGCTGATTCCGCCCGAGGTGGTCGCCGAGTTGGCCGCCTCGGCCAAGCTGGTGCCGCTGGTCCACCCCGCCGACGCACCCCCGGAGCAGGGCTATGTGCCGTCCGCGGCGTTGGCCGATTTCGTGCGGTGCCGGGATCTGACGTGCCGCTGGCCCGGCTGTGATTGCCCGGCGGTGGCCTGCGACATCGACCACACGATCCCCTACAGTGCCGGCGGGCCCACCCATGCCTCCAACCTCAAATGCTTGTGCCGCACGCATCATTTGGTGAAAACCTTCTGGGGCTGGCAGGAGAAGCAGCTGCCCGACGCGACGTTGATCCTGACTTCCCCGGCTGGGCGCACCTATGTCACCACCCCGGGCAGCGCGCTGCTGTTCCCGAGCCTGTGCTGGGCCACCGGGGCGCTCGCGGCCCCCGAAGTCGACCCTTCCAGGATTACTGCGCCGAGCGCACGGCGATGATGCCGACCCGACGACGCACCCGCGCCCGGGACCGCGCCACGCGCGTGGCCACCGAACGTCGACAGAATCGAATGGCCCGCACCGCGGTCCGGCAACCAAGCGACACCGCGCATTACCGGCCCCGCGACGCCCCCACCGACGACGACCCACCCCCGTTCTAAATCCTGGCCGGCGGGCCAATGAAAGCGCCGAATTTCATCAACGCTTCGAGTGCTATGGCGATACGATGCGTGTGTTCAAACTTGGAGAACATGATCGTGAGATTCGTCGCTAAAGGTGTTGCGTTACTCGCCGTTTGCGTTCCGATCGTCGGCCCGCCCGGATTTGCGTGGGCCGACACCGTTGACCCAAACCACCTGGCTTCGGTAGAAAGCTGGCCGGACAACGCCTGCGGCGGCTTTTATTCCTGGCACGTGGTCAACGCCTCGAAGGATTTTCCGATCCGCGCGACCGTCGCGGTTCAACGCACAAAAGGTGGCGAGCAGTTCAACGATCAATACGTGTACGACCTCGCACCCGCCGCATCGAGCTTCGTCTCGTGCAGAAGAATCACCGCAACCGACGGCCCCGCTTATTACGACGTCAACGCCTGGCTCGTGGGCGCGGGAAAGGCTTAGAAACCGCCACCGACGAAAATCCCCCACCGTTCCAGGTGGAACATTGCCCCATGCCCGCGTCGCTGCCCCCGTTGGCCGCCGAAGACCACGTCTGCGCGGCCTGTGAGCTGAGCTATTCGAGTATTCGGCTTGACGACGCGGTCGGCGTGATCGCCGGCCTGCCGGACGCCGTCCGGGTTGCCGTCTCCGCGATCCCGCCCGAGGCGCGGCGGGTACGGCCCAGCCCGGAAGTGTGGTCCGTCGCCGAGTACCTCTGCCACGTGCGCGACGTCTACGTCAGCTTCACCATCCGGCTGTACCGCGTCCGCACCGAGCACCAGCCCGCGTGCGAGCCGATGTTCAACGATCTGCGGGCCCGCCGCTTCCGGTACAACGACTGCGACATCGATGCCACGCTCGACGAGCTGGCGGCCGCCGCGGCGGGCTTCCGCGACGAAGTCGCGCGCACCAAAGATCCCGGCTGGGACCGCACGGCTACCCGGTTGCCGGGGGAGGAGCGCACCGCCCGCTGGCTCGTGCGGCAGGCCATGCACGAGGGCGTGCACCACCTCGGCGATATCCGAAGGATCGGGGAAACCGCCCCCTGAACCGACGTTGCACCGGCCTCGCACCCGCCTGGGCCGCGAATTTGGCTCTGAGCTGCTCGTCCCCTAGACTCTAGGGGTTGCCTTGGGCAGACCTCGGCCGGTGCGAATCGGCCCCGCGTGCCCTTCGGTGACAAAGACCGCGCATGTCAGGTTATTCGGTGGGCTGTGGCTTGCCTCCTGCCGTGCACACGCAACCAGGTCAGGAGATCGAGTGATTCAGCAGGAATCGCGGCTGAAGGTGGCCGACAACACCGGCGCCAAGGAGATCTTGTGCATCCGGGTGCTCGGCGGTTCGTCGCGACGCTACGCCGGTATCGGCGACGTCATCGTCGCCACCGTCAAGGACGCCATCCCCGGCGGCAACGTCAAGCGGGGGGATGTCGTCAAGGCCGTCGTCGTGCGCACGGTCAAGGAGCGCCGCCGCCCGGACGGCAGCTACATCAAGTTCGACGAGAACGCCGCGGTGATCATCAAGCCCGACAACGACCCGCGCGGAACCCGCATCTTCGGGCCGGTCGGCCGCGAACTGCGCGAGAAGCGGTTCATGAAGATCATCTCGCTTGCCCCGGAGGTGTTGTAGATGAAGGTCCGCAAAGGCGACACCGTTCTGGTCATCGCCGGCAAAGACAAAGGCGCCAAGGGCAAAGTGCTGCAGGCCTACCCGGAGCGCGACAGGGTCCTCGTCGAGGGCGTCAACCGGATCAAGAAGCACACCGCGATCTCGAGCAACCAGCGCGGAGCGCAGTCCGGCGGAATCGTCACCCAGGAGGCCCCGATCCACGTCTCCAACGTGATGGTGGTCGACTCGGACGGCAAGCCCGCCCGCGTCGGTTACCGGGTCGACGACGAGACCGGCAAGCGCGTCCGCATCTCCAAGCGCAACGGCAAGGACATCTGAGGCCATGACCACAGCAGAAAAAGTGCAGCCGCGTCTGAAAGAGCGCTACCGCAACGAGATTCGTGATTCGTTGCAGCAGCAGTTCGGTTACGCCAACGTCATGCAGATCCCGACGGTGACCAAGGTCGTCGTCAACATGGGCGTCGGCGACGCGGCTCGGGACGCGAAGCTGATCAACGGCGCGGTCAACGACCTGGCGCTGATCACCGGTCAACGGCCGGAGATCCGCCGGGCGCGCAAGTCCATCGCCCAGTTCAAGCTGCGCGAGGGCATGCCGATCGGTGCGCGGGTCACCCTGCGCGGCGACCGGATGTGGGAGTTCCTGGACCGCCTCACCTCCATCGCGCTGCCCCGTATCCGCGACTTCCGCGGCCTGTCGCCCAAGCAGTTCGACGGTGTCGGCAACTACACCTTCGGGCTGGCCGAGCAGTCGGTGTTCCACGAGATCGACGTGGACAAGATCGACCGGGTCCGCGGCATGGACATCAACGTCGTCACCTCGGCGACGACCGACGACGAAGGACGAGCGCTGTTGCGGGCCCTCGGCTTTCCCTTCAAGGAGAACTGAGCATGGCGAAGAAGGCACTGGTCAACAAGGCCGCACGCAAGCCGAAGTTCGCGGTGCGCGGCTACACGCGCTGCAACAAGTGCGGCCGCCCGCGCGCGGTCTTCCGCAAGTTCGGGCTGTGCAGGATCTGCCTGCGCGAGATGGCGCACGCGGGCGAGCTGCCCGGCGTGCAAAAGAGCAGTTGGTAACGAGCCCCAAACAGTTGCGCGGTAGGCCCGGGACGGGAACCGCCGCGAGGAAGGTGACACGCCTGTCATGACTATGACGGACCCGATCGCAGACTTCTTGACACGTCTGCGCAACGCCAATTCGGCGTATCACGACGAGGTGACGTTGCCACACTCGAAGATCAAGGCGAACATCGCCGAGATCCTCAAGGCCGAGGGCTACATCACCGACTACCGAACGGAAGACGCCCGGGTCGGCAAGGCGCTGATCGTCCAGCTCAAGTACGGACCGAGCCGGGAGCGCAGCATCGCCGGTCTGCGGCGAGTGTCCAAGCCCGGTCTGCGGGTCTATGCGAAATCCACCAACCTGCCGCGCGTGCTCGGCGGCCTGGGTGTGGCGATCATCTCGACCTCCTCGGGCCTGTTGACCGACCGCCAGGCAGCCAGACAGGGCGTGGGCGGCGAAGTCCTCGCATACGTGTGGTGAGGGAATAGAAATGTCGCGTATTGGTAAGCAGCCGGTTCCGGTTCCCTCCGGAGTCGACGTAACGATCGAGGGCCAGAACGTCTCGGTGAAGGGGCCCAAGGGCAGCCTCAATCTGACGGTGGCCGAACCGATCACGGTGGCGCGCAACGACGACGGCGCGATCGTGGTCAGCCGTCCGAACGACGAGCGGCGCAACCGCTCGCTGCACGGGCTGTCGCGCACCCTGGTCTCCAACCTGGTCACCGGAGTGACCGAGGGTTACACCACCAAGATGGAGATCTTCGGGGTGGGTTACCGCGTGCAGCTCAAGGGCGCCAACCTCGAGTTCGCGCTGGGGTACAGCCATCCGGTGGTGATCGAGGCGCCGGACGGCATCACGTTCGCGGTCCAGTCACCGACGAAGTTCTCGATCACCGGGATCGACAAGCAAAAGGTCGGCCAGATCTCGGCGAACATCCGCCGCTTGCGCCGTCCCGACCCGTACAAGGGCAAGGGCGTGCGCTACGAGGGCGAGCAGATCCGCCGCAAGGTCGGAAAGACAGGTAAGTAGTCATGGCGCAAAAACAACCTGACAACGCCGCGCGAAAGCCGGTGGGGCAGAGCGTATCCGCGACCCGCCGGATCTCCCGTCTGCGTCGGCACGCGCGGCTGCGCAAGAAGATCGAGGGCACGCCGGAGCGTCCGCGCCTCGTCGTCAACCGATCCTCGCGCCACATCCACGTGCAGCTGGTCAACGACGAGAACGGCACCACGGTGGCCGCAGCGTCGTCCATCGAGGACGACGTGCGCGGCCTGCAGGGGGACAAGAAGGCCCGCAGCGTGCGGGTGGGCCAGTTGATCGCCGAGCGCGCCAAGGCCGCCGGTATCGACACCGCGGTGTTCGACCGCGGCGGGTACACCTACGCCGGACGGATCGCGGCGCTGGCCGATGCCGCACGCGAGAACGGATTGAGTTTCTAGATGATCGAGACCTCGAACAAGACTGGAAGGACCGCATAATGGCGGAACAGTCGGCCGGCGGGCAAGGCGCCCCAGACAGCCGTGACTCGCGCGGTGACCGCGACAGCCGCGGTCGGCGCGACGGCGACCGCGGCGGCCGTGGCCGCGAGCGCGACGGCGACAAGAGCAACTACCTGGAGCGGGTGGTCGCCATCAACCGCGTCTCCAAGGTGGTCAAGGGCGGTCGGCGCTTCAGTTTCACCGCGTTGGTCATCGTGGGTGACGGCAACGGCATGGTCGGCGTCGGCTACGGCAAGGCCAAGGAAGTTCCGGCCGCCATCGCCAAGGGCGTCGAGGAGGCGCGCAAGGGCTTCTTCCGTGTGCCGCTGATTGGCGGCACCATCACGCACCCCGTCCAGGGTGAAGCGGCCGCCGGCGTGGTGCTGCTGCGCCCGGCGAGCCCCGGTACCGGTGTGATCGCCGGGGGTGCGGCGCGTGCCGTGCTGGAATGCGCCGGGGTGCGCGACATCCTGGCCAAGTCATTGGGCAGCGACAACGCGATCAACGTGGTGCACGCCACCGTCACCGCGCTCAAGCTGCTGCAGCGTCCCGAGGAGGTGGCCGCCCGGCGCGGGCTGCCCATCGAGGATGTCGCCCCCGCCGGAATGCTGAGGGCGCGGCGGGAAAGTGAAGCGCTGGCCGCCAGTGCCGCGCGAGAGGGAACGGCACCGCAATGAGCCAACTGAAGATCACCCAGGTGCGCAGCACCATCGGGGCCCGCTGGAAGCAGCGGGAATCCCTGCGCACCCTGGGCCTGCGACGGATCCGCCACTCGGTGATCCGTGAGGACAACCCACAGACCCGCGGCCTGATCGCGGTGGTCAACCACCTGGTCGTGGTGGAGTCGGCGCCCGAAGGGAAGGCACAGTGACCATCAAGCTGCACGACCTGAAGCCGGCCCCCGGCTCGAAGACCGCCCGGACCCGGGTCGGTCGCGGTGAGGGCTCGAAGGGCAAGACGGCCGGCCGCGGCACCAAGGGCACCAAGGCCCGCAAGAACGTGCCGGCCACCTTCGAGGGTGGGCAGATGCCGATTCACATGCGGCTGCCCAAGCTCAAGGGCTTCCGCAACCGGTTCCGCACTGAGTACGAGATCGTCAACGTCGGCGACATCAACCGGCTGTTCCCGCAGGGCGGCTCCATCGGCGTCGACGACCTGGTGGCCAAAGGCGCTGTCCGCAAGAACGCGTTGGTCAAGGTTCTCGGCGACGGCAAGCTGACCGTCAAGGTCGACCTGACCGCGCACAAGTTCAGCGGCAGCGCCCGCGAGAAGATCACTGCGGCGGGCGGCTCGGCCACCGAGCTCTGATCAGCCCAGCTGCGGAATGACCTCCGCGGCAAGGCGTTCCATCTGCTCGAGGTTCTCGGGTACGTCGACGCCCACGGGATTGAGCAAGAGGTATTGTGCGCCCGCGTCGATCACCGCCTGCAGTCCGCGTGCGACGTCGTCGGGTGTGCCGGACACCGGAACGTCTTCGACGCCCGGCATCGTGCTGTAGATCCGGCGCAGCCCCGCGAGCACGCGCTCGCGGGCCCGGCCCGCGTCGTCGTCGACCATCAGGTAGACGCGCTTGCCGATCGTGAAGTGCGCCGGGTCCTTTCGCTGTTCGTCGAGTTCGCGGCGCACCACGGTGACGGCCCCGGCGAACGCCTCGGTGGTCGACGAGCCGGCGCCCAGGAACGAATCGCCGTGGCGCACCGCCCGGGCCAGGGCCTTGGGGGCCAGGCCGCCGAACCAGATGGGCGGATGGGGCCGCTGCAGCGGTTTGGGCTGGATCGGCACGTCGTCGACGTCGCGGAAGCGCCCATGGAAGGTGATCCGTGGCTCGTCGGACCAGGCGGCCTTCATCAGCTCCAGGCCCTCGGTGAAATACGAGACGTACGTGGACTTTTCGACGCCGAACGCGGCGAACCTGCGGAAGCCGCCGCCGGTGCCGACGCCGACGTCCAGCCGGCCGTGGCTGAGCCGGTCGACTGCGGTGACGGACGAGGCCAGCTGCAGCGGGTCGTGCAGTGACGTCACCAGGACGGCCACCCCCAGGCGGAGGCGCTCGGTGCAGGCCGCGCAGTAGGCCAAGAGCTCCAGCGGCGCCAGCAGCGGCGCCTCACCGATGATCTGTTCGAGCACCCAGCCGGCCTCGAAGCCGAGTTCCTCGGCGCGGGCGAGATAGCCGCGCAGCCCCTGGGCGTCGAACCGGTCGTAGTCGAATTGGGGGATGGCGATGGCGAACCTCACCCCACCACCGTACGGCGGCGCTGTCGGTACGCTGCAAACATGTTCGCCTTCCTGCCCTCGATTCCCGGGGTCGACGACGTACGCGCTCTGGCCGAGCGAGTCGACACCGCCCGCCACCACGGCGTCCCCAACGGCTGCGTGCTCGAGCTCGACCTGCGTTCGGCGCCGCCGGAGGCCACGGGGTTCGACCCGCTGGCGATCTTCACCGGCGGGCGGCCGATGGCGCTGCGCGACGCGGTCGCCGCCATCCACCGCGCGGCCGAGGACCCGCGGGTCGCCGGGCTGATCGCCCGGGTGCAGCTTGCGGCGTCGCCGCCGGCGGCGGTGCAGGAACTGCGGGAGGCCATCACGGCTTTCAGCGCCGCCAAGCCGTCGCTGGCCTGGGCCGAAACCTACCCGGGCACGCTGTCCTACTACCTGGCCTCGGCGTTCGGCGAGGTCTGGATGCAGCCCTCGGGAAGCGTCGGGCTGATCGGCTTCGCCAGCAACGCCACCTTCCTGCGCGACGCGTTCGACAAGGCGGGCATCGAACCCCAGTTCGTCGCGCGCGGCCAATACAAGTCCGCGGCAAACCGTTTCACCGAACACGGCTTCACCGCGGCCCATCGCGAGGCCGTCACCCGGATGCTGGAAAGCCTGCAGGAGGAGGTCTGGCGGGCGATCGCCGATTCGCGCAAGCTCGACCCCGCGACGCTCGACGCGCTGGCCGACCGCGCCCCGCTGCTGCGCGACGACGCCGTGGCCGCCGGCCTGCTCGACCGGATCGGATTCCGCGACGAGGCATACGCGCGCATCGCGGAAATGGTTGGCGTGAAAGATGTTTCGGATGACACCGACCCGCCGCGGCTGTACCTGACGCGCTACGCCGGTGCGGCCCGCCCGCGGCTGACGCCGCCCAAACCGCCGGTTCCGGGCCGGCGGCCCAAGCCGACCCTGGCCGTCATCACCCTCGACGGCATGATCGTCGACGGTCGCGGTGGTCCCGGGTTCCTGCCGTTCGGCGCCACCACCGCCGGCGGTGACACCATGGGGGCGGCGCTGCGGGAGGCGGCCGCCGACGAGTCGGTGTCCGCGATCGTGCTGCGTGTCAACAGCCCCGGCGGCACGATCACCGCGTCGGAAAGCATCTGGCGCGAGGTGACCAGGGCGCGGAAGCGTGGCAAGCCGGTGGTGGCCTCCATGGGTGCGGTCGCCGCTTCCGGCGGTTACTACGTCTCGATGGGGGCCGACGTGATCATCGCCAACCCGGCGACCGTCACCGGGTCGATCGGGGTGATCACCGGCAAGCTGGTGATCCGAGATCTGTTGGAGCGGTTGGGGGTGGGGTCGGATACCGTGCGCACCAACGCCAACGCCGACGCGTGGTCGATCGACGCGCCCTTCACACCGGAGCAGCAGGCCCACAGGGAAGCCGAGGCGGACCTGTTCTACGCGGACTTCGTGCGGCGCGTCGCCGAAGCGCGAAACCTGACCGCCGAAGCCGTCGATCGCGTTGCGCAGGGACGAATCTGGACCGGCGCCGACGCCCTCAAGCACGGGCTGGTCGACGAGCTCGGCGGCTTCCGCACCGCGGTGCGCCGGGCGAAGGTGCTGGCCGGCCTTGACGTGGACGGCGAAGTGCGCGTCGTCAGCTATCCGGGCTCCTCGCTGCTGGACATGGTGCGCCCCCGGGCCTCGTCGCAACCGGCCGCCGCGTCGTTGCCGGACGCACTGGCCGCCCTGCTCGGACACACGGTCGGCGGCATCCTGGACAACGTCGAACAGTCGCTGGGCGGCGCCACGGTGTTGTGGCCGGGGCAGTCGCGGTTCTGACGACCTAGGCGGTGAGCCCGCCGCTGATGAAGATGATCTCACCGAGCGGGTCGTCGTTTTCCGGGGCGGGCGCCTCGATGCCCTGCCGCGCGAACAGCTCCGTGCGGGTCGTGCCTTCGACGGCCCAGTGCTTGGACCGCAGGTAGTCCACGACGTGGTTGCGCTCGCCGGCGTACACCAGCGATGCCATGTCGATGTCCACGCCGTGCTCGCGGAAGGAACCCGACATCTCCCGCACCTTGTCGGCATCGAAATCCACGATGCCGGGCACGAATTCGGTGGCGATCGTGCTGCCGGGGACGCTGAGCGCGCTGATGTTGTCGAACAACCGGTCCTGGGCCTCCGGCGGCAGATAGATCAGCAGACCCTCGGCCAGCCACGCGGTCGGCGCAGTCGCATCGAATCCGGCCGCCTTCAGCGCGGCCGGCCAGTCGGCGCGCAGATCGATCGGCACGGTGCGCCGCGTCGCCGTCGGTTCGGCACCGATGCCGGCCAACGTGGCGGTCTTGAACTCGATCACGCGGGGCTGGTCGATCTCGTAGACCACCGTGCCGTCCGGCCACGGCAACCGGTACGCGCGCGAGTCCAGCCCGGAGGCCAGGATCACCACCTGCCGGATTCCGTGCGCCGTCGCCTTGACGAAGTAGTCGTCGAAGTACTTGGTGCGCACAGCCATTCCGTCGACCATGGCCTGCACGCGGACCAGCGAAGCGTTCTCGATCGCGTCCAGGTCGAGCTCGCCGTCCATCATCTTGGTGAAGAAGTCCACCCCCACCGCGCGCACCAGCGGTTCGGCGAACGGGTCGTGGATCAGGCCGCGGGGATCCCTCGTCGCCATGGCGCGCCCGGCGGCCACCATGGTCGCCGTCGCGCCCACACTGGACGCCAGGTCCCACTCGTCGTCGTGAGCGCGTGACATAGGCGAAACCCTAGTCAATCCGCTACGCCAGTGTCGCGGCGACGTAACTCAACTCGCCGAAGGTGGCCGACATCTCGTCCTCGGGGAATTCAAACCCGTTCTGGGCGTACAACTCCCGGGCCGGATGTGCGGTCACCCGCCAGCCCTGGCCGGTCAAGTAGTCGGCGACGACGTTGCGTTCCCCGCGGTAGAACAGGTCGGCCGCGTTGAGGTTGAAGCCGAAGCGCTGCCACCGTTCGCTGATGCGCTGCAACCGCTCGTCGGAGAACGCGTTGGGGTCGGGCACGTGCTCGGTGGCCAGCCGGCTGCCCGGGGCGCTGAGCGCGGTGATGTTGTCGAACAGCCGGTCCTGGGCCTCGGGCGGGAGGTAGGGGAGCAGCCCTTCCGCGCTCCACGCGGTCGGCTGCGTCACGTCGAACCCGCCTTCGCGCAACGCGGCCGGCCAGTCGTCGCGCAGATCGATGGCGATCGCGCGGCGCTCGGCGGTCGGGGCGGCGCCGAGCCCGGCCAGCGTGTCGGTCTTGAACGCGATGACCTGCGGCTGGTCGATCTCGTAGACGACGGTGCCCGCCGGCCACGTCAGGCGGTAGGCGCGGGTGTCCAGGCCGGAGGCCAGGATCACCGCCTGTCGCACACCGTCTTTGGTGGCGCCGGTGAAGAAGTCATCGAAAAAGCGGGTGCGAACCGTGATCTGCTCGGCCCGGGCCTTGCGGTTGAACAGCGGGTCGTCCTCGAAATCGACCTGCCCATCCACGATGCGGATGAAGGGCTCCAGGCCGACGGCGCGGACCAGCGGCTCGGCCAGCGGGTCGTCGAGCAGCGCATCGGGGCCCTGCGACGCCACCGCGCGGGAGGCCGCCACCATAGTGGCCGTCGCTCCCACGCTGTGCCCGGGGCCCCAACTGTCGCCTTCTGTGCGTCCCGATTCCACAGTCATGCAATGGCTCCTGTTTCTTCGTCCAACGTGCCGCTGACGTAAAGCACTTCACCCATGCGCATGTCGTCGTCCTTGAGCGGCGGAAGCCCGTTGGCCGACAACAACTCCCGGATGCTGACGCCGTTCAGCGCCCAGCCCCGGTCGCGCAGGTAGGGGGCCGCCTCGTTGCGTTCCCCGAAGTAGACCAGCCCCGCCATGTCGAGGTCGAAGCCGTGCGCACGCCAGCGTTCGGAGATCTGCTGCATGCGCTCCTTCATCTTGTCCTCGTCGCCGGGCTCGGGGCTGGGCGCGCTCTCGACGGCCAACCGGCTGCCCGGTGCGCTGAGTTCGGTGATGGTGTCGAGCAGTCGGTCCTGCGCCTCCGGGGGCAGATAGCCGAGCAGGCCCTCGGCGCTCCAGGCGGCGGGCTGGGCCGGGTCGAAGCCGGCGGCCCGCAGCGCGGCGGGCCAGTCGTCACGCAGGTCGATGGCCACCACGCGCCGCTCGGCGGTCGGCGTGGCGCCCAGTTCGGCCAGGGTGCGCGACTTGAAGTCGATGACCTGCGGCTGGTCGACCTCGTACACGACGGTCCCGGCGGGCCACGCCAGCCGGTAGGCGCGGGCGTCCAGGCCCGAGGCCAGAATCACCGCCTGCGTGATTCCCGCGCGCGTCGCGTTCAGAAAGAATTCGTCGAAGAACTTCGTGCGCACCGCCATGTTGTCGGCCATCCGGGACATCGCGCCGGCGGACCCCGTCGCGCCGTCGTGCGCGTCGTTGAGTTCGTCCGGGCTCACTTCGCCGGTCGCCAGCCGGGTGAGCAGGTCCACGCCGACGGCCCGCACCAGCGGCTCGGCGAACGGGTCGTTGATCAGCGGACGCTCGGCGCGGGTCGCGACGGCGCGGGCGGCGGCGACCATCGTCGCGGTCACCCCGACGCTGGATGCCAGGTCCCAGGTGTCGCCCTCGTACCTGGTGGAAGTCATGCTCGCCCCGTTCAGAAGTAGTTGGGCTAATATTTAGCCGATATAACAAGCTGCCACCACTGTACGCTTCCGCCGGTCGGCGGCAACCGGGCTGACGGCCCCCTGAACGCGACCAGCGTTAGAGCAGGGCGCCCCGGGATCCGGTGACGGGCAGATCGATCGGCGTGATGACGCCCGGTTGCGCGTCGCAGAGGAACGGTATGGCGTTGACCGCCGCGACGGCGGTGCTGTCCATCAACACGGTCATCACGTCCTCGCCGGGTTTGCCGAACCGGATCGTCGCGTCCACGCGTGGCTCGCCTTCGATCACCACGCTGAAACCCTTGGGGTCGGTCCATCGCGGGTCCAGCGCGTCGTCGCTCATGGTCCAGCAGATGGCGAGCTCGACCACCGGACGGCCCCCGCGGTAGCCGCGATAGGTGCGGCGCTGGCCCCCGGCGGTGCCGGCGGAGTATTTCACCCAGCCCAGATCCAGATCCCGGGTCAGCACCGCGGGCTCGACCAATGCCTCCTTGGAGTCGAGCTCGGTGCCCAGCATGGTGGCGATCATGTCCAGCGTCTCGAAGTAGCCGAGGCCGTATCGTTGCGTCGCCGGGTCGAGGTGCGTCACCCGCTCGCGCGGTGGCTTGCCGAATCCGAGCACCTTCCAGACGTCCTGTATGGGATAGGTTGTGCAGTCCAACGTTTCGACGAGTTTGACGCTGTGCACCCGTCGGCACGCGCCGGTGAGGAACCCGGCGACGACGTTGATGAAGCCGGGCTCGAATCCCGTCCCCAGGAAGGTCGCGTTGCCCCGTCGGGCCGCCTCCTCGAGGGCCGGGCGTTCAACCGGGTGGTGGGTGCCGGTCAGGAAATCCCCGGTGGTGACCACGTTGATGCCGCGGCGCAGCATCCTTTCCACCAGTTCGTAGTCGATGGCGCGCGGCATGTAGTTCACGCAGTCCGGGGCCAAGTCGAGCAGCGCGTCGACGTCGCCCGTCGCGGTGACGCCGGTCGCGTCGCGCCCCACTTTCCCCGCCCCATGCGCGTGCACGCCCACCACCTCGAAGTCGTCGCGGTCGAGCAGGATGCCGAGCGCTCGCTTCCCGATGTTGCCGGTGGACCACTGAACCACGCGGTAGGGGGCCATGGCACCAACCGTAACCGGCGGCCTAGGCGGGGCGGGTGGCGCGATAGTAATTCAATTGTCCGAGGATGCGGTGCCGCGTCGATGCGACCTCGGTGCACTCGAACCCCGCCCCACGCAGCAGTCGCGGGATCGCGTCGCCGAGGTTGGCTGCCGCGTGGTGGTTGCGCCTGATTCGCCGCGCCAGCAGGCCGTGGTCGTCGGTCATGTCGCCGCCGATGTCGACCAGGTGCAGCCGGCCGCCGGGGCGAAGGACCCGGAAAACCTCGGCCGCCGCAGCGTTTTTCGCGTCGTCAGCGATGTGGTGCAGCATCATCGACGACAGCACCCGGTCGAATTCGCCGTCGGCGTAGGGGAGCCGTTCGGCGTAGCCCTGCTCGAAGCGGATCGCGGCCGCCTTTCGTTTCGCCCGGTCCAGCGCGCGCGGGTCGGGATCGCATCCGATCACCTCCAGGTGGGGATGGGAACGTTTCGCTCGAATGATGAGATTGCCTGTGCCGCAGCCGATTTCCAGGACATGGCGGCAGTCGTCGAGTTCGGCCTGCGCGAGGAGCGCGTCGTGGACCCTTCTCATGCCGAGCAGGCGCGATATCAGGTCGTAGGTCGGCAGCAGCGCGTCATGGCCGGCGGCGGGTAGATAGTCATGTGGATGATGTTTCGTCACATAATCCATGGTGAACCGCTGGCAAGGTCAAGAATTGGTCGATCCTCGGTCAAAGTAGGACTATTTTTGGCGATATGACGCGACCGGCTCGGATGGTTCGTCAGCGCGCCGGGGTACCGGTCTATGCATACCGGACCGATCCGGATACGCCCCCGGTCGCGGTGGTGCGGTCCGGCCCCGAGGATTTCGTCGACCGCGGTCGCCACATCCACGACTTCCCGGCGCTCTGGTACCTCCCGTCGCCCTCGCTCGTCTACGTGGCGGCCGCGGGTGAGGTGCTCGACCCCGGCCGCCTGGAAGACCTCGACGACGGTGTCGCGGTGTTCTTCGATCCCGCCGCCCTGGGCGAGGACGGGCGATCGCCCTGGCCGGCATGGCGAGGACACCCGCTGCTGTTCCCGTTCCTGCACGGGCACACCGGCGGCATCCTGCGGCTGCAGGTGCCCGCCGCGCGGCGACCGGCATGGGACGCCGCGATCCGGTCGATCGAAGCCGAGCTGCTCGCGCGGCAGGACGGCTATCGGCAGGCCGCGCTGGCGCATCTGACGCTGCTGTTGATCGACCTCGCGCGGCTGGCGGGCCCGGCGGTGGCGGAGCTGCGCCGCGCGGGCGAGCCGCTGCTGGCCGAGGTATTCGATTCGATCGACCGGCGTCACGCCGAGCCGTTGTCGCTGCGCGACGTCGCGGGCGAACTCGGCGTGACACCCGGACACCTGACCACCGTCGTGCGGCGCCGCACCGGGCGCACCGTCGGCGAGTGGATCACCGACCGTCGCATGGCCGCGGCCCGCGGGTTGCTCGCCGAAACCGACCTGCCCATCCGGGAGGTCGCCCGGCGGGTCGGAATGTCCGATCCCGGCTATTTCAGCCGGCTGTTCAGCCGGGCGCACGGCGTCTCGCCCCGCCGGTGGCGAGACGCTACGTAGTGGGGAGATTGCCCACGCCGCGCATCGTGATATCGATGGCGTGTTCAACCGCGGCGCGCAGTTGTTCAGTCGTGCCGCCGCCTTGCAGGCAGACGAGTGCCGCGGCGATCGCGGCCCCCATGACCGAGCCGACGACGGCGGCAGCGGCCGCCGGGTCGAGCACGTCGGAATAGGCGCCATGGAGCGCCCCGGCCAATCGGGTCTCGGCCAGGAAGTATCGGTGCAGGGTGGCCGCTTGGACGGCGGGTACCGACAGGATCATCGGCAACCGCACCGCGGCCAGGCCGCCCTCGACTTCCTCGGTGAGGGCATCGGCCAACATGTGTTGCATCGCTGCCAGGAGGACATCGGCCAATCGATCATCGGATCCGCGCTGATCGATGAGCGCCACCGCGGTGTCGATCCGGCGGGCGAGGTGGGGGAAGAGGACCTCATCCTTGCTCGCGAAGTAATTGAAGAACGTCTTTGTGGACACACCTGCGGCCGAAGCGATTTCGGCGACCGTGGTCTGCTCGTAACCCTTCTCCTCGAACAGTCGCATCGCCGCGCCGATCAGCTCCTGCCTAGTCTGCCGTCGCTTGCGTTCCCGCAGGCTCATCTCGCTTGCCGTCGCGACTCCTTCCAAAAACTTATACCAAGAGTAATATTATAGCGAGTGTAGTAATGCATCGGAGGGCCCCGGCCATGCAACGGTTCACGAACTTCGAGGACGCCGTGGCGATCGTCACCGGCGGCGGAATGGGTCTGGGCGAAGCTTTATGCGAGGAACTCGGGCGCCGAGGCGCGACGGTCGTGGTCGCCGACATCGACGGCGATGCAGCACGTCAGGTGGCCCAGCGCCTGGCGCAGGCCGGCACACCGGCTGTGGCCGTGCCCGTCGACGTGGCCGACCCGATCGCGATGGCGGAGCTGATCGAGAACACCGTGTCCGAATACGGGCGCATCGACTACATGATCAACAACGCCGGCATCGCGATCGGCGGGGATTCGCGAGACCTGTCGATGCAGCAATGGCGTCGTGTGCTCGATGTCGACCTGCTGGGTGTGGTGTACGGGACGGTGCACGCCTACCGGGCAATGGCGCGCCAGGGCCATGGGCACATCATCAACGTTTCCTCGCTGAGCGGGCTGGTTCCCCAGCCGGGCAACGCCGCATACTGCACCAGCAAGCATGGGATCGTCGGCCTTTCGCTCTCCCTGCGGGCTGAGGGAGTCGACCTCGGCGTGAAGGTGAGTGCAGCATGTCCGGGCGACATGAAGACGAAGATCTACGACAACATGGTCGTGGTCAACATGCCGCGCGAGCAGGTGGCGACGTTGAGTCGGCGCACTCACTATCTGATGCCCCAGATGAGCGCTGAGGCCGCGGCCCGCGCGATCCTGCGTGGCGCGGAGCGGAATCGACCGCTGATCGTGTTTCCCGTTGTGGTTCAGGTCATCTGGCACCTGTACCGCCGGTTTCCGGGCCTGTTCTATCGGGTCAACGTCCACCGGATGAGACTGTTCCGCAGACTTCGAGTCAATCAACCCGAAACGCCATAGCCGTCAGAGGGATTCGAAGCCCAACCAGTGGTCGACGTCGAAGCGGTCCTCATCGGCGCGGATCGTCGCGCCGCCGCAGCCGGGGTAGTGCGCGGGGAGCACGGCCGCTTTCGCCCGGACCGCCTCGGTGAAGACCCGGCGGCGGGTGGCGGCGGCGGCCGGCGCGTCGACGTCGAAGGCGCAGGCGTCGGCGGGCCGACGGAGTTGCAGCGGGCTATGGGTGAGGTCGCCCACGAAGACCGCGGGCTCACCCGCATCCAGCCACAGCACCGAGGAGCCCGGGGTGTGCCCCGGTGCGGGCCGCAGCCGCAGCGACCGGCTGATCTGGTAGTCATCCGACCATCCGACGAGCTGACCCGCTTCCTCGATGGGCGCCACGCTGTCGGCGAACACGAGCCGGTCGCCTTGCTGCTGGGCCGCTTCCTCGTCGGTGCGCGGCGTCCGCCGCGCCGCGGGCCCGTCGGGCGCGAAGAAATGAAAGTCCTTTGCGGGCAACAGGTATCGGGCGTTGGGAAACGTCGGCACCCAGGTGTCGTTGTCGAGCATGGTGTTCCACCCGACGTGGTCGGAGTGGATGTGGGTGTTCACCACCACATCCACGGCGGCGCGGTCGACGCCCGCCGACCGCAGCGCGGCGAGGAAGTCGGTGTTCAGGTGGTCCAAGGGCGGCATGTGCGGGCGCGGGCGGTCGTTGCCGACTCCGGTGTCCACGACGACGGTCAGCCCGTCGACCTCGATCACCCAGCTCTGGATCGCGATGTGCCACTGATCGGTCGAGGGATCGAAGAAGTCCGGCACCAGCAGGTCCGCGTTGTCCCGCCAACCCGACGCCGGGGTGTGCGGGAAAAATCGTGTCCCCAGGTCGAATTGGAGCTCGAGCACCCGCGTCACCCGCGCGTCACCGAACCGGACGGGGCGCATCAGGCGTTCGCGCGCAGGTAGCCGTAGACGCCGGCGAAGTTGCGGTTCACGTCCTCGGGGATGGGCACCGCGCCGCCGAGGGCCCTTGCGCCCCAGACGATCTGGGCGGTGCGCTCCACCAGGGCGGTGATGTGCAGCACCTTGTCCGGCCGCGGACCCACGGCCACCACGCCGTGGTTGGCGATCAACGCGGCGCCCCGGCCGTCGAGCGCCTTGACCGCGTTGGCGCCGACGTCGGGCGTGCCGGACGCGGCGTACTCGGTGCAGCGCACGTCGCCGCCGCAGTAGACGGCGAACTCGTCGATGCAGGCCGGAATCGGTTGGTGCGCAACCGCGAACATCGTCGCCCACACCGGATGGCTGTGGATGACGCTGCCGACGTCGTCGAACGCGCGGTAGCAGGCCAGGTGCAGCTGCATCTCCGACGACGGCGAGCGGCCGTCGGCCGCGTGCAACACGGCGCCGTCCGGGTCGACCAGAACGAGGTCGTCGAGCTGCATGTCGCGGTAGTCGACCGACGACGGCGTGATGACGATGTTGCCGTCGGGGCGCCGAGCGGAGATGTTGCCGGCGGTGCCCTCGACCAGGCCCCGGCGCAGCATGTCCTTGGCCGCGTCCAGCACCGCGGTCTCGGGATGGGGGACCGATTTCATGAGGCCAGCACCTCCGGGTTGACGATGTGCGCGGGCGGGTCGCCGGCCAGCAACGCTTCGAGGTCGTCGGCCACCATCTGCGCCTGCCGTGCCTCAGTGTTCCACGTGGCGCCGCCGATGTGGGGCGTCAGCACGACGTTGGGCATGCCGGCGAGCGGGTGGTCGGTGGGCAGCCATTCGCCGACGAAGTGGTCCAGTCCGGCGGCCGCCACCTTGCCGCCGCGCAGGGCCTCGACGAGCGCGTCGGTGTCGTGCAGCTGAGCGCGGGCGGTGTTGAGGAAGACCGCGCCGTCGCGCATGGCGGCGAACTGCGGCGCACCGATCATGCCGACGGTGTCGTCGGTGACGGGCGCGTGCAGGGAGACGACGTCCGCCTCACCCAGCAGCTCGTCGAGGCCGTGCCGCGCGTCGTCGTTGTACGGGTCGTGGGCGATGACGCGCATGCCCAGCCCGGTCAGCCGCCACCGGGTGGCGCGGCCGACGGCGCCCAGGCCCACCAACCCGGCGGTGCGCCCGGCGATCTCCCAGCCGCGGAACCGCTGATAGGGAATGGTGCCGTCGCGAAAGATGTTGCCGCTGCGGACATCCGCGTCCGCGGGCAGCAGCCCCCGGGTCGCGGCGAGCAGCAGGGCCACCGTCATCTCGGCGACCGCGTCGGCGTTGCGGCCCGGGGTGTTCAGCACCGGCACACCGGCCGCGGTGGCCCCGGCGATGTCGACGTTGTTGGGGTCCCCGCGGGTCGAGGCGATCACCCGCAGGCCCAGCTCGAACACCGGTCCGGCCACCGAGTCGCTTTCCACCACAACGACATCGGCGCGTTCCGCGGCGATGCGTTCGGCCAGTTGCTCGGCGCCGTAGATCCGCAGCGGGGTCTGCTCGATCCAGGGGTCATAGACCACGTCCGCCAGCTCCCGGAGCTTGGTGAACCCCGGCCCCCGCAGGGGCGCGGTCACCAGCGCGCGCGGTCTTGACGTCACGAACCCCAATGCTGGCGTACGGTGACGCCCGTGTCACGCAAAGACGTCACAATCGGCGTCGACGTCGGCAGCACCGCGGTCAAGGCGGTCGCCGCGGACGCCGACGGCCGGGTGACGGCGCGTGCGCGGATCCCGCACCAGCTGCGGGTGCCGGCGCCGAACCGGCTCGAGCACGACGCCGACGAGGCGTGGCGGCGGGGACCGTTGGCGGCGCTGGAACGGCTGGGCGGACCGGACGTCCGCGCGGTGGCCGTGTCGGCGATGGTGCCGTCGCTGACGGCCGTCGATGCCGCGGGCGTGCCGGTGACGCCCGGGCTGCTGTACGGCGACGAACGCGGCCGGACGCCGGATCAGGACGCGCAGCCGCTGCCGGCCCTGGGCGAGGCGGCCGAGTTCCTGCGCTGGACCGCGGCGAGGGCGCCGGGCGCGGCCGGCTACTGGCCGGCGCCGGCGGTGGCCAACCACGCGCTGGCCGGCGAGTCGGTGATCGACGTCGCCACCGCCGCGACCGCCTACCCGCTGTTCGACGGGACGCGCTGGAGCCCGGAGGCGTGTGCCGAGCGCGGCGCGCGGCCCGAGCAGATGCCGCGGGTCGAGAGCATGGGGGCCGCCGTGGGGCAGGTGCGCGGCAGCGGCGCCGCGCTGGCGATCGGCGCGATCGACGCGCTCTGCGAGCAGATCGTGGCCGGCGCCGACCGCGAAGGCGACGTGCTGGTGCTGTGCGGCACCACCCTGATCGTGTGGACCACGATCGGACAGGCCCGGCAGGTGCCGGGCCTGTGGACCATCCCGCATACGGCCGCGGGCAAGAGCCAGATCGGCGGCGCCAGCAATGCCGGCGGGCTGTTCCTCGGCTGGGTTGACCGCGTGGTTGCGTCCGGCGACCCCGCCGCCGCGCAGCCCGGGCGGGTGCCGGTGTGGTCGCCCTACATCCGCGGGGAGCGCACCCCGTTCCACGACCCGGATCGCCGGGCCATGCTGGACGCCCTGGATCTCACCCACGACGCGGCGGCGTTGCGGCGCGCCGCCTACGAGGCGTCGGGCTTCGTGGTGCGCCAGCTGATCGAACTGAGCGGCGCGCCGGTGGCGCGCATCGTCGCCACCGGCGGCGGCACCCGGGTCGCGCCGTGGATGCAGGCCATCGCCGACGCGACCGGGCGGCCGGTCGAGCTGTCGGCGGTGCCCGAGGGCGCGGCGCTGGGTGCCGCCTTCCTCGCGCGCATGGCGGTCGGCCTGGAGACCGCGATCGCCGACGCCGCCCGGTGGGCCCGCACCGAACGCGTCGTCGAACCCGACGCCGGTTGGGCGACCGCGATCGAGGATCGCTACCAGCGATTCCTGGAGCTGGGAAACCGCCGATGTAGCGCGCTACCTCCCCCCGCGTTCTAGGCTGGTGCAATGACCGACCACGACCGCAAAGCCGCCCGCCGCGAAATCGCCGACGCCCTGTTGAAAGCCCTTGAGCGGCGCCATGAAATCGCCGACGTCGTGGTGGAATCCGAGAACAAGGCGGCCGCGGTCGAGGCCATCGTCCGCCTGCTCGACACCTCGCACGTCGCCGCCGAAGCGGTGATGGGCATGTCGTTCGATCAGCTCACCATCGACTCGCGCCGCAAGATCCTGGCCGAACTCGAGGACCTGAACAAACAACTCAGCTTCACCCTCGGCGAGCGTCCGGCCAGCTCGGGGGAGACCCTCGAACTGCGGCCCTTCTCCGCCGAGAAGGACCGCGACATCTTCGCCGCCCGCACCGAGGACATGGGCGCCGCCGGTGACGGCTCCGGCGGACCGGCCGGCAACCTCGACGACGAGATCGGAGCCGCGCTCTCCCGCCTCGACGACGAGGAGGCCGCCTGGTTCGTGGCCGTCGACTCGGGCGAGAAGGTGGGGATGGTGTTCGGCGAGCTGCTGGGCGGCGAGGTCAACGTGCGCATCTGGATCCACCCCGAGCACCGCAAGAAGGGGTACGGCACCGCCGCGCTGCGCAAGTCGCGCACCGAGATGGCGTGGTGCTTCCCCGCGGTGCCGATGGTGGTGCGGGCGCCGTCCGCCCGGCCCGCCTGAGCTACGGCAAAGCCAGGGTCGGCTCCGGCATTCAGCCCAGCGTCGCGGTGACCGCGACGATGTTGCGCAGCTGCGAGGTCTCGTCGTCGGGGAAGACCAGGCCGTAGTCGGCGAAGTACTCCCGCCGCTCGCGGGTGGTCACCCGCCAGCCCCGGCCGGTCAGGTAGTCCACGACATTGCTGCGCTCGCCGTCGAAAAACAGCCCGGACAGGTCGATGTCGCAGCCCAGGTTGGCCCAGCGCTCGTTGAACTGCTGGGCGCGTTCTGTCATCGTCCGCCCGGAGTCGCCGTGGAATTCGGTGGCCAACACGCTGCCGGGCGCACTGAGCTCGGTGATGTTGTCGAAGAGCCGGTCCTGGGCTTCGGGCGGCAGGTACATCAGCAGGCCCTCGGCGCTCCACGATGTCGGCTGCGTCGGGTCGAACCCGCTGCGCCGCAACGCTTCCGGCCAATCGTCGCGGAGGTCGACGCTGACGGTGCGCCGGTCGGCGGTGGGCGTGGCGCCCAGCTGCGCCATCGCGGCGGTCTTGAACTCGACGACCTTGGGTTGGTCGACCTCGTAGACCACGCTGCCGGGCGGCCAGCCCAGCCGGTACGCGCGGGCGTCCAGGCCGGCGGCCAGGATCACCGACTGGCGGATGCCGTCGCGGGCGGCGTTGAGGAAGAAGTCATCGAAGAAGCGGGTGCGCACGGCGATCGAATCCGTTTCCAGCTGCAGGTCGCGCTCGCCGTCCTGCGCATCGGCGGGGGTCATCTCGCCGTCCACCAGCCGGCGGAAGAATTCCAGTCCCACTGCCCGCACCAGCGGCGCCGCGAACGGGTCGTCGATGATCGGGTCGGTGCCCTCGCTGGCCAGCGCGCGCGCCGCGGCGACCATCGTGGCCGTGGCACCGACGCTGGAGGCCAGGTCCCAGCTGTCTTGGTCAGTGCGTGTCATCCTGCTCCCATTTACTTAGCGAACGCAACGAGTCAAGAGCACTCTACGCTCAACCGCTGACGGCTTCCTGTGCATTTATCGGTCGCCCGATGACGGGCCTGGACGGACTCACCCGGCTCAGCTGTTAGTCTCGTACACGGTTTGACGCGCGACGCCGTACGTCCTGGCCTGCGGGGTGTTGGGCGCGTAATGCAGGAGACCCCCGGCTCGCAGGAGGAAGAGTGCTTTCGGCTTTCATCTCATCGCTGCGGACAGTCGACCTGAGACGGAAGATCCTCTTCACGCTGGGCATCGTCGTTCTCTATCGGCTGGGCGCCGCTTTGCCGTCCCCCGGCGTCAATTTCCCCAACGTCCAGCAGTGCATCAAAGAGGCCAGCGGCGGCGCGGCCGGGCAGATCTATTCGCTGATCAACCTGTTCTCCGGCGGCGCGCTGCTGAAACTGACGGTGTTCGCGGTGGGGGTGATGCCCTACATCACCGCGAGCATCATCGTCCAGCTGCTCACCGTCGTCATCCCGCGGTTCGAGGAACTGCGCAAGGAAGGCCAGTCCGGCCAGGCCAAGATGACGCAGTACACCCGCTATCTGGCCATCGCGCTGGCCATCCTGCAGGCGACCAGCATCGTGGCGCTGGCGGCTAACGGCGGGCTGCTGCAGGGCTGCTCGCTGGACATCATCGCCGACCAGAGCATCTTCACGCTGGTCGTCATCGTGATGGTGATGACGGCCGGTGCGGCGCTGGTGATGTGGATGGGCGAGCTGATCACCGAGCGCGGCATCGGCAACGGGATGTCGCTGCTGATCTTCGTCGGCATCGCGGCGCGGATCCCGTCGGAGGGCAAGACCATTCTGGACAGCCGCGGCGGGATGATTTTCGCCGCTGTCTGTGTGGCCGCCCTGGTCATCATCGTCGGCGTGGTGTTCGTCGAGCAGGGGCAGCGCCGCATCCCCGTGCAATACGCCAAGCGCATGGTCGGCCGGCGCATGTACGGCGGAACGTCGACCTACCTGCCGCTCAAGGTCAACCAGGCCGGCGTCATCCCGGTCATCTTCGCGTCGTCGCTCATCTACATTCCGCACCTGATCACGCAGCTCATTCGCAGCGGCAGCGGCGGTGTGGGCAACAGCTGGTGGGACAAGTTCGTCGGCAGTTACCTCTCCGACCCCAGCGATCCGATTTACATCAGCATCTACTTCGGGCTGATCATTTTCTTCACGTACTTCTACGTGTCGATCACGTTCAACCCCGACGAACGTGCCGACGAAATGAAGAAGTTCGGCGGGTTCATCCCCGGCATCCGGCCGGGCAAGCCCACCGCCGATTACCTGCGTTATGTGCTGAGCCGAATTACCCTGCCGGGCTCGATCTACCTCGGCGCGATCTCCGTGCTGCCCAACTTGTTCCTGCAAATCGGCAATGGCGGAGCGGTTCAGAATTTGCCGTTCGGCGGTACGGCGGTTTTGATCATGATTGGTGTTGGCTTGGATACGGTCAAACAGATCGAGAGCCAGCTCATGCAGCGCAACTATGAAGGGTTCCTCAAGTGAGAGTCGTTTTACTGGGACCGCCCGGGGCGGGTAAGGGGACGCAGGCCCAGAAGCTCTCGGAAAAGCTCGGTATCCCGCAAATCTCCACCGGGGAACTGTTCCGCAGCAATATCGAGAACGGAACCAAACTCGGCCTGGAGGCCAAGCGCTATCTGGACGCCGGTGACCTGGTGCCCTCGGAGCTGACCAACCAGCTCGTGGACGACCGCCTGAACGACCCCGACGCGGCCGACGGCTTCATCCTGGACGGCTATCCGCGGTCGACGGAGCAGGCCAAAGCGCTGCACCAGATGCTCGAGCACCGGGGCACCGACATCGACGCCGTGCTGGAGTTCCGGGTCTCGCAGGAGGAGCTGCTGCAGCGGCTCAAGTCGCGCGGCCGCGCCGACGACACCGACGACGTCATCCTGAACCGGATGAAGGTCTACCGCGACGAGACCGCGCCGCTGCTGGAGTACTACCGCGACGAACTCAAGACGGTCGACGCCGTCGGCACGATGGACGAAGTGTTCGCCCGTGCCCTGCAAGCGCTGGGCAAGTAACCGTGAACCCGCTGGCGCGGCTGCGGAGTCGCAAAGTCGTGCCGCAGCGCACCGCCGGTGAACTCGACGCGATGGCTGCGGCGGGGGCGGTGGTGGCGGCAGCGCTGCAGGCCGTGCGGGCGGCCGCGGTTGCGGGAGTGTCGACCCTGGGCCTGGACCAGATCGCCGAGTCGGTGATCCGGGAGGCCGGCGCGGTGCCGTCCTTCCTCGGCTACCACGGATACCCCGCGTCGATCTGCGCGTCGATCAACGAGCGGGTGGTGCACGGGATACCGTCGGCCGCTGAGATCCTGGCGCCCGGTGACCTGGTCTCCATCGACTGCGGGGCGGTGCTGGACGGCTGGCATGGTGATGCCGCGATCACGTTCGGTGTCGGCACGCTCGACGCCGCCGACCAGGCCCTCTGCGACGCCACCCGGGAATCGCTGGAAGCCGGCATCGCGGCGATGGTGCCCGGCAATCGGCTGACCGACGTCTCGCACGCCATCGAAACGGGCACGCGGGCGGCGCGGGAGCGGCACGGGCGCGCCTTCGGGATCGTGGAGGGCTACGGCGGGCACGGCATCGGCCGGCAGATGCACATGGACCCGTTCCTGCCCAACGAGGGCTCGCCCGGCCGGGGTCCGCTGCTGGCCCCCGGGTCGGTGCTGGCCATCGAACCGATGCTGACCCTCGGGACGGGCAAGACCTTGGTGCTCGACGACGAGTGGACCGTCACCACCTCCGACGGGTCCCGTGCGGCGCACTGGGAACACACCGTCGCGGTCACCGACGCCGGGCCGCGCATCCTGACACAGCCTTAGGTGAACTAAACAGCCATTCGACTCGTATCAGAAGTCGGAGGTGATCGAGTGGCTCGTGTGGCAGGCGGTTGGCGGGCATCCGGGGCTGCCGAAGCCGCCCTGATGAAGGCGCTCTACGACGAGCACGCGGCGGTCCTGTGGCGGTACGCGCTCCGGTTGACGGGGGACGCGAGCCAGTCCGAGGACGTCGTGCAGGAGACGTTGCTGCGGGCCTGGCAGCATCCGGAGGTCGTCGGGGACACCGAGCGCTCGGCGCGGGCCTGGCTGTTCACCGTCGCCCGCAACATGATCATCGACGACCGGCGCAGCGCGCGGTTCCGCAACGTCGTCGGCTCGACCGACGAGGCGGGCGCGCCGGAACGGTCCACCCCGGACGAGGTGAATGCGGCGCTGGACAAACTGCTGATCGCCGACGCAATGGCGCAACTGTCCCCCGAGCACCGGGCCGTCATAGACCGGTCCTATTACCGCGGATGGACGACCGCCCAGATTGCCGCCGACCTCGGGATCGCCGAGGGAACCGTGAAGTCGCGACTACACTACGCCGTGCGGGCGTTGCGGCTCACTCTGCAGGAACTTGGGGTCACCCGCTGAGGGCTCCGAATGCTTAAAGGGTGATGAGGAAATGGATGACATGAAAACGCCGCTACGGGGGATCGGCGCTCCGGACGATCCCTACGTGATGTGGGATGCCGCATACGTTTTGGGCTCGTTGTCGGCCAGCGAGCGACGCGAATTCGAGGCGCACCTGGCGCACTGCCCGGCCTGCCGCGAGGCCGTCGCCGACCTGAGTGGTGTGCCGGCCCTGCTGTCGCAGCTCGGCGGGGACGAGGTGGCCGCGATCCACGAGTCCGGCCCGGCGCCGGTGACGCCGGAGCTGTCGCCGCAGTTGCTGCCGTCGTTGCTGGGCAAGGTGAGCTGGCGGCGGCGCCGCACGCGGATCGTGACCTGGGTGGCCTCGTCGGCCGCGGCCGTGGTCCTGGCCGTCGGCGTGTTCGTCGGGGTGCAGGGGTATTCCTCGTCGCCGTCGCCGCAGGTGGCCGCGCCCTCCGCGCCGATGGCGCAGGTGGGTACCACCCTGCTGGCCTCGACGGTGCAGCTGTCCAGCGAGCACTGGGGGACGTCCATCAACCTGCGGTGCGTGTGCCTGGCGCCGCTCAACGCCCACCATGACACCCTGGCGATGGTGGTGGTGGGTCGCGACGGCACCCAGACCCGGCTGGCGACCTGGGTGGCCGAACCCGGCCGCACCGCGACGCCCGCGGGCAGCATCTCGACGCCGGTCGACCAGATCGCCGCGGTGCAGGTGGTGGCCGCCGACAGCGGCCAGGTTCTGCTGCAGCGTTCGTTATAGGCCACTGACATGTCCAGCCACCGGCGTCCGCTTCGGGCCCTGGTGGTGGGCGCCGGGGTCGGCGGCATTTCGGTGGCCAGGGGATTGTTGCGAGACGGCCACGACGTCACCGTCTTGGAGCGGCGGCCGGATGTGCGGGCGGCCGGCGGCGCGGTGACGATCTGGTCCAACGGCGAAACGGTGCTTCGGCAACTCGACGTGGAGATGGACGGGGCCGGCCAGCTGCTGCGCACGGTGCGAGCCGTGACGTCCACGGGCCGCCCGCTCGCGACGCTGGACGTGTCCGCGATCGCCGACCGGCTGGGCGCGCCCGTCCGGATGGTGCCGCGCCGGATCCTGCTGGAGCGGCTGCTGGACGGTTTCCCGGCCGACCGCATCCGCTGTGGCGCCCACGCGGTCGCGTTGGCCCGCACGCGCGATGGCGTGCGCGTCGAGTTCGGCGACGGCGGCTCGGCCGACGGGGACCTGGTGATCGGAGCCGACGGCCTGCACTCGATGGTTCGCAACACCGTCGGTGCGCCCGACGCGAAGCCCACCGGCTGGTGCAGCTGGCAGGGATTGATCACCCTCCCGGAGGTCCCGGACAGGGACTCCGCGCTCATGGTCATCGGCGAGCGCGGCAACCTCGGCCTGTGGCCGGCCGGGGGCTCCGAGGTGCAGTGGTGGTTCGACCTGCCGTGGTCATGCGACTTCGTGCGGCCGCAATGCCCGATCCAGACCATCCGGTCCCATTTCACCGGGTGGTCCGCAACCGTCGATCGGGTGCTGGCGGCACTGACCGACGACGACCTGGCGCATTCGCCGTACCCGCATTTCCGGCATCCGATTCCTCCCGCGGGCCGCGGTCCGGTCACGTTGCTCGGGGACGCCTTCCACACGATGCCGCCCACCCTGGCGCAGGGCACCAACCAGGCGCTGCTCGACACCATGGTGCTGTGCAAGGCGCTGTCGGATTGGCACGGCACCGGCGATGTTGCGAGCGCGTTGCGCTGGTATGAGAAGACCCGCCGGCGCAGGGTGATGGCCGTGTCCCGGCTGGCGTCGCTGCCGGTCTCCCACGGGGAGGTCGTGCTGCGCCCGGCCGCGCTGATTCCCGACCGGCTGCAGGCCCGCGCGCTGACGACGTTTCTGCGGTGGACCAGTCACCGGCGCATGTCCGGGGAGATCAGTCGAGAGGTGGGGGCAGCGACGGCCGGTCGATCCAGTCCATGAACGCTTCGGACGAATGCGTCACGGTGCGAGGCGATTTCGACGCCCCGTCGCGGTGGCTCTGGCTGTTGAAGTGGTGCGTGCTGGCGGTTCCGCACTACCCCATATTGATCGGGCTCTATCTGGTCTATCCGTTGTCGACCGTGGTCGCCGGCGTCGTCATCTTGTGCAGCGGGCGGTATCCGCGGCCCCTCTTCGACTTCAACGTCGGCGTGCTTCGCTGGTCGTGGCGCGTCATGAATTTCAGGTTCCCGATGAACAGCACGGACTCCTACCCGCCTTTCACCCTCGCGTCGCGGCCCGACTACCCCGGCGACCTGCAGGTCGAGTATCCGCAGCGGCTGCGGAATTGGGCCGTGTTGGTGAAGTGGCTGCTCGCCGTCCCGCACATCCTCCTGTGCTGGTCCATGGAGCCGCTCCTGCAACTGCTGTGCGTGATCACCGCGGTGACGCTGTTGTGCACCGGAACCATCCCGGCGGGCATGTACGATCTCCTGCTGGGCATCGTCCGTTGGCGCTACCGGGTGGCCGTCTACGTGTCCCTGATGCGCGACGAATACCCGCCGTTCCGAATGGATCTGGGTGGGCAATGACCCGTCGCAATCCCTTGTTCCCGTACTTGTATCGGTTCGGGCAGCCGGTCTTCGACCGGCTGTTCTATCACCGGTATCGGCGCGCGGCGCTGAGCAACGCGAGCGGCCGATTGCTCATGCTCGGCCTGGGGCCGGGCACCGACTTGAGGTTCCTGCCCCCCGCGGTGACGTCGGTCGCCGCGGTGGAGCCGGAGGCGCCGTTCCGCCGGATGGCGTCCCGGCTTGCCGATCGCCACGGCATCGCCGTCGACATCCTCGAGGGGACTGGCGAGTCGATTCCCTTCCCCGACAACAGCTTCGATTCGGTCCACGTGGGCCTGGTGTTGTGCTCGGTCGACGACGTGACCGCCACCCTGGCCGAGATACGGCGCGTGCTCACGCCGGGGGGGAGGCTCGTCGTCCTCGAGCACGTGCGCGGGGAGGGCGCGACGGGCCGGTTGCAGGATCTGATCTGCAAGCCGTGGTCATGGCTGGCCGCCGGTTGCGAGCCGAACCGGCGAACCCGGGATGCCATCGCCGCGGCCGGGTTCGACACCACGGCGCTGCGGACCATCCCGCGCACGCCGGTCCCGTTCCCGTGCAAGCCCCATCTGCAAGGCTTCGCCGTCCTCATTCCACGCTGACGGCCTCGACGATGTTCAGCCGCGCCGCACGCCGTGCCGGTGGCAGCGAGCCGAGCAGGCAGATCGCCAGCGCCCCGGCGGTAAAAGCGAGGGCCATCGGACTCAGGCGGAAGCCGACCTGGAAATTCATGATGTCCCCGCTGATGAGGCTGAACAGCCATTGGTCGGTCAAGCCGAACAGCAGCCCCAGAAGGCCTCCCACAAAACCGATTCCGGCCGCCTCGGCAAGGACCATCCGCAGGGTGAACCGGCGGCTGGAACCCATGGCGCGCAGCACACCGATCTCGCGGCGGCGTTCGGTCACCGAGAGCGTCAGCGTGTTGAGCAGCGCGACGGCGGCCACTGCCACGACGA
This sequence comes from Mycobacterium sp. 4858, assembly GCF_900240975.1. GTDB lineage: Bacteria > Actinomycetota > Actinomycetes > Mycobacteriales > Mycobacteriaceae > Mycobacterium. The sequence goes on along the minus strand of NZ_LT968776.1, from coordinate 1,279,051 downwards.
TGACCCACACGGCGTTGGCGATGAACATGCTCTGGTGCAGCGGAGCTTCGAGCCCCGCCAGCGCCGCGCGACCGTCGTACACGTGGTTGGGCGCCGGCACCACCTTGCGCACGTCGGCCAACAGGTGCCGCGGGTCCGTCCCGGGGGCCGCGGTGACTTGCAGGGTCGTCGCGGCCGGGCGATCGAACCATGTGCGCAGATGATCGAGGTCGATTCCGACCGTTCCGATGACGGTCGAAAAGAACGGCACCAGGGCCAGGACGGCCGTCTGCCGCGGCCCGTTCGGTGTCTGCAGCTGCAACCGGTCGCCGGCGCGCACGTGCAGCGCGGCGCCGAGGTTCTGCGTGAGCACCACACCGCGGCCGGCCAGGACGTCGGCGCGCAGGCGCTCGTCGAGCGCGCGGAAGAGCGAGTCGTGGGTTCCGGCGGAGAAGCCGTCGAGCAGAACGCGCGTGCCGCCGATCACGGCGAATCCGAATGCGCCCTCTGTCACCCGCGCCACGCCGGGCACCGCCGCCACGCGTTCGGAAAGGCCCTGCGGCAGAACGTCGGTCGGATAGCTGTCCGGCGCGTCCGCGCTCACCCACACGTCGACGTCGGCGGCGGGAGAGAAGATGCCGCGGGCCGAGCGGATCATGTCGGCGTTGGTGCCGGTGATCACCACCGTGGTGACGACCCCGATCAACACGGTCATCACCGTGGCCCAGACTCGTCGCGGCGCGCGTTCGATGGTGGCCGCCGCGAGCGCCCCGAACGATCCGAACAGGCGAGCCGTCGCGGCCGTGGCCGCGACGATGGGCGTAGTGAGCGCGAAGCCCAGCGCGATCTCGGCGCTGAGCAGGGCGGCCATCGCGACGAACGCGAAGGTGCCGCGTTGGCCGATGACCACCCAGATCGACGCCGCGGACACCGCGACGGCGCCCACGCCGGCCGCGACCCGCAGCCATCGCGGCACGACGTCCGCCGCCGACGCCCCGGCGGGCGCCAGCGCCTCGATCGGTGCGACCTTGTACACCTGCCGCGCGGCCATCGCCGACGCGGCCACGCTGGTGAGCGCCGTGGCCGTGACGGCCAGCGGGATGGCGTAGCCGGGCAGCCAGTACTCGACGCGGGCCTCGAGGCCCTGGGTCATCGCAGGTGGCAGTCGACCAATTGCCAGGTGGCCCGCCAGGATTCCGAGGCCCGACCCGATGGCCCCGCCCATGAGCCCGAGGATCGCCGCCTCGCCGAGCATGTCGCCGACGATGGTGACGCGCCGGCCGCCGATCGCGCGCAGCATGGAGATGACGGGGCGGCGCTGGGTGATCGCCATCGTCATCGTGGTGTAGATGAGAAACGCGCCGACCACCAGCGCGACCGCCGCCCCCAGCAGGGCCATGTAGTTCATCAGCTTGACGCCGTCGCCGGCCCGGGCCGCCCGCAGGCTCGGCGCGGCGACGACGGCGCGGCCGTTGACCGCGGCGGTGACGGCGGCCCGGGCGGCGGCCGGATCGGCGCCCGGTTTGATGGTGATCAGTATCGAGTCCAGCTGACCGGGGCGGCCGGTGACGTTCTGTGCCAACGCAAGTGGGGCAAGGACGTAGTGCCCGCCGTTGAGGTCCGCGAACTGCCGGCCCGCGAGCACCTCGGCGACGGTCACCGACCCCGAGCCCAGTTGCAGCGTCTGGCCTTTCGCATAACCCACCCGCGGCCCGACCTGAACGCCGCCCGGCGTCGAGGACAGCTCCTGCACCGGTCGTGCGACCGCATCCTTCAGGGCCCCACCCAGCGCGGCGGTGCGCGCATCCGCGCCGAGCAACAGCACCGGCCCCGTCGCCGTGGACGCGGAAGTCCGGATCATCGGCGCCGCGGTGGCGACACCCGGAACCGCGGCGACGTCGGCCAGTATCGTGTCGGGGAATCCGGCGTCGGTGATGCCCGACACCTCCAGCGGTGCCACGCCGGCGATCCCGTTGGCCAGCCGGTCGACCGATCCGGTGATCGAGCCGAAGATGCCGAATATCGCGACCAGATACGTTGCGGAGACGGCCATTACGGCGATCGAAGCGAACGTGCGGCGACGGTGCACGGCGAGCTCACGCAGGCTGAGCACGCGCACTCGGCTCGCGGCCGCCGATATCCTCACGCGGGGACCGCCGGGAGGTCGGAACCGACCCGTCCGTCCTGCAGCGTGATGACCCGATCGGTCGCCGCGGCGGCGTCCGAATTGTGGGTCACCATCACCACCAACCGGTCGCGGCCGTCCTCGTGCGCCACCTCGGCGAGAAGGGCGAGGATCGCGGCGCCCGTCGCGGAGTCGAGGTTGCCGGTGGGCTCGTCGGCGAGGACGAGCGCCGGATCCATCATCAACGCGCGCGCCACCGCGACCCGCTGCATCTGGCCGCCGGACAGTTCCGCCGGGCGGTGCTCGGTCCGGTTGCCGAGCCCGACGCGGTCCAGCAACCGGATCGCATCCGGTTTGGCCCTGCCCAGCCGCACACCGTCGAGCAGCTTGGGGACCGCCACGTTCTCCCAGGCCGACAGCGTCGGCAACAGGTTGAAGAACTGGAAGATGAAACCCACTCGGTGATGGCGGAACTCGGACTGCTGCTCGTCGCCCAGGCGGCCGATCTCCTCGCCGTCGAACGTGATGGAGCCCGAATCGGGGGAGTCCAGCGCGCCGAGCAGATGAAGCAGCGTGCTCTTGCCCGCCCCGGACGGACCGACCACCGACACGAACTGACCGCCGTCGAGGCGCAGGCTGATCCCGTCGAGCGCCCGGACCGATTGACCGCCGACCCGATACTCGCGCACCACGTCGCGCAGTTCGATGGTCATCTAGACACCACGAGAGCCGCCGGCGGTCGGTTCACCGCTCGGGTGAACCGACCAAGTGCCCCATTCGTGTCTGATGACATGTTCGGCAACTATCGGGTGGTCGACCATATAGTCGGCCACCTCGCCGCACTGGGGGTGGACCACGTTTTCGGTGTCGACGGCGCCAACATCGAGGATTTGTACGACGCCGCGCACTTCGAACCCGAGATCACCGCGGTGCTGGCCAAACACGAATTCTCCGCGGCCACCATGGCCGACGGCTACAGCCGGAGCGGCGCCGGGCTCGGCGTGGTGGCGGCGACCTCGGGCGGGGGAGCACTGAACCTCGTCGCCGGCCTGGGCGAGTCGTTCGCGAGCCGCGTTCCGGTGCTGGCCCTGGTCGGCCAGCCCGCGACCACGATGGACGGCCGGGGCAGCTTCCAGGACACCAGCGGCCGCAACGGTTCCCTCGACGCCCGTGCGCTGTTTTCGGCGGTGTCGGTGTTCTGCGAGCGGGTGCTGGCGCCGGCCGGCATCGTTTCGGCGTTGCCCCGCGCCATCGCCGCGGCGCGCACCGGCGGCCCCGCGGTGTTGTTGCTGCCCAAGGACATTCAGCAGGCGCGCATCACCGTCGACGACGCCACGGAGTGCCCGAACAGTTTCAGCGCGCCGATCGGCAACCCGCATCTCATCGCCTCCGAGCTGCGCCGCGCAACCGGCCAGGTCACCATCATCGCCGGCGAGCAGGTGGCCCGCGACGACGCCCGCGACGAACTCGAGCAGCTGCGTGCGCTCCTGCGCGCGCGGGTGGCCACCGTCCCGGACGCCAAAGATGTCGCGGGTACACCGGGTTTGGGGTCGTCGTCGGGGCTCGGGGTGACCGGCGTGATGGGCCACCCGAGCGTGGCCGAAGCGGTGGCCGCCAGCGCCGTGTGCCTCATTGTCGGCACCCGGTTGACGGTCACCGCGCGCGGAGGCCTGGACGACGCGCTAGCCGCGGTGCGAACGGTGTCCATCGGGTCGGCGCGGCCCTACCTGCGCTGCGTCCATGTGCACACCGACGACCTTCGCGGCTCGCTGCGCATGCTGACCCAGGCGCTGTGCGGTCACGGACGCCCGAGCGGCCTGCGCGTGCCCGATGTGATCCCCCGCACCGAGCTGAAACCGCCGGCCGGGCCGGGACCGGGGATCCGATACCGCGACGCCATGGCGGTGCTGGACCGCGTCCTGCCCGACGGGGCCGACATCGTGGTCGACGCCGGCAACACCGGCGCGGCCGCCATCCATCACCTGCCGGCGCGGCGCGGTGGCAGGTTCGTGGCCGCGCTCGGCATGGGCGGCATGGGCTACAGCTTCGGGGCCGCGATCGGGATGGCGTTCGGGCGTGCGAACGGCGGCCGGGGCGCCGGCCGAACCGTGGTGATCGCCGGGGACGGCGCGTTCTTCATGCACGGTCTGGAGGTGCACACGGCCGTGCAATACGCGCTTCCCGTGACGTTCGTGTTGTTCAACAACAACGCCCACGCCATGTGCGTGACCCGTGAGCAGCTGTTCTACCAGAACCGCTACAGCTACAACCGTTTCCGGCCCAGCGCGCTGGGAACCGGTCTGGCGACGATGTTTCCCGGCCTGACATCGGTCGATGTCAGCGAGCCCGCCCAATTGGCCGCGGCGCTCCGGACGTCGCTGGACATCGAGGGCCCGGCGGTGGTCAGCGTCGAATGCGACGCCGATGAAATCCCGCCGTTCGCCCCTTTTCTCGCCGTGCCGTCAGGGAATGGCGCTGTTTCAGAACAGGTTTCGACCGCGAAGGAGAACCGGGCCGATGTCGCTGCCAGCGCTTGAGGATATCCCCACCCCCATCGACGGGGTGGTCCGCATAGAAACCAGTCCGCGGGAGAAGGCGACTCCGATCATCATGGAGATGATGCGGTCGGTGTACCCGCACGATCAGGTGTTCGGGCAGTACTGCACGGTCAACGATTACGTCGCGTGCCCGCCGGACGAGCTGTATGAGTACATGGCGGACACCCGAAGCCTCGAGGAGTGGACGTACAGCCTGCGCGGCTTCACACCCACCGACGAGTCGGGCCTGTGGCTGGCCTACGACCGGCTCGGTTCGGAGACCGAGATCTACACCCGGACCGTCGCCAACGCGGCGGCGCGGACCGTCGACTACCACTGCGCGTGGGACCAGGGCAAGCACCTGTGGATGGTCTACCTCATGCGCGTCGTCGACGCCCAGGTGGTCTTCGACAAGCCGGGATCGGTTGTGCTGTGGACGAACTGCCACCACCCGTTCTACGACCACAACCCGTACCCGGAGACCGCGCCGCCGCAGCGGCCGGTGTGGGTGGGCGACTTCTGGGACATGTTCGGTGCCGGGCATGCGCTGGAGCTGCAGAACCTCAAGGCGATCGCCGAATACCGGCACCGCAACGGCCTGCCGGTGACGCCGAAATGGATGAGGTAGCAACATGAGCCGACCCAGCGTCAGCCTGATCGACGTATCCACCTATCTGCCCGGCGAGCCGATCGGCGCCGACTACTACGCCCAATTCGCCGAATCCGACGACCTGCGCGAGAACGTCATGTTCCGCGCGCCGAAGTTTCGCCACCACGTCGCGCGCGACGAGAGTTCGATCGACATGGTCGAACGTGCGGCGCAGGGCCTGATCGAGCGGCACGGCCACGACGCGGTGGAGGGTGCGGACGTGCTGATCACCCACACCCAGGTGCCGGACATGGCGTTCTACGGCCAGGGCGGCGGCATCGCCCACCGGCTGGGCATGCGACCGTCCTGGGTGCTCGACCTGAACAACGGTGGCTGCGCGGCGTTCGTGTTGGCGCTCAACGTGGCTCGCAAACTGCTGGCCGGCGGCGACGGGCGCACCGCGCTGATCGCCATCGCGCAAAACGCTGCGGGCCAGTTCTTCGATCAGCCGACCATCCGGCGCAAGGCGCAGTCCGCGGTGCCCGGGGACGGCGCGGCGGTGGGCCTTGTCGCGCTCGGCGACCGGTCACCCATTCTGGACGTCGAGTGCCGCACCTACGGTGAGTACGCCGGTGAGATGACCCTGTCCTACGACCCGCCGCGCAAGTGGTGGCAGGCCGGGCCCGGGGAGGGCAGCATCGGCTTCACCGAAAGCAAGATCACCAAGGTGCTGGCCCGGGGCAATCGGCAGGTTCCCGAGGTGGCCCTGGCGGTGTGCGACCGAATCGGACTGCCCGCCAAGGACATCGACCTGCTGGTCACCAACCAGCCCAATCGGGTGTTCCTGCGCAACTGGCGTGAGGCGCTCGAACTACCCCCCGAGCGGCATCGAGACACCTTCGACGAGTGTGGCAACCTGTTCGGCGCCGGGATCCCGATCAACCTCGACCGCGCGATCTCCGACGGCCGGCTCGGGGCCGGCGACGTCGTGATGATGGCGGCATTCGCCCATGCCGGCGACTTCGCCGGTGCGGCGGCGGTGCGCTGGGGCGGGCGAGACTGATGCAGCCCGACGCGGGGGATCCGCTCGGGTTGTCGCTCAACGAGAACCCGTTCCCGCCGCTGCCTCAGGTGCGATCGGCACTGATGCGGTCCGTCCAGACGGCCCACCGCTATCCGGAATTCCTGCCCGAACGGCTGCGCGGCGTGATCGCCGACCACATCGGGGTGCCCGCCGACCGGGTGGTGCCGGGCGCCGGCGCGACGGGCGTCGCGCTGCTGGCCCTGCAGGCGCTGACCGTCCCGGGCGACACGATGGCGATGGCGACACCCACCTTCGACGGTTACCCGATCCTCGCGCGGATGGCGCGGCTGAAGACGCGGACGGTTGCGCTGGATGAGCACGGTCACCACGACCTCGACGGGCTGGCCCGCGCCGCCGCCGATGCCCGGGTGGTGGTGCTGTGCCGGCCGCACAACCCCACCGGAACGCTGGAGTCCGCGGACGCCGTTTCGGCGTTCCTGCGCCGCGTCTCGCGCGACACCGTCGTCCTGCTCGATGAGGCGTATGTCGAGTTCACCGCGCCCGAGCACCGCATCGCCGTTTCGGCGTTGATCGCCCGCTTTCCCAATGTGGTGGTGGTACGCACCTTCTCCAAGGCCTACGGCCTGGCGGGGCTGCGCATCGGTTACGCGGTGGCGTCGCCGGAGCTGGCCCGGACACTGTGGTCCCACCAGCAGCCGTTCGGCGCCGCGATCACCAGTTTGGTCGCGGTCGCCGCGTCGTACGGCGCGGAAGATCAACTGCTGCACCGGGTCCGGTTGATCAACGCCGAACGCTGCTATCTGCGGATGCGGCTGAGCGCGATGGGGGTCTACACGACGGACGCGCACGCGAACTTCCTGTACCTGCTTCCGAAAACGGATGGCCGGGGCGCGCCGTGGCACGAGGTTTTCGCCGAAGGCGGGTTGCGGGTGCGGTGCTACCCGGACGGCGGCGCGCGGATCACCGTCGGGCACCGCGCGTCGACGCTGGCGGTGCTGTCGGCGGTGGGGAAAGGCCACGCTCGCGCGCCAAGTGCGGTATGAAGGGGCGTGGCTGCCTCACGACCGCGCAAGCGTGATCCGATCGCCGCGGCGCGTGACAACTGGGAGCGCTCCGGTTGGGCCGACGTGGCGCCGGGCATGGTCGCGGTGACGTCGGTGATGCGCGCCCATCAGATCCTGCTGGCCCGCGTCGAAACGGCGTTGCGCCCCTACGACCTGAGCTTCTCCCGGTACGAGTTGCTGCGGCTGCTGGCGTTCAGCCGCACCGGCGCGCTGCCGATCACCAAGGCATCCGACCGGCTGCAGGTCCACGTCACGAGCGTGACCCACGCGATCCGCCGGCTGGAAGCCGACGGCCTGGTGCAACGGGTACCCCACCCCACCGATGGCCGCACCACGCTGGTGCAGATCACCGAGCTGGGCCGCTCGACGGTCGAGGACGCCACCGTCACGCTCAACGAGCAGGTCTTCGCCGACATCGGGATGTCCGAAAGCGAAGCGCAGGCGCTGGTTTCGTCGATCGAGACGCTGCGCCGCGACGCCGGCGACTTCTCGGATTGAACCAGAGAACGTCCATCCTTCGCCGAACGTGTACTGAGTGCGATTTTTCCCGCGATATTTCGCAGTGAGTACACGCTCGGCGCGCTGTTGCACCCACTACGGTGGCTCAGCCGCTGCGCGGCGCCGCGCTTCGTCTGCTCATCCACGGCAGCAGGGGCAGCAGGGCATACATTGCGAGACCTGCTGCGGCGTTGGGTGGATTGATGTACTCGCGGATCGCATCGAATCGGCCTTCGCGCATATGGAAAACGAAACAGTAACCGTCCACTGTTAGGCGCAGTCCGAGACCTCCAACGATGAGCTTGTGCTTGTACTCCACACACAAGTGCTCGCCGTCGGTGAACCAGTTCTTGATCTCAACGTGAGAGCGTTGGTCGTGCCGTCTGCTGCGGCCCGCCGCAAGCGCCATGGACTCGATCGCTCGGCGACCCGACCACGTGTGGCCGATCGGCATGATGGTCCAGGTCGCATCGTCGGTCACGATCGATCCGACTCCCGCATAGTCGTCCTCTTGCACCATGCGGAAATAGGCTTGGATGAGTTGTTCGTTCTGTGTCGGCGGCATCAGACGAAACTCCCGGATTCAGCTCTCCCGCAGCATTTCGATGACCGCGCTGAAGTCCTTGTCCGCGTGGTCGGTCGCGAACTTGGCGTAGATCTCGGCGGCGTGCCGGCCCAGCGGTGCCGTCGACCCGGTGGAGTTCACCGCGTCCATGGCCAGGCCCAGGTCCTTGTTCATCAGCGCGGTCGCGAAACCCGGCTTGAAGTCGTTGTTGGCCGGCGAGGTCGGGACCGGCCCCGGCACCGGGCAGTTGGTGTGCACGGCCCAGCAATTGCCGGTCGCCCCGGTGATGACGTCGAAAAGGGACTGCGCGGGCAGCCCGAGCTTCTCGGCCAGGACGAACGCCTCGCCGATGGCGATCTGCTGCACCGCCAGCACCATGTTGTTGCACACCTTGGCGGCCTGCCCCGCCCCGGCCGCGCCGCAGTGAATGACCTTGCCCGCCATGGGTTCGAGCACCGGCCGGGCGCGCTCCAGGGCGGCCTCGTCGCCGCCCACCATGAACGCCAGCGTCCCGGCCACGGCGCCCTTCACGCCACCGGAGACCGGCGCGTCCAGCTGCGAAACCCCGTGCGATTCCGCGAGCGCGTGCACCTCGCGGGCGTCGTTGACCGAGATCGTGGAGCTGTCGATGAACAGCGCGCCGGACTGGGCGGCCGGGAGCACCTCGGCGTAGCAGCGCTTCACCAGGTCGCCGTTGGGCAGCATGGTGATCACCACGTCGGCCCCCGTCACCGCGTCGGTCGCGGTCTCGAACGTCGTGACCCCGTTGCCGGCCGCGGCGGCCACGGCCGCGGGCACCGGGTCGAACCCGCGCACCGTGTGGCCCGCGGCCACCAGGTTCGCCGACATCGGCCCGCCCATGTTGCCCAGACCGAGAAAAGCGATGCTCGTCATGGTCGCCTTTCTACGCGCCCGCACGCGCCCGTGCGGCCTCGGCCCTACCGATGACCACGCGCATGATTTCGTTCGTGCCTTCCAGGATCCGGTGCACCCGCAGGTCGCGCACGATCTTCTCGAGGCCGTACTCGCGCAGGTAGCCATAACCGCCGTGCAACTGCAGGGCCTTGTCGGCCACCTCGAAGCAGGTGTCGGTGACGTAGCGCTTGGCCATCGCGCACAGCGCGACCTTGTCGGGGTCGTCGTTGTCCAACGCATCGGCGGCCCGCCACAACATCATTCGCGAGGTTTCCAGACCGGTGGCCATGTCGGCCAGGGTGAACCGGATGGTGGGCTCGTCGAGCAGGGCCTTCCCGAACGCCTCGCGTTCGCGGACGTAGGCCGCGGCCTTGTCGAAGGCGGACTGGGCGCCGCCCAGCGAGCATGCCGCGATGTTGAGCCGCCCACCGTTGAGGCCGTTCATCGCGATGCCGAAGCCGGTGCCCTCACCGTCCGCGCCGCCCAGCATCGCGTCGGCGGGCACGCGGACACCGTCGAAGATCACCTGCGCGGTGGGCTGGGCGTGCCAGCCCATCTTCTCTTCCAGCGCCCCGAAACTGAGCCCGGCGGAACCCTTTTCGACGACGAAGGCCGAGATGCCGCGCGGGCCCGGATTTTCGGGGCCGCCGGTCCTGGCCATCACCACGTAGACGTCCGAGGCGCCCGCGCCGGAGATGAACTGCTTGACCCCGTCAAGCACATAATCGCCGCCCTCGCGGACGGCGCGGGTGCTCAACGCGCTGGCGTCCGACCCGGCGCCCGGCTCGGTGAGGCAGTAGCTGGCGATGACGTCCATCGAGGCCAGCCGCGGCACCCAGGCCTTGCGCTGTTCGGCGGTGCCGAACTTGTCGATCATCCACGCGCACATGTTGTGGATGGACAGGAAAGCCGCGGTGGTCGGGTCGGCGATGGCCAGTTGCTCGAAGATGCGGACCCCGTCGAGCCGGCGCAGCCCGCTGCCGCCGACGTCCTCGCGGCAGTAGATCGCCGCCATGCCGAGCTCGGCGGACTCGCGCAACACGTCGGTCGCGAAGTGCTTGGTCGCGTCCCATTCCAGGGCGTGCGGGGCGAGGCGTTTGGCGGCGAACGCGGCCGCCGTCTCGGTGATGACCCGCTCGTCGTCGTTGAGGGTGAACATGTACCTAATCCATTGTGGGAATCACGAATTCGGCGCCGTCCTTGATGCCGGAGGGCCACCGCGACGTGACGGTCTTGGTCTTGGTGTAGAACATGATCGACGAGGGACCGTGCTGGTTGAGGTCGCCGAAGCCGGAGCGCTTCCACCCGCCGAACGTGTGGTAGGCCACCGGGACCGGGATCGGCACGTTGACGCCGACCATGCCCACCTGCACCCGGGAGACGAAGTCGCGGGCGGCGTCGCCGTCGCGGGTGAAGATCGCCACGCCGTTGCCGTACTCGTGCTCCGACGGCAGGGCCAGGGCCTCTTCGTAGTCGTGGGCGCGCACGATGCACAGCACCGGACCGAAGATCTCGTCGGTGTAGATGGACATCGCGGGGGTGACGTGGTCGAACAGCGTTGGACCGATGAAGAATCCGCCCTCGAGGTTGGCGTCACCGAAGGTGAGGTCGTCGCTGGCGCGTTCGCGGCCGTCGATCACCAACTCGGCGCCCGCCTCGACGCCCTGGCCGATGTAGTTGCGCACCCGGGCCAGGGCGGCCTCGGTGACCAGCGGACCGTAGTCGGCCTTCGGGTCGAGGCTGTGGCCCACGCGCAGGTTGTTGATCCGGTCGATGAGCCTGGCGCGCAGCCGATTTGCTGTCTGCTCGCCCACCGGCACCGCGACGCTGATCGCCATGCAGCGCTCGCCGGCGCTGCCGTACCCGGCGCCGATCAAGGCGTCGACGGCCTGGTCCAGGTCCGCGTCGGGCATCACGATCATGTGGTTCTTGGCGCCGCCGAAGCACTGCGACCGCTTGCCGGTGGCCGCGGCCGTCGCGTAGATGTACTGGGCGATGTCGGAGCTGCCGACGAAGCCCACCGCCTGGATGTCGGGATGGTGCAGGATGGCGTCGACGGCCTCCTTGTCGCCGTGCACGACCTGGAACACGCCCGGCGGCAGGCCCGCCTCCAAGAAGAGCTCGGCCAGCCGCACCGGGACCGACGGGTCACGTTCGCTGGGCTTGAGCACGAACGCGTTGCCGCAGGCGAGGGCGGGCCCGGCCTTCCACAGCGGGATCATGGCGGGGAAGTTGAACGGGGGGATGCCCGCGACCACGCCCAGCGGCTGGCGCAGCGAGTAGACGTCGATCCCCGGTCCGGCGCCCTCGGTGTACTCGCCCTTGAGCAGGTGCGGGATGCCGATGGCGAACTCGATGACCTCGATGCCGCGTTGGACGTCGCCGCGCGAGTCGGCCACCGTCTTGCCGTGCTCGAGGGACAGCATCTCGGCGAGCTCGTCCATGTGCTCGTTGACCAGTTCGATGAAGCGCATCATCACCCGCGCGCGGCGCTGCGGATTCCATGCCGCCCAACCCTTTTGGGCTTCGACGGCCGAGGCCACGGCGGCGTCGATCTCGGCCTTGCCGGCCATCGGCACCTGCGCCTGTACCTCCCCGGTGCTGGGGTTGAAGACGTCGGCGGTGCGGGTGGACTGGCCCGCGGTGCGCTGCCCGTCGATGAAGTGGGGGATCTGTGTGGTCATGGTGTCCTCGGTTTAGTGCGCGCGTGAGAGGCGGATACTTGGATATCCTAGTAACCGCGGTCGAGCGCCGCAAGGACACCTACAAGTTCGCCACGGGCGCCTCGGGGTAGTTTCCGGCCGCCAGGTCCTCGAGCAGGCTGGGATGAGTGGGCTGCCAACCGAATCGCTCGCGGGTCAGCTCGCTGGACGCCGGCTGGTCCGTTGCGAAGACCGCGCCGAGGAATCCGAAACTTTCCGCCGGGACCGACGCGGTGGGCACGTTGAGCTGCCGCCCGATGACCTCGGCGAGCGCGCGCATCGGGTCGCCCTCGTCGGCGACGGCGTGGGCCACCGTGCCGGGCGTGGCGTCTTCGAGAACCAGGCGAAACAGGCGCGCGGCGTCGAGGACGTGCACGGCCGGCCAGCGCTGGCTCCCGTCGCCCACGTAGCCGGAGACCCCGGTGCGTCGCGCGGCCTCGACGAGCAGCGACGCGAACCCGCAGGGGCCGGCAGCCCGGTGCACGGACCGGGGGAGGCGCACCACCGCCGACCGGACCCCCTTGGCGGCCAGTTCCAGGGCGGCGTGCGCGTTGCGGCCGCGGCCGCCGATGGGTCCCTCGGTCGGCATCGGGTCCCGTTCGGTGGAGGGGCGTCCCGCGATGCGCGGTGTGCCCGACGCCATGATGAACGGCTTGCCGCTCCCCGCGAGAGCGGCGCCGAAAGTCTCGACGGCAGCGGCCTCCTGAGCGACCGCCTTCTCGAAGTCGTCGAAGTGCAGGAAGGCGAGGTGGATGACGCCATCGGCCTGGACCGCGCCTTTGGACAGGCTCTCGGGATCGTCGAGGTCGCCGCGCAACACGTCGGCCCCCATGGACGCGGCGGCCCGCGCCGACGCGTCGGAGCGCGCCAGCGCCAGAACTTCGTGGCCCGCACCGATGAGCTCGGGCAGGACGGCCGAACCGATCCCGCCCGTGGCGCCCGTGACGAAAACGCGCATGATCAACTCCTTCGAGTGATGGGACTTATGTCTCATCACGTTACCAGAGCGATGGGACAAAGGTCGCATCGCTACGATGACGGGATGCCCCGATGGGAACCGGATGCGCGGCTGCGGCTGGTCGAGGCCGCGCTGCATCTGTTTTCCGAGCAGGGCTACGACCGGACCACGGTCGCCGAGATCGCCGAGCGCGCCGGCCTGACCAAGAGCACGTTCTTCCGGTACTTTCCCGACAAGCGCGAGGTGCTGGCGGCGGGCCAGGCGACCCTGTCGCGGCTCTTGGTGGACGGCATCTCGTCGGCGCCCGCGGACGCCACTCCGCTCGCCGCGGTCGCCAGCGGGCTGGAGCGCGCCGCCGGTTCGATGACGCCGTTCAATCGCGAGCTCGCCCCCCGGTTGAAAGCCGTCATCGCCAGCAGCACCGAGTTGCAGGAGCGCGACACGCTCAAACAGGTCGGCCTCGCCGCGGCCATGGCCGACGCGTTGCGCGCGCGGGGGGTGGCGGACCGGGCGGCGACGCTGGCGGCCGAAATCGGAGGCCTCGCGTTCAAGGAGGCATTCGCCGCGTGGCTTGCCGCGGATGACGAGCAAGACCTGGGCGAACTGGCGCGCAAAGCCCTGGACGACCTTCGCGCGGCGGCCGCCGACATCGGGTGAGCGCGCTAGCCTTCAGGCGTATGCACACCATCGAGGCGGACTACCTGGTGGTCGGCGCGGGCGCCATGGGGATGGCGTTCGCCGACACGCTGGTGACCGAGACTGCAGCGACCGACGCGCGGGTGGTGCTGGTCGACCGCAACCACCAGCCGGGCGGGCACTGGACCATGGCCTACCCGTTCGTGCGGTTGCATCAGCCCTCGGCGTTCTACGGCGTCAACTCGCTGCAGCTGGGTGGCGACTCGATCGACAGAATCGGCTGGAACCAAGGGCTTTACGAGTTGGCCACCGCCGGCGAGGTGTGCGCCTACTACGACCATGTGCTGCGCAGGCGGCTGTTGGCGAGCGGGCGGGTCACCTACTTCCCGATGAGCGAATACCGCGGGGAAGGCCGGTTTACCACGCTGGCCGGGACCGACCACACCGTCAGCGCGACGCGCCGCGTCGTCGACGCCACCTACATGCACGTCACGGTGCCGGCCATGCGGCCGCCGCCCTATCCGGTCGCGCCGGGCATCGCCTGCGTGCCCCCCAACGACCTGCCGAGACTCGGTGCGCACGAGCGCTACGTGATCGTCGGGGCCGGCAAGACCGGCATCGACACCTGCCTGTGGCTGCTGGGCCAGGGCATCGCGCCCGACCGGCTGACCTGGATCGCGCCCCGCGACTCCTGGCTGCTGGACCGCGCGCGGATGCAGCCCGGGCCGTTGTTCGCCGCCCAGATCAAAGCCGGCTTCATCGCGCAGCTTCGCGCCATCAGCGACGCCACGTCGGTCGAGGACCTGTTCGCGCGGCTCGAGGAATCCGGCGGCGTGTTGCGGATAGATCCGGCGGTCCGCCCGACCATGTATCGGTGCGCGACCGTCACCCGGCTGGAACTCGAGCAGCTGCGGCGCATCGCCGACGTGGTGCGGCTGGGCCACCTGCTGCGCGTCGAGGCGGACAGGATGGTCCTCGACGGCGGCACGGTGGCGAGCGACGGCAACGCTCTGTACATCGACTGCACCGCCGACGGTGCCGAAAAGCGCCCGGCGACACCGATTTTCGATGACGGGCGGATCACGTTGCAAAGCGTGCGCGGATGCCAGCAGGTCTTCAGCGCAGCGCTCATCGCCCATGTCGAGGCCGCGTACCACGACGACCCGACGAAAAACGAACTGTGCGTGCCGTTGCCACATCCCGACACCGACCTGGACTGGCTGCGGCTGGCGCTGGCCGACTACAGCAATCAGCTGCGCTGGCTCGAGGACCCCGACCTCACGGGGTGGATGTCCGCCGCGCGCCTGGACCTGTTCGGTCACCTGATCGGTCACCTGCTGCCTCCGGCGTCGGCAAAGCCCCGGGTGCGCGAGCGGATGCTGGGCATCGCCAAATCGGTGTTCTCGGCCACCGCCACCAAACTCGACGAGCTCCTCAGTGAACAAACCTCGCTCGCCGCACCGTGATACCGGGTGTAACCCGATTCGGTATTCATCGGGTGGAGGAGGCACGTGGCGGCACGAAACGAACCGGTCAAACGACCCCTGCGGGCGGTGCCCGACAGCGGCTTTGACGAGGGCTACCCCGACTGGGAGGCCGTATACCAGGACAACGCGTCCTGGGTCTACCGCACGCTGTTCGCCCGGGTCGGGAACCGGGCCGACGCCGAGGACCTCACCGCCGAGGTCTTCCTCGCCGCGCTGCGGCCGCTGCGGCTGACCGCGAGCGTCGGCGAGGTGCGCGCCTACCTGCGGGTCACCGCGCGCACGGTGCTGGCCGCGCATTGGCGGGAGACCCTGGGCCGGGAGATAACCTCGATCGACGACATCGAACAACCACCGGAGAGTGAGGAAGCGATCAGCACAGCGCCCCAGCGTGTCGCCCGGGTCCTCGACAACCTGCCGGACCGCTACCGGCAGATCCTGGAATTGCGCTTCCTGCAAGGGCATTCGATCAAGGACTCGGCCGCGGAGCTCGGGGTCAGCGTCGCCAATGCCAAGGTGCTCCAGCATCGCGCGCTGCGGCTGGCGGCGCAGGTCAACGAGGGGGGCCCGGCATGAACGCGCGCGGGTTGCGCCGATACGTCGACGACCTGTTGCGGGGCCGGC
This sequence comes from Mycobacterium sp. 4858, assembly GCF_900240975.1. Taxonomy (GTDB): domain Bacteria; phylum Actinomycetota; class Actinomycetes; order Mycobacteriales; family Mycobacteriaceae; genus Mycobacterium. The sequence continues at coordinate 1,263,330 of NZ_LT968776.1, read as the reverse complement.
GGCCCAGGCCGTTCGCTCCCGACGACTTCGAGGCCGCGCAGCTGCGCACCGCGATCGAACTTCGCGCGGCCGGGCGCAGGGACCAGGCCCCGCGGCAGGAATTCCTCGACGACCTGCACCGCCGCCTCGCCGAGCAGATGTCCGACGCCCGGCCACAAGCCGCGCGCACGCACAGCAGCACCCGCCGCCAGGTCATCGTCGGCACCTCTGCCGCCGCGGCCGCCGCGGTGACCGCGGTGTCCATCGACCGGGCGGTGATCAACGGTCGATCCGGCGGCGTTCCCGCCGCCGACAACGCGCCGCTGAAGCCCAACGCCGGAACCTGGCAGCGGGTGGCCGCCAGCTCCGATGTGCCCGACGGGGTCATGCATCCCTTCGACCTCGGTTCGGTCAGCGGCTTCGTCCGCCGCGTCGACGGCAAGCCCCAGGCCATCTCCGGGGTGTGCACGCACCAAGGGTGCAGGCTGTGGTTCGACGCGCCCGGCGACAGGTTGCGCTGCCCGTGCCACTCGACGTCCTTCTCGCCGGCCGGACAGGTGCTCACCCATCAGCTGCCGATCGCTCCGAAACCATTGCCGCCGTTGCTGGTTCGCGAGGCCGACGGCGTCATAGAGGTGTTCGCGCCCCGCCGTCCCGACCAGCCCGCCTGAGTGGTGTAACGCGCCGCCCTATTCCTGGGCATGATGCTTACCAAACTCTCGGCGGCCGCACTCGCCGCCGTATTGCTGGCGGGCTGCTCGGCTTCCCGGCCCGCCGCCGGCTCCGGCACCAGCATGTCGATGGGCTCGGTGTCCATCACCGCGCCGGCGGCCCCGGCCAGCGGCGACCAGGTGAACATCGACGGCTTCGCGTTCGCGCCCGCCACGTTGACCGTCGCGGCCGGCACCACCGTCACGTGGACCAACCGCGACGAAGAACCGCACACGGTGGTCGCGAGCGACGGGTCGTTCCACTCGCCCGGGATGGGCACCGGGGCGACCTTCACCCACACCTTCAGCGCCCCCGGGACTTTCGACTACGTCTGCTCGATCCACCCGATGATGCGCGGCACCGTGGTGGTGACGCGATGAACCCCGACATGAGTCGCCGTCAGTTGATCCGGCACACGGCGTGGTTCGGCGCGGCGGTCGGGTTCGCCGTGGTCGGCGGCGAGGTGATCTCGCATGTCGCCGGCGCGGGGGCGGCCGAGCAGCGCGCGCAGGGCCGGCCCACGCTGCGGTTCGCGCAGATCAGCGACAGCCACATCGGCTTCACCGGGGCGCCCAACCCCGACGTCTCCGCCACCTTCGGCCACGCGATCGACCAGGTCAACAACCTCGGCTACACACCGGATTTCGTCGTTCACACCGGTGACCTGACACACCTGTCCAGCCCCGCACAGTTCGACCAGGTGAAGCAGATGATGAGCGCCTTGAAGACTCCGCGCGTGTTCACCGTGCCCGGGGAGCACGACTCGGTCGACGACGCGGGGCAGAAGTACCGAAACGCCTTCGGCGCGGGATCCGTCGGCGACGGCTGGTACAGCTTCGACATCGCCGGCGTGCACGTGATCGCGCTGGTGAACACGTTGAACCTGCGCAAGCTCGGTCACCTGGGCGCCGACCAGCTCGATTTCGTTCAGAAGGACGTCGCGCGGCTGTCGAGCGACACCCCCATCGTCGTGTTCAGCCACATCCCGTTGTTCGCGATGTACCCCGACTGGGGCTGGGGCACCGACGATGCGGGCCAGGCGCTGTCCTACCTGCGCCGGTTCTCCTCGGTCACCTGCCTCAACGGCCATGTGCACCAACTGTTCTCCAAGACGGAGGGAAAGGTGACGTTCTACAGCGGGACGACGACCGCGTACCCGCTGCCGCGACCCGGCGAAGGGGCGGCGCCCAAGCCGGTCACCCTGCCGGCCGGCAAGCTCCGCGACGCACTCGGGATCCGCGAGGTCAGTTACACCCGGGGCGAGACCGCACTGGCGTTGAAAGAGCAGGCGCTGCAATGACTCTGTTGCTTCGCATCGGCCTGGCCACGTCGTTGGCGGTCAGCGCCGCCGGCCACGCCTACCTGTATGTCCACGGCTACCGGCACATCCCTGAGATCGGCGCCGCGTTCCTGGTGCAGGCCAGCGTCTCGTTCGCGATAGCCGTGCTGATACTCGCCGGCGGCCCGGGATGGCTGCGCTGGGCCGGCGCGGCCGTGGCGGGTGGCTCCCTGGTGGCGTTCCTCATGTCCAGAACCGTTGGCCTGGACGGCTTTCTGGAGCGCGGCTGGGAGCCGGCGCCGCACGCGGCGATCAGTGTGAGCGCCGAAGTGCTGACGGTGCTGTTGTGGGCGGGGGAGCTGGCGACTAGGCGGGCTCGGGAAGTTCGCCACCCGGCTCATCAACCATGAGGTCGGCCGCGGCGACGGGTTCCTCTTCGAGCGCCCACTTTCGCAACAGCCGAGACTTGAGCGACATCGCGGGCTTCTCGATCAGCAACCAGCTCAGCGCGGCCAACGGCAGCGTGGCCATCGCCGCAACGGCGGCGTGCGCAACCGCATTCGGCCGGCCGGGCCAACAGATCACCAGCAGCTGCTGAACCGGGAAGGCGTAAATGTACACGCCATAGGACAGATCGGTGCGGAGCCTCAGGCGTTCGTTTCGAAGCAGTGCACCGGAGGCGATGATGGCGTACGCGAGCGGAATCCCGCCCAGCAACCGGTAATGCGGAAGCAGGGTGCCGCTCAACGCGACGACGGCCGCGCTCACCGCGACGAGCCACCAGCGGGCGGGGATCTTGTCGCGCCACTGGTAGAGCAACGCGCCCGCCGCGAACATGACGGCGAAGCGCGCGGTCACCGCGGCGAACTGGCCCGCCCACGGCTGGTCCGGGGCGATGGGCGGCGACAACGCCTCGCCGACGACCGCCACCGCCAATATCACGGGGGAGACCCACCGGCGGTGGGCAAGCCCGGCGATACCGATAGCGGCGACCGCGGCATAACACGCCAGCTCGAAAGCCAACGTCCACAGCGAACTGTTCCAGCTCCCCGGATAGGGGACCCCTTGGGGCGTCCCGCCGACGTCGGCCTTGAGCAGGATCACCCCGCTGTTCATGGCGACGTACTCGACCGGCGCGGCGGAGAGCAGGAGCTTGAGCGCCGCGCCTCCCTGCATCGCCACGCCGATCGGCGCGATGACGAACGCGGTGACGACCAGGCAGACGTAGTAGCCGGGAAGGATGCGCAGGGCTCGGGCCGCGGAATAATCCCGCAGGTGCGGGTGACGAAGCCAGCTCGCGGTGATGAGGAAGCCCGAGACGGCGAAGAATCCGTCGACCCCGCCGTCGGCGAGGTAATGCGCGCCCATCCATGGGTGGCCCGTGAGGATGAACGAGTGACCGACGATCACCGTGGTCGCCAGCGTCAGCCGCCAGGCGTTGAGCGCATTCTGCCGAGTGTCGAACACTTGCCCGAGGGTCATTGGCCTCCGCCTATATCGCCCCCGAAGCCCGTCCGCGGCATACTATGACACGCCGTCGCGCGTGTGCGGAATTTTTGGCGATTTGGCCCGCTTGTGACCCGGGCCTAGGCGGCACCCGGGGCTTGGCGAGCGGGCCGGTCGGCGACGAGGTCGTCGGATTGTTCGCCGCCGGGGCCTGCGGGCGCGGGTGCGCCCCACTTCTGCTTGAGCCGGCGTTTCAGGGACATCGCGGGCTTTTCGATGGCGAACCAACTGGCCGCGGCCAACGGCAGCGTGGCCAGGGCGCTGGCGCCGAAGAACACGAACGGACTCAAAGTCGCGAGCCCGCAGACGGCCAGCATTTGCTGAGTGGGGTACGCGTAGATGTACACGCCGTAGGACAGGTCCGTGCGCAACTGCAGCCGCTTGTGGTGCAGCAGGGCGCCCGTCACGATGACGACGTACGCCAGGGGAAGGGCGGCGACGACGCGGTAATCGGGCAGGAAGCCGGCCGCAACAACGATGACCGCGCACACCCCGACCAGCCACCAGCGGGCGGGAATGACGTCGCGCCACTGATACATCACCGCTCCGGCGGCGAACATGATGGCCGAACGCGCCGCGAGCTGGGGGATGGTCCACACACCGGGGAAGGTCAGCGGCGGAAACGCCAGCGCCGCACACACGGCCAGCACCAGCATGACGGGAGAAACCCACCGGCGGTTGGCGAGCCCGACGACGCCGATAATCGCGACGGCGAGGTAGCACAGCAATTCCCAGACGAGGGACCACAGCGACGCGTTCCAGGTGGGCCCACTGGGCACCCCCTGCAATGTGCCGGCGATGCCCGGCTGCAGGTAGGCCACCGCGCTGTTCTTCAGGACGTACTCGATCGGCGCGATCGAGCCCAGCAGCTTGAGGGCCGACCCACCCTGGATCAGCACACTGATGGGTGCGAACGCGAACGCCGTCAACAGCAGGCAGATGTAAAAACCGGGCAGGATGCGCAGGCCTCGCGCGGTGAGATAGTCACGCAATCGCGGGTCGGTCAGCCAACTTCTGGTGATGAGGAAGCCCGAGATCGCGAAGAAGCCGTCGACACCCACGGAAAAGAACACCTGATTGATCGCTGCGGGCGGCTGGCGGCCCGTGATAGCCCACGAGTGGAAGAGCATCACCTCGGCCGCGAGCGTTAACCGCAACGCGTTCAGGGCATTATTGCGCGGATCGAATACCTGTCCGAGCTTCATCCGTCTCCGACCGTCGTCCCCCATCGAACTGTCGGCGTCATAGTATCGGCCGGAGGCCAACGGCGTGGGCACTTGGCCGTTGCCGGCTAGGCAGTACCCGGCAGTTCCGGGGGCAGCGCGGGTTCGGCGACTTCGTGGGTGGGTCGCGCCATCGCCGGTTGTTCCTGGCTCTGGTCTTGGTCTTGGTCCTGTGGGGCGGTCAATTTACTTCTGAACCGCCGTTTGAGGCGCCGCGCCGGCTTCTCGATCAGGAACCAGCTCGCCGCGGCCAGCGGCACCGTCGCGGCGGCGGTGACGCCGGTGAACAGCAGTGGGTTCAGGGTGATGAGTCCGCAGACGAGCAGCAGTTGCTGGGTGGGATAGGCGTAGATGTACATGCCGTAGGAGAGGTCCGTCCGCAACCTGAGGTGCTTGTTGCGGATCAGGGCCCCCGACACGACGACGGCGTAGGCCAGGGGGAGGGCGCCGACCACCCGGTAGTCGGGCAGGAAGCCGGCCGCCAGGACGATGACCGCGCTCACCGCGACCAGTGACCAGCGGGCGGGGATCACGTCGCGCCATTGATACAGGAACGCGCCTGCCGCGAACATGATGGCGGCGCGGCACGCCAGGAAGAACAGGGCGGTGCGGACGTCGCCCTCGTGTTGGGTCATCACGTCGGGGAATTTCAGCCCCGGGAGCATCATCGCGCCGCCCGTCGCCGCCAGCAAGAACGCGAGGGAGACCCAGCGGTGGGTGGCGAGCCCGACGACGCCGATGAGGGCCACGATGAGGTAGCACATCACTTCCCAGATGAGGGACCACAGGGAAGCGTTCCAGACGCCCGCGCTGGGAACCCCGGTGGGTGTGCCGCCGATATCGAATTTGACCAGCGCCACGGCGCTGTTCTTCAAGACGAAGTCCAGCGACGCGCCCGAGGTGATGAGCTTGGTGAACGAGCCGCCCTGAATCGCCACGCTGAGTGGGGCGATGACGAACGCGGTCACCAGCAGGCAGACGTAGAAGCCGGGCAGGATGCGCAGCGCGCGGGCGGCGAGGTACTCACGCAGGCGTGGGTTGCTGAGCCAGCTCGCGGTGATGAGGAATCCCGAGATGCCGAAGAACCCGTCCACCCCTACGCAAAGGAGAAGTTGAAGTACGGCCCGAATGTTCGGTAGGTGGCCCCTGATCGGGAAGGTGTGCCAAAAGATCACCTCGCCGGCCAGCGCCAGCCGCCAGGCGTTGAGTGCATTGTTGCGCGGATCGAAGACCTGCCCGAGTTTCATCCGCCTCCCCCGTAGTCCGCACAGGGCCTATCGGCGTATCGTATCGCGACCACGCACCGAATTGGGCTGGTTCACGGTACCTGAGGTACCGCGCAATGGCAAATAAGCGGCGACCCCTTATCCGCTAATCGAGCTGGTCAACTGCTGAATACATTTTTGCGCGCGATGAGTCACCAAGTGTGTTGTGGGATAACGACCGTCGCGTTCGGCGGAATTGCTGGGTCACGCGCTTATCGGTTACGCATTTGCGCAATGAAGTGCTGCGTCTCTTCCCAGCTGGGCAAAAGCCCGGCGGCGCGCACTGCTTCGAGGCCGGGGGCTGCTGCGTCGCGGTCGGACAGGCTGGGTGCGGCACCGTTCACCAGCGGCCAGTCGACCCCGATCGCGGGATCGGTTGCACAAATGGTGTGCTCGCGCTGCGGGTTGTATTCGGCCGAGCACAGATACATCACCGTCGAATCGTCCTGCAGGGCAAGGAAGCCGTGCCCCAGGCCTTCGGACAGGTAGATCGTCCTGCGGTCCTTGTCGTCGAGCAGCACCGAATCCCACTGGCCGAACGTGGGCGAACCCTCGCGGATGTCGACCACGACATCGAACACCGAGCCGCGCACGCAGGTCACATATTTGGCCTGGCTGGGTGGCAGCTGCGCGAAGTGCAAGCCGCGCAACACGCCGGCGGACGAAACCGAACAGTTCGCTTGCCGGACATCGAGTCGGTGACCGGCGAACTCGGTGAATCCTTGGTCGGTAAGCCATTCGAAGAACAGGCCACGGGAATCGCCGTGAATGGTGGGGGTGATTTCCCATGCGCCGGGGACGGCGAGTTCGCGCACCTTCATTTTATTGACCACGCTCTTCGTAACGGGCTTCCGCGGCGTCCTTCAAAGGGCGCCACCACGATTCGTTGGCACGATACCAGTCGATGGTGGCGCTCAAGCCCTCCTCGAAATCGGTATGTTTTGGCGCCCAACACAGTTCGTCGTACAGCAGCGACGGGTCGATGGCGTAGCGCAGGTCGTGGCCGACCCGGTCGGTCACGTGGTCGAAGTCGTCGGGTTCGCGGCCCATCATCTTCAGCAGCGTGCGCAGCACGCTGAGGTTGTCGCGCTCGCCCTCGGAGCTGATCAGGTACGTGCGGCCGATCTCGCCCTTTTCCAGGATCCGCCGCACGGCGCTGTTGTGGTCGTCGACGTGAATCCAGTCGCGCACGTTGGCGCCGCTGCCGTACAGCTTGCACCGCCGGCCGGTGAGCACGTTGGTGATCTGGCGCGGAATGAACTTCTCGACGTGCTGGTAGGGCCCGTAGTTGTTGGAGCAGTTCGAGATCGTCGCTCGCACGCCGTACGACCGCACCCAGGCTCGGACCAGCATGTCGGCGGCGGCTTTGGTCGCCGAGTAGGGGCTCGAGGGGTTGTAGGGCGTCGACTCGGTGAACCGGTTGGGGTCGTCGAGCTCCAGGTCGCCGTAGACCTCGTCGGTCGAAATGTGATGCAGCCGCACACCGTGGCGGCGCACCGCTTCCAGGATGGTGAACGTCCCGACCACGTTGGTGTGCAGGAACGGCCCCGGGTCGTCCAGCGCGTTGTCCACGTGGCTCTCGGCGGCGAAGTGCACGACCGCGTCGGACTCGGCGACCAGCCGCGAGACGAGCTCGGCGTCGCAGATGTCGCCCACCACCAGCCGGATGGTGCCCTCGACGTCGGCCAGTGACTCGCGCCGGCCGGCGTAGGTCAGGGCGTCGAGCACCGTCACGGAGTCCTCGGGATGCTCGCGGACGGTGCTGTGCACAAAATTCGCGCCGATGAAGCCAGCGCCGCCGGTGACCAGTAGCCGCATGGTCAAACCCTAACCGAGCGAGTCGGTCAGCTTGCGGGAGTCAGCCCCAGCGGCCCGGCCAATTCGGTCAGCACGCGCACTACCTCGTCGTCGCCGGCCGCGTCGAGCACCTGGACCGCCACGTGGTCGGCGCCCGCGTCGATGTGCTCGTTGAGGCGTTGGGCGATGGCCTCGGCGGTGCCGTACGCCACCACCGCGTCGATCAGCTTGTCGCTGCCCGGCTTGCGGACGTCCGCTTCGGTGAAGCCGGTGCGCAGCCAGTTGTTCACGTAGTTGCTCAGGTCCAGGTAGAAGTCGGCGTACCTGCGGCCGACGGCGCGGGCTTCCTCCGCGTCGGTGGTCAGCACCACCTTGTGTTCGGGCGCGAGGAACACCGAGTTCCCGATCAGTTCGCGCGCCTTGGCGGTGTGTTCAGGGGTGGTCAGATACGGGTGCGCGCCGGCGCTGCGCTGCGCCGCCAACCGCAGCACGCGTGGGCCCAGCGCCGCCAGCACCCGGCGGCTGGTCGGCACCACCGCCGCGTCGAGCTCGTCGAGGTAGGAGACCAGCGCGTCGTACGGCTTGACGTACTCCTGGGTGTGTTCGGGATGTCCGACCCCGATCCCCAGCAAAAACCTTCCCGGATAGGCGCTTTCGATGCGGTGGAAGGATTCGGCCACCGGTTTGGCGTGTGCGGTCCAGATGTTGAGGATCCCGGTGGCCAGCTGCAACGATTCCGTCTCGGCCAGCGCCGGCTCCACCCAGGCCAGGTCGGCGTCGGGCGATCCGCCGATCCAGACGGCGCCGTAGCCGAGCGATTCGATCCGCCGCGCCAGTGCCGGGGTGATGGACCTGGACCCCAGCCACACGCCGAATCGGCCCAGGTCTGGTTTGAGTGCTACCGGCTCGGTCATCTACGTCCCCCTCGTGCGTCGTCTGCTAGCTCAGGCCGAGCGGCCCAGCCAATTGGGCCAGCGCCGGCACCAGGTTTTCATCCTTCGTCAGGACCTGCACGGGCACATGGTCGGCGCCCGCGTCGAGGTGCTCCTTCAACCGGGCCGCGATCGCCTCCGGCGTGCCGTAGGCGACGACCGCGTCGACAAAACGGTCGCTGCCCGGCTTCGTGACCTCCTCGTCGGTGAAGCCGAGCCGTTTCCAGTTGTTGCGGTAATTGGCGAGCTGGAAATAGATGTCGAGCGCCCTGCGGCCCACCGTACGGGCCTTCTCGGCGTCGGTGGTCAGCACCGCCTTGTGTTCGGGCGCCAGGAACGCCGACGGGCCGATCAGCTCGCGCGCCTGAGCGGTGTGCTCGGGGGTGGTCAGGTACGGGTGTGCCCCGGCGCTGCGCTCCGCGGACAGCTTGAGCACGCGGGGGCCGAGCGCGGCGACCACCCTGCGGTTGGTGGGCACCCCGTATTCGTCGAGCTGCTGCAGGTAGTCGGCCAGCGCGTCGTAGGGCTTGCGGTATTCGGTGTGCGCCTCGGGATGGCCGACGCCGATGCCGAGCAGGAAGCGGCCGGGGAAGGCCTTGTCGATGCGGTGGAAGGACTCGGCCACCGGCTTGGCGGCGGCGGTCCAGATGTTGACGATGCCGGTGGCCACCTGCAGGGTGGTCGTCGCGTCGAGCAGGGGCTCCACCCAGGCCAGCTCGGCCGGCGGCGAACCGCCCACCCAGACGGCCCCGTAACCCAGGGCTTCGATGTCTTTGGCTTGTTCGGGCGTGACGCCGCGTCCGAAAACTCCGAACCGGCCGAGATCGGGCTTGCTCGCTGCATCGGTCATGGTTGTTCCCAACCGGCGCAGCGGTGGCCCTATTCCGCAGGCTCCATGTCCACGATCGGCGGGGCCTCGAGGGGGAGCAAGACGATGAATCGGGTGTCCCCGGGCTTGGACTCGACCCGCAGGTCCCCGCGATGTTTCTTGGCGACGATGTTGAAGGCCAGGTCCAGCCCCAGGCCGGTGCCCTCCCCGACCGGCTTGGTGGTGAAGAACGGTTCGAAGATGCGTTGGCGCACGTCCTCGGGCACGCCGGGCCCGGTGTCGCAGATCTCGACACGCGCCATCTTCTCGCCTTCGCGGCAGGTGCGGATGGTCAGCGTCCCGCCCGCGTCGCCCATCGCGGCGATCGCGTTGTCGATGATGTTGGTCCAGACTTGGTTGAGATCGCCCGGATAGCAAGGGATTTCGGGAAGAGTTCGGTCCAGCTCCTTGACCACCGTGATGCCGGCATCCCGGCCCAGCCGGTCGGCGAACATCACCAGCGTGCTGCGCAGCAGTTCGTGAATGTCGGCCACCTGGAAGGGGGCACGGTCCATCTGCGAATACTGTTTGGCGTCGGCGACCAGCGCCGAAATCCGCTTGCTCGCCTCCAGGATCTGGTTCAGCAGCAGCTCGCTCTCGACGGTGTACGTCAGCCACCGGATGGCTTTCTCCAGCGACGCCGACGCCCCGAGCTCCTCGGTGGCCGCGGCGATGCGCTCCAGCCAATCGGTGTCGATGCCCCCCTCGACGAAGGTGGGCGCGATGTCCCAGCCGCCCTCGATGCCGTGGCCGTCGAGCCATTCGCCGACGGCGTCTTCGCAGTCGGCGGTCTCGATGGCGGTCAGGTTCGCCGACGCCGCCTTGGCAACCTGGGCGGCGACCTCCTCCTGCAGGCGCACCAGCGCCCGCAGCGCCTCCGGGCTGACGGTCCCGTCGGCGAGCATCCCGAGTTTCTGGCGCATGCCGGCGACCCGCTGGCGCAGCTCCGAGGCCGCGCGGACGGTGGCCGCGGCGGGGTTGTTCAGCTGATGGGTCAGCCCGGCGGACAACTGGCCCAGCGCCAGCAGCTTCTCCCGGTTGTCGATGATCCGGCGGGTCCGTTCGAGTCCGACCGCCATCCCGTCGAGCAGGTGGACGGCCATCGGGAACTGGTCCTTCATGAACCGGGCGAACGCGGGCGCGTCGAGCACGAAGAACCGCGACGGCTTGGTGACGTACACCGTCGCGTCGTAGCTCTGGTGCTGGGGCTGACCGGTGAACGCCCGCCACGCGCCGCAATACACCCCGCGCTGCGAGGTCCGGTTGGTCTCGATGTCCTGGCCGCCCGACAGCTTCGACATCACCAGCTCGCCGTCGAGGAGGACGTAGAGGCAGGTCGCCGGTTCGCCCTCGACGCAGATCGGGCCCGGCGGGTAGTTCTCGATGTGGCCGTTGGCGCACAACACCGCCAGCTGCTCGTCGGTGAGCGCCTCGAACAGGAACAGGCTGCGCAGCTCGTCGGGCTCGCAAGGAACTTGCGCGGTCATGCCGTCACGATTCCGCCAGGTAGCGGTGCACCAGCATCACGGCCATCGATCCCTCGCCGACCGCGGCCGCGACGCGCTTGGCGGACTCGGCCCGCACGTCGCCGGTGGCGAACACCCCCGGCACGCTGGTCTCGAGGTGGTGGGGCGGGCGGTCCAGCGTCCAGCCGCACACGTTGCGCAGGTCCGGCCCGGTGAGGACGAAGCCGTGGCTGTCGCGGGCGAGCACCCCGTCCAGCCACTCGGTGCGCGGCGCGGCGCCGATGAAGATGAACATCCGCCCGCAGGTGACCTCCTGGGTTTCCCCGGTCTGGTTGTCGACCAGGGTGAGCCGCTCCAGGTGGTCGTCGCCGACGGCGCGGTGCACCTCCGTGCAGGTGCGCACGGTGATGTTGGGCCGCTGCTTGATCTGCTGAATCAGGTAGTAGGACATCGAGGCGTCCAGCGACGGGCCACGCACCACGATGGTCACCGACTTGGCCTCCCGGGACAGGTACATCGCGGCCTGGCCGGCGGAGTTGGCCCCGCCGACGACGTAGACCTCCTCGCCCGCGCATTCCGACGCGATCGAGACGGCCGCCCCGTAGTAGACGCCGCGGCCGGTCAGGTCGCTGCAGCCCTCCGCCGGCAGCTGGCGGTAGGCGACGCCGGTGGCCAGGATGACCGCGTGGGCGTCGATCGAGCCGCCGTCGGCGAACCGCACCGTGCGCTTGGGGCCGTTGACCTCCAGCGCCGTGGCGGTGCGGGCGGTGATCAGCTCGGCCCCGAACTTCTCGGCCTGCCGCCGCGCCCGGTCGGCGAGCTGGCCGCCCGACACCCCGTCGGGGAAGCCGAGGTAGTTCTCGATCCGTGAGCTCTGGCCCGCCTGACCGCCCGTCGCCGTGCGTTCGATGAGCACCGTGCGCAGCCCCTCCGACGCCCCGTACACGGCGGCGGCCAGGCCGGCGGGCCCGCCGCCGACGACGATCAGGTCGTAGAACTCCTGCGACGGCGTGGTGGTCAGGCCCAGGGTGTCGGCCAGCTCCGCGTCGGTGGGTTCGACCAGGGTGTCGCCGCGTTCGGTGACGACGACGGGCAGCCGCAGGCCGTCCTCGCCGGCGGCCTTCAGCAGCCGCTGGCCGTCGGGGTCGTCGGCCATGAACCACGAGTAGTGCAGCCCGTTGCGGGCCAGGAAGTCGCGCACCCGCCAGGACCGCTCGGACCAGCGGTGGCCGATCACCTTGGTGTGCGGGATCGGGTGTTCCGGCGCCGCCCGCCAGGCGTCCAGCAGTCCGTCGATGACGGGATAGAACTTCTCCTGCGGCGGGTCCCACGGCTTGAGCAGGTAGTGGTCCAGGTCGACGACGTTGATCGCGTCGATGGCGGCGTGGGTGTCGGCGTAGGCGGTCAGCAGCACGCGGCGCGCGGCCGGGTAGAGGTCCATCGCCTGCTCGAGGAATTCGATGCCGCTCATCTGCGGCATCCGGTAGTCGGCGATCAGCACGGCGACCGTCTCGCCGCGCAGCTTGAGCTCCTTGAGCGTCTCCAGGGCGTCGGGTCCCGAGTCGGCCCGCACGATCCGATGCCGGTCACCGTATTGACGACGCAGATCACGGGCGACGGCGCGCGAGACCGAGGGATCGTCGTCGACAGTCAGCAGGACCGGCTTGCGAGGTTGAAGGGAGGAGGCTGCGGGGTTCGCGGGGCTCGTCATCGGGTTCAAGTATGCCCTCGTCAGGGCGTTGGCGGCAGGTCGAGGAGGCGGCTGGGCGGCCGACTCGATTTCGCCGTCCGCGATTTTGGTCAGGGGCCCTGACCAGGTATCGTGGGACAACGGTGCGTCATCCGCGCCGACTTTTTGCGTGCCCTGTCTTAGGAATTCCCTGGAATTTCCTGCCCTTGGCTCACGTTGCTAGTCGGGCGAATGCTGCGCCGGAATGGGCGCACATCAAGGATACGAAACCAAAGACGAGGATTGCTGAACAGATATGGCCAAGAAGGACGGTGCCATAGAGGTCGAGGGCCGCGTGGTCGAGCCCCTGCCCAATGCGATGTTCCGCATTGAGCTGGAGAACGGTCACAAGGTGCTCGCCCACATCAGCGGCAAGATGCGGCAGCACTACATCCGCATCCTGCCCGAGGACCGGGTGGTGGTGGAGCTTTCTCCCTACGACCTGTCCCGGGGCCGCATTGTGTACCGGTACAAGTAACAGCCCGAACCCAAGACAACGAGAAAGAACAGGATCGAACAGCCGTGAAGGTGAACCCGAGCGTCAAGCCAATCTGTGACAAATGCAGGGTGATCCGTCGGCATGGGCGGGTCATGGTGATCTGCTCCGATCCGCGCCACAAGCAGCGCCAGGGCTAGCGGCGATCGCACACAACTGAATGCAGACCTCCCAGCACCACTGAACTGCTCGCATCTTTAGAGATGGGCCAGTTCATCCACGTCCGGACGGAGGCCGGGCCCCGCCCCAGCTTTGGAGCGGGAACGGGCTGGGAACAGACCTCCGCCTAGAAAAAGAGGAAACGCCACCTATGGCTCGACTAGTAGGCGTCGATCTGCCGCGCGACAAGCGGATGGAGATCGCGCTGACCTACATCTTCGGCGTCGGCCGCACCCGGTCGAACGAGATCCTGGCAGCTACCGGAATCGACAAGGACCTGCGCACCAGGGACCTGACCGACGACCAGCTGACCCACTTGCGTGACTACATCGAAGCGAACCTCAAGGTTGAGGGTGACCTGCGCCGCGAGGTGCAGGCCGACATTCGCCGCAAGATCGAGATCGGCTGCTACCAGGGCCTGCGGCACCGCCGCGGCCTGCCGGTGCGCGGCCAGCGGACCAAGACCAATGCGCGCACCCGCAAGGGCCCCAAGCGCACCATCGCAGGCAAGAAGAAGGCCAGGTAACCGCCCATGCCACCAGCCAAGAAGGCAGCCTCTGCGCCCAAGAAGGGGCAGAAGACCCGCAAGCGGGAAAAGAAGAACATCCCGCACGGCGCCGCGCACATCAAGAGCACGTTCAACAACACGATCGTGAGCATCACCGACCCGCAGGGCAACGTCATCGCCTGGGCGTCGTCGGGCCACGTCGGGTTCAAGGGTTCGCGGAAGTCGACGCCGTTCGCCGCGCAGCTCGCCGCCGAAAACGCCGCGCGCAAGGCGCAGGAGCACGGCGTGAAGAAGGTCGACGTGTTCGTCAAGGGCCCGGGCTCGGGCCGGGAGACGGCGATCCGCTCGCTGCAGGCCGCGGGCCTGGAGGTCGGCGCGATCTCCGACGTCACCCCCCAGCCGCACAACGGCTGCCGTCCGCCCAAGCGCAGAAGGGTCTAGGGAAAGAATCATGGCTCGTTACACCGGACCCATCACCCGCAAGTCGCGCCGGCTGCGCACCGACCTGATCGGTGGCGACCAGGCCTTCGAGAAGCGTCCCTACCCGCCCGGCCAGCACGGCCGCGCGCGGATCAAGGAAAGCGAATACCTGCAGCAGCTGCAGGAGAAGCAGAAGGCCCGCTTCACCTACGGCGTCATGGAGAAGCAGTTCCGCCGCTACTACGAAGAGGCCACCCGCCAGCCCGGCAAGACGGGTGAGGAGCTGCTCAAGATCCTGGAAAGCCGACTGGACAACGTCGTCTACCGCGCCGGGCTCGCCCGCACGCGCCGGATGGCCCGCCAGCTGGTCAGCCACGGCCACTTCAGCGTCAACGGCGTGCACGTCAACGTGCCCAGCTACCGGGTGTCGCAGTACGACATCATCGACGTGCGGGACGGCTCGCTGAACACGGTGCCGTTCCAGATCGCCCGGGAGACGGCGGGCGACCGCCCGATCCCCAGTTGGCTGCAGGTGGTGGGGGAGCGTCAGCGGATCCTGATCCACCAGCTGCCCGAGCGGGCGCAGATCGACGTGCCCCTCGCCGAGCAGCTGATCGTCGAGTTCTACTCGAAGTAACAAGACTTTTCGGGCCGCCCGGCCCGGAAACCTCAACGGCATCAAATAGCGGGTGCCGAGAAGGAGAAGAAGAAACACCATGCTGATCTCTCAGCGACCCACACTGTCGGAAGAAGTACTGTCCGACAACCGCTCGCAGTTCGTCATCGAGCCCCTGGAGCCCGGATTCGGTTACACCCTGGGCAATTCGCTGCGCCGGACGCTGCTGTCGTCGATTCCCGGCGCGGCCGTGACCAGCATCCGCATCGACGGCGTGCTGCACGAGTTCACCACCGTCGCCGGGGTGAAGGAAGACGTCACCGCGATCATCCTGAACCTCAAGAGCCTGGTGGTGTCCTCGGAGGAGGACGAGCCGGTCACCATGTACCTGCGCAAGCAGGGCCCGGGCGCGGTCACCGCCGGTGACATCGTGCCGCCCGCCGGTGTCACGGTGCACAACCCCGAGATGCACATCGCGACGCTGAACGACAAGGGCAAGCTCGAGGTCGAACTCGTCGTCGAGCGTGGCCGCGGCTACGTGCCGGCGGTGCAGAACCGGGCCTCCGGCGCCGAAATCGGCCGGATCCCGGTCGATTCCATCTACTCGCCGGTGCTCAAGGTGACCTACAAGGTGGACGCGACCCGTGTCGAGCAGCGCACCGACTTCGACAAGCTGATCCTGGACGTCGAGACCAAGAGCTCGATCACCCCGCGTGACGCGCTGGCGTCGGCCGGTAAGACGCTGGTCGAATTGTTCGGCCTGGCACGCGAACTCAACGTCGAGGCCGAGGGTATCGAGATCGGGCCGTCGCCGGCCGAGGCCGACCACATCGCCTCGTTCGCGCTGCCGATCGACGACCTGGACCTGACGGTGCGGTCGTACAACTGCCTCAAGCGCGAGGGTGTGCACACCGTCGGCGAGCTGGTCAGCCGCACCGAGTCCGACCTGCTCGACATCCGCAACTTCGGTCAGAAGTCGATCGACGAGGTGAAGGTCAAGCTGCACCAGCTGGGCCTGTCGCTCAAGGACAGCCCGGCGAGCTTCGACCCGTCGCAGGTCGCCGGCTACGACGTGGCCACCGGCACGTGGTCCACCGAAGGCGCCTACGACGACCAGGACTACGCGGAAACCGAACAGCTGTAAAGGCCGTCCGGTGACGATGCGGCCGCTGAGGAACCGGACACCTACAACAGAAGCCCGTCCCGGCCCTACCTGATACGGGGGCCGGCCCCCAATGAGGAGATAGTGCAATGCCCAAGCCCACCAAGGGCCCCCGCCTCGGCGGGTCGTCTTCGCACCAGAAGGCCCTGCTGGCCAACCTGGCCACGTCGCTGTTCGAGCACGGCCGGATCAAGACGACCGAGCCCAAGGCGCGCGCCCTGCGGCCGTATGCGGAAAAGCTGATCACGCATGCGAAAAAGGGCTCGTTGCACAACCGTCGAGAGGTGCTCAAGAAAATCCGCGACAAGGACGTGGTGCACGCCCTGTTCGCGGAGATCGGGCCGTTCTTCGCCGACCGCAACGGCGGCTACACCCGCATCATCAAGGTCGAGCCGCGCAAGGGCGACAACGCCCCGATGGCGGTCATCGAGCTGGTGCGGGAGAAGACGGTGACGTCCGAGGCGGACCGGGCGCGTCGCGTCAAGGCTTCCAAGAAGTCTGACGCGCCCGTCGCCGCGGCGGCAGCCCCTCAGGCGGCGGTCGAGCCCGAGGAAGCCGTCGGCCCGACGGCCGACGAGGTGACCGAGACGGCCGAAGCCCCTGAGACCGGCGACGCCGGCGAGGCCACCGAAGCCCAGGCCAAGGCCGAGGAGAAGGCCGACAAGGCCGTCGCCGCGCGGGCCGAAGCCGAAAAGGCCGCCGAGGCTGACGAGGCTGACGAGAGTTAGCGACGCCGTCCGTCTGCGGCTCGACATCGCCTACGACGGAACGGAATTCGCAGGCTGGGCGCCCCAGTCCGGCCAGCGCACCGTCGCCGGAGTGCTCGACGAGGCACTGACCACCGTCTTCCGCACGCCGATGCGGCTGCGGGCTGCCGGGCGCACCGACACCGGTGTGCACGCCACGGGCCAGGTGGCCCACGTCGATGTGCCATCGGACGCGCTGCAGTACGCCTACCCGCGCTCGTCGCGCGCGGGCGAGTCGGAATTCGAGCCGTTGGTGCGCCGGCTGGGCCGGTTTTTGCCCACCGACGTCCGGGTGCTCGGCATCGCCCGCGCCCCGGCGGGTTTCGACGCGCGGTTCTCGGCCCTGCGGCGCCACTATGTGTATCGGCTGTCGACCGCCCCGTACGGGGTGCAGCCGCAGCTGGCCCGTTACGTCACCGCCTGGCCGCGTCCCCTGGACGTGGACGCGATGGCCGCCGCGTCGCGAGAGCTGGTGGGACTGCACGACTTCGCCGGGTTCTGCCGGCATCGCCCGAACGCCACCACCATTCGCGAGCTGCAGCGCCTGGAGTGGTCACGCGACGGCGACCAGATCACCGCGCACGTCAGCGCCGACGCGTTCTGCTGGTCGATGGTGCGCTCGCTGGTGGGGGCGCTACTGGCCGTGGGCGAACACCGCCGCCCGATGTCGTGGTGCCGCGAATTGCTCACCGCCACAAGCCGATCCAGCGACTTCGCGGCCGCGCCGCCGCATGGGCTGACGCTGGTGCGCGTCGACTATCCGGCCGATGACCAGCTGGAGGCGCGCAACCTGATCACCCGGGACCTGCGCACCCGCTAGACCTTCTTCGCGACGAAAGTCGCGGCCTGGTTGGTCAATCCGGGCACGTAGCTCAGGTGCGACGCCCACCGGGTGCCGGGTGAGCAGATCGGGTCGCCCGGGTTGCACAGGTCGATGGTCTTGCCGGCGAATTCGGGGGTCAGGGCGCTCATCAGCTGGCCCGCCCGGCTCGACGGATTTCCGAACAGCGCCACGGCCGCGACGTGATCGGCGGCCGCGGGCGGCAGCGGCTGGCGGAAGCCCAGGCCCGGCAGCGGTGCGGCCGTGACGATGTCGACGACGGCGGCGCCCTGCGAGTACCCGCCGAGCACCAGCTTGGTGTTGGGGCAATTGCCGGCCATCTGCTGGATGTGGTCGCTGGCGTCGTTGGCGCCGTCGGCGGCGGCCAGGAAGTCCTTGTTCGCCGGATAGTTCACCCCGTACGAGCCAACGCTTTTGGAAGTCTGCTGGCGCAGCGAGTTGACGAACGCCCCGCCGACCTTGCCGACACCGGGCGGTTCGTCGGTTCCGCGGGCGAACACCACCTCAACGCCGGGGCAGGACGCGAAGGCCTGCGGAAGCAGTTGGGGAGCAACCACTATCGCGGCGCCCGCGAGCAGCCCGGCGCCCAGCGTCAATGGAATGAGCCGCACCCCACGATGTTAGGGGCGCGTTGGTCTCGCGCCGGTAACGATTCAGACGAGAGGTGCTTGCGGAGTCACCGTGGTCGGCGCCGCCGGCGTGGGCGCGGGGTCGGTTCCGCCGTGGATCGAGGGCGGCGACCCGGGCGGGGTCTGCTGCCCGTACACCGGCGACGGCGTGGCGCCGGGCTGGTTCGGGACGGGGCCCAGCGGCGGACCGAACGCGGGGCTGGACGGGCTCGAGCCGGCCAGTTTCTGGGCGACGAACGCCGCGGCCTGGGTGGTGTAGACGGGGACATAGCCCTCGGTGTGCCCGCTCCACTCGTTACCGGGGCCGGCGTGGCAGATCGGGTCGTTGGGGTTGCAGTAGTCGGCGGCCTTCGAGCCCAGCAGCGCGCTCTGGGTGGGCAGCGTGCCGCCGGCGCGGTCGGCCACGTCACCGAAGGTGACGACGGCCGCGATGTTGTTGGCGTACTGCTCGGGCAGCTTGTTGCCCCAGCTGATGCCGCCGATCGGGACGCCGGCCACGATGTCCATCACCGACGCGCCCTGCGAGTAGCCGCCCAGCACGATCTTGGTGTTGGGGCAGGTTTCCACGCTCTTCTTGACGCGGTCGATGGTGTCGTTGGCGCCGTCGCCGCCGTGCAGCTGCAGCTTGCTGGCGGCGTAGTTCACGCCGTAGGGCAGGATGTTCAGGCCGGTCTGCTGGCGCAGCGAGTCCACCAACGCGTCGCCGACGCGGCCCAGGCCGGCCGGTTCGTTGGTGCCGCGGGCGAAGATCACCTCGACGTCCGGGCAGTCGAACGCCTGCGCGACCGGCGCCGCGGCGGGGGATAACAGCAGGCCAGACGCGGTGACCAGCGCAGAGCCCCCGAGCCCGACGCAGCGACCTATCCGGTGAGAA
Organism: Mycobacterium sp. 4858; assembly: GCF_900240975.1. Classification (GTDB taxonomy): domain Bacteria; phylum Actinomycetota; class Actinomycetes; order Mycobacteriales; family Mycobacteriaceae; genus Mycobacterium. The sequence goes on along the minus strand of NZ_LT968776.1, from coordinate 1,244,124 downwards.
AACACGCCGTAACTTTACCTACCCTAAGCACGGTTCGAAAGTTCGCTGACCTGTGGATCAGCTAAGCGGCCCCTCGGCCGGCCGCTCTACCGTGTGCGCAACGACTACGCACGCTGGGGGATCGGTGCCGGCTCAGCAGACCACGTGGCTGCACATCAGCGGCTACCGATTCCTGCTGCGCCGTATCGAGTGCGCGTTGCTGGGCGGAAACATCCACACCCTCGTCGCCCGCTCGCGTGCGCCGGCGGCGGCGCTGACGGTCGGGTCCGTGCTGGCGGTGATCGCCGTCGCGGGAGTCACGGTCGTCGCGCTGCTGCGGCCACGGGTGGCGCTGGACGACGCCCAACTGGTGATGGGACGAGAGTCCGGGGCGCTGTATGTGCGGGTCGGCGACACCTGGCACCCGGTGCTGAACCTAGCGTCGGCGCGGTTGATCGCCGCGACGGCCGCCAACCCCCGGCCGGTGCCCGAGGCGGACCTGGCGCGCGTCAAACGCGGGCCGCTGCTGGGCATCCCGGGCGCGCCCCAACTCATCGGCCGGCCGTTGGCGGCGGACGAGTCGGCGTGGACGATCTGCGATGCGGCGGGGGCCGGCGCGACCACCGTGATCGTCGGCCGGACCGACGAGCCGACGATCCCCCGCCCAGGTTCCGGGCAGGCCCTTCTGGTCGCACCCACCGGGGGTTCGCCGGCCTACCTGCTCTACGACGGTCAGCGTGCGGTGGTAGATGTCGCCGACGCCGCGGTGGTGCGCGCGCTCCGGTTGGAAGGGCGCACGCCGCGGACCGTCTCGCCGTCGTTGCTGAATGCGATTCCCGAGGCGCCGCCGATCAGGGCGCTCCGGATTCGCGGCGCCGGCGACGAGGCGGCCGCGATGCCCGGATTTGCGGTGGGCAGCGTGGTGCGTGTCGTGCGGGCCGGGGGTGACGAGTATTACGTCGTGCTGGCCGCGGGGGTCCAGCGCATCGGAGAGGTGGCTGCCGATCTGCTGCGCTTCGGCAACTCCGGGAGCACCGCCAACGTGGTCACGGTGGCACCCGACGCCATCCGCGCGGCTCCGATCGTCGACTCGCTGCCGGTGGCCGGCTTCCCGGACCGGGCGCCGGCACTCTCGGACGACGGCGGCACGTTGTGCGTCTCCTGGCAGGCGGCGGCGCCGGGGCGATCCGGCGTCACGTTCCTCGGCGGCGGCGGGCTCCCACTGCCGGCCGGTCATACGCCGCTGACCTTGTCACAGGCCGACGGCCACGGCCCCGCGCTGGACGCCGTGTACGTGCCGCCCGGCCGGAGCGCCTACGTGCGCGTCGGCGCACGCTACCTGGTCACCGACAGCGGGGTGCGGTTCGCGATCCACGATGACGACGCCGCGCGCGCCCTCGGGCTGCCCGTGCCGAATCCGGCGCCCTGGTCGGTCCTGGGGGTGCTGCCGGCGGGACCGGAGCTGAGCAAAGAGAAGGCCTCAATCGCCCGCGACTCGGTGCCGCCGAGCCCGTAGGCGGCTCGCGGCCAGCCCGGCGGCCAGCGCCATCCCCAGTAGGGCGAGGCAGCCGGCGGTGCCGCGCAACGCGGTGTTCCGCGCGTGGGCATCCGGCGATGCGACCGGCGCCGGCGGGGTGATCGGCGCGGGCGCCCGTGGCGGCGCGGTCGCGGCGAGACCGGCATCGGTGCTGACGGCCGCGAGCGCGTCGACGGTGCCGCTGCCGACGAGCGGATCCCAACCTTCGGGTGGGTGATGCGCCGTCGACTCGATGCGCTGCATCACCTGGCGCGCCGTCAACGCCGGGAACCGGGATCGGATCAGTGCGGCCAGCCCGCTGACCACCGGTGCGGCGTAACTGGTGCCGGACACCGGTTCCGAGCCCAGCGGCGTCACCGCCTCGCCGGGTGCCGCGACGTCCACCCAGGGGCCGGCAAGGGTGAATGCCGATGGCGCACCCGCGGCGTCCACCGAACCGACCGTCAGCACGTAGTCGTCGTACCACGCCGGGCTGACCGCGACCGTGACGTTGTCCCAGCCGGCATCCTGGCGCTGGGGCGGGCACTGCCCGGCTCCGCCGGTGTTGCCCGCCGCGGCCACGACGACCGCATTCTTGACGTCCACGGCGTAGGCCAGCGCGGCGCCCAGTGCGCGGTCATCCAGCGCCGACGCGATCGGAACGCAGGCAACCGAGGAGATGTTGATCACCGATGCGCCGAGGTCCGCGGCGGTGCGGACGGCTCTCGCCATGGTGTCGACGTCACCGACACCTGCGCGGGACCGATCTTTGGCGGGGGAGAACCTGGGGCTGGACTGCCGAATGCTGATCAAGGTGGCTTCGGGCGCCATCCCGCTCAAGCCTGGCGCCGTCGAATCCTCTGTCGCACCGATGATCCCGGCCACCAGGGTGCCGTGCGCGTCGCAGTCCTGGGTGCCGTCGCCGGTGGACACGTAGTCGCCGCCGGGCACGACGTCGGGTAGCAGGCGGTGGCGCGAAACGCCGGTGTCGATGACCGCGACTCGTTGCCCCGCACCGCGGGTCAGCCGCCACACCCGCGCCAGCTCAGGGAGCAATGCCGGCCGGTCGGGCGCCGACCCCGCCGTCATCGTGGCGCACGTCTCGGCTTCGGTAACCACTGGTCGTCGACCTTGGGAGGCGAAATCGCCTGCGCCGGTGGTATCCCGGTGGCCACCACCGCCACCAGTGCCAACGCCGACAGGATGCGCGCGCCGCGCGACCCCCTCACGCGAGATTCAATCCCCGGACGGTGCCATAGAGCCCACAGACCCATAAGGTCAGCGGGACCATTGCGGCCAGCGCCAGCCACTCCAGCGCCTGGACGCTTCGTCGGGCAAGCGGCGGCAGCGATATCGCGGGAGCGACGAAGCCGAGGTACATCGCCACGGCGGCCAGCGTTGCCGTCCCCGCGGCAAGCCATGGCCCGCGCCCCGAGGTGTTGAAGGCGGCAACGCCGAAGGTTGTTCCTACGACTCCGATCCCGGCCACGACGAACGCCGGCATCCGTCTGCTGTCACCGGAGTGCGCCCGCAGCAGTAGCAATGCGCCGGTGATGGCGCCGAACGCCATGCACGACAGGCGGGGCGCTCCGGCTGCCACGGTGACGGCGGCACCGACGGCCGCCGATGACGAAAACCCCGCGAGGAGACTCGACAGCCAGGCGTCGGCGCGGAGCGTTTGGGCCGCCAGGCGCGCCTCGGCGCCGGTCCTGTCGGCGTCCGGGGTCGGCGGGAGCTGGGGTGACAAACCCGCCAAGACGACCGATACCCGTGCCGCAGCCCCGAGTAGGCCGAGCGACACCAGTGCCGATGCCGCGCCGATGGTGTGCGGCGGGGCGGCAGTGAGCACGCCCACCAACGCGGCCACCGCGACAACCGTCGCGAGGCACGACGCCGCGGTCACCGCGACCACGAAGCGGCCGGCGGATCGTGTCGCCAGTATGCAGGTGGCGGCCGCGGCCGTCGCGGCCAGCAGGACATGGCAGAAACCCGGGGCGCCGGGAACCGCCAGGAACCCGGCAGCCCCTGCGAACGCGGTGGCGATCGCGCTGAGAGCCAGCCCGGCTACCGCGTCCCGGTAGACCCGGTGGGCGACCGCGGCGGAGAGCAAGGCGACCAGCGCCGCGGCCGTCGTCACCCCCACCGTGGCGTGGGCGTCGTAGGCGCCGGGAACGTTTCGGGCAAGCGCCAGGGCACCGACGACGGTCAGGCCGCCCGCGGTCATCGCACCGGCGATCCGGGCCGCCAGTCGACGCCGCGCGTCCGCCTTGTGATCCGCCACCAGTGCCTCCGACACGGCCTCCGCGACGTCATGGTGACGAGCGGCGGGCGGCGGAGCCGACGGCCGGCTCAGCAGCAGGACGTCGCCGTCAGCAATTCCGCTCTGGGCGAGCGTCTTCGACGGGTCCAAAGCGGCGGACCCGGGGAGTGACAGGTGATAGCGCCGGCCGGACAGGTCGCCGCCGGCATCGCCGGCGTCCAGGAGGTCCACGATCGACGGGGTCAGCACGGCGAGGGGAATCCCGGCCGGGAGTGCCAGGTCGGCGGCGGCGGCGCCGGAGTGGATCGAGACACGGCACAGCCCCGAATCGGTTGCACGCAATGGTGGCCCCTTCGGTTGGAATGCCGCGAACATAGCCAGGTTTCGGGCTTCGGGTATGCCGCTGTCCACAGGTGAGTTGTCGTCGTCGCCGGTGCTGCCTACCGTGCGTCCAACGGGAGGACGGGATGACCCAAGGTTTCGTGCCGGTGGCGCGGCGGCCACCGCCTGCGGTGGCTACCGCGGACCTCGTCGTCGAAGCGCCGCCCGACCCACCGCATCTGGCGGCAGCCGGCCTTTTGCCCCTCCTGTTGCCGGCCGTGCTGGGGCTCGCCGGGGTGGGGGTCATGGCGGCGGCGTTGCGGTCAGGGCCGGGTGGCGGCCGCCCTCCCATGTTGTTGGCGTTCCCCGTCATGATGCTGGCTTCGTCGCTCGTGACCGTCCTGTCCGGGCGTGCCAGCCGCCGGAGTGGTGGCATCGAAGCCGCTCGCCTCGACTACCTCGGATACCTCAGTAGGTTGCGCGCCACGGTCATGGAAACTGCCGCCGCGCAGCGTCTCTCGCTGGGCTGGCGTCACCCCGACCCGGACGCGCTGTGGACATTGATCGGTGGGCCCAGGATGTGGGAGCGGCGAGCGGCGGATCCCGACTTCTGCGTCGTCCGGGTGGGAATCGGAGCCCAGCCGCTCGCCCCCCCTTTGGTAGCCCCACCGGTGGCCGAGTCCGGTGATCCGGTCACCGTGGCCGCCTTGCGTCGCTTCCTGGCAACGCATTCCACGATCGTCGCACCGATCGTCGTCGGCCTGCGCGGAAGTCCGCGCGTCAGGATCGACGGTGATGTGACCGCGGCGCGCGGGCTGCTGCGCGCGATGCTCTGCCAACTCGCCGTCCTGCATCCCCCGAATCAGCTACTGATCGTCGCGGTGATCAGCGACCGGAACCGCTCGGAGTGGGAGTGGCTGAAATGGCTGCCGCACAACCAACACCCGGCCGCGTCGGACGCGGTGGGCGAGGTCCGGATGGTCTATCGCAGCGTGGGGGAGGCGCACGACGCGCTCGCCGGCGCGCGGCCGGCGCACGCGGTGCTGGTCGCCGACGTGGGCCAGACCGTCGCCGGGTGCGCGGGCGCGACCGTCGTCGAACTCGGCGGCGGTCCTGCCGGGACGCCGGTCACCGTGATCCTTGCTGATGAGACTCATCAGCCGTCGCGGCCGGACCGGATGGAGCCCATGGACGCGCTGGTATGCGCCCGCCGGCTGGCGAGATACCGGGCCGGCGCGACCGTTCACGGCGGCGACGGCGCGGACTGGCCGGCCCTGTTGGGGATCGGCGACGTGAGCCGATTCGATCCTGTCGCGACCTGGCGGAGCCGAGTCCACCGCGATCGGCTCCGCGTCCCGATCGGCATCAGCGCCGACGGCGCGCGGCTGGAACTGGATATCAAGGAAGCCGCCGAAAACGGCATGGGCCCGCACGGGCTCTGCGTCGGCGCCACGGGGTCGGGCAAGTCGGAGTTGTTGCGCACGATCGCGCTGGGCATGATGACGCGCCATCCTCCGGCTGAGCTGAATCTGTTGTTGATCGATTTCAAAGGAGGTGCAACGTTTCTCGATTACGCGCGGGCTCCGCACGTGGCGGCGGTGATCACCAATCTCGCCGACGAGGCCCCGCTGGTGGCTCGGATGCGCGACGCCCTGGCCGGTGAAATGAATCGCCGGCAACGGCTGCTGCGCGAATCGGGCTGCGTCAGCGCCGTGGCGTATGAAGCCAGGCGCCGTACGGGTGCGGCAGCACCGGGCCTGCCCACCCTGTTCATCATCGTCGACGAGTTCTCCGAGTTGCTCAGCCAGCACCCGGATTTCGCCGACATGTTCGTGGCGATCGGGCGGCTCGGCCGGTCACTGGGCATGCACCTGCTTCTGGCCAGCCAGCGGCTCGACGAGGGCAGGCTGCGGGGACTGGACGCCCACCTGTCCTATCGGATCTGCCTGAAAACCCTGTCGCCCAGCGAATCACGCGGCGTGCTGGGAACGCTCGATGCGTACGGATTGGGGAACGACCCGGGGGCGGGCTACCTGCGCACGAGCGTGGGCGAGCTGATCCGCTTCTCGTCGGCGTACGTTTCGGGACCGACCGCCGCCCACGCACCGGCCGCCCGACCCGTGGGGATAACTTCTGCGCAGCGGTTCGGCACTCACACGGTCGGCGCCATCACCCGCACCCAAGGGGTCGGTGTGCCGTCGGGGCGGACGGTCCTGCACGCCGTTTTGGACCGGCTGGCCGGTCACGGGCCGCCCGCGCACCCCGTCTGGCTGCCACCGCTGGACGCGGCGCCGGCGTTGCATGCGGTGCTTCGCGACGGGATGCCCGCGCGGTGCGAGCTGACGGTTCCCCTCGGCATCGTCGACCGTCCCTTCGAGCAGCGGCGGACGCCGCTGTTGATCGATTTGCGCGGTGCCGCGGGCAATGTGGCGGTCGTCGGAGCGCCCCAATCGGGGAAGTCGACGGCGCTGCGCACCCTGGTCACGGCGCTGGCGGCCACTCATGGGGCGGACCGGGTGCAGTTCTACTGCCTGGACTTCGGCGGCGGAACGCTGACGTCGACACGCGCGATCCCGCATGTCGGCGCGGTTGCCGGCAGGACCCAACCGCGGCTCGTCACGCGGATCGTTGCCGAATGCGAGTCGGTCATCCGTTCGCGGGAAGCCATTTTCAGCGACCGCGGAATCGGCTCGATGGCGGAATACCGTCGCCTTCGGGTGCAGCACCAGGCGTTCGCGGACGATCCGTTCGGGGACGTGTTCCTCGTCGTCGACGGCTGGGGGAATATGCGTGAGGAATTCGGAACGCTGGAGGCATCGGTCATCGCCATTGCGAGTCAAGGGCTTTCGTTCGGCGTGCATGTCGTGTTGGCGGCGTCGCGGTGGGCCGAGATCAGGCCGGCCCTGAGGGACCAGATCGGCACCCGCATCGAGCTGCGGTTGGGTGACCCCGCCGATTCCGAGTTGGACCGCAAAGCGGCCCAACATGTGCCCCATGGCAGACCGGGCCGCGGTCTTTGCGGTGACGGGTCGCACATGATGATCGCCTTGCCGCTGGCCGAGATTGGCCCGAGCGAGTCCGTTGCGCCGCCGATTCCGTTGCTTCCGGAGCGGGTGGAGCGTGACACCGTCGCGGACCGGGCGGGCGACCGTATCCTCCTGGGCATCGACGAGCGTCGGCTGCAGCCGGTGACGTGTGACTTCGACCGGCAGCCTCATTTGTTGATGCTCGGCGACAAAGGGTGCGGGAAGACCGCGGCGCTGCGGACGCTGTGCCGCGAGATCGTCCGGACGCAGAGCCCGACGCAAGCCCGTGTCGTGATCGTCGATTTCCGGCGCTCGCTCCTCGGTGTCGTCGAGTCGGAGCATCTCGGCGGCTACGCCACGTCACCCGGCGCGCTGGCCGCACTGCTGCCAGATCTGCTCGACCTGCTGCGGCGGCGTATGCCTCCGCCCGGCGCGACCCAGGCGCAACTGGCTACCGGGTCCTGGTGGTCCGGTCCGGACATCTATTTCGTCGTCGACGATTACGAACTGGTCGCCACCCTGGCCGGTAACCCGTTGGCGCCGCTCACCGAATACCTGCCCTACGCAACCGATCTGGGCCTGCATCTGGTCATAACCCGGCGGAGCGGCGGTGCCGAGCGCGCGATGTTCGAGCCTCTGCTGGCCGGATTGCGCGACTTTGGCTGCACGACGCTGATGATGAGCGGATTCCCCGGCGAGGAGGTGCCGTTCGGCTCCCGTCGCCCCACGCGGTTGCCGCCCGGACGCGGTGTCCTGCTCACCGGTGACGGCGACGAACAGCTTGTCCAGGTGGCCTGGAGCGCGCCGTGAAAGCGCATCGCGCCGTCATCGAGGCCGGTCCCGCCACGATCCGTCGATTATGTTGCGGCACAGGTGCGGTCGTCGACGGCGCGCCATCCGAGGTCGTCGACGCGGCGCTTGGCGCGATCGACGATCCGGTGGCGCTGGTGGGTGAGCGTCCGGTTGCGGTGGCTTCGCTGTGGACCGCCGCCCTGCGGTCGGCGATCTGCAAGGACGGCAAGGGTGCCGTCGTGCTGCACCCCTCCTGGTGGCCGTCGTCGCGCATCAAAATCCTGAGCTCGGCCGCGGCCACCGTGTCCGACGGCGCGCTCGTGCGGCCGCGGTCGTGGTTGCTCAGGCGGGCCGCCCATACCGATGCCGAACCGACGCTCGTGGAGATCACCGGCGGGATGGTGGTGATCGGTGGTGATCGCGTCGTCGCCGTACCGCGCCGCCCCCCGCGCCCCGTAGCCGACGAGGTGCTGGCCGCCCTCGCGCGCATCCCCGGGGACGTCGTGCTCATCGACGCGCCGAGCGAGGTCCCCGGGGCGCCGGCTCTGGCCGCGGCGATCGCCCATGGCGCGAGCGGCATCGGACGGACGGCGCTGCCCATCGACGACGCAGGACTGGCCCGGCTGGCCCGATCGGCGGTGTCCGATGTGGACGAGCCGGCCGGGCCACGCGGTCGCGGCGATCGTGCCCCGGGCCGCGCGCGGACCCTGGGCGGCCTCGGCGCGGCCGCCATGGTGCTTGCCGCGGCGGCCCCGGCCCTGGTTGGCCGGCATGGCGCGTCGGCCCCACCGCAGGTGGACGCGCCGCCGACCATGTTTCTCGTCGAGGGCCGGGTGGCGGTGACAGTGCCGGCGGGCTGGCCCACGCAGCGGGTGACCGGCGGGCCGGGATCGGCGCGAGTGCAAGTTACCTCGCCGTCGGATCCCGAAGTGGCCTTGCACGTCACACAGTCGCCGGTCACCGCCGAAACGTTGAGCGGCACCGCCGAGCGATTGAGACGCGCCATCGACGCGGAGCCCGCGGGATCGTTCGTCGACTTCGATCCCACCGGGACCAGCGCCGGCAGGCCCGCGGTGACGTACCGCGAAGTCCGCGCCGGTCACGAGGTGCGGTGGACGGTGCTGTTGGACGGGCCGGTGCGGATCAGCCTTGGGTGCCAGAGCCGGCCGGGCAAGGAAGAGGCCGTCCGTGCTGTCTGCGAGCAGGCGGTGCGGTCGGCGCACGCGATCGGATGAACTCCGGATCGGATGGAACCGAATGGGCGTCGACGCGGTCGAATTGAGTATGGCTACACCGAACACACTGAGCACTGACTTCGACCTGATGCGGTCGGTCGCCGGGACCACGGACGCCCGCAACGAGGAGATCCGGGCCATGCTGCAGGCGTTCATCGGCCGCATGAGCGAAGTGCCGCCGTCGGTGTGGGGCGGGGCCGCCGCAGGGCGGTTCAAAGAGGTGGTGGATCGCTGGAACGCCGAGTCGTTGCGGCTTTATCACGTCCTGCATGCGATCGGCGAGACCATCCGGCACAACGCGGCCGCCCTGCAGGAGGCCGGCCACGACCACGCGACCCACATCGCCGCCGCGGGCGGAAACCTCTAGTCGAAAGGGTTCACCCGTGGAATCGGCGCTGTCCTATAACTTCGGCGAAATCGAATATTCGGTGCGCCAGCAGATCCACACCACGTCGGCCCGTTTCAATGCCGCGCTGGAGGAGCTGAGGTCGCAGATCGCCCCGTTGCAGCAGTTGTGGACCCGCGAGGCGGCCGCCGCCTACCAGGTCGAGCAGCAGAAGTGGCACCAGTCCGCGACGGTGCTCAACGAGATCCTGGTCGAGCTCGGAAACGCGGTGCGCGACGGCGCCGAAGAGGTGGCGAACGCCGATCGGCGGGCGGCCGGCGTCTGGGGTCGGTAGCCGCACGCACCCATGGTCGTCTGTGTGGTCCCGGCGGAGGAGAGCCGCTGGGACCACACAGTCATTTTGACCTGCGGGGACGCTCATCGGTAAGCTGCTCGGTTGGCGTGCGGTACGCCGGGGCTCGGGTCAATGTCGGTCGCCGAGAACCCCTCCTTCTGGACCCACCGCCAACGCCTGACCGGCACCCGGCTCGACCCGGGATCCACCTCGAGAAAGAAAAGGTAAGCGCTGTGCCCACCTACGCGCCAAAGGCGGGTGACACCACGCGGTCGTGGTACGTCATCGACGCCACGGACGTAGTGCTTGGCCGCCTTGCCGTCGCGGCAGCCACCCTGCTGCGCGGCAAGCACAAGCCGACGTTCGCCCCCAATGTCGACGGCGGTGACTTCGTCATCGTCATCAACGCCGACAAGGTCGCCCTTTCCGGCGACAAACTGCAGAGCAAGCTGGCTTACCGCCACTCGGGGTATCCCGGCGGTCTGCACTCGCGCACCACCGGCGAGCTGATGGAGAAGCACCCCGACCGCGTCGTCGAAAAGGCGATCGTCGGCATGCTGCCCAAGAACAAGCTCAGCCGTCAGATCCAGCGCAAACTCCACGTCTACGCCGGCCCGGAGCACCCGCACGCCGCTCAGCAGCCGGTTCCGTACGAGATCAAGCAGGTGGCCCAGTGACCGATACGACCGAGGCCCTGGACACCACGGCCACCCCGGAAACACCGGACGTCCCGGCCGAGGCGCCCGCGCCCGCGGCCGCCGAATCCTTCGTGTTCGACCGGCCCATCCAGACCGTCGGCCGCCGCAAGGAGGCCGTGGTGCGGGTGCGCCTGGTGCCCGGCACCGGCAAGTTCGACCTCAACGGCCGCAGCCTGGAGGACTACTTCCCCAACAAGGTGCACCAGCAGCTCATCAAGGCCCCGCTGGTCACGGTCGACCGGGTGGACAGCTTCGACATCTTCGCCCTGCTCCATGGCGGCGGGCCGTCCGGCCAGGCCGGGGCGCTGCGGCTGGGCATCGCCCGGGCGCTGATCCTGGCGCAGCCCGAGGACCGGCCCGCGCTGAAGAAGGCCGGATTCCTCACCCGTGACCCGCGTGCCACCGAGCGCAAGAAGTACGGCCTGAAGAAGGCCCGCAAGGCGCCTCAGTACAGCAAGCGCTGATCAACCATCACGTTCTGGCCGCAACGGGGCCTCAAACTGGGGCGTCCCGCGCCTCCGTCGGCGTGTCTGCGCCCAAACGCGCCCCGTTTCGGTCAGAAAAGAACGGGCACGTTAGGTGAACGACCGCCAACTGTGAGAGGTTTTTCCGCATGGGTCGACTATTCGGCACCGACGGTGTCCGCGGGGTCGCCAACCGGGAGTTGACCGCCGAGCTGGCGCTCGAGCTGGGCGTCGCCGCCGCGCGGCACCTGGCCAGCGCGGGCGGGCCCGGCCGGCGGGTCGCCGTGATCGGGCGCGACCCCCGGGCCAGCGGCGAGATGCTGGAGGCCGCCGTGATCGCCGGGCTGACCAGCCAGGGCGTCGACGCGCTGCGGGTCGGCGTGCTGCCCACCCCCGCGGTGGCCTACCTGACCGGCGCGTATGACGCCGACTTCGGCGTGATGATCTCGGCTTCGCACAACCCGATGCCCGACAACGGCATCAAGATCTTCGGTCCCGGCGGCCGCAAGCTCGACGACGACACCGAAGATCAGATTGAGGCGCTGCTCACCGCGGAAGTCGGGATGCGCCCCGTCGGCGCCGGGATCGGCCGGGTCATCGACGCCGAGGACGCCGACGACCGCTACCTGCGCCACCTGAGCAAGGCCAGCACGCTGCGCCTCGACGGCCTGACCGTGGTGGTCGACTGCGCCCACGGCGCCGCGTCGTCGGTGGCGCCGCGCGCCTATCGCGCGGCCGGCGCGCGGGTCATCGCGATCAACGCCGAGCCCAACGGCCTGAACATCAACGACAACTGCGGCTCCACCCACCTTGATTCGCTGCGCGCCGCCGTCATCGCCCACCGCGCCGACCTCGGCCTGGCCCACGACGGGGATGCGGACCGCTGCCTGGCCATCGACGCCAACGGCGAGCTCGTCGACGGCGACGCGATCATGGTCGTGCTCGCGCTGGCCATGCGCGAGGCCGGCGAGCTGGCCTCGGACACGCTGGTGGCCACCGTGATGAGCAACCTCGGGCTGCACCTGGCCATGCGCTCCGCCGGGATCACCGTGCGCACCACCGGCGTCGGCGACCGCTACGTCCTCGAGGAGCTGCGGGCCGGCGACTACAGCCTGGGCGGCGAGCAGTCCGGCCACATCGTGATGCCCGCGCTGGGTTCCACCGGCGACGGCATCGTCACCGGGCTGCGGCTGATGACGCGCATGGTCCAGACCGGCTCGTCGCTGACCGAGCTCGCCGCGCCCATGCAGACGCTGCCCCAGGTGCTGATCAACGTCCGCGTCGCCGACAAGAACATCGCCGCCGCGGCGCCGGCGGTGCGCACCGCGGTCGGCGACGCCGAGGCGGAACTCGGCGACACCGGGCGAATCCTGTTGCGCCCCTCCGGAACCGAGCCCGTCATCCGGGTGATGGTGGAGGCGCCCGAGGCGGACGTCGCGCAGCGCGTGGCGAACCGGGTGGCCGAGGCGGTCAGCGCCGCGCACTGAATCTCCTCGGAACCCGGGCGCGCGTCCGGGCGTCGGATTAGGCATGAGATTCGACAGGGGAGTACGACCGGTCGCCGTGGCGCGCACCGAGATCGACGTCCCGGCGACGCACCGCGTCGCCGATCAGTTCCGCGCCGCCGCCGACCTCCTCGACCGCGCCCTCAGCGATCAGCTGGGCCGGCTGGCTTTCGGCGGGGCCTGCGCCGGGCGGGCGCACACCACGCGCGGTGACGCGCTACGCGCTGAACTGGAGCGGCTGACCCTGCAGGTGGCGCAGTGGTCGCGCGGGTCCGTGGAGATCGCCGCCGCCCTCCGGGGCAGCGCCGACCGTTACGCGGACGCCGAACTGTATGCCGCGGCGCGGATCGCCTGATCATGGCCGACCGGTTGGACGTCGCCGCGCGCCTCGCCGAAGGATTGCCCGCGGTCGAGCACACCCAGAGTTACGTGCGGGCGTGCCACGCCCTGGGCTACCAACACCCCGACCTCACGGCGCATCCCGCACAGGTCCACGACTGGTACGACACCGAAGACGGCCTGGACCTGCGCGCCCTCGACCGTGACTGCGCGGAGTTGCGCGCGGCGGGCGACGCGGTCTCCGAAGCACTGCGGATGCAGCGCGCCCAGGTGGCCGAGCTGGCCGCGGCGTGGACGGGGCCCGGCGGGGAAGCCGCCGTCCGGTTCCTTCAGCGCCACTGCGACGCCGCCTGCGCGGTGACCACCGAATTGCGCGCGGCGGCGCAACGGTGTGAATCACTGCGCGACAACCTGTGGTACCTGGTCGACTCGAAGGTCGCGACCGCCATCGCCATCGACGACCGCACTCAGGCGCTGCGCCCAACCTGGTTGGCCGCGGCAGCGACGGTCACGACCGGTGCGGGGGATCGGCCGGCCGCTGAAGGGGTGGTGCGCGAGCAGGTAATGCCCTACGTGGACAACGAGATCCGCGACGACTGGCTGACGACGATGCGCTCGACACGCGACGGTGTGGCGACCTCCTACGACATGGTCACCGACAGGATGGCCGCCGCGCCGGCCGCCCGCTTCGAAGCTCCCGGGGACCTCGGGACCGGTTACCAGCCCCTGCCGCCGGCCCCGCCCGCCGCAGCACGGGTGGCGGTCACTCCCGCTGCCGCCACCCCGCCGGCGGATCCGGCGCCGACCGCGGCGACCGTCGCGCCGTCTCCCCCCCCACACCGCAGCCGGACTGGGGATCGACGCTCGGTGACGCGGCCGGCATACCCGGGGAAGGACTGGGCGACGGGCTCGCCGGTGGTGGGCTCGGCGGGGGTGAAGGTCTCCTCGGGCTGGCCAGCAGGATCGTCGACGCGGTCGGTGGGCTGATCGGCTCGGCGGGCAACGGATCCGAAGCCACCGATCCTTTCGGCGAGGGAGACCCCTTCGGCGAGGACCCGTTTGGGGCCGACGACACCGATGACGAGCCCGCCAAACCGGAAGACGTCGGCGACGCGGTGGAGGCCACGCCCGACGCGGTGGCTCAGCCGGTCGACGCGCCGCTGCCCGCGGATGCGCCGCCGCCCGCGGATGCGCCGGCGCTGACAGACCCGGCGCCACCGGCGGTCGCCCCACCGCCAGACGCACGCGCACCGGCTGCCGCTCCCGCGGGGGGTGACCCGGGGCCTGCGGCGACCGAACCGAAGACGCCGTGCGAGATCGCCGCGGACCAGCTTCCGCAGGCCGGGCAGTGACGGCTCACGCGGGGCGCAGCTGGAGCACGTCCTCGACGAAGCGGACGGATTCGGCGCGGTCGGTGGCCAGCGGGCTGAGCAGCAGCGTCGTCACCCCGGCCTCGGCGAAGGCGGCCAGGCGTTCGGCGACGTACCCGCGCGGGCCCACCAGCGACATGCCGCGCACCAGATCGTCGGGCACCGCGTCGATGGCCTCGCGCTTGCGGCCCGACAGGTAGAGCTCCTGGATACGGTCGGCGACCTCGCCGAACCCGTAGCGGGTCGCCAGGGCGTGGTAGAAGTTGCGGCCCTTGGCGCCCATCCCACCCAGGTACAGGCCCAGCTGCGGCTTGACCCACGCCAGCCGCTCGTCGACGTCGTCGCCGATGGCCACCGACGCGTGCACCATGACGTCCAGCGGGCCCAGCGCCGGGTCACGCTTGGCGGTCCCGGCCGCCAGCGCCTCGCCCCACACCGACGCCGCCTTGTCTGGGAGGTAGAAGACGGGCTGCCAGCCCTCGGCGATCTCGGCGGTCAGCTCGACATTCTTCGGGCCCAGCGCGGCGATGCTGATCGGGATCCGTTCGCGCACAGGGTGATTGATCAGCTGCAGGGCCTTGCCCAAGCCGGTGCCGCGACCCGGGGGCAACGGGATCTGGTAGTGCTTGCCGTCGTGCCGTCGTGCCGCAGCCGCTCGCGACGCCACACCTTGCGACAGATCTCCACGATCTCGCGGGTGCGCCCCAGCGGGGCGTCGAACTCCACGCCGTGGAAGCCCTCGATCACCTGCGGCCCGGAGGTGCCGATCCCCAGCTGAAATCGGCCGTCGGACACGAAGTCCAGCCCCGCGGCCGTCATCGCCAGCAGCGAGGGCGTGCGGATGTAGATGGGAAACACCCCGGACGCCAGCTCGACGGTGTTCGTCTTGGCGGCCAGGTAGCCGAGCTGGCTCACCGCGTCGAAGGCGTACGCCTCGGCCACCACCGCGATGTCGATGCCGGCCTTCTCGAGTTCGACCACGCGGTCCACACCCTGATGAAACCCGCCCGAATAATCCAGGGCGATCCCGATTCGCATCAACGACAGATACCACGACGGCGACAGTGGGCGATTACCCCGTCACTTCAACAGCGCGACGATCTTCTCTTCCAGGGCGACCGGCGGCGCATCGGGGTCCAGCGGATCGGTCTTGGGCAGGTGGGCGTCCGGATCGGCGAAGTCGCGATACGTCTTGTCCCCGCCCAGCGTGGCGAGCAGGTAGCCGGTCAGCAGCGCCCGTACGGTGCGCTGGGTGCGCCGGTTCGGGCCGGCCAGCCCGAACACCTTGGTCAGCCGCCGGCCCTCCACCAGCCCGCCGGGCTGGGCCTTGCTGACGATGCGCAGCGTGGCGGCGTCCCACGCCCGCGACAGCGACAGCGCGTTGGAGTTCAGCGACCGCGGATCCCCCGGCGCGGTCAGGATCAACCCGGGCAGCTTCAGTGTCGCGGCCGGCTGTTCGGCCGGGGGACTGGTCACCGCGGGGAACAACGCGGCCGCCGCCGCCAGCTTCTTCGGCATGCCGGCCGCGGCGAACACGGCGGCCGAGCCGCCGAATCCGTGCCCGACCACGCCCAGCTTGGCGGGATGCACGCTGATCTTGCCCGGCCCGAGCCGGACACCGGACACGATGTCCAGCGCGGTGCCGAGGTCGAACGCGAAGTTGAGGACGGACGGGGCCAGGCCGCGTTCGGTGTCGGGGGCGCCGGCCACGATGCCCCACGACGCCAGGTGCTCGAGCAGACCCGAATAGTTGGCGGCCCTGGTGAGCCAGTCGTGTCCGAACGCGATCCCGGGCAATCCCAGCCCCGCCTCCGGGGTGTACACCACGCCCGGTAGACCGGCGAAGGCCAGGTCACCACGCAAAACCCGGTGCGGGCCACGGCGGCTGAGGGCTGCGACGAGCTTGCGGGTGCGGGCCACGCGTCGACGTTAGCGCATCGGTGCTAGGCCCTGACCTCGATCATGCCGACCCGCCAGAGCACCGCATACACGTGGCGCAGCGGGATGCTGAGCAACCGGGCGGCGGCGTCCACCATCGGGTCGCCACCGCCGATCGGCTCGCGGTGCCGCCGCTTGGGCGCCGGCTTAGGCGCCGGAGCCACCGTGAGGCTCGGCGCAGCAGCGGACGAAAGGGTCACCACATCGTCGAACAGAACAGCAGTCATGATTCTCCCCTTGAAGGTCTGCGAAATTTCGGATTAACATCTATTAACGGTTACTTATCCGGCGGCTTAAGCGTTCCTGGACTATTTATAACGAACCGAATTAGAGGTACGGCGAGAAACGCGCTTACCGGGTAGCTGGACGATCGGCATTGATGTCTGTCTTAAACGGTTATTGCTGAGAATTACTGTCGCGCTGCGCGCATTCATCCTGGTCGACCACATGATCACCCAGGTGCTGACCGATCATGCGGGCGTCAACGATCCGTCCTTTCTGCTGGCTTCGTGATTGCCAGTCATAGCCGATAAGCAGAATGTTAAGTAGCTGAATTGCTGGAGCGATGACGCCAATGAAAACGCCACGAATACATCAGGTGAAAACGCTTCTATCGTTTATGTAGACGGCATGAGCAGGACGGTCAGCGGCCGTGCGGCGGCAAACCGGGTGGATTAGTTCACGTGCAACTGCGCGGTGCGGTAGGCCGCTTCGCATTGCTCGACGGTTCCGGTGAAGGTGTAGCTGCGGTGTTGCGAGAAGATGACCGCGCCGGTGTGCTCGCTGAGGCGGAGTTGGAAACGTCGGTAGGGGTCGGTCAAACCAGGCCTTTCGTGCAGGTGGGCGGGCTAGCCATCACCGCGGAGTGCGGGGCCGGTGGCCCGCCTGCACTACCCTGGTTCAAATGTGCGGAATCGTCGGCTACGTCGGGCAGCAGCCTGCCTGCAAGGTCGTCATGGATGCGCTGCGCCGGATGGAGTACCGCGGCTACGACTCTTCGGGGATCGCACTCGTCAACGGCGCCGGCGCGCTCACGGTGTGTCGCCGCGCGGGCCGGCTGGCCAATCTGGAGGAGGCGGTCGCGCAGATGCCGCCGGAGTCGCTGGGCGGCGCCACCGGCCTGGGCCACACGCGCTGGGCCACGCACGGGCGCCCCACCGACCGCAACGCGCATCCGCACCGCGACGCCGCCGGCAAGATCGCCGTCGTCCACAACGGCATCATCGAGAACTACCCGAGCCTGCGCCACGAGCTGGAGGCCTACGGCGTGGAGTTCACCAGCGACACCGACACCGAGGTGGCGGTGCACCTGGTGGCGCAGGCCTACCGGCACGGGCCGACCTCCGGTGACTTCGCCGCCTCGGTGCTGGCCGTGCTGCGCCGGCTGGAGGGGCACTTCACCCTGGTGTTCACCAACGCCGACGAGCCCGGCACCATCGTGGCCGCCCGCCGCTCGACGCCGCTGGTGCTCGGCATCGGCGACGGCGAGATGTTCGTCGGCTCCGACGTGGCCGCGTTCATCCCGCACACCCGCCACGCCGTCGAACTCGGCCAGGACCAGGCCGTGGTGCTCACCGCCGACGGCTACCGGATCACCGACTTCCACGGCAACCCCGACGTCCAGTACCGCGAGTTCCACATCGACTGGGACCTGGCCGCCGCGGAAAAGGGCGGCTACGAGTACTTCATGCTCAAGGAGATCGCCGAGCAGCCCGCCGCGGTGGCCGACACCCTGCTCGGGCATTTCGTCGACGGCCGGATCCTGCTCGACGAGCAGCGGCTCTCCGATCAGGAGCTGCGCGAGATCGACAAGGTGTTCGTGGTGGCCTGCGGCACCGCCTATCACTCCGGGCTGCTCGCGAAATACGCCATCGAGCACTGGACCCGGCTGCCGGTCGAGGTGGAACTGGCCAGCGAGTTCCGGTACCGCGACCCGGTGCTGGACCGCAGCACCCTGGTGGTCGCCATCTCGCAGTCCGGGGAAACCGCCGACACGCTCGAGGCCGTCCGCCACGCCAAGGAGCAGAAGGCCAAGGTGCTGGCCATCTGCAACACCAACGGCTCGCAGATCCCGCGCGAATGCGACGCCGTGCTCTACACCCGCGCCGGCCCCGAGATCGGCGTCGCCTCAACCAAGACGTTCCTGGCGCAGATCACCGCCAACTATCTGGTGGGCCTGGCACTGGCCCAGGCTCGCGGCACCAAGTATCCCGACGAGGTCGAGCGAGAGTACCGCGAGCTGGAATCGATGCCGGACCTGGTCGCGCGGGTGCTCGCGATGATCGAGCCGGTGGCCGCCCTGGCGCACCGGTTCGCCCAGTCCTCGACCGTGCTGTTCCTGGGCCGCCACGTCGGCTACCCGGTGGCGCTGGAAGGCGCGCTGAAACTCAAGGAACTGGCCTACATGCACGCCGAGGGCTTCGCCGCCGGCGAGCTCAAGCACGGCCCCATCGCGCTGATCGAGGACGACCTGCCGGTCATCGTCGTCATGCCCTCGCCCAAGGGGCAGGCCACGCTGCATTCCAAGCTGCTGTCCAACATCCGCGAGATCCAGGCGCGCGGCGCGATCACCATTGTGATCGCGGAGGAGGGCGACGACACCGTGCGGCCCTATGCGGACCACCTGATCGAAATCCCTTCGGTGTCAACCCTTTTGCAGCCGTTGCTGTCGACGATCCCGCTCCAGGTGTTCGCCGCGTCGGTTGCCCAGGCCCGAGGTTACGACGTCGACAAGCCCCGCAACCTCGCGAAGTCCGTCACGGTGGAATAGCCGCGCCGCTTCGGCCGTATCGCCGCGCGATCCGGGCGGTTCCGTTAGATTTCCTTGGGAAACAAGACACTCCGCAGGGGTAGGAGCAGCATGCCGTCGGCGGTCCGAAGATTCGCCATAGCAGGTCTTGTCGTGCTCATCGTCGCGACGTACGTCGCGTTGATCGAGCTCTACGAGGACACCGTCGAAGGGGCGGCTCCCGGCACCCTGAGCGACAACGCGGAGTCGGTCACCCAGAGCATGGCGACGTTGACTGTGGAAGAGATGCAGTCGAACTACAGCGCGGTCGTCGCCAACCTGGCCGTGTCGCCAGGACCCGCGCTGTTGGATCCGGTCACCCACCGGCTCAAGGAAGACCTGGTGCTGCGCGTCAGATCTTCGGCCCAGCCCAGCCGGCGCGAATACACACCGGGCATGCTTCCCGGCGTCTTTCCGGTCCCGCTGACCATCGCCGGACACCTCGAACGGTGGCCGTTCGACAACTACGCCTCCGGACCGATCGAGGTGCAACTCTTCCCCGGCGGCGACACGACCAAGCCGCCCGAACTCATCCCGGTGCGACTCATCGACCATCTGTCCGGCTTCAAGGTCTCCGCCACCACGATCCCTGGCCACGAGGCGTACCGGCTGAGCGTGCGGCGCGCGCTGAGCACCGCGGTGTTCGGCATCGTCATTTGCGGTGTGCTCATCGCCATCGCCGGCCTGGGCCTGGTCGTGGCGATCCAAACGCTGCGTGACCGGCGAAAGTTTCAGCCCCCGATGACGACGTGGTACGCGGCGATGCTCTTCGCGGTGGTACCGCTGCGCAACGCGCTTCCCGGACTGCCCCCGTTCGGGGCGTGGATCGATGTGACCATCGTGCTCTGGGTGATCGTCGCGCTGGTGATCGCGATGCTGCTCTACATCACCTGCTGGTGGCGGCATCTGCGGCCGGATGTCGTCGCCACTCCACCGGCGGAGCCGGTCCCCGCGCCGTCGGGCTGAACCTTCGGCGATCGCTTGGAATTCCTTGTGTTTCAAGACTTTGACGGCCACGGTGGCCGAATCGGGTAGGGGGGCGGTCGTGAGGTACGGGATCATCGCTCTGATCGTGGGCGTCGTCGGGGCATACGTCGCGTCGGTCGCGCTCTATGCCAGCAGCGGGGGGCATCACCACCCGGAGATCCCGGCCGGCGGTGACCGGAGCACGGCCACCCTGGTCATCGAGGACGTCCAGTCGAACTACAGCGTGCTGATGGCCAATCTGACCATTTCGCCCGGATCGGCCCTGCTGGATCCGCAGACCCAGCACCTCAACGAAGACCTCAGTCTGCGAGTGCGTTCCGTGGCGACGCCGACCCGCCGCAGCTGGACCAAGGGCATGCTGCCCGGCGTCTTCCCGGTCCCGCTGACCATCGCGGGAGAGATCGAGAATTGGCCGTTCGACCACTACGGTTCCGGGCCGGTCGAGATCGAGCTCATGCACGGCCCCGGGAACGTGCCCGAACGCATCCCCGTGACGTTCGTCAACCACCTCTCCGGCTGGCGGGTGTCCGTCGACGGGGCCGGCCCCTACCGGGTGAGCCTGCACCGCTCGCTCAGCGCGGGGGCGTTCGGCATCGTGATCTGCGGGGTGCTCATCGCCATCGCCGGCCTGGGTCTGTTCGTCGCCGTCCAGACGGTGCGCAACCGACGGAAGTTCCAGCCGCCGATGACGACGTGGTACGCGGCGATGCTGTTCGCGGTCGTACCGCTGCGCAACGCGCTTCCGGGCTCGCCGCCCTTCGGGGGCTGGATCGACGTCACCCTCGTGTTGTGGGTGCTCGTCGTCTTGGTCATCTCGATGCTGCTCTACATCCTGTGCTGGTGGCGGCATCTGCGACCGGAGATTCCCGCGCCCGCCGCGACGGCAGCGGCGGATCCGGTCGCTGCGCCGTCGACCCCGTGAAGGCCGCCGACGGGTAATTCGCGCGACGCAGCGGCCAGCGTGCGAAGGTGATGACGTGACGAATGCACCGGTGCGGTCCCGACTGCGCAGCATGGGGCTCGCCGTCTGGCATTACGTCAGCAGCGCGCCGTTGACCTACGGCTGGCTGCTCGTGCTGCTCGTCACGACGCTCATCCAGCACTGGCTGCCCCAGCGGCAACTGCACTCGATGCTGATGCACCATTCCACCAACATCCACGGGCTGGCCCGCGATCCGCTCGATGTGCTGTTCTCCAGCCTGCTGTGGATCGACGGCGGCAACCTGGCGCCCTACCTGATCCTGTTCTCGTTGTTCCTGGCGCCGGCCGAACACTGGCTTGGCCAGTTGCGTTGGCTCACAGTGGGATTGAGCGCGCACATCCTGTCCACCTATTTCAGCGAGGGCCTGCTGTATTTCGCGATCGAGGAGCACGACGCGTCGGAACGGCTGGTGCACGCCCGCGACATCGGCGTGAGCTACTTTTTGGTCGGGGTGATGGCGGTGCTGGCCTATCACATCGCGCGACCGTGGCGCTGGGGCTATCTCGGCGTGCTGTTCGTCATCTTCGGCTTCCCGTTGATCGCGATGGACCGCATCGAGTTGAACTTCACCGCGATCGGACACTTCACCTCGATCCTCGTCGGGCTGTGCTTCTACCCGATGACCCGCCACCAGGACCCCCGACAGCTGACTCCCGCGCGACTGCGGGCCATGGCGCGGCGGCGCGGTTCACCCGAGGTGTCGGCCTGAGCGGCAGCGGCCAATTGCGCGACCCCTACCCGTAATGTGGCTGTGGTGCGGCACTACTACTCCGTAGACGCGATCCGCCAGGCCGAGGCACCGCTGCTGGCCAGCCTGCCCGACGGGGCCCTGATGCGGCGCGCGGCCTTCGGCCTCGCCGCCGAGATCATCGCCGAGTTGCGTGCCCGCACCGGCGGGGTGGCCGGCCGCCGGGTGTGCGCGGTCGTCGGCTCGGGCGACAACGGCGGCGACGCCCTGTGGGCAGCCACCTTCGTGCGTCGCCGCGGCGCGGCCGCCGACGCGGTGTTGCTCAACCCGGAGCACACCCACCGCAAGTCACTGGCGGCGTTCACCAAGGCCGGCGGTCGCGTGGTGGAAAGCGTCTCGCCCACAACCGATCTCGTCATCGACGGGGTGGTGGGCATCTCCGGCTCGGGACCGCTGCGCCCGGCCGCGGCCGAGGTGTTCGCGGCGGTCGACCAGGCGGGCGTCCCAGTGGTGGCCGTCGACATCCCCAGTGGCATCGACGTCGCGACAGGCGCCATCACCGGCCCCGCGGTGCACGCCGTCCTGACCGTCACCTTCGGCGGGCTCAAGCCCGTGCACGCGCTGGCCGACTGCGGGCGGGTGCGGCTGATCGACATCGGCCTCGACCTCCCGGACACCGACGTGCTGGGTTTCGAGGCCGGCGACGTGGCCGCGCGGTGGCCGGTGCCGGGCCCACGCGACGACAAGTACACCCAGGGCGTGACCGGAGTGATGGCCGGCTCGTCGACGTATCCGGGCGCGGCCGTGCTGTGCACCGGTGCCGCGGTCGCGGCGACGTCCGGGATGGTCCGGTACGCGGGCAGCGCGCACCACGAGGTGCTAGCCCACTGGCCGGAGGTGATCGCCTCACCCACCCCGGCATCGGCCGGGCGGGTCCAATCCTGGGTCGTCGGGCCGGGATTGGGCACCGACGACACCGGGGCCGCCGCGCTGTGGTTCGCGCTGGAGACCGACCTGCCGGTGATCGTCGACGCCGACGGGCTGACCATCCTGGCGGCGCACCCCGAGCTGGCCGCCAACCGCACCGCGCCCACGGTGCTGACCCCGCACGCCGGTGAATTCGCCCGCCTGGCGGGTAATCCCCCCGGGGACGACCGGGTGGGCGCGTGCCGCAAGCTCGCCGACACCTTCGGCGCCACGGTGCTGCTCAAGGGGAACGTCACCGTGATCGCCGATCCGGGCGGCCCGGTGTACCTCAACCCGGCCGGGCAATCCTGGGCGGCCACGGCGGGCTCCGGCGACGTGTTGTCCGGCATGATCGGCGCGCTGCTGGCCTCCGGGCTGCCGGCGGCCGAGGCGGCCGCGGCGGCGGCGTTCGTCCACGCCCGGGCGGCGGCGCTGTCGGCCGCCGACCCGGGGCCGGGGGACGCGCCGACGTCGTCGTCGCGCATGGTTCCGCACATCAGGGCGGCGCTGGCCGCCCTCTAGAAAGGACTCTCCGCAGTGCCCCAACATCCTTCCCTGCCCGCCCACGCGATCACCCCCGCGTACACCGGCCGCCTGTTCACCTCGCCGGTGCCGGCGCTGCGGATGCCCGACGAGTCGATGGACCCCGAGGCGGCCTACCGCTTCATCCACGACGAACTCATGCTCGACGGCAGCTCGCGACTCAACCTGGCGACCTTCGTGACGACGTGGATGGACCCCGAAGCCGGGAAGCTGATGGCCGAGACGTTCGACAAGAACATGATCGACAAGGACGAGTACCCGGCGACCGCGGCGATCGAGCAGCGCTGCGTGTGCATGGTGGCCGACCTGTTCCACGCCGACGACCTGGACGACGCCGACCCCTACAGTGCCTGCGGCGTGTCGACCATCGGCTCCAGCGAGGCCGTCATGCTGGGCGGCCTGGCGATGAAGTGGCGGTGGCGAGCAAAGGTCGGCTCCGGCAAAGGGGGAGGCTGGGAGGGCCGCCGGCCGAACTTGGTGATGGGCTCCAACGTCCAGGTGGTGTGGGAGAAGTTCTGCCGCTACTTCGACGTCGAGCCGCGCTACCTGCCGATGGAGGAGGGCCGCTACGTCATCACCCCCGAGCAGGTCGTGGACGCCGTCGACGAGGACACCATCGGCGTGGTGGCGATCCTGGGCACCACCTACACCGGTGAACTCGAACCGGTCGCCGAGATCTGCGGCGCGCTGGACAAGCTGGCCGCCGGCGGTGGGGTGGACGTGCCGGTCCACGTCGACGCCGCCAGCGGCGGATTCGTGGTGCCCTTCCTGCACCCGGAACTCAAGTGGGACTTCCGGCTGCCCCGGGTGGTCTCGATCAACGTCAGCGGTCACAAGTACGGGCTGACCTATCCCGGTGTCGGGTTCGTGGTGTGGCGCAGCAAGGAATACCTGCCCGAGGAGCTGGTTTTCCGGGTCAACTACCTGGGCGGCGACATGCCGACCTTCACCCTGAACTTCTCGCGCCCCGGCAACCAGGTGGTCGGCCAGTATTACAACTTCCTGCGGCTAGGCCGCGACGGTTATAGCAAGGTCATGCAGGCGCTGTCCGGGACGGCGCGGTGGCTGGGCGAGCAGCTGCGGGTCAGCGACCACTGCGAGCTGATCTCGGACGGTTCGGCGATCCCCGTGGTCGCGTTCCGGCTCGCCGGGGACCGCGGATACACCGAGTTCGACGTGTCGCACGAGCTGCGCACCTACGGCTGGCAGGTGCCCGCCTACACCATGCCCGACAACGCCACCAACGTCTCGGTGCTGCGCATCGTGGTGCGCGAAGGGCTGTCGGCCGACCTGGCCCGTGCGCTGCACGACGACGCCGTCTCGGCGCTGACCTCGCTGGACAAGCTCAAGCCCGGCGGCCACTACGACGCCCAGCATTTCGCGCACTGATTGAGGTTTCTCAATAATTATCGAATAGGTCATTGGCTGGGCGAATGCCCAGTCGCATGGCCACCCCGCTGCCGCAGACCGTCCAATTCTAGATAGCGCTGCCATCGTCGACTGGGTGTCAATTTCTCGGCACTATAACGAAATGATGTTGCGGTGATTTCTCGGTAATACCAACGAACTTCGGCGCCGTCCCATAACGTGCCCGTTAGTACGATGCCCACGCCATCGGGACGCGCCCGGAGTTCGCCGCTCGTTTTCTCGTCCGCGGGATTTAGCCAGTACACACGCCAGGTCCGGTCTTCGTTATCGTATACACGAATGGTAGTTCCATACCGGTCACCGCGAGATGGACGTGTACTGCGTCGATCGACACGAGGGGGAAAGATGAATAGATCCTGTATTGCGCGGCCCTCCAGTATCCAAGAACTGAGCAATTCTCCTCGACTGGCTTTTACGTTGCCGTCATCGTCATATACTCGGGCAGCCAGTTCCCAGTCGCCGATGATGAAATCGAAAAGGTCGTCATCTTTAGGAAGGTCCGGCGAACGTGTTGCTGATATGAGCGCTGCGGCAAAGGCTTCGGAATTCATGGCTTCAGATTTCATCGGGGTTGAAATGCGGTGCTTTACGAGACCATTGAGTGTTTCTCCGGCGGTACATCTGATGCGGGTGTGACTTGTGGTGCGTCGGGCGTGTCGTGCGCATGGACGCGGAGTCTTTGGGTCGAGGATTCGGTTCGACCAAAAACCCGCTCCAAAGTCGAGGAACGCACACGTTCACCTACTCTGCCATCTGCGACTTGCCCGATAAACCCTGCTTCATCAGCCCGCGCGGCTGCGCAATGAACTGCAGCACGGATACAAGCAAGTGAAGTGGATCAAAGGCATCGAGTTCCTGGCCAGCTACACCGAGATCCGCAGCGGCTACGGCGGTTATAGCGAAGATCACAAGTGCTTCGGGCGTCACCAGACGATCTGAGCGGGACATGTTCCCAGCTCGTCGCGGCCGGCTTGTCGCTCGGAGGCGGGCACGCGCGGTGCCGCCCGACGCGGGGACGCGTGGGGCTTCTGTGGCTGTTGTGACAAAGTGGCGTCGTTGGTCCGCCGCGCCTGCGGCCGGTTCTGGGACAATGGCGGCCGTGGCTGTTACGCTGATATCCCTGACACCGGGCCTGGTCGCCGAGGCCCTGGTGGACCTGGGCGCCATTGAGCACAACGTGCGGTTGCTGTGCGAGCACGCCGGCCGCGCGCAGGTGATGGCCGTCGTCAAGGCCGACGGCTACGGCCACGGGGCCACCCAGGCGGCGCGCGCGGCGCTGGCCGCTGGCGCGGCCGAGCTGGGGGTCGCCACCGTCGCCGAGGCGCTGGCGCTGCGCGCCGACGGGATCGCCGCGCCCTTGCTCGCCTGGTTGCACCCGCCCGGCATCGACTTCGGGCCGGCGCTGCTGGCCGACGTGGAGATCGCGGTGTCGTCGGAGCGTCAACTCGACGAGCTGCTGGACGCGGCGCGCCGAACGGGCCGCACCGCCACGGTCACCGTCAAGGTCGACACCGGGCTCAACCGCAATGGCGTCCACCCCGCCCAGTACCCGTCGATGCTGACCGCGCTGCGCCGGGCCGTCGCCGAGGAGGCGGTTCGGCTGCGCGGCCTGATGTCACACATGGTGTTCGCCGATCAACCCGCCAACCCCGTCAACGACCTTCAGGCCCAACGCTTCAGCGACATGCTGACGCAGGCGCGCGAGCAGGGGGTGCGGTTCGAGGTGGCGCACCTGGCGAACTCGTCGGCCACCATGTCGCGTCCCGATTTGGCCTTCGACCTGGTTCGGCCCGGCCTCGCCGTGTACGGTCTGAGCCCGGTTCCCGAGCTCGGGGACATGGGTCTGGTGCCGGCGATGACGGTGAAATGCCCTGTGGCGTTGGTGAAGTCGATCTGCGCTGGCGAGAGCGTCTCGTATGGGCACACCTGGACCGCCGAGCGCGACACGAACCTGGCGTTGCTCCCGGTCGGCTACGCCGACGGCGTCTTCCGCTCGCTGGGCGGACGATTGGACGTGTTGATCAACGGCAGGCGGCGGCCCGGGGTCGGCCGGATCTGCATGGACCAGTTCGTCGTCGACCTCGGCCCCGGCCCGACTGACGTGGCCGAGGGCGACGAGGCGATCCTGTTCGGGCCCGGCAGCAGTGGGGAACCCACCGCGCAGGACTGGGCCGACCTCCTCGGCACCATCCACTACGAGGTGGTGACCAGTCCCCGCGGGCGCATCACCAGGACCTATCGCGAGGCGCAAACCATTGAGTCCTGAGGGAGCCCGCAGGCGCCAGAGGGGGGCTTGGCTTGCGGGAGGGGCGGGGGTGACTGCCCTCGCCGCCATCGTCGGAGCCTCGGCCCGCCGTTCGATGATCCAGCGCACCCGCGGCATCGAAGATCCTTACGCCGACGAGGATTTCGACAGGATCGACGACGATCGCCGCTCCGTGGTGACCACCCCCGACGGCGTGTCGCTGGCGATCCGGGAAGCCGGTCCGGCGGACGCCCCGTTGACCATGGTCTTCGTTCACGGGTTCTGTCTGCGGATGGGCGCCTTTCATTTTCAGCGGACGCGGCTGCCCGAGCAGGTGGGCCCGGGCGTCCGGATGGTCTTCTACGACCAGCGCGGGCACGGGCAATCCGACGAGGCCGCGCCCGAGAGCTACACGCTGACTCAGCTCGGTCAGGACCTTCAGAGTGTGCTCGAGGTGGTCGCGCCGCGCGGGATGGTTGTGCTGGTCGGCCACTCCATGGGCGGCATGACGGTGTTGTCGCACGCCCGCCAATTCCCCGGCCAGTACGGGCGCCGGATCGTCGGCGCCGCATTGATCTCCTCGGCGGCGGAAGGCGTTGCCCGGTCCCCGCTGGGCGAGATCCTGAAAAACCCGGCGCTGGAAGCGTTCCGGTTCACCGCACGGTCCGCGCCGAAGCTGATGCACCGCGGCCGCAACGTGTCGCGCTCGCTGATCGGCCCGGTCCTGCGGGCCGCCTCCTTCAGCGACCTGCAGGTCAGCCGGAGCCTGGACGCCTTCTCGCAGCGAATGATGAACGGCACCCCCATCCCGACCATGGTGGAGTTCCTGGATGCCTTAGAGCACCACGACGAGACCGCAGGCCTGTGGACCCTGCTGCGCATCCCCACCCTGATCGCCTGCGGTGACCACGACCTGCTGACCCCGGACGAATACTCCCGCAAGATGGCGGCGTCGCTGCCGCAGTCCGAGCTGGTCATCGTTCGGGGGGCCAGCCACCTCGCGCTGCTGGACAAGCCCGAGGCGATCAACGACGGGCTGGTCCGGCTGGTCAAGCGGGCCACCCCCGGCCGCGCCGCGCTGACGGCCCGGTGGATGCGGGAAAGGCTGCGGCGGCGTGATCGCTGAAAGGTCTGATGGCGGCGACCCGCCGCGCCCGTCTTCGCCGCGCTCGCGATCGCCGCAAGACGCGGGCACGGCCACCCTGGATCGCGTCGAGGACACCGTCGCGCTGGGGTCGCGCCTCGGCGAGCAGTTGCGCGCGGGGGACGTGGTGGTGCTCACCGGACCGCTCGGCGCGGGAAAGACCGTGCTGGCCAAGGGAATTGCCGCGGCGATGGACGTCGACGGCCCGGTCACCTCACCGTCGTACGTGCTGGCGCGGGTGCACCCGCCGCGGCGCCCCGGCGCACCGGCGATGATTCATGTCGACATGTACCGGCTCTTGGACACCGACGGCGCCGGCCTGCTCGGCGAGCTCGACTCACTCGACCTCGACACCGACCTCGACGACGCGGTCGTCGTTGTGGAGTGGGGCGAGGGCATCGTCGAACGCCTCGCCGAGCGTCACCTCGACATCCGACTGGAACGCCTGAGCGGATCGGACGCGCGGATCGCCTCGTGGCAGTGGGTGCGCTCGTGACGCTCGTTCTCGCCCTCGACACCGCCACCCCGGCGGTGACCGCCGGGATCGTCCGGCGCGACGACATGACCGTGCTGGCCGAGCGGGTCACCGTCGACGCCCGGGCGCACGCCGAACGGCTCACCCCGAACGTGGTGGCCGCCCTCGCCGACGCCGGGCTGACCATGGGTGACCTGGACGCCGTCGTGGTGGGCTGCGGCCCCGGCCCCTTCACCGGCCTGCGGGTCGGGATGGCCACCGCCGCCGCCTACGGCCATGCGCTGGGCATCCCGGTGCGCGGCGTGTGCAGCCTGGACGCCATCGGGGTGCGTACCACCGGCGAGGTGCTGGTGGTCACCGACGCCCGCAGGCGCGAGGTCTACTGGGCGCGCTACCGCGACGGGTTCCGCATGGACGGACCGGGGGTCCACGCTCCGGTCGACGTCGATCCCGGCGGCGCGCAGGCGGTGGCCGGCTCCAAGGAGCAT
Organism: Mycobacterium sp. 4858; assembly: GCF_900240975.1. GTDB lineage: Bacteria > Actinomycetota > Actinomycetes > Mycobacteriales > Mycobacteriaceae > Mycobacterium. The sequence continues at coordinate 1,215,267 of NZ_LT968776.1, read as the reverse complement.
GCCGAGCCGTTCGGCCTGCCGCACCGCGGGCCGGTCTACCCCACCCCGGCCGGGCTCGTCGCCGCCGTGCCCGACTGGTCGCAACGCCCATTGCCGTTGGTGGCGCTGTATCTGCGCCGCCCGGACGCCAAACCCATGGCGGCGGGCGGATGACGGCCACGAGCGAGCCCGTGACGCTCGGTGCGCTGACCCCCGCCGACGCGGCGCGCTGCGCGGAGCTGGAAAGGCAGCTGTTCGACGGCGACGACCCGTGGCCGGCCGCGGCCTTCAACCGGGAACTGGCCAGCCCGCACAACCATTACGTGGCCGCGCGGGTCGGCGGCGTCCTCGTCGGGTATGCCGGAATCTCGCGGCTGGGCCGCACCCCACCGTTCGAGTATGAGGTGCACACCATCGGCGTGGACGCCGCGTATCAGGGGCGGGGCATCGGCCGCCGCCTGCTCGAGGAGCTGCTGGTCTTCGCCGAGGGAGGCGTCGTCTTCCTGGAGGTCCGCACCGACAACGAGGCGGCCATCGCGCTGTACCAAAGCGTCGGGTTCGAGCGGATCGGCCTGCGCCGGCGCTACTACCGCGCCAGCGGAGCCGACGCCTACACCATGCGCCGGGGCGCCCAATGATCATCCTGGCCATCGAAAGCTCCTGCGACGAAACGGGAGTCGGCATTGCGCGGCTCGACGATGACGGCACCGTGACGCTACTGGCCGACGAGGTGGCGTCCAGCGTCGACGAACACGTCCGCTTCGGCGGCGTGGTCCCCGAGATCGCGTCGCGGGCGCATCTGGAGGCCCTCGGCCCCACCATGCGCCGCGCCCTGGCGGCGGCCGGCCTGGGCAAGCCCGACATCGTCGCCGCCACGATCGGGCCCGGCCTGGCCGGCGCGCTGCTGGTCGGAGTGGCCGCGGCCAAGGCGTATGCGGCCGCGTGGGGGGTGCCGTTCTACGCCGTGAACCACCTGGGCGGCCACCTGGCCGCCGACGTCTACGAACACGGGCCGCTGCCCGAGTGCGTGGCGCTACTGGTGTCCGGCGGCCACACGCACCTCCTGCACGTGCGTTCCCTCGGCGAACCGATCGTCGAGCTGGGCAGCACGGTCGACGACGCCGCGGGCGAGGCCTATGACAAGGTGGCCCGGCTGCTGGGCCTGGGCTACCCCGGCGGCAGGGTGCTCGACGAGCTGGCCCGCAGCTGCGGCCGGGAGGCCGCAGAGGTCCCCGCCTTCCCGCGCGGCATGACCGGCCCCGCCGACGACCCGTACGCCTTCAGCTTTTCCGGGCTCAAAACGGCCGTCGCGCGCTATCTGGAGAGTCACCCCGACGCGGTGAACGCCGATGTGGCCGCGGGTTTCCAGGAGGCGGTCGCCGACGTGCTGACCATGAAGGCGGTGCGGGCGGCGACCCGGCTCGGCGTCTCGACGCTGCTGATCGCCGGGGGAGTGGCCGCAAATTCACGGCTGCGGGAGTTGGCCGAGCAGCGCTGCGCGGCGGCCGGCCTGACGCTGCGGATTCCGAGGCCGCGGCTCTGCACCGACAACGGGGCGATGATCGCCTCCTTCGCCGCGCACCTGGTGGCCGCCGGGGCGCCGCCCTCGCCGTTGGATGCGGCCAGCGACCCGGGCCTGCCGGTGGTAAAAGCCCAGGTGAGCTGATCGCCCTTAGCGAATACCCGCTACGCAGCGGGGTGCCCTTGAGTGCTAGCACTCTCGTGTATAGAGTGCTAGGTGGCAATCGGCCAAACCCTGTGCCGGCACCCGCGACGACGGCGCTCGGGCTCGGACGACTGCCGAATCCCTTGATAATTCCGGGGCAACCGCCCCGGACCCGATCTAACTAGTGGAGGGCTCCAATCGTGGCGAAGGTGAACATCAAGCCACTCGAGGACAAGATTCTCGTGCAGGCCAACGAGGCCGAGACCACGACCGCGTCCGGTCTGGTCATTCCTGACACCGCCAAGGAGAAGCCGCAGGAAGGCACCGTCGTCGCCGTCGGTCCCGGCCGCTGGGACGAGGACGGCGAGAAGCGGATCCCGCTCGACGTCTCGGAAGGTGACACCGTCATCTACAGCAAGTACGGCGGCACCGAGATCAAGTACAACGGCGAGGAGTACCTGATCCTGTCGGCGCGCGACGTGCTGGCCGTCGTATCGAAGTAAGCACCGTGGCCCGCCCCGGCGATCCCCGCGCATGTTCGCGGGTGATTTCCGGGGCGGCACGCGTTATCGCCCTTCTTAAAGGAGCCTGATGAGCAAGATCATTGAATACGACGAGACCGCGCGCCGCGCCATCGAGGCCGGCGTCAACGCGCTCGCCGACGCGGTCCGGGTGACATTGGGGCCACGCGGCCGGCATGTGGTGCTGGCCAAGGCATTCGGCGGCCCGGCCGTCACCAACGACGGCGTGACCGTCGCGCGTGAGATCGACCTGGAAGACCCATTCGAGAACTTGGGTGCCCAGCTGGTGAAGTCGGTGGCGACCAAGACCAACGACGTGGCGGGTGACGGCACCACGACCGCGACCGTGCTGGCGCAGGCGCTGGTCAAGGCCGGCCTGCGGCTGGGTGCGGCGGGCGCCAACCCGATCGAGCTCGGCGTGGGCATCTCCAAGGCGGCCGACGCCGCGTCCGAGGCGCTGCTGGCGGCGGCCACCCCGGTGTCCGGCAAGGACGGCATCGCTCAGGTGGCGACCGTCTCGTCGCGCGACCAGCACCTCGGCGAGCTGGTCGGTGAGGCGATGACCAAGGTCGGCGCCGACGGCGTGGTCAGCGTGGAAGAGTCTTCGACGCTGAGCACCGAGCTCGAGTTCACCGAGGGCGTCGGTTTCGACAAGGGTTTCCTGTCGGCGTATTTCGTCACCGACTTCGACTCGCAGGAAGCCGTGCTGGACGACCCGCTGATCCTGTTGCACCAGGAGAAGATCAGCTCGTTGCCCGACCTGCTGCCCATGCTGGAGAAGGTGGCCGAGTCGGGTAAGCCGTTGCTGATCATCGCCGAGGACATCGAGGGCGAGGCGCTGGCGACGCTGGTGGTCAACTCGATTCGCAAGACGCTCAAGGCGGTTGCCGTGAAGGCGCCGTTCTTCGGCGACCGCCGCAAGGCGTTCCTCGAGGACCTGGCCGTGGTCACCGGAGGCCAGGTGGTCAACCCCGACGCCGGCCTGCTGCTGCGCGAGGTCGGCACCGACGTGCTGGGCTCGGCCCGCCGCGTGGTGGTGAGCAAGGACGACACCATCATCGTCGACGGGGGCGGCTCCAAGGATGCGGTCGCCGACCGGATCAAGCAGCTGCGCGCCGAGATCGAGAAGAGCGATTCCGACTGGGACCGCGAGAAACTGCAGGAGCGGCTGGCCAAGCTGGCCGGCGGCGTGGCCGTGATCAAAGTGGGTGCGGCCACGGAGACGGCGCTCAAGGAACGCAAGGAGAGCGTCGAGGATGCCGTCGCGGCCGCCAAGGCCGCCGTCGAGGAGGGCATCGTCGCGGGTGGCGGGTCGGCGCTCATCGGCGCGCGCAACGCGCTGAAGGAGCTGCGCGAGTCGCTGACCGGCGACCAGGCGGCGGGCGTCGCGGTGTTCGCCGAGGCGCTCGCGGCACCGCTGTACTGGATCGCCACCAACGCCGGCCTGGACGGTGCGGTCGCCGTGAGCAAGGTCAGCGAGTTGCCGGCCGGGCACGGGCTCAACGCCGACAAGCTCACCTACGGCGACTTGATCGCCGACGGCGTGATCGACCCCGTCAAGGTGACCCGGTCCGCGGTGCTCAACGCCGCGTCGGTGGCGCGCATGGTGCTGACCACCGAGACGGCGGTCGTTGACAAGCCGGCCGACGAGCACGACGACCACGGCCACGGTCACGGACATCACCACCACTAGTCAGTAGGAACAGCGAGGCCCCCGTATCCGCTTCGGAACGGGGGCCTTCGCTTTGCCTATGGCTACGCCGCGGCCTCAAACGAGAGCCGTTCATCAGTGGGTACAGGTGGCAGCGTTGCGGGTTGGGGTTGGTAGCTCCGGGTGGCTGAATGCGCTCTGGTCACGCCAATTTGGCTGATCCGCGAGCGCTGGAAGTCAGTTGCCTGGCATGCGTGAGAGCGGTTAGTGCATCGATGTCGCGGGTCAGCTGGTGGTAGAGGACGGCCGGTCCAAGCCATCTGCCCACGAGACTGCGGAGTGCCACTGGGTTGAGTGGCCGCTCGGGAGGATCGAGCAGAACCGACTGAAGTGTGCGTACAGCGAGTTCGATGAGGTCGTCCATCGCAGCGTCGTCGAAGCCATGGGCGGCCCAGTCGACGTCATATCGCCGGAACATTTCTCGTCCGAGAGCAAATGCCGCACCGGCGGTGAACGAGGCTGACGTGCCACCCGGTAACCGTGTCTCTAGGAACCGCGCCATCAGCGGGTCGTCGGCGAACTCCTCGGCCGCGAATGCTACGCCCTCGACGACGGCAGCCGCCGGATTTGTCCACCCACGCAGGTGATCGGCTAAACGATCGAGAAAGCCGTCAGCCGAACGCATCTGACTGCCGACCAGAAGCGCTTCAGCCCCAGGAAAGTAACGGTAGATGGTCTGGCGGCTCACTCCCAGAACGCGGGCCAGGTCGCTGACGCGGATGGCCGATCCGCCTTCGGCAACCAAGGAGTCAACCGCGTCCAGAATCCTGTTGACGGCTTCCTCATCGGAGGCCGGCGTGTGGCCCGACCATCCATGGCTACGCAAGGGCAAGGCCCATCATCGTGCTCCAGTTCGGCATGACGTGACAACCTGAAGTTAAAGGTATTGCGAACTGGGGCCGAGGTCAACGATATCTTGTCGCTTCGAACATGCCAGTTCATACGAAATCTCAAGAGCGAGTGCGCGCCTGCCGCGCAGGAGTTCCTCTTCACCACACCGCGCGAATCCGCAACAGTCAACAATGACGCGACATTTTACTCTGATTTGTCTTGTCAGTCAGCGCTGGGTCTGCTGTGATACATCGAGGAATCGCGGCCGGTTCCGCTGCACCAGGAGGACGGACCATGACCGTAACTGAGGTCAACGACATTCGGTACGACCCCTACGATGTGGAACTTCTCGCCGATCCCTACCCAATGTTCCGGCGGCTGCGCGAGGAGTCGCCGCTGTACTACAACGAGCAATACGATTTCTATGCGCTCAGTCGTTTCCAGGACGTGAGTCGTGCGCTTGTCGACACCGGCACGTTCAGTTCAGCCCGCGGAATGATCCTCGAAGTGATCAAGGCTAACATCGAAATACCCCCCGGCATCATCGTTTTCGAAGACCCACCGGTTCACGACATCCATCGTAAATTGCTCGCGCGGATGTTCACCCCCCGCAAGATCGTTGAGCTCGAGGACAAGATTCGCGCGTTTTGCGCACAATGTCTCGACCCTCTCGTCGGCACTGGACGTTTCGATTTCATCGCCGATCTTGGCGCTCAGATGCCGATGAGAGTCATCGGAATGCTGGTCGGCATTCCCGAAGACGACCAAGAACAAGTTCGGGAACGCTCGAATGCCTCGTTGCTCACCGAGGCCGGCCAACCCATGACACTGGCCTCGGAAGGCGTCCACTACGACGAGGTGTTCGCCGCCTACCTCGACTGGCGCGCCGAACATCCCTCCGACGACATCACAACCGAACTCCTCAACGTCGAATTCGACGACGAGACAGGAGTCCGCCGAACCCTGACCCGCGACGAAATCCTGCTTTACATCAGCCTCGTCGCCTCCGCAGGCAACGAGACCACCACCCGACTCCTCGGCTGGGCCGGAAAAGTTCTTGCCGACCATCCCGACCAGCGGCGCGAAATCGCAGCCAATCATCGGTTGATTCCACAGACGATCGAGGAACTGCTGCGCTACGAATCCCCCGTACCGCACCTCGCCCGCTACGTCACCCGGGACACCGAGTGGTACGGCCACACAGTGCCCGAAGGCAGCGTCATGATGCCGCTGATCGCATCAGCTTGCCGCGACCATCGCCAATTCCCGCCTGACGGAGACCGATTCGACATCCACCGCCAGCCGCGTCAGCACCTGGCGTTCAGCGTGGGAGCTCACTTCTGCCTAGGAGCGGCACTCGCCAGGCTGGAGGCACGAATCGCGCTCGAGGAAATCCTCAGGCGCTTCCCCGAATGGGACATCGACACCCAGAACGCACACTTATCATCAGCGTCGGCTGTCCGAGGCTGGGAATCGATGCCCGCGTTCATCTAGCTCAGACGCATCGGCAAGGATTCCAGGCCCCGCAGCGAGACGATGGGCCGCATTCGCAGGCTGTTTTGGCGCCAAGTCATAAGCGTGCACTCGTACCACCGCCGGATGCAGACGGCCGGATCGGGCCCGAGCGTACTCAAGGCTGTTGATTCCCCGGATTCGGTTTGTTGGGATCGGTAGCCAGGCGGGGCTTGTGCACTGGTTTCCACCAAGACACCAGAGAGGACAGCCATCATGCCGCTTGCCCACATGACGAAGCGACTCACCGCCTCCGCAGTGCTGGCGGGGAGTACCGCGCTAACCGGGTGGGGTGTGGGCGTCGCTCACGCGGACACGATGGAACCGCACCGCTGGTGCCCGGGCGACCCGAAGCAGATGCCCTACGTGGTGAACCAGTACATCGACTGGGATTGGAGTGTCTGCCACACCTGGTATCCGACCCAATACGGGATGGGCAACGTCACCATGCAGGGCCGGCCGACCTCGATCTGGGACGGCGACAACCCGCCGATCGAAGCGATCACCATCCGCCATTGCCCGCCGATCAGCTTCATGTGCCCCTAGCGAATCCCGCGCCGGTCAGTGCCGAGCTCGCCGAATTCGCGCACAGGTAACTGATTAGCCCCGACGGTCGGAATGGAAACGACGCGCGGCCGTGTTGCAGTCGTGCGTGACCATTCGCCTCGGACTACAAATTCCCAACTTCTCCTACGGCACACCAGTCGCCGAACTGTTTCCCGCCGTCCAAGCCCAGGCCCGCGAGGCCGAAGGCGCCGGCTTCGACACCGTCCTGTTGATGGACCACTTCTACCAGCTACCGGGCCTCGGCGAGCCCGACGAGCCCATGCTGGAGGCCTACACCGCGCTCGGTGCCCTGGCCGCCTCGGTGGAGCGGGTGCAGCTGTCGACGTTGGTGACCGGCAACACCTACCGCAACCCGACCCTGCTCGCGAAGGCGATCACCACCCTCGACGTCGTGAGCGCAGGCCGGGCGATCCTCGGCATCGGGGCGGGCTGGTTCGAGTTGGAGCACCAGCAGCTGGGCTTCGAGTTCGGCACGTTCACCGAGCGATTCGAGAAGCTGCAGGAGGCGCTCGACATCATCGTGCCGATGCTGCACGGCGAGCGCCCCACCTTCACCGGCAAGTGGTACCGCACGGAAAGCGCGATCAACGAGCCCCGTTACCGCGACCACATCCCGGTCATGCTCGGCGGCAGCGGGGAGAAGAAGACGTTCCGGCTGGCCGCGCGCTACGCCGACCACCTCAACATCATCGCCGACATCGACCAGCTGCCCGCCAAACTGGAGGTGCTGCGGCAGCGCTGCGCGGAAATCGACCGTGATCCGTCCACGTTGGAGACCAGCGCGTTGCTGACCGTCGTCGTCGACGGTTACGGCGCGCCCAGCGACATCGGGGAGGCCCGCGGTGGGCGGGCGGTCACCGGCACCATCGACCGGATCGCCGACGAGATCAAGCGCCGGATCATTGACGTGGGCATCGACGGCGTGATCGTCAACCTGCCGACGCACCGCTACACACCCGGTGTCGTCACTGCGGTGGGCGAGGCGCTGAAGCCGGTCGTCGACGCGCGGTGAGGTGCCGGTTACGCGTCATCCTTCTCGGCATGATCAGGCCTTGGCGCCCAGCCCCGCGATCAAGTTGACGGTGACCGCCAAGACGACCGCGCCGAAGAGGTAGGACAGCAACGCGTGGCGCAACACCGTCGCCCTGATCGATGTCAGTCCGATCTCGGTGTCCGACACCTGAAAGGTCATGCCGACGGTGAAGGCGACATAGGCAAAGTCGCGAAAGCGGGGTGGCTCCGGGTCGTGGAAGTTGATTCCCCCGGGCCCGTCGGAGTAATAGAGGCGCGCGTAGTGCACGGTGAACAAGGTGTGTACGGCGAACCAGGACGCCGCAACGGTCAAGACGCCGACGACGGCGGCCGCTACCTTCTCGGGGCCCGAATGCGATGCAGCGGCCACCACGTAACCGACCCCGCCCAGGCTCGCGACGCTCGCGGACACGATGACCGCGTCGGCCACCCACCGAGTGGGGTCCTCCCTCGTCACGTATCTGCAGGTCTGATCGGCGTCCATACCGCCCAGCAGCAGCCGCGTCCACACCACGTAGACACCCGCGGTGACGATCCAGCCGACCAGCGCGAATCGCCACCCCAGCGCGTTGCCCACCGCGAGCGCCGCGGCGACTCCGAGCAGGGCGGCCACCGCGATCCGGGCCGCGACCGTGTCGCGAAACAACTGAACGAGGTTTTCCACCACCCGACCTAAGCACGAGCGTTCGTCGGCCGGCGCCAAAATCCCGGGCCGTCAGATCCCGACGATGACGATGACCACGCCCGCTATGATCGCCACGGCCAGTGACAGCAACAGGAAGCTGACGACCCGCTCCTTCGCCGCCGCGGCCTCGTGGTCGGCCGCTGCGATCGGCGCGAGCCTGCGGCCGGCGCCCCACGCCGCCGCGAGCAGGGTCGCGAGCCAGTTCGCGTAGGCGGCGTACACGATCAACACGACGGCCGTAACGCCCCAGGCGTAACTCAGGTGGAGGTGGGGCCAGAGCAGGCCGATCAGCACGAGGAACATGCCGTTGAGGACGGCCTCGAGGTGGCTCGACAGCGCCATGCGTGGATTCTTCAGCGCCGCGACGGCGAATCCGGTGAGCAGGCCGATCAGGAAGAGGACCAGCCCGAGCGTGAACAGCACCGTCTGCATGTCAGCACCCTAGGGGCGCGGTGCAGCGCATGTCTGCCGTTAGCGTGATCCGCGCCGCCTGCCGTCAGCGTGTGCCGGGTGGAAGGCTCGGCGGCGTCGTCGCGGTCGTGGTTGGCAGTGTCGACGTGTAGCCGGGGCTGCTGGTCACGGTGACGGTGCTCGTGCTCGTGGACGGCGGCGGCACTTCGGTCGTCGTCGTGATCGTCGTGACGCTGGTCGTTGTCGACGTGGACGACGTCGTCGTCGCGGACGCCGCTGCCAATACGCCGCAGGCCACCCGCTTGCCGGATTCACCGGTGGAGCTCGTGCTCAGGTTGTCCGCGGTCTGGTGCACGACGAGCGCGGTCCCCGAGCTGTTGCGCAGGTCCGAGGCCGTCAACAGGTTGGTGGTGGTGACGAGCTTGGCCGAGCCGTCGTTGCGCACCTGCAATGCGGTCAGGTCGCCGCTGGCCGGAAAACCCGTGTGGTCCGGCGCCTGGTAGACGCTTCCCGCGGTCTCGAAGTCACCGTCGCATTTGCCCACCGAATGGATTTGCAGCCCGTGAAAGCCCGGGCTAAGAACCTGATTGGCTCCGGTCTCCACGGTGACCGTCGCGTAGCCGTTCGCGAAATCGATGGTGGCGGTGCCGACCTGGTTTCCGTCGGCGCTCTTCAACTGCGTGGTCATCCGCTCCGTGCCGGGCGGCGCGCTCGAGGACGTCGAACTGGTGGCCTGGCCACCCTGCTGATTTGCGCATGCGGCCAACGGTGCAATGGTCACGGCAAGCACCGCGGTCGTGAAGGATACGCCCTTGTTCTTCATGGGCCCGTCGTACCCCGATTAGTCGCGGTCGAAACGATTACAGCAAACTCAGCATGGCCGTTCGGCCGCGGACGCGGAGCGTGTTGATGGTGGAACGACGTAGTCGGTCCATGCGCTCGAGCATCCGCTCACCCAGTGTTTCGAGCATGTCAGCGCTCAAATCTATTGGGGCCGGGCACAAGTCGCGCTCCTCTTCGCTGGCGTGGGCGTCCAGAACGGTGACGAACGAGTGCCATTCGTCCTCGTATTGCGGCGCGGTCGGCGGCGTCCGAAGGAGCACTGCCAGCTGATCCCACACCTGGCGGTGCTCGGCGTGGGCGATCGCGACCAGTGCGCTTGCCTCCGACACCGCCGGATAGAACAGGTCGTCCTCGATCCGCATGTGGATGTCGAGTTCGATCAACAATTCGTCGAGGGCATCCTGGCGTTCGCCGCTATCCGGGGGGAGCGCGGTGATCTCCTCGCAGAACCCGCGCAAGACTTTGTGGTGTTCGAAAAGCACTTCGTAAGCGTTCATTTCGTCACTCCGCGCACCTCGACGAATCCATCGCGGATGCGTATCGGGTAATGCGGCAGCGCCGCCGTCGCGGGCCCGCGCAGCACTTCTCCCGATTCGCAGTCGAAGCGGGAGCCATGCCACGGGCAGACGATCCGGTCGCGATCGATCCAGCCGTCGTCCATCGGCGCACCCAGGTGAGGGCAGCGCGCGCCGACGGCCAGCACCCGGTCGTCGGTGCGGTACAGAACCACGCCGACGCCGTCCACCTCGACCCGCTGCGGCTGGCCGTCGAGGGCCGTGGCCGGCAGCACCGGCGTCCAGTGCTCCCGACGCAGCCGATCACCGGAGCGGTCGACCCCGGTGCCCGACCCGAACACCAGGACGCCGCCCAGGTAGCCGCCGCTCAGGGTGAGGCCGTAACCCAGCGCGCTGGTCGCCATCCCGCGCGCGTGGCGCCCGTGCCGGCGATCCCACCACGACAGCGCGTACAGGCTCGTCGCGACCCCGTTCAGCAAGCCGTGCACAAGGCCGACCCGTCGCGCCTGCTCGTGGGTGTGTTGCCAGTCGGTCAGGCCGGTCGCGGCCGCGCCGAGGCTTCCGACGAGTCCGACGCCCAACGCGAACATGGACGCGTCACGCAGTTGAGCGGCACGCCCCGGCAGCGCGCAGGCCGCATCCATGGCTACGGTCGTCGTGACCGCTCCCGTCGGCACCGACGTGAGCGCCGGGTGCAGCGGATGGCCGAGCCAGGTGCCGTGCAGCGCATTGCTCACCCGGTCTCGATATCGGCCGGTGGCCGCGAATAGGAATGTCAGGCCATGCTCGAGCCGGTAGCTCGGCCGGTCGAGCCATTTCTGTCGCCCCAGGGCCATCGCCGGGGCATGCCCGCCATTAAAGACACGATCGACAAATCGGCGTGGTCGTTCAGTCACGGCACCCTCCTGTGCGCGTGAGCGAACCGGCGCGGGGCCCCCGACACGACGGAACGCCCGAATTCAGTCCGACGCGACGGAGGGGCTTTCAGCGCCGCGTCGAATGGACGCGGCCAGCCTGCGGCCTAGCCCATGACTGATAGACGGACCGCGACGGCGATTCGTTCAACCGTGCCGTGAAGCGCTCAGGCCGAGCGGCGGATGCCGCGCGTGCGGCCGATGTCGCCCTTCAGCAGCATGTCGCGCTCGGATTCGGACAAGCCACCCCAAACCCCATAGGGCTCACCGACTTCGAGCGCGTGAGAACGGCAGGCCTCGATCACCGGGCACCGCCGGCACATCTCCTTGGCGCGCTGCTCACGCTGCATGCGGGCGCGGCCGCGCTCACCGTCCGGGTGGAAGAACATCGACGAGTCAACGCCACGGCACAAGCCCTGCAGTTGCCAGTTCCAGATGTCGGCGTTGGGTCCAGGTAGCTGCTCCGGCTGTGGCATTGGTGTTTCCCTCTCTGCACGGCACGCCCAGTAAGGTCAGGATCGCGAAGCGATTGTGCAACTGAAATGAAGCGGCGTCACCGATGACTACCCGTCATGCGTAGACGTTAGGGCGGACGGCGAATTTGCGTCAATAGCCACTTAGCCCGGCAAAATATGTAATGGTTATAAAAGAATTAACGTCGCGTTCATCTGCCACCCAATGGCGAAACACGCACCGTGCTACCAGGCACTTGACCGGAACGAGATTTCCCAGCTCACAGGCCGAGGGAGGGCCAACCGCGATTAGTACAGGGCCTATCGTGATTAACAGTTCGGTAACGCGAACAGCACAAACTGTTTACTCCCATCGCCGTGATTGAAACTCGTCACACTTTTGTGATTGGCCGGACGCTGGCCGCCGCTGCCTTCGGTGACCAGCCCGGAACGTGGCCGCTGCCGTCCGCGGTCACGCCGGAGGACTTGTGGCTGCGCGCCGTGGCCGCGGGCGGGCAGGGCCGCTACGGGAGCGCCTACCGCGATCTGGCGGTGCTGCGGCGCAGCGCCCCCGCCGGACGGCTGGTCTCCCTGGCCCACAGCACACAGGGATCGTTTCTGCGCCAGCTCGGCTGGCACACCGTGGCGCGCGGCTGGGACGGTCGCGCCCTGGCGTTGGCCGGCAGCGCGGACGCGGCGGCCGACGCGCGGGCCGACGCCCTGATCGGGTTGGCGGCCGACGCGTTGGGCGTCGGCCGGTTCGCGGCCGCGGCGGTACTGCTGGCCCGCGCGGACACGGAGCTCGGCGCCGGACCGGTGCCCGACCGGCAGCCGGTGCGCCGCGCGTGGGTGGCCGCCGAACTGGCGATGGCCCGCGGCGACGGAACCCGCGCGGTCCGCGAGGCCACCGAAGCGGTGCGGCTCGCGGGCGCCATGGCCATCCCGTCGGCGCGGCATGCGGTCAAGAGCGAGGTGGTGCTGGCTGCCGCCCTGTGCAGCACCGGGGCCGTCGAGGGCGCCCGCGCGGTGGCGGATGCGGCCCTGGACGCCGCGGGGCTGCTTGGGCTGGTCCCGCTGCGGTGGGCGTTGGCGTGCTTGCTGATTGATCTCGGCAGCGTCACGTATTCGACACAGCAGCTACACGAAATTCGCGATGTCTGCGCAGGCCAAGTGCGGCGCGCCGGTGCGACGTGGCGTTCCGCTTGAAATGGCCTCCCGGCCGTTATTGTCATTTAGTTAGTTAGCCCGGTTAGCCCGCGATGTGCCCCGCTCGTAACGTTGGAGATACCGCCGTCGATGACAATTCAAGGGGATCGTCTCGACGCCGTGGTGGCCAAGGCCGTGGCGGGGGACAGCAACGCACTACGGGAGGTGCTGGAGACCATCCGTCCGATTGTCGTGCGATATTGCCGCGCGCGGGTCGGGACAGTCGAGCGGGGTGGCCTGTCAGCGGATGACGTGGCACAGGAGGTGTGCTTGGCGACTATCACGGCGCTGCCGCGTTACCGGGATCGGGGACGTCCCTTCCTCGCTTTCCTGTACGGCATTGCGGCGCACAAGGTCGCGGACGCCCATCGCGCCGCCGGCCGCGATCTGTCCTACCCGACCGAGGTGATCCCCGAGCGCTGGTCATCCGACGCGGGCCCGGAACAGCGGGCCATCGAGGCCGATTCGGTCAGTCGGATGAGTGAACTGCTGGAAATCCTGCCCGCCAAGCAGCGGGAGATCCTGATCCTGCGCGTCGTCGTCGGCCTGTCCGCCGAGGAGACCGCGTCCGCCGTCGGCAGCACCACCGGAGCGGTCCGGGTGGCCCAGCACCGCGCGCTGTCCCGGTTGAAGTCCGAGATGATCGCGGCAGGTGACTGTGCCTGAATCCCTGGACGAATTCGCCCGCACCGACCTGCTTCTCGACGCGCTCGCCGAGCGGCGGCCCGTGCACGTCGGTGACCCCGACATGGACGCGATGGCCACCCTGCTGGAGGACTGGCGCGACAACCTGCGGTGGCCGCCGGCCAGCGCGCTGGTGTCGGCCGAAGAGGCGGTCGGCGCCCTGCGCACCGGGTTGGCCGAGCGCCGGCGCGGTCGCCGCGCCCTGGCGACCATCGGATCCGTGGCGGCGGCGCTGTTGGTGCTGAGCGGCTTCGGCGCGATGGTGGTCGAGGCCCGCCCCGGGACCACGCTGTACGGGCTGCACGCGATGTTCTTCGACCAGCCGCGGGTCAACGAGAAGCATCAGGCCTTGCTGTCGGCCAGGGCCGACCTCGCCAAGGTGCAGGAATCGATCGACCAAGGCCAATGGGACCAGGCCCGGAATCAGCTGACCGAGGTGAGCAGCCTGGTCCAGTCGATCGACGACCCGGCCAGCAAACAGGAGCTGACCAACCAGCTGAACCTGCTGAATCTCCGGGTGGCCACGCGCAACCCGAACGCGACGCTGCCACCCCCGGCGAACACCCCGTCGGCCTGGTCGACGCCGACCACCCCGGTCCCCACGGCGGCGGCCACGCCCTCCGAGAGTTCCCCGAGTCCGTCAGCGACGCCGTCGCCGAGTCAGTCGTGGAGCAAGCACCGGCATCACGGCCAGACGTCCGCACCCTCGGCGGTGGCGCCGAACAATCCCTGACGACGGGCTAACCGTCAGCGGCGGTAACCGTCAGCGTCCGAGGTGGCCTCGTTGAGCGAGGCGTCGGCGTATCCCCGGCAGTAGTCCCACGTGACGTAGGCGTCCGGTTCGGGGTCGTAGGCCGGCTCGTGCGGGCGGACGGTGCCGTCGATCAGCAGCTGCAACAGGTTCGCCCGGAGCATGTCCCAGTCGTGATAGTGGTCCTGCTGGCATTCGTCACAGCACACCACGAGTCCGCGAATGCCCTTGTGCGCCAACAGGGCCTCGTAAACCGCCAGGTCGGCCAGGTCGGCCTCGACCGCCATCCGCTCCTGGGCGTCCAGGGGTTGCCCCGGCTCTACGGCTTCCAGCGCAGCCGACGGATCGCAGGGGTCGTCGGCGAAGGGGTCGGGCGGCAAACCCGGTGGGAGGTGATCGCGCACGCACACTAGCCTACGCAGCCGGGCCGGGATAACGCCAGCAGGCAAGCCGCCCGTCGTTTCCGTGCCGGTTTGGGCCGGTTGCCCCCCCGCGGCGCGCCCCGGCAAGCGGTTGGAGGGGACGGCCGAGCCGATAGGATGGGGTTCTCGCGCCGCATCGTATGGAGGGCCCCACCGATGACCCGTGGCATGTCCCACCTGGAAGACAGCTCCGACCTCGTCGGCAGCCCCTACGTGCGCGATCCACGCATCGGGGGGCTGATCGACGACCCGGTGCCCACCGGGGGTGACAACCCGCACAAGGTCGCGATGCTGGGCCTCACCTTCGACGACGTCTTACTCCTGCCCGCCGCCTCGGATGTGGTCCCCGCCACCGCCGACACGTCCAGCCAGCTCACCAAGAAGATCAGGCTCAAGGTGCCGCTGGTCAGCTCGGCGATGGACACGGTCACCGAGTCGCGGATGGCCATCGCGATGGCCCGGGCGGGCGGCATGGGCGTGCTGCACCGCAACCTGCCCGTGGCCGAACAGGCCGGCCAGGTCGAGATGGTGAAGCGCTCGGAGGCCGGCATGGTCACCGACCCCGTCACCTGCCGCCCGGACAACACCCTGGCCCAGGTCGACGCGCTGTGCGCCCGCTTCCGGATCTCGGGCCTGCCGGTGGTCGACGACACCGGGGCGCTGGTCGGCATCATCACCAACCGGGACATGCGGTTCGAGGTCGACCAGACCCGAAAGGTCGCCGAGGTGATGACCAAGGCGCCGCTGATCACCGCCCAGGAGGGGGTGAGCGCCGACGCCGCCCTGGGGCTGTTGCGGCGCCACAAGATCGAGAAGCTGCCCGTCGTCGACGGCCACGGCCGGCTCACCGGGCTGATCACCGTCAAGGACTTCGTCAAGACCGAACAGCACCCGCTGGCCACCAAGGACAGCGACGGCCGTCTGCTGGTGGGTGCCGCCGTCGGCGTCGGCGGCGACGCCTGGGTCCGGGCGATGATGCTGGTCGACGCCGGGGCCGACGTGCTGATCGTCGACACCGCGCACGCGCACAACCGGCTGGTGCTCGACATGGTCGGCAAGCTCAAGGCCGAGGTGGGCGAGAAGGTCGAGGTGATCGGCGGGAACGTCGCCACCCGCTCCGCGGCCCTGGCGCTGATCGACGCCGGTGCCGACGCGGTCAAGGTCGGCGTGGGGCCGGGCTCGATCTGCACCACCCGGGTGGTGGCCGGGGTCGGCGCGCCACAGATCACGGCGATTTTGGAAGCAGTGGCGGCATGTCATCCGCATGGCGTGCCGGTGATCGCCGACGGCGGGCTGCAGTATTCCGGCGACATCGCCAAGGCGCTGGCCGCCGGTGCCTCGACGGCCATGCTGGGCTCGCTGCTGGCGGGCACCGCCGAGGCCCCCGGCGAGCTGATCTTCGTCAACGGCAAGCAGTTCAAGAGCTACCGCGGCATGGGTTCGCTGGGCGCCATGCAGGGCCGGGGTGGCGCGAAGTCGTACTCCAAGGACCGCTACTTCGCCGACGACGCATTGAGCGAGGACAAGCTGGTGCCGGAGGGAATCGAGGGCCGGGTGCCGTTCCGCGGCCCGCTGTCCTCGGTGATCCACCAGCTCACCGGCGGTCTGCGGGCCGCGATGGGCTACACGGGCTCGCCGACCATTGAGGCGCTGCAACAGGCGCAGTTCGTCCGGATCACCTCGGCCGGACTGCGCGAAAGCCATCCGCACGACGTCGCGATGACCGTCGAAGCGCCGAACTACTTTGCGCGCTGAGGCCGGGATGGTGGAGATCGGGATGGGCCGCAACGCCCGTCGCACCTATGAGCTGAGCGAAGTCAGCATCGTGCCGTCGCGGCGCACCCGGTCGTCGCAGGACGTGTCGACCGCCTGGCAGCTGGACGCCTACCGGTTCGAGATCCCGGTGGTGGCCCATCCGACCGACGCGCTGGTGTCCCCGGAGTTCGCCATCGAGCTCGGCCGCCTCGGCGGGCTGGGCGTCCTCAACGGCGAGGGGCTGATCGGCCGGCACGCCGACGTGCAGGGCAAGATCGCCCAGCTGGTCGAGGCCGCCAGCAAGGAGCCCGAGCCGTCGGCGTCGATCCGGCTGCTGCAGGAGTTGCACGCCGCCCCGCTGAACCCCGACCTGCTGGGATCCGCGGTCGCGCGCATCCGGGAGGCCGGGGTGACCACGGCGGTGCGGGTCAGCCCGCAGAACGCCCAGGCGCTGACCCCGGTGCTGCTACAGGCCGGCATCGACCTGCTGGTCATCCAGGGCACCATCGTGTCCGCCGAGCGGGTGGCCAGCGACGGGGAACCGCTGAACCTGAAGACGTTCATCTCCGAGCTCGACGTCCCGGTGGTGGCCGGCGGGGTGCTCGACCACCGCACCGCGCTGCACCTGATGCGCACCGGCGCCGCCGGCGTGATCGTCGGCTACGGCTCCACCCGGGGCGTGACCACCAGCGACGAGGTGCTGGGCATCAGCGTGCCGATGGCCACCGCCATCGCCGACGCCGCGGCCGCGCGGCGCGAGTACCTCGACGAGACCGGCGGCCGTTACGTGCACGTGCTTGCCGACGGCGACATCCACACCTCCGGCGAGCTGGCCAAGGCGATCGCCTGCGGGGCCGACGCGGTGGTGCTCGGCACGCCGCTCGCCGAATCCGCCGAGGCGCTCGGCGAGGGCTGGTTCTGGCCCGCCGCGGCGGCGCATCCGTCGCTGCCGCGTGGGGCGTTGCTGCAGATCGCCCTCGGCGAGCGGCCGCCCCTGGAGCGGGTGCTCAACGGGCCCTCCGACGACCCGTTCGGTTCGCTGAACCTGGTCGGCGGCCTGCGCCGGTCTATGGCCAAGGCGGGCTATTGCGACCTCAAGGAATTTCAGAAGGTCGGGCTCGCCGTCGGCAGCTGAGCCCGGCGAGGGCCGCTGGCTTGTTACCTGTGAGTAAGGCCATACTGGTGCGATGAGGCCGGATTACGACGTTCTGATCATCGGTTCGGGGTTCGGCGGCAGCGTCAGCGCGCTGCGGCTGACCGAAAAGGGCTACCGCGTAGGCGTATTGGAGGCCGGGCGGCGGTTCGCCGACGAGGACTTCGCCGAGACGTCCTGGGACCTGCGCAAGTTCCTGTGGGCCCCGAGGCTCG
This sequence comes from Mycobacterium sp. 4858, assembly GCF_900240975.1. Taxonomy (GTDB): domain Bacteria; phylum Actinomycetota; class Actinomycetes; order Mycobacteriales; family Mycobacteriaceae; genus Mycobacterium. Next base: position 1,197,442 of record NZ_LT968776.1, on the reverse strand, counting down.
GTTGCTACGGCATCCAGCGGATCCACCCGCTGCGCAACGTGATGATCCTGGCCGGCGCCGGCGTGGGCGGCGGCTCCCTGAACTACGCCAACACCCTCTACGTTCCGCCGGAGCCGTTCTTCAAAGACCGGCAGTGGTCGCACATCACCGACTGGCGCGACGAGTTGATGCCCCACTACGAGCAGGCGAAACGGATGCTCGGGGTGGTCACGAACCCCACCTTCACCGACGCGGACCGCATCCTGAAGGAGGTCGCCGACGAGATGGGTTGCGGGGACACCTTCGTATCCACGCCGGTCGGGGTGTTCTTCGGCCCCGACGGCTCCAAGACCCCGGGCAAGACCGTGCCGGACCCGTACTTCGGCGGCGCGGGACCGGAGCGCACCGGCTGCCTGGAGTGCGGTTGCTGCATGACGGGCTGCCGCTACGGCGCCAAGAACACGCTGCTGAAGAACTACCTCGGCCTCGCCGAATCGGCCGGGGCGCAAGTGATCCCGATGACCACCGTCAAAGGCTTCCAGCAGCGGCCCGACGGGACGTGGGAGGTCCGCACCGTGCGCACCGGCAGCTGGCTGCGCAGGGACCGGCGCACCTACACTGCGACGCACCTGATCCTGGCGGCGGGCACCTGGGGGACGCAGCACCTGCTGTTCAAGATGCGCGACAAGGGCAAGTTGCCGCGTCTGTCCGAGAAGCTGGGTGTGCTGACGCGCACCAACTCCGAGTCCATCGTCGGCGCCGGGAAACTCGAGGTCGACCCGAACCTGGACCTGACCCACGGGGTGGCCATCACGTCGTCGATCCACCCCACCGCCGACACGCACGTCGAACCCTGCCGCTACGGCAAGGGCTCCAACGCGATGGGCCTGTTGCAGACCCTGATGACCGACGGCACCGGCCCGGAGGGGACCGACGTGCCGCGCTGGAAGCAGCTGCTGGACCAGGCCCGCGAGGACCCGCGGCGGATGATGCGGATGCTCAACGTTCACCAGTGGAGCGAGCGCACGCTGATCGCCCTGGTCATGCAGCACCTGGACAACTCGATCACCACCTACACCAAACGCGGGAAGCTGGGCATCCGGTGGTACACCAGCAAGCAGGGCCACGGTGACCCCAACCCGGCGTGGAACCCGGTCGGCAACAAGGTCACCCGGCGCATCGCCGAGAAGATCGACGGCGTGGCCGGCGGCACCTGGGGCGAGCTGTTCAACATCCCGCTGACCGCGCACTTCCTCGGCGGCGCGGCGATCGGCGACGGCCCCGAGCAAGGGGTGATCGACCCGTACCACCGGGTCTATGGCTACCCCACGATGTTCGTCGTGGACGGCGCCGCCATCTCGGCGAACCTGGGCGTCAACCCGTCGCTGTCGATCACCGCACAGGCCGAACGGGCCGCGTCGCTGTGGCCGAACAAGGGCGAGACCGATCAGCGCCCGCCGCAGGGGCAGCCGTACCGCCGGCTGGACCCGATCGCGCCCGAGCACCCGGTGGTGCCCGTCGACGCACCGGGTGCGCTGCGCTGGTTGCCCATCACCCCGGTGAGCTCGACCGGTTAGCTTGCGATCGCCTCGCTGCTCGGTCGGTCGGCGACCCGCAGCGCTCGGCTACGCCTAGCTTGCGATCGCCTCGCTGGTTGGTCGGTCGGCGACCCGCAGCGCTCGGCTACGCCTAGCTTGCGATCGCCTCGCTGGTTGGTCGGTCGGCGACCCGCAGCGCTCGGCTACGCCTAGCTTGCGATCGCCTCGAGCGGGGCGCCACTGACCACCCGGCTGCGTTCCCGGTGGATGTTGAAGGGCACGTCGCCCATCAACGTGACCCGGTGCATCAGCCGGGGCTGGTCGTCGTAGTCGTCGACCGCCCGGTGCTGGGTGGCCCGGTTGTCCCAGATGGCGACGTCGCCCGGTGCCCAGTTCCAACGAATGGTGTTCTCCGGCATGGTGATTCGCCGTTGCAGCATTTCGAAGAGCACGGCCGATTCGTAGCTGTCAAGGCCGACGAACCCGCGCACGAAATCTCCCAGCAGCAGCGTGCGCTCGCCGGTCTCCGGGTGCACGCGCACCACGGGATGCTCAGTCCGGAAATCCGGCTTTTCGAAGGCCTGCCGGAACGAGCGCTGCGCGTCGGTCAATGCCTGCGGGGTGATGTAGTCATAGCGGTTGGTGTGTAGGGCCCACAGGTCGTCGACGAGCCACGTCAGCGGCTCGGGCAGGTCGTCGTATGCCGCCGCGGTGTTGGTCCACAGTGTGGACCCGCCGTAGCGGGGCAGGGTGACGGCGCGCAGGATCGAGGCCGCCGGATAGTTGGCCACGAACGTGACGTCGGTGTGCCAGCGGTTGGCCTTGCCGTACTCGGAGTTGATCGGGGTGATGACCGGCGCGTTCTTGGCGGCGAGCAGCTCGGCGGCCGGGTGGCCGACGGGGGTGCCCAGCAGGCCGGCGAACGCCAGCTGCGCCTCGTCGTCGAGGTGGTGCTGGTGGCGGAAGAAGATCACCTTGTGGGCCAACAGCGCCTGGCGGATCTTTTCGACCACCTCGTCGTCGAGGTCGCCCCCGAGGCGCACCCCGTCGACCCGAGCGCCGATACGGCTGCCCAGCTTGGTGACGGTTATCTGACCAATCATTTTCATCAGTCCTTGCGTGAAGGTGTGTAGTCAACTGACTACATCGAGTAGTGTAGACACATGACTACAGCGCCCGCAAGTGGCCGCTCGAACATGCCCACCGGACGGGCCGAGGTGGCCGCGGCCATCCTGGAGGCCGCCACCGACCTGTTTGCCGAGCGCGGCCCCGCCGCGACGTCGATCCGGGACATCGCCGCTCGGTCCAACGTCAACCACGGGCTGGTGTTTCGGCACTTCGGCACCAAGGAGAACCTCGTCGGTGCCGTGCTCGATCACCTGGGCGCCAACCTGACTGCGCTGCTGAACGCCGGGGCGCCCGCCGACGAACTGGACCGGGCCCTCGACCGGCAGATGCGCGTGATGGCCCGCACCGTGCTGGACGGGTATCCGGCGGGGCAGCTGCAGAAGCGCTTCCCCAACATCGCGGCGATACTCGAGTGGGTGCTGCCGCTTCACGACAACGAGACAGAAGGGCGGCTGGCCGTAGCCAACGCCCTTGCGCTGCAATTTGGTTGGCGGCTCTTCGCACCGATCCTGCGGTCGGCGACGGGGATCGAGGCGCTGACGGACGCCGAGATACGCCAGGCGGCCGGCGCCGAGGTGGGGCGGATCCTCAATCCGGGCTGACGCTCACTTGTTCCGGGTGAGCGCCCGGCGGTGGAGCGGCTCGCGGCCCGGCGGCTGCTGCGGGGGCGGCAACAGCGGCTTGCGGGGTTGCAGCGCAATGGTTTTCGGCGCATCGGTGGTCAGGGTGACCTCTTCGCCCGCGTGCCGGATGGTGAGCTGGCCGCCCGGGCCGTCGCGCACCGTATAGGTGACATCGGAGTGGTTCACGTCGACGGTCACCCGGAAATCACGCCACCGAAGGCGAAACCGCAGCCGCGAGATGCCGTCGGGCAACGCGGGATCCAGCGACAGGATGCCCTCGTCGTCGCGCAGGCCGCCGAAGCCGCCCACCAGCGCCGTCCAGGCACCGGCGAGTGAGGCCATGTGCAGGCCGTCGCGGGTGTTGTGGTGCAGATCGCGCAGGTCGATCAGCCCGGCCTCGTAGGCGTAGTCGTGCGCCAGTTCCAAGTGCCCGACCTCGGCACACATCACCGCCTGGGTGCACGCGGACAGCGAGGAGTCGCGCACCATGCGCCGCTCGTAATAGTCGACGTTGCGCGCCTTCTGCTCGGGGGTGAACACGTGGCTCTGCCACTGCATCGCCAGCACCAGGTCGGCCTGCTTGATCACCTGCGCGGGGTAGAGCCGCACGTACGGGTCGTGCAGCAGCAACGGGTAGGCGTGGTTCTCCTTGAAGTCCCACTCGGCGAGGGTGGTGAACCCCTCGCACTGCTGATGGACCCCCAAGCCGGCGTCGTAGGGAATGTTGGCCGCGTCGGCCGCGTCGCGCCACGACGCCGTCTCCTCGGTGGTGACGCCCATCGCCTCCGCCGCCTCGGGGTGGCGGTTGCAGGCCTCGGCGGCGGTGCGCAGGTTGTGCGCGGCCATCAGGTTGGTGAAGACGTTGTCGCGCACGATCGCGGTGTACTCGTCGGGGCCGGTGACGCCGTCGAGGTGCCACACCCCGTGCCGGTCGTGGTGGCCGAGGGAGACCCAGAGCCGGGCGGTCTCGACGAGTACCCCCAGGCCGCAACGCTTTTCGAGCTCTTCGTCGCCGGTGACGATGCGGTAGCGCTCGAACGCCATGGCGATGTCGGCGTTGATGTGCCAGGCCGCGGTGCCGGCGGGCCAGTAGGCCGAGCACTCCTGCCCGCGGATGGTCCGCCACGGGAAGCTGGCGCCCTGGAGGCCGAGCTCGGCCGCCCGCTCCCTGGCCAGGTCCAGGGTGGACGCCCGCCACCGCAGGGCGTCGGCCACCGCGTGCGGCGCGGTGTAGGTGAGCACCGGCAGCACGTAGCTTTCGGTGTCCCAGAAGGCGTGACCGTCGTAACCGGTCCCGGTGAGGCCCTTGGCCGGGATCGCGCGGCGCTCGGCGCGCGCGCTGGCCTGCAACAGGTGAAAAAGCCCGAACCGCACCGCTTGCTGCGATTCCGGGTCGCCCTCGACCTCGACGTCGGCGCTGTCCCAGAAGTCGTCGAGGTATTTCCGCTGCGCGTCCAGCAGGCCCTGCCATCCGCTGTAGCGGGCGCTGTGGATCGCGGCGGCGGCCTGGTCGCGCAGCGCGGGGCGCGATCGCATGCTGGACCAGCCGTACGCCAGGTACTTGACGATGCGCAGCTTCTGCCCGGCGCGCAGCCCGCAGATCACTGTGGTTCGCGCCAGGTCGTCGCGGGCATCGGTGCTGAATTCGACGCGGCCGGGCACGTCGATCTCGTGGTCCATCGCGGCCGACATCATCAGGGCGCTGCTGCGGGTGCGGTGCATGAGAAGCGCCCCGGTTTCGGTGTTTTCGTGGTCGACGGCCACCAGCGGGCTCTCCAGGATGGCCGACACCCGAGGGTCGCCCGAGGTCTGCGGCTGGTCCTCGTTGGTGACCAGTTCGGACTGCACCGTCACGCGCACGAACTCGCCGACCGCCTCCACGACGTATTCGATGGCGGCCACGCCGCGCTGGGCCAGCGACACCAGCCGGGTGGACACCAGCCTGATCTCCTTGCCAGCGGGGGAGCGCCAATGCGCGCGGCGGGTCATCGTCCCGGCGCGCAGGTCGAGAGTTCGCTCATGCGAGATCAATTCGCCGTAGCGGACGTCGAACGGCTCGTCCTCGACCAGCAGGCGGATGATCTTGCCGTTGGTGACGTCGACGATGGTCTGCCCGGCTTCCGGGTAGCCGTAGCCGGCCTCGGCGTAGGGCAGCGGCCGGATCTCGTAGAAGGAGTTCAGGTAGGTGCCGGGCAGGCCGTAAGGCTCGCCCTCGTCGAGGTTGCCGCGCAGCCCGATGTGCCCGTTGGACAGGGTGAACAGGGATTCGGACTGGGCCAGCAGGTTCAGGTCGAGCCTGGTCTCGCTGACGTGCCAGGGATCGACGGGAAAGGCGTCGTCGTCGATCATGACTGCAGCAGCTCGGCGAGGTCGGTGACCACCACGTCGGCGCCGTTGCGGCGCAGATCGTCGGCCTGGCCCACTCGATCGACGCCCACCACGTAGCCGAAGTTTCCGGCGTGACCGGCCTGCACGCCGGAGATCGCGTCCTCGAACACGGCCGCGGCGTCGGCGCCGACGCCCAGCATCTCGGCCCCGCGCAGGTAGGAGTCGGGGGCCGGCTTGCCGGCGATGTGCTCGTCGCGCAGCGTGACGCCGTCCACCCGCTTCTGGATGAACCGGTCCAGACCGGTGATCTCGAGGACGTCGCGCGTGTTGGCGCTCGAGGACACCACCGCGATGCCCAGGCCGGCCGCCGAGGCCGCCTCCAGGTATCGTCGCGACCCCTCGAAAACCTCGACGCCGTCCTTGCGCAGGACCTGTTGGAACATCTCGTTCTTGCGGTTGCCCAGGCCGTAGATCGTCTCGGCGTCTCCCGGGTCGTCGGGGCTGCCGTCGGGCAGCTCGATCCCGCGGCTCTGCAGGAACGACCGGACCCCGTCCTCGCGCTTCTTGCCGTCCACGTATTTGCGGTAGTCGGCAGCCGCGTCGAAGGGGACGAATTCTTCCCCGGTGCGCTTGGCCCGCTCCGACAGGTAGTCGTCGAACATGGCCTTCCAGGCCTTGGTGTGCACGCTGGCGGTGTCGGTGAGCACACCGTCGAGGTCGAACAGGCAGGCGTGCACCTTCTCGGGCAGACCCAGCATGGGGACTCGCTTCCTGGTCTTAGGGGACTAGTCAAGCGATACCCACTCCACCATGCCGACATGTCTGTCGCCAAGCGGTCACCCGGGCGCGGCCGTGGCGACCCCCTGGATGGCTCGCAGGCGCCGGTCCGCCAGCGCGGCGGTCAGGTTCTCGACTTTGCGGTCGAAGTCGGTGACGAAGGCGTGCAAACCCAGCGGGTTGGAGGGCTGGGTCAGCAACGCCTGCATGAACTCGGCCGCCTGGTCGGTGAGGTCGTCCCAGTGCTCGACGGCGAACCCGGCGGACTCGATGACCGCGCGTAACCCGTCGGGGGTGACCAGGTGGCTGCGCTCGGGTTGATCGGCCCACGGCAGCGGATACTCCAGCTCGCCGTGATTCCCAATCGTCAAGTCCCACAGCGCAATCCGGCCTCCGGTCACCAGTACCCGGCGGGCTTCGGAGTACAGGCGGGCCTTGTCCGCGACGTTCATCTGGACGTGCTGGCTGATGGCGACGTCAAAAGTGCCGGCAGCAAAGGGGAGTTCAGTGACGTCCGCCTGCCGGACGGATATCCGGTCGCCGAGTCCGACCAGGCGGTTGAGCCAACGGCTTGTCTCGCAGTACTCGTCGGTGAGGTCCACGGCCGTCACCGTGCAACCGCACCGGTCGGCGACGTAGCGGGCGGTGCCACCGATCCCGCTGCCCGCGTCGAGCACCCGGCTTTCCCGGGTGATGCCCGCCAGATCCACCAGCCGGCTGGTGGCGAAGCGGCCCATGGTGTGGAAGTCCTCCACCAGAACCAGGTCGGCGGGCGCCAGGCGGTCGAGGTCTTTGCCCGCGGACCTCAACGCCCGTTCGATGTTGGGTCGGGACAAGCCGGTCGAGTACTGGTTTTCGATGGTGTCGTTCATGCGCTGACTCCCTGCATGTGCTCGGTCTGCCACAGGGCGGACCGCCCGGATAGCCGCGGATGCGCGGGCACCGGATGCTGTTGCAGGCGGTCGAAGCGGTCCAGTCGGTGCATCGGCACCAGCCCGGTCAACGTGAAGTCCCAGACCTGGCGCAGGAGATTCCCCGCCGTGCGCCGGGTTTCCGGGCCGGAGACGTATCGGCGCGCGATGGTCAGGAAATCCTCGGGCTCGACGCCCGCCACGTCTCGGACGTGGGTGGTCGGCCCGCCCGCCTCCCAGGTTCCCAGGGCGTGCTCGGGCAGGTAGTAGCGCAGGCTGGACTCGAAGTACCGGTCGGCGCGGAGCCGCTTGGCGTTGACGCGCACGGCGCGCATGAACATCCACGGCGGAATGTCGATGTGCCGCACGCGCCGACCCAACGCCTCACCGACGGCCTCCGCGATCTCGGCCGCCGACAGCAGCGTCGGTCCGGTCGGGCGGTACGCGCGCCCGTCGTGGCGATGCGGCTCGAGCAGCGCACCCACCGCGACCCGGGCGATATCTTCGTTGGAGGGAGGTGCGTTGCGGCCCTTACCGGTTGGGACCGGCAGGATTCCCAGCGCCGCGGCCAGCGGCAGTACCTGGAGATAGTTGTCGGCGAAGTAGCCGGGATCGACCGCGACATGGGCGGTGTCCGGCAGCAGGCCGAACAGTTTGTCCGTGAGCCAGGCGTGCCGGGTCATCAGTGACGGGTGCTCCGGGCTGGCCAGCCACTGCCCGAGCGCCACCACCGCTTCTACACCGGTGCGCCGGGCGCCGACGGCGAAGGCGACCGCGCTGTCGAGCGCATGGGGATGGTAAGGAGGATTGAAGAACAGCCGGTCCACTCCGTCCAGGGCGGCCGTAACCTGTTGAAAGTCGAACATATTCGCGACGACGACCTCGGCGCCCAGTTCTCGCAATCGGGCGCTGCGCGCGTCCTCACGATGCACGATGGCCCGTGTCGTGACGCCGTGTTCAAGAAGTTGCGCGGCGACCGCGCCGCCGATCCTGCCGGTGGCTGCGGTGACCAATACTCGGGTACTCATGCGATTTCCCTTTCCAGTTGACGGGCGGGTTCCATTTGACGGGCCGGCAACAACCAGCCGACGACGATCGCGGCGCCGAGCGCAATCCCGGCGCACACCAGTGAGCTGACCTGCAAGCCGTCCAAGAAGGCGCGGTCGACGGCGCCGCGGACGTAGGCGGCCTGTTGTACCGGTAACTGCTGGATCACCCTGTGCGCCAACGCCATCGAGTGGCGCATCGCGTCGGCGGGCAGCCCCGCCAGGGCGGGGGTGCGGAGGTGGCCCGCGTACACCGACGCGAAGATGCTGCCGGAGACGGCGACGCCGAGCGTGCCCCCGAGCTCCCGTGTGGTGTCGTTGACCGCGGAGCCGACGCCGGCCTTGTCGATGGGCAGCGACCCCATGATCGCCTCGGTGGCCGGTGAGAAGGTCATGCCGAGGCCGCCACCGAGGAGCAGCATCTGCGCGGCGATCTGGCCGTAGGGGGTGGCCGAGTCGGCCGTCGATGCCCAGGCCAGCCCCGCGGCGAACACGGTGAGTCCGGAGGCGACGACGGCGGTGGTGCCGACTCGTGCGACGAGCCGGGGGCCCGCGATGCTGGCCAGCGCGATCGAGGCGGCAACCGGCAGCAGCCGCACCCCGCTTTGAAAAGCGGTGTAGTCCTTGATGAATTGGAAGTACTGGGTGATGACGAAGATGAAGCCGAACAAGGTGAGGAAGCCGGCCGTCACGGCCAGGCTGCCGCCGGAGAACCGGCGGTTGGTGAACACCGAGACGTCCAGCATCGGATGGGGGCTGCGCCGCTCCCAGAGCGCGAAGGCGACGAGAATGGTTGTGGCCAGGGCGAAGCCGCCCGCGCTTCGCGCGTTGGTCCATCCCCAGCTGGGCGCCTCGATGACGGTGTAGACCAGCGCCGTGATGCCGGCCGCGGAAAGCAGCAGGCCCGGCAGGTCGACGCGCGGCGCCGCCGGGTCACGGGAGGTAGGCACGAACAGGACGCCGCCGGCGATGGCCAGCGCGGCGATCGGGATGTTCACCATGAAAATCGCGCCCCACCAGAAGTGCTCGAGCAGCCAGCCGCCGGTGATGGGTCCGACGGCCACCCCGACGCCGACCATGGCCGCCCACAGGCCGATCGCCTTGGCGCGTGCGGCCGGGTCGGTGAAGATGTTGGTGATCAAACCCAGCGTGGTCGGGAAGATCACCGCCGCGCCAACCCCCATGGCCGCGCGGGCCGCGATCAGCTGCTCAGCCGAATGGGTATGCGCCGCAACGGCGGAAGTGATCGCGAAGACGGCGAGGCCGCAGTTCAGCCAGCCGCGCCTGCCGAATCGGTCGGACAGGCTGCCGACCGACAGCAGCAGGCCGGACATGACCAGGGTGTACGCGTCGACGATCCATTGCAGCTGCGCGGTGTCGGCGTCCAGGTCTCGCGACAGGGTGGGCAGGGCGACGTTGACGATGGTGGCGTCGACGCTGATGACGAAGACCCCGAGGCAGATGACTGCGAGTGCGGGGATCGGGCGGTTCACGAAGAGGGGCTCGGTGCGCATGGACAAGACGCTAAAGCTACTAGACAAACAAATCAAGTATATGGTTGAAAAACATGTCTGGCGTGGTAGCTTGGCATCGTGGCACCCCGCAGGACGTACAACCAGAATTGCCCGATCGCGCTCGGTCTCGATGTCCTGGGCGAGCGCTGGACGCTGCTCATCCTGCGTGAGCTGGTCGGGGGGCCCCGCCGCTACGGTGACCTTCGTGCCGAGTTGCCCGGCATTGCAACCAATCTGCTGGCCGAGCGGCTGAAGGAGTTGCAGGACGCGGGACTCGTGGACCGCGCCGAACTGCCGGCACCGATCGGGCGCACCGTCTACAGCCTCAGCGACCTGGGGTGGCAGAAGTGCCTGCCGGTGCTGCGGAGTGTCGCCTGGCTCGGTCTGGACCGGCTGGAGCCGGTCGGCAGTGGCCCCGTTTCACCGCTGAACGGGTTTCTCGCCGGCATCCTGTTGCCATTCGACCCGGCCGGTGCCGCCGACCTGGAGTTGACCTGCCACGCCGACATCGACGGACGGGTATTCGAATTCGCCCTTCGGGGCGGTTATTTCGCAGCCCCCAAAGGCGAGCCTTCGGTGACGATCACCGCACGCGCCGCGGATCTTCTGACCGCGCGCCTCGGGGATAACGAGGCCAGGAGGAAGGCCGCGCTACGGCGCATCGACTTCACCGGCGACCCCGACGTCGTCGACGCGGTGCGGACGGCGTTTGCGCTGGACGAGGACCCGCGCTCATGGGGCAGCGCCGGCCACTAAGCTGGCTGCCGTGGAAACACCCTCGCCCCGGCCCGTGTTGGTGGTCGACTTCGGCGCCCAATATGCGCAGCTGATCGCCCGGCGCGTCCGGGAGGCGCGGGTGTTCTCCGAGGTCATCCCGCACACCGCCTCGATCGACGAGATCAAGGCCCGCGAGCCGGCGGCGCTGGTGCTGTCCGGGGGACCGTCCAGTGTGTACGAACCGGGCGCCCCGCAGCTCGATCCGGCGGTGTTCGACCTCGGTGTGCCCGTGTTCGGCATCTGCTACGGGTTCCAGGCCATGGCGCAGGCCCTGGGCGGGACCGTCGCCCACACCGGAACCAGCGAGTACGGCCGTACCGAGCTGAAAGTGGTTGGCGGCGAACTACATTCGGGGATGCCGAGCGTCCAGCCGGTGTGGATGAGCCACGGTGACGCGGTCACGGTCGCGCCGGACGGGTTCGACGTGGTCGCCAGCACCTCGGGTGCGACGGTGGCCGCCTTCGAGAACCGGGCCCGTCGCCTGGCCGGGGTGCAGTATCACCCCGAGGTCATGCACACCCCGCACGGGCAGCAGGTGCTCAGCCGCTTCCTGCACGACTTCGCCGGGCTCGGCGGGGAGTGGACACCGGCCAACATCGCCAGCGCGCTCGTCGAGCAAGTGCGCGAACAGATCGGTGACGGCCACGCCATCTGCGGGCTGTCCGGCGGCGTGGACTCGGCGGTGGCCGCCGCGCTGGTGCAGCGCGCCATCGGCGACAGGCTGACCTGTGTCTTCGTCGACCACGGGCTGCTGCGCGCCGGCGAGCGTGATCAGGTGCAGCGCGACTTCGTGGCGGCCACCGGCGCCAACCTGGTCACCGTCGACGCCGCGGACACCTTCCTGCGGGCGCTGTCGGGGGTGACCAATCCCGAGGGCAAGCGCAAGATCATCGGCCGCCAGTTCATCCGCGCGTTCGAGGGCGCGGTGCGAGACATCCTGAGTGACACCGGGTCTGAGGCCGAGTTCCTGGTGCAGGGCACGCTTTACCCGGACGTGGTGGAATCCGGCGGGGGCAGCGGGACCGCCAACATCAAGAGCCACCACAACGTCGGCGGCCTGCCCGACGACCTGAAGTTCAAGCTCGTCGAGCCGCTGCGGCTGCTGTTCAAGGACGAGGTGCGCGCGGTCGGGCGTGAGCTCGGCCTGCCGGAGGAAATCGTTGCGCGCCAGCCCTTCCCGGGCCCCGGCCTGGGCATCAGGATCGTCGGCGAGGTCACCTCGGCGCGGCTGGAGACCCTGCGTCGCGCCGACTCGATCGCGCGCGAGGAACTCACCGCCGCCGGCTTGGACAAGCTGATCTGGCAGTGCCCGGTGGTGCTGCTGGCCGACGTCCGCTCGGTCGGTGTGCAGGGCGACAACCGCACCTACGGACACCCGATCGTGCTGCGGCCGGTGTCCAGCGAGGACGCGATGACCGCCGACTGGACCCGGGTGCCCTACGAGGTGCTGGAGCGGATCTCGACCCGCATCACCAACGAGGTGGCCGAGGTCAACCGCGTGGTGCTGGACATCACCAGCAAACCACCCGGCACCATCGAGTGGGAGTAGGTTCGGCGCCCGCCGGCGAGATTGCCGCCACGGTTGTGGGGTAGCCCCGACCGCGGCCACAGCGGCAATCTCGCCGCATTTTGCGCCCCATTCACCCCATCCGTACCGATCGCATAAAGCGTCCCTTCCGTTTCTTGACGGTTGTCGGAGGGCGGGTGTTTACTCTCCCTCAGTCGAACATACTTTCGAAAATAGTCGTTGTGGGAGCGGTGCTAGGAGGCTGACATGACTGCGGCTTTCGCGCCCGATCACCGGCAGGAAACACGTGCTGAGCAGCTGGAATCGCTGCGCCGGCGGATGGCCGTGATCACCGGCAAGGCGCCTGGGCCCGCATCCGGCCCCGCCGCCCGCGCCGACGACCTGCTGCCGGAGTCGGAAGCCCAGCTGACGCTGCCGGGGTGGCTGGAGGAGTCGCTTCCCGCGCCGTTGCCCAGGGGGACGGTGGCGGTGCTCTCGGGTGCCCGGTCGCTGCTGCTGGGCATGGTGGCCGCGGTGACGGCGGCGGGCGGCAACGCGGCAATCGTCGGCCAGCCTGACCTCGGGCTGCTGGCCGCCGCGGAGATGGGTGCGGACCTCAGTCGCCTCGCCGTGATACCGGATCCCGGCAACGATCCGGTGGAGGTGGCCGCGGTGCTCGTCGACGGCATGGATCTGGTGGTCCTCGGCCTGGGCGGGCGCCGGGTGCCGCCTACCCGGGCGCGGGCGGTGGTGGCGCGGGCCCGCACCAAGGGATGCACCGTGCTGGTCACCGACGGTGACTGGCAGGGGGCGCCCACGCGACTGGAGGCCCGGGTCTGCGGCTACGAGTTCATCCCGGGAAGCCGCCCGGGATTCGGCCGGATCGGCCGGGTGCGGCTGCAGGTCAGCGGGGTGTGTGCGGGACGACGGGTGACCGCCCGGGCGCGAGCCGGGTGAATTCAAAGTGGCATCCCGGGTGTTGGCTATCTGGTGCATGGACTGGCCCGCGGTCGCGGCGGCGGCCGCCGCGGGTCTGCCCGCGACGGCTCCGGTGGCGGTCACGCTGGCCAACCGGGTGATCGCCTGCTCGGCGGCCGCCCGCGCGGCGGGGGTGCGGCGGGCCCTGCGGCGCCGGGAGGCCGCGGCCCGGTGCCCGCAGCTGCACGTCAGCGCCGCCGACGCGGACCGTGACGCCCGCTTCTTCGAAGCGGTCATCGCGGCGGTGGACGACCTGGTGCCGCGCGCCGAGGTGCTGCGGCCCGGGCTCCTGGTGCTGCCGGTGCGCGGGGCGGCCCGTTATTTCGGCTCCGAGGCCGGCGCCGCCGAGCGGCTGATCGACGCGGTGGCCGCGTCCGGCGCCGAGTGCCAGGTCGGGATCGCCGACCGGTTGTCCACCGCGGTCTTCGCCGCGCGGGCGGGCCGGGTGATCCCGCCGGGCGGTGACGCGAAGTTTCTGTCGGTGCTGTCGATCCGCCAACTCGCCACCGAGCCCAGCCTGTGCGGTCCCGGGCGCGAAGAGCTGACGGACCTGTTGTGGCGGTTGGGGATTCGCACCGTCGGTCAATTCGCCGCGTTGCCGGCCGCCGACGTGGCGTCCAGGTTCGGCGCCGACGGGGTGACCGCGCACCGGATGGCCCGCGGCGAACCCGAGCGGGGACCGTCCGGGCGGGAGCCGCCCGAGGAGCTGGAGGCCGTGCTGGACTGCGACCCGCCGATCGACCGGGTCGACGCCGCGGCCTTCGCCGGGCGCTCGCTGGCCGGCGCGCTGCATCGGACGCTGATGGCCGCCGGGGTGGGCTGCACCCGGCTGGCCATCCACGCCGTCACCGCCAACGGCGAAGAACTGGACCGGGTGTGGCGGCGCGCCGAGCCGTTGACCGAGGACGCCACCGCCGACCGGGGGCGCTGGCAATTGGACGGCTGGTTGAGCAGCCGGACCGCACGCAACCCGCGCCCGACGGCGGCCGTGACGCGGTTGCGGCTGCGGGCGGTGGAGGTGGTGTCGGCCGAGGCGCTGCAGTTGCCGCTGTGGGGTGGTTTGGGTGAAGAGGACCGGTTGCGGGCCCGCCGGGCCCTGGTGCGGGTGCAGGGCCTGCTCGGCCCGGAGGCGGTGCGGGTGCCGGTGCTGTCCGGCGGGCGCGGGCCGGCCGAACGCATCACGTTGACCCCGCTGGGCGACGAACTCCTCCCACGGGCCGACCCGGGGCTGCCGTGGCCCGGCCGGCTGCCCGAGCCATCACCGGCGGTGTTGCTCGACGACCCGGTGGAAATGCTTGATGCCCAAGGGAATCCGGTGCGGGTGACGAACCGGGGGCTGTTCTCCGCCGACCCGGTGCGGCTGACGGTGCGCGGTCGGGACGAGCGGCTGGACTGGTGGGCCGGGCCGTGGCCGGTCGACGAACGGTGGTGGGATGACCGGCCTGGGGGCGGTCAAGGGGGTGGTCGCACCGCCCGCGCGCAGGTCCTGCTGGAGGGCGAGCGGGCGTTCCTGCTGTGCTACCGCCAGCGACGCTGGTACCTCGAGGGCAGCTACGAGTAGCGGCGCTTATCCGGTGGGCCGCAACGCGTCCGGCGTCAGGTCCTTGATCGAGGGATACCCGTCGACGGCCATGATCAGGTCCGCCTCGGCCAGCAGCGAGCGCAGCACGTGCACGATGCCGTCGACCCCGCCGAGGGCCAGGCCGTAGGCGTAGGGCCGTCCGATGCCCACCGCGGTCGCCCCCATCGCCAGGGCCTTGATGATGTCGGCGCCGCTGCGCACCCCCGAGTCGAACAGCACCGGCATGCCCTCGGCCGCCTCGAGCACCCCGGGCAGGCAATCGAGGGTGGGCAGGCCGCCGTTGGCCTGCCGGCCCCCATGGTTGGAGCAGTAAATGCCATCCACGCCAATGTCTTTCGCGCGCTGAACGTCGTCGGGGTGACAGATGCCCTTGACCATCAGCGGCAGGTCGGTCTCCGACCGCAGCCACTCCAGGTCCTCCCATCGGAACGGCCCGCCGAAGATCGGCAGCTTGCGCACCGCGGCCTCGGTGGCGTCCTCGCCCCGGCTCAAGCCGGCGCGAAAGACCGGATCGCTGGTGTAATTGGCCAGGCACCCGCTGGGCACCTGCGGGTAGTTTCCTCCACTCAGGTCGCGGGGCCGCCAGCCGGTGACCCAGGTATCCAGCGTGACGGCGATGCCCTTGAAGCCGGCCGCCTCCGCGCGGTGCACCAGGCTGGTCGCCATCTTCCGGTCGGGCGGCGTGTACAGCTGGAAGAACGCCGGGGTATCGCCCAGCTCCTCGGCGAGATCCTCCATCGGGTCGGCCGTCAGGGTCCCCACGAAGAACGGGACGCCCGTGCGGACCGAGGCCCGTGCGCAGGCGATGTCCCCGTGGCCGTCCGGGTCGCACACCCCGATGACGCCGATGGGCGCCATGAAAATCGGAGACGGATACCTCATCCCGAACAACTCGATGGACATGTCGCGCTGCTCGGGGGCGATCCCCATGCGCGGATACAGGCCCCACCGCTTGAAGGCCTCGCAGTTCGCGCGCTGGGTGTGCTCGTCGCCGGCGCCGCCCGCGACATATCCGAGCACTTTCGGGGGCATCGCCGCCGCCGCCTTTTCCTCCAGCTCATCGAATCTGATCGGGTATTGCGGCTGATTGCCGTGCAGCGATTGGTCGTACAGCTCGGTTTGGTAGTCGGCGAAGGCCATGACCGTGCAGTACCCGACGCCTCGAGGGCCAAACGAATCGGTCGCCTAGGGTCGCGCCGCGCGCACCGCCTCCGCCCGGGCCATCAGCCCGGCGCCGCCGGGCAGCGCGCCCACGACTGTGCGGGCCAACCGGTCGCGCCTGCGGACGCCGTCGGACCTGGCCTTGCCGGTGCGCAGGTGGCGCCAGCCCAGGCCGGCCCACGACGCCGCAACGGCCGCGTCGGTCACCCCGCCGCGCGCCCGGCGTCGGTCGACCGCGGCCAAGCCGAGCGCGGTGGCCGAGTGCACCGCGTCGACCCAGATGCCCGCCGCCAGCACCTCCGGGCCGGGGTTGACGCCTGAGAGCAACGCCTGGCCGAGATGGCGGGCGCCCAAGATGCGGGTGACGACGAGCGCCTTGCGGTCGACTTCCACCCCGTGGATGTGATCCAGCACCTCGGACGGGGCGGCCAGCAGCACGGCGCCCCAGCCCGCGCGCAGGACTTCAATGAACCGAACCTTCATGCGATGTGGATAGCCCGCGCGCGAAGGACCCAACCCGGTCGATGAACCGGTCGAAGAAGGCCGCCGCGTCCACGTCGACGCCGATCAGCGCGTTGGGCTCCCGCCGGCCCGACCAGTCGGTGACCGTCATGGCGCGGGTCAGGGTCCCCGTCAGCTCGATGTCCACCGTCGCGGGACGGGTGGCGACGAGCCCCGGGTCGAGCGCCACGGCGGCGGCCAGCGGATCGTGCAGATGCGCCTGGTATCCGTGGCCGATCTCGTGGTAGGCCTCCAGGTAGAACCGCATCGCGTCCTCGATCACCCGGATCAACCGGTTGGACGCCGTCGAGCGGGTGCCGGGCTGGTCGTCCGCGCTCATCGGCGTCGCGCTCGATCCGGCGGCGGCCGCCAGCCTGGCCAGGTGGTCCGGCGTCATCGCCACCTTGCGGGTCAGATCCAGGCCGCACAGCACCGGAAGGCGCTCTTGCCCAACGACTTCGGGGGCCCAGGCGGCCAGCACCTCGGCCGCGGCCTCGGGGTCCACGCTGATGTTCCATTCGGCCACCGCGGTGGTGTTGCCCCGGTGATCGTAGGAACCGCCCATGACGACCAGCCGGCGCAGCAGCGTCGGCAGCGCCGGCTCGGCGCGCAGCGCCAGCGCCAGATTGGTCAGCGGGCCGGTCGCCACGCCGACGAGCTCGCCGGGGAAGGCATGGGCGGCGCGCACCCAGGCGGTTGCCGAGTCGTGACTCGTGAGCCGCCCATCGGTGGGCGGCAGGTCGGCGTAGCCCAAACCCCTGGGGCCGTGCACCTTCGACGGTAGGCGCATCGGACCGGTCAGGGTCTCGCCGGAGCCCTTGGAGACCGGGACGCCGGTGACGCCGCACAGCTGCAGCAGGCCCAGGTTGTTCTCGCAAACCTGTTGCACCGCAACGTTTCCCCCGGTGGAGGCGATGCCGACCACATCCGCGTCCGGGCTGGCGAACAGATACATCAGCGCCAGCGCATCATCGACGCCGGTGTCGACGTCGACGAAGACGGGAGCGTTCATTGGGTCCAACATACTCATTTCGGCGACTAGGCTGACACGATGCCAACGACGTCGGAGCCCCCCGAGGGGAATGATCTAATGCCGCACTTCGACGATGTGCAGGCGCACTACGACTTGTCGGACGACTTCTTCCGGCTATTCCTCGACCCGACGCAGACCTACAGCTGCGCCTACTTCGAGCGCGACGACATGACGCTGGAAGAAGCGCAGATCGCCAAGATCGATCTCGCCCTGGGCAAACTTGGGCTGCAGCCGGGCATGACGTTGCTCGACGTCGGCTGCGGTTGGGGCGCCACCATGATGCGCGCGCTGGAAAAGTACGACGTGAGCGTCATCGGCCTCACCCTGAGCCGCAACCAGGCCGAGCACGTCGAGCGACTGATCGCCCAGTCCGAGAGCCCGCGTTCGGCCCGTGTCCTGCTGCAGGGCTGGGAGCAGTTCGACGAGCCCGTCGACCGGATCGTCAGCATCGGCGCCTTCGAGCACTTCGGGCACGAGCGCTACGACGCGTTCTTCACCCTGGCGCACGATCTGTTGCCTGTCGACGGGGTCATGCTGCTGCACACCATCACCGGGCTGCACCCGACGGAGATGGCGGAACGCGGCATGCCCATCTCGTTCACGTTCGCCCGATTCATCAAATTCATTGTGACCGAGATCTTTCCGGGTGGGCGGCTACCGTCGATCCAGATGGTCCAGGAGCGCGCGACCGCGAACGGCTTCACGGTGACCCGCGTGCAGTCGCTGCAGCCGCACTACGCGAAGACCCTCGACCTCTGGGCCGCCGCGCTGCAAGCCCACAAGGACGAGGCGATCGCGGTGCAGTCCGAGGAAGTCTACGAGCGGTACATGAAGTACCTGACCGGTTGCGCCGACGCATTTCGGGTCGGATACATCGACGTCAATCAGTTCACCTTGCAGAAGTGACTACCAGCGCACCCGACCCTTACGGCCACGCCGAGGCGAACGTGATGACCAGGACGTCGCGCTGCGCGGGGCCCGAGCCGTCGATCGGCCGGATCGGGGAGACTCCGTGCAGGGTGCGGCGGTCGTCGCCCAGCATCAGCGGGCCCGGCTCGACCAGCGGCGTCGCCAGCAACTGACGCCCGTCCAGGTCGCACACCGTGCTCTCGCCGCCGATGGCGTTGCGCCGCCCGACCAGCAGCGAGCTGACCAGGGTGACGCCGTCGCGGTGCATGCCCTCGGGCGTGGGCTGGGCGCCCTCGTCGGTCGACGACCGGATCCGGAACGGATGCACCTTGACGTTCCAGTCCGCCACGTCGTCGAGCACCGCCGCCACCCGGGCCAACAACCCGATCAGCTTGTGCAGCAACCGATCCCGGGCGAACGCGTCGGTCAGCGGCTCAAAGTCGCGGTCCCTGCCGATGTAGAGGGGATTGGAGTCCTCCGGCTGCGCGAACGTGGTCCTGGGCATCGGGCGCAGCAGCCCGTCCTGAAAGGAGTACTGGCCGTATCGGCGCAGCCGCTGCACACCCAGCTCCGCCGCGTAGGGATCGGGGCCGAGCTGCTGCCAGTGCCGGGCGAACCGGGTCCACTCCTCGCGGCCGGCGCCCAGGCTCCGCGTCACGTCGAACGCGCTCATCACCGCCGCGCCCGTCGTGGCGACCAGCCGGGTCGCCGCGGCCACCGGGTCGGCGTCCGCCCGCGTCTGGGAAAGAATCCGGGTCATCGCGCCGGAATACCGCAATCGGGTGGGCCCGAAACGTTGTGCTGCCGTGTCAGTCTCGGCCGGGCAGCCGCGTCGTGACCTCTTGGACCAGCCACGCGTTGCCGTCGGGATCGGCGAAGGAGAAGTACGACTGGTAACTGGTGTGCTCGGGATCGGGCCCGGGCAGCCGCGCTTCGGCCGGGAACGGCACGCCGTGCCACATGTCGCTCGCGCCGACGCCGCGGCGGAGGAGGTCGTCGTGGGCCGCTTCGATGTCGGAGACGGTCAGCACCGCCTGGGCCGAGCCGGGCGCCGACGGGGTGATTCCGTCGCCGAACGTGACCGAGCAGGACGAGCCCGGCGGCGTGAACTGGACGACGCGGACGCCATGTCCTGGCGTGGTGTCGCCGTCAAAGCGCCACCCCAGGCTGTCGTAGAACTGTCTCGCGCGGTCAACGTCCGATACGGGGACGACGTGGACCTCGAGGTGCATGCCGACCATTGTCCCCGCGCCCGGGGGCGGGACTCAAGCGCGGTCCCGCCTACCAATGCACGCCGGGCACCAACCGCACCAGCCGCTTGACTCCCCGCGGTGTCCGGATGCCGCCGGTGACCGCGCGGACCGGCCGCCTCGGCTTGCGCGGCGCCGGGGTGGCCGCGGGTGGTTCGGTGGGCAGGCCGCGTGCGGCGGCCGAGTCGGGGTATCCCAGGTAGAGCTGGTGCAGGATGCGCCGCGACGTCCGCGGCGCGAAGTAGTGACCGACCTCGGCGAGCGTGCCCAGCGGGGTGTCGATGCGCGCGGGCTTCTCGACCAGGCCGCGGACCACCATCGCGGCCGCGTGCTCCGGGCTGATCGCGGGCACCGGGTTGAGCCGGTGCGACGGCGCGATCATCGGCGTGCGGACCAGCGGCATATGGATGTTGGTGAACGTGACGTGGTCGGACAGCGTCTCGGACCCGACCACGTCGGCGAACGCGTCCAGCGCCGCCTTGGTGGGCAGGTACGAGCTGTACTTCGGGTTGCGGGCCTGCACGCCGGCGCTCGAGACGTTGACCACGTGGCCGAAACGGCGTTCGCGCCAGTGCGGCAGCAGCGCCAGCACCATCCGCACCGCGCCGAAGTAGTTGACCGCCATCACCCGTTCGTAGTCGTGCAACCGATCGGTCGAGTTGACCACCGAGCGGCGGATGGACCGCCCGGCGTTGTTCACCAGGTAGTCGACGTGGTCGAAGCGGCCCAGGATGTCCTTGATGGTGTGCTCGACCGAGGTGGAATCGGTGACGTCACAGGTGAACGCGTGCGCGTCGCCGCCGCCCGCGCGGATGTCGGCGACCAGTTGATCCAGCGCGTCGGCGCTGCGGGCCAGCGCGAAGACCGTCGCGCCGCGCTCCGCGACCGCGATCGCCGCCGCCCGGCCGATCCCGCTGGATGCGCCGGTGATGATCACGTGCCGGCCGCGCAGCGGATCGTTACGGCGGGCGCGGTCGGGGTCGAGGTGCTCGGCCCAGTACCGCCACAGCTGTGGCGCGTAGCCGGCGAACTCCGGAACCTCGATCCCGGTGCCCGCCAGGGCTTCCCGGGTTTTGTCGCTGACGAAGGTGGGCTTGAGGTCGACGAGGTCGAAGACCTCGGCCGGGATCCCCAGCTGGGTGGCCGCCATGTTGCGCAGCACCCGGGCGCGCCCGCGCGCCTTCAGGAGCGGGGCGGCCACCGAGCCGGGCAGCGACCCGCGGGCCGGGGGCAGGCCGGCCGCCTTGGCGACGCCGCGGTAAATCCCGCGCAGCCCAACGGTTTTGGGCGCGGTCAGGTGGAACGCCTGACCGTCGCGCCCCTCGGTGTGCATGAGCGCGACGAGCGCGTCGGCGACGTAATCGACCGGCACGATGTTGGTGCGGCCGGTGTCGGGCAGCAGGATGGGCGTCAGCTTCGGCAGGACGGCCAGCGCCGACAAGACGCCGAAGAAGTAGTACGGCCCGTCGACCTTGTCCATCTCGCCGGTGCGCGAGTCGCCCACCACCACCGCCGGGCGGTAGATCCGGTAACGCAGCCCGGGCGTCGAGCGCACCAGCTGTTCGGCCTCGAACTTGGTCCGGTGGTACGGGGTCGGCAGCTGCTGGCCGACGTCGAAGTCGTCCTCGGTGTACTCGCCGGGGAAGTCGCCCGCCACCGCGATCGAGGACACGTGATGCAGCGTCGCGCCCAGGCGCCGCGCCAGCTCGATGACGGCGCGGGTCCCTTCGCCGTTGACGGCCTTCTGCTCGGCCTCGCCGGCGGTGATGTCGTAGACGGCGGCGCAGTGCACGACGTGGTCGACCGGGCCCAGCTCGGCGAGGGTCTCGTCGGTCAGGTCCAGCTCCGGTAGCCCGGCGACCAGCGGTTTGGCCCGCTCGCCCCATTCGGCCGCCAGCCGCTCGAAGCGGCCCAGCGACTGCCGGCGCACCAGCACCCACACCTGCGCGTCGGCCCGGGTCTCCAGCAGACGATCCACGACGCGGCGACCAATAAACCCGGTACCGCCGGTAACGACATACCGCATGGAGCCATCGTGGCGGGTGGTCGGGGGCCCCGTCAACCCAGTGGCGATCGCAAGCGCGGCGTGAGCCGGGCGCGGCGGGTCGCCACCGTCAACCCAGTGGCGATCGCAAGCGCGGCGTGAGCCGGGCGCGGCGGGTCGCCACCGTCAACTAGCTGTGGAAGTCGCGGATGCCGTCCCAGTCCACCAGAGTCCAGCCGGTCATCGGGTTACCCGTGATCACCACGCGCCCGATGTTGGGCAGCGGGTGACTGGTCAGCAGGGTGTCCTTGGCGTTCCTCGCGTTCATCAGCGTCCAGTACTCGATGGCGAACTTGTGCGAGAACACCACCGGATTGTGCTGGCCGCTGTTGTAGACCTTTTGGATGGCCGCGGTGAATCCGTCGTTGAACTGCTTGCCGTTGATCGACCCGGGGATGCTGTCCTGGACGTCGCCCCTGAGCCAGTCCGCCGGGGCCAGCAGGTACGTCGCGTTCTCCTGGGCAACCGGCTTGCCCTCGAACCAGCCGGCGTTGATCTCCTGGATGCCTTGCAATACCTCGATCTGCTTGCCCAGTTCGGCGGCCAACGGCGCGGCGGTCTGCTGGGTTCGGGCCATGGTCGAGGCGTAGATGCCGTCGTAGTCCTTGTGGCCCGCCTGGTGGGCGACCTGCTGGGCCTGCCCCTTGCCCTCCGGGCTCAGGCCGGGCCCCGGCACCGAGGTGTCGATGATCCCGCTGGCGTTGGCTTCGGACTCGGCGTGCCGGATGAACGTCACCGTGATGCTGCGTGCCTGCGGCGATCCGCCACAGGCGCCGACGATTACGGCCGCGGTGAGCGCCGCGACCGCCTTCGACACATTCCGGACCAACCCGCGCTTCGGCATGTCGATAGCCTGCCCTGCCGACGGCTTCGGTGGGAAGGGTTTGCGATGGTTAGGTGGAGAAAATACGTCAGAAGGAGACTCAGATGGCGATTGACCCGAGTGCCGTCGGCGCGGTGACCGAACCCATGCTGTTCGAATGGACCGACCGCGACACCATGCTCTATGCGCTCGGTGTCGGCGCCGGCATCGACGACCTGTCGTTCACCACCGAGAACAGCCACGACATCGACCAGCAGGTGCTGCCCACCTACGCGGTGATCTGCTCCCCGGCCTTCGCCGCGGCGGGCAAGATCGGGACGTTCAACCACGCCCTCCTGCTGCACGGCTCGCAGGGCATCCGGCTGCACGCGCCGCTGCCGCCCGCCGGGAAGCTGTCGGTGGTCTCGGAGGTCGCGGACATTCAGGACAAGGGCGAGGGCAAGAACGCCATCATCGTGCTGCGCGGCCGGGGTACCGACCCCGACTCGGGCGAGCTGATCGCCGAGACGTTGACCACGCTGGTCATCCGCCAGGCGGGCGGTTTCGGCGGATCGCCGGGCCAGCGCCCCATCGCCCCCGAGTTCCCGGACCGCGAGCCGGACGCCCGCGTCGCCCTGCCCACCCGCGAGGATCAGGCCCTGATCTACCGGCTGTCCGGTGACCGCAACCCGCTGCACAGCGATCCCTGGTTCGCCAAGGAGCTGGCCGGATTCCCCAAGCCGATCCTGCACGGGCTGTGCAGCTACGGGGTGGCCGGTCGCGCGCTGGTCGCCGAGCTCGGCGGCGGCGTCGCGGCCAACGTCACGTCGATCGACGCGCGGTTCACCTCACCGGTGTTCCCCGGCGAGACGCTGACCACGCTGATCTGGCGCACCGAACCGGGCAAGGCGGTCTTTCGCACCGAGGCCTCGGGCGCCGAGGGTTCCGGCCCTCGCGTGGCGCTCGACGACGGCGCGGTGGAATACGTCCAGGCCTAGCCCGACAGCCGGCCCGCCAGGCGGGCGGTGAACTCGCCGGCCTTCGCCGGGCTGTCCAGGGCGAACCGCGCCGCGGTGGCGCGGTCACCGTCGTCGTAGTGCCGCACCAGGATCGGCACCCCGCCGTCGCGGACCGCGTCGAACGCGTCCTCATCGGTGATGTCGTCGCCGAGATAGACCGGCGTCAGGGCGCCGGACTCGGCCTCGGTCAGGTGAGAGAGCACCCAGCGCAACGTCTTTCCCTTGTCCCAGTCCAGGTCCGGGCGCAGCTCGATGACCTCGCGTCCGGTGGTCACCCGGAGGCCGTCGCGACGGCCCGCCGCGCGCACGGCGGCCGCCACCTCGCCGACGCGGTCCCGCGCGGCGTTGCGGTAGTGCACGGCGACGCCAAAACGCTTGTGCTCCACCACCACACCGGGGATGGAGCCCAGCCGCTCCCGCAGCTGGGCGGCCGCGTGTTCCAGCACTGGGACGGCCGTCGCCGCCTCGTCGTTCTGGTGGTGCGCGCCGTCGGGCGCGGTCAACTCGAAACCATGGCTGCCGGCATACCAAATCCCGGGAACGCCAACACGTTTCGTCACATCGGCCAGATCGCGGCCCGACAGCACCGCGACCGGGCACCGCGCCGCCAGCTGCCGCAGCGCCTCGGTGGCCCCGGCGACCGGGACGGCGGCGTCGGGGTCGTTGACGATGTCGGAGAGTGTGCCGTCGAAGTCGAAGAACACCGCCGGCCTGCGCTCGGCCAGGTCGTCGAGCACCGTCAGCGCGTCGGGCAGCTGCGACATCCGGAGGTCCCCGGTGCGCACCGTGACCCCGCGAGCGTCGGCGACGACCGCATCCGCGCCGGCGTCTGCCAGCGCGTCACCGTGCCCGACGCCGATGACCAACGCGAACCCGCCGGCGCGCGCGGCCTTGACGACCGCTTCGTGGGTCGTGACGACCACGCCCCGCCCGGGGAGCGCGCCGACGTCGTCGGCAGCCCTCGACAGGTCCTCGGCCGAGGAGAAAACGGCGGTGGCCACGCCGATCTCATGCAACCGGCCGTCCAGCGCGGGCTCTGGCGCGTCGAACAGCACCGCGTCGTGGCGACGCGGATCGATGACGACCGACCCCGACTGTGGCATGACCCAACCTTCTCACGAGGATCGGTCCGGCCGGGAGTGGGTCAGTGCCGCGCTTGTCCCGGGAAAGGCGGGCGCGGCCCCGGTGTGCGGCCGGGGAAGGCGCGGTGGGAACGCTTGCGGCGACGATCGCCGAACAGCAGGACCGAGTCCTGGCTGAGCGCGACGAGGCGTGCCATGCCGAGCTCGATGCCGGCGGCCAATTGTTTGACGTCGAACGCGGCGCCGCGCTCGGCGGTGATACCGAACACGAGTTCGTCGCCGTAGCTGAGCACCGCGACCCCGGTGCTCAACTCGACGGCGGTCGGCGGGATGGGCAGCACGCGCTCCATCGTCTGACCCATCAGCCGCAGCCGGTGCCGCGGCCCAGGCGCGTTCGTGGTCAACGTCACGATGGGACGCTGCGGCAGTCGCGACAGCAGTTGGATCACGCCGTCGCGCACCATGTTCGGCAGGCAGTTGAGCGCCGCCTCGACGATGCCGCCGGACGGTGTGGGGTCGGTTCCCCCGGCGCCCCAGCGGGTCTGCACGGTGCGCAACCGCTGGACCGGGTCGTCGTGTTCGACGGGCAGGTACGGTGACCGGACCGGCGTCGGCACCAGGGCGCGCAGCGAGTCCGCCCGCGGTTCCTCGCCGCGGCCGAGCAGGACCGTGCGGAAGCCCTCGGCGGTGGCGGCGAGCGCGACGTCGTTGACGGTGGCACCGAACCTGCGGCAGACCCGGTCGACGTCGGCGATCGGGACGCGCACCGTGGCGTAGCGCCGCAGGACGGCGGCCCGGTCGTGTGTCCGCAAGGCGGGCCAGACCGCGCCGAGGACGGCGCCGGTCGCGGTCCAGGACATCCGCCACAGCGCGTCGGGCCAGTCGTTTCGGCGCCGTGGCGCGCGCGAAACGGGTTCGGCGGCAGGGGTGTTGGCGAAGGCGGCGGCGTCGGCGTCGTCGCACAGCCGGGTGAGCAGCTGCGCGGGCGAGTTGCCGTCCGTCAGGCGGTGATGGGTCTTCATCAGGATCGCCCAGCGGTTGCCCTTCAGGCCTTCTATCACCCAGCATTCCCACGGCGGACGGTCCGGGCGTAGGGGTCGCTCGAGGGCGTGGGCGATGGCCGCGGCCAGCTCGGCCTCGTCACCCGGCCGGGGGATCGCCACCCGGCGCACGTGGCGGCCGAGGTCGAATCCCGGGCAGTCGACCCACTCGTGGTGCGCCGGGTGGGGCCGCAGCAATTGCGTGCAGCGGGGTATCGACCGAATGCGTTCGGCCAGAAGGCATTCGAGGCGGCGGTAATCGGGTGCGCCGCCATCGACGATGGCCACCGCGCCGATCGCCAGGCCGGCGTGCTGGTCGGGATCCTGAGCCTTCAGGAGTGCCGTATCCAATACCCTCACCTGCGCCATGCTCGCCCCCGCCGGAAATTTCGCCCGGTTACCAGTGTCTGCCCTGCCCCGCTTCCGCGGTAGGCACGCGGCGTTAAGACCTTGTTTAGGAGTTGAAGATCGGTTTAACAACGGTTGGCGCAGGCGGGAGGCAATTCGAACATATTTTCGATAGACTGCGAACCGTGGGTTGGTTTAATGGCCCGCCGAGCTGGGCGGAGATGGAGCGGGTGCTCAACGGCAAGCCGCGCCATGCCGGCGTGCCGGTGGCGCCAGGGGAGGATGCCCCCCTGTCGCCCAAGCGCGGAACGTACCGGCCGCCGGACGGTACCCGGGCGGCCCGCTCGTCCGTCACTCATTCCGTTCCGTATGCCGAGCTGCACGCGCATTCGGCGTTCAGCTTTCTCGACGGGGCCGGTACGCCGGAGGAGCTGGTGGAGGAGGCCGCCCGGCTGGGGTTGCGCGCCCTGGCGCTGACCGACCACGACGGCCTGTACGGGGCGGTGCGGTTCGCCGAGGCGGCCGCCGAACTCGAGCTGCGCACCGTGTTCGGCGCGGAACTGTCGTTGGGGCCCTCGCAAAGATCCACAGCCCGCACCGAGGCCCCTGACCCGCCTGGCCCGCACCTGCTGGTGCTGGCCCGCGGCCCGGAAGGCTACCGGCGGCTGTCCCGTCAGCTGGCCGCGGCGCACCTGGCCGGCGGGGAGAAGGGCAAGCCGCGCTACGGGATCGACGCGCTGACCGAGGCCGCCGGCGGGCACTGGCACATCCTGACCGGATGCCGCAAAGGCCATGTCCGCCAAGCCCTTTCCGACGGCGGCCCGGACGCGGCGGCCCGCGCGCTGGCCGACCTGGTGGACCGGTTCGGCTCGCAAAGGGTCAGCATCGAGCTGACCCACCACGGTCAACCCCTCGACGACGAGCGCAACGCGGCGCTGGCCGGGATCGCGCCGCGCTTCGGTGTCGGCGTCGTCGCCACCACCGGTGCGCATTTCGCGGGCCCGTCGCGGCGCCGGCTGGCCATGGCGATGGGCGCCATCCGGGCGCGGCAGTCCCTGGACGCCGCCGCCGGGTGGCTGGCCCCGCTGGGGGGCTCGCACCTGCGGTCCGGCGAGGAGATGGCCCGGCTGTTCGCCTGGTGCCCCGACGCGGTGAGCGCCGCCGCCGAGCTCGGCGAACAGTGCGCGTTCGGGCTGGCGTTGATCGCCCCGCAGCTGCCGCCCTTCGACGTGCCCGGCGGGCACACCGAGGACAGCTGGCTGCGGCAGCTGACCATGACGGGCGCGCGTGACCGCTACGGGCTGCCCGACGCCGCGCCGCGCGCGTACGCCCAGATCGAACACGAGCTTAAAGTGATTGCGCAGCTGCGGTTTCCGGGCTACTTTCTGGTGGTCCACGACATCGCCCGGTTTTGCCGGGAAAACAACATCCTGTGTCAGGGCAGGGGATCGGCGGCCAACTCCTCGGTCTGTTACGCCCTGGGTGTCACCGCGGTGGACCCGGTGGCCAACGAGCTGCTGTTCGAGCGCTTCCTGTCGCCCGCCCGCGACGGGCCGCCCGACATCGACATGGACATCGAGTCCGACCAGCGCGAAAAGGTCATCCAGTACGTCTACGACAAATACGGCCGCGACTACGCCGCCCAGGTCGCCAACGTCATCACCTACCGGGGCCGGATCGCGGTGCGCGACATGGCCCGCGCCCTGGGCTTCTCGCAGGGGCAGCAGGACGCCTGGAGCAAGCAGCTCGGCCACTGGGACGGGCTGGACCCTGCCTCGCCCGACTCGGATGTTCTAGAGGGCATCCCGCCGGCGGTGGTCGAGCTGGCCAACCAGATCCGGAACCTGCCTCGGCACATGGGCATTCACTCCGGTGGCATGGTGATCTGCGACCGCCCGATCGCCGACGTGTGCCCGGTGGAGTGGGCGCGCATGGAGAACCGCAGCGTGTTGCAGTGGGACAAGGACGACTGTGCGGCAATCGGTTTGGTGAAATTCGACCTGCTCGGGCTGGGCATGCTGTCCGCGCTGCACTACGCGATCGACCTGGTGGCCGAGCACAAGGGGATCGAGGTCGACCTGGCCCGGCTCGACCTCTCCGAACCCGCGGTGTACGAGATGCTGGCCCGCGCCGATTCCGTCGGCGTGTTCCAGGTCGAGTCACGCGCGCAGATGGCCACCCTGCCGCGGCTGAAGCCGCGGATCTTCTACGACCTGGTGGTCGAGGTCGCGCTGATCCGTCCCGGGCCCATCCAGGGCGGGTCTGTGCACCCCTACATCCGGCGGCGCAACGGGCTGGACCCGGTGGTCTACGACCACCCGTCCATGGAGCCGGCACTGCGAAAGACGCTGGGGGTGCCGCTCTTTCAGGAGCAGCTGATGCAACTCGCGGTCGACTGCGCCGGGTTTTCCGCCGCCGAGGCCGACCAGCTGCGCCGCGCCATGGGCTCCAAGCGTTCGACCGAACGCATGCGGCGGCTGCGCGGGCGGTTCTACGACGGCATGCGCGCGCTGCACGGCGCGCCCGATGAGGTGATCGACCGGACCTACGAAAAGCTGGAAGCCTTCGCCAATTTCGGCTTCCCGGAAAGTCACGCGCTGAGTTTCGCGTCGCTGGTGTTCTACTCGTCGTGGTTCAAGCTGCACCACCCGGCGGCGTTCTGCGCGGCGCTGCTGCGCGCGCAGCCGATGGGTTTCTATTCGCCGCAGTCGCTGGTGGCCGACGCGCGCCGGCACGGAGTGACGGTGCACGGCCCGGACGTCAACGCCAGCCTGGCCCACGCCACGCTCGAGAACGCGGGCACCGAGGTCCGGCTCGGTCTGGGCGCCGTGCGCTACATCGGCGACGACCTCGCCGAGCGGTTGGTGCAGGAGCGAAAGGCCAACGGCCCGTTCGCTTCCCTGCTGGACCTGACGGCCCGGCTGCAACTGAGCGTGCCGCAGACCGAGGCGCTGGCGACGGCCGGCGCGCTGGGCTGCTTCGGCATGTCGCGGCGCGAGGCGCTGTGGGCGGCCGGGGCCGCGGCCACCCAACGGCCGGACCGGTTGCCCGGCGTGGGCTCGTCCTCGCACGTCCCTGCGCTGCCCGGGATGAGCGAGCTGGAGCTGGCCGCCGCCGACGTGTGGGCCACCGGCGTCTCCCCGGACAGCTACCCGACGCAGTTCCTGCGGGCCGACCTGGACGCGATGGGTGTGGTGCCCGCCGAGAGGCTGCTGGACGTGCCCGACGGTGACCGCGTGCTGATCGCCGGCGCGGTGACCCACCGGCAGCGGCCCGGGACGGCCCAGGGGGTGACGTTTCTCAACCTCGAGGATGAGACGGGAATGGTCAACGTGCTCTGCACGCCTGCGGTGTGGGCGCGGCACCGCAAGCTGGCCAACAGCGCGCCGGCGATGCTGGTGCGCGGCCAGGTCCAAAACGCCAGCGGCGCTGTCACCGTCGTCGCCGAGCGGCTGGGCCGCATCACCCTGGCCGTCGGGTCGAAGTCCCGCGACTTTCGCTAGAAATCGACATCGCCCATCCGCATGCGCCGTAAACTATCGCCTCATCGCTGCGGCTTATCCAGATTAGGGAGTCGAAATGACATTCAACCGTAGTCGCCTTGGCGCTGCGATGCTGGGTTGTGCTGCGGCGCTTGTTCTTCCAATCGCGGTTGCCAGCGCCGATCCGCCCGACCCGCACCAGCCCGACATGACGAAGGGCTACTGCCCGGGCGGTCGATGGGGTTACGGCAATTTGGCCGTGTGCGACGGCGAGAAGTACCCCGACGGGTCGTTTTGGCACCAGTGGATGAAGACCTGGATCGTCGGCCCCCAGTTCTACTACGACTGCGTCGGTGGCGACGAACCCCTCCCGGGTCCGCCACCGCCCGGTGGCTGCGGCGGGGCGATTCCGCCCGACCAGCCAACCCCGCCGCCCCCGCCCTGACCCGACCGAGCGCGACGAGACGACGGCGCTTCCGCGTCGAACGTGCACTGACTGCGCAATTTTGGCCGAATTTTCACCGAGGATGCACGCTCGGTGCCTGAGACGCCGTAGGGGCGGCCATCAACCGCCTCGGTAGTCTCCAAGCATGACCCTCAACTTGTCCGTCGACGAAGTCCTCACCACCACCCGCTCGGTCCGCAAACGCCTGGACTTCGACAAGCCGGTCGGACGCGAGGTGTTGATGGAATGCCTCGAACTCGCGCTGCAGGCGCCCACGGGCTCCAATTCGCAAGGCTGGCAATGGGTGTTCGTCGAGGACGCCGAGAAGAAGAAGGCGATCGCCGACGTGTACCTGGCCAACGCCCGCGACTACCTGAGCGCGCCGGCGCCGCAATACGGCGAGGGGGACACCCGCGGCGAGCGGATGGGCAAGGTGCGCGACTCCGCGACCTACCTCGCCGAGCACATGCACGAGGCGCCGGTGCTGTTGATCCCCTGCATCGAAGGCCGCGACGACCAGAGCCCCGTGGGTGGGGTGTCGTTCTGGGCCTCGCTGTTCCCGGCGGTCTGGAGTTTCTGCCTGGCGCTGCGCTCCCGCGGGCTGGGCTCGTGCTGGACGACGCTGCACCTGCTCCGCGACGGCGAGCAGCAGGTGGCCGACGTGCTGGGCATCCCCTACGACAAGTACAGCCAGGGCGGGTTGTTCCCGATCGCCTACACCAAGGGCACCGACTTCCGCCCCGCCAAGCGGCTGCCCGCCGAGCAGGTCACGCACTGGAACGCCTGGTAACTAGACCGCGCCCGAATAGCCGTGCTGCCGCCAGGCCTCGTAGACCGCGACGGCCGCGGCGTTCGACAGGTTCAACGAGCGGCGGCCCGCCAGCATCGGTATGCGCACCCGCTCGGTGACGTGCGGGTCGGCCAGCGTCGCGTCGTCCAGCCCGTCGGGCTCGGGCCCGAACATCAACACGTCGCCGGGGCGGTAGCCGATGTCGGAGAACCGCGTGGTCGATTGCGCGGTGAACGCGAACACCCGCGCCGGCATCAGCGCGTCCCACGCGGCCGGTAACGACGGGTGGACCGTGACCGACGCCAGGTCGTGGTAGTCCAGCCCGGCCCGCCGGAGCTGGGGCTCGGACAGGTCGAACCCCAGCGGCTCGACCAGATGCAGTTCGCAGCCAGTGGCCGCCGCCGTCCGGATGGCGTTGCCCGTGTTCGGGGGAATGCGCGGGGAGTAAAACATCAGCTTGAACACAACGCGATAATGGTCGCATGGTCGAGCAGAGCCTCTGGATGCAGAAAGTCGCTGCCGATCCAGGACATTCGCATTGGTACATCGAGCGGTTCCGGGCGATGGCCCGCGCGGGTGACGACCTGGCCGGCGAGGCCCGCTTCGTGGACGCGATGGCGCCCCGCGGCGCCCACATTCTCGACGCCGGCTGCGGCCCCGGCCGCCTGGGCGGGCACCTGGCCGCCGCCGGACACCACGTCGTCGGCGTCGACGTCGACCCGGCGCTGATCGAGGCGGCCGAGCACGACCATCCCGGCCCGCGCTGGCTGGTCGGCGACCTCGCCGAGCTCGACCTGCCCGCCCGCGGCATCCCCGAACCGTTCGACGTGATCGTGTCGGCCGGTAACGTCATGGCGTTCCTGGCCCCGAGCACGCGGGGCCGGGTGCTGAGCCGGCTGCGCGCGCACCTCGCCGACGGCGGTCGGGCGGCGATCGGCTTCGGCGCCGGCCGCGACTACGCGTTCGCCACGTTCCTCGACGACGCGGCTTCGGCCGGGTTCGCGCCCGATCTGCTGCTGTCCACCTGGGACCTGCGACCGTTCACCGATGACTCCGATTTCCTCGTCGCCGTCCTGCGGCCGGCCTGAAACCTTGACGGGCGCGTTTGCCAGAGTCGTGCGTCCGCGCGCCGGTCCACCTTGGAGAGGCCTGTCTGCTCAGTACGGATTCTGGTGGCCCGGGCCGCGGGCTGTCATACTCGTCGGATTGCCACGTTGACGCGCTCGCGCCCATCTGGCGTGGCACGGGTGGATTAAGCAGGAAGTCTCATGAGCCTCTCGTTTTCTCGAGCGCTGACCATTAGCGCAGCGGCCGGTCACGCGGCCGTGGCGACGTGACCATGTTCGCCCGCCCGGCCAACCCGGCCGAGGCGGCCGCCCCCGAATCCGCACCGCCCCGCGCCGCCGACGCGGCGCCGGGCAAACGCCCCCGGACCTGGTCGCTGAGCAACTGGCCGGTCGGGTGGAAGGTCCTGGCGATCGTGCTCGTCCCGCTGCTGCTGGCAACGGTGTTCGGGGCGCTGCGCATCGAGGCCGCGATGGCGAACTCGAGTGCCCTGCGGCTGGCTGCGGCCCGCGCCGACGTGGTGCCGGTGATCACCAAGTACATGTCGGCCCTCGATGTCGCCCTGGTGGCGGGCAGCACCGGGCGCGACGTCGAGGGGGCCAAGAAGAACTTCGAGGCCCGCAAGTACGAACTGGACACGCGGCTGCGCGACACCGACGTGAGCCCCGAAGTCCGATCGGGAGTGAACAACCTGCTCGACGGCGGCCAGATGCTGGTCACCAAGGCGACCGACAACGGCCTCGGTTTGCGCGAACGCGTGACCCTGTACGCCCCGATCCTGCTGACCGCGGAGGACGTCATCAACGCGTCGGTACGGGTCGACGACGAGAAGATCCGCGCCCAAACCCAGGGGCTGAGCCGGGCGGTCGGGGCCCGCGGGCAGATGACGATGCAGAATGTCCTCGTCACCCGCGGCGCCGACCTGCCCGAACCGCAGCTGCGGACGTCGATGATCACCCTGGCCGGAACCGAGCCGTCGACGCTGTTCGGGATGAGCGAAGTCCTCGGCGCCGGTTCGCCCGAAGCCAAGACGCTGCAGCAGCAGCTGGTGACCCGGCTGGCGATCATGTCCGACCCGGCCAGCGTGCTCGTCGACAACGCCGACCTGCTGCGCTCGATCCAGACCACCGACGAGATCGCCGACCAGGTCATCAAGGACGCCACCGCGTCGGTGACCAAGTCCGTGCACGCCCAGGCCGCCGACAAGCGCAACTCCGCCATCGTCGACACCGTCGTGGTGCTGACCGCCATCGTCATCGCGCTGGGTGTCGTGCTGCTGGTGGCGCGCGCCCTGGTGCGGCCGCTGCGCGTCCTGCGTGACGGCGCCCTCAAGGTCGCTCACACCGACCTCGAGGAGGAGATCGCGCGGGTCAAGGCGGGCGGGGCCGAGCCGACGCCGGAACCGCTGCCCGTGTACACCACCGAGGAGATCGGCCAGGTCGCCCACGCCGTCGACGAACTGCACACCCAGGCCCTGCTGCTGGCCGGCGACGAGGCGCGGCTGCGGCTGCTGGTCAACGACATGTTCGAGACCATGTCGCGGCGCAGCCGCTCGCTGGTCGACCAGCAGCTGTCGCTCATCGACCGGCTCGAGCGCAACGAGGAGGACCCCGAACGCCTGGACAGCCTGTTCCGGCTGGACCACCTCGCGGCCCGGCTGCGCCGCAACAGCGCCAACCTGCTGGTGCTGGCCGGCGCGCAGCTCGCCCGCGACCAGCGTGACCCGGTGCCGCTGGCGACGGTGCTCAACGCGGCGGTGTCCGAGGTCGAGGACTACCGCCGCGTCGAGATCGCGGGACTGCCCGACAACAGCACGCTGATCGGCGCGGCCGCGGGTGGCGCGATCCACCTGTTCGCCGAGCTGATCGACAACGCCCTGCGCTATTCGCCGCCCTCGACGCCCGTGCGGGTCTCGGCGGCCCGCGGCGGGGACGGGGGGGTCGTGGTGCGGATCGCCGACTCCGGCCTGGGCATGAACGACACCGATCGGCGCATCGCCAACATGCGGCTGCAGGCCGGGGGCGAGGTCAGCCCCGACAACGCCCGCCACATGGGCCTGTTCGTGGTCGGCCGGATCGCGGCCCGCCACGGCATCCGGGTCGGGCTGCGCGGCCCGGCGGCCAACGAGGCGGGCCCCGGCACCACCGCCGAGATCTACCTGCCGCCCGCCATCCTCGAGGGCCCCGGCCAGCCGGTCCGCGTCGCGCGGATCAGGGCCGTCTCGGCACCCAGCGCCCCGGACGTCGCCGAGGAACGGGCGCCCGAGCCGGCGGTCCGCACCGCCGCCGACGACAGCTCCGTGCCGCCGGTCACGCTCTTGCCGCGCCGCAACCCCGGTTCCAGCGGCATCACCGACGTGCCGGCCCAACCCGCCGAGCAGCAGCCCGCGCGGCCCCGGCGCGAGCTGCCCACCCCGTGGTGGGAGAGCGGGACCCCGGCCAAGCCGGCTACCCCGGTGGCCCCCGCGGAGCCGGAGCCCAAACCCGCGCGGACGGCGTCGGACACGTCGGCGTTCTTCGCCGCGCGGTCCCGGGAGGCCGACAAGCCGGCCGCGCCGGTCCCGAGCGGACCCGATCCGTCGATTCCGGCCGCCCCGCACAGCGCGGCCACCCCGGCCGACGACGACGTGATCTACCGGCGGATGCTGTCGGAGATGCTGGGCGATCCGCACGACCTGGTCAACAGTCCCGACCTGGACTGGCAGTCGGTGTGGGACCGCGGCTGGACCCTGGCCGCCGCGGCCGAGGACAAGCCCGTCGAGTCGCGCACCGCCGAGCACGGCCTGCCGGTCCGCACTCCCGGCGCCCGGCTGGTGCCCGGCGCGGCCAACGGCAACGACGCGCCCCAGCAGGACCAGCCGTCCGCCGTGCGGGAGCCCCAGCACGCGGCCGCGGGGCGCGATCCCGAGGCGGTTCGCGCGTCGTTCAGCAGCCACTTCGGCGGGGTGCGCACCGGCCGGTCGCACGCCCGTGAACAAAGATCCGATCAAGAATGACGTCACCCGGCAATTCACTGGATTGGCTGGTGACGCGGTTCGCCCGCGAGGTCCCCGGCGTGGCGCACGCCCTGCTGGTCTCCGTCGACGGGCTGCCCATCGCGGCCAGCGAGCATCTTCCGCGCGAGCGCGCCGACCAGCTGGCCGCCGTCGCCTCCGGCCTGGCCAGCCTCGCGACCGGCGCCGCGCAGCTGTTCGAGGGCGGACAGGTGCTGCAGTCGGTGGTCGAGATGCAGCACGGCTACCTGCTGCTGATGCGCGTGGGCGACGGCTCGCATCTGGCCACCCTGGCCGCGACGTCGTGCGACATCGGTCAAATCGGCTACGAGATGGCCATCCTGGTAGAACGGGTCGGGGGCGTGGTGCAGTCCACCCGCCGGTCCGGCGTCTCGTGAGCCGCGATGGAACCCGAGCCCCGGCCGACCGCGCGTAGAGGGAATCTGGTCCGCCCGTACACCCTGACGGCCGGGCGGACCGGCACCGACGTCGACCTTCCCGTGGAAGCGCCGATCCAGACGCTGCAGGCCGGCCTGGTTCACAAGTGGCTCCCCGAGGACGCGAAAGGCAAGATCATCCAGTTGTGCGTCGGCAGCCCGTCGGTCGCGGAAATCTCTGCCCGGCTGGATCTTCCGCTCGGCGTCACGCGCGTCCTGGTCGGTGATCTCGTGTTGTCCGGCTACCTTCGGGTGCACAAGACGTTGTCCGAGCGTTCGACCAGAGATGAGCGACACGAACTGATAGGAAGGACGCTGCGTGGCCTTAAGGCACTCTGAGGCGCCCCCCGAGGTGGGACAAGACGGAGCCCACGCCTCGACCAAGATCGTCATCGCGGGCGGATTCGGCGCCGGCAAGACGACGTTCGTCGGGGCGGTGTCGGAGATCATGCCGTTGCGCACCGAGGCGATGCTCACCGACGCCTCGACCTCGGTCGACGCGCTGGAGGCCACCCCGGACAAGCGGACCACCACGGTCGCGATGGACTTCGGCCGGATCACCCTGGACGAAGACCTGGTGCTCTACCTGTTCGGCACGCCGGGCCAGCGGCGGTTCTGGTTCATGTGGGACGACCTGGTTCGCGGCGCCATCGGGGCGATCGTCCTGGTGGACTGCCGGCGGCTGGAGGACAGCTTTGCCGCGGTCGACTTCTTCGAGCACCGCAACCTGCCGTTCCTGGTCGCGGTCAACGAGTTCGACGGTTCGCCTCGCTATCCCGTCGCGGAGGTGCGCGAGGCGCTGACCTTACCCGCGCACATCCCGGTGATCACGGTCGACGCCCGCGATCGCCGGTCGGCGACCGACGCGCTGATCGCGGTCAGCGAATACGCCCTGGCCAGCCTGACGGCCAATTGACGGAGTTGCGAAGCGGGTCGATCGCCACCGATTGCCACTTCCAAGGCCACGACTTCACCGACGAGGACCTCAGCGGGCTGCACACCGAACGGGTGGTGTTCGACGAGTGCAACTTCGGCGGCGTCAACCTGGCCGAGTCGCAACACCGCGGGTCGGCGTTCCGCAATTGCAGGTTTCACCGGACTTCGTTGTGGCACAGCGTGTTCACGCAGTGCAGCATGCTGGGCTCGGTCTTCCTCGAGTGCCGGATGCGGCCGATCACCTTCGACGAGGTCGACTTCACGCTGGCGGTGCTGGGCGGCAACGACCTGCGCGGCGTCGACTTGAGCGGCAGCCGGCTGCGGGAGGCCAGCCTGGTCGAGGCCGACCTGCGTAAGGCGGTGTTGCGCGGCGCCGACCTGTCCGGGGCCCGGACGACGGGCACCCGGCTGGACGACGCCGACCTGCGCGGGGCGGCCGTGGATGCCTCGTTGTGGAGAACCGCGTCGCTGGCCGGCGCCCGCGTCGACGTCGGCCAGGCGGTGGCCTTCGCGGCGGCCCACGGCCTGCGCCTGGGGGAGACCCTCGACGGCTGAGGTCAGTGCTTGAGCCGGATGCGCCACCGCACCAGGCCGGCGTAGGCGATCGACAGCGCCGCGAGCATGCCCATGTCGAACAGCCAGGCGGACGGCGTGTGCTGGAAATGGCTGTCCCGCGGATTCTGCGGGCCGGGCGCCACGGTCCACAGGTCGACCGTCGACGCCTGCGCCGCGTACCCCCACCGCGACGGCACCACCCAGGACAGCTGGTCGAGGAAGATCCGGTTGGTGACCGGCACCATCCCGCCGGACAGCACCATCTGGCCCATCAGCGACACCACCAGCAGCGGCATGATCTGCTCGTTGGAGCGCGCCAACGCCGACAGCAGCAGCCCCAGCATCGCCGCGGCCACACAGGTCGCCGCGACGGCGACGAACAGCTCGAGCGTCGCGTTACCCAGCAGCACGGCCGGGCGCGTCGGCGTGCCCTTGCCGACCACCACGATGGCCGTGGCGATCGCCGCCTGGACGACGGCGAACACGCAGAACACCGCGATCTTGGCCAGCAGGTAGGCCGTGGTGGACAGCCCGACCGCCTGCTCGCGCCGGAAGATCGGGCGCTCGCCGATGAGGTCGCGGATCGTCAGCGCGGTGCCCATGAAGGCCGCGGCCATGGTGAGCAGCGTCAGGATCGTCCCGGCCTCGCCGGCCGAGTCGCTCGTCGGGTCGGCGTACCCGAAACCGGTGTGGCCGGGAACGGTCAGCGACAGCGCGCCCATCACGAACGGCAGCAGCGCCAGGAACACGAAGTAGGCGCGGTCGGCGACCACCAGGCGCACCTGGCGGCGGGCGACTGTGGAGAACTGGTGCCGCATGCTGGTGCGCGGCGGGGCGCCGAGGTCGGCCGGCGTCTCCTTCGGCGGGGGCGGCGGTTCGTTCCGGGCCAGAAACCGGCGGTTGGCCTCGTCGGGGTCGGCGCCCACCCTGGCGAAGATCTGCGCCCAGGTGGGGGTGCCCATGGCGCCGCCGATCTCACCCGGCGCACCCCGGAACGCCGTCTTGCCGCCCGGGGC
Organism: Mycobacterium sp. 4858; assembly: GCF_900240975.1. GTDB lineage: Bacteria > Actinomycetota > Actinomycetes > Mycobacteriales > Mycobacteriaceae > Mycobacterium. The sequence goes on along the minus strand of NZ_LT968776.1, from coordinate 1,159,847 downwards.
CCTCAGCAGCACCTGGTCGCACACGTCGAGGTAGGTCAGCGCGTGGGTGACCACCAACACCACCCGGCCGGCGTCGGCCAGCTGCCGCAGCATGGTCATCACCTGCAGGTCGAGCGCGGGGTCCAGGCCCGAGGTCGGCTCGTCGAGGATCAGCAGCGACGGCCCGGTGAGTAACTCGAGCGCTACCGACGCGCGCTTGCGCTGCCCGCCGGACAGCTTGTCCACCCGGGTGTCCGCGTGCTGGGTCAGCCCGAGTTCGTCGAGCACCTGCGCGACGACCTCTTCGCGGTCGGCCTTGGTGGTGTCCGGCGGCAGCCGCAGCTCGGCCGCGTAGCCGAGGGCCTGGTTGACCGTGAGCTGACGGTGCACGACGTCGTCCTGCGGGACCATCCCGATCCGGGTCCGCAGCGAGGCGTACTCGGTGTGGATGTTGTGGCCCTCGAACGTGACCAACCCGGAGGTCGGGGTGGCGTACCCGGCGATCAGCCGCGAGAGCGTGGTCTTGCCCGCACCCGACCCGCCGATCAGGGCGGTCAGCGTGCCCGGGCGGGCGGTCAACGAGATCCTCTCGAGCAGATTCTTGCCGTTGACGCTGAAGTCGACGCCGCGCACCTCCAGGCCGCCGGTGCGCGCCGCCGCCTCCTGACGGCGGACCAGGATCCCGCCGGAGAACACCAGGTCGACGTTCCCGATGGTCACCACGTCGCCCTCGGACAGCACCGCCGACGCCGCTTTGACCCCGTTGACGAAGGTTCCGTTGCTGCTGTTGGCGTCGCGGATCTCGGGGCCCGCCGGCGTCGGCGTCAGAAACGCGTGATGGCGCGAGGCCAGCACGTCGTGAATGACGATGTCGTTGTCGAGCGCGCGGCCGATCCACGCGGCGCGGCCCGGCCGGTCGGTTACCCGCTCGGATTCGGGCCCCAGGTTCTTCACCCGCGTGGTCGGGAACTCCGCCACCTGGCCGCTCACGCCGATCTGGGTGGGCTGGTTCAGCTCGGGCGGCCCAGCGGACTGCGGCACCGACCGCGTCGCCGCGTCGGGTCGCACGATCGGCACGGCGGTGGTGCGGTTCGGGCCTTGCCAGGGGCGCGGCTGCGGCGGGGCCGGTGGCCGCTGGCCGGCCGGCGGCGCGCGGTGGGCATCGACGGGCGGTGTGATGACGGGGATCGACTCCGTGGTCGGCGGGAGCATGCCCACTGTCCCGGTGTGGTGGCCGATTTCGAACGTGATCCGCGGGCCGTCGGGCTTGCCGATGTTGAGGGTCTGGCCGTCCACGATGTCGACCAGCGGGACCCGCTGGCCGTTGAGATAGATCCCGTTCAGCGAACGATTGTCCAGCGCAACCCACTTGCCGTGATCGAAGCGCAGCAGCAGGTGCGCGCGCGCGATCAGGGGGTGCGCCACCCGCAGGTCCGCGCGCAGGTCGCTGCCGACCACCACGTCGCGGCCGGCCGCGAAGCTGCCCTTCGATCGGTCGGATCGAACGGTCAGCACGGGCTCGGCGGCTTGCGTCATCGGACCGGCCGCGGGCTCAGCGTTTCAGCCTGATGTGCCACCGGACGAACCCGGTGTAGGCGACGGACAGGAATGCCAGCATGGCCATGTCGAACACGAAGATGTGTTTCGAGTGCTGCCAGATCGGGTCGTTGGTCGGGATCTGTTTGACCTTCACCAGCGACGGAAAGTCGATCGACGAGGCGCCCGCCGCGTAACCCCAGCGCGCGGGCGTCAGCCAGGCGAGCTCCTCGAGGCCGAACCGCTGGTAGACGGGAATCATGCCGCTGGAGAACACCAGCTGCGACATGATCGACACCACGAGCAGCGGCATGATCTGTTCGTTGGACTGCGCCACGGCCGACAACAACAGGCCCAGCATCGCCGACGCCACACAGGTGCCGGCGACGGTGACGAACAGTGAGAACGTGGAGTTGCCGAAGAAGGGCGGGTGCGCGGTCGGCGCCCCCTTGCCCAGCCGGACGATGATGGTCGCGATCGCCGCCTGCAGCGTCGCGAAGACGCAGAACACCGCGATCTTGGCCAGCAGGTAGGCGGAGGTGGACAGGCCGACGGCCTGCTCCCGCCGGAAGATCGGGCGCTCGCCGATCAGATCGCGGATGGTCAGCGCGGTCCCCATGAACACGGCGCCGATGTTCAACAGCACCATGATGTACTGCGGCTGCGTGGGCGCGGGGCCGAGCGGGTCGGCCGGGCATGATGTACTGCGGCTGCGTGGGCGCGGGGCCGAGCGGGTCGGCCGGGCCGAGGCCGGGGTGGGGGCCCTTCACCGTCAGCGACAACGCCCCGATGAGGAACGGCAGGACCGCCAGGAAGATCGTGTAGCCCCGGTCGGATATGACGAGTCGAACCTGGCGGCGGGCGATCGTCGACAGCTGACGCCACAGGTCGGTCTTCGGCGGCTCGCCCAGGTCGGCCGGGCTTTGCGGGGAGGGTGGCCGGGAAGACTGCTGGTTGCGCTCCTTGAACCGGCGGTTGGCCTCGTCGGGGTCGGCGCCCACCTTGGCGAAGATGTCGGCCCAGTTGCGGGTGCCCATGGCCGCCTCGACCTGGTCGGGTGGGCCGCAGAAGGCGGTCTTGCCGCCGGGCGCGATCAGCAGGATCTGGTCGCACACTTCCAGGTATGACACCGAGTGGGTCACCACCAGCACCGTGCGACCGGCGTCGGCGAGCTGGCGCAGCATCAGCATGACCTGACGGTCCAGCGCCGGGTCCAGGCCGGACGTCGGCTCGTCGAGCAGCAGCAGTGACGGCTGGGTGAGCAGTTCGAGGGCCACCGAGGCCCGCTTGCGCTGGCCGCCGGACAGCTTGTCCACCCGGGTCTCGGCGTGCTTGGTCATGTCCAGTTCCTCGAGGACCTGGGCGACGACCTGGGCCCGCTCGGCCTTGCTGGTGTCCGGCGGCAGTCGCAGCTCGGCGGCGTAGTTCAGCGCCTGGTTCACGGTCAGCTGGCGATGCACGACGTCGTCCTGCGGGACCATCCCGATCCTGCTGCGCATGGTCGCGTACTCGGCGTGGATGTCGTGGCCCTCGAAGGTCACCGAGCCCGACGTGGGGCTGGTGTAGCCCACGATCACCCGCGACAGCGTGGTCTTGCCGGCACCCGAACCGCCGATGATGGCCGTCAGCGTTCCGGGCCGGGCGGTCAGCGAGATGTGGTCGAGCAGTTGCTTGTTCTGGTCGACGGTGTAGCAGACGGAGCTGACCTCTAGGCCGCCGGTGCGGGTCGCGGCCTCGGTGCGGCGGAGCAGCTCGCCGCGGGTGAACACCAGGTCGACGTTGCCGATGGTGACCACGTCGCCCTCGGTCAGCACCGCGGACCCCACCCGCACGCCGTTGACGAAGGTCCCGTTGACGCTGTGGGCGTCGCGGATCTCGGTGCCCAGCGGCGTCTGGGTCAAGAACGCGTGATGCCGGGACGCGAGGACGTCCTGGATGACGACGTCGTTGTCAGTGGCACGTCCGATCGTCAGCGCGCCGGAAGGCTTCTGCAGCGACCCGGTTCGGGAAGGCCTCAGCGCCTGGAACATCTTGGTCGCCAGGTTCGCCACTTCGGGCGGCTTGGCGGCGCTGCGCGACATCTCGGTGTGCGGGGACACCTGAGGATGCGGCGGGAAATTCGGCGGCGGTGGCGGCGGGGGGGGCTCTTTTGGCGCCCACCGCAAACCGAATCGATGGGCATACCGGTCGCGGCGCATCCGGCCGGGGCGGCGGACCACGCCGTCCCACCCGGATGCGCCGCGACCGGTATGCCCATCGATTCGGTTTGCGGTGGGCGCCCGGCCATTCCCTGGTGGCGCCCGACCTCGAACGTCAGCTGCGGCCCGTCCGGATTCCCGATGTTGAGGCACTGGCCGTCGTGAATCTCGACCACCGGCACCCGCCGCCCGTTGACGAAAGTGCCGTTGAGGGAACCATTGTCGATCGCCAGCCAGCGGCCCTGGTCGAAGCGCAGCAACAGATGCGCGCGCGAGATCAGCGGGTGCGTGATGCGCATGTCGGCGCGCAGATCGCGCCCCACCACCACGTCGTGACCGGCGGCAAACGTGCGTTCTGACCCGTCAAAACGAACCGTCAACACGGGTGGGGCTGGTGCACTCATCGGACCAACTGTATCTCGTGAAGCCAAGGCAACCCTGAGGCCCGAATGTGCGTTGTGGGACGCCCGATCGTCCGCTCGCTAGGCCCGATCGCCCGCCAACACGTCCGGGGCGCCCGTGACGACGCAGCGCGTCCGGGTGTAGATCGTGGCCATGCACTTGTTGCAGTGGGTGCATGCCGAATGCACGCTGTGCGCGGCGCCGTCGGCCGCGATCCGGTTGATCAGGTCCGGCTCGGCCAGCAGCGCCCGGCCCATCGCGACGAAGTCGAAGCCCTCGGCCATCGCGAGGTCCATCGTGTCCCGGTTCGTGATGCCGCCGAGCAGGATCAGGGGCATCGTCAGCTCGGCGCGGAACAGCTTGGCGTGGCGCAACAAATAGGCCTCGCGGTAGGGGTACTCGCGCAGGAACTTCTTGCCCGTCATGCGCATGCCCCAACTCAGCGGCGGCTTGAACGCGGCGGCGAACTCCTTGAGCGGCGCGTCGCCGTGGAACAGGTACATCGGGTTGACCAGCGAGCTGCCCGCGGTGAGCTCGATCGCGTCCAGGCCGCCGTCGTCCTGCAGCCACTTGGCGGTGGTCAGCGATTCCTCGGTGCTGATGCCCCCGCGCACGCCGTCGGTCATGTTGAGCTTCGCGGTGACCGCGATCGGCGTCCCTTCCTTTTCCACCGCGTGGCGGACGGCCATGACGATGCCGCGGGCCACTTTCGCCCGGTTCTCCAGTGACCCGCCGAACTCGTCGTCGCGGCGGTTGATCAGCGGGGACAGGAACGAGCTCGCCAAGTAGTTGTGGCCCAAATGGATTTCCACCGCGTCGAAGCCGGCTTCGATGGCCAGGCGGACGGCATTGGCGTGTGCCTCGATGACGTCGTTGATGTCGTCGCGGGTCGCCTTCTTGGCGAACCGCATCCCGATCGGGTTGAAGAACCGCACCGGCGCCAGCGCCCTGGCCTTGTTGGTTTTTGCGTTGGCGACCGGGCCGGCGTGGCCGATCTGCGCGCAGACCGCCGCGCCCTCGGCGTGGATCGCGTCGGTGAGCCGGCGGAACCCGGGCACCGCCTCCGGGCGCATCCATATCCCGTTGCCCTCGGTGCGGCCGCCGGGGGAGACGGCGCAATAGGCGACCGTCGTCATGCCGACGCCGCCCGCGGCCGGCAGCCGGTGGTATTCGATGAGGTCGTCGGTCACCAGGGTGTCGGGCGTGCGGGCTTCGAAAGTGGCCGACTTGATGGTGCGATTGCGCAGCGTGATCGGGCCGAGCTTGGCCGGGCTGAACACGTCCGGAGGGGTAGACATATCGGGAGCCTAATGGCGATCGCAAGCGCGGCGTAGCCGGGCGTGGCGGGTCGCCATGATCGGGCACCGTGGCGATCGCAAGCGCGGCGTAGCCGGGCGTGGCGGGTCGCCATCATCGATATCTGCCAGACTGTCAGGCGTGGGCGCAATCACACTGGACGGCAAGGCCACCCGTGACGAGATCTTCGTCGACCTCAAACAACGGGTGGCCGCCCTGACCGCGTCGGGTCGCACCCCCGGGCTGGGCACCATCCTGGTCGGCGACGATCCCGGGTCGCAGGCCTACGTCCGGGGCAAGCACGCGGACTGCGCGAAGGTCGGCATCACCTCGATCCGCCGCGACCTGCCCGCCGACATCGGCACCGCGACGCTGGAAGACACGATCGACGAGCTGAACGCCAATCCCGACTGCACCGGTTACATCGTGCAGCTGCCGCTGCCCAGGCACCTGGACGAGAACGCCGCGCTCGAACGCGTCGACCCGAACAAGGACGCCGACGGGCTGCACCCGACGAACCTGGGCCGCCTGGTGCTCAGCGTTCCCGCGCCGCTGCCGTGCACCGCGCGCGGGATCGTGCACCTGCTGCGGCGCTACGACGTCGAGATCGCGGGGGCGCACGTGGTCATCATCGGCCGCGGAGTCACGGTCGGCCGCCCGCTGGGGCTGCTGTTGACCCGCCGTTCCGAGAACGCCACCGTGACGTTGTGCCACACCGGAACTCGTGATCTGCCGGCCTACACCAGGCAGGCGGACATCGTCGTGGCCGCGGTCGGCGTGCCGCACATGCTGACCGCCGACATGGTGCGTCCCGGTGCCGCGGTCGTCGACGTGGGTGTCAGCCGGACCGAGAACGGGTTGGTCGGTGACGTGCATCCCGACGTGTGGGAGGTGGCCGGCCACGTGTCGCCGAATCCCGGTGGGGTCGGCCCCTTGACGCGCGCGTTCCTGCTGAGCAACGTCGTCGAGCTGGCCGAGCGGGAATGAGCGCGCGGTCCGTCGTCAGGGCCCAGTGGCCAATCCTGTTGGTCGGGTTGACGTTCGCCACGGCGCTCGCGTTGGTGGGGGCGAACTTCTGGCGGCGCGGTTCGCTGCTGATCGGTATCGGTGTCGGCCTGGCGGCGGTGTTGCGGCTGGTGTTGTCCGACGAGCGGTCCGGCCTTCTGGTGGTGCGCAGCAAGGGAATCGATTTCATCACCACCGCGGCGGTCGCGACGGCGATGGTCTACATCGCGTGGACCATCGACCCTCTGGGTACCGGTTAGATACCGGGCGCCGCGGGGATCCGCCCCGCCATGGCGGGTATCTGGCCCGCCATCCCGGGAATCTGCCCCGCCATCCCGGGGATCTGGCCCGCCATGCCCGGCATCTGCCCTGCCATTCCCGGCAGTTGCGGCACCGCGCCGGACAGATTGCCGCTGGCCAGGTTTGCCATCTGCTCGGGGCAGTAGGTCTGTATCGCGATCGTGGTGAACATGCGCGCCATCATGGGCGACATGCCCCGCCCCGAGACGCTGGAGGCGGCCGCGGCGAAGTTGCCGCCCGGCTGGGCGAGCATCGGGCAGATGGACTGGCCCACCGACATCGCGTTTCCGGGTTCGCCGAAGTCGATGCCGGCGTGGTTGAGCGCGTCGATGAAGTTGTCGTCGGGGTTGTCCGCCCGCACCGGCGCCGCGAGCGCCGACGCCGCGGTGATCAGGCCGGCGGCCACGGCCAGCAGGCGAACGGTCAGGGGCTGATTCCGAAACGCCCAGATCCAGTTATGCGTTCGTGTCAGCGCCTTCATGCGGCCTCCCCCTCGATCGTGGAGTGCGCGCGGGGCACTCGAATCACGTTAGGAACTCTGATCTATCACTGTCACGTTTGCGACACGGTGGGATAAAGGTTCGCACAATAAGCGTTTTGCGGGTTCGCCGCGTCGCGATCCTCGATTATCGGGGCGCGCGCGACGCGGCGTCGCGCTGGGGATCGAAGCCACACTGTGATCTGACACGAGCGCTCATGCCGGGCTTTTGCGCCGGAAATGTTCGAGAATCTCCGCACATGACGACGAATCGCAGCCGTCCGCTGAGCCCCTCCGTGCAGGGGGGCATCTCGCGCCAGGCATTCCTTCGCGGCGCCGTCGGGATGTTGGCCACGGGCGCGGTTTTGGGCACCGCGCGGGCGGCCGCCGACCCCGCCGTCGGCTGGGGTGGGCTGGCGTCCGCCATCGGCGGAAGGGTTGTGCTTCCCGCCAACAGCGCTCAATTCTCCACCAGCAAAAAGGTTTTCAACTCGTTCTACGACAGCTCCAGTCCCGCAGCGGTGGTGACGGTTTCCTCCCAGGCCGACGTGCAGAAGGCGGTCGCTTTCGCGACGGCCAACAACCTCAAGATCGCCCCGCGCGGGGGTGGGCATTCCTACGTCGGTGCGTCCAGCGCGAACGGCACACTGGTGCTGGACCTGCGCGGTCTCCCGGGCGGTGCCAACTTCGACGGCAACAACGTCACCGTGAGCCCGGCGACCACCCTGTATGCGATCCATCAGGCGTTGACCGGCGCCGGCCGGGCGATACCCAGCGGCACCTGTCCGACCGTCGGCGTCGCGGGACTGGCGCTGGGCGGCGGGATAGGCCCCGACAGCCGCCGCGCCGGCCTGACCTGTGACGCGCTGCAGTCGGCGACCGTGGTCTTGCCCAGCGGCGACGTGGTGACCGCGTCCGCCAACGACAATCCGGACCTGTTCTGGGCGCTTCGCGGCGGTGGCGGCGGCAACTTCGGGGTGACGACGTCGATGACGTTCTCCACCTTCGCTACGGCCGACACCGACGTGGTGCGGCTCGACTTCCCGCCGGCGTCGTCCACGCAGGTGCTCGTCGGCTGGCAGTCCTGGCTCAGCGCGGCCGACCGGAACACTTGGGGCATCGTCGATCTCATGGTCGGCTCGGCGCCGAACTGCCACGTGCTGGCGACCTGCCCGGCGGGGGCGGGGTCGGGGGTGGCCGATGCGATCAAGTCCGCGGTCGGGGTGGCACCGACGTCGGTCTCGAACAAGACGATGAGCCGGACCGACTTGATGATGTTTCTGGCCGGCGGTAGTTCGACGCCGCCGGCGCGATCGTTCGTCGCCGGGTCGGACGTCATCGGCCCGGTCGATTCCACTGCGGCGCACGCCATCGCCACCGCGATAGGGCAGTGGCCCTCGGGCGCCGGGCAAGCATCGGTCCTCGTCGATCCGCTCGGTGGCGCCGTCGCGGACGTGGCGGCGGGCGACACCGCGTTCCCCTGGCGCAACCAGGCCGCCGTCTTGCAGTGGTACGTCGAGCCGGCCGGCAACCAGGTCAACGCCGCGAACACCTGGCTGACCTCCGCACACCAAGCGGTGCAACAGATTTCGGTCGGCGGATACGTCAACTATCTGGAGGCCAACGGCGCGCCCGCGCGGTACTTCGGCCCCAATCTGTCGCGGCTGACGACCGTGCGGCAGAAGTACGACCCGAATCGGATCATGTTCTCCGGGTTGAACTTCTGAAGCACTAGCGACCGAGCAGACGATTCCTCTGCTCGGTGTACTCCTCGTCGGAGATCAGCCCCTCGTCGCGCAGCCTGGCGAACTCGCGTATTTCGGCGGCGATCCCCGTCACCACGGTGCGCGGCTCGGCCTGCGGCGTTCCGTCTTCACCCGGGGCTGCAGCGTCCTCGGTGTTTGGCTGCCTGGCAACGGGAGTCGCGCCCAGCGGCGCGCGAGCGCGGGTGCCGACCGCGTCGCGGATGGCACGTCCGGCCGTGCCCGCCAGGGCCATCTCACCGAACGTGCTCTCGAAGCCCGGTGCCGCCGCCGGGACGGCGGCACCGGCGGGCGCGGCCGGCAACGTCAGCGCGATCGGGCGCACCGCCGGGGTGCCCGCCGCCCAGGTGGGCGGCACCGAAAGCCCACCGATCGAATCGGATTCGCCGAGCCCGGCCGACACCCTCGACACGATGCTCGGCGTCGTCATCGGAGCTGGCGGCGTCTCGGTCCGCACCACCGATAGGGGTGCGCCATTGGCATCCCAGTCGCTGACGATGTCATCGGTGTGCAAACCGGTCTGCGCGCCGATCAGGTCGATAGGCAGGGAAACCACACCCAGCGGGGACATGGGGGCGTCCACCCCGTACGCGATCGCGTCGGCGCCCACGTTGATCAGGTCCAGCGGCGTGTTCAATCCGAGCGCGGACGCTGCGGCGCCCGCCGCTCCGGACCCCGCGCTGCCCGCCCCGGTGGCGGTCGACACCGCGCTCTGGGCGGACCCGGCGGGCAGCGCGGCGGCTTGGCTCACCTGGGCCGCCTGCAGGGCCGATCCGCCGGGGCTGGTGTTCTGGTGCGGCGGGGTGAACGATGCCAGCTGCGTGGCCGCCGCCGCGGAACCCGCATAGCCGTACATCGCGGCCGCGTCCTGGGCCCACATCTCGCCGTACTCGGCTTCGGTGGCGGCGATCGCGGGGGTGTTCTGGCCCAATAGGTTTGTGGCGACCAGCATGGCCAGCCGGCTACGGTTGGCGGCCACCGCCGGCGGCGGCACCGTCGACGCAAACGCCGCCTCATAGGCCGCGGCGGCAGCCCTGGCCTGGCCGGCGGTCTGTTCGGCTTGCGCCGCCGTAGCGCTCAACCAGGCCACATACGACGTCGCGGCAGCCGTCATCGCCACCGACGAAGCGCCGAGCCACGGGCCGGAGGTGAGCCCGCTGACCACCGATTCGTAGGAGCCCGCGGCCGAATGCAGCTCGGCGGCCAGCGAATCCCACGCCTCGGCGGCGGCCAGCATCGGGCCCGCTCCCGGACCGGCGTACATCAGGCCCGAGTTGACCTCCGGCGGTAGCGTCGCGAAATCCATTACCGCCGTCCCTATTCACCCGAGCGCAGAACGCTCGGGCCGGCGGCGGGTCTGCGAACGATGGACGACAAGAGCCTCCCCCTCAATGACGTGCTGGCAAGGCGCGGCCGGGGCTGCGCCGGAGTGTTGCCGAGGGACATCCGGTCCCGGTCGGTCAACGAAAGTTGCTGCGGTGGTCAATGACTGGCTATACCGCGTGCTCCTCTGATCGGTTCCAGGTGCCGGACGTTGTCTTCATCCGGCTCCGTTCCTGCTTCCTCGCAACCACAGTCACGTTCGGTGCCCGGGCCGTCGGCGACCGGCCGCGGGGAGGGCTGCCCCTTGCGCAGCGTGGCGATGAGTTCCCGGTACGGACCGACGAGGTAGACGGTGTCCCCGGCGCTGAGCCGCGAGTCGCGGCGCGGGTGCAGCCGAACCGGGGCATCCTCCCGAGTCACCGCGATGACCCGGGTCTGCGTCGACACCTCGAACATCTGCAACCCGTCGAGTTCGCTGCCCGCCTGCACATACATCCCGCCGATCAAAAACGATCGGTTGCCGACCGAGAACGTACCCAGCACCTGCAAGCCCATAGCCGCGCCGATGAACCATGGTGCGGCCAGTTCGACTGTGGAGCGGACGTTTTCGAAGCCGAAACGCTGGGCTACCGCGGATCCCAGGTCATGGTCGTATACGCGGAGGACGAGCGGCACCTTGCCCCACCGATTGCCGGCGAATGCCGGTTGGGGGCCAAGCATCTCGCGGACCACGATGCCCGTTTCGATGTTGACCATGTCGTCGCGCGTCAGCACCGCGACCGCGCGGGCGGTGTCGACCCGGGCCGCTTCCAGTGTCGGGCGTAACGTCGCGTCCCCGAAGATGACCGGTACGTCGAGATCGGCCGCCGTCGAAAGGAACTGATTGTTCGGGTCGCGCTCGATCACCGCCACGTCGTAGCCGGCTTCGGTGAGATCGGCGACCACCCGGACCCCGAGGGCGCTCAACCCGACGACGATGATGTGGTTGCGCAGGTGGCGTGCCCGGGGGCGTGCGGACAGCGTGAGGAATCGCCGGGACAGCAGCACATCGGCGATGAAGGCGACCAGCAGGGCGGTGGTGGTCACGCCCGCCAACATCAACACCGCCGCGTAGAGCCGCAGCCACGTCGGCTGTTTGGCGAAGCTGAAGTCGCCGTACCCCGTCGTGGTGATCGTCTCGTTGGTGAAGTAGAACGCGTCGGTCCAGGACATCCCCGGGTGGGTGTAGGAGAAGTGCAGCAGGGTCGTCGAACCGATGACCAAGAGGACCAGGGCGACGATCAAGGGGTAGAACGCGGGGTTGACCTCGGCGGGCAGGGCCCGTACCGCATAGAGGACGCGGCGCAATCGCGACTGGCGCGACCGCATCCGGTCGTGGCGCGGAAGCTTGACCCCGCAGGCGGCGACCTCCTCGGTGGTGCCGATCATCGCCGTCCAGTCGCCGGCGCTGACCCGCAGATCCCGCCCCGGACACACCACGACCTCGCCCGCGTTGGCGGCGCTGTCGTTGTGCACCATCGCCACCGGCGCCAGGTCGCCGTAGATCTCTCTCAGCGACGCATCGAACGGCGCCTCGGCGCCGAAGCACACGAACTCGATCCCCGCCACCTCGAAGGGATGGGTGGTGCGCGCGAGACAGGCCTCGACGACCGCGGCGCCGGCGAGATCGGCGACGCCGAGGATCGAGTTGGGCCCTTCGTCGGCGGCGACCGCTTCACGGAGGACGTCATTGGCCACCCGGGCCACGACTCGAATCTTCGGGTTGGCCTTCCGCGCGAGCAGGGCGATCTCCAGGTTCGTCGCGTCGTCGTCTCCCGCGCACACGACGGCCGACGCTGCGGTGACCCCAGCCCGGGCGAGCTCGGTCTTGACTCGGGTGCCCGCGAGGTCGGAGTCGAGGAGCCGGGCCACGCGCGCTCCGGCTCTTTTCAGCTCATCGACGATGGTCGACGCCAGCGCGTCATCACCGCTGACGATGATGCATTGGTTCATGACGTTCCATTCCTCCGCGAACCACAGTTACCCCTCCGCTTAACCGATCTGGATGATCTGCTACTCCACGCATCCGGTGACGCAGATGCGGGAAACCCTGTGGCGCAAGAACCTTTGCCCCGCCCCGGGCATCGCGCGCCACTCCAAGGAAATGGAGATCGAACTCGATGCTAACAGACAGATTCCGGATACGACGAGCAAGAACGGCCCCGCCTGCACTGAAAGGGCGAACTCGACGGCCGGAAGCTCGTGTCTGAATCAACTGGAGCACAACAAAATCCAATTTATACAAGTCGAACTTGTGTCAATGTGTTATAAAGGTGAGAGACAAAGGGCTTCAGAACCGTTGCTGTACAACGCCGTTGAAATACCTGTGGATTCGCTGGCGAGATAGCGGATCGCCCGACGGGCCGCTGTGAGGCAAAGCACGTTATTCCACAACGGGTTTCGACAAGGGGCTCACGGGTGCTCAATCCCGCGGATTTCGCTCCATTTATTACCAATTGAAGTCGCCGTGTTAAATCCGGGTCACCCTACTGAGAGTGTCCTGGCAATTCTTCTGACAATTCGCTGTGGTTATCCCCACTGGCCAAAGAAGACGTGGCGACAAAAGCGATTGCGGCATATACGCTTTCGGCGGCTGCACGGCCCGGGGGGCGTCATCTGCACGTCAGCCTCACGTAGGGGGAAAGGGATACATTCTGTGGCAACATCTTTGGCTGAACGGCGGACCGCCCATCACAGACCGTGGTCGTCGTTCTCCGATGTCTTCAAACGCGGCCTACTCGGCAAGCCTTTGATCAACTCTCAGCTCGAGCACGAGAAGTTGTCGAACCCCGTCGCGCTCGGTGTCTTGTCGCCCGACGCGATCTCCTCCACCGCCTACGGCTCCGAGCAGATCATGATCGAGCTGTTGCCGGCGGCCGGGATGGCCGCGTTCGCCCTGTTGCTTCCCATCACCGGGGTCATTCTCTTGATCCTGGTGTTGGTCGCGGCGTCGTATCGCCAGGTCGTGATGGTCTATACGCGCTCCGGCGGATCGTACGTGGTCGCCCGCGAGAACTTCGGGCCACGAGTGGCGCAGGTGGCCGCCGCGGCGCTGTTGATCGACTACGTGGTCACGGTCGCGGTGCAGTGCGCGGCGGGGACGGTGGCGGTGGCGTCGGCGATACCGGTGCTGGGGCCCTACAGCCTGGAGATCACCGTCGGCATGGTGCTGTTGATGTGCTTTGCGAACCTGCGCGGACTGCGGGAAGCCGGAGCGCCGTTCGCGGTGCCCACTTACGCCTTCGTGGCGATGGTCTCGCTGACCATCGTTGTCGGGGTCATCCGTGAGCTGTGCGGCAACCTGCCGACGTACGATCCGCAGCACATCGCCGGAGCGGTGCCCGTCCACCAGGGCAGCGGACTGGTGATGGGGGCGACGCTGCTGGTGGTGTTGCGCGCGTTCGCCAACGGTGGTTCGTCGCTGACCGGGGTGGAAGCCATCTCCAACACCGTCACCACCTTTCGCAAGCCAGAAGGTGTCAACGCCCGCCGGGTGATGACGATCATGGCCTGCATCCTCGCGTTCCTGCTTGCGGGAGTGGCCTGGCTGACGCACGTGACGCACGCCGTCCCGTACACCGACGGATACCCCTCGATGTTGTCGGAGATCGCCCGGGCGGTCTTCGGCCACGGCCCGGCCGGAAACGTCCTGTACATCCTGGTGCAGGCGTCGACCGCGGCGATCCTCTACACCGGCGGCAACACCAGCTTCAACGGCTTCCCCGCCTTGGCCAGTTTCGTTGCGGGAGACCGCTTTCTGCCGCGTCCGTTGATGAAGCGCGGCCATCGCCTGGTCTTCTCGAATGGCATCATCGCCCTGACCGCGCTGTCGATCGCGCTGCTCGTCATCACCGGCGGCTCGGTCGATGCATTGGTGCCGTTCTACGCCATCGGCGTGTTCACCGGATTCTCGATGGCCGGGTACGGCATGACCAAACACTATCTGCGCCAGCGCGGCCCGGGCTGGCGGCGCAAGGCGGTGGTCAACATGTCCGCGGGGATCCTGTCGACGGTCGTGGTGGGGATCTTCGCGGTGGCCAAGTTCACCGAGGGCGCCTGGCTGATCGTGGTCGTCTTCCCGTTGCTCGTGCTGGCGTTGATGCGACTCAACCGGCAGTACCGTGCGGAGGCTTCCGTGCTGGAGATGTCCCGCACCGAGAGGCCGATCCTGTCCAGATACGCCCGGCACCGGGTCTTCGTCTTCGTGGATGCCGTCGACCTCGCGGAGGTCGAAGCGCTGCGATACGGAAACGGCCTGCACGCCGACGAGCTGACCGTGGTGCATTTCGTGATCGACTCTGACCATGCCGCTCGGCTGCAAAAGCGCTGGGAGGTCTTCGAACACGACACCCCGCTCCGGCTGGTCGACTGTCCCGATCGCCACCTGGGCCGAGCCGCCCATGAGCTCGTCCTGCGGGTGCTCAACGAGCATCCGGATACCAAGGCGACCGTGCTGCTGCCGCGCCGGACCTACTCGCCGCTCGTCGGCCGGCTGCTGCACGATCGCACCGCGGACAAGATCGCCCGGGCGGTCAGCCGGATTCCGGGCGCGGCCGCGCAGATCGTGCCTTATGACATCGAGTCCCGCATCGCCGAGGTCACCCGCGCGGGATGAGGCAATCCGGTCTCGAGAAAGGGATGTTGTGACGCAAACGAGTGGCGAAATACCGCTCTCCTTCACCGACAAGTGCAAGCGGCTTTTCCTCGGGCAGCCGTTGACCACCGACCAGCTGGACGGCGAGAGGCTGCCGAATCACATTGCCCTCGGGGCGCTCTCGCCGGACGCAATCTCATCGACGGCGTACGGCACCGAGCAGATCATGATCGAGCTGCTCCCGGCGGCCGGCATGGCGGCGTACGCGTTGGTGCTCCCGATCACCGGCGTCATCCTGGTGATCCTGGCCCTGGTGTGCGCCTCATACCGGGAGGTCGTAATGGCCTACACGCGGGCCGGTGGGTCCTACACTGTCGCGCGGGAGAACTTCGGTCCGCGGGTGGCACAGGTTGCTGCCGCGGCGCTGCTGATCGACTACGTGGTGACCGTGGCGGTGCAACCGGCGGCGGCGACGGTGGCGGTGGTGTCGGCGATTCCCCAGCTGCGGCCGTATCACCTGGAGATCACGTTGGCGGCGGTGGTGCTGATCTGTCTGGCCAACCTGCGCGGGTTACGACGGTCGGGGCGCACGTTCGCGATGACGACGTATGCGTTCGTCGCCATGATCACGTTGACGATAGTGACCGGCTTCGTTCGCGAAATGTTCTGGGGCTTACCGAAATACGATCCGCAGCACATCGCGGGCGCAGTGCCGGTGCATCAGGGCGGCGGCCTGGTGATGGGTGCGACGATCCTGATCGTGTTGCGCGCGTTCGCCAACGGTGGCACCTCACTGACCGGGGTGGAGGCGGTGTCGAACACCGTCAACGTCTTCCGAAAGCCACAGGGCCCCAACGCGCGTCGTGTGCTGACGTGGATGGCCTGCATCCTCGGGTTCTTGCTCGCGGGCGTGGGCTGGCTGACCCACGTCACCCACGCCGTGGCCTATCTCGACGAATACCCGTCGATGCTGTCGGAGATAGCCCGGGCGGTCTTCGGCCACGGCGTGATCGGCAACATCCTCTACTTCGGTGTGCAGGCGTCGACGGCGGCGATCCTGTTCACGGGTTGCAACACCAGCTTCAATGGCTTTCCCGCGTTGGCGAGTTTCGTTGCCGAGGACCGTTTTCTGCCCCGCCCGCTGACGAAACGCGGGCATCGCCTGGTGTTCTCCAACGGTATCTTCGTGCTGACCGCGCTGGCCATGGTGTTGCTCGTCATCACCGAGGCGAAGGTGAGTGCGCTGGTGCCATTCTTCGCGATCGGTGTCTTCACCGCCTTCGCGATGGCCGGCTACGGCATGGCCAAGCATCATCTGACCCGCCGCGAGCCGGGCTGGCGTGCCAAGCTGGCGGTCAACCTGGCGGCGGGGATCCTGTCGACGGTCGTGGTGGGGATCTTCGTGGTGGCCAAGTTCACCGAGGGTGCCTGGCTGATCGTCGTCATCTTCCCGTTGCTGGTGCTGGCCTTGATGCGGCTCAACCGGAAATACCGTGACGAGGCCTCCGTGCTGGAGATGACGCGCGCCGAGGATCTCGACCTGGCGCGGCATCCGCGCCTGCAGGTGCTGGTGTTCGTGGACACCATCGATCTGGCCGAGATCGAGGCGGTGCGGCTCGGGCATGGGCTGCACGCCGACGAGCTGACCGCGGTGCACTTCGTGATCGACGTCGATCACGCGGTGCGGCTTCGCGAGCGGTGGGATCGCTTCGAGCACGACACCCCACTGTGGTTGATCAACTGCCCCGATCGGCATTTGAGCCGGGCCGCCCACGAATTGGTGCTGCGGGTCCTCAAGGACCATCCGGACACCAGGGTGACGGTGCTGTTGCCGCGCCGGACCTATTCACCCCTGTTGGGTCGGCTGCTGCACGACCGCACCGCGGACAAGATGGCCCGGACCGTCAGCCGCGTCCGGGGGGCGACCGCGATCATCGTCCCCTACGACATCGAGTCGCGCATCGCGCGGATGGCCCCCCACGGCCTCGAGGCTCCCGCCGCGGAAGTGGTCGGCCCCGTCGGGGCGCCGGTCTCGACCCTGGTGGGCGACTGAGCGGGTCCTTTGGCCCACGGGACGGGCCCGAAGGCCCTACCGAACATGACGCCGCGGTGCGGAGACTTTGCCTAACACGGGCTCCACACCTAAGGCAGGTCAGTCATGTTCATGCAGGTGCTCAAGCGCTGGGGCGGTGCCGCCGTCGCCACCACGAGTCTGCTCACCGTGGGGACGACCGGGACGGCCGGCGCCGACTACGCCGGCGTCCCGCAGTGGTACTCACAGGCCCAAGAGCATTTGGCCAACACGGCGAATCAGATGCAGGCGGTGGTCGACGCGATCAAGGCCAACGACCTCGGCGCTCTGCACTCGGCATGTTCGGCCGTCCACGACGAACAAACGGTCGGCCTGCAGGCCCACCTGCCCACGCCGGATCCGGCGCTGACCAGGGCGCTTCAAGCCGAGATCAACGACTTCCACACGGCGACCCACATCTGCATGTCCCTGGGGCCGAACAGCACGCCGGCCGACCTGGACCGGGCGGACGCGTTCACCCAGCGGGCGATTGACGACCTCAAGACGGTCAACGACATCCTCGTCGAAGACCTCAGTTGAGCCTGCGCTTCAGTTCGTCGCGGGCGCGTTTCTCCGCCAGCAGCGTGACGAAGTCGCGGATCCGGCTGTCGCGGAACCGGGCGTGCTCCTGCCGCAGGAGGTCGCCGACGTCGTCGGTGGAGATGCGGGGAAACTCGTCGACCAGTCGTCGCTCGACATCGGCCAACAGCCTTTCTTCGCTCACCTGAACCATTTCACCCATGGTCTACAGGGTTGCCATCCGTGTCGTTTCGTAAAACGGCCCGGCTACCCGGCGAGCGTCGCCCTGATGCAGACGGTGACATAGGGCAATGCCAGCCCCGTCGAATTCGCCAGCGCCGGGTGGGTGGCCAGCAACTCACGCACCTGGTCCAGGGTTTGGGTGCGGACCTCGGTCGGCGAGGTGATGCAATAGCTGCGCGAGGCGACCAGGTCGATCAGGGCTTGCGGCGTCAGGTAGTTCGTCCACTCGACCTGGTGGCGCTCCGGCGCGGTGAACGACTCGGTCAAGTCCACGTCGAAGCGGCCCCGGTCGCCGTCGGAGCCGATGATGTCGCCCAGCTCCCGCACCCAGCCCAGCCGTTCGTCGCGGGTGTTCCACACCAGACCCAGCCGCCCGCCCGGCCGCAGCACCCGGGCCACCTCGGGAATCGCGCGCTCGGGATCCACCCAGTGCCACGCCTGCGCGACCAGCACAACGTCAACGCTGTTGTCCGGCAACGGAATGTCTTCCGCCGTGCCCAGCAGCGCCCGGGTCTCCGGCAGGGAGGTGCGCAACACCTCCAGCATGTCGGGAATCGGGTCGACCGCCACCACGTCCAGGCCGCGTTCCACCAGCCGCGTGGTCAGCTTGCCGGTGCCTGCACCCAGGTCCAGCACCTGGCGCGCGCCGCGGGGCAACAGCCAGTCGATGGCCTCCGGGGGATAGGACGGACGCCCCCGCTCGTAGGCCGCGGCCGCCGAACCGAACGACAGCGAGCGATCGTGGCGAGAGCGGGTCACCGCCGACACGTGCCTTCGGTAGCGGCCAACTCCAACGTCTCGCGGATCAGGGCGCCGACCGCCTCCGATTCCACCAGGAAGCCGTCATGACCGCAGATGGACTCGACAACGTGCAGGCCGCCGCAGCCCGGCAGCACGTCGGCGAGTTCCTGCTGCAGCCGCAGCGGGTAGAGCCGGTCGGAGGTGATGCCGCCGACCACGGCAGGCACCGGGCAACCGCGCAGGGCCTTGCGCACGCCACCGCGACCGCGGCCGACGTCGTGGCTGTTCAGCGCCTCGGTCAGGGTCACGTAGCTGCCCGCGTCGAAACGGGCCAGCAGCTTGTCGCCCTGGTGTTCCAGGTAGCTCTGCACCGCGTAGCGGCCGCCTCCGAATGGGGGGCCGGGGTCCTCGCCGGCCTGTACGTCGTTGCCGAACCGGGTGTCCAGCTCCGCTTCCCCGCGGTAAGTCAGATGGGCGAAGCGGCGGGCGATCATCAGGCCGGTATCCGGTGTGCGGCCGGTGTCGTGGTAATCGCCGCCCTGCCAGTTCGGGTCGGCCTTGATGGCCGCGATCTGCGTGGTCTGGGTGCCGATCTGGTCCGCGGTCGCGCGTGCGCCGACCGCCAGCAGCAGCCCGGCCCGCACCCGGCCAGGATGGCCGACCATCCACTCCAAAGCCCGTGCGCCGCCCATAGATCCACCAACAACCGCGGCGACCTCGTTGATTCCCAGCGCGGCCAGCGCGGCGATGTCGGCCTCCACCTGGTCGCGCACCGAAATCTTCGGAAACCTTGAGCCCCAGGGCTTTCCGTCGCGAGCCAGCGAGCTGGGCCCGGTGGAGCCGCGGCATCCGCCCAGCACGTTGGTCGCTATCGCGCACCAGCGGTCGGTGTCGATCGGCGCGCCCGGCCCGGCCACCCCGTCCCACCAGCCGCCGGTGGGATGCCCCGGGCCGGCGGGCCCGGTGATGTGCGAGTCGCCGGTCAGCGCGTGCAGCACCACCACCACGTTGTCGCGGGTCGGCGACAGCTCGCCCCAGCGCTGAACGGCGATGCAGACGTCGTCGATCACGGCGCCGCTCTCGGTGGTCAGCGAGCCGATGTGCACCAGGCCGATCTCGCCTTCGGCCGGCAGCGTCTGGGTTCCGACGTCGGAGATCGTCATCGCCGGCCCCTTAGAACGCCGCCACTGCTTGCGGGTCGGCGCCCGGGGCCTGCGCGCCCGCACCGTACTTGCGCGCGGCGGCGAAGCCGAGCTCCAGGTCGGCCAGGATGTCGTCGATGCCCTCGATCCCGACGGCCAGCCGCACCAGGCCCGGGCTGACACCGGTGCTCAGCTGCTCGGCCGGGCTGAGCTGGGCGTGGGTGGTCGAAGCCGGGTGGATCACCAGGGAGCGCACGTCGCCGATGTTGGCGACGTGGCTGTGCAGCTTCAGCGCGTTGACGAACGCCTTGCCGGCCTCGACGCCGCCGGCCAGCTCGAACGAGAGCACCGCGCCGGTTCCCTTGGGCGCCAGCTTCTTTGCCCGCTCATGCCAGGGCGAGCTGGGCAGCCCGGCGTAGTTGACCGCCAGCACGCCCTCGTGTCCCTCGAGGAATTCGGCGACCCGCTGCGCGTTGGTGACGTGGCGCTCGACGCGCAGACTCAGCGTCTCGATCCCCTGGGCCACCAGGAACGCGTTGAACGGCGACGCGGCGGAGCCGAGGTCGCGCAGCAGCTGCACCCGCGCCTTGAGCGCGTACGCCGGCGGGCCGAGCTCGGCGAACACCACGCCGTGGTAGCTCGGGTCTGGCGTGGTGAATCCGGGGAAACGGCCCTGCGTCCAGTCGAAGGTGCCGCCGTCGACGATGACCCCGGCGATCGCGGAGCCGTGCCCGCCGAGGTACTTGGTCGCGGAGTGCACCACGATGTCGGCGCCGTGGGAGAACGGCTGGATCAGGTAGGGAGTGGCGATGGTGTTGTCGACGATCAGCGGTATCCCGTTGGCGTGGGCGACACCGGCCACCCCCGGGATGTCCAGCAGATCGATCTGCGGGTTGGAGATGGTCTCGCCGAAGAACGCTTTGGTGTTCGGCCGCACGGCGGCCTGCCAGGAATCCAGGTCGTCGGGATCGTCGACGAAGCTCACCTCGATGCCCAGCTTGGCCAGCGAGTAGTGGAACAGGTTGTAGGTACCGCCGTAGAGGCGCGGGCTGGAGACGATGTGATCCCCGGCACACGCGAGGTTCAATATGGCGAATGTCTCAGCGGCCTGGCCCGAGCTCAAGAACAGCGCGGCCACGCCGCCCTCGAGGGCGGCCACGCGCTGCTCGACGACATCGGTGGTCGGGTTGCCGATCCGGGTGTAGATGTTGCCCGGAACCTCCAGCCCGAACAGCGCCGCGGCGTGCGAGGTGTCGTCGAAGACGTAGGAGGTGGTCTGGTAGATCGGCAGTGCGCGGGCGTTGGTCGCCGGGTCCGGTTGCTGACCGGCGTGTACCTGCTTGGTCTCGAAGGACCAGCGGGCGGTCGGGTCGGCGTCGTCGTTGCTGGTGGTGCTGTTGTCGGGGCTCACGTGCGGTTGCTTTCTGGCTCGAGATCTGCGAATCGGGTATCGGGGATGCCGGCGGCTGGGCGGCCGCGGGTCAACAGCGACACGCGCTACGGCACATGAGCCGATCGCAAAGAGCTAAAGATGTGCACATCACGTCTTCCCCTCTAGTCAGGGGTCCGTTATGGCGGACCCGCGCTTGCCGCGCAGCCTGTGGCTACTAGACCTGGTCATCACCCGGGGCACCCCACCGCGGTTGGAGGGTTGCCGGCCAGCAAGCCGGGGCTTGATGCTGGCGCTCATGACCAATACGGAGACTATCTTACTGTGCCGACTGGATGCCAATGGCAGGTCGACACCTGCCCAAACGCCCTTGATAACGTGGCAGCAAGAACGCTGAGCCCCCCACAGATCTGACCGATATTCGAGGTTTTCCACGCCGGGAGAGGGACCGTGAGCGCCGAACAGCCGACCGTCATCTACACACTGACCGACGAGGCGCCGTTGCTGGCGACCTACGCGTTCCTTCCGATCGTGCGCGCCTTCGCCGAGCCGGCGGGCATCGAGATCAAGACCAGTGACATCTCCGTGGCCGCACGGATCCTCGCCGAGTTCGGCGACTACCTGACCGAAGAGCAGCGGGTCGACGACAACCTGGGGGAGCTGGGCCGGCTGACGAAGCTGGCCGACACCAACATCATCAAGCTGCCCAACATCAGCGCCTCGGTGCCCCAGCTGATCGCCGCTGTCAAGGAACTGCAGGGCAAGGGCTTCAAGGTTCCGGACTTCCCACAGAGCCCGAAGACCGACGAGGAGAAGGAAATCCGCGTCCGCTACGGCAAATGCCTGGGCAGCGCGGTCAACCCGGTACTGCGGGAAGGCAATTCGGACCGTCGTGCGCCCAAGGCCGTCAAGGAATTCGCGCGCAGGCACCCGCACAGCATGGGCAAGTGGTCGCCGGCCTCGCGCACCCACGTCGCGACCATGCGGCACGGCGACTTCTACCACGGCGAGAAGTCGATGACGCTGGACCGCGCGCGCAACGTGAAGATGGTGCTCAACACCAAGAGCGGGAAGACCCTCGAGCTCAAGCCCAAGGTCGAGCTGCGCGACGGCGACGTCATCGACAGCATGTTCATGAGCAAGAAGGCCCTGGTCGAGTTCTACGAGGAACAGATGCAGGACGCCTACGAGACCGGCGTGATGTTCTCCCTGCACGTCAAGGCCACCATGATGAAGGTCTCCCACCCCATCGTCTTCGGCCACGCCGTCAAGGTCTTCTACAAGGACGCCTTCGCCAAGCACCAGGAGCTCTTCGACGAGCTCGGCGTCGACGTCAACAACGGATTGGTCGACCTGTACAGCAAGATCGAGTCGCTGCCGGCGTCGTTGCACGAGGAGATCATCCGCGACCTGCACGCCTGCCACGAGCACCGCCCCGAGCTGGCGATGGTCGATTCGGCCAAGGGCATCACCAACTTTCACTCGCCCAGCGACGTGATCGTGGACGCGTCGATGCCGGCGATGATCCGCGCCGGCGGCAAGATGTGGGGCGCCGACGGGCGGCAGAAGGACACCAAGGCCGTCAACCCCGAGTCGACGTTCTCCCGCATCTATCAAGAGATCATCAACTTCTGCAAAACCAACGGGCAGTTCGACCCGACCACGATGGGCACCGTGCCCAACGTCGGCCTGATGGCCCAGCAGGCCGAGGAGTACGGCTCGCACGACAAGACATTCGAGATTCCCGAGGACGGCGTCGCCGACATCGTCGACCTCGACACCGGCGAAGTCCTGCTGACCCAGAACGTGGAGGAGGGCGACATCTGGCGGATGCCGATCGTCACCGACGAAGCGATCCGCGACTGGGTCAAGCTGGCCGTCACGCGAGCGCGAAACTCGGGCATGACGGTGGTGTTCTGGCTGGACACCGAGCGGCCGCACGAGGTCGAGCTGCGCAACAAGGTGAAGCGGTACCTCAAGGAGCACGACACCGAGGGCCTGGAGATCCAGATCATGCCCCAGGTGTGGGCGATGAGGTACACGATCGAGCGCGCGGTGCGCGGGCAGGACACCATCGCCGCCACCGGAAACATCCTGCGCGACTACCTCACCGATCTGTTCCCCATCCTGGAGCTGGGCACCAGCGCCAAGATGCTGTCCATCGTTCCGCTGATGTCCGGTGGCGGAATGTACGAAACCGGGGCGGGCGGATCGGCGCCCAAGCACGTGCACCAACTCCTCGAGGAGAACCATCTGCGCTGGGATTCCCTCGGTGAATTCCTGGCCCTGGGCGCGTGTTTCGAAGACATCGGGATCAAGACCGGCAACGAGCGCGCCAAGCTCCTGGGCAAGACGCTGGACGCGGCGATCGGCAAGCTGCTGGAGAACAACAAGAGCCCGTCGCGCAAGGCCGGCGAACTCGACAACCGCGGCAGCCAGTTCTACCTGGCGCTGTACTGGGCGCAGGAACTCGCCGGGCAGTCCGACGACGAGGAGCTGCGCAAGCACTTCGCCGCCCTCGCCGAGTCGCTGGGCCAGAACGAGGACACCATCGTGGCCGAGCTAGCCGAGGCGCAGGGCGAGCCGGTCGACATCGGCGGCTACTACTACCCGGACAACGAGAAGACGACTGCTGTCATGCGGCCGAGCAAGACGTTCAATGAAGCGCTAGCCGCTTCGCAAAGCTCGTAAAATCAAGGGCCGCGAAGGGAAAGTCGAACTCGATATGGCAGGCGAACAGAAGATCAAGGTCAAAGGGCCGGTCGTCGAGCTCGACGGTGACGAGATGACCCGCGTCATCTGGAAGTTCATCAAGGACCTGCTGATCCTGCCGCATCTGGACATCAACCTCGAGTACTACGACCTCGGCATCGAAAACCGCGACCGCACCAACGACCAGGTGACCATCGACGCCGCGTACGCCATCAAGAAGCACGGCGTCGGGGTCAAGTGCGCCACCATCACCCCCGACGAGGCGCGCGTCTCCGAATTCAACCTGAAGAAGATGTGGCTGTCGCCCAACGGGACAATCCGGAACATCTTGGGTGGCACCATCTTTCGCGAGCCGATCGTCATCTCGAACGTGCCGCGGCTGGTGCCGGGCTGGACCAAGCCGATCGTCATCGGCCGCCACGCCTTCGGCGACCAGTACCGGGCGACCAACTTCAAGGTCGACAAGCCGGGCACCGTCTCGATCACGTTCACGCCCTCGGACGGCAGCGAGCCGATGGTCCACGAGGTGGTGTCCATTCCCGACGACGGCGGCGTCGTGATGGGGATGTACAACTTCAAGGAATCCGTCCGCGACTTCGCGCGCGCCTCGCTGGCGTACGGTCTCAACGCCAAGTGGCCGGTGTACCTGTCCACCAAGAACACCATCCTCAAGGCCTACGACGGCATGTTCAAAGACGAGTTCCAGCGCATCTACGACGAGGAGTTCAAAGACAAGTTCGAGGCCGAGGGGCTGACTTACGAGCACCGGCTGATCGACGACATGGTCGCCGCCTGCCTGAAGTGGGAGGGCGGCTACGTGTGGGCCTGCAAGAACTACGACGGCGACGTCCAGTCCGACCTGGTCGCCCAGGGCTACGGCTCGCTGGGGCTGATGACGTCGGTGCTGATGACCGCCGACGGCAAGACGGTCGAGGCCGAGGCCGCGCACGGCACCGTCACCCGGCACTTCCGCCAATACCAGGCCGGCAAGCCGACCTCGACGAACCCGATCGCCTCGATCTTCGCCTGGACGCGGGGGCTGCAGCACCGCGGCAAGCTCGACGACACCCCGGAGGTGATCGAGTTCGCGCAGACGCTGGAGGACGTGGTGGTCGCGACGGTCGAGAGCGGGAAGATGACCAAGGACCTGGCCATCCTCATCGGGCCCGAGCAGGAATGGCAGCAGAGCGAGGAGTTCCTCAACTCGATCGCCGAGAACCTGGAAAAGAAGCTGGTCAGCTAGCCGATGGGTTGGCGCCCCGGGTCGCCGAGCTGCACTCGTCGAGGAACTCGGTGATCAGTTCGGCGACGCGCTCCGGCGCCTCGAACATCGGGATGTGCCCTACGCCGTCGAGCTCGGTGACCTGGTGGTCGTCGGGCAGGTGGGTGGTGAAATGCCTGCTGAACCTGGGTGCGGGCACGATCCGGTCTTTCTCGCAGATCACCAGGTGCGCCGGGACGGCGTTCTCGGCCAGCTCCCGCAGGCCGTGCAGCAGCAGCGACTTGACCAGCAGCTGGAAATACGCAGGGCAGTGGGCGACGTCGTCGATGCAGCCGAGCAGCTGCTCCTCGGTGACCCCGTCGGGCCGCGCGCTGATCGCGTAGGTGGCCAGCTGCCGGCTGAACGGCAGGCGCATCACCTTCGGGCCGAACAGCCAGGCCAGCACCAGCAGCGGAATGCCCAGGATGAACTTGGCGATCACCTCGAACTTGGCCGGGCTCCAGCGCGTCCAACCCCCGGCCGGGGCGATGCCCATGACGCTGCGCGCCCGCCCGCGCCGCTCGAGTTCGAACGCCACCCAGCCGCCCAGCGAGTTGCCCACAATGTGGGCGGTGTCCCAGCCCAGCTCGTCCATCTGCTGTTCCACGTGGTCTGCCAGGACCGCCGAGGACAGGAACCAGGTGCCCGCGGAGGGGCCGCCGTTGTGGCCGGCCATCGTCGGGGCGAACACCTCGTAGCGCCCGGTGCCGGCCAACCGCTGGGCGACGTCCTCCCACACCGCCTGTGACAGCAGGAACGGATGCAGCAACAGCACCGGCTCCCCCGAGCCGAGGCGGATCGGTGGCCGGGTCCCCGTGTTGCTGTTGATCCTCTTGCTCCCCATACCGCCGACATTAAAGGCGGTACCGCCGGTACCGCAAGCGAGGCGCAGCGCGAGCGCCCGGCGGGCCGGGAACTCGAAGGCGAGCGCCCGGCTGGCCGGGGACTCGGCGCCAGCGGGCCGCGTGAAAAGATCGGTGCATCATGAGCACCGCTACCGGATCCCGCCGGATATTCTCCGGCGTGCAGCCCACTTCCGACTCGCTCCACCTGGGGAACGCGTTGGGTGCCATCACCCAGTGGGTGGCGCTGCAGGACGATCACGACCCCTTCTTCTGCGTGGTCGACCTGCACGCCATCACCATCCCGCAGGACCCCGAGGCGCTGCGCCGCCGGACCCTGGTGACGGCCGCCCAATACCTGGCGCTGGGCATCGACCCCGCCCGCAGCACGATCTTCGTACAGAGCCACGTGCCCGCCCACTCCCAGCTCGCCTGGGTGCTGGGCTGCTTCACCGGCTTCGGGCAGGCCTCGCGGATGACGCAGTTCAAGGACAAGTCGGCCCGCCAGGGCGGCGACTCGACCACCGTGGGCCTGTTCACCTATCCGGTGTTGCAGGCCGCCGACGTCCTGGCCTACGACGCCGAGCTGGTGCCGGTGGGCGAGGACCAGCGTCAGCATCTCGAGCTGGCGCGCGACGTGGCGCAGCGGTTCAACAGCCGGTTCCCCGACACGTTCGTGGTGCCGGACCTGCTCATCCCGAAGGTCACCGCCAAGATCTACGACCTGCAGGACCCGACGTCGAAGATGAGCAAATCCGCGGCCACCGATACCGGACTGATCAACCTGCTCGACGAGCCCGCCGTGTCGGCCAAGAAGATCCGCTCGGCCGTCACCGACAGCGAGCGCGAGATCCGCTTCGACGCCGACGCCAAGCCGGGGGTGTCGAATCTGCTGACCATCCAGTCCGCGGTCACCGGCGTCGGCATCGACAAGCTGGTGGAGGGTTACGCCGGACGGGGTTACGGCGACCTGAAGAAGGACACCGCCGATGCGGTCGTCGCGTTCGTCGGCCCGATCAAGACCCGCGTCGACGAATTGCTGGCCGACCCGGCCGAATTGGAGGCGGTACTGGCGTTCGGCGCGCAGCGGGCCGAGGACGTCGCCGGCAAGACCGTCCGGCGGGTCTACGATCGCCTCGGGTTTCTTCCGCAACGGGGATGAGTTCACCATGAGCGAGCCGGCGAAGGCGGGCGTCCTCGATCGGCTACGGGACCGGCACGCGTGGCTCGACCATGTCATCCGCGCCTACCAGCGTTTCGACGACCGCAACGGCGGGTTCTTCGCCGCCGGGCTCACCTATTACACGATCTTCGCGCTATTCCCTTTGCTGATGGTCGGTTTCGCGGCCTTCGGGTTCATCCTGGTCCGACGGCCGGAACTGTTGAGAACGATCGACGACCACATCCGGTCCCAGGTGACCGGCGCCCTGGGAGATCAGCTGCTGGACCTGATGAACTCGGCGATCCACGCGCGGGCATCGGTGGGTGTCATCGGCCTGGCCACGGCCCTCTGGGCCGGTCTGGGCTGGATGTCACATCTGCGCCAGGCGTTGACCGAGATGTGGTGGGACGACCGCATCGAGTCGCCGGGCTTCGTGCACAACAAGTTCTCCGACCTGTTGGCCATGGTGGGCACCTTCGCGGTGACCATGGCGACCATCGGCCTGACCACCCTGGGCCATGAGGCACCGATGTCGGCCTTGCTGAAATGGCTTGGCATACCGCAGCTTCTGGTGTTCGACTGGTTGTTCACAGCGCTGTCGATCGTGATCTCGACGGCGGTGTCCTGGCTGCTGTTCGCCTGGATGATCGCCCGGCTGCCCCGCGAGAAAGTCAGCGTGGCCGATTCGGCGCGCGGCGCGCTGTTGGCGGCGATCGGCTTCGAAGTGTTCAAACAGGTGGCCTCGATCTATCTGCGGGTGGTCCTGCGCAGCCCCGCGGGCGCCACCTTCGGCCCGGTGCTGGGTCTGATGGTGTTCGCTTACATCACCGCGTATCTCGTGCTCTTCTGCACGGCATGGGCGGCGACGGCATCCGGTCACCCGCGCTTCCGTCATGTCGCCCCGCCCGCGCCGGCGATCATCGCCCCGCGCGTGCAACTGGACGAGGGCATCAGCACGCGTCAGACGCTGACCGCGATGGCGTTGGGAGCCGTTGGGGCGCTGGCCCTCTCCCGCGTCACGCGATGGCTGCGCTAGCCGCCCACCCGCCAGCGGCCGGCCACCATGACCGCGGCCACCCGCAGATCACCGTCCAGCACAACAAGATCGGCGGCGTAGCCGGCGCACAGACTGCCCACCCGTTCGAGCCCGAGGGCCCGCGCAGGTGTCGCCGACGTCATCTGCGCCGCGATGGCCGGCCCCGCAGCGGCATTCACGGCGCGAAAGATTTGGTCCATGGTGGCGGTGCTGCCGGCGATCGTCGACGCCCCGCGCACCCGCGCCACGCCGGACACGATGTCGACGGTCACCGCGCCGAGGCGACACGTGCCATCGCCGCACCCGGCCGCGGCGATGGCGTCGGTGATCAGCGCGACCCGGCCGGGCCCCGCGGCCTCGATCACCGCGCGCACGACGGCCGGGTGCACGTGCACGCCGTCGGCGATCAGCTCGACGGTGACCCCCGGGTGGCGCAGCAGGGCGAGCGCCGGCCCGGGCTCGCGGTGATGCAGCGGCGGCATCGCGTTGAACAGGTGGGTGCCGACCGTCGCGCCCAGTGCGATGGCGTGTTCGGCCTGCTCAAAAGTGGCGTCCGTATGCCCCACCGCCACAACGACTCCGGCGTCGAGGAAGCGCCGGATCGCCTCGTCGGCCCCGGGCAGCTCGGGAGCCAGCGTGACCATCCGGATCGCGCCGCCGCCGGCGTCGAGCACGGCGTCGATCTCGGCGGGGTCCGGGTCGCGCAGTAGGGCGGGGTCGTGCGCCCCGCAGTGGGCCCGGCTCAGCCACGGCCCCTCCAGGTGGATGCCCGCGACGGTGCCGCGCCGGCTGGCGTCGGCGAGCGCGCGCACCCCGGAGAGCAACTCCGCGGGCGAGGCGGTCACCAGGCTGCCGAGCGTCGTGGTGGTGCCGTGCCGCAGGTGGAAATCCGCCGCACCGGCAATCCCGTCACGGTCGGTGTAGGAGTCCCCGCCGCCGCCGTGCACGTGCATGTCGACAAAGCCGGGCACCACGGTGCCGCCGGGAAATTCGGCGTCGGCCGGGCCGGGCGGGGTGCCCGCGCCGCAGGCCAGGATCCGCCCGTCGCCCGTCTCCAGCCAGCCCGGCCGGGCGACCTGCTCGTCGAGCACCATGGTGCCCGCGGCGATGACTACCATCGGCCGCCGTTCTCCCAGAAGTGCCGGATCTCCTCCAGCTGGCGCCCCTTGGTCTCCGGCGCATACCGGTATACGACGACGAACGCGATCACCGCCAGGGCGGCGAACACCGCGAAAGTGCCTGCGCCGCCCAGGGAATGCAGCATGGTGAGAAACACGGCGGCGACGATCGCGTTGGCCACCAGGTTCGAGGTGAGCATGGTGCTCGACCCGATGGACCGCAGCCGGGACGGGAAGCTCTCGCTGGCGTACACCCAGCCCAGGGAGCCGAAACCCATGGTGTAGCCGACGATGAACAACAGTATCCCGGCGAAGCCGAGTGCCGCGCCCCCAAGGCCCCGCCCGAACACCGCCATCAACACGGCGTCGGCGGCGACCATCATCGCGATGCCGGACAACAGAATTGGGCGCCGGCCCACCCGGTCGACGAGCAGCAGCGACGCGCCCACGGCGGCCAACCCGGCGACCTGGACCAGGGCCGGCAGCGCAAGCAGCGCGAAGTTGCCCGTGAAGCCCATCGCCTGGAAAATCCGTGGGCTGTAATAGATGATCGCGTTGATCCCGGTGATCTGGATCAGGAAGCCGAGCGTGATCACGAAGGCGGTGGCCCGCGAATACGGTGGGCGCAGCATCTCCGACCAGCCGCCGCTCCCTTCGCTCAGCGCGCGGCCGATCTCGGCGAGCTCCTCGTCGACCCGGGCGTCCGGCTCCACGCGAAGCAACGCCTGGCGGGCCTCGTCGGGCCGGCCCTTGAGCACGTACCACCGCGCCGTGTCGGGCGCGCGAATCAGCAACGGCAACAACAGTATTGCGGGCACGATGGCCAGTCCCAGCATCCACCGCCAGCTGTGGGTGCCGGCCAGCAGGTACCCGGTCAGGTAGCCCACGATGAGTCCGCTGACGATGGCCAGTTGATAGGCCGTCAGCAGCGAGCCGCGCACCGCCGTCGGGGCCGACTCCGCCACGTACACCGGGACCACCACCACCGCCACGCCGAGGGTCAGGCCCAGCAGGAGCCGGGCCGCCAACAGCATCGGCAGCGACACCGAGAGCGCGCCCAGCAGGGCGAACGCCGCGTACGCGACCAGCAACAGCACCACCGACTTCTTGCGCCCGATCGCGTTGGCCAGCACGCCCGCACCGAGCGCCCCGGCGATCTGGCCGAGCACCACCATCGTCGTCAGCAGTTCCTGTTGCCGCGTCGACAGGCCGAAGTCCTCGGTGACGTAGAGCTGCGCGCCGGCGATGATGGACAGGTCGTAGCCGTAGATGACGCCGATGCTGGCGGCGGTCAATCCGACCCGCAATCCCCGCCGGGCATCAGTCATCTCGGTGAGTCTAGTGTCGCGGCCCCGCGCCTATTCGGCAGAAACCCGGACCCGCCCGCGTCCCCCGGCGCCGGTGCTATCTTGGGCCGCGTGCGCCTTGGACCGCGGGATCTCTAGATCGTGCGGCTGAATCGACTTCGAGGACTGCGCTGGGCGGCAGTCGCGGCTATCGCCCTTCTGGCGCCGCTTGCTCTCACGCACTGCCCGCGCACGCTCGGAGCTTTGACCACCGTCGCTGCGATGCATCATGAATCCGCACGGGCGGCGATCCCCGTCGGTGAGCAGCTCATTGAGCACACGCGCGCCGCGTCGACGCAGCACAAGGCCACCCCCGGCGAGCTGTGCCGCGGCGGCGATTTCACCCTCGTTGCGAGTGGTTCGGCGTCCGGAACCGATGACTCACGGAGCACGCCCGCGGTCGGCGTTACCCAGGGGATCGATGTCTCCGGGAGGACCGCCAGAGCACCTCCGCCACAATCTACGCACGGTCCCCGTGTTTTCGGCGGACGTGCTCGCCTTCATCTGCTCTGCTTGCTCCGGCGCTGAGGAAGACCTCGTCGCCGGAGGGAAATGCTGCTCTCGCCACCGCGGACAGAGCTCGCCAATTCCTTCGGCCATCCATTTCCATGATCATGTTCGTTGTTTTAAAGGATGGCACATTCAATGCAAAATCAAGGCCTCGCTGTTTCGCCCACCACCCAAAGCTCGTCAGCCGCGCTCATTCTCCTTCCGCTTCGGCTTGTTGTCGGCTGGACATATTTCTCGGCATTTTGGCGCCGGGCAATTCTCGCCGACAAGCTGGACCCCAGCGCCGCCGGCTATGTCGGAGAGAAGTTCAACAATTTCCTCCCCAACGCGCTGGGCATCAAGCCGGTCATAAATTACGTTGTGCTGCACCCGGATATTTTGAAATGGTCCATGATTGCGTTCACGATGGTGGAAGCGCTCGTCGGATTGTGCCTCATGCTCGGGATATTCACCCGGGCAATGGGTGCGAGCGCCATGCTGCTGGCTTTCGGCATTCTGCTGAGCGCGGGGTGGCTGGGCACCACCTGTCTCGATGAATGGCAGATCGGAATTCTGGGTATCGCGTCCGGCGTCGCGTTCTTGCTCGGCGGTGGCGGCGAGTACTCGGTCGATGCCCTGCTGAGGCGCAAGGGCTTGAGCTTCACCCGGAGCAAGCGGTTTACCTGGCTCGCTTCGGGTGAATCGACGGTCAGCAAGCGGGCCGTCGTCATCGGGGCGGCTGCGGTGCTCGCAGTAACGCTGGTGACCAACCAGTATTTCCATGGCGGTGTCTATGGACCGCTGCACAACAAATCGATCAAACCGGTGGTCGAGATATCCGACACCAGTATCACGGACGGTGGTTTGCGGTTTACCGTCTATCGGACCGAAGGCGTGGACGTGTACGGCTCATTCCTGGTCAGTGTCGCTCTAGTCGATGACGGTAAGACGATCTTGAAAATTGCCGGGCCACAGCTGAGCCAGCTGCCCAAGAGCGACATCGTCAATTACCATGTGGCGGCGGTGAAACCGGGGACGTGCGGCCTGGTCATACCGTTGGGAGCCAAAGCCCGGATCTCGCTCAACACCGGGGCCGTCGCAATTGACAAGAATCGGAGTTACGCCCTTATCCTCACCGACGTGAGCGGCGTCCGCTGGCAAATACCGGTCACCGGAGGGTGACCTTCCGCCGGCCCCGACTCAGTGTTGGGGCCGGCGGTTCATCGAGCGTGCGACCATGATCAAACTGAACACGACGATGGCTCCGATGACGGCGACGCCCACCCGGATGGGCAACGCGTCCGCCGAGGGGAGGAGCCCCGCGGCCTGGGCGCCGCTGGCTTGCCGGTCGGCGGCGCTGTCGCGTTTGGCGGGCGCCAGCGAGGGATCGGGCTCGATCAGGTTGCCGACCTGGGTGCCCTGCGGCGTGCTGAATCCGTAGTCCAGCAGGTGGGCCGCCTGCTCCCACGGGGCGATCGGCTGCCGCGTCCCGTGCAGCAGCACCGCCATGAGCCGCCGGCCGTTGTGGTTGGCCGCACCGACGAACGTCTGGCCGGCGTCGTCGGTGTAGCCGGTCTTTCCGCCCAGCGCGCCCGGGTACTTGTAGAGCAGCTGGTTGTCGTTTTCCAACTCGTAGCCGGGGTGGTCGCCGTGGCCGGGGAAATCGAACGTCCGCGTGGCGACGATGTCGGCGAAAGTCGGGTTCTGCCAGGCGTACCGATAGAACAGGCTGATGTCGTAGGCCGAGGTGCTCATGCCCGGCCCGTCCAGGCCGGACGGCGTCGCCACCCGGGTGTCCTTGCCGCCGAGCTTGGCGGCGAGCACGTTGATCTTCTCCACCGCCTGCTGCATGCCGCCGAGTTGCATGGCCAGCGCGTGCGCGGCGTCGTTGCCGGAGTGCATCAGCAGGCCGTGCAGCAGCTGGTTGACGGTGAACACGCCGCCCTCTTCGACGCCGACCTTGGTGCCCTCGGCGGCCGCGTCCTCGGCGGTGCCGGGAACCGACTTGTTCAGGTTGAGCGCGTTGATGGACGCCATCGCGACCAAGACCTTGATGATGCTGGCGGGGCGGTGACGGCCGTGCGGGTCCTTGGCGGCGATCACGGCGCCGCTGTCCAGGTCCGCCACCAACCATGCGTCGGCGGAGACATCGGTGGGCAGCGGCGGCGTATCGGGGGCGGCGACGATCCCGCAGCTGCCCAGCGCCTCGCCGCCGACCGGCTTGGGGGGCACCGCCAGCGGGATCGGCGGGTCGCCGGCCTGGGGCACCTCCGACGAGTCCACCGCGGGCGGGGTGTTCACCTTGAACGGGCAGTTCGCGGGCGCGGCGTTGGGCTCGGCGCCGGGCTCGGCCCTTCCGACCGGCAGCGCGGCGGGGGCGGCCAGCGTCACCGGAGCGGCGATCAGGAAAACGGCCACTGCCAGGCACGATGCGGGGCGTAGGAAGTTCATTGCTTGTGCAGACTAGGCGATCGACGGGCCGATTCGGGGGAGCCGCGCTGTGACTGGTGAGACGGAAGTTGCGACATCGCCGGGCGGCGGGAACGCGGGCGAGCCACTACGCTGGGCATGCCGTCGCCGCGACGGCGCCGAATCTTCCCGCCGAACCGCGAGGGCCCCGCTATTCCCAACGATCGATTCTGGTTCCGCCGGCGGCGGGACCGCGACGCACCGCGAGCGCTGCCACAGCTGCTCAAGGAGGTCGAGAAGGCGACGCAGGTCCGCCGCTCCGGCCTCGAGGGCGTGCTCGCCGAGTTGCGGCAGCACCGTGACGCGGCGTCCGACGCCGGCCTGCGGGAGGCGCTCACCTGGCTGTGCAACTCGGTATCGCGGATGGCCGCCAGCCCGACGGCGGCGCATTCCCGGGAGGTTTTGATCGCCGCCGACGCGGTGAAGCGCGCCTAAAGCCGCCGAGAAGCCTCCCCGAGCACGTCCCGCAAAACAGATTCGATGGTGTCGAACTCCGCCTGACCGCTGATCAGCGGGGGCGCCACCTGCACGACGGGATCGCCGCGGTCGTCGGCGCGGCAGTACAGGCCCGCCTCGAACAGTGCGGGCGAGACGTAGCCGTGCAACAGCCGTTCGCACTCGGCATCGCTGAACGTTTCCTTGGTCGCCTTGTCCTTGACCAGTTCGATGCCGTAGAAATAGCCCTCGCCGCGGACGTCGCCGACGATGGGCAGGTCGTAGAGCTTCTCCAGCGTGGCGCGGAAGGCGGGCGCGTGTTGGCTGACCCGGTCGTTGAGGCCCTCGCGCTCGAAGATGTCGAGGTTGGCCAGCGCCACGGCCGTCGAAACCGGGTGTCCGCCAAAGGTATAGCCGTGCGGAAAGACGGTGGCGCCGTCGTTGAACGGCTCGAAGAGCCTCTCGCTGGCGATCATCGCGCCCAGCGGTGAATATCCCGACGTCAGGCCCTTGGCGCAGGTGATCATGTCGGGCACGTAGCCGAAGTCATCACAGGCGAACATCGATCCGATCCGGCCGAACGCGCAGATCACCTCGTCGGAGACCAGTAGCACGTCGTAGGAGTCGCAGATCTGGCGCACCCGTTCGAAATAGCCGGGGGGAGGCGGGATGGCCCCGCCCGCATTCTGCACCGGCTCCAGGAACACCGCGGCGACCGTCGCCGGGCCTTCGAACTCGATCGCCTCGGCGATCCGGTCGGCGGCCCATTGCCCGAACGCTTTCGGGTCGTCCGCGAACGGCTCCGGTGCGCGGTAGAAGTTCGTGTTGGGCACCCGGAAGCCGCCCGGGGTCACCGGTTCGAACGGTGCCTTGTATGACGGCAGGCCGGTGATCGCCAGGGCGCCCTGGGTGGTGCCGTGGTAGGCGATCGACCGCGAAATCACTTTGTGCTTACCGGGTTTGCCGGTCAGCTTGAAGTACTGCTTGGCCAGCTTCCATGCGGTCTCGACGGCCTCGGTCCCGCCGGTGGTGAAGAACACCCGGTTCAGGTCCCCCGGGGCGTAATGCGCGAGGCGCTCGGCCAGCTCGACCGCGGAGGGGTGCGCGTACCCCCACAGCGGGAAGTACGCCAGCGTGCTCGCCTGCCGCGCGGCGACCTCGGCGAGCTCGGCGCGGCCGTGGCCGACCTGCACCGTGAACAACCCGGACAGCGCGTCGAGGTAGCTCTTGCCGCGGTCGTCGAAGATGGTCACGCCGTCGCCGCGGACGATGACCGGCGGCGTGATGCCGGCGCCGTGCCGGGCGAAGTGCAGCCACAGGTGTTCTGTCATGTCGACCGTTAGCCTAACGCTCGCCGTCACCGCGCTAGGCTCGCGATATGACCGGGACCGAACAGGTCTCACAATTCGAAGCCCTGCGGCCGCACCTCATGGCGGTCGCGTACCGGCTCGTCGGCACGGTGGCCGACGCCGAGGACATCGTGCAGGACGCCTGGCTGCGCTGGGACGGACAGGACGCCGACATCACCGACCTGCGGGCCTGGCTGACCACCGTGGTGAGCCGGCTGGCGCTGGACAAGTTGCGCTCGGCCGCACACCGGCGCGAGACCTACACCGGCAACTGGCTGCCCGAGCCGGTGGTCACCGGCCTCGGCGGCGCCGATCCGTTGTCGGCCGTGGTTTCCCGCGAGGACGCCCGGTTCGCGGCGATGGTGGTGCTGGAACGCCTGTCGCCGGATCAGCGGGTCGCGTTCGTCCTGCACGACGGGTTCGCGGTGCCCTTCGCCGAGGTGGCGGGCGTGCTCGGCACCACCGAGGCCGGCGCCCGTCAGCTGGCCTCGCGGGCCCGCAAGGCGGTTGCGGCCCAGCCGCCACCCAAGCCCGACCCGTCGCACGACGAGGTGGTCGGCCGGCTGATGGCCGCCATGGCCGCCGGCGACCTGGACACCGTGGTCTCGCTGCTCCATCCCGATGTCACGTTCACCGGCGATTCGAATGGCAAGGCGCCCACGGCCGTTCAGGT
Source organism: Mycobacterium sp. 4858 (assembly GCF_900240975.1). Taxonomy (GTDB): domain Bacteria; phylum Actinomycetota; class Actinomycetes; order Mycobacteriales; family Mycobacteriaceae; genus Mycobacterium. The sequence continues at coordinate 1,123,936 of NZ_LT968776.1, read as the reverse complement.
CATCCACGGTCCGGACAAGGTGGTCCGGTTCATGCTGGGCCTGGCGCAGCGCTACGGACCGGCGATGTTCACCTCGTATCAGCTGGGGCTGGTCAACGGCGAACTCGGCATCTACACCGCGGGCTGTCCGGCGTCCGGCGGATACCGGGAAATGCTGCCGCGGATCACGGCGCTGACCGTGCGCGACGGAAAGGTCTGTGCGCTATGGGATATCGCCAACCCGGACAAGTTCACCGGCTCTCCGCTGCGGCCTCGCTAGCCCACGGCACGCGGCAGGCGTCGCCGGAGTTGAAGCCCTGTTCGGTGATGCCCAGCGCCGTGTTCATCCGGGCCCGCATGTTCTCCACGCCGATCTGGTACGTCAGCTCGATCACCCCGGCGTCGCCGAATCGGGCCCGCAGGTCGGCGACCTGCTCGTCGGTGACGGTGTGCGGATCGGTGGTCATCGCGTCGGCGTAACGGATGGCGGCGCGTTCGTCTTCGGTGAATGCCGTTGAGGTGGCGTAGTTGTCGATCTCTTCGAGTCGCTCGACGTCGAGGCCGTCCAGGCGCTGCAACATGGACCCGAAGTCGACGCACCAGGAGCAGCCGATGCTGCGCGCGGTCCACAGCACCGCGAGCTCGCGCACGCCGACCGGCAGCTGCGTGGACGCCCGGTCGATCATCGTCTCGTGCACGGCACCGGCGACCATCAGCTTGCGATGGTGGGCAGTCACGGTGAAGGGTTCCGGGACCTGGCCGTAGCGCCGCTTGGCGATCCGGTACATCACACGGGTCAACAGCCCGGCGCGCTCGGGGGACAGGGGTTCGATTCGGGTCTTCCGTGTCATACCCCTTAGACGAGACGGGCCGGACAACTGTGACGGCGGAATGCGCCTCGTCGGCCGCGGGAGAGCCGTAGCATGCGCCTAGCCACTCGACATCGATGATCAGTGGTTCGCGATGGGGAGCCGACGATGACCGCGCTGTTCAGCCCATGGTGGCGGGCCGATCAGTATGACTGGCTCTCGGGTTACCTCGCCTCGCGGCGCCTCAGCGGCGCCACCCGGGCCGTGATGGCATCCATTGCCGCGTCGATGGTGCTGTGCCTTCTGGCGCTGCTCGCCGGTTCCGATGGTCCGCGCGGACCGGTCCCGGTGGCGATGATGTGGCTTGCCGTCGCCGGCGGGGTGGCGGGCGTTTTGCTGTGGGTATGGCGCTGGCCCACGCGCCGGCAGTCGGTCGCCTTCGCCATGACGTGCAACACCGCCACCGCCCTGGCGTGCCTGGCGCACCCGAATCCGCTGGCCGCCCTGATCGGCTGCATCGCGTTCGCGACGTTCGGCGCCTACATGGCGTTCTTCCACACCACGGGGTTCGTGCTGTACAACTTCGCGGTCGCCGCCGCGGTCGGGTCCTGGGAGGCGTTGTCGCTGGCCCGGACCGGCCACCCCAGCCTGGCGGGGGTGGACCTGTGGCTGGTGATCGAGGTGAACATCGCCCTACCGCTGGCGATCCGGATCTTGGTGCGCGCCCTGTCGGGGGACCTGCTGACCGCGGACCGCGATCCGTTGACCGGCCTGCTCAACAGGCGCGCATTCCAGCACGAGGCGCTGGGGATGATCGTGGCGCGCCGGGGCATCGACTCCCACCTGGTGGTCATGCTGATCGACCTCGACAACTTCAAAGGCCTCAACGACAGGTGTGGTCACGCCGCCGGCGACCACGCGCTGGTCCAGGTCGCCCAGGCGCTGTTGGCCGCGGCGGACGACCAGGCGGTGGTGGCGCGAAGCGGTGGCGAGGAATTTCTCTTGGCGGGCACGTCCGCGGGCTGCAACGCCGAGTCGTTGGCCGCGCGGATGTGCCGGGCGATCGCGGCCTCGACCGCGGGGGTCACCGCCAGCATCGGCACCGCGTGCGCCCGCCTGGACGACACCGCCGTCGAACCGCAGATCCTTCTGGCCGAGTTGATCACCGCCGCCGACGCGGCGATGTACCAGGCCAAACGGTTGGGCGGCAACCGGTGTAGCCATCACGAGCTCTGTTGACCCGTGCGCATGGTCAGCGCGTGAACATCAGCGCGCGCTTGACCTCCTGGATCGCCTTGGTGATCTGGATGCCGCGCGGGCAGCACTCGGTGCAGTTGAACGTGGTGCGGCAGCGCCACACGCCGTCCACCTCGTTGAGGATGTCGAGGCGCTCGGCGGCGGCCTCGTCGCGGCTGTCGAAGATGAACCGGTGCGCGTTGACGATCGCCGCCGGGCCGTAGTAGCTGCCCTCGTGCCAGAAAACCGGGCAGCTGGTGGTGCAGGCCGCGCACAGGATGCACTTGGTGGTGTCGTCGTAGCGGGCGCGGTCGGTGGGGCTCTGAATGCGTTCCCGCGTGGGCGGATTGCCGCTGGTGACCAGGTACGGCTTGACCGCGCGGTAGGCGTCGAAGAACGGCTCCATGTCGACGATCAAATCCTTCTCCACCGGCAGGCCGCGGATCGGCTCGACCGTGATCGTGAGCTGCTTACCCGGCTTCTCGGGCAGCAGGTCGCGCATCAGCACCTTGCAGGCCAGCCGGTTGACGCCGTTGATGCGCATGGCGTCCGAACCACACACCCCGTGGGCGCAGGATCGCCGGAAGGTCAGCGTCCCGTCCAGGTAGCTCTTGATGTAGATCAGCAGGTTGAGGAGCCGGTCGCTGGGCAGGCATGGAACCCGAAAGCTTTGCCAGCCACCGGTTTTCGCGAAGGCGTCCGGGTCGTCGGGGTTGAACCGGGCGATCTTGAGGGTGACCATCACCGCCCCGTCGGGGATGGGCGGGAGCGGCGGCTCGACACGGGGTGCCTCTTCTTGCTCCAAGGCCTCGCCTGCGGTCATCAGTACTTCCGTTCCTTGGGCTCGTAGCGGGTCTGCACGACGGGCTTGAAGTCCAGCGCGATGTCGCTGAGCAGGTCGGTGCCCTGTTTGTAGGCCATGGTGTGGCGCATGTAGTTGACGTCGTCGCGGTTCGGGTAGTCCTCACGGGCGTGCCCGCCGCGGGATTCCTTGCGGTTCAGCGCGCCCACCACCGTGACCTCGGCCAGTTCCAGCAGGAAGCCCAGCTCGATGGCTTCCAGCAGGTCGCTGTTGTAGCGTTTCCCCTTGTCGTGCACGGTGATTCGGGAGTACCGCTCCTTGAGCGCGTGGATGTCGGTCAGCGCCTGCTTCAGCGTCTCCTCGGTGCGGAACACCGCGGCGTTGTTGTCCATCGACTGCTGCAGCGCGCCGCGGATGTCGGCCACCCGCTCGTTGCCGTGCTCGCTCAGGATGTCGCCCACCCAGCCGACCACCATCGCTTCCGGATTCGGTGGCATGTCGACGAAGTCGTGCCCGCGCGCGTAGTTGACCGCGGCGATGCCGGCGCGGCGGCCGAAGACGTTGATGTCCAGCAGCGAGTTGGTGCCCAGCCGGTTGGCGCCGTGCACCGACACGCACGCGCACTCGCCGGCGGCGTAGAGGCCCGGCACCGTGGAGGTGTTGTCCCGCAACACCTGCCCGGTGACGGTGGTAGGGATGCCGCCCATCACGTAGTGGCACGTCGGGTAGACCGGAACCAGCTCGTGCACCGGGTCGACGCCCAGGTAGGTGCGGGCGAACTCGGTGATGTCGGGCAGCTTGGCCTCGAGCACGTCCTCGCCGAGGTGGCGCACGTCGATGTAGACGTAGTCCTTGTGCGGGCCGGCGCCGCGGCCCTCCAAGACTTCCAGCACCATCGAGCGGGCCACGATGTCGCGCGGTGCCAGGTCGACGATGGTCGGGGCGTAACGCTCCATGAAACGCTCACCCTCGCCGTTGAGCAGGCGGCCGCCCTCGCCGCGCACGGCCTCGGAGATCAGGATGCCCAGCCCGGCCAGGCCGGTCGGGTGGAACTGATGAAACTCCATGTCCTCCAACGGAAGTCCCTTGCGGAACACGATGCCGATGCCGTCTCCGGTCAGCGTGTGCGCGTTGGAGGTGGTCTTGTACATCCGGCCCGAACCGCCGGTGGCGATCACCACGGCCTTGGCGTGGAAGACGTGGATCTGGCCGGTGGCCAGCTCGTAGGCCACCACCCCGGTGGCCACCGGCCCGCTCGGCGTCTCGGTGAGCACCAGGTCCAGCGCGTAGAACTCGTTGAAGAACTGCACGTCGTGCTTGACGCAGTTCTGGTACAGCGTCTGCAGGATCATGTGCCCGGTGCGGTCGGCGGCGTAGCACGCCCGGCGCACCGGGGCCTTGCCGTGCTCGCGGGTGTGCCCGCCGAAGCGGCGCTGGTCGATGCGGCCCTCGGGGGTGCGGTTGAACGGCATCCCCATCTTCTCCAGGTCGAGCACCGCGTCGATGGCTTCCTTGCACATGATCTCCACCGCGTCCTGGTCGGCGAGGTAGTCGCCGCCCTTGACGGTGTCAAAGGTGTGCCATTCCCAGTTGTCGTCCTCGACGTTGGCCAGCGCCGCGCACATCCCGCCCTGGGCGGCCCCGGTGTGGCTGCGGGTCGGGTACAGCTTGGTCAACACCGCGGTCCGGACCCGCGGGCCGGCTTCCACCGCCGCGCGCATGCCGGCGCCGCCGGCGCCGACGATCACGACGTCGTATCGGTGTTGCTGGATCAACCGGTCAGCCCCCTAAAATCACGAGATATTCGGGTCGAATGTCACCAGCACGTAGGTGCCCAGCACCAACGTGAACCCCATCGACAACAGCAGCAGGCTGTTGAGCCAGAACCGGGTGCTGTCCTTGCGGCTGTAGTCGTCGATGATCACCCGCAGGCCGTTGCCGCCGTGCAGCTGCGCCAGCCACAGCAGCGCCAGATCCCAGAACTGCCAGAACGGCGAGGCCCAGCGCTGCGCCACGTAGTTGAAGTCGATGCGGTAAACGCCGTCGTCCCACATCAGCATGATGAACAGGTGCCCGACGGCCAAGACGATGAGCGCGACGCCGGAGAACCGCATGAACAGCCACGCGAACTTCTCGAAATTGGGGATGCCGGCCCGGCGCCGCGGCGAGCGCGGGTTGTCCAGGCTGGCCGGCCGGTCGTGGCTGCGCTGCCGCACCGGGGCCACCTCGCCCCGGCCGAGCTGCAGGTCCGGGGAGCTCATCGCAGGTGCTCGGTGATGTGGATCCCGGTCACCACGCCGGCCGGCACCATGAGTAGCAGAAAGACGACGCCGACGATCCAGAACATCAGCTTCTGGTAGCGGGTGCCCTCGGACCAGAAGTCGATGAGGATGACCCGGATCCCGTTCAGCCCGTGGAATACCACCGCGGCCACCAGCCCGTACTCCATCAGTCCGACGACCGGGGTCTGATAGTCGTGGATCACCGCGTTGTAGGTCTGCGGGCTCACCCGCAGCATCGCGGCATCCAGCACGTGGACGAACAGGAAGAAGAAGATCGTCGCGCCGCTGATGCGGTGCAGCACCCAGGACCACATGCCCGGGTCGCCCCGATACAGCGTCCGGGGCGGTCGGCGCCTGCGCGCGGGCGCAGATTCTTTTGCCGGATCCGCGGTTGTCGCCTGTGTGGTCACCGGAGTCCTCACCGCCTTCTGACATTGGAGGGCAGTTCAGCCTAACCCGGCCGAAGGACGCCCAGCGCCAAGCAGTCCGCCAAGCGAAGCGTCGTGCCAGAGTTAGGGTGGCAGTCGCACGGGCCCGTCGGTGAGCGGGGTTTTGAACGAGGTTGGGTATGCCTGATGTCGATTGGAATACGCTGCGCCGCAAGGCAATCGGTGCCGCGGCGGGGGCCTATGCGCCGTACTCCCGATTCCCGGTGGGAGCGGCCGCGCTGGTCGACGACGGGCGCGTGGTCACCGGCTGCAATGTGGAGAACGTCTCATATGGCCTTGGTCTCTGTGCCGAATGCGGTGTGGTGTGCGCCCTGCACACCAGCGGCGGCGGCCGGCTGATCGCGCTGGCCTGTGTCGACGGGCGGGGATCCCCGCTGATGCCGTGCGGGCGGTGCCGCCAGCTGCTGCTGGAGCACGGCGGCCCCGAGCTGCTGGTCGACCATCCGGACGGTCCCCGCCGCCTCGGCGAGCTGCTGCCCGACGCGTTCACCGCCGACCTGCCGCGGGAACCCCGTTGACCGACTTGAACTTCGACGCCCCGACGGTGATCCGCACCAAGCGCGACGGCGGCCGGCTGTCCGACACCGCCATCGAGTGGGTGGTCGACGCGTACACCCATGGCCGGGTCGCCGAGGAACAGATGTCGGCGCTGCTGATGGCGATCTTCCTGCGCGGTATGGACCACGGCGAGACCGCCAGCTGGACCGCGGCGATGCTGGCGTCCGGGGAACGGCTCGACTTCAGCGACCTGGGCAAGCCCACCGTGGACAAGCACTCCACCGGGGGAGTGGGGGACAAGATCACCCTGCCGCTGGTTGCCGTGGTCGCGGCCTGCGGCGCGGCGGTGCCGCAGGCGTCGGGGCGAGGGCTCGGGCACACGGGCGGCACGCTGGACAAGCTCGAGTCCATCGCCGGGTTCACCGCCACGCTGTCCAACCGTCGGGTGCGCGACCAGCTCCGCGATGTCGGCGCGGCCATCTTCGCCGCCGGGGAATTGGCGCCGGCCGACGCCAAGCTGTACGCGCTGCGCGACGTCACCGCCACGGTCGAGTCGCTGCCGCTGATCGCCAGCTCGGTGATGAGCAAGAAGCTGGCTGAGGGCGCCGGAGCGCTGGTGCTCGACGTGAAGGTCGGCTCCGGGGCGCTGCTGAGCTCCCCGCAGCGCTGCCGCGAGCTGGCCCACACCATGGTGGAACTGGGCGCCGCGCACGGCGTGCCCACGCATGCGCTGCTGACCGACATGAACGCCCCCCTCGGCGCGACGGTCGGCAACGCCGTGGAGGTCGCCGAGTCGCTGGAGGTGCTGGCCGGCGGCGGCCCGCCCGACGTGGTGGCGCTGACGCTGCGGTTGGCCGCCGAGATGCTCGAGCTGGCCGGGCTCGACGCCCGCGACCCCGCCGACACGCTGCGCGACGGCACCGCGATGGACCGATTCCGCCGGCTGATCGGCGCCCAGGGCGGCGATTTGTCGGTTCCGTTGCCGATCGGTGCGCATTCCGACACCGTGACCGCCGCCCGGGGCGGCACAATGGGCGATATCGACGCGATGGCAGTGGGGCTGGCGGCATGGCGGCTCGGCGCGGGCAGGTCCCGTCCGGGCGAACGGGTGCAGGCCGGCGCCGGCGTCCGGATCCACCGCCGTCCCGGGGAGCCGGTTTCGGCCGGCGCGCCGCTGTTCCCCCTCTACACCGACCCCCCGGAACGCTTCGGCGCCGCGCTGGCCGAGCTGGAAGGCGGCTACAGCGTCGGCGACACACCGCCGGCTCCGCGGCCGCTGATCATCGATCGGATCGTCACGTGACCACGCCACTGGGCCTCGAGCAGATCAAGAAGGCGCCCAAGGCGCTGCTGCACGATCATCTCGACGGGGGGCTGCGCCCGTCGACCGTGGTGGAGATCGCCGAACAAACCGGCTACGACGGGTTGCCCACCACCGACGTCGACGAGCTGGCCACCTGGTTTCGCACGCAGTCGCACAGCGGCTCGCTGGAGCGCTACCTGGAGCCGTTCTCGCACACCGTGGCGGTGATGCAGACACCCGACGCGCTGCACCGCGTCGCCTACGAGTGCGTCGAGGACCTGGCCGCCGATTCGGTCGTCTACGCCGAGGTCCGGTTCGCGCCCGAGTTGCACATCGACCGGGGGCTGTCCTTCGACGCGATCGTCGACTCCGTGCTGGCCGGCTTCGCCGACGGCGAGAAGGCCTGCGCCGCCGCGGGCCGGCCGATCGTGGTGCGGCTGCTGGTCACCGCCATGCGCCACGCCGCCGTGTCCCGGGAGATCGCCGCGCTGGCTATCCGGTTCCGGGACAAGGGAGTTGTCGGTTTCGACATCGCCGGCGCCGAGGCGGGAAACCCGCCGACGCGGCACCTGGACGCCTTCGAGTACATGCGAGACCACAACGCGCGCTTCACCATTCACGCGGGCGAGGCGTTCGGCCTGCCCTCCATCCACGAGGCGATCGCGTTCTGCGGCGCCGACCGCCTGGGCCACGGGGTGCGCATCGTCGACGACATCGACGTCCTGGGTGGCGGCGAAGTGAGATTGGGAAGGCTGGCGGCCATCTTGCGGGACAAGCGAATTCCGCTCGAGCTGTGTCCCAGTTCCAACGTGCAGACCGGTGCGGTGAAAAGCATCGCCGACCATCCGTTCGACCTGCTGGCCCGCACGCGATTCCGGGTCACCGTCAACACGGACAACCGGCTGATGAGCGATACCTCGATGAGCCGCGAAATGCACCGGTTGGTACAGGCTTTCGGCTACGGGTGGAGCGACCTGGAGCGGTTCACCATCAACGCGATGAAGTCGGCATTCCTTCCGTTCGACGAGCGGTTGGCGATCATCGACGACGTCATCAAGCCGCGCTACGCCGTGTTGATCGCGGGCTGACGCCGCTCGCCCGAAAAGCGGACGAGCGGCGTAGCTTTCGGTTCAGCGGGTGAGCCGGGTGCCGGTGCGGCGACCCGTCAGCGCCTCGTAGAGGGCGATGAGGACGACGGCGGCGCCGACTCCGATGAAGAACGGAATCCACGCGATGCCACCGTTGGCGTTGTGGTATCCGAACTGGCTGGCGACCGCCGAACCGATCAGGCCGCCTACGGCGCCGATCACGACGGTCATGATCATGCCGACGTTCTGCTTGCCCGGCATCACCAGGCGGGCGACGACACCGATGATCGCCCCCACGATGATGGCGAGGATGATGGATCCGACCATTTCAGCTCCTGTCATAACGGCTCCCGGGGTGGGCGCCATCTCGACGAGGATTTCCCCGAAAAGACGGACTTCTAACACAATTGGGCCGGGGTCAGAGCAGGTCGGCGGCGAGCCCGATGGCGCGCACCGTGCCGGCCAGGTGCGTCTGCACCGCGCGCAGCGCTCGGGGGGCGTCGCCGTCACGCAGCGCCTCGGCGATCTCGCGGTGCTCGTCCAGGATCGTCCTCACCCGGTCGGGGTCGCGCAGCGCCGACTCGCCGATCATCCGCATCTGCCGATCCCGCAGCGACGCGTAGAAACCCGCCAGGATGACGTTCCCCGACTCGGCCAGCGTCACGGCGTGGAAGGCGCGGTCGGCGTCGAGGAATTCGGGCCAATCGGCGTGGTCGACGGCGGCGCGCTGCCGCTCGAGCTCGGCCGACATCCGCTCGAAAACCGCGGCGCACACGGCCGGGCCGCGGCCCACCACCTTCGTCGCGGCGAACTGCTCGAGCACCAGTCGCGCCTCCATCACCGATCGGACCTCGTCGGGTGACACGGGGACAACCAGCGCGCCGCGTTGGGGGTACAGCCGCAGCAGGCCCTCGGCCTCCAGCCGCAGGAACGCCTCGCGCACCGGCGTGCGGGACATCCCCAGCGCCGTGGCGACGTCGCCCTCGCTGATCAGCTCCCCGCCGGGGAACGCGCCGGTCAGCACCCGCGTCTTGACGTAGTCCAGCGCGCGGTCCTTGGCCGTGCCCGGCCGCGGGTCGATCGTTGCCACTGCTACCTTCCCCGTAGCTAAGTCGTATCTCAGGCAGTCGACCGTACACCAAGCGATTCCGGTCGCAGCTGGTCTTGACGCTTAGATACAAGATAGATACATTACAGATGTAAGACGTACCCGAGCTTAAGGACCCTTCGCCATGTCCACTCTGGAAACGAACCAGTCGCTGGTCCCCAACCTGGATCCGACGATTCCCGCACCGATGATCAACGTCGCCGAGTACGGCTTCGAGGGCCGCTTCGAAGACTGGGCCGACGACGCGTGCTACTTCGAATACTCCAAAGCCGCCAATCCCATCGGGTCCGGGCTCGCGCCGCAGGTTCCGATTTCCCGCTTTGACCCGGAGATCTACGTCGATCAGCCGACCGGAATCTTCCCCCTCGACCTGTCGAAAGAACTTGGCATCAACACCGGTGCGGCGACCAGCCCCGCGCTGTTGGCCAACTTCGTGCGCATTCGCAGCGGCGAGCAGATCGACGCCAGCCCCAACGCCACCTCCCAGCTGTACTACGTCCTCTACGGGCGTGGCTTCGCGGCGGTCAACGGCCACCTCGTCGGGTTCGAGAAGGGCGACTTCCTGACGCTGCCCGCCGGCACCCACACCGTGTTCTACGCCGCCGCCGAAACGGCGATGTACTGGGTGCACGACGAGCCGCTGCTGCGTTACCTCGGGGCCGAAGCGACCCAGCCGCGCTTCCGTGCGACGAAGTTCTGCCGTGCGGATGCGGTGGCCAAGCTGGAAGAGATCGCGTCGCAGCCCGGCGCCAACGAGAAGAGCCGGGTCAGCGTCCTGCTCGCCAACGCCAACCAGGAGCAGACGCTGACCATCACCCACGTGCTGTGGGCGATGTTCGGCGTGCTTCCGGCCAATCAGGTGCAGCGCCCGCACCGGCATCAATCGGTCGCCCTCGACCTGATCCTCGACGCGCCGAAAAGCGGCTGCTACACCCTGCTGGGGACCCGCCTCGACGAGCACGGCGACATAGTCAACCCCATCCGGGTCGAGTGGCAGGCGGGCGGCGCCTTCACCACGCCGCCCGGAATGTGGCACGCCCACTACAACGAGACCGATCGGCCCGCCCACCTGATTCCCATTCAGGACGCCGGTTTGCAGACCCATCTGCGCAGCCTGGACATCAAGTTCACGCAGCGCCGCGACCTCGTCGTGGGGTGACCGCCCGGTAGGCGCGGTGCAGCGCCGACGTTCGGCGCATAGTGTGGCTGGACATGAAGTTGCCCCTGCTGGGCCCCGTGTCGGTCACCGGCTTCCAGAACGCGTGGTTCTTCCTGTTCCTGCTCGCCGTTCTGCTGGTCCTGGGCATCTACGTCGTGCTGCAGTTCGCCCGCCGCCGGCGCGTGCTGCGCTTTGCCAACATGGAGGTGCTGGAGCGCGTCGCGCCTGCGCACCCCAGCCGGTGGCGGCACGTGCCGACGATCCTGCTGGCGACCTCACTGGTACTGCTGACCACCGCGATGGCCGGGCCAACCTCCGACGTGCGGATCCCGCTGAACCGGGCGGTCGTCATGCTGGTCATCGACGTGTCGGAGTCCATGGCCTCCACCGACGTCGCGCCCGACCGGCTGACCGCCGCGAAGGTGGCCGGCAAGCAATTCGCCGACGAGCTCACCCCCGCCATCAACCTGGGGCTGGTGGAGTTCGCGGCCAACGCCTCGCTGCTGGTCTCGCCGACGACCAACCGTGCGGCGGTGAAGGCGGCGATCGACAGCCTGAAGCCGGCCCCCAAGACCGCGACGGGCGAAGGGCTCTTCACCGCGCTGCAGGCCATCGCGACGGTGGGCTCGGTGATGGGCGGCGGCGAGGGCCCGCCGCCGGCCCGCATCGTGCTGGAGTCCGACGGCGCCGAGAACGTGCCGCTGGACCCCAACGCCCCGCAGGGCGCCTTCACCGCGGCCCGGGCCGCCAAGGCCGAGGGCGTGCAGATCTCCACGATCTCGTTCGGGACGCCGTACGGCACCGTCGAGTACGAGGGCGCCACCATCCCGGTGCCCGTCGACGATCAGACGCTGCAGAAGATCTGCGAGATCACCGACGGCCAGTCGTTCCACGCCGACAGCCTGGAGTCGCTGAAGAACGTCTACTCGACCCTGCAGCGCCAGATCGGCTACGAGACCGTGAAGGGCGACGCCAGCCTGGCCTGGATGCTGCTGGGCGCCGTCGCGATGGCGGGCGCCGTCCTGGCCGGCCTGTTCCTCAACCGCCGGCTGCCCTCCTGACCGGTCAGACCGGCAGCCGCCGATTGATCAGCAGCGCCAGCGCCGTCGCGATCAGCGCGGTGATGACGCCCAGCCGCAACCAGCCGGCGCTGCCCGGCCCGGGCACGGTGCGGTAGCCGATGTCCTTCTCGATGGCGTTGTAGCTCTTGGAGAGCTCGGCGAGGTTGCCGGCGGTGTAGGACTGCCCGCCGGAGAGTTTGGCGATCATCTTCATCTGGTCCGTCGCAACCGGGACGGCGACCCGCTGCCCGTCCATCTCGATCTCGCCGGTCTTGGTGCCGAACGAGATCGTCGAGATGGGCACGCCCTCGTCGCGGGCCAGCCGCGCCGCGGTGTAGGCCCCGTCATGCGGGTCGCTGGGGTTGGACGGCTTGTTCTCCTTGCCGTCGGAGAGCAGCACGATGCGGGCCGGCGGCGGGGTGTCGCCGCCCGTGATGGCGGTGGCGCTGACCGCGTGCAGGGCGGTGAAGATGGCCTCGCCGGTGGCGGTGCTGTCGGCGAAATCGAGCTTCTTGAGCGCATCGATGGTCGCCTGGTGCTGCGGGGTGGGCGGCACCAGCAGGTACGGCGTGCCCGCGAAGCCCACCAGTCCGAGGTTGATGCCCGGGGTCAGCTGGGTGGCGAACTGGGCGGCCGCCTCCTCGGCGGCCTTGAGCCGGTTGGGGGGGACGTCGGTGGCCCGCATGGACTGCGACATGTCGATGACCAGCACGACCACCGCGCGGTTGCGCGGGATGCGCATGTCGTGGGTGGGTGTGGCCAGCGCGACGGTCAGCAGGATCAGGCTGAGCAGCGACACGGCGATCGGGATGTGCCGCGTCGGCGACTGCGGCACGCTCGCCTCGGTGAACCGGCGCAGCCGGCGCCGGCGGCGGGACTGGACCAGGACGTACACCGCGAGCAAAGCCAGCGGGAGCAAACCGAACAGCAGCATGCCGGGGCGTTGAAAGCCGTACAGCGGTAACGGGCCTATCCCGGGAAGCGACACCCGCCAGTAAAGATGAGACTCACCGGCCCGTCAAACGGGGGCTACTCGCGCCTGAGCCGCCCGTCGACGAATTGCTCCAGGTTCTCCCACTCCCGCACCGCCGGGGCGTACGGCGCGGCGGGCTTGCCGACCGAGCCGGGCTCGAGCACGTAGGCCACCAGCTTGCCCAGCGGGCGGCCCGGCTCGAGCGCCTTGTCGACCGTGCCCTCCTCCGAGTAGTCGCCGATGTCGCGGAGCAGCTCGACGGCCAGCTCCAGCTGGTCGCGGTCCACGGCGTCGGGACCGTCGGCGATGTCGTCGGCAAGCCCGCTGAGCACGTAGATGTTGTCCTCGGTGACCTTGACTTCCAGCGAACCGTCGGTGGCGGCGGTGCGGATGTCGTCGTAGGTGCTCAGGTCGGCCAGGTCGTGGTCGTGCTCGTCGGCGAGGTAGCGGGCCAGCGCGCGCTCGGAGGTGAACACGCTGATGCGCCCGTTGCGGCCCAGGAAGATCGGGCGGTCGTCGAGGTAGCACCGCAGCGTGTAGAAGGTCCCCGAACTCGTCATGATCCGAATCGGGTCGATGCCCACTTGCTGCCAGAAATCCTCGTCGCTGCCCAGGATCACCGTGTCGCCGGCCGCGCGCGGTTCCTCGTCCTCCTCGTCGCCGCCCTCCGCGGATTCGTCCGCCTCCGCGTCGGCTTCCTCGTCGGCCTCGGCGGCCGCCTCGGTGTCCTCGACGTCTTCGGTGTCGGGCTCCTCGGGCTCCTCGTCGAGTTCGTCGGCGGCCTTGGCCGACAGCTTCTCGTCGACCTCGGGCGTGCTGACGATGCCCTCGACGGCGCCGAGCACGTCGTCCCAGCCGCGCCCGATGATCTCGCCGATCGCGTTCCAGCGCTTGAGGCCCGCCTTGCCGGTGAAGTGGTCGATCCCGCCCGACACCGTGCCCAGCGTCGGATTGCCGTTGAAGAACTTCAGCACCGCCGCGAGCTCGCACACCGAGCCGATGGACGAGACGAGCGCCAGCGTGCGGGCCAGCGAGGTCACCGACTCCTCGGTCGGCTTCTCCGACACCAACTCCTCGACCGTGACCAGGTCGAACTGCCTGTCCTCGGCTGGTGAGAACTTGTGCGCGTGGGCGGTGGTCAGGTCCTTCCACGCCGGGTGGTCGACCAGGTCGTTGTCGGTATCGGAGCGCACGAACGCGACCAGGTCGGCGACCGAGGAGAACACGTACAGGTCCTCGTCCTTGCCCAGGAACGCCTCCCACTCGTCGCCGGCGTCGCGCCAGCGGGGTGCCCACACGGTGTAGCGGTCACCGTCGGACAGGCTCAGGCGGATGGGCACGAGGTCAGCAGCCATGCGGCACACAATAGCGACGGCCGCCGAGGGCGCCCGGCGCGGCTAGCCCCGACCTAGCCCCAGATATCCGTGATCGGCGGTGCGCCGGCGGCGTAGCCGGTTTTGGGCAGCCCGTACATCTGCTCGATCGTGGAAAGCACGGTGTAGTGGTTGATCTGCTCGCTGTAGCTGCCGGGGCGCACGTGGGCGCCGTAGAAGATCGTCGGGATCTGGTTGCGCCTTCCGCCGTCGTCCTCGTCCCACGTCACGATCAGCAGGCTGTTGTTGGCCGCCGCCCAGTTGGCGTAGCCCGACAGCTCGCGGTTCAGCCAGGCGTCGGCCTGCGCGATGGAGCCGTCGTGCATGTTGTCGTCGTTGTTGGGGATGACGAACGACACGGTGGGCAGGCCGGCGTAGTTGCCCATCGGGAAGGCCGAGAACGGCAGGGAGTTCGCCGGCGGGACGTTGGTGAAGTTGGCCCACGGCACGTGCTTGCGCGCGTATTTCCCGGCGGTGCACGCCGGCGAGCCCACTGCGGGCAGGCCTTCGGCGAAGCCGGCGAACGTGTACCCCGCCGCCAGCAATTCGGAACCCAGGTTGGGTGCGGCGCCGGCGTTGACCGGGCACGTGTCGCTGGTCACGCCGAAGGTGTTGCCGGCGAACAGCGCCAGGTAATTCGGTTCGCTCGGGTGTGTTTCGGCGTAGGACTGGGTCATGTTGGCGCCGGCCGCGGCCAGGGCGGTGATGAAGGGCGCCGACTTGTTGCCGATGATGTTGGCCTCGGAGCGGTTCTCCTCCACCACGATCACGATGTGCGCCGGCTGCGGAAGGGCCGCTGCCGCGAGGCCTATCCGCGGAGCCGGTGGGCCGGGCGCCGGCTGCAGCAGGGCCACCGCGGCGAGGAGTCCGAGAACTCGTAATGCCCTGTCCGTCAGGCGGGTTGCAGCCGGGATTCCGCTGGGCACCACGGGAGCATAGTGGCGGTCAGGGCGCCCCGACGGCTTCGACGCGGGCCGTTTCGGCGGGGCGTTAACGAAATGCGGCCGGATCGTTATATAGGGTCGAACACCGTGGAGGTGCGCATTGTCGATCACCCGCTGGCGGTCGCCCGGCTGACGACGATGCGCGACAAACGCACCGACAGCGACGGATTCCGGGCGGCGTTGCGTGACTTGACCGCGATGTTGATCTACGAGGCCACCCGGGACGCGCCCCGCGAGACCTTCCCGGTCCACACCCCGCTGGCCGAGGCGCTGGGGGAACGGCTGGCCGAGCCGCCCCTGCTGGTGGCGGTGCTGCGGGCCGGGCTCGGCATGGTCGACCAGGCGCTTGCGCTCCTGCCCCAGGCGCGGGTCGGATTCGTCGGCGTCGCCCGCAACGAGGAAACCCACCAGGCGAGTGGGTATTTCGAGTCGCTGCCCGACCGGCTCGCCGGCGTGCCGGTGCTGGTGCTGGATCCGATGCTGGCCACCGGAGGGTCGCTGAAGTACACCGTGGGGCTGCTGCTGGAGCGCGGCGCGACCGACATCACGGTCTTGTGTGCGCTGGCCGCCCCCGAAGGCGTTGCGGCGCTTGAGAAGACGGTGCCCGACGCGCGGCTGTTCACCGTGGCGGTCGACGACGGGCTCAACGAGAACGCCTATATCGTGCCGGGTCTCGGCGACGCGGGCGACCGCCAGTACGGGCCGCGCTAGCTCACAGGTTCGCGGCCGCCGACACCACCTCGTCGCGCAACGCGCGGGCGCGCCGCCGCGCATCCTGCAGGCCGCCGCTGACCGCGCAGCGAACTTCGATGTAGCACTTCAGCTTCGGCTCGGTCCCGGAAGGCCGCACCACCAGCCTGACAGTCGTGTCACCGGCGCCCCCGGTGAAGATCAGCGCGTCGGTGATATCGGTGACGGTCGCGTCGAACCCGGCGAGCGTCGCCGGTGGCGCCGACCGCAGCCGCCGCATCAGGTCGGCGGCCTCGGCGGCGTCGGCGACGCGGCGCGACACCGCGGCGACGTCGTGCACGCCGTGCCGCCGGGCGAGGTCGTCGAGCGCGTCGGTCACCGAACGGCCCCCGTCCTTCAGCGCCGCCACCAGATCGCACACCAGCACCGCGGCGCTGATGCCGTCCTTGTCGCGCACGGCGTCCGGGTCGACGCAGTGCCCGATCGCCTCCTCGTAGGCGTACACCAGGGTGTCGCCGGGCGCGTTCGCGTCGGCGCGCGCCAGCCACTTGAACCCGGTGAGCGTCTCGACGTGGGTGGCGCCGTGGTGGTGGGCGATCGCGGCCAGCATCCGCGACGACACCACGGTGCTGGCCACCACCGCCGTTCGCGGATCGGGGATGTGCGACAGAATGTAATCGCCGAGCAGCCAACCGGTTTCGTCGCCGGACAGCATTCGCCATCCCGATTCGGTGGGGACGGCAACCGCGCAGCGGTCGGCGTCGGGATCGAGCGCGATCGCGACGTCGGCGGTGACGTCGGCCGCGAGGGCGAGCAGCGCGTCGGTGGCGCCGGGCTCCTCCGGGTTGGGGAAGGCGACGGTGGGGAAGTCCGGGTCGGGAGCGAACTGGGCTCCCACGGTGTGCACCTGCGGGAAGCCGGCGCGCTGCAGCGCCTCCACCGCCACGACGCCGCCCACCCCGTGCAGCGGGGTCAGGGCCACCCGCACCGGGCCGGTGCCGCGCCGCACGCCGGCCGCGCGCTCGACGTACTGCTCGACGACATCGGTGACGGCGGGTTGCACCGGCGCCCTGTCGATTTCGTCCGCCGGGGGAGCCGCGGCCATCGCCACCTCGATCTCGCGGTCCGTGGGGGAGACGATCTGGATGCCGCCGTCGGTGTAGACCTTGTAGCCGTTGTCGGTCGGCGGGTTGTGTGACGCGGTGATCTGTATCCCGGCGGCGGCCCCGGCGCGGCGCACGGCGAACGCAACCACCGGCGTGGGGACCGGCCCGGGCAGCAGCGTCACCGAGAATCCGTGGGCGGCAAGCACTTCGGCGGCTACCGTGGCGAAGACGGCGGAGCCGTGCCGGGAGTCGCGCCCGACGATGACCTGCGAGCCGGCCAGGCCGCGGGCGTCCAGCACCCGCGCCACCGCCCAGGTGGCCCGCGACACCACCGCCACGTTCATGGCGTCGGGGCCGCCGCGCACCGGGCCGCGCAGGCCCGCGGTGCCGAACTTCAGTGGGTGGGCGAAGCGTGCGGCGAGTTCGTCGGGCCCGCAGGCGGCGAGCTCGGCGGCCGTCGCCGGGTCGGGATCGTGCGCGACCCACTCCGCCGCGGCGATCGCGAGCCCGGCGTCGCCGGGGGCCGCGGGTCGCCGCCGTTCCTCGGGCGTCATCGCTAGAACCGGGCCACGACGTCGGCCAGCAGGGCGCCCATCCGGCTCGCCGACGCGGCGCCGGCGGCGAGCACCTCGGCGTGGCTCAGCGGCTGGCCGCCGATCCCCGCGGCCAGGTTGGTCACCAGCGACACCCCCAGCACCTCGGCGCCGGCCGCCCGGGCCGCGATGGTCTCGTGCACAGTCGACATGCCGACCAGGTCGGCGCCCAGCGTGCGCAGCATCCGCACCTCGGCGGGCGTCTCGTAGTGCGGCCCCGGCAGCCCGGCGTAGACGCCCTCGGCCAGCCCCGGGTCGACCTGGCGGGCGAGGTCGCGCAGCCGCGGCGCGTAGGCGTCGGTCAGGTCCACGAACTGCGGGCCGACCAGCGGCGAACGCGCGGTCAGGTTGAGGTGATCGCTGATCAGCACCGGCTGGCCGACCGCCATGTCGGTCCGCAGACCGCCGGCCGCGTTGGTCAGCACGACGATGCGCGCGCCGGCCGCGCAGGCCGCCCGCACCGGGTGAACGACGTGACACAGGTCGTGGCCCTCGTAGGCGTGCACGCGGCCGACCAGCACCAGCACCCGGCGCTCGCCCACACGCGTCGACATCAGCTCGCCGGTGTGCCCCACGGCCGTGGGGGGCGCGAAGCCCGGCACGTCGGCCTGGGGCAGCACGGCGGTCGGAGTGCCAAGGGCGTCCGCCGCGGGCCGCCACCCCGATCCGAGGACGACGGCGACGTCGTGCTCGGCCACGCCGGTGCGCTCCCCGATGAATTGCGCCGCCCGCCGCGCGAGGCCGGCGGGATCGGATGCGACGTCGCTCACAGTCGGGGAGCCTAGTGCGGGCCGCCGGATCGAGCGCCGCGATGGTGCCCGCCGGGATATGTGAAAATCTGCCGCATGGATCTTCGTAGGTGGCCGGTCGTCGGCCTGGCCGTCGCCGTTGCGGTGTCGGTGTTTTCGATCACGAGCGGCGCGGCGGCAACGGCGCGGGCCGACGGGTGCCCCGATGTGCAACTGATCTTCGCCCGGGGCACCGCCGAGCCGCCCGGCCTGGGGGTGGCCGGGGACGCGCTGCTGGCCGCGCTGCAGCCCGCGCTGGGCTCGCGCAGCGTCGACGCGTACGCGGTGAACTATCCGGCCAGCTACAACTTCCTGCAGACCGCCGACGCCGCGAACGACGCGCGCGACCACATCGCGCAGATGGTCGACCAGTGCCCGGGGACGAAGCTGGTGCTCGGCGGCTTCTCCCAGGGCGCCGCCGCGGTCTCGATGCTGGCCGGGGTGCCGCCGCTGGGCAACACCATCGGCAACTTCGGCTCGGCGCCCGAGCTGGATCCCGGCCTGGCCGGCAAGGTCAGGGCGGTTGCGGTGTTCGGCAATCCCGGCAATCGCTTCAACACACCGCTTTCGACGACCGGTCTGTTCGCCGGCCGCGCCATCGACATCTGCAGCCCCGGTGATCCGGTGTGCGTCGTCGGCGGCCGGGACCGGGAGGCCCACCACGACTACGGCGTGGCGCCGTACCCCGGACAGGCGGCGGGATTCATCGCCGGACTGGTGTAGCCCCGGCGCTCTTCGTCGCGGTGGGATACTGCGAGGATGCCCACCTCCGCATTGGACCACCCCTCAGGCAGGGTCGAGGATGTCGTGCGGCGACGTGGCCCCGACCTGGTTGAGCTGTCCCACGCCATCCACGCCGAGCCCGAGCTGGCGTTCGCCGAGCATCGCAGCTGCGCCAAGGCCCAGGCGCTGGTCGCCGAGCGCGGTTTCGAGATCACCGCGTCCGCCGGTGGCCTGGAGACTGCGTTTCGCGCCGACTTCGGCAGCGGCCCACTGACCGTCGGGGTCTGCGCCGAATACGACGCGCTGCCCGAGATCGGGCACGCCTGTGGCCACAACATCATCGCGGCGTCCGCGGTGGGCACCGCGCTGGCGCTGGCCGAGGTGGCCGACGAGCTGGGCCTGCGGGTGGCGCTGATCGGTACCCCCGCCGAGGAGATGGGCGGCGGCAAGGCGCTGCTGCTGGCCGCCGGGGTGTTCGACGACATCGCGGCGGCGGTGATGCTGCATCCGGGGCCCGCCGACATCGCGGCGGCCCGCTCGCTGGCACTGTCGGAGGCGACGGTGCACTACCGTGGCAAGGAATCCCACGCTGCCGTCGCGCCGCATCAGGGGATCAATGCCGCCGACGCCGTGACCGTCGCGCAGGTGGCCGTCGGGCTGTTGCGGCAGCAACTGGCCCCGGGTCAACTGGTGCACGGGATCGTCACCGACGGCGGGCAGGCGGTCAACGTCATCCCCGGGCACGCGACGCTGGAGTATGCGATGCGGGCCGTCGAATCGGATTCGCTGAGACAGCTGGAGGGCAGGATGTACGCGTGCTTCGCCGCGGGTGCGCTGGCCACCGGCTGCGAATACGAAATCGACAACCCGGCCCCCGCCTACGACGAGCTCACGCCCGACGCATGGCTGGCTGACGTCTTCCGTGAGGAGATGCGCCGGCTGGGGCGCGAGCCGGTGGCCCGCGAGTTCGAGGCGGCGCTGCCCATGGGCAGCACCGACATGGGCAACGTGACCCAGGTGCTGCCGGGGATCCACCCGGTGGTCGGGGTCGACGCCGGTGGCGCCACGGTGCACCAGCGCGCCTTCGCCACCGCCGCGGCCGGCCCCAGCGCCGACCGCGCCGTCGTCGACGGAGCGATCATGTTGGCCCGCACGGTGGTTCAGCTGGCCCAGACGCCCGCCGAGCGCGACCGCGTCATGGCCGCGCAGGAACGGCGGGCGCCCGCATGAGCCTCGCCGATGCCGCCACCTCCTGGCTGGCCGCACACCACGACAACCTGGTCGAGTGGCGCCGGCACATCCACCGCTACCCCGAGCTCGGCCGGCAGGAGTACGCCACCACCCAGTTCGTCGCCGAGCGGTTGGCCGACGCGGGGCTCAACCCCAAGGTGCTGCCCGGTGGCACCGGGCTGGTCTGCGACCTGGGCCCCGAACACGAGCCCAGGATCGCGCTGCGGGCGGACATGGACGCGCTGCCCATGGCGGAACGGACCGGCGCGCCCTACACCTCCACCATGCCCAACGTCGCGCACGCCTGCGGCCACGACGCCCACACCGCGATCCTGCTCGGCACCGCGCTCACCCTGGCGTCGGTGCCGGAGCTGCCGGTCGGGGTGCGGCTGATCTTCCAGGCCGCCGAGGAGTTGATGCCCGGCGGCGCGATCGACGCCATCGCGGCCGGCGCCATTTCCGGGGTGTCGCGGATCTTCGCCCTGCACTGCGACCCGCGGCTGGAGGTCGGCCAGATCGCGGTGCGCCACGGCCCCATCACCTCGGCGGCCGACCAGATCGAGATCACCCTGCACTCCCCGGGCGGGCACACGTCGCGCCCCCACCTGACCGCCGACCTGGTCTACGGCCTCGGCACGCTGATCACCGGGTTGCCCGGGGTGCTGTCGCGCCGCATCGACCCGCGCAACGGCACGGTGCTGGTGTGGGGCGCAGTCAACGCGGGGGTCGCCGCCAACGCCATCCCGCAGACCGGGGTGCTGGGTGGCACGGTGCGCACCGCCAGCCGGCAGACCTGGGTAGGGCTCGAGGAGATCATCCGGGAGACGGTGTCCTCGCTGCTCGCGCCGCTGGGCATCGACCACACGCTGCAGTATCGGCGCGGCGTGCCGCCGGTGGTCAACGAGGACGTCTCGACACGCATCCTCACCCACGCGATCGAGGCCATCGGCCCCGACGCGCTGGCCGACACCCGCCAGTCCGGCGGGGGCGAGGACTTCTCCTGGTACCTCGAGGAGATTCCCGGCGCGATGGCGCGCCTGGGCGTGTGGCCGGGTCAGGGGCCGCAGCTGGACCTGCACCAGCCGACGTTCGACCTCGACGAGCGCGCCCTGGCGATCGGGCTGCGCGTGATGGTCAACATCGTCGAGCAGGCCGCCGCGTTCTAGCTTTTCCACAGCGCGAGCGACCGTGTCTGTACGGCGACACGCCGCTGTGAGCGGCAATTTGCGGTCGCTCGGCAGGGTGAGTTGTCGGCGTGGCGGAGCCTGCCCACCATGGCCCGCATGCATCCAGAGCTCAGCCGGCTGCTCGACGCCCAGGGCGGCGTCGTCACGTCCGCGCAGGCTCTGACGTACCTGCCGCGTCGGGCGTTGGACCTTGAGATGCAGAAGGTTTGGCATGGCATCTACGGCCGGGGCGAACTGACCACCGCGCTGCAACTCCGTGGCCTGGATTTGGCAACCGGCACCAGCGTCGCCGCATGCATGGGTACAGCCGCCGCCGCGTACGGCTTCGACACCGAGTCGACGCCCGCGCTGCACGTGCTCGAGCCGGATGGCCGCCGACTGCGATCGTCCGACGGACTGATAGTGCACCGGCGTGACGGCGCCCCATTGACCATGGTCGGTGGACGCCCTGTCACCGCCCCCGCGTGGACGGCGATCGAGGTCGCCCGCAGTCTTCGCCGGTCCAGAGGGCTCGCAACGCTGGACGCAGCCTTGCGCAGCGGCGCCTGCATGCCTAGCGAGCTGGCGCGGGCCATCGCTGGACAGTCCGGCCGTCGCGGGATTGTGACCGTCCGCCAACTGCTGGGTCTGGCCAGCCCATTGGCGGAGTCGCCAATGGAGAGCGAGGCACGGCTGGTAATGATCGACGGCGGTTTGCCGACGCCGGTCCTTCAATACGAGGTCGTGGACCTGCCGGGCCGCGTCTGGCGGCTCGACTTCGCCTGGCCAGATCTGCGTGTCGCCGCCGAATACGACGGCGTGGATTGGCATAGCGGGCCCGATGCCTTCATCCGTGACCGCCGACGTTCCTCGGCGCTCCAGGAGATGGGCTGGGCGGTGGTCGCCATCGTGGCCGAAGACGTCAGGCGCCGGCCGTGGGAACTCATCCGCCGGCTCGAGGCACAGTTGGAGCGAGCCCGCGCCGCGTGACGTCTCGCGAGCGACCGCAAATTTCCGCTCACAACGGCGTGTCGCCGTACAGACACGGTCGCTCGCGGGAAGGGATTAGCCGGTGCCCGGGCCGACGTTGTGGGCTGGCCGTGTTCGCAGGTTGTGCACGTAATCGCTTGGGGCTCCGGCGATTTCGGCTGCATCGGCCATCACGCCCAGATACCGCGCCGACGGCAGGCCACCCTCCCAGGCGTCGAGCACATACAACCAGGCCAGCACCGGGTCGGTGCTGGTGTCCGACGAGATGCGCTCGACCCGGCACCGGATCTTCTTGTGCACGCCGAACTCCGAGCCCTCCCACCGATCGAGGTTGTTCTCGTCCGCCGGGGTCATGTCGTAGAGCACGACGAACACCTTGGAATCCGGGTCCTCGACCACGGTGGC
This sequence comes from Mycobacterium sp. 4858, assembly GCF_900240975.1. Lineage (GTDB taxonomy): Bacteria > Actinomycetota > Actinomycetes > Mycobacteriales > Mycobacteriaceae > Mycobacterium. The sequence continues at coordinate 1,101,181 of NZ_LT968776.1, read as the reverse complement.
CAGCGCGCCCTCCCAGCCGATGTCCTCGCCCCCGAACGTCAGGCGCCAGCCGTGCAGCCAGCCCGTTCCGGCCATCGGCGAATGGGGTGCGCGCTTGAGCATCTGCTCAGGATCCATGTTCGACCCGTAGGCGGCGTAGAGCGGCACGGGGAAAGCTTAGACGTCGGATGCGGGCGCGGTCTTCTCCCGAGGGCCCTCGCCGGGCTGCAGGGTCACCGGGGGCCCCGCTAGGTTGGGGCTGTGGCGACCCGCATCGTGATCCTCGGTGGAGGCCCGGCCGGTTACGAAGCGGCCCTGGTGGCCGCCACCTCCCACCCGGACACCACTCACGTCACCGTCATCGACTCCGACGGCATCGGCGGCGCGGCCGTGCTCGACGACTGCGTCCCCTCCAAGACCTTCATCGCCTCCACCTGGCTGCGCACCGAGCTGCGCCGGGCGCCGCGGCTGGGGTTCGACATCGACATCGACGACGCCAAGATCTCCCTGCCGCAGATACACGCCCGGGTCAAGCAGCTCGCCACCGAGCAGTCGGCCGACATCACCGAACAGCTGCTCGCCGTGGGCGTGCACGTGGTCGCCGGCCGCGGCGAGCTGATCGACCCCACGCCCGGGCTGGCCTGCCACCGCGTCAGGGCGACCGCCGGCGACGGCACCACCAGCGAGTTCGAGGCCGACGTCGTGCTGATCGCGACCGGCGCCAGCCCTCGGGTCCTGCCGTCGGCCCAGCCCGACGGCGAGCGGATCCTGACCTGGCGGCAGCTCTACAACCTCGAGGCGCTGCCCGAGCACCTCGTCGTCGTCGGGTCCGGCGTCACCGGCGCCGAGTTCGTGCACGCCTACACCGAGCTGGGCGTTCCGGTGACGGTGGTCGCCAGCCGCGACCGCGTGCTGCCCTACGAGGACGCCGACGCCGCGCTGGTCCTGGAGGAGGCGTTCTCCGAGCGCGGCGTTCAGTTGGTCAAGAACGCCCGGGCCCAGTCAGTCACCCGCGCGGGAGACGGCGTGCTGGTCACCCTGGCCGACGGGCGCACCGTGGAGGGCAGCCACGCCCTGATGACCATCGGATCGGTGCCCAACACCGGCGGCCTGGGCCTGGACCGCGTCGGCATCGAGCTGGGCCGCGGCGGTTACCTGACCGTGGACCGGGTGTCGCGGACCTCGGTGGCCGGCATCTACGCCGCCGGCGACTGCACCGGCCTGCTGCCGCTGGCGTCGGTCGCCGCCATGCAGGGCCGGATCGCGATGTATCACGCGCTGGGCGAGGGCGTCAGCCCCATCCGGCTGCGCACCGTGGCGGCGACGGTGTTCACCCGGCCCGAGATCGCGGCCGTCGGCGTGCCGCAAACGATGATCGACGACGGCTCGGTGTCGGCCCGCACGATCATGCTCCCGCTGCGCACCAATGCCCGGGCCAAGATGTCGGGTCTGCAGCAGGGCTTCGTGAAGATGTTCTGCCGCAAATCCACCGGCGTGGTGATCGGCGGCGTGGTGGTGGCCCCGATCGCCTCCGAACTGATCCTGCCGATCGCGGTGGCCGTCCAGAACCGCATCACCGTCAACGAGCTGGCGCAGACGCTCGCCGTTTACCCGTCGTTGTCCGGGTCGATCACCGAGGCCGCTCGTCGGCTGATGGCGCACGACGATCTGGACTAGCCTTGGTTCGACACCGTCCTACTGGCGAGTAACCGACAGGAGTTTCCCGGTGACCGATCCGATCCACGCGCCCAGCGAGCTCGGCTCGCCGGCATCCGTGCTGGGACCGCAGCACCGCGAGGTGGCCTGGGAGCGGCTCGGCACCGAGCAGTTCGACGTCGTCGTCATCGGCGGCGGCGTGGTGGGCTCCGGCTGCGCGCTGGACGCCGCCACCCGCGGGCTCAAGGTGGCGCTGGTCGAGGCGCGCGATTTCGCGTCGGGCACCTCGAGCCGCTCGTCGAAGATGTTCCACGGCGGGCTGCGCTATCTCGAACAGCTCGAGTTCGGCCTGGTGCGCGAGGCGCTCTACGAACGGGAGCTGTCGCTGACTACGCTGGCGCCCCATCTGGTCAAGCCGATGCCGTTCCTGTTCCCGCTGACCAACCGCGTGTGGGAACGGCCCTACATCGCGGCGGGCATCTTCCTCTACGACCGGATGGGCGGCGCGAAATCCGTTCCGGCGCAGAAGCATTTGACTCGTGCCGGCGCGTTGCGGTTGAGCCCCGGCTTGAAGCGGACGTCGTTGATCGGCGGAATCCGCTACTACGACACCGTCGTCGACGACGCACGGCACACCCTGACCGTCGCGCGCACGGCCGCCCACTACGGCGCGGTGGTGCGTACCTCCACCCAGGTGGTGGCGATGCTGCGCGAGGGCGACCGGGTCACCGGCGTGCGGGTCCGCGACTCCGAGGACGGGTCGATCACCGAAGTGCGCGGCCACGTCGTGGTCAATGCGACCGGCGTGTGGACCGACGAGATTCAGGCATTGTCCAAGCAGCGCGGGCGATTTCAGGTGCGCGCCTCCAAGGGCGTGCACGTGGTGGTCCCGCGCGACCGCATCGTCAGCGACGTCGCCATCATCCTGCGCACCGAGAAGTCGGTGATGTTCGTCATCCCGTGGGGCAGCCACTGGATCATCGGCACCACCGACACCGACTGGAACCTGGACCTGGCCCACCCCGCGGCCACCAAGGCCGACATCGACTACATCCTGCGGACCGTCAACACGGTGCTCGCCATCCCGCTGACCCATGCCGACATCGACGGCGTGTACGCCGGGCTGCGGCCGCTGCTGGCCGGGGAGAGCGAGGAGACCTCCAAGCTGTCCCGCGAACACGCCGTGGCGGTGCCCGCGCCGGGCCTGGTGGCCATCGCCGGCGGCAAGTACACCACCTACCGGGTGATGGCGGCCGACGCGATCGACGCCGCGGCGCAGTTCGTCCCGGCCCGGGTGGCGCCCTCGATCACCGAGAAGGTCAGCCTGCTGGGCGCCGACGGTTACTTCGCACTGGTCAATCAGGCCGAACACGTTGCGGCGCTGCAGGGTTTGCATCCGTACCGGGTGCGCCACCTGTTGGACCGCTACGGCTCGATGATCGGCGACGTGCTGGGGCTGGCGTCCGGAAACGCCGACCTGCTCACCCCGATCAAGGAGGCGCCCGGCTATCTCAAGGTGGAGGCGCTCTACGCCGTCACCGCCGAGGGGGCGCTGCACCTCGAGGACATCCTGGCCCGCCGGATGCGCATCTCCATCGAATACTCGCACCGCGGCGTCGACTGTGCGCGCGAGGTCGCCGACGTGGTCGCCCCGGTGCTCGGCTGGAGCGCGGCCGACGTGGAGCGTGAGGTGTCGAACTACTCGGCGCGGGTGGAGGCCGAGATCCTCTCGCAGGCCCAGCCCGATGACGTGTCGGCCGACGAACTGCGCGCGAGCGCCCCGGAGGCCCGCGCCGAGATCCTCGAGCCGGTGCCGCTCAATTGAGGCCCGCGCCACTGCCGGTGCGGGACGGCCTGGGCCCGGCGCGGGTGCGGCTGCGCGGGGGACCGGTGATGGCCGAGCTGACCGACCGGTTCGGCGCGCCCGCGCGGTCGAAGGTGCTGGCCGGGGAGGTCGTCGATGCGGGCGGCGCGGTGGTCGACGAGGCCACGGTGCTGCCCGCCGGATCGCACGTATTTCTGTACCGAGAGCTGCCCGATGAGGTTCCGGTGCCGTTCGACATCCCGGTGCTGCATCGCGACGCGGACATCGTCGTGGTCGACAAGCCCCACTTCCTGGCCACCATGCCCCGCGGGCGACACGTGGCGCAGACGGCGCTGGTGCGGCTGCGGCGGGAACTGGGCCTGCCGGAGCTGAGCCCCGCCCATCGGCTCGACCGGTTGACCGCCGGCGTGCTGCTGTTCACGGCGCGCCGCGAGGTACGCGGCGCATACCAGACGCTGTTTTCCCGTGGGCTGGTGCGCAAGACGTATCTGGCGCGCGCCGCCGTGGATCCGGCCGTGGCGTTGCCCCGCGTGGTGCAAAGCCGGATCATCAAGCGGCGCGGCGTTTTACAGGCCGTCTGCGAACCCGGTGCGCCCAACGCGGAGACGTTCGTCGAACTCGTTTCACCGGACGGCCTGTACCGGCTGACCCCGCGCACCGGGCGCACCCACCAGTTGCGCGTGCACATGGCCTCCCTCGGCCTGCCGATCGACGGGGATCCGTTGTACCCCAACATCATCGACGTGCCGCCCGACGACTTCAGCACGCCGCTGCGGCTGTTGGCGCAGCGCATCGAGTTCGACGACCCGGTGACCGGCGCCCGTCGCGAATTCGTCAGCCGCCGAACTCGGCCCTAGATGGTGATTCTGGCTTCGGTCGTCGCGCATGAGGCCACCGCCCTGTGGAATGTCAGCGGGGAGAATTCACTGCCCGGCGGCTACCTCGCGCCGTTCGGGGGCGGCGTCCTCGCCGCGATCGTCTTGTTGCCTACGGGGAGGAGCGCTCCGGCTGCATCAGGAAGGCGGACCGAACGCTCGGCTGAATTCTTGCCGTCAGTCTTCGGGGTTGCTGGAGCGGGTGTCGTCGGCGGAGGTGATCGCCGCGTTGATGAGCGTTTCGAGCGGCGGTATCCCACCATGTGTTTCTCTTAGCTCTGGAAAGTATCCATCTATTTCGGCCGACAGAGGCGTACGCTCCCACACGGAAGTGCCTTAATGAGCGGGGTTTGGACCCGACGATCACGCGGAGGTGGAGCGTGTCATGATGCGGTCAGATGAAGGTCCTGAAGCCAACGACGAAGAAGTTGTGTATGAGTTCGGCGGAGGTTGGGGGACAAACGAGTCCACCGACAGCCCAGTCGAAGACGAAGCCTGAAGCTTTAGCGCCCGAGGGCGCAAAACCTTCAGCCGCCGGCCAGGTGTACGAAAAGCTCGTAGGTATCCTGCTCGCAGGCGAGGAGGACCGCCGTAGGCGCGTTGAGGGACGCGGCGCCACCATCTTGACCACCAGCACGGCGATGTTGACGCTTATCTTCGGACTGACCATCTTCGTTTCCGGCAAAGACTACACATTCAAAAATCATTTTGCCGTGTGGTTTCTAACACTCGCGCTGGCAGCCTTTCTCGTCTCCGCAGTGATTGCCATATTCATCCAGGCGTATCGCTTCTCGTACTCAGTACTGAGCACTGCCACGCTTGAAAGTCTGGTCAAGGACACTAATTGGGGCAGAACCGAGGACGACGCCAGGCAGATGTGGATCGAAAGTCAAGTCGAGACAATAAAGACTCTGCGCCGGAGCAACAAAGCAAAATCTGACCTCGCCGTATGGAGCTTAGGGTTCGAAGTTCTAGCTATTACTCTGCTTGCCTTCTCTGTGGGACTCGAACTTCATACGAGACTGTGACCTGCACCAGGTTCGCTGCCGACCGGCCCTATTTGGCCTGAAGTGTATTTCGCACAGGGGGCTGCATTATTTGCTCAAGACCTTCTGGGGCTGGCAGGAGAAGCAGCTGCCCGACGCGACGTTGATCCTGACTTCCCCGGCTGGGCGCACCTATGTCACCCACCCCGGGCAGCGAGCTGTTGTTCCCGAGCCTGTGCTGGGCCACCGGGGCGCTCGCGGCCCCAGAAGTCGACCCGCTCCAGGATTACTGCGCCGAGCGCACGGCGATGATGCCGACCCGACGACGCACCCGCGCCCGGGACCGCGCCGCGCGCGTGGCCACCGAACGTCGACAGAATCGAATGGCCCGCACCGCGGTCCGGCAACCAAGCGACACCGCGCATTACCGGCCCCGCGACGCCACCACCGACGACGACCCGCCACCGTTTTGAATTGGCTCCCGCACCCCACGCTCCCGGGAGGGTTCCGGCCTCAGCCGTCGATGTGCGTCGGTGGGTCGGCGAAGGTGAAATCCGAAGGGGGATGGTCGGGGCCCATCACATCGCAGTGCCCGTCGGGCACGAGGTACGAACTGGCGCCGTTGGGAATCAACCGGGCGACTGCCACGCAACGCTGCCAGGTGCCGTCGGGCTGCACTGGTCCGTCGCACTTGCTGAGGACGGGTCCTCCGTACAGGCAGCCGGCGCTGGCCGGCGGCGACGAGACGATCGGCCCCGCGGCCATCAGCAGGACAGCGAATCCTCCGACGATGCCGCGCTTCATGATTGCCTCCCGACACCTGACGCTACCGCTTTCATAGCGGCTTTTGGGATCGGTAGCGAACCATTCGCTGTCTGCTGATTCGCGTAGTCCACATCGGAAAGGCGCGAGCCAATGTCGCACAATCGCAAAGTCGGGAAGATCATCGCCGGCGCGCTGCTGTCAGGCGGCGTGGCGGCAATAGGCCTGGGGCTGTCCGGGGGCACCGCGCAGGCGGGCCCCACAATGACGCCCCAATTCAATCGTCCACTGCCCGTGGACAACTTCACGGTTCCGCACGAATGGTGCCCGGGGCAACCGTTGCCGATGCCGGACGTCCGTTGGGACATGGGCGTCTGCCACCACTGGTACTGGGTCCCGGTCGGGGGCATGGGCAACGTCGGCCAATTCGTCTGGGAGGGGGATGCTCCGCGGCGCCCCCTTGGCCCGCCGCCGTGCTACGGAGCGCCCATCTGCCTGCCCGGCCTGTAGTGGGCATCGCGCCCGCGTGGGCGGCCCGCGATCGGGTAGCCCGCGGCGCCACGGTGACCGTCTGCGAAATCCATTCCAAGGCAGATCGGCCGCCGGAAAGGGCCCGGTCGTTTAATGCTTTGGTTACCCTAAGGTCAGGGGTATATCGTTCGTCCCAGCCGGGACTCGACGGGGAAGGATCTGGGGGGCACCCTGGGGGGTGAGTGCTCAATGTTTCCGGCGTGTTTGCAACCTGGTAAACGCAATTTTCCGGCCGCGTACTCGGCATAGACAATGTGAGGTGTGATGGACTTGTTCGCGCCCCCCGAGATCACCTCGACGCTTATCCACTCCGGGCCTGGAGCGGGTTCGCTGATCGAGGCCGCGGGCGCGTGGCAAAGTCTGGGCGTCGAGCTGGAGAACTCGGTCGCCGTGTATGCCTCGGTGTTGTCGTCGTTGATCGAGTCGTGGGACGGCTCATCCTCGATGGCGATGCTGCAGGCCGTGCAGCCCTACCTCATCTGGCTGCGCACCACCGCGCAGCAGGCCCAGCAAATGGCCACCTCGGCGGAGTCTGCCGCGGCGGCCTTCAGCGACGTTCAGTCCGCGGTGGTGCAGCCCGCAGTGGTGGCCGCCAACCGGACGCGGCTGGCGCAGCTGCTCGCCACCAACACGTTCGGGCAGAACACGGCCGCGATCGCCCAGACGGAAAACGCGTACCAGACCATGTGGGCGAACAACTCGGCGGCGATGACGCGCTATCAGGCGACCACCAGCCAGGCCACGAGCCAGCTGTCCCAGTTCAATTCGCCGCTGTCCATCACCAGCCCGAGCGGGACGGCCAGCCAGCAGTCAGCGGTGTCTAATGCAGCCCTGTTGAGCTCCGGCTCCACGAGTTCGACGGTGAGTAATGCGGCCTCGTCGCTCACTTCGACTATCAGCAGCTTCGACCCGAACTCCGGTTGGTTCAACTACTGGAGCACCTGGGGCAACCAGTTCATCTCGTCCGGCTTTCCCATCAACCTGCTCAGCTACCTGGCTCAGAACACCTCGGCCCAGGCGCTGCAGGGCGTGGGCAGCGACATCGGCCTGGGGCTCTCCGAGGGCGAGGGGGCGCTGGCGGCGTCGGTGACCAGGCTGGCCGGCGCGATCTCGGCGGCCCCGGGGGGCGCGCCAGCGGCCGCGATGGGGGTCGGGGTCTCGCTGGGCAAGCTGACGGCGCCGCCCGCGGTGGTGGGGCTGCTGCCGGCGACGCAAACGCCGGTGCAGCTGGCCTCGTCGGTGTCGCCCCTGCCGGCCGACGCCGGGCTGACCGGAATGCCGGTGATGCCGATGATGGCCCCCGCGACGAACTCGGCCGGCAGCGGGTGGCGCAAGCGCAAACAGCAGAAGTTCGAGGATCTCGAATACGGGGCGGAACTCCCGAAGAAGGTGATCCAGCGACCGCCCAGCGGCGGATGAGGGGCGACCATGGTTCCTCACGACTCCGGAAGCCGCTTTTCGCCGCCGGATAGGTCGATGGCGGCGCGAGCCCTGTATCGCGCACGCGCGACGGCACTCGTGCGCCCCGTGCCGGCGGGTGACCCGTGATCGATTTCGGCCTGCTGCCCCCCGAGATCACCTCGGCGCTGATCCATGCCGGGCCCGGCGCCTGGTCGATGATCGACGCGGCAGGCGCATGGCAAGAGCTCGGCGCCGCGTTGGAGGCGGCCGCCAGCAGCTACGCCTCGGAGTTGGCGTCGACGATGGCGACCTGGCAGGGTCCGTCCGCGCTGTCCATGGCCCAGGCGTTCGAGCCCTACCTCGCCTGGCTGCACACCACCGCGGCGCAATGCCAGGAAATCGCCGCTTCGGTGGAAATCGTCACGGCCGCATTCGAATTGACCCACTGGACGGTGGTGCACCCCTCCGTCGTGGCGGCCAACCGGGCGCGGTTGGCAACGTTGCTGGCCACCAACTTCTTCGGCATCAACGCTCCGGCCATCGCCGAGACCGAGGCCGAGTACAACGCCATGTGGGTGAACAACTCCACCGCGATGTACCGGTACGGCGCGACGTCGCTGAACGCCGTCAAGCTGTCTCAGTTCTCGCCACCGCCACAGGTCGCCAATCCCTCGGCGGTGACCACCCAGGCCACGGTCGCGCCCACAGCGAACGCGCTGACCAGCTCGTCGACCACCGGGTCCGTCATCGACGCGCTCGGCGTCACCCCCTTCAACCCCAACAAGGGCTGGTTCGGGTATTTCAGCACCTGGGGCAACCAGTTCATCGCGGGCGGGTTTCCCGTCAACCTGCTCAGCTACATCGCGCAGGTCAACGCGGCCCAGGCGCTCCAAGGCGTGGGCGCCGACATCAGCCAGGGCCTGGCCGAAGGTGGGGCCGCCCTGGCGTCGGCGGATGCCAGCTTGATGAACGCGATCGGTTCCGGGACGCTGGCCCCCCGCGGCGCGCTGGGGGTCTCCGTCCTGGTGGGCAAGCTGAGCATGCCGCCCGCGACGGTGGGGATGCTGCCCGGCGTCCAGCCGCCGGTGCAGCTGGCCTCGGCGGTGTCCCCGCTTCCGCCGGGCGCGGCGCAGCCGCCCGGCCTCCCGTTAGCTCCGATGCGGCCGCCGATGGGTGGCAAGGGTGGTCGCGGCGATGGTCGGGACTACGACGACATCGAGATCGGCGCGGAGCTTCCCGGCACCGTCATGAAGCGACCGCCGTCAGCGGGATAGCTTGGGCCCCAACGCCTGACGGCGCTCCGGCCGTGACGGGCCGGGCTCGTCCTCGGCCAGGGTGAAATAGCTCTCCTCCTCCTGCAGGAAATGCAGGCGCAGCAGGGCGTGCAGCCCGTAGAGGCACGCCAGCAGGTCGTCGACCTGGTCGGGGCCGATCGCTCCGCTGCTCTGGGCCAACGCCAGGTGCGCGCCGATCCGGTCGGAGAGTCGCTGGATCTCGGCATGGGTCCGGCTCATCGGTGCGGTCGCTTCGCTGGTGCCCAGCGGGTGGGCCAGCGCCGGATAGAGCTCCGACTCCTCGGCCCGTTCGTGCGGGATGATCCGCTCGGTGAGCACGGTGTGGGCGTGGCGCACGGCCTCCATAGCCGGCTCGTCGGCCCCGTCGGCGAGCCGGTCGGCGGCGTCGCGCAACAGGTCCACGGCGTCGCGCAGCTCGTCGTGTTCGGCGTCGAAGCGCCGCAGCAGCTGTTCGGTCGTAGCCGGCAGGTCGACCTCGATGTCGGGGTTGCCGCGCAGGGCGCGCAGCGCGTTGAGGATCACGGCGACGTCGATGCCCTCCTGCACCAGTGCGCCGACGGCCGGCGGCAGCCACCCCGCGGCGGCGACGGTCATCGCGGCCAGTGACAGGGCCATGCCGACGACCGCGCTCTGCACGGCGATGCGTCGTGACCACCGGGCGATGTCCATCGCGTCGGCGAGCCGCTCCAGTCGATCGGTGGTCAAGACGATACTGGCCGCCTCCGAGGACGCGGTGGCGCCGCGGGCACCCATCGCGACGCCGACGCTGGCCGCGGCCAACGCGGGTGCGTCGTTGACCCCGTCGCCGACCATCACGGTCACCGCGCGGTCCTTCTCGGCGCGGACGGCGGCCACCTTGTCCGCCGGGCTTTGTTCGGCGTACACCTCGTCCAGGCCCAGCACGGCCGCGACCTCGCGGGCAGGCTCGGTGCGGTCACCGGTGAGCATGACCAATCGGTTCAGCCCCGCCTCGCGCAGCCGCCGCAGGGTGCGCGGGGCGTGACGACGCAGCGGGTCGCGCAGCAGCACCGCGCCCGTGGGCCGCCCGTCGACGCAGACCCAGGCGATGGCGGCGCCGTCCAGCAGGGCGCGATTCACCACCGCGCGGGCCCATTCGGTGTTGGCGGTGTCGTGCCAGAGTTTGCCGACGTGCACCCGGTGACCGTCCAGGGTGGCGGTGACGCCGCGGCCGGGTTCCTCGACGACCTCGGTCGGAAGGGACAGCTGCAGGCCGCGGGCCCGCGCGGCGGTGACGATCGCCTCGGCCAGGACATGCGGGGACATCTGATCCACCGACGCCGCCACCCGCAGGATCTCGATCGCGTCGCGCCCGGGGGCGGCGGCCACGTCGATGACGACCGGGCACCCCATGGTCAGGGTGCCCGTCTTGTCCATCACCAAAGTGGTTGCGTGGCCGAGGTTTTCCAGAGCGCCGCCACCGCGGATCACCACACCGCGGCGCGAGGCCCGCGACAGCCCGGACACGATGGCGACCGGTGCCGCGAGCAACAGTGGGCACGGGGTCGCCACCACCAGCACCGCCACCGCCCGCACAGCGGACCCACTGGCCAGCCACGCCGCGCCGGCCACCAGCAGCGTCAACGGCAGGAACCATGCCGCGTACCGGTCGGCCAGCCGCACCACCGGCGCGTTCTCCGCGCCGGCCTCCGCGGCCAGGCGGACGATGTGGGCGTAGGTGCTGTCGGCGGCGGTGGCCGTGGCCTCCATTTCAAACGCGCTGCCCGCGTTGACCACCCCGCTGCGCACGGGTTCGCCGGCGGTTCGCTCCACCTGCAGCGGTTCGCCGGTCAGGACCGATTCGTCCAGCACCGCGACCGCACTGGAAATGCGCCCGTCGACGGGCACCACTTCTCCCGGGCCGACGAGCAGCAGATCGTCGATTGCCACGTCATCCAGCGCGATGACGTCCACTGCCGAGCCGACGCGGCGGCGGGCGAACCGTGGCGCGTGCTCCAGCAGCGCCCGCAGGTCGTGGGACGCGCGGCGTTCGGCCGCGGCCTCCAGGGCCCGCCCGTCGGCGAGCATCACCGCGATCAGCGCCCCCGCGAGATATTCGCCCACCAGCAGGGTGCCGACCAGCGACAACACCGCGATCAGGTCCACCCCGAACCGGCCCCGGCGCAGCGCGGCGATGACCCACACCACCGCGGGGATCACCGCCACCACCGTGCCCGCGATCCAACAGCCGTCGGCGATCCGCCGGGCACCGGCCAGCCAGGCGATCCCCCCGGCCGCCAGCGCGGCGGCGGTCACCGCGGCCAGGGCCGGCTCGACCCACCGGGTGGGCAGGGTCCGCCGCCCGCGTGCCCCGACGTCCATGCCAGTCAGCCTTCCCTGACATCGCGGCGATGGCTAGGGCCGGATGGACGGGGATTGAGGACTCAGGTCACTAGCAGGTGGCGGCGCGTCCCGGTCAGCATTGGTGACGTGACTGCAAGTCCTTCCGCCGGTTCCATGCCGATCCACACCATCACCGGCGACCCCGTCGCCCGCGTCCCCGCCGACGCCACGATCGCCGACGCCGCCCGGGCCATGGTGACCTGCGACGTGGGTGCGATCGCGGTCGGCGACGACCCGCGGCCCGCCGCGCTGGTGAGCGAGCGCGACATCGTGCGGGCGGTGGCGGCCGGGCGGAATCTCGCGACCGCCCCGGTCTCCGACGTGGCCAGCACCAAACTGGTGTGGTGTGACGCCGAAGCCTCGGTGGACCAGGTCGCCGCCCGGATGATGGACCGCTACATCCGCCACGTGCTGGTGGAGCGCGACGGCGCGCTGGTCGGCATCGTCTCGGCCCGCGACCTGCTGGGCGTCTACGCGGACTTCGATTCTTGAGGCCGCGAGCGGTGGCCGCGCTTCTCGGCGGCGGCCTGGCCGGGCTGACGGGCTGGGACCTGCTGCAGCGCCGCCACACCATCCTGCGCAACTTCCCGGTCATCGGACACCTGCGGTTCCTGCTGGAAGCGGTGGGCCCCGAGCTGCGCCAGTACATCGTCACCGACAACGACGCGGAACGGCCGTTCAGCCGTGACCAGCGCCGCTGGGTGTACACGTCGTCGAAGCTGGCCAACCGATACTTCGGCTTCGGCACCGACAACGACCTGGAGCGGGTGCACAACTATCCCATCGTCAAGCACGCCGCGTTCCCCGTCGCGGCGCCGGCCGGTGAGCCCGACCACCCGGACCCGGCGGTGCCACTGCCGGCGGCGAAGGTGCTCGGCGCCGCGCGCGGCCGCGCCAAGGCCTTTCGCCCGTCGTCGCTGGTCAACATCTCCGGGATGAGCTTCGGTGCCCTCGGCGGCGCGGCCGTCACCGCCCTGAACAAGGGCGCGGCGATCGCCTGCGCCCTGCACACCACCGGCGAGGGTGGGGTGTCGCCGTATCACCTCCACGGCGGCGACCTGGTCTGGCAGATCGGCACCGGCTACTTCGGCTGCCGCGACGAAGAGGGCCGGTTCAGCCTGCCCCGGCTGGTCGACCGGGTGGCGGCCACGCCGTCCATCCGCGCCATCGAGATCAAGCTCAGCCAAGGCGCCAAGCCCGGCCTGGGCGGCGTGCTGCCGGGCGCCAAGGTCACCCCCGAGATCGCCGCCATCCGCGGCGTGCCGGCCGGGGTGGACTGCCGGAGCCCGGCGGGCCACTCCGCGTTCCATGACGTCGACGGGCTGCTGGAGCTGGTGGAGACGATCGCCGCCGAGACGGGCCTGCCGGTCGGCATCAAGTCGGCGGTCGGGGAGGGGCGGTTCTGGTGCGACCTGGCGGGGCGGATGGCCCGCACCGGCACCGGTGTTGACTTCGTGACGGTCGACGGCGGCGAGGGCGGCACCGGCGCGGCCCCGCTGGTCTTCACCGACCACGTCGCCCTGCCCTTCAAGTGGGCTCTGCCGCGGGTGTACCGGGCCTTCGCCGAGCACGGGTTGCACCGCGACGTGGTCTTCATCGGGTCGGGCAAGCTGGGCATCCCGGAGAACGCGCTGCTGGCCCTGGCCACCGGCTGCGACATGGTCAATGTCGGCCGGACCGCCATGTTCTCGATCGGCTGCATCCAGGCGCAGCGCTGCCACACCGGCCGCTGCCCGTCGGGCGTGGCGACCCAGTCGCCGTGGCTGCAGCACGGCCTCGACCCGGACCTGAAATCGGTGCGCTGCGCCAACTACCTGGCCACCCTGCGGTTCGAACTGCTGCAGTTGGCCCGCACCTGCGGCTACGTCCATCCGGCGCTGGTGCCGCTGGAGGCCATCGAGCTTCTCGACGTCGACATGAAGACCGTCCGAGTCGATCAGTTGCTGGATTACCAGCCCGACTGGGGCCTGCCCGGCCCGGCCGACGCCGAGGCGATCACGGCCGTGATGTCCAGCGGCGCAGGATGAATTTGCGGATCTCGCTGACCCACAGGACCGTGCTGGCCACGGAGATGCAGACCAGCCACTGACTCAGCGAGAGCGGCGTGGTGGTGAAGGCCGTGTTGAGGACGGGCAGCTGAACGACGGCGACCTGCAGCAGCGCCGACAGCCCGATCGCCGCCCACAACCACCGGTTGGCGAAGAACCGGTGGAACGCCGACCGCGTCTCCGAGCGGGCGTTGACGGCGTTGATCAGCTGGGCGATCACCAGCACGGTGAATCCCGCGGTGCGGGCGGTGTCCAGCGACGACGGCAGGGGGCCGCCGGGGGCGTAGATGCGGATGGTGAGCAGCGTGGCCGCCGCCACCGCCGCGCCGATCACGATGATGTTGTTCCACATCCGCGCGTCGATCACCCGGTCCGAGGCCGAGCGGGGCGGCCGGCTCATGACCTCTTCGGTTTGCGGGTCGACGCCCAACGCCAGCGCCGGTGCGCCGTCGGTCAGCAGGTTGATCCACAGAATCTGCGTGGCCAGCAGCGGCAGCGCGACGGTATCGCCCTGCGCCAGGCCGACCGCCCCGGCCAGCACGACCCCGAAGAAAACCGTGAAGATTTCGCCCATGTTCGACGACAGCAGGTAGCGCAGCGACTTCTTGATGTTCGAGAAGATGCCGCGGCCCTCGCGGATGGCCTGGACGATGGTCGCGAAGTTGTCGTCGGCGAGGATCATGTTCGCCGCTTCCCTGGCGACTTCGGTGCCGGAGCGTCCCATCGCGATGCCGATGTCGGCTGACTTCAGCGCGGGCGCGTCGTTGATGCCCTCCCCGGTGACGGCCACGATTTCATGGTCGGCGTGCAGCGCGTCGATGATGCGCTGTTTGTCCGCCGGATCGACCTGCGTGTACTGCGAGTGCTGGCGCACCGTTTCCCGCAGCTGCTCGTCATCCAGCGTCGCGAGTTCTGCACCGGACACGGCCGACTCGCCGCCTTCGATACCCAGCTTCCGGGCGATGCGCGCGGCGACCCGCGGATGGTCGCCGGTGATCATCACGACCCGGACGCCGGCGCGGCGCGCCTCGGCGATCGCGGCCGCCACCTCCGGCCGGGGTGGATCGGTGATCCCCACCATGCCCAGGTACACCAGGTGCCCGTCGGACCGGCAGGCGACCGCCACGGTGTGCAGGGCGTCGAGCGCCAGCCGCTCCGCGTCGCTTCGGATCGCGGCCCGTGCCGAGTCGTCGAGTGGCGCAAGCCGATCGCCGGCCCGCAGGTGCGTGCACCGGCCGAGCACCTCGCCGGGATCGCCCGTCGTCACGTCAGTCGGCGTCGTGCGGGGCCCGTCGCCGAGCTTCTTGCGGGCGACCAGGAAGGCCGCGTCGACGGGATCGCCCCGGATCGTCCACTGGCCGTCGTGCATGTCGAGCGCGGTAGCACCGTTGGCGGCGGCGCCCCCGTCGAGCACCAGGGCGGCCTGCCGCCACAGGTCGTCGCCCTCACCCAGCGGCGCGCCGCCGTGCTCGAGGCGACCCTCGGGCCGGTACCCGGCGCCGGTGACTCTCACCTCCCCAAGCGGAGTGACGACCCGGACGATGGTCATCTCTCCGGTCGTGAGGGTGCCGGTCTTGCCCGAGCACACCACCGACGCCGAGCCCAGGGTCTCGGCGGAGGACAGCTCCTTGACGACGGCGTTCAGACCTGCCATCCGCCGCATCCCCAGGGCGAGCACCACCGACATGATGGCGGGCAGGCCCTCCGGCACGGCCGCCACGGCCAGCGAGACGCCCAGGAGCACCGCCGTCACCACGTCGTGGGCGGTGTGGATGCCGAAGACCACGAAGATCGTCGCGATCACTACCACCGCGATCACCAGCACGGCGATCCCCAGCAGCCGGCTGGCCCGGGCCACCTCACGCTGCAGCGGCGTCGGCTCGTGGTCGACCGTGCGGACCAGGCCGGCGATCTGACCGGTCTGGGTCGCCATCCCCGTCGCGGTCACCACCGCCCGCCCGGTGCCCCGGGTGACCGCGGTGCCCTTGAACACCATGTCCGCCCTGTCGCCCAGCGCCGCCGGCCCAGGCAGCGTCCGGGCATCTTTGAGCACGGGTTCGCTCAGACCGGTCAGCGCGGCCTCGGACAGCTCCAGCCCCACGGACGAGAGCAGCCTGGCGTCGGCCGCCACGGCATCGCCCTCGGCCAGCAGCAACACGTCGCCGGGCACCACGTCGCCGGCGGGAACCGTGCGCCGCGCACCGTCCCGGATGACCGTCGCCGACGTCGCGGCCATCCGGGCCAACGCGCTCACCGCCTTCTCGGCGCGGGATTCCTGCGCGTACCCCAGGAGCGCGTTCAGGACGAGGATGACCGCGATCACCACCGCGTCGACCGGCCAGCCGCCGGCTCCCTCGACCACCCAGACCGCCAGCGAGGCGACCAACGCGGCGAGCAGCAGGTAGATCAGCGGGCTGCGGAACTGCGCCAGCAGCCTTCGGTAGGCCGGCGGCGGCGGGACGCTCTCGATGTCGTTGGCGCCCACCGCGGCGAGCCGGCGGGCGGCCTCTGCCGCGGGCAACCCCGCTTCGCGATCGGTGCGCAGCCGGTCGACGACGGCGGCGGCGTCGAGGAGCGCGGGGTCGGGGTCGAGCAGTGCGGCGTCCACCGGGCGCGCTCAACCGGTCAGTGCTGGCTCGCCGGCTGCGGCGAGGCGGCTTCCCTGCGGGACTCCAGCATCCGGTTGCGGACGATGTGCTCGACGAGGATCGGTACGAAGGTCTGGACGGGGGCGTCGACGAACTGCTCGGCGGCCTCCTCGGACCAGCGCTTGATCTGGGCGGTCCGTTGCTCGTCGCCGAGCCCCTCGTGGCGGGCCAGCTTGTCGGCGACATCGGCCACGGATCGCGCCACCGTCGAATGGCTGTGTTGCGGCACCGCGTCGTCGGCGGGCATCCGGGCCTGCTCCAGCGCTTGACGGGCGACCTCCTCGCCGGCGTCGGGGCGGATGACGTGCAGCGTGAGGTGGTGGCCGTCCTCGCCGATCAGGATGACGCTGGCCGGCTCGTCGCTGGTGAACGCCAGCAGTTCGACCGTCTGGCCGCCGATCTCGGCCAGCGGCGGCGTCTCCTGCCAGCCGTTGCGGCGATAGCCCACCATCACGACCGGGCCCAGCCGCTCGGCCACCGACGCCAGCAGGCCAGGCAACTCGTCGACCAGGTTCGTGGTCCGCGGCCACCAGGCACCGTCGATGTGCTCCGACACGGACCGGTACGGCTTGAGCTGTAAGCGATTTTCCATATGCACGCCTCAATCGTCGGCGGGGCGGTCGGAACCCGACAGGGCCGGCCGCACCGAAGTGGTGGGACTTTGTGCCCTTTCGGGACCGGTCGCCGGCTCGACGCCGAGCCAGCGCCGCTGCACGCTGTGTGACGCGCGCAACATCAGGTCGGGCGCGACCGCGGACAAGGAGCTGGCCGTCGCCGCCGCCAGCAGGCCCTGACCCCAGGCCAGCGGGTCCAGCGGCGTGCAACCGAACAGCTGGCTCAGGCCCGGGGTGCTGATCACCACCGCGAGCACGCCCAACGAGCCGACCGACGTCAGCACCACCAGCGGGGCGCGCGAGTCGACCAGGGTCTGGGTGAGTTGCGCGCCGACCAGCGCGACCAGGGCGACCGTCGCCGCGCGGCCCGGCGGGCCGGTCACGCGGGCCATCGTCCAGCCCGCCGTGGCGCCGATGGTGGTCGCCGCCCCACGGATGCCGATCGCCCGCCACATCGCCGCCTCGTCGCGGTCGACGTCGGCCGTGCCGGTCTGGGGGCTGACGGCCAGGGCGGCGGCGGGCAGCGCGTCGGTCAGCATGTTGACCAACAGCATCTGGCGGGCGTTGAGCACCGAACGCCCGGTCAGGATGGTGGTCAACAGGGCGAAGCACACCTCACCGAGGTTGCCGCCCAGCAGCATCGACACCGCCGACTGCACGCGCCGCCACAGCTGCTCGCCTTCGTCGAGCGCGTCGAGCAAGGCCTCGATCCGTTCGTCGAGCAGCACCACGTCGGCGGCCGTGCGGGCCGCGTCGCTGCCCCGCGCCGCCACGCCGATGCCCACGCTGGCCGCCCGGATCGCGGCGGCGTCGTTGACGCCGTCGCCGACCATGGCGGTCACCAGCCCGGCCCGCTCGAGGGTCTGCACGACGTCGATCTTGTGTTCCGGCGTCATCCGCGCGAAGACCACCCGCGACGCCGCCGCGGCGGCCCGCCCGTCGGCGGAGAGTGCCTCCCAGTCTGCGCCGGTGATCACCTGGTCGGCGGTGACATCGAGGCCCAGTTCCTGGGCGATCACCGCCGCGGTCGCCGGGTGATCACCGGTGATCAGCCGGACGCCGATGTCGCGCGCGGCGAGTTCCTTCAACAGCCCGGGGGCAGCGGCCCGCGGGGTGTCGGCGAGCCCGAGCAGCCCGATCGGGGTGAGCCCGGAGGAGCACAGGGCCTCCAGCCGGTCGGGATCGGCCGCCGCGGCCGCCGCCTCGTCCGCGCTGAGTTGGCGCTCGGCCACCGCCAGCACCCGCAACCCCTTGGCCGCCATCTCGTCGACCTGCTGCGTCAACGGGTGGTCGTCGTGCAGCAGCGCCGACGCGAGCACCTCGGGTGAACCCTTGATGGTCAGCCGGGTGCCGACCAATGCGGCCGCGAACGGGCGGCCGGACTGGAACGGCAGGAACGCGTCCCGGGTCAGCCGCTGCGGCTCGGAGCCGTCGCCGCGCAGGGCGGGATCGCCGGCGGCCCGCTGTATCGCGTCGTCGGTGGCGTGGTCGACACGGTGGGTATGCCTGGCGTAGCTGGTGCTCAACGCCGCGTCCAGCACCGCACCGGGGGTCTGCCCCTTCATCGGGTGCACCGCCTTGACCTTCAGCCGGTTCTCGCTCAGGGTCCCGGTCTTGTCGAAGCACACCACGTCCAGCCGGGCCAGCGCCTCCACCGAGTGCGGGTTGCGGATCAGCACCGACTCGCCGGTGAGCCGGCGCGCGGCCGCCAGCTGGGCCAGCGTCGCGACCAGCGGCAACCCCTCCGGGATGGCCGCGACGATCAGCGTGACCGCGCTGGACACCGCCTCGCGCAACCCGGTGCCCCGTGCCACGCTGAGCAGGCCGACCAGGCCGCCGCTCGCCACGCTGAACGGCAGGGCCCGGCGGGTGATGTGCCGCAACTGCCGCTGCAGGCCGATCTCCTGCAGTTTCCTGGGCGCCATCGCCAGCGCCCGGCGCATCTCCGACCGCGACCCCACGGCCGTCACCACGGCCACCGCCGTGCCCGCGACCACCGTCGTGCCGGCGTAGAGCATGCAGGTCCGTTCGGCCAGCGGTGCCCCCGGCGTGGGTTCGGTCTGCTTGGCCACCGGCAGCGATTCGCCGGTCAGCGTCGACTCGTCGACCTCCACGTTCGAGGCGTGCAGCAGCCGGGCGTCGGCGGGCACCACCTCGTCGGCGTGGACCTCGATGATGTCGCCAAGCCGCAGCCGCTTGGTCGGCACCTTCTCGCGGCGCTCTTTGTCCAGCGGGCCCACCCGTCGTCGCGCCGGCGGATCCTGCACGGCCAGCAGGCGATTCAGGGTGCGTTCGGCGTGCAGCTGCTGCTCGGCCGACAAGGCGGCGTTGACCAGCAGCACGCTGCCCACCAGCACCGCGTCCAGCAGGGAGCCGAGCAGCGCGCTGGCCGCCGCGCCGGTGGCCAGCAGCGGGGTGATCGGGTCCGCCAGGTCGCCGCGCATCTCGTCGGCGAAGTCGTGGATGGTCCCCCACGACGCCGCGCTCGCGTCGTGCAGCGCGCGAAGGGGCGGCACCTGCCGCCACCACGCGGCCGCCTCCTCGCGGTCCTCCTCGGTGGGGCGGGGCAACAGCCGCTGCACCTCGGCGACCGGCAAGGCGTGCCAGTCGTGGCTGGTTTCGGGCTCCGGCAGCGGATCCCGGAGGGTCTTGACGGCCGCCCGGTACCCGAACCACAGGCTGGCCACCATGCCGACGTTGACCGAGGCCGAACTGCGCCCGGGCACACCGGGAATGAGCATCAACGCGCCCAGCGTCGACGCCGACGCGGACAACCGGACTGCCCCGTCGGTGGCCGCGCGCGCGGCGGGCAACGCGTGCAACAGGCGCCAGGCCCCCGTCAGGTCGTTCGCGATCACGTCGGCGGCCCAGGGCGGGGAATGTCGGGGCCGCAGCAGGCCGATCGTCACGTCGGACCGGTGCGCGGCGCGCATCTCCGATGTGGTCAGCAGGGCCACGGTGTTCCCCGCGGCCTTCAGCTCGGCCACGGCCGCCGCTACCGCGTGGTCGATCGACCCGCCCGGCTCGGCCGCGGGATACAACTCGTCGAAACCCTGTGCCAGGGAGCGCAATCCGTCGTCGTCGAGGGAATAGACGCGCGGTTGTGACCGCCGCGCCTCGGTGAGCACCGCCGCCGCGAGCGGGTCGCGGACGGGGCTGATGAGCGCCTCGCCGACGCTGCCGGCCCCGGCAATGTCGGCCAGCTGGTGCCAGCCGGGCTGCAGGCCGTCGTTGTCGAGCGCGGCGCGGACCGCTTCCCAGGCGTGGGCGCGGTCCGAATTCTCCACCCCGAGCACGCGACTCACCGTCAGTTCGTCGGTGTACAGCGCCCGAGGGTCGACCATGATCGCGTCGATCCGGTCGAGCGTCCGCAATACCCGGGGCCGCAGCACCAGCGCGTCGTGGCGGCCGGAGAGGCCGCGGTTCATCGTGCAGCCGAACGCTTCCCGCACGGACCGCAGGGGCTTGGGGACGGCGGCCAGCGCGGCCGCGCCGGCGGCGTCCGGGTTGCGGGTGAGCAGGCCGACCGCGGCGGCGGCGCCGATGCCGGCCAGGCCGGCGCGGTTGGCGTAGCGCTCCGCGGGCCCGTCCGGCGGGGCCGGGTTGCCGACGGGGGCCGAGACCCCGTCGTCGGCCACCGGCCGCTCGGCCAAGCCGGGCTCGTGCCGGATCCAGGCCAGCCTGCCGTTCCACGCCTCGGCGGCCAGCATGGTGCGGGTGGCGGCCTCGGCGGCCGCCGCCGTGGGTGACAGCGTCAGGGCCGCGGAGGTGGCGTTGACGATGCCGAACAACACATCGGTGCCCTCGGGCCCGAGGCGTCGCTCCAGCTCGCGGCGCAGCCGCGGCAGGTGGTCGGCCACGGTCGGGGGCACGGCCACCAAGTCGGGGAGCCGGGGCAGTCGCAGCAGGCTGCCGGTCAGCGAAAGGCCAAGGCCCACGGAGGCGGCCGTGGCCGCCACCATCCGGCCCATCAGCAGCGCGTCGTCGCCGGGCAGGCTGGCCGGCAGGGCCCTGCCCGCCCGCCGTCCGCCGCGTCGTTCCGCGGCCGCGACGCTCCGGCACAGGGCGGCCGCCGACGGCCCGTCGTCGGCCACGGTCACCACCACGCGCGCCAGCGTGCGGTTGAGGTAGGCCTGCTGCACCCCGGGCATCGCCCGGACGGCCGCCAACACATCGGTGGCGATCGCCGGGCCGTGTTCGCCGTCGAGGCCGCGCACCTCGATCCACCGCCTGGGTCCGTTGTCGCTGACGCGCCGGGCCGGGGGGCCACCCACCGCCTCGAGGACCGCGCCCGCCGCCGCGCGGGTCAGGGCGGGAACGTCGGGCGTGGCGTGCACCAGTGACCTGCCCACGCTGGCCGCGACGTGCCCGCCCAGCAGGGCGGTGCCGGCCGCGAGCTCGGTGCCGACCGCGGCGACGCGCAACGGAGCCGTCAGCAAGCCCAGGCCGGGCAGGCCGCGTCGTGTGCTCACCGTGTTCTCCGGGCTCGGGTCGATTGTCTACAGTGCCCCCGGTTCCGCAAGGGTTACAGCGGCAGCTTAACGGGCGGTAACGTGCGCGGGAAAAAGTCATTGAGGCCCTTTTCGAGGGGCTTTTGTCCCTTGTCAAAACCGCTCGCGTTGGCCACCGTTGCGCTATGCGAAGCGCTTACCACCACCAGCTGGCCGAGTTGACGGTTCAGCTCGGCGAGATGTGCGGCCTGGCCAACGACGCCATGCGGCGCGCCACTGATGCCCTGCTGGAGGCCGACCTGGACGCCGCCGAACAGGTGATCCGTGAGCACGACCGCATGGTGGAGATGCGGGCGCAAACCGAACGGGAAGCGTTCGCCCTGCTGGCGCTGCAACAACCGGTCGCCGGTGAGTTGCGGGCGATCTTCAGCGCCATCCAGATCATCGCCGACATCGAACGCATGGGTGCCTTGGCGGTGCACATCGCCAAGATCGCCCGGCGCGAACACCCGAACCGGATACTGCCCGACGACCTCCGCGCGTGCTTCGCCGACATGGCGAAGGTGGCAATCACGTTGGGCGAAAGCGCAAAACAGGTGCTGATCTCCCACGACCCGCAGCAGGCCGCCCGGCTTCGCGAACAAGACGACGCGATGGACGAGCTGTACCGCAACCTGTTCAGCGCGCTGCTGGACGAAGGCTGGCGGGACAACATTCCCGTCGCCGTGGACTGCGCCTTGCTGGGCCGTTTCTACGAGCGCTTCGCCGACCATGCCGTGGAGGTCGGCCGCCGCGTGGTCTTCATCGTCAGCGGCGATCTGCCCACGCCGGACGAGATCTCGACCTACTGAGCGGCACCGGTGGGGGCGGGCTTGGGAAGATAACGCCGTGCAGGGCACACCGGACATCCAGGGCCGTGTCTGGCGCCACGGTAAGCCGCAGGAAGACTTCACGTTCGACGACATCTCGGGATATCTGGGCGAGCCCGACACCCTGGTGTGGGTGGATTTGTGCGCCCCGGACCACGACGCGTTGTGCGGCCTGGCGGCCGAGCTCGGCCTCAACACGTGGGCGGTGGAAGACGCCGTGGCGGCGGCCGAGCGGGTGAAGGCCACCGCGTACGAGACGCACACCTTCTTCACCGTCTACGCCGTTGGGGTCGCGGAGGAGGTGACCGACGAGCCGCGGCGCATGCTGTCCATGCAGCGGATCTCGGCGTTCGTGCTGCCGCGCGGCCTGATCACGGTACGGCTGACGCAGGACTTCGACGTCAGCCAGCTCACCCGGCGCTGGGATGAGATCGGCGCCCAGCAGTACGGCGTGGGCGCGCTGGTGCACGGCTTGCTCGACGTCGTGGTCGACAGCCACTTCGCCGCGGTGGAGGCCCTGGACGACTGTGTCGAGGCCATCGAAGACGAGCTGTTCGACGGCACGCCGCGCCAGGCGAGCTTCCAGCGCAGGACATTTCAGATGCGCCGGGACCTGGTGGCGCTGCGGCGGGTGGCGCTGCCGATGCGCGAGGTCGTCAACTCGATCCAGCACCACCGCCGCGAGGTCGGCACCGCTCCGGAACTGGACCCGCTGTACGCCGACCTGTATGACCACGTGCTGCGCGTGTCGGAGTGGACGGAGTCGTTGCGGGACATGGTCACAACCATTTTCGAGACCAACCTTTCCCTGCAGGACGCCCGGCTGAACACCATCATGAAGAAGCTGACCGGATGGGCGGCCATCATCGCCGTCCCCACCGCGATCACGGGCTTCTACGGGCAGAACGTTCCCTACCCCGGCTTCGGCCATCTCGCCGGCTTCCTTGCGAGTACCACCCTGATTTCCGTGCTGATGGTGGTGATCTACGTGATGTTCAAGCGGAGGGACTGGCTATGACCGCTGACCTGCTGACCGGCTCGGAGGCCCCGAAGGCGATGCTGGTCGCCGCCGCCCCCCTCGACGAGGTGCTGCGAAGCCTGGACAGCTCGGCCGCCGGGTTGTCCAGCGCGGAGGCCGCCGCCCGGCTGACGCGTTACGGACCCAACGCGGTGCGGACCCATCGCGTCAACGCCCTTGCGGTGCTGGGTCGTCAACTGCGCAACGCGGTGCTCATCCTGCTGGCCGGCACCGCGGTCGTCTCGTACTTCCTGGGCGACAGCATGCAGGCCGTCATCATCGGCATCATCCTGGCGGCCAGCATCGGCCTGGGCTTCATCAACGAGTACCGCGCCGAGCGGGCCGCCGCCGAACTGCACGCCAGCGTGCACCACAACGCGCTGGTGCGCCGCGACGGAGAGTTCGTTTCGGTCGCCGTCAGCGAGCTGGTACCGGGCGACGTGATCCGGCTGTCGCTGGGGGAGGCGGTCCCGGCCGACGTCCGGCTGATCGACGTCACAGGCCTGGAATGCAACGAAAGCATCCTGACCGGGGAATCGACCGGATCGGAGAAGGCACCGCATCCGGTGCCGCCCGGAACCGACCTGGCCGACGCGAGCGACCTGGCCTTCATGGGCACGATCGTCAGCGCCGGTGAGGGCACCGGGGTGGTGTACGCCACCGGAAAGAACGCCGAATTCGGCCGGATCGCTTCGGGTTTGGACGAGCATCCGCCCGAAACCGGTTTCCAGGTCGGGCTGCGCCGGTTCTCCTACCTGCTGCTGCAGGTCGCCGTCGCGCTGATGGTGATCATCTTGGCCAGCAACCTGCTGCTGGCCAAGCCGATCATCGACTCGGTGCTGTTCTCGCTGGCGATCGCGGTCGGCATCACGCCGCAGCTGTTGCCGGCCGTCGTGAGCACCAGTCTGGCCACCGGCTCACGCCAGCTGGCCAAGGCGAAGGTGCTCGTCAAGCGGTTGGTCTGCATCGAGGACCTCGGCGACATCGACATCCTGATCACCGACAAGACCGGAACCTTGACGGAGGGACGGATCCGGCTGGTGGACGCCGTCGACGCCTGCGGTGCGCACAGCGACCCGGTCCGCCGGCTCGGCCTGCTGGCCACCGATGTGGACCCGGAAACCGCCGGTGCCAGCGCGAATTCGCTCGACGCCGCACTCTGGGAATCCCCCCAGGCGCAGCAATTGGTGGGCGGGGCCACGCGCCGGGTCGCGCTGCTGCCGTTCGACCACGAACGCCGCGCGACCTCGGCGCTGGTCGACGACGACGGGAACCGGGTGCTGGTGGTCAAGGGGGCGCCCGAGCAGGTGCTGGCCCAGTGCCTGGCCGTCCCGGCGGCGGTGGAGGAGACCCTGGCTGCGTTGTTCGCCGCCGGGCGCCGGGTGGTGGCCGTGGCCACCAAATCGGCGCCGGGGATGACGACGCTGTCCCGGGCGGACGAATGCGAGCTCTCGCTCGCGGGGTTCCTGGTCTTCGCCGACGAGCCCAAATCCGCCGCACGCCAATCGCTGTTGGAGCTGGCCGAGCTGGGCATCGAGCTGAAGATCGCCACCGGGGACAACCCGCGAGTGGCCGAAAAGGTCTGTGAAGAACTGGGTTTGGCCTCGAAGGGCACGATCACCGGCGCGCAGCTCGAACCCCTGGACGACGCCGCGTTCGCGTACGCCGCGCAACACCACACCATCTTCGCGCGCATCTCCCCCGAGCAGAAGGCGCGGCTGATCACCGCGCTGCGGCGCGAGGGGCGAGCCGTCGGCTTCCTGGGCGACGGGGTCAACGACGCGCTGGCGTTGCACGCCGCCGACGTGGGGATCTCGGTGGACAGCGCCACCGACGTGGCCAAGGACGCCGCCGACGTGGTGCTGCTGGAGAAGGACCTCGGTGTGTTGGCCACCGGCGTCGCCGAGGGCCGGCGCATCTTCGCCAACACCATCAAGTACGTGCTGATGGGCACGTCGAGCAACTTCGGGAACATGTTCAGCGCCGCCGCCGCATCGGCCCTGCTGCCGTTCCTGCCGATGCTGCCCAGCCAGATCCTGCTGAACAACCTGTTATACGACTCCTCGCAGCTGGCGATCCCCACAGACAGGGTCGACGCCGAGCAGCTGCACGCGCCGTCGCACTGGAACGTCGCGTTCATCCGCCGGTTCATGCTGATCTTCGGACCGATCAGCTCGCTGTTCGACTTCCTGACGTTCGGGTTGATGCTGGGCGTGCTGCACGCCGGCGCGATCGAGTTCCGCACCGGGTGGTTCGTGGAATCGCTTGCGACGCAGACGCTGATCATCTTCGCGATCCGCACCCGCAAGGTGCCGTTCTTCCGCAGCCGGCCCAGCGCGTTGCTCGCCGTCACCAGCCTCACCGTGGTCGCCGTCGGCGCCGGGCTGACGATCTCGCCGCTGGCCCGCACCCTGGGCTTCACCCCGCTGCCGTGGCAGTTCTTCGCCGTGCTGGGCGCGTTCGTCGCCAGCTACCTGGTGCTGGTGGAGCTGGCCAAGCTGCTCTTCTACAGCGAGCCGATGCACCTCGCCGGGCAGCCGCATCGCGCCCGCGGAAACGCGTTCCGCATTCGCCGCCGGGCCGCCCGCTACCACTACATCGAGCGGCGGATGCGCGGGCGGGACGGGGCTTAGTGCTCGACCTGGAGGGTCGGCAGATCCGAAAGACCCTGCTGGATTCCCCGGTCGAGCTTGTCGATCAGTGTCGTGCTGCCGGCCGGGGCCGTCTCCTGGCAGGCACAGCTGAGGGTGGTGAAGGGGCTTGGGTCGGCGTTCGCCGATGCTGCCGACCAACTTGCAGCGCCGAGAGTGAGTGCAACGCCGACCAAAAGTTTAGGAATCATTTGGCCTTCGAGTTCTCGAAATTGAATTCAGGCCAAATTTTACCGGCGCACGTGTCACGAGCCTGTCAACTAGCTGTTAACTTTCAGGCCTGGGTGCCGTACTTCGGGCAGTACGCCCGGATGCTCACCCCCACGAAGTAGCCGGCGTGGTAGCCATCGAGGTGGCTGTTGGTCATGACGTCGTTTGCCACCTGTTGCGGGGACTCACCGGATTCGAGTTCCTGGCACACCAAATGACCGGACCGGATGGCCGTTTCGGGCGATTCGTAGTTGATGCCCTTGGCGGTCAGCGCCGCGAGGAAGGCGTCGTCGGCGGCGCTGGCGTTGGCGGTCGGGGTCGCCGCCGGCACGCCCAACAGCCCCGCCGCCGGGACAACGCCGACAGCCACCAGCAACCCCAGCAGGCCGGGGTTGCGGATCTGGGTCCTCGTCATTTCTGATACTCCCGTGACATCGAAGTGCCGTTGCTCGCTGACAGCGGGGGCTGCCCGAATAGTTGCACGTTGCGGTGTCGCACGGTGCAGGATCAATCATATTGCGACCACCGCCACACCCGGCTTTGCTCCGGCCTCGGTCCCCTCGGTGCGCTGACGGGATGCCATACGTGCGTTGGTTGGCGCTGGCCGTCGTGGCAGTGTGCTTGGCGGCCTGTGGTGTGCGGCATGTGTCGGCGGCCAGCGCGCGGGATGCTTCCGGGACATTCCGTTCCGGCGGCATGGACCGAACTTACCTGCTGCATGTGCCGCCGGATAGCCCGGTCGGCCTGGTGCTGAGCCTGCACGGCGGCGGCGGGACCGGCAACGGCCAGCGCGGCCTGACCGGGTTCGACACGGTCGCCGACGCCCACGACCTGTTGGTGGTCTATCCCGACGGTTACGACAAGAGCTGGGCCGACGGGCGGGGGGCGTCGCCGGCGGATCGCCGGCACGTGGACGATGTCGGCTTCCTGGTGGGCTTGGTGGGCAAGCTGCAGAACGACTACGGCATCGCCCCGGGACACGTCTTCGTCACCGGAATGTCCAACGGCGGCTTCATGGCCAACCGGCTGGCGTGCGACCGCGCCGACGTGTTCGCCGCGGTCGCGCCCGTGGCGGGCACCCTCGGCGTGGGCGTGGCGTGCAATCCGTCGCGGCCGGTCTCGGTGTGGGAGGCGCACGGCACCGCCGACCCGCTGGTGCCGTTCAACGGCGGTGTCGTGCGCGGCCGCGGCGGGGTGAGCCACTCCATCTCCGCCGACAGCATGGTGAACAAGTGGCGCGCCGCCGACGGGTGCCAGGGCGATCCGTCGGTGCAGGCGCTGCCGGACGTCGGCGACGGCACCGTCGTGCACCGCTTCGACTCCGCGGCGTGTGCGGCGTCGACCGAGGTGATCTTTTACCGGATCGACAGCGGCGGGCACACCTGGCCGGGCGGCAGGCAATACCTGCCGAAGGCGATCATCGGGCCCACCACCCGGGCGCTCGACGGGTCGGAAGCCATCGCGGAGTTCTTCCTGGCGCACGCGCGGGACTAGTGGCGATCGCGAGCGCGGCGTAGCCGGGCGCTGCGGGTCGCCACCATCGGGCCAGCCGCGTCAGCGCTGGCAGGACGGGCACCAGTAGGTGACCCGTTCCCCCGTGCCGTCGTAGCTGATCGGGGTGCCGCAGCGCCGGCAAGCCTGCCCGGCCCGCCCGTAGACCCACAGCTGCCGGCCGGTTCGGGTGTCGCCCGTGGTGCAGCGGTTCCAGCGGAACCTGTTGAGCCACAACATGTCTCGCGCGCGGGAGACCAACCTCAGCGGGTCGGAGACCGCGCTCACCGGAGCGGTGGGCAGGTGTCCGCTGACGAAACAGAGCTCGTTGCAGTAGACATTGCCGATGCCGGCCAGCGCCCGCTGGTCGAGCAGCGCCTGGCCCAGCGGCCGGTCCGGGTCGGCCGACAGGTTGGCGGCGGCGAGCGCGGGGTCCCAGTCCTCGCCCAGCAGGTCGGGCCCCAGGTGCGCGACGGCGTCGCCGTCGCGGTCACGGTCGAGGATCTCCAGGACGCCCAGGTCCACGCCGACGGCGCGGACGGGGCCGGCTTCCAGGACGATGCGGGCGCGGTGGTCGACCCGGACCGGGCGGTCGCCGACCCGCCAGCTGCCGTCCATCTTCAGGTGCGAGTGGATGCTGGCCGGGCCCACCCGGATGAACAGGTGCTTCCCCCGGCTGAGCACCTCGTCGACCGCCTGCCCGGTGAGGTCGACGGTCGCGTAGCGCGGGACGCGGACGTCGCAGCGCGTCAGGGTGCGGCCGGCCAGGTGCTGGCGTAGCAGGGCCGCGGTGTGCCAGACGGTGTCTCCTTCGGGCATGGTGACCGCAGCCTTACCGCAGCCGCAGTCCGCGCGGTGTGCGGGCGAACCCGGCCTCGGCCAGCGCATCGGCGACCGGATTCGATCCCCCGGCGGGGGTCTGCAGCGCAGGCACCCCGTCGATGCGTTCCACCAGGATCGACGCGACGCGCCGGGAGGCGACCAGGTCTGCCAGCGCCGCGGCCGCCGCGTGGTGCGCGCCCGGGTCGTCGCTGAAGGTGAGCAGTGACCGGCCGCCGCGCTCGAGGAACCAGGCCAGGTGACCGTCCACCAGGACGACGAGCGCGCCGGCCTTGCGGCCCGGCCGGGCCCCGGCCCCGTCCGCGCCGGAGGGCGGCCACGGCAGCGCGGCGCCGTACGGGTTGGCCGGGTCGGCGGCGGCCAGCACGACGGCCCGGTATTCCGGGCGCTCGGGATCGATGCCGTCGCTGTAGCTGCGCAACCGGTCGACGGTCGACGCGACGGCGAACTGGGCGCCGCCCAGCGACTCGACGAAGTACCCGCGTTGGCACCGGCCGGCTTCCTCGAAGGTGCTCAGCACCTTGTAGAGCGTGGCGAACCCGCCGGTGACGCCCTCGGCCGCCACCGCGCCCCGGGTCAGCACGCCGTGGCGGCCCAACAGCAACTCCGCCTGGTAGTGGGCGCGCACCGTGGAGTCGGGCTCGGGGACCGGCAGGGCCGACCAACGGCCCGCCACCGTCGGGTCGGCGGGGCGGGAATGCGCGTGGGCGACGCTGTAGCGGCTCAGGCGCGGCGGCCGATGCGATCGGTGCGCCGGCGCGGATCGTTTGCGGCCGCCCGCGCCGCCGAGCACGGCGCGCACCGGCGCGAACGTGTCACCGGTGACCCGGCCGGCCCAGATCAGTTCCCACAGCGCGGCTTTCAGGTCCCCCTCGGGGATCCCGTTCTGGGCGAGCTGACGGAAGAAGTACGCGCCCCCGCCGGCCAGCGTGTCGAGGATCGCGCGGTGGGCGTCGGTGAGGTCGATGTCGGCGGGTGCGGCCAACGTCAAAGGCGCAGAAACGCCGACGTGCAGCGCGACCCCGCCGTCGCCGGCCGACATCGACCCCGCGCCCGACCAGGCCACCTCGCCGGCGGCGAGCAGCTCGTCGAGCAGGGCGGGGGAGTAGTCCCGGACCCGGGGCCCCAGGATCAGCGGTTCGATCGCCGACGCCGGCAGCCGGACACCGGCCAGCTGGTCGATCACCGACATCAGCCCGTCCAGCCCGGAGTGGGCGGACGAACCGGGGGAGACCATCCCGTGCCAGGCCGGCAGGAACCGCCCGTACGCGGCGGTGCTCACCGGCTCGACCTGCGCGCGCAGCGCGGCCAGCGAGCGGCGCCGCAAGACGCGCAACACGTCGGCGTCGCACCACTGCTCGCCGCCGGTCGCGCCGGAGATCACGGATGCCTCCACGGCGACGAAATCGCCGCGTACCAGCCGGCCTTTCGAACTGGAGGGGTCGGCCAGCCGGCCCAGCACGTCGGCCGTCACCCGCAGCCCCAGCCCGAACCGGGCGGCGGCCTCGGCCGTGGTGAACGGCGTGTGGGTGCGCGCGTAGCGGCCCAGCAGCTCGCCCAGCGGGTCGGCCACCGCCCCGGTGAAGGCGGCCGGCACGCCCAGCGGAACCGGCGCCCCCACCCCGTCGCGCAGCCGCCCGATGTCCTCGACGGCCACCCACCAGCTGCGGCCGGCGAACGACACGGTCAGCACCCGGCGTGCCGCGAGCAGGCCTTCGAGCCAGCCGCCCACCTCGGAGCCGCCGGCCCGGGCGGCGATCTCCTCCTCGGTCATCGGACCCAGCAGCCGCAGCAGGTCCGCGACCCCTTCGGCGTCGCGCGCGGCCCGGTCCTGCGTCAGGTGCTGCAGCTGGCGGCCGGTCGCGGCGATGACGTCCGGGTCGAGCAGCTCACGCAGCTCGACCCGGCCCAGCAGCTCGGCCAGTAGCGTGGTGTCCAGCGACAACGCGGCGGCGCGGCGCTCGGCCAGCGGCGCGTCGCCCTCGTACATGAACGCGCCGACGTAACCGAACAGCAGCGACGCCGCGAACGGCGACGGCCGCGGCGTCTCGACCTCGAGCACCCGCACCTTGCGCTGGGCGATGCCGGCCATCAGCGCGGTGAGGGCCGGCACGTCGTAGACGTCCTGCAGGCATTCGCGGACGGTTTCCAGCACCACCGGAAAGTCGGGATATTTGCGCGCCACCTCCAGCAGCTGCGCGGCCCGCTGGCGCTGCTGCCACAGCGGCGAGCGACGCCCGGGGTGCCGGCGCGGCAACAGCAGCGCGCGGGCCGCGCACTCGCGGAACCGCGAGGCGAACAGCGCCGAGCCGCCCACCTCGGCGGTGACGATCGGGTCGATCTCCTCGGCGTCGAAGACGAAAAGGTCGGCGCCGGGCGGGTTCTCGGTGGTGTCGGACGCGAAATCGGAGAAGGTGTCCGGCAGGCGCACCACGATGCCGTCGTCGGATGCGGTGGGCTTCTCGTCCAGCCCGTAGCGCTCCCGCAGCCGCCGGCCCACCGCCAGGGCCAGCGGCCCGTTCACCCGCAGCCCGTACGGCGAATGCAGGATCACCCGCCAGTCGCCCAGCTCGTCGCGGAACCGTTCCACCAGCAGGGTGGTGTCGGTGGGGACCACCCCGGCCGCGGTGCGCTGCTCGTCCAGCAGCGCCCACATGTTGTCGGTCGCGTAGGCGTCGAAGCCCAGGCCGGCGCACCGGGCGTCGAACGCCTCGCGGTCCAGCCCGGCCATCTCGCCGGTGAACGCGCCGAGCGCGGCGCCCAGCTCGGCCGGCCGCCCCACGCCGTCGCCGCGCCAGAACGGCAGCCGGGCCGGCTGCCCGGGCGCGGGGATCACCAGCACCCGGTCGTGGGTGATCTCGGTGATCCGCCAGCTGGTGGCGCCCAGCGAGATCACGTCCCCGGGCCGGGACTCGTACACCATCTCCTCTTCGAGTTCGCCTACCCGCGTGGGCTTTTCGGCATCCGACGCGAGGTACACGGTGAACAGCCCGCGGTCGGGGATGGCGCCTCCGGAGGTCACGGCCAGCCGCTGCGCGCCGGGCCGCGCGGTCAGCGTGCCGGTGTCGCGGTCGTAGACCAGCCGCGGACGCAACTCGGCGAACTCGGTGGACGGGTACTTGCCCGAAAGCAGGTCAAGGGTGGCCTCGTACACGCTGCGCGGCAGCGTCGCGAAGGGGGCGCTGCGGCGCACCGTGTCGAACCAGCGGTCGGCGTCCAACGGCTCGAGCGCGGCGGCCGCCACCGTCTGCTGCGCCAGGATGTCCAGCGGGTTGGCGGGCACCCGCATCGTCTCGATCTCGCCGGCGAGCATCCGCTGCACGGTCACCGCGCAGCCGATCAGGTCGGTGCGGTGCTTGGGGACCAGCACGCCCTGTGACACCTCGCCGACCTGGTGGCCGGCTCGCCCGATGCGCTGCAGGCCACTGGCCACTGACGGCGGTGCCTCCACCTGGATCACCAGATCGACCGCTCCCATGTCGATGCCCAGCTCCAGGCTCGACGTCGCCACCACCGCCTTGAGCAGCCCGCGCTTGAGGTCCTCCTCGACCAGGGCGCGCTGCTCCTTGCTGACCGAACCGTGGTGGGCGCGCGCCAGCAGCGGCTCGGCGCCGTAGGTCTGGCCGCTGCCCATGATGTGCGCGGGCGCCCCGCCGGGCACCCCGCGGTTGGCGTCCGACGCCAGTTCGATCCCGCGGCGTTCGGCGTGGATCTCGTTGAGCCGCGCGGTGAGCCGCTCGGCCAGCCGCCGCGAATTGGCGAACACGATGGTCGACCGGTGCGCCTCGATCAGGTCGACCAGCCGCGCCTCGACGTCGGGCCAGATGCTGGGGGTACCACCCGCTTGCGGGGGAGTGTGGGCCAGGTTGGCCATGTCGGGCACCGGCACCTGCACCGTCAGCTCGACGCTCTTGGGCGCCCGCGGGGCAACGATGGTCGTCGGGTGCTGCCCGGAGAGGAACCGGGCGAGCTCTTCGGGTGGGCGCACCGTCGCCGACAGGCCGATGCGCTGCGCGGGCGGGCCCTCCCGCAGATCTTGTGACAAGTCCTGGAGCCGCTCCAGCGACAGCGCCAGGTGCGCCCCGCGCTTGCCCGCGGCGATGGCGTGGATCTCGTCGACGATCACCGTCTGCACGCCGGCCAGGGTCTCGCGCGCGGCCGACGTCAGCATCAAAAACAGCGACTCCGGCGTGGTGATCAGCACGTCGGGCGGCCGCGCGATGAGCTGGCGGCGTTCGGCGGGCGGCGTGTCGCCGGAGCGGACGCCGACGCTGATGTCGGGCGGCGGCAGGCCGTGGCGCTCGGCGATGCGGGTGAGGCCCGCCAGCGGGGTGCGCAGGTTGCGCTCGACGTCGACGGCCAGGGCCTTGAGCGGTGACACGTAGAGCACGCGGGTGCCCGCCGGTCTTTCCGCCGAACCGCTGAGACCGGCCAGGGAATCCAGGGCCCACAGGAACGCGGCCAGCGTCTTGCCGGATCCGGTCGGCGCGATCACCAGCGTGTTGTCGCCGTCGGCGATGGCGTCCCAGGCCTGGGCCTGCGCGGTGGTGGGACCGGCGAACGTGCTGGTGAACCATTCGCGGGTGGTCGCGCTGAACCGGCCTAGCGGGTCACGAGTGGTCACCTGACCATGGTGCCAAGGCGCACCGACAAGCGTGCGGGCTAGCGCGGTTCGATTCGAGCCGTGGCCATCGCGTGGGACAGCTCGTCGGGAATCTCGGGCACCCGGCCGATGGCGTCGAACAGCGAGTGCGCGCATGCGTCGGCGAGGCGGTCGGCGTTGATCGTCGGATCGATGATGCGCTGGCGGCACACCTCGAAGGTGAACGCCAGCCAGCCGTGGCAGATCACCCGCAGGTCGCGCTCGACGTCCGCCTCCAGCTTGGCGCCCGAGATCTTGGCCACGAGGTCGTGGATGCGGCTCATGATGTGTTCGAGCTGGCGGTTCTTGGCTTCGTCGTCGACGCCCAGCAGGACCGGGTCGGACCGGCCCAGGCCGACGTAGGCGGCCCACGCGGCCTCCGGGTTCTGCTCGTGGTAGGCCATGTAGGCCATGACCCCCACGCGCACCTCTTCGTACATGGTCAGGCCGGTGGCGTCGTCCATGTTGGTGGTCTCGTACAGCCGGTCGGCCTCGTCCTTGACCACCGCGGCGAAGAAGGCACGCTTGTCGGGGAAGTAGTGATACATCAGCGCCCGGGACACTCCGGCGCGCTCGGCGATCTCGTCGATCCGCACCTCGTCGTAGGGTCGCTTTCCGAAGACTTCTGCCCCCAAAGCGAGCAGCTCAGCGCGTCGATCCTCGGGGGATAACCGCCTTCGGGCTGTCGGCATGTGAGAGATAGTACTCATCAGTGCTGAGACACCAATTAGTTTGTGTCTATCCGGGCTCCACGCCCCGGGCCAGCGGTGATTCACGGTTGTAATTGACGGTGTTGTCAGCGGCGCCGCGGGTCAGCGCCTCCCGCGGGTTCGGACCTTCGCCCGCCGCCGGCCGGGATCCGGTCGTTTTACCCCTTTCTCCGATGGGTATTTGTCCCCATGCGCATACCGCTGGTGCCAGCGCGATCGGGCCCCGAACTCCGTCGGACCATTCGTCGTCGCGCGGTAACTATTGCGACACAGCAAACGATGAACACAGCAATGACGCTGGGTACAACGACGTGGGGGACCTGAGGGGTACGGATGCACAAAGCGGATGAGCGGTCGGGTGGTGATCGCTTGGGACAGGAAGACGGCGAGGTCCGCGCCGCCATCCGGTTCGCGGTCCTGGCCGCGGCCGCGGCGGTCGGCTTCCTGGTCTTGGCCGCGCTGTGGGTGAGCACCTGCCCGGGCAACGCCGTGGACACGGTGGCCTGCGGCACTCCGCAGCGGACTTTGCTGGCGCTGGGTGGACCGCTGATCCTGCTGGCGGCCGGGCTGTGGGCGTTCCTGCGCACGTACCAAGTGTGGAAGGCGCAGGGCACCTGGTGGGGATGGCACGGCGCGGGCTGGTTCTTGTTCACGCTGATGGTGCTGATGGTCGCCCTCGGCGTGGCTCCGATCGCCGGTCAGGCGCTGGCCCTCTGAGGAGGGTCTCGCCAAAAGCCTTCCGGGAGATCTACCGTTGAAGGTGCAACCCGTATTGAGCTGCGCACAAGTCACGAATTTCCACTAGGAGCAGCCATGGGAGACACCTTTCATGACCCCGTCGACCATCTGAGGACCACGCGGCCGCTTGCCGGGGAATCATTGATCGACGTGTTGCACTGGCCCGGTTACCTGCTGGTGATGGGGGGCGTGGTCGGGGCAAGCGGAAGCCTCGCGGCCTTCGGCACCGGACACCATCACGAGGGCGTGACCGCCGGCGTGCTCGCCGTCATCGCCGCCGTCCTGGGACTGGTGTGGGTGGCGATAGAACACTGGCGAATCCGCCGGCTCGCGGATCGCTGGTATGCCGAACACCCCGAGGCGCACCGGCAGCGGCCCGCCAGCTAGCGGCACGCGCACCGCGCTCCGGGTGAGTGGCGAGCCATTTTTCGGGGAAGCCGATCCGGGGGGTTACCGGCACCGTCGAGTGGGTATCAGGTGTGCACCATGATGAGTGCCGGAAGGGTTGCGTCTGCGTGGTCACCCCATGGGGGACAGGATCACAAAGACACCGACATAGATGCTTACCGCCAGAACCACCAATACGGCCAGCGCGATCCCGGCTGCTACCGCCATGCGTTTGAGCCGTCGCGCCCGAACCGCTTCGGTGACCCCCGGCCCTTCCATATCGCGCCGAATACCCGGCGGCAAACGTGACTAATCGGCTCGAACGTACGGTCCACGGCGGTCTGCGGGGCGGTAGTAATGTCAGTCAAACGTTGCCGGGAGACCAGATGAACGATGCGGGATTGCGCACCACCAAACGTCAGCGCGGCCACCGCGCCGTCGAACTGCACGTCGCGGCACGCCTGGAAAACCTTGCGATGCTGCGGACACTGGTCGGTGCGATCGGCACCTTCGAGGACCTGGACTTCGACGCCGTCGCGGATCTGCGGCTCGCGGTCGACGAAGTGTGCACCCGGTTGATCCGCTGCGCCACCCCCGACGCCGTCCTGGTCGTGGTGGTGGACCCGCAGGACGACCAACTGGTGGTGGAGGCGTCCGCGGCGTGCGACACCCATGACGTGGTGGCGCCCGGCAGCTTCAGCTGGCACGTGCTGACGTCGCTGGCCGACGACGTCCAGACCTTCCATGATGGTCGTGAACCCAACCAAACCGGCAGTGTCTTCGGTATCACGCTGACGGCGCGACGGGCGGCCTCCAGCAGGTGACACCACCAGCTGCCGGCGGTTCGGTCTCGCGCCCGAACGAGTACGCCGATGTCCCGGACATGTTCCGCGAGTTGGCGACCGTGCCCGCCGACTCGATGGAATTCCAGCGTCAACGGGACAAGATCGTCGAGCGTTGCCTGCCTTTGGCCGACCACATCGCCCGCCGGTTCGAGGGACGCGGCGAACCGCGCGACGACCTCGTCCAGGTGGCGCGGGTGGGACTGGTCAACGCGGTGGTCCGGTTCGACGTGGAGACCGGCTCCGACTTCGTGTCATTCGCGGTGCCCACGATCATGGGCGAGGTTCGCCGGCACTTCCGCGACAACAGCTGGTCGGTCAAGGTGCCGCGGCGCCTGAAGGAATTGCACCTGCGCCTCGGCACCGCCACCGCCGATCTGTCGCAGCGGCTCGGCCGGGCGCCCACGGCAACCGAGCTCGCCGCCGAACTCGGCATGGACCGCGAGGAGGTCGTCGAGGGCCTGGTGGCGGGCAGCTCCTACAACACCCTGTCCATCGACAGCGGGGGTGGCAGCGACGAGGACGAAGCCCGCGCCATCGCCGACACCCTGGGCGACGTGGACACCGGCCTGGACCGCATCGAGGACCAGGAGTCGCTGCGCCCGCTGCTCGAGGCGCTACCGGAACGGGAACGAACGGTGTTGGTGCTCAGGTTCTTCGAGTCGATGACGCAGACCCAGATCGCCGAACGGGTCGGCATCTCCCAGATGCACGTCTCCCGGCTGCTGGCGAAGTCGCTAACGCGGCTGCGCGACCAATTGCAGTAGGGACAGGGGCTCTTCGCCTTCCGCCCGCAGCGGTTCGAGAAGCGGCTCGGCCATGGGCGTCGTCACGGGCAGGGTGCCGTCGGGGTCGCAGATGCGCAGCAGCCGGGACACCGCCTGGCTCGGCGCCATGGCCCAGTCCACCTGGGCGCCCGAGCACACGACGTTGATCCGGTGCAATGCCGAAAAGCCTGCCGTGCCAATGAATTTCAATCCGCGAAGGTCCAGGATCACGCGCCGTGAACGGCCCGTGCTCTGGCGGACGTAAGCCGCAAGTTGGTCGGCGTTGGCGGCGTCGAGCTCACCGTCGACCGTGATCAGGGTCCCCGACGGGTCCCAGCGCGCGGTGAACTGCGCCGCGCGGCTGTGTTGCCAAGATTGGGCCACAACCATTACTGACTCCATCCATAGAGGAGGATGTGCTGCGGACCGCGTCAAGCGTCGGCTGAAGCGAAAAGTGCAGAGAGTTCATCTTCCCCGCGCCCCGTTGACCTGATCCGCACGGCTGTGAACTCAACCTGCCCCGAACGCTACCCGGGCCGGACCGGGTCGACAACTGTTTCCCACGAATAGGGTCCGGCGGCCCTATTTGATCTCGGCGAGCACCGTGCCCTGGGTGATGGCGACGCCGGCCTCGACCGCGAGTCCGGTGATCACGCCGTCCTTGTGCGCGGTGACCGGGTTCTCCATCTTCATCGCCTCCAGGACCACCACCAGCTCGCCGACGACGACTTCCTGCCCCTCCTCGACCGCGACCTTGACCACGGTGCCCTGCATGGGCGCGGTCACCGCGTCACCGGAGGCGGCGGCGCCGCCGTGCGCCCCGCGCTTGCGCGGCTTGGGCTTCTTGCGGACGACACCGGCCTCGCCGGCGGAACCGTTCGACAGCGCCAGGTCACCGGGCAGTGAGACCTCCAGGCGGCGGCCGCCGACCTCCACAACCACCTTCTGACGCGGCCGGGCGTCCTCCTCGTCCAGGGGCTCGCCACCGGTGAAGGGCTCGATCGTGTTGTTCCACTCGGTCTCGATCCAGCGCGTGTGCACCGAGAACCTCTCGCCGTCGCCGATGAAGGCGGGGTCGGACACCACGGCGCGGTGGAACGGGATGACGGTGGCCAGCCCTTCGACGTGGAATTCAGAAAGGGCGCGCCGCGCGCGGGCCAGGGCCTCTTCGCGGGTGGCGCCGTGGACGATGAGCTTGGCCAGCATCGAGTCGAACTGGCCGCCGATCACCGAGCCGGCCTCGACGCCGGAGTCCAGCCGTACGCCGGGCCCGCTGGGGGTGTCGTAGCGGGTGACCGGGCCGGGCGCGGGCAGGAAGCCGCGGCCGGCGTCCTCTCCGTTGATCCGGAACTCGATGGCGTGACCGCGCGGCGTGGGGTCCTCGGTGAGGTCCAGCTTTTCCCCGTTGGCGATCTTGAACTGCTGCAACACCAGGTCGATGCCTGCGGTCTCCTCGGTGACCGGGTGCTCGACCTGCAGGCGGGTGTTGACCTCCAGGAACGAGATCAAGCCGTCCTGGCCGACCAGGTACTCGACCGTCCCGGCGCCGTAGTAGTGCGCCTCCTTGCAGATGCGCTTGGCCGACTCGTGGATCTCCTTGCGCTGTGCGTCGGTGAGGAACGGCGCGGGCGCCTCCTCGACCAGCTTCTGGAAGCGGCGCTGCAGCGAGCAGTCACGGGTGCCGGCCACGATGACGTTGCCGTGCTGGTCGGCG
Source organism: Mycobacterium sp. 4858 (assembly GCF_900240975.1). Lineage (GTDB taxonomy): Bacteria > Actinomycetota > Actinomycetes > Mycobacteriales > Mycobacteriaceae > Mycobacterium. Next base: position 1,062,870 of record NZ_LT968776.1, on the reverse strand, counting down.
ATCACCTGCGCCTCGACGTGGCGCGGCTTGTCCAGGTAACGCTCCACGAAGCACTCGCCGCGGCCGAAGGCGGCGACGGCTTCGCGGACCGCCGACTCGTACAGGTGCGGGATCTCTTCGATGGTGCGCGCGACCTTCATGCCGCGGCCGCCGCCGCCGAAGGCCGCCTTGATGGCGATCGGCACGCCGTACTCCTCGGCGAAGGCGACCACCTCGTCGGCGTCCTTGACGGGGTCGGGGGTGCCGGGCACCAGGGGAGCCTGGGCGCGGGCGGCGATGTGGCGGGCGGTGACCTTGTCACCGAGGTCGCGGATCGACTGCGGGCTGGGACCGATCCAGATCAGCCCGGCGTCGATGACCGCCTGCGCGAAATCGGCGTTCTCCGAGAGGAAGCCGTAGCCGGGGTGCACGGCGTTGGCGCCCGACTTGGCCGCCGCGTCGAGCAGCTTGCCGAAGTCGAGGTAGGACTCCGCGGAGGTCTGGCCGCCCAGGGCGAACGCCTCGTCGGCGAGGCGCACGTGCGGCGCGTCGGCGTCGGGCTCGGCGTACACCGCCACGCTGGACAGGCCCGCGTCGCGGGCCGCCCGGATCACCCGGACAGCGATCTCGCCGCGGTTGGCGACAAGCACTTTGGAGATCCTCGAGCTGGCGTGACTAGCCACTGCGCCTCCTGTTTGGCATATCTCAAGCGGACGTGTTTTCCGCCGTGGGCTTCTTTAAGAGAGTTTCTTACAACTCCCGGGAAGTCTAAGCGCCGCGCCGTCAGGCCGATCAGGCGGTGCCGGTATTTTGACCGGACTCGCGCAGCCGCCGCTTGATGCGGGCGAGCATCGCCGACATGCCGCGCAACCGCAACGGGCTGATCAGAGCGGCCAACCCGAGGTCGGTGTAGAAGTCCTCGGGGACCGCCAGAATGTCGGCCGCGGGCTGCTCGTCGAGACCGGCGGCCAGGATCGCGGCGAACCCTCGGGTGGTCGGCGCCTCGGCGGGCGCGCTGAAATGCAACCGCACCCGGTTCGGGTCGCGGGCGTCGACGTGGAGGAACAGCGGCGTCTGGCACTCGGGCACCGGCTCCATGGCCCGCTCCTCCAATTCGGCGGGCAGGGCGGGCAGTTCGTTCGCGAATTCCAGCAGCAGCGCCAGCTTGTCCTGGCCCTCGACCTCGGCGAAGTCGGACACCACCTCAGCCAGCGGGGCGGGCAGGGTCATCGGGCGGGAACATCCCCCGGCGCCTGTCCCGGCTCTTCGCCCCCGACGATCGGCGTGCGCACGGTGTTGCCCCACTCCGTCCACGATCCGTCGTAGTTGCGCACCCCGGGCTTGCCCAGCAGGTAGGTGAGCACGAACCAGGTGTGGCTGGACCGCTCACCGATGCGGCAGTACACGACGGTCTTGTCGTCGGGGGTGATGAAGTCGTAGAGCTCCTCGAGCTCCTCGCGGCTGCGGAATCGCCCGCTCTCGTCGACGGCCTTGGCCCACGGGATGGACCGGGCCGTGGGGATGTGACCGCCGCGCAGCACGCCTTCCTCGGGGTAGTCGGGCATGTGGGTGCGCTTGCCGGTGTACTCGTCGGGCGAGCGCACGTCGATCAGCGGTTGGGTGCCCAGGATGGCCAGCACGTCGTCCTTGAAGGCCCGGATGGGTTCGTCGTTGCGGGCGACGACGGGGTAGCCGGTGGAGGTTTTGGTCGGCACGTCCAGCGTCACGTCCCGGCCTTCCCGGAGCCACAGGTCGCGACCGCCGTTGAGCAGGCGCACGTCCGGGTGGCCGAACAACGTGAACACCCACAGCGCGTAGGCGGCCCACCAGTTGCTCTTGTCGCCGTAGATCACCACGGTGTCGTCGCGCGAGATGCCCTTGCGGTCCATCAACTCCGCGAACTGCTCGCCGTTGATGTAGTCGCGGACCCTGGGGTCGTTGAGGTCGGTGTGCCAGTCGATCTTGACGGCGCCCGGGACATGGCCGACGTCGTAGAGCAAGACGTCCTCGTCGGATTCGACGATCACCAGGCCGGGGGCGCCCAGGTGGGCGGAGACCCAGTCGGCCGTGACCAGCCGTTCGGGGTGTGCGTAGTCGCTCAGCGTCGGGCTCGGATCGGGGGGTAATGCCACGCAACCGAGCCTACCGTCAGGGGTGTGAGGCCACTCACGGCCGCTGCCTACCGCGACACTTAAGTCATGGCGACGACACGCCGCGGCGGGTCGCCATGATTCAAGTCTCGAGATCAGTTGGTGGTGCCCACAGCGCGCTCACCGAGAGCCCCGCCCGCTGCAACATCGACCGCAGCAGCGGCAGGCTCACGCCGATCACGTTCGACGGGTCGCCGTCGATCCCGTCGACGAACCAGCCGCCCAGCCCGTCGAGCGTGAACCCGCCGGCCACCTGCAGCGGTTCGCCGCTGGCGACGTAGGCCCGCAGGTCCGCGTCGGAGAGATCGGCGAAACGCACTGTGGTGCAGGCTGATTGCGCTTCGCGGCCGATGACGGCCCCGTCGCTCAGCCGCAGCAGGCAGTGCCCGGTGTGCAGCCGGCCGGCCCGGCCGGCCATGCCGCGCCACTGGGCCATCGCGGCGTCGGCCGAGCCGGGCTTGCCGCACAGCTCACCGTCCAGGTGCAGCATCGAATCACAGCCCAGGACAACGCAATCCGCCGCGACGGCCCCGTCCAGCTCGCCCGCCACGCGTTCGGCCTTGGCGGCCGCCAGCGCGCACACCACCTCGCCCGGCGCGGCGCCGGGCCCCAGCCCGGCGATGAGGGCGTCCTCGTCCACACCGGAAACCACGACCAGCGGATCGACGCCGGCCTGCCGCAGCACCTTCAGGCGGCCCGGCGAGGCCGACCCGAGGACCAGGCGGGTCAACGCTTCATGTGCGTCATCTGCTGCATGGTGAGCCGCTGGTAGTTCGACATCGCAAACCGCAGCCGGTCCACCGGCAGCCCCCAGCGGGTGGGCTCGGGCTCGGTGGGCGCGGGGGCACCGCCGCCCACCAGGCCGAGCGCGGTGACCAGCGCGGCCAGCTCCTCGTCGGTGGGGTGTCCCTTGACGATGTGGATGTGCGGCTCGTGCGGCTGTGCGGCCTCGTCGCTCACGGCTTCCTCGCTCACGGCTTCCTCGCTCACAGCGGGATGTTCCCGTGCTTCTTGGGGGGCAGGTGTGAGATCTTGCGTTCCAGCAGCCGCAGCGCCGTGCCGATGTAGCCGCGGGTGTGCGAGGGCGGGATCACCGCGTCGACGTAGCCCCGCTCGGCGGCGACGTACGGGTTGACCAGCGTGTCCTCGTACTCCTGCTGCAGCTCGAGCCGCAGCGCGTCGACGTCCTTGCCCTCCTTGGCCGCCTCGGCCAGCTGCTTGCGGTAGACGAAGCCGACGGCCCCGGAGGCGCCCATCACCGCGATCTGCGCGGTCGGCCAGGCGATGTTGACGTCGCAGCCCATGTCCTTGGAGCCCATGACGCAGTACGCGCCGCCGTAGGCCTTGCGGGTGATGACGGTGATCTTCGGAACCGTGGCCTCGCCGTAGGCGAACAGCAGCTTGGCGCCGCGCCGGATGATGCCGTTGTATTCCTGGCCCGTGCCCGGCAGGAAGCCCGGGACGTCCACCAGCATGATGATCGGGATGTTGAAGCAGTCGCAGGTCCGCACGAACCGCGCCGCCTTCTCCGAGGCGTTGATGTCCAGGCAGCCGGCGAACTGGGTGGGCTGGTTGGCCACGATGCCCACCGGCCGGCCCTCGATGCGGCCGAACCCGACGATGATGTTGGTGGCGTAGCCGTTCTGGATTTCCAGGAACTCGTCGTCGTCGAGGATGCGGGTGATCACCTCGTGCATGTCGTAGGGCTGGTTGGCCGAGTCCGGGATCAGCGTGTCCAGCTCGAGGTCCTCCTCGGTGAGGTTGTCCTCGATCGCGCCCTCGGGGACGGGCTCGGCGTAGCGCGGCGCGTCGGTGGCGTTGTTGGGCGGCAGGTAGCTCAGCAGGTCGCGCACCCAGTCGAAGGCGTCCTGCTCGCCGGAGGCGACGTAGTGCAGGGTGCCCGACTTGGCCATGTGGGTGTGCGCGCCGCCGAGCTCCTCCATCGTGACGTCCTCACCGGTGACGGTCTTGATGACGTCGGGCCCGGTGATGAACATCTGGCTGGTCTGGTCGACCATCACCACGAAGTCGGTCAGGGCGGGGGAGTAGACGTGCCCACCGGCCGCGGCGCCCATGATCAGCGAGATCTGCGGGATCACGCCGGAGGCCAGGATGTTGTTGCGGAAGATCTTGCTGTACAGGCCGAGCGAGACGACGCCCTCCTGGATCCGCGCCCCGGCGCCGTCGTTGATGCCGATCAGCGGGCGGCCGGTCTTGAGCGCCAGCTCCTGGACCTTGACGATCTTTTCGCCGTAGACCTCGCCGAGGCTGCCGCCGAACACCGTGGCGTCCTGGCTGAAGATGCACACGTCGCGGCCGTCGATGGTGCCGTAACCGGTGATCACACCGTCGCCGAGCGGGCGGTTGTTCTCCATGCCGAAGTTCTTGCTGCGGTGCCGCGCCAGCGCGTCGAGCTCGACGAACGAGTCCTCGTCAAGCAGCGCCAGGATACGCTCGCGGGCGGTCAGCTTGCCCTTGGCGTGCACCTTGTCGACGGCCTCTTCGCCCACCGGGTGCAGCGACTCTTCCCGGCGCTTGTGCAGCTCGGCGAGCTTGCCTGCCGTGGTGTGGATGTCGATGGTGTGCTCGGCTGCGGGCTCCGCGGTGTGGTCGGTAACGCTTGTCATGGGAGTCGAGCTTAGCGGCGCGGTAGTCTCCGCTGATGGACGCCCGCCCGGTGGGAACTGCGGACTGGGCGGCCGAATGCGATGTGCTGGTCGCGGGATCGGGCGGTGGCGGGGTCACCGGTGCCTACACCGCGGCGCGCGAGGGTCTGGACGTGTTGCTGGTGGAGGCGACGTCGAAATTCGGCGGGACCACCGCCTACTCGGGTGGGGGCGGCGTCTGGTTCCCGTGCAACCCGGTGCTCGTGCGGGCCGGTGTTGACGACACCATCGAGGACGCGCTCACCTATTACCACGCCGTGGTCGGTGACCGCACCCCCCGCGAACTGCAGGACACCTACGTCCGCGGCGGCGCCGGGCTGATCGAGTACCTGGAGGCCGACCCCCTGCTGAAGTTCGTGCCGTTGCCCTGGCCGGACTACTACGGCAAGGCGCCGAAGGCGCGGCTGGACGGCCAGCGCCACATCGCCGCGAAGCCCTGGAAGGTGGCCGCCGCCCCCGAACTGCGCGAGGCGATCCGCGGGCCGCTGGACACCGACTGGCTCGGCGCGGCACCGCCCTCCGACTACTACCTCGGGGGACGCGCGCTGATCGCGCGGTTCCTCAAGGCGATTGCGCAGTACCCGACGGCGTCGCTGCGGCGCGACACCGCCCTGGTCGAGTTGGTGATGTCCGACGGGCCAGAAGGGCGGGTGACGGGCGCGATCGTCGAGAGTCACGGTGAGCGCCGCGCGATCCGGAGCCGGCTCGGGGTGCTGCTGGCCGCCGGCGGTTTCGAGAACAACGAGGAGTTGCGGCGCAGATACGGGGTGCCGGGCGACGCACGAGACACCATGGGTGGCCCGGGAAGTCGCGGCCTGGCGCTGCAGGCCGGCATCGCCGCGGGCGCCGACACCGACCTGCTGGACCAGGCGTGGTGGTCGCCCGGCATGACGCATCCCGACGGCCGCTCGGCATTCGCGCTGTGGTTCACCGGCGGCATCTTCGTCAACCAGGACGGCAACCGGTTCGTCAACGAGTCCCGGGCCTACGACCGGGTCGGCCGCGAGATCATCGAGCAACTGCGGGACGGGTCAATCACGTTGCCGTACTGGATGATCTACGACGATAGGGAGGGCGAGGTGCCGCCGGTGAAGGCGGCCAACGTCTCCATCGTCGAGACGGAGCGCTACGTCGCGGCCGGCCTGTGGCACTCCGCGGACACCCTGGACGAGCTGGCCGACAAGATCGGTGTCCCCGGTCGGCAGCTGGCGGTAACGGTGGCCCGGTTCAACGGCTTCGCCGCGTCCGGCGTCGACGAGGACTTCGGCAGGGGCGACGAGGCTTTCGAACGCGCGTTCTCGGGGGGCGCCTCGCCCCTGGTGCCCATCGATCGCCCGCCGTATCACGCCGCGGCTTTCGGCATTTCGGACCTGGGCACCAAGGGCGGCCTGCGCACCGACACCGCCGCCCGGGTGCTCGACACGTCCGGCAACCCCATCCCCGGTTTGTACGCCGCCGGCAACACGATGGCCGCGCCCAGCGGCACCGCCTATCCCGGCGGCGGCAACCCGATCGGAACCAGCATGCTGTTCAGTCACCTGGCCGTCCTGGACATGCTCGACGCCACGAGCCGCCGGGGCCGCTGAGTTCTAGGCTGGGTCCAGTGACAGACCGAGACCAGCTCCCAGCACCGTTGGACGAGACCGCATTACGAGCCGAGCTGATCGGCACCGGGCTCGGCTGGCGCCGGCTCGACGTCGTCGAGCAGACCGGCTCCACCAACGCCGACCTGCTCGCGCAGGCGACGTCGGGGACCGACGTGGCGGGCGCCGTGCTGATCGCCGAGCACCAGACCGCCGGCCGCGGGCGGCACGGCCGCGGCTGGTCGGCCACCCCGCGGACGCAGATCACGATGTCGGTGGGCGTCAGCATCGTCGACGTGCCGACCGCCGGGTGGGGCTGGCTGCCCCTGGCCACCGGGGTGGCGGTGGTCGACACGCTCGCCCCGCTGCTCGACGGGGTTCGGGTGGGGCTCAAGTGGCCCAACGACGTCCTGGCCGGACCCCCCGATGCGCCGGGCAAGCTGGCCGGCATCCTGGCCGAGGTGGCGAAGCCGGTGGTGGTGATCGGCCTGGGGCTCAACGTCTTCGAGGCTCCGGGCGGCATCGACGGGGCCACCTCGCTGCTCGACCTGGGCGTGCCGGCGCCCGACCGCACGCGGCTGGTGTGCGGGCTGCTGAGAGAGCTCGGACGGCGGATCGTCGCCTGGCGCGCCGCGCGCGGGGCGGACTGGGCGCTGGCGGCCGACTACCGGGCGCGCAGCCTGACCATCGGCAACCGCGTGCGCGCGCAGGTGCCCGGCGGCAAGGAAATCGTCGGGATGGCGAGCGCCGTCGACGACCAGGGCAGGCTGTGCATCGAGACCGGGGGACAGACCGTCGTCGTTTCGGCCGGTGACGTGGTGCATTTGCGGTAACTTTCGCCAGGTGAGCTACCCGGATAACGTCCTGGCCGCCGGCGAACAGGTGATCATCCATCGCCACCCGCACTGGAAGCGGCTGATCTGGCCCGTCCTGGCCCTCCTGCTGGCGACCGCGCTGGCGTCGTTCGGGTCCGGCTACCTGAACTCGACGCATTGGGGCCAGCCGGCCAAGAACGTCATCTACGCCGTCATCTGGGGCATCTGGCTGGTGATCGTCGGCTGGCTGACGCTGTGGCCGTTCCTGAGCTGGCTGACCACACATTTCGTGGTCACGAATCGACGGGTGATGTTTCGGCACGGGGTGCTGACCCGCACCGGGATCGATATCCCGCTGGCGCGGATCAACAGCGTGGAATTCCGTGACCGCATTACCGAGCGGATGTTTCGGACCGGGACGCTGATTATCGAATCGGCGTCACAAGATCCGTTGGAGTTCTACGACATTCCGCGGCTGCGCGAGGTGCACGCGCTGCTGTATCACGAGGTTTTCGACACCCTCGGTTCGGAGGAGTCGCCCAGCTGAGTCAGCCGGCTGGCCCGGTTGCGCCAGGCCCGCAGCAGCGTGACGTTCCCGCCCTCGATCTCGTCCTCGAGCATCTCGGCGATGCCGCCGGCGGTCAGCGCGGACTCCAGCGCCTTGTCGGGGTTGCGCGCGTACTCGTCGGGGAACACCCAGCGCCGGAACGCCCAGAAGCGGAACGCCATCTGCAGCAGGTTGCCGATGATGTAGGCGGAGATGAAGTCGGCAATGTTCTCCACGGTCAGCGACACCATCGGCTCCCGCAGCTGCAGGATGTAGCTGGAGAACCACAGCGGCGCCATGGACAGCAGCACGCCCACGCCGCTGAACGCGAAGAACAGCAGCGCCTCGTGGTGACGTTCGCGGCCGCCGCGATCGCGGAAGCTCCATTCGCGGTTCAACACGTAGGACGCGATGACCGCAACGATGCCGGCGATGACCTTCGCGGTGACCGGCTTGTAGTCCAGAATTGTCAGCTTGAGGGTATAGAAAATCGCCGAGTCGATCACGAAGGTCGTTCCGCCGACGATGGCGAATTTGATCAGTTCGTGGTGGCGCAGCAAATAGGGCTGAATAAATCCGGGCAGACGCTCGATTGCGGCTTCGGCGAAGGGCACAAGTCGTCAGTCTACGGACGCACACAAAATCGACGCAAAATCGTACATAACATTTCGGCGTCACCGCCGGTCAACACGCCGCCGGCGCCGTGACACCATGATGGCCGTGCCGAGTACACACCCGCCCGGAGCCGTCCCCGCAGTCTCGCCGTTGGTCGCCATGGTCGGCGGCGGTCAACTGGCCCGGATGACCCACCAGGCCGCGATCGCCCTGGGGCAGACGCTGCGGGTGCTGGCCACCGCCGCCGACGAGCCGGCCGCGCAGGTCACCCCGGACGTCGTGATCGGCTCGCACACCGATCTGGAGGACCTGCGCCGGGTGGCGGCCGGGGCCCACGTGCTGACGTTCGACCACGAGCACGTGCCGGCCGAACTGCTGGAGAAGCTGGTCGCCGAGGGCGTCAACGTGGCGCCGCCGCCGCAGGCGCTGGTCCACGCCCAGGACAAGCTGGTGATGCGCCGGCGGCTGGAGGCCCTGGGTGTCCCGGTGCCCCGCTATGCCGAGATCGCAACCATCGACGAACTCGACGCCTTCGCGCGGCGGATTGCCGGCCCCGTGGTCGTGAAAGCGGTCCGCGGGGGTTACGACGGGCGAGGGGTGCGGATGGCCCGCGACCCCTCGCATGCCCGCGAAATCGCGACCGCCTTCCTGGCCGATGGGGTGCCGGTGATGGCCGAGGAACAGGTGAACCTGCGCCGCGAACTGTCGGCGCTCGTCGCGCGCTCCCCGTTCGGCCAGGGCGCGGCGTGGCCCGTCGTGGAGACCGTGCAACGCGACGGCATCTGCGTCCAGGTGATCGCCCCCGCGCCCGAGCTGCGCGGCGACGTGGCCGCCGCCGCCCAGCAGCTGGCGTTGCGGCTGGCCGCCGAGCTCGGCGTCGTCGGGGTGTTCGCCGTCGAGCTGTTCGAGACGGTCGACGGGGAGCTGCTGGTCAACGAGCTCGCGATGCGACCGCACAACTCCGGGCACTGGACCATGGACGGCGCGCGGACCGGCCAGTTCGAGCAGCACGTGCGGGCCGTGCTGGACTATCCGCTGGGCGACACCGACGCCGTGGCGCCGGTGACGGTGATGGCCAACGTGCTCGGCGCGCCGCAGCGGCCCGCCATGACGGTCGACGAGCGGCTGCACCACCTGTTCGCGCGGATGCCCGACGCCCGGGTGCACCTCTACGGCAAGGAGGAACGGCCCGGCCGCAAGGTCGGCCACGTCAACTTCCTCGGGGCCGACATGGCCGAGGTGGCCGCGCTGCGGGAACGCGCCGAGCGGGCGGCACACTGGTTGTCGCACGCGCAGTGGACGGACGGATGGGACCCACATGACTAGAAACCCCAGGGTCGGGGTGATCATGGGCAGCGACAGCGACTGGTCGGTGATGTCCGACGCGGCGGCCGCGCTGGCCGAGTTCGACATTCCGGCCGAGGTCCGGGTGGTCTCGGCGCATCGCACGCCCCAGGTGATGTTCGACTACGCGCGCGGGGCGGCCGACCGCGGCATCGAGGTGATCATCGCCGGCGCCGGCGGGGCCGCCCACCTGCCCGGGATGGTGGCCTCGGCGACGCCGCTGCCGGTGATCGGGGTGCCGGTGCCGTTGGCGCGGCTGGACGGCCTGGATTCGTTGCTGTCCATCGTGCAGATGCCGGCGGGCGTCCCGGTCGCCACGGTGTCGATCGGGGGCGCCCGCAACGCGGGACTGCTCGCGGTGCGCATGCTCGGCTCGTCGGACCCGGCGCTGCGCGCGCGGATCGTCGAGTTCTCCGACCAGTTGGCCGAGAGCGTGCGGGCCAAGGATGAAGCGCTGCAACAGCGTCAGGGTAAAGTTACCGGCGAGTAGCTAGAGGAGGCTCGTGATGGCTGGTTGGGCCGGAGACCCCACGTTCGATCTGTTCCAGTTGCCCGAGGAACACCAGGAATTGCGGGCCGCGATCCGCGCGCTGGCGGAGAAGGAGATCGCCCCGCACGCCGCCGACGTCGATGAGAACTCGCGGTTCCCGGACGAGGCGCTGGCGGCGCTGACCGCGTCGGGCTTCAACGCGGTGCACGTGCCCGAGGAGTACGGCGGGCAGGGTGCGGACTCGGTGGCGGCGTGCATCGTGATCGAGGAGGTCGCCCGGGTTGATGCGTCGGCGTCACTGATTCCCGCGGTGAACAAGCTGGGCACCATGGGGCTGATCCTGCGGGGGTCGGACGAGCTGAAGAAGCAGGTGCTGCCCTCGATCGCCGACGGTTCGGCGATGGCGTCCTACGCGCTGAGCGAGCGGGAGGCCGGCAGTGATGCGGCGTCGATGCGTACCCGGGCCAAGGCCGACGGGGACGACTGGATCCTCAACGGCGCCAAGTGCTGGATCACCAACGGCGGCAAGTCGAGTTGGTACACGGTGATGGCGGTGACCGACCCGGACAAGGGCTCAGGCGGCATCTCGTCGTTCATGGTGCACGCCGAAGACGAGGGTTTCACCGTCGGTCCCAAGGAACGCAAGCTGGGCATCAAGGGCTCACCGACCACCGAACTGTATTTCGAGAACTGCCGCATCCCCGGCGACCGGATCATCGGCGAGCCGGGCACCGGCTTCAAGACCGCGCTGGCGACGCTGGACCACACCCGGCCCACGATCGGCGCCCAGGCGGTGGGGATCGCCCAGGGCGCGCTGGACGCCGCGATCGCCTACACCAAGGATCGCAAGCAGTTCGGCCGCCCGATCAGTGATAACCAGGGCGTGCAGTTCATGCTCGCCGACATGGCGATGAAGCTGGAATCCGCCCGGCTGATGGTCTATCACGCGGCCGCGCGCGCCGAGCGCGGCGAATCCAACCTGGGCTTCATCTCCGCGGCGTCCAAGTGCTGGGCCTCTGACGTCGCGATGGAGGTGACCACCGACGCGGTCCAGCTCTTCGGCGGCGCCGGCTACACCGTGGACTTCCCGGTCGAGCGAATGATGCGCGACGCCAAGATCACCCAGATCTACGAGGGCACCAATCAGATTCAGCGCGTGGTCATGTCACGGGCGTTGCTGCGCTGACCGATAGGATCTCCGGCGGTTCACCATCCGGGGTGGTAGGGCCGGACGTAGAGTCGTGCGATGAGTCGTGCCCGCGGCAGGGGGTCTGAAGTGAACAGCGTGGCGTCCTCTGCGCATCCCCGGATGACCGGGACTTGATGCCGGTGCGCGCTCCAGTGACCCCGGCGGCGAATTGGCAGTCCTTGTCTTTGCTGTTGGTGGAGGACGACCGCGCCGACGCGGTGCTGGTGGAGGACCTCATCGCCGACGCGGTCGCCGACATCCGGGTGGTGTGGGCGCAGTCGATGGCCCACGCCGAGCGTGAACTGGCCTCGGCCCGGCCCGACTGCGTGCTGCTGGACCTGCACCTGCCCGACGCCAACGGCATCGACGCGCTGGACCGCATCGCCAAGCGCGACGCCACGGTGCCGATCGTCGTGCTGACCGGGCTCAACGACGAGTACTTCGGGGCTTCCGCGGTCGCCGCCGGCGCCCAGGACTACCTGGTCAAGGGTCGCGTCGAACCCGAGATGCTGCGGCGCGCGCTGCTGTACGCGATCGAGCGCAAGCGCGCCGAGCTGATCGCCGCCGACCTGCACGCCACCCGGCTGCGGGCCCGGGAGAACGCGCTGCTGGAACGCGGGCTGCTGCCGTCCCCGCTGCTGCTGGACAACCCGGGCGTCGACATCGTCGCCCGGTACCGGCCGAGCCGCGAGGACGCGCTGCTGTGCGGCGACTTCTACGACGTGGTGCAGACGCCCGACCGGGTGGTCCACGTCCTGATCGGCGACGTCGCCGGGCACGGGCCGCACGAGGCCGCCCTGGGCGCGGCGCTGCGGATCGCCTTCCGCGCGCTCACCTTCGCCGGCGTGCAGGGCGTGGAGCTGATGCGGCAGCTCGAGCGGGTGCTGCACTCCGAACGAACGGGCACAGGGGTTTTCGCGACCGTCCTGAGCCTGGAGATCCCGCCCGACAGCTCGCGCATCACCGCGATCCGGGCCGGCCATCCCGGGATGCTGTTGCAGCGCGACGGCACCGTCGAATGGCTGGAGCCGCCGGGTGGCCCCGCGCTGGGTCTGCGCGCCGACGACGACTGGCCGCGGCACGAGATGGACTTGCCGCCGGGTCACGGCCTGCTGCTGCTCACCGACGGGCTGTTCGAGGGGTATTCGGGACCGGGCGCCCAACGCCTGGGCGAGGACGGCCTGCTCGAGCTGGCCCGGTCGCACGCCAACCGGCCGGGGCCGGAGTTCGTCGACGCGCTCATCGACGGGGCGCAGCAACTCGCCCAGCCGCGCGGCGGGCTCACCGACGACATCGCCGTCCTGCGGGTCGAAAGGACCACCAGGTGACCCCGACGTTGCGCCGCTTGCGGCTGTCGCAGCTCACCGTGCGCGGATGGCAGGCCCTCGTCCTGGTCAGCATGGGCGTCATGGTGCTGGCCGGCGCGCTGGTCGGCGCGTCGCTGCTGAACCGCACGGACGACATGACGGACCAGCTCGTCGACAGCATCCAGCCGGCGCGCGTGGCGGCCTTCCAGCTGCAGGCCGCGCTGCGCGACCAGGAGACGGGAATCCGCGGCTACCTGCTGGCCGGGGACCGGCAATTCCTCACGCCGTACTACGACGGGCAACACGCCGAACAGGCCGCGGCGGAAGAGATCCGGCGGCGCCTGGGTCAGCGCCCGGATCTCATCGTCGACCTCGCCGCCATCGAGGACGCCGCCGCCAACTGGCGGGCCAGTTACGCCGAGCCGGTCATCGCCACGGTGCTGCCCACCGGCAAGAACGTCGCGAGCAAGCCGTCGGCGGAGCGCGGAAAGACCGAATTCGACCATCTGAGAACGCTTTTCGATAGGCAGAACGCGAACCTGTCGGCGGCGCGGGTGGCCGCCGCGGCCGAGCTCAAGCACACCGACGCCTGGCGGGACCGGGTGTTCGGCGCCATGGTGTTGCTGTTCTTCATCACGGCCGGGCTGCTGGGGTTCCTGGTCCGCGACACGGTCGCCCGTCCGCTCGCCGCGCTGGCCGCGGCGTGCCGGCGGATCACCCAGGGCAGCTTCGAGGAGAGCATCGCAGCGCCGAAGCGGCCCAAGGACGTTCGCGACATGGCCATCGACGTGGAGAACATGCGCAAGCGGATGGTCGAGGAACTCGAGGTGTCGCGGTCGGCCCAGGCGCTACTGGACGAGCAGGCCGCCGAATTGCGCCGGTCCAACACCGAACTCGAGCAGTTCGCCTATGTCGCGTCGCACGACCTGCAGGAGCCGCTGCGCAAGGTCGCCTCCTTCTGCCAGCTGCTGGAGCGCCGCTACGGCGACAAGCTCGACGAGCGGGGCATCGAATACATCGGCTTCGCGGTCGACGGGGCCAAGCGGATGCAGGCGCTGATCAACGACCTGCTCACGTTCTCGCGCGTCGGCCGGCTGGGCACCACCGAGACCGATGTGGACCTCGACGCGACGCTGGATTCCGGCCTGGCCAACCTGGCCGTCGCGATCGATGAGTCGCAGGCCGAAATCGTGCGCCCCGACGCCCTTCCGCAGATCAAGGGCGACCCGACGCTGCTGACGATGCTGTGGCAGAACCTCGTCGGCAACGCGGTGAAGTTCCGGCACAAGGATCGCCCGCCCCGCGTCGTCATCGAGTGCGCTCCGGGCATCGGCAATCACGACGGCCAATGGGTGATCACCGTGTCGGACAACGGCATCGGCATCCCGGCCGAGTTCGCCGACAAGGTCTTCGTCATCTTCCAGCGCCTGCACGGCCGCGATGTGTACGCGGGGACCGGCGTCGGGCTCGCCCTGGTCAAGAAGATCGTCGAGCACCATGGCGGCACCATTCGGATCGACACGTCCCGCACCGAGGGGACGCGGTTCGAGTTCACCCTGCCCATGGCCGGGCCCGAGCCCGCCGAGCACGCAGACTCAGCCGCTTTGGAAGGAGCGCATCAGTGACATCAGAGGGCAGAGCGATCGACATCCTGCTCGTCGAGGACGACCCGGGGGACGAGCTCATCACGCGAGAAGCGTTCGAGCACAACAAACTCAAGAACCGGCTGCACGTGGCGCACGACGGGGAGGAGGGACTCGACTACCTCTACCAGCGCGGCAAGTTCGAGGACGCGCCGCGGCCCGACCTCATCCTGCTGGACCTGAACCTGCCTAAATACGACGGCCGCCAACTGCTGGAGAAGATCAAGTCCGACCCGGACCTGGCCCGCATCCCGGTCGTCGTGCTCACCACCTCCTCGGCGGAGGAGGACATCCTGCGCAGCTACAAGCTGCACGCCAACGCCTATGTGACCAAGCCGGTCGACCTGGACCAGTTCATGAAGGCGGTCCGGCAGATCGACGAGTTCTTCGTCCAGGTGGTGCGGCTGCCCAGCCTGTGACGGCCTACGGCGTGGTCTGCGGCGCGTTCAGGAACGCGTCGTTGTGCTGCCCGGGCGCGGGCGGGGGATCGGTGGCCACCGCGTCGAAGCTCGAGTAGCGCGCCGGCATGCGGACCACCGTGACCGAGTCCTCGCCGCTGCCCACCCGCAGCGCGAGCTCGTTCTCCGCGAACAGCGGGGTGTCCACCACCTGCTTCCAGGTGTAGGCCAGGCAGGCCATCAGGCCGCCTTCCTGGAGCAGCTCAACCCACTCGGCCGCGGTCCTGGCGGCCAGCGCCGCCTCGAGTTCCTCGGTCAGCTCGGCGTAATTCATTGCGCGCGAACGCTGGTCGATGAACCGCTCGTCGGTCAGCAGGTCCGGGCGGCCGATGATCTCGCACAGCTTGGCCCAGTGCTTGGGCACATACGCACTGATCACCAGGTACCCATCGGCCGCCTTGAACGCGTCCGACGGTTGCGTCGCGAAACCAACTCCCTTGCGCTTCTTGGGTTTCGGTGTGGCGTCGGGCTTGGGCGCCTCGGCCGGCTTGTTGAGGTGGATGGTGAGCTGGCCGGCCTGCAGGTTGACCGCGACGTCGTACATGGCGACACGCACCACGTCGGCCACGCCATGGCGCTCCCGGTTGAGCAGCGCGGCCAGCACCGCCTGGGTCAGCACGTGCCCGCTGGCGGCGTCGACCAGCTGGAACGGGATGATCTGCGGCTTGCCGGTCGGCGTCGGCATCCCGGTGGTCATGCCCGACTCGGCCGCGACCATCAGGTCCACGCCCGGCCTGCTGCCGTGCGGGCCGTTGCCGCCGTAGGCCGACAGCCGCGCGTAGATCAGCCGGGGGTTGCGGGCGCGCAGGTCGTCGGGGCCCAGGCCCATGCGCTCCATCACGCCGGGACGAAACCCCTCCAGCACCACGTCGGCGGTGTCGACCAGCCGCAGGATCTGCTGCTTGGCCTCCTCGTCGGTGAGGTCCACCGCCACCGACTTCTTGCCGCGGTTGTGCGGCAGGAACAGCGTGGGCAGCGGCGGGCGCCCGGGCAGCACCGCGGTGATCTGCCGGGCCGCGTCGCCGTGGGGCGCCTCGACCTTGATGACCTCGGCGCCCAGGTCGGCCAGCACCTGCCCGGCCAGCGGCCCGGCGATGTTCTGGGTGAAGTCGAGAACCCGGAATCCGTCAAGCGGCTTGGCGGGGGCGCTGTCTGCCATGGGTGGCCTTCCTGTCATCCGGCCTGCTTCAAGACCCCAGTGCAGTAGTAGTTCTGGGCGAACGGCGCACCGGGGTCGGTGCGCTGCAAAGGTAACCCGTTGTCGGCCAACAGCTGATTCAGGGGTGTGCGAACGGTGCGCCAGCCGAGCCGCTCGAGGTGGGTGGCGGCGTCGGTGCGCTCGCCCGGGAAGCCCAGGTCGCCCAGCGCGATGTCCAGGCCGTTGTCCCGCCACTTCTGGCTGGCGGCGTTCAGGGCGTCGCCGTTGGTGCCGGAGTTGATGAAGACCTCGGCGACCAGGCGGCTGCCGTCGGCGCTGAGCGCGGTGATGTCGTCGAGCAGCCGGTCCTGCGCCTCGGGCGGCAGGAAACCGAGCAGGCCCTCGGCCGCCCAGGCGGCGGGCCGCGCGGCGTCGAAGCCGGCCCGGCGCAGCGCCGACGGCCAGTCGTGGCGCAGGTCGATCGGGACGGCCCGGACCTCGGCGGTGGGCTCGGCGCCGAGCTCGGCGATGGTGGCGGTCTTGAATTCGATGACCTGCGGCTGGTCGATCTCGAACACCGCGGTGCCCGCCGCCCACGGCAGCCGGTAGGCCCGCGCGTCCAGGCCCGAGGCCAGCAGGACCACCTGGCGGATGCCGGCGTCGCCGGCCTCGGCGAAGAACGCGTCGATGTACCGGGTGCGCGCGGCCAGCATGTCGGTCATGCGCTGCATGCCCCACGGGGCGCCGGGCTCGTCGACGTCGGCGGAGCTCAACTCCCCGGCGGCCCATCGCGTCATGAAGTCGACGCCGACGGCGCGCACCAGGGGCTCGGCGAACGGGTCGTCGATCAATCCGTCGCGGGTGGCCCGGGCCCGTCCGGCCGCCACCATGGTGGCGGTGGCCCCCACGCTGGTGGCCAGGTCCCAGGTGTCATTCTCGGTGCGCGTCATCGGCATTGCCCCTTTCCGGCGAGTCGTTAACCAGAGTAACGATGGTGACCAAAGGCCCACCCGGTAGTGGCGTTGCGCCCTTATCCGAGGCCGCACAGGGCGGGAGCATCGACGTGTGCAGACGGTGCGAATTTTCGGGCGGGCGGGTTTGGAAGCCCGGTCGCTCCTGCTCTATGCCCGTTCCGGGGGCCTGCGGTTGATCGCGCCCGGACGAATCTTTCCGGTGCTGCGCGCCGTGGAGCGCTTCGGCCTGCTCGGGGCGGCCACGGCGATCGCCGCCGGGCGGGACCGCGACGGTTTGGCGCTGATCGACGAGCGCGGACCCCTGACGTTCGGTGAGCTGGACTCGCGGACCAACGCGCTGGCCAACGAGTGGCGGCGGCTCGGCCTGGGCCCGGGCCACGCCGTGGCGATCCTGGTGGGCAACCACCGGGGCTTCCTGGAATCCGTGTACGCCGCCGCCAAGTGCGGCGCCGGCGTCCTGCTGCTCAACACCGGTTTCGGCGCCCCGCAACTCGCCGAGATGCTGTCCCGGGAACGCGCCGACCTGCTGGTGTACGACGAGGAGTACGACGCCGTCATCGCCGACGTCCAGCCAAGGTTGGGCCGGATCCGGGCGTGGACCCAGGCGCCCGCCCCCGACAGCCTCGACGCGCTGATCGAGCGCGGCGATCCCGGCCCCCCGCCGCCGTCGGGTGGGCGCCCCAAGATCGTCATCTCCACCAGCGGGACGACGGGCACCCCGAAGGGCGCCGCGCGTTCGGAACCCAGCTCGCTGATACCGGTCGGCGGCCTGCTCGGCAAGGCCCCGTTCCGCGGCCGGGAAGTCACCGAATGCTGTGTGCCGCTGTTTCATTCGATGGGCTTCAGCCACGCGATGTACGCGATGGTGCTGGGCTCGACCCTGGTGCTGCGCCGCCACTTCGACGCCCGGCAGGCGCTGGCCGGCGTGGCCGCGCACCGGGCCAGCGCCATGATCGTCGTGCCGATCATGTTGCGGCGCATCCTGGACCTGGGTCCGGCGGCCCTGGCCGAGCACGACCTGTCCTCACTGCGCATCGTGTTCATCGGCGGTTCCCAGCTCGGTGCCGCGCTGGCCACCCGGGCGCTCGAGGCGCTCGGCCCCGTGGTCTACAACATGTACGGGTCCACCGAAGTCGCCTACGCCACCATCGCCACGCCCGCAGACCTGGCGGTCGCGCCGGGCTGCGTGGGCGCGGTGGTGCCCGGATCGGTCGTCAAAATCCTCGGCGACGACGGCCAGGAGGTTCCCCCCGGGACGCCGGGGCGGATCTTCGTCGGCAACGTGCTGGCCTTCGAGGGATACACCGGCGGCGGCACCAAGGAATCGATCCGGGGCCTGATGTCGACCGGCGACGTCGGCCATTTCGATTCCGACGGAAGGCTTTTCATCGACGGCCGCGACGACGAGATGATCGTCTCCGGCGGGGAGAACGTGTACCCCGGCGAGGTCGAAGACGCGCTCGCCCATCACCCCGACATCGTCGACGTCGCGGTCGTCGGCGTGGACGACGAGGAGTTCGGCCAGCGGTTGCGGGCCTACGTCGTGGTCCGGCCCGGCGCGGCACTGACCGAACGCGACGTCCAGGACTACGTCCACAACCGGTTGGCGCGGTTCAAGGTTCCCCGCGACGTGTGCTTCGTCGACGCACTGCCCCGCAACGCGGGCGGCAAGGTGCTCAAGCGGGTGCTGACCAGCCAGGCTTGACACGGTGGTGTTACACCGGTTTTCGCCGCGAAACTGTATTCGCGACGCGTTCGCCGAGTAATGCCGTCGCCAGTTGCAATTTCGCGGCGGTTAAAGGCGATACCGGATCAACCGGGAGCTGTTGGCCACCACCGCGACCGACGAGGCGTTGTGCAGGATCGCGGCGAGCACGGGGGACAGCGCCCCGCCGGCGCCGATGATCAGGCCCGCGGCGTTGACCGCGATCGACATGCCGTAGTTCTCCCGGATGACGTCGACGGCACGGGCGCCGAGATCGCGCACGTCGAGCAGGCGGCGCAGGTCGTCGTTGGCCAGCGCCACGTCGGCGGTCTCGACGGCGACGTCGGTCCCGGCCAGGCCCATGGCGATCCCGATGTCGGCCGCGGCCAGCGCCGGCGCGTCGTTGATGCCGTCGCCGACCATGCCGACCAGGTAGCCCTCGTCCTGCAGCCCGCGGACCACCTCGAGCTTGTCCTCGGGCATCACCTCGGCGCGCCACTCGTCGATGCCCAGCTCCTGGGCCACCACCTCGGCGATGTCCGGGTGGTCGCCGGTGAGCATGACGATCCGGCGAATGCCGTTGTCCCGCAGCTCCTTCAGCACATCGACGGCCTCGGGGCGCACCTCGTCGCGCAGGCTGATCAGCCCCACCAGCTTGCCGTCGACCGCGAGCAGCAGCGGGGTCTCCGCCTGGCGCCGCAGCCTGTCCACCCACTCCGACGCCTTCTTGGACACCCGCACCTTTTCGGCGCGCAGCAGCCCGGGACTGCCGAGCAGCAGGGTGCGGCCGTCGGCCCAGGTCCGCATGCCCAGACCCACCAGCACTTCGCACTCCTCGTGCGGCGGGATGGTGATGTGGCGTTCCTCGGTCGAGCGGATCACCGCCTCGGCCAGCGGGTGCCGCGAATGGATCTCCGAGCTGGCTGCATACGCCAGCACCTGCTCGGGCTCCCAATCCTTGTGCAGGGCAATGATATTGGTGACCACGGGGCGGCCGACGGTCAGCGTGCCGGTCTTGTCGAAGACGATCGCGTCCACCCTGGCCGCCTGCTCGAGGTGCGAGCCGCCCTTGATCAGGATGCCGCGGCGCGCGCCGTTGCCGATCGCGGCGCTGATCGCGGTCGGGGTGGACAGGCCCACCGCGCAGGGGCAGGCGATCAGCAGCATGGTCATCGCGCGGCGCACGTCGCCGGTGACCGCCAGGGTGAGGGCGGAGACGACGAACGAGGTGGGAACGAAACGGCGGGAGAAGTTTTCGCCGACCGTCTGGATGGGCGCCCGGTCGTGCTGGGCCTCCTCGACCCGGCTGATGATGCGCCCGATCGCGGTCTGGTTGCCGACGGCCTGGGCGCGCACCACCAGGCGTCCGCGCACCACGACCGACCCGGCGTGCACGTGCGCGCCGACCAGGGCGGAGACGGGCAGGTTCTCGCCGGTGATCGCGGACTGGTTGACAATGGCCTCGCCATCGATCACCTCGCCGTCCACCGGGATCGCGACGTGGTCGTGGATGACCACCTCGTCGCCGATCTGCACGCTGTCGATCGGCACCTGAACCTCGGCCTGGTCGGGCAGCCGGATCCACGCCGTGTCCTGGCTGCCGCGCAGCAGTTCGGAGATGGCCCGCCGGGTCCGTCGCAGGGTGAGGTCTTGCAGGTATTCGCCGATGTTGAGCAGCCACAGCACGGTGAGCGCCACCACGTTCTCGCGCAGCACCAGGCTGGCCACCGTCGCCGCCGATACCAGAGCGTCGGTGCCGGCGCGGCCCGACCGCAGCGAGCGCAGCGCGCCGCGCAGGAACGGGTAGCCGGTGAAGACGGTGACACCGGTGGCCAGGATCCGGCCGTTCGGGCCGAGCAGCGGCGGCCGGGCGAACACGTAGCGGCGCACGCCGAGCAACGCCAGCGCCACACCGCCGACCACCATCCGCAACACGTCGGTGTTGCGGATCTCCGACGAATGCGGCGCGCGTGCCGGGATCAGCTCGGCGGCGACGTGCGCGGCGGAGCCGATCGCCGCCAGCACGGCGGAGCGGTCGCAGCGCCGCGGCGAATACCAGACGACGACGGATCCGGTGCGCGGGTAGGCGTGCACCACGCGCACGCCGTCCTGCTGGGCGACGGACTCCTCGATCGCGACCGCGCGCCGGGAGTCGCAGCGCAGCCACGCGACGGAAACGCGCATGCGCCCGGCGGCATCCGAAATGATCTGCAGCGCAGGGTCTTCCGTGGTCAGGTCGGGGAGGGCGGCGGTGTCGACGGACATGCCCGCGCGATCAGTGGTCGTGCTGGTGGGCGTCGGCGATGGACGGGGTGGGGGCCTCCTCGCCGATGCGTTCGCGGGCCTCGGCCATCACGTCGGCGATCTTGAGCCGGGCCGACTCGGCGGCCTCCTCGGCCTTGCGGGTCCCGCGCAGCCCCAGCTCGGCGGCCGACACCGCGGTCTCGTGCAGGGGGGCCTTGGCCACGGCCTTGCGCACCACCTCGTAGGCCGTCACGCCGACGAGGCCGGTCACCACCGTCGATGCCGCCTTTGCCAAGAGCGCGTATCCCGCCATTGCCCGGACCTCCTCGTCGTCGCAGCGTCAGCTGATGCTCGCTCGACGTTAACATCGAAATATTGCGATATCAATATGAATCGGGGCGGGCGCGCGGGCCTACAGCACCCGGGTGACCTTTTCGGTCTCGATCCTGCGCGGCAGCGCCGACGGGTCGGGATTGGCCACCTGCACCAGCGACGCGCCGACGGCCAGGATCGCCAGCAGCCCGTCCATCAGCTCCGCGGGTCCGGACCACGCGGCGGTGGAGAGGACCCGGTCGGCGGCCGTCAAATCCCTTGCCGCGGCCGATGTCCGGCAATCGGCCAGCACCTCGTCGACCGATCGGCCGGCGAGCGCGGGGCCGGAATGGCGTTCGGCGACGATCTGGTCGCCGTGCACCCGGACGGCCGTGGCGTAGTCGGTGACGCCGATCGGCAGGTCGGGGGCCGGGCGGCCGAAGGGGTCCAGCGAGAGCACCGCCACCTCACCCCCCGATGCCGCCACGGCGGCGTCCGCCTCGTCGAGCCGTTCGGCGGTGCACAGCGCCACGTCGGAAGGCCCCGCGAACACCGCCTCCGCGCCGATCCACCACACCCCGAACAGCGCGGCCGCGGTCTGCCAGTGCGCGGGCAGCAGGATCGCGACCCGGCTGCCCGGCCCGGCGCCCAGTTCGTCGCGCAACAGGTTGCCGGTCTTGGCCGCCCAGTTGGCCAGCGTCGCTGCGGACAACTCGATCCGCTCGCCGGTCGCGTCGTCGTAGTAGGTGATGCGCGGGCCGACCGGGTCGGCCCGCAGCATCGGCTCGAGGATCGCCCCGGACAGCGTGCTCAGTTGATGCACTCGGGCTTGTCGGAACCGGCGGTCAGGATCGGCGAGGGCGCCGGGACGTTCGGGTCGGGTGCCACCGCGCCGACGTTGGACACCTTGGCGGGCATCACCGTCCCGGTGCCGGACAGCCCCGAGCCGGGGCCGCTGTAGTCGTTGCCCAGCACCACCCGCACCGAGCCCGCCGCGACGGACGGGTCGGCGACCACCGGCAACCCGCCCAGCTCCTTGGACACCTCCTGGGCGCCGAGGTCGTCGGTCTTGGCCGCCCGCACCTGGCTGCCCTTGACGTGGCCGCCGTCGTTGTTGCCGACCGTGCCCGCACCGAATCCCTTGGCGGTCAACACCTGGGATACCGCCGACGCCAGGCCGTTGATGTCGGTGTCGTTGACCACGCTGGCGGTGGTCTTCGCCGGGGTGTAGGCGATCTCCTCGGTCTTACCCTGCTCCTGGTCGTGCAGCAGCCCGTTGACCCAGTCCTGGACCTGATGCGGGTCCACCCGCACCACGCTCTGCATCCCGTCGTCGCTCCAGCCGGCCCCGTCCAGCACCGGGATGGTGGCGAACGCGACGTTGCCGCCGGCCAGTTTCTGCATCTGCTGGACGAAATCCATGACGTCCCAACCCTGCGAGATCACCACCGAGCGTTGCACGGCCGCCTCCAGCCGTTTGAGCGTCGTGGGGCTGGACAACGTCTTGCCGGAGATGACGCGGTGGGCCAGCGAGGCCATCACCACCTGCTGGCGCACCACCCGGTCGAGGTCGCCGCGCGGCAACTCGTGGCGCTGGCGGACGAAGCTGAGCGCCTCGGGCCCGTCGAGCCGCTGCGGTCCGGCCGGGAAGTCGGCACCCGAAAGCGGTTCGAACACCGGCTCTTTGAGGCAGACGTCCACGCCGCCGAGCGCGTCGGTGATCAAGGAGAAACCGAGCAGGCCGATCTCGGCATAGTGGTCGACGGTGACGCCGGTGAGGTCGGCGACGGTCTTGATCAGGGCCTCGCGCCCGGCCTCGGTGCCTTGCGCCGCCGCGTCCTCGGCGGAGTCGCCGGCCTTGACCAGGCTGGTGCGCTTGGCCTCGCGGGTCTGGCCGTAGACGCCGTTGATCTTCGTCTTGCCCAGCCCGGGGGCCGCGACGTAGGAGTCACGGGGGATCGAGATGGCGGTCGCCGACTTCCCGTTGTTGGGGATGCGGATCAGGATGATCGTGTCGGTGTTGGTCGCTTCCTCGTCGCCGGCCCGCAGGGTGGCCAGTTCCTCTTGAGACAAGGGGTTGCCGTGCGCGTCGGTGCGGCTGTCGAGGCCGACCAGCAGGATGTCGATCGCGCCGTCGTCGCCGCCCTTGCCCAGCGAAGGTGCGGACATGTGAAAGATGCCGTCCTCGAACGACCGGACGTTGCTCCACGCGAGCCCGGTGCCGAGCACGACCGCGAGCGTGAGCGCGGTCGCAATCGCACGAATCACACGATGCACTCCCATCCCATTAGATTACTTGCGACCCACACGCTTCGCGGGTAGCGAAGCACCGCGCGCCCCGGCGTTCGCCCGCGCTTTCCCGGGCATGCCAGACTCAGACCATGTCGAGCAGGATCGTGATCGCCGGTGCCGGGGGCCAGCTGGGTGGGTTTTTGCGCTCGCTGGCGGCCGGTAAGGACCGCGACGTCCTGGCGCTGACGTCGTCGCAGTGGGACATCACCGACCCCGCCGCCGCCGAGCGCGTCGTCCAGCGCGGCGACGTGGTGATCAACTGCGCGGCCTATACCGACGTCGACGGCGCCGAGAGCGACGAGGCCGGCGCCTACGCCGTCAACGCCACCGGCCCCGAGAACATCGCCCGGGCCTGCGCGCGCGCCGGCGCCCGGTTCATCCACGTCTCCACGGACTACGTCTTCGACGGTGACTTCGGCGGCGCGCCGCCGCACCCGTACGAGCCCAGCGACCAACCCGCCCCGCAGAGCGTGTACGGCCGCAGCAAGCTGGCCGGGGAGGAGGCCGTGCTGGCGGCGCTGCCGGAGGCCGTCATCGTCCGGACCGCCTGGGTCTACACCGGCGGTGACGGCAAGGACTTCGTCGCCGTGATGCGCCGGCTGGCCGCGGGGGACGGCCCGGTGCGGGTGGTCGATGACCAGGTCGGGTCGCCGACCTACGTGGGCGACCTGGCGGCCGCGCTGCTGCAGGTCGCCGACGATCACGTGCCCGGGCCCATTCTGCACGCCGCCAACGAGGGCGCGGTGTCCCGCTTCGAGCAGACCCGGGCGATCTTCTCCGAGTGCGGCGCCGACCCGGCCCGGGTGCAGCCGGTCAGCACCGCCGAGTTTCCCCGCCCCGCGCCGCGCCCCAGCTACTCCGCGCTGTCCGGGCGGGAGTCCGCCGCGGCGGGCCTGCGGCCGTTAAGGCCGTGGCGCGCCGCACTTGTCGCGGCGCTGGCCGCCGCCGATCGACCGTTACCCTCTACGCGTGACTGACGTCCTGCCGGTCGTGACGGTGACCTACTCACCGGGCCCACACCTCGAGCGATTCCTGGCCTCGTTGTCGCTGGCCACCGAGCGGCCCGTGTGCGTGGTGATGGCCGACAACGGCTCCACCGACGGGACCCCGCAGGCCGCGGTCGAGCGCTACCCCAACGTGCGGCTGTTCCACACCGGGGCCAATCTCGGCTACGGGACCGCGGTCAACCGCGCGGTCGCCCAGCTCGCCGAGACGCCGGACGTCGACGACGACTGGGTGATCGTGGCCAACCCGGACGTGCAGTGGGGGCCGGGCAGCATCGACGCGCTGCTGGACGCCGCCACCCGGTGGCCGCGCGCCGGGGCGCTGGGCCCGCTCATCCGTGATCCCGACGGTTCGGTGTACCCGTCGGCGCGCCACCTGCCGAGCCTGGTCCGCGGCAGCATGCACGCCGTCATCGGGCCCATCTGGAAGCGCAACCCGTGGACGGCGGCCTACCGCCAGGAGCGGCTGGAGCCCACCGAACGCCCGGTCGGCTGGCTGTCCGGGTCGTGCCTGCTGGTCCGCCGGTCCGCCTTCGCCCAGGTCGGCGGGTTCGACGAGCGTTACTTCATGTACATGGAAGACGTCGACCTCGGGGACCGGCTCGGCCGGGCCGGCTGGCTGAGTGTCTACGTGCCGTCGGCCGAGGTCCTGCACCACAAGGGGCACTCCACCGGGGACGACCCGGCGAGCCACCTGGCGGCCCACCACAAGAGCACCTATATGTTCCTGGCCGACCGGCATTCGGGGTGGTGGCTGGCGCCGCTGCGCTGGGCGCTGCGGGCCGCGCTGGCGCTGCGTTCCCGCCTGATGGTGCGTGGGGCGCTGCGCACTCGGAGACGGAAACTGGCGGAAGGGCGGCGCGCAGATGGCTAACCCACAAGTCGATGCCGTGATCCTCGTCGGCGGCAAGGGCACCCGGCTTCGGCCGCTGACGCTGTCGGCACCCAAGCCCATGCTGCCCACCGCCGGGTTGCCGTTCCTGACGCACTTGCTGTCGCGCGTCGCCGCAGCGGGCATCGAGCACGTCATCCTGAGCACCTCGTATCAGGCCGCCGTGTTCGAGGCCGAGTTCGGCGACGGGTCCAAGCTGGGCCTGCAGATCGAATACGTCACCGAGGACCGGCCGCTGGGGACCGGCGGGGGCATCGCCAACGTCGCCGACCACCTGCGCCACGACACCGTGATGGTGTTCAACGGCGACGTCCTGTCGGGTGCCGACCTGGGCCAGATGCTCGACTTCCATCGCAGCAACCGGGCGGACGTCACCCTGCACCTGGTCCGGGTGGGCGACCCGCGGGCCTTCGGCTGCGTGACCACCGACGAAACCGGCCGGGTCACCGCCTTCTTGGAGAAGACGCAGGATCCGCCGACCGATCAGATCAACGCCGGCACCTACGTGTTCGCGCGCGACATCATCGACCGCATCCCGCGCGGGCGCGAGGTGTCGGTCGAGCGCGAGGTGTTCCCCGCATTGCTCGCCGATCCGGACGTCAAGGTGTGCGGCTACGTCGACGCCACCTACTGGCGGGACATGGGGACACCGGAGGACTTCGTCCGGGGATCGGCGGACCTGGTGCGCGGCATCGCGCCGTCGCCAGCCCTGCACGGCCACCGCGGCGAGCAGCTGGTGCACGACGGCGCGGCGGTGTCGCCGGGCGCGGTGCTGGTCGGCGGAACCGTCGTCGGAAGGGGCGCCGAGATCGGACCCGGCGTCCGGCTGGACGGCGCCGTGATCTTCGACGGCGTCAAGGTCGAAGCGGGCAGCGTGATCGAGCGCTCCATCATCGGCTTCGGTGCGCGCATCGGTCCGCGCGCGCTGATCCGCGACGGCGTGATCGGCGACGGCGCCGACATCGGCGCGCGCTGCGAGTTGCTGCGCGGCGCCCGCGTGTGGCCGGGGGTGTCGATTCCCGACGGCGGCATCCGCTATTCGTCCGACGTCTGAGGCCCCGAGCTCATCGCGCGGCGCCGCGATACCACTCGATGGTTCGCCGGATGGCCTCCTCGTGGCGCGTCACGGGCAGGGGCCCGAAGGTGTGGTCGAAGGCGGAGTGGTCGACGACCCAGGGTCTTGTCCGCTGATGCTCGAGTTCGGAGTAACCGCGCAGTCGTCGATCGAACAGAGCCATGAGGTGGGTGGTCACGGCGGGCAGCCGGATGGGCCGGAGCGGTCGGCCGGCGACCTTGCCGGCAAGCGCCACGAAGTCCGAAACCGGCAGCGTCACATCGGCCGGCGTGTGCCAGATTCGGCCGTCGGCACGCTCGTCGTCGCCAAGCACGATCAGCGCTTTGGCGGTGTCGACGGAGTAGGCGAACGTGTGCGGCAGGTTCAGCGGCGCGAACCAGATCGGATTCCGACCCCGTGACAACGGCCCGATGATGAGTTCGTCGGGCAAGGACATCCGCGCTTCGGGGCCGTAGTAGTCACTGACCCGGCCGATCGTCACCCGCGCCCGGCCATCGGCGTGCGCCTCGAGCAGGGAGCGCCCCAACCGGGCGCGCAGTTTCTCCTTCGGGCCGACGGGCCGTTCCGGTGTCCGCTCGTCGAAGCGTCCGTCAACGGGCCCGTAGGCATACAGGTTGTCGGTGAACACCAGCTTGGCAGCGGTGTCTTGTGCTGCGGCGATGGCGTTGTCGACCATGACGGGGAACGTGCTGAGCCAGTCGGGGTAGGCCACGTTGGCAGCCAGATGAATGACCGACGCCTTCCGGCAGGCGGCAATTGCCGCGGACCGGTTCAGCAGGTCGGCACGGTGATTCTCGACTCCCTCCGGGATGCCAGTCCCGGAGCGGGTTACGCCCCGCACGGGGCGGCCTTGTGCTGCGTACTGGCGTGCGATCTCCCCGCCGAGCCCGCTGCCGGCCCCGAACACCACTGCCGTACCGCTCACCGCGCCTCCAGATAGCTCTAACGTAATATCCAATAACTATAGTTATGACCTATTACTAGAGTAGCGTGTTATCACCGTCGACGAGAAGAGAGCGATGTCGCAACCGCCAGCGAGCCGACGAGAGCGTTACCGCCGGGAAGCGACGGACGAGATCAAGCGGATCGCAATGCGTCAGCTTGCCGAGTCGGGAAGCGCCGGAATTTCGATGAGCGCCATCGCCAAGCAGATGGGAATGACCGGACCGGCGCTCTACCGATATTTCTCCAATCGGGATGCGTTGATAACCGCACTGATTCGCGATGGATACGCGGACCTGACGCGCACCGTCGAAGGGGCGGCAGGGCGCGGCGCGGGGCGGTCGGCCGCCGACCGGCTCCAGGCGGTGGCCGGCGCCGTGCGCAGCTGGGCCAGGGAAGAGCCGCAGCGTTACCTGCTGCTATTCGGCACGCCGATACCCGGTTATCGGGCGCCGATGGACACCGTCGCCGAGGCGTTCCGCCCGCTCAATGTCCTCGCCGGCATCGCCGCCGAGCTGCTCGGTGAGCCGACTCCGGACGATCGGGCCCTGCTGCTGGCGACGGTGGCGTGGGCCCGTATCCATGGCGTCGTCAGCCTGGAATTGGTCGGTCAGTTCACCCACCTGGACATGCACCCGGCCCGGCTTGTCGCCGGCGAGATGAATCATCTTGTCGCACAGATTCGTTCGGGCTCGATCGACTGGCAGTAAGCGCGGTGACGCCACTGGATCCTTGACACCCGAGGCGGGCGGTGACTATGGTCACAAACCATCAGATGGTTTTGAAAACCATACAGCGGTTCTAGCCGGGAGGTGTACGTGCCCGACGAAGGCTCGGTGCGGGTGATCGAACGGGTCTGCTTGGTGCTCGACTGCTTCACCAGGCAGCGGCCGCGGCTACAGATTGGCGACATCCGCGAGCGCACCGGTCTTCCGGCCACAACGGCGGCCCGGATCGTGAAAAACCTTGTCTCGCAGCGTTTGCTCGAGCGCGATGGCAACGAGTACCGCCTCGGACTGCGGGTCCTGGTGTGGGCCGCCCCCGCCGAGGCGGCCTCGGAGCTCATCGTCGCCGCCGCCCCGGTCATCGAGCACGTCCGCGATCTGACCGGCGAGACCACCGGGATCTACGTGCGTCAAGGGGCGGTGCGCGTCGGTGTCGCCGTCGCCCTGTCGGAACAATCGATCATCTACAACGGCTACGTCGGCCAGGTGATGCCCCTACATGCCGGCGCGGCGGGAAAGACGTTCATGGCATTCGAGCGCGAAGCGCTGAACGCGGCCCTGAGCGCCGGGCTGACGCGGTACACCGAGGCGACGACAACCGACGCCGACGCGCTGAAGCGCGAGCTCGAGGTCGTTCGCCGAGAGGGCTATTCGTACACCGCCGAGGAGCGCGAGCCAGGGCTGAGCTCCATCGCGGCACCCATTTTCGATTCCGCCGGCGACATCGCCGCGGCAATCGCGGTGGGGGGGCCGGCATTTCGCCTCACGTCGGCGGCCGCCGCCGCGTTCGGCCCGGTGATCACCACCGCCGGCGTCTCCATATCTCGGCGCCTGGGGTACGTCGGCCACCTCGGCAGTGAGCACGCGCAACCTGGACAAGTCACTACCTAAGCGTCCAAAACATAAGCCGCAGAGCATAGAAGGAGATTCGCCATGTCCGACCTCGCTGTCCCCGACGTCGCCGAAGCGAGGTCACACCTTCCCCTGTACGACGACAGCAACAAGCTCAAATTGGGGACATTCGCCACCAACGTGAGCTCCGGTGTGAGCCTGAGCCAGGCGCCCACGTCCTTCGAACTGAGTTGGGACCACACCGTCGGCCTCGCGCAGCGGTGCGATGCCATGGGTTTCGACATGCTCATTCCGCTTGGACGCTGGCGCGGCTTCGGTGGTCCGACCAACTTCAACGGTGCAAGCTTCGAGACCTACACGTGGGCGGCCGGCCTCGCCCAAGCCACCGAACGCATCATGGTTTTTGCCACGTCGCACGTCCCCGTCGTCCATCCGATCGTCGCCGCCAAACAAGCCGCGACCATCGACCACATCTCCCACGGACGCTTCGGCCTGAACCTCGTCATGGGCTGGTTCAAGCCCGAAATGGAGATGTTCGGCTCGACGCTGCGCGAGCACGACGAGCGCTACAAGGTGGGCGAGGAGTGGCTCGAGATCGTCAAACGGCTTTGGACCCAAGAGGAACCGTTCTCCTACGCGGGTGACTTCTACACCGTCAACGATGCGCAATCCTGGCCCAAGCCCGTGCAGAAGCCGCACCCGGTGATCATGAACGCCGGCGCATCGCCGGCCGGCAGCGACTTCGCCGCACGCAACGCCG
The DNA here is from genome assembly GCF_900240975.1 of Mycobacterium sp. 4858. Taxonomy (GTDB): domain Bacteria; phylum Actinomycetota; class Actinomycetes; order Mycobacteriales; family Mycobacteriaceae; genus Mycobacterium. The sequence goes on along the minus strand of NZ_LT968776.1, from coordinate 1,033,169 downwards.
ACATCAGCTTCATTGCCGTCGACGACCCGGAAAGTGCGGCCGCCACGGTGGGCGACTTCAAAAACAATGCTTACCAGAAGTACGGCCGGCAACCGTTGGTCTTCTCCGGCGCCTACGTCGTATGCCGGGACTCCGAAAAAGAGGCCAAGCGGGCGCTGCAATCCATTCTCGACAACGGAGACCGCGAGGCCGCGCAGAACTTGATGCAGACCCTCGGCCTGCAAAGCGGCTCGTTCGATCACCTGATCGCCAAGGCGGCCGTGGATCGCTTCATCACTGGTTATGGCGGGGCGCCGTTCGTTGGAACACCGGAACAAATCGTGGACCGCTTCATCGAGATCGAGAAAGCGGGAATCTCGGGAATGACGTTGGGATTCCTCGACTATGCAGCGGAGCTCGCGCACTTCGACGACACCGTCATGCCGCTGCTTCGGCAAGCGGGATTGCGCGCTGACCGATGAGCGACGCGATGGGACGGCTTGACAACAAGTACGCGGTGATCACCGGCGCCACCGGCGGAGTCGGCCGCGCGGCGTGCCGCATGTTCTGCGGTGAAGGAGCGTCCGTGGTCGGCGTCGACATCAGCCGCGACGCGGGCGAAGAGCTCGAACGAGAACTGCGGGGCGGCGGTTACGACTTCCAGTTCCGCACCGTGGACGTGTCATCAGAAGAGCAGGTCAACGACCTTGCCGCGACGGTCGCTGACGGCCGCAGTGTCGACATCCTCTACAACAACGCCGGTGTCATCCTCGGAAAGCACATTCTTCAGTCCTCCGTCGAGGACTGGGATCGAGTCCACGACGTCAACTCCAGGTCCGTGTTCCTCATGATGCGGGTGTTTGCCCCCAAAATGACCAACCCCGGAGGCGCGATCGTGAACACGTCATCGGCTGGGGGAGTCGTTGCGATACCGAACATGTCGATTTACGGGGCCGCCAAAGCCGGGATCATCATGCTGTCCCGAGTCGCTGCCGTCGACCTTGCTCCCGGCATCCGGGTCAACGCCCTCGTTCCCGGGCTCATTGATACGCCGATGCCGCGAAGCTTCGTCGCCTCGCTTCCCGAAGACCAGCAAGACGCCGTCCTCGAGGGAATGAAGGCCCAGCATCTGACCGGTCGCCTGGGCCGCCCCGAGGAGGTCGCCGCGGCCGCGCTGTTCCTCGCCAGCGACGAAGCCTCCTTCGTCACGGGAACCGCGATGTTCGTCGACGGCGGGGCAACAGCGATGTGACACCCGACATGCGAGTCCGGGAGTGCGCACAACAGTCAAGGAGCGACGCCATGAGCAGGGCCTCTCAATCCGTGCAGCGGGCGGTCGCCGCCCTCGCGCGGGGGCGGATCGTCGTGGTGGCCGACGACCTCGATCGAGAAAACGAGGGCGACCTCGTCTGTGCGGCGGAGCAGGTCGGCGCCGAGCAGATGGCCTTCCTTATCCGGCACACCACCGGCATCATCTGCGCGCCGATGACTGCCGAGCGTGCCGACGCGTTGCGCTTGCCTCTCATGGTCGACGACAACCACGACCCGCACGGCACTGCTTTCACGGTCACGGTCGACCACACGTCGACCGGAACCGGAGTCTCAGCCGACGACCGCGCCCGGACCCTGCGCTCCCTGGCTGACCCGTCGACCGTAAACACGGACCTCAGGCGGCCCGGCCACGTCTTCCCGTTGCGTGCGCGAGCCGGCGGGGTTCTGGTGCGCGCGGGGCACACCGAAGCCGCCGTCGACTTGACGAGAATGGCCGGATTCTCCGGCGTTGGGGTGATCGGAGAATTGATCGACGACGACGGGTCGATGCGTCACGGCGAGTCACTGCGCAATTTCGCTGCAGAACATGATCTTCCGCTGCTGACGATCGCCGACCTGATTCGGCATCGGCGGCGGACCGAACGACTCGTCGAGTTGATCGGCGCATCACGGATGCCGACCGAGTTCGGCGAATTCCGCGCGCTGGCCTATCGCAACGTTCTCGACGGCGCGGAGCACCTCGCCCTGGTGATGGGCGACGTCGCTGCCGCCGGTCAGTCCGCGGAAGGGACCCTGGTGCGGGTGCATTCGGAGTGCCTGACCGGCGACATCGTCGGATCGCTGCGCTGTGACTGCGGCGCGCAACTCGAGAAGTCCCTCCACGCGATCGCGGCCGAAGGGGTCGGTGCGTTGGTCTACTTACGCGGACACGAGGGCCGGGGGATTGGCCTCGGGCACAAGATGCGGGCGTACGCGCTGCAAGAGGAAGGCCTCGACACCGTGGACGCCAACCTCGCCCTGGGTCTTCCGGTCGACTCCCGCAGTTACGGCGTCGGCGCACAGATACTGACCGACCTCGGTATTTTTCGACTGCGCCTCATCACCAATAACCCGGCCAAGTACGGCGGCATCGACGGATACGGGCTGCACATCACGGCTCGGGTGGCGCTGCCCGTCGCAGAAACCCCGCACAACGTGCGATACCTGCGCACCAAGAGAGAGCGCATGTGGCATGACCTCCCGGTCGCGCCCCGCTCCGAGTTAGCGCGCACGACCGATGGTGGTTAGTTGATTCCGCGGGACGCACGCCCCACCAAATACGCCAGCGCGTGGTCGGCGCCGTCGGGCAGCGCGTCGGCGGGCCACCACCGCAGGTCCTCCGACTCGTCGCTGATCGCGATCCGCGCGCCGGCCGGCGCGTGCGCGACGAACTGCAGATCCAGGTGGCGGGTGGGCACGCCCAACGAGCAGGTGACCGGGTGGACGTGGATGGCGGCCAGCGCTGGCTCGATGCGCAACCCGTCGACGCCGGACTCCTCGGTGGCCTCGCGCAGCGCCGCGGCGACGACGTCGCCGTCGTCGTCGTCGCAGTGGCCGCCCAGCTGCACCCAGCGGCCCACGCGGGGGTGCAGGGTGAGCAGCACCTGCGAACCGGTGTGGTCGACCACCAGCGCCGAGGCGGTGACATGGCCCGGCACGCACGCCCGGCGGCAGGCGTCGGGACGGGCGAGCACGAAGGCCAGGACGGCGTGCCGCAACGCATCCTGCGCCGGATCCGGGGCCTGCCAGTCGGACAGCAGCGAGATCGCCGAGTCCCGGACGCTCACCGAGAACCCCGCCGCGTCCGGCGATCCCGCAGCGAGACCCAGGCCGCGCGGCACCGCGTCACCGCTCCCGGCGCGAGCCCCAGCCCGTCGATCAGGACGTGGCGGTCGACGAGGTCGAGCGCCTTGTCGATCTCGTTGGCCTTCAACAGCAGATCGACGTCACCGGGCAGCCCGGGGCCGGCGAGCGCCGGCGGGGGGATGGGCAGCTGCTCGGCTTCCCGGGGCTCCAGCTCAAAGATGCCCCCGCCGTAACTGCGGCCGAGGATTTCGGCGAAGGCGAACGTCACGCTGTTGTGGAACACCGCGGCCAGCGCGGCCGGGTCAGTCTGGGCGTCCACCCCGGCGGCGAGCCGGACCCGGTGCACCGTGTCGGTGCTGGTCGCCGCGGCGGCGTTGACGGTCAGCCGCGGCGTCAGGTGGATCTGGCGCAGCAGGAACAGGTCGGGCATCCACAGCGAGGGCGTGGTCCACCACGGCTTGCGGATCGAGCACTTGTAACCGCGGTCCACCCCGGCGGCCGCACCGGCGTCGATGTGCGCGGCCAGGGCGGCGTCGGCCGGCTCGCACGGCGCGTTGAGCAGCCAGCCGCGGTGCCCGGCGGCGACATCGCCCGCCCGGCAATCGGTGTCGTAGAACAGGCCGGACAACTGTGCGCTGCGCGAGACGAGCGGGACGCAGTGGGGCAGCAGCCCGAGTGCGCGGGCCTGCGCGTCGGTGAACGTGAAGAAGCTGTTGCGTCCCGTCACGATGCCCACGTCGACCTCGGCGACCGACCCCAGCCGGGTCATGGCCGCCGACGCCTTGAGCGTGCGCAGCAGCCGGATCGCGGCCGGGTCCAGGAAGTAGGTGGTCCACTTCTCGTTCTCGTGCAGCAGCGCGGGCGCCGATTCGACACCGAGGTCGGCATCCGCGAGCGCATCGGCGTCGGCCAGGTCGACCGTGCGGACCCGGGCGGGCCCGCGACCGGCGATCGCGCAGAACAACACGACCTCCTGCAGGATGCGGTCGAACACCAACCGCCGGAACGTCACCAGCGTGATGTCGCTGAATCGGCTCAGCAGGAACTCGCGCAGCTGCGCGGCGTAGGTGACCTGAAGCAGCTCGGCGGGCAGCACCAGTCCCACCCGGCCGCCGTCGCGCACCAGCATCGAGCTCGCCACCACGAAGGGAACCCAGGCGTTGGTCAGCCGGGTGGGCCGCAGGCCCGCGCGCCGCATCAGCTCCAGCGCGGGGGCGCGCTGCTCGGCCGCCCAGTTGCCGAATCGGATGTAGGGCGGATTGCCCGCGACCCCGTCCCAGCCGCCGGGCTCGGTGGTGGCGAGCCAGGTGAACAGGTTCGCGGTGTCGACGGGAGCGAATTGCCGTGCCGTGGCCGCCTCTTCGGCGACGAGCTCGACGCCGTGGATCCGCCCGCCGAGGGCGGCCAGCTCGCGCAGGATGGCGCCGTCGCCGCAGGAGGGTTCCAGCACGCGCGGTCCGGCTTCGCGCACCCAGCGGGCGAGGAACCGGGCCACCGCCGCCGGCGTGTAGTAGCCGCCGCGGGCCTTCTCGGCGGAGGCCGCCGCCTTGCCCGCGAACATCTTCATTCGGCAAGTATCACTTGCGGATCAACAAATCCCCGGCGTCCGCCGGGTCGCGCGGCCCGGCGGGTTCTTCGGGGTAGCCGATCGCGACTGCGCCCAGCGGCTCCCAGTCGGCGGGCAACTCCAGCCCCGCGCGCCCCAGGTCGGCGGCGAAGATCGTCGAGCCGATCCAGCAGCTGCCCACCCCGCGCACGGCCAGCGCCACCAACAGGGCCTGCACGGCCGCCCCGACCGCCACGGTGAACATGGTGTGCTCGGCGTCGGTGCGGGCGGCGTCGGGATACGCGTGCGCGCCTTCGGGAACGAGCATCGGGATGACGACCTCGGGTGCGTCGTAGAGGATCTGGCCGCGCGCCACCCGGCGTTCCACCGAGTCGGCGGGCCTGCCGTCGCCGGCGAGGTCGGCGCGCCACTTGTCTTTCATGCGGTCCAGCAGCCGCGGCCGCACACCGTCCGTGCGCAGCCAGACGAACCGGACCGGCCGGGTGTGGTGCGGGGCGGGGGCGGTGAGGGCCTCGGCGACGGCGGCTTCGATCAGCTCGGGCGCCACCGGCTCGGCGCTGAACCGGCGCACCGATCGGCGCAACAGCTGCGCCTGCCGGCGGCCCGCGTCGAGGGCCTCGGCGGTGCCGAGCCAGAACAGGTCTTCCTCGCCGGGCCGCAGCAGTCGCCGCGCGGTCGAGCCGTCGTCGGACACGGCAAGGCCGCGCACCACCGCCACCGGCATGGCGGTCAATTTGCCCTTCACCAGATCGGCCGCCGCGGCGACCTCGTCGGCGACCGCGATCTCGGTGACCACCAGTTCGTTGCCGTGGCGGTCGACGCTCCCCGAATAGCCGTGCAGCACAGCCATACCGGCCGACCCCACCGCCGCGTCGATCTGGCCGTTGCGCCAGGCGCGGCCCATCGTGTCGGTGATGACCACCGCGACGTCGACCCCCAGTCGTTCGGCCAGGCCGGCGCGCAGCGCCGCGGCGCTGCCGTCGGGGTCGACCGGCAGCAGCGCGAGTTCGTCGCGGCCCACGTTGGATCCGTCCACGCCCGCGGCGGCCTGGATCAGGCCGATGCGGTTCTCGGTGATCAGGGTGCGGCCCTTGCGCGCCAGCACCCGCACCGCCTCCTGCTCGACCAGCTTGCGCCGGAGTTGGTCGCGCTCCTCGGCGTCCTGCGGCGCGGGCACCAGCCGGCCCTCACACTTGGACACCACCTTGCTGGTCACCACCACGACGTCGCCGTCGCGCAGCCAGGGGGCGGCCGCGGCCAGCGTCGCGCTCAGGTCGTCGCCGGGGCGGAACTCGGGAAGCCCGGCGACGGGCAGGATCTCGATCGCCGCGCCGGTGCCGTGTTCGGTCACAGGTTCACGCCCGCGAGGTCGAGCCCGGCGCGGACCATCTCGGCCGTCGCTTTCGGGTCGGTCATCAGCAGCGGCACGGCGCGCACCGCGACGCCATCGATGTCCGCGTGGTCGCCCTCGTGCACCAGCCAGCAATCCAGGATGCCGGTGCCACCGCGCGCCCCGTAATGCCGGCCGACCGCCTCCGCGGTGGAGTCCACCCCGACCACCGACAGGCACGCATCGGCCATGCCGCGCAAGGGTTTTCCACCGATGATCGGCGAGTACCCGACGACCGGGGCGGTCGTCGAGCGCAACGCCGCGCGAATGCCGGGCACGGCCAGGATGGCGCCGACGCTCACCACGGGGTTGGACGGCGCCAGCAGGATGACGTCGGCGTCGGCGATGGCGGCGACAGCTTCACTTGTGGCGGTGGCCTTTTCGGCTCCGATGGAGGCGAAGCTGTGTGTCGGCACGTCGGCGCGATAGCGCACCCACCACTCCTGGAAGTGGATCGCGCGCCGGGTGCCGTCGTCCGGATCGGTGATCACCACGTGCGTCTCGCAGCGGTCGTCACTGGCCGGCAGCAACCGGGCACCGGGTTGCCAGCGATCGCACAGCGCCGTGGTGATCTGCGACAGCGGGTAGCCGGCGCCCAGCATCTGGGTGCGCACCAGGTGGGTGGCGATGTCGCGGTCGCCGAGTCCGAACCAGTCCGGCTGCACGCCGTAGCGCGCCAATTCCTCTTTGGCGTGCCAGGTTTCGTCGCGGTGACCCCACCCGCGCTCGGGGTCTACACCTCCACCTAAGGTGTACATGCAAGTGTCCAAGTCCGGGCAGACCCGCAGTCCATGAATCCAGGCGTCGTCGCCGATGTTGACGATTGCGCTAAGTTCGTGGTTGCCGGCTCCCGCGTCTGGGTGCTGTTGCGTTGCGAACTGACCCAGCCCGAGTAACTGTTGAATCCCCAGCAGGAAGCGGGCGCCGCCAACCCCACCGACCAGAACGGTGACCTTCACGTGGACGACAGTACTGCCCGACGACTGTGTGGTGGCCGGCCCGTTACGCGGCCTTTAAGCATAGTTGCGGGCGGTGTGATCGACACGCCGAATGAGCAAAACAACGGAAACGCCGTAATTCGGTCACGAGATGGTATGGAAATGCGCCGTAATGCTTGACCCGGCAGATCAACCCGTGTCTAATCACAACAGTGTCATTTCCCGGTTGGCCGGCCGGTTCCGGTGTCGCAGACCGAGATTCGATCACTTGTTCGAATTGTCTGTACACATCAGAAAAGTGGGAACCACTCACTCCCCCAATCAAATTGAGGAGGCGGACGACCGTATGTCTTACGAACATCTTCGAGGAGTCATGGCGAGCACGCCGCACACCCCCATCGTCTCGGCGCCGGTTCGGCCGGCCCGGCCGCACCTGACCGTGGTTCCCGATGCGCCAGTCGCATTCGAGCCCGAGCCGATGCCGGCCCCCGTCGCGGACCAGTGGCAGGACCGGGCGCTGTGCGCCCAGACCGACCCCGAGGCCTTCTTCCCGGAGAAGGGCGGCTCCACCCGCGAGGCCAAGAAGATCTGCCTGGGGTGCGAGGTACGCCACGAGTGCCTGGAGTACGCCCTGGAGCACGACGAGCGCTTCGGCATTTGGGGCGGCCTCTCCGAGCGGGAGCGCCGTCGCCTCAAGCGCGGCATCATCTGACGCCGCGCACAACGTCTTTCGGCGTCATTCGTCGTCGATCGTCGGGTCGATGACCGACGGCTCGACATCGAGGTAGATGGCCACCTGGGCCACCAGTATCTCGTGCAGCAAATCACCGAGTTCGACGGTGTCCTTCGCCCGTCGCTCAATAGGCTTGCGGAACAAGACAATTCGCGCCCGCGTGGCGTTGCCGCGGACGTCGACGCCGGCCGGGATCAGTCGCGCCAGGGGGATCGGCCCGTCGGCGACGACCTCCGGCGGCCACTGCACGCTGTCGGGATCCTTGGCCGCGATGCGGGGGATCTCGTCGACCGCCACGTCGAGCTCGGCCAGGCGCGCCTGCCAATGCCGCTCGATGGGTTCGTAGGCCTCGAGCACCGCCATGTCGAACCGCTCGGCCCGGCTGCGCCACCCGGGCACCGTCGGCGGCAGCAGCGGACCGCGTACATCGCGGCCCCGCCGGGAAGCGAATCGGCCCGGGGACCGATCCCTCCGCGGGGAGCTGCGCGAATCGCCCACGCGCCGATGGTAACGGTTGAACATCGGGGGTCGGCCGGTTGCGCGTGTCCGGCGCTTCAAGGACGTTTGCGCACGATAGCCTTTCGGCGTGAACGTTCCCCGTCGCTGTTGCCGGCCCGGGTGTCCGCACTACGCCGTGGCGACCTTGACGTTCGTCTACTCGGACTCGACGGCGGTGGTGGGACCACTCGCGACCGCGCGGGAGCCCCATTCGTGGGACCTGTGCGTCGGCCATGCCGGCCGGATCACCGCGCCCCGCGGGTGGGATCTGGTGCGCCACGCCGGCCCCCTCTTTTCTGAGCCCACGCATCCCGACGAGGACGACCTGGTCGCCCTCGCCGATGCGGTGCGCGAGGGCGGCCCCGCGGCGCGCGCGGTGCCCTACGGCGGCGCGCCGATCAACGGCTTCGCCGACCCGCACATCCCCCACGCCGGGTCGCAGGCCACCGCGCCCAGCAGCAGTGTGCTCGCGCCGCCCGAGCATCGGTCCGGCCGGCGCCGCGGGCATCTGCGGGTGTTGCCCGACCCCAGTGACTAGCCGTTCCGGCGTCGACCGCGATCCGCGCGCACCGCTGCGGTCCGTGTTTGTCGCGGGCCGATAGGCTGACGGCCAAGAGGCGAAGGAACGCGAACCCGTTCAAGGCGTCAGGAGGCCCCCGCATGTCTCGGCTCGCCGCGACCGTCCACCGCGTCGTCAAGGCATACGACGTGCGAGGGCTGGTCGGCGACGAGCTCGACGAGCCGCTGGTCACCGCCCTGGGGGCGGCCTTCGCCAGGCTGATGCGCGGCGAGGGCGCGCGGCAGGTGGTGATCGGCCATGACATGCGCGACAGTTCGCCCGCGCTGGCCGCTGCCTTCGCCTCCGGGGTGATGAGCCAGGGCCTGGACGTGGTGCGGATCGGTCTGTCCTCCACCGACCAGCTCTACTTCGCCTCCGGGTCGCTGGACTGCCCCGGCGCCATGTTCACCGCGAGCCACAACCCGGCGGTCTACAACGGGATCAAGCTGTGCCGGGCGGCCGCCAAGCCGGTCGGCGCGGACAGCGGGCTGCGCACCATCAGTGAGGACGTGATCGCCGGGGTGCAGCCGTATGACGGGCAACCCGGAACCGCCACCGACCGCGACGTGCTCGACGACTACGGGACGTTCCTGCGTTCGCTGGTGAGCACGTCGGGGCTGCGGCCCCTGCGGGTGGCCGTCGACGCCGGCAACGGCATGGCCGGTCTCACCACGCCCGCGGTGCTCGGGGCGATCGACTCGATCACCTTGCTGCCGTTGTACTTCGAGCTCGACGGCTCGTTCCCCAACCACGAGGCCAACCCGCTCGACCCGGCCAACCTGGTCGACCTGCAGGCCTACGTCCGCGACACCGGCGCGGACATCGGCCTGGCCTTCGACGGGGATGCCGACCGCTGCTTCGTCGTCGACGAACGCGGCCGGCCCGTGTCGCCCTCGACGGTGACCAGCCTGGTGGCCGTGCGCGAGCTGGGCCGGGAGATCGGCGCCACCATCATCCACAACGTGATCACCTCCCGCGCGGTACCCGAGCTGGTCACCGAACGCGGCGGCACGCCGCTGCGCTCCCGCGTCGGGCACTCCTATATCAAGGCGATGATGGCCGACACCGGCGCCATCTTCGGCGGCGAACATTCGGCGCACTATTACTTCCGTGACTTCTGGGGTGCGGACTCCGGGATGCTGGCCGCGCTACACGTGCTGGCCGCCCTCGGCGAGCAGGACCGGCCGTTGTCGGAGTTGACCGCGGACTACCAGCGCTACGAATCGTCGGGCGAGATCAACTTCACGGTCGCCGACGCGTCGCTGTGCACCGAAGCCGTGCTGAAGTCCTTCGGCAGCCGGATCCACGCCATCGACCACGTGGACGGGTTGACCGTCGACCTGGGCGACGGCAGCTGGTTCAACCTGCGCAGCTCCAACACCGAGCCGTTGCTGCGGCTCAACGTGGAGGGGCGCAGCGCCGAGGACGTCGACGCGGTGGTGGCCCAGATCAGCGCGGAGATCGAGGCGCAGCCGGCGCCCGCCGAGGCCGCCCCGTGAGCGCCGTGCGGGCGATCGATCTCGAGGACACCGAGGGTCTGCTCGCCGCCGACCGTGACGGCATGCTGCGCTCGGCGTCGTCGGCCGGCGCGCAGGTGCGCGCGATCGCCGCGGCGGTCGAGGAGGGCGCGCTGGATACCCTGCGGACCGACGACCGGCCGCGCAGCCTGATCTGGGTGGCCGGCCGCGGGGCCGCCGACAGCGCCGGCGCCATGCTGGCCGCGACGGTGGGCGGTGCGGCTTCCGAGCCGATCGCGCTGACCGCCGAGGTCCCGCCGTGGATCGGCCCGCTGGACGTGCTGGTCGTGGCGGGCGACGATCCTGGCGATCCCGTGCTGGTTGCCGCGGCGGCGACCGGCGTGCGCCGCGGGGCGCGGGTCGTGGTCGTCGCGCCGTACGAGGGGCCGCTGCGGGATTACACGGCGGGCCGGGCGGCGGTGCTGGCGCCGCGGCTTGCCATCCCCGACGAGTTCGGGCTGTGCCGCTACCTGGCCGCCGGCCTGGCCGTCGTGCAGACCGTGGACCAGCGGCCGGGCATCGACCTGCGGGCCCTGGCCGACGAGCTGGACGCCGAGGCGCTGCGCAACAGCGCGGGCCGCGAGCTGTTCACCAACCCGGCCAAGACGATCGCCGCGCGGCTGGCCGACCGTCAGGTCGCGCTGGCCGGCGATTGCGCAGCGACGCTGGCGCTGGCCCGGCATGGCAGTTCGGTGCTGCTGCGGACCGCCCATCAGGTGGTCGCCGCGACCGGCCTGTCCGACGCCGTCGTCGCGCTGCGCGCCGGGGCCTCCGGCGGCTTCCCGGATCCCGCCGAGGCGCTGTTCCACGACGAGCAGATCGACGGCCCGCTGCCCCGGCGGCTGCTGGTGCTGGCGCTGACCTTGTCCGCCGAACAGCCGGTGGTGGCCGCCCGCACCGCGGGGCTGGACGACGTGTACCTGCTCGCCGCCGAGGACGTGCCCGACGGACCCGGCGGCTCGGCCGGCTCGACCGTCACGCCGGCGTTGGGGGGCGCCATCAGCGCCGAGCAGCAATTGGCAGTGTTGGCCGTCCGGCTGGAGATGGCCGCGGTTTACGCGCGACTGGTGCGGGGATAGATAGAACAGTGGAACTGCTTCGCGGAGCCTTGCGGACGTACGCCTGGGGATCACGCACCGACATCGCCGAATTCACCGGGCGGACGGTTCCGGCCGCCCACCCGGAGGCCGAGCTCTGGTTCGGCGCACACCCCGGCGACCCGGCCTGGCTGGAAACGGATCATGGCGAGATCACGCTGCTCGATGCGCTCGTCGAAGACCCGGAGGGACAGCTCGGCCCGGCGACGCGCGCCCGATTCGGAGACGTGCTGCCGTTCTTGGTCAAGGTGCTCGCGGCCGACGAGCCGCTGTCCCTGCAGGCCCACCCGAGCGCGGCGCAGGCGGCCGAAGGCTACCTCCGCGAGGAGCGGCTGGGTATCCCGCTGTCCTCCCCGGTACGCAACTACCGCGACACCTCCCACAAACCCGAGCTGCTGGTGGCGCTGCAGCCGTTCGAGGCGCTCGCCGGATTCCGTCAGGTCGCCCGCACCGTCGAGCTGCTGCGCGCCCTGGCGGTCTCGGACCTCGACCCCTTCATCGAGCTGCTCAACGACCAGTCCGACGCCGACGGCCTGCGAGCGCTGTTCACCACCTGGATCACCGCACCCCAGCCCGACATCGACGTTCTGGTGCCCGCCGTACTGGACGGCGCCATCCAGTACATCAGCTCCGGGGCAACCGAATTCGCCGGCGAGGTCAAGACGGTGCTGGAACTCGGGGAACGCTATCCCGGCGACGCCGGGGTGCTGGCGGCGCTGCTGCTGAACCGCATCACGCTGGCCCCCGGCGAGGCGATCTTCGTGTCGGCGGGCAGCCTGCACACCTACCTGCGCGGGTTCGCCCTGGAGGTGATGGCCAACTCCGACAACGTGTTACGCGGCGGCCTGACCCCCAAACACGTCGACGTCCCCGAGTTGCTGCGGGTGCTCGACTTCACCCCGACCAGCGAGGCAGAGGTGCGGTCCCACGTCCGCCGCGAGGGCTTCGGCCTGATCTATGAGACCCCGGCCGACGAGTTCGCGGTCGCGCTGCTGGAGCTCGACGGCGATTATCTGGGCCACGAGGTCGACGCCTCGTGCAGCCACGAGGGCCCGCAGATCCTGCTGTGCACCGAGGGCTGCACGACCGTGCACGGCAAGTCCGGGTCGCTGACCCTGCAGCGGGGGATGGCCGCCTGGGTGGCGGCCGACGACGCCCCGATCCGGCTGGTCGCGCGCGAGCCCACCAAGCTGTTCAGGGCGACTGTGGGGCTGTGAGGGGGGCGCGCCGGCAGTCTTATAGTGGCGACCCGCATCGCCCGGCTTCGCCGCGCTCGCGATCGCCACGGGCGGCCTGACGGCGTTCGCCCAGCCACAGCCGCAGGTTGTGCGTAATGGCCCGCCCGACGATGCGCGGCGGCGGGACCATGTACAGGCTGTCCAGCAGTGAGAACCGGCGCAAAAACCATTCCGCCAGAACGGGATCGGTCTCGGCGGCCCCCAGGAATTGGTCGAACAGCGCACCGGAGGGCCGCCACCACCACGGGATCGGTCCCTTGGCTCCGGCGTGGTGAAAGGTGACGTCGCCGATGGCGTTCATGATCCAGACGGGGAAGGTGGTCTTGGCGGTGGCCCGGCTCAGTTCCGCGGCCAGTTGCTCGTCGGGGGAGGACAGCGCGCGCCGCAGGTGACCGGCCTGCAGCGAGGTCATCGTCATGCCCTGCCCGAAGGTCGGGTTGAAGCTGGCGACCGCGTCGCCGAAGGGGATGATCCCGGCGGGGAAGCGGTCCAGCTTGTCATACCGGCGCCAGCGGCTGGCCGGAAACGCGTGGAACGCCGGCTCTCCCAGGGGTTCGGCCTGCGTCAGGGCGGTACTGAAGTGGGCCGGTAGTAGCTCGTCGGCCAGCGCCAGCATCTCGGGAAACGTCCGGGGCGGTTTGACGTTGGCCACGCCGAAGGTGGTCAGCACCCAGGTGCCGTCCTCGTAGCACAGCATGCCCAGCCCCAGCGACTTGTCGTGGGAGGCGCCCGCGACCACCACCTTCTCGGTGATCAATCCGTCCCGGATGCGGAACTGCTGGGTGGCGTAGTGGATGCCGATGTCCAGGGCGTCTTCCCGGGGCCGCTCGTACCCCCACTGCTCGAGCCACACCGGGAGCCGGGTGCCCCGCCCGGCCGCGTCGACGACGAGGTCCGTGGCCACGAATTCCGGCTCCCGGCCGTCGGTGTCTTCGGCGTCCAGCACCACCCCGGTCACCCGCCGGCGGGCCGCGTCGAACCGTGGTTCGGCCACGGAGCGGCGCACGATCACCACGTTGTCCGTATCCCGGACTCGTTTGCGCAACTGCCACTCCAGATGCGGGCGGCTGGGCACATACGCGGTGAATTCGTCGCGCAGCGTGTGTCCGGTCCCGAGCACGTGGCCGGCGGCACCGAGGTGAATGCACTCGGGCCGGTTCTCCAGCATCGGCACGCCGGCGGCCACCATGTCGTCGAGCAGCCCGGGGAACAGCGTCTCGAACTCCATTGCGCCGCGGGCCATCAGCATGTGCAGGTGCCGGTCCTGCGGGACCGCCGCCCGGTTCGACGGTGTGCTCGGCAACTCGTCGCGTTCGTAGACGGTGACCCGCGCATAGGAATCCGAGAGCACCCGCGCGGCGCACAGGCCGGCGATGCTGCCCCCGATGACCACCGCATGCTCCCTGGTGTTTGCTTTGGTGTCCGGCATCTCGGCAGAGTACCCAGTACTGTGACGGACCAATGGGTCCCAGTTGATTCCGAAGGGCGACGGATGGCCAACCGATGGCGGATGAAGTCGGTCGAGCAATCGATAGCCGACACCGACGAGCCAGACACCCGGCTACGCAAGGACCTGACCTGGCTGGACCTGGTCGTCTTCGGCGTCGCGGTGGTGATCGGCGCCGGTATCTTCACCGTCACGGCCTCGACGACCGGCGACATCACCGGCCCGGCCATCTGGATCTCGTTCGTCATCGCGGCCATCACCTGCGCGCTGGCCGCGCTGTGTTACGCCGAGTTCGCCTCCACGCTGCCCGTCGCCGGCAGCGCCTACACCTTCTCCTACGCCACCTTCGGGGAGTTCCTGGCCTGGATCATCGGGTGGAACCTGCTGCTGGAGCTGGCGATCGGCGCGGCGGTCGTGGCCAAGGGGTGGTCGAGCTATCTGGGCAACGTCTTCGGGTTTGCCGGGGGCACAACCGAGTTCGGGTCGGTCAACCTGGACTGGGGTGCGCTGCTGATCGTCGCCGGGGTGGCCACCCTGATCGCGCTGGGCACCAAACTGTCGTCCAGGTTCTCCGCGGTGATCACCGGCATCAAGGTGTCGGTGGTGCTGTTGGTGGTCGTCGTCGGCGCCTTCTACATCAAGGGCTCCAACTATTCGCCCTTCATTCCCAAGCCCGAGTCGGGGCACGAGGCCTCGGGCATCAATCAGTCGGTGCTGTCGCTGCTGACCGGGGCGCACAGCAGCCACTACGGGTGGTACGGCGTGCTGGCGGGCGCGTCGATCGTGTTCTTCGCGTTCATCGGTTTCGACATCGTCGCGACCATGGCCGAGGAGACCAAGCGGCCCCAGCGCGACGTCCCGCGGGGCATCCTCGCGTCGCTGGCCATTGTCACCGTGCTCTACGTCGCGGTCTCGGTGGTGCTGTCCGGCATGGTCTCCTACACCCAGCTCAAGACGGTCCCCGGCCACAAGCCGGCGAACCTCGCGACGGCGTTCACCGCCAACGGGATCCACTGGGCCAGCAAGATCATCGCGATCGGGGCGCTGGCCGGGTTGACCACCGTGGTGATGGTCCTGATGCTCGGGCAGTGCCGCGTCCTGTTCGCGATGGCCCGCGACGGACTGTTGCCGCGGCGGCTGGCGAAGACCGGTGCGCGCGGCACACCGGTCCGGATCACCGTGCTGGTCGCGGTGGTGGTGGCGGCGACGGCGTCGGTGTTCCCCATCGCCAAGCTCGAGGAGATGGTCAACGTCGGAACCCTGTTCGCGTTCGTGCTCGTCTCGGCCGGCGTCATGGTGCTGCGGCGCACCCGCCCGGACCTGGAGCGCGGCTTCCGGGCGCCGTGGGTGCCGGTCCTGCCGATCGCCTCGATCTGCGCCTGTGTCTGGCTGATGGTCAACCTCACCGCGCTGACCTGGGTGCGGTTCGGCGTCTGGCTGGCGGTGGGAACGGCGATCTACGTCGGCTACGGGTACCGGCACTCCGTGCAGGGCCGTCGCGAGGCCGACGGTGTCGCACCGCCCGCGCGCGCGGAACCCGACACCGTGCCGTAACGGCGCTGGTTTACAAAACCGCGTCTCGTGTCTAGACACGAGACGCAGTAGGCGATATTGTCAATCCCCAGAGTGGCGTGACTCACAAGGAGGTTTGGCATATGACCACACTCGAACGGCAGGTGCACCCGGAGGCGTCCGAGCCGCCGGTCTGGCGGGACAAGAAGCGGCACCTGTGGCTCATGGGGCTGATCGCGCCGACGGCGTTGTTCGTGGTGCTGCCGCTGGTCTGGACGATGAACTCACTCGGCTGGCAGACCGGCTCGCAGGCACTGCTGTGGATCGGGCCGATCCTGGTCTACGTCCTGCTGCCGATCCTGGACCTGCGCTTCGGGCCCGACGGGCAGAACCCGCCCGACGAGGTGATGGAGCAGCTGGAGAACGACAAGTACTACCGCTACTGCACCTACATCTTCATCCCGTTCCAGTACCTGAGCGTGGTCTTCGGCGCCTACCTGTTCACCGCCTCGAACCTGAGCTGGCTGGGCTATGACGGCGCGCTGGGCTGGGCGGGCAAGCTGGGCGTCGCCCTGTCGGTCGGCGTCCTCGGCGGCGTCGGTATCAACACCGCCCACGAGATGGGCCACAAGAAGGACGAGCTGGAGCGGTGGCTGTCCAAGATCACTCTGGCGCAAACCTGCTACGGCCACTTCTACATCGAGCACAACCGCGGCCACCACGTGCGCGTGTCCACCCCTGAGGACCCGGCGTCGGCGCGGTTCGGGGAGACGTTCTGGGAGTTCTTGCCGCGCAGCGTCTTCGGCAGCCTGCGCTCGTCGTTGCGGCTGGAGGCCCAGCGGCTGCGCCGGCAGGGGCGCAGCCCCTGGGACCCCAGGACGTATCTGTCCAACGACGTCCTCAACGCCTGGCTGCTGTCGATCGTGTTGTGGGGGGTCCTGATCGCGGTGTTCGGCCCGGCGCTGATCCCGTTCGTGGTCATCCAGGCCGTGTTCGGCTTCAGCCTGCTCGAGTCCGTCAACTACCTCGAGCACTACGGGCTGCTGCGGCAGAAGCAGGCCAACGGACGCTACGAGCGCTGCACGCCCGTGCACAGCTGGAACTCCGACCACGTGGTCACCAACCTGTTCCTGTACCACCTGCAGCGGCACAGCGATCACCACGCCAACCCGACGCGCCGGTACCAGACGCTGCGCAGCATGGAGGGCGCGCCGAACCTGCCGAGCGGGTACGCGTCGATGATCTCGCTGACCTACATCCCGCCGCTGTGGCGCAGGGTGATGGACCACCGGGTGCTCGAGCACTACGACGGCGACATCACCAAGGTCAACATCCACCCGCGGGCGCGCAAGCGGGTGCTGGCGAGGTACGGGGCATGAGTACCTACCGCTGCCCGGGCTGCGGCTACACCTACGACGAGGCGAAAGGCGCTCCGCGGGAAGGGTTTCCCGCGGGCACGCCGTTCGCCGACATCCCCGACGACTGGGGCTGCCCGGACTGTGCGGTGCGCGAGAAGGCTGATTTCGATTGCTTAGGAGTGAGCCGGTGAGCGACTACAAACTGTTCGTCTGCGTGCAGTGCGGATTCGAATACGACGAGGCCAAGGGCTGGCCGGAAGACGGCATCGCGCCCGGGACCCGCTGGGACGACATCCCCGAGGACTGGAGCTGCCCGGACTGCGGCGCGGCGAAATCCGACTTCGAGATGGTGGAGATCGCCCGCTCGTGATCGGCGCGAAAGCGGCTATTAAAGGGGCTATTGTCGCGCCTGTGAAGCGGATGCCCTACCCCGAGGCGTCGCGGGTGCTGCTGCGCGACTCGGTGCTGGACGCCATGCGGGAGTTGCTGCTGACCCGCGACTGGTCCGCCGTCACGCTATCGGACGTGGCCCGCGCCGCGGGCATCAGCCGGCAGACCATCTACAACGAGTTCGGTTCGCGGCAGGGCCTCGCGCAGGGTTATGCCCTGCGCCTGGCCGACCGGCTTGTCGACGCCGTGCAGGACGCCATCGACGCCAACGTCGGCAACATCTACGAGGCGTTCCTGCAGGGCTTCCGCGCCTTCTTCGCCGAGTCGGCGGCGGACCCGTTGGTGATCTCCCTGCTGACCGGGGTCGCCAAGCCGGACCTGTTGCAGATCATCACCACCGACAGCGGGCCCATCATCACGCGGGCATCGGACCGGCTGAGCGCGTTCTTCACCCAGAGCTGGGTGGCCACCAGCGACTCCGACGCCGGCGTGCTGGCGCGGGCCATCGTGCGGCTGGCGATGAGCTACGTCTCGATGCCGCCCGAGGCCGACCACGACGTGGCGGCGGACCTGGCGCGGCTGATGACGCCGTTCGCGGAGCGTCACGGCGTCGTCAACGTCCCCTGACGCCCGGCCGCGGCCGCCGACTACAGTGGCGCAAGAGCGCATACCTAAGCTAAGTAATCCGCTGGGAACCCAAGCCGTAGTAAGGAATGAGACTTTTATGACGACGACCGAAAGTTCGCTGACCGCCGACGTCCGCAACGGCATCGATTTCAAGGTCGCCGACCTGTCGTTGGCGGAATACGGTCGCCGGGACATCGAACTGTCCGAGCAGGAGATGCCGGGTCTGATGTCGCTGCGCCGCGAATACCACGACGTGCAGCCCCTCAAGGGGGCGCGGATCTCGGGCTCGCTGCACATGACGGTGCAGACCGCCGTGCTCATCGAGACCCTCGTCTCGCTGGGCGCGCAGGTCCGGTGGGCGTCCTGCAACATCTTCTCCACCCAGGACCACGCCGCCGCCGCCGTGGTCGTCGGCCCGCACGGCACGCCCGAGGAGCCCAAGGGTGTCCCGGTGTTCGCCTGGAAGGGCGAGACGCTGGAGGAGTACTGGTGGGCCGCCGAGCAGATGCTCACCTGGCCGGACGAGCCGGCCAACATGATCCTCGACGACGGCGGCGACGCCACCATGCTGGTGCTGCGCGGTGCGCAGTACGAGAAGGCCGGCGTGGTGCCGCCGGCGGAGGACGACGACCCCACCGAGTGGAAGGTCTTCCTGGAGCTGCTGCGCAAGCGCTTCGAGACCGATAAGGACAAGTGGACCAAGATCTCCGAGTCGGTCAAGGGCGTCACCGAGGAGACCACCACCGGCGTGCTGCGGCTGTACCAGTTCGCGGCGGCCGGTGACCTGGCCTTCCCGGCGATCAACGTCAACGACTCGGTGACCAAGTCCAAGTTCGACAACAAGTACGGCTGCCGGCACTCGCTGATCGACGGCATCAACCGCGGCACCGACGTGCTGATCGGCGGCAAGAAGGTGCTGGTCTGCGGCTACGGCGACGTCGGCAAGGGCTGCGCCGAGTCGGTCAAGGGCCAGGGGGCGCGCGTCGTCGTCACCGAGATCGACCCGATCAACGCGCTGCAGGCGCTGATGGAGGGTTACGACGTCGAGACGGTCGAGGACGCGATCGGCAGCGCGGACATCGTCATCACCGCGACCGGCAACAAGGACATCATCACCCTCGAGCACATGAAGGCGATGAAGGACTATGCGGTGCTGGGCAACATCGGGCACTTCGACAACGAGATCCAGGTCGCCGCGCTGGAGCGCTCCGGCGCCACGAAGACCAACATCCGCCCGCAGGTCGACGTGTGGACCTTCCCCGACAGCGGCAAGTCGATCATCCTGCTGTCCGAGGGGCGGCTGCTGAACCTGGGCAACGCGACCGGCCACCCGTCGTTCGTGATGAGCAACAGCTTCTCCAACCAGGTGATCGCCCAGATCGAGCTGTGGACCAAGAACGACGAGTACGACAACGAGGTGTACCGGCTGCCCAAGCACCTCGACGAGAAGGTGGCCCGCATCCACGTCGAGGCGCTCGGCGGCAAGCTGACCAAGCTCACCAAGGAGCAGGCGGAGTACATCGGCGTCGACGTCGACGGTCCCTACAAGGCCGACCACTACCGCTACTGAGTCAGGCCGCTCGCCGGACGTGAAACTAGTTTCACGTCCGGCACCGAGTGTGAAAGTAACGTCACGCTCGACGGCCCGATAGGCTCGGCGCCGTGCTGATCGCGATCGAAGGGGTGGACGGCGCGGGCAAGCGGACGCTGTCCGAGGGCCTGCGCAAGGCCTTCGAGGCGGCCGGGAAGTCCGTGGCCATCACGGCCTTCCCGCGCTACGGCAAATCGGTGACCGCCGACGTCGCGGCCGAGGCCCTGCACGGCCGGCACGGTGACCTGGCGTCTTCGGTCTACGCGATGGCGATGCTGTTCGCGCTCGACCGGGCGGGCGCCGTGGACGACATCGAGGCGCTGGTCCGCGACCACGACGTGGTGATCCTGGATCGCTACGTCGCGTCCAACGCCGCCTACAGCGCCGCGCGCCTGCACGAGGGGGCCGGCGGGGCGGCCGCCGCCTGGGTGCTCGAGCTGGAGTACCGGCGGCTGCGGCTGCCCGCGCCCGACTGGCAGGTGCTGCTCGCGGTGCCGGCGGAGCTGGCCGGGCAGCGCGCGCGCAGCCGGGCCCAGTCCGACCCGGGGCGGGCGCGTGACAGCTACGAACGCGACGACGAACTGCAGCTGCGCACCGGCGCGGTCTACGCGGAGCTGGCCGCCGCGGGCTGGGGCGGGCCCTGGCTGGTCGCCGACGCGGACGTCGATCCGGCCCGGCTGGCCGCCACCCTCATAGGTGCCAAGGACGTGCCGGCGACCGTCCGGGAGGGCACGCCGGGGGCGCCGGGCAGGGGTTTTTGACCGGATTTGGCTCCATATTTGCGGCTCGGCCCAAGAAACGCCCGTGTGGCGCGCCAATTTTGTCCCGATCTGGTGACACCATGGATGCCATGAGGCAAAGGATCTTAGTCGTCGATGACGACGCTTCGCTGGCCGAGATGCTCACCATCGTGTTGCGTGGGGAGGGTTTCGACACCGCGGTCATCGGTGACGGTACCCAGGCCCTGACTGCGGTGCGCGAACTGCGCCCCGATTTGGTACTCCTGGACCTGATGCTGCCGGGCATGAACGGCATCGACGTGTGCCGCGTGCTGCGCGCCGACTCCGGTGTGCCGATCGTGATGCTGACCGCCAAGACCGACACCGTGGATGTGGTGTTGGGTCTGGAGTCGGGCGCCGACGACTACATCATGAAGCCGTTCAAGCCCAAGGAGCTGGTGGCCCGGGTGCGGGCGCGGCTGCGGCGCAACGACGACGAGCCCGCCGAGATGCTTTCCATCGCCGACGTCGAGATCGACGTGCCGGCGCACAAGGTGACGCGCAACGGCGAGCAGATCTCCCTGACGCCGCTGGAGTTCGACCTGCTGGTCGCGTTGGCGCGCAAACCGCGCCAGGTGTTTACTCGTGATGTGCTGCTCGAACAGGTGTGGGGCTACCGGCACCCGGCGGACACCCGCCTGGTGAACGTGCACGTCCAGCGTCTGCGGGCCAAGGTTGAGAAGGACCCGGAGAACCCGACCGTGGTGCTGACCGTTCGAGGAGTGGGATACAAGGCCGGACCTCCGTGATCCGGGGGCGCCATTGATCTGGGGCTCTCGGCGACGCACTAGGAGCCGTTGGGGGCGCTCGGGCCCCATGACCCGCGGCATGGGTGCGGTGAGTCGCGCCGTCGCCGCTGCCTGGCGCCGGTCGTTGCAGCTGCGTGTCGTCGCGCTGACGCTCGGCATGTCGCTGGCGGTGATCCTCGCGCTCGGCTTCGTGCTGACCTCTCAGGTCACCAACCGTGTGCTCGACGTCAAGGTCAAGGCCGGCATCGAGCAGATCGAGCGCGCGCGCACCACCGTCGGCGGGATCGTCAGCGGCGAGGAGACGCGCTCGCTGGACAGCAGTCTGCAGCTGGCCCGCAACACGCTGACATCGAAAACCGACTCGGCGTCGGGCGCGGGGCTGGCCGGCGCGTTCGACGCGGTGCTGATCGTGCCCGGTGACGGGCCCCGCGCGGCGACCACGGCCGGCCCGGTCGACCAGGTGCCCAATGCCCTGCGCGGCTTCGTCAAGGCCGGGCAGGCGTCGTACCAGTACGCCACCGTGCACACCGACGGCTTCTCGGGCCCGGCGCTGGTCATGGGCACGCCGGCGTCGTCGCAGGTGGCCAACCTGGAGCTTTATCTGATCTTCCCGCTGAAGAACGAGCAGGCCACCATCACGCTGGTCCGCGGCACGATGATCACCGGCGGCGCGGTGCTGCTGGTGCTGCTCGCCGGGATCGCGCTGCTGGTGTCCCGCCAGGTCGTGGTGCCGGTGCGGTCGGCCTCGCGGATCGCCGAGCGGTTCGCCGAGGGGCACCTGTCCGAACGCATGCCGGTGCGCGGCGAGGACGACATGGCCCGGCTGGCGGTGTCCTTCAACGACATGGCGGAGAGCCTGTCCCGGCAGATCACCCAGCTCGAGGAGTTCGGCAACCTGCAGCGCCGGTTCACCTCGGACGTCAGCCACGAGCTGCGCACCCCGCTGACCACCGTGCGGATGGCCGCCGACCTCATCTATGACCACAGTGCCGACCTCGACCCGACGCTGGCGCGCTCCACCGAGCTGATGGTCAACGAGCTGGACCGGTTCGAGTCGCTGCTCAACGACCTGCTGGAGATCTCCCGGCACGACGCCGGTGTGGCCGAGCTGTCCGTCGAGGCGGTGGACCTGCGCACCACCGTGCAGAGCGCGCTGAGCAACGTCGGCCACCTGGCCGAAGACGCCGGCATCGAGCTGCTCGTCGACCTGCCGGAGGAAGAGGTGATCGCCGAGGTCGACACCCGGCGGGTGGAGCGGATCCTGCGCAACCTGATCGCCAACGCGATCGACCACGCCGAGCACAAGCCCGTGCAGATCCGGATGGGGGCCGACGAGGACACCGTGGCCGTCACCGTTCGCGACTACGGCGTGGGGCTGCGGCCCGGCGAGGAGAAGCTGGTGTTCAGCCGGTTCTGGCGGGCCGACCCGTCGCGAGTGCGCCGGGCCGGGGGCACCGGGCTGGGCCTGGCGATCAGCGTGGAGGATGCCCGTCTGCACCAGGGCCGGCTGGAGGCGTGGGGCGAGCCCGGTGAGGGCTCGTGCTTCCGGCTCACCCTTCCGCTGGTCCGCGGCCACAAGGTCACCACCAGCCCGCTGCCCATGAAGCCCATTCCGCCCACCGCGACGACGACGGGCCCGCAGCAGACCAAAGACCGGTCGCGGCAACGCGAACACGCCGAGAGGAGCGGGTGATGCGGCGCCTGCTCGGGCTGTTGGTCCTCGCAGTGGTGCTGGCCGGGTGCGCGGGGGTGCCCAGCTCGTCGGCTCCCCAGGCCATCGGCACCGTCGAACGGCCGGCGCCGTCGAACCTGCCCAAGCCGACGCCGGGCATGGATCCCGACGTGTTGCTGCGCGAATTCCTCAAGGCCACAGCCGATCCCGCGAACCGGCATCTGGCGGCCCGGCAGTTCCTCACCCAGTCTGCGTCCAACGCCTGGGACGACGCCGGCAGCGCCCTGCTGATCGACCACGTGGTATTCGTGGAAACCCGTGCCGCCGAACGGGTTTCGGCGAACATGCGGGCGGACATCCTGGGGTCGCTGTCGGACATGGGGGTGTTCGAGACCGCGGAGGGGGTGCTGCCCGACCCGGGCCCGATCGAGTTGGTCAAGACCTCGGGCGGGTGGCGGATCGACCGGCTGCCCAACGGGGTCTTCCTGGACTGGCAGCAGTTTCAGTCGACCTACAAGCGCAACACGCTGTACTTCGCCGACCCCACCGGCAAGACGGTGGTTCCCGATCCGCGCTATGTCGCGGTCGCCGATCACGACCAGCTCGCCACCGAGTTGGTCTCCAAGCTGATCGGCGGCCCGCGGCCGGAGATGGCGCACACCGTCCGCAACCTGCTCGCCCCGCCGCTGCGGTTGCGCGGGCCGGTGACCCGCGCCGACGGCGGCAAGAACGGGATCGGGCGCGGCTACGGCGGCGCGCGCATCGACCTGGAGAAGTTGTCCACCACCGATCCGCACAGCAGGCAATTGCTTGCCGCACAGATCATCTGGACGCTGGCCCGGGCCGACATCCGGGGCCCGTATGTGATCAACGCCGACGGCGCGCCGCTGGACGACAGGTTCGCCGAGGGCTGGACGACCTCCGACGTGGCGGCCACCGACCCCGGCGTGGCCGACGGCGCGGGCGCCGGGCTGCATGCCCTGGTGAACGGCTCGCTGGTGTCACTGGACGGGCAGCGCTTCACCAACGTTCCCGGGGCCTTCGGGCGGATGGGCGACCAGACCGGCGCGGCGCTGTCCCGCAGCGGGCGGCAGGTGGCGTCCGTCGTCACGCTGCACCGGGGCGCGCCCGACGAAGCGGCGTCGCTGTGGATCGGCGACCTCGGCGGCGAGGCGGTACAGTCCGCCGACGGGCACAGCCTGACGCGGCCCAGCTGGTCGCTGGACGACGCGGTCTGGACGGTGGTGGACGGCAACAACGTGCTGCGCGCGATCCAGGAGCCGGCCTCGGGGCAACCCGCCCGCATCCCGGTCGATTCCGTCGCCGTGGCCAGCCGCTTCCCGGGTCCGATCACCGACCTGCAGCTGTCCCGCGACAGCACGCGCGCCGCGATGGTGATCGGCGGCCAGGTGGTGCTGGCCAGCGTCGAGCAGACCCAGGCCGGACAGTTCGCCCTGACCTACCCGCGGCGGCTCGGCTTCGGGCTGGGCAATTCGGTCGTCTCGCTGTCCTGGCGCACCGGCGACGACATCGTGGTGACCCGCACCGACGCCAGCCATCCGGTGTCTTACGTCAACCTCGACGGGGTGAACTCCGACGCGCCGGCCCGCGGGCTGCAGATGCCGGTGCTGACCGTCGCGGCCAACCCGTCGACGATCTACGTCGGGGCCCCGCAAGGGGTGCTGCAGTACTCGGCGTCGGCGGCCGAAAGCCAGCAGGGCTGGTCGGAGGTGCCCGGGCTGACGGTGTTCGGGGCGGCCCCGGTGCTGCCGGGCTAGTGGCGATCGCAAGCGCGGCGGAGCCGGGCGCGGCGGGTCGCCACCATCGGGCTGACCGCCGCGGCCGGGGTTGTCACCCCCGCCCGCGACACTGGCGGTCATGCTTGACCTCATCCTGCCGCTGCAGTGCGGCGGTTGCGGGGCCCCGTCGACCCCCTGGTGTGACGCCTGCGCCAGGGAGCTGTCGGTGGCCGCCGACCAGCCGCACGTGGTGAGCCCGCGGGTGGACCCGCAGGTGCCGGTGTTCGCGATGGGACGCTACGCCGGCGCGCGCCGGCGGGCGATCCTGGGGCTCAAGGAGCACGGCCGCGGCGACCTCGTGGGACCGTTGGCGGCCGCGCTGGCCACCGGCGTGCACCGGCTGCTGTCGTGGGGGATCGTCGAGACCCCGCTGACCGTCGTGCCGGCTCCGACGCGTCGTTCGGCGGCGCGCCGGCGCGGCGGCGACCCGGTCACCCGGCTGGCGCGCACCGCCGTGTCCGGCCACCCGGCCATTGCCGTCGTCCCGGCGCTGCGGATGCGGGCGCTGGTTCGCGACTCGGTGGGTCTGGGCATCACCGCCCGCGAGCGCAACGTCGCGGGCCGGGTGCTGCTGCGGGGACGGCGACCGGTCACCGAGGTATTGATCGTCGACGACATCGTCACCACCGGGGCGACGGCGCGCGAGTCGGTGCGGGTCTTGGGCGCCGCCGGCGTGCGGGTCGCCGCCGTGCTCACGGTCGCTGTCGCGTGAGGCTGTGCGGTCGCCAAGAGTATGTGAAGAACTCGCAACAGCTCCGCGAAATCAGTGGCATGGCGAGGCGAACAAGAGCTAACGTCGAGAACAACATCAATCGACTCACTGGTCTGACTCACTGGTCGCGACATTCCCAGGTTGAGACCCCACTCGCGGGAAGGGGTGAGTATTCGACACCTTGCATCGGCGAGCAGCCTGCGGCGGTGACTTGTTGAAAGGACCGCTCTCCCACCTCGTCGGCGCGTCGTAGTAAGCCGGGCACGCAGGGCGCGTGCGACGTGAGAGAGAAACGAGTTGTCACGTATGTCAAGGCTATCCGTGGATTCCGGTCAGATTCTCGACCAACCGCCGACGCACACCGACGGCCAAGCCCAATCGACGACCGATGCCGAAGTCGTCATCAAGGGTCGCAATGTAGAAATCCCTGACCACTACCGCGTCTACGTCTCCCAGAAACTCTCCCGCCTCGAGCGGTTCGATCGCTCCATCTACCTCTTCGATGTCGAGCTCAAACACGCGCCCAACCGGCGCCAGCGCAAATCGTGTCAACGCGTGGAGATCACCGCCCGCGGCCGTGGGCCGGTAAGCCGGGCCGAGGCCTGTGCCGACAGTTTCTACGCGGCGTTCGAGTCCGCGGTCGACAAGCTGGAGAACCGGCTGCGCCGCGCCAAGGACCGCCGCAAGGTCCACTACGGCGACAAGACGCCGGTCTCGCTGGCCGCCGCCACCGCGGTGGTGCCGGCGCCGCCGCGCGAACCCGGGCCGGAGCCGCCCGTCGACCATGATGGCGCCGAGACCGACCACGAGCCCGGGCGCATCGTGCGGACCAAGGAGCACCCGGCCACGCCGATGACGGTCGACGACGCGCTCTACGAGATGGAGCTCGTCGGGCACGACTTCTTCCTCTTCCACGACAAGCAGACCGAACGGCCATGCGTGGTCTACCGCCGCCACGGCTACGACTACGGGCTGATCAGGCTCGCCTGAGCAGGCGATCCTGAGGTTGGGCGGCCCTCGCGGGGTTGTCACCTACCATGGGAGTCGCCTTATAGAGACTCCTACCAACAGGGGACAACACCGTGCTGTCGAAGTTGCTGCGCCTCGGCGAAGGTCGCATGCTCAAGCGTCTCAAGCGGGTGTCTGACTACGTCAACACCTTGTCCGACGAGGTCGAAAAGCTCACCGACGCGGAGCTGCGCGCCAAGACCGACGAGTTCAAAAAGCGGCACGCCGACGGCGAGAGCCTCGACGACCTGCTCCCCGAGGCGTTCGCGGTGGCCCGCGAGGCGGCCTGGCGGGTGCTCGACCAGCGCCCCTTCGACGTCCAGGTGATGGGCGCGGCGGCGCTGCACTTCGGCAACGTCGCCGAGATGAAGACCGGTGAGGGCAAGACCCTGACCTCGGTGTTGCCCGCCTACCTCAACGGCATCGGCGGCAAGGGCGTGCACGTCGTCACGGTCAACGACTACCTGGCCAAACGCGACAGCGAGTGGATGGGCCGCGTGCACCGCTTCCTCGGCCTGGACGTGGGCGTGATCCTGGCCCAGATGACGCCCGACGAGCGGCGGGTGGCCTACAACGCCGACATCACCTACGGCACCAACAACGAGTTCGGCTTCGACTACCTGCGCGACAACATGGCGCATTCGCTGGACGACCTAGTCCAGCGCGGGCACAACTTCGCGATCGTCGACGAGGTCGACTCCATCCTGATCGACGAGGCCCGCACCCCGCTGATCATCTCCGGGCCCGCCGACGGCGCCTCGAACTGGTACCTCGAGTTCGCCCGGCTGGCGCCGCTGATGGAGAAGGACGTCCACTACGAGGTCGACCTGCGCAAGCGCACCGTCGGCGTGCACGAACTCGGCGTCGAATTCGTCGAAGACCAGCTCGGCATCGACAACCTCTACGAGGCCGCCAACTCGCCGCTGGTCAGCTACCTCAACAACGCGCTGAAGGCCAAAGAGCTGTTCAACCGCGACAAGGACTACATCGTCCGCGACGGCGAGGTCCTCATCGTCGACGAGTTCACCGGCCGCGTGCTCTACGGCCGCCGCTACAACGAGGGCATGCACCAGGCCATCGAGGCCAAGGAACACGTCGAGATCAAGGCCGAGAACCAGACGCTGGCCACCATCACGCTGCAGAACTACTTCCGGCTCTACGACAAGCTCGCCGGCATGACCGGTACCGCCCAGACCGAGGCCGCCGAGCTGCACGAGATCTACAAGCTGGGCGTGGTGCCGATCCCGACCAACAAGCCGATGGTCCGCACCGACTGCTCCGACCTCATCTACAAGACCGAGGAGGCCAAGTACATCGCGGTCGTCGACGACGTCGCCGAGCGCTACGAGAAGGGCCAGCCGGTCCTGATCGGTACCACCAGCGTGGAGCGCTCGGAGTACCTGTCGCGGCAGTTCCAGAAGCGCCGCATCCCGCACAACGTGCTCAACGCCAAGTACCACGAGCAGGAGGCGGGCATCGTCGCGGTGGCCGGCCGCCGGGGCGGCGTCACGGTGGCCACCAACATGGCCGGCCGCGGTACCGACATCGTGCTGGGCGGCAACGTCGATTTCCTCACCGACCTGCGGCTGCGCGAGCGCGGCCTCGACCCGGTGGAGACGCCCGACGAGTACGAGGCGGCCTGGCACGAGGAGCTGCCCAAGGTCAAGGAGGAGGCCGGCAAGGAGGCCGCCGAGGTGATCGAGGCCGGCGGCCTGTACGTGCTGGGCACCGAGCGGCACGAGTCGCGTCGCATCGACAACCAGCTGCGCGGCCGCTCCGGCCGGCAGGGTGACCCGGGCGAGTCCCGTTTCTACCTGTCGCTGGGCGACGAGCTCATGCGCCGGTTCAACGGCGCCGCGCTGGAGGCGATGCTCAACCGGCTGAACCTGCCCGACGACGTGCCGATCGAGGCCAAGATGGTCACCCGCGCGATCAAGAGCGCCCAGACCCAGGTCGAGCAGCAGAACTTCGAGGTCAGAAAGAACGTCCTCAAGTACGACGAGGTGATGAACCAGCAGCGCAAGGTGATCTACGCCGAGCGCCGCCGCATCTTGGAGGGCGAGAACCTCAAGGAGCAGGCGCTGGACATGGTCCGCGACGTGGTCACCGCCTACGTCAACGGTGCGACCGCCGACGGCTATGCCGAGGACTGGGACCTTGAGGCGTTGTGGACCGCGCTCAAGACGCTGTACCCGGTCGGCATCGACCACGAGACCCTGATGCGCCTGGACGGTGACTCCGAGCGCGACGACCTCACCCGCGAGGAGCTGCTCGACGAGCTGCTCAAGGACGCCGAACGCGCTTATGCGGCAAGGGAAGCCGAGCTCGAGGAGATCGCGGGCGAGGGCGCGATGCGGCAGCTGGAGCGCAACGTGCTGCTCAACGTCATCGACCGCAAGTGGCGCGAACACCTCTACGAGATGGACTACCTCAAGGAGGGCATCGGGCTGCGCGCCATGGCGCAGCGCGATCCGCTGGTGGAGTACCAGCGCGAGGGCTACGACATGTTCATGGCGATGCTCGACGGCATGAAGGAGGAGTCGGTCGGGTTCCTGTTCAACGTCACCGTCGAGGCGGTGCCGTCGCCGCAGGTCGCGCCGATGGAAGCGCCGGAGGGGCTCAAGGACCTCGGAACCGCGGCAGACCAGGGCGACATCGCCCCCTCGGTGCGCGAAGAGCCTCCAGCCCAGTTGCGCGCCAAGGGAATCGACGACCAGCAACCGGCCCTGACCTATTCCGGCCCGTCCGAGGACGGCTCGGCGCAGGTGCAGCGCAACGGCGGCGACGGCCAGAAGACGCCGGCGGGCGTCGCGGGTGGAGGCTCCCGGCGTGAGCGCCGTGCGGCCGCAAGGCAGCAGGGTCACGGGGCCAAGCCGCCCAAGTCGGTCAAGCGCCGCTAAGGCTTCGCTTCTGAACGCCGAGCGTGAAGTTGGTTTCACACTCGGCGCCGAGCGTGAAACCAACTTCACACTCGGCGTGCGGCAGGCGGCCGGCTTCACACCCCGACTGGTCAAAAATGCCTAGGGTCCCCTTGCGCCAAGATGAGGCAATCGACCTATAGGCGGGCGCGGGCGCGCGGCGGACACTTAGCCCATGAGGCGATATCTGACGCTTGGCTACGGCGCCGCGGCGTACCTGCTCTTTCTCGCGGCCTTCCTGTATCTCATCGGTTTCGTGGGCAACCTGGCGGTGCCACGAAGCGTCGACCGCGGACTCCCCGCATCCATCGCCGAGGCGGTGCCGGTCAACACGGCGCTGATCGCCGCGTTCGGGGTCCAGCACAGCGTGATGGCCCGGCCCGCGTTCAAGCGCTGGTGGGTCCGCGTCGTGCCGTCGCCGATCGAGCGCAGCACCTACGTGCTGCTGTCCAGCGCGGTGTTGGCCCTGTTGTACTGGCAATGGCGAACGATGCCGACCGTCTTCTGGGACGTGCGGGTGCCCGCCCTTCGCGCGGTGCTGTGGGCGCTGTTCTGGCTCGGCTGGGCGATAGCGCTGCTGGCGACGTTCCTGATTAACCATTTCGACCTGTTCGGGCTCCGGCAGGTGTATTTGGCGTCGCGCCAAAAGCCCTACACCAGCGTCGAATTCCGCGTCCGCCTGCTCTACCGCGTGGTGCGCCACCCCCTGATGCTCGGGATGGTCATCGCGTTCTGGGCCGCGCCCGTCATGACGGCCGGGCATTTGCTGTTCTCGATCGGCATGACGTGCTACATCCTGATCGCCACGCAGCTGGAGGAGCGTGACCTGGTCGCATCGCTGGGCCCCCAATACCGCGATTACCGGCGCGAGGTGTCGATGCTGCTGCCGATACCGCGCCGCCAGCCCGCGGGGGTGGCCCGGCAGGGCTGACTCTTCAGGAGTTCTCTAGGAGCCCCGCGATCCGGAGACCGCGCCACCGGCCGACCTGTCAGGATTGACGGTATGGATGTCAAGGAGGTGCTGCTACCGGGGGTCGGCCTTCGCTACGAGTTCACCGATCACAAGGGCGACCGCATCGGCATCATCGCGCGGCGAAGCGGCGACTTCGAGGTTGTCGTGTATGCCCGCGACGATCCGGACGAGGCGCGGCCGCTCCTGCAACTCAGTGACGAGGAGGCCGAGGCGGTGGCCCAGATCCTGGGGGCGCCCCGGATCGCCGAGCGGTTCACCGAGCTGGCCCGCGAAATACCCGGACTCGAGACCGGTCAGGTCCACATCCTGGCCAGCAGCCCGTTCGTCGGGCACCCCTTGGGCGACACCCACGCCCGCACTCGAACCGGCGCCTCCATTGTCGCGATCGTGCGCAACGAGGAAGTGCTCGCCTCGCCCGGGCCGGCCGAAATGCTTTACGCCCGAGACGTTTTGATCGTGATCGGCACTCAGGACGGAATCGCCGGCGTCGAGCAGATAATCGACAAGGGCTGAGCCGGTGCAGGTTTCGTGGGCGCTGTTGCTACAACTCGGCGCCCTCCTGGCCACGCTGGCCGTGTTGGGCGCCGTCGCACGCCGATTCGCGTTGTCCCCGATCCCGGTGTACCTGCTCGCCGGCCTGTCGCTGGGCAAGGGCGGGATCCTGCCGCTGGAGGCCGGCGGCCAGTTCATTACGACGAGCGCGCCCATCGGCGTCGTGCTGCTGCTGCTGACCCTGGGCCTGGAGTTCTCGGCGGCCGAATTCGCCGCCAGCCTGCGCCACCACCTGCCGTCCGCGGGCGTCGACGTCGTCCTCAACGCGGCGCCCGGCGCGGTCGCCGGCTGGCTGCTGAGGCTGGACGGCGTGGCGATCCTGTGTCTGGCCGGGGTCACCTACATCTCCTCCTCGGGCGTCATCGCCCGCCTGCTGGAGGACCTGCACCGGCTCGGTAACCGGGAGACGCCGGCCGTGCTTTCCGTGCTGGTCCTCGAAGACTTCGCGATGGCGGCCTACCTGCCGCTGTTCGCCGTGCTGGCCGCCGGCGGCGGCTGGCTGCACGCCGTCGTCGGCATGGTGGCGGCGGTGGCCGCACTGCTGGCCGCCTTCGCCGCGTCCTATCGCTGGGGCCATCACGTCGGCCGGCTGGTCGAACACCCCGACTCCGAACAGCTGCTGCTCCGGGTGCTGGGCATCACCCTGATCGTGGCGGCCATCGCCGAATCCCTGCACGCGTCGGCCGCGGTGGGCGCCTTCCTGGTGGGCCTGACGCTGACCGGGGAGACCGCCGATCGGGCGCGTCGCGTGCTCGGCCCGCTGCGGGATCTGTTCGCCGCCATCTTCTTCCTGGCGATCGGCTTTTCGGTCGACCCGCACGCGCTGGTCCCGATGCTGCCCGCGGCGCTGATCCTGGCCGCGGTGACGGCGGCCACCAAGGTCGCCACCGGGGTGTTCGCCGCCCGGCGCGACGGGGTGGCGCGGCGCGGGCAGCTGCGCGCGGGCACCGCGCTCATCGCCAGGGGCGAGTTCTCGCTGATCATCATCGGCTTGGCGGGCACGTCGATCCCGGCGGTCTCCGCGCTGGCGACGTCGTACGTCTTCGTCATGGCGATCGCGGGGCCGGTGCTCACCCGCTACACGGGCGGTCCGCTGGCGCCCAGCGCCGGTCCGGTGCGCTGACCCGTCGGGTCAACCGATGTGCAGGGCCACCACCAGCCACCGGCCGCCGCCACCGGGCGCCCGCTCGACGCGGCAGGCGATCGCGTGGATCCGGTCGCCGCGGCTGTAGGAGCCGGAGACCTCGGCCGCGGCCTGGGGGTCCCCATGACCGGCCGGCTGCAGACGCATCCGCCGCAGCACCGCGGCGCCCTCGTGGCCGGCGGTCGTGTGGCCCACCGCGACCACGGAATCCACCAGGCTGGGTGTCAGCAACGGGCGCAGCTGGGCGGCCGGGCGGCGCCGGTCGATGACTTCGAGCACCCGCCGCAACGCGGCGTCGGCAAAGGCCGCGGCCTGCCGCATCTGCGGCGACGCGGCGGCGCGGGGCTCCGTCGCCGGCCTTCCCGGCGGGTGGGGCCGGCGCGGCGCGTGGGAGCTGCGCCGTAGCGACGGCGCGCGGGACGACCGCCGGCAGGCCGCGGCATTCGGCGGTACCTCCTGTGCCGGAGGCTCGTAGTCGACGACGGGCAGGACGGCGAAGGCGTCGGGCTGACCCACGACAGGACCGGTGTTCAACGCGCACTCTCCAACTCATCGGCCGGGACCGGAAGCCCGCTGGAGAGTGGCAGGCAGTGGTCATCATGGCACAACTCGGGCGCGCGCGTACCCGCGCTCGGCCCGGCCCCGCCCAGCCGATTACCGTGGGCGGGAAATCTCGTGTAGCGACGCCGGCGATGATTCGACGAGGAGGACGGCTCGCATGGTGACCCGGTTGTCCCCGGCGGACGCGGCGTTTTTCCGGCTGGAGAACACGGCCACCCCGATGTACGTCGGATCGCTGTCGATCCTGCGCCGCCCGCGCGCGGGATTGAGCTACGAGACGCTGCTGTCCACGGTCGAACGGCGGTTGCCGCAGATCCCGCGCTACCGGCAGAAGGTCCGTGAGGTGCGGGTGGGCTCGGCCCGGCCCGTGTGGATCGACGACGCCGACTTCGACATCACCTACCACGTGCGGCGCTCCGCGCTGCCCTCCCCGGGCAGCGACGAACAGCTGCAGGAGCTGGTCGCCCGCCTGGCCGCCCGGCCGCTGGACAAGTCGCGGCCGCTGTGGGAGATGTATCTGGTCGAGGGCCTGTCCAAGAACCGGGTCGCCCTCTACACCAAGTCGCATCAAGCCTTGATCAACGGCATGGCGGCGCTGGAGATCAACCACGTCATCGCCGATCGCACCAAACGCCCCCCGGCCCTGCCTGAGGACATCTGGGTCCCGGAACGCGACCCGGGCAACGCGCGGCTGATCTTCGGGGCCGTCGGCGACTGGTTCGTGGGGCCGACCACCCAGCTGCAGGCCGTCGGGTCGACCATCGGCGGGTTGGTGACCAACCCTGGTGAACTGCTGGCCGCGGGTCGCCGGGTCGTCGATTTCGCGCGGACCGTGGCGCGCGGCACCGCGCCGAGCAGCCCGCTGAACGCCAACGTGTCGCGCCACCGGCGGTTCACGGTCGCGAGCTGCAACCTGGAGGACTACCGCACCGTGCGCGCGCGCTACGACTGCGACGTCAACGATGTGGTGCTCGCGGTGATCGCCGGCGCCCTGGGCAACTGGCTGATGTCACGGGGGGTGGCGGTGTCGGCGACCGCCACCGTGCGCGCGATGGCGCCCCTGTCCATCTACGCCGAAGGCCAGCTCGATGCGAGCGGACCCGGCCAGGCTATCGGCCAGGTGATGCCGTTCCTGGTGGACCTGCCGGTGGGGGAGCCCAACCCGGTGGTGCGGCTGTCGCAGATCGCGCACGCCACCGAGTCGAACCCGACGGCCGCGCGCCTGGTGGACGCCAGGACCATCGTCACCCTGTCGGGATTCGCGCCGCCCACGCTGCACGCCATGGGCATCCGGGTCGCCACCAGTTTCCCGAGCTTCTCCAGGCGGACGTTCAACCTGCTGATCACCAATGCGCCCGGGGCCCAGTCGCAGATGTACATCGCGGGCACCAAGCTGCTGGAGACCTACGCCGTCCCGCCCCTGCTGCACAACCAGGCGCTGGCCATCAGCGTGACGTCCTACAACGGCATGCTGTATTTCGGCATCAACGCCGACCGCGAGGCGATGAGCGACGTCGAGCTGCTGCCCGGCCTGCTGAGCCAGTCGCTCGAGGAATTGCTGGAGGCTTCCCGGTAATTGGTCACAGTGAAAAGCGATGGCCGGTTCTATCATTCGTTGATGTGAGCACCGCGACGAAGAGCGCCAAGGCGAAGGCGGCGAAATCAACTGCGCCGAACGCGCCCAGGATTTCCGACGAGGTATACCAAGCCGAATTATTCCGGTTGCAAACCGAATTCGTGAGGCTGCAAGAGTGGGTGCGCCATACCGGCCAGCGCCTGGTGGTCGTTTTCGAAGGCCGCGACGGGGCGGGCAAGGGCGGCACCATCAAACGAATCACCGAATACCTCAATCCGCGCGTCGCCCGCATCGCGGCGCTGCCCTCGCCGACGGACCGGGAACGCGGCCAGTGGTATTACCAGCGCTACATCGCCCACCTTCCCGCCAAAGGGGAGATCGTGTTGTTCGATCGGTCGTGGTACAACCGCGCCGGCGTGGAGAAGGTCATGGGATTCTGCACGCCCCAAGAGCATGCGCTGTTTTTGCGGCAGACCCCGATCTTCGAGCAGATGCTCATCGACGACGGGATTCTGCTGCGCAAATACTGGTTTTCGGTTTCGGAGGGCGAGCAGCTCCGGCGGTTCAAGGCCCGGCTGAACGACCCTGTGCGGCAATGGAAACTGAGCCCGATGGACACCGAATCGCTGTACAAGCGGGAGGATTATTCACGCGCCAAGGATGAGATGATGGTGCACACCGATACCCCGGTCAGCCCTTGGTATGTGGTGGAATCGGACATCAAAAAGCACGCGCGCCTGAATATGATGGCGCACCTGCTGTCTACGATCCCGTATCACGACGTCGAGCGGCCGCGCGTCAAACTGCCAAAGACGCCGGTGGTGAGCGGCAACTACCGGCGCCCGCCGCGCGAGCTGTCCAAATACGTCGACGACTACGCGGCCACACTGATTGGGGATTCGTGACGATCGCGAGAGCGGCGGGGCCGGTCGAAGCGGGTCGGCAGATGTCACTATGACGCTCGTCTACATTCCGGCCACGCTGGCGATGTTGCAGCGGCTCGTCGCCGACGGCTCGGTACGGCCCGTCAACGGCACCGCATTCGCGCTGACACCGGCCCTGCGTGAGGCGTACGCCGAGGGCGACGACGACGAGCTCGCCGAGGTCGCGCTGCGTGAGGCGGCGCTGGCTTCGCTGCGCCTGTTGGCCGATGACGCGGGCGCCAGCGGGTCCCTGCCGCCGCGGCGCGCGGTGCTGGCCGCCGAGGTCGGCGACGTCAGCTACCGGCCGGACCTCGACGACGCGGTGGTGCGGCTCGGCGGGCCGGTCGCGCTTGCAGACGTGATCGCCGCGTACGTCGACAACGCGGGCGCCGAGCCGGCGGTGACGAAGGCGATCGAGGCGATCGACGCCGCCGACCTGGGTGACGAGGATGCCGAGTTGATCGTCGGCGACGCGCAGGACCACGACTTGGCGTGGTACGCCAACCAGGAGCTGCCGTTCCTGCTCGAGCTGCTGTAGGGCCGCGCATGCGGACCCGGCGGCGTCGCGTCTCTGGGCCTAACATGCAGCCATGAACCAGGGGTCATTGCCGCGACATGCCCGGCGTCCCAACTCGTGCGACGCCGCATCGCCTCGATGACGCAGCCACCAGCGCGACAGGTCGGCCTGTCCATCGACCGCGTCGAGGGTCGTGCCAAGGTCCCCGGGCGTGCCCGCTACACCGCCGATACGGTCGTCGATTCCGTCGCGCACGCGGCCCTCGTGCAGTCGCAGATCCCGCGGGGGGCGGTCACCGTCGAGTCACTGCTCGCCGGCGCCGACCGCGCCGCGGCGGCACCGGGTGTCCTGTACGTGCTGACGCCACTGAATTGCCCTCCACTGCACACGCTTCCACAGGACCTCACGTTCGACGTGCCCATCGAGCGGCGGCCCCCGCTGTCGGACCTGACGGTTCACCACGTCGGGCAGCACATGGCGCTCGTGGTTGCGGACTCGCCGGAGCGCGCGACGTATGCGGCGTCACTTTTCGATCTGCACTACGAGCACCGCCCGGCGACGCTGAGCGCCGCCGAGACGCTGACCCGGCCGCAGCCACCCGACGAACAGGACGGCCGGATTCGGTACGGGAGTTACCTGCCCGACCACTTCGTGAAGCTGGAGGAGGAGAAGCTGCAGGACCGCCGCGGTGCACCTGATGAGCCGCCCCTGCCGCACCGGATCGACTCCCACTACGCGACACCGCGTAACGCGCACTATCCCATCGAATTGTCCTCGACCATCGCCGCCTGGGAGGGTGACCGGCTCACCGTCCACGACACCACCCGCTGGATCACCGGGGAGCGGTCCGTGCTCGCCGGGTACCTGGGCATACCCGAGGCGAATGTCCGGGTGATCGCACCGCTGGTCGGTGGGGCGTTCGGGTCGAAGAGCTTTCTGTGGATGCACGTGGTGCTGGTCGCCGTCGCGGCCCGCGCGGTCGGTAGGCCGGTCAAGCTCGTCCTGAGCCGCAACCAGATGTTCTCCTCGACCGGGCACCGGCCGCGCACCGAGCAGCGGGTGACGCTCGTTGCCGCGGACAGCGGACTGCTGGGCAGCACCGAACATCACACCGTCACCGAGACATCCACCGTGGCCCACTTCTGCGAGCCGACGGGGCTGTCGAGCAGGTTCTTGTATCACTCGCCCCGGCTGGTCGTCTCGCACCGGGTCGCGCGCATCAACGCGCCCACGCCGTGCTTCATGCGCGGGCCGGGGGAGGCGCCCGGCTTGTTCGCCCTGGAGTCGGCCATGGACGAACTGGCCTACGAGCTGGGGGTGGACCCGCTGTCGCTCCGCATCCGCAACCACGTGGACTTCGACCAGCCCAGCGGGAAGCGCTGGTCCGGTGAGCACCTACGGGACTGCTACACCCTGGGCGCCGAGCGATTCGGTTGGGACAAAAGGCCATTGGCGCCCCGCTCGTTGTCGGATCGGGGAATACAGATCGGCTGGGGAATGGCCACCGCGACCTACCCTGGTCGGCGGATGCCGGCCTCCTGCAGCGTGGCCACCACAGCGGACGGGCTGGTGCGCTTCGCCTCGGCGACCCACGAGCTCGGCACCGGGGTGCGCACGGCGATGAGCCAGGTTGCCGCCGACGCGTGCGGACTGCCGTTGTCGCAGTTGAGGTTTGCCTCCGGAGACTCGGATTATCCCGATGCGCCGTATAGCGGCGCCTCCCAGACCACCGCAACGGTCGGCTCGGCGGTGTTCGCGGCGGCGGCGGAATGGAAGCGACGGCTGCTCAGGCTGGTCAGCGACGACGAAGGGACCCCTTTCCACGGCTTGGCGCCGGACCGGCTCACCGTCGCCGACGGCGACGTGGTGGGCCCCGGCGGCAACCCGCGGATCCCGGTGACGGGGTTGCTCGACCGCGGGGCCGAGCGCTACCGAACAGAGCTGAGCTTCAACATGTCCGCCGACGCGGGCGATCAACGCGACGCGATCTCGCAGTCCTTCGGTGCGCATTTCTGTGAAGTCGAAGTCGACGAGCAGATCGGCCGCGCGACCGTGACACGCTGGGTCGCCGTGCTGGACTGCGGCCGCGTCCTCAACCCGAAACTCGCGCGCAGTCAGGTGATGGGCGGCATCACGTTCGGCTTGGGCATGGCGCTGATGGAGCAGGTCCCGTACGACGCGGCCACCGCACAGTTGATCGGGGAGTATTACGTGCCCACCCATGCCGACCGTCCCGACTTCGACGTCTCCTTCGTGGACACCCCCGATTTCGGGTTGGATCCACTCGGCGTTCGCGGGATCGGGGAGATCGGGGTGTG
The DNA here is from genome assembly GCF_900240975.1 of Mycobacterium sp. 4858. Classification (GTDB taxonomy): domain Bacteria; phylum Actinomycetota; class Actinomycetes; order Mycobacteriales; family Mycobacteriaceae; genus Mycobacterium. The sequence goes on along the minus strand of NZ_LT968776.1, from coordinate 995,410 downwards.
CGGTGTCCCGGCGGCCATCGCCAACGCCATCTTTCACGCCACCGGCCGCAGGTTGCGCGAGCTGCCGATCACCGTCGAACATCTCATGACACCGTTTGCGACGCCGGAGGGGAACGGCTGATGGAGGCAGCTGCCGAATGCGAGATCGCGCTGGGCGTCAACGGTACGACGCATCGGGTACTCGTGGACGTCCGCACCACACTGCTCGACCTGCTGCGAGAGCGCTTGGGATTGACCGGCACCAAGAAGGGTTGCGATCACGGGCTGTGTGGCGCTTGCACGGTGACCGTGCGCGGGGAGCGGGTGCTCAGTTGCCTGTCGCTGGCCGTGTCGATCGATGGCGCGGAAGTCCTGACCATCGAGGGCGTCGCCGACGGCGACGATCTGGATCCGCTTCAGGAAGCGTTCCTCGAGCACGACGGTTTTCAGTGCGGCTACTGCACCGCGGGCCAGATTTCGTCGGCGCGTGCGATGCTGCGCGAACACGCTCGCGGCGATCTGTCCATGGCTTCCTTCGAAGGTGACCGCCAGGCGGCGCTGAACGGTTCGATCCCGCTGACGGAGAACGAGATCAAGGAACGCATGGCCGGAAACATCTGCCGGTGCGGGGCATACGCCAACATCGTCGACGCGATCGCGGCGGTTGCCGAGGCGAGGCCACAGTGAAGACGTTCGCCTATCAGCGCGCCACCTCGGTGGCCGACGCGATCACCGCGGCGGTCCAGACGGGGGGCGTGTATCTCGCGGGCGGTACCAATCTCGTTGACCTGATGAAATATGGCGTCGTCCAGCCGTCGGCGCTGATCGATATCGGCCGACTCGGCCTGACCTCGGTGACGGCGACCGAGTCGGATGGGGTGTACATCGAGGCGGGCGTCACCAACAGCGCGCTCGCCAACCACACGCTGATCCGAACCCGCTATCCCGTTCTCTCCCACGCGATTCTGAGCGGCGCGACCACCCAGCTACGCAACATGGCGACCGCGGGCGGCAACCTGCTGCAGCGCACCCGCTGCCCTTACTTCATGGACACCGACTTCGCGAAGTGCAACAAGCGCGCACCCGGTTCGGGCTGCGCAGCACTGGACGGCTTCAACCGGGAGCACGCCGTTCTCGGCGCGGGGCCGCGGTGCGTGGCCACAAACCCCTCCGACATGGCGGTGGCCTTGGCGGTGCTCGACGCCGTTGTGCACGTGGCGGGCCCCGGGGGCGTGCGCCGTGTGCCGATCGGCGAGTTCTTCCGCCTGCCCGGCGATACACCGGAGATCGACAACGCCCTCGAGCCCGCCGAATTGATCGTCGGCGTCGAATTGCCGCCGTCGCCCTACGCGGCGAAATCCTGGTACCTCAAGGTGCGGGACCGGCACAGTTATGCGTTCGCGTTGGTATCGGTGGCGGTCGGCCTCGCGCTGTCCGACGGCGTCATCACGTCGGCGGCCATCGCACTGGGCGGCGTAGCGCCCAAGCCGTGGCGGTTGATCGAATCGGAGGCCACGCTGGTCGGGAACGCGCCGGGTCCGCAGGCGTTCCGTGCCGCCGCCGAAGCCGCCATGTCCGGTGCGCAACCGTTGAGCCAGAACGCATTCAAGATCGACCTTGCCCGCCAAGCCGTGGTCCGGGCGTTGAAGCTCGCCACCAGTGCGGCCGGCTAGGTTGCTCCACCGCGAGGGCGGGCGATCGGCAGGGCCCGGCCCGAGGGTGTGATGTGATCGCGCCCACCGAACGCTGGCTACGCAACCGTAGGTTACGGTACCGTAGGTTTCGTGAGGCCCACAGAGTCGACCACAATGGTGAGTGCAAGCAAGACGCAGCATCGTGAGCAGGAGCTTCCCCTGGGCAGACGTAACCCATCGATCGCGGGCAACGTCGTCGACACCAAGCGGCCGGTGGTCGCGGGTGCCGAGCGACACCCCGGCTGGCACGCGCTGCGCAAGCTGGCCGCGCGCATCACCACGCCGCTGTTGCCCGACGACTATCTGCACCTGGCCAACCCGCTGTGGTCGGCACGCGAGCTGCGGGGCCGCATCCTCGAAGTGCGCCGCGAGACAGAGGATTCGGCGACCCTGGTGATCAAGCCGGGATGGGGCTTCAACTTCGACTACCAGCCGGGCCAGTACATCGGGATCGGCCTGCTGATGGACGGGCGCTGGCGCTGGCGGTCGTATTCGCTGACCTCCAGCCCGGCCGAGACGTCCGGATCGGGCTCCGCGCGCACCGTGACCATCACCGTCAAGGCGATGCCCGAAGGATTCCTGTCCACCCACCTGGTGGCGGGCGTCGAGCGGGGAACCATCGTCCGGCTGGCCGCCCCGCAGGGCAACTTCGTGCTGCCCGACCCGGCGCCGCCGTCCATCCTGTTCCTCACTGCCGGATCGGGGATCACGCCGGTGATGTCTATGCTGCGAACCTTGGTGCGCCGCAACCAGATTGGTGACATCGCGCACGTGCACTCCGCGCCCACCGAGTCCGACGTCCTGTTTCGCGCCGAGCTGGCGGCGCTGGCCGTCGAACATCCGGGCTATCGCCTCACGCTTCGGGAGACCCGCTCGCAGGGCCGTCTCGACCTTGCGCTGCTGGACCGCGAGGTGCCGGACTGGCGCGACCGCCACACCTGGGCCTGCGGGCCGGAGGGCATGTTGGCCCAGGCGGAGAAGCTCTGGTCGGCGGCGGGCATCGGCGACCGGCTGCACCTGGAACGCTTCGCCGTGTCCAAGGCCGCGCCCGCGGGCGCCGGCGGCACGGTCACCTTCGCCCGGAGCGGTCGCGCCGTCGCCGCCGACGCCGCGACGTCGTTGATGGACGCCGGCGAGGGCGCCGGCGTGCAGATGCCCTTCGGCTGCCGGATGGGTATATGTCAGTCGTGCGTGGTCGGCCTCGTGGAGGGCCACGTGCGTGATTTGCGCACCGGCGCGGAGCACGACCCGGGGACGCGGATTCAGACGTGCGTGTCTGCCGCCTCGGGCGATTGTGTGCTCGACATCTAAGTGCTACTCACAGGTAACCTACGGATTCGTAGGTTACGATAGCGTAGGTCTGGATCTGGTTTTCGACCCGAAACATCGACCGTAGGGAAGGAAGACGATGGCGATCACCGACGTCGACGTATTCGCCCATCTGACGGACGCCGACATCGAGAGCCTGGCCGTTGAGCTGGACGCCATCCGCCAGGACATCGAAGACTCTCGCGGCGAGCGGGACGCCCGCTACATTCGCCGCACCATCGCAGCGCAGCGCGCGCTGGAGGTATCGGGCCGGCTGATGCTGGCCGCGAGTTCCCGCCGCTCGGCGTGGTGGGCGGGGGCCGTCACCTTGGGCGTGGCCAAGATCATCGAGAACATGGAGATCGGCCACAACGTCATGCACGGCCAGTGGGACTGGATGAACGACCCCGAGATCCACTCCTCGACCTGGGAGTGGGACATGAGCGGGTCGTCCAAGCACTGGCGATTCACTCACAACTACGTGCACCACAAGTACACGAACATCCTCGGGATGGACGACGACGTCGGCTACGGCCTGCTGCGCGTCACCCGGGACCAGCGCTGGAAGCGCTTCAACCTGTTCAACCTGGTCTACAACACCATGCTCATGCTCCTGTTCGAGTGGGGCGTCGGCCTGCAGCACGTGGAGCTCGGCAAGATCGCCAAGAGGCGGATGGACCAGGACGACGCCCGGCAGCGGGTCGACGAGTTCCTGGCCAAGGCGGGCCGGCAGGTGCTCAAGGACTACGTCGCGTTCCCGGCGCTGACCGCGCTGTCACCCGGGGCCACGTACACCTCGACGCTGAAGGCCAACGCGGTGGCCAACGTGATCCGCAACGTGTGGGCCAACGCCGTCATCTTCTGCGGCCATTTCCCCGACGGCGCGGAGAAATTCACCAAGACCGACATGGTCGGCGAGACCAGGGGTCAGTGGTACCTGCGCCAGATGCTGGGCAGCGCCAACTTCGAGGCCGGGCCGGTGCTGCGGTTCATGAGCGGCAACCTGTCCCACCAGATCGAGCACCACCTGTTCCCGGATCTGCCCAGCAACCGGTACGAGGAGATAGCGGTGCGGGTGCGTGAGGTGTGCGACAAGTACGACCTGCCCTACACCACGGGCTCCTTCCTGGTGCAGTACGCCAAGACGTGGCGCACGCTGGCCAAGCTGTCGCTGCCGAACTCCTACCTGCGTGACAGCGCCGACGACGCGCCGGAGACCCGCAGCGAGCGCATGTTCGCCGAGCTGGAGCCCGGCTTCGCGGGCACCGACCCGGAGACCGGCCGGCGCCGCGGGCTGAAGACCGCCATCGAGACCGTGCGTGGGTGGCGGCGCGCCAAGCGCGCGCAGCGGGATGCGCGGCGGGCCAACGGCGGTGCCGACGGCCTGGCGGCCTAACCCTTTTCGCCGAACGTGTACTGAGGGCGAGATTTCGGGCCGATTCTCGCAGTGAGTGCACGTTCGGCGCACCGCCGTTCGCCATACTGGGATACGTGCAGGTCTTCGTCGGGTCCCAGGTTTCCCACTGGGACTTCCCGAGGAGCACGACCAGCGTCGCGTTGATGGCCGAGTTCGGTTCCCGCAACGGGCTTGCCGTAGCGGACGTCCTCGAAGGGACCGGTCTGTCGGAGGCCGACCTGCGCGACCACGAGCGGATGATCGTCGGGCGCCAAGAGCTGACGGTCGCGACGAACCTGGTGAACCTGCTGGGTGACGCTGCCGACCTGGGGGTGCGGGTGGGCGACAGCTATCACGTCGGGTCGCTGGGCATCTTCGGCTTCGCCTGCCTCACCAGTTCGACGCTGGGTGATGCCGTCCGGTTCGCGGCCCGGTTTTACGAGCTCAGCTACGGCTTCGGCCTACCGACGGTCACGGTGGACGGGCCGGTGGCCGCGATGCGGCTCGACCTGCCCGGCCTGACCGGTCCGGTCGCGGAGTTCCTGGTGCGGCGCGACCTGGTCGCGATCGCCCGGGTCATGGCGGAAATGCTGGGCCGCCCCGTCCCGTTCACCTCGATCGAGTTCGCGGGCCCCGCGCCGTCGTCGGGTGATGCGTTGGCGTGCAAGGCATTCGGCGTGGCGCCGAGTTACGATGCGCCGGCCAATGTGGCACGTTGGCCGGCCGCGCTGCTGGACGACCCGCTCCCGCGCGCTAGCGCGAGCAGCGTCGCCGTGTGCGAGCAGCAGTGCCGCGCCCTGCTGGAGCGCCGCAGGCAGCGGACCGGCGTCGCCCGGCGGGTGCGTGAGCGACTGGCGTCGATCGACGGCGAACCCCACACCATCGGGGCCGTCGCGCGGCAGTTGGCGATGAGCGAGCGGACGCTGCGCCGGCGGCTGGCCGAGGAGAACACCACGTTCCGGGACCTGGCCGAGGAGGTGCACCGGGTCCTCGCCGAGGAACTGCTGGCGACGGGCGCGTTGTCGGTGGAGGACGTCGCGCTGCGGCTGGGCTACGCCGAGGCGACGAGTTTCATCGCCGCGTTCAAACGGTGGACGGGCACAACCCCGGCGCGTTATCAGCGTTCGGTCGCGCCGCGGGCCCGCCTGGCCGCCGGCTGAATCGTGGCCGGAATCATGGATTTGCCGACCGCAATCGGCTGCCGGCGACCTGCCGCCCACCCCTAACCTGTGCTTCATGACTTCGACCATCCGCAAGCCTCGCGTGCTGGTGATCGGCGCCGGCTTCGGTGGCCTCGCCGCCGCCTACGAGCTCTCCCGCGACGGCCTGGCCGATGTGACGGTGCTGGAGAAGGCCGACGACATCGGCGGCGTCTGGCGGGAGAACACCTACCCCGGCGCGGCCTGCGACGTGCCGTCGAACCTGTACTCCTACTCCTTTGCCCGCAAGACCGACTGGGGACGCCGGTACGCCGAGCAGCCCGACATCCTCGGCTACATCCACGCCGCCGCCGACCGGTTCGGCCTGCGCGACCTGGTGCGCACCGGGATCGAGGTCACCGCGGCCCGCTACGACGACGGCACCGCCACGTGGCGGGTGGAGACCGCGTCCGGTGAAGTGTTCGAGGCCGACGTGCTGGTGCCCGCCGTCGGCCAGCTGTCGCGGCCGGCGTTGCCGAACATTCCGGGGCTGGACACCTTCGCGGGCCCCTCGTTCCATTCGGCGCAATGGCGCCACGACGTCGACCTGGCCGGCAAGCGCGTCGCCGTGCTCGGCACCGGTGCGTCCGCGATCCAGTTCGTCCCGCGTATCCGCGAAACCGCCGCGCGTGTCACCGTCTTCCAGCGCTCCGCGCCGTACGTCATCCCCAAGCCCGACCGCGCCTACACCGACGCCCACCACGCCGCGTTCCGGAACGTGCCCGGGTTCGCCGCCGCCATGCGCGGGCTGATCTGGGAGATCTCGGAGTTCTTCGGCCTCGCGCTGACCAAGGTCGCCCCGCTCGCCTGGTTGATCGGCGTGGTCGCATCGGCGAACCTCAAGCACCACGTCAAGGATCCGGTGCTGCGGGCCAAGCTCACGCCCGACTACCCGGTCGGCTGCAAGCGCCTCCTGTTCAGCAACGACTGGTATCCGGCGCTGGCCAGCCCCAACGTCGACGTCGAGACCGAGGCGATCACCGAGGTGACGCCCACCGGGGTGCGGACCGCCGACGGCCGGCTGCATGAGGTGGACGTCGTCATCTACGGCACCGGGTTCAAGGCCACCGAATTCCTGGCCCCGATGACGATCACCGGCCGCGACGGGCGGGACCTGCACGCCGAGTGGTCCGACGGGGCCCGCGCCCATCTGGGCATGGCCGTGCCGGGCTTCCCGAACATGTTCCTGATCTACGGGCCGAACACCAACCTCGGCAGCAGCTCGATCATCCTGATGATGGAGCAGCAGGCCCGCTACATCCGCCAGCTCACCGAGGAGCTTGCCCGCGGAGGTGTGGCCCGCGCGTTCGAGGTCCGGCGCGCCGTGGAGCAGGCCTACGACGCCGAGGTCCAGTCCCGCCTGGACGCCGGCGTGTGGACCACCTGCGACTCCTGGTACCGCACCGCCTCCGGCCGCGTCACCACCAACTGGCCCGGCCTGGTGCACGAATACCAGCGCCGCACCCGCACCGCAGTGCTCGCGGACTACGAGGTGGTCCTGCCCGAGCGCGCGGCCAAGAAGGTCGGCGCCTAACGCCGCGGCCGGGGACTACGCTCGGAAACATGCTCGCAGCGTTTGGATTCGAAACCATGGGTGTGGTCGTCGGGGACATGTTCTTCGTCGACCCGCGCCCGCTCGAAGGCCAGGAGACCCCGGAGCGGGGAGTCAGATTGGAACTGCGCCTCGTCGACCGGGACGAGCCGCAGGGATCGATCTATGCCGGCGTCCCGATCGGCTTCAACCGGCCGGTGTGGCGGGTGGACCTGTTCGGCTCCACCGAGAGCCCGCCCGGGACGCTGGACCGGGCCCATCACCACCCCCGGTTCGACGGGTGGGAGCCCGGCCGCCGGCATTTCGTCCCCGAGCTGTCGGCCGACCCGGTGGGCTGGCTGGCCGGGCAGCTGGCCGACCCGGCCGCCGTGTTGGCCCGGGCGGGCGTCGACCCCGACCAGGTCAGCGAGGCCGACAAGGCCGGGCTCGCCGCCGCGGCCCCGGAGATCGTCGCCGCGGTCAAGCGGATGCTCGACGGCGTGCGCGACGGGGAGTTGGCCCCGTCGCCGGCCGAGCCGGTCGCCGCCGCCCGCACCGGCTGGCTTTAGTTCACGAGCTGCTCTAGCGCCGACTTGCTCTCGGCGTTCGCGGCGCGGCAGATCATCAACCGCTGGTCCGTATCTTCAAGCGGCATGAGCACTTCGAAGTGCACTGCGATCACGCCGACTTCGGGGTGTCGCATCACCTTTTCTCCGCGGCCGTTCACCTTCACGTCTCGCTCGGCCCACAAGCGGGCGAATTCGTCGTCACCGGAGATGAATTCGGCGATGAGATCGGTCAGCGTCCGATCGTCCGGGTGGGCGGCCCACGCGGCGCGGAGGTGGGCGACCCCCTCCCGCACGACGCGTCGACGGTCGACATATAGCTCGCGTATTTCCGGATGCATCAGGCATAGCCACATCGAATTGCGCTGCGGCGGCGGTAGGGCATCGAAATCCGTGATCAGCTTCGCCATTTCGCCGTTCCAGGTCAGGATGTCGAAGCGGTGGTTCATCAGCATGGCCGGCATTGGCGACAGGTCGCTGACCAGCTCTGCCAGTGGCGGCGCCGCAGCGGTCGCCGGGCTGTCGGCCTTGCGTGGGCGCTGCTGGGTCAGGTCGAAAAGGTAGGCGCGTTCGTCTGGAGCTAGGCGCAGCGCCCGGGCCAGCGCCTCCACGACATCCGCTGAGGGCCGCAGCCCGCGGGCCTGTTCCAGCCGCACGATGTAGTCGACACTGACCCCGGCCAGTTCGGCGACCTCTTCGCGCCGCAATCCCGACGTGCGCCGCGATTGCCGGCGCGACGGCAGGTCGAAATCATGCGGGTCCAGGCGTTCGCGTCGACTCCGCAGGAACGCGGCCAGCTCCTGTGTCCTATCCACCGTCTGGGTCATCACATGGGCGTGCAACAGCCAAGGTGGGACTGGTGTTCCCAGGAAGTTCTCTCCCTTACCCATCGTGCGCCCCGGCCGCAGGCTTGTTGTCGACGACGCAAACAAGCGCAGGAGGACGTGAATGACGCTCAACCTTGACACCTATCGGCTGCTGGGCCGCTCCGGGCTGCGGATCTCACCGCTGGCGCTGGGGACGGCGACCTTCGGCACCGAATGGGGTTGGGGCGCCGACCGAGAAGAGGCACGCAAGCTCTTCGACCTGTACGTCGGGCACGGCGGCAACTTCATCGACACCGCCAACACCTATACCGACGGCAGCTCCGAACGTCTGCTGGGTGAGTTCACCCGCGAGAACCGCGAAAGCTTGGTGTTGGCAACGAAATACACCACGCTCCGCCGCCCCGCCGACGCGAATTCCGGGGGCGCTCACCGCAAAAGCATGTTCGCATCGGTGGAAACCAGCCTGCGGCAGCTGAATACGGACTACATCGATCTGCTTTACCTGCACGTGTGGGACTTCAGGACGCCGGTCGAGGAGATCCTGCGCGGCCTGGACGATCTGGTCCGGCAGGGCAAGGTCTTGTATGTGGCGATCTCCAACGCCCCGGCCTGGCAGGTGTCCCGCATGCAGGCGATCGCCGACCTGCGTGGCTGGTCACCGCTGGTCGCGCTGCAGATCGAATACAACCTGATCGAGCGCACCGGGGAGCGGGACCTGATCCCGATGGCACGCGAGATGGGTTTGGGTGTGATCCCGTATTCGCCGCTGGCCGGCGGCGTGCTCAGCGGCAAGTACAACCACGGCGACCTGACCGGGCCGAACGGCGCTTCTGGCGACGGCACCCGCAAAAGCTTCAACTTCGCCCTGGGCGCACTCACCGAGCGCAACCTTGCCATTGCCGATGTCGTGAAGGAGGTCGCGACCGAGCTCGACCGCACACCGGCCCAGGTCGGACTCGCCTGGACCCTGCAGAACCCGGGCGTGACGGCACCGATCGTCGGTGCCCGCACCGCCGCTCAGCTCGATGACAATCTGGGCGCCCTCGAAGTCGACTTCACGACCGACCAGCTTGGCCGCCTCGACCAGGCCAGCGGGATCGAACTCGGGTTCCCGCACGACGTACTCGCCAGCGATCACATCCGTACCGTGACAGCTGGCGACCTGAAGATTGAAACGCGCCGCTGATGCCGGAGCCGCCGCCCCGCTGAGCAACTTGGGGCTGGGCTGGGAAATATAACCGGACTGAAGTCCGGTTATATTGGTATGCGGCCCCGTGGCCCATGGGCGCCCGCCCCGAAACCCTGCAGCTGAGGAGGTGCGGTCCGTGATGTCGCCGGTACCGTCGGCGGAAGCACCACAAGCATTCCCCGACAACGACTTTCAGGTGTCGCGGGTGATCGCCGTCGAGGAACACGCCTGGACCGCCGAGCTTCGGGAGGCCCTGGTCGAATTCGGCGGGGATGACACCGTCACCTGGCTCAGTAGTCCCGACATCGTCAGTCATCGGCTGCTCGACCTCGGCGACGAACGGCTGGACCGCATGGACGCCGCGGGCGTTGATGTCCAGGTGCTGTCAATCACCACTCCCGGCACGCAACCGCTGCCCGCGGAGTTGGCCGTGTCCCTGGCCCGCGACGCCAACGACGTGCTCGCCGACGCGGTCCGGCGCCGGCCAGACCGCTTCGCGGCGTTCGCCACCCTGCCCACCCCGGATCCCGATGCCGCCGCCGACGAACTGCGCCGCTGCATCCTCGAACTGGGCTTCGTGGGTGCGATGGTGTTTCCCCGCACCGGGCCAACCCTGCTCGACCACAGCAGTTTCCGGCCGATCTTCGAGGCCGCCGCCGAGCTCGGGGTACCGATCTACATCCATCCCGGGATACCGCCCGCCGCCGTACGCGAAGCCTGTTACGGCGGCTTCGGCTTCGGGACAAACCTCATGCTCTCCACCGGCGGGTGGGGCTGGCACGCCGAGGCCGGGCTTGCCGCGTTGCGGCTCATCCTCGCGGGAACCTTCGACCGCCACCCCGACCTGCAGATCATCCTCGGCCACTGGGGCGAGATGATCGTCTCCTTCGCCGATCGCGCCGATGCGCTCAGCAATACCGACAACGGCCTGGACCGACACGTCCTCGACTACATCACCGACAATGTGTACGTCACGGCCGGTGGCGTGTTCAGCCACCGCATGCTGCGACAAACCCTCGACGTGTTGGGGCCGGATCGCCTCATGTTCGCCCAGGATGACCCGTACAGCAGCGCGCTCGGACAACGACGTCCGGACCTCCTCGGGGCGGCCGCCGGCTACCGCGACGCTCGCGCCTTCATCGACTCCGCACCGCTGAGCGCCGAGGATAAGTCCAAACTGGCCCACCGCAACGCCGAGCACCTACTGCTGGGCCGCGGGGAACCGCCGAAATCCTGAATGCTCACAACGCAGGGACAGGTCGGGCGGCGTTGGCGGGTCACCAACCGCCGGTCACCTTTTCGGCCAGCGCCGCCAGTTTGGCGTCGAGTTCTTGTGCGGCGCCGAGCAATTCAGGATTGGGTTCGACGACCATCAGCGACGACGGCTTGACGTAGGTCAGGCTGCTGCCGGCCGGCTCGTCGGTGATCAGCAGCTCGACCGGGGCGAACAGGCCGGCGGTCAGGTCGTGGCGCAGCATCGTGATCGCGATCAGCGGGTTGCCGAGGATGACGCGGACCACCCTGCGATCGATGCCGGCCTTGGTGATCCACGCGCCGTGGTCGAAGACGCCGAACAGCATGAATCCGCTTGGGCCCGCGTGGGGTTCGATGCGCTCCCGATAGGAGTCCCAGTCGCCGGTGCTCGTCGCGATGTCGTTGACGGGCACCGGCCGCTCGCCGATGTCGGCCAGCAGCGCGGCGAGCAGCTCGTCGTAGCCCTTGGTGCTGTCGTAGCGCACCCGCACGCCCTCGAAAACAGTCTCGGTCATAATTTCCCCGTCCTTCGATCCTCACCAATCTTGAGGATCGGAGTCCGGTTCTCCGGTTGAACCCGCTCCCACAGGCCGCCTTTCCCCAGCGCCCTTCCCAACCGGTCTTCTCTGCGGAACCATTCCTCGGCACTCCGGATCCGGTTCGGGTGGATTTGATCGAGTAGGTCGTAATCGCGTTTGACGACTCCGTATTTCCACAGATTCCAAAATCCCGTGAAGTTGTCCCGGACGGTCATGGTGCTCTTGTCGCTGGGGTCCGCGTTGTACCCGGCAGGCGCATCCGCCCTCCTGCTGAGGGGGCCGTTCTGCCAATACTCGTCTAGATCGGTGTCGATGTACCGCGCCGGGTGTCCGGTGACCTTCTCGAACGCCGCAGCAAGGTCCGCATAGGTGATGTGGTCCACAGCGACTTCGAGATCGAGGCCCTTCGCGCGCTCGGGATGGTCGAAAAGCCAACGGACATAATATCCGCAATCTTCGAGAGCCACATGGGGCACCGCGCCCTCGCCAAGCGGGACCCGCCACGTCAAGACACCGTCCTCGACGGTAGGCGTCATCGGCGTCCCGGGCGAGATCACCATCTCGATGTAGGGACCCGTCGTGAAGACCGCCGCCCCCATCCGGTCACCATTCACCCGATTCTGGAAGAGGATCCATTCGCCCACCCGGCCCTTGCCGTCATAGTGGCCGGTACGGAAGCGGGAGTCGTATCCCGACTTCTTGAGCCCGTAATCGAGGTTTCCATAGACGAAGAATTTCACTCCCTCTTCGATGGCTATCTCGTAACTGCGGATCGCCCAATACATCTCGGTCTTCTCACCGGTGTTGAATCCGTCGATGTTGACGAATGCCGCATCACAACCGCGGAAACCCTGCCGCAGATTCGCTTCGTCGGCGAATGAGCCTTCCAATACGGACACGTTGTCGAGCCCGAGCAGCTCCTTCGCTCGGCGGGAGTCGGGGTCGCGGCTGAGGAATCGAACGGAGTACCTCTTGTCGGCGACCAGGGCACGGATGATGGGCATGCCCTGAGCGCCGGTGCCGCCGATGACAAAGACGCTCGAGATGCTGGGCGACGACATCGCCGTCAGCCCAGCCGCTCGATGATCGTCGCGTTGGCCATGCCGCCGCCCTCGCACATCGTCTGCAGGCCGTAGCGGCCGCCGCGCTGCTCGAGCGCGTTGACCAGCGTGGTCATGATGCGCGCGCCGCTGGCACCCAGCGGGTGGCCGATCGCGATGGCGCCGCCGTTGACGTTGGTCTTGGCCAGGTCGGCGCCGGTGTCGTGCGCCCAGGCGAGCACGACGGGCGCGAAGGCCTCGTTCACCTCGAACACGTCGATGTCGTCCAGCGTCAAACCGGCCCGCCGCAGCACCTTTTCGGTGGCCGGGATGACCCCGGTCAGCATGTACAGCGGGTCCGAGCCCACTACGGTGGTGGTGTGGATGCGGGCCAGCGGGCGCAGGCCGAGCTTCTCGGCGACCTCGCTGGTGGTGATCAAGACCGCGGCGCTGCCGTCCGAGAGCGGCGAGGAGTTGCCGGCGGTGATCTCCCACTTGATCTGCGGGAAGCGGGCCGCCATCGCCTCGCTGTAGAACGCGGGCCGCAGCCCGGCCAGCGTCTCGACCGTCGTGCCGGGCCGGATGAATTCGTCGGCGGCAAGGCCGGCGATCGGAATCAGCTCGTTGTCGAACAGGCCGTCCTTGGTGGCGCGCGCGGCCTTGTCGTGGCTGCCCGCGGAGAACTCGTCGAGCTGGGTGCGCGAGAAGCCCCACTTCGCCGCGATCAGTTCGGCGCTGATGCCCTGGGGCACCAGGCCGTCGGGGTAGCGCCGCGTCATGTCGTCACCGAACGGGTTGCTGCCCGGCAGCACCGAGGTGCCCATGGGGACGCGGCCCATCGACTCCACGCCGGCGGCGACGACCAGGTCGTAGGCGCCGGAAATCACGCCCTGCGCGGCGAAGCTGATGGCCTGCTGGCTGCTGCCGCACTGCCGGTCGATCGTGACCCCGGGGACCGTCTCCGGGAATCCGGCGCCCAGCAGCGCGTTGCGGGCGATGTTGACCGCCTGGTCGCCGACCTGCGCGACCGCGCCGGCGATGACGTCGTCGATCTGGACCGGGTCCACACCGGTGCGCGCCACCACTTCCCGCAGGCTGTGGGCAAGCAGGTCGGCCGGCAGCACGTCGTGCAGGGCGCCGGTGGGTTTGCCCTTGCCGATGGGCGTGCGGACGGCTCCGACGATGACGGCGTCGCGGGTCATGGCTCCTCCTCGAGTCCTGCAGCCTAGGTATAGACCGCTGTACCCAGATAAACATCTAGGTACACTAAACGCAACCCAGATCGGGAGGTGATCTATGACACTGCTGCAGGGGCCGCTGGCCGATCGCAATGCCTGGTCCGCCGTGGGCGAATGCGCGATCGAGAAGACGATGGCGGTGGTGGGCACCAAGTCCGCGATGCTGATCATGCGCGAGGCCTATTACGGCACCACGCGTTTCGACGACTTCGCCCGCCGGGTGGGCATCACCAAGGCCGCCACGTCGGCGCGGCTGTCCGAACTGGTCGAGCTGGGGCTGCTGAAACGCCAGCCGTATCACGAGCCCGGCCAGCGCCGCCGCGAGGAATACGTGCTCACCCCGGCCGGCACGGACTTCATGCCGGTGGTGTGGGCGATGTTCGAGTGGGGCCGACGCCACCTGCCGGGACGCAACCGCCTGCGGCTCACTCATCTCGGGTGTGGCGCCGAGGCGAGCGTCGAAATCCGTTGCGCGGAAGGCCATAAGGTGCCGCCCGACGAGCTCGGCATGCGGCTGGCTAAGTCTGGTTGAGCGCGCCCAGCAGCCGGCGCGCGGCGGCCACCCGGCGGGCGGCGGGGCCGGACAGCGCGTCGAGCGCGCACTCCGGGTCGGCCGGAGGCCCCATGTGTCCGCAGCCGCGGGGACAGTCCTCGATCGCCTCGGCGAGATCCGAGAAGGCCATCAGCACGTCGTTCGGCGCGATGTGCGCCAGCCCGAACGAGCGGATGCCCGGGGTGTCGATCACCCAACCCGACGTGGCCAGCGGTAGCGCGACCGATTGGGTGGAGGTGTGCCTGCCCCGGCCGATGTCGGTGACCTCGCCGACGGCCCGTTCCGCCTCGGGCACAAGGCGATTCACCAACGTGGACTTGCCCACGCCGGAATGCCCGAGCAGCACGGTGATCTTGCCGGCGAGCAGGTCGGCGACCGCGAGCAGCGGATCGTCGCGGCCCGCGGCGACCACCGTCAGGTCCAGGTCCACGAACTGCCCGGCGAACGGCTCCGGGGGGGCGAGGTCGGTCTTGGTCAGGCACAGGATCGGCGTCAGCCCGCCGGCGTAGGCGGCGATCAGCGCCCGGTCGACCAGCCCGGTGCGCGGCGGCGGGTCGGCCAGCGCGACCACGATCAGCAACTGGTCGGCATTGGCGACCACCACGCGTTCGGTGGGATCGGTGTCATCGGCCGTGCGCCGCAGCACCGTTCGCCGTTCCCCGCGCCGCACGATGCGGGCCAGGGTGTCGGTGCGCCCGGACACATCGCCGACGACGTCGACATCGTCACCGACCACGATCCGGGTCCGGCCCAGTTCCCGGGCCCGCATCGCCGTGACCCGCCGAGCGGGGTCCCCGCCGAGGACGCACCCCCAACGTCCGCGGTCGACGCTGACCACCATCGCGGCCTCGGCGTTGGCGTGCCCGGGACGAGTCTTGGTGCGCGGTCGCGAGCCCCTGCCGGAGCGGACCTTGACGTCGGACTCGTCGTAATCGCCGGGCTTCAAATATCGGACCCCAACATTCGCGCCCACAGCTGCGGAAACTCGGGCAGCGTCTTGGAGGTGGAGCCGATGTCGTCCACCTGGACCCCGGCCACCCGTAGCCCGACGATCGCGCCCGCCATCGCCATCCGGTGGTCGGCGTAGGCCCGCCAGGGGCCGGGCCGCAGCGGCGTCGCGGTGATCACCAGGCCGTCGGGTGTTTCGGTGCAGTCACCGCCCAGGCGGTTGATCTCGGCGCTGAGCGCGGCGAGCCGGTCGGTCTCGTGGCCCCGCAGGTGGCCGATGCCGGTGAGGCGCGACACCGATCCCGGCTTTGCCAGCGCGGCCAGCGCCGCCACCGCCGGGGTCAGTTCGCCGACGGCGCGCAGGTCGACATCGAAACCGGGGTAGCCGTCGTTGTCGGCGCAACCCTGCACCTCGAGAAACGAGTCATCCTGCGAGACAACGGCATTCAGCTTAGCCAGCACGGTCAGGATGTGGTCGGCGGGTTGCACGCTGGCCGCGGGCCAGCCGTTGATGCGCACCGTTCCGCCGGTGACCACGGCCGCCGCCAGGAACGGCACGGCGTTCGTCAGGTCGGGCTCGACCTCCCAGTGCCGGGCCGCCACCGGGCCGGGGCGCACCCGCCAGCGGTTGGGCACGGAATCGTCGACGTCGACCCCGGCCTGCCGCAGCATCTGCACGGTCATCGCGATGTGCGGCGCCGACGGCAGTGTCGCGCCGGTGTGCTGCACGGTCAGGCCCTCGGCGAACGACGGCGCGCACAACAGCAGCCCCGACACGAACTGTGACGACGCCGAGGCGTCGATGGCCACGGTGCCCCCGGCGACCGCTCCGCTGCCGTGCACCCGGAAGGGCAGGCCCGCACCCTCGATCGGCACGCCCAGACCGCGCAGGGCGTCGAGCAGCGGCGCGATGGGCCGCACGCGGGCTTGCTCGTCGCCGTCGAACTCCACCACCGCCTCGGCCAGCGCGGCCAGCGGCGGGACGAAGCGCAGGACCGTGCCGGCCAGGCCGCAGTCCACCCGTGCGCCGGGTCCCGGCGCGATGCGGCCACTGACCGTCAGCTCGGACCCGCTGCCGTCGACGCGCAGGCCCAGGGCGAGCAGGGCGCCGATCATCAGGTCGGTGTCGCGGCTGCGCAGCGCCCCGCTGATGGTCGGGGTGCCGTTTCCCTGCGCGGCGGCCAGGGCGGCCAGCACCAGCGCGCGGTTGGTCTGCGACTTCGAGCCCGGAACGGTCACGGTCGCGTGCACCGGTTTCGGCGCGCTGGGGGCCGTCCACATACTCACGCGTCCATCATGGCGTGTCACCGACTTCTGCCACCATGGAAGGTATGTGTGGACGGTTCGCGGTCACCACCGATCCGGCGCTGCTGGCCCAGAAGATCAAGGCGATCGACGAGGCCACCGGCACCTCCGAGGGCGCCGGGGCGCCCAACTACAACGTGGCCCCCACCTCGACCATCGCGACCGTCGTCAGCCGGCACACCGACCCCGACGACGAGCCCACCCGCCGGGTGCGGCTGATGCGCTGGGGCCTGGTGCCCCCGTGGGCGAAGGCCACCGCCGAGGGGGCGCCCGAGACCAAGGGGCCCATGCTGATCAACGCGCGCGCGGACAAGGTCACCACCTCGCCCGCGTTCCGGTCGAGCGCCAAGTCGAAACGGTGCCTGATCCCGATGGACGGCTACTACGAATGGCGCGTCAACGACGCGGTCGCGGGCAAGAAGTCCCGCAAGACGCCGTTCTTCATGTACCGCGAGGACGGCGAGCCGCTGTTCATGGCCGGGCTGTGGTCGGTGTGGAAGCCTGCCAAGGACGCGTCGCCGCTGCTGAGTTGCACCATCATCACCACCGACGCGCCCGGCGAGCTGGCCGAGATCCACGACCGGATGCCGCTGGTGGTGCCCGAGCGGGAGTGGGATCGCTGGCTGGACCCCGACGCCCCGATCGACGAAAAGCTGCTCAGCCGTCCGCCCGACGTACGCGGCATTCGCATGCGGGAGATCTCCACGCTGGTCAACAACGTGCGCAACAATGGGCCCGAGCTACTCGAGCCGGCCGGCCCGGAACCCGAGCAGGCCCGCCTTCTTTAGGCTGCTCTAGTTGCTGAGGACCAGCTTCCAGTTGCCGTTGACGTTGCGGTCCGGAATGCACCAGAAGTTGTTCCAGTTGCCCGGTGTCGAGGCCTTCACGCCCGGCCCGGCGTCCTGGCAGGCCTGACGGGTCGGGTAGTTGCCCTCGGTCTGAATCGTGTCGGCGTTGGCGCTGCCCACACCGGCGGTCATCAACCCGGAAAAGGCCAGCACACCGGCGGCGACAATCGTCGCACCGCGGGATCGCTTCGTCGTCATGGCGGGAGCGTAACGCCACGGCGAGAAATCGGCCCGGTTTTCACCATGGCGTTACGCCCGCGGCTACGCCTGGATGCCCGCGGTAATCGCATTCGTCAACCGGATCAGGTCCTGCGGTGACACCCCGACGTCCCAGCCGCGGCGCCCGGCGCTGCAGTACACCCGATCCCAGGCCTGCGCGCCCGCATCCACGACGGTCGGCAGGGCCTTGCGCTGCCCGAATGGCGACACGGCGCCCAGCACGTAGCCGGTGGCCCGCTCGGCGGCGGCGGGCTCGGCCATGCTCGCCCTGGCCGCCCCGAGCGCCGCGGCGGCCGCCTTCAGCGAAAGGCGGGCCGGCACCGGCAGAATCGCGACCGCCAGGTCGCCGGGGATCGCGATGACCAGGGTCTTGTAGATCTGCTCGGGCGCGATGCCACGCTCTTTTGTCAGCGCGTGCACCGCCTCGTCGCCGAACGAGCGTGCCCGCGGATCGTGATCGAACCTGACAACCTGGTGCGGCACACCGGCTTTCGTCAGCGCCGCCAGCGCCGGCGTGGCGGCGCGGGCCACCGCTGAGCCCCCGCTAGGGACCGGTGTATCCCGGCGGGTTCACGCCGTCGACCCAGAAGTCGACGCCGAGCTCGCCGCCGGGCACGCAGTTGTACACCGACAGGTCGGTGACGCCGGACTCCACCAGCACGTCCTCGCACAGCAAGGTGTTGCCGGTGTACTCGCGGGCGGGCTTGTTGAGGATGACGTAGGCCGCGTCGGAGTACACCTCCGGCTTGCGGGCGCGTCCCATCGCCTCGTCGCCGCCGAGCAGGTTCTGCACCGCGGCGGTGGCCACCAGCGTCCGGGGCCACAGCGTGTTGGACGCGATGCCCGCCTCGCGCATCTCCTCGGCGATCCCCAGCGCGCACAGGGTCATGCCGAACTTGGCCATCATGTACGCGGTCGGCTTGAGCCACTCCTTGCCGAGCAGCACCGGCGGGGACAGCGTCAGGATGTGCGGGTTCTGCGCGGCCTTCAGGTGCGGGATGCAGGCCTGCGACACCGCGTAGGTGCCGCGCACCTGGATCCCGTTCATCAGGTCGAACCGCTTCATCGGCACCTCGGTGATGGACCCCAGGTTGATCGCCGAGGCGTTGTTGACGCAGATGTCGATGCCGCCGAACTGCTCGACGGTCTTGGCCACCGCGGATTCGACGGATTCCGGATCGCGGACGTCCCCGACGATCGGCAGGGCCTGCCCGCCCGCCTCCTCGAGCTCCTTGGCGGCGGTGTAGACCGTGCCCGGCAGCTTGGGGTGCGGTTCTGCGGTCTTGGCGATCAGGGCGACGTTGGCACCGTCTTGTGCGGCGCGTTTGGCGATCGCCAGGCCGATACCGCGGCTGGCACCGGAGATGAACATGGTCTTGCCATTCAGGGACATGGCGTCACATTAACGTCCGGCCGCGCGCGCCCGGACCGGGGGACGGGCGGCCCCGGATTCGGTGGGAATGAGCACGTCGGCCGCCGCTGTTGAAGCAAGCGGTCTCTGATGTTATGGGGCGCACCCGGGCAGACACTGTCGGTGCCAGCCTCTAGATTGGGAGGAGCGGTTTGGTGTCAGCGGCGACGAGCCTGTTGGACCGTCCAATGGGTGGTGCCGAGCAGTTGGCTTGCTTTCCTGCAAGCCCGGTGGCGCTTTCAGTGCCGCCCGGCGACACCGCAGCAGAAGGGACCGGGGTTATCGAGATGGCCGACACAGACGGCGCGACAGCACGCGAGCTTCCCGATCCCGCCCCGCAGGAGACGGACGCGGAGCTGATGGCGCGTTTCGAGCGCGACGCGATCCCCCTGCTGGACCAGCTCTACGGCGGCGCGCTGCGCATGACGCGCAATCCGGCCGACGCGGAAGACCTGCTGCAAGAGACGATGGTGAAGGCGTACGCGGGGTTTCGTTCCTTCCGGGCGGGCACCAACCTCAAGGCCTGGTTGTACCGCATCCTGACCAACACCTACATCAACAGCTACCGCAAGAGGCAGCGCCAGCCGGCCGAGTACCCGACCGAGGAGATCACCGACTGGCAACTGGCGTCCAACGCCGAGCACTCGTCCACCGGGCTGCGCTCGGCCGAGGTCGAGGCGCTCGAGGCGCTGCCCGACACCGAGATCAAGGAGGCGCTGCAGGCGCTGCCGGAAGAGTTCCGGATGGCCGTCTACTACGCCGATGTCGAGGGCTTCCCCTACAAGGAAATCGCCGAGATCATGGACACACCCATCGGGACGGTAATGTCACGGCTGCACCGCGGCCGCCGTCAACTGCGTGGGTTGCTGGCTGACGTGGCCAAGGAGCGGGGCTTCAACCGCGGCCACCAGGCGCACGAGGAGGTGTCGTCATGAGCGAGTTTTCCAGCCCGAGCGACACGTGCCCCAACGACGACGCTCATGGCGCCGTCGGCTGCGCCGAGGTGATCCGGCAGGTCTGGCTCCTGCTCGACGGGGAATGCACGCCCGAATCGCGGGACCAGCTGCGCCGCCACCTCGAAGCGTGCCCCGGCTGCTTCAAGCACTACGGCCTCGAGGAACGGATCAAGGCGTTGATCGCCACCAAATGCCGGGGTGAGAAGGCGCCGGAAGGCCTGCGCGAGCGGCTACGGCTGGAGATCCGGCGGACCACCATCATCCGCGAGAGGCAGTAACGGTCCTCAGGCGTTGGGCCGCTTGCCGTGGTTGGCTTTGCTGTGCTTGCGGTCGCGCTTCTTACGGCCTCGTTTGGCCATGGTCGAATCCTCCGTTGATTGGTCTTTGATCCGGGCGCCCGGCGCCCGTGAGCCTGCCGCACAGTCTCTCACGGAAGTCGACGGCGGCGACAACGGCCCGTGCGCCGCGGCCGGAAGCGCGGTCCTGTGGTTCGATATACACCGAGCCTGACGGAAGCTTGATGACCAGCAGCCGGCCTCGCAATGGCCGAAACGAGTGGGGTGAAGATGGCCGAGGATGTCCGCGCCGAGATCGTGGCCAGCGTGCTCGAAGTCGTGGTGAGCGAGGGTGACCAGATCGGCAAAGGCGACGTCGTGGTCTTGCTGGAGTCGATGAAGATGGAGATTCCCGTCTTGGCCGAGGTCGACGGCACCATCAGCAAGGTGAGCGTCTCGGTGGGCGATGTCATCCAGGCGGGCGACCTGATTGCCGTGATCAGCTAGCCCCCGAAACAGTTGGACCCGTCCGTTGCCGGGGATGCCCGGGGAGTGAGTGATGTCGACGCTCGGTGATCTGCTTGCCGAACACACCGTGCTGCCCGGTAACGCCGTGGACCACCTGCACGCGGTGGTGGGGGAGTGGCAGCTGCTGGCGGACCTGTCGTTCGCCGACTACCTGATGTGGGTTCGCCGCGACGACGGCATGTTGGTGTGCGTGGCGCAGTGCCGGCCCAACACCGCGCCCACGGTGCTGCTCACCGACTCGGTGGGCAGTGTCGTCGCCGCCGACCGGCTGGCGCTGGTGGCCGGGGCTTTCGAGTTCGGCGCGCCACAGCGCAATTACGATGCGGGCCAAGAGGATTCGCTGCTGCCCGGCCCACACGTCGAGGCCTCGCCGGTGCGGTACGGCGGCAGCGTGGTGGCCGTGCTCACCCGGCATCAAACCGCGGGCGCGGCCGACCGCACGTCCGGCCAACTCGAGACCGCCTACCGGGAGTGTGCGAGCGACCTCGTCCACATGCTCGCCGACGGCACCTTTCCCGACGTGGGGGATGTCGTCATGTCCCGCTCCACGCCCCGGGCGGGCGACGGTTTCATCCGGCTGGACGTCAACGGCGTCGTCGCGTACGCCAGCCCCAATGCCGTGTCGGCCTACCACCGGATGGGCCTGACGAGCGAGCTGGAGGGCCGCAACCTGGTCAAGGTGACGCGGCCGCTGATCTCCGACCCCTTCGAGGCCCAGGAGCTGGCCGAGCACGTGCTCGACCTGCTGGCCGGCGGGAAGAGCATGCGGATGGAGGTCGACGCCGGCGGCGCCACGGTGCTGCTGCGGACGCTGCCGCTGGTGGTCAACGGTGGTGGCGCCGGGGCGGCGGTGCTGATCCGCGACGTCACCGAGGTGAAGCGCCGCGACCGGGCGCTGATCTCCAAGGACGCCACGATCCGCGAGATCCACCACCGGGTGAAGAACAACCTGCAGACGGTGGCGGCGCTGCTGCGGCTGCAGGCCCGCCGGACGGTCAACGCCGAAGGGCGTGAAGCCCTGATCGAGTCGGTGCGGCGGGTCTCGTCGATCGCCCTGGTGCACGACGCGCTGTCGATGTCGGTCGACGAACAGGTGAACCTCGACGAGGTGATCGACCGGATCTTGCCGATCATGAACGACGTGGCGTCGGTGGACCGGCCGATCCGGATCAACCGGGTCGGTGACCTGGGTGTGCTGGACTCCGACCGCGCGACGGCCCTGATCATGGTGATCACCGAGCTGGTTCAGAACGCGATCGAGCACGCGTTCGACCCGGCGGCCGAAGCCGGGTCGGTGACCATCCGCGCCGAGCGGTCGGCCCGCTGGCTCGACGTCGTCGTCCACGACGACGGCCGCGGGTTGCCGGAGGGCTTCAGCCTGGAGACGTCCGACAGCCTCGGCCTGCAGATCGTGCGGACGTTGGTGTCGGCGGAACTCGACGGCACACTGGGCATGCGCCAGGCCCCGTCCCGCGGCACCGACGTGGTGCTGCGGGTGCCGATCGGTCGGCGGACGCGCCTGGCGTTGTAGGCGCCGCGCGACCCACACAATAGTGCGGCCCCGACTTTCGTCGAGGCCGCACTATTTGCTCTGACTGGGTCAGACTCCGCTACGGGCCTTCGTCCGGGCATTGCGACGCTTGAGTGCGCGCCGCTCGTCTTCGCTCATGCCGCCCCAGACGCCCGAGTCCTGGCCGGTGTTCAGGGCCCAGGACAGGCAATCCGTGGTCACCGGGCACCGATTGCAGACCAGTTTCGCGTCAGCGATCTGCGCGAGCGCCGGGCCGCTGTTCCCTACCGGGAAAAACAGCTCCGGGTCCTCGTCACGACAGACCGCCTTGTGGCGCCAATCCATACGTTCTTACTCCTCACTGAGTGCGCAGCAAGGCGCACGGCCAATTTTCTTCGGCTGTTAACGCGTGCACAAGAAAAGGGTCCGTACCCCTATCTAAATTTCTGCATGCAACCTTTTGATCGTTTCACAGGCTCAACAGAAGTCAATAGCACCGAGTTAGCTCGTGGGCTATCTCACTTTGATCATTCCGTAGCCGAGCCCTTACACAGTTGTACTACACTGACTGGCCACTCTTGCGGAAAAGCTTCGTCTGTTGGCCCGCGGCGGCTTCGTCGCCGCAGCTCAGAGCGGATTTTTTCGAGGCGGCGCGACGACGGCCAGCGCGTCCGGCACCGCCCGGTACGTCATGGTTTCGCGCACCCCGAGGTAATCCCCGTCGAACTGGCAGGCGACCGGGCCGCCGGTCGACGTGACACGCACGCAGGGGACGTCGTCCGCGGTGATGAGGTGGTCGAACTCGAACTTGGGCCGCTTGGCGAACATCTGCCGCACGATCCGCAGGGTGGGGATGGTTTTCATGGTGGTGGGCGCGAAAACCCCCAGGCCCGTCTCGAAGGTGCAGCCGGGATTGGTCCAAACCGGCCGGTCGTTGGCGAACGTCCAGGGGCTGGAATTGGACACGAACGCGAAGCTGACCCCGGTGACGGGTTCGCGGCCGGGCAGTTCAAGGGTGAGCATCGGTTCACGGCGGGTGTAAGCCCACACGGCGGGTATCGCCGCGCGGATGTAGCGCCACGCGGTCACCTTCCCGCCCTTGTCGCGTTCGGCCTCGACCGCGGCGACCACTTCCGCGTCGACACCCATCCCGGTGTTGAACACGGCCCACCGCTCGCCGCAGTCGATCAGGCCGATGCGGCGCCACGTGTGGTGGCGGTGGTAGTCGTCGAGCAGCTGGATGAGCTGGTTGGTGGCGGCCACCGGATCCCGGGAGATGCCCAGCGACCGCGCCAGCACGTTCGCCGAACCGCCGGGGACCACCGCGACCGCCGGCACCGGACCGATCGGTCCAGAAGCGGCGCCGGGACGGCCGAGCAGGCCGTTGACGACCCCGCTGACGGTGCCGTCGCCGCCGTGCACCACGACCAGGTCGACGCCGTCCGCGACCGCCTTCTCCGCGAGTTCGGTGCCGTGACCGCGGTGATTGGTGTGTTCGACGGTGAGCTGCAGGCGGCTTTTGAGCGCGTGCGCCAGCAGGTCGCGACCGGCCGGGGTGGTGGACGTGGCTGTGGGGTTCACGATCAGCACGGCGCGCATGAGGCACGAGCTTATGCGGGAGCCTTAAGGCGACGCTGTGGGGAACGCCCCGGCGCCGCGGGTGACTACGCTGACGCGGGTGACAGGTTTGCGCCGCTACCCGGGGGGCGTCCCATCCGCTGTGCGCGGCGCCGGCCTTCTGGTGGCGGTGCAGGGGGTGGCCGCGCTGGTCATGGCGGTCGTGCTGGTGGTGCGCGGCATCGCCGGGGCCGACCAGCGCGTGGTCAACGGGCTCGGCACCGCCCTGTTCTTCCTGGTGGTCGGGGCGGTGGTGCTGGCCGCCGGGCGCGCGCTGACGCTCGGCAAGCGCTGGGGCCGAGGGCTTGCCGTGATCACCCAGCTGCTGCTCCTGCCGGTGGCGTGGTACCTCACGGTCGACTCGCACCGGCCCGCCTTCGGGATTCCCGCGGGCCTCGTGGCGCTGGCCGTGTTGGGGCTGCTCTTCAGCCCGCAGGGGGTGCGTTGGGCCGCCGGCGGCGATCAGCGCGATTCGGCCAGCTCGGCCAACCCGGGGCCCGACAGCCGGTAGGTGGTCCACTCGCGCTGCGGTTCGCCGCCGACCCCGTCGTACAGCGTGATGGCGTCGGCGTTCCAGTTCAGCACCGCCCAGGACAACCGCGTGTAGCCCCGGTCGAGGCATTCGGCCGCCAGGGTCGCCAACAGCGCGCGGGCCAGGCCGCGACGGCGAAACCCCGGCCGCACGAACAGGTCTTCGAGGTAGATGCCCGCCACGCCGTCCCAGGTGGAGAAGTTGAGAAACCACAGCGCCATCGCGGCGATCTCGCCGTCGACCTCCGCAAGGTGCCCATACACCGTCGGGGTGGCGCCGAAAAGCGCTGCGGCAATTTGTTTTTCCGTGACCGTGCACTGATCCGCGGCGTGTTCGAATTCGGCCAGCGCGTGAATCATTTCGGTGATCGCACCCGCGTCTTCGGGCGTGGCGCGGCGAATGGTCATTGCTTGACGTCCAACGCGTTGAGGATGGTGGCGAATTTCGTTGTGGTTTCCGCGACTTCCTGATCGGGGTCGGATTCGGCGACGATCCCGCCACCGGAGCGGGCGATCGCGCTGCGGCGGTCCGCCGACAGTTGCGCGCAGCGGATGGACACCACCCAGCGGCCGTCGCCGCGCGCGTCACACCAGCCCACCGCCCCCGCGTAGAACCCGCGGTCGCCCTCCAGCTCGGCGATGAGTTCGACCGCGGCCTTGGTCGGCACCCCGCCGACCGCCGGTGTGGGGTGCAGAGCAAGGGCCAAATCGATTGCTGTGGTGGATGTTTCGCGCAGACGTCCGCTGATCGGCGTGCACAGGTGCCACACCGCCGCGGTGCGG
Source organism: Mycobacterium sp. 4858 (assembly GCF_900240975.1). GTDB lineage: Bacteria > Actinomycetota > Actinomycetes > Mycobacteriales > Mycobacteriaceae > Mycobacterium. Next base: position 970,166 of record NZ_LT968776.1, on the reverse strand, counting down.
CTCAGCTCGGGCTCGGCGGCGATCGTCAGCTCTTCGCACAGCGGCTCCAGCGCGGTGCGGATGGTCTCGATGACCAACTGATGCTCGTGCCGGTCCTTGGCCGAACCGGCCAGCGCGGCGCCGTGGGCGGCGTCGACGTCGGGATCGGCGGCGCGGGGTGCCGAACCGGCGAACGGCCGGCACGTGACGCGGTCCCCGGAGCGCGCCACCAGTAGCTCCGGGCTGGCGCCCACCAGCGCCGCGCCGGCGTAGTCGTCGCCGGCGCCGGTCAGGTCGACGAGGTACCCGTATGCTGCCGGGTCCGCGGTGATGAGCCGGCGCAGGATGACGCGGGCGTCCAAGGGGCCCTCGGCGACCAGTCGCAGCGCTCGGGACAGCACCACCTTGCTGAGCGGGCTGTCGGGCGCGGTGAGTTCGTCGCGCGCGCGGGCGACGCGGCGGCGGTAGTCGTCCGGCGACGGGTCTGCGGCGGCGACACGCACCGCCGGCAGCGGGTCGCTCGGCCAGTCCGGCGGCGCGTCGCTGCGGCGCACCGCCTGGGGCGTCAGCAGCGCCGCGGGCCGGCCCACGTCGAAGGGCAACGCGCCCAACACAATTGGCACAGAGCCCGAACGCAGCGCGTCCTGCGCGGCCGCCGCGTCGTGGTAGCGCTCCCGCACCCCGTCGGCAACCAGGGTCTGCGTCGGTCCGCACAGCGCGAACGGCGGCTGGGTGCTCACCCGGGCTTGATCGCCTGCGGCTGGGCGGTCAGGCCGAGCGCGGCGAGCTGTCGCACGCCGTGCTCGAAACCGCACACGGCGAGGGAGCCCGCCAGCATCCAGAAGCGGCTGCCCTCGACGAGCGGCAGCTCCACCCAGCGCGTGATGACCGAGCGGGAGAAGTGGCTGTGCCCCACGAACACCACGTCGCGCGACTCCATGTGCTCCAACGCGAACGCGACGGCCCGGTCGGCGCGTTCGCTGACTTGGGCCACGCTCTCGCCGCCGGGGCATCCGTGCGTCCAGACCAGCCAATCGGGGACCGATTCGTGGATCTGGGGTGTCGTCAGGCCCTCGTAGGAGCCGTAATCCCATTCGGCGAGCAGGGGAGAGACCTCGTCGACGGCCAGCCCGGCCAGCTTGGCGGTGGTCAGCGCGCGGATGCGCGGGCTGCTGACCACCAACGGGTCGGTGAGGTTCAGTTCGCGCAGGACGCGGCCGGCGAGCTCGGCCTGGACGCGGCCGGTGTCGGTGAGCTCGAGGTCGGTCCGCCCCGTGTGCTGGCCGGATTTCGACCATTCGGTCTCCCCGTGGCGGAGGAGGACCAGTCGATGGTTGTGCAAGCCCATATCGACCGATTCTGCCGGACGACATGCCGGGCCCGTCGGCCGCAGCGTTGGACGATCGAACATGTCAGGATGGGCACTGTGACCGTGGCAACAGGAGGGGCGGGCGCTGGTGAGTAAGACCCGGGTGTTGGCGGTGGCCAACCAGAAGGGCGGCGTCGCCAAAACGACGACGGTTGCCTCGCTGGGCGCGGCGATGGTCGACGAGGGTAAGCGGGTGCTGCTGGTCGACCTGGATCCGCAGGGCTGCCTGACGTTCTCGCTCGGCCAGGATCCCGACAAGCTCCCGGTGTCCGTGCACGAGGTGCTGCTCGGCGAGGTCGAGCCCAACGCCGCGCTGGTCACGACGATGGAGGGCATGACGCTGCTGCCGGCCAACATCGACCTGGCGGGAGCCGAGGCGATGCTGCTGATGCGCGCCGGCCGCGAGTACGCGCTCAAACGCGCGCTGGCGAAGCTGGCCGACGACTTCGACGTGGTCATCATCGACTGCCCGCCGTCGCTGGGTGTGCTCACGCTCAACGGCCTGACCGCCGCCGACGAGGTGATAGTGCCGCTGCAGTGCGAGACGCTCGCGCACCGCGGCGTCGGCCAGTTCCTGCGCACGGTCGCCGACGTCCAGCAGATCACCAACCCGGATCTTCGGTTGCTCGGCGCGTTGCCGACGCTGTACGACTCGCGGACCACCCATACCCGCGACGTGTTGCTGGACGTCGCCGACCGCTACAACCTGCCGGTGCTGGCCCCGCCGATCCCGCGGACGGTGCGTTTCGCCGAGGCCAGCGCCTCGGGCTCCTCGGTGATGTCGGGGCGCAAGAACAAGGGCTCGTCGGCCTACGCCGACCTGGCGAAGGCGTTGCTCAAGCACTGGAAGACCGGCAAGCCGCTGCCGACGTTCGCCGTCGAGGTCTAGCGGGCGCGGTTGTGCGCCTGCGGCTTTGATTGTGCGCCGACGGCGCGGCACGTCGGCGTGCCGCCGCGGCGAGCGCACCCGCGATATCAGCCCAGGGCCACCACGGCGTCGCCCCGCTGCTCGAACACCTGGGATCCCGCGACGGCCGGGACGACCGCGCGTCCGGGCTGGCCCGGCGCCCTGTTCACCGGGATGTAGCGCTCGTTGGCGCCACTGACGGGGTCGTAGACCCCGATCCCGCCGGTGACGGGCACCAGCAGCCGGCCCGCCATCATCGCGCCCGGCCCCAACGGCGCGGTCGTCGCGCCGGCGGCGATGGTGTAGCGCAGCGTCAGGTTGCCCGTCTCGAAAGCCATCACCGAATCGCCCGTCCACCAGGTGATCAGGCTGCCCGCGTGCGAAACCGCCCCCGGGCCGGACGGCGGCTTGGGCAGCAGGGTGCTCGACACGGTGGTGCCCGTTTCGTCGACCACGTCCACCCGCGGCTGCGGGGCGGGCAGATACACCGCCGTGTTGCTCTCCCAGACGGCCAGCACCCGGGCGCCCGAGTCCGCCGTGATCCCGGGTTCGGCGACGACGCGCTGCTGGGGTTCGTCGTCGTCCTTGCCGGGCCGCAGCAGCACCAGCCGCAGGTCGGCCTGGTTCACGCAGCTCTCCAGCACCGACACGGCCGACGAGCTGGCCGCCGCCGAGACCAGCCTGCAGCCGGAGTGCAGCCCGCGCGTCGGGGGCTTCACCCGCGCGTCGGTCTCGCCGTAGGCCACCATCCGGACCATGTCCGAGCGCCACAGTTCCACCCGAGTGTCGCCGGCCGACAGCACGGTGGTGCCGTCGGAGGACAGCCGCACGCGCGGGTCGGCGTAGCCGCTGCGGGCGGGCCCGCGGCGGCCCGTGGAACCGTCGAGCGTGCTCACCTGGCCGCATCCACGGTCGTCGCGGTAGACGGCGACGGCGAAGTGGTAGACCCAGGAGACCCCGCACACGTCGCTGTCGCGCTGGTAGCTCCAGCGAGACAGCCCGGACCGGGGGTCGCGCCCGTCGACCCGGTGGCCGTCGCCGGTGATCACCGTGCCGCCGACCGCCACCGGTGCGGTGGTGGCCGGACTGGGCGCGGTCCACAGCTCCTTGAGCGTGGCCGGCACCTGCCGGGCGGGATTCTGGTTGGCCGCGGCGACAGCGGCCGGGCGGCTGATGGTGGCCCGGGCGTCGCTGATCCACCAGATCAGCGAGGCGACGGCGGCGACCACGACCGCGATCGCCGCGGCGGCCAAGATGTCGCCCTTGGTGCGGCGTTCGGGTCTGACCATCCGTGGGCGCGCGGCCTAGTTGGCGTGCGCGCCGGCTTCGGCGGGCTTGCGGCGCCGACGCCGACGCCGGCTGGTCCCGGTGTTGCCGGACCCCTCGGCGGCGGCTTCGCCGCTGGTGGCGTCGGCAGCGGCGTTCCCGCCGGGGTGCCCGGTGACGGGCTGGCCGCCGCGGGTGCGCCGCCGCGGCGCGCCGGAACGGGCGCGCCCGGACCGCTCGGCCTTCTGGCCGTCACGCTCGGTGTTGCGCCGTGGGCCCTGCGGCTTCTTGGGCGCGCCGACGGTGCCGGTCGTCTCGGCGGGGATACCCAGTTCTTCGTAGAGGTGCGGGGAGCTCGAGTAGGTCTCGGCGGGTTCGGGGCAGTTCAGCCCCAGGGCCTTGTCGATCGTCGACCAGCGGGGCAGCTCGTCCCAGTCCACCAGGGTGACCGCGACGCCGGTCTTGCCGGCGCGGCCGGTACGGCCGATCCGGTGCACGTAGGCCTGCTCGTCCTCGGGGATCTGGTAGTTGATGACGTGCGTGACGTCGTCGATGTCGATACCGCGCGCGGCCACGTCGGTGGCGACCAGCACGTCGATATCTCCGGACCGGAATGCCTTGAGCGCCTTCTCCCGGGCGACCTGGTTCAGGTCGCCGTGCACGGCGCCGACCTTGAAGCCCCGCTCGGCCAGCTCGTCGGCGACCTTCTGGGCGGTGCGCTTGGTGCGGGTGAAGATCATGGTGGCGCCGCGGCCCTCGGCCTGCAGCACGCGGCTGACCAGCTCGATCTTGTCCAGGGCGTGGGCGCGGTAGACGAACTGCTCGGTCTTGTCGTGCACCGCCGACGAATGCGGTGCCTCCGCCCGGATGTGGGTGGGCTGCTTCATGAACGTGCGGGCCAGCGTGATGATGGGCCCCGGCATGGTCGCCGAGAACAGCATCGACTGCCGGTCGGAGGGGATCTGGCGCAGGATGCGCTCGATGTCGGGCAGGAAGCCCAGGTCGAGCATCTCGTCGGCCTCGTCGAGCACCAGCACCGAGAGCCCGCCGAGCTGCAGGTGGCCCTGCTGGGCCAGGTCGAGCAGTCGGCCGGGGGTGCCCACCACGACGTCGGCGCCGGCGCGCAGCGCGTCGATCTGGGGCTCGTAGGCACGCCCGCCGTAGATGGAGATGACCGCCAGCCGTCGGCCGTCCTCGGCGGTCAGGTACTTGGCCGCGGTGGCCAGGTCCTCGGTGACCTGCACGCAGAGCTCGCGCGTCGGCACCACGATCAGGGCGCGTGGCGTCCCATTGAGCGGGCGCGTCGCGGCCTGGGCGGTGATGCGCTGCAGCAGCGGGACGCCGAAGCCGAACGTCTTGCCCATGCCGGTGCGCGCCTGGCCGATAAGGTCGTCGCCGGCGAGCGCCAGCGGCAGGGTCAACTCCTGGATCGCGAAGGGCCGCTCGATGCCCTTTTCCGCGAGGGCGCGCACGATTTCGTCGCGGACGCCGAGGTTGGCAAAGGTCAATTCAGTTGTGCTGGTCAGTGTGCTCATACGTGGGTAGTACGCCTTTCGGTGACATATCGGTTTGTGTCGGTGTTTCTCTGTCGCGGTCACGCGCGCACGAGTTCCGACTCCGAATACGTCGCCGAGTCGCCGGCCCTGCTCGGGGCGGGCCAGCTGTGCACGCACATTTCGCCGATAGCGGCTCTTATCGCGGAAACACAGCCGCTATCTCCATACATGATAGCCGGTCGACAGCTGGCCCCATTTTGCGCCAGGTCCGCCGACTACAGTGTTGCCATGACCCGGCCCTCTTGGCAGCCCTCCGAAGCCGACCTGGAAGCCGACCGAGGGGACGGTCCGCCCGCCCCTCGCCTGCCGGCCGACCACCCGGGCGTCAACGAGTTGTTCGCGGTCCTGGCGTACGGCGAGATCGCTGCGTTCTATCGGCTGACCGACGAGGCTCGGATGGCCCCCAACCTGCGCGGACGGATCTCGATGGCGAGCATGGCCGCCGCCGAGATGCAGCACTACGAGCTGCTGCGCGACGCCCTGGAGGCCCGCGGGGTCGACGTGGTGTCGGCGATGTCGAAGTACGTCTCGGCGCTGGAGAACTACCACCGGCTGACGATGCCCAGCACGTGGCTGGAGGCGTTGGTCAAGACCTATGTCGGCGACGCGCTGGCCGCCGATCTGTACCTGGAGATCGCCGACGGGCTGCCCGACGAGATCGCCGGCGTGGTGCGGGCGGCGCTGTCGGAGACCGGGCATTCGCAGTTCGTCGTCGCCGAGGTGCGCGCCGCGGTGACCGCCAGCGGCAAGCAGCGCAGCCGGCTGGCGCTGTGGTCGCGTCGCCTGTTCGGTGAGGCGATCACGCAGGCGCAGTACCTGCTGGCCGACCATGACGAGCTGGTCGACCTGGTCGTGACGGGCACCGGCAGCCTGGGCCAGCTCAGCGCCTTCTTCGACCGGCTGCAGCACACGCACGACCGGCGGATGCGTGAACTGGGTCTGAGCTGACGCTCAGCCGTGATCGCAAGCGCGGCGCAGCCGGGCGCAGCGGGTCACGGCCATCGGACTGAGCCGTGATCGCAAGCGCGGTGCAAGCGGGGCGCAGCGGGTCACGGCGATCGGACTGGGCCGTGATCGCAAGCGCGGTGCAAGCGGGGCGCAGCGGGTCACGGCCATCGGACTCAGCGCGCGCAGGTCGCCAGGCTCGAGTTGTTGGCCGACGCGGCCACCAGTTGCCCCGAGGCGTTGACGATCGAGCAGTTGAGCCGCCCGTAGAAGCTGGTCGCGACCACCGACGGGTTCTGCACGCCGGGATTCAGGATCACCGCCTTGGTCCACGGCAGCGACACGTTGAACTCGGTCTGGGAGTAGCCCTGCCCATCGGTGTAGACGATGTTGACCAGGTCCAGCAGCTGCTTGGTGCCGGTGACGCTGTAGACGACGGTGCGCGGGTTCAGCGCGGCCGACGGCGGGGGCGTCAGCGTCAGGGGCGGCGTGGCGGTCGGCGTTCCGGTGGGCGCGAGGCTGGGTGATGCGCTGGGCGGCGGGGTCACCGTGGTGAACGTTTCGGGCGGCAACTGGGCCGTGCGCGAGGGGCTGGGCTGCGCGCTGGGCGCGGCCGAGCTCTTCGTGGTCGCCGGCGCGGACGTCACCGGCTGGGGCGCCGGCGCCAGGGTGGCCTTGGTCGAGGCGCTGTCGCCGCTGTTGATGATGACGGCGGTCGCGATCGCGCCGACGGCCACCACGGCGCCCAGGATCGCCGTGGCCGGGCGCCAGCGCAACTCGGCCGGCCAGCCGGTCCAGGTGTAGTCGCCCTCGGGGTAGGAGTCGGCTTCGTAGAGCTCATCGGTCTCGTCGTCGGGGTAGTCCCGCACCCTGTCGAGATCGGCCAGTGTGGTACCCATGGTGCCGAAGTTAGCGATGTGAAAGCACGGATCGGCCGTCGAACCCCGCAGTGCACACAGCTGGAAGCGAATCGTTATCCGCCCGCGACCGGGGCTTCGCCCGCCGCGAACCGCGTGGCGGGGACCGTCGGGGATGCCGGCCCGCCGCGTCCACTAGCCTGCAGCTGACAGGTCTGTCGACTTCAATACCTACGGAAGGGGTGACCGTGGAGGTCAAGATCGGTATTACGGACAGTCCGCGCGAGCTGGTGCTCTCCAGCGCGCAGACGCCGGCCGAAGTCGAAGAGCTGGTCAGCGCGGCGCTGAGCGAGGGGCCGGGCCTGCTGAGGCTGAACGACGAGCGGGGCCGCCGCTTCCTGGTGCACACCAGCAAGATCGCCTATGTCGAGATCGGGCCGGCCGACTCGCGCCGGGTCGGCTTCGGTATCGGCGCCGAAGTCGGCAAACTCACCGGGAAGGGCGCTAAAGGCGAGTAAGCGGCACGTGTGACAGCCCGCCCCAGGCGAACTGGACGGTGCCCTCGACGGCGTCCGCCTTGGAGATCGGGCGGTCGGAGTCCAGCCAGTAGCGGGCGCAGTCGACGCTGATGCCGACCAGTCCCACCGCGATCATCCGGGCGCGGTGCGGGTCCAGGCCCGAGTCCGCGCTGATCAACGCGAACACCGCGTCGATGCACGACTCGGTGGCGACCCGCACCTGCGCGGCCACCTCGGGTTCGGTGACGTAGTCGTTCTCGAAGATCAGGCGGTAACCCTGGCTGTCGTGCTCGATGAAGTCGAAGAACGCCTGGACCGCCGCGTGCAACCGCCTGCGGTTGTCGGTGGTGGTGTTCAACGCCTGCTGCACGCCGGAGACCAGGTTCTCGACGTGCCGGGCGAGCACCGCCAGGTAGAGCTCGAGTTTGCTCGAAAAGTGTTGATACAAAACCGGTTTGCTGACCCCGGCGCGCTCGGCGATCTCGTCCATACCGGCGGCGTGATAGCCGCGGTCGACGAACACATCGCTGGCCACGATGAGCAGCTGGCCCCGGCGCTCGTCCCGGGGCAACCGGTTGCCGCGTCGGCTCGAGGCCGCGATGCCGTCCCCGGGCCGACCGCGGTCGGCCGACTTGACGGCACGCCGCGCCGCGGGTTTGGCGAGTTCGCTCATCGAGTCCTCATCTGATGTGTCGGCAACCGGCCGCCGGCACCAGTGGGCCAGCCGCGCGCGGCTCGTTGCGAGAGACATTACTACCCGAGCCATGCCCGCCGTTGTCGTCGCCGCCGTCGTCGCAGGCAGAAAGCGGTGTCGCCCGGCGCATTCGGGCGCGCCAAGGACGGCCGCACCGGCCGACTGTGTAATCCTGGGGAAATGACGTCCCAGCGGCCTTCGCGCGGCACCGGTCGCGTGCCGGTGCTGCGGGACGAGTGGCGGGAACCGCTTCGCGCCCTGCGCGACCCGGTCGCCCGCGACGCCGGACGGGCAAGGGCCGACCGGGAGCGGCCGCGGCAGTGGCGCAAACAGACCTGGCTGGGACGGTTCGTGTCCACCTACGGCTGGCGCGCGTACGCGCTGCCCGTTCTGGCGGTGGTGACCGTGCTGGTGGTCTACCAGACGATCACCGGCACCAGCGCCAGGAAGCCGGCAGCCAATCAGCCCATCCAGAGCCCGCAGGCGATCGGCGCGGTGGGCACGTCGATCATCGACGCGCCGCCACGCGGACTCGCGGCGTTCGACGCGAACCTGCCCGCCGGGACGCTACCGGACGGCGGCCCGTTCACCGAGGCGGGCGACAAGACATGGCACGTGGTGCCCGGCACGACGCCGCAGATCGGCCAGGGCACCGTCAAGGTTTTTCACTACACCGTCGAGGTGGAGAACGGCATCGACGAGACCATGTTCGGCGGCGACACCGCGTTCGCCGAGATGGTCGACCAGACGCTGGCCAACCCGAAGGGCTGGACCCACAACCCGCAATTCGCGTTCATCCGGATCGACGGAACCAATGGCGGAAACCCCGACTTCCGGATCTCCCTGGTGTCCCCGGTGACGGTCCGGGAGGGCTGCGGCTACGAATTTCGCCTTGAGACGTCCTGCTACAACCCGTCGTTCGGCAAGGACCGGCAGTCGCGGGTCTTCATCAACGAGGCGCGCTGGGTGCGCGGGGCCGTCCCCTTCGAGGGCGACGTCGGTTCGTATCGCCAGTACGTGATCAACCACGAGGTCGGCCACGCCATCGGGTACGTGCGCCACGAACCCTGCGAGCAGCAGGGCGCTTTGGCGCCGGTGATGATGCAGCAGACGTTCTCCACGTCGAACGACGATGCCGCCCAGTTCGACCCGGATTTCGTCAAGGCCGACGGGAAGACCTGCCGATTCAACCCCTGGCCGTTCCCGATCGCCTGACCGGTGAGTTGAATTCATTGCCGTGCACTTCTGCGGCTGGTGTGATGGTTGTGGACGACGAACCGCAGATCGAGACCGAGGAGATGTTCGGGCGTGTCGACATCCCAGACCGCACTGCCGCCTCTCGTGGAGCCGGCGGGGGAGCTGACCCGCGATGAGGTGGCCCGCTACAGCCGCCATCTGATCATTCCCGACCTGGGCGTGGACGGGCAGAAGCGGCTCAAGAACGCCCGGGTGCTGGTGATCGGCGCCGGCGGGCTCGGCGCGCCGGCGCTGCTGTACCTGGCCGCGGCCGGCGTCGGAACGATCGGCATCGTGGATTTCGACGTCGTCGACGAGTCCAACCTGCAGCGCCAGATCATCCACGGCGTGGCCGACGTCGGGCGGTCCAAGGCCCAATCCGCGCGGGAGTCGATCGCCGCGATCAACCCGCTGGTCCGGGTGCGCCTGCACGAGTTCCGGCTGGACTCGAGCAACGCCGTCGACCTGTTCGTGCAGTACGACCTGATCGTGGACGGCACCGACAACTTCGCCACCCGGTACCTGGTCAACGACGCCGCCGTGCTGGCCGGCAGGCCGTACGTGTGGGGGTCGATCTACCGGTTCGAGGGTCAGGTCTCGGTGTTCTGGGAGGATGCGCCCGGCGGTCGGGGCCTCAACTACCGCGACCTCTACCCCGAACCGCCGCCGCCCGGCACGGTGCCGTCGTGCGCGGAGGGGGGCGTGCTGGGCATCGTGTGCGCCTCGGTCGCATCGGTGATGGGCACCGAGGCGATCAAACTCATCACCGGGCTCGGAGAGTCGCTGCTGGGCCGGTTGATGCTCTACGACGCGCTGGAAATGTCCTACCGCACCATTGCGATCCGCAAGGACCCTGCGGCGCCGAAGGTCACCGAGTTGATCGACTACGAGCAGTATTGCGGCGCGGCGGCCGGCGACGTCGGTTCGCCCGTCGCCGGCTCCGCCATCACCCCGCGGGAACTGCGGGAGCTGCTGGATTCGGGCAGGAAGCTGGCGCTGATCGACGTCCGCGAGCCGGTCGAATGGGAGATCAACCACATCGACGGGGCCCAGTTGATCCCGCAGTCCTCGATCGATTCCGGTGACGGTCTGGCAAAGCTGCCGCAGGACCGGATGCCGGTGCTGTACTGCAAGACGGGTGTGCGGTCGGCCGCGGCCCTGGCGGCGGTGCGCAAGGCCGGATTCTCCGACGCGGTGCATCTGCAGGGCGGCATTGTGGCGTGGGCGCAGCAGATGCAACCCGACATGGTCATGTACTGACCCGATACGCCGTGCTTTTGGGCGGCGACCCGCCGCGCCCGGCTTCGCCGCGCTCGCGATCGCCGCAGGTCCCCTCGTCTAAGCTTCCCGTGTGAATGTCGAGCCACCGCCGGAGCATGTGCTGGCGGCGTTTGGTTTGACCGGTGTGCAGCCCGTCTATCTGGGCGCTAGCTGGGAGGGCGGCTGGCGCTGCGGCGAAGTCGTCCTGTCACTGGTAGCCGACCACGCCAGGGCGGCCTGGTCGGCCCGGGTGCGGGAGACGCTGTTCGTCGACGGGGTTCGGCTGGCCCGCCCGGTCCGCTCGACGGACGGCCGATACGTGGTTTCCGGGTGGCGGGCGGACACCTTCGTCGCCGGAACGCCCGAGCCCCGCCATGACGAGGTGGTCTCGGCGGCGGTACGCCTGCACGAGGCCACCGGCAAACTGGAACGCCCCCGATTCCTGACCCAGGGGCCCACCGCGCCGTGGGGCGACGTCGACATCTTCATCGCCGCCGACCGCGCCGCCTGGGAGGAACGGCCGCTGGCCTCCGTGCCCCCGGGCGCCCGGACCGCTCCGCCGACGGCCGACGCCCAGCGGTCGGTGGAGCTGATCAACCAGCTGGCCACCTTGCGCCGGCCGACCAAGAGCCCGAACCAGGTGGTGCACGGAGACCTTTACGGCACAGTGCTTTTCGTCGGCACCGCGGCCCCGGGCATCACCGACATCACCCCCTACTGGCGGCCCGCGTCCTGGGCGGCCGGTGTCGTCGTCGTCGACGCCCTGTCCTGGGGTGAGGCCGACGACGGACTCATCGAGCGCTGGAACGCGTTGCCGGAATGGCCGCAGATGTTGTTGCGCGCCTTGATGTTCCGGCTCGCGGTCCATGCGTTGCATCCGCGGTCGACGGCCGAGGCGTTCCCCGGGCTGGCCCGCACCGCGGCGCTGGTCCGGCTGGTTCTCTAGCGACCGAAGTCGTGACGGATTTCGCGCAGCGCGATCCTGCCGTCGGTGGCCAGGACGCCCTCGGCGCGCAGTAGCTCCAGCTGCCGGGTGGTCAGGTGACGCGCCGGGCGCCCCGAGGCGGTGATCACCCGGTGCCACGGCAAATCCGAGGAGTCGGTCCGCATGATCCACCCGACGATGCGCGGGCTGGAAAGCCCTGCGACGTCGGCGATGTCGCCGTAGGTCGCGACCCTGCCGGACGGTATCGCCGCGACCAGCGCGCGCACCCGCTCGATCTGCTCGTCGGTCACCGGCGCCACGATCAGCCGGCTCCCAGCAGCTCGCGCGTCAGCGCCGCCACCTCCGCCGGCGCCGCGTAGGGCACCATGTGGTTGCAGTCGAAGTCCAGCAGCCGGAACCCCGATCCCAACCGGTCCTGCAGGCCGGTGATCAACTGGTCGCCGACGTACGGCGGCGACGTGCGCTTGGCCCGCACCAGCACCGTCGCCGTCCCGGCTGGCGGGAACACGATGTCGCGAGCCAGCTCGCTCCAGTACGCCATCATCGCCGGCAGGCTGACGCGCCAGCCGTACCGGCCGCCCGGCAGCTCGATCAGGTGCTCGTCGATCTCGGCGTCGAGCAGGGCGGGGTCCACATCCGACCAGGAGCCGTGCAGCTTTTCCAGGCGCGCCTCCCCGGCGTCGGGGTAGTCGGGCGAGGACAACATCGCGTCGGCGATCTCGCGCATCCACGCGCCGTCCAGTCCGACCGCCGGGTCGAGGAGCAGCAGCGCGGCAACGAGGTCCGGCCGCGTCGCGGCCAGCTGCATGGCGAGCCCGCCGCCGAAGGAGTGCCCCACCACCAGCACCGGCGCCTCGGCCACGTCGTCGAGCAGCGCGGCCATCGCGGCGACGTTGGCGTCGATGCTCCACGGCGCGTCCCACGACGACCTGCCGTGGCCGATCAGATCCGGTGCAGCGAAGGCGATTTCGGGCAGCAGGCCGGCCAGCTGCTGCCAGCGCTGCCCGTGGCCGGTCAACCCGTGCAGCGCCAGCACGCGCACCGGACCGGGCGGCCCGTAACGGTGTACGTGGAGGTCGGCGGTCACCGGTCGACCGCGCCGGCCGTGGACACGGCCGCTCGCGGGCTCAGCGCCCGTCCTCCCACTCGTCGTCGGTGGGGACGACGTAGGCCTGCTCGATCACGTCGGCCTCGTTCGCCTCGCGGTCGGCGGTGGTCAGATATTCGGTGTCCAAGCCGGCCTCGTCATCGAAGTCGACGGGCTGCAGCTGTTCCGCGGCGTCGCCCTCGGGCGCTTCGTCGCTGGGAAAGCCGCGTTCGACGTCTGTCACGATTACCTACCTTCCTGACCGTTGGTCGGGCTGTTCGCGGACTCCAGCGTAGGGGCCGCCGGCGGTTCGGGTTGGACCGACTTGTCAGACCCTGGTGATTGCATGCAGCCATGTCGTACACCTGGGACAGCGAGGCGCGGGCTCTGCTGCTGCCCGGTGCGCGCGGGCCGGTCCGGGTGCTGGGCGGGCCCGGCACCGGCAAGAGCAGCCTGCTGGTCGATGCCGCGGTCGCTCAGATCGACGCCGGCCTGGACCCGCAATCGGTTCTGCTGCTTACCGGTTCAGGCCGGCTGGGGACGACGGCGCGCGCCACGTTGACGACGGCGTTGCTGCGGCCCCGGGCCACCGGCCCCTGCCGGACCGCCGTCCGAGAACCGTTGGTGCGCACGGTGCACGGTTACGCGTACGCGGTCTTGCGGCGGGCCGCCGAGCGGGCCGGCGATGCGCCCCCTCGGCTGGTCACCAGCGCCGAACAGGACGCCATCATCAGGGAGTTGCTCGCCGGCGACCTCGAGGACGGCCCGCGCGGGGCGACGGCGTGGCCCGCCCATCTACACCCCGCGCTGACCACCGCGGGCTTCGCCACCGAGCTGCGAAACATGTTGGCGCGCTGCGCCGAACGCGGAGTGGACCCGCAGGAGCTGGAGCGCCTGGGCCGTCGTCACCGGCGACCGGAATGGGCGGCCGCCGGCCGGTTCGCCCGGCAGTACGAGCAGGTGATGCTGCTGCGGGCGGCGGTGGGAACGGCGGCCCCCCAGGCGACGACGCCCGCCCTGGGCGCCGCCGAGCTGGTGGGCGCCGCCCTGGAGGCCTTCGCCGTCGACCCCGAGCTGCTGGCCGCCGAGCGGGCGCGGGTGCGGGTCTTGTTGGTCGACGACGCCCAGCAACTCGACCCGCAGGCGGCCCGCCTGGTCCGGGTGCTCGCGGCCGGCGCCGAGCTGGCGTTGATCGCCGGCGATCCCAACCAGGCGGTGTTCGGCTTCCGTGGCGGTGAATCCACCGGGCTGCTGGAGGGCGATGCACCGTCGGTGACGCTGACGGCCTCGCACCGCTGCGCGCCGGCGGTGGCGCGGGCCGTCAGCGGCGTCGCGCGCCGGCTGCCCGGCGGCAGCGGGGGCCGCCGGATCGAGGGCACCGGGCCCGAGGAGGGATCGGTCACGGTGCGCCTGGCCGCGTCGGCGCACGCGGAGGCGGCGATGATCGCCGACACGCTGCGGCGCGCGCACCTGGTCGACGGCGTGCCGTGGTCGCAGATGGCGGTCATCGTCCGCTCGGTGCCGCGGGCCGGCAGCCGGTTGCCGCGCGCGTTGGCCGCCGCGGGGGTGCCGGTGGCCGCGCCCACCGCAAGCGGACCGCTGTCCGACGAGCCCGCGGCCCGGGCGCTGCTCACCGTCCTGTCGGCCACCGCCGACGGGCTCGATGGCGAACGCGCGCTCGCCCTGTTGACCGGTCCCATCGGTCGCGTCGACCCGGTCTCGCTGCGGCAGCTGCGCCGAACACTGCAACGCTCCAACCCGGCCCCGGACGACGCCGCGGAGCTGCTGGCCGGCGCGCTCTGCGCTGACGCGCCGCCGCCGGGCCGGCAGTTCCGCCCGGTGCATCGCGTCCGCGCCGTTCTGGACGCCGCCGCGCGCTGCCATCGTGCGGGCCAAGACCCGCGCTACACCCTGTGGGCCGCCTGGCAGCGCTCCGGCTTGCAGCAGCGCTGGCTGGCGGCCGCCGAACGCGGCGGACCCGCCGGCGCGCAGGCCACCCGCGACCTGGAGGCGGTGACCGCGCTGTTCGACATCACCGATCAATACGTTTCCCGCACGTCGGGCGCGTCGCTGCGCGGCCTCGTCGAGCACGTCGCCGCGCTGCACCTGCCCGGCGTGAACCAGGAGCCGGTCTCGACCGTGGACCAGGTGCGGGTGCTCAGCGCGCACGCCGCATTGGGTCACGAATGGGACCTGGTGGTGATCGCGGGGCTGCAAGAGGGGTTGTGGCCCAACACCGCTCCGCGCGGCGGCGTGCTGGGCACCCAGCGGTTGCTGGACGTGCTTGACGGCGTCACCGGCGACGCGTCGGTGCGGGCGCCCCTTTTGGCCGAGGAACGGCGCCTGCTTGTGGCGGCCATGGGCCGGGCCCGCCGCCGCTTGCTGGTGACGGCCGTGGACAGCGACACCGGCGGAGCGGACTGCGAGGCCGCGCTGCCGTCCGCGTTCTGCGACGAACTTGCCCGGTGGGCAGACGACGGCGGCGACGCCGCGGCCGCGCAACCCGTCTCGGCGCCCCGGGTGCTGTCCGCCGCCGCGCTGGTCGGCCGGCTGCGAGCTGTCGTGTGCGCACCGGACGGCGCCGTCGACGACGCCGAGCGCGCCTGCGCAGCGAGGGAACTGGCGCGACTGGCCCGGGCCGGTGTCCCGGGCGCCGAGCCGGCGGCCTGGCACGGGCTGGTCCCGGTCAGCACCAGCGAACCGCTGCGTGGCGACGGCGAGGCGGTCACGTTGACCCCGTCGACCCTGCAGATGCTCAACGACTGCCCGCTGCGCTGGCTGGCCGAACGGCATGGTGGAACCAACCCGCGTGATCTGCGCTCCACCATCGGTTCGGTGCTGCACGCCCTGGTCGCCGAGCCGCAGCGGAGTGCAACCGAGTTGCTGGCCGAGCTGGACCGCGCGTGGCGGCATCTGCCGTTCGAGGCCGACTGGCATTCGGCCAACGAGCTGGAGCGCCACCGCGCGATGATCGAGGCCTTCGTCGAATGGCGGGTGCGGACCCGGGGCGAGCTGACCGAGGTCGGCGTCGAAGTCGAGATTGACGGAACCCTCGGCGCGTCCGCCGATGGCGGGGGCGAGGTCCGGCTGCACGGACGGGTCGACCGGCTGGAGCGCGACGCCGCCGGCCGCCTGGTGATCGTCGACATCAAGACCGGCAAGACGCCGGTCAGCAAAGACGATGCCCAACAACACGCCCAGCTGGCGATGTATCAGCTGGCCGTGGCCGAGGGAATTGTGACCGGGGAGCCGGCCGATTCCGAACCGGGCGGCGCGCGGCTGGTGTACCTCGGCAAGGCCGGGGCCTCGGGCGCCACCGAGCGCGAACAGGATCCGCTGACGCCGGCCGTCCGCGACGAATGGCGCCGGCTGGTGCGGCGTGCGGCCGAGGCGACCGCCGGGCCCCGGTTCGTCGCCCGGCGCAACGACGGGTGCTCGCACTGCCCCGTGCGGCCCTCGTGCCCGGCCCACGCCGACGGGGCGGCGCAGTGAACGCGCGCTACAGCCCCGCCCAATTAGCTTGCGCGCTAGGGCTTTTCCCACCCACCGAGGAGCAGGCTGCCGTCATCGCGGCACCGCCCGGTCCGCTGGTCGTCATCGCCGGCGCCGGCGCGGGAAAGACCGAGACCATGGCCGCGCGGGTGGTGTGGCTGGTCGCCAACGGCTACGCCGAGCCCGGCCAGGTGCTGGGGCTGACGTTCACCCGCAAGGCCGCCGGCCAGCTGCTGCGCCGGGTGCGGTCCCGGCTGGCCCGGTTGGCCGGCGTCGGGTTGGGCCCCGACGGGGCGGCTCCCGAGGAACCGGCGGGCGTGCCGACGGGCAGCACGTACCACGCCTTCGCGGGGTCGCTGATCCGCGACTACGGGTTGTTGCTGCCCATCGAGCCGGGCACCCGGCTGCTCGGCGAGACCGAGCTGTGGCAGCTGGCCTTCGACGTCGTGAGCGGGTACCGGGGCCAGCTGCATACCGACAAGACCCCCGCCGCGGTGACGTCGATGGTGCTGCGGTTGTGGGGGCAACTGGCCGAACACCTGGTGGACACCCGCCAGCTCGGCGATACCCATCTGGAGCTGGAGCGGCTGATCCACACCCTGCCGGCGGGTCCCTATCAGCGTGAGCGGGGGCCCAGCCAATGGCTGCTGCGGCTGCTGGCCACCCAGACCCAGCGCGCCGAGCTGGTGCCGCTGCTCGACGCGCTGCACGAGCGTATGCGCGCCGCGAAGACCATGGACTTCGGCGTGCAGATGGCCTGCGCGGCGCGGCTTGCGGCGAACTTCCCGCAGGTCGGCGAGGACCTGCGGGGCCGCTACCGGGTGGTGCTGCTCGACGAATACCAGGACACCGGGCACGCCCAGCGGGTCGCCCTGTCGGCGCTGTTCGGCGGTGGCGCCGACGACGGGCTGGCGCTGACCGCCGTCGGCGACCCGATCCAGTCGATCTACGGCTGGCGCGGCGCCTCGGCGACCAACCTGCCGCGCTTCACCACCGACTTCCCCCTCTCCGACGGCAACCCGGCGCCGGTTCTGGAGCTGCGGACGAGCTGGCGCAACCCGCCGCGGACCCTGCAGCTGGCCAACGCCATATCGGCGGAGGCGCGCCGCAGATCGGTCGCCGTCCATGCCCTGCGGCCGCGCCCGGACGCCCCGCCCGGGACCGTCCGCTGCGCATTGCTCGCCGATGTGCAGTCCGAACGGGAGTGGATCGCCGACGAGGTCGCCGCGCGGTACCGGGCGGCCCGGGCCGACGGCGTGAGCCCGCCGACCGCCGCGGTTCTGGTGCGCCGCAACGCCGACGCCGCCCCGATCGCCGACGCCCTGCGCGCCCGGGGAGTCCCGGTCGAGGTGGTCGGACTGGCGGGGCTGCTCTCGGTCCCCGAGGTCGCCGACGTCGTGGCGATGCTGCGGCTGGTCGCCGACCCGACCGCGGGCGCGGCGGCGATGCGGGTGCTCACGGGCCCGCGCTGGCGCCTCGGGGGCCGGGACATCGCCGCGCTCTGGCGGCGCGCCCGCCAACTCGCCGACGCCCCGAGCGCGGGTGCGGCCGCCGCGCCGGAATCGATCGCGATGGCCGCGGGCCCGGACGCCGACGCCGCGTGCCTGGCCGATGCCCTCGCCGATCCCGGCCCGGCCGAAGCGTATTCGGCCGCGGGATATCGGCGCATCGCCGCGGTGGCCGCCGAGCTGCGCGCCCTCCGCGGCCACCTGGGCCATTCGCTGCCGGACCTGGTCGCCGAGGTGCGCCGGGTGCTGGGCGTCGATTGCGAGGTCCGCGCCGCGGCGGGCGCGAACGCGGGCTGGACCGGCACCGAACACCTCGACGCGTTCGCCGACGTCGTCGCCGGCTACGCCGAGCGGGCCGACGCCGCCGGCGGACCGGACCGTTGCGCAACGACATCGGTGTCGGGGCTGCTGGCCTTTCTGGACGTGGCGGAGTCGGTCGAGAACGGGTTGCCGCCCGCCCCGGTGGTGGCCGCGCGTGACCGCGTCCAGGTGCTCACGGTGCACTCCGCCAAGGGGCTGGAGTGGCAGCTGGTGGCGGTGGCGCACCTGTCGGGCGGCGTCTTCCCGTCGACCGCCTCCAGGAGCTCCTGGCTCACCGACGCGGCCGAGCTGCCACCCCTGTTGCGGGGCGACCGCGCCTCGGCGGGCGCACTCGGCATCCCGGTGCTGGACATCACCGACGTCACCAATCGAAAGCAGCTGTCCGACAAGATCTCCGAGCATCGCCGCCAGCTCGAACAGCGGCGCGTCGACGAGGAGCGCCGACTGCTGTATGTCGCCATCACGCGGGCCGAGGACACCCTGTTGGTGTCGGGTCACCATTGGGGTGCCACCGGGATCAAACCGCGCGGCCCGTCGGACTTCCTGTGCGAGATCAAGGAGGTCATCGACCGTTCGGCCGCGGCCGGCGAGCCCTGCGGGGTGGTGGACCGGTGGGCGCCCGCGCCCGCCGACGGTGACCGGAACCCGTTGCGCGACAACACTCTCGAGGCCGTCTGGCCCGCCGACCCGCTGGCCGCCCGGCGCATCGACGTCGAGCGCGGCGCGGCGTTGGTCACCCGTGCGATGTCGGGCGACGGGGGAGAGCGGGGTGCCGACATCGAGGGTTGGGCCACCGACGTCGACGCGCTACTGGCTGAGCGTGCGCGGTTGGCCGCACCGCCCGCCGGGGCGTTGCCCAGCCAGCTGTCGGTGAGCGGCCTGGTGGACCTGGCGCGAGACCCCGCGGGCGCGGTGCGGCGTCTCAGGCATCGGCTGCCGGCCCGCCCGGATCAGCATGCGTTGCTGGGCAACGCATTTCACGCCTGGGTTCAGCAGTTCTACGGCGCCGAGTGCCTGTTCGATCTCGCCGACCTGCCGGGCGCGGCGGACTCCGGCGTGGGCGATACCCGGGAATTGGCCGGGTTGCAGGCCGCGTTCGCCGAATCGCCGTGGGCGGCGCGCACCCCGATCGCCGTGGAGGTGCCGTTCGAGATGCCGATCGGCGCCACTCTGGTGCGGGGCCGGATCGACGCGGTGTTTGCCGACCCCGACGGCGGCGCCACGGTCGTGGACTGGAAGACCGGCGAACCGCCGCACGGATCGGAGGCCATGCGGCAGGCCGCCGTCCAGCTCGCCGTCTACCGCTTGGCGTGGGCCGCGTTGTCGGGTGTTGCGGAATCGTCGGTGCGGACTGCCTTCTATTACGTGCGCGCCCGCACCACGATCGCTCCCGACGATCTGCCCGCTCCCGACGAACTGGCCGGGTTGGTGGCCGGTCCCGGGTGACCCGCGCTGCCCGAGTACCGGGGGCGGGATCGTGGTTTCATTGAGGCGTGCGTGTCTCCTGCGCTGGCGTCGAGCCGATCACGGACCGCCGTGCGCAACGGTAAGTCCCGGCAACTGAGCAGTCTGGAAGAGACGCTGTCCGCCCAGCGAGGCCATCAGTTGGTCGGCGTGGTGCGCATCCCCGAGGAGCACGCCAGCCCCATCCGCGTCATCACCCGCCGGGTGGCCATCGCCTTGGTGGTGTTGTTCGCCGCGGCCGTCATCGTCTACGCGGACCGCAACGGGTACCGCGATGTGCGGGGCCAGCCGCTGACATTCCTGGACTGCGTGTACTTCTCGGCGGTGTCGCTCTCGACGACCGGCTACGGCGACATCACCCCGTACACCGAAACCGCGCGCTTGGTGCACACCCTGATCTTCACGGCGCTGCGGATCGCCTTCCTGGCCGTGTTGGTCGGCACGACCTTGGAAGTGCTCTCCGAGCGGTCCCGGCAAGGGTGGAAGATTCAGCGTTGGAGGAGCAGAGTGCGCAACCACACGATCGTGATCGGCTACGGCACCAAGGGGAAGACGGCGGTCGCCGCCATCCTCGGTGACGAGGCCGCCCAGGGCGACGTCGTCGTCGTCGATACCGATCGGACCACCCTCGAGCACGCCGCCAGCGCCGGGCTGGTCACCGTGCACGGCGACGCCACCAAGGCCGACGTGCTGCGGCTGGCCGGCGCGCAACACGCGGCCTCGATCATCGTGGCCACCAGCCGCGACGACACCGCGGTGCTGGTGACGTTGACCGCGCGGGAGATCGCGCCCAACGCCAAGATCGTGGCGTCCATCCGGGAGGCCGAAAACCAGCACCTGCTACAGCAATCGGGCGCGGACTCGGTGGTGGTGTCCTCGGCGACCGCCGGGCGCCTCCTCGGCCTGGCCACGACCACGCCCAGCGTCGTGCAGATGATCGAGGACCTGCTGACCCCCGACGTCGGGCTGGCGATCGCCGAGCGGGAGGTGGAGCCGGCCGAGGTCGGCGGCTCCCCGCGGCATCTGCGCGACATCGTGCTCGGCGTGGTGCGCGACGGCCAGCTGCTGCGTATCGGGGCGCCCGAGGTGGACGCTGTGGAGGCCAACGACCGGCTGCTCTACATCCGGCAGGCCGGGCACTGATGGCGATCGCGGACTTTCAGCTGCACAACGTCCCGTTGCTGTCGCGTGTCGGTGCCGACCGCGCCGACCAACTGCGCACCGACGTCGAAGCGGCCGCCGCCGGGTGGGCCGACGCGGCGCTGCTGCGGGTGGATTCGCGCAGCCAGGTGCTGGTCGCCGACGGCCGAGTGGTGCTCGGCGCCGCGGCCCGGCTGGGCGACACGCCGCCACCGGATGCGGTGTTCCTGGGCCGCATCGACAACGACCGGCACGTGTGGGCCGTCCGCGGCGCGCTGGAGGCGCCCGAGGACCCGGACGTGCGCGCCGAGGTGGTGAACCTGCGCGGGCTCGGCTCCATCCTGGACGACACCAGCAGCCAGCTGGTGTCGTCGGCGCTCGCGCTGCTCAATTGGCATGACTCCGCCCGGTACAGCTCTGTGGACGGTTCACCGACCAGGCCGGCGCGGGCGGGCTGGGCGCGAGTCAACCCCGTCACCGGTCACGAGGAGTTCCCGCGCATCGACCCGGCGGTGATCTGCCTGGTCCACGACGGCGGTGACCGCGCGGTGCTGGCCCGCCAGGCGGTGTGGCCGGAGCGGATGTTCTCGCTGCTGGCCGGATTCGTCGAGGCCGGTGAATCGTTCGAGGTCTGCGTCGCGCGCGAGATCCGCGAGGAAATCGGCCTGTCCGTAAGCGACGTGCGTTACCTGGGCAGCCAGCCGTGGCCGTTCCCCCGCTCGCTGATGGTCGGCTTCCACGCCGTCGCGGACCCGGCGGAGGACTTCTCGTTCAACGACGGCGAGATCGCCGAGGCGGCCTGGTTCACCCGCGACGAGGTGCGCGCGGCGCTGGCGGCCGGCGACTGGTCCAGTTCGGCGGAGTCGAAATTGCTGCTGCCGGGGTCGATCTCGATCGCGCGGGTGATCATCGAGTCCTGGGCCGCGCTCGACTGACCCCTACTTGATGCGGTCGGTCACCGTCTGCAGGACCGTGTTGGCGACCTGCTCGGTGGGTTCGATGCCGAGCACGCCCACGGACACCAGCACCGAGGACTTCACCGCGTACAGGTGAATCCACCCGTCGGAGCCGAGCTTGAGCGTCTGCGTGTCCGGCTTGTTCAGGACGAAGTCGTAGCCGGTGTGATGCAGCGAAACGCACTGGTCCAGTGTCGCGTTCAGCTGGTTGAGCGCTCCGCGCGCGGCGGTCGCGTCGGGATAGACGGCGACGGTGTTGGTGATCTCGTTGATCGGGGCGATGCCGCCGGGCCTCAGGTCGTCGGTCGAGCCGCTGTAGCCCACCGAGCGGTATTCCTTCCAGCCCCCGGCGAACGTGAGGTCGGTGGATCCGACCGCGCGGCAGGGGCCGGGCGGGCTGCCGACGTTATCGCGCGGTGGTTCGTGCCGGTCGGCATACGAATACGGTTGCAGCCCTTCGAAATTGGCGATGCGACGCGCGTCGGCCAGGCTGATGACCAATGATTCGGCGTAGGCGTGTTCGGGAGCCGTCGCCGCGGTTTTGCTCGGCGGGTGCGAGCACGCCGACACGACCACCGCGGCGCCGCAGGCGATGACGGCCGAAGCCCTGCCCAGCACCGACAGGCGCCGGCGAAAACGGCTCGACCGCGAACTCGACGCCATGGTCACCTATGTTAGGGCCGCGCGGCGAGTCCGATGAGTACTTGGTCAACGCCGGCGGCGTGTCGACGCGCCGGGACCTCAGGCTCCGGTCTCGGCGAGTTTGGCCTTGACCTGGGCCGCACTCGGGTTGGTCAGCGTCGACCCGTCGGCGAACTTCACCGTCGGGACCGTCCTGTTGCCGCCGTTGACCGAACCGACGAACTCGGCCGCCGCGGGGTCCTGCTCGATGTCGACCGCCTGGTAAGGGATTCCGTTGGACTTCAGCACGGTCATCAGGCGGTGGCAGTAGCCACACCACGAGGTGGTGTAGACGGTGATCGGGGCAGAGGTCATAGCCCGTTAACGTAGCCGGGCGGCACCGTGTTCCGCGCCGGGGGCGTCGCGCGCGTGCCGGCGTGTCACGGCAACTCGCCGACGCGCACCGGGCGGCGCCCCGCTTTGTCGGCCTTCGCTGTCAAGATGGACGCCATGCCGACGGTCGCCGACGCCTTGACCGCCGGGCTGGACGACGAGCAGCGCGAGGCGGTGCTGGCTCCGCGCGGCCCGGTCTGTGTGCTCGCGGGCGCCGGGACCGGCAAGACCCGCACCATCACGCACCGCATCGCCCAGCTGGTGGCGAGCGGTCACGTGGCCGCCGGGCAGGTGCTGGCGGTCACCTTCACCCAGCGGGCCGCGGGGGAGATGCGTTCCCGGCTGCGCGCGCTGGACGCCGCCGCGGGCACGGACACCGGCGTCGGCGGGGTGCAGGCCCTGACATTTCACGCCGCCGCGCACCGGCAGCTGCGGTACTTCTGGCCCCGGGTGGTCGGCGACACCGGCTGGCAGCTGCTGGACACCAAGTTCGCGGTGGTGGCGCGGGCGGCCAGCCGCTCCCGGATCAACGCCAGCACCGAGGACGTCCGCGACTTGGCGGGCGAGATCGAGTGGGCCAAGGCGTCGCTGATCGGTCCCGAGGACTACCCGGCCGCCGTGGCGGCGGCCGGCCGGGACATCCCGTTGGACGCCGCCCGGGTCGCGACCGTGTACGCCGCTTACGAGGCGCTGAAGGTTCGCGACGAGTCCGTGACGCTGCTCGACTTCGACGACCTGCTGCTGCACACCGCCGCCGCGATCGAGAACGACGCCGCGGTGGCCGACGAGTTCCGGGGCCGCTACCGCTGCTTCGTCGTCGACGAATACCAGGACGTCACCCCCCTGCAGCAGCGGGTGCTCACGGCGTGGCTCGGCGACCGGGACGACCTGACCGTCGTCGGCGACGCCAACCAGACCATCTATTCGTTCACCGGGGCCTCACCGCGCTTCCTGCTCGACTTCTCGCGGCGCTATCCCGACGCCACTGTGGTCCGCCTGGAACGTGACTACCGCTCCACCCCCCAGGTGGTGTCGCTGGCCAACCAGGTGATCGCCGCGGCGCGCGGCCGGGTCGCCGGCAGCAAGCTGCACCTGGTGGGCCAGCGCCCGCCGGGGCCGGCGCCGTCGTTCCGCGAGCATCCCGACGAACCGGCCGAGGCCGCCGCGGTCGCGGCTTCGATAGCCCGGCTGATCGAATCGGGCACTCCGTCGTCGGAGATCGCCGTGCTGTACCGCGTCAATGCCCAGTCGGAGGCCTATGAGGAGGCGTTGACCGAGGCCGGCATCCCCTATCAGGTCCGGGGCGGCGAGGGGTTCTTCACCCGTCAAGAGATCAAGCAGGCGCTGGTGGCACTGCAGCGGGCGGCCGAGCGCGGTGCCGAAAACGGTTCGGCGGGGCCGCTGCCCGCGGTCGTGCGGGGGGTCCTGGAACCCCTCGGGCTGACGGCGGAGCCGCCGGTCGGCACCCGCGCCCGGGAGCGCTGGGAGGCGCTGACCGCGCTGGCCGAGTTGGTCGACGACGAGGTGGCTCAGCGGCCGCAGCTGGAGCTCACCGGCCTGCTCGCCGAACTCCGGTTGCGCGCGGACGCGCGGCACCCACCGGTGGTGCAGGGCGTCACGCTGGCCTCGCTGCACGCAGCCAAGGGTCTGGAGTGGGATGCGGTGTTCCTGGTCGGCCTGGCCGACGGCACCATGCCCATCTCGCACGCGCTGGCGCACGGCCCCGACAGCGAGGCCGTCGAAGAGGAGCGTCGGCTGCTCTACGTCGGAATCACCAGGGCGCGAACGCATCTGGCGCTCAGCTGGGCGCTGGCCCGCAGCCCCGGCGGGCGGCAGGGCCGCAAGCCGTCACGGTTCCTGAACGGCATCGCGCCGCAGGCGCGCGCCGACGCCACGCCGGCCAAGTCCCGTCGCAACAAGGGCACCGCGACGCGCTGCCGGATCTGCAACAAGGACCTGTCCACCGCGGCGGCGGTCATGCTGCGGCGCTGTGAGACGTGTGCGGCCGACGTCGACGAGGAGTTGCTACTGCGGCTCAAGGCGTGGCGGCTGGACATCGCCAAGGAGCAGAAGGTGCCCGCGTACGTCGTGTTCACCGACAACACGCTGATCGCGATCGCCGAGCTGCGGCCCGACGACGAGGACGCGCTGATCGCCATCCCCGGCATCGGCGCGCGCAAGCTGGAACAGTACGGGCCCGACGTCCTGGAGCTGGTACGCGCACGCTGACCGGTAAAGGCGCAGGTCAGAAAATCGGTTGTGGTGAACGGCGGCGACGATCTACCCTCGAAACCGCGTCCTGCGCTAATGGAAGGAGGGTGGCCGCGATGATCAACGACGTGTTCGGTGTGGGCGTGGCCGTCCTGGCGGCCGCGCTTAAGCATGCCGCCCACACCGCCGTGCCGGCGGCCGCGCTCAAGCATCGCGCCGCCGCCGCCGCGACGAACGCGTCCGTGCGACTCGGGGTCCACCGAATGGCTACGTAACTCCCCGGTTTTCACCGAATGGCCACGGACCCGAAGTCAAGGATCCGTGGCCACAGTCTTTTCGGGCGCAAGCCCGCTACCTGGTCCGGATCCGAACAAGAAGGAAGCCCCGACCAGGAAGCAGGTGAGCAGGACATGCCGGTACTGACCGTCCCCGGACAGCCGTCGGCGGTGTTGCCGTGTCACGCCGGCGACCCCGACCTCTGGTTCGCTGACGCCCCGGCCGACCTCGAGCGCGCCAAGGCCCTCTGCGGGGGCTGCCCGATCCGGCGGCAGTGCCTGGCGTCGGCGCTGGAGCGGGCCGAGCCGTGGGGGGTGTGGGGCGGCGAGATCCTCGACCGGGGCTCGATCCTGACCTTCAAACGACCGCGCGGGCGGCCCCGCAAAGACGAGGCCGCGGCCTAGACGATGGCGCTGTCGGGCTCGGCGAAGCCGGGGATCAGCTCCTCGGACAGCGCCTTGATCGGCACCCGGGCGTCCAGCTGGCACAGGATCGCGGCCACCGAGGCGATGACGCGCATCGGGATGGCCAGCTTGGGCGGCAGGTCCATCTGCCGGGCGGTCTTGATCTGCGACACCGACCGGTCGATCTGGCCCACGGTCATGCGCTGCAGCCACTTGCGCGTGTAGTGGAATTCGTCGACCTCGATGGGCTCGACGTACTGGCGCAGCATCTCGTCGATGTCGCGCACCGACACCTGCTGGCCTTTCTGGATGAACCCGACCTTCTCCATCGTCGGCAACAGCAGGTCGTAGTTCTTGTCGCGGGCCAGGCGGATCGTCATGCCCAGCTCGATCGGGTAGCCGCCCGGAAGGGGGGCGACGGCGCCGAAGTCGATGACGCCCATCCGGTCGTCGGGCAGCAGCATGAAGTTGCCCGGGTGGGCGTCGCCGTGCAGCATCCCCAGCCGTCGCGGCGCGTCGAAGGTGAGCTCGAGCAGCCGCGTGCCGATGAGGTCGCGCTGCTCGCGGGTGCCGGTGCGGATGATCTCGGCCAGCGGCAAGCCGTCGATCCACTCCTGGACCACGACCTTGGGTGCGCTGGCAACGACGTGGGGGATCGCGAAGTGCGGGTGTCCCTCGTAGGCCTTGGCGAACGCGCGCTGGTTGTCGGCCTCCAGCCGGTAGTCGAGTTCCATCTCGGTGCGTTCGACGAGTTCGTCGACGATGCCCTGGACGTCGGCGCCCGGGGCGAGCTGTTTGACCACGCCGACCATCCGCTGCATGGTCTTGAGGTCGGCGCGCAGCGCCTCGTCGGCGCCCGGGTACTGGATCTTGACGGCCACCGGGCGGCCGTCGGACCAGACCGCCTTGTGCACCTGGCCGATGCTGGCCGACGCGACGGGCTTGTCGTCGAACGAACTGAACCGTTCGCGCCACTTGGTGCCCAGCTGGCCGTCGAGCACCCGATGCACCTTGTTGGCCGGCAGCGGCGGGGCATCCTTCTGCAGCTTGGTCAACGCCTCGCGGTACGGCTCGCCGTACTCGTCCGGGATGGCGGCCTCCATGACCGACAGGGCCTGGCCCACCTTCATCGCCCCGCCTTTGAGCTCGCCCAAGACGGTGAACAGCTGGTTGGCGGCTTTCTCCATCAATTCGGCCTGGACTTCGTCCCTCGACTTGCCGGTCAGCCGTTTGCCGAAGCCGAGCGCCGCGCGGCCGGCGAAGCCGACCGGGATGCTGGCCAGCTTCGCGTTCCGCGCCGCACGGCCACGTTTGATGTCTGCCACGTATCCATCATCCATGACGGCCGGCTCGGCTCGCGCTTGATCTTCACAACATCTCCTAGCCGCGCGGCCGGCGGCCGGTGGCCCTAAGTTGTCCTTGCGGGTCGCACCAGCCGGCCCCGCGAAGGACGCTTCCGAAAGGCGGTATCGGCCAGGCTATGTCAGCAAAACAATCGCAGCACGACGCCGCGGACTCCCTGTTCAGGGCGATCATCGAAACGCTGGACAAACACCGCACCGACCGCACCCTGACCGCGGAGATCCTGCACCAGCTCGCGACGGCCTACGAATCGGTGTCGGCGAACGTTCCGGAGCAGGGGCGCCTGGGTTAGTTCCGCGCCGTCAGCACGCGCAGAGCGGATGCCGGGTCCATTCGCGCGCGACGATGACGCCCGCGTTGAGGTCGAATTCCAGTGTGGCGTTCAACGTCTGGGGCTCGGGTACGGCCTCTTGGTTGCGGACCGCCGCGATCACCCGGTTCACCTGGCTCAGCGCCAGCGCCGCGGTCGCCAGCAGCGTGGCCCGGTCGGCCACGCCGACGGTTTCCCGCAGCTGCGCCGAGATCGCCGGCCACGCCGCGTCGCGGTCGCGCCGATGCAGGTCGGCGCAGCCCAGGCAACTGGTGGTGCCGGGGATGACCAGCGGACCGACCAGCCCGACGCCGTCACGGACCCGTACCGGCAGGTGGGGGACGCGCTCGGCGTGCAACTCGCGGACCATGCGGGGATCGGCGACCAGGTAATCGGACAGCACCACCAGGTCGACGGCGCCGACCGACACGGCGGCGTGCGGTTGGCTGCTGTGGGCGATCCGTGCGCCCGAGCAGCGCAACGCCTCGACCAGCAGCTCCGAGAGCGGTCCGCGGCCGTGGATCCGGATGGACGGCGCCCGGCCGCGGGACGTCGCGCATTCGGTGGCGACGCCCGCACCGACCAGCCGGGCGACCAGGTCGCTCAGCCCCGCGGCGTCCTGCAGGCCGCGGTCGGCGGCCCGGCGGCGCAACTCCGAGAGCGGCATCGGTGATCGCATGGACCGCAGCAAGCCGGCCAGCTCCGCCGCGGTCAGGTCACCCGGGGGGCGCACCAGCACGGCCCGGCGGGGATCCCAGCCGACCTGCACCGCGCCGTCGGGGCGCAGCAGCACCGGCATGGCCGGGTCCAGCGCATAGGTGGGAACCGGTGACACGGGTGCACTGTGCCACGCCGGAGGCGATGGGCCCGGTCAGTTATCCACAGGACCAACGTGGGATCGCGTCGCCGTCAACCTTGGCCGTAAGCGTCAGGGTTGTCCGGCCGGTGCGGGCGGCGGCGGCGGCGGTGGTGGGCACGGCTTGCCGCCGCGTATGCCGATGACCGTTCCGTTCGTCGTGGTTACCGGTCCGACCGTCACGCCGCAGGGCCAGTTGGCTATGTTGCCGGGGTCATTCGGGTCCGGGGCAGGATCCGCTTGCGCGAGCCCTGCGCTGAAGGCCAGGGCGACTACCGCCAGCCCCGCAGCGAAGATTGGTTGTGTTCGCATTTCCCCACCTCAATCGATCCGTCCGTAGCCAGCATCGCGTTGCTAGCGTAGTGCACCGGGCCGACCCGATCGACCTTTGCCAAGCATCGCGCACGCTACCCGTAGACGTGGGGAACAGTGCGTGAACTATGCGCGAATTACCTTGTGAGGCAGGGTGTTTCGTGGTATGGCGCGAGTCAGTTTTGCACGGGACCGGGGCCCGGGTCCTCGGGGTTCTCCTCCAGCTTGGCGATCGCCTCGTCGATGCCGCTGGTGTCACCGCCGATGACCCGGTCGATGAAGCCGGCCGGGTCGTCGAGGTCCTCGGCGTCGGGCAACAGGTCGGGGTGTTGCCAGATGGCGTCGCGGGCGTCCACGCCGGCGGCCTCGGTGAGGCGCTCCCACAGGGCGGCGGCTTCGCGCATCTTGCGGGGCCGCAGCTCCAGGCCCACCAGGGTCGCGAACGTCTGCTCGGCCGGACCGCCGGTGGCGCGGCGGCGGCGCAGCGTCTCGCTGAGCGCGGCCGCCCCCGGGATGCGGTCGCCCAGGGCCGCGGTCACCACCACCTGCACCCAGCCCTCGATCAACGCCAGCAGCGTCTCGAGGCGTTCCAGCGCCTGCGTCTGCGCCGGGGTCGCCTTGGGCTCGAAAACGCCTTGTCCCAAGAGGTTTTCGATGGCAGCCGGATCGGACAACGTCGCCGGGTTGAAGTCGCGGGCCAGCTCCTCGATCCCGCTCATGTCGATCTGCATGCCGCGCGCGTAGGCCTCGACGGCGCCCAGCAGCTGGCTCGAGAGCCAGGGCACGTGGCTGAACAGCCGGTGGTGGGCGGCCTCCCGTGCGGCCAGGAACGTCAGGATCTCGCTGCGGGGCTGCTCGAGTCCGGCCGCGAACGACTCGACGGCGTCGGGAAGGATGGCGGCGACGCCCTTGGGCCCCAACGGAAGGCCGATGTCGGTCGACGTCAGCACCTCGCGCGACAGCCGGCCGAGCGCCTGCCCCAGCTGGGAGCCGAACGCCATGCCGCCCATCTGCGACATCACCGCCATCAGCGGGCCGGCCATGCTCTTGGCCTCCTCGGGCAGCGACGACGCCCAGACCGTCGAAATCTGCTGCGCCATCGGGTCGCACAACCGCTTCCACGTCTGGAGGCTGTTGTCGACCCAGTCGGCCGGAGTCCAGCCCACCGCCTTGCTCGTGCCCGCGGGCAGCGCGGTGGCGCCGTCCAGCCAGGTTTCGGCGAGGTGCACCGCGTCGGCGATCGCCGACTGCGTGGTGGCCGGGATCGGCGCCACGAACCCGATCGAGTTGGTCGCCACCCGGCGCGCCAACTCGTAGTTGACCGGTCCCGACGTCTCGCCGCCGGCCATCACGGTGCCGGCGCTGGAAAACATTTGACCGAGCTGGGTGAAGATCTGTCCCAGGTCGCCCATCCCGAACGCCCCGAACGGATCGGAGCCGCCGGACCCCGAGTGGGGGTCCTTCTTCCCGGGTTTGTCGGGGTCTTCTCCGGGGGAGAAGCCGAAAGGCAGGTCAGCCATACCGTCAACGGTACTCACCGCGGGAACCCGAGGGGCGGTCTCGGGTCAGCTTGTGGCTGAACCGGGCGCGTCGGGCGCCGTCTAGTGTGATCGGCGTGAACAGGCGGATTCTGACCTTGATGGTCGCGCTGGTGCCGATCCTGGTCTTCGGCGTGTTGCTCGCGGTGGTGACGGTGCCGTTCGTCTCGCTGGGCCCCGGCCCCACCTTCGACACGCTCGGCGAGGTCGACGGCAAGCAGGTGGTGGCGATCGAGGGCACCGCGACGCATCCGACCACCGGGCACCTGAACATGACCACGGTCTCTCAGCGCGACGAGCTGACCCTGGGGGAGGCGCTGACGCTGTGGCTCTCCGGCCAGGAGCAGCTGGTCCCGCGCGACCTGATCTACCCGCCGGGCAAGTCGCGGGACGAGGTCGACAAGGCCAACAACGCGGACTTCAAGGACTCCGAGGACAGTGCCGAGTACGCCGCCCTGGGCTACCTCAAGTACCCGGCCGCGGTCACCGTCGCGAAGGTCACCGATCCGGGCCCGTCGGCGGGCAAGCTGAAGGACGGCGACGCCATCGACGCCGTCAACGGCACCCCGGTGGCCGACGTCGAGCAGTTCACCGGGCTGCTCAAGGGCACCAAACCCGGTCAGACGGTGACGATCGATTACCGGCGCAAGAACGAACCGGCCGGCGTCACGCAAATTACGCTCGGCGCGAACAAGGACCGCGACTACGGCTTCCTCGGTGTGGCCGTCCTGACCGCGCCCTGGGCGCCTTTCGTGGTCAACTTCAACCTCGCCAACGTGGGCGGCCCGTCGGCCGGCTTGATGTTCAGCCTGGCGGTGGTCGACAAGCTGACCACCGGTGACCTGGCCGGGTCGAAGTTCATCGCGGGGACCGGCACCATCTCGGCCGACGGGAAGGTCGGCCAGATCGGCGGCATCACGCACAAGATGGTCGCGGCCCACGCGGCCGGTGCGACCGTGTTCCTGGTGCCGGCCAAGAACTGTTACGAGGCGAACTCGGACAACCCGTCCGGCCTGCGCCTGGTGAAGGTGGAGACCCTCGGCCAGGCGGTCGAGGCGCTGCACGCGGTCACGTCGGGGGGGCAGCCGCCGACCTGCTGAAAGCACGGCCGGGATCGCAGGTCGCCCGATGCGTAGAGTTGTCACCGTCGATCAATCGAGCAGGGAGCGTAGCCAGTGGGGATGCGGCCCACCGCACGGATGCCGAAGCTGACCCGGCGTAGCCGGATTCTGATCCTGATCGCACTCGGTGTGATCGCTTTGCTGCTCGCCGGTCCGCGGCTGATCGACGCGTATGTGGACTGGCTGTGGTTCGGCGAGCTGGGCTACCGCTCGGTGTTCACGACCGTGCTGGTCACCCGTTTCGTGGTCTTCCTGGTGGCCGGTCTGCTGGTGGGCGGGATCGTGTTCGCCGGTCTGGCGGTGGGCTACCGCACCCGCCCGGTGTTCGTGCCGAGCAACGACAACGACCCGGTGGCCCGCTACCGCGCCGTCGTCCTGTCGAGGTTGCGGCTGGTCGGCATCGGGGTGCCGATCGCGATCGGCCTGCTGGCCGGCATCGTCGCGCAAAGCTATTGGGTGCGAATCCAACTGTTCATGCACGGCGGGGACTTCGGCATCCGGGACCCACAGTTCGGCAAGGATCTCGGCTTCTACGCGTTCGACCTGCCGTTCTACCGGCTGCTGCTCAGCTACCTGTTCGTCGCCGTATTCCTGGCCTTCGTGGCCAACCTGTTGACGCACTACATCTTTGGCGGCATCCGGCTGTCGGGCCGCACCGGCGCGCTGAGCCGCTCGGCCCGCATCCAGCTGGTCACCCTGGTGGGGTTGTTGGTGGTGCTCAAGGCGGTCGCGTACTGGCTGGACCGCTACGAGCTGTTGTCCCACACCCGCGGCGGGAAGCCCTTCACCGGCGCCGGGTACACCGACATCAACGCGGTGCTGCCGGCGAAGCTGATCCTGATGGCGATCGCGTTGATCTGCGCGGGCGCGGTCTTCTCCGCGATCGTCCTGCGCGACTTGCGGATTCCCGCGATCGGCCTGGTGTTGTTGCTGCTGTCGTCGCTGATCGTTGGCGCCGGGTGGCCGCTGATCGTCGAGCAGATCAGCGTCAAACCCAATGCCGCGCAGAAGGAAAGCGAGTACATCGGCCGCAGCATCACCGCGACGCGGCAGGCGTATGGCTTGACCTCGGACGTGGTGACCTATCGCACCTACGCCGGCGACACCCAGGCCACTGCCCAGCAGGTGGCCGACGACCGGGCGACCACCTCCAACATCCGGCTGCTCGACCCGACGATCGTCAGCCCGGCGTTCACGCAGTTCCAGCAGGGCAAGAACTTCTACTATTTCCCCGACCAGCTGTCCATCGACCGGTACGTCGACCGCAACGGCTCGCTGCGCGACTACGTCGTCGCGGCCCGCGAACTCAACCCCGACCGGCTGATCGACAACCAGCGGGACTGGATCAACCGGCACACCGTATACACCCACGGCAACGGGTTCATCGCCTCGCCGGCCAACACGGTGCGCGGAATCGCCAACGACCCCAACCAGAACGGCGGCTATCCCGAATTCCTGGTCAACGTCGTGGGCGCCAACGGCAACGTGGTGTCCGACGGCCCGGCGCAGCTCGACCAGCCGCGCATCTACTACGGCCCGGTCATCTCCAACACGTCGGCCGACTACGCGATCGTCGGACGCAACGGTGCCGACCGCGAGTACGACTACGAGACCAGCGCCGACACCAAGAACTACACCTACACCGGGCTCGGGGGAGTGCCCGTCGGCGACTGGCTGTCGCGCAGCGTGTTCGCCGCCAAGTTCGCAGAGCGAAACTTCCTGTTCTCCAACGTGATCGGCTCCAACAGCCGGATCCTGTTCAACCGCGACCCGGCCCGCCGGGTGGAGGCGGTGGCGCCCTGGCTGACCACCGACAGCTCGGTGTACCCGGCGATCGTCAACAAGCGACTGGTGTGGATCATCGACGGCTACACGACCCTGGACAACTACCCGTATTCCGAACTGACCTCGTTGGAATCGGCCACCGCCGACTCCAACGAGGTGGCCTTCAACAAGCTGGCCCCCAATAAGGACGTCTCCTACATCCGCAACTCGGTGAAGGCCACGGTGGACGCCTATGACGGCACCGTCACGCTGTATCAGCAGGACGAGCAGGATCCGGTGCTCAAGGCGTGGATGCAGGTCTTCCCCGGCACGGTCAAGCCCAAGAGCGACATCACCCCCGAGCTGGCCGAGCACCTGCGCTATCCCGAGGACCTGTTCAAGGTGCAGCGGATGCTGCTGGCCAAATACCACGTCAACGATCCGGTGACGTTCTTCTCCACCTCGGACTTCTGGGATGTGCCGCTGGACCCGAACCCGACCGCCAGCAGCTATCAGCCGCCGTATTACATCGTGGCGAAAAACATTGCCAAGAACGACAATTCGTCTTCGTATCAGCTGACCAGCGCGATGAACAGGTTCAAGCGTGACTATCTGGCGGCCTACATCAGCGCCAGCTCCGACCCGGCGACCTACGGCAGGATCACCGTGCTGACCATCCCGGGCCAGGTCAACGGGCCCAAGCTGGCCAACAACGCGATCACCACCGATCCGGCGGTGTCCCAGGACCTCGGCGTGATCGGGCGCGACAACCAGAACCGGATCCGCTGGGGCAACCTGCTCACCCTGCCGGTGGGGCAGGGTGGCCTGCTGTACGTCGAGCCGGTGTACGCCTCCCCGGGGGCCAGCGACGCCGCGTCGTCGTATCCGCGGCTGATCCGGGTGGCGATGATGTACAACGACAAGATCGGCTACGGCCCGACCGTGCGCGACGCGCTGACCGGATTGTTCGGTCCCGGCGCGGGCGCGGCCGCCACGAACATTCAGGTCACCGACCCGTCCGGCACCGGCGGAACAGCCGCCCCCGCCGGCCGCAGCACCGGGTGCGCCGCCGCCGGTGGCGGCTGTTCCGCCGGTGCCGGACGGGTCGGTGACCCTGTCGCCGGCCAAAGCCGCCGCGCTGCAAGAGATTCAGGCGGCGCTGGGCGCGGCCAAGGACGCGCAGAAGAAGGGCGACTTCGCCGGCTACGGGGCCGCGCTGCAGCGGTTGGACGACGCGATCACCAAGTACAACAACACCAAATAGCTTGCCTTCGTGGTCTGCTGAGCCGCCCTGCGTTAACTGACTACCTGGCCAGACAAACAGATATTGGTTTCTCGGCACTCGGCATAGATCGGACGTGTTCGTGCGTTGCTATTGCGGGGCGTGATCTCGTTGCCGGCAACGGCAGGCTAAAGGAGTCGATGGTGGGCCAGTCCGAAACGGATCGGATGACCGAGTCTATGGCCGGGGGTAGGCATGCGGGCGCGACGGGCGGCTCGTTTCGCCACGACGGTCGCGGCGTCATCGAGAGCGCATTTGAACTGCTGGAACACGTGGGTGCGTTGGAACCGGTGCGGCTGCTTGAGTTGGCGAATGCGAGCGGGATCCCGCGGGAGACGGTCCGTCGACTGCTGCAGCAGTTGATCGCCGTCGGGGCGGTCAGGCGTGACGGTACCCGCTACCGACTCGGCGCGAGCTTGTTGGGGTTGGGTTCGCGGGTGAGCCCGGAGCGGCAATTGCGCGTGGTCGCCCGGCGACCGATCGCCGAACTCGCGACCGCCACGGGGGCTGCGGTTCAGTTGTCTGCGGTGATCGGCGGGGAACCGGTGTTCCTGGACGCGGTGGACGCCCGCGTACCGGTGGGATTCACAGCCGAACCCGGAGCCAAGGTACCGTCGGGCACCGCGGCGGCGCGCGCCTATGCCGAATTAGGCCGTGCCGCACCAATAGTGGATGCCGGCGGCGTACACGCGAATCTCAGCTGTGTTGCCGTAGCGATTCCTCTCGGCGGCAATGCGGCGGCAGCCGTGTCGACTGTCATCGCCCAACGGCGCCCTCCGCTCGGACTGCTGGCTGCCACCAGGGCGACCGGGACCCGCATCGTCAGCCTCCTTCGCACGCCGTGAAAGGGTGACCGGCGGGAAAACCCACTGAGTGGGCACGGGCTGGCCGTGGCCCCCGTCGCTTCTTAACGTCACAAGTGTGACGGGAGATGCGGCCAAGAACGGCGCGGAAGTATTACTGGCGCAGCTGCAATCTCAGGGCGTGGACTGCATTTTCGCCTCTCCCATCGCCGTGATGGCGCCGGTGTGGGAAGCGCTTGCCCGGCGGGCCGATGACATGACGCTGCGCTACTTCCGATGTCGTCATGAGTTGCTTGCGGTAAGCCTGGCATCGGGCTACTACAAGGCCACCGGCCGAAGCCAGATCGTCTTCTTGCCGACATCACTGGGAGTTCAAAACGCGTCGATGGCGCTGAGCACCGCGCTGCAGGAGCGCACACCGATGACGGTGCTGTCGCCCGACACGCTGAGCTATGGCGATGACCCCGACGGGGATCCTGGTGCCGAATGGCCCTCACTGCTCACTGACCATGCTGGCCCGGCCCGCCATGGCGAAGTCGTCGTCAAGTGGGCGAAGCGCGCACGCACGCCTTCGGATCTGGTTCATGAACTCCGGCGCGCCTGCTTCATCGCCGAGTCCGTCCCAACGGGACCAACGTTGCTCGAGGTTCCATTTCAGTTGTTGATGGCCGACGGTCACCCTGAAGTCCCCGCCTGGGTTTCCCCGGCGCCGATTGTCGCGACACCAGAACATATCGACCGAGTGGCCGAAATTCTCGTGGGCGCCACCAATCCCGTCATCATCACCGAACACGGCGGGCGCACCGACGCTGACCGCAACGCCCTAAAAGAAATTGCCGAGGCACTGTCGGCGCCCGTATTCGAATTCTGGAATCCCGCCTATCACAACTTCCCGCGGTCGCATCCGCTGTACGGGGCGGGGCCGGTGGAAGCGGTGTTGGGCGAAGCCGACGCCGTACTCCTGGCCGGCTGCAACGGACTATGGCACCCGCCAAATGCGGTGTTACGCCCAGGATGCGCCGTCATCCACCTCGAGCAAGACCCGCTGCGCCCGCGAGCCGCCTACTGGGGATACCCCACCACCGAGGCGGTCGCGGGCGACCTCTCGCTCAACCTGGCTGGCCTCGCGTCCAATCTGCGAACGCGGTCGGCTGCACGGGTCGAGGCCGGCGAGCGGTGGGCCGGCTTTACGCAGAGCATCCGCGCCCACGGCATCGAAGAGGCCCGCCAATTGGCCTCGCAGGCAACCGATTTCGTGCCAGCAGCCAGCTTGTTCGGCGCGTTGCACGATGCGCTGCCCGAGGACGCGATATGTGTCGATGAGATCACGTCTCAAGTGCCGCAGATGATTCAGTTCCTATACGCCCGCAAGCCTTTCCAGCAGTATCGCGGATGGGCCGGGGCGCTGGGCACCGGGCTGGGCACCGCGCTCGGCGTCAAACTGGCGCGCCCCGGTCAGCCGGTCGTCTGCATCGTCGGCGACGGGGCGTGGCACTACAATCCCGTTCCGGCTGCCCTCGGATTCGCAGAGGAACACGGCGCCCCGCTGTTCATCGTGCTGTGCAACAACCGGCAGTACGCATCCCAGACCCGGAATCTCCTCAAGTACTACCCCGATAGCGCCGCGGTCCGCGAAGCGAACTTCGTCGGCAACGTCATTGAGCCAATGCCCGACTACGTGAAGCAGGCCGAAGCCTACGGCGGCACGGGTGAACGCGTGCAGAAACCCGACGAGCTGGCCGGGGCGGTGAAGCGCGCCCTCGAAGCCGTCGCGTCCGGACAGACGTTCTTGCTCGACGTCATCGTCCAACCGTAGGAGCCAAATGAGTACGACCGATGCAATAGGCGCGGCCGCCGACGGTGTGCCGTTGATCTGGAACGGGGCGGTGCAACATCGTCCGGCTTTGATCGTGCGGGCCGAGTCACCGGGCGACGTACAGCAAACCATCCGTGTGGCGCGTGACCGAGGGATGCGGCTGTCGGTGCTCGGCGGCGGCCACGACTGGGCGGGTCGCGCTGTATGCGACGGCGGTCTGGTGATCGACATGTCCGGGATGCGAAGTGTCACCGTCGATAGCGGGGCCCGGGTCGCAACAGTGGGTGGGGGTGTCATCGCCGCCGACCTGATCGACGCGGTCGCGCCGTACGGGCTGGTCGCCGCTACCGGCAACTGCGGCGGCGTTGGCATCACCGGCCTGACACTCGGCGGGGGCTACGGGCCGCTCAACGGGCGGTTCGGCCTTGCATCAGACAACCTGCTCGGCGCCGAGGTTGTGCTGGCGGATGGTCGGATCGTGAAGGCCGACGCGACTCATGAGCCGGAGCTTTTCTGGGCGCTGCGCGGTGGTGGCGGCAACTTCGGCGTGGTCACTTCCATGCGGGTGCAATTGCATCCGCTCGACCGGTTGATCGGCGGAATGATCCTGTTTCCGTGGTCGCAGGGCGCGACGGTGTGGCGTGGGCTGGATGAGGTGTTGTCGACGGCACCGGATGAGTGGACCGTGCTGAGTGGACTGATGTCGGGCCCGGACGGAAATCCGGCCGTTTTTCTAGCCCCGGCCTGGAGCGGCGATCTTCTTTCAGGCCAAGCCGCCGTCGACGTGCTCACTAAACTCGGAACGCCGCTGAGCGGTCAGGTCGCGCCCATGACGTACCGCGAATGGCTGAGCCTATTCGACGCATGGGATGTCCGTGGACAGTGCTGGGCGATCAACACTCGCACGATCGCGGGCTACACACCGGAGGTCATCGACGCGCTCCTCGAGATCGGCCGGACACTGACCCCGCCGCGCAGCGGCATCTCCATCCATCACTGTCATGGCGCGTCGACCCTCGTCGCCCCGGACCAGACCGCGTTCGCGAACCGCCGCCCACATTTCGTCGTCGAGATCATCGCCGGCTGGGAGGGCGGGGACAGCGTCCGTCATCGCGCCTGGGCCGACGCGGCCTCGGCCGCACTTGCCCCACACGCGCTTCCCGGCGGCTACGCCAACCTGCTCGTGCCCGGCGACCATGAGCAGATCGCAAATGCTTACGGCGAGAACGCCATTCGACTCGTCGCCGCCAAGAAACACTACGACCCCGATGGCGTTTTCACCGCCATTCCACTTCCCGGCGTAAGCGAGGGCAAGAGATCAAATGCCATACATCGCCGATAGTCCGCCGAGATCGAGCCGGAAGTTCCCGCCGGTCGCTTCTTGAAGCTCCCATGCGGTGGCCGCCGCGATGGAGGTGCTGCGCGGGCCAAGTCACCGCCCTGTCCAGCGGCTGCGGGACCGCCATCACATCAATGTGCATGACGGATCAGTATTTCCCCGTCATTCAGCAGCGGGACGCGGTCCGGAATCTGTCCCGGTACGCCTTCGGCGAGACGCCGAGCTGGTCGACGAATACCCGGCGGAGGCTTTCGGTGCTACCGAACCCGGCAAGGCGCGCCGTGTCGGCGACGCTGCGCCCGGCGTCGAGCGCGGCACGCGCGGCGTCGATGCGCACCATCTCGACGTAGCGGGCCGGCGTGGTGCCGAATCCGGACTGGAACAGCCGGGTCAGTTGCCGCGTACTCAGCGAGGCCTGCGCCGCAAGCGTTTTCACGCTGTGATTGGCCGCCGGGTCGGCCGAGATCGCTTCGGTGACCTTGCGCAGCGGGGACTGGGGCGGGGGTTCGGCCTCGACCAGCACCGAGAATTGCGACTGGCCGCCCGCCCGCTTGAGATAGACAACCAACCATCGGGCCACTTCGCGGACCAGCTCGGTGCCGTGATCCATCTCGACGAGCGCCAGCGCCAGGTCGATGCCCGACGACACCCCGGCCGAGGTGAACACGTCGCCGTCGCGGACGAAAAGCGCGTCCGGCTCGACGGCGACGTCGGGAAAAGCGCGGGCGAACAACCGGGCTTCGTGCCAATGCGTGGTGGCGCGCCGGCCGTTGAGCAGGCCGGCCTGCGCCAGGATGAACGAGCCCGTGCAAATCGAGGCCAGTCGTCGGGTCCGCTCCGCGGCCGACTTGACCGCGTCGACAAGCGCGGGATCGATCGCCCGCCGCGGCAGGTTGTCGCTGCCGGCGACCATGATGATGTCGGCCGAATCGATCGACGAAAGCGCGTCCGTGACGCCCAACCGGGCGCCGATCGAGGTCGTGACGTCGCGACCGTCCACCGATGCGATCTTTATGTGATAGTCGGCACCGAATCGGTTGGCTTCGGCGAATACCTCCCCCGCTCCCGCGACGTCCAGCATCGTTACGTCGTCGAAGACGACGATGACCACAACCCGCGACCGCACACCGGCTTCAGCCACGGTCCCATTGTCGCAATCTGTGGGAAAGATGTCGCACCGGCCCGCGGTGACCGGCTAGCGATTGACGATCGCGTCGCGTTCTGTGGTGAAGACGGCTCAAAAGCCCCAGGTGCTCACAGCCGGACGCCCGGAGACTAACAGCCAGTATCGCCCAACTCAGGAGGTTGATCGTGGTCACCCAGCCGATCGAAGCCATCGCCGACATCGTCGTCCCGGACACCAAGCTGGTGCGCGAGGTCACCGACTACATACGCGACGCCGAAGACGATCTGCTCTTCGACCATTCCCGCCGGGTATTCCTGTTCGGTGTGCTGCAGGGCCGGCGCCGGGGACTGCAGCCGGACCTCGAATTGCTATACGCCGGGGCGATGTTTCACGATTTGGGACTCACCGATCGCTACCGCACCTCCACTCTGCGCTTCGAGGTGGACAGCGCCAACGCGGCGCGTGATTTCCTGTTGGAACGCGGGGTCGACCAGGCCGACGCCGCCAAGGTGTGGCTGGGCATCGCGCTGCACACCACGCCCGGCATCCCCGAATTCCTCGAACCCGAAATCGCCTTGGTCACAGCGGGTGTCGAAACCGACGTGCTGGGCATCGGCCGCGAGGACCTGTCTCCCGATGCAATCGCCGCCGTGACGGCCGCCCATCGGCGGCCGGACTTCAAGCGGCGCATCCTGGCCGCCTTCAACGACGGCATGAAGCACCGCCCGCACACCACGTTCGGCACGGTGAATGCGGATGTGCTGCAACACTTCGACCCGGCGTTCCGGCGTGACAACTTCGTGGAGATCATCCTCGACAACTCATGGCCCGAATAGGCGCCGCCCGGCTCGGTGGGTGATGTCGCGAACTGTTCCGCCCGTCGACGATGCTGCGGATCCGCGAAAGCGGTTGTAATCAACGAGATAAGGACACCATGCAAC
Source organism: Mycobacterium sp. 4858 (assembly GCF_900240975.1). Classification (GTDB taxonomy): domain Bacteria; phylum Actinomycetota; class Actinomycetes; order Mycobacteriales; family Mycobacteriaceae; genus Mycobacterium. The sequence goes on along the minus strand of NZ_LT968776.1, from coordinate 930,190 downwards.
GAAGCGAGAACGACGCCTGCGATCTGGCCACGAGCGTGAGCGCCACCCGACACGATCACGGCGCCTAAGGACGCGTTGAGAACACATGTCGACTTACGTGCTGATTCCCGGTGCCTGGCACGGAGCCTGGTCGTGGCGGCCGGTCGTCGAGCGGCTTCGCGCGGCGGTCACCGGGTGATCACGTTGATGCTGCCCGGAATGACTGACGGTGATAACCCCTGGGGTTATCAGGCGGGGTCCGGCCCATCGTGGTTGCCGGGACGCACAACGGATTGCTCACCCGCCCCGACGAGGTGGCTAAGGCAATCCTCGCCGCTTGACCGGCCGCCTGAATACGCCGCCGATGTCAGATTCTGTGGGAAAGACGGCCGGAACGGCACCGGTGAATGTTTGTGCCGCGTCGCAAGATGGAGGCAGCCAGCGAAGGAGGAGCGATCATGGCAATCCAGTCCATCGAAACCATTGCCGGCATCGTCATCCCCGACACGGCAGTCGTCCGGGACGCAACCGACTTCATTCGCGGCGCCGAAGACGACGTGCTCTTCCACCATTCCCGGCGCGTGTTCCTGTTCGGCGCGCTGCATGGGCGCCGCCTCGGCCTGGTTCCGGACCCGGAACTGCTGTACGTGGGTGCGATGTTCCACGACCTCGGCCTCACGGCGCGCTACGGCTCCTCGAGCCAGCGCTTCGAGATGGACGGCGCCGACGCTGCGCGCGATTTCCTGCTCGAGCGCGGCGTGGAAAAGTCCGACGCCGACAAGGTGTGGCTCGGCATCGCCCTGCACTCGACGCCCGAAGTTCCCGCACGTCTTTGCCCCGAAACCGCCTTGCTTGCAGCCGGTGTCAAGACCGACGTGGTCGGCGTGGGCCGCGACGACCTGGCCCCGGACGCCGTCGACGCGGTGATCGCCGCCCACCCACGTCCCGACTTCAAGAACCGCATCCTTGCGGCTTTCAACGACGGGATGAAGCATCGTCCGGACACCACCTTCGGCACGATGAACGACGACGTGCTGGCGCACTTCGATCCCACGTTCAAGCGGGGGAACATGGTCGACTTCATTCTCGGCAGCAGCTGGCCCGAATAGCCGAAAGGAGCAGACAAATGGAGATCCACGAGGCGCTGTACACCACCAGGATGATGCGGCGGTTGCGGCCGGACCCGGTTCCGCTGGACGTGCAGGCGCGCATCCTCGACGCGGCCGTTCGCGCGCCCAACGGCGGCAACACGCAACGCTGGCACTTTGTGGCCGTTGACGATCCGGACCTGATTCGCGAGTTCGCCCAGCTGTTCCGCCAGGCCCGCGCCCTCGAATACGAGAACTTCCGCACGGGGCAGGGACCGATGGTAGTGCCGGGGCCCGGCGCTGACCCGGCCGCGCACGCCGAGACGATGCGCCGAATCAAGGGCTCGGGGGATTACCTGGCCGACCATTTCGAAGAGGTTCCCCTGTTGCTTTTCGTCTTCGCCATCGACGACCTGGGCGGCGCCAACATCTACCCGGCGATCTGGAGTGTGTTGCTGGCCGCCCGTGCCGAGGGCGTCGGCGGCGTCATGACGATGGTGCTCAACAACTTCCGGGACAAGGTCAACGAGTTGCTGGGCGTGCCCGTCGAGGAAGGCTGGAAGATGTCGGCCATGCTGACGCTCGGCTACCCGCGGGGAAAGTGGGGTGTGGCAGCCAATCGCCGCCCCGTGCACGAGGTTTCGTCCCGGAACCGATGGGACGCGCCATTCGGTGTCGAGGTGCCGCAACCGCTGTGGTCGCCTCAAGAGGTCCCGCGGACCGGATTGGCCGCGGTCGGATAGTGGTGCGGCGGAACCATTCCGCCGCCGGGAGCGAGAGGACAGCTTGACATCAGCTAACAGTCCGGACGCGTTGGAAGTCTTCGGACCCGTCGTGGAATTCATGACCCCACCGGACGAAGATCAGTTGTGCGTCATGCGCGCGGTCATCCCGCCCGGGGTGGTGGTCCCGCTCCACAGTCACAACGACTTCGAGGATTTCTACATCCTGGCGGGCAGCCACCAGGTACTTGTCGAGGTCGGCGGCGGCCTTCAATGGCGCGATGCTCAGGCCGGAGAGTACGTTCGGGTGCCGGGCGACGTCCCGCACGCGCACCGCAACGTCTCGCGCGAACCCGCCGTCGACTTGATCATCACGACAGCGCGCATGGGCCGGTTTTTTCGTGAGGTCGGGCGGCCCGTGGGCTCCGCGCCACCGACCACCCGGGAGGTGGCGCGCTTCGTCGAGGTTGCGGGGCGTTACGGCTACCGGTTGGCGACGCCGGACGAAAACGCTGCGGCATCACCGTGCCCACGTTCTCGGGGTGACGGGGCGCGAAACAAGGGGCGTGGCTGCGCAAGTGGAAATCGGTATAACAGGTCCGGGAGGTGGGTCACCAGGCCGGTTCGGGAAACCGCTTCCACTACCGTAGGAAGGCGGAGTCTTCGCACCGGATACGGTTTACCGGCCAGCGATGCAGTGGTATAGCGTCGGGTCGTGCCTATCCCGATTGAGGTCGCGGGGTAAGCGGAGTCGTGGAGCTTATCGGCCGGCAAGCCGAAACGGCGGTTCTCGACCAGCTTGTCCAGGCGATATCCGCCGGGGAGAGCCGCGCGCTGCTGATCTACGGCGAAGCAGGCGTTGGGAAGTCCGCGCTACTGGACTACTTGGAGGCGAAGGCTTCACGCTGCAGTGTGATACGTGCGGCCGGTGTCCAGTCCGAGATGGAACTAGCCTTCGCTGCGCTGCATCAACTGTGCGGGCCGCTGCTCGACCACCTCGAGCGCCTTCCCAGGCTGCAGCGTGAGGCGCTGCAGACGGCGTTCGGCATTATCGCCGGACCGCCACCGGACCGGTTTCTGGTCGGATTGGCATTTTTGAGCATGCTCTCCGAGGCGGCGGACGAGCGGCCGTTGGTCTGCCTGGTCGATGACGAGCAGTGGCTTGACCGTGCGTCCGCTCAGGTGCTTTCGTTCGTGGCTCGGCGTCTGCTCGCGGAATCCGTCGGATTGGTCTTTGCCACGCGAGTTCCGAGCCGTGATCTCGCCGGGTTGCCACACCTCGCGGTGGGTGGTCTGGCGGATCCTGAGGCCCGTGCGCTTTTGGACACGGTGCTGACCGGGCCGTTGGATGCGAAGGTGCGCGAGCAGATCGTCGCCGAGACGCACGGCAATCCACTGGCATTGGTGGAGCTGCCGCGCGGACTGAGTAACCAGGAACTGGCGGGCGGATTCGGACTGCCCACGGCCGCAAGGCTTTCCGGAACCGTCGAGGAAAGCTTTCGTCGGCGCATCAGTGCCATGCCAGATTCGACCCGCGAGCTGTTGCTTGTTGTGGCCGCGGAGCCGACCGGTGATCCGGCGTTGATTTGGCCGGCCGCGGCACAGCTGGGGATCGGCACCGACGCCGCGACGCCCGCGGTCGATGCCGGCCTGGTGGAGCTCGGCGCGCGGCTGTGGTTCCGGCACCCGCTAGCCCGTTCGGCGGCTTACCACTCGGCGTCGCTGTTGCGACGACAACGGGTCCACCGGGCCCTCGCCGGTGTCACGGATCCGGGGTCGGATCCAGACCGATGCGCCTGGCATCTGGCCCACGCCACGGCCAAGCCGGACGAGCACGTAGCGGCCGAGCTGCTTCGTTCCGCCGATCGGGCGCGCGCGCGTGGTGGCGTGGCCGCCGCGGCGGCCTTTCTTGAGCGCGCCACGGCTTTAACCGTCGACCCGGCCCAGCGAGCACAGCGGGCGCTCGACGCCGCGGCGGCCAAGGTCGAAGCGGGGGCATTCGACGCTGCGCTGGACTTGATTGCTCGGGCCGAGGCCGGGCCCTTGAACGACTTCCAGCGTGCACGCGTCGACCTGGTCCGCGCTCAGTTGGCCTTCGTCACCAACCGCGGCAGTGATGCGCCGCCGCTGCTGCTGAAGGCCGCCAAACAGCTCGAACGAATCAACTTAGCGCTTTCGCGCGCAACGTATCTGGAAGCAACGTCGGCGGCGATGTTCTCCGGTCGATTGGCGGCCGATTGCGGGGTCGTGGACGTGGCCCGCGCCGCCGCGGCATCGCCGCGGCCGCCGATGCCGCGACCGTCCGACTTGCTGCTCGACGGCTACGTCGCACGCTTCACCGACCGGTACGCGGTGGCGGTGCCGATCTTGCGCCGCGCGGTCAGTGCCGCCCTCGCGTCGTCGGGCGAGGCGCTGCGCATTTTTTGGCTGGCGAGCATCGCCGCGCTGGACCTCTGGGATGACAAGAGCTGGGAGCTGCTCTCGGAGAGGCACGTCGAGGTCGCCCGCACCACCGGCGTGTTGACGGAACTGCCGCTCGCTTTGAGCATGCGAGCGATATTGCTTCAATTCGCCGGGGAACTGACGGCCGCGGAGGCGCTTGTGCAGGAAGTGCGGGTGGTGACCGAGGCGACCGGCGCCGGGCTCGCGCCTTACGGCGCCCTGCTGCAGGCCGCATTTCGCGGCGACCAGGCCGAGGTGTCTGCGCTCGTCGAATCGACGACGAAAGACGTTACACGCCGCGGTGAAGGTATCGGGTTAGCCGTAGGCGAGCGCGCGGAAGCGGTGCTCAACAATGGAATTGGAAACTACAAGGTGGCGATGGCCGCAGCGCAATGCGCGGTCAAACATCCAGCGGACCTGGGCACATCGCCGTGGTGCCTGGTCGAGCTCGTCGAGGCAGCGATGCGCTGCGGCAGGGCCGACATCGCGACCGACGCCCTTGCTCGCCTTAGGGAGATGACGGATGCCTGCGGAACCGATTGGGCGCTGGGTGTCCAAGCACGTTCGCGCGCGCTGCTTTCCGATGGTGCCGAGGCCGAGCGCCAGTACCTCGACGCGATCGCGCGGCTCGGGCGCACCCGCATTCGTGCGGAACTTGCCCGCGCTCATCTGCTGTACGGCGAATGGTTGCGTCGCGAGCGCCGTCGCACCGATGCTCGGGCGCAGCTGCGAATCGCGCACGGCATGCTCGACGCCATGGGAATGGAGGCCTTCGCCGAGCGGGCCGGCCGCGAGCTGCAGGCCACGGGGGAGACCGCGCGCAAACGCACGACAGCTTCCGCCGATGGAGAACAGCTGACAGCGCAGGAAGCCCAGATCGCGCGGTTGGCCCGCGACGGGCTGTCGAACCCCGAGATCGGCGCGCGGCTATTCATCAGCGCTCGGACCGTTCAACACCACCTGCGGCAAGTGTTTACGAAGCTGGACATCAATTCACGCAGCCAGCTCGATCGCTTCCTTTGATTCGCCGTCGACGGGTAACCGCGCTGTATGCGGTGGGCTGGAGGCTCGGATAGCGTCGGTTCTGTGTCGCGGTGCGAGGGCACGGAGTTGAGGCTGATAGGTCGCCACGCCGAGTGTGGTGCTCTCGGTCGACTGGTGGCCGCGGTGTGCGACGGTGAGAGCCGGGCCCTGGTGGTGCATGGTGAGGCGGGTGTCGGCAAAACGGCGCTCTTGGAGTACCTGGCCGGGCAGGCGTCGGGCTGCAAGGTTGTGCACGCCGCCGGGATTCAGTCGGAGATGGAGCTGGCGTTCGCCGGGTTGCACCAGCTCTGCGCGCCCATGCTCGATCGACTGGCGCGCCTACCAGCGCCGCAGCGAGAAGCCCTGGAGACCGCATTCGGCGTGAGCACCGGGTCGGCGCCGGACCAGTTCCTTCTCGGCCTATCCGTCCTGAGCTTGCTGTCGGACGTGGCCGAGGAACAGCCGCTGCTGTGCCTGATCGACGATCAGCAGTGGCTGGACCGCGCCTCGTCGCAGATCTTTGCGTTCGTCGCCCGCCGCCTCGGCGCGGAAGCGGTTGGCGTTGTCTTCGCGACCCGAGTGCCCGGGGTGGAATTGGCCGGCCTGCCGGAGCTGGTCGTCAGCCGTCTGCCGAAAGGAGACGCGCGTGCGCTCCTGGACTCGGCACTGCCGGGGTCGTTGGACGGGCGGGTGCGCGATCAAATCGTCGCTGAGACGCGCGGCAACCCGCTGGCCTTGATGGAGCTGCCTCGCCGCATGACCTCGGCAGAACTGGCCGGAGGTTTCGGGCTGCCGGCAGCGGCGCCCCTTGCCGGTGCCGTCGAGGAGAGCTTTCGCCGTCGCCACGCCGCATTGCCCGCCGAGGCCCAACTCCTGCTTCTGCTCGCAGCGGCCGATCCCACCGGCGACCCGGCACTGGTCTGGAGTGCCGCGGAGCGGCTTGGCGTCGCGGCCTCGGCCGCGGCCGAGGCCGCCGACGCGGGTCTGGCCGAGATCGGCACCCAGGTGCGGTTCCGGCACCCCTTGGCTCGCTCAGCGACCTACTGGTCGGCGTCGCCGGCCGAGCGCCGAGTGGTCCACGGCGCACTCGCGGCAGTTACCGATCCGACACTCGATCGCGACCGCCGGATCTGGCACCTCGCCGAGGCCGCTCCCGGCCCGGACGAGGAGATAGCCGAGGAGCTGGAGCACTGCGCCGACCAGGTACGGGCGCGGGGTGGGCTTGCCGCGGCGGCGGCGTTCCTCGAACGCGCCGCGCGGTTGACGCTCGATCCGGGGCTGCGGGCCGGGCGGGCGCTCGCCGCGGCACACACCAAGGTGCAGGCGGGCGCCTTCGATGCGGCGGCGGCCCTGCTGGCGATGGCGAAAGCTGGGCCGCTCGACGATCTGCAACGGGCGCGCGTCGACCTTCTGCGGGCTCAAGTCGCGTTCGCCACGAGCCGGGGCGGCGACGCTCCACGCCTGCTGCTGATGGCCGCGAGGCGATTCGAGCCGATCGAGGCCGGTCTCGCCCGGGAGACCTACCTCGACGCCATCAACGCCGCGGCGTTCGCTGGCCGCCTGGCCAGCCGCGGCGGCGGGGTTCTCGAAGTGGCTCGAGCCGCAGCCGCGGCCCCGCAACCACCGCGGGGCCACCGCGCGCCCGACGTCCTTCTCGACGGCCTGGCGGTCAACTTCGTCGAGGGGTACGCCGCAGCGGTGCCCGGCCTGCGGGACGCGCTGACGGCGTTCGGCGCCGGCATGTCGGCGGACGAGGAACTGCGCTGGATGTGGCTCATCAACCTAGCGGCCCTGCACCTGTGGGATGACGCGCGCTGGGACGCACTATCGGTCCGCTACCTCCAGCTCGCGCGCAAGGTCGGCGCCCTGAACGAGCTGCCGCTCGCCCTGAGCACGAGGGCCATGATGCTGTTGTGGGTCGGTGACCTGACCGCCGCGAGCACGTTGATCGACGAGCAATCCACGGTCACGGAGGCGACGGGGAGCAATCTCGCGCCCTACACCGCGATGCGCCTCGCGGCGATGCGCGGCAGGAAAGCGCAGGCGTCCGCCCTGATCGAGGCCACCAACACGGAGGTGTCCAAGCGAGGCGAAGGCATCGGGGTGGCCTGCGCCGAGTGGACAAGGGCCGTGTTGCACAACGGCTTTGGCGATTACCCGGAGGCGATGGCCGCTGCCCAGCTGGCTCTCTACCATCAGGAGTACCCCGATGTGCGATACCCGGGCATTGCGAACTGGGCCGCGGCGGAGCTCGTGGAGGCGGCCGTACGTGGCGGGATGACCGAGACCGCGACCGTCGCTATTCGTTGGCTGGCCGAGATGACCGCCGCCAGTGGCACCGACTGGGCGCTCGGGGTGGAAAAGCGCTCGCGCGCACTGATGGCGGAGGGGGAGAACGCCGAGCGCCTCTACCGGGCGGCGATCACGCACTTCGGGAAAAGCCGTGTCCGCACCGAGCTCGCCCGAGCGCACCTGATCTACGGCGAATGGCTCGCCCGGGAACGCCGACGCGTCGACGCGCGCGAGCAGCTGCACACCGCTCACCACATGCTGGAGACCATGGGTATGGCGGGGTTCGCGGAGCGGGCGCGGCGCGAACTGGATGCCATCGGTGCAACCGCCCGCAAGCGCACAGCCATCACGAGCACCGTTGAACTGACCGCCCAAGAGACCCAGATAGCCCGTCTGGCCCGCGAAGGGCTGTCTAACCCCGAGATCGGAGCCCGGCTGTTTATCAGCGCCAAAACGGTCCAGTACCACCTGCGCAAGGTCTTCGCCAAGCTCGGTATCACCTCCCGAAGCCAGCTCGACAATGCCTTGACCTAGCGGAGAAGTGGTCGACTAGCCACCGGCGGATGCGATTGCCGGCCCGTTGGCGCCAGGATCTCATTGACGCACAAGACGCACAAGACCAGCGGGACGGGAGCTGCTTCGATGGGTCAGGACGTGATCGTGGTGACCGGCGCAGCGAGTGGCTTCGGTCGGCTGGGCTCCGAGGCATTGGCGCTGGCGGGCCACACGGTCTATGCGTCGATGCAAGACATCAACGGCCGCAATGCATCCCAGATCGAAGCGATCGGCTGCTTCGCGAAGGACAACGGGGTTGAGCTGTGGACCGTGGAAATGGACGTGCAGTCGCAGCCTTCGGTGGACGCAGCGATCGAAAGGATTTTCGTCGCCAACGGCCGTATCGACGTGGTGATACACAACGCGGGACACATGGCATTCGGGCCGGCCGAGGCCTTTACGCCGGAACAGCTGGCCGAACTCTATGACGTCAACGTTGTGGGGACACAGCGAGTCAACCGCGCGGTGCTGCCGCACATGCGACGACAGCGCCAGGGTCTTCTGGTATGGGTGTCCAGCAGCAGTTCCGCGGGGGGCATGCCACCGTATCTGGCGCCATATTTCGCGGCGAAGGCCGCGATGGACTCGCTCGCGGTGGCCTATGCATGTGAGTTAACCCGATGGGGCATAGAGACCTCCATCATCGTTCCCGGCGCATTCACGAGCGGGACCAACCACTTCACCGATGCCGGCTCACCCGCAGACCGCGTGATTGTGGGCCAGTACGAGGCCGGACCCTACGCGGGTTTAGGAACCCGGGTCCAGGAGGCCCTCGCCGTGATCGGGGCGCACGGAGCCGACGTGTCCACGGTTGCCGACGCAGTGGTCAACGTGGTCGACACCGCATTTGGGAAGCGTCCGTTTCGAGTCCACATCGACCCGGCCAACGATGGTGCCGATGTCGGCTTCGCCTTGCTCGACCGGCTCAGGGCCGAGATGTTGCATCGCGTCGGATTGTCGGACCTGCTGAAACCGGCCGGTTGGGGTAGGTAACGAGTGCGTCCTTGATCACCTTGCAGCAGAGGAGTTTTCAGGTGCAGGCCGTGCGGAATCTGTCTCGGTAGGCCTTGGGGGTGATGCCCAGATGATTGAGAAACACCCGTCTCAATGTCTCCGTACTGCCAAACCCTGCCAGGTCTGCGGCCTCGGCGATGGTGCGACCGGCTTCGAGTGCCGTGCGCGCGAAGTCGATTCGCACCAACTCGACGTAGCGCGCCGGCGTCAATCCGAGGTCCGACTGAAACAGTCGGGTCAGTTGACGTGTGCTCAGAGATGCCCGGGCCGCAAGCCTTTTCACGCTGTGGTCGGCCCCGGGGTCGGCGTTGATTGCGTCGGTGACCGCTCGCAGGGGGGAATCCGGCGGCGGATCGGCCTCGATCATGACCGAGAACTGCGACTGTCCGCCAGCGCGTTTGAGGTATACCACCAACGCGCGCGCGACTTCACGGACCAACTCCGGGCCGTAATCGAGTTCGACCAACGCTAACGCGAGGTCGATTCCCGACGACACGCCCGCGGAGGTAAACACGTCGCCGTCGCGGACAAAGATCGCATCCGGTTCGACCCCGACATCGGGAAAGGCTCGGGCCAAGCGTCCGGTATGCCGCCAATGCGTCGTGGCGCGACGGCCGCTGAGCAGCCCCGCCTGCGCCAGGATGAACGAGCCCGTGCATACGGATGCCAGCCGCCGCGTCCGGGCCGGCACCGTTTTGAGCGCCTCGACGAGCGCGAGATCGATCGGCCGCCCGACCAGATTGTCTCCGCCGGCGACCAGGACCGTATCGGCGGACTCGATGGACGAAATGCTCCGGGTGACGGCGAACCGCGTCCCTATCGAAGTGGTGACGTCGTTCCCATCCACCGACGCGATCTCCAGCGAATAGTTCGCGCCGAACCGGTTGGCTTCGACGAAGACCTCCGCGGGCCCTGCCGTGTCCAACAGCTTTACGCCGTCGAAGACGACGATCACCACCACGCGGGGTATTGCGCTGATGCCGACCACCCGCTCATCGTGTCGCGTCGGCGGCGTCAAGTTCAAGCCAACCGTGTCGCATTCTGTGGGAAGGACGGCGCGAATTCCAGCGCCGGGGTGGCCGAGGAACCCGGAAACTTGCCAGAAGGATCGCTCAAGGAGACGAGAAAAGATCATGGCCTTCCTGTTCGTTGCACTGCAGGGCCACCGCCGCGGACCGCGGCCAGAGCTGGAGCTTCTGTACGTCGGCGCGATGTTTCACGATGTCGGCCTTACCCAGCCCGGCCGCACCTCGAACCTTCGCTTCGAAGTGAACGGCGCCGACGCGGCGCGAGACTTCCTGGTGCGACGCGGCGTTGACAAAGCCGACACCGAAAAGGTGTGGCTGAGCATCGCCCTGCACACCCCTCCGGGGATCCCCGAGTTCCTCGAACCCGAAATCGCCGTGTTCACAGCAGGTGTCGAGACCGACGTCCTGGGCATCTGCCGCGAAGACCTCCCTCCCGAAGCCCTTGCCGTCACTGCCGCCGATCCACGCACGGATCTTGGCAGCCTTCAACGACGGCATGACGCATCGCCCGCACACCACCTTCGGCACCGTCAATGCGGACGTGCTTTCAGCTCGACATCGGCGAGTCCTTGATACAACTGAGCGGCGCCGTCCCCTGGTGGAACGTTGAGGGCGACACCATGACGACTCACAACACCCACGAGATTTTGTTCACTAATCTGCCGGCGGAAGATGCGGATCGCGCAATCGCCCGGATGAGGCCGTTCAGCAGCTTCGCGGTCACCGAGGTACTGACCGCCGCGGCCTGGCATGCCGTGCCATCCACGTACATCGTCTGCGAGAAGGACAGGGCGGTCGCCGACCAGGATGTCATCGCGGCGAGGGCGACCCAGACGCGTCGCTTGCCCGCCGACCAAACACCTTTGCTGTCGATGCTCCAGGCTCTGACCGACCTGATGGTGGAGGCGGCCAACAACGGCCACATGAGTCCGGCCCCGCATCCGACAAATCGAAGGCAGCAGGAGCTATGACCGCGGATGCCGACCCCGGCGGAGAGCAGGTACCACTGCTGGTCGTGTGCGCTGTTATCGGCATGACGATCACGTTCGAGCTGCCGCGACTCCGGATAGTCGCATCGATAGTTCGGGTTCTCGGCATGGTTCGTCGACAGCTCACCGCTGCACCCAAATTACCTGCCATGGCTAGCCACCGGCGGATGCGATGTCGGCTCGATGCGCCGCAAGCTGGTCAATGACCGGTGGAAGGACACGCGATGAGCAGCCGAATCGTCGCTTCGGTGCGCATTCGAGCAGATCCGGGCGACCGGCTGAGAGGAGGACGGCGATGCGCTTAGTGGTCGCTATGACCGGAGCGACGGGTGCCGCCCTGGGCATCCGTCTGCTGGAAGTACTTGGGCAGCTGGGGGTCGAGACACACCTGATTCTCAGCGACTGGGCACGGGCGACGATCAAGATGGAGACGAACACCGGCGTCGACGAGGTGCGGGCACTGGCCTCACACGTGTACAGCGCCCGTGATCTTACCGCGGGCATTTCCAGCGGGTCGTTCCGCACCGATGGCATGGTGGTGTGCCCGTGCAGCATGAAGACGTTGAGCGCCATCCGGATTGGCTTCAGCGACAACCTGATCACTCGTGCCGCCGACGTGACGCTCAAGGAGCGGCGCAGGCTGGTCCTGGTCGCGCGGGAGGCTCCCTTGAGCGAGATCCACCTGGAGAACATGCATTACCTGGCGCGCGCCGGTGCCGTGATCTTCCCGCCGATGGTGGCCTATTACACCAAGCCCACCTCGGTCGACGAGGTGACGAACCAGGTGGTCGGGCGGGTCATCGACCAACTGGGGATCGAGCACTGCCTGATCAAACGCTGGAAGGAAGATCCACCGCCGGTTGGGGTGAATGGGCACGGAAACCTCGCGGAATCCGATGACTGGCTCGTCACAAACGGCCGATAGAAGAACAGCCTCCAAAACCCTGTGAGGAGAACGAAATGACCGCGACGACAAGCCTTCCTGAAACCATCAACGTTTCCAGCGCCCAAGAATCGGGGCCAGATCAGCGCAGCTGGTTGGCCACCCTCGAAGCCGCGGGCCAGCTACGCCGCATCACGGCCCCCGTCGACTGGGATGAGGAGATCGGGGCGATCACCCGCGCCAACCTTGCCCTCGGCGGCCCGGCACTGCTGTTCGAGAACATCATTGGCCATGAGAACACTCGGTGCACAAAGCTTTTGACGTCGGCACTGGGCAGCCGGCGTCAGGTGCAGCTGATGCTGGGGCTGCCCGAAGGCACCAGTGACTCGGCGATCGTGCGTCACCTCCGGGAGGCGTTCAAGAATCCGATCCCGCCGCGGGTGGTCGATACCGGCCCGGTCAAGGAGAACATCCTCGAGGGCGACGACATCAATTTGTGGGAGCTTCCGGTCCCCAAGTGGCACGGCGAGGACGGTGGTCGCTACATCGACACGTTCTGCGGTGTGGTCACCGAGGACAAGGTGACGGGGCGCGACAACATCGGTTGCTACCGGGGCCAGATCGTCGACCGTGACAAGATCGCCAAGCTCCTGGTGCCCAGTCAGGGTTGGGGCGGCCACATGGAGGAGTACAAGCCGGAGCCGATGCCGGTCGCCGTCGTGTACGGGTGGCACGACGTGCTAGGGTTCTGCGCCGGGAGCCCGTTTCCGAAGAACATCTGCGAATGGGACATGATGGGTGCCCTGCTCGGGCGCCCGGTTGACCTGGTGGCCTGCGAAACGGTGCCGTTGCACGTCCCGGCGACCGCGGAAATCGTCGTCGAGGGCTTCATCGATCCCGACCCCTCGACCTTCGTCGTCGAGGGTCCCTTCGCCGAGTACCCCGGCTTCATTGGTGGCGCGGCACCGGCGCCGGTGCTGCGGGTCACCCGGATCACCCACCGCAACGATCCGGTGCTGCGCGGCACCCTGGAAGGGATACGGCCGGGATGCTTAAACGAAGACAGCATCGTCAACTTCGCGCGGTCGGCGATCACCTGGAACGTGCTCGACGACCTCGGGATCGGCGGCATCACCGACCTGTGGATGACTGAGGTGACAAACGGCCAAAACACTCTGGTGCAGATCCAGAAGCGCTACCGGGGTCACGCGCAGCAGATCGCCTCGGCGCTTTGGGGGACAGGCGGATCGGTGTGGTTTCACAAGAACGTCATGGTCGTTGAGGAGGACATCGACCTCCACGACCCGGTCGCGCTGGACTGGGCCATGTCATACCGGGTCAACGCCCGCCTCGGTGATATCGCATTCTTCGGCCCGGGTCTCGGCTCATCGCTCGACCCGTCGACACCGCCGGAGTTGAATGACACCAACAAATACGGCGCCGGCCAATGGACCCGGGTACTGATCGACGCCACCCGAAGCTGGGAGGTCGACCCGCGCCCGGAGTGGGGTGGGCGCCGCTTCCCGCCAACCGACAGGCTCACACCCGAGCTCGAGTCCAAAATCGCAAGCCGCTGGGAGGAGTACGGGATCGGCATCCCCTACCTCGACGATGGTGGGCGCGAAATGCTGACGCTGCAGAAACTGAGCAAACGGATGCCGGAAGTGTGATATCAGATTCCGCCCTCGAGCCGGCCGCCGCCGAATTCGCCGCAACGGCGGCCCACGTGCCACCGGTCTACGAAGTGACGCCAACCGAAGCGCGCGACGGGCTGGAGGATATCCAGTCGTCTCCGGCCGCCAAGCCCGACGTCGACAGTGCATGGATGACCGTCGGGGCCGGTGGCGCCCAGGTGCGCGTCCGCCTCGTCAAACCGGTTGGGGCAAAAGGCCTTTTTCCTGCCGTGCTATACCTGCACGGTGGCGGATGGGTGCTCGGCAGCGCTGCAACCCACGACCGCCTGGTGCGTGAGCTTTGTGTAGGCGTGCACGCCGCCGTCGTGTTCGTCGAATATGATCGCGCACCGGAGGCCCGCTATCCGGTCGCGCTCGAGCAGGCCTACGCGGCCGCACGCTGGATCCAGCGAAACGGCTCGAGTGCCGGTGTCGACGGCACCCGCGTGGCGGTCGCCGGTGACTCGGCCGGCGGCAATTTGGCCGCCGCGTTGGCCTTGCTGGCCCGCCGGCGCGGCGACGTCACCTTCGTTCACCAGTCGTTGTACTACCCGGTGACCGACGCCTCGCAAAACACCCCGAGTTACCGTGATTTCGCCGAAGGTCCGCACCTGACTGCCAAGGCCATGGCCTGGTTCTGGGATGCGTATCTGCCCGATCTGGATCGGCGCGACGACGTCCTCGCCTCACCGCTGAGGGCCGGCGTCGGCGAACTCGCCGGACTGCCTGAGGCGTTCGTCGTCGTGGACGAATGCGACGTCCTGCGTGACGAAGCAGAGGCCTATGCCCGCAAGCTGACCGCCGCCGGGGTGCATTGCACCAGCGTCCGCTACAACGCCACGATTCATGACTTCATGATGCTGAACGCCCTGCGCGAAACCGCTGCGGCGACCGCAGCGATCACACAAGCGATCGACGTGCTGCGGGGATCTTTGAAAGCGTCTCCGCCAGTGAGGAACTGATGAGTGACGCGCCGAGGCCGGTACTGCACTGGTACGACTTCATATGCCCGTTCTGCTACATCGGGCAGTCGAGGTCCGCCCTCCTGGTGGAGGCCGGCCTCGAGGTCATCTCACTGCCATTCCAGGCGCATCCCGACATCCCGGCCGGCGGTCTCGTTATCGGTCCCCGTCGTGGGCCGAGGTCCGAGATGCTCGAGCGGGAGGCGGCAGCGGAGGGACTGGTGCTGAACTGGCCGGATCGAATCCCCAACAGCAGGAGTGCTTTAGCCGCCGCCGAATGGGTTCGCCGCAATCAGCCGGCCGCCTTCGACGAGCTCCAGCGGGGGTTGTACCAGGCGCACTTCGCTCTCGGTGAAGACATCGAGGATCAACAGGTCATCGACCGACACGCGGTAAAGGCCGGCGTGGACCCGGGCGCACTGCACACCGCGCTCGCCGACGGCACTGCCTACGCCGCTGTCCATTTGTTGGAACGGACCGGGCAGCAGTGCGGCGTCTGCGGCACACCCGCGTGGCTGCTCTGCGGCAGGTTGGTAGCCGGGCTAGTGCCCATGTCGGAATTTGAGCGCATTGCCCACGATGCGTTGGCTCAGCGAGCGCGATTGGAGAGGAGCAACCAATGACCGCGATCGATGTAAGTGTGGCGCTGCCACCGTCATTCGAGTCGGCTGAGCACATTGTCGCGGCGGAGAAACTGGGCTATCGCCGGGCCTATCTCTACGACACCCCGTTCGGAGGCGATGACGTCTGGCTCGGCCTGCACCGTGCGGCGGAGCGGACCACGACGATCGAGCTGGGTCCCGCGGTATTGATTCCGACGCAGCGCCACCCGTTGGTCAACGCCGCCGAGACCGTCTCACTGCATCGACGGGCGCCGGGGCGGATTGTGACCTCTTTCGGCACCGGGTTCTCCAGCCGCGCGGCCATCGGCCAGCCGCCGATCCGATGGTCCTACATGGAGTGCTATATCCGTGCCTACCAGGCGCTGTTGGCAGGAGAGGCGACCGACTGGGAAGGCGCGGCCATCAAGTTGATGCTGACCTCGGCGCAAGCCGACGCACTGCCCCTGCGAATCCCGTTGCTGGTGGCGGCAACCGGACCCAAGGGTGCCGGCGTCGCCAAGCGGCTCGGCGCCGACGGGCTGATCTCCATGTTCGACGTCGTGCCCGGTCAGAGCGACTTTATTCGCGCGGTGGTCGCCACCATGGGTACCGTCCTCGACGAAGGGGAGGACTTGGCCGGCGAACGCGTCCGATCAGTGGTCGGCGCCCCATGGGCCGCGGCATATCACTTCATCTATGTCACCAAGGGCGCCGACGCAGTGCGTGGGATGCCCGGAGGCTCCGCCTGGCTAGGCGTAATCGAGAAGGTTCCTCAGCGCCTGCGCCACCTGCACATTCACCAGGGCACCATGGTCGAGATGAACGACGCCGACCTGGCCGGTTGGCGTGCCGGAGGTTACGCCTCGGTCCCCTCGGTCACCCTGAGCGGAACCGCCGAGACTGTCGGAAAGGCCGTGGCCGCAATGGCCCAAGCCGGCGCCACCGAGATCGTCATCGAGCCCTCGGGTCCCGACATTCCACGCGAACTCGACAGATTCATCGTGGCCGTCCACGGTAGCTCTGTCGGGTAGCTGATCGCACTGGCCAGTAGGAGGCGGTATGACCGATCGACGCGCGGTTGTTACAGGCGCAAACGGGGGAATTGGGTCGGCGATCTGCCAGCGGCTGCGAACCGACGGCATCGAGGTACGAACGACGGACATCGCCGGCCCAGCAGATGCCGTGCTGGATCTGACCGCTGACCCGATACCCGATTGGCTCGGCAGCGACGTCGACATCTGCGTGGCGGTCGCGGGCGTCGTCGACACCTACGCTCCCGCGCATTCGATGTCGGCCGAAAAGTGGTCGCGAGACATCGACGTCAACCTGACGGGCGCTTTTCGGGTCATTCAAGCATGTCTCTCGGGCATGCGAGAACGTGGTTTTGGTCGCATTGTCGCGATTTCGAGCGTCGCGGGACGCAATGGGGCGTTAGGCAAAGTCGCCTATGCCGCATCGAAAGCTGGACTGCACGGCATGATTCGCACCATCGCGATGGAGAACTGTTCCCTTGGAATCACCGCCAATTCAGTTCTGCCGGGCGTCATCGCCACGCCCAAAGCGATGACCCTCCCCGCGGCGGACCAAGAACGTATCTGTGCGGCACTGCCGAGCGGCCGGTCCGGGCGCCCCGAGGAGGTCGCCGATCTGGTCGCCTTCCTCGTCAGTGATCGCGCCGGGTACATCACCGCGCAGGACATTTCCATCGACGGTGGCATGGAACTGAATACGTTGTTTGTGTGGCCAATCCGCTTGCAGGACAAAGTTACTCCCTCGACACGTACGTCGGAAGGACACACGCCTTGCCCATCTACCAGTGTTACAGACCACTAGGATGCTGACATCCTCTGCGCTTTCAACGACGCCACGAACCCCTAGATCCGACCTCGCGCGCTGCAGCATCGTCGACGTCATCCTCAACAGCGGCCGGCCCGAATAGCAGGCCGCGAGGGCTTGCCCGGCACAGATGTCCAGCTTGGCCGGAGAGTTCGCTAACGCGTTGCGCGGTGTGAAGCGCGGGTGTGATGCGTTTCAGTTGGCGTTCGACACTTGTTCCGTCCTTCGGAACACCTAGTTGGATCCACGGCGACCTTTTGCGTATTCATAGCTATGTCGTTGGCCTGAACGACCTCGTCCTGGAGGCGGCTAACCACAACGGTTTGCAGTGGATCGGGCATCCCAGAAATCAAATTCTCCGAAAGGTGGTCATTAATGACGAAATCATTGCGGCACCGGGCATTTGATGATCCCGAAGCGGTGGCGCACGGAGACGTGCGGCGGCTGGCACATTCGACGCTGGCACCCGAATACGACTTCATCGTGTGCGGGTCTGGATCATCGGGCTCGGTGGTCGCCAGGAGGATCGCCGAAAACCCTGACATATCAGTGCTTCTCCTCGAAGCCGGCACTCACGACGCGACTCCTTCCGTGATGGTGCCTGCCTTGTGGCCGACAAATTTGGGATCCGAACGCGACTGGGGACATCGAAGCGAGCCCAATCCCCACATCAACAATCGCGCGCTGCCGATGTCTATGGGCAAGGTTCTCGGTGGAGGATCGAGCATCAACGTGATGGCGTGGTCGCGCGGCCATCGGGCGGACTGGGATTTCTTCGCCGCCGAGGCCAGGGACCCTGCTTGGAGCTATAGCGCGGTCGTCGATATTTATCGGCGTATCGAAGACTGGTTGGGCGCCCCCGATCCCCGATATCGGGGTAGTGGGGGACCTGTCGGAGTGCAACCGGCCACGAGCCCCGATGGTCTCGGCCGGACGACGCTCGAGGCCGCCAGAGCAATGGGTCTGCCCACCTTCGCGCATCCCAACGGCAGGATGATGGAGTACGACCGCGGCGCGGCCCTATGCGATGTCATCATTGTTGACGGCCGGCGCCAGTCGATCTTCCGCTCCTATGTCTATCCCATCTTGAGTAACCCGAATCTGACCGTCCTTACCGAAACCTCGGTCACCCGGCTTTCCATCGAAGGGAACCGAGTCACCGGTGTCGAGGTACGCCGCGATGGAAGACTGCAGCATGTCGCGGCACGCGGAGAAGTTGTGCTTTCGCTGGGAGCGATCAATACGCCGAAGGTGTTGATGCAGTCTGGTATCGGGGATGCTGCTGAGATGCGCGAGTTCGGCATCGAGGTTCGCCAACACCTGCCCGGCGTCGGCAAGAACCTCCAGGACCATGCATGCTTACCGGTCAATTACGAGTTTGCGCAACCGTTCGAATCGACAAACCAGGGGGAAGCACAGCTGTTCTGGACGAGCGATCCCGATTTGGACGCCCCGGATCTATTCTGCTGTCAGGCGGCGGTGCCGTTGGCCAGCCCGGAGAATATCGCCCGCTTCGGTCAACTGCCGGCGTCATGCTGGACACTGTGCGGCTCACTCACCCACCCCAGCAGTCGTGGATTCATCCGCTTGAGCGGCCCCGGGCCAGAAGATCCAGTCCGCGTGCACCTCAACTCACTGTCGCACCCGGATGATTTCGAGCTCGCGGTCTCGTGCGTGGAGTTCCTGCGGGACCTAGGGAATTCGTCCGCGCTTCGACCATTTATCAAAAATGAAGTCTTGCCAGGGAACCTCAAAGGTGACGATCTTAGAAGTTTCGTCAGAGATGGGGTGGTTCCTTACTGGCACACCTCTGGGACAGCCAAATTAGGCGAAGACCCACTTTCGGTGGTGGACAGTGATCTTCGGGTGCACGACTTGGAAAGTCTGCGAGTGGCAGACGCTTCCGTCATGCCGCGCGTCACGTCTGGCAACACGATGGCCCCCTGCGTCGTTATCGGTGAACGGGCCGCGGAATGCATCCGAGAACGGCACCACCTGTGACGCCGGGGCGCCGCGGGAGCCGGCTGTCTCAGGACACCATGCGATGCATGTCGGACTGGATGAGTTTGGCGACGCGGTCCAGCGGCCGCCTGAACGATTCGAGGTCTTTTCGCATGGGGAGAGCCAAAGCGACGATCCCGGGCTCTCCCGAGGGAAGCGCAAACGGAGTGGCAATGCACGAGCACTCTGGGTGTACCGTCCCGTACTCGGATGCCATGTGCCCGCGGTAAAGCGCTTGAGAGGCAGCGGATTCCGGGCTCTCGGCACCCAAGGACTGCTGTGAGGGGCTCAAGACGCCGGAAACGCCCGACCCATACGCGCGGCACATGGCTCTCAATCGGTTCCCCGGTGCGTCGTACAGAAATATTGACGCCTTAGTGGCCAGCGACATGAATCGCATCCGGGGTTGTGCCACGGCGGCCAGGTCGTGGCGCCGGCGGTCCAATTTATGCAGGCCCGCGGCGAAGGTCCACCTTCGGTTCTCACGCTGCACGACGTTCTCTTGTTCGAGCTGCTGAAGTAGCCTGTGCACCGTGGTTTTGGGGATACCCGTCTCCGAGGCGAGTCGTGTAACCCCGACCGGGTGCTGTTGAATCCGGCCGAGCGCTCGGAGTAGCGCAAAGGCGCTGTGCACCGCACTGGTGGGCACAGATCCCGGTTCGACCGATCTGAATAACCCATCGGCCGAGAAATCATCAAAACTTTCCGATCCCACTGGACGATGATAGCTAATCCTCGATCCGAATGCGGACCCGATAGACGCCATGGCCCGCTACCGAAACGCTGCGCGTGATCTTTCAGAGTTGCTGTCGTACAGCGGTATATCGCGCTGCGCTGAGCCGTTCCGGTCATCGGAACAGCCGTTCGGTCGTTTCGGCGCGGAGGGTCAGGATCATCCTCGAAACATCGTTTTCGCCATCGGGGAAATAGCGCGTCGGCGGGAGCTCTTCAGAGAGGAGGCGGTCAATGGATATCTATGAAGCGCTCTACACCACCAGAACAATGCGGCGGATGCGGCCGGATCCGGTTCCCCTGGATACTCAGGTACGCATCCTTGATGCGGCGATCCGCGCGCCCAGCGGCGCCAACACGCAGCGCTGGCATTTCCTCGTTGTCGATGAGCCGGCGCTCAAACACGCGTTGGGCGAGTTGTATCGGCGCGCCAACGAGATCGAGCACGAAGAGTTCAGGACCGGGAGAATGGCTGTGCAGGCGCCGGGCCGGGATCGCGCCGTCTACGCCGACACTCTGCGGCAGGTCATCCGATCCGGGGACTACCTGGCCGATCACTTCGACGAAGTCCCTTTGCTGCTCTTCGTTTTCGCAATCGACGACCATGGCGGCGCAAACATCTTCCCGGCCATCTGGAGCGCGTTGCTCGCCGCCCGCGCCGAAGGCGTCGGCGGCGCCATGACAACGCTGCTGCGCTACTTCCCGGACGAGGTCAACGACATATTGGGCGTGCCGGCCGACCAGGGGTGGACGATGTCGGCCATGGTGGCCCTCGGCTATCCGCTTGGCCGATGGGGAGTTGCGACCAACCGCTATCCGGTGCATGAGGTTTCTTCACGCAACCACTGGGACGCACCTTTCGGCGCCGAAGTCCCGCAACCACTGTGGCCCATGCGTGATGGGCAGCCCTTCGAGGCCAAACTGCAGCTGGGCAGCATCCACTGAGTCCCGACGTTTTCGCCTTTCGCGGCAGCCGAACTGAGGAGATCGCATGAGAATTTCTGAGGCACCGTCCTTCGACCAACCTACGTCTTCCCCGGCACGGGCGATGCAGGAGTTACTGCTCGGGGCGTGGGTATCGCAGACGATCACCGCAGTGGCCGACCTGGGAGTGGCGGATGCGCTCGCCGACGGGCCATTGCAACTCGATGAACTCGCCAACAGAGTGGGAGCCCATCCGGACGCCTTGCGCCGGGCTCTGCGGGCACTGATCGGCAAGGGGATATTCGCTCAACGCGACGACGGTCGCTATGAGCTGACTCCCCGAGCAGACACGCTGCGCTCGGACGCCCCGGTATCTGTGGCGGCCCTGGCCCGATTCGTGGGTGCACCGCAGCACCGTGAACACTGGAGCCTGCTGACGCGGGCCATCAGGACCGGGACATCGCCGGTCACCACGCTACGCGGTCAAGACTTCTTCGCCTATCTGCGCGACGAGCCCGAATTCAGCGCGATTTTCAACGAAGCGATGACGGGATTGTCGGCGTATATAGACGGACCGCTCGTCGAGGCGTACGACTTCACGCCATACCGCACGATCGTCGATATCGCGGGCGGCCACGGCCGTCTGCTCGCTGCCATCCTGAAATCGGCACCGAATGCGCAGGGCGTCCTGTTCGACCTCCCGGACGTGGTAGCGGACGCGCCATCCCTGTTGCGGAAGTTCGATGTGACGCATCGGGTTCGGCTCGTCGAAGGCTCGTTCTTCGACGAGGTCCCCGCCGGGGGCGATGTGTACGTGCTCAAGCAGATAATCCACGACTGGCCCGACGAGGCCGCCTTACGCGTCCTGCACAACGTGAGAAGGGCGGCGGCCACCGACGCATCGTTGCTGCTCGTCGAGGCCATAATCCCGGAGCACCACGGTGACGTCATCGGCAAGGTCACCGATATCGAGATGTTGCTGGTCAATGACGGGCAAGAAAGAACCGCAGCCGAGTACCGCCGACTGCTTGACCAAGCCGGATTCGAAATGACTCGAGTGATCGCCACCGGAACGGACTTCAGCATCGTCGAGGCACGCGCAATCTAGAGCCAGCCCGGCGATTCGCTACGTCACGGCTACCAGAAATGGTCACAAGCAGGTGCCACCGAGATCATCATCGAACCCTCAGGCCCCGCACCGCATGCGAACTCGAGACATTCATTTCAGCCGTCCGCGGCCAGCCTGACGTGTGACTGAAAGCCCGCTGGCGTCGGCGCGACTCGGCGAACTGACGCGCGTTCGGCGTTGAAAAACGAGCTGGTCAGGCCGCGATTTGGCTGGCGCGACGCGAGTTCGGTAACCTGTCATTTACCAACGCGGGGTGGAGCAGCTCGGTAGCTCGCTGGGCTCATAACCCAGAGGTCGCAGGTTCGAATCCTGTCCCCGCTACCATTGTGATGTCCCGAGACACCGTTGACAGGTGTCTCGGGACATCATTTACATGTGGGGCCTGTTGGTGGGGCTGTTTTCGGGTTTTACTCCGCGTGGTTGGTAGTCGCGGGTGGGATCGAGTGTGAGTTTGCGGATCAGTTGGCCGGTGTCGCGTGCCAGGACGCGGATGTCGAGGTCGTTGATGAGAACGATGACGTGGGTGCCGCGTAGGTGTTTGGACAGTCCGATGTGGTGGAGGCGGCTGTTGTAGCGCACGGTGATGGCGCCGGCGGCGTCGATGGTGTCGTGGCGGACGCGGAAGTGCGGCGGGATGTGGTAGCCGGTGGGGAAGGCTTTGGGTCGGCTGGCGAAGGCCTGGCGTGGGGTGTTGCGGCGTAGGGCTCGGTGGGGTCGGGTGGTGTTGTAGTAGTCGACGAATTCGTTGAGGTGGCTTTGTAATTCGGCGATGGTTGCTGCTGGGGGCAGGGCGGTGAGCCGCTTTTTGAGTGTTTGGTGGAAGCGTTCGACCTTGCCGCAGGTTTGTGGGTGGTAGGGCCGGGAGTTGATGTAGTTGATGCCCAATTCGCCGAGCAGGATTTGCAGTGCGGTGCGTCCGCCGCGGCGCGGTGTGGCGGTGAAGACCGCACCGTTGTCGGTGAGCAGGGCTGCGGGGGTGCCCCAGGTGGTGAAAGCGTGGGTGAAGGCGTGCACGACGTCGGGGCCGGTGATGGTGCGCTGAGCGAGGGAGGCGATCGCTAGGCGGGAGTGGTCGTCGATGATGTTGAGGATCTCGACTCTGGTGCGGTTGGCCAGCTGCCAGTGGGTGACATCGGCTTGCCAGCATTGGTTGGGTAGGTCGGCTTCGAAGCGTTTCCAGCTTGAGCGTGGCCGTTTTTGGGGTTGGGGGGTGATGAAGCCGCGTCGGCTCAGGACGCGCCAGATGGTGGCGACTGCGGGAACGGTGGTGATGGCGGAGTCGCGGGCGAGGTGTTCGGCGATGGTGGCGGCTCCGGCGTCGTAGCCCTGTTTGTGCAGGGTCTTGCGAAGCCAGATGATGCGTTCTTCCACCTGAGGATCCAGGGCGCGGGGGTTGGTGTGGGGCCGGCGTGAGCGCGGCTCGAAGGCAGCTGCACCTTCGGTTTCGTAGCGTTTGACCAGTTGGTGGACCCAGTAGCGGGAGACCTCATAATTGCGGGCAACCTCGCTTTTGCTGCGCCCTTCCAACACGACCGCGGTGATGACGAGCTGCGCCTTGGACATGGCCGACCTCCACACACAACGAGGTGTCAACTATGTCCCGAGACAGCTGCCAACTATGTCGTGAAACCAGACACTGTCCCCGCTACCATGTGATGTCGCAAGACATCGGAATAGCCGTGGACCTGCTTTAGGTCTGCGGTTTTTTCCGTGTGGGGCCTTTGGGGGCGCCGGTGGGTTGGTAGTCCCTGGTGGGGTCGAGGGTGAAGTCGCGCAGGACTTCTCCGGTGGCGGCGTTGATGACGGTGATGTGGTGGTCCTGGGCAAGGATCAGGACGCGGGTTCGGTAGTGGTGTCGGCCGATGCCGATGTGGTGCAGGCGGCCGTTGACGCGCAAGGTGATGGATCCGGCTTGGTCGACGCGGTCGGTGCGTACGCGGTTGTGGGTGTCGATGCGGGTTGCTGGGTCGGCTTTGGGTCGGCTGGTGTAGATGGTAGGGCGCGGTGGGGTCGGCGGTGGTTGTATTCGTCGGTGAAGGCGTCGAGTTGGGTCTGGAGCTCGGCGATGGTGGTTGGGCGTGGTTGGCCGGTGAGCCACTTTTTGAGGGTTTGGTGGAAGCGTTCGACTTTTCCGCAGGTGGTGGGGTGGTTGGGGGTGGAGTTGATCTGGGTGATGCCATGGCGGTGCAGTTGGGCTTCGAATCCGTTGCGTCCACCTGTGCCGCCGGCGAAGCGGGTGGTGAACACCATGCCGTTGTCGGTCAGGGTGGAGTACGGGATGCTGTGCTCGGCAATGGTTTTGGTGAATTCGGTGACGACGATGGCGCCGGTGATGCGGCGGTGGGCGGTCACCGAAAGCGCCAGGCGTGAGCAGTCGTCGAGCCAGCACAGGATTTCGACGTGGGTGCCGTTGGCCAGGCGCCAGTGGGTGAAGTCGGCTTGCCAGCGTTCGTTGGGTTGGTGGGCGGCGAAGCGGATGTAGGACGACTTGGTGCCAGGCGATGGTGTGTGGTCCGGCGTCGAGTCCTTTGCCGGCCAGGGTATGGCGCAGCTCGATGACCAGGTCGATGGTGGTTTGAGGTAGCCGTCGTGGGCTGGTGTGCGGCCGCCGTGATCGCGGTTGGAACGCGGCGTCGCCTTCGACGGTGTAGCGCTTGATCAGCCGTGAGATCCAGCCCTGAGAGACCCCGTAATCGCGGGCGACCTGCGATTGCGAACGGCCTTCGACGAGCACTGCGGTGATGACCAGACGAGCCTTCGACACCAGCTGAAACTGGCTGATTCACCTATTCCGATGTCTTGAGACAGCCCATTCCGATGTCTTGGAACACCACACTGTCCCCGCTACCAGCGAGACGGCCCCGGAGGAGACTCCGGGGCCGTCTTCGTGTCAACAGTGAGTGAATCTACACCGCTATGGCTCGCGGGCGACGATCACCACCGATTGCGCCGCGCGCGCGACGGCAGTGCTCACCGAGCCCAGCAGCATGCCGGCGAATCCGCCGCGACCGTAACTGCCGACGACGACGAGTTGTGCGGACTCCGAGTGCTCGATAAGTTGGCGAGCCGGCTGATCGCGCACCACCACAGGTCGCACCGCGACATCGGGGTAGCGCTCCTGAAATCCGGCGAGCCACTCGGCCAGCGCCTGTTGCGCCTGCACTTCCATCATCTCGAGATCCAGACCCGGCACTTCCGAGAGGCTGACGTCCGACCACGCATGCAGTGCCATCAACTCCACGCCCCGGCGAGAGGCCTCATCAAAGGCGATCTCCGCCGCCAGTTTTGATGCGGCCGAACCATCGATTCCCACCAGCACCGGCGCCTGCGGGCGCGGAGGGGCCTCATCATGGACGACCGCGACCGGGCAATGCGCATAGTTCACAAGGCCGGTGCTGGCCGAGCCGAACGGGACCCGGCTGAACGCGCCTTCGCCCCGGCATCCCACGACCATCATGTCCGCAATCTTGGACTCGTTGACGAGCGTGGAAACGGTGGGGCCATGTACCACCACGCTGTAGACGAACGGCGGGCCATGGTCGGCGGTGCTGTCGGCGACCACCTTGCGCGCGTCTTCGAGAATTCGTCGCGCTTTGTCGTCCTGGTGCTCCAAATAGTCTTGAGGAATCGGGATCGCCGGCCACGGCGCAACCGCCGGGACGACCGGTGCGATGACGTGCATGAGTGTGAGCGGAACATTGCGTATCGCAGCATCGCGAGCCGCCCAGTCGACCGCCGCCATCGACGAGGCTGATCCGTCAACGCCGACCAAGATGCCACGATGGGTTTCGTGCCCCGGCATTCTTTTCCCCGTATCTGTCGTTAGGCGATGAGAAATTGCATGACGCGCGAAGTTCAGTGCTGGGGTTGCAGTATCTTGCGAACTTCTATGGGGAGCTGACCCAGGGCCTTGTCGATCTGGGCGACCGGCAGATGGTGCAAGGCGGCCGCGGTCGTGGCTGCAGCGGCTTTGCGAACGTCGTCGGGGGCGATATTCGCCTCGCGCGCGAACCGGATGGTGTAAGCGTGGGCGTCGTACTTGTCGGGTACGGCATCGGGGTTCCATCCCTGGTAGAAAATTCCCCTGATCAAGTCGGGGAGCTGTGCCGCAAAATGAGCGCTCGCCTCTACAGTGAGCCGATCACGCAGGGTATGTAGCCAGGCCCGCAGGACTCGGTAGGCGAACTCGCGATCCTCGGTCTCGAACTCCTTCGCGACATCGTTGATCCAGGTGTGCGCGGAATCGATTGCGTGATCGAGCGCGGTGACCTTGGTCTTCGTTGACATGGTTGCCTCCGGCTCTAGTCGAGGACGAAGGTGACCAGCATGTTGACGCGAGCGACGCTGCCTCCCGACATGATGACCTCCCACGGTCGATGTTGAATGCTCCCAGATTGCTCCGGTGCGACCGAAGCAAAGAAGGGGCGATGTACTCCACGACGGAGGACTTTCGGCCACTCGAGCATCGTTGCCCGATCTGTGAGGGCGAAACGGAGCCGGTTTCGATCGGTTTTGTGCATCGGGACGGCGAAAATCAATCAGCGAGCCCGCCCGACGGCTAGCCGCACCGACCTCGGAGGTTCGTGCCGCCGTCTAACGGGGCAGCACGGCCTCGATGGCGCTGATGACTTCGGGGGCGTCGGGCTCGGTGCGGGGGCGGAACCGGCGGACCACCTCACCGCCGGGCGAGATGAGAAACTTCTCGAAGTTCCACTGGATGTCTCCGGCCTGGCCGGCGGCATCGGCGGCTTTCGTCAGCTCGGCGTAGAGCGGGTGGCGGTCATCGCCGTTGACGTCGGTCTTCGCCAGCAGCGGGAACGTCACCCCGTATGTCGTCGAGCAGAACTCCCGGATCTCCTCGGCCGTGCCCGGTTCCTGGCCCATGAACTGGTTGCAGGGGACGCCGACGACCGTCAGGCCGCGGTCACCATAGTCCTTCGCCAGCTTCTCCAGCGCCGTGTACTGCGGGGTCAGTCCGCACTTGGAGGCCACATTCACGACCAGCGTTGCGCCGTCGGACAATTCGGCCAGCGTGGTCGGCCGGCCATCGAGGGTGGTCAGTGCGATGTCGTTGAGGGTCACGCCGACGACGCTAACGCAATGCGACCGATTAGGGCAGCAGCCCTCGTCGCCTGGCCTCGGAGACCGATTCCCCGCGCCTGGCGGCGCCCAGCTTGATGTAGATGCCCTTGAGATACCACTTGACCGTGTTGATAGTGACCCCCAGATTGCGGGCGATCTGCTTGTTCGACAGGCCGCGGTCCAGGAGCCGCAGTACCTCGAGTTCGCGAGCGTTCAGCGGTTCCTCGGGCGTCGGGGCGCGGTCATCGGCGCGGGCGATAACGGGGATGGCCGCGTTCTTCGCGTCGGCGTGGGCGGTGGCCAACAATCGCGAGAGATACTCGGGCGGGACCTGGGGAAGCGTGGCCGGCCAGTGGCGGGTGCGACTGGCATCGCGAAGAGCGCCGACGATTTTCAGGATCTCCGGCCCCGCGTCGACGATGGTGCGCAGCAGTCCGGCCTCCGCGCCGAGGAGCAGCACGGGCGCCAGCGTTTCGGCCGCGGCTTCGGTGTCACCGGTCAGGCAAAGCACCCGGGCCAGTTCGATGGTGCTGACGGCCGCGGCGTAACGCCATCCGGCGGCGGCGCTTTCGTGATGTATCCGGGACAGCAGATCGTGGGCTGCGCCGTAGTCGCCTCCGGCACAGCAGATTTGCGCCTGCATGCCGAGCCGGTAGTGCCGGGTGGCCATGCCGATGCCGTCCACCCCGTCCGGTGTGCCGCCGCCCCGGCGGTCGAGGGTGTGTTGCGCGCGGGGGGTGTCGCCTAAGGCGAGGTGCAGACGCACGCACTCGTAGTCGAGCGCGGCCGACAGCCTGGGCAGACAAAGGTGTTGGGCCGCAATGTATCCCTCGTCCAACACGCAGATCGCGTCATCGATGTCCCCGCGCAGGACCTTGATGCGGGCCAGTGTGCCGTAGGTCGCGATCATGAAGTCGACGACACCGCTCTCGGCGCCCAGCTCGTGGCACCGTTCCAACAGCCGTTCGGCCGTGTCGATTTCACCGCGTTCGTAATGCAGCCTGCCCAGCAGCGCCCCCGCCAGCCGGGCCGCGTGCGAATGTGGGCCGGCTTCGTTGCGGGCCAGCACAAGGGCTTCCGTGTAGCGGTTCTCGGCGGTCGTCAGGTCGAGTTGGGCGAACGCGGCCAGGCCCGCGAAGCATCGCCCGTACACGCCGGCGAAGGGGCCGCCCGCTGTCTCGTGAAAGGCGTTGGCCCATCGCTGGCGTGCCTGGGCGCTCTGATAGGCGAAGGTATGGATGTCGACGAAGGTGGCGATGTTGGCGGACACGGCCACCAGAAATGGCCGGTATGGCGGGTTCTCCACCAGGTAGGGCGCGACGAGGGCGGCGGCGCGGTCGATGCGATCGCCGTACACGTCGGTGCAGGCCTGCACCACGTCGGCCTCGCCGAGTATGCCCGCGCTGACGTCATCGGCCGCCGGGGCCAGGGCGGAGCGAACGTGGTTCAGCGCCACCTGCACCTCCGGGGCCCGGTGCAGCAGGCAGTGGGCCCACGCGATGGCGATCTGCAGGTTGGGCCTGCCGGCCAGCGACGTCTTCGGCAGCTTGTTGACCAGCCCGAGCAGGGTGGCCATCCGGCTGTGTTCGACCAGGGACATGGCTTGGCGTTCCACCAGTTCCACCGCGCCGGCGGCATCACCTGCGGCCATCGCGTGCGTCACCGCCTCGCCGAGCAGCCCGCGCTCGGCGAACCAGGCCGACGCGGTGCGGTGCAGGTCGACTACCCATTCGGGATGATCGCATTCCAGTCGCCGGCGCAGGTGGTCGGCGAACAGATGGTGGTAGCGAAACCACTCGCGGTTTTCGTCGAGGGGCCGCAGGAACATGTTGCGGCGCTCGAGTTCTTCGAGGATCGACTGCCCCCGGGGCTGACCGGTGAGCGCCGAAGCGAGTTCGCCGCAGAGGCGATCGCAGATCGAGGTGGTCAGCAGGACCCGGAGCAGGTCGGCCGGTAACGCGTTGAGCACGTTTTGGGCCAGGTAGTCACCGATGGAACTGTGCCGGCCGGAGAAGGCGGCGATCAGCGCCGAGGGATCTTCGCTGTTCCGTAGCGACAGTGTCGCCAGTTGCAGGGCGGCGACCCAGCCGTCGGTGCTCGACCACAGTCGGCGCACGTCGTCGTCGTTGAGCCCCAGGGCATTCAGGCCGAGGAATGCCGCGGACTCTTCGCGGTCGAAGCGCAGCTGCGCGCTGTCGATCTCGATGACCTGGTTGCGCACCTTCAGCTTGGCCACGGCCGGCGCACGGGTCCGGCTGGTGATGATCAGGTGCAGATTGTCGGACCCGACGTCGAAGAGGAACTCCAATGCCCCTGCGGTGTCGACGTTCTCGATGAGGTGCCAGTCGTCCAACACGACCGCCAACGGTCGGCGGTATTCGGCGATCCGGTTGACGAGTTCGGCCAGCACGTAACGCCGGGCGTTGCCGGTGTGCTGTTCGAGGAGCTCGCTCAGGTTGGCGGCCAGCGACGGTTCGACGCGCCGAACCGCCTCGATGAGATGCGCCAGGAAGGACACCACGTCGTTGTCGTCGCGGTCCAGACTGAGCCACGCCACCGGCACCCCGTCGGCCTGGAGCGCCCGCTGCCATTGCACGGCCAGGGTCGTCTTGCCGAACCCGGCCGGGGCGTGGATCAACGCCAGCCGCTTGGCGCGGCCGGACCGCAGCAGCTCGATGAGCCGCGCGCGGGCTACCAACCCGTCGTCGTAGGCGGGGGATTGCACCCTGGTAGCCACCACCTGCCTCGGTTGGGCTCCCGTAGCCATCCCCATCGCCTCGCCTCGAGCCCGGGTCTCACGTAGCGCTTAGTGTAGTGAGCCGGGCCGCACCGACGGTTCCCCAGACTCCGCCACCCATTCGGGTAGCCGGAGCAGAAGTACGGGTGGAGGTGACGCCAAACCGCCGCTCGAGCGGCTACCGTTGGATCGCTTGGTTTTGCCGGCGCGGGGAGGCGACTGTCGTGACGAATCACACGACGCCATGACGACCATCACCGATGAAGCCGCACCGGGTACGGCCCGGGTCGGCGTATCTCGGCCGTCCGTGACGTACCCCGGGCGGACGCCCTAGCCATGGCGGGCCCCTCCGCCGATGCGACCCGCCGACAGATCATTCGGGCGGCCTCCCATCAATTCGCACGCCGGCCCTATCACGAGGTGGGCCTCGACGACATTCTCGCCGAAGCCGAATTGACCAAGGGCGCGCTGTATTTCCATTTCAAGTCGAAATACGCGTTGGCACTCGCGGTCATCGACGAACAGACCACCGCGGTGGCAGCCGCCGTGCGGGACCTGCTGACCCGGGGTCTTTCCGGGCTGGAGACGCTGATCGACTTCTCGTTTCTGGTAGCGGTCCAAGACATCAAGTCGGATCGGTTCCGGGCGGCGCTGAACCTGATCGAGTCGGCGGGCCAATCGGAGGGTTCGCATCAGGGTCTGTTCGACCAATGGATCGAGGACTTGGCCGCGGTCGTGGAACAAGCCATCGGTGAGGGCGACATCGCCGAAGGCTGTGCCCCCGAGGATGTGGGGCGAATGATGTTGTCGGTCCACATGGGGCTGCGGAAAGCGAGCAGTCTGGACGAGCCGGAGCGGTTCTTGCACGACGTGCAGAAGTGCTGGACCCTGCTGCTGAACGGAATCCTGCAGCCCGATCGCAGCGAGTATTTTCATCAATTCCTGCGGCGGCGGACGGCGCTTGCGGTGCAGCAGGCCCCGGTTTTCCATCGCGAGAGCGCCGCCGGTTAGACGGTCGGATCCCCGTCGCGGCGGCAACTGATCTTTGACGGGCGCGCGAGCCGTTTGCCGATTGGATTGGTGCACCGCCATTTTCCCCGTCCGGCCGCCGCCGGGTTCGTCCGCTCGGCCGGACTGTGATTCTGCGAACGGCGGTTCGCATGAAAAGCGGCCGCCAAGGTACATTCCTGTGGTCTTCGTTATTGCATGTGTGTACAGAGCCCCTGACAGGGGGAGGTTTCGCCGCGGCACCGGGACGCGGCGCAGAGGTGAGGGGCGCTGGTGACCACGTCTTCCCCGGTGCAGATCAATTCCCAGCGGCTCCCGCCGTACCGGTGGATCGCCGTCGCCGTGCTGGTGATCCTGGCCCTCGTCTTCACCCTGGTCTACGTGCAGTTCCGCGGCGGCTTCACACCGAAGACCGAGTTGACGATGTTGGCGTCGCGGGCCGGGCTGGTGATGGATCCGGGTTCGAAGGTCACCTACAACGGGGTGGAGATCGGCCGGGTGGGCAACATCGCCGAGACGGTGCGCGATGGCAAGCCGGCCGCCAAGTTCACCCTGGAGGTCTATCCGCGGTACCTGTCGCTGATTCCGTCCAACGTGAACGCCGATATCAAGGCGACCACGGTGTTCGGCGGCAAGTACGTGTCGCTGACCACCCCGAAGAATCCGTCGCCGCAAAAACTCAGCCCGCACACGGTGATCGACGCGCGGTCGGTGACCACCGAGATCAACACGCTGTTCCAGACCGTCACCTCGATCGCGGAGAAGGTGGATCCGGTCAAGCTGAATCTGACGCTGAGTGCGGCCGCGCAGGCGTTGACCGGGCTGGGTGACAAGTTCGGGCAGTCGGTGGTCAACGCGAACGCGATCCTCGATGACGTCAATCCGCAGATGCCGCAGGCGCGTCATGACATTCAGCAGTTGGCCGGGTTGGGTGACACCTACGCCAACGCGGCGCCGGATCTGCTGGACTTTTTGAGCAACGCGGTGATCACCTCGCGCACGATCAATGCGCAGCAGAAGGATTTGGACCAGGCGTTGTTGTCGGCGGCCGGGTTCGGCAACACCGGCGCCGACATCTTCAACCGGGGTGGGCCGTATCTGGCGCGCGGGGCCCAAGACCTGGTGCCCAGCGCCCAGCTGCTGGACACCTACAGCCCCGCGATCTTCTGCACGCTGCGCAACTACCACGACGCCGCGCCCCTGACGGGTGCCTCCGAAGGCGGGTTCAACGGCTACTCGCTGAACATGAACACCGAGGCGCTGTCCGGGCTGGGGTTGCTGGCCAACCCGGTGTCGGCGGTGGCCACCCTCGCCAGCCTGGTCGGCGGGCTGGCCGGCGTGGTCGGCGGCGCACCCAACCCGTACACCTACCCGGAGAACCTGCCGCGGGTGAACGCGCACGGCGGGCCGGGGGGCGCCCCGGGCTGCTGGCAGCCCATCACCCGCCACCTGTGGCCCGCACCGGAATTGGTGATGGACACTGGCAACAGCATCGCGCCGTACAACCACCTCGATACCGGATCGCCGTACGCGATCGAGTACGTGTGGGGACGCCAGGTCGGGGACAACACGATCAATCCCTAGAACCGCGCCCCGAAGAATGCAGAATGTCCTGATGCTGGCGCGCGGGGACCGCTGACGTGCCGGGGTTTGGCTTCCACACCCTGGCCCTGCTGACGGCCATCGGGTTGGCCGGTCCGCTGCTGGCCGCGCTGCCGCGCCTTCGGATACCGGTGGTCATCGGTGAGCTGATCGCGGGGCTCGTCGTCGGCCGGACCGGTTTGAACGTCGTCGACGTGACCAACCCGACGTTCCAGCTCCTCGCCAACGTCGGCTTCGCCCTGGTCATGTTCGTCGTGGGCACGCACGTCCCGGTCGGCGCCGGCACGCTGCGCGCGTCCCTACCGCAGGCGCTCACGCGGGCGGCGCTGGCCGGCGCCGTCGCGGCGGCGTTCGCCGCCGGGCTGGCGGCGGCCTTCGGGACCGGCCACACGGCCATGTACGCGGTCCTCATGGCCTCGTCGTCGGCGGCGCTGGCACTGCCGGTGATCGACTCGCTGCGGCTGCGGGGGCCGCAGGTCATTGCCGTCACGGCGCAGATCGCGGTCGCCGACGCGGCCGGTATCGTCCTGCTGCCGTTGGTGATCGACCTCCGGCATGCGGGCGCCGCCGCACTGGGCGCGCTGGCGGTGGCCGGCTGCTCGGTGCTGCTGTATGTGGTGTTGCGCCGATCCGACGCCGGCGGCTGGCGGCGCCGCATGCACGTCTACTCCGAGAACCACCGGTTTGCGCTCGAACTGCGGACCAACCTCATCGTGCTGTTCGCCCTGGCGGCGCTCGCCGTCAGCACGCACGTGTCCGTCATGCTCGCCGGCTTCGCGGTGGGCCTGGTGCTCGGCATGGTCGGCGAACCGCGACGGCTGGCCCGCCAGCTGTTCGGGATCACCGAGGGGTTTTTCAGCCCGCTGTTCTTCGTCTGGCTGGGCGCCTCGCTGCAGGTGCGCGAGCTGGGTGCCCACCCGAAACTCATCCTGCTCGGCGCGGGCCTGGGGCTCGGAGCCGTGCTGGCGCATTGCGCGGGCAGGTTGCTCGGCCAACCGTTCACCCTGGCGGTGCTCTCGGCGGCTCAGCTCGGCGTGCCGGTGGCCGCCGCCACCATCGGTACCGAGGAACACCTGCTGGTCGCCGGTGAAGCCTCCGCGCTGATGTTCGGCGCCTTGCTGACGATCGCCGCCGCCTCGATCGCCGGCGCGGTCGCGTCGCGCAACCAGGTGACCAAAGGCCCTTCCGCCGCGGGACCTCCGCATCCTCGAACGCACGACTGAAGCACTCGCCATCCGGTTGCGTTCGGCCCTGTGGCCGCAACCGGCTGAGTGGTCGGATGGAATCCACGCTCGATCGAGGAGGCCGTGATGAGATTCACCACACGACGCCACCACCTGCGGCCCCTGCCGACCGCGACGATGTTCCGGGTTACCGATCGCCTGCACTGCGGGCGCACCGTCCGGGTGCCGGGCCACGAGATCGCCCCCCTCGTGACGGCATGGCTGGCGGAGCTCGGCGCCCACAGCCCCCTGGTCGACGAGCTGGCACGGGCGGCGTGCGTGGGTGACTGGGCAGTCGCCTATGCCATCGGCGATCAGCTGTCCGTCGACGTGGTGATCTCGGCGGCCGCGTAGCGAGGGGATTGGCCCAAAGTCCCTCGGCCTAGTGCCGTCCTGCTCTCGCCGGGCGGGCAGCAAATCGGCAATCGTAGACAGTACGAAGCGATATCGAAGGGAACGACCGCCATGAACACCCGCTTTCCGGATGCCGGCACGGTCCGGACGGTCTTGAGTTTGGCATCCCGGGCACCCTCGGTGCACAACACCCAACCGTGGCGGTGGCGCGTGGACGCGGCGAGTCTGCATCTTTATTCGGACGCGAGCCGGCAGCTGCCCAACACCGACCCGGACGGCCGGGACCTCATGCTGAGTTGCGGTGCGGCGCTGCATCACTGCGTCGTCGCGCTCGCGGCGGTCGGGTGGCTTTCCAAGGTGACCCGGCTCCCCAATCCCGCCGACCCCAGCCACCTGGCGGCCATCGAACTCTCGCCACACCGCGCGGATACCGTCGACATCGCGCTGGCCGCCGCGATACCGCGGCGCCGGACCGACCGCCGCTACTACAGCTCGTGGCCGGTGCCAGTGGGCGATGTCGCCCTGATGGCGGCGCGGGCGGCGCGAAGCGGCGTGACCCTGTGCCAAGTCGAAGACCTCGACAATCTGCGCAACATCGTCGCCCAATCCGTCCGGGATCACTTGAGCCAGGACTACCTTGCCGAGCTCACGACATGGAGTGGGCGTTACGCGTCGGTGGCCGGCGTCCCCGCGCGCAACACGCCGGTGCCCGATCCGGCAGCGAAGATTCCGGGCCGGTTCTTCGCCGGGGCGGTATTGGCCATGCCGCCGGACTCGTCCTCGGCCGACGACAACGCCGTCGTCCTTGCCCTGGGCACCCGCAACGATGACCGCCTGGCCCAGCTGCGGGCCGGCGAGGCCACCAGCGTCGTACTCCTCACCGCGACGTCGCTGGGGCTGGCCAGCTGCCCGGTGACCGAACCGTTGGAGACGCCCGAAACGCGCGCGGCGGTCCAGTCCGACATCTTCGGCGACAGCAGCTACCCGCAGATGCTGCTCCGGGTGGGCTGGGCGCCGATCAACGCCGACCCCTTACCGGCGACACCGCGGCGCGAGCTGTCGGACTTCGTCGAGTGGGCGGTCGATCACGAACATCAGGTCGTCCACTGAGACGGCGAAATCACTCAAAACGGTTGCGGCGCAGAGGACATCATGGACACGTTCACCTTGGACCCGCGCCGCTGGCGGGTCGCCCGGCTTTTCGGTCGTAACCCGTTGCTGCGCCGGACGGACCGCATCGAGGCCCTGGTCGTTCTGGTCGCGCTGGTCGTGACCCTGATCGCCGTCCCCGTCGCCGGTGTGGTCGGCGCGGTGACCTACGAGGCGCGGGATCGGGTGTACACCAGGGAGGCGCACGAACGCCACCGCGTGATGGCAAGGGTGGTCGAGGCCAGGGCCGAGGACCTGGGTCTGACCGTCGTGCAGGCGAAGTGGCCGGGCCCGACCGGCGAGCGTGGCGGGACACTGGAACTCGCCGAGCGCGCCGAGGCGGGGGGAACCGTGGAGATCTGGGTGGACCGGGACGGTGTTCCGGTGGTCGCGCCCACCCCGACCTGGCTCGCCGCGGGCGAGGCGGTCGGCGTGGCGATGGTGACCGCGCTAGCGGCGACCATGGTGATGGCGACACTCGTCGCCGTCGTGCGGTCGCGGCTGGACCGGGCTCGCGACGCCCTGTGGGAACGTGACCTCGAGCTGTTCGCAAAGACACTGGTAGGCACTGGTAGTCCATGGCCCCGTTGTCAACCCCTATACAGCACAGTCGAATTGGCGGATGATGTGGCGATGAGCGGACACGGCGACCATTCCGATGCCGCATCGTTGGACACCGTCGGGCTGCACCGCCTTGTCGAGGTGCTGATCGAGCGCGGATACCGCGTCGTCGGTCCGACGTTGCGGGATGACGCCATCGTCCTCGACGAACTGGATTCCGCGGCGGACCTGCCGTGGGGGTGGGGCGTCGACGTGGCCCCGGGGCATTACCGGGTGCGCCGGCGCGACGACGACGCGGCCTTCGGGCATTCGTCGGGGCCCCAGTCGTGGAAGCAGTTCCTGCACCCCCCGCGGCGCCGGCTGTGGTCCGGCAGCCGGGACGGGTTCAGCACCGCCGATTCCGACGAGGAGGTTCCGCGGTACGCGTTCCTGGGAGTGCGTGGGTGTGACCTGGCCGCGATCGCGACGCTCGACCGGGTCCTCGGCCGCGGCCAGTTCCCCGACAACTCCTTCGTCCGCCGGCATCGGCAGGCCTTCGTGGTCGCGGTGAATTGCACGGAGCCGGGTGGGTTGTGCTTCTGCGCCTCGATGGGCACCGGCCCCGCGGCCGGACCGGGCTACGACCTGTCCCTGACCGAGCGGCCCGACGGCGATGGTGTGACCTACGTGGTCGAGGTGGGCACCGACGAGGGTGCCGACGTCCTTGCGGCCGTTCCCCATCGGGTCGCCGACGACGCCGAGATCGATTCGGCGCACGCCGCGGTGCAGGCCGCTTCGCACCGGATGGGCCGCGCGATGCCGGACGCCGACCTGCGCAACCTGCTGATCGAACACCGCGAGTCGCCGCAGTGGGAGGAGGTCGCCAGTCGCTGCCTGACGTGCGGCAACTGCACGATGGTGTGCCCCACCTGCTACTGCACCACCACCGAAGACGTCAGCGACCTGACCGGCGAGCATGCCGAGCGCTGGCAGCACTGGGCGTCGTGCTACGAGTTCGATTTCACCTACGTGCACGGCGGCGGCAGCGTGCGCCAGTCCCCGGAGTCGCGATACCGGCACTGGATCACCCACAAACTGGGCACCTGGCACGACCAGTTCGACATGTCCGGCTGTGTCGGCTGCGGGCGGTGTATTGCCTGGTGCCCCACCGGGATCGACATCACCGAAGAGATGAACAAGATGGCCCGCGATGACTGACGGCCCACCACCGTCCTCGATGGCGCCCAACCCCTACCGGGTACGCAGCCGCGTCGTGGAAAGCCCCGATTCGGCGACACTGTGCCTCGACCCGCTCGGCGAAGTCCTGCGCACGCCGCAGCCCGGGGAGTTCATGATGCTGTATGCCTTCGGCATCGGGGAGGCGGCGATCTCGATCAGCGGCGACCCCACGGTCACCGACGGCTCGATCACGCACACCATTCGCGCGGTCGGGGCGGTGAGCCGCGCCCTGCACGACGCGCAGCCGGGTGCCGTCATCGGGGTGCGGGGCCCGTTCGGCACCACCTGGGGGCTCGAGGAGGCCGCCGGGCGAGATCTGGTCATGGTCGCCGGCGGCGTCGGATTGTGCCCGCTGCGCCCGGCGGTGCTGGGTGCGCTGGCGGGCCGGTCCCGCTACGGCACGCTGACCCTGATCGCGGGCGCCCGCTCGCGCGAGGACTTCGTGTTCGCCGCCCAGCTCGAGAAGTGGTCCGCCGACCCGCAGATCGAACTGCACTTGACGGTCGACGTCCCGGTCCACGGCTGGCGCGGCGAAGTCGGCCTGGTCACCGAGCCGCTGAAGCGGCTCGCGCTGAATCCCGGCCGCACCACCGCGTTTCTGTGTGGCCCGGAGCCGATGCTGCGGTTCGCCGCGGAGGCGTTGTTGGCCAAAGGCATGGCCGCCAACGATATTCGGGTATCGCTGGAACGCAACATGCAATGCGGGATCGGAACGTGCGGCCACTGCCAGCTGGGCCAGTTGCTGGTGTGTCGCGACGGGCCGGTCGTCGGTTACGACGTCGCCGGTCCGCTACTGGCAGTCAAGGAGCTGTAATGGGCCCCACTCTGGCCGTGTGGAAGTTCGCGTCCTGCGACGGTTGCCAGCTGACGCTGCTCGACTGCGAGGACGAGCTGCTGACCCTCGCCGACCAGGTGCAGATCGCCACCTTCGCCGAGGCGTCGAGTTCGATGGTCGGCGGACCCTACGACGTGTCGCTGGTCGAAGGGTCCGTCACCACCCATCACGACGCGCAACGGATCCGCGAGATCCGCGAGCAATCCAAGGTGCTGGTCACCATCGGCGCATGCGCGACGGCCGGGGGAGTGCAGGCGCTGCGCAACTTCGCCGACGTCGACGAGTTCGCCTCCGTCGTCTACGCTCGGCCCGACTACATCGACACGCTGGCGACGTCCACCCCGGCGGCCGCGCACGTCAAGGTCGATTACCAGGTGCAGGGCTGCCCGATCGACCGCGGCCAGCTGCTGGATACCCTCGCCGCGCTGCTGATCGGGCGCAAGCCGCGGCTGCCGGCCAAGACGGTGTGCACCGAGTGCAAAATGCGCGGGGTGACGTGTGTCCTGGTTGCCGACGGCACCCCGTGCCTGGGGCCGGTCACCCACGCCGGCTGTGGGGCGTTGTGCCCCAGTCATCGTCGTGGCTGCTACGGCTGTTTCGGCCCGGCGGCGACGCCGCAGATCGGAACACTGATTCCGCTGCTGCGCCGCGACGGGATGTCCGACGGTGATGTCGACCGGGTGTTCTCGACGTTCAACGTCGCGAAGTTCGCCGCCGAACGAGACAGTGCGCGGAGCAAGCCGTGAACCCGGAGACCCGCACGCTGTCCGTCGGCACCCTGACCCGCGTGGAAGGCGAAGGGGCGCTGCATGTCACGCTGAAGGACGGCGCGCTGCAGACCGTCGAATTGAACATCTACGAGCCGCCACGATTTTTCGAAGCGTTCCTTCGGGGGCGCGCCTACACCGAGCCGCCGGATCTCACCGCCCGGGTATGCGGAATCTGCCCGGTCGCGTACCAGGTGAGCGCCTGCAACGCGATCGAGAGCGCCTGCGGTGTGGAGGTGGATCCAGAGCTCGTCGCGCTGCGCCGGCTGCTGTACTGCGGCGAATGGATCCACAGCCACATGCTGCACATCTATCTGCTGCACGCACCCGACTTCCTCGGCTACCCCGACGCGATCGCGCTGGCCCGCGACGAGCGCGAGATCGTCGAACGCGGCCTGCGACTGAAGAAGGCGGGCAATGCGCTGATGGACTTCGTCGGCGGGCGGTCGATACACCCGATCAACGTGCGCCTGGGCGGGTTCTACTCGGTGCCCAGCCGGTCGCAGTTCGCCCCCGTCGCCGAGCAGTTGCGCGGCGCGCTGGACGACGCGGTCGCGACGGTCGAGTGGGTGGCCGGTTTCGACTTTCCCGACCTCGAGCTCGACCATGAGATGTTGGCGCTGAGCCGCAGCGGCCGGTATCCGATCGAGAACGGCGTCATCGCGCGCAGCGCCGGGGAGCCGTTTCCCGTGACCGATTTCACCGAGCACGTGCGTGAGTCCCAGGTGCCCCACTCCACCGCCCTGCACGCGACACTGGACGGCGGCCGCTACATCACCGGCCCCTTGGCGCGCTACAGCCTGAACTCGTCGGCGCTTTCACCGATCGCGGCCCAGGCGGCCGCGGCGGCCGGGCTCTCGGGTGAATGTCGAAACCCGTTCCGCAGCATCATCGTTCGTGCCGTCGAGGTCGTCTACGCGATCGAGGAGGCGCTGCGCATCATCGACGAATACGAGCGGCCGCCACGGCCTTTCGTCGACGTCCCGGCCCGGCCGGGAACCGGGCACGGCGTCAGCGAGGCGCCCCGCGGCCTGCTGTATCACCGCTACGACATCGATCACGCCGGGCTGGTCTCCGCGGCGGAGATCATCCCGCCCACGTCGCAGAACCAGGCCGCCATCGAAGCGGATCTTGCCCGGGTGGTGTCCGACAACCTCACCCTCGATGACGCCGCGCTGACTTCCCTGTGCGAGCGGGTGATCCGCAGTTACGATCCCTGCATTTCCTGCTCGGCGCACTTCCTGACCCTGACGGTGCAGCGGCAGTGAGCGACGATGACCGACCGGTCGCCGTGATCGGGCTCGGCAACTGCTACCGGCGCGACGACGGCGTCGGTGTCGCCGCCGCCACCGCGCTCGGCGACCTCGCTTGGCCGAACGTCGTTGTGACAACCGGCATCGCGGAGCCGACCGGTCTTCTCGAGGCCTGGACGGGCGCGGGGCTGGCCGTGGTCATCGACGCGGCGGTCGCCGACAAAGCCACGCCGGGCCGCATCCATCGCTATGACCCGACCGGATTGCCCGACCAGCCCGACGGATTGAGCTCGCACCGCGTCGACGTCGGCCGCACCCACGCGTTGGGCCGGGCGCTCGGACGGGTGCCCGACGCGGTGGTGGTCTTCGCCGTAGAGGCCGCGGACACCGGCCCGGGCACCGGGCTGACCCCGCGGGTCGCCGCGGCCGTGCCGGCGTTGGTCGACATGGTGGCCGCCGAGATCAACGGCTTTCGGTCAGCGAGGCGATCGCGGCGCGCAGGTTCGCGCTGAGTTCGGCGGCGAGGGCGATGAGCGCCGGCTCGCCGGTGACCCCGATCAGGAGCCCGGGATCCATCGCCTCGACGATCACCACTCCCGCGGCGCCCGGGTCGCCGCGCACCAGCACGTTGCACGGCAGTATGAGTCCGATCTCGCGATCCACACTGATGGCTCGATGCGCCACGGCCGGATTGCACGCGCCCAGGATCCGGTAGTCCTCCATGTCCACCCCGACCTGATCGCGCAGCGTCGCCCTGACGTCGATTTCGGTCAGGGCGCCGAACCCGTTCTGCGCCAGGGCCGTTCGGGTGCGCAGCACCGCGTCGTCGAACCTGGTCGCCAATCTGGTTGACAATGCGGCGTTCATCGCGATGTACGCGTCGGTCAGGAGATGAGCCCGGTTCCCCGCGCCGCCGTGGGGGCCTCGATGTGTTTGCCGCAGTTCGGGCAGAACCGTTCGCTCGGATGGTGTTCGGCCCCACAATGAGCGCAGAAGTGGGGTTCCTCGGCGACCAGCTCGTGCCTGGGCATCAGGCGAAGGGGTTGGACGTCGGGTTCCGGCGGAATCCGGCGGTGCGTCCTGAGCCCCAGGAACGTCAGGCCGGCACCCAGGCCCAGCACCGCCACCACACTGACCACGAGATACCACAACAGGTTTCGGCCGCTCAGCGAGGAGAAATCGCCGTATTGTTGGCGCAGGTTGGCCGCGTTGGTCCGGAGGTCGTCGAGGCCGGGGTAGCCGGGCGACATGGCCAGCGTCTGGTCGAATTCGTCGATCGCAGCGGTGTAGCGACCCGCGTAGAAGTCGGCGAGCCCTTTGCGATAGGACCGGTCGGCGGGTCCGAGCGTCGGCTTGACGCCCTTGCTCGCCAGTATCGCGGCCACGCCGTCGGCCGGCGCGATGAAATTGAACGGCTGCGTCTCGCCTGCGGGCGCGAAGCTGTTCAGGCCGAGCACCTTGCCATTCAGCCCGATCGTTGGGCCGCCGCTCATGCCTTCGGTCATCGCGGCGTCGATTTCGTACGCGGGGTTCGACCCCGCGATGGTCTTCTTGTTGACCTTGCCGCTCTTGTACGTCGGGTCGAGCGAAGCGCCGGTGACGGTTTGGGTGCTCTCGGGGAAGCCCACCGCCAGAACGGGCGTACCGATGGTGACGTCGGCGTCGACGTCGAGCTCGGACGACGGAAGGTTGCCCTTGGCCACCTTGAGAAGTGCGGCGTCGCCCTTCCCGAGCGGCCGGAAGTCGACGACGTTGGCCACCACCTTGTCGGTGAGTTTCGTTCCGCTGCCGGACATCAGCGTGATGCCCACGTGGGGGCCTTGGCCGGGCGTGTCGCCTTCCACCCTGGCGTTCTTCTGCAGCCACTCCACAGTGGTCGCCGGATCGCTGGACTCGGGCGCGTCCGGAAACTCGCTGCGATATTCGTCGGCGGCGCGCTTGAGGATCAGTTGCGTGGCGCTCGCCGGGTCGACGCAGTGACCCGCCGTCGCCACCCAGCCGTCGGGGTTGACGACGAAAGCCGTGCAGTTCCAGGTGGCCAGGAAAGGCATGCTCGCACCTCGCCCGAACTGGGACAGGACCTCACCGCTGGGCAGCCGGACCAGGCCGTACCCTTCACCGGCGAGGTACATGATGGCCGGCCGAATCAGGGCCGCGGCCCGTTCCTCCGGCTTGGGTTGCGGACGCCCGCTGTCGGCGGCGGCCATGCCCGGCGTACCCGCCCACAGCATGAGGGCGGCCGCCGACAATGCCATCGTTCGACCCAGTGTCCTGCGGGCCCGCGTACCCATCAGCTCTCCCGTCATGGCAGGGGCCGCAGCAGCGGTGCTCGAGTCGGATGGGCCGGGCGGCCCATCGACGACGGATGACGGTGGATCGCCTCGAGCAGCTCGGCGGCGTGTCGTTGGGCCGAGGTCCATGCGGGATTCAACTCGAGGACGATCACTTGCGCGCCGGTAACGCACGCCACGGTGTTGCGCTCCGCTGCGGGAGCTGTCACGGTCACATCCCCTATTCCAGCCGTTCGCCGGACGCGTCGATAGGGACCGAAGTCCCGAGCGCGAAGGACCTCCGTTTGTCCCCGTTCCGGTGCTTCACCAGCGGTGATGACGCAAAGTGACCAAGGCCCCGCGCCGCGGTGCCTTTGCGCCCTTACCCCGTCGGCGGATCCGTGCGCAGCATGGAGTGTCCGAGCCGCCGTCGCGAAGGAGTTGGCCATGAGGGCGCTGATCGTGTGCGCTTCGAGATCCCACGGCAACACCCGTCTGGTCGCCGACCGGATGGCCGGGGTGCTGGATGCCGAGGTCGTCACGCCCGAGTCCGTCGACCCCGGCACCGTAGGCGACTACGACCTGGTCGGTTTCGGTTCCGGGATCTACTACATGACGATGGACGCCAGGCTGCGGAGGCTCATCCGCCGGCTGCCCGCCGCCGGGCACCACACCCCGGCGTTCACCTTCTTCACCAGCGGCGCGCGCGAGGTTCCGCTGTTGGGCTACCACCGGCCGATCCGGCAGACGCTCGAGCAGAAGGGCTTCGACGTGATCGGCTCCTTCTCCTGCCGGGGGTTCGACACGGTCGGGCCGTTCGGATTCATCGGCGGCATCAACAGGGGGCGGCCCAACGAGCACGACCTCGACCGGGCCGCCGCGTTCGCCGCCCGCATCCGCAAACGGGCCACGGGCTCGCAGGCGGCGTCCTGATGACGGGCGTTACGCCCCGTCGTACCCGGACCAGGGTCCTTCGCCGGACGGGTTGGGACTTTCGGCCGCTGACCGACGCGCCGTCGCGCCCCCTAGCGTCAGGGACAGCCGCAGTGGCGGCACTGGTAACGGATCGAGTCGAGGGGTGGTCCTCATGACCCACATTGCTGCCACTGCGGTGATCTCTGCGGTGGTCGTGGCGGTGTTGCTGGCCCTGGCGTCGATCAGGGTGGTGCAGGAATACCAGCGCGGTGTGCATTTCCGGCTCGGCCGGGTGATCGGCGTCCGCGAGCCGGGGTTGCGGCTCATCGTCCCGGTCATCGACCGCCTGTGGCGGATTTCGATGCGCATCGTGACCATGCCGATCCAGTCGCAGGGCATCATCACCCGCGACAACGTGAGCGTCGACATCGCCGCGGTCGCCTACTTCCGCGTCGTCGATGCCCGCAAGGCCGTCGTCGTCATCGAGAACGTCAACTCCGCCATCGACCAGATCGCGCAGACCACCCTCCGCAACGTCGTCGGGCAACATTCCCTGGACGAGGTTCTGGCCCAGACCGAGAAGATCAACGGCAGCATCCGCCAGATCCTCGACGCG
This sequence comes from Mycobacterium sp. 4858, assembly GCF_900240975.1. Taxonomy (GTDB): domain Bacteria; phylum Actinomycetota; class Actinomycetes; order Mycobacteriales; family Mycobacteriaceae; genus Mycobacterium. The sequence goes on along the minus strand of NZ_LT968776.1, from coordinate 886,726 downwards.
ACCACGGTGGAATGGGGCGTGGAGGTCACCCTGGTCGAGCTCAAGGACATCCAGCTGCCGGACAGCATGAAGCGCGCGATGGCGCGCGAGGCCGAGGCGGAGCGCGAGAAGCGGGCCAAAATCATTGCGGCCGAAGGGGAGGCGCGCGCGGCCGCCGCGCTGGGCGACGCCTCGGACACCATGATGAGACACCCGCTGGCCCTGCAGCTGCGCAACCTGCAGACGTTGATCGAACTGGGAGTCGAGAAGAACACCACCATCGTCTTCCCCGCTCCGCTGATGACCGCGATCGGAGAACTCACCGCCTTCCTGGCGCGTGAGACCGGCGCGGCCAAGAGCGGCGACCAGCCGGCGGACCACCTGGTGCGGGCGGCGGCGCTGCACTGAGCGCCCAAGAGGGGAGGCTTTGTGATCGGGCAGGCATTCGACCGGCATCACAATGCCCTCAACCTGTGGCGGCTGATGCTGGCCGTCGAGGTGATCCTGTGGCATTCGTTTCCCGTGACCGGCCACCACGTTTCGTCACCGGTTGCGGAGCGTCTCTTGTTCTCTCTGGGTGTGGACGGCTTTTTCGCGGTGTCGGGCTTCCTGGTCACCGCGAGCTGGTTCAACACACCCCAACCGAGGCAGTATCTGCGAGCCCGGGCGCTTCGCATCCTCCCGGGCTTCTACACCTGTCTGATCGTCACCGCATTCGTCTGCGCGCCGATCGGCGTCGCGCTGCAAGGCGGTTCCGCGGTAGGCCTTCTGCGCACCAGCGGACCCGTGAAGTTCGTGCTGTTCAACAGCGCCATCGCCCATCTCAAGCTCGACGTGGGCGGCACACCGCAGGGCGTCCCGCATCCCCGTACCTGGAATGCGTCGCTGTGGACGCTGGTGTACGAGGTGATGTGCTATCTGGCGGTGCTCGCCATCGGCGTCGCCGGGCTGGCGCGGCATCGCTGGATATCCTCGGCCATGTTGGCCGCGGGTGTGCTCGTGGCGGTGCTGTTGGGGCCCATGGCCGACCCGTGGTCGTGGACGATCCCGCAATGTCTGGCCCGCTTCGCGATCATGTTCGCCGCCGGCGCGGTGCTGTATCAGCTCCGCGATGTGATACCGGCCAAATGGTCCTGGGTCGCGGTGAGTTTCGCGACCGTCGCGGTGTGCGGCCTGCTGCTGCCCGACTACCGGATCGTCGGCGCGCTGCCCCTGGCCTACGGAATCATCGCGTCGGGCATCCTTTTACGCAGGTTCCATCTGCACAACGATCTGTCGTACGGCGTGTACATCTACGCGTGGCCCACCCAGCAGCTTCTCGTCATCGGCGGCCTCGGGCACCTCGACCCGCTCCTCTTCGCGGCGGTGGCGACCACGGCCACGCTGCCGCTCGCGGCGGCCAGCTGGTTCGTCATCGAGAAGCCGGCGCTGCGGCTCAAGGAGGCCAAATTGCCCGACCACGTGTCGCCGGCGGTGCGCCCCGGTGACCTTTGACCCTGCCCCGCAACCGGTTTAGTGACGTAGCACTTTAGCTATGCGCCACGGCACACCGTCACCACGCGATATCGACGTCCAGGTTGCCACCCGCGACGTGCTTCCGGCGGAAGCCGAATACGCCCGCAGCAAAGTCGGTGAGCTAGCCCGCTACGCAAGCCGGCCGGTGCGGCACGCCCGCGTGAGGCTCACCAGGCATCGCGATCCGGCGGTGCAGCGCCCCGTCGTTGCGCAGGCCAACCTCGACGTCGACGGCCGGCCGGTGCGCGCCCAGGTCCAGGCCGACACGGCACGGGAAGCGGTCGATCTCCTCGCGGCACGGTTGCGTCGACGCCTGGAACGCGCCGCCGCGCACTGGGAGGCGCGCCGTGGCGAGCGACCGGCGGGCCCCGACGAATGGCGCCACGAATCCCAGCCGGCACACCGGCCGAGCTACTTCCCCCGCCCGCCGGGTCAGCGCCGGGTCATCCGGCGCAAGTCATTCACGATGGCGCCCTGCACCCTCGACGACGCCGCGGACGAAATGGACCTGCTCGACTACGACTTCCACCTGTTCACGGAGAAGGGCACGGGCATCGCCGGCGTGCTGTATCGCGCCGGACCCACGGGATATCGCCTGGCGCTGGCGGCGCCGGCCCTGGCCGGCCAGGTGAGTGAGCATGCGCTGCCGGTGACGATCAGCCCGCAACCCCTGCCGTGCCTCACCGAAGAGGGAGCCGCCGACCGGCTGGCCGCGCTCGGCCTGCCGTTCCTGTTCTTCCTCCACGCCGACTACGGTTGCGCCAGCGTGTTATACCTCCGCTACGACGGCCATTACGGCCTGATCACCCCGGCGGGCTAGCTGCGCTGAGTGCGGCCCGCAGAGCACATCGGCGCGCTCACCGGGGACCAAGGACCCTCGCAGGCAGGGCGCCGCTCCGCGCAGACTGTGGCCATGGCCAACATGACGAAGCGGATCGCCCAGACCACCGCGCTGCTCGCCGTCCTGTACTGCGCCCGCAGGTACTACCGCAACTGGGGCGCGACCAAGGCGGAGTCGCAGATGCGAGTTCCCGGCGACGGCCTGGTGAGCGATCCGGCGGTCCAGACCACCGAGGCGACCGACGTGGACGCGTCCGTGTCCGCGGTCTGGTCCCGGTTGCTGCAGATGGCCCAGGACAGGGGTGAACGCGACGACATCGACGGGCTGAGAAGCCCCGTGGGGCAGGGCGATTCCGGGGGGCTGCGGGTGGGCGACGCGGTCCGCCTGGCACCCGAGGGATGGCTGGGGTTGCCCGACGGGGTGACGTTACGCGTCGCGGAGATCGTGCCGGAAAAGTACCTCGTGCTCACCGCCATGCGATCCGAGCGCTGGAATGCGGTCTTGTCGTTTCACCTGCAGCCGCACTGGGAGGACCGGGTGCGACTGCTCGCGCGCGCCCGAATCGCCTTGCGCTACCCGGGCGAAGTGTTCGTCCTGGAATTGGCCAGGCCGGTGATAGCGCTGGGGACGCGCGCGCTGCTGCTCGCGGTCAGACGCGGTGCGGAGCGCCTCGACCTGACACCGCCGGTCCGCTCCTCTGCCGGTACGAGTTGACGGGAGCGGGTCGGACGATGAAATCCATCCTGGTCGGAATCGACGGTTCGTCGGCGGCGATCGCGGCCGCGCTGTGGGGCGTCGACGAGGCGCTCACCCGCGGCGTGCCGCTGCGTCTGGTCTCCGTTGTCAAGCCGACGCATGAGTCCCCGGACGACTACGAGCGCGACGTCGCGCATGCCGAGAAGTCGCTCCTACAAGCAAGGCTCGCGGTCGAGGCCACCGGCAAGCCGGTCGCGGTCGAAACGGACATGCCGCGTGGCCCCTCCGGTTCGGTGCTGGTGGAAGCGTCCACGGCGGCCGACATGATCTGCGTCGGGTGCGTCGGCATCGGCCGTTACGCGCGCTCTATCGTGGGTTCGACGGCGACGGAACTGGCCGAGAAGGCGCATTGCCCGGTCGCGGTCGTGCGGACCGGCTCCGATCAGCCACCCCCGGAGGTCAATTGGATCGTGGTCCGGATGTCGGACGCGCCGGGCAACGACACCGTGGTGAATTATGCTGCGGCGGAGGCGAAACTGCGCCGAGCTCCCATACTGGTGCTCGGTGGCCGCCCCGAGGAGCTCACCGAGTACGGCGACGACGCGTTCGAACGCCGGGTGGCGCAGTGGCGGGAACACTTTCCCGACGTGCGGGTCTACCCGATCACCACCAGGCGGGGCGTTGCCGCTTACCTCAGCGCCAACGACGAGAGGGTCCAGCTCGCCGTCATCGGCGGCGATGAGGCGCGCCAGCTCGCGCAGTTGGTCGGGCCGCAGGGGCACCCGCTCTTCCGTCACCCCGAATGCTCCGTGCTCGTGGTGCGCTAGCGGGCACCGTGAAGATCATTCCCCGAAGCCGCCGAGCCGGCGGGGAACGGGTTCTGGTGGGGGCCGACGTCCCGGCAGCGCGTCGCCTCAGCGTGTTGCTGCTGCTGTGCGTCGTGGCGTGGCTGGTGGTGCTGGTCGCACAAGAACGTCTCGGCTACGAGCGCGTCGCCCCGGGCCGGTTCGGTTGGTCGGTGGCCCTGCTGGGCGCGGCCGCCCTGATCGCCCGCGGTATCTTTCTCGGCCGGCCGGTGACCACGGCGCACGCGACGTATGCGGCCGCCATGGTGGGCGCCGGCCTGGGCGCGCATTTCGTGTCCTGGCCGGTGCTGGGCAATGTCTTGATCGCGGGCAGCGGGCTCGCCCTGATGCTGCCGACAACGGCCCGGCCGCAGCCGGAGCTGCTGAGCCAGGTGTGGGGGCTGGTCAACGCCACGCGGGGGGACCCGTTGGCGCCGTTCGCCATGCATTCGAGCAAGAGCTATCACCTCAACGCGGACGGGAGCGCGGCGATCGCTTACCGCACACGGCTCGGGTTCGCGGTGGTCAGCGGCGACCCGATCGGCGACGCGACGCAATTCGACGAGCTCGCAGCCGATTTCGTCCGGATGTGCCGCAGCCGGGGTTGGCAGATCATCGTGTTGGCGGCCGGCGAACCCCACCTTCGGTTGTGGCGCAGGGACACGGTGGGGCAGCCGATGCTGTCGGTGCCGATCGGCCGTGACGTCGTCGTCGATATCCGCCACTTCACCCTGAAGGGGCGCCGGTTTCGCAATCTGCGCCAGGCGGTGCAGCGCACGCACAACTGCGGAGTCACGACCGAGATCGTCGACGAACAAGGGCTCAGCGGTGCGATACGGGCCGAGCTGACCGAGGTCCTGTACGCCGCTCACCGCGCGGCGCGCACCGACCGCGGGTTCTGCATGAACCTCGACGGTGCGCTGCAGGGCCGTTACCCCGGTGTCGACCTGGCCGTGGCGCGCGACCGCAGCGGGCGGGTGGTCGCGTTTCACCGCTATTTGACCGCCGGTGACGGATCGGAAGTCAGCCTCGACGTGCCGTTCCGCCGCCCGAACGCCCCCAACGGTGTCGACGAGCGGCTCAGCGTCGACATGATCGCTCACGCGAAAGATGCTGGAGGGCAGCGTCTTTCGCTGGCGTTCGCGGCGTTCCCGGAGATCTTCGAAGCCGTGCAACCGGGACCGCTACAGCGGATCGCGCTGTGGCTGATCCACTTGCTGGACCCGCTGATCCGCCTGGAGTCGCTGTACCGCTACCTCCGCAAGTTCCACGCCCTGTCGCAGCGACGCTACGTGGTGCTGTGCGCGCACCATATTCCGGCCGCGTTGATGGTCTTGCTCTCGCTGGAGTTCGTCCCGCGCCCACGCCACGTGCGGCCCGGGTAGCGGCGGGATCAGTCCACCGGCCCACCGAAGCGGAACCGGCGGCCCGTGACGATCTCGGGAATGATGCGCACATAGTGCGACTTGTCCGAGGGCGTCCAGGGCATGACCTGGGCGCGCTCGGCCTCCTCGATCTCCTCGTTGGTGCGAAGGGAGCGCGCGGTGCCCTTGATGATCACGCTCCATCCCTCGGCGACGTTGTGGTCGTCAACCTCGAACAGCACCTTGTTGTTGATCGCGGTGCTGACCAGCTTGGTGCCCTCCGCGGTGCGAAACAGCACAGTATGGCGCTGGACAACGTAATTGACCGGGAAGATCTCGGGTTGACCGCCGACGCTGGTGACCAGCCGGCCCAGCGTCACGCCCGCCAGGAGTTCCCAACATTCGTTCACCGGCAGGATGGAAACCCCGTCGTCAAGCAGTGGCATCGGTCATCCCCTTCATCGACAGCACGACATCCTCGATGGTATTGCGCCGGCCCACCGGGTGCGTCGGCCGAAAGTCCCGCGGGGCGGGGACCAAGGTTGTCTAGCGGATCTGCAGCACATCAGAAAGCGGGCGTCGCGGCGTCGCCGCCGGGAGGTGTTCCAGCGGCGGCGCTATGCCCACCCTGATCAGCACCTGCGGCTCGCCGCGCCCTCCGATGAGTTCGCGCACGATGTCCCGGCTCTCGTCCAGTTCGATCAGATGGGTGAGCGGGCACGTCGCCATCCCGGCCACCGTGCATTCGAGCAGCACCGTCGATAACACCTCGCCGCATCGCAACACGTCCGACCTGGTGTCCTGCGGGGTCGACAGCACAAGGATTCTGGCCCAATCCGCCTTGACCTCGCCGCGCCGGTCCGCGTGGCTCCTGGTCGGGAAGCTGCGGGCCACATCGACCCGCCAGCTCTCCTTGTCGGAGGCCAGGGCGCTCGGCGGCATCCCTTCGGCCAACGCGAAAGACGATGTCCACCAGTCCAGTTCGGCGTGATAAGAGGAGTCGTCACGGCGGATCTCCTCGGTGAGTTGCGACGCCTCCACCAGCAGCGGCCGCACATCCTCGCCGAGGACGTCCAGGGCGACCTCGGTGTCGTCAAAGCTGTCACGCAGCGTGGGTTCGAACAGGTCCCAATACGTCGGTCGCCCCAACGGAAGCCGGTCGGTGCGCCGCTGCAGGATGGCCTCGGCCAGGCGAAGCTGGGCTTCGGTGACGCGCTCTGAGCGGCTGAACGTGATCGAGGCCAGTCGGTCTGGGTCATCCGGGTCGGGAAACCGCTCGACTTTCGGCTCCCAGCCCGCGGCCGACATGGCGACGCACAGGTGGTTCAGGACGGCGCCGCAGGACAGGATCACCTCGCGGCCGGTCGAGTCGGTGGCCGCTATCGCCCGGCGCCGGTCGACGAAGAGGTGCAGGCCGCCGCCCTCGATCGCCCAGCGCCAGGGCTGGCTGTTGTGCACGGAGGGGGCGCGGCAGGCGAGCAGCACCGCCCGCTCGAGCACGCCGACGTCCGGTGTCTTGCCCTGCACAACAGCCATCATGCCAACCCCTGTCGAACGCGCCGAAATACGCGGCGCGCGTGGCGCTTCGCGGTCAGACCGCCGACGCCTTCGTTTCCACGTAGCCGACCACGTCGGCCAGTGTGCGCAGCGTCGCGTAGTCGGATTCGGGGATGTCGACATGAAATCGCTTGTGGATGCCGCGCAGGAAGCTCAGCCAGTCCATGGAATCCAGGTCGACCTGGTCGCGCAGCAGGACGTCGTCGCGAATGTCGTCCGGGTCGACTTCGGGGGCGATGGTGGTCAGCACCGACAGCACCACGGCGCGAGTGTCTTCATTGGTCATTGCACATCACTTTTCTAGGAGGTCGGGCTGCTGGAGCAGCTCGTTGATCGCGGAAAGGAACAGCGCGCCCCGGTGTCCGTCGCTGGCGCGGTGGTCGGCGGCCAGCGTGGCCTGAACCGTGGTGACGACCCGGATCCCGCCGTCGATGACACACACCCGCTCGGCCGGCTGGCCGAAACCGACGATCGCCACCTGCGGCGGGTAGATGACACCGAAGACGGCGTCCACGCCCTGGTCGCCGAGGTTGGTGACCGTGATGGTCGGGTCCGACATCTCCGAACTCCGCAGCGAGAAGGCTCGCGCCCGCGCCACCAGATCGGTCAGGTCGTCCATCAATTCGTCCAGCTTCTTCTCCGGCACGTCGTGGATGGCGGGCGCGACCAGGCCGCCGCCGCGCAGCGAGATGCCGACGCCGACATGGACGCCGTTGGCCGGCTCGAACCCGTCTTCGCGCCAGAACCCGTTGAACTCGCCGAACCGCTGCGCGGCGACGCCGACGGCCTTCAGGAGCAGGACGGCCGGCAGCACCCGTTCGTCGATGGACCGTTGCGCGTTCCTCGCCGTCAGCCAGGACAGCGCCTTTTCCAGCATGATCTCTTCGGCAAGGTAGTAGTGCGGAATCTCCCGCTTGGACCGGCTCATCGCCGCGGCGATCGACTTTCGCATCTGCGTCGCGCGGTCGGCCGCGGTCGGCTTGCCCGCCGGTTGGGTGACCGGCTTGGCCGGCTTGGCCACTAATCTGCTCGCCGCGTGCTCGACGTCGTTGATGGTGACGGCGCCCTGCGGTCCGGTGCCGCTCACCGCCTCGATGTCGACGCCCAGCGACGTCGCCAACCGGCGTGCGGCCGGCGACACCCAGCGGCGCCGCCCGGGCGCGGCCGGGGGAGCGCTGGGGGCCGGCGCCGGCTTGGGCGGTGCGGTCGCCGGTGTGGCGGCGGCCTTGGTCGGCGGGCGCGGCCGGGGCCGCTTCTCCGCCTGCTCGCCGGGTGCGGTCAGCGTGGCCAATGTCGTTCCCACCTGGACGGTTTCGCCGATCGGCACGACCAGCTCGTCGACGATGCCCTCCTGCCAGCACTCGACCTCGACCGCGGCCTTGGTGGTCTCGACGATCGCCACGACTTGGCCGCGGGTCACCTTGTCCCCGGGCTTGACCAGCCACTCGTTGAGGGTGCCTTCGTCCATGTCGGACCCGAGCGAGGGCATCTTGAATTCGATCACGACCGTTCTCCGAACAGGCCTTGCACGGCGGCGACGATCTTGGCGGCCTGGGGCAGGGCGGCCTCTTCGAGGTGCTTGGCGTAGGGCATGGGCACCTCGGTGCTGCACACCCGGGCCACCGGCGCGTCGAGGTCGTAGAACGCGCCCTCCATCACGCGCGCGGTGACCTCCGCGGCCAGGCTGCCGGTGCGCCACGCCTCGTCGATAACCACCGCGCGGTGGGTCTTGCGGACGGATTCAAAGATGGTGGCGTCGTCGAGGGGACGCAACACGCGCAGATCGACGACCTCGCAGTCGATTCCGGCCAGCGAGAGCTCGTTGGCGGCGTCGAGCGTCTTGGGCAGGCTGCCGCCGTAGGTGATCAGGGTGACGTCTCCGCCGCTGCGGCGGACCGCCGCCCGCGAGATGTCCGTGGGGGTGAGAACGTCGACGTCCGTCGAGGTGTTGTAGAGCTGGACGTGTTCGAAGATCACCACCGGGTCCGGGTCGGCCAGGGCCGGACCGAGCATGCCGTACGCGTCCTCGACGGTGGCCGGGGCGAGGACCTTGATGCCGGGGATGTGGGCGTACCACGGCTCCAGGCTGTGCGAGTGCTGGGCGGCGAGCTGGCGCCCGGCGCCCGTCGCCATCCGCACGACGATCGGCACCGAGAACTGCCCGCCGGACATATGCCGAAGGGCCGCGGCGGTGTTGACGATTTGATCGAGCGCCAACAGGCTGAAGTTCACCGTCATGACTTCCACGATCGGTCGCAACCCGTTCAGCGCCGCGCCGATCCCGATGCCGACGAAGCCCAACTCCGAGAGCGGCGTGTCCCGCACGCGGTCGGGGCCGAATTCCTCCAGCAGGCCCTTGGAGGCGGCGTAGGTTCCCCCGTAGCGGCCGACGTCCTCACCCATCAGCACCACCCGCGCGTCGTCGCGCAGGGCGTCGCGCAGCGCGTCGTGAACGGCGGTCCGGTAGCTGGTCTTCATCGCATCGCCTCTTCCGTCAGCACGTCGCGTTCCAGATCGGCCACGTCCTCCCACGTTCCGGCCTCGGCGAAGGCCACCGCCTCCTCGATCTCGGTGCTGGCCGCGTCCTCGATCTCCCGCACGTCGGCGTCGGACAGCGTGCCGTCGCCCAGGCACTTCTCGGTGAACGCCTGGATCGGGTCGCGCTCCCGCCACCGCTCGACCTCGGCCTTGTCCCGATACAGTTCGGGGTCGAACATCGAATGCGCGCGGAACCGGTACGTGCGGAATTCGATGAAGAACGGACCGCCGGTGTCGCGGACGTGATCGACGCCCTGCTGTGCGGCCGCATGGCAGGCCTCGACATCCATGCCGTCGACGGCCAGGGTGGGAACGCGGTAGGCGGCCGCCTTGACGGTGAGATCGGTCTGCGACTGGGCCCGGTCCAGCGCGGTGCCCATCGCGTAAAGGTTGTTCTCGCAACAGAACAGCACCGGCAGGTTCCACAGCGCCGCCATGTTCAACGACTCGTGGAAGGCGCCCTCGGCCACCGCGCCGTCGCCGAAGTAGCAGGCGGTCACCCGCTTCTGCTGCAACTGGGCGTCGGCCAGCGCGATGCCCACCGCGAGCGGCAGGCCGCCGGCCACGATCGCGTTACCGCCGTAGAAGCGTTTGGCCGCGTCGAACAGGTGCATCGAACCGCCCCGGCCGCGCGAGCAGCCCTCCTGCTTGCCGAACATCTCGGCCATGATCGAGGGCATCGGGATGCCGCGCAGCAGCGCGTGTGCGTGCTCGCGGTAGGTGGCGACCACCGCGTCGTCGTCGGCCAGCGCGCGCAGCGACCCGGCGGCCACCGCCTCCTCGCCGACGTAGAGGTGCAAGAAACCGCGAATCTTGGCCGCGCTGTACAGTTCCGCGCACTTCTCCTCCATGCGCCGCACGCGGATCATGTCGGACAGCAGTTCGTGGGCCAGCTTCACGGTGGTCATCGGGGGCCGCTCCTCCTCATCACTTCGTTCTGCATCGTCGCCGGCGCGGGTCATGATGGCACCCCTTCGGCGTGCTGGACGGGTTGTCGCTCGATGGTGGAGGTGTCACCCTCGGGTAGCCCGAGTTCGCGGGCCTTCAGCAGCCGTCGCATGATCTTGCCGCTGCTCGTGTGCGGCAACGAGTCGACGAACTCGATCTCCTTGGGCGCCACCGTGGCCCCCAGCCGTTTGCGGGCGTGGCCCAGCAGCTCCAGCCGCAGGTCTTCGTCGGCCACCACGCCGTTCTTCAGCGTGACAAAGGCTTTCACCATTTCGCCGACCGTCGGGTCGGGTATGCCGATGACGGCGGCCTCGGCGACCGCGGGGTGGTCGGTCAGGGCGCTCTCCACCTCGAACGGACCGATCAGATGTCCCGCGGACTTGATCACGTCGTCTTTGCGCCCGACGAACCAGAAATAGCCGTCGGCATCCTTTTTCGCCAGGTCCCCGCTCAGATACAGCCCGTCGGAGAACGAGTTCCGGTAGCGCTCCTCGGCGTTCAGGTACCCGCGGAACATCGACGGCCAGCCGGGCCTGAGCGCGAGCTCGCCCTCGACGCCGGGTTCGTCGATCACCTCGACGGGCCCGTCGTCCTCGCGCCGCACGATGAAGGCGTCCACGCCGGGCAGCGGCCGGCCCATGGAACCGGGCTTGATGTCGAACGCGGGCGTGTTGGCGATCATGATCCCGCCGGTCTCGGTCTGCCACCAGTTGTCGTGAATCGGCAAGCCCAGCACCCGCTTTCCCCACCACACCGCTTCCGGGTTGAGCGGTTCGCCCACGCTGGCGATGAAGCGCAGCCGCGGAAATTGGTATCGCGCGGGCAGTTCCGGTCCGGCCTTGATCAGCATCCGGATGGCGGTCGGCGCCGTGTACCACACCGACACCGCCTGGTCCTGCAGGATGCGGTACCAGCGCTCGGCGTCGAATTCCGCTTCGTCGACGATGGAGGTGACCCCGTGCAGCAGCGGGCTGATGATGCCGTACGAGGTGCCCGTCACCCAGCCCGGATCGGCTGTGCACCAATAGGTGTCGTCGGGATGAAGGTCGAGCGCGTACAGGCCGGTGACGTAGTGCATCGCGACGGCGCCGTGCACGTGGATGGCGCCCTTGGGCGTGCCCGTGGTTCCGCTGGTGAAGTGCAGCAGAGACGGGTCGTCGGCGGTGGTGGGCTCGATCGGTGCGTTCTCGTCGGCCGCGTCCAGCCACTGCCGGAAGTCGAGTGTGCCGGGCGGGGCGCCGCCGGCGTCGCCGTCGTCGACGACGAAGATGTGCCGCACCGACGGCAGCCGATCACGGATCTTGGCGACCTTGCGCTGATAGATCGCCCTGGTGGTCACCAGAACGTCGGCCTGCCCGATGTTGACGCGGGTGGCGATCGGCTCGGGTCCGAACGCCGAGAACAAGGGCGAGACGACGCTTCCGATGCGCAGCGCGCCCAGCATCGCGATGTAGAGCTCGGGGCTGCGCCCCATCAGCGTGAACACGCGATCGCCTTTGTTGATGCCCAGCGAGCGCAGCGCGCCGGAGAACCGCCCGGACAGCCGGCCGAGTTCCGCGTAGGTGAGGTCCTGGGTGGTGATCGCGCCGTCCCAGGGCCGGTCGGCGACGAACCGCAGGGCGGTGCGCGTCGCGGCCGGGCCGTCGGCGTGCCGGTCGAGGGCGGCGTAGGCGATGTTGCACAGGCCCGGCCCCATGCCCTCGCAGAGGTCCGGTACATCGGACCAGTGGAACCGGGCGCGCTCGTGCTCGTAGTCGGTCAGGTTGGGCCGAACACGAGAGTCGGCGGCCGTTTTGTGGATGACGTCCATAACAGGTCCTCGGTTAGCGGGGTCGACTTCATCGTTTGCCGCGCGGCCAGGCCGCAATAGAGACCAAGGTCATCAGTGGTCCTCAGTCGCGCCGGGCCAGCGGGCCCAATGACCCGACCCTGGGGACCAAGGACCCTGGCGCATGCTGCCCGAATGCCAGAGGGTCCAAGGTAAGACAGGAGAGGCGACGACGAATGACCCCAACGATGGTCGACAGCAAAGTGCTCACCAGGGCGGTGGAGCTTGCGTGCCGGGCACCTTCGCTGCACAACAGCCAGCCGTGGCGATGGATTGCCGGCGGCCCGACGGTCGACCTGTTCGCCGACCCGGACCGCATGGTGTCGTCGGCCGACAGCTCCGGCCGCGAGTCGATCATCAGCTGCGGCGCGGTGCTCGACCACTTCCGGGTCGCGATGGCCGCCGAGGGGTGGGACACCGCGGTCGACGAGTTTCCCAATCCCAACAACCTCGACCATCTGGCGTCGATCGACTTCGCCTCCGCCGACTACGTCGCGGTCGCCCGGCGAGACCGCGCCGCGGCGATCGTGCGTCGCAGGACCGACCGGCGCCCGTTCGGTCGCCCCAAGGGCTGGGCATCCTTCGAGCCGGTGCTGCGCAGCGCCTTCGATCCCGCCCTGGCCCGCGTCGACGTACTGGCCGACGACGCGCGGCCGCGGCTGGTGGAGGCCGCCCGCCTGAACGAGGCGTTGCGCCGCTACGACGACGTCTATCAGCACGAATTGCGTTGGTGGACCGCACCGGGCCGGCACGACGACGGCATCCCCGAAGCGCTGGTGAACCAGACCCACGCCGTCGACGTGAACCGGAAGTTTGCCCTCGACGAGCATGCCCGGGCGGGTTCCGGGGGTCCGCCGGATCAGGCGGAGGTGCTCGTCCTGTCCACCCCGGGCGACGCCCGCGCGGACGCGTTCCGGTGCGGTCAGGCGCTGTCGGCGATCCTGCTGGAGTGCACCATGGCCGGGTTCGCGACCTGCACCGTGACACACGTGACGGAGCTGCGACCCAGCCGCGACATGATTTCTGAACTCATACCCGACGCCGAAGCGGTACCCCAGGTGTTGATCCGGGTCGGCACCGCACTCCCGGGCCGGGGCGCTCCGGAACCGACACCGCGGCGGCGGATCAGCGACGTCCTGCAGATGCGCCGATAGAACGAGTCCGGTTGCACCCCAGCCTTTTCGAAGGGAGACGACAAATGAACGCCGACACGGGGGACTGGCTCGTCATCAAGAGCGGCACGGTCGGCCGCCCGGATCTGCGGGGACTGATCACCTCGGTGGGTTCACCCGACGGCGGACCGCCGTACCGGGTGCGGTGGCTGGCCACCGGCGAGGAGGCGACCGTGTTCCCCGGACCCGACGCGATCGTCGTCACGGCCGCGGAGCAGAGGGCGGCCGACGAGCGGGCGCTGTCCCGGCTGACCGCGATACAGGCCGCCATCAGGGACCGGGGCCGAGGGGCGTAGGAAGCCAAATGCCTTTCACCACCGACGGATGCCCCTCGTTGACCGATTCGGCCGTCGACGAGCTCGCGTACGAGTTCTTGCACTCGCAATATGCCGGTGACACCTACGTCGACTGGCGTCTGGACCAGCGTCTCGACGGCTTTCTGCGGCACCGCGGATTGGTCCGCCTGGTCGAGGACGGCGACGCCTACGGGCTCATCCTCAACCGCGTCATGGCCTACATCGGCGAGTTGCGCCGAAAACGCTGAGCCGACGAACGACCCGCCAGCCCGGGACTTCGGTCCCTACCGCCGATTGCGCGGGTGCTGGTCGGATGGACTGGTCAACGGTCAAGAAGGGGTGCGTGATGACCAGAGCAGCTGACGCCACCCGGCGCTCACCGAGGCGCGTGTTCCGGGACCGCGGCGAGGCCGGCCGGGTGCTGGCGAACCTCCTCGGTGCCTACCGCGATCGGCCTGACGTGATCGTGCTGGGGCTGGCGCGGGGCGGCATACCCGTCGCCTGGGAGGTGGCGGCGGCGCTGCACGCGCCGCTGGACGCCTTCGTCGTGCGCAAGCTCGGCGCTCCCGGCCACGAGGAGTTCGCCGTGGGCGCATTGGCGAGCGGGGGCCGCGTCGTGGTCAACGACGACGTCGTACGGGGTCTGCGCATCACCCCGCAGGAATTGCGCGCCGTCGCCGAACGCGAAGGCCGGGAACTGATCCGGCGCGAGGCCGCGTATCGCGACGGCCGTCCGCCCGTGGATGTCGCCGGCAAGACGGTCATCCTCGTCGACGACGGCCTGGCCACCGGCGCGAGCATGTCCGCGGCCGTGCAGGCGCTGCGCGAAGCCGAGCCCGCGCACATCGTCGTCGCCGTCCCGGCGGCGCCGGAGTCGACGTGCCGGGAATTCGCCGGACTGGTCGACGATGTCGTGTGCGCGAGCATGCCCACCCCGTTCCTCGCCGTCGGGGAGTCGTTCTGGGATTTCCGCCAGGTCAGCGACGACGAGGTCCGTCGGCTGCTGGCCACCCCGACCACCGGGGTCTCGACACGCGCCGCGGCGCGCACGCCCGCCGAGCTGATCGGCCGCGCGGCCGTCGACGCGCCCGCGGGCGTCCCGCCGCGCGAGACGCTTGAGGAGCTGATCGGGGATGCGCGCATCGTGCTGATCGGCGAAAGCTCGCACGGCACCCACGAGTTCTACGAGGCCCGCGCGGAGATCACCAAATGGCTGATCGAGGAGAAGGGCTTCTGCGCCGTCGCGGCGGAGGCCGACTGGCCCGACGCGTACCGGGTGAACCGCTACGTCCGCGGCATCGGCGACGACACCAGCGCCGACGGCGCGCTGAGCGGGTTCGAGCGCTTTCCCGCCTGGATGTGGCGCAACACCGTCGTCCGGGACTTCGTCGAGTGGTTGCGCGCCCGGAACCGGTTGCACCAGAACAACGGTCAGCGCCAGGCCGGTTTCTACGGCCTGGACCTGTACAGCCTGCACCGGTCGATGCACGAGGTGATCGGCTACCTGGACAAGATCGACCCGAAGGCGGCGGCGCGGGCGCGGGAACGCTACGCGTGCTTCGACCACGCATCGGCGGACGACGGCCAGGCCTACGGGTTCTCGGCGGCGTTCGGCGCCGGACCGTCGTGTGAGAAGGAAGCGATCGATCAGCTGGTCGACATCCAGCGCAACGCGTTGGCGTATGCCCGCCGGGACGGGCTGCTCGCCGAGGACGAGCTGTTCTACGCCCACCAGAACGCCCAGACGGTGCACAACGCCGAGGTGTACTACCGGGCGATGTTCAGCGGGCGGGTCACCTCCTGGAACCTGCGGGACAAGCACATGGCGCAGACGCTCGAGGCGCTGCTGAAGCACCTGGACCGCCACCAGGATATCCCGTCGGCGCGAATTGTGGTGTGGGCGCACAACTCTCATGTCGGGGATGCGCGCGCCACCGAGGTGTGGTCCGACGGTCAACTCACCCTGGGGCAGCTGGTCCGGCAGCGGCACGGCGACGAATCGCGCCTGATCGGCTTCAGCACCTACTGGGGCACGGTCACCGCCGCCAGCGACTGGGGTGGCATCGCCGAACGCAAGGTCGTCCGCCCGGCGCTCAACGGCAGCATCGAAGAACTCCTGCACGAGACGGGCCGCGGCGAGTTCCTGGTGTCGCCGCACGTCGGCTCGGGCGCCGCTGAGCCGCTGAGCGCGGTCCGGTTGGGGCGTGCCATCGGCGTGATCTACCGGCCCGAGACCGAGCGGCAGAGCCACTACTTCCACGTCCGGCCGGCCGACCAGTTCGACGCGATGATTCACATCGATAGGACCCGTGCGCTGGAACCGCTCGAGGTCACCAGCGTGTGGGTGGCGGGCGAAACGCCGGAAACCTATCCGAGCGGCCTGTAAGGGGCATCGAGAGCAATGGAGACCGCTGCCGAGCGGGGTACGGGCGGCACACAGATCGTGACGCTGACCATGAACCCGGCGCTCGACATCACCACCAGCGTCGGCGTCGTGCGGCCGACCGACAAATTGCGGTGTTCCGCGACCCGCTACGACCCGGGCGGAGGGGGCATCAACGTCGCCCGGGTCGCGCGGGTCCTGGGCGCCTCGGTGCTGGCGGTGTTTCCCGCGGGCGGCTCGCACGGCGGTCTTTTGACGACCCTGCTCGGCGACGCGGAGGTGCCGTTCCGGCGAATTCCGATCGACGCGCAGACGCGGGAGAGCTTCACCGTCAACGAGACCAGCACCGGCCAGCAGTACCGGTTCGTCCTGCCGGGCCCGGAGCTGACGGTTGCCGAGCAGGAGCGGTGCCTCGACCTGCTGAGGATCGCGGCCGAATCGGCCGGATTCGTCGTGGCAAGCGGCAGCCTGCCGCCGGGTGTGCCCGCCGACTACTACCAGGGTGTCGCCGATATCTGCCAACAGCTGGGCGTGCCACTGATCCTGGACACGTCCGGCGGGGGGCTGCAACACATCTCCTCGGGGGTGTTCCTGCTCAAGGCGAGCGTGCGGGAACTCCGCGAATGCGTGGGCCGCCGGCTCGCCACCGAGCCGGAGCAGTTCGCCGCCGCCCACGAGCTGATCGACCGGGGCCGGGCGCAGGTGGTGGTGGTGTCGCTGGGTTCATACGGTGCGCTGCTGGCCACCCGCCATACCAGCCAGCGGTTTTCGGCGATCCCGATGGCAAGCGGCAGCGGCGTCGGCGCGGGCGACGCGATGGTTGCCGCAATCACGGTGGCGCTCAGTCGCGGATGGCCGCTGACGAAGTGCGTGCGGTTCGGCATCGCTGCGGGCACGGCGATGCTGATGACGCCGGGCACGGCCGTCTGCGAGCGTGCGGACGTGGACAGATTGTTCGACCTCGTCGGCGAAGCCTGCGACGTCAGTGACGTTGGGACGAACGGCATCCGGGCTGAGGCCTAACGGCCCCTCCGCAACGGCGACGGGGCGCAATACCCTGGCGTTCAGCGATGAGAATCAGTCAGGAGCCGACATGACGGAGCTGGACGCGAAGTCAGTGGTCGTGGGCATCAACGGCTCGCAAGCCGCGGTGAACGCCGCCCGGTGGGCGGTCGACGAGGCGGTGAGCCGGCAGCTGCCCCTTCGCCTGGTCTATGTCATCACCGGCCGGGAGGCGGCCGGCGGGGTGGCGTCCACCTCCGAGTGGGACCTCGAGCGCGCGGAAATGGCGCTGTCGCAAGCGGAGTGGGCCCTGCAGCGGGCGCCGAAGCCGGTCGAGGTGGAGACGGCGATCCTCTCGGGCGACCCGGCGCAGGTGCTGGTGGGCCAATCGCAGGACGCGGCGCTGGTGTGCGTCGGCACCGCCAGACGGGGATGGGCCTCCGACGGGTTGTTGGGCCCCACCGCGGCGGGCCTGGTGGCGCACGCGCACTGCCCGGTAGCGGTCATCCGCACCAATCCCGACGGATCGCCGACGGAGCTCGGCGTGATCGCCGTGGTGCTCAACGACGACCCCGACAACGACGAGGTCGTGCACCAGGCCATGGAGGAGGGGCGGCGCAGGCACGCCACGGTGCGCCAGATCGACCGCCGCCTGAACAGCTGGGTCCGCCGTTACCCCGATGTCCACGTCCAGACCGTGGCCGCGGGAACCGGCGCCAAGCACAGCGAAATGCCCGGTGGCGCAATCGAACTGGCGGTGGTGGGCAGCGCCGATGCCGACGAGATCGTGGGCCTGGCCACGCCGAACTGCCATCCGATCGTCGGCTACCCCGACTGCTCGGTGCTTGTGGTCCGCCACTAGAAGAACGTCCGCCGCCAAAAGGCCACCAAAAGACGATGTCCGAGTCAGCCAGGGCCCAGTCGATCGTCGCCGGTATCGATGGTTCCAAGGCGGCGATCCGCGCTGCCCTGTGGGCGGTCGACGAGGCGGTGAGCCGCGGGGTTCCGCTGCGCCTGCTGCACGCGGCCGAGCGCGAAGACGGTGCCGAGCACGCGGAACTTGCGGTTCGGCAGGCGGTGACGGCGATCCGGGCGGCGGGCAAGCCGGTGCGGATCGAGACGGAGGTCGTCGCCGGGCCCGCGGTCGGGTCGCTGATCCGCTCGTCGGCGTCGGCGGCCATGGTCTGCGTGGGTGCCGTGGGACTGCGTCACTTCCAGCCGGGCCGGGTCGGCTCCACGGCCGCAGCCCTGGCCGTGTCGGCGCGCTGCCCGGTGGGGATCGTCCGCGGCCGGGACGGTCACCGCCCGCAACCCGGGGACAAGGCCGTCGTCGAGATCGACGCCTTGGCGGACCCGCATCTGCTCGATGCCGCCATCGACGAGGCCCTGCTGCGCGGCACCACCCTCGAGGCGGTGATCTCGCGACGGACCGGCCCGACGGAGCACGGTGTGGGGCTCGGCGAGGCCGATCGCCGGGCGCTCGCCGACCTGGATCGCCGGCTGGCCCGGTGGAAGCGGCGTCATCCGCAGCTGCGGGTCGAGTCGGTCGCCCTACGCGTCGGCCTGCTGGAGTACCTGTCCGGCCCGCGCGGGCCGGTCGGTTTGGTGATCGTCGGCGCCCACAATCGCGCGCATGTGGCCGAACTCGTCGGACCGGTCGGCAGTTCGGTGATGCAGGACGCCAACTGTTCGTTGTTGGTAGTCAACCGGCAACACTTGTGAGCCCGGAGGATGATGGATATGTGATATTGAGGTCGTATGACCGGCGGAAGGGCTCGTAATGGTTAAGGTTTTCCTGGTCGATGACCATGAAGTCGTCCGGCGCGGCCTCGCCGACCTGCTGGCCTCCGACCCCGAGCTGGAAATCGTCGGCGAGGCGGGCTCGGTCTCCGAGGCCAAGGCGCGGATACCGGCGCTGCGGCCCGACGTGGCCGTGCTTGACGTGCGGCTTCCGGACGGGAACGGCATCGAGCTGTGTCGTGACCTGGTGTCCGATCATCCCGACCTGCGTTGCCTGATGCTGACGTCGTTCACCTCCGACGAGGCGATGCTCGAGGCCATCCTGGCCGGCGCCAGCGGCTACGTCGTCAAGGACATCAAGGGCATGGAGCTGGCCCACGCCATCAAGGAGGTCGGCGCCGGGAAATCCCTGCTGGACAACCGGGCGGCGGCCGCGCTGATGGCGAAGCTGCGGGGTGCGGCCGAACGCGAAGACCCGCTGTCCGGGCTCACCGAACAGGAGCGAACGCTGCTGGGCCTGCTCAGCGAGGGCCTGACCAACAGGCAGATCGCCGCGCGGATGTTCCTCGCCGAGAAGACGGTGAAGAACTACGTGTCGCGGTTGCTGGCCAAGCTCGGCATGGAGCGCCGCACCCAGGCGGCGGTGTTCGCGTCCAAGCTTGACCAACACTCCGGTCATCCGCAGACGCCGGCGACGCCGCCCGAGTAGCGGGCATCCGCGAAACGCCGCGGTAACGGCTGTTCGCTTGGGTGCTTGACAGTTAGCGATTAGGCTGATCTCAAGTTCAGTCAACGCTCGCGTCTGAGGCATCGGGAGGTCTGTCGGGTGACGACCGACGATAGCGGCTCGGCATTTGCCGGACTCGGCCAGCGGGGGCTGGTGAGCAGGATGCACGAGCAACTCGACGAGTTGCTGGCGGCCCGCGACCAAATGGAGCAACTGCTGCGGGTCATCGTCGAGATCGGCGCGGGCCTCGACCTCGACGCCACCCTGCACCGGATCATCTCCGCGGCCAGGAGGCTGACGTCCGCCCCCTACGGCGCCCTGGCCATCCGTGACCCCGAGGGCAACCTGCTCTCCTTCGTCCACGAGGGAATCGATGCCGACACCGCGTCTCGGATCGGGCACCTGCCGGTGGGCAAGGGTCTGCTGAGCCTGTCGCTGCTGGACACGCCGGCGTTGCGGATGGACGACCTGACCACCCACCCGGCCGCTGTCGGCTTCCCCGAGCACCATCCCCCGATGCGCGCCTTCCTGGCGGTGCCGATCACCATCCGCAGCACCGTGTTCGGCAACCTCTATCTCACCCACGTCGAGCCGGGACGGGTGTTCTCCGACTCCGACGAGGTGGCCGCCCGCGCGCTGGCGTTCGCCGCCGCGGTCGCGATCGACAACGCGCAGGTGTTCGAACGCGAGCGGACGGCGGCCAAGTGGATGGAGGCCAGCCGCGAGATCACCACGGCGCTGCTGTCGGACGCCGAACCGCAGAGGCGCCCTCTGCAGTTGATCGCCGAACGGGCCCGGGCGCTGACCGAGGCCGAGCAGGCGATCGTCCTGGTGCCAGGAGATCCCGACCTGCCCGACGACGAGGTCGACACGCTGTTGGTCTCGGCGGCGGTGGGGCTGCACGCCGCCGAGGTGGTCGGCCAACGGGTCCCGGTGGACGGTTCCACCAGCGGCGCCGTCTTCCGCTCCGGCGAACCGCTGATCACCGAGAGCTTGCGGTACCCGATTCAGGCGTTCACCGACGTCGGGCAGCGCCCGGCCATCCTCATGCCGCTGCGCGCCCACGACGAGGTCGTCGGCGTCATCGCCATCGCCCGCGGCAGCCACGAGCCGCCCTTCGACGAGAGCTACCTCGATCTGGTCAGCGATTTCGCCACTCACGCCGCGATGGCGCTGGTGCTCGCGTCCGCCCGGGACGACGCGCGCCAGGTGACCATCCTGGCCGAGCGCGAACGCATCGCGCACGACCTGCACGACCACGTCATCCAGCGGCTTTTCGCCGCGGGCATGGATTTGCAGGGAACGCTCGCCCGCGCACGCTCCCCGGAGGTGTCCGAGCGGCTCAACCGCACGCTCGACGATCTCCAAACCATCATCGAGGAAATCCGCACGACGATCTTCCAGCTCAAATCCCCGCCGGGGAAGAACGACTTCCGGCATCGCATCCAGCAGGTGGTCGCCGACCTGACCGAGGACCGGGACATCGTGACCACCCTGCGCATGCACGGGCCGATGACCGCCGTCAGCGGCGAGCTGGCCGACCACGCCGAGGCGGTGACCGCGGAGGCCGTCAGCAACGCGCTGCGCCATTCGGGCGCGTCGCGGCTGACCGTCGAGGTCAGCGTCGCCGACATGTTCGTCCTCGACATCATCGACAACGGCTCCGGCATCCCCAACGGCAACACGCGTCACAGCGGTCTGGCCAACATGCAGCGCCGCGCCGAACAACTGGGTGGTGCGTGCGAGATCACCCGGCCTCCGGAGGGCGGTACCCGGGTCCACTGGGTCGCGCCGCTGATCGACCGGTAGCGATCGTCCCGCGACGGGACCAATGGGAGGAACCCGGGGGCCTAACGACCCTGCCCAACCGCGTCGCCCCGGATTAACCTCGGGCACGTGACTGATCGGCCGGTGGACGTCGCGGCTACGGCCCGGCTGCTCGACGGGCGCCTCGTGTCGCTGCGCCCCCTGACGGCCACCGACGCCGACGCCGTGCTGGCGCTGCATGAACACCTCTCCGACCACGACCGCTACTTCCGGTTCTTCACGCTGCAGCTGTTGCCGCTGCACGAGCTCGTCGCCAACCTCACCGAGCCCGCGGACGGCGTGTACGCCCTCGGCGCGTTCGACGCCGGCCGGCTGATCGGCGTGGCCCACTGCATCGTCGTCGACGACCCGAAGGTCGCCGAGGTCGCGATCGTGGTGGCGCACGAGGACCACGCGGTGGGCGTGGGCACCGCCCTGCTCAAGCACCTGGCTCCCATCGCCCGAGCCCACGGAATCGCACGGTTCATCGCGGACGTCCTCGGCGAGAATCACCTCATGCTCACGGTTTTCTTCGATCTCGGCTGGCCCTGCCGCCCGATCGATTACGGATCGGTTCGCCACCTCGAGATCGAGCTACCGGAATTCGACGAGGCACCGGCATAGAGGAGCAAAGATGACGGGAAACGGCAAGAAGCACGGGGTGCTGGTGTGTGTCGACGGGTCGGTCGCATCCGACGCCGCCGTCGCCTGGGGGACCCGCGAGGCCGTGATGCGCGGTATGCCCATCACGTTGATGCACGCCGTCCCGCCGGTCGTGGTCGGCTGGCCGGTCGGCCAGCTGTATGCGGACATGCCCGAGTGGCAGCAGGACAGCGCTCAGCAGGTCATCGACCGGGCCCGTGAGGCGCTCGGCGCCAGCCTGGGGGGCGCCGAACCACCCGAGATACGCACCCAGACCGTGTATTCGGCCATCGTCCCCGCACTGATCGAGGCCTCCGAGGACGCCTGGATGCTGGTCGCCGGGAGCCAGGGGCTCGGCGCCCTCGGACGCCTGCTGCTCGGCTCGGTGAGCACGGGGCTGGTGCACTACGCGCACTGCCCGGTGGCGGTCATCCACTCCGACGAGGACGCGGCCCCGGACTTCGGCGCGCCCGTGCTGCTGGGCATCGACGGATCCCCGGCGTCGGAAGCCGCGACCGCCCTGGCCTTCGACGAGGCGTCGCGCAGGGGAGTGGGACTGGTGGCGCTGCACGTATGGAGCGATGTCGGGGTGTTCCCCATCCTCGGCATGGACTGGCACGACCGCGAGAAGGAAGGGCAGGAGATCCTCGCCGAGCGCCTGGCCGGCTGGCAGGAACGCTATCCCGATGTGCATGTCGAGCGGAAACTGTTCTGCGACAAGCCATCCGAGTGGCTGCTGAAGGAATCCGAACAGGCTCAACTGGTGGTGGTCGGCAGCCGTGGCCGGGGCGGATTCCCCGGGATGCTGCTCGGCTCGGTGAGCTCCGCGGTGGCACAGTCGGCCCGGGTACCGGTGCTGGTCGTCCGTTGACGCAAAGAATCGATGGTTCGGAGGCTGGTGATGATCGAACTTCTGGAAGACATGCCGGAGAAGGTGATCGGCATTCGCGTGTCGGGCCGGCTACGCGGTGACGAGCTGCGCGACTTCAAGCCCGAGATCGACCGGGTGCTGCAGACCGGCGAGGTGCGGATCGTCGAGGTGATCGAATCCGATTACGAGGGCTTCGGGCCCGGCGGATTCCTCGAGGATCTCAAGCTCGGCTTCGGCACCGTCCTGCCGCATCATTCGGCGTTCAAGCGCATCGCGGTGGTCTCCGACAAGGACTGGGTCGCGCCCGTCCTGCACGCGCTGGCGTGGATGGTCCCGGGCGAGATCACCGTGTTCGGGCTCGACGAGCTTGCCCGCGCCAAGGCGTGGGCGGCCGGATAGCCGGTCCGCTCAATCGCGCACGACCAGCACCGAACACCCCGCGTGGCCGTTTGGGTGCGTGGTGATCGGGCCGACCATGCGGGCGACCTTGTCGGCGTCCTCGCTGCCCACCACCGCCAGTTGCACGGGTTCTGATGTGTGCGTGAGGAATTCGGCGGCACCGCGCCGCGCGGCGGCGGGCTGGACGTGCACCTCGCGGTGCTTCTCCACCCAGGGGCCGAGCCGGTGATTGAGCTGGGGGTAAGGAATCTCGCCGAGGCCCCACCGCCAGACCCCCATCGCCAGGATGGGTGCATCACGAAGACGCGCCTCGCGGAAGCCGTGCTCGAGCACCGCGTCGTTGGCGGCCGACTCCGCGACGGCCACGGCGACATACCCGCCGTCCGGCCGGGTGGCGTCGAGGCTGCTGCGGATGACGGCCACCGGGCAGTGCGCCTTCTGCGCCACGGTGTCCGCGGTCGAGCCGAGGACCTTGCGGGCCACCCAGCCGGTCCCCACCGACCCCACGCAAACCATTGCGGCGCCGCGGGATTCGTCGATCAACGCGCTCTCCGAGGAACCCCGCACGACGTCGCACTCGATCTTGACCGGCTGGCCCATGGCCTGAAGCGCCGCGTCGGCCGCGCGCAACGACGTCTGGGCATACTGGACGTCCAGGCTGTCGTCGTCGCCCGCGTCCGCGCGCCGCTCGGGGACGGCGTGGATCAGGCGCAGCGGGACGTTGCGGCTGACGGCCTCGGCGACGGCCCATTTGGCCGCGTTGATCGCGGCGTCCGAGCCATCGATGCCCACCACGATCCGCTGCGACGACTGCGGATTGCTCATCGAGTCCTCCTGTGTGACGTGCTGTCGGGCCGTCGAGGCCCGTCACCGCCCACGTTATGGGCCGCGTGGTGCGGTCCAGCAGGGCCGTTCGACCCCGGTTCGCGGGCTTTGGTCACCGGGCGTCAGGCGACCTCGACCGCGTGCCCGGGCAGCAGGTGATGCACCCGGCCGCGGCACTCGACCGCGATCGACGCGCTGTTGCCGGCCTCGGAGGTGAGGTCGGCCGCCCGGCCGCTGACCCGCAGGTGCAGCCGCTGGCCGCGATACACGAACGGGAACTCGATGGGGTCCAGCGCTTTCGGCCACTGTGGGCTCAGGATCAGCCGGTCGTCGCGGGTTTCCAGCCCGGTGAAGCAGCGTTGCAGCAGGTCGATGCTGCCGGCCATCGCGGCCAGGTGTATCCCCTCCGACGTGGTGCCGCCCTGGATGTCGACGACGTCGGAGGCGAGCACCTGCACGAAGTACTTCATGGCGTGATGCCGGTTGGCCCGGGTGAGGACCCACGAATGGACGAGCGCGCTGAGCGTCGATCCGTCCGAGGTGCGCGCGAGGTAGTAGTCCACGGTCTCCGGGATTCGTTCGGGCGCAACGCGATAGCCGAGCCGACCGAACAGGGCCAGCAATTCGTCCGACGACAGCAGGTAGAACAGCATCAGCACGTCGGCCTGCTTGGAGGCTTTGTAGTTGTTCACGCTGTCGTTCTCGGCCTCCAGAATGCGGTCGAGCCGCTGGATGTTGCCGTAGCGCCGCCGATAGTCTTCCCAATCCAGCTCGGCCAATTGGGAATAGCCTTCGAACTGGCTGATGACGTTGTCGTGGAAGGGGACGTACATGCGCCGCGTCACGTGGTCCCACCGGCTCAGCTCGTCGCTGGTGAGATCGATCTTGCCGACCAGGTCGAGGCGGTCGCGCAGCGGAAGCAGGTCCAGGGCGTCCATCGCGCGCAGGATCGTCCAGACCGCCATGACATTGGTGTACGCGTTGTTGTCGATGCCGTCGTACTCCTTGCCGGGGTAGCCGGAATGGAACTCGTCGGGGCCGATGATGCCGTTGATCGTGTAGCGGCCGCGACTCTCGTCGAAACCGGCCAGCCCGACCCAGAATCGCGCGATCTCGACCAGCATCTCCGCGCCGTAGTCGACGAGGAATCGCCGGTCGCCGGTCACCTGGTAGTGCTGCCAGGTGTTGTAGGCGATGGCGAGGCCCACGTGGTGTGCGCGAGCGCTGGCATCCGGATTCCACCGGCCGGACTGCGGATTGAGGTGCAGCTCCTGGCTCACCTCACGCCCGTCGCTGCCCGATTGCCACGGGTACATCGCGCCCAGGTAGCCGGCCCTGCGCGCCGCGCGGCGGGCCTCGGGGAGGCGCCGATACCGGTACAGCAGCAGCGAACGCGCCACGTTGGGCAGGCGCACGGATAGCACCGGCGAGACGAAAAGCGAGTCCCAGAAGACGTGTCCGCGGTACGCCTCGCCGTGCAACCCGCGCGCGGGGACGCCGGTGTCGAGTTCGGCGGTGTGCGGCGAGATGGTCTGCAGCAGGTGCACCAGGTGCAGCCGCAGGATGCGCAGCGCGTCGGGGCCCTCGGTCAGACCGATGGCGCACTGTTCCCACAGCAGGTCCCAGGCCCGGGCATGCTGGCGATGCAGTTCGTCGTACCGGTCGGCGGCGTCGAGGTGCAGCTGGGCGGTGCTGGCCGGTTCCGAGATCGCGCTGTCCCGGCCGGTGAAGATGGTCGCGATCTTCTCGCAGACGACCGATTGCCCGGTGGCCAGCGCCACCTGGATGTCGTGGCCGCCGCGGTCGGCTTCCCGCACGATCTTGTACTGCGCCACGGCGCGGGCGTCGCCGCACCACACGGTGCTGCGCGCCGCCACCGCGATGGCGATGCGCGACTGCGTCGTCTCGGTGCGCAGTATCACCGCGTCCTCCGCGGATTCGTCGATCACCGGTGAGGTGAGGTGGGTGCTCGACAGCGAGCGGTAGCGCTCCACCATGGTGTTGCGCACGCCGCCGTCCAGCAGCGACCGGAATTCCACGGTGCCCGACCAGTTCTCGGCGACGATGGTGGTTCGCATGGCGACCAGGTGCGGCTGGTCCATCGAGGCGAACCGCTCCTGGGTCATTCTCGTGATCTGCCCCGCGGCGTCGCAGAATCGCAGCGTACGGGTCAGCGTCGCGTGCCGCAGGTCGAACGTCTGCCGGTAGGACAGCACCTGGGTGTCGTCGATGTGAAACCACGGACCGCCGTTGATCCGAAACGTCAGCGACAACCAGTTGGGCAGGTTGACCAGGCTCTCGTTCTCGACGGTCCGGCCGGCGATCCGGTCGGTCAGCGTGTTGTAGACGCCGGCGGCATAGGTCCCCGGGTAATGCGACTCGGCGGCCGTCGCCTCCGGTGCGCAGCCCCGGGTGGCGACGTAGCCGTTGCCGACGGTGCACAGCGTTTCGCGCAGCCGCTCGTAGGCGGGGTCGTAGCCCTCGTAGACGATTTCCCACGGATCGTGGGGCGCGACGGCCGCGTCGTGCAGGTCGTCGGCGAGCCGCCGGACGAAGTCGCACACCGCGGGCGGGTCGGCCAGGCTGAACAGCGCCGCCGACGTGCGGTCCCCGTCTTCGTTGTGCCGCAACGCGATTCCCACCCCGTCGAAGTGCACCGCGTCGAAGGCGTCCTCGTCGGTGATGTCGTCGCCGATGTAGATCGGCAGCATGGCGGCGCGGCTCGCACCCTCGACCTGCTCGAGGATCCACTGCAGTGTTCTGCCCTTGTCCCAGTCCAGGCTGGGGTGGAGCTCGATGACCTTGCGGCCCGTGGTGATCCGCAGGCATTGGGATCGCCCGAGTTTGCGTGCCGTCGTGATCACGCGGTCGGCGTCGCGGGGCGCGACGTTGCGATAGTGGACGGCGACGGAAAACCGCTTGCGCTCCACGTAGATTCCGGAGACGTCGTCGAGGAGCTGCTCGAGGCGGTCGGCCGCGCGCACCAGCGCGCCCATGGCACCGATGGCGGCGGCGTTCTCGTGCTGGGTTCCGTCGGGTGCGACGAGTTCGAAGCCGTGACTGCCCGCGTACCAGATCCCGTCGACCTGCACGCGTTCGCGAAGGTCGCCCAGGTCGCGGCCGCTGATCACCCCGACGGGGCATTGCGCGGCCAGCGCGCGCAGCGCATCGCGGGCGCCGTCGACCAGCGCGGCGGACTCCGGGTGGGCGGCGATCTCCGCCAGCGTGCCGTCGAAGTGCAGGAAAACGGCCGGCCGCCGGCTCGCCACCAGTTCTTTCAACTGGCTGTAGACGCCCATCGCGTCGGCGATGGTCGACAAGGGGGAGCCCCCGCGTCGCAGCGCGATCTCCGCAAGATCGGCGGAGACGGTGTCCGCCCCGCACGACAGCAATCCGTCGCCGCCCCCGTTGCGTTCCAGGCCGATGACCAGGCCGAAGCCGGCGTCCCGTCCGGCCGCCACGCCCGCCTCGGCGCAGTCGATGAGGACGCAGCGCACCGGGTGCACGCCCAGGCGCGTGACCGTCATGGTCAGCGCCGCGTCGACCTGCTCGGCGGTGTCGGCCGCGCCGACGGCGACACCGACGAGTTCGTCGATTCCCGCGGCGCGCAACAGCGCCGCGCAGTCGCGGGTGGACGAGTAGACGGCGCTGGCGACGCCGATGTCGCGCAGCCGCTGCAGGAATCCGGCGGTCGAATCGCGGGCCTCGACGACGCCCGGTGCCGCCTGTGCGATCACACAATCGAGCCCCAGGATCACCGCGTCGTGGTAGCGCTTGTCAACAGTGACTGGCGATTCGGTCACGTGTGTGACGATGCCACAGCGCGGGCGCCGGTCAAGGCCGTCGGCGCAGCGGGGGCCTCATGGCCATGCGGTTGGTGACTAAAGCCTCATGCTCGACGGTGGTTCGCGCCATAGCGTTTTGGGCGAGGAGAGGGAGAACATCATGTCCGCACTGGCAAACCGGCATGGCATCGTCGTCGGAATCGACGGATCGCCGGCCTCGAACGCCGCCGTCTGTTGGGCGGCCCGGGACGCGGCCCTGCGGCACGTCCCGCTGACCGTGGTCCACATGGTGAACGCCACCGTGCCGATGTATCCGGCCCTGCCCCTGTCGACCGGTGTGGCGGTGTGGCAGGAAGAGCAGGGCCGCGAGGTTCTCGAGCAGGCCGTCAAGATCGCCGAGGAGGCCGTCACCACCGACCGTAAGGTCGACGTCCGCAGTGAGCTCAGGTGCGCGCCCCCGGTGCCCACCCTGGTCGAGATGTCCAAAGAGGCCGAGATGGTCGTCGTGGGCAGCAACGGCCGCGGCGCGCTGGGCAGGCTGTTGCTGGGCTCGGTGAGCGGCAGCGTGGTGCGCAGCGCGCGCTGCCCGGTCGCGGTGATCCGCGACGAAGACCCGCTCATGGAGCATCCCCAGCAGGCCCCGGTGCTTGTGGGCATCGACGGCTCACCCGCCTCCGAGGCGGCGGTGGACGTCGCGTTCGACGAAGCGTCGCGCCGCGGGGTCAGCCTGACGGCGCTGCACGCATGGAGCGACGTGGACGTCTTCGAACTGCCCGGGGTGGACTGGTCGGCGGTGAGGGCGGAGGCCGAGCGGAGCCTGGCCGAGCAACTGGCGGGCTGGCAGGAGCGTTATCCCGACGTCACCGTGCAACGGGTCGTGGTCGCCGACCGGCCGGCCCGGCAGCTCATCGAGCAATCGGAATCGGCCCAACTCGTCGTCGTGGGCAGCCACGGCCGTGGTGGCCTGTCCGGCATGCTGCTGGGTTCGGTGAGCAACGCCGTCGTCCACTCGGTCCGCATGCCGGTGATCGTCGCGCGGCCGTCCTAGGGCCGCGCCGCCGCCGTGCCGTATCTCGATCTGCACGAAACCCACACGGGCGTCGTCATTCTCGCCGGCGACCGCGCCTACAAAGCCAAGAAGCCGGTGCTGACCGACTTTCTCGACTTCCGCGCGCCGCAGCAGCGCGAGCACGCCTGCCGCCGGGAGGTCGAGCTCAACAGCCGGCTCTCGCCCGAGAGCTACCTCGGCGTAGCGCACCTCACCGATCCGCTGGGCGGCCCGGCCGAGCCGGTCGTGGTCATGCGGCGCTACCGCGACGAGGACCGCCTCGCGCACCTGGTGGCCCACGACACCGCAGAGTCCGTGCACCGCGTGCTGGACGCGGTCGCGGCCGCGCTGGCCCGCTTCCACGAACGCGCCGAGCGCGGCGAGGCGATGGACGCCCAGGGCGAGGCCGCCGCGATCGAGGGGCGCTGGCGGGAGAACCTGTCCGAATTGGAACGGTATGCGACCCAATCGATTCCGGGCATAGCCGAAAGTGAGGTGGCTCTTCTGCAGCGCCTGGTGACCCAGTTCGTCGCCGGCCGCGCGCCCCTGTTCGCGCGGCGCGTCCGCGAGGGGCGCATCGTCGACGGGCACGGCGACCTGCTCGCCGATGACATCTTCTGGGTGGACGGAAAACCGGCGCTGCTGGACTGCCTGGAGTTCGACGACCGGTTGCGCTACGTCGACTGCATCGACGACGCCGCCTTCCTCGCGATGGACCTGGAGTTTCTGGGCCGCAAGGACTTCGGCGACTACTTCCTACAGCGTTACGCCGAGCACGCGGGTCGGGCGGAGCCGCGAGCGCTGTCCGACTTCTACATCGCCTACCGGGCCGCGGTGCGGGCGAAGGTGGACTGCGTCCGCGTTTCGCAGGGCAGTCCGGGCGCCTCCGACGACGCCGCCCGCCACCTGGCCATCGCCACCCGGCACCTGCAGAGCGCCACCGTCCGGCTCGCGCTCGTCGGCGGCAACCCGGGCACGGGGAAGTCCACCGTGGCCCACGGTCTGGCCGAATCGTTTGGGGCGCAGCTCATTTCCACCGACGACGTGCGCCGGGAGCTCCGGGACTCGGGCGCCATCGCCGGTGAGCCCGGCGTGCTGAACGCCGGGCTCTACAGCCCCGACCAGGTCGCGGTGGTCTACGAGACCACGCTGCGCCGCGCGCGGCAGTTGCTGGGCGAGGGGCACTCGGTGATCCTCGACGGCACCTGGCGCGATCCGCGGGCGCGCGAGGCGGCTCACCGGCTGGCCACCGAGACGCACTCGGCGCTCGTCGAATTCGTGTGCTCGGTGACGGCCGACGTGGCGGCCGGCCGGATCAGGGCCAGGCCCGCGGGCAATTCGGAGGTGACCCCGGCGATCGCGGCCGCCCTGGCCGCCGGGCACGCCGACTGGGACGGCGCGCACCGGATCGACACCTCGCGGCGCCCGGACCTCGTCGCTCACGAGGCGCAGGACCTCTGGGTGCGCGCGACGTAACAGCCTCGGGAGGTTCCAACGTCCCGGCCGCCGGGGACCAACGGCCCTGCCCGCAGCCGCCGCGCGGCGCATACAGTTTGCCTCACCGAAAGCGACGAAATGGTGAAGATGGACGCGAAAGTGCCGACCGAGCAGGTCATCCGGGACGCGGTGGCGGTCGCGTGCCGCGCGCCTTCGCTGCACAACAGCCAGCCCTGGCGGTGGGTGGCCGACGGCACGAGGCTGCACCTGTGGGCCGATCCGCGCCACGCGATGCACGGCACCGACCACACCGGTCGGGAGCTGATCCTGAGCTGCGGCGCGGTCCTCGACCACCTGCGGGTCGCCATGGCCGCCGCGGGCTGGGAAAGCGTCACCGAACGTTTTCCCACCGAGGGCAGACCGGATCACCTCGCGAGCGTGGGCTTTCTGCCCGTGGAGAACGTGACGGCGCAATGCCGGCTGCGGGCCGACGCGATCCTTCGCCGCCGCACCGACCGGTTGCCCCTGGGCGCACCGACCGCGTGGCCCACGCTGCATTCTGCCCTGAGCCACGCGGTGACCCCGTACGACGTGTCGCTGGACGTGGTCGACGACGACGAGCGACCGAGGCTGGCCGAGGCGTCGCGGCTCACCGAGCAGTTGCGCCGAAGCGATACGTCCTACCTGACCGAATTGCGTTGGTGGACCTCGCCCTTCGAAGCGAACGCCGACCACGTGCCCGAAAGCGCTCTGCTGTCCAGTTCCGAGGCCGCGCGCGTCGACATCGCACGCGCGTTCCCGCCGGCGGGCGGGGGCCGCCGCCGCGCCGCGATCGAGGCGGACCACTCCAAGATCGTGGTCCTGTCCACCCAACACGACGATGCGCCGCCCGAAGTGCTGCGTTGCGGTGAGGCGCTGTCGGCGGTGCTGCTCGAATGCACTCTGGCCGGCATGGCCACCTGCACGCTGACCCACATGACGGAGATGTCGCTGAGCCGCGACATCATCAGGCGGATCACCGGCGGCTCCGGCCAGCCGCAGCTGCTGATCCGGGTCGGCCGGTCACCGGCCAAGGACCCGCACGCGAAGCCCACCGCCCGGCGCCCGGTGACCGAAATCCTCGAGATGCGTGGGTGACCGACATGCCCAGGACTACGGCAAGGACGAAGCCAAGGAGGTGCCATCGATGACTCGGCACTGGCTGGTGATGGAAACAACCGGGGAAGCGGCCGGGGAAGGTCCTGAGGCCCCCTTCGTCGCGCGGGTCGCGGCCGCGGGCCGGCATCTGCCCGGAACCCACCTGACGACCGACGAGCTGATGGCGTCGACCCGCCACCACACCCACATCGACCTGGAACGGCTGACCGGGATCCGCGAACGCCGGGTGTCGGTGGGCGACGAGGATTCCTACACCCTGGCCAGCTCGGCGGCGCTGAACTGCCTGGCCACCGCGCAACAGGACCCGGCGGCGCTCGACGTGGTGATCAGCTGCAGCATCACCAAGTTCCGCGACGGGCTGACCCAGTGGCTCGAGCCGACCATGAGCAGCGCCGTGGCGCGCGGGATCGGGGCGGTGAACGCGATGACGTTCGACGTGTCCAACGCGTGCGCCGGAATGCTCACGGGCGTAACGATTTTGAACAACTGGATCCGCCAGGGCGTCGTCGAGCGCGGGCTGGTCGTCAGCGGCGAGTACATCTCGCAGCTTTCCAACAACGCCGCCCGGCACATCCGCAACATCATGAGCAAGGAGCTGGCCTGCCTGACCCTGGGCGATGCCGGCGCGGCGCTGCTGCTCGAGCGGGCGCCGGCCGGTTCGGCCGGCATCGCCCTGGCGGGCTTCACCACCGTCGCCGACTACAGCCGGCTCTGCCTGGCGTATCCGCAGGGGGACGACCCCGGCGCGCGGATGTTCACCAACTCCCGCGCCATCCAGAAGGCCGCGATCGCCAACACCCCGCTGCTGTTGAGCGAAGTGCTTGACACCGTTGGTCTTTCGATCCATGACATCGACCACGTCATCACCCACCAGACGTCAGCGCGCGCCATCCGCAAGGGAATGGCCCGGATGTCGGAGGTGTTCGGCGACAGCCCGCGCCACGACGCGGTGATCACCGTCGACCGCTACGGGAACACCGCCTCCACGACCCACACGGTGGCGCTCGTCGAGGAACTCGAGGCCGGGCGGATCAAGCCCGGGGAGCGAATCGCGTTGCTGGCGTTGGCCTCCGGGCTGGAGATCGGTGTGGTCTTGTTGACCCTGGACGAGGATGTGGTGAGCCGCTATGGGCACGGTGATTGATCGGATCGACGTCTCGCATCCGCGGCTGCGGGGGCGCCACAGCGCGTTGCACCTGGCCGTCGTCGCCGCCAAGGACTGCCTGAAGCGGGCCGGATGCGAGGCCAAAGACCTCGACCTCGTCGTCAATGCCGGCATTTACCGCGACCGCAACCTCGGTGAGCCGGCGCTCGCCGCGCTGATCCAGGACGACATCGGCGCCAACCCGGAGGACCCGCACGCCGGCGCGCACGGCACCTTCTCCTTCGACATCGCCAACGGCACCTGTGGGCTGCTCACGGCGCTGCAGATCGTCGACGGGTTCATGCGCAGCCGCGCCATCCGGCGCGCGCTGGTGGTCGCCAGCGACGCCGACCCCGGGCACGGGATGAGCGAGCACTTCGGCTTCTCGGCCGCCGGCGCGGCGATGCTGTGCGGCTGGTCCGACGACGACTACGGTCTCAGCCGGGTCTCCTGGGTGAACGATCCGAGTGAAGACGGTGACGAAACCTTCACCGCCACGGTGGGTTTCGCCGATTCCCGCAACGTCCTGCGCTTCTCTCAGTCGGCGGCGATGGACGAGCGGTTCGCCGCGGCGGCCGGGCGGGCGGTGTCGGCGTGCCTTGCCGAGCAGTCGGTGCGGCTGTCCGACGTCGACGCGATCGTCGCCGCCCCCGCCCGGGCCGGATACCGCAGCGCACTGGGCGCCCGGCTGGGCGTGCCGGTCGAGTCGATCAGCGTCGCCGACGACGAACGCATGCACACCGCCGCCCTGGCCGCCGCGTTCGGGCGGCGGGCCGAGCGGTTGCCGGCGGGCGCGCGGGTTCTGTTCGTCGCGGCCGGGGCCGACGTCGTCGCCGGCGCCGCCCTCTATCGCCAGCCGCCGCGCGGGTGAATGCTGAGCCAGGCCGCGCCGAGATTGCGCTCAGGGTCGTGAATGCTCACGATCTTCAACCCTGAAGGCAATCTCGACGCTCAGTCGATTACTGCAGTTGCACCGCGCGCTCGAGGTCCAGGATCTGCCGAGTGGTCTTGACCACCACGTCGGGGTTCAGGCTGATCGAGTCGATGCCGCAGCGAACCAGGAACTCGGCCATATCGGGGTAGTCCGACGGTGCCTGACCGCACAACCCGGAGTGGATCCCGTTGCGCCGGCAGCCCTCCACGGCCAGGCGGATCATCTCCTTGACGCCCTCGTCGCGTTCGTCGTAGTCGAAGGCCACGATCTCGCTGTCCCGGTCGACGCCGAGGGTCAGCTGGGTGAGGTCGTTGGACCCGATGGAGAACCCGTCGAAGCGCTTGGCGAATTCGTCGATCAGGATGACGTTGTTGGGGATCTCGCACATCGCGTACACCTTGAGCCCGTTCTCCCCGCGGCGCAGACCGTGTTTGGCCATCTCCGCCAGGACCAGGTCCGCCTCGGCCACCCGGCGCACGAACGGCAACATCAGCACGACGTTGGTCAGCCCCATCTGTTCGCGCACCCGCTTCATCGCCCGGCACTCCAGCGCGAATCCCTCGGCGTAGGCGGGGTGCGCATAGCGCGAGGCGCCGCGGAAGCCGATCATCGGGTTGCTCTCGGCCGCCTCGAAGTCGCTGCCGCCGACCAGGCTGGCGTACTCGTTGGTCTTGAAGTCCGACATCCGCACGACGACGGGCTTGGGCCAGAAGGCGGCGGCGATGGTGCCGATCCCTTCCGACAGGCGCTCCACGAAGAATTCGGCGCCGTCGGAATAGGCGTACGTCAGCGTGTCGATGGTCCGCCGGGCCTCGGGATCGTCCACCCGGTCGGGGTGGAGCAGGGCCAGCGGGTGCACCCGGATGTATTCGCTGATGATGAACTCCATCCGGGCCAGCCCCACGCCGTCGTTCGGCAAGAACGACGTCTTGAACGCCAGATCCGGGTTGCCGAGGTTGAGCATGATCTCGGTGTGCGGGCGCTCCTGGTCGGACACCTCGGTGCGGTCGACGCGAAAGCCCACCTCGCCGCGGTAAACCCGCCCCGTGTCGCCCTCCACGCACGACACCGTGACGACCTCGCCGTCGGGCACGCGCGTGGTGGCGTTGCCCGCGCCGACGACGGCGGGGATGCCGAGCTCGCGGGCGATGATCGCCGCGTGACAGGTGCGCCCGCCGCGGTTGGTGACGATGGCCGCGGCGATCTTCATGATGGGTTCCCAGTCGGGCGTGGTGATGTCGGCGACCAGCACGTCGCCGGGCTGGAACTCAGACAGCTTCCCGAGGTTGTCCATCCGCCTGGCGATGCCCGTGGCGACCTTCTCGCCGACCGAGCGGCCCTCGGCGAGTATCTCCTTGCGTTCGCCGCCCTTGCCCTCGAGCACGTAGCTTTCGAGCACCGTCTGGCTGCGCTGGGAGGCCGCGGTTTCGGGGCGCGCCTGGACGATGTAGAGCCGCCCGTCGAGACCGTCCTTGGCCCATTCGATGTCCATCGGCCGTCCGTAGTGCCCCTCGATGGCGCACGCGTAGCCGGCCAGCTCGAGAACGTCGTCGTCGGTGACGCAGAACCGGGCCCGGTCGGCCCTCGGCGTGGGGATGTTGCGGGTGGTGTTCTTCGTCTCGCCCTCGACGAAGATCATCTTGACCGCCTTGTCCCCGATCAGCCGGCGCAGCACCGCCCGGTGGCCGGCCTGATACGTCGGCTTGTGGACGTAGAACTCGTCGGGGTCGACGGCGCCCTGGACCACGTTCTCGCCGAGTCCGTAGGCGCCGGTGATGAATACGACGTCGTGGAAGCCGGATTCGGTGTCCAGGGTGAACATCACCCCCGACGAGGCGAGGTCGGAGCGCACCATCTTCATGACGCCGATCGACAGCGCCACCTTGAAGTGGTCGAAGTCCTGGTCGATCCGGTAGTGGATGGCCCGGTCGGTGAACAGGCTGGCGAAACACCGGCGGCAGGCGTCCAGCAGGCTCTCGGTGCCCTTGATGTTGAGGAAGGTCTCCTGCTGGCCGGCGAAGCTGGCGGTCGGCAGGTCTTCGGCGGTCGCCGAGCTGCGCACGGCCAGGCTGACGTCTTCGCCGTATTCCTGCTGAAGCTGCCGGTAGGCGGCCGTGATCTCGGCGGTGAGCTCAGGGGGAAGCCCTGCGCCGTAGACGATTTCGCGGGCGAGCTTGCCCTTGCGTGCCAGCGCGGTGACGTCGTTGGGGTCGAGGTCGTCGAGCGCGGCGTGCAGCGCGTCCCAGGCGCCGGCGCTGTCCAGCACGTGCCGGTAGGCCTCGGCGGTGATCGCGAACCCATGCGGGACCCGCACGCCCTGTCCGGTCAACTTCTGGAACATCTCGCCCAGCGAGGCGTTCTTCCCGCCGACCAGCGGGACGTCGGAGATGCCGATCTCTTCGAAGAAGCGGACATAGGTGAAATCGCTCATGGTGTTCTTCCTCCGGTGGGTTGCATCGCGTCGTAGAAGCGGCAGCAGATCGATCTCGATCGGTCCGGCAGTGCGGTCGGGTCGGTGCGGGACGCGGCTGCGAAAGCATCTGCCGCGCTGCTCAATTGCTTTCCCGTCACCCCCTCACGATATGGCCGGGGGCGCGCCGCCACAGCCGCCGTTCGACCTCAGTAGTTGGGGACTTACGGCCCTGCCAGCGGGGCATTGCGGCGCGGAAAGTAGCACCATGGAGCAACTGACCGCCCTGGACGCCGGTTTCCTGGAGGTCGAGGACTCCGATCCCCACGTCAGCCTGGCGGTGGGCGCGGTGTCGATCGTGGAGGGACCGGCTCCGACGTACAAAGAGTTCGCCGCGTCGTTTGCCGAACGGGTCGAGACGATCCCGCGCTGCCGGCAGGTCCTGCGGACCCACCCACTCGACCTGCGGCCGCCGGAGTGGGTGGACGACCCCCGCTTCGACCTCGGGCGCCACCTGCACCGGGTCGCGCTGCCGCACCCCGGCGGCGACGCGGAGCTGTTCGACATGATCGCCACGCTGATGGAACACCGGCTCGATCGGGAGCGCCCGCTGTGGGAATGCTGGATCATCGAGGGGCTCGGCAAGGGCCGGTGGGCGGTGCTGACCAAGATCCACCACTGCATCGCCGACGGCATCGCGACCACCCAGCTGCTGGCGAAGTTCAGCGACGACGGCGACGAGGACAGCTTTGCCGCCGACGTCGGCGCCGCG
This sequence comes from Mycobacterium sp. 4858, assembly GCF_900240975.1. Classification (GTDB taxonomy): domain Bacteria; phylum Actinomycetota; class Actinomycetes; order Mycobacteriales; family Mycobacteriaceae; genus Mycobacterium. The sequence goes on along the minus strand of NZ_LT968776.1, from coordinate 850,064 downwards.
AAGAAGCCCGCGCATCCCGATGCGCCGAAGGTGAGCCTCAACCCCTTGAGCTGGGTCGGCGGAATCGGTCGGAGCGCGTTCGGCGCGGTGGCCGCGGCCGAACACGCGGCGATCGGGGTGGCCGAGCTGGCGGCCGGCCTGCTGCACCCCGCCCCGGAGTCGTCGCTGCACGGGTCGGTCACCACGATGCGGCGGTACAGTGCCGCACGCGTCGGGCTGGCAGACATGAACAAGGTCGCCCGGGCATTCGACGTCACGCTGAACGACGTTGCGTTGGCGGCGATCACACACAGCTATCGGGCGATCCTGCTGGCGCGCGGGGAGCAGCCCGGCCCGGATTCCCTGCGCACCCTGGTTCCCGTCTCGGTGCGCGCGGTCGACCATTTCCATGTCGCGGGTAACCGGGTCTCGGCGATGCTGCCGTTGCTGCCGGTCGACGAGCCCGATCCGGTGCAGCAGCTCAAGCTCGTGCACCACCGGCTCGCCCGCGCCAAGGCGAGTGGCCAGAGCGAGGGCGGCAGCGCGGTGGTGGTGGCAGCCAAGCGCACCCCATTTGCGTTGTCCGCGTGGGCGATTCGGTTGCTGTCCCGGTTGCCTCAGCGGGCGGTGGTCGCGTTGGCGACCAACGTGCCCGGCCCGCGCAGCCGCCAGCGGCTGATGGGCCGCCGGGTGCTGGAGCTGCTGCCGATTCCGCCGATCGCGCTGCAGGTGCGCACCGGCATCGCGATGCTCAGCTACGCCGACACGTTCGTCTTCGGGATCACCGCCGACTACGACACCGCCCCGGACATCGACACGCTCGCCACCGGCATCGAGAAGGGCATGGGCCATCTCGCCGCCGCCGCCCGTGGCCGGCGCCGCAAGTCGTCATGACCCGTCGGCGGGGGCGATGCGTTGGTGTGCGGTGAGCATCAGGTGGTCGAACTGCGCCTGGGCGTTGGGGGGCAGGCCGGCGCCGCGGAAGTCTTGCGCGATCTGCTCGGCGAGCGCCCGCAGCTTGATATTCGCTTCCTGCGAAAGCCATTTGAGCAACTCGAAGGCCGCGCTTTCGCCGATGCCGTAGACCAGCATCAGCATGCCCTTGGCCTGTTCGATGCCGGCCCGGTTCTCGCTGATCTCGGCCAGCCTGGCGCTGACAAGCTCCTCGTTCGCCTGTCCCGGGGCCGGTGAGACGTCGATATAGAAGCCCTGCGTTCCGACCACGTCGCCGTCGTCGTCGAAGAACCGGTCGCCCACCACGACGACCTGGCGCACGTTGCCGGCGGTGTCGATGATGCGATGGCGGGTGCTGAACGCCTGGCGGGTGTTGACGATCTGATCGATGGTGGCCGCGACCTGCCCGCGGTCGTCCGGATGCTTGTGCGAGAGCACCAGTTCGGTGGTGGGGGTGACGGTCCCGGGCTCGTAGCCGTGCATCCGTTGGACCTGCTCCGACCACTCCCAGCGCTGGTCGGTGAAGTAGAAGCGAAACCAGCCGGCCGGTTGGGCGGCGCCGCCGGCCAACGCCCGTTCGACGTCAGCCGTTTGCCCGTCGAGTTCCCACTTCATGTCGCACCTGGTCTCCCTTGGGACCGTTGAGCAGGGGCGGGGCGGCGGCCGGTGTGCCCGGCACGACCCGGGCCGCCGCCCGCCCTCGTCAGGCGTTGATGACCTCGTGCTGCTTGGCGTTTTCGTCGATGGCCGTCTGCGCGCCGCCGTGCTCGACGGTGATCTTGCGCGGCTTGGCCCGTTCGGCGACCGGAATGCGCAGGCGCAGAACGCCTTCGCGGTAGGACGCCTCGATCTTGTCGGTATCGAGGTTCTCTCCGAGGACCAGTTGCCGGCTGAAGACTCCGCGCGGCCGCTCGGTGGCCAGCATCTCGCGGTCGGGGTCCAGGCCGGGCCGCTCGGCGCGCACGGTCACCACGTTGCGCTCGATGTCGATGTCGAGCGAGTCGACCTTGATGCCCGGGAGGTCGAACTCGACGACGAACTCCTCGCCCTGGCGCCAGGCGTCCATCGGCATCACCGCCGGCCGGGCGGCCGTGCCGAACGCCTGCTGGGTAAAGCGGTCGAGGTCACGGAAGGGGTCGCTACGCATCAGCATGGTGGTCACCTCTCACTCCGATCTGGGTTGTGGTCTGGCAATTACCTATGTCTAATGACATAGATTTCTTATAGCACCGTCGACACTATGTCGCAAGTGTGATAAATAGATTTTCTGAGCCAGCTAGCTTCGAGGAGACGCGTGATGACCGACCAACGCGGCGATTCCGGCGCCCCGGCGTCCGATCACGGCGTGTACGGCATCTCGGTGGCCGCCGAGCTTTCGGGCATCGCGGTGCAGTCGTTGCGCCTGTACGAACGCCATGGTCTGATCACGCCGGCGCGCAGCGACGGCGGCACCCGGCGCTACAGCGCCGACGACCTGGCCCGGCTCAAGCGCATCAGTGAGCTCGTCGACGCCGGCGTCAACCTGGCCGGGATCGCCCGCATCCTCGACCTCGAGGACCACAACGCGTCGCTGTCGGCGGCCAACACCGACCTGCGGTCCACCAACCGGACGCTACGCAACGCCGTCCGGGGCGCGAGGTTCACCGGCGCCGCCGCCGGTGAACAGGGTGTCTGACCGCCCCGCGGGTCCACCGATTGCACGCACCGCCACCGGGTATCCAGCCTGCTGTGCCCCTGAGGTGAAGGAGATGCAATGGCAGACGTGGCGGAAGCCAAGACCCAGGTGGTCGACGGCGCACGGCGCGAGGCGGACGCGTATCGCGGTGAGGCGTCCCGGCCGCTGGGCGGCTACGTGGCGGTGTTGGTGATCTACAGCGCCGTGGTGGCCATCGCGACCGCCGCCGCGCTGCTCAGCGGGCGCACGCTACCGAATCGCTGGCGAATCCAGGACTTGGTCACGGTGACCCTGGGCACCCACAAGCTCTCCCGCACCCTGACCAAGGACGCGGTGACGAGCCCGCTGCGCGCGCCGTTCACGCGCTATGCGGGCACCGGCGGGCCGGCGGAGGTTATGGAGGAGGTCCGCGACGAAAGCCCGCTCCGGCACAGCCTGGGGGAGCTGCTGACCTGTCCGTTCTGCCTGGATATGTGGGTGGCGACCGGCTTCGCGATCGGCCTGGTGTTCGCGCCGCGGTTCACCCGCCTGATCGCGGGCGTCTTCACGGTGCTGGCCGGCGCCGACTTCCTGCAGCTGGTGTACGCGAAGGCCCAGCAGTCGGCCGAAGGCTGACCGGTCCTCGACACCGACGGCGGTGGCCGGCGAATTCGGTAGTTGTGGCGAAAAATGTTTATTGCCAGCGCATTACGTGTATGCAGTGCTGCTGCCGAACCAAGCAGAGTGATTGGCGTGGGAGGTTGCGCTTCGCTAATTGGCCGATAGACTTCGCTTGGTGGGTTGACACACCGAACTCACGTTTTCAACGATCGAACCTGCGAGGCGTGGCTCTCGAAAAGAAGTGTGCCCTAATTCGCCCCTTGGGCGGTCACCCAGGGGGCAGACGTTCGAAGGGGGATGCTATGCAGAACGGCAGTGCGGTGGTGGTCGCCCAGCTCGCCGAGATGGTGTCGAACCTCGAACGCCGGGAAATCGACACCGCGGCAGGGCTCAACGAACTCATCGGCAACGGCGTTCTGCATGTGGTGGGCTCGCAGTACGCGGGGATCACCCTCGCCGAGCGCAGTAAGTCCGTCACCAACGTGGCCGCCACGCACCGTTACCCGGTCCTGTTGGACGAGATCCAGAACCGGTACGCGGAGGGGCCGTGTGTGGAGGCCGCCTGGCGTCACCACGTGATGCACGTCGAGGACCTCAGCGAAGAACAGCGGTGGCCGCGCTATCGGCGGCACGCGCTGGAGCAGACCCCCATCCGATCAATCCTGTCCTACGAGTTGTTCGTCGACCGCGGCAGCATGGCCGCGCTCAACTTCTACGCCGACGCCCCGCACGCGTTCCCCGACGACTCGCTGGAGCTCGGCGCCGTTTACGCCACCCACATCGCGCTGGCGTGGTCGATGTTGCGGCGCCAGGACCAGTTCCGCAGCGCACTGGCATCGCGGGACATGATCGGCCAGGCCAAGGGAATCATCATGGAGCGCTTCAACCTCGACGCCATCGAGGCGTTCGAACTGCTCACCCGCCTCTCGCAACAGTCCAACACCAGGCTCATCGACATCGCCCAGGGACTCGTCGACAGCGAGCATCCACTCAAGCGCTGTCACGGCTAGCGGGCCGCATCGGCCCGAGTTTCGCGCCCGCCCAGGCGGGGATGTGCCATCCTCATGAAAGCTGTCACGTGGCACGGCAAGCGCGACGTGCGGGTGGAGTCGGTGCCCGATCCGAAGATCGAGAAGCCCACCGACGCCATCATCGAAGTCACGTCGACCAATATCTGCGGATCCGATCTGCATCTGTACGAGATCCTCGGGGCTTTCATGAAGCCCGGCGACATCCTGGGGCACGAACCCATGGGAATCGTGCGCGAGGTCGGCGGCGAGACGGGCGACCTGCGGGTCGGGGACCGCGTCGTGATCCCGTTCCAAATCTCTTGCGGCAGTTGCTACATGTGCGACCACCAGCTCTACACCCAATGCGAGACGACCCAGGTGCGCGAGCAGGGCATGGGCGCCGCGCTGTTCGGCTACTCGGAGCTCTACGGCGAAGTCCCCGGTGGGCAAGCCGAGTTGCTGCGCGTCCCTCAGGCGCAGTTCACCCACATCAAAGTCCCTGTGGGACCGCCAGATTCGCGATTCGTCTATCTGTCCGACGTGCTGCCCACCGCGTGGCAGGCGGTGGCCCACGCCGACATCCCTGACGGCGGCACGGTGACGGTGCTCGGCCTGGGGCCCATCGGCGACATGGCCGCGCGCATCGCAGATCATCTCGGCTACCGGGTGTTGGCCGTCGACCTGGTGGCCGAACGCCTGGGACGCGCCGCGCAACGCGGTATTCACACCATCGACCTGGGGCGGCTGGATTCCTCGCTGGGCGACGCGATCCGGGACCTGACCGACGGGCGCGGCTCCGACTCGGTCATCGATGCGGTGGGCATGGAAGCGCACGGTTCCCCGGCGGCCCGGCTGGCCCAGCAGGCCACCGGCCTGTTGCCCGACGTCTTCGCCAGGCGGCTCATGCAGACGGCGGGGGTGGACCGGCTCAGTGCGCTGTATTCGGCCATCGACATCGTGCGCCGCGGCGGCACGATATCGCTGATCGGGGTGTACGGCGGGATGGCGGACCCGTTGCCGATGCTCACCCTGTTCGACAAGCAGGTGACGCTGCGGATGGGCCAGGCGAACGTGAAGAGGTGGGTGGACGACATCATGCCACTGCTCACCGACGACGACCCCCTCGGCGTCGACACATTCGCCTCCCACGTGCTGCCGCTCGACGCGGCCCCGCACGCGTACGAGATCTTCCAGAAGAAGCAGGACGGGGCGGTCAAGGTCATCCTCAAGCCCTGAAAATCGTTGGGGTGCAATCTCTTCCGCGCGACCGTTTGGGGGTGGCGCGGGTAGGGTATTGATTGCGCCATGACCTCCGCAGAAACACCCGCCCCCACGCCCACCGGAGAGGTGTGGCCGGGCCGGGCCTATCCCCTGGGCGCGACCTACGACGGTGCGGGCACCAATTTCGCCGTGTTCAGCGAAGTGGCCGAACGGGTGGAGTTGTGCCTGTTCGACGCCGACGGCACCGAGAGCCGGGTCCTTTTGCCCGAGGTCGACGGTTACATTTGGCACGCCTACATCCCCAACATCGAACCCGGTCAGCGTTACGGCTACCGCGTGCACGGCCCGTACGACCCGCAGAACGGCCTGCGGTGCAACCCGAACAAGCTGCTGGTGGACCCGTATTCGAAGGCCATCGACGGCTCGTTCGAGTGGGATCAGGCCCTGTTCAGCTACAACTTCGGCGATCCGGACAGCCGCAACGACGACGACTCGGCCGCGTTCATGCCCAAGTCGGTGGTGATCAACCCCTACTTCGACTGGGGCAACGACCGGCCGCCGGACCACCAGTACGCCGACACGGTCATCTACGAGGCGCACGTCAAGGGCCTGACGCAGACCCATCCCGACATCCCCGAGCAGCAGCGCGGCACCTACGCGGCCGTGGCACACCCGGTGATCATCGAGCACCTCAAGAGCATCGGCGTCACCGCCATCGAGCTGATGCCGGTGCACCACTTCGCCAACGACTCCACCCTGGTGGACAAGGGCCTCTCGAATTACTGGGGCTACAACACGATCGGCTTCTTCGCGCCCGACTTCAAGTACTCGAGCTCCGCGTCACCGGGCGGCCAGGTGCAGGAGTTCAAGGCGATGGTGCGCGCGCTGCACGAGGCCGGCATCGAGGTCATCCTCGACGTCGTCTACAACCACACGGCCGAGGGCAACCACATGGGCCCGACGCTGTCGTTCCGCGGCATCGACAACGCCGCGTACTACCGGCTGGTCGACGACGACAAGCGCTACTACATGGACTACACCGGCACCGGCAACAGCCTCAACGTCGGGCACCCGCACGCGCTGCAGCTGATCATGGACTCGCTGCGCTACTGGGTCACCGAGATGCACGTCGACGGCTTCCGGTTCGATCTGGCCTCGACGCTGGCCCGCGAGTTCTACGATGTGGACCGCCTGGCGACGTTCTTCGAACTCGTGCAACAGGATCCGACGGTGAGCCAGGTCAAGCTGATCGCCGAACCCTGGGACGTCGGGCCGGGTGGTTACCAGGTCGGCAACTTCCCGCCGCAATGGACGGAATGGAACGGCAAGTACCGCGATGCCGTCCGCGACTTCTGGCGCGGCGAGCCGTCGACGCTCGACGAGTTCGCCTACCGGCTGTCCGGGTCCGCCGACCTCTACGAGCACACCGCGCGCCGGCCGGTGGCCTCGATCAACTTCGTCATCGCCCACGACGGCTTCACGCTGCGCGACCTGGTGTCCTACAACGAGAAACACAACGAGGCCAACGGCGAGGACAACAACGACGGCGAGAGCCACAACCGGTCGTGGAACTGCGGCGCGGAAGGGCCGACGGATGACCCGGACGTCAACGCGCTGCGCGCGCGCCAGCAGCGCAACTTCCTGACCACGCTGCTGCTGTCGCAGGGTGTGCCGATGATCTGCCACGGCGACGAGCTGGGCCGCACCCAGAACGGCAACAACAACGGCTACTGCCAGGACAACGAGCTCACCTGGATCGACTGGGCGAAAGCCGACAACGGCCTGCTGGAGTTCACCCGGCTGGTGTCGGCGCTGCGCGGTAACCACCCGGTCTTCCGCAGGCGCCGTTTCTTCTCCGGCAAGCCGCTGGGCCGCCGTGGCCAGGACGGGCTGCCGGACATCGCCTGGTTCACCCCCGAGGGCACCGAGATGACCGAGGAGGACTGGGGCGCGGGGTTCGCGAAATCCGTCACCGTGTTCCTCAACGGGCACGGCATCCCCGACCGCGACGCGCGGGGGCAGCGGGTGCTCGACGACTCGTTCCTGCTGTGCTTCAACGCTCACCACGAGCCGATCGAATTCACATTGCCGGCAAAGGAATTCGGCGCCGCTTGGCAGCTCGTGGTGTTCACCGGCCCCGACGAGGAGACGCCCGCGGAGGAAGTGCCCGGGGGAGGCACCTTCACCGTGGACGCGCACACCGCCGTGGTGTTGCAGGCCCCCGACGGGGCCTGACCCGCACCGGCGGCGCGCCGCGGCGATCGTGCGCGAGCGGTGACCTTTCGCCCACAGATTGGTTACCTTGTGCCCTCCGCCGCCGGCCGCCCCTTCCCGCACACTGTCGGTTGCACCGCCGCGGGGGGAGGAAGGGGCAGTCGATGGACAGGTCGAGCCCCGACTCGTGTCTGAACGACGTGGCCTGGTGCAGGCGGATCGCCCTGCTGGTGGTGTTTGCCCTTGCCGCCCTGACCTGGGTGGGCTGGACGACCGGCATCGACCGGCTGACCCGGATCGACCCGGCCTGGCCGCAGATGATGCCATGGACTTCGTTGTGGCTGGTAGGGCTGGCTGCGGCGATCCTGCTCCAGTCCGGTCGCCCCTCGCGGGGGCGGGTGTGGGCCGGGCGGGGCCTCGCCCTGGCGGTAGGGGCCCTTGCGGCTGTCACCGTCGTGGAGTACGTCATCGGCGGGCCGTCGACCGGCCTGGACCTGGTGTGGGTCTCCGACGCGGTGCGCGCGTCGCAACAGACGTGGCCGGGGCGCCCCAGCGCGCAAACGACGTCGTCGGGCCTGCCCCTGGCGGCCGCGGCGGCATTGATTCGCGTGGGTCGCGGGACCCGCGTGGTCTGGCCCGCGTGCATGGCGGCCGGCGCGCTCATCCCATTCGTCACGGTCGGGGCCTACCTGTTCGGCGCGTTGGCGCTGGTGGGCTTCTCGCCGTCGACCGGCCAGGCGCTCATGACGGCCGTGGCCCTGCTGCTGCTCGGCGCCGCGACGACGCTGGCACGCCCCGACCGGTCTCCGGTCGCCTGGCTGCTCGCCCGGCCCGACAAGAAGACGCTGCTGCGGTTGGCGGTCCTGCTCGCCGCGCTTCCGGTCGTCGTCGCGCTGTCGCGGCCCTTCTTCCTGCGGCTTCGTCTGGGCGAGCACGCGGACTGGACGTTTTCCATACTGCTGGGCACGGCCGTCGTCGGGGCGATCACGTTCTTCTTCATCCAGCGCGAACAGAAACTGTTGATTGAGAAGGAGCTGGTCAGCAAGGAACGCGCCGACGCCGAGGCGCGCTACCGCCTCATCGCCGACAATGCGGTCGACGTCATCGTCCACCTCCGCGGCGAGGACGTCGCGTGGATCTCACCGTCGGTTGAGGCCGCGTTCGGCGGAGCACCCGAACACTGGACCGGTGCACAATTCAGCCGCCAGATCCACCGTGATGACCGCGATGCGATCGTGGCGGCGTTGCAGCGGATCGCCGGCGGTGCATCGGTCCTGCAACGGTTCCGGATCCGCTCCACCGACGGCAGTTTCCACTGGGTCGACGGCCACGGGAAGCCGTATGTCGACGCCGACGGCAGGACCGACGGACTGATCGCCTCGCTGCGCATCGTCGACGATCAGGTCGAGGCCGAGCAGCGACTCGAACGGCTGGCCCGGTTCGACACCCTGACCGGCCTGGTGAACCGGGCCGAGGCCATCGGCCGGCTCGCCGCGGCGCTGGAGCAACCGCAACCGCCGGGAACGTATGTCGGCGTGTTGTTCTGCGACGTAGACCATTTCAAGGACATCAACGACACGTGGGGGCACGGCATCGGCGACTTCGTGCTCGCGACGCTGGCCGCGCGGGTTCGCGGGAGCGTGCGCCGGGGGGACACCGTCGGCCGGACGGGCGGCGACGAAATGCTGGTCCTGTTGCCCGGCGTCCGCAGCATCGACGAGCTCACCCAGGTGGCCGAAAAGATTCGTTGCCGTGCCGCCGAACCCATTTATGTCTCCGACAAGGCGCTGTCCGCGACGCTGAGCATCGGCGCCACCCTCGCCCTTCCGGGTGACTCCGTCGACGCGGTCACGGCCCGGGCGGACGCGGCCATGTACCAGGCCAAGTTCGGCGACCGGAACACCGTCGTCCGGAATTGAGCAACCCAACCATCACCGCGTGACGGGCGATATCCGGTAGGTTCTTGCCGACGGCAGCTCGTTACAAGAGAGGGCAAATATGTCAAGGACAGTGGTGGTGGGCGCCTCGAGCGGACTCGGTCGTTGCATCGGCGTGGGCCTCGCCCAGCGCGGCGACCAGGTCGCCCTGTTGGCCCGGCGCCGCGATCGGATCGAGGCGGCGGCCAGGGAGGCCGGCCCGGGCGCGATCGCCATCGAATGCGACGTCACCGACGAGGCGTCGTGCCGGTCTGCGATCGCCGCCGCGGCCGACGCCCTGGGCGGCATCGACAACGTCGTCTACACCCCCGCCGTCGGCCCGCTGGTCCGCATGGTCGACACCGACGCCGCGACCTGGCGGCGCATCTTCGACACCAACGTCATCGGCGCCGCGCTGGTGACGGCCGCGGCGGTGCCGCACCTGACGGCCTCCGCGGGCAAGGCCGTCTACCTGTCCTCCGACGCCGGCACGTTCGGGCCGCCGTGGCCGGGCCTCGGCGCGTACGGCGTCAGCAAGGCGGCCCTCGAGCGGATGGTCGACGCCTGGCGGGCCGAACACCCCGACATCGGCTTCACCACCCTGATCGTCGGCGAATGCCCGGGTGGCGAGGGGGACGCGGCCACGGGAATGAACATCGGCTGGGACATGGACCTCGCGATGCAGGCCGTGCCGCTGTGGGCCTCCCGCGGCTGCATGCCCGGCAAGCTGATGCCGGTCGAGGACCTCATCGACGTGGTGCACACCATCCTGCGGACCAACGCCGCGACCTCGATGCCGGTGGTGGTGGCCAGGGGCGCGCCCGCCAGCCCCGCCGCGTTCGCCGATTCCGCCCAGTCCTAACGGGTCCGCGGGTCTGCGCGTCCGCGGGTCTGCGCGTCCGCGCCGAGATTGCCGTGGAGGCTGTTCTCGAGGGCCTGGCCACAGCCCTGATGGCAACCTCGGCGCGAAACTAGCGGCCCAGCTTCTCCCGGACCAGGTCGGTCAGGAAACGCCCGGCCGAGACCGGCCGGAAGGCGCGGGCCGCCCCGGTGAGCGCCTCACGGGCGTCCGGCGGCAGTTCGATGTCGGCGGCGGCGACGTTGAATTCGAGCTGCTCGACGCTGGACGCGCCGGGGATCGCGACGACCCCCGGGTAACTGATCAGCCACGCCAGCGCCACCTGAGCCGGTTTGGCACCGACGGTGGTCGCCACGTCGCGCAGCGTCTGCAACAGCGGCTCGACGCGGCGCAGGTTCTCCGTGCCGAACAACGAATTCAGCGCCCGGATGCCACCGGGCCGGTTGTCCAGGCCGTACTTGCCGCCCAGCAGCCCCTGCTCGAGCGGGCTGTAGGCGATCACGATGCGGTTCTCCCGCTCGGCGAAAGGCACCAAATCCTCCAGCGGCCCGGCGTGCGCCAGCGAGAAGTGCACCTGGTTGCTGACGACCGGCCGGCCGAGCGCGGCGTCGGCCTTCCGCCACCGCTCCAGCGAGTAGTTGGAGACGCCGACCGCGCCGATCTTCCCGCCGTCGAGCAGGTCGCGCATGCCCGGCATGATCACGGTGTCGGGGACCAGTGGATTGGATTGGTGGATCTGGTAGAGCGGGATGCGGTCCAGGCCCAGCCGTCGCGCGCTGGCGCGCTCGCGCTGCTTGACCACCGCCGGGAACGGCGCGACCGGCATGATCTTGCTGGCCACCGCGACGTCGGCGCGTTCGTCGCCGAGCGCCTCGCCGAGGATCCGCTCGCTCTTGCCCAGCCCGTACACCTCGGCGGTGTCGAACAGTGTCACCCCCAGGGCGAGCGCGCGGCGCACGATGTCACGCGCGGCGCCCGAGGCGTAGCCCTCGCCGTAGCCCCATTCGCGTGACCCGAACTGCCAGGTGCCCAAGCCGATCCGGCTGACCCGTCCGACTCCGTCGACGTCGAGATACTTCATGCCGCCCACCCTAGCCAGGGATCTTGCCCAGCACGTAGGTGGCGATGCCCACCCCGGCCAGCCGCGGCTGCTCGGCGTCCGTCGTGCCGCTGCAGGAGACCATCAGGTCGACGATCACGTTGGCCTTGGCCGCGATCGCCCGGGCCGAGTGGATCTGCAGCCCCCGGGGCGTCAGGTCCAGCGTGGTGATGCCGTTGCCCGCGTCGGCGGGCGCGCCCACCGCGAAGGGGAGCGCCTCCCCGCTGGGCGGTGTCAGCGTCACGGTCAGGCCGCCGCAGCGGCGCCACCCCGACAGCAACGCCGCGAGCTGCGACTGCGCCGCCGCCGGGTCCCGGAAGGCCACGACCGCCTCGATGACCTGGGTCGACTTGAGGAAGGTGTGCGTGTCGCGGTACTCCGCCGCGTGGTATCCGGCCACGTCGCCGGTGTAGGCGTCCGGCGTGCCCGGGGCGATGCTGCCCCAGCATTCCGGCCGGTCGATGGCCCCCGCCGCGCCCGGGCGGCCCGGGTTGTTCCAGGTCTGGCCCGCCTCGAGGTTCTGGTCGGTGGTGAGGTTCTTCAGGGCGTCGGCGCCCGGCAGCAGCGCCGCCAGGGCGTCCGGTGTGACCGGACCCGGACCGGCCGGGGTCGTCGGGCCCGTGGAGATGGTCGCGGGCGCGGCGGTCTGCGGGGACGGGGCGGGGCCCAGGGTGGCCCACGCGACCAGGGCGACGACGCCGACGGCGATGAACGCGTACGACAGCGCCAGCCCCGCCCGGGCGCGGTCCCGGCCGGGCTCGCCGGTGCGGCGGATCTGCGCCAGCCCCGCGTGCCCCAGGATCGCCCCGACCGGCGCGAACACGAACGCGAACACCAGCGACAGCGGGCCGGCGGCGTAAGCGGCGGCGGTTCCAGCGGAGGCGGGGTCGGCGGGACCCGGCCCAGTGGGTCGTAGGTGTACGGGTTCTGCCAATACCGGTCTTGCGGGTCGGTCACGCCAGCGCCTCCTTACCGGCCGAACCTGCCCGCAATGTAGCCGATCACAGGCGCGGTTTGGCCACGCTGACCACGTAGGGCCTGTCGGCCAGGGTCAGGTACACCCGATGCGGCCCGATCGCCATGCCCGACAGCGCCGCCGACTGGGCCGCCGGCGGCAGTCCGGCCCGGTAGCCGATGACGCGGATCACGGGGATGGTCCGGCTCGGGAAGCCGGTGAAGCTGGCGGTCTCGAGCACCACCACCTCGCGGTCGGTGGCGGCGTAGAGGCGGGTGTCGTCGGTGCCCAGCTCGCGGATGGGGGACGGCAGCCGGGTGCTGGCCAGTACCGTCAGGCCCTCACCGCCGCGGCGCGAGTCCACCGCGTACAGCGTGCTGTCGTCACGCCCGGCCACGTAGCTGCGAGTCACCGCGGCGCCGTCGCCCGCCGAGACCGCGACGTTCATGCGCAGCGACCCGCGCTCTTCGGCGGGTGACGAATGCCCTTGGTAATGGCGGATTCCCGAGGGCGCGTAGGCGTGGTAGTCGATCTCGCGGCCGCGGTTCGCACCGTCGATACTGTCAGCGGGCTCACCGGTGACCGGGGCGGTGGGCAGTTTGCGGAAGCCGTACTGGTCCACCGGCGTCACCGACGTCCCGTCCGACGACAGCGCCAGGAGCGTCCGCAACCCGGCGTCCTCGGACAGATACGCCGGGGCGGGTCCGGCGTCGAAATCGCCGACCTGGCGCAGGCTTTGGAGGTCGACCTCGGCGACCCGGCCGCGGTCGGGCTGCGGCACGAACACGACGCGATCGTCTTTCTGGCTGATCTGCAGGTTGCGTCCGGCCGCCATGGGCGCCGAGAACCGGGTGTCGGCGTCGCCCGGGCGGTCACCGGCGCTCACCTCGGCGACCCGCTGATCGCCGGTGAGCGCGACGAGGGCGTGGGCCCGATACGACCACACCGGCGCGCGCAAGGGTGCCGCGACCGACCACAGCACGACGTCGGGGGTGCTTTCCAACGACGCCCCGGGCGCGGCACACCCGGCGGTGACGACGAGGGCGCCGAGGATCGCCGCCCGGGTGCGGACACGGCCGGCCATGAGCGTCCTCCCTTTCGCGGCTTGACTTTCGCGACTTGGTGAGGAACTACCCACTGGTGGGCGGCCGTACCCGTTTGGTGGCGGATTTCGTCGGGTAGCCGAAAGAAAGCGCGCAACAGCCCGCGCGCCGAATCAGGGGAAGGACACCATGGCTCAGAGCGCCATCAAGTCGCCCACCGATGTGGTCGACTTTCTCGTCAGTCAACACCAGCAGATCAAGTCGTTGTTCGCCGAGACGTTGGCGGCTTCGGGGAAAGAACGTGAGAAGGCGTTCGTCGAGCTCCGGCGGCTGCTGGCCGTCCACGAGACGGCCGAGGAGGAGATCGTGCACCCGCGCGCCAAGCGGAAGCTCTCCGACGGCGCCGCGGTGGTCGGCGAGCGGCTCCACGAAGAGCACGAGGCCAAGACCGTCCTGCAGAAGCTGGAGAAGCTCGACGTCGACAGCGCGGAGTTCACCAGCATGCTGACGCAACTGCGCGACGCGGTCGTCGAGCACGCCGAGCACGAGGAGCACGAGGAGTTCTCCAAGCTCGGCCAGGAGCTGAGCGACGACGAACTCGAACGGATGGGCCGCGCAGCCAAACTCGCCGAGGCGATCGCGCCGACCCGCCCGCACGCCGGTGTCGAGTCGCAGGCCGCCAACCTCGCCGCCGGACCGTTCGCGGCGATGCTGGACCGCGCCCGCGACGCCATCGTCGGCAAGGGCTAGCACGGACTCACGGGGTGTCCCCACTCGAGGGGGAGTGGGGACACCCCGTCCCGCGCCGAACAAAAACATGACCGCCGCCAAGACCCCCGGCGCCGACCGTTACCTGCCCGCCGAGCGCGGGCTGGATGCGCTGCGGGCGGCGGCCGAATGCTGCCGCGGCTGCCCGCTTTTCGCCGACGCCACCCAGACGGTGTTCGGTCGCGGAGACCCCGGCGCGCCCATCATGCTGGTGGGCGAGCAGCCGGGCGACCAGGAGGACCGCGCGGGCGAGCCGTTCGTGGGGCCGGCCGGGCGCCTGCTCGCCCGGGCCCTCGAAGACGCCGGCGTCGACCCGGCGTCGACGTACGAGACCAACGCGGTCAAGCACTTCAAGTTCACCCGCAAGGGCGGCAAGCGGCGCATCCACCAAAAGCCGGGCCGCACCGAGGTGGTCGCCTGCCGACCCTGGCTCATCGCCGAGATCGAGGCGGTGCGGCCCCGGGTCATCGTCTGCCTAGGGGCCACCGCCGCGCAATCCCTTCTGGGAGCGGCGTTTCGGGTCTCCACCCAACGCGGACGACGCCTGCCGCTACCCGACTCGCTCGTCGACCTGGAGCCCGAGCCCGTCGTGCTGGCGACAGTCCACCCGTCGGCGGTGCTGCGCGATCGCAGCGACCGGCACGACGAGTCCTACCGACTCTTCGTCGACGACCTGCGCAGCGCCCGTTCCGGAGTCGCCGACCACTGAGCGATCCTTCGCTCACCCCTTCCTGTGCGGCATGAATTCCTGCGCCTTGGTTTTCAGGCCCACCTTGACGAAGCCCACGCGGTCCTCGTCGCCGGAGAGCACCGCGGTGGCCGACGACTTGAACTGGTCCCAGGTCGCGTGCGGCGGGATGGGCGGCATGTCCGGGTCGGTGAAGACGTCGAGCACGCTGGGGCGGTCGGCCGACAAGGCGTTGCGCCACGCGCCCCCGAGTTCGTCCGGGTCCTTGATGGTCATCGCGTTCAGGCCCAGGCTGGCCGCGAACGCCGCGAAGTCGACGTCCGGAAGCGCTTGGGACTCATGGAATTTCGGCGCACCGGCCATGGCACGCATTTCCCAGGTGACCTGGTTGAGGTCGTTGTTGTGCAGAATCGCGATGATCAGCCTGGGGTCCTCCCACTCCTGCCAGTACCGCTTGATCGTGATCAGTTCGGCCATGCCGTTCATCTGCATGGCGCCGTCGCCGACGAACGCGATGACGGGGCGGCGTGGCTGGCCGAATTTGGCGCCGATCGCGTACGGCACGCCTGGTCCCATCGTGGCCAGCGTGCCCGACAGCGAGCCCCGCATGTTGCCGCGGAAACGCAGGTTGCGCGCATACCAGTTGGCCGCCGACCCGGAGTCGGCCGTCACGATGGCGTCGTCCGGCAGCATCGGGGAGAGCTCGGAGTACAGCCGCATCGGGTTGATCGGGTCGGCGCTGACGTGCGCCTCCTTGTCCATCGTCTCCCACCAGCGCGCCACGTTCTTCTCGATGGTCTCGCGCCACGACCGGTCCTCCTTGCGGCGCAGGTGTGGAATCAGCGCCCGCAGAGCGGTTTTCGCGTCGGCCACCAGGTTGACCTCGTAGGGGTAGCGCATTCCGATGAGCCGGCCGTCGACATCGATCTGCACCGCGCGGGCCTGCCCGAAATCGGGCAGGAACTGCGTGTAGGGGAAGCTGGACCCGACGGTGAGCAGGGTGTCGCAGTCCCGCATCAGCTCGTAGCTCGGCCGCGTCCCCAGCAGGCCGATAGAGCCGGTGACCCAGGGCAATTCGTCGGAGAGCACGTCCTTGCCCAGCAGCGCCTTGGCGGCGCCGGCGCCCAGCAGGTCGGCCACCTGGCTCAGCTCCTCGTGCGCCCCGCGGGCGCCGGTGCCCACCAGCATGGCGACCTTCTTGCCCGCGTTCAGCACCTCGGCCGCGCGCGTGATGGCCGCGTCGTCAGGGGCGATCTCCGGGTACGCGATGCCCAGGCTGGAGGGCACCATCTTGAACGCGTGCTCGGGCGGCGAGTACGGCAACTCCTGCACGTCGCTGGGGATGATCAACGCCGTCGGCGCCCGCTGGGTCATCGCGATCCGGATCGCGCGGTCCAGCACGTTGGGCAATTGTTCGGGGACGGTGACCATTTGGACGTAGTCGCTGGCGACGTCCTTGAACAGGGTCAGCAGGTCGACCTCCTGCTGGTAGTTGCCGCCCATCGCGGTCCGGTTGGTCTGCCCGACGATCGCCACCACCGGGACGTGGTCGAGTTTGGCGTCATAGAGGCCGTTGAGCAGATGGATCGCCCCCGGGCCCGACGTGGCCGCGCACACCCCGAGCCGGCCGGTGAATTTCGCGTAGCCGACCGCCTCGAAGGCGCTCATCTCCTCGTGTCGCGATTGGATGAATTTCGGCTTGTTGTCCGCGCGGCCCCACGCGGCGAGCAGCCCGTTGATGCCGTCGCCGGGGTAGCCGAACACGTGCTCGACGCCCCACGCCCGCAATCGATCCAGCAGATAGTCCGAGACCTCTTGCTTGGCCATTGATGTCCCTCCTCGACAGACGGTTCGATGATGTTCGCTGCGTACGCCGGCCGACGCGGAGCCACGGTGACGCGTGGTTTGCTGCGAGGGCCCGCGGCCGTCTGTTTCGACCGCAATCTGGCGCGAATGGGCGGCTGGCGCGCATCCCACACGTCGGGCATACCCAGGATCGCCGTGATTATTCGTCGGTGTGACATCGCAGCCGACGGCTCTTCGGGTGCCGTTGAGGGTGCGGGCGATGTCCGCCAGGAGGTGTGGGCGAGAGGCGGTTTGCCGGAGCGGTTTCGCCGGGAGCTACCTGGCGTGGGTCACGCAATCGTGGCCAGGTCGGACGATCCGGACGCGCTATGGCCCTTGGCCACGCGCCGGATCAGCATGCGCGTGGCCTTGTCGAGGATCTCCTGCGCGGAGTCGGGATCGCGGGCGCGTTCGGCGCGCCGCGTGGCCGCGGCGATCGTGAGCCCCTGTTCATACCCGGTCACCACGCGCGGGTCGACGTAGGACCCGCGCGCCACCGCCGGCGTGTTGCCCAGCTCCTCGGCAACCTCCTTCATGACGGCGGATTCCACGCGTTTGGCCACCCGCCGGGAAACGGCGGGGTCCGCATCGGCGAACGCCGTTGCCGCCAGCACCGTCCCGTGCCAGGTCCGCAGGTCCTTGACCGTGTATTCGTCGCCGACGAGCTCCTTGAACCGGGCGTTGAGGTCGTCGGATCGTAACTCGACCCAGCCGGACGCGGTGCGGCACACCAGGAGTCGTTCCGTCCGGTCGGGCCGGCGCGTCAGCGCGCGCACCGCGCGAACCACCTGGGGATCCGCGATCTCCACGGTGCGGCGCACGCCGCTCTTGGCGGGGAAGTCGAATTCGACTGCGCCACTGTGGACCACCACGTGCTCGCACAGCAGGGTCGCCAGGCCGTACGACTCGTGCTCCTCGGCGTATTGTTCCCCGCCGGCGCGGAAGTAGCCGCGATCCAGCAGGCGCAGCGCCAGCCCCAGCACCCGGTTCCGGGTCAGCCCGCTGCGAGTCAGGTCTTTCGCGATGACGGCGCGCCACTGTGGCAACCGGGTGGACAGTTCCAGCACGCGGTCGAACTTCTCCTCGGCGCGTTCCTCTTGCCATGCGGTGTGGTAGAGGTACTGGCGGCGTCCCGCGGCGTCGACGCCGACGGCCTGAATGTGTCCGTTCGGGTGCGGGGAGATCCACACGCTTTTCCAGGCCGGCGGAATGACCAGATCCTTGATGCGCTGCAGGGTTTGCGGGTCGGTCAGCGGCTCGCCGTCGGGCCCGTAATACGCGAAGCCTTTCCCGCTGCGCTTGCGCGCGATGCCCGGCTTGTTGAGAACGCTGCGACGCAGCCGCATGATTTTCCTCCAGTTACGTTCGCTGACTGGACAATTACCCGTCGCGGTTGCCGTTCACACGTAGCGACGAAGCGGCCCGCCACGGCGTCGTGGCGGGCCGCTCGGCGGTCTCGGCGCGGCTCAGCCGGCCATGAACTCCTGGTAGGCCGACTCCAAGGTCGGCGGCAGGGCCGGGACGTTGCACTGCCGTTCGGTGTCGCCGATCGGCGCCAGGATGCCGCGCAGGTCGTAGTACTCCTGCGGATGCGCCGTGAAGTAGCTCCGCAGGTTCGCCGCCGCCTCTGGACGCGGCTGGCCGTAGGCGGCGGTGACCACCTGTCCGGCGCCCGGATGTGCCGCCAGGTACTGCTCGGCCGAGCCCCGCACGGACGAGACGGTGGCGTTGACTCCGCCGGGGCTGCAGTCGGGCGCCGCGGCCGCGGACGGCGCGACGACGCCCATGGTGATTCCCCCGAGCAGGCAGCCGGCACTGATGCCGGCCAGTCGCCGGCGCGCGACAATACTGCTGATTTTCATGATCAGTGTGTCCTTACAGAAATTGCGAATTGGTTCTCGACAGAGGCTCCCGATCCTCGAGAACCAAAGTAGCCGAGGTCTAAAAGGTGCCGAGCTCGCTCGCGACGAACGCGGGAGGCAAAATCCATGAATACGGCCAGGGAACGTGAGCGTTCACTAAGCGAATGGTCAATTCCCGCGGGCAACGTTGAGAATTCTTAAGGACCACAACGTGATTCTTAAGGAACCGTAATCGGGATCGTGATGGAACCGTTACCTGAAATCGGCGCCATCGCGGCCCTCACGGGGTGCGCACGGCGCCATGGATCCGTTGAAGTGCCTCGGCGACCGAATCGACCAGCGGCAAGCCGAGGCCGGTGATCAGTCGGGTGAGCCGACGCAGCGCGACGCAGCTGACCACGCTGTAGCGCACGCCGCAGAGCTGACACTCGTCCTGGATTAGCAGCAGCACGCGGAGGGCCGCGCTGCCCAGGTAAGTCACGCGGCCCAGGTCCAGGATCAGCGGGGCCCGCAACCGCACGAAGCGGCGGATCGCCGTGGAGACCAGGTTGGCATTGGACGCGTCGATCTCGCCCGTGATGCGCACCAGGTTGGCCAGGCTGTGCGCCTGCACGTACAGTTGCGCGCCGGCACAATCGATTTCATAGCAGTGGAGTCGTTCTTCGGCTCGGTAGGGTTGAGCAGTCATGTCGTCGCCCCTCGGATGCGGTGATCGGTGGTGAGCGACCGGTGCCCGCGGCCGCTCGAATGAGGGCAGCTGTGGATTCAACCTGAGGTGACCCTAGCGTCGATGCCGCCGCCGCGATATGCCAATGACTTCGCCTTGGCGTTACGGCCGCCCCGAAAGTGCCACCAACCAGCGGATTCCGGGCCGACCGCGCCGGCGTGGGCCGACAACTCTTCGTTTCCCGGCCGTGCGACGCCCGCTCAGATCCGGGAGAAATCCGGTCGGCGCGACGACGCGTGCGCGCCGTCGCCGCCGTCCTTCGCGTGGCCGTCGGCACCGGCCCGGGGCAGCGACCGCAGCCAGGTCTCGACATCGGGCCCGAGGACTATCGCCTGATCGGACGCCAGCAACGCTCCCGCGGCGAGTGCGGGAACGGCGGGCTTGACCGGCCGCACGGCGCGGCTATCACCGTGACGGGCAAGCACTTTCGAGGTCAACTCGGGCAGCCGGATGGCCTCCGGGCCGGTGATGGTGCGCGGCGTGGGCGTCTGGCCCAGGGCCGTCTCGACGAGCACGTCGGCGACGGTGTCGGCGGCGATGGGCTGAATCAGCCAGTCCTCCACCATCACCCGGTCCCCGTCATGATTCACCGGCCCCGCGGGGCCGGTGGCGAACTCGAACCACTGAGTCGACTTCACGAGCGTGGTCGGCACCGGACCGTCGAGCAGGATCTCTTTCGCCGCGCGCTTGGCCTCGTAGTACGGCGTCCCGTCGAACACGGGATCGTCGATGCAGGCCAACGTCGACACCACCAGGCGCTGGACCCCCCGCGCGGAGCAGACACCCATGACGTTGCGGGAGGCGGTGGTCAGGGCCTGGGTGATGGTGGGCTGCCCGTCGCCCGGCACGGGATTGGATACGTCGATCGCGACATCTGCCCCCTTGACCGCCCGGTACAGGCTCTCCCCGTCGAGCAGGTCGACGCCGTGAGCGCGGGAAACCTCGATGACCCCGACGTCCCGGGCCTTGAGCCTGGCGACGACGCGGGATCCGACCGTACCGGTCGCCCCGATGACGGCGATGGTGGTCAGAACCCTCACCCCCTTTCGTTGGTCGCTGAGCTACTACCCGGCAGATCCCGGTTGAAACTGTCCAATTCGGCGGCAAACGCTTTCCCGTGATCGCGCGCACACCGACACAAGCGTTTGGCGGGTCGGCCGGCGGGAACGCCGTAGGGGCCGAGTTGCACAGTAACCAAAGGGAGGTCGATCCATGGGGGATGACAAGAGCGGGCCGCAGGAAGCCGTCCAGGGCACCGTCGAGGGTGTGAAGGGCAAGGTCAAGGAGGTCGGCGGGGCCGTGCTCGGTCGCGATGACGTGGTCAAGGAGGGTCAGGCCCAGCAGGACAAGGCCGACGCTCAGCGCGACGCGGGCAAGAAGGAGGCCGAAGCCGAGTCCGCGCGGGCCGGCGCGGAGGCCGCCGAGCAGCGCGAGAAGGAAAACCAGTAAGTCGCCGGCGAAGGGGCCCGGTCCCGTTGGCGGCCGGGCCCCTTTTTCGTGCCCGCGCCGCGGTTTCAAACCGCCGAGCCGGGTTATCCCTGGCTAGAACCGACCGCCGGTGTGTAGCGTGCGGTGGACTAGCGAGGTGGACGATGAGCTTGACCGAACGGGTCTCGAGCGTTCTCGCGTTCTTGCGAGCGGGTTACCCGAACGGTGCGCCCGCGCTCGGGTACGCGCCGCTCCTGGCGCTGCTGCCGCGACGGGTGTCCGACGACGAGGTCACCACCATTGCGACGAAACTGGGTGCGCTCGAACGCGGTCCGATCACCAACGTTGACCTCGGGGTGGCGATCACCCGGGTCACCGACGAGCTGCCGTCGGTGGACGAGATCGAGCGGGTCCGCCGCCGGCTGAGCGCGATGGGATGGGCGGGGCGCCCGCACGCCTGAGCCCCGTGCTTCACGCGTGTGCGAGGTCGACCACCAGCGGTCGATGGTCGGAGATCCCCATGGGCTCGCTCTCGACGGCGCTGCCGCGCAGGCGGCGGTCGTCGGTCAAGATGTGATCGAGCTGGCGGTCGGGGGCATCCGCGGGGAAGGTCGCCGCGGATGCCAGCGCCCGCATACCCGACCACCGCCGCACCGTCTCGGGGGTCATGTTCAGGTCGCCGGTCAGCAGCCGCGGGCCCGGGAAGCCGCGCAGGTCGTGCACCAGCCTGCGTAGCTGGCGCCGATTCCAGCCCGGCACGAACGACAGATGCGTGTTCGCCACCGTCAGCCCGCCCATCGGGGTGTGGAGCTGCGCGATCACCGCCGCCCTCGGCTCCTCGTCGACGACCATCACCCGGTTGGGCCCGGGCAGGTACATCGGAAATCGCATCGGGATGCGGGGCAGCCGCACCACCTGCCAGCTGGCCACCGGATAGCGTGACAGCAGCGCGATCCCGTAGGCCGCCGTCCCCGGCTGCTCGTGACCCGTGGCGGCCATCCACGTCGCCCCCGGGGTGCCGGAGATCGCGGCGACGAACCGGTGTTCGACCGCCCCCATGGCCTCGGCCGCCACCGCGGTGAGGTCGGCGCGATCCGAGCGCGGCTGATCACAGTCGACCTCTTGCAGGCTCAGCACGTCGGGATCGAGGCGGCTCACGCAGTCGCGCAGCCGCTGCAATTCCACTCCGTCACCGACGGTGCGGCCGTGCAGGATGTTGAAGGTCGCCACGCGCATAGGGTCCTCCTACCCACTTCCCGGGTGGGCAGTCACGACCGCCAAGGATGTCTCACCGGAACACGACCTCTCCCACGGCGAGCAGTCGCTGCAGGACGAATGGCGGCACGACGGTCGCGCGCCCGGCACGGCTGGGCCCCAGCCTGCTCCGATAGCACTGCGCCGCAAGGCGTTTGCGGTTGACGGCCCAGCCGGGTGCGGGCACCGTGCGGGCGCGGTCCCACGGCACCGTCGGATCGGCCGGGGCGGCCCAATGCCACATCCATATCGGATATTCGAGCAGTGCGACGCCGGTGCGCGCGCACGCCGCCGCCGCCGACCGTCCCACGGCCTCGTGATCGGGGTGCCCGTCTCCCCGCCAGGTCGCCGCGCACCACGTGTCGGGACCGGCGGTCGCGAGGATGTCGACGAGCGACTCGGTGATCGCGTCCTCGTGGTCGGCCAGCTCGCCGCCGGGCAGGCCCAGCGTGACGGGCGGACTGACGCCCAAAACATCGCTCGCCCTGCGCAATTCGTATCGACGTGTGGTCGCCAGACGGATCCGGCCGGATCGCGTCGCACCGGGCTGGGCCGTCCCCCCGTCGCTGACCGAGACCACCCGGACGTCGACGTGCGACGCGACCAGTTGGGCGATCGTCGCGCCCAGGCCGAGGGTTTCGTCGTCGGGGTGGGGGGTGACGACGATGAGGCGCGGGCACTCGCTCAGGTCCAGCGGCGGCACCGGGTCGCGCTGGAAAGCGGCCAGCCACAACGGCGCCGGAGTGCCGCCGTGGGTAAGCGGCTTGGCGGCGAACCGGTCGCGGTTGCTGGTCGATGCGGTTCTCACGGCGCGCCTCAGCGCCGCTGGCCCGCGAGCCGCCCGAGCTCGGCGAGGTCCCGCTCGGCGTGGCTCTGCCGAATGTAGATGCTCAGGTCGGCGACGCGCTGGGCGTGCCGCCCGTCCTGGCAGAGCGGGCCGGGCCCCAGCGCACGGCCGGTGCGGGTGATGGCCTCGTCGACCGCGTGTTCCACGACCGAGCGGACGCGCCGGGCCAGCAGCTGCGCGGTACCGGCCCGGTCGAACGGGTCGCAGTCGACCTGGCTGGCCGCCACGGCCAGGATCGCGTCACCCGCGGCCAGCGCGGCGTCCACGGCGCCGAGGTGGGCCAACGAGTAGGCGTCGGCGGATTCGCTTGCGGCGCAACGGTACAGGGGGTCGGCCACTCTGCGCGCGCCACCCAGCCAGCAGGCGGCCACGCCGATCGCCGCGTGCCAGAACCCGGGTCGGTTCAGATAGTCGCCCGGGTCGCCGACGGCCACGGCGTGGGTGTTGGTGAACTGCACGGGCCGGGTGTCGCTGCCCGCCATTCCGGCGTTCCACCAGGTGCTGGGCAGGGGTTTGACGCCCGGATCCGTCACCTGGACGGCGAACAGGCCCGGCGTTCCGTCCTCGAGCCGGGCGGTCACCAGCGCATGGGTGCAAAACCCGGCGCCCGAGCACCACACCTTCGTGCCCGTCAGGGTGAACGCGCCGTTGACATCGGTCGCCGTCAACACCGCGTCCGGGGACTCGGCGGCCCAGACACCCCACAGTTGACCGGATTCCGGTGGTTTACCGCCCAATTCGTGCAGGATCGCCACGGCGTCGGCATGGGCTTCGGCGACCCTGGCCGCCACGATGTTCTCTTCGGCCAGCGACGCCAGGCGCTGCCAACGTTCGGCGGTGCGCCCGGAGGCGGGCAGCGGCAGCTCGAGTCGACCGGACTCCAGCCAATGCCTGACCAAACCCGCCGTCACGCGCAATCACCCGCCACCGATCTCCCCAGTTGCCTGGGGCGGTCAGCGAACCCGTGTGGCGCCCGAGCCCGGGTTCGCGCCGACGTGATGACGGACGATTCGGTGTCGCGGTGGCTGCGGTTGCCCGCGGCGCGAAGGCCGCCGATGCGCCCACACACCGACAATTCCGCGCGTTGTTCGTGGGCGGAGATCGGGGCGGCTGCGGCATCACGCGCATGGAGCCAGGCGGCTGACATAACCGTAAGACTTGCCCAAACGACCGCAACTTAAACGGCTTACCGTCCCCGCCGCCGCGTCCGCGCAGGTTCCGCCCCCCGCCCGCGGGGTATCACCTAGGCACGATGACACCCCACGAGACGACAACGCACGAGACCCACGTCGACCCGCCCGCGTCCAGCACGCCGCTGCGGGAGGCGCTGCGGGGTGCGGCCTCGGCCCTTAAGGAGAACGGACCGCGTTTCGCGTTGGCCGGCAGCTACGCACTGTGGGCCTACGGCGCTCCCGAGCCCACTCACGACGTGGACCTGGTGGTGGCCGAGTCGGACGTGGACGACGCCGTCGCCACCCTCAGCGACGCGGGCTTCACCGTCGAACGGCCGCCGGAGGACTGGCTGTTCAAGGCGCGCGCCGGCGAGACGGTCGTCGACGTCCTGCATCGCCTCAACGGCGTGCGGGTCGAAACGTCCACCCTGGACGACGCCGAGCAGCACGACGTGCTGGCCATCCGGATGCCCGTGCTGCCGCCCACCATGGTGCTGATTCAGCAACTGCGGTCCCTGGGGGAGCATTACTGCGACTTCGCCAGGCTGCTGCCCGCCGTGCGCGCGGTGCGCGAACAGCTGAACTGGGATCAGATCAGGGCGCAGACCGCCGACAACGACTACGCGGTGGCATTCCTGGTGTTGATCGAGCGGCTCGGCCTCACCTGCGCTCGCGACGGTCAGTGATTCCGCAGCTTGGCAACCAGCTTGTCCTTCGTCAGGCTCGAATACCCGGACATGCCAAGTTCTTTCGCGCGCTTCTTGAGCTGAGGGACGGTCCAGTCCTGATACGAGCCCGACTTGCCGCCCTTGCGCCCGACCGAGGACTTGCCCCGGGCGGCGGCCGCATTCGAAATGCGGGCGGCCTTCTCCTTCGAGTCGCCCTGCTTGCGGAGGTCCTTGTACAACTTCTCGTTCTTGATCGACGAATTCGGCATCATCCATCCTCCTGTCCACGATCACCAGAGCTGAAAGCAGGGTGCCCGCCCGGACCGGGGTGAAAACTCCTGCCCGCGAAGCCCGCCCCGGCCGATACGCGCATCTATTCCTCGCCGCGTGGGTTACCTACCATTGATGCGGGTAGTCGAGGGTGATGACCGGGACGATCAGCGACGACGGCGAATTGCGCGGTGTGGTGGCAGTCGGTGCCTCCGCCGGGGGAGTCGAAGCGCTGTCGAAGCTGGCCGCGGGACTGTCGCCCGACGTTCCCTACGCCTACGTGTTGACCCTGCACGTCCGGCCCGGTGCGCCCAGCGTGCTGTCCCGGATCCTCGACCGCTCCGGCCCCCTGCCGGCCGTCGCGGCCGAAGACGGCGCGAGGCTCGAACCGGGGCGCATCTACGTCGCCCGCCCCGACCACCACCTGCTCGTCGCCGACCACCGCGTGCTGTTGTCGCAGGGACCCACCGAGAACGGGCACCGGCCCGCGATCAACGCGCTGTTTCGCTCGGTCGCGCTGGCATTCGGCCCGCGCGCGGTGGGCGTCCTGCTCTCCGGGGTGCTCGACGACGGGGTGCTGGGCCTGGCCGCGATCCGCTCGCGCGGCGGCATCACCGTCGGCCAGTCACCCGACGACGCGCTGTTCCCCGCGATGCCGACCAACGCGCGCGACGCCGGCCTGCTGGATCACCAGGCCACGGCCGCCGAAATCGGCGCCCTGCTCAAGGAACTGTCGCACCAAGAGCGAGAGGATCCGGAGATGGAGCCCGACGCCGCAATGGAATTGGAGAATCGCATCGCCATGATGTCGCGGTTCTCGACCGATTTCGACACCCGGGAGCTGGGCGCTCCCTCGGGGTACACCTGCCCGGACTGCAATGGCTCCCTGGTTTCCCTCAGCGAGGGCAACTTCCGCTGCCAGGTGGGTCACGCGTGGACGGCCGAGGCGTTGCTCGCCGCACGGGACGACGAAGTCGACGGCGCGCTGTGGGTCGCCGTGCGCAGCCTGCAGGAAAAGGCGCGATTGGCGCGACAATTGGCCGACCGGGCCGCGCCAGGTCTGCTCAACCGGCGCTACACCCGCCTCGCCGAAGAAACCGAACGGGCTTTGAGAGTGCTCAGCGACCGGCTGTCCCACAACGCTCCGCATGGCGATGATGGCGATGGTTGAACCGCGGTCCGCCATCCGCATCGACACCGAGGCACACGATGAGGTGCCGGTGCTGGTGGTCGAGGGGTTGTTGGACAGCTCCACGTATCGGGCTCTCCGGGACGCGGTGATCAAGGCCGCCCTGGACGAGCCCAGCGCGGTGATCGTCGACGTCGACCGGCTCTCCGTGCCGACGGCGTCGGCCTGGACGGTCTTCACCAGCGCGCGCTGGCACGTCAGCGTCTGGCCGGACGTCCCGATCCTGCTGGTGTGCTCGGCACCGGACACGCGGCGGGCGATCGCCGCCGGCGGCGTGACCCGGTACGTGCCGGTGCACCCCACCCGGGAGTCGGCGCTGGACGCCGTGCGCAGTCAGTCGTTACGGGTCCGCCGTCGGGCCCGCACCGAGCTTCCGCGTTCACGCGGCAGCCTCGGCCTGGCCCTCACGATCGTCAGCGATTGGCTCACCGAATGGGACAGCCGGGAGGCGGTCCCCGTGGCGTCCACGGTGGCCACCGTGTTCGTCGAGAACGTGCTCGACCACACCGCGTGCGCGCCGGTGCTGATCGTCGAAAGCCTCGACGACGCCGTCACCGTCGCGGTCGAGGATTGCAGCGACCGGTTGCCGGGCCGGCACGAGGATGCCGGTCGTGGCGCCGAGCTGGTGTCCGGCCTGGCGATCGTCTCCGCCCTGTGCCGAGCCTGGGGCACCACGCCGACCTCGACGGGCAAGACGGTGTGGGCACTGGTCGGTTGCGAGAACCGGCTCTGATCACCGCGAGTAATGTTCAAGTCCTTCGGCCACGCTCGAGGCGGACGGGACTTGGATGGACGGGACGACTGACGAGGCTTTCGAGGCCCTGTTGCGCTACATGCGGGACTCGCGCGGCTTCGACTTCACCGGTTACAAGCGCACGTCCCTGATGCGCCGGGTCCGCCACCGGATGGACCAGGCGGGCTACAGCACCTTCGAGGAATACCTCGACTTCCTGCAAGCCAGTTCCGACGAATTCGCCGCGCTCTTCAACACCATCCTGATCAATGTCACCGCCTTCTTCCGCGACCCGGACGCTTGGGAATACATCGCCGCCGAAGTCATTCCGCGGATGCTGGCCGAGCGCGGTCCGGGGGACCCGATCCGGGTATGGAGCGCGGGCTGCGCGTCCGGCGAGGAGGCCTACACGCTGGCCATGCTGCTGGCCGAGGCGCTGGGGCCCGAGGCGTTCCGGCAACGGGTCAAGATC
Organism: Mycobacterium sp. 4858; assembly: GCF_900240975.1. Taxonomy (GTDB): domain Bacteria; phylum Actinomycetota; class Actinomycetes; order Mycobacteriales; family Mycobacteriaceae; genus Mycobacterium. The sequence continues at coordinate 822,616 of NZ_LT968776.1, read as the reverse complement.
TACGCCACCGACATCGACGAGGACGCGCTGACCGAGGCGCGCGCCGCGTCCTATGACGCCAAGGCCGTCGAGTCGGTGCCGGCCGACCTGCTGTCCCGTTATTTCGAACAGGTCAACGGCCGCTACGTCTTTCACAAGGACTTGCGCCGTGCGGTGATCTTCGGCCGCAACGATCTGGTCAAGGACGCACCGATCTCCCGCGTCGACCTGCTGGTGTGCCGCAACACCCTGATGTACCTCAACGCCGAGACGCAGCGAAACGTGTTGGGCCGCTTGCATTTTGCGCTTGCACCGCAGGGCACGCTGTTCCTCGGACATGCCGAGATGCTGCTCAGCCACGGCGATCGGTTCGCCCCGCTGAACCTCAAACACCGAATCTTCCGCAAGGCGCTCGGTAGCCACGCCGGCGTGGAGCGCTACGACCCCGCCGGGGCGTTCTACGAACGCAACGTCGACCTGACGGGACTGACGACGGTGCGCGACTTGGCTTTTCGCGCCAGCCCGGTGGCCCAGATCGTGGTCACCGGCGAGGACACCGTCGCGATGATCAATCAACAGGCCGAGACGCTGTTCGGGCTTTCGGCTCGCGACATCGGCCGGCTGCTGCGCGACCTCGAGGTGTCCTACCGGCCGGTGGAGCTGCGGGCGTATCTGGAGCAGGCCAAGGTGGAGCGCCGGCCGGCGCGGATCCAGGACGTCAAATGGCAGCGGCCGGGCGCCGAGACGGTGTGGTTCGAGATCCACGTCAACCCGCTCGTCGACGCCGAGAACGGGTTGCTCGGCGTGTCGATCGTGTTCTTCGACGTCAGCGCGACGCGCGCCCTGCTGGACAAGGTGGTCCAGACCAACCGCCAGCTGGAAGCGGCCTACGAGGAGCTGCAGTCCACCAACGAAGAACTCGAGACCACCAACGAGGAACTGCAGTCCACCGTGGAGGAACTGGAGACCACGAACGAGGAGCTGCAGTCCACCAACGAAGAACTCGAGACCATGAACGAGGAGCTGCAGTCCACCAACGACGAGTTGCACACCATCAACGACATGTTGCGGGAGCGCGGCGTGGAACTGGACGAGGCGAAGCACTTCCTCGATGCGCTGATCGACTCGGTTCACATGGGCATGGTGGTGGTCGACCGCGAGATGAAGGTCATCCTGTGGAACCGTGGCTGCGAGGAGCTGTGGGGGCTACGCGCGGACGAAACGATAGGAAACAGGCTCACGAATCTGGACATCGGCCTGCCGTTGGAAAGCGTGCGGCCGCTGATCGGCAACGCGTTCGTCGACGCCGACAGCTCCGGTGAGACGGAGGTCGACGCGGTCAACCGGCGGGGGCGGCCCACCCGGGTACGCGTCACGTGCACGTCGTTCCGGTCGGGTGAGGAGACGACCCGGGGCGCGCTGCTGCTGATGGAGGTGGTGGTCTAGCCGCCTCAGCGCCCCCACCGCGCGGCCGCGTCCTCGGCGGCCTGGTGGGCCAGCTGCGCGCGGCGCCGCGACTCGGCGGCCCTGCGCCGCGCCGTCTCCACCGTTTCCGTGGTGGCGCCGAATCCCGCGGACAGGTCCCGGCGTCTGCGGCCGAGTTCGGCGGCGCGCGACGCGGCGAGTTCGGCGCGGCCTGCCGCGTTGTTCACGACCTCGTCGCGCAACAGCCCCGGCGCCGGCGTGTCCGCACCGGAGTCGTGCATCGGGGGGCCCCAGGACACCCTGGCGCCGTCGTGGGGCTGCTGCGCGGGCAGCGGCGCCCCTTCGACGATGGCCGTCAGCGCCCGGCCGATCTGGTGAATCGGCAACACCGGTTCGGCCCCGGCCCGCGCCGCCGCCACCGGCATCGACGAATACAGCGCGGTGTCCGGGCTCTCCGCGAGGACGACAGCGCCGGCGCGCTTCATCGCCGCCGTGCCCGCGGCCCCGTCTTGCCCGGAGCCCGACAACACCGCCGCCACGCTGCGCGGCCCGTACGACTCGGCGACCGACCGCAGCAGCACGTCGAAGCGCCGCACCCCGAAGTTCTTCATCGCGCCCAGGTGGCAGCGGCCGTCCGGGGTCAGCTCCAGCTGCATTCCCGGCGGGCAGATGACCACCTGCCCTGCCGCCAGGGCCTGCCCGTCGCGCGCCCAGCTGACCGGCCGCGCGCTCTGCCGGCGAAGAATCGCCGGCAGCACGCTGTCGTGGTCGCCGAGGTGTTGCTGTATGACGACCGCGGCCGGAAACTCGTCCGGCAGGTCCGTCAACACTCGTGACAGCGCGTCCAGGCCACCCGCCGACGCCAGCAGGACCACCAGCTCGACGACGGGCAGGTGCGCGTCGCTCGCCACCCGTCTAGTCTTCCAAAACGGCGGCCGCGGCACAGTCCCGCCAGCGATCCGTTCGGGTCGGGCCCCGAAGCGTTGTCCATAATGCGAAACCGCGGCGCCTGAGGCGAAACGGCTGCGCCGCCGAGTTTCGCCCATATCGGGCCGGGTACGCCCCCACGCCAAAGGCGACGGAAGGGGTTCGAAGGTGAGGATCGCGATCGTCAGCGGCGACGACGTCGTCGGCGACGACCCACAGCAACTGTCCGCCGCGCTCGCGGCCCAGGGCCACCAGGTCACCCGGTTCGTTCGGCACAATGGCCGCCGAGCTGCGGGTATCAGCACCGACGGCCGCACCGTATCGGTGGGCGTCGGCCCACGAGCGGCAAAGTCGGTCTCGGACGTGCTGCCCTACGTCGGCGACTGGGCGAGCGCCCTCGCCGGCCAATGGGCGGCCGAGGCGCCCGACGTCGTGCACGCCTACGGGTGGCTCGGCGGTCTGGCCGCGCAGCTGGCCGCCCGGCGGCAGGACGTCCCGACCGTCCAGACTTTCCCGGGCCTGGCCGCCACGAACGGGACGGGCAAGCATTCGGAGAGCGAACGGCTCCGCATCGAACCGCTCCTGGCGCGCAGCGCGAAGTGGGTGACCGGTGAGAGCTCCGATGACGTCGACGCGCTGACCCGGCTGCGCCGCAGCCGCGCCCGCGTGTCGGCTTTGACGAGCGGTGTCGACGTCGAGCGATTCACCTCGAGCGGTCCGGCGCTGGCCCGCACCGACCTGCATCGTGTCCTCTGCTTCGCGCCGAACCCGCTGCCGGACAACGGTTTTGATATCGCCATCGGCGCCCTGCGCAGGGTCCCCGCCACCGAGTTGGTGGTGGCGGAGACCGGCGCCACGAACCGGGCGCACGACGAGGCGCGGGTCCGGCTGCAACTGCTGGCCGCCAGGCTGGGGGTCGGCGACCGGGTTCGGTTCGCGGGCACCGTCGCCGATGACGAGCTGCCGACGCTGTTGAGATCCGCCGACGTCGTCGCCTGCACGCCGCGACGGCCGCCGCGCGCGACAGCGGTCCTGCAGGCGATGGCCAGCGGGGTGGCGGTGGCGGCGTTCGGGGTGGGGGTGCTCAAAGACGCCGTGGTGGACAACGTCACCGGCTTGGTGCTGTCGCCGGGATCGTCCGTCGGACTGTCCGCCGCGCTGAGAAACCTGCTCCCGCAGAGCTTTCAATGTGAGAGCATGGGCGCTGCCGGCCGCAGTCGCGCCGTGTCGCGCTATGCGTGGGACCGGATCGCCCTCGACACGCTCAACATTTACCGACAGGTGGGCTCCCCACGCTGGACACCGGCGCGCTTGCAGTCGTCGGGTGTCCGGTGATGCAATGATGACAGTGCGAAAGCCCTGGGGGGGCCGCAGACTATGACCGCCATGACGAGCATCACCGATAGCACCGGCCCTGGTGTGTCCGCCGGTGCCGGCTGTCAACGGCCCGACGCGCAGAAAGCCGACCCGGGCGCCCCGGCGCTCGTCGGCGATGCCGGGCGGCCGGCAGGTGTTCCCGGCTCGGCGATTCGGTTCGACCAGTTCCGCACCGTCGACGCGCAGGCCGCGCGGCGATTCTTTGCCGGCGTCTACACCCCCGGGTGGCGCATCACCGGGCTGATGGGCCGCTCGGCGGTGTCCCACCGCCGCTGCGAGGCCGGCTCGATGACGCTGGACGACGTGACGATTCAGGGGCGCGTCGCGCTGGAGATCCCCGCCTCCGCGGGCGTCGTCGTGATCCAGCCCCGCGCGGGGTCGACGAGCGTTGCCGGCGGCCCCCTCGCGTCGGTGGACTTGCCGGTGCTCGTCGCCGGCGGGATGCCGTGCGTGCTGCAGTGCAACGGGTCACGGTTCGATGTGGTCAGCATCCCCGGGGACGTGCTGCACCGGGCCGCCGCGGATTGGCGCGCGCCGTTACCCCGGCAGATCCACTTCCGGGACTGGCGGCCACGCTCGCGCGCGGCCGCGCGGGCGTGGCAGCGGGCGCTGGACTATGTGGTGGGGACCTTGGCCGGGCCGGACACGGCGCATCAGCCGCTGATCGTGGCGGGGTTGGCTCCGTTGCTGGCCGGCGCGCTGCTGGAGTGTTTCCCGTCCAACGTCACCGAACAGGATCTGGCTGACGAGCCGGCGTTGCCCGAAACGCTCAGGGAAGCAGTGTCTTTCATCCATCGTCACGCCGCCGCCGACGTCAGCATCAACGACGTCGCCGCGAAGGTTCATCTGACGCCCAGGGCGGTGCAGTACCTCTTCCGCCGCCAGCTCGCCACCACGCCAACGGAATACATTCGCCGCGTGCGCCTCAACCGCGCCCATCAAGAGCTGCTGGCGGGCGCGCCGTCCGACACCACCGTCACCGAAATCGCCCAGCGGTGGGGGTTCGCGCACACCGGCAGGTTCGCGGTGCTGTATCGGCAGACGTACGGCCAGAGCCCGCACACCACCCTGCGGCACATGACCCCGCAGCCGTAGCGACACGCCGCCAACGCGCAGGTCAGGCCCGTCGCGTCCCCTCGCGCGTCACCTTCGCGCCATGGTTGCGATGTGAACACGACGAAAGTTGTTTTTTCCCGCCCCGTGTCGTCGGTGTAACCCCTGGTCGGCCGCCGATTGCGGGCCGAACGGCGGGCGGGCCGGGCCGCCGATGTCCGCCGGCGGCCGCCGTAGCCGGTAGGCTTTGGTCAGGTTGAGTCCCCAGCTGCCGTTATCTACGGGCGCCACTTGGACACCGTCGTCGCTCGCCCTGCTCACTCTCAAGCCTGAAGGGCGCACAACCATGACCGCTTCACCCGATCTACGCACACCCCAGACGCATCCGCCCGCGCTGCTCGGCCAGCCGCGCAGCCGTTATCAAATCGATTGCGCCGGAGCGCAAATCCATGTTCACGCACGCAGCGTGGCCACCGTCTTGCGCATCGACGGTGAGGTCGACGCATCGAACGTCGACCTGATCACCGAGGCCGTTCGCCGGTTTTCGCGGCTGAAGGCCCCGCTGGTGCTCGACCTCGGCGGCCTGGATTTCCTTGCCGGCTCGGGCCTGCGCGCGCTGCTGGTCCTCAACGAGGAGCATCGCCGGGCCCAGCTGCGGTCCGTCGTCGTCGGCGGCGCGGCGCTGCGCCGGCTCACCCGGATCGTCACCGACCACGGGCTGCCGATCGCCGACTCGGTCGCCGTGGCCCTCGCGCACATCGAAGGCGCGACGACGGCCCGCCGTCGGCTGGTTTCGGGCCCCGCCCGGCAACACGAACCGCAAGGGGACACGTCGGCGCGGCTTCGGGGGCTGGCTTCCTAGCGGCCCAACCGGTGCATCAGCTGCTCGGCGGCGTAGCGCCCGCTGGCCAGAGCGCCGTGCACGGTGGCCGGATTGTCGACGCCGACGGCCTCGCCCGCCAGGTAGAGCCGGTCGCTGACCGGATCCTGCAGCCGGCGGCGGTCGTCGAGGCCCGAACCGGGAGCGTGAAAGGAGTAGGCACCCAACGCATACGGGTCCGCGCTCCAGTTCGACGTCTTGACGCCCACCGGCGAGACATCGCCGAACAGGCGGCGAGCGACGGGCAGCGCGGTGGCCATCAGGTCGCGCGGTGAGGCGGCCTCCGCGGTACGGCCGCGGTCACCGGCGTTGAACGCCAACACGATTGGACCCGCCGCGGCCGGCAGGGTGAACCACTGGGCCCAAGGGCCCCCGTCAGCGGCGAGGTATTCGTAGAAGGCGCTGTCCGCCGTCCACCCGCGCCGGTCGAACCGGAAGAAACTCTTGGACAGCACCCCGAAGCCCAGAGCGTCGATTGCGCGGCTGTGTTGGTCGGGCAGGGGCGGATCAAACGCGATGGCACCGGCTTTGAGCACGCCGAGGGGAACCGTGACGATGGCGGCGGGTCCCCGGAACGACCGATTCCTTGCCCGCACGACGACGGAGTCGCCCCGGTGCGCGATCGCGGTCACCGGCGTGTTCAGCTCGAGCCGCAGGCCATTGGCGAGCAGCCTGGGCAGGGCGTCGTAACCGTTCGTGACGACAACCTGATCGCCGCCGGTGTAGTCGCCCTCGTCAAAGGTGATGGCGGACAGCCGATCCGCGTCGGCGGCGAACTCATTCTCGATTTCGGTGGTGAGGTAGAAGGCCAGCTGCGCGCGATCGGAGGTGGACAGTGCCCGGCCGCCGACCGCGGCGTCGATGGCGGCGGCCAGGGAGCCGCCGTCGACTTGGTACCGCGCCCGTTCCACAAAGGCGCGCCACAGTGTCGGGTCGTAGTCGAGCGGGGCGAGTTCGGGGTCGATCACGAGCTTGGCCCAGCTGTAATAGTCGGTCGTGACCAGCTGCGCTTGCGCTTGCCGCGCCAGCGGCACCAGCGGGTTGTCGGTCGTTCCGTGGATCCACGACGCGCCCATTTCCAGCGGGGTGCCCCAGTCGCGGTCGGTGTGGACGCGTCCGCCGATGCGGTCGCGGGCTTCGATCACCCGAACCGGCCATCCCGCGTCGGCCAGACTGCGGGCGGCGGACAGGCCGGCCATCCCCGCGCCGACGATCAGGACCGACCGGGTTTCCGGCCACGGCGGTTGCGCCGGCGGGGGGCGTCGCGGTGAGCAGGCGGCCAGCAGCCCGCTGCCGACCACGCCCGTGGTTGCCGCGATGAATTCCCGACGGGACATCGGGTACACGGGTCTTAGCGTCTCACATCAGAATCGTTTGCCGGATTTACCGAATCCGAACGGACCTTAGGGATAAACTTGCGGGCGTCCTTAACTGCGGCGACGGGGCCGTGTTGGAGGGGGGTGCGGCGATGAGCGCTCGACGAACGGCTCGCGCAATCGATCCGTACCCCCACGTGCTGCCCCCCAGCCAGACGGTGGCCGTCCGGGCGACCGACGGCACCCGGTTGCACGCCGAGGTGTTCGGGCCGCCCGACGGCTACCCGATCGTGCTGACGCACGGCATCACGTGTGCCATCCGGGCCTGGGCCTACCAGATCGCCGATCTGTCCAACGATTACCGGGTGATCGCCTTCGATCACCGCGGCCATGGGCGCAGCGGCATGCCCCGGCGCAACGGATACAGCCTGAAACACCTTGCCTCCGACCTGAATTCGGTGCTCGATGCGACGTTGGCGCCGCACGAGCGCGCGGTGCTGGCCGGACATTCGATGGGCGGCATCACCATCGCCGCGTGGTCCGCACGGTACCGGCACATGGTTCGTCGGCGCGCCGACGCGGTCGCGCTGATCAACACCACCACCGGGGACCTGGTCCGCAAGGTGCAACTGCTGTCGGTGCCACACGGGCTGTCGCCGGCCCGGGTGGCCGCCGCCCGCGCCCTGATCCACGCGTTCGGCGGGTTCCCGATCCCGAGCGCCGCCCGCATCCCGAGCCGCTACTTCGTCGGAATGCTGGCGGTGGGCCGGGACGCCGACCCCAGCGTGGCCAGGATCGTGCACCAGTTCTTCGAACAGACCTCGCCCGCGGGGCGCGCCGGCTGCGCACGGATGCTGGTCGCGGCGTTGGGGTCGCGGTACCTCGAGCTGGACGGTTTGACGGTGCCGACCCTGGTGATCGGCAGCGAACGCGACCGGCTCACCCCGATCGGCCAGGCCCGCAGGATCGCGGGCACCGCGCCCAACGTGGTCGGCCTGGTCGAGCTGCCCGGCGGTCATTGCTCGATGCTCGAACACCCGCGTGAGGTCAACCGCCATTTGCGGGCGCTCGCCGAATCGGTGACCCAGGACGTGCGGATCAGCTCATAGCAGGGCGGTGATCTCGGCGGCCGCCCGCTGGCCGGACCTGACAGCGCCGTCGAGGAACCCGGTCCATTCGTCCGCGGTCTCGGTGCCGGCCCAGTGGATGGGGCCGACCGGCTCGCGCAGCCAGCGCCCGAACCGGGTCCACGATCCGGGCGGGACCGCGGCGGTGGGCCCGCCGGGCGCGAATTCCTCTGCGCCCCAACAGTGGTCGACGTAGTCGAGCGGCTTGAGCGCGTCGTCGCCGAACAGCGTCGCAAAGCAGCGCAGCGTCTCGTCGCGGCGCTGCTCCGGGGACAGCGAGTCGAACGCGCGCGCATCGACGAAGCCCATCAGCACACCGGGCCCGTCGGCGTGCGGGCTGACGTCGAAGGTGATGAACACCGGTCCGGCGTCGGACAGCGCCTGGCCGGAGAAGCCGTTGGCCCGCCAAAAGGGCGTGGAATACGCGGCGTACGCCTTGCTGAGCCGGCCCTGCGGCCAATGCCGGGCGAGTTCGTGGTACTCGGCGGGCAGCGGGGGCGCGAACTCGATCGATGCGCGATGTGCGGGCGGCACCGCGACGACCACGAACCCCGCCTCGGCCTGGCCGACGTCGGTGGTGACCGTCACCCCGGCGCCGTGCCGGTCGATGCGCCGGACCGGCGCGCCCAGCACGACCCGGGTGCCCAGCTCGGCGGCCGCGGCCTCGGCGATCTGCTGGGTGCCGCCCGGGAAACGGTCCTGTTGGGCGCCGTTCTCGACATCGAGCAGCCGGTCCAGGCCACCGGCGGCGTGCGTGTAGCGGGCCGCGTGCAGCATCGACACGTCGTCCGGTTCGCATCCCCAGGTCACCCGCGCCACGATCGCCAGTAGGTCGCGCGACGAGGCGGTGGCGTGCACGGCCCGCAGCCAGCCGCCGAGCGACACGTCGTCGAGCTCGCGCGCACGGCGCGCGTCCCACGGGGCCGACAACGGGACGCTGCGGGCGATCCGGTCGAATTGCCAACGCAGCCGGCCGATGTCCAGCAGCCCGGTCAGCGAGAGCTTGGGGATGGTGCCGCGGTAGGAATGCGTCCAGCCGCGCCAGTGGATCACGTTCTTGCCGTCGTGGTGAGTCGGGATGGTCGAGACGTCGAGTTCGGCCGCCAGCTCGAGGACCGCGTCCTGGGTCGGCCCGACGAAGGTGCCCCCGAGATCGGCGGGCAACCCCGCCACGCTGCCGGTGAAGGATCGACCCCCGACGCGGTCGCGGCCCTCGAACACCACCACGTCATGCCCCTGGCGGGCCAGCTCGCGCGCCGCGGCAAGCCCCGCAAAGCCCGCGCCGACCACGACGACGTCGACGATCCACGGCGGATTTGGCACGCGCACCAGTCAACAACACTTTCCGCGGTTCCGTGCGGCAAACGCCGGCGCCGGTTTCGCGCGTTCGCATCACGGCGAGGGCAAACATACGTTGACGTCGGGACTTTGGTTAGCGTGCGTCTACGTGATCGCCACGTGATTACCACCGCACCGGCAGCCGACGTCAGGCCGGACCTGCGAACCGTCGCCCTGGGCAGCATGGTCGGCACCACCATCGAGTGGTACGACTTCTACCTGTACGCGACCGCATCCGCGCTCGTCTTCAAGCCGCTGTTCTTCCCGCACGTTTCCCCCACCGCGGGGACGCTGGCCACCTTCGCGACCTACGCCGCCGGCTTCGGGGCACGCCCGATCGGCGCCGTCGTCTCCGGCCATTTCGGGGACCGGCTGGGCCGCAAGGCGGTTTTGGTGGCCGCGCTGCTGGTGATGGGTCTGGTCACCACCGCGATCGGCCTGCTGCCGACCTATGCGACGGCCGGGCTGCTTGCGCCGGTCCTGTTGGCGACGCTGCGGGTGCTGCAGGGGCTTGCCGTGGGCGCCGAGTGGGGCGGCGCGGCGGTGTTGTCGGTGGAGCATGCGCCGCCCGGCCGCCGCGGTTTGTTCGGCAGCTTCACCCAGCTCGGTTCCCCGGCAGGCATGTTGCTGGCGACGTCGTTCTTCTACGTGACCCGCAGCGCGACCGGCCCGGCAGCCTTTCTCGCGTTCGGCTGGCGAATTCCGTTTCTGTTCAGCGCGGTTCTGGTCGGCATCGGATTGTTTCTGCGACTGCGGCTCACCGACGCCGACGTCTTCGGCCGGCTGCGGGAGCGCGACGAGCTCTCGCGTCTGCCGGTGTTCGAGGCGCTGCGCCGCCAGCCGCGCAACGTGCTGATCACCACGGGGTTGCGCCTGTCGCAGATCGCACTGTTCGTCCTGCTGACCACGTATTCGCTTACCTACCTGCAGGATTCGTTCGGTAAGGGCAATAGCGTCGGGTTGATCGCGGTGTCGATATCGTCGGCTCTGGGTTTCGTGAGCACTCCGGGCTGGGCGCTGCTGTCGGACCGCGTGGGCCGGCGACCGCCGTACCTGTTCGGCGCGCTGGCCGGCGTCGTGGCCCTCGCGCTGTTCTTCATCGCGGCTTCAAGCGGCTCGGCGGTCGCGGTCGTCGCGTCAATCGTGTTCGGCGTCAACGTCGTTCACGACGCCATGTACGGCCCGCAGGCGGCATGGTTCGCCGAGCTGTTCGACACCCGGATACGCTACAGCGGCTCGTCGCTCGGGTACCAGATCGGCGCGGTCCTGTCGGGAGGGTTCGCGCCCTTGATCGCCGCGGCCCTGCTGGCGGTCGGCGGCGGCAGCCCATGGCTGATCGTGGGCTATTTCGGCGTGCTCGCGGCGATCACTTTCGCGGCGGCCTTCGCGGCGCGGGAGACGCGCGCGGACGAGATCGGGTGAGCTGATGAGCAGGATCTTTCTCAATGCCTTCGACATGGCCTGCGTGGGCCACCAATCGGCGGGGCTGTGGCGCCATCCCGAGGACCAGGGCTACCGGTATCGCGAACTCGGATACTGGACGGAGCTGGCCCGCATCCTGGAAGACGGCGGCTTCGACGCCCTGTTCCTCGCCGACGTGCTGGGCGTCTACGACGTGTACGGCGCCTCGCGGGACGCGGCGGTCATCGATGCCGCGCAGTTCCCGGTCAACGACCCGACCGCGGCGGTGTCGGCGATGGCGGCGGTGACCCAGACCCTGGGCTTCGGCATCACGCTGTCGCTGACGTACGAACAGCCCTACGCGTTGGCGCGCCGGCTCTCGACCCTCGATCACCTGACCGGTGGACGGGTGGCGTGGAACATCGTCACGTCGTATCTGGACAGCGCCGCACGCAACCTCGGGCTGGACACGCAGATCCCGCACGACCAGCGCTACGAGATCGCCGACGAGTATCTCGAGGTCTGCTACAAGCTGTGGGAAGCGTCGTGGGAGGCCGGCGCGGTCGTGCGCGACCGGGAGCGGGGAGTGTTCACCGATCCGGCGAAGGTGCACGACATCGAGCACAAAGGCCGGTACTTCTCCGTTCCCGGCCCGTTCCTGTGCGAACCCTCGCCGCAGCGCACCCCGGTGCTGTTTCAGGCCGGCGCCTCGCCGCGCGGTGTCCGGTTCGCCGCGGCGCACGCGGAGGCGGTTTTCGTGTCCGGCCCGACGCCGCAGATCGTGCGCGGCCCCGTGCGCGCCCTGCGGCAGGCCGCCGCCGAGCTGGGCCGCGATCCCCGGTCCATCAAGGTCTTCACCATGGTCACCCCGGTGGTCGCCGCAACCCATGAGGAAGCCGTCGCCAAACTCGCCGAATACCGGCGCTTTGTCAGCCCCACCGGGGCGCTGGCCCTGTTCGGCGGCTGGACCGGGGTCGACCTGGCCGAGCTCGACCCTGACGAGCCGCTGCGCTACGTCCAAACCGAGGCCAACCGATCCGCGCTGGCCTCGTTCACCACCGCGGATCCCGATCGCGCCTGGACCGTTCGTGAACTCGCCGACGAGATCGGCCTCGGTGGCCGCGGCCCGGTGCTGACCGGGTCGCCGGGGGAGGTGGCCGACGAACTCGAACGCTGGGTCGAGGAGGCCGACGTCGACGGGTTCAACCTGGCCTACGTGACCACCCCCGGGACCTTCGTCGACTTCGCGAAGCTGGTGGTGCCCGAGCTGCGCCGCCGCGGGCGGGTGCCGGAAGCCTTGCCCCGCTCGACATTGCGCGAGCGGCTGGGCGGGGCGGGGCCGTTGTTGCCCGACGACCATCCCGGTGCGGCGTATCGCGGCTCGTTACGGCGCGACGGTTAACCAGTCCTTGAATCCCGACGGGTCGTGGCGGCCCAGCGCGCCGTGCTCGTAGAGGCCCCAACCCTCTTTGGGTTCGCCGTCGCCGTCCCGGCACACGGCGCGCCCGACATGGTCGATGACCCCGAAGCCGGACCTCGCGACGATCGCCGGGTCGGTCATGTCGTAGGTCCGGCGTTCGACGAACTTCTCGCCCTTCCACATTCCGTGCAGCCAGTCCGAGTCGCCGCCGTAGCCGCCGCCGACGTGGATGGGCACCGGCAGCTTGGACTCCACGTCGAAGCGCACCGGCGTCCCGTCGGGGGCGGTGGCGTCGATCGTCGCCCCGGTGGGGATCCGGGTGCCCGACCGGTAGTGGATCTTGACCCGCGGCCAGCCCAGCTGCTCGACGCGTCCGTCGCGCCAGATCCGGGTGCAGTCGTTGAGCGATCGGAAGCCGTCGGGCGCTTCCTGGATGATCAGCACGATGGCGAAGTCGTCGAACGCCATCGGCACGTACAGCCACCACATGCCCTCGAACGGCGGGTCGGCCGGCCGGCCCGCGGGCTCGGGCTCGCCGATCGGCCGGATGCCCCAGGACCGGTCGCGGCTGCCGAGCCAGACCGCGGGGTCGACGGCGACCTCCTCGCCGTCGACGGCGATGCGGCCGCTCCAGCTGCCGAGCTGGGCGAACCGCTGGGCGTCCAGCGTCACCCGGTTGCCGGACCGCATGAGGTGCGGCTGCTCCTGCACGACGTCGAACAGGCCTTCCCAGGTGAGATCGGCTGCGATGCCTTCGGTTTCGTCCAGGACCAACCGCAGTTTGCGCAGCGGCTCGATGACCTCGATCCGGTAGCCGTTGACGTGCTGGTTGAGCCGGTCCTGGTCGATCGCGTCGCACAGGTGCACCGCGGTCTGGGTGTCCCCGCGCCGAACCAGGAAGAACGCGTCCTTGACGCCCAGGTTGGGGTAGTAGCCGATGCCGCTGATGACGAAGATGTCGCCCGTGCGGTCGTGGGCGTTGAAGTAGGAGCGGTCGTAGAAGTTGCGGTCCGAGGAGCCCGGCCAGGCGATCGGCTGCGGAACCTGATGGACCGGGAACTCGTCGAGCGGTCCGAGCATTAGTGGTCCTCTCCGATCAAACTGCGCATCAACCCGGCGTGATAGAACAGCGACTCGACGTCGTCGGGTTTCTCGGTTTCCCCGAAGTGCACCCGGCGCGCGCCGGTGCGCATGAACACGCAGGCCCACATGACGCCCGAGTAGACGTAGAACCAGCGCAGGTCACCGACTTCCACGCCGCTCAGCCGCCGATAGGTGGCGCGGACGTCGTCCTCGCGCATCACCTCGGGCAGGCCCGGCAGCCCCGCCAGCCCGGTCAGCTCCTGAAACACCATGTGCGCGTAGATCATCCACGCCACGTCGAGCTCGCGCGGGCCGAGGGTGACCATCTCCCAGTCCAGCACCGCCACCGGCTCGAAGTCGCGGTACAACACGTTGCCCACCCGTGCGTCGCCCCACAGCAGCACGGGTTCACGCGCGGCCGCGTCGGCCGGCCAATGGTCCTCCAGCCAGGCGAAGGTCCGCTCCAGCAGCGGCGAGCGGCCGATGTCGGGCACCGCGAAGTCGTACCACGACCGCACCCAGTTGAAGTGCCGGCGCAGCGCGGTGTCGCCGGCTTGGTCGTCGGTCAGGAAGCCGAACGCGTTCTCCGCGTTGGGGATCGAATGCAACTTGGCCAGCACCCCGACGGTCGCGTCCTGCAGTTCCCGCTGGCGCTCGGCCGGCGCGTCGGCGAACCAGTTGTTGCCGAAGGTGTAAGGCATCACGTCTGGGGGCACCACACCTTCGACGTAGTCCATCACGAAGAAGGGGGTGCCAAGCACGTCGCCGGTGGGCTCGAGCCAGCGCACCGGCGGGACGGGGACGTCGGTGAGTTCGCCGACCTTCCGGATGACCTCGAATTGGTGGTCCAGCCGGTAGGTCGGGAACACCTGGACGTCTTCGGCGGCCGGGGCCACCCTGGTCACCAGCTTCTGCTCGGTGGGCTTGCCGTCCTGGCGCCAACGGGCCGTCAGGATGATGGTCTCCGAGGACATTCCCGTCGAGTCGACGCCGCTTTCGACGGTCACCTCCGGCTCCGCGCCGGGGGGCAGGACGGTCGAGAGCCAGTTCGACATCACCGCGGGTAGCGTCGTGACGTCTCGGCTGGAACGCTGAAGCCGGTCGACCTTGTCGAGCACGGGTTCGTTGGCCACGGGGGCCTCCATTCTTTGAGCCTTCAACTCGTCGAGACGTCGGCGCGGCAATTACGATACGGTAGGTAGCGTTATGAAAGCAGACCCGTCCGCCATTGACAAGGCCCCCGGCGCCGGCCGCCCGCGGGACCCGCGTATCGACTCGGCCATCCTATCGGCCACCGCGGAACTGCTTGTCCAAATGGGCTATTCCAACCTCAGCCTGGCGGCGGTCGCCGAGCGCGCCGGAACCACCAAATCGGCGCTCTATCGCCGGTGGTCCAGCAAGGCCGAACTGGTACACGAGGCGGCCTTCCCGGTGGCGCCCACCGCACTGCAGGCGCCCGCCGGGGACTTCGCGGCCGACATCCGCATGATGATCGAGGCCACCCGCGACGTCTTCACCACGCCGGTCGTCCGCGCCGCCCTGCCGGGCCTGGTGGCCGACATGACCGCCGACCCCGCCCTCAACGCCCGGGTGATGTCCCGGTTCGCGGACCTGTTCGCGACGGTGCGGGTGCGGCTCAGTGACGCCGTCGACCGGGGTGAGGCGCATCCCGATGTGGATCCGGACCGGTTGATCGAGTTGATCGGGGGAGCCACGATGCTGCGCATGCTGCTGCGCCCGGAGGACTCGCTCGACGATGCGTGGGTGGAGCAGACCACCGCCATCGTGGTGCACGGGGTGACGCGGTGACGGCGCGGCTGGCCGGACGGGCCGCGATCGTCACCGGCGGCAGCCGCGGACTGGGCAGGGCGATCGCGCTGGCCCTCGCCGCGGAAGGCGCCGCCGTCGCGGTCGCGGGACGCACCGAGGAGGTGTGGGACGAGCGGTTGCCCGGAACCATCGGCGAGACGGTCGCCGCCATCGAGGCCGCGGGCGGACGCGCGGTGGCGATCCGGGCCGACCTGACCGAACGCGAGGACGTCGCCCGGTTGGTGGGCGCGGCGCGAGAAGCCCTGGGGCCCATCACGATTCTGGTGAACAACGCGGCCTTCACCGCGCCCGGCCGGCCCCGCCCTCCCGGCGGCGAACCTCGCGCCCAGTCCGCCAAGCCGGGAGGCGCCGCCAAGCCGGCAAGCGGTGCCGCCAAGCCGGGCTGGCCGGGATTCCTCAGCGTCCCGCTGACGGCGTATCGCCGGCATTTCGACATCGCCGTCTTTGCCGCCTACGAGCTGATGCAGCTGGTGTGCCCCGACATGATCCAGGCGGGCCGCGGGTCGATCGTCAACATCAGCTCGGTGGCATCGAGGCTGCCCGGAAACGGGCCGTACCCGGACCGCAGCGGCGGCGTGCTACCCGGCTACGGCGGATCCAAGGCGGCGCTCGAGCATCTGACCCAGTGCGCGGCATTCGATCTCGCCGATCACCACATCGCGGTGAATGCCCTGTCGCCGTCGAAACCGATCCTCACCCCCGGGCTGGCCTACTACGCCCGGGAGTTCGACGATACCGCCGAGGCGGACGAATTCGCCCGGGCCGCAGTGGAATTGACGGTGGTCGATCCCGCGAAGGTCACCGGACGCACGATCGGTCATCTGCAGGTGCTCGACGGCTCTTTCCGGCCGTTCGAGCCCGACTAAGCCGGTCTCGTCGCCGTGACCGCGTTGATGGTCCCGGCATGCAGCCGTTGCCATTTCGGCGACCGGAATCCCGCCTGCAGCAGCAGGCGCTCGGCGCGCCGCCGGGTGCGGGCCTTGCCGCGGCGGGTGATGGCCAGCGTCGGCACCAGCCACAGCGAGAACCGGTCGACGAGCACCAGGCTTCCACCCGGCCGCAGCACCCGGGCGCACTCCAGCAGACCCACCAGCTGATCGGACCAGTGATCGAATGACGTGGTGCTGACGACCAGGTCGAAGGCGCGGTCGGCGTAGTTGAGCTCCTCGGCCACGCCGCGGGTGAAGCTCAATCGCGGGTCGCGGGCAAGACCGGTTGCGATGGAGACCATCTGGGGGGCCGGGTCGATCCCGCACAGATGTTTGGCCCCCGGGTAGCGGCGGGCCAGCAGCCCCAACAGGTAGCCGGTGCCGCATCCGACGTCGAGCACATACTCGGGGGCGGTGACGGTCGCCACGGCCAGCTGCGCGGTGCGCTCGGCGATTTCGTGGTGCAGCCGACCGCGAAAGCCCTGGTCGTAGCGGGGGGCGCGGTCGTCGTACGCGGCGACGTCCCGATGCGGTGGCACGCGCTGAGTGTCTCACCGGGCGGGCCGCTTGGCGAGGATTTCAACGCGGGGTCCCGGGTCTCCAGCCGATCGGCGACCGCGACGCGAAGTCGCGGTGGATGAACCGCCGACTGTGGATAACTTCCCGCCTGACGTGCCAGGATGAGGCAAAGCAGTGCCGCAACAACCGGTCGGGTGGTATGCCGATGCCCGGTATGGACAAGCCCACGGGGCGAGCCGTCGCCCTGGTCGTGCTGCTGCTTGTCCTCTCCGCCGCCCTGCGCGGCTATCTGCCTTCCCCGCATCCCGCCGCACGTGGGGAGCCAACCGGCAGCCGGGCGGCGCTGATTTTCGTGGTGGCAGCCCTCGGGGTCACGCTCGCCCTGGTGACGATCGCGGTCATCGCGCGGCTGCGCGACCCGCGGGCAGCGGCGCCCCAGGCCGGTCAGCTGTCGGAGATGCTCGGCACCGGCAGGGGCCGGCCGAGCTGGCGGGTGCTGCTGATCGGGCTGGCGGTCATCGTGGCGTGGCTGCTGATCGTGTGGACGGCGTCCCACCTGTTGGCCTCCCACGACGTCGGCCGGGCGCCGCCCCCGCCGGCGAGCGGTGCGCCGTCGTCGGAGAGTGCGAACGCCCGGCCGGCACAGCCCCATCCGCGAAACGGCGATATGTTCGGCATCCTGCTCGCGGCCACCGTGCCGATGCTGTTGGTCATCGTCACCGGGACGGTCGTCGCGTCGCGGCGGCGGTGGCGGGCGGTGGCGACCGGCGCCGGGGCCGCCGCGGACGATCACGCCGAATCCCCGGCGCCACCGTCACGTTCGGAATCGTTGGCGCGCGCGGCCGAACGTGGCCTGGCCGAGATGGCCGACCCCAGCCGTGAACCTCGCGAGGCGATCATCGCCTGCTACGCGGCGATGGAACGCGAGCTGGCCAACGTGCCCGGCGCCGTCCCGCAGGACTTCGACACCCCGACCGAGGTGTTGGCCCGCGCCGTCGAACACCGCGCGCTGCACGCCGACAACGCCGTGCAGTTGGTGAACCTGTTCGCCGAGGCGCGGTTCAGCCCGCACGTGATGACCGAGGCTCACCGCGACATGGCGGTGCGCGTTCTGCAGCTGGTGCTCGACGAGCTGGGCTCACGGAGCGCCGCATGAAAAAGACTCTGGCCCTGGGCGTCTGCTTCATCGTCGGCATCGAGCTGCTCGCACTGCTGCTACCCGATCGCCGGGTGGTGCTGGCCGCCTCCGGCGGCGCACTGGCCCTGGTGCTGCTCACCGTCCGTCGCGTGCTCGGGCGCGGAATGCATCCCGAGGCGGACGCCGAACCCGACGATCTCGGGGATTCATTGCGCCGCTGGCTGTCCACCACCGAGACGACGATCCGGTGGTCGGAGTCCACCCGGGTGGACTGGGATCGGCACCTGCGCCCCATGCTTGCGCGTCGATACGAGATGACGACCGGCCAACGGCGATCCAAAGACCCGGTGGCGTATCAGGCGAGCGGCCAGATGCTGTTCGGGACGGAACTGTGGGAATGGGTCAATCCGAACAACGTCGCGCGCACCGGTGACCGGCGGCCCGGTCCGGGCCGCGCGGCGCTGGAGGAGATTCTGCGAAAGTTGGAAAAGGTATGACACTGCCGGCGGCAACAACCACTGCGCACTGCGAGGCGGTGCTCGACGAGATCGAGCGCGTGGTGGTGGGCAAGCGTTCCGCGCTCACCCTCATCCTCATCGCGGTGCTCGCGCGCGGCCACGTCCTGATCGAGGACCTGCCCGGCCTGGGTAAGACGCTCATCGCCAGATCGTTCGCCGCCGCGCTGGGCCTGCAGTTCACCCGCGTGCAGTTCACGCCCGACCTGCTGCCCGCGGACCTGCTCGGCTCCACGATCTACGACATGCAGTCGGGGCGTTTCGCCTTCCGGCCCGGGCCCATCTTCACCAACCTGCTGATGGCCGACGAGATCAACCGCACGCCGCCCAAGACGCAGGCGGCGCTGCTCGAGGCGATGGCCGAGGGTCAGGTGAGTATCGACGGCGAAACGCATCAGTTGCCAAAGCCTTTCGTCGTGCTGGCGACCGACAATCCGATCGAGTACGAGGGCACCTACCCGCTGCCGGAGGCGCAGCTCGACCGGTTCGCGATCCGCCTGGAGCTGCGCTACCTCTCCGAGCGCGACGAGACGGCGATGCTGCGCCGGCGCCTCGAGCGCGGGTCGGTCGAGCCGGCCGTCAACCAGGTCGTGGATGCGCACGACCTGCTCGCGATGCGCGAATCGGTCGAGCAGGTGACCGTGCACGAAGACGTTTTGCACTACGTCGTTTCGCTGGCCAACGCCACGAGGCACCATCCGCAGGTCGCCGTCGGCGCCAGCCCCCGCGCCGAACTCGACCTGGTGCAACTGGCCCGCGCCCGTGCGCTGTTGCTCGGCCGGGACTATGTGATCCCCGAAGACGTCAAGGCGCTCGCCGTGCCGGCCGTCGCGCACCGGATCACCCTGCGCCCGGAGATGTGGGTGCGCAAGATCCAAGGCGCCGACGTCGTCGGGGAGCTGCTGCGCCGCCTGCCGGTGCCCCGAACCGGCGAGGGCCACGGGAGCGGATGACAGCGGTGTGACCGGACGTGAGGCCGAATTCCGCTGGCGCGCATCGAACTTGACGCGGGCCGTCGCGACCTGCGCGGGCTTGGTGCTGGCCGTCGCGGTGATCACCGCGCGATGGCAGTTGATCGCCTTCGCTGCGCCCCTGCTCGGCGTGCTCTGCTCGATCAGCTGGCAACGCCCCGTGCCGACCATTCGCGTACACGGCGAGCCCGATGCGCAGCGGTGTTTCGAGAACGACCGGGCGCGGCTGCGCCTGTGGACGACGGAAGAGGGCGGGGCGACCGGGTTTTCGGCGGTCGAGGTCACGGTTCCGGCCGTCGAGGGAATGCAGCTCGAAATCCTGGACCCGGCTTCGACGCACGCCAAGACGGTTGTGGCCACGGCGCAGCGGTGGGGCCGGTACTTCATCCGGGCCCGGGTGGACGCGCTCGCGCGCGGTGGGTTGCTGTCGGGGACGGCCACCGTGGACGCCGCCGAGGTCATCGTGTTTCCCCTGACGCCCCCGCAGTCGACGCCCATCCCGCAGACCGAGCTGCTCGACCGGCTGGGCGCGCACCTGACCCGGCATGTCGGCCCCGGCGTCGAGTACGCCGACATTCGTGCCTACGTGCCCGGAGACCAACTGCGCGCGGTGAATTGGCCGGTGAGCGCGCGGCGCGGCCAGTTGCACGTCACGCAGCGCCTCACCGACCGCGCCGCCGACGTGATGGTGCTGATCGACACGTATCGGCAACCGGCCGGTCCGGCAACTGAGGCCACCGAGCGCGTCGTCCGCGGTGCCGCGCAGGTCGTGCAGACCGCGTTGCGGCACGGCGACCGCGCCGGGATCGTCGCCCTTGGCGGCAACCACCCGCGCTGGCTGGGCGCCGACATCGGGCAGCGCCAGTTCTATCGCGTGCTCGACACGGTGCTCGCTGCCGGCGACCGATTCGAGGGCACGACGGGGACTTTGGCGCCGCGGGCGGCGATGCCCGCGGGTGCGATCGTCATCGCGTTCTCCACGCTGCTCGACACCGAGTTCGCGCTCGCGTTGATCGATCTGCGCAGGCGCGGCCACGTCGTCATCGCCGTCGACGTCCTCGACAGCTCGCCGTTCGAGGCCCACCAGGATCCCCTGGTGGACCGGATGTGGTCGCTGCAGCGCTCCGCCATGTATCGCGACATGGCCACCGTCGGCGTCGACATCGTGTCGTGGCAAGGGGACAGCGGGCTGGAGCAGTCCATGGGTGTGCTACCGGACCGCCGCCGGCGGGTGCGGGGGCGGCTGCGTGGCTAGCGACTGCGGGACGGCACTGCCGCGGCTCTGGGCCCCGGTGTTCTCCGTCGTGTTCGGGCTGCTGATGGTGGGCCTGGCTGCCGACGGCTCGCACGAACCCGCGGTGGCCGGCTGGGCGGCGGCGCTGGGTGCGGTGGTGGCGGGAACGGTGTTTCGCCCCGCGGCGACGCTTGCCGTGCTGCTGTCGGTGCTCACCATCGTGCTGTCCGAACCGCCGCTCGTGTTCGTCGCGCTCTCCGGGCTGTGCGCCGCCGGGTACCTGGTCTGCCGGCACGCGGCCGGCGCCGGGGCCGGGGTGGTGCTGGGGAGCGTGCCGACCGTCGTCGGCGCCGTCGGCTTCACCGTCGCGGGGTGGGTCGCGGCGTCCTCCCCGCTGCAGTTGCCGTGGTTGCCGTTGGTCGCGCCGCTGGTGGCGCTGGCCGCCTACGTGCTGGCCGTGCGCCCGTTCCTGAGCTGATGTCAGTGCAGCAGCTGGGCGGCGTGGTCGGCCAGGTCGAGCAGCGGCTGCGGGAAAATGCCCAGAAGCACTGTGACCAAGGCGCACACCGCGATCGCGGCCTTGCTCAGAATGCCGGGCTCCACCACGTGGGGGGTGTCGTCGGTCGCCTCGGTGAAGAACATCGACACGATCACCCGCACGTAGAAGTAGGCGGCGATCCCGCTGGCGACCACACCGATGATCACCAGGGGCGCCGCGCCGCCCTGCGCCGCGGCCTTGAAAACCGCGAGCTTGCTGACGAAACCGCTCGTCAGCGGGATGCCGGCGAAGGCCAGCAGGAACATCGAAAACATCACGCCCACAATGGGCGAGCGCTGCCCGAGCCCGGCCCAATGGGACAGCGTGGCGTCCTCGACGCCGTCGGCATCGCGGATCAGGCTCACGATGGCGAACGCGCCGACGGTGCTGAAGCTGTAGGCGAGCAGGTAGAACAGCGTGGACGACAGCCCCGCCTGGTTGTCGGCGATGACGCCGGTGAGGATGAACCCGACGTGGGCGACCGACGAGTACGCCAGCATGCGCTTGACGTCGGTCTGGTTCACCGCGGTGATGGTGCCCACCGCCATGGTCAGAATCGAGATCGTCCACAGCACCGGCCGCCATTGATCGTGCAGCGGTGGCAGCGCGACATAGACCACCCGCAGCAGCGCGCCGAAGGCGGCGACCTTGGTGGCCGCGGCCATGAACCCGGTGATCGGGGTGGGGGCGCCCTGGTAGACGTCCGGGATCCACGAATGGAACGGGACCGCACCCACTTTGAACAGCAGGCCGACCGACAGCAGGGCCACGCCGACCAGCGCCATCGACGTGTCTCCGTGCGCCGCCAGCGCGTCGCGGATGCCGGTCAGCAGCAGCGTGCCGGTCGCGCCGTACAGCAGCGCCACGCCGTACAGGAAGAACGCCGAGGAGAACGCGCCCAGCAGGAAGTACTTCATCGCCGCTTCCTGCGACAGCAGCCGCCGATGCCGGGCCAGGCCGCACATCAGGTACAGCGGCAGCGAAAGAACCTCGAGCGCAACGAACATCGTCAGCAGGTCGTTGGAGGCGGGGAAGACCATCATGCCGCCGACCGACAGCATGGCCAGGGGGAACAGCTCCGTCTGCGCGGCCCCGGCCCGCTCGGCGTCACGCTCGGCGTCGCTGCCGGGCACGGCGGACGCCTGCGGGGTGAAGGAGTCCAGGCCGGCCGATCCGGCGGCGCCGACCCCCGCGGCGACCTTGCTCTGGGCCTTGGTCTGCGTGCGTTCGGCCATGAAGATGACGGCCAGCACCGCGACCAGCAGCACGGTGCCCTGCAGGTACAGAGTCGGCCGGTCGATGGCCATCGCCCCCAGCACGGCCGCCCGGCCGGAGGCCGGCAGCGACTTGGCCACCTCCACGGTCGCCACGAATGCCGCGACGAGGCCGGCCAGGGCGAGCGTCACCTGGGCGACGTAGCGAATTCGCCTGGGCAGGAACGCTTCCGCGAGGACGCCGACGACCGCGACGCCGAAGACGATGAGGGTCGGGCAGAGCAGGAAGTACTCGATGCTGGGGGTGGGAAGGGTCATTGGCGCGGTCCTTCGGCTGTCCGGGGTACGCGGTTGACTGCCGGCACGCTCGGCGCGGGATCGTGCTGACCGATGGTGGTCATGGTGTTCTCGACGGCGGGGTTGATGATGTCCAGCACCGGCTTGGGGTAGACGCCGAGAACGAGCAACAGTGCGATCAACGGTGCGACCACCAGCAATTCGCGGGCTCGCAGGTCACCGAT
This sequence comes from Mycobacterium sp. 4858, assembly GCF_900240975.1. Lineage (GTDB taxonomy): Bacteria > Actinomycetota > Actinomycetes > Mycobacteriales > Mycobacteriaceae > Mycobacterium. The sequence goes on along the minus strand of NZ_LT968776.1, from coordinate 799,881 downwards.
CTTCTCGTTGCCGGTGGCCACCGGTCCGGTCATCACGCGCTGGTAGAGCCACAGCATGTAGATGGCGGACAGCACCAGCGCGGTGACACCGAACGCGGCGGCCAGCCAGTAACGGTTGAAAGTGCCCAGCAGGACCAGGAATTCGCTGATGAACGGCGCCAGGCCGGGCAGCGACAGGGTGGCCATGGCCGAGACCAGGAACGTCCCCGCCAGGACGGGCGCCACCTTCTGCACGCCGCCGTAATCGGCGATCGCCCGGCTGCCGTGCCGGGATATCAGGAATCCCGCGATCAGGAACACCGCCGCCGTGGACAGGCCGTGGTTGAGCATGTAGAGCGTCGATCCGCTCTGCCCCTGGCTCGTCATCACGAAGATGCCCAGGATGATGAAGCCGAAGTGCGAGATGGAGGTGTAGGCGATCAGCCGCATGATGTCGGTCTGCCCGATCGCCACGACCGCCCCGTAAATGACGCCGATGACGGCCAGCACGACGATCAGGGGGCGGAAATACGTTGAGGCGCCGGGGAAGAGCTGCAGGCAGTAGCGCAGCATGCCGAAGGTGCCGACCTTGTCCATCACCGCCATCATCAGCACCGCGGTCGCCGGGGTGGCCTCCACCGCGGCGTCGGGCAGCCAGCGGTGGAACGGCCACAGCGGCGCCTTGATCGCGAACGCGAACATGAAGCCCAAGAACAGCGCCTTGAACACCGCGGAGTCGGCGCCGTAGCGACCGGAGGCGACGCCGGCGACGATCTCGCGGAAGTCGAACGTGCCCGAACCGTGCTGCGCGGTGACGACGTAGAGCCCGATCACCGCGGCCAGCATGATCAGCCCGCCGAACAGGTTGTACAGCAAGAACTTCACCGCGGCGCGTGACCTGCCCGTCCCGCCGCCGAAGCCGCCGATCAGAAAGTACATCGGGATGAGCATGGCCTCGAAGAACACGTAGAACAGCAGCACGTCCAGCGCCACCACCGAGACCAGCACCATCGACTCGATCGCCAGCGTCAGCGCGACGTAGGCGTGCACACTGCGTGACGATCGCAAGGTCGGCGAAGCCGGGCGAAGCGGGTCGTCACCATTTTCGTGGTTGCGTTCTTCGCCACCGTCGTTCCAGCCGGCCACCTGCAGCACCGGGATCAGCACGGCGGTCAGCAGCACCAGGACCACCGCGATGCCGTCCACGCCGAGGGAGTAGGTGGCGCCGAAGGCCGGTATCCAGGAATGGCTTTCGACGAACTGGTAAGTGCTGCCCCCGGCCTTGAAGCCAACGGTGACGACGACCGCGATCGCCAGTGTGGTGACACCGAAGACCAGGCCCGTCCACTTGGCGAGCCCGCGCAGCCCGGGCGGCAGCAGGATCACGAGCACCGAGCCCGCCAGCGGCACCAGCCACAGGATGCTCAGCCAGGGAATGCCATTCACCACAGTTTCACCGCCAGGATCAGCGCGACCACCAGGACCGCGCCCGTCAGCATCGACAATGCGTAGTTGCGGGCGAAGCCGGTTTGCAGCCCCCGCAAGCGATTCGAAGTGCGGCTCACCAGCGCGGCCAGCGCGTTGACCGAGCCGTCCACGCCCGCGTTGTCGACGTCGACGAGCGCTTGGGTCAGCTCGGCACCGGGGCGCATGAACACCTCCTCGTTGAAGGCGTCGCCGTAGAAGTCCCTGCGGGCGGCCGTCGTGACCGGTGACACCGAAAGCGGGGCCACACTCGGGATCTCCGCGGTGGCGTACAGCCGGTAGGCGACCGCGATCCCGATGGCGACGACGCCCAGCGCCAAGGCGGTGCTCACCCAGGCGGGGAACGCATGCGTCACCTCTTCGTGTTTCCCGACCACCGGCTCGAGCCAGCGCTGCAGGGTGCCGCCCCACGCCAGCAGCCCACCGGAGAACACCGAGCCGAAGGCGAGCAGGATCATCGGCCAGGTCATCAGGCTGGGCGCCTCGTGGGGATGCGTGCCAGGCGCCCAACGCTTCCGGCCGAAAAAGGTCATCAGCATCACGCGCGTCATGTAGAACGCGGTGACACCCGCGCCCAGCAGCGCGGCCCCGCCCAGCACGTAGCCGCGGACGCCGCCCGCGCCCAGCGCGGCCTCGATGATGGCGTCCTTGGAGAAGAAGCCCGCGAACGGCGGCACGCCGATGATGGCGAGATACCCCAGGCCGAAGGTGGCGAAGGTGATCGGGAGCGCGGCGCGCAGGCCGCCGTAGCGGCGCATGTCCTGTTCCTCGTGCATCGCGTGGATCACCGCGCCGGAGCCGAGGAACAGCCCGGCCTTGAAGAAGCCGTGGGTGAGCAGATGCATGATCGCGAACGCGTAGCCGGCCGGGCCCAGCCCGGCGGCCAGCACCATGTAACCGATCTGGCTCATCGTCGACGCCGCCAGCGCGCGCTTGATGTCGTCCTTGGCGCAGCCGATGAACGCGCCGAGCAGCAACGTGACGGCACCGACGACGACCACGGCGGTCTGCGCGTCGGGGGCCAGGTTGTACAGCGGGTTGGACCGCACGATGAGGTACACGCCGGCGGTCACCATGGTGGCGGCGTGGATCAGCGCGGACACCGGGGTGGGGCCCTCCATGGCGTCACCCAACCAGGCCTGCAGCGGGACCTGCGCGGACTTGGCGCACGCGCCCAGCAACAGCAGCAGCCCCATGGCCGTCAGCGCGCCCCGGCCGGCGGCGGGCGCTCCGGCGAACACGCCGGCATAGGAGAGCGTCCCGAAGGTGCTGAACATCAGGAACATTCCCAGGGCGAGTCCCGCGTCCCCGACGCGGTTCATCACGAACGCCTTCTTGGCCGCCGTGGCCGCCGTGGGCTTGTGGTACCAGAACCCGATCAGCAGGTAGGACGCCAGGCCGACGCCTTCCCAGCCGACGTAGAGCACCACGTAGTTGTCGGCGACCACCAGCAGCAGCATCGAGGCCAGAAACAGGTTGAGGTAGCCGAAAAACCTTCGGCGGTCCGGGTCTTCGGCCATGTAGGCGACCGAATAGATGTGGATCAGCGACCCGACCCCGGAGATCAGCAGCACGAAACACACCGACAGCTGGTCGATCTGCAGGCCGAGGTCGACCTGCAGTTGGCCGACGGGGATCCAGGTGAACACCGTCTGGTGGATGACCCGGTCGTCCGCGGTGCGGCCGAGCAGCTCGTTCAGCAGGCTCAGGCCCACGCCGAACGCCGCGAGGGCGGTGGCGCAACCCAGCCAGTGGCCCCACGCATCGGTGCGTCGCCCGCCGAACAGCAGTATCGCGGCACCCGCCAGCGGCAGGGCCACCAGCAGCCAGGTGTAGTGAGTCATGTTGGCCCCATATTGGCGATGTCAGCCTTTGAGTAGGTTCGCGTCGTCGACCGAGGCGGACTTGCGAGCACGGAAAATCGTCATGATGATCGCCAGGCCGACGACGACCTCGCACGCGGCCACCACCATCGTGAAGAACGCGATCATCTGCCCGTCCAGGTGCCCGTGCATCCGCGCGAACGTGACGAATGCCAGGTTGACCGCGTTCAACATCAGCTCGACGCACATGAACATCACGATGGCGTTGCGCCGCAGCAGCACACCGGACGCCCCGATGGTGAACAGCAGGGCCGAAAGGTAAAGGTAATTGGCCGGATTCATGACGCACCGCCTTGTGACAGACTCGGGCTCGCCTGGCGGGAGGGGGTCTGTTTGCCGTCGGCGCCGCGGCTGCGCAGGATCGCCGGCACCGAAAGGTCCGAATACGAGCCGTCCGGCAGCAGCGCGGCCACGTCGACGGCGTTGTGGCGCGCGTACACACCGGGGCTGGGCATCGGGGTCGGGTGTCCGCCCGGCTGGAACCGCTCCTGGGCGAGCTCCCGTTGCGTCTTGCGGCGTTCGAAGCGCTCGCGGTGCGCCAGCACCATCGCCCCGATGGCCGCGGTGATCAGCAGGGCGCTGGTGAGTTCGAACGCCCAGACGTAGCGGGAGAAGATCAGCGCCGCAAGGCCTTCGACGTTGCCGTTGGCGTTGGCGGTGGTCAGTCCCGCGAAGCCGCCGGTCGCGCCGGTGCCGATGGCGGCGATCAGCAGGACGCCGAATCCGACACCGGCGAGCACCGCGGCGATGCGCTGCCCGTGCAGCGTCTCCTTCAGGGATTCCGCGGAGTCCACGCCGATCAACATCAGCACGAACAAGAACAGCATCATCACCGCGCCGGTGTAGACCACGACTTGGACGACACCCAGAAACAGCGCGTCCTGGATCATGTAGAACACCGCGAGGATGATCATCGTCATCGCCAGGAACATGGCCGAGTAAACGGCGTTGACCGCCAGCACCACCCCGATCGCTCCGATCAGCGCCAGCGCGCCCAGCACCCAGAACGCCACCGCTTCGCCGGTGGAGGTGCGGATGATGGTGTCGGAAGCCAGGTTTGCCGCCAGCACCTGGCCCGTCGCCCCGGTCACCGGGATTCTCCGGCCTTCTGGGTCTCCCGCAGGCCGTCGGCAGTGACATTGCCCAGGTAGTAATCCTTATCGGTGGCGCCGGGGGTCCGGGGGTGCGGCGGCGCGGTCATCTCGGGCTGCAGGGGCGCGAGCAGCCGGTCCTTCTCGTAGATCAGGTCGGCGCGGTTGTCGTCGGCCAACTCGTAGTCGTTGGTCATGGTCAGCGCCCGGGTCGGACAGGCCTCGATGCACAGGCCGCAGCCGATGCAGCGCAGGTAGTTGATCTGATAGACCCGGCCATAGCGTTCACCCGGCGAGTACCGCAGGTCCTCGGTGTTGTCCGCGCCCTCGACGTAGATCGCGTCGGCCGGGCAGGCCCAGGCGCACAGCTCGCACCCGATGCACTTCTCCAGGCCGTCCGGGTAGCGGTTGAGCTGGTGGCGGCCGTGGTAGCGCGGCGCGACCGGGCCCGGCTTCTCCGGATACTCCTCGGTGACCCTCTTTTTGAACATCGCCGCGAACGTCACGCCGAATCCGGCGACGGCGTCCAGGAATTTAGCCACGTACGTTCTCCTTACTCGCAGCCGCCAGGGACTTCATCGGCAGCGGCGGTGTCGGGAATGCCGGTGCGGCGTTCTCCAGCCCCGGCAATTGTTTCGACTGGTGGCGGAGTTGTTTCTCCAGCGCGCGGATGCCGGGCGTGCTGAACGGTTTTCGCAGTAGCAACACCAGCGCTGTGGCGAACACGATGCTGCTGACCACCAGGATCGGGGTCCAGTGCGCGTAGCCCTGGTTCTGCAGCGTGCGGATCACCGCCGCGATCAACACCCAGACCAGCGAGGCGGGGATCAGCAGCTTCCAGCCCAGCGCCATGAACTGGTCGTAGCGCAGCCGGGGCAGGCTGGCCCGCAACCACATATAGATGAACAGGAAGGTCCACATCTTGGCGGTGAACCACAGCACCGGCCACCAACCGGTGTTGGCGCCCGCCCACATGTTGAGCGGCCAGGGGGCATGCCAGCCGCCGAAGAACAGGACCGTCGCCAGCGACGACACCGTCATCATGTTGACGTACTCGGCCAGCATGAACATCGCGAACTTCAGCGACGAGTACTCGGTGTGGAACCCCGCGACCAGCTCGCCCTCGGCTTCGGGCAGATCGAATGGCGCGCGGTTGGTTTCGCCCACCATCGAGATCAGGTAGATCACGAACGACGGCAGCAGCAGGAACACGTACCAGACCCGGTCCTGGGCGGCGACGATCTGCGACGTCGACATGGTGCCGGCGTAGAGGAACACCGCCGCGAACGACAACCCCATCGCCACCTCGTAGGAGATGACCTGCGCGGTGGAGCGGACGCCGCCCAGCAGCGGGTAGGTGGACCCGGACGCCCAGCCGCCCAGCACGATGCCGTAAACCCCGATCGCCGAGAGCCCCAGGATGAACAGGACCGCGACCGGGAGGTCGGTGAGCTGAAGCGGTGTGCGGTGGCCGAACACCGACACCACCGGGCCGAACGGGATGAAGGCGAAGGCGGTGAACGCCGGAATGGTGGAGATCACCGGGGCCGCGAAGTAGACGAACTTGTCGACGCCGCCCGGGGTGATGGTCTCCTTGAGCGCCAACTTGATCCCGTCGGCCAGGCTCTGCAGCGCGCCCCACGGTCCCGCCCGGTTGGGCCCCGGCCGCCGCTGCATCCAGCCGAGGATCTTGCGTTCGAGCAGGATCGCGACCAGCACGTTGAGCATCAGGAACACGAAGATGGCGAGCGCCTTGCCCAGCACCAGCCACCAGGTGTCGTGTCCGAAGGCGGTCAGACCGGTCATGAGGCGACTCCGATTTGCACTGTGCTGCCCAGCGTTACACCCAGCCGCCGGTGCACGGCCGAACCCGGCGAGTTCAGCGGAAGCCACACCACCCGGTCGGGCATGTCGGTGATCACCAGCGGCAGGCTGATCGATCCGCGTGGGGTGCTGACGGTGACCGCGTCGCCGTCGGCGGCACCGATCTCGGCCGCCGTGCCCGGTGACAGCCGCACCACGGGCTTGCGCGCGGTCCCGGCCAGGTGCGGCTCGCCGTCCTGCATCCGGCCGTTGTCCAGCAGCATCCGCCAGCCGGCCAGCACCGCCTCCCCAGCACCCGGCTGGGCCGGCTGCGGGGTCGCGACCGCGGGCCCGGCGGCCCAGCCGCCGTCCCAGGTGCCCAGCGAGGACAGTTCGGCGCGGGCCGCTTCGGCGGTCGAGAGCCCCAGGTAGACGCCCATCTCGTCGGCCAGCGCGTCGAGCACCTGATGGTCGGATTGGCCGGCCCGCTGGGTGCTGCCGTGCAACGCCGGCCCGAACGGGCGGTAGCGGCCCTCCCAGTTGACGAAGGCTCCGGCCTTCTGTGTCGTCGGCGCGACCGGGAACACCACGTCGGCGCGCTCGGTCACGGCGCTGTGCCGCAGCTCCAGGCTGACCACGAAGCCCGCGGCATCGAGCGCGGCCAGCACGGCTTCGGGGTCCGCGAAGTCGTCGGGTTCGACACCGCCGACCAGCAGGGCGCCCAGCGTGCCGTCGGTCGCGGCGGCCAGGATGCCGTCCACGTCCCGCCCGGCGCCCGAGGGCAGTTCGGACACGTGCCACGCCGCGGCGATCTGCGCGCGGGCGGTCTCGTCGTCGAGCGGGCGGCCGCCCGGAAGCAGCGCGGGCAGCGCGCCGGCCTCTAGCGCGCCGCGCTCGCCGGCCCGGCGCGGCACCCACGCCAGCCGCGCGCCGGTGGCGTCGGCCAGCCGGGCGGCGGCGGACAACCCGCCGGGCGCCGTGGCCAGCCGTTCGCCGACCATGATGACGGCGCCGGCGGTGGACAGCAGCTCTCCCACCTCACCGGTGGCCAGCCCGTCCAGCGCGGCCGCCTCGTCCCCCGGGGCGGTGGCGATGAGCCGTCCGGACATCTTCTCCAGCGCCCGGGTGGCGAACGGCGCGACCGCGTACACCGGTAGCCCGTGCTTGCGCGCGGCCTTGCGCAGCCGCAGGAACACGATGGGCGACTCGTCCTCCGGTTCGAAGCCCACGAGCAGCACCACCGGCGCCGATTCCAGATCCGCGTAGCTGACGTCACGGCGGCCGGCGATCCGCGAGGCCAGGAAATCGGCCTCCTCGGCCGAATTCGGGCGGGCGCGGAAGTCGATGTCGTTGCTGTCCAACACGATTCGCGCGAACTTGGAGTAGGCGTAGGCGTCTTCCAGGGTGGCGCGGCCGCCGACCAGCACACCCGTGCGCCCGCGGGCGGCCTCGAGGCCCCGGATCGCCGTCGCCATCGCGTGCGACCACGAGGCGGGCACCAGCGAACCGTCGGCGTCGCGGATCAGGGGAGTGCTGACGACGTCCGGCTGCGTCGCGTAGCTGAACGCCCACCGGCCCTTGTCACAGTTCCACTCCTCGTTGACCTCGGGGTCGTCGCCGGCCAGCCGGCGCAGCACCTTGCCGCGGCGGTGGTCGGTGCGCTGGGCGCACCCCGACGCGCAGTGCTCGCACACGCTGGGGCTGGACACCAGGTCGAAGGGCCGGGCCCGGAAGCGGTAGGCGGTTCCGGTCAGCGCGCCCACCGGGCAGATCTGCACGGTGTTGCCCGAAAAGTACGAGTCGAACGGCTCATTGGCGTAGATGCCGACCTGCTGCAGGGCGCCGCGCTCCTGCATGTCGATGAAGATGTCCCCGGCGATCTGCTCGGAGAACCGCGTGCAGCGGGCGCACAGGATGCAGCGCTCACGATCCAGCAGCACCTGGGCGGAGATGTTGATCGGCTTGGCGAAGGTGCGCTTGACATCGGTGAAGCGAGAATCGGCACGGCCGTTGGACATCGCCTGGTTCTGCAGCGGGCATTCGCCGCCCTTGTCGCACATCGGGCAGTCCAGCGGGTGGTTGATGAGCAACAGCTCCATCACGCCGTGCTGGGCCTTGTCGGCGGCCTCCGACGTGAGCTGGGTGCGCACGACCATGTCGTCGGTGGCGACGGTGGTGCACGACGCCATCGGCTTGCGCTGCCCTTCGACCTCGACCAGGCACTGCCGGCACGCGCCGACCGGCTCGAGCAGTGGGTGGTCGCAGAACCGGGGGATCTGGACGCCCATCAACTCGGCCGCGCGGATCACCAAAGTCCCCTTGGGAACGCTGATCTCGTTGCCGTCGATGGTCAGCGTCACCATGTCCGGCGGACGCACCTCGCCGTCCTTGGGGTCGCCGGTCTCGGTCTTGGCCGCACTAGTCACGAGCGTGTCATGCCTTTCCGTTGGGCGTCAGCATGGAGTCTCGGGGGTCGAACGGGCACCCACCGTCTTCGACGTGAGCCACGTATTCGTCGCGGAAGTACTTGATCGACGACATCACCGGGCTGGCGGCCCCATCTCCCAACGCGCAGAACGCCTTTCCCAGAATCGAATCCGAGATGTCCAACAGCTTGTCGATGTCCTCTTTGGTGCCCTTGCCGCTTTCCAGCCGCTCGTAGATCTGATCCAGCCAGAAGGTGCCCTCCCGGCAGGGCGTGCACTTGCCGCACGATTCGTGCTTGTAGAAGTACGTCCAGCGCTGCACCGCGCGCACCACGCAGGTGGTCTCGTCGAAGATCTCCAGCGCCTTGGTGCCCAGCATCGACCCGGCCCCGCCGACACCCTCGTAGTCCAGCGGAACGTCGAGGTGCTCGTCGGTGAGCAGGGGGGTGGACGACCCGCCGGGCGTCCAGAACTTGAGCCGGTGCCCGGCCCGCACCCCGCCGGCGTAGGCCAGCAGCTCGCGCAGCGTGATACCCAGCGGGGCCTCGTACTGGCCGGGCCTGGCGACGTGCCCGGACAGCGAATACAGCGTGAAGCCGGGGGATTTCTCGCTGCCCATCGACCGGAACCACTCGACGCCGTTGAGGATGATGGACGGCACGCTGGCGATCGTCTCGACGTTGTTGATCACCGTCGGGCAGCCGTAGAGCCCGGCCACCGCGGGGAACGGCGGCCGCAGCCGCGGCTGGCCGCGACGGCCTTCCAGCGAATCCAGCAGCGCCGTCTCCTCGCCGCAGATGTACGCGCCGGCGCCCGCGTGCACCACCAGCTCCAGGTCGAAGCCCGAGCCGTTGATGTCGCGGCCCAGGTATCCGGCGGCGTAGGCCTCGGCCACCGCGTTCTGCAGGCGGCGCAGCACCGGCAGCACTTCACCGCGCACGTAGATGAACGCGTGACTGGCCCGGATCGCATAGGCGGCGATGATGACGCCCTCGATCAGGACGTGCGGCGTCGCCAGCATCAGCGGAATGTCTTTGCACGTACCGGGTTCCGACTCGTCAGCGTTGACCACCAGGTAGTGCGGCTTGGCGGCCGCGCCGGTGTCGCCCTGCGGGATGAACGACCACTTCGTCCCGGTGGAGAAGCCCGCGCCGCCGCGCCCCCGCAGGCCGGAGTCCTTGACGGTGGCGATCACGTCGTCGGGCGCCATGCCCAGCGCCTTCTTCATCGCCTCGTAGCCGTCGTGGCGCCGGTAGGTCTCCAGCGTCCACGACTGCGGGTCGTCCCAGAATCGGCTGATGACCGGGGTCAGCGGCGTGGCCTGTGAGCTGGTCATGACCGGCTCGCCGGGGGAGTGGGGGCGGTCATGCCGTGCTCTTTGGCGACCTTCAGGCCCGCCAGGGTGGCCTCGCCCGCGCCGCCTTGGCCCTGGTCGGGGCGCTGGTCGGGCAGGCCGGCCAGGATGCGCGACGTCTCGCGGAAGGCGCACAGCGGGGCGCCACGGGTGGGCGGTTTGGGCTCCCCGGAACGCAGCGAGTCGACGAGCTCGCGCGCCGACTCCGGCGTCTGGTTGTCGAAGAACTCCCAGTTGACCATCACCACCGGCGCGTAATCGCACGCGGCGTTGCACTCGATGTGTTGCAGGGTGACCGAGCCGTCGGGTGTGGTCTCGTCGTTGCCGATACCGAGGTGTTCCTTGAGGGTGTCGAAGATGGCGTCGCCGCCCATGACGGCGCACAGCGTGTTGGTGCACACCCCGACCAGGTAGTCGCCGGTGGGTCCGCGGCGATACATCGTGTAGAAGCTCGCCACCGCGGACACCTCGGCGCCGGTCAAACCCAGCTGCTCGCCGCAGAATTCGAGCCCGGCGGGGGTGAGGTAGGAGTCCTCTGCCTGCACCAGGTGCAGCAACGGCAGCAGCGCCGAACGCTTTTTGGGGTAGCGGCCCATGATCTCCTTGGCGTCCACCTCGAGCCGCGCCCGCACCTCCGGCGAATACGTCTGCGGCGCACCCTCGGTGACGAACGCGTTGGGTTCCTCGGGCGGCGGACCGAGCCGGACGAAGACCGGCTGGCCCTGCGGGCCGGTCACCGGTCCACCCCGCCCATGACCGGGTCGATGCTGGCGACCGCGGTGATCAGGTCGGCCACCATGCCGCCCTCGCACATCGCGGCCACCGACTGCAGGTTGGTGAACGACGGGTCTCGGTAGTGCACCCGGTAGGGGCGGGTACCGCCGTCGCTCACCATGTGCACGCCAAGCTCACCGCGCGGCGACTCCACCGCGGTGTACACCTGGCCCGCGGGAACCCTGATGCCCTCGGTGACCAGCTTGAAGTGGTGGATCAATGCCTCCATCGAGCCGCCCATGATCTTGGCGATGTGCTCCGGTGAGTTGCCCATGCCGTCCGGGCCCACCTTCAAATCGGCCGGCCAGGCGATCTTGCGGTCGGAGATCATGATCGGGCCCGGCTTCAGCTTGTCCAGACACTGCTCGACGATCTTGATCGACTCCCACATCTCGTTGACGCGAATCATGTAGCGCCCGTAAGCATCACACGTGTCGGCGGTCATCACGTCGAATTCGTAGTTTTCATATCCGCAGTACGGTTCGCTCTTGCGCAGATCGTGGGGCAACCCGGTGGCGCGCAGGATGGGGCCGGTGATGCCCAGCGCCATGCAGCCGGTCAGATCGAGGTAACCGATGTCCTGGGTGCGGGCCTTCCAGATGGCGTTCTCGTTGAGCAGATCGCCCATTTCGCGCAACACCTCGCGCAGCGGCTTGAGGGCTTCGGCGATGTCGTTCTCCGCGCCCGGCGGCAGGTCTTGGGCGACGCCCCCCGGCCGGATGTAGGCGCTGTTCATCCGCAATCCGGAGATCCTCTCGAACAGGGTCAGGACGATCTCGCGGCCGCGGAACCCGACGAACATCGGCGTCATGGCGCCCAGTTCCATGCCGCCGGTGGCCAGCGCGACCAGATGCGACGAGATCCGGTTGAGCTCCATCATCATCACCCGGATGACGTTGACACGCTCCGGGATCTGGTCGGTGATGCCGAGCAGTTTCTCCACGCCCAGGCAGTACGCGGTCTCGTTGAAAAACGGTGACAGGTAATCCATTCGGGTGACGAAGGTGACGCCCTGGGTCCAGTACCGGTATTCCAGGTTCTTCTCGATCCCGGTGTGCAGGTAGCCGATTCCGCAGCGCACCTCGGTGACCGTTTCGCCCTCGATCTCGAGGATCAGCCGCAGCACCCCGTGAGTTGACGGGTGCTGGGGACCCATGTTGACGACGATCCGTTCGCCGGGGTCGGCGTTGCGGGCGGCGTCGACGATCTGGTCCCAGTCCTGGCCGCCGGCGACCAACACGGTCTCGGGCCCTTCCGAGGCGCCGCCGTTGTGCGTCGAATCGGTGATTGTGCTCATCAGTTGTACGCTCTCCGCTCGTCGGGCGGGGGTATCTGCGCTCCCTTGTACTCCACCGGGATGCCGCCCAGGGGATAGTCCTTGCGCTGCGGGTGGCCGTGCCAGTCGTCGGGCATCTCGATGCGGGTCAGCGACGGGTGTCCGTCGAAGATGATGCCGAAGAAGTCGTAGGTTTCGCGCTCGTGCCAGTCGCACGTCGGGTAGACGCCGAACAGCGACGGGATGTGCGGATCACCGTCCGGCGCAGCAACTTCCAGCCGGACACGGCGGTTGTGGGTGATCGACTGCAGCGGGTACACCGCGTGCAGTTCGCGCCCTGTCTCGTTGGGGTAGTGCACCCCGCTGACGCCCAGGCACATCTCGAACCGCAGCTCCGGTTCGTCGCGGAGGCGCTGGGCGACGGCCACCAGCTTCTCGCGGCGAACGTGCAGTGTCAGTTCGTCGCGGTAAACCACGACTTTTTCTACCGCGTCGGAGAATTCGACACCGCTGCCCTGCAGCGCCCCGGCCAACCGGTCCACCACGTCGTCGAAGTAGCCGCCGTAGGGCCGGGGGCTGCTGCCCGGGAGGGTGATCGGCCGCACCAGCCGGCCGTAGCCGCTGGTGTCGCCGGAATCGGAGATGCCGAACATGCCGCGGCGCACGCCGATCACCTCGCCGTCGGAGCGGGGCGGCCCTCCGCCCTCTGTTGCGGCGTCCTTCGGGTCGTGGTCCGGTGAGCTCATCGCAGCAGCCCGCGCATCTCGATCGTGGGCCGGGCCGACAGCGCCGCCTGCTCGGCTTCGGCGATGGCGGTCTCCCGGTTGACGCCCAGCGGCATCTCTTGAATCTTCTCGTGCAGCTTGAGGATTGCGTACAGCAGCATCTCCGGCCGGGGCGGGCAGCCGGGCAGGTAGATGTCCACCGGGACCACGTGGTCCACGCCCTGCACGATCGCGTAGTTGTTGAACATGCCGCCGGACGAGGCGCAGACGCCCATGGCGAGCACCCACTTGGGTTCGGCCATCTGGTCGTAGATCTGCCGCAGCACCGGCGCCATCTTCTGGCTCACCCGCCCGGCCACGATCATCAGGTCGGCCTGTCGCGGCGTCGCCGAGAACCGCTCCATGCCGAACCGGGCGATGTCGAATCTTGGCCCGGCGGTTGCCATCATCTCGATGGCGCAGCAGGCCAGCCCGAACGTCGCCGGCCACAAGGAGTTCTTGCGGACATAGCCGGCCACCTTCTCGACCGTCGACAGCAGAATCCCACCGGGCAGCTGTTCCTCGAGACCCACGTCTACCTCAATCCCACGTCAGGCCGCCGCGGCGCCACACGTAGGCGTACGCCACGAAGACCGTGAGCATGAACACCACCATCTCGACCAACGCGAACGTTCCCAGCGCGTCGTAACTGACCGCCCAGGGATACAAGAACACGATTTCGATGTCGAAGACGATAAAAAGCATTGCGGTCAGGTAATACTTCACCGGGAACCGCTGGCCGGGCGTCGCATGCGGGCCACTGACCGACGTTTCGGTGGGCTCGATGCCGCATTCGTAGGGGGCCATCTTCGACTTGTTGTAACGCGACGGGCCGGCCAGGCTCGCGATCACCACCGACCCCACGGCGAAGGCCGCCGCGATCGCTCCGAGCACCAGGATGGGTATGTAGACGTTCAACTCGCTCCAAGATCTCCTCGTACGGGTCGCCGGTGCGGCGGCCGGGCGGGGGGCCGGGCTGCTGTGACGTACCCGGGCTGCGGGCTATCACAGTGACCTTCACAACATAGCGTCGTGAAGGCGAGTGTGTTTTGTCGGGGTGGGGGTATTCGCCTCGTTTTTGTGTCGCCGCAACCGGGCGGCTCGGCGCCGCGGGCGGTCCGCGTCGCGTCTGCGCGGACTTCGCGGCCGCCGGTGGGCCGGCGGTCGCGGTATCTACGCAGGTGAAAGCGCTAGCGGGTGGGGGTGCGGAGCAGTCCGAGCACCGTGCGGCCCAGCACGATCGGATCGATGGGATGCGGCACGGCGGCCTCGGCCCGCGACCAGTTCGCCAGCCACGCGTCGTCCGGCCGGCCGGTGAGCACCAGGATCGGCGGGCACGTCGCGAGTTCGTCCTTGAGTTGCTTGGCGATTCCCATCCCCCCGGTGGGGGTGGCCTCGCCGTCCAGGATGGCCAAGTCGATGCCGCCCTCGTCCATCTGCCGCACTACCATCGGCGCGGTCGCCACCTCGACATACGTCAGCTCGGGCAGGTCCGGATGCAGATGCCTGCCCAATGCCCGTATCACTTGTTCGCGGGTTCTGGCGTTATCGCTGTAGACCAGGATCCGCAGGGCGACGCTGGATTCGGGGGTGGAGTCCGACACGGTGCAGATGCTACTGGTGTCGCACCGGGTTCACTGGGCAGCCCGCGTGAAGACGGCTTCGGCCGCCGCGGTGGCCGTCTTGCCGATCATGCCGAACCGGTTCCAGCCCAGGTCGAACTGGGTGCGGTCGACCTTGGCCTCCGCCGCGATCCGAATCGACCCGTCCTCGAGCTCGGTGATCGTCGCGGGCAGGGGCAGCGGCGCGGTGACGCCTTTGATGGTGAAGGCCGCCCGGAGGTCGGCGGCCTTGCCTTTGGTCGGCTGCACCCCGGTGACGACGACGCTGATCTCACCGAAACGCTCGACGTCGAAGAAGTCGGCCGAGCGCAGATGCCTGTCGCGGCGGCCGATCCCGGTGTCCAGGGAGGCGGCGCGGATGTCGAGGCGGCCGAAAACCGCGCCTTTGCCCGTCAGCTGGCCGTCGCCGCTGAACTCGGTGAACCGGCCCTTGACGCGCAGCAGGCCCCACATGTTGGCGATCTTGAAGGTGATGGTTGACCGGTCCGGGACGAGGTTCCACACGCCGGCCAGGTCGGGATCGTTCAGCAGTGTTTCCAGAGTCGTCATCGTCACCCCCATCTCTCGTGGCGAATCTAGCGTCTAATCCAGCAACGGCGCGATCTCAGCGGGGTCGAAGTACTCGTCGATCCGCTCCAGCCGGCCGTCGCCGCCCACCCTGATCACGATGCAGACCCGCATCGAGATCGATTGGCCGGCACGGCCCGTGGCGTGCAGGAGGTGCTGCTGGACGAAGCCGCCGTCGAAGAACCGCCGGTCGAGAACCTCGTAGTGGCGCTCGGTGGTCGCGGAGATGAACCAGTCGATGACCCGCAGCGCCCGGGCCTTGCCGTCATCGCGGCGGGCGCCGACGCGCCAGACCGCGATGTCGTCGCTCCACATCCGCTCCACCGCCGCGAAGTCACCCCTTTCGATCGCCGCGAACAGGCGATCGGCGGCGTCGGCGACGAGTTCGGTGCTCACAGCGGGCATGACCTCGCTCCTCTCCCGATGACCCGGCTATTCGCTGTCGTCGCTGTCATATCCGGGGTGGGCGGCCGCCACCCGGCGCCGCACCAGCGTGCGCAGGCAGGCGGTGACCTCCCGGGCCCGGTCGTCCAGCTCGCCCGCCCGTATCGCGGCGGCCAGCTCCTCCTCGTCGGCGAACCCCAGGTCGGCCAGCGCGGCGAGGGACTCGGACTCGCTCTCGTCGAGCAGTTCGCGCTCGACGATGCGCAGCGCGTTGGCGGCCACCCGGGCGTGGAAGTTGACCTGCCCACTGGTCGCCGCCCGCACGTCGGTCTCCAGGAACTCGGCCACCGCGGCCACCAGCTCGGCCGCGAGCGGGCGACCGTACGGGCCGATCACTCCGGCACCTCTTCGAGGAGGTCGAGCAGGTCCCACTCGGTCTCGCACACGCGGCGACCGATCGCGGCCAGCTCCACCGAGCGGAACTGGCCGGTCAGATGCCGCTCCGCCTGGTAGCGACAGATGACGCCCCAACGCAGCGTGGCCAGCACCAGCCACCAGTGAAACGCCACCCGGTCGACGCTAGTCCCGCCGGCCTGCTCATAGGAGCGGAGGAAGCTCTCGACGCTGCCGAGGCCGCCGGCGCCGAGGCTGGCGGGGGCGCCGAAGCGCCAGGCGCGGATGCAGAACCAGGCGAGGTCGTCGTACGGGTCGCCGCGGTGCACCAGCTCCCAGTCGAGGACCGCGGCCAGGCGGGCGCCGTCGACGATGAGGTTGCCCATCCGGTAGTCGCCGTGCACCAGAACGTCCGCCGACGGCTCCGGACGGCGGGCCTCGAGCCAGCGAAACGCCCATTCGAAGGTAGCGGTGGTGTCACCCATGGCGTCGAGCCGCTCGCGCCACTGCGTGAGCGGGTCCTCATGGGCCAGACCGGGGATGCGCGGGTCGGCGCGGTGGATGGCCGCCAGGGCGCGCGCGCACTCCCGCATCAGCCCCGCGCGCGCCGCCTGGCCGCCCGCGGCGTCGAGCTGACGCTGAATGCGCCGGACGATGGTCTCGCCGGCGATGTGGTCGCAGATCAGAAACGGATTGCCCAGTGCGGCAGGGGAATCGTCGGCGATCAGGACGTGGGGGACCGGGGCGCCGGCGGCGGCCGCCGCGGCCTGGGCGCGCGCCTCCAGCTCCATGCCGGCGTGCATGTCGTCGGGCGCGCCGATGCGCAGGATCAGCGCTCGGCGCCGGTCGCCGGTGACGGCGTCGAACGCCCACGTGGAGCGGCTCGCGCCGCCGGTCAGGGCGCGCAGGTTCTCCACCGCGACGTCGGCGCCCAGGACGGGCGTCAGTTCGGCGGCGAGTCGAGAGGCCAGGTCCTCGTTCGGCGTCACTTGCCAAACTTAAACAGCCGCTGCGCCACCCGGCGAATCTGGATCTCCTCGGCGCCCTCGGTGATCCGGTAGCGACGGTGGTGCCGATAGATGTGCTCGAACGGCTCGTGCCGGCTGTAGCCCAGGCCACCGAAGATCTGCATGGCCCGGTCCGCGGCGTCGCACACGAGCCGGTTGGCGCGGTAGTTGGCCATCGACACCTTGTCCGAGACCTCCATGTGGTGGTCCCGGTCCAGGTGCCAGGCGGCGTAGGCCACCAGCAGCCGCACCATCTGGGCCTCGGTCTGCAATTCGGCCAGCGGCCACTGCACGGCCTGGTTGACCGACAGCGGCTTGCCGAAGACCGTCCGCTGACCGGCGTATTCGGCGGCGCGGTCGATGCAGTACTGGGCCGCGCCCAGGCTGCTGGCGGCCTGCCGAATCCTGTTCTCGTGCAGGAACGTCTGCGCGACCTCCAGGCCGCGGTCCACCTCGCCGAGCACCGCGTCGCCGGGCACCCGGACGTCGGTGAGCCGGACTTCGCCGTGATCGGTCGGCATGTTGAAGGTCCACCAGTAGTAGGGGACGTCGAAGCCGGGCGCGTCCGTGGGCACCAGGAACGCCGTGATGCCCCGCGCCTGCCCCGGCTCACCGGACGTGCGGGCGAACACCAGGTCGTGGGTGGCGCGGTGGACGCCGGTGTTGAACCGCTTGGCGCCGTTGATCACCCAGCCGTCTCCGTCGGCCTGCGCGCGCGTCGTTAGCCACGTGGCGTCCGAGCCGTGCTCCGGCTCGGTCAGGCCGAACGCCATGGAGCGCTCCCCGGTGATCAGCGCTTCGGACCACAGCCGTCGCTGCTCGGAGGTGCCGAAGCGCTCCATCATGATCACCTGCGGGAAATTCCCGACGATCGAAGACTCGTTCTGCAGGTCGTTGTGCAGGCCAAGGCCTTTGTGCGCCAAGTGTTCCCGGATGACGGCCATGTCGACGTTGGTGCCGTCCCGCCCGCCCAGGGCGGCCGGCAGCCCGTAGCGCAGCCAGCCCGCCTCATCGGCGCGCCTGCGCATCTCGGCGAGCAGGTCCTCCCACTCGCGTGTGGGGATGCCGTCGTTGTCCCAGTCGGTGCGGGCGTGTTCGCGGCGCTTGTCGAAGTACTGGATGTGTTCGCGTTCCAGGGGTTTGATCTCGGCCTCGATGAACGCGTCCATCTCGGCGAGCAGACCCGGAAGGTGTTCGGGGAGCGTGAAATCCACAGTTGTCTCCTAGAGGCTCAAGCGCCGTAGAGGGTTTTCTTCCAGATCGTCGACAGGGTGGCGATGGCGTCCTGGTCGCTGATCTTGATGCCCAGGTTGGAGGGCCCGACGAACACGGTGGTGAAGTTCTCGAAAAGCAGGGCGATGGCGGCCGCGGTGTGTTGCGGGTCGAGCTCGGTCCCATAGCCCTGCTCCTGGGCGCGGCGCACCGAGGCGGCGACGATGTCCATGCCGAAGCGGCGGAACTCGTTCTGCACGGCCGCGAAGCGGCGCTGGGTGGCGGCCAGCTGCGCCACGGCGATCATGATGCCGATGTTCTGCTTGAACATGTTCCAGTACCCGGTGACCACCGAGGTGAAGAAGGCGTCGTCGTCGGGCGATCCCGGTAGCTCGACGCTCAACCCGGACGGTGTCACGACGTCGTGCAGGAACGACTCCGCCAGGGCGGCGAGCAGATCCTCCTTGTCGGCGAAATACCGGTAGAACACCGCGGGCGACTTGCCCGCCGCCGAGGTGATGTCGGCCAGTGTCGTGCCGTGGAAGCCGCGCTCGGCGAACAGTTTGCGGGCGGCCTGCTCGATGGCCTGCCTGGTCTGGCGGCCCTTGGCGGTCGGCGCGTCCTGAGCGGGCATCAGGTGCGCATCCGGTCGCCGGCGCGCAGCAGCGCGCTCGGCAGGTCATGACCGACAACGGATCTCGCGACGCCGGCGGCGGCGATGGCGGCCTGCAGGTCGACGTCGACGTCGATGCCGCTGTCGTGCAGCAGGTACACCAGGTCCTCGGTGGCGATGTTGCCGGTGGCCCCCGGCGCGAACGGGCAGCCGCCCAGCCCCCCGACCGAGGCGTCCAGCCGGGTCACCCCGGAGCTGACCGCGGCGTAGGCGCTGGCCAGCCCGGAGCCGCGGGTGTTGTGGAAGTGACCGCCCAGCGGCAGGTCGCCGGTCACCGGACGCAGTTGTGCGATGAGCGAACTCACGCGCCCCGGGGTGGTGGTGCCGATCGTGTCGGCGATCGAGAGGCGGTCGACGCCGCGGTCGCGGGCGGCCGCGGCGATGTCGAGCACCCGCTGCGGCGGGGTGGGGCCTTCGAACGGCGAGTCCCACGCGGTGGCGACGATGACTTCTACCGTGACGCCGGCATCGTGCGCGATGGCGACGATCTCGTCGATCTGCTGGGTGGCCTCGGCGCTGGTCCGCCCGACGTTGGCCTGGCTGAAGGTGTCGTCGGCGGCGACCACGTATTCGATCGAGCGCAGCCCCGCCGCGACGGCCCGCTTGGCTCCGTTCGGGCTGGCGACCAGGGCGGAGAACTCGATGTCGGGGTAGTCGCGCAGGTGGGCGGCGACCTCGGCGGCGTCGGCCATCGACGGCACCTTCGACGGCGAGACGAACGCGGTGGCCTCCACCTCGCGCACCCCGGTCGCGGCGATCGCGGCCAGCAGTTCGAGCTTGGCCGACAACGGAATCGGCGCTTCGATCTGCAGGCCGTCGCGCAGCGCCACCTCGCGGATATCGACGTGGGCGTTCACAGCACCCCCTCGGCCCGCAGCGCCTCGAGCTCCTCGGCGGTCTTGCCCAGCAGCCCGATGTAGACGTCGTCGTTGTGCTGACCGGGGCGGGCGGGCCCGGCGCTGCGGACCCGGCCCGGGGACTCCGAAAGCACCGGCACGACGCCCGGGCCCAGCACGGTGCGCCGCACCCGCTCGTCGTAGTGCTCGACCAGCATGCCGCGGGCCCGCAACTGCGGGTCGTTGACCACCTCCGCGACAGTGTTGATCGGCCCGGCGATCACCCCTGCGGCGCTGAGGGTTTCGATGATGTCCCCGGGCTGGCGCTCCGCGGCCCACGCCCCGATGATCTCGTCGAGTGCGTCCTGGTTGCGCCCGCGCGCGACGTGGGTGGCGAACCGGTCGTCGACGGCCAGCTCCGGGCGCCCCATCGCCTTGCACAGCCGGGCGAAAACGGTGTCCTGGTTGGCGGCGATCACCACCCACGAGCCGTCGGCGCTGCGGTAGATGTTCGACGGGGCGATGCCGTCGAGCCGGGTGCCCGACGGTCCGCGCACCACGTCGCCCACGTCGTAGTCGGGGATGGTGGATTCCTGAACCGCCAAACAGGATTCGGTCAGCGCGACGTCCACCACCTGGCCGCGCCCCGTGACGCCGCGGCGGTACAGCGCGGCCAGCGCGCCCTGGGCGCCGAACATTCCGGCCAGGGTGTCGCCGAGCGACAGCGCCAACCGGGGAGGCGGGCCGCCGGGGAAGCCGTTGAGGTATCGCAGTCCGCTGGCTGCCTCGGCCACCGAGGCGTAGCCGGCCTTGTGGGCGTCGGGCCCGGTCTGCCCATAGCCGGACACCCGAACCAGGATGATGCCCGGGTTGCGGTGGCTGAGCACGTCGTAACCGAGGTCCCATTTCTCCAGCGTGCCGGGCCGGAAGTTCTCCACGACGATGTCGGACTTCGCGACGAGGTCACAGAACAGCTCGCGGCCGCGCGGGCGGCGCAGGTCGAGCGTGATGGCCCTCTTGTTGCGGGCGTGCACCGTCCAGAAGACGTGCTCCCCCTCGACTTCGGCCTGGCCCCAGGTGCGCAGCGGGTCCGGGGCGCCGGGGGGTTCCACCTTGATGACGTCGGCGCCCAGGTCGCCCAGCAGCCGGCCGGCGAACGGCCCGGCGATCAACGTGCCGAGTTCGAGCACCCGGATACCGTCCAGCGGCCCGGTGGGCGTCACTGCGCCGCCGCGAAGTCGTGGCGGACCAGCCAATCGGTGACGACGTCGACCGCCGCGCGCAGCTTGTCGCGCTGGTCGGCTCCCGCGTAATAGTGGGTGGCGCCGGGGATTTCGTGCATCTCCTTGTCATGATGGCCGATCGCGTCGAAGAGCCGCCGGGTGTGGCTGGGCGTGCAGGCGTCGTCGGCCAGGTTACCGATCACCAGTGCCGGGATCGCGATGTCGGCACCGCAGGCCACGCCATCGCCGCGGGCGTCGTCGTAGCTCCATTGCGAGAGCCAGCCGCGCAACGTGGAGAAGCGCGCCAGCCCGACCGGGCTCATGTTCACCACCTGAGGATCCCCGAGGTAGCAGGTCCCCGGGGTGCGTTCGTTGGGATCCACGGTCGGGTCCAGCCACCGCGGGTCGGCCATGGTGCCGTGCACCACGAAACAGAATTCGTCGTCCGGACGTCCGGCCGCCTTCAGCTCGGCGAGCTTGCCCTTGACCCACGCGGTGATGCGCCGGTTGCGCATCACCTGGGCGCTGCGATACCGGCCCAGGAATTCCTGGGTGTAGGGCGGCTGGTTCGGGTTGTCCGGGTTGTACAGGTCCAGCTCGGGATCACGCTTGGTGGGGTCGGATTCGTCGAGGATCGACGCATCCAGCCATTCGGTCAGCGTGCCGTGCCTGCTGATGTGCGCCGCCAGCAGCATGATGCCGTCGGCCGGGGTGAGGTCCAGGGCGGTCAGGTCGGGACCGTCGCCCGAAGGGCTCGACGTGATGGTCGGGTGCTGGGCCTGCTGCTGGTAGAACACCGACAGCGAGCCGCCGCCACTCCACCCCGCCAGCACCACCTTCTGGTAGCCCAGCCGCTTCTTGGCGTCCTTGATGCACTCGCCGAGGTCCTCGACCACCTTCTCCATCAGCAGCGCGGAGTCGGTGCCGCGGAACCGGCTGTTGCAGTAGATGACATGGTGGCCGGCCCGGGCCAGCGCGTTGATCATCGGCAGGTACGCGCCGCCGCCGATCGGGTGCATGAACACCAGCACGGTGTCCGACGGCCTGTCCGTCGGCCTGAGCAGGTAGCTCTCCAGCACGGTGATCTCGGCCAGGCCACCGTACACGTCGCGGACGCCGGAATTGTTCTGGAAGGCAACGAGATAAGGGATGCGCTCGTATTCGTGGCGGGTCGTCATGGTCAGTGTTGTCCTAGGTCGTGCGCCAGCACCTCGGCCGACGGGGTCAGTCGCCGGCGGGTGTCGACGGCGATCACTTGCCAATCGACGCGGGAGTAGTCGTCGAACTTGCGGCGCGCCCGTTCCCGCGCCTTCTCCGGTGCGCCGTGGTGAACGCCTTGCGGCGCATGGGAAATCAGGCCGGGCGGCATCGGGATGCCGTAGAGCGAGCCGCCATGGAAGAAGGCGATCTCGTCGTAGTCGACATTGCGGTGATACCACGGCGTGCGCTCGGTCCCCGGGACGCCTTCGGCCGGCTTCGGCAGAAAGTTCATCACGTAGACCCCGGTGGCCTGCATGAACAGGTGCACCGTCGGGGGCAGGTGCACGCTGTCGGACGTGACGACGTTGTAGTCGGCGATGTTGAAGCTGAACGCGAAATTGTCGCCGCGCCAGCCCTCGACGTCGAGCGGATTGTGTTGGTAGAAAAGCGTTGTCGGCCCGCCCTCGTGGACGAGCTGCACCTCGTATTCGTCGCGTCCGTCGTCGTCGATGGGCGCCGGGTCGGGGATGGTGGCCTGCGACGGGTCGAACGGGAAGTGGCGGCCCAGCGGCCCGGGCGGCGGCACGCGGAACTCGTCGGTCGCCTCGACCATGAGCAGCGTCGTCTCGCCATCGGGCACCTGGCGCCAGGTGCACGCCTTCGGCAGGTAGACCCAGTCGCCCTCGCAGTAGCGCAGCGGGCCGAACTCGGTTTCGAGCAGACCCGCGCCCCGGTGCACGAAGCACAGCAGGTCGCCGTCGACATGGCGGGTGTAGAACGGCATCGGCTCGTGGCGGCGGCTCAACAGGATTCGGCAGTCGGCGTTGCTGAACATCAGCAGGGGACCGCCGCGGGCGTCGGTGGCGTCTGCGGACTTGAGCTGGTCCGCGAGCACGTCGACGGGGCGCAGCGGGCCGACCGACCGGTAGGCGGTGGGGTCGTGGCGGCGGTAGAGGTTCGCGGTGCGGCCGGTGAATCCGCCGCGGCCCAGCTCGTCGTCCTTGAGCCCGTCGAGATCGGCGTGCAGGCGCCGCGGTGTCCGGCCTCTGCGCAGGTGGACGAAGGATTCCATGGCTCACTCCCGGCTCGGGCGACAGGACAAAACTGAAAGTGACATTACTTTTTGTTCCGGGCATACACAAGGGCGGCGGATCCGCCGACCATGTCCGGCTTCCCGGATTTGATAGCGCCCGCGCTATCAAATCCTGCGCATGCCACATGACCGAGAGCGGGCCGGTGCGGCCCCATCCCGTCAGTCGCGGACCCGCACCACGACCTTCCCCTTGGCGGTGCGGTTCTCCAGGGATGCCACCGCGGCGGCGGCCTCCTCCAGGGGGTAGACCTCCGGGATGGGGGCGGCCAGCCGGCCCGAGCTGAGCAGCTCCTCGAGCCCGGCCCACTGCTCGGCCAGCGCGTTCGGATGCGTCGCGGTCCACGCCCCCCAACCCACGCCCACCACGTCAATGTTGTTGAGCAGCAAGCGGTTCACCTTGACCGTCGGGATGTCCCCGCCGGTGAAGCCGACCACCAGCAGCCGACCGCCCGGGGCGAGCGAGCGCAGCGAATCCGTGAACCGATCGCCGCCGACCGGGTCGAGCACGATGTCCACGCCGCGCCCGCCGGTCAGCTCCTTGACCGTGTCTTTGAACCCCTCGGCCAACACCACATCGGTGGCCCCGGCGGCGCTCGCGACGTCCGCCTTGGCGCCGGTGCTGACGACCGCGATCGTGCGCGACGCCCCGAGCAGCCCCGCCAGCCGCAGCGTCGACGTCCCGATGCCTCCCGCCGCACCGTGCACCAGCACCGTCTCGCCCCGGGCCAGCCGTCCGCGCACGGTCAGGGCGAAGTACACCGTCAGGTCGTTGAACAGCAGGCCGGCGCCCGCCTCGAAGCTCACGTTGTCGGGGAGCTTGAACACCCGGTCGGGTTGCAGGATCGCGACCTCGGCCATCCCGCCGGACAGCATCGTCAGCCCGACGACCCGGTCGCCGGCCGAAACGTGCGCGCCCTCCGGCGCCGAGCGCACCACGCCGGCGATCTCGGCCCCCAGCACGAACGGCGGTTCGGGCCGGTATTGATAGAGGCCCCGGGTCAGCAGCGCGTCGGGGAACGCGGCGCCCGCGGCGTGCACGTCGACCACCACGCCGTCCCCGGACGGCTCGTCGACCTCGGCCACCTCTATCGCGTCCGGCCCGTCCAGCCGGGTCACCCGTGCAGCTCGCATGGTCGGACAGCCTACTGCCGACTCAAAATCCGTCGGCCACCCGCACCACCGCACGCCCGGTGAACTTGCCGGCGCGCACCTGGTCCAGCACATCGACCACGTCCTTGACGTCGACGTCGCTGGTGAGCGACTCCAGATGGCGCGGTCGCAGCGAATCACCCAGCAGCGCCCACAGTTTGCGGCGCCGGTCGATCGGCATCTGCACCGAGTCCATTCCCAACAGCGCGATGCCGCGCAGGATGAACGGCATCACCGTGGTGTGCAACGCCGGGCCACCCGTCAGGCCGCTGCAGGCGACCGCCCCGCCGTAGTCGACGGCGCTGAGCACGTCGGCCAGCGTCGCGCCGCCCACGCAATCCACCGCGGCCGCCCAGCGCGCCTTGGCCAGCGGGCGCGGCTTGGCGTCGGGATCCTCCGGCAGCCGGCCGATGATATCCGCGGCACCAAGCTCTTTCAGCAGCCCCGCAGCCGACTCCTTGCCCGTCGAGGCGACCACCCGATAGCCCGCGGCCGCCAACAGGTCCACGCTCACCGAGCCGACTCCGCCGGAGGCGCCGGTGACGACCACCGACCCGGCGCCGGGCTGGACGCCCCAGTCGATCAGCGCCTGCACGCTCATCGCGGCGGTGAAGCCGGCGGTGCCGATCGCGGCGCCGTCCCGTGGGCTCAACGCGCCGAGCGCGACGACCTGGTCGGCCGGCAGCCGTGCGTATTCGGCGTAGCCGCCGTGGTGGCCGGTGCCGATCTGGTACCCGTGGGCCACCACCGTGTCGCCGACGGCGAAGTCGGGCGACGCGGACTCGACGACCTCGCCGGTCAGGTCGATGCCCGGCACCACCGGGTAGCTGCGCACCACGCCGCCGCGCGGGGTCAGCGCCAGCGCGTCCTTGTAGTTGACGCTCGAATAGAGCACCCGGATCGTCACCTCACCGGGTGGCAGGTCCGAGGGGCTCAAAGTCTCGACCGAGGCGGTTATCCGGTCACCATCTTCGCGGGCGACGAGCGCCTGAAACGTGTCCATCCCTCGACGCTAACCTCACCGTATGGATTCCTTTCCACTCGGTCGCTTTTCGGTTTCCCGGGTGGGCTTCGGCGCGATGCAGCTGCCGGGCCCCAACGTGTTCGGCCCGCCCCGGGACCGCGACGAGGCGCTGGCCGTGTTGCGGCGGGCGGTCGAACTCGGCGTCGACCACATCGACACCGCGCAGTTCTACGGCCCCGACGTGGCCAACGAGCTGATTCGCGAGGCGCTGCATCCCTACCCGGAGAACCTGGCGCTGGTGAGCAAGGTCGGAGGGTGTCGCGACGACAGCGGCGGCTG
This sequence comes from Mycobacterium sp. 4858, assembly GCF_900240975.1. Taxonomy (GTDB): domain Bacteria; phylum Actinomycetota; class Actinomycetes; order Mycobacteriales; family Mycobacteriaceae; genus Mycobacterium. The sequence continues at coordinate 774,384 of NZ_LT968776.1, read as the reverse complement.
GCTTCCGGTCGACGAGCCGGCCGACCTGCGCCACGACATCGAGACCAACCTGCGCGCGCTCGGCGTCGACCAACTGGCCGCCGTCAACCTGCGCGTGTTCGAGAGCGACGGTCCGGATCAGCTGTTCGACGAGCAGCTCTCGGTCATGATCCAAGCACGCGACGACGGGCTGATCGGCGGTATCGGGCTGAGCAACGTCAACCGCGAACACCTACTGCGCGCGTGCGGGCGCACCGAAATCGCCTGTGTGCAAAACGCTTTCAATCTCGTTGACCGATCATCGCAGCCGGTTCTCGACGAGTGCGCGGCGCGCGGCATCGCGTTCGTTCCGTTCTTCCCGCTGGGGGCCGCCTTCGTGCGGCCCAACCCCGTGCTCACCCACGAACTAGTGGTCGACGTCGCCGAGCGGCTCGGGCGGACGCCGGCGCAGGTCGCGTTGGCGTGGACGCTGGGCGTGGCACCCAACGTGCTGCTGATCCCGGGCACCTCGTCGGTGCGCCACCTGGAGGAGAACCTCGACGTCGCGTCCATCGAACTCGACGCGGACACCCGCGAGCGGCTGGACGCGCTCGGCGGATAGTTACGCCGAACGTGCACTCAGGGCGATGAAATCGCCGATTTTCCGCCGTGGTTACACGTTCGGCGCGGCGCGGACCGGGGCTACTTGAGTTCGGCGGACGACAGGCCCAGCAGGCGGCGGGCGACCACCAGCTGCTGGATCTGCTGGGTGCCCTCGAAGATGTCGAGGATCTTGGAGTCCCGCGCCCACTTCTCCAGCATCGATTGCTCGGAATAGCCGGTCGTGCCTGCCAATTCGACGCTCTTGAGGGTGACGTCGCTGGCCATGCGGCCGGCCTTGGCCTTGCTCATCGAGGCCTCTTTGGAGTTGGGGATCTTGTTGTCGGCCTGCCACGCCGCGCGCAGCGCCAGCAGGTAGGCGGCCTCCCAGTCGGCCTCCATCCGCAGGAACTCGGCCGCCGGGGCGCTCTGGGCGTGCGACGGTTTGTCGTAGGAGATCTCCACCCCGGCCTCGGTGAGGATCTTGCGGATCTCCTCCAGGGCGGCGCGGCCCACCCCGATGGCCATGGCGGCCACGATGGGCCGGGTGTTGTCGAAGGTCTCCATCACCCCCGAAAAGCCCTTGCCCACCTCGATTTCCGGGTTGCCCAGCAGGTTCTCCCTGGGAATGCGGACGTTGTCGAACCGGATCGCCGCGGTGTCGGAGCCCTTGATGCCGAGCTTGTGCTCGAGCCGTTCGACGGTGACGCCGGGGTGCTCCCGCGGCACGATGAACGACTTGATCGCGGCCCGCCCCGCCGCCTTGTCCAGCGTGGCCCACACCACGATGTGGGTGGCGCGCGAGCCGGCGGTGACGAAGATCTTCTCGCCGTTGATCACGTATTCGTCGCCGTCCAGCTTGGCGGTGGTCGACACCGCCGCCGAGTCGGAGCCGAAGCCCGGCTCCGTGATGGCCATCGCCGCCCACACCTTGCCCAGGCGCTCGAGCTGCTCCGGGGTGGCGACGGCGGAGATGGCCGCGTTGCCCAAACCCTGATAGGGGACCGAGAGCATCATCGCGACGTCGCCCCAGCAGGCCTCCAAGGTTTGCAGCAGCGCCGCCATGTTGGCGCCGTTGTGGTTTTGGTCCCTGTCCTGGTTTTCGTCGCCCAGGTTGTCGGCCCCGGCGAATTCGATCGACTCCGAGGCGCCCGCGAACAGGTTGTACAGGGTGTCGAGTTCGACGGGGTAGGCGTGTTCCTTCAGGTCGTACTTGCGGGCGATCGGCCGCATCAGCTCCGCGGCACCCTGATGGGTCTTGACGACGACCGCTTGCAGCTTGCGGGGCAGTTCCAGATTGATTGCCATGATTGGTCTTTCGGTAGTCCGGATCGGGGGAGGCGCCTAGATGACTACGACACCCTCGGCCACGCCGATGGCGCGCAGATCGCGATACCAGCGCTCGACGGGGTGTTCCTTGGTGAAGCCGTGGCCGCCGAGCAGCTGCACGCCGTCCAGGCCGATCTGCATGCCCTTGTCGGTGCCGAGTCGCTTGGCCAGCGCCGCCTCGCGGACGAAGGGCAGGCCCTGCTCGGCGCGGGCCGCGCCGCGCCAGGTGATCAGCCGCAGCCCGTCGAGCTCGATGGCGATGTTGGCGCACATGAACGCGACGGCCTGACGGTGCGCGATCGGCTCGCCGAAGGCCTCGCGCTCCTTGACATAGGGGATGACGTAGTCGAGCACCGCGTGCGAGGTGCCCACCGCCAGCGCGGCCCAGCCCAGCCGGGCCAGCGCGATCGCCTCCGAGTAGTCGTCATCGGTTGCCTCGTCCTCACCGAGCCGCGCGCTCAACGGCACCGACACCCCGGAGAGCTCGACGTGGCCCAGGGCCGCCGCGCGGATGCCCATGCTCGGATCCGCCCTGACGGTAAGGCCTTTCGTCGACGACTCGACGATGAACAGGGCCGGCTTGCCGTCGAGTTGTGCCCCGACGATGAACAGCTCCGCGTCGGCCGCCGCCGGGACCAACGACTTCACGCCGTCGAGGCGGTAGCCGCTCGGGGTGCGCACCGCGGTGGTCGTCAGGCGGGTGGGGTCGAACAGCGGCTGCGGCTCGGCGATCGCGACGCAGGCCTGCGGCACGTTCTCGCCGGCGAACTCGTGCAAGTAGGTGGCCTGCTGGTCCGCGCTGCCCCAATGGGTCAGCGCGGCGGCCACTCCGCCGGGCGCCAGGATCGGCAGCGCGAGACCCATGTCGCCGTACGCCAGCGCCTCGGCCACCAGCACGTTGGTGACGCTGGAGCGGTGCGCGGCGATGCCGTCGAAGTCCTCGGGGATGTTGATCGCGGTGATGCCCAACTCGGCGGCCTTGGCGATCAGGTCGGGCGGGTAGGTCGCCGCCTCGTCGGCGTCGTGCGCCGCGGGGCGCAGCACCTCCTCGGCGAATTCGGTGAGCGTCTCGACGATCATCTTCTGGTCGTCGTCGGGCGTCAGGTCGAAGTAGTCCTTGCCGCTCGACTTGAGCCGGGTCGGCCCGCCGCGCAGATTCTGCAGCCGCGTGAACTGCCGGGACGCGGCGGCGGCCGTGGAGAAGATCGTCTTCGTGCCGTATTGCAGGCCGCGGTTGACCGGGTCGCGCAGCTGGTATTTGTCCAGGAACTCCTGCCCCATCAGCGGGGTGAGCAGCGCGATGGCGATGTCGACGCCCGTGCGCTTGTGCGGTTGCAGCCCGATCCCGCTCTGCCGGTCTTTGCGCTTGCGTGAGCGGGCGGATTTGGACGTTTGTGGTGAACCGGAACGAGTGTCGGTCATGTCGGCAGCCTCTGCTGTTGGGGCAATGCGGATAAGCCTATCTTACTCCGGAGTAAGATCACAGAGAACACTTGTTAACTAATTCACAGGGCCGCCGAGGCTGCCGAGGACGCGCGCGTGCAGCGGCCCGTTCGTCGCCAGTGCGCTGCCCCGGTGCGGTCCGGCGACGCCGTCAAGGCCGGTCAGGTTCCCGCCGGCCTCGCGCACCAGGATGTCGAGGGCGGCGAGATCCCACACCGACACCTCGGGTTCGGTGGCGATGTCGACGGCGCCTTCGGCCAGCAGGCAGTAGGACAGGAAGTCCCCGAAGGCGCGCACCCGCCACACCGCATCGGTCAGCGCGATGAAGCGCTCGCGCAGTCCGCGCTGAGCCCAGCCGGACAGGCTGGAGAACGAGAGGCTAGCCGAATCCAGTTGGGCCACAGAGGAAACCGCCAGCCGACGTGGCGGTGCGCCGTCCACCGAGACGAAGGCGCCCCGGCCGCGCGAAGCCCACCAGCGACGCTGCAGTGCGGGCGCGCTGACGGCGCCGACGGTGGGCACACCGTCTTCGAGCAGCGCGATCAGGCTGGCCCACACCGGCACCCCCCGCACGAAGTTCTTGGTGCCGTCGATGGGGTCGATGATCCACTGCCGTCCGGTGAAGGTGGTGGTTCCGCCGAACTCCTCGCCGACGATGCTGTCGTGCGGGCGTTCGCGCCCCAGCGCCCCCCGCAGCTCCGTCTCGACCGCGCGGTCGGCGTCGGTGACCGGGGTCAGGTCGGGTTTGGTGTCGACGCGCAGGTCGAGCGCCCCGAAGCGGGCGGAGGTCAGCGCGTCCGCGCGGTCGGCCAGCGTCAGCGCCAACGTGAGATCGTCCCGGCTCATGACGCAGTCCTATCACGGCCTTACCATGGCGGCGTGTGGGAATTCGGTGTGCTGATCCTGCTGATGGCCGTTCTCGCGGTGGCACTCGCCCAGCGGTTCCTCCCGCGCGGGCCCAAGGGCGAACTGCTCAACGGCACGCTGCTGGTCACCGGGGTGAGCCCGCGGCCGGACGCCACCGGTGAACAGTTCGTCACCATCGCCGGAGTGATCAACGGGCCCACCGTCAGCGAGCACGCGGTGTATCAGCGCATGGCGATGGACGTCGACCACTGGCCCACCATGGGCCAGTTGTTCCCGGTGGTGTATTCGCCGAAGAATCCCGACAACTGGCGGCTGGCGCCCTCGGAGCCGCCCCCGGTGTAGCGAAAGGCCGCGACAGGACTCAGCGCCGATTGTTGAGGTTGTCGACGACGCCCCGCAGTACCTCGGGGTGGCGCAAGAACGGCGTGATGATGTCCACGGGCAGCGGGAAGACGACGGTCGAATTCTGGTCCGCCCCCAATTCCAGCAGCGTTTGCAGATACCGCAATTGCAGTGATGCGGGGCTCTTGGACAGGGTCTCCGCGGCTTCGCGCAGCTCTTCGGAGGCCTGCAACTCTCCGCGGGCGTTGATGACCTTCGCGCGGCGTTCACGTTCGGCTTCGGCCTCGCGGGCCATCGCCCGCTGCATCGACTCGGGAATCTCGACGTCTTTGATCTCCACGACGCGGACCTGCACACCCCAAGGTTCGGTCTGCTTTTCGATGATCGTGCGCAGGTCGCTGTTGAGGTCCTCCCGGTGCGCCAGCAGGGTGTCCAAGTCGGCCCGTCCCAGCAGCGAGCGCAGCGTCGTCTGGGCGATCTGCGAGGTGGCCACGGCGTAATTCTCCACCGCCAGAATCGCTTTCAGCGGCTCCATCACCTGGAACATGACGACGGCATTGACCCTGGCCGGGACGTTGTCGCGGGTGATCACCTCCTGCGGCGGAATGGTCAGCGTCACCAGCCGCTGATCCACGCGAATCATCTTGTCCAGGAAGGGGATCAGGAAGCGAAGGCCTGGACCATACAGGGGGCGCACGTGACCCATCCGAAAGACGACTCCGCGTTCGTACTCGCGCAGCACGGCCAGCGACCACATCGCGAGGACGGCGAGCCCGACAAACCCGGCGATGACGACGACGATCACGACGGAAGTCATGTGGCGTTGCCCTCCTTGCTCTCCCAGCTGCCCCAGCGAGTCGAATACCTGTCGATCGCCGCGGCCGCCTGGTCCTCGAGCGCGGTGCGGTGCGGCAGGTGATCGGGCGCATTGGACGGGGTGTTCCACAGGTGGCGGACCAGCGGCAGGCCGAGCAGCGCGACGATCGAAATGGTGCCGGCCAAGACCAACACGTCAGCGCCCGAGTGGTTGCTGAACATCGTCGCCAGGGGCAGCACGATCCCGAATCCGGCTACGCAACAGGCGATCCCGCGGTGGAACCGTCCGGCGTCCGAATGCGGCCACGGGTCCACCTCGCGGCTGATCTCCCGGCCGTGATCGGACGTCGTGCAACCGGTCTTGACGGGACAGCTGTTGCACACCACCGGCTGGGCGCGATACCGCATGACCCGGTGGCGCGGGTCGAACGAAGTCGGCCATAGCCAGTGGTCCTGCGGGCACACCCAGGCGTCGTGATCCGGCCGGTAGGTGAATTGCCCTGTGCGCCAACGCGCCGCGCGGGCCGACGCACTCCTGGCCATCGAGTCGAAACTCCAGCCGATGGCCACCAGCGCGAGGGAATACCCGGCGATCAGCCATACCGAGGCGGCCGGTTGAGTCACCTGTCAGTCCTTCGCCGCCACCGGGGCACCGGTCTCCGGCTCGGTCGGGGCTTCGACGTAGAGCGGATGTTCGGGCAGCTCTTGAACCGTCGAACCCGTGCGGAAATGCCGCAACGCCGTCCAGGCGATCCAGACGAACGGCAGCACACCGCCGACGATCAGAATGAGGTCGCCCGGCATCCGCAGCCATTCGATCACCGCATTCCCGGGTCTGGTGATGTAGCCCAGCGAACGAGCCTCGAAATAGCCGTCGTTGACCGAGTGATACAGCTGCAGCACGCCCAGCGGCAACAGGGTGACGAACACCATCCACGCCAGGCCGATGTTCATGCACCAGAACGAGATTCGCGCCAGCTGCTCCGGCCACTTGTCGGCCGGGATCACGTAGCGGAACGTGAACATCGCCAGGCCGACGGCGAGCATGCCGTAGACGCCCATCATCGCGCCGTGTGCGTGGTTGGCGGTCAGCGCGGTCCCGATCTGGTAGTAGGACACGATCGGCAGGTTGATCAGGAACCCGAAGATGCCCGCGCCCAGGAAGTTCCAGAAGCCCACCGCGACCAGGAACATGACCGCCCACCGATGCGGGAAGGGGTTGGTGTCGCCGGACTGCTGGCGCGCCCCCAGTTGCAGGAACGCCCACGCCTCGACGGTGAGGAAGGTCAACGGAATCACTTCGGCCGCCGAGAAGAACGCGCCCAGCGCCATGTGCTCCACCGGGGTGCCCGAGAAGTACAGGTGGTGCATGGTGCCGATGACGCCGCCCGCGGAGTACAGGATGACGTCAAGGAAGATCACGCCCAGCGCGATCCGTTCGCGCACCACGCCCAGCAACACGAACATGTAGGCCACCATCACCGTGGTGAACAACTCGAGGAAGTCCTCGACCCACAGGTGGACCACCCAGAACCGCCAGAACTCGGCGACGGTGTAATGCGTGCCGCTGCCGGCCAACAGCCCGACGGTGTAGAACGCCGGGATCGCCAGCCCGGAGAAGAAGAACAACCATGGCATGTTCATCTTCGACTCGCCTTTGAGCCGGGCCCGCATGCCCCGGAAGATGATCGCAATCCACACGAACAACCCGACGATCAGCAGGATCTGAAACAGCCGCGGCAGGTCCAGATACTCCCACTGCTGGGACAGCAGCCCATGTGGGATCACTCCGTAGATTGAGAGCGCCTCGCAAATCAGCGAACCGAACACCACCACCGCGACCGCGCCCAGCAGGACGTACGCCAGCAACCCCTGACGGCGCGGCTCGCGGCGGGCGATGAACGGCACCAGGAAGATGCCGCCGGCTAGGAAGGCCGCCGCGGTCCAGAACAGCGCCAGCTGCACGTGCCACGTGCGCGCCAGGTTGTAGGGCAGCACCCGGGCCAGGTCCAGCCCGAAGAAGGTCGACAGGTCGGCCCGGTAGTGCTCGGCGGCCGCGCCCAGCAGCGTCTGCGCCAGGAACAGCACAGAGACGATCGCGAAGAACCACACGCACGCGCGCTGCGCCGGCGTCAGGCTCACCTCGCCCGGTTGGCGGAATGACAGCGTGGACGACTCTGCGCTGTGCCAGCCGACCTTCTGGCTCCATCGCCCGTAGACGGCGAACATCGCGCCGATGCCACCGAGCAGCGCGATCAGCGACAGCGCCGACCACACGATCACCGGCGCGGTCGGGCCGTTGTCGACCCGCGGCTCGGCCGGCCAGTTGTTGGTGTAGCTGTACTTGTGACCGGGGCGTTCGGCCGCGCCTGCCCAGGCCGTCCACGCGAAGAACGCCGTCAGGTCGTGGATCTGCGCCTTGTCGGTGATCATCCGGGGCAGCAACCCGTACTTGGTCGAGTTCTCGCCGAAGTAGGTGGCGTAGTGGTTTTGGATGTGGTCGAACGCCGCGGCCTGCCGGTCGGTGAACACCAGCGTCTTGGAGTTGGGGTTGTATCGGTTGGTACGGAACTCGGTGACCACTCGATCGCGCGGGTCGGTCACCCCCTGCGCCCGCAGCTGGTCGGCGACGTCCTGCGTCGCCATCCGCAGGTATTCGGCGGTGTAGTCGGGCCCCAGGTATGCGCCGTGCCCCAGCACCGAGCCGTATTCCATCAGGCCCCGAGTCTGGTAGAGCTCCTGCCCCCGAGTGATGTCGTCGCCGGTGAACAGCAGCTGGCCCGATTCGTTGACGACCCTGTCCGGCATCGGCATCGACGCCGAGTAGGTGCGGTAGGCCAGGATGCCCATGACCAGGAAGCCGAAGATCATGACCAGGGCGACGCCCTGAAGCCAGCCTTTGCCTACCAGGGGCTGTGAGGAAGTCGGTTGAGCGGTCTGTTGAGCGGCCATACGCGAGTCTCCCGTCTCCGATGATGGGTGGTGACGCCCCGCCGTCCATCTGCGCAAACAGCTTGTATTCGGTTGTCATCGCCGGGGGAACGCCAATTCTTCGCCGTCACACGTCGCCAAGGGCCTATGGCATCTGTTTCGGGACCAATGCCCCTGGGCGAGAGTGGCTTCCCCCCATAACGTCATGGCTGGGCGACGCGAAAGTTCCCCGCTTACACCTCAGCAGAGGAGACCGCGATGAGCAATAGCCTCCCGGCTCCGGCAGTCGTCGTAGGGGTGGACGGCTCGAGGGCGGCGCAGCAGGCCGCCCTGTGGGCGATCGACGAGGCCGTCAGCCGCGATATCCCGATGCGATTGGTCTATGTCGTCGACCCGCAGGACGCCACCACCGCGCAGGCCTGCGAGGCGCGCCTCGCAGGCGCGAGGACGGCGCTGGCCGACGCCCATCGGTCCGTGGGCGCCACCGGCGCTCCGGTCAAGATCGAAACCGACATCCTGTGCGGAAGGCCGCTCACCAAGCTGCTGGAGGAGTCGCGGTCGGCGGCCATGATCTGCGTCGGCTCGATCGGGCTCAACCACGCCCGCCATGGCGGAACCCCGGTCGCGACGGCGTTGGCCGGCTCGGCCCGGTGCCCGGTCGCGGTCATCCGGCAGCCGGCAAGACGGTCGGCGGCGCCGAAGGTGACGACGGTGCTGGCCGAGGCCGACAACGGCATGGTGCTGCGGCATGCGTTCGATGAGGCGAGGCTGCGCGAGGCGACGCTGCGCGCGCTCTGGGTGTATCGCGGTGAGGACTCCCAGGACGACGGTGACGGAACGCGTTCGGCGCAAGCGCAATTGACTCGACGGCTCGCGCGTTGGACGCGGCTGTACCCGGACGTGCGGGCGGAGCCCGCGATCGTGCGCGACAGTGTGGAGCAGTACCTGCGCGCCAACCCGGAAGCCGGGCAGCTGCTGGTCACCGAAGGTCATACCGCTGAGCGGGTTTGCAACGCGGGACATTCCGTGCTGGCGATACGGTGCGGCAACCTGTGACCGCGGGAATGGCGGAAGCGAACGCCGATCTGGTCGGCCGCGCCGACGTGGAGGCGCTCCTGCGCCGCTTCTACGGGCGGGCGCTGGCCGACGAGGTGCTGGCCGAGCCGTTCGCCGGCTTGCGCGCCGTCGGTTTGGACGCACACATTCCGAGGATGTGCGATTTCTGGGAGACGGTGCTCTTTCGCGCGGGAAGCTACCGCGGCAGCGCGTTGCAGGCGCACCGCGACATCCACCGGCGGACCCCGCTGTCCAACCGCCACTTCCTGCGCTGGCTCAGCATCTGGCACACCACCGTCGACGACATGTATCGCGGACCGGCGGCCGACCGGGCGAAGGTTCAGGGCGCCCGGATCGCCTGGGCCATGCACCGCCGGCTCACCGGACTCGACGCACCCGAACTGCTCGCCACCGCGGCTTCGTGATCAGCCGTGGCTGATGCGCAGCAGCTCCTCGAGGTTGGGCAGCTTGACGCGGGGACGCCCGTGCGGCTCACCGGCGGCGCGCTCGTGACGGTCGATGACCTCCCAGTGCGCTGAGGTGACCAGCTTCGGCTGGCGTGAGGCCAGCCACTCGGCCAGCTTGTCGGCGTGGTCCTCGGGGAAGTCCGCCAGGTCGCCGGCTTTAGCGCGGTCCAGATCGGCCAGCAGGGTGTCGACCGTCTCCTGGGAGTCCTTCTTATTCGTGCCGATGACACCCGTCGGGCCGCGCTTGATCCATCCGGCGACGTATTCGTTGCGGCTTCCCTCCACCCGGCCGGCGGTATTGGGGATGGTCGCGGTCTTGTCGTCGAACGGCAGTCCCGGCGTGGGCATACCTCGGTAGCCGACCGACCGCACCACCAGCTGAACCGGCAGTTCCTCGCGCTCGCCGGTGTCCTTTGCGGACACCCGGCCGCTGTCGTCGTTGACCAGTTCGTTGCGGCCCAGCACGATGCTCTCCACTTTGCCGTCGCCCTTGATCTCGATCGGCGAAGTCATGAACCGGAACACGATTCGACGATGGCCGGGCCGTGGCGCGCGCCCGGCGTAATCGCGCAACACCTTGATGTTCAGCTTCGTCGTCTTGTCCGCGGCGGCCTCGTCGTCAGCTGTGATGCCCTCCAGCTGCGCTGGATCGACGATCACGTCGACGCCCTCCAGATCCGCCAGCTCGCGCAACTCCAGCGTGGTGAACGCGGTCTGAAGCGGCCCGCGTCGCCCGATCACCACCACTTCCTCCACACCACACGGCCGCAGCGAATCCAGGGCGTGGTCGGCGATGTCGGTGCGTGCGAGCACATCGGGATCGGTCACCAGGATGCGCGCGACGTCCAGGGCGACGTTGCCGTTGCCGACGACGACGGCCCGGGCGCCCGACAGGTCCGGGCCGGGTTCTTGGAAGTGCGGGTGCGCGTTGTACCAACCCACGAATTCGACGGCGGCCATGCTGCCGGGCAGGTCCTCGCCGGGAATCTTCAGCGACCGGTCGGACTGCGCCCCGACGGCGTAGACCACGGCGTCGTAGCGTTCGGTGAGCTCACCGGGCAGCACGTGCTCACCGACCACGACGTTGCCGAAGAATCGGAAGCGCGGATCCTCGGCGGTCTTTTCGAACTGCTTGCTGATCGACTTGATCTTCGGGTGGTCGGGCGCGACGCCGGAGCGCACCAGCCCCCACGGGGTGGGCAGCATCTCCAGCATGTCGACGGCCATATCGAGGTCCTCGGCCGCGTCGGCCGCCTTGAGCAGGGCTGACGCGGCGAAGAATCCCGACGGTCCGGAGCCGACGATTGCAACGTGGTATGGGCGCATACTCGACCTTCTATTCGTGCCCGGTGAGCGCGCGGGGGGCTGTCGGCGCGCAGTGCGGGGCGCACATGATCGTGATTCGATGCTAAACGCATGACCGCTGGTCGTGGGCGGGGCACTCGCCGGGAGACGAGGTGCCTGGCGGGCCCCGGTAACGTTGTCGGCTGTGGAACCCGACCGTCAAGCCGATATCGCCGCCCTTGACTCCACCCTGACCACGGTGGAGCGGGTGCTCGATGTGGACGGTCTGCGCAGCCGCATCGAGAAGCTCGAACACGAGGCGTCCGATCCCCAGTTGTGGGACGACCAGGCCCGCGCGCAGCGGGTGACCAGCGAACTGTCACACGCGCAAGGGGAGCTGCGCCGCATCGAGGAGTTGCGCCGGCGCCTCGACGACCTTCCGGTGCTCTACGAGCTGGCGGCCGAAGAAGCAGAAGGTGCCGCCAGCAAAACGGAAGCGCTCGCCGAGGCGGACGCCGAGCTGAAGGCGCTGCGCGCCGACATCGAGGCCACCGAGGTGCGCACGCTGCTGTCCGGCGAATACGACGAGCGGGAGGCGCTGGTCACCATCCGCTCCGGCGCCGGCGGGGTGGATGCGGCCGACTGGGCCGAGATGCTGATGCGGATGTACATCCGGTGGGCCGAGCAGCACAAGTATCCCGTCGAGGTGTTCGACACCTCCTACGCCGAGGAGGCGGGCATCAAGAGCGCGACGTTCGCCGTGCACGCCCCGTTCGCCTACGGCACGTTGTCCGTCGAGCAGGGCACCCATCGATTGGTGCGGATCAGCCCGTTCGACAACCAGAATCGACGCCAGACGTCGTTCGCCGAAGTCGAGGTCCTTCCGGTGGTGGACACCACCGATCACATCGACATTCCGGAAGGCGATGTGCGGGTTGATGTTTACCGCTCCAGCGGCCCGGGCGGCCAATCGGTGAACACCACCGACTCGGCGGTTCGTCTAACCCACATCCCAACGGGTATCGTCGTGACTTGCCAGAACGAAAAATCGCAACTGCAGAACAAGATTTCGGCGATGCGGGTGCTTCAGGCAAAGTTGTTGGAGCGCAAGCGTTCCGAAGAACGGGCCGAGCTGGACGCGTTGAAAGGCGAAGGCGGCAGTTCGTGGGGCAACCAGATGCGCTCCTACGTGCTGCACCCGTATCAGATGGTCAAGGATCTGCGGACCGACTACGAGGTCGGTAATCCGGCGGCCGTCCTGGACGGAGACATCGACGGGTTCCTGGAAGCGGGAATCCGGTGGCGCAACCGAAAAGATGACGACTAACACAACTCTTCTCGCCTCGCCCGCGGTGATAAAGGCGCTGGGCTGGCACGAATTCTGGCGCGGCGACGTCGGCCAATGGATCATCACCAGGGGTCTGCGGATCGTGATGGTGCTGATCGTGGCGGTGCTGGCGGCCCGGTTCGTCAACTGGGTCGCGCAGCAGGTGACCCGTCAGCTCAACCTGGGCTTCACCGAAAGCGACGCGCTGGTGCGCTCGGAGGCCACCAAGCACCGCCAGGCCATGGCCTCGGTGATCTCCTGGGTGTCGGTGGTCCTCATCAGTATCTGGGTCATCATGCAGATCGCCGACGTGCTGCAGTTCTCCGTCGGTGGGCTGGTCGCGCCGGCCACCGTGGTCGGCGCCGCGCTGGGGTTCGGCGCGCAGCAGCTGGTGAGGGATCTGCTGTCCGGTTTCTTCATCCTGGCCGAGAGGCAGTACGGCTTCGGGGACCTGGTCACCCTCACCGTCGTGGCGTCGACGGAGGCCAGCGGGACCGTCGAGAACGTGACGCTGCGGGTGACCCGGCTGCGCTCACCGGACGGCGAGGTGCTGACCATCCCCAACGGGCAGATCGTGAAGGTGGTGAACCTGTCCAAGGACTGGGCGCGCGCAGTGGTGGACATCCCGGTGTCCACCAGCGCCGACCTGAACCGGGTCAACGAGGTCCTGCACCAGGAGTGCGACCGCGCCATGGACAACCCGGTGCTCGGGGATTTGCTGTTGGATGCCCCCACGGTCATGGGCGTGGAGAGCATCGAAGTCGACACCGTCACCTTGCGCCTGGTGGCCCGGACCCTGCCCGGCAAGCAGTTCGAGGCCGGCCGGCAACTGCGCGTCCTGGTCATTCGCGCGCTGGCCCGCGTCGGCATCATGACCGCGGCGGACGCGACGGTGGGGCTGGTGGAAGACCCGTCGGTCCCGGCCGCCCAGGCCGCCGAAGACCGGATCGACGACGACGTGCAAGGTGCGGTGCAGAAGCGTTGAAGTTCACCCTGAGCATCTTCGAGAAGCGCAGCGGGGACTCCGACTCAGATCACCGCTGGCCGCAATACATGTTCGGCGGGCGAGTCCGCACATCGACCCTGGTGTTGATCGTCGCCTTCTTCGTCGTGTGGTGGGTCTACGACACCTATCGTCCCGAACCGGCGCCCAAGCCGCCGGCGCAGCAAGTCGTGCCCCCGGGCTTCGTTCCGGACCCCAACTACACCTGGGTGCCCCGCAGTCGCGTGCAGCAGCCGCCGGCCACGCCCACCTATACGCCGACCCCGACGAGCACGCCGCCGCCACCGCCGCCACCGCCGCCGGTGACGACGACCACGACGACGCCGCCGCTGCAGCTGCCGCAGTTGCCTTGCCTGCTGCCGCCGCCGTTCTGTCCACCCAGTACGAGCCCGACCACACCGCCTCCTCAGCTACCGCAGCCGGGGCCCGGTCCGGCGCCCAGTTCGCCGCCGCCAGCCAGTTGACTTGGCTTGCCAGCGAAATTCACGGCTACACTGGCGTGCCGTGATGATCACCCTGGACCATGTCAGCAAGAAGTACAAAGCGTCGGCCCGCCCAGCGTTGGAGGACGTCAACGTCAAAATCGACAAGGGTGAATTCGTCTTCCTGATCGGCCCGTCGGGCTCCGGCAAGTCGACGTTCATGCGGCTGCTGCTCGGTGAGGAGAACCCGACGTCCGGCGACATCCGGGTGTCGAAGTTCCACGTCAACAAGCTGCGCGGCCGTCACATCCCCAAGCTGCGTCAGGTGATCGGGACCGTCTTCCAGGACTTCCGCCTGTTGCAACAGAAGACCGTGTACGAAAACGTCGCCTTCGCGCTGGAAGTGATCGGCAAACGGACCGACGCGATCAACCGGGTGGTGCCCGAGGTGCTGGAAACCGTCGGCCTGTCGGGCAAAGCCAACCGGCTGCCGAACGAGTTGTCCGGTGGCGAGCAGCAACGCGTCGCGATCGCGCGCGCGTACGTCAACCGGCCCCTGGTTCTGCTGGCCGACGAGCCGACTGGCAATCTCGACCCGGACACCAGTAAGGACATCATGGATTTGTTGGAGCGGATCAACCGCACGGGGACGACGGTGGTGATGGCGACGCACGACCACCACATCGTCGACTCGATGCGCCAGCGCGTCGTGGAGTTGTCGCTGGGGCGGCTGGTTCGCGACGAGCAGCGCGGCATCTATGGGATGGACCGCTAAGTGCGCTTTGGCTTCCTGTTCAACGAGGTCCTGACCGGTCTTCGTCGGAACGTCACGATGACGGCCGCGATGATCCTCACCACGGCCATCTCCATCGGCTTGTTCGGCGGCGGCCTGCTGGTGGTCCGGCTGGCCGACAACTCGCGGGAGATCTATCTCGACCGCGTCGAGACGCAGGTCTTCCTCACCGACGACATCTCCGCCAACGACGCGACGTGTGCGTCGGCTCCGTGTAAAGCGCTGCGGGACAAGATCGATGCACGACAAGACGTCAAATCGGTGCGCTTCATCAACCGGCAGGACGCCTACAACGACGCGATCAAGAAGTTCCCGGAGTTCAAGGACGTGGCCGGCAAAGAATCGTTTCCCGCGTCGTTCATCGTCAAGCTGAACAATCCCGAACAGCACGCGGAGTTCGATGCCGCGATGCAGGGTCAGCCCGGGGTACGCAGCATCCTCAACGAAAAGGATTTGATCGACCGGTTATTCGCCGTTCTGGACGGTTTGCGCGACGCCGCGTTCGCCGTCGCGCTGGTGCAGGCCGTCGGGGCGATCCTGCTGATCGCCAATATGGTGCAAGTCGCCGCCTACACGCGACGCACCGAAATCGGGATCATGCGCTCGGTCGGCGCCAGTCGCTGGTACACGCAGTTGCCCTTCTTGGTGGAGGCGATGCTGGCCGCGTCCATCGGTGTGGCCATCGCGATCGTCGGCCTGATCCTGGTGCGGGCGTGGTTCCTGGACAACGCGCTGAGCCAGTTCTACCAAGCTCATTTGATCGCGAAGGTCGACTATGCCGACATCCTCTACATCTCGCCGTGGTTGTTCCTGCTCGGCGTGTCGATGGCCGGGCTGACCGCCTACGCGACGTTGCGCCTCTACATTCGGCGGTAGCTATGGCCAAAGATCTTGGCCGGGCCAAGGGGGCGGGCGGCAAGCGCGGCAGCAAACAGATTGTCGCCACCAATCGCAAAGCGCGGCACAACTATTCGATTCTCGAAGAGTTCGAGGCCGGAGTGGCTTTGCTGGGCACAGAGGTGAAGAGCCTGCGCGAGGGCCACGCGTCTTTGGCCGACGCGTTCGCAACCGTCGACGACGGCGAAGTGTGGTTGCGCAACTTGCACATTCCGGAGTATCAGCACGGTAGCTGGACCAACCATGAGCCCCGTCGCAACCGAAAGTTGTTGTTACATAGGCAACAAATCGACCGTCTGGTCGGAAAGATACGAGATGGTAACCTCGCCCTCGTGCCGATGTCTCTGTATTTCTCCGAAGGAAAGGTCAAGGTCGAGCTCGCGCTGGCGCGCGGCAAGCGAGCGCACGACAAACGCCAGGACATGGCCCGCCGCGATGCCCAGCGCGAAGTGGTCCGTGAATTGGGTCGCCGAGCCAAGGGCATGAACTGATCGGGGCCGCTTACGCCCAGCTGTCGGCCGTCACGTACGGCGTCAGCGATTTCGTGGGCGGTGTAGCCGCTCGACGGGTGGCCGCGCTACGCGTGATGCTGGTGGTCTACCCGATCGAGACCTTCTTGCTGGGCGCGCTGGCCCTCGTCGTGGGCGGGCCCATCTCGCGCGGCGCCATCTTCTGGGGCGGCCTGTACGGCGTCGGGATGGCGGTCGGCATGTGGGCGTTCTTCGCGGCGCTGGGCGCCGGGCCGATCTCCGTCGTCTCGCCGCTGGCCGCGGTCCTCAACGCCGCCGTGCCGGTGGCGGTCGGAGTGGCCCTGGGGGAGCGTCCCGGGCCGGGGGCCTCGGTGGGCGTCGTGCTGGCCCTCATCGCGGTCATGCTGGTGAGCCGGGAGGCGACGGCGCAGGGCGTGACACCGTATCGGTTCACCCCGAAGGTGGCCTGGCTCACACTGCTGGCCGGCTCGGCGATGGGGCTGAACCTGGTGTTTCTCCACCAGGCGCCGCACGCGTGCAAGCTGTGGCCGCTGGTCTTCGCCCGCCTCTCGGCCACCGTGGTGATCTTCGTGATGGCCGCGGCCAGCGACAACTTTCGGGCGCCGCGCGGCAAGCCCATGAAGCTCGCCTGGGCCGTGGCCCTGTTGGACATCTGCGCCAACGTCACCATGCTGCTGGCCCTGCACACCTGGCTGCTCTCGCTGGCCAGCATCCTGATCTCGCTCTACCCGGCCGCGACGGTGGTGCTGGCGATGGTCGTGCTGCGCGAGCGGCTGACCCGCTGGCAGGGCTTCGGCATGGTGATGGCCATGGGATCCGTGGCCATGATCGCGGCCAGCTGACGACCTGGCCGGCCGACCGGCCTACTATCCGAGCATGGCCGATCGCCCCGTCACCAAGCTGGACAAGTCCGATGTGCTCGCTGGTCTGTTCGCGGTGTGGGACGACATCACCACACTGCTGGACGGGTTGCCGGAAGCGGAATGGCAGGCGGCCAGTCCGTTGCCCGGCTGGGACGTCAAGGCGCTGGTGGCGCACATGATCGGCACCGAATCCTTCCTCGCCGGCGCCCCCGCGCCCCAGCCCGACATCGACGTCTCGGCACTGGAGCATGTCCGCAACGACATCGGAGTGATGAATGAGTGCTGGGTGCGTCACCTGGCCGCCGAATCCGGCGCGGACGTGCTCAAACGCTTCAAGGGCATCACCGACGAACGGCGCAGGGCGCTGGCGGGCATGCCCGCCGAGGAGTGGGACGCCGTGACGCTGACACCGGTGGGTCCGGAGAGCTACGGGCGGTTCATGCGGGTCCGCGTGTTCGACTGCTGGATGCACGAGCAGGACATTCGTCAGGCCCTGGGGCGGCCGTCGTCCGACGATCAGCTCGTCGGGCCCGCGTCGGAACTGTCCCTCGCCGAGATCGCCGCGACGATGGGCTACGTGGTGGGCAAGCGGGCGAACGCGCCCGAGGGTTCGCGTGTGCTGTTCGAGCTCACCGGGCCGCTTGCCCGCGGCATCCGCGTCAGCGTCGACGGCCGGGCCCAGGTGGTCGACGACTTCGGCGGTCTGGAGCCGACGGTGACGATCCGGCTGGACGGGCTGCAGTTCACCCGGCTCGCCGGCGGGCGCCCGATGTGTGCCTCGCGGTCACAGGACGTCGACCTCGGCGGAGACCAGGACGTGGCCGCCCGGGTCGTCGAGCACCTCAATTTCGTGATCTGATCGCCGCCGCTCGGGAAGACAACTCCGTTGCCGCGCGTTGATATCGGCGTACCATTGATTTTCCTGCCGAAAATCGGCGGGTGTGCGAGGGGCTGAAAGGTTTCGACATCGCGCATCGAATCAAGGGAAGCGTGCCGGTGCAGGCAAGAGACCACCGTAAGCGTCGTTGCAACCAGATAAGCGCCGATTCACATCAGCGCGACTACGCTCTCGCTGCCTAAGCGACAGCTAGTCCGTCAGACCGGGAAAGCCCTCGACCCGGAGCCTGGCGTCAGCTAGAGGGATCCACCGATGAGTCCGGTCGCGGGAGTCATCGGGACACCAACAGCGACTGGGATCGTCATCCTGGCTAGTCCGCGTGACCAGGAGATCCGAGCAGAGGCATAGTGGACTGCGCACGGAGAAGTCTTGAGGGAATGCCGTTGGACCCGGGTTCGATTCCCGGCAGCTCCACAACAGAAGGGCCGCAGAGATGCGGCCCTTCTTCTTTTCCTTCACGAAGCAAGGCCATTAAGGCGCAGAATCGTCCCCAGCGTCACGATTCCCGTCAAGATTGATTTATAGACTCCCGAATAGTAGTTCCGATTTGAACCGTGCAAGGGGTTCGATGGGGGCCAAAGTTTTCGCGAGATTCCCTGGGTGTGTTGGAACCGCTTATTCATCAAGTGAGCCCTTCATCGGCTGGAAACGCCGGGCCAGATCCTCATTCAGCCGAGCGCAGATATATCGAAGAGGATTCGCACTTCTGAGGGCCAAAGACTCTGTTGGCGGTTAGCGAGAAAATGCAACATCGGTGCACATCGTGATCGTCTTGTGAAGGGACTGCGCCTGTAGGCGCCTGGTTTCGCCGCAGGTCCGTGTCCGAGATATTGCAGCAGTCATATCGGCTGTTCTGAGGGTGAGGGGACACCGTGTCAGCAAAGGACACAAATCAGACGCCGCCGGACGACGCAGTCACCACTTCTCCCCGAAGCCGTTGGACGAAAATTCTGGTGTGGGTGGGCGGTGTACTGACCACAGCAGTTGTCGTTCCGGTTGTTGCTTGGGCCGTAGGCGGGCCCTTGCATTGGTTCACCAAGGTAATCAGTCCGGAGGAGTACTTGTCTGCCACCGCAAGGGTTCCGTCGTCCAGAGCCAGCTGTCAACATGGCGGGGAAGGATGGGTCTTCAATAAGGATCCGCAGCACTTGCCCATGGTGCTTCCCAGGGATGACGTGGACGCGTGGGCGGCCGCTAACGGAGGCATCCCAGCAAGCGGCAACTACGTCACGGTGGATTTGCAGGCGCGGAATGGACACACGGTTGTGGTCGACAGCATCTCGATCAATGTGGTCTCCCGTACAAACCCACTGCAAGCTACGTGGGCGAACACGTGGGCACAATGTGGGGGACTCAAGCCATATCGGTTCCAGGCAAACCTGGACACAACACCTCTCACTGTCACCGCTATCCCGGACGAGGGGGCTGTTCCAGAAGGCGAGGTGCGCCGTCCCGTGGAATTGCCGCACTCGATCAGCGCCTCGGACCCGACGGAAGTCTGGAATCTGACTGCGGTTACGACTAGTTGCACCTGCGAGTGGACCGCAACCCTGAACTGGACGTCAGAGGGTAGGCAGGGACACACCGAGATCACCAACAACGGTCATCCCTTCCGGGTCGCAGCCGTCACCCGCTCAACCCGTGTGCTGCCTGGTGACAACGGGTGGATGATCGTTAGACCGCAGGGTTAGACCGGCACCTGTTGTCACTTAGGACAGCCTCGATATTGGCCACCGGGCAGCATGACTGACAGCAACGACGCCCGCGCAGCATCGTCACACTCAACTCCACCAAGCCCGTTCGTCGAAGCACCGCCGGCGGGCTACACCGGATGGGTGTGGAAACGGCCGAGGGAGGATAAGACTAGGCAAGGCCGGTTGGATTTTGCCTGGGGTGAGCGGCTTTAATCGCCATACGACGGCGATGTCACGTTGTGCACGCCCGACACCGCATCGCGGGAACGTGTATCGGAAGAGCGAGTGAGGAGCTCTCATGACCTATCGCCGTCTTGCTTGGGCGCTCGGTGCGGTGGTGGCGGTGGCGGCGGCCCCCATTCCCGTCCAAGCCCATGGCGAGCCGCCGACGAAGTGTCTGACCAACACTCCCAAGGGCAAGCAGGTCTATGTGCCCTGCGATCTGCTCAACGCCGGCGCCAATTTCCCGCCGGGGCAGCGTTGTCCTCCACCGCTCGAGCAGTATCCGAAAGATGTGGCGGACTGGTGCGGCGAAGGCCCGGGCCTGGCGAGTACCACGCCCACGACTCCGACGAGCCCGACGAGCCCGACCAGCCCGGCGCGGACGACGAGCCCCACGAGTCCTACGACCTCAACGAGTCCTACGACCTCAACGAGTCCTACGACTTCAACGGGTCCTGCTACCTCAACGAGTCCTACTACCTCAACGGGTCCGACGACCTCAACGACCACCACGAGCCCGGCGGCTCCTGGTAATGCAGAATGACCAAAAGCCTTGGTGGACCTGACGTTTCGCTTCCAGCGGCTCCACTGACACACGCTGCGGGGTAACCCGACACGCGCCGGGCGATGGAACCCGCTTGGCAGCGCGTTGCTGTTCAATCAGCTCCGTTTTCCAGGCGGAGCACGGCGTCCACCGGCACATCGTGGTTGATGATCTGCTCGGCGACCACACACATTTGCATCCTGGTGTCGCGTGACATTCTGCGGAGCACTTCGAAGGCTTGCGTGCCGTCGAGTTGGAACCGGTCGGTGATGATGTCCGTGGCTTGGGCGATGAGGTCGCCGGGCCAGAGTTGACTGGCCCTGTCGGTCATCCTTCTAGCCAGTCTGTTCGCGGTCGCTGGGTGTCTCAGCGAGTTCGGTGAGCTCCCGGGCCTGAGCCTGCTTAACCGCGGCGAGCATGCGTGCGCTCAGGTCCAGGCATTCCCGCTCTCCGACGCCGCCGTTGACGGAATATCCGATCTGGCGCACCTGGATAGCGAATTGGGTTAGGTCGTCACACAGTTGTTTCATGGAAACCTTCTGGCTGTGAAAGGTCTTGGCATTGGCCATATGTGCCGCGGACGCCCACGTCCCGTCCGACTTAGACCCAATTCCGGACGCCTACGTCCCGCCGAATTGAGGGTTGTAACGTCCTGGAATTCTATACCCGCGAAGCGGCTTTGCACTAGTGCGCTTGTAGAAAATCCGCCGTGGTCGATTGCCGCCGGTCAACCCGGCCAACGGCGCGCAGCGCTCGTCAGTCGCCGGCCTCGATTGCCGCGACTCTTGCGGCGGCGTCGGGTCCGCAGAAGCGCTGGAGGTCGACTCCGCCCGCGGCCAGCAGATCGTCGATGCGGCGTTTCAGGTCACCCGAGGAAAGGTGGGCATAGAGATTTCCACCAGGGCAAGAGGTCTGGGCTAGGTCGCGATGGCCCGCCAACGTGGCGGTTGCTATACGGAAATTCTGGGCGGCCCATGCGAACGCGCGAGCCGCTCCCTGAAGCTGGGCCTCCGACACGGCCTCTTGATCGAAGTCTCCCTCGCACAGCACGAGGAAATGGCCCGTCGTGTCGTAGTCGGTCGCGGTGTCACCCGCGATTTCGGTGCTCCGGAGTTCGTAGATGTTGCCGTTGCGGTCCACGCCGACGTGATAGGCGATGTCGATCCAGCCGTGCTGATCCTGGTGGTACCGCTGATCCCGTCGCAGGTGGCCCGGGGCATTGCGGTTGTCGCCAAGGACGACGGCCTCGTGGTGCAGGGTCATCCGGGTGATGGTGTGGCGCCTTCCGCCAGCGCCCGCTGGGCGCGCGCCCCAGGCGTCGCGGCAAAGCAACGGTGCCGCACTCTCCGCCCTCAGGCTGACGCCGGTCGACGTCGGGGAAGGTCGCCGAGCCGAAGGCGGCCAGGATCGGATCATGGAAGCCACCCCCACGCCCACGCCGCCGGCCACCGCTAACAGCCGGCGACGGCTGACGACGGCTGGCGGCTTCTGGGGCCGGCCGGGTGCAGGCTCGCACACCGCCCTCACGATACGGGCGTGATCGCTTGACGCCGTCAAGATCCGGAAACAAAATCGCAGGTAACGAGATGGGCGCCACAATGAATCGACCGGTCGCCGCAGGCTTTCGCGGTGCGATCCGAAGCGCGATCGCCGCAGGGACCGTCTTCCTGGCAATGACCGCGGCTTGCGCGCGTGGCGACGCGGGACGCCCAGCCTTGGGTGCAAGCACGCGGGCTCCCGGACCGGACGTCGCGACAATCGTCAAACCGCCCGACCCGGCGCCCGCGGTTGACTTCACAAAAATCTCCCGGCTGATCAACGACGCGATCGCGGCGAACCGGTTGCCGGGTGCGGTTGTGGTCATCGGTCACGGCGGCAAGGTCGCCTTCCACCAGGCCTACGGTTCCCGCAAGCTGGCCGGCGAACCCGGCCTGGACGGGTCGCAGGCACCCGCCGAGCCGATGACCGAGGACACGATCTTCGACTTGGCGTCGTTGACCAAGAGCCTCGCGACGGCGACCGCGGTCATGCAGCTCTACGAGCAAGGCAAGGTTGCGTTCGACGACCCCGTGCAGCAGTACCTGCCCGATTTCAACACCGGGAACGATCCGCGCCGCGCAAAGGTGACCGTTCGCATGCTCCTCACCCACACGTCCGGGGAAACCGGGGACGTGAACCTGGGAGACCTGTGGGGGCTGGACAAGGCCGACAAGGAAGAGGGCCTTCATCGCGCGCTCACCACGCCACTGGAGTCGGACCCCGGCCAGGCTTTCCGCTACTCGGACATCAATTTCATCCTGCTGGGAGCGCTGATCGAGAAGGCCACCGGCGAGGCCCTGGACGTCTACGTTCAGCGACAGGTGTTTGAGCCGCTCGGCATGGCAGACACCCGTTACCTCCCCCCGGCGCAAGCGTGTGGTCCGCACACGACGCTGGGCGCCGCGGTCGCCTGGGCTCCCGCGCCGCAAGACCAAGCGCCGGCGGCCTGCCCAGAGGGCACCTGGAACACCGGTCTGCTGCCCCGCATCGCACCGACGGCACGAGACGAAGAGGGCAGAGGGGATCCGGGCAAGAATCCGGACCTTGATCACCTGCTCCGGGGCACTGTGCAGGACACGACGGCGCGGCGCATGGGGGGAGTGGCCGGGCATGCGGGCGTGTTCTCGACGGCCCACGATGTCGGCGTTTTTGCCCAGGCACTGCTTGACCGGCTCGCGGGCCGTCCGAGCCAATTCCCCTTGGCGCAAACAACTCTCGAGATGATGACCAGTCCGCAGCAACCGGGACACACGCTCGAGCAACTCAAGGCGGCCAACGCCGCCGCCCGAGCGGCCGTCGCGAAGAGACCGAACAGAGCGGATCCGCTGCTCGCCCCGCACTATCCGGCGATCGCGGGGCAGAACCTGCGCGGCTTCGGCTGGGATATCGATACGGGCCAGTCCGCGCCGCGGGGCGTCGTCTTCCCGATCGGTAGCTTCGGCCACACCGGCTTCACCGGAACCTCCGTGTGGATGGACCCGAGCTCAGACACCTACGTCGTGGTGCTCTCGAATTCGATTCACACCCGGGGCAGTCCACCGATGTCGGATCTGCGCGGTGAGATTGCCACGGCAGCGGCTCAGGCCCTGGGCCTTTAGGGCCGCTCGAAGTGTTGGTAATCGAGGGGAGCCGTCCACTCACCACCCCACCGCCAGCCACGATCTGTGAAGACCCGGACCGCCGGGTCGCCGGCGTGTAAGAGTCCCGGATCAGTGCGGCTGCGGTCCAGGTAGGCCGCCGCGTTGCGCGGTTCGAAATATCCGCTTGCGTACAGGCACGGATTGACAAGTGGATTGAGATCGATCGCCCGGCCGTAAGCGTGCGGAGACCATTCGTCGGTCCCCGGGATGGTTCGGCAGTTGAACGCCGACGTGTTGTTGTCCTCCATGGACAATTCGTCATCCGCATCCGGATAGTGGTCGACCGTGCGGATCTTCTCGACGGGAAAACGCAGCCGGTAGAGCTGGTCGAAGATCGCGGTGACGTCCGGCACCAAGTCCTCGTACACGATCAGCTCGCCCCGATGCGCCTGGCCGTCGAAACCGATGTGGTCGAAGGTGATCCGTCGCAGGCGCTCCGGCTCGACGGGGCAGCCCGGCCGCCAGCTCGCGCCGAGCTCGGCGGCGGTGACCGGTTCGACGGTCGCGCCGGCGGGTGCAAGCGGCGCACCGGCCGACGATGACCCATCGGCCGACGATGACGGTGGAGCGGACCGCGACGGTGCCGCCGGAGGCGGCTGCGCGGCGGTGCACTGCACCAGCACGAGACACGCTGCGAGCATTCCCGCCACCGCGGGACCCCGCCGCTCGGAGGGCGTCAACTGGGATGAGTCCTCACCGCTTGCTTCTTCCATCCCTACCAGGCCGCCGCGACAAGCCGTATGGCCCGGCGAGCCCGGTGCCAAGCTACCTCGGATCGGCGCGGCGCCGATTCCGATCAGGCGGATTGTGATCCTTTTGCGCACGGGGCCTCGCGCATACCTTCCCTCAGGTGACGTCAAATGTGGGCAGCCCCACGACCCAGGTACCTCGAGCCCTACCCGCCACGTTCAAGCAGGCCCTCTTCGTCGCGGTGACAGCCGGATTGGGTTATGGCTTCGACTCGTACGCGGTGAACATCTACGGCTTGGTGCTGCCGGACATAAAGAAGACGTTGCATATCACCGACGCCGAGGCCGGCTACATCGGCTCAATCTTCCTGCTGGGCTACACAATCGGCACCATCGGCTTCGGATACGCCGCCGACCGGTGGGGGCGTAAGACCACCCTCGGGGCGTCGATCCTGCTCTACGGCATCACCACCTCATTGGCCGGGCTCACGGCGAATGTCGCCGCCTTCACCGGACTTCGCTTCCTCACCGGGGTGGGCGGTGCCGGGGAACTGGCGGTCGGTGCGCCCTACACCGCCGAGGTCTGGCCTGCGAAGACGCGCGCCCTCGGAGTCGGCGGGGTGATCTTCTCCTTCTTCTCCCTGGGCTATGTCCTCGCAGCGGCCGTCGCGCTGGCCCTGGTGCCGCGGTTCGGCTGGCAGTCCGCCTTCATCGTGGCGATCGTCCCGGCCGTCGTCCTGTTCCTCGTCCGGCGGGGAATAGCCGAATCGCACCGGTACACCGACGTGCAGGCCCGGGTCGACAACGGGGCCAGCAAGCCGCGGCTGTGGCACCTTCCCGGCGTGCGTCGGCGACTGTTCTCCGGCTGGCTGATCTACACTGCCAACGCGGTCGGCTACTGGGGCGTGACCGTCTTCTTGACGACGTACATCGTCAAGAGGTTCCACGCCTCCTCGATCGAGGCGATCCGCTACGCGCTGCTGTTCTTCCTGCTCCAGGTCGTATTCGTCTACCTGGGAACCGCGCTCGCCGATTGGGTGGGCCGGCGCCCCTCGGCGATCCTCGCCGGAGTGATCGAATTGGTCTCGACCGTCCTGGCCGCCACCTCCCACTCGTTGGACCGCTACCTGGTCTTCGGTGCGATCGCCATCGCCACCCTCGGCTGGCTGTGGGGCGTCGGGGACACGTACGTCTCAGAGCTCTTCCCAACGGTGTTGCGCGGCACGGGTTTCGGCATCGCAGTTGGCGGCGGCCGCGTCGTCTCCATCGCGGCCCCGGCCGTGGTCGGTTGGGGCATCACGCATTACGGGCTCGAGGCGCCGTATCTGGCGCTCGCCGGCCTTTGGGCGCTGACGCTGCTCGGCTACGCGATCGGACCGGAGACGAAAGGCAAGGAACTCGAAGATCTGGCTGACGAGGCCCTCACCGAAGACCTCGTGCCCGTCAGGCCGGGGAACTAGCGAGCGGCCGCCGTCACGACCGGCGCGCCACGATCACCGGGACCTTGGCCCGGTTGACCACCGCCGCCCCGACCGATCCCAGCAACCTGCCCCTGACCCAGCCGCAGCCGTGGCTGCCGACCACGACGAGTTGCGCGCGCTGGGACGCCTCGATCAGCCAACGCGCCGGATCACCGATTTCGATCCTGCGATCGACCCCCACGTCGGGATAGCGTTCGCGCCAACCGGCCAGTCGCTCAGCGAGCGTCGCCTCCTCCTCGGATAGTTGAGCGTCCCATTTGGCGTCCTGGAACGACCCCTTGGAGCCGGCAACCCGGGGATCGGTCCAGGCGTGCATGGCCACCAGCCCGACACCGCGCCGGGAGGCTTCCTCGAATGCGATGGCAGTGGCCGCTTCCGACGCCGGCGAGCCGTCGATGCCCACCAGCACCGGTGCCCGCGCGCCATTGCCGGTCAGGGCTTTGTCGTCGTGGATTACGGCGACCGGGCAATGCGCGTGGTAAACCAAGTTCGAACTCACCGAGCCCAGGAAGTTGCCGGCCAGGACGCCGCCGTGTCCCCGGTAGCCGACCACGACCATCTCCGCGGCTTTGGAGAGGTCGATGAGCGTCGGGACGGTGGCAGAACGCAACACCTTGCCGTCGATCTGCACCGGATCGCGCTCACCGGTGTTCTCCTCGGCGACCTTGATCGCCGACGAGATGACATCGCGTGCCCGCTGCTCCTGCCATTGGCTGAAGCCGGCCAGCGCGGCGACCTCGAACCACTCCGGCAAGAGGGCGTCGACGACATGCACCAGGGTCAGCGGCGCCTTCCTCAGCGCCGCATCCCGGGCCGCCCACCGGACGGCACGCAGGGCCGCGGCCGAGCCATCAACGCCTACCAAGACGGCGCCACGTGGTGGTTGCCACATTTGGAGTTCTTCCCTGATCGGCCGTGTACCCACCGGCAGGATCACTCGGGGCGGCCGTGACTGTCAGGGCCGAAGAGATCCAAGCCGAAGGACCAAAGGCCCCGAGTGAGTCGCGTGACCCATTGATACCCTTCAACGCACGGCGCACATCTGAAAACGTCGGCCACCACGAACCTTCCTGGGAGGAGTTCATGCGCAGGAGCGCATCATGACCGATGCCGTATGGAACCTCTATGCCGAGCAGATGGACAACGTCGACGGCTGGTTCTTCGAGGCCGATGTCGCGCTTTTCACCAAGCTGCTCGCCTGCCAGACGGCCGAGCGCATCAAGGGGGACATGCTCGAGATCGGCACATACCAGGGCAAGTCCGCCATCCTGATGGGTTACGGCCTGCGTGACGACGAAGAACTGGTGATCTGCGATCTCTTCGATGCGGTGGTCGATCACGACGACCTCGCGCCGCTCCCGCGCCGGCAGTACGCGGGCCTGGACCAGCAGCAGTTCCTGGCCAACTGGGACCGGTTCCACACTCGCCGGCCACAGCTCGAGGTCTGCCCGTCGTCGGAGCTCGATCTTGGCGAACGGGCACTTCGGTTCACCCACATCGACGGCTGTCACAGCTACCGGTGCGTGGCGAAGGACATCCACCTCGCCGTGACCCACGCTGCGCCACGTGGCGTGATCGCGCTGGACGACTACCGGGGCGTCGAAACCCCGGGCGTGGCGGCGGCCGTCTGGCAGGCGGTCGGCAACGGCTTCTTGTTCCCGTTCGCGGCGACCTACATGAAGCTCTACGCCTGCGCGTCCGCCGCCGATCAGAGTTACTGGTTGGACCGGGTCCGCGACAGCGCCGACATCTGTGCCTCGCCCGACTTCGCGTTGCCGTCTTATGACAGCGTCTCGGCCGCGCAGATCCACCATTCGACCGCCCCGCGCTGACACGCGTATCGATCATTCCGCGGTCGGCGGCGCTTGCTCCTCGGTCGAGTGACCGCGACGGGCCTCATCCTCCAAGAGGTCGGCCGCCGTGGTGGCGCTCTGCGCGGGTGTGGCCATCAGGGCGGCGACCTCGCGGGTGCGGGCCATGCACTGCGGTGTGAGGATGGACCGCAGATCCGCGACCAACGAATTGAGCGTGGTTTCGCCGTAGAGCCGTCCAATGCCCACTCCCAGTTGGTTGACCGCGGCCGCCCAGAGCGGCTGGTCGACCGAGACGGCCAGGGCCAGCGTAGGGACTCCGGCCCGGATGCCCGCGAACGTGGTGCCGGGACCCCCGTGGTGGACGACCGCGCGGCAAGCGGGGAAAACGGTCGCATGGTTCACCGAGCTCACCAGCTTCACGTGCTCGGACTGCGGGAGGTCGCTGAGGTCGCTGACGCCGCTGCAAATCAACGCGCGTTCGCCTAGTTGGGCGCAGGCGGTGGTCATCGTGACTATGTCGACGGAAGATGCGACGCGCGCGCTGCTGCCGAAACCGAAATAGATTGGCGGTGTTCCCGCATCGAGCCATGACGCGACGTCGTCGTCGACCTCGGTCGGCAGCTCCAGCGTCAGCCCGCCGACGAAAGGTCGCCGGACACCGTGTTGCGCCCATTCGGCCGCCAGTCCCGGAAAGAAGAATTCGTCATAGGCCTGGATCTCCACTGGGTGCGGCGCGGATGGGCCCATTTCCGCTGACAGCCCCAGTGCTCGGCGCAGCTCGTCTTCGGCGTCTTTGGTTACGGGCGAAAGCGTTTCGCTCGGAGCGATGGGGTAGATGTGCATGGCGGCCTGTGGAATCCCATAGTATTCCGCAACGTTGGCTGCCAGCCCCTGCTCGCTGGCGTCCGTCAGCAGCAGGTCCGCCCCGTCGGCCAGCGACGTGAGCGCCCTGCCCAGCCCCGGCCACATTTGCGTGATGTCCCGGAAGATTTCCCACGCCATGGCAACAGGATTCGGCGTCGGCCCGTATTTGCGTGCGATTTCTGCGTTCTGCCGCACCTGGTCGGGGCCGTGGGAGACCGCGGTGAGGCCCGCCGACTCGATGAAGCCGACGTAGTTGGGCGGGACCGCCATCAGCACGTCGTGGCCCCTGCGTTGCAGTTCCCGGGCGATGGTGGCGCACGGCTCGATGTCGCCGCGAGTTCCCAGCGTTGCCAGCACGAATCTCATCGCGGGAGGCCCACTTTCGATCTGAAATAGTCGATCGTCCGCTCGAGCCCCTGCTCGAACGGGACGCGTGGGCGCCAGCCGAGGCTGGACTCGGCGAGAGAGATGTCCGGCTTGCGCCTCTTCGGGTCGTCCGGGGGCAGCGGCTTGAAGACGGTCGGCGAGGTGGATCCGGTCCTTTCCCTGATCATGGTCGCTGTTTCGAGGACGGTGAGTTCGGCTGGACTGCCGAGGTTTACGGGCCCGGTGAAGGAGGGTTCGCTCACCGCCATCTTCACGAGCCCGTCGACGAGATCGTCGACGTAGCAAAAGGACCGCGTCTGGCTGCCGTCACCGAAGATGGTGATCGGGTCGCCGCGCAGCGCCTGGACGATGAACGTCGAGATGATCCGCCCGTCCTCGATATCCATCCCCGGACCGTAGGTGTTGAAGATGCGGACGACCTTGATGGGGACACCATAGCGGCGCGCGTACTCGAGCATCAGCGTCTCGGCGACTCGCTTGCCCTCTTCGTAACATCCGCGCGCGCCGAAGCAATTGACGTTGCCCCAGTAGCTTTCGGCCTGCGGATGGATTGCCGGATCCCCGTACACCTCGCTGGTGGACGCCTGAAGAATGGTCGCCCCCGATTCGCGCGCCAACTCCAGCAGGTTCCTGGTCCCGACGTAGTTGGTGTCCAGCGTGGACAACGGATCCCGCTGGTAGGCCCGGGGCGAGCCCGGGCACGCCATGTTGAAGATGACGTCCAGCGGACCCGAGACGGCCGAGCCGACCGGCCGGGTGATGTCGTGCTCGAAGAAGCTGAAGCCCGGATCGCCCGCGAGTCGCTGCACGTTCGCGCGGCTGCCGGTGCAGAAGTTGTCCAGCCCGACGACCTCCATGCCGTCGCGGCGGAGCCGATCGCAGAGGTGGAACCCCAGGAAGCCCGCGGCGCCCGCAACCAGGGCTCTCACCTTGCCTCCTTAGCGACGGTTCGCTCGTCAACACGACGTAGCCTCGCATGGCCGGCCGGGGGCGCCGCAAGACGGCCGCCGGAACGGTTTCTGTCCACATGGCGGTGATAGGCGCACCGAACCGAACGCGCGCGTTGACTCCGTGCCCGGCTTCTGGCCCGGTCAACGCACCCAAGCCCTACCATTGATGAACGGGGGCCACCGCTTGTCGAGCCTCCGAATCATCGAGGCGCTGAATCGAGGAGAAGTGTCCGTGCAACTGTCGCTCACACCCCCGTCCATCACGAGAAGGCTGCTCATCGCCGTGTCGTTCGTGATCGCGTTCGTTGCTTCGGCGTCGCTGCCGGCCACACTCGCTGCGGCCCATGCCGACCCGATCGGTTTCCCGCCGGACTGGCCGAACTACGAAATGCAGACCGAACAGACGATGTGCAACGCCATGGCACAGGGCTGGTCACGCGCTCAGATCGTCGGCGCGATGCAACAGGCGAACAACCAGAGCATTACGGGGCTGACCCCGCAGCAGGCCGCCAAGCGCGCCAACATGTGGGTCGACCTCGGCCGGATCAAGTACTGCCCCGGCGCCGTCGCCAGCTAGCAGAGGGCGGCGGAGAACCACCCGCCGGCCACGACGGCGATCACGAGCGCGGCGGTGGTGTGCCCCGTCGAGGCGGCGACGACGACTCCGGTGATCGCTGCGATGAGGGCCATGACCACGACCAGGGCCAGCAGTATCCGATGTGAATGGACCGCTCCATTAGCGCGCGGTGCAACGACTACGTACTTGCTCGATCCGTGGGGTGCGGCCATGGAAGCTCCCATCGCGTTTGTGACCTCGGATACAAAGAAAGCACAAATGTGCTGCGCATCACAACAGGGCGCGATGAACTGGCTCGACTTTTAGCCGTTCGTTAACCGTCCGGATCGGGCGCCCACCTTGGTGGGCGCACCTCCGGCCGGCGCGTCGACCGTGCGGCCGCCAATGCCACGGTGCGCTCGCCGTTGATCGTCATCAGCGGCGGAGGCTGGCCCTTGCGCAGCGTCGCGATCAGTTCTCGGTACGGGCCAATGAGGTAGACGGTGTCACCGGCTTTCAGGCGGGCGTCGCGGCGCGGGCGCAACCTGACCGGCCCTTCCGGCCGGGTGATCGCGATGACGCGCGTCTGAGTGGACAGATCGACCATCCGCAGCCCGTCGAGCTCGCTGCCCGCCGCCACCAGCATCCCGCCGACCATGAAGGAGCGCTGGCCCACCCAGAACGTGCCGAGCACCTGCAAGCCCATCGCCGCGCCGATGAACCACGGCGCCGCCAGGTCGACGATCGAGCGCACGTTCTCGAAACCGAACCGCCGGTGCACCGCGGTGCCCAGCGCGCGGCCTTGAACGCGCATGACGATGGGCACCGTCGTGTCGGATCCCAGCATTTCGAGCAGCACGATCCCGGTTTCGATGTTCTTCATGTCGTCCTGCGTCACCAGCGCCACCCCGCGGGCGCGGTCGATGCGCGCCGACTGCAGCGTCTGGCGCATCGTCGGATCCCCGAAGATCACCGGCACATCGAGTTCGGCCACGGTCGGCAGGAAGCGGTTGCTGTCGTCCGGCTCGATGACCAGGACGTCGTATCCGGCTGCCGCGAGATCACTGACGACGCGCACCCCGATCGAACCCAACCCGACGACGACGACGTGGTCGTGCATGTGGCGCGCGCGCCGCAGTCCGGCCGATTGGACGAAGCGGCGCGACAGCAGGAGGTCGGCAAGGAACGCGACGAGGATGGCGGTGACGCTTGCGCCGCCGAACATCAACAAGACGCCGAACAGCCGCAGGGAAGTGGATTGTTGGGCGAAGCTGAAGTCGCCGTAACCCACCGTCGTGATCGTTTCGGACGCGAAGTACAGGGCGTCGATCCACGACATTTTGGGGTTGTGATAGGCGAAGCGCACCACGGCCGTCGAGCCAAGAGTGAGAAGCAGCGCGAACGCCAGCGAGGGGAAGAGCATGGGGTTCACTTCGTCTCGGATGGCGCGCGCCGCGTCGATGACCCGCCGGATCGGGGAGTGGCGAGCGCGCGTCGCGGCCGGGGGAGGCAAGGTGATTCCGCGGGCCTCCAATTCGTCCTTCACGCCGATCATCGACGTCCAGTCGCCGGCGTAGACCCGCAGATCTCGTCCGGGGCATGGCACCACCTCACCGGGAGCGGGCGAATTCTTGCCGTGAACCACCGCGACCGGTGCCAGGTCGGCGTAGATCTCCCGGAGCGTCGCGCTGTAAGGCGCCTCGGATCCCCAGACCACGAATTCGATACCCGCCGTGTCGAATTGGTGCGCGTTACGTGACAACACTGCCTCGACGATCGAGGGCGCCGCGAGGTCGGCGACGTCCAAGATCGCGCCGGGACCGTTGACAGCAACCACCGCTTCGCGCAGTACGTCGTTGGCCAACCGTGCCACCACCCGCACGTTCGGGCTGAACTCTCTTGCCAACAAGGCGATTTCGAGGTTCACTGCGTCATTGGGGCCCGCGCACACGACGGCACGTGCGCGATGCACCCCGGCCCCGAGCAGGTCGGCGGCGGTGTTGATCTTGATGATTCGCGCGCCCGCGCCCCTCAGCTCCTCGGCGATCGTCTTCGACAGCGCGTCGTCACCGCTGACGATTATCTCGCGGTGAAATTGAAAGAGCTCGCCCATCCCGTGGGGCTTCGTTCGATTCTTACGCGCGTCGATCGCCACGGCTGGTCGCCGGACGACCGCCGTTTGTGTTGCGTGGCATGACTACTCCTACTTCTGCTGCAGCTGCGTGGTCCATATGACTATCGGCCAACGCGCAGGGAAGTGCCACCGGAAGCCGGCCGCCGTGGAATCGATGCCATGGACTTTCTGTGACGCAACAGGTTCGACTTGCGGTGGTGACGCGGGCGAAATGGTCGAGGCGTACAAAACGCTCGCACGCCAGTGCCGACGATCAAGCTAAGGAGCGTTGCGTGTCCGATAAGACGCCCGACGATATTTTCAAACTCGCCAAGGATGAGAACATCGAGTACGTCGACGTCCGCTTCTGTGACTTGCCCGGCACCATGCAGCACTTCACAATTCCGATCTACGCCTTCGATGAGAGCGTCTTCGAGGACGGCCTGGCCTTCGACGGTTCCTCGATCCGCGGGTTCCAATCGATCCACGAGTCCGACATGGTGCTGCTGCCCGATCCGGAGACCGCGACCATCGACCCGTTCCGGGCTCGCAAGACGCTGAACGTGAACTTCTTCGTGCACGACCCGTTCACCCTCGAGGTGTACTCGCGCGACCCGCGCAACATCGCCCGCAAGGCAGAGAACTATCTGATCAGTTCCGGCATCGCGGACACCGCCTATTTCGGTCCGGAGGCCGAGTTCTACATCTTCGACTCGGTCAGCTTCGACTCGAGCACCAACGAATCGTTCTACAAGGTCGACGCGGCATCCGGGTGGTGGAACACCGGAGAGGACGCCGAGCCGGATGGGAGCCCCAACCTCGGCTACAAGGTCCGCCCCAAGGGCGGGTACTTTCCGGTGGCCCCCACCGATCACTACGTCGATCTGCGCGACGAGATCCTCACCCACCTGACCAACGCCGGTTATTCCCTGGAGAAGGGCCACCATGAAGTCGGCAGCGGCGGCCAGGCCGAGATCAACTACAAGTTCAATACGTTGCTGCACGCGGCCGACGACCATCAGATGTACAAGTACATCGTCAAGCAGACCGCGTGGCAGGCCGGGAAGACCGTCACGTTCATGCCCAAGCCGTTGTTCGGCGACAACGGTTCCGGTATGCACTGCCACCAGTCGCTGTGGAGGGACGGCGTGCCGCTGATGTACGACCCGACGGGATACGCCGGCCTGTCCGACACTGCGCGGCACTACATCGGCGGCTTGCTGTACCACGCCCCGTCGTTGCTGGCCTTCACCAACCCGACCGTGAACTCATACAAGCGTCTGGTTCCCGGCTTCGAGGCGCCGATCAATCTGGTCTACAGCCAACGCAATCGGTCGGCGTGCGTGCGCATCCCGATCACCGGCAACAATCCGAAGACCAAGCGGCTGGAATTCCGTTGCCCCGACTCGTCGGGCAACCCGTACCTGTCTTTCGCGGCCCAGTTGATGGCCGGGTTGGACGGCATCAAGAACAAGATCGAGCCGCCTCCGCCGGTCGATAAGGACCTCTACGAGCTGCCGCCGGAGGAGGCCGCGGAGATTCCGCAGGCGCCCACGCAGCTGTCCGCGGTGATCGATCGTCTGGAGGAAGACAGCGAATACCTGACCGAGGGCGGAGTCTTCACCCCGGACGTCATCGCGACGTGGATCAACTACAAGCGCACCTACGAGATTGCGCCGTTCAACCTCCGGCCGACCCCGTACGAATTCGCCCTCTACTACGACGTATGAGGTAGTTCGCTCCCGGCGCAGTTAACGTCGCCGAGGTCCCGGGTACCCGAACGGACATGGGGTGGGTGCAATCACACGCGATCGCGATCTTCTCGGCGTTGCTGTCCGCGTTCTGGGCCGCGGTCGGGATCGTCGTCCGGCAGCGCGCCGCTCAGGACGTTCCGGCCGATGACGGCATGTCGGGAACCATGGTCACCACGCTGGCCCGCAAACCGTTGTGGTGGGCGGGCACGGTCGGAGCGGTCGCCGGTTACGTCTTTCAAGCCGTGGCGTTGGCCCACGGATCCCTGCTTCTGGTCCAGCCGCTGCTGGTTTCGTCGCTGCTGTTCGCGCTGCCGATGAGCGCACGGCTGTGCCACCAACGGATCAGCGCGGCGCAATGGGGCTGGGCGACGCTGCTGACGGCGGCCTTGGCGCTCTTCGTGCTCGTCGGCCAGCCCCGCGAGGGCCACAACCGCCCCGCGGTACCGGCGTGGACCCTCGCGTTGTCGGTGACGGTGCCGTTGCTGGTTGTCTGCGTCATCGCCGCGAGCCGCGCGGTCGGGCGTGCGCGGGCGATGTTGCTGGGCGCCGCCGTGGCGGTCCTGCTCGGCATGATCGCCGTCTTGACGAAGATCTGCACGCACCGCTATGCCGTCGGCGGCTGGCACGGTCTCCTCACGGTCCCCGCTCCCTACCTCCTGGTGGGCCTGGCCGTCGCCGTGACGGTGGTGCAGAACTCGGCGTTCCACGCCGGGGCGTTGCAGGCGTCGGTGCCGATCATGTTGGTGGGGGAGCCCGTTGTCGCGGTCCTGCTCGGCATCGCGGTGCTGGGTGAACACCTGGCGGTGGGGCGCTCGACGGCCCTCGAGCTGCCGGTCTCGGTCGCGGCGATGGTGGCCAGCGCCGTCGCCCTGAGCCGCAGCCAGGCGATCGAGTCGCAGCGCCATCCGGCGCGGGCCTCAGTGCCAGATGGGAACGGGGCTTACGAGTCCTGCCCGGTTTCCAGCAGTCGCAGCGGGTGCAGACCGTCGACCGCGCCGACGAACGGCGGGTGGATGCTGTAGCCGAGCATGCGGCGAATGTCGTCGGAAACCGTCCGGGCGATGTCGCGCGGTACCGACAACGTGAAGGCTTCCATCGGCCGCAGCCACGGCTGGCAGTACTGGGCGGTGACGGCGAGGCGGTCGCGGTCCGTGCTGTTGGCGCCCCCGCCGTGCCACAGGGTCCCGACGAAGAAGACGCACGACCCGGCGGGCATCACGACGGGCACGGCCGCATCGTCGGGGCCGGGCCTGCGCTTGCCCCAACGGTGGCTGCCCGGGTAGAGCACCGTGGCGCCGTTGTCGGCGGTGAAGTCGTCGATGGCCCAGATCGTGGCCGCCGCCAACGGTTCTCGTGGCCGCGGAACCGGATAGAAGCCGTCGTCGTGGTGGGCCAGCTGCGCGGCCTCCCCGGGCTGAATGTTGATGGCCTGCAACGCCGAAAGCAGGTAGTTGGGCATCAGCAGCCGATCGAGCACCGCAAGCACGCGGGGGTTGTCGACCAGCCCGTCGCAGACCCGCGTTCGGCTCAGCAGGCTGTAGATGCGCTGGGTGCGCCGGCCCTCGAAGGAGTTGCGTCCCGTGTGGGCGAGCCACGGGCGCACGACCTCACGGATCTGCCGGCACTGCTCGCCGGTGAGCAGGTTCTCCCAGACGACGTAGCCGTCACGGTCGAGGGCCGCCATGTCCGCCTCGACGACGGCGCTGTCCACCGACTGCCCGCCGCTCGGCGTCCGCCGGTACCGCTGCGCGAGGTCGCCCCTGAGGTCTTCCAGCGTGGTGACGGGCTCGTCGTCGATGTTCATTGGCACTCGTCCTTCATCCCGCACCCACACTAAGCCGAGTTCCCCTCAACTCACACCGAATCGCGGGGGACGCACCCGACAGGACAACACCGGCTTTGTGTACAAGGATGAAGCGGTGCGGATGCTTCTCGTGCTGGCGAGCTTCGCCGCCCTCATCGGCGTCGCCGCTCCGGCGCAGGCCGATCCGCCCGGCAACAACGGGCCGGGCCCCGATGCGAGTTTCCTGGCGGCGCTCGATCAGGCGGGCGTTCCCGTCAAGAGCGGGCCGGTCGCGATCGGGGTCGCGAAGAAGGCCTGCCAACTGATGGACCAGGGCCACTCGCAGGCCGACGTCATCCAAAGCATGTCGGCGAGCAACCCGGGATTTTCCGTGGACGATGCAACCAAGTTCACGGTCAGCGCGGTGGCCGCCTACTGCCCCCAGCACCTCGGGGAACCGACCACCGAGCCACCGCCAGGTCCCACGCTGCCGCCGACGGGGATGTGGCCCATGTTTCCGTGGCCGACGCCGGGCGCCGCGTAGGGCGCGGGACCCCGTCCAGGAAGATCGAACGATGTGGTCTGACTGGTGGATGATTCTGATCGGCCTCGCAAGCGCGTTTGCGGTGATCTGGGTGATCCTCGCCATCACCCTCTGGTTGATGAAACCCCAGGCCAACATGCAGGACCTGGTGCGCCTGCTGCCCGATGTGCTTCGGCTGTTGAAACGCCTCGCCGCCGACGACGAACTGCCGCGACGGATCCGGATCGCGCTGGTCGCGCTCATCGCCTTCGTCGTGTCGCCCATCGACTTGATCCCCGATGCCATCCCGGTCATCGGGTTCGCCGACGACGTGATCATCGTCGGCCTGGTGCTGCGCTGGATCAGCCGCAAGGCGGGATCCGAGGCGCTCGCCAAGCACTGGCCAGGCACACCCGACGGGCTCGCCACCTTGTGCAAACTGTGCGGGCTGCCCGATCCCGCACTGGAGTGACGGCCTCGATACCGCTCGCGCGGGCGTGCCCATAGGCTGGCAGACCATGGCAATCGACCGAGCCGCTCTACTGGCGGGCAGCATCCGACTCACCTCCGGCATCTGGTTCCTCATCGACCCCCTGAGCGCGAACCGGTTCTGGGGAGACCCGGGCGACCCGGCTCCGACCGCGCGACTGTTGTTGCGCTCCATGGGATATCGCGACGCGTTGATCGGCGGCATGCTCGCGGCGGCGGCGGCGCTGCGCGGCAAGAACACCCGCGGCTGGTTCCTGGCGTCCGGCGGTGCGGACGCGGCGGACCTGCTCGGCGGCATCAGTGTCCACGACGAACTGAAACCCTCGCAACGGATCATCGGTCTCGGCGGCGCGGTCGTCGGCATCGGCGTCGGGCTGTGGGGTGCGGCGCGTCGTACCACCGGGGTCGAGCGGGGAGCCGGTCGCGGGGGCGAGCTGAATGCGGTTGACTGAGCACCATGGGTCTAGGCGTGCTGACATTCGTGACGGACGAGGGCATCGATCCCGTGGCGCTCGGGCAGGCGCTCGAGCAGCGTGGGTTCGAGTCGCTGTTTCTCGCTGAGCATTCCCACATTCCGGCGGGGGACGTAACGCCGTATCCGGCGGGCGGACCGATCCCGCCGAAGTACTACCGCACCCTGGATCCTTTCGTGGCGTTGACCGCGGCCGCGGTCGTCACCGAACGGCTCGTCCTGGGTACCGGCATCGCACTCGTTCCGCAGCGCGATCCGATCCACACGGCCAAGGAGGTGGCGTCACTGGACCTGTTGTCGCAGGGACGGTTTCGGTTCGGTGTCGGCGTGGGCTGGCTGCGCGAAGAGATCGCCAACCACGGCGTCGATCCCGCGGTTCGCGGCCGGGTCGTCGACGAGCGGATCGACGCGATGATCGAGATCTGGACGCACGAAACGGCCGGGTTCCACGGCGAATTCGTGAACTTCGAGCCGATCTACAGTTGGCCCAAGCCGGTGCAGAAGCCCTATCCGCCGCTGTACTTCGGCGGCGGGCCCGCGGGCTTCAAACGCATCGCCCGGCTGCATGCCGGTTGGCTGTCGATGACACCGTCCGCGGAGGTGCTGGCCCCGCAACTTCAGCGACTGCGCGATGTCGCCGGCCAGGACGTACCGGTGATCAGCTTCCACGGCGGCGCGCCGACGGCCAACGAGCTGGAGGGCTACCTCGCCCTCGGGGTGGAGCACCTGCTGGTGGAGCTGCCCACCGAGCCTCGCGACCAGACCCTCCGCCGGCTCGACGAGCTCCAGGCCGAGGCCGCAAAGCTGACGTAAGCCTAAGTGCCGCAGAACGTTTGGTACTTTCCGAAGTCCTCCGGGGCCGGGCTGGCGTAGCGCTCCAGACCCGGCCGCTCGTCGAAGGGCGCGGCCACCGCAGCGAGGAGCTGTTCGACGGGTCCCAGCTCGCCGGCCGTCGCGGCGGCCAGGGCCTCCTCGACCAGGTGGTTGCGCGGAATGTAGACCGGGTTGGCCCGGTCCATGACGTCGGCGTCGGGGCGCAGGCTCTGCCAGCGCGACAGCCAGGCGTCGAACCCGGCGAGGTCGACGAACAATCCGCGCGCGGGTTCGGCATCGCCGCGCGCCGCCCGGCCGAGGTGGCGGAAGAACGAGGTGTAGTCGACGTGGCTGTCCTTCAGCAGGGCAAGCAAGTCGTCGGCCAGCGCCGTGCAGTCTCGGGCTTCGATGTCGGCCGGTAAACCGAGTTTGGCGCGCATGCCGGACGACCACACGGCGTCGTACTCGCGCTGGAAGACGCCGAACGATGCCTCCGCAAGCGCGACCGCCTCCTCGATGTCATCGGAGAGCAGGGGGAGCAGCGTCTCGGCGAACCGAGCGAGGTTCCAGCCCGCGACCAGGGGCTGGTTGCCGTAGGCGTAGCGCCCCCAGAAGTCGATCGAACTGAAGACCGTGTCGGGGTCGTAGGCCTCCATGAAAGCGCACGGTCCGTAGTCGATCGTCTCGCCGGAGATCGTCATGTTGTCGGTGTTCATCACCCCGTGCACGAATCCGATCAGCATCCAGCGAGCGATCAGCGATGCCTGCACCGCGACCACGCCTTCGAACAGTGCGAGGTAGGGGCGTTCGGCCTGTGCGGCGCCGGGGTGGTGGCGAGCGATCGCATGGTCGGCGAGGCGCCGCAGCAATTCGCCGTCGCCGGAGGACGCTGCGTACTGGAAGCTGCCCACCCGCAGATGGCTGCTGGCCACCCGGGTCAGCACGGCCCCGGGCAATTCCGCTTCGCGCAGCACCGGACGGCCGGTGCCCACCACGGCCAGCGATCGTGTCGTCGGCACGGAAAGCGCGTGCATCGCTTCGCTGACGATGTACTCGCGCAGCATGGGACCGACCGCCGCCAGCCCGTCGCCGCCGCGCGCGAACGGCGTCGGCCCGGAGCCTTTGAGGTGGATGTCGCGCAGACGGCCCTCGGCGTCGACGAGCTCGCCGAGCAGCAGGGCGCGTCCGTCGCCCAGCCGGGGGACGAAGCCGCCGAATTGATGCCCCGCGTAGGCCTGGGCCACCGGAACGGCGCCGCTGGGCACCAGGTTGCCGACCAGGAAGCGCAGTCCGTCGGGACTCCGCAGCCAGTCCGCGTCCAGTCCGAGCTCCGCCGCAAACCCGTCGTTGAACGCCAGCAGCCTCGGCTCGGCCGGGGCCTCCGCTTGCCAGCGCATGGCCATCTCCGGCAGCTCACGGAAGAACCGGTGTTGCAGGGCAACGGTCATATCCGGAGCGACACTCACCTCGTCGAGCCTACGGAAAGTTCGGCGGTGCAGGCCTAGCCGACTCCGATGGCCTGCTTGATCACATCGCGGGCGCGGTCGAGCATCGACGCGAACGGCCCCAGGGCGAAATTCAGCTTCGCCGACTCGACGCCGGGGTGCGGGCGGGTCGGCGCGATGGCCTCGGCCGCTCGCACAGCCGCGCCCATCCGCTTGAGATCGTCCTCGTCGACTTTCCGGAGCAAAACGGGGAACTCGTCTTCCTCCTCGTGCCGTGCGTGCTCGAGAACGGCGTCGCGCAGCCTGGTCACGGCGTCGACGAACTGCTGCGAGGCGATATCGAGGTCCTCGATCTGTGACAGCAGCTCCTTGGCTTCGTGCTCTTCTTTGAGCCGGGCGTCGACGATGGCGTCCCCGTCGTCGGTCTCGCGGCGCACCCGCGGGTGCACCACCATTTCCTCGGCCGTCTCGTGGACGGCGAGCAATTGACGCAACTCGACGAACGGCTTCTCCCGCGCCTGCGGGTCGGACGCGTGCAGGACTTCGTCGAACATGTCCTCGATGAGGTTGTGTTGCGCCTTCAGGAAAGCGACGACCTCGTCGGGCGATTGCACAATCATGTCGGCCATCGCGATACCTCCAGTGTTCTGGGAGTTGGAAATTCGCACCATGGGCTGTGTGCGGCTCGTCGAGACGTACCCGCTGTACAAACCGCTAAACGAGGGCGGTCGCGCCGGCGCGGCCACCTCGGCCCAGGGGCCAAAGCGATCTGGATCACACGCCGGGTGCCGATGTTATCTGTCCGCGCCCGAATGGGTAGCCGACCCAAAGGCGCTTTCGTGCCGATCCAGACAATCAACGCAGGAGGCGAGTTTTTCAATGACTTCAACGGACAAGACGACGGTTTTGGCGCAGCTGCGCGCTTTGCACCAGCTGACCAACACCGAGATCCAGGTTGCCGAAACCCGCATCGCACAGGCGCGTACCGAGGCCGTCGAGCGGGAACTGACACAGAACGCGTCGAACGCACGTGACCGTTCCGAGGCGATCGAGAAGGCGATACGCGGGTTGGGTGGCGTCCCCGACATCGTCGGCCCGTTCCTGGGCCGCGCCGCGGCGGCGGTCAAGGCGCTGACCGAACAGGCGCAACCGTTCGACGAGGCGCTGCTGGGCGACCTGGCGCTGGAGGATCAATTGCTCGACCGCGCCCGCTACCTCAAGGCGCTGGCCGTGGCCGCCGAGCTCCCCGAGGTGGAGAGCCTGGCGACGCGACTGATCACCGCTCATTCGGCGACCGTCGATTGGCTGACGACCGTGCTCGCCGAGGATGCGCTCGGTGGGCCGGCGGCGCTGCGTCGCACACCGTTGCAGGCGGCGGCCGGAACCGCGGTCAAACTGGTGAACCTGCCGGTCGAGTGGTCGGTCCGCAGTGTCGACAGGGCCGCGGACGCGCTGCGCTCGGCCCGCCCGACGTTCAACGAACTGGTCAGCAGGGGCGCGCACGCGGGTGACGTGGCGACCCGGGCGATCGTCGCTTCCCGGAACGCCGCCCTCGAGGCGGCCGAGCGGGTGACCCGCAACGAGGGGGCCCGGCAGACCGCCGACGCCCTGCACGCGGCACGCGCCTCCGTGGGGGTCCTCGACGCCGACGAGCTGCCCATCGCCAACTACGACGAGCTCAACGTGAGCGAGGCCGTCGCCGAGGTGAAGGACCTCACCAATCCGAGCGACGTGCGGGCGATCATCGCGTACGAGGAGGCCAACAAGAACCGCCAGCGGGTGGTGTCGGCCGCCCAAACGCGCGTTGCCGCCATCGCGCAGGAGGTCGTCGGCATCAACTAGCCGAAAATTCCACAGCCAGGCCGCCCGGGCGAGGGCTCGATCCTCGGGCGGTCTGGCCATTTCTGCGTCGAGGGGGCATGCCCAACCGCCCGTTTGGGGATATCGCTACGGTTAAGGCACCAATCCGATACCGATAACCACGAGAGACCGAATGTACGACCAGGTCAACACCAGCGCGACGGAGCCCGACGACGCCATCGGCTACCGCATCGACCCCGTTTTGGCCCGGAGCTGGCTATTGGTCAACGGTGCGCACGCGGACCGGTTCCAGTCCGCGGTGCACTCGCGGGCCGACATCGTCGTACTCGACATCGAGGACGCCGTCGCACCCAAAGACAAGCACGCCGCCCGCGACAACGTGGTGAGCTGGCTGGACACCGGCAACACCGACTGGGTGCGCGTCAACGGGTTCGGCACCCCGTGGTGGGCGGACGACCTCGCGGCACTGGCGGGAACGCCGGTCGGAGGGGTGATGCTGGCGATGGTCGAATCGGTCGACCACGTCACCGAGACCGCCCAACGGCTGCCCAACGTGCCGATCGTGGCGTTGGTGGAGACGGCCCGCGGGCTCGAACGCATCACCGAAATAGCCGCGGCGAAGGGCACCTTCCGGCTCGCCTTCGGCATCGGAGACTTCCGCCGCGACACCGGTTTCGGGGAGGACCCGAGCACGCTGGCCTACGCCCGCTCGCGCTTCACGATCGCCGCGAAGGCGGCCAGCCTGCCCAGCGCCATCGACGGGCCCACGATCGGCTCGAATGCGTTGAAACTGATCGAGGCCACGGCCGTGTCCGTGGAATTCGGGATGACCGGCAAGATCTGCCTGACGCCGGACCAGTGCGCGGTGGTCAACGAGGGCCTGTCGCCATCGCACGACGAAATATCGTGGGCGAAGGAGTTTTTCGCCGAGTTCGAACGTGACGGGGGAGAGATTCGTAACGGTTCCGACCTGCCGCGGATTGCCAGGGCCACGAAGATCCTCGAGCTGGCCCGCGCCTACGGCATCGAACCGTCGGACTTCGACGACGAAGAACGGGATCATTCGCCCGCGCCGTCGGACACCTATCACTACTGAGCGGCGAAGCGGGTCCGAACATGAGCGTTGCGGTGGAGTTCCATTTCGACCCGATGTGTCCGTTCGCCTATCAAACGTCATTGTGGATTCGCGACGTGCGCGATCAACTCGGCATGACCGTCGACTGGCGTTTCTTCAGCCTCGAAGAGATCAACCGGTCCGAGGGCCAGAAGCACCCGTGGGAGCGGGAGTGGTCCTATGGGTGGTCGTTGATGCGGATCGGGGCGCTGCTGCGCCGAACGGACATGGCGCTGCTGGATCGGTGGTACGGCGCCATCGGCCACGAACTGCACACGCTGGGCGGTAAACCGCACGACCCCGCGGTTGCCCGTCGCTTGCTGTGCGACATCGGCGCCGACCCGTCGGTTTTCGACGCGGCGCTGGACGACCCGACCACCCACGACGAGATCCGCTACGACCATCAGCGGGTCATCGACGCCGGCGGCTATGGTGTTCCCACCCTGTTCTTGTTGGGGCAGTGCCTGTTTGGACCGGTCTTGGTGGACCCGCCCACCGGTCCCCAGGCGTTGACGCTGTGGAATGTCGTCACCGGCATGGCCGAGTTGCCCCACGTGTACGAGCTGCAGCGACCCAAATCACCCGCCGACGTCGAGCTCATCGGCCGGAGCCTGCGTCCCTACCTGGCCGGGCGTGACTGGGTCAGCATCAACCGCGGTGAAGTCATCGATGTCGAGCGCCTCACCGGCCAGGGCACCTAGGCCGCGTGTCGCGCGAGGCGGACCCCGACGCGGATCTCCAGCTCGCTGACCGTGATCGTGGGGACGCGCGGCGGCGCCATCGAGCGGTAGCCCTTGCCGGTGGGCGTCGTGAATAGCGCTGTGTGCGTGTGGTTTTCGTCGACGGCGGTGCTCACCCGCCATCCTGCGTTCTCCTTCACGTAGTTGCAGTGCTCGCACAGCCCCAGACCGTTGTCCGCGGTGGTCGGGCCGCCGTCGGCCCACGCCCGCGCGTGGTCGCGGTGTCTGACCGGCGCATCGCAGTAGGGCGTGCGGCAACGCTGATCGCGCAGGCCGATGAATGCGGCCAGCCCGCGGGGAAAGAGGCGTGCCCGTGACTCCATCGCCACCAGCGCCCCGGATCGCGGATGCGCGTACAGCCGGCGCAGCGTCGCGCGCGAACGCCGGTCGGTGACAGCGCTACTGACCATTGCGCGCGCGACCGCCGCGGGGACGGGACCGTAGCCGGCGAGGTCAGCGGGCGCGTTGTCACCGCCGAGCAGCGTCTCGTCGGACAGCACCAGGTTGA
Source organism: Mycobacterium sp. 4858 (assembly GCF_900240975.1). Classification (GTDB taxonomy): domain Bacteria; phylum Actinomycetota; class Actinomycetes; order Mycobacteriales; family Mycobacteriaceae; genus Mycobacterium. Next base: position 730,642 of record NZ_LT968776.1, on the reverse strand, counting down.
CCGCGATCGGGCTGGGGACCGTGGCGCTGCGGCCGGTGACCCGTTCGACCAGGGTGTCGGCCATCACCTGACCGCGCGTGCGCCCGTCGCCGCGGGTGTCCGCTTCGCGGCGCAGCGTCGCGTACACCGAAACGCCTTGCGCCACAGGTAATAATGCGGTGAGGTACGTCATCGTGTCGGGCGCGGGCCGAATGGTGACGGTGCGTTCCATCTCGGCTTTGGCCGCCCGCTCGACGACGGCGTGCGGATCCAGCCGGTAGGCGATCGCTTTCGCCGCGGCGGCAACTCGCGCGTCGCCCATGCCGTCCAGTCCCGCCGGGTCGGCGCACAGCTCCGCGTCCAACGCCCGGCGATCCTCGACTTCCAGGCAGGCGCTCTCGCGGACGATCAGCGTCGCCCGCCACTCCGACAACGCCCCGCATTCCAGCGCCGCCAGCGTGTGCGGCATCTCGTAGACGAGGGCCTTGGCGAAGCCCAGATGCCGACCGCCCCGGGCGGGGGAGTCGCGCCGCGCCAGCGCGACTTCGCTGGCCACGCCGCGCCCGCGCCCGCGCGGCGGGCACCCCTTCGGCCGCCTCGGTGGCCCGCCGTGCGGCGTCCAGTGCGGCCGCGGCCCGGGCCTGGCCGGCAGCGGCGGCGCACTTGACCATCTCCAGCTCGGCGATGCGCTCTATCAGGGCCAATTCACCGGCCGCCGGGTCGACGTTCGCCAATTCTTCGAACATAAGTTCGATAATAACGCAGTCTGCCGACGGGCGCCTACCCTGGCGTTTATGAGCGCCAAGGACAGGGTTCGCGTGGCGCGGGTCTACGACGACGTCGCCGCCGACGAGGGCCGGCGCGTGCTGGTCGACCGCGTCTGGCCGCGGGGGATACGCAAGGACGATCCGAGGGTGGGCACCTGGTGCAAGGACGTCGCACCATCGAAGGAACTCCGGGAGTGGTATCAGCACCGCCCCGAACGGTTCGACGAGTTCGCCAAGCGCTACCGGGCCGAGCTGCGCGACAGCCCGGCGCTGGACGAGCTCCGCGATCTGGCCGGGCACGGTCTCCTCACCCTGGTCACCGCGACTCGCGACGTGGAGATCAGCCAGGCGGCCGTCCTCGCGGAGATGCTGAAAAGCCGCTGAACGTCGTGAGACGATTCTGCGATGCGGCTGGGATTGCATGCCCTGGGGATCGGTACCGGCGCCGACCGCGCGGTGATCGATGCCGTCGCGTCGACCGCTGACGATTGCGGTTTCGCCACGCTGTGGGCGGGTGAACACGTCGTGATGGCCGACCGGCCCGCTTCGCGCTATCCCTACTCCGAGGACGGCGTCATTGCCGTTCCGGCGCAGGCGGATTGGCTTGACCCGATGATCGCCCTGAGCTTTGCCGCGGCCGCCTCGTCCCGGATCGGCCTGGCCACGGGCGTGCTCCTGCTGCCCGAACACCATCCGGTGGTGGTGGCCAAGCAGGCCGCCAGCCTGGATCGGCTCAGCGGTGGGCGGCTGACACTGGGCGTGGGCGTCGGGTGGTCCAGGGAGGAATTCGCCGCGCTCTCAGTGCCCTTCGCCCGTCGCGGTGCGCGTACCGCCGAATATGCGGCCGCGATGCGCACAGTGTGGCGTGACGACGTCGCCTCGTTCGACGGCGACTTCGTGAAGTTCGAGTCCATCCGCGTCAACCCCAAACCGGTGCGGAACCGTCATATCCCGATCGTGCTAGGGGGCAACAGCGATTCGGCGCTGCGCCGTGCGGCGAAGTGGGGCGACGGCTGGTACGGGTTCAACATCGATGGGCTGGAGGCCGCGCGCGATCGCGTCGCCGAGCTGCAACGGCTATGCACCGACTCGGGGCGGGATCCCGCCCGGCTGCGGCTGTCGGTCGCGCTACGCGACCCGGAAGTCGTTGACATCGGCGCCCTCGCCGACATGGGCATCGACGAACTGGTTCTCGTCGAATCACCTCCCGACCGGCCCGAGGCGGCGGCCGAATGGGTTGTGGCGCTGGCCGAGCGGTGGATGAAGGCGGCACTCGCGTGAGCGGGGCCGACCCCATCCTGCCGCGGGAATTGACCGACGTTTCCGCCGAAATCCGCGCAGTCCCACCGCCGCCCATTCCCGCGTTGCCCGACCCGTACGGGCTGCGTCTGGCCAACCCCGACGCGGACGCGGAGATGATCGCCGAGTGGATGAGCCGGCCGCACTTGGTCGAAGCGTGGGAGTCCGCCTGGCCGGTGGCGCGCTGGCATCGTTATCTGCGCGCGCAGCTCGAAGGCGCCTTCTCGCGCCCCTTCATCGCCACGCTCTACGGAACAGACCGCGCCTACATCGAATTGTACAGGGCGGCAAAGGATTCCATCGCGACCCGATATGAGCATGATCCCCACGATCTGGGGTTACACGTCGCGGTGGCCGATCTGGACTACATCAAGCGGGGACACGTGAGTTACCTGCTGCCCTACCTGGTGGGCAGCATCCTGGGCCTCGATCCGCAATGCCGGCGCATCATGTTCGATCCCGACCACCGCAACGCCCTGGCGCGCACATTCTGCGAGCGGGGAGGCTGCGTCTTCCTCGGCGAGCACGACATGTCGAACCGGCGGATGGCGCTCTATGCGCTGCCCCGCACGCCCGACGACGTTCCCCGCGGTTGACTAGAGCTGCTCGGCGATCCACTGCGCGGAGAACGCCGCCGCCTCGCCCAGCGCGACGCTGACGACGATGTTGGCGACCGCCGTGCGCAGCTGTCGCTCCTCGCCGAGCCGCTGCGTTTCCAGCATCCAGGTGGAAAACGTGGTGTAGGCCCCGACGAACGCCGTTCCGGCCAATAGGGCCGCCTCCTTGCTGAGCACCAGGCCCCCGAGGAAGCCCAGGAGCGCGGCGCCGCTGACGTTCACGACCAACGTGCCGAACGGAAATGACCGGGCGGCCCGCGTGGCCACCGCACGGTCGACCACGAACCGCAGCACCGACCCGGCGCCGCCGATCAGTGCCACCCCCACCCACACCGCAGCCGTCGTGGCCGCGCCGGCCGTCATCCGCGGATCCGGACGCGGCGCACCAATTTGGTGGCGAGGTGCACCGCCAACAGTCCCACCACGATGCTGGTGAGCGTGTAGGTCGCGGCCAGGACCCAATGGCCGTGCTCGACCATCCTCAGCGTCTCGACCTGCATCGTGGAGAAGGTGGTGAGTCCGCCGCACAATCCGGTGCCCAGCAGCGGGCGCCGGTAACTGGACAACGGCAGCCGCTCCAGCAGCCGGGTGGTGAAGTACCCGAGCAGGAAGGCGCCGACGATGTTGACCGTGAACGTCGGCCACGGCCACCTCGCCGGGTCGCCGGCGGCGAGCGTGCCCAGGCCGGCACGGGCGAGGGAGCCCAGCGCCCCGCCGGCGAAAACCGCGGCCAACTCGCGATAGTCGTGTGCCACGCGCGATCCCTTCGCCTCTGCCTGGACTTACGGGTGGGTGAATCCGGGACGTCAGAAAAGTACCTGACAAGTCAGCAACGTGCGCCGCAGGCAGAATTGACAACCATGGCCCACCCCCGCGCCGGCCAGCCGGCCCAGCCCGAAGACCTCGTCGACCTGCCGCACCTGGTGACGGCCTACTACTCGATTGAGCCCGATCCCGACGACGTCGCCCAGCAGGTGGTGTTCGGCACGTCGGGCCACCGCGGGTCGGCGCTGAACGGCGCCTTCAACGAGGCCCACATCCTGGCCATCACCCAGGCGATCGTCGAATACCGCGCCGCCCAGGGCACCACGGGCCCGCTGTTCATCGGCCGTGACACGCACGGCCTCTCCGAGCCGGCGTGGGTGTCGGCGCTGGAGGTGCTGGCGGCCAACGACGTCGTCACGATGATCGACTCCCGCGATCGCTACACCCCGACACCGGCGGTCAGCCACGCCATCCTCGGCTACAACCGGGGCCGCACCGAGGCGCTGGCCGACGGCATCGTCGTCACGCCGTCGCACAACCCGCCGCCGGACGGCGGCTTCAAGTACAACCCGCCCAACGGCGGCCCGGCGGACACCGACGCAACCAACGCAATCGCCAAGCGCGCCAACGAGATTCTGCGCGACGGCGCCGGCGTGAAGCGGGTGTCGCTGGCCCGGGCGCTGCAAACCGTCCAGCGCCACGACTACCTGGGCAACTACGTCGACGACCTGCCGAACGTGGTCGACATCGACGCGATCCGCGCGGCCGGGGTCCGCATCGGCGCCGACCCGCTGGGCGGGGCGAGCGTCGACTACTGGGGTGAGATCGCCCAGCGCCACCGTCTGGACCTGACCGTGGTCAACCCACTGGTCGATGCGACCTGGCGGTTCATGACGCTCGACCACGACGGCAAGATCCGGATGGATTGCAGCTCACCCGATGCGATGGCTGGCCTGATCGCCAACCGGGACCGCTACCAGATCGCCACCGGCAACGACGCGGACTCGGACCGGCACGGCATCGTCACGCCCGACGGGGGACTGCTCAACCCCAACCACTACCTGGCGGTGGCCATCGACTACCTCTACACGCACCGGCCGTCGTGGCCGGACGGCATCGCCGTGGGCAAAACCGCGGTGAGTTCGTCGATCATCGACCGGGTGGTCGCCGGCCTCGGCCGCAAGCTCGTCGAGGTGCCGGTTGGGTTCAAGTGGTTCGTCGACGGCCTGATCGGCGGCACCATCGGCTTCGGCGGTGAGGAGTCCGCGGGGGCGTCGTTCCTGCGGCGCGACGGTTCGGTGTGGACCACCGACAAGGACGGCATCATCCTCGCCCTGCTGGCTTCGGAAATCCTGGCCGTCACGGGGCTGAGCCCGTCCCGGCGGTACCAGGAACTGACCGCCGAGTACGGCACGCCGTTCTACGCTCGCGTCGATGCGCCCGCCGACCGCGAGCAAAAGGCCCGCCTGGCCAAGCTGTCGGCCGAGCAGGTCACCGCCACGGAGCTGGCGGGCGAGCCGATCACCGCGAAACTCACCGCCGCGCCCGGCAACGGCGCCGCGCTGGGCGGATTGAAGGTGACGACCGCCAACGCCTGGTTTGCCGCACGGCCGTCGGGCACGGAAGACGTGTACAAAATCTACGCGGAGTCCTTCAACGGCCCAGAGCATTTGGCGGAGGTGCAGGAAGCCGCGCGCGAGGTGGTTAATAAAGTCATTGGGTGACCATTTCCCTCCGCCTTGCCCGTTCGGGGGGACGTGGCACTCGTTCTAGTCGGCTGCCCCGCGAAGTCTGGATCCTCAGCTGGGCGAATGTCATGGTTGCCTTGGGCTACGGTGTCATTTCGCCGGCGATGCCCGCCTTCGCGCATACCTTCGGGGTCAGCATCAAAGCGGTGACTTTCTTGGTCACCGTCTTTTCGTTGAGCCGGCTGTGTTTCGCACCGGTCAGCGGTGCGCTGGTGCAGCGGTTGGGCGAGCGACGGATTTACATCGGTGGTTTGCTGATCGTGGCGTTGTCCACGATCGCGTGCGCGTATTCGCAGGCGTACTGGCAATTGCTGGTGTTCCGCGGCATCAGCGGTGTCGGCTCGACGATGTTCTACGTCTCGGCGCTGGGACTGATGATCCATATCAGCCCACCCGATGCGCGGGGGCGAATCGCGGGACTGTTCACGACCTCGTTCATGATCGGCGCGGTGGGCGGGCCGGCGATCGGCGGCCTGACGGCGGGCTGGGGTCTGACCGCCCCGTTCATCGTGTACGGCGTCGCCATGCTGGGTGTGGTGGTGGCGTTGTTCTACGGGTTGCGGCATTCGGAACTGGCCGCGCCCCCGCCGCCGACCCGATCGACGGTGACGATGCGCCAGGCGCTGCGCGTCCGCGCGTACTGGGCGGCGCTACTGGCCAACTTTGCGACCGGCTGGGCGGCGTTTGGTCTGCGGGTCGCGCTGGTGCCGCTGTTCCTCGCCGACGTCATGGGCAAAAGCGTCGGCGTCATCGGAGTGGCGCTCGCGGCGTTCGCCGCCGGCAACGCCGTGGCCGTCGTCCCCAGTGGTTACCTGTCCGACCGGATGGGACGGCGCACGCTGTTGATCGTGGGCCTGGCGGCGTCCGGCGTGGCGACCGCCGCGCTGGGAATCGTGTCGTCGCTTCCCGCGTTCATGATCGCCGCGGCCATATCCGGTGCGACGACCGGCATTTTCATGTCCCCGATGCAGGCCGCGGTGGCCGACATCCTCGGCAACGAGGCGCGCGCGGGCATTCCGGTGGCGGCGGTGCAGATGCTGTCCGATCTGGGTGCCATCGTCGGCTCCATGACAGTCGGGTGGGCCGCTGAGCAGCTCAGCTTCGGCTGGGGATTCGGCATCAGCGGGATCGTCTTGCTGATCGCCGCCGTCGGCTGGGTGCCGGCGGCGGAAACGCGCACGCTGATCCATCCGGAACACGGTCTGGCCGAGCCCCCGGCGGACGGTGAGGCGGCCTGAACAGCAACTTTGAAGGACGGTTACCAGTGGTGTAGCTTCGACTGGCACGACTTGGGGCTATGGCGCAGCTGGTAGCGCACCACACTGGCAGTGTGGGGGTCAGGGGTTCGAGTCCCCTTAGCTCCACCGGATATTCGGCGGCCCGACGACACCCGGCTCACCGATGTAGGTTCCACTGGCCGCAATCGCCGGCAAGGACGTCATTGACGTCGACTTCGAGTCCCCCGACTTTTGGGCCTGGATTCGACGCCGTGCTCACCACGCGTTGGTAGAGCACCGCGGCGGGATCGATCTGGCCGTGGGACCAGGCCTTGGTTTGCCAGGCCCACCGGTGGCCCGGGGTGCTCGAATTCCCGATAACCCCATCAGCGGCGGCCCACCGGCACACATCGATACCGCCGTAGACGCCGGTGCGCTGCACTCCCAGTACCGAATTGATTCCACGAAACCACTTGAGCGCCAAGTTGTTCCAGGTGTCGTGGTTGATGTCCTCGTCAATGCTGAAGAAGATCGGGGCGCTCTGACCGCCACCCGCCTCGGTGTGCAGCTTCCAGGCCGTGCGCGCATCATCGACGCCGCCCTCGAACCCGCGCCGGAAGTCCGATGGTGCCGTCCCGCCCGGCTTCCCGTATTGGTAATTGCTGACGATGATCAGGCCGGCGGCGTTGAGCTGCTCGGCGTAGGACCGCGTGATCGGCTTGGCGCCCATGGACGAGCCGGGACGCGACAGCGAGACGTAGTTGATGACCCCGGAGTGGCCGGCGGCTCTAATCTGCTGCGCCGGAATTTGGCGCGCGGCGAAGTCGATCAATGTGGGGGTGGCGCCGACGGCGGCACGGGCCGTGGCGGTTGTCGATGCCGCATACAGCGCTGGCAGTGCAGAGATAGCGATGGCGTAGCGCAATACGTCGCGCCGGGGGAGAGGGCGCGACCGCTGCGCACTCACCGAGAAGTCCTGCATCGCGTGATGTTAATTTTGTGACTTTTGTCAACATAAGTGGCGCATAGCAGTCGATATCAAATCGGTTTCTGCGGTTCACCGTGTCGAGTCAATCGCTGGAGCGCATGGGGGTTCGAGTCCCTTAGTCCGAAAGCGAACTTTCCGCATCCTGGTACCGCCGGTACGCATAACCGGCCGCTCGCGTGGGTACGCGGGCGAGTGAACGGTTGTTCGCAGTAGTCGGGAGGGAGCTTTCGATGCCCGAGGTCCAACTTCACCACGACGGGCACCCCATGTATCGGCGGATGGTCCGGTTCGATTGGTCGGAGACGCCGCTGCACTGGGTGCCCGACGATCCGTTCTCGACGCACATGATCAACGTCCTGCATCTGCTGCTGCCCGAGGGCGAGCGGCACTTCATCAAGGCCGTGCTCGAAGCGTCGTCGCTGGTCGATGACCCGGAGTTGGAGGCGGCGATCAAGCCGTTCATCCAGCAGGAGTCCTGGCATGCCTGGGCGCACCAGGTGGTGCTCGACCACCTCGCCGAGCAGGGCATCGACACCAAGCCGTACACGGATCGGCTCGGGAGGCTGTTGTCGATGACGCTGGGCGACCCGCCCCAGTGGTTTCCGCCGGCCATGAAGCGGTGGTGGCTGTATCGGCGGCTGGCCGATGTGGCCGCGCTGGAGCACTACACCGCGATGTTGGGCCAATGGGTGCTGACGAACCGGGGTCTGGACTACGCGAAGGCCGACCCCATGATGTTGGATCTGCTGCGTTGGCACGGCGCCGAGGAGGTCGAGCACCGGTCGCTGGTGTACGACGTCTACCAGCACGTCTCGGGGAGCTACTTGATCAGGGCGTTTTCGATGTTGTTCGTCTCGCCGCTGTTCATCGGCTGGTGGGTCGCCGGCGCCAAATACCTGATGGCCCAAGACCCGACCACCGATCGCAAGTGGCGCTGGCGAGACTGGCTCTGGGCCGCTCGCGAGTACCGGTTGCCGGGCCCCTGGAAGCTGATGGTGACGACGCCCGTCCGGTACATGCGGCCCAGCCATCACCCCAACGACGAGGCGAACACACAGATGGCGATCGACTACCTGGCTTATTCGCCGGTGGCCAAGGCCGCCCAGGAGCGGGCGCGATCCCAAGGGAAGTCGCCGGATCAAACTCAAGGAATCGAGACGTCCGGCAACGGAGCACGAAAGGCGAAGGTGCGATGAAGGTTTCGGTGGACCTTGACACCTGCGATGGCAACGGCGTGTGCATGAGCATCTGCCACGAGGTGTTCGACGTGCGCGAGGACGGTCTGCACGTGCTGCAGGACGAACCGCCCGAGGAACTGCGCCAACAGTTGATCGGTGCCGAGGTGTCCTGTCCCACCCAGGCCATCACGGTGAAGGACTGACCATGCCGACTCGCCAGCTCACAAACGTTGTCGTCGTCGGTGCGGGCGTGGCGGGCACCCGAGCGGCCGAGACGCTGCGGCACGAGGGCTACAACGGCGCCCTGACCATCGTGGGCGCCGAGCGGCAGGCCCCTTATCATCGCCCACCGCTGTCGAAGAAGTTGCTGACCGGCAAGGTGCACCGGGCCGGGGTCGACCTGGCGCCGCAATTCGACATGGATGCGCGTGTCCTGCGCGGCGCGTCGGCGTTGAAGTTGGACATGACCTCGCGCACCGTCCACGTGCGCGACGACGGTCAGGACCTGCCCCTGCCGTTTGACGGACTGGTGATCGCCAGCGGCGCGACGCCGCGCGAATGGCCGGGCGGCCCAGGTCCCGACGGCGTGCTGATGCTGCGGACGGTCGATGATTGCCTGGCCATTCGGGACCGCTTGGGTTCCCGGCCGCGGGTCGTGGTCGTCGGCGGTGGGTTCATCGGCGCGGAGGTCGCCGCGAGTTGCCGGTCGATGGGACTGGACGTCGCGCTGATCGAAAAGGCGAACGGCCCGCTGCTGGCCGCGTTGGGCAAGGAGCTGTCCCAGCGCTGGGCCGAGCTGCATCGCCGGCACGGCGTGGATCTGCGGGTCGGAGTCGGTGTCGACAGATTCGAGGGCGACGGCCGGGTGCGGGGTGTTCGGCTCACCGACGGCTCGCGGGTCCCGGCCGACCTCGTCATCGTCGGCCTCGGAGTGACCCCGGCCACCGACTGGCTGGACGGCTCCGGATTGCGTGTCGACGACGGGGTGATCTGCGACGCCGGCGGTGCCGTGGATGGCGACACCGGGAATGCCGCCGTCGTCGCCGCCGGTGACGTAGCGCGCTGGTGGCACCCGCTGTACGAACGGCACCTGCGCACCGAGCACTGGGACGACGCGGGCCGTCAGGGCGCGGCCGCGGCGCGGACATTGTTGGCGGGGCCGGAAAGTGCCGAGGCTCACGCCGAGCTGCCGTACTTCTGGTCCGATCAGTACGACGTCAAGCTCCAGATGCTGGGCGTGCCAAACGATTACGATGTTGTCGAGATCATCGAAGGCGATCCTGACTCGTGGGAGTTCGTCGCCGCGTACGGGCGGGGCGGTCGGACCATGGCCGTCCTCGCGACCATCCCGGGCCGGGTGAATGCCTATCGGGAGGCCATCGAGAAGGGCGTCGCGTTTCCGCCGAGGCGGCCGGATTAGCAAGGTGGGACGTTCGCTCCTGCCCGAGCCGTTCGGCCTCGAACATTAAGCGCAAGCAACGACTCGGTTGCGAGTGCGCCTCAGCCAGGAGCCGGCCCGGTTGCCGATTAGGTTTTCGCCTCGATGCGCATTACTCTTTCCCGCGGTTCGATTGCGACTCTTTTGAAAGCAGCCATGCCCACTCAGCCCAGCCTGCTGCGCCGACAAGCGTTGCGCAGCGCCCGCGCGTCGCGGATGGTTCCCCGCGTGAAGTGCCCGATGGTCGGCCAGTGCTTTGACGTCGAAGTCAGTCGTGACGCCGACGGGTGGATGATCCGGATTCCCGAGATCGGCAGGGTCACCCGCACCAGCCGCCGGGGCGCGGTGGAACTGGCGGCACGCAAGTGCATCGCCACCTGGACCGGCATCCCCATCGGTTATGTCGCCGTCTATGTCGTGAGCGAGATCGGTTAGCGCCGCATTCGTCGGCCGCACGTAGTGGCCAAGGTGTGCCTTTCGCGTGACCCCACCGCGACGATGACGCGAAACGCTCATCATCATGACGGTGCTCGCGGGAATCGCGGCTCTCGCGATGGCGACCTGCCTCGGCTACTACCTCGGCCGGCGCGCGGGATCGGCGCCGCCGACCTGGAAGCGGCGAACCAGTCGGGTCGCCATCGGGAGGACAGCGATCAGTCTGCTGGTGTTGTTGACCGCGCGCCGTGCGATGACCCTGTGGGGGCCGAGACTCCTCGCGCGAATGCGCCCCTACTGACCACGAGGACGGGAATGTCATTGCAGGGCAAGGTCGCGCTGGTGACCGGAGCGTCATCGGGTCTCGGCGCCGAGACTGCTCGGTTGTTTTCCCGCCAGGGCGCAACGGTTTTCGGCGTCGGCCGGGACACGGCCCGCCTGGCCGAGGTATTCGCCGATGTTCAGAACGGTTCCTACGCATCAGTGGACGTGACCTCGGCGCAGGCTTGCCGTGAGGCGGTCGAGCGGTGCGTGCGCGAATTCGGCGGGCTGGACGTGCTGGTCAACGTCGCCGGACAACACCAGATGCGCCGGACGGAGTCGATGACCGACGAGGACTGGGCGCAAGACCTCGCGGTCAACCTGAACGGGCCGTTCTTCCTGTGCCGGGCGGCGCTGCCGCACCTGTTGGAGCGGGGCGGCAACATCGTCAACGTCGGCTCCATCGCCGGCGTCGAGGGCCAGGCGTACTCGGCGGGCTACTGCGCCGCCAAGCACGGGCTGGTCGGACTGACCCGGGCTCTGGCGGTGGAGTACACCGCGGACCGCTTGCGCGTCAACGCGGTATGCCCCGGGGGCATGCTCACCCCGCAGCTCGAACACTTCAGCGCTCCAGAGAACCCCAACTACGACCTGATCATGCGCACGGCCTCGCCGCGCGGCATGATGCAGCCCGTTGACGTCGCGAACGTGATCGCCTTCCTGGCCAGCGACGCCGCGGCGGCGGTGCACGGCGCCGTGTATCGCGTCGACAACGGCAAGGGCGCAGGTTAGCTCGGTGCGGCCGCCTGCCGCAGCGGGCGGGCGCGCACCAGGGTCGGCCACCAGAACCACGGCCCCAAAATCCGCAGGATGCACGGCACCACGAACGAACGCACGATCAGCGTGTCGAGCAGCAGGCCGATGCACACGGTCGAACCCACCTGCCCGATGGTGCGCAGATCGCTGGTGAGCATGGCCAGCATGGTGAAGGCGAACACCAAGCCGGCGGACGTCACCACGCCGCCCGTGCTGCCGAGCGCCCGGATGAGGCCGGTGTGAATCCCGCCGTGCAACTCCTCTTTCACCCTGTTGATGAGCAACAGGTTGTAGTCCGAACCCACCGCCACCAGGATGATGAACGTCAGCGGCAGGACCAGCCAGTGCAGGTGCAGGCCGACCAGGTGCTGCCAGACGAGGATGGACAGCCCGAACGCGCCGGCGTAGGAGAACGCCACGGTGCCGGGAATCACCAAGGCGGCCACCAGACTTCGCGTGATGAACATCATGATCAAGAAGATCAGCACGAAGGCGGCGATCGCCGCGATCATGAGGTCGGACATCGCGTATTCCTTGATGTCCTTGTCGTTGGATCCCGAACCGCCGATGTAGATTCTGGCCCCGGCCAACGAGGTCTCTTTCAGGATCGTCTTGATCGCGTCGGGGAACTGTTGGACGTGCTCCACGCCTTCGGGGCCCATCGCGTCGCCCTCGTGGGTGACGATGAACCGGGCCGCCTTGCCGTCCGGCGACATCATCAGCTTCATCCCGGTCTTGACGTCGTCGTTGTCGAAGCCCTCGTGCGGGATGTAGAAGAAGTCGTCGCTGCGTGACTTGTCGAAGTCGTTGCCCACGTTGATCAGATCATCGAACGTCTGCGCGGTCTGGGTGGTCTGCAGGTCGGCGGATCCGTAACTGTTGACCAACTTCGACTGCAGTGCCTCGGTGTCGTCGGCGGTGGCTTTGAGTTGGGCGATGATCTGCGGGAAAGCCTTGTCCACTTCCTCGAGGGACACCTTCGCGTCCGCGATGTCGTCGGCCAACTTGTCGACCTGATCGATCGTCTCGAACAGCGAGCGGAACGTCCAGCAGATGGGGATGTCGAAACAGTGCCTCTCCCAATAGAAGTAGCTCTTGATCGGCCGGAAGAAATCGTCGACGTTGGAGACCTCGTCCCTGATGTCGTCGGCAACCCGTTGCAGATCTTCGACCGTGAGTACGGTCTGGTGCAGTTCGTCGGACACCTTTTGGAAGAAGCCGATCTCCTTGCGCAGGACCTCGACCGAGTGCGCCTGAATGTCGGCCTGCGCATCGGTGTTGGAGTTCTGCTCCTTGCTGAACGGCAGTTGTTGGCCGTTGCCGCTGCCCTGCGTGGTGAACAAGTAGGGGATGCTGGCGTGCTCGAGCGCGCGACCCAAAGGCCTGGTCATGCCCTGCACCATCGCCACGCCGTGCAGGCGGATCAGGGCCTTGGCGACGCGGTCAAGGGAGATGAAGTCGGCGGAGTTACGCATGTCGTGATCGGTTTCGACCATGAGCATCTCGGAGAAGAGCTTGCTCTTGGGGAAGTGCCGATCCGCCGCCTGGAAACCCAGGTTGGCGGGCGCACTGGCCGGCTGGTATTGCCTGTCGTCGTAGTTCTGCCGGTAGGTGGGAACGAAGATCGCGCCGAGCATGACGATCGCGGAACTGGCCACCAGGATGGGCACCGGCCACCGCACGACGCTCGCCCCGATGCGCCGATACAGATATCCCTTGGCGCTGGTCCTCGGGTCGAACATCCCGAACAGGCTGCCGACGGTCAACGCCGCCGGGCCCAGCGTCATCGCCGCGGCGATGGTGAACAGCATGGTGATCGCCACGGCCGGACCCATGGTGTGGAAATAGTTGAGGCGCGCGAACGTCAAGCAGTAACACGCGCCGGCGATCGTCAGCCCGGAGCCGATGATGATGGGCGCGACACCCTTGTACGCGATGTAGAAGCTGTCCTCCCGGCTTTCGCCGGCCTGCCGGGCCTCGTGGTAGCGGCCCATCAAGAAGATGCCGTAATCCGTTCCCGCGCCCAGAGTTAACGCGATCACGATGTTCACCGCGAACGACGAGAGCTCGATGTACCCGAGGTGCCCCAGCGTCGAGACGATCCCCTTCGCGACGAGCATCTCGATGAGCACGCCGAGCAAGGGCACCAACAGGGTGGATGGGGTGCGGTAGACCAGCAACAGCATCACGACGATGAGGATGATGGTGACGATCGTGACGTTGTTCAGGCTCGCGTTCGCGATAGCCAGCGTGTCCGAGGCCAACGGAGCCGCGCCGCTGACGTAGACCTTGAGCCCGGGCGGTGGCGGGTCTTTCTTGATGATGTCACGGACGGCGTCCACGGACTGGTTGGCCTGAATCTGGCCGATGTCGCCGGCCAGACGAAGGAGCACATAGGTGCACTTGCCATCCACGCTCTGCGCTCCGGCCGCGGTGAACGGCTTGCCCCACAGGTCCATCACGTACTGCACGTGCTGGGTGTCGCGCTGAAGGCGGCGCATCAGGTCGTCGTAGTACCGGTGGTCGGCGTCTCCCAGCGGCCGGTTCGCCTCGAACACCACCATGGTCAAGTTGGTCGAGTTCGATTCGTGGAACTTCTCGCCGATGTGCAGCAGCGCCCGCTGTGAGGGCGCGTAGTGCGGCACCATCGGGCCGGCGAGTTCCTCCGCGACCCGTTCCACCTGCGGCATGAAGGTGTTCGTGGTGACCGCGAGGAGGCCCCAGAAGAAGATGATCGGGATCGCGAAAGCCCGCACCATCCTGGGGATGAACGGGCGTTTGGTCCGGGGCTCGTCGAGGCGATGCTCGGTCATGCCGATTTCACCCGGCACTCGACGTCGGCGTCGGGATGGTCGTCCGACTGCTCGTCGCGGACCACGCCATCCACCAGCATCCGGCAACTCACCTGACCGCTACGAACGTGAACCGAGATGCTTCCGGACGCCACCGAGAGCGTCGTGGTCTCCGTGTGGGACCACGGCAGGGCCGTGATATCGACCTGGTGCGGATGGCCGTCGATGTCGATGTAGACGAGCTTCCCTCCCTTGCCGGCGTTGCCGAACACCTCGTAGGTGATCCGCTTGAGATTGAACTGCTCAGGCGCCTGCGGACCATTGACGGTGATGACCGGCTCCGGTTCGGAGAACTGGTGCACTTTGTACATGCACAGCAGGCCCACACCGACCGCAACGACGGTGACCAACGGCATCCAGCCCCGCTCCAAGGCAGTCCTGCCGACTGAACGACGGCTCACTCCATCACCTTTCGCGACCCAGTCCTAAGACGTGCCCGCCTCGTCTCCGCCCCATGTCAGCCGGCCAGCGGCTCGTCGTATATCAATAAGGTTGACATACATCGGTAAAGAGATTACTGCAGCCGGGTCGCCGGCGCGATCCGGGTGTGTCGAACCTGGGTCGCGAGCCCCTCATGCCGCGACTTGCGCGCCGCGCAGCCGCCTCTTCAGACGTGCGCTACTTCGAAGCCGTAGGGCGAGGTTAGTCGACGTCAACATGGGGATCACCCCGAGGAACGTGCGCTCGGAAGGGGTTGCTCCATGCAGGTGGTAGAGGCTGCCGAACACGTAGAAGCAGCCCAGCATGAACAACGCGCCGGGGATGCAGAGCGCCATAAAGGAGCTACGGTCGGCGACAATCTGCCGCGCGTAGTCCAGCTCTTCGGCGGACATGGGTTCGCGTTTGCGCAGCTTGCGCACGACCTCTTTGGCGCTGCCGATCTCCTCGCTTATCGGGCTGGTCGGCCGCTTCTCCATCCGCCTGACGTACGCGGCGGCAATGGTGGCGAGTGTCAGTGCCAGGCCCAAGGCGATCACGGTCAGTAGGCCGAACAAACCCTCAGTCACGATCACACTCCTTCGGAGTCACCGCTTCCGGTCGTCGCGCCCCGTCGGTGCTCATCCGGAAACCTTACTTCGCGGGAATCAGAACCCGAAGTCGCCGCCGCCGGAATCCGAGCCACCGCCGCCGAAATCGGATCCGCCGAAATCGGATCCGCCGCCGGAGTCCCAACCGCCGCTGAAGTCGACGTCTCCGCCACCCGAGTACGAGCCGCCGTTGCCTGCGAAGCCAGTATCGCCGCTGGAGTCGTAACCACCGCCGAACCCGACATCGCCTTGCGGGCTGTCATACCCGGCGTTTTGGCCGCCGTCGTAGCCGGCATCCGCGTATGCCGAATCGCGGCCGGCGTCGAAGCCGCGCTCGTAGCTGCCGCCCCAATGGTCGTCCAGCAGCGCGTCCATCAGCAGGACGTCGGTCAGCGCCCAACCCCAGCCCGCACCCCAGAACGCGTATGGGTAGTACCCCGGGTAGAAGAACATTCCGTTGTAGTAGCCACCCCCGTAATAGTGGGGATAACCGGGCTGCGGGGTGGTGCTGTAGTTGTTGTTGTTGATCGTCACGTACTCGCCGGTCTCGGGGTTCTTTGCGCGCACCGAGGCCTGCTTGCGGTCGTCTTCGGGCACCGAGTCGACGGCGGCGACGTTCGGCGCAGGGCGACCGGGGTTGAGTTTCTGGTTGGCCTTGGCCACCGTCGACTGCACCACCCTCAGGTGCGCGCGCGCTGCGCCGTAGTCACCTGTCTCATAGGCCTTTCTGGCGTCATACAGGCTGGCGTTGGCCTTCGTGGACTCCGCGCTGACGTCCGTTTCGCTGTTGGTGAGCACCGCGTTATCGAGGTCGCCGACGTCCGCTGTTGCGGTGATCAATTCCTGCTTGATCTGCTCGCGCGCTGCTGCGTCCTTGCGGCGCTTGCCGTTTCGGCTCGCCACGAACCAGATCAAGCTGACCACGCTCAACGCGACGGCGAGAAAGACCAGCAGGGTCCACAACCATGCCCAGCGGTCGGGGTTCTTGTGCACGGCAGGGGAGGTGGTGCTCGCCGGTCCCCCGGAGGGCACGTCCACCCTGGCCAATCTGCTGACGAATTCACTCGTCGCGCCCTGCGGGTCGTTCCGGTGAGCCCTGGCCGACTGGCTCATCAACGGATCGACGCTGTCCGCGATCGCCTTGGGCACGTTGTAGGCGCGCACGTGATAGCCCCGGGAGTCGATGACCAGAATGATCCCGCTGAAGGTGGGATCGCGTCCGAGGATGACGTTGTGAATGGCGTCCGGGGTGCTCACCCCGGTCTGGCTGGGGGCCACCGCCGCCACCCAGACCGGCGGCGTGGAACTCCACGTCCATCGGCTGGACAGGATCTGGTCGTTGAGCCTGTCGGGGTCCCGCAGCGACGGATTCGCCGTCGGGTCGGCCAGCACGTGCGTCTGGGCGTTGAACTTGTTCACCAGCTGATCGGTATAGGTGTCGGCCGACGCGGACGGCGCGAGCAGCAGCATCGCCAGCGCCACGGTGAACGGGGCCAGCGCAAGCCGACGGAATCGTAGGGTCACTTTCCTCCTGCCAGGGTCACTGAGTCGATCCTTGCGGCGGACCGGGAAAACGTCCACTATCGACCCACGGTCCAGCCGTCGTAACCTTGACCGCGTGAACGCCCGGCGCAGCCCGTTCCGGGCCGACCTGCTGCAGTGCTCTTCCTCGCCTACGATGCGGCGTCGTATGTCACCGGGGGGGCGACGCTCGTCGTCGACGGCGGTGGATGGCTGACCGCCAGCGGGGTGCCGGACCTACCGGGTACCGCTAGCCTGACGCGATGTATCCGCGGGGGAGTACCGAGAAGTCCACGCACGCCGCGGCCAAGACGTCGCCCAACTGGGGAGGGACCGGCGCGGCGAGCGTGAGCATGGCACCCGCCGATGGCGCCTTCAGGGTGGCGACGTTGCGGCCGGTCAGCAACATGATGGCGTCGGATTCGATGTCGCTCCAACCGGTGTGAACGGTCATCAGGGTGAGCACACCGATCGCCTGGCCGGTCGGCGACAACAGGCGGTGGTGCCATGCGCTGTCGGCCTTGTGTCCGGTGTGTGGTTGCACCACCGCCAGCACGGTGCCGCCCCCGTCTTCCAATTGCGCCGCGCCGTCGACGGGCACGATCCTTCCCACGGGTGTGCTCCCGTTGGTGATGGTGGTCGTTGCGGCCACCGCGATCTTGAGCTCATCGCCGGCTGCCGAGGACAGCTTGTATTCGCCCTTGCCCCCGTTCTTGAAACCGAATAGCACCGCGGCACCGCCCTTTTGTTGCGCCCGCGCCAATTCGGTGCCGTCGGGGGTGTTGAGCGCGACACGCAGCGCGTTGGACGTCGACCTCGTCAGGCGAGCGAGGACGACCGTTGCATCGCCCAGAATTGACATGCCGAGATCCTAGGCCCGGCGCAGCGATTGTCGGCCGGTTTTCTCACATCTTCACGGTCAGCGGCCACACGTTCCAGATGTCGTCGCAGTACTCGGTGATCGCGCGATCCGAGGAGAATTTGCCGCTGCGAGCGGTATTGAGGATGGACATCTTCGTCCACGACTCCCTGTCCTGCCACGCCGCGCTCACCTGCTCCTGGCAGTTCACGTAGGACGCGTAGTCGGCGCACACCAGGAAGGGGTCCTCATGGCGCAGGTTGTCCACCAGCGGCCGGAACACCTCGGTGTCGCCGTGCGAGAACGTGCCGGCCGCAATGAGATCCAGCACCGCGCGCAGCTCGTCGTTGCGGTCGATGTAGCCGGCCGGGCGATATCCGGCCGCCTTGACGGCCTCGACCTCCTGTTCCGGCAGGCCGAACAGGAAGAAGTTCTCCGGCCCCACCTCGTCGCGCATCTCCACGTTGGCGCCGTCGAGCGTGCCGACGGTGAGGGCGCCGTTGATCATGAACTTCATGTTCCCGGTGCCCGACGCCTCCTTGCCCGCGGTGGAGATCTGCTCGGACAGATCCGCGGCCGGGTAGATCATGTGGGCGTTCTGCACGTTGAAGTTCGGCACGAATGCGACCTTCAGGAACCGGTTGACGTCCGGGTCGGCGTTGACGGTCTCCCCGACGGCGTTGATCAGTTTGATGATCCGCTTGGCCATGAAGTAGCCGGGGGCGGCCTTGCCGCCGAAGATGAAGGCCCGCTGCGGAATCGACAGGCCGGGGTCCTGCTTGAGGCGGTGATAGAGCGCCACGACGTGCAGGACGTTGAGATGCTGGCGCTTGTACTCGTGGATGCGCTTGACCTGGATGTCGAACATCCAGTCCGGGTCGAGGTCCACCCCCGCCACCGAGCGGATGTACTTGGCGAGGCGCGCCTTGTTGTTCCGTTTGATGTCGCGCCATTCCCGGCGGAAGGCGGCGTCGTCGACGAAGGGCTCGAGCCCGCGCAGGCGCTCCAGGTCGGTCAGCCAGCCGTCGCCGACGGTGCGGTCCAGCAGTTCCCGCAGCCCCGGATTGGCCAGCGCCAGGAAGCGGCGCGGCGTCACGCCGTTGGTCTTGTTGCTGAACCGCTCCGGCCACATCTCGTAGAAGTCTTTGAGCACACTGCTTTTCAGCAGCTCCGAGTGCAGCGCGGCCACGCCGTTGATCGCGTGGCTACCGACCGTGGCCAGGTGCGCCATCCGGACGCTCTTGCCACCGTTCTCGCCGATGAGCGACATCCGACCGACCCGGTCGTCGTCCCCGGGGAACCGGGCGCGTACCTCGTCCAGGAACCGGCGATTGATCTCGTAGATGATCTCCAGGTGACGCGGCAGCGCCTCGGCGAACATGTCCAGCGGCCAGGTCTCCAGCGCCTCCGGCAGCAACGTGTGGTTGGTGTAGCCGAACGTCGCGACGGTGATCTCCCACGCCTCGTCCCAGTCGAGCTGGCGTTCGTCGACCAACAACCGCATCAGTTCGGCGACGCCGATCGACGGATGGGTGTCGTTGAGCTGCAACGCAAAACGCTGGGGAAGTTCCTTGACGGACACGTCGGCGAGATCGTCCATGATGTGCAGCACATGCTGCAGCGAGCAGGACACGAAGAAATACTGCTGCAGCAGGCGCAGCTGCTTACCCGCCTCGGGCTCGTCGTTCGGGTAGAGCACCTTGGTGACTGTCTCCGACATCACCTCGTCCTCGACGGCCCCGTAGTAATCGCCGGTGTTGAAGGCTTCCAAGGCGAACGACTTGACCGCCCGCGCGCTCCACAACGTCAGCACGTTGCAGGTGTTGACGCCGTAGCCCTGGATCGGCGTGTCGTAGGCGACGCCCTTCAGTACTCGCCCCGGCACCCATCGGACGCGGTCCTTGCCGGCGTCGTCCGTGTAGTGAGCCGCGTAGCCGCCCCACTTGACCAAGTAGTTGACGTCGGGTTTGGCGATCTCCCAAGGGTTCCCGTGGTCCAGCCAGTTGTCGGTCTGCTCGACCTGCCAGCCATCGTGGATCTCTTGATCGAAAATGCCGAACTCGTAACGGATTCCGTAGCCGATCGCCGGGCGCTCCAGGGTTGCCAGCGAGTCCAGGTAACATGCGGCGAGCCGGCCGAGGCCGCCGTTGCCCAGGCCCGGTTCCTCCTCGCACGAAAGGACGGTGTCCAGGTTCTGGCCCATCGCGGCCAGCGCTTCGCGGGCCGCCCGCTCCATGCCGAGATTGAGCAGGTTGTTGCCCAGTTGCGGACCCATCAGGAACTCCGCCGACAGATAACACGTCACCTTGCGGCCGAGATCGAGCGAGGTTTGGGTCGACACCACGCGGCGGTCCTGCATGCGGTCGCGCACGGCCAGTGCGAGCGCCCGATAGTAGTGCTCGGGCCGGCGGGCCGCCGCGGGGCGGCCGATCGAGTAGCGCAGGTGGTCGTTGATGGCCCGTTGCAGCGCGGCCGCGCTCATCCCGGTGCGAGAGTGCTCAACCAGATCGGACCGGGCGGGGCTGGCGGGAGCGAGTCCGTCGGGGGGCGTCTGTTCGACATCGGTCATGGTGAGTCCTACTCCCTCGAGGTTGCCGCAATCAACCTGTCCGCCCGGGGGCGGCAGAGCGTCAGTCTGGCAGCGATGTTTGCACACCAGGCGCGCAGTTGAAGGCTGTTACGTAAACACCAGCTCACGGTCCGGCGACGAAACGACGTTGTCAGGTGGCGGGAATGGAGCGCTGTCGGTCTCAAAGCGAGGGGTGGCACGACGCCGGATACGGATATGTTCCGACCATGTGGGACATCGACGGAAGCACCGTGTTCGGAAGCACCGCCGGCAGGGGAGAGCCGGTGCTGCTGTTGCACGGCTACCCGCAGAGCGCGTCCTGCTGGCGCCATCAGATCCCGGAACTGTCCGGAAACCATCATGTCGTGGCACCGGACTGGCCGGGCTTCGGCCGGTCCGCTCCTCCGCCCACCGTGCCCACTTACGACAACGAGGTAGAGCGGATCGAAAGGTTCGTCGAGGAGTTGGGGTGGCAACGGTTCAACCTGTGCGCCCACGACTACGGCGGCTTCATCGGCCTCGGTTATGCCATCCGCCATCCCGACCGGGTGCTGCGACTCGCTCTTTTGAACACCCGCGCACACGGCATCTTCCGCCCGTGGTTCTACCGCTTTTCGCGGGCCCAACACTGGATCGCGACGCGGCCGGCGCTATCTGAAGCCGCACAACACCTTCCGCTGGCCGCGCTGCACCATGTAGCGCTGGCGCGCTACCGAAGGCTCGGTTGCTTCGACACCACGCTGGAAGCCGAGTATCTGGGCTGGATGAATGCGCCGGAAGGAAAGCGCACGTTCTGGAACTTCTTCGCGCACTACCCGGTGTCCGCCGTGCCGTGGCTCGCGGAGGGCCTGGGGAAGATACGGTGCCCGGTCGCCGTGATCTGGGGCGACCGCGATCCCTATATCCCGTTCGGCACCGCGCGCGAATTGGTGGCGTCAATCCCGCAGGCCAAGCTGATTCGGCTGCGGGGCGCCGACCACTATGTCATGGAGGAACGACCAGGCGAGGTGACCGCGGCGCTACTCGATCTGCTCAGTACGCCTCTGCCTGTCCGCGCCTAGCGTCAGTGGGCGCCGGACAAGTTCAACGTGACCACGCCGGCGATGATCAACCCGACACCGACCACCTTGGCGACGGAGACCGTCGAGCCGAGGAACAGCACTGCGATGAGCACGATGAGCGCGGTGCCGATCGCCGACCACAACGCGTACGCGACGTCCGTCTGCATACCGCGGGAGATCGACAGTGCCAGCAGCGCGAACGAGATGGCGTAACCCGTGAGGCAGATGACCGTCGGCCACAGTCGGGTGAAGCCCTCCGTGCTTTTGAGCAGGCTGGTCGCGGCTACTTCCGCGACGATGGCGCAGAGAAGAAGAACGTATGTCAAGGAGTCTCCTCGGACGAGCGACGGGCGGACTGTCTGGAGCTAACCCGAGGAGGACTCCTTGGGGTCTTGGGACTCCGCCTCGTCCTCAAGGGCCGCGAGATGGTCGTCGTGTGCGGCCTGCCAATGCTCATCGGCCGCTTGTTGCAGTCGAGCGGTGGGCCCAAGTCCTTGCAGTGCGGCGCGCTGATAGCTGTTCGCCGTTCGCTCGTGCACCCGGGCCAACTCTTCGTGCCGCAGCGCCGCCGCGTGGTGCGCCTCTTTCGCGCGGCGCAAGGATTCCTCGGCACGGCGGTGCGCCAGCGCCACCGACTCCGGAGTCGGGCGCTCGCCCGCGGCCAATTCCGTCCTGCGCTGGTTGAGCTCTTTCACCCGCTGCCGGACCTTGGCGGCCCGCTCCGAAGGGCCCGATTGCCCACCGGAGGCAGTCTCGCCCATCACTTATTCCCATCCATGAGAGTCCACGAGCCGGCGTCTTCTTCACCCGATGTAAGCGAGTATGACGTTACGCCGAAATGGTGTTGCCAAGGAGCGGCTGGGCCGGGACCGTAACCTCGCAATCGTGACAAAGGATTTGGACCGGCGACTGGATCGCTACACCCCGGCGGCGCTCAGTGTGTTTCGGCTCGTCTATGGCTTGCTGTTCGCCGCATACGGGTCGAGGAGCCTGTTCGATTGGCCTGTCCGTTCGCCGGTTCGCGTCGAGTTCGGCTCGTGGCCCGGGTGGTACGCCGGGCTGATCGAAGTCGTCGCGGGTCTGCTCATCGCCACGGGTGTGTTCACCCGGGCCGTCTCGTTCGTGGCCTCGGGGCAGATGGCGGTCGCGTACTTCTGGATCCACCAGCCCCAGGCGCTGTGGCCCGTCGCCGACCCACCGGCGGGCAACGGCGGCGCGCTGGCGATCCTGTTCTGCTTCGCGTTCTTGCTGCTGGTCTTCACAGGCGGCGGGGCTTACTCGATCGACGCGCTGCGCGGGCAGCGACATGGTCGTTGATCGTCAAGCACAACCGGCGAAAGCGCACACCACGGACGGAATTGGAAGACATGACGGCAATACTTCCGGGGCTTGGCAAAGCGCTGTCACTACTGGATTAAGGGGCGCCCGGTCAGCTGCAGTTGGCGTGAAGATTTTGGCACCACATTCCGACGCCACCCCAGTCACCCGACGAGCCGACCGAATCTTCGTATGGGTTCGTCATTGTGGTCGGGTACTGGATCTGCCATTCGTCGATCGTCGGGATGTCGTCGACCTGGCCCGGGTCGGGAGACGCGAGGGCCCTTCCGACCGAAAATCCGGTGCCGCCCGTCAAAGCCGCAAGGGCCGTCAATCCCACGATGAGTAGAGCAGCATACCTACGCTTCATCGTCGCGGCCTTTCCGTTGTCTGCCTGAAATGCCGGCTAACTGCGCCAATTCTACCTTCGGTGTCCATATCGCATAAGAGTTACGAACACACAACAACTTCGATCGGCCGCCCAGCAAATTTCGCGACTCGAATCGGCAAGTGCGTACGTTAGCGTGCGTGAGGCCGATAGCCGTGGTCGTTCGTCGCGCCGTGGTGCTCGCCGTTTGCCTCGTCATGTCTGTGGCCGCGGCGCCGCCGGCGACCGCTGACCCCGATGACGGTCCCGAGATCGAGCCTGCCGCGGCGGCTTCGGCACCGGCCGCGGGGGCGGTGCCCTCGAATCCCCCCGTCATCCTCAACACTCCGGACGGCTGGACCCTGGGGCTGGGCGCGAAGGACGAGGCGCAAGTCCCGGTGGCGCCGCTGACCACCTCCATCGCGTCGCGCGAATACATGGCAAGCGGCATCTACGTCGGCTCCCTGAAAGGACCGGAAGAGCCCCACGGAATCCTGGAAGTGGGCTATCAGATCGGCTGCGGGATCGATATGAGCACCTCCAACGGTGTGATCATGGAGGGCGGTGCCGGCATCATCCCGGGCGTCAGCCCCACCTTCGACACCACCGGTACATTGCCGCCCCTGCTGCCGTTTGTTTCGACTCCGATGAACGGCGTGATGAGCATCGGAATGAAACCGGGCCTCGTCCTGACGGTGCCGGTGATCAAGAAGAACTTCAAGGGTGCCAATCCCTGGGTGATGATCAGCAACTTCCACATCAAGATCGACGGATGCGTGGGCCAGTCGTTCATCCGCTCCTACGCGGTGCTGACCCGGATGACCGACCTGTCCGACGTCGTGGTGTCGTACGTCGGCGTCACCAAATCCGTCTGAGGCCGATGGTGGCGACCCGCTTCGCCCGGTTCCGCCGCGCTAGCGATCGCCACGCCGGGGGATGCCGGCCAGCTTGTCGGCGAACTTCGCTTCCGCGGCCGCGCGCAACCGCAGCACGTGACACGGTCGCCGCATACGAACGCGACGTGCTGCCTCAGCTGCGCGGTTGAGCGTCGGCTTCGGCATCGCCGTAGAAGCCGACCCGAAGCAAAGCGGTGATCTCGCTGACCAAGGGCATCCGCGGATTTGTGCGGTTGCTGAGATCCTCGAATGCCGTCATCGCCAACGCGGGCAGCGCCGCAAGGAATTGCTCCTCCTCGACGCCGTACTCCCGCAGCGATCGCGGCATGCCCAGACGGTTCAGCAGATCATCAACCCCACTGAACAGCCGGCCGCGGCATTCGCCTGGCTCGTGGCCGCCGAAGATCAGCTGGCCGAGCTGCGCGTACTTGTCCGGCGCCACGTAGGCGGAATATCCCGGCGCGGGCATGAATTTGCTTGGCAGACTTGCGTTGTAGCGCAACACATGCGGAAGGAAGATACCGTTCGCCCGGCCGTGCGAGATCCCGAATTTCGCGCCGACGGCATGGGCGAGCGCATGGTTGGTCCCGACGAACGCATTCGAAAAGGCAAGCCCGGCAAGGGTTGCCGCGTTGGACATGTCGGTTCGCGCGGATAGCTCGTCGGGGTCGTCGTAGGCCCTCGGCAACGCGTCGAAGATCAGTCGTGCCGCCTGGGCGCACAACGCATCCGTGTACGGCGACGCGAAGATCGACACGATCGCTTCCAGCGCGTGAGTGAGCGCGTCGACGCCGGTGTCGGCGGTCAGTTTCGGCGGCATAGAGGAGGTCAGGACGGGGTCGACGATCGCGAGGTCGGGCACCAGGCTGTAGTCGACCAGGGTCTCCTTCTTCCCGCGCACCGTCAACACCGCCGCCGGCGAGACTTCGGAACCGGTGCCCGATGTCGTCGGGATAGCGACCAATTGGACGCGATGGCGGTCGGTCGGATAGTCGGCGACGCGCTTGCGGGGGTCGAGGAACGGCATCGTCAACTCGTCGAGGCTCTTCTCCGGGTGCTCGTAGAACAGCCGGATCGCCTTGCCGGCGTCCAGCACCGAGCCGCCGCCGACGGCGATCAGCAGATCGGGTTGGACCCGCTGCAGCAGCGCGACACCACGGCGGATGGTCGCCTCGTCGGGCTCCGGTGTCACCTCGCTGAACACCTGCACGTGCTGGGTGCGCAGCTTGCCGCGCAACTGGTCGACCACGCCGCGCTCATCGGTCAGGGCGTCGGTGATCACCACGACGATTTCGCAGTCGAGCTCGCGCAGGTTGTCCAGCGCGCCTTCATTGAAGTAGGTGTTGGACGGGACGCGGAACCATTGCGGCGGGGTGCGGCGCCGCGAAACCGTCTTGATGTTCAGCAGTTGGCGGTAGTTGACGTTCTCCGTCGTGCTCGACCCGCCCCAGGTGCCGCAACCCAACGAGAACGTGGGTGTCAGGTTGTTGTAGACCCCGCCGAGGGCTCCGACCGCGGTGGGCGCGTTGACCAGGATGCGCCCCGTGCGAACCGCCAGACCGTAGGCCTCGATGACGTCCTCGTCGTTGGCGTACACCGCCGAGGTGTGGCCCAGCCCCCCGTGCTCGGTGACCAGGACGGCCACGTCGATGGCGTGCTGGACGGAGCTTGCGCGCACCACCCCGAGAACCGGCATCAGCTTCTCGGCCAACAGCGGATGCGCCGCAAGTTCGTCCAGGCCGGCGGGAAGCTGCGCCAGCAGCACCTTCACGGTCGGTGACACGGAAAAGCCCGCGCGGGCGGCCAGCTCCGACGCCTTCTGCCCGACCGCGTCGAGCGAGACCTTGTCGCCGCAGCCGAACGCGAACTCCGCCACCGCCTTTGCCTCGTCGGGGCTGAGCAGCTGGGCGCCCATCCGCTCGAACTCGGCCATCACCTCGTCGTACACCTCGTCGTCGATGATGCAGGTTTGCTCGGCCGGGCAAATGACCGACGAGTCAAAGGTTTTCGAGATCAGGATGTCGACGACCGCGCCTTTCAGGTCCGCCGTCTTGTGCACGTAGATCGGCGCGTTGCCGGGGCCGACGGACAGCCCCGGCTTTCCCGCCGAATTGGCCAGCGCGACGATCTTCGGTCCGCCCGTCACCCAGATGAAATCGACTCCGGGATGCTTGAACAGATAGTGCGTCACCTCGTGCGCGGCGTCGGGAATGACCTGCAGCGCCCCGGGCGGCATGCCGGCGGCCTCGGCCGCCGGTCGGAGGATTTCCAGGGTGCGTTCGCAGCAGCGCACCGCATACGGTGACGGCCGGAAAAGAATGGCGTTGCGGGTCTTGGCGGCGACGATCGCCTTGAACAACACGGTCGAGGTCGGGTTGGTCACCGGGGTGATGGCCAGTACGACCCCGATCGGTTCGGCCACGTAGGCGATGTTGTGTTCGACGTCCTCGTCGATGACTCCTACGGATTTCTTGTCGCGCAGGTAATCGTGCAGGAACTCGGTGGCCACGTAGTTCTTGACGACCTTGTCCTCGAAGACGCCGAAACCCGTCTCCTCGATCGCGACACCAGCCAGTTCCCCGGCTGCGCGAACCCCGGCGCGCACCATTGCCTCGACGATCGCATCGACCTTCTCCTGGTCAAGGTTGCGGAAGGCTGCGGCCGCCGTGGCCGCCCTGTCGACGATCGCATCGACTTCGTGTCTGCGCTGCTCGACAACTTCGATGGAGGGGGTGGGCTGAGTTGGCGTAGTGGTCATGATCGGGTTTTCGATGAGGAGGGGACACTAGGGACTCCAGAATGAGCAGAAGCCAGTCCAGCGCCTAGGGCTGAAAGGCCCACGACGAGCTGGCCCGAAGGGGCCACATCTGGCGCGTCCGGACCGTCCGCGGTGCCCAGGCCTCACCGATACTGGCGCTCATGCACATCACCGTCGACCTCGACCTGTGTGAGGGTCATGGGCAGTGCCTGCTGGCCGCTCCCGACGTTTTCGACATTCCCGACGGTGCCGAACAAGTGGTGGTCCTCGAGCCGGCCCCGCCCGAAGCCGACCGGGAACGTGTGATCCGGGCGGCGGCGATGTGCCCCGCGCAAGCGATCCGAATCCTCAACTGAGGCGGTTGGTTTCGGCAACGTCATCGAGCAGCCGGTAACGGCCGGCCAGCGCGGCGGCCGCTATGCGGTTGCTCACCCGAAGCTTGTGCAGCAGCGTGGCCACCATACGTTTGGCGGTGCGCTCCGACACCAGCATCCGCTGGGCGATGTCGCCGGTTTCCACGCCGGTCGCGAGCAGCGTCCATAGTTGAAGGTCCTGGGCCGACAGGCTGTCCAGCAGTTCGGACGGCGGCTTGCGGGTGTTGCTCAGCAGCGCGTCGAGCAGCGCGCCGTCCACAACCCGCAAGCCCTCCGCGATCGTCCACAAGGGTCCCGCCAGCGCCTCGGGCCTCGCGGTCTTGGGCAGAAAGCCGTCCGCGCCGGCCCGCAACGCCTCTTCGGCCAGCGCCAGGTCCTCGGTCCCCGACAGCGCCAGTATCCGCGTCGTCGGGCGGCGCGCCTTGATGTGCCGGATGGCGGCGACCCCGCCCAGCGGCGGCATCGACAGGTCGATGATCGCGACGTCGGCGTCGCAGCGGGCCACCAGGTCGGCGGCCTCTTCCACGTACGTCGTCTGCCCGCCGACGGTGAACAGTTCGCCCCACTCGCGGGTCAGCAACAGGGCGAGGCCCTGCGCGAAAAGCTCATGGTCGTCGACGATCACCACGACATACGGCGAGCGAGTCATTGCCGCGATGCTAACCCCAACTCTATGGTCAGCTGGATGAGACCGCTCGATCAGCCCGGAACCACGGTGGACTTCGACGGCGGGGACTACGGGCTGGCCCGCACCGTCGTCGCGGTACGGGTCGCCGTCGTCATCTCCATCGGTGTGTTGCTGGCGATCGGACCCCAATGGGTCCGTCAGCACACAGCGGCCACGGTCGCGGTGCTGGGCGGCGCGATGGTTTACGCCGCCATCGTGATGGCCTACCCGCAGCTGGAGGTGCGGCGCACCCGGTACGCGTGGCTGGTCACCGCCTTCGACTCGGCGTTCACGCTGGCGCTGATCGCCCTGAGCGGGGGCGTCTACAGCCCCGTGGTCGCCGTGCTCGCGCTGGCGGTGATCGCCTCGGCGGCGCGCCTCTCCTTCAGCGAAACCCTGCTGGTCGCGCTCCTGTTGGGCGCCGCCTATATCCCCGTGGCGCTGATCTCGTCGCCGCAACGCCCCGTTACCCCGGCTCCGGCACTACAGGCCGGCTGGTCGGCGGTGTACCTGCTGTTCGTCGCGATCATCACCGCGGGGCTCTCGGCGCTCGCCGAACGCGAACACCGTTCCCGTGTGCGCGCACTGGTCGAAGCCGAGGCCGAACACGCCGCCGCCGAGGAGGAACGCGACCTGCGGGCGCGCCTGCTGCGGTCCTACCAGTCGCAGCAGGATGGACTTCAGGTGCTGGTGCACGAATTCCGCACTCCCGTCACGTCTTTGGAGGCGCTGACCGAGGCTTTGACTTCCACGACTTCGGCGCAGCCGATGTCGCAGGCCGACCGGGAAACCAGTCTGCGGCTGGTGGCCCGCCACGTGCATCACCTGGCCGACATGCTCGATGCGTTGTCCGACGTCGCGCTCAGTCGCCGCCCGACGTTCTCCGCGGGCCGGATTCGCCGCGTCGACGTGGCCGACCTCGTGGCCGCCGCCGCCGATGCGGTCGGGTTGGCGCCACCGCGGCTGCGGCTGAACGTCACCGGCGACGTCGGGGCCGTGGCCGTCAACGCCCAGGGGCTGCGCCGGCTGCTGACCAACCTCCTGGAGAACGCCTCACGGCACGGCCGTCGTGAACCCGTCGACGTCACCTGCTCGCGCGAAGGCGACGAGCTGGTCTGCACGGTGGCCGACCGGGGCCCGGGTATCCCGGCCGAAAACCTCGGTGAGCTGACCGCCAAATACGTCAGCGTCGGCGGCCAGCGCGGCACCGCGGGCCTCGGCCTGTGGATCGTGCAGCAGATCGCCGAGGCGATGGGCGGCCGGGTCGACTTCGCCGCGCGCGACGGCGGCGGCCTGATCGCTACCTTCCGCGCACCGATCGCCTGATCCAGCGTTTCCACGCGCTGGCCCGCGCAGGCCAGTGATTGGCACTCGCGTCTGTGCCGCGGCGCCGTCGCGCTGGCCAGCATGGGTGCGATGCGGCGGTGACGTGCACCACAGCACACCGCCAGAAAGGCCCCACGATGACCGCTCCAACGACCGCGCCCACCCACAAGGACATCGACCTGAGTGCCCGCGAGTTCTGGGCGAGACCGCCGGAGGAGCGCGACGCTGCCTTCGCCGTCCTGCGCGCGGAGAACCCGGTGCCGTGGAGCCGTCCCGCCGAGTCGGATCTGTTGCCCCCCGAACTCAACACCAGGGGGTTCTGGTCGCTGACCAAGCAAGAAGACATCCGGATGGCCAGCCGCCACCCGGAGATCTTCTCGTCGGCCGAGGGGATCACAATGGAGGACTTCGCCCCCGCAGCGGTGGAGATCGCGCAGTCCTTCATTGCGATGGATGCCCCGCGGCACACCCAGTTGCGCGGCATCACGACGGAGGCTTTCAAGCCCAAGAACGTGCGCCGGCTCGAGGGGTGGATCCGCGGCCACGCCCACGATCTGGTCACCGAGATGGCCCACCTGGGCCAGGGCGACTTCGTGCAACTCGTGTCGGTCAAGCTGCCCGGCCGGATCTTCGGCAGCTTCTTCGGGCTGCCCGAGGGCGACCTGCGGGACAAGGCCGTCACGGCCGCCCAGCGCCTGGTGGGTTGGACCGACCCGAACATCCGCGGCGAGCAGAGCGAGCTTGAGCTCTTCATGGGCGCCGTGATGGATCTGCACGAGGTGGCAACGGTGTTGATCCCCGAGCGGCGGGCCAATCCCGGTGACGACCTGATGACCTGGATGGTGCAGGCCGAGTTCGACGGCAAGAAGATGACCGACGACGAGCTGAAGGCGTTCTTCGTGCTGATGGGCGTCGCGTCCAACGACACCACGCGGCACGCCTCCGCCCACGCCATCGCCGCCCTCTCGAAGTTCCCCGAGCAGCGCGCACTGCTCGTCGAGGACGTCGAGGGCAGGGTCGGCACTGCCGTGGAGGAGGTGCTGCGCTGGGGATCGCCGTTGCTGCACATGCGCCGCACCGCCACCCAGGACGTCACCGTCCGCGGCTCCGAGATCAAGGCCGGCGACAAGGTGGTGCTGTGGTACTACTCCGGAAATCGTGACGAGGACGTCTTCGACAATCCGCATTCGTTCGACATCCTGCGAAACCCGAACCCGCACATCGCCTTCGGTGGCGGGGGTCCGCACTTCTGCCTGGGTGCGGCGCTCGCGCGCACCATGCTCAAGGCCTTGCTGACCGAGGTCTACACGCGCATTCCGGACATCTCGGCACCGGAGCCGCACTACGCGCTGGCCAACTTCATCAACGGCGTCAACAGCCTGCCGGCCACCTGGACGCCGGAACGATGAAGACGAAGGCGGCGGTGCTGTGGGGGCTGCACCAGAAGTGGGAGGTCGAAGAGGTCGACCTGGACGGGCCCAGGGAGAACGAGGTCCTGGTCAAGATGGCGGCCGCCGGCCTGTGCCACTCCGACGACCACCTGATCACCGGCGACATGCCGATGCAGCTACCGGTGGTCGGCGGCCACGAGGGCGCGGGGGTGGTCGTCGACGTCGGCCCCGGCGTCACAGAAGTGGCCCCGGGCAATTCGGTGGCGTTGAGCTTCATCCCGGCCTGCGGTCGCTGCGAACCGTGTTCGCGCGGCATGAGCAACCTGTGCGTGCTCGGCGCCGCCATCATCGCCGGACCGCAGCTCGACGGCACCTTCAGGTTCCACGCGAAAGGCCAAGGGCTGGGCCAGATGTGCGTGCTGGGAACGTTCTCCGAATACACGGTGGTGCCGCTGGCCTCGGTGATCAAGGTCGACCCGTCCACCGCGCTGGACACCGCCGCGCTGGTCGGCTGCGGGGTCACGACCGGCTACGGCAGCATGGTCCGCACCGGCGAGGCGCGTGACGGCGACGCCGTGGTGGTCATGGGGGTCGGCGGGATCGGGATGAACGCGGTCCAGGGCGCTCGGATCGCCGGAGCACGCATCATCGTCGCCCTCGATCCCGTGGAGTACAAGCGGTGCCGTTCGCTCGAGTTCGGCGCCACCCACACGGCGGCGACGGTGGCGGAGGCGCAAGCCCTGATCACCGACCTGACGCGCGGTCAGATGGCCGACGTCTGCGTGGTCAGCACCGATTCGGCCGAGGGGGTCTATGTCGCGCAGGCGCTGAGCCTGGTCGGCAAGCGCGGCAGGGTGGTGATGACCGCGATCCCGCATCCGGCCGACACCTGCGTCGACATGTCGCTGTTCGACCTGACCCTGTACGAAAAGCAGGTCCGCGGATCGCTTTTCGGATCGTCCAATCCGCGCCACGACATACCGCGGATGCTGGAGCTGTACCGCGCCGGTCGGTTGAAGCTCGACGAGCTCGTCACGCGTGAGTACACCCTGGAGGAGATCAACACGGGCTACGCCGACATGCACGCCGGCGTGAACCTGCGCGGGCTGATCCGGTTCTGAACCGGGCCACCGATGATCAGCCTGATCACCCTCGTCGTCATTTTCGCTGCCCCGCTCGGCATTCCGGCCGGGGTCAGCGCCGCGCACCACGCCGCCGATCGATGGCGGAGTTTCGCGCGATGGCGCCGACGGATCCGATGACACGAGCGAGGACGACATGACTGGCATTCCGCACTATCCGATGTACATCGACGGGCGTTGGCGTGACACCGCGAGCAGGGTAGAGGTGCGCGATCCCGCGACGGATGAAGTGGTCGCGACCGTTGCCCGGGGCGACGGCACCGTGGCCGACGAGGCCGTCGCCGCGGCGAAGGCGGCACATGCCTCCGGCGTCTGGCGGCTGACGCCGCCCGCCGAACGCGCCCGCATCCTCGATGCGATCGCCGACAACCTCGCCGCGCGGCTCGACGAACTGACCGTCCTGCAGGTACGCGAAAACGGTGCGACCGCACGGTCCGCGGGTGCGTTCCTGCTGGGCTACTCGATCGCCCACCTGAAATACTTCGCCTCGTTGGCGCGCTCGTACGCGTTCGAGGAAACCGGCCCCCTGATCGAGGCGCCGACGCTGGCCGCCGGGGTGCTGCGTCGCGAACCGGTGGGCGTCTGCGCCGGCATCGTGCCGTGGAACTTCCCGTTGCTGCTGGCGGTGTGGAAGCTGGGTCCGGCGCTGGCGGCGGGCAACACGATAGTGCTCAAGCCCGACGACCAGACGCCGCTGACGCTGCTCGAACTGGCCAGGGCGGCAGACGAAGTCGGGTTGCCGGCTGGGGTGCTGAACGTCGTCACCGGGTCCGGCCCGGTGGTGGGCGCCCGGCTCGCCGAACACCCCGATGTTCGCAAGGTGGCCTTCACCGGCTCCACCGAAGTCGGCAGGACCGTGATGCGCGCCGCCGCCGACAACGTCAAGCGGGTCACCCTCGAGTTGGGCGGCAAGGGCGCGAACATCGTCTGCGCCGACGCCGATCTGGACCTGGCGGTGGACGGCACGCTGTTCGGATTCCTGCTGATGTGTGGTCAGGCCTGCGAGTCCGGGACCAGGTTGTTGCTGCACGAGTCGATTCATGACGAGTTCGTGCGACGGCTGGTAGCCCGCGCGTCGACCCTGGTCGTGGGCAACCCGATGGACCCGGCGACCGACGTCGGCCCGCTGATATCGGCCAGACAGAAGGCGCGGGTGGAGAAATACATCGCGCTCGGCCAGGAGGAGGGATGCAAGATCGCCTACCAGGGCACGGTTCCCGCCGAACCGCGCTTCGCCGATGGCCATTGGGTCGCGCCGACGATCCTGACCGGGGCCACCAACGACATGCGGGTGGCGCGGGAGGAGATCTTCGGGCCGGTGCTCGTGGTGATCAAGTGCGCGGACGACGCCGACGCGGTCGCGATCGCCAACGACAGCGAGTACGGACTGTCCGCGGGGGTGTGGAGCACGGACAACGAACGCGCGTTGGCGATTGCGCGCGAATTGGAGTCCGGCACGGTGTGGATCAACGACTGGCACATGGTCAACGCGATGTTCCCCTTCGGCGGTGTGAAGCAGAGCGGTCTGGGGCGGGAACTGGGACCCGGCGCCCTCGACGAGTACACCGAGCAGAAGTTCGTGCACGTCGACATGACCAACGACCGTGCCAAACGGGTCTACGCCGTCGTCGTGTCCGCCCCCGCGGAGGCCTGATCGATGTACCCGGCCGTTTACGCGTTCGGTCGAGTTCGTCGACGACCTGCCCCGGACCCCGACCGGCAAGCTCGCCAAACACAAGCTGCGGCAGGCGGTTACGGCCCGAAGTTAGTGCCGCTCGTCAGCTCTTCCCACTTCGCGATCTCGGTGGCGCGCGCGTCCGCAACGTGGCGGTAGATGGCCAGGGCGTCCGGGCCGAGCAGTAGGAACCCCGGGGGCTCGGGCGACTCGACCGCCGCAATGATGGCGGTGGCCGCCTTGGCCGGGTCGCCGGCCTGGTTGCCGTGCATGGTGTCGTTTTCCTTGCGCCGTTTCCCGGCGGTGGCCGCGTAGTCGTCGATGACCGTGGCCGACTGGACGAGCGAGCGCCCGGCGAAATCGGTGCGGAACGCACCGGGCTCGACGATGGTCACCGAGATGCCCAGCGGGGCAAGCTCACCGCGCAGCGCGCCGCTCATGCCCTCGATGGCGGCCTTGGCCGCGGCGTAGTAACCGGATCCCACCGGTGTCACCGTTGCGCCGATCGAGGAGATGTTCACGATCGCGCCGCTGCGGCGTGCCCGCATTCCGGGCAGGACCGCCTTGATCATCGCGACGGTGCCGAAGAAGTGCGTCTCGAACAGGGCGCGCACGTCGGCGTCGTCGCCCTCCTCGACCGCGGCGCGGTAACCGTAACCCGCATTGTTCACCAGTACGTCGACGTGGCCGAACCGGTTGTGGGCCTGCCGCACGGCCGAGGCGACCTGTGCGGGGTCGGTGACGTCGAGGGCGGCCGCGAGCACCCGCTCGGGCGCGACCGACACCAGGTCGGTGACCTTCTCGACGTCACGTGCGGTGACGACGACGTTGTGACCGGCCCCGGCGACGGATTCGGCGAGCGCGCGCCCAAGCCCGGTCGAGCATCCGGTGATCAGCCAAGTGGACATGCGGGCTCCTTCTCGCCGAGACGCAGTGCAGGGCTACGCCGCGGCAATTCTTCTCTTCGATCGCCGAACATGGGCCTTCCTCATCAACTATCGTCGGTCTCAAGCAATTGATCGGCACCGGTGAAGGAAACAGGCAGTGCGGACGCTAGAAGGCGTTCTGGCCAGACACCCGTTCTTCCGCGGGATGGACCCGCGCTATTTGCAGTTGGCGGTCGGTTGTGCGGCAAACCTGCGCTTCACCGCGGGTGAGTTGATCTTCCGCGAGGGCCACCCCGCTGACAGCTTCTACCTCATCCGCGAAGGCAGGATCGCGCTCGAAACCCCCGTTCTGGGACGTGGCAGCTTGACGGTGCAGACGCTCGGAGGCGGAGACATCCTTGGATGGTCGTGGTTGGTGCCGCCGTACAACTGGCGGTTCGACGGGCGCGCCGTTGAGACGACGCGCGCCATCGGTTTCGACGGCAAGTGCCTGCGCGACAAATGCGAAGAGGACCACGAACTCGGGTACGAGCTGCAGAAACGTGTGATCGCGGTTCTCGGAGAGTATCTCGATGCGACGAGGTTCCGCCTCCTGGACATCTATGCCGATGTCATCGAATAAGAGCGGACCCGCCCGGGCGGCGGTCCTCAGCCCTCGAACTCAGGGCCGTCGAAGCGGTCGCGGGTGACGAATTCGGCGACCGGCCTGCGGCGCAGCCTGGTCGGCTGGCGCACCGGTTTTCCAAGGGGCACAACCGCGGCGACCGCGTGCAGGTCCGGGATGCCCAGCAGGCGCCGGACCCGGTCCTCGGCCGCGATGGCCATGGTCGTGATGGTGCCGCCGTAACCCTCGCCGCGGGCCGCCAGCAGGATGTTCCAGACCAGCGGGTACACCGATGCGCCGCCGGCCAGGCCGACGCGGTCCAGATCCTGATCGATCGAGGCCACGACGCTCAGGTCGACGGAAACCACAAGGACCACGGGCGCTTTCGCGATGGGCGCCACGAAGGTGTCGGGGATCTCCGTTCGGTCGATGACGTCCTGCGGCACGCCGCTGGGATAAATTGGGTTCCAAGGGTTCTCGCCCGCCTGCAGCTGAGCGAAGTAGCGGCGCGCCGCGGCCGTACCCAGCTCGGCGAGCGCGCGCCGGGTGTCGGGGTCGCGCACCACCGTGATGTGGGCGCCCTGCCGGTTGCCGCCGCTCGGCGCGAACCGGGCGTTGTCGAAGATGCGCCCCAGCACCTCGTCGGGCACCGGGTCGTCGGTGAATTCGCGCGCCGCGAACGTCGTTCGCATCACGTCATAGAGCTCCATAGGCCGCGTCACGCGCTCGCGGAGGCGCGGCGCTCCAGGCGGAAGGTGCGCTTGAATCCGGCCGGCTGCGTCGTCAGGGTCACTTCCACCGCCCCGCTGGGGGCGATGACGTAGCGCTCCTCGACGTCGGGGCCGTCCCGCCACCGGCCGACCGGCTGGCGCCCGAGGTCGTCGCGATCGCGCAGGGCCGGGTCGAAGGGGAAGAGGACCGGGTCATAGGGCGTGACGTCGCCGTCGGGCCGCCCGTTGACCAGGCGGCTGCACTCCACGAAGCGGAAGTGGCCGATGTTGTGCGCCGCGCGGTAGGTCCGCCTGACCACCAGCGGGGTGTGTCCGTCGGCGGGCAGGGCGACGTCCTTGCACACGATCGGGTCGAAGACGACGTCGGCACCCGCCTCGGCCTCGCGGAAGACCCCGAAGTTGCGCGAGAAGCGTTCGGAGAGCGCAAAATCGGATTCCTTGTCGAGGAAGACGGCCAGCCCGATGGCGGTGGCCGCAAACGGGTGCGGCGAGCGCTTCACCCGCTTGTCACCGAAGGTGGTGCGCAGCATCCGGGAGACGAGCGGGAAGCTGCCGGCGCCGCCCACGACGTAGATGCCGGCCACCTCCGACCACGTCACGTCGCGGCCGCCGGCGGCCGGGTTGTGCAGCACGCGGTCGAGCAATTGCATCGTCTTGTCGACGAGCGGCGCGCAGACCGCGTAGACGTCGTCGATCGGACAGGAGAACGGGGGCCGGTCGGTCCCGTCGACCCCGGTGAGGTCCACCAGGAAGCGGCGCGTCTGCGGCCCGACGGCCTCCTTACGCGCGGCGCACTCCTCCCGCAGCAGATCGCGGGCGGCGGCGTCCACGCCGGACAGCTGCGAGCGGGCCAGCACGAGTTCGACGATCGCCTCGTCGAAGTCGTCACCGCCGAGGCGCTGAATGCCTTCACTGACGACGACCTCGTTCGCGTGCCCGGTCATCTTGAGCAGCGAGGCGTCGAAGGTGCCCCCGCCCAGGTCGTAGATGAGGACGTACTCCCGCTTGGCGGTGATGGTGGAGCGGTACCGGTGCGCGTACTCGAGGCTCGCCGCGGACGGCTCGTTGAGCAGCGCGACGACGTGGAAGCCCGCCGCGACGAACGCGTCCAGCGTCAGCAGCCGCTGCGCGCTCGAGGCGTTGGCCGGCACGCTGATCGCGGCCTCGATGGCTTCCCCCTGGGCGAGGCTGGCGTTGGAGTGACGCAACAGGTCGCTCTTCAGCTGCGCCAGGAAGCCGGTGAGCAGGTCGGCCAGTCGATGGCTGCGGCCGGCCAGGCTCACCTCGGTCTGGGGCCCGGCCTCGTTGAGCAGACGTTTGAACGACCGCAACACCGACCAGCCGGGGTCGTGCCGGACGGCGGCGGCCTCCGCGCCGAACCGCAGCTCCCCGTCGGCGTTGGCCGCCACCACGGACGGCCACGCGTCCACCCCATCAAAGGAGACGACGGGGTAGTTGCCCCGGTCGACGGCCGCGACGACGGTGTGTGTGGTGCCAAAGTCGATGCCGACCCTCATCGCGCAATTTTAGGACCGCGGCGGGGCCCTGAAACAAGCTTTCGGCCCGGCGCGCCGCGGCCCGGCGGGTCCTCGAGTTAACGGCCACCGGTCGCATCTTCCGATGACTTTGGCCCCTAGGCCGCCCGCACGCGGCGCGGAGACGATGACCGGACCGACGAAGATCGCGTTTTGTTTCAGGAGGCACCGTGATCGAGATGCTTCACGGCTTTCCCGACGACGTGGCCGCATTCGCGATTCATGGGCACGTGACCAAATCCGATTACGACGAGGTGCTGATACCCGCCTTCGAAGACAAACTGACCCGGCACAAGAAGGTCCGGATCTATTGCGAAATCGCGTCGGATTTAACCTTTCTCGGGCCAAGTGCGGTGTGGGCGGATTCGAGGTTCGGAGTGGACCACTACTTCGACTGGGATCGGTGCGCCGTCGTCAGTGACGCAGCATGGGTGAGGCATGTGGCGAAACTGAGCGAACTTTTCGGATTCTTGTGGCCCGGGCGGTACCGAACCTTTTCGAATGCGGAGGCCGAAAAAGCGCGCCATTGGGTTTCCGAACCCGAGGGTGGTTGCGGGGCGGCATGAAACTGCGCGACGCCATCTGTTGCTGCACGCCGATGCTGGCCGGTCTACTGGCCGGCGCGGTACTCGCCCGCACACCGGTCGCGGATGCGGACAACAAGCGGCTCAACGACGGAGTCGTCGCCAATGTCTACACGGTCCAGCACAATGCCGGCTGCACCAACGACGTGCAGATCAATCCGCAGCTGCAGCTTGCCGCGCAGTGGCACACCGACGATGTGCTCGCCAACCGCGCGCTCGACGGCGACATCGGTTCCGACGGATCGACGCCGCAGGACCGGGCGAATGGCGCGGGTTACAGGGGCGGCGTCGCCGAGACCGTGGCGATCAACCCGGCGCTGGCGATCAGCGGGCTCGAGGTGATCAACCAGTGGTTCTCCAACCCGGCCTACCTGGCGGTCATGCGGAATTGTGCCTTCACGCAGATGGGGGTGTGGTCGGAGAACAGCCTGGACCGCAGCGTCGTCGTCGCGATGTACGGCGCACCCGGCGCTCGGGCGCCGGGATGAATCTTCGTCGGCTGACCGGTCCGGCCGCGGCGGCCGTCCTACTGTGCGCCGGGCCGCCCCCCGCGCGGGCGGATGCGGTGGCCTACCTCGTCAACGTGACCGTGCGCCCGGGCTACCACTTTGCCAATGCCGACGCCGCCCTGGCGTACGGGGACGGCATTTGCGACAAGGTGCGGGCGGGGGAGCGCTATGCGCAGATCATGGCGGAGGTCAAAGGGGACTTCGGCAACTCCGACGAATATCAGGCGTCGTATCTGATCAGCCAGGCCGTCGGTGAATTGTGCCCGGCGCAGATCTGGCAGTTACGACAATCGGCTGCCGGATACGTTCCGCCCGGGCCGTGACGTTATGACGACACCGGAATATGAATCGCATTCACGCCGAGTGCGTTTGGCGCCCGGGCGGCAAACATCGCGAATTCGCCTTCGCGGATTGGGCGCTCGTCGTACGCTTCCGCACAAGCGACCCCACGGTAGGCATACGGACGTCGTGACAACGGCCATATTTCCGGGCCGCAGGAGGGGTTTGCGGTGATTTCCTCAGAGTCCGTCACCAAACCCCTGCGATCGGTCGGCGATTTCTTCGCCATGTCGCTCGACACATTCGTGGCGATGTTCAAGCTGCCCTTTCCGTGGCGCGAGTTTCTATTGCAAACCTGGTTCGTGGCCCGGGTGTCCATCATTCCGACGCTGTTGCTGACGATCCCGTTCACCGTTCTCGTCGTGTTCACCATGAACATCCTGTTGGTCGAATTCGGGGCGGCCGACTTCTCGGGCACGGGCGCCGCGACCGCCTCGGTCACCCAGATCGGGCCGGTGGTGACCGTTCTCGTGGTCGCCGGCACCGGGGCCACGGCGATGTGCGCCGACCTCGGCGCGCGTGCCATCCACGACGAACTCGACGCGCTACGCGTGATGGGCGTCGACCCGGTTCGCCGACTCGCCGCGCCGCGGGTGCTGGCGGCCACCGTCGTCGCGGTGTCCCTGGTGTCGCTGGTCACCCTGGTGGGCATGGCCGGGTCGTTCGTCTTCTCGGTCTTCGTGCAGCACGTCACCCCGGGCGCCTTCGCCGCGGGTCTGACACTGCTCACCCACCTGCCCGACCTCATCCTCGGCCTGGTCAAAGGCGCACTGTTCGGGATGGCGGCCGCTCTGATCGCTTGCTACAAGGGCATTTCCGTCGGCGGCGGCCCGCAGGGCGTCGGCAACGCCGTCAACGAAACCGTCGTCTACTCGTTCGTCGCGCTGTTCGTCATCAACATCGTGGCGACGGCCGTCTACTACACGGGTCCGCAATGACCGGCGACAGCGCGCTACACCAGCGATTCGACTGGCTGCCGCACGCGGCGGGCCGCGTTGCCGCCGATTGGAATCGCGTTGGCGCGCAGGTGAAGTTCTACGCGATGGCGATCGCCGAAATGCGTACGGCCTTCGCTCGTTACGGGAAGGAGATCATCCGACTGGTCGCCCAGATGAGCCTGGGCACCGGCGCGTTGGCGGTGATCGGCGGCACCGTGGTGATCGTAGGCTTCCTGACCCTGTCGACCGGCGCGGTCATCGCCGTACAGGGCTACAACCAGCTGTCCGGCATCGGCGTCGAGGCGATGACGGGATTCATCTCCGCCTACGTCAACGTACGCATCATTTCGCCCGCGGTCGCCGGCGTCGGCCTGGCCGCGACCATCGGCGCGGGCGCGACCGCGCAGTTGGGCGCGATGCGGATCGCCGACGAGATCGACGCGCTCGAGGTGATGGCGGTGCGATCCATCGCCTACCTCGTCTCCACCCGGGTGGTCGCGGGTGTGGTCGTGGTCATCCCGCTGTACTGCGTGGCGGTGGTGTGTGCGTTTCAGGCGGCGCGGTTCGGCACGACGGGCATCTACGGCCAGTCCACCGGCGTGTACGACCACTACTTCCGCACATTTCTCAATTCGACCGACCTGCTGTGGTCGTTCGTCACCGTGATCGCCGCGGCGATCGCCGTCATGCTCGTGCACACCTACTACGGCTACAACGCGTGGGGCGGCCCCGCCGGCGTGGGCCGGGCGGTCGGTCACTCGGTCCGCACTTCCCTGATCGTGCTGACGCTGATCGTGCTGGCGATCTCGCTTTCCGTACACGGCCAGTCCGGCCACTTCAACCTCTCCGGGTAGGACCATGTCGGAATCGCGCTCAGAGGGGATGCATCCCGCGTGGTGGACACTGATCTTGGCCGTCGCCACGCTCGGCACCATCGCGCTGACGTCTGCCTTCTTCTCGGGGGAGTTCAAGTCGTACGTGCCGGTGACGGTGGTATCCGACCGGGCCGGCCTGGTGATGGACCGCGGCGGCAAGGTCAAGATGCGCGGGGTGCAGGTGGGCCGGGTCGCCGAGATCCACACCGGCAAGGACAAGGTAAGCCTCAGGCTGGATCTCGACCCGAACCAGGTCCGATACATCCCCGCGAATGTGCGCGCCCGCATCAGGGCGACCACCTTCTTCAGCGCCAAATACGTCGACCTCGTGTATCCGAGCCGGCCCAGCCCGAAGCGCCTGTCGGCCGGGGCGGTGATCCCCGTCGACAACGTCGGCACCGAGGTCAACACCATGTTCGCCAACCTCGTCAAGGTGCTGGACGAGATCGACCCGGCCAAGCTGCAGGCCGTCCTGTCCGCGCTGGCCGAGGGCTTGCGCGGCCGAGGACCAGTCATCGGCCAGGGCATCACCGACGCCGACGAGGTGCTGCGCGCGATCAATCCGCGCGCCGAAACGGTCAGGGCGGACATTCGCGCGGTCAAGGGCATCAGCGACACCTACGACCCTGCGGCACAGGATATTCTGCGGGTGCTCGACGCCGCCGGCACCACCAGCGGCACGATCGACCATGACTCGGCCGCCCTCGACGCGCTGCTCGCCGGCGCCATCGGGCTTTCCCGCAGCGGGATCAATCTTGTTGGGCCCAACAAGGACAACATCATCAGGGCGGTGAATCTGCTCGAACCGACCACCAGCCTGCTGATGAAATACAACCCCGCACTGACGTGCATGTTGGTCGGCGCGAAAACCGCCCTCGACACCGGGTACCGGGACGCGATGGGCGGCGCCAACGGATACTCGTTGATCATCGACAGCACACCGCTGTTCGGCGCGGACCAATACCGGTACCCGCAAAACCTTCCGATCGTCGGCGCCAAGGGGGGTCCCGGCGGTCAGCCGGGATGCGGATCACTGCCGGACGTCGCAGCCAATTGGCCTCTGCGCCAACTCATTACGAACACGGGATGGGGAACCGGTCTGGATATCCGGCCCAATCCCGGGATCGCGTTCCCGGGATACGCCGACTACCTGCCCGTCACCCGCGGAATCCCCGAACCACCCAGCATCCGCTATCCCGGGGGTCCCGCTCCCGGGCCGATCCCGTACCCGGGAGCGCCGCCGTATGGCGCCCCGCAATACGCCCCGGACGGAACCCCGCTGTACCCGGGTCTGCCGCCGGCGCCACCGCCGGGCGCGCCGCCCGAACCGGGGCCCCCGCCGCACAGCTGCAGCCCACCCCCGCACCGCCACCGCCCTGACGACCAGCGACCGACGTCACCGAGGAGCACGCCATGAAGGAGAACCTGTCGGGCGCCATCTGGCGCCTGGCCATCTTCTTGGTCGTGTGCACCCTGGGCCTGGTCGC
The DNA here is from genome assembly GCF_900240975.1 of Mycobacterium sp. 4858. Lineage (GTDB taxonomy): Bacteria > Actinomycetota > Actinomycetes > Mycobacteriales > Mycobacteriaceae > Mycobacterium. Next base: position 688,842 of record NZ_LT968776.1, on the reverse strand, counting down.
GATGCTGGCGATCTTCGCGCAGCTGCGGTTCGGCAACGAGATGCCGTACAAGGCCAGGTTCAGCAACGTGTCCGGACTCGAGGTCGGCAACTTCGTCCGCATCGCGGGCGTCGAGGTCGGCAAGGTCAACAAGATCTCGGTCCAGGACGACGGCACCGTGGTCGTCGACTTCAGCGCCGACAACACGGTGGTGCTTACCGACGGCAGCAAGGCGGTCATCCGCTACCAGAACCTCATCGGCGGCCGGTACCTGGCGCTGCAGGAAGGACCCGGTGGCACAAGGCAACTCCGGCCCGGCGACACCATTCCGCTGGGCCGGACGTCGCCGGCGCTGGATCTGGACGCGCTGATCGGCGGCTTCCGCCCGTTGTTTCGCGCGCTGGATCCCAACCAGGTCAACACCTTGTCCAGCGAACTCATCAAGGCGTTCCAGGGCGAGGGCGCAACGATCAGTTCCGTCTTGGCGCGCACCGCCGCGCTGACCAACGCCCTGGCGGACCGGGACCGGCTCATCGGGCAGGTCATTCTCAACCTGCACACGGTGTTGGGCTCGCTCGGAGACCAGAGCGCCCAGTTCGCAAACACCGTCGACTCGTTGTCCCGGCTGCTGGAAACGCTCGCCGACCGTAAGCGAGACATCAGCAACGGGATCGCCTACGCCAACGCCGCGGCCGGTTCGGTTGCCGACCTGATCGCGAAAGGCCGCGCGCCCCTGGCGAAGATCCTCGGCGAGGGCGACCGGGTGGGCGGCCTGATCATGGCCGACCGAGACTATTTCGACGACTTCCTCAACACCCTGCCGGATGCCTACCAGATGCTGAACCGCCAGGGCCTCTATGGCGACTTCTTCAGTTTTTATCTCTGCGAAATGCTCTTCAAGCTGAACGGCAAAGGCGGGCAGCCGGTTTACGTCAAAGTGATCGGCCAGCCCTCGGGGAGGTGCACGCCACGATGAAGTACTTCTCCGAACGCAATCCGCTGGCCGTCGGCGCGATCGGTGTCGTGGTCGTCGCAGGCGTGGTGGCGGTGTCGCTGACCTACGACAAGCTGCCCTTGTTCAAATCGGGCAGGCAATATTCGGCATACTTCGCCGAGGCGGGCGGGCTGTTAACGGGTGCCGCCGTGCAGGTTTCGGGTCTGAAGGCGGGCACGGTGGACAGCATCGCGCTCGACGGCCCGCGGGTGCTCGTCACGTTCGAGGTGGACAAGCACATCCGGATCGGGGATCGCAGCGAGGCATCGATCAAGACCAAGAGCCTGCTGGGCGCCAAGATCCTGGAGATCACCACCCGCGGCGACGGCAGGCTGTCCGGGCCGATCCCGCTCGAGCACACCCACGCGCCCTACCAGCTGCCCGACGCGCTCGGCGACCTCGGCGCCGCCATCAGCGGGATCGACACCAACCGGCTGTCCGAATCACTGGCGGTGCTGGCGGACACCTTCTCCGACACCCCCGCCGACCTGAAGATCGCGGTAGCCGGCGTCGCGCGGTTCTCACAGACGTTGAGCGACCGCGACACGCAATTGCGAAATCTCCTGGCCAACGCCAACAAAGCCACCACCGTGCTGAGCGAACGCAGCGACCAGATCGCCCGTCTGGTCACCGACACCAACGCCCTGCTCGCAGAGTTGCAGAGCCAGAGCCGCGCGCTGGACCAGATCTCGGGCAACATCGCGGCGGTGAGCCGGCAGATCAAAGGGCTCATCGCCGACAACCGCCAGACCCTCAAGCCGGCACTGGACAAGCTCAACGAGGTCTTGACCATCGTCGACAACCGCAAAGAACGAGTGCGGCAGGCGATCAGGAAGTTCGATGACTATGCGCTGTCGCTCGGCGAATCGATGTCCAGCGGTCCGTGGTTCAACTTCTACATCGCCAACCTGATCCCCGGTCAGTTCATCCAACCATTCGTCGACGCCGCGTTCTCCGACCTGGGCCTGGACCCGAATGTGCTGCTGCCGTCGCAACTCACCGACCCGCAGGTCGGTCAGCCGGGAACACCCGCCCTGCCGGTGCCGTTCCCGCGCACGGGTCAGGGCGGCGATCCGAGGCTGAACCTCCCGGACGCGATCACCGGCAATCCCGGTGATCCGCGCTACCCCTACCGTGAGCCGCCCCCCGCGCCGCCGCCGGGCGGACCGCCGCCGGGGCCACCGCCGATCGCCCCGGGGCAGACGGCCCCGCCCCCGGCGCCTCCTTCACCGTCGCCGGTATACGTGCCGGCGCCGGGTGAACCGCCGTCGCCACCGAAAGCCGGTGAAAGATGAACCGCCACAACGCCAGGATCGCCCTGGCTGCGGCGCTGGTGCTGACCTTGCTCGCCGGTGCCGCGGTGGCCTGGCACTCGTCCGCGGTGAGCCGCACCACCACGGTGGTCGCCTACTTCACCAACAGCAACGGCATCTTCGTGGGCGACGAGGTGCGCATCCTGGGTGTGGCGGTCGGTCACATCAAGAAGATCGAGCCGCAACCCGAGGTCGTCAAGATCACCTTCTGGTATGAGGCCCGATACCAGGTGCCCGCCGACGCCAAGGCCGTGATCCTGTCGCCGTCCCTGGTTACCGCGCGGGCGATCCAACTGACCCCCGCCTACACCGGCGGCCCGCGGATGCAAGACGGCGCCGTGATCCCGCAGACCCGCACCGCGGTCCCGGTGGAGTGGGACGACCTGCGTCAGGACCTCGAAAAGCTCACCCAGATGCTGCAGCCGACACACGGCGGCCTGAGCCCCCTCGGGTCGCTGGTCAGGACCGCCGCGAACAACCTGCGCGGCCAGGGAGTGTCCATCCGCGACACCATCGTCAAACTCTCCCAAGCGGTTTCGGCGCTCGGCGACCACAGCGACGATCTGTTCAGCACGGTGAAGAACCTGTCGATTCTGGTTTCGGCGTTGCAGAGCAGTGGTGACCTGATGCGGCAGCTGAATCAGAACCTGGCGTCGGTCACCGGCCTGCTGACCAACGACCCCGACGAGGTCGCCAAGGCGCTCACGGCACTTTCCGACGTCGTCGGCGACGTGCGGACCTTCGTGGCCGACAACCGGGAAGCGCTCGGCACGACGTCGGACAGGCTGGCGTCGGTGTCGACGGCGCTGAACAACAGCCTCGACGACTTGAGGCAGGCCCTGCACATCGCCCCCACCGAGCTGCAGAACTTCATGAACATCTATCAGCCCGCGCAAGGCACGCTGAGCGGTGCGCCGGCGTTCGCCAACTTCGCCAATCCCGTCGCCTTCCTGTGCGGGGCGATACAGGCGGCGTCGCGCCTGGGCTGGGACCAGTCGGCGAAGCTGTGCGTTCAGTACCTGGCCCCGATCATCAAGAACCGTCAGTACAACTTCCCGCCGCTGGGCGAGAACCTAGTGGTCGGCGCCACGGCGCGCCCGAACGAGGTGACCTACAGCGAGGACTGGATGCGCCCGGATTATGTTCCGCCGCAGCCGAATCCCGGCGGAAGCCCGGGCGTCCCGGCCGCGCCGGCCCGGGTGCACCCGACCAATCCCGCCGACGGCTTGCGCGGGTTGATGCTGCCGACCGAGGGTGGATCGTGACGGCCGGGGTCCTGCGTCGCGCCGCGATGGGCTTGCTGGCGGTGCTGGTGATGGTCGCGCCGGCGGGCTGCGGCTGGCGCGGCCTGAACTCGGTCGCGCTGCCGGGAACCGCCGGACGCGGCCCCGGGGCGTTCACGATCCAGGCGCAACTGCCCGACGTGGGCACCCTCGAACAGAACTCGCGTGTGCAGGTCGGTGACGTCACCGTCGGCAATGTCACCAGGATCGAGCGGCAGGGCTGGCATGCGCTGCTGACGATCCGGCTCGACGGCGATGTCGACCTGCCGGCGAACGCGACGGCAACGATCGGCCAAACCAGCCTGCTGGGTTCCCTGCATGTCGAGCTCGCGCCGCCCACCGACGTCCCGCCCCGGGGCAGGCTGCGGGAGGGGTCGCTGATTGCCCTGTCGTCGGCCGGCAGTTACCCGTCGACGGAGCAGACCCTCGCCGTTATCTCGTTGTTGCTCAACGGCGGTGGGATCGGCCAGATTCAGGACATCACCCAGTCGCTGAGCACCGCGCTGGCCGGACGCGCCGACGACCTCCACAGCCTGATAGCCCAGCTCGACACCTTCACCGGCCACGTGGCCGACCAGACCGGCGACATCATCGCCGCCGCCGAGAGCGTCAACGCCCTGGTCGGCCAGTTCGCGGATCAGAAGCCGGTGATGGACAGGGCGCTGACGGCCATCCCGGCCGCGCTTCGCACCCTGGCCGACGAGCGACAGACCCTGGTGGAGGCGCTGGATCAATTCGGCAAATTCAGTGCGCTGGTTGCCGATTCGACACGGCAGACCAAGGACGCTCTGGTCAAAGAGCTCAACGATCTGGCGCCGGTGCTGGAATCGCTGGCCAACGCGGGTCCCGCCATGACCCGCGCGTTGAGCCTGCTCGCCACCTATCCCTTCCCGAAGGAGACCATCAGCAAGTGGGCCCGCGGGGACTACGCCAATCTGACGGCCATCATCGACCTGACGCTGAGTCGGCTCGACGCGTCATTTCTCACCGGCACCCGCTTCGAGGGCAATTTGACGGAGCTGGAGCTGCAGTGGGGTCGCACGATCGGCCAGATGCCGAGCCCGTACACCGCCGGCAATCCGCTTGTCGCGCCGTATCATTGGGATCAGGGCCGTTGACATGCCGCCCTTGTCCAGACGAGTCCTCGTCCAGTTGGCGATCTTCGTGATCGTCGCGCTGATCGGCGGCGCCGTGATGGTGTTCGGCTATATCCAGGTGCCGGCCATGGTCGGCATCGGACGGTATCGGGTCACCGTCGAGCTGCCGCAGGCCGCGGGTCTATACCCCAGCGGCAACGTCACCTATCGCGGCACCGAAGTCGGCCGGGTCGACGGCGTGCGTCTGACCGATGCCGGCGTCGCGGCGGTGCTCTCGCTGAAGTCGGGTATCGACATCCCGGCGGACCTCGATGCACAGGTGCACAGCCAATCGGCGGTGGGGGAGCAATACATCGCCCTGCTGCCACGCAGGGATTCGCCCCCGCTGCGGGACGGCGACGTGATCCGGGCCGATCGCGTGTCGGTGCCGCCCGACTTGGACACGATGCTCGATGCGGCGAACCGGGGCTTGGAATCGGTCCCGCGTGAGGACCTCAAGACCGTCGTCGACGAGGCGTCCACCGCCGTCGGTGGGCTCGGTCCGGACCTGTCCCGGCTCGTGGCCGGCGCCAGCTCGCTGTCCATCGAGGCGCGAAAGAACCTCGGTGCGCTGCTCACCCTCATCGACGACTCCAAGCCGGTGCTCGACACGCAGACCGATACCTCGGATGCGGTACGGGCGTGGGCCGCACACCTGGCCGAGCTCACCCGCGGCGTTCAGAAAAGCGACGCCGCCCTCCGGCGCGTGTTGGAGCAAGGCGCGCCGGCCGTCGGGGAAGTCCAACAGCTCTTGGAACGGGTAAACCCGACGCTGCCGGTCGTGCTGGCCAACCTGATCGGCGTCGGGCAGGTGGCGCTGACCTATCACGCCGGCCTCGAGCAGCTGCTGGTCCTACTTCCCCAGGCGGTGGCCACGATCCAGGCGATCAACGTCCCGAACAGGAACACCAAGCAGGGCTACAAGGGCGCCTTCCTGAGCTTCAACCTGCGACTGAACCTGCCGCCACCGTGTCTGACCGGCTTCCTGCCCGCCCAGCAGCAGCGGGTTCCGTCGTGGGAGGACTACCCGGACCGCCCCGCGGGCGACCTGTATTGCCGGGTGCCGCAGGACTCCGCGCAGAACGTCCGCGGCGTCCGCAACACCCCGTGCGTGGGCCACCCGGGCAAGCGGTCCCCGACGGTCCAGATGTGCGAGAGCGACGACAGCTACGTTCCGCTCAACGACGGTTACAACTGGAAAGGCGACCCGAACGCGACGCTTTCGGGTCAGCCCGTCCCGCAGCCGCGTCCGCCGGCTCCGCCCGTTCCGGCCCCGGTGCCGATCCCGGCGGCCGAGTACGACCCGGCCACCGGCACCTACGTCGGCCCTGACGGGCATGTCTACACGCAATCGGATCTGGCCACCGCCGGTGGAAAGGAGCGCACATGGCAGACGATGTTGCTACCGCCGAATTGACCGGGCCCCCTGCGGAAGTCGGCGACGGCTCGAAGCAGCAGGAGCGGCAGCGCGACGCCGCTCCGATCCGGTTGACGCTGACCATCGGACTCGTCATCGTCTGCGCGCTGATCGGGCTGATCGGGTGGGTTGGGCTGCGTGCTCACCGGGCGCATGAGGACCAGGAGCAGCGCATGCTTTTTCTGCGGGCCGGTCGCCAAGCTGCGGTCAACCTCACCACGGTCGACTTCCGTCAAGCCGACGCCGACGTGCAACGCATCCTGGCCGGTGCGACCGGGCAGCTCTACGACAACTTCTCCAGACGTTCGCAGCCCTTCATCGACGTGGTGTTGCGAACCCGGTCGAGGTCTGTCGGAACGGTGACGGAAGCGGGCATCGAATCGCAGTCCGGCGACCGCGCCGAGGTCCTGGTCGCTGTGACGGTCCGCACGTCGAACGCCGCGGCGGCCGAACAGCAGCCGCACGCCTGGCGGATGCGGCTCTCCGTCGTCAAGGTCGGCGGCGAGGCGAAGGTGTCGAACGTGGAGTTCGTGCCTTGAGAAACAACTGGTCTCGGGTGCTGGCATACGCTGTGCTGCCGGGGCTGGCGCTGTCGCTTGCGTCAGGCGCCGGATTGCTGAAGTGGCAGGGTTCGTCGATCGCCGACGCCGACGGGGGTCGCATCGAGGCCATCCGGGCGGCGCGTGAGGGCACCGCTGCCCTGCTGACCTATCGGCCGGACACGGTCGAGCGCGACCTGGGCGCCGCGAGTGAGCGGCTGATCGGGCGGTTCAAGGACACCTACACGTCGCTGACCCGGGACGTCGTCATCCCCGGTTCGAAGCAGCGGCATATCTCCGCGCTGGCCACCGTCCAGTCTGCGGCGTCGGTGTCGGAGGGGCCCGACCACGGCGTCGTCCTGCTGTTCGTCAACCAGACCACAATCGTCGGCGCCGACGCGCCCGCATACACGGCGTCCAGCGTCCGGGTCACGCTGGACAAGGTCGGGGGCCGCTGGTTGATCTCCGGGTTCGATCCGGTTTAGGGGTGTCAATCTTTGTTCGCGGCAACGGTGCTGGCCGCATCCCACTGCCTCTGCACCGCGCGTTCGCTGGCCGTGGTAACCAGACCCGACGGCGCGAAGAACTTCGACGGTATCGGCTCATCCTCCGTCAGCGGCCGGCCTCGGCCGCGAATCGCCTGATAAGACACCATGATCCCGACGATCAGCACGACGACCACGACCAGTGCGAACAGAACCGACAGGGTGCCCTGGACGAAGGTGTTCCTGATGACGTCGTCGAGCTGATGAACGTTCTTGGCCGAACCGAATGACGTCTTGCCGGCGTTGCGGGCCGCCAGATACTGGAAGTGCTGCGTCCAGTAACCGACATTGGGATCTGAGGAGAAGATCTTCTGCCACGACGCGGTGAGCGTGACGGCCAAATCCCACAGCAGCGGAATACCGGGAATCCAAGCCCACTTCAGCAGGCCCTTCTTGATCACCACCACCGTGATCACGGTCAGCGCGACGGCGGCGAGTAGCTGGTTGGCAATGCCGAACAGCGGGAACAGGGTGTTGATTCCGCCCAGCGGGTCCGTCACGCCCATCAGCAGGATGCTGCCCCAGGCGGCGGCCACCGCCAGGCTGCAGAGCCAGACGCCCGGGCGCCAGCTCGGGTTGCGCAGCTTGGTCAGCGGACCACCCAGGTTGCCCAGCGTGTCGGACAGCATGAAACGCGCGACGCGGGTGCCCGCGTCGACGGCGGTCAGGATGAACAGCGCCTCGAACATGATCGCGAAGTGATACCAGAACGCCTTGAGGCCCGCCCCGCCGAAGACCCGTTGCAGCACCTCTGCCATGCCGAATGCCAGCGTGGGCGCGCCGCCGGTACGCGACACGATCGACTTTTCGCCGACCCCGGCGGCGGCCTGACCGAGTTGACTTGCGCTGGTGGGGATCCCCTTCAGGCCGAGCCGATTGACGTAGTCCGCGGCGGTGGCCGCGGTGCCGCCGGTTTGGGCGGGCGGGGCGTTGAGGGCGAAGTAGAGGTGCTGGTCGAGGATCGATGCGCTGATCAGCGCCATGACGGCGACGAAGGATTCGGTGAGCATGCCGCCGTAGCCGATGAGCCGCATCTGGCTCTCCTTCTCCAGCAGCTTGGGTGTCGTCCCCGAGGAGATCAGCGCGTGGAATCCGGACAGCGCTCCGCACGCGATGGTGATGAACAGGAACGGGAACAGCGAGCCGGGGAAGACCGGCCCGTCGCCGCGGGCGGCGAACCGCGAGACCGCGGGCGCCTGCATGAGTGGCAGCGAGGCACAGATGCCGACCGCGAGCAGGGCGATGGCCCCGACCTTCATGAACGTGGAGAGGTAGTCGCGCGGTGCCAGCAGCAACCACACGGGCAGCACCGATGCCACGAAACCGTAGCCGACGATGAGCCAGGCCACCGTGGTCGGGGAGATGCTCAACCACGTTGCACCCCAGGATGTTTGGCCGACCCAGTTGCCGGAGGCGACGGCCAGCATCAGCAGCACGAAGCCGATGATCGACACCTCGGCCACCCGTCCCGGCCGCAAGAAACGCAGATAGCAGCCCATGAAGAGGGCGATCGGGATGGTCATGGCGATGGAGAACACGCCCCATGGGCTCTGGGCCAGGCCCCGCACCACCACCAGCGCCAGCACCGCGATGATGATCACCATGATGACGAACGCACCGACGAGGGCGGCGGCGCCGCCGGTGGCGCCGAGTTCGTCGCGGGCCATCTGGCCCAGGGAACGCCCCCGCCGTCGGGTGGAGATCCACAAGACCAGGTAATCCTGCACCGCGCCGGCGAACACCGCCCCGAGGATGATCCAGATGCTGCAGGGCAGGTAACCCATCTGGGTGGCCAGCACCGGACCGACGAGCGGCCCGGCCCCGGCGATGGCGGCGAAATGATGGCCGAACAGCACCCGCCGGTCGGTGGGCACGTAGTCGCCGCCGTCCTCGAACACTTCGGCCGGGGTGGCGTGGTCGTCGCGGGGGCGGACGATCTTCATCTCGATCAGCCGGGCGTAGAACCGGAAGCCCAGCACGTAGGTGCAGATCGCCGCGACCACGAACCAGACGGCGTTCACCGTCTCGCCGCGCGCGAACGCGATGATGGCCCACGCGACGGCGCCCATCACGGCGATGGCGGCGAAGAAGATCTTGTGCCGGCCGGTGATGGGGGAGCGGTCGACGATCGCGACGGGCGGTAGCCCGTCGTCGGTGTGGATGTAGCTGACGTCTTTGTCGTGCTCTTTGACTGCCACGGCCGAAAACCCTACGCGCGCGAAACGAACTCCGCCCGTCTTAATACAGCGCCCGCACGCTGTCGATGGTGTCAGCCTCGGCCGGGCCCTTGTCGTCGCGGTAGCGCAGCACCCGGGCGAACCGCAGCGCCACCCCGCCGGGGTAGCGCGAGGACTTCTGGACACCGTCCAGCGCCACCTCGACCACCTGCTCGGGCCGCAGCCGCACCACGTAACCGTCGGTACCGGCGACCGCGAGTTCGGAGAACCGCGCCGTCTGCCAGTCCAGCATGGCGTCGGTCATGCCCTTGAAAGTCTTTCCCACCATGACGAATTCGCCCGTGGCGGGTTCGCGCGCGCCGAGGTGGATGTTGGAGAGCTTGCCGGTGCGTCGCCCGGATCCCCACTCGACCGCGAGCACCACCAGGTCCAGCGTGTGCACCGGCTTCACCTTCAGCCACCCCGCTCCGCGGCGGCCCGCCTGGTACGGCGCGTCCGGCGCCTTGGCCAGCACTCCTTCGTGGCCGGCGGCCAGCGTCGCGTCCAGGAACCGGGCAGCCTCGGCGGCGTCCGAGGTGTGCAGCCGATCGACCCGCTGCGCGGCCGGCACCAGCGCGTCCAGGGCGGCCAGCCGCTCGGCGGTCGGCGCGTCGAGCAGGTCGGCGCCGTCGCGGTGCAGGATGTCGAAGAAGAACACCGAAAGTGGTTGCGCCGCAAGCGCCGCCGCGACGTCGACCGATCGGCCGAACCGGGACGCGGTGACCTGGAAGCGGTGCGGTGAGTTGTCGGGCCGCAGCGCGATCGCCTCGCCGTCGGCGATGAGGTCGCGCACCGGCAGCGCCAGGGCCGCCTCCACCACCTCCGGCAGCCGCGCGGTGACGTCGTCGAGGCTTCGGGTGTAGACGGTGACCTGGTCACCGGACCGGTGGATCTGCACCCGCGCCCCGTCCAGTTTCGCCTCGAAAATCGTTGTGCCGCCGTGGCGTTCCAGCGCATCGGCCACCCCGGTCGCGGTCTGTGCCAGCATCGGACCCACCGGCCGGCCGACCCGCAGCGCGAACGCGTCCAGCGCCCTGGCTCCGCCGCCCAGGGCGGCGGCCGCCACGGACGGCAAGTCCCCGCCCAGCATCGCGGCGCGCTGCACGGCGGCGACGGGGAGTTCGGCGGCCCTGGCCACCGCGTCGGCCATGATCCCGGTCAGCGCCCCCTGGCGCAGCTCGCCGCCGAGCAACCGAACCAGGAAGGTCTGCTCGGCATCGGTCGCGGCGGCGAACAGGCCGGCGATCAGCTCGGCGCGCCGCGCCTGCGACCCCTTGCCCGACACCGCTCCGATCTCCGAGAAGCGGGCGTCCACGCCGGCGACGGTCAGCGTCGGGTGCGATGCCGGCGGCGGCCGCGACCGCAGCGATGCCCACCCGACCCCGATCTGGCGCTGGGGCAGCTCACCGGAGAGCCAGGACACCACGATCGCGACGCCGTCGGGGTCGGCCGCCGCACGCCGCAACAGGTCGGCGATGTGGGCCACCTTGCTCAGCCGCGACGACGTCCCGCCCACGTCAAGCGAGGTGGTCGCCACGTCGAAAAGCAGCACGGAATCAGCTTGGCACGGCTCGCCGACAAGGCGGGGTCAACCCTGAAGGACGGACACGCTAGCGTGCCTACGTAACGTTACAGATTGCAAGGAATCTGATAACCCGAAAGGAAGGGTCCGGATGGAGATCAACGGGAAGAAGGTCGTCGTCATCGGCGGCGCCTCGGGGATGGGTCGCGCCTCGGCGGAGCTGCTGGCCGAGCGTGGGGCGGACGTCGTGGTGCTCGACCGCGAGGGTTCCGACGGCAAGACCGTCGCGGAAGGCATCGGCGGCGCGTTCTATCCGGTCGACGTCACGGACTTCAAGGGTACCGAGGAGACGCTGCAGACCGCGGTGGACAAGCTGGGCGGCCTGCATGTCACGGTCACCACTGCGGGTGGCGGCATCGCCAAGCGGACGCTGACCAAGTCCGGTCCCCATGACCTCGAGTCCTTCCAATCCGTGATCGACCTGAACCTGATCGCCACCTTCAACATCAGCCGGCTGGCCGCCGCGCACATGGCCAAGAACGAGCCCGAGGACGAAGAGCGCGGCGTCATCATCAACACCGCGTCGATCGCGGCCTTCGAGGGCCAGATCGGGCAGGTGGCCTACACCGCCGCCAAGGCCGGGATCGCCGGCATGTGCCTGACCATGGCCCGCGACCTGGGCTCGATGGGCATCCGGGTGCTGGCCATCGCCCCCAGCCTGTTCCTGACGGGAATCACCTCGATGGTCCCCGACGAAATGGCGGCGGCGCTCACCAAGGACGCGGCCTTCCCCAAGCGGATGGGCCGGCCGATCGAGTACGCCAAGCTCGCGGCGGCCATCGTGGACAACCCGATGCTCAACGGCCAGTGCATCCGGCTGGACGCCGGGCAGCGGTTCGCGCCCAAGTAGCAGCCACCCCCGCGAGTGGCCCTCCCCCGGATTAAGTACACTCTTTAGGCAGCCGCCCCGCTTCCCCTCGAAGCGGGGCAGGCACCCAGCCGGTAGCGAGGAGGGCCCCTCATGGGTATCGCACTGACCGACGACCATCGCGAACTCGCCGAAGTCGCCCGCGGGTTTTTGACCTCGCAGAAGGCCCGCTGGGCTGCGCGGTCCCTGCTGGACGCCGCCGAGGAATCGCGGCCGCCGTTCTGGCAGAACCTCGTCGAGCTGGGCTGGCTCGGCCTGCATGTCGACGAAGAGCACGGCGGTTCGGGGTTCGGGCTGCCCGAACTCGTGGTGGTCGTCGAGGAACTCGGCCGCGCGGTCGCGCCGGGTCCGTTCGTGCCGACCGTCATCGCGTCGGCGGTGATCGCCAAAGACGGTTCGGCCGAACAGAAGTCGCGCCTGCTACCCGGGTTGGTCGACGGGACCGTCACCGCGGGCATCGGCCTGGACGGCCAGGTGCGGCTCACGAACGGGATCGCCGACGGTGACGCCGGAATCGTGCTGGGCGCCGGCCTGGCCGAACTGCTGCTGATCGCGGCGGGCGACGACGTGCTGCTGCTGGAGCGCGGTCGCGCCGGCGTGTCGATCGAGGTGCCGAACAACTTCGACCCGACCCGGCGCTCCGGCCGGGTCCGCCTGGAAAACGTGGACGTCAGCGCCGACGACGTCCTGGTGGGCGCGCGGGCATCCGCGCTGGCCCGCGCCCGGACGTTGCTCGCCGCCGAGGCGGTGGGTGGCGCCGCGGACTGCGTGGAGGCCGCCGTGGACTATGCCAAGGTGCGGCAGCAATTCGGGCGCACCATCGGCACTTTCCAGGCGGTCAAGCATCATTGCGCGAACATGCTGGTGGCCGCCGAGTCCGGGGTCGCGGCCGTGTGGGACGCCTCGCGCGCGGCGTCGGAGGACGAAGCCCAGTTCCAGCTGGCCGCGGCGGTGGCGGCGACGCTGGCGTTTCCCGCCTACGCGCGCAACGCCGAGTTGAACATTCAGGTTCACGGCGGCATCGGTTTCACCTGGGAGCACGACGCTCACCTGCACCTGCGCCGCGCGCTGGTGATACAGGCGCTCTTCGGCGGCGACGCGCCGGCCCGGGATGTCTTCGAGCGCACCGCCGCCGGAGCCCGGCGGGAGAACAGCCTGGATCTGCCGCCCGAGGCCGAACAACTGCGCACCAGAATCCACGCCGACGCGGCCGAGATCGCCGCCCTGGACAAAGAGGCGCAACGCGACAAACTCATCGAGACCGGTTACGTGATGCCGCACTGGCCCAAGCCCTGGGGCCGCGCCGCCGACGCGGTGGAGCAGCTGGTGATCGAGGAGGAGTTCCGCGCGGCCGGCATCAAACGGCCCGACTACTCGATCACCGGGTGGGTGATCCTGACCCTGATTCAGCACGGAACCGATTGGCAGATCGAAAGATTCGTGGAGAAGGCGCTGCGCCAAGAAGAGATCTGGTGCCAGCTGTTCTCCGAACCCGAGGCCGGCTCCGACGCGGCGTCAGTCAAGACCCGCGCCACCCGGGTGGACGGCGGCTGGCAGATCAACGGGCAGAAGGTCTGGACCAGCGGAGCCCAGTACTGCGCGCGCGGCCTGGCCACCGTGCGCACCGACCCCGAAGCCCCCAAGCACGCCGGCATCACGACCGTCATCATCGACATGAAGGGCCCCGGCGTCGAGGTGCGGCCGTTGCGGCAGATCACCGGCGGCTCGGAATTCAACGAGGTGTTCTTCAACGACGTGTTCGTTCCCGACGAGGACGTCGTGGGGGCGCCCAACTCGGGATGGACGGTGGCCCGCGCCACGCTGGGCAACGAGCGGGTCAGCATCGGCGGCAGCGGGTCCTTCTACGAGGGGCTGGCCCCCACCCTGGTGCAACTCGCTCAGCAGCAGTCAGATCGCTTGGCGGGGGCGCCCGTTCGAATCGGATCCTTCCTCGCCGACGATCACGCGTTGCGGCTGCTGAACCTGCGCCGCGCCGCCCGCAGCGTCGAGGGCGCGGGGCCGGGTCCGGAAGGCAACATCACCAAGCTGAAGCTGGCCGAACACATGGTGGACGGCGCCGCCATCTGGGCGGCGCTGGCCGGCCCGGAGGTCGCGCTGATGGACGGGCCCGGCGCGATCGTGGGCCGGCTGGCGATGGGAGCCCGCGGCATGGCGATCGCCGGCGGCACCTCGGAGGTCACCCGCAACCAGATCGCCGAGCGGATCCTCGGCATGCCGCGCGACCCGCTGATCAACTAGCCGTTCGGTGCCCCTGCGCGAGCGACCGTGTCTGTACAGCGACACGCCGCAAAACCCGGTAATTTGCGGACGCTCGCGCGAAAGGGAAGCGGGATCAGACGGGGGCGAACAACGGGGCTCCGCCGCTGCCCTTCTCCGGCAGGATCTCGACGGGCATGCCGCAGGTGACCGACTCGGGTTCGCAGCCAACGATATTGGCGGCCACCCGCAGGCCTTCCTGCTCGGCGAGTTCGACGATGGCGATCACGTACGGGACGGGAATCTCCGGGTTGTACGGGTGGTGGTTGACCGTGTAGGTGAACACCGTCCCGCGTCCGGATACCGGCCGCGCGACCAGCGGGCGGCCGCAGGCGCGGCACTTCCCGGTCGCCGGATGCACCCAGCGCGCGCAATCGTCGCAGTATTCGATGAGCAGCGGCGCGTCCGGCACGACGAATACAGTACACTCAATTGGTTCGACGCATGGTCTGACGGGCGGTGTGCATGACGCATTTCGAGAAGGACGCGATCCTGTCCGGTATCGGCATCTCGCGGATCGGCCGTCGCACCGGTATCGCGGGCCTGGACCTGACCATGGAAGCGGTGCGGTCCGCCATCGACGACGCCGGATTGGCCCCTTCCGACATCGACGGCATCGCGACGCTGGGCGACACCCCCGCCGAAGACGTGAACGCCCAACTGCGGATCGAGGCGGCCGACTGCGGATCCGGATTCGGCACCGGCGGCCTGCTCAGCCCGGTGATGTCGGCGTGCCGCGCGGTCGCCGAGCGCCGCGCCCGCCACGTGCTGGTGTACCGGACCATCCAGATGCTCGGCGGCACGGTCCCGGTGAAGCCGCAGGAGAACGCGCCCGCGCCGCCACTCGCGCGGATGTTCGAGACGCCGGAGGGCGCCGAACGTCCCGCCGTAGGCGCGATGGACGACGTCAACGACCTGGTCGCGGCCAACGCCTACTCGGCGGCCAATTGGTTGGCGCTCAACTGCCGACGCCACATGGAGCTCTACGGGACCACCAAACAACAGCTGGGCTGGGTGGCCCTCAACGGCAGGCGCAACGCCGCGTTGAATCCGCGCGCCGTGTACCGCGACCCGATGACCATGGCCGACTATCTCAGCGCGCGGCCGGTGTCCACCCCGTTCGGGCTGCTGGACTGCGATGTTCCGATCGACGGCTCGATCGCCGTGGTGGTCTCGCATGCGGAGTACGCGCGTGACTGCCCGCACCGCCCGGTGGCGGTGGAGGCGATCGGCGGCGCCGACGGCGCCGGGGGCTGGTTCCATCGGGCCGACTATCCGAAGATGGCGATGTCGGACGCGGCGGCCCAGATGTGGTCGCGCACCGACCTCAAGCCGTCCGATCTCCAGGTTGCCGAGCTCTACGACGGGTTCACCTACCTCACCCTCGCATGGCTGGAGGCGCTGGGCATCTGCGGCGACGGCGAGGCCGGGCCTTACGTCGAGGGCGGCGCGCGGATCGCCCGCGACGGAGCGCTCCCCTTGAACACCTACGGCGGCCAACTGTCCGCCGGGCGCATGCACGGCTACTGGGCGCTGCACGAGGGATGCCTGCAGCTGCGCGGCGAGGCGGGGCAGCGGCAGGTGTCGCAGCGCCCGGACGTCGGCGTGGTGTCCGTGGGGGGCGGGCCCGTCGCCGGCTGCATGCTGCTCACATGCTGAAAGCCCTTGCGCGAGAGCATCGTCGGGCCTGACATGAGTACCGGCCACGAGAGCAAACTGGCCGCCAAGATCGCGCGGGACCTCGAGGCGGAGATCGTCCGCCGCGGCTGGGCCACCGGCGAATCCCTGGGATCCGAACACGCCCTGCAGGAACGCTTCGGGGTGAGTCGCTCGGTGCTGCGCGAAGCAGTCCGCCTCGTCGAACACCATCAGGTCGCCCGGATGCGCCGCGGGCCGGGCGGCGGGCTGATCATCTGCGAACCCGACGCCGGCCCCGCAACCCGCGCCGTCGTCATCTACCTCGAACACCTCGGCACGACCCTGGGCGACCTGCTCAACGCGCGCCTGGTGCTCGAACCGTTGGCGGCTTCGCTGGCCGCCGAACGCATCGACGAAGCGGGTATCGCGCGGCTGCGGGCGGTGTTGGCGGGCGAACGAGAGTGGAGACCCGGGCTGCCGGCGCCGCGGGACGAGTTCCACATCGCCCTGGCGGAGCAATCGAAAAACCCTGTCCTGCAACTGTTTATCGACGTCCTGATGCGGCTCACCACCCGATACGCCCTACAGTCGCGGACGGACACGGCCGGCGAGGCCGTCGAGGCGCTCGACCGGATGCACGTCGACCACGCCGAGATCGTCGCAGCCGTCACTTCCGGCGACTCGGCGCAGGCCAAGACACTCAGCGAACGACACATCGAGGCCGTGACCGCCTGGCTGCAGCGCCATCACCCGGGCAGCACGGGCCGACGGCGTAAGCCGCGCCGGCTCACCGCCGAGGCGCCCCGCGGCAAGCTGGCCGAGATGCTGGCCGCCACGATCGGTGACGACATCGCGGCGGGCGGCTGGCAGGTCGGTTCGGTCTTCGGCGCCGAGGCTGAGCTGCTGGAGCGCTACCGGGTGAGCCGCGCCGTGCTCCGCGAAGCGGTGAGGCTGCTCGAGTACCACTCGGTTGCGCACATGCGCCGGGGGCCGGGCGGTGGGCTCGTCGTCGCCAAACCCCAGGCGCAGGCCAGCATCGACACCATCGCCTTGTACCTGCAGTACCGCGATCCGAGCCGCGAAGACTTGCGTTGCGTCCGGGATGCGATCGAGATCGACAACGTCGCCAAGGTCGTCAAGCGGCGCGGCGAACCCGAGGTGGCCGCCTTCCTGGCCGCCCATCGGTCCGAGGTCGGCGAAACGTCCGGTGATGTGGGCGACGCCGCCGTCGAGGAATTCCGGTTCCACGTCGGACTGGCGCAGCTGGCCGGCAACACGCTGCTCGACCTGTTCCTGCGCATCATCGTCGAGTTGTTCCGCCGACACTGGTCGAGCACCGGGCAGGCCCCGCCGACCTGGGCGGACGTCCTGGCCGTCCACCACGCTCACCTGCGGATCGCGGACGCCATCGAGGCGGGCGACGACAGCCTGGCCCGCTATCGCGTGCGCCGTCATCTGGACGCCGCCGCCTCGTGGTGGCTCTAGCAAGTACTGAGTTCGCAGATGTGATCTGCAGCGCGGTATAGCGGAGCCCCGCCGCGGGTACTGGGAGGGAGAAGGCAGACGGCCGGTCCAGCAGGGGGTTGGCGTTAGTGATCGAGAGTGAGCATGCTGGAGTGACGGCGGGCACAGGGATCGGGAAGCTAGGCTTCGTCCACTCCGCGCTCATCTACCAATCCCAGCAGGAGTATTTGGATTTCGTGACCCGCTTCGTGCGGGAAGGGTTGGACCTCGACGAGGCCGTGCTCATCGCGGTCCCGGCCGACATGTTGGCGTCGCTACACGACGCGCTGAGCGCGGGCGGCACGGCGCCGGACGCTCTGCGCATGGTGGACATCACCGAGGTCGCCCGCAACCCGACCCGCCTCATGGCGATGGAGGGTTCCTTCGTCGACGACCACCCCGACCGGCGCGTGCGAATCGTCAGCCAACTCGCCTGGCCGGGCCGCAGCGACGAGGAACTGGTTGCCTGCGTGGAGCACGAGGCGCTGGTGAACGGGGCCATGGACGGCTACCAGGTGACCGGATTGTGCCTCTACGACGGCAGCCGGCTCCCCGACGACGTGCTGGCGGACGCCCGCGCCACCCACCCCCTGCTGTGGGGAGGTGGCGAACTCCAACGCAGCGCCGACTACGCGCCCGATGCCGCCTTGCAGCGCTGCAACCGCCCACTACCCGCTAATCCGGGGGCTGTCACCTACGTGGTCAGGAAGTCGGCGGACCTCAGCCCGGCGCGCTCCTTCGCGGTCGACTACGCCGGCTGGGTCGGGTTGTCCCGGGACGCGATCGAGGACCTGCAGTTGGTGGCCACCGAGCTGGCCAGCAACAGCCTGATGTACACCGACGGCGCCTGCCAACTGGCCTTCTGGCGCGACGACGAGCACCTGGTGTGCGAGGCGCGCGACACCGGATGCTTCGAGGATCCGCTGGTGGGCCGCCTGGACCCTGGGCCGTGCGGTCCCGCCAGTCGCGGGTTGTATCTGGTCAACGCCATCTCGGACCTGGTCCGCACGCACACCACGGCCAGCGGTACGACGATCCAGGCGTACCTGCGGTTCGAGCCGTCGTCCGGCCCGACGGGCTGAACGCCAAGCAACCCCCGGGAAACCCGTCCCCCACGCAGCGGTCCCGGGGGTTGCTCGTCGCTTCAGCTAGACGCAGATGCCAAGCGCGCTGACAATGCAGCCGCCGCCGGCTGCCCCGCCGCCAACGAGCCCGCCGCTTCCGGCGGCCGATGAAGCACATCCTGTCGGTACTACTAACACCGTGATAAGGCCTGCGGCCGCTGCGGCAGCTTTCAGGGTTTTCATGGTGCGGTTCGCCTTCATGATGAGCCTTCTTTCATCAATCCTTCGAGGGGGTTAATTGCACAGCCGTTGAAGAGCGGTGCTTCCGCTTCATACCCGCTGTTCGCCATGAGTAAACCAAAATTTTCGATGAATTTCGAAACGGGTGGGCGCGATATGCCGCTCGGCCGAAACTTGCACGTCAGGCGGGTAAGCGGCTAATGTCGTCGCTCGTGCGTCTTCTCGAACGTGCCTTCACGAAGGCCGTAGTAGCTAGCACCCGCAGCGGGGTCTGACCCAGACCGACCCCCCGCTGTGGGTCGGAAGCTGCTGCCGTCGGTCACTCCTTCGACCGAAGAAGACCGGCACCATGACTCTTCCCGAAGCTTTCCCCGATCTCGATTTCGACACCGACCCGGCCAGCCCGTGCCTCGCGACCGAGTGGTTCGCCCAGCGATTCGACGCCCCGCTACCGAGCGGTCTGCGTGAGCTGGCGGCCGCGATGTCCTGGGAGCGGTTCGTCGCGACGTACGGCCAGACGGCCGGCCCCGTCCGCCTGCGCAACTGGGCGTGCACCGACGGCCACGGACGGCTGGGCCCGCAGGTCCGCACCTTCGAGGCCATGATCGCCGTGGGGGAGCGCATCAGCGTGTCGACCGCCGCGGCCGGCGGTCCAATCGCGGCGCTGAGCGCGATGCTGCACGAGCGCGGCGTTCCGGTGGAGATTCTCCGGTTCCATCAGCTCCGTTCCGCGGAGCACACCGCCACGTTCGTCCGCGGCGGCAACGGCGCCCGCGTCGAATGGGCGATGGGCTGGGCGGAGGATCCGACCCAGTCGGCGCTGCGCGCGGTGATCGCGTGCGCCAACCGGCTGATCGCCTGACGCGCTGTGGTCTACAGCGGGCTGAGCACGATCGGCTTGCCCGACGGTCTTGACCTCGAGTTGCCCGAACACCATGCCGAATCTGTCTGGGTCCGTCCGTAATTCGTGCAGCCGGTGGTTCATGCCCGGCCAGATCGTGATGTTGGTCCCAGCCGAGCGGCCGCCGATCTCCGCGGTCGGTGTTGTGACGCCGACTTATCCGAACGGCGGCGGAAGGCTCACGACGCCACCGCCGCCGCCGACCGCACCGCCGCCGACCGCGCCGCCGCCGGCCGTACCGCCGCTGACGAGGGCAGGGTCGAGAATCACGGCGCATCCGGTCGGCAGCCTCACCGCGATCAGTGCCGCGGCCGACGTCGCCACTATCTTCTTGCTCCGTGCCTTCATCAGGGTTTTCTTGCTCCGTGCCACCATCGAGGGCGCCTTCCGTGTGCAGGGGCTATTGCGCTCGTGTGGAATTCTATGGATGGCACCAGTAAACAGCGGGCGAACAATTCGGGAACGTCCGCAACACGCAGCCCCAAACTTTCAGTGGCCGTCTGCTATCACTCGCCTTTGTGGTTGGAAGCCCGGTGCGCTAACGCATTTCGCGAGACCTCGATCGCCGCGCATTGAATTCGGTTGTGCGCTACGGTGAGTCCCGTCCCGCACAGACTTCTTCTGCCGTGTCCGCGGTGGGGGCAGGAATCGCGATCGGCGGCTCGAGGCGCATGGTTGATCAGATTGCACATGACGAAGTGATGCCCAATCGTCACCACGCCGCCCACCGTTCCGGCGTGAGGGCGGCCGAGATCGGATTGCTGTGATCACGTCACCCGACCCGGTGCGGTCTTCACGCTGGCTGGGGCGCCGTTATCTGTTCCACGTTGGGCGAGTTGGCATTCCGACTTTCGCGGCATTGCTGTACACGGGCTTCGCGGTCGGGGTGCTCTGGGGCGGGCACGAATCCGGCCTTGGCTACCCGCGGTTCGCGGCATCGGCTATCGTCTTGCTGGTCTTCGCCCTGATAGGTGCCCGTATCTGGTATCTCGTCGGTCATCCGGCGTTTCTTGCCGAACGCACCGGTGCGGCGGCGGTGACGGATTCCGGGGCCGGGCTCTACGGCGGATTGCTGCTCAGCTTCGTGGTCTCGTGGCCCGTGCTTGCCCTCATGGGTTTGCAGTTCTGGCGGTTCTGGGACGGCGCGGCGATCATCTTGCTCGTGGGGATGGTTGTCACCCGAATCGGCTGCCTGATAAACGGATGCTGTTCGGGCCGAGAAACGCGTGGGCCCCTGGGGGTTTGGCTGCCCGATCAACTCGGCGAATGGAAGCGTCGCTATCCGACGCAACTCTTCGAGGCGGCGTGGTCGGCGGTGATCTTGGGCGTCGGAGTCTGCCTCCACGCGCCCTCCGATCCGCCCGGGCTGTTGTTTCTCGGCTCGGCCGCAGCGTATGGAATCGGTCGGCTGGGTTTGGAGCTGCTGCGCGCAGATGCCTCGGGCGCAGCGCTGCCGACACGGATGAACCTGGGCTTTTCGGTAGTGCTGGCGGTGATTTCCGGCGTCGCGTTCATGCTGAAACTGCCCTAGCGCCTCGGCAGTAGTACCTAGCACCTCGCAGCGAGGCCTGATCCTGACCGACATCCCGCCGCGGGTCGGTCGCTCACGAAATCCGAATCCGGTAGCCCTTCGGCAGGCGGGCGTTCGGCTCGTGAGTGGTTTGAAAGCCAATTCGGCGTGGCGGTGCCGCGCGGTCCGCGGGAAAGCGGAGGATCCGACCCAGTCGGCGCTGCGCGCGGTGATCGCGTGCGCCAACCGGCTGATCGCCTGACGCGTGTCGGCTAGAGCGGGCGCAGCACGATCGGCATGCCGTCCATCGGTATCGGCATGCCGCCGTAGTCCCAGTGCGGCTGATAGCCGGGCCGGGCCAGCTCCAGCCGGTAGCGGCGCAGCAGCCGATGCACGACGGTCTTGACTTCGAGCTGACCGAACACCATGCCGATGCACTTGTGCGCGCCGCCGCCGAACGGCGCGAAGGCGTACCGATGCTTCTTGTGCTCGGAGCGTGGCTCGGCGAAGCGTTCGGGGTCGAATTTGTCTGGGTCCGTCCACAATTCGGGCAGGCGGTGGTTCATGCCGGGCCAGATCGTGATGTTGGTGCCGGCCGGGATGTAGTGGCCGAGCAGCTCGGTGTCGCGGACGGCCTGCCGCATGTTGAACGGCAGCGGCGTCACCATGCGCAGCGACTCGTTCATGATCAGTTCGAGCGTTTCCAGCTTCTCCAGCGCCTCGATGTCCAGCGGCCCGTCCCCGAGCCGGGCGGACTCCTCGCGCGCCCGCTCCTGCCACTCCGGGTTGGCGGCCATGTTGTAGACCATCGTCGTCGTCGTCGACGTCGACGTGTCGTGGGCGGCCATCATCAAGAAGATCATGTGGTTGACGATGTCGGAGTCGGTGAAGCTGTTGCCGTCCTCGTCCTCGGTGTGGCACAGAACCGTGAGCATGTCGTTGCCGGTGGCCTGGCGCCGCTCCTTGACCCGCTCGGCGAAGTACTCCTCGAGCAGCGTGCGGGCCTTGAGCCCACGCCACCACTTGAACGGCGGAACCGGCTGCCGGATGATCGCGCCGCCCGCCCGCGTCGTGATCGTGAACGCCTGATTGACCTTCGTGACCAGGTCGTGGTCGGTGCCCGGCTCGTGCCCCATGAACACCAGGGAGGCGACGTCCAGGGTGAGTTCCTTCATCGCCGGGTGGAACAGAAAACGTGCGTCGTTGGTCGGCCAGTTGGCGACGATGTCGCTCGCCACGCGGTCGATGTGCTCGACGTAGCCGGTCAGCCGGCTGCGGGTGAAGGCTTCCTGCATGATGCGCCGGTGGTACATGTGCTCGTCAAAGTCCAACATCATCAGGCCGCGGTTGAAGAACGGCCCGATCACCGGGTGCCAGCCCTTCTGCGAGAAGTCCTTGTTCTTGTTCGAGAACACGGCCTGGGTGGCGTCGGGCCCGAGCGCGGTGACCGCCGGCATGATCGGTGAGTCGAGGAAGTGCAGGGGGCCCCGGGTGCGATACAGGTGCAGCGCGTAATCTGGCCCGCCACGGAACATCTCGATGATGTGCCCAAGGATCGGCAGGCCGGCGTCGCCCAACACGGGCTTGAGGCCGCTACCGACGGGCGGTTCGGCCAGGACCTTGGTTTCCCAGTCGTGGGCGAGCAGGCGTTTTTCGACCGCACCCATCCCCGGGATGGTGTTGAGCGTCGGGGTGAACCGGCGCCGAGCCTGGTCCAGCAGGTACTGCGGGGTGCTGATCGTGGCGGTCATGAACGCTCCTTTGCGTGCCCTCCGAGGTGACAGCCGTCACTGTCTTATAACCTTCGGAAAAAACTTGACGGCTGTCAAGTTTGCTTTTTGACAGGCGTGGTGCAAGGTCAGGGAATGAGCAGCCACCCCGCCACCGGCGAGCCGGGCGGGCAACGACGCGGCGACAAGCAGCGCCAGGCGATCCTGCAGGCGGTGCGGGAACTGCTGCAGGAGAAGCCATTCGCGGAGCTGTCGGTCAGCACGATCAGCCTCCGGGCCGGGGTGGCCCGGAGCGGCTTCTACTTCTATTTCGACTCCAAGTACGCCGTGCTGGCCCAGCTGATGGCCGAGGCCGCCGCGGAACTCGAAGAGCTCACGCAGGACTTCGCCCCCCGCCAGCCCGGCGAGTCGCCGGAGCAGTTCGCCCAGCGCATGGTCGGCAGCGCGGCCGCCGTGTACGCGCACAACGACCCGGTGATGACCGCGTGCAACGAGGCGCGCAACACCGACGTCGAGATCCGTAATCTCATGGACCAGCAGTTCGAGGTGGTGCTGGGGCAGATCGTCTCCATCGTCGAGGCGGAGATGAAGGCCGGCACCGCCAGTCCGATCAGCGACGACCTGCCGACGTTGATCCGCACCCTCGCCGGTACCACCGCGCTGATGCTGACCGGCGACCCGATCCTGGCCGGTCGTGACAGCGATCGCGACCGCCGCGTGCGCGTGCTGGAGCGATTGTGGCTGCACGCGCTCTGGAGCGGGCGTCCCTAGGCCGTTACCGCCGGTATCGTCACGGCAATGGGGCAGCAGGGATATTTCGCGGGAAAGCGGTGTCTGGTCACCGGGGCGGCCAGCGGCATCGGCCGCGCCACCGCGCTGCGGTTGGCGGTCCAGGGCGCCGAGCTCTATCTCACCGACCGTGACCGGGACGGGCTCGAGCGGACGGTGGTCGACGCCCGCGCGCTGGGCGCACGGGTGCCCGAGCATCGGGCCCTCGACATCGCGAGCTATGACGAGGTGGCGGCGTTCGCCGCCGACATCCATCGGGACCACCCGAGCATGGACGTCGTGCTCAACATCGCGGGGGTGTCCGCCTGGGGCACCGTCGACCGGCTCACGCACGAGCAGTGGACCAAGATGATCGCGATCAACCTGATGGGTCCCATCCACGTCATCGAAACGTTCGTGCCGCCGATGGTGGCGGCCCG
Source organism: Mycobacterium sp. 4858 (assembly GCF_900240975.1). GTDB lineage: Bacteria > Actinomycetota > Actinomycetes > Mycobacteriales > Mycobacteriaceae > Mycobacterium. The sequence continues at coordinate 664,899 of NZ_LT968776.1, read as the reverse complement.
CAACGGCGGGCACCTGGTCAACGTCTCGTCGGCCGCCGGGTTGGTCGCGCTCCCGTGGCATGCGGCCTACAGCGCCAGCAAGTACGGCCTGCGGGGGCTGTCGGAGGTGCTGCGCTTCGACCTGGCGCGGCACCGCATCGGGGTGTCGGTCGTGGTGCCCGGCGCGGTGAACACCCCGCTGGTCCAGACCGTCGAGATCGCCGGCGTGGACCGCGAAGACCCCAAGGTGGCCCGCTGGGTGAACCGCTTCAGCGGCCACGCCGTCTCGCCGGAGAGGGCGGCCGAGAAGATCCTGGCCGGGGTGGCCAAGAACCGCTACCTGATCTACACCTCGGCGGACATCCGGGCGCTGTATGCCTTCAAGCGGCTGGCCTGGTGGCCCTACAGCGTGGCGATGCGTCAGGTGAACGTGGTGTTCACCCGGGCGCTGCGGCCGGCGCCGGCGCCGCTAGTCCGGCATGGCCAGTTCGAGGCGCACGCCCAGCAGCCGGACCGGGCGGTCGAGCTCGAATAAGTCCAACACCCGCAGCGCCGCGGCGACGATGGTGTCGCGATCGGTGGTTGGCGCCTCCAGCTTGCGGATCTTGGTGCGGGTGTAGAACGTCGCGGTCCGCACCGTGACCGCCACCCGCGTCACGATGCGGCCCGACGCGAGCACGTCGGTCAACGCCTGTTCGGCCAATTGCGTGACCGCCGAATCCATTTCGGTGCGTTCGGTGAGGTCGCGCGGGAAGGTGACGACGTGGCTGCGCGAGCGCGGGATCCACGGCTCGGCGCTGACTTGCGCGTCACCGCCGCCCTTGGCCAGCAGCAACAGCCACAGCCCGGTGCGCGGACCGAACGCAGACGTCAGCAGTTCGGCGTCGCTGTGCGCGAGCTCGCGCACCGTCGTGATCCCCAGCGCGGCAAGCTTTTTCGCGGTCTTGGGGCCCACGCCCCACAGCGCGTCGACCGGCCGGTCCGCCATCATCGTCATCCAGTTCGCATCGGTGAGCGCGAAGACGCCCGCCGGTTTGGCGAAGCCCGTCGCCACCTTGGCGCGCTGCTTGTTGTCGCTGATGCCGACCGAGCACGACAGCCCGGTTTCCGCCGAGATGACCGCCCGGATCTCTTCGGCCACTTCGTTCGGGTCGGCGCCGGCCACCCCGACGTACGCCTCGTCCCAGCCCCACACCTCGACCGGGTGTCCCAGGTCGCGTAGCAACCCCATCACCTGTTGGGAGGCGGCGTCGTAGGCATCGGAGTCCGACGGCAGGAACGTCGCCTCGGGGCAGCGGCGGGCCGCCGCCCGCAACGGCATACCGGCGTGGACGCCGAATTCCCGGGCCTCATAGGAGGCGCAGGTGACGACCTTGCGCGGCTCGGACGGATCGCCGTTACCGCCGACGATCACCGGCAGCCCGGCCAGCTCGGGGTGGCGGCGCAACTCCACCGACGCCAGAAACTGATCGAGGTCGACGTGCAGAACCCAGCTCGGCGTCGACGCGGTCATGACGGGTCAGCGTCCACAGAGCTTGCGCGCCAGGCTTTCCCATGCGTCGCCGAGCGTCTGCAGGGTGTGGCCGCCCTCGGCGAGTTGGTGTTCGATGTAGTCCACGTCCAGCAACGCCAGCAACGCGTCGGTCTGCACATCGAGGTTGCCGGTGGACTCGGCGGCCTTCAGCAGGACCCGCACGTGGGTGCGTTGCACCATCGCCGGCGCGTTGTGGCGGCTTTGCGGATCACGGTTGACGGCCGACAGCAGCTCGCAGTGGGTGTGCGCGAACCGGATCCGCTCGCGGCCGAACGCCACCAGCCGTTCCGTCGGCGGCGCGCCGGGCCCCAAGGGCGGCGGCCCGAACAGAAACGCCTGCTGACTCGCTCGTTCGTCTTCGTCGAGCAGCACCATCATCAGGCCGGCGCGGCTGCCGAACCGGCGGAACAGCGTGCCCTTGCCGACCCCGGCGGCCGCGGCGATGTCGTCCATGGTGACGGCGTCGGCGCCGTGCTGGGCGATCAGGTTTCGGGCAGCCTGGAGCAAGAGCGCCCGATTGCGCGCCGCGTCGCCCCGCTCCTGGTGGACCACCTGCGGGGCGAACACGGTCAACGCGTCCAACCGGTCGCTCATGACTGCACTTTAGCGCCGCCGGAATAAAGCGGACTAGAGTCCGGTTTTGGGTCTTGTGGAGATGTAGACCAACGACCGAAGGGACTCCGACAAGTGACAACCAACATCTTGGCGTTCGTAGGAAGCCTACGCGCGGCGTCGGTGAACCGGCAGATCGCCGAGCTGGCGGCGGCGGTCGCCCCCGACGACGTGACCGTCACGATTTTCGAGGGGCTCGCCGAGCTGCCGTTCTACAACGAAGAGATCGACGACGCGATGAATGCCGACGTCCCGCAGCTGCCCCAGGTGGTCGCCCTGCGCGCGGCGGCCGCCGGCGCCGACGCCGCGCTGGTGGTTACCCCGGAGTACAACGGCAGCTACCCGGCCGTCATCAAAAACGCGATCGACTGGCTGTCCCGCCCGTTCGGCGACGGCGCGCTCAAGGGCAAGCCGCTGGCGGTGATCGGGGGGTCCTTCGGCCAGTACGGCGGGGTGTGGGCGCACGACGACACCCGAAAGGGCTTCGGGATCGCCGGGGCCCGGGTGGTCGAGTCGATCAAGCTGTCCGTTCCGTTCAAGACGCTGGAGGGCAAGGCACCCGCGGAGCACGCCGAGCTCTCGGAGAACGTGCGCGATGCGGTCGGGAAGCTGGTCGCCGAAGTCGGCTGATTGGCGGAAGTTCACAAGCCGGTCACCGGGTGACCAGCGAGGTTGCGGTAACCGGATAGCCAAAGCCGCCAGCCATTGGCTGGCGGCTTTGCTGACGGCTTTGCTGGCGGCGGCCCGGACGGGCCCGGCGCGGCGGCTTTGGCGGGCGTCGCCGGGAGATGTCGGTGGCCGGTGATACAACGATTCGCATGGGCGGCTCCGTCGAAGAATGTGACCTGCGACACGCCGTGCGCGTGTCGTCCGAAAGGCTTACGACCAGCGAATTTCAGAAATGTTATTCAGAACATCTTGTATCTGGTCATCTTGTCGGCCACTAGGTGTAGTGTTTCGAGCACCGGCAGATCCCAGGTTCACCAGGCCGACCGGGGCCTGGTTCACCACCCGAAATCGGCTCGATGGGTCACTCGACCCCGACGGCCGCGTGACGGGAATGTGGGGGCTTGGCGGGCCGCTGAAACACAGCGAAGACGTAGTACCGAGTAGTTGCCAGTCCGTAACAAGTCCCACCTTCCGCAAAGGAGCGGCTTCTATGAGCATCACCGTGTACACCAAGCCGGCATGCGTGCAGTGCAGCGCCACGTTCAAGGCCCTGGACAAGCAGGGCATCGGCTACGAGAAGGTCGACATCACGCTGGATAACGAGGCGCGCGACTACGTGATGGCGCTGGGGTACCTGCAGGCACCCGTGGTGGTGGCCGAAAACGAGCACTGGTCGGGGTTTCGCCCGGACCGCATCAAGGCCCTCGCGCAAGCGGCGCTCAGCGCCTGAGTGGTCAGCGGCAGACGTTAGGTAAGAAGGAGGTTGCGGTGCTATGGACATCACGCAGCGCAGCCCAAGCTGGATGAGTGGCGACCCGCTTCGCCCGGTTTCGCCGCACTTGCGATCGCCACTGGTCTATTTCTCCTCCGTGTCGGAGAACACTCACCGCTTCGTGCAGAAGCTGGGTGTTCCCGCCACGCGGATACCGCTGCACGGCCGCATCGAGGTCGATGAGCCCTACGTGCTGATCGTGCCCACGTACGGCGGCGGCCGGGCCACCCCTGACCTCAACGCCGGTGGCTATGTGCCCAAGCAGGTCATCGCATTCCTGAACAACGAGCACAACCGGTCGTTGATCCGCGGCGTGATCGCGGCGGGCAACAACAACTTCGGCGCCGAATTCGCCTACGCGGGCAACGTGATCTCCCGCAAATGCGGCGTCCCTTACCTTTACCGCTTCGAACTGATGGGCACCCCGGACGACGTGGAGGCCGTCCGTGCGGGCTTGGAAGAATTCTGGAAGGAACAGACGTGCCACCAACCGTCACTGCAGAGCCTGTAACGTCCGGCGCGCACGCGTTGCCCGGTGAGACGGACTACCACGCGCTGAACGCGATGCTCAATCTGTACGACGCGGACGGCAAGATCCAGTTCGACAAGGACGTGCTGGCGGCGCGCCAGTACTTCCTGCAGCACGTCAACCAGAACACGGTCTTCTTCCACAACCAGGACGAGAAGATCGACTACCTGATCCGCGAGAACTATTACGAGCGTGAGGTTCTCGACCAGTACGCGCGCAACTTCGTCAAGTCGCTGCTGGACCGTGCCTATGCCAAGAAGTTCCGGTTCCCGACGTTCCTCGGCGCGTTCAAGTACTACACCTCCTACACGCTGAAGACGTTCGACGGTAAGCGCTACCTGGAGCGCTTCGAGGACCGCGTGGTCATGGTCGCGCTGACCCTGGCGGCCGGCGACACCGGGCTGGCCGAGAAGCTGGTCGACGAGATCATCGACGGCCGCTTCCAGCCGGCCACCCCGACGTTTCTGAACTCCGGCAAGAAGCAGCGCGGCGAGCCGGTGAGCTGCTTCCTGTTGCGCATCGAGGACAACATGGAGTCGATCGGACGATCGATCAACTCCGCACTGCAGCTGTCCAAGCGCGGCGGGGGAGTCGCCTTGCTGCTGAGCAACATTCGCGAGCACGGCGCGCCGATCAAGAACATCGAGAACCAGTCCTCGGGCGTCATCCCGATCATGAAGCTGCTCGAGGATTCGTTCTCCTACGCCAACCAGTTGGGTGCGCGCCAGGGCGCCGGCGCGGTGTACCTGCACGCCCACCACCCCGACATCTACCGCTTCCTGGACACCAAGCGCGAGAACGCCGACGAGAAGATCCGGATCAAGACGCTGAGCCTGGGCGTGGTGATCCCCGACATCACCTTCGAACTGGCCAAGAAGAACGAGGACATGTACCTGTTCTCGCCGTACGACGTCGAGCGCGTCTACGGCCTGCCGTTCGCCGACATCTCGGTGACCGAGAAGTACTACGAGATGGTCGACGACGCGCGCATCCGCAAGACGAAGATCAAGGCGCGCGAGTTCTTCCAGACGCTGGCCGAGCTGCAGTTCGAGTCGGGCTATCCCTACATCATGTTCGAGGACACGGTGAACCGGGCCAACCCGGTCGAGGGCAAAATCACGCACTCGAACCTGTGCTCGGAGATCCTGCAGGTGTCGACGCCGTCGCTGTTCAATGACGACCTCTCGTACGCCAAAGTGGGCAAGGACATTTCGTGCAACCTCGGTTCGTTGAACATCGCCAAGGCGATGGACTCGCCGGACTTCGCGCAGACCATCGAGGTGGCCATCCGCGCGCTGACCGCGGTGAGCGACCAGACGCACATCACGTCGGTGCCTTCAATCGAGCAGGGCAACAACGAATCCCACGCGATCGGCCTGGGGCAGATGAACCTGCACGGCTACCTCGCGCGCGAGCGCATCTTCTACGGTTCCGAAGAGGGCATCGACTTCACCAACATCTACTTCTACACGGTGCTCTACCACGCGCTGCGGGCGTCCAACCGCATCGCGATCGAACGGGGCAGGGCCTTCGGCGGTTTCGAGCGGTCGAAGTACGCCTCGGGGGAGTTCTTCGACAAGTACACCGACCAGGCGTGGGAGCCGCAGACCGACAAGGTGCGTCAGCTCTTCGCCGATGCCTGCATCCGGATTCCGACGCAAGACGACTGGAAGCGGTTGAAGGAGTCGGTGCAGGCGCACGGCATCTACAACCAGAACCTGCAGGCCGTCCCGCCGACCGGGTCGATCTCCTACATCAACCACTCGACGAGCTCGATCCACCCGATCGCCAGCAAGGTCGAGATCCGCAAGGAAGGCAAGATCGGCCGCGTCTACTACCCGGCGCCCTACATGACCAACGACAACCTGGAGTACTTCCAGGACGCCTACGAGATCGGCTACGAGAAGGTCATCGACACCTACGCCGCGGCCACCCAGCACGTGGACCAGGGACTGAGCCTGACGCTGTTCTTCAAGGACACGGCCACCACCCGCGACGTGAACAAGGCGCAGATCTACGCCTGGCGCAAGGGCATCAAGACGCTCTACTACATCCGGCTGCGGCAAATGGCTTTGGAGGGCACCGAGGTCGAGGGCTGCGTGTCCTGCATGCTCTAAACGCCTGCCCGGGGCCCCTGGCGCGCAGTCTGCCCAGGTCAGCGGCTCAAACGGTCGCCGGAGGGGTATGGTGCATGACGTGGTGAGAATTCCGCGACCACCCCACCCCAGCGTGAAGCCGCCAGGGGCCAAGGTCGATGCGCGCAGCGAGCGGTGGCGTGAACATCGCAAGAAGGTGCGCGGCGAAATCGTGGACGCGGCCTTCCGCGCCATCGACCGTCTGGGCCCCGAGTTGAGCGTGCGGGAGATCGCCGAGGAGGCCGGCACCGCCAAGCCGAAGATCTACCGGCATTTCCACGACAAGGCCGACCTGTTCCAGGCCATCGGCGAACGGCTGCGCGACATGCTGTGGGCGGCCATCTTCCCGTCGATCGACCTGAAGACCGACTCCTCCCGCGAGGTCATCCGCCGCGCCGTCGAGGAGTACGTCAACCTGGTCGACCAGCATCCCAACGTGCTGCGGGTCTTCATCCAGGGTCGCTCCGCGGCGAGCCCGCAGATCCTCAACGAGGGCCGGGGGATCACCCTGGCCGTGGCCGACATGTTCGACAACGAGCTGCGCGAGATGGAACTGGACCATGCGGCATTCGAACTGGCCGGGAACGCGGCCTTCGGGTCGGCGGCGTCGGCCACCGAATGGTGGCTGGGGCCCGACGCAGACAGCCCGCGCCGCATGCCGCGTGAGCAGTTCGTCGCCCACCTGACGACGATCATGGTCGGGATGATCGTCGGGACCGCCGAGGCGCTCGGCATCCGTATGGACCCCGACCAGCCGATTCATAGCGTGGTGCCCAGCAACCCCGCGGCAAGCTGAGGACTTTTGGCACGTTGACATCGCTGCGGCGATCGTCGACACTCGTGCCATCCGATACCCTGGGTACTGGGTATTTGCGGAAACCGACAGGAAGATCGATACACCGTGACCGACGTTGTGACACAAGCCGAACCGGTATCCGCGCACCGACCCGTCCACGCGCGCGCCATCATCATCGGGACCGGGTTCTCCGGCCTGGGGATGGCGATCAAGCTGCAACAACAGGGCGTGGACTTCGTCATCCTGGAGAAGTTCGACGACGTCGGCGGCACGTGGCGCGACAACAGCTATCCCGGCTGCGCCTGCGACATCCCGTCGCACCTGTACTCGTTCTCGTTCGAGCCCAAGCCCGACTGGCGCAACCCGTTCTCCTATCAGCCCGAGATCTGGGACTACCTCAAGGGAGTCACCGAGAAATACGGGTTGCGCCGCTACATCCAGTTCAATTCGCACGTCGATCGGGCCCACTGGGACGACGACGAGCAGCGCTGGCACGTCTTCACCAAAGACGGCCGCGAGTTCGTCGGGCAGTTCCTGATCTCGGGCGCGGGCGCGCTGCACATCCCGGCCATGCCCGACATCGAGGGCCGTGACGAATTCCGCGGTCCCGCTTTCCATTCCGCGGAATGGGATCACACCGTCGACCTGACCGGTAAGCGGGTGGCGATGATCGGGACCGGCGCCAGCGCCATCCAGATCGTGCCGGAGATCGTCGGGCAGGTGGCCGAACTGCAGCTCTACCAACGCACTCCGCCCTGGGTGGTACCGCGTTCCAACCCCGAGATCCCCGTGGCGTTGCGGCGGGCGATGGCCAACGTCCCCGGCCTGCGGGCGCTGGTGCGTGCGGTGATCTATTGGGGTCAAGAGGCCCTGGCCGTCGGTATGACCAAGCGCCCCAACGCCTTGAAGTTCATCGAGGCCTACGTCAAATACAACATTCGCCGATCGGTCAAGGATCGCGAGCTGCGTCGCAAGCTGACCCCGCACTACCGGATCGGGTGTAAGCGAATCCTGAACTCCTCGACCTACTATCCCGCGGTCGCGGATCCGAAGACCGAACTGATCACCGACCACATCGCGCGGATCACGCCCACCGGCATCGTCACCGCCGACGGCAAAGAGCGCGAAGTCGACGTGATCGTCTACGGCACCGGATTCCACGTCACCGACTCCTACACCTACGTCCAGATCAAGGGGCACAACGGCGAGGACCTGGTGGACCGCTGGAACCGGGAGGGCATCGCCGCGCACCGCGGCATCACGGTCGCCGACATGCCCAACCTGTTCTTCCTGCTGGGGCCGAACACCGGCCTGGGCCACAACTCGGTGGTCTTCATGATCGAGTCCCAGATTCGCTACGTCGCCAGCGCCATCAAGGCCTGCGACAAGCGGGGCGTGGCGGCGCTGGCGCCGACGCGCGCCGCGCAGGACGCCTTCAACGACGAGTTGCAGCGCAGGCTGGGGCATTCGGTGTGGAACAGCGGCGGATGCAGCAGCTGGTACCTCGACGAGCACGGCAAGAACACGGTGCTGTGGGGTGGCTACACCTGGGAGTACTGGCGCGACACCCGCTCGATCAAGCCGGAGGAGTATCAGTTCTTCGGGGCGGGATCACGTGCCGGCCGTGAGGTCGCGACCGCCTAGCAGGCTCACGAAGGCCCGCGCGGCCGCGTCGACGCCCGCGTCGTCGTCGGTGGCCACCAGGTCCAGCAGCAGGCCGCGGATCACGGCCAGCCCGAGCCTCGCCATGGCCGGGTCGACCGGACCGTCGGTGACGGCCTCGATCTCCGCGAGCCACTTGTCGACGGCGCCGGGAACCATACCGGCGAAAGGTTTTTCGCTCTGCGCCGCGCGGGCGTAGCACTCGAAGAACAGGCGTTCCCACTGCCGGAGCTCGGGTCGACGGACGTCTGCCCACATGGCGGCGAAACCTTCCGCCGGCGTCGTGGGGAGGCCGGCCAGCACGCCCATCTGCCGGCGCTCGACCTCTTCGACCACCGCAAGCAGCAGGCCCTCTCGAGATCCGAAGTGGTGCAACAGCATTCGATGGCTGGAGCCGACCGCCGCGGCCACCTCACGCAAGGAGCGGTCGCCGACGCCGCCCGCCGCGAACTCGTCGACGAGTGCGTCGAGGAGCTGCCGGCGCCGTTCGGAATCAGCTCGGGTCATTGGCGCGGCTGAGCTGCTCAGACCGGGCCTTGAGTCCCTGGGCCTCGATTTTGAGGAATCGCTTGGTCTTGTTGAGCATCAGCCGCCCGACCAGTGCGCCGAGCATCCCGCGCTGATCCAGTTGCTGGCGCACGAGCGTGCCGCCGTCGGGTCGGGCGGTCACATAGTGGCGAGCGATGACGTTCACGCCGGGGGAGCGTTGTACCCACGTCCACGAGGAACCCGGGTCGATCTCGGTGACCTTCCAGACCAGCTTCGACATGCCGGGCTGCTTGATGGTGAACCGCTTGCCGATCCCGAGCGCAGCGCCGTCCCGTCCGACCAGCGACGTCACCGAGGCGGTCCATTCGGGCCAGTGCTCCACGTCGCTGAAGACATCCCACACCAGCTGCGGCGGCGCGTCGATCTCAACGCTGTCTTCGGTAATCATGTACCAAATGGTACATCCTGTGGTGGTTGTTGGATAGGGCCTGACCAGACTTCGCTACCGTGCCGCGGCGAGCGCGTAATACTCGAAGGAGTGCAAGTGAACGCGGGGTATGTCGCGACACGCAAACACAACGTCTTGTGTTCCGCTCCGTTGTCGTACCCCAGGGGTAGTGTTTGGAGCCTGAAGATCTGCAGGCAACTGTCAGCCAAAGACGGCTGGTGAGGTGGGGTTCTGGTGACCGAGAACATGAAGCTGATTGACCGCGTTTCGGCGATCAACTGGAACCGGCTGCAGGACGACAAGGACGCCGAGGTCTGGGACCGGCTGACCGGAAACTTCTGGCTGCCCGAGAAGGTGCCGGTGTCCAACGACCTGCCGTCGTGGGGCACGTTGACCGCTCACGAGAAGCAGATGACCATGCGGGTGTTCACCGGGCTGACGCTGCTGGACACCATCCAGGGCACGGTGGGGGCGGTCAGCCTGATCCCCGATGCGCTGACCCCGCACGAGGAGGCCGTCTACACCAACATCGCCTTCATGGAGTCGGTGCACGCGCGCAGCTACAGCAACATCTTCTCCACCCTGTGCTCCACCGCCGAGATCGACGACGCCTTCCGCTGGTCGGAGGAGAACCCCAACCTGCAGCGCAAGGCCGAGATCGTCATGCAGTACTACAAAGGTGACGAGCCGCTCAAGCGCAAGGTGGCCTCCACGCTGCTGGAAAGCTTCCTGTTCTACTCCGGCTTCTACCTGCCGATGTACTGGTCGAGCCGGGCCAAGCTGACCAACACCGCCGACATGATCCGGCTGATCATCCGCGACGAGGCCGTGCATGGGTACTACATCGGCTACAAGTACCAGCGTGGGCTGGCGCTGGTCGACGAGGCCAAGCGCGCCGAGCTCAAGGACTACACCTATGAGCTGCTGTTCGAGCTCTACGACAACGAGGTTGAGTACACCCAGGACCTCTACGACGAGGTCGGGCTGACCGAGGACGTCAAGAAGTTCCTGCGCTACAACGCCAACAAGGCGCTGATGAACCTCGGTTACGAGGCGTTGTTCCCGCGCGACGAGACCGACGTCAACCCGGCGATCCTGTCGGCCCTGTCACCCAACGCGGACGAGAACCACGACTTCTTCTCGGGCTCCGGCTCGTCGTACGTGATCGGCAAGGCCGTCGTCACCGAGGACGAGGACTGGGACTTCTGAAGCCCTACCTGGATTGAGAATCGGGCCGGCCGCACTGTCGGGGGGGAGGGACTGGGGCCGGCCCGATCTTCTATTCATACACCGGCTGCGCCGGTTTTCTTCCCGCAGGATCTTTGGTGCTGCCCGCGGGCGGTGGCACCCAACCTTGCAGGACTTTCCGGCCGATCAACTGACAGCCGTGGGTGTGCGCCAATTGCTTTGCTGCCCTTGTGAATTCGCGATTGGTCACCACGATGCTCCTGGTGCACCCGTGGTGGCGAGCGCCGGATACCACCTGCTGCACGGCCGCCACGCCCACCGATTGGCCGTAACGCTTGCACTGGACCGCGACCAAGTGGCCGTCCTTCTCGGCGATCAGGTCCACGCCGTAGTCCCCGACCGGCGGGGTGAACGTCACCCGCCAACCGGCGCGGCGCAGCCGCGCGGCGACATAGCGCTCGAATGCGACCCCGTCCATGGCGTCAACGGTGGCCAACGTGGCGTGGCCCGCGCGCGGCCATCGGCGGTTGGTCGCCCAGCCGACGAGCACCTCGAGCAGCACCATCAGGTAGAACGCCACGGACGCCATCCCCGCGCTGTGCTCGACGATGCCGACCAACAGCCCGCAGGCCAGCGGGATGACCACCAGCGCCTTGAGCACGCCTCGATGGTAGGGATCGCCGACGACAAATCGGGCCATTAAGCGCAAGCGCCGCACATGTTCAGGCAATGAACGGCATGTGAATTGTGGGGTTCCAGCGACGCCTCGCTAGCGCGCGTGATGCGGCTGCCCGACACTGTTCTGGTGACGAAACCCGCCTCCCCTGAGAAGGATCACCGCCACCATTTCTGCCGCTCAGTGATTCAGTGGCTGCAGGTCGGCTACCCGAACGGCGTTCCCGGTCCGGACCGCGTGCCGTTGATGGCCTTGCTGCGCAGCACACCGCTGACCGAAGACCAGATCCGCGAGGTGGTGCGCCACATCACCGCGAAGGAAGGGTCTCCGGAGACGATCGATCACCCGATCGATCGCGACGAGATCGCCGAATTCATCTCCGACATGACGCAATTCGATGCCGGCAAGGAAAACATCATCCGGGTGGCCACCACGCTGGCCGCGGCCGGCTGGCCGTTGGCCGGCATCGACGTCAGCGAGGTGGTACCCGACGACGAGCACGCCGAGGCGGCCGAGCGGGTTGCCCGTCACTGCGCACCCGAAGAACCGTCAGAGGTCGCCTCATAGCTTCGAGATGTCGATGACGAAGCGGTAGCGGACGTCGCTCGCCAGGACCCGCTCGTAGGCCTCGTTGATGTAATCCGGCTCGATCAGCTCGATTTCGGGCGTCACGTCGTGCTCGGCGCAGAAGTCCAGCATTTCCTGGGTTTCGGCGATCCCGCCGATGTTGGACCCGGAGAGGCTGCGCCGCGCCAGCGCCAGCGGGAACGCCCCGACCTCCATGGGGTGCTCCGGGATGCCCAATTCGACCAGGGTGCCGTCGACGTCGAGCAGGTTGAGGTAGTCGTTCAGTTTCAGGTTCGCCGAGACCGTGTTCAGGATCAGGTCGAAGCTGCCACGCAGCTTCTTGAAGGTGTCGGGGTCGGAAGTGGCGTAGTAGTGGCTCGCGCCCAGGCGCAGCCCGTCCTCCATCTTCTTCAGCGACTGCGACAGCACCGTCACCTCGGCGCCCATCGCCGCGCCCAGCTTGACGCCCATGTGCCCCAGGCCGCCCAGCCCGATGATCGCCAGCCGGGTGCCCTCGCCGGCGTTCCAGTGCCGCAGCGGCGAGAACAGCGTGATGCCCGCGCACAGCAGCGGCGCCGCCTTGTCCAGCGGCAGCGAGTCGGGGATGCGCACGACGAAGTTCTCGTCGACGACGACCGCCTGGCTGTAGCCGCCCTGGGTCGACGTGCCGTCTTTGTCGATGGAGTTGTAGGTGAAGGTCGCACCGGGCTTGCAGTACTGCTCGAGCCCGGCCTTGCAACTGCTGCACTGACCGCAGGAGTTCACCATGCAGCCCACGCCGACGTGGTCGCCGACCTTGTACTTGGTGACCGCGGAACCGACCTCGCTCACCACGCCTGCGATCTCATGGCCGGGCACCACCGGGTAATTCGGCGTGCCCCACTCGGCCTTGACGGTGTGGATGTCGGAGTGGCAGATCCCGGCGAACTTGATGTCGATCGCCACGTCGTGCGGGCCGGGCTCACGGCGCTCGATGGTGGTCTTGGTCAACGGTTCGGTTGCCGACGTGGCGGCATAGGCCGAAACAGTGCTCATGTATATCCCTCTTCGATGTGGTCGCGTCGTCAAAAGTTTAGCTAAGGTAATGTTCCCGGGCCAGCGGTGGCCACTCGTCATCACCTTAGGACGGCGGGTGACCGCCCGCCGAGTTGCTAATTGATCGGGGCGTTCACCAGGCGCAGGTCGTCGACGATCCCGCGGGCCGCGATCAGGCCCTCGCCGGTCTGCCACACCTCGTCGTTGACGATGTAGACGCGGTTGTCGTGGTTCGCGGACAGCTTGCGCCACGGGTTGCTGTCCAGCACCGTCGCGGCGCGCTGGGCGGCCGCCGGTGACGCACACGACACGTAGACGACGTCGGCGTCGGCGGCGGACAGGTCCGGGCTCTTGGCCAGGTCGTCGTCGGTCGCGCGGATCTCGATGTACGGCTTGTCGGTGAACCGCTGCGACGCCGGCCGGTCGACGCCGACGGCGCCGAGCACGCTGGCCGGGAAGTTGTTGGTGCCGTAGACCCGGATGGTGTCGGTGGTGAACTGCACGATGGACGCCTGGAAGTGGGACGCGTCATGCCGAGCGCCGACGTCGCCGGCCCGCTGGGAAAAGCCCCTGAGCAGCGCGTCCATCGCGCCACCGCGCGCCGCCGCGCCGCCCACGCCCCGCAGGTTGTCCTCCCAGGCCGCGCCGGGCGCCGCGGTGAACACCGTCGGTGCGATCGCGGCCAGCTGCGGATACAGCTTGGGCGTCAAGCCCTGCGATCCCAGGATGAGGTCCGGGTGTGCCGCCGCGATCGCGGCCAGGTCGGGGTTGCTGCGGCTCCCGACGCCTGGCACGCCGTGCACCGCGCTGCCCAGGTAGGCCGGCTGGCCGGACGACCCGTCCGGCAAGGCCGCCGCGACCACCCGCGATTGCAGGCCGAGCGCGCACAGCGCGTCCAGCTGATCGCCGGACAGCACCACGATCCGCTGCGGCTCGGCGGGCACCTGCACCACGTCCGGGGTGACGCCGGCCGCGTTGTGCGCCTGCCGCGTGTTCGGTCCCGGATCGGCCGCCGCGGCGTCGCGCGCACACGACTCGTCCGGGCGGCGGTCGTTCCCGAGCACGCCGGCGCCCGCGATCTGGGTGGTCGGCGTCACCAGCGAGGGGCTCGCCTTGGTGCCCGGCTTGCCGGATCCGCAGCCGCTGCACGTGACGGCGACCGCGGCCGCCAGCGCGGCGGCCGCGCGCAGGAACGCGGGTCGGGTCACGCCGGAAAGCACGCGTCGAACGCTAACACCTGCCGGCCCCGTGCCAGGCACGCCGAAACGACACGCCGCGGTGCCGAGCCGATTACGACAGTTTGTAGGACCAGCCCTGACGTCGGCAGGATCGACGGTTAGTATTCGTGTCAGCTCTGTTTTGGGCCCCTGTCCTATCCGGATGTTTGGAGAAGCTGTTGACAGCCGAAGCGCCCCCCTTGGGAGAACTCGAGGCCGTTCGTCCGTACCCGGACCGGACCGGTCCCAAAGGGAACCTCGTCTACAAACTGATCACGACCACCGATCACAAGATGATCGGCATCATGTACACGGTCACCTGCTTCGTCTTCTTCTTCATCGGCGGACTGATGGCCCTGTTGATGCGCACCGAGCTCGCGGCGCCGGGGCTGCAGTTCCTGTCGAACGAGCAGTACAACCAGCTGTTCACCATGCACGGCACGATCATGCTGTTGCTGTACGCGACGCCGGTCGTGTTCGGGTTCGCCAACCTGGTGCTGCCGCTGCAGATCGGCGCGCCGGACGTGGCCTTCCCGCGGCTGAACGCCTTCTCGTTCTGGCTCTTCCTCTTCGGCGGTCTGACGGCCGCGGCCGGGTTCATCGTCCCGGGTGGGGCCGCGGACTTCGGCTGGACGGCCTACACGCCGCTGTCCGACGCCGTCCACTCGCCCGGCGCCGGCGGAGACCTGTGGATCACCGGCCTGATCGTCGCGGGTCTGGGCACCATCCTCGGTGCGGTCAACATGATCACGACGGTGGTGTGCATGCGCGCGCCCGGCATGACGATGTTCCGGATGCCGATCTTCACCTGGAACATCATGGTGACGTCGATCCTGATCCTGATCGCGTTCCCGATCCTGACCGCCGCGCTGTTCGGGCTGGCCGCCGACCGGCATCTGGGCGCCCACGTGTACGACGCCGCCAACGGTGGGGTCCTGTTGTGGCAGCACCTGTTCTGGTTCTTCGGCCATCCGGAGGTGTACATCATCGCGCTGCCGTTCTTCGGGATCGTCACCGAGATCATCCCGGTGTTCGCCCGCAAGCCGGTCTTCGGTTACACCACCCTGGTGTACGCGACGCTGTCGATCGCCGCGCTGTCGGTCGCGGTGTGGGCGCACCACATGTTCGCCACCGGAGCCGTTCTGCTGCCGTTCTTCTCGTTCATGACGTATCTGATCGCGGTGCCGACGGGGATCAAGTTCTTCAACTGGATCGGCACCATGTGGAAGGGGCAACTCACCTTCGAGACCCCGATGCTGTTCTCCGTGGGCTTCCTGGTGACCTTCCTGCTCGGTGGTCTGACCGGGGTCATGCTGGCCAGCCCGCCGCTGGACTTCCACGTCACCGACACCTACTTCGTGGTGGCGCACTTCCACTACGTCCTCTTCGGCACCATCGTGTTCGCCACCTACGCGGGCGTCTACTTCTGGTTCCCGAAGATGACCGGCCGGTTGCTCGACGAGCGGCTGGGCAAGCTGCACTTCTGGCTGACCTTCATCGGCTTTCACACCACGTTCCTGGTGCAGCACTGGCTGGGTGACATGGGTATGCCGCGCCGCTACGCCGACTACCTGGCCAGCGACGGCTTCCAGGGGCTCAACATCGTGTCCACGGTCGGCGCCTTCATCCTGGGTGTGTCGATGTTCCCGTTCGTCTGGAACGTCTTCAAGAGCTGGCGCTACGGCGAGGTCGTGACCGTCGACGACCCGTGGGGCTACGGCAACTCGCTGGAGTGGGCGACCAGTTGCCCGCCGCCGCGGCACAACTTCACCGAGCTGCCCCGGATCCGTTCGGAGCGCCCGGCTTTCGAGTTGCACTACCCGCACATGGTGGAGCGGCTGCGTGCCGAGGCGCACGTGGGCCGGGCACACGGGCCGTCGGACAAGGACGTCACCAGGCTGGACGACGTCCAGGTTCGCAGCTGATGGCCTGATCGGCGGCTATCGCGAGTGAGCACACCGAAGGTGTCGGTGCTGATCACCGTCACCGGAGTGGACCAACCGGGCGTCACGTCGGCCCTTTTCGAGGCGCTCTCCCCACACGGCGTCGAGCTGCTCAACGTCGAACAGGTGGTGATTCGGCACCGCCTGACGCTTGGTGTGCTGGTGTGCTGCCCGGCGGACGTCGCCGACGGCGACGAGTTGCGCCGTGACGTCGAATCGGCCATCCGCCGGGTGGGGCTGGACGTCACCATCGAGCGCAGCGACGACGTTCCGATCATTCGAGATCCCTCCACCCACACCATCTTCGTGCTGGGCCGGCCCATCACCGCTGGCGCGTTCGGCGCGGTGGCCCGGGCGGTGGCCGGCCTGGGCGTCAACATCGACCTCATCCGCGGTGTCTCCGACTACCCGGTGACCGGTCTGGAGCTGCGCGTCTCGGTGCCGCCAGGGTCGGACGCCGCGCTGCGGACCACCCTGAACCAGGTGTCGGCCGAGGAACGCGTCGACGTGGCGGTCGAGGACTACACCCTGGAGCGGCGGGCCAAGCGGCTGATCGTATTCGACGTGGACTCGACGCTGGTGCAGGGCGAGGTCATCGAGATGCTGGCCGCCCGGGCGGGTGCCGAGGGCAAGGTCGCCGCCATCACCGAGGCCGCCATGCGGGGCGAGCTGGATTTCGCGCAGTCGCTCGAACAGCGGGTGGCCACCCTGGCGGGTCTGCCCGCCTCCGTGATCGACGAGGTCGCCGCTCAGCTCGAGCTCATGCCCGGGGCCCGGACCACGCTGCGGACGTTGCGCCGCTTGGGTTTTCACTGCGGTGTGGTTTCCGGCGGCTTCCGCGGGATCATCGAGCCGTTGGCCGAGGAGCTGATGTTGGACTACGTCGCCGCCAACGACCTGGAGATCGTCGACGGCAAACTCACCGGGCGGGTCCTCGGCCCGATCGTCGACCGCGCCGGCAAGGCCACGGCGCTGCGGGACTTCGCGGAGCGGGCCGGGGTGCCGATGGCGCAGACCGTCGCCGTCGGCGACGGAGCCAACGACATCGACATGCTGGCCGCGGCCGGGCTCGGGGTGGCGTTCAACGCCAAGCCGGCCCTGCGGGAGGTGGCCGACGCCTCGCTGAGCCACCCCTACCTGGACACGGTGCTGTTTCTGCTGGGCGTGACCCGCGGCGAAATCGAGGCCGCCGACGCGGTGGACGGCGAGGTGCGCCGCGTGGAGATCCCGCCCGACGCGTAGCGGCCGCGGTACGGCACGATGGTCGGGTGCCCGAAATCGGTACGGAGGCAGCCGACCCCGATCTGCTGATCGACTTCCGCGACGTCTCACTGCTGCGGGACGGACATGTCCTCGTCGGGCCGGTGGACTGGCAGGTCGAGCTCGACGAACGCTGGGTGATCGTCGGCCCCAACGGTGCCGGCAAGACGTCGTTGCTGCGGATGGCCGCGGCGGCCGAGCACCCCTCGTCGGGCGTGGCGTTCGTGCTCGGGGAGCGGCTGGGCCGGGTCGACGTCTCGGAGTTGCGCTCCCGGATCGGCTTGAGTTCGTCGGCCCTGGCGCAGCGCGTGCCCACCGACGAGGTGGTGCGCGACCTGGTCGTCTCGGCCGGCTACGCGGTGCTGGGCCGGTGGCGGGAGCGTTACGAGGACGTCGATTACCGCCGCGCCATCGACATGCTGGAGAGCCTCGGCGCCGAGCACCTCGCGGACCGTCGCTACGGAACCCTGTCGGAAGGCGAGCGCAAGCGGGTGTTGATCGCCCGCGCCCTGATGACCGATCCGGAGCTGCTGCTGCTCGACGAACCCGCCGCCGGCCTCGACCTGGGCGGCCGGGAGGAGCTGGTGGCGCGGCTGGCCGACCTCGCGGGCGACCCGGACGCCCCCGCGCTGGTGCTGGTCACCCACCACGTCGAGGAGATCCCGCCGGGCTTCAGCCACTGCATGCTGCTGTCCGAAGGAAAAGTGGTGGCCGCGGGATTGCTGACCGACGTGCTGACCGCCGAGAACCTGTCCACCGCGTTCGGGCAGGCGATCGCCCTCGACGTCGTCGACGGGCGTTATTTCGCCCGCCGCGTCCGTACCCGCGCAGCCCACCGGAGGCAACTGTGACGTCATCGACCGAACCCCCACCGCTGATCCCGCGCCCGGCGGCGACCGTGATGTTGGTTCGCGACGACCCGGGCGGGATCGCCGTCTTCCTGATGCGGCGGCACGCCAAGATGGAGTTCGCCGCGGGAACCATGGTGTTTCCCGGCGGCGGCGTGGACGACCGCGACCGCAACGCCGATATCGCGTGGGCCGGCCCGCCGCCGCAGTGGTGGGCGCAGCGGTTCGGCATCGAGCCCGACCTGGCCGAGGCGCTGGTGTGCGCCGCGGCAAGGGAGACGTTCGAGGAGTCGGGGGTGCTGTTCGCCGGGCCGGCCGGCCAGGCCGTTTCGGCACCGAACAGTATCGTCGGCGACGCCTCGGTGTACGCCGACGCCCGCCGCGCGCTCGCCGACGGCACGCTGTCGTTCGCGGACTTCCTGCGCCGCGAGAACCTGGAACTGCGCTCCGACCTGCTGCGGCCCTGGGCCAACTGGGTCACGCCGGAAGCCGAGCGCACCCGCCGCTACGACACCTACTTCTTCGTGGGGGCCTTGCCGGAGGGGCAGCGGGCCGACGGCGAGAACACCGAATCCGACCATGCCGGCTGGACGACGCCGCAGGCCGCCATCGACGACTTCTCCGCCGGGCGCTGCTTCCTGTTGCCGCCGACGTGGACCCAGCTGGATTCGCTGGCCGGGCGGAACGTCGCGGACGTGCTGGCCGTCGAGCGGCAGATCGTGACCGTGCAGCCGCACCTGGAGATCCAGGGCGACAACTGGGTGTTCGAGTTCTTCGACTCCGATCGCTACCACCGCGCACGCGAGGCCGGCGGGATGGGATGGCGGCATTGAGCGAGTTCGTCAGCACGGTGGTCAGCGACGGCTCGCAGGATGCCGGGCTGGCCATGCTGCTGCTGTCGCGCCCGCCGACCAACGCGATGACCCGCCAGGTCTACCGGGAGATCGTGGCGGCGGCCGCCGAACTCGGGGAGCGCGACGACGTGTCCGCGGTCATCCTGTTCGGTGGCCACGAGATCTTCTCGGCCGGCGACGACATGCCCGAGCTACGGACGTTGACGGCACCGGAGGCCGAGACGGCGGCCCGGGCACGGCAACAGGCCATTGAGGCGGTGGCCGGCATCCCCAAGCCGACGGTGGCCGCGATCACCGGATACGCGCTGGGCGCCGGGCTGACGCTGGCCCTGGCCGCCGATTGGCGCGTCAGCGGTGACAACGTGAAGTTCGGCGCGACGGAGATCCTGGCGGGCCTGAT
This sequence comes from Mycobacterium sp. 4858, assembly GCF_900240975.1. Taxonomy (GTDB): domain Bacteria; phylum Actinomycetota; class Actinomycetes; order Mycobacteriales; family Mycobacteriaceae; genus Mycobacterium. The sequence goes on along the minus strand of NZ_LT968776.1, from coordinate 645,286 downwards.
CCCCGGCGGCGACGGCATGGCCCGCCTGACCCGCGCGGCCGGGGCGAGCCGGGCGAAGGAACTGGTGTTCAGCGGCCGGTTCTTCGACGCCGAGGAGGCGCTGACGCTGGGCCTGATCGACGAGATGGTGGCCCCCGACGACGTGTACGACGCCGCCGCGGGGTGGGCGCGCCGCTTCCTCGACGGCCCGCGGCGCGCGCTGGCCGCCGCCAAGGCCGGCATCAACGACGTGTTCGACCTGGGCCCGGCCGATCGGGGCGCCGCAGAGCGGCGCCGCTACATCGACGTGTTCGCCGCTGGTCAGACCGGCGACGAGGACTCGGAATCCGGCGCCCGTTAGGCTGCCCTGCATGACGACGAGTTCGACCGATGCCGTTCCCAACCCGCATGCCACGGCCGAGCAGGTGGAGGCCGCCCGCCACGACAGCAAGCTGGCCCAGGTGCTTTACCACGACTGGGAGGCCGAGTCCTACGACGAGAAGTGGTCGATCTCCTACGACCAGCGCTGCGTGGACTACGCCAGGGACTGCTTCGACGCGATCGTCCCCGACCCGGTGCAGCGGGAGCTGCCCTACGATCGCGCCCTCGAATTGGGCTGCGGCACCGGGTTTTTCCTGCTCAACCTGATCCAGTCCGGGGTGGCCCGGCGCGGGTCGGTCACCGACCTCTCGCCCGGGATGGTCAAGGTCGCCACCCGCAACGGGCAGTCGCTGGGGCTGGACATCGACGGACGGGTCGCCGATGCCGAGGGAATCCCCTACGAGGACAACACCTTCGACCTGGTCGTCGGGCATGCCGTGCTCCACCACATCCCCGACGTCGAGCTGGCGCTGCGGGAGGTCGTCCGGGTGCTGCGGCCGGGTGGCCGGTTCGTGTTCGCCGGCGAGCCGACCACCGTCGGCGACACCTACGCCCGCACGTTGTCCACCTTGACCTGGCGCCTGGCGACCAACGTCACCAAGCTGCCCGGCCTGCACGGCTGGCGGCGGCCGCAGGCCGAGCTCGACGAATCCTCCCGCGCCGCGGCGCTGGAGGCCGTCGTCGACCTGCACACCTTCACGCCGGGCGACCTGGAGCGGTTGGCCGGCAATGCCGGCGCGACCGAGGTGCAAACGGCGACCGTGGAATTCACCGCCGCGATGCTGGGCTGGCCGTTGCGCACGTTCGAATGCGCGGTGCCACCGGGCCGATTGGGTTGGGGCTGGGCCAAGTTCGCGTTCAACAGCTGGAAGACGTTGAGCTGGCTGGACGCCAACGTCATGCGGCACGTGGCGCCGAAGGGCTGGTTTTACAACGTGATGATCACCGGGGTCAAACCCTCCTGACCGAGGGCCTCACGTTCGGCGTCGAGGACGTCCGCTATCTGCGATCGGAGTCGGGCGCCGTGGCGTTGGCCGCGGTCGCCGAACTCGAGCTGACCGACGCCAGCCGGGTCGCCGACATCGCCGCGGCGCGCGCCCGGTTCGGCGACCGGGCGCCGGTGTTGGTGGAGACGACGCTGCTGCGCCGCCGCGCCGCCGAGAAACTGTGCGGTCTGGGCGCCGAAGTGCCGGTGTCGAACTGGCTGTTCACCGACGAGGCGCTGCAGCAGGCCACCGCGGCCCCGGTGGCCGTGCATCGGGCCACGCGGCTGGCCGAGGCGGGGGTCGTCGTGCACGACGCCACCTGTTCGATCGGCACCGAGTTGGCCGCGTTGCGCGGGGCGGGCGTCCGCGCGGTCGGCAGCGACCTCGATGCGGTGCGGCTGGCCATGGCCCGGCACAACCTGGGGGAGGTGGCCGTGCTGTGCCGCGCCGACGCGCTGGCTCCGGTGACCCGCGATGCCGCGGTCCTGGTGGACCCGGCGCGCCGACTCGGCGCGCGGCGCGGCTTCCGCATCGAGGACTACCGGCCCGGCCTGGGCGCCCTGATCGACACCTATCAGGACCGCGATCTCGTCGTAAAGTGCTCTCCCGGAATAGATTTCGACGAATTGGGCCGGCTCGGCTTCGCCGGCGAGATCGAGGTGACGTCCTATCGCGGCTCGGTGCGCGAAGCGTGCCTGTGGTCCGCCGGACTGGCGCAGCGCGGCATCCGTCGGCGCGCCAGCATCCTGGATCGCGGCGAGCAGGTCACCGACAGCGACCCGGACGACTGCCCGGTGCGCCCGGCCGGGCGATGGCTCGTCGACCCCGACGGCGCGGTGGTCCGCGCCGGGCTGGTGCGCCACTACGGCGCGCGGCACGGGTTGTGGCAACTCGACCCCGACATCGCCTACCTGTCGGGGGATGAGCTGCCGCCGGCGGTCCGGGGCTTCGAGGTGCTCGAGCGGCTGGCGTTCGATGAGCGACGGCTGCGCCGGGCGTTGTCGGCGCTCGATTGCGGGGCGCTGGAGATCCTGGTTCGCGGGGTGCGGGTGGACCCCGACGCGCTGCGCCGCCGGATGCGGCTACGCGGTGGCCGGCCCCTGACGGTGGTCATCACCCGCCTGGGGTCGCGGGCCGCAGGAGGGGCGACGGCGTTCGTTTGCCGGCCGTCGCGATAGCGCCCGGTAGGCTGGAGCGATCGCTAGTTCAGGCGCCAGCGCCGCCTAATCCCGCAAGGACATTCGAAGAATGCGTTATCTGATAGCGGCCGTGGTGCTCGCATCGGCGGCCCTGTTGGGCTGGCCGGCGGCCGCCGCGCCACCCTCGTGTGCCGGCCTGGGCGGCACCATCGAGGACGGCCAGATGTGTCGCATCCGCGCCACCGGCCCCACCTACACGCTCAACATGGCGTTCCCCGCCGACTACCCCGACGAGCAGGCGCTGACCGACTACATCACGCAAAACCGGGACGGCTTCGTCAACGTCGCGCAGAGTTCGGGGCCCCGCGATCAGCCCTACCAACTGGAGGCCACGACCGAGCAGCGCGCCTCCGGTCAGCCGCCGCACAACACCCGCAGCGTGGTGCTCAAGTTCTTTCAGGACCTCGGGGGAGCGCACCCGTCGATCTGGTACAAGGCCTTCAACTACAACCTCGGGACCAAGCAAGCCATCACCTTCGATAACCTCTTCGCGCCGGGCATCGCGCCGCTGGACAGCATCTTCCCGATCGTTCAGCGCGACCTGGCACGCCAAACCCCTTTGGGCGCAGCCATTCTGCCCTCGGCCGGGCACGACCCGACGCACTACCAGAACTTCGCCATCACCGACGACGAGCTGATCTTCTACTTCGCGCCCGGTGAGATGTTGCCGGCGTTTGCCGGACCGGTGCAGGCCGAGGTGCCCCGCAACGCCATCCCGCAGCTGGCCGTGTAGTGGCGATCGCAAGCGCGGCGTAGCCGGGCGAAGCGGGTCGCCACCATCGATCAGGGTTGGCGATCGCAAGCGCGGCGTAGCCGGGCGAAGCGGGTCGCCACCATCGATCAGGGTTGGCGATCGCAAGCGCGGCGTAGCCGGGCGAAGCGGGTCGCCACCATCGATCAGGGCCTAGACGGGACCGGCCTGCAGCTCCATCGCCACGGCCGCGGCCACCAGCCCGGCGTGGACCACACAACCGATGATCGGGACGAAGAAGGCCCGCCTGCGATGCGCGAGGAGATACACCGACACCGCCGCGTCGAGGAGCAGGACGGCGCCGCCGCCCCAGGTCGCCAACGTCATCGCCCGGCCGACCCAGGCGGGGTCGCCGCATCTCACCGAGCCGCACGGGTCGGTGGTCATGACGAGGAGGCCGAGCAAGCCGAACGTCGCGGCGAAGAAGCACCCGTGCAGGACCAGCAGGATCAGGGTCGCGGCGAGGCCGGCCGGCCCACCTCCCTGGTCGCCGCGGTTGCCGTCGGTTGGCACCCCACGATTATGGGTCAGGCCGGCGCGAAGCCGTACACCTGGCCGTCGCTCGTCGCGGCCACCACGCGGCGGTCGGCGCCCACCGAAACCCCCAGCGGGTAGCCGGTGGCCGCCGGAAGCGGGTAGCTGCCCAGCGTGTGACCGGTACCCGGATCGAAGACCAGTAGCGACAGGCCGGGAGCGCCGTTCGCGACCGGTGCGTTGATTGCCGCGTAGCCGACCCCGGTGCCGGCCAGACTCGCCGACGACAACGGGACGACGTCATCGCGGCGCCACGCCTGATCGGCGTGATCGCCCGCATCCTTGAAGGCCACCAACCGGGTGTCGGGGCCACCGCCGGACACGACGAGGCCCGCGGGCGTGACCGCGGGCGGCGTCTGTGCCAGGAACCCCAGCGGCGCCGACCACTTCACTTTGCCGTCGGCGGCATGCAGTGCCCACAGTCGTTGGTCACGGCCGTTGACGTAGACGGTCGACCCGTCCGCGGACAGCACCGGGCTGGCGATGACACCCGCGGCGACCGCGTCGCTGGTCCACTCCCGGGACACCAGCGGCGTCTGCCCGGGGTGATATTTCAGCCCGACCAGCCCCGCCGCGGGCGCGTCCGGCTGCCAGACACCCAGCACCGCCATCTGGCTGGCCGCCGAGAACGCGGGTGCGGCGGCGACCGGGCAGCCCTGCCGAGCCGGCGCGCAATCGCCCAGCCCGCGGGTCGCGTCGGTGGGATCGACACCGTCCACCAGATCCATCGGGCTGCCGACCACCGCGCCGCGGTGGGCCTCGAAGACCAGCACCTGGCCCAGATGGGTCACCACGAGCACCTGCCCGTGCCCGAGAAACCTTGGCGTGCTTGGCATTCCGATCACAGGCTGCCGCCAGCGAGTCCACTGCGTCACCGGGAACGAGAGGAACGCGCCGGGCTGGCCGACGTAGAGGTTGTCGAACCCGTCGAACAGCGGGCCCGCGAAGCCGCCACCCTGGAACAGTCGCACACACCAGCGCTGCCGGCCGTTGTCGTCGTTCTCCCATTCCATCAGCGAACATCCGGTCGGGGTCTGCGCGTTGAGGGCCAGATAACCGCGCGCACTCAGCGCCGGACCGGCCGCCAGGCTGCCCTTGACCGAGCGCGTCCACCGCAGCGACAGCTTGGTGGCGCCGGCGGTGCCGGTGTAGCCGCTGTTGGCGGCGTCGCCGTATTGCGCGGGCCAGCCGGCCGAGGGCGAGGCCTCCACCCACGAGTCGGTGTTGGCGCATCCGCCGAGTCCAACCGTGATCCCGGCCGCCAGCAGCGCGGATGACCAACGCCGAAGCCCACGCGGGACATGTCGGGCACGCACTTGGGTTCCCCAAATCCTTTCCGTGGACGTCGGCATGGGCAGCGATCGAGTACAGGTGAGGGTAACCCGTGGAGATCTGCGCGCGGCGGATCGCTAGGCTGTCCGGCCATGACGAGCATGTGGGGTGCCCCGGTCCATCGCCGCTGGCGTGGATCGAACCTGCGGGACCCACGGCAGGCCAAATTCCTCACGCTGGCCTCGCTGAAATGGGTGCTGCGCAACCGGGCCTACACGCCCTGGTACCTGGTCCGCTACTGGCGGCTGCTGAAGTTCAAGCTCGCCAACCCGCACATCATCACCCGCGGCATGGTGTTCCTGGGCAAGGACGTGGAGATCCACGCGACGCCCGAACTGGCGCAGCTCGAGATCGGCCGGTGGGTGCACATCGGCGACAAGAACACCATCCGTGCGCACGAAGGCTCGTTGCGGTTCGGCGACAAGGTGGTGCTGGGCCGCGACAACGTCATCAACGCCTACCTCGACGTCGAGCTCGGCGATTCGGTGTTGATGGCCGACTGGTGCTACGTCTGCGACTTCGACCACCGCATGGACAACATCAACCTGCCCATCAAGGACCAGGGCATCGTCAAGTCGCCGGTGCGGATCGGCCCCGACACCTGGGTCGGGGTGAAGGTGACGGTGCTGCGCGGCACGGCCGTCGGCCGGGGCTGCGTGCTGGGGTCGCACGCGGTGGTCCGCGGTGTGATCCCCGATTACTCGATCGCGGTCGGCGCGCCGGCCAAGGTGGTCAAGAACCGCCAGCTCGCGTGGGAGAGCTCGGCCGCCCAGCGGGCGGAACTCGCCGCCGCCCTGGCCGACATCGAACGCAAGAAGGCCGCCCGCTAGGTAGTACCGGGCAGATGGCGGTGACGCGCGGTGCCCGGCTTCGCCGCGCTCGCGACCCCGCTAACTCGGCGGTTCGGGGTGGTCGTCGACCTTGTAGTCGAAGTTGACGTCGCCGGCGTCGACGCTGGTAACGGTCACCGCAACACCGTACTTGTCGGTGCCGTCGACCAGTTGGCACCGCAGCGTCGCGCCCTGAGTCCCCTTCAGGTTGTCCGGGCAGGTCACCGCATCCGGCTTCCTGCCCACCTGCTGGGTCAGCTTGTCGCTGATGATGCTGGCCACCTGGTTCTTGTCGACCGTCTCCACCATGTCGAATTTGACGTCGCTGCCGTTGACACTGGTCACGGTCACGTTGACGTTGAAGGTCTGGTTCTTGACCTTCATCTCGCAATTGAGTTGCGCGCCAACCTTGGCCGGCAGGTCGTTCGGGCAGTTCACCGATTCGGGCTTGTTGCCCGCGGCGTCGGTCATCTTCGAGGTGATCTGTCCGGCGACGTCGCTCTTGCTGACCGCGTGCGACGAGCCGACGGAGCACGAACAGGCGTTGACCCCGGCCAGCAACCCGGCGGCGGCGCCGGAAGCCAGCAGGGTCCGAGCGAGGATGTGTGCCATTGGTGCCTCCCGAGCGGCGTGACAACTCCTGAATCGGCTGATAATGGCATGCCCAGACAGCCCCGGGTAGGCGATTGGGCAAACATTCACGCCGGCGACAATTCGTTGCTGAGCCGGGCCGGTGCGCGGGTCAGATGCTCTGGTAGCGCCGCAACGCCTCGGCGCGCTCGGCGCCGTGATCGACGATCGGGGCGGGGTAGCCGGCCGGCCGTTCCCCCTTGCGCAGGTGCGCGTCGTCTACCGCGCGCAATTCGGGCACCCATCGCCGGATGTACGCGCCGGACGGGTCGAACTTCTCGCCCTGCGTGGTCGGATTGAACACCCGAAAGTACGGCGCGGCATCGGTGCCACAGCCCGCGCACCACTGCCACCCGTGCTGGTTGTTGGCCATGTCGCCGTCGACCAGCTGGTCCAAGAACCACTCGGCGCCCCACTGCCAGGGCAGGTGCAGGTCTTTGACCAAGAACGAGGCGACGATCATCCGCACCCGGTTGTGCATGAAGCCGGTCTCGCGCAGTTGACGCATTCCGGCGTCGACCAGTGGGTAACCGGTCTCACCGGCCTTCCACGACTCGAAACGGCGTCTCGCCTCGGGCCCGGTGTCGGTGCGGATGCCGTCGAACTGGCTGTTCCAGTTGCGCCAGGCGCTCGCCGGCCAGTGATGCAGCACGTCGGCGTAGAAGTCGCGAAACGCCAACTCGCGCAGGTATGCCTGGGCCCCGGCCTGACCTGGGGCGAGGTCGGCGACCATGGTGCGCGGATGGATGGTGCCGAACTTCAGGTGCGCCGACATCCGGCTGGTGGCGTGCAGGTCCGGCCGATTGCGTTCTTCGTCGTAGTGTTGTAACCCATTGTCCACGAACGACTTCCACTGCTTTCGGGCTGCCGCCTCGCCGGCGGCGAGGTCGAGCGGCGCACCGGGATCGGGGATCTCGGCGCGCTTGGTCCGCAGCTGCGCCGGATCCAGCCACCGTGCGGACTTCGCGTTCGACTTAGCCGGTGCGCGCCAGCCGGATTCGCGCCACTGGCGCAGAAACGGGGTGAACACCTGGTAGGGGGAGCCGTCATTCTTGGTGACCCGGCCCGGCGAGACCAGGTACGGCGAACCCGTGGCCACCAGGGGAACCGAACCCAGCGCGGCGCGGACGCGTTCGTCACGGCGCTTTCCGTACGGCGCGAAATCCTCGGAGACGTGCACCGTCGACGCGCCGATCTCGTTCGCGATGCGCGGGATCAGCTTGTCGGGCTCGCCCCGGGTCACCAGTAGCCGTCCCTCCAGGTCGTCGCGCAGCTGTCGCAGCGAGTCCCCCAGGAACTGAAGGCGGCGCCGGCCGGCGGAGGCCTCGAGCGACGGGTCCAGCACGAAACAGGCGAGGACCTCGCCGTCGTCGGCCGCGGCATTCAGCGCGGGATGGTCGCTCAACCGCAAGTCGCGACGAAACCACAACAGGGCCGGCATGATCCGAGGGTTTCCTCAGCGGTTGAGGCGCCAAACATGGGTGGCCAGGACGGTGGCGAAGGAGCACCAGATGGGGTAGGCCGACTGGGCCAGCGCGGCCCGCGGGTCCGCTTGCGCGGTGCGACGCGTGAGGTCGGCGCTGCTGGCCGCGAGCAAGCCGGCACCGATGGCCGAGGCGCCGAGTTTGTGGAAGCGGAAGAACAGCCAACTCCAGCCGGCGTTGAGGATCAGATTCACGCCGAGCGCGGCGGCGTAGCGGCGTGCCCGATCGTGCTGTCCGGCCGCGCGGAAGCGGTCGATGGCCACCGCGGACGTGACCGCGATGTCGCCGTAGAGGGTGGTCCACGCCACCGGGAAGGCGGCGTTGGGCGGCTGGTACGGCGGCTTGCGCAGCCGCGCGTACCAGGCGGGAACGGCCTTGGCGCTCGCGATGCTGCCGGATCCGGCGGCGACGGCGACGGCGAGGCCGGTGGCGGCCAACGTGGACTTGTTCACGGGATGCTCCGTTCTCTTTCGGCTTGTACTGCAACACTTTCGGCTGGCCCGGGTGTGGTGGGCCACCAGATGCGGTCGCCGATGAGGGCGAACAGCGCGGGAATGACCAGTGTGCGGACCACGAAGGTGTCCAGCAGGATGCCGAGGCCGACGATGATTCCCAGCTGGGTCAGCACGATCAACGGCAACACGCCCAGCACGCAGAAGACGGCGGCCAAAACGATTCCCGCGCTGGTGATCACGCCGCCGGTGGCCGACACCGCGGCCACCATACCGGCGCGTGCGCCGCGCCGTGTTGACTCCTCGCGGGCGCGGGTGACCAGAAAGATGGTGTAGTCCACGCCGAGCGCGGCCAGGAACAGGAAGGCGAACAGCGGGGTGCTGTTGTCCAGCGCCGGGAATCCGAAGAGATGGCTGCTGGCCCAGCCGCCCATACCGAGCGCGGCCAGCGCCCCGAGAATGGTGGCCGACAGCAGCGTCGGCGGCGCAAGTGCGGAGCGCAGCAGGACGTAGAGCACCACCAGAATGACCGCGAGGATCGCCGGGATCAACAGGCGGCGATCGCGGGTGGCGGCGTCGCGGACGTCGAGAGCCTGCGCATCGGGCCCGCCCACCAGCGCCCCGGGGCTGGCGGCCTTCGTCGTATCGCGCAGTGCCGCAATGGTGTTGAACGCCCGCCCCGAGGAGGGTGGCGCGTCGATCACCACCGACCACTTCGTCAGCCCGGACGCCGAGCGCCCCGAATCGGTCGCCGACACCACGCCCGGCGTGGCCCTGATCGCCTGCGGCACCCGCGAAGCGGTGGGCGCGATGACCAGCGTGGGGTTGGTCAGGCCGGCCGGAAAGTGTGCGGCCACAATGTCATAACCGGACACCGAATCCGCGTGCACCCGGAACTGCTCGGTCTGCGACAGGCCGATCTGCGTGCCGAGCAGTCCGGTGGCCAGCGCCGCCAGGCCGGTGATCGCGACCGCCGCGACCAGCGCCGGTCGCCGGTTCACCCACTCCCCGACGCGGTGCCAGCCACCCGAATCCACGGTCGCGGCTTCGCCGGGGTGGGGGACGAAGGGCCAGAACAGTCGACGGCCGCACAAAGCGAGCAGCGGTGGCAGTATCACCAGGGCCGACACCGCGGCGACCAGCAGCCCGCACGCCGCCAGCGCGCCCAGGCTGCGCGTGCTCGGGGTCGAGGCGAACAGCAAGGTGAGCAACGCCAGCACCACGGTGGCATTGCTGGCGACGATCGCCGGACCGGCCATCCGCACCGCGCGGCGCAAGGCGTCGCGGTGCCCGGGATGGCGCCGCATTTCCTGCCGATAGCGGGAGATCAGCAGCAGCGCGTAGTTGGTGCCCGCACCGAAGACCAGCACGCTGGTGATCCCGGACGTGGCGCCGTCGAAGCTGAGCCCGGTCACCGGCGCCACGGCGGTCCCCACCGCCGCCGCGACCCGGTCGGCGAACCCGACCACCAGCAGCGGCACCAGCCATAGCACCGGTGAGCGGTAGGTCGCGATCAGCAGCAGCGCCACCACCGACGCGGTTACCGCGAGCAGGGTGATGTTGGCATTGGTGAACGCGCCGGCGATGTCCGCGCCGAACGCCGGGCCGCCGGTGACGTGGGCCTGCAGTTCCGTGGGCAGGCCGGTCGAGGCGGCCCCGCGCAGCTTCGCCACCGCGTCGGTCAGGTCGAGACCGGACGGGTCGGCGCTGACGGGCACCACCGCGATGGCGGCCTTGCCGTCGGCCGACGCCTGCGCCGGCGCCGCAACGGCGGATCCGCCCTGCGACGCGGCCGCCTGCATGCGGTCGCGGGCCGCCTGGGCGGCGGCGAGGCCGGCGGGGCCGAGGGCGGCGCCGTCGGCGCGGCCGACGACCAGGATCACGGGAGTGCGGTCCCCGCCGGGAAATTGGCGGACCATGGCGTCGACACGGGCCGAATCGGAGCCTGTCGGCACCGATAGCGGCGCCTGCCCGGCCGCCGAGTTGGCGCCGACGGCCGCCATGAAGACCACGCCCAACAACAGCACCCCGAGCGCGTACAGCCACGACCGTCGTCCAGTGACTGCCGCGGCCACGCCATCCCACACCACGAATGAAGTCTTTCAGTGTGTTAAACATTAATCAACTGAAATTACGCATCGTCACGCAATAGGGCGCGGACGGTACGCAACAAGGGGCACTATGGACATTATGGACGTGAGGGGCTGGGGGCCGGCAGCGCCTGGGGACCTGCCGTGACGGTCGACCGCGGGCCCATGACGACCCGCAAGCGGCGGCACATCGACGTGTGCCTCGGCGAGCAGGTCAACTATGAGCACATCAGTACCGGGTTGGAGCGGTACCACCTGCCCTATAACGCCCTGACCCAGACCAGCCTGGGCGACATCGACCTGTCCGCCAAGTTCTTCGGGGCGAATCTGCGGTCGCCGATTCTCATCGGTGCGATGACCGGGGGTGCCGAGTTGTCGGGCACCATCAACCGGAACCTGGCTTCGGCCGCGCAACAACTCGGCATCGGAATGATGCTCGGGTCGCAGCGAATAATGCTGGACAGCGCGCTGGGGGAGCGGGCCGCGGCCAGCTTTACCGTTCGTGACGTGGCCCCGGATGTGTTGCTGTTCGGCAACATCGGCCTGGCCCAGCTGACCAAGGCCGCGGTGCCCGACCTGGCGAAGGCTCTCGACCGGGTGGGTGCCGACGTGCTCGCCGTGCACACCAACCCGCTGCAGGAAGCCATGCAGCGCAACGGGGACACCGACTTCTCCGGCTCGTTGCGCAGGCTGCGGGACGCCGCCGACGCCATCGAGCGCCCCATCCTGCTCAAGGAGGTCGGCCACGGGATCGGCGGCGTGGCGGCCGCGGAATTGATTGGGGCCGAAGGCGAATTGCCGGTGTCCGGCATCGATGTCGCGGGCGCCGGCGGCACCTCGTGGTCGCGGGTCGAGCAGTTCGTCCGCTACGGCGAGCTTCGTTACCCGCACCTGGCCGACTGGGGCATCCCGACCGCGAGGGCCATCGTGGAGGTGCGTGAGGTGCTGCCGGACATCCCCTTGGTGGCCTCCGGCGGTATCCGCACCGGCATGGACGCGGCCAAGGCGATCGCGTTGGGCGCTGACGTTGTGGCGATCGCCCGGCCCCTGCTGCCGGCCGCGATCGAATCCGCTGCGGCCGTGGTGGATTGGCTGCAGCCATTCATCGACGAGCTCCGCGTCTGCCTGCACGGCTGCGGCGCCGCGAGCCTGTCGGCGTTGCGCGCGGTCGACCTCACGCCCGCCCCGTAGCTGCGTGTGACATGGCGGTGATACTGGCCTACGGGTCGCCGGCCTTGGGCCACCTGTTGCCGGTCGGGGCGCTGCTGGCCGAGCTCGCGGGCCGCGGTCACCAGGTTCACGCGCGCACGATGGCGGACGGTGTCGTGACGATGCGCGCGGTCGGCGTGCACGCCGAGCCGGTCGATCCCGAAATCGAGGCGATCGTCGGCGAGGATTGGCGGGCGCGAAACGCCTTGGGCGTCTTGAAGTCGACGATCGACGTGCTCTGCCGGCGAGCGGTGCTCGAGGTGCAGGATCTGCGCCGCGCGGTGGATGCGGTCCGGCCGGACGCGATCATCGTGGACGCGAACTGCTGGGGCGCGATGTCGGCGGCGGAGGCCGGGCATACTCCTTGGCTGGTGTTCTCGCCGTTCACGCCGTATCTGCGGTCCCGCGGGGTGCCGCCCTTCGGCCCGGGCTTTCGCCCCCTGCCGGGCGTCCTCGGCGACATCCGGGACGCCTCCGTGCGGCCGATCGTCCGCCATCTCTTCGACCGGCCAGTGGTCCCGCGCGTCAACGCCATTCGCGCCGGGCTGGGCGTGTCGCCGGTCGCTTCGGTCGACGAGTTCATGCGGCGCGCGCCGCTGCTGCTGGCCGTCGGGGGCGAGCCCTTCGAGTACCCGCATCCCGGCTGGGCCGGCTTGGTTCATCACATCGGCGCGTGCGTATTCGAGCCGACCGCGGCCGAGCCGGACTGGATCGCCGCCATCAGGCGGCCCCTGGTGCTGGTCAACACCTCCTCGATCAAGCAGCCCGACGCCGCTCTGGGACGGATCGCGTTGCGGGCGCTGGCCGATGAGCCCGTGCACGTGGTGGCGACGTTTCCGGCGGGGATACCGCCGGGTCTCCCGCGGCCGCCGAACGCGACCATATGCCGCTTCGTCCCGCACGCGGCCGTGCTGGAGCGGGCCAGCTGCGCCATCACGCACGGGGGCATGGGAACGACGCTGAAAGCCCTCGATCGCGGTGTGCCCGTCTGCGTCGTGCCGTTCGCGCGCGACCAGGCCGAAGTGGCGAGGCGCGTCGAGGTCGCCCGCTGCGGTACCCGCCTGGCCGCCAGAAACCTCACCCCGGCCCGGCTGAGGGCGAAGGTGCGCGCGGCGATGACGATGGCGGAGGGCGCGCGTCGAGTGGCGGCGGGATTCGCCGCGACAGGCGGGGTGCAGGGCGGGGCCGACCTGATCGAGCAGCGGGTGCTCGGCTCCGCGGCCCGGCGCCCGGTGCGCTAGGCGCACCCGGCCACGCGTGCCCCGTAGGTCGCTGAAGGGCAACTCGATCCGTCGGCGCCACCCCGTTGACTGACGATGTAATCGTGTGTGACGATATCGTCAGTTTGAAGGGAAGGGGAACATGAACGATTTCACCGGACCTCTCCGACTCCGTGCCCACGCCGAAACATCCGTCGGTACGCGGTCCTGGTGTCCCGTTCGGACCGCGTGATGCCGGGCACGCCCGCCGGCGTCGCCGTCTACCGCCCCGACATCTACACCAGGGCGGCGGTGATCGACCCGTATCCGCACTATCGGCGCCTTCGCCAGCTGGGCCCCGTGGTCTGGTTGCGCCGGCACCGCACGTACGCGCTGCCGTGCTACGCGGAATGCAAAGCCACGCTGCGCGATGACTCGACGTTCATCTCCGGCAACGGTGTGGCGCTCAATCCGATCAGTAATCGCCTCTCTCGCGGCACGACGCTCAACAGCGACGGCGCCGAGCACGACCGGCGCCGCAAATTGGTTGCGCACCGGCTGCTTCCACGGGCGTTGCGCGACTTCGCCGAAACGGTCGATCGACAAGCGGCCGCCATCGTCGACAGCGCCGTGCGCCGCCACACCGTCGACGCTGTCGAGGACCTCGCCTCGGCATTGCCGCTGGCCGTGGTTCCCGACCTAGTCGGATGGCCGCGCGATCAGCGGGGACGGCTGATCGACTGGGGCGGAGCCACATTCGACGCCCTGGGGCCGCTGAACTGGCAAGCCATCAGATCTGCCCCGCTCACTTTGCGGATGCTCCGATTCGCCCGCCGTGTGGTACGCGACCGCGCCGTGCTCGACGGCAGCATCGTTGACGAACTGCTGTCGGTGGCGGACGCGGGCGAGCTGACTCGCGAGGAGTGCACCGCGCTGATGATCGACTACATCGCGCCGTCGCTCGATACCACCATCAGTGCCATCTCCAACGCGGTCTACCTGCTCGCCGCTCACCCGGATCAGTGGCGCCTGCTCAAGGAGGACCCGGGTCTGATCCCGAACGCGCTCAACGAGATCGTGCGATACGAATCGCCGCTGCGCGCCTTCGCCCGCTTCGCCCGGGCCGACGCCGAGATCGCCGGGACGCGCATCCCGGCGGGGTCCCGCGTCGTCGTCATGTATGCCTCGGCCAATCGGGACGAGCGCGAATGGAGCGACCCGGACAGCTTCGACATCCGCCGCGAGGCGGGACGGCACCTCGGCTTCGGCAATGGTCAGCATGCGTGCGCCGGCCAGGCCCTGGCCCGACTGGAAATGGCTGCGATCCTGCGAGCACTGATCGAGCGCGTCGACCACATCACCCTCAGGGGGCGCCCCACCTGGGCCGTCAACAACATCATCCGACGGCATGAATCACTGCCCGTCAGCCTGGAGGGCAAGTGAGCGGCCGCTAGGCCGGGTGCTCACCGACCTTGCTCACCGCACGAGCCCGGCCCTTCGCCGGCGGGCGCTTCGCGCCGGTGGCCGGCGGCCGGGGGGCCGCACCGTCGAGTTGCGATTCGAAGGTGGACATCGCCTCCATCATCGCCAGGAAAACCCGGTGGGCGGCGGCCAGGTCGCGGTCGGAGATGCCGGTCAGGGCCGCGTGCAGTTCCGCCCCGAGGGGGGTGAAGAACGAACGGGCCAGCGCCATGCCCGATTCTTCGTAGCGGAGCAGAGTTTTGCGCCGGTCGTCGGGATCGGGCTCACGCCGCAGGTGGCCGGAGTCGATCATCCGGTCCACCAGGTAGGTGATCGCCGCGGGCGACACGTCCAGGCGTTGGCGCAGCTGCGCCGGCGTCAACGGCGTCCCGGCCGTCTCGGCGACCATGATGTGCAGCAGGGCGTGCAAGTCGGTGCCGCCCACGTCGTTTTGGCGGGCGAAGTGCCGGCCGATGCGGTCCGATTGCGCGGTGAGTGCGCGCATGTCGGCCGACATCAACTTCTCGAGTTCGGCTCGGTCCAGTCGCCGATCAGCGGCGCCGCGCTTGGTCACTTACCTGTGTCCTTCTGCAAGATTCGTCGACCAGCGTATCTGCGGCCGCCACACGAGCCCCGCGAGCCCCGGCAAGTGTCGCGTATTTGCCTCCGATCGGCCGATTCATCGGCGAACTCGAGAGGGTTCACGGTACCGACCGATCAGGACGTGGTCGGGTCGTCGCCTCAGTCGATTCGGCGCAGCGCGCCCGGCCTGTGCACCGCGTCCGCGCCCGTCCTATCGCTGCGGACGTGGTACCGAGGCTCGTCTCCCGACGCCCGGACGGTGCGCCCGGCGGCCTCGGTGTCGGAGGTGATTTCGCCTTCGGCGGTTCCGCGGACGGTGTTTCACTCCTTCGCCGAGCGGTCGTCGGGGCTGGCGGTATGGGCCGGGTGCGCGGGTGTGCGCCGGCGCTCTTTCAGCTGCGCTTCGTAGACGTGCCGGCGGCCGCCGGTGAGGCGATCTCGCACCAGGCGTTCGACTTCCCGGAAGCAGCGGTAATAGCCGTCGTCGTATTCGTCGATGACCTGGAAGGTCCATCGGCCCGGCAACACGTTGCGCCCGACCAGTTCGTCGCTGAGGTATTGCGCCAGGTCGGTTTCTCCGAGGTCGCGCAGGTGGGCGACGGCGGCGTCGAGCTGCAAGTCGGCGTGTCCGGTCAGCTGATGAAACGAGTAGAGGTGTCCCCGGGCCCGCTCGACGGTCTCCAGGGCCTCGGTGACTTTGCCGACGGCCTTCGCGACGTCATCCCTGGTTTCGCTCATGATCTCCCCCGACTGGTCGTGACGGCATTCCCGCCGGAATCCGCGCCGAACCCTCCGACGCACCCCGATAAATTAATTCACTTGATATTTAAGTACTTGAATAAGCTGGGTATAGCCATCGTCACGCATCGGGAAACGCCTGCCGGATAAGGGCTTTGCGCGCCGGCCCGTGGCCAGACGAGGATCAGAGGCCCCTGAGTTGCCTCTTGGCTGCCCGGCGCAGCTGGATGATCCGCGCGGCACCGACCAGCACCGTCGTGGTCGCGCCTGCCACCGCCGACAGCAGGTAACCCACGCCGACCGGCAGGTTCCAGCGGAACACGAGGAAGTGCACGGCGACGGATTCGGTGTTCTGCGCGACGAAGATCAGCAGGACGATGAGGATCACCAGTCCCACGACCAGCGCCCACCACGCGGCCGCCAGCCGGGTGAACGATCGCGATGACGGCTCGGGCGAAACGCGCGGCTCGGTGCTCATGCTGGTGACTAGCCCGCACGGCCGCGCGCCAAACACGCGGGACCGCGAAATGACGCCGCGCCGTGGCCGTTTAAACGTCTGCGTCCGGGGTATCTGGCGTCCGATGACTCTCAAAGAGGTGCCGCAGCGCGTCTGGCGCGGGCGACGCAAGGTGGTGCGGCTCCAGCGCGATCTGTGGCTTGTCCAGTTGGCCCTCTGGCCGATGTTGGTACTGTCCGCCGTCCTGCTTGCGGCGGTCGCTTGGGCCTTGTGGCAACGCAACTCGCGTCGGGGTCAACCCCACGCGGTGCCGCCCGTCACGGATTCGTCGGTGGCCGGCGCGCCGGGGGCACAGGCCGGCCTGAGCGGCTGACGCGCCCCGCGAACAGGGCCCAGGAGACGGCGGCAGCCACGAACGCGAAGAACTGTGCGACCCCGACGCGGCCGGACGGGACGAGCGTGCCCGCGACATAGCGGTCGACAAAGCCCGTGGCCGGTAGGGGATTCATGGTTGCGCGGCGCCGCGCCCACGATTCCAGTGCCGTCAACGGGCAAGGCAGCTCGAGCGTGACGACGGCGACGCCCCAGGCGACCGCGGCGCGGTGCAGCACGATGGTGCGCGGCCAGCGCAGCGCGAGGAAGCCGCCCACCGGTACGTACGCCAGGTAGGCGAGGTGCATGCCGACCGTGAGGACGACGGCGACGACATACCCTTTCCGCACGGTGGACCCCGTCAGCCCAGGCCGCCGCGGACCTGATAGCGACGCTCGGCGTAGGCGAGGTCGTCGCGCCAGAGCCTGTTGGCCGCGAGGCGCATGAGCGGCGTGATCACCGGCGCAGCCCGGGATGCCCGCTGAAACCCGGGACGGTCCGAATGCGCGATGGTGGCTTCCAGCACCGCGGTGCGGGGGCGCCCATCGGGCCCCGAACCGATTGGGGTGGCGTGGGTTTCGACGATGCTGCCGGTTCCCTCGCCGTCCACGATGCGCATCACGATGGTGCGCGCCTCCGGGCAGCTGAATTCCGCGACGACGGGAACGCCCAGGCGTCCCATCCGGAAAGTCACCGCCACCAAGAAGCGATCGACGTGTTCGGTCGGCGTGGTGAGCACTTCGAGCCGCGTGAACGAGTAGGGGTGGAACCACGCACCGTGCCAGGGGTCGAGCCGATTGGCGATGATGTCTTCGGGCTCGCACACGCCCGCCATGCGGGCCACCGCGGCCAAGGTCTCGCCGGTCGGTCGGGCCGGAATCACCGGTTCCTCCAACGGCGTTTCCCCGCCCACTTCGTCGAGTCGCACCCACACCAGCGTGCCGTCGTCGTGGCTGGGCAAGGGGCTCCACCCGAACTCACGGGAATGGCCGTCGAGCGCCAGCCCGTGCCATCGGCAGATCAACGTGCCGCGGTGCACGGCCCCGGTGGCCAGATCAGCCCCCAGGTGTGGGCAACTGCGGGGGCCCACGCAGAGCCGGCGTTGTTCGTCGCGCCAGGCGACGACCTCGACCCCGGCGACCCGAGCGCCGAACGGCCGGCCGGGGCGCACGTCGGCGGTGCCCGCGAACGCGAACCAGTTCCCGGTGGGCCGTTGCCGGGCCCGCTTTAGCGCGGCGTCGATGATGGCGGGCTGCGCATCCCGGTAGGTCGGTCGCTGGTCGGCCCACGACGTACGTGGGATCACCTGCAGGGGCCAGTCTTTGGACCGCGTCGCCGGCCACAGGTGTTGCAGCTGTTCGCGAATGTTCATCGTCGGGCACGTCCTTCGCGGGTGGCGAGCCATCGCAACAGGGGTGACCGGCCTCGGGTGGGTACCGTGACCAACGGGTGGCCGGCCAGTCCCCATTTTCTCAGCAAATGGTTCGCGGCGCACCACCCTGTGGTGGCGGCGCGCTCCATGAGTGCGACGGGCAAGTCGACGCGGACGGCGTCGCCGGCCAGCAGCAGTCCGGGCTGCGGCGTCACGACGGCGGGCCGGTCCGCATAGGACCCGGGCGAGAACAGCGGACAATCGCTGCGATGCAGCAGGCGCTCGGAAACGACCTGCGCCGCAGCGGTTTCCGGGTAGACCCTGTGCAGTTGACGCAGCGCGGCCGCGCGGGACGGCGCGGAGTCGAGGGCGTAGGAGTGCAGCTCGACGACCGAGCCCCGGTGCGCGCGGGACCATTGGGCCGCCTCGCGTTCGTAGCGCTCCAGCACGCTGATGTTGTCCAGTGGCTCGTGGCCGGCCGTGCCGAGGAACGCCGGTCGCTGGTCGGCGACGGGCCGATCGAGCCACAACCGGTGCACGGCGAAGGGCGGGGCGGTGCGCAGCCGCGCGATCTGCCCGCGCCAGGCATCGGTGGCCAGATCGGTCGATGCGGCCACCACACGCTGCAATCCCGCCACGTCGGTGGCCAGCACGACGGCGTCCGCCTCGACGTGCTCCCCGGAATCGGTCTGCACCCGGAAGGGCTTCGTCTGGCCCGGGTCGATGCGCGCGGCGCCGGTGCCGAGCCGGAACTGCACCTCGCGCGCCTCCAGGTAGGCCCGCAGCGGCTGCCAGAGGGCGCTGTCGTAATTGGAAGTGGGGACGTCGAAGATGAGGCCTTCGGACGACCCGAGGAAGTAGATGTGGAACATGGTCGCCAACTCGGCGGCGGACAACTTCGACGGGTCGGCGAAGAAGCTGCGGGAGAACACCTCGAACGCCAAATGCCGTGCGGCCGGCGGGAACCGGATGTCCTTGAGGAAGGTCGCCGCGTCGACATGGTCGAGGCGCTGGTAGATGCCGGGCACCGACACCGCCGCCAGCGGCGCGGCCGCGCGCGCGTCGATCTCGAGGAAGTCGCGAAGCCGGAACGTGGGGCTGCGCGCGGCGAAGGCCACGGCGTTCCACGGTGGTGTGCGCGGCAGCCCCCGGAAGGTGTCGCGCCGGCCCGCCCCGTCGATGAGCGGATAATCGTCGACGGGCGTGAGCATCCGCAGCTGGGGATCGATACGGCCGAGCAGGGCCCGCAGGTTGTAGTACTGCCGGAAGAACGCGTGGAATCCGCGATTCATCGCCAGGTCGGCCCCGTCGTGGTGCTCGGTCCAGCCGCCGACCCGACCGCCGAGGTAATGCTCGCGCTCGACGACCTCGACGGCGACGCCGCGTTCGGCCAGCCCAGTCGCAGCCGTCAGCCCCGCGATGCCGCCACCCACGACGACCGCCCGGGGCCTCGAGGTCAGCGCACCGGTGTCCGGCAAACCTGTTGCCGCGGCTAGTGTTTCGCGTCGGGGATCGGCGCGGTGAGCGCTTCCCGGACCGATCATGACGGCGCGTCCGCCAGGAACGTGTGGACGATGTTTGCCTCCCAGCCGGGCATCGTTTCGCTGTGCACCGCGGTGAAGCCCGCGTCGGCGAGGCGGGCCCGGAAGCGCGCCGCGCCGTCGAACTGCAGCACGCTGCGCCACAGGTAGCGGTACAGCGCCGCGTCCCGGGTGCGCCACCAGCCGGCGGGAATGATGATGCCCCAGCACACGGCGTGCCAGATCAGGGTGGCGGCGGCGGAGTCGCGCACCGAGTATTCGTGCACCGCCAGGGTGGCGCCGGGCCGCAGCAGCGTACGGAACTGTCGCAGTTGGCCGTCCCGGTCGGCGAGGTTGCGGATCAGGTAGGCGGCCAGGATCCCGTCGAACGGTCCCGTGATGCCGTGCTCGGCCAGCTGCTCGACGGGGGTGTGCACGAACCGCACCGACGGGGGCCAGTCCTTCGCGGCCGCCGCGTCGAGCATGCCCCGTGAGGCGTCGACGGCGACGATGTCGGCCTCGGGGGCCACGGCCAGCAGCGCGGCGGTCGAGGCCCCGGTCCCGCATCCGAGGTCGAGTAAGCGTAAGCCCTTGCCGCGGTCGGGGATTCGCATGCGACGAGCGGAGAGAAGCAATTGTTCGTGGTATCCGGGGCTGGCGCCGACCAGCCGGTCGTATGCCGTCGCCCCCGCGTCGAACGCGGCCGACAACTGGCCGGGGGAGGGCCGGGCCTCACCGACGCGCACGCTGGCGTTCCCATCCCAGCAACACCGCGGTGGCCAGCGCGAAGCCGAACAAGAAATCCTCGACGGGGATGTCGAACGGAAAGCGCAGGCCGGTGATCTGACGAGGGTCATAGCTGACGATCGGAGAGCTGAGCTTGGTCAGCCAGCCATCGACCGGAACCTGGAAGCCGAGAATGATCAGCATCGACAGCCAATAGGCCGGCCGCCGGAACAGCCCGGTGCGCAACACCGCCAATTCCAGTGCGCACACTGCCAACACGGCCGCCACGGCCGGAACCGTGTAGCCCAGCCCGGTCATCGGCGGTTGACCCTTTCCAGGATGGTGCTCACGGCGTTGTAGGTCAGCAGTGCGCAGATCGGGATGACGACGAAGAACAGCACTTCCTCGATCGGCACCCGGAACGGGATGCTCAGGCCGGTGATGTAGGTGCGGTTGTACGTCCACACGTGCGCGGCGATGGCGATCTCGTCCCAGACCAGAAACACCACTGCCACCGGGAAGACCGCCGTCACGAGCCGGCGCCACTGCCGGTAGACGCCGGGGCCGAACATCTCCAGGGGCGCGGTGATCGCCAGGCATGCGGCCAGGACCAACAGATATTGCCAGCGATCGGTCATGCGGCCCCCGGAGGATCCGAAACACCGGGCGAACTGATGCGCGCCCGCCACGACCGTATCAGCCCGATTCCGCCGACCTGCAGTCGTCGCGCCTTGCCGACGGTGGCCCGGTGAGTGAACACGGCGAAGTCGCTTTGTTCGATGCGGTCCAGGATTTCGGAGTACAGCGTCGCCGCGGCAGCGACGCACGGTTGCGAGCGGGGGCTGAGCATGGCGATGCCGGCTTCGGCGAATCGGTAAGTCTCCCGGGTGATCTCGTGCTGCGCGGCCAGCGCGGTGCGGACCCGCGGGTCGGTGCGCCGGTTCTGGTGACACCAGGTCAACAGCTCGCGGTCCACCCCGTGGGCGGCGAGTTCGTCGACGGGCAGATAGACCCGACCGCGCAGCAGGTCTTCATCGATGTCGCGCAAGAAGTTGGTGAGCTGAAACGCCCTGCCCAGCGCGGCGGCGTAGGGCGCGGCCTCTACGACGGGCACCACGGTGCCCAGCACCGGAAGCACCTGCAGTCCAATGGCTTCGGCCGACCCACGCATGTAGAGGTTGAGGGCTGTGCGGTCGGGATAATCGGTGACCGTGAGATCCATCCGCATCGAGGCGAGGAAGTCGTCGAACAGCCCGGTGTCGATCCGGTAGCGGCGCGCGGTGTGGGTGACCGCGGCGAGCACGGGATCGTCGAGATGGTCTCCGCCTGCGAAGAACTTGTCGGCCAATTGCTGCAGCCTCATGCCGCGAATGTCGGTGCTCAGCTGGGGATCCAGGTCGTCGAGGATGTCGTCGGCGTAGCGCGCGAAACCGTACAGGGCATGCACCGCCGGCCGCTGATCGGGCGCCAGCAGGCGGGTGGCCAGAAAGAAGGTGCGGCCGTGCGTGGCGTTGAGTTCGCGACAGCGGCGGTATCCCTCGCGCAGCCGCGGATTGTCGATTCCAGCCGCGTCCAACTCGCTGCGAATCATGTCAGCCCGGCTCCCATGTCGTGATGCGTCGGCATCCGGTTGGCTCGTCCGGCATTGGGGCCGGTGATGCGGTCGGCGGCGAGCCGGCCCGAGATCAGGGTGGTGGGGACACCGACGCCGGGCACCGTCGACGACCCGGCGAGCACCGCGTTGTCGACGCCGCGCACCATGTTGGCCGGCCGGAACGGGCCCGTCTGCGCGAAGGTGTGGGCCAGCGCGAAGGGGCTGCCCGCGGCCATGCCCTGACGGGCCCAGTCGGCCGGCGTAATCACGTCCAATACCGTTGCGCTGTCGGGCAGATCAGGCAGCAGCCGCGCCGCGACGTCGTCGATGAGGTTGTCGACGTACGGGGCGCCCGCACTGCCCCAGTCGATGTCCCCGCGGGCCAGATTCGGCGCCGGGGCAAGCACGTACAGCAGATCGTGCCCGTCCGGGGCGAGCGTCGGGTCGCTGGCCGTGGGGCGGGTGACCAGCAAGGACGGATCCTGCATCAGCCGTCCGTCGCGGATGATGTCGGTGAAGGTCTGGTCCCAGGAATCACCGAACAGGATGGTGTGATGCGCCGTGTCGGACGGAACCCGGCGACAGCCCAGATGAGCAACCACCGCCGACGGTGCCGGCCGCAGCCGCAGGGGCCGACGTGGAGTGCGGCCCAATAATGCGTAGGTTTGCGGTAATTCGGTGGTCAGCACCACCGCGTCGCACGCGATGGGGTCCAGGCGATCGGTTCGCACCGCGCTGACCCGCGACCCGACGCGATCGAGTCCGGTAACCGTGGCGTTGTAATGGAATTGGACCCCAGCCTCGGCGGCCGCCGCGGCCAGCGCGTCGGGCAGCGCGCGAACACCGCCGCGCGGAAAGAACACCCCCGCGATGGTGTCCATGTAGGCGATGACCGCGTAGACCGCGAGCGCGTTCCGTGGCGCCACCCCGGCGTACAGCGATTGAAACGTGAAGATCCGCTGCAGCCGGGGATCGCTGATGTGGCGCTTGACCACCCGATCCCACTTGCGGAACCCGCCGATCGCGGCCAGCCGCGCCAATTGCGGCGTGAGCAACGACAGCGGCGAATCGAAGTTCGCGGCGATGAAACCGTCGAATTCGATCCGGTACAAACGATTCAGCCACTCGCGCAACCGTCGGTAACCCGCTGCCTGCCCGAAGCCAGCGAACTCTTCGATGGCCGTCGCCATCCGATCCGCATCGGTGTGCACGTCGAGCGCGCTGCCGTCGGCGAACACCGCGCGGTAGGCCGGATCCAGCGGCAGCAGCTCCAGCCGGCCCGACCGGCTGCGACCCACTGCCGCGAAAGTCTCGTCGATGATGTCGGTCATCGTCAGCACCGTCGGCCCGGTGTCGATGCGGTAGCCGTCGATGTCGAGCCGGCCGGCGCGGCCGCCCGGCCATGGCTGGCGCTCGACCACCGTCACCGCGCGCCCCCGGCCGGCCAGGTGCAAAGCGGCGGACAGCCCCGCCAGGCCGGCGCCGATCACCACCACGCGCTCGCTGCGTCCTCCGATAGTCCGCATGTCAGCATGCTCCCAGACTTGTCGCACTCATTCTGCGCGATCCGTACACGCGGTCGCCATGTCGTCCAGCGTCGTACGGACGCGCTCGTCGATCGAGGCGTCGTCGAGGTGTTCACGTGCGGCTGTGACCCGGTCGGTGATCATCTCCTCGATCATGTCGACGGCCCCGGTCGAGACGATCAGCGCTTTCCACCGGTCGATGGCGGAAGCGTCGAGTACCCGGCAGTTCATCAGTTTCGTCAGCTCGGCGCGGGTCACGGGATCGGCCAGCTGGTGCGCGGTCACCACGAGACCGGTCGCCTTGCGTTCCAGTAGGTCCCCCCCACAGGGTTTCCCCGTGGTCGCCGGCGAGCCGAAGACACCGAGCACGTCGTCGCGAAGCTGGAACGCCTCGCCGACGGCCGCCCCGTACCGGCCGAGTAACGTCACCGTTCGATCGTCGCAATCCGACATCGCCGCGCCGATCTCCAGCGGTCGCCGCACCGTGTAGTTGCCGGACTTGCGCCGCGCCACGTCCAGCACGGTCTCCAGGGACGGCATGTGCCGGACATCGCTCGTCAGGTCCGCGAACTGGCCCACCGCCAGCTCGGTTCTCATCGCGTCGTAGCGCGGCCAGGCCCGCTGCAGCCGCCTGGGTTCGACACCGCTTTCGCGCAGCATCTGCTCGGACCAGATCAGGCAGAGGTCACCGAGCAGGATGGCCGCGGATTCGCCGAACCGCCGTGAGGAGCCGGAGAACCCGCGCCGGCGGTGCCATCGGGCGAACTGCAGGTGCGCCGCCGGCCGCCCCCGCCGCTCGGTCGACCCGTCCATGACATCGTCTTGCAGTAGCGCGAAGACGTGCAGCAACTCGAAACTGGCCGCTGCCCGCAATGCCGCGTCGTCGGGCGCGGCACCGCAGAGCCACCCCAGGTAGACGAACGTCGACCGCAGGCACTTCCCGCCGGACACGAACGCCGTCAAGACGTCGCCGGCGGCGTGGATGCGCGTGTCGTCCAGTTCGGCGCGCCGCGGGCCGACGAAGTCGGCGAGGTGGGCGAGAACGGCTTCCCGCACCCGGGTTCGCCACTCGGTGAAGTTCGTCGTGCCGGTCGATTCCGTCGCGATCACCGGCGACTCGGTGGCGGATGTCAACGACAAAGCACCCATCTTGGCCACACGCTCCCTCCTGGACGGCTTGGCAATCCCAGGCTGGGACCGCTGAAACACGCGCGGTCGACTCCACTCCGGGATGCCACTACCTTCAATAACTTAAATTTTAACTTACTGAACTTCACCGTTCTTGGCCAGCCGTGGCGCACGCGGCGGTGGCTTGCTTCCGCGGACCGCCGTGCCCTCACGACCGTTGCAACGAGGCAGGCCCACAGGCGGTTCAATCAATTAATCATTAACCAACTGAATGATCGTCCCGTTTTGGGGATATGCTGCACACCGTTATGGACGCTGACGAGCAGCGGCGGCGCCGAGACGCGCTGGAGTCGCTGATCTCGGCCGATCTGCGGGAGATTTCAACCGAATCCGACCAGATCGGCCGACAGTTTGCGACATCACATCATCTGCGCGCCAATGACTTCCGTGCGTTGATGTACATCATGGTGGCAGAGATGGCGGGGCGGCCGATGACCTCGGGAGACCTCAGCCATCGGATGGGATTGTCCGGTTCGGCCATCACCTACCTGGTGGACCGGTTGATGGATTCCGGCCACATCCGCCGGGATTCGCATCCCGACGATCGTCGCAAGGTGATCCTGCGGCACGGCGAATCAGGCCTGGCCACCGCGCGGTCGTTCTTCGGCCCGCTCGCCGCGCACACCAGTATCGCCCTCGAAGACTTACCCGACGCAGACCTGATGGCCGCACACCGGGTGCTCGGCGCGCTGATCTGCGCGATGCAGCGATTTCAGGGCGAGTTGGAAGCCCCCGGGCTCTGATCGGCGATCTGGGCGGGCGGTACCGCGGCGTTTTCCCCGCCGGGAAAAGGGAACCCGCCGCCGGTGAGCGTTTCCGATCTTGTCGCGTTGCCCTTCCAGTGGGGCTCGGCCCTCCGGGGCAAACGGTTGTTCCATCCCCTCGGGGTCTTGGCGGAGGGTTCCATCGAGCGCGCCTCGCCCGCCGGGGAGGGGCTGCCGATCTCGTCCTGCGAGGTCGTCGCGCGGGTCTCGAAGGCCACCGGCACGCCGGGGCCACTGCCCGACTTCATCGGGCTGGCCTTTCGGGTCGCACCGCCGCAGGCCACGGGGCCATGGGACATCCTGGTCGTCTCCTCGGGGGCGGGGGTGCTGTCCCGGGCGCTGGCACTGCGGCCGGCCATCTCGTGGAGCGGGCAGACGCTGACCACGCTGATGCCGCTGCACTATGAGGGAGCCAATTGGTGGCTGCGGGCCCGGATCGAGAGCGAGATCGACGGTCCGGGCCTGTCGCTGGACAGCGTCCGCAGGCGGCTCGAGCACGGCACGATCGACGTCTCACTCGACCAGGCCTGTGGCGGAGGTGTTTTCACCCCGCTGGGCCAACTCACGCTGACCCGCGTCGTCGACCCCGAACGCGCATCGGACGTGTCGTTCGATCCCGTCGCCAACACCGCGCCAGGCGTGAGCCTGCATCCACGATGGCTCGCCGAGCTGCGCGCCCGCGCATATCGGCGCAGCCGGCACGGCCGAGACGCGGACTAGGAGGCGAAGCTCTCGGCCTCGACATCGCGCAGCGGCCACTGACCATGCGGCGGGTGCCGTGACTCGTCAGGGCAGCGTGGTGATGGTGCCGGCCGTTTCGAGTTCGGTGTAATAGCTTCCGCCCGGGTAGAAGTCGGGTGTGGTCGTTCCCGCGACCATATCGGCGATCCAGCCTCGCGTCAGGCCCCACACCGCCTCGATGTTGCCCGGCTTCGGGCGACCACACACCAGGTTTTCGTAGAGGGGCGACGAGGGACCGAGCGCGTCACCGTGTGCTCCGGTCGTGATCTTCACCCCGTGGAAGGGCCGGTCCGGCAGATACCGTTCGATCGCCTTGGTGCCGCGTTGGAAGTAGTTGCACAGCAGATGCGGCGACGCCGTGGCGTAGATGGGCAGCGTGGTGGCCGCCAGGCCCGCCAGCGCCTCGTCGGTGTTGGAACCGATGAACGACTTCACGCCGTCTTCGCTGACGATGCCGCGCAGTTGGGCGAAGGTGGCCGGGTAGGTGCTGTGCAGGCGCTCGGCGACGTATTCGACGGCCTCGGCCCCCGCCGAATGTCCGACGAACACCAGCTTGTCGGGCAACGGCGTCACCGGTCGGCCGACGTCGGCCGCCGCCCTCGCGAAGGACGTGGCCAGCGCGCCGTTCGGATCGTCTTTGTGGGCGAAGACGTCGGCGATGTTGTCCAGGAAGCCCCTGTTGTCGATCAGGTGCTCCACCGTGCAACCGAAGGCGCTGAGGGTGGGCAGCGTGGTGGCCACGACGAGGAATCCGGTGCCGGCGATCTCGGCGGCGAACGCCGACCAGACCTTTTTGCCCTCGACGAAGCCGTGCTGTAGCCAGACCAGTCCCCGGGGCGGCGTGCTGGGCAAATACCATGTCGTCGGCACCGCCTGGGTCGCGCTCGCGCAGGCGACGTCGGTCGCGCTGTCCGCCTCGGTGGATTCGGCCCGGGCTTGGCGCGGGCCGAGCACCATCGTGGCCACCGCGACGATGCCCAGCACGACCGCGCCGACCCGGCGGGCGTGCCGGGCCGGCGCTCCTGAGATCATTAAGAAATTGAATCATTTATGAGCGCGGATCGGGCTTGATCAGGCGATTGCCTCAGATCTTCCGATCAGGACTCGCGCCCGAGCAGGTGACGCAGCGCCTGCTCGAGCTCGGGATGGCGGAACCGGTGTCCGGCCGCCGTGAGCTTCTGCGGAGCAACCCGCTGGCTGGCACACGCCAGCTCGCGGGCGCCCTGCTCGCCGAGCAGCACCCGGGGCCCGAGCGACGGCACCGGCAACACCGCGGGCCGACGCATGACGTGGGCCAGGGTGGCGGTGTACTCGCTGTTGCGAACCGGGTGCGGCGCAACGGCATTCACCGGACCGGACAGCGCTGTGTCCCACAGTGCTCGGTGATACACCTCGACGAGGTCGTCGATCCCGATCCACGAGAGCCATTGCCGGCCGTCGCCCAGCCGGCCACCCAGCCCGGCGCTGAACAACGGGCGCATCAGCTTCAGCGTGCCGCCGCGCGGGGACTGCACGATGCCCGTGCGCACCGGCACCACCCGCACCCCGGCCTGTTCCGCGGGCGCGGTCGCCGCCTCCCAGTCGGCAACGACATCGGCGAGAAAGCCATCGCCGCGTTCGCTGTCCTCGGTGAGGACGTCGTCACCCCGGTCGTACCCGTAGTATCCGATCGCCGAAGCGGTGACCAGCACCGACGGCCGCCGCGGGGTGCGAGCCAGCGCCTCGGCGAGCCGGCGGGTCGGCCCAATCCTGCTGTCGCGGATCACTTTTCGATGCCTCTCGGTGAACCGGCCGGCGATCGATTCGCCGGCCAGGTGGATGACCGCGTCGACCCCCTCGAACAGGCCCGGGTCCGGGTCGTCGGGATTCCACTTCCGCTCGTCGTCCCCTCCGGCGGGGCGGCGGACCAACCGGATGACGCGATGGCCGCCGGTGCTCAGAAACGCCGTCAACGCCGAACCGACCAGGCCCGACGCCCCGGTGACGGCGACCGTCGCCGTCGCCAGCCCGTTCTCGGCGGCCAGCCGGTGCGCGGCCAGATCGTCGGCCAGCTGACGGTGCCGGTAGGTGAACATGGGGCGCAGTAACGCGGCTGGTACCGGCGTTTCCACCCGGTCGATGACCCTGGTGCGGCCGCCACCGACGTCCTCGAAATCGTGGGTGTGCCGCCAGCGCACCGCGGTTCGCGCCGGCAGCGCGGCCAGCCCGTCACCACCGATGGCGTCGACGAAGCGCCGCGGCGGGTCGTAGCCGTCCGGCTGGTGCACGGCGACCCAGCGCAGGCCGCCCGGTAGCGCCAACGTGGCCCGGCCGTCCCTGAGCGAGGTGGCCTCGGTGACCAGCCGCATGGGCTGCCACGGCGGCGAGAGTCGGGTAAACGCGCCCGGTCTGGCGTGCCAGGCGAAGACGTCGGCGATCGGCGCGTCGACCACGCTCGAGTATTCCAGCCCCATACTGCAGGTTAGCGGTTCGGCAGGGCGTGTTCGACGATGGGCATGCGCGCGTGCGGCTGGCGCTCGCCGCGCTTGGCGGCCAGATACACCTGCGCCGTCTCCTGCGCCACGGTCTTCCAGTCGAAGGCCGAGGTGAGCCGTTCGCGGGCGGCGCGGGCGCGTCGCTGCGCGGCCTCCGGATCATCGAGCACGGACCGCACGGCCGCGGCCAGCCCGGCGACGTCGCGGGGCGCGCACGACACCCCGGTCCGGCCGTTGATCACCGCCTCGCCCAGGCCGCCGATGTTGGAGGTCACCAGCGGGGTGCCCGCCGCGGCGGCCTCCAGCGCGACGATCCCGAACGGCTCGTAGTGGCTGGGCAGCACCGCGGCGTCGGCCCGATGCAACACCGGGAGCAGCGCCGCGTGGTCGAGGTGTCCGGCGAACCGGATTGCCTTGAGCACCCGATGCTTTCGGGCCTGCTCGATGAGCCACTCCTGCTGGGTGCCCTCCCCGGCGATGGTCAGAGTGGTCCCGGGATGGGTGCGCCGGATCCGTGGCAGGGCGGCGATGACGTCGTGCACGCCCTTCTCGTACTCGAGCCGCCCGAGGTACAGCAGCTCGGCGGGCCCGGTGCGCGGCCGACGCTCGGCGAAGGGCCAGCGCGCGGCGTCGATACCGTTGCGGATGACCGTGATTCCGGCCAGGCCGGGACCGAACAGTTCGGTGATCTCGTCGGCCATCGACGCCGAACACGTGATCAGCGAATCGGATTCGCGCACCAGCCACGACTCGACGGCGTGCACCTGCCGGCTGATCGCGCCGGACACCCAGCCGGAGTGCCGCCCGGCCTCGGTGGCGTGGACGGTGGAAACCATTGGCACGTCGTAGAACTGGGCGAGGGCGATCGCGGGATGCGCCACCAGCCAGTCGTGCGCATGCACTACGTCGGGGCGCCACGGCCGTGTACTGCCGCGCTTCTTCAGCGACAGCCCGGCCCGGATCATGGAATGACCCATCGCCAGTGTCCACGCCATCATGTCGGCGCCGAAGGAGAACTCATGCGGGTCTTGCGCGGCCGCGACAACCCGGACACCGTCGACCACCTCGTCGGACGACGGGTGCGTGCTGGGATCGGTGCCCGACGGGCGGCGGGACAGCACGACGACCTCGTGACCGGCCGCGGCCAGCGCGGTCGACAGGTGGTGCACGTGCCGGCCGAGGCCGCCGATCACCACCGGTGGGTATTCCCACGACACCATCAGGATCTTCACGCGGCCCACCACCTCATCGGGGCAGCCTGCGCGCGTCCAGCGCGCCGAACAGGCCGTCGGCGCGGTTCCAGCCCTCGGCCAGCCGGCCGGCGGTGTCCCGCCGCCCGGACGCCAGCGCCCCGGCGATCTCGCGGGTGGCGTGGGCGTGCAGATGCGCACGGTAGCGCGCGTAGTCGGCGGCCGAATCCTTGCTCACCATGAACGGCCAGTCGCTGGAGACCGTGAGCAGGGTCTCGCGCAGGATCTGATCGGCCACGTGGTCGCGGGGGAGCGGCCCGTCCAGCGACGCCCGCTGCGACAACGCCTTGTCCACTGTGCTCAGGGCCATGTCCACCACTTCGGCATTGAGCTGGACCAGGTCGGCCACCTTGTCGCCGGCCCACACCTGCCAGTCCTTGCCGGAGCCCCACGAACTGGGCGGCAATGCCACTGCGCGCCCGACGAATCCGTCGGTGATGGCGTCGCTCAGCGTGCCCACCCGCACGCCGGCGGCGGGCAGGGCGCGCAGCACCCGCGCCAGCCACGTCGGGCCCTCGTACCACCAATGGCCGAACAGTTCGGTGTCGAAGGCGGCCACCACGTGGGCCGGCCGCCCGATCCGTTCGGATTCGCTCGCCAGCCGGTTGCGGACCACGTCGACGAAGTCGGCGACATGGACGTCGACCGCATGATCGGCGCGCTCGGGGTCGTAGGGCGCCTTCGCCTCCGACGGCACGTTGCGGCCGGTCACCCGCGCCGGTTTCAGCCCGGTGAGGTGGTCGTAGGTGTGGAAATCGCGGTAGGCGGCGTGCCCCGGGTAGCCCGATTTCGGCGACCAGACCCGGTAGCTGACCTGCAGGTCGCGCCCGAACGCGACCACGTCGGTGTCGCCGACCGGCCGGCCCAGGGCGGTGTCGCCGTGCAGTGACGGGCCGTCGACCATGAAGTGGGTGACACCCGCGGCCGCGTAACCGTCCTCCAGGCCGGGGGCGTACGCGCATTCGGGCGCCCAAATGCCGCTCGGGCGGTGCCTTCCGCGCGGCCCGAGCCGCAGCTCTGCGTCGGCGAGCCCCTCGCTCAGGGCGAACTCGCGAAGCCGCGGCGCGAGCAGCGGCTGGAACGGGTGGGCCAGCGGTCCGCCGAGCAACTCCACCGTGCCGGCGTCGATCAGGGCGCGCAACAGCGGGCTGCCGCCGTGCCGCCATTGGGTGGCGAACTCGTCGAGCGCCCGATCTGCTTCGGCGCATTCGCGAATACCCAAGGTGCGCAACGCTTCCGGCGTGCAGGACTGGAAACCTGCCGACTTCGACCGGGGCGCGGACCGCACGCTGGCGGCCTCGGCCGCCCGCAGCCGCCAGTTGGCCAGCCAGTGGTGCATGCCGTCGAGGCAGTACGGATCGTCGAGCTGCGCGTTCACCACCGGAGTGACGCCGAGGGTCACCACCCCGCGGCGATCCTCGTCGGCCAGCGCGGTCAGCACCCGCATCAGCGGCAGGTAGGCCGCCGCCCACGACTGGTAGAGCCACTCCTCGCCGACCGGCCACCGCCCGTGATGGGCCAGCCACGGCAGGTGGGTGTGCAGGACCAGGGTGAACATGCCGGGCACCGGGTCGAGCGAATCGCTCACGGCGCAACCGCGATTGCGATCAGGTCCAGGCTGTCGTCGATGTCACGGCGGCCGTCCTCGACGATGTCGAAGTCGTCGGTGGTCACCGCGGCGACGTCGGCAGCCAGCTCGGGCGGCCAGGGCTTGCCGGCCATCGCGAGCTCGATCTGCGCGTCGATGATGGAGCCGCCGTGGCGGGCGTCCAACTCCCGCAGCCGCGGACCGTGAAACACCCCGGAGACCGCTACGTCGCGAAAGCCGGCGTCGACCAACAACTGGGTCAGCTCACCGGCGTTGAGTTCGCGGGTGTGGAACGGGTTGATCGGGGTGTCGCGGCCCGGGGAGAACGTGATCCGGTTCGGTGTGGACACCATCAGCAGCCCGTCGCGACGCAGCACCCGCGCGCATTCGGCCACGAATTGTGCCTGATCCCACAGATGCTCGATGACTTGGAAGTTGACCACAATATCCACCGACGCGTCGGGCAGCGGAAGCTCGGCCAGGTTCGCCCGCATGACCTCCACCCGCGGGTAGCGGGCGCGCACGTGCGCCACGGCCGCCTCGTCGTAATCCACGGCCACGACCCGGCGGGCGACGCCGGCGATCAGGTCGGCGCCATACCCCTCGCCACAGCCGGCCTCGAGCACCTCGCGGCCCGCGCACAGCCCGCCCAGTCGCTGGTAAACCACCTGATGGCGGCGGAACCAGTAGTTTTCGACGTCCAGGTCCGGAATGGTGCGCTCGCCGGTCAACATCAGGACGGGGTCAGCCGCCGGCGTCGGATCGCCGAGGCTGTGCCGGGGTACGTCGGGGACGGTTGCGCTCATCGCATAGGCAGGCTAACGCGAAGTGTCGGATTCGCGAACCGGGAACGAGGCGCCCCCGGTCGCCGACGGTAGACACGCCGCAAGAACGTGCAGTACGACCCGCTATGGTGTGACTGCAGGCTGCACAAAGTTACCCGGTAGTAACACGACCGTGCGCTGCTAAACGCGTACTGAAAGTCTCGTGGTCGACTGCTGCGAGACTCCTTCGAGGAGGACGAACCACACTCATGACGAACATCGTGGTCCTGATCAAGCAGGTCCCAGACACCTGGTCGGAACGCAAGCTGAACGACGGCGACTACACGCTGGACCGCGAGGCCGCCGACGCGGTACTGGACGAGATCAACGAGCGCGCCGTCGAAGAGGCCTTGCAGATCCGTGAGCGGGAAGGCGGCGAGGGGTCGGTGACCGTGCTGACCGCGGGCCCCGAACGCGCCACCGAGGCGATCCGCAAGGCGCTGTCGATGGGAGCCGACAAGGCCGTCCACCTCAAGGACGACGGCATGCGCGGTTCCTGCGTGGTGCAAACCGCCTGGGCGCTGGCGCGCGCGCTGGGCACCATCGAGGGCACCGAGCTCGTCATCGCCGGTAACGAGTCCACCGACGGCTCGGGCGGTGCGGTGCCGGCGATCATCGCCGAGTACCTGGGCCTTCCGCAGCTGACCCACCTGCGCAAGCTGTCGATCGAGGGCGGCAAGGTCACCGGCGAGCGCGAGACCGACGACGGCGTCTTCAGCCTCGAGGCCACCCTGCCCGCGGTGGTGAGCGTGACCGAGAAGATCAACGAGCCGCGCTTCCCGTCCTTCAAGGGCATCATGGCCGCGAAGAAGAAAGAGGTGACGGTGCTGACCCTCGCCGAGATCGGGGTCGAAAGCGACGAGGTCGGCCTCGAGAACGCCGGCTCGAAGGTGCTGTCGTCGACGCCCAAGCCGCCGAAGACCGCGGGTGAGAAGGTCACCGACGAGGGCGAGGGCGGTAACCAGATCTCCCAGTACCTGGTCGCCCAGAAGATCATCTAGTCGAGCACCCATCCCACAGACGAGAAGAGCGAAGAAACCATGGCTGAAGTTTTGGTGCTCGTTGAGCACGCCGAAGGCGCCCTGAAGAAGGTCACCTCCGAATTGATCACCGCCGCCCGCCCGCTGGGCGAGCCGGCCGCCGTCGTCGTCGGCAAGCCCGGCACGGCCGCGCCCCTGATCGACGGTTTGAAGGAGGCGGGCGCCGCCAAGATCTATGTCGCCGAGTCCGACGACGCCGAGAACTACTTGATCACCCCGGTGGTCGACGTGCTGGCCTCGCTCGCCGAGTCGAACGCTCCGGCGGCCGTGCTGCTGGCCGCCAACGCCGACGGCAAAGAGGTCGCGGGCCGGCTCGCCGCCCGGATCGGATCCGGCCTGCTGGTCGACGTGGTCGGCGTCCAGGAGGGCAACAAGGCGGTGCACTCCATCTTCGGTGGCGCGTTCACCGTCGAGTCGCAGGCCAACGGCGACACCCCGGTGATCACGGTCCGCGGCGGCGCCATCGACGCCGAGCCGCAGGCCGGTGCCGGCGAGCAGGTCACCGTCGAGGTACCGGCGCCCGCCGAGAACGCCACCAAGATCACGGCCCGTGAGCCGGCGGTCGCCGGTGACCGGCCGGAGCTCACCGAGGCCTCGATCGTGGTGTCCGGTGGCCGCGGCGTGGGCAGCGCGGAGAACTTCAGCGTGGTCGAGGCGCTGGCCGACTCGCTGGGCGCCGCCGTCGGTGCGTCGCGCGCCGCGGTCGACTCCGGCTACTACCCGGGCCAGTTCCAGGTCGGTCAGACCGGCAAGACGGTGTCGCCCCAGCTCTACATCGCGTTGGGGATTTCCGGGGCCATCCAGCACCGCGCGGGCATGCAGACCTCGAAGACCATCGTCGCGGTCAACAAGGACGAAGAGGCGCCCATCTTCGAGATCGCCGACTACGGCGTGGTGGGCGACCTGTTCAAGGTCGCCCCGCAGCTGACCGACGCCATCAAGGCACGCAAGGGCTGAGTTCCTCGGCTTGAGAGCCCCGGCGCCGCGGCGCCGGGGCTCTTGCGTCTCGAGGCTTGGGACTGTGTCCGCAGCGGGTACTGGCTGCTGGAATTTGATAGCGCGGGCGCTATCAAATTCCAGAGTCGGGAAGTGGTCCTGAAGCCGACCGCCGCGCCCGGTCAGCGTCGCGTCGATGCGCGGTCACACCTGAGGCCGGTTCGGTGAACCCGAAATGTCTTCCGCCCGAGGGCATCCGGGCCGCAAAGTTGGAAAGGCGTTCAATCGGACGTCGGTCGCCGACGCGCAGCCCCCTCGGCGAGATCTTGGTCGCCGCTCGAAAATGCAACTGCCGCACGGGCTTTCGATGCCGAGCGCCGCGCATCCTGCGCGCGTTGCCGGACGACGCGGGCTGCCTGACGGGCTTCTTGTGCGCGGGCAACCGCGCTTCCCGCGTGAGGCGCGGGCACCGTCTGATTGGCGGCGCGGCGGCGGACCCGGGCGCGGTGGGCTTTCTGTCGGCATGCCGCGCTGCAATACCGTGCGTCGGCACGGCCGTAAAAGGCGGTGCCGCATTCCCAGCAGTACGACCGGCAGGCGGTCATAACGGTATGTTACGGCTATCCGTCACGTATAGCAACACTTGTACGATGTCTTCCGCTAACTGGTATGGTGGCTTTACCGGCAGATTAAGGCCTAACCCCAACGGTAACTTCCCTTCTCAGCAAACTTATTTTCGCAAGCGGGGTTCGCCTTCACTACCTGCGCCACCGGGCATCAGTCTGAAGAAAGTCGGGAGATGCGCGAAGACGAGTGTGGATCGGCTTTTGGGCTCCGCCGCCCGGACTTTCTGAGCCGGATGCATGAGCAGCTCGACGAATTGGCCGCCGAACGCCAGCAGATGGCGCAGCTGCTCCAGGTAGCGATCGAGATCGGTTCCGATCTCGAGCTGGACGCGATACTGCACCGCATCGTGGCCGCCGCGATAGGCATGACCGGTGCCCGCTACGGCGCCATCGGGGTGTGGGGGCCCGAGGGAACTCTGGCGTCCTTCGTACACAGTGGGATGGCCGCGGATACCGTGCGGCGGGTCGGTCATCTGCCGGTGGGCAAAGGGCTGCTTGGTGCCCTGCGCGACCGTACAGAGCCGTTGCGCGTGGCCGAGCTGTCCGACCATTCGACGGCCGTGGGGTTCCCGGAGCACCACCCGCCGATGCGGGCGTTCCTCGGCATGCCCATCATCATCCGCGGCGTGGTGTTCGGCAGCCTCTACGTCACCGACGACCGGCCCGGCCGCTGCTTCTGCGAGGCCGACGAGGTCACCGTCCGGGCGCTCGCGTCGGCGGCATCGGTGGCCATCGACAATGCCCGCTTGTTCGACCGGGTCCGCGCGGGCGCCCGGTGGACCGACGCCAGCCGCGAGATCAGCAACGCCCTGCTGTCCGAGTCGGGCCCCGGCGTGCAACCTCTGCAACTGATCGTCGAGCGCGCCGCCGAGCTGACGGACGCCGAGCAGGCGATCGTCCTCGTTCCGACCGACCCCGACCGGCCCAACGACGACCGCCTCGTCGTGTCCGCGGCGGTCGGCCTGCACGCGGATCAGGTTCTGGGGCAAGAGATCCCGATCGACGGGTCCACCACCGGCGAGGTGTTTCGGGCCGGCTGGCCGCTGCTCACCGAGACATTTCGGCGTCCCATCCCGGCGTTCACCGACGTAGGCGAGCGACCCGCGATCCTGATGCCGCTCAGATCCGACCAGCAGACGTTGGGCGTGATCGTGGTGGCCCGTAACACCGATGCGGAGCCCTTCGACGAAACGCATCTCGACCTGGTTCGCGACTTCGCCGACCACGCGGCGATCGCCCTCACGCTGGCGACCGAACGGCGGAACGCGCGGGAGTTGAGCGTGCTGGTCGACCGGGAACGCATCGCCCGCGATCTGCACGACCAGGTGATCAGCCGCGTCTTCACCGTCGGGATGGACCTGCAGGGCGTCGTGGCCCGGCTTCGTTCACCGCAACTCGCTTCGCGGCTGACCAGATCCGTCAACGAGTTGCAGAACGTCATCGACGACATCCGGCGCACCGTCTTCGATCTCCAGCGCCCGCAGGCCCGGCGGCGCACGCTCGCCGAGCGCGTCCAAGACGCGATCGCGCGCCTCGCCGACGACGACAATCAGGGGACGACGCTGCGCATGGCGGGGACGATGACCGCGGTGAGCGACGAACTCGCCGAACACGCCGAAGCCGTCGTCAACGAGGCGCTCAGCAACGCTGTGCGGCACTCGGGGGCCGGGGCCATCGCCGTCGAGGTCACCGTCACCGACGAGCTGCTGCTCGAGATCACCGACGACGGGTGCGGGATTCCCGCCAATGGCCACCGCGCCGATGGTCTGGACGACATCGCCCGCCGTGCCAAAGACCTCGGCGGTGACTGCGCGATCACCAGTCCGCCCGGCGGCGGCACACGCGTCCGCTGGAGCGCGCCACTGCGGACTTCCTGACCCGGGCTCTGGAGGGGGAGCCCGGGTCAGCCCGCTCTCGCGACCACATTTCGTCACCTGACGTGCACGGACACGTCACAGCCACGATGCCGACTCGCTCATCGGCTACGCAACGTTGGTTGACATGAGCATTGCTTCTGTCCTGATTCCCAGCGACAAGGCCGAAGGCGCGACGGCGGCGTCGGCCGCCGGGCCGCACTACTCGCTCCTGCTGTCCACCGACGCCAGCATGATCGAGGCGGCGCAGCGGCTACGGTATGAAGTCTTTTCCACCACGCCCGGCTTTGCACTGCCGACGAACGACGGCGAACGACGGGATGTCGACAGGTTCGACGAGCACTGCGACCACCTCCTGGTCCGCGACGACAGCACCGGCGAACTGGTGGGTTGCTACCGGATGCTGGCGCCGGCGGGCGCGATCGCGGCCGGGGGCCTCTACACCGCGACGGAGTTCGACATCCGCGCTTTCG
Source organism: Mycobacterium sp. 4858 (assembly GCF_900240975.1). Taxonomy (GTDB): domain Bacteria; phylum Actinomycetota; class Actinomycetes; order Mycobacteriales; family Mycobacteriaceae; genus Mycobacterium. Next base: position 608,104 of record NZ_LT968776.1, on the reverse strand, counting down.
ACCCGATCAGGCCGTCGCTGGTGGAGATGGGACGCGCGGTGGTGCGCGAGGGCCACCGCAACGGCGGCGTCGTGCTGCTCATGTGGGCCGGCATCCTGGCCTACCTCGACCGCTACGGCTACGACTACGTGACCGGCTGCGTGTCGGTGCCGGTCTGCGGGGACGCCGACGACCCGGAGAATCGGGTTCCGGGCCGCCAGCTGCGGGGCGTCCGCGACTTCATCCTGGACCGCCACGCCGCACCGGCGCAGTACCGGGTGCGCCCGCACCGGCCGGTGGTCGTGGACGGCAAGGCGCTCGACGACATCCCGGCGCCCGCTCGCCCGTCGGTCCCGGCGCTGATGCGCGGTTACCTGCGGCTGGGCGCGCAGGTGTGCGGTGAGCCCGCGCACGACCCCGCCTTCGGGGTTGGCGATTTCTGCGTCCTGCTCGACAAAGGGCGCGCCGATACCCGATATCTCAAGCGGCTGCGGTCGGTGTCGGCGGCCTCGCAGATGGCCGGCGGCGACCGATGAACGCGCCCGCCCGCACCGGGCACCCCTGGCTGCCGCGCGCGACGTGTGACGCCGGTTGTGTGGGTCTCTGCGACGTGACCGCGTCATCGAGGCTTCTGGTGGCGCTGCGGGTCACGCTTCGCGTCATGCTGGCCCTGCTGCTGGCGCCGGGGGTGGCGCTGCTGGCGGTGCCGCTGCCCGGCCGCACGCGCGTGCAGCGCATCTACTGCCGGATGGTGTTGCGCTGCTTCGGCATCCGGATCACGGTGACCGGCAGCCCGATTCGCAACCTGCGCGGGGTTCTGGTGGTCAGCCCGCACATGTCCTGGCTCGACGTCTTCGCCATCGGCTCGGTGTTGCCGGGGTCGTTCGTCGCCCGGGCCGATATGTTCACCGGGCCCGCAACGGGCATCGTGGCCCGCATCCTGAAGATCATCCCGATCGAGCGGTCCAGTCTGCGGTTGTTGCCCGCGGTGGTCGACACCGTCGCCCGCCGGCTGAGCGGCGGCCAGACCGTCGTGTGCTTCCCGGAGGGCACCACCTGGTGCGGTCGGGACGGCGGGGCGTTCTATCCCGCGATGTTCCAGGCCGCGATCGACGCCGGCCGTCCGGTGCAGCCACTTCGGCTGACCTACCACCACGTCGACGGCAGCGTCTCGACCGTGCCGGCCTTCGTCGGCGACGAGACCCTGGTCGGATCCATCCGCCGGCTGCTGACCGTGCGACGCACGCTGGCGCGGGTGCACGTCGAATCCCTGCAGCTCCCGGGGACGGATCGGCGAGCGCTGGCGAGCCGCTGCCAGTCGGTGGTGGGCGGCACAGCCGCCCGGCCCGCCCGGCGCGGACGCGTGCTGCTGGCCTCTTAGCCAAATGGTGGCGACCCGCTGCGCCCGGCTACGCCGCGCTTGCGATCGCCACTAGCCAAACGGTGGCGACCCGCAGCGCCCGGCAACGCCGCGCTTGCGATCGCCAGTAGGCCCGGTGGAACTTTCACCTGCCGGTATCGTGGGTCGCGTCATGGTCTACCTCGATCACGCCGCTACCACGCCGATGCACCCCGCCGCCGTCGAGGCGATGGCGGCGGTGCTCGGCACCGTCGGCAACGCCTCCTCGCTGCACACCAGCGGCCGGACGGCGCGGCGGCGCATCGAGGAATCCCGCGAGCTCATCGCCGACCGGCTGGGCGCCCGCCCGTCGGAGGTCATCTTCACCGCGGGCGGCACCGAAAGCGACAATCTGGCGGTCAAGGGCATCTACTGGGCCCGCCGCGACGCCGAACCGCGCCACCGGCGCATCATCACCAGCGAGGTCGAACACCACGCCGTGCTGGACTCGGTCAACTGGCTCGTCGAACACGAGGGCGCCGAGGTGACCTGGTTGCCGACCGCCGCCGACGGTTCGGTCTCGGCCACCGCGCTGCGCGAGGCGCTGCGCAGCCACGACGATGTCGCGCTGGTGTCGGTGATGTGGGCCAACAACGAGGTCGGCACCGTCATGCCGGCCGCCGACCTCGCCGCCGTCGCGGCCGAGTTCGGGGTTCCGATGCACAGCGACGCCGTGCAGGCGGTGGGGCAGTTGCCGGTGGACTTCGCCGCCAGCGGGCTCTCGGCGATGAGCGTTGCCGCGCACAAGTTCGGTGGCCCTCCCGGGGTGGGCGCGCTGCTGGTGCGCCGCGACGTGGCGTGTGTGCCGCTGGCGCACGGTGGCGGACAAGAGCGTGACATCCGTTCCGGCACCGCCGACGTCGCCGGTGCGGTCGGCATGGCGGCCGCGGCCCGGATCGCGGTGGACGGCATCGAGGCGAACAGCGCGCGGCTCCGGGCGTTGCGTGACCGGCTGATCGACGGGGTGCTCGCGGGCATCGACGACGTCAGCCTCAACGGCGCCCGCGACCCGTCCCCCGCAAGCGGGAGGTACCCCCAGCGGTTGCCCGGCAACGCACACTTCACGTTCCGCGGCTGCGAAGGCGATGCGTTGTTGATGTTGTTGGACGCCAACGGCATCGAATGCTCGACCGGGTCGGCGTGCACCGCGGGCGTCGCGCAGCCGTCGCACGTGCTGCTCGCGATGGGTGCAGACCCCACCAGCGCCCGCGGATCCTTGCGGATGTCCTTGGGTCACACCAGCGTCGACGACGATGTGGATGCGGTGTTGCAGGTGCTGCCCGCGGCGGTGGACCGCGCCCGCCGCGCCGCACTGGCCGCCGCGGGGGCTCCCTAAGTGAAGGTCCTCGCCGCGATGAGTGGCGGCGTCGACTCGTCGGTCGCCGCCGCCCGCATGGTCGACGCCGGACACGACGTGGTCGGCGTGCATCTGGCGTTGTCGGCCACGCCCGGCACGCTGCGGACGGGTTCGCGCGGCTGCTGCTCGAAAGAAGATGCCTCGGACGCGAGCCGCGTCGCCGATGTGCTCGGAATCCCTTTCTACGTCTGGGATTTCGCCGAGCGGTTCCAAGCCGACGTGATCGACGATTTCGTGTCCTCCTACGCGCGCGGCGAAACGCCCAACCCGTGCGTGCGGTGCAATCAGCGGATCAAGTTCTCCGCCCTGTCGGCGAAAGCGGTTGCGCTGGGCTTCGACACCGTGGCCACCGGCCACTACGCCAGGCTGTCCGGTGGGCGGCTCCGCCGCGCGGTTGACCACGACAAGGACCAGTCCTACGTGCTCGCCGTGCTGACCGCCGAGCAGCTGCGCCACGCCACGTTCCCCATCGGTGACACCCCCAAGGCGCAGATTCGTGCCGAAGCGGCCCGCCGCGGCCTCGCGGTCGCGGAGAAACCCGACAGCCACGACATCTGTTTCATTCCCTCGGGGAATACCCGAGCCTTCCTCGGCGAGCGCATCGCGGTCCGGCGCGGCGCCGTCATCGGCGCTGACGGCACGGTGCTCGCCGAGCACGACGGCGTGCACGGTTTCACCGTCGGCCAGCGCAAGGGCCTGGGCATCGCCGGCCCTGGCCCCGACGGCGGCCCGCGCTACGTGACGGCGATCGACGCCGACACCGCGACCGTACGGGTGGGAGAGGCGGCCGACCTCGAGGTGCGCGAGTTGCGCGGGCGCGAGCCGGTCTTCACCGGGGGACGGCCGCCATCGGGCCCCGTCGAGTGCTCGGTCCAGGTCCGCGCACACGGTGAAACCGCCGACGCGGTAGCGGAATTGGTCGGCGACGAGCTGGTCGTGCGGTTGCGCGTCCCGCTGCGCGGCGTCGCTCCGGGCCAGACGCTGGTGCTGTACCGCCCGGACCCGGACGGTGACGAGGTGCTCGGCAGCGCCACCATCGCCGCTACCGCACGCTAAGCCGGTACGTTCGCGACGATGTTCGTCATCACGATGTCGGACACCGATTGCGCAAAGCCGCAGAACGTGACCTCCAGGATGGCCACCGACCGCAGCCGGTAGTCGCGGCCGCAGCCACCGGGCCGCAGATGCAGCGAGCCGGCGTCGGCCTTCCAGTCGCCGACGTATTGCTGGCCACCCGAGCCGTCGGCGCAATCCCCGACCGTGGTCACCAAGGCGCCGAAGGCGCGCCGTGCGGTGTCGACGTCCCGGTAGGCCGCGGCGCCCTCGGAGATCAGCGCCCCATCGGGCGGGTCCTGGAACGTCGTCTTGTGGAACTCCTCGACATCCGGGCCGAACGTGGCGGTCTCGGCGTAGATGAACCGGCATTCGCGCGGCGTGGTGTCGGCGAGGGCGTCGATGTCCACCGGCCTGGTGCCGTCCATGGACGGGATGATCGTCAGGTGCTCCCCGGCGCCGGTGATCGCGCGCATCCGCGACTGGTCCAAGAGGATCGTGTCGACGTTCACCCCCTGCACCGCCCTGCGGGGGGAACCGAATCCCGCCACCGCGGCGCCGTCCACCACCCGGGTGCACGCGGCAGCCAGCACCACTACCGCCCACAGCAGCAGCGGCCGCGCCCATCTCGCCATCCGCGACACGTTTCGTACCCTTCTCGCGGTTGAACCTACCCGTGCGGTGGCGCGACAGACACCCCTGGTCAACGGCGTGGCGGGTCAGGTCGAATACGGTTGGGCGGGTGAGTGTTATCCCGCATTCCTTCGCGAGGGCCAGCGGCATCGGGTCGTGGCCCGGCATCAAGCCGCGGGAGGCCGCCGAGGTCGTCGTCGGTGAGTTGGCCGACGCGTTGTCGCACATCGTCGAGCTGCCGGCCCGCGGAGTGGGCGCCGACATGCTCGGACGGGCCGGCGCGCTGCTGATCGACGTGGCCATCGACACCGTGCCGCGCGGCTATCGGGTCGCCGCGCGGCCGGGTGCGGTCACCCGCCGCGCCGCCAGTCTCCTCGAGGAGGACATGGACGCGTTGGAAGAGGCCTGGGAGGTGGCCGGCCTGCGTGGTGGCGACCGCGTGGTCAAGGTGCAGGCTCCCGGGCCGATCACCCTGTCGGCCGAGCTGGAGCTGGCCAACGGCCATCGGGCGATCACCGACCCCGGCGCCGTGCGCGATCTGGCGGCGTCGCTGGCCGAAGGCGTCGCCGCCCACCGCGCGGCGCTGGCGCGCCGGCTCGAGACGCCGGTGGTGGTGCAGTTCGACGAGCCGTCGCTGCCGAACGCGTTGGGCGGGCGGCTGACCGGTGTGACGGCGCTGAGCCCGGTGGCGCCGCTGGACGAAGCGGTGGCCGTAGCCCTGCTCGACGACTGCGTCGCCACGGTGGGAGGCGCGGCGGTGTTGCACAGCTGTGCCGCGGAGTTGCCGTGGAAGATGTTGCAGGGCAGCCAAATCGGTGCGGTGTCGGTGGATGCGAGCACCTTGGTGGCGGCGGATCTCGACGGTATGGCCGGGTTCGTCGAATCGGGCCGCACGATCATGCTGGGGGTGGTGCCCAGCAGCGCTCCGGAGCGGCGCCCGTCGGCCGAAGAGGTGGCGGCCGCCCTGGTCGGGGTGACCGATCGCCTTGGCTTCGGGCGCTCGGCGCTGCGCGACCGCATCGGCGTCACCCCGGCGTGTGGCCTGGCCGGCGCGACGCCGGAATGGGCCCGCCTGGCGATCGGGCTGGCCCGTAAGGCGGCCGAGGCATTCGCGGGGGACCCGGACGCCATCTGATAGGCAACCAAATAGTTGCGCTTTTCGTGGTGCCGTGGTGGACTCATATGCAACCGGGAGGTTGCATATGAGGATTGAGAAGCGCGTATTGCTGCACGCGCCGTTGGAGCGGGTATGGCGGGCCATCAGCGACGCCGACGAGTTTGGCCGCTGGTTCGGAGTCCGCTTCGACGGGCCGTTCGTCGCCGGGACTTCGGTCGGCGCGGTGATCCATCCGACAACGGTCGACGACGAGGTCGCCAGTCGGCAGGAGCCACACACCGGAGTAGAAAGCACCTGGCACATCGTCGCCGTCGAGCCGCAGCGGCGGTTCGCCTATCGGTGGCACCCCTTCGCCGTCGACCCGGACGCCGACTACGGCCAGGAGCCGACCACGCTGGTCGAGTTCACGCTGTCGGAAACGCCCGACGGCGTGCTGCTCACCATTACCGAGTCCGGATTCGAGGACATTCCCGAAGCGCGCCGCCCTTCCTCCTTCGAGGCCAACTCCGAGGGGTGGGCGATCCAGACGGATCTGGTGCGCAGGTATCTGGAAGAAGCCCGCGAATGAGGGGGCGCGTCGCGGTGGGCGCGCCGCTCTTCGACGCGCTCGGTGACCCGAACCGGCTGCGCATCATCGTGCGGCTCTGCGATCTTGGCCCGAGCTCGACGTCACAGCTCACCAGCGTCATACCCGTCAGCCGCCAGGCTGCCAGCAAGCACCTGCAGCTGCTGGAATCGGCGGGTTTGGTGACCAGCAGCAGGCGCGGTCGCGAGCGAGTCTGGGCGGTGCGGACAGCCCCCTTGGCCCAGGCCAGTGACTACCTCACCGCCTTGTCGCGCCGGTGGGATGCGGCGGTGGACCGGCTGCGGGCATACGTGGAGGACTGAGTCCGGGTGTCGCCGCGCTCGGATAGCCTGCGAGGGTGAGCTCAGCAGAAGCTGATCCGGTGTCGCCCGAGGTGCGGCGGCAGTGGCAGGAACTGGCCGGCGAAGTCCGCGAACACCAGTTCCGCTACTACATCAAGGACGCGCCGATCGTCTCCGACGCCGAATTCGACAGGATGTTCAACGAGCTTCTGGCGCTCGAGGAGCGGTATCCGGAGCTGCGTGTCCCCGATTCCCCGACCCAGTTGGTCGGTGGCGCCGGCTTCGCGACCGACTTCACCGAGGCCGAGCACCTGGAGCGGATGCTGAGCCTCGACGACGTCTTCGACCGCGACGAGTTGGTCGCCTGGAGTAACCGCGTCGAGACCGAGATCGGCCGCGATCCCCACTACTTGTGTGAACTCAAGATCGACGGCGTGGCGTTGTCGCTGGTGTACCGCGACGGCCGGCTGGAACGCGCCGCCACCCGGGGCGACGGCCGGGTCGGCGAGGACGTGACGCTCAACGCGCGCACCATCGACGATGTGCCCGAGCGGCTCACCGCCACTGCGGATTTGCCGATTCCTACCGTGCTGGAGGTGCGTGGCGAGGTCTTCTTCATGCTCGCCGATTTCGAGGCGCTCAACGCCAGCCTGGTCGAGGACGGCAAGGCGCCGTTCGCCAATCCGCGTAACAGCGCGGCCGGTTCGCTGCGTCAGAAGAACCCGGCGGTCACCGCCCGGCGCAAGCTGCGGATGATCTGCCACGGCATCGGCCGCACCGACGGGTTCGCGCCCAAGACGCTGCACGAGGCCTACACGGCCCTTAAGGCCTGGGGTCTGCCCGTGGCCGAACAGACCGCGCGGGTGTGTGGCCTTGCCGCGGTGGAGGACCGGATCGGCTACTGGGGCGAGCACCGCTACGAGATTGATCACGAAATCGACGGCGTCGTAGTCAAAGTCGACGCCTTCTCGCTGCAGCGCCGGCGGGGGACGACGTCGGGGGCGCCGCGCTGGGCCGTCGCCTACAAGTACCCGCCACAGGAGGCGCAGACCAAATTGCTCGACATCCGGGTCAACGTCGGGCGCACCGGTCGCGTCACGCCCTTCGCCTTCATGACGCCGGTGAAGGTGGCGGGGTCGACGGTGGGGCTGGCCACGCTGCACAACGCCAGCGAGGTCAAGCGCAAGGGCGTGCTGATCGGCGACACGGTGATGATCCGCAAGGCCGGCGACGTGATCCCCGAGGTGCTGGGTCCCGTCGTCGACCTCAGGGACGGGTCCGAACGCGAATTCGTCATGCCCACAACGTGTCCCGAATGCGGTACCCCGCTGGCCCCCGCCAAGGAGGGTGACGCCGACATCCGCTGTCCCAATGCCCGGTCCTGCCCAGCGCAGTTGCGCGAGCGCGTCTTTCACGTCGCCGGGCGCGGGGCGCTCGACATCGAGGGGCTGGGTTACGAGGCGGCCACCGCACTGTTGAAGGCGGGGGTGATCGCCGATGAGGGCGACCTGTTCACCCTCACCGAGGACGACCTGCTGCGCACCGAGCTCTTCCGGACCAAGGCCGGCGCGCTGTCCGCCAACGGCAGGCGACTGCTCGACAACCTGGACAAGGCCAAGACGGTGGCGCTGTGGCGCGTCCTGGTGGCGCTGTCGATCCGGCATGTCGGACCGACCGCCGCGCGCGCCCTGGCCACCGAATTCGGCAGCCTGGACGCGATCATGTCGGCATCGACCGAGCGGCTGGCCGCGGTCGAAGGCGTCGGGCCGACGATCGCCGCCGCGCTCACCGAGTGGTTCACCGTCGACTGGCACCGCGCGATCGTCGACAAATGGCGGGCCGCGGGGGTGCGGATGGCCGACGAGCGCGACGCCAGCGTGGCCCGCACGCTGGAAGGGCTCACGGTGGTCGTCACCGGTTCGCTGGCGGGCTTTTCGCGCGACGACGCCAAGGAGGCGATCATCGCGCGCGGCGGCAAGGCCGCCGGTTCGGTGTCGAAGAAGACCGACTACGTCGTCGCCGGCGATGCGCCGGGTTCCAAGTACGACAAGGCCGTCGAGCTCGGCGTCCCGGTCCTCGACGAGGACGGTTTCCGGAAGCTGTTGGCCGAGGGGCCGCCGGAAGCTCCGGCGGACTAGGCGATCACGACCTGACCCGAAATTTGGGCCGCACCGCCCAAGCGGCTCTATCGTGGGCGCTATGACCCAGATGGCGGACCCGTGCGCACCGGCGTCACCGTGGTCGCCGCGGGAGGCCGAAATTCTGGCGGTGACCCTGCGCCTGTTGCAGGAGCACGGCTATGACCAGCTGACCGTGGACGCGGTCGCCGGTGCCGCTCGCGCCAGCAAGGCCACGGTGTACCGGCGCTGGCCCTCCAAGGCCGAGCTGGTGTTGGCCGCCTTCATCGAGGGTGTCCGCCAGGTGGCGGTGCCGCCGAACACCGGTACGTTGCGCGGCGATCTGCTGCGACTGGGGGAGACGATCTGCCAGGAGGGCGGCCGGCATGCGAGCACGATCCGTGCGGTGATGGTCGAGGTGTCGCGCCTCCCCGCACTCAACGAGGCCATGCAGCGTCAGTTCCTCGACCAGCGCAAGGCGTTGATCCAGCACGTCTTGAACCAAGCGGTGGACCGCGGCGAAATCCACCCGGGCGCCGTCACCGACGAACTCTGGGACCTGTTGCCCGGCTACCTCATCTTCCGGTCCATCATGCCGGACCGGCCGCCCACCCGTCGCACCGTGCAAGCGCTGGTCGACGGTTTCCTCATCCCGGGTCTGACCAGAACCATCGGGTAACGGCGCGGTCACCCACGGGCAAGCCGTCTTTCGTTGAATGTGTACGCGCGCGTCTCTTGTACAGTACGGTCCCGTACCGTACTGTCATAGCTGTCGATCACACCCGACCGGTCGGCGGACCCCTCGTGCCGGGGGTTTCGTGTCGCCCGATGATCGAAAGGTGAACGGGTGAAGGGGTTTTCGGTGGCCTCCCTCGTCAAGCGAGGGTGGATGGCGCTGGTCGCGGTGCTGGTCATCGTGCTCGCCGGATTCGCCATCTACCGCCTGCACGGAATCTTCGGCTCACACAACAACACCTCGGCCAACAGCGGCCTGGCCAACGAAATCGTTCCGTTCAACCCCAAACGGGTGGTGCTCGAGGTCTTCGGCAGGCCCGGCGCAACCGCGACCATCAACTACCTTGATGTCAACGCCCAGCCGCAGCAAGTCAAGGATGCCCCGCTGCCGTGGTCGTTCACGATCACCACGACGGAGCCGGCGGTCCTCGGCAACGTCGTCGCGCAGGGCAACGGGGATAGCCTCGGCTGCCGCATCACCGTCAACGGCGAAGTGAAAGACCAACGCACCGTGAACAAAGTCGACGCCTACACCTTCTGTCTGGACAAATCCGGATGAGCAACCACGAACAGCCGCGGGCCGTTGTCCCCCGCACCATCCGCCGGCTCGCGTTGCCGATCCTGCTGTTCTGGGTGGGGCTGGCCGCAGTCACCAACATCGCGGTGCCGCAGTTGGAAGAGGTTGGGAAGACACACAATGTGGCCCTGAACTCGCCCGACGCCCCGTCGCTCAAGGCAATCAAGCGGATCGGTGAGAAGTTCGGAGAGTTCGACACCGACAGCTCGGCCATGGTCGTACTGGAAGGCGACAAGCCACTCGGCGCGGACGCGCACAAGTTCTACGACGAGATGGTTCGCAGGCTCGAGCAGGACAAGAAGCACGTCGAGCACGTTCAGGACTACTGGGGCGACACCCTCACCGCGGCAGGGTCGCAGAGCAGCGACGGCAAGGCCGCTTACGTTCAGGTGAATCTCGCCGGTAATCAGGGTTCCGCGCTGGCCAACGAGGGCGTCGGCGCCATCCGCGACATCGTCGAGCGTATGAAGCCACCGCCCGGCGTCAAGGCCTATGTGACCGGCGCGGCGCCACTGATCTCCGATCAGTTCGACGTCGGCAGTAAGGGGACCGCGAAGGTCACCACGATCACCGTCGGCGTGATCGCGCTGATGCTGTTCTTCGTCTACCGCTCCGTGCTCACCACCCTGCTGGTCCTAGCCACGGTCCTGATCGAGATGTCGGCCGCGCGTGGCCTCGTCGCGTTTCTCGGAAATGCCGGAGTCATCGGGTTGTCGACGTACGCGACGAACCTGTTGACGCTGTTGGTGATCGCCGCGGGTACCGACTACGCGATATTTTTCGTGGGCCGCTACCAGGAAGCGCGCGGAACCGGCGAGGATCGCGAAAGAGCTTTCTACACCATGTATCACGGCACGACGCACATCGTCTTGGGCTCCGGGCTCACCGTGGCCGGCGCGGTCGCCTGCCTGAGCTTCACCCGGCTGCCGTACTTCCAGAGCCTGGGCATACCCGCCGCGTTGGGCATCCTCGTCGCGCTTTTCGCCGCGCTCACCCTGGGGCCCGCGATCCTCACCTTGGGCGCCAAGGTGGGCATCTTCGACCCCAAGCGGGCGATCCGAACCCGCGGCTGGCGGCGGATCGGCACCGCCATCGTCCGCTGGCCGGGCGCGGTACTCGCGGCGGCCTGCGCGCTGGCCCTGGTCGGACTCATAGCTTTACCCGGGTACAAGACCAGTTATGACACCCGTCCCTACATGCCCGCCAGCGCGCCGGCCAATGTCGGCTACACCGCCGCGGAGAAGCATTTCTCGCGGGCCCGGCTGGAGCCCGAGTTGTTGATGGTCGAAACCGATCACGACATGCGTAACCCGGAAAGCATGCTCGTCCTGGACAAGGTGGCCAAGGCGGTGTTTCACGTTCCCGGCGTGGCGCAGGTGCAGACCATCACCCGTCCGCTGGGCACCCCGCTCGTTCACAGCTCGCTCGCGTTCGTGGTCAGCAATTCCAGCGCGGCGCAGCAGGAAAACCTGACCTACCAACGAGATCGGGCCGAGGATGCCCTCAAGCAGGCCAACGAACTGAACAAGACCATCAACATCCTGAAACAGCAGTACGTGTTGCAGCAGCAGCTCGCCGGCACCACCCACGACGAGACGCAGAGTTTCCACGACACGCTCGGTACGATCCAGGATCTGCGCGACAAGATCGCGAACTTCGACGACTTCTTCCGGCCCATCCGCAGCTACTTCTATTGGGAGAGGCACTGTTACGACATCCCCGTCTGCTTCGCGTTCCGATCACTCTTCGACGCGCTCGACGGCATCGACCAGCTCACAGAGAAGTTCGAAAGCCTCACGGCTTCGCTCGACAAGCTCGACGCGCTGCAGCCGAAACTGGTGGAGCTGATACCGCCGCAGATCGACAGCCAGCAGACCAATCGGGATCTGACGCTGGCCAATTACGCCACGCTGTCGGGCATTTACGCCCAGACCGCGGCCGCGATCGACAACGCGACGGCTCTGGGACGGGCCTTCGACGCCGCCAAGAACGACGACACGTTCTACCTGCCGCCCGAGGTCTTCAACAACCCCGACTTCAAGCGCGGGCTCAAACTGTTCCTCTCGCCCGACGGCAAGGCCGCCCGCATGATCGTCACGCACGAAGGCGATCCCGCGACCCCCGAGGGCATTTCGCACATCGACCCGATGGCCAAGGCCGCGCACGAGGCCCTGAAGGGCACGCCGATGGCGGGCGCGGGGGTCTATCTCGGCGGGACCGCCTCGACGTACAAGGACATCCAGGACGGCGCCAAGTATGACCTGATGATCGTGGCGTTCGCGGCGCTGAGCCTCATTCTGCTGATCATGATGATCATCACGCGCAGCCTGATCGCCGCGCTCGTCATCGTGGGCACGGTCGCCCTGTCGCTGGGCGCCTCGTTCGGGTTGTCAGTTCTGGTGTGGCAGTACCTCTTCGGGATCCAGTTGTATTGGGTCGTGCTCGCGCTTGCCGTGATCCTGCTGTTGGCGGTCGGATCCGACTACAACCTCCTGTTGATCTCGCGGTTCAAGGAAGAAATTCATGCCGGCCTGAACACCGGCATCATCCGGGCGATGGCCGGCTCCGGATCGGTGGTCACCTCGGCCGGCATCGTCTTCGCCGTCACCATGTGTGCGTTCGTGTTCAGCGGTTTCCAGGTGCTCGGTCAGATCGGCACCACCATCGGCCTCGGCTTGCTGTTCGACACGCTGATCGTGCGGTCGTTCATGACGCCTTCCGTCGCACGGATTCTGGGTCGGTGGTTCTGGTGGCCCCAACGGGTGCGCCCGCGCCCCGCCAGCACGATGCTGCGGCCGTACGGACCGCGTCCGGCGGTTCGGCAGCTGCTGCTGTGGGAGGACGACGACCCGGTGGTCGCGTCGCCGGCGCGTTAGCTAGCGCAGCATGGTGGCCACGATCCCGGCCAGATAGCCCAGGCGAGCCACCTCCGAGGGCCGGAATTCGGGGCCCGGTCGCCCCAGCACCACCGCCATGTGCGGATCGCCCAGCGGCGCGGCGACCATCGTGGTGTCCATGTCGCGCCACGCCTGCGGCACCCAGTCGCCGGAGCTGTCCAGCGTCGCGGCGCGGTCGATGGGCAGCCACGGGGCGGAAGCCGCCGGCGTCTCGGGCGCACCCGCGCTGACGGCCAGGCGCTCCACCCGATCGCCCGCACTACGCAGCACCGAGCACCAGCTGACGCGCAGCACCCGGGGCGCCTCGTTGGCCAGGGCCTGCAACCGCGACGACTTGTCGACGGCCGCGGCGACGTGGTCGAGCAGCTCCAGCTCCCGATGCGCCTCCAGCAACCCGGTGTGCGGACGCACGCTCTCCACCCGCACACCCGAGAGCGACTCCGCGGCGGTGATCAGCGTGTCCGGCATCGCGCCCGGCGGCAACTCGATCACCAGGTCGTCGATCGCGTAGCCCGAGCTGCGCTCCACCACGTCGAGCGACAAGATGTCGGCGCCCGCGGAGCCGAGCGCCACCGCCAGCGAGCCCAGGCTGCCCGGGCGGTCGACCAGCTCGATGCGCAACAGATAGGACGGCACGGCCAACACTGTGACACAGCCATGTGTCGACGGCATTTCGGCTCGGTACGACGGCCAACGCTCGCCGGGGCCGAGTGCCCGGCGCTCGCCCGAACAAGCGCGTTAGGCTTTCCTGTCGTGTCTCAGATCTCCCGCGACGAGGTGGCGCACCTGGCCCGGCTGTCCCGGCTCGCGCTGACCGACAGCGAGCTGGACAGCTTCGCCGGTCAGCTCGACGCCATCCTGACCCACGTCAGCCAGGTGCAGGCGGTCGACGTCACCGGCGTCGAAGCGACCGGCAACCCGCTCAAGGACGTCAACGTCACCCGCCCGGACGAGCCGACACCCTGCCTCACCCAGGCCGAGGCGCTGGCCGCGGCGCCCGAGGCCGCCGACGGCCGTTTCGCGGTGCCGCAGATCCTGGGAGACAGCGAGTGAACGAGGTCATCCGATCCGACGCCGCGACCCTGGCCGCCCGGATCGCCGCCAAGGAGCTGTCGTCGGTCGAGGTCACGCAGGCGTGCCTGGACCAGATCGCGGCGACGGACGACCAGTACCACGCCTTCCTGCACGTGGCCGCCGACGAGGCGCTGGGGGCGGCGGCGGTGGTCGACGAGGCGGTGGCCGCGGGGGAGCGGCTGCCGTCGGCGCTGGCGGGGGTGCCGCTGGCGCTCAAAGACGTGTTCACCACCGTCGACATGCCCACCACCTGCGGTTCCAAGATCCTCGAGGGCTGGCGTTCCCCATACGACGCCACCGTCACCACGCGGTTGCGCGCCGCGGGCATCCCGATCCTGGGCAAGACCAACATGGACGAGTTCGCGATGGGTTCGTCGACGGAGAACTCCGCCTACGGCCCCACCCGTAACCCGTGGAACCTCGACCGGGTGCCCGGCGGATCCGGCGGCGGCAGCGCGGCGGCGTTGGCCGCGTTCCAGGCGCCGCTGGCCATCGGATCCGACACCGGCGGCTCCATCCGGCAGCCGGCGGCGCTGACCGCGACCGTCGGCGTCAAACCGACCTACGGCACCGTGTCGCGCTACGGCCTGGTGGCCTGCGCCTCGTCCCTGGACCAGGGCGGCCCGTGCGCGCGCACCGTGCTGGACACCGCGCTGCTGCACCAGGTGATCGCCGGGCATGACCACCGCGACTCCACGTCCGTCGAGGCGGCGGTGCCCGACGTCGTCGGCGCCGCCAAAGCCGGCGCTGCCGGTGACCTGCGCGGCGTGCGCGTGGGGGTGGTCAAGCAGCTGCGCGGGGAGGGCTACCAGCCCGGTGTGCACGCCTCGTTCGAGGCGGCCGTCGAGCGGCTGACCGAGCTGGGTGCCGAGGTGAGTGAAGTCGACTGCCCGCACTTCGAATACGCGTTGGCGGCCTACTACCTGATCCTGCCGTCGGAGGTGTCGAGCAACCTGGCCCGCTTCGACGCCATGCGCTACGGGCTGCGCGTCGGCGACGACGGGACGCACAGTGCCGAGGAGGTGATGGCGCTGACGCGCGCCGCCGGTTTCGGGCCGGAAGTCAAGCGGCGCATCATGATCGGCACCTACGCGCTGTCGGCCGGTTACTACGACGCCTATTACAACCAGGCGCAGAAGGTGCGCACGCTGATCGCCCGGGACCTCGACAAGGCGTACGAGTCCGTCGACGTGGTCGTGTCGCCCGCGACCCCGACCACCGCCTTCCCGCTGGGCGAGAAGGTGGACGATCCTTTGGCGATGTACCTGTTCGACCTGTGCACGCTGCCGCTGAACCTGGCCGGCCACTGCGGCATGTCGGTTCCGTCGGGGCTGTCGCCGGACGACGGCCTCCCGGTCGGCCTGCAGATCATGGCGCCGGCGCTGGCCGATGACCGGCTGTACCGGGTGGGCGCCGCCTACGAGGCTGCCCGCGGCCCGCTGCCGAGCGCGATCTAGGCGTCTGCTCGGCGCGGCGGACCCGCCGCAGGGCAAGATAAGGGCATGCGGATCGGAGTTCTGACCGGAGGTGGCGACTGCCCGGGGCTGAACGCCGTCATCCGGGCGGTGGTGCGCACCTGCGACGCCCGGTACGGCTCGTCGGTGGTCGGCTTTCAGGACGGGTGGCGCGGGTTGCTGGAGAACCGGCGCATCCAACTGCAGAACGACGACCGCAACGACCGGCTGCTGGCCAAGGGCGGCACGATGCTGGGGACCGCTCGGGTCCATCCCGACAAGTTGCGGGCCGGGCTGGACCAGATCAAGCAGACTCTGGACGACAACGGCATCGACGTGCTCATCCCGATCGGCGGGGAAGGCACCCTGACCGCCGCGCACTGGCTGTCCGAGGAGAACGTTCCCGTCGTCGGGGTGCCGAAGACCATCGACAACGACATCGATTGCACCGACGTCACTTTCGGTCACGACACCGCGCTGACGGTGGCAACCGAGGCCATCGACCGCCTGCACAGCACCGCCGAATCCCACCAGCGGGTGATGCTGGTGGAGGTGATGGGCCGGCACGCCGGCTGGATCGCGCTCAACGCCGGCCTGGCTTCCGGCGCGCACATGACGCTTATCCCCGAACAGCCCTTCGACGTCGAGGAGGTGTGCCGGCTGGTCAAACGTCGCTTCCAGCGCGGAGATTCGCACTTCATCTGTGTGGTGGCCGAGGGCGCCAAACCCATTCCGGGTTCGATCTCTTTGCGCGAAGGCGGAATTGACGAGTTCGGTCACGAGAAGTTCACCGGCGTTGCGGCCCAACTGGGTGCCGAGGTGGAGAAGCGGATCAACAAGGACGTCCGGGTGACCGTGCTGGGCCACGTCCAGCGCGGCGGGACCCCGACGGCCTATGACCGGGTCCTGGCCACCCGGTTCGGCGTCAATGCGGCCGACGCCGCGCACGCGGGGGAATACGGTCAGATGGTGTCGCTGCAGGGGCAGGACATCGGTCGAGTGGCGCTGGCCGACGCCGTGCGCCAGCTCAAGCTGGTGCCCGAAAGCCGCTACGACGACGCCGCCGCCTTCTTCGGCTGACCCCGGCGGGCAAACGGCGGGTGACTCCGGCCTGACCCCCACCCGACTCCGGCCCGACAAGGCCTGAATTTGCCCGGCCTTTGACCTGCCAGGGACGCGTCGGGAAAATTCGTGGTTTCCCGACGGGTTCCCAGCGGTTATACCGGGGTGGTGAGCAACCGCGGTTCGAGTCGCGGAGTCGTTCAGCACCCCGCGGCGTCGGCGGGGCCACCGGGTCCGCCGGTGCGCCCGCCGCGTACCCCCGGCCGGCGCATCGACGCCGATCCGGCGGCCGCGACGGTGCCGCAGCCCACGCGCGCCGATCCATCAATCCGCAGGCCGCCGATCAGGCCAGCACCCGCCCCGCCAGCACGCGCCGATCCATCAATCCGCAGGCCGCCGATCAGGCCAGCACCCGCCCCGCCAGCACCCGCGCCCGCCCCGGCGTCGCGCGCGCCTTCGCGGCCGCGGCGGGCGCCGCTGCCGGGCGGAATGGCACTGGACGGGCTCGACCAGCAGGCGCGGCAGGACTCCTCCGGGTTCAGCTGGCGCGAAGTCGTCCACCGCGTGACCGGTGTCGACCTCGGCCCCGGCAAAGAAGCGCAGTACAAAGAGGACCTGCGCCACCGCATCAGGGCGGCCGTGGGCGGCGCATTCCCGATTGCCGTTCTCAACCTCAAGGGCGGCGTCGGCAAGACGGCGGTGGTGGAGGCGCTGGGGTCGACGTTCGCCGACGTGCGCCACGACCGGATCATCGCCGTCGACATCGACGCCGGCGACCTGGGGGAGCGGCATGGCCGTCCCAACTCCGTGGGCATGCCCGAGCTGCTCGCCGACAAGGCGGCCACGAATTATGTGGACGTCCGGGCGCACACCTACATGAACAACTTCGGCCTGGAAGTGCTCGGATTGCCCGACTATGCGCACACCGACTGGCGGCTGGAGCGGCACGACGTGGTCAGGGCGTTCTCGCTCTTGCGTAACCACTATTCGGTGGTGTTGGTGGACTGCGCCAAGGCGCTCAATTCGGGTGTGATGGACGCGGTCCTGCCCGAGGCGCGGGCGCTGGTCGTGGTGACCAGCACCTCGATCGACGCGATACGGAAGACCGCCACCACCCTGGATTGGTTGGGCAACAACGGGTATCAACCATTGGTGCGGTCGACGGTACTTGCGATCAACCACGTCGAGCCGGCCAAGTTGGACCTGCTGGCCGCCAGGGAACTCGAGCGGCTGTCCGCACGCGTCGCCGCGACGGTGGTGCTGCCGTTCGATCGCCACATACATGAGGGCAAGCAGATCGAGCTCGACCGACTGAGCAAGGAAAGTCGCCGCAGCTACCTCGAGATGGCGGCCGTGCTGGCCGACATGTTCGCCGGCCGGGGCGGGGAGCGCAACCGGATCCCGGCGCCCCGCTCGCCGCACTGGCCCTGAGATCGCCCGGTCCCGCCGCGCTCGCGGTCACCACTGGGCTGATGGTGGTGACCCGCTTCGCCCGGCGCCGCCGCGCTCGCGGTCACCACTGGGCTGATGGTGGTGACCCGCTTCGCCCGGCGCCGCCGCGCTCGCGGTCACCACTACGATCGACGGCATGAGTGTTGCTGCCGGCGCCGATCTCATGGACTACGACGACGTCATCGCGCGTTTCGACCCGGTACTCGGTCTCGAGGTGCACGTCGAGCTGTCGACCGTCACCAAGATGTTCTGCGGCTGCTCCACCGCCTTCGGCGCCGAACCCAACACCCAGGTATGCCCGGTGTGCCTCGGCCTGCCCGGTTCGCTTCCGGTGCTCAACCGCACCGCGGTGGAGTCGGCCATCCGGATCGGGCTTGCGCTGAACTGCGAGATCGTGCCGTGGTGCCGCTTCGCCCGGAAGAACTACTTCTACCCGGACATGCCGAAGAACTATCAGATTTCCCAATACGACGAGCCGATAGCCATCAATGGATACCTCGAAGCGCCGTTGGACGACGGCACCACCTGGCGGGTCGAGATCGAGCGCGCGCACATGGAGGAAGACACCGGCAAGCTGACCCACCTGGGCAGTGAGACCGGCCGGATCCACGGCGCCACCACCTCGCTGCTCGACTACAACCGCGCCGGCGTGCCGCTGATCGAGATCGTGACCAAGCCCATCGTCGGCGCCGGCGCCCGAGCGCCTCAGATCGCCCGCGCCTATGTCACGGCCTTGCGAGATCTGTTGCGCGCCTTGGATGTATCCGATGTCCGGATGGACCAGGGTTCAATGCGTTGCGATTCCAACGTGTCGCTGATGCCGACCGGAACGACCGAGTTCGGCACCCGCACCGAGACGAAGAACGTCAACTCGCTGAAAAGCATCGAGGTCGCCGTGCGCTACGAAATGCAGAGGCAGGGCGCCATCCTGGCGTCCGGTGGCCGGATCATCCAGGAAACCAGACACTTTCACGAGGCGGGGTACACCAGCCCGGGCCGCGCCAAGGAGACCGCGCAGGATTACCGCTATTTCCCCGAACCCGACCTGGAGCCGGTCGCGCCCAGCCGGGAACTGGTCGAGCAGCTGCGCCAGACCATCCCGGAGCTGCCGTGGCTGACCCGCAAGAAGATTCAGCAGGATTGGGGCGTTTCCGACGAGGTGATGCGCGATCTGGTCAACGCCGGCGCGGTGGAACTGGTCATCCAGACCGTCAAGCACGGTGCCGCCAGCGAGCAGGCGCGCGCCTGGTGGGGAAACTTCTTGGTGCAGAAGGCCAACGAGGCGAACGTCGGATTGGACGAACTGGCGATCACCCCGGCCCAGGTGGCCGCGGTGATCGCACTCGTCGACGAAGGCAAGCTTTCCAACAAGCTGGCCCGCCAGGTCGTGGAGGGCGTGCTGGCCGGCGAGGGCGAGCCCGAGCAGGTGATGACGTCACGCGGCCTGGAACTGGTGCGCGACGATTCGGTGACCCAGGCCGCGGTCGACGAAGCGCTGGCCGCCAATCCCGACGTGGCGGAGAAGATCCGCGGCGGCAAGGTGGCCGCGGCCGGGGCGATCGTCGGCGCGGTGATGAAGGCCACCCGCGGGCAGGCCGATGCGGCTCGCGTGCGCGAACTGGTGCTGGCCGCCTGCGGGCAGGGTTGACGGAAGTCGTTTTCCGCTAGGTCTTGTCGTCGTTGTTGCGCGGGAACCCGCCACCCTGCGGGAACAGCGGGAACACCACGTCGTCGAGCTTCTCGGCGTCCCCGGCGGTCTTGTTGACCGTTGCGCCCCAGACGTTTCCGTCCGGCGACATCCGCAGTGCCCAGGCGTGAGCATGGGTGTCCTTGCGCACCACGTCCGGTTCCCCGGTGACCGCACCCGTCGCCGGTGCCAGCCGCACGGCCACGGTCAGTTTGGTGTTGATCAGGTTGACCAGCACGGTCCCGTCCATCGCCGCGCAGCCCGCCACGCCGGGCTTGTCCGGCCAGGTCCACACCGTGGAGACCTCGGAGGTCTTGGTGATGCGCTGCAAGCGATCCGCCGTCGGCGTGCGATCGGCGACATAGAGCGAGCCGTCCACCGGGTCGATGCACAGGCCGCCGCCGGAGCCGACGCCGGACAGCGCCGTCGTGGGCGGCGCCTGGCCGATGGTGGTCGGCTGCTCGATGCGAAGGACCTTGCCCGCCAACGATTTGGGGTCGGCGGCCGCGGCGGGGTTGCCCGCGTCGCCCGTCATGACCACCAGCGTGGTGGGGCTGGTGAAGATCAGCGCTCCGGTATTGCCGGTGGCGCCTTTGGGAATCCCGGTGAGGATGTCCTTGGGGATGTCGCCGTCGGCCACCCGGATCACCCGGTTGTCGGACGGCGTGCTGATGTAGGCGTACATCAGCCGGTCTTGCGTGTAGGTCGGCGACAGCACGATGTCCATCAGGCCGCCGTCGCCGGACGGGTCGACCGGGATGACGGTCTTCACCTTCGGCTCGGCGCTGACCGAGATCTCCTTGACGGCGCCGGTGGTGCGCTCGGCGACCAGCGCGGTTTTGCTGTCGGGCCCCATGATCAGTCCGCTGGTGCTCTCCAGGCAGCCCTGCATCACGCCCGGCGCCGGACACGCCTTGGGGAACGGCGTGGGCGGCAACGGCGGCGGCGGGGGAGGCGTCGAGCTGGGTTGGGGCTTGAGTTCCGGGTTGGTGGTGAAGGGCTGCGACTGGGCGTCGTTGAACCGTGCGCACCCGCTCGCGAGCAGCACCACCGCGCACAGCGTGGCAAAGCCGCACCGAACCGAGCGCCGTAGTCGCATGACCGACAGGCTACGGACAGGGCGGCCGCCGCCGCCACACGCCCGCGCCTGGCCGCCTGACGTGACGCGTTCGGAACACGTCTCGCGCTCAGGCGACGGCCCGTCCGGCGACCGGAGTCCACCCGCTTCGGACGCCGCCGAGCCGCGGAAAAGGCCGTTCCGGGCCGATCCGGGCGGGTTTGGCGGGCAAACCACCGATTGCCTGGCGAAAGCGCCGCTCAAATCCCCAATTCAGCGGCAAATGCCCTTACCCTGACACGCGTGACCAGTCAATCGAATGACGGACATTGGCAGCGGCCCGGCGAATCCCCGGAGCCGGCCCAGGGACGCCCCGCGACGGCGCGCGTGGTTGACCCAGAAGACGATCTGACGCCCGTCGGTTACCCCGGCGACTTCAACCCCTCGACCGGAACCACCACCGTCATCCCCTACATGGGCGACCACGCCGCCGTGGGCGGGCCCAGGGCGACGGGTTATCACGTGCTCGACCAGCCGGAGCCCCTGCCCTATGTGCAGCCGCAGTCGTCCCGGCACGCGGCCGCCGAGCCCGCCGAGATCGACGGCGACGAACACCACGGCCGGCTGCACGAGGTCGGCCGGCGCGGAACCCAGCATCTGGGTTTGCTGGTGTTGCGGGTCGGCCTCGGTGTCGTGTTGGCCGCCCATGGGTTGCAGAAGCTGTTCGGCTGGTGGGGCGGCTCGGGCGTGGGCGGGTTCAAGAACTCGCTGTCCGACGTCGGCTACCAGCACGCCGACATCCTCGCCTACGTCAGCGCCGGCGGCGAGCTCGTCGCCGGGGTGCTGCTGGTGCTGGGGCTGTTCACCCCGGTGGCCGCGGCCGGTGCGCTGGCGTTCCTGATCAACGGCATGCTGGCCACCATCACCGCGCGGCCGCATCCGCACACCTTCACCTATTTCCTGCCTGACGGACACGAATACCAGATCACCCTGATCGTCATGGCGGTCGCGGTCATCCTCTGCGGGCCGGGCCGCTACGGTCTGGACGCGCGGCGCGGCTGGGCCCACCGGCCCTTCATCGGGTCGTTTGTCGCCCTGCTGGTCGGTATCGCCGCCGGCATCGCGGTGTGGGTCATGCTCAACGGGGTCAACCCGATCGCCTGACCCTCACGCATAGGGGTTGGGCACGCGCCCCGAGCTGGCCTCGGTCAGCTGCGGCAGCGTCGCGAACGTGACCGCGGGCAGGCGCACGTCCGCACCGCTCTTGAGGTGCGCGCGGGCCCACCAACCCCGGTGGAAGCGCAGCCCGTCGATCTCATCCCAGTCCACCGTCCGGCTGCCCAGCAGCGTCCGGACGGTCACGCCCCTGTCGTCGGCGACGGTGCGCAACCGGACGATCAGCGCCGAGAGCACCACCGGGATCACCAGCAGCGGCGCCGACGGCGGCCACAGCATCACCGGAATCAGCAACCCGAGGGTCACGAAACCGACGGCCAGGTGAGCGATCGGCGAGACCTTGATCACGACGGGCGTGTGGGAAGACGAACCGGTAGCCACCTGACCATCATTTCACCCGCCACGGGGACCGGATCTCCGCGCGGGCCGACGGCAGCGGGATTTGACTGCTGAGCTGTGCGAAGGCTACCGTCGGACGTTATGGATACCGCCGGACAGCCCGGGATGCTCGTAGTAATTGGTCGGCGCGTTGGTGCCTGACTAGCCTCTCGGCATTTGAAGCTATCCAGACCAACGCGCAACCCTCGTGCAGCAGATGAGCTGTCGGGGGTTTTTTGTTGCCCCGAGCGAGATTCCCAGAGTGAATAAGGAACAAAGACAGTGAGCGCACCCACCAGGCAGCACGCCACACAGCCACAGCGTGCCGCCGACGTCGCCTCCGACGCGGCGGAAACCCCCGCCGCCGCCCCCACCAAAAAGCCGAAACGTGTTGGGCCCGAGAAACTTACCGGCGCCCAGTCCGTGATCCGGTCGCTCGAGGAGATCGGGGTCGAGGTCATCTTCGGCATCCCCGGCGGCGCCGTGTTGCCGGTCTACGACCCGCTGTTCGACTCGAAAAAGCTTCGCCACGTGCTGGTTCGCCACGAGCAGGGCGCCGGCCACGCCGCCAGTGGCTACGCCCACGCGACCGGCAAGGTCGGGGTGTGCATGGCCACCTCGGGGCCCGGCGCCACCAACCTGGTCACGCCGCTGGCCGACGCCCAGATGGACTCGGTGCCCGTCGTCGCCATCACCGGCCAGGTCGGTCGCGCGCTGATCGGCACCGACGCCTTCCAGGAAGCCGACATCTCCGGCATCACGATGCCGATCACCAAGCACAACTTCCTGGTTCGCTCGGGTGACGAGATCCCGCAGGTGATCGCCGAGGCCTTCCACATCGCCTCCTCGGGGCGTCCCGGTGCGGTGCTCGTCGACATCCCCAAAGACGTGCTGCAGGGGCAGTGCACGTTCAGCTGGCCGCCGCGCATGGAACTGCCCGGCTACAAGCCGAACACCAAGCCGCACAACCGGCAGATCCGCGAGGCCGCCAAGCTGATCGCGGAGGCCCGCAAACCGGTGCTGTACGTCGGCGGCGGCGTCATCCGCGGCGAGGCGACCGAGCAGCTGCGCGAACTGGCCGACCTGACCGGCATCCCCGTGGTCACCACCCTGATGGCGCGCGGCGCGTTCCCCGACAGCCATCGGCAGCACATGGGCATGCCCGGCATGCACGGCACGGTCGCCGCGGTGGCGGCGCTGCAGCGCAGCGACCTGCTGATCGCGCTGGGCACCCGCTTCGACGACCGGGTGACCGGAAAACTGGACACCTTCGCCCCGGACGCCAAGGTCATTCACGCCGACATCGATCCGGCCGAGATCGGCAAGAACCGCCACGCCGACGTCCCGATCGTCGGCGACGTCAAAGCCGTCATCATCGAGCTGATCGCGATGCTGCGGCACTACGACATTCCCGGCAACATCGAGATGACCGAATGGTGGGACTACCTGGACGGCGTCCAGTCCACCTACCCGCTGAGCTACGGCCCGCAGAGCGACGGCAGCCTGGGCCCGGAATACGTCATCGAGAAGCTGGGTCAGATCGCCGGCCCGGACGCGGTGTACGTGGCCGGGGTGGGCCAGCACCAGATGTGGGCAGCGCAGTTCATTTCGTATGAGAACCCGCGCACCTGGATCAACTCCGGCGGGCTGGGCACCATGGGATTCGCCATCCCGGCGGCCATGGGGGCCAAGATGGCCCGCCCGGAGGCGGAGGTGTGGGCCATCGACGGTGACGGCTGCTTCCAGATGACCAACCAGGAGCTGGCCACCTGCGCGATCGAAGGCGTGCCGATCAAGGTGGCGCTGATCAACAACGGCAACCTGGGCATGGTGCGCCAGTGGCAGACGCTGTTCTACGAGGAGCGGTACTCGCAGACGGACCTCGCCACGCATTCGCATCGCATCCCCGACTTCGTGAAGCTGGCGGAGGCGCTGGGTTGCGTCGGATTGCGTTGCGAGCGTGAGGAAGACGTCGAGGACGTGATCAATCAGGCGCGCGCGATCACCGACCGTCCGGTGGTGATCGACTTCATCGTCGGCGCGGATGCGCAGGTGTGGCCGATGGTGGCCGCGGGCACCAGCAACGACGAGATCCAGGCCGCCCGCGGCATTCGCCCGCTGTTCGACGACGAGAGCGAAGGGCACGCCTGATGCACACGCACACCCTCTCGGTTCTGGTTGAGGACAAACCCGGTGTGCTCGCGCGCGTGGCGGCGCTGTTCTCCCGGCGCGGTTTCAACATCGAGTCGCTGGCCGTCGGCGCCACCGAGCAGAAAGACATGTCGCGCATGACGATTGTGGTCAGCGCCGAGGAAACCCCGCTCGAGCAGATCACCAAGCAGCTCAACAAGCTGATCAACGTCATCAAGATCGTGGAGCTCGACGAGGGGGCCGCGGTATCGCGCGAGCTGGCGCTGATCAAGGTGCGCGCCGACGCCGGTAGCCGCAGCCAGGTGATTGAAGCGGTGAACCTCTTCCGCGCCAAGGTGATTGACGTTTCGCCCGAGGCGCTGACGATCGAGGCGACCGGTGACCGCGGCAAGATCGAGGCGTTGCTGCGGGTGCTGGAGCCGTTCGGGATCCGCGAAATCGTTCAATCGGGAGTGGTGTCGTTGTCCCGCGGTCCGCGCGGCATCACCACGGCCAAGTAACACACAAGGAGATATTCAACAGTGGCACTAGAAATGTTCTACGACGACGATGCAGACCTGTCGATCATCCAGGGCCGCAAGGTCGGCGTCATCGGATACGGCAGCCAGGGGCACGCGCACTCGCTCAGCCTGCGCGACTCCGGCGTGCAGGTGCGGGTTGGCCTGAAGGAGGGTTCGAAGTCGCGGGCCAAGGTCGAAGAGCAGGGCCTCGAGGTCGACACCCCCGCCGAGGTGGCCAAGTGGGCCGACGTCATCATGCTGCTGGCGCCCGACACCGCGCAGGCGGACATCTTCAAAAACGATATCGAGCCCAACCTCAAGCCCGGAGACGCACTGTTTTTCGGGCACGGGCTCAACATCCATTTCGGACTGATCAAGCCGCCGGCCGACGTCACCGTCGCGATGGTCGCCCCGAAGGGGCCCGGCCATCTGGTGCGCCGCCAGTTCGTCGACGGCAAGGGCGTGCCCTGCCTGATCGCGGTGGACCAGGACCCGACCGGCAAGGGTGAGGCGCTGGCCCTGTCCTACGCCAAGGCCATCGGCGGCACCCGGGCCGGCGTCATCAAGACCACCTTCAAGGACGAGACCGAGACCGATCTGTTCGGTGAGCAGGCCGTGTTGTGCGGTGGCACCGAGGAATTGGTGAAGGCCGGTTTCGACGTGATGGTGGAGGCCGGCTACCCGCCGGAGATGGCCTACTTCGAGGTGCTGCACGAACTCAAGCTGATCGTCGACCTGATGTACGAGGGTGGCATCGCCCGGATGAACTACTCGGTGTCCGACACCGCGGAGTTCGGCGGGTATCTGTCCGGACCGCGCGTCATCGACGCCGGCACCAAGGAGCGGATGCGAGAGATCCTGCGCGACATTCAGAACGGCGAATTCGTCAAGAAGCTGGTTGCCAACGTCGAAGGCGGCAACAAGCAACTGGAGCAGCTGCGCAAGGAGAACGCCGAGCACCCCATCGAGGTGACCGGCAAGAAGCTGCGCGACCTGATGAGCTGGGTCGACCGGCCGATCACCGAGACGGCGTAGGGCGTGGCGCCGAACGTGCACTGAGGGCGAACTTTCGGCGATTTTTCCGCCGTGAGTGCACGTTCGGCGGCTAGGACTCTGCCAGCCGACCGGCGGTCGCCACCACCCGGCGGGCGAGGTGGTCGAGCGCGTTCTGGGTCGCCTCGTCGAATTCGTGGATGTTGTCGTGGGTGGACACCAGGCTCACGCCGTACGGGTTGCCATCGACGAACTTGACCGGATCGGTGTATCCCGGCGGCACGATGATGCCACCGAAATGCATCAGCGTGATGTAGAGCGACAGCAGCGTGGTCTCCTGGCCACCATGCAGGGTGTTGGACGACGTGAACGCCGCGTAGACCTTGTCCGCGAGCTTGCCTTCGGCCCACAGCCCGCCCAGCGAGTCGAGGAAGGCGCGCAACTGTGCGGCGGGAGAGCCGAAGCGAGTCGGTGAACCGAAGATCACCGCGTCGGCCCAGACGATGTCCTCGCCCGTGGCCGCCGGAAGGTCCTTGGTCGCTTCGTAATTCGCGGTCCACGCGGGGTTCTGGGCGAACGATTCCGGGTCACGGGTTTCGGCGACGTGCCGCAGGCGGACTTCCGCGCCCGCCGCCTCGGCCGCGGTCGCGACGCGTCGCGCCATCGCCGTGCCATGCCCGGTGGCCGAATAGTAGATGATCGCGAGTTTGGTCACGAGCGCATCGTAGGGCCGCGGCGGGCCCCGCCCCAAGCGCGCGTCGGCGCAGGTTAGGGCAGTGGCGAGCCCGCCGATGCCCGTCGCTGCCCGTCAAAGCCAGCCGATAGGCTGGCCGGGTGACTCTGCCTGTTGTATTGATCGCCGACAAACTCGCCCAATCGACCGTCGCCGCCCTGGGAGACCAGGTCGAGGTGCGCTGGGTAGACGGGCCGGACCGGGAGAAGCTGCTGGCCGCGGTGCCGGAAGCCGACGCGCTGCTGGTCCGCTCGGCCACCACCGTCGACGCCGAGGTGCTGGCGGCCGCCCCCAAGCTGAAGATCGTCGCGCGCGCCGGTGTCGGGCTGGACAACGTCGACGTGGACGCGGCAACCGAACGGGGCGTCCTGGTGGTCAACGCCCCCACCTCCAACATCCACAGCGCCGCCGAGCACGCGTTGGCGCTGCTCCTGGCCGCCGCCCGGCAGATCCCGGCTGCCGACGCCTCGCTGCGCGAGCACACCTGGAAGCGGTCGTCGTTCAACGGCACCGAGGTCTTCGGCAAGACGGTCGGCGTCGTGGGGCTGGGCCGCATCGGGCAGTTGGTTGCCCAGCGGCTGACGGCCTTCGGCACCCACCTCATCGCCTACGACCCCTATGTTTCGCCGGCCCGGGCCGCGCAGTTGGGCATCGAACTGCTGCCGCTCGACGACCTCCTCGCCCGCGCCGACTTCATCTCGGTGCACCTGCCGAAGACGCCCGAGACGGCGGGCCTGATCGGCAAGGAGGCGCTGGCCAAGACCAAACCGGGCGTCATCATCGTCAACGCCGCCCGTGGCGGGCTGATCGACGAGGCCGCGTTGGCCGAAGCGGTCAGCAGCGGACACGTCCGCGCGGCCGGTATCGACGTCTTCGCGAAGGAGCCGTGCACCGACAGCCCGCTGTTCGAGCTGCCGCAGGTGGTGGTCACACCGCATCTGGGCGCATCCACCTCCGAGGCGCAGGACCGGGCCGGCACCGACGTCGCGGAAAGCGTGAAACTCGCTCTGGCCGGCGAATTCGTTCCCGACGCGGTCAACGTCGGCGGTGGCGTGGTCAACGAAGAGGTGGCGCCCTGGCTGGACCTGGTGCGCAAGCTCGGCGTGCTGGCCGCCTCGCTGGCCGACGGGCCGCCGGTCTCGGTGTCGGTGCAGGTGCGCGGCGAGCTGGCCTCCGAAGACGTTGAGGTGCTGAAGCTTTCGGCCCTGCGGGGGCTGTTCTCGGCGGTGGTCGAGGGCCCGGTCACTTTCGTCAACGCGCCGGCGCTGGCCGAAGAACGCGGCGTCACCGCCGAGCTCACCACGGCCTCGGAGAGCCCGAACCACCGCAGCGTCGTCGACGTGCGCGCGGTCACCTCCGACGGCTCGGCCGTCAACGTGGCCGGCACGCTGTCCGGGCCGCAGTTGGTGGAAAAGATCGTGCAGATCAACGGCCGCAACTTCGATCTGCGCGCCCGGGGCACCAACCTGGTGATCAACTACGCCGATGCGCCCGGCGCGCTGGGCAAGATCGGCACCCTGCTCGGCTCGGCGGGCGTGAACATCCAGGCCGCTCAACTCTCCGAGGACGCCGAGGGTCCCGGGGCGACCATTCTGCTGCGGCTGGACCAGGACGTGCCGGGCGAGGTGCGCTCGGCGATCGGTGCCGCGGTGGGCGCCAACAAGCTTGAGGTGGTCGATCTGTCGTGAAACTCGCTGTTATCGGCGGCGACGGTATCGGGCCGGAAGTGACGGCCGAGGCACTCAAGGTCCTTGACGCGGTGCTGCCCGGCGTGGAGAAGACGGATTACGACTTGGGGGCGCGGCGTTTTCACGCCAGCGGTGAGCTGCTGCCGGAATCGGTGCTCGCCGAGCTGCGCCAGCACGACGCCATCCTGCTCGGCGCGATCGGCGATCCGTCGGTGCCCAGCGGCGTGCTGGAGCGGGGTCTGTTGCTGCGCCTGCGTTTTGAGCTGGATCATCACGTCAACCTGCGGCCGGGCCGGCTCTATCCCGGTGTGAGCAGCCCGTTGGCCGGAGACCCGCACATCGACTTCGTCGTGGTCCGCGAGGGCACCGAAGGCCCCTACACCGGTACCGGCGGCGCGATCCGCACCGGGACGCCGCACGAGGTGGCCACCGAGGTGAGCCTGAACACCGCCTTCGGTGTGCGCCGCGTCGTGGCCGACGCCTTCGAGCGCGCCCGGCGCCGTCGCAACCACCTCACGCTGGTGCACAAGACCAACGTGCTGACCTTCGCCGGGAAGCTGTGGTCGCGGATCGTGGCCGAGGTCGGGGCGGACTACCCGGACGTCGAGGTCGCCTACCAACACATCGACGCCGCCACCATCTTCATGGTCACCGACCCGGGACGCTTCGACGTGATCGTCACCGACAATCTGTTCGGTGACATCATCACCGACTTGGCGGCGGCGGTGTGCGGCGGAATTGGGTTGGCCGCCAGCGGCAATATCGATGCCACCCGGACCAACCCGTCGATGTTCGAGCCGGTGCACGGCAGCGCGCCCGACATCGCCGGTCGGGGTATAGCCGATCCGACCGCGGCCATCATGTCGGTGTCGTTGCTGCTCGCCCATCTCGGGGAGGACGACGCCGCTAGGCGGGTGGATCGGGCCGTTGAGGCCTATCTGGCAACACGTGGGAACGGGCGGCTCGCCACCAGCGAAGTCGGCGAACGGATTGCCGCCGGGCTGTAGTTTCCAGCCCGGGCGGGAGCAACCGCGCCGGCACCAGCGGCACCGCGACCGCCGGGAAGAGTCCGCACAATATCCATGCGTTCGGGTATTTCGCGGCGGTGATCAACGCCCCGAACAGCGGCGGGGCGGCGGCCGCGAACACCCGCTGGGTGGTGTTCTGAATGCCCAGGGCGCGCCCGCTCCAG
The DNA here is from genome assembly GCF_900240975.1 of Mycobacterium sp. 4858. Lineage (GTDB taxonomy): Bacteria > Actinomycetota > Actinomycetes > Mycobacteriales > Mycobacteriaceae > Mycobacterium. The sequence goes on along the minus strand of NZ_LT968776.1, from coordinate 578,776 downwards.
AACGGCCCGGCGTATTCGGTGATGGCCGTGGCCTCCAAACCGTTGTCCAGCACGGCGATCACCGAGATCGCGACCATCAGGGGCGCCTGAAAACTCGAACTCAGAACGTCGGCCCAGGCCAGGAGGAAGAGGGTGACGGCGGCGGCCGCCGCGATGAGGCGGACCGGCCGCATTCGAGAGCCGATACGGTCGGACCAACGGCCCACCAGGACGCGGCCGAGCGCGCCCAGCAGCTGGGAAAGGGTGACGAGACTGCCTGCGGCCGCCACCGACCAGTGCAGGTTCTTGATCAGCCACACCAGCATGAAGGTGACGGTCACCGTCTGCGGAACCATCAACAGCCCGGCTACCGTGTGAATTCGCCACAGCGCCAACGACCCTCGGTAGGGGTTGGCGAGTTCGGAATCGCTGGCCTTCTCCCTGGGCTTGCGGGGCGGGTCGATGATGCCGACCGCGCTCGCCGCCGCTCCCAACGCGCACGCCAAGGCCGTGAACTTCAGCCCCGCAGCCGGCCCGTGCTCGCCCAGCTCGGGAATCACCAGCGCTCCCAGGGCTATTCCGAGGGGCTGCGCGGTTTGGCGGAATCCCATGGCCAAACCGCGTTGCTGCGGCGGGAACCACGCCGAGACCAACCGCCCGCCGGCGGTGTTGCAGCTGGCCGCCGCCATGCCCCCGAGAAACAAGTAGACGGCCATCAGCACCATCGAATGCGTCGACGCCGCGGCGTAGGCCGCCGCCGCGGTGAGCGCCAAACCCGCTGCCATGACCTCCCGCTCGCCCACGCGGTCCAGCACGTACCCCCACGGCACCAGCGTGACCACCATGCCCCAGCTCGGCATCGACGACAGCAGACCGGCTTCCCCGAGCGGGATTCCGCGCGCCGCTTGGAGCGAAGGGATCAAGAACGCGATGCCGTTGATGAAGAGGAAGGAACTCGCGGTGGCGACCAGCGACACGACCATGATGGACCAGCGGGCGCCCGCGCCCAGCTCACGCGTGGTGGCCGGCCCCGTATGCATCCTTCATGCTCGCATATTCGCCGGAAACCGCTGGTGATGTTCGCGGGGCCGCTGCCGATGCGATGACCCGACCGGCCATCAGTAGGCTCAACGAAATGCGCCTTGGTCGAATCGCCAGCCCGGACGGTGTCGCCTTCGTCAGCATCGAGGGCGACCTCGCCGATCCCGCCGCGATGGTCGCCCGCGAGATCGCCGAGCATCCCTTCGGCACGCCGAACTTCACCGGCCGGTCATGGCCGCTGCCCGATGTGCGGCTGCTGGCCCCGATACTGGCCAGCAAGGTGGTCTGCATCGGCAAGAATTACACCGATCACATCGCGGAAATGGCCGAACTCACCGGGCCGGCGGCGCCGGATCCGATCATCTTTCTCAAGCCCAACACGGCCATCATCGGCCCGAACGTGCCGATTCGCTTGCCCGCCAACGCATCACCGGTGCATTTCGAGGGGGAGCTGGCTGCCGTCATCGGGCGGCCCTGCAAGGATGTCTCCGCCGCTCAGGCCGCGGACAGCATTCTCGGTTACACCATCGGGAACGACGTGTCCGCGCGCGACCAACAGAAGTCCGATGGCCAATGGACCCGCGCCAAAGGGCACGACACCTTCTGCCCGGTGGGGCCGTGGATCGTCACCGACGTCGACCCGTCGGATCTCGAGATACGAACCGAGGTCAACGGCGAAGTGAAGCAACACAGCCGGACCTCGCTGATGATCCACGACGTCGGCGCGATCGTCGAATGGATCTCGGCCGTGATGACCCTGCTGCCCGGCGACCTCATCCTCACCGGGACGCCCGCAGGAGTCGGTCCGATCGAGCATGGCGACACCGTCTCCATCACCATCGAAGGGATCGGAACGCTCACCAATCCCGTGCTCCGTAAGGGAAAGCCGTGACAGCCGAAACGAAAGTCCGCGTCAGGTTCTGCCCGTCGCCCACGGGCACCCCGCATGTCGGCATGGTCCGCACCGCGCTGTTCAACTGGGCCTATGCCCGGCACACCGGGGGCACCTTCGTCTTTCGCATCGAGGACACCGACGCCGAACGCGACAGCGAGGAAAGCTATCTGGCCCTGCTCGACGCGCTGCGCTGGCTCGGCCTCGACTGGGACGAGGGCCCCGAGGTCGGCGGACCCTACGGCCCCTACCGGCAGTCGCAGCGCAAGGAGATCTACCGCGACGTGGTGGCCCAATTGCTCGAAGCCGGTGAGGCCTACTATGCGTTCTCCACGCCGGAAGAGGTTGAGGCGCGCCACATCGCGGCGGGCCGCAATCCCAAACTGGGGTACGACAACTTCGACCGGCACTTGACCGATGCCCAGCGCGCCGCGTTCCTGGCCGAGGGCCGCAAGCCGGTGGTGCGGCTGCGGATGCCCGACGAGGACCTCGCCTGGGACGACCTGGTGCGCGGGACCACCACCTTCGCCGCGGGCAGCGTGCCGGACTTCGCGCTGACCCGCGCCAACGGAGATCCGTTGTACACCTTGGTCAACCCGTGTGACGACGCGCTGATGAAGATCACCCACGTGCTGCGTGGCGAGGACCTGCTGCCCTCGACGCCGCGACAGATCGCGCTGTACCAGTCGCTGATCCGGGTCGGCGTCGCCGACCGCGTCCCGGAGTTCGCCCACCTGCCAACGGTATTGGGAGAGGGCACCAAGAAGCTCTCCAAGCGCGACCCGCAGTCGAATCTGTTCGCCCACCGCGACCGGGGCTTCATCCCCGAAGGGTTGCTCAATTACCTTGCGTTGCTGGGTTGGGCCATCGCCGACGACCGTGACCTGTTCAGCCTCGACGAGATGGTGGCCGCCTTCGACGTCGTCGACGTCAATTCCAACCCGGCGCGGTTCGACCAGAAGAAGGCCGACGCGCTCAACGCCGAGCACATCCGGATGCTCGAGCCGGCGGATTTCGCGGGTCGGCTGCGCGACTACTTCGACGCCCACGGCCATCGGCTCGGGTTGGATGACGCCGCCTTCGCCATCGCCGCCGACCTGGTGCAGTCCCGCATCGTCGTGCTCGCAGACGCGTGGGACCTGCTGAAGTTCCTCAACGACGACGAATACGCCATCGACCCCAAGGCCGCGGCCAAGGAGCTCGGCGCGGACGCGGCCGCGGTGCTCGACGCCGCGCTTGCCGCGCTGGAGGGCGCCACGGACTGGACCACGGCGCACATCGAGTCCGCCCTCAAGGCCGCGCTCATCGAAAATCTGGGCCTCAAACCACGCAAGGCGTTCGGTCCGATCAGGGTTGCCGCCACGGGAACGACGATCAGCCCGCCGCTGTTCGAATCACTGGAGCTGCTGGGCCGTGACCGCAGCCTGCTGCGGTTACGCGCCGCGCGGGAAGCAGTCGGCGGATAGGCGGGGGCCGCTTAAGGCCTCGCGGACCTCGCGTGCGGATTGTGTGCCGAGTCTTTGGTAGTCTGCACTGCGGCTCACAAAGCCGACAACGGCTGGCGGCGGCGGTCTTCCGAGCGGAGCGATATGGCTCGGAGTGGGCGTTGACCAGCGGTTTTAGGCAGCCGATGGGGTATGGTGTAATTGGCAACACAGCTGATTCTGGTTCAGCCATTCTAGGTTCGAGTCCTGGTACCCCAGCAAAACGTCACCACCTCAAGCGATTAGGTGGGCTTCTGAGTGTGAGCTATGCTGGCACTCCGGATCGTGTCTGGCCCCGTCGTCTAGCGGCCTAGGACGCCGCCCTCTCACGGCGGTAGCGTGGGTTCGAATCCCATCGGGGCTACAAACAACTATTGACCGGTCCCCAGCACGGCCGGGGCCGTGGAGCCACCCACCGGCATCGCCGGCAGCCCGAGTTTGCGATGGTCCCACGAGCGGGCGCGCCGCGCGACGATACGCACGCAGACGCGTTTGTTCATCATCTGCTCGACGAAGGGCTTCATCTCGTCGCTGTACGGGCCGGTGTAGCGCTCGAACACGCTGACGCCGACCCGGTGCGAGACGTCGGGATCATCGACGATCTCCGCGACGCCTTCGAATGACACTCCGCGCAACGTGTCGTAGGTGTCGCCGTCCTCGACCAGGAAGCTCACCCGCGGATCGCGTTTGAGGTTGACCGCCTTCTGCGACTTGACCTTGGTCTCGAGCCAGATCTCGCCGTCCACGACGGCGTACCACATCGCGGTCAGATGCGGCTGGCCGTCGGGGCCGATGGTGGCCAGCGTCCCGGTGCGGCTCTTGACGACGAAGTCGGCGATCTCGTCTTCCGACATGACGATGCTCGCGCGCTGATTGGTTCCCATGGCGGTCAGTCTGTCAGGCCGCCCGGCGACGTTGCGCGCTGGTCGCCGAGACGCTTCTCGCGCGCGACGTTTCAGAGCCGGCGGGTGAGCGCCTCGGCCGCGGAAATCAGGTCCGCGGCCCAGCGCGCCCCCGGACGCCGGCCGATCCGGTCGACGGGTCCCGACACCGAGATCGCGGCGACGACGGCTCCGCGGCCGTCGCGCACGGGAACCGACACGCTCGCCACCCCGGGCTCTCGCTCGGCCACGCTTTGCGCCCAGCCACGGCGGCGCACTTCGGCCAGCGTGCGCTCGGTGAACTTCGCCGACGGCAGCACCGCCTTTTGCGTCGCAACGTCGCTGTGGGCCAGCAGCACCTTGGCGCCCGAGCCCGCCGTCATCGGCAAGCGCGCCCCGACCGGGACCGTATCGCGAAGGCCCGCAGCGGGTTCCAGGGCCGCCACGCAGACCCGTGTGGTGCCCTCGCGGCGGTACAGCTGCACGCTCTCCCCGGTGGTCTCGCGGAGCAGGGGAAGCACCCCCGCGCTGGCGGCCAGCAGCGGGTCGTTGACATGGGCGGCGAGCTCGGTGACGGCCGGGCCGAGTCGCCAGCGCCCCTCGTCGTCACGCGCCAGCAGGCGATGGACTTCCAGCGCGGCGGCCAACCGGTACGCGGTGGCCCTGGGCAATCCGGTCCGCTCGCACAGTTCGGCCAACCCGCAGGGGGATTGGGCGATCGTGTGCAGGATGCCGACGGCTTTGTCGAGAACCCCGATGCCGCTATGCTGTCTCACAAGGAGATACTAGCGTCTCGCATTCTGAGATCACAGCCCATGGTCGATCCGCGAGCCGCGCTTGAGGGGAATCGAGGCGAATTTCAGATGGGATCCGGCAAGCCGCGCACCCTGGCCGAAAAGGTGTGGGACGACCACGTTGTGGATAAAGGGAGCGCTCCGGAACAAGGAGGGGCGCCCGACCTGATCTACATCGACCTGCATCTGGTGCACGAGGTCACCAGCCCACAGGCTTTCGACGGGCTACGCCTGGCCGGACGAGCGGTGCGGCGGCCCGATCTGACGCTGGCCACCGAGGATCACAACGTGCCCACCATCGACATCGACAAGCCGATCGCCGACCCGGTGTCGCGCACCCAGGTCGAGACGTTGCGCCGCAACTGCGCCGAATTCGGTGTTCGGCTCTACCCGATGGGCGACATCGAGCAGGGCATCGTGCATGTCGTCGGGCCGCAATTGGGCCTCACCCAACCGGGAATGACGATCGTCTGTGGTGATAGTCACACGTCGACGCACGGTGCGTTCGGCGCACTGGCGATGGGCATCGGCACCTCGGAGGTCGAGCATGTGCTGGCGACCCAGACGTTGCCGCTGCGGCCGTTCAAGACCATGGCGGTCAATCTCGACGGCGAACTGCCCGCCGGCGTGACGGCCAAGGACATCATTCTCGCCTTGATCGCCAAGATCGGCACCGGTGGTGGGCAGGGGCACGTCATCGAATACCGCGGCAGCGCCATCGAATCGCTGTCGATGGAAGGCCGGATGACGATCTGCAACATGAGCATCGAGGCCGGCGCCCGGGCTGGCATGGTGGCGCCGGACGCGACCACCTACGAATTCCTTCGCGACAAGCCGCACGCGCCGCAGGGTGCGCAATGGGACGCGGCGATGCGCTATTGGCAGCAGCTGCACACCGACCCCGGCGCCGCCTTCGACACCGAGGTCCACCTCGACGCGGCATCGCTGAGCCCGTTCGTGACCTGGGGCACCAACCCCGGGCAGGGCGTGCCGCTGGCCGGGGCCGTGCCTGACCCGGAGCTGATGACGGGCGACGCCGAGCGACAGGCCGCCGAGAAAGCGTTGGCTTACATGGACCTTCGTCCGGGCACTCCGATGCGTGACATCGCGGTCGACACCGTGTTCGTGGGCTCTTGTACCAACGGTCGTATTGAAGACCTGCGGGTGGTCGCCGACGTGCTGCGCGGCCGCAAGCTGGCTCCCGGGGTGCGGATGCTCGTGGTGCCCGGGTCCATGCGGGTACGCGCCCAGGCCGAAGCCGAAGGGCTGGGCGAGGTTTTCACCGCCGCGGGTGCCGAATGGCGACAGGCGGGCTGCTCGATGTGTCTGGGGATGAATCCGGACCAGCTGGCGCCGGGGGAGCGTTGCGCGGCGACCTCCAACCGCAACTTCGAAGGGCGCCAGGGCAAGGGCGGCCGGACGCATTTGGTGTCTCCGGCCGTTGCCGCCGCGACCGCAGTTCGCGGCACATTGTCCGCCCCGGCCGATTTGAACTGACGTAATCGAGAAGAACGGATGACCATGGAAGCATTTCACACCCACACCGGTATCGGTGTGCCGTTGCGGCGGTCCAATGTCGACACCGATCAGATCATTCCCGCGGTGTATTTGAAGCGCGTCACACGAACCGGTTTCGAGGACGGGCTGTTCGCCAGCTGGCGCTCGGATCCGTCATTCATCCTCAACCTCAGTCCCTTTGACCGGGGGTCGGTCCTGGTCGCCGGGCCCGATTTCGGCACCGGCTCGTCGCGCGAGCACGCCGTGTGGGCGCTGATGGACTACGGGTTCCGGGTGGTCATCTCGTCTCGATTCGGTGACATCTTCCGGGGCAACGCCGGCAAGGCCGGGCTCTTGGCGGCCGAAGTCTCCCAAGACGGCGTGGAACTGCTTTGGAAGCTCATCGAGCAGAGCCCGGGACTGGAAATCACTGCCAATCTTCAAGATCGAAATATCACCGCGGGAACGACGGTGTTGCCGTTCAAGATTGACGACCACACGGCCTGGCGACTCCTCGAAGGACTCGACGATATAGCCCTTACGCTGCGGAAACTCGACAAAATCGAGTCATACGAGGCCGCCTATCCGCAGTGGAAACCGCGCACTCTGCCCGCCTCCTGAACGGTCGAGAAGGGCGGAATTTCTTCTCGCTCACCTAACTAAACCGGCCCGATTTCCAAGTGCTCCCACCGGTCAAGGGCGGCAACCGGATTGCGAAACCGCCGATTGTCCGACCCTGAAATTGCGCGTGGCTCTTGGAAATTTGCTGGGTGAGGGTTTACCGTGTGCTCTAGTCGGTTCAAATCGAGGACCACTAGCGTCGGAGGGATTGGATGAATAAGGCAGAGCTCATTGATGTGCTCACACAGAAATTGAACACCGACCGTCGGCAGGCGACCGCCGCCGTCGAGAACGTCGTCGACACCATTGTGCGTGCGGTGCACAAGGGCGACAGTGTGACGATCACCGGGTTCGGTGTGTTCGAGCAACGGCGTCGCGCGGCCCGGGTGGCCCGCAACCCGCGTACCGGCGAGACGGTGAAGGTGAAGCCGACCTCCGTCCCGGCGTTCCGGCCCGGTGCTCAATTCAAAGCGGTTGTCTCTGGCGCACAGCGTCTCCCGTCGGAAGGACCTGCAGTGAAGCGTGGTGTAGTGGCAAGCGGCGCGGCCAAGAAGACCGCGGCGAAGAAGGCTCCCGCCAAGAAGGCCGCGGCGAAGAAGGCCGCTCCTGCCAAGAAGGCTCCGGTCAAGAAGGCGGCGACCAAGGCTCCGGTCAAGAAGGCCGCAACCAAGGCTCCGGCCAAGAAGGCCGCGACCAAGGCTCCGGTCAAGAAGGCGGCGACCAAGGCCCCGGCCAAGAAGGTCGTGGCGAAGAAGGCCGCCACCAAGGCTCCCGCCAAGAAGGCTGCGGCAAAGAGGCCGGCCAGCAAGGCTCCGGCCAAGAAGGCCACCGCGCGCCGCGGTCGCCGTTAAGTCAACAGTCACGCTCTAGACGCGAATACCCTTCGGGTGGCAGCGATGCGCCCGAAGGGTATTTGCGTGTTATGCCCGCACGTTGGCGGCCAGCGCCCCGCCGATGTGATCGGCTGCCACCAGTCGACCGCCCGACAGTGACAGCACCCAGGCGCTGCCCTTGTGGTTGCGCGACTTGTCGGGGCGCACCCCGTCCCGCGCGCACCACCAGGCGATCAGGTCCGGGATCACCTTGCCTTGTGTGCAAATGACCGGCGTCCCTTGCTGCTCGGCGATGGCCAGCATCCGGTTGCGGGCGCGTTTGGGACTCTTGGCGTAGGCCTCCTCGGTGAGGGCGGGCTCGTTGTGTACGGCGACGCCCAATTCCGCGGCGAGCGGTTCCACCGTCTGGTGGCAGCGCAGGCGGTCGGCCGCGTACACGTCGGTGGCGCCGAAGGCCAGCAGCTGCGGAACCAGCGCCTCGGCTTGCGCACGGCCCCGCTTGTCCAGCGGCCGCTGGGTGTCGTCGCCCTTGAAGCGCGATTTCCGGCCGGCGGTGCCGTGCCGGACCACGAGCACGGTATGCGTGTCAGCCGGATGTTTCATGAAGTGGCGCAACATTTTTCGATCATGCGAATAGGTGAGCATGTTCAGGGCGTCCGGCACCGGCACCCACACCAATTCGTCAACCTCGTTACCGGGGGTGAAGTCGCCGCCGGTGCTGCGCGCCGCCCAGTAGTAGACCTTCTTGACGCCCGCCTCGATCGGGTAGCTCACCATGTCCAGCCGCCTGCCCAGCACGCCGTGCTGGCCCGTCTCCTCGCACACTTCGCGGACCGCGGCGACGGGCGCCGTCTCGCCCGGGTCCACTTTGCCCTTGGGCAGTGACCAGTCGTCGTAGCGGGGACGGTGGATCACCGCGATCTCGAGGCCGGGGTTGGACGAGTCAGTCGGCCGCCACAAGACCGCTCCGGCGGCGTACACGATGCGGCTTCCCGAACGCCGAGCGGTGGACGAACTCTTGGTCGGCAACTCAACTCCTGCAGGTCAATTCGGTCGGGCCGAGCGCGTATCGCGGTGCGGCCGGAAAACAACCGTAATTCACCACGCAGAAGGTTACGGAGTGCGGTGCCGCTCCATCAACGACACTTGGTGGTCGCGTACGCTGTGGCCGTCCTGCGGCGACGCGATCCACTGCCCGTCGGGTCCCAGCTCCCAGCACCGGGTGGACGGATCCAGCGCGGACTCGAACAAATCGTCCAGGTACGAGGTCAGCCTCGGGTCCTTGACCTGAACGAGCGCCTCGACGCGCCGGTCGAGGTTGCGGTGCATCATGTCCGCGCTGCCGATCCAGAACTCGTTGATGCGATGGAAATGCATGATGCGGGAATGCTCCAGGAATCGGCCGAGGATGGAGCGGACGGCAATGTTCTCCGAGAACCCTTCGGCGCCGGGGCGCAGCGCGCAGATCCCGCGCACCACCACCTCCACCCGTACATCGGCCATCGACGCGCGATACAGCGCGTCGATCACCTGCTCGTCGACGAGCGCGTTCATCTTCATCCGGATGCGGCCGCCGCCGTGTTCGCGGTGGGCGGCGATCTCGCGCTCGACGCGCTCGATGATGCCGGTGCGGATGCTGTGCGGGGCGACCAGAAGGTTGCGGTAGGAGACCTTGCGCGAATAGCCCGTCAGCGAATTGAACAGATCCGTCAGATCCGCCCCGATCTCCGGGGAGGCCGTCAGCAGACCGACGTCCTCGTACAGTCGCGCCGTCTTGCCGTTGTAATTGCCGGTTCCGATGTGGCAGTAACGACGGATCGCCGAACCTTCGCGGCGAACCACCAGGCAGGTCTTGCAGTGCGTCTTGAGCCCGACGTATCCGTAGACGACGTGCACGCCCGCCTGCTCCAGCTCGCGCGCCCAGCGGATGTTGGCCTGCTCGTCGAAGCGGGCCTTGATCTCCACGAGCGCCACCACCTGCTTGCCGGCCTCGGCGGCGTTGATGAGCGCCCGAACGATCGGCGAGTCACCGGAGGTGCGGTACAGCGTCTGTTTGATCGCCAGCACGTTAGGGTCGGCGGCGGCCTGCTCGATGAATCGCTGGACGCTGGTGGAGAACGACTCGTACGGATGATGAAGCAGCACATCGCCTTCGCGCAGCGTTGCAAAAATGCTCCTGGGCGTCTCGCGGTCGACGAACGCGGGGCTGGTCGCCGGGACGAATGCAGGGTCTTTGAGCCCCGGCCGGTCGACGCTGTAGATCTGCCACAACGACGACAGATCGAGCAGGCCGGGCACCTCGATGACGTCGCCCGGGTTGACGTCGAGCTCGCGCAGCAGGAGTTCCAACATGCTCTCGGTCATGTCGTTGGCGATCTCGAGTCGCACCGGCGACCCGAACCGCCTGCGTGCCAACTCCCGTTCCAGTGCTTGCAGCAGGTCTTCGTCGCGGTCCTCTTCGACCTCGTAGTCCGCGTTGCGGGTGATGCGGAAGGCGTGATGCTGAACGATCTCCATCCCCGGGAACAACACCGGTAGGAAGGCCGCGATCAGCTCTTCCATTGGCAGGTAGCGGATTATGGGGTGCCCGTCGGCATCGTCGGCGGCATCGCGCACCGCCAGTTCGACGAACCGATCCACGTTGTTGGGTACCTTCACCCGCGCGAAGTGCTGGCCGCCGTCCTCGGGCTGGCGCACCATGACCGCGAGATTCAGGCTCAACCCGCTGACGAAGGGGAAGGGGTGAGCGGGATCGACGGCGAGCGGGGTGAGAACGGGAAAGACCTGTTCGTGGAAGTACGTCGACAGTTCGTCGCGCTCACCCTGATCCAAATCGGCCCACGTGACTATATGTATGCCTTCCTCGGCGAGCGCCGGGCGGACGGAATCGAGGAACACCCGCGCGTGCCGGGTCGCGATTCGCTGTGTCTGCTCGCCGATGAGGGCCAGTTGCTCACGCGGGGTCAGGCCGTCGGCGGAGCGCACCGACAATCCCATCTCGTCGCGGCGCTTGAGGCCGGCGACCCGCACCATGTAGAACTCGTCGAGGTTGGAGGCGAAGATCGCCAGGAACTTGGCTCGCTCCAACAGGGGCAGCGAGCTGTCGGCGGCGAGCGCCAGCACGCGGGCGTTGAAGTCAAGCCAGCTCAGTTCCCGGTTGAGGTAGCGGTCCTCGGGCAGGTCGGTGAGCGAGGCCGGCGTGGTGGCGGGCGGCGCAGTCACGGCCGAGTCGCCGTGATGCCACAAGTTCTCGTCGGGGCGCGCCTCAGCTTCGATTTCAGTCACCCTGCGATCATTGCTCATCACGCGCCGATGCTGCTAGCGCTCGACGGACATCCATTCGCCGTTGGGGCGACGTTCACCCCGCGGACAGGTGGGCCGTGGCGCGGTCGAGGTCACTGGTGCGCGAGTGCCCGGGCGGTCGCCGCCCCCACCCCGAGCCGGCGGGCGGCGGCGAGGTCGTCGGGGGTGTCGACGTCGCAGCGCAGGCCCGGCCACGCGCCGGTCAATTCGATCGCTCCCGAACGTCGGTGCCGCGCCGACGAATCGGCTCCGAATTGCGGATCGAGTGGGGCGCCGAACGCGAAGAGGGCGGCGGTCCCCGTCGCCAGCCGGTCGGCGACAAAGCTGCGCCGGTGATGGCGGGCGGCGGCGATCGCCTCGGCCAGCTCCTGTGTCTGCAGTGCCGGCAAATCCCCTTGCAGCACAACGACGTTCGGAAATGAAGCGGCCACGGTCCGCTCTGCGGTGGCGATGGCGTTGTTCAGCGGGTCACCGTGCCCCTGGGGCGTCGGGTCGGCCAGCACGTCCGCGCCCAGCTCGGTCGCCGCCGCGGCCGCGGCCTCGTCGGGCGTGATCACACTGATCGAACCGAGTGAGTCGACGCGTCGCGCGGCGGTCAGCGTGTCGATCAACATGGCCAACACCACGCTCTCCCGCGTGCGCGCCGAGAACACAGGGGCCAGCCTGGTCTTGGCCGCCGCCAACCGTTTGACGGCGATGATCAAGGCGATGTCTTTTCCCGTGCCGTCGGCTCGTGTGCCGCTCATGACATGCCATCCTGCCAGCGAGCCGCGCTGGCTCGCGTGACGGCTGGTCCGCCGCTGATCTAGGGTGTAGCGGCTGCAACACGCTGGAGACGACACACGGGGGTGGTGGATGGCCGGCACACCTGTTAGTTCGACGGGCGGCGTTGCGGTCATGGGTGCCGGGGCGTGGGGCACCGCACTGGCCAAGGTGCTCGTGGAGGCCGGCGGGCCGGGCGCAGCGGTCACCCTGTGGGCCCGTCGATCCGACGTCGCCGACCGGATCAACGCCACCCGGTCCAACCCCGACTATCTGCCCGGCACGGTGCTGCCGGCGGGCGTCCGCGCCACCACCGACGCGGCGGATGCGCTCGACGGCGCCTCGACGGTGCTGTTGGCGGTGCCCGCGCAGACGATGCGCGCCAATCTCGAAACGTGGGTGCCGGTGCTACCCCTGGGGGCCACCCTGGTCAGCCTGGCCAAGGGCATCGAGCTGGGCACCCTGATGCGGATGAGTCAGGTCATCGTGTCGGTGACGGGCGTCGACCCGGCTCAGGTCGCGGTGATTTCGGGGCCCAACCTGGCCAGCGAGATCGCCGAATGCCAACCCGCCGCCACCGTGGTCGCGTGCAGCGACTCCGGCCGCGCCGTCGCCCTGCAGCGCATGCTGAACACCGGGTACTTCCGCCCTTACACCAATAGTGATGTCGTCGGCACCGAGATCGGTGGGGCGTGCAAGAACGTCATCGCGCTCGCCTGCGGCATGGCGGCCGGTGTCGGGCTGGGGGAAAACACCGCGGCGGCGATCATCACCCGCGGTCTGGCGGAGATCATGCGGCTGGGCATCGCGCTCGGCGCCAAGGGTGCCACGCTGGCCGGGCTGGCCGGCGTGGGTGACCTGGTCGCGACGTGCACCTCGCCCTATTCGCGCAATCGGTCGTTCGGCCAACGCCTGGGTCGCGGGGGGACCATGGAGTCGGCGATGCAGGCCCGCGACGGGCACGTCGTCGAGGGCGTGACATCGTGCGAGTCGGTGCTGGCGCTCGCCTCCAGTTACGACGTGGAGATGCCCCTGACCGACGCCGTACACCGGGTCTGCCACAAGGGACTGTCGGTGGACGAGGCGATGGCCCTGCTGCTGGGGCGCAGGACCAAGCCTGAGTGACTCCGCGCGATCACCAAAACCCCAGCTGGCGGCCCGCCGTCCGACCCGAGCCGCGCGCAACCGGTAGCCTCTTTAAGTTGTGAGTGCCAGCGGAAGCCGCGTGCGCGTCGCCGTCGTCTTCGGCGGGCGCAGCAACGAGCACGCCATCTCGTGCGTGTCCGCGGGCAGCATCCTGCGCAACCTCGACCCCCAGCGGTTCGAGGTGGTCGCGATCGGCATCACCCCGGAAGGGTCCTGGGTGCTCACCGACGGCGACCCGGCCGCGCTGGCCATCAGCGACCGGCAGCTGCCGGAGGTGACCGCTCAGTCGGGCACCGAACTCGCCCTCCCGGCGGACCCGCGCCGCAGCGGCCAACTGGTCTCCCTGTCCTCCGGGGCCGGCGAGGTGCTGGCGTCCGTCGACGTGGTGTTCCCCGTGCTGCACGGTCCGTACGGGGAAGACGGCACGATCCAGGGCCTGCTGGAGTTGGCCGGGGTGCCCTACGTCGGGGCCGGCGTGCTGGCCAGCGCGACGGGCATGGACAAGGAGTTCACCAAGAAGCTGTTCGCCGCCGAGGGGTTGCCGGTCGGCGCGTATGCGGTGCTGCGCCCGTCGCGGTCGGCCCTGCGGCCCGAGGAGTGCGAGCGGCTGGGTCTGCCGGTGTTCGTCAAACCCGCCCGCGGTGGATCGTCGATCGGCGTCACCAGGGTGACCGACTGGGCGGACCTGCCCGCGGCCGTCGAGGTGGCCCGCCGGCACGACCCGAAAGTGATCGTTGAGGCGGCCATCACCGGCCGTGAGGTCGAGTGCGGCGTGCTCGAAATGCCCGATGGCACAGTCGAAGCCAGCACGCTGGGCGAGATCCGGGTGGCCGGGGTGCGGGGCCGCGAGGACTCGTTCTACGACTTCGCCACCAAATATCTGGATGACGCAGCGGAATTGGACGTCCCGGCCAAGGTGGATGACGACATCGCCGATGCCATCCGGCAATTAGCGATCCGGGCGTTCAAGGCCATCGACTGCCAGGGGCTGGCCCGGGTCGACTTCTTCCTCACCGACGAGGGCCCGGTGCTCAACGAGATCAACACGATGCCCGGGTTCACCACGATCTCGATGTACCCGCGGATGTGGGCCGCGAGTGGTGTCGACTATCCCACCCTGTTGGCGACGATGGTCGAAACGGCCTTGGCCCGCGGCACCGGCCTGCGCTAACCCGTGGCGATCGCGAGCGCGGCGCAGCCGGGCGCGGTCCCCCGCAAGCGGGAGGTGCCCCCAGGTCGCCACCATCAACCCGTGGCGATCGCGAGCGCGGCGCAGCCGGGCGCGGCGGGTCGCCACCATCAACCAGGTGGCCCCGGGTTGATCGGCACCGCCGCGATGGTGCGGTCGATCACCTCGGACAGCTGCTGGATGGGCGTGGGACCCGATCCCGACGGCAGTGTGAGCGCCACGTACACCGGCCGGTCCACGGTGTACCAGGTGGATCGGCCCGCGTCACCGGCGGACTGCTGTTCGGGGCGCACGGCGAACCACTGCACCCGGTCGACGATCTGAATCGGAGATCCCACCACGAACTCGCCGGGGCGGTCCAGCCCGCAACGCAGCACCACGGGCTCGCTGTCCCGTCCGGCTCGCCAGGCGGCCGCGCCCTGGGGTGCCGGTTGCGCGACGGGCGCGCGTTGGTAGTCGCCGAGCCGCTGCGGCAGCGCCCCGGCCAGCGCCCGGCACGCGGGGCTGTCGGCCCGCGGCGCCGGGGCGGCGGGTACGGCAACCGGTTGGGGCGGCGCCTCGCGGTTCGCCGCGATCACCAGGACCACGCCGATCGCCACGACGGCGAGGGCGACCGCGGCGATGATCACCGCGGGCGGCGGCCCCCCGTCGTCACGGGGGACGCTATCGGCGTCGGTCGTCACCGCCCGCGCACCTCCTATCTCTGGCACGACATCGCAGGCCTCTACACTGGCGCGGGCCGCTCGCGCGGGCAGTAATCAAACTTACCGCAGGTCGGCGACCGGACGGAGGCCCGCACAGGGCGAGGACGCGCCGAAGGAGGTGGCGTGGGCGAGGAGCCATCAAACCCCACCCTGCAGCAGCTGGGTGAGTTCACCGTCATCGATCGCCTGGTGCGCGGCCGCCGCCAGCCGGCCGCGGTGGTGGTCGGACCGGGTGACGACGCGGCCGTGGTGCACGCCGTGGATCGGCGCGTCGCGGTGTCGACCGACATGCTGGTGCAGGACCGGCACTTTCGGCTGGACTGGTCGACCCCGCACGACGTCGGCCGCAAGGCCATCGCCCAGAACGCCGCCGACATCGAGGCGATGGGCGCGCGGCCCACGGCCTTCGTGGTGGCTTTTGGCGCGCCGGGTGACACGTCGGCGGCCGACGTCGACGCGCTGGTCGGCGGAATGTGGGACGAGGCCCAGCGCATCGGCGCGGGCATCGCCGGCGGCGACCTGGTCAGCTGCCCGCAGTGGGTGATCTCGGTGACGGTGCTCGGCGACCTGGACGGCCGCGCCCCGGTGCTGCGGTCCGGGGCGAGGGCGGGCTCGGTGATCGCGGTCGCCGGCGAGCTGGGCCGCTCGGCCGCCGGCCTTTCATTGTTGGGCAAGGGGATCGAAGGCTTCGACACCCTGCGCCGCCGGCATCTGGTCCCGCAGCCGCCCTACGGCCAGGGCGTCGCGGCGGCGGCCGGGGGAGCGCAGGCGATGATCGACGTGTCCGACGGCCTGGTCGCCGACCTGCGGCACGTCGCCGAGGCGTCGGGTGTGGCGATGGATCTGTCGACGGCGGCGCTGGGCGCGGACCACGACGCACTGACGGCCGCCGCCGCCGCCGTGCGCGCCGATCCGTGGGCGTGGGTGCTGGGCGGCGGAGAGGATCATGCCCTGGTGGCGTGCTTCGCAGGGCCCGCGCCCGCCGGATGGCGAATCATCGGACGGGTTCTCGAGGGGAAGGCCGGAGTGCTTGTCGACGGGCAGGAGTGGACCGGCTACGCGGGCTGGCAGTCATATGACGACATATGACGACATATGACGACTAAGGTGATCGATGCCATGGGAGGAGCCCGATGACGGCGAGGCCGTTGACCGAACTCGTCGAACCGGGCTGGGCTGCCGCGCTGCAGCCGGTGGCCGAGCGGATCGCCGAGATGGGCCAGTTCCTGCGGGCCGAGATCGCGGCCGGGCGCAGGTACCTGCCGGCCGGCCCGAACGTGTTGCGCGCCTTCACCTTTCCATTCGACAACGTTCGGGTGCTGATCGTCGGCCAAGACCCGTACCCGACACCGGGACACGCGGTGGGACTGAGCTTTTCGGTGGCCCCCGACGTGCGTCCACTGCCGCGCAGCCTGGCCAACATCTTCGACGAATACGCCGCCGACCTCGGTCATCCGCTGCCCTCGTGCGGCGACCTGACGCCGTGGGCCGGTCGCGGGGTGATGCTGCTGAACAGGGTGCTCACCGTGCGCCCCAGTAATCCGGCGTCACACCGGGGCAAGGGCTGGGAGGTAGTGACCGAGTGCGCGATCCGCGCGCTGGCCGCGCGTTCGCAGCCGATGGTGGCGATCCTGTGGGGACGCGACGCGTCGACACTCAAACCGATTCTGGCCGAAGGCAATTGCGTGGCGATCGAGTCGCCGCACCCGTCGCCGCTGTCGGCTTCTCGGGGGTTCTTCGGGTCGCGTCCGTTCAGCCGCGCCAACGAACTCTTGACGGGCATGGGCGCCGACCCGATCGATTGGCGGCTGCCATGACCGAGATGACGGCGTTGCGGGCGCACCACAGGGGCGGCCCGGAGCAGCTGGTCGTCGAGCGGGCGCCCGTGCCGGCCCCGGCCGCGGGCGAGGTCCTGGTGGCCGTGTATGCGGCCGCCATCACGTTCGACGAGTTGACGTGGGAGGAGACTTGGACCCGGGACGGTGTCAGCCGGACGCCGGTGATCCCCTCGCACGAGTTATCGGGTGTCGTCGCCGAAACAGGGGCGGGCGTGGCGGATTTCACGGCCGGCGACGAGGTGTACGGGCTGATCCCGTTCGACCGCGACGGCGCCGCGGCCGAATTCGTCAGCGTCCCCGCGGCGGACCTGGCCGCCAAGCCGTCATCGGCCTCGCACCCCGTTGCGGCCGCGCTGCCACTGGCCGGCCTGACCGCGTGGCAAGCCCTGGTCGACCACGCCGGCGTGCAACCGGGCGAGTCGGTGTTGGTGCACGGCGGCGCGGGCGGCGTGGGCGGTTTGACGGTTCAGCTGGCCGCCATGCTGGGGGCGCTCGTCACCGCGACCGTGCGCAGCGATGCCGGCGACCTGGTCCGCGGATACGGGGCCGCCCGGGTCATCGATGTCCGCACCGAGGCGTTCGACGACGCGGTCTACGACGTCGTGATCGACACCGTCGGCGGGGCGACGCTGGACCGGTCGTTCCCGGTGGTCCGGCGCGGTGGGCGGCTGGTCACCCTGTCGGCCCCGCCGCCGGCGGGCCGGGCCGACGAATACGGCATCACGGCAACGTTTTTCATCGTCACGCCGAACCGGGGGCAGTTGATGGAGCTCGCTGCGCTGGTTGACGGCGGTCGGTTGCGGGTCGACATCGCCGAGATCTTCCCGCTGGAGAAGGGCCGCGAGGCATTCGAAAGCGGTGGGCGCCCCGGCCATCGCCCCGGCAAGACGGTCATCGTCGTCCGCGACTAGGCCGGTTCCTGTCTCCAGAGTCGCGGCCGCTCTGTAATCCCTTGTGTCACGTAATCCCTTGTGCCACTTTCGTTTCACTGGTCACAACGCGGACGTTTTTGTCGGTGGGGGTTTCTAGGGTTTGGGGTATGGGTGCGAGCAGTCGTGACGAGATCGTCGAGGTTATCGACGCGCTCGACGACGACGCGGACCGCCTGTGCGGCTTGTCTTTTGATGTCCTCACCACCCCGGAGCGGCTGCGCGCCTTGGAGCGGGTCGAACGCGTGGCCCGCATGCTGCGCGCCCCGCAACATGCGTTGATCAACCAGCTCGACGCCCAGGCCGGCCCCGAAGAGTTGGGCGGTTCGCTGCGCATTGGGCTGGCCGACCGGTTGCGGATCACCAAGGCCGAGGCCGCCCGCCGCATCGAGGAAGCCGCCGACCTGGGCGAGCGCCGGGCGCTGACCGGTGAGCCGCTGGCACCGCAGTTGAGTGCGACCGCGGCCGGTCAACGCGCGGGTCTGATCGGTGATGGGCACGTCAAGGTGATCCGCGGCTTCCTGGCTCATCTGCCGGTTGAGGTCGACGCGTTCACCCGCCAAGCCGCCGAAGCCGACCTGGCCGGCAAGGCCGCCGGGTATCGCCCCGACGAATTGGCCACCTACGCAAAGCGGCTCATGGATTGGCTGCACCCCGACGGGGACTTCAGCGACGCCGAGCGGGCCCGCAAGCGTGGAATCGTCCTTGGCCAGCAGGAATTCGACGGCATGTCGCGCCTGAGTGGCTTGGTGACCCCCGAACTACGGGCCGCGATCGAGGCCATGATGGCCAAGCTGGCCGCGCCCGGGGTGTGCAACCCCGACGACGAAACGCCGGTGGTCGATGAGACACCGGATGAGGACGCGGTGCGCCGTGACACCCGCAGCACCGCCCAGCGCAATCACGACGCCTTCCTGGCCGGACTGCGCGGCCTGCTCGCCTCCGAAAAACTGGGTTCACACAACGGCCTGCCGGTCTCGATCGTGGTCACCACCACGTTGCAGGACTTGGAGGCCGCGGCCGGTAAGGCGTTGACCGCCGGCGGCACGCTGGTGCCGATGTCGGACGTGATCCGCTGGGCGGGCCACGCTCACCATTACTTGGCGATCTTCGACAGGGGCAGGTCGCTGGCGCTGCATCACACCAAACGGTTCGCCTCGCCCGCCCAGCGAATCATGTTGTACGCCAAGGACCGCGGCTGCACGAAACCCGGCTGCGACGCCCCGGCCTACCACAGCCAGGTCCACCACGTCCGCGGATGGCAAGCCACCCGCCGCACCGACATCGACGACCTCACCCTGGCGTGCGGCCCCGACAACCGACTCGCCGAACAGGGCTGGACCACCCGCACCAACGCCCGCGGCGAAACCGAATGGCTGCCGCCACCGCACCTGGACCGCGGACAACCCCGCACCAACAGCTACCACCACCCCGAACGATTCCTCCGCGACACCGACGACGACGAACCCGTTTGACGTAACGACCCATTTCGCCCGGCCTACGCCGCGCTCGCGATCGCCGCTGGGGCAGATGGGGGCGACCCGCCTCGCCCGGCTTCGCCGCGCTCGCGATCGCCGCTGGGGCAGATGGGGGCGACCGCCTCGCCCGGCTTCGCCGCGCTCGCGATCGCCCCCAGCGGCCCTGACAACATGGAGCCATGTACGACCTCGAAGACACCATCCGCCAGCGGCATTCGACACGGCTCTTTCTGCCTGACCCGGTGCCGCGCCACCTGGTGGAGGAATCGCTGGAACTGGCCATGCGCGCGCCGTCGAATTCCAACGTGCAGCCATGGCACGTGGTGTTCGTCTCGGGTGCGGCGCGCGACCGGTTGGTCGCCGCCATGCTGGAAAGGGCGCGCTCCGAGCCACCCAAGGTGCCGCAGCTGCCCGTCGAGTTCGCCCATTTCCGCAGCGATACCGGCGCACACGTCTACGGTGCGATGGGCATTGCCCGCCACGACACCGAGGCGCGGCGCATCGCCGTGCTGCGCAACTGGGAGTTCTTCCGCGCACCGCTGGGCGGCATCGTGTGCATGAACCGAGACCTCGGCTACGCCGACAGTATGGGCGTCGGCATGTTCCTGCAGACGCTGGTGCTGGCCCTGACCGCGCGGGGATTGGGCACCTGCGTGCAGGTGGCGATCGCCGGCTATCCCGACGTCGTGCGCGAGCAGCTGAACATCCCGCCGGAGCTGAACATCCTGTGCGGCCTGGCGATCGGCTACTCCGATCCCGATTTCCCCGCCAACAACCTGCACATCGGGCGCGACCCGGTGGGCCGGCACGCCGTCTTCCTCGACGAGTGAACTGACGAGTGAACTTACGCACCCTCGAAATTGACGTCCTTGGTGACGGACTTCCATTCCTCGATCGACGACGAGAGCGCGGCGAGCTTGTCGCGCATGGCCTTCAGCACGTCGCGGCCCAGCAGCAGCCGCAGCGGTGGCTCCTCGAGCGTGGTCACCATCAGTACCGCGGCGGCGACCTTCTTCGGATCGCCGGGGAGGTGATCGGCGAACTGCTTGATCAAATCCTTGCGCGCCGCCACGTCGACGTAATCGGCTATCGGCGTGCCGGTTTCTTTCATCGACCGTGTCGCCCAGTCGGTGCGGAAGGCGCCCGGTTCGATGGCGGTCACCTTGATGCCCAACGGCCGCACCTCGGCGGCGAGCGCCTCGGTGATCGCCTCCAGCGCGAACTTCGTCGACGAGTAATATGCGTTGGGCGGATTGGCGACCAGGCCGGTCATCGATGACATGTTGATGATGTGCCCGGAGCCGCGGGCACGCATGGCCGGCAACACCGCCTTGATCATGTTGACAGCGCCAAAGTAGTTGACCTCGAACAGCTTCCGAACCTCGGCGTCCTCGCCCTCCTCCACGGCGGACAGGTAGCCGTGACCGGCGTTGTTGACCAGGACGTCGACGCCGCCGAACGCCGCCTCGGCCGCCGACACCGCCGCCGCGATCTGCTCGGGGTCCGTCACGTCGAGCGCGACGGCCACGGCGCGATCGCCGAACTCGTCGACGACGTCGCGCACCGCTTCGGCCCGCCGCGCGGTCACCACCGCGTCGTGGCCCGCTTCCAGTGCCGCACGGGCGATTTCGCGACCAAAGCCCGTGGAGCATCCGGTGATCAGCCAGCGCGCCACCTCAGGCCGCCCCCTCCGGCAGGCGCCGCAGATACGCGGCCCGGCGCTCGGCGAGTTCGGCTGCCCTCTGCTGCCGACCCACCGGCGGCAGGTGCGGCACCTCGGCGTCGAGCCGGTCCAGCTTGACCACCCGCCCGTGCGCGCCCAGATCTTCGCGGGGACCCGCCTCGCCGAATTCCGCCATCCGCAGCGTCAGGATGCCCTCGCGTAGCCCATCGGAGTCGATCCAGTTGGCCACGCCCGGATCGGTAGGGGAGATCACATAGGTGTAGCCGCCGTCCTCGTTGGCCACCGATTGCGCCTTGTTCAGGCTGCCGGTGCGGTCGAGGATGTCCAGCGTGGTGCCCCAGGTGTTGCTCAGTGGCACCGTGAAGTACTCGGCGCCACCGTCGTTGAGGTCCACCACGAACGCCTCGTCGGGGGCGAGATCGAAGCGGCCCATGACGTAAACCTGGTTGCGCATCGCGCCGGCCTTGTCGGCCGACCAGGCCAGGTCGAAGTGGTTGGCCGGCATCTTGTACACGCCGTGGCTGAGCTTGCCGGTGAAGTTGGCGAAGTAATCCATCATCGCCGCGGTGGCCTCGGCCTGTTCGTCGAGCGTGCGCGCGGGGGTCACCAGCGGGCCGCCGAGCCGTTGCACCTCAAGGTGATTGGGGTCGTCGCGGGCCCAGTCCAGCAGTACGTCGCGGATGTAGAACTCGTGCGCCGCGGGGGAGGTCTGCACGTGGTTGGGCCGTCCGCCGGCGGGGTCGGCGTCCACCGTGATGGTGAAGCAGCCGTCGGAGTCGACCCGCATGGTGCGGCCGTTGAGCACGCCGACGGTGCCCATGTGGGCATCCCACAACGTGAAGTAGTTCTCCGTCATCCGGTGCTCGCCCACCCGGCCGTGGATCTCGTAGCGCTCGTCGCCGGAGATCGGGATCACCCGGTACACGCTGTCGGGATTGTCGATGCCCCACCGTGATCCGGGGATGCGCCGGCCCTCGACGCGGTGCGCCAGCCGGGTGATGCAGCTGACCTTCGGCCGCAGCTTGTCCTGGTTGGACGACCACACCGCCGCCGAGAACATCACCTCGGCGAACGCCTCCTCGAACCGCTCCCGCATCGCCTTCGACGCCTTGGCCCGGCCCAGCCAGGTCTCGCCCACCCTCTGATAGGCGGCCTTGACGGTGGGATGCTCGATCAGGTCGAGTGCGGCCAGCTCCTGTTCGTGCTGGGATTTGGTCGCGACGGGGTGATCAGGCATGCGCTGCTCCTCGGCCACGCGCTCAGAACTTCAAATGCCGGCTGACGTCGCCGACCTGGTCGACGAACATGGTGCGGCTGTCGAATCGCCAGACGCCGTCCACCCGCGCAAAGGTGTCCTTGTAGTGCCCGGTCACGATCACCTGCAGCGGAAGGTCGGGGGTGGCCTGGGTGACGCAATAGTAGGACGTGCTGCGGGCGGTCCCGTCGGCCTCGTCGATGTACAGCTGCACGTTGGTCGTGTTGTGTTTGGTCTTCGGGGTGCCGTCGGAGTAGATGCGCGTCGCCATCTCGTACATCTCGCGCACCCGGGCGGACCCGGCGAACACCGTCTCCGGTGGACCGTTCTCCACCCCGCAGATGCGCCCGTGTTCGAAGAGCCGGGCCACGCCGTCCAGGTCGCCTCCATCGAGAAGCTCGGCGTAGGTGTAGATCAGGTTGGTGATTTCTCGCGCGCTGTCACTCATGTGGAACCACCTGTCGAGCCGTCTCCTCCGCGTCCGCGAACAATGGTGGCAGAACCGGCCCAATTTACATAGAACCGACCATTACTCTTGATCGCCGTGACGTTACCTTGGACCCCGAGCCGGCTCGGCGACCTGACCGGCAAACGAATCATTGTGACCGGAGCGACCAACGGCGTCGGGCTGGGCACCGCCCGCGCCCTGACGAAAGCCGGTGCGCACGTGATCCTGGCGGTGCGCAACACCGAGTTGGGCGAGCAACGCGCGGCCGAAATGGGCGGATCGACCGAAGTGGCCCGGGTCGACCTCGCCGACCAGTCCTCGGTGCGGGCGTTCGCCTCGTCGATCGACGGCGACATCGACATCCTGATCAACAACGCCGGCGCGCTGACCGAGCGCCGCACCGACACGGTGGACGGATTCGAGAAGACACTGGGCACCAACCTGCTCGGGCCGTTCGCGCTGACCAATCTGCTGCTGCCCAAAGTGCGGACCCAGATCATCAACGTCGGCTCCGACGCGCACCGCTCGGCGCAGCTGCGCCTCGACGACCTGCACCTGCGCCGGCACAAGTGGACGCGGCTGGGCGCCTACGCGCAATCGAAGCTCGCGGTCATGCTCTGGGGCCTGGAGCTGGACCGCAGGTTGCGTGCCGCCGGATCCGCGGTCGACACCCAACTCACCCACCCGGGCTGGGTGGCCTCGAACCTGTCGCAGCTCGGCGACTCGCCGATGATGTCGGTGGCCCACAAAGTGGTCAAGGTGGTGGCCGACCGGTTGGCCAACGACATCGACGAAGGCGCGGCGCCCACGCTGTACTGCATCAGCGAACCGCTGCCCCCGGGCAGCTACGTCGGGGTCACCGGCAGGTTCGGCCTGCGCGGCGGACCGGTGCTGATCGGCCGATCGCCGGTTGCCTGCGACTACGACACGGCCGCCCGCCTGGTGGCCTTCGCCGAGCAAGAGACCGGCACGAAGCTGGAGGTGTAGTCATGGGTGAACTCGACAACAAGGTCGCCGTCATCACCGGTGCGGCGCGCGGCCAGGGCCGCAGTCACGCGGTGGCCTTCGCCGAACAGGGCGCCGACATCATCGCGGTGGACATCTGCGCCGATATCGACGCGATCCCTTACCCGCTGGGCAGCAAATCGGATCTCGACGAGACCGCGCGGCTGGTCGAAGCCACGGGCCGCAAGGTGGCGCCCGTCGTCGCCGACGTTCGCGACCTGGCGCAACTGGAGGCCGCGGTGCAAAGCGGGATCGACGACCTCGGGGAGGTGGACATCGTCGTCGCCAACGCGGGGGTGGTGGCGATCGGTGACCCGGAAGCCCATTCCGAGCCCGTGTTCAACACGATCGTCGATACCAACCTCAAGGGCGTGTGGCACACGTTGCTGGCGACGGTGCCCTCGATCATTCGCAAGGGCCGAGGCGGGTCGATCGTGCTGGTCAGCTCCTCGCAGGGGCTGACGGGCCGGGGCGGCGACGGCAGTGCGGCGATGTTCGCCTACGCCGCGTCCAAGCACGGGGTGGTGGGGTTGATGCGGTCAGCGGCCAATGCCTATGCGCCACACAAGATCCGGGTCAACTCGGTGCACCCCAGCGGCGTCATGACGCCGATGATCCTCAACGACTTCGTCGTCAACCGGATGCTGGAGAACCCCAACCCGGCCGTCTCGCAGATGCTGCTGCCCGACGTGCCGCTGGTCGAAGCGCAAGACGTGACGGAAGCGGTGCTGTGGCTGGTCGGTCCGCGCGCCCGCTACGTGACGGGCGTGTCGATACCCGTCGACGCCGGGCACATCGTGATGTAAGCCGTGATGTAGCCGGTGATGTAGCCGCGATGTAGCTGCGGACTAGGCCCGGACTAGCCCCTGGCGACCTTGCCGGCCTTGATGCAGGAGGTGCAGGCGTTGAGGCGCTGCTTGTTGCCGCCCGGGCGGGTGACAACGTGCACGGTTTGGACGTTGGGGTCCCACCGGCGGCTGGTGCGGCGGTGGGAGTGCGACACCGACTTGCCGAAGCCGGGGCCTTTCCCGCAGATGTCGCACACAGCGGCCATTGTTCAAGCTCCTCAAATCTCGGGGGTCCGGCTCGGCGGTCTCACACGTGGCCGGGACATCCCGGGTTGACCCGGGCCCAACCAGGATACCGATTGTCGTGGCAACCACCAAAACGATCAGCACCTTTGTCGTCGCGCCTGGCTAGGCTCAATGGGCCGGGCGGCCCCGCGAGCGGGTGGTGGTCACGGGCAGTCGTCCGCCGAGTCGCCGAGCTACGCTGGCGCCCACCGGGGGCTGGGCACCGGCAGGCACCGGAGGAGGTGGATCACACTGGGACCGTCGGAGCGTCGACTGGACGCGACCACCTTGCGGGACTGGGCGCACACCGCCGTCAGCGACCTCATCACCCACATCGACGAGATCAACCGGCTCAACGTCTTCCCGGTTGCCGATTCCGACACCGGGGCCAACATGCTGTTCACCATGCGTTCGGCGCTGGCCGAGGCCAGCGCCGGCCTCGGTTCCGAGGGCGGTTCGGCCTGCGTCGCCAAGGCCGCCGCAGCCATGTCCGCGGGCGCCCTGAACGGCGCCCGCGGCAACTCCGGCGTGATCTTGTCGCAGATCCTGCGCGGCATCGCCGACACCACCGCCGTCGCGGCCGCCGATTCCGGCGGCGAGCTGTCCCACATCGACGCGGCCCTGCTCGGGGCGTCGCTGCGTCGCGGTGTTGACCTGGTCATCACGTCGATGGGCGGGGAGGAGATCCCCGGGACCATCGTCTCGGTGCTGCGCGCCGCCGCCGACGCCGTCGCGGAGTGCGCCCAGGCCGGGGACGACCTCCCCTCGGCGATCGTCGCCGCCGGTGACGCGGCGGTCGTGGCGCTGGAGAAGACGCCCGAACAGCTCGACGTGCTGGCCGACGCCGGGGCCGTGGACGCGGGCGGGCGCGGCCTGCTGGTGCTGCTGGACGCCCTGCGCACCGCCGTCATCGGACAGGCGCCCGCCCGAACCGTGTACGAGCTGTCGCCGCGCGCGCCGCAGCCGCAGGGCGCCGCGGAACGCCCCGCGCCGCAATTCGAAGTGATGTACCGGCTGGAGGGCTGCGATCCGGCCGCCGCCGACGCGCTGCGTGACCGGCTCGGCGAGCTGGGCGACTCCGTGGGTATCGCCGCCGCCACCTCGTCGGCGCAGCGCGCGTACTCGGTGCACGTGCACACCGACGACGCCGGCGCCGCGGTCGAGGCGGGGCTGGCCGCGGGACGGCTGAGCCGCATCGTGATTTCGGCGTTGAGCTCCGGCGCCACCGGGCTGCCGGCGGGCGGCTGGACGCGGGAACGCGCGGTGCTCGCCGTCGTCGACGGGGAGGGTGCCGCCGAGCTGTTCGGCGGGGAAGGCGCCTGCGTGCTGCAGTGCGATCCGGCCGCGGGCGACCCGGTCACCAACATCAGCGCCCACCAGCTGATGCGGGCGGTGGTCGACACCGGTGCCGCGCAGGTGATGGTCCTGCCCAACGGGTACGTGCCGGCCGAGGAACTGGTGGCCGGGTGCACGGCGGCCATCGGCTGGGGCATCGATGTGGTCCCGATCCCGACGGGATCGATGGTGCAGGGGCTGGCCGCGCTGGCCGTGCACGAAAACGACCGGCAGGCGGTGGACGACGGCTACACCATGGCGCGCGCCGCGGGCGCGGCCCGGCACGGCTCGGTGCGCGTCGCGACTGAGAGCGCGCTGACCTGGGCGGGCCGCTGCCAGCCGGGCGACGGCCTGGGCATCGCGGGGGATGAGGTGCTGATCGTCGCCGCCGACGCGACCGCGGCGGCGATCGGTCTGCTCGACCTGCTGCTGGCCTCCGGCGGCGACCTGGTGACGGTGCTGGTGGGCGCGGGCATCGAAACCGACGATGCGGCCGCGGCCCTGGGCGACACCCTGGAAGAACACATGCACGATCACCACCCGGGGACCGAGCTGGTCACCTACCGGACCGGCCACCGCGGTGACGCGCTGTTGATCGGGGTCGAGTAGCCGTGGCGTCGCTGCGCGACCGGCTGGACTTCGTGGTGGGCGCGAAGGCCGCCGACCAGCTCGACGAGGAGCTGGGCATCCGTACCGTCGACGATCTGCTGCGCCACTATCCGCGCAGCTACACCGAGGGCGCGACCCGCTGGGACGCCGACCACCAGCGCCCGCCGGCCGGCGAGCACATCACCATCGTCGACACGATCGCCGAGACCAAGACCTGGCCGATGAAGAAGACCCCGAAGAAGGATTGCCACCGCATCACCCTCGGCTCCGGCCGCAACAAGGTGACCGCGACCTTCTTCAACGCCAATTACCTGAAGAAGGACCTGACCAAGGGCACCAAGGTGATGCTTTCCGGGGAGGTCGGGTTCTTCAAGGACGTCATGCAGCTGACCCATCCGGCGTTCCTCATCCTCGACTCCCCGGACGGCAAGAACCGGGGCACCAGTTCGCTGAAGAACATCGCCATCGCCTCGCAGGCCACCACCGGCGAACTGCAGATGGCGGCGTTCGAGCGGGCGTTCTTCCCGATCTATCCGGCCACCACCAAGGTGCAGAGCTGGGACATCTTCCGGTGCGTGCGCCAGGTGCTCGACGTCCTGGATCCGGTGGATGACCCGTTGCCCGCCGATCTGCGCGACCGGCACCACCTGGTCTCCGAGGATCGCGCGTTGCGCGACATTCATCTGGCCGAGGACGAGTCGGCGCGCACGCGGGCCCGGGAGCGCCTGACCTTCGACGAGGCCGTCGGGTTGCAGTGGGCGCTGGTCGCCCGGCGGCACAGCGAGCTGTCGGAATCGGGGCCGCCGGCGCCGCCGCGCTCCGACGGTCTGTCCGCGGAACTGCTGGGGCGGTTGCCGTTCGAACTGACCGCGGGACAACGCGAAGTGCTCGACGTGTTCGCCAGGGAGCTGTCGGCGACCCGGCCGATGAACCGCTTGCTGCAGGGCGAGGTCGGGTCCGGGAAGACCATCATCGCGGTGCTGGCAATGCTGCAGCTGGTCGACGCCGGTTACCAGTGCGCGCTGCTGGCGCCCACCGAAGTCCTTGCCGCCCAACATCTTCGGTCGATCACCGACGTGCTGGGCCCGTTGGCGATGGCGGGTCAGCTGGGTGGTGCGGACAGTGAAGGCGGGGTGGCCACCCGGGTCGCGCTGCTCACCGGTTCGATGACCGCGGCGCAGAAGAAGCAGGTCCGTGACGAGGTGGCGAGCGGTCAGGCCGGGATCGTCGTCGGCACCCATGCGCTGTTGCAGGACGCGGTGGAGTTCCACAACCTGGGCATGGTGGTGGTCGACGAGCAACACCGGTTCGGCGTCGAACAGCGAGATCAGTTGCGGGCCAAGGCCCGTCCCGGTGTCACGCCGCACCTGCTGGTGATGACGGCCACGCCGATACCGCGCACGGTCGCGCTGACCGTCTACGGCGATCTGGAAACCTCGACGCTGCGCGAGCTTCCGCGCGGACGCCAGCCCATCACCAGCAACGTCATCTTTGTCAAGGACAAGCCGGCCTGGCTCGAGCGGGCCTGGCGGCGCATCACCGAAGAGGTCGCCGCCGGCCGCCAGGCCTACGTGGTGGCGCCCCGGATCGACGAGACGGACGACCCGGACAAGCAGGAGCAGAACGCCAAACCGTCGGAAACCGCCGTGGGACTCTACGAACGGTTGCGGTCGGGCGAGTTGTCCGGCCTGCGGCTTGGGCTGATGCACGGTCGGTTGTCCGCCGACGCGAAGGACGCGGCGATGGCGGCGTTTCGGGCCGGTGAGATCGATGTGCTGGTGTGCACCACCGTCATCGAGGTGGGCGTGGACGTCCCCAATGCCACCGTGATGCTGGTGATGGACGCCGACCGCTTCGGCATCAGCCAACTCCATCAGCTGCGGGGCCGCATCGGCCGCGGCCAACATCCCAGCCTGTGCCTGCTCGCCAGCTGGGTCTCACCGCAGTCGCCGGCGGGCAAGCGGCTCTCCGCCGTCGCCTCGACCTTGGACGGGTTCGCGCTCGCCGACCTGGACCTCAAGGAGCGCCGCGAGGGAGACGTCCTGGGCCGCAACCAGTCCGGTCGCGCCATCAATCTGCGGCTGCTGTCGTTGGCCGATCACCGCGACGTCATCGAGGCGGCGCGCGACTTCTGCGTCCGAACGTACGCCGACAACCCGACAAGCCCCGAATTGGCTTTGCTGGCAGCACCTTTCGTCAACACCGACCGGATCGAATACCTGGACAAGTCATGAACCGCAAGGTGTTGCTGTGGTTGTGCGCGGTCGCGGCCCTGGCGCTGGTGGTGGCCTACCAGACGGTCGGATCCTCGGCGGCCAGGCACGCGGACGAATACGCGGCGCGCGCCGACGTCCCGACGGTGCAGCCGGGCACCGATGTGCTCGCGGGTATCGCGGTGCTGCCGCTGCGGGCGCACCGGTATGACTACCGCAGGGCCGCGTTCGGCGACGCGTGGACCGACGACAACGACGCCCCGATGGGGCACAACGGTTGCGACACCCGCGACGACATCCTCAACCGCGACCTCGTCGACAAGACGTTCGTGTCGACCAAGCGATGCCCGGACGCGGTGGCCACCGGCACCCTGCACGATCCGTACACCAACAAGACCATCGCCTTTGCGCGCGGCGCCAAGGTCGGCGAGGCGGTGCAGATCGACCACATCGTCCCGCTCGCCTACGCCTGGGACATGGGCGCCTACACCTGGCCCGCCGACGAGCGGCTGCGGTTCGCCAACGATCCGGCCAACCTGCTGGCCGTCGACGGGCAGGCCAATCAGGACAAGGGCGACGCGGCGCCCGCGCAATGGATGCCGCCGAACGCCGCGTTCGCCTGTCAATACGCCATGCAGTTCATCGCGGTGCTGCGCGGTTACGCGCTACCGGTGGACCAGCCGTCGACGGGGGTTTTGCGTCAGGCGGCGGCCACCTGCCCGGCGGGCTGACTCAGGCGCCCTCGAAGGTGTTGGGGTCCGGGCGCAACCTGGTGCCGTCGTTGAGCCCGTTGATCGCGTCCATGTGCTCGGCGGCCAACTCGAAGTCGAACACGTCGAGATTCCCGGCGATGTGCTCGGGCTTGGCCGACCGGAAGACCACCGCGTTGCCCAGCTGCAGGTTCCACCGCAGCAGCACCTGTGCGGGAGTCTTGCCGTACTCGCCGGCGACCGAGGTCAGCGTCGGGTTGTCCATCAGCTTCCCCAGCGCCAACGGCGTGTAGGCCTGGGTGACGACGTTGTGCTCGGCGTCGGCTTTGCGGATCTCGGCCTGATTGAGCAGCGGGTGCAGTTCGACCTGGTTGACCGCCGGCGTGACGAAGGTCAGGTCGATGATGTCGGTGACATGCACTTCGGTGAAGTTCGAGACGCCGATCGAACGGGCCAGCCCGTCCCCGCGGCACTGGATCAGCCCGCCGAACGAATTCACGTACTCACCCCGTGACGGCACGGGCCAGTGAATCAGGTACAGGTCGAGGTAATCCAGGCCGAGGCGCTCCAGGCTCTCCTTGCACGCCTCGATGGATCGCAGGAATCCGTGGTCGGCGCTGGCCAGTTTGGTGGTGACGAACAGTTCCGCGCGGGGAATTCCGGAGGCCGCGATGGCGCGGCC
Source organism: Mycobacterium sp. 4858 (assembly GCF_900240975.1). Classification (GTDB taxonomy): domain Bacteria; phylum Actinomycetota; class Actinomycetes; order Mycobacteriales; family Mycobacteriaceae; genus Mycobacterium. The sequence continues at coordinate 548,391 of NZ_LT968776.1, read as the reverse complement.
GACAGCCGCTTCGTTGCCGTAGGCGGCGGCGGTGTCGATCAGCCGGCAGCCCATCTCCAGCGCAGCCGAGACCGCGCGTTCGGTCTCGTCCTCCGATAAGTCCGCGACACCGAGGCCAAGCACCGGCATCGTGTTTTCGTCATTAAGCGCTACAGAGGGCACGGCAGCGCCCGACTCGCCAGCCAATGTCATTCACCTGCCTGTGAAATTGAAGGGTCGTGGGGCCAACCTGATGCCGTCATCGAGCGAGGAGATCGACATTGCATCGGCGCCGAGTTGAAGGCGCTGAGTTCGAAAATCGAACACGTCGAAGCTGCTCGCAATCCGTTAGGCGGTTCGGCTAGGGGATCACGATATTACCGGCCTGGAAAATACCACCTCATCTACGGCGCGGCGGGGCGCGGTGATATCCGCCCCTGGTCCGCATTTCACAAATTCCGCACCACGTAGAGTTGGTCACACGGCGCACCGGAACCGGTAATCGGCCTGCCGGTAGGCGCGCAGCCCAGGCACGAGCCGCGCCCGCTCGGTGGCCGCCGGGGCCGAAGACGTTCAACCGAGGGAGTGTCCATGACCAAGAGCGTGCCCGCGCCCGACCTTCACCTCGGTGTGAAACACCCGCCCATGCGCCTGGCCAGTCGCATGCAGGGCGCCGTATCCACGATCGGTGTCAAGGTCATTCCGTGGATCCCGACACCCGCCAAGCGCGCGCTGTTCGGGGGCCGCTCGGTGACCATCGACGGCAACACGCTGGATCCGACGCTTCAGCTGATGCTCTCCGGTCTGCGGGCCGTCGGAATCGACGGCCTGGTCGTCGACGACGACCCGGCTGCATCGCGCGCTCAGATGCGCCAGCTGTCGCTCGAACTTCCCGGCCCGCAGATCCACGTCGACGTCGATGACCTGTCGTTGCCCGGGCAGGCCGGTGACATCCCCGCGCGCCATTACCGTCCCGCCAACGGGGCGTCGGCGCCGCTGCTGGTCTTCTATCACGGCGGCGGATGGTCGATCGGCGACTTGGACTCCTACGACGCGCTGTGCCGGTTGACGTGCCGCGATGCAGGCATCCACGTGCTGTCGATCGACTACCGCCTGGCCCCCGAGCATCCGGCCCCGGCCGCGGTCGAGGACGCGTACGCCGCCTTCCGGTGGGCGCACGACCACGCCGAGGAGCTCGGCGCCGCGCCCGGCCGGGTCGCCGTCGGCGGCGACAGCGCGGGCGGCAACCTGGCCGCCGTCGTCTGCCAGCTGGCACGCGACGAGGGCGCGCCCGCCCCCGTGCTGCAGTGGCTGATCTACCCACGCACCGACTTCACCACGCAGACCCGCTCGCTGAGCCTGTTCGCCCGCGGGTTCTTGCTGACCAAGCGCGACATCGATTGGTTCGAGTCGCAATACCTGCGCCGTTCGAGCATCGACCGGGCGGATCCACGGGTATCGCCGCTGCTGGCCGAGTCGTTGGCCGGGCTCGCCCCGGCGCTGATCGCGGTCGCGGGTTTCGATCCGCTGCGCGACGAAGGCGAGAGCTATGCGGCGGGCCTGCAGGCCGCCGGAACCCCGGTCGATCTGCGGTGCATGGGTTCGTTGACGCACGGCTTCGCCAACCTGTTCCAGCTCGGCGGCGGCAGCGCCGCCGCGACCACCGAGCTGATTTCGGCTCTGCGTGCCCACCTGAGCCGAGTCTGACCTGTCGCGCGGTCGGCGCCGGTAACCTAGAGGCGCCCACGAACGAGTGACGCCCACCGACGAATGACAACCCGAGTACCGAAGGATCACGCAGACTGTGGCCGACAAATCCAAACGCCCCCCGCGCTTTGACATGAAGGCCGCCGACGGTAAATCGGGCCGACTCTTTCAAATCGGCGGGACCGCCGTCGTCGTCATCTTCCTGGTCGCGCTGGTCTCCTACATCGTGGTCACCCACCACAAGAAGACGGCCGCCATCGGCGGGGGCGACACGGTTCGCGTGACGTCGAGCAAACTGGTCACCCAGCCCGGTACCAGCAACCCCAAGGCCGTGGTCACGTTCTACGAGGACTTTCTGTGCCCGGCCTGCGGCAACTTCGAGCGCACGTTCGGTCCGACGGTGTCCAGGCTCATCGACGTCGGCGCCATTGCGGCGGACTACTCCATGGTGGCCATCCTCGACAACGCCAGGAACCAGAACTACCCCTCGCGGGCGGGCGCCGCGGCGCTCTGCGTGGCCGACGAGTCCCTCGACGCGTTCCGGCGGTTCCACACCGCGCTGTACACCACCGACCTGCAGCCCAGCGAACGCGGCACCAGCTTCCCGGACAACGCCCGGTTGATCGAGCTGGCCCGGGAGGCCGGCGTCGTCGGCAAGGTGCCCGACTGCATCAACAGCGGAAAGTACATCGCGAAGGTCACCGCTGAGGCGTCCGCCGCCAAGATCAACGCCACGCCGACCATCAAGATCAACGGCGACGACTACGACCCGTCGACACCCGACGCCCTGGTGGCCAAGATCAAGAGCATCGTGGGCGACGTGCCGGGCATCGACGGCGCCGTGGCCCCCGCGGCCGCGTGACCACACCGGTGTCAGCCGAAACCGGCGACCTGACACCGCAATCGCGTCCCGAAGCAGGCGTACCGGCGCCCAGCGCGTGGTGGGTGCTGATCGCCGGCGTGATCGGCCTGGCTGCCTCCGCGACGCTGACGGTGGAGAAGATCGACCTCCTGCTCAACCCGGCGTATGTGCCGTCGTGCAACTTCAACCCGATCCTGTCGTGCGGCTCGGTGATGGTCACCCCGCAGGCGTCGGTGCTGGGATTCCCCAACCCGCTGCTGGGCCTGGTGGCGTTCACCGTGGTGGTCGTGACCGGGCTGCTCGCCGTGACGAAAGTCCGTTTGCCGCAATGGTATTGGATAGGACAGACGATCGGCCTGGTGATCGGCGCGGTGTTCGTGCACTGGTTGATTTACCAGAGCCTGTACAAGATCGGCGCGTTGTGCCCGTACTGCATGGTCGTCTGGGCGGCCACCATCACGCTGCTGGTGGTCGTCGCGTCGATCGCCTGCCGTCCCGCGCTGCAACGCCGGGACCACGGTGTGGCGGCGGTGCTGTACCAATGGCGCTGGTCCGTCACCGCGCTGTGGTTCACTGCCGTGTTCCTGCTGATCATGGCGCGGTTCTGGGACTATTGGTCGACGCTGCTGTAAGTGTTGGCAGGTGACCCGGATCATCGGCGGCGCGGCGGGGGGCCGGCGGATCACCGTGCCGCCGCGGGGAACCAGACCCACCACCGATCGGGTGCGCGAGTCGCTCTTCAACATCCTGACCGCGCGCCATGACCTGACCGGCGCCGCGGTGCTGGACCTCTATGCCGGTTCGGGCGCACTGGGATTGGAGGCGTTGTCACGCGGTGCCGCCTCGGCGTTGTTCGTGGAATCGGATCAGCGCAGCGCGTCGGTCATCGCACGCAACATCGACGCCCTGGGCTTGGCAGGTGCGGCGGTGCGCCGCGGCGCGGTCGCAACCGTTTTGGCGGCCGGGACCGCGAGGCCGGTCGACCTCGTCCTGGCCGACCCGCCCTACGACGTCGAGTCCGCCGAGGTCGAAGCCATGCTGGCCGCCTTGGTCACGCATGGTTGGGTGGCTGCCGGAACCGTGGCGGTGGTGGAGCGCGCGGCGACCGGCGCGCCGTTGACCTGGCCGGCAGGCTGGTCCGTGTCGCCGCCCCGGGTGTACGGCGACACCCGGCTGGAGATGGCCGAACGACTCTGAGGCGGGCGTGTACCGTCTTTCGTCATGAGTGGCGCGGTATGCCCGGGGTCGTTCGATCCAGTGACGTTGGGCCACATCGACGTCTTCGAGCGGGCGTCGGCCCAGTTCGACGAGGTGGTGGTGGCGATCCTGACCAATCCCGCGAAGAAGGGCATGTTCGACCTCGACGAGCGGATCGCGATGATCACCGAGTCGACGACGCATCTGCCCAACCTTCGCGTCGAGGCCGGCCAGGGCCTGGTGGTCGACTTCGTCAGGTCGCAAGGCATGACCGCCATCGTCAAGGGGCTGCGCACCGGCACCGACTTTGAGTACGAGCTGCAGATGGCGCAGATGAACAAGCACATCGCCGGTGTCGACACGTTTTTCGTCGCGACGACACCGCGGTACTCGTTCGTGTCGTCGTCGTTGGCCAAAGAGGTTGCCATACTTGGCGGCGACGTCTCGGAGTTACTGCCCGAGCCGGTCAACCGCCGGCTGCGCGAGAAGCTCGCCCGCTCCTAAAGCTTTGTGCCACAACTGATGCCAGCGGCTACGGCTCGTCATCGTCGTCGTCGTCTCGTAGGAGTTTTCCTCCGGTGGTGTAGGGGCTCGGACCCCTCTGTGGTTGCGACCCTTGACCGGGTGGCGCCGCGCTAAATGTCTGGTGTGTCTCCAGCGTGGCTTGCAATTTGTTGGCACGGCCGAAGAACGCGTGACAGAGCAGCCATGACGGCGGGAGCGTGAACCTGAGCAAGAAAAGCGGATCGACGCTTGTGTTCGCCGAGTCGTCGCTGGGGACGGATGCGCGCCGGGCGTGCCGCAAATGGCAACCTGTTCACCATTCATTGTCGCTAGCGTGAACGGCGTGCCCAGACTGTGAGGCCGCTGTAAACGCCTGAGTAGCTTTCGTTTCCGCACCCGCTGCCCGCGCCGCCGCGTACTATTTCCGCGCATGAACATCAGTGCTGACGGTTGGGCACCCGGTGAGTTTTATGTCATCAGCTAGACGACGCGGCAGTTCGAGCGATGACGGCGCCGTGATCGCCTTCTTGGTCGGGGTCGCGGTGGTCATGCTGGCAATCGCATGGCCGTGGTTTCTCGGAACATATCTGGCCGTTAAGTTCGGAGCCGCTGACCCGTCACCAGCGCGCACAATCACCGGTTGGGTGTTTGAGGCGGCATATCTCGCGTTCTTGGCGTCTATTCCCTTCTATCTTTCGGCCAAGCGGTCAGCAGCCCAGAAGCTTGCTTTAGCCCAAGCAGCTGAACAGGAGAGGATCGCTGCGAAAACCCGGGCAGAAGCTGCCGAACGCGCTGCTGCACAGGCCCAGCTCGCCGCGAAAGCCCGTGCAGAAGCTGCCGAACGGGAGGCATTGGCTGCAAAGGCCTGGCAACGCGAGCGGTGGGCCGACGACGTCAACCTAACCGGTGACGATCTTGTGCGCGTACTAGCCGTCGATGGCATTACGGCACAAGTGGAGGTCGAAAATGCGCACATTGAGGCTCAGGTTCGTGCCCTCAGTAACCTTCTGGCAGGCGGACTAAAGAACTTGCCGTCGATAGCCGGCGGGATAGACGTACCAGCCGGCTATCGCGAAGGTGATCCAAACGGCGTCACCGTTTGGATCAAATCCATCCTGACGACAATGCAACCCCAGCTGCCAGAAGGATTCGACACGAACGCCAAACTCGCATACTCACCTGAATCGCGTCAGCTGGTCGTCGAGTACGAATTTCCGACAGCGAAAGTAGTGCCGACAGCCAAAGCCTACCGGTACGTACGAAGCACCGATCGGCTACGGCCGACGGTCCGACCGGCCGCGCAAGTGAAGTCTCTCTACTCGGGCGCGATAGCACAACTAACCCTGCTGTGCCTAGCCAACATTTTTGCGTGCGATACCAAGCAGCACATCGACGTCGTAGCCTTCAATGGCGTTGTGGAAACGATAGATCCGCGCACAGGAAAACCGACTCGGCCGTGCTTGATCACGGTCCGGACGACCAGAGACACCTTCGTTGAGATCGATCTCGACCGGGTTGACCCCGTGGCCTGCCTGAAGTACCTAAACGCCGGAATCTCCAGGAGCCCCACAGAGTTGGCGCCCGTACGTCCCGTGCTTGAGTTCTCAATGGTGGACCCGCGATTCATCGCCGAAATCGACACTCTCGGCGAGCTAGACGACCGTCCCAATCTTATGGAACTCACGCCGCAACAGTTCGAGTCGCTCATCCAAAACCTGTTCGAAAAGATCGGCTTGGACACCAGGCAGACGCGACCCTCCCGCGACGGCGGCGTCGACTGCGTTGCCTACAACACCGACCCTATCTTGGGTGGCAAAGTCGTGATCCAAGCAAAGCGTTACAAACACACCGTCGGTGTCTCGGCCGTCCGCGACCTCTTTGGCACACTCCAGAACGAGGGCGCCTCCAAGGGAATACTCATCACGACAAGTGGATACGGAAAAGCATCCTTCGATTTCGCTCAGGGCAAGCCGATCGAGTTGTTCGACGGAACCCACCTCCTGTACCTACTTGAAACCCATGCGGGCATTAAAGCTCGGATCGAGCCGCCAGACGACTGGCAAGATCCGGTACCGGACTCGGGCGAGTCGGCGGACTGGCATTAGTCGATGTTGGCGTGGTAGTCGCCGCGACACTGGGGCGACGACGGGATGGATTAGCCCGCAATTCCCCCAAAAGCATCAAGCATCTTCACGATTCGTGGCAGTCATATGCGCCGTCGTTGATGTGCTGGTTGGCAAGTCGATCAGAGCGTGAGGCTGCCTCAGTTGCCTAATGGCACTCGTGCGTGTGCTCATGTCCCCCGTCGGGGGAGTCGGGGGAGCCGCCCATCATCCGCGCCATCGGGATTCCGCCCGTCGTGACGAACCGGACGACCAAAATGGCGGCGACGACGAGGAAGGCGATATTGAGCCAGGTGGTGTAGTTCCACGAAATCGTCGCCTCCATGACGGTGGCGTTGCGCTGATTCGGAATGAGATTCGTTGCGCCGAAGATCAATTCGACTAGATAGCCCGCGGCGACCATCGCGGCGTAGAACGTGCCCAGCAGCGTCAGCATCATCTTGGTGCCGTAGTACTTGCGGTAGATGTTCAGGATCGGCACGATCAGCAGGTCGGCGTAGATGAACGCGATGACCCCGCCGAAACTGATGCCCCCGTTCCACAGCACCGCGGCGAGCGGAACGTTGCCGATCGAGCAGACGAACGACACGATGGCCACGATCGGTCCCACCAGGGGCCCCCAGATCGCCGACCAGCCGGGGTGGTCGGCCAAAAAGAAGACCTGCCAGAACTTTTCGGGCACCCACGCCGCGATGGCCCCCGCGATCAACAAGCCCAGCACGAGGTCGCGCAGGATCGCCAACCACTCCATTGCGAACACGTGGGAGACGGAGGTGAAACCCTCCGCGGAAAACAGCCGGCGAGCGAACGAGCCCTGTGTCTTGATGGACATGTCCATGGCGGCATGGCCTTCCATGGAGCCGGCGATCCCGCGGTCGGCCTGCTCGCGGGCGGCGTCGATGAGGCGCGAGCGCACGAACAGCCGGAACAAGACGGCGAGCACCACGATCATCAGCGGTCCGCCGACGAACTCCGCGGCGGTGAACTGCCAACCCATCAGCAGGGCCAAGATGATGCCCAGTTCCACCACCAGGTTGGTGGAACCGATCTCGAACGCCATGGCGGCGACGAAGCTGGCGCCCTTGCGAAAGAGCGACCGGGCCAACGCCACGGCGGCGTACGAACACGACGACGATGCCGCGCCGAGTCCGGCGGCCAGTGCCAGGGTGCGTGGCCGGTCGTCGCCGAGCAGGGCCACGATGGTCGAGCGTCGCACCACCGCCTGCACCACCGCCGACAGGGCAAATCCCAAGATCAGCGCCCACAGGATTTCCCACGTCATCGATCCCGCCACCGCCAAGGCGTGTCCGACCGCTGCTAGCACGAGTGCTCGACCCCTTTCGGTTGGCTCGGGCTCCCAACATATACCCCACAGGGGTATCTGACAAACCGGGCAAAGCGTTCTGGCCAGGGCGGAGAGCCGCCCTGATCCCTAGAATGGCCGCAACAGGCGCAACCAGTGAAATGTCCGACACACCGGCCTCGCCACCGCTGTCACAGAGGCAACACCAGGCACACTGGTAACAACACGTTTGCTGAAGCCAGGAGGATATGGCCGTGTACCGGGTCTTTGAAGCGCTCGACGAGCTGAGCGCCATCGTTGAAGAAGCACGCGGCGTTCCGATGACGGCCGGCTGCGTGGTGCCACGGGGCGACGTACTGGAACTGATCGACGACATCAAGGATGCGATCCCCGGCGAGCTGGACGACGCCCAGGACGTGCTCGACGCGCGTGACTCGATGTTGCAGGACGCCAAGTCGCACGCCGAATCGATGGTTTCCTCGGCGACCACCGAATCGGACTCCATGCTCAACCACGCCCGCGCGGAGGCGGACCGGCTCCTGTCCGACGCAAAAGCGCAGGCCGACCGCATGGTCAGCGAGGCGCGCCAGCACAGCGAGCGGATGGTCGGCGAGGCGCGCGAGGAGGCGATGCGCATCGCCACGGCCGCGAAGCGGGACTACGAGGCCAGTGTCAGCCGCGCCCAGGCCGAGGCCGACCGGCTGCTCGAGAACGGCAACATCTCCTACGAGAAGGCCGTGCAAGAGGGCATCAAGGAACAGCAGCGCCTGGTGTCGCAGAACAGCGTGGTGGAGGCGGCGAACGCCGAGGCCACCCGTCTGATCGACTCGGCGCACGCCGAGGCGGACCGGCTGCGCGGCGAATGCGACATCTACGTCGACAACAAGCTGGCCGAGTTCGAGGAATTCCTCAACGGCACGCTGCGCTCGGTCGGCCGCGGTCGTCACCAGCTCCGGACGGCGGCCGGCACGCACGACTACGCGGTGCGCTAAGCCTCAGCCGGGCGGCCGCGCCCTGGAATTATGCGGCTCGCACCGTAGGATTTGTGCTATGACGCGGCAGCACAGCACCACCTCGCAACGCCGTCTGAGCTCGCCGTTGACGGTTGACATCACCCGGCTCGGGCGTCGCCCCGGGGCGATGGTCACCCTGCGGAAGACCGTGCCGAGCCCGTCGCGCATCGGGCTGGACATGATCGCGATCGAGGCCGGCGCCCCGTTGGAGCTGGACCTGCAAGTTCAGTCGGTCTCCGAGGGCGTGCTGGTGACGGGCACGGTTGACGCGCCCAGCGTCGGCGAGTGCTCGCGTTGCCTGACCCCGGTCAAGGGTCACGTGCAGGTCCAGCTGACCGAACTGTTCGCCTACCCCGACAGCACGACGGAGGCGACCACCGAGGAAGACGAGGTCGGACACATCGTCGACGACGCTTTCGACCTCGAGCAGTCGATCGTCGACGCCGTCGGGCTCGAGCTACCGTTCTCGCCCGTGTGCACCCCCGACTGCCCGGGTCTGTGCCCCGAATGCGGCGTTGCCCTCGCCGCCGAGCCCGGACACCACCACGACCGCATCGACCCGCGGTGGACGAAACTGGCCGGCATGTTTCCCGAGCCCGACCCGCCGCGGGGTGAGCAGTGACCTCGCGGCAGGACCTGCTCGACGCGCTGGGCGTCGGGCTGCCCGAGGAGTTGCTCTCGCTGGCGTTGACGCATCGCAGCTACGCCTACGAGAACGGCGGGCTGCCGACCAACGAACGTCTGGAATTCCTCGGCGACGCCGTGCTGGGCCTGACCATCACCGACGAGCTCTACCACCGCCACCCCGACCGCTCCGAGGGGGATCTGGCCAAGCTGCGGGCCAGCGTCGTCAACACCCAGGCGCTGGCCGACGTCGCGCGCAAGCTGTGCCCGGACGGCCTGGGCGTGCACCTGTTTCTCGGGCGCGGAGAGGCCAACACCGGCGGCGCCGACAAGTCGAGCATCCTGGCCGACGGGATGGAATCGCTGCTGGGCGCCATTTATCTGCACCACGGGATCGACACCGCGCGCGAGGTGATCCTGCGGTTGTTCGGCGCGCTCCTCGACGCCGCGCCGACGCTGGGGGCCGGGCTCGACTGGAAGACCAGCCTGCAGGAGCTGACCGCGGCGCGGGGCATGGGCGCGCCCTCCTACGTCGTCACCTCCACCGGTCCCGACCACGACAAGGAGTTCACCGCCGTCGTGGTCGTGATGGACACCGAATACGGGTCCGGTGTGGGCCGCTCCAAGAAGGAAGCCGAGCAGAAAGCCGCGGCGGCAACCTGGAAAACGCTGGAAGCGCTCGACACGGCGGGGAAAACGTCCGTCTAGATGCGCGAATAGGTCGATGGCGATGACCCGCCGCGCCCGGCTTCGCCGCGCTTGCGATCATCGCTAGATGCCCGAGCTACCCGAAGTCGAGGTGGTCCGCCGTGGGCTGCAGGCCCGCGTCGTGGGCAAGACGATCAAGGCCGTGCGGGTGCACCACCCGCGAGCCGTGCGACGGCACGAGGCCGGGCCCGCCGACCTCACCGCCCGGCTGCTCGATGCCCGGATCACCGGCACCGACCGGCGCGGGAAGTACCTGTGGCTGCTGCTCGACGGTGCGGACGACCCTGACACGGCACTGGTCGTGCACCTCGGCATGAGCGGCCAGATGCTGGTGGGGGAGGTGCCGCGCACCGACCACGTGCGCATCTCCGCGCTGCTCGACGACGGGACCGTGCTGAGCTTCGCCGATCAGCGCACCTTCGGCGGGTGGATGCTCGCCGATCTGGTGAGCGTGGACGGCAGCGTGGTGCCCGCGCCAGTCGCGCACCTCGCGCGCGACCCGCTGGACCCGCTCTTCGACCGCGAAGCCGTCGTGAACGTCCTGCGGCGCAAGCATTCCGAGATCAAGCGGCAGTTGCTCGACCAGACCGTGGTTTCGGGCATCGGCAACATCTACGCCGACGAGGCGCTGTGGCGGGCCAAGGTCAATGGCGCCCGGATCGCCGCGACGCTGGGCCGCGGCCGGCTGGGCGCCATCCTGGATGCCGCGGCAGACGTGATGCGCGACGCGCTGGCGCAGGGCGGGACCTCGTTCGACTCGCTGTACATCAACGTCAACGGCGAATCGGGCTACTTCGACCGGTCGCTGGACGCCTACGGCCGCGAAGGCGAGAACTGCCGGCGCTGCGGGGCGGTGATGCGCAGGGAGAAGTTCATGAACCGGTCGTCGTTCTACTGCCCGAAATGTCAGCCGCGCCCGCGACTTTGACCGTGCGATCGGGGCTTTTGCGCGTGCGTCGACGGTCGCGACACGCCGGGCGGTGTCGCCGGGGAAGCACGCTCGACGCGGCACACGGGAGGTCGCGAACGTTTCGGAGAAAGGTGAGGTTATCCTCACCTAGCATCGTTATCCTGGGTGCATGGTGAACCTTCGGCGTCGGGGCTACTAATGCGGGATTCAGTTCGGGTGTCGGATTCTCCGACGGTGCTCGCCCAGCTCACGCCGGGCCAGCGGGCAACGATCGTGGGTGTGGCGCCGGCGGCGCCGCCCGTGGTGGCGGGCCGGCTGCGGCAACTGGGATTCCGGCCGGCATCCCACGTCGAGGTGATTCGACGCGCCCCCATGGGCGACCCGACCATCTACCGCGTTCAAGACACCGAGCTGTGCTTGCGCCGGCGCGAAGCGTGCCTGATCGAAGTCGACGCGGGAAGCGGCTCATGACGTCCTGCCACGAGGAGGGCGGCACCGCGCTCGCGGTCGTGGGCGTGGCGCGCGTGGCGCTGGTGGGCAGCCCCAACGCGGGCAAGACCTCCGTCTTCAACCACCTCACCGGCCTGCGCGCCAAGACCGGCAACTACCCGGGCGTCACCGTCGGGCGCAGGGTGGGCATCACCAAGGTCGACGACGTCGAGATCGCCGTCGAGGATCTGCCGGGCACCTACAGCCTGCAGCCGATCAGCCCGGACGAACAAGTCGTAGCCGACCTGCTGGCCGGCAAGATCGCCGACGCCGATCGACCCGACGCGATCGTGTTGGTGGCCGACGCCACCACGCTGCACCGCTCGATCACCCTCGTCGCACAGGTGCTGCGGCTTGACGTGCCGTGCCTGTTGGCACTGACCATGACCGACGAATTGACCGCGCGCGGGGGCACCGTCGCCGTCGAAGCCTTGTCGACGGCGTTGGGGATTCCGGTGGTCCCCGTGATCGCGCACCGCGGCGCGGGGATCGACACCCTGCGCGCCCGGCTGGCGTCCTTCGACCGGTGGCAACGGCCCCCGATCCTGCCCCCATCTCACGACGATGCCATCGACGCCTGGGGTAAATCGGTGCTCGCCGCGGCCGGATACGTTGCGCCACAACCGGATCGGCGCACCCGGGGAATCGATGCGATCGTGCTCCATCCCCTGTGGGGCACCATCATCTTCTTCGCGGTGATGTTCTGCTTCTTTCAAGTCGTCTTCACCGTCGCCGCGCCACTGCAGGACCGGGTGAGTCAGGGGCTGGGCTGGCTCGGCGTACTGGTGAGCGACCACGTCGGCAACTACGTGGTGCGCGGACTGCTCGGCCAGGGACTCATCGGCGGCGTGGGAACGGTATTGCAGTTCATCCCGCAGATTGTGTTGCTGTTCTTGTTGATCGCGTTGCTGGAGAACGTCGGTTACATGGCGCGGGCCGCGTTCTTGATGGATCGGGTGATGGCCGCGACGGGATTGGAGGGTCGTGCGTTCGTCGCGATGCTCTCCTCTTTCGCGTGCGCGATCCCGGGGATCATGGCCACCCGGACGCTGCCGTCGTCGCGCGACCGGATCGCGACCATCATCACGGCGCCGCTGATGACGTGCTCGGCGCGGCTCCCGGTGTTCACCTTGCTGGTGGGGCTTTTGGTTTCACCGCAGACCCAGTGGTGGGGGCTGAGCGCGCAGGGCATCGCGATGTTCTTGCTGTATCTGTGCGGCGGCACCTCGGCCCTGATCGCCGCGTCGCTGTTCAAGTCGACAATTCTGCGCAGCGACCTGCTGCCCTTCACGATGGAGCTTCCGCCGTACCGCTTCCCCTCGCCCAGGACCGTGCTCATCACGATGTGGGATTCGGCCAAAGTGTTCTTGCGCAAGGCCGGAACCATCATCCTGGGCACGTCCGTGGTGCTGTGGGTGCTGCTCAATCTGCCCGCGCGGCAAGCCGAAACCGCACACATGTCGCCGACGGAGACCACCGCCTACGTGATGGACCACAGCTACGCCGCCGACGTCGGGAAGGCGATCGGACCGGTATTCAAGCCGCTGGGGTTCGATTGGCACATCAACGTCGCGCTGCTCGGGTCCTTCTCGGCGCGTGAGGTTTTCGTGTCGACCCTAGGGCAGGTCTCGGCGGCGACGAACCCCGAGGATCCGCACGAGGCCCTGGTCGCCATGACAGACGACGACGGCCACAAGGTGTTCACCTCGTCGACCATCATCGCGCTGATGGCGTACTTCATCTTCGCGCTGCAATGCATGTCCACCGTCGCGGTGATGCGCCGCGAGACCAACTCGTGGCGGTGGCCCGCCTTCGCCTGGTCCTACATGTTCGTCCTGGCCTGGACGATGGCCTTTGCCGCGCGATCGATCGCGATAGCGGTGGGCGCATGATCCCGATCCACGCCACGGCCACCGCGGACCCTCAGCAGCTGCGCTGGGTGGTGCCGCCCGACCGGTTGCCGGCGCGCGGCACCGTTCGGCAGGCCCCGGGCGGGCTGGGCGCCCTGCTGGACAGCGGGACGATCGCAGAGATTCTGGTGGATTCCGGCGGCATCCTGATCACGGCCGGCGCGGGTGGCAGCTGGCGCGAGTTGGGAGACGACGTTCGCGAGGCGCTCTGCGAAGCGCTGGTGGCCCCGCAGGACTGGGTGGTCGACGAATCGTCCGCCCCCGGCCTGGAAAGCCCAGAAAGCCCAGAAAGCCTGGAAAGCATTGCCGCGGAACTGCTCGCGGGCCCCGTCGGCGCGCTCGCTGCCTCGCACGGCGGGTCGATCGAGCTTGTCTCGGTGGCCGGCCGCACCGTGACCGTGCGAATGATGGGTGCCTGCGACGGGTGTCCGGCCGCGTCGTCCACGTTGCGCGACGTCTTCGAGCGCGAACTGCGGCGGCGGTCCGGTGATGACGTGGTGGTGTCGTGCGAAAGCGATTCGTCCGCAATCTCATTGGGTAAGAAGCTGCTGTCGCTGATAGTCCGTTGAGGGCGCGGCGGGCGCATCGGTCATCGAGTGTGCGCTCAGGGCTTCGGGTGTGCGTTCGGGGCGGCGACACGCCGGGCGGCGCCACCCAGGACGCACGCTCGATTCGGGCTTACGGGGCAGTCAATCGAAGATGTCCCGCCGCGAAATCCCCGCGGGTAAGGCGGGGGCGACGAACCATTCGCGGGGAAAGAGCAGGCCGAACGCCTGGGGCGGTAGCCGGAGCAGGGGTGCGTACATGCGCGCGCCCACGCTGGATTCGCCGATCTGCGAGCGGTGGGCGGCGAACGCGTCACGCTTCTGGCGGGCGAATCCGAAGACGTCGATGCGGTGGGTGATGCTCGCCCGGGGCGCGTACGCGGTGCGGGCGACGTCCGGCTCGTACGGCGCCGGGAGCCGCAACATGCGGGCGAGATGGCCGACGCGGACCAGTAATTCGCGCGGCATGGTCGCCTCCAGCACCCGCGGTGTCCCCGCGAGTTCGGCGCCCCGCTTGCCGACGTGGTGCACCTGGACGTGATCGCGGTGGCCGTACCCGCCGTTGGGCTGGTAGCTGAGCAGCAGGTCGGCGCCTTCCTCGCCGAGTATCGCCGCGAGTTGCTGCGCGGCCTCCTCGACGTTCGCCCGCCCGAAACGGACCCGCCCCGGCGGGTCCGGGTAGAACAGCGGGCCGTAGCCGCTGTCGGCGTAGCCGAGACATTCGACCCGATCGACTCCCAAAATGTCTGCGCTCGAATGCAATTCGCCCAGCCGGAAGTCGCGTTCGTCGTTGTGCACCCGTCCGTCGGTCGCGGTGACGACGACGACGCGATGCCCGCCCGCCGCCGCACGTGCGAGCGTGCCGCCGGTGAGGATCACCTCGTCGTCCGGGTGGGCGTGGAATGCGACCACGGTGGCCATGAAACGCAGTATGCCCGCGGCGTGGGGCACGCGCCGCCCGGTAAAAAGTAGGGCATGACCGAACTATGGGTGGAGCGCACGGGGTCGCGCCGGTACACCGGACACAGCTCGCGCGGTGCGCAGGTGCTCGTCGGCTCGGAGGACGCCGAGGGTGTGTTCACCCCCGGCGAGCTGCTCAAGATCGCGCTCGCTGCGTGCAGCGGGATGTCCAGCGATCAGCCGCTCGCCCGCAGGCTCGGCGACGACTACAAGGCCGTGGTGAGGGTGTCCGGGGACGCCGACCGCGAAAACGAGGTCTATCCGCTGCTGGAAGAGACGCTCGAGCTCGACCTGTCCGCCCTGTCCGCGGAGGACAAAGAGCGGCTGCTGGTGGTCGTCGGCCGGGCGATCGACCTGGTCTGCACCGTCGGGCGCACGCTCAAAGGCGGCACGCAGATCGATTTCAAGGTCGCCGATGTCGGATCCTGACGTCAGGCTTACCGCCTGGGTGCGCGGGGAGGTCCAGGGCGTCGGCTTTCGCTGGTGGACGCGATCCCGGGCGCTCGAGCTAGGGCTTACCGGATACGCGGCCAACCAGGCCGACGGCCGCGTGCTGGTGGTCGCCCAGGGGCCGCGCGCGGCCGGCGAGAAGCTGCTGACCCTGCTCAAGGGGGGCGAGTTCTGGCCGCCGCGGCCGGGCCGCGTCGACAACGTGATCGCGGACTGGTCAGCGCCGCAGGAGCGGTTCGACGGCTTCGTCGAGCGCTGACGCGGCCCCACACCCCATCCCCCCGTGACTGATGTGGCCACTGTGACCAGTGCGCCGCAGCGTGTTCGGCGTGGACATTTCGGCCCGGGCGACACCCCGCGGTGAGGCTGGCACGGGCGATTTGAGCGGTAGTCTGGCTCGCCGTGTACCTCAAGAGTCTGACGCTGAAGGGCTTCAAGTCCTTCGCATCGCCGACGACTCTGCGTTTCGAGCCGGGCATCACCGCCGTCGTCGGGCCCAACGGCTCGGGAAAATCCAACGTCGTCGACGCCCTCGCGTGGGTCATGGGGGAGCAGGGAGCAAAGACCCTGCGTGGCGGCAAGATGGAAGACGTCATCTTCGCCGGCACCTCCTCGCGGGCCCCGCTCGGTCGCGCCGAGGTCACCGTCACCATCGACAACTCCGACAACGCGCTGCCCATCGAATACTCCGAGGTCTCGATCACCCGCCGCATGTTCCGCGACGGCGCCAGCGAGTACGAGATCAACGGCGCCAGTTGCCGATTGATGGACGTGCAAGAGCTGCTGAGCGACTCCGGGATCGGCCGCGAGATGCACGTCATCGTCGGGCAGGGCAAGCTCGACGAGATCCTGCAGTCGCGCCCCGAGGACCGTCGCGCCTTCATCGAAGAGGCCGCCGGCGTGCTCAAGCACCGCAAGCGCAAGGAGAAGGCCCTCCGCAAACTCGACGCGATGTCGGCGAACCTCGCCCGGCTGACCGACCTGACCACCGAGCTGCGCCGCCAGCTCAAGCCGCTGGGCCGCCAGGCCGAGGTGGCCCGCCGCGCCCAGACCATCCAGGCCGACCTGCGCGACGCCCGGCTGCGGCTGGCCGCCGACGACCTGGTCAACCGGCAGGTCGAACGGGACGCCATCTTCGAAGCCGAGGCCGCCATCCGCCGCGAGCACGACGAGGCCGCCACCCGGCTGGCCGTGGCGTCGGAGGAGCTCACCGCGCACGAGGCGGCCGTGGCCGAACTCACCGCCCGCGCCGAATCGGTCCAGCACACCTGGTTTGGGCTGTCCGCGCTGGCCGAACGGGTGGCCGCCACGGTGCGCATCGCCAGCGAACGCGCCCAGCACCTCGACACGGACCCGGCGCCGCCCAGCGACCCCGCCCCCGAGGCGCTGGAGGCCGAGGCCGAGCGGGTCGCGGTTGCCGAGCAGCAATTGCTGGCCGAGCTGGCCGAGGCGCGCACCCGCCTGGAAGCCGCCCGCGCCGAACTCGGCGAGCGCGAGCGCGAGGCCGCCGAGGCGGACCGGGCCCACCTGGCCGCGGTGCGGGCCGAGGCGGACCGGCGCGAGGGCCTGGCGCGGCTGGCCGGTCAGGTGGAGACCATGCGGGCACGCGTCGAATCGATCGACGACAGTGTCGCGCGGCTGTCCGAACGCATCGAACAGGCCGCCGCCCGGGCGCAGCAGTCCAAAGCCGAATTCGAAACCGTGCAGGGCCGCGTCGGTGAGCTCGACCAGGGCGAGGTGGGGCTCGACGAGCACCACGAACGGACCGTGGCCGCGCTGCGGTCAGCCGACGAACGCGTCGCCGAACTGCAGGCCGCCGAACGCGACGCCGAGCGCCGGGTGGCGTCGCTGCGGGCCCGCATCGACGCGCTCTCGGTCGGGCTGGAACGCAAGGATGGTGCGGCCTGGCTCACCGAAAACCATGCTGGCGCAGGGCTTTTCGGCCCGGTCGCCAAGCTGGTCAAGGTCCGCTCCGGTTACGAGGCGGCGCTGGCCGCGGTGCTGGGTTCGGCGGCCGACGCGCTGGCTGCCGAGAGCCTCGGCGCGGCCCGGTCCGCGGTCGCCGCGCTCAAACAGGCCGACGGCGGGCGCGCGGCGCTGGTGCTCGGCGACTGGCCCGCCGACGACCCCGCGTCGCGTGACGCGCTGCCCGGCTCCGCGCTGTGGGCGCTGGACCTGATCGAGGTGCCCGCGCGCCTGCGCGGCGCCATCACGGCGATGCTCTCCGGCGTCGCGGTGGTCGACGACCTGGACCAGGCGCTCGAACTGGTGGCGGGCCGCCCGCGGTTGCGCGCGGTCACCCGTGACGGCGACCTGGTGGGCGCCGGCTGGGTCAGCGGAGGCTCCGACCGCAAGCTGTCCACGCTGGAGGTGACGTCGGAAATCGACAAGGCGGGCAACGAGCTGGCCGCCGCGGAATCGCAGGTCGCCCAGCTGACCGCGGCGCTCTCCGGGGCGCTGACCGAACAGGCTGCCCGCCAGGACTCCGCCGAGCAGGCGCTGGCCGCGCTCAACGAATCCGACACCGCGATCTCGGCGATGTACGAGCAGCTCGGCCGGCTCGGGCAGGAAGCCCGCACCGCCGACGACGAGTGGAACAGGTTGCTGCGGCAGCGCGAGGAGCTCGAAGCGGGCCGCACGCAGACGGTCGAGGAAGTCACGCAGCTGGAAACCCGGCTGCGCAACGCGCAAGAGACCCAGCACGTGCATGCCGAAGAGCCCAACCACGCGGAGGTCCGGCAGCGGATCGCCGCCGCCGCCGAAGGCGCCCGCAGTGCCGAGGTGGAGGCCCGGCTGGCGGTGCGCACCGCCGAGGAGCGGGCCAACGCCGTACGCGGGCGCGCGGATTCCCTGCGCCGCGCCGCGGCCGCGGAGCGCGAGGCGCGGCTGCGGGCCCAGCAGGCGCGTGAGGCGCGGCTGCGCGCGGCCGCCGTCGCCGCGGCGGTTGCCGACGCCGGACGGCTGCTGGCCCAGCGGCTCGACGGGGTGGTGCGGGCGGCGTCGAAGATCCGCGACACCCTGGCGGCCGAACGCCAGCAGCGCACGACGGCGATGGCGGCGGTGCGCGACGAGGTCAACGCGTTGAGCGCACGGGTGTCCACCCTCACCGACTCGCTGCACCGCGACGAGGTGGCCAACGCGCAGGCGGCGATGCGCATCGAGCAGCTCGAACAGATGGTGCTGGAGCAGTTCGGCATGGCCCCCGCCGACCTGATCGCCGAGTACGGGCCCGACGTGGCCCTGCCGCCCACCGAACTCGAGATGGCCGAATTCGAGCAGGCCCGCGAACGCGGTGAGCAGGTCGTCGCGCCCGCCCCGATGCCGTACGACCGCGCCACCCAGGAGCGGCGGGCCAAACGCGCCGAGCGGGAGCTCGCCGAGCTGGGCCGGGTCAACCCGCTGGCGCTGGAGGAGTTCGCCGCGCTGGAGGAGCGCTACAACTTCCTGTCCACCCAGCTCGAGGACGTCAAGGCGGCGCGCAAGGACCTGCTGGACGTCGTCGCCGACGTCGACGCCCGCATCCTGCAGGTGTTCAGCGACGCCTTCGTCGACGTCGAACGCGAATTCCGGGAAGTCTTCACCGTGCTGTTCCCCGGCGGCGAGGGCCGGCTGCGGCTGACGAATCCGGACGACATGCTCACCACCGGCATCGAGGTCGAGGCGCGGCCGCCGGGCAAGAAGGTCACTCGGCTGTCCTTGCTGTCCGGCGGTGAGAAGGCGCTGACGGCGGTGGCGATGCTGGTGGCGATCTTCCGGGCGCGCCCGTCGCCCTTCTACATCATGGACGAGGTCGAGGCGGCGCTCGACGACACCAACCTGCGCCGCCTGATCAGCCTCTTCGAGCTGCTGCGGGCCCGCTCGCAGCTGCTTATCATCACGCACCAGAAACCGACGATGGAGGTCGCCGACGCGCTGTATGGCGTGACCATGCAGGGCGACGGCATCACCGCGGTCATCTCACAGCGGATGCGCGGACAGCAGGTGGAGCAGCTCGTCTCGCAGTCGTAACACCCGCGCCGGGGGGCCGGCATCCCGCGGCTGAAACAATGTCAGCGTGTCGCAAGGTCTTTGGATCGCCATCGCGGTCATAGCCGTCCTGGTTGTCGTCGCCGCGCTGGTCTTGGGCCTGGTGCGATACCGCCGCCGGCGGATCAGCTTCGCCACCAAGCCCGAGCCCGGCGCGATCGACCGGTCGGGCGGCTACACCGCGTCGTCGGGCATCACGTTCAGTCAGACCGCGAGAGCCGATCTGGGGGCCGACCGGCTCGACACCACCGGGCTGCCCGCGGTGGGCGACGACGCCACCATCCCGCGTGACGCGCCGCGGCGCACCATCTCCGAGGTCGAACTCCCCGAACCGGAGACCCCGGAAACTGTGACCCCGCCGCCACCGGTCGCGCCCCCCGAGCCGCCGGCGGCCCCAGAAGCCGCCGCGGTCCCGGAAGCTCCGACGGTTCCCGAGGCCCCGGAGATCGAGGCCATCGCGCCGCCCGAAGGCCGGTTGGAGCGGCTGCGCGGCCGGCTGGCCAGGTCGCAGAACGCGCTGGGACGCAGCGTGCTGGGCCTCATCGGCGGCGGCGACCTCGACGAGGATGCCTGGCAGGACGTCGAGGACACCCTGCTGGTCGCCGACCTGGGCCCGGTCGTCACCGAGTCGGTGATGTCGGCGCTGCGCAGCCGCCTGGCCGGCAGCGCCGTGCGCACCGAGGCCGACGCGAAGGCCGTCCTGCGCGACGTGCTGATCCGCGAGCTGCACCCCGAGATGGACCGCTCGATTCGCGCCCTGCCGCACGCCGATCACCCGTCGGTGCTGCTGGTGGTCGGGGTCAACGGCACCGGAAAGACGACCACGGTCGGCAAACTGGCGCGGGTGCTGGTGGCCGACGGGCGTCGCGTCGTGCTCGGCGCCGCCGACACCTTCCGCGCCGCCGCCGCCGATCAGCTGCAGACCTGGGCGTCGCGGGTGGGCGCGGAGGTGGTGCGCGGACCCGAGGGCGCCGACCCGGCGTCGGTGGCGTTCGACGCCGTCGACAAGGGCATCGCCTCGGGCGCCGACGTGGTGCTCATCGACACCGCCGGGCGGCTGCACACCAAGGTCGGGCTGATGGACGAGCTCGACAAGGTTAAGCGCGTGGTAACACGCCGCGCCGCGGTCGACGAGGTGCTGCTGGTGCTCGACGCCACCATCGGACAG
The DNA here is from genome assembly GCF_900240975.1 of Mycobacterium sp. 4858. Classification (GTDB taxonomy): domain Bacteria; phylum Actinomycetota; class Actinomycetes; order Mycobacteriales; family Mycobacteriaceae; genus Mycobacterium. The sequence goes on along the minus strand of NZ_LT968776.1, from coordinate 527,913 downwards.
AACGGGCTGGCCCAGGCGCGGGTGTTCGCCGAGGTCGTCGAGATCACCGGCGCCGTGCTGACCAAGTTGGACGGTACGGCCAAGGGCGGCATCGTATTCCGCGTTCAACAGGAACTCGGCGTGCCGGTGAAACTGGTCGGGCTCGGGGAAGGTCCCGACGACCTGGCGCCGTTCGAGCCGGCCGCCTTCGTCGACGCCCTGCTCGGCTGAAAGCTCTTACACGGCGAGCGCGACGTTAATCCGGGCGAAACACGCCCGCTCCACCGCCGAAACAACCATTGCGCAAGGTTCTGGATCAGGTCACAGGCGTCGCCTGACGGCCATTCATGTCCGACCGGAGGTGAGCGAGTGGCATTCCCGCAATTGGGCCAACCCGATACCGGCGATACCGCCTGGATGTTGGCGAGTTCCGCGCTAGTGCTGTTGATGACGCCGGGTCTTGCGTTCTTCTACGGCGGCATGGTGCGCACCAGAAGCGTGCTCAACATGATCATGATGAGCATCAGCGCGATGGGCGTGGTCACCGTGCTGTGGGTGCTCTACGGCTACTCGATGTCGTTCGGCGACGACCGGGGCGGCGTCGTGGGCAATCCGACCGACTACTGGGGCCTGGCGAAGCTGATCGGCGGCAACGCCGTCAAGGCCGACCCGAGCAAGGGCGTCACGCAGGTCGACATCCCGCTGGCCGGCACCATGCCCGCCACCGTGTTCGTGGCCTTCCAGCTGATGTTCGCGATCATCACCGTCGCGCTGATCTCGGGCGCGGTCGCCGACCGGCTCAAGTTCACCGCGTGGCTGGTGTTCGCCGGGCTGTGGGCGACGCTGGTCTACTTCCCGGTCGCGCACTGGGTGTTCGCCGCCGACGGCTTCGCATCCGAGCACGGCGGGTGGATCAACAACAAGCTGCACGCCATCGACTTCGCCGGTGGGACAGCGGTCCATATCAACTCCGGTGTGGCGGGCCTGGCCCTGGCGATCGTCCTCGGCAAGCGCCGCGGCTGGCCCACGACGCTGTTCCGCCCGCACAACCTGCCGTTCGTGATGCTCGGCGCCGGTCTGCTGTGGTTCGGCTGGTTCGGGTTCAACGCCGGTTCGGCGACCAGCTCCAACGGTTCGGCCGGTACCACGTTCATGACCACCACCATCGCGACCGCCACGGCCATGCTGGCCTGGCTGCTCACCGAGCGCATCCGCGACGGCAAGCCCACGACGCTGGGAGCGGCGTCGGGCATCGTCGCCGGACTGGTGGCGATCACCCCGTCCTGCTCGTCGGTCAACGTGCTGGGCGCCCTGGTGGTCGGCGCGGTGGCCGGGGTGGTGTGCGCGCTGGCCGTCGGACTGAAGTTCAAGTTCGGCTACGACGACTCGCTCGACGTGGTCGGGGTGCACATGATCGGTGGTCTGACGGGCACCCTGCTCGTGGGTCTGCTCGCCGCACCCGAGTCGCCGGCGATCAACGGCGTGGTCGGGGTGTCGAAGGGATTGTTCTACGGCGGCGGCTGGGCCCAGCTGGAACGGCAGGCCGTCGGCGCCTTCGCGGTACTGTTCTACTCCGGCATCGTCACGCTGATCTTGGCCTTGATCCTGAAGTACACGATCGGCTTGCGCGTCCCCGCCGAGGAGGAATCAACCGGCATCGACGAGTCCGAGCACGCGGAGAGCGCGTACGATTTCGGGACGATCGGTGGGCAAGGGTCCGTTCTCCCGGCGGCGCGGATTCCGTTGGATGAGCGCAACGGCCTGGAGGAGGACCGAGTGGGCGACAAGGTGGAGGCAGAGCAGGCATGAAGCTAGTCACCGCAATAGTGAAGCCGTTCACCCTCGATGACGTGAAGACCAGCCTCGAGGACGCGGGCGTCCTCGGGATGACGGTCAGCGAAATCCAGGGATACGGGCGGCAGAAGGGCCACACCGAGGTGTACCGGGGCGCTGAGTACTCGGTGGATTTCGTGCCGAAGGTGCGAATCGAGGTCGTGGTCGACGATTCCATCGTGGACAAGGTCGTGGACAGCATCGTCCGGGCGGCGCGCACCGGCAAGATCGGTGACGGCAAGGTCTGGGTCACCCCCGTGGAAACCATTGTGCGGGTGCGCACGGGTGAACGCGGAACAGATGCCCTCTGAGGCCACCCGCGCATTGACGAACCGGGCCGGACGGGCCGGGAGGGTATGACAAACCCACCCGGCCCGTCCGGGTCATCTGAAGCAGAAGCTCAAAGCGCCGGCGGCGCAAGCGATCTGGCTGCCGCCCGACGCCAGCTGCTGTCAGACGGCCGCGAGCTCGGCGCGGCGGAACTGCGCAAAGCGTGGCTGGATCTGCACGAATCCTGGCTGGTGGCCAAGGCCGGCGAGATCGGCATCACCGATGACAGCGGTTTCGCGATCGTCGGCGTGGGCGGTCTGGGCCGCCGCGAGCTGCTGCCGTACTCCGATCTTGACCTGATGTTGTTGCACGACAACAAGTCTGACGACGTGCTGCAGCGGGTCGCCGACGGGCTGTGGTACCCGCTGTGGGACGCCAACGTCCGGCTCGACCACAGCGTGCGCACGGTGTCGGGGGCCCTCGGCGTCGCCAACAGCGACATGGTGGCCGCGCTGGGCATGCTGGATGCCCGGCACATCGCCGGGGACCAGCGGCTGTCGGCCGAACTCATCGACGGGGCGCGACGCCAGTGGCGCAGCGCGATCCGATCCCGCATGGACGAGCTCGTCGCGATGACCTATGAACGCTGGCAACGGTGTTGGCGCATCGCGCAACGGGCCGAGCCGGACCTGAAGTCGGGGCGTGGCGGCCTGCGCGACGTCCAGCTGCTCGACGCGCTGGGCGTCGCGCAGCTCATCGACCGCCACGGGATGGGCCATCCCGACGCGCCGGGCGGCTCGCTGGATGCCGCGTACCTCACGCTGCTCGACGTCCGCACCGAACTGCACCGGGTGTCCAAACGCGGACTCGACCAACTGCTGGCGCAGTTCGCCGACGAGGTCAGCGCCGCGCTGGGCGTCGGGGACCGATTCGCTCTGTCCCGCATGCTGTCCAGCGTCAGCCGCACCATCGCCTACCACGCCGAGACCGGCTTGCGGACCGCGCAGAACGCGCTGCCCCGGCGCGGCCTCACCGCCCTGGTGCGGCGCCCGAGACGCCGGCCACTGGACGAGGGAGTGGTCGAGTACGACGGCGAGGTGGTCCTCGCCCGCGATGCCCAACCCCAGACCGATGCCGGGTTGGTGCTGCGCGTGGCCGCCGCGTCGGCCGACACGGGCCTGCCGATCGGCGCCGGGACCCTCAAACGGCTGGCCGACAGCGTCCCCGACCTGCCGTCGCCGTGGCCGCGGGAGGCGCTGGACGACCTGCTGGTGGTGCTCCTGGCGGGTCCCACGACGGTGAACACGATCGAGTCGCTGGACCGCACCGGGCTGTGGGGCCGCCTCTTCCCCGAATGGGACGCGGTCCGCGACCTGCCGCCGCGCGACGTCTCGCACAAGTGGACCGTCGACCGTCACATCGTCGAAACCGCCGTCAACGCGGCCCCTCTCACCACGCGCGTGGCGCGCTCGGACCTGCTCGCGCTCGGCGCGCTGCTGCACGACATCGGCAAGGGGCGCGGCACGGACCACTGTGTGCTGGGCGCGGAATTGGTGGTCCCGATCGCGAACAGGCTGGGGTTGTCGGCGCAGGACACCGACACGCTCGCGGGCATGGTCCGCCACCACCTGCTGCTGCCGATCACCGCCACCCGAAGCGACCTCAACGACCCGAAGACCATCGAGTCCGTCGCCGCGGCCCTGCACGGCGACCCGCACCTGCTCGAGCTGCTGCACGCCCTGGCAGAGGCGGACTCGAAGGCGACCGGGCCGGGGGTGTGGAGCGACTGGAAGGCCTCGTTGATCGAGGACCTGGTCCGCCGCTGCCGGCTGGTGATGGCCGGAGAGCCGCTTCCGGAGGCCGAACCCATTGCGCCGCATTATGTTTCGTTGGCCGCCGACCGCGGGGTGCACGTGGAGATCAAACCCGGCGACCGCGAGCGCCTGACCGCGGTGATGCTCGCGCCGGACCAGCGGGGGCTGGTGTCGAAAGCCGCCGCGGTGCTGGCGTTGAACTCGCTGCGCATCCATTCGGCGTTGGCCAACATCCACGAGGGCGTCGCGATCGTCGAGTTCGTCGTGTCGCCGGTGTTCGGCTCCCCGCCCGAATCCGGCCTGCTGCGTCAGCAATTCAACGGCGCCCTGGCCGGCGACCTCGACGTCCTGGGCACGCTGGAGAGGCGCGACAACGACGCCGTCAGCGCCGCAACCGCGCGGGCCGGCGAGATCCAGGCCGGGGTGCCCGTCACCCGCTCGACCGCTCCGCCGCGCATCCTGTGGCTGGACGCGGCGACCGCGGGCCAGTTGATCTTCGAGGTCCGCGCCATGGATCGCCTGGGCCTGCTCGCGCTGCTGACGAATGCGCTGGAACGTGCGGACGCGGACATCGCGTGGGCCAAGGTCAACACGTTCGGCTCCACGGCGGCCGACGTCTTCTGCGTGACGGTGCCGGCGAACGCCGAGCACCGGGCGCGGGCCGCGATCGAGCAGAACCTCCTGGCCGTGCTGGGCGGCCCCGCGGTCGAAGTGCTCGAGGAGCCCGTCGGCGACTAGTTCTATAACCAGTCGGCTTCTACAACTAGTCGGCTCAGGAGTGCTCGACGTTGAGCTGCCGCAACGCTTCGATGCGGGCCTGGATCTGCTCGCGGGTGGCGGCGGCGATCGGCGGTCCCCCGCAGCGGCGGCGAAGTTCGCTGTGGATCCAGCCGTGCGGCTTGCCGGTGCGGTGGTGGGTGGCCGACACGAGGGTGTTGAGCTCGCGGCGCAGCTCGCGCAGCTGGCCGTGCATCGACGGCGCCGCCGACACCGGGGCCGGCACCCCCTGCGCGGCCCGTCGCTGCAGCTGCTCGTCTTGGCGGCGGTGCAGCAGCGCTCGCATCTGCTCGGCATCGAGCAGGCCCGGGATGCCGAGGTAGTCGGCCTCCTCGTCGCTTCCGGCGGGGGCCGCGGTGCCGAACGACGACCCGTCGAAGATGACCTGATCCAGCTCCGCGTCGGCGCCCAGCGAGGTGAAGCCGTTGTCGACCTCGGTCTTCTCGGTTTGCGTCCGGACGGCGGGGTCACCGTCGAGGGGATCCTCGTCCGGGCGGTGCGGCTCCCCGAGCACGTGGTTGCGCTGGGCCTCCAGCTCGCTGGCGAGCTGCAGCAGGTTGGGCACCGAGGGCAGGAAGATGCTCGCGGTCTCGCCGGGCCGGCGGGACCGCACGAACCGGCCGATGGCCTGCGCGAAGAACAGGGGAGTCGAGGCGCTGGTGGCGTAGATGCCGACGGCGAGCCGGGGCACGTCGACGCCTTCGGAGACCATGCGCACCGCGACCAGCCACCGGCTGGTGCTCGCGGCGAATTCACTGATGCGCTCGGACGATCCGGGATCGTCGGACAGCACCACCGTCGGCGCCTCGCCGGTCAGCGTGGTCAACAGGGCCGCGTAGGCGCGGGCCGCGGTGCGGTCGGAGGCGATGATCATGCCGCCGGCGTCCGGCACGTGCTCGCGCTTCTGGCGCAGCCGCTGGTCGGCGGCCGCAATCACCGCGGGCATCCATTCGCCGGCGGGGTCGAGCGCGGTGCGCCAGGCTCGCGCCGTCTGCTCGCTGGTCAGCGGCTCGCCCAGCCGCGCGGCGTGTTCCTCGCCGGCGCTGTCTCGCCAGCGCGCCTCCCCGGAGTAGGCCAGGAACACCACCGGCCGGACCACCCCGTCGGCGAGGGCCTCGGCGTAGCCGTAGGTGTGGTCGGCCCGCGACCGGCGCACCCCGTCCGCGCCCGCCTCGTAGTCCACGAACGGGATGGGGCTGTCGTCGCTGCGGAACGGCGTGCCCGTCAGGGCGAGCCGGCGGGTGGCGTCGCCGAAGGCCTCGCGGATGGCGTCGCCCCAGGTCTTGGCGTCGCCGCCGTGGTGGATCTCGTCGAACACCACCAGGGTCTTGCGCTGCTCGGTGCGCACCCGGTGCAGAGTCGGGTGCGCCGCGACCTGCGCGTAGGTGACCATCACGCCGTGGTACTCGCCCGACGTGCGGGCGCTGGTGTTGGAGAACCTCGGGTCCAGGGCGATGCCGTGCCGCGCCGCGGCCTGGGCCCACTGCACCTTGAGGTGCTCGGTGGGCACCACGACCGTGATCTGCTCGACGGCGCGCTGGCTCAGCAGTTCGGCGGCGACCCGTAGGGCGAACGTCGTCTTCCCCGATCCGGGGGTGGCCACCGCCAGGAAATCGCGCGGCTGGCCGGCCAGGTATTTGACCAACGCCCGGCGCTGCCAGCCGCGCAGCGCCCTGCCGCCGCCGTCGACGGAGGTCTCCGTGCGATCGGCCGGTTGCACGGACATTTCCCCCCGTAGTTGCAGTTGTCGACGCGGACGGCCCGGTTAAGTGGCGGACGTGAAATCTAGCACGCCAACGCTTTTCGGCGCAGTAACGACTCGAGCGTGGTTAGCGCGGTTCGGCCGCCAGGTCATGGGTCTCCAGCCACGCATGGATGCGTTCGGCGACGTCAGCCCAAGCCGGCTCGAGCATCATGTTGTGGCCCATCGAGAAGAATTCCGGTTCGGTGCGGTAGGCGCGCGCGGTGGCGCGCACGTCGCCGACGCTGACGAAGCCGTCGTACTCGGCGCCCAGCACCATGATCGGCGTGCTCACCCGTCGGGTTCTCACGCGGCGGACCATCGGGTCGGTCATGGCGGCACGCACGCTTTCGGCCCCGGCGCGCCGCATGCAGGATTCGACGACGGCCTCGGGCGTGTCGGCGCAGAAGAGGTACTCGCGGGTGAGCGCCGGGGTGGCGAGGAACCTCAGCAGCGTGCGGTCGCTCCAGGCTTCCAACGTCATCGACGGCCGGCGGCGCCACACGCGCACCGCCAACCTCAGCACGCCCTGCGGCGGCACGGATCCCACCAGCACCGCCGCCGGGGCGCGGCGCTCTTCGAGGTAGCGCTGGATCACGAAGCCGCCCAGGGAATGGCCTATGAGGACAGGGTGGCGCGCCGGCGCGCCGCCCAGCCCGTCGGCCACCGAGCGGACGTCCTCGATGTAGTCGGCGATGGAGACCTTGTGCAGCGGCTTCGCCGTCGGGCTGGCGCCGTGGCCGCGCAGGCTCACCGCGACCGCGCGGTACCCGGCGTCGGCGAAGAAGTCCAGGAAGTGCTCCCAACACCACGCCCCGTGCCAGCCGCCGTGCACGAAGAGCAGCGGGACGGGATGGTCCCGGCTGCAGGACCCCTTGTCGATCACCTCGAGCATGGGCTGGCCCCTTCGGCGGCGTCTTGGTTCGCTCGACCATTCAAACTCGCTCGCCGTCTCGCCGAGACTGAAACCACGCACACGTTTGCCGGCGTGTCGTCTGCGTAGTTGCAATGTCGCGGTCGATGGGCGGCGCCGAGCCGGCCAAGGCGGTGGGCCACTAGGCCTGATGGGTGGTACCTGCCGCGCCCGGCTTCGCCGCGCTTGCAGTACCACTAGGCCTGATGGGTGGTACCTGCCGCGCCCGGCTTCGCCGCGCTTGCAGTACCACTAGGCTGGCGGGGTGTTTGAATCGCTGTCCGACCGGTTGACCGGTGCACTTCAGGGGCTACGCGGCAAGGGTCGTCTGACCGACGCCGACATCGACGCCACCACCCGCGAGATCCGGCTGGCGCTGCTGGAAGCCGACGTCTCGTTGCCCGTGGTGCGGGCGTTCGTCACCCGGATCAAGGACCGCGCCAAGGGCGCCGAGGTCTCGGGTGCCCTCAACCCGGCGCAGCAGGTCGTCAAGATCGTCAACGAAGAACTGATCGGCATCCTGGGCGGCGAGACCCGCCAGCTGGCGTTCGCCAAGACACCGCCGACCGTGGTGATGCTCGCCGGCCTGCAGGGGTCCGGTAAGACCTCGCTGGCCGGCAAGCTGGCCGCGTGGCTGCGCGGCCAGGGGCACACCCCGCTGCTGGTGGCGTGCGACCTGCAGCGGCCGGCCGCCGTGAACCAGCTGCAAGTCGTCGGCGAGCGTGCCGGGGTCCCGGTCTTCGCGCCCCATCCCGGCGAGTCGCCCGAATCGGGACCCGGCGACCCGGTCGCGGTCGCGGCGGCGGGGCTCGCGGAGGCCCGGGCCAAGCACCACGACGTCGTCATCGTCGACACCGCCGGCCGGCTGGGCATCGACGACGAGCTGATGGCGCAGGCCGCGGCCATCCGGGACGCGGTCAACCCCGACGAGGTCCTGTTCGTGCTGGACGCGATGATCGGCCAGGACGCCGTGACCACCGCGGAGGCCTTCCGCGAGGGCGTCGGCTTCACCGGGGTGGTGCTGACCAAGCTCGACGGCGACGCCCGCGGTGGCGCGGCGTTGTCGGTGCGCGAGGTGACCGGCGTGCCAATCCTTTTCGCCTCCACCGGCGAGAAGCTCGAGGACTTCGACGTCTTCCACCCCGACCGGATGGCCAGCCGCATCCTGGGCATGGGCGACGTGCTGAGCCTGATCGAGCAGGCCGAGCAGGTCTTCGACGCCGAGCAGGCCGAGGCCGCCGCGGCCAAGATCGGCACCGGCGAGCTGACGCTGGAGGACTTCCTGGAGCAGATGCTCGCCATCCGCAAGATGGGCCCGATCGGCAACCTGCTGGGCATGCTGCCCGGGGCCGGACAGATGAAGGACGCCCTGGCCCAGGTTGACGACAAGCAACTCGACCGCCTGCAGGCCATCATCCGCGGCATGACACCCGAAGAGCGGGCCGACCCGAAGATCATCAACGCGTCGCGGCGGCTGCGCATCGCCAACGGCTCGGGCGTGACCGTGTCGGAGGTGAACCAGCTGGTCGACCGCTTCTTCGAGGCCCGCAAGATGATGTCGTCGATGCTCGGCGGCATGGGCATCCCGGGCATGGGCCGCAAGTCCGCCACCCGAAAGGCCAAGGGCGCCAAGGGCAAGAAGGGCAAGAAGGGTGGGCGGGGTCCCACGCCGCCCAAGGTTCGCAACCCCCTCGGCGCCGGGATGCCGGGCATGCCGGCCGGGTTCCCCGACCTGTCGCACATGCCCGAGGGCCTCAACGAGCTACCGCCCGGGCTGGCGGATTTCGACCTGTCCAAGCTCAAGTTCCCAGGCAAGAACTAGCCGCGCCGTGCGCATGCACGTGCGAGGTGTCGGGCTGCCGGACGAGAGCCCAACCGAGCTGTGGATCGTCGACGGGCGCATCAGCACCGAGCCCGTCACCGGGGCCGACACCGTCTTTGGCTCGTCTGGGTTTCAAGGCTGGATCCTGCCCGGACTGGTCGACGCGCACTGCCACGTCGGCCTCGGCGAGCACGGCGAGATCCCGCTCGACGAGGCGGTCACGCAGGCCGAGACCGAGCGTGACGTCGGGGCGCTGCTGCTGCGTGATTGCGGCTCACCGACCGACACCCGCAGCCTCGACGACCGCGACGACCTGCCGCGCATCATCCGCGCCGGAAAACATCTGGCCAGGCCCAAGCGCTATGCGGCCGGCTTCTCGCGTGAGCTCGAAGACGAGTGGCAGTTGCCCGAGGCGGTCGCGGAGGAGGCGCGCCGCGGGGACGGCTGGATCAAGCTGGTCGGTGACTGGATCGATCGCAGCGTCGGCGATCTCGCCCCGCTGTGGTCCGACGACGTGCTCAAGGCCGCAATCGAGACCGCACACGCCCACGGCGCGCGGGTCACCGCGCACGTCTTCAGTGAGGACGCGCTGCCCGGGTTGATCAACGCCGGCATCGACTGCATCGAACACGGCACCGGTCTCACCGACGACACCATCGCGCTGATGGTCGAGCGCGGAACGGTCTTGGTCCCCACGCTGGTCAACATCGTGGAGAACTTCCCCGGCATCGCCGACGCCGCCGCCGCGAAGTATCCGACCTACGCCGCCCACATGCGCGACCTGCACGCCCGCGGCCTGTCGCGGATCGCCGCCGCCCGCGAGGCGGGCGTGCCGATCTACGCCGGCAGTGACGCCGGCACCATGGTCGCGCCCGGGCGTATCGCCGATGAGGTCGAGGCGCTCAAGGGCATCGGGATGAGCCCGGCCGAGGCATTGGGCGCGGCGTGCTGGGACGCCCGCCGCTGGCTGGGCCGACCCGGCCTGGATCACGGCGCGTCCGCCGACCTGCTGTGTTACGCGCGGGACCCGCGGTCGGGCCCGGACGTGCTAGGCCGTCCGGACCTGGTGATATTGCGCGGCAAGGCGTTTCACTCGCCGGCGTAGGCCGGCACTCGCCCGACGGGTGGACACACCGGGCAGAAAAGATTGCGAGTGCTTGCTATCTATGTTACGGTCCGTGTCACCGCGAGGACCTGGAGGCAAGAGTGGCGTACGACGTGATCATCCGCGACGGGCTGTGGTTCGACGGCACCGGCGGAGCACCGCAGACCCGCACGCTGGGCATCCGCGACGGCGTGGTGGCCACGGTGTCGGACGGGCCGCTGGACGAGGCGGGCTGCCCCGACGTGATCGACGCGGCCGGCAAGTGGATCCTGCCCGGCTTCATCGACGTGCACACCCACTACGACGCCGAGGTGCTGCTGGACCCGGGCCTGCGGGAGTCCGTGCGCCACGGCGTGACCACGGTGCTGCTGGGCAACTGCTCGTTGTCCACGGTCTACGCCAACGCCGAGGACGCCGCCGACCTCTTCAGCCGGGTCGAGGCCGTACCGCGCGAATACGTCTACGGCGCCCTGCAAGACAAGACGTGGTCGGGCCCGGCGGAATACATCAAGGCGATCGACGCCCTGCCGCTCGGGCCGAACATCGGCTCGCTGCTCGGTCATTCGGACCTGCGGGCCGCCGTGCTGGGGCTCGACCGGTCCACCGACGCCGCCGTCGCGCCCACCGACGCCGAACTGGAGAAGATGGCGGACCTGCTCGACGACGCCCTGGAAGCCGGGATGCTCGGCATGTCGGGCATGGACGCGGCCATCGACAAGCTCGACGGTGAGCGCTTCCGGTCGCGGGCGCTGCCGTCCACCTTCGCGACCTGGCGCGAGCGGCGCAGGCTGATCAAGGTGCTGCGCAAGCGCGGGCGGCTGCTGCAGAGCGCCCCCAACGTGGCGAAGCCGTCGACCGGGATGCTGTTCTTCCTGGCCAGCAGCCGGATCCTCAACCGCGGCAAGGGTGTTCGGATGAGCATGCTGGTATCGGCCGACGCCAAGTCGATGCCGTTGTCGGTGTACGTGTTCGGCCCGGGGACGCGGCTGCTGAACAAGCTGCTGGGCGCCAGCGTGCGGTTCCAGCATCTGCCGGTGCCCTTCGAGTTGTACTCCGATGGGATCGACCTCCCGGTGTTCGAGGAGTTCGGCGCCGGAACGGCCGCCCTGCACCTACGGGATCAGTTGGAGCGCAACGAGTTACTGGCGGACAAGGAATACCGCCGCAAGTTCCGGCGCGAGTTCGACCGCGTCAAGCTCGGACCGTCGTTGTGGCACCGCGACTTCCACGACGCGGTCATCGTCGAATGCCCCGACGAGTCGTTGATCGGCAAGAGCTTCGGCGCCATCGCCGACGAGCGCAAGCTGCACCCGCTCGACGCGTTCCTCGACGTGCTCGTCGAAAACGGTGAGCGCAACGTGCGGTGGACGACCGTCGTCGCCAACCACCGCCCCAAGCTGCTCGACGCACTCGCCAACGAGGGCAGCGTGCACATGGGCTTCTCGGATGCCGGTGCGCACCTGCGCAACATGGCTTTCTACAACTTCCCGGTCAAGCTGCTCAAGCGGGTTCGGGATGCCCAGCGGGCCGGCGCGCCGTTCATGTCCACCGAGCGGGCGGTGTACCGGCTGACCGGCGAGCTGGGGGAGTGGTTCGGCGTCGACGCCGGCACGCTGCGCCAGGGCGACCGCGCGGACTTCGTGGTGATCGACCCGGCCGGCCTCAACGAAACGGTCGAGGGCTACCACGAGGACGAGGTGCCGTTCTACGGCGGCCTGCGGCGCATGGTGAATCGCAACGACGACGCGGTCGTCGCGACCGGTGTGGGCGGCGCGGTCGTCTTCCGTGCGGGCCGGTTCCGTGAGGGCTACGGCCAAACCGTCAAATCGGGCCGCTACCTGCGCGCCGGCCAGCGGCACCGCGGCCGGAGCCCGCTGACGATCGGGGCCTGACATGGCGAGAACCCAGCAGCAGCGCCGCGAGGAGACCGTGGGCCGGCTCCTCGACGCCTGCATCGACACCATCATCGAGGTCGGCTACGCCCGGGCGTCCGCGGCGGTGATCACCAAGCGCGCGGGGGTCTCCGTCGGCGCCCTGTTCCGGCACTTCGAGACCATGGGCGACTTCATGGCGGCCACGGCGTCGGAGGTGCTGCGTCGCCAGCTCGAGACCTTCACCAAGCGGGTCGCCGAGATCCCGCCCGATCGGCCGGCGCTGGAGGCCGCCCTGGCGATCCTGCGCGACCTGACCACCGCGCCCAGCAACGCCGTGCTGTACGAACTGCTGGTCGCCGCCCGCACCGACGAAAAGCTCAGGGCCACCTTGCAACACGAGTTGCGGCAGTACTCCACGAAAATCCACGACGCCGCCCGTGCGCTGCCCGGCGCCGAGGGCTTCCCTGAGGAGACGTTCCCGGTGCTGGTCTCGGTGCTGACCAATGTCTTCGACGGGGCCGCGGTGGTGGAGGGGGTGCTGCCGCAGCCGCACATCGCCGAGCAGCGGATCCCGATGCTGATGACGCTGCTGTCCGCGGCGGCGCCGGACGCGGGCCGACCGGAATAGCTACAGCGAGCCGACGCTGGACTGGGGGCTTTGCGCGAATCCCCAGTCGAACAACGTCGCCGCCTGGTCCCAGTAGGTCGGTCCGCCCTCTTTGATCAGCCCGTACATCATCGCGATGACCAGCCGACGGCCACCGCGGGCAGCGGCCCCGACGAAGGTCTTGCGGGCCGCGTTGGTGAACCCGGTCTTGCCGCCGATCGCGCCGGGGTAGCGCTGCAACAGCTCGTCCTGGTTGGTGATGAGGTGATCGCCGTTATCGCCGGGGAACATCGCCGACGGCTCAGCGGTGATCTGGGCGAACACCGGGTTGGCCATCGCGGCGCGGAAGATGACCGCCAGGTCGTGCGCGGTCGAGGACCCCGATCCGCCGGGCCCGTCCAGGCCGGACGGTGTCGCGGCGTGGGTGCTGGTCGCGCCCAGCGATGCGGCCTTGGCGTTCATCTTGGCGACCGTGGCGTCGGCGCCGCCCAGCATGTGCGCCAGCGTGTTGGCGGCGTCGTTACCCGAGACCAGCAGCAGGCCGTCGAGGAGCTGGCGCGCGGTGTAGGTGCGGCCCGGCTTGATGCCGACGCAGTTGCATTCCACCTGGGTGTCGGCGGCGTCCGCGACGACGGTCGAGTCCAGGCTCACCGAGTCGAGGACCACCTGGGCCAGCAACGTCTTGATGGTGCTCGCCGGCGGGTGGGCCACGTTCTGGTCGCGGCCGGCCAGCACCTGACCGCTGTCGAGGTCGGCCACGATCCAGGTCTGCGCCGGACCGTCCGGGATCGGTACCGAGCCCACCGGCTGCATGCTGTCGGCCCAGGACGCGGGGGCGGCGGCGCCGCACGCCCCGACCGCGAGCAGGGCCGCGACGCCGACCCTGAGGGCCATGACCTTGCGCATGGGTCGAAAGTCTAACTACCTGTCCTGTTCGGCGACGATTTTCGTCTACTGTCCGATGCATGTTGAGCCTGGCCGAGATTTCCGACCGCTTAGAGATCCAGCAACTTCTCGTGGACTATTCCACTGCCATTGACCAGCGCCGATTCGACGACCTCGACAAGGTGTTCACCGACGACGCGTACATCGACTACACCGCGCTCGGGGGCATCGAGGGCCACTATCCCGAGGTCAAGAAGTGGCTGTCGGAGGTGCTGCCGAACTTTCCGGTGTACGCGCACATGCTGGGCAACTTCTCGGTGCGTATCGACGGCGACACGGCGTCGTCGCGGGTGATCTGCTTCAACCCGATGGTGCTCGGTGGCGACAAGGATCAGGTGTTGTTCTGCGGGCTCTGGTACGACGACGAGTTCGTGCGCACGCCGCAGGGTTGGCGGATGACCCGGCGGGTGGAGACCAAGGTCTTCCAGAAGGTGATGTAGCGCGGCGGACCGCCGCGGCTGTCGCCGAGATTGCCACCGGGGTTGCGCCTCGGCCCCCGAACACGACCATGACGGCAATCTGGGCGCGAGCGCCGCGATTTCTGGCGTGGCGGCCTGTTCTGGCACAATGGGCGGCTGTCCGCCGAGCGATCACGCATCGCTTCGTGGTCACACACGCGAGGCAAAACCGGATCCGGGCATCCCGCCCGCATCGCTGAATTGCAGCGTGACACATACAGGAGAATCCGCTCAACCATGGCTGTGAAGATCAAGCTCACCCGCCTCGGCAAGATCCGCAATCCCCAGTACCGCATCGCCGTCGCCGACGCGCGGACCCGCCGCGAAGGCCGCTCCATCGAGGTCATCGGCCGCTACCACCCGAAGGAAGAGCCGAGCCTCATCGAGATCAACTCCGAGCGCGCCCAGTACTGGCTGTCCGTCGGTGCCCAGCCCACCGAGCCCGTCCTCAAGCTGCTGAAGATCACCGGCGACTGGCAGAAGTTCAAGGGCCTGCCCGGCGCCGAGGGCTCCCTGAAGGTCGCCCCGCCCAAGCCCAGCAAGCTCGAGCTGTTCAACGCCGCGCTGGCCGAGGCCGAGGGCGGTCCCACCACCGAGGCCGCCAAGCCCAAGAAGAAGGCTTCAACTTCAGGGGCGAAGAAGGCCGCCAAGGCCGCCGAGCCGGAGGCCGCCGCTGAGCCGGAGGCCGCCGCCGAGGCCGCGCCCGCGGAGACGACTGCCGAGGGCGGCGAGCCGGCCGCGCCGAGCACCGAGAGCTGACCGCGGCGATGAGTACGGTCGTCGTTGACGCGGTGGAGCATCTGGTCCGCGGAATTGTCGACAACCCCGACGATGTCCGGGTGGACATGGTGACCAGCCGCCGTGGCCGAACTGTCGAGGTGCACGTCCACCCCGACGACCTGGGCAAGGTGATCGGCCGCGGCGGGCGCACCGCGACCGCCCTGCGCACCCTGGTCGCCGGCATCGGTGGCCGCGGCATCCGCGTCGACGTGGTGGACACCGACCAGTAGCCGGGAATGGAACTCCGTTGGAGTTGACCGTCGGGCGCGTCGCGAAAGCGCACGGGATCGGCGGCGAGCTCGTCGTCGAGGTCCGCACCGACGACCCCGACTCCCGGTTCGCGCCGGGTAACACCTTGCGCGGCAAGGCATCCCGCGGTGGCGCGGAACGCGACTTCGTCGTGGAGAGCGTGCGCGAACACGGTGGGCGGCTGCTGGTGCGATTGGCCGGGGTGACCGACCGTGACGCCGCCGACGCCCTGCGCGGCACCCTGTTCGTCGTCGACTCCGCCGACCTGCCCCCGATCGACGAGCCGGACACCTACTACGACCACCAGCTCGAAGGGCTGCGCGTGCGGACAGTGACGGGCCAGGATGTCGGCGTCGTCGCCGAGGTGTTGCACACGGCGGCCGGGGAGCTGCTGGCGGTGCGCCGGGGCGACGGCGGCGAGGTGCTGGTGCCGTTCGTCGGCGCGATCGTCACGTCGGTGTCGCTCGACGATCACGTCGTGGAGATCGATCCCCCCGAGGGCCTGCTGGACCTGGCATGAGGATCGACGTCGTCACCATCTTCCCGGCCTTCTTGGATCCGTTACGGCAATCCTTGCCCGGCAAGGCGATTCAGTCCGGCCTGGTCGACCTGCGGGTGCACGACCTGCGCCGGTGGACACACGACGTGCACCGCTCCGTCGACGACGCACCCTATGGCGGTGGCCCCGGGATGGTGATGAAGGCGCCGGTGTGGGGCGAGGCGCTGGACGAAATCTGTTCGGAGCAAACCGTTTTGGTCGTCCCCACGCCCGCCGGTGCGTTGTTCACCCAGGCGGACGCGCAGCGTTGGAGTGCCGAGGAGCACCTGGTGTTCGCGTGCGGCCGCTACGAGGGCATCGACCAGCGGGTCATCGACGACGCCGCCCGGCGGATGCGGGTCGAGGAGGTCTCGATCGGCGACTACGTCCTGCCGGGTGGCGAGTCGGCGGCCGTGGTGATGATCGAAGCCGTGGTGCGCCTGCTCGAAGGGGTGCTCGGCAACCCGGCGTCGCACCTGCAGGATTCGCACTCGCCGGCCCTGGACCGGCTGCTGGAGGGGCCCAGCTATACCCGGCCGCCGAGCTGGCGCGGGCTCGATGTTCCCGAGGTGCTGTTGTCCGGCGACCACGCGCGCGTCGCCGCATGGCGCCGGGAGGTCTCACTGCAGCGCACCCGTGAACGGCGCCCGGAGCTGCTGGACTCGCCCGGACTAGAGCCCGGCGACGACTAGAGCCCGCGCCGCAGCGGATCGATGCGGCCCTCGGGAAATATCGTCTTGACCGCACGGGTGATGGTCTCGCGGGCGGTGGCGTCGTCGGAGGGCTGCAAAGACTGCACCACCATGATGTAGCGACGGTCCGCGCCGATCACCCCCGTCGACAGGTGCATCCAGTCGCTGCCGATGCAGCACATCCAGCCCTGCTTGACCGCCACCGGTTCGGCATACAGCCCGTCGGGGATGCCGAAGCGCTGCGGGTAACCGTCGAGCCCATTCGGGGTGGACTGCGCCAGGTCGTCGACGATGACCTTCGCCTTGTCGGCCGGCAGCCCGCCCGATCCGTCGAGCAGCATCTCGTAGTAGCGGATCAGGTCGGTCATCGAGCTCATCGTGTTCCACCAGCGTCCGTCGCTGGGCGGGGTCGTCGAGGTGAGCCCGTAGCGGGCCGCGACCGCGGCGACGATGGCGTTCTCGCCGCCCTGGGCCCAGAACCTCTCGGCCGCGCCGTCGTCGGACGACTGCAACATGATGTCCAGCG
This sequence comes from Mycobacterium sp. 4858, assembly GCF_900240975.1. Taxonomy (GTDB): domain Bacteria; phylum Actinomycetota; class Actinomycetes; order Mycobacteriales; family Mycobacteriaceae; genus Mycobacterium. The sequence continues at coordinate 510,990 of NZ_LT968776.1, read as the reverse complement.
CCTGCCGGTCGTCCGCGCTCAGCGCGGCCTTGCCCTGGGATTCGTGCAGCAGCAGGTCGTCGGCGATGAACAGCTTGGCCACCGACGCGGTGCCGATGACCTGGCTGTTGCCGGTGGAGACCAGTTCGTGGGTCTTGCGGTCGAGGATCGCCACCGACAGCGCGGCTCCGCCGGCGGCGGCCTCGTCGGTGGCCCGCTGCACCCGCGCCTGCAGGCCCACGGGGCCCGCGGCGGTCGGTTGCTGTTCGGGTTGGGTGGGCTTGGCCGCCTCGAGCATCAGCTCGGCCACCTGCGGGGGAGGTTGGCGCAGTCCGCGGTCGGGGGTGACGTACACCGGGAAGTTGTATGCCTTGGCCTGGACCTTCGCCTCGCATCCGGCGGCCACCACCAACGCCACCGCCGCGGTGGCGGTGAGCAGAAACAGCGGCCGAACGCGCATTCCTCTCCTCCGGTGTTCCCAAGCTGCTCGAACGCGGGCCCGAATCGCGCGGTCAGCGCGTTCCAGCCCAGCTCATATGTACCATTCACCAGCCCTTTCGGCTCGCTGCGAACCGCGTCCGGTCCTGTGATTTTCTCCGCACGCGTCCCGTCTGGCACAATTGACCAGTTGTCTCCAGCGGTTGCAGGCCGGCCGGGCCGCTTCCCGCCTGCTGCGAGATACGCGCAAGTTGCCCAAAACCATCGGCTTGGCGACCGCTCACCCTCGCGGTGAGGGCTGTTGCCGCAGGCCGCGACCGCAAGGAAGTGTCTTCTTACGATGAACCGCCTGGACTTCGTCGACCAAGCGTCGCTGCGCGACGACATCCCGGTTTTCGGCCCGGGCGACACCATCAACGTGCACGTCAAGGTCATCGAGGGCGCCAAGGAGCGTATCCAGGTGTTCAAGGGCGTGGTGATCCGCCGGCAGGGCGGCGGCATCCGCGAAACCTTCACCGTGCGCAAGGAGAGCTACGGCGTCGGCGTCGAGCGGACCTTCCCGGTGCATTCCCCGAACATCGACCACATCGAGGTGGTGACCCGTGGCGATGTCCGCCGCGCGAAGCTCTACTACCTGCGTGAGCTTCGCGGCAAGAAGGCCAAGATCAAGGAAAAGCGCTGAGCCGGGGCGGCCGGGCGGCAGTTCCGGTCGGTTTACAGCGTCACAATCTGCGCTGGCTACTCTGATCTCGTGACCGATCCCACGGACTCATCTGAGCCCCAGTCCGCCCAGTCAGAGCCGAAGGTCTCCACCCGCATCCCGGACACGCCCGAAGGCGAGTCGTCGAAGGACGCCGAACCGCTCCCCGAGCCGGGGGAGGCGACCGAGGACGGCGCGCCGGAGCGCGCCAAGCGATCCACTTTGCGGGAATTCGCGCTCCTGGCGGTGATCGCGGTGGGGCTCTACTACGTCATGTTGACGTTCGTTGCCCGGCCCTACCTGATCCCGTCGGAATCGATGGAGCCGACGCTGCACGGGTGCGCCGGCTGCGTAGGCGACCGGATCATGGTCGACAAGGTCAGCTATCGCTTCGGCGCACCGCGGCCGGGCGATGTCATCGTCTTCAAGGGACCGCCCTCCTGGAACCTCGGGTACAAGTCGATCCGGTCCAACAACACCGTCCTGCGCTGGGCGCAGGACGCGCTGTCCTTCATCGGCTTCGTGCCTCCCGACGAGAACGACTTGGTCAAGCGGGTCATCGCGGTCGGTGGGCAGACGGTGCAGTGCCGGGCGGACACCGGTCTGACGGTCGACGGCAAGCCGCTCAAGGAGCCCTACCTGGACCCGGCCACCATGATGGCCGACCCCGCGGTCTACCCGTGCCTGGGCAGCGAGTTCGGGCCGGTCACCGTCCCGCAGGGGCGGCTGTGGGTGATGGGTGACAACAGGACGCACTCCGCGGATTCGCGTGCCCACTGCACCAGCGTCCCGGCTGAGGCGCTCAAAGGGGTGTTGTGCACGGGCGATCCGACGTCGGGAACGGTTCCCGTGTCCAACGTGATCGGCAAGGCGAGGTTCATCGTGTGGCCGCCGGGACGATGGGGTGGCGTGTCTTCGGTGAACCCGCAGCAACATCAGTAGCCATGGCGCGACCATGACCCGGACGTGGCCGCCGCGGACGGTGATCCGCAAGTCGTCCGGATTGCGCACCCTGGAGTCCGCCCTGTACCGCAGCGGTCTGGGGCCGGTGGCCGGCGTGGACGAAGTCGGCCGCGGCGCCTGCGCGGGCCCACTGGTGGTGGCGGCCTGCGTGCTCGGGCAGGGGCGGTTGGAAAGCCTTGCCGCGCTTGATGACTCGAAGAAGCTCACCGAGAGCGCCCGGGAGAAGCTGTTCCCGTTGATCCGGCGTTGCGCGCTGGCCTACCACGTGGTGTTCATCCCGCCGGCCGAAGTCGACCGGCGCGGCGTGCACGTCGCCAACATCGAAGGCATGCGCCGCGCCGTGGCCGGCCTGTCGCTGCGGCCCGGGTATGTGCTCAGCGACGGATTCCGGGTGCCCGGCCTGCCGGTGCCGTCGCTGCCGGTGATCGGCGGCGACGCGGTGGCGGCGTGCATCGCCGCGGCCAGCGTGCTGGCGAAGGTGAGCCGGGACCGGCTGATGGTGGCCATGGACGCCGAGCACCCGGGGTACGGCTTCGCCGAGCACAAGGGCTACGGCACACCGGCGCACAGCGCGGCCCTCACCCGGCTGGGTCCCTGCCCCGAACATCGCCATTCGTTCATCAATGTGCGGCGGGTGGCCCTAGGGTCAGAGACGGCGGGCGGCCGCGTGGTGGCGGAATGCGGGCCGGACCCTCGCCCGCGCGCGGCGAATATCGGTGAGGAAAGATGGGTCGAAGATTCCCCGGGCGGATCGCCGGGGAAGTGTTTCTCCGAGAAGGACGTCTGAGCAGATGAGTGCCGAGGATCTCGAAAAGTACGAAACCGAGATGGAGCTCTCGCTGTACCGCGAATACAAGGACATCGTCGGCCAGTTCAGCTACGTGGTGGAAACCGAACGGCGCTTCTACCTGGCCAACAGCGTGGAGATGGTGCCCCGCAACGCCGACGGCGAGGTGTACTTCGAGCTGCGACTGTCCGACGCCTGGGTGTGGGACATGTACCGTCCGGCGCGGTTCGTCAAACAGGTCCGGGTGGTGACGTTCAAGGACGTCAACATCGAAGAGGTGGAAAAGCCCGAGCTACGGCTGCCGGAATAGCCGGCGCTAGCCGTCGCCCGCCGCCTGCTTGTCCTCCGGGGCCGGCAGTTCGCCGCGGCGGTCGATGACCTCCCGCGCCACATCGGCCAGCTTGATGTTCAATGCCTGGGAATGGCGCCGCAGCAGGTCGAACGCCTCCTCCTCGGTCATGTCGTGGAGCAGCATCAACATGCCGACCGCCTTACCGATCTCCCGGTTGCTCAGCAGCCCCCGGCGCAGGCTGGTGGCGTCCTCACCCTTGGCGACCGCGTTGATGGCCACGCTGGCGAACGCGGCCAGCAGCGCCCCGCGTCCGGCCGACTCGGCGTCGAACACGTTGGCAGTGTCGCTGAAGAGGTTGAGCGCGGCGCCCTTGCGCTTGTCCATCAGCAGCCGGAAGCCCATCGCCCCGCGCACCGGGGTCTCGGCCACCAGGACCTTCGCGAGCTTGGGCCACAGCGACGGCGTGGTGAGGTCCGGATCGATCTGGGGCGTCTCCTCCTCGATGGCGTCGATGCAGGGTCCGTCCCCCGAACGTCGTTCCAGCTCGTCGACGTGCTGCGCCAACCGGTCGCTCGCGCCCACCGTGACGTAGCGGTCGCCCTCGCGCACCAACAGGCTGGCGTGGTCACACCCGGGGACGACCAGGGTGGCGGCGACGCAGATGGCCGCATACATCTGGCCGGCGTCGGAGCCCTGGTAGATGATCTCGGCCAGCGCGGCGAAAACGGTACCCGGGTCGGCCTTCTCACCGCCGGGCGTCGAGCCGCCGTCGGCCGTCGATTCGTCCCCCATGTTGTGCCTCATTTCCTGCGCAGTCGGCAGTATGACCCCGCGCCTGATCGCCGTAGATTATCGGTCCTCGGCGCGAGCCTCACACGATGTTCGGTGCGATTGCACCGAAATCCACGCGCCCCGGGCTGCCGGCCACGGGCCGGCGAAAACATTTGCTGACAATACGGGTACCCGCGCGTCCTGCGCTCACAAATGGCGGCACCCCGCGCCGTTCCCGGGGTGATGTTTCCCACCCGTGGTTTCGCCGGGCCCCGGCCGGGCAAGAGCCTTGGGATGGGAATTACGGTCGCGGTGACCGGGCCGACCGGCGAGATCGGCATGTCGGCCGTGACGGCGCTGGAGCGCGAACCCGCCGTGGACGCCATCGTCGGGATGGCGCGCCGGCCGTTCGACCCGTCGTCGCGCGGCTGGCTGAAGACCAGCTATCAGCAGGGCGACATCCTGGATCGCGATGCCGTCGACGCCCTGGTGGCACAGGCCGACGTGGTGATCCACCTGGCTTTCATCATCATGGGTTCGCGGGAAGAGAGCGCCCGCATCAACCTGCAGGGCACCCGCAACGTCTTCGAGGCGACCGTGGCCAGCGAGCGGACGCGCCGCCTGGTGTACACCTCGTCGGTGGCGGCCTACGGCTACCACGCCGACAACCCCGACCCGCTCACCGAAGACGTCCCGGCGCGAGGCTCCGACGAGCACTACTACTCCGCGCAGAAGGCGGCGTGCGAGGCGCTGCTCGGTGAGATCACGAAGGACTCGCCGCTCGAGGTGTTCGTGCTGCGGCCGTGCATCGTCGCGGGGCCCAACGCCACCGTCCTGGCCGACGCGATGCCGTGGAACCAGCTGCCCGGCCCGATGCGCGCCGTGGTCAAGGCGGTGCCGATCCTGAAGCCGGTCGTGCCGGATCCCGGCATTCCCTTGCAGCTGGTGCACCACGACGACGTCGCGAGCGCGATCGCGCTGGCGGCCACCGCCCCGGCGCCGCCCGGCGCCTACAACATCGCCGGTGACGGTGTGGTGACGGTCGGCGACGTGGCCCGGGCCCTGGGTGGCCGTCCTGTGCGGGTGCCGGCGGTCGCCGCCTCCGCCGCGTCGGCGGCGCTGTCGCGGGTCCCGCTGGTCCCGTCGATGCTGGAGTGGCTGCACACCGCGCGCACGTCGATGGTCATGGACACCACCAAAGCGCGCACCCAGCTCGGCTGGCGGCCGCTGCACTCGTCGGCGGAAACCCTGGCGGCGCTGGCTTCGGCGGTGTGACGTCGACCAGGGTAGCTTTGGCTGCGTGATGTCCCCGCGTTGCGCCGCGCGCCCGGCTGGCGGTGAAATCGCCCAGTGCGGCACGTAACCGCACGCCGGCGGGTCAAGCACCTCTCCGCCGGTAAAGCGATCACCCGGCCGGAGACGCTCGTCGTCGAGGAGCCGCTGGAGATCCGGGTGAACGGCGCCGCGGTCACCGTGACGATGCGCACGCCCGGCGCGGATTTCGAACTGGCCCAAGGCTTTCTGCTGACCGAGGGGATCATCGCCGGCCGCGACGACGTGCAGACCATCCGGTACTGCGGCGGCGCCGTCGACGGCGCGAACACCTACAACGTCCTCGACGTGACGCTGGCCGCCGGCGTCCCCGCGCCCACCCTCGACGTCACCCGCAACTTCTACACCACCTCGTCGTGCGGGGTGTGCGGAAAGGCGTCGCTGGACGCGGTGCGGTTGGTCGGCCGCTTCGCGCCCGGCGCGGATCCCGCCACCGTCGCGGCGGCGACGCTCAAGGCGATGCCACCCCAACTGCGTTCGGCGCAAAAGGTTTTCGACAGCACCGGGGGGCTGCACGCCGCCGCGCTGTTCGGCGTCGACGGCACCATGCTGGTGGTGCGCGAGGACGTGGGCAGGCACAATGCGGTCGACAAGGTCATCGGCTGGGCGCTGGAACACCGACGGGTCCCGCTGGCGGGCTCGGTGCTCCTGGTCAGTGGTCGGGCCTCCTTCGAGCTGACGCAGAAGGCCGTGCTGGCCGGGATTCCGGTGCTCGCCGCGGTGTCCGCGCCGTCGTCGCTGGCGGTCTCGTTGGCCGAGGAGTCCGGGATCACTTTGGTGGCGTTCCTGCGCGAGGACTCGATGAACGTCTACACCCGAGCGGATCGAATCAGCTAGTCGTTTCCCGCCGGCTGTGGATGAACGCGGCACTGGGGATAACCGGTCGCCCGGCCGGGCCCGCCGGCGCCGCCGCGGCCGGCCTTGTCGTGGCCGTTGCGCACAGTTGCCCCATGACGACCGAAACGACGATGACCCGGGTCCAGCTCGGGGCGATGGGTGAGGCGCTGGCGGTGGACCATCTGACGAAGATGGGATTGCGCGTGCTGCACCGCAACTGGCGCTGCCGCTACGGCGAACTCGACGTCGTGGCCTGCGACGAGGCCGCCCGCACGGTGGTGTTCGTCGAGGTGAAAACCCGTACCGGCGACGGCTACGGCGGGCTTCCGTACGCGGTCACCGAGCGTAAGGTGCGCAGGCTGCGCCGGCTGGCCGGGCTGTGGCTGGCCGCCCAGGACACCCGCTGGGCCGGGCTTCGCATCGACGTGATCCAGGTGCGGATCGGGCGCCGCCGCACCCCGGAAATCACCCACCTGCAAGGGATCGGCTGATGGCGCTGGGGCGCGCCTTCTCGGTCGCCGTGCGCGGGGTGGACGGGCAGATCGTGGAGATCGAGGCCGACATCACCTCCGGTCTGCCGGGCGTGCACCTGGTGGGTCTGCCCGACGCCGCCCTGCAGGAGTCCCGGGACCGGGTGCGGGCGGCGGTGGCCAATTGCGGCAACAGCTGGCCGATGGCGCGGCTCACGCTGGCGCTCTCCCCGGCGACGCTGCCGAAGATGGGCTCGGTCTACGACATCGCCTTGGCCGCGGCCGTCCTGTCGGCGCAGCGTAAGAACCCGTGGGAGCGCCTGGAGAAGACGGTGCTTCTGGGTGAGCTGTCGCTGGATGGCCGCGTCCGCCCGGTGCGCGGCGTGCTGCCGGCGGTGCTGGCCGCCAAACGCGACGGCTGGCCGGTCGTCGTCGTCCCGGTGGACAATCTGGCCGAGGCCAGCCTGGTTGACGGCATCGAGGTCTGGGGCGTGCGCACGCTGGGGCAGTTGCAGAAGTGGCTCGGCGCGTCGGCCGCTTTGGAGGAAAGGATCACCGCGACGGCCACCGCGCCGGAACTCTCGGTGGATCTCGCTGAGGTGGTCGGGCAGACGCAGGCGCGCTTCGCGGTGGAGGTGGCCGCCGCCGGGGCGCACCACCTCATGCTCACCGGCCCGCCGGGCGTCGGGAAAACGATGCTTGCCCAACGACTTCCGGGCCTGCTTCCGCCGCTGTCGGAGAGCGAGTCACTGGAGGTCACCGCGATCCACTCGGTGGCCGGCCTGCTGTCGGGGGACACGCCGCTGATCACCATCCCGCCGTTCGTGGCGCCACATCACAGCTCCAGCGTGGCGGCGCTCGTCGGCGGCGGCTCCGGCATGGCGCGCCCGGGCGCCGTGAGCCGCGCGCACCGCGGCGTGCTTTTCCTCGACGAATGCGCGGAGATCAGCGTGCGTGCGCTGGAGGCGTTGCGAACCCCGTTGGAGGACGGGGAGATTCGTCTCGCCCGCCGCGACGGGGTGGCGTGTTACCCGGCGCGGTTCCAGCTGGTGATGGCGGCCAACCTGTGCCCATGCGCGCCCGCCGACCCGCAGGACTGCATCTGTGCGGCCGCGGTCAAGCGCCGCTACCTGGGGAAGTTGTCCGGGCCCCTGCTCGACCGGGTCGACCTGCGGGTGCAGATGCATGCGGTGCGGGCAGGCGCCTTCTCGGGCGTCCAGGCCGAGTCGACGGCACAGGTGCGGCAGCGGGTGGCGCAGGCCCGTGCGGCGGCGGCCCAGCGCTGGCGACCGTACGGGTTCCGCACCAACGCCGAGGTGAGCGGGGCGCTGCTGCGCCGAAAGTTCCGTCCCGGCAACACCACCATGGCCCCACTGCAGAAGGCGCTGGACCTGGGGCTGCTCAGCATCCGGGGCCTGGACCGCACCCTGCGAGTCGCGTGGAGCCTGACCGACCTCGCCGGCGGGGTGTCGCCGGGACCCGAGGAGGTCGCGGCCGCGCTCAGCTTCCGGCAGTCGGGGGCGGCGCGATGAGCGCCGGATCACCAGTACGCCCTGGTCAGCCAGTCGTTGTGCCCGCCCCGGACTACGATCGCCGCGGTCACCAGGATGGCGAACGCCCGGGCGAACTGCGCCATCGCGCGACCGCCTTCGCCGCGGTGTTCCATATCGCGCAACGCCACGGACGCCAGCGCGCCGCTCAGGATCGGAATGGGCAACCCGCACCAGCTGACCAGGCTCAGGGCGAACGCCGCGATCGCCCAGGGGTTGACGGGCCGGGCGGGCGCGGCGAGCCGGGTCGGCTGGCAGATGATCACGGTTCCCTCCGTTCGTTGCCGGCTGAGCGATGGCGAATGGGGTTCGACGACAACACGTTCGCGCATGCGGCTAAACGGATCCTTGGCGAATGCTTGGAACTGCGAACACGGCCATGCTGACCGCTATCGACGATCCCGTGCTGCGCGCTTGGGCATACCTGTCCCGGGTGGCCGAGCCGCCGTGCGCCCAGCTCACCGCCCTGGTGCGGTCCGTCGGCCCGGTGGAGGCCGCCGACCGGGTGCGCCGCGGCCTGGTGGACGACGAGCTGGCGCGACACACCGAGGCGAGGCGCGAAATCGACTGCGCCGCGGCCGACCTCGAGCTCCTCGCCAACCGTGGCGGACGCCTGATCACCCCCGACGATGACGAGTGGCCGCTGCTGGCATTCGCGGCGTTCGGGGGCGCTTCGGTCAAGGCGCGCGGCGGGACGCCGATGGTGCTGTGGGCGCAGGGCCCCAGCCGGCTCGACGAGGTGGCGCATCGCGCGGCAGCCGTGGTGGGGACTCGGGCCGCGACGGCATACGGCGAGCAGGTGGCCGACGACTTGGCCGTCGGGCTGGCGCAACGTGAGGTCGCCGTCGTCTCCGGCGGCGCGTACGGCATCGACGGCGCGGCGCACCGCGCGGCGCTCAACGCCGACGGGATCACCGTGGCCGTCCTCGCCGGCGGGCTGGACGTCCCCTATCCGAGCGGTCACTCGGCGTTACTGCATCGCATCGGCCAGCACGGGCTGCTGTTCACCGAGTACCCGCCCGGTGTCCGGCCGGCTCGCCACCGATTCCTGACCCGCAACCGCCTGGTGGCCGCCGTCGCCGGCGCCGCGGTGGTGGTGGAAGCCGGGCTGCGCAGCGGCGCGGCGAACACCGCCGCCTGGGCGCGGGCGCTGGGACGCGCGGTGGCCGCCGTGCCCGGGCCGGTGACCTCGTCGGCGTCGGCCGGGTGCCACGCGCTGCTGCGCGGCGGGGCCGAGCTGGTGACCCGGGCCGACCACGTCGTCGAGCTCATCGGCCGCATCGGTGAGTTGGCGGCCGACGAACCACGCCCCGCTACCGCGCTCGACGGGCTCGGCGACGCCGAGCGCCGGGTTTACGAGGCGCTGCCGGGCCGCGGCGCGGCCACCGTCGAGCAGCTCGCGGTCGCGTCGGGGCTGGCACCCGAGCGCGTGCTGGGGCCGCTGGCGATCCTGGAGCTGGCCGGGCTGGTGCAGCGCCAGGACGGTCGATGGCGCCTTGTCCGGGCCGCCGGCGGTCAAGCTGCGCCGACAACGCGGCTCGTATAGTCGACCGGGGGCCGGGTCTGGACGGGAGGACAAGTGGCGGGTCGACCTCTGCAACGCTTCGAGGTTGTCGATACGAAAGAACTCACACCGCACATGGTCGCGGTGGTACTGAGGGGCGTGGATTTCGACGCCTTCGTGCCCAGCAAATTCACCGACTCCTACGTCAAGTTGGTGTTCGTCTCCGATGACGTCGACGTCGCGGAACTGCCCCAGCCGTTGACGCTGGACAGCTTCGCCGAGCTGCCCCCGGAGAAGAGGCCGTCGGTCCGGACCATGACGGTCCGCCACGTCGACGTGGCGGCCCGCGAGATCACCCTGAACATCGTCACCCACGGCGAGCACGGGATCGCCGGCCAGTGGGCGGCCGCCGCCGAGCCCGGCCAGCGGATCTTCTTGATGGGTCCCGGTGGGGCCTACACGCCCGACCCGGCCGCCGACTGGCACCTGCTGGCCGGCGACGAATCCGCGCTGCCCGCGATCGCCGCGGCGCTGGAAGCGTTGCCCCCCAACGCCGTCGGCAAGGCGTTCATCGAGGTGGCGGGCCAGGAAGACGAGATCCCGCTAACCGCGCCGGAGGGCGTCGAGGTGCACTGGGTGTATCGCGGTGGCCGCGCCGACCTGGTTCCCGAGGACCGCGCCGGCGACCACGCCCCGCTGATCGAGGCGGTCACCACCACTCCGTGGCTGCCCGGCCAGGTGCACGTCTTCATCCACGGCGAGGCCCAAAGCGTCATGCACAACCTGCGGCCCTACATCCGCAAGGAGCGCGGCGTGGACGCCAGGTGGGCGTCGTCCATCTCGGGTTACTGGCGGCGCGGCCGCACCGAAGAGACGTTCCGGCAATGGAAGAGGGAACTGTCCGAGGCGGAGGCCGGGGCCTCGTAGCGGGTTCGTCGGCCCGGCTGCCGGCTGGCATCCTCTTATCCCATGGCGCACTTCGGCGATTACCAGAACGAGATCTACTTCAAGGGCCTGGGTGGGGTGGCGCCCGCGCTGCCGATGGCCTTCGCGGAGCTCGAGGCCCGGGCCGAGCGGGCCATGTCGCCGTCGGTGTGGTCCTATGTCACCGGCGGAGCCGGCGACGAGCGCACCCAGCGGGCCAATCGCGAGGCGTTCGACCGCTGGGGTTTGATGCCCCGTATGTTCGTCGGCGCCGCCGAGCGTGACCTGTCGGTAGAGATGTTCGGCCTGACCCTGCCGTCGCCGGTGTTCATGGCCCCGATCGGCGTCATCGGCATCTGTGCTCAAGATGGCCACGGCGACCTGGCCACCGCGCGCGCCGCAGCGGCCACGGCTGTCCCGATGGTCGTTTCCACCCTGACCGCCGACCCGTTGGAAGACGTCGCCGCACAATTCGGCGACACCCCCGGGTTTTTTCAGCTGTACACGCCGAAGAATCGTGAGCTCGCCGCCAGCCTTGTTCAGCGGGCCGAGGCCGCCGGTTACAAGGGCATCATCGTCACTCTGGACACCTGGATCCCCGGCTGGCGTCCGCGCGACCTCAGCACGGCGAACTTTCCGCAGTTGCGCGGGCTGTGCCTGAGCAACTACACCAGCGACCCGGTCTTTCGCGCCGGCCTGCAGCGCCCGCCCGAGGAGGACCCGCAAGCCACTGTGCTGCAGTGGGTCACGACGTTCGGCAATCCGTTGACGTGGGACGACCTGCCGTGGCTGCGATCGCTGACCAAGCTGCCGCTCATCATCAAGGGCATCTGCCATCCCGACGACGCCCGGCGCGCCAGGGACGGTGGCGTCGACGGCATCTACTGCTCGACGCACGGCGGCCGGCAGGCCAACGGCGGACTGCCCGCTCTCGATTGCCTGCCGGGGGTGGTGGAGGCGGCCGACGGCCTCCCGGTGCTGTTCGATTCGGGCATCCGCAACGGCGCCGACATCGTCAAGGCGCTGGCGCTAGGCGCGACCGCGGTGGGCGTCGGTCGTCCGTACGCCTACGGTCTGGCACTGGGCGGCGTTGACGGCATTGTGCACGTGCTGCGTTCGCTGCTGGCTGAAGCCGACCTGATCATGGCCGTCGACGGCTATCCGACGCTGAAAGATCTCACCCCGGACACGCTTCGGCGCGTCGACTGAACCAGGTCCCCGGCTCCTGCGAACGTTGCAGGCGTGGAGGCCATCCTCGAGGAGTTCGACGAGTACCTGGCGCTGCAGTGCGGCCGTTCGGCGCACACCCGTCGGGCCTACCTCGGCGACCTGCGCTCGCTGCTGACGTTCCTCGAGAGCCGCGGCGCCGCGCTCGACACGTTGAGCCTGCCGCTCTTGCGCTCCTGGTTGTCGTCCACGGCCGCGGCCGGTGCGGCGCGCACGACGCTGGCGCGTCGCACCTCGGCGGTCAAGGCGTTCACCGCATGGGCCGCGCGGCGCGGCCTGCTGGCCGGGGACCCCGCCGCCCGACTCCAGGTGCCCAAGGCGCATCGCACCCTGCCGGCGGTGCTGCGCCAGGACCAGGCGCTCGACGCCATGGCCGCCGCGAAATCCGGTGCCCAGCAAGGGGATCCGATGGCGTTGCGGGACCGGCTGATCGTCGAGATGTTGTATGCCACCGGAATCCGGGTGAGCGAGCTGTGCGGCCTGGACGTCGACGACGTGGACACCGGACATCGGGTGATCCGCGTGCTGGGCAAGGGCAACAAGCAGCGCACCGTGCCCTTCGGGATGCCGGCCGCCGAGGCGCTGCGCGCCTGGCTGCACGACGGACGGCCCACGCTGGTGACCGCGGAGTCGGGCCCCGCGCTGCTGCTGGGTGCGCGCGGGCGGCGCCTCGACGTGCGCCAGGCCCGCACCGTCGTGCACCAGACGGTCGCCGCGGTGGACGGTGCGCCCGACATGGGGCCGCACGGGCTGCGGCACAGCGCGGCGACGCACCTGCTCGAAGGCGGGGCCGACCTGCGGGTGGTGCAGGAGCTGCTCGGCCATTCCAGCCTGGCGACCACCCAGCTCTACACCCACGTCGCCGTCTCCCGATTGCGCGCGGTGCATGATCAGGCGCACCCGCGGGCGTGAGGGTCTGCATTGACGGCGTCGGGTGTGCGTTGACGGCGCAAAATCCGGGAAATTCGCGCCCTGGACGCACACGCAAAGCCCTGGACGCACACGCGAAGCCGCGAAGCGCCCTCATCCGTCCAGCGGTTTGAGCCGGATCGGAGTCGACTTCACCAGGCCCAGCGGATCGACATAGTGGGCGCCGGACGCCGGACCCCACATCGCACCCCAATGCAGACATGCCGCGGCCCGGCAACCGGCATGCCCGGCCTCCAACGAGCCGATCACCGTCTGGGCCGTCACCGCCTGACCCGCCCGCACCGCGGCCCGGACCGGCTCGTAGCTGGTGTGCAACCCGCCCGGGTGGGCCAGCGACACCACAGGCCGTCCCGCCAGCTGCCCGGCGAACACCACGGTGGCGCCGCCCGCCGCATACACGGGCTGGCCGGGGGCGCCGGGCAGGTCCACCCCGCGATGTCCGGGCTTCCAATCCGGTGACGGGGCGTCGAAGCCCCGGCCCACGGCCGGGGCCGGGGGCGGGCGCAACGGCCAGTCCAGGCGCGCGTCGCCCGCGGCGGGGGGCGCCGCGATAAGCGCCGTCAGCCACACAAAAAGCCCCCAGCCCCGTCGCACCCGCTCAGTTCACTCCCCCGCCGGCGCCCGCACCACTCAGGCCCGCCGATGCTGTGCAAAACCACCTGCTGAGTCGGTGTAAACTGCTGGTCGCAGCTCGTCCGCGGGCTGACTTCGCGCGTCCGCCCGCGTCTCCCGTTCCACTAGGAGTTCGCACCGCGTGCCGGGCGGTCCCTTAACTGGGTCCGGCATCGCAGCAGGCGCCAGGGCCCGGCTTCACCCGATGCCGGGCGACAACCGACACAAGTAAGGCGCAACCATGGCCGTCGTAACCATGAAGCAGCTGCTCGACAGCGGCACTCACTTCGGGCACCAGACCCGTCGCTGGAACCCCAAGATGAAGCGGTTCATCTTCACCGACCGCAACGGCATCTACATCATCGACCTGCAGCAGACGCTGACCTTCATCGACAAGGCGTACGAGTTCGTCAAGGAAACCGTCGCCCACGGCGGCACGGTGCTGTTCGTCGGGACCAAGAAGCAGGCCCAGGAATCGGTCGCCGCCGAGGCCACCCGCGTCGGCATGCCGTATGTGAACCAGCGCTGGCTGGGCGGCATGCTCACCAACTTCTCCACCGTGCACAAGCGGCTGCAGCGCCTCAAGGAGCTCGAGGCGATGGAGCAGACCGGTGGCTTCGAGGGTCGCACCAAGAAGGAAATCTTGATGCTGACCCGGGAGAAGAACAAGCTGGAGCGAAGCCTGGGCGGTATCCGCGACATGGCCAAGGTGCCGTCGGCGATCTGGGTGGTCGACACCAACAAGGAGCACATCGCCGTCGGCGAGGCCCGCAAGCTGGGCATCCCGGTCATCGCGATCCTGGACACCAACTGCGACCCCGACGAGGTCGACTACCCGATCCCCGGCAACGACGACGCGATTCGCTCGGCCGCGCTGCTGACCAAGGTGATCGCCTCCGCGGTCGCCGAGGGCCTGCAGGCGCGCGCCGGAGTCGGCCGCGGCGACGGCAAGCCCGAGGCGGAAGCCGCCGAGCCGCTGCCCGAATGGGAGCAGGAACTGCTGGCCTCCGCCGCTGCCAGCGCCCCCACCGATGCTGCTGCGGGCGCGCCCGAATCCACACCCACGGAAGGCTGATATGGCCAACTTCACCGCCGCCGACGTCAAGAAGCTTCGGGAGCTCACCGGCGCCGGCATGCTGGACTGCAAGAACGCGCTGGCCGAGAGCGATGGCGACTTCGACAAGGCGGTCGAGGCGCTGCGCATCAAGGGCGCCAAGGACGTGGGCAAGCGTGCCGAGCGCGCCACGGCCGAGGGTCTGGTCGCGGCCAAGGGCGGCGCGCTGATCGAGCTGAACTCCGAGACCGACTTCGTCGCCAAGAACGCCGAGTTCCAGGCCCTGGCCGACCAGGTCATCGACGCCGCGCTGGCCGCGAAGGCCGCCGACGTCGAGACGCTCAAGGCGGCTCCTATTTCTTCGGGATCGGCGACTAAGACCGTCGAGCAGGCCATCGCCGACCTGTCGGCCAAGATCGGCGAGAAGCTCGAGTTGCGGCGCGTGCAGTACTTCGACGGCAACGTCGAGGCCTACCTGCACAAGCGCGCCGCCGACCTGCCCCCGGCAGTCGGCGTGCTGGTGGAGTTCAGCGGCGAAAACAAAGACGCGGCCCACACGGTCGCGCTCCAGATCGCCGCGCTCAAGGCGCGCTTCCTCTCGCGCGACGACGTCCCCGAAGACGTCGTGGCCAGCGAGCGCCGCATCGCCGAGGAAACGGCCAAGGCCGAGGGCAAGCCGGAGCAGGCGCTGCCCAAGATCGTCGAGGGCCGGCTGAACGGATTCTTCAAGGACGCGGTGCTGCTGGAGCAGCCGTCGGTGTCCGACAGCAAGAAGACGGTCAAGGCGCTGCTCGACGAGGCCGGTGTCACGGTGACGCGCTTCGTTCGCTTCGAGGTGGGCCAGGCTTAACCCGCGGGCACGCGCGCGTTAGCGTCTGGTGCTATGCGACACGTGCACGCGTTCGGCGACGACGCCCTCGGTGATCTGGACGCGGTGGGCCTCGCCCACGCCATCCAGGCCGGGTGGGTGAGCAGGGCGGAGGTCGTCGAGGCCGCCATCGCCCGCACCGAGGCCGTCGATCCGATCCTCAACGGCCTGGCGTATGCGGCGTTCCAGCAGGCGCGAACCGCCCCGGCGGCGAGCGGCTTCTTTGACGGCGTCCCGACGTTCCTCAAGGACAACGTCGACATCGCCGGCCAGCCGACGATGCACGGCACCGACGCGTGGACGCCTTGGAATGCCGCCTCCGACGGCGAATTCACCCGGCTGTTCCTGGCCACCGGGCTGGCCCCCGTGGGCAAGACGCAGCTGTCGGAATTCGGATTCAGCGCGTCGGCCGAGCACCCACGGCTGGGGCCGGTCCGCAACCCGTGGAACACCGACTACAGCGCCGGCGCTTCCTCGTCGGGCTCGGGTGCGTTCGTTGCCGCCGGCGTGGTGCCCATCGCCCACGCCAACGACGGCGGCGGCTCTATCCGCATCCCCGCCGCCTGCAACGGGCTCGTCGGGCTGAAGCCCTCGCGCGGGCGGCTGCCGCTGGACGCCCACCTGCGCCGGATGCCGGTGGGCATCGTCGCCAACGGTGTGGTGACCCGGTCGGTGCGTGACACCGCGGCGCTCTACCGGGAGGCCGAACGCATCTGGCGCAACCCGAAACTGGCGTCCGTCGGGGACGTCACCGGGCCCGGCAGACGGCGGCTGCGGATCGCCGTGCTGACCCGGTCGGTGCAACGCGACTGCAGCCCCCAGGTACGCGAGCTGACGCTGAAGTCCGCCGGCCTTCTCGAGGAGTTGGGGCACCG
The DNA here is from genome assembly GCF_900240975.1 of Mycobacterium sp. 4858. Lineage (GTDB taxonomy): Bacteria > Actinomycetota > Actinomycetes > Mycobacteriales > Mycobacteriaceae > Mycobacterium. Next base: position 494,877 of record NZ_LT968776.1, on the reverse strand, counting down.
TGTCGAATACCTCGATGAGCCCCCGGTGCCGGCCAGCTTCGTCGACGATTTCGTCCTCTACTGGGGATTTCTCGCGCTGGCCCAGGTGCGCAGCGGCCGGCACATGTTCGGCAAGACGTTCGACCGCGGGCGGTTGGACAGCCTGACGCTCGGTCTGGAGCGACACACCGGCCGCAACATCCACCGACTGCCTCTGGCCATCATGCGCCTGCGCCGAATCCGTAGGCGTACCGCGCAATTCTTCGGCACCTACGACGTCGTGCTGACCCCGACGCTCGCCGACGAGACGCCCCGCATCGGCTATCTGGCACCCACCGACTACCACCAGGTCATCGAGCGGCTGATCGACTGGGTGTCGTTCACCCCGCTGCAGAACGTCACCGGCGAGCCGGCGATCTCACTTCCGTTGGCGCAGTCCGACGACGGCATGCCGGTCGGCATGATGTTCTCGGCCGACGTCGGGCAGGAGGCGCTGCTGCTCGAGCTGGCCTACGAACTGGAAGAGGCCCGGCCCTGGGCCCGCATCCAGACGGCTTAGTTGCCGCTCAGTCGGACCCGAGCTTGTCGAGCATCCGCTTGAACTCGCGCTGCTGAGGCTCGGTCAGCTTCGCCAGGATGCGGGCATCGGCGTTCCGCACCGCGCCTTCCGCGCGCTTCAGCAGGGCCCGGCCCTGCCCGGTCAGCGTGGCGGGTAGGGCGCGGCCGCTGGACACCGATGTCGGACGCGCCACGGCGCCAATGTCTTCCAGCTTGCGCAGCACGGTGTTCATCGCCTGCGGGGTGACCCCAGCCTGCCGGGACAGCTCGGCGCTCGACGTCCCGGGAAACATCGAAAGCATGCGCAGGCAGACGAATTCGGGCAGCGTCAGACCGAGCGGGCCCAACACCGCGGACACCTCCGGTCGCAGCAGGCTCGCCACCCGATAGAGCAGGTAACCGAGCGGGGCGTCTTCGGCGAGGACCATGTCAACGATATTGACATATTTCGGCCGTCTGGACGTCGATTCGCGGCGCGAAGTCGGGATTGCTGGCCGGTCAAGGGGGTACCCGAGCAGCGGCGGCACCCGCTCGCACGGGCTTATCAGGAGGTTTTCATGCCGAAGACGGCGAAAGGCGGCAAGCCGAAGAAGGACGAACTGCCGAGCACCTTGCAGCGTTCCGGCGCCAAAGCGCAACGCACATTTGCGAAGACGCACGATGCGGCCGCCGAGGAATACGGCAGCGAAGAGCGCGCCCACCGGGTGGCGTACTCCGCCCTCAAGCACAGTTTCGAAAAGGTCGGCGACCATTGGGAGGCCAAGGACGCGAAGGGGCCGTCCGACGAGCGCGCCACCAGCGGCGGCCCGCGAGCCTCCGGGGCGACCGCCGAGGGCGTGGACGCCAACGCGAGCAAGAAACACCTGCTCGACGTGGCCCGGCGACTCGACGTCCGGGGCCGCTCGACGATGAGCAAGCCGGAGTTGGTCGACGCGATCGTCAAACACAACCGGCGGGTCCGCGGCCGCTGAGAAACGCGCCCGGCGGCCGCGCCGATGTGACCGAGACAGCACCCCCCGGCGCCGTTTAGACACGTGGCCACCGGGCATCCCGCCAGCCATGGTTGCGTCCACCACCCCTAGTCAGCTGCGCCAGTGCCTCAACGATGTGGACTTTCCGGCGAACAAGCAGGACCTGCTCGAGGCCGCCGGTCGCAATGGCTGCAACGAGAACACGATCCGCGCCCTGCGGGGCATTCCGACCGAGACCTACAACAACGCCGCCCAGGTCGCCGCGTCGGTCACCATCGCCGACGAACACGACGTCCGGGACGGCGACCAGGCCGCGGCGCGCCGCTCCCACACCAAACCCGGGCTCGCCGAGAACGGCAAGGACATCCCCGTCCAGAGCCCGATCGTCGACGAGCTGGGCGAGAACCGGGGTTCCTGACTCCGGCGCGTCACACGCTGACGGCCGAGCCGTCGAACCACCAGTGCCAGCGGGCATTTCGACCCGAGTTCGGCCCACCGATGCCGTGAGTGACCTTCGGCCCGGTCCGAGGGTCCCTAGACCCTAGCCGCCGATGGTGCGCGGTGCTCGAATTCCCTGAAGGGGGTCGGGTTTCGCGATGGAGGGCAGGGGTCATGAAGGGCATGGTTGCGGCGACTTTGGCCGGGCTCGCGGTCGGCGCGACAGCGGCGGCCCTGGCCGTGGGCACCCTGGTGACGACGGCACTCGATCGACCCGACGACGCCGACGGCCGTGCGGCGACGGCCGATACCGAATTCTTGTGCGCTGACAGGCCAATCTCCTTGCCGGACAATCCCTTAGCCCCCGCCGACAACGTCCCGACGGCCGGATGCCAGGGCGGATGGTCGCCGTGGGGCGGCGGCACCTACTGCGATGGCAACCCGTATCCCGACGGCAGCTACGACCACTGCGTCAGCGTCTCCGTGTTGGGGTGGGGCGGCACCCAGTGCTACCGCGTCTGCCCGCCGGATCCCGCCAACCCGGCGGTCCCGCTCGGCTGGACGCCCGGCATGGTGTGCCCGTTCCGCCCGTAACCGCGGTGCCCGAGGGGCCCACAGAACCGGCCGCGGCAAAACCCATGTGCTTTCTCTTTCGTGTTCGAAGGTCCGTCATGCATTGCTGCGAGCAAACGGTTCTAGGATTCGTGCGGCGGCGGCCCGGCAGTCGGGATGTCGGCGTCGTCGTCGGCAGGCGGCTCGGGGTCGCGCCATTCCTCGGCGCGACTGGACCGATTTCCGCGCAGCGTGCCGTCCAGCTTGTGTTCGAGTTCGTCATCCTCGCGCGGACTGTGCTTGGAGCTTTCCGCGTTCCGTCGACGGCCCCTTTCGTACCGGTCTGGCGGGTCTGGCTCCGACTACCCCCAGAACGGGCGCTAATCGCGCTGCCGGGGCCCACCGTGGGGTCCGCATATCACTGATACGGCGTGAATGGCGATACAGATGTTAAGAGCTGATGCGAAAGATGCTGTCCAGCAAAAAAATCCATTTCGGCAGGCAAGCGGCACCTATTCCGGAATTTAGGCACGCGAACACGTTTAGAGCGGATGACAAATGGCTATGGCCCGCTTATGTGCGTATTGCCCTTTCGAGGGGCGATTGTTCGACACGAAAGGAATGGACAATGAAGGTCACCAAGACGGCCGTGAAGACAGCCGCCGCTGCCGGGGGGATAGCGGCGGCGGGCATTTTCGCCGCGGTGCCGGCTTCGGCCGCGCCGCCGCCCAACATTCAGGGTTTCGGCACCAGCGAAAAACTCGTCGACGGGCCGCTGATCACGGACTACACGGTCAGCAACCTGCAGCCGAGCAACGCCGCGATTCCGGGCTACACGCCCAAGGGGACGCTCTACCAGGCGGACATCACCGCCCGGTCGGACGGTGGAGTCGTGACCCCGATGGTCAACGACTTCATCGCCCGCGGTCCCAATGGTCAGAACTACCGGGTGATCGACAAGGTTGGGGTCCCGAACGGCCTTAACCCGGCGCCGATCCCGCAGGGCAACGAGTCGACCGGAACGCTGTACTTCGACGTGACGGGCGCGCCGCCGAACGGCGTCGTCTACAACGACGGAATGCAAGACATTCTGATCTGGACCTCGAACGTGCAGGGTGGCGCGGCGCCTGGCGCCCCGAACGCCAGCCCGGCACCGGGCGCTCCGCCCAGCCCGGCCCCCGCCCACACGTAGTCCGGCTTGCGGAAATCTCCCCGCGTCGCGTGCGACGCGGGGAGTTCCGTTTTTCTGGCGGCGGTGCATCGTGCGCGCATGAATCGGGTACCCGGCACCCATGAGTAACCCGGATCACAGGCCAGCCGAAATACGCGACCAGGCGCAGGTCCATGCCGAGCAGGCGCGGGCGACGATGGAGGAGCGGCGCAGCGACCAGGGCGGCGGATTGAGCGGTTGGGTCGCCGAGCGCGCCGGCAGGTGGGATCTCAGCGGGCAGGACGAGACCACCCTGCAACGCCAGAAGTACCTCTGGAATGTCTTGGTGGACTACTGGTTTCGCATGGAGATCGACGGCTGGGAGAACGTTCCGGCGCCGCCGGCACTGCTGGTCGGCATCCACTCCGGCGCTCCGTTCGTCTGGGATGCCTGGACCGTCGGTCTGCAGTGGTGGCGTCGTTTCGGTCAGGAACGCCCGCTACACGGCACGGCGCATGACGCGTTGATGGCGATTCCGGTGATCGGACGGTACTTCCGGTCCATGGGGGTGCTTCCGGCCGCGCCGGACGCCATCGCCACCGCCCTGGCCGAGGGGCGTGATGTTGCGCTGTGGCCCGGCGGCGAAGTGGACTCGCTGCGCCCGTGGATCGAGCGCGACCAAGCCAACCTGGCGGGCCGAAAAGGGTTCGTGAAGATGGCGATTCGGGCGGGCGTTCCCGTCGTGCCGATCGCCACGGTGGGCGGCGCCGACGCGATGCCCGTGCTGATCCGCGGTGACAAGCTGTCAAAGGCCTTGCAGCTCGACCGCCTGCTGCGCCTCAAAGTGTTCCCCTTGGCGATCTCACTGCCGTGGGGGATCGCGCCCGCGGCGCTGCCGCAGCTTCCGCTGCCGGCCAAGATCAGGACCCGGTTCATGCCGCCCGTGGAACTCGACCACGATCCCGCACGCGCGGAGGACGAAGCCTACGTCGACCGCAAGTACCGTGAGATCCAGGACTCCATCCAGCAGGGCATGGACGCGCTCGCCCGCAAGCGCGCCTTCCCGCTATTCGGCTGACGAAAGAATCAGTGCGGCAAGGTGTTCGAGGCGGAGGTCGCCGTCGCCCACATCACCGTCGGTTCGCTGACAATCCATTCCGGATGCGGTGGGGTTGCCGCCATGTAGCCCACGCCTCGGACGGTGTCGATCATCGACTGGTGCCGAGGACCGAGCTTGGCGCGCAGTCGGCGGACGTGGACGTCGACCGAGCGGACGCGGCCGTTGCTGTCGTAGCCCCACGCCTCGTGCATCAGGCGGGTCCGCGTGAAAGGCCGACCGGCGTGCTGTACAAGGAAACTCAGCAGTTTGAACTCGGTCAGCGTCAAACCCAGGTCTCTGCCCTCCAGTGACCCGGTGAAGCCGGTCGGGTGCAAAAGCAGGGCGCCGAATCTCAGGCTGCCGTCGATTGCGTTGCGCCGCTGCGTAATCGCGCGCCGCAGCCGTTCCTGCAGCTCGTTGGCGTCGGCGCCGGACGGCATGACGTCGTCAACGACCCCGTCACCGTCCCAGTCGCCGTCGACCGTCACTGCGCCGGTCCGCTCCACCAGGGCCACCACCGCGGTGGCGGGGGCCTCGGTGGTCAGCCGACGGCACGCCTCCCGGGCGGCCGCGAGGTCGCCACGCGCGTCGACAATTGCGACGTCGCCGGGATCGGCCGGCGCATCGCGGTCACCGGTCAGTGGCGCGCGTCTCTTGATTCGCGCGAACGACGGCAGGGGCGGCAGCGCCCCGTCGAAGTCGTCCGCGTCGGTCAGCAATAGAACGTCCAACCAACATCTCCCGAACTTCGCGTGGGTGTGTTCCCCCCCGCCGTAGGCATCCCGCAGGGAGATGTCTGCCAGCGCAGCGCTGATTACCCGCTCGTCGCGAAATTAAGCAAAATGTCTCGAGGAGATTGCCGACCGCGCCGGCCTGGCTAACTCGGCGCGCCCCTCGTCGCCGGAAAAAGTCGATGGGTCCGGTCCGTTTGCACAGACCGGACCCATCCTTCCAGCAAGCTACTGATTGGCCTTCTGGCGCTGCTCAGCGGCCTCGGCGCCGCCGCGCGCCGCCTCGGCCTCGGCTTCCTTCTTCGCCGCGTCTCGCTGTGCTTCCGCCTTGTCCTGCTGGGCCTGGCCCTCGCGGGTCAGGTCGTCACGGCCGATCACCGCACCAGCGGCTTCCTTGGCCTTGCCCTTGACGTCTTCGACGACGCCCTTGACAGCTTCAGCAGGTCCCGAGTTGTTGTCCGCCATGGATCAGTTCCTCCTCATAGGCGTACCTTGAGCGATCGCTCAATGCCGATCGCCGAGGCGACCGGTCCGGTCAACGGCGGGTTGGCCCTTATTCTCAAGACCGTGAATTCCCACCGCGTTGGTGCGGATTCCCCCTGTCGGCCATCGCTCAAACATTCGCCGGCCGAGGGCGGCGGGGCGGGCCGACGGCCGGCCGGACCTGGGTCGATCTGCTCGAAAAGCCGTCCGCATCGCCAACTCTGCGCATAATGCACCCCACCGGCGCCCCGTTGTGCTGCGATGAGGCAGGATGTGAAATGCCGTTCCGGATGTGCTCACCCCGGGATGGCACTCTCATGCGAGGAGCCTGATGACGGAGTCCAGCGAGCCCCCAGCCGCCGGCGCGGCGGCTCCGAAGGAAAACATGGCACCGGAGAACGGATCGGCCGCCGGGCAACCGCGAACCCGGCCCAAGTACTCCCGGGTGTTGCTCAAGCTTGGCGGCGAGATGTTCGGCGGTGGCCAGGTCGGTCTGGACCCCGATGTCGTGGCGCGGGTGGCCCGCCAGATAGCCGAGGTGGTTCGCGACGGCGTCCAGGTCGCCGTCGTGATCGGTGGCGGCAACTTCTTCCGCGGCGCGCAGCTGCAGCAGCGCGGCATGGAACGCACCCGTTCGGACTATATGGGCATGCTCGGCACGGTCATGAACAGCCTTGCGCTGCAGGACTTCCTGGAGAAGGAAGGCATCGTGACCCGGGTGCAGACCGCGATCACCATGGGCCAGGTCGCCGAGCCCTACCTGCCGCTGCGTGCCGTACGGCACCTGGAGAAGGGGCGGGTGGTGATTTTCGGGGCCGGCATGGGGCTGCCGTACTTTTCCACCGACACCACGGCCGCGCAGCGGGCGCTGGAGATCGGCGCGGAGGTGGTCTTGATGGCCAAGGCGGTCGACGGGGTGTTTTCCGCGGATCCCCGGCAGAACCCGCACGCCGAGCTCATCGCCGCGATCAGCCACCGCGAGGTCATCGACCGAGGCCTGCGAGTAGCCGATGCCACCGCGTTCAGCCTCTGCATGGACAATGGCATGCCGATCCTGGTGTTCAACCTGCTGACCAATGGCAATATCGCCCGCGCGGTCGCCGGTGAGAAAATCGGGACACTGGTCACCACCTGAGGGGAAGAGCGAAGATGATCCGCGCTGGCGACGACGCACAACGCAGTGATGAACAGGAGCGGGCGCAATGATTGACGAGGCTCTCTTCGACGCCGAAGAGAAGATGGAGAAGGCCGTAGCGGTGGCCCGTGACGACTTGTCAACCATTCGGACCGGCCGCGCCAACCCCGGCATGTTCTCCCGGATCGTCATCGACTACTACGGCGCCACCACCCCGATCACGCAGCTGGCCAGCATCAACGTGCCGGAGGCGCGGCTCGTCGTCATCAAGCCCTACGAGGCCAGTCAGCTCGGCGCGATCGAAACGGCGATTCGCAACTCCGACCTGGGCGTCAACCCCACCAACGACGGCACCCTCATCCGGGTGGCGGTGCCACAACTCACCGAGGAGCGACGGCGGGAGCTGGTCAAACAGGCCAAGGGCAAGGGGGAAGACGCCAAGGTGTCGGTGCGCAACATCCGCCGCAAAGCGATGGAGGAGTTGCATCGCATCCGCAAGGACGGCGAGGCCGGCGAGGACGAGGTCGGCCGGGCGGAGAAAGACCTGGACAAGTCCACCCACCAGTACATCACCCAGATCGAAGACCTGGTCAAGCACAAAGAAGGCGAGCTGCTGGAGGTCTAGCGGCCGCCCAGCAGCTGAGTTCACCCAGGTCCGTGGCTAATACCGGCGCAGCCAGCCCGCCCGACGAGCCGCCGCGTGAGGCCACCAAGGCCACGCAGGCGGCCAAGAAGACGTCCCGTGCGGGACGTGACCTGCGCGCCGCCATCGCGGTGGGCGCGGGGATCGGCGGCGTGTTGATCGTGACGCTGGTGTACGCGCCGCGCTACTGGGTTCCCATCGTCGCGCTCGCGATCTTCGTCGCCACCATTGAGGTGGCGCGGCGGCTGGGCGAGGCCGGGTACGTCATCCCGCTCATCCCGTTGCTGATCGGCGGCCAGGTCACCGTCTGGCTGACGTGGCCCTATCATGCCGCAGGCGCCCTGGCCGGGTTCGGCGCCACCGTGGTGGTCTGCAACGTGTGGCGGCTGTTCATGCAGGACAACAGCAAGCGGCCCGAGCCGTTCGCCGGTTCGCCTTCGGCGAATTATCTGCGCGACGCGTCGGCGACCGTGTTCCTGGCCGCGTGGGTACCGCTGTTCGCCTCGTTCGGCGCCATGCTGGTCTACCCGCAGGACGGCGCGGGCCGGGTGTTTTGCCTGATGGTCACCGTCGTCGCCTCCGATGTGGGCGGCTATGCCGTGGGCGTCCTGCTTGGCAAGCACCCGATGGTTCCCGCGATCAGCCCGAAGAAGTCCTGGGAGGGTTTCGCCGGCTCGCTCTTTTTCGGGATCACCGCGGCGATCCTGACGGCCACCTTCCTGGCCGGCAAACCGCCCTGGATCGGCGCGCTGCTGGGCGTCGTCCTGGTGCTCACCTGCACGCTCGGCGACCTGGTCGAATCCCAGATCAAGCGCGACCTGGGCATCAAGGACATGGGCCGCCTGCTGCCCGGCCACGGGGGTCTGATGGACCGGCTCGACGGCGTGCTGCCCTCGGCGGTCGCGGCGTGGACGGTGCTGACGCTCGTTCACTGAGAAGGGCCGATACTGGACTGGTCATGGTCCAACAACTGGTTTTCACCGAACCCCGCCCCGCCAGGCCGCCGCGGCACCTGGCCGACTTGGACGCGGAAGGCCGCGCGGCGGCCGTCGCTGAGCTGGGCCTGCCGGCGTTCCGCGCCAAGCAGCTCGCGCATCAGTACTACGGCCGCCTGATCGCCGACCCGCGCGAGATGACCGACCTCCCGGCCGCCGTGCGGGACCGGGTCGCCGAAGCGATGTTCCCGCGCCTGCTCACCTCGGCCGCCGAAGTCACCTGTGACGCCGGGCAGACCCGAAAGACGTTGTGGCGCGGCACCGATGGGACGACGTTCGAGTCGGTGCTGATGCGCTACCCGCAGCGCAACACCGTGTGCATCTCGTCGCAGGCCGGCTGTGGCATGGCCTGCCCGTTCTGCGCGACGGGGCAGGGCGGACTGACCCGTAACCTGTCGACCGCGGAGATCCTCGAACAAGTGCGTTCGGCCGCGGTCGCCCTGCGGGATGACTTCGGCGATCGGCTGTCCAACATCGTGTTCATGGGCATGGGGGAGCCGCTGGCCAACTACGCCAGGGTGGTGGCCGCGGTGCGTCGCATCACCGAGCCGCCGCCGCACGGCTTCGGCATCTCCGCGCGCTCGGTCACCGTGTCGACCGTCGGGCTGGCTCCGGCCATCCGCAAACTGGCCGACGAGCGGCTCGGGGTGACGCTGGCGCTGTCGCTGCACGCGCCGGACGACGAACTGCGCGACACGCTGGTGCCGGTCAACAACCGGTGGAAGATCGCCGAGGCGCTCGACGCCGCCCGCTACTACGCCGACGTCACCGGTCGCCGGGTGTCGGTGGAGTACGCGTTGATCCGCGACGTCAACGACCAGCCGTGGCGGGCCGATCTGCTCGGCAAGCGCCTGCACCGGGCGCTCGGCCCGCTCGTGCACGTCAACCTGATCCCGCTGAACCCGACCCCGGGCAGTGAGTGGGACGCCAGCCCCAAGCCGGTAGAGCGAGAGTTCGTCCGGCGGGTCCGGGCGCAAGGGGTTTCGTGCACCGTCCGGGACACGCGCGGGCGGGAGATCAGCGCCGCGTGCGGACAGCTGGCCGCCGACGGCGGGTAGCTGGAGCGCAGGCGATCAGGCAGCCGCGTGCGGACAGCTGGGGGCTGACGGCGGGTAGCTGGAGCGCAGGCGATCAGGCAACCGCGTGCGGACAGCTGGCCGCCGACGGCGGGTAGCGCCTACCTGATCCAGCCGCGCCGGCGGCCCCACAGGTCGCGGACCAGAGCGGCGAGCACCAGCGCGGCGAACCCGATGAGGAACCAGTTCTCGACGTGGCCGACGTGGTTGCCGCGCAGCATCGCCAGCAGGAATCCGAAGATCACCAGACCGGTGATGTGCCAGGTGCGGTGATTGATCCTGCTCCAACCCCACGCCGCCGACGGCACCTCGACGGTGTCGACGCCGGTGAACTGTTCCACCTCGGTACTGGCCACGGTGAATCCCTTTCGTGATCGGCTGGTAGGAGAGATTCTGGCACACCCGCCGCGGCACCGAGCGGGCACAATGAGTGAGTGACTAACGCGACATCCGACGGCCGCCTGCGGGTGCTGGTGCTGGGCAGCACCGGTTCCATCGGCACTCAGGCGCTGGAGGTGATAGCGGCCCACCCGGACCGTTTCGAGGTGGTCGGCCTGGCCGCGGGGGGTGCGAACCTGGACACGCTGCTACGCCAGCGCGCCGACACCGGGGTCACCAACATCGCCGTCGCCGACGAACGCGCGGCGCAGATCGCCGACGTCCCGTACCGCGGTCCCGACGCGGTGACCCGCCTGGTCGAGGACACCGAGGCCGACGTCGTGCTCAACGCGCTGGTGGGCGCGCTGGGCCTGCGCCCGACGCTGGCCGCGCTGGAATCGGGCGCCCGGCTGGCGCTGGCCAACAAGGAGTCGCTGGTCGCCGGTGGTCCGCTGGTGTTGCGCGCGGCGCGCCCGGGCCAGATCGTGCCCGTCGACTCCGAACACTCCGCGCTGGCCCAGTGCCTGCGCGGCGGTGCCCCCGAGGAAGTGGCCAAGCTGGTGCTGACCGCCTCCGGCGGCCCGTTTCGCCGCTGGACCGCCGCGCAGCTCGAGAGTGTCACCCCGGAGCAGGCCGGCGCCCACCCGACCTGGTCGATGGGGCCGATGAACACGCTGAACTCGGCCTCGCTGGTCAACAAGGGGCTCGAACTGATCGAAACGCACCTGCTGTTCGGCATCGCGTATGACCGCATCGAGGTCGTCGTGCATCCGCAGTCGATTGTTCACTCGATGGTCACGTTCGTGGACGGCTCGACCATCGCCCAGGCCAGCCCGCCGGACATGAAGCTGCCCATCTCGCTGGCCCTGGGTTGGCCGAACCGAGTTCCCGGGGTGGCCGCGTCCTGCGACTTCAGCACCGCGTCCAGCTGGGAATTCGAACCGCTGGACAGTGAGGTTTTCCCCGCCGTCGAGCTGGCCCGGTATGCCGGCCAGACCGGCGGCTGTATGACCGCCGTGTACAACGCGGCCAACGAAGAAGCGGCCGCGGCGTTCCTTGAGGGCCGGGTGGGATTCCCCGTCATCGTGAAAACCATCGCCGAGGTGCTGCACGCCGCAGACCAATGGGCGCTTTCACCCGCTAACGTGGATGAGGTACTGGACGCGCAGCGCTGGGCTAGGGAGAAGGCCAGACGCCGAATCGATCGAGTCGCGCACGCACGGCCCACCGAGGCTTCCGTCAACGCCTCCGGAATGGTGTGAGAAAGGTCCCGCAGCGGAGATGATGTTCGTTATCGGCATTGTGCTGTTCGCCCTCGCCATCCTGGTGTCGGTGGCCCTGCACGAGTGCGGTCACATGTGGGTCGCTCGTGCCACCGGCATGAAGGTGCGCCGCTATTTCGTCGGGTTCGGGCCCACGCTGTGGTCGACGCGCCGCGGCGAGACCGAGTACGGCCTCAAGGCCGTGCCGCTGGGCGGCTTCTGCGACATCGCCGGGATGACCTCGGTCGAGGAGCTGGCTCCCGACGAAACCGACCGCGCGATGTACAAGCAGGACGTGTGGAAGCGCGTCGCGGTGCTGTTCGCCGGTCCGGCCATGAACTTCGTCATCTGCCTGGTGCTGATCTATGGCATCGCATTGGTCTGGGGCCTGCCCAACCTGCACCCGCCGACCAAGGCGGTGATTGGCGAAACCGCTTGTGTCGCGCCGGAAGTCGCCCCGGGGAAGATCGCGGACTGCGCCGGTCCCGGTCCCGCGGCGCTGGCCGGAATCCGCGCGGGCGACGTCGTGGTCAAGGTCGGCGACACCCCCGTGTCCACGTTCGAGGACATGGCCGCCGCGGTCCGCAAGCTGCACGGCACCGTTCCGGTCGTCGTCGAGCGCGGGGGCAAGACGATCACCACCTACGTCGACGTCACGCCCACCCAGCGTTTCCTGACCAACGGGCAGGGCGGTCAGGCGGCGCCCTCGACCGTCGGCGCCATCGGCGTCGCCGCCGTCAAGCTGGCGCCCGCGCACTACGGCGTGCTCTCCGCGGTGCCGGCCACGTTCGCGTTCACCGCCGACCTCACCCGCGAGGTGGGCAAGGCGCTGGTCACCATCCCGACCAAGGTGGGCGCGCTGGTGCACGCCATCGGCGGTGGGCAGCGCGATCCGCAGACCCCGATGAGCGTGGTCGGCGCCAGCATCATCGGCGGCGACACCGTCGACCACGGGCTGTGGGTCGCGTTCTGGTTCTTCCTGGCCCAGCTGAACCTCATCCTGGGCGCGATCAACCTGGTCCCGCTGCTGCCCTTCGACGGCGGCCACATCGCCATCGCGGTGTTCGAGAAGATCCGCAACCTGATCCGGTCGGCGCGCGGCATGGTCGCGGCCGCGCCGGTGAATTACCTCAAGCTGATGCCCGCCACCTACGTCGTGCTGGTGTTCGTGGTCGGCTACATGCTGCTGACCGTGACCGCTGATCTGGTCAATCCGATCAGGCTCTTCCAGTAAGTGAGAGAAGGCAGAAAGTGACCATTGGCCTGGGCATGCCTGACGCTCCGGCGCCCACGCTCGCCCCCCGGCGCAAGACGCGCCAACTCATGGTCCGCGACGTCGGGGTGGGCAGCGACTATCCGATTTCCGTGCAGTCGATGTGCACCACCAAGACCCACGACGTCAACGCGACGCTGCAGCAGATCGCGGAGCTGACCGCCGCCGGCTGCGACATCGTGCGGGTGGCCTGCCCGCGCCAGGAGGACGCCGACGCGCTGGCCGCGATCGCCAAGAAGAGCCAGATCCCGGTGATCGCCGACATCCACTTCCAGCCGAAGTACATCTTCGCCGCCATCGACGCGGGGTGTGCGGCGGTGCGGGTGAACCCCGGCAACATCAAGGAATTCGACGGCCGGGTCGGCGAGGTCGCCAAGGCCGCCGCGGCGGCCGGCATCCCGATCCGCATCGGCGTCAACGCGGGCTCGCTGGACAAGCGCTTCATGGAGAAGTACGGCAAGGCCACCCCCGAGGCGCTGGTGGAGTCCGCGCTGTGGGAGGCCTCGCTGTTCGAGGAGCACGGCTTCGGCGACATCAAGATCAGCGTCAAGCACAACGACCCCGTCGTGATGGTCGCCGCCTACGAGCAGCTGGCCGCCCAGTGCGACTACCCGCTGCACCTCGGCGTCACCGAGGCCGGCCCGGCCTTCCAGGGCACCATCAAGTCCGCGGTCGCGTTCGGCGCCCTGCTGTCGCGCGGCATCGGCGACACCATCCGGGTGTCGCTGTCCGCGCCGCCGGTGGAAGAGGTCAAGGTCGGCATCCAGATCCTCGAGTCGCTGAACCTGCGTCCGCGCGGGTTGGAGATCGTCTCCTGCCCGTCGTGCGGTCGCGCGCAGGTCGACGTCTACACCCTGGCCAACGAGGTCACCGCCGGCCTGGACGGCCTCGACGTGCCGCTGCGGGTCGCGGTGATGGGGTGCGTGGTGAACGGCCCGGGCGAGGCGCGCGAGGCCGACCTGGGCGTGGCGTCGGGAAATGGCAAGGGGCAGATCTTCGTTCGCGGCGAAGTGATCAAGACGGTGCCGGAATCCCAGATCGTCGAGACGCTGATCGAGGAGGCCCAGCGATTGGCGGCCGCAATGGCCACCGAGACGGGCGCCGATCACGGTCCTGACACAACATCCAGCGGTTCGCCGATCGTGACCGTAAGCTGATGGGGGCCGGATTCCTCGTGCCGGTCCTTTAGTTCGCAGCACAGAGAGTTCCGCCAGATGTCGGCTCCGCCCCTGTTCCGCCTTGTCGGTGAGCGACGGGTGTCCGTGGTGCGCGACGCCGCCGCCGTCTGGCGGGTGTTCGACGAGGATCCGGTCGGGTCGTGCATGGTCGCGTCCCGGGTGGCCGACCACGGCATCGACCCGAACTCCATCGGCGGCGAACTGTGGACCCTGCGTGGCGCGGAGGAATCGCTATGCTTCGCCGGCGCCAACCTGATCCCGCTTCGCGGCACACCCGCGGACATGGACGCCTTCGCCGACGAGGCGATGAGCGGAACGCGCCGCTGTTCCTCGCTGGTCGGCAGGGCGGACCTGGTGATGCGGATGTGGGAGCGGCTCGAGTCGGCGTGGGGCCCGGCCCGCGACGTGCGCGACAGCCAGCCGCTGCTGGCGCTGTCCAGGCATCCCGACTGCGACATCGACCCCGGCGTGCGCCAGGTCCGGCCGGACGAGCTGGACGCCTATCTGGTGGCCGCGGTGGACATGTTCATCGGCGAGGTGGGCGTCGACCCCCGCATCGGTGACGGCGGTCGCGGGTACCGGCGGCGGGTGGCGAGCCTGATCGCGGCCGGCCGCGCCTGGGCCCGCTTCGAGCACGGCCAGGTCGTCTTCAAGGCCGAGGTGGGTTCGCAGTCGCCGGGCGTCGGCCAGATCCAAGGGGTCTGGGTGCACCCGGAGTGGCGGGGCCTGGGCCTGGGCACCGCAGGCACCGCGACGGTGGCCGCCGTGGTCGTCGGCAGCGGGCGTACCGCCAGCCTGTACGTGAACAGCTTCAACACGGTCGCGCGCGCGGCCTACGCTCGTGTCGGCTTCGCCGAGGTGGGCACCTTCGCGACGGTCTTGCTGGACTAGGTCGGCCTGCCGCCGAACGCCCGGCTGGCCGGGCGCTGGGCGGCGAACGCCCGGCTGGCCGGGCGTTCGGGAGATCCCGCGCGTGCATAACGATCGCGTCTCGGTGTGTCGACACCGAGCCAACAGCCGGCCTTCATAACATCTGTACCAATGGTCACAAAAACCCCACTGGTCATCGCGACGGCCGGATTGCTCCTCGCGGCCGCCGCCCTGTCCGGGTGCACGCCGCGGCCCGACGGCCCGGGGCCGGCGGCCGAGAAGTTCTTCGGTGCTCTGGCCATCGGCGACACCGCCACGGCCGCGCAACTCAGCGACAACCCCAACGAGGCCCGCGAGGCGCTCAACGCGGCGTGGGCGGGCCTGCAGGCCAGTCACCTCGACACGCAGATCCTCAACGCCAAGTACGCCGAGGACACCGGAACGATCGGCTACCGCTTCACCTGGCGCCTGCCCAAGAACCGCACCTGGACCTACGACGGCCAGCTGAAGATGGCGCGCGACGAGGGGCGCTGGGAGGTCCGTTGGACCACCACCGACCTGCACCCCAAACTGGGCGAGCACCAGACATTCGCGCTGCGGGCCGACGCCCCGCGGCGCGCTTCGGTCAACGAGCTCGGGGGCAGCGACGTGCTGGTGCCCGGCTACCTGTACCACTACACGTTGGACGCCACCCAGGCCGGATCCGGGGCCGCCCTGATCGGGACGGCGCACGCGATCGTCGACGTCCTGCGTCCCTTCAACGGCGCGCTGAACGACCCGCAATTGCTCGCCGAGCAGGCCAGCTCCGCGACGCAACAGGTGGACCTGGTGACGCTGCACCCAGACGACAACGACAAGGTCTTCCCGGCGATCGGCCGGCTGCCCGGTGTCGTGGTCACGCCCCAGCCCGAGATGTTGCCCACCGACCCGCATTTCGCGTCGGCCGTCATGTCCGAGGTGAAGAAGGCCGTGGTCGACCAGCTCGACGGCGAGGCGGGCTGGCGGGTGGTCAGCGTCAACCAGAACGGTGTCGAGGTCGAAGTCCTGCACGAGGTGCCGGGATCGCCGGCGCCGTCGATCTCGATCACGCTCGACCGGGTGGTGCAGAACGCCGCCCAGCGCGCGGTGGACACCCGCGGCGGCAAGGCGATGATGGTCGTGATCAAGCCGTCGACGGGGGAGATCCTGGCGATCGCCCAGAACGGGGGCGCCGACGCCGACGGCCTGGTGGCCACCACCGGCCTGTTCCCGCCAGGGTCGACGTTCAAGATGGTGACCGCGGGCGCGGCCGTCGACCGCGACATGGCCACCCCCAACACGATGCTGGGCTGCCCGGGCCATCTGGACATCGGGCACCGCACCATCCCCAACTACGGGGGTTTCGACCTCGGCGTGGTGCCGATGTCCCGGGCGTTCGCCAGTTCCTGCAACACCACCTTCGCCGAGCTGAGCAGCCGGATGCCGCCCCGGGGCCTGACGCAGGCCGCCAGCCGGTACGGGATCGGGCTGGACTATCAGGTGGACGGCATCACCACGGTGACCGGGTCGGTGCCGCCGACGGTGGACCTCGCCGAGCGCACCGAGGACGGCTTCGGCCAGGGCAAGGTGCTGGCCAGCCCGTTCGGCATGGCCCTGGTGGCGGCGACCGTTGCCGCAGGCAAGACCCCGACGCCGCAGCTCATCGCGGGCCGGCCCACCGCGGTTCAGGGCGACACCACGCCGATCAGCCCCAAGATGGTCGACGCGCTGCGGCCCATGATGCGGCTGGTGGTGACCAATGGGACCGCCAAGGAGATCGCCGGCTGCGGCGCGGTCTACGGGAAGACGGGTGAGGCCGAGTTCCCGGGCGGATCGCATTCCTGGTTCGCCGGATACCGCGGCGACCTGGCGTTCGCGTCGCTGATCGTCGGGGGCGGCAGCTCGGAATACGCGGTTCGGATGACCAAGGTGATGTTCGAGTCGCTGCCGCCGGACTTCCTGGCCTGACGCCGCTCGCAAGCGCGGCGTCTGCGCCGGGCGCAGCGGGGCGGCGCCATCGAGCCTGACGCCGCTCGCAAGCGCGGCGTCTGCGCCGGGCGCAGCGGGGCGGCGCCATCTGGCCTGACGCGGTCCCCGGGGCCGCTTCGGCGGTAAATTGCGAGCATGACGGATACCGGCGGCGACATGGTCGCGTTGCGGGTCTCGGACGCCGACCGCAACGGCACGATGCGGCGGCTGCACAACGTCGTCGCGCTGGGCCTGATCGATATCGACGAGTTCGAGCAGCGCTCGTCGCAGGTGTCCTACGCGCGCACCCGGGGAGAGCTCGACGGGCTGGTCGGCGACCTGCCCGGTCCCGGCGCCATCGTCACGTCCGCGGCCGACCGGGTCGAGTTGCGCGGCTGGGCCGGCTCACTCAAACGGCACGGGGAGTGGACGGTGCCGACCCGCCTGGCGCTGGTCCGGCGGCTGGGATCGATCGAACTCGACCTCACCAGGGCCCGGTTTGCCGGCCCGGTGGTGGTCATCGAACTCGACATGCGATTCGGCTCAGTGGAGATCCGGCTGCCCGACGGCGCCAGCGCGTCGATCGACGACGTCCAGGTCTACGTGGGCAGCGCCCGCGACCGCCGCAAGGACGCGCCGGGCGAAGGGCGACCGCACGTCGTGCTGACGGGGCGGGTGGTGTGCGGCTCGGTGACCATCCGGGGACCGCGTCGCTCGTTGCTGCGCGGCCGCTTCGGCCGAGCCGGCGTCGCGCGGCGTGATTAAGCTGGTCGGCATGCCCGCCCGCACCGCGCTTTCCCCCGGAGAGTTGTCCCCGACTCTGCCGGTGCCCAGCCGCATCCCCCGTCCGGAATACGCCTGGAAGGCAGGCGTGCGCGAGGGCAGCGAGCCGTGGGTGCAGACCCCCGAGGTGATCGAGAAGATGCGGGTCGCCGGCCGAATCGCGGCCGGCGCGCTGCAGGAGGCCGGCAAAGCGGTGGCGCCCGGGGTGACGACCGACGAACTGGACCGGATCGCCCACGAGTACATGATCGACCACGGCGCCTACCCGTCCACCCTGGGCTACAAGGGCTTTCCGAAGTCGTGCTGCACGTCGCTCAACGAGGTGATCTGCCACGGGATCCCCGACTCGACGGTGATCGAGGACGGCGACATCGTCAACATCGACGTGACCGCCTACATCGACGGGGTGCACGGCGACACCAACGCGACCTTCCTCGCCGGCGACGTCGCCGAGGAACACCGGCTGCTGGTCGAGCGGACCCGGGAGGCGACGATGCGCGCGATCAACGCCGTCAAGCCGGGGCGGGCGCTGTCGGTCGTCGGCCGCGTCATCGAGGCCTACGCGAATCGGTTCGGCTACAACGTCGTTCGCGACTTCACCGGTCACGGCATCGGGACCACCTTCCACAACGGCCTGGTCGTGCTGCACTACGACCAGCCCTCGGTCACGACGGTCATGCAGCCGGGCATGACGTTCACCATCGAACCGATGATCAACCTCGGCGGCCTGGACTACGAGATCTGGGACGACGGCTGGACGGTGGTCACCAAGGACCGCAAGTGGACGGCGCAGTTCGAGCACACCCTGCTGGTGACCGACACCGGCGTCGAAATCCTCACCTCGATATAAGCGGCCGTGGACCCTTGAGCGGGGCGCTGCTGGTCGCCGGCACCAGCTCCGACGCCGGGAAATCGGTGGTGGTCGCGGGCTTGTGCCGGCTGTTGGCCCGCCGCGGCGTTCGGGTGGCGCCGTTCAAGGCGCAGAACATGTCCAACAATTCCGTGGTCACCGTCGAGGGCGGCGAGATCGGCCGGGCCCAGGCGCTGCAGGCGCGGGCGGCGGGGCTGGAGCCCAGCGTGCGGTTCAACCCGATCCTGGTCAAACCGGGCAGCGACCGGACGTCGCAGCTGGTGATCCGGGGAAGGGTCGCGGATTCGGTTACCGCGGCAAGCTATGTGAAGCATCGCGACCGCCTCGCGCGGATCGTCGCAGACGAATTGTCCAGCCTGCGCGAAGAATTCGACGCGGTCATCTGTGAGGGCGCCGGCTCGCCGGCCGAAATCAACCTGCGGGCAACTGATTTGGCCAACATGGGCCTGGCCAGGGCGGCGAACCTGCCGGTGATCCTGGTCGGTGACATCGACCGCGGCGGGCTGCTCGCGCACCTGTTCGGGACGGTCGCGGTCCTCGAGCCCGGCGACCAGGAGCTGATCGCGGGCTTCGTCGTCAACAAATTCCGCGGGGATCCCGCGCTGCTGGAGCCCGGGCTGCGCCAGCTGCAGGAAATAACCGGCCGCCCGACCTACGGGGTGCTGCCCTACGCCGACGAGCTCTGGCTGGACGCCGAGGACTCGCTGTCGGTGGTGGCGCACCGCGTCGTCGGCACCCCGGCGCCGCCGCACGGACGCGAGTGGCTGCGGGTGGCCGCGATCCGGCTGCCGCGGATCTCCAACTCGACCGACGTCGAGGCGCTGGCCTGCGAACCCGGCGTCCTGGTGCGCTGGAGCACCGACCCGGCCGACCTGGCCGACACCGACCTGATCGTGATCCCCGGGAGCAAGTCCACCGTCGCCGACCTCGCCTGGCTGCGCGACCGCGGCCTGGCCGACGCGATCACCGGGCACGCCGCAACCGGCAAGCCGGTGCTGGGCATCTGCGGGGGCTTCCAAATGCTGTGCCGGCGTATCGACGACACCGTGGAATCGCGGGCGGGCGAGGTCGCCGGGCTGGGGCTGTTGGACGCCGACATCGCCTTCGGCGAGGCCAAGATTCTGCGCCGGTGGCCGCCGCCGCTCGCCGGCTACGAGATCCATCATGGCCGGGTGACGCGGTCCGCCGAACAGAGCTGGTTCGGCGCGGACGGCGGGCGCGACGGCGAGCCGTGCGGCTTCGTGCGGGGGGCGGTCTTCGGGACCCACTGGCACGGCCTGCTCGACAACGACGACTTCCGCCGCGGGTGGCTCACCCGCGTCGCGGCCGCGGCCGGCCGCGACGGGTTCGTCGTCGCCCACACCGACGTCGCCGCGCGACGCGACGCCCAGGTGGACACCGTCTCCGATTTGCTGGCCGCCCATCTCGATATCGACGCGGTTCTCGGCCTGCTCGACGGTCCGCCGCCGCGCCGACCGCATATCGCAACTCAATTGCGGCCGTAGGGCATTCACGGGTATGTGCGGGCACGGGAACCGAATTTGCGGCGACGCAGAACCCGTTGGGCGCGCATGGAATTCGACAAATCCTCGCGCGCGCAGGCCGATCGGTTGTAGCGTGCGTAGATGCCCTCCATGATGACCACGCTCGACGGGTTCCCCGTCCCGGTCGCGGTGGCTGGTCCCGAGCAGGGCGTCGTGGTGGTCATCCTGGGGGACGAGGAACGCGCACCCGCCGCGTACGACGCGGTATGCGAGCGTCTGCACACGGCATCGCTTCGCACGGTCGTCATCGGTCTCGACCCGCGGCTGACCCCGAAGTCGGTGGTCGGCATTCTCGACGCGCTGGGGATCGGGTGGGCCGTGGTGGTGGGCGACCGCGCCGGCGGCGACCTGGCCTGGGAGTTGGCGGCGACGAAGCTGGGCCGGTTCGTCGGCCTGGTGGTGATCGACCGCGGGCACCCGCGGGCGGCCGATCGCGACGGGGTCGTGCGCGACGATCACTGCCCGCCCGTGGAGATCGGCACCACGGTCCTGTTCAGCTCCCCGGCCGCGCGGGCGGTGGCGCGCGCCAGCCAGCAGTACGTCTACGCCGAATACCGCGTGGTGCATCTGGGCAGGCGCACGGTGCAGGAGTCGACCGCACAGTTGGCCGCCGAGATCGTGCTGCGCACCAGCACCTGGTGATCCCCGGCTTGGTGCACGGAACCCCCACTGGCGCAAGCGGATTACCGGTGCTCGCGTGCGTCGTCCGCCGCGATCGGCGGTGATGACCCCCGGGCGGTAACGTGTCGGGCGGGGCGCGGGAATTGACGGCGGTCATCGATCGGCGGTCATCGATCGGAAGGGATGCGCGATGGTGCACGCCTCTCGGCGCCCGGTGGTGGGCCTGACCTCGTACCTGGAGCGGGTGCAGACCGGGATCTGGGACATGCCCGCGGGCTACCTGCCGGCCGATTACTTCCAGGGGATCGTCCTGGCCGGCGGGGCCGCGGTGTTGCTACCACCGCAACCGGCGGAACCGGAGACGGTGGGCGCGGTCCTCGACAGCCTGCACGCGCTGGTGATCACCGGCGGCTACGATCTGGACCCCGCCGCCTATGGCCAGCAACCGCATGCGGCCACCGATGAGCCGCGCGCCGCCCGCGACGCCTGGGAGCTCGCGCTGCTGCGCGGCGCGCTGGATCGGGGCCTGCCGGTGCTGGGCATCTGCCGCGGCGCGCAGGTGCTCAACGTCGCTCTCGGCGGCACCCTGCACCAGCACCTGCCCGACGTGATCGGTCACGACGGGCATCGGGCGGGCCAAGGGGTGTTCACCCGGTTGCCGGTGCGCACCGCCGCGGGCAGCCGGCTGGCGGCGCTGGTGGGCGAGTCCACCGATGCGGCCTGCTACCACCATCAGGCGATCGACGAAGTCGGTGCGGGCCTGGTGGTCAGCGCCTGGGATCCCGACGGCGTGGTGGAGGCGCTGGAGTTGCCCGGCGACGGGTTTGTGCTTGCGGTGCAATGGCATCCGGAACAGTCCCTGGACGACTTGCGCCTCTTCGCCGCCGTGGTGGACGCCGCGCGATCGTACGCGGGCTGACCCGGCGCTAGGCGACCGTGCCGCGGTAGACGGCCATCGGCGTGGCGGCCGCCGCCCAGGCCCGGGGCACCGACAGCGCCCCGACCGACGCCCCGCCGCCGGCGCGCACGGTGGTTGCCGGGCGGCGGCCACCACGCCGGTCGGGCAGCAGGCACCGCAGTGCCGCCGCCTTGTTGAGTGAATTCAGGTTGGCGATCGCGACACCCGACGGCGCCGTTAGCGAGCTGAGCTTGGACAGGGGGCAGGTCGCCGACGCCAGGGAGACGTCGAACGTGGCCAGCGGTGATTCCGACAGCGCCCGCAGGGCGGCGGGGGCGGTGAAGATCAGCTGCCTGCCGGCCGACAGCATCTCCGGCGCGGACTTCAGCGCCCAGGTGCCGTCGCCCGCGCCGTCGGGCGGGGCGGTGAACGGCGTGAGGACCGCGGCTTGCGCCGAAGCCTCGGCGTAGGCGTACATGGCCCCGGCGTCCCGGGCCCACATTCGCTCGTACTCGGCCTCGGTGTCGGCGATCACCGGGCCGGCCAGTCCCAGCGCGTCGGCCAGGGCCAGCGAGCCGCGCAGCGCGCGGTTGGCCGCGATCACCGACGGTGGCACCGTAGCCGCCACAGCCGTTTCGGCGGCCCGCGCCGCCGCCGCGGCCTGGGTGGCCGCCTGCTCGGCCCGTATCGCGGTGGCGTTCAGCCAATCGATGTAGGGCGCCGCGCCGTCGGGAGCGGCCGTCGGGCCCTCCCATCCGGCCAGCAGCTTCGAGGTGACCGCCCGGTAGTCCGCGACCGCGGTGTGCAGCCGGGTGGCCAGGCGGGCCCAGGCCGTCGCGGCTTCCTGCATCGGCTGCGGGCCGGGGCCGTCATGCATTTGCCTGGAGATGATTTCGGGCGGGAGCGTCGTGAAGTTCATGGTTGTCTCTGCCTAACGACGGCGGTATGGGCCCGTTGGGGCCGTTGCGAGCACAGTGGACTCTTCTGTTGGGACGTAGGCCGAAGGGTTACGGCCTCACCGCACCCGCGGCGGTGCAACGACGGCGGCCGCCGCGGGCGACTGATCCCTCAGCAACGGGCGATGCAGAGCCGCGTCAACAGGTCCCGGTCACGGGGAACCGCCCGGGGATCACGGGAGGGTGGGCCGGACAACCGAAATGCCGCGGCCGCGAACGAATCCGGCAACGGCGAGCCGATCGACGGGAGTGACGAGCGCTCCCACGTCGGCGGCCGGTCCCGCGTCATCCACGCGTTCTTGATGGTCTTGTGATGTGCCGGCGTGGAGCCGGACGAAAAGCGCGGCGCGACAGGGTTGACGCGGTCCGCCCGCGCCGGCGCCGTGTTCGCGCCGGCCTGCACGGTCTGCTGGTGCTGCCCCGCAGCCTGCGGAAGCCCCACACCGGCCACCGCGGTCCCACACGACGCCCAGCCCGCGGTGACCGCGCCGAACAGTCCGAGCGCCACAACGATCGCGATGGCTGACCGCCAACGCGAAACCCGACGGGTGCCTCCGACTGTCACAGTGGCCCGAACCTACAACGCGAGGCTTGGACGACAAGGCAAGCCAGCTGTGAAAACGATCAAAGTCCGGTGTGTGTCAACGGTCACCGCTTTGCCGGTCGCGCTACGCGGCAGGGGATTTGAACGCGATGAGCGGGATGGCCATTTCGACGGGTGTCGCCGCGCCGTGAAAGCCGATGAGCCGGGCCGTTTCCGGCGGTTCGTGCCCGGTGGCCAGGATGGCGGCATCGCCGGTGCAGACGGCGACGACGTCGCCGATCCGCGCCAGATGTACCGGGCTGACCGGCCCGAACATTCCGGTGGCCACGGCCTGCTCGCGGCTGTAGACGTGCGCCCTGCCCTCGAGTACCTCACTCCAGGCGGCCTGAACGTCAGCCGCGGCGCCCGGCTCGGTGTGCAGGTAGCGCACCCGCGGTTCGCCCGCGACCACGCGGACTCCCGCGGCCAGCCGCGCGTCGGCGGCAAGGTCGACACGGGCGTCCGGCGGCACGTTGAAACCGCCGTGGTCGGCCGTCACCAGCAGCGCCGCCCTCGGGGGCAGCGTCTCGACCAGCCGGGTCAGCAGCGCGTCCACCTTGGCCGCCGCCTCGTGCCACTGGCCGGAGCCGACGCCGAACGCGTGCGCCGCGGTGTCCAGGGCGGCGGTGTACCCGTAGACCAGACCCGGCGCCGCGTGCAGCTCGTCTGCCACTGTCTGCGCGTTGTCGTCCGTTGGCTGGACCGGGCGGAATTCCGCGCCGCGATACGCCGCGTCGGTCAGCCCGCTGCCCAGGAACGCGGCCGGCAACACGGCGCGCGCCCTCACACCGGCCTGGTTCAGCCGCCCGAACCAGGTCGGCAGCGGCTGCCACTGGGTGTGTGGCGGATCGTCGCGCCACAGGATGTGATTGAGCACCCGGTCGGTGCCGGGAACGTTGAGCGTGAAGCCCAGGATCCCGTGTTCGCCGGGCTGCGCCCCGGTGCCCAGGGAAACCAGGCTCGTCGGCGTGGTCGACGGGAAGGTGCAGGCGAGCTCCGTGAGGCGCCCCGTTTGCCCGGCGAGCACCGCGGCGAGCAACGGGGCGCTGCCGGCGAGGTCGCCGAGCAGGTGCCAGCCCATCCCGTCCACCAGCACAACCGCGACGCGATCGAGCTCAGCGGTTCCGCCGAGCCAGTCGGCCACGCCCAGCCGGTCGACGGCGCCCGGCGCGCCGAGCAGTGCGGCGACGGCGGGCAGCACGTCGCGCAGGGAACCGGGCATCGGGCCAGTCTGGCACGAAATTAGACATGCGCCAGTCGGCGGCTCGTCAGGCGCAGCTGGCGATCGGTCCCGTCGGCCAGCGCACCGACCTGCCGCGGCGACAGCCGGCCGCACAGCCGCCCCCAGTGCAGGGCGATCTCGTCGCCGGCGGCCACGTCGGGAACCGCGCTATACCCATCGGTCCAGACGTCGAACACGCCGCAGGACGGTTCGGACAGCGCCAGCGCCTCGCCGTCGAAGGCCAGCGTGCGGCGCAGCACCTCGATCCGGTCATGGTCGCGTGAGACCACCGTCCCCCAGGTGATGCGGCAGTTGTCGAGCACCTGCAGGGGGTGCTGGTCCATGCCGCGACCCAGGAACCGCGTCCACGGGTACACGCCGAACACGTGGAAGCAGTGATTGGCGGCGGCCTCGCGGGCCAGGTCCGGCGTCAGGTGTGACCAGTAGCGGCCCGCCTGCGGGCCGATGATTCCCAGCAACGCCTCGAAGAAGTCCCGCGGGTCCAGGTCGGCGCCCACGCCGCCGCCCAGCCAGTACGCCTCGACGAGGCGATGATCCAGCGGGTCGGCGATGCCGGTCAGCGCCGACAGCACCCGCAGGTACGGCCACGCCCCGGAGAACCGCGTCGCGGCCGCGCGCACCTCGTCGGCCGAGCCGTCGCGCAGGGTGGCGCCCAGCGGGGGACCGCAGTAGCCCAGCGCGTTGGGCGCATAGGCGTAGCGCGCGAACATCTCCACACCGCGCTGCGAGCCGCTGGGGTCACCGGTCAAGCGCGCCCCACCAGCTTGATGGCGTCACGGTGCATGCGCCCGAAGTTGTAGTAGGCGGCGCAGGCGCCCTCGGGGGACACCATGCAGGTGCCGATCGGGGTCTCCGGGGTGCACGCGGTGCCGAAAACCTTGCACTCCCAAGGCTTGAGCACGCCCTTGAGCACCTCGCCGCACTGACATGCCTTGGGGTCGGCCACACGCACCCCCGGCATCGAGAACCGCAGCTCCGCGTCGAACTCCGCGAAGTCGTCGTGCAGCCGCAGCGCACTCTGGGAGATGAAGCCCAGGCCGCGCCATTCGAAGTGGGGGCGCAGGGCAAACACTTTGCCCATCAACGCCAGGGCGGCCGGATTGCCGCGCTCGG
Organism: Mycobacterium sp. 4858; assembly: GCF_900240975.1. Taxonomy (GTDB): domain Bacteria; phylum Actinomycetota; class Actinomycetes; order Mycobacteriales; family Mycobacteriaceae; genus Mycobacterium. Next base: position 469,508 of record NZ_LT968776.1, on the reverse strand, counting down.
GCACCACCCGCTTGTACTGGTTCTCCACCTCGCAGCGACCCTCGCGGATCTGGGTGAGCAGCATCGCGACCGCGGCCAAAATGTCGAGTGGCTCGAAACCGGCCACTACCAACGGCTTTCGGTACACCTCCGGCACGAACCGATAGGGCCGGTTGCCCACCACCGTCGAGACGTGCCCGGGGCCGATGAACCCCGAGAGCCGCAGGTCCGGAGACTCCAGGATGGCTTTGATCGGCGGCACGATCATCACGTGGTTGCAGAACACGCTGAAGTTGGTCAGCCCCTGCTCGCGCGCCCGGACCAGTGTCACCGCCGTCGACGGCGCGGTGGTCTCGAAACCGATGGCGAAGAACACCACGTGCTTGTCGGGGTTGTCGAGCGCGATCTTCAGCGCGTCCAGCGGGGAGTAGACGAACCGGACGTCGGCCCCGCGCGCCTTGGCGTCCAGCAGGCTGCCTTTCGACCCGGGCACCCGCATCATGTCGCCGAAGCAGGTGAAGATCACGTCGGGCTGGCCCGCCAGCCACATCGCGTCGTCGATGCGGCCCATCGGGATCACGCAGACCGGACACCCGGGGCCGTGCACCAGTTCGACGTTGTCGGGCAGCAGGTGTTCGATGCCGTGCCGGTAGATGGTGTGCGTGTGCCCGCCGCATACCTCCATGAACTTGAACTGCTCCCCGCCGGGGGAGTCGGTGCCGGCCAGGCGCCCGATGGCGCCCAGCAGCCTGCGCGCCGCGGCCGGGTCACGGAACTCGTCAACGAATTTCATTGTGCGCCTTCCTAGATGATGGCCCGATTCCTCCTCGGTCCGTTACCGGACCGCATCGTCGTCGGACTAGATGATGGCCGACGAGTCGAAAGCCTGGATCTCGGTGTCGTAGGCGTCGCCGAGTTTCTTGACGGCGGCCAGGGTGAGCAGCGCCTCGGTCTCGTCGATCTTGGCCATCGCGAACCCGACGTGCACCAGGACCCAGTCGTCCGGCTCAGGCATGTCGTCCTCGAGCAGCCGGACGCTGATGGTGCGCTGCACGCCGCTGACGTCGACCTTCGCCAAATAGTTGGCGGGATCGGTGATCTCGACGATCCGGCCCGGAATCCCAAGACACATATCCGGTATCTCCTTTCAGCAAAGGTCAGCAGATCCGGGGCAGCGGGTCACCGACCAGCATGTCGACGATCCGCGTTCCACCGAATCCCGTTCGCAGCACCACGCTTTCGGCCGGTTCGGTGACGATTTCCCCGACCTCGGCAGCATCGGCACCCAGCGGATGCGACCGCAGCGCGCCAAGCCCGGCCGTCGCCTCCTCGGGCGCGACGACGGCGACGAACTTGCCCTCGTTGGCGACGTAGAGCGGGTCGATGCCGAGCAGCTCGCACGCGCCGTTCACCATGGGCGCCACCGGAAGTCGCTCCTCTTCGAGCAGCACCCCCAGGCCGCAGGCCTGGGCCAGTTCGTTGCAGACCGTGCCCACCCCGCCCCTCGTCGCGTCGCGCATCCAGCGGGTCGACGGCGCGGCCGCCATCAACAGCTCCACCAGCGGGCTGACCGAAGCGGTGTCCGAAGCGATGTCGGCCTCGATGGCCAGGTCGCCCCGCGCCAGCATCACCGCCATGCCGTGATCGCCCATCGATCCCGACAACAGCAGCTTGTCCCCGGGCCGCACCGCCGCCGCGGACAGCGCGCGTCCCGCGGGGATGACGCCGGTCCCGGCGGTGGTGACGAACACCCCGTCGACGGCGCCCTTGGGCACCACCTTGGTGTCGCCGGTGACGATCCGCACGCCGGCTTCGGCGGCCGCCGCCGCCATGTCGGCGACGATCTCCTTCAACTCGGCGATGGGGAAGCCCTCTTCGAGCACGAACGCCGCGGAGATCCACGAGGGCACGGCACCGGCCATTGCGAGGTCGTTGCAGGTGCCGTGCACGGCGAGCGAGCCGATGGAACCGCCGGGAAAGCGCCTGGGCTGCACCACGAACGAATCGGTCGACATCGCCACGCGCTCGCCGCCCGGTAGCGGCAGTACCGCGCTGTCACCGAGCGATTCCAGCAGCGGGTTGCGAAACGCCTCCACGAAGACCGCGTCCACCAGCGCCGCCGAGGCCTTGCCCCCGGCCCCGTGCGCCAGCGTCACGTGGTCGTCGAGCAGGCGCGGGCGGCGCCTGCGGAACGATTCGATCCGCTCGATCACCTCACCCTCGGCGAACCGCGGCCCCGACGAAAGGTAATCACCCACCGGCTTGTTCATGCCGCCCCCAGACCCTGCTCGCCGCCCAGCTGTTGGTGCACGCTCAGCCACAGCTGATAGCCCAGCAGCGCCTGCGATTCCTGTATCCGGTGCACGCTTTGCGAGCGAACGACGAAGCAGGCGTCCACATTCGGGTTGTTCGCGAACGCGCCACCGTCATAGCCGGCGAATCCGATGGTGTACAGGCCGCGTTGGCGGGCCTCGGCCAGCGCGGCGAGCAGGTTGGGTGAGCCGCCGCTGGTGGACATGGCGATCGCGATGTCACCGCCGGCGGCGCGGGCGATCAGCTGTCGGGCGAACACCAATTCGAATCCGACGTCGTTGCCCAGGGCGGTCAGGATGGCCTGGTCGGTGGTCAACGGCCACGCGGGCAGGGATTTTTCGGGCTTGCCGACCGGCGGCCGGGCGAACAGCCTCGCCAGGGTGGTGGAATCCGTGCAGCTGCCGCCGTTTCCGAAGGTGAACATGCGTCCGCCCGCCGCGAAGCGGCGCGCCACTTCCGCGGCGGCCTGACCCAGCAGTGCGGCGTTGGCCTGCAGCGTCGAGCGCCGCAGCGCCAGGCTCTCGGCCGCCTTAGCCTGCGCGGACGCGGCCAGGTCGGCCAGCAGCGACCCGGCATCGTCTTCCTGCGCGTCGATGAACGGGTACAGGAAGTTGGTCGGTTCGTCGCGGTGTTCCGGGCTCATCGGGCGCCCTCCTCGTCTTCCAGTCTGCCGATCGCCATGCCCGCGTGCACCAGAATGAGGTCCCCGGCGGCCACCGGGTCGATCAGCGTGGTCACCACGTTCTCGGTGCCACGCGCGGTGCGGACCGTGGCGTGCCCGTCGGCCGACGCCGTCACCGCCTCTGCCGTGCGTCCCTCGTCGCTGCAGGTGACGCAAACCGACTCGGAGCACTCGGGTTTGAGCAGGCCGGGGTGCTCGAAACACACGTGGGTCAGTTCCCACAGCAGGTGATAGAACAGCACGAAACCGCCCGTCGCGGGTACGCGCGGGTCGGGGTCGTCCAGCCACAGCACGTGATCGGCCGTGCCCGGCGCGGGGCGTGCGCCGCTGCCGATCCAGATCGTGGTGGCGCCCCATGCGGGGGCGCGCCGCATCACCGAGCGGACCTGCGCGTCGTCCGCGCCGGACACCGCGACCACGATGTCACCCGGCCGCACGGACACCCGGACCAGATCCACCAGGTCGGGTCCGGTCAGCGCCACCGCGGGCAGGGCCCGCTTGCCCATGATCACCGGGTGGACGAACTCGACCGCGATGTGCTGCGCATGCGGCTCCCACGACGGCGCGATGGACCACATGGTGGCGCCGGCGGCGAAGCGCTTGGCGAGCGTGAACGCGGTGCCGGCCAGGTCCTCGGCCAATTCGGCGCCCAGGCCGCGATCGATGGCTGTGGTGGTCATGAGTCGGCCCCCCTCGACGCGGTCAGCATGGAGATCGCGGCCTGACCCAGCGCGAGCCCGCCGTCGTTCGGCGGCACCGTTCGGTGGGTCAGCACCTCGAATCCCGCCCGCTGCAACCGCTGACGACATGCGTTCAGCAACAACACGTTCTGGAATACCCCTCCGGTGAGGCCCACCAGCCGGGTGGGCCCGGCGACCTGGGCGACCACCTTGGCGACGGCGTCCGCGACGGCCTCGTGGAACGCCGCGGCCAGCACCGCAGCTGGTGCGCCGGCGTAGAGCGCCGACACCAGCGTCTGCACCATGGGGGCGGGGTCGATCACCCCGTCGGCGCGCACCATGAGCGGCAGCGACGGCCCGGCCTTGCCGGCGGCCGACTCCGCCAGCGCCTCCAGCTCGATGGCGGCCTGGCCTTCGTAGTCGATGCGGTGGCGCACCCCGAGCAGCGAGGCGACCGCGTCGAACAGGCGGCCCATGCTCGAACACGGCACGCAGCCCGTCCCCGTCTCCAATTGGGCACGGGTGGCGCGCAATTCGTCGCTGGTCGCCGCCGCGACGGGGGCCAGGTCGGCGGTCCAGTCGATGCCGGCCGACCACAGCTGCGACAACGCCATCCGCCACGGGTTTCGGACCGCCGCGTCACCGCCGGGCAGTGGCACCGCCAGCAGGTGGCCGGCCCGGACGAATCGGTGGCTGTCGCCGCCGAGCCGGAGAATCTCACCGCCCCACACGCTCTGGTCGCATCCGTAACCGGTGCCGTCGAAGGAGACCCCGATGACCGGTTCGCCGATGCGTCCGTGCTCGGCCAGCAGCGACACGACGTGCGCGTGATGGTGCTGAACCAGGTCCAGCGGCCGGCCGTCCGCGTGGCGCTCCGCCCAGCTTCGGGTGTGGTACCCCGGATGCAGGTCGGCGGCCAATCGGGCGGGCTCGCCGCGTATTTCGTTGAGCTGGTGCACCGCCCGCTCGAATGCGCGCAGCGTCTCCCAGGTGGACATGTCACCGATGTGCCCCGACAGGTAGGCGCGCGCGCCGTCGGTGAGGCAGAACGTGTTCTTCACCCCCCCGCCGACTGCCAGCCCCGGCGGGCCCGCCACGTTCAGGTCTATCGGCAGCGGGGCGTACCCGCGGGACCGGCGGATCGGCAGCTCGGCGTCGCGCCCGCCGTCTTTGATGATGCGCACCACCGAGTCGTCGCACGGGACGTGGATCGGGCGGTCGTGGTCCAGGACCGCGTCGCAGAGCGCCGGAAGCCGTTGTGCGGCATCGTCATCGGTGAAGCAGATCGGCTCGTCGGATCGGTTGGCGCTGGTGAGCACCAGCGCGGCGGGGGGCTCTCCGACCGCGCCGGGGACGGGCGCCAGCAGCAGGTGATGGATGGGGGAGTACGGCAGCATCAGGCCGAGCAACGGGCTGCCGGGCGCGACGCCGTGGGCGACCGGCGCGGTGTCCTCACCGGGCCGGCGTCGCAGCAGCACGATCGGGCGGGCGGGACTCAGCAGCGCCGCGGCCTCGGTGTCGTCGACGTGGGCGTAGCGGCGCGCCACCTTGAGGTCGCGGACCAGCATGGCGAACGGCTTGGCGCCGCGGGCCTTTCGGGTGCGCAGCACGTCGACCGCCGCACCGTCGCTGACGCTGCATGCCAGGTGGTAGCCGCCGACGCCCTTGATGGCGACCACCGCGCCCGTGGCGAGCGCGCGCTGGGTGGCCGCCAGCGCGGTGTCCGCCCCGTCGATCCGCCCGGCCGCCGAGGAGAACCACAGGGACGGCCCGCAGTCGGGGCAGGCGATCGGCTGCGCGTGGAACCGGCGATCCGCCGGGTTGTGGTATTCGGCGGCGCAGCGTTCACACATGTCGAACCCCGACATGGTGGTGGCCGGGCGATCGTAGGGCAGTTCGCGGATGATGGTGAACCTCGGTCCGCAGTTGGTGCAGGTGACGAAGGGGTGGCGGTAGCGGCGGTCGCGCGGGTCGAAGAGCTCGGCGACGCAGTCGTCGCACACCGCGATGTCGGGCGGGATCGGTGTCGTGGCGCCGGGGACCGCCCGGCTGTCCACGATCGAGAACCCGCATCCGCAGCCGGCGTCGGCGGAAAGTTCGTCGACGCTGACGTGGCTGATCCGGGCCAGCGGCGGCGCGTCGGCGCGCAGGCGCCGGCCGAATTCGGCCACGCGCGCGGGTTCGCCCTGCACCTCGACGAACACGGCGCCGGAGTCGTTGCCGACGAAGCCGGACAGGCCGAGCTCGGTCGCGATGCGGTGCACGAAGGGCCGGAAGCCAACCCCCTGCACAACACCGGTCACGGTGAAGCGCTGCCGAACCCGGGAAGCGGGGTCATGCCGCAGCAGCAGGGGGGACTGGGTCATGTCAGCCGCCCTCCGGGAAGTCAGTCCCGTCGGCACGGCCCCGCCCCATCAGCTCGAGACCGGCCATCGCCTGCTCGGCGCCCGCGCGGTCGGTCTTTTCGATGGCGAAGCCCATGTGGATGATGATCCAGTCGCCGGGTTTGAATGTCTCTTCCGGCAGCATGCCGACGTTGACCCGCCGCTGCTCGCCGGTGACGTCCACCAACGCGAGCTGCCCTTCGAAGCCGTCCAGCATCCGGATCACTTGACCGGGAATCCCTAAACACATGGCTCAGCGGTCCCTTCGGGGGCGGCGGCCGGGCGCGCGTGCAACGCCGCGACGATCTCCTCGACGGCCCGCGCGGCGCGGGGAACCGCCCTGGCCACGGGCTCGGTGAGGCCGATGCCCTCCTCGACGCTGCCCGCCTCGCATCCGACGACGACGGTGTAGGGCGGGGTGCCGCCCAGTGCCCGCAAGCTGGCGAACACCGCGGCCGGATCCATGCTATGACCGTCGAAACCCGTTGCAGCCGAATCCGATTCATGGTCGGCCTGGAAGACGTGCAACGCTCCGGGGTTGCCGCGGTTGGGCACCGCGTCGATCAGCACCAGAGTGTCCCATTCGTCGAGCAGGTCGTAGGCCAGGTGCATGCCGCTGATGCCGTAGTCGGTGACGCGAACGCTGGGATCGTCCCGCGGGATCTCCGCGTTGCGGATCACCTCCGATCCGAACCCGTCGTCGCCCAGGAAAATGTTGCCGATGCCCGCTACCAGGATGCGCGCTGTCATCTCCGCCGTCCGAGCAAGTTACATCCGCCTCAGCTTGAGGTAGCGGCGGGCATCGGGGATGGATACCACCCCCAGCGCCAGTCCGATCACGAGCACCAACGCGATGATAGCGAGGAATATCCAGCCGAGGATTTCCATCAGAGAACTCCTTTCACGAGTTTGCGGGGCTGCGGTGAGCTTCCAGGGGCTCGATTTCGTCGGGGGAGAAGTAGAGGTAACGGCCGTACCAGTCGTGCAGGTCGGCGGCGGGGTCGTCGTCGACGACGACCGCGACGTGCATGTTGCCCTCGACGTCGGAGTGCACCGAGGTCACGCGGGCGGTCTTGCCGGCGACGAAGATGTCCTGCGCGTCGGCGTTGCGCCGCGGCCGCAGCCGGACCCGGCTGCCGCGCGCCACCCGGGTCCCGTTCACCAGCACCGCATCGATTTCCGGCCGAACGGCGTTGTCGGCCAGCGGATCCCACCAGTCGACGCCCTCGGGGATCTGCGGGACCAGACCCGAGACCGGATCGCGCAGCACGCCGTGCAGGCGCGCCATCGCCTCGGGGGACATGGCGTCACACGCGTCGATGATTCGCGCCGCTCGCGGATCCGTGGCCCGGGCCTGTGCCTTCTCCTCGTCGGTCATGGTCATCACCCGCAGGGTGAGGATCTCGTCGATCTCCGTGCAGTCATACAGGGCGGTGTCGCTCTGTTCGGCGACCTCGGGGTGGTCGTAGAGGATGATCGGCGAGATCAGCAGCAGGTCCCGGGCGCCGGGTGGGCCGGCCAGCACCGGGAAGCAGCGATGCTGGGCGCACCGGGACACCGCGGCGACCGCCGACGGGGGCGGCTCGAGCAGCGAGACGAACTGGCCCTCCTCGAGTTCGGCGATGAGGTGTGTGCCGATCATGGACCGGGCGATCGCGTCGTTCTTGTCCACCGCGGCGTCGCCGACGTTGCTGAGCCGCACCGACACCCGGCACAGGTCGCCGTCCGCCTCGCCGGCGACCGTCAGCACGCCACGTACCTCCCGTCGTTGGCGCACCAGGCGACCGCCCTCGAGGAATTCGATGTCGGTGCCCGCATCCGCCGTCACCGACAGTGTCCACGGCCCGCCGTCCAGCGCGACAGGGCCGAAGGGCCTTTCGCATTCGACCGCCTCGTCCCAGGTGAGCCACGACCCGCCCGCGGTCGTCAGCTGGTCGACGGGCCGGTATTCGCCGGGGGCGACCTCACGCTCGGCCCGGCGGTGCTGCAGCTGCAGGAACCGCACCACCAGGTGCAACTCCCGCGCGCCCTGGACCAGGAACTGCGCCGCCAGGGTGGCGTCCTCGCCCAGGCCCGCGTCCGCGGCCCCGGGCGGTCCCAGAACGCCGAACTGCCAGCGGGATTGGTTCTTGCTCGACGTTCCGCGATACGGATAGAGCAGGTAGCCCTCGTAGAGCACCGCGTCGGCGACGGCGCGGGCCCGGTCCGCGGTCACCGCGCCGTCTCCCGGTCCGCGTCCAGCAGGGAGGTGATCGCGTGGTCGAGATCGAGCAGCCCGTGGGCCGACTTGTAGGCCGCCAGCGCGGCGATCGTCTCGTGGTTCAGCCGCAGCCATCCGGCGTTCGGGTAGTGCTGGGCGATCAGCTGCCGCCAGACCGCGACCGGCATGTCGTAGCGGTCTTCGCAGTCCCACGGGATCTGCTGGACGGAGAACCCGCGGTCGGACCGGACGAAAATCGTTCCGCTGAACAGGAATTGGAGGGCCACGGCGCCGTCACGCAGTGCGTGCAGGTATTTGGCGGCGGTGACCTCGAAGTCGTAGGTGCACTCCAGCGGCAGGGCGACGGTCGTGTTGCCGGTGAAGCCCTGGACCATCGCGGTGCAGTGCTGCCAGAGGAAGGTGCGCTGGGTGCTCGCCCAGCGTTCGCGCGACCCGAACAGGTCCGTCAGGCCGGCCGCCTCGTCGTCGGAGTACGACCGCCGCAGCGGCTCGATGCGGACCTGGCAGCGCAGGGCGATCGCGTGCACCGGGTCCCCGCCGTCAGCGCCGCCGGTGGCCACGGCGACCCGCGCCGTCAGCACCGGCGTGACGGCGTACGGTTCGGGCGCCACGTCAAGGACCGAGAAGTCGATGTCCATCATGGCGGTGTCTTGACTGCGCGGGCCTCGAGGCGGGAGAAGAAGCCGTCGATGAACTCACGGGCCTCCTGCCCCCCGTCGAACCCGCGCCACAGCAGGCGAAGCCGCCCGACGAATTCGTAGCAGGCGTCGATGGGAACGAGATAGCTTTGCGGCGAACCGGATTCGGGGACGCGCACCAGGAGCGCCTCCACGTCGTCCGTCAGCAGGCCCACCCGGGCGTCGGCGCCGCTGAGCGCGTCCCACACGTCGAGGGCGAGCTCGGATTCGCACGCCCCGGCCGGTCCGGGGTAGAAGGCGACGGTGCGCCCCAGGGCCGAGTTGGTGAAGAAGAAAGCGACCCCCACCGGGATTTGCAGTGCCTCCCAGGCGCGCCGGTCCAGCGCGAAGTCGGGGAAGGACAGATACCGGTCGGGCACCGCGCGGTAGCGCAGTTCGGCACGGGAGTCGGTGAACAGCAGGTAGCAGGCGCGGCACACGCACATCAGCTGCCGGTCGGCCACATTGACCACGTGCTGATGCTCGTCGGCGACCGATTCCGAGCACATCTCGCAGCGCTCACCGGCCGGTTCGGGGGCCGGCCGGTTGCTGCGGATCCGGGTGAGGACCTCGTACGGGGTCGTCATGCCGGGGCGCCCATCGCTTGCGCCGGCTCCCGGGCCGGCAACGCCACCGACAGCACGCCGTCGCGGGCCAACAGGGGCAGGGGATCCAGGTGCGCGCCGTTCACGCCGGCCCCGGCATGTACGGCGTCGAAGTCCGTCTGACAGCGGGGGCAACGCAGTTGCGTCCCATACAGTTTCGCACCGGCCAGGGTGGCGTCACATACCGGGCAATGGTCCCGGTACGCGAAAGTCTGATCGCCGACCCGGCACGCCAGCACGGTGGTCGCGTCGACCCGATAGCCCGCCACCTCCCCGGGTGCCAGGTCGGCCAGCTCGGGCGCCGGATGCCAGCTGCCGGACGCGTTGGAATGCACGCGCGCCAGCAGCGATTCGGCCGGGATGACGGTCGTGGTGCCGGGCTCGGCCGTCATCACCTCGATCGAGGAGATCTCGGGGGCCGCGGCGCGCACCGCGTCCTCGACGGCCAACTCCAGCGTCACCGCCGACGACGGACAGCTCTTGCAGCTGCCTTTGAAAGCGAGGAGCACGCCAACACCTTCGGGCCTCTCCGTCACTTCGATCAGGTCCACGTCCCCGCCGTGCGAGCCCAGGTACGGCCGCACCCGGTCGAGCGCGTCGGACACCCGGCGGCGGACGTCGTGCGGGTGCAGGCCATGGATCAAGAGCAGGCTGGCCACCAGGTCGTCGGTGGCCAGCCGCTCGGCCAGGCCGGGGCCTGGACCGTCCTGAGCCAACAGCATGATCCGCTCCAGCCCGGCCCCGTAGAGCCCGACCACCTCGCGGACCAGCTGCCGGGCGCGTTCCTGCGCGGCCGCACCACCCGCCGCGCAGGAATCCAGCAGGGTCTGGATCCGATCGCCCGCTGTGCGCCATTGCGCGTCGTTGTCGCCAAGGGTTTCCGGGCGATCCACCATAGTCACTGCCCGACGGGTGACTGTGTCGGCGTGTGCAGTCTGTCCAGGGTCTTGCCCTTACCCAGATACATGTGCACGCCACAGGGCAGGCACGGGTCGAAGCTGCGCACCGTGCGCATGACGTCGATGCCCTTGAAGTTCTCGCGGCTGTTCTCCTCGAAGATCGGCTGGCCCTGCACCGCGTCCTCGTACGGCCCCGGCGTGCCGTAGCTGTCGCGCGGGTTGGCGTTCCACGGGGTGGGCGGGTACGGGTGGTAGTTGGCGATCTTGCCGTCCCGGATCACCAGGTGGTGGCTGAGCACGCCGCGCACCGCCTCGGTGAATCCGCAGCCGATGGCCTCGTCGGGCACCTCGAAGCGCTCCCACGTCTTGGTGCGGCCGGCCCGGATCTCCTCGAGCGCCTTCTCGGCGAAGTGCAGCGCGCAGGCCGCCGCGTAGGCCTGGAAGTAGGTGCGCGCCCGGTCGCGTTCGATCGTGTTGCTGCCGTACTTGGGTACCTTCCACTCGAACTCGACCGGGCCCTTGAGCGCGGTCTTCGGCAGGCTGATCTTGACGCTGTTGCCGGTGGCCTTGACGTAGCCGATGTCGACCAGCCCGGCCAGCGCGGTCGCCCACAGCCGCGCCAGCGGGCCGCCGCCGGTGTCCAGCGCCAGGTGGTCCTTGCCGTCGAACCAGCGCGGCGACATCACCCAGCTGTACTTGCCGCCGTCCATGTCGCGCTTCTGCGGGTGCGGGTTGGTGTGCTGGTTCCACGGGTGGCGCCGGTCCACCGCGTTGCCCAGCGGATCGGTCTTGACGAACATCTCCTGATCGGTCCAGTCGTCGTAATACGAACTGCCCAAAAGGATCCGGATGCCTAGGTTGATGTCCACCAGCGAGTGGGTGACGAGTTTTCCGTCGACCACCACGCCCGGGGTCACGAACATGGCGTTGCCCCAGCGCTCCATGTCCTTGTATGCGAAGTTGCACACCTCGGGATCCTGGAAGGAGCCCCAGCAGCCGAGCAGGGTGCGGCGCAGCCCGACCTTCTCATACCCGGGCAGCGCCTCGTAGAAGAAGTCGAACAGATCGTCGTGCATCGGCACGACCTTCTTCATGAACTCGACATAGCGCATCAGCCGCGTCATGTAATCGGTCATCAGCTGGATGGTCGCGACCGTGCCGACGCCGCCGGGGTACAGCGTGGAGGGGTGCACGTGGCGACCCTCCATGAGGCAGAACATCTCTCGCGTCCAGCGGCTGACCGCCAGCGCCTCGCGGTAGAACTCGCCGGTGAACGGGTTCAGCGAGCGCATGATGTCGGCGATCGTCCGGTACCCGTGCGCCCCGGCCTGCGGCGCGGGCGTCTTCTCCGCCAGCGAAAGCACGCTCGGGTTGGTCTCGGAGACCATCTTCTCGCAGAAGTCCACGCCTACCAGGTTCTCCTGGAAGATGTTGTGGTCGAACATGTATTCCGCGGCCTCGCCCAGGTTGACGATCCACTCGCCGAGATGCGGCGGCTTGACCCCGTACGCCATGTTCTGCGCGTAGCACGAGCAGGTGGCGTGATTGTCGCCGCAGATGCCGCAGATGCGGCTGGTGATGAAGTGGGCGTCGCGAGGATCCTTGCCCTTCATGAAGATCGAGTAGCCGCGGAAGATCGACGAGGTGCTGTGGCACTCGACGACCTCGCGATTCTCGAAGTCGATCTTGGTGTAGATGCCCAGGCTGCCCACGATCCTGGTGATGGGGTCCCAGGCCATGTCGACCAGTTGGCCGGGTTCGCGGTTGGCGTGGGTGGGCTCCGGAATGATGGTTGTCATCGCGCTACTTCTTCCCGCTGTGGGCCGTTGGGCCTGAGGGCTGGAGATGGTGTGGACGAAGCGCGCCGAGCTGGTAGGCGACCTACCAGGTCCGGCGCGCCCCGGTGGTGAGTTGGTTCCCGCTGTGGCGCCACCGCGGTTCCTTGTCGACGGTGCGCGCGGTGATACCCCGCAAGCTGCGAATCACGGTTCCGTACAGGCCGACCGCGGTGCTGGACAGCTTGCCGCCCGGCGGCTCGTCCATGAACGGCATGAACTTGTCGGGGAAGCCCGGCATGGTGCACCCGATGCAGATGCCGCCGACGTTCGGGCAGCCGCCGACACCGTTGATCCACCCGCGCTTGGGCACGTTGCACTTCACGACCGGACCCCAACAGCCAAGCTTGACAATGCATTTGGGGGACCCGTATTCGGTGGCGAAGTCACCTTGCTCGTAGTAGCCGGCGCGGTCACAGCCCTCGTGGACGGTGTTGCCGAACAACCACTTGGGGCGCAGCGCGTCGTCGAGCGGGATCATCGGTGCCTGGCCGGTCGCCATGTAGAGCAGGTAGGTCAGCGTCTCCGACAGGTTGTCCGGGTGGATCGGGCAGCCGGGGACGCAGACGATCGGGATGCCGGCCTTGCTCTTCCAGTCCCAGCCGAGGTAGTCGGGGACGCCCATTGCCCCGGTCGGATTGCCGGCCATCGCGTGGATGCCGCCGTAGGTGGCGCACGTCCCGACCGCGACGATCGCGGTGGCCTTGGGCGCCAGCCGGTCGAGCCACTCGCTGGTGGTCATCGGCTGGCCGGTGGCCGGGTCGTTGCCGAACCCGCACCAGTAGCCCTCGTCCTTGATCTTCTCGTTGGGAATGGACCCCTCGACGACCAGCACGAAGGGCTCGAGCTCACCGCGGTCGGCTTTGAAGAACCAGGAGAGGAAGTCGTCCGCCCCCCCGCTGGGTCCGCATTCGAAATCGATGAGTGGCCAGTGCACGGCGACCTTCGGCAGTCCCGGCAGAGCGCCCAGGGCGATCTCCTCGACTGTGGGTTGGGTGGCGGCAGTCAACGCCACCGAATCGCCGTCACAACTGAGCCCCGCATTGATCCATAGAACGTGGATCAGCGTTTCTTCCGCTTTGACTGCTGCTTCTGTTGGCATGCTGCAGCTTTCCGGGACCGGGCTGAGGCCCCTGCGCCGCCGGAGTCGACCGTCGGCCCACTTGCGCAGCGCTATTTTTTGGGTCTACTCCTCACCGCCGGGCGTGTCAACGGTTCTGGGGGACCAAGTAGTTAGACAAGCGTTGCAAGCTGTTTCGTGCCGCCGGGCCGGGAGTCGGCGGGCGTGGCGGCCGGCGTCATGCAAAACCGTTGCAAGACGGACCGTTAGGCCGACGGCTCCCCGGCGAAGCGTCGCAGCCAGCCGAACCACGCGGCCATCCCGGCCCCGGTGCGCGCGCTGAGCGGCAGGATGGTCGCCGCCGCGTTGACCATGCGCACGTGCTCGATGTAGGTGTCGACATCGGCATCGAGGTAGGGGACCAGGTCAATCTTGTTGAGCAGCACCACATCCACCGACCGGAACATGACCGGGTACTTCAGCGGCTTGTCCTCGCCCTCGGTCACGGAGTACACCATGGCCTTGGCGTGCTCGCCGACGTCGAACTCCGCCGGGCAGACCAGGTTGCCGACGTTCTCGATGATCACCAGGTCCAGCGCCGCAAGGTCCAGGCCCGGCAGGGCGCGGTTCACCATCGGCGCGTCCAGATGGCACTCGCCGCCAAAACCGTTGCTGGTGTTGAGCAGTGACACCTGGGCGCCGCGGCCGCTGAGCTTGGCCGCGTCCAGGTCGGTGGCGATGTCGCCTTCGATCACCCCGATGGCGAGCTCGCCGGCGAGCTCGTCGAGCGTCGCCTGCAGGACGGTCGTCTTGCCCGATCCCGGCGAGCTCATCAGGTTCAGCGTGCGCACCCCGTTGCTCTCGAACGCCGCCCGGTTGGCGTCGGCGAGCAGGTCGTTCTCCGCGAAGATCGCCTCCAGCACGTCGACGCGCTGCTTGCCGGTCCGGTACTGGCCGTGATCGCCGTGCCGGTGGTCAGGGTCGTCGTGCTCGTGGGTGTGCACGGTTCCGTCGTCGTGCCGATGAAATCTTCCCATGGTTAAACCCGTTCGCAGCGTTCACTTTTCACGACACGTCCAGCGACGTCACCAAGAATTCGTTGCCCCGCAACACCTCGACGTCGGAGCTGTCGCACTGCGGACACCAGATCGACCAGGCCGACGTGATCTCCGATTGGCGGCCGCATGCGCGGCAGCGGACCTCGGCGCCGACGCACTCGAGTTCCAGCTCGGCCTCCGGCATGTCCTCGGCGTCTCGCACCAGCGTCCAGCAGAACGACAACGATTCGGGCACCACCTGGCGCAGTGCGCCGATCCGCACGCGCACCACGTCGACGTGCCGGCCGTCGGCATGCGTCTTGACCACACCGGCGATCGCCTCACACAGCGACAGCTCGTGCACCGGCGATCACCGGCGTCCAGCGAGGGTCATGAGCACTGTTCTACACCCGGACGGCCCGGCCGCGCAGCGGTGTCAGGAGGACGTCCACTTCTGCTCGAGGCGGCCGTAACGCCAGACCAGCAGCGCCACCGCCCAGGTGACGACGAACGTGCCCACGACGAAGTAGCCGACGACGTTGAGGTCCAGCCCGCCGATCCAGCTCCAGAACGGGCCGCGCCAGCCGAACTGCTCTTGCAGCAGGGTGAGGAGTTCGACGCTGCCGATCAGCAGCGCGACCACCACTGACAGGGCGGTGATGGTGATGTTGTAGTAGATCTTGCGCACCGGGTTGGAAAAGGCCCAGCCGTAGGCGAAGTTCATGAACGAGCCGTCGACGGTGTCCAGCAGGCACATGCCGGCGGTAAACAACACGGGCAGGCACAGGATGGCGTACCAGGGCAACCCGGCGGCCGCGCTGGTGCCCGCCAGAACCAGCAGCGCGATCTCGGTGGCGGTGTCGAAGCCGAGCCCGAAGAGCAGCCCGACGGGGTAGGAGTGCCACGACCGGGTGATCGACTTGGTGAACCGGCCGAGGATCCGGTTCATCAGGCCCCGGTTGTCCAGCTGCCGTTCCAGCTCCGCTCCGTCGGTGGCCGGGTCGTAGTCGCCGCGGCGCAGCCGGGCGAACACCCGCAGGATGCCGACGAGCACGACGACGTTGAGCAGGGCGATCGCATACAGGAACACGCCGGAGACGCCGGTGCCGATCAGCCCCGTGTAGTGATGCAGGTTCGACGAGTCGTCCCGGACCGGTCCGACGACGGTCTTGACCCCCGACGCCAGCAGGACCGCCAGCCCGAAGACCACCGTGGAATGGCCCAGCGAGAAGAAGAATCCGACGGCCAGGGGGCGCTGCCCGTCGTTCATCAGTTTGCGGGTGGTGTTGTCGATGGCCGCGATGTGGTCGGCGTCGAACGCGTGCCGCATGCCCAGGGCGTAGGCCGTCAGCCCGATGCCGACACCAAATGCCTTGCCGCCGAGGCTGAATTGTGCGGGCGCAACCAAGGCCACCAGGGTGAACCAGCCGACCACGTGGAGCCCGACGATGACCGTCAGCATGGCGGCGAGCCGCCACCACTCCGCCGGGCTCAGGGCGCTGCGAAGCCGGTTCGTCCATGACGGGCGCCGGTCGAGCTCGGTACTGGTCACCGGGGTCCTTCCAGCATCGGGAGGGGAGCAACCGGCACGACTGTATGTGCCGGTTTGCGCCACGGTCAACTACATGCAAGTGGGTCGCAGGAATCGCCATGGCCGGTACGCGGGCCCAATTCGGCGGAAAACTGGCGCGCCCAGGGCGGCGGCGCGACACTGAACGGGTGACGCCCCAGCCGTCAGCATTGGATCCCTCCGTCACCGCCCGGATCGGCGACCTGCTGCGCGCCAGGGGGCTGCGGCGGATGTCGTCGCGGATCCAGGTGCTGGCCGTACTCGAGCCGGTGGACGGGCACCTGCCGGTGGCGGAGATCCACAAGCAGGTGCAGGCCTGCCTGCCGCACGGCGCGCACGCACCCGACGTGGCCACCATCTACCGCACGGTGACCACCCTGGTCGGGCAGGGGGTGTTGCACGCGCTGACGCTGGACGGCGGCGTCACGACCTACGGGATGGCCACCGCGCCGCACCACCACGCCGTGTGCACCGAATGCGGCTCGATCATCGAGGTGCCCGCCCGGCAGCTCAGTTCGGCGTTGGAACACGCGATGGCGGGCAGTTCCTTCGCGCTGTCCGAAGCCGCGGGCCTGACGCTGCACGGCCTGTGCCCCCGGTGCCAGCGGCGCTGACCCGCGGCGCCCGGCTACGCCGCGCTTGCGATCGCACTGGTCCGATGGTGGCGACCCGCGGCGCCCGGCTACGCCGCGCTTGCGATCGCCCTGGTCCGATGGTGGCGACCCGCGGCGCCCGGCTACGCCGCGCTTGCGATCGCACTGGTCCGATGGTGGCGACCCGCGGCGCCCGGCTACGCCGCGCTTGCGATCGCCACTAGCCCAGATCCAGTAGCGCGTTCTCGACAACCTCCGGCAGCGCCGGATGAATCCAGTACTGTCCGCGGGCCATCTGCGGGGCGGTCAGCCCGAAACTCATGGCCTGGATCAGCGGCTGGATGATCGACGACGCCTGTGGGCCCATGATGTGCGCCCCCAGCAGCCGGCCGGTGTCCCGATCGGCGATGAGCTTGACTATCCCGGTGGTGTCCTCCATCGCCCACCCGTAGGCCACATCGCCGTAGTCGTGTATCGCGACGGAGATATCGAATCCCTTTGCGATGGACTGGTTTTCGGTCAGGCCGACGGTCGCCACCTGCGGATCGGTGAACACAGCCGACGGCACGTAGCGGTGATCGGTCATCACCATCGACCCGGTGTCGTCCCAGTCGCAGTGCAGGTTGTGTTGCACGACGCGGGCCTCGTGGTTGGCGACGTGCTTGAGCTGGTACGGCGAGGAGACGTCGCCGAGGGCGAAGACGCCACGCGCCGAGGTTCGCTGGTATTCGTCGACCAGCACCCGGCCGTCCTCGACGTCGACGCCCGCCTGTTCGGCGTCGAGCAGGTCGGCGTTGGATACCCGGCCGGTGGCGACCAGCAGCAGGTCGGCGTTCAGCGTGGACCCGTCGTCGAGCCGCAGCGAGACGCCCGAGCCGTTGTCGGTGCCCCCGATGACGTTGCGGTGGGTGCGCAGCTCCCATTTGGACGCGGCCATACGGGTGAAGCGTTTGCACAGGGTGTCGTCACAGTGCCGCAGCATGGAGCCGCCACGGATCACCAGCGTGACGTGGACGCCGAGGGCGGAGAAGACGTGGGCGAATTCGGCGGCGACGAAGCCACTTCCGACGATCACGAGGTGCTCGGGCAGCTCGGGGATCCGCATGATCGTGTCGCTGGTGTGATAGGCGACGCCGCAGTCGGCGATCGCGGGCGGAATCACCGGGCGCGACCCAGCCGCGATCACCACCTGCTCTGCGGTGAATTCGTCACCGGCATCGGTGCGCAACAGGTAGCGACCGTCGGACTGAACCGGTCCGAACCGGGTGTGCTGGCTGTACAGGTCGACGTTGGGTGATGCGCGGCGGTAGTCCTCCCCGCTCATCGAGATCGGATCGATCCGGCCGAAGACGCGCGAGACGATGTCGTCCCAGCGCACCCGGTCGATGTGTGCGTCGATCCCGTAGCGCGCGGCGTCGCGGATCGTCGTGGCGACCTCGGCGGCGTAGACGAACATCTTGGTCGGGATGCACCCGACGTTGAGGCAGGTCCCGCCGAACGTGCCGTGCTCGCACAGCGCCGCGCGCCTGGCCAGCAAGCGATCGTCGAGAAGCATGTTGCCCGAACCGGTTCCGATGATCGCGATGTCGTACGTCTCCACCCGTCAGCTCTTCCTCGATGAGGGCGAGGCGTCCGTGCGTTCGGCGTCGAGGTAGTCGTCGAGCCAGAGGTCCAGCTGGCGATAGGCCGCCTGCCGGGGCTGCGGCAGCGACAGGAAGACGTCGTGTTTGGCGTCGCCGATGGGAACGATGGTGCTGTGATTCCCGATGCAGCCGGCCCGCCTGGCGATCTGGGTGACGTCGAGCACCGCGTCGCCGCACTGCATGGACGTCGCGTCGCTGGTCTCTCGCACGGTGTGATCCGAGCGCAGGATCAGGTTGGGCACCCCGACGTCGAGCCCGCGGTGCAACCGGGCGTGGCCGCGGCGGATGGCGTTGAGCCAGCCGAGCGTGATGGGGAAGCCGCCCAATGGTTTCCACTGCAGGTCGTAGTCGAACTCGCCGTGGTAGTCGCGGTGCAGGGTGGTGCCGTAACCGCCCTCGGTGGGTGTGCGGACCACCCCCTTGGAGCGCACCCGCGACAGGCCGGCGATCAGCGCCGAGGTGACCGGCAGCCGCAGGACCGCCGGGCCGTGCAGGTCCAAGAACGGGCTGTTGAGCACCAACCCCCCGACGGTGGCGTGGGCCGCGGCATCGCGGCGGCGAAGCCGGTCCAGCCACAACGACACGATGAGCCCCCCGGCGGAATGGCCGTACACCAGAACCCGGGGGGACCGGTCGTGCTCCCGGATGACGGCCAGCGCGTGTTCGAGTTCGGCGTCGTAGTCGTCGAGATTGGTGATGAAGTGC
Source organism: Mycobacterium sp. 4858 (assembly GCF_900240975.1). Lineage (GTDB taxonomy): Bacteria > Actinomycetota > Actinomycetes > Mycobacteriales > Mycobacteriaceae > Mycobacterium. The sequence continues at coordinate 450,625 of NZ_LT968776.1, read as the reverse complement.
GGCGTCTGCCCGTCGCGGCGCGACCGGCCGCATTTCTGTAGGTCCAGCGCGTAGAAGGCGAAGCCACGATCGGCGAAGTGATCGGCGAGCGCCGTGTTGAAGAAGTAATCGGTGTAGCCGTGCACGGCCAGGACCGCGTGGCCCGGGCCGGGCCGCCGGGCCGGCTCACCGCGCCGGATCAGCGTCGCGACGATCTCCCCTTCGCCGACCGGGTCGGGCCCGAGGGGGATGGTGCGCTGCCAATAGCCGGGCAGGACATCGGGTTCCCAGCCAGTCACCCCGCCACTCACCAGGCCAGCTTAGAGGTTTTGCTGGCCACCGGGGGGCGCGTGCCGTTCGTGCCGGGTTTACCTCGGGATAGCCTGAGTGTCGGCGCAGTCGAGGAAAGGACCAAGGAGCAGGTGTCGTCGCTGGCCAGAACCGCACGCACGGACGTCGTGCTGGTGGGCGCGGGCATCATGAGCGCAACGCTGGGTGCGTTGCTGCGCAGGCTGCAGCCCGACTGGTCGATGACCGTTGTCGAGCGGCTGGACGCCGTCGCAGCGGAAAGCAGCAGCCCCTGGAACAACGCCGGCACGGGGCATTCCGCGCTGTGCGAGCTCAACTACACCCCGGAGAACGCCGACGGTTCGATCGACATCACCAAGGCGGTGCGCATCAACGAGCAGTTCCAGGTGAGCCGCCAATTCTGGGCGTACGCCGTCGAGAACGGGATGGTGACCGATACCGGCTTCCTCAACCCGCTTCCGCACGTGAGCTTCGTCCGCGGCGCGCGGCGCGTCGAGTTTCTGCGCCGACGGCAGCGGGCCCTGGCGCCCAACCCCCTGTTCGCCGGCACCGAATTCATCGACGACCCGAGCGAGTTCGCCCGCCGGCTGCCGTTCATGGCCGCCAGGCGCGACTTCTCCGAGCCGACCGCCCTGAACTGGGCCTCGCACGGCACCGACGTGGACTTCGGTGCGCTGGCCCGCCAACTCGTCGGCTTTTGCGTGCAGGGCGGCGCGACCGCGCTGTTCGGCCACGAGGTCCGCGATCTGACACGGCAGTCCGACGGCACCTGGACGCTGCTGCTGCGCAACCGGCGCACCGGCGAGAAGCACCGGCTGAACGCCAAATTCGTCTTCGTCGGGGCCGGCGGCGACGCGCTGCCGTTGCTGCAGAAGTCCGGCATCGAAGAGGTCAGGGGTTTCGCCGGATTCCCCATCGGCGGCCGGTTCCTGCGCACCGACAACCCGCAGCTCGTCGCCGCCCACCGGGCCAAGGTGTACGGGGTGCCGGCACCGGGAGCCCCGCCGCTCGGCGCTCTGCACCTGGACCTGCGGTTCGTCAACGGCAAACCGTGGCTGGTGTTCGGGCCGTACGCCGGCTGGTCGCCGAAGTTCTTGAAGCACGGCCGCCTGTCCGACCTGCCCCGCTCGGTGAAACCCGACAACGCGGTGTCCATGCTTGGGGTGGGCCTCACCCAGCTGAAGCTGGTCAACTACCTGATCGGCCAGCTGCGGCTGTCCGAACCGGACCGCATCCACGCGTTGCGCGAATTCGCGCCCAGCGCGGTGGATTCCGACTGGGAGCTGACCGTGGCCGGTCAGCGCGTGCAGGTGATCCGGCGCGACAGGCGCAAGGGGGGCGTGCTGGATTTCAGCACCACCGTGCTGGCCGCCGCCGACGGCAGCATCGCCGGGCTGCTGGGCGGCTCTCCGGGAGCGTCGACGGCCGTGTCGGCCATGCTCGAGGTGTTGCAGCGGTGCTTCGCCGACCGCTACCGCTCCTGGCTGCCCGCGCTCAAAGAGATGGTGCCGTCGCTGGGCGTCGAGCTGTCCAATGAGCCGGCGCTGTACGACGAGGTGTGGTCCTGGAGCACAGACGTGCTGGGGTTGAGGTCCGATTCGGGGGTTCGGTCATGAGTGAAGCTTTGCGTCGGTCCTGGGCCAAAGACCTTGGCGCGCGGACCCTTTACGAGCTGCTCAAGTTGCGGGTGGAGGTGTTCGTGGTGGAACAGGCCTGCCCGTACCCGGAGCTCGACGGGCGCGACCTGCTCGCCGAGACGCGGCACTTCTGGCTCGAGACGCCCGAGGGCGAGGTGATCTGCACCTTGCGCTTGATGGAGGAGCACGCCGGCGGCCGAAAGACGTTCCGGATCGGCCGGCTGTGCACCAAACGCAGCGCCCGCGGGCAGGGCCACACCACCCGGCTGCTGCGCGCCGCCCTGGCCGAGGTGGGCGACTACCCGTGCCGGATCGACGCGCAAACCTATCTGGCCGACATGTACGCCCAGCACGGCTTCGTGCGCGCCGGTGATGATTTCGTCGACGACGGCGTCCCGCACGTGCCGATGCTGCGCCCGGGCTCCGGCCTGACGGAGCTACCGTGAGGCCGTATCCGTTCAGCGCGATCGTCGGGCACGACCAGCTGCGCCTGGCGCTGCTGTTGTGCGCGGTTCGACCGGAGATCGGCGGCGCGCTGATCCGGGGCGAAAAGGGCACGGCCAAGTCGACGGCCGTGCGCGGTCTGGCGGCGCTGCTGTCCGCCGCCAACGGTAGCGAGGGGGCCGGACTCGTCGAAATGCCGCTCGGCGCAACCGAAGACCGGGTGATCGGCTCGCTGGACCTGCAGCGGGTGCTGCGCGACGGCGAGCATGCCTTCTCGCCGGGGCTGCTCGCCCGCGCCCACGGCGGGGTGCTCTACGTCGACGAGGTCAACCTGCTGCACGACCATCTGGTGGACGTGCTGCTGGACGCCGCCGCGATGGGCCGGGTGCACATCGAACGCGACGGCATCTCCCATTCGCACGAGGCCCGGTTCGTGCTGATCGGCACCATGAATCCCGAAGAGGGCGAGCTGCGCCCGCAACTGCTGGACCGGTTCGGTCTCACCGTCGACGTGCACGCGTCGCGCGACGTCGACGTGCGGGTCCAGGTCGTCCGCCAGCGCATGGCCTACGAGGCCGACCCCGACGCATTCGCCGAAAGCTACGCCGACGCCGAGGCCGAGCTGGCCCGCCGGATCGCCGACGCGCGGGCGCTGGTCGGTCAGGTGGTGTTGTCGGACAACGAATTACGGCGCATCGCCGCGGTGTGCGCGGCGTTCGACGTCGACGGGATGCGGGCCGACCTGGTGGTGGCCCGCACCGCCGTCGCGCACGCCGCCTGGCGCGGGGCCACGTCCGTCGAGGAGCAAGACGTCCGGGTCGCCGCCGAGCTGGCATTGCCGCACCGGCGCCGGCGGGACCCGTTCGACGACCCCGGCCTCGACCGCGATCAGCTGGACGACGCGCTGGCGCAAGCCGGCGACGGCGATCCCGACCCCGAACCCGACCCCCAGCCGCCCAGCGGGAGCGGCGACTCCGCCGATGTGAGCGCGCCGCAAGCCAATTCGCCCGCACCGACGAAGACCAGGCCCAGCGCGCCGCCGTCGAAAACCTTCCGCACCAAGGCGCTGACGGTGCCCGGCGTCGGGGCGGGAGCGCCCGGGCGGCGCTCGCGGGCCCGCAACTCCGCGGGCAGCGTCGTCGCGGCCGCCGACGGCAATGACACCGGCTCGGGCGCGCACGGGCTGCACCTGTTCGCCACCCTGCTGTCGGCCGCCGAGCGCGCCGCGGCCGGACCGTTGCGGCCGGCCCCGGATGACGTGCGGCGGGCGATCCGCGAAGGGCGCGAAGGCAACCTGGTGATCTTCGTCGTGGACGCGTCGGGTTCGATGGCGGCGCGCGACCGGATGGCCGCGGTGAGCGGCGCGACGCTGTCGCTGCTGCGCGACGCCTACCAGCGCCGCGACAAGGTCGCCGTGATCACGTTCCGCCAGCAGGAGGCGCGGCTGTTGCTGCCACCGACGTCGTCGGCGCACATCGCCGGCCGGCGACTGGCCCGATTCGACACCGGCGGCAAGACCCCGCTCGCGGAGGGGCTGCTGGCCGCGCGGCAGCTGATCGTCCGGGAGAAGGCCCGCGACCGGGCCCGGCGTGCCCTGGTGGTGGTGCTCACCGACGGCCGGGCCACCGCCGGGCCGGATCCGTTGGCCCGCAGCCGGTCCGCGGCCGCCAGGCTGGCGGCCGAGGGCGCCGCCGCGGTGGTGGTGGACTGCGAAACGTCTTATGTGCGGCTGGGTCTGGCCGGGCAACTGGCCCGCCAGCTCGGCGCGCCGGCCGTGCGCCTGGAGCAGTTGCACGCGGACTCCCTGACGCGCGCCGTGCGCAACGCGGCCTGAGAAAGGTAATCGCTCATGCCCCAAGGCCGCCCGCTTCAGGTCCCCGATGACGGCCTGAGCACCAGGGCCCGGCGCCACACCCCGGTGCTGGCGGTCCACACCGGCCCCGGCAAGGGCAAGTCGACGGCCGCATTCGGGATGGCGCTGCGCGCCTGGAACGCCGGACTGTCCGTCGCGGTGTTCCAATTCGTCAAGAGCGCCAAATGGAAAGTGGGCGAGGAGACCGCCTTCATGCAACTCGGGCGCATACACGAACAGCACCACGTGGGCGGGCCGGTCGAATGGCACAAGATGGGGGCGGGCTGGTCCTGGTCGCGCAAGGCGGGCAGCGAGCTCGATCACGCCGCGGCCGCGGCCGACGGGTGGGCCGAGATCTCCCGCCGGCTGGCCGCGCAGCGCCACGATTTCTACGTGCTCGATGAATTCACCTACCCGCTGAAGTGGGGCTGGGTGGACGTCGACGAGGTGGTGGACGTGCTGCTGGCGCGGCCCGGCCACCAGCACGTGGTGGTGACCGGGCGGGATGCCCCGCGGCGGTTGATCGACGCCGCCGACCTGGTCACCGAGATGACCAAGGTCAAGCACCCGATGGACGCGGGCCGCAAGGGTCAGAAGGGCATCGAGTGGTGAGTGTCCCCGCGGTCGTCGTCGCCGCGCCGGCGTCGGGCAGCGGAAAGACCACCGTCGCAACGGGTTTGATCGGTGCCCTGCGGCGGGCGGGTCATGTGGTGGCGCCGTTCAAGGTCGGCCCCGACTTCATCGACCCCGGCTACCACGGCCTTGCGGCCGGGCGTCCCGGCCGCAACCTGGACCCGGTGCTGGTCGGCGAGGACCTCGTCGGCCCGCTGTACGCCCATGGGGCCGGCGGCGCCGACATGGCGGTGGTGGAAGGGGTGATGGGGCTCTTCGACGGGCGGATCGGCCCCGCCGCCGCCGGCCCCGCGGAGGGCTCCACCGCCCACGTCGCCGGCCTGCTCGGCGCACCCGTCGTCCTGGTCGTCGACGCGCGCGGCCAGAGCCACAGCATCGCCGCTCTGCTACACGGCTTTTCGACGTTCGACACCGCGACGCGGGTCCGCGGCGTGATCCTCAACCGGGTCGGTTCGGCCCGGCACGAGCACGTGCTGCGGCAGGCCTGCGAGCAGGCGGGCGTCGCGGTGCTGGGCGCCATCCCGCGCACGGCCGAATTGGAGCTTCCGACAAGATATTTGGGTCTGGTCACCGCGGCGGAGTACGGGCGGCGGGCGCGGCAGGCGGTCGAGGCGATGACCGACCTCATCGCCCGCCACGTCGACCTGGCGGCCGTGGCGGCCGTCGCCGCGAGCCGGGCCGCCCCGCCGTGGGACCCGACGGCGGCGGTGGGGGAGACGCCGGGCCGGCGGGCCACCGTGGCGATGGCGGCGGGCAAGGCGTTCACCTTCGCCTATGCCGAGCATGCCGAGCTGCTGCGCGCCGCCGGCGCCGACGTCGTCGAATTCGACCCGCTGGCCGAGGAGTTGCCCGACGGGACGGACGCGGTGGTGCTGCCCGGGGGCTTTCCGGAACAGTTCACCGCGGAACTCTCCGCCAACGACGCCGTGCGCCGCCAGATCAACGAGCTGGCCGCCGCGGGCGCGCCCATCCACGCCGAGTGCGCCGGCCTCATCTATCTGGCCACCGAACTCGACGGCTACCCGATGTGCGGGGTGCTGGCCGGGTCGGCGCGGTTTACCCCGCAGCTGACGCTGGCCTACCGTGACGCGGTCGCGGTGGCCGATTCATCGCTGTATTCCGCCGGGCAGCGGGCGGTGGGGCATGAATTCCACCGGACCGCAGTCAATTTCAGCGACAGCTACCAGCCCGCCTGGGTGTACCGGGGCGCGGACGCCGATGCCGTGCGGGACGGTGTGGTGCACGCCGGCGTGCACGCCTCCTACCTGCACACCCATCCGGCCGCGGCGCCGGGGGCCGTCGCGCGGTTCGTCGCGCACGCCGCGACGGCGCGAGCGTAACCACACCGCGAAAAATCGCGCCGAAATTCGCAGTGCCGTCACGCTCGCGGGGCCAACAGCACCAACCACTAGGCTTGCCCGGTGACCGAGAACGCCTACCTCGCTGGACTGCGGCTGGCCGGCAAAAAGGTCGTCGTCGTCGGCGGCGGCACGGTTGCCCAGCGCCGGTTGCCCCTGCTCATCGCCAGCGGGGCCGACGTCCACGTCATCTCCCGCAGCGCCACCAGGTCGGTCGAGGTGATGAGCGGAATCACCTTGTCCCTGCGCGAATACCGCGACGGCGACCTGGACGGCGCCTGGTACGCGATCGCCGCCACCGATGATCCCGAGGTGAACGCGGCGGTGGTCGCCGAGGCCGAACGCCGCCACCTGTTCTGCGTCCGCGCCGACATCGCCGTGGAGGGCACGGCCGTGACACCGGCGTCCTTCAGCTATGCCGGGTTGTCGGTCGGGGTGCTCGCCGGCGGTGAGCACCGCCGGTCGGCGGCGATCCGCTCGGCCATCCGGGAGGCGTTGCAGGCCGGGCTCATCGCCACGGACAGCGCCGCGAGCTCCGACGTCGTGCGCGGTGGGGTGGCGCTCGTGGGTGGAGGCCCCGGCGACCCCGAACTGATCACGGTGCGCGGACGCCGCCTGCTGGCCCACGCCGACGTCGTCGTCGCCGACCGGCTCGCGCCGCCGGAACTGCTGGCCGAGCTGCCCCCGCACGTCGAGGTCATCGACGCGGCGAAGATCCCTTACGGGCGGGCGATGGCGCAGAACGCGATCAACGACGTCATGATCGACCGCGCCCGGTCCGGGAAGTTCGTCGTACGCCTCAAGGGCGGCGACCCGTTCGTCTTCGCCCGCGGGTACGAGGAAGTGCTCGCGTGCGCCGACGCCGGGATCCCGGTCACCGTGGTGCCGGGTGTGACAAGTGCCATAGGAGTGCCCGCGCTGGCCGGTGTGCCGGTCACGCATCGGGCCATCAATCACGAATTCGTCGTGGTCAGCGGCCACTTGGCGCCTGGACATCCCGAATCGTTAGTGAATTGGAATGCGCTGGCCGCCTTGACGGGCACCATTGTTTTGCTGATGGCCGTCGAGCGCATCGAGCTTTTCGCAGAAGCGCTGATACAAGGCGGTCGACCTGCGGATACGCCGGTGCTGGTGGTGCAGCACGGCACGACGGCTGCTCAGCAGACTTTGCGGGCCACCCTGGCCGACACGCCGGAAAAGATCCGGGCCGAGGGCATCCGACCTCCCGCGATCATCGTGATCGGGCCGGTGGCGGCTTTCGGGCTTTAAACGGATCTTAAGATTACTGTAAGGTAACCCTTTATGACGGCCCTCAACGACAGTGAGCGCGCGGTGCGGAACTTCACCGCCGCGCGCCCCGATCGTCCGGCCCCGGAGCGCGCCACGCGCCCGGCGGAGACCGCCTCCACTCGCGTCAGCAAGTACTATCCGGCCTGGCTGCCTTCGCGTCGCTTCATCGCGGCCGTGATCGCCATCGGCGGCATGCAGTTGCTGGCGACCATGGACAGCACCGTCGCCATCGTCGCGCTGCCCCGGATCCAGAACGAGCTGAGCCTGTCCGACGCCGGCCGCAGCTGGGTGATCACCGCGTACGTCCTCACCTTCGGCGGGCTGATGCTGCTGGGTGGCCGGCTCGGCGACACGATCGGGCGCAAGCGCACCTTCATCGTCGGCGTCGCGCTGTTCACCATCTCCTCGGTGCTGTGTGCGGTGGCGTGGGACGAGGCCACCATGGTGATCGCCCGGCTCTCCCAGGGCGTCGGGTCCGCCATCGCCTCGCCGACGGGCCTGGCGCTGGTGGCCACCACATTCCCGAAGGGGCCGGCGCGTAACTTCGCGACGGCCGTGTTCGCCGCGATGACCGCGATCGGGTCGGTGATGGGCCTGGTGGTCGGCGGAGCGCTGACCGAGGTGTCCTGGCGGCTGGCATTCCTGGTGAACGTGCCGATCGGGCTGGTGATGATCTACCTGGCCCGCACCGCGCTGCGCGAGACCAACCGCGAGCGGATGAAGCTCGACGCGACCGGGGCCATGCTGGCCACGCTGGCCTGCACCGCCGCCGTGTTCGCCTTCTCGATGGGGCCGGAGAAGGGCTGGGTGTCGATCACCACCGTCGGCTCCGGTGTGGTGGCCATGGCCGCGGCGCTGGCCTTCATCATCGTGGAGCGCACCGCCGAAAACCCCGTCGTGCCCTTCGACCTGTTCCGCGACCGCAACCGGCTGGTCACCTTCGCCGCGATCTTCCTCGCCGGCGGGCTGATGTTCAGCCTGACGGTCTGCATAGGCCTGTACGTGCAGGACATCCTCGGCTACAGCGCGCTGCGCGCGGGCGTCGGCTTCATCCCGTTCGTCATCGCGATGGGGATCGGCCTGGGCGTCTCTTCGCAACTGGTGTCGCGGTTCTCGCCCCGGGTGTTGACGATCGGCGGCGGGATTCTGCTGTTCTGGGCGATGCTCTACGGCTGGGCGTTCATGCACCGCGGCGTGCCCTATTTCCCCAACCTGGTGCTCCCCATCATCGTGGGCGGCATCGGCATCGGCATCTGCGTCGTCCCGCTGACGCTGGCGGCGATCGCCGGTGTCGGTTTCGACCAGATCGGCCCGGTCTCGGCGATCGCGCTGATGCTGCAGAGCCTCGGCGGCCCGCTGGTGCTGGCGGTCATCCAGGCCGTGATCACCTCGCGCACGCTGTACATGGGCGGCACCACCGGCCCGGTGAAGATCATGAACGACCTGCAATTGCATGCGCTCGACCAGGGCTATACCTACGGCCTGCTGTGGGTGGCCGGAGTGGCCGTCATTGTCGGCGCTGCGGCGCTGTTGATCGGCTACACGCCGGCACAGGTCGCCCACGCACAAGAGGTCAAGGAAGCGATCGACGCCGGCGAGCTGTAGCTCACCGCCCATGCCGTGGCGCGTTGTCGCGCGTCGGGAACCATGTGGTGCTCGCCGGATTTGATAGCGCCGGCGATATCAAATTTCTGAAGATTCACCTCGTCTCCTGACGGCCGTGCGCCCGCGATCGACGAACCCTCGACCAGTTAGGCTGGCCCGCTGTGATTACCCGGATGTCCCAGCTGTTCTTACGCACCCTGCGCGACGATCCCGCCGACGCCGAAGTGCCCAGCCACAAGCTGCTCATCCGGGCCGGCTACGTCCGGCCCGTGGCGCCCGGGCTGTACAGCTGGCTGCCGCTGGGCCTGCGGGTGCTGCGCAGGATCGAAGCCGTCGTCCGGGAGGAGATGGACGCGATCGGCGGGCAGGAGATCCTGTTCCCCGCCCTGCTGCCGCGCGCGCCGTACGAGACGACGAACCGGTGGACCGAATACGGCGACGGCGTGTTCCGCCTCAAGGACCGCCGCGGCAACGACTACCTGCTCGGGCCGACGCACGAAGAGGTGTTCACCCTGACCGTCAAGGGTGAATACAGCTCCTACAAGGACTTTCCGGTTTTGCTCTACCAGATCCAGAACAAGTACCGCGACGAGGCGCGGCCCCGCGCGGGGATCCTGCGGGTGCGCGAGTTCCTGATGAAGGACTCCTATTCCTTCGACATCGACGACGCCGGGCTCAAGGCCGCCTACCACGCGCATCGGGAGGCCTACCAGCGCATCTTCAACCGGCTGCAGGTCCGCTACGTGATCGTGTCCGCGGTCTCGGGAGCGATGGGCGGCAGCGCGTCCGAGGAGTTCCTGGCCGAAAGCCCGGTCGGCGAGGACACCTTCGTGCGCTGCCTGGAGTCCGGGTATGCGGCCAACGTCGAGGCGGTCATCACCGCCCGCCCGGAGGCCAAACCCATCGACGGGCTGCCGGAGGCGGTGGTCCACGACACCGGTGACACCCCGACCATCGCCACCCTGGTGGACTGGGCCAACCAGGCGGACCTCGGTCGCACCGTCACCGCGGCCGACACGCTGAAGAACGTGCTGCTCAAGGTGCGCCAGCCCGGCGGGGAGTGGGAACTGCTGGCCATCGGCCTGCCCGGCGACCGCGAGGTCGACGACAAGAGGCTGGGCGCGGCGCTGGAACCGGCCGACTACGCGCTGCTCGACGACGCCGACTTCGCCGGGTACCCGTTCCTGGTGAAGGGCTACATCGGACCGAAGGCGCTGCGCGAGAACGGCGTTCGCTATCTCGTCGACCCGCGTGTGGTGGACGGGACCAGCTGGATCACCGGGGCCGACGAACTGGGCCGGCACGTCGTCGGCCTGGTGGCCGGCCGGGATTTCACCGCCGACGGCACCATCGAGGCCGCCGAGGTGCGCGACGGTGATCCGTCTCCCGACGGCGCCGGCCCGCTGGTCTCGGCGCGGGGCATCGAGATCGCACACATCTTCCAGCTCGGCCGCAAATACACCGACGCGTTCGCCGCCGACGTGCTCGGCGAGGACGGCAAGCCGGTGCGGCTCACCATGGGCTCCTACGGCCTCGGGGTGTCGCGGATGGTGGCGGTGATCGCCGAGCAGCACCACGACGAGCTGGGCCTGCGCTGGCCGCCGGCGATCGCGCCGTTCGACGTCCACCTGGTGATCGCCAACAAGGACGCCGACGCCCGCACCGGGGCCACCTCGTTGGCCGGCGACCTGGACCGGCTGGGGGTCGACGTGCTGCTCGATGACCGGCAGGCGTCGCCCGGGGTCAAGTTCAAAGACGCCGAGCTGCTGGGCGTGCCCTGGATCCTGGTGGTGGGCCGCGGCTGGGCCAACGGCGTGGTGGAGCTGCGCGACCGCTTCACCGGAGAGACCCGCGAGCTGGCCACCGGGCCGTCGCTGGCCACCGACCTCGCGGCCGCCCTGGCCGGATAGGGCGAAAAGCCTTGCGGCGCTAGTCGTTTCCGCCCGGGAAACTCGTCGTGATGGGCCAGGCGCCCAGCACGCGGTTCCATCGGGCGGCCATCACGGCGCTTTGCGTCAGGGCCGTCGCGGCGAACGCGCGGTCGTCGGCCGTCTCGGCGTGCTCGATCACCACCCGCCAGGCCGACGCGCCGTCGTTCTCCATCCGCGCGGCCAGGCGCGCCGCGTCCGCCGCGCTGCCCACCAGCAGGGGCAACTGATAACCGGCGGCGGCGACGGGCGCGTTGACCTTGCGCGCCGTCAGCATCGCGATCACGTCGTCGCGGCGTTGGCGGTGCTGGGCCAGGGCCTCCACCACCATGCCGTTCACGCTCGGCGGCGACAGTGCCGACACCATGCCGTAGCCGTAGATCGTCGAGTGCTCGATGGCCAGCGCGTCGCACAGTGCCGCGTTGTCGGCGTCCTTGCCGGAGCTCATATCGACGGGCCCCCGGGCACCAGGGCGACCGTGTACGACGCCGTGCAGGACGCGATGATCGAGGCCAGCAGCCCCGCCCGGTAGCCCGATTCGCCCGCGACCAGGCGGTTGGCGCTGTCCGCCGAGGCGCGCAGCGCGTTGATGACGTCGGACACCGGCGGCGGGGGCGGCGGTGGGCCGGCCGGTGCGGCCGGGCTCGGGGCGGGGGCCGACGTCTCGCTCGTCGACGACGTGGTGATCTTGCCGGCGGCCCGCGAGATCTCGGTGGACAGGGCGCGGGCGTGCGCGGCGCGCTGGCTCGCGACCACCGTCAGCGCAGCGGCGATCTGCGGTGGGTTGCCGACGGCCGCCGCGGCCGCCCCTGCCAGTGCGCTGTCCTTGCGGGCCTGGTCCAACGGCCCCAGCAGCTCTTCGACGGCCGGGGGTTTGGGCGGGGACTCGCCGCAGGCGGAGGTGACCACCCCGAGCGCAGCCAGAGCCGCACCGCCGGCGAGCACACCCCGCCGGTTGACGACGGGATCTGCGCTAGACACAAACACATCCTGCCATCGGTGCGGAGGTGGGTACGAAGCCAGGACGCGATCCGGCCGTCAGACGCGATTCCTGGCGTATCGTTGATAGCTGGCTCTCGCGGGACGGCAGCCTTCGCGTTCCGCCGGGACACTGGAGCCGCCCGCAAGCCAGCGGGGCGGCGACGCCCTCCAGCTGACCGGACAACTCAAGATGAGGAGCTCGCCGTGACCACCGGGCTACCTTCGCAGACGCAGGTGATCGAGCTACTCGGTGATGAGTTCGCGCGCGCGGGATACGAGATCGAGGACGTGGTCGTCGACGCCCGGACGCGTCCGCCGCGGATCACGGTGATCGCCGACGGCGACAAAGCCCTCGACCTGGACACCATCGCGACGCTGTCGCACTCGGCGTCGGCTTTGCTGGACGGCCTCGACGACCTCGGGGACCGTTACGTGCTCGAGGTGAGTTCGCCCGGGGTGGACCGCCCGCTGACCACTGAAAAGCATTTCCGCCGCGCCCGCGGCCGCAAGGCCGACGTCATGCTCGTCGACGGTTCGCGGCTGACCGGCCGGATCGGCGAGACGAGCGGTGACGCGGTCGCACTGGTGGTCCGTGCGGGCCGTGACTATCGGCTGCGCCGGATCCCGCTCGCCGATATCGCCAAAGCCGTTGTCCAGGTGGAGTTTTCGCCCCCAGCTCAAGCGGAGTTGGACTTGGCGGGCCGGGCCGACAGGACGGAGGCCGGAACATGAACATCGACATGGCCGCGCTGCATGCCATCGAGGTGGATCGGGGCATCTCGGTCAACGAGCTGCTCGAGACGATCAAGTCGGCGCTGCTCACCGCCTACCGGCACACCGAGGGCCACCAGAACGACGCGCGCATCGAGATCGACCGCAAGACCGGCGTCGTCAAAGTGGTCGCCCGCGAGACCGACGAAGACGGCAACGTGATCAGCGAGTGGGACGACACCCCGGAGGGTTTCGGCCGCATCGCCGCCACCACCGCCCGCCAGGTGATGCTGCAGCGGTTCCGTGACGCGGAGAACGAACGCACCTACGGCGAGTTCTCCACCCGCGAGGGCGAGATCGTCGCGGGCGTCATTCAGCGGGACAGCCGCGCCAACGCCCGCGGGCTGGTCGTCGTCCGGATGGGGACCGAGACCAAAGCCTCCGAGGGCGTGATCCCCGCGGCCGAACAGGTTCCCGGCGAGAGCTACGAGCACGGCAACCGGGTGCGGTGCTACGTGATCGGGGTGACCCGCGGCGCGCGGGAGCCGCTGATCACGCTGTCCCGCACGCACCCCAACCTGGTGCGCAAGCTGTTCTCCCTGGAGGTCCCCGAAATCGCCGACGGGTCGGTCGAGATCGTGGCGGTGGCGCGGGAGGCCGGCCATCGCTCCAAGATCGCGGTCAAATCCAACGTCCCCGGCCTGAACGCGAAAGGGGCCTGCATCGGCCCCATGGGCCAGCGGGTCCGCAACGTGATGAGCGAGCTGTCCGGCGAGAAGATCGACATCATCGACTACGACGAGGACCCGTCCCGCTTCGTGGCCAACGCGTTGTCGCCGGCCAAGGTGGTCTCCGTGTCGATCATCGACCCGAACGCCCGCGCCGCCCGCGTGGTGGTGCCCGATTTCCAGCTGTCGCTGGCCATCGGCAAGGAGGGCCAGAATGCGCGGCTGGCCGCCCGGCTCACCGGCTGGCGCATCGACATCCGCGGCGACACGCCCGGCGGATCGGAGCCGCATTCGGCGGGTCACCCCGAAAACGGGGCCACCCACGGGATGGCGCACGACCGCTAGCGCGGCCGGCCGGCCCGGGGGCACCGCCCCGCGGGGCGGCGGCCCGCACCTCGGGCGGTTCTGACCATCGGATAAGTGACGCTAGACTGAGCCGTGATCCAGCGTGAGCCTTCGGTCTCGGCGCACAAACGTGTGGACGGACCAGTCCGGACGTGTGTCGGGTGCCGGAAGCGAGAGCTGGCCGTCGAACTGCTTCGCGTCGTGGCTGTGCCGGACGGGAACGGCGAATACGCCGTGATCGTTGACACCGGGACCAGCCTGCCGGGGCGGGGTGCGTGGCTGCATCCCGTGCCGCAGTGCGTGGAACAGGCGATTCGGCGGCGGGCTTTCACCAGAGCGTTGCGCATCAACCGTCCACCGGACACATCCGCGTTGGTCGAGCACCTAGAGTCTCTAGCAGCGCTCGACTTGCCCGGCAACAGAAGAGGCAGCAAAGAACATGAGCACACCGTGAAGTCCCGATGACTCGCATTCCTATGCGTTACAGCTAATTCCCGAGGCGCGGCCCCACGACTGTCGCCTCTCAGACAGGAGATGTAGTGGCAGGTAAGGCCCGCGTACACGAGTTAGCCAAGGAACTCGGTGTCACCAGCAAGGAAGTTCTCGCCCGGCTGAATGAGCAGGGCGAATTCGTAAAATCCGCATCATCGACGGTGGAGGCGCCGGTCGCTCGTCGACTGCGCGAATCGTTCGGGGGCGGCAAGTCGGCTCCCCACAAGACCGCGCCCAAGCCGGCCGCGAAGGCTCCCGTCAAGGGGCCGGACAAATCGCTCGACCAGGCCCTCGACAAGGCCATCGGTAACGGTGAATCGGCCGGCGCACCCGCGGGCGGGACAACGACCGTCGCCGCCCAGGCGGCCCCGGCGCCCGCGGAGGCGCCGGCGCGCCCCGGCCCGGTGCCCGGCCGCCCGTCACCGGCACAGCCGAAGCCGCCCGCTCCAGGGCAGCCGACCGGTCAGCCCTCCGCCCAGCCCGGTCCGCACCCCGGGGTCAGGGCCGCCCGGCCCGGCCCGGCGCCCCGCGCCCCGGCGGTGGCCGTCCCGGCGGCCCCGGCGGCCGTGACGGCGGCGGCGGCAACTACCGCGGCGGTGGCGGCGTCGGCGCCGCGCCCGGCGGTGGCGGCGCTCCGGGAGGTTTTCGGGGCCGTCCCGGTGGCGGTGGTGGCGGCGGCGGTGGCCGGCCCGGTCAGCGCGGCGGCGCCGCCGGCGCGTTCGGCCGTCCCGGCGGTGCGCCCCGGCGTGGTCGCAAGTCGAAGCGGGCGAAACGCGCCGAGTACGAGAACATGCAGGCGCCGGTCGTCGGCGGCGTGCGGTTGCCGCACGGCAACGGCGAGACCATCCGGCTGGCCCGCGGCGCGTCACTTTCCGACTTCGCGGACAAGATCAACGCCAACCCGGCCTCGTTGGTGCAGGCGCTGTTCAACCTCGGGGAGATGGTGACCGCCACCCAGTCCGTCGGTGACGAGACGCTTGAGCTGCTGGGCAGCGAGATGAATTACGTCGTCCAGGTCGTCAGCCCGGAGGACGAGGACCGCGAGCTGCTGGAATCCTTCGACCTGACCTACGGCGAGGACGAGGGCGGCGAGGAGGACCTGCAGACCCGTCCGCCGGTGGTGACCGTGATGGGTCACGTCGACCACGGTAAGACGCGACTGCTGGACACCATCCGGAACGCCAGCGTGCGCGAGGCCGAGGCTGGTGGCATCACCCAGCACATCGGTGCCTACCAGGTGGGCGTCGACTTCGAGGGCAGCGAGCGGCTGATCACGTTCATCGACACCCCGGGTCACGAGGCGTTCACCGCCATGCGTGCCCGCGGCGCGAAGGCCACCGACATCGCGATCCTGGTGGTCGCCGCCGACGACGGCGTGATGCCGCAGACGGTGGAGGCGATCAACCACGCGCAGGCGGCCGACGTGCCGATCGTGGTGGCGGTCAACAAGATCGACAAGGAGGGCGCCGACCCGGCCAAGATCCGGGCCCAGCTCACCGAATACGGTTTGGTCGCGGAGGATTTCGGCGGCGACACGATGTTCGTCGACATCTCGGCGAAGGAAGGCACCAACATCGAGGCGCTCGAGGAGGCGGTGCTGCTGACCGCCGACGCCGCCCTGGACCTGCGGGCCAACCCCGACATGGAGGCCCAGGGTGTGGCGATCGAGGCGCACCTGGACCGCGGTCGCGGCCCGGTCGCCACGGTGCTGGTGCAGCGCGGCACGCTGCGCGTCGGCGACTCCGTGGTGGCCGGCGACGCGTACGGCCGTGTCCGCCGCATGGTCGACGAGCACGGTGACGACGTCGAGGAGGCGCTGCCGTCGCGGCCGGTGCAGGTCATCGGGTTCACGTCCGTGCCGGGCGCCGGCGACAACTTCCTGGTCGTCGACGAGGACCGCATCGCTCGCCAGATCGCCGACCGGCGCAGCGCGCGTAAGCGCAATGCGCTGGCGGCACGGTCGCGCAAGCGGATCAGCCTGGAGGACCTGGACTCGGCGCTGAAGGAAACCAGCCAGCTGAACCTGATCCTCAAGGGCGACAACGCCGGTACCGTCGAGGCGCTCGAGGAGGCCCTGATGGGCATCCAGGTCGACGACGAGGTGATGTTGCGCGTCATCGACCGCGGTGTCGGTGGCATCACCGAAACCAACGTCAACCTGGCGTCGGCCTCCGATGCGATCATCATCGGCTTCAACGTGCGCGCCGAAGGGAAGGCGACGGAGCTGGCCAACCGCGAGGGCGTCGAGATCCGCTACTACTCGGTGATCTACCAGGCGATCGACGACATCGAGAAGGCCCTGCGCGGCATGCTCAAGCCGATCTACGAGGAGAACCAGCTGGGGCGGGCCGAGATCCGCGCCATCTTCCGGTCCTCCAAGGTCGGCATCATCGCCGGGTGCATGATCAGCTCGGGCGTGGTGCGCCGCAACGCCAAGGCCCGGCTGTTGCGGGACAACATCGTGGTCGTCGACAACCTGTCGATCACTTCGCTGCGACGGGAGAAGGACGACGTGACCGAGGTCCGCGAGGGCTTCGAATGCGGTATGACGCTGGGCTACTCCGACATCAAGGAAGGCGACATCATCGAGTCCTACGAGCTCGTCGAGAAGGAGCGCGCCTGATGGCCGATCCGGCTCGGGCGCGCCGACTGGCCAAACGCATCAACACGATCGTCGCCTCGGCGATCGAGTTCGAGATCAAGGATCCGGGGCTGGACGGGGTGACCATCGTCGACACGAAGGTCACCGCCGACCTGCACGATGCGACGGTGTTCTACACCGTGATGGGCCGAACACTCGACGACGAGCCGGACTACGCCGCCGCTGCCTCGGCGCTGGAGCGGGCCAAGGGCGCGCTGCGCACGATGGTCGGGGCGGGCACCGGTGTACGCTTCACGCCCACGTTGACCTTCACCCGCGACACCACGTCGGACACCGTCCAGCGGATGGACGAGTTGCTGGCCCGCGCCCGGGCGGCGGACGCCGACCTGGCGCGGGTTCGCTCGGGGGCCAAGCCGGCCGGCGAGGCCGATCCCTACCGTGCCAGCGGGCCCAGCGACGGGGATGCCGGTGACGACGACCGACGCCAAGACTGAGCTGTCCCGCGGCGCGGGAGCCGGAGCGCGGGTCGACGTCCGCGGGGCGGTCGAATTGCTCTCCGCCGCAGCGACTATCGCGGTGGTCGCCCATGTCCACCCCGACGCCGACACGATCGGCGCGGGCCTGGCGCTGGCGCTGGTGCTGGACAGGTGTGGCAAGACCGTCGAGGTGGGTTTCGCCGAGCCGGCGACGCTGCCGGAGTCGCTGTCGTCGCTGCCCGGTTGCCGGCTGCTGGTCGATGCGAACGCCATGCGGCGCGACGTCGATCTGGTTGTCACCGTTGATGTTCCGAGCCTCAAGCGACTGGGCGCGCTGAGCGACCTGGCCGGTGCGGGGCGGGAGTTGCTGGTGATCGACCACCACGCCTCCAACGAGATGTTCGGGACCGCCAACTTCGTTGACGTGTCGGCGGATTCGACCACCATGATGATCGCCGACATCCTCGACGCGTGGGACAAGCCGATCGACCCCGACGTCGCGCACTGCATCTACGCGGGGCTGACGACGGACACCGGGTCCTTCCGCTGGGCCACGGCCCGCGCCCTGCGGCTGGCGGCCCGGCTGGTCGAGACGGGCGTCGACAACGCCGCGATCAGCCGCACGCTGATGGACACCCACCCCTTCACCTGGCTGCCGCTGCTGTCCCGCGTGCTGGGCTCGGCGCAGTTGCTGCCCGACGCGGTGGGCGGCCGTGGGCTGGTGTATGCCGTTGTCGGGCACCAGGATTGGGTGACATCGCGCCCGGAGGAAGTCGAGAGCATCGTCGACGTCGTGCGCACCACGCAGCAGGCCGAGGTGGCCGCGGTGTTCAAGGAAGTCGACCCGCAGCGGTGGTCGGTGTCGATGCGGGCCAAGGCCGCGGTGGATCTGGCGGCCGTCGCGTCCGCATTCGGCGGGGGCGGCCACCGGCTGGCGGCCGGCTATTCGGCGAGCGGCCCGATCGACGACGTCGTGGCGGCGCTGCGCACGGCGCTGGGTTAGAACAGGCTAGAAAGCCCAGCTGCCGGAGCGTTGCAGCACGAACCCGTGGTCCCCGCTGGTGGTGTCCAGGCAGGCGACCAGGTTGTCGGCGCCGACGGCGCACGTGACGTTCAGGTAGGTCAACTTCTGGCCCGCGCTCAACAACTTGCCGGCCGGCGGCAGGGCGGCCGGGCTGCCGTCGCAGCCGCCGTAGGACATGCGGCTCAACTGGTAGCCGGGCCCCTTGAACTCGGCCGAACCCACCAGGCAATCACCCGGGTGCGGGCGTCCGCCCAGTACGGGGACGTCGTCGATGCCGGGCATGTCGCCCTTGCACTTGATGTCCTGTGACGGCTGCGGCGCCGGTGCCGGGCCGCCGTAGAAGTCGCACACCAGGGTGTAGGGGGTGGAGAAACTGATCCGGGGCGCAGTTCCCGGACCGGTGCTGGTCACAAAGCCGTCCGCCGGGACGGGCGCGAAGCCGTCCAGGTTGGGAAATCCCGGCGGCGGCAGGGCGGCCGCACGCGGTGCGAGTCCCGCGATCGCGGCCACCGCGAGCGTCACGGCGCCCGCGAACACCCTCACGATGACATCGACGACAGCACGCATCAGCTGATCGTATTGGTTGCCCGCGACCGGCGGGGCCGGACCGCCGCGCCTACCGGACCTGGGCCCGCCCCCGCTGCAGCACCGCCTCGCGGTTGGCGGCGATGTCGTCGCCGCTGGTGCGGAACTGGCGGGCCGCCGTCGCTTCGAGCCACAGCCCCGCGCTGGTCTGCGCATCGTCGATCCGGTGATAGGACGCCAGCAGCGCGCGCACCGCGTCCTGGTTGTTGCCGACGATCGACGCCGCCACCCCGCGGGCGGTGGCCAACAGCTGGTCGTGCGGCACCACCTCGGTCACCAACCCGGCGCGCAGCGCGTCCGTGGCCGACAGATAGTCCCCGGTCATGCTCATCCGCCGGGCCAGCCCGACGCCCACCTTCTGCGGCAGCCGCACGCTCAGCCCCCAGGTGGGCAGCAGGCCCACCCGGGCGTGGGTGTCGGCGAACCGGGCGTTCTCCGAGGCGATCAGGATGTCGCAGTACAGGGCCAGCTCCAGCCCGCCGGTCACGGCGGCCCCGTTGATCGCGCCGATGACCGGCTTGCTCAGCGCCGGCCAGCGCGGGGAGATGTCCGGAAGCGCCGAGGAACCGCCCAACTCCTTGAGATCGAGTCCCGCGCAGAACACCGGGTCGGTGCCGGTGACGATGACGACGTCGACGGCGTCGTCGGTTTCCGCGTCGGCCAGGGCCCCGAAGAACCGGTCCCGCAGCGCCGAGGACAGCGCGTTGCGGGATTGCGGCCGGTTGAGGGTCAGGGTGCGCACCCGCTCGTCGGTGTCGATCAGCAGGATGTCGTCGGTCATGAGATCACCGTAAAGGGTCGGGTGCCCCGCCTATCGTTGAGGCATGTGCAGGAACATCACCGAGCTGCGCGGCCTTGAACCGGCGGCCACGCCCGAGGAGATCGCGGCGGCGGCGCGCCAGTACGTGCGCAAGGTCAGCGGGATCACCCGACCCACCGGGGCCAACGCCGAAGCCTTCGAGGCGGCCGTCGCCGAGGTCACCGAGACGACGACGCGGTTGCTCGCGGCGCTGCCCGCGCGGCGACAGCCGCCCAAGACCGTCCCGCCGCTGCGCCGGCCCGTGGGGGTACCACCCGCTCGCGGGGGGCGTGATCGCCCGACTGGCCGGGGCGTGATGGCGGCCAGCGCGACATGACCATCACCGCGACATGACCAACACCGCGACATGACCATCACCGCGACCATGCCCGCGCTCAAGGAGTGGAGCGCCGCCGTGCACGCCCTGCTCGACGGCCGCCAGCGGGTGCTGCTGCGCAAGGGCGGCATCGGGGAGAAACGGTTCGACCTGGCCGCCCGCGAGTTCCTGCTGTTCCCGACCGTCGCGCACAGCCACCGCGAGCGCGTCCGGCCCGAGCATCGCGATCTGCTCGACGGGGCGGCCGCCGACAGCACCGAGGACCGTCTGGTGATCCGGGCGGCCGCGAAAGTCGTTGCGGCCGTGGAGGTCAACCGGCCGGAGGGCCTGGCGGCGATCGAGGACCTGCATATCTGGACCGCCGAGTCGGTGCGGGCCGACCGGCTCGACTTCCGGCCCAAGCGCAAGCTGGCCGTGCTGGTGGTAGCCGTGCACCCGCTGAGGAAGCCGGTGGAGATCACCCGGACGCCCGAGTACGGCGGCTGCAAGAGCTGGGTGGAGCTGCCGGTGCGCGCGCCGGTGGCACCGCCGGTGCTGGACGAAGCCGCGCTAGCCGAGGTCGCCGCGCGCGTCCGCGGCGCCGTTGGCTGACAGGTCCGGCGGCCCGACGGGCAGCAGCAACCGGGAGCGTCCGTACCGCACCGTGTGGGTGGCCGGCCTGGACTGCCGTCCCGTCAGGATCGGCTCATCGGTGCCCAGGTTGCGGGCGTAGCGCGGAAACCAGCTGCCGGCGATCAGCACGCGGATGCGTGAGCCGGCGCGGAAGCGGTGGGCGATGCCGTCAAGCTCGACGCGGACCGTCTTCTTCGAGTTCTTGGCCGGGTTCTTGGCCGGGTTCTTGGCAGGGGTGTCCAGCCGCCGGTAGCCGTCGCTGACGTTGGTCGACCGACCCCTGGCGTCGACCTCGCTCACCCGCACGAACAGGTCGACATGCGGGGTGTCCGCGCCGTGCGCCAGCTCGACGACCGGGCTGCCGTAGATGCAGAGGTCCTGCGTGAGGGTCAGGCTGGTGAAGGCCAGCACGTCGTCGCGCGCCGCGAGCCGGCTGTCGTCGCGGTAGCCGCCGTTCGGCGACAGCAGGGGGCCGCCGGTGGTGGGCGTCGGGTGGGCCGGGTCGTAGCGGAAGGTCGCCGGCGCCAACCGGGTCAGGTCCGTCGGCGCGGTCTCACCCAGGTGACCGCCGGGGCGCAGATACAGCGCGCGCTCGGTGGTGGCCGGCGGCCAGTCGGCCGCGTTGCGCCAGCCCTGCCCCGTGACGTAGGCGCGGACCCGGCTGGGCCGGTGCGGGCCGGGGGCGCCACCGAGGTGGGTGTCCAGCCAATCCAGTGACTCCCGCAGGCAGGTGCTCAGCCCAGTCGTGAGTATCTGGGTGTGCGTCCACGGGCCCATGGTGAGCGCGACGTCGACGCCCCGGGCCCGCAGGTGCGCGTACTGCTGCAACGTCTGCCTGACGAAGATGTCCTGCCAACCGCCGATCAGCAGGACGGGCACGTCGACGCGGTCCAGCGCGTCGCCGCAGCGCAGCGCATCCCAGAACGGATCGCTCGGGTCGGTGTGCTCGACCCACGACTCGAACCACGGTGCGCCGGCGCCGAGCAGTGCCCGGGCCGTGTCACCCACCGGCAGCCCGAGCGCCGCCCGCGTCACCCGGTTCCGGTTCTGCAGCTGGCGCAGCGCCGACCGGGCGCGCACCGGGTCCTCCTGATGGGCGACCATGTCGCTCCACCCCAGAAAGTCGTTGATGGCGAACGAGCCGGTGCCCCACACGGACGCGTTGAAATCGTGCGGCCCCACCGTGATGACCGCAGCGGCCAGCTCCGGGGGCGGATCCTGCAGCAGCGCCCACTGGGTGAACCCCAGGTACGACATCCCGATGGTGGCGAACCGGCCGGTGAACCAGGGCTGCTCGCGCAGCCAGGCCACCGTGTCGGCGCCGTCGGCGACCTCGTTGGCCATCGGCTCGAAATCCCCGCCCGAGCCGAACGTGCCCCGGACGCTCTGCAGCAGGACGTGGTAGCCCCGCGCCGCGTACAGCGCGCCGAACAGCAGGGAGAACGGAAACGCGCGCCCGTACGGCCCGCGGACCAGCAGAGTGCCCGCGGCCGGCGCGGTGTTCGGCGCGTAGTGATCGGCCACCAGGTCGACGCCGTCGCGCATGGGCACCCGGACTCGCCGCACGGTGTACTCGGCGGTCGCCGGCGGCAGGCGCAGCAGCCGCCCGGCCGCCTTGGCGCCGAGGTGTCGCACGGTGTGCAGCGTGGGCTGGGCGGCTCGCGTCGAGGTGATACTCACGGTGCCAGGTTAAGGCCCGGCCCGCCTTCAGAACTTGTAGTACGGCGCGAGGTCGTTGGCGCGCTGCAGGTCGGTGGACATGCAGTCCACCTCGGGATTGGAGTAGACCGTCGAGTAGTAGAGCGCCTGCTGCAGCACCCCGTAGCTGGTCTTGAACACGACCATGCAGGAGTAATACCAGTAGCTGTTGTGATACGTCGGCTTGAGCACCCAGTACTGCGCGGCGCGGTGGCCCGCGATGGTGGTCTCCACGGCGTCGGGCGGCAGCGTCTCCTCGTAGGTGCGCCAGATGATGGGCTCGACGGCCAGCTGGTAGTTACCCGCGTCGAAGTGGCAGCGCAGGCCGTCTTCGTGCTCGGGCGGGGTGAAGGCCAACCCGAGCCGCTGCACCGCGTCGAACGGGATGTCCTCGCACGCGTCGAACGGCCGCGGGTCGGTGGTCGCCACGATCGGGCTCTTCATGGTGGTTTCCATCGGCGCCGCGGTCGAGCGCAGTTCCACGCGCCCGGCCCCCGCCGGCCCCGGCGCGGCGCCCTGCCAGCCGACCGAGCCGGCTACGGCCGCGGCGACGAGGGCACCGACCGCCCCGATCAGACGCACCTTGGCGAACACGACACCCCCTGACGGCCCGGCGGCCCTTGCCCGGGAGTGTACAAGTCGCCCCGCCACGGCCACAGACAAACAAGAACACGTTCTAATGCCACGGGCAAGGGCCGGTCCCGGCCGGCCCGCGGCCGCGGGTCATTAGTCTGGTTAATCGTGGCTGGTCAAAACTCGGACAACCAATCGACGAACAGCGGGCAACCGACGCTGTGGGCCGTCTCCGATCTGCACACCGGCCACCTCGGCAACAAGCCGGTCACCGAGTCGCTGCACCCGTCCTCGCCGGACGACTGGCTGATCGTGGCCGGTGACGTCGCCGAACGCACCGACGAGATCCGTTGGGCACTCGACCTGCTGCGCCGCCGCTTCGCCAAGGTGATCTGGGTCCCGGGCAACCACGAGTTGTGGACCACGACGCGCGATCCGGTGCAGATCTTCGGCAAGGCCCGCTACGACTACCTGGTCAACATGTGCGACGAGATGGGCATCGTCACGCCCGAGCATCCCTTTCCGGTGTGGACCGAGCGCGGGGGACCGGCGACCATCGTGCCGATGTTCCTGCTGTACGACTACAGCTTCTTGCCCGAGGGCGCGGCCAGCAAAGCCGAGGGCCTGACCATCGCGCGGGAGCGCAACGTGGTCGCCACCGACGAATTCCTGCTGTCGCCCGAGCCCTACCCCACCCGGGAGGCCTGGTGCCGGGAGCGCCTGGCCACCACCCGCGCCCGTCTCGAGAAACTCGACTGGATGACACCGACCGTCCTGGTGAACCATTTCCCGCTGGTCCGTGACCCCTGCGACGCGTTGTTCTACCCGGAATTCGCGCTGTGGTGCGGAACCACCAAGACCGCCGACTGGCATACCCGCTACAACGCGGTCTGCTCGGTCTACGGTCACCTGCACATTCCCCGCACCACCTGGTACGACGACGTGCGCTTCGAGGAGGTGTCGGTGGGCTACCCGCGGGAGTGGCGGCGCCGCAAGCCGCACCACTGGCTGCGCCAGGTGCTGCCGGATCCGGAGTACGCGCCCGGATACCTCAACGACTTCGGCGGTCACTTCGAGATCACACCCGAGATGCGGCAGCAGGCCGCGCAGTTCCGGGAACGGTTGCGGCAGCGGCAATCACGATGACCGAGGACATGCTGGTTTCCTCGGTGCTGCCGGCATCGGACGGCCTGGCCTACGCGGAGGTGTACACCGATCCGCCCGGCCTCGTGCCGCTGCCCGAAGAGGAGCCGCTGATCGCGAGGTCGGTGGCCAAGCGCCGCAACGAGTTCGTCACCGTGCGGCACTGCGCGCGGGTCGCGCTGGGCGAGCTCGGCCTGCCGCCGGTGCCGATCCTCAAGGGCGACAAGGGCGAACCCTGCTGGCCCGACGGCGTGGTGGGCAGTCTCACCCATTGCACGGGCTATCGCGGTGCGGTCGTGGGTCGCGCCGAAGCGGTGCGCTCGGTGGGCATCGACGCCGAACCCCACGACGTGTTGCCCGACGGTGTACTGAACGCGATCAGCCTGCCGGAGGAGCGGCACGAGATGGCCACGCTGCCCGAGGGCCTGCATTGGGATCGAATCCTGTTCTGCGCCAAGGAAGCAACGTACAAGGCGTGGTTCCCGCTGACCAAGCGCTGGCTGGGTTTCGAGGACGCCCACATCGTGCTCGACCTCGACCCGCCCGACGGGTGCACCTCCGGGGTCTTCGTGTCCAAGATCCTGATCGACGGGCGGGCGCTCGACGGCCCGCCGCTGACCGCGCTGAGGGGCCGGTGGTCGGTGGAGCGGGGGCTGGTGCTGACCGCCATCGTGCTATGACCTCCAGCAGCGGCCCGGGGATCGGTCCGGGACTAGTCCTCGTCGACAAGCCGGCCGGGATGACCAGCCACGACGTGGTCGGGCGCTGCCGGCGCATCTTCTCCACCCGCAGGGTGGGACACGCGGGAACGCTGGACCCGATGGCCACCGGCGTGCTGGTGATCGGCATCGACCGCGCCACCAAGATCCTGGGCCTGTTGACGGCGGCATCCAAGTCCTACGCCGCCACCGTCCGGCTCGGCCAGACGACGTCCACCGAGGACGCCGAAGGCGAAGTGCTGCACAGTGTTTCGGCCGCGCACCTGACTCGGGAGGCGATCGACGCCGCGGTCGCGGGCCTGTGCGGCGACATCGAGCAGGTGCCGTCGGCGGTCAGCGCCATCAAGGTGGACGGCCGCCGCGCCTACCGGCTGGTGCGCGAGGGCCAGGCCGTCGAGCTCGCGGCCCGGCCGGTGCGCATCGACCGGTTCGAGGTGCTCGACGTCCGGCCCGCCGGTGAGTTCGTCGACGTGGACGTGGAGGTGGACTGCTCGTCGGGGACCTACGTTCGCGGGGCGGCCCGCGCCTGCACCTTATACCAATCTGACGGCGTTGCGGCGCACCCGCGTCGGTCGCTTCACGCTGGACCAGGCCCGCTCGCTCGACGACCTGGCCGACCGGCCCGGCCTGTCGCTGACGCTGGACGAGGCGTGCCTGCTGAACTTTGCGCGCCGCGACCTGACCGCCGAGGAGGCGGACGCGACCGCCAACGGGCGGCCGCTTGTCCCGGCCGGCATCCAGGGCGTCTATGCCGCCTGCGACGCCGACGGGCGGGTCATCGCGCTGCTGCGCGACGAGGGCGCGCGCACCAGGTCGGTGGTCGTGATCCGCCCGGCGACGCTCGAGGAATAGGCTGACCCGAAATCGGTACCGTCGGAAAGGGGACAACGATGTCCAACAAGGTTTACGTCGTCGGCGTCGGCATGACGAAATTCGAGAAGCCGGGCCGCCGCGAGGGCTGGGACTACCCCGACATGGCGCGCGAGTCCGGAACCAACGCGCTGGCCGACGCCGGCATCGACTACCGCGAGGTGCAGCAGGGCTACGTCGGTTATGTCGCCGGCGATTCGACGTCCGGGCAGCGGGCGCTCTACGAGCTGGGTATGACCGGCATTCCGATCGTCAACGTCAACAACAACTGCTCGACCGGTTCGACCGCGCTCTTCCTGGCGGCCCAGGCCATCCGCGGCGGGATCGTCGACTGCGCCCTCGCGCTCGGCTTCGAGAAGATGCAGCCCGGCTCGCTGGGTGGGGGCGCCCAGGACCGCGAATCGCCGATGGGCAAGCACGTCAAGGCGATGGCCGCGATCGACGAGTTCGCGATGCCCGTCGCGCCGTGGATGTTCGGCGCCGCCGGCCGCGAGCACATGAGGCAATACGGCAGCACCGCGGAGCATTTCGCCAAGATCGGCTACAAGAACCACAAGCACTCCGTCAACAACCCGTTCGCGCAGTTCCAGGACTCCTACACGCTGGAGGACATCCTGGCCGCACGGATGATCTCCGACCCGCTCACCAAGCTGCAGTGCTCGCCGACGTCCGACGGTTCCGGCGCGGCGATCCTGGCCTCGGAGGGCTTCGTCGACAGCCACGGGTTGGCCGCCCAGGCGGTGGAGATCGTCGGTCAGGCCATGACCACCGACTTCGAGTCCACCTTCGACGGAAGCGCCAAGAACCTGATCGGCTACGACATGAATGTCCAAGCGGCGCAACAGGTTTACCAGCAGTCCGGGTTGGGGCCCGAAGACTTCCAGGTGATCGAGCTGCACGACTGCTTCTCGGCCAACGAGCTGCTGCTCTACGAGGCGCTGGGCCTGTGCGCCCCGGGCGAGGCGCCCAAGCTGATCGACAACGGCGACACCACCTACGGCGGGCGGTGGGTGGTCAATCCGTCCGGCGGGCTGATCTCCAAGGGCCACCCGCTGGGTGCGACGGGCCTGGCGCAGTGCGCCGAGCTGACGTGGCAGCTGCGGGGCACCGCCGACAAGCGGCAGGTCGACAACGTCAGCGCCGCACTGCAACACAACATCGGGCTGGGTGGCGCGGCCGTCGTCACCGCCTACCAGCGCGCCGAGCGCTAGCGGCGCCGGCCCCTGGGCTAGCCCACCACCCAGATCGCCCGGGCGGCCGGGCTGCCCAGGTCGACCGTCGTCTCGACTCCGTCGCCGGATGCGATCGCCACCGAGATCATGCCGGCGAACTCCCGACGGGTCAGGACCCGCAGTCGCGAGTCGAGGTTGATGCCGACATCGGCGAAATAGCGCAGCATCTCCGGGTCGGCGTCGGAGATGCGGGCCACGGTTCCGGTGTCCCCGTCGCCGCACGCCCACAGCTGCCGCGCCGGCGGGGTGGGCACCTGCCCGTCCGAGGCTGGGATCGGGTCCCCGTGGGGGTCGCGCTGCGGGAACCCCAGCTTGGCGTCGATGCGGGCCACCAGCCGATCCGACACCGCGTGTTCGAGCACCTCGGCCTCGTCGTGTACCTCGTCCCAGCCGTAACCGAGCTCGTTCACCAGGAAGGTCTCCAGCAGCCGGTGCCGGCGCACCATCGCCAGCGCCGCCCGCCGGCCCGCCTCGGTCAGGGTCACGGCCCCGTATTTCTCGTGGTCGACCAGGCCCTGCTCGGCGAGCTTGCGGATGGACTCCGAGGCCGTACTGGCCGACACCCCGATCTTCTCGGCGAGCATCTTGGTGCTGACCTTTTGTGGCGCGTCCTTGGGGGACCACTCCTGGGCGTTCCAGATGGCCTTAAGGTAGTCCTGGCCGACCGCGGTGATGCCGCCACGCTCTTCGTCAGCCCTCACAACGATCCTCACGACGATCCTCACAACGACCCTCACAACGACCCTCACCAGGACCCCTCACAACGACAAAGTTTAGGCAACCCAGGCCTGATCGTGTGCTCCTCGACACCCTCGTGGTGGCGGATCTCCCGGCCGACGGCGGGTGGCCGTAGGCTTGCCCTCGTGCAGCGGTGGCGCGGCCAAGACGAGATTCCCACGGACTGGGGCAGATGCGTGCTCACCATCGGCGTATTCGATGGCGTGCACCGGGGCCATGCCGAACTGATCGCGCATGCGGTCAAGGCCGGACGCGCGCGCAACGTGCCGACCGTGCTGATGACCTTCGACCCGCACCCGATGGAAGTGGTCTACCCGGGCAGCCATCCGGCGCAGCTGACGACGCTGACGCGGCGCGCCGAGCTGGTCGAGGAGATGGGCATCGACGTCTTCCTGGTGATGCCGTTCACCAGCGACTTCATGAAGCTGACGCCCGAGCGCTACGTCCACGAGCTACTGGTGGAACACCTGCACGTGGTGGAGGTGGTGGTGGGGGAGAACTTCACCTTCGGCAAGAAGGCGGCCGGCAACGTCGAGACGCTGCGGCGCGCCGGGGAGCGCTTCGGGTTCGCCGTCGAGTCCATGTCGCTGCTGTCCGAGCATCACAGCAACGAGACGGTGACGTTTTCGTCCACCTACATCCGGTCCTGCGTGGACGCCGGCGACGTGGTGACGGCCATGGAGGCGCTGGGCCGCGGGGCGAGGGGCGGGGCATGGAGCTGGGATTCCCGACCGCCAACGTGGCGCCCCCGATGTATTCGGCGATCCCGGCCGACGGCGTGTATGCCGCGTGGTTCACCCTGCTCGGGCACGGGCCGGTGACCGGCACCGTCGTCCCGGGCGAGCGCTACCAGGCCGCGGTGTCCGTGGGCACCAACCCGACGTTCTCCGGACGCACCCGCACCGTCGAGGCTTTCGTCCTGGACACCACCGCCGACCTCTACGGCCAGTACGTGGCGCTGGACTTCGTCGGCCGCATCCGCGGTCAGACCAAGTTCGGTTCGGTGAAGGACCTGATCGACGCGATGGGCAAGGACACCGACCGCGCCCGCGCGATGCTCTCGGCGCGGGACTGACCCGCCGCGCTTTCAGGAGGCCAGCAGGTCGTCGATCTGGTTGATCGCCGACGAGGCGCCCTCGACCACGCCCATGTCCAGCACCTGCTGAAGCGCCTCGGCGGACTCGTAGGTGCTCACGTAGGTCGCCCGAGTGCCGCCGCCGTGCTCGGCGAAGGTGTACACGTTCACCGAGACCGGCAGGTCGGGGTTGGGATTGAAGTCCGGGTCGGCGAAGCCGTCGAGGAACGAGAAGCTCGTCGGTTCGTCGACGGCCGTGATCTCCCAGTAGCCGGCGTACTTCTCGCCGTCCGGTCCGGTCATGAAGTAGGTCGTGCGACTGCCGGGCGTGAGGCTGTGGTCGACGACGGTCGCCGGGTGCGACGGCGGTCCCCACACCTTCTCCAGCTGACGCGGGTCGGCGTAGACCTGCCAGATCCGTTGCACCGGAGCGGCGAAGTCCGCGGTGATGGTCAGCGTCAGGTTCTCCAGATCGTGCTGGACGTCGGTGACGGGCATGGTTCAGTCCTCCCTGGTCGGGTTGGTGGTGGAATCGGTCGAGTCGGATGCGATGAGTTCGTCGACGCGCGCGATGTGACCGCGCCAGAGCAGTTCCAGCTCGGTCAGCAGGGAAGCGACCGACCGCACGGCCGTCACGTCCCCCCTGGCCAACTGCTCGCGACCGCTGCGTCGTTTGGTTATCAGGCCGGCCTTCTCGAGCACGGCGACGTGCTTCTGCACCGCCGCAAAGCTCATGTCGTATTTCAGTGCGAGCGCGGACACCGAATGTTCCCCGGCCAGCGTCCGGCGCATGATGTCGCGCCGGGTCCGGTCGGCCAGCGCGTGGAACAGGGCATCCACCCGGTCCTCTTGAGCTACGGCCACGCCCAAAACGTACAACCAAATGGTTGTATGTTGTCAAGGGGTGACCACCGGCCTGTGATTTCGGCCGACGTCACCGCCGCTGATAGACTCGCCCACCGAGTACGGCGTGTGCTGCAGTCCGCGGTGGCCACGCCCGACGTATTTTTCGCGGCACCGATTGATGGAGATGTTTTCGTGGCGCTGACCGCCGAGCAGAAAAAAGAAATCCTGGGCACCTACGGCCTGCATGACACCGACACCGGTTCCCCGGAGGCGCAGGTCGCGCTGCTGACCAAGCGGATCGCCGACCTGACCGAGCACCTCAAGGTGCACAAGCACGATCACCACTCGCGGCGGGGTCTGCTCCTGCTGGTCGGTCGGCGGCGCCGGCTGCTCAAGTACGTCGCCCAAATCGACGTGGAGCGGTACCGCTCGCTGGTCGAGCGCCTGGGTCTGCGCCGCTGACGCTCGGAAACCGCCAATTGGTGTAGCCCTGCCGACGGGCTGAGTTCGCCATGTAGAGTGGGAGCGTTCTGGGCCGATTCGGCCCGAGCAAACGGTGCGGTCACGCAGATCCGCGTGTGCCGTTCCAGCGTGTCACTGCGCACGTCACATGGGAGCAGCCCGGTCTGCATCGGGCGGTCTTCGGTAGTGGCTGCCGGGCTCTCCGGATCTGGGGCAGGTCGGCCGCTTCGATCGATGGCCGTAGCCGCATTCAGACTCTTTCCTCTCCTAAGGAAGCTCTCGGGTTACCTGCGCGTGACCACGCGAAACAGCTGAATACCCAGAGAGGCCGTACGGACACCCATGTCTGTCGCTGAAATTGAAGAAGGCGTGTTCGAGTCAACCGCCGTTATCGACAACGGGAGCCTCGGCACCCGCACCATCCGTTTCGAGACCGGCCGGCTGGCCCAGCAGGCCGCCGGCGCCGTCGTCGCGTACCTCGACGACGAGAACATGCTGCTGTCGGCGACCACCGCCAGCAAGAGCCCCAAGGAGCACTTCGACTTCTTCCCGCTCACCGTCGACGTCGAGGAGCGCATGTACGCCGCGGGCCGCATCCCCGGTTCGTTCTTCCGTCGCGAGGGCCGGCCCTCCACCGACGCGATCCTGACCTGCCGGCTGATCGACCGCCCGCTGCGGCCGTCGTTCGTCAACGGGCTGCGCAACGAGATCCAGGTCGTGGTGACGATCCTGAGCCTGGACCCCAACGACCTGTACGACGTGCTGGCGATCAACGCCGCCTCGGCCTCCACCCAGCTGGCCGGCCTGCCGTTCTCCGGTCCCGTCGGGGGCGTGCGGGTGGCGCTGATCGATGGCACCTGGGTCGCCTTCCCCACGGTCGAGCAGCTCGAACGGGCCGTGTTCGACATGGTGGTGGCCGGCCGCATCGTCGGCGAGCATGACGGCAAGCCGGACGTCGCGATCATGATGGTCGAGGCCGAGGCCACCGAGAACGTCATCGAGCTCGTCGAGGGCGGCGCCCAGTCACCGACCGAGACCGTCGTGGCCGAGGGCCTGGAGGCCGCCAAGCCGTTCATCGCCACGCTGTGCGCCGCGCAGCAGGAGCTGGCCGACGCCGCCGCCAAACCCACCGGGGACTACCCCACGTTCCCCGACTACGGCGACGACGTCTACTACTCGGTGGCCTCGGTGGCCACCGACGAGCTGGCCAAGGCGCTGACCATCGGCGGCAAGGCCGAGCGCGACGCGCGCACCGACGAGCTGAAAGCGGAAGTGCTGGCGCGCCTCACCGGGGCCTCTGCGACCTACGAGGGCCGCGAAAAGGAGGTCAGCGCCGCGTTCCGCTCGCTGACCAAGAAGCTGGTGCGCCAGCGCATCCTGACCGACCACTTCCGCATCGACGGCCGCGGCATCACCGACATCCGCGCGCTGTCGGCCGAGGTCGCCGTGGTGCCGCGGGCGCACGGCAGCGCGCTGTTCGAGCGCGGCGAGACCCAGATCCTGGGCGTGACCACGCTGGACATGGTCAAGATGGCCCAGCAGATCGACTCGCTGGGGCCCGAGACCACCAAGCGCTACATGCACCACTACAACTTCCCGCCGTATTCGACCGGTGAAACCGGCCGGGTCGGCTCGCCCAAGCGGCGCGAGATCGGGCACGGCGCGCTCGCCGAGCGCGCCCTGATCCCGGTGCTGCCCAGCGTCGAGGAGTTCCCCTACGCCATCCGCCAGGTGTCCGAAGCGCTGGGCTCCAACGGCTCGACGTCGATGGGATCGGTGTGCGCGTCCACGCTCGCCCTGCTCAACGCCGGGGTGCCGCTCAAGGCGCCGGTCGCCGGCATCGCGATGGGCCTGGTGTCCGACGACGTCGAGGTGGACGGCAAGACCGAGCGTCGCTTCGTCACCCTGACCGACATCCTGGGCGCCGAGGACGCGTTCGGCGACATGGACTTCAAGTGCGCCGGCACCAAGGACTACGTCACCGCGCTGCAGCTGGACACCAAGCTCGACGGCATCCCGTCCCAGGTCCTCGCGGGTGCCCTGGCGCAGGCCAAGGACGCGCGCCTGACCATCCTCGAGGTGATGGCTGAGGCCATCGACTCACCCGACGAAATGAGCCCCTACGCGCCGCGGGTGACCACCATCAAGGTCCCGGTGGACAAGATCGGCGAGGTCATCGGGCCCAAGGGCAAGGTGATCAACGCCATCACCGAGGAGACCGGCGCGCAGATCTCCATCGAGGACGACGGCACCGTGTTCGTCGGCGCCACCGACGGCCCCTCGGCCCAGGCGGCGATCGACCGGATCAACGCCATCGCCAACCCGCAGCTGCCGACCGTGGGCGAGCGGTTCCTCGGCACCGTGGTCAAGACCACCGATTTCGGCGCCTTCGTGTCGTTGCTGCCGGGACGTGACGGCCTGGTGCACATCTCCAAGCTCGGCAGGGGCAAGCGCATCGCGAAGGTCGAGGACGTCGTCAACGTCGGCGACAAACTGCGGGTCGAGATCGCCGACATCGACAAGCGCGGCAAGATCTCCCTCGTCCTGGTCGAGGAAGACTCCGCGGCCCCGGCCGACGCCGGGGCTCCTCAGGAGGCCGCGCCAGCCGATGCCGCGACAGCCAGCAGCTGATCGCGCCGCGGCCCTGCGCCGCGGCACGCAGACGCTTGAGGTCGAATCGTCGACCACGCTGCGCCGCAGCACGCTTCCGGGTGGTCTTCGGGTCGTCACCGAGTACCTGCCGTCGGTGCGTTCGGCGTCCGTCGGCGTCTGGGTGGGCGTCGGATCGCGCGACGAGGGTGCCACCGTGGCGGGGGCGGCGCACTTCCTCGAGCATCTGCTGTTCAAGTCGACGCCCACCCGAAGCGCCGTGGACATCGCGCAGGCGATGGACGCCGTCGGCGGGGAGCTGAACGCCTTCACGGCCCAGGAGCACACCTGCTACTACGCGCACGTGCTGGACAGCGACCTGGAGCTGGCCGTCGACCTGGTGTCCGACGTGGTGCTCAACGGCCGGTGCGCCGCCGAGGGCGTCGAGCTGGAGCGCGACGTGGTGCTCGAAGAGATCGCGATGCGTGACGACGATCCCGAGGACGCGCTGGGGGACATGTTCCTGGGCGCGATGTTCGGCGACCACCCGGTGGGCCGGCCGGTGATCGGCACCGCGCAGTCGGTGTCGTCGATGACCCGGACCCAGCTGTACTCGTTTCACGTGCGCCGCTACACGCCGGAACGCATGGTGGTCGCGGTGGCCGGCAACGTCGACCACGACGAGGTCGTCGCGCTGGTGCGTGCGCACTTCGGGCCGCACCTGGTCCGCGGGCGCCGGCCCATCGCGCCGCGCAAGGGTGCCGGACGGGTGACCGGACGGCCCAGTTTGCTGCTGGGCAACCGGGACGCCGAGCAGACCCACGTGGCGCTGGGCGTGCGGACCCCGGGGCGTAGCTGGCGGCACCGCTGGGCGCTGTCGGTGTTGCACAGCGCACTGGGTGGTGGCCTGAGTTCCCGGCTGTTCCAAGAGGTTCGCGAGTTGCGCGGACTGGCCTATTCGGTCTACTCGACGGTGGACATCTTTGCCGACAGCGGCGCGCTGTCCGTCTACGCCGCCTGCCAGCCCGAGCGGTTCGCCGAGGTGATGCAGGTGACCAACGAGGTCCTCGAGTCGGTGGCCCGCGACGGCATCACCGAGGCGGAGTGCCGCATCGCGAAGGGGTCGTTGCGCGGCGGGCTCGTTCTCGGTTTGGAGGATTCCAGCTCGCGGATGAGCCGTCTGGGCCGCAACGAACTGAACTACGGCGAGCACCGCAGCATCGAGCAGACCCTGCGGAAGATCGACCAGGTGACGGTCGAGGAGGTCAACGCGGTTGCCCGCCGGCTGCTCAACCAGCCCTACGGTGCCGCCGTCCTGGGGCCCTATGCCTCCAAACGGTCACTGCCCCAACAACTTCGGGCGATGGTAAATTAGCTCCGTGGTACTGGGCTTTTGGGACATCATGGTGCCCATCGTGGGTGCACCGATGGCCGGCGGACCGGGCACGCCCGAGCTGGCCGCGGCGGTGTCCAACGCGGGCGGGCTCGGCTTCGTCCCCGGCGGCCACCGCAGCGCGGAACGGTTCGCCGAGGACATCGCCTCCGCGCGCGCGGCCACCACCGGCCCGCTCGGCGTGAACCTGTTCGTCCCCCAGCCCAGCGTCGCCGACTGGATGGCGCTGGACTACTACGCCGAGGAACTCGAGGAGATCGCCGACTACTACCAGGTCGAGGTCGGGCACCCGCAGTACGGCGACGACGACGACTGGGAGAGCAAGCTCGAAGTGGTGGCCGACGTGCGGCCCGAGCTGGTCTCGTTCACCTTCGGGGTGCCGCCGCCCGACGTCATCCGGCGGCTCGGCGCGCTGGGACTGTTGGTGATGGTCACGGTGACGTCGGCCTACGAGGCCGGAGTGGCCGTGGCCGCCGGCGCGGACAGCCTCATCGTCCAGGGCCCGGACGCGGGCGGGCACCGGGGCACGTTCGCGCCCGACATGGAGCCCGGCAACGAATCGCTGCACCAGCTGATCGATCGCATCCGCCATGCGCACGACGTCCCGGTCGTCGCGGCCGGCGGCCTGGGCACCGCCCGCGACGTCACCGCCGTGCTGAACCGGGGCGCGGTCGCCGCGCAGGTCGGCACCGCGCTGTTGCTCAGCGACGAAGCCGGCACCAGTACCGCGCACCGCACCGCCCTGAAGAACCCGGTCTTCGGCACCACCGTTGTCACGCGCGCGTTCTCGGGCCGCTACGCGCGCGGCCTGGAGAACAACTTCACCCGGCTGCTGGACAACGTGGCGCCGCTGGGCTACCCGGAGGTCAACCAGATGACCAGCCCGATCCGGGAGGCGGCGGCCGCCATGGAGGACCCGAACGGGATACCGTTATGGGCCGGAACGTCGTTCAAGGAGGCCCAACCCGGGCCGGCGGCCGACATCATCGCCAGCCTGGTGGAGCGCGACTAGGCGAGCAGGCCCGCCGGATCGGTGAACGGCAGACCCAGGTCGGCGGCCACCCGTTGGGACAGCAGCCCGCCGTCGTGCGTCGAAAGGCCTTTGGCCAGAGTGGGATCCGATCGGCATGCCGCGCGCCAGCCGTGGTCGGCCAGTTCGAGCACGTAGGGCATGGTGGCGTTGGTCAGCGCCACGGTCGACGTCTTGGGCACCGCGCTGGGCATGTTGGCCACGCAGTAGAACTGCTTGTCGTAAACGGCGAACGTCGGGTCATCGTGCGTGGTCGGCCGGGAATCCGCGAAGCAGCCGCCCTGGTCGATGGAGATGTCCACCAGCACTGCGCCCGGCTTCATCTGCGCCACAAGCGAATTCGGGACTAGTTCCGGCGCCTTGCCGCCCGGCAACAGGACCGCCCCGATCAGCAGGTCGGCGCGCGTGACGGTACCCTCCAGCTCGTACGCCGACGAGTAGCGCGTGCGCACCTGTCCGCCGAATTCGGCATCGAGCAGGCGCAGCTTGCCGATGTTGACGTCGAGAACCGTCACGTTCGCGCCCATGCCGCCCGCGACCCGGGCGGCGTTGTAGCCGGCCGTGCCCGCGCCGATCACCACGACATCGGCGGGCTTGACGCCCGGGACCCCGCCCATCAGCACGCCGCGTCCGCCGTGGGTGCGCATCAGGTGGTAGGCGCCGACCTGGGCCGACAGCCGGCCGGCGACCTCGCTCATCGGAGCCAGCAACGGCAAGGTACCGTCGGCGGCCTGCACCGTCTCGTAGGCGATCGACGTTGTGCCGGAAGCCAATAGCGCTTCGGTGCAGGTGGCAGAGGCGGCCAGGTGCAGATAGGTGAAGAGCACCTGATCCTGGCGCAGGAGGCCGTATTCGGACTCGATCGGTTCCTTCACCTTGAGCAGCAGGTCGGCCTCGGCCCACACCTGTTCGGCCGAGTCGGCCAAGCGGGCGCCCGCCGCCTTGAACTCGTCGTCGGGGATGGACGACCCGTCCCCGGCGCCGGCCTGCACGAGCACTTCGTGACCGCGACGGGTCAGTTCCGCGACGCCGGCGGGTGTGATGGCCACCCGGAACTCGTTGACCTTGGTCTCGGTCGGTACGCCGACTCGCATGCTTGCCCCTTGCTTCGAACGGTTCGCACTCAAGTGTGGAGAAAGTTCCGATCGGCCGCAATCAAGCTGAAATCCCCTGCACGCTGGCTATGATCGGCGGATGACCGACCCGTGCGTGACCGCCACCGTGCAGGTCGATGCCCGCCCCGAGGTGGTGTATCGGCTCCTCACCGACCTGTCCACGCTGGCCTCATTTGCCGAGGAGGCGGTGGCGATGGAGTGGCGCAAAGGCGATGCCGCGCGTCCCGGGGCCGTGTTCACCGGTCACAACGAAAGCAGCAAGCGGAGCTGGAGCACCACGTGCACCATCACCGACGCGGAACCGGGTCGCGTCTTCGCGTTCGACGTGCGGCACACCGTCGTCCCGATCGCGCGCTGGCAATATGACATCGTGGCGGCAGACGGCGGTTGCCGGGTCACCGAAAGCACCTGGGACCGCAGGCCCCGCTGGTTCCGCAAGCTCGCCGGCAGGGCCACCGGCGTTCCGGATCGCGTGGCCGCCAACACCGAACACATCCGGCTCACCTTGCAGCGCCTCAAACAGCGCGCCGAGTCCGAGTAGCCGACGGCCGCCAAAGCTAACGCCGGTGCAGCCGATAGCCCAGATGGGCGACTTTGACGCCGGGCAGCGGCTCCCAGTCCAGGGTGCGCCCATCGGCGTGAAAGTCGTTCTTCTCGTAGAAGGTTCGCGCCTGGGTGTTGTGTTCGGCGCACCACAGGACGACGTCTCCCGGCGGGCTTTCCGTCAAGGCCGTGGCTAGCAGGCGCCTCCCGACACCGTGGCGCTGGCAGTCGGCCGCGACGTAGAGCGAATCGAGTTCCACCTGTGCGGGATTCGCGGGGTCGGGGCCGAAGATCGTCATCCCGATTGTGCGCGAACCGGATTCGGCGATCCACATGCTCCAGTGGCAGCGCTGCAGGATACCCGGGTACGCCAGAATGGCCCAGCGCCGCGGCGATCCGAGCAGGTCGAGCGTGGCGTCCGGCAGTACGCCGGCCCAGGACTGCCGCCAGACCGGATAGTGCATCTCGGCCACCCGGGCGAGGTCGGTGCGGCCGGCCCGGCGGATCGCGATGTCGAACGGGATGTCACCGGTCGTCACCGGCGCGATTGCTCCAGGTAGGCGGCCAGCGCGTTGGTCAGGCCCCGCCGCGCCATATCCAGGTCGGCGTACGAGCCGAGCTGGCGTTCGGACACCAGCCCGCGCATCGCGCCGGGGATCAGGGCGGCCACCTCGCGCACCCGCTCGGGGTCGACGTCCAGGCCGGCGAAGGCGTTCTGGCAGGTCTCCAGCCAGCTCTTGCCCCAGGAGAACAGCTCGGCGGCGGTGCGCGGGAACAGGCGCTCGAGCTCGGCGGGGTCGCGGGGGAGCGCCGCCCGCAGGTTCTCGATCGCGCGTGAATCCGGCGACGCCAAGCCGTCGTAAAGGGTGTCGATGATGGCGCCGACCCGCTCGCGCAGGGGCGCGTCGGGTGAGACCGGCGTCGACAGCGTCGAGAAGGTCGCGGCGCGCCGCTCGGCCGTGTGGTGCAGCACCGCGGCCCAGAAGCCGTCGGTGTCGCCGAACTGGTATTGCACGGCGCCCCAGGTGGCGCCGATCTCCTTGGCGATGCGGTTGGCCGACACCGAGCCCGGGTCGCCGGATGCCAACGACTTGAGCGCGGCTTCGAGCATGCTCTCCCGGGTGGCGTTGCCACGCCGGTTGGGGCGCCGGCTCGCGGTTCCGGCCGCGTTGACGTGCCGAGTCATCTGCCGAGCCTATCGCGTGCCGAGCCTATCGCGCCCAAAGTTTCATAGAGGGTACTTTGATTTGACTGAGGTCCCGCCTATCATCTCTTCCAAGGAGGGATCCCGCATGGCTAAGCCGCCGTTGTCGATGAAACCAACCGGCTGGTTCCAGGTCGCCTGGTCCGATGAGATCGGTGTGGGCGACGTGCACACCATGAAGTATTTCGACCAGGAGATGGTCGCCTGGCGGGTCGAGTCCGGCCAGCTCACCGTGATGAACGCCTACTGCGAGCACCTCGGTGCGCACCTGGGTTACGGCGGCACGGTCGTCGGCGAGGTGTTGCAGTGCCCGTTCCACGGGTGGCAGTGGAGCCAGGAGGGTCGCAACGTCTGCATTCCCTACCAGGACCGGCCCAATCGGGGCCGTCGCATCCGCACCTACCCCGTCGCGGAACGCAACGCGTCGGTCTACATCTGGCATGACGTCGAGCGCCGCGAGCCGTACTTCGACGCGCCGGACGTCTTCGCCGCATTTCGCGACGGCAGCAGCGCCGACGACTACTACCCGCAGCAGCGGTTGTACCGGCAGGCCCTGGAGCTGCACCCGCAGTACGTGCTCGAAAACGGCGTCGACTTCGCGCATTTCAAGTTCGTGCACAACACGCCGATCGTGCCCGTGTTCACCCGGCACGACTTCGCCGAGCCGGTGTCGTTCGTCGACTTCACCATCACCTTCGAAGGTGACGACGGGCAGAAGATCGAGGACGTCAACAGCGGTGTCGAGGCCATCAACGGCGGCCTGGGCATCGCGGTGACCAAGAGCTGGGGGATGATCGACAACCGCACCATCTCCGCGGTCACCCCGGTCGACGAGTTCACCTCCGACGTCCGGTTCATGGTCTACATCGGCCGGACCGCGGGTAAGGACCCCGACCGCGCCGAGCGCAAGGCGGCCGAGTTCGGGCGCGAGGTGATCCGCCAGTTCGAGCAGGACATCGAGATCTGGCGACACCAGCGCTATTCGGACCCGCCGGCGCTGGCCACCGACGAGTACGAGGGCTTCACCGCAATCCGCAAGTGGGCCAAGCAGTTCTATCCCGAGGCATTCGCATCACAGGAAGGCTCAATGCAATGACCAGCGCACCGATCCGCGTGTTCCAGGTGGCCACCGGAAACGTCGGTTCGGAGATGATCAAGCGGATCGCCACCCAGCCCGACCTCGAACTCGTTGGCGTGCATTGCTATTCGCCGGAGAAGGTCGGCAAGGACGCAGGCGAGCTCGCCGGGATCGCTCCCAACGGCGTCAAGGCCACCGGCACCATCGAGGAGATCATCGCTGCCAAGCCGGACGTGCTCACCTTCCACGGCGTGTTCCCCGACGAGGACCTCTATGTCAAGGTGCTCGAGGCCGGGATCAACATCGTCACCACAGCCGACTGGATCACCGGCTGGCACCGCGACAAGAACCATCCGCACCCGTCGGGCAAGCCGGTGAGCCGGCTACTGGCCGAGGCCTGCGAAAAGGGCGGCGCGACGTTCTACGGGACCGGGATGAACCCGGGCCTGAATCAGATACTGGGCGTGGTGTGTTCGGCGGACGTCGCCGACATCGAGAACGTCACCACGATCGAATCCGTGGACGTGTCGTGTCACCATTCCAGGGACACCTGGATCGAGGTGGGCTACGGCCAGCCGGTCGACGATCCGGAAATCCCGGCCAAGCTGGAGAAGTACACCCGCGTGTTCGCCGACAGCGTGCTGATGATGGCCGACTGCTTCGACCTGACCCTCGACGAGGTGAGGTTCAGCTACGAACTGGGCGCCTGCACCAAGGACGTGGACCTGGGCTGGTACACCCTGCCCAAGGGCTCGCTGGGCGGCAACTACATCAAGTACCAGGGCATGGTAGATGGCGTTCCCCGCGTCGAGACGCACCTGGAGTGGCAGATGACCCCGCACACCGATCCGAGCTGGAACATCAAGGGCTGCTACATCACCCAGATCAAGGGCGACCCGTGCATCTACAACAAGCACATGATCTTCCCCAAGCCCGGCGTTGACCTGTCCAATCCGGACAACTTCGCCTCCATCGGCATGACCGTCACCGGCATGCCCGCGCTGGCCTCGATCAAGTCCGTCGTCGCGGCGCCGCCGGGGCTCGTCACCAGCGCGGACCTGCCGCTGCGCGGGTTCGCCGGCCGGTTCAAGATCTAGCCGGCTGCGGGGGCCGGGAGCCGGCGCCTCGTTAGCGGCGCGAGCACCACCGAGTCGTCATACCGCGTCGTCACACCGCGTCGTCACACCGCTTGCCCGACCCGTGCGCGCAGAAAGGGAACGACCACGTCGGCGACCCGGTCGGGTTGCTCGAGCCACGCCCAGTGGCCCACACCGGGCAGCCGTTCAACATGTGCGCGGGGAAACACGCGACGCTGGCGTTCGGCCTGTTCGACGGGGATGTAGACGTCCGCGTCGCCGAACACCACCAGTGTGTCGGGATCACGGTCGCGCAGTGGCTCGACGAGCGCGCCCATGTCCTGCGGACGGGTCGAGCGGTAGAGCCGCAGCACGGCCCGCTTGGTCCCGGCGTCGACGAGGTGTCCGGCGATCACGTCGACCCAATACTCGGGTAGCCCTGGGTTGTCATGGCGGACGACGAATCGCGCGAGGCGAGGGGTGGTGGTCCGCATGAACAGCTCCCCAGCGACGGGCGTGCGCCACACCCGCGCCAGCCGGTGCCACTTGTAGTCCAACAGCACTCCGCTGTTGATCAGCGTGACGCTGGCGACCTGGTGTGGATTGGCGGCGGCCCAGGTCAACGCGAACGGGCCGCCGAAGTCGTGGCCGACCAGGTGCACGCGTTCGATGGCCAGTTGCCCGATCACCCCGCCCAGGTGTGCGCCGTAACTGGCGAGCGTGTAGTCCTGGTCTGACCTCTTGTCCGCTCCACCGAAACCCGGCATGTCGGGCGCGACAACCGCGGCGAACTCGGCGACCGGTTCCATCAGGGGTTGCCAGTCGCGGGCGGCGTCGGGGTTGCCGTGGACGAAAACCACCGCCTCGCCGGTGATGCCGGTGCCGCCGATCAGCACCGGCGAGCGCACACCGTTCACCGAAAGCGTGCGAGTCTCGAAATCGGTCATCTGGAGAGCATCCTTCGTTGTCGTGTGCGGCGCCGTATTTCGGCTCACAGGCCGGCGGCGCGCTCCAAGTCCTTCAGCGAGGTGTCGAGGTGGCCGAGCACGCGCTGCAGGTGCGGCACGCTGCGGCGGCATCCCACCAGTCCGAAGTCGACCGTGTCGGCGGTGCTCGACAGCGTGATGTTGAGTGCTTGCCCGTTGATCGCGATCGACATCGGGTAGTTGCTTTCGAGGCGGGCGCCGTTGTAGTACAGCGGCTCTCGCGCACCGGGCACGTTGGAGATGCAGATGTTGAACGGCGGCCGGGTGGCGCCGGTCAGGCCCGGCAGGCCGTGCAGCACGGCCGGACCGAGGAGGAGCATGGACAACGCCGTCGCCTGCGAGCGGGGCAGCTGCGACAGCACGTTCTTGTTCTGGCGCATCGACGAGTGGACGGTGCTCAGGCGTTGAGCGGGGTCGTCGAGGTCGGTCGCGAGGTTGCACAACACCCCGCCGACCACGTTGCCGCCCACCGCATCGCCGTCCCTGCGCAAGCTCACCGGAACCATTGCCACCAAAGGCGCGTCGGGAAGCGCGTCGTAGTCGGTGAGGTAGGCGCGCAGCGCCCCGGCGCACATGGTCAAGACGACGTCGTTGACGCTCACGCCGGCCGCGTTCTTGACCGCCTTGATCCGGTCCATCGGCCACGACTGCGCAGCGCATCGCCGCGCGCCGCCGATGGGAACGTTGAGCATGGTCCGTGGGGCCCGATAGGGCAG
The DNA here is from genome assembly GCF_900240975.1 of Mycobacterium sp. 4858. Classification (GTDB taxonomy): domain Bacteria; phylum Actinomycetota; class Actinomycetes; order Mycobacteriales; family Mycobacteriaceae; genus Mycobacterium. The sequence goes on along the minus strand of NZ_LT968776.1, from coordinate 408,812 downwards.
CGTCAGCTGTTGTTCCATCAGCGCGGCCCGCGCCAGCCGAAGCGAGGAAGGGCCAAGCGTGGCAACCGATCCCAGCACGCCCCTGAGGCTCGGTCCGCGGGCCGCACGTGGGGGCGCCGGCGGTTCCGGCGACCAGGGCGCACGCGTTTGGGCGCCGTTGTGGTCGGTCGCGTTGGTGGTTAGCGGCCGCTGCAGCAGGGTGAGCCCGGATACCCCGTCCACGAGCGCGTGGTGAATCTTGGTGTAGACGGCGAAGCGCCCGTCCTTGAGGCCGTCGATGAGGTGCGTCTCCCACAGCGGACGGTGCCGGTCCAGCGGATTGCCGTGTAGCCGTGAGGTCAGCTCCAGGAGTTCGCGTAACCGTCCCGGTGCCGGCAGGGCTGATCGCCGCACGTGGTAGGGCAGATCGACGTCGTGATCGTACGACCAGCCGACGTTGCTGAGTGCCCCGTGAAACGCCATGGGGCGCTTGCGGAATATCGGCGACACGTCCGTGCTTTGCAGCATCGCCTCGTGTATGTCTTGCACGAAATCGGGCCCGGCGTCCGCGGGAGGGGTGAACAGCTGAAGCGCGCCGACGTGCAGCGGGTGTTCACGCGACTCGGCCGACAAGAACAGCGATTCCAGCGGTGACATCAGTTCCATGGTGAGTTCCATGGTGGTGTTCTCCGTGCGTTACGCGGTCAGCGCCGGCTCGGCGCCGCCGGTCGGTGGGGATGCCGCAAATCGCAGGCTGTCGTCGTCGACCGGGCCTTCGCGCAGCATTTTGTAGTCGGCGCGGTAGTCCATGCAGGTGCGCCACGGCCCTACCACGCCCTGGTGCGGGAACTTCTCGACCGAGCGCTTGACGTAGCCGGCGCCGACCTCCAGCAGGGGACGGGTCGACATGGTCGCCGGGGCCAGCGGATAGCAGATGCTCTGGCCGCGGGAGTCCATCAACCCCAGCAGCCGGCAGAAGTGCTCACATACCAGCCCGACCTTCAACGTCCATGAGGAGTTGGTGTAGCCGATCAGGTACGCGAAATTCGGGACGTCGCTCAGCAGAAAGCCCTTGAAAGCCACCTTCTTCGACACGTCGACGGACACGCCGTCCACCGAGAGTGCGATCCCGCCGAACGCCAGCAGGTTCAGCCCGGTGGCCGTGACCACGATGTCGGCTTCCAGCTCGCGGCCGGACTGCAGCCGGATTCCCCGCTCGGTGAATGTGTCGATCCGGTCGGTGACCACCGAGGCCCGCCCGTCGCGGATCGCGGCGAACATGTCGGAGTCCGGGACGGCGCAAAGCCGTTGGTCCCACGGGTTGTACGCGGGCCTGAAGTGCTCGTCGACCGGATAGCCCTTGGGCAGCTGCTTGGCGTTGAGGTGGCGGATCAGTCGGCGGGCGGCGGCCGGATGCTGCCGGCAGAACCGCCAGATCAACCGTTGCTTGGCGATGTTCTTATACCGGGTAAGGGCGTAGGCGCGGTCACGGCCGATCAGCTTGGGCAGCGTGTTGGCGATGCGGTCCTCCGAGGGCACCGGCACGATGTAGGTCGGGGAGCGCTGCAGCATCGTCACGTGTCCCGCGGTCTCGGCCATGGCCGGGACCAGCGTCACCGCCGTCGCACCGCTGCCGATGATCACCACCCGCTTGCCGCGGTAATCCAGGTCCTGCGGCCAATGCTGAGGATGCACCACCTGCCCGCGGAACCGCTCGCGCCCCGGGAATTCCGGGGCGAACCCCTCGTCGTAGCGGTAGTAGCCGCTGGCGCAGAAGAACCATCGACAACTCATGGTGACGCGTTCGCCGGTGGCCCGGTCGATCTCGACCAGCCAGCGCGCGTCGCTGGTGGACCACGCCGCACTGATCACCTTGTGGCCGAACCGAATCGCGCGCCCGATGCCGTTCTCAGCCACCGTCTGGTGCAGGTAGGACATGATCGCGTCGGCGCTGGCGATCGCCTTGTCGTTTTCCCAGGCCTTGAACTCGTAGCTGAACGTGTGCAGGTCGGAATCGGAGCGAATACCCGGATACCGGAACAAGTCCCAAGTTCCGCCGATCTCGTCGCGGGCTTCTAGGATCGCGAAGCTCTTGGTCGGCGCCATGGTCTGCAGGTAGTACGCGGCGCCGATGCCGGAGATGCCGGCGCCGACGATCAACACGTCGACGTGCTCAATATCGTTGATATTCATCGTGATTCCTGTCTTGTCGAGCGGCTTGGGGTTTATTGGGGTTTATTGGGCGGCCTTGGCCATCTGCGCGGAAACCCACCGGGCCAGTGGGGGAGCGACGCGGGACAACCCGTACATGACGTGTGCCTCCGCGGCGATGGGCGCGACGGCGCGATCGTTTCCGATCGCACGCAAGATGTTGCGGGCCGCGCGCTGCGGTGTGTATCCCCTCCTGCGGTAGGTGGCGGCGAGGCGCTGGCGGCGGCCTTCGGTGTCACCCGCCCCGCGGATCGGGCTGGATTTCGTGATGGCGGTGTTGATCACGCCCGGGCAGACGGCGGTGACGCCGATGCGGTAGGGCTTGAGCTCGGTGCGCAGTGCCTCCGAAAGACCCAAGACGGCGAACTTGGTCGCGCTGTAGGCCGACAGTGCGGGATTGGCAAGCAGTCCCGCCGCCGAGGACAGGTTGACGACATGCCCACCGCGACCGGAGTTGACCATGGCCGGGACGAAGGCGTCGCAACCGTGCACGACACCCATCAGATTGATCGAGACCAGCCATTCCCAGTCCTTGAGGCTGGTGTCCAGGAAGCCGCCGACAAGTCCCACCCCGGCGTTGTTGACCACGATGTCGACCCCGTTGAAGTGAGCGAATGCCGCGTCGGCGAACCCGGTCATCTGCTCGGGGTCGGACACGTCCACCCGGCGAGTGATCACGTCACGCCCAAGCCCGCGCGCGGCTTCGGCGGTTTCGGCGACCGCGGCGTCGTTGATGTCACACAGCGCGAGGTTGGCGCCGCGCTGCGCGCACAGCAGAGCCAACTCGCGGCCGATGCCGCTGCCCGCTCCGGTGATGGCGACGACGCGACCGGACAGGTCTGAGGTGTTGAGGCGGGATCCGAATCTGAACATGGGAGCAAACTAAGGCCGGCCCGCGATGGTGGTCTCGTGCGACGACGCCAACGTTGGGCTCGGTCATTGTGACGCCGCGACAGCCGGACTACATTCCGGCCATGGAGCTCGAATGGCCGCCGGTGCAAGACCCGGCCGCGCAGCGGGTATGGCAGCAGGTGCTGGTGCCGATCGCGGCCGAGTTGCGTGCCGGCGCCACCGACCTGGCCGAGCGCTCCGTCGCCCGGATGCAAGCCGAGCTCCCGCAGCTGTTTCCCGACGACCAGACGGTCAGGGAGAACGTGGTGAGCAGCGACGCGAGCCTGCGGCAGCTGGCCCAGATCATCGAGCTCGGCGCAGATCCGCGTCGGGTGGAGCTGCCGCCGTCCACGCAAGCGATCGCGCGCGCGGCCGTGCAGCGCCAGGTGGCGTTGGCCGATCTGATGCGGTTTTACCGGCTGGCTCAGGAACTGGTGTGGCAGTGGATGCTCGCCCGGATCGCGGCGACGGCGAAAGACGCCGCCCAACAGGCGAAGGCGATGGAGCTGGCCACCGGGTGGATGTTCGCCTACGTCGACGGGGCGATGATGCGGGCCGAGCAGACCTACGAGGTCGAGCGGGACGCATGGTTGCGTGGCGCGACCGCGGCCCGCGCGAGCGCGGTCGACGACATTCTCGCCGAGCGTGAGCGGGAACCGCTGCGCGCGTCGAAAAGACTGCGCTACGACATCAATCGCCAGCATGTCGCCGTCATCGCGTGGGTTGACGACCTGCCCGAAGAGGGCGACGCCCAGCCGCTGTTGGGCCGCGTCATCGCCGGCATCGGGCGCGTCACGGGGGCGGAAAGTACCCTGGTCCATCCGTCGGGTTCCCTGGCGGTTGCCGCGTGGGTGAGCCGCCGGGGCCCGCTCACGGTGCGGGAGGCGACGCTGAGCGGTGCCGAGCAACCGGCGAGCGTCCGCCTCGCCTTCGGTGATCCGGCTCGTGGGCTCAAGGGCTTTCGCCGGAGCTACCTCGAGGCCGCCCACGCGCGGCGCGTGGTATCGCTGATGGGGGCCCGCGGTGCTTCGGTCACCCATTACCGCGATGTCGCCGTCGCCGCTCTTGCCAGCGTGGACCGGGAGCATGCCACGACGTTCGTCACCAGGGTGCTGGGGCCGCTGGCCGCCGACAACGAGGACACCTATCGGCTCGCGACGACGCTGGCGGTCTATCTGGGCGAAAACCGCAGCCGCGTGCGCGCCGCCCAGCGGCTCACCGTGCACCCCAACACCGTCACCTATCGCGTGAACCAGGCCGAGGCGATCCTGGGCCGCAGCATCGACACCGACACGCTCGAGCTGTCTGTCGCGCTGGCGCTATTGCCGGCCCTGCCCGGTCTGGAGCATTTTCGGCACGCCGAATTGTGAGCCGAGCACAAACGCGGCCGTCAACGTTGTCTCGCCGCGCCGAGCGGATGCGGCCGACCGCTCCTATGTTTTGCTCCAGCCGCGCTGCGGTAGCAAACAATCCTCTCAAGGAGAAGTTGGAATGCAGACCCTGCCAGAGCTCGACGTCAATTACATCGACGGCGCCGAAAACCCGTGGATTCCCTTCGCCCCCCTGTCCGACCAGGTTCTCCTGAAGTACTGGAAGGTCGACCCGGTGCGGGCCGAGATCATCGTGTCGATGAAATTCCCTGCCGGACTTGAGCTTCCGCCGCACTACCACACCGGCATCGTGGTCGGCCACACCGTCAGCGGCGCGTGGCGGTACAAGGAGAACGACTGGATCTCCCGCGCGGGCGACACCGTCTACGAGGTCGCGGGCTCCTCGCACACGCCGCAGAGCCTGGAGGACACCGAGGTGTTCTTCTTCCTGGCCGGTGAGCTGCTCTTCCTCGACGAGAGCAAGACCATCCTGTGGCAGGAGAACCACAAGACTTCGGTGGAGCGCTACAACGCCTACTGCGCCGCGAACGACATCGCCGCGCGCGACCTGACGAGCTGGAGCGCATGATGGCCACCGCGATCGAACCGAATGAAGGCCAGCTGGCCACGCTGGTGGCCGCGGCGTCGGACAACGACAGCCCCGTGGTCATGATCAACCTCCTGCAGTTCAAACAAGACGGAGCGGCGCACTACCAGCGCTACGCCAAGGAGGTTCAGCCGTTCCTCGAATCGGTGGGCGCCACGCTCGTCTACGCGGGAGACGCCAGCCACGTCGTCGCCGGCGACCTCGACCGTCCGTTCTGGGACGCCATCGTCGTCGTCCGCTACCCGTCGCGGGCGGCGTTCGTGTCCATGGCGACGAACCCCGAGTACTACGAGCGCGCTCACGTGCATCGGGCGGCCGCGCTGCATAGCACCCATCTGGTCGCCACGGATCCCTGGGCATCGGCCGCCGACGGGGCGCAGCCGCGCTAAGGGACGTCGTCGTCACGCTCTTCCTCGAAGAGGCGTTCCGGGTGGTGGTAGTCGTTGCTGCCCGGGCCGCGGCCCAAGCGCGGCGGCGGAATCCATTCGGTGCGTCCGTTCGGGAGTTTCCTTGTCCGCCAGCCCTTGTCGATCAGCTTGTGGTGCTGCGCGCAGGCGAAGGTGAGCTTGTCGGCGTCGGTCAATCCGCCGCCGGCCCACTCGTCGAGATGGTGGACCTCGCACCAGTAGCCCGGCGCGTCGCAGCCAGGATGCGTGCAGCCGCGGTCCTTCGCGTACAGCACGATGCGCTGATCCGGGGTGGCGATTCGCCGCGTCCGGCCGAGATACAGCGGGCGGCCCGAGTGCTCATCGAACACCGCCAGATAGTGACGCCTCTCTGTGTCAAGGGTGTTGGTTGTAGCGTGTGATTGCGGGCCCGGGAAGTGACTTGTCTGAAGTGTCGGTGTACGGGGTATTAGCCGATCGCGCGAGACAACAGAGTCGCCCCCGAGTGTCCTCCCGGGTCCGCCTCGTCTGGGTGGGCATCGCGGGTTAGTTGTCGGTAGACGGCGTCGGAGAGGCGTCGTTTGAGGCAGCGCATGGCCTCGCGTTTGCTCTTCCCTTCGGATCGTTTGCGCTGGTAGTAGGTCCGGCCGGGGGTGTCGGAGCGGATCTGGGTGAGCGCCATGACGTGCAGACAGGCGTTGAGCTGGCGGTCACCTGCGCGGGAGAGCCGGTGGCGGACGACGTCGCCGGAGGACACCTCGATGGGGGCGGTGCCGGTGTAGGTGGCGAAGGCGGCTGCTGAGCGGAATCGGTGGACGTGTCCGACGCGGCTGATGATCTTGGCGGCCGAGACTGTTCCGATGCCGTGCAGCTCGGTGAGGGTGGTGCCCGAGGTGGTGACCGCGGACTGGATGTCGTCAGCGGCCTTGGCAATGCGGCGGTCGAGGTGACGGACTTCGGCCACCATGTCGACGGCCAAGGCGCGCAATGCCTTAGCGGCGGCATCTCGGGGACGGATCGCGCCTAGCAGCGTAGCGGCACGTTCGGCGGTCAAAGTGCCCGATGCTCCGCCGGGGCTCAGCTTGGTGAGCAGGACGTGCAGCCGGTTGATGGTTTGAGTGCGGGTCTTCACCAGATCCTCGCGGTGTTCGACTATTGCTCGTAGCGCGGTCGCGGCGTCATCGACGGTGACCGTCGTGAGGTGGGCGGCGTTGAGAGCGGCGATCCCGACCGACACGGCGTCGGCGTCGTCGTTCTTACGACCGTGCCCGGTGGACAGAAGCCGTACGCGGGCAGCGAGTTTGGCGGGAACGTCCATGACGTCCACTCCATCGTGGACCAGCTGGGCGGTCAACGGAGCGCCCATTCCGTGCGCCCCCTCGATGGCCCACATGCTGGCGTGCCAGGCGCGCGCGAAGCGGCGCAGTGACCGGTAGCCGTCCCGGCTGACCGATACCCGCAAGGTGGCCAAGGGCTGCAGAGACTCGCCGACTGCGACGGCGGTCCACGACGCTTTGTGGGGGTCGATGGCGATCACCACCCGTCGGTCGATGGTTAATACCGCTGACATGTCTCACTCCTCACTTCGATATGTTGAAAGCGAGGAGGGCACATCAACTTTCGGCTTAGCAGGCCTCTCTCAAGCCACTCCTCGTTTGCGGCGATGACCGGACGCAGGTCACTACTAAGTCAACCCCTACCGGTGACAGGTGCGCGTCGAGCGGAGCCGGCCACCGCCTAGAGAAGCATGGCTGCAGGCCACGCTCTCTTGCTCCCAATTCAACAAGTTGGTAGGCGTGGCGGGCCATCCGGAGCACGTCGCGCATCGGCAGCACCGTTCCTCCGCCGGTGACCGCCCGCCCGGTGCCGGCCGTCAGCTCCTGCAGCGTGGTGGAGACGATAACGGTGACCGGTAATCCATTGTGGGATCCCAGTTTCGGATCGCCCAGCCGGCCGCGCACCAAGGCATTCAGGGCGTCGTGCTGGCGTTGCGCGTGGCTGCGCAGGTCGCCGCTCGCCGACTCGTCGCTGGCTTCGCCTTCGACACAGGGCGTTTCGTCGTCCGGGTTGCACATGCCGGGCGCGGCGAACCGCGCCAGCCAGGCATCGAGGTTGGCGCGCAGTTCCGGGGACGCGACCAGTCTCCCGACGCTCATCCCGTCGAGGCGCTGCCCGGTCCAGGCGAAGCCGCGCTGCCGCGCGCGGTCGGCGTCGGAGAACTTGCCGTCCGGGTTGATCCGCAGCGCGCACCGGTGCGCGACCTTTTCCAGCTGGTCGGGACGCAAGCTCACCGCCTGCTGGGCCAGGAATCGCTCGGCCTTCTGCACAGTGTCGACCGGCGTCTCGCCGGGCAGGTCGCGGACGAACGTCTGGATCACCCGCAGGTGCTGACCGTCGAGCATGCCGTCACGCCACGCCCGGGCGGTGGCCGGCAACTTCGGCGGCAGCGCCTGGCCGGTGAGGGTCAGCCGCGGGGACAGCTGTCTGGCGTCCCGAAGCCGGCGGGCCGCCTCGGCAGGGCTGATCCGCAGCCAGTCGGCGACCACCTTGTGTACGGGGCCGCCGACGTGGGCAGGGTCCTCCTTCGCCAGGCCGGCGATCGCATCGTGGTTGGCCGCGACCTGGCGGCGTAGTGCTGTCTCCCTCCGCTCCAGCGCCCGCAGTCGGACCGCGGGCGGCAGGGCGTCGAGATTTCGTTGGGCGATCGCTGCCACGGCCGCGTCAAGCGCGTCCAATTCGGCGGCTATGTCCGCCGGCATGTCGATCGAACTCATGTTCGAATAGTATCGGCCAGCGCCGATGCCGACACCCCCGAATGCGCTGGCTGTGGATAAGCATCCAACTGTGGACAAAACCAAGCGGTCTAGGGTGAAGCCCATGCGGGTAGGCGTCTTGGGAGCTAAGGGCAAGGTCGGTTCGGCGATGGTGGCGGGCGTGCATGCCGCCGACGACCTGACCCTGTCCGCGGAGGTGGACGCCGGCGACCCGCTCGGCCTGTTCACCGACTCCGACACCGAGGTGGTCATCGACTTCACCCACCCCGACGTGGTAATGGGCAACCTGGAGTTCCTGATCGGCAACGGAATTCACGCCGTCGTCGGCACCACCGGCTTCACCGCCGAACGCCTGCAGCAGGTCGAGGCGTGGCTGGCGAAGAGCCCCCGCACCTCGGTGCTGATCGCGCCCAACTTCGCGATCGGCGCGGTGCTGTCGATGCACTTCGCCAAGCAGGCGGCGCGCTTCTTCGAGTCCGTGGAGGTGATCGAGCTGCACCACCCGCACAAGGCCGACGCCCCGTCCGGTACCGCCGCGCGCACTGCCAAGCTGATCGCCGAAGCGCGAAAAGGCCTGCCGCCCAACCCGGATGCCACCAGTACCGGCCTGCCGGGTGCGCGCGGCGCCGACGTCGACGGCATCCCGGTGCACTCGGTGCGGCTGGCCGGGCTGGTCGCCCACCAGGAGATCCTGTTCGGCACCGAGGGGGAGACCCTCACCATCCGCCACGACAGCCTGGACCGCACCTCCTTCGTGCCGGGCGTGTTGCTGGCCGTGCGGCGCGTCCAAGAACGGCCCGGCCTCACCGTGGGGCTCGAGCCCCTGCTCGACCTGCAGTGAACATGAACGCCACCCTGCGCACCCAGTTGCTCATCGCGCTCCTGTGCGTCGCGATGCTGGCGTACTTCGTGCTGCTGGGGCGGATGGCCGTCGCGATGATCGCCTCGGGCCGGGCGGCCGCCGTGGGGCTGGGGCTCGCGGTGATGGTCATGCCCCTGATCGGGCTGTGGGCGATGGTGGCGACGCTTCGCAACGGGTTCGCGCACCAGAAGCTCGCCCGCCTGATCGCGGCCGACGGCATGGAGCTCGACACCAGCGGGCTGCCGCGACGGGCGTCGGGCCGCATAGAGCGGGACGCCGCCGACGCGCTGTTCGCCACGGTACGCACCGAAGTCGACGACCATCCCGACGATTGGCGGCGCTGGTACCGGCTGGCGCGCGCCTACGACTACGCGGGGGACCGCCGCCGGGCGCGGGCGGCCATGAAGACGGCGCTCGAATTGCAGGGCCGCCCATGAGCAAGACGCTGCTGATCGTCCACCACACGCCGTCGCCGCACTGCCACGAGATGTTCGAGGCGGTCGTCAACGGCGCCACCGATCCCGAGATCGAGGATGTCGAGGTCGTCCGCCGGCCGGCGCTGACCGTGTCGCCGGCCGAGATGCTGAGCGCCGACGGCTACCTGCTGGGCAGCCCCGCCAACCTGGGCTACATGAGCGGGGCGCTCAAGCACGCGTTCGACTGCTCCTACTATCAGCTGCTCGACTCGACGCGGGGGCGCCCGTTCGGCCTGTACTTGCACGGCAACGAGGGCACCGAGGGCGCCGAGCGCGGTGTCATGTCGATCACCACCGGCCTGGGCTGGACGAAAGCCGCAGAGACCGTGGTGGTTTCGGGCAAGCCGGACAAGGACGACCTGCGGGCCTGCTGGGAACTTGGCGCGACGGTCGCCGCCCAGCTGATGGCCTAGCTGACGGCCTAGCTGATGGACTAGCTGATGGACTAGGTGTGGGGCGGATTGAACGCCTCGGCCGGTTGGGCCAGGGCCAGCGCGGAGCTGGTGCCGATCGGGCCGTGCCGGTCGAACAGGGTGGCGGCGCCGGTGGCCACGCCGGCCGTGCCGTAATGGCTTTGCGCGGCCAGGCCCAGGTACTCACCGTCGGGCAGGCGGCTGGCGGTGACCGTGTAGTCGGCGTTGATGTAGCGCAATCCGCCGGTGCCCCAATGGGTCAGCGAACTTGTGATGTCACCGACGAAAGCCAGTCGGGTGAATGGGGTCAGGGGATAGCCCTGCACCATCGGGCGAAAGATCCGCGTCCAGGCGAACTTCCGGGAATGCGACTGTTCCCACTCGCCGGCCGCGATGCCCGGGCTGCCCGCGGTGGTGGCCCCGTATCCCCAGATCAGAAAGGGCATGTCGGTGGGAATGGCCTCGGGGTCGGCAGGCAGCGGCGGCATGGCCAGGGGCGCCGACCACACCGTCCCGTCGGGATGATCCCCCCGCCGCAGGAACAGCGCGCTGGCCCGCGCGACGGTGTTGCCGTTCTGCACCAGAGCGCCGTCAACGAGCTTGATCCGCCGGCCCTCCCGCTGCACCGAGGTGCGGATCTGCACGGGTTCGAGCAACGCCGGACGCAGCAGGTCGACCGTGAGACGGGCCGGCTGGAAGTCGGGCTCGACGCCGGATTGCTCTATGCCCCAACCCAACAGGCCACCGACGTTCTGGCCGCCCATCGCGGCGCCCCATGGTCCCCGGGTCAGCGGGCCCGGAACATACGAGTCACCGTCGACGGTGAAGAAGGCCTCGGGCACACCGGCGGGATCAGTCGTCACCGCTATGACGATAGGACACCGTGTGGCCAAAGCCGCGCGGTGTCACGCGCGGGTGGGTATCGCGACCTGCAGCGCGGTGCCGCCACCGGGCGGACTGGCAATGTCGAGGCGGCCCCCGAGCGCCTCGACCCGGTCAAGCAAGCCGAGGAGCCCGGATCCGTTGCGGCTGTCCGCTCCACCGACCCCGTCGTCGCGGATGGCGACCATCAGCTCCGCCTCGTCGGTCCGGGCGTCGACGTCGATCAGTGAGGCGCGCGCGTGTCGGGTCGCGTTGGTAAGTGCTTCCGCCACAACGTAGTACGCCGCGACTTCGACCGACTCGGGAATCTGTTCTTCCAGCGCCAGGCGAACGGTGACCGGAATGGGGCAGCGGCGGGCGAGCGCCTCGAGCGCCGGACCGAGCCCTCCTCTGGACAAGATCGCCGGATGAATGCCCCGGGCGAGCTCCTGGAGATCGGCCGACGCCGCGCTCAGACCCGTGACGGCCGCCGAGATCTCGTTCTTCAGCGAACCCAGTTCGGGCGGGACGCCGGCCTCGATCGAGCGCAGTTGCAGCGCAAGCGATACCAGCCGCTGTTGCGCCCCGTCGTGCAGATCGCGCTCCAGGCGGCGCCGGGCATCGTCGGCGGCCGTGACGATCCGCGCTCGCGACGCCGTGAGCGCCGCGTGCGCTTCCGCATTGGCAATGGCGGCCGCGACCAGCTCGCTGAACTCGCCGATCCGCTGTTCGGTATCGGGCGGCAGCGGCTCCGCGGCGGAGCCGACGACGGCGACACCCCACAGCCTGCCCTCGACCACGATGGGTGCGCCCACGCCGCTGCGCAATCCGAGACGGCGAATCAGCGCCGCCACGTCGCCAATCGCCGTGTCGTGACTGTCCATTCGAGCGGGCTGACCGGAATCGGCCACCATGGCGCCGATGTTCTGCCCGCCCAGGGACCAGCGGCTGCCGACGGGCATCTGCGCCACCTGCACGGGGTCGTCACGGGCCGCGACAAGCGTTGCGGTGCCGTCGTTCTCGTAGCGCCAAAGCGAAGCGTTGGCGACACCGAGCGATCTCGCCAGCTCGTGGGCGACCGCCGGGAAGACGTCCGATGGGCGGACTCCGCGCGCGACCAGAGTGGCAACCCGGCGAAGCGCGGCTTGTTGCTCGGCCAGCACACCGAGCTCGTCGCGGCTCGCCTCGGCGTCTCGCCGCCGCTGTTCGGCGTCCGCGGCGTGAGCCCGTGCGGTGCGCGCCAGGGCGTTTGCCACCAGTCCGACGACGACGAAGACCAGCAATGCCGTCCAGTCCTGAGGCTGGCTCGGCACCATCGTGCTGTCCGGCCAGCCACGAAAGTAGTCGAAAGCGAGCGCGCTGAGCGCCGCGGTGGCGGCGGCCAGTCCGGGGCCCCAGCCGGTAGCGACGATCAGCACCCCGATCAGGTAGAGGACGCCGAAGGCGTTGTCCTCGGCGAGCGTCTTGAGCAGCAGCATGACGGCGGTCTCCACGCCGATGCAGGCGGTCGCGACCGCGATCCCCAGCGGCGTGGGCAGTGGGTCGCGCGACAGCAACCTCCAGCCCAGGCGAGACAGGGCCTGCGACTTGGCTTTCGGCACCGGTCAGCGGGCCTTCAGGAAGGTGACGACCGCACGAACCCGTCGGTGATCGTCCGGGGTTTCGCGCAGCTCCAGTTTGGTCATGATGCTGCGGACGTGCTTCTCGACGGTGCCCTCGGTGACCCACAGGCGGCGGGCGATGCCGGCGTTCGAGCGCCCTTCCGCCATCAGGGCGAGGACCTCCAACTCCCGTGGGCTCAGCGCGGCCAGCGGGTCGTTGCGCGTGCGCGATTCGACCAACTCCTGGACCAGAGCCGGATCGACCACACATGCGCCGCCGGCGATGCGGCCCAGCGTGTCCAGGAAGTCGTCGACATCGGTGACCCGCGTCTTCAGCAGGTAACCGACGCCGCGGCCGCTGGCCAGGAGCCGCATCGCCGGCTCGACGTCCACGTGCGCGGACAAGATCACCAGCCCGACCGGCGGCAGCTCCTCGCGGATTGTCATCGCGGCGTCGAGTCCTTCGGTGGTGCCCGTCGGCGGCATCCGGATGTCGACGATCGCCAGCTCCGGCTTTTCCCGGCGGACCAGCTCGAGCAGGCTCGCGGCGTCACCGGCCTGACCGACGACGCGGTAACCGGACCGGGTCAGCAGGCTGGCCAATCCCTCCCGCAACAGCACGTCGTCGTCGGCGACGACGACCCGCGTGCCCGGCTTCTCCGGCTCCACCCGACCCGATCCTCTCGTATGATCCGCACCGGCAGTCCCGAGCGTAATTGCAGCCAGCGGGTATCGCCGCGGTCAGGCTGGCGGTCCCGCGAGACGGGTGTCAGCACCGACGACACCGACCCGGTGGCGCGCGAGCCTGGGGTCATGACGACGACCACCGCATCTTCGGCCAGTATCCGTGCCGTCGGCGGCCGGTATCTGGTGAGGTCCGTTGTCCACCTCGCCGAACTCCTCGCCTTCGACGCCGCCGTCTTGCTGGCAGGAGTTCGTCTGACCGGATTAGGCTTGTCGGAGCTGTGTTTGCTGGTGCTGCCGCCGATGATGGCCGGCTCCGGGGCGGTCCTGACGTTCTTCGCCCTCAACGGGATGCTGCTGCGCTCAGAGGCGGCCGAGGCGGCCGTCGAGCGCACCCCCGATCTCGTCAGTGGAACCCGTTAGTGCGCATGCTCGTCCGCTTATGTATGGGGCGGGTAGCCGCCGGGTGAGGAGGGGCCGCGACGTGATCGCCGAGATAGTGCTCACCGCCGTCCTGGCGCTGGGCTGCGGTGTCGGGACACCGGTCCATGCCGACCGCGGCGTCTTCGGCACTCTCGGCTGCAGCTGCCCGGACACGCCTTCAGGCGGCCCGGTTCAACAACACGACATAGACCGGGGGATCGCGGACGGTCTGTCCGGTTCGCCGCCGGGATCACCGCGCTGATCCGGCAGCACCGTTTCGAGCTCAGGGACGGGGCGGCCCACTACGCTCACAGCGGACGCAACTGTTCTTTGTGACGGAGGTCGAGACGTGACGCAGCGGGGAGCGGTCCTCGACATTTCCCGGGACAACAACCCGTTCCCCACGACCGGCGTGACTCGCGGTGCCGACGGCGTCCCGCGCTACGACGATCTCCCGGCCACCCTGCTCGACATGCTCGTCGACCAGGTCGAGCGGCGCCCGGACAGCGAGGCGGTGGTCGAACTCGGCGCCGGGCGACTGACCTACCGCCAGTTGTGGGACTCCGCGGCGCGGGTGGCCGGTGGGTTGCGCGCGGCCGGACTGCGGCCCGGCGACCGCGTCGCGGTGCGGCACCCCGCGGGCATCGACTGGGTGCTGGCGTTCTGGGGCACGGTGATGGCCGGCGGCGTCGCGGTGGCGGTCAATACGCGCTCGGCGCAACCTGAAGTCGACTTCGTCCTCTCCGACTCGGGGGCGACGCTGGACCTGGCGGCCGACGCACCCCTGCCCGAAGGGCGGCCGTACGTGACCGAGCAAGTCGGTCCCGCCGACGTGGCCGCGCTGTTCTATACCTCGGGGACCACCGGCCACCCCAAGGGGGTGCCGACCACCCACGAGGCCTTCCTGACCAACACCGAGAACGCGATTCGCTGCCTCGACCAGCCTCGCGATCTCGGCGAAGCGATGCGCACGCTGATCTCCGTGCCACTCTTCCACGTGACCGGGTGCAACTCGCAACTGTTGGCGGCCACCCGCCTGGGTGGGGCGTCGGTGATCATGCCCGCCCTCGACCTGGACGGGCTGATCGCCACGCTGAGCGCCGAGCGCATTTCGGTCATGGTCACCGTCCCGGCGATCTACGCATTGATGTTGCGGCACAACAGCTTCGCCGACGTCGACGTCTCCGGGGTCCGCTGGGTCGGGTACGGCGGCGCCCCGATCGCCCCGGCGTTGGCGCGGGCGGTGAAGAACGCCTTCCCCCGGGCCACGGTGTTCAACGGCTACGGCATGACCGAGACGGCATCGCTGATGACCGTGCTGCCGAGCCGCGACGCGGTCGAGCACGCCGACTCGGTCGGGTACGCGGTCCCGTCCGTCGACCTGGGCCTGGTTCCGTTCGGCGGCGACGAGCCGGGAGTCGGCGAGCTGGTGGTGCGCGGCGCCAACGTGACCGCCGGCTACTGGGACCGGCCGGAGGCCACCGCGGCCACCATCGTGGACGGCTGGCTGCACACCGGCGACGTGGTGCGGGTCGACGACGCCGGTCGGATACACATCGTCGACCGGCTCAAGGACATCATCAACCGCGGCGGTGAGAACGTCTCCAGCGTCGAGGTCGAAGCCGTGCTCCTGGCGGCGCCCCACGTCGCCGACGCGTGCGTGCTCGGGGTTCCCGACGACGTCATGGGCGAGAAGGTGGGGGCGGTGCTCTTCGGCGGCGCGGACGAGATCGACGTACCGGCGGTGCTCGACCACTGTCGCTCGCAGCTCGCCGACTTCAAGGTGCCGCAGTACGTCGCTGTGGTCGCTCACGCGCTGCCACGCAACGCCGGCGGCAAGCTGCTCAAAGGCAAACTCCGTGAGCAGGTGCGGTGGGGGGAGCAGGTGCGGTGAGTGCGACCGTGTTGGTCGCCAACCGCGGCGAGATTGCGCTCCGAATCGTCCGCACCGCAACCGAATTGGGCATGCGGACGGCCGCGGTCTACGCCGAGGACGATGCCGAGAGCCCGCACGTGCACGCCGCCGACGAGGCGATCGGCCTGCCCGGCGCCGGACCGCGAGCCTACCTGGACCAGCCCGCACTGCTGGCCGCGGCCAAGAGCTCGGGCGCACAGCTGGTCCACCCGGGCTACGGATTCCTCAGTGAGAACGCCGAATTCGCCCGCGCCTGCGTCGGCGCAGGGTACGCGTTTGTGGGGCCGGACGCCGACGCACTCGAGCTGGTCGGCAACAAGGCCGCCGCCCGCGCCGCCGCCGTGGCCGCCGGGGTGCCGGTGTTGCCCGCCACCGACGGGCCGAGCAGCGTGGCGGACGTCGAGGCGTTCTTCGCCGCCCAGGGCGGCGCCATCATGATCAAGGCCCTCGCCGGCGGCGGTGGACGCGGGATGCGCACGGTGTGCAGCGCCGATCAGATCGGCGACGCCTACCGCCAGTGCGCCGCGGAGGCGCGACTCGGCTTCGGCGACCCGGCGCTGTTCGCCGAGGCGCTGCTCGACGATGCCCGGCACATCGAGGTCCAGGTGATCGCCGCCCCGGCGGGGCACCAGACCCGCGCGCTCGCACTCGGCGACCGCGACTGCAGCATCCAGCGGCGCTATCAGAAACTCGTCGAAATGGCGCCCGCCCAAGGGATTTCGGATCGCTTGCGCCGCGCCCTGCACCAGGCCGCGGCCCTGATGTGCGCGCGAGTCGCGCTGCGCGGGCTGGCCACGGTCGAATTCCTGGTCACCGGCGAGGACTTCGTATTCCTGGAGGTCAACCCGAGAATCCAGGTGGAGCACACGGTCACCGAGGAGACGACCGGGATCGACCTGGTGGCTGTCCAGCTGGACATCGCCGGGGGCGCCTCCTTCTACCAGCTCGGGCTGCCGGCCGGAATCGCCTCCGACGGAACCGAAGTCATCGGCGAGCCCGCAGCGCACCGCGGCTTGGCGATCCAGGCGCGGGTCAACGCGGAGACCTTCGCCGCCGACCTCTCGGTTGTCCCCTCCGCCGGCACGCTCACCGCCTTCTCTCCACCGAGCGGGCCGGGGATCCGGGTCGACACCTACGGCCGGGTGGGACTGGTCGTCAACCCGCATTACGACTCGCTGCTGGCGAAGGTGGTGACCCACGTGCGCGGGGCGTCACCCGGGGCCGCGTTGCGCAAGACCCGGACCGCCCTGGCTGAGTTCGCCATCGAGGGCGTCCGCACCAACATCGACTTCCTGCGCGAGTTGCTGAGTGACCCTGCCGTGGAATCCGGCTGCGTGAGCACTGTTTTCGTCGACCAGAAGCTACCCGAGCTGGCGGCGGCGTCGTGGCACCAGCACGACGTCCGCGCCGCGCCGGTCGAGCTCTACCCCGGCGAGGACGTGCTGCGGGCGCAGCTGGCCGGCACCGTCGTCGAGGTGGCGCCCGAGGACGCCGAATACGGCGCGGGCAGCCAGCTCGTCGTCCTCGAGGCGATGAAGATGCAGCACGTGCTCGTCGCCCCGGATGCGCTGCGGACCATGCGCAACCTGGTGACCCCCGGGCAGGTCGTCGGAACCGGCGACCCGTTACTGGTCTTCACCCGCACCGGCGCCGCTTCCGGCGGCGATTCGTCAACGGCCACAACGGATCTCGACCGGCCGCGCGCCGACCTCGACGAGGTGCGCGGGAGGCATCTGCTCACCCGGGACGAGGGGCGCGAGGCGGCGGTGGCCAAGCGGCACAAGCAAGGCCGTCGCACCGCCCGGGAGAACATCGCCGATCTGATCGACCCCGGCAGCTTCGTCGAATACGGCGCGCTGGCGATCGCGGCGCAGCGCAGCCGGCGCTCGGAGGAGGACCTGATCGCCAACACGCCGGCCGACGGCCTGGTCGCCGGCCTTGCCACCATCGGCGCGGACCGTTTCGGGCGAGCGGCCGCCGAGGCCGTCGTGGTGTCCTACGACTACACCGTGCTGGCCGGCACGCAGGGCATGCGCAACCACGCGAAGACCGACCGAGCGTTCGACCTGGCCGCCCGAAAAGGGTTGCCGGTGGTGCTGTTTGCCGAGGGCGGCGGCGGGCGGCCGGGCGACACCGACGTCGGCGGCGCCGCGGGGCTGGACGTGCCGACCTTCCGGATGCTCGCGGCGCTGAGCGGCCGGGTCCCGCTGATATCCATCGTGTCGGGCCGGTGCTTCGCCGGCAACGCGGCGCTGGCCGGGGTGTGCGACGTCATCATCGCGACGCCGGACGCCAACATCGGGATGGGCGGCCCGGCCATGATCGAGGGCGGCGGGCTCGGGGTCTACCCGCCCGAGGCGATCGGGCCGATCGGCGTGCAGCGGCGCAACGGCGTGGTCAGCCTGGTCGCCCGCGACGAGGCGCACGCGGTCTCGCTGGCCAAGCAGTATCTGTCCTATTTCCAGGGCGCACTGGATGACTGGGCGGCACCGGACCCACGCCTGGCCCGTCATGTGTTGCCGCAGAATCGGTTACGCGCCTACGACGTCCACCGGGCGATCGAGGCGATCGTCGACGCCGGCTCCGCGTTGGAGCTGCGGCCCGACTACGGCGTCGGGATCGTCACCGCGCTCGTCCGCGTCGAAGGGGCGCCCTACGGGCTGATCGCCAACAGCACGCACCACCTCGGCGGCGCCATCGATGCCGAGGCGGCCGACAAGGCCGGCGACTTCCTGGCCCTCTGCGAATCGTTCCGGCTGCCGGTCATTTCGCTGTGCGACACCCCGGGCTTCATGGTCGGTCCCGACGCGGAGACCCAGGCCGCGGTCCGGCGGTTCGGGCGAATGTTCGTACTGGGAGCGCGGCTGACCGTGCCGGTCGGCATGATCATCCTGCGCAAGGGATATGGGCTCGGCGCCATGGCCATGGCCGGCGGTTCGTTCCGCGCCCCGCAGTTCACCGTCGCCTGGCCCACGGGGGAGATCGGCGGGATGGGACTCGAGGGCGCCGTGCGCCTCGGCTTCAGCAAGGAGCTGGCGGCCGAGGCGGACCCGGTGCAGCGCCAGGAGCTGTTCGACAAGCTGGTGGCGGCGGCCTACGAGCACGGCAAGGCGCTCCGGGCGGCCACCACTTTCGAACTTGACGACGTCATCGACCCCGCGGACTCCCGGGCCTGGATCGCCAGGCTCCGGGAGCCGCGCGGATCGGATTGATCAGTCGAACGGATCAGGCGTGGCCGGAACCGCACCCGACGCCGGGCAGGCAGCCCTGACCGCCGGGGATCCCGCCGGGTCCCGCGTTCTGGCCGCCGGAGCCGCAGCCCACGCCCGGGACGCAGCCCTGGCCGCCGGGACCGCCGCCGGGGCCGCTGAACTGGCCGCCGGAACCGCAGTTGCCGTTGGCGTCACAGCCACCACCGCCCGGGTCGTCCTTGAACACCACGTGCGTGGGCGCCGCGGACGGCGCAGGCGCCGAGGCGTGGGAGTCGGTCATGGCGATCGGCGCGACCGCGATTGCCGCGGCCGCAGCCCCGCCCACTACCAGTCTTTTCGCGAGGGTTAATTTCGAGAACATGCGGGTCGCATACCACGGACCCACACGTGTAAAACATCCATGTAGCGAACGGGAAACCGTTCGCTTTCGCGCAACGGAAGGCGCACCACGATGACCTCACTGGATCTGACCGGCCGAACGGCGATCGTCACCGGCGCCTCGCGCGGGATCGGGCTGGCCATCGCCCAGCAGCTCGCGGCCGCGGGGGCGAACGTGGTGCTCACCGCCCGCAAGCAGGAGGCCGCCGACGAGGCCGCCGCGCAGGTGGACGGCAACGCCCTCGGCGTCGGCGCCCACGCGGTCGACGAGGACGCCGCCCGCCGCTGCGTGGACCTCACGCTCGAACGTTTCGGCGGCGTGGACATCCTCGTCAACAACGCGGGCACCAACCCGGCCTACGGTCCGCTCATCGACCAGGACCACGCCCGCTTCACCAAGATCTTCGACGTCAACCTCTGGGCGCCGCTGCTGTGGACCTCGCTGGTCGTCAAGTCGTGGATGGGCGAGCACGGCGGGGCGATCGTCAACACCGCCTCCATCGGCGGCCTGCACCAATCGCCGGCCATGGGCATGTACAACGCCACCAAGGCCGCCCTGATCCACGTCACCAAGCAGCTGGCGCTGGAACTCTCCCCGCGCATCCGTGTCAACGCCATCGCCCCCGGGGTGGTGCGCACCCGGCTCGCCGAGGCGCTGTGGAAGGACCACGAGGACCCGCTCGCCTCCTCGATCGCGCTCGGGCGCATCGGTGAGCCGGCCGATGTGGCCGGCGCCGTGGCCTTCCTCGTTTCCGACGCCGCGAGCTGGATCACCGGCGAAACCATGGTCATCGACGGCGGCCTCCTGCTCGGTGCCGCGCAGGGCTTCCAGGTCCGGCCGCAGGGCTAGCGATGACCTCCGAAGACCTGGCGGTCGACCTCAAGGCGCGGGTGCAGGCGCTGCTGGACGAACACGACCCGGCCAGCACCGAACCGCGAGAATTCCTCGGCGCGCAGTACGACGCGGGCCTGGCCTGGGTACACCTGCCGCACGGTTTCGGCGGGCTCGACCTGCCGCGCAAGGCCCAGGAAATCGTCGACGCCCAGCTGGCCGCCCCGGGCGCGCCGGTGGGCGGCACACCCAAGAACTTCATCGGCATGGGCATGGCGGCCCCCACCATCGCCGCATTCGGCACAGACGAACAGAAACGAAAGTTCCTGCGCCCCTTGTTCACCGGCGAGCAGGTCTACTGCCAGCTGTTCAGCGAACCCGGCGCGGGCTCGGACCTGGCCGGGCTGGCCACCCGCGCGGTGCGCGACGCGGATAACCCTTCTAACTGGATTGTCAACGGGCAGAAGGTGTGGACCTCGATGGCCCAGCACGCGCAGATGGCCATCCTGGTCGCCCGCACCGACCCCACCGTGCCCAAACACGCGGGCCTGACGTATTTCCTGTGCGACATGACGCAGCCCGGCGTCGAGGTGCGACCCCTGCGCCAGATCACCGGCGAGGCGGAGTTCAACGAGGTGTTCCTCACCGACGCCCGCGTGCCCGACGCCAACCGGCTCGGCCCGGTCGGCGGCGGCTGGCGGGTCGCGACCACGACGCTGAACAACGAGCGCGTCGCCATCGGCACCCGCGCCGGGACGCCGCGCGAGGGTGGGATGATCGGGAAGGTCACCAAGGCGTGGCGGGACCAGCCCGGGCTGCGCAACCCCGGAATGCACGACGAGCTGATGCGCCTGTGGGTCGACGCCGAGGTCCTCCGGCTGGCCGGTGAGCGGCTGCGGCAGCAGGCCCAGGCCGGCCAACCGGGACCGGAGGGCGCGGGCATGAAGGTGGCCTTCGCCCGCCTCGCGCAAGCCATTTCGGGCTTCGACATCGAGCTGCACGCCGAGTCCGGCCTGCAGTACGACGACTGGACCATGCGCAGGACCGAGGTCGTCGACCTGATCGGACGCGAGCCCGGGTACCGCTACCTGCGCGCCCGCGGCAACTCGATCGAGGGCGGCACCTCGGAGGTGCTGCGCAACACCATTTCCGAGCGCATCCTCGGCCTGCCGGGTGAACATCGCGTCGACAAAGACGTCGCGTGGAAGGACCTGAACCGGTGAGTGACCTGCTGTACTCCGACACCGAGGAGGCGCTGCGGGACAGCGTCCGGCAGCTGTTCGCCGACCGCTGCCCACCCGAATCGGTGACCCACACCTACGACCCTGAGCCGCAAGACTTTTCGGGTGTTTGGCGGACGCTTGCCGGCGAGCTGGGAGTGGCCGGCCTACTGGTCCCGGAGTCGCTCGGCGGAGCGGGCGCGGGTGCGCGCGAGGCGGCGGTCGTCATGGAGGAGATCGGGCGGGCCGTCGCGCCCGTGCCGTTCTTGTCCAGCGCCGTGCTGGCCACCGTCGCGCTGTTGCGCGCCGGCGACACCGAGACCGTGTCCGCCCTGGCACAAGGCGAACTGACCGCCGCGTTGGTGGTGCCGCTGTCGGCAGCACCCGGCGATCCGGTGACGGCGGTGACCGGCGCCGCCGACGGGCTGACCGGCTCGGTCACCAGCGTCGCCGGGGCCGCCGAGGCCGACGTGCTGGTGGTGCCGGTCGCGGGCCCGGACGGGCTGGAGCTACATACCGTCCCGCGCGCGGCGGCCGGTGTGCAGGTGTCCCCACTCCTCGCATTGGATATGACGAGACCCCTTGCCGACGTGAGCTTTTCGGCGGTGGACTCGTCGCGCGTCGGGCCGGCGGACGGACCGGTCGCCGAGGCGCTGCGCACCGGGGCGGCGCTGCTGGCGTCGGAGCAACTCGGGGTGGCCCAGTGGTGTTTCGACACCACCCTGGCTTACGTCAAGCAGCGCAAGCAGTTCGGCCGCGCGATCGGTTCCTACCAGGCGGTCAAGCATCGGCTGGCCGACCTGTGGTTCGAGGTCGGCGCCGCGACGGCGGCGGCCCGCTATGCCGCCGACACGTGCGCCCGCCACGACGATGACGCCGCCGTCGCCACGGCCCTCGCCCAGGCCTATTGCAGCGGCGTCGCCGTGCACGCGGCCGAGGAGTGCGTCCAGTTACACGGCGGCATCGGCATGACGTGGGAGTATCCCGCGCACCTCTACCTCAAGCGCGCCAAGAGCGACCAGCTCATCTTCGGCACCGCCTACCGTCACCGCGCCCGGCTGGCCGAATTGGTGGACCTGCCGCCGAGCTAGGCGAGACCCGTGCTGCTGGGCGGCTTAGCGCGGTAGCGCCGAAGCGAACACCTCGGTCATGGCCTGCCAGTGCCGCTCGGCCGCCGCGGGATCGTACGGCGCGTTGTCCGGAACCGCGAACCCGTGGCCCGCCGGATACCACTCGATGGTGTGCCGCACGCCGGCCGCTGTCAGCGCTTTCTCGAGCTGCTCAGCGTCCTCGCGGGTGAAGGACGCGTCGTCCTTGGCGCCGCCCACGTACACGGTGGCGCGCATCCGGTCGGCCAGCAGGTGCGGGCTGTCCGCGGTGTCGGTCACCAGGCCGCCGCCGTGGAACGACGCCGCCGCGGCGACGCGTTCGGGCACCCGGCCGGCGACCACCAGCGACGTGCGCCCACCCATGCAGTAGCCGCACACACCGAAGCGCTCCCCGGACACCTCGGGCCGGGCCGCTAGGTAGTCGAAGAAGGCGCCGGCGTCGCTGGCCATCTTGTCCGGAGTGAGACCGCCGATCATGCCGAACAGCCGCCTGCGTTCCCGCTCGTCGCCGAACACGGTGGCCATGTCGAACGGCGCCCAGTCGCCGCTGCGGTAGTACACGTCGGGCAGCAGCACCGTGTAGCCGTATCCGGCGAGTTTGGCGGCCATCTGGTCGAAGGTGTCGCGCACCCCGCCGGCATCGGGGTACATGACCACGCCCGGCCAGGGGACCTGGGCTTCCGGACTGTCGGGGGTGAACAAGCCGACGGTGCAGGTGCCGTCAGGGGTGGTGATGGTGTCGATGATTTTCGGCATGGCATTCGTTGTACTCCGCGTGCCCGAAGCGGGAAATATGCGGCGACCCGCCGCGCTTGCGATCGCCGCGGAAATATGGCGGCGACCCGCCGCGCCCGGCTTCGCCGCGCTTGCGATCGCCGCGGAAATATGGCGGCGACCCGCCGCGCCCGGCTTCGCCGCGCTTGCGATCGCCGCGGAAATATGGCGGCGACCCGCCGCGCCCGGCTTCGCCGCTCTTGCGATCGCCGCTAAGCTTTCCGCGTGCCGGTTCCCACGCCCTACGAGGACCTGCTGCGCCTGGTGCTCGAGCGGGGCACGGCCAAATCCGACCGCACCGGCACCGGGACCCGCAGCCTGTTCGGCCAGCAGTTGCGCTACGACCTGTCGGCCGGCTTCCCGCTGCTCACCACCAAGAAGGTGCATCTGAAGTCGGTTGTCTACGAGTTGCTGTGGTTCTTGCGCGGCGACTCCAACGTCGCCTGGCTGCACGAGCACGGTGTCACCATCTGGGACGAATGGGCAAGTGAGACAGGCGATCTCGGTCCGATCTACGGCGTGCAGTGGCGGTCCTGGCCGACGCCGACGGGTGAGCACGTCGACCAGATCAGCGCGGCGTGCGAGCTGCTGCGCACCGACCCGAACTCGCGGCGCATCATCGTCTCGGCGTGGAACGTCGGGGAGATCCCGCAGATGGCGCTGCCGCCGTGCCACGCGTTCTTCCAGTTCTACGTGGCCGACGGCCGGCTGAGCTGCCAGCTGTATCAGCGCAGCGCCGACCTGTTTCTCGGGGTGCCGTTCAACATCGCCAGCTACGCGCTGCTCACCCACATGATGGCCGCCCAGGCCGGTCTGGGGGTCGGCGAGTTCGTCTGGACGGGCGGCGACTGCCACATCTACGACAACCACGTCGAGCAGGTGCGGACCCAGCTCAGCCGCGAACCGCGCCCCTACCCGGAATTGGTACTGGCCCACCGGGATTCGATCTTCGACTACACCTACGACGACGTCGTGGTGAAGAACTACGACCCGCACCCCGCGATCAAAGCGCCCGTCGCCGTATGACCGATCTCGGCCTGGTGTGGGCGCAGTCCACATCGGGCATCATCGGCCGCGGTGGCGACATCCCGTGGCGAGTGCCCGAGGACCTGGCCCGCTTCAGGGAGCTGACGCTCGGGCACACCGTGGTCATGGGCCGCCGCACCTGGGAGTCGCTGCCGGCGAAGGTCCGGCCGCTGCCGGGTCGCCGCAATGTCGTACTCTCGCGCCGGAGCGACTTCGAGGCCGATGGGGCGCAGGTCGTCGATTCGCTCGAGGCGGCCCTCGCCGGTTGCGAGGACGAGCCACAGACCTGGGTGATCGGCGGCGAACAGGTGTATCTGCTCGCGCTGCCGCGCGCCACCCGGTGCGAGGTCACCGAGGTCGAAGTCGACCTGCGGCGCGACGACGACGACGCGCTGGCACCGGTGCTCGACGACAGCTGGATCGGTCACGCGGGGGAGTGGCAGGTCAGCCGCACGGGGCTGCGGTACCGGCTGCACAGCTACCGTCGGGCATGAGCGTTGGTCCCCGCGCCCGTGACATACTCGGACGCGGGGGTCGGTCTCGCCAGGTCACCAACACGTTGCCAGAAGGGGGAAATGGCAGTGATAACCGAACCCGCAAAGGCGTTCAATCGCATGTTCAGGGGGTACGACCCGTCCGCGGTCGACGCCCACATCGAGATGTTGACCACCAAGCAGCAGTTGCTGCTCGACGACGTCGAGAGCCTGCGGACCCGGCTGAAGGAAGCCGGCGACGAAACGGCCGCGCTGCGCAAGGAGGTCGCCGTCCTCACCGACACCTCACCCGCACCGCACGCGATGCAGCGGCGGATGGCGAAGATGCTCAACCGCGCGGTCGACGAGGTGGCCGAGATGCAGGCCGAGGCGCGCAGCGAGGCGGACGCGCTGATCGCGGCGGCCCAGGCGGAGGTCGAGGCGGCGCAGCGAAAGCACGAAGAGGAGTTGGCGGAGATGGCCGCCCAACGAAAAGCCATGGAAAGCGATTACGAGGAAACCAAGAAGCAACTCGAGGCCGAACTGGCCGGCATGCGCGCCGAAACCGAAGCGGCGATCGACAAGTCCTGGCGCGATGCCCAGCGGGAGGCCGATCACTACCGTGAGCAGGCCCGGCGCGCGGCGGACGAGGCGATCAAACAACGGATCGACGTCCTCGAGCAGCTGATGGGCGTGTACCGCGACCTCGAGGCCGTCCCGGCCGCGCTCGAGTCGGCCTACCAAGAGCAGAAGAACGCGCCGGAACCCAGCGTCGTGGTGCCGCTGGACGCAAAGGTCAGCACGGCCTAGCCGCGTCGCCGCCCGCCGCTGTCGGACCCGAGCGGTATTCTCGGCGCCGTGTCGATCCGGACCCCCAGGCTGTCGGCCGCGCAGGCCCGGCGGATCGCCGTTGCGGCCCAAGGCTTTAGCGAGCCGCGGCCGTCCGGTCCGGTCACCCGCGCCCACCTGAAGCGGCTGATATCGAGAATTCAAGTGCTGCAACTGGATTCGGTGTCGGTCGCGGTGCGCGCACACTACGCGCCGGTGTTCAGCCGGCTCGGCCCCTACGACCGCGACGTGCTGGACCGCGCCGCCTGGGGCCCGCGGTCGTCGCGGCTGCTGGCCGAGTACTGGGCGCACGAGGCCGCGCTGATGGCCGTCGACGACTGGCCCCTGCTGCGCTGGCGGATGCGCCAGTACCGGCACGGCCGCTGGGGCACCCACATCGTCAAGGCCAACCCCCACCTCGCCGACAAGATCGTTGCCGCCGTCGCCGAACTCGGGCCCAGCACCGCCGGGCAGATCGAGGCTCATCTCGAGGCCGAACCGCGCGGGCCCAAAGGAAGCTGGTGGGGCAGCCGCAGCGACACCAAGTGGGTCGCCGAGGCGCTGTTCGCGGCCGGCGTGCTCACCACGGCCACCCGGGTGGGCTTCGCCCGCCACTACGACCTGGTGGAGCGGGTGCTGCCGGCGAGCGTGCTGGCCCGCGAGGTCGACGACACCGAGGCCGTCCGGGGACTCACGCTGCGGGGGGCCACCGCGCTCGGCGTGGCCACCGAGGCCGACATCCGCGACTACTTCCGTCTGTCGGCCCAGCAGGTCAAACCCGCCGTCGCGGAGCTGGTCGCTGCGGGGGAGATCGAGCGGGTCGAGGTGGCCGGCTGGCCCGCGCCGGCCTACCTGCGCGCCGGTCGGGCGGTGCCGCGTAGAGATCGAGGCACCGCGCTGCTGTGCCCGTTCGACCCGCTGATCTTCTTCCGTCCCCGGGTCGAGCGGCTGTTCGGGTTTCACTACCGCATCGAGATCTACACCCCGGCCCACAAGCGCCAGTACGGCTACTACGTGTGGCCCCTGCTGATGGACGGGCAACTGGTCGCCCGCGTCGACCTCAAGGCGGACCGGGCCGGCGACACGCTGCGCGTCGTGGGCGCGTTCGGCGAACCCGACATCCCGCGGCCGCGCGTGGTCGAGGCGCTGGCCGGCGAGCTGCGGTCCATGGCGTCCTGGCTGGGGCTGGGCGGGTTCAGCGTCGCGACCCGGGGCGATCTGGCCGCCGACCTGCGGGCGGCCGCCTGATGGGGGCGGCGGACAAGGAGCTCAAAGACACGCTCTGGAAGGCCGCCAACACGCTGCGCGGATCCCTGCCGGCGAGCCAGTACAAGGACGTCGTCCTCGGGCTGGTGTATCTCCGCCACGCCTCCGACGCGCAGTGGGAACTGTTGAGGCACAACGCCGAATCGCCCGGGCTTGGCCGGCTCGTCGATGACGCGATGGAGGCGATGGCGCTGCCACGGCTGTGCGAACGGCTCGACCAGCGCCGGCTCGGTGACCTGCTGCGCCTGCTCGACTCCGCGCGACTCGGGGAACCCGGCCACGCCCGCGACTTCCTGGGCGAGGTGTACGAATACTTCCTGGGCAATTTCGCGCGCGCGGAAGGCCGCCGGGGCGGCGAGTTCTTCACCCCGCCGAGCGTGGTACGGGTGATCGTCGAGATGCTGGAACCCGCACGAGGGCGGGTTTATGACCCGTGCTGCGGCTCGGGCGGCATGTTCGTGCAGACCGAACGGTTCATCGCCGAGCGCGACGGCGATCCCGCGGACGTCACGATCTGTGGGCAGGAAAGCGTCGAGCAGACCTGGCGGATGGCGCGAATGAACCTCGCCGTGCACGGCATCGACAACACCGGCCTGGGCACCCGCTGGGGCGACACGCTCCTCGAGGACCAGCACGCCGGAGTGCACATGGACTACGTGATGGCCAATCCGCCCTTCAACATCAAGGACTGGGCCCGCGACGAACACGACCCGCGCTGGCGATTCGGTGTCCCACCCGCCGGCAACGCCAACTACGCGTGGATTCAGCACATCCTGTCCAAACTCGCCCCCGGCGGACGGGCCGGGGTGGTCATGGCCAACGGTTCGATGTCGTCGAATGGGCTGGGGGAGGGAGATATTCGTGCGCGGATCGTCGACGCCGACCTGGTCTCCTGCATGGTCGCCTTGCCCGCGCAGCTGTTCCGCAGCACGTCGATTCCGGTGTGCCTGTGGATCTTCGACACCGACAAGGGTGAGCGGTCCGGACAGGTGCTGTTCATCGACGCCCGTGGGTTCGGCTACCTGGCCAGCCGCGCCGAGCGCGCGCTGACGCACGAGGAGGTCGTCCGGATCGGCGACACCTATCACGCATGGCGCGGATCACCGTCAGCCGCCGCGAAAGGCGTCGCCTATCAAGACGTTCCGGGGTTCTGCGGGTCCGCCTGCCTCGACGACATCGCGGCGGCCGGCTACCCGCTCACGCCGGGCCGCTATGTCGGTGTGCCCGCCGCCGCCGATGACGGCGAGCCCATCGGGAACAGGATCACCCGGTTGACCGGTGACCTGCTGGCCGCGCTCGACGAATCCGCCCGGCTGGAAGACGTGGTGCGCCGGCAACTGGAGCGCTTGCGGTGACGGCCACGCTGGGCGACCACCTGGTCTTCAGCACCGGCGGCAGCGCGCCGCGGAGCGCCCCGCGCGGACGGTTCCGTGTCTATGGCGCCAACGGGGCCATCGGTTATTGCAACGAACCCAATGCGGCCGGTCCGCTGATCGTCCTCGGGCGCGTCGGGGCGCAGTGCGGGAGCCTGCGGTATTGCGACTCCGACGTCTGGGTCACCGAGAACGCCGTGGTGTGCCGGGCCAAAGACCCACGCGAGACGCGGTATTGGTACTACGCGTTGCACACCTGCCGGCTGGGCGATCACCGCTGCGGATCGGGACAACCGCTGCTCAGCCAGCGGGTGCTGCGTGACGTGGCGGTGCGGAGCGTGGAGGCGCCGCGGCGTCGGGCGATCGCCGAGCTGCTCGGCTCCCTCGACGACAAGATATCCGCCAACGCGCGGGTGATCGACACCGCCGAGGACGTGATGGTGGCCATCGCGGAGTCGGCCGGCGAGCGTGTGCCGTTGTCCGCCCTGGCGAGCCGGTCCACGGGGTTGCTCAACGTGGCCGAGTTCGACGAGACGGTCGCGCACTACAGCCTCGCCGCGTTCGATGACGGGGCGAACCCCCGCGTCGTGCCCGCCGCGTCCATCAGGAGCGGCAAGTTCCTCTTGTCGGGGCCGTGCGTGTTGTTCGCGAGACTGAACCCGCGCATCCCCCGGATCTGGAACGTGGTCGGCCTGCCGCCGGAAATGGCCCTGGCCAGCAGCGAGTTCGTCGTCCTGACACCGAGCGGCGTCGACGCGTCGGCCCTGTGGGCGGCCCTGCGGCAGCCCAACGTTTCCGAACGACTGCAACGCCGGGCCGCCGGGACGTCGGGAAGCCATCAGCGGATCCCGCCGCACGAGCTGCTGGACGTTCCGGTCCCCGACGTGCGGCGCCTGCCCAGCGCGGCCCGGGAGACGATCACCGGCCTCGGGGCGCTGTGTCACGCGCGGCGCACCGAAAGCGAGCGGCTGTCCGCGCTTCGCGACGCGCTGTTGCCGGTGTTGATATCGGGTGAGCTGTCCGTGGCCTCACCGCGTTAAGGTGAGCGCCGTGGCCGAGACCGCGCCGCTACGCGTGCAACTGATCGCCAAGACCGAGTTCCTGGCACCGCCGGACGTGCCGTGGACCACCGACGCCGACGGCGGCCCGGCGCTGGTCGAATTCGCCGGCCGAGCCTGCTATCAAAGCTGGTCGAAGCCCAATCCCAGGACCGCGACCAACGCCGGCTACATCAAGCACATCATCGACGTCGGGCATTTCTCGGTGCTCGAGCACGCGAGCGTGTCGTTCTACATCACCGGCATCTCCCGATCGCTCACGCACGAGCTGATCCGGCACCGGCACTTCTCCTACTCGCAGCTGTCACAGCGCTACGTGCCCGAGGGTGATTCGCGAGTCGTCGTGCCACCGGGCATGGAAGACGACGCCGAACTGCGGCAAATCCTGACCGAGGCCGCCGACGCCAGCCGGGCCGCCTACACCGAGCTGCTGGGCAGGCTCGAGGCGAAACTCGCGGCGGGCCAGCCGAACGCGGTCTTGCGCCGCAAACAGGCGCGGCAGGCCGCCCGTGCCGTGCTGCCCAATGCGACCGAGACCCGCATCGTCGTGACGGGCAACTATCGGGCCTGGCGGCACTTCATCGCGATGCGCGCCAGCGAGCACGCCGACGTGGAAATCCGTCGGCTGGCCATCGAGTGCCTGCGCCAGCTCGTCGACGCCGCGCCGGCCGTGTTCGCCGACTTCGAGATCTCGGCGCTGGCCGACGGGACCGAGGTGGCCACCAGCCCGCTGGCGACCGAGGCCTGAGTGGCGCTGCCGCCGCGCCGCGCCGTTGCTAAAGCCCTTGCCGCCGCCAGGTAACCTAAAGACCGTGAGCACGGTCGGATTCGACGCCCCGGCACGGTTGGGAACCGTGCTGACCGCGATGGTGACACCGTTCGCTCCCGACGGCTCGCTCGACACCGCCGCCGCGGCACAGTTGGCGAACCACCTGGTCGACGCCGGCTGTGACGGCCTGGTGGTCTCCGGAACCACCGGCGAGTCCCCGACCACCACCGACGACGAGAAGCGGGAGCTGCTGCGCGTCGTGCTGGAGGCGGTGGGTGATCGCGCCCGCGTCATCGCCGGTGCGGGCACCTACGACACCGCCCACAGCGTCCGGCTGGCCCAGGCCTGCGCCGCCGAGGGCGCCCATGGATTGCTGGTGGTCACGCCGTATTACTCGAAGCCGCCGCAGAGCGGGCTGATCGCCCACTTCACCGCGGTCGCCGACGCCACCGAGCTGCCCGTGCTGCTGTACGACATCCCGCCGCGCTCGGTGATACCGATCGCCACCGAGACCATCCGCGCGCTGGCCGCCCACCCGAACATCGTGGGAATCAAGGACGCCAAGGCCGACCTGCACAGCGGCGGCCAGATCATCGCCGAGACCGGACTGGCCTACTATTCGGGCGACGACGCGCTGAACCTGCCCTGGCTGGCCATGGGCGCTACCGGTTTCATCAGCGTGATCTCGCACGTGGCCGCCGGTCAGCTTCGAGAGATGTTGTCGGCCTTCGCTTCCGGTGACATCGCGACCGCGCGCAAGATCAACGTCACCGTCGCGCCGCTCTGCGACGCGATGAGCCGGCTGGGCGGCGTGACGATGTCCAAGGCGGGTCTGCGCCTGCAGGGCATCGACGTCGGCGATCCCCGGTTGCCGCAGATGCCCGCAACGCCCGAGCAGATCGATGCGCTGGCCGCCGATATGCGCGCGGCATCGGTGCTCCGGTGAGCTAGAGGGTGGCCAGTAAGTGGATGTAGAGCTCGCCCCTCCCGGTCCCTTGACCACTGGCGGGCTGCGGGTCACCGCGCTGGGCGGCATCAGCGAAATCGGCCGCAACATGACGGTTTTCGAGCACCTCGGCCGGCTGTTGATCATCGACTGCGGGGTGATGTTCCCCACCCATGACGAGCCGGGGGTGGACCTGATCCTGCCGGACCTGCGCCATATCTCCGACCGGCTCGACGACATCGAGGCGCTGGTGCTGACCCACGCGCACGAGGACCACATCGGCGGCATCCCGTTCCTGCTCAAGCTGCGCCCGGACATCCCGGTCGTCGGGTCGAAGTTCACCCTGGCGCTGGTCGCCGCCAAATGCCGCGAGCACCGGATCAAGCCGGTGTTCGTCGAGGTCACCGAGCGGCAGCGGAGCACCCACGGCGTCTTCGAGTGCGAGTACTTCGCCGTCAACCACTCCATCCCGGACGCGCTGGCGATCGCCGTGCACACCGGCGCGGGCACCGTCCTGCACACCGGGGACATCAAGCTCGACCAGCTGCCGCTGGACGGCCGGCCCACCGATCTGCCCGGCATGTCCCGCCTCGGCGACGCCGGGGTGGACCTGTTCCTGTGCGACTCGACCAACTCCGAGATCCCCGGCGTGGGACCGTCCGAAAGCGAAGTGGGACCGACGCTGCACCGGTTGATCCGCGGCGCCGAGGGCCGCGTCATCGTGGCGTGCTTCGCCTCCAACGTGGACCGCGTCCAGCAGATCATCGACGCGGCGGTGGCATTGGGCCGGCGGGTGTCGTTCGTCGGGCGGTCGATGGTGCGCAACATGGGCATCGCCCGCGAGTTGGGATTCCTGCGGGTCGACGATGCCGACGTGATCGACATCGGCGCGGCCGAGCTGATGCCGCCCGAGCGGGTGGTGCTGATCACCACCGGTACCCAGGGCGAACCCATGTCGGCGCTGTCGCGGATGTCGCGCGGCGAGCATCGCAGCATCACGCTCACCGCGGGGGACCTGGTGGTGCTGGCGTCCTCGCTCATCCCCGGCAACGAGGAGGCGGTATACGGCGTGATCGACGCGCTCGCCAAGATCGGCGCCCGCGTCGTCACCAACGCCCAAGCGCGCGTGCATGTCTCGGGCCACGCCTACGCCGGTGAGCTGCTGTTCCTCTACAACGGCGTGCGGCCGCGCAACGTCATGCCCGTGCACGGTACCTGGCGGATGCTGCGCGCCAACGCCAAGCTGGCGGCCAGCACCGGGGTGCCGGAGGAGTCGATCCTGTTGGCCGAGAACGGCGTCAGCGTCGACCTGGTCGCCGGCACGGCGTCGATCGCCGGGGCGGTGCCGGTGGGCAAGATGTTCGTCGACGGGCTGATCAGCGGCGACGTCGGCGATATCACGCTGGGCGAGCGGCTCATCCTGTCATCGGGTTTCATCGCGGTGACCGTGGTCGTCCAGCGCGGCACCGGGCGCCCCGCGGCCGCGCCGCACCTGCATTCGCGCGGGTTCTCCGAAGACCCCAAGGCGCTGGAGCCCGCCGTGCGCCGGGTCGAGGCCGAGCTGGAATTGCTCGCCGCCGACAGCATCACCGACCCGGGCCGCATCGCCCAGGCGGTGCGCCGCACGGTCGGCAAGTGGGTGGGCGAGACGTACCGCCGGCAGCCGATGATCGTGCCGACGGTCATCGAGGTCTGAACCCGTCCACGGCGCAGCGCGCTAAAGCTTCTCCGCGTAGGCCGACCACTCCACCTGGGAGGCAGGGAGTTTGCGGCCGGTGGGTGCGACGTAACGCGCAACGAGCTCGTCGGGGCCGGCCTGCTCGAGCAGCCGCCAGCCGTATTCGCCGACGAACCCGCCGACCTCGTCGGGCAGCAGGCCGAACCGCCACAACTGCCGCCGCTGGCGCACGCTGCGATAGAGCGTGCGGGTGCCGTACCGGTTGGTGCCGTCGATGAAATCCCGCCGGACGTAGGTGAAGACGAAACGGCTGCCGGGCGCGGCCGCGCGCAACCCCTCCAAGGTCCGCCGGACGGTCTCCTCGCTGAGGTACTGGGTCACCCCCTCGCAGATGAAGAACGTCCGGTAGTCGGTGTGATAGCCGTGCTCGGCCAGGGAGGTGAGCAGGTCGTCGCGCTCCAGGTCCAGTGCCACCTGCCGCACCGACATCGGCGGTCCGCCGAGCACCCGCCGGACCGTCTTGAGCTTGCGGGCGATGTTGACCGGCAGGTCCACCTCGAAGACGGGGATGCGGACCTGCCGTGTCAAAAGGTATGCGCGCGTGTCCAATCCGGCGCCGAGGATGACGACCGCGTCGATGCCGTCCAGGGCTTCGGCCAGCTTGTCGCCGATGAACCGCTTGCGGCAGGCCAGGTTCGCCCACAGGCCGCGGCCGGACCACTCCGATGCGCGGATCATCAGGCGGCGCACCGGCGCCGCGCGCGTCGCCGCGACGAGCCAGCGCAGCGGCGTCGGCAGGAACAGTTCCGCGAGGTCGTCGTCCACCAGACGGCGGCCCGGGGGCTCGTTGTGTTCGACCGCCGCCAGCACCATCGGTCCGAAGGCGGTCTGCGCGGCGGGATTTCGGGCCATGCGCCGCTACTTGTTCAAGAACCCGGCATCGACGGGCAACGTCACACCGGTGATGTAGCGGGCCTGGTCGGACACCAGCCACGCCACCGCGTTGGCGACGTCTTCGACCTGCAGCACCTCCACCGGCATGGCATTACCCATGGCTCCCGGCGTGTCGGTCGCGGCGGCCATCTTGGCCAGCCACTCCCGGGTGAACTCATTGTTGATCATCGGGGTCTCCACACCGGAGGGATGGATCGAGTTGACTCGAATATACTGGGTGGCAAGCAGATTCGCGTACACCCGCATCAATCCCACCACGCCGTGCTTGGCGGCGGCGTAGCCGACCGAGCCGGCATCGGGGCTACCGACACCGGCCAGGCCGGCGCTCGAACTGATCAGCACGATCGAGCCCCCGGTGCCCTGCTTGACCATGGTCGGGATGGCGGCCTTGATCGTGTTGTAGACGCCGGTCAGATTGACGTCGATCACGTCGCGCCAGCCGTCGTCGCCGGACTGCATCGGGGCGATGCCGGCGTTGGCCACGACGATGTCGAGCCGGCCGAACTCGTCCAGACCCGACTGCAGCGCGGCCGACAGTGACGCCCGCTCGCGCACGTCGCCACGAGCGGCCACGATGCGAGCGCCGGCGTCCTCGACCAGCTTGACGGTCTCCGCCAGGTCGTCCTCGGTGGCCAGGGGATAGGGAACGCTGGCGATCTGCTCGCACAGGTCGACCGCGATGATGTTCGCGCCGTCGGCGGCGAGACGTACCGCATGCGCGCGTCCCTGCCCGCGGGCCGCACCGGTGATGAAGGCGACCTTGCCCTCGAGTGGCCTGGCCATCAGGACCGGAGCTGACCCTTGTCCGGGTCCCCCGCGGGAACCGGCTGCAGCATCTTGATGTCCGGCGCCCCGGCGAGGTGCTCGCCGGCCGCGCCGAACATCTTGCCGATGGCCGGCGCGGTGCTGTGGGCCTTGAGCGCCTCTTCGTCCGCCCACTGCTCGACGAACACGAAGGTCTCGCCCGATTGGTGCAGCGAGTACAACTGGCAGCCCGGTTCGTTGTGCACTTCCTCCACCGCCTGCGTGAGGATGTCGCGGACTGTGTCGACCGACTCCGGTTTGACGGTCATGGTGGCAACGACGACGACGGGCATGCTGGGGCCTCCTGGGGCAAACGGGGTGGGGTGACGCGCACAACTTCAGTCACCGGTTGTCACCCTACTCACGCGGTCAGGCGCCCGACCCGCCAGATGGCGCACGAGGCCGAACCGTTACCCGTGTGGCGGGTGGTGCAGATGATGTCGATGCGACTACCCTGGCCGACATGGCTAACAAGACGGCCGCCCGCTCCAAAGCCAGAACGAGCAGGTCAAAGGCCCCTTCGCGGAGCGGGTCGGGTCGCGCGCGGCCGGCGGCACCTCGCAAGCGGCCGAGCAGGCCCGCCAGGCGGCGCAACCATTCGCTGTTGGTGGCCGCCGGGCTGACTGGCGGCCGTGCCCTGCGCGCCACCTGGCTGATGGCCGCGCGGAGCACGGGCGGCGCGGCGCGGTCGATCGGGCGGGCCCGGGAGATCGACCCGGGACACCGCCGCGACGGCATCGCGCTGATGCTGCTCGCCCTGTCCGTCGTGGTCGCCGCGAGCTCCTGGTTCGACGCCGCCCGGCCGGTCGGCGCGTGGGTCGACACGCTGTTGCGCACCTTCATCGGGGCTGGCGTCCTGGCCCTCCCCGTCGTCACCGCCGGCGTGGCGGTGACGCTGATGCGCACCCAACCCAATCCCGACGCGCGGCCCCGGCTGATCCTGGGCGCCACCCTGATCGCCCTTTCCGTGCTGGGGCTGCGCCACCTGTGGTCCGGCTCGCCCGAGGACCCGGAGGCCCGGCGCCGCGCGGCGGGATTCGTCGGCTTCGCCATCGGGGGGCCGCTGTCGGACGGGCTGACGGCATGGATCGCGGCGCCGTTGCTGTTCATCGGCTTCATGTTCGGCCTGCTGTTGCTTACCGGGACGACCATCCGGGAGGTGCCCGACGCGGTCCGCAACATGTTCGGCGCCCGACTGCTCAGCGACGACGACGAATACGACTACGACGACTTCGACGACGCCGATTCCGATGCCGATTCCTATGCCGCCGACGACTTCTCCGACGGCTTCGACGACGAGGGCGCGCCGGCCCCCGACGACAAGCCGCACGCGTGGTCGGTGGCGGACCCGGCGCCCGCCCTGCGCGACAACGAGGACGACATCCCCACCACGCCGGAGCCGGCCATCGGGAAGAGCCGCCGCCGCGACAAGAAGACCGAGGTGCTCGACCGCGTCGTCGAGGGCCCCTACACGCTGCCCTCGCTGAACCTGCTGGTCGCCGGCGACCCGCCCAAGAAGCGCAGCGCCGCCAACACCGTCATGGCCGACGCCATCAGCGAGGTGCTCACCCAGTTCAAGGTCGACGCCGCCGTCACCGGCTGCACCCGCGGGCCGACCGTCACCCGCTACGAGGTCGAACTCGGCCCCGGCGTCAAGGTGGAGAAGATCACCGCACTGCAGAAGAACATCGCCTACGCGGTGGCCACCGAGAGCGTGCGCATGCTGGCGCCGATCCCCGGCAAGTCCGCCGTCGGCATCGAGGTGCCCAACACCGACCGGGAGATGGTGCGGCTGGCCGACGTGCTGACCGCGCCGTCGACCCGCCGCGACCACCACCCGCTGGTGATCGGGCTGGGCAAGGACATCGAGGGCGACTTCATCTCGGCCAACCTGGCCAAGATGCCGCACCTGCTGGTCGCCGGCTCCACCGGCTCGGGTAAGTCGAGCTTCGTCAACTCCATGCTGGTGTCGCTGCTGACCCGGGCCACGCCGGAGGAGGTCAGGATGATCCTGATCGACCCGAAGATGGTGGAGCTGACGCCGTACGAGGGCATCCCGCACCTGATCACCCCCATCATCACCCAGCCCAAGAAGGCCGCCGCCGCGCTGGCGTGGCTGGTCGAGGAGATGGAGCAGCGCTACCAGGACATGCAGGCCTCCCGGGTGCGTCACATCGACGACTTCAACGCCAAGGTGCGCTCCGGGGCCATCACCGCGCCGCTGGGCAGCCAGCGCGAATACCGGCCCTACCCGTACGTCGTCGCCATCGTCGACGAGCTGGCCGACCTGATGATGACCGCACCCCGCGACGTCGAGGACGCCATCGTGCGGATCACCCAGAAGGCCCGTGCGGCGGGCATCCACCTGGTGCTGGCCACCCAGCGCCCGTCGGTGGACGTCGTCACCGGGTTGATCAAGACCAACGTGCCGTCGCGGCTGGCGTTCGCCACGTCGTCGCTGACCGACAGCCGGGTCATCCTGGACCAGGCCGGTGCCGAGAAGCTGATCGGCATGGGCGACGGCCTGTTCCTGCCGATGGGCGCCAGCAAGCCGCTGCGGCTGCAGGGCGCCTACATCACCGACGAGGAGATCCACGCGGTCGTCAGCGCCTGCAAGGACCAGGCCGAGCCCGAGTACACCGATGGCGTCACCACGGCCAAGCCCACCGGCGAGCGCACCGACGTCGACCCGGACATCGGCGACGACATGGACGTGTTCCTGCAGGCCGTCGAGCTGGTGGTGTCCAGCCAGTTCGGCTCAACGTCGATGCTGCAGCGCAAGCTGCGCGTCGGCTTCGCCAAGGCCGGCCGGCTGATGGACCTGATGGAGACCCGCGGCATCGTCGGGCCCAGCGAGGGGTCGAAGGCGCGTGAGGTGCTGGTCAAGCCCGACGAGCTGGCCGGAACGCTGGCCTTGATCCGCGGCGGCAGCGACGCGGTCGGGGGCGACGCCGACGACTAACGCCGAGCGTGCTCTGAGGGCGAAAAAATAGCCGAAATCTCGCCATGAGTGCACGTTCGGCGGGCTACAGCACCAGCAGCATGCGGGAGTTGCCCAGGATATTGGGCTTGACGTAGCTCAGATCCAGGAACTCGGCGACCCCGATGTCGTAGGAGCGGCACATCTCCTCGAACACCTCGGCGGTCACCGGGGTGCCCTCGATCTCGGTGAACCCGTGCTTGCCGAAGAACTCGGTCTCGAACGTCAGCACGAACAGCCGCTTGAGCTGCAGCTCGCGCGCGACCGCCAGCAGCCGGTCGACGATCGCGTGGCCGATGCCGTGGCCGGTCATCGCCGGGTCGACCGCGACCGTGCGGATCTCGCCCAGGTCGGACCACATCACGTGCAGCGCGCCGCACCCGACGACGTCGCCCCCGCGCTCGGCCACCCAGAACTCCTGGACCGCCTCGTACAGCGTCACCAGGTTCTTCTCCAGCAGGATCTTGCCGGCGTAGGTGTCGACGAGTCGCTTGATTGCGGGGACATCGGAGGTTCGCGCGCGTCGCACCAGGCAGTCCTGCGAACTTTCGGTCACGGCTAACAGTATCGGCATCGGGGACGGGCGTGCTGACCAACAGTTATTCTGTTGCGGTGTCGGGGCAGCCGCAAACGGGTCCGGTGATGGGACCCCCAGGCCGCGCCCACATCGCAAATCTCGCCAACACGCTGACGCTGCTGCGGCTGGTGTTGGTCCCGGTCTTCCTGCTCGCGCTGTTCGCCAAGGACGGGCACGAGATCGCCTTCCGGGTCGTGGCTTTCGTGATTTTCACCCTCGCGGTCATCACCGATCGGTTGGACGGCCTGCTGGCCCGCAACTACGGGATGGCAACCGAATTCGGCGCGTTCGTCGATCCGATCGCGGACAAGACGCTGATCGGGTCGGCGTTGATCGGGCTCTCGATGCTCGGCGACCTGCCCTGGTGGGTCACGGTGGTGATCCTGGCCCGCGAGGTCGGCGTGACCGTGCTGCGCCTGGCGGTGATTCGCCGCGGCGTCATCCCCGCCAGCTGGGGCGGCAAGATCAAGACCGTGGTGCAGTCGGTGGCGATCGGCTTGTTCATCCTGCCCGTGTCCGGGCCCTTCCGCGTGGTCGCGGCGGTGGTGATGGGGGCGGCCATCGTGCTGACCATCGTCACCGGCATCGACTACGTGGTGTCCACCGTCAGGGAAGTGCGCCGGTCGGCCGACTGAATCTGCCGACTGAATCTGTCGACTGAATCTGTCGACTGAATTCGTGGCCGCCGAACGGGAACCAAGACCCCGCCGCCCGCGTTCCACCTAATGAGCGCCTGCCGAACGGGGCGGTTTTCGCTCCGGCGGGCTGACTGGACGAAGGAGGGCGGAAAATGCCGCCATTAGTGCGCGAGGTCATCGGCGACGTGCTGCGGGAGGCCCGGATGACGCAGGGCCGGACGCTGCGGGAGGTGTCCGATTCGGCGCGGGTAAGCCTGGGCTATCTGTCCGAGGTCGAGCGCGGGCGCAAGGAGCCCTCCAGCGAGCTGCTCAACGCGATCTGCGACGCGCTGCAGGTGCCGCTGTCGTCGGTCCTGATCGACGCCGGCGAGCGGATGGCCGGCGTGGAGCGGGCTCCCGCCGACGGGCTGCGCGGTCCCAGCATCGACGCCGACACCAAGGTCGTCATCCCGCCGGTGGCCTCCCTGGCGATCGCCTGATCGCCGCCCGCACCAAGGATCCTGCGTCAGGGGTAGGGCGATCGGCGCCGACCCACTAAATTGAGCGACAAGCGACGGGCCCATCCCGGGACCCTCCAGCCCACAAGAAGCGAAGGTGGAGCTCACTCATGGCCAATCCGTTCGTCAAAGCGTGGAAGTACCTCATGGCGCTGTTCAACGCGAAGATCGACGAGCACGCCGACCCCAAAGTGCAGATCCAGCAGGCCATCGAGGAAGCGCAGCGCACGCATCAGGCGCTGACCCAGCAGGCGGCGCAGGTGATCGGCAACCAGCGTCAGCTGGAGATGCGACTCAACCGGCAACTCGCCGACATCGAGAAGCTGCAGGTCAACGTGCGTCAGGCCCTGACGCTCGCCGACCAGGCCACCGCATCCGGCGACGCCGCCAAGGCCACCGAATACAACAACGCCGCCGAGGCGTTCGCGGCCCAACTGGTGACCGCCGAGCAGAGCGTCGAGGACCTCAAGACCCTGCACGATCAGGCGCTGAACGCGGCCGCCCAGGCCA
This sequence comes from Mycobacterium sp. 4858, assembly GCF_900240975.1. Taxonomy (GTDB): domain Bacteria; phylum Actinomycetota; class Actinomycetes; order Mycobacteriales; family Mycobacteriaceae; genus Mycobacterium. The sequence continues at coordinate 369,457 of NZ_LT968776.1, read as the reverse complement.
AGAAGGCGGTTGAGCAGAACGCGATGGTGCTGCAGCAGAAGATCGCCGAGCGCACCAAGCTGCTCAGCCAGCTCGAGCAGGCGAAGATGCAGGAACAGGTGAGCGCCTCGCTGCGGTCGATGAGCGAGATCGCCGCGCCCGGCAACGTGCCCAACCTCGACGAGGTGCGCGACAAGATCGAACGCCGCTACGCCAACGCGGTCGGGGCCGCCGAGCTCGCGCAGGGCTCGGTGCAGGGCCGGATGCTCGAGGTCGAGCAGGCCGGCGTGCAGATGGCCGGTCACTCGCGGCTGGAGCAGATCCGCGCGTCGATGCGCGGCGAGGCGTTGCCGACCGGGGCGACGCCCGCGGCCGGGGCCACTCCGGAAGCGGCCCCCGCGCCCGCCGAGACCACCGGGGGCGCGGCCACCGAAAAGCCCTTTGGCCAGTAGCGCGGTGTCGTGGCGGTGACCGAGACGCAGCGGGGGCTCTGGCGCACCTTGCTCGGGCGTGGGCTGGCCACCGCCGCCGACCTGTCGGACCTGGTGGCCCAGAAGATCAGCGCCGCCGCGGACCCCCGCGCGCGGCTGCTGCGGCGGCGTCGCCGGGCGCTGCGCTGGGGCCTGATCTTCAGCGCCGGCTGCGTGTTCTGGGCGGCCGTGACGATGCTGCTGGCGGCCTGGGGTTGGTTCGCGCTGCTGCTGGAGATCACCGGCGCCGTCGCGGTCGTCATGGCCATCCCCGCGACGCTGTTGCTGTTCCGCTACCGGTGGCTGCGTTCCGAGCCGCTACCCACACCGCGCCCCACGAACGTCCGTCGGCTGCCGCCGCCCGGCTCGGCGGCGCGGCCCGCGATGTACGCGCTGGGCGCCTCCGAACGCGGCTTCCTGTCGCTGCTGAACGTGATCGAGCGGGGCTCCATGTTGCCCACGGCCGAGATCCGCGACCTGACCGCGGCCGCCAACAAGACCTCGGCGGCCATGGCGGCCACCGCCGCGGAGGTGGTGTCGATGGAGCGGGCGGCGCAGTCCAGCGAATCGTCGCGGTCGTATCTGGTGCCGACCATCAACGCGTTCACCGCGCAGCTGAGCGCCGGCGTGCGCCAGTACAACGAAATGGTCACCGCCGCAGCCCAATTGGTGTCGTCGGCCAACGGTGATCAGTTGGCCGCCTCGCAGCGCTACCGCGCCGAGCTGGCCGGGGCGACCGACCGCCTGGTCGGTTGGGCGCAGGCTTTCGACGAACTCGGCGGGCTGCGCGGCGCCAGCTGATGACCGCGGCTAGAACGTCGCTTTGAGCGACGGCAGCACCACGGCCGCCAGGCCACGAAGGGTGGCCTTGAACATGTCGAAGAAGTCGAAGTAGTCGCGCCACAACGTGATTCGCCCGTCGTGGACCTCGAACACGCCGCACACCCAGAACTGAAGCCGCACCGGGCCGAAGATCAGGGCGTCGGTGCGCTCGGTGAGCACCGCCCCGCCGTCGGCGGCGATGCGATGGATCTTCACCTCGAAGGCGGCCCGGCCGTCCATCTGGCGAAACAGCTTCATGGCTCGGACGCGGCCGTGAATCGTCGGCAACCCCACGTTCTCGTAGACGAGGTTGTCGTCGAGTGCCGCGTCGGCGGCGTCGTAATCCGCGTCCTGCAGGGCGTTCAGAAAGCCCTCGACCGTGCGGGTGTTCGCAACGGTTGTACCGGTCAGCTCGGTCATGACTGCCAGCGTAGGCGAGCGTGGGGGTCGCGCGCTGTGGCAGGGTGAGGCCGATGCGTGTCGCTGTGGTCGCCGGGCCTGATCCCGGTCACTCGTTTCCCGCGATCGCGCTGTGCCAACGCTTCGCCGACGCCGGCGACGAGCCGACGCTGTTCACCGGCGCGGAGTGGATCGACACCGCCCGCGCCGCCGGCATCGACGCCGCCGTGCTGGACGGGCTCGTGGCCACCGACGACGATGTCGACGCCGGGGCCCGCATCCATCGGCGCGCGGCGCGGATGGCCGTCCTCAACGCGCCTGCGCTGCGCGACCTGGCGCCCGACCTGGTGGTGTCCGACGTCATCACCGCCGCTGGTGGCATGGCCGCGGAGCTGTTGGGCATCCCGTGGATCGAGCTCGACCCGCATCCCCTGTACCTGCCGTCGAAGGGGTTGCCGCCGATAGGCAGCGGGCTGGCGCCGGGCACCGGCCTGCGCGGCCGGCTCCGCGATGCGATCATGCGCGCGCTCACCGCGCGATCCTGGCGCGCGGGCCTGCGGCAGCGCGCCGCCGTGCGGGTGGAGATCGGGCTGCCCGCCCGCGACCCCGGGCCGCTGCGGCGCCTGATCGCTACCCTGCCGGCCCTCGAGGTGCCGCGGCCGGACTGGCCGGCGGAGGCCGTGCTGGTGGGTCCCCTGCACTTCGAACCGACCGATCGGGTGCTGGAGATCCCGGCCGGATCGGGGCCCGTGGTGGTGGTCGCGCCGTCGACCGCGTCGACCGGAACCGAGGGACTGGCCGAGGTCGCGCTGGCCCACCTGCGGCCCGGGGAGACGCTCCCGGCCGGATCGCGGCTGGTGGTCTCGCGGCTGGGCGGGACGGATCTGCGGGTGCCGCCGTGGGCGGTGGTCGGGTTGGGCAGCCAGGCGGAGCTGTTGACGCACGCCGACCTGGTGATTTGCGGCGGGGGCCACGGCATGGTGGCCAAGACGCTGCTGGCGGGGGTGCCGCTGGTGGTGGTGCCCGGGGGCGGTGATCAGTGGGAGATGGCCAACCGGGTGGTCCGGCAGGGCAGCGGGCGGCTGATCCGGCCGCTGACCCCCGAGGCGCTGGTGGCCGCGGTCAACGAGGTGCTGTCGTCGCCGTGTTATCGGGCGGCCGCCCGATCCGCCGCCGCTAGCATCGCCAGTGTGGCCGATCCGGTCCGCGTGTGCCACGAAGCGCTCGCCCGGACGGGATGACGGGCCGGATCGCGACGGGAGGGCAATGGCAATGAGGGCGATCGCCGCCGGCGGCCTGCTTCTGGCCTTGATGTTCAGCTCGGGAGTCGCGCGCGCGGACAGCGGCGACGAGCAGCAGGCATGCCAGTTGATGGACGACCCGGTTGCCGCTCAACAGGGCTTGCAGCCGGTCGAATACGCCTTCATGCAGTTGCGCTCCAGGATGTCGGCGGAGCGCGCGCGGACCACCATGTCGGAGGCCGTCCAGGACTTCTGCCCCAACCACTGGACCGACCTGCCGGCCAGCTGGCGGTGACGGGGCCGGTGTCCGACTCCTGCCCGATGGGTATCTTGCTGGCGTGCGGCTAACGGAATTCAACGAACGGGTGGTCCTGAGGTTCGGTGCGGCGTACGGCTCTTCGGTGCTGGCCGACCACGTGCTGACCGGTTTCGGCGGCCGCACCGCCGCCCAGGCGATCGAGGACGGGGTCGAGCCCCGCGACGTGTGGCGGGCCCTGTGCGTCGACTTCGACGTGCCGCGTGACCAGTGGTGAATCCGTCGATGGCGGCGTTGCGTGTGCGCTTGTGGCTTCGAGTGTGTAGCGGTGGCGCGATCGGGGCCGTTTTCCCGCCCTGGACGCACACTCAAAGCCCTGGACGCACACTCAATCTCCGGTTCGATGACGGTGGCTTCTCGAAGACGCAGTCGCCGCAGACGGATCCGCCGGGCAGGCGATAGAAGAGACAGCAACTACGACGTCTGAAGCCCAGGGGAGGGCCGGTGACGACGCCCGATCCGGCCAGCACACCGGTGCCCTGCAGCGCGCGGACCATCTCGGTGATCCGCGCGCCCAGGTCGGGCCGCGCGGCGAGCAGGGCCCGGGCAGCTCCGATCAGCGCCGAGGAGATGTTGCCCGCCAGCAGCGCGGGCGCCAGCCCCACTCGCAGACCGGCGGCGAGCTCCTGCATGTGCTCGTGCACGACCAGCCGGTAGAGCGCGTCCGGTGAGCAGGCCGGGATCCCGACCGGAGCGGGCAACCGCAGTTGCGCCCCGTCATCGGCGCGTTGCAGGTCGGCCAGGTCGGGGACGACACCGTGACCGAGCGCGCACGCGAGCATGGGTGACCACAGCCGGGTGGCGTGGCCGAGGTGCACCAGCGAGGCGCTGATCCGCAGATCCGTCGTGTGATAGCGCCGGGCGGTGGCCTCGACCAAGTCGGTGAACCCGTCGGCGTAGGCCTGCCGGACCGGATGCCACCCGGCCGCGTCACCGCCGACGGTCAGCGCGAAAAACCCTTTGTAGGTAGATATTTCGGCCAGCCCAGCGTAGATGTCTCGCACGGTCATGTATGCGCAACCAGGCCTCTCTGGGGAGATCCGCCCCAGTTGTCGTGAGGAAGCTGTCGTGAGGAAGCGCTGACGGTGAGTATCTGGGCTCTCGGGAGGGGGCGATCCCCATCCCGGTCACCGTGGCGGGACCGCACCGGATTCACACCGGTTTGCTCGAGCGTATGGGCCCCGTCAGCGCCTTTCGGTGGCCGATGTTGCCACACGCTGTCACCGGTTCGGCGTGTCCGCTTGAATCGAACAGGTGTTCGGCTACTGTGGGAAACGTTCGGTGAGTCAACTTGTCGGTGGCCCTCTCTAGTGTCACGGCCAACCGACCGACACCGGTCACCGAACACACCGAACCATAGGAGAGGCACCATGGCGCAAGCCCCCGACCGCGAGAAGGCTCTCGAACTGGCGATGGCCCAGATCGAAAAGAGCTACGGCAAAGGCTCGGTGATGCGTCTCGGCGACGAGATGCGTCAGCCGATCTCGGTCATCCCGACCGGATCCATCGCACTGGACGTGGCCCTGGGCATCGGCGGTCTGCCCCGCGGCCGGGTCGTGGAGATCTACGGCCCGGAATCCTCGGGTAAGACCACCGTCGCCCTGCACGCGGTGGCCAACGCCCAGGCCGCCGGTGGCGTCGCGGCGTTCATCGACGCCGAGCACGCCCTGGACCCCGATTACGCCAAGAAGCTCGGCGTGGACACCGATTCCCTGCTGGTCAGCCAGCCCGACACGGGGGAGCAGGCCCTCGAGATCGCCGACATGCTGATCCGCTCCGGCGCGCTGGACATCCTGGTCATCGACTCGGTGGCGGCGCTGGTGCCGCGCGCGGAACTCGAGGGCGAGATGGGTGACAGCCACGTCGGGTTGCAGGCCCGGCTGATGAGCCAGGCGTTGCGGAAAATGACTGGCGCGCTGAACAATTCGGGCACCACCGCGATCTTCATCAACCAGCTGCGCGAGAAGATCGGCGTGATGTTCGGCAGCCCGGAAACCACCACGGGTGGAAAGGCCCTCAAGTTCTACGCGTCGGTGCGCATGGACGTGCGCCGGATCGAGACGCTCAAGGACGGCACCAACGCGGTCGGCAACCGCACCCGCGTCAAGGTCGTCAAGAACAAGGTGTCGCCGCCGTTCAAGCAGGCCGAATTCGACATCCTCTACGGCAGGGGGATCAGCCGGGAAGGCTCGCTGATCGACATGGGCGTGGAGCAGGGCTTCATCCGCAAGTCCGGTTCCTGGTTCACCTATGAGGGCGAGCAGCTCGGTCAGGGCAAGGAGAACGCCCGCACCTTCCTGATGGAAAACGACGAGGTGGCCAACGAGATCGAGAAGAAGATCAAGGAGAAGCTCGGCATTGGCCCGGTCGTCACCGATGGCTTGTCCGATGACAGCGTCCTGCCCGCCCCCGTCGATTTCTGAGCCGTCCCGCGAGGAGCAGGCGCGGACGCTGTGTCTGCGCCTGCTCACCACGAGGGCGCGCACTCGCGCCGAGCTGCACGGACAGCTGGCAAAACGCGGTTACCCCGAAGACGTCAGCGCTTCCGTGCTCGACCGGCTGGCCGCCGTCGGCCTGGTCGACGACACCGACTTCGCGCAGCAGTGGGTGCAGGCCCGCCGGGCGAAGGCGGGAAAGAGCAAGCGCGCCCTGGCCGCCGAACTGCACACCAAGGGTGTGGACAGGGACGTGATCGCCGCGGCGCTGTCCGGGATCGACGCCGGGGCCGAGCGGGACCGGGCCGAGCAGTTGGTGCGGGCCAAGCTGCGCCGGGAGACGCTGGACGGCGACGACGCGCGAATCACCCGCCGGCTGGTCGGGATGCTTGCGCGGCGCGGCTACAGCCAGAACCTGGCCTGCGAGGTCGTCCTCGCCGAGCTGGCCGCCGAACGGGAGCGTCGCCGGGTCTAGCCCGCTGACGTGCGGTTTCTCGCGGGCCGACCGGCCGCCGTACCATGGCTCCGTGACTTCGGTGGTGGTTTCGGCGCGGACGTATCAGGTCCGCACCTACGGCTGCCAGATGAACGTCCACGACTCCGAGCGGTTGGCGGGTCTGCTGGAGGCCGCCGGCTATCAGCGGGCCGTCGAGGGTGCCGACGCCGACGTCGTCGTCTTCAACACCTGCGCGGTCCGCGAGAACGCCGACAACAAGTTGTACGGCAACCTCAGCCACCTGGCCCCGCGTAAGCGCGCCAACGCTGAGATGCAGATCGCGGTCGGGGGCTGCCTGGCCCAGAAGGACCGGGACGCGTTGCTGCGCAAGGCGCCCTGGGTCGACGTCGTGTTCGGCACGCACAACATCGGGTCGCTGCCCGCGCTGCTCGAACGGGCCCGGCACAACAAGACCGCCCAGGTGGAGATCGCCGAGTCGCTGCAGGAGTTTCCGTCGTCGCTGCCGAGCGCACGCGAATCCGCTTACGCCGCGTGGGTTTCCGTCTCCGTCGGGTGCAACAACAGCTGCACGTTCTGCATCGTCCCCTCGCTGCGGGGCAAGGAGGTCGACCGCAGCCCGGCCGACGTCCTGGCCGAGGTGAGGGCGCTGGTGGACGACGGCGTGCTCGAAGTCACGCTGCTGGGCCAGAACGTCAACGCCTACGGGGTGTCGTTCGCCGACCCGACGCTGCCGCGCGATCGCGGCGCCTTCGCGCGACTGCTGCGGGCCTGCGGAGACATCGACGGCTTGGAGCGCGTGCGGTTCACCTCCCCGCATCCGGCCGAATTCACCGACGACGTCATCGAGGCCATGGCGCAGACGCCGAACGTCTGCCCCGCCCTGCACATGCCGCTGCAGTCGGGCTCGGACCGGGTGCTGCGCGCCATGCGGCGCTCGTACCGCGCCGAGCGTTACCTCGGCATCCTGGACCGCGTCCGCGCGGCCATGCCGCACGCCGCCATCACCACCGACCTGATCGTCGGGTTCCCCGGCGAGACCGAAGCGGACTTCGCCGAAACCCTGGAGGTGGTGCGGCAGGCCCGGTTCGCGGCCGCGTTCACCTTCCAGTACTCCAAGCGGCCCGGCACCCCGGCCGCCGAGCTCGACGGGCAACTCCCGAAAGCCGTTGTGCAGGAACGCTACGAGCGGCTGGTCGAGCTGCAGGAGCAGATCTCGCTGGAAGGCAATCGGGCGCTGGTCGGCCAGACCGTCGAATTGCTGGTCGCCGTCGGCGAGGGGCGCAAGGACACCCGCACTTCCCGGATGACGGGGCGCGCCCGCGATGGCCGCCTGGTGCACTTCGGCTTGGACAAATCCGGAGCCGACCGGGTGCGGCCGGGGGACGTCGTCACCGCGGTGATCACCCAGGCCGCGCCGCACCACCTCATCGCCGACGCGGGCATCCTCAGCCATCGCCGCACCCGCGCGGGAGACGCGCACGCCGCCGGGCGGCGCGGCGGCGGCGTCGGTCTCGGCATGCCCGCCGTCGGACCGCCCGGCCCGGCGGAACCCACCGAAACCCTTGGATGTGCCCGATGAACGAAGAACACCCCCATTTCCACGCCCTGCGGAGCGAAATCGAGGCCGCCGAGCGCCGCGTCGCGCGCGGATTCGACCCGGGTCCACGCGGTTTCGTCGTGGCGATCCTGGTCTTCGTGCTGCTGGGATCGTTCATCCTGCCGCACACCGGCTCGGTGCGCGGCTGGGACGTGTTGTTCAGCAGCCACGGCGCCGGCGCGGCCGCGGTGGCGCTGCCGTCGCGCGTCTTCGCCTGGCTGACACTCGTTTTCGGCGTCGGGTTCTCCATGCTGGCGTTGGTGACCCGGCGTTGGGCGCTGGCCTGGGTCGCGCTGGCGGGTTCGGCGCTGGCCGGCGCGGCGGGGATGCTGGCCATCTGGTCGCGCCAGACCGTGGCCGCGGGACACCCCGGCCCCGGGGTGGGGCTGATCGCGGCGTGGATCGTCGTCCTCGTGCTGACCTACCAATGGGCCCGGGTGGTGTGGTCGCGGACCATCGTGCAACTCGCGGCCGAGGAGGAGCGGCGCCGGGTCGCGGCGCAGCAGCAGTCGATGACGCTGCTCGACAGCCTGGGCGGGGGATCGACCGACCGGACCTCCGGGGACTCCGAAGCCTAGGGCTTACGGGTCAGCGCCTGGGCGGCCGCCTGCGCCCACTGCCGCCACTGTTCGGCGTTGGCCCTGGCCTCTTCGGCCTCTTTGGTGCGGCCCGCCGCCGCGGCCTTTTCGGCCTGCCGCTCGTATTGTTCGGCGCGGGTGCGGAATTGCTCGGCGCGGGCCTGTGCCTGCGGATCGGACCAATCGGCCTCGCCCGCATCGCGCACCTTCTTCTCGACCGCGCGCAGCCGACGCTCCAATTCGGCGGACCGCTCGCGCGGCACCTTGCCGATCGCGTCCCACTTGTCGGCGATCGAACGCAGCGCCGCCCTGGCCGCGTCGTGGTTGCTGGTGTCGATCCTCTCCGCCTCGGCCAGCAGCGCCTCCTTGGCGGTGGCGTTGGCCCACAGCTCCGCGTCCTTCTCCGCCGTCGCCGCGTTGCGGGCCGCGAAGAAGACGTCCTGGGCCGCCTTGAACCGCCGCCACAGCGCGTCGTCGACGTCGCGGGCGGCTCGGCCCGCCGCCTTCCATTCCGTGAGCAGCTTGCGGAATTCGGCGCTGGTGGCGGTCCAGTCCGTCGAATCGGACATCTCCTCGGCCCGTTCGCAGAGTCGTTCCTTCGCCTGGCGCACGCCCAGGCGTTCGCGGTCCAGCTCGGCGAAATGGGATCCCCGGCGCCGGTTGAACGCCTCCCGGGCCGCCGAATAGCGCTTCCACAGGGCGTCGTCGACCTTGCGGTCCAGGCCGTTGATGGTCTTCCACTCGTCGAGGATGGCCCGCAGCCGGTCGCCGGCCGCCTTCCACTGCGTGGAGTTGGCGCCCAGCTCCTCGGCCTCGGCGGCCAGCGCCTCCTTGCGCGCAGTCTGGGCGGCGCGATGCTCGTCGCGGCGCGAGCGTTCCGCGGCGACGGTGGCCTCGACCTGGTCGATGAGGCTGGTCAACCGGCGCGCGAGCGCGTCGATGTCGCCCAGTACGGCCGCCGTCGGCAGGGTCTCGGCGAGCTCGGAGGCGTGGGCCTTGATCTTTCGGGCGTCGCCGGTGCCCGCCGCGAGCCGCTCCTCCATGAGCGTGACTTCGGTGCCCAGGTCGTCGAAGCGGCGGCCGAAGTGGGCGAAGGCGGCTTCGGCGTCGCCGGCCTGCCAGGAGCCGACGACGCGTTCGCCGTCGGCGGTGATCAGCCACACCGTGCCGTCGTCGTCGACGCGACCGAACCGATGCGGATCGCTGGTGGGCGGCGCCGGCACCGGGTGGGCGGCGGGCCGCGGCCCCGGGCCCTGCGGCCGGGGGCCGGGACGTGGTCCCGGGCGTGGCACCGGACCCGGAACGGGTCGGGGCGCCGGCCCGGCCGGCTCTGCGCCGTGGGGTTCGTCAGCCGTCATGCGCTCGTCACCTACCCTTCGCGCGGTCGTTGTCCCGCGCACCTGCCGCGCGTAGCGGCACCGTCTGCTGCACCCGTGGGCTGGCCGTCGCGGCCCTCCCAACAGCTGCTCAACAGTATTCAAGCAGCTTGGCGGCCCGTGCGCCGCCACCAGTGATCTTGCCGCTTGGGACGCATCGGCGTGGGCGCATCGGATATCACACCTGTCCTACCCCCGCTCGGACGCAGAAACCATGCCCAAGGCGGACATCGCCGCTTTGCCGGCGTTGGCGTCGGCGGGGTGCGCCGCGGCCGTCGTTACCCGATCGCAGCGTGACCCACAGCGCCTCCATAGGTTGGTGAAGTATCAACAGAGGGTGTTTCGCTGAACGCCGGCGGCGTGGGCGACGTCATACGGTTGTTGCTGAATTGAATGCAAATTTTGGGTGTATTTGCCCTTGCCCCAGGGAAAGCTGGTCGGGGCACTTTTGAGGTGAGGGGTCGCTATGTCGAAGGTTGATGTCGCGGCGTTGATCGCATTGTGCGCGGCGCTGGCGTCCGCGGTCGGCGATGTGATCCGCCAGCGCTCGGCGCAGGAGATCACGGACAAAGACGTCGGCCATCTCGAGTTGTTCCGCATGTCGCTGCGGGACACCCGGTGGTGGTTGGGGGGCGTGGCGGCGATCGTCAATTACAGCCTGCAGGCCGCGGCCCTGGCCTGGGGCTCGGTCGTGCTGGTGACCGCGTTGCAGGTGACCGCGTTGTTGTTCGCGCTGCCGATCTATGCGCGGCTGACCAAGCGGCGGGTGACCCGCTGGGAGTGGACCTGGGCGGTGATACTGGCGAGCGCCCTGGCGGTGGTCATCATCGTCGGCGACCCGGCCTCCGGCGATCAGCGCGCGGCGGTCGGCACGTGGGCCATCGTGGCCGCGGTGATGGTGCCGCTGCTGGTGGCGTGCGTGGTGGCCGCGCGGATCTGGTCGGGCAGCCCGATGGCGGCCGCACTGCTCGCGGTGGTGGCGGGCTCCGCTTTGGCCCTGTTCGCGGTGCTGACCAAGGGCATCGTCGAGGTGGGCGAAGCCGGCCCGCTGGCCGTGTTGAGCGCACCCGAATTCGTGCCCTGGTTGCTGCTGGCGCTGACCGGGATGATCTTCCAGCAGTCGGCGTTCCGCGCCGGCGCGCTGACGGCCTCCATGCCGACGATGACCGTGGCCAAGCCCGTGGTGGCCGGCCTGCTCGGCATCTTCGTGCTCGGTGAAACGCTGAACGCCGCGGGACCCAAGGCCTTCGTGCTGCTCGCGGCGGTGGCGGTGGTGATCGTGGCGACGATCGCGCTGGCCCGCGGCGAGGCCGCCACCATGGTCGCGCAGGTCGGCCGTGACACCGGAGACGTCACGGCGGACGCGTGGTCGTCCGGCGACGACGCGTCGGACCCGTGCAGCGGTCCCGTCATGGTGGCGAGAGCCGAGGCCTGAACACGCCGCGCCGGTGAAACGTTAGTTTGGTGGCGTGCTCAGCGGCATTGCGATCGTTCCGTCGGCGCCGTTGCTCGTGCCCGAGCTCGCCGGGGCCGCCGCCGTGGAGGTGACCGACCTGGCGGCCGCGGTGCTGGCGACGGCCGCGCTGCTGCCCGTGGACTGGACCATCATCGGGACCGCCGGGCGTGACGAGGCGTTCGGGCCCGACACGGCCGGCACCCTCGCGGGTTTCGGCGTGGACCTCCGGGTCCGGCTGTCCCCGCGGGCCGACGACGAGTCCCCCGCCGAGCTGCCCGTGTGCGTGTTGCTGGCCGCCTGGCTCCGCGGCCAGGTCCGCCCCGACGCCACCGCGCAAGCACGGGTCTATTCCGCCGACCACGACGCCGAGGCCGCGCTGGACCGCGGACGGCGGTTGCGCGCCGAGATCGACGCGTCCCCCACGCCGATCGGGGTGCTGGTGGTGGCCGACGGCGCGAACACCCTTACCCCGGCCGCCCCCGGCGGGTACGACCCCGGCAACGCCGACGCGCAGCGGGCCCTCGACGACGCGCTGGCCACGGGCGACGTCGCCGCCCTGGGCCGGTTGCCGCGCCAGATCCTGGGCCGGGTCGCCTTTCAGGTGCTGGCCGGCCTGGCCGCACCGGGACCGCGGACGACCAAGGAGCTGTACCGGGGTGCGCCCTACGGCGTGGGCTACTTCGCCGGTGCCTGGCAGCTCTGAGGTGGCCGTGCGACCGCTGGCGATAATCGGCCCCACCGGAACGGGCAAGTCGCAGCTGGCGCTCGACATCGCGGAACGGCTCGAGGGCGGCGCCGAGATCGTCAACGCCGACGCGATGCAGCTGTATCGCGGAATGGACATCGGCACCGCCAAGCTGCCCGTCGGCCAACGCCGCGGGATCCCGCATCACCAGCTCGACGTCCTGGACGTCACCGAGACCGCGACCGTCGCCCGCTACCAGGCCGCCGCGGCCGCGGACGTCGAGGCGATCGCGGCCCGCGGCGCCGTGCCCATGATCGTGGGCGGCTCCATGCTCTACATCCAGTCCCTACTCGACGACTGGTCGTTCCCGGCCACCGATGCGGCCGTGCGGGCGCGCTGGGAACGGCGGCTGGCCGAGGTCGGGGTCGGCGACCTGCATGCCGAGCTGGCCCGGCGCGACCCCGCCGCGGCCGCGGCCATCCTGCCGACCGACGCGCGACGAACGGTGCGGGCGCTCGAGGTGGTCGAGCTGACCGGACGGCCGTTCGCCGCGTCCGCGCCGCGCATCGGCGCGCCGAGGTGGGACGCCGCCATCGTCGGACTCGATTGCCAGACAACGACTCTCGACGAGCGATTGGCCCGCCGCACCGACGCCATGTTCGACCAGGGGCTGGTCGACGAGGTGGCCGCGCTGCTCGACAAGGGACTTCGCGACGGGGTCACCGCGTCGCGCGCCCTGGGCTATGCGCAGGTGATCGAGGCGCTCGACGCCGGGGGCGGCGCCGAGCGGCTGCGCGACGCGCGGGAGCAGACGTACGTGGGCACCCGACGCTACGTGCGGCGCCAGCGGTCGTGGTTCCGCCGCGACCATCGGGTCCGCTGGCTGGATGCTGGTGACAGCGCCCGGCTCGTCGACGAAGCCCTGCAAGCCTGGCGCCACGTATCCTGAGCAGGTGCAATTCGCGAAGGGCCACGGCACCGAGAACGACTTCGTGCTGCTCCCGGACGCGCAGGCCGCGCTCGACCTGACCGCGGCCCGGGTGGCCGCCCTGTGTGACCGGCGGCGCGGGTTGGGCGCCGACGGGGTACTGCGCGTCACCACCGCCGGCGCCGCGCTGGCGGCCGGCGTGCTCGACCGCCTGCCCGACGGCGTGGCCCCGGCCGACTGGTACATGGACTACCGCAACGCCGACGGCTCGCTCGCCCAGATGTGCGGCAACGGCGTCCGGGTGTTCGCGCACTACCTGCGCGCCAGCGGGCTCGAGGCCCGCGACGAGTTCGTGGTCGGGTCGCCGGCCGGCCCGCGGCCGATCACCGTGCACCGCGCCGACGCCACCCGTGCCAACATCAGCGTCGACATGGGCAAGGCCAACACGCTCGGCCCCGGAAGCGCGGTCGTCGGCGGCCGCCGGTTCTCCGGCCTGGCGGTCGACGTGGGCAACCCGCACCTGGCGTGCGTGGATCCCGGCCTGACCGCCGAGGAGCTGGCGCGGCTGGACGTGGCCGCGCCGGTCAGCTTCGACCACGCCCAATTCCCGGACGGGGTCAACGTCGAAGTCCTCACCTCACCGGTTGACGGCGCGGTGCGGATGCGCGTGCACGAGCGCGGTGTGGGCGAGACGCGCTCGTGCGGCACCGGCACGGTCGCGGCCACCGTCGCCGCGCTGGCCGCCGCCGGTGCGGCCACCGGCACGCTGACCGTGCGGGTGCCGGGCGGTGACGTCGTCGTCACCATCACCGACGCCACCAGCTACCTGAGGGGGCCGTCGGTACTGGTGGCGCACGGGGAGGTCAGCGAGGAATGGTGGGACGCGCAGGAGCGTTAATTCGAGTGCACGACGCCGATTCGCCGTGCATCATCTTGTATTGCCTATGACACAACCTGAATTCCAAAATCACGCGCCCGCAGTCGCGGAGCCAAGCACCGGCGAGCTCGCGCTGGAAGAACGGTCGGCGCTGCGCCGCGTTGCCGGTCTGTCCACCGAACTCACCGACGTCTCCGAAGTCGAGTACCGCCAGCTGCGGCTGGAACGCGTCGTGCTGGTCGGTGTGTGGACCGACGGCACCGCCGCCGACAGCGAGGCCAGCATGGCCGAGCTCGCCGCCCTGGCCGAGACCGCCGGCTCCCAGGTGCTCGAAGGGCTCATCCAGCGCCGCGACAAGCCCGACCCGTCCACCTACATCGGCTCGGGGAAGGCCCAGGAGCTACGCGAAGTGGTGCTGGCGACCGGCGCCGACACCGTGATCTGCGACGGTGAACTGTCGCCGGCGCAGCTCACCGCGCTGGAAAAGGCGGTGAAGGTCAAGGTCATCGATCGCACCGCCCTGATCCTGGACATCTTCGCCCAGCACGCCACCAGCCGGGAGGGCAAGGCGCAGGTATCGCTGGCCCAGATGGAGTACATGCTGCCGCGGCTGCGCGGCTGGGGTGAGTCGATGTCCCGGCAGGCCGGTGGCCGCGCCGGCGGCAGCGGGGGAGGCGTGGGCCTGCGCGGTCCCGGTGAGACCAAGATCGAGACCGACCGCCGCCGCATTCGCGAACGCATGGCCAAGCTGCGCCGGGAGATCAAGGACATGAAGCAGGTCCGCGACACCCAGCGCAGCCGGCGGCTGGCCAGCGATACGCCGTCGGTCGCCATCGTCGGCTACACCAACGCCGGCAAGTCGAGCCTGCTCAACGCGCTGACCGGAGCGGGGGTCCTGGTGCAGGACGCGTTGTTCGCCACCCTGGAGCCCACCACTCGCCGCGCCGAGTTCGAAGACGGTCGCCCGCTGGTGCTCACCGACACCGTCGGGTTCGTCCGGCACCTGCCCACCCAACTGGTCGAGGCTTTCCGCTCCACGCTGGAGGAGGTCGTCGACGCCGACCTGTTGCTGCATGTGGTCGACGGCTCCGACGTCAACCCCCTGGCCCAGATCAACGCGGTGCGGGAGGTGATCTCCGAAGTGATCGCCGATCATCATGGTGACCCGCCGCCCGAGCTGCTGGTGGTGAACAAGGTCGACGCCGCGAGCGGCCTGATGCTGGCCAAGCTCCGGCACGCGCTGCCCGGCGCGATGTTCGTCTCGGCCCGCACGGGCGAGGGCATCGACGCCCTGCGGCACCGGATGGGCGAGATGGCCGTGCCCGCCGACACCGCCGTGGACGTGGTGATCCCCTATCACCGCGGCGACCTGGTCGCCCGGCTGCACGCCGACGGGCGGGTGCAGCAGGAGGAGCACAACCCCGACGGCACCCGGATCAAGGCCCGGGTGCCGGTGGCGCTGGCCGGCCGGCTGCAAGAGTTCTCGGCCCACTGATCTGCCCGGCGGGGCCGACCCCGCCGACTGCCGACCAACCGTCTGGTTGGTATATGTTGGGCGACAGAGTTCCCCGTCGCCGGAGGTCATTCACATGGGCAGTGCCGTCAAGTACCAGCGCACTCTTTTCGAGCCGGAGCACGACCTGTTCCGTGAGTCCTACCGTGCGTTCCTGGATCGCCATGTCGCGCCGCACCACGACGAATGGGAGAAGGCCAAGATCGTCGACCGCGGCGTCTGGCTCGAGGCCGGTAAGCAGGGCTTTTTGGGCATGGCGGTGCCGGAGGAATACGGCGGCGGAGGCAACCCCGACTTCCGGTACAACACGATCATCACCGAGGAGACCACCGCCGGCCGTTACAGCGGCATCGGCTTCGGCCTGCACAACGACATCGTGGCGCCGTACCTGCTCGCGTTGGCCACCGAGGAGCAGAAGCAGCGCTGGCTGCCCAAGTTCTGCACCGGCGAGATCATCACCGCGATCGCGATGACCGAGCCGGGAACCGGTAGCGACTTGCAGGGCATCAAGACCCGCGCGGTCAAGCAGGGCGACCACTACGTGCTCAACGGCGCAAAGACGTTCATCACCAACGGAATCAACGCCGACCTGGTGATCGTGGTCGCCCAGACCGATCCGGACAAAGGGGCGCAGGGCTTTTCGCTGCTCGTCGTCGAACGCGGCATGGAGGGCTTCGAACGCGGCCGCCACCTGGACAAGATCGGGCTGGACGCGCAGGACACCGCCGAGTTGTCGTTCACCGATGTGAAGGTGCCCGCCGAAAACCTGCTGGGGCAGGAGGGCATGGGGTTCATCTACCTGATGCAGAACCTGCCGCAGGAACGCATCTCGATCGCTATCATGGCCGCCGCGGCGATGGAGCACGTGCTCGAACACACGTTGCAATACACCAAGGAGCGCAAGGCATTTAACAAGCCGATCGGCAGCTTCCAGAACAGCCGCTTCGTGCTTGCCGAGCTGGCGACCGAGGCGACCGTGGTGCGCATGATGGTCGACGAGTTCATCCGGCTGCACCTGGACAAGAAGCTGACCGCGGAGCAAGCGGCGATGGCCAAGTGGTACTCCACCGAAAAGCAGGTGCACCTGATCGACCGTTGCCTGCAACTGCACGGCGGTTATGGCTACATGCGCGAATATCCCGTTGCCCGTGCCTATCTCGACGCCAGGGTGCAGACGATCTACGGCGGAACGACCGAGATCATGAAAGAGATCATCGGCCGCAGCCTGGGGGTCTAGCCCTAGCATCGTCGGCTGGAAATGCCGCCGGACCGGGCAATTCGGCGCTTCGGCGGCAAACCCGACCGGCGCTCGCCGCGCGGCCGTTTTTTCGGGTGGATCGTTGAAGAGTTAATGGCTTCACGTACCGTCGGCACATGTGTTTTGGGTATGCCGCCCGGGCAATGACCATCGCCACGCCGAAAAGCATGACGGCGCCGAGGACCTGGTCAAGTTCGGCAAGCCCTTCGAGCGCCGAATCGCTGCTTTCCGCGGCGGGCGTGCCCCATTGCGCAGGCGATCGTCGGGTTCGGGATTCGGCGCGATTAGCCCAACGTCGCGTGAGCGACGGGGGATCCGGTCGCGATTTGAGCGTGGCTCGGCATCATTTCGACATCGGCGTGGTATCCGTTTTTGTAATATTCGTGATCTGACTTCGCATTTTTCGTTGGCTGGAGCAAAGTTATGCGAGCCCGGCGCAAATGCGGTTCGGAACGTGGTCGTTTCTCCGCGGTCGAACTGCGGCCCGCTCGCCGGCTGTGCGGAACGGGCGCAGCCGCTGATAGGGGAATAGCCGTCGGCTGGGAGGCTTGGTGAACGGGCAGAGAGGTCACATGCGCAGGCTGGTCGGGAGCGCGCTGGTCAGCTTGGCCGCTGCAGCAATGGCCGCTGCCTTGCTGGCGCCACCGGCGGCGGCGTCGCCCATCGGCGACGCCGAGGCGGCCATGATGGCGGCCTGGGAGAAGGCCGGCGGCGACTCATCACCGTTGGGCGCCCGGAAGGGCGATGTCTATCCCGCTGGCGATGGCTTCGCGCTGGACTTCGACGGCGGCAAGATGTTCTTCACCCCGGCGACCGGCGCGAAATTCGCCTACGGGCCCATCCTGGACAAATACGAGATGCTGGGCGGCCCCGCCGGCAGCGATCTGGGCTTCCCGGCCATCAACGAAGTACCCGGCCTCGCCGGCCCCGACAGCCGCGTGGTCACCTTCTCGGCCAGCGACAAGCCGGTGATCTTCTGGACGCCCGACCACGGCGCATTCGTGGTACGCGGCGCGATCAACGCCGCCTGGGACAAGCTGGGCAGTTCGGGCGGCGTGCTCGGAGTCCCGGTCGGCGACGAAACGTACAACGGCGAGGTGTCCGCCCAGAAATTCAGCGGCGGTCAGGTGTCATGGAACAGGCAGACGAAGCAGTTCAGCACCGAGCCGCCGGCCCTGGCCGACCAGTTGAAGGGCCTGCAGGTGGCGATCGATCCCACCGCGGCCATCAACATGGCATGGCGCGCGGCCGGCGGCCCCAACGGGGCCTTGGGGGTCAAGAAGGGCGCGCAGTATCCGATCGGCGGCGACGGCATCGTCCAGGACTTCGCCAACGGGAAGGTGTACTTCAGCCCCGCCACCGGCGCGAACGCCGTGGAAACCAACATCCTGGCCAAGTACGAGTCGCTCGGCGGACCGGCGGGCAGCGACCTGGGTTTCCCCACCGCCAATGAGTCCGACGGTGGCATTCCGTCCAGCCGCATGGTCACCTTCTCCGGAGCCGACAAGCCGGTGATCTTCTGGACCTCGGAGCACGGCGCCTTCGTGGTCCGCGGGGCCATGAAGGCCGCGTGGGACAAGCTCCGCGGACCGACCGGCAAGCTGGGGGCGCCGGTCGGCGACCAGGCCGTCGACGGCGACGTCGTCTCCCAACAGTTCGCCGGCGGCAAGATCTCGTGGAACCGGGCGAAGAACACGTTCAGCACGGATCCGGCCAACCTGGCGCCGTTGCTGTCCGGCCTGCAGGTGTCGGGCCAGAACCAGCCGAGCAGCTCGGCGATGCCCACGCACCCCAAGAAGTTCATCTGGCAGTCGTGGTGGCTGCTGGCCGTCATCCCGGTGCTGGTGCTGATCGTGTTGGCGGGGCTGGTGGCCTTCCGCTGGCGCCGGCGTCGGGCCGGTGACGACGCCGGCTACGAGCCCGACCGCGACCTCGATGTCGGCTACGACGCCGTCGGTGATCAGCAGTGGGGACACGAGGACGCGACCACCGAGCACTTCGCCCACGAGCCCGCAGCCCCCGATGCTGAGGCGGCTGGGCGGGTTAGCTGGCGCCGGGGTGGCGCGGACGAGGGTCCTTTCGGGCTCGAGCAGGAGGACCCCGACGCGGTCGACACCGACTCCTTCTCCGCCGTCTCGCCGGCGGCCCTGTCGGAGGCCGGTTACCCCGAGGGCGAAGTCGGTTACCCCGAATCCGGGGCCGGTTATCCCGAAGGCGAGGCCGGTTACCCCGAAGGCGAGTACGCCGAACCCGGATACGGTGAACCCGAATACGCCGAATCCGATTACGCCGACGCGGATTACGCCGAAGGCGGGTACGTCGACGACGAGCACGGGTCCGCCTACCCCGAAGCCGACCATGCCGACGGCGACTACGTGGAGGCCGAATACCTCGATGTCGCCGTTCCCCACACGCCTCCCGACGCCGGCTTCGAGGGCGGTGCTCCCGCCCCCGAGCCCGCTCCCGAGTCCGAGGCCGAGCATCCTGACGTCGCGGTGCCCCGCGTCCCGGCGGACGTGTCCGAGGCCGAGGTAGCCGCCCCGGAAGCCGTCGCGCCCGAGGCGGCGGCCGTCGGGGCGTCCGAGCAGCGCGGCGGGCGGCACGCGGCCGTCGACGACGACAGCGGTGTGGCGCTCGGCCCGGGCGGGCGCCCGACCATCCACCTACCGCTCGACGACCCCTACCAGGCGCCCGACGGATACCCGATCAAGGCGAGCGCCCGCTTCGGGCTGTACTACACGCCCGGCAGCGAGCTCTACCACGACACGCTCGCCGAAATCTGGCTGGCCAGCGAAGAAGTGGCGCAGGCCAACGGGTTCGTCAAGGCGGACTGAGCCTGCCGGCACCCGGTACGGGGCTAGACCTTGCGGATCACCGTGACGACCTTGCCCAGCACGGTCGCGTCGTTACCGGGTATGGGATCGAACGCCGGGTTGTGCGGCATCAGCCATACCTGACCACCCGCGCGCTTGAACGTCTTCACGGTGGCTTCCCCGTCGAGCATGGCGGCGACGATGTCGCCGTTGTCGGCGACGTTCTGCTGCCGCACGACCACCCAGTCGCCGTCGCAGATCGCCGCCTCGATCATCGAGTCGCCGACGACCTTGAGCAGGAACAGCGTGCCCTCGCCCACCAGCTCGCGCGGCAGCGGAAACACGTCCTCGACGGCTTCCTCGGCGAGGATGGGGCCACCGGCCGCGATGCGCCCAAGGACCGGGACGAAGGTCGGCTCCGGCAGCGCGTCCGAGCCGGCGACTTCGGTGGCCGGCGCCGCCACGTCGTCATCGGCGCCGCGGACGTCGACCGCGCGGGGGCGGTTCGGGTCGCGGCGCAGGTACCCCTTGCGTTCCAGCGTGCGCAGCTGATGCGCCACCGACGACGTCGACGTCAGGCCGACGGCGTCACCGATCTCCCGGATGCTCGGCGGGTAGCCACGGCTGGTGACCGACGCGCGAATGACGTTCAAGATGGTGCGTTGCCGTTCGGTCAGCGATGAATCGACCGCGTGCAGCCGGCCGTCCGACCCGGCCGATGAGGTGTCGTTGCTGTCGCTCATGGCACTGAATGTAACCCCACCGCGCCCAAGAATCAAACATGTGTTCGACTGGCGTGTCGTGCCGATGCCGCGAGGGTGGAAAACCGCGCCGAAGTCCTAAATCACAAAGGTGTAACTCTTCGGCGGATCGGGTATTTCAGCCGCATGTCAGCTCTAGCGACCACGGACTTGTCGGTGGCGTGGTCTAGCTTTCGACTCGTGCGACACGCTTCGCTCACATGTTCGGTTTTCGAACACACGAGCGATACAGTCGAACAGCTGAGCGAATTAAGTTGACCGGAGGAACGCAGATGACAACCATCCACACGCTGGCGCCGCGTACCAGCAGCCCCCGGCGTCCGGTCAACGGACCGGTCCCGGGTCTTCGTTACGGCAGGGACGGGCTGGATCGCTCGCGCCGCCCCGGTCCGGCGCGGCCGGCCGGCGCGCCCGCTCGCTACCGCGGCACCAGCGTCGCGATGTCGGGCGCGCCTCATCGCAGGCGGCCCGTCACGGTGGCGACCACCATCTGGCTGGCGCTGGCCGCCGGTGCGATCACTCTGTGGCTGGGCCTGGTCGGGAACGTCGGCCAGGTGCTCAACGGCGACTCCGGGAACTCGGCCGCGCACGTACCGGACCGCTTGGCCGTCGTGCGCGTCGAGGCGGGGGAGTCGCTGCAAGACGTCGCCCACCGGGTGGCTCCCGACGCCCCCGCCCGGCAGGTGGCCGACCGCATCCGTGAACTCAACGACATGAACTCGCCGAATGTGGTCGTCGGCCAGACCCTGATCGCCCCCATCGGTTGACGCCTGGGCTCCGCCCGCGCAGGTCGGCGCACGGGTACGCTCGAAGTGCTGCGGTACCTGGTTGTCGGCACGGCGAAGGAGCGTTCATGCATTGCCCCTTCTGTCGTCATCCCGATTCCCGGGTGATCGACTCGAGGGAAACCGATGAGGGGCAGGCCATCCGGCGCCGCCGCTCGTGCCCCGAGTGCGGACGGCGTTTCACCACCGTGGAGACCGCGGTCCTGGCCGTGGTCAAACGCAGCGGCGTCACCGAACCCTTCAGCAGAGAAAAAGTCATCAGCGGGGTCCGCCGGGCCTGCCAGGGCCGACAGGTCGACGATGATGCGCTGAACCTGCTGGCCCAGCAGGTCGAGGACACCGTGCGCGCCGCGGGCTCGCCGGAGGTCCCCAGTCACGAGGTCGGCCTGGCCATCCTCGGCCCGCTGCGCGACCTGGACGAAGTGGCCTACCTGCGGTTCGCGTCGGTGTACCGATCCTTTGAGTCCGCGGAGGATTTCGAACGCGAGATCCAGGCGCTGCGCGAACACCGCCAGGTCACCACGCCGAGCTGACCCTCCCGGCCGTGCCGGCCCTGATCGTCACCGGGCTAGGCTCGGTTTCATGCCCGTGGACTTGCATCCCGATCTCGAGGCCCTGGCGCCACTCCTGGGAACCTGGGCCGGCCGGGGGTCGGGTGAGTACCCGACGATCCAGCCCTTCGACTACCTCGAAGAAGTGGTCTTCACGCACGTCGGCAAGCCGTTTCTGGCGTACGCGCAAAAGACCAGGGCGGCGTCCGACGGCAAGCCGTTGCACGCCGAGACCGGATACCTTCGCGTGCCGCAGCCCGGTCACGTCGAACTGGTGCTGGCCCATCCGAGCGGCATCACCGAGATCGAGGTGGGCACTTACTCGGTCACCGGCACGCTGATCGAAATCGAGCTCTCCACAACGGACGTCGGGCTCACCCCGACCGCCAAGGAGGTCACCTCGCTGGGCCGGTCCTTCCGCGTCGACGGTGACGAGCTGTCGTACTCGGTGCGGATGGGTGCGGTCGCGCAACCCCTGCAGCACCACCTCGCCGCGGTGCTGCACCGGCAGCGCTGAGCGCGCAACCCGGCCGGGGGGTCAGTTCAGATGCCGGACACCGTCATTGACGACGCGGCCGGCCACCCCCACCCAGCCCTCGGCGTTCCACGTCGTGTCGATGATCGATCCCTTGCCCTGGGTGATGTGGAGGTCGCGGCTGAGGTAATCGGTGATGCGCATCGCCGCCGAACCCGTCGCCTCGTCTTCCCGCACGCCGAGATTGGCGGCGAACACGCGGGCGCGCAGCGAACCGCCGGCCCGGTCCGTCCAGGCCCACAGGTAGTGCGCCGTGTCGTCGGGAAAATCCCCCGGGTCGGCGGCGAGAAGTTCGTCGGGCGAACCGAATTCGTGGAGGGCGACCTCGGGCGCCCACTCCGAGCGGGCGCTGATTCCGGTCCGGTCGGCGGTGTAACTCACCTGCACCAGGCCCGCCGACACCTGCAGCGTGTTGATCGGCGTCCCGTTCTCCCGCAACCACCACGCCGCGCCGACGGTGGGGTGCCCCGCGAACGCGATCTGGATCATCGGGGTGTAAATGCTGGCGTGCGCGGTGGTTGACCCGGCAGCGGGAAGATCGACGAAAACCGTTTCGCTGTAGCCCAATTGCGTCGCCAGCCGTTGCCGGTCCGCGGGTTCGACCTGGCCGGCATCCACGACGCCCAGCGGATTGCCGTAATTGCCGTCCGGATCGGTGAACACCCGCAACACGGTGACGTCGATACCCATGGCCCGACTGTACGACCCCGCGCGCGGCCGCACCGATCAAGGTGGTTCAGGTGGCGCTGCGTTCGTCGGAGTCCATGGCGTTCAGCACGGCGACGCGGGTGGGCGCTGGGCCGCTGACGGCCTTCTCGCCGCCGCCGCTGCGAAGTAACGCGCGCAGGGCGGCCTGATCGTATTCGGCGGGCACGGTGCTGTCGATGAAGCGTTCGACCACGTCGATGAAGCGGGCCGGGTCGTCGTGGAACGGAAAGTGGCCGGACTCTTCGAAGATTTCCAGCCGGGAGCCGGGCATGGCGGCGTGGGCCATCTGCGCATGCCCTACCGGGACGACGGAGTCCTTGGCGCCCCAGACGATCTGGACCGGGATGGCCTCGGTCAAGTAACAGCGGTCCAGCATCGTGACGATCTGTCCGCGCCAGTCCACCACCGCACGCAGCGTCCGGCTGAATGCCGCCGAGGCCGTCGGCTCCGGCAGATCGTCGAGGATCCGCAACATGTTGGGCAGGTCGCGACCCAGTCCCGTACTGCCCAGCATCGTGCCCAGCACCCGCCCGAGGATCTGGACGGCCGGCAGCACCATCGGCAGGCGCAACAACGCGAGGGCCTCACTGCCCATCGGCAACGAGGCCCACCGCAGCACGAAGTTCACGTCCTTGGTGACGCCCCCGGCGCCGACCAGGATCAGCCGCTCCACCAAATGCGGGAACTGGTAGGCGAATTGCATGGCGACACCGCCGCCCAGCGAATGGCCCACGATGGTCACCCGCTCGATGTCGAGCACGCTGAGCAGGTCGCGCATCCCGTTGGCGTAGGCGGCGACCGAGTAGTCGGCGCGCGGTTTGTCGGATCGGCCGTGGCCCAACAGGTCGGGGGCGATAACGGTGAACCGCTGGGCGAGCTTGGCCTGCACGGTATTCCACGTGGTGGAGTTGTCGCCGATACCGTGGACCAGCAGGATCGCCGGCCCGTCACCGGCGATGCGGTAGGCCCGCTTATAGCCGTGGATGGTGCGGAACTCCAGCCGGGGGGCGGCGACCTCACGCACCGGGCGCAGAGTGTTCTTGCGCTTCCGCTCGGTCATGTCGCCAACCTTGGTGTCGGGCCGGGATGAGGGCCGGGTGGAAAGGTCAGGGCTGGTCGTCGTCGTCGCGCTTCTTCTCCGCCTGCTGGGCGAGGAATCGCTCGAACTCTGCGCCAAGCTCGTCTCCGCTAGGCAGGTCCTCGTCCCTCGTTAGTAACGACCTGTTCTCCTGAGCGTCGATGAAGGCATCGTACTGGCGCTCGAGCGCGGTCACCACTTGAGCAACCTCCGCGCTCGCCTCGACCTGCTCGTCGATCTTGGCCCGGATGACCGCGGCCGCTTCGGTCAACGCCGTCAGCGGCAGCTCGAGCGACGCGATCTTGGCCACCTGCGCGAGCAACGCCTCGGCGGCGGCCGGGTAGTCGGTCTGCGTCAGGTAGTGCGGCACGTGCACGGTGTAACCGATGACCTCGTGCCCGTGTTGGGCCATCCGGTACTCCAGCAGGTTGGACGCGCTGGCCGGGACCTGGATCTCGGAGATCCACGGGGTGAACTCGGCGATCAGCTCGGGGTTGTTGGAGTGCGCCGTCATCGTGATGGGCCGCGTGTGCGGAACCGCCATCGGCACGGTGCCCAGGCCGATCGTCTGACGCACGCCCAGGCGCTCGGCCAGCAGGCGGACCGCGGTGATGAAGCGCTCCCACTTCAGGTCTGGTTCCATGCCGGCCAGCAGCAGGAACGGGGTCCCGATGGTGTCGCGCAACGCGTACAAGCTCAGTTCGGGTTCTTCATAGCTCGTGAAGTGATCCGTCTTGAAGGTCATCAGGGGCCGCCGCGACCGGTAATCGAGCAATTCGTCGATGGCGAAGGACGCGACCAGCTCGGGGTCCAGGGCCGCCTTCAGATGCGACGAGGCGAGCCGGATCGCGTGACCGGCGTCCGAGAAGCCCTCCAGCGCATGCACCAGCACCGGGCCTCGGCCGTCCGACGTCGACAACTGCGGCGCCGGCAGCTCGAGCTCGTACATCCCGGCCTGTCCCGGCTGGTAGTGCGGCTCCTGCGGGTCCTGACCGTGAGCCATCACCGATCGCCTCCTCTCGGGGGTTGCTCCGTGCCCTACAAGTGTCCCCCGAATCGGGGTGCGCCAATGTCAAACAGCAGTGTGAAGTTCGCGTTTAATCCAGAAGAGAACATCGTGGGGGTGGCCGATGCCCCTTGCCGGGAAGCGGGGAGGGACGCGACGCGTTGGAGTCTGCTCGTCAGGCAGGCGTCAGGCATGATGAAAACGATGCGCGTACCGACCGTGATGCTGTGCCTGGTGGTCGCCGTGGCAACGTCACTGACGTCGTGCAAGCGGCCACCGGGCGATCGTGCGTCGGCACCGCCGGCAGCCCCTCCGCGGAGCAGTGCGCCGGCGCAACGGCTCGCTCAGCCCCAGCAAAAGGCGGTGGCCGGCCCGGTGGAGCCGGACAAACGCGTCGGCGCCATCTTCATCGACGGTGGCCCCCTGCACGTGTGCACGGGCTCGGTGGTGCATTCGGCCGGCGGCAACCTGATGATCACGGCGGCGCACTGCCTGGCCGGGGCGTCCAAGATCACCTTCGTGCCGGGTTTCACCGGCGACGCGCCCCCGGCCCCGACCGATGTGTGGAAGGCCGACGCCGTCTACCTCGACCCCCGCTGGACCGCCAGCAAGGATCCCAACGCCGACTACGCGATCGCGCGGATGAGCAATGACGCCGGGGGCTCGGTCGAATCACGCGCCGGCCTGGCGCTCACGCTGGGCACGACGCCGCCACCCGGTAGTCACATCACCGTGATGGGCTATCCGGCCGGCGTGGGCGGCAACCCCATCGGGTGCCAGGCCAGCACGTCGTTGACCGACGGCGGGTTTCCCTCGTTTCCGTGCGAGGGGCTGGTGGACGGCACCAGCGGTGCCCCCTGGGTGAGCGGTACGACGCTGACCGGGGTGATCGGTGGTTTTGAGCGCGGCGGATGTGCCGCGAACGTCTCGTATTCGGCACCGTTCGACGCGCAGACCGCGCAGCTGCTGGCCCGCGCCGACGCCGGCGGGCCCGGCGACCCGGTTCCGGGCGAACTCGACGACAGCTGTTAGTGGCGGAACTGGTTGAGCGCTCGCACCTTGTTCATCACGTCGAGCGCCGCCACCTTGTAGGCCTCGGAGAAGGTCGGGTAGTTGAACACGGCGTCCACCAAATATTCGACGGTGCCGCCGCAGCCCATGACGGCCTGTCCGATGTGCACCATCTCGGTGGCGCTGGTGCCGAAGATGTGGACGCCCAGCAGCTTGAGATCGTCGGTGGACACCAGCAGCTTGAGCATGCCGTAGGAGTCGCCGGCGATCTGGCCGCGGGCCAGTTCCCGGTACCGGGCCACCCCGACCTCGTAGGGGATCGCGTTCTTCGTCAGCTCGACCTCGGTGGCGCCGACGTAGGACACCTCCGGGATGGAGTAGATGCCGATCGGCTGCAGCTCGGTGATGCCCTCTGTGGGCTCCCCGAAGGCGTGGTAGGCGGCCAGCCGGCCCTGTTCCATCGAGGTGGCGGCGAGCGCGGGGAAGCCGATCACGTCGCCGACGGCGTAGATGTGCGGCACCTTGGTCTGGAAGAAGTCGTCGACGAAGATCCGGCCGCGGTTGTCAGCCTCCAGCTCGGCGTTGTGCAGGTCGAGGTGATCGGTCTGTCCCTGGCGCCCGGCGGAGTACATCACCGTCTCGGCGGGGATCTGCTTGCCGCTGGCCAGGGTGGTGACGGTGCCCGCCGAGCCGACGTCGACCGCGGTCACCTCCTCGCCGAACCGGAACGTCACCGCCAGGTCACGCAGGTGGAATTTCAGCGCCTCTACCACTTCGGGGTCACAGAAGCCCAACATGTCGCTCTGCTTTTCCACGACCGTGACCTTGGTGCCCAGCGCGGCGAACATCGAGGCGTACTCGATGCCGATCACCCCGGCGCCGACCACCACCATCGAGGTGGGCAGCGACTTGAGGTCGAGGATGCCGTCGGAGTCGAGCACCCGGTCCTCGTCGAATTCGACGCCCGACGGCCGCGCCGGCCGGGTGCCGGTGGCGATGACGATGTATTTGCCGCTGACGGTGAGCTTTTCGCGGCGGGAGGGGTCCTCGACCTCGATGGTGTGCGGGTCGACGAACCGGCCGTGTCCCAGCAACAGGTCGATGCGGTTGCGCATCAGCTGGTTGCGCACCACGTCGACTTCCTTGCCGATCACGTGTTGGGTGCGGGCCAGCAGATCGGCCGGGGTGATCTTCTCCTTGACGCGGTAGCTCGCCCCGTACAGTTCGCGCTGGCTCATCCCGGTGAGGTAAAGGACGGCCTCGCGCAACGTCTTTGACGGGATGGTGCCGGTCTGGACGCACACGCCACCGAGCATCTGGCCCCGTTCGACGACCGCGACCGACTTGCCGAGCTTGGCCGAGGCGATGGCGGCCTTCTGGCCGCCGGGCCCCGAACCGATGACCACCATGTCGTACTCTTGCGCCGAACTCATGGGTAAACAGTAGAGCAGCAGAACTCACAGTGCTGAGTTCATTCACAGGTGCGGGATTCCGCCGCTTCTCGCGAGCGCCGGCTGACGGCGGGGCCCGTCAGCGTGGTGCCCATGACGACGCATCGACCTGACTTCAAACTGAACCGGCCCGGCGCACTCATCGCCGCGCTGCCTGCCGTTCTCGGCTTCGTACCCGAAAGTTCATTGGTATTGGTGTCTTTGGACGGTGGTGACCTCGGAGCGGTGATGCGAGTCGACCTCTCCGAAGAACTCACCGCCCGGGTCGGACACCTCGCGGATGTCGCCGCCGCGGCCAGGCCCGACGCCGCGATCGCGGTGATCGTCGACGGGGAGGGGGCGCACTGCCCGTCCTGCAACGAGGACTACCGGCAGGTGTGCGACGCGCTCGCAAAGTCGTTGTCGCAGCACGGTATCGAGCTGTGGGCGGCGCATGTGGTCGACCGGGTCGCGCTCGGTGGGCGCTGGCATTGCGTGGACGGTTGCGGTTCGAGCGGCCCGGTGGACGATCCCTCGGCGTCGCCGCTGGCCGCCGCGGCGGTGCTCGACGGCAGGCGGCTCTACGCTCGCCGCGCTGACCTGCAGGCCGTCGTCGCGGTCGAGGACACGGCGCGCAGCGCCGAGCTGACCGGCGTGATCGACCGGCAGGCGGCCAGGCGCCGGGCGGCCCACCGCACGAACCCTGACCGCTGCGTGCGTGGCGACGTGCGGCACGCGATGACGGTGGCGTCGCGTGTGGCCGCCGGCCAAGCACCGTCCGATGCCCAGCTGGCCAAGCTGGCCTGCGCCCTGAGCGACGCGCAGGTGCGCGACATCCTCTACGCCCTGGCGGTCGGCGAGAACGCCGGCGAGGCGGAGTCGTTGTGGGCGTTGCTGGCGCGCACCCTGCCCGCGCCCTGGCGGGTCGAGGCGCTGGTGCTGCTCGCGTTCAGTGCCTACGCCCGCGGCGACGGGCCGCTGGCGGGGGTGTCGCTGGAGGCCGCGCTGCGCTGCGCGCCCGAGAATCGGATGGCGGGCATGCTGGACACGGCCTTGCAGTCGGGGCTACGGCCGGAGGACATTCGGGAACTGGCGCTCACCGGCTACCGGCTGGCCAAACAGCTCGGCGTGCGGATACCGCCGCGCCGAGTGTTCGGCCGCAGGGCATGCTAGCCCGACGGCGGGGCGGTCAGACCTTCTCGACCTTGACGGCGTGCGCCATCTCGTGCGGCAGGGTGACGTTCTCGTGGCCGGGGATGACGATGGTGACCCCGGCGGGCCCAGTCTCGACGGTCACCCGGGCATTGGGGACGACCCCGGCGTCCTTCAGGCGGGTGATCAGGTCGATGTCGCCTTGCACGTGTTCGGTCAGCTGGCGGACGACGACGGCCACCGGGGAGCCGGGCGGCAACTCGGTCAGCCGGACGAGGATGGCTTCCTCCGCGCCCGATTCGGGGCCCACGCCCAGGTCCAGAAGCCCCGGGATCGGGTTGCCGAAGGGGGAGGTGGTCGGGTGGTTGAGCACCTTCACCAGCCGCCGCTCCACGTCCTCGCTCATCACGTGCTCCCACCGGCATGCCTCGGCGTGCACTTCCTCCCAGGGCACCCCGATGACGTCGACGAGCAGCCGCTCGGCAAGGCGGTGCTTGCGCATCACCGCGATGGCCAACGCCCGGCCCTTGTCGGTGAGCTCCAGGTGGCGGTCGCCGGCGACGTGGAGCAGCCCGTCGCGCTCCATCCGGGACACGGTTTGGCTGACAGTCGGCCCGCT
This sequence comes from Mycobacterium sp. 4858, assembly GCF_900240975.1. GTDB lineage: Bacteria > Actinomycetota > Actinomycetes > Mycobacteriales > Mycobacteriaceae > Mycobacterium. Next base: position 340,621 of record NZ_LT968776.1, on the reverse strand, counting down.
CTGCTCGAGGCGTTCGGCGATGCGCGCGCGCAGCGGCGTCACGCCCTCTTCTTCGAGGTCGTAGATGGTCCGCAGGTACATCTCGGTGGTGTCAACCAGGTCGTTCATTCAGCACCCTCCATCGACGCCGAGTCTACTTGGCCAGCTGCGCGAACGGGTGTAACGCTTCCCCGACAAGCAGTATGCCCGCCGCGTCCGCGGCGGGCATACCGTCTTGTTACTAGTTCGGGCGGCGATCGCAAGCGCGGCGTTAGCCGGGCGCCGCGGGTCGCCGGGATCTACCTGGAGTCTTAGCTTGCGTACGACCGTAGCCGGTCGGCGCGCTCGCCGTGGCGGAGTTTGGACATTACGTCCCGCTCGATTTGCCGGACCCGCTCACGCGAGAGGCCGAAGAGCTTGCCGATCTGGTCCAGCGTGCGCGGCTGGCCGTCGTCCAGGCCGAAGCGCAGCCGGATCACCTGGTGCTCACGCTCGTCGAGAGTGGCGAGCACGCTGCGGATGTCGGTGTGCAGCAGCTCGGCGATCACCGCGTTCTCGGCGGACATCGCCTCGGCGTCCTCGATGAAGTCACCCAGCGGGGCTTCTTCCTCGGAGCCGACGGGCATGTCCAGGCTTACCGGGTCGCGGCTGTGCTCGAGCAGGTCGTTGATCTTCTCGACCGGGATCCCGGATTCGGCCGCTAGCTCCTCGTCGGTGGCCTCGCGGCCCAGGTTCTGGTGCATCTCCCGCTTGATCCGTGCCAGCTTGTTCACCTGCTCGACCAGGTGCACCGGCAGCCGGATAGTCCGGCTCTGGTCGGCCATGCCGCGGGTGATGGCCTGGCGGATCCACCACGTGGCATAGGTGGAGAACTTGAAACCCTTTGTGTAATCGAACTTTTCCATCGCACGGATCAGGCCCAGGTTGCCCTCCTGGATCAGGTCCAGCAGCGGCATCCCGCGACCGGTGTAGCGCTTGGCCAGCGACACCACCAGACGCAGGTTGGCTTCCAGCAGGTGACGGCGCGCGGCCTCACCGTCGCGCACCACGGCCTCGAGGTCGCGTCGGCGGTTCTCGCCGAGGCGCTTACGAGTTTCGAGCAGATGCTCGGCGTAGAGCCCGGCCTCGATGCGCTTGGCCAGTTCAACTTCGCCCGCTGCATTCAGCAGCGCCGTCTTACCGATGCCATTGAGATATACGCGCACGAGGTCCGCGGCGGGGCTTTGAGCATCCAGATCGCCATCAAATCTGCTCGTGCTGGCGTTCGCCATAGCGACCTCCCGTTCGGCTTGTACTGTCATTGAGTTCAACGACAGATCAGCCCTGAGAGTTCCCAGCCCTATCCCATCTCACACGTCTTGACGTGCACAAATGTCCCGTCGACCTGAGAATGTCCTAAGAAGTGCGGACTATTCCCAGCCGTGCGGTCCCGGGGGCCAGCTTGAGTGCGGATGCGGGCGCGCCTCGAGCGCAGGCCGCTCGGCGCTGGGGAACAGCGGGGTGCGTCGGCGGGCGTCGTCGAACCGCCGAGGTTCGTCGGGGCGCCGTGGCGGGCGGTCGTTGGCGATCAGGACCGCCATCCATGGCAATGGGATCGACACGGCGACGATCGCCAGTGAGATCAGACCGTTGTGCCAGGCGCCGTATGCCAGCGCGGCCAGGATCAGGGCCGGGATCCGAAAGCCCATCAGGGTCAGGTATTTCCGGACCCGCGCGCGGTGCTGCTCTTCATACGAGGGTGCTGCGGCGGTGATGAGCACCGGTCGGCCCTCATCGTCGAACCCCAGATCGGATTCGCGCTTCATTTCTCCACTCTCCCACACCCGGCCGATTCCGGCAGGAGCGAGTTACGGGGCACAATGTGAGGCATGCAGACCCAGACGATCGAACGCACCGAGACCGACGAACGCGTCGACGACGGGACCGGCAGCGATACGCCGAAGTACTTCCACTACGTGAAGAAGGACAAGATCGCCGAGAGCGCGGTTATGGGCAACCATGTGGTGGCGCTGTGCGGCGAGGTGTTTCCCGTCACCAAGGCGGCCAAGCCGGGATCGCCGGTCTGCCCGGACTGCAAGCGGATCTACGACCGGATGAAGAAGGGCTAGGTCGCACCGGTTGGGCCGGCCGTCACAGCGTCGCGTTGTCGGCGGGTGCCGGCGCCGGCGGGGAACCCGTCGGACGCTTCGACACGGTCAGGCGGGCTTCGAGCCACTTGCGCAGGCGGTGCGCGTGCGTCTTGGGCGCCGGGAATTCCTCTTGGATCGCCGCGTTGAGTTCGGCGCCCAGCATCACCGCGAAGCCACCGAAGAACGCGAACAACAGGAACGCGATCGGTGTGGCCAGCGCGCCGTAGGTGTAGCCGGTGCTGGTGATCCACCGCAGGTAGATCCGCAGGCCCAGGGTGGCGATCAGGAAGACCGCCGTGGCAAGCACCGCGCCGTAGATCAGCCGGTGCGTCGGCAGCGGTTCGGGCAGCGACACCCGGTACAAGATGACGACCCCGATCAGCAGCCCGAGGATCAGCGCCGGGTAGTAGCCGTACTGCAGTACGTTGGCCAAGTCGTACGGGATGTGCTCGCTCACCTTGCGCGGACCGATCACCAGCACGGGCGCGGCAACCACCACGAACACCAGCATCACCATGTAGATGAACAGTGCGAAGAGCCGCTGGCGTACGGGATGGCGCAGGGGAGTCTGGTCGTGAGCCTCCACCACGGCGTCGACGTAGGCCGAGATCGCCGATGATCCCGCCCACATCGAGATGAGGAAGCCGACCGACACCACCTCGCCGCGGGCGTTGGCGGTGACGTCGCGGATGGTCGGCTCGATGATCTCGTTGACGACGCTGGGCGAGAAGAAGCTGCGGATCGCGGAGATGACGCTCTTCTCGATCGACGTCAATGTGTCCGGGCCGAACAGCGGCGCCACGTAGGCCAGGCTGCCCAGCATCCCGAGCAGCAGCGGCGGGAGCGACAGCGCCGACCAGAAACCCGCCTGGGCCGACTCGGAGAAGATGGAATCATCCCAGCTTTTCGAGACGGTCCTCAGGGTGAGTCGCCAGATGTGATGGCGGGACGGTTTTGCGACTTGATCGCTCATACCCGTCCAGCATTACCGAAGACTGCCCCCGTCGCCCACATTGGTGACGGGTGAGTTGGCGGAACTAGCTTCCGCTGACCTCCAGGACGGCAGACAGCTCGGTCAGCTTGGCCTCGTGCTCGTTGGCGTGATGCTGGCAGAAGAGAAGCTCGGCTCCAGAAGGCAGCTTGGCGCGGACTCGAGCCGCGGCACCGCAGCGATCGCAGCGGTCCGCACGGGTTAGCTCGGGACTGGTCAGAGTTGCATTCATGGCTTCTCCGTTCTTGCTTTTATTCACTCTCTCAGACGTATGGGGTTTTCGCGTTGTTCCCCGATCGTTATCGGGTGTGTCGTTTCTCACGGGCTGTAAACGTTTCGTTTCGTAGTGCTCTCTACAGTGATCATTCGTGACTTTCGCTCCTGACCTGCTGGTACACCTGTGCGGGCGCGACGAGTGGTCCCGTGCCCGCACGTGCGGTGAGATTCGCCCCGACGCGTCCGGCGGCGGGCGGTTCATCCATCTGTCGACGCCCGAGCAGGTTCATCTGCCGGCCAACCGGCTCTTTCGCGGTCGCGGTGATTTGGTTCTGCTGCACATCGATCCGGCCAGATTGGACTCCGAGGTGCGGTCGGAACCAGGCTTTTCAACGGATCCCGAGTCGATGCTGTTCCCGCATCTCTACGGCCCCCTGCCCACGCACGCTGTGATTCGGGTCACCGATTACCGCCCGGCACCGGACGGCATGTTCCCGCCGGCGAGGGGTTCCACGTAGGCGTCGGCCTCGATCTCCACCAGCAATCCTGGTGCGATCAGTGCGGACACCTCCACCATGGTCGCCGCGGGACGGATGTCTCCGAAGATCTGCGCATGGACCGCGGCGACCTCGCGCCAGCGGGAGATGTCGGTGACGTAGATGCGGGTGCGCACCACATCGGTGAGCGCCGCACCCGCCTGATGGAGCGCAACCTCGATGCGCTGCAGGGCATCTCGAGTCTGCGACGCGATATCTCCGGCCGCTCCGGCGCCGGTCGTTCCGGCCACCCACACGTGTGGGCCGACCCGGACCGCGCGCGAATAGCCGACGGCCGTTTCGAACTCGGAGTCCGACGAGACCACTGTGCGGTTGGCTGACATGGGAGTCACGGTACGACGGCGCCGCCGCCGGCGCGACGGATTTTCCGTGGAGATTGAATGTGCTTGCGCACCAACGGCTTTGGGTAACAGCCGCTGTGGCCCCTTAGTCGAGATAGTCGCGCAACACCTGGGAACGGCTGGGGTGGCGCAGCTTTGACATCGTCTTGGATTCGATCTGACGGATGCGCTCGCGGGTGACGCCGTAGACCTGGCCGATCTCGTCGAGGGTGCGTGGCTGGCCGTCGGTGAGGCCGAAGCGCAGCCGTACTACGCCGGCTTCGCGCTCGGAAAGGGTCTCCAGCACCGACTGCAGCTGGTCCTGCAGCAGGGTGAACGACACCGCGTCGACGGCCACCACGGCCTCGCTGTCCTCGATGAAGTCACCGAGCTGGCTGTCGCCCTCGTCGCCGATGGTCTGGTCCAGCGAGATCGGCTCGCGGGCGTATTGCTGGATCTCCAGCACCTTTTCGGGCGTGATGTCCATTTCCTTGGCCAGCTCTTCAGGCGTGGGCTCGCGGCCCAGGTCCTGCAGCAGCTCGCGCTGGATGCGGCCCAGCTTGTTGATCACCTCGACCATGTGCACCGGGATGCGGATGGTACGGGCCTGGTCGGCCATGGCGCGGGTAATGGCCTGGCGGATCCACCACGTCGCGTAGGTGGAGAACTTGTAGCCCTTGGTGTAGTCGAACTTCTCGACCGCGCGGATCAGGCCCAGGTTGCCTTCCTGGATGAGGTCCAGGAACGCCATCCCGCGGCCGGTGTACCGCTTGGCCAGCGACACCACGAGGCGCAGGTTGGCTTCCAGCAGATGGTTTTTCGCGCGGTCGCCGTCGCGGCAGATCCACATCATGTCGCGGCGCTGGGCGGCGGGCAGCTTGTCGCCGCGCTCGGCCATCTCGGCCATCAGCTGCGTGGCGTACAGGCCGGCCTCGATCCGCTTCGCCAGCTCGACCTCTTCCTCGGCGTTGAGCAGCGCCACCTTGCCGATCTGCTTGAGGTAGGCCCGAACCGAGTCTGCCGACGCGGTGAGTTCGGCGTCCTTGCGTGCCTGACGCAGCGCCTCGGACTCGTCTTCGTCCCAGACGAAATCGCCGGACGCCTTGTCCTTCTCGGAGGGCTCGGCGATCTCCTCGTCCTCGTCGGTGGCGGCCGGGCCGGCCGGGGCGACCGGGGCGGTTCCCTCTTCCTCGCTGTCGTCCGAGTCGGCCGGCTCGACCTCGGCGTCCTCGCCGTCGGCGGCAACGTCGTCTTCCAGGTCGTCCAGGCTCAGGTCGGCGTCGATCTCGAGATCCTCGCCCGGCTCCGCGTCGAGCTCCACGTCGTCCAGGTCTTCGGCGACCCCCAGTTCCGCGTCGGCATCCGCCGGGGCGGCCTTGGCGGCTTTGGTCCCACGGCCCGACGGGGCCTTGGCGGCGCGAGTCTTCTTCTCGGCGCCGGCGTCGCCCTCGGATGATTTGGCGGCTGTCTCTTATACACATCTCCGAGCCCACGAGACGGACTCCTCTCTTATACACATATCCGAGCCCACGAGACGGACTCCTTTTTCTTGAATTCCATGATCTTTTCTTTGATCATCGAGATCAGCTTCACTGCGGCGCTCTCGTAAACTTCTGTATCCTTCGTTTGCGTCTCCCACTCCGCTCATGTGAACATTCTGGTCACTACTGGCCAGCCCCCGCAACCCTTGCTCTCGTTGCGTGGCGGTGGGGGCCGGCGCCTTGGCGGCGCGTTTGGCGGGGGCGGTGCCGTTGGCGGCCTTGGCCGCCGGGCGCTTGGCGGGGGAGGACGGAGACTTGGTGGCGGTCCGTTTCACCGGCGCGTCGGTTGCCGGGCTGGCCTTGGTCGGTGCCACTTACACCCCTTCGTTTGGGCTCACCTTCGGTGGGTAATGGGCATGGTGAACCGAAAGTGTCTGCTATGTCGATGTCGGCGTTGGATCAGCGTTCGTGTTTGCACGCTATCGTTCGGGCGGTCGCCGATGACCATTGTAACGACAGCGAGCGGTCGAACGGCTCTGCCGGGGAAAATCAGTGGGTCACGTCGGAGGTGGAGGCCATCGCCGCGCCGACTATCCCGGCCGTGTTGAGCAGGGCCGCAGCCACCACCGGGGTCCGGTTCTCGAGCAGCGGTAGCCACTTGTCGGCCTTGCGGCTGATGCCGCCGCCGGCGATGAACAGGTCCGGCCACACCGCGTTCTCGATGGCCACCAGCACCCGGGTGACCTGCGCGGCCCACTTCTCGTAGCTCCAGTTGTTCTTCTCTTTGACCGACGACGCCGCCCGCAGCTCGGCTTCTTTGCCGCCGACTTCCAGGTGCCCGAACTCGGTGTTGGGTATCAGCGTGCCGTTGTGGATGACCGCGGAGCCGATCCCGGTGCCGAACGTCAGCAAGACGACCAGGCCGGACTGGTTTCTGCCCGCCCCGTAGTGCTCCTCGGCCAGCCCCGCGGCGTCGGCGTCGTTGAGCACCGTGACGTCCTGCCCGTCCAGCTCGGCGCTGATGATGTCACGCGCGTTGGTGCCGATCCACGACTTGTCGACGTTGGCGGCCGTCTGGACGACGCCGTGGGTGACCACCCCGGGATAGGTCACGCCGAGCGGGCCGGTCCAGCCGAACGCGTTGACCACCTCGGCGATGGTCTTTGCGACCGCCTCCGGCGTCGCCGGCTGCGGGGTCAACAGCTTGACCCGTTCGCCGATCAACTGTCCGGTGTCCATGTCGACGATGCCGCCCTTGATGCCGCTGCCGCCGACGTCGATGCCGAATCCCCGACGCTGTGGTGTGCCGACGGCGGCGCCGGTGCCGGGCGTTTCCGTGGTCGACTCGGTGCTGGTCATCGAAGCTCCTGGGCGTGACTTGGGCTGTGCGCCCACCTTAGCCCGGCGCCGGTGCGGCTACGGGGTATCTGCGGGGCCGTGGCGGCTGTGATGCGATAGACCGGTGACCCGAGTTGATGACGAGCCCGCCCGGCTGCGCACGGTCGCCGAGACGTTGGCCACGGAAGCCGCCGCGTTCGTCCGGCGCCGCCGGGCCGAGGTCTTCGGCGGAGCCGCGGCGGGTTCGAAGCTTTCGGGCGACGGCGCGGTGTGGTCGAAGAGCACCCCCACCGATCCGGTGACCGTCGTCGACACGGAGACCGAGCGCCTGCTGCGGGACCGGCTGGCCGAATTGCGGCCCGGTGACCCGATTCTGGGTGAGGAGGGCGGGGGGCCGGCCGACCCGGCGGGCACGGCCGCGGACGCGGTCACCTGGGTGCTCGACCCCATCGACGGCACGGTGAACTTCGTCTACGGCATTCCCGCCTACGCGGTGTCGATCGGTGTCCAAGTGGACGGCGTGTCGGTGGCGGGCGCGGTCGCCGACGTCGTGGGCGAGCGGGTGTACTCGGCGGCGACCGGACTGGGCGCGCACGTCATCGACCAGGAGGGGGTACGGCCGCTGCGGTGCGCCACGGTGGACGACCTGTCGATGGCGTTGCTGGGCACCGGTTTCGGGTACGCACGGCAGCGCCGGGCGGCGCAGGCCGACTTGTTGGCGCGGCTGCTGCCGATGGTGCGCGACGTTCGTCGCATCGGCTCGGCGGCCCTGGATCTGTGCATGGTCGCGGCGGGCCGGCTCGACGCGTTCTACGAGCACGGCCTGCAGCCATGGGATTGCGCCGCGGGCGCGCTGATCGCGGCCGAGGCGGGGGCCCGGGTTTGCCTGCCGCCGCCCGGCACCGACGGCGCCGGCCTGGTGCTGGCCGCCGCGCCGGGGATCGCCGACGAGCTGCTGGCCGCCCTGGACGAAATCGACGGCCTCGACCCGATTCTCGACTGAGCTGCGTCAGCAGCTGCTCGAGTGGATCTTGGTGAGCAGCGAGGGGTCGGACGGCTCGGCGGCGCCGGGGCGCAGGGTGGCCAGCACGGCATCGATGTCGTCGTTGTGGGCGAGCGCGGTGAAGTCCGTCCCCAACGCCAGGTCGACGGAGTCGTCGGCGCGGTTGTCGTTGAACAGCTCCATGCACGGCGCCACCAGCCAAACCGCCGCCGCGGTGGCCTGCCCGGCCGTGCCGAACCGGATCTGACCCTGGCAGGTGAGCCGGGTGCCGGCGTAGAGGGGATCGTTGGCGGCGGTCGGCTGCGCAAACCCGAGGTCCTTCATCGCGCCGGCCACGTCGCCGGCCTGGCCGCCGCGGCCGCTGGCGTTGAGCACGCGGACCTTGGTGTCGCTGAGCTTGGCGGGCGTGACGTCCATCATCGCGCTTCGGGACACCTGCTCACCGAGCTGAGCCGGCGCCGATCCGGTCGCCTTTGGCGGCGGATTGCAGACCGCGACCTCGTGCACCTTCGCCGGCCGGGTCAACGCGATCGTCCACACCACGGCAGTCACCACGACGAGGAAGACCACCACGACGATGGCGGGCCGGGGATTGCGGCGCCGGAACGGCCGACCGTGCTTGTCGAAGGCGGTACCCTCGGTGATTTGTGCGACCACAGGTGCACTCTAATCGCACCCTAAACGCACTGTTCAAAGGCGAACGCAAGGCCCACAATGGTGGTGTGACGTAAATCACACATTAACGGGCCGTCATACGGGCACGAATCATTTGGTGGATGCGTTCGACGCTGGTACAAAGCGATGCCTGACATTACGAGGCATGAAGAGGCAATAGGGCAGGGGAATAGGTATGCCTACCGACTACGACGCTCCACGGCGCACCGAGACCGACGATGTTTCGGAGGACTCGCTCGAGGAGCTCAAAGCACGACGCAACGAGGCGGCTTCGGCCGTCGTCGACGTCGACGAATCCGAGACCGCTGAGTCTTTCGAGTTGCCTGGCGCCGACCTGTCCGGGGAAGAACTGTCGGTCCGCGTCATCCCGAAGCAGGCTGACGAGTTCACCTGCTCCAGCTGTTTCCTGGTGCAACACCGCAGCCGGCTGGCCAGCGAGAAGAACGGCGTGATGATCTGTACCGACTGCGCGGCCTGACCGTTTACGCCGGTCAGCTTCGCAATGCCGACAGCACCCGCTCCGGATGGCGGCAGCTCACCAGCCAGTACGGCGTGGGGTCGTCAGGATCGTCCAGCACCACCAGGATCATCGGCCCGACCCAGGCCCGGTGCAGCACATAAGCCGCCGGGTCGAGCTGGCGACCCAGGGCCGCGGACTTGGCCGACGGGGCCACCACGGCGGAGCGGGCGATCGCGGTGACCGGGAGGTGCGCCTCGCCGGCCCACAGTTCCACCCCACCCGGGACGTTCGGGTCAGCGGTCACGCGGATCTCGATGCGGCCCAGCCACAGCAGCGTGCCGGCGGCCACCGCGAAAAGGGTGGCGTACGGCAGCCAGGACGGCCCGGGGGCGACACCCATGTTGACTTCGAAAGCGATGAGCCCCGCCAGCCCGAAGCCCAGCGGCCACCACCACCACGGCACCCACAGTCGTTCGCGATATCGCACACTGTGCGGCGCGACGCGCGTATCGGACACGCAGTCAAGGGTAATCTGTGGCCCCGTGTCGACCAGTCTGGCCATCGTTCGCCTCGATCCCGAGCTGCCACTGCCCACGCGCGCCCACCAGGGCGACGCGGGCGTCGATCTCTACAGCGCGGAAGACCTCAAGCTGGAGCCGGGACGGCGCGCGCTGGTGCGCACGGGCGTGGCCGTCGCGATTCCGTTCGGGATGGTCGGCCTGGTGCACCCGCGTTCGGGATTGGCGTCGCGCGTTGGGCTTTCGATCGTCAACAGTCCGGGCACCATCGACGCCGGGTATCGCGGCGAGATCAAGGTCGCCCTGATCAATCTGGACCCGGCCGAGCCCATCGTGGTGCATCGCGGCGACCGCATCGCCCAGCTGCTGGTGCAGCGGGTCGAGCTGGTCGAGCTGGTCGAGGTGTCGTCGTTCGACGAGGCGGGCCTGGCCGAAACCTCCCGTGGCGATGGTGGCCACGGTTCCTCCGGCGGACATGCGAGTCTGTGATGCGCGCCGGCGACGATGCAGTGGGGAGGAGCGCCGCTGATGGCTGCGTTCGGTAATCGTTCACGCGACGACGACAGCGAAGAGACCCCGGTGGGCGGCGACATCACGCCGCCCGGCGACGAGGCCTCCGACGAAATCGAAGAACTCGAGGGCCCATTCGACATCGACGATTTCGACGACCCGTCGGTCGCCGAGCTCGCGCGCCTGGACCTGGGGTCGGTCCTCATTCCCATGCCGGAGGCGGGCCAGCTGCAGGTCGAACTGACCGAGACGGGCGTTCCCAGCGCCGTGTGGGTGGTCACGCCCAACGGCCGCTTCACCATCGCCGCCTACGCGGCGCCGAAGACGGGTGGCCTCTGGCGCGAAGTCGCCGGCGAGCTCGCCGAGTCGCTGCGCAAGGACTCGGCCAAAGTCAGCATCAAGGACGGCCCCTGGGGCCGCGAGGTCGTCGGCTCCGCCTCCGGCGCGGTGCGCTTCATCGGGGTCGACGGATACCGCTGGATGATCCGCTGCGTCATCAACGGCCCGCACGAGACGATGGAAGCCCTCGAGCAGGAGGCGCGAGCCGCGTTGGCCGACACCGTGGTTCGCCGCGGCGACACACCGCTTCCCGTCCGCACGCCGTTGAGCGTGCAGCTGCCGGAGCCGATGGCGCAGCAATTGCGGGAAGCCGCGGCCGCCCAGCAGGCCCAGGCGCAACAAGCCGCGGCGCAGGAAGGGGCCAACGAGCCGGCGGCGCGCCGCAGCGCCGAGGGCTCGGCGATGCAGCAGCTGCGCACCACCGGCGGCTGACCCGCTCAGCCCGCCTCGGCGAGCGCGTCCAGGCACGCCGCGCCCAGCGCGGCGGGGTCGGAGCCGATCTGCTCCAGCGTCACCGTCCGCAGGGCTGCGCGCGGCGCGGCGTCGACCCACTCGGAAGCCACCCCAAGCGGATGGATGGGGTCGTCGACGGCGGCCGCCACGGCCAGCGGGGCCGCCAGCCCGGCCAGTTCCGCGCGGCTGGGCGCCACGTAGGCGGCGGCCTCGTCCATGGCGTCGGGCAGCTGGGGCCACTGTGCGCGCCAGGACCGGGCCAGCTCGTCGGCGAGCCAGGGCGGGCTGGAAGCCCGCATCTGGCCGGTGGTTGTCCCCAGTCCCTCGGCGCGCAGCTGCGACGCGGTATGGCGTGCCGCGAGGGCGGCGGGCGCCGCGTCCGGCGCCCCGGCCCAGGCCGGCAGCGCGGCCAGCACGGCAACCGCCTTGTGAGCGTGGGCCAGTGCCCAGGCGACCGCCACCGCCGCGCCGATCGACACCCCGCCGACGGCGATCGGGCCCGTTCGCGCGGCGGCGTCCAACGCGGACACGTAGCCCTCGATCAACCGGTCCGGGTGGGGCGGCGGCGCAACCAGCACGGCGCCGACCTCGCGCAACGGACCGGAAAATGCCCGGCGAATGTAGTCGTCGTCGGAGCCCGTACCGGGCAACAACACGACGGTGACACCCCGCAGATCGACAGCCACCCCCAGATAGTGCCCCGGCGTTGAGTCGCGCTCCAACACGACGTTTGACTCGGTTGGCGTGGGGGAACCAAGAGGTCTACGGTGTCCGTTGGCATGAATGGAAGCGCCAAGGCTTATCAGCATTGTCAGGAGGGGCCATGGGGGCCCAAGGATATCTGCGCCGGCTCAGCCGCCGATTGACGGAGGCTCCGGAGCAACGCGACTCCGAAGAGTTGTCCGACGAGGTAGCCCTTACCGGCGCGCAACGGGCGATCGATTGTGAGCGTGGCCAAGAGGTCACGATGATCGGCACGCTGCGCAGCGTGGAATGTAACGGCAAGGGTTGTGCGGGCGGTGTGCGCGCCGAGCTTTTCGACGGCAGTGACACGGTCACGCTGGTGTGGTTGGGGCAGCGCCGCATTCCCGGCATCGACTCCGGCCGCAAGCTGCGGGTGCGGGGCCGGCTGGGCACGCTGGAGAACGGCACCAAGGCCATCTACAACCCGCACTACGAAATTCAGCGGTGACGAGACCCGACGACTCGGGTCCGGGACCCGACGAGTCGGGCTCGCCCGACCGCGCGGCCGCCGGCCGCATCACGGCCGAACGCCTGATGCGACAGGCGGGCGGGGTCAGCGGCGTCATCTATTCGTCGCTGCCCGTTGTGATCTTCGTCATTGTGTCGAGCGTGTCGGGGCTGTTCGTGGCGATCGCCTCCGCACTCGCCGTGGCCGCACTGGTCCTGCTGTGGCGGCTGATACGCCGGGAATCCCCGCAGCCGGCGTTCTCCGGGTTCTTCGGCGTCGCCATCTGCGCGCTCGTCGCCTACATCGTGGGGGAGTCCAAGGGTTACTTCCTGGTGGGCATCTGGATGTCGTTGCTGTGGGCGGTGGTCGTCGCGGCGTCGGTCGTCATCCGGCGGCCGCTGGTGGGGTTCGTGTGGACCTGGGCCACCGGGCGCGGTCACGGTTGGCGCGACGTCCCGCGGGCCGTCTACGCGTTCGACATCGCCTCGGTCTGCTGGGTGCTGGTCTTCGCCGCCCGGTTCGTCGTCCAGGGGCTGCTCTACAACGCCGACCGGACCGGTTGGCTGGCCTTCGCGCGCATCGCGATGGGGTGGCCACTCACCGTGGCGGCCGCGCTGGCGACGTACCTGGCGATCAAGTCGGCGCAGCGCGCCATGTCGGCGGTCGGTGACACCGGCGTCCGGGTCGACGCCGATCCCGTCCGCGACTAGCGGTGATCGCAAGCGCGGCGAAGCCGGGCGCTGCGGGTCACCGCCCTCAACGGTGATCGCAAGCGGCCCTAGTCGTCCAGCGCGGGGCCGTCCGGCAACAGCAGCTTGCGCAGGTCCTCTTCGACCTCGGCGACCGCGACGAACAGCAGCTCGTCGCCGCCCTCCAACGGCTCGTCGGCCTCGGGCACGATCACCCGTGGACCGCGCAGGATGGTGACCAGCGCGGCGTCGCGGGGCAGCTGCAGTCGACGCACCGGCTTGCCGCCCCAGGGCGTGTCGTCGGGCAGGGTGATCTCGACGAGGTTGGCCTGGCCCCGGCGAAACTCCATGAGCCGCACCAGATCACCGACCGCGACGGCCTCTTCGATGAGCGAGGCGAGCATCCGTGGGGTCGACACCGCCACGTCCACACCCCAGGCGTCGGTGAACAACCATTCGTTGCGCGGGTCGTTGACCCGCGCAACCACCCGGGGCACCGCGAATTCGGTCTTGGCCAGCAGGCTCAGCACGACGTTGGCCTTGTCGTCGCCGGTTGCGGCCACCACCACGTCGAACTCGTGCAGGTGCACCGATTCCAGCAGGCTCAGCTCGCAGGCATCGCCGAGGCGCCAGTGCGCCGCCGGGATGGCGTCGACGTCGACGTGATCGGGGTTGCGCTCGATCAGCGTGACGTCATGGCCGTTGCCGATGAGTTCGCGACTGACGGAGCGGCCGACCGCGCCGGCCCCGGCGACAGCTACCTTCATTTTCGCCGCTCCTTAAGACTCTTCACTGGGTGGCAGCGCCGCGATGGCCACGGCCTCGGCGGCGCGGCCGGAGATCGCGGCGACGTAGACCTGGTCGCCGGCCTGAATGACCGTCTTGGGCTCCGGCAGGACGCCGGCACCGAACCGGATCAGGAACGCGACGCGGGCACCGGTGGCCTGCTCGAGATCGGTGATCCGGTGCCCGATCCACTCCTCGTGCAGGACAACCTCCGCGACGGCCACCGTGCCGGTCGGGTCTCGCCATTTGGCGGTCTCGGTGTCCCGCAGCAGGGCGTTGAGGAGGCGGTCGGTGGTCCAGGGCACGGTGGCGATCGTCGGGATGCCGAGCCGTTCGTAGACCTCGGCGCGCTTGGCGTCGTAAATCCGGGCGACCACGCGCTTGACCCCGAAGGTCTCGCGGGCCAGCCGCGCCGAGATGATGTTGGAGTTGTCCCCGGATGACACGGCGGCGAACGCGTCGGCCTCCTCGATGCCGGCCCGCAGCAGCACGTCCCGGTCGAACCCCTGCCCCAACACCCGCTCCCCGGCGTACTCGGGACTGAGCCGGTTGAAGGCGGTGCTGTCGCGGTCGATGACCGCGACGTCGTGGCCGATCCGCGATAGCCCGTCGGCCACCGAGGAACCGACGCGGCCGCAGCCCATCACCACTACTCGCACTTTCGATCCTCTCGGCTGCGTCCTGCGCCCCAATCGGCAACCCACGTCGGCCAGCCGATTTCGGGTCGGCAAACATTCTCGCCTACGAAGCTACCGCCAAACCCATGTGGGCTTACTCTTGGCTCTCGTGTCCAAACTTTCAACCGCAACGCGTCGGTTGCTCATCGGTCGGCCGCAACGCAGCGACCGGCTGAGTCACACCCTGCTGCCCAAGCGGATCGCCTTGCCGGTGTTCGCCTCCGACGCCTTGTCGTCGGTGGCGTACGCGCCCGAGGAAGTCTTCCTGATGCTCTCGGTGGCCGGTGTCAGCGCGTACGCGCTGACACCCTGGATCGGTCTGGCCGTGGCGGCGGTGATGCTGGTCGTCGTGGCCAGCTATCGGCAGAACGTGCACGCCTACCCCTCGGGTGGGGGCGACTACGAGGTGGTCACGACCAACCTGGGCGACACCGCCGGCCTGGTCGTCGCCAGCGCCCTGATGGTGGATTACGTTCTCACCGTGGCCGTTTCGACGGCGTCGGCGATGGCGAACATCGGCTCGGCGATCCCGATCGTGGCCGAGAACAAGGTCTGGTTCTGCGTGGCCTCGATCCTGCTGGTGATGGCGTTGAACCTGCGCGGAATCCGCGAGTCGGGCGTGGCGTTCGCCATTCCGACCTACGCGTTCATTGTCGGCGTGTTCATCATGATCGGCTGGGGCCTGTTCCGGATCTTCGTGCTGGGCAACCCGCTGCGGGCGGAGTCGGCCGGCTTTCAGATGCACGCCGAGCACGGTCAGGTCGTCGGCTTCGCGCTGGCATTCCTGGTGGCGCGCTCGTTCTCCTCGGGCTGCGCCGCGCTGACCGGTGTGGAGGCGATCAGCAACGGGGTTCCGGCATTCGAGAAGCCCAAGTCGCGCAACGCGGCGACGACGCTGCTGATGCTGGGCGGGATCGCGGTGGCCCTGCTGATGGGCATCATCGTGCTGGCCCAGCAGATCCGGGTTCAGCTGGTCGAGGACCCGGCCCGGCAACTGACCGGCGCCCCGCCCGGTTACTACCAGAAGACCCTCGTCACACAGCTGGCCGAAACCGTGTTCGGCAGCTTTCACGTCGGCTTCCTGCTGATCGCCACTGTCACAGCGCTCATCCTGGTGCTGGCGGCCAACACCGCGTTCAACGGGTTCCCGGTGCTCGGCTCGGTGCTGGCGCAGCACAGCTACCTGCCGCGCCAGCTGCACACCCGGGGCGACCGGTTGGCGTTCTCCAACGGAATCCTGTTCCTGTCCGGGGCGGCGCTGCTGGCGATCATCGCCTTCCGTGCCGAGGTCACCGCCCTGATCCAGCTGTACATCGTCGGCGTGTTCATTTCGTTCACGTTGAGCCAGATCGGCATGGTGCGGCACTGGACCCGATTGCTGCGCACCGAGACCGATCCGCGCGTAAGGCGCAAGATGATGCGTTCCCGGGTCGTCAATACGGTCGGATTGCTTTCCACCGGCGCGGTTTTGTTGGTCGTCCTGGTGACCAAGTTCGTCGCCGGCGCGTGGATCGCGCTGTTCGCCATGGGTTTGCTCTTCGGGATGATGAAGATGATCCACCGGCACTACCGCACGGTCAGCCGGGAGCTGGAGGAGCAGGCCGCCGCCCAGCACGACGTGGTGTTGCCCAGCCGCAATCACGCCCTGGTGCTGGTGTCCAAGCTGCATCTGCCGACGCTGCGCGCGCTGGCGTACGCCCGCGCGACCCGCCCGGATGCGCTCGAGGCTCTCACCGTCAGCGTCGACGAGGGGGAGACCCGCGAGCTGGTGCACCAGTGGGAAGAGAGCGACATCAGCGTGCCGCTCAAGGTCATCGCCTCGCCATACCGCGAAATCACCCGCCCCATACTCGAATACGTCAAGCGGGTCAGCAAGGAGTCGCCGCGCACCGTGGTCACCGTGTTCATTCCCGAGTACGTGGTGGGCCATTGGTGGGAGCAGGCGCTGCACAACCAAAGCGCGCTGCGGCTCAAGGGCCGGCTGTTGTTCATGCCCAACGTGATGGTGACTTCCGTTCCGTGGCAACTGAACTCGTCGGAGCGACTCCAGACGCTGCAGCCGCACGCCGCCCCCGGTGACGCCCGTCGGGGAATCTTCGATTGACCCGCGAGATACCGGGCGCACCCCACGCGGTGCTGCCCCCGCGCGACGAGCTGACGTTGGTGACCGGCGCCCCGGCCAACGGCGGCAGCTGTGTGGCGCACCACGAGGGACGCGTGGTGTTCGTCCGCTACGCGCTGCCGGGTGAGCGGGTGCGGGTCCGGGTCACCGCCGACCGCGGATCCTATTGGCACGCCGAGGTTCTGGAGGTGCTGGAGCCGTCGCCCGACCGCATCGAATCGCTGTGCCCCATCGCCGGCGTGGACGGCGCCGGGTGTTGTGACCTCGCGTTCGCCGCCCCGGACGCGGCCCGTGCGCTCAAGGCACAGGTCGTGGCCAACCAGCTGGAGCGCCTGGGCGGCCACCACTGGAATGGTGACGCCGAGCCTTTGTCGGACTCGGGGCCGACGGGCTGGCGCACCCGCGTCCGGCTCGATGTGGGCGCGGACGGGCGCCCCGGCTTCCACCGCTACCACAGCGACGAACTGGTCACCGACCTGCGCTGCGCGCAGTTGCCGGCCGGCATGCTCGACGGGCTCGCCGACTCGAAGTGGCCGCCGACCGCCCAACTGCACGTCGTCGTCGACGATGACGGTGCGCGCCACGTGGTGCGCACCCTGCGGCAGGGCCGGAAGACGGCGACCAAGGTGGTGGAGGGTCGCTACGAGGCGGTACAGCGGGTGGGCGGGCGCAGCTGGCAGATCCCGGTGACCGCCTTCTGGCAGGCGCACCGCGGCGCGGCCGCGGTGTACAGCCGGCTGGTCGCCGACTGGGCCCAGCCCGCTCCCGGCATGACCGCCTGGGACCTCTACGGCGGAGCCGGTGTCTTCGCCGCCGCGCTCGGCGCCGCGGTCGGGGAGACCGGGCGGGTGCTGTCCGTCGACACCTCGCGCGCGGCCACGCGGGCCGCCCGCGTCGCGCTGGACGACATGCCACAGGTGCAGGTCGTCACCGACTCGGTGCGGCGGATGCTCGGCACGCAACGAGCGGGCGCCGACGTAGCGGTGCTGGATCCGCCGCGGGCGGGCGCCGGGCGCGAGATCATCGACCAACTGGCCGGCGCCGCCGTGCCGCGGGTGGTGCACATCGGTTGCGAGGCAGCCTCTTTTGCGCGCGACATCGGCCTCTACCTCCGCCACGGCTATGCCGTCGAGAAGATCAAGGTGTTCGACGCCTTCCCGCTCACCCATCACACCGAATGCGTCGCCCTGTTGACCCGCGGGTAGCGCCGGCGGCGACGTAACGGCGCGTGAAGTGCTCCCTGAGCGGCTAGACTCCGTCGCGGTGTGCCGGGAAGTCTGGTCGGCGATGTCCTCGATGTCCCTGTCGACCGACCGAAAGGCTCGAGTGCCCACCACCACAGGGCCTTCCCGTCCCCGGGTGCCGCGATCGTGAACGACGGTCTGCGGTTCGCGCTCATCGTCTTGTTCTCCAGTGCGGTCGGTCTGATCGCGGTGCTGGCGAACCGTCTGACCGAGCGGTTCAAGGTCCCGGTGCCCCTGCTGGTGCTCGTCGGTACGGCGGCGGTGGTGCACTCCGTGCCCGCGGTGCAGCCACCGTCCGAGCGGATCGTGGAACAGGTCATCACCGTCGCGCTGGTGCTGGTGTTGTTCGACGGCGGAATGCACATCGGGCCTTCCCGTTTCCGCGCGGCGGTCGCCCCGATCCTGTCGGTCGGCGTGCTGGGTACCGCCCTCACCGCCGCCGGCGCCACGCTGATGCTGCACTACGTCTGCGGAATCGATTGGTTTCCCGCGGTGCTGGTCGCGACGGCGGTGGCTCCGACCGATCCTGCCGTGGTGTTCTCCGTCCTGGGCAAACGCGAAATCAGGGGCCGCAGCAGCACCATCCTCGAGGGTGAGTCCGGCGCCAACGATCCGGTCGGCATCTCGTTGATGTCCAGCCTGATCGCCGCCGGCGGCCTCAGCGCCGCCGGGTTCGCCGGCGTGGGCGCGCAATTCGTTCTGCAGATGGCGATCGGCCTGGCCGTCGGGGTCGTCGGCGGCCGCGCCCTGCTCGTCTTCATGCGCCGCGTGGCGCTGCCCAGCGAAGGCCTCTACCCGCTACGAACGCTGGCATCGAGCCTGATGCTGTACGGCATCGCCACGCTTGCCCACGGATCGGGATTTCTGGCGGTGTTCGTCGCCGGCATCGTGATCGGCGACGCGCGCGCGCCCTACAAGCCGGAGATCAAGCGGTTCCACGCCGCCCTGGCCGGGCTGGCCGAAATCGTCGCGTTCGTCGTGCTGGGCCTGACCGTCGACCTCGGCGTCCTTGCGCACCCCGACGTGTGGATCCCCGGGCTCGCCCTCGGGGTGGCCCTGACGGCGCTGATTCGTCCGCTGGCGGTGGGCTCGTGTCTGGTCGGCGTGCGACTCCAGCGAAACGAACGCGCCTTCATACTGTTCGCCGGCCTCAAAGGGGCGGTTCCGATTCTGCTCGGCGAGTTGCTGCGCGCCGCGCACATCCCCCACGCCGAACGCCTCTACGGCATCGTGGTCGTCGTCGTGATCTTCTCGGTCCTGGTGCAAGGCAGCTCGGTGCCCGGGGTCGCGAAACTGCTGCACCTGCCCATGCGCATGGTGGAGACCCAGCCCTGGCAGATCGGTGTCCGGCTCGCGGACGAACCGGAGGGGGTCCGTCGCTTCAGCGTCGCACGGGGATCGGCCGCCGAGGGATGCA
Organism: Mycobacterium sp. 4858; assembly: GCF_900240975.1. GTDB lineage: Bacteria > Actinomycetota > Actinomycetes > Mycobacteriales > Mycobacteriaceae > Mycobacterium. Next base: position 321,525 of record NZ_LT968776.1, on the reverse strand, counting down.
CGGTGGAGGGTCTCAGCGACCGGGTCGGTGACATCTGGGTGAGCATCGTCGTCCGCACCACCGGCCTGGTGCCCGTGCGGGGTGATACCGAACTTCAGGCCGGCGACGAGGTCGTCGTCCTGGCGGATCCCGAGCTGCACGACACCCTGGTCGAGCTTTTCGGCCCCCCGTAGGCCGGCTACCTCCGGCTCCCTGCTGTTCCGGCGGCCGCTGCGTAGACTATCGGGATGCTGGAACAGATCCGCGGGCCCGCTGATCTGCAACACCTGTCGGGGCAGCAACTGCGCGAACTCGCCGCCGAGATTCGCGAGTTCCTGATCCACAAGGTCGCTGCCACCGGTGGACACCTCGGGCCCAACCTCGGCGTGGTCGAGTTGACGCTGGCGCTGCATCGGGTCTTCGACTCGCCGCATGACCCGATCATCTTCGACACCGGTCATCAGGCGTACGTCCACAAGATGCTGACCGGGCGCGCGCAGGACTTTGAGGGCCTGCGCAAGAAGGGCGGACTGTCGGGCTACCCATCGCGCGCGGAGAGCGAACACGACTGGGTGGAGTCCAGCCACGCCAGCGCGGCGCTGTCCTACGCCGACGGCCTGGCCAAGGCGTTCGAGCTGACCGGTCACCGCAACCGGCACGTGGTCGCCGTGGTCGGGGACGGCGCCCTCACCGGCGGCATGTGCTGGGAGGCGCTGAACAACATCGCGGCATCGAAACGCCCGGTGATCATCGTGGTGAACGACAACGGCCGCAGCTACGCGCCGACCATCGGCGGCGTCGCCGACCGCCTGGCCACCCTGCGGCTGCAGCCGGCCTACGAGCAGGCGCTGGAGAAGGGCCGCGACGCGGTGCGCTCGCTGCCGCTGCTCGGCGAGCTCGCCTACCGGTTCATGCACAGCGTCAAGGCCGGCATCAAGGACTCCCTGTCCCCGCAGCTGCTGTTCACCGATCTCGGGCTCAAGTACGTGGGTCCGGTCGACGGGCACGACGAACGCGCGGTGGAGGCGGCGCTGCGCCACGCGCGCGGCTTCGGCCGGCCGGTGATCGTGCACGTCGTCACCCGCAAGGGCATGGGCTACGCCCCGGCGGAGGACGACGAAGCCGAACAGATGCACTCGTGCGGCGTCATCGACCCCGTCACCGGGCAGGCCACCAAGGTCGCCGGGCCGGGGTGGACCGCCACGTTCTCCGATGCCCTGATCGGCTACGCCAGGAAACGCCGCGACATCGTGGCGATTACCGCGGCGATGCCCGGCCCGACCGGGTTGAGCGCGTTCGGGCAGCAGTTCCCGGACCGCCTGTTCGACGTCGGCATCGCCGAGCAACACGCCCTGACGTCGGCGGCGGGGCTGGCGATGGGCGGCATGCACCCGGTGGTGGCCATCTATTCGACGTTCCTCAACCGGGCCTTCGACCAGATCATGATGGACGTGGCCCTGCACAAGCTGCCCGTCACCATGGTGCTCGACCGGGCCGGCATCACCGGTTCGGACGGCGCCAGCCACAACGGCATGTGGGACATGTCGATGCTGGGCATCGTGCCCGGCATGCGGGTGGCCGCGCCCCGCGACGCCACCCGGTTGCGCGAGGAACTCGGTGAGGCGCTGGAGGTCAACGACGGCCCGACCGCGCTCCGGTTCCCCAAAGGTGATGTGGGCGAAGACATTCCGGCCATCGAGCGGCGAGGCACCGGCCTTTCGGGCGTCGACGTGCTCGCGGTGCCGGCCGACGGGCTCAATCATGACGTGCTGCTGGTGGGCGTCGGCGCGTTCGTCCCGATGGCGTTGGAGGTCGCCAAGCGGCTGCACAACCAGGGGATCGGCGTGACGGTCATCGACCCGCGCTGGGTACTACCGGTCTCCGAAGCGGTCCTCGAGCTCGCCGCCCAGCACAAACTGGTGGTCACGTGCGAGGACAACGGCGTCAACGGCGGCATCGGGTCGGCGGTGTCCGCGGCCCTGCGCGCCGCGGAGATCGACGTGCCGTGCCGGGATGTGGGCCTGCCGCAGCGGTTCTATGAGCACGCCTCGCGGGGCGAGCTGCTGGCCGAGCTGGGGCTGACGGATCAGGACGTGGCCCGCCGCATCACCGGCTGGGTCGCCGCGCTGGGCAGCGCCGTCACCGAAGCGGAGATCCGCGAGCACCTCGACTAGGCGCAGCGGCTGGGGTGGCGCCGTCGACTCGGCACCCCGGGGCCGATGCGGTGAAGGGTGCGGCGAACCATCGCAGCTCGCCTTAGACTGAAGAGCGGTAGTGGGCCGTGCCGTCAGCCGAGGACGAAGGACATCACATGACCGCAGGAATGCACCCGCAGTTGGCTGAGGCCATGGAGTTCGGGCAACGGTTCCAGTCCGCCCTCGAAGACCAGATCCACCGAACGAACACCGAAACCTTCACGGCCGCAGACGAAGCCAACACCGTCGAGGTGACGCTGAACGCGCGCCGCGGGATCACCGATCTCCAGATCGAAGACGGCCTGTTACGGCTGGGCGCCGAGACGGTCGAGCAACGCGTCAACGAGGCCCTGCGCAACGCGGTGGCCGCGGTCGATGCCGCCAACGAAGCCCAGCACCGGCAGCTAGTCGAGTCGCTGGCGCGCATGACCACGCTGATGACGGAGTCGTTGGGCCTGAGCTAGCCCAAATCCGTACGGCGGCAACTGTTCTCCTGCCGGGCCGAGACCGTCACTCGGTCGCGTATCGGGTGGCGAAAACGTGCGCCTGCGTCTCGGCGGCCCGCTCCGGCGACGTGAGTTCCATGCCGTACTCCAGGAGTTCGCGCACGGCATCGGGATCATCGGCGCCCAATTCGCGCATGTTCGCCATCAGGAATTCGTGTTGGGCCGCTTGCCCTTTCTGGCTCGCCAGGTGCGCGACGACGATTATCTCCTCGGCCAGTTCGGCTTCGGTCATGCCCGCGACCTTCTCGGACAGGGTGACTTGCCCGATTCCGCCGTCTCCAAGCGCCGACACCGACACCGTCCCGGGGGGATTGGTCACGGTGAACAGCGGGACGACGTCCTCCTCGTCGGCCTCCTCGGCGGCTGCCGTCTGTGTGGCGAGCACCGTTGCGGTGTCGACGGGCTCGGCGGGCGCGAACTCCGGCGCCGGCTCAAGCGGGGACTCCTCGGCGCTGTCCTCGGCGGCGACGGAGAAGCTGAGGGCTGTCAGCGTGTCGGGTTCGCGGTCGGCCGCGGGTTCGCCGGCGGGCGCGAAATTCATTGCAGCGAAGATGTCGGTGGGATCTTCGTTCGCATTCGGAAGCTGGGCCACGGCGTCCTTCTCTCGGATTCATAGCCTGGGCGGCTGTCCGGTAGGTAGAGCCTACAGTGCGTCCACCGGGGCGGGCGGACGAACTTCCATGTAGGCCAGTGGATCCGGCTCCCCAGGTCGATTCCGGCCGGTCGTTGCGATCGGGTTGCCGAGCGGTGAACAACTGGGGTGGTCGTTGCCGGGATCAGCCGGGAAGCACCTGTTTGTCGAGATTCTGGGCGGCATCTTGGTCGGTGCCGTCGTACGCTTTGGCGGCGGCACGCAGGTTCGCGGCGAGGTCGGTGGCGACCTCGATCATGAGCTGGATCGCCTCCGCGCGGCTTACCTCGACTCCCACGACGGCGTCGTTGCCGGGTCCGCAGGCCAGGCCGTGGTTGAGCCACACGTTGACGCCGACCCCGTCGACCGCCCCGGCGGACGATTTGAAATTTTCCTTGGTCGCGTCCTGTGCGCGGGCCAACTTGTCAAGATACGTCGACGTGACGCTCAAGTTCGCCATGGAACCTCCTCGTCTGGTAAACGGTTGCACCGCAAGCGGGTTGGGGCGCGACGGCGTTACGGGGCGGGCTGCGGCCGGTTCGGGTCTGCCGGCTGCTCGGCTTTGAGCGCCGCGACCTCGGCGGGTGCCCGCTCCGCGGCCCCGGTGCCCGCGGCCGCTCCGACGACTTCGGCCCCGTCGCTCGGAATGGTGTCCTCGGGGCCGGCTCCGGTGGTCGTGGCCCCTTCGGCGGCTGCGGGCGCCTTGCGCTGCCGCGCGGTTGAGGGCGACGGCTGAGCGCTGACGGGGCTCGTCGGCGTGGGGGCCGGCGCCGCGACCTGGCCGGCTTGAGCGGACGCCTCCACCGGCTGAGCCGGGGTGGGCATGCCCTGCACCGGCCGGCCCGACATCTGGATGAGTTCGCTCAGGCGAGGAGCCGTCACCGGCGCGGCCGTACCGGCCGGCGTGGAGGTGCCGGTGAGCGCGGACGACGTGGACTCGGTGGCGAAGTCGGAGACGGTGGATTCCGCCGAGGGCGCCATGCGAGCGGACGGCGCAATTCGCGAAGTCGACAGATAGTCCTTCATCTCCGCAATGATCTTCTCGTATTCGCGGACCACTTCCTGGACCTTGGGCCGGGTCTCGGTGCCCGAGAAGAATTCCATGTAACCGATGGCGCCCACTGTTGCGGTGATCGCCGCGATGGTGACGACTTTCTGAAACACCAGGGACGAGGCTTCGCTCCCCTGCGCTTTGATCAGGAGGGCGACAAAGATGCAGCCGGTGAGGCCGTCCTTGATTCCGGCGACGGCACGGCGAATCTCGGTGAGCTGATCGACTTCGGCCGTCAGGATCTCCATCATCGCCTGGTCCTGATCTCGCATCAGGTTCACGCGGTCCAGCTGGGCTCGGTTCTGTTTGGCGTACTCTTCCGACGCGGAGCCCTCCCAGCCGCTGTCGGGGAAGGCGGACTCCAAGTCTTTCTTGGGCGAGTCGAGCTTGGAACGCGCGTTGTCGAACTCCGCTCCCTTGGAGGCGTCACCGAGGCCGAGGAAATATTCGAAGACCGTGATGGCGACAATTCCCCATTCGATAATCGGCACCTCCGCCGCCCAGGGATTGGTTCGCTCCTCGAGACCGCGTTCTATTTCCGCTTTTATCCTTCGCTCGACGATCGCCTTGACGGCAATTTTGGTCGTTTCCATGGCGAACGCGCCGCCGCCGATACCGGTCGCAACCCAATCCTTAGCGGCGGCATTCTTTCCTATGCCGGCCAGGCTGCCTACCAGACCGCCGATTTCGGAAGCGGCAACGACCATTGCCATGATCCCTTCTGCGAGTGGGGACTTCGCGTCCTACGCCGAGCCTAACAGCAGTCACAGGGTGGCCAGAGCGCCAATTTTTGGGGACGGTCCGGGCATTTAGTCGCGGTCTACGGTCCGCGCCTCGTCCGCGGCGAGGAAAGGCTGACGGCGAAAATCACCCGCACTGCCGAGTGAAATTTCCCCGCGCCCTAGGAGTTCTCGGGCGCGGCGGGCGGCTGCAACGCTGTGGCCAGCGGAGGATCCACCAATTCCCGCTGCCACTGCCGCGCCTGCCCGGCGCGCAGGAACCCTTCGACCGCCTCCAGGGGGTCGGGCGCGGGTTCCCAGTCCCAGCACAGCCGTCGCACCAGGTCGGGGGAGACCAGGTTCTCGGTGGGTACGTTGACCCGCTCCGACACCTGGGACAGCGCCGCACGCGCCGCCTCCAGCCGCGCGGCGGCCTCCGGTTTGCGCCGGCTCCACCGCGCCGGCGGCGGCGGACCGTTCGGCGGTTCGGCGTCCACGGGCGGATTCTTGGTTTGCCTGGCCGCTTCCAGTGCCCCCAACCACGTGGCGGCGCTGCGACGTTGATTGCGCCCGCCGAAGACCGGCAGCGCGGTGAGCTCCTCGACCGTCTTCGGGTCGGCGATGGCGGCCTCGATGATGGCCGAGTCCGGCAGGATGCGTCGCGGCGCAATGTCGCGGCGCTCGGCGATGCGGTCGCGCGTCAACCACAGCTCGCGGACCGCGGCCAGGCCGCGCCGGTCGCGCACCCGATGGATCCCCGACGTGCGCCGCCACCGGTCCGGCCGACTCGCCGCGCCTGGCTCCCTGGTGCCCGTGGCACGCAGATAGTCGAATTCCTCTGCGGCCCAACCCGTTTTGCCCTGCTGGGCCAGAACGTCGGCGATCGCGGCGCGCAGCTCGATGAGCAGTTCCACATCCAGCGCCGCGTAGTTGAGCCATTCCTCGGGCAGCGGCCGTTTGGACCAGTCCGCCGCGCCGTGGCCCTTGGCCAGCCCGGACCCCAGCAGCCGCTCCACCATGGTCGCCAGGTTCACCCGCTCGAACCCGGCCAGCCGGCCGGCGAGCTCGGTGTCGTAGAGCGCCGGTGGCTGCAAGCCGACCTCCGCCAGGCAGGGCAGGTCCTGGTCGGCCGAATGCAGGATCCATTCGTCTTCGCTCAGCACCTCGGCGACGGGCCGCAGCGCCTCGAGCGGGTCGGCGCCGTGGCTGACCGGGTCGATGAGCACGGTGCCGGCGCCGGCCCGCCGGATCTGGATCAGGTAGGCCCGGTTGGAGTACCGGAAACCCGACGCCCGCTCGGCGTCCACCGCAAACGGCCCACGCCCACGATCCAGGAGCTCGGCTGCCGCTTCGATCTGGCGGACGGTCACGGAGAGGTCCGGGATCCCTTCGGCCGGGCGCAGCAGCGGGGTGGGCTGGGGTTCGCTGCTGTCGGGGTCGGTGCTGACGGGCCCGTCGGCGGCCGGTTCGCACATGTCAGGCGCGTGACCTCGAGCTCAGGTCGGTGACGCCCGTCGGCGGAAGTCCCGCCGCGTGTTCGAGCACCTCGCAGAACGCCTCGACGTGGACGCCAACCTGGGGCGTGGTCGCCGTCCACGACGCCCGCAGCTCCAACTGGTGGGCGCGCGGCGGTCCGGAGATGTCGCCGTAGCGCACCGAGGTGGTGGCCGTGACCGTGCCGCCCAGGGCGGTGACCTGCTCCATCCGGGATTCCAGCGCGTCGACGAGCCAGCTCCACGCCACCTCGGGCAGCAGGGGGTCGACGGCCTCGCTGGGGTCCAGGTCGGCCTGGATGTAGGCCACCAGGCGGATGGTGCCGTCCCACGCGTCGGCGCCTTCCGGGTCGTACAGCAGGATCAGGCGGCCGAAGGCGTCGCCGTCGGATCGCTCGGGGATGATTTCGCGGTCGGGATGTTTGACCTCGGCCCCCAGCGCGTAGCTGTAGGGCGCGAGGCGTTGCGGGGGGCGGATGGGGCCCAGTTCGATCTCGGGGCGCACGGTGACGCCGTTCATGGCCGCGACCGCCTCGCGGAATGGCTCCGGTTCAGCTGAGGTCACTTGGCGCCGCTCCTGTTCATCCCGGCCACTTCGCGGCGGCGCGGCGTAGGTCATGAGCGCCACTCTCCCCCGCAAGCGGGTGGTGCCTCCACCGCATCGTGACGGTTCTGCGTCGGCGCGGCACGGGTCACAGGGTCCGACGGTAGACCCATCGGGGGACACGCGGAATCAGGCGCGCCGACCGCTACCAACCCGTTATGAGACCCCATGGCAACCTATCGACCCAGCTCAGGACCCTGTTCCGCCGGTAAATCGGGCGGGCCGCTTCTCGCGATGCGCGGCGAGGCCTTCCTGCACGTCGGGGCCGCTGAAGCTGAGGAACTCCAGCCCGAGCGAGGTCTCGAAGGTGGGCGCGAACATGCGGTACCAGTGGTTGAGGCTGCGCTTGGTCCAGCGGATCGCGTTCTGGGCGCCGCGCGCCAGGTCCTCCGCGATCCGCGTCGCCGTGGCCAACACGTCGTCGTCGTCGACGCAGAGGGACACCAGGCCGATCCGCTCGGCCTCCTCGCCCAGCAGCGTCTCGCAGGTGAGCAGGTAGTACTTGGCCTTGGCCATGCCGACCAACAGGGGCCAGCAGATCGCGGCGTGGTCCCCGGCGGCCACGCCCAGCTTGGTGTGCCCGTCGATGAGCTTCGCCGTGCGACCGGCCACCGAGACGTCGGCGAGCAGGGCCACCACCAGGCCCGCGCCGACGGCCGGCCCGCGGATCGCCGAGACGACGGGTTTGTCGAAATTGACCATGTTGAGCACCAGATCGCGGGCCTCCCGCATGATGCGCATCCGGCCTTCGTAGTCGCTGATCGTCTCGTCGATCAGGTCGAAGCTGCCGCCGGAGGAAAAGGCCTTGCCCTCGCCGCGGACCAGCACGACGCGCACGTCGGGGTCGCGGGCGATCACCGGCCAGATGTCGGCAAGGTCGCGGTGCATCTGCGGCCCGACCGAGTTGAGGCCGGGAGCGTCGAGAACCACGGTCAGGATGCCGTCATCGCCCAGGTCGCACCGCAGGCTGGGGAACTCGTCGTAATTCACGGGCGGCTGGCTGACTGGCACGGTCGTGATAGTACGCAGCGCGGGACGGAGGCCGCCGTCGTGGCAGCATTGGGGACAATGAGTACTCGCCGCGACCTCCCCGAGTCGCCGTATCTGGCCGCCGTCACCGGTGCGAAACCCAACCGGATCCCGGTGTGGTTCATGCGGCAGGCGGGTCGCTCGCTGCCGGAATACCGGGCGCTGCGGGCGCAGACCGACATGCTGGCGGCCTGCTTCGACGCCGAGCTGGTCTGCGAGATCACCCTGCAGCCGGTGCGCCGGCACGACGTCGACGCGGCGATCCTGTTCTCCGACATCGTGGTGCCGTTGCTCGGCGCGGGCGTCGACCTGGACATCGTCGCGGGGGTAGGGCCGGTCATCGCGTCGCCGGTGCGCACCGCCGCCGACGTCGACGCGATGAAACCCCTTGACCGGCAACGGATCCAGCCGGTGTCGGATGCGGTCACGCTGCTGGTGGCCGCGCTCGGCGACGTCCCGCTGATCGGGTTCGCCGGCGCGCCGTTCACGCTGGCGTCGTATCTGATCGAGGGCGGCCCCAGCCGCCACCACGCCCGCACCAAGGCGATGATGCTGGCCGATTCCGACACCTGGCACGCGCTGATGGCAAAGCTCACCGACATCACCGTGGGCTTTCTGCGGGCGCAGCTGGAGGCCGGGGTGGACGCCGTTCAGGTGTTCGACTCGTGGGCGGGCGCCCTGTCGCTCGCCGACTACCGCACCTACGTGCAACCGCACAGCGCCCGGGTCTTCGGCGCGCTGGCCGAGCACGGCGTGCCGATGACGCACTTCGGGGTCGGCACCGCCGAGCTGCTGGGTGCCATGTCGACGGTCCTGAAACCAGCCACAGCAACGGTGGTGGGGGTGGACTGGCGGACGTCGCTCACCGACGCGGCCGCCCGGGTCGCGCCGGGCACGGCGCTGCAGGGCAACCTCGATCCGGTGGTGCTGATGGCGGGGTGGCCGGCCGTGGACCGTGCCGCCCGGGCCGTGGTCGAGGACGGGCGCCGCGCCGTCGACGCGGGCGCGACCGGTCACGTCTTCAACCTTGGCCACGGTGTGCTGCCCGAAACGGACCCCGGCGTGTTGACCGACCTGGTGTCACTGGTCCACTCGTTATGACATCCCCCTCGTATTGCGTTGTTGGGGGCGGGATTTCGGGGTTGACGGCGGCGTACCGGCTGCGCGCGGCGGTAGGCGACGACGCGGCCATCACCCTGTTCGAACCCGGCGACCGGCTGGGCGGGATCTTGCGTACCGAGCGGGTCGGCGGGCAGACCATGGACCTGGGTGCCGAGGCGTTCATCCTGCGCCGGCCGGAGATGCCGGCGCTGCTGGCCGAGCTGGGTCTGTCGGGGCGCCGGCTGGAGTCCACCGGCGCCCGGCCGCTGATCTACAGCGGGCGGACGCTGCATCCGCTGCCCACCGCGACGGTGGTCGGCATTCCGTCGACGGCCGCCTCGATGGCCGGGCTGGTCGACGCGGCGACGGTCGCGCGCATCGAAGCCGAGCCCGGCCGCCCACTGGACTGGCGGCCCGGCAGCGATCCCGCGACCGCCGACCTGGTTGCCGAGCGGTTCGGCGAGCAGGTCGTGGCCCGGTCGGTGGACCCGCTGCTGAGCGGGGTCTACGCGGGTTCGGCGGCCACCATCGGCCTGCGCGCCGCGGCCCCGGGCGTCGCGGCGGCCTTGGACCGCGGCGCCGCCAGCCTCATCGAGGCGGTCCGGCGGGCGCTGCCCCCGGCGACCGGCGGGCCGCTGTTCGGGGCGTTGGACGGGGGCTACCAGGTGCTGCTCGACGCGCTCGTCGAGCGCGCCCGGCCGCGCCGGGTCAGGGCCGCCGTGCAACGGCTCGAGCCCGCCGGGGCGGGATGGTCGCTGCTGGACGACACCGGCACTCGCTGGCATGCGGACGCGGTGATCCTGGCCATTCCCGCCCCGCGGCTGGTGCCCCTGCTCGCCGACGTCGCCCCCGGTAGCGCCGCCGCCGCCGGGCGGATCGCCAGCGCGTCGTCGGTGGTGGTGGCTTTGGCGGTGCCGGGCGACACCGCGTTCCCGCAGTGTTCCGGGGTGCTGGTGGCGACCGGGGAAAGCTTGCGCGACAAGGCGATTACCCTGTCCTCGCGCAAGTGGGGCGCCCGCGGGGACACGCAGCTGCTGCGGTTGTCGTTCGGCCGGTGCGGCGACGGCCTGGCCGAAACGACGTCGGATGACGAGCTGCTCGGGTGGGCCGTGGACGACCTGGCCACCGTCTTCGATCTGGACGTCAAGCCGGTGGATGCGCGCGTGCAGCGCTGGATCGAGGCCATGCCGCAGTACGGTCCGGGCCACGCGGAGCTGGTCGCCGAGATTCGTGCGGGCCTGCCGCCGACGCTCGCCGTGGCCGGCAGCTATCTCGACGGCATCGGCGTGCCGGCATGCGTCGGGGCGGCCGGCCGCGCGGTCGAGGCACTCGAACTGAAAGTGGCACGATAGGTTCCATGGCCAAGCTCGACTACGACTCGCTCAATTCGACGATCCGCTACCTGATGTTCTCGGTGTTCTCCGTGGAGCCGGGTGAGCTCGGTGACCAGCGCGACGACGTCATCGATGAAGCATCGACGTTCTTCAAGCAGCAGGAGGAGCGCGGCGTCGTGGTGCGCGGCCTCTATGACGTGGCGGGCCTGCGGGCCGACGCCGACTTCATGATCTGGACTCACGCCGAACGGGTCGAGGCGCTGCAGGCCACCTACGCCGACTTCCGGCGCACCACCGCGCTGGGGCGGGTCAGCTCGCCGGTGTGGAGCAGCGTGGCACTGCACCGGCCGGCCGAGTTCAACAAGAGTCACATCCCGGCTTTCCTGGCCGGCGAGGAGCCCGGCAACTACATCTGCGTCTATCCGTTCGTGCGGTCCTACGAGTGGTATCTGTTGCCCGACGAGGAGCGCCGCCGCATGCTCGCCGAACACGGCATGGCCGCCCGCGAGTACAAGGACGTCCGGGCCAACACCGTGCCGGCGTTCGCGCTCGGCGACTACGAGTGGATCCTGGCCTTCGAGGCCCCCGAATTGCACCGCATCGTCGACCTGATGCGGGAGCTGCGGGCCACCGACGCGCGCCGGCACACCCGCGAGGAGACGCCGTTCTTCACCGGCCCGCGCGTGCCGGTCGAGCAGTTGGTGAACTCGCTGCCATGACTCAGCCGCAGTTCGATCCCACCGATCCGGCCCGCTTCGAGGAGATGTACCGCGACGAGCGGCTGTCGCACGGATTGCCCGCCGCCACGCCGTGGGACATCGGCGGCCCGCAGCCGGTGGTCCAGCGGCTGGTCGCCCTCGGCGCGATCAAGGGTGAGGTGCTCGACCCGGGCACCGGGCCGGGCCACCACGCGATCTACTACGCGTCCAAGGGGTATCCGGCCACCGGCATCGACGGGTCGGCGACCGCGCTGGACCGGGCGCGCGAAAACGCCCGCAAGGCAGGTGTTTCGGTCAACTTCGAGCTGGCCGACGCCACCAAGTTGGACGGCCTGGAAGGCCGCTTCGGCACCGTCGTCGACTGCGCCTTCTACCACACCTTCAGCACCGATCCCGAGTTGCAGAGGTCCTACGTGCGGGCGCTGCGCCGGGCCACCAAGCCCGGCGCGCGGCTGTACATGTTCGAGTTCGGGGAACACGACGTCAACGGGTTCAAGATGATGCGGTCGTTGTCCGAGAACGATTTTCGTGATGTGCTGCCGCACGGCGGCTGGGAGATCACTTATCTCGGGCCGACGACCTACCTGGTGAACATGAGCGTCGAGCAGATCGAGATGATGGCCGAGCGCAATCCCGACATGGCCGATCAGGCGCAGGACTTACTGAAGCGATTCCGCGCGATGGAGCCGTGGCTTCAGGGCGGACGGGTGCATGCCCCGTTCTGGGAGGTGCACGCCACCCGCGTGGACTGAGGACTCGCCTCTCGCCTTGGGCTCCCGTTCTTCCGCGAAAGTTAAACCACGGCGGCGACTTTCGGCGTGTCGTGTGCGTGGTTTAAGTGTCGCGGCATCCCCGACGGGCAAGTGCCTGACGCACGCGGCGGAGAACGTCTTCGGGCTTGTCCTCGGCGATCACGCGGATGACGACCCAGCCCAGTTCCTCAAGCTTGCGCAGCCGGCTCTGGTCGCGCGCGTACTGCCGACGGCTGGCGCGATGGTGGTCGCCGTCATACTCGACGGCCACCCTGTATCTCTCCCAGCCCATATCGAGGACGGCAACCAGTCGCCAGTTCTCCTGCACAGGGATCTGCGTCGTGGGGGTCGGCAGGCCGGCGTCGATCAGCAGCAAGCGCAGCCACGTTTCCTTTGGGGATGCTGCGCCTGGGTCGACCAGGGGAAGGGCTGTGCGTAGCGCCCGCAGGCCGCGGGCTCCTGCGTGCCGCTTGGCGAGGAGCATTACCTCCTCGCTCGAGAACGGCGTCGCTCGCATCAGCGCGTCGAGTCGTGCGACCGCCTTGCCGCATGGCGGCCGCCTGGCCAAGTCGAACGCCGTCCTCGCGAGAGAAGTCACCGGCAGACCGTTGATACATGTGACCTCGTCGGGTCCGACTCGCGGATTGCGGGTGATCACGCCAGCCGGCGGATGCGGGTTCCGCCAAATCAGCTCGATCGGCTCGTCGCCGTCGATCCATTGCGAACCGTGTAGGGCCGCGGCGGCAAGTCCGGCAAGCACGCCGCGGCGGTCCGACCACAACCATGCTCCGGCCGAACGGGTGGTGAGCGACGGCGTGGCGTGGGCCGGCACATAAACATCGGGATATATGGCGCGAAATTGCACTCGCAGCTGGTGCCGGCTTAGGGCACCCCGCCCTAACGCCTCACTGCCGATAAACACGTCGTCCACACCTGGAAGACGTCATGACGGTCTCGCAGGCTCCGCGAGACTTAAACTGTGGCGGCGATTTGCGGCGTGTCGTGTGCGTGGTTTAAGTGTCGCGAGATCGAACGGGGATTACGACCCCGACGGCACCAGCCGCAGCGAGATGGAGTTGATGCAGTAGCGCTGATCCGTCGGGGTGGGGTAACCCTCGCCGGCGAAGACGTGGCCCAGGTGGCTGTGGCAGTTCGCGCACAGCACCTCGGTGCGCGTCGTGCCCAGCGAATGGTCGGGCCGCAGGATCACCGCGTCGGAGTTCGCCGGGTCGAAGAACGACGGCCAGCCACAATGCGATTCGAATTTCTCTGTGCTGCGGAACAATTCGGCACCGCAGGCCCGGCACTGGTAGACGCCTTCGGTTTTGGTGTCGGTGTACTCACCGGTGAACGGCCGCTCGGTGCCGGCCTGACGCAGCACATGAAACTCCTCGGGCGTGAGCTTCTGCCGCCACTCGGCTTCGGACAGCTGCAGCTTCGGGCTTGTCATGCATCCACGCTAGCGAAAATCGCGGTGACCCGCTGCACCCGGCTCCGCCGCGCTCGCGATCACGCCCACGCCGGATCGATGCCGTCGTCCAGCCGGTTCTCGGCCTTGGCGTCCAGGTAGCGGAACAGCAGCACGGTGAACGCCACGATCAACAGCAGCGACCAGCCGTAGGTGATCTTCAGGTAGTGCAACGCGCGGCCGTATCTCATCCACCGGTAAATCAACCAGTCGTCCAGCGTCATGAAGCCGTAGATGCCCAGCCACGCCGGCCAATTGCGGATCAGCGAGTTGGGCAGCACGACGGTCATCAGGAACGGGAGCAGCATCATCGAGTAATAGCCCTGGGCCAGCGACAGCACCAGCCACGACCACAACAGCAGCACCCCCGAGGAACCGGTGAACCAGAACAGCGGGTCGCGGGTGCGGTAGTAGCGGTACAGCAGCCACATGGCGCCGATCGCCAGCAGCGTGAACAGCACCCGCAGGAACACGATCAGCCACGTGGGCAGGCCGAAGTAGACGCCGTTGCCCTCGATCGAGCTGTTGAAGTAGTCCCGGGTGCCCAGGATGTAGGGCACCGTCTTGGTGACGAAGTCCATCGGGTCGCTGACCAGCGGCCACGCGGCCAGGTTGACGGCGACGGGCACCACGACGGCCGGAACCAGGGCGCGCCACTGGCGGTTGAGCAGGGGCAGCAGCAGCAGCGGCCCCAGGACGGGTTTGAGGGTCAGCGTCAGGCCGATCGCCAGCCCGGCCCACCACTGGCGGCTGGCCCGGCCGTCCAGCAACCACCGCAGATACAGCACCTCCGCCAACAGGACGCAGCCGTTGATGTTGGTGAAGACCAGCGTGCTGGTCACGCTCTCGGTGCAGAACATGGCCAGCAACAGGGCGGGCGCCGCCACCGAGGACAGCGTGAACTTGAACAACCGCAGCAGCAGGTACCAGGCGATCAGGATGGCGACGGTGTTGATCAGGATGAACAGGTACCGCGATGGCGTGAAGGACAGGTACCCGAACGGCGCCATCAGCAGCGTGCCGCCGGGCGGATACAGGTAGTGCGGGTCGACGTAGTCGAAGTGTTCGTTGTAGATGTCCCAGCCGTGCCGGAAGTTGAGCACCGCCCGGTACACCGGCTTGAAGTCGTCGGTGATGTTGCCGTTGAGCGGGAGGATGATGCTGCGGTGCAGGACCGAGAAGATGGCGATCGGCCACAGCGCCGTCCGCACGATCGTCGCGGTGCTCGGCGGGCCGCTGCGGGGGCGAAAGGTGCCCAGGATCCAGTCGCGCAAGCCGGTTCGGGTCGATTCAGCTGCGGTCACCAGCGCACCGTACACCGGGAGCGGCGCGGAAAGTCAGGCGGGACAGTAGGTGTCGGTGCCGGGCAGTTTGCCGCTGTTGACGTAGCCGACGAGCGGGGCGACCGCGCAATTCGAGTAGATGCTGGCGCCGTGGCCGATGCCCTGCCACATCACCCGCTTGCTGGCCGCGTTGGCGTTGATGACGGTGGCAGCGGTCGCGGCGACCCCTTCGGTGCCGACGATCGGGTCGTTCTGCACGCCCAACAACAGGACGTCGACCTTCAGCGATTTCGGCGGCGCCGGCGGCGAGACGGTAGGCCAGTGCACGCACTTGACCAGGTTGAGCGCCGCGACGGTGCCGAACTGGGGGTACAGCTTGCCCCACGCCACCACCAGTTCGCGCACCCGGTCCGGGGTGGGGCGGTTGACGGCGTCGCTGCAGGTGTTGACGAACTGGCCGTCGGTGTCCTGGGTGGCATCGGCGTGGTTGATGAGGTTGGTCAGCTGGTTGGTGTCCCCGGAGCGCGCGGCCGCCAGCGCATTGGCCAGGGTGGTGGTGGCGTTGATTCGCCCGCCGGACGGGAAGCCCAGCGCGACGGTGATGGCGTCGGCCAGCTGCGCCACCGACACGCCGCCGGGTCCCTTGCCGGCGCGGGCGTCGGCCAGCAACCCGCTGACGGCGCCCTTGGGGTCGGGGCCCAGCGCGCAATTCACCGCCAGGCATTGGGCGGCGAACGCGTCGAGCGCGGCCTGCTGGCCCTTGACCTGTTGTTCGGCGCCGGCTTCGGCGCTGACCCCCAACGCGACCGGCGAGTCGAGGATCAGCCGGGCGACCTTGTCGGGGCGTGCCGCGGCGTAGGCCAGCGCCACCTGGGCGCCGTTACCGACCCCGACCAGCGCGACCGCCGGCACGTCCCACAGCGTCCGCAGTCGCTCGATGTCCGAGGCGGCGTGGGCGTTGTCGTAGGCGGACGCGCCGGGCGCGATGGCGTCGGTGCAGTTGGTGGTGGCGGTGTTCGCGACGTCGGACAGGTTGGCGACGGGGTCGTCGCCGGTCTGGAACTGCGCCTGGTCGCGCATGATCTGGCGGTCGGAGGGGTCGCGGCAGTCGATCGGGTTCGACATGCCCATGCCGCGACGGTCGACGGCGATGATCGGATGCGCCTGCAGCACGTCGGCGCCGCCCCGCGACAGCCAGACCGGCAGCTGCGCCGAGGACGGCAGGTCCGAGCCGGTGGTGAACACCAGCGGGCCCGCGTCGCGCGGCGTCTGGTTCGAACGGGCCCGGACCACGCCCACGCTGACGTTGCCGGTGCCGCCGCCGTTCGGGTCCAGGTCGGCGTCGTAGTTCGCGCAGTCCAGCTGGACACCGGCGGCGGGCGGGACCGCGGCGTCGCCGAACACCTTCGCCGTGCAGTCGTGCCACGGCAGGTCGTTCTTGGGCGCGGCGATCGGCGGCGGGCCGCTGGGGGGCGGCTTGGCGGTGGTCGCCCCCTGCGGCCGGGCACCGGAATTGGTGGCGAAGCGCGGGTCGGCGGCCAGGCCGGGGACGCAGCCGGCGACCACGGTGGTCACCGCAACCAACACCGTGGCGAGCGTGATCTGCCGACTCATGCCGACCACAGTAGCTAGGCCTTGACGTAGCGGGTGTACAGGTAACCGGCGTCGTCGGTCAGAACGTGGGCACAGCGCATCCGGGTCAGCAGCTGGCTGGGGCCCGTCGCGATGCGCCGGGCCAGGCCGCCGACCAGGTAGGGCGCGATGGTCAGACACAGCTCGTCGAGCAGGTCGCGCTGGATCAGCGAATCGAGCAGCATCGGCCCGCCCTCGGTCAGGATGCGGCGCAGTCCGCGATCGCCGAGGATCGCCAGCATGGCGGCCTCGTCGACCTCGGCGGGGTCGTCGCCGGAGCAGTCGATCACCTCGCACAGGTCGGTGAGCATCTGGCGCGCCGGGGTCGCGGCCGCCGCGCAGGTGAGCACCAGCGGCGGCACCTCGGTCCGGGTGAACACCGCCATGTCGCGGTCCAGGCGACCCGATTTGGTGACGATCGCCAGCTGCGGGACCTCGCTTTGCCCGCGGGCCTGCCGCCGCTGCCGTTGAGCGGCGCTGAGCTGCGCGCCGGAGTAGCCCTCGACCCGCACGGTGCCCGCGCCGACGACGATGACGTCGGCGAGCTCGCGCAGCAGGTTGAACACGAACCGGTCGCCGGGGCCTCCCATGGTTCCGCTGCTGCCGCCGGAGGTGGCGCCGCCGTCCACGCTGGCGATGAAATTGGCCCGCACCCACGTCCCGTCGCCTTCGGGATAGTCGTAAAACCGGGGGATTTCACCGTCGGTGAGTTCGCGTACCGATCCGAGCAGCGACAGCGGCGTCTCGGGAAGGCCCATGAGGTTGATTGCAGCACGCCGCTACAGTTCTGGCATGCACGGGTCCCCCTCGCGGTCGGTGGCGCGCCTGGTGGACCGGCATCCGACCGTGTCGCCCGAGCGATTGATCGCCCAATTGACGCCGCCCCCAACGTTCGCCGACGTGAGCTTCGCGACCTATGAGCCCGATCCGGCGGAGCCGACGCAAGCGGCCGCCGTGGCGGCGTGCCGAGACTTCTGCCGTGAGGCGGTGCAACGCCGCGCGGGCCGGCGAAAGTTGTTGGGCCGACGGGCGGTGCTGCCCGGTGTCGGGTTGTATCTGGACGGCGGGTTCGGCGTGGGCAAGACCCATCTCCTGGCGTCGGCCTACTACGAGTTGCCCGGCGACGGACCGGAGTCGTCAACTCCCAAGGCGTTCGCGACATTTGGGGAGCTGACGCAGCTGGCCGGCGTGTTCGGTTTCGCCGAATGCGTGGACCTGCTGGCCGGCTACACGGCGGTGTGCATCGACGAGTTCGAGCTGGACGACCCCGGCAACACCACCCTGATCTCGCGGCTGCTCTCGTCGCTGGTCGAGCGGGGGGTGTCGGTGGCCGCGACCTCCAACACGCTGCCCGAGCAGCTCGGCGAGGGCCGGTTCGCCGCCCAGGACTTTCTGCGTGAGATCAACACGCTGGCAAGCATTTTCACGACGGTACGGATCGACGGGCCCGATTACCGGCACCGGGGGCTGCCGCCTGCGCCGCAGCCGCTGTCGGACGACGAGGTCGCCGCGCGCGCCACGCGGGTCGACGGGGCGACGCTCGACGATTTCGACGCGTTGTGCGCGCACTTGGCCACCATGCACCCGTCGCGGTACCTGACCCTCATCGAGGGGGTGACCGCCGTGTTCCTGACCGGAGTGCACGGTATCGACGACCAGAACGTGGCGCTGCGGCTGGTGGCGCTGACCGACCGGCTGTATGACGCCGGCATCCCGGTGGCCGCCTCGGGCGACAGGTTGGATTCCATCTTCAGCGAGGAGATGCTCGCCGGGGGCTACCGAAAGAAGTACCTGCGGGCCATGTCTCGGCTGCTGGCGCTGACGGTCAACGAACCGCGCGGGTCATGATGAAGTCGTTCGCGAGGCTGGCGCCCACCCGGAAGGTCCGGGTGCCGCTGACCGCGAAGCCGCTCTTGGCGTAGAAGCGTTGCGCGCGTTGGTTGGCCTGGTTGACGCCCAGCCACACCCGGCGCGCCCCCCATTCCGCGGCCGTCGTCAGCGCGAGGTCCATCAGCGCGGCCGCGACCCCGGTGCCGTGGTGCTCGGCCGCGACGTAGATTTTGGACAGCTCGGCGGCGTCATCGTCGTCGGCGTCGCGAATCAGCATGGCGTAACCGGTGATTCGATCGTCGTAGCCCGCCGTCAGGATCGCCCGACGCGGGTCGGCCAGGTACTCGGCGAAGCGCGCGGCCGAGAGGTTGGCGTCGACGAAGGCCGCGATGTTCTCGGGTGCCATCGAGTCGGGGCAGGCCAACGCAAAGGTGCGCGCGGCGATATCGGCAAGCCGCCGAACGTCGACGGAGTCCGTCGTGACGACGCGTACGGTGCTTGTCAGAGGTTCCACTGCGCGAGGTGGTAGCCCGTCTTCTTGTCCAGCAGCACCACGGTGGAGACGGGATCGCGGTAGGCGTCCCAATACACTTCGCCGCGCACGACCGCACCGTTGGGCGCGTTGGTCAGCACGTTGTCCAGCGCGTCGGGCGCATCGGTGGCCCGCGGCTTGTAGGCGTCGGCGAACGGTGTCACCCCGTCGAAGCTGAAGTTCGTCGCCATGATGAACGGATTGGGGACCCGGACGGCATGGACGACCACGTCGGCGCGTTCAACGGTGCTGCCCGGGAAGCCCTTGTAGGTGCCTTCGCGGGTGTAACCGAAGCCGGGCGGCGGATCGCACGGTGACACCCCGGCGACCGTGACGTCCGCGACGTAGGTGCCGGTGTCCACCCGCAGCGTGTCACCGATGTGGCCGATCGGGGCGTCACCGGCCCAGGCGCGGGGAGCGGGAAGAACGGCGACGGCGGTGACGCTCGCCGCGGCGACGAGGAACGCGGACACGACGATCGACCACCGGTGCATCTTCGCCATGTCTTGCCTCCTAGGCACCCTGGGAAGGGGACCTTCGAATGATTGCACACCCGGTCAGGCGGCCGGGAGGGGTTGACCGGACCCGGTCAGCCCTGCGCGCGGACGCTTGCGCCTGCCGCCAGCGATTCCAGCGCCTTGATCAGATCGGCCTCCACGCGGCCCTTGTCCACGCCGCAGCGGCGCAGCGGGCCTTCGTCGGGCGAGGCGTCCTCCAGCTCGAGCAGCGCCAGCAGCAGATGCTCGGTCCCAATGTAGTTGTGGCCCAAGCGAAGTGCTTCCCGGAAGGTCAGCTCGAGGGCCTTGCGCGCCGGTCCGGTGAAGGGGATGAGGTCGGGGGTCGTGGGGCCCGCCGGGGGCAGCTGCACGGCGGCGCGCAGCGCCTCGGTGTCGACCTTCTGCAGGTGCAGCAGCACCGTGGCCAGGGCGGCCGGATCACTGAGCACGCCGAGCAGCAGGTGGTCGGGAGTGATCTCGTCGTTGCCCGCTTCGTGCGCGGCGTTCTGGGCGGCCACCACCGCGCCCCGCGCCCGCGGGGTGAAGCGGCTGAAGCCCTGCTCGGGGTCCAGCGTGGCGGCCTCGGCGCGCGGGACGAACCGCTTCTGGGCCGCCTGTTTGGTGACGCCCATGCTCCTGCCGATGTCGGTCCACGACGCCCCGGAGCGACGGGCCTGATCCACGAAGTGTCCGATCAGATGGTCGGCGACCTCGCCCAAGTGCTCGGCGGCGAGCACGGCGTCGGCCAGTTGATCCAGCGCGTCGGTATGCACCGATTTGATGGCGTTGATCAGCTCGTCGAGGCGGACGGGATAGGCGATGCGCGTCGGGTCGGCCATGGCGTCAACGATAGGTTGACGCCATGTAGATGTCAACCACGGGTTGACGATCGTTAAGAATTGTTTCGCCGGCTGCGCTTGGGCCCCCGGGTCTGGAATATTTCGAATTTATGAAGCTTGTTCTGACAATTGCCAGCGTTGCGGCCGCTATCGGTTTGGCCGTGCCCGCGCACGCCGACGACACCGACGACGCATTCCTCGCGTCGCTGAATTCGGCCGGCTTCACCTATAACGATCCGGGCCAAGTCATCCAGGCCGCCCACTACGTGTGCTCGGCGGCCAGCAGCGGCACCGCGATGGCGGACATCGCCAAGGCGATGACGTCGAAGGCCGCCGCGCTGACCGAGGAGAAGGCGGAGAAGTTCACCGCGATCGCGGCCAGCGCCTACTGCCCGGACGCGATCTCGTCGTCCACCCCGGCGACCACCACCGCCAGCTCCTGATCGGACGATTCGCTCCACGAGATGCGGGCCGGCGGCAGCTCTGGAACGATCGGTCAGCCGTGAGGCTATTTCTGATCCTGCTCGCCCTCGGTGCCGCGATCGGCCTGGCCGGTCCGGCCCGCGCCGACGGCAGCGACGACGCCTTCCTCGCCACGGTCCACGCGGCCGGCCTGGCCTATTCGGATCCGGATCAGGCGATCACGTCCGGCAGGTCGGTGTGCAAGTTGGTGAGCGAGGGCGCGCAGTTGGGGGATGTCGTCCGGATGATCCAGATGCTCAATCGTGGGCTGCAGGGGGACGACGCCACCCGGTTTGCGGCAATCGCGGCCAATTCGTATTGCCCCCAGGCGCTTTCGGGACCCCAGGCCGCCTCCTAGCGGCGGCGTCGCGCTGACAATGTGATCCGCTTTTTACATACCCGCCCCCTAACGGCGGGTGAACGAAACGTGTAATCAACAATTTCTCCATACCATTTCGGCTACGGACAGCGCCCGCAGTCGAAAGGAAGCAGGGTTTGGACTTCCTTCAGCAGCAGTTAGTCGAACCCCTGAGCAACCTCCTCAATACGCACGTCCTGATCTATTTGCTGATCGGTGGCGGTGTCTATTTCACGGTGCGCACCCGTTTCATACAGATTCGCTACTTCGGGCGCATGGTCCGTCAGCTCCGCCGGGCGCACCACTACGACGGTGGGATCTCGTCGTTCCAGGCGTTCTGCGTGGGTCTGGCGTCGCGCGTGGGCACGGGGAACATCGCGGGCGTCGCGATCGCGCTGACGGTCGGCGGGCCCGGTGCCGTCTTCTGGATGTGGGTCGTGGCGGCGGTCGGCATGGCCACCGCGGTGATCGAGGCCACCCTGGCGCAGATCTTCAAGGTCCGCTCGGACGACGGCGCCTTCCGCGGCGGTCCCGCGTTCTACATCGAACGCGGGCTGCGGTCACGGGCGGGCGGCATCGCCTTCGCCATGCTGCTGGTTGTCACGTTCTCCACCGCGTTCAACATGGTGGAGACCAACGCGATCAGCGGGGTGTTGCAGTCGTCGCACGGCATCGGAGTCGGTTGGACCACAGTCGTTTTGGCGGTCCTGGCGGCGCCTGTGCTCTTCGGCGGCGTGCGCCGGGTCGCCCAATTCGCCGGCTCGGTGCTTCCGGTGGTGGCGCTGGCCTACACGCTGCTCGCGCTGGGAATCGTCGCCGTCAACATCACCGAGCTGCCGACGGTGATCAGGGAGATCATCGGCGGGGCCTTCGGGATCCGCCAACTGGCGGGCGGTTTCGCCGGTGGTGTGCTCGCCGCGATGTTCACCGGCGTCAAACGGGGCCTGTTCGCCTGCGAGGCCGGGATGGGCAGCTCGCCCAACATCGCGGGGGCCGCGACCGTCAGACATCCGGTGGAGCAGGGCCTGATTCAGTCGCTCGCCGTGTTCGTCGACACCATGGTGATCTGCACGGCGACGGCGTTCATCGTGCTGCTGTCGGGCCCGGACACCTACAACCCGGCCCGTTTGGGGGCGGTCGCCGGAGCCAGCCTGACGGAGTCCGCGATCGCCGCCGATCTCGGGTCGTGGACCACGGTGCTGATGACCGCCGTCGTGTTCGTCTTTGCGTTCGCGTCGGTGCTGAGCAACTACGTGGTCGCGGAGGCCAATCTGTTCTACCTGGGCGGCCGGCGCCTGGCGGCCAACGTGCTGAAGGTGGTCACGCTGCTGTCCATCGTCTTCGGCGCATTGGCCAAGCTGACGCTGGTGTGGGCGCTCGCCGACCTGACGATGGCGGTGATGGCCATCGCGAACCTGCTTACCATCTGCCTGCTGGGCAAGTGGGCGTTCGCGGCGCTCAAGGACTATCACCGGCAGTTCGCGCAGGGCCGGGGACCGGTTTTCGTCGCCAGCGAGGCGGGCCTGCCCGGTGTGCTGGACGGTGACATCTGGGAACCGGCGGAGCGCCGGCAGGTCGGAGCGCTGCCCGAGTCGTTGACGCTGCGCCGCCCGCCGCTGCGATTCTCCCGGGCTCCGGCGGCATAGCCGGCGCCGGCCGGTCAGAGTTCACCCGCCGTTTGCCCGACGAGATGCCATTCGCCGGCGGGTCTGCGAGAATCGCTGCGTTATGCGATTCCTACTGGTTCTGGCGGGCGCCGCGGCCGTGATTGGCCTGGCCGCGCCCGCGCACGCCGACGTCGACAACGACCAGGACTTCCTCAAGGACCTGCGCGACGCCGGCATCACCTACCAGGACGGCGGCAACGCGATCACGATCGGCAAGTCGGTGTGCGACCTGCTTGACGACGGGCAGTCGGACGCGAAGATCGTGACCGACCTGCGCAACCAGAATCCGGGCTTCCAGGGGGCCAGCGCCGCCAAGTTCACCTACCTCTCCGCGGCGCACTACTGCCCGAAGTACATCACCGGCGACGACCGCGGGCCCAAGCCCGACGGTGCGGCGGGCAACTGAGCGCTGCGGGGGTTGTGCCCGGCAATACGCTGGTCACTGTGCGTGCCGATCTCGGGCCGTTGACGTGGGGTGCCGCGGTGCAGACGTGGCGACCGGACCTGGTCTGCGTCGCGGTGGTCGCCCTGCTCGCCGCCGGATACACCTGGTGCTACCGACGGGCCCGGGACACCGAGCCGCCGGTCGGCCGCGCTCGAGCCGGGTGTTTCGCGGCCGGTGCGGTCGTGTGGTTGCTGGCGACGACGAGCGCGATCGGCGCCTACGCGTACGTGCTGTTCTGGGTGCGCGCGCTGCAGGTGGTGCTGCTGCTCTACGTCGTGCCGCTGTTGATCGCCCAGGGCAAGCCGGTCACGGTCTTGCGGGCCGCGCTGAGGCCGGGTGGCCGCGACCTGGTCGATCGGCTGCTGGCGACGCGCCTGGCCCGGGTGGCCGCGCACCCCGCAACCACGTCGGTGGCGATGCTGGCCACGCCGTGGCTGCTCTACCTCACGTCCTGGTACACCGCGGCCCTGGAAAACGAATGGGTTGGCGCGCCGACTCGAATTGCGTTGGTGGCCATCGGCTTTGGGTATTTCTACGCCCGGCTGCAGGAAGACCCGGTGCCCCGCAGGTACCCGCAGTCGATCTCGCTGCTGATCACCGTCGGCGAGGCCCTCGGCGACGGCGTCCTGGGGCTGGTCATCTGGCAGGGTGCATTGATCGGCTCGGCGTATTACGCGGACCTGCACCGCACCTGGGGCCCCGATCAGCGGCTCGATCAAACCATCGGCGCCGGCGTCTTGTGGATTCTCGGGGACCTGGTCGGGTGGCCGTTCGTGCTGCTGTTGATGCGCGCCCTGTCCCGCGACGAGAAGGCGCACGCGGTGCGGGTCGACGCCGAATTGGACACGGCCGAGGGTGCCGGGGACGGGAGCGTCGCACCGTCTGGACTGTGGTGGGAGAACGACCCGCAACTGCGCGAGCGGTTCCGCCGGGGCTGACGTCCGGGCCGTGGCTCAGGCGGCCCGTGCCGTCCAGGTGAAGTTGTGCATCTCGGGGATCTGCGGCGCCAGCGCGGCGGCGACCTGGCGACCGATTCGGTCGGCCGCGGCCAGGGGAGTGTCGGGATCGAGGAAACCCTCGACCTCGACGCGCAGGGTCCGTCCGGTCCACCGGGCCCGGGCGTGCGCGTGGGTGACGCCCGGGACCGTGGCGGCGACGGCCTCGGCGGCCGTGACGATCTCGGGGTCGACGCCGTCGAGCAGTCGGTGCGCGATGTCGGCGGTCACCTCCCAACCGACGTGGCAGATGAATCCGGTGACGACAATCCCGGCGACGGCGTCTGCCCAGCCCCAGCCGAGTGCCACGCCGATCAGCCCGAGCATCGCCCCCGCCGACGACAACGCGTCCAGCCAGGAGTGCTTCGCGTCGGCCACCATGGTCGCCGAGCGAATCCGCCTGCCCACCACCAACTTGTAGCGGGCCACCAGCTGGTTGCCCGCGATGCCCACGATCGCCGCCGCGATGCCCCAGCCCAGGTATCCGGTGCCGCCGTGCCGGAGCAGCTTGTGGATGCTCTCGTACGCGGCGACGGCGGCGCTGCCCCAAATCACCAGGGCCACACCAATTCCGGCCAGGTCCTCGGCGCGTTCGTAGCCGTAGGGATAGCGCTCGGTGGGAACCTTGCGCGAAGCGCGAAACCCGACGAACACCAGGACGCTGGTGGAGACGTCGGACAGGTTGTGTAGCGCATCGCCGAGCAGGGCCACCGAGCCGGACAGCAGCGCGATGGCCAATTCGATGAGCCCGGTCAGTGCCAGTCCGATGGCGCTGACGGCGACGGCCCGGTTGGCCTGTCGACGCTCGGCCGCATCGTCGGTGACGGTGTCGAGGGGAAAGCTTGCCGCCGGGTCACGGACGCCGTTCACGATGTGCATAGGGCAAGCATGCCCCATCGATCGCCGGCGCCCAACCCGGTTACGGACCCAGGCCCAGCAGGGTCGGCATCGGCGGGCTACCGGGCTCGACGTCGCGCAATCCGCAGTTGCGTCGTTCAATGCGCTCGCCGTGGAGCGCGTACAACCATTCCCGTATAAATGGCGTTCCCGTCAATTAACAGACGGTTCAGCGGCACTAAGCGATTGTTTTCGAGTTTGCCAAGCGCCAATGCGTCACGTGTGCAACAGTATCGACGGACCGAAGCGTCAACTCATCAGCGCGTCGACCGATGTGCGCATTTCGGTCCTGCGGAAATGTAGGCCCACCGAGGAGTCATCATGAAGAACCCGGCACGTCTGACCGGCCCGCTCGCTGCCGTTGTGGCAAGCATGACCGTCGTCGCCACCCCGATCGCGAACGCCGACTCGACGGACGACGTTTTCCTGCAGGCGCTCACGAAGCAGGGAATCACCTTTACCAACCTGTCGGACCAGACCGTCGTCAACGCCGGACATGGAGTTTGCCAGGACTGGGCCAACGGTGCGACTCTGGCGCAGACGTTGTCCGACGTACAAGGCGCGCTCGGGTTGAGCGACCACAATTCGGGTTACTTCATCGGTGCGGCGACGCAGTCTTACTGCCCGCAATACGTCAGCAAAGCCACGCAAAGCTGACGCGCGGTCACTTGTCCTGAGCGGGGCGCGGGGTGCGGTCGCGCGACGGGCGGGCGCGCCTCGGGAGGAACATGAGCATCACCGGGAACCGCAGCAGCGCGTCGCGGTGGGAGATTTCGAGGAACACCGTCTCGATCTCGATGTTCCTGATCGGCTGCCGTTCCATCATCAAACGGGTCCGCAGGTAGTGCGGGGTTCTCAGCCACTCGATGAAATTCATGCCCGCGACTCTACCCCGGCGGCGAAAGTCATTGCGGGGCAGAAAAATTTGCAGAACTGCGGGTCTACTTGGTCATTGCCTGGGGCGAACGCTGAGCCCGCGCTGACCCGCAGCAAACCGACTGCCGCCGGCGCGATCCCGTCGTCGGAGGTGCCCCGGCGTCACCGCCGATTCGCAGGAATTCTCCAGGTCTTGAACAGGGCCGGACGACTAGAATTCACAGGGTGAACGCGCAGGCCGAAGGCTAGCGGCGATCGGCTCGGTGGGTCCGCCAGCGATGAGAAAGCCCGCAACGATATTCGTGGCCGTTGGGGCCGTAATGCTCAGCGGGGCTGTCGCTCACGCTGACTCGCCGTCGCCGGGGCCGACGCCCCCACCCGGTACGCCCAAATGCCTGACCTTCGATGGCCCACAGTTGAATTGGCTGCCGTGCGGATGGACCACCGATGGCAAGCGCTGGACTCCGCCGCCACCTCCGCCTCCACCCGGGCCGTGACCGTCCCCGCGATCGGATTGAGCATTCGTCGCCCGCGAAGCCGATTATTCAACTTTCGATAAGCTGCATTTTCACTAGTTTTCCTACTCTTCGAATCCTGCCGCATTGGAGCCGCATCCTGCGCGCGTCGTCAACGGCACGAAAGAAAGGAAGCGGATCAAATGCCCTCATCTCGCTGGCCGGCGCGACTGGCCGTCCCCGTCATGGCCGGTGCCGCCCTCATCGCCAGCACGGCCGTCGCGACCGCCGATGCCAACGACGACGCCTACCTGGCTCAACTGCGCGCTCAGGGCTTCAATTGGCCGTCGGACCACGACGCCGCCCTCATCGGCATGGGGCGCCTCATCTGCGACGATCTCGGGTGGGGCTGGACGTACGACCAAATCGCCCAAAACATCCACGCCAACCTGGACCCGAGAAACGTCACGTTCGGGGACGTCCATTCCATGGTGACGCTGGCGCATTCGACCTATTGCCCGCTGCAGCGGTGCTGGACCGACCACTGCTGACGCTGAATTCTTAGGCCATTTCTAAGACACGGCCATTGTTTCCGGTGTAGCGTCCCGATCAATTTCATAGGGGCGTGGCGGAAAGACCGGGCAATGAAAGCAGCAATGGCGGCGGTGACGGCAGCCGTTTTTGCGTTGGGTCTGCCGAGTGCCGCGCCGGCCCGTGCCGAGACTACCGGCACCGTCAAAGCGCCGACCACCCCGCGAATGAACGCCGCCAACCTGAAGTCGGGCCAGGACGGCGTGTACAACGCCGGGCAGGTCCTGACCCTGGTGTGCCACGCCGCGGGCGAGCCGGTCAAGGGCTTCTTCAGCTACCAGATCAGCGACGGCGGTTGGGACAGCCTGTGGTACAAGACATCTGACGGTCACTACGTCGCCGACGTGGACATCGACACGCGCACCCTCGACGCCCTCGGCCCCGACTGCGGCGGTGGGGGATCGGCCCCGGCGGCGGCGACCGGCGAAGACAAGGCGGCTCGCGCGATGGCGTGGGCACGTGGCCAGATGGCCGCGGATCCGGACAACACGGTGCAATGCGAGACGTTCGTCGAGCAGGCGTACAGCCACGCGTTCAGATACCCGTCGGCGATGGACGCGTTCAACGATTTCAACCGCAAAGGGTTGATTCACACCAACGCCGACAACATTCCGGAGGGGGCGCTCGTCTTTACGAGCAATCCGGGATTCGATCACGGCACCGGGCACGTGATGCTCAGCGAGGGCAACGGCCAATACCTCACCGCCAACTACTTCACCCCACCGCACATCCGGGAAATACGACCGAGTCCCTCCGATTCGCAGAACATCTTTCTCGGGTGGGCCTACGCGCCATAGGTTGGCCTCGCGCCCTGTGGTACTCACGACCCCATGAACAATCCTTCACCGGGCCCGGGATGGTGGCTGGCCTCCGACGGCAAGTGGTACCCGCAGCAATGGGAGTACACGTGGGATTTCTGCGAGGGCGACACCGCCATGGACGAGATGAAACTGAAGGCCGACGAACTGGGCCGCCAGGGATGGGAGATGGTCGGGCTCGACGCCGACCACCGGGGCGCCTTTTCCGTCGCATGCTTCTTCAAGCGGCCGATCGCGCCGTGACCCGGCCGCAGCGGCGGCGCGGACCTCGCTGAGGTGCGAGCGGCGCAAGTGGGTAACCAAGCCGGTAGCGCGCCGGGACGCGCCGATTCCAGCGATCAGGTCACTACTCGGAAGGCGGCATCGGATGGTTCGTGAGGAGGGCGGCCGGTGGGACGTCAGCATCAAGGAGAACGCGGTTTACCTCGAGCGCGTATCGCAGGACGACGAGCGGTTGTTCGACGAGTCGTTGGCGTCTGACGAGGCGCGCGACCTGGCTGAGCTGCTGACGAAATTCGCGGACAAGCTCGATCGCTCCGAGAAGTCGAAGGATCCGGACGACGAGGACGACGACGAGGACGACGACGAGGACGACGACGAGGACGACGACGACAAAGACAAAGACTAGGTGGGCGGGCGTCAGCGGGGCGCCCGATTCAGAAGTTGACAGCCTGAGGAACGTCGAACGCGTCGGCCGCGAGGGCCGCTCGCCGCGATGAGATCATGATCGGATGACCACCCACACCTGCCTGGGTTGCGGGCTGAAAACCCGCTACTCCTATGGGCGTACCTGCGTGGGGTGCGGCCTGAAAACCCACCGCTCGTATGGTGATCGGCCGGATTGGCAGCCGCAGGCCGAAGCGGCGTTCGCGGCGCCGGCCCGGATCGTCGCCCTGGGCGAACGGCATCCGACGGCCGCGCTGGCGTTGATGGTGCCGAGCGTCATCATCGCGATCGCCGCGGTCGCCACTTACCCACTGGTGTTCGTACCGTTGCTGGTCCTGCTCGGCGCGGCCTTGGTGGCCTCAGCCCGCTACGAGGAAGCCTCGAAGTAGTTAGCTGGTCGACGGGACGCCGATGGATGACCAGAGCGTCGGTAGCATTGGCACTTCAGTGCAGCTGACGGGTGGAGCGTGCCCCTTAAACGTGTTGACGAGTTGAAGCCCGGCGACAAGATCCGGATGAAGATCGGGCACGCCACCGTCGTCGCGACTGAACCCCTCGAGGGCGACCGCACCCTGCTGACCTTTTACTACGGGACCAAACACGCGGCCGACAACGCTCTCACTGTCGATGTCCTCGCCGACGACGAGTGGGGTTGGTGAGGCAACCGGCCAGACTCTTGCTCGTGACGGACCGGCAGATGACTATGGAAGGGGTACGGCCTCGAGGAGAAGCGATGACGTCGGACCCCGTGAAAAGCTTCGTCGGATTGTGCGCTGCGTCGCTGCCGATCGCCATGTTGATTCCCCCGACCGCTGTCGCCGACAATCCTTCGTGGAACGGCCAGTACGCGATCACGTTCATGGTGGGTCCAAAGGCCGGCACCAGCATGGCGGTCGGCAACCCCGAGGGCCAGCACACCGAGGTCTACGGTTTCCGCTCGAGCTGCACGAATGGCAAGTGCGTCGCCACCATCGTCAGCGGCCCGCCGCCGACCAACCCGACGGTTCCGCAGCCGATCCAGTTCACGTGGGATGGAAAATCCTGGTCGCAAACCAACGACTTCCAGTGGGACTGCATGATGCCCGACACCTCGATCCAGTGGAATCCGGCCCGAGCGACCGTGCGCTACACGCCCCAACCCGACGGGTCCCTCGACGGCCTGATGCACACCGACATCTTGAGCGGCGCGTGCCAGGGCACGATCGACATGGACATGAAGGCCGAGCGCGTCTGAATTCGCCCCGGACGACACCAAACCGTTTGCTGATTACTCGGTCTTCCAGCTGGGTACACCTGAGATCGTGCGGTTCTTCTCCGTTGCTGCCGCGGTCGGCATCGCTATCGCCATGCTGATGGCCCCACCGGCGCGGGCCGACTTGAGCGGCTACGGAAATTGCGTAGGAAGCATTACGGAGGTCCCGCTGTGGGAGCACGACACCCAGAATCAGCAGCTCATCGGGGTCATCGAGCAGGACCTCAATTCCGGTGTCTCGCCCGCCGCTGAAGCCCGGAAGGTGTCGCGGATGGGATTCGACCCGCGTTTGGCCAATCGGATCGTGGAGTGCGTGATCCAGGAGCGGCCGTAAAGCCCTGAGCGGGCGGCTCCCGTCAGCCGGCCGATCTGTCCACGGCCACGACAAACACCGACGTCGCCGCGGGTGCTGCGGAGGTAACCTTTAGCCGGTTGAAGGACTGAGGCTTTTGGGGGCGGTGTAATGCAGCTGAAATGGCTCAGCGTCGCCGACCTGATCGCGAAAGCCGGCGGCGATCCGTGGGCGATCAACCAGAGCTTGCAGGCCGGTAGCCCGTCTCAGATCTCGAGCCTGGCCGAGGCCTTCCATGGCGCGGGCCGGTGTACCGCCGAGGCCGACCACGCGTTCGAACAAGCCCGGAAGCGCTTCGACGCCGCGTGGAACCACCAGAACGGCGACCACCCCATCAACGACTCCCAAGAAGTGCAGCGGGTGGTCAAATCCCTTGGCGCACAGTCGGAGCAATTGCCCAAGATCGGCGCCGACCTGGAGAACATCGCCGCCGCGCTGGCCGAGGCGCAGAAGGCCGGCGCGCAGCGAATCGCCACGCTGGAACACGAGCTGCAGGGGCTGGACAACCTCATCGACGCGGCGGAACACGATCTGCAGCACGGCAACCTCGACGCGAAGTCCCAGGCCTTCCTGGAGAAGCTGATCGAGGACGCGAAAGCCGACGCCGCCGACGACGTCCGGGATGCTCTGCAGGGTATGGAGTCGATCCGGGACGGCTACTCGGCCACGCTGCAGAACTGCCTGGGCAATCTGCGCACCGACGGCTACGACCCGAACATCCTCCAGCCCGTCGACGCCGACACCCAGATCCCGCCGCCAAGCACCAAACCCGAAGACGTGAACCGCTGGTGGACATCGCTGACCCCGCAGCAGCGCCAACGATTCATCGCCGAGCACCCCGACCAGATCGGCAACCTCAATGGCGTCCCCATCCTGGCGCGCAATCAGGCCAACCTCGCGGTGATGAACCAAGACCTCGACCGGGTGCGCGGCATCGCCGGCCGCAACGGCGTCTCGGTCGATGACGTGCTGCGCGACCCCGCGAAATTCGGGCTGTCGGCCACCGACGTCACCCGGTACCAGAACGCCAACGAGACCAAGCAGGGCCTCGACCACGACGCGGGAGACCCGCTCCACCCGAACCCCGTCTACCTATTCGCTTACGACCCAACGGCGTTCGGCGGCAAGGGCAGGGCGGCGATCGCGATCGGCAACCCCGACACCGCGAAGAACACCGCGGTGATCGTGCCCGGCACCAGCAGCAGCGTCAAAGGCGGCTGGCTGCACGACGGCCACAACGACGCGATCAACCTGTTCGAACAGTCCAATGCCGCCGACCCGAACAACCCGACGGCGGTCATCGCGTGGATGGGTTACGACGCCCCGAACGGCTTCGACGACGTTCAGCGCATCTCGACACCCGCACTGGCCCGCACGGGCAGTGCGGCGCTGGCACAGGACGTCAACGGTCTGTGGGCGACACACCTCGGCGCCGGCCAGCATGTCACGGTGCTGGGGCACTCCTACGGCTCGACCACCGTCGCCGACGCCTTCGCTTTACACGGCATGCACGCCAATGACGCTGTGCTACTGGGCTGTCCGGGCACCGACGCGGCACAATCCGCTGCGCAGTTCCATCTCGACGGTGGACACGTCTTCGTGGGAGACGCATCCACCGACCCGGTCGGCATGCTCGGCCATCTCGACGGGGCGAGCAAGAAGTTGTTCGGCGAGAACTTCTTTGGCACCAACCCCAGCCTGGGGACCGACCCCGCCGTGGACGGGTTCGGGTCGGTGCGCTTCCGCGCCGAGGTTCCCGGCTCCGACGGCATCAACCCCCATGACCACTCGTACTACTACCACCGCGGCAGCGAAGCCCTCTATGGCATGGCCGACATCGTCTCCGGCCACGGCGACCAACTCCAAGCCGACGGCATGACAGCCGAACACCGCCATTCGTTCGGGGGCGTCCAAGTCCGAATCCCGGGCCTACCCCCGGTCACCATCGGCCCGCACACGCCGGCCGTCATTGACCCGGAATGGGAGCGGTCGCCAGGATCTATCACCGACAACCATGTATTCGATGCTCAACACCACCATTAAGGAACAACGCGTGTCGTGGCGCCAAGCCCTGCTCACTTCCGTATTGGTCGTCGCCGTGTTGTTAGGAGGATGCGCGCCAGTGCAAGAGAAACCACCAGCAAGCGGACCTACCAATCCGTATGAAGACACCGCCCACCCCATGAGCGACGACCAGACCAGGGCACAGGTGATCGAGCCGGCCAGACAAATCGTCGCCGCCGCCAACCTGGACGGGGTCAGCGGGGCGTTCTCCTTCGCCTCCTGCAACGACCAAGGCGACCCGCCGTTTCAGGGCACCGTCACGCTCAGCTTCCTCATCCACGGCGACCCGGACGCCTATTTCCAGCAGGTCCGAACGGCGATGATCGCCCACGGGTGGAGCGACGGTGCGCCACCCGGCCAGCATTACCACGGGGCGACGCTGAACAAGGACGGCGTGGCCGCCAGCATCAGCTTCATGCCGTCCGACCACAGTTACGGGCAGATCATCCTCGATGGTCAATGCCGAAACATGGGCAACCACAAGGGCGAAGGTCAGTGGACCAACATCAACGATCAGTTGGCTGCGCGATAAGCCTCGGCTGGGACGGGTTGGCGGATGTCGCTGCCGCCAGCACCGCCCCGTAGGGAATCAAAGGTGGCTCTCTGAGTACCTGTATCGCCAGGGTCTCCCGGGGGCTCCGCGCGCCTGTCAAGCTGGTGAAGATGGCAGACAACCAATTCACCTCGCACACAGGAGTTTTCGATCTCAGTGGAAAGTACGCACTGGTCACTGGTGGCACCAGGGGCATCGGGCTGATGATAGCGCGCGGCCTTCTCCAAGCAGGCTCCCGCGTGATCATCAGCTCACGCAGTGCAGACGCGTGCGCGGAGGCGCAGCAGCAGCTGTCGAAATTCGGTGACGTGCAGGCGATCCCCGCCGACCTGTCCAGCCACGACGAGTGTCAGCGCCTCGCCAACCTCGTGACGTTGAACTCGGAACGCCTGAACATTCTGGTCAACAACGCAGGAGCGATGTGGCGCGAACCGCTGGCGACATTCCCTGACGAGGCCTGGGACGCCGTCATCGATCTCAACCTCAAGTCGCCGTTCTGGCTGGTGCAAGCGCTGCTGCCCGCACTTCGCAGAGCGGGCACCGCCGATGATCCCGCGCGGATCATCAACATCGGCAGCATCGCCGCCATCCACGTCGCCCAGTCGCCCAACTACTCGTACGCCAGCAGCAAAGCGGCACTCCATCAACTGACCAGAGTGCTCGCCAGAGAGCTGGGCCCACAGCGCGTCACGGTCAACGCGATAGCACCGGGAGTGTTCCCATCACAGATGATGGCGGCCACGCTCGATGCCATCGGCGACACGATCACGGCGGCGGCCCCGCTGCGCCGGCTCGGCCGCGACGACGACATGGCGGGGACCGCCGTGTTTCTCGCCAGCCGGGCCGGGTCCTACCTCACGGGCGCCATCATCCCGGTGGACGGCGGCATCGCCACGACCGCGTCGGGTACGCCCTAGGCGTCGGTGCGGGCTTTGCCAGCGGCCGCTCTCAACGCAGTCGGGGTACCCGCAGTGCCTCCCTTGTACTGCGGGACGCGCCTACGGTAAAGGGATGCCCACGATGGATCCACGCACCGAGATCCGGGAGTTTCTCAGCTCGCGTCGCGCCCGCATCGCACCCGAGCAGGCCGGCCTGAGCGCCTACGGCGGCAATCGTCGGGTCAAAGGTCTGCGTCGTGAAGAGGTAGCGCTTCTGGCGGGAGTATCGGTCGACTACTACGTGCGCATGGAGCGCGGCAGCCTCGGTGGCGCCTCCGACGGCGTGCTCGACGCGTTGGCCTCTGCCCTACAACTCGACGAGGCCGAGCGCGACCACCTGTTCCACCTCGCACGCCAATCCGGTGCGCCCAGCCGCCCGCGCCGGCACAAGCCGGCCGTGGCGGTGCGCTCGACACTGCAGCAGGTGCTCGACGCCATCTCCGATGCGCCGGCCTGTATCCATAACGGCCGTTATGACGTGCTCGCCATGAATCAACTGGCCCGCGCGCTGTATTCACCGGTGCTGGCCGACCCGCGACGGCCCGCGAACACGGCGCGGTTCGTCTATCTGCACCCCGAGGCGGCCCGAGAATTTTTTGTCGACTACGACCAAATCGTCAGGGACGCGGCCGCGAAGCTACGCATGGAATCCGGCCGCAATCCGCACGACGAGGAGCTGATCGCCCTAGTCGGCGAATTGTCAACGTGCAGTGAGCTATTTCGGCAACGGTGGGCATCTCAGGATGTGCGGCTGCACCGGTCCGGACGCAAGCGGTTGCACCATCCGATCGTGGGCCAGCTCGACTTGGACGTCGAGTCGATGGAGCTGACCGCCGAGCCCGGGCTGCATCTCACCGTCTACACCGCACCCGCGGGTACGCCGACCGCCGACGGTCTAGCGCTACTGGCGTCGTGGGCGGCCACCCAACAGATGCCGGCGACCGACCTCTAAGCAGCCGCGATCGCTACTCCCACGGCGAAGGCAGCGAATGCGTCGATGTCATACGCAGGTCCGGCGGTGCATGGAGTTCTTCGAGTCCGCACGTCCTGAGCACTTCGAGCGGATGTGTAGAGCCACAGAAGCAGATCCAAGCGGTATTTCGTGACTCAGTTACAGGGCTGCTCGCCGCGCGGGCGGTGCGCCTGAACAGTTACTCAGCGGGGTATTCCCAAATGTTCGTATGGTTCAACTCATGGTGATGTACACACACCATCGTCTTGCCCTGCCCATCCGTCGTAGGAGGTGCCCCCAACGGACACTGATCCCCCGGCGCGGGCGATAACGGCGCCAAGACCAACGCCGCAGCAATAAATGCGGATATCATCGTCGCGCTCCTTTCGCTAGCCGCTGCTCATAGCACGACGTCAGCACCAGCAGGGTTCAAAGAACACGGTTGTTGCCGTGGCCGCGGCGTTACCGCGAGTTTTGTGTCTGGCGATCTCGCGGCGCTCGTCGCGTTCGTGGATGGGCTGGCGTCGAGGGCGGTGCTAATCGTGGGTGGTGATCCTGGCGATTGACGCGACTGTGAGCGTTCGATCGGCTGCCGTTCGATGCCAGACGCTCGTACCGATCAACGCGGGCGATGCGGGCAATGGCGCGCTGAGGTACCGCTCAGGCTCATGAACTAGCCTGCACCCGACCAGACACCGATGCGAGCGCAACCCGAAATCGGCTCCTCCCTTATTGGGCCCCGCCTCTCACGTCCGCTGAAGTTGGAAAATAGTTCTCCGATAGACCCCATGCACGCCACCAGCCGTCAGGACATAGGACCATAGTCAAAACGTAACCATGCTCCAACAGGTAGTCGTCGAAGGCCTGCATTGAGTGCTCAGCATTCGGCATAAATTTGACATACCGGATTTCGTCGTCACCCGGGCATCGCTCGACGAATTGCATGATCCCTGCCTGCGATAGCCACTGAAGCGCAAAGTCAAAGTTGCCCCATGCTGGAGGATTGAATGTCAAATGCCTTAGGGCTTCGTCGTATTCGGGGTCTTCTTTTCCTAGGAGCGCAATCCACCAGAGGGTTGCCGCTCCTAGGGGGTCGGTTGGTTCGGGGCTACCATGGGGAAAGAACGCCTGTTGTGCCTCTTCTGCTGACCTTATCTCCAATGGCGGGATGCTGGCGTCGAAGTCGTCCTTCTCCGCCTGCGTTGCGCGCGAGACGAATTGCGGCACTGTCCGCCGTAGGCTGAGGTAGAACTCGGTAACTGTCAACTGCGGCCGCCTGTATGCCGTACGTTGCTGCCTGAGGCAGGCCAGTGTCACCGTCGGATCGAGATCGAGTTGATCCTGCAGGAAATCGTCGGGGTGAACCGCTTCAATATCGTACGGCTCCAATGATTCTGGCGGAAAATCCTGGATGTTGGCAGTCACTATGATCGCGGCTCCGCCGCGTACGGCCGCTGCTGCCACATGACGATCTTTTGGATCGTTCGTCATCGCGGCCACGAGGTCTTCATAGCCTTCGACCATCGCATTCGGAAACGCTGACCGCATCCGGTTTAGCCGTCGCGATGCTTTCTCTGGCTCGACATTGAACTTCGTGATGAGATTTCGTTCAACCTCGTTCAGGATCTCTTCAGACCACAATGGCTCATACATCTCAGCATCAGCCAGCCAAAGTAGGAGATCAGCTAGCTGATACGGGAGCAACACGCAGGCATCGAGCAATACTCGTATCCTGGCCACATTCAGCGGGTCTCCGTGAAGCCGTTGACTACGCCGTACGCATCATCTTTTGCCGCTTCGGTGCCCATAGCCTCAAGGTCGCTGCGTCGGGACTTGCGTATCCGCTGTTGGTACGCCAGCACGTCCTCCAATCGGACTCTTCTGTGGCGACCCGGTTTCGTATACGTAATCTCACCGGATTGCAGCAGGCGCACGAGGGTGGGTCGAGACACGCCGAGTAAGTCGGCTGCTTCTTGTGTCGACAGCACCGCACGATGCGGCTCTAGGGTGACGGCTCGTCCGTCGGCGAGAGCATTGCTGGCATGAGCTAGCACATTCAATAGCTCATGGCTGAGTTTGAACTTGCGACCGTCCGAAGTGACCAGAAACATCTCTGTATGCTCACCTAAGACGTCAGCCAGCTCTTGTAACTCCCCACTTTTGGCGGAATCTGGTGGCAAGACAGTGTGGTCGGCGAGAACGTCCATGCGACCATCGTAATTCGAAAAAAACGAAAGATCGACTGCGCAACGCCTTGCATCGGATGCGCATGGTCAAGCGCCGTTGTGCTAGTTACGTGCATGCGGATCGTTCGCGAAGCGAAAAATGTGCTTTGAGCTGCAATAACTCTGGTGCGCGATACTGGGATTGAACCAGTGACCTCTTCCGTGTCAGGGAAGCGCTCTCCCGCTGAGCTAATCGCGCGGGGTCAAAAAGCTGGAGGTGGAGACGGGAATCGAACCCGTGTGCACGGCTTTGCAGGCCGTTGCCTCACCACTCGGCCACTCCACCGCTGGGATTGATGCCACTTGCACCTTCGAGCGGATGACGGGATTCGAACCCGCGACCCTCACCTTGGCAAGGTGATGCGCTACCAACTGCGCTACATCCGCGCGCCTCGGACGAGATCGTCGTCCGGTGCGAAGCACGACGATAGTCCACGTGAGCGGGCACATACAAATTTCTCGGTACGAGCCGTGTCCAGGCTAACGCAGGGCCCTAAAGGGGGATATGGGCCGGTACTGTCGAGACCAGGCTCGTGCTAGTCTTCGACGTCGTTCGCCTCTTGGCGCCGGTCCCGTGGCTCAGTGGGAGAGCGTCCGCTTCACACGCGGAAGGTCGCTGGTTCGATCCCAGCCGGGACCACCCTTCTGAACTGTAGAAATAGCGCGCGTGCATTCATGGTTGCTTAATCTTTGTCCGGTTTCCACGGTGTGGGGTCGGTCGCGGCTGTCGGCTCCTGATCGCCGAATGCACTGCCCGTCGTGTGCACAGCGCGACTA
Organism: Mycobacterium sp. 4858; assembly: GCF_900240975.1. Lineage (GTDB taxonomy): Bacteria > Actinomycetota > Actinomycetes > Mycobacteriales > Mycobacteriaceae > Mycobacterium. The sequence continues at coordinate 283,988 of NZ_LT968776.1, read as the reverse complement.
CGTCGGCGAATGGGCCCGATGATGTTCGACCGGCCCAACCTCGACGCCGGTCGGCGCCCGGCGGGGGCCCACGCCATATGGATGACACCGCTGGCCGGCGACCTCGGCTCTAAATTGATGGCCAACCCTTGAGATGACCGCGCTGCGCCCTGAGCGCGGCCGCGGCGATAATTCCCGATGCGGCCGGTGGCGAGCACGCGCGCAGCCAAGCGCCCCGTCAATCGCCCATCGACGTCGGACAGAACGGTTTCAGTTACTGACATGGCGATGACCGCCATAACAGTGGCTGTCATCATCTAGGATCGGGGCGTGAGTCGATGGGAACCCAATGCGCGGGGCCGCCTTGAACAGGCCGCCCTGGAGCTCTACAGCGAACGCGGGTTCGACCAGACGACGGTGGCGGAAATCGCTCAGCGCGCGGGGCTGACAGAGCGAACGTTCTTCCGGTACTTCGCCGATAAGCGCGAGGTGCTGTTCTGGGGCGAAGGAGTTCTACACGATTTGTTCGTGCGCGCCATTGCCGGCGCCCCCGACTCGGCGGCGCCGATGGACGCTATGGCCGCAGGGCTAAAGACCATCGGGATCCTCTTTGAGGGGCGCCCTCGCGAGCAGGCGCGGCAACGCCAGACCGTCATTGCCGCCAACGCACAGCTTCAGGAACGGGAGCTGATCAAGCTCGCCAAGCTTGCCGCGGGGATCGCCGAAACGTTATGCGGGCGCGGTGTGGCACAACCGGCCGCAAGCCTGACCGCAGAAATAGGAGTTGCGGTTTTCAAAGTGGCGTTTGAGCTTTGGGTCGACGACGTCAATGGCCGCGACCTGGCACAACTCATCAACGAGTCGCTCGAGGAAGTCAAAGCCTTAGCCACGCCTCGCTGATCGGCGCCGCCTGGCGGGCGGGACAGCAGGTGATGACAGTCCCTGTCATTGGTGCTAAGCTGATGACAGGTTATGACATCACGTTGAATCGATGGTGCCCGTGCGCTGCCGGCGATCGATGACACCAAGGAGAAGCTGCAGATGCCCGCCCAGAACATGGCTCTTTGGCTTCCGAAGCGCGGGGCTCGGTTCGAGGTCGGGCCTGCCCCGTACACCAGACCGGCGGCCGACGAGGTTGTTGTGCGGGCACGTGCGATCGCGGTGAATCCTGTCGACGGAATCCCCGGTTTCGCCTACCGGCTGATACTTCCGTGGCTGACGTTTCCCGCTGTGGTCGGCTCCGATGTTGCCGGCGAGGTTGTGGAAGTTGGATCCGACGTGACCCGTCTGCGCCCGGGCGATCGTGTCGTCGGCCATGCGGCAGGAATCGAGCGCAACCGCAATCGGGCAGCAGAAGGCGCTTTCCAGCTGTATGTGGTGCTCATGCAGCACATGGTCGCCCCACTGCCTATTGGTCTGCCCTTCGCGCAGGCGGCTGTGCTACCGATGGCAGTGTCGACGGCAGCGTCGGGCATGTTCCAGCAAGATCAGCTCGCACTGGCGTTGCCCACCAACGATTCCCGAGATCGCGGAGAAACCGTCCTGGTGTGGGGCGGATCGACCAGCGTCGGCAGCAATGCGATCCAGCTCGCGCGCCATGCCGGGTATCGCGTCATCGCCACCTCGTCGCCGCGCAACTTCGACTACCTCCGCTCACTGGGTGCCACCGAAACCGTCGACTACCACAGCCGCGCCGCGACCAGCGAACTCATCGACGCGATGGGCGATAGTCCGCTTGCCGGCACACTCGCGATTGGTCGAGGATCCCTGGCGCCGACGCTGGCCATCGCATCGAAAGTACTAGGCAGCCATCGGATCTCGTCCGCCCAGCCAGCGCTGTTCACCCGAGTCGAGTCGTCGTTCAGGCGCCGTAAAGGGGTCCGTGTGAATTCCATCTGGGGCGGAAGCCTCAAGGACAACGAAGTCGGCCCCGCGATATACGTGGACTTCCTGCCCAAAGCACTTTCCAACGGCACGTACCGAGCCGCACCCGACGCCATGGTCGTCGGCGACTTGCTCGACAAGATTCCCGACGCTCTCGAACGCCTTCGGAAGGGCGTCTCAGCAAGAAAGCTTGTCGTCACTGTATGACATGTACGACCGACCGTTAGCTATGAACTAAGTAGAAGCACAACATGTTTCGGCATCGAGGTGTTGAGATGATCGTGGATGAGCGGCCCGGCTTCACCGCCAGGGTCTTGGACCGGGCGGTTGCATGGCGCTGGAAGTTGCCGAAGGCAACACATCGCTTCCGGATCGAACATGACCTCGCCATACCCATGAGGGATGGGATCACGCTGCTGGCCGACCACTACGTGCCTGCTGACACCCAAGGGCGCGGAACGATCCTGATACGCACGCCGTACGGGCGGGGCCTGCCCATCAATATGGACGCGCGGCTATTTGCCGGACAGGGTTACCACGTGGTGACGCAGAGCTGCCGCGGCTCGTTCGGCTCCGGCGGTCAGTTCACGCCGATGGCCGCCGATATGGACGACGGCCAAGACACCATGGCCTGGTTGCGCACGCAGCCGTGGTTCGACGGGCGACTAGCCACGTACGGCGCGTCCGGTGTCGGATGGACGCAGTGGGCTCTGCTGGTCGATCCGCCACCAGAACTGCGCGCGGCGGTGATCATCGCCGGCCCGCACGATGCCACCGAATTCGGCTTGGGCACAGGTGCTTTCCGTCTCCACGACTTACTCACGTGGTCGAGGGTAATTGTGAACCAGGAACGGTTCGGGTTGTTCGGTACCATGTGGATCTTCGCTCGGGCAGCGAAGCTCAACGCCCGCACCGTCGCGGCGCTCCCTCTGGCAGATGCCGCGGACATTGCACTCGGACACCGGGCGCCGTGGTTCCGCAAGTGGCTGTGTACTTCAGACCTCAGCGACCCGTTCTGGGAGCCCTACAACGCCAGCGCCGCGCTGGAAAAGGTGTCGGTGCCGATCCGGCTCGTCGGCGGCTGGCAAGACCTGCTGCTTACCCAAACCATGCGCCAGTACGACGTGCTGCACGAACGTGGACTCGACGTCACACTCACCGTCGGGCCATGGATACACCAGGAGGTCGTCAGCGGCGCGAACGGACAACTCGCCGGCGACAACCTTGACTGGATGGCCGAGCACCTCGCGGGCGAACCCGTCATCCGCGCGCACCAGCCCGTCCGGATCGCCGTCACCGGCACTGACGAATGGCGCGAACACCCTCACTGGCCACCGCCAGGCACCGAACAGATCCACTATCTACAGCCGACCGGACACCTCACCACTCGGCAGGCGCAGTCCGGCACCACCTCGTTCACCTACGACCCCGCGCATCCCACACCCACGGTTTCCGGGCCCTTGATCGACAACAACGCCGGAGTGCGCGACAACCGCGACCTCGAATCACGCTCAGACGTGCTGACCTTCACCAGCCCCGCGCTACCCGCGATGCTGGAGATCATCGGCACCCCCATCGTGGAGCTCGACCACAGCACGAGCAATCCGCACGCCGACGTGTTCGTCCGGCTCTGCGATGTCGACACGAAAGGCTGTTCCCGCAATTTCTCTGAGACCTTCCTACGGCTCGATCCCGCCGCGGGGGACCAGCTGCTGCGGCTACGTCTGCACCCCTGTGCACACCGGCTCGCGGCCGGCCACCGGCTACGGCTACAGGTATCGGGCGGGTCGTTTCCTCAGTACATGCGGAACGAGGGCACCGACGCGTCACCTGGCACGGGCACCGAGCTACGAGCATGCCGCCACACCATCCACCACGGGAAGTCCCGGGTAATCCTTCCCGTTCCCGCATAGGTCTGGGTCTACCCGGGTATCTTCTCCGATATCTTGTCCACGATTGTCGCTAGGGCCGTCGGAGCGCCGTTGCCCTCTTCGCAAACCTGCGCATAGATGACCACATTGTTCTTTGCCCGGGCCCCTTTGGCGCAGACCGAACCGACGAGCTGACCGTTCTTCAATCCTGTTGCCGTCCAACGCACATCCGTAGCGGTGACGTCGATTTTTTGCCATTTAGTGTACATATTGAAAGAATTCTTGGTGACAGCATTGTCGCAGGAATTCAATGGCTTGGCGAAAGCGGTGTCCAGCAACTGCGTCGCTGTTTTCGCGTCGGCGACCATCGCAACGTCCTGATTGACCAGGGGAGGGTGCGTCATGTCGTGCTCATAAGAATTGGCCCGGTATGCGGTGTAATCGCCAAACGAGTCGGTGTTCGGCCCGTATAGCGCCCCGCACTCGGGGTTACCCTCGACGACGGCAACGGGTTTCGGAGGGGAAAGAAAGCCCGGCGGAGACTTGGCGACATAGTCGAATTTCGTCCCGACGATATCGCCGACGGTGTCCGGCGCCAGGATCAGCGAGTCGATGCTGGTGGGCGCCATCGTGGGTGGAGGCGGAGGTGGCGCTGTGGTTGTCACCGTGGTTGTCCCCGTTGGTGCCGCCGGCGTTGCGCTGTGGCCGCCGCCCTTCCCGCCGGCACACCCAACCGCCACCGTGATAGCGGCGAAGGTGGCGGCTACGGCGAAACTGTCCGTGATGTTCATCCCTGATCTCCTCAGGACCGTGGGCGGCTGCGACGCAGACCGGCCGCGATGCTTATGCAAAGCCAACGCGTAAACGGCCCGATGCACCTAGTGTCGAAAGTCCCTAGCTCGCCGCCAGGAAGCTCTCAATTCCCATTTCGAAACGCCGGGCCAGCCGTGTTGCTGCGCGCTACGTCAGAGTGTGAGTCTGACCCCCCAAGGAACGTTCTCGCCTGCTGTTTGTCCGTAGATGAGCAACGTTGGGATTCCCGGAGAGCAGGTATTCCGATGCCCAGCATCGGGGTGCAAGCACCGTGTCCGGTTTTATGTCGGAACACCGGATCAAGGGAACCTGGTATGAAGCTCCACTCCGATCACTCCGATCAGTGCCAAGCTCTGAGCGCCTCGTGACTGCCGCTACGCCTTGTTCACGGGATACGGCTTTGCGCAAACCGGCCTGTCGGCGGGGCTCTTCATCATCGGCCCGGCCTACGACCCCCGAAAAATTACCGCCATCGCCCCAGGTCATTCCGCGATAGGGTGACACGACCGGTGGGTTGGCCACCCTGTTTACGCGCGAGGACAGTGACCGTCGATGGCCGACGTGGATGCAGAGGCGATCCAGCAGGATCTGATCGCCGGGGTCGCCGCGGAACTCGACTTCGCGGGCGTCGAGCAGATCGGACGCGGCGGATTCGGGGTCGTCTACCGTTGCGCGCAGCCTGAGCTGGACCGCATGGTGGCCGTCAAGGTCCTGACCAACGACCTCGACCCCGAAAACCTGGACCGGTTCCTGCGCGAGCAGCGCGCGATGGGCCGGCTCTCCGGGCACCCGCACATCGTCACCGTCCTGCAGGTCGGCACCACCCGCGGCGGCCGGCCGTTCATCGTGATGCCCTACCACGGCACGGGGTCGCTGTGGGGGCAGGTCAGCGGGCACGGGCCCCTGGACTGGCGCCAGGCGCTCAGCATCGGCGTCAAGCTCGCCGGCGCGCTGGAGGCCGCGCACCGGGCCGGCATCCTGCACCGCGACGTGAAGCCGGGCAACGTGCTGCTGACCGACTACGGGGAACCGCAGCTGACCGACTTCGGGCTGGCCCGCATCGCCGGCGGGTTCGAGACCCGCTCGGGCGTGGTCATCGGTTCACCGGCGTTCATCGCCCCCGAACTCCTCGAAGGCGCGACTCCCACAACCGGATCCGACGTCTACTCGCTGGGCGCGACGCTGTTCTGCGCGCTGACCGGCCACCCGCCCATGGGCCGGCCCATCCCCGAGATGCTGGCCAGACAGCGGGTGCCCGAGGACGTCATCGCCGTCATCGAAACCGCCATGACCCGCGATCCGTCACGCCGGCCGGCGTCGGCCCTGGAATACGGTGAACAGCTGCGCGAGGTACAGCGCCGCCACCACCTCCCGGTCGACGACATGGTGGTGCCGGTCGAGCTCAAGCGCGCGGGCTCGCCGCCGGCCGGATCGTCGGATCATCGGCGCGAGGCCACCACGACACCCCCGGCGCCGTCGACGAAATACCGTCCCCCCGCGTCGATTCAGTCGCTGGTCCCGCGAGACCGGTTGATGGCGCTGCTGCGCGCGGCCGGGCGGCGGCGGCTGATCCTGCTGTACGCGCCGTCGGGTTACGGCAAAACCACCCTGGTCGCCCAGTGGCGCGCGGAACTGGCCGCCTCGGGCGTGACGGTGGCGTGGCTGACCGTCGACGACGACGACAACAACGTGGTCTGGTTCCTCGCCCACCTGCTCGCGGCCATCCGGCGGGTACGTCCCGCGCTCGCCGAACCGCTGGAGCAGATCATCGAGCAGCGCGGCGACGAGGCGACCCGCTACGTGTTGACCTCGCTGATCGACGCGATCGACGAGGCCGGCGAACCCGTCACGCTGGTCATCGACGACTGGCAGCGGGTCTCGGACGCCCAAACCATCGACGCTCTGCGATTTTTGATCGACCACGGTTGCGATCACCTGCAGATCATTGTGACCAGCTGGTCGCGCGCCGGATTGCCGTTGAGCAAGTTACGAGTTCGCGATGAGCTGGTCGAAATCGATTGCGAGAAACTGCGATTCGATGCCGAGGAGGCGCGGTCGCTGCTCAACGAGACCGTCGGGCTGCAGTTGGCGGGCAGCGACGTGACGGCCCTGACCGCATCGACGGACGGGTGGGTCGCCGGCCTGCAGATGGCCAAGCTGTCGCTGCGCGGCGGCGGCGATCCGGGCGCCTTGGTGAGCCGGATGTCGGGCGAAAGCGAGGAGGTCGGCGAATTCCTGGCCGAGAACGTCCTCGACATCCTCGACCCGCAACTGGTGGACTTCATGATGGCGACCGCGATCACCGAACGCATCTGCGGTGAGCTGGCGTCGGTGTTGGCCGGCGTCGACGGCGGACACGCCACGCTGGAAGAGGTCGAGCGCCGCGGCTTGTTCCTGCGCCACATCGACCATGACCCGCAGTGGTTTCGCTACCACCAGATGTTCGCCGGATTCCTCCGGCGCCGCCTCGAACGCGACGATCCCGGCCGCCTCCACGACCTGCACCGCGCCGCGTCGGCGTGGTTCGCCGAGCACGGCCACATCAGCGAGGCCGTCGACCACGCCCTGGCGGCGGGGGAGACCGCCCGGGCGGTGGACCTGGTGGAGGACCTCGAGACCAGGTCCCTGATCAACCAGTCACGCATGACCACCTTCCTCGGCCTGGTCGAGAAGCTGCCCCCGCAGCTCGTGACCACACGACCGCTGCTGCAACTCTCGATGGCGTGGTCGAACATCCTGCTGCACCGCACCCAGGCCACCGAGATCGCACTCGACCGCTTCGCCGCAGCCATCGCCACGTCCGACCTGCCGGAGGCGCGGTGCGCGGAGCTGACCCTGGAAGCCAGGGTGGTGCGGGCGGTGGCCGAGATCTATGCCGACCGGATCGAAGGCCTCGAGGACATGCTGGCCGAGGTGATGTCGAGGGCGCACGAACTGCGTCCGGTGCTCCCGCAGGCGGCCGCCATCGCGCTGGCGTTCGCGGCGATCCACCGCTTCGACCTTTCCGCCGCGCAACGACTCCTGGAGTGGGCGGAGCCGTTCAACGAGCAGGTCGGCGCGGTGGGCGCCGTCTACGCCCGCAGCTGGGCGGGCATCGCCGCGCGCCAGCAGCTCGACATCCCGCTGGCGTTGCGCAGGTTCCGGCAGGCGTTCGAGACCGGCACCGCGGCGGGGGCGCACTCGTACGCGGCGCGGATCGCCGGTGCGGTGCTCGGCGAAATGCTCTACGAAACGGGCGAATTGGACGAGGCCGCCGAACTGCTCGAGGAGAGCTATCACCTGGGCCCCGAAGGGGGCGGGGTCGACTACCTGGTGGCACGCTACGTCGTCGGCGCGAAAATCAAAGCCGCGCAGGGCGATCGCGAAGCCGCGGTGGACCGCCTCGACGCGGGCATGGCGGTGGCCGACAAGCTGCGGCTGCCACGCCTGGCCGCCGCCATCACCCTCGAGCGGGTCAGGCTGGGGCTGCCCATCGACCCCGCCGAGGCGGACCGGCTGCGGGCCGGCGGCGACATTCCCCGCGGCGGCGACGGCATCGCCATCCTCACCGCCGAGCTCGACGCGGCCTCGGGCATCCGGCTGCTCTCGCGCAGCCATGCCAGCGAAGACCGGGACGAGGCATGCCGGCGCGCCGGCGCCCTGGTGGCCGGAATGGACCCGGCCGCCCGGCCGTTGGCCGCCCTGCAGGCCCGCCTGCTGCTCATCGAAACCCTCACCGCGGCTGGGCGTGCCGCCGACGCGCGCGACGACATCGCGGCGGTGCGCGCCCTGTGCACCGAACAGGGATTGTCGCGGCTGCTCATCGACGCCGGCCTCGGTTAACGGGCGATCGTCCCGCGGGGGCCTGTAGTTGCAGGTACCTGTCGGTGCCGATAAGTTTCGAACATGCGAATCTGCGCCGGGTCGTGAGCCGGGGCGAGAATGCGCATCCAGATGCGGCTCCGGCAACCACACGAGTTTTCTCGTTCAGGCGTGTCCGGGGCCGGCGTCCGTTCGGTTGCTGACGGCTCTTCACGCTGACGCTCATGGCCGGGCCAGTCGTATCCGGGAGTCGTGCCGCGGAGGCCGAAGCCGTCTCCGAATTCCTGGACACCTGCCGCGCTATGCCCGCCTGCTTGCTGGTGGAGGGTGAGGCCGGAATCGGCAAAACCACCCTGTGGCTGGCCGCGACCGAGCAGGCCCGGGCGGTGGGCATGCGAGTGCTCACAGCGCGTGCGGCGATCACTGAATCGGTGACGGCCTACGTCTCGTTGGCCGACCTGTTTTCCTCGGTCGATCGCGAGGTCATCGAAGCGCTGCCCGGGCCGCAACGCCTGGCGGTCGACCAAATCATGTTGCAGGTCAGCGATGACGGCCGGGCAACCGATCAGCGTGCGGTAGCGGCGGCATTCCTGTCGGCGATCGACATACTGGCAGAAACCACGCCGGTGCTCTTGGCCGTCGACGACCTGCAGTGGCTGGATCCCTCCAGCGCTCGCGTGGTGGCGTTCGCAGCGCGACGCTTTTCGGGTCCGGTCGGCCTGCTGGCGACCGTGCGTACCGGCGGTGGTGACGATGTGTCTTGGCTGCAGCTCGAAAGGCCGGATGCCATAAGACGAATTGCCCTCAAGCCGTTGGCCCTCGGGGCATTGCGTCAGATCATCACTGCCCGGCTGGGACGCTCGGTTTCGCGGCATACCATGCTGCGGATCCATGAAGCTTCCGGCGGTAATCCGTTCTACGCCATCGAATTAGCGCGCACGATCCCTGAGGGTGAAGCGGGCATCGAGATGACGCTGCCAACCACCTTGGCCGGGCTGGTGGCTTCCAAGATCGATGTGCTCGATGAGGACACTCGCCAAATACTGCTTGCCGCTGCGTGCCTGGCCGAGCCGACGGTAGAGGCCGTGGCACAGGCTGCCGCCCAGGGCGTGGATGAGTGCGTACGGCGACTGCTGGTCGCGGAAGAGAGGGGCATCGTCACCATCGACCGGCACCGGCTGCGCTTCACCCACCCGCTGCTGACCGCCGCCGTATACACGATGGCCGCACCCACGCAACGGCGTGCAATGCACCGGCGATTGGCGTCGATCGTCGATCACCCTGAATTGCGCGCTCGTCACCTGGCGCTGGCCGCCACGCACGGCGACGCGAAGACGCTGGAGGCGCTGGATGCTGCCGCCGAATTGGCCAACAGGCGCGGGGCGCCGGCGGCTGCCGCGGAGTTCACCGAGTTGGCCAATGAGCTCGGCGTCGGCAGCCCCGAACGCCAGATTCGCTGTGCAACATTCTATTTCAGCGCTGGCGATGCCGTACGCGCACGCGATCTCCTCGAGGAGGTCATCAGGACGCCCGCGCCGGCGAAGGTACACGCTGAAGCGCTCAGCTTGCTGGGGCTGTGGGCTCTGCTCGACGGCAGTTCCCGGGAAGGCGCGAGGCAGCTCCAACGAGCAGCGGACTCCGCCACCGGCGACGATGAGTTGCTGGCTTACATACTCGCGTTGTTGGCGTTCGCGCGGATCAACATTCACGAGTTCGAAGGCGCCGTCGACGCGGCTGACGAAGCGGTCACCACCGCAACCCGGCTCGACGACCGTCAGCTGCTGAGCCAGGCGTCGAGCATGCGAGTGCTGGTGCGGTTCCTGGTCGGTGAGGGCTTCGACGAGGAGGGGCTGCGGACCGCGTTGCTGCTGGACGATGGCGACGACACACCGTCGGCCATGCTGTGGCCCACTCTCCAGCACGCCGCCTTGCTCAACGGGACGGGACGGCTCGACGAAGCGCGGCAAGCACTCAGGGCGATTCGGCAACGCTACATCGAGCGCGGCGCCGAAAGCGAAATGATGGTCGGTGCCTTCCATGGCGCGCTCAACGAAATATGGCGTGGCGACTTCGCAGAGGCATCACTCATCGGTGAGGATGCGCTGCAGCGTGCCCGCCAGCTCGATGCTGACCTGCCGTTGGCCGTGGCGCTGATGATTCAGGCGATGGTGGCCGCCTACGCCGGCGATGAGGCCGTCGCGCGTCGCGACGCCAGTGCCGCACTGACGGCTGCTGAACGCTGCGACTCGCCGGCGCTGGTCACCGTCTGGCCCACGAGCACACTGGGCTTTCTCGAGGTATCGCTGGGGAACTACGAATCGGCACTTCGGGTCCTGTCACCGCTGCTGCGTGGCTTCGAGCAGAGCCCGCGTGCCACGGAGATCTTTATCACCCCTTTTCTGCCTGACGCCGCTGAAGCCTTGATTCGTCTCGACAGGTTCACTGAGGCGAAGAACCTGATTGATGTGTTGGAGGACAACGGACGTCGGTTGGATCGGCCGTGGATGCTGGCGGTCGGTGCGCGGTGCCGGGCGATGCTTCTGGCCGGGGACCGCGATCTGACTGCGGCGCTGACGGCCGCGCAACGGGCGATGGCCGCGCATGAGCGCCTGCCGATGCCCTTCGAGCGTGGCCGCACGCAGTTGTTGCTCGGTGACATCCTGCGCAGGCAGCGCAGCCGCGAGAATGCGGCCGCGGCGATGCGCGCGGCGGCGGCCACATTCGAGGACCTGGGCACGCCGCTGTGGGAGCGCCGTGCCCGAACATCCCTCGAGCGCATCAATTTCGGCCCAGCCGACTCGAAAGTGCTGACGTCGGCCGAGCGGCGTATCGCCGACTTGGCAGCAGCCGGCAGGACCAATCATGACATCGCCTCCGCGCTGTTCATCAGTCCCAAGACCGTCGAGGTTCACCTCTCACGGATATACCGCAAGCTCGGCATCCGGTCGCGCGCAGAACTCGGCCGTCGCCTCGACCAACTGGAACGTGATGACTGACAACGGATTCGGCTACCGATTTGCCCAGGCGCGTCGCGGCCGCACAGAGATCAGGGCATCTGGTAGGCGCAGCGTCCCGGCGTGTGCTCGGTGAGGTGGACGGGTTGGCCGTCTACCAGGATCGAGCAGTCATGCGTACCGTGGTGATCGGTGTAATTCAAGGCCAGGAACTTGCTTCCCGTGACCTGCACGGTCTGCGACCACGGCGTCGGTACCCACGTGGTGGTGCTGGCGGGGTATACCGGGGTGCCGGGGTCGGGAATGGCGGAGAAGACATCGCCCGCGCCAAGGACCTGGTAGGTGACCGTATGCGCGCCCGCCGCAGGGGAATTGGTCTGCGGCTTCAATCCGCCGGTGGCGCCGACCCCGGCGTTCGCGTTCTCCTGCCACGTTTCGGTGCGCCGTTGCGGGGTGACGCACACCGCGTCGCCGTCGTATGCCTCGCGCCACACCAACCCTGAAACGCATGTCTTGGGGCCGTATGCGCCCCCGCCGGCGTAGCCCTTGCCGTCGGCTGCGGCGGCATTCTCGGTCTGGACCTCGGCGGCTATTGCGGGCGAGACGCAGACGTTGTCACCGGGCCGGGCCTGACGCGGAACCAGCCCGGGTGCGTCTCCGGGAATGCAGCCGCCATTCGCCGAAGCGGTGGGCGCGGCCACCGGGCCCAGGGCGGTAACAGCGACCGCATAGAGCACGGGTATCAAACGCACGCCCAGGTTGCGTGCTGCCCGCGTTGCCTCGCGGCCGGGCTGTGCCAGGGAAGTGCCCCCTGCTGGCGCATGACAAGACATGAGAACAACTCCCATCGACGTATGCCCTTCTGGTCGTCATTGGGAAGCTAACGCCGCCAGCGATGGGGATGGAATACGGAGTTTCCCTACCCAATTCCGGACTGGCGCCGCAGGGCCCCGCGTTCCGCGGCCGCTCGCCGAAAGCCGTCGGCAATGTAGGGGTTTTCCCTGATGTGGCGCGGACCAATTAGCGCTACCATCGGTCGCTACCTCGAACCTCCGAGCGACAGGGGTCGGATGCGGAACCGAGTCAGCGCCCGGGACGTCCGATGCGTGATCGTGCCGCTGCTTGCCGTATTCGCACTGGCCCTGGCAGCGGCGACCACCGTGGCGAGTACCGCGTCGGAGTCGTATCAGCTGGCCTCGACCTCGCCGCCGCCAACACCTCCCAGTACCTTGACCGCCAACGAGCAGGGCTACGTGCGCGTGACCACGGCCTCGAACGCTATCGGTTGTTCCATCAGCGCCGAACTGGTCGCCTGCCAAACCTCCGCCGACCGCTGGCCCCCTCGCGCCAGTGGTCAGCCGTTTCATACCGTAAGCGTCAGTGCCGACGGCAAATTCCAATTCGTGGACGCCGACCTTGGGGCGCTTGCCGGCAAGGTTGAGCTGGGACCCGGGACATACGAGGCTCAAGGCTGGACCGTCACGGCGACCGTCGACACCGTCACCTTCACCAATGACCGCACCGGCCACGGCATGCAGGTGAGCACACAGTCCGTCCAACCTATGTAGGGCTGGTCCTGCGGGGCACCCTTGCTTGTGCGGGGCAGCGTCGCAGGGCGACGCCAAAGTATAGGGAAACCACTGATATCACCCGCCGCTTGGCCGCGCCTAGCGTGGGAGCCGCACGCTGTCGATCCCATGCGTAGCCGAAAGGACGGCCATGTTGACCAAACCCATGCCGTGGACAGCGCTCTGCACGATCGTCCTTTGCGGCGCGACTCTGATCGTCGAAGCACCGGCTGCGACGGCCGACCCGCCGGCTCCGGCCTGCAAGCCGGGGTTCGTCTGGCGCGCCGCTCGCCCAGGCGATGCAGTGTGTGTCACCCCCGAGGTCAGGGACAAGACCGCACAGCAGAACGCCGTCGCGGCACAAAACGTCCAACCCGGTGGTGGCAACGCCTGCAAGCCCGGTTTCGTTTGGCGCAATGCCTATTCGGGTGACGCGGTCTGCGTGACGCCCGATGTGCGCGACCAGGCGGCCGCCGACAACGCGGCCGCCGCCTCCCGCACGGTCAGCGCCACCGGCGCGTGCCAGAAGTGGCGTGGCGTCAGTGAAGAACTCCTCCTCGCCGAAGACAACGGCTACAAAGTCTTCGCGTACACGTCGTTGACCGGCCAGGCCAGTTTCGAGGGGCACGGCGGACCCGAGGTCAAGGGGAGGATAAGCGCCGGCCCCGGGATCAGGGGCAGTGACATCGGCTTCGCCGTGGTCTGGGACAACGGCTGGAACAGTCGATACGCCGGCATGATCCACCCCGACGGCAGCGCGCGTGGCGGCTATGAAGACTTCGGTCCTGGAAACGCGGGTATCCACAGCGGCAACTGGGACGCGGTCGGAAAGTTCGTCTGTGACCAATAACTTTCTACTGCAGCAGTATTCGCTTTGATGCAGCAGCTGCGGTGACTTCCGGCAGGGCCACAAGAGGGGAGCGTCTCATGCCAGTTTCACATCGCCTGACCCGCAGTGCCGGAGTCGACCTGCACAAGCTTGCCCATACCTGCTACCTGTTGGCGGCGGTGGCCGCGGGCGCAATCGCTTTCGGGGTAGCTCCGTCGCACGCGGACCCGAACCTGCCCTACGGACCCAATACCTGTGTCCAGGGCCTGGTCTGGCGGGAGGCGCGGGTCGGCGACGCTGTGTGTGTTCGCCCGGGTGACCGCACCCGCACAGCACAAGAGAACGCCGCAGCCGCCGACCGGCGCGATCCCAACGGCCCGTACGGGCCACAGAGTTGTAAGCAGGGATCGGTGTGGCGGGAGGCGTTCGACGGCGACACGGTTTGCGTAACGCCAGACACCCGGCGAGAAAACCTCGACTGGAATGGGTATCGGTGCGGCACGGTTCTCGGTGCACAGCAGCACGCGGGTTACTGCCCGCCGTACCCGCCGCCGCCCAACGACATCGGCTAGTTGCGTGCGCCTTTCCCGAACCGCTTTGATGTGCGTTCCACGCGAAACCGGTAGGGAAACACCCTATTTCTCCAACACCCCGCCGCGAATAGCGTCAGGCAACAGGTGAATTGAGAGGAGCTTCTCATGTCGGTGAGTACGACACTGCAAGCTGCGCGTAACCCGCTCCTAGCCGGGATGCGGCTGCCCATGTTGCCGTTGTGGGTGGCGGCGGCCACCGTGCTGAGCGGTGTGACGGGGTTACCGGCCGCGTCGGCGAACGGTAATTGCATTCCCAACGACATGGCCAATTTGGTTCCGCGCAAAGCGCGACCGGGCGATATGGTTTGCGTACCCTCGAACATCGCCCAGACCGTCCAGGACGAAAACAATGCTGCGGCAAAGGGTGTGGGCTATGTGCCCGGTGGCGGCGCTTATGGGCCCAAGACCTGCACTTCTGGTTTGGTGTGGCGCGAGGCGTTCGACGGCGATGCGGTGTGCGTGAGTCCGCAACGGCGGCAACAAACGTGGCAGGAGAACGCCGACGCCGGTGTCGGCAACACCGGCGGCCTCAAACCCGAGGCCGGCTTCAATCCCGGTGGCGCCAAAGCGGCCCCCGGAAGCGGCGGGCCAGATGCGGCCTTACTCGCCGCAGTCAACGACGCCCGGGTGAACCCGGGCAAGTACCTCCCGCACCCCACGGACAAGGACGGCACCAAATGGGATACCTCCGGCGCGCTTACGAAACCTTGCCCGAAACCCTTCGCCGATTCGGGGGCCTTGGACAACACGGCGGCCACCCATAACGGCTTCATCGCCAATATGGACGCCAGTACGGTCGACAATTTCCCGAACATGCACAAGACCGCGAGTGGTGGCCTGACCACGGACCAGGGTGGGCCCATCACCCAGGCCGGATACTCCAATACGGGCGAGATCGTCGCCGATGGGTTCCCCTCGGAAGCGGCCGCCGTGCAGTTCTGGATGCAAGATGACGGCGGCAAGAACAATTGGGGTCACCGCAACCTGATCCTGAACTGTGGCCTCACCGATGCCGGTGCGGCGCACTTCGCCGGCGGCCCCAGGGGGCATTACTGGACCGTCGACATGGGATCTCACTGAAACGCCTGATATCGGGGATATTCCCAGTCTTCGGAAGCGTCGGAGGGTGCCCGACACCCTTGCCTGGTCGCACCCAGTGGGCCACCATAAGACCGCGGCTGGGTGCGCTCGACAAGGGACGGTGGAGATGGCAGGAAACCAAGAAGGCATCGGCATCCTCAAACTCGAGTGCCCGCAAGGCCATCCGGTGGGCAGGCTGCTCAAGGACGCTCCCCATCAGTCGGTCGCCTACGACCCCGGCGCGCAGGCGGGGCCGCGCCGGTTCTGGCCGGACGAAGACGACCAGCCGCAGTTCAAGGCGACCTGCAGATACTGCGAGCGGCCGGTGGGGCAAGCCACAGCCACGCTGCAGAGCGCGCTCGCGGCGTTGCTCGACGACGCGGCCACCACCAGCGCCACGGCGACGCTGCCGTATGCCTGACCGGCCGCCGGGGCTACTGTAAGAGCGACAGTAGCGACCGACGCACGAGGAGTCCCGTGGCGCAGATCCCGCCGACATCCCAGAGCACGCCCCGCCCGCCTGAGGGCGACTGGCTCGGCACCCCCTATCTGACCCTCGAGCGCCAGGGGTCGATCGCGGTGTGCACCATCGACCGGCCCGAGGCGCGCAACGCCCTGACGCCGGCGATGTACTTCGGAATCCGTTACGCCGTGGGCCGTGTCAACGAGGACCCGGACCTGGCCGGGCTGCTGCTCACCGGGACAGGCGACGTCTTCGCGCCCGGCGGCGACATGGGCGGCGGCGGAGCCACGGACAACTGGATCACCTTCGGCGGCGCGCTGGGAATGGACGTCACCCCGTTCGACGCGGTGCGCACCTCCGCGAAGCCAGTCGTTTCCGCGGTAAACGGCCTGTGTCAGGGCGGCGGGTTCCAGATCGCGCTGTGCAGCGACCTGGCCGTGGTCAGCGAGCGGGCCACCTTCCGCGTGCCCGAACTGTTCCGCGGCTACGCCGACACCTATTACAGCCAGATGCTCACCCGCGTCATCGGGCCGGTGCGCACCCGCGACCTGATGTTCACCGGACGGGTGCTCACCGCGGCCGAGGCGCTGGACTGGGGCCTGGTCACCCGCGTGGTCGCGCACGACGACCTGCTCGCCGAGGCGAAAGACCTACTGGCGCAATGCTGTCGCACCGCGCCGCGCGCCCGCGGCGTGATCAAGTCCAGCATCGACAGCTATCTGGGGCTCTACGACCGCATCGGCATGACCAGCAGCCTGAGTGACGCCGAGGCGCGCGAGGGCTTCCGCGCGTTCAAGGAGCGCCGCTCGCCCGATTGGGTGCACCCGGACCTGCGGGTCGACGGGCGGCTCTAGATCACCACAGGTCGATCCACTCCCCGTGGGGCGTGACCCGTAACCGCTCGCTGATCCCGGCCTGGTCGAACGCCGCGGCGAATTCGTCGACACCCTCGGTGAAGTGGGCCCAGCCGTCGACGTGGGCGGGGATCACCACGCGGGCGCCCAGGATCTCGGCGGCGGCCGCCGCGCGGGCCGCGGTCAGGGTCAGCGGTCGCCCGCCTTCTTTGGCGGGCACGCTGGCCGCGCCCGCGAACAGCACGGCGACGTCGATGACGCCCGCCCGGTCGGCGACGTCCTTGACCGCCGCGATCGAGGCGTTGTCTCCGCTGAGGTACACGGTGGGCAGGCCGGGCCCGGACAGCACGAAGCCGGTCACCTCGCAGTTGACGTGGCCGCCTTCGTCGCGCTGTCCGTCGGCCGGGCCGTGCACGGCCGGAACGGCTTGCACGTCAAGCGATCCGGACAGTTCGTGGGTCTGCCAGGGCGCCACCCCCAACGCCGGGGGGCCCAGCCGGCCCGCCGCGCCGGGGTGGGTGATCACCAGCGGGGCGGCCAGGGCCATCCGGCGGCCGTCGTCGTCGAGGTTGTCGGGATGCTGGTCATGGCTGATCAACACCGCATCCACCCGGCCGAGCGCCTCGGGGCTCACAGCGGGCCCGGTCAGCTTGGTCAGGTAGGCGTGCACGCCGGGCGGGTCGAACGTCGGATCCATCACCAGCCGGTGGCCCGCGATGTCCAGCACCGTGGTCGGGCCGCCCAGTACGCTGATCGCGCAGTCGCGTCGATGCGCGTCCACCAGCGCGCTCATACCGCTCGCGTCCGGTCGCGCCAGTACGGTTCGCGCAGCTGGGTTTTGAGGATCTTTCCGCTCGCGTTACGGGGTAGCGCCTCCACGAACTCCACGGTTCGCGGGCACTTGTAGCCGGCGAGGTGACGGCGGCAGAACTCGATGACGTCTTTTTCGTCGACCTCGCCGGAAGCCACCACGATCGCCTTGACCGATTCGCCCCAGAAGTCGTCGGGCACCCCGATCACCGCGGCGTCCGCGATGGCGGGGTGCTCGACGAGCACGCTTTCCACCTCGGGGCCGTACACGTTCTCCCCGCCGGTGATGATCATGTCCCTGAGCCGGTCCTCGATGTAGACGTAGCCGTCGGCGTCCAGGCGCCCCACGTCGCCCGTGCGCACCCAGTCGTCGCCGGTGATCGTCTCGGCGGTCGCCTCCGGCCGGTTCAGATAGCCGCTCATGTTCTGGTTGCTGCGTACCCAGATCTCGCCGGGCTCCCCGGCGGGCACCTCGACACCCGTGTCGGGATCGACGACCCGGATCTCGGTGCCCAGCACCGCCTTTCCGGCCGCCAGCTGCAGGTGTGGACGGGCGGAGTCGCGGTGGTCGGCGTCGCTGAGCGCGGTGACCGCGCCGCACAGTTCCGTCTGCCCGTACACCTGAACGAATCGCGTGTCGGGCCAGGTGGACAGCGCCCGGTGCAGCAGGGGCAGCGGCATGGGCGCCGCCCCGTACACGATGTAGCGCAGGCCCGCGACCGTGGCGTGGGCCGCTTCGCCGGCGTCGAGGAATCGGGCGATCACCGGCGGGACGAAGAACGCATGGGTGGCCCCGGCCCGCACCGCGCCGATCAGGGCGGCGGCGTCGGGTTCGCGGGTCATGATCGTCGGCACCCCGGCGCGAATGCCGAAGAGCGCGTAGCCGATTCCGCCGACATGGAACAGGGGCATGGCCACCAGGTTCGCGTCCCCGTCGCCGAACGGGAACTCCGGCGCCAGGTTCGCCGCGTGATTGACCAGCGCGCGCTGGCTCAGCAGCACGCCTTTGGGTCGCCCCGTGGTGCCGGAGCTGTAGATCACCAGCGCGGTCTCGCCCTCGTCGACGCCGGCGTCGCCCTCGGTGGGCGCCGCCGCGGCGAGCAGGGATTCGTACTCGTCGCCCACCGCGACGATGCGTTCCACGCCGGGCACCCGTGCGGCGGCCGCCTCGGCCGCCGGCTGCAGCTCGGCGCCGACGATGAGCAGCCGCGCCCCGCTGTCATCGAGCACGTGCACGAGTTCGTCGCCGATGACGCGCCAGTTGACGATGGTCGTCACCGCCCCGATCGACGCGGCGGCGAACAGCACCTCGAGGCAGGCGGGGTGGTTCTTGTCCAGAAACGCCACGCACTGACCCCGCTGCACACCGGCGGCGCGCAGCGCCCCGGCCACGCGACGGATCCGCTCGGCCCAGTCGGCCCAGGACCACTGCCGTTCGCCGTAGCGGATGGCCACGGCGTCGGGCCGCTGCTGTGCGTGCCGGTCGACGAATCCGGCCAGCGTCTCGGTCGTGTTCGCCGTGGTGTCGGCTGGTGGCATGAAACCCCTCCGAGTTCGATTCGCTCCACTATGTGATACGCGGTCACGTCCGCGCTCGCCACGTCGGCCCTCCGTTTGACTGGGAGCCTCCGCCTACCAGTGATCACCAACAAGTCCTGGCGCGCGCACCGGCGTCGGCGCACGATCAGGCTATGCCCGAGACGACGCGTCTGCCGCTGCTGCCACCGCTCAGTCTGAGCCCGGAGCAGAAGCGCCTCTACGACGACATGGCGGCGGTGATCGAGCGCAACTTCGACGGACTCGTCGCACGCCGCGAGGACGGCGCCCTGATCGGCCCCTTCAACGGCTGGCTGCATTTTCCGCAGTTCGGAAAGCCGGCCTGGGCGTTCAACAAGGCGCTTTGGGAACACAGGGTGCTGCCCGACGCCATCCATCAGTTGGTGATCCTGGTGACCGCCGCAAAATTCGGCGCCCGCTATGAGATCTACGGCCACGAGCACTTCGCCAGGCGAGCAGGTCTCGCGGAGCGCAAGATCGCGACGATCGCCGCGGGCGAACGCCCCCACGACCTCGACGACGACGAGGGTGCGGCCTACGACATGGCGGCCGCGCTGAACCGGGGCGGCTCGCTCCCGGAGACGACGTACCAGGCAGCGCGACAAGCGTTTGGCGCGGAGGGCCTCGCCGAGATCGTCTTTCTGGTGGGATGTTTCTCGATGGTCGGCGTCACGCTGAACGCGTTCGATGCGTCGGTACCGGGCAGGGAGGAAAGCCTCGGCTGATGCTGCTCCCGTTGGTGCTTCATCGACGAGCGAGCCGCAGCGCTCACTCCATGGACCGGATCATCATCCCGCCGTCGTCGACGGCCTGAGGAGTGGCATTGTTGTTCTGTCTGAAGTCGATGAAGACCGACCGTTGGTTGGACGTGTTCAGCAGTTCGGTGAAGGTGCCGATGACCGGAATGCGCCCCTCTGCTGCCGGCACATCGGCGGTGTAATCCACCGAGGCTTGTTGCTGGAAGTTGGCGCTCTGGAGCGGTTGCGTCTCGAGCGCGGTCAGGTTCCTCATATTGCCCAGACCGGATGAGGATGCGTACTGATCCATGTCGCCTTGCAGGACCGCATCGACGTCCGTGTTGCCGGCCGGCTTGACCGCGACCCGCAGTTGGGCGCTGCCGTCGGCATTGCTGAGCGCCAGCC
Source organism: Mycobacterium sp. 4858 (assembly GCF_900240975.1). GTDB lineage: Bacteria > Actinomycetota > Actinomycetes > Mycobacteriales > Mycobacteriaceae > Mycobacterium. Next base: position 263,790 of record NZ_LT968776.1, on the reverse strand, counting down.
AGTTCGGGCCGCGGTGGCCGGGCGTCCAGCCGGGCGCCGGAGAGATCGAAACGCCCTGAGCAACGGCGATCGGCTCGGCCGATGCGAGCCGCACCGGCGACGGTTCGGCGGCGACGTTCAGGACGATCGTGGCCGTCATGGCGGTGGCCACGGCCATCGCGGTGCCGACCCGTCGGGGTCGTGGTAGCTCGAGTGTCGACGTATTCATGCGCCAGCTCCTGATGCGGGTTTGGGCAAAGGGTGGGTCTCGCCCGCTATGTCCACGATCTCCCCGAAAGCGGATGGTGTCCAAGACCGGGCCGCTATTTGCCGATAGCTCTCCGTTATCGAAATCGGCTTCGGCGGCGGACCGGTGTGTCAACATGTCTGCGGCCTGACACGATTTTTCGAGCAGAGGGGACCGAGCGTGGTGAACCCTGACCGTGCCCGCTCACGCACGTTCGTCGTGACGGGCGCCGCATCCGGAATCGGCCTGGCGACCGCCAGGCGGCTGCTGGCCGAGGGGGGCACGGTCGTCGGCGCCGACCTGGCCGCCGCGCCGGACCTCGGGCCCCGGTTCACGTTCGTGACCGCGGACGTGGCCGACGAGGCCGCGGTCGCCGCGGTGCTGGCCGCCGTGCCCGATCGTCTCGACGGCGTCCTGCACGCCGCCGGGGTCGCCGGGGGCGGACCGGTCCACCTGCTCGACCGGGCCGAATGGGAGCGGGTGATCGGGATCAACCTCACCGGCACGTTCCTGGTCGCCAAGGCGGCGCTGGCCCGGATGATCGAGCAGCCCCGCGTGGACGGCGAACGCGGTTCGCTGGTGACCGTCGCCAGCGTCGAGGGCCTGGAAGGCACCGCGGGCGGCAGCTCCTACAACGCGGCCAAGGGCGGCGTCGTGCTGCTCACCAAGAACATCGCGCTCGACTACGGCCCCAGCGGCATCCGGGCCAACGCGATCTGCCCCGGCTTCATCGAAACGCCGATGGCGCAAAGCGTCTTCGGTCTCCCCGGCATGGAGGGACCGCTGCAATCGATCACTGCCGAGCACGCACTGCAACGTCTGGGCCGGCCGGAGGAGGTCGCGGCCATGGCGGCGTTCCTGCTGTCGCCCGACGCCTCGTTCGTCAGCGGCCAGGCGATCGCCGTCGACGGCGGCTACACGGCCGGCCGCGACCACGGTGTGGTCAAACTCTTCGGCTTTCCCTCCTAGCGCCTTAAGATTCGCGCATGGTCACTCCCGACGAGGCGATCGAGGCGATTCGGGGCACCGGCGGTGCGCAGCCGGGTTGCCGCGCGCTGCACGCCAAGGGCACGCTCTACCGCGGCACGTTCACCGCCACACCCGATGCGGCGATGCTTACGCGCGCAAAGCATCTCGACGGTTCGACGGTCCCGGCGCTGATCCGTTTCTCCAATGGCGCCGGCAACCCCAAACAGCGTGACAACGTGCCGGGAATCCGCGGGATGGCGGTCAAGTTCACCCTGCCCGACGGCTCCACCACCGACGTCGTGACGCAGACCGCGCGCCTGTTCGTCTCGAGCACACCGGACGGATTCGTCGATCTGCTCAAGGCGATGCGGCCCGGCCTGACGACGCCGCTGCGCATGGCCAAGTACTTCCTCACCCATCCCCGGCTGCTCGGCGCGCTGCCGGTGCTGCGCGACGCGAACAAGATCCCGGCCAGCTATGCCACCATCGAGTACCACGGCTTGCACGCGTTCCGCTGGGTCGCCGCCGACGGCAGCGCCAGATTCGTTCGCTACCACCTGGTTCCGGCCGCCGCAGCGAACTACCTGTCGGCGTCGGCCGCCCAGGGCGAAGGAGCGGACTTTCTCACCGACGAGCTGAACGCGCGCCTGGCGAGCGGGCCGGTGCGATTCGACTATCGGGTGCAGATCGGCGGGCCCACCGACTCCACGGTCGATCCGTCGGCGCCCTGGCAGAGCACCCAGATCGCGACCGTCGGCACCGTGGAGATCACCGGCCTGGAGACCGAGCGCGAACACGGCGGCGACATCGTGGTGTTCGACCCGATGCGGGTGACCGACGGCATCGAGCCCTCCGACGATCCGGTCCTGCGGTTCCGGACGCTTGCGTATTCGGCGTCGGTGAAGCTGCGGACGGGCGTCGAGCGCGGGGCCGAAGCCCCGCCCGCCTGACCATAACCTCGGACCGCCCGGTCGCCCGCGAGCCGAAACCGGCGGCAGGCTAGGGTTTTCCTTCAGTGTCGCCTTCCCACATGCTGCTGATCTGCTTGGCCGGGTTCGGCGCCGGCGCCATCAACGCGCTCGTCGGGTCCGGCACCCTGATCACGTTCCCGACGCTGGTCGCCCTCGGCTTCCCACCGGTCACGGCCACCATGTCCAACGCGACCGGTCTGGTAGCCGGCAGCGTGTCGGGCACCTGGGGTTACCGCGCCGAGCTGGGCGGCCAGTGGGACCGGCTGCGTTGGCAGCTCCCGGCGTCGCTGGCCGGTGCGGTGCTGGGCGCATTCCTGCTGCTGCACCTGCCGGAGAAGGTCTTCGCCGAAGTGGTGCCGGTGTTGTTGATCCTGGCGCTGATCCTGGTGGTCGCCGGGCCGCGGATCCAGGCGTGGACGAGCCGGCGGGCCGAGGCCGCGGGCCGTTCGGCCGAGCACATCACGCCCGCCCGGATGGCCGTGCTGGTGCTCGGCACGTTCGCCGTCGGCGTCTACGGCGGCTACTTCACCGCGGCGCAGGGCATCTTGCTGGTCGGCCTGATGGGTGCGCTGCTGCCGGAGTCGGTGCAGCGGATGAACGCCGCCAAAAACCTCATGACGCTGGTGGTGAATGTGGTTGCGGCGGTGGCCTATACGTTGGTGGCCTTCGACCGGATCAGCTGGCCGGCCGCCGGGCTGATCGCGGCCGGCTCACTGGTCGGGGGACTGGTCGGGGCCCGCTACGGGCGCCGGCTGTCGGGCAACGCGCTGCGCGCCACCATCGTGGTGGTGGGCCTGATCGGGCTGTATCGACTGCTCGCCGTCGCCTGACAGAAAAGGGTTGCCGCACAAAGCGTTCAGTTCAGCGTGGCGACGGCCGCCTCCTCGATCACGTCCATCACCTCGCCCCGACGACGCCAGGCCCGCAGCTGGCGCATCGCCCCGTTGCCCTGCTCGGCGACCCGGTCGAGTTCGGCCACGACGCGGTCATACTCACCGAGCGACTCCAACGCCGCCCGCACGCGTCGCACGAGCGCGCCCAGCTGCTCACGCGCCGGCACCGCCCCGCGGCCGTGGACCAGGTCGAGCGTGCGTCCGGCGAGCCCGTCGTGGGCGGCCTTCCAGTACGCCGCGCGCAGGGCCGCCGGCGGAAGCCGGCCGGGCCCATCGGCTTCGAGCGCCGTCATCACCGCCGCCCTGACCAGGGTGGCCAGCAGCACCGTCTCCGCGACCGTCGCCGGCACGTCGGCCACCCGCACCTCGATCGTCGGGAAATTCTCCGACGGGCGCACGTCCCAATAGACCATCTTCTGGTCCAGGATCACTTCGCTGTCGATCAGCATCCGCACCGTGCGGTCGTAGTCGTCGGGCGACGGGAAGAAGGGCGGCGGCCCGGCTACCGGCCAGCGCCGCCACAGCACGCTGCGCCAGCTCGCGTAGCCGCTGTCGGCGCAGCGATACACCGCCGAATTCGCCGACAGCGCAAGCAAAGACGGCAGCCAGGGCCGCAGCCAGTTGCTGACCGCGACGGCGGCCGCGCGGTCGGGAACCGCAACGTGCACATGGCATCCGCAGATGCCCTGCTCGTGGGCGACCATCCCGTACTCGGCGCCGATGCGCCGGTAGCGGGGCGTGTCGGTGACGGGGAACTCGTGCGGCGTGGCGGGCGGTAGCCCGGCGGCGAGCAGCTGAAGCCCCACCGCCTCGGCCGCCCGGGCCGCCGTGCGCCGCAGCCGCGACAGTTCCTCGCCGAGTTCGGTACTGGCTGCCACAACGCTGGAGGTCGTTTCGACCTGGCAGCTGCTCAGTTCCAGCTGCAGCTCGACGCCACGGCGGGCCGCCTCGGCGGCCACGTCAACGTTCCGCGGAGCCGGTTCTCCGGTTCGCGGGTCGACGAGGAGGAATTCCTCCTCCGCGCCGAAGGTGGGCGGGTCGCTCATCTGGCCCGGGGGAGGGCGATCAGGGGTTGGGCCGCCCCGTCACCAGCGGGCCGCGGACCCCAGGGCGGAATCGGCGGTCGGGTAGATGGGCAGCAGCGCGGACAGGCCGCACGCGTCGACGATGCGGGCGACGATCGGTTCGCGGCTCACCAGGCGCAATTCGATGCCACGCTCCTTGCAGCGCTTCGCCTCGTCGGCCAGCACCGCGAAGGCGCAGCAGCCCATGAAATCGAGTCCGGTGACGTCGACGACGAAAGGGCCGGGAGCGATGACGATGCCGGCCACCTCGGAGACCAGCTGGCGCCAGGTGTGCTCGTTGCAGGCGTCGACCTCACCGCCCGCGTAGATGAGCACCGCCGGGCCGCTGCGATCGGCGGTCGCGCGCAGGGTGCTGTTCGGATCGCCGAGCTCGTAGACCAGCTTCGTGCTCAGCATCAAGTGGGTAGTTGTCATAGGTTCTGCAATGGCCGAGCACATCGTGGACTCCTAATCGACCGGCGTCTACGACGCTGCGATGGATGCCCGTCCTGCCCTCTGAAGACAGACTCTTCGCGGAAGTGCGAATCTCATTTCTATAACAAGACAGGTCGGTCTGTCTACCTGTCCCGGCTAAGAGTATGTTGTGGGTTGTTATGACAGCTTCCGACCTCGGAAGGCCCGCCGCGTCGGCTCGTGAGCGCATCTTGACCGCGGCATATGACCTGTTCAGCCGGCGCGGGATCCGTGCTGTCGGCACCGAAGAGGTCATCGAGAAGGCCGGGGTCGCCAAGGCCACGTTGTACCGTCACTTCGCCACCAAGAACGACCTGGTGCTGGCAGTGCTGCAGCGGCGCGAGGAGCTGTGGACGCACGGGCTGATCGAGGAGCAGTCCCGGCAGCGCGGCGAGACGCCCGAGGAACAGTTGCTGGCGATCTTCGACGTCATGCACGAATGGATTCAGCTGCGCGACGGCTACGAGGGCTGCTCGTTCATCAACGTGCTGCTCGAGCTCGGGCCCGATTCCCCCGCGGGACGGGCCTGCGTCACCCACATCGACCACGTCCGCGACATCGTGCGGCACCGCGCCGTCGCGGCGGGGCTGACCGACGTCGAGGATTTCGCCTCGTCCTGGCACATCCTGATGAAGGGCGCGATCGTGCTGGCGGCCGTCGGCGACCGGGACGCCGCCCTCCGTGCCCGCAGGATGGCCGTCGCGCTCATCGAAGAGCACCGGCCGGTCGTACCGGAGGATGTCGGCGAGGCGGCCAGTTAGCCGCCGCTGTCACGCGGCGTCGGCCGCGGTGTTCTCCGCCTTGCGGTAGTGCTCGGCCTCGAGTTCGGCGATGGCCCGCGAGGTGCGCTCGCGCAGCGCGAAGGCGGCGATCAGCCCGAACACGATGGCGATGACGAGCGCGATCCAGGAGAACCGCTCCATCCAGCGCTCGGCGGCCATCCCGGCGTAATACACCAGCGCGGTGGTGCCGCCGGCCCAGCAGATGGCGCCCGAGACGTTGGCGGTCAGGAAGCGGGGGTAGTGCATCTTCAGGGCGCCGGCCAGCGGCCCGGCGAAAATGCGCAGCAGCGCGATGAAGCGGCCGAAGAAGACCGCTCGAACTCCCCAGCGGTTGAACAACTTTTCGGCCAACGCGACGTGTCCGGGACCGAAATGTTTGGGGAACCGCCGGCCGAGGCGGTCGAAGAGCGGCATGCCGAACCGGCGCCCGATCGCATAGCCGATCGAGTCGCCGACCACGGCGCCGATCACCGCCGCGACGCCGACCCCGACGGGGTTGACCGGCAAGTCGTCATGCGACGACATCAACGCGGCACTGACCAGGATGATCTCCCCGGGAAGGGGAATGCCCAGGCTCTCCAGCCCGACCACACCGCCGACCACCAGGTAGACCGCGAGCGGCGGGATCGCGTGCAGCAAAGCCTCCACATCCATGCGTCCAGGATGCCTGACCGCCCGGCGATACGCGCCCTAAACCCTCCGGTTGGCGTCGGCCGGTCTGCTCGGCTCGCTGAGGCTCTCCAGCCGCGGTCGTTTGGGTTCCCGCCCGTCGGCCGACGACAGGCCGCGCAGCCGCCGCCAGATCCACGGGAAGAAACTGTCCTGCGTCCACCGCAGCTGTTCGTAAGCCCCGCTGCTGCGCGACCGGCGCCTGGCGTCGGGGCTGGCGTGTGCCCAATCATGGTTGCTGCCAGGCAGATTCAGGGCCTCGGCGGCCGCGGCGGCGAACAGCATGTGCCCCTTGGTGGAGGCGTGCACGCGGTCGATCGCCCAGGTGTCCAGTTCGCGCATCGACGGCGCGTTGTACAGGTCGACCAGCCCGAACCCGTAGCGGTCGGCCGCCGCCGTGATCGCGGCGTTGATGCGGGCCAGGCGCCCCGACACCAGCCGCCCCAGCGGGAGGAACTGCGCGACGTTCGGAAAGGTCGTCGTCACCACCGTCGCGCCGGATCTGGCCAGCGCGGCGTAGACGTACTCGAGGTCGGCCAGGGCGGGGCTGAACGAGCGCCCCGGCTGAATGACGTCGTTCATCCCGGCGCACACGGTGATCAGGTCCGGCTGCATCGCCAGCGCCTGCGGGACCTGTTCGTACAGGACGTCGGCGATCCGCTTGCCGCGGATCGCCAGGTTGGCGTAGTGCAGGCCGGGGTAGAGCGAATCGAGCATGACGGCGAGCCGGTCGGCGAATCCGAGGAGACCCACGACGTCGTCGCCGTCCCACAAGCCCTCGGTCTGACTGTCCCCGATGGCGACGTAACGGCGATACCCGGACGGAATGGCCCCGCGCACGAAGCCGAGAATAATAGCCATCGCCGGCCCGGTGTGTGAAGCATGGCCGCCCACCTCCGCTGCGCAGAACCGCGATCCGTGGGCTAGCGTCGGTGAGCGTGGCTATGCCTTTGAAGGGCAAGGAAATTCACATCGGTCGCCGGGGCGGCGTCGCGTTCGGTGTTTCGGTCGCCGTGGCCGTGTTCGTGGCGGGGTTGCTGTGGGCCAAGTGGCTGCCCTACGCGGCGAAGGCGGCCGCGGCCCACCGGAGCCGCCACTGGCCCGGATCGAGCATCCTCACCGTGGGCGGGGTGCACGCCGGGGACCGCCCGACGTGGCATGCCGCCGCGACCTTCTTCCACGCGTACGTGTCGTCGATCTGGCCGGCGCTGATCGTGGCGCTGCTGATCAGCGCCTCGGTGCAGGCGTTGATGCCCCGGGCGTGGCTGCCGCGCGCGTTGAACCGTCGACACCCCGTCTCCAGCGGGCTCGCCGGCGGGCTTGCGGGTATGCCGTCGATGATGTGCACGTGTTGCGCCGCTCCGGTCGCCGTGACCTTGCGGCGCAACGGCATCACTCCCGCGGCCGCCATCGCCTACTGGTTGGGTAACCCGCTGCTCAACCCGGCGGTGCTGGTGTTCCTGTTCTTCGTCGCGCCCTGGCAATGGACGCTGACCAGGGCGATCGTCGGAGTCGCGACGGTGCTCGGAGTCGCGGCCTCGGTGGGCTGGGTCTCGCGTGCGTCCGGCGGCGAGCCCGCCCCGGCGGGGACGGTCGCGGCCGCTGACGACGACGAGCCCGCGGGCCGGCCGCGCAGGTTCGTGCGGGCGCTGCTGTACCTGTGTCTGTTCCTGCTGCCCGAGTACGCCGTGCTGGTGCTGCTCGCCGGGGCGGTGCGGGGTTGGCTGCTCACCTTGGGTCAGCCGGCGCACCATGGACTGCTCCTGGGCCTTTCCCTCGTGGTGGTCGTCGCGATCGCCGGGACGCTCATGGTCATCCCGACGGCGGGGGAGATTCCGATCCTGCAGGGGCTGGCCATGCTGGGCGCGTCGTCGGGCACGATCGGTGCGTTGCTGATCACCCTCCCGGCGGTGAGCGCCCCGGGCGCCGCCATGGTCGCCCGCAGCTTCGGTTGGCGGGCCGTCGCAACCACGACTGCCGTGGTGGTCGCGGCGGGGCTGCTCGGGGCGGCCGTCCTCAGCTTGCTCTGAGTCGCAACCCGGGCGGGTGGTCCTTGGGTACCTTCACTGTCATGCCGAGGAAGCGTGAGCAGGACGCCGAGGCGCCCGCCGCCGACTCGCTTGCGCCGCAGTACCCGATCGAGTCCGTCGACAACGCCTTGAAACTGCTGCTGCTGTTGGGCGAGCAACCCGAGATCCGGTTGAGCGAGGCCACCCGCTACCTGGGTGTGGCGTCGTCCACCGCGCATCGGCTGCTGGCGATGCTGGCCTACCGCGGGTTCGTCCGGCAAGACCCGGTGTCGAAGGTCTATCTGCCCGGTCCGTCGTTGACCGGGGTGGCGTTCGCGATCTTCGGCCGCGTCGACATCCAGCGAACCGCCATGCCGATCATGCGAAGCCTGGCCGAGCAGCTGCGCGAAACCGTTCACGTCGGGATGCTGGACGGCGCAGGCGTCCGCTTTGTCGCCGCGGTGGAGGGCCCGGCCGCGGTCCGGGTGGCGTCCCGGTTGGGCCGCACCCTGCCCGCGCATTGCACCTCGACGGGCAAGGTCATGCTGGCGCAGCTGCCCGAGCCAGAACTGCGCCAGCTGCTGCCGCAGGAGCGGCTCGAACGCATCACGCCGTCCTCGATCGGCACCCGCACCGAGCTGGAGGCCGAGCTCGCCGCCATCCGCGAGCGTGGGTACGCGATCAACCGCGAGGAGAGCGAGGAAGGCGTGGCCTCGGTCGCGGTGCCCATACCGACGCGGGCGCCGGGTCTGCGGCTCGCGCTCAACGCCGCAGCGCCGCAGAACCGGCTGGACAGCTCCCGGTATGCCGCGGTGGCCGCCGCACTCGTCAAGGCGGCCAAGGAGATTGGCGATCAGCTGGGCTGAGGCGCCTTGGTGGTGCCCCGCCCGTGCGGGACCTCCGGCCGCAGGAAGACGTCGTCGAGCGTCACGGTGCGCAGCCCGCGCGAGCGAATGATGTCCACCAGCCGGGCGTACACGTGCGTGACCGGCGGGTGGTTGAGGTGGCCGATCACGATGTTCTGCGGCAGGAAGGACTGGTGGGCCATCCGGACGATCTGGTCCTCGGACACCGGCGCGGAATCGCGCAAGTCGCCGGACCACAGGGTGGTCACCTGGTAGCCCAGGTCGGCGGCCACCGCGGCGACCGCGGCGTTGTGATGGCCATACGGTGGCCGCAGGTATGGGGCGGCGTCGACTCCGTAGGTGTTGCGCAGCAGCGCGTCCGTGCGGCTCAGCTCGTCGGCGATCTGGCCCTTGGACAGTTTGGTCAGGTCGGGATGCGTCCAGGTGTGGTTGCCCAGCTGGATCTGCCCGGATTCGACCAGCGGGCGAAGCAAGCCGGCGTTGTCCGTCCACGAGCGGTAGCCGCCGGTGACGAAGTAGGTGAGCCGCACCCCGGTGTCCTTGGCGAATTGCGTGTAGAGCCGGACCACGTCGGTGTCCGCGCCGTCGTCGACCGTCCATGCCAACAGAGCGTCGTTGCCCGGAAGCTTTTTCAGCACACCGCCGCCGGGCAGCGCGACGCGCGATCGCGGGTCCGGTGGGGGTGACAACGGCGGCCCGACGGGAGCGCCCGGGAGGGGTGCGACCCCGGCGACATCGGCACGCACCGCCGCGGTTTCGGGCCCACCGGTGGCGACGGCCACCGTCGCGGCCAGCGCGACCAGGAAGCGTCGCCTGTCCAGTGCGGCCACGTCAGTACTCCTCGGCTGCCGGTGCCGGTCCGGGCACCGAATTCGGGGCAGTTAGCTGGACAGGCTAGGTGCGCGGCGACCGCGATCCCGGCACATCCGTGCGGTGTTCGCCGGCCGATACGAAGCTGTGACGCAAACTCAGCCGGCCGGCGACCGCGCCGCTTCGTGACGGCCGCCGGTGCCGTCTGTAATTGAGTAGTCTTACGGATTCCGGCGAGCAGCGGCCTGCCGCAGGCTTATTCGCATGACCGTTCCCTCTAGCATGTCCAAGACCACTGCTGCCTTCTTCGTTCAAGCGGCCGTCGCGTTCGCGATCAGCTTCGTGACCGCGCTGGGCGGGATCTACCTGCTTCCGCTTGACCTGTGGCAGCGATCCTTCCTCGGCATCACGTTCCTGTTCTTGGTGTCCAGCGCCTTCACCTTGGCCAAGGTGATTCGCGACCAACAGGAAGCCGCCACCGTGCGGGTGCGACTCGACGAGGCACGCATCGAGAAACTGCTGGCGGACTACGACCCGCTCCATGTCGCCAACTGAGTAGTACTCCCGGCTACATCCAATTCCACTCCCCGACAACAGGTTTCCCGAAAGGACCGGTTCCCATGGCAACTCTCAGCAGATTCCCGGACGTCGCCGAAGTGGCGGCGGCCACCCCGCCCGACCGCGATCGCGTCCTGGACGTCATCCGCATCACGTCGCTGGTCGGGGTGGTGCTCGGTCACACCGTGATGGCCATCAGCATCATCGAAAACCACGTCTTGATCTGGGACAACCTGCTGACCACCTCGGCGGTGTTCCAGGCGGCGACCTGGATCCTGCAGATCATGCCGCTGTTCTTCTTCGCCGGCGCCGCGGCGTGCCTGTCTTCCTGGTCCGCCGGCACGAACTGGGGTGACTGGCTGATGAAACGCTGCACCCGACTGTTCCGGCCGGTGTTCTACTACCTGGCGTTCTGGGCGGTGGCGCTGACGGTGCTGTATCACGCCCTGCCGCAACACATCTACGAGCCGGTGGCCGGCGTCAGCACGCAGCTGCTGTGGTTCCTGGGCGCCTACGTCCTGGTGCTGGCCGCCATGCCGATGCTGTACCGCATCACCACGGTGGGGCGTCTCGCCGCCGCCGTGGCCGCCGTCTACGGGGCCATCGCGGCGATCGACGCCGTCCGGCTGCACTGGCCGGCCATGATGCCCCTGGGCTACCTCAACCTGGCCGTCTGGCTCATCCCCGCCATGTTCGGCGTCGCCTACCGCCGGCGGCTGCTCACCGGGCGCGCCGCGCTGGCCGTCGCCGCCGTCTTCTTCGCCGTCGACGTCGCGCTGGTGCACTGGGGTCCCTACCGGATCAGCATGGTCGGCACCGGTGACCACCAGCTGTCCAACACCAGCCCGCCCTCACTGCTGCTGGCCGGGCACGCAATCATCCTGAGCGCCTTGGCCATCGCCGCCGCGCCGGCGATCGCACGCTGGGCCCGGCGGCCGCGGGTGTGGTGGTGGACCGCGATCGGCAACTCCGGGGCCATGACGCTGTACCTGTGGCACATGCCCGTGCTGCTGGGCGTGCACCTGGCCTTCGACTACCTGGGCTGCCCGCGCTACCCGGGCGCGCAGGATTTCCTCGCCCTCAGCCTCATCCAGCTGCTCGTCGTGGTCGTCGCCGTGGCGGTGCTCTTCGTCGCGCTGCGACCGCTGGAGAACAACCCGCTGTCGGGCTGGGACGGCGCCCCCACGGTGACGGCGCGCGGACGCGGAGCGGTCGTCGGCGCCCTGCTGTGCGTGGCGGGCGTGGCGATCCTTGCCGCCATCCGATGGGGGCTCAAAGACGACGGCCTGGTGTGCATGGCCGTGATGGTGACCGCGTTGGTCGGCGCCCGCGTGCTGGCCGCCGCACCGGCGAAACGCCTCAGCTCGGTTCGCGGGTAGCTCGAGACGTCGTTGACCCGCGGTGCGGTCGCCCGGCCGCCCGCGGGTCACGGCTCCTCGTCGAGGCCGTGCTCGATGGCGTAGCGCGCCAGCTCCACTCGGTTGGCGACCTGGAGTTTGCGAAAAGTCGCCTGCACGTGATTCTCGACCGTGCGGTGGCTCAGCGACAGCTTCTGGGCGATCTGCTTGGCGGACAGCCCCTTTGCCACATAGCGCAGCACCTCGGTTTCCCGTTCGGTGAGGCTGGGCGGAGCGGGACCGTCGTCCTTGCGCTGCGCGATTCGCCGGTATTCCCCCAACACCAGCCCGGCCAGGCTGGGGGTGAACACGGCGCGGCCCTCGGCCGTCGCCGAAACGGCTTGCGCCAGTTCCGACTTGGAGGCGCTCTTGACCAGGTATCCGGTGGCGCCGGCCTTGACGGCTTCGAGCACGTCCTCTCGCTCGTCGGAGGCCGAGAGGACCAATACCCGGGACGAGGGGGAGACGGCGAGCACGCCCGCGGTCGCCTGTGCGCCGTCGCCGTCGGGCAGCTGCATATCCATCACCACTACGTCGGGCTTGACCACGGCGGCGCGCCGCCGGGCGGCGGCGACACCGTCGGCGGTGGCGACCACGGTGAAGCCTTCTTCGGCCAGGTCGCGGGCGACCGCGTCGCGCCAGATGGGATGGTCGTCGACGACCATCACCGTGGTGGGGGTGTCACCGGCCATCGGGCGCCTTTCCGCGTGGCAGGCACAGCTCCCACTCCGTGCCTTGTCCGGGTTCGCTGTGCAGGTGCGCGGTGCCGCCCAGCGCAGTCAGCCGCCCGACGATCGATTGGGAGACGCCCAGGCGCCCCTGGCCCGCCGCTTCCTCGAGCCGGCCCGCGGCGATTCCCACGCCGTCGTCGCGGACGCTCACCACCACCGAATCGCCCAGGTCCTCGACGAGCACAAACGCGCGTGCGCCGGGGCCGGCGTGTGCGGCCACGTTGTCCAGCGCGTTGCCCACCGCCGCGTCGAGCTCGGCGCCCACCCGGCGTCCCAGGGGCACCGGCGTGGCGGGCAGGCTCAGCGACACCCGGTCGGATTCCCGGCGGCGCAGCAGGGTGCGCAGGTCGATGGTGGCGCCGTCGGTGTCCCGGTCGATGTCGGTGCTGGCCAGCCACCGCCGCAGGGCGCGTTCCTGCTCGCCGGCCAGCGCGGCGAGTTCCGCTGTGGCACCGCCGATTTCGTTCCCCTTCTTGGCCACCAGCGCCAGCACCTGGATGGCTCCGTCGTGGACCTGGCGGGACAGGCGTTCCCGTTCTTGCACCGCGGCCGTCAATCGGGCGGCTTGCTGGAGTTCGTCGTGGGCGCGTCGCGCGGTTTGGGCGGCCATGCCGATGGCCATGCCGACCGCCAGCTCGATGATGACGGTGGCGTTATGCCCCAGGTTGAGGGCGAGATAGTTCTTGACCGCGAAATTGGTGGCCATCACCACCAGGCCGGTGAGCATGCCGCCGGCCGGGCCGAACAGGATGGCCGCCGAGATCGTCGGGTTGCTGGCCCACAGCGTCGTCGGCCAGGTCTGGTTCTCGGCCGCCCAGTGTGGGGTGGTGACGATGGTGTTCGACGCCATGAGCAGCACGGCGATCACGATCTCGGCGAGCACCCACGCCGGCCGGCGGCCGAACCCGCGCAGGTACGCCAGCGCGCACGCCGCGCTCCAGCCGATCAGCACCGCGAACAGCGCCCAGCCCAGCGCGGGCAGGCGCAGGTCCGGGTTGATGGCGATCTGGAAGCCGGTGGCGTAGATGCAGCTCAGCAGCCGGAACACCTGCGCCGCACGCCATAACGGCGTGGTCGGATCGGGGCTGCTGTTCGCCATCGAGGTCAGCATAAATGTGCGGCCTGACGCCGGTGGTCAAGTTCTCAGTCGGCCGGCAACCGCGCCACCTCGTGGCGCCAGGCGGCCTCGGTGTGCAGCGACGCTCCCAGGTCCGGCAGGTCGTCCCAATCGGCGTCGTCGATGTCGCGCAGGGTGCCGCCGGCGTTCTTGACCCGCAACGACATTCGGGCCAGCGCGTCGAGGCCGATCGCCTGCAGCACGGCCTGCGGCACGGTCGCGGCCGCGCTGGTGATCCCGTGTCCGCGGCAGATCACCACCTGCCGTCCGCCCATGGCCGCCACCATCTGCCTGGCCAGCGCCCGGGTGCGGATGAGCACGGCGCGCTCGTAGACGGGCACGCCCCCGCGGGCCAGCCGCGCGCCCGGAATGTCGTAGGCGCCGTAGATCGGCCGCAGCGCGATTCCGGCCAGGTCGGCGGCGACCACGGCGGGCGGATGCAGGTGCGCGACGGCGCGATGCGCCGGATCGGCCAGCATGGTCTCGACGTGGATGGGCAGTTCGTTGGGCACGCGGTACCCGTCGAGTTCGCCGTCACCGCCCGCGCCGCCGTCGAAGGTGACCAGCCGGATGTCGCTGGGCCGGGTGAACGCCACGCCGGCGTCGGTGTCGCTGCGGCATCGGACGAGCAGCCGCTCGTCGTCGACCCGCAGGCTCAGGTGGCCGAGGACACCGTCGACCAGGCCGCGGGCCGCGGCCACCCGACAGCCCTGCGCCACCAGGGCGCGCTGCTCGTCGAGGGAGGTCATGTCGGCGCGCCCAGCCCGAATCCGCCGTCGGGGCGGACGATTTCGCCGGTGATCCCGCGGGCCCGGTCGGAGGCCAGGAACACGAAACTCCAGGCGTGGTCGGCCCCGGTGAGCGCGACGTTCAGCGGCGTGCGCGCGGCCAGCTCCTGCGCCCGGTTGGGGGAGTCGTCCAGGCGAACCCCCTCGAGGCCCAGGCTGGCGAGCCCGCGCAGGTCGGTGCCCAGCGTGCCGCCCGGCGCCACCGCGTTGACCCGGATCCGCGGCGCCAGCTCGTGGGCCAGGGCGGCCACCAGGCCGCGGACGGCGAACTTCGACGCCACGTACAGGGTTCCGCCGCGTCCGGGATAGAAGGACGAGGCGGACGCGGTCAGGATGATCGAGGGTCCCGTGCCGGATCGCAACCGGGGGAGCGCCGCCTTGACCGACTGCAGTTGGCTCAGCACGTTGGTGCGAAACATCTCGTCGAACGCGCCGGGGAGGTCGTCGGCGGGGATGTCGCCGATGCCCCGGTAGAAGTCGAAGATCCCGACGCAGTGAACCAGCGTGTCCAGCCCGCCGTGGGCGCCCACCGCGGCGTCGATCGCTCGTTCGTTGGCGTCGCGGGTGACCGCGTCGCCCTCCACGACCGGGACGTCGGGTGACTCCGCGCGCAGGCTCTCGCACTTCTGGTGGTCGCGTTCCAGCGCAGCGACTTTGGCGCCCTCGGCGCGGAACGCGTCGAGCACGGCCCGGCCTATCCCCGAGCCGGCGCCGACGACCAGGGCGCGCTTGCCCTCGAGCCAGCCCGTCATCGCGGGTCCTCGTCGTCCGGCAGCAGCGGGGCGTGCGGATTGCCGACCATCGCCGCCAGGGTGCGGCTGTTCTGCCGGGTCAGGGCCTCGACTTCCAGCGCGTCCAGGGTGATCCACTGCCCCGATCGCGGCGCGCTGACCAGCAGCCTCGACCCGTTGCGGGTGTCGACGCGGCGCACCACCACCTCGGTGAATTCGTTTGCGACGACGAGGGGCTCGCCGACCGCCCCGTCGAGGAGTCGCTGCAGTTGTTCGCTCACAGGAACACCGCCAGGTTCTGCATCCGGAGCACGGATTCGTCGACAAAAATGTTGCGGCGGGCCAGCTTCCAGCCGTCGTCACACCGGCGCAGCAGGTCCTCGCGGCCGCACGACAGCAACGCGCTTTCGTTCACGTCACCCCGGCTGCGGAACAGCAGCTCGGCCGATTCGACCACCAGGTGCGCGGGGTCGTCGCCTTCGAAGGTGCGCACGTTGCTGACGAAGTGCCGCAGCCGCGACGGCGGATCCTCGGCCCAGGCGTGTTCGGTACCCATCCGGGCGACCCGCTGGCTCAGCGAATACTTGTCCTCGTCGAAGTGCGCCATTCCCGGTGAGGCGTCGAACCCGGCGCCGCGCGCGGTGGTCACCCGCACCGGCATCACGTAGCGGACGTCGTCGCTCAGCGTGTCCAGCCACTCCTCGTACCGCTGGGCGTCCAGCAGGTAGGCCTCGTCGACCAGGAACTGGTGGGCCTGCAGATGCCGAATGTCATGAAACGGCAACGCCTTTCTCATGCGCCTACCCCCTGCAGGTAGTCGGCCCACATGCTCAGCAGCGCGCGCTGGTTGTGCTCGTTGTAGCCGACCTGCGCCCGCCCCGGCCCGTGGAATGCCTCGGCGGTCAGTGGCTCGACCACCGGGCTGCCGTCGGGCAGCAGGCCCATCCGGCTGTTCAGCAGCAGCCGCCGCGCCATGGCACCGCCCGCGGTGGTGGTCAGCGACACCCAGTTCTCCACGTCGTCCTGCTCGAACATGCCGGTCGAACCGAAGCACATCAGATACGCCTTGTACGAATCCTGTTTGTACTGCGGGGGAGCGGCGGAGTCCACCGCGAACCACGAGCAGACCTCGGTCTCGTTCTCGCTGATCGGCTGCCACAGCCGGATCGAGATGAAGGGCAGGGTTTCATCGTGCTGACCGTCCCGCACCTTGGGCCAGTTGTGCACGAAGCTCAGATTGGGAAAGCAGGTGGCGGCCGAGATCATGAAGCCGTCCTCGCCGACCAAGCGCTGCTGTCGCGCCGTCCACACGTCCTTGATCCGGGCGATCATGTCGTCGGGATAGCCGACGTAGCGCATGCGCTCGTCGAAACCGCCCGGCGGCAGCTTGTAGGTGGTGCCGCCGCCCCGGTGCGCCCAGTAGGTCGCGCCGTCCTTGCGTTTCTGCGCTTTCGGCTCGCGAAACAGGCCGATGTCGACGATCGACGCATGGGTGTGCGGCGTGTGGTACATGTCGCCGGCGAAGTTCTCGGCGCCGATCTTCCAGTTGGCCCTGATGCGCCAGCGCTGCGGCCCCCGCACCTCGAGGCCGCCGGCGCTCTGCTTGGTGTAGAAGTCCAGATAGAACCGGAAGTCGCCGAGGAAGTCTTCGAGCGGTTCGGCTGCCGCGTCCATGCTGATGAACAGCAGACCGTTATAGCTCGCGAATTTCGGTGCGGGCAAAAGGGTTTGAGTATCCTTGGCGAACCCGTCCTCGCCGCCGTAGGCCTCCCGGTGGAACGGCAGGCCGGTGAGTCGGCCGTCGTTGCGGTAGGTCCAACCGTGGTAGGGGCAGCGGAAGTTGGTGGCGTTGCCCATCTCCGCGCGGCACACCTGCATGCCACGGTGCAGGCACATATTGAACAAGGCGCGCAATCGCCCGGTCGAGTCGCGGGTGATGATGAAGGAATCGTCGAGGACGCGGCGCACCACGTAGTCGCCGTCCTGCGGGATCTCGGACTCGTGCGCCACGAACGTCCACGCCCGGCCGAACAGTCGCTCCTTCTCCAGCGCGAACAGCTCGGCGTCGTTGTAGATGTGCGCGGGGATCATGCCGTCGCGGACGCTGGCGAAAACGGGGTCGAGAAGGCCGTCGCGGGCGGCGCGATGGACTGCCACGGCACCCCCGTCCCACGCTGTCATGTCTGCTGTGCAGAGATATCTTCCGCTAAGTAGAATCCCGCATTCACCCGCCCCCGGTCAATCGGGCGTTCCCGGGTGTCTCACCGGCGAGGATTCTCGGCCAGCTTTCTACAAGAAGGCTTTGTGGTAATTCACAGGTTGCTGACAATCATGTGGCCACGAGGCCGGGATACGGTGGTCACGTCGGCGCCACTGTCCATGTGAGCGCGCGGTAACCAAGGGGTAAAGGGTTTGATTTTGCGTGCGCTGCGACCAATTTGCGGCGCAGGTGAGGAAGGGCTGGTGCCATGGCCGCTCGGTCACTGGATGGTCGATTGCAAAAGCTCGGATCGCGAGTGGTGTCCGCCATCGGGCGTCAAGAGTGGCTGGATCGGCCGAGTTATCGGTTCGAGCACTTGTTGAGCTTCGCCTTCAACGGCCTCGGCGGCGCCCGCAACACCGTCACCAACGCGTTGCACGGAGTGTGGCTCGGCCACCCCGTGCACCCGCCGCTGGCGTCGCTGACGAGCGGCGCGTTGGGTACCACCGTCGCGCTCGACGCGCTCAGCCTGCTGCCGGGCCAACCCGCCACCGAGGTGCGCGACGCCTCGAAGTTCGCGTCCCGCGCGCTCGGCGTGGGGATCCTGGCCAGCATCGGTTCGGCCGTCACCGGCGTCACCGATTGGCAGCACACCCATGAGGCCGACCGCCGGGTGGGCGCCGTGCACGGTCTGGTGAACCTGGCCGCCACCGCGCTCTACGCGCAGTCGTGGTGGGATCGCCGCCGCGGCCGCCACGGCCGCGGAATCGCCCTCACCGCACTGGGTTACGGCATCACCGTCGCGGGCAGCTACCTGGGCGGCGCGTTGGTGTTCGAATCCGGCATCGGCATCGACCAGTCCGGCGCGCGGCTGCGCACCACGGAATGGAAGCCCGTGCTGCCCGCGAGCTCGCTGAACGGCAAGCCGGTGCGTGTCGAGGTCGACGGGGTGGGGCTGGTGGTCTGCCAGACCAGGCCGGGGGAGGTCGCGGCGTTCGGGGAGCTGTGTCCGCACCTGGCGGCCCCCATGGCCGACGGCTGGATCGACCGGGGGCGGCTCGTATGCCCTTGGCACGGTTCATGGTTCGCGGCCGAGTCGGGCGAAGTGCTGCGTGGCCCGGCGGCGGCGCCGCTGCCGTGCTATCAGGCGAGGTTGGTCGACGGAATGGTCGAGGTCCGGTCGGAACCCGAGCCCGGGCTCGGCGCAGCGGTGGGAATCGGAGAAGGGGAAGGCAAATGAACGCCTACGACGTGCTCAAAGAACACCACATCGTGATCAAGGGCCTGGGCCGCAAGGTCAGCGAGGCGCCGGTGAACAGCGAGGAGCGGCATGCCCTCTTCGACGACATGCTGATCGAACTCGACATCCACTTCCGCATCGAGGACGACCTGTACTACCCGGCCCTCAAGGACGCCACCAAACTGATCGCGGTGGCCCACGCCGAGCACCGCCAGGTGATCGACCAGCTTTCCGTGCTGCTCAAGACGCCGCAGAGCGCGCCGGGTTATGAGGACGAATGGAACTCCTTCAAGACGGTGCTGGAGGCCCACGCCGACGAAGAGGAGCGCGACATGATTCCGGCGCCCCCCGAGGTGAAGATCACCGACGCCGAACTCGAAGAGCTCGGCAACAAGATGGCCGCCAAGATGGAGCAGTACCGCGGGTCCGCCCTGTACAAGATGCGCACCAAGGGGCGGGCGGCGCTGGTGCGCTCGCTCTGACGGCGATCGCGCCGCTGATATGCGCGGCGTGCGCGGCCATCGAGAGTAGCGTCACGGCTCATGACCGCCGAGTGCGTCGCGTCTCAGGCTGACATCACGGCCGAGATCGCCGCCATCGCAGCCCAATACCGGGGGGCCGAAGCGCAGCCCCGGCTCGATTACCCGCCCTACCGCGGCACCGTGCTGCGCCATCCCACCCGCGCGCTGGTGGCGGTCGATCCCGAAGACATCGAACGCTGGGCACCGTGCTTCGGCCACCGCGACGTCGACCCGCTCGAGGCCGACCTGACGGCCGGCCATCCGGGCCAACCTCTGGGCGAACGGATCATCGTCGCCGGGCGGGTGCTCGACGGATCGGGCAAACCGGTCGCCGGACAGCTTCTCGAGGTCTGGCAAGCCAACGCGGGCGGCCGCTATCGCCACCAGCGCGACCAGCACCCCGCCCCGCTCGACCCCAACTTCACCGGGGCGGGCCGGTGCCTGACGGGGCCGGACGGCTCGTACCGCTTCGTCACCATCAAGCCCGGGCCGTACCCGTGGCGCAACCACCGCAACGCGTGGCGTCCCGCGCACGTCCACTTCTCCGTCTTCGGGACCGCGTTCACCCAGCGCCTGGTCACCCAGATGTACTTCCCGGGCGACCCGATGTTCGACCTGGACCCCATCTTTCAATCGGTGCTCGACCCCGCCGCGCGTCGACGGCTGATCGCCCGCTACGACCACGACCTCACCGAGCCCGAGTACGCGACCGGGTATCGCTGGGACATCGTGCTGGCCGGCGCGCGGAGAACGCCCGTCGAGGACGACGATGGCTGAATCCTGCTGCACCCCAGGACAAACGGTCGGACCGTTCCTCGACCTCGGCTTGCCCTATCCCGGCGATCGCGCGCTGGTGGGCGAGGGCCATCCGCGCGCCATCCGGCTGCGGGGCACCGTCTACGACGGCGCGGGCGAGGGTGTACCGGACGCGCTGGTCGAGCTGTGGCAGCCCGACGGCGCGGGGCGCGTCATCCAGCAGCCCGGTTCACTGCGCCGCGATACCGCCACGTTCACGGGATGGGGTCGGTGCGCGACCGACGCCGCCGGTGCCTACCGCTTCACCACCGTGACGCCCGGCTCGCCCGACGCCGCCCGGCCGCCGTTCTTCGCCCTCACCGTGTTCGCGCGGGGCCTGTTGGACTGCCTGTACACCCGCGCATACCTGCCCGACGGTGGCCTGGGCGCCGACCCGCTGCTGGCGGGCCTGGACGCCGAGCGCCGCGCCACCCTGCTGTGCGTCGCCGAAAACGAGTGCCCCGGCTACCGTTTCGACATCCGCCTGCAGGGGCCGGGCGAGACCGTGTTCCTGGCCTACCGGGGCGGTCGGCGATGACCAACCTGCTGTGGCCCGGAGACCATCGGGCCGGAGAGCACATGACGGATCGGGCCCTGCTGGAATCCATGGTCGCGGTGGAATCCGCCTGGCTGGACGCCCTGTCCGCCGCGGGCCTGGCCCCACCCGAGTGCGCCGGAGCCGACCTGCCAATGCTATTGACGCCCAACGATTGTGAGGCCCTGGCGGTTGGCGCCGAGGGTGGCGGCAACCCGGTGATCGGCCTCGTCGGCCTGCTGCGGGAGCGCGCCGCGCCGGCCGTGGCGCCGTGGATCCATCGCGGGCTCACCAGTCAGGACGTGCTGGACACCGGCCTGATGCTCGGCGTGCGCGAGGTCGTGGGGGAGCTGGCCGCACAACTGAAGGGTCAGATCTCGACGCTGACCGAGCTGGCCACCCTGCACCGGGTGACGCCCATGGTGGCACGCACCCTCACCCAGCACGCGGCGCCCACCACGTTCGGGGCGAAGGTGGCCGGCTGGCTGAACGGTGCCGTCGATGCCTTCGAGGGGTTGGCCGCGGTGGTCTGCCCCGTCCAGATCGGCGGGGCGGCCGGCACCTTGGCCGCCGGCACCGAGCTGGCGGCGCTGCTCACCGGCGCCGCCGACGCAGCCGCGGCCTCCACCGGCCTGGTGCACAGCGTCGCAACGGATTTGGGTTTGGTTTCCCGGCCGCCGTGGCACACGACGCGCACACCGGTCACCGCGGCGGCCGACGCGTTCGTCGGCTGCACCGACTCCTGGGGCCGGATCGCCTCGGACGTCGTCACCCTGACCCGTCCGGAGATCGGCGAGCTGAGCGAGCCGGGCGCCGCAAACCGTGGGGGTTCGTCGTCCATGCCGCACAAGCGGAACCCGGTGCTGTCCATCCTCATCCGCCGGGCCGCCCTGTCCGCACCCCAGCTGGCGGCCACCCTGCACACCGCCGCGGCGCTGACCAACGACGAGCGGCCTGACGGCGCCTGGCACGCCGAATGGGACGCCCTGCGCACTCTGGCCCGGCGCAGCCTCGTCGCCGGATCCCAATGCGGCGAACTGCTGGCGGGGCTGACGGTGCACGCCGACCGGATGTCCGACAACCTCGACGCGGCAGACGTTTCGGGGGAACAGAACGCGATCGCCGAGCTGGCGGGGAAGCCGCCGTCACCAACCTACTTCGGCGCGGTCGACCGACTGATCGACCAGAGCCTCGACCGCGCCCGGGGGGCCCTCGCTCAGCGCTGGTAGATGCTGGCCAGCCAGATGTGCAGCAAGGTTTCGACCGCCCTGTCCTCCGGCATCGCCTCGTCCTCGGCGGTGAACGTCGCGGCCATCACCCGCTCGCTCAACATGTTCAGTGCGACCGACAGCTGCTCGGCCGGGATGGTGTCGGGCGCTGCGCCCCGACCGCGCTCGGCCTTGATGGCCGCCGTGGTCAGCGAGATCCACCGCTGCATGAGCGCCGACCACAACTGGCGCACCTCGGGGTTGGTCGCCTTCGCCGCGGCGCCCGCCACGGCGACCGCCGGGTGAGAGCCCGACACCTCGAAGAACGCCTCGATGCGCGCCCGCCACAGCTCCGCGGGGTCGCCGGACGATATCCCGCCGAGATTCCTCAGTGCCGCATGCGCCTTGCCGTTCATCTGGTCGAGCAGCGACAGCAGCACCGCGTTCTTCGATCGGAAATAGAAGTAGAAGGTGGGGCGCGAAATCCCGGCGCCTTTTGCTAGGTCGTCCACGGAAAAGTCGGCCAGCGGTCGCTCCTGCAGCAGGCGCTCGGCCGTGGCCAGGATCGCCTGTTCGCGGTCGTCGCCCGAATGGGGCGACGACCGGCGGCCCCGCGAGGCATGCAGGTACTTGGTCTGTGTCGGGACGTCGGACACGCCCGTTACTGTTGGGCACGTCGATATACACGAACGAAACTGTCGATTAAGCCCAGCAATAATGTCGATTAAGTCGGCGCATTCTTCGTGCGCGTCCGCGCATTTGCTGATCTGCCTTCAACGCGCCCGGCCGGGCGTGGCGTGGCCGACGAACGGCCCGGCGATTCGGGACTTCCGCCCCTACTCGGGCACAGGCACGAAGTGGTCGCATCAATAGCGCCGAGGAAACGCTCGGCAACCCGAGGAGATCTGGCGATGACGAACACCGACGACGGCACCAAGCAATGCCACATCGACGTGCTGGTCGAAGAGCGCGACGAACGGACGCGGGCCAAGGCACGACTGTCGTGGGCGGGCAAGACGCTCGTGGGCACCGGCCTGGCGCGACTCGATCCGGCCGACCCGCCGGTGGCCGCCATCGGCGACGAGCTGGCCATCGCCCGCGCGCTGTCCGATCTGGCGAACCAGCTGTTCGCCGCGACATCCACCGACATCCAGGCCAGTACGCACGAGCCCGTCACGGGCCTGCATCACTGAGCGACACGACGGAGAACGAAAGCCATCATGAGACAACGCCCCGATCTGCCGGCCGCATTCGAGGTGCGGGTGACGACGCACGGTCAGCTGCCCGATGCCGAGGACTACGCACGCACGAAGATCGGCGAGCTCAGCCACCTCACCCACGAACCGGTGCTGGACGCCCACGTCAGGCTGAGCGAGCACGGTGACCCCGCCGTGGCTCGCCGCGTCATCGCTCAGGCGAACCTCGACGTCAACGGCCGGCCGGTGCGTGCGCAGGTCGAAGGCACCACCGAGCGGGAGGCGATCGATCGGCTCGAGGCGCGGCTACGCCGCCAGCTGGAGCGCGCCGCCGAGCACTGGGAGGCCAAACGGGCCGGTGTGCCCCGCCGCGGTCCGCATGAATGGCGGCACGAGAGCGAGCCGACGCACCGGCCGGAGTACTTCCCGCGGCCGGAAGACGAACGCCGAATCATGCGGCACAAGTCATACAGCCTGCCGACCTGCACGGTGGAAGAAGCTGCGCACGAGATGGAACAGCTCGACTACGACTTCCACCTCTTCACCGAGCAGGGCACCCGCCAAGACAGCGTCCTGTATCGCGGCGGGCCGACGGAATACCGCCTGGCACAGGTCAATCCGGCCGCCGGCGAGCTGGCGCCGTCCCGTCTGCCGCTGACCGTCAGCCCGCAGCCCGCCCCGCGGCTCGACGTCGAGCAAGCCATCGAGCGGATCGGGTTGCTCGGCCTGCCCTTCCTGTTCTTCGTCGACACCGCCCGCGACCGTGGCAGCGTGCTGTATCACCGCTACGACGGGCACTACGGCCTGATCACACCGGCAGGCTGAACACCGATAGACCAACTGAATCCGCGGCGGTCCCGGCATCCCCCCGTCCGGGACCGCCGCCCCAAACCCTCACAGGCGTGCAAACGGAAATGCTCCGTGCAAACGGAAATCCTCAGGGGTGCAAACGGATTCAGTGTTCCAGCTGCGCGAGGTGCTCGGTGAACCAGTCGCGCGCGAGCACAGCCACTTGCGCCAGGGCGCCCGTTTCCTCGAAGAGGTGGGTGGCGCCCGGCACCACAGCGACCTCACACTCGACCGGGATCTTCGATTGGGCCTGCCGGTTGAGCGCCAGCACCATCTCGTCGCGTCCGCCCACGATCAACAACGTCGGGGCGTCAACGTGGCTCAGCGCGTCGCCGGCCAGATCCGGCCGGCCGCCGCGCGAGACGACCGCGGCGACCTTGACCCCGGGATGGGCGGCGGCGCTCAGCGCCGCGCCCGCCCCGGTGCTGGCGCCGAAGTAGCCGACCGGCAATGCGGCGGTGTCGGGCTGCCCCGCCAGCCAGCCCGTCACGTCCACCAGGCGACCCGCGAGCAGCGCGATGTCGAATACATTGGCGCGGTTGCGTTCTTCCGCCGGGGTGAGCAGGTCGAAGAGCACGGTGGCGAAGCCGGCGTTGTTGAGCACCTCGGCGACAAAGCGATTGCGCGGACTGTGCCTGCTGCTGCCGCTGCCGTGGGCGAATACCACGACACCCTTGGGGCGCTCGGGAATGGTCAGGTGCCCGGCCACCGCAACGGGTCCCGTCGGCACCCAGATCTCCTCGTCGCGCAGCGGCGGATCATCGGTGTCGGCGGCGACCACCCCGAAATCGTCTCGCGCGCTTTCGAGCAGGGCGACCACCTCGTCATCCGAGGTCTGAGGGAAGTGCCGGTATCCCTGGCCGACGGCCAGATACGGCACCGGCGTCTCCAGGCACACCACCTCGTCGGCGTATTGAGCGAACTGCCGGGCGGTCTCCGCCGCCGCGATGGGAACGGCCAACACCACCCTGCTGGCCCCCTCGGCCCGGGCCACCTGGCAGGCGGCCTGTGCGGTGGCGCCGGTCGCGATGCCGTCGTCGACGATCAGCGCGATCCGGCCGACCAGCGGAACCGGTTGGTGCGCACCGCGGAAGCGTTCCGACCGGTGTTGCAGCTCGGCCAGCTCCTGGGCCTCGACCGCAGCCATCTCCTGGTGGGTGAGCCGGGCCTCGCGAACCACGGCGTCGCTGAATACCCGAACTCCGCCGTCGCCGACCGCGCCGAACGCGAGTTCGCGGTGGTAGGGCACTCCGAGCTTGCGCACCAACAGCACGTCGAGGGGGGCGTGCAGCGCCTTGGCGACCTCGAAGGCCACCGGAACCCCGCCGCGCGGCAGGCCGAGCACCACAACGTCCTGCCCGCGCAGATATCCCATCCGCGAGGCCAATTGGCGTCCCGCGTCGGCCCGGTCGATGAAACGCCTCATGGTGAGCTCCCTAAGTTCGGCGACCCGCGACTCTGTCGGTCGCGGCATACCGCAGCAACGCGCCGGCGCCGGCCTCGGGCGCGATCCGGTTGCCGGCCCGCACCAGGGAGGCGCCGACCGCGATCGCGCAGAACGGCAACGCCTCGTCGGCCCTGGCCACCCGTTTCACCGGTTCACCCAGCTCGGACAGCGCATCGGCATCGGGAGCGATCGTGGTCAGCGCCTGGCCGGTAACCACCGTGGCGTCGCCCAGGTCGCCGACGAGCAGCGTGTCGACGTTCCCGTCGCGCAGCACCGCGCACACGGCGGCCAGGCCGTCGACCGACAGCCCGGAGTGGCGTCCCTGTTCGGCTTCGAATCGTTCGGCGGCGCCGGCCATTTCGGCGCTTCGACGGCGTTCGAACTCGGCGGCGGTCAGTTCGCGGATTTCGTTCTCGTCGATACCGGTCTTGCGGGCGGCGGCGTGCAGCTGCACGACCCGGACGGCCACCCGCTCCGGCAGCTCGACCGTCACGTCCGCGAGCGAACGCACCTGCCCGCTGAGGAACACCACCTCGGGGTCCGCCTCGTCCACCAGCCGGGTGAGCTCGTCGGCGACCGCACGGCAGTTCATCCGGATCGCCTCCTCGGTGGTGTGCTGGAGGTCGCCATACCCGTTCCAGCCGGCCGTGACCGGCTTATGCACCGGGTAGCCGCCACCGTCGACAGTCTTCGAGGTGACGGCACCGCCCTGAAAGAGGCTGATGTCCGCCCCGGTGTGATCGACCGCGGCGAACACGTACGTCGGGTGCTGCACCTGCATACCGATCAACGGCACGACATACGGGTAATCGGAGAGGCGCACCACCGTGGCCGCCGGTGGGGCGATCAGCGGCTCGTCGACCAGCACCTGATCGCCCGTCGCGATCACGGCGCGGCCCCGCCGACCGACGGCGGGCCGATGATGCAGCACGGCCTGCTCGAGCAGGCCCAGGACGTTCGTGCCCGCGCCCATGTCCTCGAGTTGCCTGCGGATGTCGCCCCACTTCACTTCGAGCTGCTCGGCGGCGTCCAAGGTGTCGTGCGAGTCGTCGAAGTACACCGACACGAACGGGCCCTGCGCCTTCGCCAGCCCCTTAAGGCGATCTGCGTGCATGCCATCCCTCCACTGCTTGCGTCGTCTTTTGCTGTTCACCCGACCGTATGGAGCACGACAGTGACGACACGAGGGCCGTTGGCCCCTGGCTGCGGGTCTAAGGTCCCAGACCTTGCGCGGCCGCGACGCCTGGCGCCGCTTCCCGGACCGAAGCGGTCGTTTCGATGACTTTCTTCCCTACTTCCTCGCCGCCGGCTTGCCAACGATGGGACGGGTGGAACGACGAACCGGGGGATCCGTCATCGCACAGGTGACATTCGACGACCGGCTGCACGACCTCACCGCCAATCCCGGCAACTCGGTTGGCTACGCGGCGCTGAGCGACTCGGTGGCATTCATCAGCAGCCAGCACGAGGTCTCGTGCGCGATCCCGGTCGGGGCGCATCCCAGGGCGCTGACGATGGGCGCCGACGGCAGCCGGCTGTACACCGTCAACCACGGCGGCTCGATCTCGGTGATCGACATATCCGACCACCGCGTCGGTGTCATTCCCGGCGCGTGCTGCGTGCAGCAGGTCGACACACCGGATGGGGCGGTGGTCTACGCGGCCGGCAATGCCGCGAATCGAGGGCTGGTGTGGGCGCTCGGCGAGGGCGCCGCCATCGGCGGCGCCGTGGCCGCGTTCGACGGCCGCGTCGTCACCGGCCTGGTGGCCGACGCCGAACGCCAACGCCTGTACGTGGGGCTGTGCCGACCCAGCGATCACCACCGCCAATACGACGCCGGTTCGCTCGCGGTCATCGACACCGCAACGGATGCGGTGATCCACACGGTTGACCTGATCGGCGCGCCCGACATGATCACCATCGGCGGGTCGCTGCTGTGCGCGACACATTATGACCATTGCCGTGTCTCGGCAATCGATCTCGTGTCCTTCGACGTCAGGTCAATCAACCTGGGAGACAAGCCGATCGAGGCGCAAATCACGCCGGATGGCTTGCGGGCGTTTGTGGTGAACAGCGGTTCGTTGTCGGTGATCGACACGGTCGCCGGCGAAGCGGAGCGAATGCCGGCCGGGGACCTGCCGCGCTGTGTGCGGATCAGCCCGAGCGGCAAATACGCCTATGTGAGCAACTTCGGCGGGCGCAGCGTGTCGATCGTCGACACCATCGCCCAATGCGTAACGGACACCATCGATTTCGACGGTCATCCCGAAGCGCTGGCGGTGAGCGCGGACGGCGAACGGCTCTACGTCGGCGACTACTGGTCGGGAACCGTCACCGTCGTCTCGGTCCAGCCGTAGCTTTACCAAGAACGGTAGAGGCGCCGTTCACCCGTACAGGGCGTCCAGGGGGTCGGCGAACTTTTCGATGACCACCTTGCGCTTGAGCTTCATGCTGGGCGTCAGATCGCCCGACTCCACGGTGAATTCGCGGTCGGCGATGGTGAACTTCTTGATCTGCTCCCAGCGATTCAGCTCGGCGTTCAAGGCGTCGATGTAGCCGGCGATCAGCTCCTGGGTCTTGTCGTCATGCGCGATCTCGGCGAACGACTTACCCGCCAGACCGTTCTTGTCGGCCCAGTCGGTGATGGCCTCGGTGTCGAGGCTGACCAGAGCGACACAGTATGGCTTGCCCTCGCCGTAGACGACGATCTCGCTCACGTACGGGCAAGAGCCTTTGAACCGCGCATCGATCGCCGACGGCGCCACGTACTTGCCTTGCGAGGTCTTGAACATGTCCTTCTTGCGGTCGGTGATCCGCAGGAACCCGTCGGCGTCGATCTGCCCGATGTCGCCGGTGTGGAACCAGCCGTCCCCGTCGAGCGCCTCGGCCGTGGCGTCCGGCAGGCCGTGGTAGGCGGTCATCAGACCGGGCCCCTTGAGCAAGATCTCGCCGTCGTCGGCGATCTTGACGTCGGTGGCCGGGAAGGGCCGGCCGACGGTCCCGAACCGGTATGCGTTGGGGCGGTTGATGAACGATGCGGCCGCCGTCTCGGTCAGCCCGTAGCCTTCGAGCACGATGATGCCCACCGCGTCGAACCATTGCGCGACGTCGCGGTCGAGGGCCGCGGCCGCGGAGACGAAGAACCGCAGGCGCCCGCCGAACCGTTCCCGGATCGTGGAGAGCACCAGCCGGTCGGCGACCTTGTAGGACAGCGACGACGCCAGCGAGGGAGCCTTGCCGGCCTGCCGGGCTTTCGACACCTTCAGGCCGACCCCGATCGCCCAATCGAAGACCATCTTCTTGAGCCTGCCCTGCTCGGCGGCCATGTCCTGGATGCGGGCGTGCGCCTTCTCGAAGATGCGCGGCGCCGCGCCCATAATGGTCGGGCGCAGGGCCGCGAGGTTATCGATGATCCTCTCGACCCGGCCGTCGATGGCCGTGGGGAAACCGATCTGCAGGGGCAACGCCAGCATCACCTTGCCGAACGCGTGCGCCAGCGGCAGCCAGAGGAAATTCAGGTCGTCGGGGCCCAGGATGTCCAGCGAATCGATGGCCGCCGCGGTGTACGTCCACGCCCCGTGCGTCAACCGCACACCCTTGGGCCGCCCGGTGGTGCCGGAGGTGTAGATGAGGCTGGCCAGCTGTTGGGGGCCGACGGCGGCGATCCGCTGGTTGACGGCGTCGGGTGAATCGGCAAGCAGTTGCTTGCCCAACAGATCCAGGTCGGAAAGGGAGATCACCCAGTCGCCGTCGCCGTTGCCGTCGATCATGACGACCTTGCGCACATCGGGCAGTTCGGCGCGGTGCTCGAGCAGCTTGTCCAGCTGAGTTTGGTTCTCGGCGACCACCACCCGGCTGCCGGAGTTGGCGACGATGTAGGCGACATCGCCGGCGTTGGTCGTCGGGTAGACCGTGGTGGTCGCGGCGCCCGCGCACATGATCGCGAAGTCGACGAGCACCCACTCGTAACGGGTCGCGCACGCGAGCGCGACCCGATCCTCGTGCTCGATTCCCAGCGAGATCAGGCCCGCGGCGAGATTATTGACGCGCTCGCCGACCTGCTGCCAGGTCACGCTTGCCCAGGTGTGGTCTTGTGGGTAGCGAAAGGCCTCCGCGTGCGGGGTGGCGGCGACGCGGTTGACGAACATCTGTGCCACCGACGGCGCGCGGTTCTCGATCTTGCGGAAATCGGGCCTCTCCGTTGAGGCGAGTGATGCTTTCATAGCTCGAATCCATTGTTGCCGAACGGGAACCGGTGGCGTGCTGCACCGGCATATGATTCGATCCTGCGGAGGGTGGCGGTCCGGCGATAGAGACGAAAGTCACGTGGAAGGTCGGCAAACGTCCCCGGGGACCGCGTCCGACCGGCGGCGGTTGTCAGTCCGTCGGGGCTATCTCGATGGACAGGCACTCGCCCAGGGCGTGTGCCGCGGACCAGTCGCCGCCTCGAACGGCGCGCTCGAGGTCGTCGACCAAGGGGCTGTGGGCACCGAGTTCGGCCAGCCAGGCGGACACGGTTTCGGGAATCTGATTGGCGGGCACGCGGGCGACATGTCCCTCGTGGAGGCGATCGGTCAGCTGATAGATCGCGGCCGTGGGCTTACGCTGAGGCCAATGTTGCCGCCACTTCGCTGTATTCATGTCCCCTCCCCATTAGCCGTAACGATCCATTCGACCAGTCCCGAAGGTCCGGCCGTAGAGGCCAAGAGCACGATTACCGAAAGGCTTTGGTCTTACTTCCGGCCTGCCGAAGTCCCAGTCCGGCAGGGTCTTTTGTCACTGCGGTCACCTACTTACTTCTCCGGCGATGGCGGTGCCGGTCGCGTACCGTACATCGCGGATGGTGCATGGCCACGTTACTCGTTTCAAGGGTCCTGGATTCCGAATTCGGCGAGATGACCGCATTAGCAATGGATTCGCAATCGGGGTGTGACTCGGGACGGAGTCTGAGGCTGACGGGTGGCCCGCTGTGATGTCTGTCAGCGCCGAGGAACTGGCGGCGCTGCCGGTGTTCGCCGATATCGAGGCGAAGGACCTCGCGGGGTTGGCTACCCTCCTCGAGCCCTTGCATGCCGCCGCCGGCGAGGTCCTGATGCGGCAGGGGGAGCCAGCGGAATCATTCGCGATCATCGCGTCCGGCTCGGTCGCCATCAGGCATGTCGGCCCGAAGGGGCGGGTGATCACCACCGAGCTGTCGTGCGCGACCGTCGTCGGCGAGATCGCTTTGCTGCGCCACGCGAGCCGGACGGCAACGGTGACCGCGCGGGAGGACGTGTCGGGCTACACCGGATACAGCGCCGCCTTCGACCTCATGCTGGCCATGCCGGTTATCGCCGAGAGGTTGCTGCGTACCGCGCGGCAGCGGCTGGCCGCTTACGTCGCCCCCATCCCGGTATCGACCAAAGACGGCGCCGCGCTCTCGTTGCGCCCCGTCCTGCCCGGTGACGCCGAGCGGTTCAAGAGCAGCGGTTCCTTCTCGCGCGAGACCCTGTACCGGCGGTACCAGGGCGGCGCCCCGACCGACGCGCGGCTGACCTATCTGTTCGAGGTCGACTATGTCGACCACTTCGTCTGGGTCGTCACCGACGGCGTGACGGGCCCGGTCGTCGCTGACGCCCGTTTCGTCCGGGATCAAGACGATCCGGCCTCGGCGGAGGTCGCGCTCACCGTGGCGGACGGCTACCAGGGCCGTGGAATCGGCACGCTGTTGCTGGGCGCACTGGCGGTCGCGGCCCGCGTCGACGGCATCAAGCGGTTCCACGCCCGCGTGCTGTCCGACAATCCGCCCGCGCGCGCGTTGGGCGACAAAGTGGACGCCCACTGGGCGCACGAGGAACCGGGCGTGGTCACCACGAGGGGGGAGATCCCCCGTTTCCGCGATCTGCCCCTCGATCGCGCCATGTACCAGCAGATCGGGCAGGTGGCCCGCCAGGTGATCCATGCATTCGACTAGCGCCCCGAGTGACAAACGCCCCGCGGTTTGATGGCTTTGCGCCCTTACCGGAAAGCCGGGCACGCCCGCACCATGAGGACTGATTCGCCAGTTCGAGGATTGCAGTTCGAGGAGTCGTGCCATGGAGTCGCTCATCGGGTGCGCTTTCGGATCCCCGGCCGCTTCGTGACCAATGGCGACCCAAGACTGCGCTCCTCCGGTCCTGGCCCTGGTGCGAGGCCTCGTCGAAGAGGTTCACCCACAGGCCGCGTCGCCATCGGTGACGCTCGATAGCCCCTTCGACACACTCGGCATCGGCAGCCTGGAGCTGGCGGAATTGTTGCTGCGGGTCCAGGACAAGTTCGGGGTGGCGTTGCCGCCGCACATCCTGTCCAGTGCCGAGACGCCGCGCGACCTGGTGACGGCCCTCAATCCGGCCCTGGCGCGCGGCCGTCCGGCGGTGCGGGTGGGCCGTGGTGTCGTTTCGTTGCCGGCTACCGCGCCGCCCGCTTCGACGCCGGAGTCCGCGCAGAGCCTCAACGACATGCTCGGTTGGCACGCCGATGCCACGCCCGACCGGACCCATCTGCGCATCCTCGACGACACGGGCGACCCCCCGAACGGCTCCGACATGACCTATGGCGCCCTGCACCGGGAGGCGGCGGCCGTGGCGGCCGGGCTGATCGCACACGACGTGGCGCCGGGCGAGGCGGTCGCGATCATGTTGCCCACCTCGAGGGCGTATTTCGTGACCTTCGCCGGCGTGGTCCTCGCCGGCGCCGTGCCCGTCCCGGTCTACCCGCCGGCGCGCCCGTCCCAGCTGCCGGATCACCTGCGCCGCACCGCAGGCATCCTCAGCAACGCCCGTGCCACGCTGCTCGTCACGGTTGAAGAGGCCGTCACCCTCGGCCACCTGCTGCGCTCGAATGTCGAAAGCCTGCGTCACGTCGTCGTACCCGAATCCCTCACGCGCGCAGGCGAAGGCGCCACACGACCGCTTGCCCGGCCGCGGGCGGACGACCTCGCACTGTTGCAGTACACCTCCGGCAGCACCGGGCAGCCCAAAGGCGTCGCACTCACACACCGCAACCTGCTCGCCAACATCCGGGTGATGGGTCAGGCCGCCGGGGTGACCGGGTCGGACACGTTCGTCAGCTGGCTGCCGCTCTACCACGACATGGGCCTGATCGGTGCGTGGCTCGGTTGCATGTACTTCGGTGTGCCGCTGGTGGTGATGAGCCCGCAGGCGTTCCTGATCCGCCCGTCGCGATGGCTGTGGGCGATTCATGCCAACCGCGCCACCATGTCGGCCGGACCCAATTTCGCCTACGAACTGTGTCTGTCGAAGATCCGCGACGACGAGATCGAGGGACTGGACCTCAGCAGCTGGCGGTTGGCCTATAACGGTGCCGAACCGGTGAGCGCCGACACCATCGAGCGCTTCGGTGATCGCTTCGCCCCGTATGGATTTCGCCGGGAAGCGATGACCCCGGTGTATGGGCTGGCGGAGTCGTCGGTGGGACTGGCGTTTCCGCCGCCCGGCCGCGGTCCGGTGATCGACCGCATCCGCCGAGACACCTTTGCAAGGTCCGGGCGGGCCGAGCCCGCCAGGCCCGGGGAGCGGGACCGACGATTCGTCGCCTGCGGCCGGCCGCTGCCGGGACATGAAATCCGCATCGTCGACGCCGCCGGCAACGAGTTGAGCGACCG
Source organism: Mycobacterium sp. 4858 (assembly GCF_900240975.1). GTDB lineage: Bacteria > Actinomycetota > Actinomycetes > Mycobacteriales > Mycobacteriaceae > Mycobacterium. The sequence goes on along the minus strand of NZ_LT968776.1, from coordinate 231,102 downwards.
CCGCGAAGGCCGCATCGAGTTTCGCGGGCCGTCGGCGACAGCAGGCTACTTCAACAACCCGGCGGCGACGCGCGCACTGTTCCACGACGGCTGGCTCGACACCGGCGATCTGGGGTACACCGTCGAGGCCGACGTCTACGTGACCGGCCGGATCAAGGACATGATCATCCGGGCCGGGCGCAACCTGCACCCCGCGGAACTGGAAGAAGCGGTGGGCGGCATCAAAGGTGTCCGCAAGGGCTGTGTCGCGGTGTTCGCCTCTCCCGATCCCTCCGGCGGCCCCGAGCGGCTCGTCGTCATGGCCGAGACGCGAGCGCTGCGGGACGACGCACGCGCGGCACTACGCTCCGAAATCGCAGCCACCACAGTCGATCTGCTCGGGGTAGCGCCCGACGATGTGGTGCTGGCGCCGCCGCGCACGGTGTTGAAGACATCCAGCGGCAAGATCCGCCGGTCCGCCAGCCGGGCCATCTACCAGGCCGGCAAGATCGGCGCGCGACCGCGCGCGCTGTGGTGGGAACTGGCCCGGCTCCGCCTGCGCGGCGCGGCACCGTCGCTGCGCCGCGCCCGGCGCGCCGGGGCGGATCTGGCCTTCGCCGGCTACGCGTGGGCGGTGTACACCACGCTGGGGTTGTCGGTCGCCGTCTTGGTGCTGCTGCTCCCACGCGCGGGGTGGCGGTGGCAGGTGGCGCGGGCGGCGGTCCGGCTGCTGGCCCGCCTCACGGGAACCGCGATCACCGTGCACGGCCTTGACCACCTTCCCCCGGACGCGTCAATCGCGGTGGCCAACCACCCCAGCTGGATCGATCCGTTGGCGCTGGCCTGCGTCATGCCGCAATCGTTTCGCTTCGTCGCCGCCGAAGTCCTTGAGCATCAAGGGATCAACGGATTCGTACTGAGGCGGCTGGGCCACCAGTTCGTCGAGCGCCACGAGCGCGAACACGGCGTGGCGGACGCCGACCGGCTGGCCGGGCTGGTGCGTGCCGGCCAGTCGCTCGTCATCTTCCCCGAAGGCCGCCTGGCCCGCGCGCCCGGCCTGCGGCCGTTTCACATGGGTGCCTTCGTGGTGGCCGCCCGGACCGGGGTGGCCGTCACCCCGGTGGGGATTCGCGGGACGCGGACCATCCTGCGTCCAGAACACCACTTCCCGCGACATGGGGCCATCGACATCACCGTCGGTGAGCCCATCAGGCCCTCGGGCAACAGCTGGACCGCGGCGGTCGAACTGCAGCGTGCCGCGCGAGAAGCCATCCTGCTGCTGTCCGGGGAGCCGGACGTCGAATGAGCGGGCAGCCCGTGCGGGCGAGGTTCAGTCGTCGCGCTTGCTGACGGCCTGACCGGCGCTTCGGACCACGTTCCGGAAGAACTTGATGCGCGTTGCGGACCGCCTCGATGCTTGCTTGCGGTCGTTTTGACACGAGTGACGGAAGGCCCTTCGCGCCCGGTCAGGGGGCTCCGGGCCGGGGCGCCGGCCCTCGGCTTGACGGCCAAGGACTTTCGCGGCCGTGACCGGGCCGTAAGTCCCTAACACGCCGATTCGCGCGCCTGCTAACTTGCCACCATGGCGGTATCGACCAACAACGGTGCTCCCCGGCGCCCGGGCCCTTTGCCTCTGACCCCGCCCGGGGGCGTCGGCCTGGGCAGCGCCGTCAAACCGTTCACCAGCACCGGTCGGTACGTCGCCGAGTCGTGGCGCGACTACCTGAGCCAGGCGCCCGACGAGCTTCCCATCGCGCGACCCACCCTCGCCCTGGCGGCGCAGGCGTTTCGCGACGAGGTCGTCCTGCTGGGCCTGAAGGCGCGACGCCCGGTCAGCCGCCCCGAAGAATTCGAGCGGATCACGAGCGAGGTGGTCGCCGGGCTGAAGTTCTACGGCGACCGCGGATGGCTCGACAACCCCAAGAGGTTTTTCGGTGCCCCGCCACCGCTTTCGGACGTCGACGTGCGAAAGGTCAAGAAGGGCAAGCGCACCTTCTATCGCATGTCCTTCGACAGCGGGTATCTGCCCCGGCCCGGCGAGCCGGGCGCGGACCGGTGGATGGGCTACACCGCGAACAACCGCGAATACGCCCTGCTGCTTCGCCATCCGCAACCGCGGCCATGGCTGGTGTGCATCCACGGAACCGAAATGGGCCGAGCCGCTTTGGATCTCGCCCTGTTCCGGGCCTGGCGGTTGCACGAAGATCTCGGTTTGAACGTCGTCATGCCGGTCCTCCCGATGCACGGGCCCCGCGCCAGGGGCCTCCCGAAGGGCGCGGTCTTCCCCGGAGAGGACGTCCTCGACGACGTACATGCGACGGGGCAGGCGGTGTGGGACATCCGGCGGTTGCTGTCCTGGATACGCCGCCAAGAGCCCGAATCGCAGATCGGGTTGAACGGCTTGTCGCTGGGCGGCTACATCACCGCGTTGGTCGCCAGCCTCGAAACCGGGCTGACGTGCGCGATCCTCGGTGTCCCGGTCGCGGACCTGGTCGGCCTGCTCAGTCGGCACTCCGGGCTTGCCGCCGGCGATCCCCGCCGCCAGACGATCGAACTCGCCGAGCCCATCGGACGGATGACGTCACCCCTGTCACTGGCCCCGCTCGTGCCCATGCCGGGCCGGTTCATCTACGCGGGCGTCGCCGATCAGGTGGTGCACCCACGCGAGCAGGTCGTCCGCCTCTGGGAGCACTGGGGCAAACCCGAAATCGTCTGGTACCGCGGCGGGCACACCGGATTCTTCCGCGCCCGACCGGTGCAGCGGTTCGTCGAGGCGGCGTTGCAGCAGTCGGGCCTGCTGACCGGTACCGTAGACGAGCACGACCGCCCCGCCTAGCCGCGGAGGTTCGACGATGAACCCGCTGGATCCGCTCGACGCGGCGATGATGACCGCGGAGTGGGTGTCCAACCCGATGCACGTCGGTGCCGTGCTGATCCTGTCGCCGCCCGGCGACGCCGGGCCCGACTACGTCGACGAGTTGCATCGGATGACGCTGGCCGGGAACGGCTCGATCGATCCCCGGTTGCGCAAGTATCCGCACCGCGGTGTGGACACCGGTGGCATGTGGGTCTGGCGGCACATGGATCTCGTTGATATCAGCCGACATTGCCAGCGTCGCACCGTCTCCGGGGACGGTTTGTGGCGGCTGATCGGCGAGCTGGACGCACTGGGCCTCGATCGGTCACGGCCGATGTGGATGTCGTATCTGATCGACGGCCTCGACGGGGGCCGGTTCGCCTTCTACATCAAGGTGCACCACACCGTCGTCGACGGTGTGGCCGGATTCCGGATGATCACCGATGCGCTCAGCGACGACCCGGACCGGCGCTCGATGGCACCGTTTTATGCCGACTCCTGTGGCGAGCCCGCGGGGTCGTCGCCGGAGTCGGGCGGGCTGATCTCCCGGTTGTTGTCGCCGCTACGGTCGCTCACCGGCGCCGCCGTGTCGGGGGCGGGGCTGGTCGGGCGGGTGGCCACCGGCGAGATCGCCACCGTGCTGGACGCCCTGGTCGGGCACACCACCGCGCTGCCCCTCGGGGCGCCCTACACCCGGTTCAACGCCCGCCTGGGCCCCGAGCGCGCGGTGGCCGCGGGCAGCTGGGCAAACGATCGCATCAACGCCGTGCGGCAGGCGGCCGGCGTGACCGTCAACGACGTCCTCACCGCGATGGCCGCCGGGGTGGTGCGCCGCTGGTTGCTGGATATCGGGGAGCTGCCCAAGCGGTCACTGGTGGCCGCCTGCCCCATCACGGTGCGCGACCGTGAGGGCGAATCGCCAGACGATCGACATGGCAACAGGTTCGGGCTCTGGATGTGCCCGCTGGCCACCGATCTGGATGACCCGCTGGCCCGGCTCGATGCCATTCACCGATCGATGTCGGAGGGAAAGCACTGGGTGGCCAAACGGGGAGCGGCGGCGTCACTGCTGACGAACGCCGGAAGCATCGCGACGACGGCGATCGGCCCGCTGCTGCCGTTCACGCCGAAGATCCGCACCGGATACAACCTGCCGATTTCGCACGTTCGCGGCCCGGCTGCCGAAATGTATTGGAACGGCGCGCGTATCGAGGAAATGTATCCGGTTTCGACGGTCTACGACGGCCATGGGCTCAACATCACGACGTGCTCCTACGCCGACCGGGTCGGATTCGGCTACGCCGCGGGCCGCGACGTGGTGCCCGACATCGAGACGCTGATACCCCTGACCGAGCAGTCGCTGGCTGAGCTGGAGGATGCGCTGGGCGCCGCCTGACGGCTCGGCGCCGTGACGCGTCCGGGCCACTCGTCAAAGCGGAACGGGACGAACGGCCCTAGAAGGCCACGGGCGGCCGGCCATACGTTGAGCATGGGCATCGGGAGATCGGATCTCCCGGCGCCAGCATTCGGATTGCGTTCGGCGAATACAGGTGGGCGAGGCTTTGGCGTTTTTCAAGGTGGTCGCGGTCGACCTCGACGGCACCCTCACGTCGGGCGGCAAACTGGATCCAGAGGTCCTGCGGGCGATCGACCGGGCACGCGGCGGCGGCCTGACGATCGTGGTGGTCACGGGCCGCATCGGGGCCGAATTGCACGCCGAGTTCCCTCAGTTGGCCGGCCACGTCGATGCGTTGGTGCTGGAGAACGGTGCCGTGGTGTGGTTCGACGGGGAGGCCCGGTCGCTCACGCCGGCGGTGGGTCCGGAGCTCGACGAAGCGCTCAACGATCGGGGGATCCCGTTCCGGCGGGGCGAGGTGCTGGTGGCCGTCGACGGTGAGCACGTCGCGGACGTCGCCGAGGTGATCGGTGAGCTGGGAATGGACTACCAGCTGGTCCGAAACCGCGCCGCCCTGATGGTGCTGCCGGCGGGCATCACCAAGGGCACCGGCTTGACCGCGCTCCTGGAGGCGATGAACCTGTCGCCCCACAACACCGTGGCCGTGGGCGACGCGGAGAACGATCTGTCGTTGCTCGGCGTCGCCGAGGTCGGTGCGGCGGTGGCCAACGCCGTCTCGTCGGTGCGGCGATTCGCCGACGTGGTCCTGGACGAGCCGGATGGAGGCGGTGTCGCCGGACTGCTGAACAGCCCGTATCTTTCTGGGGCGGAACGATTCTGCCCGTCGCGCCACTGGCTCGAGATCGGAACGTTCGAGGACGGGACCCCCACCAGGTTGCCGGGGAGCCAGGCGCGGATCCTGGTCACCGGCCCGGCCGCGTCGGGCAAGAGCTATCTCGTCGGCCTGATGGCGGAGCGATGGGTCTCGGCCGGCTACTGCGTTCTGGTCATCGACCCCGAGGGTGATCACCTGCAGCTGCAGCAGCTCGGCCACGTGCAGGTCGTCGACGGCGGCCACCACCTCCCGGAACCCGCCGAGCTGGTCAACGCGTTGCGTCCCAACTCCGGCATGGTGGTCGATCTGTCGGGACTCGCCGAGCCGGGCAAGACCGACTACGTGCATCGGCTTCGATCGACCGCCGAGGCGCACCGCGAACGGTACGGCTACCCGCATTGGGTGGTGTACGACGAGGCCCACCTCCTCGGCATGGGGGAGGAAGCTCATTGGGCACGCCGCGGCGGCTACGTCCTGTGCTCGTTCGTCCCGGCATCGTTGCCCGCCCACGAGGCCGACAGCAGCGACGTCGTGCTGGAGCTCACCCGGTCCGACGCGGCCACGGACCTCGCCTCCCGGCGCCGCGCCACCATCCGATTCGGCTCGGGGCCACCCCGCGAGTTCACCATCGGGGAACGCCACACCAGGCACGTCCGGCACCGCCACAAATATGCCGACATCCACCTTCCGCCGGAGCGGCGGTTCTACTTCCACAACCCTGACGGCCTGCCCATCGCCCCGGCCGCGACGATGCATGACTTCACGGTCGCGTTGCGGCATCTCGACCAGCAAGCGCTCGAATACCATCTCGAACGGGGCGACTTCTCCCACTGGCTGGAAGGCACCATCGCCGACAAGGAGCTCGCGACGCGGGTGGCGGCCTGGGAGGACGACCTGGAAGCCCGTCGCGCCGCCGATCTGGAACGCATCCGCCAGCAACTGGTGGACGCCGTCGAGAAACGTTACCTGCCTTCGGAACAACGCCACTGAGCCCGGCAGGGCCTCGCGTGGCGCGACCCGCGGGAAACGATCAGCCTCGCGCCAACCGCGAGGTACGGCCCACGTGGACCATGATTCGTTCCAGGACGCTGTTGGCCAGGTCGCCGTCGTCGGCAACGCGAGACAGGCCACGGCGCCGCAGGAACGTGTCCAGGCGTCGATCGGGGGACCAGTCGGCATAAATCGGGCCGAGATACCGCGACTGCAGGAATTCCGAAGCCAGGGCGTCCACGTCAGAGTCGGTCAACAACATCGTCGGGCTATTGCCCATAGCCGTGATGCTCCTTTGTTCGGCCGCAAATCGCACCAGCAAAATTACGTCAGACGTCGCCATTATTGCGTCACGCGAAGATTGCGGATAGGGCCCAAAGTCATCACCGGAATCCGCCCGCGCAACCAGCAGGTCGGGCCCGGGCGACGCTGCCCGGGCCCGCACTTCAGCCGGCTATTTGGCGGCGACTTTGACGTGCTTCTCCTCGGGTGCGGGCTGCGAAACCGGCACGGAAACAGTCAAAATGCCCTTGTCGTAGGTGGCCTTGATGTCGTCCTCGTTGGCGTTGGACGGCAGCGACACGGTGCGGACGAACGAGCCGTAGGAGAATTCCGATCGGCCGTCGAATTCCTTCTTCTCGCTGCGCTCGGCCTTGATGGTCAGCTGACCGTCGCGGACGGTGATATCGATGTCCTTGGCCGGGTCGATGCCGGGGATCTCGGCGCGCACCTCGTAGCGGCCGTCGACCATTTCGTCTTCCAACCGCATGAGCCGGGTGTCGAACATCGAACGGAGTCCGGCAAAGGACGGGAACGCCGAAAAGAACTCGGGGAACAGCGGGTGCGGTTTTTGGGCCGCGGGCAGGCTGGTGGTCATTGTCTTCTCCTACAGATGTTGTCACTTGTGTTGTCACTTGCCTGAAACGGACACCTTCGATCCGACCACGCGAGCCGGCGCCAGGGTAGGGACGGAAGTCCTTATCCCGTTTCGGGCGACGACTTTTGGCGCGACGGGGATACTCGGATGATGGTCGGGACAGCGCGGTCCGCACGGTGGCCGTCGAGCGTCCGGCGCCGGGACGGGCGCCTGGTGCCGTTCGACCTGGGCCGCATCGAAACGGCGATCGCCCGGGCAGCGCGCGAGGCCGGGCATCGCGACCCCGACCTGGCCGGTGCGCTCGCCAGTTCGGTAGCCGACGCCCTGGTGGGTCGGTCCCGCAGCGGTATTCCCACGGTCGAGGACATCCAGGATCTGGTCGAGGCGCAGCTGGGGGCGGCCGCCTTGGACGACGTGGCCCGCGCCTACGTCGTCTACCGCCAGCAGCATGCCGAGCTGCGCGCGACCAAAGAGCTGATAGGCGTGCGCGATGAACTGAAATTGAGTGTGGCGGCAGTGACGGTGCTGGGCGAACGCTATCTGCGGCGAGACGACCGTGGCGGGCCCGTGGAGTCGACCGGCGAAATGATGGACCGCGTCGCGAACCATGTCGCGGCAGCCGAGGAGCGGTACCGTCGCGGGTCCTCGGCCATGTGGTCCCAACGATTTTCGGCGATGCTTCGCGGCCTCGAGTTCCTGCCCAACTCGCCGACGCTCATGAACGCCGGTACCGAGCTGGGCATGCTCTCCGGCTGTTTCGTTCTCCCGGTGCAGGATTCGCTGCACTCGATCTTCTCCGCGCTCGCCCAAGGCGCGGACATCCACCAGGCCGGGGGAGGGACCGGCTACGCGTTCAGCCACCTGCGGCCCGCCGGTGACCTGGTGGCCCGCACCGGGGGCACGGCCAGCGGGCCGCTGTCGTTTCTGCGGCTTTTCGACTACGCCGCCGCGGTCATCTCGATGGGTGGTCGCCGGCGCGGCGCGTCCATGGCCGTGCTGGACGTGTCGCACCCCGACATCTACGACTTCGTCACCGCCAAATCCGGCTCGCCGAGCGAGCTCAACCAGTTCAACCTCTCGGTCGGGGTGACGGACGAGTTCTTGCGCGCCGTCGGGGCAGGCCGCAGCCACCGCCTGGTCAACCCGAGGACCGGCGCGACGGTCGCGACCGTCTACGCTGCCGACCTGTTCACCGCGATCTGCGAGGCGGCGCACCGGTGTGGGGATCCGGGGCTGGTGTTCCTCGACACGATCAACCGCGCCAATCCCACGCCGGCGCTGGGCCGGATCGAGGCGACCAACCCGTGCGGCGAAGTCCCGCTGTTGCCCTACGAATCGTGCAACTTGGGGTCCATCAACCTGGCCCGGATGGTCACCGGCGGTGGCGTCGACTGGGACCGCCTCGCGGCGGTGGCCGAACTCGCCGTGCGCTTCCTGGACGACGTCATCGACGTCAGCCGCTTCCCGTTCCCCGAGATCGAGGCGGCCACCACGGCCACACGCAAGGTCGGGCTGGGCGTGATGGGCCTGGCCGAGATGCTGGCCGGCCTGGGCATTCCGTACGACAGCGAACGGGGCGTTCGACTGGCCGGGCGGATCGCCCGCACCATCGGCCGGGTTGCGCACGCCGCCTCGGAGCGACTGGCCGAGGAACGCGGACCGTTTCCGGCCTTCGGCGACAGCCGGTTTGCGGGGTCGGCGCCACGGCGCAACGCCCAGCTCACCTCGATCGCACCGACCGGCACGATTTCCCTGATCGCCGGCACGAGCGCGGGGATCGAGCCGATGTTCGCGATCGCCTACGTGCGTGCCGTCATCGGGCGACGGCTGCTCGAAGTGAACCCGTGCTTCGACCGCCTCGCCCGCGACCGAGGCTTCTACCATCCCGACCTCATCGCCGAAATCGCCCGGTGCGGCGGCGTGCGCGGAGACCCGCACGTGCCCCCCGAGGTGCGCGCGGCGTTCCCCACCGCGGCGGAAATCGCCCCGGAATGGCACCTGCGGATGCAGGCCGCCGTGCAGCGGCACGTCGACGCCGCGGTCTCCAAGACCGTCAATCTGCCGGCGGAGTCGACGGTCGAGGACGTCCGCGCGATCTACCTGGCCGCGTGGAAGGCCAAAGTGAAAGGCATCACCGTCTACCGCTACGGCACCCGGGAAGGACAGGTGCTCAGTTACGTCGGTTCCGACCAGGCGCTGCTCGCCGCCGACGCCACGTTCAGCGGCGGTTGCCTGGGACGGAGGTGCGAGTTTTGACCGTGTCCAAAGTAGGCCGATCGGCGGCGCCAGCGAGGTCCAACGGCCCTAGTGACGACCCCGGCGCCGCCCTACTTTCGGAGAGGAGACGGCGGTCTAATCGCCCGGCCGCAACGACTTTGGAGGTTTGAGGTGCGCGATGCGATCCCGCTGCGGCGGATCGCCGGCTTTCCGGTGAATGTCCACTGGAGCGTGCTGGTCATTCTGTGGTTGTTCACCTGGAGCCTGGCAAGCACCCTTCCCGGCAGCGTCAAGGGGTATTCGCCGGTCGCCTACTGGGCGGCCGGAGCGTGTGGCGCGCTGGTGCTGCTGGCCTCGCTGGTGGCGCACGAACTGGCGCACGCCGTGGTCGCCCGCCGCGCCGGGGTGGCCGTGGGGAGCGTGACGCTCTGGCTGTTCGGCGGTGTGACGACCCTGGGCGGCGAGGCGAAGACACCCCGGGCGGCGTTGCGGATCGCGATTGCCGGCCCGGCCACCAGCCTTGCGCTGGCGGCCCTCTTCGGCGGCCTCGTTGTGGTGCTGCCGATGGCCGGCGCCGCCCCCATCGTGGTCGGCGTCGCCTCCTGGCTGGCGGGCATCAACCTGCTGCTGGGCCTGTTCAACCTGCTTCCGGGCGCGCCCTTGGACGGTGGCCGGGTGCTGCGCGCCTTCCTGTGGCGCCGCCACGGCGACAGCGTGCGCGCCAGCATCGGGGCCGCGCACGCCGGCCGGGTGGTCGCGTTCATCCTGATCGCGTTGGGCTTGGCCGAATTCCTGTTGGGCGGGCTCGTCGGCGGCGTCTGGTTGGCCTTCATCGGCTGGTTCATCTTCGCGGCCAGTCGCGAAGAGGAGATGCGGATATCGACCCAGCAGATGTTTTCGGGGGTGCGCGTCGCCGACGCCATGACGGCCCGGCCCCATACCGCTCCCGGGTGGATCACCGTCGACGACTTCGTCCAGCGCTACGTGCTCGGCGACCGCCACTCGGCGTACCCGGTCGTCGACCAGAGTGGCGCGGTCTCGGGGCTGATCACGCTGCGGCAGTTGCGGGACGTCGCGCCCGGGCGGCGCACCACCACCACCGTCGGCGACGTCGCGCAACCGCTGCACGAGGTGCCCTCCGGTGCTCCCCAGGAGCCGCTGACCGCCCTGCTGGAGCGCATGGCGCCCGCCGGTCCGCGCAGCCGCGCCCTGGTGTTCGAGGGCGACCAGGTGGTCGGCATCGTCACCCCCACCGATGTGGCGCGGCTGATCGAGGTATACCGGCTCGCCCATCCCGAAGACGCGAAACCGGCGTCGGCCCAAAGCGTTTAGGCCGTCGACCGCTATGCCGGCGGATGTTCTCCCTAGGCCCTCGTTTTTACAAGAGTCATTGTGTAAACTCAGCCGCATGACGTACGTGATCGGAAAGCCGTGCATCGACGTGATGGACCGTGCCTGTGTGGAGGAGTGCCCCGTCGACTGCATCTACGAGGGCGGCCGGGCGCTCTACATCCATCCCGACGAATGCGTGGACTGCGGCGCGTGCGAACCGGTGTGCCCGGTCGACGCCATCTACTACGAAGACGACCTGCCCGAGGAGCTCAGACCGTACCTGGCCGACAATGAGGCGTTCTTCGCCGAGACGCTGCCGGGCCGCGACGCCCCCTTGGGATCTCCAGGTGGGGCGGCCAAGCTGGGGCCGCTCGGTGTAGACACGCCTTTGGTGGCCGCTCAGCCGAGGGCCGACCAAGCGGAAGGAGCGTGAGGGTCCCGTGAAGTTGCCGCCCCCGTCGATCGGGGAATCCGCCAGCCGGCGCCGCGAGGTGCTGCGGGTCTTGCGCAGATCACCCGACCCCATGAGCATCGCCGCGATCGCCGAAATGCTGGGCGTGCACCCGAACACCGTTCGCTTTCACCTCGACAGCCTGGTCGGCGACGGGCAAGTGGAGCATGTCGAACCGGGCCGCAAGGGGCCGGGCCGCCCTCCGCTGATGTTCCGCGCCGTCCGGCAGATGGACCGCGGCGGCACGCGGCACTACCGCCTGCTCGCCGAGATCCTGGCCACGGCGTTCGCCGGAGAACGTGATGCGGGCGCCAAGGCCCAGGCCGCGGGCCGGGCCTGGGGGCACAAACTGGAATCCAGCCTGGAAGCGGTGCCCACGCGGCCCGCCAGCGCCGACGACGCCATCGACCATCTGGTCAACATGCTCGACGAACTCGGCTTCGCGCCCGAGCGCCGGGCGGCCGACGGGGACCAACAGGTCGGCCTGCGGCACTGCCCGTTCCTGGAGTTGGCCGAAAACCGGACCACCGTCGTCTGTCCCGTGCACCTGGGCCTCATGCAGGGCGCCATGGAGGCCTGGGGGGCGCCGGTGTCAGTCGAGCGGCTCGACGCGTTCGTCGAACCGGATCTGTGTGTGGCGCACCTGGCGTTGCAGAACGCGGCCACATGAGCACCGGCCCGGCGATCGCCGTCGCCGTCACCTTCGTGTGGCTCGGCATGGTGCTGGCCATTTCCTTCCTGGAAGCGCCGCTGAAGTTCCGCGCGCCCAACGTGACCTTGCAGATCGGGCTCGGCATCGGGCGCCTGGTGTTTCGCGCTCTCAACACCGTCGAGGTCTGCTTCGCCCTTGTCGTCCTGGCGATCGTGGTCGCCGGCCCGACGCGGGCGGGCACCGCCGCGGCGATCTTCGTCGCCGTCGGCGCGCTGGCCCTGCAGTTGATCGCGGTGCGCCCGCGATTGACGCGGCGATCCGACAGTGTGCTCGCCGGGTCGGAGGGGCCGCGTTCCCGAGCCCACTACGTGTATGTGGCCTTGGAGGTGGTCAAGGTTGGCGCGCTCGTCGTGGCGGGGATACTGCTACTGACGGCCTGATCGCCTCCGCTCAACCGCAAAGGACTCAGCTATGGAATCGATCTCGTTGACCGGCCTCGCATCCGAAAAGCTGGCCGAGGCCAAGGAATCGCACAGCGGGCGGGCTGCCCACACCATCCACGGTGGCCACACCCACGAGCTCCGGCAGACGGTGCTGGCTTTGCTTGGCGGCCACGAACTTTCCGAGCACGACAACCCGGGTGAGTCGACGCTGCAGGTGCTGCAGGGTCACGTCCGCCTGACCACCGGCGCCGACGCGTGGGACGGCAAGGCCGGCGACTATGTCGCGATCCCGCGGGAACGGCACGCCCTGCAGGCGGTCGAGGATTCGGTGGTCATGCTGACCGTCCTCAAGACCATCCCCTCGGCTCACTAGCCGATGCTTTCCACGCCCTGGTCACGGGACTTCGGGCTGCGGGTACCGATCGTCAACGCGCCGATGGGCGGGGTCGCCGGTGGCCGGCTGGCCGCGGCGGTCACGGCCGCGGGCGGTCTGGGCATGGTCGGCATGGGCAGCGTCGCGACGAGGGAACTGCTCCGGACCCAGCTGGAGCACGTGCGGGGCAGGTTCGGCATCGGCCTGGTCGATTGGGTGATGCGCACCGAGGCGGGTCTGCTGGACGACGCCCTGGCCGCGCGGCCGGCGCTGCTGTCGGTCAGTTTCGGCACCGACTGGTCATGGGTCGCCAAAGCCCACGACGCCGGGATCCCGACCGCCACCCAGGTGTACGACGGCCTCGGGGCGCGAGCGGCGGCCGATGCCGGCGTCGACATTCTGGTGGCCCGGGGCTCGGAGGGCGGCGGGCACGGGGAGACGAAGCTCGCGACCCTGCCGTTGCTCGACAGTGTGCTGGATGCCGTCTCGGTGCCGGTGCTCGCCGGCGGCGGGGTCGCGTCGGCGCGCAGCCTGGCCGCCGTGCTGGCCGCCGGGGCGAGCGGCGCGTGGGTGGGCACCCGCCTGGCCGCCTGTCCCGAGGCGCTCTCCGGCGACGGCAGCCGCCGCGCACTGATCGCGGCCCGGGCCACCGACACCGCGGTCACCCGGGCCTTCGACGTCGCCCAGGCCCGGCCGTGGCCCGCGCGATTCCCGTCCCGGGTGTTGACCAACGACTTCGTCGAGCGCTGGACCGGCAAGGAGGACGCGCTCGACCCGCAGGCCTGCGACCAACTCGCGGCGTCCATCGCGGCCGACGACCGCCGGGTCGCCCCGGTGGACGCCGGTCAGGGCGTCGGGATGATCCGCGACGACGCACCGGTCGCCGAGGTGATCGACGAAATGTGTTCGGGCGCAGAGCGTTTGCTGTCCGGCTGGGGCAAGTAGCGGCGGGCTACCCGTCGCCCGGGGTCAGCACGACGCAACAGCGGTCCTGCCCGGGGCATAGCCGGGCGTCGGGCCCGTGCGGCGCCAGGGCGTCGGCCACGCCGGTGATCGGCTCAGACGCCGCGCAGATAGCGCTTGGCGATGACGCGCTGGGCCACCGACACGACCGGCCTCGCGGCCTTGCTCCACCAGGTGGCCGGCCGCGAGAACGCCGTCACCTCCGCGAACACCGCGGAGGTGACGGGGTCATGCCGGACCACGAAGCGTTCCTCGCCGGATTCCGGGTGTCCGGGCAGGGTGCCGTAGGCGAATCCGCGGATGTCGGGTTCGTCGACGACATAGACGACCCGGCACGGCGCGGGCAGGAAACCCATGCGCACCACCACCACCGTGTCGAGCTCGGCGACCTCGGAGCTGGCCTTCACCCGCAGGCCGGCCCCGTGCTGCATGCCCCAGCGCATGACGGCGTGGGCGGCTTGCTCGAAGCGCTGCCGGCCCGTGCCGATCTGGGTTTCGGTGTGCAGGTGGCCGTAACCCGCGGGCAGCGTGCCGGAGGCCGTCGCGCCCACCTCGGTGTAGGTCAGCGGGAGCCCCTCGAGCGCTGCTAAGTCCACCCGCCCAGCTTGCCACGCCGGGATGCGCGCCGACATTTCCGGCGTACGGTCGTAAAAGTGACCGCACAGAACTCGAAAACCGTTGCAGAAGCGTCCGGAACGATCACCCTCGGCGGCGACCTGACCGTCAACCGGCTCGGCTTCGGCGCCATGCGCCTGACCGGGAAGGGCGTCTGGGGGCCGCCGGCTGACCGCGACGAGGCCGTCAGGGTGTTGCGGCGCGCCGTCGAACTCGGCGTGAACTTCATCGACACCGCCGACTCCTACGGTCCCTACATCGCCGAGGAGATCATTCGCGAGGCGCTGCACCCGTACGACGGGCTGGTCATCGCGACCAAGGCGGGCCTGCTGCGCACCGGACCGGACGTCTGGATCCCGCTGGGCAACCCGAGCTATCTGCGCCAGGAATGCGAAATGAGCCTGCGCCGCCTCGGCGTCGACACCATCGACCTGTTCCAGCTGCACCGCATCGACCGCGACTTCCCGCTGGCCGACCAGGTGGGCGAGCTGCTGACGCTGAAGAACGAAGGCAAGATCCGCCACATCGGCCTGTCGGAGGTCAACGTCGACCAGCTGGCGGAGGCCCAGAAGATCACCGAGATCGTCTCGGTGCAGAACATGTACAACCTGTCCGCCCGGGGCGCCGAACCGCTGCTGGACGCCGCGACCGAGCAGGGCATCGGGTTCATCCCGTGGTTCCCGCTGGCGGCCGGGCCGCTGGCAGCCGCCGACGGCCCGCTGCAGCGCATCGCCGCCGAGCACCACGCGAGCCCGTCGCAACTCGCGCTGGCCTGGTTGCTGAAGCGGTCGCCGGTGATGCTGCCCATTCCGGGCACGTCGAAGGTGGCGCATTTGGAGGAGAACGTCGCCGCCGCCGAGATCACGCTGTCCGACGAGGAGTTCGACACCCTCTCGGCGGCCGGGGCTCAACAGACGGTCTGACTCTCAGTTTGGCCCGCGAAACTGTATTCCACGACGCGTTTCGCGGGTCGGCCCGTCCGTAGTTGCAGTCTCGTGGCCCGGCTACGGTGTCCGGGTGACCAGCGGACAGGCCGGGCATCCCGGCGGTGGGTTCAATCCGCCGGAGCCGACGACCAAGGGCGGCCCCGACTACGGCAGGTTCATCGACGCCGTGCGCACCCTGCAGGACCACGCCCGCGCCGTGGACGCCCCCGACGCGGTGATCACCGAGGCCGCCGACCTGCTGGACAAGGTGTCGGCGCTGCTGAGCCCGTTCGACGCCGACGAATGGAACTCTCCGTCGGGGCGCCGGATGGACCTGCCGATGCGCGGCAACATCCTGAGCGTGCCCATGAAGGCCCGCAAGACCGACGACGGCCGCATCCAGGGCTCCGCCCGGTTCGGCCGGTTCCATCTCGGCCGCAACGGCGCCGTGCACGGCGGATGCCTGGGAATGTTGTTCGACAGCGTGCTTGGGTTGACGTCCTCGGTGCTGACCGGGGGTCCCTACCAGCGCACCGCCTCCCTCAAGATCGACTACCGCCACATCGTGCCGATCGAGAAGGAATTGCACTTCGACGCCGGCGTCGACCGGGTCGACGGTCGCAAGATCTTCGTGTCCGGCCGGTTGACCGACGGCGACACGCTGCTGACCGAAGCCGAGGCCCTGTTCGTCCGGCTCAAGCCCGGTCAGCCCTGACGAGCGAGCAGGCGCCACAGGTCGTCGGCGTCGGCGTCGATCGCCGCGAAGATGTCGTCGGACCGCTTTTGGCCCCACACCGCAGGTCCACTGCCCAAGAGCTTTTCGCGGCTGACCGCGTCGGGACTGGTCTTCACGTTGCCGGCTCCGCCGTGGGGAACATCGCATTCGGCCGCCAACTCCCGGCCGCCGCGCAGCCTGACCCGCACCCGGGCCGGGAAAGTCATCGTGAATGCGTCGAGTGCTGCCGGCGCCCACAACTGTCCTGTTGCCGCTCGCCCGGCCGCGCCGAGTCCGCCGTCCCGCAGGGCGCGGAGTAGAGCGATGCCGTCGCCGAGGGCGAAGCGAACGCCCTTGTGTTCCCGGCGAGTTCGCCGAAGGGCGCCGAGCAGCCGGCGCGTCGGCGTGCCGGCCGTCATGGCGCGAACCGGAAGAAGCGGTGCCATCGCTTCGGCCGTTCGCAGGGTGAGCGACCAGTCGTGCCGCAACGACACCCGGTCGGCGACCTCGGCGAGCTCGCGGTGGTGGCCGGCCAGCCATTCCTCGTTGACTTCGTCCGGTGTGAGCCGCCCGGCAACAAGCGTGGCGGCCACGGTCCACGGGATCGAGAAGTTGATGGTCACCGGTGTGGGCACGCGGCCGGCCGTGTACCCGTGCGACATGGCATCCATCCCGCACGTCAGCACGCCCGCATCGACGACCACGGACGCGACCTCGGCGGCTGGCGGCGGCCCGAGTTCGTGCAGCGCGTCGACGGCCGTGTCGACATAAGCGCAGCCCGGATACCGCTTGACGCTCAGAGTCCGTGTCGCCCAACCGGAGCCGAGACCACCCAGAAGTGCGGGCAGCGGCGCGTAGGAGAACGCATCGAAGAAGCCCTGCGGGTGGTCGAGGGCGTCCAGCGGACCGGTGACGCCGCTGGCGGCGAGTCGGGCGGCCCGGACGCCGGCCACAGTCGGTTCCGCGGCCGTCAGCAGCTTCGAATCGGGGGCCATGAAGCCCGGCACGGTGGGGCGCGGAGCCTGGTAGAGGGCAAGGGCCAGGGCATGGGCCAACCGTCCCGCATCGAGTCCGAGCAGCAGCCCAGCGCTGACGGCGGCTCCGGCGGCATGCACGAACGACCACAGCTGGCCATTGAGCGGCCCGAGCAGGCAGGCGCCCCCCAAGCGGGCCTCGAGCTCGTTGGCCGCCACCTGGGCGGTGAGTTGCTCGGCCGCCGAGGCGCCGGCCTCGGCGGCCAGGAGTACCGGTACCCAGACGGCGGAGTGGCCGGCGGGCGCGAAGCACATGTAGTCGTCGAAGTCGAGCGCGATCGACAACGCGGCCGCGGCGTAGAGGGCGTCGTCGACGGCGACGGAACGGTGCAATCCCGGCACCACCGCAGGCCCGTCGCCGGCCCAGCTTTCGACGCCGGCGAGCACACGCCGTGACGCGACGTCGCCGGCCGATGCGGCCGTGGCCGCGAACACGGATCGGCGTTGGGTACGGCACAGGTCGACCACCGCGTCGGGGACATCGTCGAGACGAAGGTCAGCGGCCCACCCGGCCAACCGTTCGATGGTGGTAACCACGCTGGCACGGTAGGCGCACTTCGATCGAGGGGTCAATCAGTGGCGGCCCGGCGGTGTGGGGCCGCGGTCGGCCACACGGATAGCATGGTCGCGATCGTTCCGACATGCCCAAGCCTGGAGAATTGACCCGATGAGTGCCGCCGCACAGCCCACCCCGCAGGCCGATGGCGGCGACCCGCAGCGCCCGGCCGAGCCGGGCTTGCGATCGCCGCAGGCCGATGGCGGCGACCCGCAGCGCCCGGCCGAGCCGGGCTTGCGATCGCCGCAGGCCGATGGCGGCGACCCGCAGGCCCCCATCCGGGTTCCCGCCGGCACTACGGCGGCCGCCGCGGTCCGCGAGGCTGGGCTGCCGGGCCGGGGGGCGCCGGACGCGATCGTGGTGGTGCGCGACGCCGACGGCAAGCTGCGCGACCTGAGCTGGGTGCCCGACGCCGACGTCGAGGTCGTCCCCGTCGCCGCCAACACCGACGAGGGCCGCAGCGTCATCCGGCATTCGGCCGCGCACGTGTTGGCCCAGGCCGTCCAGGGAATGTTCCCCCACGCCAAGTTGGGGATCGGGCCGCCCATCACCGATGGCTTCTACTACGACTTCGACGTGGCGGAGCCGTTCACCCCCGAGGATCTGGCGGCGCTGGAGAAGCGGATGCGCCAGATCGTCAAAGACGGACAGCTGTTCGAGCGCCGGGTCTACGAGTCCAAGGACCAGGCGCGCGCGGAGTTGGCGAACGAGCCCTACAAGCTCGAACTCGTCGACGACAAGTCCGGTGACCCAGACATCATGGAGGTGGGCGGCGACGAGCTCACCGCCTACGACAACCTCAATCCCCGCAGCCGCGAACGGGTTTGGGGCGACCTGTGCCGCGGACCGCACATCCCGACCACCAAGCACATCCCGGCGTTCAAGCTGACCCGAAGCTCCGCCGCCTACTGGCGGGGCGACCAGAAGAACGCCAGCCTGCAACGCATCTACGGCACGGCGTGGGAGTCGCAGGAGGCGCTGGACCGCCACCTCGAGCTGCTCACGGAAGCGCAGCGCCGCGACCACCGCAAGCTGGGCACCGAGCTGGACCTGTTCAGCTTCCCCGACGAGATCGGTTCCGGGCTGGCCGTTTTCCACCCCAAGGGCGGCGTGGTGCGCAGGGAGCTCGAGGAGTATTCGCGGCGCAAGCACATCGAGGCCGGTTACGAATTCGTCAACACTCCGCACATCACCAAGGCGCAGCTCTTCCACACCTCGGGCCACCTGGACTGGTACGCCGACGGGATGTTCCCGCCGATGCACCTGGACGCCGAACTGGGCGAGGACGGCACCGTGCGCAAGCCGGGGCAGGACTACTACCTCAAGCCGATGAACTGCCCGATGCACACGCTGATCTTCCGGTCGCGAGGGCGTTCCTATCGCGAACTTCCGTTGCGGCTCTTCGAGTTCGGGACCGTCTACCGTTACGAGAAGTCCGGTGTGGTGCACGGGCTCACCCGGGCGCGCGGGTTCACGATGGACGATTCGCACATCTTCTGCACCCGCGAGCAGCTGCACGGCGAATTGGCGTCGCTGCTGCGGTTCGTGCTCGAACTGCTGGGCGACTACGGCCTGGAAAACTTCTATCTGGAGCTCTCCACCAAGGACCCGGAGAAGTTCGTCGGCACCGACGAGATGTGGGAGCAGGCCACCAACTCGCTTGCCGAGGTGGCGGCCGAGTCGGGCCTGGAACTGGTTCCCGACCCCGGCGGCGCCGCGTTCTACGGCCCGAAGATTTCCGTGCAGGCCCGGGATGCGCTGGGCCGTAGTTGGCAGATGTCGACCATCCAGGTGGACTTCAACTTCCCGGAACGCTTCGAGCTGGAGTACACCGCCCCGGACGGAACCCGGCAGCGGCCCGTGATGATCCACCGCGCGCTGTTCGGGTCGATCGAGCGGTTCTTCGGCATCCTCACCGAGCACTACGCGGGGGCCTTCCCGGCGTGGCTGGCGCCCGTGCAGGTGGTCGGCATCCCGGTCGCCGACGAACACCTGCCCTACCTGAACAGCGTTGCCGCGCAGCTGAAATCGCACGGAGTGCGGGTCGAGGTGGACGGCAGCGACGATAGGATGGCCAAGAAGATCGTCCACCACACCGGCCAGAAGGTGCCGTTCATGCTGCTGGCCGGTGACCGCGACGTCCAGGCGGAGGCGGTGAGTTTCCGCTTCGGCGACCGCACCCAGATCAACGGCGTGCCCCGCGACAGCGCCGTCGACGCCATCGTGGCTTGGATCGCGGATCGCGAAAACGCCGTCCCCACAGCCGAACTCGTGAAGGTAACCGGCGGTGAGTGATCCCGACGACCGCGTCGATGACACCATCCTGGACACCGGTGTCGGCCAGAGCGACCACCTGCAACGGTTGTGGACGCCCTACCGGATGACGTATCTCGCCGAAGCGCCGATGAAGCGCGATAACGGCAAGACCGAGCAACCGTTCACCGACATCCCGCAACTGTCCGACGAGGAAGGCCTGGTGGTCGCCCGCGGCGAACTGGTCTACGCCGTCCTCAACCTCTACCCCTACAACCCGGGGCACCTGATGGTGGTGCCGTATCGGCGGGTGTCCGAGCTGGAGGACCTCACCGTCGAGGAGAGCGCGGAGCTGATGGCCTTCATACAGAAGGCTATTCGCGTCATCAAGAACGTGTCGCGGCCGCACGGCTTCAACGTCGGCCTCAATCTGGGCACCTCGGCGGGCGGGTCGCTGGCTGAACACCTGCACGTGCACGTCGTGCCGCGCTGGGGCGGCGACGCCAACTTCATCACCATCATCGGCGGGTCCAAGGTGATCCCGCAGTTGCTGCGCGAAACCCGCCGGCTGCTGGCCACGGAGTGGGCTAACCAGTCATGAGTAAGGTGCCGTTCCTGTCGCGAGCGGCGTTCGCGCGGCTCACCACACCGACCGCCCGGGCGTGCCTGCGGATCGGGCTGACACCGGACGCGGTCACCGTTCTGGGCACCATCGTGGCGGTGGCCGGGGCGCTGACGCTGTTCCCGATGGGCAAGCTGTTCATCGGCACGCTGGTCGTCTGGTTCTTCGTGCTGTTCGACATGCTCGACGGCGCCATGGCACGCGAGCGCGGGGGCGGCACCCGGTTCGGCGCCGTGCTGGACGCCACGTGCGACCGGGTCAGCGACGGGGCGGTGTTCTGCGGGCTGCTGTGGTGGGCGGCCTTCGGGCTGCACGACAAGCTGCTGGCGGTGGCGACGTTGATCTGCCTCGTCACGTCGCAGGTGATCTCCTACATCAAGGCGCGGGCCGAGGCCAGCGGGCTGCGCGGCGACGGCGGCCTCATCGAACGCCCGGAACGCTTGATCATCGTGCTGGTCGGCGCCGGGGTGTCGGACTTCCCGTTTGTGGCCTGGCCGCCGGCGCTGCCGGTGGCGATGTGGCTGCTGGCGGCGGCCAGCGTGGTCACCTGCCTGCAGCGGATGCGCACGGTGTGGACCTCGCCCGGCGCGACGGAGCGCATGCCGAGAACGGGTCAGCCATGATCGGCGGCCTGGTGACTCGCACCGCGACCGACTGGACATACGCGGCCGGCTGGATGGCTGTGCGGGCGATGCCGGAATTCGCGGCGCGCACCGCGTTTGACACGGGAGCGCGCTACGCCGCCCGCGGCGGCGGCCCCGAGCAGTTGCGCAAGAACCTGGCCCGTGTCATCGGCGTGCCGCCCGCCGAGGTGCCCGACGAGCTGATGCGGGCCTCGCTGGCCTCCTACGCCCGCTACTGGCGGGAGGCGTTCCGGCTGCCGACGATGGACCACCGCAAGCTGGCGAGCCAGCTCCACGATTCGGTCGACGGGCAAGACAATCTGGCGGCGGCGCTGGCCACGGGCCGCGGCGCGATATGTGCGTTGCCGCACAGTGGCAATTGGGACATGGCCGGGGTGTGGCTCGCGCAGACACACGGCACTTTCACCACGGTTGCCGAGCGGCTCAAACCCGAGTCGCTGTACCGGCGTTTCATTGCCTTCCGCGAACGCCTCGGCTTCGAGGTGCTGCCGCTGTCCGGGGGCGAACGGCCCCCCTTCGAGGTGTTGTGCGAGCGGCTGCGGGCCAACCGGGTGGTGTGCCTGATGGCCGAGCGAGACCTCACCCGCACCGGGGTTCAGGTCGACTTCTTCGGCGAACCCACCCGGATGCCGGCGGGCCCGGCGAAGCTCGCGATCGAGACCGGGGCGGCGCTGCTGCCGTCGCACTGCTGGTTCGAGGACGACCGCTCGAGGGTGTGGATGCAGCCGCCGCTGGATTGCAGCAGCGGCGACGTCGGCGCGATCACCCAGGCCTTGGCGGACCAGTTCGCCGAGAACATCGCCGCGTACCCCGAGGATTGGCACATGCTGCAACCCCAGTGGCTGGCCGACCTGTCCGACGCTAAACGGGCGCGCCTCCGGGAGACCTGATGCGAATCGGGATGGTGTGCCCCTACTCGTTCGACGTACCGGGCGGGGTGCAGTCGCACGTCCTGCAGCTGGCCGAGGTGATGCGCCGCCGCGGGCACGAGGTGAGCGTGCTGGCGCCGGCGTCGCCGCAAGCGGTCTTACCCGACTACGTCGTCTCGGCCGGCAAGGCCGTTCCGATTCCGTACAACGGCTCGGTGGCCCGGCTGCGGTTCGGCCCGGCGACGCACCGCAAGGTGAAGAGGTGGCTCATGCTGGGTGACTTCGATGTCCTGCACCTGCACGAGCCCAACGCGCCCAGCCTGTCGATGCTGGCCCTCAACATCGCCGAGGGGCCCATCGTCGCGACGTTTCACACCTCGACCACCAAGTCGCTGACGCTGACCGTCTTCCAGGGCATCCTGCGGCCGATGCACGAAAAGATCGTCGGGCGGATCGCGGTCTCCGATCTGGCCCGCCGCTGGCAGATGGAGGCCCTGGGCACCGACGCGGTCGAGATCCCCAACGGGGTGGACGTCGACTCGTTCGCCTCCGCGCCGCCGCTGGACGGCTACCCGCGGCCCGGCAAGACGGTGCTGTTCTTGGGCCGCTACGACGAGCCGCGCAAGGGGATGTCGGTCCTGCTCGATGCGCTGCCCAGGGTGGTTCAGCGGTTTCCGGACGTGCAACTGCTCATCGTCGGTCGCGGCGATGAGGACGAATTGCGTGGCCAGGCAGGCGAACTGGTGAAGCACATGCGCTTCTTGGGTCAGGTCGACGATGCCGGGAAGGCGTCGGCGATGCGCAGCGCCGACGTGTACTGCGCTCCGCACGTCGGCGGCGAGAGCTTCGGCATCGTTCTGGTCGAGGCCATGGCCGCCGGCACCGCGGTGGTGGCCAGCGACCTGGACGCCTTTCGGCGGGTGCTGCTCGACGGCGAGGTGGGGTGCCTGGTGCCCGTCGGTGACGGCGCTGCGCTCGCGGACGCCCTGGTTTCGGTGCTAGAAAACGATGTGCTGCGCGAACGGTTTGTGGCCGCCGGTTCGGCGGCCGTCCAGCGCTACGACTGGTCGGTGGTGGCCAGCCAGATCATGCGGGTCTACGAGACGGTCGCCGCGTCCGGCGCCAAGGTCGAGGTGGCCGGCTGATGACGTGGATGGTCGCCATCGCGGTGCTGGTCGGGCTGCTGGCCATCTTGGGCGCCTGGGCCTATCAGACGGCGAACCGGCTGGACCGGCTCCACGTCCGCTACGACCTGTCGTGGCAGGCGCTCGACGGAGCGTTGGCGCGGCGCGCGGTGGTCGCCCGGGCGGTCGCCATCGACGCGTACGGCGGCGCCTCCGAGGGCAGGCGGCTGGCCGCGCTGGCCGACGCCGCCGAGGCCGCGCCGCGGCAGGACCGCGAGGCTTGCGAGAACCAGCTGTCGGCCGCGCTCGCGATCGTCGACCCGGCATCGCTGCCGGCCGGGCTGATCGCCGAGCTGGCCGACGCCGAGGCCCGGGTGCTGCTGGCCCGCCGCTTCCACAACGACGCGGTCCGCGACACCCTTGCACTGCGCGAGCGGTTCCTGGTCCGAACCCTTCGCCTCGGCGGGACCGCCGCGCTACCCAGCTATTTCGAAATCGTCGAGCGGCCGCACGCGTTGGCCCACGGCGACCACGGGGTGCTCAACCACCGCACGTCGGCGCGCGTCGTCCTGCTCGACGAAACGGGCGCGGTGCTGCTGCTGCGCGGATCGGATCCGGCGATCGGCCGCGACCCACTCAAGAACGAAGCGCCGAAATGGTGGATCACCGTCGGCGGCGAGGTGCACAAGGGGGAGCGGTTGGCCGAGGCCGCCGCCCGGGAACTGGCCGAAGAAACCGGGCTGCGGGTCGCACCCGGCGAGATGGTCGGCCCCGTCTGGCGGCGCGACGAGGTGTTCGAGTTCAACGGCTCCCTGATCGACAGTGAAGAGTTCTATTTCGTCTACCGCACCCGCCGGTTCGAGCCCTCCGATGCGGGCCGAACGAATTTGGAACACAGCTACATCCACGGTCACCGCTGGTGCGATGCCGCGGACATCCTCCGGCTGGCGGCGGCCGGCGAGACGGTGTACCCGATGCAGCTCGTTGAACTGCTCAACGACGCGGCCGCGCTGGCCGGCGGCCGGGTCCCGGGCCCGCTGCAATCCATCCGCTGACCGCTAGAACCCGTCGATCGCGACATGGAGGTCGGGCGGCAGGCTCAACCCCGCTGCCAGCGACTCCGGTGGCAGGCTCAACCCTGCGGACAGTGATTCCGGAATCGCCTGCGCGCCAACCGGGCTCAGGCCACCGGCAACGGTGACCGAGAGGGTCTGGAACGGTCCGGGAAGGCCGGTGGCGTAACCGAAGTCGACGAACGGGCGCAGGAAGGGCTGGAGCAGGTCGGCCAGCGGGTTGCCGAAGACGGGGATCAGGCGCAGCGGGTCCAGGAGGGGCAGGTTTTGTGTGGGAATCAGGTAGTAGGTGGTCATCCCGATGTGCGTCTGGATGGCCGTGGCGACCTGCGCCGCGCTCAGAGTCGGGTAGGTCCCGTGCAGGTAGGGGAAGCCCAACAGGGCGTTGAGGTCGGCCGCAATGTTGAAGATCGACCGCGGGAAGTAGGCGACGGGGTCGTATTGCAGCGTGTAGATGGCGGTCTGGTAGAGGGTGTCCACCGGGGTCACCACGTGAAACGCCCCGAAGCCGGGGATGAAGTGCGTCAGGATACCGGTGCCCGGAACGTTTGGGTCGGAGAGCAACACGAACGACAGCAGGTCCGAACTCGGCCGGATGGCTGCGGGCAGGGCGTCCAGATAGCGCATTTCCAGGGTGGCGATGGTGGCGCTTTGCGAATAGCCCAGGACGACAACATGATTGCCTGCGCCGGTTTCGGTCAGGATCGCGTTGTTCAGTATCGTCACGCCCTGTCGGACCGACTGGCCGAACGTTTCGCTCGTGAGGCCGGTGACGGGCCAGAAGTCCTCCGGCGTGGTCAGGCCCTCCGGCGTATAGCCGGGGTAATGCGGCGCGATGTAGGTGTTGTAGACCGAAGTCACGTAGGAGGGGGTGGGTTGCGGGTTCCCGGTGCCGCCCATGATCAACGCCACGTTGGTCGACGACGTCGTCGTCGGGGTGCTTGGCGCTTGGCTGGCCAAGCTCAAGCCTCCACTCACCGTCTGTTGCGAGGGCAGCGCCGGCGTCAGTTGCGTGGCGGCCGCGTTGGAGGCTTCGGCCTGGGCATACGAATCGCTGCTGCCGAGCAGTGTCTGCACGAGCCGCTGATGGAAGGCTTCCGCGCGCGTCGCTAGCTCCTGGTAGCGCTGGCCGTACGTGGCGAACAGAGCCGCGGTGCGCAGGGACACCGCGTCCGCGGCCGGGGGGAACACCATGGTCGTCGGGGTGGCCGCCGCCCCGTCGGCGGCGGCGATCGCCGAACCGATTCCCTGCAAATCGCCGGCGGCCGCCGTCAACGTCTCCGGGGCCGTGATCACATACGACATCGCATCGCCGCCCGCCTAGCCGACCACCGGGCGCGCCACCACGCCGGAGCGCGACGCCTCGGCCGCCGGGGCAACCCCGGCCACCCCGCGCCCACCCGTGCTGACCGCGGGCTTGAACGGCACCCTCGGCAGGTTGGGCGTCACCTGGCTAACACCGGTGGCCGGTAACCCGGCAACCGGCCCAGCCGGCGACGTCGCCTGCACCTCGGTGGTCCAGCTCGGCGGAACCGACAGCGCCCCAACGGAACCCGCCCGTCCGACGTCCGCCAGCACCGCGGGGGCGCCGAGTTGGGACGGGCTCGTGGTCCCCATGGCCGAACCGGCGGACGCCAATACCGAACCCATCGACGGCATGCCGCCGACGGCGCCGCTCATCAACGGGTTGGCGCCACCCATGAACTGGCCGACGAGCTGGCTCATCAGCATGCTCATGGGTTGCAGCGCGAATTCGCCGCTCATCGAGAGCATCTCCAGCGGCGACAGCCCCGAGGCCGACGACGGCGAGAGCCCGAACGAGTCGAACAGCGACGACATCAGCTGGGCGTCCGACGTGACCGATTGCGTCTGGGTCGCCGCCGAATCCGCGGCGGTCGCGAGGCTGTCGACGGGCTGAGGGGCGGCGCCCAGGCCGTCGGGCGGTTCGGTGAAGGCCGTCAACTGGGCGGCCGCCGCCAGCGTGGCGGCGTCGTAGGCGGACATCGCGGCGGCGTCCTGGGCCCACATCTCCGTGTATTGCGCCTCGGTGGCCATGATCGCGGGGGTGTTCTGACCGAAGAAGTTCGTCGCGACCAACGTCATCAACTGGGCGCGGTTGGCGGCGATCACGGGCGGCGGCACGGTCATCGCGAACGCCGCCTCGTACGCGGCCGCCGCCGCCATCGCCTGGGTCGACACCTGCTCGGCCTCGATCGCGGTGGCCGCCAACCAGGTGACGAACGGGCTGGCCGCGGCCGCCATCGCGACGGCCGACGGACCCAGCCACGGGCCGCCCGCCAACGCCGCGACCACCGTCGCATACGACGACGCCGCCCAGCCCAGCTCGGCGGCCAACCCCGCCCACGCGGACGCGGCGGCCAGCACGGACCCCGAGCCCGGACCGGCATACATCAGACCGGAATTGATCTCGGGCGGCAGCAGCCCAAAATCCGGCACCATCCCGACCCCTCCTCAGCCCGGTCGACGGCCGCCGTCCCGCAACTACGTGGCCCCGCTATCCGTCGCCTCGCAGCAACGGTGTGAGCAAGCTAACGAAGACGTGTGTAGCAAGGGCTCGATTTCGGGGCCTAGGGCCAATCGGCCCTTTGTCGCTCGGCGGTTGGCAAATCCGTGTCGCGCCCCCCACTAGACTGGGGCGACAACGGTTGAAGGAGATCAGCAGTGGATACCGCCGCGTCACCGAACGGCAGCGGACGCACCGGAACCGCGCGGGTCAAGCGCGGCATGGCCGAGATGCTCAAGGGCGGCGTCATCATGGACGTCGTCACCCCCGAGCAGGCCCGCATCGCCGAGGGCGCCGGCGCCGTCGCGGTGATGGCGCTGGAACGGGTGCCCGCCGACATCCGCGCCCAGGGCGGGGTGTCGCGGATGAGCGACCCGGACATGATCGAGGGCATCATCGCCGCGGTCACCATCCCGGTGATGGCCAAGGCGCGCATCGGGCATTTCGTCGAGGCGCAGATCCTGCAGAGCCTCGGCGTCGACTACGTCGACGAGTCCGAGGTGCTGACCCCGGCCGACTACACCCATCACATCGACAAGTGGAAGTTCACCGTGCCGTTCGTGTGCGGGGCGACCAACCTGGGCGAGGCGCTGCGCCGCATCAGCGAGGGCGCGGCGATGATCCGGTCCAAGGGCGAGGCCGGCACCGGAGACGTCTCCAACGCGACCACGCACATGCGGGCGATCAGCGGTGAAATCCGACGGCTGACCTCGATGTCGGAGGACGAATTATACGTCGCCGCAAAGGAATTGCGCGCGCCGTACGAGCTCGTCGTCGAGGTGGCCCGCGCCGGCAAGCTGCCCGTCACGCTGTTCACCGCCGGCGGCATCGCCACCCCCGCCGACGCGGCCATGATGATGCAACTTGGCGCCGAGGGCGTCTTCGTCGGCTCCGGCATCTTCAAGTCGGGGGATCCCGCGCAGCGCGCCGCCGCCATCGTCAAGGCCACCACGTTCTACGACGACCCGGACGTGCTGGCCAAGGTGTCGCGCGGCCTGGGCGAGCCGATGGTGGGCATCAACGTCGAGCAGATCGCGCAGCCCCATCGGCTGGCCGAACGCGGCTGGTAAGAACAGTCAGTGGCGATCGAAGAGATCCTTGATCTCGAGCAACTCGAGGTCAACATCTATCGCGGTCGGGTGTTCAGCCCGGAGTCGGGATATTTCCAGCGCACGTTCGGCGGCCACGTCGCCGGCCAGTCGCTCGTCTCGGCGGTGCGCACCGTCGACCCGCGCTACCAGGTGCACTCGCTGCACGGCTACTTCCTGCGGCCCGGGGACGCCAACGAGCCCACGGTCTTCATCGTCGAGCGCACCCGCGACGGCGGGTCGTTCGCCACCCGGCGCGTCAACGCGATCCAGCACGGGGAAATCATCTTCAGCATGGGGGCGTCCTTCCAGACCGACCAGGAGGGCATCCACCACCAGGATGTGATGCCGGCCGCGCCCCCGCCCGAGGGGCTGCCCGGCCTGGACTCGATCAAGGTGTTCGACGACGCCGGATTCAAGCAGTTCGAGGAGTGGGACGTCTGCATCGTGCCGCGCGAACAGCTGCAGCTGTCGCCCGGCAAGGCCTCCCAGCAGCAGGTGTGGTTTCGCCACCGTGACCCGCTGCCGGACGATCCGGTGCTGCACATCTGCGCCCTGGCCTACATGAGCGACCTCACGCTGCTGGGATCGGCGCAGGTCAACCACCTCGACGTGCGCGAGCATCTGCAGGTGGCGTCGCTGGACCACGCGATGTGGTTCATGCGCGCGTTCCGGGCCGACGAGTGGCTGCTCTACGACCAGTCGTCGCCGTCGGCCAGCGGCGGCCGCTCGCTGTGCCAGGGCAAGATCTTCACCCAGTCCGGCGAGATGGTGGCGGCGGTCATGCAGGAGGGGCTGACCCGCTTCCAGCTCGGATTCCAGCCGTGAGCGGTCCCCGAATCGGGGTGCTGGCGCTGCAGGGGGACACCCGCGAACACCTGGCCGCGCTGGACGAAGCCGGGGCCGAGGCGATGCCGGTGCGGCGCCGCGACGAGCTGGAGAAGGTCGACGGGCTGGTCATTCCCGGTGGCGAGTCCACCACCATGAGCCACCTGCTGCTCGACCTCGACCTGCTGGAGCCGCTGCGCGGGCTGCTCGCCGACGGGCTGCCCGCCTACGGTGCGTGCGCGGGCATGATCCTGCTGGCCAGCGAGATCCTCGACGCCGGCGCGGGCGGCCGGGAGGCGCTGCCGCTGCGTGCGATCGATATGACGGTGCGCCGCAACGCCTTTGGGCGTCAGGTCGATTCGTTCGAGGGCGACATACCGTTCGCCGGTCTGGACGGCCCGGTGCGCGCGGTGTTCATCCGCGCCCCGTGGGTCGAGCGCGCCGGTGCCGAGGTGCAGGTGCTGGCCGAGGCGTCGGGGCACACGGTCGCGGTGCGGCAGGGCGCCAAGTTGGCGACGGCGTTTCACCCCGAGATGACGGGCGATCGCCGCGTCCACCAGCTCTTCGTGGACATCGTCAACGGCGTCGCCTGAACGCTGGCGCCCGCTGCATCGAGTGTGGGGCCTATGGACGAATTCGGGGCCGATCACGTACATAAAGCCCACGCTCGACGTGCACGTAGACTCGTCTGGCGAACTTTCGAAGACAGAAGAGGTAAGAGACACCGATGAGCGGCCATTCCAAGTGGGCCACCACCAAGCACCAGAAGGCCGTCAAGGACGCGCGCCGGGGCAAGGAGTTTGCCCGGCTGATCAAGAACATCGAGGTCGCCGCCCGTACCGGGGGCGGGGACCCGGCCGGCAACCCGACCCTCTACGACGCCATCCAGAAGGCGAAGAAGACCTCGGTGCCCAACGACAACATCGAGCGCGCCCGCAAGCGCGGTGCCGGCGAGGAAGCCGGCGGCGCCGACTACCAGACGATCATGTACGAGGGTTACGGGCCCAACGGCGTGGCGGTGCTGATCGAGTGCCTGACCGACAACCGCAACCGCGCGGCCGGTGAGGTTCGGGTGGCGGTGACCCGCAACGGCGGAACCATGGCCGATCCGGGCTCGGTGTCGTATCTGTTCACCCGCAAGGGCGTGGTGACCCTGGAGAAGAACGGGCTGACCGAGGACGACCTGCTGGCCGCCGTGCTGGACGCGGGCGCCGAGGACGTCAACGACCTGGGCGAAAGCTTCGAGATCATCTCGGAGCCAACGGACTTGGTCGCCGTGCGGACCGCCCTGCAGGACGCCGGCATCGACTACGAGTCCGCGGAGGCCAGCTTCCAGCCCTCGGTCAGCGTGCCGGTGGACGTCGACGGCGCCAGGAAGGTGTTCAAGCTCGTCGACGCCCTGGAAGACAGCGACGACGTGCAGAACGTCTGGACCAACGTCGACCTGTCCGACGAGGTTCTGGCCGCCCTCGACGAGGACTGAGGGTCGGCCGGTCGTCGGCATTACGAGGCCAAGTGGAGCTTTTCTGTCAGCGTCATCCAGTCGGCGCCCGAGACGGCATAAGCCGGAGGGTCGTTGATCATGGCCACGTTTTCGCCCCATAGGAATCGCTGCTTCAGCCCGCTGAAGTCCCGGCATCCGATGGTCAGTGGTTGGGAACCGGGAACGCCAAGGGTCACAGCGGGCATCGTGGAAAAGTACTGGCCGGCAACATCGTCGAGCCGGTAGGTGGCCCTGGTCGCGGTCACCTGCGAGAGCGATGCCGAGGCGGTAAGCGCGTTGCTGTCCGCGTCGATCACCCGGATCGTGTCGTCATCGACGTCGACGAACAGCTGCGGCTGTGACAGGGATTGCGTCAATCGCTGTTTCTTCATCAGCGCGAACGGCCCCATCTGCTGGATCAACAAAGGGTTCGGAAACAGCACACAGCGAACCGGATCCCCCGGTGCGGGTTCGCCCACAGCCAAGCCGCGCCAGCGGCCGCTCAGGGACAACATCGCGACGAACTCCGGCTGGGACAACCAGGCGTCGACGAGCGGCGCCGGCGGGGCACTGAGCGGTGTCGTCGGGCCAACGCGACAGTCGCGTCCGCCGAGAATGAATTGGTGGGGGCCCCGTCGCAGATGAAGCGCCAGCCCCGTACTCGCCCACAGGCCTAGCTGGGCGTCAGCGAATGAGTAGAAATCGCCCCGACCCCCGTCGATCGTGAGCCCCTCGGGTGTGACGTCCAGGTGGTACTTGCGGCGCCATCGCCAAAGGAACAGGGCGCCGAGGGCGAACCCCAAAACGGCCAACAACGCCAGCCAGCCGTAGGCGATCACCGGGCCGGGAACGTTCGGGAAGGACCGGTGGGAGCCGCGCGAGTTGCCAAAGGTGCGTCCAACCATCATCAGCACCACACTCAAAACGATCGCCCAAAAGCCGATCTGGATGTAGATCGTCGCGCGCTTGCCGGTCAGTTTGGCCCAATTGGGCGAGTAGATCGAGCAGGACGCCACGAACGGGCGCGACGCGGGAGACTGTTCGTTGATGCTCATGTCGACTCCTTGCTCTCCCGTCACCGGCTTATCCGTGGAACCCCGGGTCATAGTGCGGCGGCACGGGGCACCAACCCGGGCCGCAATTCACGCCCGAGGGATTGTCGGGCGGCGGATTGTCGCCGTCCCAGGTGTGTGAACTTTGCAGCGTCGGCTGTCCGTTGAGCGCGATCCGCGGAACGTTGCCCCACCCGTCGGCGACGATGTACCACGTGTGGCACACAGACATATCCCAGACGTAGTTCTGTGCGACACCGCGGGACGAATTCGGCCCGCTCGGCCACTCCATGGACTGCCCTGGACACCACGTGAACGGGCCCTTATTGGCATACGCGATGCCCTGGGTCAGTCCGATGCCTGCGATTGCAAGGCCGGCTGAGAGAAGCAGGCCGGCCGCGGCCCGCAACATTTTTCTGGCGATATCCATGTGCGTTCCTTCGGCTTGCGTCCGGCGGGTCGCCTAGGTGGCGTCGCTTTGCAAGTACACCGGTAGCGGTGGGCTACCGATCCCAACACCAGAAACCGCGAGATGTCCGGCGCTCGCTGCTCAGTGTGCGCCGCGGGACGCGAAAAAGCGCCGGCGAAGTTCGAAACGCCCTAGTCGTACCCGTGCCGCATGTCGTCGACGATGCGCGGATTGTCCAGCGTCGACGGGTCCAAAGCGCGGGGCCGGGTGTCGTCGGGAAACACTGTGGCGGCATCGAGCACGTGCTGGTTGAGGAAGCGCAGCGGCGGCGCGTTGGGCGGCACGACGGGCGTGGGGGCGCTGCCCCCGCGGCGCGCCAGGACGAAGCCCCAGTCGCCGAACGTCGGCACGTACACGTGGTACGGCGTCACCGTGTAGCCGGCCGCCCGGATCGAGGAGGCGGTGCGCCAGAACGCCGTCTGCGTCGAGAACGGGCTGCCCGACTGCACCACCATGAGCCCGTCGGCGGCCAGCGCGTGCCCGATGAGCGCGTAGAACTCGGTCGAATAGAGCCGGCCCAGGACCGGGGTGTCGGGGTCGGGAAGGTCGACGATGACGGCGTCGAAGCCCCCGGCCGGGATGACGTCCGGGTGCGGTGCGCGCAGCCAGCGCATCGCGTCGTCGATCACCACCTTGACCCGCGGGCTGTCCAGCGAACCGCCGTTGGCCGCGCGCATGGTGGTGCGCGCCAGCTGGATCACCGCGGGGTCGAGCTCCACCTGCACGATGTCGGTGATGCCCGGCTGCCGCAGCAGTTCGCGGGCCACCAGGCCGTCGCCGCCACCCAGCACGAGGACGGATCGGGCGCCGGCCCCGAGCGCGGGGTAGACCAGGCTTTCGGTGTAGCGGTACTCGTCGCGGGTGGAGAACTGCAGGCCGCCGTCGAGGTAGAGGCGCATATCGTTCCCGCGCTGGGTCACCACGATCTCCTGATACGCCGAGTGCCGGTAGGCGATGATCGGGTCGGCGTAGAGCCGCTGGCGGCTCGTCGTCTCGATGTCGGCCGAACGCGCCAGCAGCGTGGCCAACAGCGCGAGCGCCGCGGCCAGCGCGCACAGCGCCGTCAGCAGCTGCCTCCTCGATACGATCGGGCGCAGCACGAACACCGCCACAACCGCCGCGGCCAGCAGGTTGACGATGCCACTGGCCGCCGCGCCGCGGATCATGCCCAGCTGCGGCAGCAGCAGGAACGGCCAGACCAGCCCGCCCAGCAACGCGCCGAGGTAGTCGGCGGCGTTGAGGTTGGCCAGGGTCCGGCCGGTGTCGGGAGCCTGGTCTTTTTCGGGGCGTATCCGCCCCTGTTGCAGCATGGTCATCAGCAGCGGCACCTCGGCGCCGACCAGCCCACCGATCAGGGCGGTGCCCACCGCCAGCATCCACATCGACTCGTCGTCGATGAAGGCGAACACCGTGTACAGCGCCGCGGCCGACAAGCCGCCGACGATGCTCAGCAGCACCTCCACCGCGATGAATGCCATGGCCGCGTGCGCCAGCAGCGGCTTGATCACCAGGGCGCCCAGGCCGAGCGCGGCGATGTAGCCCGCGACGATCAGCGACGTGGCGACGATCCCGCCGCCGTTGAGGCTCGCCGCCAGCGTGAGCAGCGCGAGCTCGTAGACGATCCCGGACGCCGCGCACGCCGCGACCGCGGCCAGCAGCACGGCCCGCCAGCGCAGCGAGGAATCCGCGGGCCGGCGCACTTCCGGCGCCGGCAGATCAACCGATGTCATGACACGGCGGCGGCCGTGACACATCCCACCGCGAGCAGGATCAGCGCCACCGCGAACGATCCCGGATGCAGCTCCGGCTCGTCGACGTGCTCGTGGAAGCTGCCCGGGATCAGCAGATGCATTGCCACCAAAGCAATTCCGAGCAGGATCACGCCCATCAGCCCGTACACCGCCACGCCGACCAGCCCCTGACCCAGCTGGCTATAGCTGTTCGCGATGGCGGTGACGATGACGACGGTCAGGGCGATGTACATCGCGCCCGCGATGACCACGGCGTTGGGCCGACGGTCGATGAACACCAGTCGGCGCAGATTGCCGGGGGTCAACACGTCGACCGCGAAGAACCCGACGAGAAGTACCGCCATGCCGACACAGAAGTACAGGATCGTCGCGACTGCGCCTCTCAGGACGGGATTGAGGTCGACGGTGCCGATCTCGACGGCGAGGTACATGGTTCTCTCCTTTGTGGTGGTGGGCCGTCATTTGGTTCCGCCGGGGCCACCCGGGGTGCCCCCGGCGCCGCCCGAGGGGGAGCCGGGGGTGAAGCCGGGGCCGAGGAAGATGAAGGCGCCGTGGCTGTATCCGGCGTTCAGGCCCTCCACGCGGATGCTGCACGGGCGGTTGCCGTCGGGGCCGACGATCACGATGTTGTTGCTGTAGCGCAGGTACTCGTTGTCGCCGTTGGCGGCGCGGGCCTGGGGCGCCTCGTATTCGGCGAGCGTGTCGGCCACGTCGTCGGGGGAACCGCTGCACTCGTAGCGCGTCCCGTTCGCGTCGTGGGCGTACTCGTGATAGTGGCCGGCGATGTAGGACCCGATGTTCTTCTGCAGCAAGATGATTCCGGGCACCAGGCAGGCGACGGCGGCCACCGCGAGCGCGCCCGCGATCACGAACAGGCGGTTGCGGCTCATGGATGCCACCGGCTCGCCGTGTGCACCACCATGCCGCCCGACGCCACCCGGGCGGCCGGATACAGGTGCCAGGTCTGCCAGCGCCAGCCGGCGCCGTCGGCCTCGGCGGCCAACGCGGTCAGCGCGGCGTCGTCACCGGGAAAAGAGCCGCCGAGCCAACCCTTTTCGCGCGCGCACCGGTCACGGAGATCACCGGCAATGCGGCGGAAGGTCGCCTCGCCGTACGTGTCGGTGCGGGATTCCAGGGAGTAGCCGGCGGTGGCCGTGCGCTCCGGCAGGTCGACGCCGTGGCCGCGCGCCGTGCAGGAGACCTCCTCGGAGAACCGGCCCGCGGCGTGCTCCACCGTGACGACGTGCGAGGCGCCGAGGACCCCGAGCAGCAGCGCGCCGCCGGCGGGGTGGGCCAGCAGGCAGGTCGCCAGGGGTGGCGGTGCGGGCGCGTTGAGGGCGAGCCCGAGGTTTTCGCCCGAGACGTCCGAAGGCGCTACGGCGAGCTGGTGAAGCGGCACCGACGCGCTCCTAGGAGGACGGGAGCTGGTGAAGCGGCACCGACGCGCTCCTAGGAGGACGGGGAGGGCGGGGGCGCGGGATACACCGTCAGCTCGCCGGTCAGCACCGGCTTGCCGGTCGACACCTCCCACGGCGTGCCCGGTGCCCAGCGTTCGAACGAGAGCAGTGCGGACTCGTCGGAGTTGGCGCAGTCGACGAACTCCATCTCGCCGCCCGCCGGCAGACCCGTGGTGCCCTCGGTGGTGAACGAGGCGCGACCGCGTTCGGACTCGTGAAACGTCACCCCGTCGACGACATATTGGTCACCCGGCTGCAGCCGGACGTCCTTGCGGCTGACCCACATCGCCAGCTCGAGGCGCCCGTCGTCCTCCTCGACGCTGAACCAGATCGGCTGGTCGCCGCCCTCCAGCAGGTGCTCCCACCACACGAACGGGCCCTCGCGGTACGTCACCGACCCGCGCACCACGTAGTCGACTCCGCCGTAGCTGACGATGGCGCCCGGGCCGAGCTGGCGGGGGCCGAACTCCGGCATCGCGTTGAACGAGAGCGGGTCCTGACGTCCCCGGGGCGGGCCCGGCTGCTTGGGACGTCGCAAAGCGATGACGAGCACCACGATGGACGCGATGAACAGCACGATCGCGATAATGACCAGCAGTGATCCCACGCGAGCCCTTCCGTTGCCACCTTGCTCGAGCGAACGTCGGCTAAAGCTAACAGCTTTTCGGCGGATTCGGCGCTGGAACCTCCCGGCCGCGAATTGGGCGCTGCCGCCGCGTGTCCTCCGCGAGCCGGTCGGTCCCGCCCGCTAGGGTATCGAACAGCTGTTCTACAGGTGGGAGCGGGCAATGCGGGTGATGGGCGTCGACCCCGGGCTGACCCGATGCGGGCTGTCGGTCGTGGAAGCCGGGCGCGGGCGCAACGTGGTCGCGCTGGACGTCGACGTGGTGCGAACCCCGTCGGACGCGCCGCTGGCCAAGAGGTTGCTGGCCATCAGCGATGCCGTGGAGCACTGGCTGGCCACCCATCGGCCGGACGTCGTGGCGATCGAGCGGGTGTTCTCCCAGCTGAACGTGTCGACGGTGATGGGCACCGCGCAGGCCGGCGGGGTGGTAGCGCTGGCGGCGGCCAAGCGTGGCATCGACGTGCACTTCCACACCCCCAGCGAGGTCAAGGCCGCCGTGACCGGCAACGGCGGCGCGGACAAGGCCCAGGTCACCGCGATGGTCACGAAAATCCTTGCGCTGCAAGCCAAGCCGACGCCGGCCGACGCCGCCGACGCGCTGGCCCTGGCGATCTGTCATTGCTGGCGCGCGCCGATGCTGGCCCGGATGGCCGCCGCCGAGGCGCTGGCCGAACAGCAGCGGCACAAGTATCTGGCCAGACTGAAGGCCGCCCGATGATCGCCTCGGTGCGCGGCGAGGTGCTCGAGGTGGCGCTCGATCACGCGGTGATCGAGGCCGCCGGCGTCGGCTACCGGGTGAACGCGACGCCGTCGACGCTGGCGACGCTGCGCACGGGCACCGAGGCCCGGTTGATCACCGCGATGGTGGTGCGCGAGGACTCGCAGACGCTGTACGGGTTTCCAGACTCCGATACCCGCGACCTGTTCCTGACGCTGCTGACGGTGTCGGGCGTCGGGCCCCGGCTGGCGATGGCGACGCTGGCCGTGCACGACGCCGCGGCGCTGCGGCAGGTGCTGCACGACAGTGATGTCGCCGCCCTGACCCGGGTTCCCGGTATCGGGAAACGCGGCGCCGAGCGGATGGTGCTCGAGCTGCGCGACAAGGTCGGCGCGGTGACGGCCGCACCGGGCGGCGCGTCGGTGGTGAACGGGCACGCGGTGCGGGGACCGGTGGTGGAGGCCCTGGTCGGCCTCGGCTTCCCGGTCAAACAGGCCGAAGAGGCCACCGACAAGGTGTTGGCCGCCGAGCAGGACGCGACGACGTCCGGTGCCCTGCGCGCCGCCCTGTCGCTGCTGGGCAAGTCGAAATGACGGACGACTTCGCCGACCGCGAGCTGTCCCCGGCGCTGGCCGTCGGGGAGGGGGACATCGACGTCAGCCTGCGGCCGCGTTCGCTGCGGGAGTTCATCGGCCAGCCCCGGGTGCGCGAACAGCTGCAACTGGTGATCGAGGGGGCCAAGAACCGCGGCAGCACCCCCGATCACATCCTGCTGTCGGGTCCGCCCGGGCTGGGCAAGACGTCGCTGGCCATGATCATCGCCGCCGAACTCGGGTCGTCGTTGCGGGTGACGTCGGGTCCCGCGCTGGAACGCGCCGGTGACCTGGCCGCCATGCTGTCCAACCTGGTCGAGCACGACGTGCTGTTCATCGACGAGATTCACCGCATCGCCCGGCCCGCCGAGGAAATGCTGTATCTGGCCATGGAGGACTTCCGGGTCGACGTGGTGGTGGGCAAGGGTCCCGGGGCGACGTCGATACCGCTGGAGGTGGCGCCCTTCACCCTGGTCGGCGCCACCACCCGCTCCGGCGCGCTGACCGGGCCGCTGCGCGACCGGTTCGGCTTCACCGCACACATGGACTTCTACGAGCCGGCCGAGCTGGAGCGCGTGCTGGCCCGCTCCGCCGGCATCCTGGGCATCGAGCTGGGCGCCGAGGCCGCCGAGGAGATCGCCCGCCGCTCGCGCGGCACGCCGCGCATCGCCAACCGGCTGCTGCGCCGGGTCCGGGACTTCGCCGAGGTCCGCGCCGACGGGGTGATCACCCGCGACGTCGCCAAGGCCGCGCTGGCGGTCTACGACGTCGACGAACTCGGCCTGGACCGGCTGGACCGGGCGGTGTTGTCGGCGCTGACCCGCAGCTTCGGCGGCGGGCCGGTCGGGGTGTCGACGCTGGCGGTGGCCGTGGGCGAGGAGGCCACCACCGTCGAGGAGGTGTGCGAGCCGTTCCTGGTCCGCGCCGGGATGGTCGCGCGTACGCCCCGCGGCCGGGTGGCCACCGCCCAGGCGTGGACGCACCTGGGCATGAGCCCGCCGCCGGGGGTCACGGGGCTGGGGCAACCGGGCCTGTTCGACTAGCGGACCCGACCATTACCAAATCGTGACCTGTCGGACGAGCAAGTCCTCAAAGGCCCGCCGAGCGCGCGGTTCGGCCCGCTCAGGCCATCGCCACCACGGGTAATCGGGCGCGGGACACCTTCGGCGCGGCCGCCGCGGGGTCGCACAGCAAACACCTAGGTGGTCCGCAGTCGGTTACGTGCGGTCCGGCAGGGGTAACCAGGGTCACAGCAGCAATACCTGTGAAGGAGATTCTGATGAGGACCACGCGCCACGACTACGAACGCCCTCGCGCGCTGTACATGCCACGTACCCGCGGCGCGCTGACCGGGCTACTCCTTGTTCTTCTCGGCGCCTGGGGGGCGCTGGTGCCGTTCTTCGGGGCCAACGTCGACTGGGCCTACATGTCCGACCCGGCATGGACCTGGACCACGGCCAAGGGTTGGCTCGAGGTGCTCCCCGGCGCCGCGGCCGCGGTGGGCGGCCTGCTGGTGCTGCTCTCCGGCAACCGCGCGAATGCGGTGTTGGGCGGCTGGCTGGCGGTCGTTGCCGGCGCCTGGTTCATCGTCGGGCGCGCGTTCGCGCCGACGCTGGGCATCGGCGACGTCGGTCAACCGATGGCCGCGACGGACGTGAAACGTGCCCTGCTCGAGATCACCTACTTCACCGGCCTGGGGGCGTTGATCGTGTTCCTGGGCGGGGCGGCCGTGGGGCGCCTGGCGGTGCGGCATGCGCGCGACGTCGTGGTGACGGAACCGGCGATGGCGGCCGGCGCCGTGCCGGCGGGTGAACCGGCCATGTACGACGAGACGCGCGGCGTGACCGCGGCGCGGACGGACCGGGCGGCGGCTGAGCCCCGCGGGCACGGCTTCTTCGGCCGGCGCGCCGGCGGCGGCTTGTTCCACCGGCACCACCACGCCGGCGTGTAGTGCGGTAACAGTCACGCGAGGGGCGTCGGTAGCGCTGAGCTACCGGCGCCTTTTCGCGTTGGGACGGCCCGGGCAACCGCAAGTCGGTAAAGTCCACCGGCACGCCGAGACACGCGGATGCCTGCGTCGCGCCGCAGGCCTCGACCGACGAGGAGGAGCGATGCTCACTGCCGGCCTGATATTCGCCGCACTCGCGGCGTTACTGCACGTGTACATCTTCGTGATGGAATCGTTGACCTGGACCTCGCCGCGCACCCGCGCCGCATTCGGCACCACGGCCGAGGAGGCCGAGACCACCAAGCTGTTGGCGTTCAACCAAGGCTTCTACAACTTGTTCCTGGCGGTCGTGACCGGAGTCGGCGTCGTCGCGATTGCCTTGCGGCACAACGCCGTTGGCGCGGCGTTGATCTTCGCCGGCGTCGGGTCGATGGCCGCGGCCGCAGTGGTGCTGCTGTTGTCCGCGCCGGACAAGGCGCGGGCGGCGGTGAGCCAGGGCGCCTTTCCGGCCGTCGCGATCGTGCTCTTGCTCCTCGCGCTCCACTAGTAACACCGGCCTCACCAGCCCCAATGGCCTCGGGGCGCGGTGGCTTTCGCGCGCCCCATGGGTTACGACTGGAAAACGCCGGGTACCCATCTCCGGCCGGAAATAGGCCCGGTATTCAACGAGGGGATGTCATGAAATACGCAGAAGACGGCCAATCCCGCGGGCTGAGCATGCCTCGCTCGCGTGGCGCGGTCAGCGGATTGCTCCTGGTCATCTTGGGAGCCTGGGGGGCGTTAATACCGTTTGTCGGACCGCGCTTCAACTTCGCCTACACACCCGACCGGGAGTGGGCATGGAGTACGGCCCGGGGGTGGCTCGAGGTGCTGCCGGGAGCCGCGACCGTGCTGGGCGGTCTGTTGTTGATCGTCGCCGGAAATCGGGTGGCGGCGATGCTGGGCGGTTGGCTGGCGGTGCTGGCCGGCGCCTGGTTCGTCGTCGGTGGTCAGCTCGCGCCGCTGTTGGGCATCGGCTCCGCCGGTGACCCGGTCGCCGCCACCGAACGCAAGCGCGCGGTGTTGGAGGTCACCTATTTCTCCGGACTGGGTGCGCTGATCATCTTCGTGGCCGGTGTGGCGTTGGCGCGCACCGCCGTGCGCCTGGCGCGCGACGT
This sequence comes from Mycobacterium sp. 4858, assembly GCF_900240975.1. Lineage (GTDB taxonomy): Bacteria > Actinomycetota > Actinomycetes > Mycobacteriales > Mycobacteriaceae > Mycobacterium. The sequence continues at coordinate 191,613 of NZ_LT968776.1, read as the reverse complement.
GCAGCCGTTGGCGCCGGCGGGCGCCGCGGCGGCGCCGGGCGTCGCGCCGTACCGGGATTCGGCGTACGAGCCGGCCGAGGTTTCCTCGGGCGCGCTGACCAAGCCGCGCTCGGCGGCCGACCCGGAACCGAAGCGGGGGTGGCGTCGCCAGCGCTCGGCGTCGGGAGCCAACGCCGCGTACCTGCGCTGGCCGCACCCGCAGCAGTAACGCGTACACAAAGGGCAATCGCCCAGCCCCGACGGGGCTGGGCGATTGCTTTCTGGCGCTTTACAGCAGTCCGAGCAGCTGCAGGTCGGTGACGTACTTGACGATGACCGGCGCCGAGACATGGGGGATGTCTTTGTCGGGGCCGATCTTCGCCTCCTGCACCGCGGCGCGGAAGCGGTCGGTCGGTGCCATCGACCCGTTGATCGGCTTCTCGGGCTTCTGGTAGTTGTGCAGCAGCGGCAGCAGCGAGTACTGGCGTTGCCGCTCGGGCAGCGTCCGCATCGCCTGTTCGAACCGCCGCAGCCAGTCGCCGTAGTCGGCAATGCGCTGGATCCCGTAGCCGGCGTCGATCAGCCAGTCGACGTACTCGTCGAGACCGATGCCATCGTCGTACGGGTTCATCACGTGGTACGTCTGGAAACCGTCACCTCCGGGGACGTTGTCCAGCACCTGCGTGCCCAGCGTGGAGATCGACGAGGCGACGAACTCCACCGGCAGGCCGTCGTAGTGCGAACGCCGGCGGTTGCCCTCGGCGTCCAGTTCGTAGAACGAGCCGGGCGCGACACCGGTGGCGACCAGGCTCAGCATCAGCCGGGTGAACATGTCCGGCAGGTTGAGCTGTCCCGCATAGGTGGTGTCGGCCAGGATCATGTCGCAGCGGAACACCGCGACGGGCAGGCCGCACAGGTCGTGGGCCTCGCGCAGCAGCACCTCGCCGGCCCACTTGCTGTTGCCGTAGCCGTTGGCGTAGTTGTCGTTGATCGCCCGCGTCGCGCTGATCTGGCGGATGTCGGCGTCCTCGACGAACTGGCCCGGCGTTATCTGGTCGCCGACACCGATCGTCGACACGTAGGTGTAGGGCTTCAGCTTGGTGGTCAGCGCGATCCGAATCAGTTCGGCGGTGCCCAGCGCGTTGGGACCGAACAGCTCGCTGTACGGCAGCACGTGGTTGACCAGCGCGGCCGGGTCGATGATCAGGTCGACGGTGTCCGCGAGCCGCTGCCAGGTGTGGTGGTCGAGGCCCAGGTTGGCCTCGCCCTTGTCGCCGGCGATGACCTCCAGGTGGTCGGCGGCCAGTTCCTGGTAGTGCGCCACGAGCTTCGGGTCGCCCTGGGGAGAGCCGACGCCGAAGGTGTTGTCCAGCCGCGCGCGCGCCTCGTCGTCGGACTTGGCGCGCACCAGGGCGATCACCTTGCCGTCCACCAGGTCCATGCGCTCGAGCCACTCCAGCGCCAGGTAGCGGCCCAGGAAGCCGGTGGCGCCGGTCAGCAGCACCGTGCGCACCTCGGCGGCGGGCTTGGGCAGGCTGGGCGCGGCGGCCAGCGTCTCGGCCTCGAGGAACTTGTCCAGGGTGAGGTCGCCGGCGCGCACTGTGGTGGCATCGCGCCCATGCACGGCGGCGAACGTGGGCCGCTTGGTGCCCTGGCGCTCGCCCTCGATGTAGCGGGCGATGGCCTGCAGGTCGCTGGCCGGGCTGACGATGACGCCCACCGGCACGTCGACGTCGAAGATCTCGCGCAAAAGATTGCCGAATGTCAACGCCGACAACGAGTCTCCGCCGAGATCGGTGAAATGTGCGTCCGGGGTCAGCTCGGTGCCCGCCGTGCCGAGCATGGCCGCGGCGGCCCGGCTCACGGTCGCCAGCACGGGCGCGTCGGCGCCGTTGCGGCGCAATTCGGCCAGCTCGTTGGCCTGCCCCTCGGCGAGCTCGGCGTAAAGCTGCTCGAGCCGCTCGCCGTAGTGCTGCTTCAGCTTCGGCCACGCCAGCTTGCGGATCCCGGTCAGCAGACCGTTCTCCAGGCTGAACGGTGTGGTCTCGACAATGAAGTCGCGCGGCACCTCGTAGGACTGCAGGCCGGCCTGACGCGCGACGTTCTGCAGCGAGTCGGCGATCTTCCCCTTGAGCGTGTCCAGGTCCCAGCGGGCCAGGGCCTCTTCGGTCGGCACGACGACGGCCAGCAGATAGGGCTGCGCGCTGTTGCCGTAGACGTAGATCTGGCGCACCAGCGGGCTGTTGCCGAACTCGGCCTCCAGCTTGGCCAGGGTCACGAATTCGCCCTGCGCCAGCTTCAGCACGTTGTTGCGGCGGTCGACGTACACCAGCTTGTCGGGTGCGACCTCGGCGAACACGTCGCCGGTCCGGTAGTAGCCGTCCTCGTCGAACACGTTGGCGGTGGTCTCGGCCCGCTTGTAGTAGCCGGGGAACATGTTCTCGGTCCGCAGCAACAGCTCACCGCGCGGGTAGGGCCGGTCGGTGCTGAAGTAACCCAGGTCGGGCACGTCGACGAGCTTGTAGTCGATCACCGGCGGCCGCTGGATCTCGCCGTCGAACAGCACCATCCCGGCCTCGGTCGAGCCGTAGCCGTCCCTCAGGTGCATCTCGAGCAGTGACTCGACCCAGGTGCGCAACTCCGGGGAGGTGGGCGCCGAGCCCGTCATCGCGAAGATGAACCGCCCGCCCAGCAGGTACTGCCGCTGCTCAGCGAGCACCTCCGCTGCGACCGCCTGGCGGTCGGCGCCTTCCGACAGCCGCCGCTCGACCTGGCGCTGGAACTCGCCGAACAGGGTCTCCCAGATGCGCGGCACGAAGTTCAGCTCGGTGGGCCGCACCAGCTCGAGGTCTTCCAGCAGCGTCGAGAGGTCGCTCTTGGCCGCGAAGTAGGCGGTGCCGCCGTTGCCGAGCGTGCCGTAGAGGATGCCGCGTCCCATGACGTGGCTCATCGGCATGAAGTTGAGGGTGATCGACGCGGCGCTCTCCCCGAACCAGTTCCTGCTGCCCCGGCGCCAGATCTTGGCGACGTTGCTCTGGGGGTACATCGCGCCCTTGGGCGCGCCGGTGCTGCCGGAGGTGTAGATGAGCAGGGCCAGCGGGTCGGGCTCCTCGCTGGTCGGCAGCGGCGCGTCCGGCAGCGCCTTGCCGCGCTCGAGGACCTCGGTCAGCGTCTCCACCACCACGCCGGCATCCGCCAGTCCCGCGCGTGCGGTTTCCAGCGCCTCGCGCTCGTCGTCGACCTCGGGGTGGTAGTCGAACACCACCAGCTTCGCGGGCCGGTGACCGCTGAGGATCAGCTCGACCGCATCGGGCAGCTGGTTGGCGCTGGCCGCGATGACGGTGGGCTCGGTCTCGGTCACGATCGGCTGCAGCGAGGTCAGCGACGCGCTGGTCTGCAGCGGGACCGAGATTGCGCTGATCGTCGCCAGCGCCATGTCGATGGTGGCGTAGTCGACGCTGTTGAAGCCCAGCACGCAGACCCGGTCACCGACGTGCACCTCGTCGTTGGCCCAGGCGCGGCCGAGCGCCGCGACCCGCTCGCCAAGCTGACGGTAGGTGATGGTCTCGAAGCGGGGGAGCAGCTCGAGCCTGGTGCGCCCGGTCGCCGGGTCCGCGACGTACTCCGCCGCCCGGTGCGCGAGCGCCGGCCGGTCCGCATATCCCTCCATCACGGTCCGGATGACGTCCGGGAGTCGCATCCCCGGGGTCTCCAAGGCCGCTTCGACGGCCGGGTCCGGGCGCGCGGCGGCGAACTGTGGGTCGTTTGCGGTCAGGTCCTCGATGCGGCGCTCAAGCCGCTCGTCGTGGTTGATTGTCGACATAAACAATTCCCTCGCAATGAAAGATAGTGAGTAGTTTGGCGCCAACGCGCTAACGGATAGAACGTTAGCTAAAGTAATGGTATTCCACCATGACCGTGCCCCGGCCGGTGTTGTGAGATTGCCCACGCCACCCGATCGAATCCCCGGTTCTAGAGGTCGCCGAGCAGCCCGCCCAACACGTCGAGCCCCTCGCTCAGCAGCTCGTCGCTGATCGTCAGCGGCGGCAGGAGCCGGATGATGTTGCCGAACATGCCGCAGGTCAACACGACGACCCCGGCCGCGTGGGCGGCGGTGGACAGTTTCCGAGTGAGCTCGGCATCGGGCTCGGCCGACCCGGACTTCACCAACTCGATGGCGATCATGGCGCCCCGACCGCGCACATCGCCGATGCGGTCATCGCCGGCCTGCAGGCGCAACAGCGGTTCGGTGATCAGCCGTTCCAGCTGTTGGGCACGCTCGATCAGTCCGTCACTTTCGATCGTGTTGATGGTGGCCAGTGCGGCCGCACAAGCGACTGGGTTGCCGCCGAATGTGCCCCCCAAACCGCCGACGTGCGATGCATCCATGATCTGCGCGCGCCCGGTCACCGCCGACAGCGGCAGCCCGTCGGCGATGCCTTTGGCCGTGCAGATCAGGTCGGGTTGGATGCCCTCGTGTTCGCACGCGAACATCGCGCCGGTGCGCGCGAACCCGGTCTGCACCTCGTCGGCGATGAACACCACGTCGTTGTTGCGGCACCAGTCGAGCAGGGCGGGCAGGAATCCCTCGGCGGGCACGATGAACCCGCCCTCGCCGGCGATCGGCTCGATGATCACGGCGGCGAGGCTGTCGGCGCCGACCTGGCTCTCGATCACGTCGATCGCCCGGGCGGCGGCCTTCTCGCCGTCGGTCGCCAGCTCCTTGTCGAGCAGCCCGTCCCGGTAGGGGTAGGACACGGGGGCGCGATAGACCTCCGGCGCGAACGGGCCGAAGCCGCTCTTGTACGGCTTGGACTTGGCGGTCAGCGCCATCGCCAGGTTGGTGCGGCCGTGGTAGGCGTGGTTGAACGCCACGACGGCGGGCTTGCGGGTGTGGGACCGGGCGATCTTGACGGCGTTCTCGACCGCCTCGGCGCCGGAATTGAACAACACCGTGCGCTTCTCGCCGGAGCCCGGCGTGATCCGGTTGAGCTCTTCGGCGACGGCGATGTATTGCTCGTACGGCACGACCATGAAGCACGTGTGGGTGAACTCGGCGACCTGCGCGCGCACCGCCTCCACCACCCGGGGCGAGGAGTTGCCGACGGTCGTCACCGCGATGCCGGAAGCCAGGTCGATGAGCCGGTTGCCGTCGACGTCCTCGATGATGCCGCCGAACGCGCGCGCGACGAACACCGGCAGCGAGACGTTGACCCCGTGCGACACCGCCGCCGCGCGGCGTTTGGTGAGTTCGAGCGAAGCGGGACCGGGGATTTCGGTGACCAGCTGGCGGGTCTGCTCGAGGCCGGCCACGATTTTCTCCTCACCGCGGCGCGCCTGTCACGTCGCGACCCAAGCCTATCCGGCTGGGCTTCGACGGGCCTCCCGTGCACCGCGGGGCTCGGGTGCGACCTGCGGCAATGGCACACTGGCCGTAACGAGGTGCGCGGCCCGCGGGTCGTCCCGGCACCAAATGCCCTTCGATGCCACTACGAAAAGACAGGCCCGTTCATGGAGAGTTTGATCCTGTTCCTGCCCTTCCTGCTGATCATGGGCGGGTTCATGTACTTCGCGTCGCGACGCCAGAAGCGCGCGATGCAGGCGACCATCGACCTGCACGAGTCGTTGCGGCCGGGCGATCGCGTGCACACGACGTCGGGCTTGGAGGCGACGGTCGTCGCGATCACCGACGACACCGTCGACCTGGAGATCGCGCCCGGTGTGGTGACGACGTGGATGAAGCTGGCCATCCGTGATCGGATCCTGCCCGATGACGACGAAGACCTGGCCGGCGCCGACGACTCCGACGACCTGGCGGAATTCGACGAGGGCCACCTGCCCAGGGAATCCTGACGCGAATCCCGGTCCGACGCCGCGGCGCCGGACCGCTTGCGCGACGGGCGCGTGCACGACACTAGGCTCAGTCCGGGGTAAGAACCGATACTCGAGGAGATAGAAGGAACGTGGCATCGTCTTCGGCGCCGGTGCACCCTGCCCGCTACCTGTCGGTCTTCTTGTTGCTGCTTGTCGGCGTGTATCTGCTGGTCTTCCTGACCGGGGACAAGCGCGCCGCCCCCAAGCTCGGCATCGACCTGCAGGGTGGCACCCGCGTCACGCTGACCGCACGCACGCCGGACGGGTCGCGCCCGAGCCGCGACGCGCTGGCCCAGGCGCAGCAGATCATCAGCGCGCGGGTCAACGGGCTGGGCGTCTCGGGCTCGGAGGTCGTGGTCGACGGCGACAACCTGGTCATCACCGTGCCGGGAAACGACGGCAACGAGGCCCGCAACCTGGGGCAGACCGCCCGGCTGTACATCCGCCCGGTGCTCAACTCGATGCCGGCGCAGGCGGTCCAGCCCAAGCCCGCCCCGAAAGCGCCCCCGCCCGGCCAGGCGCCGCCGCCGGGCCAGCCGGCGCCGGGGGGACGTCCGCCGGCCGGCAACGCCCCGCCGGCGGACGTCCCCCCGGCTGACCAGCCCGCACCGCCGGACCCGCGCAAGGAACTCGCCGAGCGCATCGCCGACGAGAAGAAGTGGCGCCAGAGCACCCGCCAGGGCGTTCAGTTCCTCGCGCTGCAGTTCCAGGCCACCCGCTGCGACAAAGAGGACATCCTCGCCGGCAACGACGACCCGAACCTGCCGCTGGTGACGTGTTCGACCGACCACAAGGTGGCCTACCTGCTGGCGCCGTCGATCATCAGCGGCGACCAGATCCAGGACGCCACCTCGGGCATGAACCAGCGCGGCATCGGCTATGTGGTGGACGTGCAGTTCAAGCCCGCGGCGGCCAACACCTGGGCGGACTTCACCGCCGCGCACATCGGCACCCAGACCGCCTTCACGCTGGACTCCCAGGTGGTCAGCGCCCCGATGATCCAGGAGGCCATCCCCGGCGGCCGGACCCAGATCACCGGCGGTGATCCGCCCTTCACCGCCGCGACCGCCAAGCAGCTCGCCAACGTCTTGAAATACGGCTCCTTGCCCCTGTCCTTCGAGGCCTCGGAGGCCCAAACCGTCTCGGCCACACTGGGATTGACCTCGCTGCGGGCGGGGCTGATCGCGGGTGCGATCGGCCTGGTGCTGGTGTTGCTGTATTCGTTGCTCTATTACCGGGTGCTGGGCCTGCTCACGGCGCTGTCCCTGACCGCTTCGGGCGCAATGATTTTCGCGATCTTGGTGATCCTCGGGCGGCAGATCAACTACACATTGGACCTCGCGGGTATCGCGGGTCTGATCATCGGTATCGGCACCACGGCGGACTCGTTCGTGGTGTTCTTCGAACGAATCAAAGACGAGATCCGGGAAGGCCGATCGTTTAGATCGGCGGTGCCGCGAGGCTGGGTGCGGGCCCGCAAGACCATCGTGTCGGGCAACGCCGTCACCTTCCTGGCCGCCGCCGTGCTGTACGCCCTGGCGATCGGCCAGGTGCGGGGATTCGCCTTCACGTTGGGTCTCACCACGATCCTCGACGTCGTGGTCGTGTTCCTGGTGACCTGGCCGCTCGTCTACCTGGCGTCCAAGTCGCCGACGTTGGCGAAACCCGCGTACAACGGCCTCGGCGCGATTCAGCAGGTGGCCCGCGAGCACCGGGCCGCGGCGCATGTCAAGACGGGACGGGGAGCGTGATGGCCTCCAAGGGCGAGGGTCAGACCGACGCGACGGAAGCGACCGAGATCACCGAAGCCGGCGCGGTGGAGCCGGCCTCCGACACCGCCATCGCGCAACCGCGGCACAGCTTCCTCGCGCGGCTCTACACCGGCACCGGCGCGTTCGAGGTGATCGGCCGGCGCCGCCTCTGGTACGGGATCAGCGGGGCGATCGTCGCCGTCGCCCTGGTCAGCATCGTGTTGCGGGGCTTCACGTTCGGGATCGACTTCAACGGCGGCACCACGGTGTCGATGCCCACGGCCGGCTCGTCCGGCACCGTCACCACCGCCGCCGTGTCCGACGTCTTCCGGAAGACCATCGGGCGTGACCCGGAGTCCGCGGTGATCGTCGGCAACGGCGCCTCGGCCACGGTGCAGATCCGCTCCGAAACCCTGTCCAACGACCAGACGTCCAAGCTGCGCAACGCCCTTTTCGATGCCTTCCAGCCGAAGGGCGCCGACGGCAAGCCCAGTAAGCAGGCCATCAGCGACGCGGCGGTGTCGGAGACGTGGGGCGACCAGATCACCAATAAGGCGCTGATCGCGTTGGTGGTGTTCCTGGCGTTGGTCAGCCTGTACATCACGGTGCGGTACGAGCGGTACATGGCCATCTCCGCGCTGACGACCATGGTCTTCGACCTGACCGTGACCGCGGGGGTCTACTCGCTGGTCGGTTTCGAAGTCACCCCGGCCACCGTCATCGGTCTGCTGACCATCCTCGGTTTCTCCCTGTACGACACCGTCATCGTGTTCGACAAGGTCGAGGAGAACACGCACGGCTTCCAGCACACCACCCGGCGCACCTTCGCCGAGCAGGCCAACCTGGCGATCAACCAGACGTTCATGCGCTCGATCAACACCAGCCTGATCGGGGTGCTGCCGGTGCTGGCGCTGATGGTCGTGGCGGTGTGGTTGCTGGGCGTCGGCACGCTGAAGGACCTGGCGCTGGTGCAGCTGGTCGGCATCCTGGTCGGCACCTACTCGTCGATCTTCTTCGCCACTCCGCTGCTGGTCACGCTGCGCGAGCGGACCGAGCTGGTGCGGACGCACACGCGTCGCGTCACGCGGCGCCGCAAGGCCGGGCCCGAGCCCGCCGAGGAGGCGAAGCCCGCCGGCGACGAGTCGTCGTCGCCGCCGGCCGCGACGGTCTCCGCCCCCTCCGACAAGCCCAACAAACCGGCACCGGGTGCGCGTCCGGTGCGCCCGACCGGAACCCGGCGTCCGAGCGGCAAGCGAAACGCCGGCCGGCGGTAGTCGCCATGGCCACCAGGTATCGCCTCGCTGGAGGCGCTATCGGATTGGCCGCAATGCTCGTGGCTGCCGTCACGCTGGTCGCATGCTCCGGCAGCGCCGCCTCCCAGATCGACTACGTGGTCGACGGCCCGCTGGTCACCTACAACACCAACACCGTCGTCGGCGCCGCGTCGGCCGGGGCGCAGGCGTTCGCCCGCACCCTCGTCGGCTTCAGCTACCACGGCCCGGACGGGCAGACCGTCGCCGACCGTGACTTCGGCACCGTGTCGGTGGTGAGCGGTTCACCGCTGGTGCTCGACTATCAGATCGCCGACAACGCCGTCTATTCCGACGGCAAGCCGGCGACCTGCGACGACCTGGTGCTGGCATGGGCGGCCCAGTCCGGCCGGTACCCCGAATTCAATGCGGCAACCCAGGCCGGTTACGTCGACATCGCCAACGTCGAATGCATGCCGGGGCAGAAGAAGGCCCGGGTGTCGTTCATTCCCGATCGCGGAATCGTCGACTACAACCAGCTGTTCACCGCCACGTCGCTGATGCCGTCGCACGTCATCGCCGACCAACTCCACATCGACGTGACCGCCGCCCTGCTGAGCAACAACGCCCCGCTCGTGCAGCAGATCGCCCGGCTGTGGAACACCATCTGGGACCTCAAGCCCGGACTGGACCTGAAGAACTTCCCGTCGTCGGGGCCGTACAGGATCGAGCGCATCCTCGACGGCGGCGCGGTGGTGCTCGTCGCCAACGACCGATGGTGGGGCCCCAGGGCGGTCACCAAGCGGATCACCGTCTGGCCGCAGGGACCGGACATCCAGGACCGGGTCAACAACCGCAGCGTCGACGTGGTCGACGTGGCGGCGGGATCGTCGGGAACGCTGACCACACCGGACAACTACGACCGCGCCGATTCGCCCTCAGCCGGCATCGAGCAGCTGATCTTCGCGCCGCAGGGGCCGCTCTCGCAGCCCAAGGCCCGGCGCGCGCTGGCGCTGTGCACGCCGCGCGACACGCTTGCCCGCGATGCCGGGGTGCCGATCGCCAATTCCCGCCTGAACCCGGCCGCCGACGACCCGGCGACGGCCGGTGACGGTGCCGCCGAGGCCGCCCAGTTCGGCAAAGCGGACCCGGGCGCCGCCCGCGACGCGCTCGGTGGCGCGCCGTTGACGGTGCGCATCGGCTACCACGGGCCCAACGCGCGGCTTGCGGTCAACGTCGGGGTGATCACCAAATCCTGCGCCGCGGCCGGCATCACCGTCGCCAACGTCTCCCTCGACACGTCGGGTCCCCAAGCGCTTCGGGACGGCAAGATCGACGTTCTCTTGGCCAGCACCGGCGGGGCCACCGGCAGCGGGTCGACGGGGTCGTCGGCCATGGATGCCTACGACCTGCACAGCGGCAACGGCAACAACCTGTCGGGTTACGCGAACCCGCAGGTCGACAGTGCGATCGGGGCGCTGGCGGTCTCGGCCGACCCCGCCGAGCGGGTCGGGCTGCTGGGCGAGGCGGCGCCGATACTGTGGGGTGACATGCCGACCTTGCCCCTCTACCGGCAGCAACGCACTCTGTTGATGTCGAAGAAGATGTACGCCGTGAGCAAGAATCCGACGCGCTGGGGCGCGGGCTGGAACATGGACCGATGGGCCCTCGTTCAATGAGGCTCCCGTGACGAGTGTCGGCGGGAGCGCGCCGGTGGCCGGCGTGATCGCCTCGCTGCTGCGCGAGGTGTCGGACTTTCCCAAGCCGGGGGTCCAGTTCAAGGACCTCACCCCCGTGTTCGCCGACCCGCGAGGCTTGACGGCGGTCACCGACGCGCTGGCCGAGATCGCCTCCGGGGCCGACCTGGTGGCCGGAATCGACTCGCGCGGGTTCCTGGCCGCGGCAGCGGTCGCTGACCGGCTGCGCACCGGGGTGCTGGCGATCCGCAAGGGCGGAAAGCTGCCGCCGCCGGTGCACGCCGAGCACTACGACCTGGAGTACGGCAGCGCCACGCTGGAAATCCCCGCCGACGGCATCGACCTGCGCGGCCGCCACGTCGTGATCATCGACGACGTGCTGGCCACCGGGGGCACCCTCGCCGCGGCCGCCCGGTTGCTCGAGCGCACCGGCGCCACCGTGATCGCAGCAGCCGTGATCCTGGAGCTGACCGCGCTCGGGGGGCGTCAGGCCGTGGCGGAGTTGCCGGTGCACAGCCTCAGTCGCGTCTAGCCCGGCCCGCTGCACGATATCCTCGAGGTCGGAGGTGACCAACGTGGCGGACGACAAGAGCGCGGCGCAGGCGCTTGACGCGCCCACCGACGTCGGCGACGCCCTGTTGGTCGGTGAGCCGACCACGGCGCAGGCCGCCGAGCCCCTGGAGCCGCCGACCGAGACGCTGAAGGCCCCGAGCAGCGCGTCGCGGCGGGTCCGTGCCAGGCTGGCGCGGCGGATGACCGCCCAGCGCAACGCGGTCAACCCGGTGCTGGAGCCGCTCGTCGCGGTGCACCGGGAGGTCTATCCGAAGGCCAACCTCTCGCTGCTGCAGCGCGCCTTCGAGGTTGCCGACCAGCGGCACGCCACGCAGTTGCGCCACTCCGGCGATCCCTACATCACCCACCCGTTGGCCGTCGCGAACATCCTGGCCGAATTGGGCATGGACACCACCACTTTGGTGGCCGCGCTGTTGCACGACACCATCGAGGACACCGGCTACACGCTCGAGCAGATGTCCGAAGAATTCGGCGACGAGGTGGCCCACCTCGTCGACGGCGTGACCAAGCTGGACCGGGTGGTGCTGGGCAGCGCCGCCGAAGGCGAGACCATCCGCAAGATGATCACCGCCATGGCCCGCGACCCCCGGGTGCTGGTGATCAAGGTCGCCGACCGGCTGCACAACATGCGCACCATGCGCTTCCTGCCGCCGGAGAAGCAGGCCCGCAAGGCCCGCGAGACGCTGGAAGTCATTGCGCCCCTTGCGCATCGTCTCGGCATGGCAAGCGTCAAGTGGGAGCTGGAAGACCTGTCCTTCGCGATCCTGCATCCCAAGAAGTACGACGAGATCGTCCGGCTGGTCGCCGGCCGCGCGCCGTCCCGGGACACCTATCTGGCCAAGGTGCGCGCCGAGATCACCAACACCCTGAACGCCTCGAAGATCAAGGCGACGGTGGAGGGACGCCCGAAGCACTACTGGTCGATCTACCAGAAGATGATCGTCAAGGGACGCGACTTCGACGACATCCACGACCTGGTGGGCATCCGGATCCTGTGCGACGAGATCCGGGACTGCTATGCCGCTGTCGGCGTGGTGCATTCGCTGTGGCAGCCGATGGCGGGGCGGTTCAAGGACTACATCGCCCAGCCCCGTTACGGCGTCTACCAGTCGCTGCACACCACGGTCGTCGGGCCGGAGGGCAAGCCGCTGGAGGTGCAGATCCGCACCCGCGATATGCACCGCACCGCCGAGTACGGCATCGCCGCGCACTGGCGGTACAAGGAGGCCAAGGGGCGCAACGGTCTTCCGCATCCGCACGCCGCCGCCGAGATCGACGACATGGCGTGGATGCGGCAACTGCTCGACTGGCAGCGGGAGGCCGCCGACCCCGGCGAGTTCCTGGAGTCGCTGCGTTACGACCTTGCGGTACAAGAGATCTTCGTGTTCACGCCCAAGGGTGACGTCATCACGCTGCCGAACGGCTCGACGCCGGTGGACTTCGCCTACGCCGTACACACCGAGGTCGGCCACCGGTGCATCGGCGCCAGGGTCAACGGCCGGTTGGTGGCGCTGGAGCGGAAGCTGGAAAACGGCGAAGTCGTCGAGGTTTTCACGTCGAAGGCGCCCAACGCCGGCCCATCACGCGACTGGCAGCAGTTCGTGGTGTCGCCGCGGGCGAAGGCCAAGATCCGGCAGTGGTTCGCCAAGGAGCGCCGCGAGGAGGCGCTGGAGGCGGGCAAGGAGGCGATGGCCCGCGAGGTGCGCCGCGGCGGACTTCCCTTGCAGCGCTTGGTCAATGGCGAATCCATGGCCGCGGTGGCCCGTGAACTGCACTACGCGGACGTGTCCGCGCTCTACACCGCGATCGGCGAGGGGCACGTGTCGGCGCGCCACGTCGTGCAGCGGCTGCTCGCCGAGCTCGGCGGGATCGACCAGGCCGAGGAGGATCTCGCCGAACGGTCGACGCCGACGACCATGCTGCGGCGCCCGCGCAGCAGCGACGACGTCGGGGTCTCGGTGCCCGGCGCCCCGGGCGTGCTGTCCAAGCTGGCCAAGTGCTGCACGCCGGTGCCGGGCGACGCGATCATGGGCTTCGTCACCCGCGGCGGGGGAGTGAGCGTGCACCGCACCGACTGCACCAACGCCGCGTCGTTGCAGCAGCAGTCCGAGCGCATCATCGAGGTGCACTGGGCGCCGTCGCCGTCGTCGGTGTTCCTGGTGGCCATCCAGGTCGAGGCGCTCGACCGGCACCGCTTGCTCTCCGACGTCACGCGGGTGCTGGCCGACGAGAAGGTCAACATCCTGTCGGCGTCGGTCACCACCTCCAATGACCGGGTGGCGATCAGCCGGTTCACCTTCGAGATGGGTGACCCCAAGCACCTCGGGCACCTGCTCAACGTGGTGCGCAACGTCGAAGGCGTGTTCGACGTCTACCGCGTGACCTCCGCCGCCTGAGGCGGCCTGACGGCCCCGCCGGCGACTCCGCTAGCCGATGCGCACAGAGTTGATGGTGACCGGATTGGTGGGCGCCCCGCTCTGCCGGTTGCCCGCGATGCCCGCCTGGGTGATCTTGTCGAGGACCGCCAGGCCCGCCTCGGTGATGGTGCCGAACACCGTGCTCTGCGGAGCCAGCTCCGAGTCCCGGAAAACCAGGGAGAATTGGCTGCCGTTGGTGTTGGGTCCGTCGGTGGCCATGATCACGGTGCCGCGCGGGTACATCACGGTCGCCCGCAGGGCGGGATCCCCGGCGGGGTACTGGTCGGTGGGGTATTCGTCGGCGAATTGATAGCCGGGGCCGCCGGAGCCGTCGGACTCCGGCCCGCCGCACAGCAGCGATCCCCCGTCGGTGGAGTCGATCAGCCGCGCGCACTGCGTGTTGTCGAAGAATTGCTGCTTGGCCAGGCTGACGAAGCTGTTGACCGTGCACGGGGATTCGTAGTTGCTCAGCTGGATGCCGATGTCACCGAAGTTCGTGGAAAGGGTGGCCGGGATCTGCGGAGGGTCGGTGGAGACCCGGCCGGCCGGCGGCGGGTTGACGGGCTTGACGACGGCGTCCGGCGCGCTCGGATACTGGCAGTTGGCGCCCAGGTCGGCCGACGGCCTGGGCGCCAACTGCCAGTACCCGGCGTCACCGCAACCGGCCGCCAAGCAGGTCAAGCCGCCGCGCACCGGCAAGGTGCCGACCGACCCGGCCCAGGTGAGCGCCAGCATGGTGACCAATCAGGGCCGCATCGGACTGATGCTCGCGAACAACGAATCACCTTGCACGGTAAACAGTTTCGCGAGCCTGATCGGCCAGAAGTACTTCGACAACACCAAGTGCCACCGGCTTACCACTTCGCCGGATCTGGGCGTCCTGCAATGCGGCGACCCCAAGGGCGACGGCACCGGCGGTCCGGGCTACCAATTCGCCAACGAATACCCGACCGACCAGTACCCGCCGAACGACCCGAATGCGCAGCAGCCCGTGCTCTACCCGCGCGGCACGCTGGCGATGGCCAACGCCGGCCCCGGCACCAACGGCAGCCAGTTCTTCATGGTGTACAAGGACTCCCAGCTACCGCCCCAATACACCGTGTTCGGCACCATCCAGCCCGACGGGCTGGCCACGCTGGACAAGATCGCCAAGGCCGGCGTCGCCGGCGGCGGTGAGGACGGCGCACCGGCCTCCGACGTCACCATCACGTCGCTGCTCCTGGACTAGCAGCCAAACACCGCAACGCCGACGCTGATTCGCGCGACCTGCGGGCGGTCCACCGCTTAAGGTCGTCGGGTGGGGTCAGAGTCTTTCGGGCATTACCAATTGCTGGACGTCCTGGGGCGCGGCGGCATGGGGCAGGTCTATCGCGCCTACGACGCCGCCACCGATCGGGTCGTGGCCCTGAAGGTGCTGCCCCCGAACCTGGCCGAGGATCAGGAGTTTCAGCAACGATTCCGCCGCGAGGCGCGCATCGCGGCGAGCCTCAACGACCCGCACGTAGTGCCCATCCACGGCTACGGCGAGATCGACGGTCGGCTCTATGTCGACATGCGGCTGATCGAGGGCCGCGACTTGCTGCAGTACATCGACGAAAACGGAGGACGGCTCAGTCCCGAGCGCGCGGTCGCCGTGATCGAACAGGTTGCCGCGGCCCTCGATAGCGCCCACCAGGTCGGTCTGGTCCACCGCGACATCAAGCCGAAGAACATCTTGGTCACCAACGCGCGCGACTTCGTCTACCTGATCGACTTCGGCATCGCCCGCACCGTGGCCGACACCGCGCTCACGCAGACGGGACACACGATGGGGACCGTCGCCTACATGGCACCCGAACGGTTCAGGGGCACAACGGATCACCGCGCCGACGTCTATTCGTTGGCCTGCGTGCTGCACGAATGCCTCACCGGCAAGCGTCCCTACGCCGGCGACAGCCTCGAGGAACAACTCCACGCGCACCTGAACGTCCCCCCGCCGCGACCGTCGACCACGTCAGCCGGCGTGCCACCGGCCCTCGACGCGGTGGTCGCCCGTGGAATGGCCAAAGACCCCGAACACCGCTACCAGTCGGCGATGGAACTCGCCGAGGCCGCCAGAGCGGCTCTGGCCGGTGCGCCCGGCGGCGGGGGGCTCGACGTCATGGGCGCACCGGCCAGAGCCGCTCTGGCGGCCTCGGCGAGTTCCATCGCCGACTGGTAGCGGTGTTCGGGGTCTTTGGCCATTCCACGGGCGACCACCGCGTCGAGGGCCGGTGGCACGCCGGCTGACGTGGTCGACGGTCGCGGCGGGGGGACGTTCAGGTGCGCGTGGAGTTGTTCCTCGAGGCTGTCGCCGGCGTAGGGACGCTTGCCGGTGAGGCATTCGTGCAGCACGCAGGCCAACGAATAGACGTCGGCGCGGTGATCCGTTGTGCCCCTGAACCGTTCGGGTGCCATGTAGGCGACGGTCCCCATCGTGTGTCCCGTCTGCGTGAGCGCGGTGTCGGCCACGGTGCGGGCGATGCCGAAGTCGATCAGGTAGACGAAGTCGCGCGCGTTGGTGACCAAGATGTTCTTCGGCTTGATGTCGCGGTGGACCAGACCGACCTGGTGGGCGCTATCGAGGGCCGCGGCAACCTGTTCGATCACGGCGACCGCGCGCTCGGGACTGAGCCGTCCTCCGTTTTCGTCGATGTACTGCAGCAAGTCGCGGCCCTCGATCAGCCGCATGTCGACATAGAGCCGACCGTCGATCTCGCCGTAGCCGTGGATGGGCACTACGTGCGGGTCGTTGAGGCTCGCCGCGATGCGCGCCTCGCGGCGGAATCGTTGCTGAAACTCCTGATCCTCGGCCAGGTTCGGGGGCAGCACCTTCAGGGCCACGACCCGATCGGTGGCGGCGTCGTAGGCGCGATAGACCTGCCCCATGCCGCCGCGCCCCAGGACGTCCAGCAATTGGTAATGCCCGAAAGACTCTGACCCCACCCGACGACCTTAAGCGGTGGACCGCCCGCAGGTCGCGCGAATCAGCGTCGGCGTTGCGGTGTTTGGCTGCTAGTCCAGGAGCAGCGACGTGATGGTGACGTCGGAGGCCGGTGCGCCGTCCTCACCGCCGCCGGCGACGCCGGCCTTGGCGATCTTGTCCAGCGTGGCCAGCCCGTCGGGCTGGATGGTGCCGAACACGGTGTATTGGGGCGGTAGCTGGGAGTCCTTGTACACCATGAAGAACTGGCTGCCGTTGGTGCCGGGGCCGGCGTTGGCCATCGCCAGCGTGCCGCGCGGGTAGAGCACGGGCTGCTGCGCATTCGGGTCGTTCGGCGGGTACTGGTCGGTCGGGTATTCGTTGGCGAATTGGTAGCCCGGACCGCCGGTGCCGTCGCCCTTGGGGTCGCCGCATTGCAGGACGCCCAGATCCGGCGAAGTGGTAAGCCGGTGGCACTTGGTGTTGTCGAAGTACTTCTGGCCGATCAGGCTCGCGAAACTGTTTACCGTGCAAGGTGATTCGTTGTTCGCGAGCATCAGTCCGATGCGGCCCTGATTGGTCACCATGCTGGCGCTCACCTGGGCCGGGTCGGTCGGCACCTTGCCGGTGCGCGGCGGCTTGACCTGCTTGGCGGCCGGTTGCGGTGACGCCGGGTACTGGCAGTTGGCGCCCAGGTCGGCCGACGGCCTGAACGCCGGCAGCGGTGGAACGGGCGGCGTCGGTCCGGCGGGCGTCGTCGACTCCGGGGAGCTGGTGGGGGCGGAGGAGGTGGTGCTCGAGGCGGTGTTGCTCTTGTGCTCGTGTTTGGTGTTGATGACCGTGAGCACCACGGCGACGACCACCGCCACGGCCGCGAGCGAGCCGGCGGCGATCAACACGATCCGGCGCCGCTTGGCTTGCCTGGCGCGGCGCTCCAGTTGGCGCTCCAGCTTGCGCTTGGCGTTGGCACGTCGCTGTTCATTGGTGGGCACGGCCGTATGCCTCCATGGTTGGTCGGTCTTGGGGCCCGCAAAGGCGTCGGTGGCCAGCTCAGGCTAATGTGGGCGCCGCGACCGGTGTCAAGTGGGGCCCGTGGGAAACTGGGAACCGTGTTGATCACCGGATTCCCCGCCGGCATGTTGCAGTGCAACTGCTACGTGCTGGCCGAGCGGCCCGGGACGGACGCCGTCATCGTGGATCCGGGGCAGCGGGTGATGGGCTGGTTGCGGCGCACCCTCGACGAGAATCGGCTGACCCCGGCCGCGGTGTTGCTCACCCACGGCCACATCGACCACATGTGGTCCGCGCAGAAGGTGTCCGACACGTACGGCTGCCCGACCTACATCCACCCCGAGGACCGGTTCATGCTGAAAGACCCGATCTACGGCCTGGGTCCGCGGGTGGCGCAGCTGGTGGCGGGCGCCTTCTTCCGCGAGCCCAGGCAGGTCGTCGAGCTGGACCGGGACGGCGACAAGCTCGACCTGGGCAGCGTCACGGTCAACGTCGACCACACGCCGGGCCATACGCGCGGGTCGGTGGTCTTCCGGGTGGTCGGGGCGACGAAAGACGGGAAAGACTTAGTGTTCACCGGCGACACCCTGTTCGAGCGCTCGGTGGGCCGCACCGATCTGCACGGCGGGAGCGGCCGTGACCTGTTGACCTCGATCGTGGAAAAACTTCTGGTGCTCGACGACGACACGGTGGTGCTGCCGGGGCATGGCAATGCCACCACCATCGGCGCCGAGCGGCGGTTCAACCCGTTCATCGAAGGCCTGAGCCCGTGACGGAGTTCTCGGCGTTTTCCGCCCCCAAGGGGGTGCCGGACTACGTCCCGCCGGACTCGGCGCAGTTCGTGGCCGTGCGGGACGGGTTGCTGGGCGCCGCCCGACGGGCCGGCTACGGCGACATCGAGTTGCCCATCTTCGAAGACACCGGCCTGTTCTCCCGCGGCGTCGGCGAATCCACCGATGTGGTGTCCAAGGAGATGTACACGTTCGCCGACCGCGGCGACCGTTCGGTCACGTTGCGGCCGGAGGGCACCGCCGGCGTGGTGCGCGCGGTGATCGAGCACGGCCTGGACCGCGGCGCGTTGCCGGTCAAACTCTGTTATGCCGGGCCGTTTTTCCGCTACGAACGTCCGCAGGCCGGCCGCTATCGGCAGCTGCAGCAGGTCGGCGTGGAGGCGATCGGCGTCGACGACCCGGCGCTGGACGCCGAGGTGATCGCCGTCGCCGACGCCGGCTTCCGCTCGCTGGGGCTGGACGGCTTCCGCCTGGAGATCACCTCGCTGGGCGACGACAGCTGCCGGCCGCAATACCGGGAACTGTTGCAGGAGTTCCTGTTCGGGCTCGACCTCGACGCCGAGACCCGCAGGCGCGCCGAGATCAACCCGTTGCGGGTGCTCGACGACAAGAGGCCCGGGGTGCGGGCCATGACGGCTGACGCGCCGGTGCTGCTGGATCACCTCTCCGACGTCGCCAAGCAGCACTTCGACACCGTGCTGGCCCACCTGGACGCGCTCGGGGTGCCCTATGTGATCAACCCGCGCATGGTGCGTGGGCTGGACTACTACACCAAGACCACCTTCGAGTTCGTGCACGACGGGCTGGGCGCCCAATCCGGCATCGGCGGCGGCGGCCGCTACGACGGCCTGATGCACGAACTCGGTGGGCAGGACCTGTCGGGCATCGGGTTCGGGCTCGGCGTGGACCGCACGCTGCTGGCGCTTCGCGCCGAGGGCAAGAGCGTCGGGCAGACGACGCGCTGCGACGTGTTCGGTGTGCCGCTGAGCGAGCAGGCCAAGCTGAGGCTGGCGGTGCTGGTCGCGCAGCTGCGCGCCTCCGGCGTCCGCGTCGACATGGCCTACGGCGACCGCGGCCTCAAGGGGGCGATGCGCGCGGCCGACCGTTCCGGTGCCCGCATCGCGCTGGTCCTGGGGGACCGGGACATCGAGTCCGGCACGGTCGGGGTGAAGGACCTCGCCACCGGGGAGCAGGTGCCCGTGGCCATGGATTCCGTTGTCGGCGAGGTGCTTTCGTCTCTGCACCGCTAACCGCGGCCATCCGCCCGGCGGCTATGCCGCCGGGGTGTTCGCGTCAGTGTGGCTGGTTGGCCACAAAGCACCGCACTCGGGTGGCGGCGTCGTCCGGCTTGACTCCCATATCCACTAATCGCTGGACGATTTGGGCGGAAGGCACACCGCCATTGAAATCCGTCGCTATCACCAGGACGCTGGGAAACCAGTTTTCTGCGGATACTCCGGGCGGCGGGGGCTTCGCGTCGCCTCCGATGCAATGAACGTAGCCATCCACGCCCGTATCGGCGTGGGCTGGCGTTGCCGCCATCGGCACCCCGATGGCCATGCCGACTGCCGTGGCGACATAGATGAACCGCATGCCGCAATATACCCCCGAACCGCCCGGTTCCCGAAGTGGATCGGGGACGGGGACGCGTCAGCTTTTCTTGCTTGGAATGACGATGACGACGATCAACGTGAGGATCGAGAAGAACAGGCCGAGAATTCCCCAGCCCAGCGGATTGCGTCCCTTCATCATTGCGATTAGTGCGCACACAATTGCGGCGATCACGCTGCCGATGGCGACGAAAATCCCCTTGATGCCGCGCAGGATAAAACCCGCCGCGATTGGGTCCGAACTCGCCACAATCACCGAGTGCAACATGTCAGGTCCTTTCTTGAGGGGCCCCGACGTGATACCCACCCGAATGCGCGACAAAACCGCGTCGCGAATTGAGTGCGCGCCGGGAACTACCCGCGTGGATAACCGCGGCGGACCGTGCGGTCGAGAATTCCCAAAGTCGCCCGCAACGCACCCTCGGACAGGATCGGGAAAATTCCGGCTTCTCGCCACTTCGGGTCGATGTTCGACCAGTCGTAGAACGAGGTGACGACCGTTCCCGAGCCGTCTTCGGTCGGCTGGAGCTGATAACCGTAGACGTGGCCGATCGGTGGCTGGATTTGCCCGAGAACCGTCCAGGCGATCAGGCGATCCGGTTCGAATTCGGTGATGTCGACGGTGACGTCGTATTTACCGAATTGCGGAAAGTCGTTCAGTGCCTCGCGGTCCATGTGCACCACGAACCGGTCGCCGACGCCGCTCACCGGATGGCCGTCCGCGTCCTGCAGCATCCCCGACGAGTCGATCGCGACGTGGCCCTGCGGGTCGCAGAGCACGGCGAAGATGTCCGGCGCCCCCGCCGCGATGGTGCGTTGAACCTCGATGCGTTCGGTCATGGTGCCTCGCAGCCGTCGTGATACGACACGGTCGTCGCTCACTCTACGACTCGGCTGTCGCGCGCCGACGCCGATCCGCGCGGAACGCGCGATGGGGTGGGGTTCATCAGCCGTCCGTGCGCGATGACGGATCCGTGCTGCTTGAGTCGCTGGGTGCGGGTGCTGACCTCGTAGGTGAGGACCTCCTCGATGGCTCCGAGGTGGTTGGCAAGGTAGGCATACAGGTCGCGGACGTCACGGCAGATGACCACGGCCATCAGGTTCTTCCTACCGCTGACGGCGGCGGCGAAGGCGACCTGATCGTGCGCGGCGATCTGTTCCCCGACGCGCTGAACGTGTCGGGGCGCGACGGTCAGCCACAGCATGGCGCTGAGGTGGTAACCGAGCCGCTCGGGAAGCACGTCGACGTCGTACAGCAACGCCCCGGCCGCCTCGAGCGCCGCCAGGCGTCTGCGCACTCGCGCCACCGACCATCCCGTGCGTTCGGCCAGCCTCGTGTGGGGGGCGCGGCCGTCGTCGGCCAGCGCGTTGAGCATGGGCCGGTCCTCGGGGGCCGGCGGCGACGGCCGGCCGGTTGTCACCGCCTCGGCACCGTCGAGGATTCGTTCGGCCTGTTCGGCGTTGAGCTTGTGGCCGTAGCCCGTCCATGGCGCGGTCGGGGGTCGCCCGAACGTGTGCAGCACCACCTCGATGTCGATGTCGATGACCGAACTCGTGCGCGGAAGTCGTTGCAGCAGCATGTCTTCGCGGCTCTCGCCGAGCGGTGCCCGGATGGTGCAGACCAGGTCGGTCCAGCCCGACAGGACGTTGGCGTGGGAAACGTCCGGGTTCCGGACCAGTGCGTCGGCCAGCTGGGGTATGCGATCGGGCTTGGCGTGTATCCGGCACACCCACTGCGCCCAATCGCCATTGCCGTCGACCCCGGGATTCACCAGCCCCACGACGCGCACGACTCCGTTTCGGCGCAAACGGTGGTAGCGGCGGGCAACCGTTTGTTCGCTCGCTCCGACAACCTCGGCGATGCGGCGAAAGGACACCCTGGGCGAGATCTGGAGGGCATGGAGAATCTGTCCGTCCAAGGGATCGATCATGAGCAATGTTAGGCAGATACCGACGATAGATGAGGGTTTCTCGACGGTGTGAGCCGAACGTTGGGTGTTTGGTGAGCGGTACTGCCAGCCTTGCACCATGAAGCTGACGGGCAATGTCGTGCTGGTGACCGGGGGAGGCAGTGGGATCGGCCGCGGCCTGGCCGAATCGTTGCACCGCCTGGGCAACCGGATCATCATCGCGGGGCGGCGCCGCGAGGTCCTGCAAGCCGCCGTGGCCGCCAACCCGGGCATGGAACATCTGCAATTCGATCAAAGCGACCCGACCAGCGCCGGCCGGCTGGCCGCGGAGGTGGCTCGTCGCCATCCCGGGCTGAACGTCGTGATCAACAACGCGGGAATCATGCGCACCGAGAACCTGCTGGCGGATGACACCACCGCGGCGGAGGCGATCGTGGCGGTCAACCTGCTCGGGCCTTTAAGACTCACCGCGTCGCTGCTGCCCACCCTGCTCACGCAGCCGGACGCCGCGATCATCAACGTCACCTCCGCCCTTGCGTTCGTACCCAAGGCGGTCGCGCCGACGTATTGCGCGACCAAAGCGGCGCTGCACTCCTACACCGAGTCGCTGCGCCACCAGCTGCGCGACACGGCGGTTCAGGTGATCGAGATCGTCCCGCCCCGGGTGGAGACAGACATTGAGCGTGGTCTTGGACCTGCGCGCCATGTGATGACGCTGGATTCCTTTGTCGCCGAGGTCATTTCGCGGTTGCGATCGGAGCCGGACGCCACCGAGGTGGTGGTCGATGCCGCCCGGCGTGTACGGTTCGCCGCGCGCGACGGCTGCTACGACGAGACCTTCGATGTCATCAATCAGCCGACCGCGCAGTCGAAATAGCGGAGGATCGCCATGCAACTCGGAATCGGATTGCCGAGCCACATCGCCCATGTGCGCGGGTCGTTGACGGTGCCTTGGTCCCGCCGGGCGGAACAACGGGGATTCGCGGGCCTGGCCACCATCGACCGGCTGGTCTACGAGAGCCTCGATTCGATCGTCGCATTGTCCCTCGCCGCAGGCTCGACCAGTGAAATCGGTTTGATCACAAACATTTTGCTGGCACCCCTCTATCCGGCCGCGCTGCTCGCCAAGCAGCTCGCCACCATCGCGGACGTCACCGACAACCGGCTGATGGTGGGTCTGGGTGTGGGTAACCGGACCGACGACTATGTGGCGGCTGGCGTGGACTTCCGTCGGCGGGGGCGCGTTCTGGACGAGACGGTGGGATTGTTGGGCGAGGCGTGGCGCGCCACGCCGGTCACCGGCGACAAGGCGCTGTGCCCGCGCCCGTTGCGCATCCCCATCCTGTTCGGGGGACGGTCGGAGGCGACCATGCGCCGGGTCGTGACGATGGGTGACGGCTGGTCTGCCGGCGCCCTGCGCGACTACGACAATCAGGCGTCATTCGCCGATCGGGCACGCGCGGCGTGGCGGGAGGCGGGCCGGTCCGGGCAGCCGCGGCTGCACGCCAGCGTGAACTTCGCGTTCGGTGGTGAGGAAGCCGTCCGACTCGGCCGGGAGCACCTGCAGCGCTACTACGGATTCAAACCGGACTACGCGGCTCTCAACGTCGCCGACATGCTGACCACCCCGAAGGACGCGGCGGCCACCGTCCGCGCTTACCGCGACCTCGGCTTCGACGAGCTCATCTTCCATCCCTCCGTCGGCGCGCTCGACCAGGTGGATCGCCTTGCCGACGCCGTTCTCTGAACGGGCGCTGCACGAGAGGAGTTTGCGCAGGGCTTGGCGAGCTCATGAAGCGTTGTTCGAATAGCTCGTGCCCCGGGACCGCGGAGGCAGTCGGGAGCTGCCCGAACAATTTTCAGAGCGCTTGGCGCTTTGGGACCAGGCGTCGTCCAGATCGCGCGCGGTTTCTCTACCAGGTGCGTGCAGCTTGCAGTGCCACTGCGACTTGGGCCAGCCAGAAATTGTCGGCCAGCGGTCGTCCGGTGAGTTCGGCGAATCGGCGCAATCGGTAGTTGATGGTGTTGCGGTGACAATGCAGTTCGTCGGCGGTAGCCGAGACGGACTGGCCGCGCTGTAGCCAGGTGTCGACCGTGGTGAGGAGTGGCTCGCGCCGCTCGGCTGGCAACTCGAGTACCGGTCCCAGTGTGGTTGTCACGACGGATGCGGCCGCGTCTGGCGAGCTGGCGAGCAAGACTGCGATGACGTCGCGGTTGTAGCGAGTACTCGGGCGACTCTTCGACGAGGCTGACATAGCGACTTGAGCTTGAGCGCGGGCTTTTGAACAGTCGGCGATGTCGGTGAAGGGGCTGCTGAGGCCAATCATGATGGGGATGTCGGTGCAGATGGTAGCGGCGATGGTGTCCAGCGCGTCCACGCGGTTTCGTCGAAGCGAGACGACCCCCAATTGCGAGTGGGACGTGAGACGAAACCACGAGTCCTGAACCGCGGGGTGCGCCGAGATCAGCGTCTCGATGTCGGGAGGCGAATGCTCCACCGAAGGCTCAGCGCTGGTTGCCGAGATGATCGTGAGCTGCCCCGTCCGCGGGAGACCGAGGGCGGCGACCGCGTCCCAGAACGCTGCCCCGACGCTGGATTCGTTGAACAGCACCGTATCGAGCAGGGCGGCGCGAACTTGTTCGTTGCGTCGCGCGTCGCGGATGTCGATTTCGCGGAAAACCGCGTGTGCGCGAAGCGAATTGGCGTTCATCCAGGCGAAGATGGACGGTGTCGCCGCGATGAGGGCTTCCTTTTCGATTTCCCCGGTGTCCGCCAGGCGTGCGAGCTCGTCCCAGATGGTCGCCGCGCCGAGGCGGTACGCGTGCAACAGACTTGACTGCGTCAGACCTTGGCTGGCGCGGTGATGAATGGCGGAGTCGAAGCTGTGGTGGCCGGGGTCAGTGCCTCGGTCGATCCATTCGAGCATTTCGTCGAGGTACTCGGCGATGTTGCCCCTAACGGTCTTGCCGTTGTCGTCGTCGACGGGCAAATAGTCGGGTACTTCAGCGCGCAGCCGGGCGAGGACCTTGGTCACGATTGCGCCCGACTGTTGTCGCACGCGATTGGTGAGCACGGTCAGCGGTCGTTGCTGCAACATGTAGCGGATCGTAAATCGCCGCGCGCCCCGTTGTGCCCCGGCACAGGTTTCGTGATCGTAAATCTGGGCTGCCGTTCATTGTGCAGTCCACACTGAACGATCACGCTTCTTGCTGTGAACGCCCCCTCCGATCAGACCATCGTTTTGGTGCACGGCCTGTGGATGACGCCGCTTGCGTGGGAGGACTGGGTTGCCCGTTACCGCGCCAGGGGATTCGCCGTTTTGACGCCGGGCTACCCGGGTGTGGCGCCCGGCCCGACAGGGGTCGCCGCGCTACGCGAGGACCCCTCTCCGCTGGCCGACCTTGGGGTGCGGGAAGTCTTCGATCACCTCGCCGAGGTCATCGGCGAACTGAGCGAACCGCCGATACTGATGGGCCACTCGTTCGGCGGCACGTTCGTGCAGCTGCTGCTCGACGCAGGTTACGGGCGGGCCGGCGTGTCCATCGACGGCGCCGGCGTCAAGGGCATCCAAGTGCTGCCGTTCTCGGAAATCCGGGCTACGTTTCCAGTATTGAGAAATCCGGGCAACGTCCACCGCGCTGTGCCCATCACGCCAGAGCAATTCCACTACGCCTTCACCAACACGCTCACCGAATCCGAATCTCAGGTCGCCTATGAGCGGTACGCGGTTCCGGTACCGGCGCGCATCTTGTTCCAGGGCGGCCTGGCCAACGTCACACCCCATGCGGCCACCACCTACAACTTCGCCAACGACGACCGCGCGCCGCTGCTGTTCATCGCCGGCGGCCACGACCACATCCTGCCGCCCGCGGTGCAGCACGAGAACTACACGACAAACGTCGAACACTCGGCCGCGATCACCGCCTACAAGCTCTTCCCTGAGCGAGACCACTTCACCTGCGGCGCACCGGGATGGGAAGAAGTCGCCGACTTCGCCTTGAACTGGGCGCTGAGCCCCCTGCCCGGGGAACTCGACTGACTCCTTTCACAACTTCGAACGAAAGCAACGGCCACCCATGACCACAGTGCGCGACGCCATCCTCGACCTGTTCCGCTCGCACAATTTGACCACCTGGTTCGGCAATCCCGGCTCGTCGGAATTAGCGCTGCTGCAAGACTTTCCCGATGACTTCCGCTACTTCCTGGGCCTGCAGGAGATGATCCCGGTCGGGATGGCCGACGCCTACGCGCAAGTCACCCGCCGTCCCGCCGTGGTCAACCTGCATACCGCCCCTGGCATGGGTAACGCGCAAGGCCAGATCTACAACGCCTACGTCAACAAGACGCCGCTGATCATCACCGCGGGCAACCAGCGCCGCAACATGCAGAACCAGTACTGCCTGCTGACCAATCACGAACCCACCACCACACCAAAGCCGTTCGTGAAGTGGGCCGCCGAGCCGGCGACCGCCAGCGAGTCCCCGGCGGTGCTGGCCCGGGCGATCCACCTGGCCACCACCCCGCCGATGGGCCCGGTGTTCGTCTCGCTGCCGATGGACGACATGCCGATCGAACTGACCGACGGCCAGCTCGCCGACATCGCGGTGGTGCGCGATCGCACCGTGACCCACGCAACGGGCTTTCCGACCGAGTTGGCCGAGCAGGTCGGCGCACAACTCGACGCCGCCACGTCGCCGGCGATCATTGTCGGCGGCGATATCGACCGCTACGACGCCTATGACGCGGTGATCGAGCTGGCCGAGCGCACCGAATCGCCGGTGTTCACCGCACCATTGACCGGCTGGAGCGGTTTCCCGGAGAATCACCGGCTCTATCACGGCGCGCTGCCCCCGGGGGCGGGCTGGATCTCCGGGCTTCTCGCGGGCCACGACCTGATCCTCACGATCGGGACGCCGGTGTTCCGCTATTACCCGTTGGTGCCCGGGCCGTACCTGCCGAGCGGCGCACGGTTGATCCAGATCACCAACGATCCCGACGAGGCCGCCCGCGCCCCCGTCGGTGACGCGATCGTCGCCGACATTCGCGCCGCCACTCGGGCCCTGGCGGCGGCGGTCAAACCCACCCGGCGCTCCGCGCCCGCGCCACGCGCCGCAGCACCGGAACGGGTCTCGGAGCAGGTGCCGCTCAAGCCCGCGGATCTGTGGACCGCCGTCGCTCACGCCGCACCCGCGGACACCCTGTGGGTCAGCGAAGCAGGCAGCAACGAGATCGTCATGACCGAAAGCATCCGCCCGGGCAATCCGCGATCACATCTGTCGGCCGCCGGTGGCGGACTCGGCTGGGGGCTGCCGGCATCGGTCGGTGCTCAAATCGCGGCACCCGACCGACCGGTCGTGTCGTTGATGGGCGACGGCTCCATCCACTACGCGATCACCGCGCTGTGGAGCGCGGCACGCTACAACATCCCGCTCACCGTGGTGGTGGCGTCCAACGCCGAATACGGCGTGGTCAAAGAATTCGGCGTCTGGGAAAAGACCCCGAACGTCCCGGGGCTCGACATCCCCGGCCTCGACATCGTGGGAACTGCGGCCAGTTACGGCGTCGACGCCCACGAAGCACACAGCTCCGACGAAGTGTACGAACTGGTCAAGGCCGGCATTGCCGACCGCGACCGACCCACCCTGATCAACGCCCGCACGACACCCGTGCCCGCGGGATTCGGCAGCTAGGAGACATCTGGTGGATGGCACGATCATTTCGGCGTTCGCCGCGGCGCTTCAGGGTCGCGACGCGGTGGCCGCCGACGAGGCCACCCTGCGCCGATCAAGAAGCCCGGCCACATCTGACTCGACCACATAGGCTTGACTCGATATCGAACTGATGTTCGAATAGAAGTATGCGCTGGGTGGACCAGGCCGTCGCAGTCAACGGGGAGCCGGTCGAGGACGGTGCGCTGCCGGGGCTGCAGCGGATCGGCCTGGTCCGCAGTGTGCGCGCCCCGCAGTTCGAGGGGATCACCTTCCACGAGGTGCTGTGCAAGTCCGCGCTCAACAAGGTGCCGGGCGCTTCTGCGCTGCCGTTCCGGTACACCGTCAACGGCTACCGGGGCTGCTCGCACGCGTGCCGCTACTGCTTCGCCCGGCCCACCCACGAATACCTGGACCTCGACTGCGGCAACGACTTCGACAGCCAGGTCATCGTCAAGACCAACGTCGTCGAGGTGCTGCGCCGCGAGCTGCGCCGGCCGTCGTGGCGGCGCGAGACCGTCGCGCTGGGCACCAACACCGACCCCTACCAGCGGGCCGAGGGTCGCTACGCGCTGATGCCCGGCATCATCGGCGCCCTCGCCGAATCCGGCACACCGCTGTCGATCCTCACCAAGGGCACCCTGCTGCGGCGCGACCTGCCCCTGATCGCCGATGCGGCGCAACACGTTCCACTGTCGGTCGCGGTGTCGCTGGCCGTCGGTGACCCGGAGCTGCATCGGGACGTCGAGCCCGGCACGCCCACGCCGCAGGCGCGGCTGGGCCTGATCACCGCGATCCGCGAGGCGGGCCTGGACTGCCACGTGATGGTGGCGCCGGTGCTGCCGTACCTGACCGACTCCGTCGAGCATCTCGATGGCCTGCTGGGCCAGATCGCGGCGGCCGGCGCCACCGGTGTCACGGTCTTCGGCCTGCACCTGCGCGGCTCGACCCGGGGCTGGTTCATGTCCTGGCTGGGTGGCTCGCATCCGGAGTTGGTGGGCCGCTACCGCGAGCTGTACCGGCGCGGCGCGTACCTGCCGCCCGGCTACCGCGAGATGCTGCGGGCGCGGGCCGCGCCGCTGATCGCGAAATACCGGCTGGGCGGCGAGCAGCGCTCGTTCCGCCGGCCCGTCGTGGCGGCGCCGCCGGAGCCGGAAAGCGTTCAGGCGACGCTGTTTTGATTCAGGCCGGCCTGTCTCGGCGCGGCTTGGTCAGGGTGAACCGGTCCACCACGGTCACTTCGCCGAACGGCCCGCTCAGCGCGTAATGGGTGGCCTTGATCGAGGTGTCGCCGCCGGGTTGGCCCGGGTCGACGTCGAACGCCGCGAAGCCGTAGGGATTGTCGCGGTCTCGGAAGGCGGACCACGGTGCGTCCTCCAGAACGTAGATCGGTGCCTTGCGCCCCAGCCCGGGGTCGAACGCGGCGACCCCGGTCAACACCCGGCAGCGCGGCTCTGCGAAGAAGAAGCCGTTGCTGGGCGCGGACGTGCCGCCGCCGCCGATGACGACGTGCACCGTCCCCTTGGTCGGGTCGATGACGTCGGTGCGGGTGTCCACCGGTATCGGCGTTCGGGTGTCGGTCTGCTGCGTGCCGCGTAACGGATGCGATCGCTCGTAATGGTGTTCGTGGCCGCACACCACGAGGTCGACCTGGTGCTGGTCGAACAGCGGGAGCCATTCCTCGCGGATCCCCAGGTCGGCGCCATTGGCGGGCGCGTCGGCGGTGGAGATCGCCGTCTGGTGCATGCACACGACGATCCAGTCGATGTCCGGGTCCCGCCGGGCGGCGACGAGTTCGGCTGCCAGCCAACGCTTTTGCTCTCCGCCCGAGTAGCCGTGCACGTAGAAGTTGCCGCCGTCCTGAAACGCCACGTCGTCGTTGTTCAGGCTGATCACCCGCACCGAGCCGGCGGTGAATGAATACCACAGCCCTCGCGTTTCGGGGCTCGATCCCGAGTCGGGCACCGCGAAATACGTCTGATAGGCGGCGTAACCGACTGGGCCATTGCCCAATTCGTTCTCGTGATTGCCCGCCGCGGGCATCCACGGCCGGTAGCGCGCCGATCGGGTGTTGTTGTCGAACCACGCCGACCACGTGCGGATCCGGTCCTGCGCGAGGTTGGCGTAGCACAGGTCGCCGTTGACCAGGTTGAACAGGGGCGCCATGCGTTCGATTGCCAGGGTGGTGTCGGCGGACGCGGGCGATCCGATGTTGTCCGTGCCGTAGGTGCCGTCGGGCATCCGCTCCAGTGTCGGCGTGGACTGGTCGCCGAAGCTGGTGAAGCGGAAGGGTTTACGTCCCGACGGCGCGGTGCGGAAGGTGCCCATCTCGGGCTCCGCGCCGTCGTGCACGGCGGCGTACACGTAGTCGGTGTCCGGGGTCAGGTCCGTCAGGCGGGCGTGGTTGACGCGGACCTCGGTGTTGGACTTGGCATCGCGATAGGTGCGGGTTTCGGCTGCGACCGTGCGCCCGAGGCCCGACGTCGGCGTGCCGAGCATGACGCGCGGGTTGCGGACCGCGTCGACGGTGTGCCAGGACACCACGGCCTCGGTGCCGGCGTGCCGGCCGAATTGCAGGTGCAGCCCGGTCACCGGCGGCGCGCCGTTGCGGCTGGGCTGATACCAGAGCGCGGGCGCGCTGGGGTGCGACCACACCAAAGTGGCCCCGCCCCCGACGCCCGCGCCGAGGGCGGCCGAGACCGCGCTGGTGGTCAACAACCTGCGGCGGCTGATGCCGGGGGCCGGATCGTTGCCTCGGGGGGCGGGGTCGTCGGCCACCCCTGCTTCATACCCGAAGCCGGTGAACGCCGCCGGAACGGCGGCCGCTAGGCGGTCGCCGCGGGCACGGACGCACAGCACGGAGCACTATTCGTGCGTAGTGCCGTAACGAATTGGGTAGCGTTTTCGATATGACGAACGTGCGAATAGTGACCACGGGGGTCGCGGCGGCGGCGTTTGCGGCCGCCGCAGCGGTGGCCGTCACGCCCGCGACCTCATCGGCGGACCCGGCCGGCCACCAGGTGACCTACACCATCACCGCCACCGGCAACCTCACCGGCAACGTCCGCTACATGAACACCGATCCGCCCAGCCAGGCGGCGTTCAACGCCAACTCCTCGCAGTACCTGAACAGCGTGCAGACGGCGTTCGCCGCAAATCAGCCGCTGGTCTACAACACGACGCTGAACGACCCGAATCAGTGGGCGTTCGTCAACGCGAGCGGCGGGTGCCACTGGCCAGACTGCGATTCGTCGAACACCCCGCAGATTCAGTGCCAGATCGCCGTCGACGGCCAGGTCGTGGTGACGCAGAGCGCCACCACCGGGGTCACCTGCTCCACGCGACCCTGGTGAGCCGGCCGACGCCGGTTCGCCGATAGCGAACACCGCGCCGCCGGGCGTGGTTCAGTGGCGCACCCGCAGCGCGAGGTAGTACTCGTGGTGGCGGGTGTTGTCGACGGTGTAGCCCACGGCGTTGGTCACCCCGTCGTGGTCGGACTCCAGCCAGCGTTCGGTGTGCTGGCGTTCGAATTCGGTCCACGATGGCACCGTGAACCGCTCGAGCACCGTGTCGGGATGTTCCAGGCTGTGATACAGCCCCCAGCTGTGGCCGCCCGTTCGCAGCCGTGAGCGCCGCACCGCGCTCATCGCCTTGACGAAGTCTTGGAGGGTGTCGGTCGCGACGCGATAGCGCACGGTCACCAGGACGGGCCCGTCGTTGGGGCACGGTTCGAAGACGACCATGGGTGACGGCCAGGCCCGCGAGATGTCGCGGCTCAGCTTCCCGGTTTCCGGCCGCAGCCCGAGCGGGACGACGCTCAGCGCGGTGACGCCCAGCAGCACCGCCGCCACGGTCAACGCCACGCCCAGTCCTTCGCGCGTGGCGACGACACCCCACAGATACGACCCGAGCGCCTGTGAGCCGGTGAAGACCAGCAGGTACATCGCCAACCCGCGGGCGCGCACCCAGCGCGGCAGATGCAGCTGCGCCGCGGCGTTCAACGTTGTCAGCGTGATCAGCCAGGTCATCCCCGACAACACCAGGAACGGCGCCGCCGCGGCGAACGGCAGAAAGACCACCGCGAGCGTGGCGGCGCCGTATGCGGCGGCGCACCCCGCCAGCAGTGTGTTGGGCGGCACCTTCTGGCGTAGCGGCGCGGGGACCGCGACGGCCAGCACGGCGCCGACACCGATGGCGCCCAGCGCCAGACCGTAGCCGCCGGCCCCCAGGTGCCAGGTGTCGGCGGCCGTCACGGGCAGCAGCGCCAGCAGGGCCGAGGCGGGGAAGACGAAAAGGGCTGCGCGCAGCAGGATCCGGCGGTAGATCGGACCGTTGACCACATAGGCCAGTCCCGTCAGGATCGCCTGGCCGAGGTGTTCTCGTTCGATGGGCGCGATCTGCTTGGGTCGCTGCCACGCCGCCAAGGCGACGATGATGCCCACGAACGAGATCGCGTTGATCGCGAAGACCGCCGCCGGACCGGTCACCGCCAGCACGATGCCGCCGATCGCGGGCCCGACCACCCTGGCGACGTTGACCGAGACGCTGGCCAACGTCGCCGCGGCGGTGATCTGCTCGCGGGGGACGACCTCGGGCTGGATCGCCTGCCAGGCAGGCGCCGTGATCGCGGAGGCGACGCCGATGGCCAGGGTGAACAGCAGCAGAGCCGTCGGGGTGAGGTGGCCGAAGTAGGTCAGTCCCGCCAGCGCGAGCGCCACCAACACCGCATACGACTGCAGGACGATCAGCAACCGTCGCTGGTCGAACACGTCGGCGAGCGCGCCGGAAAACAGTGCCAACACCAGCGTCGGCCCGAGGCTAGCGGTCTGGACCAATGCCACGACGGTGGCGCTGCTGCCGCCCTCCACCAAGACCCATTGCGCGGCCACACTTTGCATCCAGGTGCCCACGTTGGAGACGAACTGCGCGACGAACAGCGCACGGAAAACCTGGTTGCGCAACGGTGCCCACGCCGACACCTCCGCGGCGTCGGTGCGCTCCTGCGTCATATCCGACATACGGGCAACGCCTTTCGCGTCGTGCGGCGGGGTAGAAGTCTAGGGCACGCACCTGACCCGCGCACGACCTAGCGGTGGTCGTGAGCGCGGCGGAGCCGGGCGAAGCGGGCCGCCGCCATGGGACGAGCGGCGTCACCGCCGGGTGCGGAATTGCCGAAACTGCAGGCGGACTAACCCAGACTCGGGGCGGAGAAGGTGTCGCACTGCTTCGGGTCGCCGGTCTGGTAGCCGACGGTGAACCAGTGCTGCCGCTGCTCCGACGAGCCGTGCGTCCACGACTCCGGGTTGACCCGCCCGGTCGCTTCCTTCTGAATCCGGTCGTCGCCCACCGACGCCGCGGCCGACAGCGCGTCTTGGATGTCCTGGTCGCTCAAGGGCTGCAGGTACGGCACACCGGTGCTCTCCTGCTTGACGGTCGACGCGTAGTGCGCCCAGATGCCCGCGTAGCAGTCCGCCTGCAACTCCGTGCGCACGCCGTTGCCGCCGGCGCCCTTCGCCCCCTGCTGCGAGCGGCCCAGGACGCCCTGCAGCTGCTGCACGTGGTGGCCGTATTCGTGGGCGACCACGTACTCCTGGGCGAACGGCCCTCCGCTGGAACCGAATTTGTCGACCAGCTCCTGGAAGAAGTCGGTGTCGAAGTACGCGGTCTGGTCCACCGGGCAGTAGAACGGCCCCACCGCGGTGGTCGCCGGCCCGCAGCCGGTGTCGACCGAGCCGGTGAACAGCCGCACGTGCGGCCGGGTGTACCTCGGCATCAGCTGGTGCCAGACCGCGTCCACCGAGTTGCCCGTGGCGACCACGCGGCACTGCACGTACTTGTTGGCATCGGCGCCGGTCTTGCACTGGCTCAGGTCGAATCCGGGCGCGGAGTAACCGCTTGTGTTCGACTGCGACTGGTCCATGACGCGGCCCGGATCGACGCCCAACAACAGCGCGCCGATGAGGATGAGCAGCCCGAGGCCGCCGCCGCCGAGCGCCATGCCCATGCCGCCCCCCGACGAGGACGCGGTGCTGGTGTCGATCTGCATACCCTCGTTGAAGGTCACGGCAGGCTCCTAATGTTGCTGGGTCGCGGAGTAGCGGGCATCGGTGTAGCTGCGCAGGTTGCGCAGGAATCGGCGAAGGCCCAGGTTCAGCAGCGGCCCCACCAGGTACATCGCCAGCCGCGCCGGGCCCGCGGGCTTCTGCGCCATGGTCCACGTCAGCCGGCAACCACCGGGGATGGCCTCGACCCGGTAGTCCTCGGCGAACGCGGCGACGGCCTGCGTCGAGCATTCGTTGAACCGGAAAGCCATGTGGCTGAACGGCTCCCACGCCAGGAATTCCTCATTGCCGACCATGCCGCCGCGCATCTCGACGACGCGGGTGGTGCCCACACCGCGCGGCTCGGGGCTGGTCCAGGTCACCTTGGTGATCACGCTCGCCCAGCGCGGCCAGGACTCCGCGTCGGCGAGCACCTCGAACAGCTGCTCGGGCGTGATGGCCAGGTCGACGCTGTTGCGGAACACGAACGGCGCGCTGTCGATGAAGCTCATGTCCACGCGGTCGCAGGGGAACATGGCTCGAATCTATCCTGGCCCGTCGCTGGCCGCGGCCAGTAACGGCACAACGACGTCGCTGATCGGCGTCGCCAGATCATGGGCGCGGGCCTTGCGGATGATCACCCCGTTGCGGACGTCCCATTCCATCCGGCGGCCGTTCTCCCGGTCGGCCAGGATCGACGTCCCCATGTCCTCGGGTGCGCGGCGGAACATGTCCGCCAGCTCGTCGACGATGCCGTCGGGCAGCCGGGCGCCCTCGGCCCGCGCCACCGCCAGGCACTCGGCGACGTAGCGGCGCGACAGTGCGGCGACGTCGTCGCGGCGGAACATGCCGGACCGCCGCCCGGACAGCGCCATGAACCCGGCCAGCGCGTTGGTGAGCAACTTGCGCCAGGCCGCGGTGATGAAGTCGGGGTCGCAGTCCACCCGGCATCCCGCGCCGCGCAGCAGCTCGGCGATCGCCTCCGCCGAGGGCCCGCTGGGCAGTACCAGCGCGGGCTCGGTGCGCAGCCGGACCCAGCCGCCGGGCTGGGTCTCCGCGGAATACCAGACGATGCCGGGGACCACGGGCGACGACGGGCAGTGCGGCTGTACTTGCTCGACCTGCTCGACGCCGTTCTGCAGCACCGCGACGATCGTGTGCGGCCCGCACAGGCGGGCCAGCCATCCGGCCGCGGCGTTGTTCTGGGTGGCCTTGACCGCCAGCACCACCACGTCGACGGGCCCGTTCACCTCGCTGGGATCGGTGTGCACGGGCCCCGGGACGACGATCGGATCCGCGCCGTCGGGCCGCAATTCGATGCGGTCTCGGGGGGTGTGGCCGCACACCAGCACCGAATGCCCGGCCTTGTGCAGCAGTGCGGCGACCGTCGTACCGACGGCGCCGGGGCCGACTAGTGCGATTCTCATTGGGGGGTTGGTGGCGATAGGACCGAAAGTACCTGCTCTAGACTGGGCACTCGTCCAAAGCCTGCTGAAAGGGAGTGTTTGTGCTGCGCAGCCACGCCGCCGGTTCGCTGAGAAGCAGCGAAGCCGGGCAGCAGGTGACTCTGGCGGGCTGGGTGGCTCGCCGCCGCGACCACGGCGGCGTCATCTTCATCGACCTGCGCGACGCCTCGGGCATCGCCCAGGTGGTGTTCCGCGCCGAGGACGTGCTGGCCCAGGCGCACCGGTTGCGCGCCGAGTTCTGCATCGCGGTCACCGGGGTCGTCGAGATCCGCCCGGAGGGCAACGCCAACCCCGAGATCGCCACGGGTGACATCGAGGTCAACGCCGCGTCGCTGACCGTGCTGGGCGAGAGCGCGCCGCTGCCGTTCCAGCTCGACGAGCCCGCCGGCGAGGAGTTGCGGCTGAAGTACCGCTACCTCGACCTGCGCCGCGACGGGCCGGCCGCCGCAATCCGGCTGCGTTCCAAGGTCAATGCCGCCGCCCGCTCGGTGCTGGCGCGACACGACTTCGTCGAGATCGAGACGCCGACGATCACCCGCTCCACACCCGAGGGGGCGCGCGACTTCCTGGTGCCCTCGCGCCTGCACCCCGGATCGTTCTACGCCCTGCCGCAGAGCCCACAGCTGTTCAAGCAGCTGCTGATGGTGGCCGGGATGGAGCGCTACTACCAGATCGCCCGCTGCTACCGCGACGAGGATTTCCGCGCCGACCGTCAGCCCGAGTTCACCCAGCTCGACATGGAGATGAGCTTCGTCGACGCCGAGGACATCATCGCGATCTCCGAGGAGATCCTGACCGCGCTGTGGGCGCTGATCGGCTACCAGATCCCGACGCCGATCCCGCGGATCAGCTATGCCGACGCGATGCGCCGATTCGGCTCGGACAAGCCGGACATGCGGTTCGGGCTGGAGCTCGTCGAGTGCGCAGAGTTCTTCTCCGACACCACCTTTCGCGTCTTCCAGGCACCGTACGTCGGTGCGGTGGTCATGCCCGGTGGGGCGTCGCAGCCACGGCGCACGCTGGACGGCTGGCAGGAGTGGGCCAAACAGCGCGGGCACCGCGGCCTGGCCTACGTGCTGGTGGCCGACGACGGCACGCTCGGCGGGCCGGTGGCCAAGAACCTGTCCGACGCCGAGCGCGACGGGCTGGCCGCGCACGTCGGGGCCAAGCCGGGGGACTGCATCTTCTTCTCGGCCGGCCCGCCCAAGTCGTCGCGGGCCCTGCTCGGTGCGGCCCGCAACGAGATCGCGGACCGGCTGGGCCTCGTCGACCCCGACGCATGGGCGTTCGTGTGGGTGGTGGACCCACCGCTGTTCGAGCCGGCCGAGGAGGCGACCGCCGCCGGCGACGTGGCCGTCGGCGCGGGGGCGTGGACGGCGGTGCATCACGCGTTCACCTCGCCCAAGCCCGAGTTCGAGGACGTCATCGACACCGACCCCGGCGGCGTGCTCGCCGACGCCTACGACATCGTCTGCAACGGCAACGAGATCGGGGGCGGCTCGATCCGTATCCACCGCCGTGACATCCAGGAGCGGGTGTTCGCGGTGATGGGCCTGGATCGCGCCGAGGCCGAGGACAAGTTCGGATTCCTGTTGGAGGCGTTCACCTTTGGCGCACCGCCGCACGGCGGGATCGCCTTCGGCTGGGACCGGATCAACGCGCTGCTGTCCCGGGTGGACTCCATCCGCGAGGTGATCGCGTTCCCCAAGACCGGCGGCGGCGTCGACCCGCTCACCGAGGCGCCCGCGCCCATCACCGCCCAGCAACGCAAGGAATCCGGAATAGACGTCAAGCCGGACAAGGTTGACCGGGCATGACCGAAATGCCTGACACCGCGACGATCAACAACTTCAACAGCGCCATCATCGACGAGTTCCGGACCAACAGCGGCAAGGTGGGCGGCCAGTTCGAGAATGCCCATCTGCTGTTGCTCACCACGACGGGCGCCAAGTCCGGACAGCCCAGGATCTCCCCGCTGGCCTACTTCCGCATCGACGGCAAGCTCATCATCATCGGCTCCTTCGCCGGCTCGCCCGTCAGCCCGGCGTGGGTGCACAACCTGCGGGCCAACCCGCAGGCCCGGGTCGAGATCGGCGCCCCGCAGGGAGTGCAGGAGTTCGCCGTCACGGCGCGCGAGTTGCCGTCCGACGAGCGCGAGGAAGTCCTGCCGCAGATCGTCGCCGCGGCGCCGGTGTTCGCCGAATACCAGTCCAAGACCAGCCGCGTCATTCCGTTGTTCGAGTTAAACCGGACCTAGCCGGGTGGGCACGTCGCGGCAGGCGGGGCTATCGCTGGTTCTCGCCGCCGCGCGTGCCGGCGGCAAACGCCTGCGGCTGGTGTGGTTCAACCTGGTACAGACCGCCGTCGCCGCAGGCCTGTCGTGGTATCTCGCGCACGACGTCCTACAGCATCCGCAGCCGTTCTTCGCACCGATCGCGGCCGCGGTGTCGTTGTCGACGAGCAACGTGCTGCGCGCGCAACGCGCCATCCAGATGATGGTCGGGGTGACTTTCGGGATTGGGCTGGGCTCGGTGGTGCAGGCCCTGCTCGGCCCCGGCGCGGTCCCCATCGCGATCGCCGCATTGATCGCGCTGGGCGCCGCGGTGTTCATCGGGGGCGGCTTCATCGGGCACGGGATGATGTTCGCCAACCAGACCGCGGTGTCGGCGATCCTGGTGTTGGCGCTGTTCCACAGCGGCCTCGGCTGGGAGCGCATCTTCGACGCGCTGATCGGCGGTGGCGTGGCCATCGTGTTCGCAGTCCTGCTGTTCCCCGCCGACCCGCTGAAGGTGCTGCGCATTGCGCGCGTCGGCGTGCTGGGGGTGCTGCACGACGTGTTGGCGCGTGCCGCGGACGTCGCCGTCGGACGCAAAGCGCCGGCACCCGACTGGCCGCTGACGGCGGTCGACCGAGTACACGAACAGCTCAGCGGACTGCTCGAGGCGCGCACCACCGCCCGCCAAGTCGTGCGTATCGCGCCGCGCCGCTGGGGCATGCGCGACACGGTCCACGCCGCCGATCGCCAGGCCGTGTACGTGGCCCTGCTGGCCGGCTCGGTGCTGCAACTGGCCCGCGCCGTCGCCCCTACTCCCAATCCCACCTCTGACGGTTGTCGCGAGGGGCATCCGCAGATCGTGCACACCGTGTCGGTGGTGCTCGCGGCCGCGACAGCCCTTGCCGACCCCGACCCGGCCGGCGCGTGCGCGTACATCGCGTCCGCGCGTCACCACGCTTCGGAATTGCAGTCGGTCGCC
Organism: Mycobacterium sp. 4858; assembly: GCF_900240975.1. GTDB lineage: Bacteria > Actinomycetota > Actinomycetes > Mycobacteriales > Mycobacteriaceae > Mycobacterium. The sequence goes on along the minus strand of NZ_LT968776.1, from coordinate 153,339 downwards.
CGCGAGAAAACGCAGTTGATCCTCGCCGACGTCGTCAGCGCCTGCGTCGACGACCTGCAACGGGTCATCGACCTACGGCACGGGTGACGGTTCAGCGGTTCAGCGGGAGTCGGCCAGGAATTCCTGAACCAACTTCCGCGGGGCCTGCGTCAGCCAGGCCTCGGTGATCAGCTCCTCGAGGTCGCGCACCGAGATCTCGGCCAGCCGGACCAACACCACCGGGTAGCCGTCGAAGTGGGGGGTCGTGAAATAAACGTCCGGCTCGTCGGTGATCAACCCGAACTTGACCCCCTCGTCTGACACCCGCACGCCGAGGATGTCGCCCCCGGGCGGTTCCGATCCCTCGCGGGCCAGCGCCTCGCGTTCGGACGGGCGCAGCGGCCGCTCCCAGGCCAGCAACTTCTTGCCGACCCGCCAGTCATGCGGTGACGGCTCGGAGGTGAGTGCCAGCTCACGAACGATGTGGGCGACGTCGTACCACGTGGCCACATCTCGATTGTGCTCCCGGTTTGGCCCGCGTGCCGCCGTATCGGCAAACGGTTTCGCGCCGCGGACGACGCGACGGCCCGGCGTGTGATGTGATCAGCCATGTGACTGAAGCCGAGGCCGGGGCCGCCCGCCGCCACCGGGTCACCCACCGCACCGAGTACCGCTACTCCGACGTGGTGACCAGCTCCTACGGCCGCGGTTTTCTCACCCCGCGGGATTCGCTGCGGCAGCGCTGCGTCGAGCACCGGCTGACCATCGAACCGGCCCCCGCCGACGTCTCCACCAGCGCCGACGTCTACGGCAACATCAGCTCGTACTTCCACGTCACCGAGCCGCACCACACCCTGACCGTCACCAGCGATTCCATCGTGGACGTCTATCCGCCGGCCCCGGGGCTCTACACCGCCGGGCCGGCGGTGCAACCGTGGGAGGCCGCCCGGCCGACGGGAGGTGGGGGAGCGCTCGCCGCCGAATTCACCCTCGACCTGAATCCACCCGAGATCACCGACGAGGTGCGCGAGTACGCGGCGCCCAGTTTCGCCCCGGAGCGCCCGCTGGTGGACGTGCTGCGCGACCTCGCGTCGCGGATTTTCGCCGACTTCACCTACCGCTCGGGGTCGACGACGATTTCCACCGGGGTAAAAGAGGTTCTGGCGGCCCGGGAAGGGGTATGTCAGGACTTTGCACGGCTGGCGATCGCCTGCCTGCGCGCCAACGGTCTGGCGGCCAGCTACGTGTCCGGCTACCTGGCCACCGACCCACCCCCGGGGAAGGATCGAATGATCGGTATAGACGCCACCCACGCCTGGGCGGCGGTGTGGACACCGCAGCAGCCCGGCCAGTTCGAGTGGCTGGGCTTGGACCCCACGAACGACCAGCTGGTCGACGAGCGCTACATCATCGTCGGACGCGGCCGTGACTACGCGGACGTGCCGCCGCTGCGGGGCATCATCTACACCGAGTCGGAGCACAGCGTGATCGACGTGGCCGTCGACGTGGTGCCCTTCGAGGGGGACGTGCTCCATGCGTGACTTCAACTGCCCCAATTGCGGGCAGCGCCTGACGTTCGAGAACTCCACCTGCCTGAATTGCGGCAGCGCACTGGGTTTTTCGCTCGAACAGATGGCCCTGCTGGTGATCGCCGAGAACAACGCCGGCGAGCACGCGGGTTTCGTGGACGCGGCCGAGTATCAGCTGTGCGCCAATCTGCTACTGGCCGAATGCAATTGGCTGGTTCCCGTCAACAATCCTCGGCTGCTGTGCGCGTCCTGCGCGCTGACCACCGTGCGGCCCAACGACGCCGACACCGCCGGCCTGGCCGAGTTCGCCCGCGCCGAGGCGGCCAAGCGGCGGCTGATCGCCGAGCTGCATGAACTCAAGTTGCCGATCATCGGGCGCGACGAGGATCCCGAGCAGGGATTAGCCTTCCACCTGCTGTCCAGCGGGCACGAGAAGGTGATGACCGGGCACGACAACGGCGTGATCACCCTGGACCTGGCCGAGGGCGACGACGTGCACCGCGAGCAGCTGCGGGTGGAGATGGAGGAGCCGTACCGCACGCTGCTGGGACACTTCCGGCACGAGATCGGGCACTACTACTTCTACCGGCTGATCGCCGGGTCCAGAGACTATTTGGCGCGCTTCAACGAGTTGTTCGGCGACCCCGACGCCGACTACCAGGAGGCGCTCGACCGGCACTACAGTGAGGGGCCGCCCGAGGATTGGCAGGAACACTTCGTCTCCTCGTACGCCACCATGCACCCCGCCGAGGACTGGGCCGAGACGTTCGCCCATTACCTGCACATCCGCGACACCCTGGACACCTCGGCGTGGTGCGGCTTCGCTTCGGCGTCGGCGACCTTCGACCGTCCGGCCCTGGGCCCCAGCGCTTTCCAGACGGTCATCGACATGTGGCTGCCACTGTCGTGGTCGCTGAACATGGTGAACCGGTCGATGGGCCACGACGACCTGTACCCGTTCGTGCTGCCGGTCGCTGTGCTGGACAAGATGAAGTTCATCTACACCGTGATCGACGAGGTGACCTCCGAGTCGCGGGGACCGGCCGCCATCGCGGGGTAGGGCGCGGTCCGCCAGTTCCTCGAGGCGGCGGTGTGGCCCAACAGCTTTGTGTCAGCCGGGGCGGCGCAGTCGGCGGTGCGCGCATACGTCTTCGTTGCGCTGCCGTTGCTTCCCGCGCTGGTCCCGTTGTCGGTCTTGATGCTGGAACCGCGCGGCGCCCGACTGCGGCGGCGCCTTTTGCGGTGCTCGGCGCCGTCGTGTCTGTGTACCTGGCCGTCGTCGTCCTCACCCAACCGATCGGGGTGAAGAGGTGGCCGCGCGCGCTGGAATACCAGACCGCCGTTCACGACAGCTGGGTGTGGGCGGTGCTTTACATCGCGGCTGTCATCGGGCCGGCGGTGATGTCGGGCTATCGCTCCATCACGGTGTTCGCGTCACTGTGGTGCATCTACGCCGCGGTGCTTTCGGTCCTGGTGCTGGTGCACATGCGGCGTTGTCGGCGGCTGCCCGATCCGCACCGCTACCAGGGGGTCGCCATGGATCACGCGACCTCCAAGGTGTGATTACCGCCTAGTCGTTTGGCGGTCGCATCGTTGTATTCCCTTGTGTCACTTTGGTTTCTGTGGTCACATTGTGGCGTTTTTTGTCGGTGGGTGTTTCTAGGGTTGGGGGTATGGGTGGCAGTAGTCGTGAGGAGATCGTCGAGGTCATCGACGCGCTCGATTACGATGCGGACCGGTTGTGTGGGTTGTCTTTTGACGTGCTGACCACCCCGGAGCGGTTGGCTGCCCTGGAGCGGGTGGAGCGGGTGGCCCGCCAGCTGCGCGCGCCTCAGCACGCGTTGATCAATCAGCTCGACGCCCAGGCCAGTCCCGAGGAGTTGGGTGGCTCGCTGCGTGTGGGGCTGGCCGACCGGTTGCGCATCACCAAAGCCGAGGCCGGCCGGCGCATCGCCGACGCCCGCGATCTCGGCGAGCGCTGCGCGTTGACCGGTGAGCCGTTGGCGCCGCGGTTGAGCGCGACCGCGGCCGCCCAGCGCGCCGGGCTGATCGGGGACGGGCACGTCAACGTGATCCGCGGATTCTTCGCCCACCTGCCGGCTGAGGTCGACGTGTTCACCCGCCAGGCCGCCGAGGCCGACCTGGCCGACAAGGCCGCCGGCTACCGGCCCGACGAGTTGGCCAAATACGCCCAGCGGATCCTGGATTGGCTACACCCCGACGGGGACTACAGCGACGCCGAGCGGGCCCGCAGACGCGGCATCATTTTGGGGGCACAAGACGTCGACGGTATGTCACGGCTGAGCGGGCTGATCACCCCGGAGCTGCGGGCCGCGATCGAAGCGATGCTGGCCAAACTCGCCGCACCCGGAGTGTGCAACCCCGAGGATGAGACCCCGGTGGTCGATGAGACACCCGATGAGGAGGCGGTGCGCCGCGACACCCGCAGCCAGGCTCAACGCCACCATGACGCCTTCCTGGCCGGGCTGCGCGGGCTGCTCGCGTCGGGGGACCTGGGCTCCCACAACGGGCTGCCGGTGTCGATCGTGGTGACCACCACCTTGCAAGACCTCGAAGCCGCCGCCGGCAAGGCGTTGACCGCCGGCGGCACCCTGGTGCCGATGTCGGACGTGATCCGCTGGGCGGGCCACGCTCACCATTACTTGGCGATCTTCGACAAGAGCCGATCACTAGCGCTGTGGCACACCAAACGCCTGGCCTCACCCGCCCAGCGAATCATGTTGTACGCCAAGGACCGTGGGTGTACCAAACCCGGCTGCGACGCGCCGGCCTACCACAGCCAGGTCCACCACGTCCGCGGCTGGCGATCCACCGGCCGCACCGACATCGACGACCTCACCCTGGCCTGCGGCCCCGACAACCGACTCGCCGAACAGGGCTGGACCACCCGCACCAACGCCCGCGGCGAAACCGAATGGCTCCCCCCACCCCACCTGGATCGCGGACAACCACGCACCAACAGCTACCACCACCCCGAACGACTCCTCGAAGACGGCGACGACGACGAACCCCATTGACACAACATGCAACTCGCCGCGAGGCCGGATGGCGGCGACCCGCTTCGCCCGGCTTCGCCGCGCTCGCGATCGCCGCTGGGCCGGATGGCGGCGACCCGCTTCGCCCGGCTTCGCCGCGCTCGCGATCGCCGCTAGGCCGGCATCACCCGGCGGACGTCGGGGCCCCACAGCGGTTGCATGCCACCGGGCAGCGCCAGCTGCGTCGTGGTGATCACCTCGGCGAGCTCGCGCAGCCCCGTGTCCACCGAACCGAGCAGGCCGGCCAGCTCCGCGCGCAGCCCCTCGGCGCTGACGGCTTCCAGCTCGGCGGGATGCGAGCGACGCAGCAGGGTGCCGATCTCGTCCACCAGCCGCTCCGGGCGCGACGACCCCGACGCTCCTGGCAGGTCCTTGAGGTTGGCCCGCAGCCGCTCCACTTGATAGAGCAATGACCGCGGGTTCTGCGCGTCGAACAGCATCAGCTCGGCCACGGCGGCGACGCTGACCTTGCCCACCGTGCGGCGCCGGTAGATGACCGACGACTCGCACGCCACCAGCGTCGCCTCGATGATCGTCTGTTCGGCGGCGGTGCCACGCACCGCGGTCAGTGTGGACCGCAGCAGCGCGGTCAGCCAGAGGCCGCGTTCGATGCGCTTGCCGATGTCCATCATCGTCCAGCCCACGTCGCGCACCATCGACTCGCCGGCCACCCCGGCCAGGGTCAGCATCCCGGACAGCGTCTGTGTCTGAGCCGATGCGAGCAGCGCATCCGCCTCGGCGAGCGAATCCGGCGGCTCCCGCCGCTGGGCCAGCGCGCGCTCCACCCCGGCCAGCACCATCCAGGTGTCGTTGGACATCTGGTCGCGCACGGCGCGGGCGGCCAGCGCCAAACCTTCCACCGACTGCACCAGCGATCCGGGCCGGTCCGGGTCCACGGTCAGCGACCACAGCGTGGAGGGCGCGACGGCGATCATCTCGGCGCCGTCGCTGGCTCCGTCACTGGCGCCAACATCGTCGGGCCTGTCGTCCGCCCCCGTGCCCGTTCCGGTGATCCGGCCCAGGGCGGCCATCAGGACCGGCACGCATTCGCTTTCCTCGGTGTGCTGCTGATGCCGGTAGACGTGGAACCTGTCCCGGGCGACCAGCAGCAGCCGCGCCATGTTCTCCGCGCGCTCGCCGTAACGACCGATCCAGAAGAGGTCGGACAGCACACGGGGCGAGCTGACGCCCCAAGTGCCCGCGGCCGTCTTCGCCGGCGGTGCGGGCGACGGCAGGCTCACCGCCTCGGCCCGTGCGCGCTCGGTGGGGCGCACCCAAACATCCTTTGCCGCAACGGTTTGCAGCGTGTACGCGGCCGGACCGGGCGCCAGCACGTAGCCGACGCCACCGATCATCGGGGCGTATCCGCCGCGCTGGGCGACGTTGAACAACCGGATGCCGACGCCGGCCGACGACAACACCCCGGCGTGGTCGGTGGGCGCCGACGAGAACTGGGGTAGCTCCTGGCCGATCCACTGCCAGGGCATCTTCTCGATGCGGGCGGCCAACTGCGTCAGCTGATAAGACGAAAGGGTCGGACCGACAAGGGTTTCGCCGCCGACCGTGGACTTGATCAGCAGCGACGACAGATTGGCCAGCAGGTGCGACCGCTCGCCGGATATGCCGCCCCAGTAGACCGGCGCGGTCGGCAGCAGCGGGGCCTCGGACAGCAGGCGCTCGGACAGCTGCGGCAAAAACCGAAGTAGCCCAGGGTTTTCCAGGATGCCACTGCCCAGCGTGTTGACCACGGTCACCGTCCCGCGGTGGCACGCCTCCACCAGGCCGGCGACGCCGAGCCGGGAATCGGCCCGCAGGTCCAGGGGATCGGCGTAGTCCGCGTCGACGCGGCGCAGAACGACGTCGACCCGTTTCAAGGTGCCGAGCGAGCGCATCCACAGCTTGCCGTCGCGCACCACCAGGTCGGCGCTCTCCACCAACGGGAAACCCAGCAGCGTGGCCAGATACGCCTGGTCGAACGCGGTTTCGGAGAAGATGCCCGGGCTGAGAACCACCACCACCGGATCCTGCGCGTCGTCGGGCGCTGCGTCGATCAGCGCCAGCCGCAGCGCCTGGGCGAACGGCGTCGTCGGCCGCGGCACGATCCGTTCGTAGAGATCGGGGATCGAGTGCGCGACGACGCGCCGGTCGGCCAGCGCGTAGCCGGCGCCCGACGGCGCCTGCGTCCAGTCGGCGTTGACCCGGAAGCTGCCGTCCGGTAGCCGGCTTACGTCACAGGCGTGCAGGAAAAGTTGGTGATGCCCGGGCACCTCGATGCCGTTGGCGGCGCGCACGTAACCGGGATGGGCGAACAGTAACTCCGGCGGCAGGATGCCGTCGGTGAGCAGGCTGCGCGACCCGTACAGGTCGGCGAGCACCGCGTCGAGCAGCCGGGACCGCTGCGTCAGCCCGGCCTCGAGCACCTCCCACTCCGCGGCCGACAACACCAGCGGGAGCGTGTCCAGGATCCACGGCCGCGGTTCCAGCCCGTGCACGCCGGGATCGACGTCGGTGTAGGTGATGCCGTCGCTGTCGATCAGGCCGCGCACCACCGAGCGCAGCCGGTCGAGCCCAGACCGGCCGCGTTCGGCGATGGTGTCGGCCAGCTCCGCCCAGGCCGGCCGCACGTTCCCGTCCCGGTCCACGAACTCGTCGTAGCCGGCGGCCGGGCCGTGCCGGAGGTCGAACAGCGCCTCCTGGGCGCGCGCGGCCCGGTATCCGGCCAGCAGGCGGTCCGCGTCGTAGCGGTCGTTGTAGCCGTCTTCGTGGCGGCCACCAGCGGCCGCCGGGGCTGCGCCGGCGCCGAATGTTTTGTCGGCAAACACCATTACCGCTGCACGGTACGCACGCGGCGCAGGTCGAGGATGCCCGGCGCGCCGACGTCGGTGAAGATGCGGGCCTGCTTCTCCCGGATGTCCGACAGCTCGAGCTTGCCGGCGGTGAAGCCGGTCGCCTCGAAGCGGCGGGCGCGGCGCGCCTCGGCCTCGACGGCGTTGACGGGCGGCTCGTCGTAGGCCCGCCCGCCGGGATGCGCGACGTGATAGGTGCAGCCGCCGCGCGACGTGCCCGTGGTCAGGTCGACCAGCTCGAACTGCAGCGGCACGTCGGTGCTGATGGTGGGGTGCAGCGCGCTCGGCGGCTGCCAGGCCTTGAATCGCACCCCGCCCACGTGGATGTCGGGGTTGTCGGTGGCCAGCAGCGGCACCGGGTAGCCGTTGACGGTGACCACGTAGCGGTGGCGGTCGGCGCCGATGATGCGGACCTGGATACGCTCGACCGACGAGTCGACGTAGCGGGCGGTGCCGGTGGCGGTGGCCTCCTCGCCCAGGGTGTTCCACGGCTCGATCGCCCCGCGCAGCTCGATCTCCACGCCGTCGAACACCGCGGTGCCTATGCGTGGAAAGCGGAACTCCGTGAACGGGTCCAGCCAGCTGGTCTCGAACGCGATGCCGTGTGCACGCAGGTCGGCCGCCACGTCGGCGATGTCGTGAATCAGGAAGTGCGGCAACAGGTATCGACCGTGCAGGTTGGCGCCGTGCCGGATCAGCGGGGCACGCAGCGGCTCGTCCCAGAACCACGCCACCAGCGAGCGCACCAGCAGCGACTGCACCATCGCCATGCGCAGGTGCGGGGGCATCTCGAAGCCGCGCAGCTCCAGCAGGCCGAGGCGGCCGCGGGCGCTGTCGGGGCTGTAGAGCTTGTCGATGCAGAACTCGGCGCGATGGGTGTTGCCGGTGATGTCGGTCAGCAGGTGGCGAAGCGCGCGGTCGATCACCCAGGGTTTGGGGGCGCCGCCCGCGCACAGCCGCGCGATCTCGGCGAACGCGATCTCGAGTTCGTACAGCGCCTCGGCGCGGCCCTCGTCGACGCGCGGCGCCTGCGAGGTGGTGCCCACGAACCGGCCGGCGAACAGATACGACAGCGACGGGTGCCGCTGCCAATAGGTCAGCAGCGAGACCAGCAGGTCCGGCCGCCGCAGCAGCGGTGAATCCGCGGGGGTGACGCCGCCCAGCGTGATGTGGTTGCCCCCGCCGGTGCCGCCGTGGGTGCCGTCGACGTCGAAGGATTCGGTGGACAACCGGGCAAGCCGGGCTTGCTCATACAGCGTTTCGAGCTGCTGACTCTGCTCGGCGAAGCTGGCGGTGGGCGCGACGTTGACCTCGATGACGCCGGGATCCGGGGTGATCGTCGTCGAGCGGAGTCGGGGGTCCGGCGGCGGGTCGTAGCCTTCGATCACCACCGGGCAGTCGATCTTGGCGGCCGCGGCCTCGACGCGGGCGATGAGGTCGACGAAGTGTTCCAGCGCCTCGGTCGGCGGCATGAACAGGTAGAGCAGGTCCCCGTGACTTGAATGGCGGACCTCGGCGACCATCGCGGTGGGCGGCGCGGTCTCGGGGTCTTCCACGACCGCGGTGCCCGGTTCCGGCGACAGCGCGTCCCCGACGGTCTGGGGGTCGGTGTCGAACGACGGGCGCGGGGGCCGCCAGCTGATGGAATCCAGCGGCAGGCGCAGGCCCGCCGGAGAATCGCCGGGCAGCAACACGATTCGGCCGCGGCGCAGGCGCCAGTCGGCGCTGGCCCAGCCCAGGCCGTCGTCGCGGCGGTGCAGCGGCAGCACGAAAGCCGCTGGGGCGGTGACGGACTCGTCGAGGCGGGCCAGCAGGGCGGCGCGAGCGGCGGGGGAGTCTGCGCCGTCTTGGGGGTCGAGATCATCGGCCGCGTCCACCGGGTCGCCCTCGGGATGTCGCACCTTGGTCGCCAGCCGGTGCAGTGGGTCCTCGTAGGCGGCCCGCACTTGCGACGGCGGCAGCCCGAGGCCGTCGGCGATCGCGGCGAGCAGCCGCTGGCCCGCGTCGTCGTCGACGGGCTCCGAGCGGTCCCCCCACGGGTCGGCCAGCAGCGCGTCGTCGCTCCACAGCGGACGCCCGTCGGTGCGCCAGTACAACGCGATCTGCCAGCGCGGCAACGGTTCTCCCGGATACCAGCGGCCCTGCCCGCGCTGCACCAGCCCGTTCGGCGCCCACGCCGCCTTCAGGCGGGCGGCCAGGTCGGAGGCGCGTTGGCGCTTGTGCGGGCCGTCGGCGGCCGTGGTCCACTCCTCGCTGACCTGGTTGTCCACCGACACGAATGTCGGCTCGCCGCCGATGGTCAGCCGGACGTCGGCGGCCGCCAGCCGCTCGTCGACCCGCGCGCCGACCTCGCGGATCGTCTGCCACGCGGTGTCGGTGTAGGGCAGGGTGACGCGGGGGTCCTCGTGGACGCGGGTGACGGTGTTGGAGAACTCCAGCACCGATTCGCACGGTTCGGTGCCGCCGCTGATGGGCGCCGCGGACGCCGGCTGGGGGGTGGCCGCCAACGGGATGTGGCCCTCGCCGGCGAACAACCCCGACGTCGGGTCCAGCCCGATCCAGCCCGCGCCGGGAATGTAGACCTCGGCCCAGGCGTGCAGGTCGGTGAAGTCGGCGGCCGGGCCGGAGGGCCCGTCGAGCGCCTGCACGTCGGAAGCCAGCTGCACCAGATAGCCGGACACGAAGCGGGCGGCCAGGCCCAGCTGGCGCAGGATCGACACCAGCAGCCACGCCGAATCGCGGCACGAGCCGACCCCGGTGCGCAGCGTGTGATCCGGTGTCTGCACGCCGGGTTCCATCCGCACGCTGTAGGCCACGTCGGCGTTGACGGCGCGGTTGAGGGCGACCAGCAGGTCGATGGTGCGGGTGCCGTCGGGCACCGAGAACCGGCGCACCCAGGCCCGGCAGAGCTCGCCGGGACCCGATCCCTCACCGTCTTCGTCGACGGGCCGCAGGTATGGCTCCAGGTCGGCGGCCAGCTCCTTGGGATAGGTCAACCCGTCTGCCGGCCAAGTCTCGGCCCAGTCCTCGATGAAGAAGTCGAACGGGTTGATCACCTTGAGGTCGGCGATCAGCCCGACCGTGATGGTCAGTCGCCGCATGGGGTTCGGGAACACCAGGCGCGCAAGGAAATTGCCCACCGCGTCCTGCTGCCAGTTGATGAAGTGCTCTTCGGGCTCGACGCGCAGCGAGTAGGCGTCCAGCGGCGTGCGGCAATGGGGCGCCGGGCGCAGCCGCACGACGTGCGGATACACCCGCACCGGACGGTCAAAGGTGTAGCTGGTGCGGTGTTCCAGCGCGACTTTGATGCTCATATCAAGGTGATCTCATCACAGGCGGCACACGGCCGCAGCGCACCGCAGCCGTGGCTAACAGCGCCGTAACTTGGACGGCGGGCCAGCGCAGATGCCGGCGGTTACGCCGGCTGCGGCCGCGGAGCCGGCGGTTAGGCCGGCTGCGGCCCCGGCGGCGGCGGGGCCGGCTGGTAACCCGGCTGCGGCACGGGGACGACCTGGCCGCCGGACAGCTTGCGGTAGGCGTAGATGATCACCAGGGACGCGACTGGGGCCGCCACCAAGAGGCCGATGCCGAACAACAGAAAACCGACGAGGAAAGACGCGAACGCGACCAGCCACACCAGCAGCGCGTTGACGAAATTCGACCCGGCAAGCGAGAAGCTGGACGTGAAGCCCTTGATGGCCGACTCCGAGCGGTCGATCACGAACGGCACGGTGAACTGGGTGAAGATGCCCAACACCAGGCCCGGGACGAAGCACAACGCCGACGCGATCGAGGTGAGGACCTCGACGATCAGCACGGCCAGAAACACCATGCCGAGGTTGCGTGGCTTGAAGAACGAGCCGATGGTCACCGCGCGCCCGTCGGCGAGATCGAGGCAGCCGGACAGGAACGCCGACTGCGCGAATGCGCTCACCGCGTAGGCGACCAGGTAGCCGAGGATCATCAGCCCATACCCGGGGCCGGTCAGGCTGGTCGTGAAGGTGAAGTCGTAGTCGTCGGAGCTGGTGGCCGTGGTCATGTTCTGGCTCAGCGTGAGCAGCGCGACGGCCACCCCGATCAGCAGCCCGTAGACCAGCGCGGGAACGATCAACGCCACGGCGTTCTTGGTGAAGGTGTTCCACGCCCAGTTGAACGCCTCGCCCACGCTGAACGCGGGCTTGGGCGGGGCGCCGTAGCCGGATGGTGGGCCGTAGCCGTGTGGCACCGGGATTGGGGGGCGGGGGATAACCCGGAGGGTTCTGGTCGCTGCCGTGCGGGTCGGCCGGGGTGCCTGGATACTCGGGAGGCTGGCTCATGTCCGTCCTAGCTGTTGACTCAACCTGTGGGCACGCGCACTCGGGAACTTAGCAAAGATGTGCGCTGGCCGCCCGGATTAGATTCCGTGGTATGCCTGAAGCCGTGTCCGACGGTCTGTTTGACATGCCCAGTGACCTGCCCGGTGCGCCGCCGGCGGGCGACCACGGCATGGGCGTGTCGGCCGGAGCGCCGCTGGCGGTGCGCATGCGTCCGGCCTCGCTGGACGAAGTGGTCGGGCAGGAGCACCTGCTGGCGCCCGGATCGCCGCTGCGCCGCCTCGTCGAGGGATCCGGCGTGGCGTCGGCCATCCTCTACGGCCCGCCGGGCAGCGGCAAGACCACACTGGCCGCGCTGGTCTCCCAGGCGACCGGCCGCCGGTTCGAGGCGCTGTCGGCGCTGTCGGCCGGCGTCAAGGACGTCCGCGCGGTCATCGAGAACGCACGGAAGGCGCTGCTGCGCGGCGAGCAGACGGTGCTGTTCATCGACGAGGTGCACCGGTTCTCCAAGACCCAGCAGGACGCCCTGCTGTCCGCCGTGGAGAACCGGGTGGTGCTGCTGGTGGCCGCGACCACCGAGAACCCGTCGTTCTCAGTGGTGGCGCCCCTGCTGTCCCGGTCGCTGATCCTGCAGTTGCGCCCGCTGAGCGCCGACGACATCCGCACCGTCGTGCAGCGGGCGATCGACGACCCCCGCGGGCTCGGCGGTCGCGTCGCGGTGACACCCGACGCCGTCGACCTGCTGGTCCGATTGGCCGCCGGGGATGCCCGGCGGGCGCTGACGGCGCTGGAGGTGGCGGCCGAAGCCGCCGAGTCGGTGACCGTCGAGACCATCGAGCAGTCGCTGGACAAGGCCGCGGTGCGCTACGACCGCGACGGCGACCAGCACTACGACGTCATCAGCGCCTTCATCAAGTCGGTGCGCGGCTCGGACGTCGACGCGGCGCTGCACTACCTGGCCCGCATGCTGGTCGCGGGGGAGGACCCGCGGTTCCTCGCGCGCCGGCTGATGATCCTCGCCAGCGAGGACATCGGCATGGCAGATCCGAGCGCCCTGCAGATCGCGGTGGCCGCCGCCCAGACCGTGCAGCTGATCGGCATGCCCGAAGCGCAGCTGACGCTGGCGCACGCCACCATCCACCTGGCGACCGCGCCCAAGTCGAACTCCGTCACCACCGCGCTGGCGGCGGCGATGGACGACATCAAGGCGGGCAAGGCCGGACTGGTGCCGCCGCATCTGCGCGACGGGCACTATTCCGGCGCGGCGGCGCTGGGACACGCACAGGGCTACCAGTACTCGCACAACGATCCCGACGGCGTCGTCGCCCAGCAATATCCACCGGACGAGCTGGTGGGCGTCGACTACTACCGCCCGACCGGCCGCGGCGGTGAGCGGGAGATGGCCGGGCGGTTGGAACGGTTGCGGGCGATCATCCGCAGGAAGCGGGGGCGGGCGTGAAGCACTTCACCGACCAGGAGATGGGCGAGCTGCTGCCCACCGCCAGGGAATACAGCGTCGTCATCCTCAAGCGCGGGCCGCGGTTCGGGGACGAGTCGTCGCCCGCGATCATCTGGGAGCACGGGCGGCGCAACTTCGGGCTGCGCGACGACGGCGTGCTGGCGGTGGTGCTGCCCGTCGCCGACGAATCCGACGTCTGCGGCATCGGGGTGTTCGCGGCCACGGTCGACGAGACCACCGCGATCATGCAGGACGACCCGGGCGTGGCCGCGAATGTGTTCACCTACCAGGTGCACCCCTGCCGGGGCTTTCCCGGCGACGCGCTGCCCTAGCTACACCAACTCGGGCACCCGCAGGTGAGCGATCGCCAGCTCGAACTCGGCGACGTCGATCACCTCGGCGCCCAGCTCGCGGACGCGCCTGCTGCGCAACTCGGTCGCCCGGTCGCGGTTGCGCGCCATCGCGTCCATCGAGTCGAACGTCGAGCAGGACACCGCCCGCCGGCACGCCGGATGGTCGACCAGCAGACTGGCGCTGCAGAACCCGTCGAGCTCCTGCATCTCCGGCAGCACCGAGGACCGGTAGAAGTCCAGCGATCGGCTGAGCTGATCGGGCACCACCTTGAGCCAGGTGGCCCGCACGCAGGCCCCCTGTCGGGAGCGATGGTCGCGGTGCAGCAAAGCGATGTCCCACTCCTCGACCCGCGCGCTGCCGTCGAACATCAGCGCGGCCCGATCGCGGATCGGGGCTACCCGCTCGGCGCCGGCGCGCATCGCGTCGATGCTGTCCCACGAGCTGGTGGCGATGCAGGTTCCGGACTGCCGGTCGACCAACAGTGACAGTCCGACGCACCCGTCGATCTCCATGAGGGCCGGCATGACGACATCGCGGACGTGCGCGATCCCGATATCGACGGACAAGGGTTGTGCCTGGATGGTGGTGGAGCGTGCGTACACGGCCGACCTCCTCTGTAGGACTTGTGTCGAGTGGGCCCCGGTGTCACCACCGGGCCCTACCAGTTACCTTCCTCCTGCCCTTGGTGCGCCGCAATGCCCCTCAATACCCTGATGTGGCCGCGCTCACAAACGATCGGCTGGCCTTGAGCAGGCCCTGCGGGCGGGCCGTAGGCTGGTCGGAATGCATACCGATGTGCTGGACGTGGACACCGCACGGCGCCGCATCGTCGATCTGACCGAGGCGGTGCGTGGCTTCTGCTGGTCGCGGGGCGACGGCCTGTGCAATGTGTTCGTCCCGCACGCGACGGCCGGCGTCGCCATCATCGAGACCGGGGCCGGCTCCGACGACGACCTGCTCGACGCACTGGAACGGCTGCTGCCGCGTGACGACCGCTACCGGCACTCGCACGGCTCCCCGGGCCACGGTGCCGACCATGTGCTGCCGGCGCTCGTCGCGCCCTCGGTGACGGTGCCGGTCTCCGGCGGGGAGCCGATGCTGGGCACCTGGCAAAGCATCGTGCTGGTCGACCTGAACCGCGACAACCCGCAGCGGTCGGTACGGCTGAGCTTTCTGGAGGGTTAGCGGCCCGGTACACCCTCCACTCCAGCGAATAGGCTGGAACAGACGTCCACGCAGCGAGCAAACAGGAAAGAAGCGGACTCAACAGTGCAGACACACGAGATCAGGAAACGGTTTCTTGATCATTTCGTGAAGGCGGGCCACACCGAGGTGCCGAGCGCATCGGTGATCCTCGACGACCCCAACCTGCTGTTCGTCAACGCCGGCATGGTCCAGTTCGTGCCGTACTTCCTGGGCGCCCGCACCCCGCCGTACTCGACGGCCACCAGCATCCAGAAGTGCATCCGCACGCCCGACATCGACGAGGTCGGCATCACCACCCGGCACAACACCTTCTTCCAGATGGCGGGCAACTTCTCGTTCGGCGACTACTTCAAGCGCGGCGCCATCGAGCTGGCGTGGACCCTGCTGACCAACGGCGTGTCCGAGGGCGGCTACGGGCTGGACCCCGAAAGAATCTGGACGACGGTCTATTTCGACGACGACGAGGCCGTCCGGCTGTGGCAGGAGATCGCCGGCCTGCCGGCCGAGCGGATCCAGCGCCGCGGCATGGAGGACAACTACTGGTCCATGGGGATCCCCGGGCCGTGCGGCCCGTCCTCGGAGATCTACTACGACCGCGGGGAAGAGTTCGGGGTCGGCGGCGGCCCGGTGGCCAACGAAGACCGCTACATCGAGATCTGGAACCTCGTGTTCATGCAGAACGAACGCGGCGAGGGCACCGGCAAGACCGACTTCGAGATCCTGGGGCCGTTGCCCCGCAAGAACATTGACACCGGCATGGGCGTCGAGCGGGTGGCGTTCATCCTGCAGGGCGTGCACAACGTCTACGAGACCGACCTGCTGCGGCCGGTCATAGAAACTGTGGCCGCGGTGGCCGCCCGTCCCTACGACGTGGGCAATCATTCCGACGACGTGCGCTACCGGGTGATCGCCGACCACAGCCGCACCGCGGCGATCCTGATCGGCGACGGCGTCACCCCGGGCAACGACGGGCGCGGCTACGTGCTGCGCCGGCTGCTGCGCCGGGTGATCCGGTCGGCCAAGCTCCTCGACATCGAGGGACCCATCGTCGGCGAGCTGATGACCACCGTGCGCGACGCGATGGGCCCGTCGTACCCGGAACTGGTCGCCGACTTCAGCCGGATCAGGCGCATCGCCGTCGCCGAGGAGACCGCCTTCAACCGCACGCTGGCGGCGGGCTCCAAGCTGTTCGACGAGGTGGCCGGCGCCACCAAGGCCGCCGGGACCAAGGCGATCTCCGGCTCGGACGCCTTCACGCTGCACGACACCTACGGCTTCCCCATCGAGTTGACCCTGGAGATGGCCGCCGAGGCCGGCCTGCAGGTCGACGAGATCGGCTTCCGGGAACTGATGGCCGAGCAGCGGCGCCGGGCGAAGGCGGACGCCGCCGCCCGCAAGCACGCGCACGCCGACCTGAGCGCCTACCGGGAGCTGGTCGACGCCGGGCCCACCGAATTCACCGGCTTCGACGAATTGTCGTCGGAGGCAAAGATTCTCGGAATCTTCGTCGACGGTAAGCGGGTGCCGGTCGTCACCCACGGCGCGCAAACGGAAGGGGCGGGCGCGCGGCAGGTCGAGCTCGTGCTCGACCGCACCCCGCTCTACGCCGAGTCCGGCGGGCAGATCGCCGACGAGGGCACCATCAGCGGGACGGGGGCCGGCGAGAGCGCCCGCGCGGCGGTCACCGACGTGCAGAAGATCGCCAAAACCCTGTGGGTGCACCGGGTCAACGTCGAATCCGGCGAATTCGTCGAGGGCGACACCGTCGTCGCGGCGGTCGACCCGGAATGGCGCCGCGGGGCCACGCAGGGGCACTCGGGCACCCACATGGTGCACGCCGCGCTGCGACAAGTGCTGGGCCCCAACGCCGTCCAGGCCGGGTCGCTGAACCGCCCCGGCTACCTTCGATTCGACTTCAACTGGCAGGGCCCGCTGTCCGACGAGCAGCGCACCCAGGTCGAGGAGGTCACCAACGAGGCCGTGCAGGCCGACTTCGAGGTGCACACGTTCCTCGAGCGGCTGGACAAGGCCAAGGCCATGGGCGCGATGGCGATGTTCGGCGAGGCCTACCCGGACGAGGTCCGCGTGGTGGAGATCGGCGGGCCGTTCTCGCTGGAGCTCTGCGGTGGGACCCACGTGCACAACTCGGCCCAGATCGGGCCGGTCACCATCCTTGGCGAATCGTCGGTCGGCTCGGGGGTGCGCCGGGTGGAGGCTTACGTGGGGCTGGACTCGTTCCGCCACCTGGCGAAAGAACGCGCCCTGATGGCCGGGCTGGCGTCGTCGCTGAAGGTGCCGTCCGACGAGGTGCCCGCCCGGGTGGCCGGCCTGGTGGAGCGGCTCAAGGCCGCCGAGAAGGAGCTCGAACGCGCGCGGCTGGCCGGCGCGCGTGCCGCCGCGACCAACGCCGCGGCCGGTGCGGAGCGTATCGGTAACGTCCGTGTGGTGGCGCAACGGATGTCCGCGGGGATGACGGCGGGCGACCTGCGTTCCCTGGTGGGCGACATCCGCGGCAAGCTGGGCAGCGAGCCCGCGGTGGTGGCGCTGATCGCGGAGGGCGAGGGCGGCAGCGTGCCGTACGCGGTCGCCGCGAACCCCGCCGCCCAGGACCTCGGAATCCGCGCCAACGACCTGATCAAGCAGCTGGCTGCGACCGTCGACGGCCGCGGTGGCGGCAAGCCGGACCTGGCGCAGGGCGCCGGGAAGGATCCGACCCGCATCGACGCGGCCCTCGACGCGCTCCGCTCCGAGATAGCGCGGGTCGGCTGAGTGGTCCCCGCACAGCATCGCTTGCCCGACCGGCCCGGCGACCCCGACCAGGATCCCGGACGCGGCCGACGGATGGGCGTCGACGTCGGCAGCGTGCGCATCGGTGTCGCCTGCAGCGACCCCGACGGCATCCTGGCCACCCCGGTGGAAACCGTGCGGCGCGACCGGTCCGGCAAGCACGTGCGGCGACTGGCCGAGCTGGCCGCCGAGCTCGGGGCGGTCGAGGTGGTCGTCGGGTTGCCGCGGACGCTGGCCGACCGCACGGGGCCCTCGGCGCTCGACGCCATGGAGCTGGCCGACACCCTGGGCCAGCGGATCGCCCCCACGCCCGTCCGACTGGCCGACGAGCGGCTGACCACGGTGAGCGCGCAGCGTTCGCTGCGCGCGGCCGGCGTCCGGGCCAGAGAGCAGCGCGCGGTGATCGACCAGGCGGCCGCGGTGGCCATCCTGCAGAGCTGGCTCGACCAGCGCCGCGCCACCCTGGCCGCGGGGGAGCCCGCCGATGGTTGACAGCGCACGGCGCCAACGGGCCGAGCCCGAAGCGGTCGGTCCGTCCCGGAAAAAGAGTCGCGTCGCCCGGAACCAGGCCGAACGGGGACGCCGCCGCCGGCGGTTCGCCGGCAAGATCGTGCTCGCGGTCGTGGCCGTCGTCGTCCTGGTGGGAGTCTTCGTCGGCGCCAAGCTCTGGCACACGGTGTTCGGGGCCGGCGACGACTACACCGGAGACGGCAAGCGCGACATCGTGATTCAGATCAAGGACGGTGACTCGACCACGATGGTCGGGGAGACGCTGCAGCACGAGCAGGTGATCAAGACCGTCCGGGCCTTCGTCAACGCCGCGCACGGCAACAGCAAGATCTCCTCGATCCAGCCCGGCTATTACCGGATGCGGACCGAAATCCCGGCGGCCAACGCGGTCGCGCGGCTGGCCGACCCGAACAACAGGGTGGGCCGGCTGGTGATCCCCGAGGGCCGCCAGCTCGACGACACCACCGACATGAAGACCAACAAGGTGACCCCGGGCATCCTGACACTGATCTCCCGCGCCACGTGCGTGACCCTGGACGGCGACCAGCACTGCGTGGCGGTCGAGGAGCTGCGGGCGGCGGCGACCAACAGCACCCCCGCGGCGCTGGCGGTGCCGCCGTGGGCCGTCGAGCCGTTCACCGAGCTCGGCAAGGACCATCGCCGGATCGAGGGGCTGATCGCACCGGGAACCTTCAACGTCGACCCCTCCGCGTCGGCCGAGACCATCCTGTCCGGCCTGATCAGCGCCGGCGCGGTCGAGTACATGAAGTCCGGGCTGGTGGACACCGCGCAGACCATGGGCCTGTCGCCCTACGACATCCTGGTGGTGGCCTCGCTGGTGGAGCAGGAATCCAAATCCCAGGACTTCGCGAAGGTCGCCCAGGTCATCTACAACCGGCTGCACGCCCACCACACGCTGGAATTCGACTCGACGGTCAACTACCCGCTGGACCGCCGCGAGGTGGCCACCACCGACGCCGACCGCGCCCAGAAGACACCGTGGAACACCTACGTGTCGCAGGGGCTGCCCGCGACGGCGATCTGTTCGCCCGGTGTCGACGCCCTGCACGCCGCCGAGCACCCCGAGCCCGGTGACTGGTTGTACTTCGTCACCATCGACGCCCAGGGGACGACGCTGTTCACCAAGGATTATCAGCAGCACCTGGCCAATATCGAGCTGGCTAAGCGCAACGGTGTCCTCGACTCGGCCCGTTAGCGCGCCCGGTCCGGGCGCTGGACCCCGCAAGGCGGCGGTGCTCGGCAAGCCGATCGCCCACTCGAAGTCCCCGCAATTGCACCTGGCCGCCTACCGGGCGCTGGGCCTGCACGACTGGACCTACGAGCGCATCGAGTGCGACGCCGAGCAGCTGCCCGCGGTGGTAGGCGGGTTCGGCCCCGAGTGGGTCGGGGTGTCGGTGACCATGCCGGGCAAGTTCGCCGCGTTGCGGTTCGCCGACGAGCGCACCGAACGAGCCGAGCGGGTGGGTTCGGCCAACACCCTGGTCCGCACGCCGGCGGGCTGGCTGGCCGACAACACCGACATCGACGGCGTGAGCGGGGCGCTCGGGTCACAAGGGCTGGCCTCACAAGGGGAGGTGGCCGGCCCTGCGCTGGTGTGCGGATCGGGCGGCACCGCGCCCGCGGCCGTCCTGGGGCTGGCCCAACTGGGTGTCGCCGCCATCACCGTCGTCGCGCGCAACCCCGACAAGGCCGCCCGGCTGGTGGACCTCGGCACGGGCGCCGGGGTCGCGACGCGGTTCGTGAACATCGACGACGCCGGCCTATCCGCGGCGGTGGCCGGCGCGGAGGTGCTGGTCAGCACCATCCCCGCGGACGTCGCGGCGCGGTACGCGGACACCTTCGCGCCGATCCCGGTGCTGCTCGACGCCGTCTACGACCCGTGGCCGACGCCGCTGGCCGCCGCGGTGGCCGCCGCCGGCGGCCGCGTCATCAGCGGGCTGCAGATGCTGCTGCACCAGGCGTTCACCCAGGTCGAGTTGTTCACAGGGCTCCCGGCGCCGCGCGAGGCCATGGCCGCGTCCCTCGGCTAGCGTCCCGCGACATGCGGATGACGGCGGCGCTCGCGGTTCTGGCCTGGCTTGCGGTGTTGAGCGGTTACGACGTCCGCGAGCGCCGGTTACCGAATCTGCTGACGCTGCCCGGGGCCGGGGTGATCCTGCTGGTGGCCGCCGTGGCCGGGCACGGCGGGCCGGCGTTGGCCGGGGCGGCCGCGCTGACCGCGGTCTATCTGCCGGTGCACCTGGTGGCGCCGGCGGGGATGGGGGCCGGGGACGTCAAGCTGGCGATCGGCCTGGGCGCGCTGGCCGGCTGCTTCGGCGCCGCGGTGTGGTTCCTGGCGGCGCTGGCCGCGCCGCTGCTGACCGTGGCGTGGGCCGTGGCGGGCCGGCTCGCCGGCCGGGCGTGCGCCGCGGCGGTGCCGCACGGCCCGTCGATGTGCGTGGCCACCGCCGTCGCGATCGGGCTGATCCTCGTCTGAGCCCCGGCGACGCGCGGATTTAAGCCCGCCCGGGCGCACATGGGAAGATGGTCGGGTGTTGCGCTGGATCACCGCCGGGGAGTCACATGGCCGTGCATTGGTGGCATTGCTGGAAGGCATGGTCGCCGGCGTGCAGGTCAACTCGACCGAGATCGCCGACCAACTGGCCCGCCGCCGGCTCGGTTACGGCCGCGGCGCGCGGATGAAGTTCGAACGCGACGCGGTCACCGTCCTGTCCGGGGTGCGCCACGGCATCACGCTGGGCGGCCCCATCGCCATCGAGATCGGCAACACCGAGTGGCCCAAGTGGGAGACCGTGATGGCGCCCGACCCGGTCGGCCCGGAGCGAGCCGCCGACCTGCAGAACTCGGCCCGCAACGAACCGCTCACCCGGCCGCGGCCCGGCCACGCCGATTACGCGGGCATGCTCAAGTACGGCTTCGACGACGCCCGCCCGGTGCTGGAGCGGGCCAGCGCCCGCGAGACCGCCGCCCGCGTCGCGGCCGGCACGGTCGCCCGCTCGTTCCTGCGCCAGGCGCTCGGCGTCGACGTGCTTTCCCACGTCATCGCGATCGGCCCCTCGGCGCCCTACGACGGCCCGCCCCCGCGCCCGGAAGACCTGCCCGCGATCGACGACAGCCCGGTGCGCGCCTTCGACAAGGCCGCCGAGGAGGCGATGATCGCCGAGATCGAGGCGGCCAAGAAGGACGGCGACACCCTCGGCGGCGTGGTCGAGGTGGTGGCCGTCGGCCTGCCGGTCGGGCTGGGCTCGTTCACCAGCGGCGACAACCGGCTGGACAGCCAGCTCGCGGCCGCGGTCATGGGCGTCCAGGCCATCAAGGGCGTGGAGATCGGCGACGGCTTCGAGACGGCGCGCCGCCGCGGCAGCCGGGCCCACGACGAGATGTATCCCGGGCCCGACGGTGTGGTCCGCTCGACCAACCGCGCCGGCGGCCTCGAGGGCGGCATGACCAACGGCCAGCCGCTGCGGGTGCGCGCCGCGATGAAGCCCATCTCCACCGTGCCGCGGGCGCTGGCGACCGTCGACATGGCGACCGGCGGCGAGGCCGTCGCCATCCACCAGCGGTCCGACGTCTGCGCGGTGCCGGCGGCCGGCGTCGTGGTCGAGGCGATGGTGGCGTTGGTGCTGGCGCGGGCGGCGCGGGAGAAGTTCGGCGGCGACTCGCTCACCGAGACCCGCCGCAACATCGAGGCGTATCAGCGCGCGGTGGCCGACCGGGAGTCGCCGGCCGCGCGGGGTACCGCGTGATGGCCCCCAGGGCCGTACTCGTCGGGCTGCCGGGCTCGGGCAAGTCCACCATCGGCCGGCGGCTGGCCAAGGCGCTCGGCGTCGAGTTCCTCGACACCGACGCCGAGATCGAGCAGCGGGCCGGCCGCAGCATCGCCGACATCTTCGCCACCGACGGCGAGCGGGAGTTCCGCCGCATCGAGGAGGACGCGGTGCGTGCCGCGCTGGCCGACCACGACGGCGTGGTGTCGCTCGGCGGCGGGGCCGTCACCAGCCCCGGGGTCTGCGACGCGCTCGCCGGCCACACCGTGATCTACCTGGAGATCAGCGCCAACGAGGGCGTGCGGCGCACCGGCGGCGGCGCCGTGCGCCCGCTGCTGGCCGGGCCCGACCGCGCCGAGAAGTACAAAACCCTGATGGCGCAACGCGTCCCGCTGTACCGGCGAGTCTCGACCATCCGCGTCGACACCAACCGCCGCAACCCGGGGGCGGTGGTGCGCTACATCGTGTCCAGGCTGCAGACACCGGAGAACGCCCACGCGGAGGCCGCGCCGTGACCGCGCCGGTCACGGTGCAGGTGGCCGTCGACCCGCCCTACCCGGTGGTCATCGGCACCGACTTGGGCGACCAGCTGGTCGAACTCCTCTGTGACCGGCACCGGGTGGCCGTCGTGCACCAGCCGGTGCTGGCACACACCGCCGAAGCGATCCGAAGCCGCCTGGCCGACAAGGGCGTCGACGCGCACCGCATCGAGATCCCCGACGCCGAGTCCGGCAAGGACCTGCCGGTGGTCGGCTTCCTCTGGGAGGTGTTGGGCCGCATCGGGATCGACCGCAAAGACGCCGTGGTCAGCCTCGGCGGCGGCGCCGCCACCGACGTCGCCGGCTTCGCGGCGGCCACCTGGCTGCGTGGCGTCGACATCGTCCACGTCCCCACCACGTTGCTCGGCATGGTCGACGCGGCCGTTGGCGGCAAGACGGGCATCAACACCGACGCGGGCAAGAACCTGGTGGGCGCGTTCCACCAGCCGCTCGCGGTGTTCGTCGACTTGGCGACCCTGGAAACGTTGCCGCACAACGAACTCGTCGCCGGGATGGCCGAGGTGGTCAAGGCGGGTTTCATCGCCGACCCGGTGATCCTCGATCTCATCGAGGCCGACCCGCGGGCCGCCGTGGACCCCGCGGGCGACGTGCTGCCGGAGCTGATCCGGCGCTCGATCGCCGTCAAGGCGCGGGTCGTCGCCGCCGACGAGAAGGAGTCGGAGCTGCGCGAAATCCTGAACTACGGCCACACGTTGGCGCACGCGATCGAGCGCAGGGAGCGCTACGAGTGGCGCCACGGCGCCGCGGTGTCGGTGGGCCTGGTGTTCGCCGCGGAGCTGGCGCGGCTGGCCGGCCGGCTCGACGACGCGACCGCGCAGCGCCACCGCACGGTCCTGTCGGCGCTCGGGCTGCCGGTCGGTTACGACGCCGACGCGCTGCCGCAGCTGCTGGAATACATGGCTCAGGACAAGAAGTCCCGCGCCGGTGTGCTGAGGTTCGTGATCCTCGACGGCCTGGCCAAGCCGGGGCGGCTGGCCGGGCCGGACCCGGCGCTGCTGGCGGCGGCGTACGACGGGATAGCTTCGTGAGGGCCAACGTCGGCGTGCAAGTCATCAATGGCCCGAACCTGGGCCGGCTGGGTCGCCGCGAGCCCGACGTGTACGGGGACACCACGCACGAGGAACTGGCCGCGCTGATCGAGCGGGAGGCCGCCGCGCTCGGCCTGGAAGCCGTTGTGCGGCAAAGCGACAGCGAAGCCCAGCTGCTGGACTGGATTCATGCCGCGGCCGACGCGGGCGAACCCGTGATCCTCAACGCCGGTGGCCTCACCCACACCTCCGTCGCGCTGCGCGACGCCTGCGCCGAGCTGCGCGCGCCGCTGATCGAGGTGCATATCTCCAATGTGCATGCCCGCGAGGAGTTTCGGCGCCACTCGTACCTCAGCCCGGTCGCGACCGGGGTCATCGTCGGGCTGGGGATCCAGGGCTACCTGCTTGCCCTGCGCTACCTGGCGGACACCGCCAAGCGCTAAAGCCTTGCCCTAACCCTTGTCCGGGTCCGGCTTGGCGGGCTCGTCGCCGACCTTGCGGATCACCTCGGTCTTGGGATCGTCCTCGGTCTTGGCGATCGTCTCGGTGGGGGCGTCACGCTCGACAGCTTCCGTGGGGGCATCCCGCTCGGCCGTCGCGACCGCCGCGGTCCGCTCCTCGTGCTGCGCTGCGGCCGCCGGGATCTCCCCGGTCGGCGCGTCGTCGCCGCGGACCGCCGAGAACACGTCGGTGTCGCCGTCTCGCCCCTGCTTGGCGCCAAGGCCGTGGCGCTTCTCCGGCTCCTTCTCGTACTGCCGGTCCACCCGCCAGCGGCCGACGGTGACGCCGATGATCCCGGGCAGGAACACGCACAGCGCGGTGAACGCCGCGAACGTGGTCACCTCGTTGATCAGGCCGCCGGTGTAGAGACCCTTGTACACGAGCGCGATGAGCCAAGAGACGGCGCCGGACAGCACGCCGGCCACCAGGCCGGCCAGCAGCCAGGTCATCGCCAGATCGCGGCGCCGGTCCGGGTCCGGGTTGGCGACGGCGTCGGCCCGGCCGTCGAAAACCCCCCACACGGCCACGCCGATTATGAACAGAAGCAGCAGCACCACGCTAAAGAGCCCGGCCTGCGTCTGCCACGCGTTGATCAACGCCCCCTGGAACAAGCGAACGACGACCATCGCCGCGGCGTACACCAATCCGCGCAGCATCCAGTTAGTCATGGGCAATCAGCGTAGCGAGTACCGTCAAGGGTCGTGACACATTCTCAGCGTCGGGACAACCTGAAAGCGCAAATCGTGGCCGTCGGACTGGACGCCATGCTGGTCAGCGACCTGCACAACGTGCGCTACCTGTCCGGTTTCACCGGATCCAACGGCGCGTTGCTGGTGTTCGCCGACGATCGCGACCCGGTGCTGGCCACCGACGGCCGGTATCGCACCCAGGCCGCCGAACAGGCGCCGGGGCTCGAGATCGCCATCGAGCGGGCCCTCGGGCGGCATCTGGTCGGCCGGGCCGCCGAGGGCGGCGTGGGGAGGCTGGGGTTCGAGAGCAATGTGGTCACCGTCGACGCGTTCGACGCCCTGACCGGCGAGCTCGGCGAGCGCAAGGCGGACACGGAGCTGGTGCGGGCCGCGGGAACCGTCGAGGCGCTGCGTGAGGTCAAGGACGACGGTGAGGTGGCGCTGCTGCGGCTGGCCTGCGAGGCGGCCGATGCCGCGCTCGCGGAGTTGGTGCAGCGCGGCGGCCTGCGGCCCGGGCGGACCGAGCGCGAGGTGAGCCGGGAGCTGGAGGCCCTGATGCTCGACCACGGCGCCGATGCGATCTCGTTCGAGACCATCGTGGCGGCCGGCGCGAACTCGGCGATCCCGCACCATCGCCCCACCGACGCGCCGCTGGCGGCGGGCGACTTCGTCAAGATCGACTTCGGCGCGCTGGTGGCCGGCTATCACTCCGACATGACGCGCACGTTCGTGCTCGGCAAGGCCGCCGATTGGCAACTGGAGATCTACCAGCTGGTCGCCGACGCACAGCGGGCCGGCCGGGAGGCGCTGCGGCCGGGCGCGAGCCTGCGCGACGTCGACGGCGCGGCGCGGCGGATGATCGTCGACGCGGGGTACGGCGAGCAGTTCGGTCACGGGCTGGGGCACGGGGTGGGGTTGCAGATCCACGAGGCGCCGGGGATCGGGGCCACCTCCACCGGCACACTGCTGGCGGGTTCGGTGGTCACCGTCGAGCCGGGCGTCTACCTCCCCGGCCGCGGCGGCGTGCGCATCGAGGACACCCTGGTCGTGCCCGACGAGGCGGCGGCGACCGGCGATCGCGCACCGGAACTGCTGACCAGGTTTCCCAAGGAGCTGGCCGTTCTCGGCTAGCCAACCGGGGCATTTGGCGGATCGGCGCCCCGGGGTAGAGTCGGGGGGCGTGAGTGGGGTGGAGCCAATCGAACGTGGTTTGGCGCGCCTGCGGGACTTCCGGTGGGACATCCACGCGCAGCCCTTGCGGGAGATGCGGCTCGAGATCGACATCGTGTATTTCACCGTCCCCGTGCCGTTCACCGGCGGTAGAGGCCTGAGCGTTCCCTTCTTGACGATGATCAAGCGGATGCCCCCGTCGGCCACCAAGCCGGAAGAGGCCGGCCCCTAGCGCGTGCGGCGGGCTTCCCGCCGGCCCCCGGGCCACCCGACGCGCGGGTCGTTGCCGCGACGCGATTTAGACTGACGGACACATTGCAGACAGTCGGAGAACGACTGTCCATTCCCTAGGAGAGACACCGAACCGTGGCAAGCACCGCCGATTTCAAGAACGGACTGGTGCTGGTGATCGACGGCCAGCTGTGGCAGATCGTCGAGTTCCAGCACGTCAAACCCGGCAAGGGCCCGGCCTTCGTGCGCACCAAGCTGAAAAACGTGCTGTCGGGCAAGGTCGTCGACAAGACCTACAACGCCGGCGTGAAGGTGGAGACCGCCACCGTCGACCGGCGCGACACCACCTACCTCTACCGCGACGGCTCGGACTTCGTGTTCATGGACAGCCAGGACTACGAGCAGCACCCGCTGCCGGAGTCGCTGGTCGGCGACGCCGCCCGGTTCCTGCTGGAGGGCCTGCCGGTGCAGGTGGCGTTCCACAACGGGGCGCCGCTCTACATCGAGCTGCCGGTGTCGGTCGAGATGGAGGTCACCCACACCGAGCCGGGCCTGCAGGGTGACCGGTCCAGCGCTGGCACCAAACCCGCCACCGTGGAGACCGGGGCCGAGATCCAGGTGCCGCTGTTCATCAACACCGGCGACAAGCTGAAGGTGGACACGCGCGACGGCAGCTACCTGGGGCGCGTCAACGCGTGAGCAGGCCCGTCAGGGGACGCCACCACGCCCGCAAGCGCGCCGTCGACCTGCTGTTCGAGGCCGAGGCCCGCGGGCTGGGTGCGGCCGAGGTGGTCGACATGCGGGCCGCGCTGGCCGACGCCAACCCCGACGTGGCGCCGCTGCAGCCCTACACGGTCGCGGCCGCCCGCGGGGTCGGCGAGCACGCCGCCCACATCGACGATCTGATCAGCTCGCACCTGCAGGGCTGGACGCTGGACCGGCTGCCCGCCGTCGACCGCGCGATCCTGCGGGTCGCCGTGTGGGAGCTGCTCTACGCCGACGACGTCCCGGAGCCGGTCGCCGTCGACGAGGCCGTGCAGCTGGCCAAGGAGCTGTCCACCGACGACTCGCCGGGCTTCGTCAACGGCGTGCTGGGCCAGGTCATGCTGGTGACGCCGCAGATCCGGGCCGCCGCCGCGGCGGTCCGGTCCGCCGCCGCCGGGCCGGAGGACGAGGGCCCCGACGGGTGACCCGGCTGGAGCTGCGCGTCGTCGTCGCGGGGTTGTTGGCCGCGACGGTCGTGCTGGGCGCCGTCGTCTGCGCCGCCTTCGGGTGGACCATCGTGGCGTCGGCGCTGTCCATCTACGCGCTCGGCGTGGGCGCCTGGCTGTATCACTGCGTCGAACGCCTGATCGTGGCGCGCCGCATCAGCACCGTCCGCTCGGCCGCCAGGCCGCTGCAGCCGCTGTTGCCGGTGATGGCCGCGATCATGGGCCTGACGCAGTCGGTGGTCAGGTCCCTGACCGACGTCACCGAGTTGCCGGCCCGGCGCTGGGACCTTCCGGTCCTGCGCTGGGTCGACGGCACCCGGGCGAATCGGCGCGTCGTGGACGCCGACGACGAGCTGGAGGGCTGACCGGGCTCACGCGAAACGATCACGTGGGCGGCGCGGCGGGGTGAGAATACAAGTCGCTCAGAAGAACAGGTGAGGTCATGACTCGATACACCACCCAGCCGCGACGACTCCGCGTTTCCGCGTTGGCGGCGGTGGCCAACCCGTCCTACGCCCGCGTCGACACCTGGAACCTGCTCGACGACGCGTGCCGCCACCTCGCCGAGGTCGACCTGGCCGGGCTCGACAAGACCCACGACGTGGCCCGGGTGAAGCGCCTGATGGACCGCATCGCCGCCTACGAGCGGTACTGGCTGTATCCCGGGGCGCAGAACCTCGCGGTCTTCCGCGCGCACCTGGAGAGCCTGTCCACGGTGCGGCTGACCGAAGAGGTGTCCATGGCCGTGCGGCTGCTGGGCGAATACGGCGACCGCGCAGGCCTTTTCGACACCTCGGCGCCGCTGGCCGACCAGGAGCTGGTGGCCCAGGCCAAACAACAGCAGTTCTACACCGTGTTGCTCGCCGACGACGCGCCCGACACGGCCCCCGACTGCCTGGCCGAATGCCTGCGGGCCCTGCGCAACCCCTCCGACGACGTGCAGTTCGAGATCCTGGTGGTGCCCAGCGTCGAAGACGCCATCGCCGCGGTCGCGCTGAACGGCGAGATCCAGGCCGCCATCATCCGCGACGACCTGCCGCTGCGGTCCCGCGACCGGCTGCCGCTGATGAACACGCTGCTGGGGCCGAACGAGGACGCGGGCGACCTCATCCCCGACCACGCCAACGACTGGGTGGAGTGCGGCGAGTGGATCCGCGAGCTGCGGCCCCACATCGACCTGTATCTGCTGACCGACGAGTCGATCGCGGCGGGCGACGACACCGAGCCCGACGTCTACGACCGGACGTTCTACCGGCTCAACGACGTCACCGACCTGCACAGCACGGTGCTCGCCGGGCTGCGGAACCGGTACGGCACACCGTTTTTCGATGCGCTGCGCGCCTACGCGGCCGCGCCGGTCGGCCAGTTCCACGCGCTGCCCGTCGCGCGCGGTGCCAGCATCTTCAACTCGAAGTCGTTGCAGGACATGGGGGAGTTCTACGGCCGCAACATCTTCATGGCCGAGACGTCGACCACGTCCGGCGGCCTGGACTCGCTCCTCGACCCGCACGGCAACATCAAGAAGGCGATGGACAAGGCCGCGCACACCTGGAACTCCGACCACACGTATTTCGTCACCAACGGGACCTCCACCGCCAACAAGATCGTGGTGCAGTCCCTCACCCGCCCGGGCGACATCGTGCTGATCGACCGCAACTGCCACAAGTCGCACCACTACGGGCTGGTGCTCGCCGGCGCCTACCCGCTTTACCTGGACGCGTATCCGTTGCCGCAGTTCGCGATCTACGGAGCGGTGTCGCTGCGCACGATCAAGCAGACGCTGCTGGACCTGGAAGCGGCCGGCCAGCTGGACCGGGTGCGCATGCTGCTGCTGACCAACTGCACCTTCGACGGCGTGGTCTACCACCCGTTGCAGGTCATGCAGGAGGTGCTGGCGATCAAGCCGGACATCTGCTTCCTGTGGGACGAGGCGTGGTACGCGTTCGCCACGGCCGTGCCGTGGGCCCGGCAGCGCACCGCGATGGTGGCGGCCGAGCGCCTCGAGCAGATGCTGGCCTCGCCGGATTACGCTGCCCAGTACCGGGATTGGGCGGCCGGCATGGACGGCCTGCAACAAGGGGGGGACCGGTCGGAGTGGGTTGACCGCCCGCTGTTGCCCGACCCGACCCGCGCGCGGGTCCGGGTCTACGCGACGCACTCGACGCACAAGTCGCTGTCGGCGCTTCGCCAGGCGTCGATGATCCACGTCCGCGACCAGGACTTCAACGCCCTGGCGCGCGACGCGTTCGGTGAGGCGTTCTTGACCCACACCTCGACCTCACCGAACCAGCAACTGCTGGCGTCCCTGGACTTGGCCCGTCGGCAGGTCGACATCGAGGGTTTTCAGCTGGTCCGGCAGACCTACGACATGGCGCTGGTGTTCCGCCATCGGGTGCGGAGAGACCGGTTGATCAGCAAGTGGTTTCGCATCCTCGACGAGTCCGACCTGGTGCCCGAGGAGTTCCGGGCGTCGTCGGTGAGTTCCTACCGCGAGGTCCGCCAGGGCGCGCTGGCCGAGTGGAACGAGGCGTGGCGCTCCGACCAGTTCGTGCTGGACGCGACCCGGGTGACCCTGTTCGTCGGCAAGACGGGGATGAACGGCTACGACTTCCGCGAGAAGATCCTGATGGAGCGATTCGGCATCCAGATCAACAAGACGTCGATCAACAGCGTGCTGCTGATCTTCACCATCGGTGTGACGTGGTCGAGCGTGCATTATCTGCTCGACGTGTTGCGCAGGGTGGCAACCGATTTCGACCGCACCGAGAACGCGGCCAGCGTCGCCGACCGGGCGTTGCACCAGCGGCACGTGGAGGAGATCACGCAGGACCTGCCGCACCTGCCCGACTTCAGCGAGTTCGACGTCGCCTTCCGGCCCGTCGATGCGTGCATCTTCGGCGACATGCGGTCGGCCTTCTACGCCGGGTACGAGGAGTCCGACCGCGAGCATGTCCTGATCGGCATGGCGGGGCGGCGGTTGGCCGAGGGCAAGACGCTGGTGTCCACCACGTTCGTGGTGCCCTACCCGCCGGGCTTCCCGGTGCTGGTCCCCGGCCAGGTGGTCTCCAAGGAGATCATCTACTTCCTGGCCCAGCTGGACGTCAAAGAGATCCACGGCTACAACCCCGACCTGGGGCTCTCGGTGTTCACCGAGTCGGCCCTGGCGCGGATGGAGGCGCAGCGCAGCGCGGCGACCGCCGCGGTCGGCTCGGCGTTTCCGGCGTTCGAATTGCCCTCGGACGCCTCGGGACTCAACGGCGCGCTCCACGGCAACGGTGCCGCGCAAGCCGTCAGCGAAGACGCTTGAGCCTAGCGACCCGGTTGGGCCGACGCTTGTGGCTGCGGCCGGCCCAGTTCGCCCCGCCGGATCCCGCGCGTGATCTCGTCGCTGCGGGCGGTGCTGCCGGCTGGAGCGGTCTCGGGGCAGCTGCAGCTGAGGGTGTTGAACGGGCTCGAGTCGGCGCCGGCCGGTGCCGCCCCCACCAACCCTGAGCCCAGGACGATGGCGAGGTAGGCCAGCATTCGTGTGGTCGCGCGGTTGTTGCGGCGCGCACGGCGTGCAGTACCTGACATGACGACGTCAGCCTAGGAGGGGGCCGCTGAGAGGCCGCTGAGAAACCCGTTGAGCTGGGTGTTCTCCGGGGCTCGGCGGCCCTGCAGGATCAGCGGCCCTGCAGAATCAGCGGCCCTGCAGAATCGGAGGTGTGCAGTTGGCTCGCCTCCCGCACTGGGGCATTCCCGCCCGCTCGGCCGCGGTGTCGGCGGCCGTCGTGCTGTGCGCGCTGGCCCTCGCGGGCGCGGGATTGGACGCGTTCCTGTATCGGTCGCTGTTGACGGGCGTCGATTACGCCTCAGCGGAACGGGTGCGCGACCTGCGGAACGCGCTGCAGTCCGATCCGCCGGCCGGCCTCGACAACTCCCTGTTGACCACCGATCAACGGGTGGTCGCCATTCAAGTGATCGCCCCGGACGGTCAGGTGGTGCGGCGGTCGCGCTCGGCACCCGCCACGCCGCTCGTTCCGATCGGCGAGTTCGGCCTCGATCTGCGTCGCGGCTTGTCCGACGACGCGGTGGCCGGTGACGACATGCGCGTCAGCGGTCAACGCGTCGCCACCGCATCCGGCGACTACACGGTGATCGTGGGCGGCGGCAGCCAGGCGGTCGAGGCCACCGCGCGGACCGTGGCCTTGCTGCTGGCCTGCGGCGCGCCGATCGTCATTGCGGGCGCGGCGGCCGCGACGTTCTGGCTCGTTCGCCGGTCCCTGCGATCCGTGGACGCGATCCGCGCGCGCGTGGCCGAGATCTCGACATCGGATCTGGCCGAACGGGTTCCGGTGCCGGAGGGCCGCGACGAGATCGCCGCGCTGGCGGTCACCATGAACCAGATGCTCTCCCGCATCGAAGCGGGTCATCGCGCGCAGCAACGTTTCGTCGGTGACGCGTCGCATGAACTGCGCAGCCCGCTGGCCACCATCATCTCCGGGCTGGAGGTCGCCCAGGCGCACCCCGATCTGCTCGACGCCGAGTTGGCGGTCAACACGCTTTTGCCCGAGGCGCAACGCATGCACACGCTGATCGAAGACCTGCTGCTGCTGGCCCGGGCCGACGAGCAAAGCCTGCTGCGCCGCATCGAAGAGCTGGCCCTCGATGACGTCGCCGCCGTCGAGGCGGCCCGCGCGCGACGCGGGGCGAACTGCGCGATCGACACCGACCTTTGCGCGGTGCGGTGCACCGGTGACCCGGTGGCCATCTCGCGGATGATCCGCAACCTGGTGGAAAACGCCGTCCGCCATGCGGATTCGCGCGTCGTTCTGACGGTCGGCGGCAGCGGGGGGACGGCGATCCTCACCGTCAGCGACGACGGCCCCGGAATCCCTCCGGGCGACCGGGCCCGGGTGTTCGAACGCTTCGTGCGCCTGGATTCGGATCGGGCCCGCAGCGGCGGGGGAGCCGGGCTGGGCCTCGCGATCGTCGCCGAGATCGCCGCCGCTCACGGCGGCACGGTCACCATCGACGACCGGCCGGGCGGCGGAACCCGAATGATCGTGTCCCTGCCGCAGCGCGAGCCTCAGCACAACAGCCGGTAACCGACGCCGCGGACCGTCTCGATGGTGTTGGTGCCGAAGGGAATGTCGATCTTGCGACGCAGATATCCCACGTACACCTCGACCACGTTGTCCGGGCCGTGGTAGTGGGCGTCCCACACGTTGCGCAGGATCTCGGCCTTGGTCACCACCATGTCCTTGTTGTGCATGAGGAATTCGAGCACTCCGAATTCCCTGGGCGTCAACGCGATCGGGGTGGAGTCGCGGTGGACGGTATGCCGCGCGGGGTCCAGCACCAGCGATCCGGCGGTCAGCGCCGCCGGCCGCTCCGGCACGCCGCGCCGCACCAGAGCGCGCAGCCGCGCCACGAGCACCCGGAACGAGAACGGTTTGGTCAGATAGTCGTCGGCGCCCAGGTCGAACGCGTCGGTCTCGTCGTACTCCCCGTCCTTGGCGGTCAGCATGAGGACCGGTGTCCACACGTTTCGCGCCCGCATCCGGCGCAGCACCTCGTATCCGCTCTGGCCGGGGAGCATGATGTCGAGGACCACCACGTCGAAGCTGTTCTCGACGGCCTCCCGCAGGCCGTCGACACCCGTGCCGACGTTCACGACGACGAACCCCTCGGCCTCCAGGCCCCGGGCCAGGGTCGCCGACAGCCGCGCTTCGTCCTCGACGAGAAGGACCCTCACGTCGTCACGCTTCTTGGTGGCCCGCACCGGGGTGGCGTCCCGGACGCTGGGGCAGGACGACAAGCAACGCCACGATGATCGCCGCGATCACCGCCGAGGCCAGCGGGCGGCTCAGGGCCAGGCCGCCGTCGGCGACCGGTTTGTCGATGAAGTCGCCCACCGTCGCGCCCAACGGGCGGGTCAAGATGAAGGCGACCCAGAACAACACGACGCGCGAGACGGACGTCCAGTAGTAGAGCGCCACGACCGCGGCGAGGCCGGCCGCGAACACCAGCGCACCGCGCTCGTAACCGAAGTCGCGAGTGTCGGCGAGCCAGTCGCCGAGCGCGGTGCCCAGGGTCTGCGAGAAAGTGATTGTCGCCCAGTAGAACGCCTCCACTTTCGGCGTCGAGACGGTGGTGACCGACACCGTGCCCTGCGACCAGCGCCACAGGCCCAGTGTGGCCAGCAGGCAAGCCAACAGCAGCAGCGAACCGCCGGTGTAGCCGATGCCGAGCGAACGGTCGGCGAAGTCGGCCAACGTCGTGCCGAACGTCGTCGAGGCCACGATCGTCGCCCAGTACAGCGCCGCATGAAAGCGCTTGGCGAAGATCTGCGCGGCGACCAGCACCACCAGCGCGACGCCGAACAGTGCGACGCCGGCCGCGTAGCCCCAGTTCAGGGTCATCGTGACGGTGTCGCCGCCCGTCTCGCCCAGCGTGGTGGCGAAGATCTTGATGATCCAGAACCCCAGGGTGACCGCCGGCACCTTGGTCAACGCCTGCCGCGAAACGTCACTCATGCCCAGTCAACTTCCGGTGTCGTTGTTGATGCATTTCTAGGGTAGCCGCGCTGAGAAAACGCTGAGTACACGCATAAGAGAACGCTGTGTCCGCGCTGTGAATCGCGGTCTCGCCGTGGTATTTCGGCGGTGTCGCAAAATCTAAGGCGCAGAACGCTTTACGCAGATTGACCACCGCAGCCCGGCGCGCGGATTCTGAGGACTTGTTATCAATCACCTTAGTATTCAATGAGTTACGCTGCTCGCCGCGCCGGGCGCCGGTGACGGGGCGTGCCACCATGGATTCCATGTTTGCGGAAGCCGGCAGCATCGGTCGCCTCGGCGCGGGTGCGCGCTGGTCGGTCATGGTCGTCTCCCTGGGGGTGACGGCGACGTCGTTCCTCTTCATCAACGGCGTGGCGTTCCTCATCCCCTCGCTGCAGGCGCGCCGTGGCATCCCGTTGGCCGAAGCCGCCCTGGTGTCGTCCATGCCCAGCTGGGGCATGGTGGTGACGCTGGTGCTTTGGGGCTGGGTGCTGGACCGGGTCGGTGAGCGGGTGGTGCTGACGGCCGGTTCGGCGCTCCACCGCGGCGGCGGCCTGTGCCGCGGCGTCGGCCCATTCGATGCCGGCCGTCGGCGTCTTCTTGTTTCTCGGTGGGATGGCGGCGGCCAGCTGCAACACCGCCGGCGGGCGGCTGGTGTCGGCATGGTTCCCGACGCACCAGCGGGGCCTGGCGATGGGCATTCGTCAGACCGCGCAGCCGTTGGGTATCGCCCTGGGCGCCTTGGTGATACCGGAGCTGGCCGAGCGCGGGCCTCGTTCGGGGCTGATGTTCCTGGCGCTCATGTGCACGGTGGCGGCGGTGGCCAGCGCGCTGGGGATCGTCGATCCGCCCCGGAAATCACGCCAGGCGGCCACCGGCGCGGAACTGGCCAGCCCGTATCGAGGGTCGTTCGTACTGTGGCGAATTCACGCCGTGAGTGCGCTGCTGATGATGCCGCAGACGGTGACCGTGACGTTCATGTTCGTGTGGCTGATGAATCGGCATGGCTGGTCGGTGGCGGCCGCAGGCGGCCTGGTCACCGTCTGTCAGCTGCTGGGGGCGGCGGGCCGGATCGCGGTCGGGCGCTGGTCGGACCGCGTCGGTTCGCGGATGCGGCCGGTCCGCGTCGTCGCCATCGCCGCCGCGCTGGCCCTGTTGCTGCTGGCTTTCACCGACGGCACCGGTTCGAGCTACGACGTGGTGCTGATGGTTGCCATCTCGGTGCTCGCGGTGCTCGACAACGGGCTCGAGGCCACCGCGATCACCGAGATCGCCGGGCCGTTCTGGAGCGGCCGCGCGTTGGGCCTGCAGAACACCGCGCAACGGCTGATGGCTGCGGCCGGGCCGCCGCTCTTCGGTGCGCTGATCGTGGCCGCCGAATACCCGCCGGCGTGGGCGCTGTGCGCGTTGTTCCCGCTGGCGGCGGTCCCGCTGGTGCCCACCGCCCGGGAGAGCGAGCCTGCCCCCGGGGGCGGTTCGGCTCACGGGGATCGGAAAGAAGACGTCGCCGCCGGGGTGGCGCAATAGCCGCACCGGCCGTTGTTTGGGCTGGTCGCCGTCGAACGGGACCCGGCGCAATGCGCTGAGCCGCCGGAGCAGGCCCGCGTCGCCGC
Source organism: Mycobacterium sp. 4858 (assembly GCF_900240975.1). Lineage (GTDB taxonomy): Bacteria > Actinomycetota > Actinomycetes > Mycobacteriales > Mycobacteriaceae > Mycobacterium. The sequence continues at coordinate 117,967 of NZ_LT968776.1, read as the reverse complement.
CCCAAAAAGTGGGCGTGACCTGGTTAGCGTGGCCGCGTGGCGCAACCGATCAGTAGCGAACCCCGGGCCGACCGCGCCCGCCGGGTGGCCGACGTGTTGCGCCAGCAGATCCACGCCGACGCCTACCCGGACGGGTTGCCGCCCGAGCAGCAGCTGGCCGCCGAATTCCTGGTGTCGCGCAACACCATCCGCGGGGCGCTTGCCGTGCTCAAGCACGAGGGGTTGATCGACCGCGGACCCAAGGTTGGCACGCACGTCGCCCAGCGCAAGTACTCACACGGGCTCGACACCCTGCTGGGGCTGAAGGAGACGTTCAAACACCTCGGCGAGGTGCGCAACGAGGTACGCGCGGCGATGCCCGTCACCGCGCCACCGTCGGTGGCCCGCCGGCTGCGGCTGCAAACCGGCGAGCACGCCGTGTTCGTCGAGCGACTGCGGTACCTCGGCGACCTACCGCTCAGCCTCGACCTGACCTACCTGGCCCCGGACATCGGAGAACAGGTGCTGCGCCATCCGCTCGAGACCAACGATGTTTTCGCGCTCATCGAAGAGGTCAGCGGTCAGCGCCTGGGCTCGGCGTCGCTGGCGCTCGAGGCCATTCCCGCCGACGCCCATTCGGCGGCCACCCTGCAGGTGCCCGACGGCGCGGCGCTGCTCATGCTGGAGCGGCTCACCAGCCTGGCCGACGGGACACCCGTGGATTTGGAGTACATCCGGATGCGTGGTGACCGAATCACCATGCGCGGCAGCATGATGAGGAGCGATACATGACGCTGGTCAACAACACCCGGGCCGACGTGCCGGTGACGATCGACGAGTCGTTGTGCATCGAGGGCTGCACCTTGTGCGTGGAGGTGTGCCCGCTCGACGCGCTGGCCATCGACCCCCAGACCGGCAAGGCGTACATGCACGTCGACGAGTGCTGGTATTGCGGCCCGTGTGCGGCGCGCTGTCCGACCGGCGCCGTCACCGTCAACATGCCCTATCTCCTGCGCTGAAGAGACGTCCCATGAAAATGCACGCCCTCCGGCTGCTGTCGGTGGCGGTCGCGGTCGCCGCGTTCGCCTCCGGGTGCTCGCTGGAATCGTTCTCGCAGTCCTCCGGTGTGGTCAACGTGGTGGTGGGATACCAGTCGAAGACCATCAACACCGTCACCGCCGGCACACTGCTGCGCGCGCAGGGCTACCTCGAACACCGGCTGGCCGACATCACCGCCCGCACCGGCACCAAATACGCGGTGCGCTGGCAGGATTACGACACCGGCGCCCCGATCACCGCCCAGATGCTGGCCGAGAAGATCGACATCGGCTCGATGGGCGATTACCCGATGCTGATCAACGGCTCCAAGACGCAGGCCAACCCGCTGGCGCGCACCGAGATGGTCTCGGTCACCGGCTACAACCCCAAGGGCGCGCTGAACATGGTTGTGGTGGCGCCGGATTCGCCGGCGAGCGGGCTGGCCGACCTGGCCGGCGGCAAGGTCTCGGCCAGCGTGGGGTCCGCGGGGCACGGCACCTTGGTGCGCGCGCTGGGCAAGGCGGGCGTCACCGGCGTGGAGGTGCTCAACCAGCAGCCGCAGGTCGGTGCCTCCGCGCTGGAATCCGGTCAGGTGAACGGGCTTTCGCAGTTCGTAGCGTGGCCCGGGCTGCTGGTCTACCAGGGCAAGGCGCGGCTGCTCTACGACGGGGCCGAGCTGAACCTGCCCACCCTGCACGGTGTGGTGGTGCGGCGCTCGTACGCGTCGGCGCACCCCGAGGTGCTGGCGGCGTTTCTGCAGGCGCAACTGGACGCCACCGATTTCCTCAACGGCAAGCCGCTGGAAGCCGCGCGGATCGTCGCGCAGGCCAGCGGGCTGCCGCAGGAGGTGGTGTATCTCTACAACGGCCCCGGCGGGACGTCGTTCGACCCGACGCTCAAGCCGTCGCTGATCGACGCCCTGAAAAGCGATGTGCCGTACCTGAAGTCGATCGGTGACTTCGCCGACCTCGACGTCGGGAAGTTCGCCGTGGACGAGCCGTTGCGTGCGGTGTTCGCCGCCCGCGGGCTGGACTACCCGGCGGCCCGGTCGCGAGCCGCGAATCCGTCGGTCCTGGCGGGCGACCCGGCGCTGGCCGGCGAGGTGTGGTTGGACGGGGCGGATGTGACGCAGACCGTCGCCGACCCCACCAGCCTGCTGCGCACCGTCGCCGACGCGACCGCCCGCGGGGGCAGGGTTCGCGCGGCCTACGTTCCCGACGCCGAACTGGGCACCAGGTGGTTCGCCGACAAGGCGGTCTGGGTCAAGGACGGCCCGAAGTATCTGCCGTTCGGCACCCGGGCCGGGGCGCAGCGCTATCTGGCGGCACACCCGGGCGGGGTCGCGATGAATTACCAACAGGCACTGGGAGGTTCGGTATGACCGCCGATGTGGTGGCAGACCAGGTTCTTGGCGTGGTCTCGAGGCCCACGCTCACCCGGCCGCGGCGGGTGACTGCGCCGTGGCGGTCGCGGCTGCTGCGGTTGGCGTCGGTCGCGGCCGCAATCGGGTTGTGGCAGTTGCTCACCGCCGGCAAGGTGCGGCTGTTGCTGCGATTCGACACGCTGCCCACCGTCACGCAGATCGTGCACGCGCTGCAGCGCCGCCTCGCGGCCGGCGAGTACTGGCTCGACCTCGCGCAGTCGCTGATCCGCATCCTCACCGGCTTCGGCCTGGCCGCCGTCATCGGTGTCGCGACCGGTGTGCTGCTGGGCCGCTCGCGACTGTTCGCCGACCTGTTCGGCCCGCTGGCCGAGCTGGCCCGGCCCATCCCGGCGATCGCGATGGTGCCGGTGGCGATCCTGCTGTTCCCGACCGACGAGGCCGGCATCGTGTTCATCACCTTCCTCGCGGCCTACTTCCCGATCATGGTGAGCACCCGGCACGCGGTGCGGGCGCTGCCCACTTTGTGGGAGGACTCGGTGCGCACGCTGGGCGGCGGCCGGCGGGAGGTGCTGACCCAGGTGGTGCTGCCGGGCATCCTGCCCGGCGTGTTCGGGGGGCTGTCGGTCGGCATGGGGGTGGCCTGGATCTGTGTCATCTCCGCCGAGATGATCTCGGGCCGGCTCGGCGTCGGCTACCGCACCTGGCAGGACTACACCGTGCTGGCCTACCCCCAGGTGTTCGTCGGCATCATCACCATCGGCGTCCTCGGGTTCGCCACCTCGGCGGCCGTCGAGCTGGTGGGCCGGCGGGTGACTCGCTGGTTGCCCCGCGCACAGGAAGGTTTGCGATGACCACCGCGACGAAAATCGGGATGAGCCTCGAGCTGGACGCAGTCCGCTTGTCCTACACCGGAACACCGGTGATCGACGGGCTGAGCCTCACGGTGCGCCCGGGCGAGATCCTGGTGCTGACCGGGCCCTCGGGCTGCGGCAAGTCGACGCTGCTGCGCGCCCTGGCCGGGCTGCTGCGGCCCGATGAGGGCCGCGTGCTGGCCGACGGCGCGGAGGTCACCACCACCTCGGGTGATCGCGGCATGGTGTTCCAGGACAACGCGCTGCTGCCGTGGCGCACGGTGCGGTCCAACATCGAGCTGGCGCTGCGGCTGCGCGGGGAACCCCGCGCCACCCGCCGCGCCCAGGCCGAGCGCTGGATCGACGAGCTCGGGCTCTCAGGTTTCGGCCACTACCTGCCGAAGAGCCTGTCCGGCGGGATGCGCCAGCGCGTCCAGCTGGCCCGCGGCCTGGCGGGGGCGCCCCGCGCGGTGATGATGGACGAGCCGTTCGGCGCGCTGGACACCCAGACCCGGGCCGCCATGCAGCGGCTGCTGATCGACACCTGGCGCACCCATCCGACGACCATCGTCTTCGTCACCCACGACGTCGACGAGGCGCTGGCGCTGGGCGACCGGATCGTCGTGCTGGGCCGCGCCGGCGAGCCTGTCCGCGCGTCGGTCGACGTGCCCGATCCGCGCGCCGAGTTGCCCCGGGACGGGTTGCGCGCAGAAATCATTGCCGCCCTTGGCCATTTGGTGGCGGCATGATGGAGATCCCCGACGCCAACGCCCCCGTTCGCCTCGACTGCGACGTGCTGGTCATCGGCGGCGGCACCGCCGGCACCATGGCGGCGCTGTCGGCCGCCGAGCACGGCGCCCAGGTGCTGCTGCTGGAGAAGGCCCACGTGCGCCACTCCGGCGCGCTGGCGATGGGCATGGACGGCGTGAACAACGCCGTCATCCCGGGCAAGGCCGAACCCGAGGACTACGTCGCCGAGATCACCCGCGCCAACGACGGAATCGTCAACCAGCGCACCATCTATCAGACCGCCAGCCGCGGATTCGCGATGGTGCAGCGGCTGGAGCGCTATGGGGTGAAGTTCGAGAAGGACGAACACGGCGAGTACGCGGTGCGCCGGGTGCACCGCTCGGGCTCCTATGTGCTGCCCATGCCGGAAGGCAAGGACGTCAAGAAGGCGTTGTACCGGGTGCTGCGGCAGCGGTCCATGCGGGAGAAGATCCGCATCGAGAACCGGCTGATGCCGGTGCGGGTGCTGGTGCAGGACGGCCGCGCGGTGGGGGCCGCCGCGTTGCACACCCGCACCGGCGAATTCGTGGCCGTCGGCGCCAAGGCGGTGATCCTGGCCACCGGCGCCTGTGGGCGGCTGGGCCTGCCCGCGTCCGGTTACCTCTACGGCACCTACGAGAACCCGACGAACGCCGGCGACGGGTACGCGATGGCCTATCACGCCGGCGCGGAACTGTCGGGAATCGAGTGTTTCCAGGTCAATCCGTTGATCAAGGACTACAACGGACCCGCGTGTGCCTATGTCGCCAACCCGTTCGGCGGCTACCAGGTCAACGCGCATGGGGAGCGGTTCGTGGACTCCGACTACTGGTCGGGTCAGATGATGTCCGAGGTGAAGAGCGAGATCGACTCCGCCCGCGGACCGATCTACCTCAAGGTGTCCCACCTGCCCGACGAGACCCTGTCCGCGCTGGAGAACATCCTGCACACCACCGAACGGCCGACCCGCGGCACGTTCCACGCCAACCGCGGCCACGACTATCGCACCCACGACATCGAGATGCACATCTCCGAAATCGGCTTGTGCAGCGGGCATTCCGCGTCCGGCGTGTGGGTCGACGAGCACGCCCGCACCACGGTGCCCGGGCTGTACGCCGCCGGGGACATGGCCTGCGTCCCGCACAACTACATGATCGGGGCGTTCGTCTTCGGCGACCTCGCCGGCACGGACGCGGCCGCGTCCTGCGCGGATACCGCTGCGCCGCAACGACTCCCGGAGGACCAGCTGCGCGCCGCGCACGAGCTGATCTACCGCCCACTGCGGCATCCGGACGGGCCACCCCAGCCGCAGGTCGAATACAAGCTGCGCCGGTTCGTCAACGACTATGTGGCGCCGCCCAAGACGGCGGCCAAGCTGTCCATCGCCGTGCGCACCTTCGACCGCATGCAAGGCGAGATCGCCGAGATGGGCGCGCGGAACCCGCACGAGCTGATGCGCGCCGTCGAGGTGTCCTTCATCCGGGACTGCGCCGAGATGGCCGCCCGATCCTCGCTCACCCGCACCGAATCGCGGTGGGGCCTCTACCACGACCGCGCCGACCTGCCCGGCCGCGACGACAGCGCATGGGGCTATCACCTCAACCTGCGCAAGAACGCCGACGGCGCGATGGTGTTCCTCAAGCGTCCGGTCGCCCCCTACTTCGTGCCGGTGCCGGAGCTGGACGGCCTGCCGCCCGTGGACCAGACCGTGCAGGCGGTGGAGCAGCCGCCACTGGTCGGCGGTCAGGCCCCCGCCACCACACGGTCCCGAATCGGCGCGCCCGTAACCACAGTCGAGCCGCCGTCGCCGCGCATCGCCGAGGTGCTTGCCCTCGAGGAGCCGACGATCGCCGGGCTGCGACCGTACCTGGCCGACCCCGACCCCGGGGTCCGCCGCACCGCGGTGGCCACGCTCACCGAGCACATTCCCGATGGCTACGCGACCGCCCTGGTCGCCGCGCTGGATGACGCCGACGCCACGGTGCGCCGCACCGCCGCCGACGGGATCCGCGAGCTGGTCGAGGTGTTGCCGGCCCCGGCCGAGGTCGGGTCACGCCTGGACTCCGGCGACACGGCGGTGCGTGCCGCCGCCCTCTACGTGCTGGCCGCGCGGCGCGTCGGCGACGCCGGGGACTACCGCCGCACGCTGAAAGATCCCGACCACCGGGTGCGCATCGAGGCCGTGCGGGCGCTGGTGTCGGTCGACGACGTGGCCGGTGTGGTCACCGCGACGGGTGACGACAACCGGGAGGTCCGGATCGCCGCGGCCGCCGGCCTGGGCACGCTGCGCGGCGGCGGCGAGGCCGTCAGCGCGCTGCTCGGCGACCCCGACCCGCTGGTGCGCGCCGCCGCACTGGCCGCGTTGGGCGAAATAGGCTGCAGCGCGGGCGATATCGCCGACGTCGCAGCGGCGTTGCGGGCGCCGGCGTGGCAGGTGCGGGAGGGCGCGGCGCGGGCGCTGTCGGGCGCGCCGGCCGACGTCGCGGTGCCGGCGCTGGCCGAGGCGTTGAACGACGCGCACCTCGACGTGCGGAAGGCCGCCGTGCTCAGCCTGATCCGCTGGTCCGCTCAACCCGCCGCCCGTGATGCGCTCGGCATCGCGCTCAAGGACGGCGACGCCGACGTGCGGGCCTACGCGCGCCGCGCGCTCGACCAAGCCGGGTAGCCGGCGATCGGGTGTGCGCTTACGGCGTCCGGTGTGCGTGCACGGCGGCGACACGCCGACGATGACCGCCCTGGCCGCACACTCAAAAGCTCAGCGCAGGATCCTGGCGTAGAGCAGGCTGTCCTGCGGCTCGGGGCCCAGGTTGGGGTAGACGGCGTGGCGGGCGAGTCGTCCTTCCAGGACGAAACCGGCGCGCTCCAGCAGCCGGGCCGACCGTTCGTTGTCGACGTTGCACGTGGCCCACACCCGATACACCGCCCGATCGCTGTCGAGTGCGGTCAGCAGCATGTCGAGCACCTCGGCCATCAAACCCTTGCCCCACCACCGCCGGCCCAGGCAGTAACCGATCTCGACCGAGTGCGGCACCGGACGCCGGCAGCTGGTCAACCCGACGATCTCGCCGCTGTGCCGCAACTCGATCACCCAGGTCCGGTCGTCGGGGGTGGCGTTGAGTTTCTCGGTGATCACCCGCCGCGTCGCCGCCACGTCGGGATGCGGCGCCCACATCAGATACTTGGTCACCTCGGGGTCGCGGGCCACGCGCTGAAACAGTGCGCCGGCGTCGTCGAGCACGGGCCGGCGCAGCACCAGCCGGGGACCGGTGATGCGGTCGGGTGGGTAATCGGCCACGGTGCTAGAGGCCGAGCGCCTGATAAGTGCGCCGAACGAATTTCGGTTGCACCGATTGGAGTTTCGCCAGCGAGGTGTTGCCGGCGACGGCCGCGGCCACGTCGGCGGACATGTCGGGCAGGTTCTGCACCAGATACAGCAGAACCAGGTCGGCGGTCGGGTCGGCCTGCCACCACGTCCCGTAGGCGCCCGGCCAGCTGAAGGTTCCGAGCCCGCCCGGACCGAACAGCGGCGCGCTCCTTGCCGGGTCGGTCACCACCGACAGGTTCAGCCCGAAGCCGCGGCCCACCCAGTACGGCGCCCCCAGGAAGTTGTGGCGCTTCTGCTCGTCGGTCAGCCGGTCGGTCCGCATCAGGCGGGTGGACTCGGCCGACAACACCCGCACACCGTCGATCGTTCCCTCGCCGAGCACCATCCGCACGAACCGCAGGTAGTCGTCGGCGGTGGACCACAGGCCCCCGCCCGCGTTGGCGAAGGAGGGCGGCTTGATGTGCGGCGGCCCCATCACGTCGTGGTGCAGTTGGCCCTGCTCGTCGAGCCGGTACATGGTCGCGGCGCGGCGGCGCGCCTCGGGGGAGACGAAGAACCCGGTGTCCGGCATGCCCACCGGGCCCAGCACCCGCTCGTCGAGAACCTGGTGGAACGGCTTGCCCTCGATGCGCGCCGCGATGACGCCAAGCAGGTCGATGGAATGGCTGTAGGTGAGCCGCTCACCGGGCTGATGCACCAGCGGCAGCTTGGCCAGCTCGGCCAGCCAGGTGTCGGGACCCTGACTGAACGGCAGCCGCATGTAGGCCTTGGCGATCGGCCCGGACACCGAGAAGCTGTAGGCCAGGCCGCTGGTGTGGGTGAGCAGGTCCTCGATCAGGATGGCGCGCTGCACCGGATGCGTCCGGTCCAGCGGGCCGTGCGGCTCGTCGAGCACCCGCACGTCGGCCAGCTCCGGGGCCCAGCGCACGACGGGGTCTTTCAGCGTCAGCTTGCCCTCGTCGACCAGGCTCATCACCGCGGCGACGGTCACCGGCTTGGTCATCGACGCGATCCGGAACAGCGTGTCCCGCTGCATCGGCAGGCCCGCGTCCACGTCCCGATAACCGATTTCGTTGACCTGCAGCACTTCTCCGCGCCGCCAGACCATCGTCACCGCGCCGGCAAGCATGCCGGCATCGCACACTTCGCGGATGGAGCCCGCGTTGACGTCGAGATTCACCCGAATCACGTTAGCGGCGTGCCCGGGGAGCGCGAACGTCACACTAGGACTCGCGCCCCTCCAGCGCCTCGTCCACCGTGGGATACAGCTCGATGAACTCGTCGAGGCCCACGATGCGCAGCGGCCGGCTGGTGGCCGAGCCGTCGGCCGCCACCCGCAGCGAGGTCGGGCTGTCCTGGGTCAGGCGCTGCACCTCGACCAGCACGGTGATGCCGGCCGAGGACAGGAAATCGACCTCGGTGAGGTCGATGACGAGCACCGCAGGCGTGCCGGACAGGGCGATGTCGATATGCGTGGCGAGCGAGGGCGCGGTGATGATGTCGACGACGCCGCTGACCTCCAGGATCACCGCCTCACCGGCATCGCGGCGGTTGACCCAAAACTCCTCGCTCATGACGATCCGAACCGTATCGCCTTCTCACCACGGCCGGTTAACCGGGCCGTTACCCGCTCGTTCCGTCGGCGACAAAGGCCAAAATTTCATGACGGTTTCGGTTGAGCAAAGGTACGGCAGCTACCCGCGATGCCAGGACCGGCGTCGCGTGTCCGGCTTTAGTGTTGGTTGCTATGGCCGCACTGAGCAATTGCGTGAAGCGCTGGCGCACAGCGCTTCACATCATGGTGTCGGCATCCGTCGTTGCCCTGGGGCTCGCCGTCGCGCCCGTGGCTCACGCGGCCGCGGCCGCGGCGACGTTGTCGGTGGAACATGCGTGGCAGACCGGTTTCATCGCCAACTTCACCGTCACCAATCTGAGCACGGTGCCGCTAACCGATTGGCGGATTGACTTTGACATGCCGGCCGGACAATCCGTCCTGCACACGTGGAACAGCACCGTCACCCAATCGGGCACCCACTACGTGCTCACCCCCGCGAATTGGAATCGCAGCATTGCGCCCGGTGGTTCGGCCACGGGTGGCATGAGAGGCGTGGTGACCGGTTCCTTCACGCCGCCGTCGAATTGCGTGCTCAACGGCCAGTATCCCTGCAGCTAGCGGCGCTGGGCGCGGACGTACCAGAACGCCATCTCGACCTGTGCGCCGTCCACCTCGCGGCGCATTGTGGCGGGCTCCAGTGACTCGATGTCCCACCCCGCGCCGCCGAGGACGTCGCGCAGCGTCTGCTCGGACACCGCCGGCCGGGGCCACCGTTCGTCGGGGGCGTTCGCGTCGGAGAAGCAGCTGATCAACAGCGTGGCGCCCGGCCTGGCGGCGCGGTGCGCCGCGGCGGCGTAGCTGCGCTTCCCGTCGTCGTCGAGGCAGTGGAACATGCCGCTGTCGATGACGGTGTCGAACGCGTCGGTGTAGCCCGCCAGCTGGGTGGAGTCGGCCACCGCGAACGTGATGTCGACGCCGGCATCGGCGGCCCGGCGCTCGGCGGTGACCAGGGCGGTGGGCGAGATGTCCAGCCCGGTCACCCGGAACCCGTTCAGCGCCAGGTAGATGGCGTTGTCACCGAGCCCGCAGCCGATGTCCAGGACGTCACCGTGGACCCAGCCCCCGCCAAGCCAGGCGATGACGTTGTCCTTGGGCGCCTTGGTGTCCCACGGCGGTGTCGTCATCGGCGGGATGCCCTCGCCGGGGCTCTCGCCGCGATAGAGCGCGTCGAAGTCCATTTGCTGCAGTCTGGAGAAGCCTGAGCCGGTCACTTTCGCCAGGGTAGCGCGGCCGCGTCCGCTCAAGCCGGGACACGTGGGGCGCAAGTGGCGCAGCGGGTGATCGAGCACGTCACGGCCCGTGCCGCGCGCCGCGTCCTTTCGAAGAAGTGCTACGCTGCCGGGCAGTCGACATCCTTTAACGATCCGTCCGGCGAGGCGGAGAAGGAGGTCAGGGTTTCGCATGGGTGCAGCGGGTGACACCGGCACCGGCCGCGAGTTGATGTCGGCGGCCGACGTGAGTCGCACCATTTCCCGTATCGCGCATCAGATCATCGAGAAGACCGCGTTAGATGACGCGAGCCGGTCCGCGCCCAGGGTGGTGCTGCTGGGAATCCCGACCCGCGGCGTGATCCTCGCCAGGCGGCTGGCCACCAACATCGCCGAATACAGCGGGGTCGACGTCGGTTGCGGCGCCCTCGACATCACCCTGTATCGCGACGACCTGATGCAGAAACCGCCGCGACCGCTCGAGGTCACCTCGATCCCGGCCGGCGGCATCGACGACGCGCTGGTCATCCTCATCGACGACGTGCTCTACTCCGGTCGCTCGGTCCGCTCGGCGCTGGACGCCCTGCGCGACGTCGGCCGCCCGCGGGTGGTGCAGCTGGCGGTGCTGGTCGACCGCGGCCACCGCGAGCTGCCGCTGCGCGCCGACTACGTCGGCAAGAACGTCCCCACCTCCCGCAGCGAGAGCGTGCACGTACTGCTCAGCGAGCAGGACGGGCGCGACGGGGTGGTGATCTCGCGATGACGCGCCACCTGCTGGCCGCCGGCGACCTGACCCGCGACGAGGCCATCGCCATCCTCGACGACGCGGACCGGTTCGCCGAGGCGCTGGTGGGCCGCGAGGTGAAGAAGCTGCCGACCCTGCGCGGCCGCACCGTGATCACGATGTTCTACGAGAACTCCACCCGCACCCGGGTGTCGTTCGAGGTGGCCGGCAAGTGGATGAGCGCCGACGTCATCAACGTCAGCGCCGCCGGGTCGTCGGTGGGCAAGGGCGAGTCGCTGCGCGACACCGCGCTGACGCTGCGGGCGGCCGGCGCCGACGCGCTGATCATCCGCCATCCGGCCTCGGGTGCCGCCCACCTGCTGGCCGACTGGACGTGCGCCGGCAACGACTCCGGCCCCTCGGTGATCAACGCCGGCGACGGCACGCACGAACACCCGACGCAGGCGCTGCTGGACGCGCTCACCATCCGCCAGCGCCTCGGCGGCATCGAGGGCCGGCGCATCGTGATCGTCGGCGACATCCTGCACAGCCGGGTCGCCCGCTCCAACGTCATGCTGCTGAACACCCTGGGCGCGGAGGTGGTGCTGGTCGCGCCGCCGACGCTGCTGCCGGCCGGGGTCGACTCCTGGCCGGTCACCGTCTCAGGCGACTTCGACGCCGAGCTACCCGCCGCCGACGCGGTGCTGATGCTGCGGGTGCAGGCCGAACGGATGAACGGCGGCTTCTTCCCGTCGGTGCGCGAATACTCCTCCCGCTACGGGCTTTCCGATCGCCGCCAGGCCATGCTGCCCGGCCACGCCGTGGTGCTGCACCCGGGTCCGATGCTGCGCGGCATGGAGATCGCGTCGTCGGTGGCGGATTCGTCGCAATCGGCCGTGCTGCAACAGGTTTCCAACGGCGTGCACGTGCGGATGGCCGTGCTGTTCCACGTGCTGGTGGGTGCGGAATCCGCCGGAAAAGAGGGGGCGGCGTGAGCGTGCTGATCCGCGGGGTCCGGTTGTACGGCGAGGGCGACCGGGTCGACGTGCTGGTCGATGACGGCCAGATCGCCGACATCGGCCCGGGCCTTGCCATCCCGGATACGGCCGACGTCATCGATGCGACGGGCCAGGTGCTGCTGCCCGGCTTCGTCGACCTGCACACCCACCTGCGCGAGCCGGGCCGAGAATACGCCGAGGACATCGAAACGGGCTCGGCCGCAGCGGCTCTCGGCGGATATACCGCCGTGTTCGCGATGGCCAACACCAATCCCGTCGCCGACAGCCCGGTGGTCACCGACCACGTCTGGCACCGCGGCCAGCAGGTCGGCCTGGTCGACGTCCACCCCGTCGGGGCCGTCACCGTCGGATTGGCCGGCACCGAACTCACCGAGATGGGCATGATGGCGGCCGGGGCCGCGCAGGTCCGGATGTTCTCCGACGACGGCAGCTGCGTACACGACCCGCTGGTGATGCGCCGCGCGCTCGAATACGCCACCGGCCTGGGCGTGCTGATCGCCCAGCACGCCGAGGAGCCCCGGCTGACCGTCGGCGCCGTCGCCCACGAGGGACCCACCGCCGCCCGGCTGGGCCTCTCGGGCTGGCCCCGGGCCGCCGAGGAGTCCATCGTCGCCCGGGACGCGTTGCTGGCGCGCGACGCCGGTGCCCGCGTCCACATCTGCCACGCCTCCACCGCCGGTACCGTCGAGCTGCTGAAATGGGCTAAGGGGCAAGGCATCTCGATCACCGCCGAGGTCACCCCGCACCACCTGCTGCTCGACGACAGCAGGCTGGCCAGCTACGACGGGCGCAATCGCGTCAACCCGCCGCTGCGCGAGGCCTCCGACGCTGTGGCGTTGCGCCAGGCCCTGGCCGACGGCGTCATCGACTGTGTGGCCACCGACCATGCGCCGCACGCCGAGCACGAGAAGTGCGTGGAGTTCGCGGCGGCGCGTCCCGGCATGCTGGGCCTGCAGACCGCGCTGTCGGTCGTGGTGCACACCATGGTGGCGCCCGGGCTGTTGACGTGGCGGGACGTCGCCCGGGTGATGAGCGAGAACCCGGCGCGCATCGTCGGACTGCCCGATCACGGCCGCCCGCTGGAGGTGGGGGAGCCGGCCAACCTGACGGTGGTGGACCCCGACGCCACCTGGACCGTCGCCGGGTCCGACCTGGCCAGCCGGTCGGCCAACACGCCCTTCGAGTCGATGGCCCTGCCCGCCACCGTCACGGCGACCTTGCTGCGCGGGAAGGTCACGGCTCGAGACGGGAAGTGCCCGGCATGAATTCGGGCACGCTGGTGGGGTCGCTGATCTTCGCGGCCGTGCTGGTGGTGGTGATCGCGGTGGTGATCCAGCTGATGATGCGCAGCTGGCGGCGCCGCTCGCAGCGGCAGGCCGAACTGATCGGCCGGCTGCCCGACGTGCCCGACCAGGTGGGTGCGGCGACGATCACCACCCAAGGCCACTATTGCGGGTCGATGATGGCCCCGGGCTGGAACGAGCGGATCGCCGTCGGCGATCTGGGGTACCGGAGCAAGGCGGTGCTGACCCGCTATTCGAGCGGTATCATGGTGGAACGCCTACGCGCCCAACCGCTTTGGATTCCACGCGACTCGATCACCCATATCCGCATGGAGCGCGGGATGGGCGGCCGGGCCGTAGCCCGGATCGGGATTCTGGCGATTCGGTGGCGGCTGCCGTCGGGAGTCGAGATCGACACCGGCTTTCGGGCCAACCACCGCGACGAATACACCGACTGGCTCAAAGAGGAAGTAGCGTGACGACAAAAGCAGTTCTGGTACTCGAGGACGGGCGCGTCTTCACCGGCACGCCGTTCGGCCAGGTCGGCCAAACCCTCGGCGAGGCCGTGTTTTCCACCGGCATGTCCGGCTACCAGGAGACGCTGACCGATCCCAGTTATCACCGGCAGATCGTGGTGGCCACCGCGCCACAGATCGGCAACACCGGCTGGAACACCGAGGACGCCGAAAGTCGCGGCGACAAGATCTGGGTCGCCGGCTACGCGGTGCGCGACCCGTCCCCGCGGGCGTCGAACTGGCGCGCCACGGGAACCCTGGAGGACGAGCTGGTGCGCCAGCACATCGTCGGGATCGCCGGCATCGACACCCGGGCGGTGGTGCGCCACCTGCGCACCCGCGGCTCCATGAAGGCGGGGGTGTTCTCCGGCGAGGCGCTGGCCGACCCTTTGAACATCGACGAGTTGGTGGAGCGGGTGCGGGGGCAGCAGTCGATGCTGGGTGCCGACCTCGCCGGCGAGGTCAGCACCGCGGAGCCCTACATCGTGGAACCCGACGGGGCGCAACGGTTTACGGTGGTGGCGCTGGACCTGGGCATCAAGACCAACACCCCGCGCAACTTCGCCCGCCGGGGAGTCCGCAGCCACGTGCTGCCGTCGTCGACGAGCTTCGAACAGATCGCCGACATCGCACCCGACGGCGTGTTCTTGTCCAACGGCCCCGGTGACCCCGCCACCGCCGACCACGTCGTCGCGCTCACCCGCGAGGTGCTGGGCGCCGGAATCCCGTTGTTCGGCATCTGCTTCGGCAACCAGATCCTGGGCCGGGCACTGGGCCTGTCCACCTACAAGATGGTCTTCGGCCACCGCGGGATCAATATCCCCGTCATGGACCATGCCACCGGTCGGGTGGCGGTGACCGCGCAGAACCACGGCTTCGCGCTGGAAGGCGAGGCGGGTCAATCCTTCGACACGCCGTTCGGGCCCGCCGTCGTCAGCCACACATGCGCCAACGACGGGGTGGTCGAGGGCGTCAAACTCGCCGACGGGCGGGCGTTCTCGGTGCAGTACCACCCGGAGGCCGCCGCCGGCCCACACGACGCGGAATACCTGTTCGATCAATTCATCGAGCTGATGGCCGGTGAGAGATGACCGCGAGCGACCGTGTTTGTACGGCGACACGCCGTAAACGGTGTACAAACGCGGTCGCTCGCGCCAAGAAAGAAGGAGGGCGCTAGTGCCGCGGCGCAGCGATCTCAACCACGTGCTGGTGATCGGCTCGGGGCCGATCGTCATCGGCCAGGCGGCCGAATTCGACTACTCGGGCACCCAGGCCTGCCGGGTGCTGCGAGCGGAGGGGCTGCAGGTCAGCCTGATCAACTCCAACCCGGCGACCATCATGACCGACCCCGAGTACGCCGACCACACCTACGTCGAGCCCATCACCCCGGCCTTCGTGGAGCGGGTGATCGCGCAACAGGCCGAGCGCGGCAACAAGATCGACGCGCTGCTGGCCACGCTGGGCGGGCAGACCGCGCTCAACACCGCGGTCGCGCTGTACCAGAACGGCGCGCTCGAGCGCCACGGGGTCGAGCTCATCGGGGCCGACATCGACGCCATCCAGCGCGGCGAGGACCGGCAGATGTTCAAGGACATCGTCGCCAAGGTCGGCGGTGAATCCGCCCGCAGCCGAGTGTGTTTCACCATGGAAGAGGTCCGCGAGACGGTCGAGGAACTCGGTCTTCCGGTGGTGGTGCGGCCCAGCTTCACCATGGGCGGCCTCGGCTCGGGCATGGCGCGATCCGTCGAGGAGGTCGACCGGATGGCCGGCGCCGGCCTGGCCGAAAGCCCCAGCGCCAACGTGCTGATCGAGGAGTCTATCTACGGCTGGAAGGAATTCGAGCTCGAGCTGATGCGCGACGGCAACGACAACGTCGTCGTGGTCTGCTCGATCGAGAACTTCGACCCGATGGGCGTGCACACCGGCGACTCGGTCACCGTCGCGCCGGCCATGACGCTGACCGACCGGGAATACCAGCGGATGCGGGACCTGGGCATCGCGATCCTGCGCGAGGTCGGGGTCGACACCGGCGGCTGCAACATCCAGTTCGCCGTCAACCCGAGCGACGGCCGGCTGATCGTCATCGAGATGAACCCGCGGGTGTCGCGGTCCAGCGCGCTGGCCTCCAAGGCCACCGGCTTCCCGATCGCCAAGATCGCCGCCAAGCTGGCCATCGGGTACACCCTCGACGAGATCGTCAACGACATCACCAAGGAAACGCCGGCCTGCTTCGAACCCACCCTCGACTACGTCGTCGTCAAGGCGCCGCGGTTCGCGTTCGAGAAGTTCCCCGGGGCGGACCCCACCCTGACCACCACGATGAAGTCCGTCGGCGAGGCGATGTCGTTGGGCCGCAACTTCATCGAGGCGCTCGGCAAGGTGATGCGGTCTCTGGAGACCACCCGCGCCGGGTTCTGGACCAAACCGGACGGCCCGGACTGCAACGTCGGCGAGGTGCTCGACCGGCTACGGACCCCGACCGAGGGCCGGCTCTACGACATCGAGCTGGCGCTGCGGCTGGGCGCCTCGATCGAGCAGGTCGCCGAGGCCAGCGGCGTCGACCCGTGGTTCGTCGCCCAGATCGGCGAGCTGGGCACGCTGCGCGCGGAGCTGGTCGACGCCCCGGTGCTGGACACCGACCTGCTGCGGCGGGCCAAGCACAGCGGGCTGTCGGACCGCCAGATCGCCGCCCTGCGGCCCGAATTGGCGGGGGAGAACGGGGTGCGCTCGCTGCGCGAGCGGCTGGGCATCCACCCGGTGTACAAGACGGTGGACACCTGCGCGGCCGAGTTCGATGCCAAGACGCCCTATCACTACAGCAGCTACGAGCTCGACCCGGCGGCCGAGACGGAGGTGGCCCCGCAGGCCGAGCGGCCCAAGGTGCTGATCCTGGGATCCGGGCCCAACCGCATCGGCCAGGGCATCGAATTCGACTACAGCTGCGTGCACGCGGCAACCACGTTGAGCCAGGCCGGTTTCGAGACCGTCATGGTCAACTGCAACCCGGAGACGGTGTCCACCGACTACGACACCGCCGACCGGCTGTACTTCGAGCCGCTGACCTTCGAGGACGTCCTGGAGGTGTTCCACGCCGAACAGCAGTCGGGGGGTGACGGGCCCGGGGTGGTCGGCGTCATCGTGCAGCTGGGCGGCCAGACCCCGCTCGGGTTGGCGCAGCGCCTGGCCGACGCCGGAGTCCCGATCGTGGGCACGCCGCCGGAGGCGATCGACCTGGCCGAGGACCGCGGCGCCTTCGGTGACGTGCTGACCGGCGCCGGATTGCCGGCGCCGAAATACGGCATGGCAACCACTTTCGCGCAGGCCCGCCGGATCGCCGAGGACATCGGCTACCCGGTGCTGGTGCGGCCGTCGTACGTCCTGGGCGGCCGAGGGATGGAGATCGTCTACGACGAGGAGACACTGGAGGGCTACATCACCCGCGCCACCGAGCTCTCGCCCGAACACCCGGTGCTGGTCGACCGCTTCCTCGAGGACGCGGTCGAGATCGACGTCGACGCCCTGTGCGACGGCACCGAGGTCTACATCGGCGGCATCATGGAGCACATCGAGGAGGCCGGCATCCACTCCGGCGACTCGGCGTGCGCGCTACCGCCCGTCACGCTGGGCCGCAGCGACATCGAGAAGGTGCGCCGCGCGACCGAGGCCATCGCGCACGGCATCGGGGTGATCGGCCTGCTCAACGTGCAGTACGCGCTGAAGGACGACGTGCTCTACGTCCTGGAGGCCAACCCGAGGGCCAGCCGCACCGTTCCCTTCGTCTCCAAGGCCACCGCGATCCCGCTCGCCAAGGCGTGCGCCCGGATCATGTTGGGCGCCACCATTCCCCAGCTCCGCGCCGAGGGCATGCTGGCGGCGTCCGGGGACGGCGCCCACGCGGTCCAGAACGCCCCGATCGCGGTCAAGGAGGCGGTGCTGCCGTTCCACCGCTTCCGGCGGGCCGACGGCGCCGCCATCGATTCCCTGCTCGGCCCGGAGATGAAATCGACCGGTGAGGTGATGGGCATCGACCGCGACTTCGGCACCGCCTTCGCCAAGAGCCAGACCGCCGCCTACGGTTCGCTGCCGGCCGAGGGCACCGTGTTCGTCTCCGTCGCCAACCGGGACAAGCGGTCGCTGGTGTTCCCCGTCAAGCGCCTGGCCGATCTGGGCTTCCGTGTGCTGGCCACCGAGGGCACCGCGGAGATGTTGCGCCGCAACGGGATTCCCTGCGACGAGGTCCGCAAGCACTTCGAGCCGCCGCAGCCGGGCCGCCCGGCCGTGTCCGCCGTCGACGCGATCAAGGCCGGCGAAGTCGACATGGTGATCAACACGCCGTACGGCAATTCCGGCCCGCGTATCGACGGCTACGAGATCCGTTCGGCCGCGGTGTCGGTCAACATCCCCTGCGTCACCACCGTGCAGGGCGCGTCCGCCGCCATCCAGGGCATCGAGGCCGGTATCCGCGGCGACATCGGCGTCCGGTCCCTGCAGGAGCTGCACAGCCTGATGGGGCAGGGCGCCGCGCCCGGCGAAGGCGCCCGGTGACGGGCTTCGGCCGGCGGCTGGCCGAGGCCAAAGCGCAGCGCGGCCCGCTGTGTGTGGGGATCGACCCGCACCCCGAGCTGCTACGCGCCTGGGATTTGCCGGCGGCCGCCGACGGGCTGGCCAAGTTCTGCGACATCTGTGTCGAGGCGTTCTCCGGTTTCGCCGTCGTCAAGCCGCAGGTGGCGTTCTTCGAGTCCTACGGCGCCGCCGGGTTCGCGGTGCTGGAACGCACGATCGCGGCGCTGCGTTCGGTCGGGGTGCTGGTGCTGGCCGACGCCAAGCGCGGCGACATCGGCACGACGATGGCGGCGTACGCCGCCGCCTGGGCGGGTGACTCGCCGCTGGCCGCCGACGCCGTGACCGCCTCGCCATACCTCGGGTTCGGCTCGCTGCGGCCGCTGCTCGAGGCCGCCGCCGCGCACGATCGGGGCGTGTTCGTGCTGGCCGCCACTTCCAACCCCGAGGGCGCGACCGTGCAGCGCGCCGCGTTCGACGGCCGCACGGTGGCCCAGCTGGTCGTCGACCAGGCGGCGGTGGTGAACAAGTCCGCCACGCCGTCCGGTCCCGGATATGTCGGCGTGGTGGTGGGCGCGACCGTCCTGCAGGCCCCCGATCTGAGCGCGCTGGGCGGGCCGGTGCTGGTGCCGGGCCTGGGTGTGCAGGGCGGACGGCCCGAGGCGCTCGCCGGGCTGGGCGGGGCGGATTCCGGCCAGCTGCTGCCCGCGGTGGCCCGCGAGGTGCTGCGTGCCGGGCCGGGGGTGGCCGAACTGCGGGCGGCCGGCGAGCGGATGCTGGACGCCGTCGCCTATCTGGGAGCGCCGTAGAGGCGGGTCAGTCCGATGCGGCCGCCGAGCTGGGCCGGGCGGTCTCCACGATCACCGTGGTGGCCTTGACGACCGCGACCGCCACACTGCCGGGCCGCAGCTGCAGCTCCTCGGCCGCCTCGGTGCTCATCAGCGACACGACGGTGAACGGGCCGCACTGCATCTCCACCTGGGTCATCACCTTGTCACTGGTGACCTTTGTGACCAGCCCGACGAAGCGGTTGCGGGCCGAGCTGCCGATGCTCAGCGGGTCGGGCGGCGGGGTGGGGGCGTTGGTCCGGGAGAACCGGGCCAGGTCCTCGCTGGCGATGACCTTGCGGCCGGCCGCGTCCTGCCCGACCGTCAACGATCCCTGGTTGATCCATCGCCGGACAGTGTCGTCGCTGACCCCGAGCAGCTCAGCGGCCTGACGGATCCGCAGGTTCGACACCGCTAGATCCTAACTCCGCGAGTGTTAGCTGGCTGTCGTACCAGCAATCCACGCGTGATCGCGCCCGGCCGGTCGGCGCGGCGCGACACGCGCGACACGCGACGAAAAATGCGTGACCCCCCGCACGAGGCGTTTCGGCGCGCCTCCGGCGTCGTTTCCCGCCGCCCCCACAGCGACCCCGCGGCGGTCCGTCGCGCTAAAATCCCTGGTCAGAGCGGTGGCGTGGGGGTTCGAGGTGGCCACACCGCCGCCCCCGCACCGCGGGGCGCGCCCGGCGCCCACGATGCCCGACGGCCTGCTTTTTCGGGCCACACGCCGGGCTCATGCTGGGACTTTGTCCCCTTAACCAGGGGGTCGGGTTAGATTTCGTCAGGAGGCCTGAGTACGGTCGTCTCCGCTGGCTGAAGTACCCGGCAGAGACAAAAAGAGATCGATTGACAGTGATTGATCAGATACGGAGGAATCGTGGCCCTTCCCCAGTTGACCGACGAGCAGCGCGCGGCCGCGTTGGAGAAGGCGGCTGCCGCACGTCGAGCGCGAGCAGAGCTCAAGGACCGGCTGAAGCGCGGCGGCACCAACCTCACCCAGGTGCTCAAGGACGCCGAGACCGACGAAGTCCTGGGCAAGATGAAGGTTTCCGCGCTGCTTGAGGCGTTGCCCAAGGTGGGCAAGGTCAAAGCGCAGGAAATCATGACCGAGCTGGAGATCGCCCCTACCCGCCGCCTGCGCGGCCTCGGCGATCGGCAGCGCAAGGCCCTGTTGGAAAAGTTCGGCTCCTAACCCGGCCTCGGCCAACCCGCCCTGTGGGCGCGCCGGCCCAGGAGGGCCAGTGAGCGCCGGCGGGGGACCGGACGCCGAGCACGGGACGCGTCCCACACCACCGGGTAAGGGACGCGTGGTCGTGCTGTCCGGTCCCTCCGCGGTCGGCAAGTCGACGGTGGTCCGGTGCCTGCGCAAGCGGATTCCGGACCTGCATTTCTCCGTCTCGGCCACGACGCGGTTGCCGCGGCCGGGCGAGGTCGACGGCGTCGACTACCACTTCGTCAGCCCCGCCCGTTTCCAGCAGCTCATCGACGACGGCGCGCTGCTGGAGTGGGCCGAGATCCACGGCGGACTGCACCGATCGGGCACCCTGGCCGAGCCGGTGCGAAAAGCCACCGCCGCGGGGATCCCGGTGCTCATCGAGGTCGACCTGGCCGGCGCGCGGGCGGTCAAGCGGGCGATGCCCGAGGCCATCACCGTGTTCCTGGCGCCGCCCAGTTGGGAAGACCTGGAGGCCAGGCTCGTCGGCCGCGGCACCGAAACGCCGGAGGCCATGCGGCGTCGGCTGGAGACCGCCCGCGTCGAGATGGCGGCCCGGGACGACTTCGACGAGGTCGTGGTCAACCGTCAATTGGAGTCTGCGTGCGCTGAATTGGTATCCTTGCTGGTGAATACTGCGCCGGCTCCGCATGACCCGTCCGGCCAGACCAAATCCGATCGAGACTGAGCATCGAATCGCCGGCGGTACCAGCCGCTGTAATCCGCCAAGGAGAACGACCTAAGTGACTACTTCGCAGTCCGACGCGGCATTGGCCGCCGTCCCCGACCGGTTCGACCCGTCGGCGGGCGGACAACGCGCCTACGACACCCCGCTGGGCATCACCAACCCGCCCATCGACGAGCTGCTGGACCGCGTGTCGAGCAAATACGCCCTGGTCATCTACGCGGCCAAGCGCGCCAGGCAGATCAACGACTACTACAACCAGCTCGGCGAGGGGATCCTCGAATACGTCGGGCCGCTGGTCGAGCCGGGGCTGCAGGAGAAGCCGCTGTCGATCGCGCTGCGCGAGATCCACGCCGACCTGCTCGAGCACACCGAGGGCGAGTAACAGGCTGGGCCGGGCGCGCTGTGGACAACCGCGATCGGGTCGCGAAAAACGTCATCGTCGGCGTCTCCGGTGGTATCGCCGCCTATAAGGCGTGCACGGTCGTCCGTCAGCTCTCCGAGGCCGGTCACCGGGTGCGGGTCATCCCCACCGAATCCGCGCTGCGGTTCGTCGGGGCCGCCACGTTCGAGGCGCTGTCCGGCCAGCCGGTGCACACCGGGGTCTTCGAGAACGTCCCAGACGTGCCGCACGTCCAGCTCGGCCAGAAGGCCGACCTGGTCGTGGTGGCGCCGGCCACCGCGGATCTGCTGGCCCGCGCGGTGCACGGCCGCGCCGACGACCTGCTGACCGCGACCCTGCTCACCGCGCGCTGCCCGGTGCTCTTCGCGCCCGCGATGCACACCGAGATGTGGTTGCACCCGGCCACCGTCGACAACGTGGCCACCCTGCGGCGGCGCGGAGCCGTGGTGCTCGAACCCGCGTTCGGCCGGCTCACCGGCGCCGACAGCGGCTCGGGACGGCTGCCCGAGGCCGAGGAGATCACCACGCTGGCCGAGCTGCTGCTCGAACGCCACGACGCGCTTCCCTACGACCTGGCCGGCTGCAAGGTGCTGGTGACCGCCGGCGGCACCCGCGAGCCGATCGACCCGGTCCGTTTCATCGGCAACCGCAGCTCGGGCAAGCAGGGCTATGCGGTGGCCCGCGTCGCCGCCCAGCGCGGCGCCGAGGTCACGCTGATCGCCGGGCACACCGCCGGACTGATCGATCCCGCCGGCGTCGAGGTCGTCCACGTCAGCTCCGCCGAGCAGCTCGGCGACGCGGTGGCCAAGCACGCCCCGGCGGCCGATGTGCTGGTGATGGCGGCGGCCGTCGCCGACTTCCGGCCCGCACAGGTTTCCGCCGCCAAGATCAAAAAGGGTCCGGACGACCGGGACGAGCCGCCCGTTATCGAGCTGGTGCGCAACGACGACGTGCTGGCCGGCGCCGTGCGGGCGCGCGCCCACGGCGAGCTGCCCAACATGCGGGCCATCGTCGGATTCGCCGCGGAAACCGGCGACGCCAACGGCGACGTGCTCTTCCACGCCCGCGCCAAGTTGCGCCGCAAGGGCTGCGACCTGTTGGTGGTCAACGCGGTGGGCGACGGCAGGGCGTTCGAGGTGGACAGCAACGACGGGTGGCTGCTTACCGCCGACGGCACCGAGTCCGCGCTGCAACACGGTTCCAAGACGCTGATGGCCAGTCGTATCGTGGATGCGATCGGCGCGTTCCTGCACGGCGGCGGGTAATACGGTTCGGTTTCCCTGTGGCGCCAGGCCAGGTGCCGGCTGGCGCCATGCCAGCCGATATAATTCGGTTAACTAACTATTCGGAAGGGTTGAGATTGTGAGCGAAAAGGGTCGCCTGTTTACCAGTGAGTCGGTGACTGAGGGACATCCCGACAAGATCTGTGACGCGATCAGCGACTCGGTTCTCGACGCCCTGCTGGCGCAGGACCCCCGCTCACGTGTCGCGGTGGAGACGCTGGTCACCACCGGTCAGGTGCACGTCGTCGGTGAGGTGACGACGACGGCGAAGGAGGCGTTCGCCGACATCACCAACACGGTCCGCGAGCGCATCCTCGAGATCGGCTACGACTCGTCGGACAAGGGTTTCGACGGGGCGTCGTGCGGGGTGAACATCGGCATCGGCGCCCAGTCGCCCGACATCGCCCAGGGCGTCGACACCGCCTACGAGGCCCGGGTCGAAGGTGAGCGGGACCCGCTGGATGCCCAGGGCGCCGGTGACCAGGGCCTGATGTTCGGCTACGCGATCGCCGACACCCCCGAACTCATGCCGCTGCCCATCGCGCTGGCCCACCGCCTGTCCCGGCGGCTGACCGAGGTGCGCAAGAACGGTGTGCTGCCGTACCTGCGCCCGGACGGCAAGACGCAGGTCACCATCGAATACGAGGACAACGTCCCCGTCCGGCTCGACACCGTGGTGATCTCCACTCAGCACGCGGCCGACATCGACCTGGAGAAGACCCTGACCCCCGACCTCCGGGAAAAGGTGGTCAACACCGTGCTCGACGATCTGGCGCACGACACGCTGGACACCTCGCAGACGCGGCTGCTCTTCAACCCGACCGGCAAGTTCGTCCTGGGCGGCCCGATGGGCGACGCGGGGCTGACCGGCCGCAAGATCATCGTCGACACCTACGGCGGATGGGCCCGCCACGGCGGCGGCGCCTTCTCCGGCAAGGATCCGTCCAAGGTGGACCGCTCGGCCGCGTACGCGATGCGCTGGGTGGCCAAGAACATCGTCGCCGCCGGTTTGGCGGAGCGGGTCGAGGTTCAGGTGGCCTACGCGATCGGCAAAGCCGCCCCCGTCGGCCTGTTTGTCGAGACGTTCGGCACCGCCACGGTCGACCCGGTCAAGATCGAGAAGATCGTCCCGGAGGTCTTCGACCTGCGGCCCGGCGCCATCATCCGCGACCTGGACCTGTTGCGCCCGATCTACGCGCAGACCGCCGCGTACGGCCACTTCGGCCGCACCGACATCGAGCTGCCGTGGGAGCAGCTCAACAAGGTCGACGACCTCAAGCGCGCCGTCTAAGGCGCGCCGGCGTTGGTGAACCGGTAGTCGTCGAGGTCGAACCGCCGGCTGCGCCAGTAGGCCTCCACCGTGGTGGTGGGGCGCAGCGGCACGTCGCCGTTCTTGTCGAAGTAGTAGCTGTTGGCCAGCCGGCAGCTGTCCTGCCAGAAGATCTGCCGGTGCCGCCGGCGCATCATCTCGGCGAAGTAGCGCTCGTTGGCTTCCTCGGTGACCTCGACGCGCGTCGCACCCTCACGCTCGGCGCGCTTCAGGCACCGCACGATGTGGTGGGTCTGCGTCTCGATGAGCGCGAAATACGAAGAGCCGACGTAGCCGTAGGGGCCGAACACCGTGAACAGGTTGGGGAAATCGGGGACGCTGACACCCTCGTAGGCCTGCAGCCGGTGTTCGTCCCAGAACCGGCTCAGCGACTTGCCGCCGCTTCCGGTGACCGCGAACGTCGGGACGTCGTCGGGGTCCATCACTTTGAACCCGGTGGCCAGGATCAGCACGTCTACCTCGTGGTCCTCGCCGTCGGTGGTGGCCACCGCCGTGGGCGTGATCTTGTCGATCGGCTCGGTGACCAGCCGCACGTTGTCGCGGTTGAACGTGGCCAGGTACTCGTTGTGAAAGCCCGGGCGTTTGCAGCCGACGGCGTAACGCGGGGTGAGCTGGTCGCGCACCGCCGGATCGTGCACCTGTTTGCGCAGATAGGCCCGCCCGGCCGACTCCATCCGTTTGGCCAGCGGCACCACCGTGAAGTAGTGCGCGGAGATCGGGAAGGTGACTTCGACGAAGGCCTGGCTGAGTAGCCGCTGCACGACCTTGCCTCCGGGGACCCGCATCGCCCACCGGGCCGGCGCGGGCAACGCGACGTCCAGCTTGGGGAAGCACCAGATCGGGGTGCGCTGAAACACGGTGAGCCGCTTGACGATCGGTGCGATCTCGGGGATGACCTGGACGGCCGAGGCGCCGGTGCCGATGATCGCGACGCGCTTGCCGCTCAGGTCCTGGTCGTGATCCCAGCGCGCGGTGTGCATGGTGACGCCGCCGAAGCTGTCCACGCCGTCGATGTCTGGGAGCTTGGGGACGGTCAGGACGCCGCACGCACTGATCAGGAACCGGGCGGTGACCGTGCCCCCGGGATCGGTCTGCACCCGCCAGAGGCACTGCTCGTCGTCGAACTCGGCCGACTGCACCTTGGTGTTCAACCGGATTCGCGACCGCAGGCCGTACTTGTCGACGCAGTGTTCGGCGTACGCCTTGAGCTCGCGCCCCCGCGCGTACGTCCGCGACCAGTCCGGGCTCTGCTCGAAGGAGAACTGGTAGGAGAACGACGGGATGTCCACGGCGATACCGGGATAGGTGTTCCAGTGCCAGGTCCCGCCCACGCCGTCGCCCGCCTCGACGACGAGATAGTCGGGAAGTCCGGCGTTGTCGAGCTTGATGGCGGCGCCGATCCCGGAGAAGCCGGCGCCCACGATCAGCGTGTGGTAATCGGGTGTGCTGCTCATCGTTCGCCGCCTAGGGGTCGACTAAGGGTGTAGTGCCTTCTTCAGCGCGGCCAGTCCGCGGTCGGTGGCGTCGCCGGCCGCGGGTATGACCATGGCGAAGCTGGCGTAGCCGTGCACCAGGTCCGGCTCGTTGCTCAGCTCGGCGGGCACACCGGCGGCATCCAGCAGCTCGGCGTAGCGGGCCCCGTCGTCGCGCAGCGGATCGTGTTCGGCGGTCGCGATGTAGGCGGGCGGCAACCCGGACAAGTCCGTCGCGTTCGCCGGGGCAAGCGTGACGGGCAGTGCCGTCGGGTCGCTGAGGTCGATGTCCGGCAGGTACCAGGACAGGAAGGCGTCGATCACGTCGCGGTCCAGGATCGGCGCGTTGGCGTTCTCGGTGAACGACGGCAGCGACAGGTCGGCGGTGACGACCGGGTACCACAGCAGCTGGAAACTCAGCGCGGGGCCGGCGTTCTCGCTGGCCAGGTGCGTCATCACGGCGGCCAGGTTGCCGCCGGCCGAGTCGCCGGCGACGGCGATACGGTCCGGGTCGCCGCCCAGCTCGGCCGCGTGCGCGGCCACCCACTGCAACGCCGCCCAGGCGTCGTCGACCGCGGCCGGGAACGGATGCTCGGGGGCCAGCCGGTAGTCCACCGACACCACGATGGCCTCGGCGCCGACGGCGTGCGCGCGGGCGAGGGGGTCGTGGGTGTCCACGCCGCCCAGGCAGAACCCGCCGCCGTGGTAGAAGACGACGACGGGCAGCGCCTCCTGCGGCTCCAGGGGCGGCCAGTAGATGCGCACGGGGATGTCGGCGAGCTCGCCGTGGCCGATCGTGCGGTCCTCGATCCGCAGGTCGGGGAGCATTTCGGTCGGTACCTTGAGCAGCCGCAGCCGCTTTCGGGCGACCTCCACCCCGTCGGCGGCGCTGAAGGTCATCGGGAAGGCGTCGAGCAGCGCCTTGAACGCCGGATCGATGCCCGGGCGGGCGAAGGTGGGCTCCGTCATGGATTCACCGTACGCTCCGGATTCACCCGCGCAGCCCGGTCCGCAGGGCCGCCAGCCCGCGTTCCATCGCGGCGGTGGCCGCCGGCACCACACCGCCGTAACCGAGGTAGCCGTGCACCAGCGTCTCGGCGTTGTGCACTTCGACGGCCCCACCGGCGGCGGCCAGCAGCTCGCCGTAGCGGATGCCGTCGTCGCGCAGCGGGTCGTAGCCGGCGACGGCGATGTAGGCCGGAGGCAGGTTCGACAGGTCATCGGCCCGGCCGGGCGCCATACCGGGTGGCGGGGCCGACAAGTCGACGTCGCCCGCGTACCAACGCGAGAACTCGGCGACGGCCTTGACGTCGAGGATCGGCGCGCCGGCGTTCTCGGTGAAGGACGGCAGCGTGGCGTCCCACATGGTCGACGGGTACCACAACAGCTGGAACGCGATCGGCGGCGCGCCGCTGTCCCGCGCCCGCTGTGCGACCACGGCGCTGATGGTCCCGCCGGCCGAATCCCCGGCCACGGCCATCCGATTCGGGTCACCGCCCAGCTCGGCGGCGCGCTCCGCGGCCCAAAGCGTTGCGGCCCAAGCGTCTTCGACGGCGGCGGGATAGGTGTGCTCGGGCGCCAACCGGTAGTCGACCGACACCACGATCGCGTCGGCGCCGACCGCGTGCTGGCGCGCGGTGCCGTCGTAGCTGTCCAGGTCGCCCACGACGAAGCCGCCGCCGTGAAAATAGAGCACGACCGGCGCCGCGGCGTCTTGCGAATGGCTTGGCGGCCAATAGATCCGGACGCCGATCGATCCCGCCGGGCCGGGGACGGCCCGGTCCTCGACGCGCAGCTCGGGGTGCAGCGCCCGGCGCGGCAGGTCGCGGAACCGCTGCCTGGCGGCGTCGACACCGTCGTCGGTGGATAGCCGGAAGGGAACCGCATCCAGTACCTTCTGCAGGATGGGGTCGATCGCGGGCTTATCGTCGGCTGTGTTGTCCAAGCTTGGCATGGACGTACCGTACGCACCTCGCCTGGTGGTCGGCGGCTGGGTGGTGGCCGGCTGGGCGGCCCTCGGCTACGGCGTCTACCTGACGGTGCTGGCGCTGGGCTCGCCGCCGGGGACTGAGCTGACCGGGCACTGGGCGCTGCAGCCGCTGTTCAAGGCGTCGATGGCGTTGTTGCTGACCGCTGCGGCGGCGGGCCACGCGATCGTCCGCGAGCGGCGGTGGTTGATGCCGGCGCTGCTGCTGTCGGCCGTCGGCGACTGGGCGCTGGCGGTCCCGTGGTGGACGCAGTCCTTCGTGGTGGGCCTGGCCGCATTCCTGTTGGCGCACTTGTGTTTCCTGGGGGCGCTTGTGCCGTTGGCGGCGCTGCGCGCGTCGAAGCTGCGCATCGCCGCCGTGGTCGCCATGTGCGTGGCCACCGTCGCGCTGCTGGCGTGGTTCTGGCCGCACCTGAACAAGCTGGCGCTTCCGGTGACGGCCTACATCGTGGTGCTGACCGCGATGGTGTGTGCCGCCCTGGTGGCGCGGTTGCCGACGATCTGGACGGCGGTGGGGGCGGTGTGTTTCGCGGCCTCCGACTCCCTGATCGCCGTCGGCCGCTTCATCCTGGGCAACGAGGCGCTGGCCGTGCCGATCTGGTGGTCCTACGCCGCGGCGCTGATCCTGATGACGGCCGGGTTCTTCTTCGGCCGTGAGGCATCGGCCGATGCCGGCTCCCCGGGGTCGACCGAAAGCTGACCGCTTCCGAACCGGACGGTAAAGCCATTGAACGACATAGTATTTCGATACCAGCGGGCGCCTTGACCGTCGGCGCGCCCACGCCCGTTCAGGTCGAACCCATCGCACGGGTGCTGCCGATGCTCTCGGTGCCGCACCTGGACCGCGAGTTCGACTACCTGGTGTCGGCCGAGCAGTCCGACGACGCCCAGCCGGGCGTGCGGGTGCGGGTGCGGTTTCACGGCCGGCTGGTCGACGCGTTCGTGCTGGAGCGCCGCAATGACACCGACCACCACGGCAAGCTCGGCTGGCTGGACCGTGTCGTGTCGCCCGAACCGGTACTGACCCCCGAGATCCGCCGATTGGTCGACGCGGTGGCGGCGCGCTACGCGGGCACCCGGCCGGACGTGCTGCGCCTGGCCGTGCCGGCCCGGCACGCGCGGGTGGAGCGGGAACCGGCGACCGCACACCGGCTGCCGGTACCCGCGCCCGTCGACCCGGCGGCGTGGGAGTCCTACGGCCGGGGCGCGCAGTTCCTGGACGCCCTGGCGGAATCGCGGGCCGCGCGGGCCGTCTGGCAGGTGTTGCCGGGGGAGTCGTGGGCGGACCGATTCGCCGAGGCCGCCGCGCAGACCATCCGCGCCGGGCGTGCGGTGCTGGCGATCGTGCCCGACCAGCGCGATCTGGACACGCTGTGGCGGGCCGCGACCGGGCGGATCGACGAGAACGGCGTGGTGGCGCTGTCTGCCGGGCTGGGTCCGGCCGCGCGTTACCGGCGGTGGCTGGCGGCGCTGCGCGGTCAGGCCCGGCTGGTGATCGGCACGCGCAGCGCGGTTTTCGCGCCACTGAGCGACCTGGGCCTCGTCATGGTGTGGGCCGACGCCGACGACAGCCTCTCGGAGCCGCGGGCGCCGTACCCGCACGCGCGCGAGGTGGCGATGCTGCGCGCGCATCAGGCGCGGTGTGCGGCGCTGATCGGGGGCTATGCGCGTACCGCCGAGGCGCAGGCGCTGGTGCGCAGCGGGTGGGCGCACGACATCGTTGCGGCCCGGGCGGTGGTGCGCGCCCGCACGCCGCGGGTGGCCGCCCTCGACGACACGGGCTACGCGGATGAGCGCGACCCGGCCGCCCGTACGGCGCGCATCCCGTCCATTGCGCTGCGCGCCGCGCGCTCGTCGCTGCAGGCGGGGGCGCCGGTGCTGGTGCAGGTGCCGCGGCGCGGGTATGTCCCGTCGCTGGCCTGCGCGCGCTGCAGGGCCATCGCCCGGTGCCGGCACTGCACCGGGCCGCTGTCGTTGCAGGAGGGCGGCCCCGCACTGGTCTGCCGGTGGTGCGGGCGTATCGACCCGACGCGTCGCTGCGCGCGCTGCGGGTCCGACGCGGTGCGCGCCGTCGTCGTCGGGGCCCGCCGCACCGCCGAGGAACTCGGGCGCGCCTTCCCCGGCACCACCGTGGTCACCTCGTCGGGAGAGGGCGTCGTGCCGGAGGTCGCCGCCGCCCCGGCGCTGGTGGTGGCGACACCGGGGGCGGAACCCACCGCGGCGGGCGGCTACGGGGCCGCGCTGCTGCTCGATACCTGGGCGCTGCTGGGCCGGCAGGACCTGCGCGCCGCCGAGGACGCGCTGTGGCGCTGGATGAGCGCCGCGGCGCTGGTGCGTGCCCGCGGCGACGGCGGGGTGGTGCTCGCGGTCGCCGAATCGTCCATTCCCACAGTGCAATCGCTGATCCGCTGGGATCCGGTCGGTCACGCCGAGGCGGACCTGGCGGCTCGAACCGAAGTGGGTCTGCCCCCGAGCGTGCACATGGCGGCCCTGGACGGCGCCGCCGAGGCGGTCGCGGCGCTGCTCGAGGAGGCCGGGCTGCCCGAGGGGGCCGACGTGCTGGGGCCGGTCGATTTGCCGGCGGGCGTGCGCCGCCCGCCGGGGACGCCGGCCGGCGTGCCGGTGACCAGGATGCTGGTGCGCGCCCGCCGCGACCAGGGGCTGGCGTTGGCCGCGGCGCTGCGCCGCGGTGTGAGCGTGCTGTCCGCCCGTCAGGCCCACGAGCCGGTCCGGGTGCAGATCGATCCCCTGCACATCGGGTGACCTCGCCAAATCCTGACCCAGGGGATAGTATGCGTCGGAAATAGTTCCTGACTACTTCATTAACGGTTGTTACACTTCCTGTTCTTTAGCCGCCGACAGGCCGGAGAGGATCCGGAGAAGGGCCGACATGGCAGCGGACAACGCGACGACGGCGGACGAGTCGCTGGACGTGATCACCGACGCTTTGCTGACGGCTTCCCGCTTGCTGGTTGCCATTTCGGCGCGCTCGATCGGGCAGGTGGACGAGACGATCACCATCTCGCAGTTCCGGACGCTGGTGATCCTGTCCAACCGGGGTCCGGTCAACCTGGCCACGCTGGCCGGTCTGCTGGGGGTGCAACCGTCCGCCACCGGACGGATGGTCGATCGCCTGGTTGCGGCCGGGCTGATCGACCGCCTCCCGCACCCGACGTCGCGGCGCGAGCTGTTGGCCGCGCTGACCAAGCGCGGGCGGGAGGTCGTCCGTCAGGTGACCGCGTACCGGCGGGCCGAAATCGCGACCATCGTGGAGCAGATGCCACCGGCGGAGCGCCACGGCCTGGTGCGTGCCCTGACCGCGTTCACCGCCGCCGGCGGTGAGCCGGACGTGCACCTCGACGCCGACATCGATCTTTAGCGGACCTCTAGCGGACTTTTTAGCGGACCTCTAGCGCTTCTCGGCGGTGACCAGCAGGTACTCCCAGCTCATCGCGCCGTTGTCGAGGTGTTGCTCCGCAAGCTCGACCAGTTGGGCGTCCAGCTCGGCGGCCAGCACCCGGTTGTGGCCGACGTTCGCGTAGGCC
Organism: Mycobacterium sp. 4858; assembly: GCF_900240975.1. Classification (GTDB taxonomy): domain Bacteria; phylum Actinomycetota; class Actinomycetes; order Mycobacteriales; family Mycobacteriaceae; genus Mycobacterium. The sequence goes on along the minus strand of NZ_LT968776.1, from coordinate 86,953 downwards.
TCGATCGTCGGGCCGTAGTGGTTCTTGAAGTAGGTGTGCACCGCGTCGGCGCTGTCGAAGCGGTCGACTTCCAACATTCCCCGCACCGCGGTCATCCGGCCGACCCGCTCGCCGAGCAGTCCGGTGACGTAGCCCTCACGTCCCCACAGCGCGGCGGGCGGCACGGCCTGCGACAGGCTGGGCCGGTAGGGCCGGATGGTGGCGAGCATCCGGCCGAAAAACCCGTCCGGGGTCCAGCTGATCACGCCGATCGTCCCGCCCGGCCGGCAGACCCGGACCAGTTCGTCGGCGGCCCGCTGCTGGTCCGGCGCGAACTGCACCCCGATCGCGGAGATGACGACGTCGAACTCGCCGTCGCCGAAGGGCAGCGCGTGCGCGTTGGCTTCCCGGTAGTCGATCGTCAGGCCACGTGCCGCGGCCCGGGCCTGCGACCGCTGCAACAGTTCGGGGGTCAGGTCACTGGAAACGACGGCGGCGCCCGTCGCGGCGGCCGGCAGCGAGATGTTGCCCGAGCCGGCCGCGACGTCGAGCACCCGCACGCCCGGTCCGATGCCGCCGGCCCTGATCAGGACCGGGCCCAGCGGGGCCATCACTTCCTCTGCCATCAGGGCGTAGTCGCCGAGCGCCCATACCGCGCGGTGCGGGGCGGCGTCGCTGATCGTCGTGTCGAGAGTCATCGGACCTCCTGGAGATAAGGAAAGGGCTGCCCGGTCGACCTCGTTGTCGCTAGCGCGGCAGAGCGGCCACCCGGCGAGACGATGACCTCTAGCAATAGTATGCATTAGAAATAATAAACGTGCGCAAGTTACGGTCGGACGGGGTTGGCGTCTTCCTAGACTGGGCCGGTGCGTCTCGTCTTCGCCGGTACCCCCGAACCCGCGCTGCCCGCGCTGCGTCGCCTCGTCGACTCGCCCCGCCACGAGGTGATCGCCGTGCTGACGCGGCCCGACGCCGCCGTCGGCCGGCACGGCAAGCCGCAGCCGTCGCCGGTGGCGCGTGAAGCGCTCGACCGCGGCATCCCGGTGCTGCGGCCGGCGCGACCGAACTCGCAAGAATTCGTCGCTGAGCTCTCGGAGCTGGCACCGGACTGCTGCGCGGTCGTGGCCTACGGCGCGTTGCTGCGCGACGCCCTGCTCGCGGTGCCGCCGCACGGCTGGATCAACCTGCACTTCTCGCTGCTGCCCGCCTGGCGCGGGGCGGCGCCGGTGCAGGCCGCGATCGCGGCCGGGGACACCATCACCGGGGCGACGACGTTTCGGATCGAGCCCAGCCTGGACTCCGGGCCGATCTACGGTGTTGTCACCGAGACGATCCGGCCCACCGACACCGCCGGCGAATTGCTTGAGCGACTGGCCGTTTCGGGTGCGGCCCTGCTGTCGACCACGCTGGACGGGATCGCCGACCAGACGTTGACGCCCCGCCCGCAACCCGCCGACGGCGTCAGCGTCGCACCGAAAATCACCGTCGAGCAGGCCCGGGTGCGCTGGGATCTGCCGGCGCTGGTGGTGGAGCGACGGATCCGCTCGGTCACGCCGAACCCGGGCGCCTGGACGCAGATCGGCGACCTGCGCCTCAAGCTCGGCCCGGTGCGGATCGACGCGGACGCCCCGGAAGCCTTGGCGCCCGGCGCTATCCACGTCGGTCGCAAGGACGTCTGGGTCGGGACGAGCTCGCAGGCCGTCCGGCTGGGCCAAATCCAGCCGCCCGGAAAGAAACTCATGAACGCCGTCGACTGGGCCCGCGGCGCGCGACTCGACTCCGCTGTGCGGGCGACGTGAGCCGGCCCAGGCCGCCGGATCGCGGACGCGGCAAGCGGCGCCGACCACTCGACCCCGCGCGCGCCGCCGCGTTCGAGGTGCTGCGGGCGGTCAGCGAGCGCGACGCATACGCGAACCTGGCCCTGCCCGCCCTGCTGCGCGAACGCGGGATCACCGGCCGCGACGCCGCGTTCGCCACCGAGTTGACCTACGGCACGTGCCGCACCCGGGGCCTGCTGGACGCGGTCATCGGCGCCGCCGCGGGCCGCTCGCCGGACACGATCGACCCGGTGCTGCTCGACCTGCTGCGGCTCGGCACCTACCAGCTGTTGCGCACGCGGGTGGACACCTACGCCGCGGTGTCCACCACGGTCGAGCAGGCCGGAATCGAATTCGACTCGGCCCGAGCGGGTTTCGTCAACGGCGTGCTGCGTGCCATCGCCGCCCGAGACGAGAAGTCCTGGGTCGAAGAGCTGGCGCCCGACCCGTCGCGGGACCCGGTGGGGCACGCCGCCTTCGTCCACGCGCATCCGCGCTGGGTCGCGCAGGCCTTCGCCGACGCGCTGGGGTCCGCCGCGGGCGAGCTCGACGCGGTGCTGGCCAGCGACGACGAACGGCCGCAGGTGCACCTGGCGGCCCGCCCCGGGGTGCTGACCGCCGCGGAGCTGGCCGATGCCGTCGGCGGCACCGTCGGCAGGTATTCGCCCTACGCGGTCTACCTGCCAGGCGGCGATCCCGGGCGGCTGGCGCCGGTGCGAGACGGCGCCGCGCTGGTCCAGGACGAGGGCAGCCAGCTGGTGGCCCGCGCGCTCACGCTGGCACCGGTCGAGGAAGACGCCGGGCGCTGGCTGGATCTGTGCGCCGGCCCGGGCGGCAAGACCGCGCTGCTGGCTGCGATCGGCGCCGGTGCGGGGGCCCGCGTCACGGCGGTGGAGCCGGCCCCGCGCCGCGCCGACCTGGTGGCCGAGAACACCCGGGGGCTTCCCGTCGAGGTGCTGCGGGTCGACGGCCGGCAGACCGGACTCGAGCCGACGTTCGACCGGGTGCTGGTCGACGCGCCCTGCACCGGCCTGGGGGCGTTGCGGCGCCGACCCGAGGCGCGGTGGCGTCGTCAGCCTTCCGACGTGCCGGTGCTTGCCAAGCTGCAGCGCGAGCTGCTGGGCGCCGCGATCGCGCTGACCCGGCCCGGCGGTGTGGTGCTGTACGCGACGTGTTCTCCGCACCTGGCCGAAACCGTCGGGGTGGTCGCCGACGCGTTGCGCCGGCACCCGGTGCGCGCGTTGGACACCCGGCCGCTGTTCGAGCCCGTCACCGGCTTGGGGGACGGGCCGTATGTCCAGTTGTGGCCGCATCGCCACGGCACCGACGCCATGTTCGCCGCCGCGCTGCGCCGCGAAGCGGGGTAGCGCGACGGCGACTTGACGGGCCGGGCCGCCGCCGCGCTGCGCCGCGGATAGTGTGGCGCACATGCCTGACAACACCGGTAGGCCGCTGATCGCGCCGTCCATCCTGTCCGCTGACTTCGCGCGGCTGGCCGACGAGGCGGCGGCGGTGCGTGGCGCCGACTGGTTGCACGTGGACGTGATGGACAACCATTTCGTGCCCAACCTGACCATCGGCCTGCCCGTGGTCGAGAGCCTACTGGCGGCCTCCTCCATCCCGATGGACTGCCATCTGATGATCGAGGACCCGGACCGTTGGGCGCCGCCCTACGCCGAGGCGGGCGCCTACAACGTCACCTTCCACGCCGAGGCCACCGACAACCCGGTCGGGGTGGCGCGCGACATTCGCGCCGCGGGCGCCAAGGCGGGCATCAGCGTCAAGCCGGGGACACCGCTGGAGCCGTATCTGGAAATCCTGCCGCAGTTCGACACCCTGCTCATCATGTCGGTCGAGCCGGGGTTCGGCGGCCAGAGCTTCATCCCCGAGGTGCTGAGCAAGGTCCGCGCCGTGCGCAAGCTGATCGAAGCGGGGGAGCTGACGATCCTGGTCGAGATCGACGGTGGCATCAACGACGACACCATCGAGCAGGCCGCCGAGGCCGGCGTCGACTGCTTCGTCGCCGGGTCAGCCGTGTACGGGGCCCAGGACCCGGAGGCCGCCGTCGCGGCGCTGCGCAGGCAGGCGGCCGCCGCGTCACCGCACCTGCGATGAATCAGGCCGTCGACGGCCTCGACGCGGCCATGCGGCTGGCGATCGAGCAGTCCGACCAGGTCAAGGGCACCACCTATCCGAACCCACCGGTCGGCGCCGTCGTCCTGGACGCGGACGGGGTGGTCGTCGGCGTCGGCGGGACCGAACCGGCCGGCGGCGACCATGCCGAGGTGCTGGCGTTGCGGCGGGCCGGCCGACTGGCGGTCGGCGGGACCGCGGTGGTCACGCTGGAGCCCTGCAATCATTACGGCAAGACCCCGCCGTGCGTGAACGCCCTGCTGGACGCGGAAGTGGGCGCGGTGGTTTACGGCGTCGCCGACCCGAACCCGACCGCCGCCGGCGGCGCGGCGAGGTTGACCGAGGCGGGCGTGCAGGTGACGGCCGGGGTGCTGGCCGACGAAGTGGCCGGTGGGCCGTTGCGGGAGTGGCTGCACAAGCAGCGGTCCGGGTTGCCGCACGTGACCTGGAAATACGCCAGTAGCGTCGATGGCCGCAGCGCGGCCGCCGACGGCACCAGCCAGTGGATTTCCAGCGAGGCCTCCCGGCTGGACCTGCATCGCCGCCGGGCGGCGGCCGACGCGATCGTGGTCGGCACCGGCACCGTGTTGGCCGACGATCCGGCGTTGACCGCCCGGTTGCCCGATGGCTCGCTGGCCGACCGGCAGCCGCTGCGCGTGGTGGTGGGCATGCGTGAAATACCGCCGGAGGCAAAGGTTCTCAACGACGATTCGCGGACCATGGTGATTCGCACGCACGATCCCATGGAGGTGATCAGGGCGCTTTCCGATCGCACCGATGTCCTGCTGGAGGGCGGTCCCACCCTCGCGGGCGCCTTCCTGCGGGCGGGGGCGGTCAATCGCATCCTGGTTTATGTCGCGCCGATGCTGCTGGGCGGTCCCGTCTCCGCGGTCGACGACGTCGGGGTGCCCACGATCGCGCGGGCGTTGCGCTGGCAGTTCGACGGAATCGACCGCGTCGGGCCGGATTTGCTGCTCAGCCTGGTGCCGCGCGCCGAGTAGGAGCGGTTAGCGCTGGTGTTCCCCGAGCGCGACGGTCTGCGGCTCGGGAATCTCCGGTTCCTCGGCGTGCTCCTTGCGGCCGCCGATCAGCAGGCCGAGCAGCGCTCCCACGATGCAGATGGCCACGGTGGCGCTGAAGATGTCCCCGTACATCATGGCGAACGCCTTGAGGTACATCGTGCCCTGGGCGGCGATCCGCTCCAGCAACGATGCGTTGGGCGGGATCGCGGCCGTCAATCCGGCCACGATCTGGTTGAACCGGTACAGGCCCCACGCGCTCAGCGCGGCCACGCCGATCAACATGCCGGTCATCCGGGCCACCACCACCGCCGCCGAGGCGATGCCGTGCTGCGCCGCGGGAACCACGCGGAGGGCGGCGGACGTCAGTGGTCCGATCACCAGGCCGAGGCCGACACCGGCCACCAGAAGGTCGGCGTGCAACACGGGGACGCTGAACACCCCGAAGATGTCGTGCTTCTGGCTCAGCACGTCTTGGCGCCAGTAGTGGATCAGCCAGTAGCCGTAGGCCGCGATCAGCAGCCCGATGAAGGTCATCACCCGGTCGCCCACCCGGGTGGCGATCCAGCCGCCGAGCACCGCCCCGATCGGCAGGGCGATCAGGAACCACAGCAGCAGCCCGGCGGCCTGCGTCTGGTCCATCTGCAGCACCCCCTGGCCGAACAGCTCGACGTCCACCAGGGTCACCATCAGCGCCGCCCCCGCGGCCAGCGAAGCCCCCAGCGCGGCCAGGAACGGGCGGAAGTGCACTCCCGCCGGCTCGATCAGCCGGGTGCGCGAGAACCGTTCCCACAGCAGGAACAGCACGGCGACCACGACGGCCCCGATCACCAACGGCGCCCCGTAGCTCGGCAGGATCTGTTTGCCGTCGGGCTGGGGGTTGTACAAGCCGATCACGGCGAGGCCCAGGGCGACCGCGAGCAGCACGCCACCGACCAGGTCCACCCGCTCGGGCTCCTCCACCCGCTCGTGCGACGGCAGGCTGAACTGGATCATCACCATCGCGATCAGGGTCAGCGGGACGTTGATCCAGAAGACGTAGCGCCAATCGTGGAACAGGTACACGATGAAGATCCCATACAGCGGGCCCAGCACGCTGCCGAGCTCCTGCGCGGCGCCGATGCCGCCCAGCACGCCGGCGCGGTTGCGTTGCGCCCACAAGTCGGCGCCCAGGGCCAGCGTGACCGGCAAAAGCGCGCCGCTGGCCACACCCTGGATGGTGCGGCCGCCGATCAAAAGGTGGAAGTCGCCCCAGTGCCCGGCCAGTGCGGTCACCACCGAGCCCACCATGAACAGGGTCAGGCTGACCTGCAGCACCAGCTTGCGGCCGAACCGGTCGGAGGCCCGTCCCAGCAGCGGCATCGCCGCGATGTAGCCCAGCAGGTACATCGTGATGATCCAGGTGATGCGCTGCAGCTGGTTGATCGGGATGTGAACGTCGCTCATGATGTCGCGCATGATCGTCACGACGACGTAGGCGTCCAGGGCGCCCAACAGCACCGCCAGACTGCCGGCGCTGATCGCGACGCGGCGCCCGGTCTGCGAACTCATGAACTCACCGGGGGCTTGGTCACCTGCACCTGCTCGCCCCAGTTGGACAGCGTGACCTGGATGGAATTGCCCGAACTCTTCTGCATGTTGGCCTGAACCAGCTGGTGGTCACCCGTCTCCTGGATCCACACCGTGCTCGGCACCGGCTGCGTCGCGTTGAACTGCGGCATGATCTTGTTCACCGCGTCCGCCGACACGTTGCCGCTGACGCGAATGGTGCTCTGGCCGTTGATGGTTTCGCGGCCCTCGGCCTTGGCGTTGGTGAAGTTCGCCAGCGCGTTGGCCAGGCCGGTGTCCGGGTTGAGCAGCACCGACACGTCGTAGATGTCGGATGCCTTGCCGAAGTCGCTCCACTTGTTCGGCGTCAGCGTGGCGTACAGGGTGCCGTCGACGACCACGAAGTTGGCGTCGATGTCGGAGCCGCCGAGGGTGATCGTGGCGTTGCCCGACGCGGCGGTGGCCGGCGCCGTGGTGAGGTCACCGGTCAGCGTTTTGATCGGCAGCCCCTGGATCTTGCCCTGAATGCTGAGCACGAGGTGCACGCTCTTCACATTCTTGGTGGCGTCGGCCGACTGCTTGACCAGGGTCGTGGCGTCGGGCAGCGGGGCGCCGCTCTGCTTCGAGCCCGACGAACAGCCGGCGATCAAGGCGGTGGCGAGGGTCAGGGATGCGAGGACGGCCGATAGACGGCGGCGGGTCTGCATACCTTGCATCGTAGAGGGTGCCGGTGACCGGCTTGGGAGACGCGGGGCCGAGGTGTCGCGCCGGCGCCGAGCCTTCGGCCTGCTCACCAGCGCGGCGGCGGGTCTCCGGCGGCCGATTAACCTGATGACATGTTCACCGGAATTGTCGAGGAACTCGGAGAGGTGACGGCTCGCGACATGCTGGCCGACGCCGCGCGGCTGACCATCCGCGGACCCGTCGTCACCTCCGACGCCGGGCACGGCGACTCGATCGCCGTCAACGGCGTCTGCCTGACCGTCGCCGAGCTGCTGCCCGACGGGCAGTTCACCGCCGACGTGATGGCCGAGACCCTCAACCGCTCCAACCTGGGCGCGCTGCAGGTCGGCAGCCCGGTCAACCTGGAGCGCGCGGCGGCCGTCAACAGCCGCCTGGGTGGGCACATCGTGCAGGGGCACGTGGACGGGACCGGGCAGGTGGTGGCCCGGACGCCGTCCGAGCACTGGGAAGTGGTGCGGATCGAGATCCCCGCGGGTGTGGCCCGCTACGTCGTCGAGAAGGGGTCGATCACGGTCGACGGGATCTCGTTGACGGTCTCCGGGCTCGCCAGCGAACCGGGGGACTGGTTCGAGGTTTCGCTGATCCCCACCACCCGCGAGCTGACCACCTTGGGACGTGCCCCGGTCGGAACGCAGGTGAACCTCGAGGTCGACGTCATCGCCAAATACGTCGAACGGTTGCTCACCGCGCGCTAGCTGGTGCGCGTTGGGGGCCGTGCCGAACGCGTTAGCAGGGCTCGCCCGGCGGCGTCCAATACGGCTCGCCGGACGGGGTGTAGCACGGCGGCGGTGCGTCGGGCGGCGGGGCCGTCATCGCATCGGCCGGAAGAACCCAGTTACCCCAGCGCCCGGGATCGGTGCACCCGCCGACGCTCACATGCCGGCCGCCGACGTCGGCGCACGCGTCGGCCGTCGCCGGTTGCGGGGAGGCGATGCCCGCTGCGAGTCCGCCGGCGAACATCAAGGTCACGGCCGGTACCGCCAGTCTCACTGTGATTTTCATCCGCTCAGCGTAGATTGCTGGCACTCGATCGGGGGTCGTTTCGCCGCGCCGGTCCTCCGAACCGCCTATTGCTGCGGGGGCACCGGGAGCCGGGGGCACCGGTGGCGCGTCGGTCAGCACGAAATGCAGCGGCAATAAGGCGGCCCGGGCGGTGGTTCATACTGAATGCAACACTTGGGCTCTTCCTGCGGACCCCTGAGACAGCAAGGTAGCGACGATGACGAGGTTGGACTCCGTCGAGAGGGCGGTTGCCGACATTGCGGCCGGTAAGGCCGTCGTCGTCATCGACGACGAGGACCGCGAGAACGAGGGCGACCTGATCTTCGCCGCCGAAAAGGCGACCCCGGAGCTGGTGGCGTTCATGGTTCGCTACACCTCGGGGTACCTGTGCGTGCCGCTGGACGGCGCGATCTGCGACCGGCTGGGCCTGCTGCCCATGTACGCGGTGAACCAGGACAAGCACGGAACCGCCTACACCGTCACCGTCGACGCGAGAAACGGTGTGGGTACCGGGATCTCGGCCTCCGATCGGGCCACCACCATGCGCCTGCTGGCCGATCCGGCCAGCGTCGCCAACGATTTCACCCGCCCCGGCCACGTGGTTCCGTTGCGCGCCAAGGACGGTGGCGTGCTGCGCCGCCCCGGCCACACAGAGGCCGCGGTCGACCTGGCGCGGATGGCGGGGCTGCAGCCGGCGGGCGCGATCTGCGAGATCGTCAGCCAAAAGGACGAAGGCGCGATGGCGCAGACCGACGAGCTGCGGGTCTTCGCCGACGAGCACGACCTCGCGCTGATCACCATCGCCGACCTGATCGAGTGGCGACGCAAGCACGAGAAGCACATCGAGCGGATCGCCGAGGCCCGCATACCCACCCGGCACGGCGAGTTTCGCGCGATCGGCTACGCCAGCATCTATGAGGATGTCGAACACGTTGCGCTGGTTCGCGGCGAGATCGCCGGGCCGAACGCCGACGGCGACGACGTGTTGGTCCGCGTGCACTCCGAGTGCCTGACCGGTGACGTGTTCGGTTCTCGCCGTTGCGATTGCGGCCCCCAACTGGACGCGGCGATGGCGATGGTGGCGCGGGAGGGGCGCGGCATCGTGTTGTATATGCGCGGCCACGAGGGCCGCGGCATCGGCCTGATGCACAAATTGCAGGCCTACCAGCTGCAGGACGCCGGCGAGGACACCGTCGACGCCAACCTCAAGCTCGGATTGCCCGCGGACGCACGGGATTACGGAATCGGTGCGCAGATACTGGTCGACCTCGGGGTTCGCTCGATGCGGCTGTTGACCAACAACCCGGCCAAGCGGGTGGGGCTGGACGGCTACGGTCTGCACATCATCGAGCGGGTGCCGCTGCCGGTGCGCGCCAACGCGGAGAACATCCGTTACCTGATGACCAAGCGCGACAAGATGGGCCACGACCTGGCGGGGTTGGACGACTTTCACGAATCCGTCCATCTGCCGGGCGAATTCGGCGGTGCTTTGTGAGTCCCGCCGCGGGTGTGCCGGATTTTCCACCCCTGGACGCATCCGGCCTGCGGCTGGCCCTCGTCGCGAGTACCTGGCACACCGAGATCTGCGATGCCCTACTGGCCGGTGCGCGCAAGGTGGCGTCCGAGTCCGGTATCGACAACCCCACGGTGGTTCGGGTGATCGGCGCGATCGAGATTCCCGTGGTGGCCCAGGAACTGACCCGCAACCACGACGCCGTGGTCGCCCTCGGAGTGGTGATCCGTGGGCAGACACCGCATTTCGATTACGTCTGCGATGCGGTGACGCAGGGACTGACCCGGGTCTCGTTGGATTCGTCGACGCCGGTGGCCAATGGGGTGCTGACCACCGACACCGAGCAGCAGGCGCTGGACCGCGCCGGCCTTCCCGAATCGGCCGAGGACAAGGGCGCCCAGGCGACCGGCGCGGCGCTGCAAACCGCGCTGACGCTGCGCGACCTGCGCTCCCGGTCGTGACCGACCGACAGGACTGGGACGTCGAGTTGCGGCCCCATCGCACGCCGATGTTCGTTTACGCGGCGGCCGTCGTCATCGTGGCGGTGCACATCGCGATCGGCTTCCTGCTCAAGGTCGGCTCCACCGGCGTGGTGTTCCACACCAGCGACCAGGTGGCGATGGTGTTGCTCGGGGTGGTTCTCGCCGGCGTGATCCTGCTGTTCGCCCGGCCCCGGCTCCGGGTCGGGGCGGCCGGGATATCGGTGCGTAACCTGTTGGGCGACAAGCTCATCGAATGGCCGGATGTCGCCGGTGTCTCGTTTCCGGCGGGTAACCGCTGGGCGCGCATCGACCTGCCCGACGACGAGTACATCCCCGTGATGGCGATCCAGGCCGTCGACAAGGAGCGCGCGGTCAGCGCGATGGATACCGTGCGGTCATTGCTGGCGCGGTACCGGCCCGACCTGCACACCCACTGAAAAGGCTACTGAAAGGGCTATCCGCGCAGGCACGGATAGCCCTTTCAGGTGGACGGGTCAGAAGTTCTTGCAGTCGGTCATCATCTGCTGGAAGATCGGCAAAGCCTGCTGCGCGCCCTGGTTGTGCTCGATGGCGTGGAGCAGGTTCACGCGCTGATCCGGCGACGACGCCAGGTACTGCTGCAGGAACTGCTGGTTCGGCGGCGACTGGTCGAGGTACTGAGCGGCCATCGGGTTTTCCGCGTGCACAGCCCGCATCGCCTGGTCATAACTGCACGTCGTGTTGATCATCGGGCCGTAATCGGGGGCAGCGGATGCGACCCCGGCGGCGGCGGTCGACGCCAATGCCAGACCGCCGACCCCCATCGCGAGTCTGGTCAACGAGCGCTTGAACATCTGTGGACTCCCTCCATTGATTACCACCCACTGTAACGTCCAGCTACACCCTTGGTAACCGGAACGGGAGCCCTCCAAACTGTCCTCGCCAACGGTGAATTGCCGTAACCCCAGGTCGCCGCCGTTAATTTCGCCGATGGCTGACTACCGAGGCCCGCCCTACCATCGAACGCACGTTTGAAAATGCGTGCCGATCGCGGGTGGCCCGGCCGCGGCTCGGCGCGATCCAACCACCCGATCCCGACAACCCGCGGCCCTCGTCGCGGCTACTAGCCTGGATGGGTGCCAGATCCCGCCACGTATCGCCCCGCGCCCGGGTCCATCCCGGTCGAGCCGGGCGTGTACCGGTTCCGGGATACGCACGGTCGGGTCATCTACGTCGGCAAGGCCAAGAGCCTGCGCAGCCGGCTGACGTCCTACTTCGCCGACGTCGCCGGCCTGCACCCACGTACCCGGCAGATGGTGACCACCGCCGCCAAGGTGGAGTGGACGGTGGTCAACACCGAAGTCGAGGCGCTGCAGCTCGAATACAACTGGATCAAGGAGTTCGACCCGCGCTTCAACGTCCGTTACCGCGACGACAAGACCTACCCGGTGCTGGCCGTGACGCTCAACGAAGAGTTTCCCCGGCTGATGGTCTATCGCGGTCCGCGCCGCAAAGGCGTCCGCTATTTCGGGCCCTACTCCCACGCGTGGGCGATCCGGGAAACGCTGGACCTGCTCACCCGGGTCTTTCCGGCCCGCACCTGTTCGGCCGGTGTGTTCAAGCGGCACAAGCAGATCGACCGTCCCTGCCTGCTCGGCTACATCGACAAGTGCTCGGCGCCCTGCGTGGGCCGGGTCAGTGCCGAGCAGCACCGCCAGATCGTCGACGACTTCTGCGACTTTTTGTCCGGCAAGACCGACCGTTACGCCCGCGAGCTGGAACAGCGGATGCACGCCGCGTCCGACGAACTCGACTTCGAGCGGGCCGCGCGCCTTCGCGACGACCTGGGTGCGCTCAAGCGCGCCATGGAGAAACAGGCCGTGGTGCTCGGCGACGGCACCGACGCCGACGTGGTCGCCTTCGCCGACGACGAGCTGGAGGCGGCGGTGCAGGTGTTCCATGTTCGCGGCGGCCGCGTCCGCGGTCAGCGCGGCTGGATCGTCGAAAAGTCGGCGGAAGCAGGCGATTCCGGCGAAGAACAGTTGGTCGAGCAGTTCCTGACGCAGTTCTACGGCGAGCAGGCCGAGCTGGGCTTCCCAACCGAGCAAGCCGCCGACGAGGCCGCCAACCCGGTGCCGCGCGAGGTGCTGGTGCCGTGCCTGCCGTCCAACTCCGAGGAACTGGCCAGCTGGCTGTCCGGCCTGCGCGGTTCGCGGGTCGCGCTGCGGGTGCCGCGCCGCGGGGACAAGCGGGCCTTGGCCGAAACCGTGCAACGCAACGCCAAAGAGGCGCTGCAGCAGCACAAGCTGAAGCGAGCCGGCGACTTCAACGCCAGATCGGCTGCGCTGCAGAACATTCAGGACGCCCTCGGGCTGGCCGATGCGCCGCTGCGCATCGAATGCGTGGACATCAGCCACGTGCAGGGCACCGACGTGGTGGGCTCGCTGGTCGTGTTCGAGGACGGCCTGCCGCGCAAGTCGGACTACCGCCACTTCGGCATCCGCGAAGCCGCCGGGCAGGGCCGCTCCGACGACGTCGCCTCGATCGCCGAGGTGACCCGGCGCCGGTTCGCGCGGCACCTGAGCGAACAGAACGACCCGAATATGCTTTCGGCCGAAGGGAAATCGCGCCGGTTCGCCTATCCGCCCAACCTCTACGTCGTCGACGGTGGCGCGCCGCAGGTCAACGCGGCCAGCGCCGTGCTCGAGGACCTGGGCATCACCGACGTCGCGGTGATCGGCCTGGCCAAGCGGCTGGAAGAGATATGGGTGCCGTCGGAGCCGGACCCCGTCATCATGCCCCGCAACAGTGAGGGGCTCTATCTGCTGCAACGGATTCGTGACGAGGCGCACCGGTTCGCCATCACCTACCATCGCAGCAAGCGATCCAAGCGAATGACCGCCTCGGCGCTCGATTCGGTGCCAGGATTGGGGGAGCATCGCCGCAAGGCGCTGGTAACCCACTTCGGATCGATAGCCCGCCTCAAGGAGGCCACCGTCGACCAGATCACGGCCGTTCCCGGCATCGGTGTGGCCACCGCCACCGCCGTCCTGGAGGCGTTGCGACCTGAAATGCTGCGGCCCGAGCGGCCCGGAGAAGGCGAATGACGGGTGAGCTGGCGGAGGGCCGCCCGACGGACGCCCGTCCAGACGGTGGGGCCGGGATCGACGTCGTCCTGGTGACCGGATTGTCGGGCGCCGGGCGGGGTACCGCGGCCAAGGTGCTCGAAGACCTCGGCTGGTACGTGGCCGACAACCTGCCGCCCCAGCTGATCACCCGGATGGTGGATTTCGGCATGGACGCCGGGTCGCGCATCACCCGGCTGGCGGTGGTGATGGACGTGCGGTCACGCGGCTTCACCGGCGACCTCGATGAGGTGCGCACCGAGTTGGCCACCCGCAACATCAGGCCCCGGGTGGTGTTCATGGAGGCATCCGACGACATGCTGGTGCGCCGCTACGAACAGAACCGCCGCAGCCATCCACTGCAGGGCGACCAAACCCTGGCCGAGGGCATCGCCGCCGAACGCCGGATGCTGGCGCCGGTGCGCGCCACCGCCGACCTGATCATCGACACGTCGACGCTGTCCGTGCGGGGCTTGCGGGAGAGCATCGAGCGCGCGTTCGGTGGCGACGTCAGCACGTCGATCAGCGTCACCGTCGAGTCGTTCGGCTTCAAGTACGGCCTGCCGATGGACGCAGACATGGTGATGGACGTGCGGTTTCTGCCCAACCCGCACTGGGTCGACGAGCTGCGCCCGCTCACCGGACAGGACCCGGCCGTCAGCGAATACGTGCTGAGCCAGCCCGGCGCCGCGGACTTCCTCGACGCCTACCATCGGTTGCTGTCTTTGGTCGTCGGCGGCTACCGCCGGGAGGGTAAGCGCTACATGACGGTCGCCATCGGCTGCACCGGCGGTAAGCATCGCAGCGTCGCGATCGCCGAGGCGCTGATGGGACTGCTCAAGGGCAACCCGCAACTGTCGGTGCGGGCGCTGCACCGGGATCTGGGTCGCGAATGAGCGCCCCGATGAATCAGGGCATCGTCGCGCTGGGCGGGGGGCACGGCCTGTACGCGACGCTGTCGGCGGCGCGCCGGTTGACCCCCCATGTCACCGCCGTGGTGACCGTCGCCGACGACGGGGGTTCGTCCGGCCGGCTGCGCAGCGAACTGAACGTGGTGCCGCCGGGTGATCTGCGAATGGCGTTGGCGGCCTTGGCGTCCGACAGCCCGCACGGGCGATTGTGGGCGACCATCCTGCAGCACCGGTTCGGTGGCAACGGCGCGCTGGCCGGACATCCGATCGGCAACCTGATGCTCGCCGGGCTGTCCGAGGTGCTGGCCGATCCGGTGGCCGCGCTCGACGAGCTCGGCAGGATTCTCGGCGTCAAGGGCCGTGTGCTGCCGATGTGCCCGATCGCGCTGCAGATCGAGGCGGACGTGTCCGGCCTGGAGACCGATCCGCGGATGTTCCGGTTGATCCGCGGCCAGGTGGCGGTCGCCACCACGCCGGGCAAGGTGCGGCGGGTCCGGCTGCTGCCGTCCGACCCTCCGGCGACCCGGCAGGCCGTCGACGCCATCATGGCCGCCGACCTGGTGGTGCTGGGTCCCGGCTCGTGGTTCACCAGCGTGATCCCGCACGTGCTGGTGCCCGGACTGGCGGCGGCGCTGCGGGCCACCACCGCCCGTCGTGCCCTGGTGCTCAATCTCGTGGCCGAGCCGGGGGAGACTGCCGGCTTCTCCGTGGAGCGGCATCTGCACGTGTTGGCCCAGCATGCACCGGGTTTCACCGTGCACGACATCATCATCGATGCCGAGCGGGTTCCCGGGGAGCGGGAGCGGGAGCACCTGCGGCGCACGGCGACGCTGCTTTCGGCCGAGGTCCACTTCGTCGACGTGGCTCGACCTGGTACACCTTTACATGACCCAGGCAAGCTCGCGGCGGCCCTGGACGGGGTCCGGGCGGCCCGCAAGGGTCCGGCAGCGCCCCCGATCACGGCCACCGCGGATATTCGGGTCGACGGTGCAAGCCCACAGCCCGGGGGCAACGGACCGGCCGGCAGCGGACCAAGGGGTGACGACGCGTGGCGATGACGACCGAAGTCAAGGACGAGCTCAGCCGCCTGGTCGTGAAGTCGGTGAGCGCGCGTCGCGCGGAAGTGACGTCCCTGCTGAGGTTCGCCGGCGGGCTGCACATCGTCGGCGGCCGGGTGGTGGTGGAGGCCGAGGTGGACCTCGGAAACGTCGCCCGGCGGCTGCGCAAGGACATCTTCGAGCTCTATGGGTACAACGCGGTGGTGCATGTGTTGTCCGCCAGCGGGATTCGCAAGACCACCCGCTACGTGCTGCGGGTGGCCAACGACGGCGAGGCGCTGGCACGCCAGACCGGCCTGCTCGACAACCGCGGCCGCCCGGTGCGGGGCTTGCCGGCCCAGGTGGTGGGCGGCAGCATCGCCGACGCCGAAGCCGCGTGGCGCGGAGCCTTCCTGGCGCACGGGTCGCTGACCGAGCCGGGGCGGTCGTCGGCGCTGGAGGTCAGCTGCCCCGGCCCCGAGGCCGCGCTGGCGTTGGTGGGCGCGGCGCGCCGGCTCGGGGTCAGCGCGAAGGCCCGCGAGGTGCGTGGCGCCGACCGGGTGGTGGTGCGCGACGGCGAGGCCATCGGCGCGCTGCTGACCCGGATGGGCGCGCAGGACACCCGGCTCATCTGGGAGGAGCGCCGGATGCGTCGCGAGGTGCGGGCGACGGCCAACCGGCTCGCCAACTTCGACGACGCCAACCTGCGCCGCTCGGCCAGGGCCGCCGTCGCGGCGGCCGCCCGGGTGGAACGCGCGCTGGAGATCCTCGGCGACACCGTCCCCGACCATTTGGCCTCGGCCGGCAAGCTACGCGTCGAGCACCGGCAGGCCTCGCTGGAGGAGCTGGGCCGGCTCGCCGACCCCCCGATGACGAAAGACGCTGTCGCCGGCCGCATTAGGCGGCTGCTGTCGATGGCCGATCGCAAGGCGAAAATCGAGGGCATCCCGGACACCGAATCGGCGGTGACTCCGGATTTGCTGGAAGACGCGTAACCGGTAGCGTCAATCGCTGTTCGCGACGGGTGGGTGGGGGCTACGGTCGGGTGATGAAGCGGCTTTCGAGCGTTGATGCGGCGTTTTGGTCGGCCGAGACCGCGGGCTGGCACATGCATGTGGGCGCACTGGCGATTTGCGACCCGAAGGATTCGCCGGAGTACAGCTTCCAGCGGCTCCGCGAGTTGATCGTCGAGCGGCTGCCCGAGCTGCCGCAGCTGCGGTGGCGGGTCACCGGTGCGCCGCTCGGGCTGGACCGGCCGTGGTTCGTCGAAGACGAGGAGTTGGACATCGACTTCCACATCCGGCACATCGCCGTGCCGGCGCCCGGCGGCCGCCGCGAGCTGGAGGAATTGGTGGGCCGGCTGATGTCCTACAAGCTGGACCGTGCCCGGCCGTTGTGGGAGATGTGGGTGATCGAGGGCGTGGAGGGCGGCCGGGTCGCGTCGCTGACCAAGATGCACCACGCCATCGTCGACGGCGTCTCCGGCGCCGGCCTGGGGGAGATCCTGTTGGACGTCACGCCGGAACCGCGCCCGCCGCAACGGGAAACAGTCGGTTCGCTGGTGGGCTCACGGATTCCGGGCATCGAACGGCGGGCGGTGGGCGCGCTCATCAACGTCGGAGTCAAGACGCCCTTCCGCATCGCCAGGCTCGTGGAGCAAACCGTGCGCCAGCAGATCGCCGCGCTGGGCGTGAGCGGCCGGCCCCCACGGTATTTCGAAGCCCCCAAGACCCGGTTCAACGCGCCCGTGTCCCCGCACCGGCGGATCACCGGCTGCCGTGTCGAGCTGGCCCGGGCCAAGGCCGTCAAGGACGCCTACGGTGTCAAGCTGAACGACGTCGTGCTGGCGCTGGTGGCCGGCGCCGCCCGGGAGTACTTGCAGAAGCGTGGTGAGCTGCCCGCCAAACCGCTCATCGCCCAGATCCCCGTCTCGACCCGCACCGACGACGACAAGGATGACGTCGGCAACAAGGTGAGCTCGATGACCGTGTCGCTGGCCACCGACGTCGACGACCCCGCCGAGCGGCTGCGGGCCATCCACGAAAGCACCCAGAACGCCAAGCTGATGGCCAAGGCGTTGTCGGCGCACCAGATCATGGGCCTGACCGAGACCACGCCGCCGGGGTTGCTGCAGTTGGCCGCGCGGGCCTACACCGCCAGCGGGCTGTCGCGAAACCTGGCGCCTATCAACCTGGTTGTCTCGAATGTGCCGGGCCCGCCGTTCCCGTTGTACATGGCCGGCGCCAAGCTGGATTCGCTGGTGCCGCTCGGTCCGCCGGTCATGGACGTCGCCCTGAACATCACCTGCTTCTCCTACACCGACTACCTGGACTTCGGTTTCGTGACGACGCCCGAGGTGGCCAACGACATCGACGACATGGCGGACCGGATCGAGCCGGCGCTCACCGAGCTCGAGAAGGCGGCCACGCGGGAGTGAGCTAGCGGCGATCGCGAGCGCGGCGTAGCCGGGCGAAGTCGGGTCGCCGCCGAGCTGGGGAGTGCCCTCGGGTCGCCGCCGTCAGCGTTCTCTGCCAAGGTCTGCGCGCGCTCCTCATCCCTGCGCGCGGAACAGCTGTGGGACTTTATGCCCTATCCGCGACCCGGCGTGCGGCCATAATTAGAACAAGTTGCAGAACGGCTATTAATGCGCCTGTACAGCGAAAACAACAAAATACTCGATCAACATCGCAACGTGCTCTAGTCCTCTGACTAAGTCCGCACGGGTGGAGGTAGCAGTGACGACCATTCAAGAAGTCGATGCCCAGTCCGTTCTGGCCGCCATCGACGACTTGCTGCCCAAGCTGCGGCAGCGGGCGCAGGAGACCGAGGAGCTGCGGCGGCTGCCGGACGCCACCGTCAGCGAACTGCAGGAAATCGGTTTCTTTCGTCTGCTACAACCGGGGCAGTGGGGCGGGATGCAGTGTGATCCGACGGTGTTCTTCGAGGCCGTCCGGCGCCTGGCCAGTGCGTGCGGGTCGACCGGGTGGGTGGCGTCGATTCTGGGCGTGCACAACTGGCATGCGGCACAGTTCGACCAGCAGGCCCAGCACGACGTATGGGGCGAGGACGCCAACGTGCGCATCTCCTCCTCATATGCCCCCATGGGTGCGGGCCAGGTGGTCGACGGTGGTTATCTGGTCAATGGCTCGTGGAACTGGTCGTCGGGTTGCGACCATGCCACGTGGACCTTCGTCGGTGGCCCGGTGATCAAGGACGGCCAGCCGGTCGACTTCGGCAGCTTCCTGATCCCCAAAAGCGATTACCGCATCGACGACGTCTGGCATGTCGTCGGCCTGAAGGGCACCGGCAGCAACACCCTGGTCATCAGGGACGTGTTCGTGCCCCGGCACCGGTTCCTGTCCTACAAGGCGATGAACGACCACACCGCCGGCGGTTTGGTGACCAACACCGCCCCGGTCTACCAGATGCCATGGGGCACCATGCATCCCACCACGATCACTGCACCCATCGTCGGCATGGCATACGGCGCCTATGAATCCCATGTCGAGCATCAAGGCAAGCGGGTGCGCGCGGCGTTCGCGGGGGAGAAGTCCAAAGACGACCCCTTCGCCAAGGTCCGTATCGCCGAGGCGGCCAGCGATATCGACGCCGCGTGGCGGCAGTTGATGGGCAACGTCGGCGACGAGTACGCGTGTCTGATGGCGGGCCGGGAGGTCCCGTTCGAGCTGCGGGCCCGGGCCCGTCGCGACCAGGTGCGCGCCACCGCTCGCGCGGTCGCCTCGATCGACCGGCTGTTCGACGCCTCGGGCGCCACCGCGTTGGCCAATAGCGCTCCGATTCAACGGTTTTGGCGTGACGCGCACGCCGGCCGGGTGCACGCCGCCAACGATCCCGAGCGGGCCTACCTGATCTTCGGCAACCACGAATTCGGGCTGCCACCCGCCGACACGATGGTCTAACTCAACGCTGGTCTGACTCGCAGAGGAGCCACCGATGACCTGCCCACATCTTCCCCCCGGATTCGACCCGACCGACCCGGACATCTACGCAGAGCGACTGCCCGTCGAGGAGCTCGCGGAACTCCGCCGCAACGCACCCATCTGGTGGTGTGACCAGCCCATCGGCAAGGGCGGCTTCAACGACGGCGGCTTCTGGGTGGTGACGAAACACAAGGACGTGAAAGAGGTCTCGCTGCGCAACGACGTCTTCTCCAGCTGGCTCAACGGCGCCATCCCGCGCTTCGCCGACGACATGAGCCGCGAGGACATCGACTTGCAGCGGCTCGTCCTGCTCAACATGGACCCCCCGCACCACACTCGGCTGCGCAGGATCATCTCCCGCGGGTTCACGCCGCGCGCGATCGGCCGGCTGCGTGACGAGCTCAACGAGCGGGCCCAGGCCATCGCCAAGGCCGCTGCCGCCGGAGCCTCCGGGGATTTCGTCGAGCAGGTGGCGTGCGAACTGCCGCTGCAGGCCATCGCCGGGCTACTCGGCGTGCCGCAAGAGGACCGCGGCAAGCTCTTCCGTTGGTCCAACGAGATGACCGGCGCCCAGGACCCGGAGTACGCGCACGTCGATCCCAAGGTGTCCTCGGCGGAGGTGCTGGCCTACGCGATGAAGATGGCCGAGATCAAGAACGAAAATCCCGGCGACGACATCGTTTCCACGTTGCTGCAGGCGGATATCGACGGCGAGAAGCTCTCCGACGACGAGTTCGGGTTCTTCGTGATGATGCTGGCGGTCGCCGGCAACGAGACCACGCGCAATTCGATCACCCAGGGCATGATGGCCTTCTGCGACTTCCCCGACCAGTGGGAGCTGTACAAGAAGGAACGCCCGGAGACCGCGGCGGACGAGATCGTCCGGTGGGCCACCCCGGTGACCGCATTCCAGCGGACCGCCAAGGAGGACACCGAACTGTCGGGCGTGCCGATCAAGAAGGGCCAGCGGGTGTTGATGTTCTACCGCTCGGCCAACTTCGACGAGGACGTCTTCACCGATCCGTTCCGATTCGACATCCTACGTAACCCCAACCCGCACGTCGGTTTTGGCGGCACCGGCGAGCACTACTGCATTGGCGCCAACCTGGCCAAGTTGACGATCAACCTCATGTTCAACGCCATCGCCGACCACATGCCCGACCTCACGCCCATCGCAAAACCGCAGCGGATCCGGTCGGGGTGGCTCAACGGCATCAAGCACTGGCAGGTCGACTACACCGGCGGGTGCCCCGTCGCGCACTGAATGGCGCGACTATTGGGGCTGTGCAACCTTAGGCCGCAGGTTCTCTTCCACCTCGGTGTGCCAATACTTGTTCGCGGCGGTGGTGTCGACCTCGTACTCGAAGCGGTCGGTCATCTCCTGCGTGACGTCGGCGGCGTCGACATAGAACTGCTGATACCAGCGGCGCAGCTGATAGACCGGGCCGTCCTCTTCGACCAGCAACGGGTTTTCGATCCGGGTCTTGCGCTTCCAGATCTCGACGTCCTGCAGGAAGCCCATGCTGACGCCTTCGGTGAATGCCTTGGACAGCTTCTCGGTGGCGGCGTCGTCCATGCCCTCGGGCTTTTTCACGATAATGCCCCACTGCAGCATGAAGGAGTTCTGCGTGACGGGGTAGTGGCAGTTGACGAGGATCGATTCCACCTTGTAGCCGCCGTAGCTGTTGTGCAGCCAGTTGATCATGAACGACGGGCCGAAGTAGGAGGCCTCGGAATCCAGTGTCTGTTCGCCGGTGTAGTGCGAACCGCCGAGCAGCACATCGGGCCGGCCCGCGGTGCGCAGGTATTGCGAAGCGATATGGCCTTCGAAGACGTTTTTGAAGTACGTCGGGAAGCCGTAGTGGATGTAGAAGAAGTGCGCCATGTCGACGATGTTGTCAACGATCTCGCGGCAGTTCGAACCCTCGATGAGCTCACTGCGCCAACGCCATTCGGTCCATTCGTCACTGGCGGCCTCGGGAATGTCGGGAATCTGCAATTCCGGTGACGGCGGGTTGCCCTCCTGGTCGTGCCAGACGAACAACAGACCGTTGTGCACCTCGGTGGGCCAGGAGCGCGTGCGCGCCATTCGCGGAGTGCGCTTGGCATACGGCACCTCTTTGCACCTGCCGTCGCCGCCCCACCGCCAGTCGTGAAACGGGCACGCGACGGTATCGCCCTTGACCACTCCCTGCGACAAGTCCCCGCCCATGTGCCGGCAGTAGGCGTCGAGAACGTGCAGATTGTGTTCGGTGTCGGCGAAGACGACGAGCTTGGTGCCGAAGATGTTGACCGCGTGGGGCTTGCCGTCCAGGAAGTCCTTGACCACGCCTAGGCAGTGCCAGCCGCGAGCAAACCGGGTCGGCAACGTTCCGACGTCAATCTCCCGGACGCCGACGCCAGCGGTATCGATGCTCACTCCACGCCTCCAGTAGCTCATCGGCCGAACTAGAACACGTTATAGTTTCCGCGCATCGCCGCGGCATGGATGCAGGCTAAAGCCCCTAGACGTGTGACTTATTGCCCTAGTGGTGAAGCCTTGCTAGGCCAATCGCTGTGTCATCCGGGTTCGTCGTCGTCGCCGTCTTCGAGGAGTCGTTCGGGGTGGTGGTAGCTGTTGGTGCGTGGTTGTCCGCGGTCGAGGTGGGGTGGGGGGAGCCATTCGGTTTCGCCGCGGGCGTTGGTGCGGGTGGTCCAGCCTTGTTCGGCGAGTCGGTTGTCGGGGCCGCAGGCCAGGGTGAGGTCGTCGATGTCGGTGCGGCGGGTGGCTTGCCATCCGCGGACGTGGTGGACCTGGCTGTGGTAGGCCGGCGCGTCGCAGCCGGGTTTGGTACACCCACGGTCCTTGGCGTACAACATGATTCGCTGCGCCGGGGAGGCGAGACGTTTGGTGTGCCACAGCGCTAGTGATCGGCTCTTGTCGAAGATCGCCAGGTAATGGTGGGCGTGGCCGGCCCAGCGGATCACGTCCGACATGGGCACCAGGGTGCCGCCGGCGGTCAGCGCCTTGCCGGCGGCGGCTTCGAGGTCTTGCAAGGTGGTGGTGACCACGATCGACACCGGCAGCCCGTTGTGGGAGCCCAGGTCCCCCGACGCTAGGAGTCCGCGCAGTGCGGCCAGGAAGGCGTCGTGGTGGCGTTGGGCGGGGCTGCGGGTGTCGTGGCGCACCGCGTCTTCGTCGGGTGTCTCGTCGACCACCGGGGTTTCATCCTCGGGGTTGCACACTCCGGGGGCGGCGAGTTTGGCCAGCATGGCTTCGATGGCGGCCCGCAGCTCCGGGGTGATCAGCCCGGTCAGCCGTGACATGCCGTCGCATTCCTGCTTGCCCAACGTGATGCCGCGTTTGCGGGCCCGCTCGGCGTCGCTGTAGTCCCCGTCGGGGTGTAGCCAATCCAGGATCCGCTGGGCGTATTTGGCCAGCTCGTCGGGCCGGTAGCCGGCGGCCTTGCCGGCCAGGTCGGCCTCGGCGGCCTGGCGGGTGAACACGTCGACCTCAGCCGGGAGTTGGGCGAAGAATCCGCGGATCACGTTGACGTGTCCGTCACCGATCAGCCCCTGGCGCTGGGCGGCGGCGGTCGCGCTCAACCGCGGCGCCAACGGCTCACCGGTCAACGCGCAGCGCTCGCCCAGATCGCGGGCCTCGGCGATGCGCCGGCCGGCCTCGGCTTTGGTGATGCGCAACCGGTCGGCCAGCCCGGTGCGCAGCGAGCCACCCAACTCCTCGGGACTGGCCTGGGCGCCGAGCTGGTTGATCAACGCGTGCTGAGGCGCGCGCAGCTGGCGGGCCACCTGCTCCACCCGCTCCAGGGCAGCCAACCGCTCCGGGGTGGTCAGCACGTCAAAAGACAACCCGCACAACCGGTCCGCGTCGTTATCGAGCGCGTCGATGACCTCGACGATCTCCTCACGACTACTGCCACCCATACCCCAAACCCTAGAAACACCCACCGACAAAAAACGCCACGTTGTGACCACAGAAACCAAAGTGACACAAGGGATTTGCGAGAGCGCACCAGCGGCCCGCTAGCCGCGGGCGGGGCGGGTTCGTCGTGTAGATCCAGGACAGGAACCGCGCGAGAGCGCACGAGCGGCCCGCTAGTCGCGATCGGGCGGGGTTGTCGCGTACACCCAGGACAGGAACCGCGCGACGGCCTCCGCGGACCGATGCGCACGGGGCGAGCTGAAGATGTCGAAAGCGTGTTGCGCGCTGGGCAATTCGGCGTAGGCGACCGGGGACTTAGACACCGCGCGCAGCTCCTCGATGAACTCCTGGGCTTCGCCGACGGGGATCAGGGAGTCGTCGCGGCCGTGCAGGACGAAGAACGGGGGCGCGTCGGCGTGCAGCCGGCGGATCGGCGAGGCGTCGATGTAGACGTCGCGGTGCGAGCTGAATCCCCGCTTCACCACGAACTTTTCGAGCAGCGAGATGAACTCGGGACGACCCTCGCCTTCGGTGGAGAACCAGTCGTAGCGGCCGTAGATCGGGACCGCGGCCGCCACCGACGTGTCGGCGTCCTCGAATCCGGGCTGGAATGACGGGTCGTTGGGGGTCAGCGCCGCCAGCGCGCACAGGTGCCCGCCCGCGGAACCGCCGGTGACGGCGACGAATTCGGGGTCACCGCCGTAGTCGGCGATGTTCTCCTTGACCCACGCCAACGCCCGCTTGACGTCGACGATGTGGTCGGGCCAGGTGTGGCGGGGCGAGACGCGGTAACCGATCGACACGCACACCCACCCGCGGGCGGCCAGGTGGCTCATCAGCGGGTAGGCCTGTGGCCGGCGCATCCCGATCATCCAGGCGCCCCCGGGCACTTGGAGCAGCACGGGAGCCTTGGCGTCGCGCGGCAGGTCGCGGCGGCGCCAGATGTCGGCGAGGTTGGCGCGGCCGTTCGGGCCGTAGGACACCACGTTGGTCTTCTCGACGTAGCGCCGGCGCGCCACCGTGTTGCCCAGGGGCAGGCTGCGCCGCCCGCTGCGGGTGGGTTTGGCGTGGGGCAGGTCGTTCAGCGCCTCGGCGTAGTCGTGGCCGAGCTGCTCGCGCAGGCCCGCCTCCAGCACCGGGCCCGGGGTGGTGATGCCGCGGTAGCGGATCACTCCCAGGATCGCCCACGACGCCGCGGTCATGGCCAGCGCCGCCTTGCCGCGCCGTCCCGCGAAGTGGCCCAGCCGCGCGCGCCGCACTGCGTCCAGCAGCGAGACGGAGAAGTAGATGCCGGGCACCTCCGACGTCGGCCAGCCGAACCAGAAGACCAGCACGGTGCTGTAGCCCTTGCGGGCCAGCGGCCGTAATCCATTGGCGGCGTTGGCCAGTTCGAGCGCGGCCCGCGCCAATGGGCGGGGGCGCACCAAAGGACGCACCAGGCGGCGCGGCAACCGGCGCATCAGCCCTTGACCCGCGACTGCAGTTCGTTGCGCTGGATCTTGCCGGTGCTGCCGCGGGGGAGTTCGTCCAGCACGGCGATCTCGCGGGGCACCTTGTAGTTGGCCAGGTTTTCCCGGACGTGTTGTTTGAGGGCCTCGGGTGTGGCCTCCTTGTCGAGGGAAGCGCCCGGGCTCAACACCACGAATGCCGCCAGCCGCTGCCCGTACTGCTCGTCGTCGACGCCGATCACCGCGGCCTCGGCCACGTCGGGGTGGGCCGCCAGCGTCTTCTCCACCTCGATCGGGTAGACGTTCTCGCCGCCGGAGACGATCATCTCGTCGTCGCGACCCACGACGAACAATCGGCCGGCGTCGTCCAGGTAGCCGACGTCGCCCGACGACATGAAGCCGGCGTGGAAGTCTTTCGTGGTGCCCGACGTGTAGCCCTCGAACTGGGTGTCGTTGCGGACGTAGATGGTGCCGACCTCGCCGGTGGGCAGCTCGTTGAATTCGCTGTCCAGGATCCGGATTTCGGTTCCGCCCGCGGCCCGGCCCGCGGTGTCGGGTGCCGCGCGCAGGTCGGACGGGGTGGCGGTGGCGATCATGCCGGCCTCGGTGGCGTTGTAGTTGTTGTAGATCACGTCGCCGAATTCATCCATGAACGCGATGACGACATCGGGCCGCATGCGCGAGCCGGACGCGGCCGCGAAGCGCAATGACTTGCAGCTGTACCGCTTTCGCACTTCGGGCGGCAGTTCCATGATGCGATCGAACATCACCGGCACCACCGCCAGACCGGTCGCCTGGTTCCGGTCGATGAGGTCCAGCGTCGCCTCCGGGTCGAACTTGCGCCGGGTGACCACCGTGCACGCCATCGACGCCGCGAAGATCAACTGCGAGAAGCCCCAGGCGTGGAACATCGGCGCCGCGATCACCACCGTCTCCTCGGCGCGCCACGGCGTGCGGTCGAGGATGGCCTTGAGCGTGCCGATGCCGGCGTTTCCGCCGGTTTGGTTGGCCCCCTTGGGGGTTCCCGTCGTGCCGGAGGTCAGCAGAATCATCCTGCCCTTGCGGCCGGATCGTTCGGGCCGTTGGCCGGTGTGCTCGGCGATGAGCTGCTCAACGGTCAGTTCGTGGTCGCCGTCGGTCCAGGCCACGATGCGGGTGGCGTCCGGCTTGTCGGCCAGCGCGCGGTCCACCGTCTCGGTGAACTCCTCGTCGTAGACGACGGCGTCGACGCCTTCGCGGTTGACCACCTCGGCCAGCGCTGGCCCGGCGAAGGACGTGTTGAGCAGCACGACGTCCGAGCCGATCCGGTTGGCGCCCACCACCGCATCGACGAACCCGCGGTGGTTGCGGCACATGACCCCGACGACCTTGGGAGTCCCCGAGGGCAATCCCTGCAGCGCCGCGGCGAACGCGTTGATCCGCTCGTCGAGCTGGCGCCAGGTCAGGGTGCCGAGTTCGTCGACCAGGCCCGCCCGGTCCGGGCAGCGTTGGGCCGCGGTGGCAAAGCCCACGGTCATCCCCATGCCCTCGCGGCGCATGGCCGCGGCCATCTTCAAGTAGCGGTCGGGCCGCATCGGCGCGATCATGCCGGCGCGCCTCAGGGTCGTGATGATGCCGACGGCGTCGTTGACGGGACCAAGGAGGGAAGCCACGGCTCAGCCGAGTATCGGGAAGCGTCGCTTGGCGGCCAGGTCCGTGAGGGCCTGCTGCATCACCGACCGCACGTGCTCGTCGACCTCGTCGACGTCCGGGTCGTCACCGAACTCGGCGGCGATGTCAATCGGCTCGAGCACCTGGGTGACGATCTTGGTGGGCAGCGGCAGGTTGGGCGGGATCACGGCACTGAATCCGAAGGGGAAGCCGAACGACAGCGGCAGGATGGCGCTGCGCAGGAGGCGCTTGACCCCCAGCCGCTCGGCCAGCCAGGTGCCGCGTGACAAGTAGAGCTGCGTCTCCTGCCCGCCGATGGACACGGCGGGCACGATGGGAACGCCCGTCTCGATCGCGGTCCTCACGTATCCCTTGCGGCCGTTGAAATCGATGACGTTCTCCGAGAGCGTCGGACGGTAGGCGTCATAGTCGCCGCCGGGGAAGACGATCACGACCCCGCCGGACCGCAGCGCTTGGGCCGCGTTCTCCCGGTTGGCGCGGATGTATCCGGTGCGCCGGAAGAACTCGCCGGTGGGGCCGGTCATCAGGATGTCGTGGCTCAGCGTGTAGACCGGCCGGTCGTAGCCGAACTTCTCGTAGAAGTGGACGCTGAAGATGGGGACGTCCATCGGGAACATGCCGCCCGAGTGGTTGCCGACGACCAGCGCCCCGCCGGGGGGGAACGAATCCAGGCCGCGCATCTCCGACCGGAAATAGGCCTTGAGGGCGGGGCGCATCACGCCCATCAGGCGCTGGGTCAAGACGGGGTCGAATTTGCCGATGTCGCCGGCATCGGGGCGATCGTTGTCGGTCACGTTCCTCCCTAGACGCTCCCGCGAGGCCGCTCGAGGGTGGGGGCCGCGTCGCGTTTCTCGATGGTAGCGATCGGGGTACAACCGCCGTCATGGTGCTTATCTCTTTTCGCTGTCCGGGGATATGGTGCCGTCCGGTCGCGGACGCTATTGTTACGACGCCCTAAGTGAAAATCTCGAGAAGCGGGGAGCCGATGGACGTTGCCGGTTTGTCCCACGAGCGCGGCGCTCGGCGCAGCGTCGGCCTCCGTGAGCGGCGCGCTCGTGCGCCCCACGCCGGCGCCCCGGGCCCCTCGCCGTCCGCCGACCGGCGCGCGGCCGCCGTGGATCCGGGCGCCCCGGATGCGGCGGATCATCGGCAGGCCGACTATTTCCTCCGGCTGCTCTCGCAGAACCGCAGGCTCATCGAGCAGCGGATCGACGACTATCAGAAGGCGATCGCCACCGCGCAGGCCAACGGCGACGTCGATGCCGTCTGCAACCTTCGGCGCATGGCGCGGATCGAGGAACAGGACCGCGAGAACCTGGACGCCATGCTCGAGAAGCTGCGCCACCGTTTCGCCCGCCGGGCTCCGGGTCAGCCGCCGGCGCCCGCCCCGCGGCCGCGCAGCGCGATCCGCTAGCGCGGCATCAATTCACCGGCGGCGCAGCGGTTCTCGCCGCTCGTGCGGCAGCCCGAGGGTGGGCCGCCCCGAATCGGCCCCGCCCGCATCGCCGTCCCGATACATTTGACGGGCCAACTGGTTCTGCCGACACCGAACGAGGCCGCCCATGGGATTCATGACCCCGGACATTCCCGACGTCGACCCCCAGAGCTGGCCCGGTTTGCCGCGATCGACCAGGCGGCAGATCATGACCCGGCACTGGGTCGAACACGGCTTCGGCTCCCCGTACGCGGTCTACCTCTTCTACATCGTCAAGATCGCGGTGTACGTCGTCGGCGCCGCCGCGGTGATCTCGCTGACGCCGGGCCTGGGCGGGCTCGGGCGCATCGCCGACTGGTGGGCGCAGCCGATCGTGTATCAGAAGGTGGTCATCTTCACGCTGCTGTTCGAGATCCTGGGCCTGGGCTGCGGATCGGGGCCGCTGACCGCGCGGTTCTGGCCAGTGTTCGGTGGCTTCCTGTATTGGTTGCGGCCCAACACGATTCGCCTGCCCCCGTGGCCCGACAAGATCCCGCTGACCGGTGGCGACAACCGCACCGTCGTCGACGTGGCGCTCTACCTGGTCGTGCTGGTCTCGGGCGCCTGGGCGTTGCTCTCGCCCGGGCGAGGTGGGCCGGTGACCGCCGGCGGCGACGTCGGCCTCATCGATCCCGTCCTGGTGGTGCCGACCATTGTCGCGCTGGCCCTGCTCGGGCTGCGCGACAAGACCGTCTTCCTCGCCGCCCGCGGCGAACACTACGGGCTGACCCTGCTGGTCTTCTTCTTTCCCTTCACCGACCAGATCGCCGCCTTCAAGATCATCATGCTGGCGCTGTGGTGGGGAGCCGCGACGTCGAAACTCAACCACCACTTCCCGTACGTCGTGGCGGTGATGATGAGTAACAGCCCGGTGTTGCGCAGCAGGGCGTTCAACTGGTTCAAGCGCAGGCTCTACCTCGACCCGATAAACGACCTGCGCCCGTCGTGGGTGCCCAAGGTGATGGCCCACGTTGGCGGGACGACGGCGGAATTCTTGGTGCCCTTGGTCCTGGTCTTCTTCGCCGACGGGCACCGGTGGGCGTGGTTTCTCATCGCCTTCATGGTCCTTTTCCACCTCAACATCACTTCCACGATTCCGATGGGAGTTCCGTTGGAGTGGAACGTGTTCTTCCTGTTCTCGCTGTTCTACTTGTTCGGCCACTATGCCGGCGTCACGGCCCTCGGCCTCAGCTCACCGCTGCTGTTGGTCATCCTGATCGCCGCGCTCGCGGTGGTGCCGATCGTGGGAAACCTGTTCCCCAAGCAGATTTCGTTCCTGCCGGCGATGCGCTATTACGCCGGAAACTGGGCCACCAGCCTGTGGTGCCTGCGCGCGGGCGCTGAGGACAAGATCGACGCGGCCATCACCAAGCCCGCGGCGCTGGTCCCCAAACAGCTTGCGCGGCTTTACGATCCGAACACCGCCGAAATGATGATCGACAAGTTGATGGGCTGGCGGTCCATGCACACGCACGGGCGGACGCTCAACGGGCTGGTGGCCCGCGCCCTCGACGGGCTGGATGAGGCGGACTACAAGCTGCGCGACGGTGAGATCATCGCCGGGCCGCTGATCGGATGGAACTTCGGCGAAGGCCACCTGCACAACGAGCAGTTGCTCGCGGCGGTCCAGCGGCGCTGCGGGTTCGACGAGGGCGACGTCCGGGTGATCATTCTGGAAAGCCAGCCGATCCACGTCCAGCGCCAGGAGTACCGCATCGTCGACGCCAAGACCGGCGTGATCGAAGAGGGCTACGTCGACGTGGAAAGCATGCTGGCCCGCCAGCCCTGGCCGGAGCCCGGCGATGAGTACCCCGTGCAGGTCACCACGCGACGCAGCGCCCTATGACCAGGGCGGTGGTGGTCGGCGCCGGCCCCAACGGCCTGGCCGCGGCAATCCACCTGGCGCGCAACGGCGTCGACGTGCAGGTGTTGGAGGCGAGCGACACCGTGGGCGGGGGAGCCCGGTCGGGCGAACTCACCATGCCGGGGGTCATCCACGACCACTGCTCGGCGTTTCACCCGCTGGGCGTCGGTTCGCCGCTGTGGAAGCAGATCGACCTGCAGCGCCACGGGTTGCAGTGGAAGTGGCCGGAGGTCGACTGCGCGCACCCGCTCGACGACGGCACCGCCGGCGTGCTCTACCAGTCGATCGAGGAGACGGTGGCCGGCATGGGGTCCGACGGCCCCCGATGGCGGCGGGCGATCGGTGACCTGGCGTCGGGATTCGACGAGCTGGCCGAGGATCTGCTCGGTCCGGTCCTGGGTGTCCCGCGGCACCCCATGCGGCTGGCCGGCTTCGGGCCGCGGGCGTTGCTGCCGGCCACCACCATGGCCCGCTGGTTTCGCACCGAGCAGGTGCGGGCGTTGTTCGGCGGCTCCGCCGCGCACATCTACACCCGGCTGGATCGCCCGCTCACCGCGTCGCTCGGGCTGATGATCCTGGCCAGCGGGCACCGCTACGGGTGGCCCGTCGCCGAAGGGGGGTCGGGCTCGATCACCCAGGCGCTCGCCGCCGCGTTGACGGAGCACGGCGGCACCATCACCACGGGCGTGCGGGTCGCCGGCCGCAAAGACATTCCCGGCGCCGACATCGTCATGCTCGACCTCAGCCCCGCCGCGGCGCTCGCCATCTACGGCGACGCGATGCCCGGCCGGATCCGGCGGTCGTACCGGCGCTATCGGGCGGGCTCGTCGGCGTTCAAGGTCGACTTCGCCATCGAGGGCGACATCCCGTGGACCAACCCCGATTGCGCCCGGGCCGGCACCGTGCATCTCGGCGGCACGTTCGCCGAGATGGCGGACACGGAACGCCAACGTGCGCAAGGGAAGATGGTCGACCGGCCGTTCGTGCTGGTCGGCCAGCAGTACCTGGCCGACCCGTCCCGCTCGGCGGGCAACGTCAACCCGATCTGGGCGTACGCCCACGTGCCGTTCGGCTACGACGGCGACGCCACCGCCGCCGTCGTCGCACAGATCGAGCGGTTCGCGCCGGGCTTCCGCGACCGCGTCCTCGCCACCGTCAGCAAGGGCACCGCCGATCTTCAGGCCTACAACGCCAACTTCGTCGGCGGCGACATCATCGGCGGCGCCAACGACGGCCTCCAGGTCATCTTCCGGCCCCGCATCGCCGTCAATCCCTACACGCTCGGCGTCCCGGGCGTCTACCTGTGCTCGCAGTCCACGCCGCCGGGGGCGGGCGTCCACGGCCTGTGCGGTTACCACGCCGCGGAGTCGGCGCTGAAGTGGCTGAACAAGCCGCGCCGCGGCTGATGTCACATTGGTCGCGGGAACCGGGGCGGCAACCGCGCAGGTTGCTGATCTAGGCTGACCACGAGCGCGTAATCAGCGGACTCAGTAAAGACATCGTCAAGACAGGGAGAGATCAGTGACGGTCCGAGTAGGCATCAACGGCTTCGGTCGAATCGGACGCAACTTCTACCGGGCCCTGCTGGCCCAGCAGGAGCAGGGCACCGCGGACATCGAGGTGATTGCGGTCAACGACATCACCGACAACCACACACTGGCGCACCTGCTCAAATTCGACTCGATCCTGGGCCGGCTGCCCTACGACGTCAGCCTGGAAGGCCAGGACACCATCGTGGTGGGCCCGCACAAGATCAAGGCGCTCGAGGTCAGAGAGGGCCCGGCGGCGTTGCCCTGGGGTGACCTGGGCGTCGACGTGGTCGTGGAATCCACCGGGCTGTTCACCAACGCGGCCAAGGCCAAGGGCCACCTGGACGCCGGCGCCAAGAAGGTCATCATCTCGGCGCCCGCCACCGACGAGGACATCACCATCGTGCTCGGCGTCAACGACGACAAGTACGACGGCAGCCAGAACATCATCTCCAACGCGTCGTGCACCACGAACTGCCTGGCGCCGGTGACCAAGGTGCTGCAGGACGAGTTCGGCATCGTCAAGGGCCTGATGACCACCGTTCACGCCTACACCCAGGACCAGAACCTGCAGGACGGCCCGCACAAGGACCTGCGCCGGGCGCGGGCGGCGGCGCTGAACATCGTGCCGACCTCGACCGGCGCGGCCAAGGCGATCGGCCTGGTGATGCCCGAGCTGAAGGGCAAGCTCGACGGGTACGCGCTGCGGGTGCCGATCCCCACCGGCTCGGTGACCGACCTCACCGTCGAGCTGGCCAAGTCCGCCAGCGCCGACGAGATCAACGCGGTGTTCAAGGCCGCCGCCGAGGGCCGGCTCAAGGGCATCCTGAAGTACTACGACGCGCCCATCGTGTCCAGCGACATCGTCACCGACCCGCACAGCTCGATCTTTGACTCCGGGCTGACCAAGGTGATCGACAACCAGGCCAAGGTGGTGTCCTGGTACGACAACGAGTGGGGCTACTCCAACCGCCTCATCGACCTGGTCGCGCTGGTCGGCAAGTCGCTGTAAGCCCAAGCAGTCGTGACGATTCCAACTCTGAAAGACCTGCTGGCCGAGGGGGTTTCGGGTCGGGGTGTGCTCGTGCGCTCCGACTTGAACGTCCCGCTCGACGACGGTGCCATCACCGACCCGGGCCGGATCACCGCATCGGTGCCGACGCTGCGGGCGCTCGTCGACGCCGGCGCCAAGGTGGTGGTCACCGCGCACCTAGGCCGGCCGAAGAACGGGCCCGACCC
This sequence comes from Mycobacterium sp. 4858, assembly GCF_900240975.1. Classification (GTDB taxonomy): domain Bacteria; phylum Actinomycetota; class Actinomycetes; order Mycobacteriales; family Mycobacteriaceae; genus Mycobacterium. Next base: position 54,576 of record NZ_LT968776.1, on the reverse strand, counting down.
GAAGCTGTCGCTGGCGCCGGTCGCCGCGGCGCTCGGTGAGCACCTGGGCCGGCACGTGCAGCTGGCCGGTGACCCCGATCGTTCCCCAGTCGGTGGCGACGCCCTGGCCCGCGCCGAGGGGCTGACGGACGGCGACGTCCTGCTGCTGGAGAACATCCGCTTCGATCCGCGGGAAACCAGCAAGGACGACGGCGAGCGGCTCGCCCTCGCTCGTGAACTCGCCGAATTGGTCTCGCCCGGAGGGGCTTTCGTCTCCGACGGATTCGGGGTGGTGCACCGCAAGCAGGCCTCGGTCTACGACGTGGCCACGCTGCTGCCGCACTATGCCGGCACCCTGGTGGCCGACGAGATCCGGGTGCTCGAGCAGCTGACCAGCTCGACCACCCGTCCGTACGCGGTGGTGCTCGGCGGGTCGAAGGTGTCCGACAAGCTCGGCGTCATCGAATCGCTGGCCACCAAGGCCGACAGCATCGTGATCGGCGGCGGGATGTGCTTCACCTTCCTCGCCGCGCAAGGGTTTTCGGTGGGGAAGTCGCTGCTGGAAGAAGAGATGGTCGACACCTGCCGCCGACTGCTGGACACCTACGTCGACGTGCTGCGGCTCCCGGTGGACATCGTGGTGGCCGAGAAGTTCGCCGCCGACTCGCCGCCGCAAACGGTGGCGGCGGACGCCATCGGGGACGACGTGATCGGGCTGGACATCGGACCGGGATCGGTCAAACGCTTTGCGGCCCTGCTGTCGAACGCCGCGACCATCTTCTGGAACGGCCCGATGGGCGTGTTCGAGTTCCCGGCGTTCGCCGCGGGCACCCGCGGCGTCGCCGAGGCCATCGCCGCGGCGACCGGCAAGGGCGCGTTCAGCGTGGTCGGCGGCGGTGACTCCGCGGCCGCGGTGCGCGCCCTGGGCATCCCGGAGGGCGACTTCTCGCACATTTCCACCGGCGGCGGCGCGTCGCTGGAATACCTTGAGGGTAAGACACTTCCGGGCATCGAGGTGCTTGGGGAGCCGCAGCCGGGTGGAGGGGACGCGTGAGCCGCAAGCCGCTGATCGCCGGCAACTGGAAGATGAACCTCAATCACTTCGAGGCGATCGCGTTGGTGCAGAAGATCGCGTTCGCGCTGCCTGACAAGTACTACGACAGGGTGGACGTCACCGTCCTGCCGCCGTTCACCGACCTGCGCAGCGTGCAGACCCTGGTCGACGGCGACAAGCTGCGGCTGACCTACGGCGGCCAGGACCTGTCCCAACACGACTCGGGCGCCTACACCGGCGACATCAGCGGCGCCTTCCTGGCCAAGCTGGGCTGCAGCTTCGTCGTGGTCGGGCACTCCGAGCGGCGCACCTACCACAACGAGGACGACGCGCTGGTGGCCGCCAAGGCCGCCGCGGCGCTCAAGCACGAGCTGACCCCGATCGTGTGCATCGGCGAACACCTGGACGTCAGGGAGGCGGGCAATCACGTGCCGCACTGCGAGGAGCAGTTGCGCGGCTCGCTGGCCGGCCTGTCCGCCGAGCAGATCGCCAAGGTCGTCGTCGCCTACGAGCCGGTCTGGGCCATCGGCACCGGACGGGTGGCCAGCGCGAGCGACGCCCAGGAGGTGTGCGCGGCCATCCGCGCGGAATTGGCCTCGCTGGCCTCGCCGCAGGTCGCCGAGTCCGTGCGGGTGCTCTACGGCGGCTCGGTGAACGCCAAGAACATCGGCGAACTGATCGCCCGCGACGACATCGACGGGGCCCTGGTCGGCGGGGCGTCGCTAGACGGTGAGCAGTTCGCGACGCTGGCGGCGATCGCCGCCGGCGGGCCCCTTCCGTAGGGCGGGCCGGCTACCCCGGTAAGCTCTCCGTCATGGAGTTGGCCCTGCAAATCACCCTGGTGGTCACCAGCGTGCTGGTGGTGTTGCTGGTGCTGTTGCACCGTGCCAAGGGTGGCGGCCTGTCGACGCTGTTCGGCGGCGGTGTGCAGTCCAGCCTTTCCGGCTCGACGGTGGTGGAGAAGAACCTGGACCGGTTGACGCTGTTCATCACCGGCATCTGGCTGGTCTCCATCATCGGGATGGCCCTGCTGATCAAGTACCGGTGACCCGTCGGCGGGCGGACCACGTGATCCGCACCGATACTGGGACACATGGTTGACGTTTCCGACATCGCGCTGGAACCGATCGGCGCCGTGCAACGGACGCTGGTCGGTCGCGAGGCGACCGAGCCGATGCGTGCCGACATCAGGCTGCTGGGCACCATCCTCGGCGACACCGTGCGCGAGCAGAACGGGGACGAGGTTTTCGAGCTCGTGGAGCGCGCCCGGGTGGAATCGTTCCGGGTGCGCCGCTCCGAGATCGACCGGGCCGACCTGGCGCGCATGTTCGACGGCATCGACATTCACCGAGCGATCCCGGTCATCCGCGCATTCAGCCACTTCGCGCTGCTGGCCAACGTGGCCGAGGACATCCACCGGGAGCGCCGCCGTGCGATCCACGTCGCCGCGGGCGAGCCGCCGCAGGACAGCAGCCTGGCCGCGACCTACGCCAAACTCGATGGCGCCGAACTCGATTCGGCCACGGTGGCGACCGCGCTGCGCGGGGCCCTGATCTCCCCGGTGATCACCGCCCACCCCACCGAAACCCGGCGGCGCACCGTCTTCGTCACCCAGCACCGGATCACCCAACTGATGCGGCTGCACGCCGAGGGGCACACCGAGACCGACGACGGGCGCAACATCGAGCGCGAGTTGCGCCGCCAGGTCCTCACCCTGTGGCAGACCGCGCTGCTCCGGTTGTCCCGGCTGCAGATCACCGACGAGATCGAGGTGGGGCTGCGCTATTACGCGGCCGCGTTCTTCCAGGTCATCCCGCAGGTCAACGCCGAGGTCCGGGACGCATTGCGGGCCCGCTGGCCCGATGCCGATCTGCTCGCCGCACCGATCCTGCGCCCCGGTTCCTGGATCGGCGGCGATCGCGACGGCAACCCCAACGTGACGGGCGACGTGGTGCGCCAGGCCACCGGCAGCGCCGCGTTCACCGCGCTGTCGCACTACTTGGCCGAACTCACCGCCCTCGAGCAGGACCTGTCGATGTCGGCCCGACTCGTCCCGGTCACACCCATGCTGGCCGAATTGGCCGAGGGCTGCGGCGAGCAGGCCCGCGCCGACGAGCCGTACCGGCGGGCGGTGCGGGTGATCCGCTCGCGGCTCACCGCGACGGGCGCCGAGATCCTGGACCGCAGGCCGCAGCATGAGCTCGACCTCGGCCTGCCACCGTACGCGGCCCCGGCCGAACTGCAACGGGATCTCGACACCATCGACGAGTCCCTGCGCGCCCACGGCAGCGCGCTGCTGGCCGACGACCGCCTGGCCCTGCTGCGAGAAGGCGTGAGCGTCTTCGGTTTTCACCTGTCCGGTTTGGACATGCGGCAGAACTCCGACGTCCACGAGGAGGTGGTGGGGGAGCTGCTGGCCTGGGCCGGGGTGCACCCCGACTACAAATCCCTGCCCGAGGAGGAGCGGGTCGCGCTGCTGGAGGGCGAACTGGGCACCCGGCGTCCACTCATCGGTGACCGAGGGCAACTTTCGGACCTGGCCCGCAAGGAGCTCGAGGTCGTCAGCGCCGCCGAGCACGCCATCGGGCGCTACGGCCCGGCCGCCGTCCCCAACTATGTCATCTCCATGTGCCGCTCGGTGTCCGACGTCCTGGAGGTGGCGATCCTGCTGAAGGAATGCGGGCTGCTGGACGCCTCCGGGCCGGAACCCTATTGCCCCGTGGCCATTTCGCCGCTGTTCGAGACCATCGATGATCTGCACAACGGCGCGGCCATCGTGGACGCGATGCTGGCTCTTCCGCTGTACCGGGCGGTCGTCGACGCGCAGGGCGGATGCCAGGAGGTGATGCTCGGCTACTCCGACTCGAACAAGGACGGCGGTTACCTGGCATCCAGCTGGGCGGTCTATCGCGCCGAGCTGGCCCTGGTCGAGGTGGCCCGCAAAAACGGAATTCGGTTGCGGCTCTTCCACGGTCGCGGCGGTACGGTCGGACGCGGGGGTGGGCCGAGCTATCAGGCCATCCTGGCGCAGCCGCCGGGCGCGGTGAACGGCTCGCTGCGCCTCACCGAGCAGGGCGAGGTGATCGCCGCCAAGTACGCCGAACCGCAGTCGGCGCGCCGCAACCTGGAAAGCCTGGTGGCGGCCACGCTGGAGTCGACGCTGCTCGACGTCGAGGGCCTGGGCGGCGCGGCCGAGCCGGCCTACGCCGTGCTCGACGAGGTGGCCACCCTGGCGCAGCGCGCGTACGCCGAATTGGTGCACGAGACACCGGGATTCGTCGACTACTTCACCGCCTCCACGCCGGTCAGCGAGATCGGCTCGCTGAACATCGGCAGCCGCCCGACGTCGCGCAAACCCACCTCGTCGATCTCGGACCTGCGCGCCATCCCCTGGGTGCTGGCGTGGAGCCAGTCCCGGGTGATGCTGCCCGGCTGGTACGGTACCGGGTCGGCCTTCGAGCAGTGGATCGCGGCCGGCCCCGAAAGCGAAGAGGAGCGCGTCGGGATCCTGAACGAGCTGTACGAGCGGTGGCCCTTCTTCCGCAGCGTGCTGTCCAACATGGCGCAGGTGCTGGCCAAGAGTGATTTGGGCCTGGCGGCGCGCTACGCGGAGCTCGTCGGGGACGAGGAACTGCGCGAACGGGTGTTCGGCAAGATCGTCGACGAGCACCGGCGGACCATCGCGATGCACAAGCTCATCACCGGTCAAGAGGATCTGCTGGCCGACAACCCCGCGCTGGCGCGCTCGGTGTTCAACCGCTTCCCCTACCTGGAGCCGCTGAACCATCTGCAGGTGGAGTTGCTGCGGCGGTACCGCTCCGGCGACGACGACGAACTGGTGCAGCGCGGCATCCTGCTGACGATGAACGGATTGGCGAGCGCGTTACGTAACAGCGGGTAGCGCCTCGACTAACCGTCCGTAAAGCGGGCCGTGTGCTGAACGATGCGCCAATACGCTGCCCCCGATGGGTGCTTCGGGGCTACCGCTTTGGCTCGTGCTTGTTGGTGTCGTCACCGTCGCCATCGCGATCGCGGTCGGGTGCATCAGCGTGGCGAATCGTACGCTCCGGCACGTCGGTAAAGAGCACAATCCGGCGATGTCGCCGTTCATCGCCGTAGTCGCGCTCGTCTACGGCGCCCTGGTGGGATTCACGGTGGTCGTGTCTTGGCAGCAGTTCTCCTCAGCCGAGGTGATCGTCGCCAACGAGGCGTCGGCGCTGACGACGATGTACCGGCAGACCGTCGCCATGCAGGAGCCGGAGCGGACACAGATTCAGCGGCTGCTGCGAACATACGCGACCGCCCTCGAAAACGCGGACCCGAACAAGCAGGCCAGCGACGGAAGTTCCGACAACGCGCGAACCGCCATCACGAAGATGTACCGCATCATCGGCAATCAACCGCCGAACGTCGCTTCGAGCCACATCAACGCCGAATTCCTCAGCCAGTTGACCGTTCTGGCCTCCGATCGCACCCAGCGCATCATCGACACCAAGCCGCGCATACCACCGCTGCTATGGGGCGGTCTGGTGTTCGGCGCCGTTGTGTTGGTGGCACTCACCGGATTTCTGCGCCTGGGCAGCACTTTCGGTCACGCAATGGTGTCCGGCGCGATCGCGGTGCTGCTCGGTCTACTGCTGTGCATCATCTTCTCGCTGGACCATCCCATGTCGACCGAGCAGAAACTCACCTCCGCGCCGTTTCAGCACGCGCTGGAGGTGTTCGACGCGGTCGACCGGGCAACGTAGTTGGGCGTGGTCGACGTTGCACGTTACGTAACAGCGGTTTAGGGGCATTCGGGGCGAAGGCCGGTGTCGCCGGCCCGCCGTCGACCGTTCGGGAGGGGTGCCATGTCGAACAGCGCGTCCCCGGTCACGCCGGCCCAATTGGCCCAGAACACCGTCTTCGAACGACTCGCGCGAGTCGGGTTCGTCGTGAACGGGATACTGCATCTCATCGTCGGCTACCTCGCCATCCGTGTCGCGTGCGGCGATGGCGGCACCGCTGATCAGACCGGCGCCCTGGCGACGCTGGCGGCCAAACCAGGCGGCCCGCTCGCGCTCTGGATCGCCACGGCCGCCCTCCTGGCGATGGGCCTTTGGCGGCTTGTCGAAACCGCGCTGGGCCGATCGAGCGACCGTGAGTCGCAGCGTTCGTCGGATGCGTCCTCGCGGGCGAAGGCCTTGGGGCTGGCGGCGGTCTACCTCGCGTTCGCCTATTCCGCGTTCGGATTCGCCCGGGGCGCGGGCAGGCCGGCCGATCAACAGAATTCGAGCATGAGCGCGCGCCTCATGGCTACGCCCGGCGGCACCATCGCGCTCGTCGCGTGTGGCCTGGTCATCGTCGCGGTCGGTTGCTACCACGTCTACAAGGGCGCCAGCGGTAATTTCGTCGACGACCTGCAGGGCAAGTCGGGTGACCTGGTGCGGCGGCTTGGCATGGCCGGATACATCGGCAAGGGCATCGTGATCACCCTGACGGGCGCGCTGGTGATCGTGGCCGCGTGCCGCTCAGAACCGAAGAAGGCGACCGGGCTCGACGGCGCGCTGAAGACGCTGGGGGCCCAGCACTACGGGGCCGCGCTGCTGACTGTCGCCGGCCTGGGACTCATCACCTACGGGCTGTACAGCTTCGTGATGGCCCGGTCAACCAAGATGTAGCTGTAGCCCGCCTCAGCGGTTCCGCAGCCGGTCCAGTGCGCCGCGCACGGCGTTCTCCGTCATCGACAGCGGCGTCATCATCGTCTCGCCCACCTTGACCATGCCGTCGATGCGCCCGACGATCGCCTCCACCGGCTCGACCAGAACGATCAGTCGCCTCGCCAGGTCGTCCAGCCGCGACAGCGTGCCGTCCAGGTGGTCAAGCCCGCTTTCCATGCGCTCGACCGTGGCGTTCAGGTTGGACAGGGACGCGTTCAGCTCTTTCATGGTGGTGCTCAGGCCATCGAGGACGTCTTCGACCTGCTCCACGGTCTTGTCGGCATTCAGTGCAGCCTGGGTGAGAGTTTTGAGCCGGTTCCGCTCTTGCCCGCCGCGCATGGTTCTGTCTGCCATGACCGTCATTATCACCCGGGACAATCCGGGCCGGGGCTAGCTTGGCTGACCCGGCCGGGGCGGCAGTTTGGCCGCGGCCTCCTCGTCCAGCAGCCACAGCGTCGTCTCCTGACCGATCGCCCCGGCGGCGGGCACCGAACCCGGCGGGGCGCCGCCGATCGCCGCCGCCACCGCGTCCGCCTTCGAGGCGCCGGACACCATCAGCCAAACCTCGCGCGACTGCTGAACCGCGGGCAGGGTCAAGGTGATTCGTTGGGGAGGCGGCTTGGGGGAGTCCTCGACCGCGACGACCATGCGGCTGGTTTCCAGCACGGCGGGGGTGTCCGGGAAGAGGGAGTTGATGTGGCCCTCCGGGCCCATACCCAACAGGTGCACGTCGAAATTCGGAACCCGTTGGCCGGGGGCGGCATTGGCCGCCAGCAGCTGTTCGTAGGCCAGCGCCGCGGCCGCGAGGTCGGTGCCGAATTCGCCGTCGCTGGCCGGCATCGTGTGCACATGGCTGCACGGAATGTCGATCCGGTCCAGCAAGGCCGCGCGCGCCTGCTTGTCGTTGCGTTCGTCGTCGTCCTCGGGGACGTAGCGTTCGTCACCCCAGAACAGGTGCACCTTGGGCCAGGCGATCTCGTGGCCCGCCAGGGACTCGAGCAACCCGATGCCATTGCCGCCACCGGTCAGCACGACGAGCGCTCGGTCACGGGCCGCCACGGCCTCGCGGATGGTGCCGGCCAGTCGGTTGGCGGCGGCCTCGACCAGTGCCTGACTTTCGGGAAAAACTTCGATGATGGTGCTCACACGTACTGCACTTTCTCAATGCCTGCTAGCGCTGTCTGATAAATCTCGTCCGGGTCGAGCCGCCGCAAGTCTTCGGCGAGGCACTCGCCGGTTTCCCTACGCGCCAAGGGGAGTAGTGCCTCCGGCTTGGCGGTGCGGCTCAGTGTCGCCGTCCTGCCCTCTTGGGGCCGGCTCAACACGATGGTCTCGCTCTTGCGAACCAGTTCCACCTTGAGCTCGCCGACCGCACGGCGCACCGGGCCGTCGATCCGGCTGGCCAGCCAGCCCGCGAGGATGTCAAGCGCAGGCTCCGCCTTCAGGCCGGACACCAGGGCCGACTCGATCGGCTCGTGCGGCGCCAGGTCGACGGCCGAGGTGAGCAGCGCCCGCCAATAGGTGATGCGCGCCCACGCCAGGTCGGTGTCACCGGCGGTGTATCCCGACCGGCGGCTCTTGATCGCCGACAGCGGGTCGGTTGCGTTGGTGGCGTCCGTGATGCGCCGAATCGCCAACTTGCCCAACGGGTCTTCGGCCGGAGTCGCCGGGGCGATGTCCGGCCACCAGGCCACCACGGGAATGTCGGGAAGCAGGAACGGGGTCACGACGCTGGCTGCGTGCCCGGCGAGCGGCCCGGACAGGTTCAGGATCACCACCTCGGTGGCTCCGGTGTCCCCACCCGCGCGCAGCTGCGCGTCCAGGCGCGGCTCGTCGGCATACGGGTCGCCCCGCATGGTGACGATGATCCGGCTGGGATGCTCGTGGCTGGCGTTGTTGGCCGCCTCGAGCGACTCCTCGAGGACGGCGTCGCTGTCCGGCGCGACGATCAACGTCAGCACCCGGCCCATCGTCACGGCGCCGACCTTCTCCCGCAGTTCGTCGAGCTTCTTGTTGACCGCGGTGGTGGTGGTGTCGGGCATGTCGATGATCACGAGCGCCGCTCCTCTTCATCACTGCGTTCTGCATCGTCGACGGCGCGAATCATCTAGGGCCGCCGCCATTCGCGACCGGTCCGGCGCAGCATCTCGAACGACGACTCCGGACCCCACGTCCCCGCCTCATACGGCTCAGGCTTGCCGTCGGCCGCCCAGTTGTCGAGGACGGGATCCAATATCTGCCAAGCCAATTCGACCTCTTCGTTGACAGGGAACAACGACGGCTCGCCCAGCAACACGTCCAGGATCAGCTGTTCGTAGGCCTCGGGCGACTCCTCGGCGAACGCCGAGCCGTAGGAGAAGTCCATGTTGACGTCGCGGACCTCCATCGCGGTGCCGGGCACCTTGGAGCCGAATCGCAGCGTGATGCCCTCGTCGGGCTGCACCCGGATGACCATCGCATTGGCCCCCAGTTCGTCGGTCATGGTGGCGTCGAACGGCAGATGCGGGGCGCGCTTGAAGACCAGCGCGATCTCGGTCACCCTGCGGCCCAGCCGTTTGCCGGTACGCAGGTAGAACGGCACGCCGGCCCAGCGGCGGGTGTCAACCTCCAGCGTGATCGCGGCGAACGTCTCGGTCGTGGAGTCCTTCGCGAACCCTTCCTCGTCCAGCAGACCCACCACTTTCTCGCCGCCCTGCCAGCCGCCGGCGTATTGGCCGCGGCTGGTGGTCTCGTCGAGCGGCTGGGCCAGCTGCGTCGCCGAAAGCACCTTGATCTTCTCGGTCTGCAAGGCCGCCGGGTTGAAGCTGACCGGCTCTTCCATCGCGGTCAGCGCGAGCAACTGCATCAGGTGGTTCTGGATGACATCTCGGGCGGCGCCGATACCGTCGTAATATCCGGCGCGGCCGCCCAATCCGATGTCCTCGGCCATGGTGATCTGTACGTGGTCGACGTAGTGCGCGTTCCAGATCGGGTCGAACAACTGATTGGCGAACCGCAACGCCAGGATGTTGCGGACGGTCTCCTTGCCCAGATAGTGGTCGATGCGGAACACGGCCTCTTCGGGGAAGACGGCGTTAACCGCATGGTTGAGGGCCTGCGCGCTTTCCAGGTCGTGCCCGAACGGCTTCTCGATGACGACGCGGCTCCATCGATCGCCCTGCGGGCGGGCCAGCCCGGACCTGTGCAGCTGGTCGCACACCACCGGAAACGATTTCGGCGGGATGGCCAGGTAGAAGGCGTGGTTGCCGCCGGTGCCGCGCTCGGCGTCCAGCTTGTCCAGGGTTTCGGCCAGCCGGCTGAACGATTCGTCGTCGTCGAAAGAGCCCGGCACGAAACGGAATCCCTCGGCCAGCCGCTCCCAGTTCTCCTCCCGGAACGGCGTGCGGCAGTGTTCCTTGACGGCCTGGTAGACGACCTTGCGGAAGTCCTGGGTTTCCCAGTCCCGGCGGGCGAAGCCCACCAGGGAGAAGCTCGGCGGCAGCAGCCCCCGATTGGCCAGGTCGTAGATGGCCGGCATCACCTTTTTGCGGGCGAGGTCACCGGTGACGCCGAAGATCACCATGCCGCAGGGGCCGGCGATCCTCGGCAGCCGCTTGTCGCGCTTGTCCCGCAGCGGGTTATGCCATTGTGCAGCGGTACGAGCCGGACTCATTTGGAGGCGGAACCCAGCTGCTTCTGCGTCTCCTCCAGCAGCTCGGTCCACGACTCCACGAACTTCTCCACGCCCTCTTTCTCGAGGACCACGAACACGTCGGTGAGGTCGATCCCGACCCCGGCCAGCTTGTCGAAGACCTCTTGCGCGGCCGACGCGGTGCCGGTGACCGTGTCACCCGTGATCTCGCCGTGATCGGCGACCGCGTCAATTGTCTTCTCCGGCATGGTGTTCACCGTGTTCGGCGCGACCAGCTCGGTGACGTAGAGGGTGTCGGAGTAGTCGGGGTTCTTGACCCCGGTCGACGCCCACAGCGGCCGCTGCACGCGGGCCCCGTCGCCCTTGAGCGCCTCGTAGCGATCGCCGCCCTCGAACACCTCCTGGTAGGCCGCGTAGGCGAGGCGGGCGTTGGCCACACCGGCCTGGCCGCGCAACGCGAGCGCCTCCTCGGAACCGATCTTCTCCAGCCGCTTGTCCACCTCGGTGTCCACCCGGGACACGAAGAACGATGCCACGGAATGGATCTTGGACAGGTCGTGACCCGCCTCGCCGGCCTTCTCCAGGCCGGCCAGGTAGGCGTCCATCACCTGGCGGTGCCGCTCGACCGAGAAGATCAGCGTGACGTTGACCGAGATCCCTTCGGCGAGAACGGAGGTGATCGCCGGGATGCCGGCCTTGGTGGCCGGGATCTTGATGAACAGGTTGGGCCGGTCGACGATCTTCCACAGCTCGACGGCCTGCGCGACGGTCTTGTCGGTCTCGTCCGCCAGCCGCGGGTCCACCTCGATGGACACCCGGCCGTCGACGCCGTCGGACGCTTCCCACTGGGGCTTGAGCACGTCGCAGGCGTTGCGCACGTCGTCGGTGGTGACGGTGCGGATGGTAGCGTCCACGTCGGCGCCGCGCTCGGCGAGCTCGGCGATCTGGCCGTCGTAGGCGTCGCCTTCGGCCAGCGCCTTCTGGAAGATCGACGGGTTGGTGGTCACTCCCACAACACTTTTGGTGTCGATCAGCTCCTTCAGATTGCCCGACTGCAGCCGCTGGCGCGACAAGTCATCCAGCCACACGGAAACTCCCGCGGCGCTGAGCGCGGCGAGGTTAGGGTTCTGAGTCATGTGAATCACCCTTTCTCAGTTGTCCACTACCTGTTCCGCGGCGGCCGCGACGGCTTCTGCGGTGAAACCGAATTCACGGAACAAAGTCTTGTAGTCGGCGGATTCGCCGTAGTGCTCGATCGAGACGATCCGGCCGGTGTCGCCGACGAGCTTGTGCCAGGGCTGCGCGACGCCGGCCTCGACGGCCACCCGGGCCGACACCGAGGGGGGCAGGACGCTGTCGCGGTAGGCCTCGGGCTGCGACTCGAACCATTCCACGCACGGCATGGATACCACCCGCGCGACGATGTCCTTGTCGGCCAACAACTTCTGGGCCTCGACGGCGAGCTGGACCTCGGACCCGGTGGCGATCAACACCACGTCGGGGTCCTCGGTGCCTTCGTCGCCAAGGATGTAGCCACCCCGGGTCACGCCCTCGTAGTCGGTGCCCTCGAGGATCGGCACGCCCTGGCGGGTCAGGATCAGCCCGACCGGGCCGCTGCCGTTGCCGCGGGCCAGGATCGTGCGCCAGGCGTAGGCGGTCTCGTTGGCGTCGGCCGGGCGCACCACCGACAGCTTGGGGATGGCCCGCAGCGCCGCGAGGTGCTCGATCGGCTGGTGGGTCGGCCCGTCCTCGCCGAGCCCGATCGAATCATGCGTCCACACGTAGATGGTGTCGATGTCCATCAGCGATGCCAGCCGCACCGCCGGGCGCATGTAGTCGGAGAACTGCAGGAACGTGCCGCCGTAGGCCCGGGTCGGGCCGTGCAGCACGATGCCGGACAGGATGGCGCCCATCGCATGCTCGCGCACGCCGAAGTGCAGTGTGCGGCCGTACCAGTCCGCCGTGTAGTCCTTGGTCGAAATCGACGGCGGCCCAAAGGATTTGACGTTGTCCATAGTGGTGTTGTTGCTGCCCGCCAGGTCGGCCGAGCCGCCCCACAACTCCGGGAGCTTCGGGCCCACGGCGTTGAGCACCTTGCCGGATGCCGCGCGGGTCGCCAGCGCCTTGTCGCCGGGTTCCCAGCGCGGGATGTCGGCGTCCCAGCCCTCTGGCAGCTCCTCGGCGGTCAACCGGTCCAGCAGCGCCTTGCGGTCGGGTTCGCGCTGCGTCCACGCGTCGAAATCCGCCTGCCACTTCTCGTGCGCTTCCTTGCCCCGGTCCACCAGCTTGCGGGTGTGGGCGATGACCTCGTCGCGCACCTCGAACTTCTTTTCCGGGTCGAAGCCCAGGATCTCCTTGACGGCCGCGACTTCCTCGTCGCCCAGCGCCGCGCCGTGCGCCTTCCCGGTGTTCATCAGCTTTGGCGCCGGGTAGCCGATGATCGTGCGCAGCGAGATGAACGACGGCCGGTCGGTGGTCGCCTTGGCGTTGGCGATGGCCTCTTCGATCGCGACGACGTTCTCGCCGCCCTCCACCTCTTGCACGTGCCAGCCGTATGCGCGGTAGCGCGCGGCGGTGTCCTCGCACAGCGCGATGTCGGTGTCGTCCTCGATCGAGATCTGGTTGTGGTCGTAGAAGACGATCAGGTTGCCCAGCTGCTGCACGGCCGCCAGCGACGAGGCCTCGGAGGTGACGCCCTCCTCGATGTCGCCGTCCGAGGCGATCACGTAGATGAAGTGATCGAAGGGGCTGGTGCCCGGGGCGGCGTCGGGGTCGAACAGGCCGCGTTCGTAGCGCGACGCCATCGCCATGCCGACGGCCGAGGCCAGACCCTGGCCCAGCGGGCCGGTGGTGATCTCAACGCCCTTGGTGTGCCGGAACTCCGGGTGCCCGGGCGTCTTGGATCCCCACGTGCGCAGCGACTCGATGTCGGACAGCTCCAGGCCGAACCCGCCCAGGTACAGCTGGATGTACAGCGTCAGGCTGCTGTGACCACACGACAGCACGAACCGGTCGCGGCCCAGCCAGTAGGTGTCGCTGGGGTCGTGTCGCATCGTGTGCTGGAACAGCGTGTAGGCCAGGGGAGCCAGGCTCATCGCCGTTCCGGGATGTCCGTTGCCGACTTTTTGGACCGCGTCGGCGGCCAGCACCCGGACGGTGTCGACGGCGGCCGAGTCGAGCTCGGACCAGTCGTCGGGGAGGTGCGGTTGGGTCAGCGTAGAGATCTCTTCGAGTGTCGTCACAGACTCAGTCCTAAGGGTCATCGAGCTGATCAATCCCACCCTAGTGCGGGATGGCCGGCTCTTGCAGTGCAGGTTTCGGGTACCCGCCGCCGGCTGGTGTGAAAATTACGCGGTAGCCGCCGACCCGTAACATTCAGTTCGGAAATCTGGGAGAAGTCTGGGTGAATGGACCCTGCGGGCGGGCCATCGGCGCCCCGCGGTCTACCATCGTGCGTAGTAGATGCTGCGCGCTGCTGCGACCCCAAGGAGTTATTGCGTGAGCGTTCGCGGGCGCGTCGCCCCGAGCCGAATACCGAGCCGAGTCTCGAGCCGAGTTCAAGGCACGGTGCTGGCGTATTTGGCGCTGACCAAGCCGCGGGTCATCGAACTGCTGCTGGTGACCGCGATCCCCGCCATGCTGCTCGCCCACCGCGGTGCGGTGAACCCGCTGCTGATCCTCAACACGTTGATCGGCGGGATGCTGGCCGCCGGGGGAGCCAACACGCTCAACTGCGTGGCCGACGCGGACATCGACAAGGTGATGAAGCGCACCGCGCGCCGGCCGCTGGCCCGCGCCGCGGTGCCGACGCGCAACGCCTTGATCCTGGGCCTGGTGCTCACGGTGGGCTCGTTCTTCTGGCTGTGGTGGACGACGAACCTGTTGTCGGGTCTGCTGGCGCTCGCCACGATCGCCTTCTACGTGTTCGTCTACACGCTGCTGCTCAAGCGCCGCACCTCGCAGAACGTCGTGTGGGGCGGAGCGGCCGGCTGCATGCCGGTGATGATCGGCTGGTCGGCCGTCACCGGCACCATCGGCTGGCCGGCGCTGGTGATGTTCGCGGTCATCTTCTTCTGGACGCCGCCGCACACCTGGGCGCTGGCGATGCGTTACAAGGACGACTACAAGGCCGCCGGCGTCCCCATGCTGCCCGCCGTGGCGACCGAGCGTGAGGTCACCAAGCAGATCCTCATCTACACCTGGCTGACGGTGTTGTCGACGCTGGCGCTGGCCCTGGCCACCGGCTGGCTGTACGCGGCGGTCGCCGTGGCCGCCGGGGTGTGGTTCCTGGCGATGGCCCACCAGCTGTACGCCGGGGTTCGCGCCGGCGAGCCGGTCAAACCGTTGCGGTTGTTCCTGCAATCGAACAACTATCTCGCGGTGGTCTTCTGCGCGCTGGCGGTCGATTCGGTGATCGCGCTGCCGCACCTGTTCTGAGTCTCAGTCACAGCGGCCACATCCGACGCCGAACGTGGGGCCCAGGTACAAAATCCGCCTGGAATCCGTCCCTAGGCCCCACACTCGACGCCTCGGCCGGCCCCTCAGGGCAGCAGCACGATCGAGCCCGCCGTCTTGCGGCCCTGCAGGTCGTGATGGGCGCGCGCGGCCTCGGCGAGCGGATACCGCCCACCCACTTCGACGGTGATGGCGCCGCCGGCGATCGCGTCGAACAATTCCTCTGCCCGCCAACTGAATTCCTGGCCGGTGCGGATGAAGTGGGCCAGCGAGGGGCGGGTCAAGAACACCGAGCCGGCGGCGTTGAGGCGCTGAGGATCGAACGGCGGAACGGGTCCGCTGGCCGCCCCGAACAGCGCCAGCGTGCCGCGCACGGCCAGGCTGGCCAGGCTCGCTTCGAAGGTGCTGGCGCCGACGCCGTCGTACACGGCCTCCACACCGGCCCCGTCGGTGAGTCCGCGGATCTGCCGGCCGAACTCCTCGGCATCCTCCGGATAGGACAACACCTCGTCGGCGCCGGCCTGCCTGGACAGCCGGGCCTTCTCCGGCGTGGAGACCGTGGTGATGACCCGCGCGCCGAGCAGGCGGGCCCACTGCGTCAGGATCAGCCCGACACCGCCCGCGCCGGCGTGCACCAGCACCGTGTCGCCGGCCTGCACCGGATAGACCGAATTCAGCAGGTAGTGCGCGGTCAGGCCCTTCAGCAGCACCGACGCGGCCACGTCGGAACCCACCCCGTCCGGCACGTGTGCCGTCAAAAACGCTGGGGCCGTAGCGTACTCGGCATAACCGCCGGACGCCGACGCGCTGACCACCCGGTCGCCGACGCGGAACCCGTCGGCGTCGTCACCGATCGCGGCGACGGTCCCGCACAGCTCCGAGCCGAGGATGAACGGCAGCTGGCGCGGGTACTGCCCCGAGCGGAAGTAGGTGTCGATGTAGTTGACGCCGATGGCCTCGGCCTTGATCAGCACCTCGCCGGAACCGGGCGACGGTTGTGGCGCGTCGATGTAGCGCAGCACCTCGGGGCCGCCGGTTTCGCTGACTTCGATTGCGTGCATGTGCTTATCATGCCCGGGCCATGAAACTCGCCCGCCCGGACATCTTCCATCCCCGCATCGTGCTGGCGGGGCCCGGCGACGATCCTGGGGACGCCGGCCTGGTCCCAGCGCTGCGCGCCCGCGGACTGCACGCCCGCTGGCTGGAGTGGGACGACCCCGACACCCTGCGCGCCGACCTGGTCATCCTGCGCGCGCCCGCGGACGACCAACGGCGCGACGGATTCCTGACCTGGACCCGCCGGGTGCGCCACCTGCTCAACCCGCCCGACGCGGTCGCCTGGAACCTCGATGAGCGGTATCTGCGCGACCTTGAGAACGACGGGGTCCCGACCCGGCCGGGTCGGACGGCGCAGGCGGCGCTGATCTTCCTGGGCGGCAAGCGGTCGCACTCCTGGCCGGTCGACCTGGAGTTCGAATCGTGGGACCTCGGTTACGCCGCGATCGCGTCGGCCGCGGACCGCTCCGGGATCGATCCACGCGAGCTGCTTTACGCGCGCGCCGACGTGAGCGGTGAAGCGCTGGTGCGGCTTGACCTCGTCGCGCCGTCGCTGGGCTGGCAGCACCTGGACGTTGCCACCCGCGAGCGCGGCGAGCGCGACTTCGCGCTCGCCGTGGAGTCAGCTTGCGAGCGGCTCGGGCTCGGCCCGCTCTCGCGACCGTTCCCGCATGGAGGCCCATAACGCCGCGGTCGCGGCGGTGCACGCCGCGGCGCCGGCCACGTGCAGGGCGACCAGGGCGGCGGGCACCCCGGTGAAGTACTGGGCCGTGCCGACGGCGGCCTGCGCGCACACCAGTGCGAGCAGCACGATCAGCCGCCGCAGGATCGGCCGCGAGGCGTGCACGGCCAGCAGCCCGAAGCCGAGGCCGGCCAGCAGGGCGAGGTAGGCGATCAGCAGCGAGGAATGCGCGTGCACCAGGGTGTCGACCGCGATCTCGAGGCGGGGCACCGTCCGGGTGGGGCTGCGGTCACCCGCGTGCGGGCCGGCGGCCGTCACCAGCGTGCCGGTGACCAGCACCACCGCCAGATCCAGGCCGATCAGCGCCGTCAGTCCGCGCAGCGGCACGGGCACCCGCCGCTGCGGCAACCCGTCGTCGGGCTCACCGATCTTGACGTAGAGCAACACCGACAGCCACACCATCGTCATCGAAGTCAGCAGGTGGATGGCCACCGTCCACCACAGCAGCCCGGTGCGCACGGTGATGCCGCCGATCACCGCCTGAACCACCGTCGACACCGGCATCAGCCACGCATAGACCAGGACTTCCCGGCGTCGCCGGGCCCGGGTCACGGCCAGCACGGCCAGCGCCGCCGCGACGACCACCGCGAAGGTGATCATGCGGTTGCCGAACTCGACCGCCTGATGGATGCGCGGCACCTCGGCGTGCGCGACCGGGATGAAGCTGCCCGGAAAGCACTGCGGCCAGGTGGGACAACCCAGGCCCGACGCGGTGACGCGGACTATCGCCCCGGTGACGGCGATGCCGCCCTGCGTGAGGACGACGGCCGCGGCGACGAGGCGCTGGACACGCACGCTCGGGTTGGGGAGCAGGTCCACCAACCGCATCAGCGTTCGTCCGAGCATGGCCCGATGGTAGGCCAACGAAAACTACGTCCTGTAGTAAGCCCTGGCGTCACGAGACATAAACCACGTACACCCGCCTCGGCGTGTCGTGTGCGTGGTTTACGTGTCGTGAGAGGCGGGCGAGCCGAGCCCGCGTCAGGTGAAGCGGAACCAGCGCCGCGCGGCCAGCGCGGCGAGCACGCCCCACACCGCCAGGACCACGACGCCGAACCAGTCCACCGACAGCGCCATGGCCCGCGACAGCGCCTCGGTGAGCGCGCCGGAGGGGGTGAGCCGGGCCGCCCACTTGACCCCCGCCGGGATCATCCCGCTCTCCACGGTCAGCGCGCCGAGGCCGGCGAAGACGAACCACAGCAGGTTGGCGACGGCGAGCACGATCTCGGCGCGCAGCGTGCCGCCGAGCAGCAGCCCGAGGGCCGCGAAGCCCGCGGTGCCCAGCGCGATGACTGCGGCGCCCAACGCCAGCGCGGCCGGGGCCGGCCGCCACCCCAGCGCAAAACCGATGGTGCCCAACAGGATTGCCTGCAGGAACACCACAGTGACCACGGCCAGCGACTTGCCGGCGATGATGCCCCAGACCGGCAGCGGGGTGGCCCCCAGCCGCTTGAGCGCGCCGTAGCGGCGGTCGAAGGCGACGGCGATGGCCTGCCCGGTGAACGCGGTCGAGATCACCGCGAGGGCCATGATGACGGGGACGAACGTGGCGGCGCGGTTGTGGCCGAACGACCCGAGCGGCAAGAGCGTGAGCCCGACCAGCAGCGTGATCGGGATGAACATGGTCAGCAGCAGCTGCTCGCCGTTGCGCAGCAGCAGCTTGAGCTCCAGGTCGAACTGGGCGGCCAGCATCCGCGGCACGGGAGCGGGTCGCGGGTCGGGTTTGAAGGTTCCCGAAGGGAAGACGCTCGATTCGGTCACTGCCGCAACTTCCTGCCGGTGAGGTCGAGGAACACGTCCTCGAGGCTGCGCTGCTCGACGCGCATGTCGGTGGCCAGCACGTCGATCCGCGCGCACCATGCCGTGACGGTGGCCAGCACTTGCGGGTCGACCGGGCCCTCGACCAGATACTCGCCCGGCGTCACCTCGCTGGCCCGGTATTCCTCCGGCAGGGCGGCGGTCAACAGCGACAGGTCGAGCCGCGGCGGCGCGGTGAACCGCAACTCGTCCTTGGCGCCCGCGCGCATCAGCTCGGCGGGAGTGCCGGCGGCCACGGTCGAGCCGTGGTCGATGATGACCAGCCGGTCGGCGAGCTCCTCGGCCTCCTTGAGCTGGTGGGTGGTCAGCACCACCGTCACACCGTCGCGGCGCAGCGCGTCGATCAGTTCCCACACCAGCAGCCGGGCGTGCGCGTCCATGCCCGCGGTCGGCTCGTCGAGGAAGACCAGCTCCGGCCGGCCGACCAGCGCGCACGCCAGCGCGAGCCGCTGCTGCTGCCCGCCGGACAGCCGGCGGTAGGTGGTGCGAGCGGCGTCGGTGAGGCCCAGGGTGTCCAGCAGCCACGCCGGGTCAAGCGGGTCTGCGGCGTAGGAGGCGACCAGGTTGAGCATTTCGCCGGCGCGGGCGCTGGGGTAGCCGCCGCCGCCCTGCAGCATGACCCCCATGCGGGTGCGCAGGCGGGCGTTGTCCGCGATCGGGTCCAGCCCGAGCACCTCGATGGTGCCGGCGTCCGGTCGCACGAAGCCCTCGCACATTTCGACCGTCGTGGTCTTGCCGGCCCCGTTGGGGCCCAGCAGGGCGAGCACTTCGGCGGCGTGCACCTCGAGGTCGAGATCGGCAACGGCCGTGGTGGATCCGTAGTGCTTGCTCACCCCGCGCAGTCGCACGACTGTTTCAGGAACGTCCGAGCTCACGTGGAATCAGCGTAGGCGTCGGGCAGCGCCTGGGAGCGAGGGGTGGCCCGGGGGGCCTGTTCCGGCGCGGTCGCGACGGGCTCCGGCGGCGTTTCGACGTCCTCGGCCGGCAGCCGCCGCCACGGCAGCCGGGTGTAGGTCAGCGCGATGAGCGCCGCCACGATGACGGTGCTGGCCAGGGTGGCGTCGACGATCTGGAACAACGCGAAGCGGTCCCCGTTGGCCGTCGGCCCGAAGATGCCGACGACCAGGGTCATGACGATCACCGCCGCCCGGAATCCGCTGCGGGTCGCCCAGGCGGCCAACGGGATGATCGCCCAGAGCAGGTACCAGGGCTGCACGACGGGAAACAACAGCACGGTGACGCCCAGCGCCACGCCCAGTCCACCGATCGGGTGCAACCGGCCGCGGAAGACGGCCACCAGCAGCCAGCCCACCATCACCGTGATGATCAGCACACCGATAAAGCGCGTGAGCCCCAGCACCGCGGTGGTGTGATCGCCGAGTCCCAGCAGGATCCCCACCTGCCCGGTGCCCAGGGCCAGCAGCGTCGGCGGCGACAACCAGCTGCGCACCACGTTGGCGGTCCCGAGGGTGAAGATCCAGCCGAACCCGAGCCCGCTGGCCCGGCCGACGACCGCCATGACGGCCAGCGACAGCACCGTCATCGCGCCGCCCGCCAGCAGCAGGGCACGCAGGGTCCCCCCGCAGCGGTAGGCCAGCGCCATCGTGACGAACCCGAGCGCCAGCAACGACGGCAGCTTCACCTGCGACGACAGCGTGATCAGCACGGCGCCGGCCAGCAGCATGCCCAACGGCTCCCAATCCGCGCCGGGCCGCCAGGAGGCCGGCCACAGCCGCGGAGAGTCGATTCCCCGCAGCGCGAACTCGGCCCCGGCCAGCATCAGCCCGAGCATCAACGCCTCGTTGTGGACCCCGGCGACCAGGTGCATGATCAGCAGCGGATTGGCCGCGCCCAGCCACAGCGCGCTCACCTCGGCCACGCCGCAGCGCCGGGCCAGCCGGGGAGTCGCCCACACGATCAGCCCCACGCCGAGCAGCTCGACCAGCCGGTGACACAGCACGGCGGCGACGATGTTCTCCCCGGTGACCGCCGAGATGCCGCGCCCGATCCACAGGAACAGCGGACCATAGGGCGCCGGCGTCTCGCGCCACAGCGTCGGGACCGACAGCGTGAACACGTGCGACAGGCCCAGCCCGGAGGCGGGGCCGACCCGGTAGGGGTCGAGGCCCTCCAGGGAGATCTGGCTCTGGGCCAGGTAGGAGTAGACGTCCTTGCTGTACATCGGCGGCGCGATCAGCAGGGGCAGGATCCACAGCAGCAGGGTGCGGTCCAGGTCGCCGCGCGACATCCTCCTGCTACCCAGCGCGAATCGGCCGAGCATCAGCCAGGCCAGCGCCATCATGACCGCGCCGGTGGTCGTCATCGTCAACGACACCGTCTGGATCCGGGACGGCAGGTTGAGCAGCCGCACCCCAAAGGTGGGGTCCTGCACGACGGGCCGGGCCCCGGCGCCCAGCGCGCCGATGGCCATCAGGACGGTGCCGGTGGCGCCGAACAGTCGGGTGCGCTGCAGGGCGGTGAGCTCGGTATCGTTCAGCGGCGTGCCCACCGCTTGCTCGTCGCCATGCAGGCTGGCGATCGATGAGCTCAGCGCGTGGTGGCGGGCTGCCATCCGTGCAGCTTAGCTGCCGGGGGCTCCCCGCCCGCCGGCTCGCCGTCGCCATCACGGCGGTGCTGTGCCTGGCGGCTCCGACCTGGACGCCGGCCGGGCCGGCCCGTGGCGACCACGGTGAGGTGTCCTACCGCTTTTCCTGCACCTGGGGTTCATTGACGGCGGATTTCGCCGGCCGCGACGCGCTGCCGCAAACCGACGACCCGCCGGCCCAGTGGTACCGCACCGATGCCGAGGGCCAATACGTGAACGGGGGATGGGGACCGCGCGCAAAAGCCCTGCCGCCGCCGAGCATTCCGCAGGATGCGCGGTGCGATCCGGCGACCTGGAAGCGGGAACGGATCCTCGCGGTGGCGATGCGCTACATCTACGCGCCCGGCAACCCGCTGGGGCTGCAATACCGCCACCATCACATCCCCGGCTGGGAGCCACCGGCCCCGACGTATGCCGGTGTGTCCGAAGAGAATCCCGATGCCGACGCTCCGCCCGGGCTGACGGCCTGGGGTCCCGGACGAGGCCTGGACTGTTCGAACTTCACCGCTTGGGTCTACAACTACGGTCTGGGCATCAAGTTCGGCGGCAATGTCCACCAACAAGCCGACGGCACCGCCGGTCCGATGGGCCGGCGCATCCCGACAGAGGGGCCGTTCCAGCTTGGGGACTTGATCTACTTGCACCCCAACGGAAATGCCAACCAGGCCTCGCACGTGGTCATTTACGTCGACGACGACCACATCATCGACAGCCGGGTCAGCGCCCAGAACCTCATCGGAGTCCAGGTCCGGGGCCGGGTCGGCTGGTACCGGGACGCCGCAGTCGGCGCGTGGCGGCCGATCGGCTGAGACCAGTCCACGGCGGAGCGGGATTGCTCACGCGTAGCCTCTCGTTCGTGGCGATTCGCGACCATGGCGACCCCGGGGACGCACCCTCCGTGCCGCCACCCCTGTACCCGCCGGCCAACGACGCCCGCCCGTCCGCGGCGGAGCAGGCCCGCACCATCGCCGCCGCCACCAACGCCGCCACGCTGGCCACGTTGACCGCCGACGGCGACCCGTGGGCGTCGTTGGTGGCCTACGGACTGCTGGACGGCATGCCTGTGCTCTGCGTCTCGAGCCTGGCCGAGCACGGCCGTAACCTCGCGCGCGACCCGAGGGCCAGCCTGTCGATCGTGGCGGCGAGCGGCGACACCGACCCGCTGGCCGGCAGCCGGATCACCCTCGCCGGGCTGGTTGCGAAGCCCACGGGTTCGGCGCACGACGACGCCCGGGCGGCATACCTGGCCGCGGTCCCCGCTGCCCGGTACTACCTGGACTTCAGCGACTTCAGCCTCTGGGTCCTGAGGATTCAGCGGTTGCGGTGGGTGGGCGGGTACGGCCGGATGGACTCGGCCACCGGCGATCAGTACGCCGCCGCTGCTCCCGACCCGGTTGCGCCGGTGGCCGCCAGGGCCGTCGCGCATCTCAACGCCGATCACGCCGACGCCCTGGCTGCCATGGCCCGAATCTTCGGCGGCTACCCCGACACCGATACCGCACTGTGTACGGGCGTCGACCGCTACGGCCTGGACCTGCGGGTGCACACCCCCCGCGGCGTGGCCTACGCCCGGGTCGGGTTTTCCGCACGGCTGGATTCCGCCGACGAATTGCGTTCGGCCACAGCGGGATTAGCCCGCGACGCGGCTTCGGCTATAGCCGAAGGGGGCGCGCAGCAAAGCGTCTGATCCGCCACGCGCCCCCGTTCCTGGCTACTTCTCTTCGCCGTCGGCCTTGCTCAACGCCCGGTCCGCGGTCGCGACCAGCCTGCGGTTGAACTGATACTGGGCGGCGACAAGCTTGTCGGCCAGTTCGATGGCGGCGTCGACAATCCTGGTGCGCAGCGGTTGCACCGCCTCCGGGATTGCGTCGTCGAGGGTCTTGTGGAACGCCCGAAGCGCCTCCGCCGCGGCGTGCTGGCCGGCTTTGGCCGATTCGCGTACCTCGTCGAGCAGGTCGGTCGAACGCGATGCGATGGACGTTGATTCAGTCGTGTCAGGCATGCCAGTTCCTTTCCTGGGGTTGATTCCTTCACTACCGCCGCCGACGCTATTCGGCGCGGTGGGCCGCGTACTACGGGCGAAGGTCCCATCGTCGGTGCCAATGGTCTTTCGCCGTGGGCGTAGTGTGACCAGCGCAACCGCCGCTCAGGGCACCCTTGGTAGACCGATCCCCGGAATTGCGTCACACTGGTGTTGTGAAAATCCGGACCGGCATCGACGACGCCGCCGTGAGCGTGGCGGCCGCGGCGGCACGGGATGGTCACACCCGCCGCGCCATCGTGCGCCTGCTACTGGAGTCCGGATCGATCACCGCCGGTGAGATCGGCGACCGGCTCGGGCTGGCGGCCGCCGGCGTGCGTCGCCACCTCGACGCACTGATCGAGGCGGGCGACGCCGAGTCGGTACCCGCCGCGGCCTGGCAGCAGGCGGGGCGCGGCCGTCCCGCCAAGCGTTTCCGGCTGACGGCGGCGGGCCGCGCCAAGCTCGAGCACGCCTACGACGACCTGGCGGTGGCGGCCATGCGGCAGCTGCGCGAGATCGGCGGGGAGGACGCCGTCCGCACGTTCGCCCGGCGGCGCGTCGACGCGATCCTGGGCGGTGTGCCGGCCGCCGGCAGCGACGACGACGCCGAAGTCGAGGCCGCCGCCGAGCGCGTGGCCGGTGCGCTCACCAAGGCGGGTTACGTCGCCACCACCGCACGTGTCGGCGGCCCGATCCACGGCGTGCAGATCTGCCAGCACCACTGCCCGGTGTCGCACGTCGCCGAGGAATTCCCGGAGCTGTGCGAAGCCGAGCAGCAGGCCATGGCCGAGGTACTCGGGACCCACGTGCAGCGGTTGGCGACCATCGTCAACGGCAACTGCGCCTGCACCACCCACGTACCACTGACCCCGGCGCCCAGCCCGCGTCGCGACACCACGAGCATCGAAGGAGCGTCGTTATGACCCTCACGCCCGAGGCCCAGCAGGCCATCAAGACGGCAGACGGGCCGTTGACCCAGGAGCAGGCCATCGCCTCGTTGGGCCGCTACGGCTACGGCTGGGCGGACTCGGACGTCGCGGGAGCCAGCGCGCAGCGCGGGCTGTCCGAGGCGGTGGTCCGCGACATCTCGGGGAAGAAGGACGAACCCGACTGGATGCTGCAGACGCGACTGAAGGCGCTGCGGATCTTCGACCGCAAGCCGATGCCGAACTGGGGCTCCGACCTGTCCGGCATCGACTTCGACAACATCAAGTACTTCGTGCGGTCCACCGAGAAGCAGGCCGCCTCATGGGATGACCTGCCCGAGGACATCCGCAACACCTACGACAGGCTGGGCATCCCGGAGGCCGAGAAGCAGCGCCTGGTCGCCGGTGTCGCGGCGCAGTACGAGTCCGAGGTGGTCTACCACCAGATCCGCGAGGACCTGGAGTCCCAGGGCGTCATCTTCGTCGACACCGACACGGGTCTGCGGCAACATCCCGAGCTCTTCCAGCAGTACTTCGGCACCGTCATCCCGGCGGGGGACAACAAGTTCTCCGCCCTGAACACCGCGGTGTGGAGCGGTGGTTCGTTCATCTACGTCCCGCCGGGCGTGCACGTCGACATCCCGCTGCAGGCCTACTTCCGGATCAACACCGAGAACATGGGTCAGTTCGAGCGGACGCTGATCATCGTCGACGAAAACGCCTACGTGCATTACGTGGAGGGCTGCACCGCGCCCATCTACACGTCGGACTCGCTGCACTCGGCGGTGGTGGAGATCATCGTCAAGCCCGGCGGCCGTTGCCGTTACACCACCATCCAGAACTGGTCGAACAACGTCTACAACCTGGTCACCAAGAGGGCCCGCGCGGAGGCCGGCGCCACCATGGAGTGGGTCGACGGCAACATCGGGTCCAAGGTGACCATGAAGTACCCGGCGGTGTGGATGACCGGGGAGCACGCCAAGGGTGAGGTGTTGTCGGTCGCCTTCGCCGGCGAGGGCCAGCACCAGGACGCCGGCGCCAAGATGCTGCACCTGGCGCCCAACACGTCGAGCAACATCGTCTCCAAGTCGGTGGCCCGCGGCGGCGGCCGCACCTCCTACCGCGGCCTGGTGCAGGTGAACAAGGGCGCGCACGGTTCGCGCTCCAGCGTGAAATGCGATGCGCTGCTGGTCGATACGATCAGCCGCAGCGACACCTATCCCTACGTCGACATCCGCGAGGACGACGTCACGATGGGCCACGAGGCCACCGTGTCCAAGGTCAGCGACAACCAGCTGTTCTACCTGATGAGCCGCGGGCTGACCGAGGACGAGGCGATGGCGATGGTGGTGCGTGGCTTCGTCGAACCGATCGCCAAGGAACTGCCCATGGAGTACGCGCTGGAGCTCAACCGGCTCATCGAGCTGCAGATGGAGGGCGCGGTCGGATGACGGCTGCTGCTGCCCTGAACAAGGGTGAGTTGTTCGCGTCCTTCGACGTGGACGCCTTCGAGGTGCCCAGCGGGCGCGACGAGATCTGGCGGTTCACCCCGCTGCGGCGACTCCGGGGGCTGCACGACGGCTCGGCCCAGGCCACCGGCAAGGCGCAGATCAGCGTCAGCGAACAGCCCGGCGTGCAGGTCGAGACCGTCCGACGTGGTGACGAGCGGCTGGGCCGCGGCGGTGTACCCGCCGATCGGGTTGCCGCGCAAGCGTTTTCGTCGTTCAATTCCGCGACGTTGGTGAGCGTCGGGCGGGACACGCGGATCGCCGAGCCAGTCAACATCACTGTGACGGGCCCCGGGGAGGGGGCCGTCGCCTACGGGCACCTGCAGATCAGCGTCGCCGAACTCGGCGAGGCGGTCGTGGTGATCGACCACCGGGGGAGCGGAACCTACGCCGACAACGTCGAATGCATCGTCGGCGACGCCGCCCGGCTCACCGTGGTGTGGGTCGCGGACTGGGCCGACGACGTGGTGCACGTGAGCGCGCACCACGCCAGGCTGGGTAAGGACGCGGTGCTGCGGCACGTCGCCGTCACCCTGGGCGGCGAGGTGGTGCGGATGTCGGCCAACGTGCGATACGCCGCCCCGGGCGGGGACGCGGAGCTGCTGGGCTTGTACTTCGCCGACGACGGGCAGCACCTGGAATCGCGGCTGCTGGTCGACCACGCGCAGCCCAACTGCAAGTCCAACGTGCTCTACAAGGGAGCGCTGCAAGGGGATCCGTCGTCGCAGCGGCCCGACGCGCACACCGTCTGGGTGGGCGACGTGCTGATCCGCGCCGAGGCCACCGACACCGAGACCTTCGAGGTGAACCGCAACCTGGTGCTCACCGACGGGGCGCGCGCCGACTCGGTGCCCAACCTGGAGATCGAGACCGGCGAGATCGTCGGCGCCGGACACGCCAGTGCCACGGGCCGTTTCGACGACGAGCAACTGTTCTACCTGCGGGCCCGCGGCATCCCCGAAGACCAGGCGCGGCGGCTGGTGGTGCGCGGCTTCTTCGGCGAGATCATCTCGAAGATCGCCGTGCCCGACATCCGGGAACGCCTGACCGCCGCCATCGAACACGAACTGGAAATCACGGAGAAGACAACGGCATAATGACGACTTTGGAAATCAAGGACCTGCACGTCAGCGTCGAAGACCCCAACGCCCCCGAGGGAAGCCGCGAGATCCCCATCCTCAACGGCGTCAATTTGACCGTGAAATCCGGTGAGACGCATGCGGTGATGGGGCCCAACGGGTCAGGCAAGTCCACACTGTCCTACGCGATCGCCGGTCACCCGAAGTACCGGGTGACGTCCGGGTCGATCACGCTCGACGGCCAGAACGTGCTGGACATGAGCGTCGACGAGCGCGCCCGCGCCGGCCTGTTCCTGGCCATGCAGTACCCCGTCGAGGTCCCGGGTGTGTCGATGTCGAACTTCCTCCGCAGCGCGGCGACCGCCGTCCGCGGCGAGCCGCCGAAACTGCGGCACTGGGTCAAGGAGGTCAAGGCCGCCATGGCCGACCTCGACATCGACCCGGCGTTCGCCGAACGCAGTGTCAACGAAGGGTTTTCCGGCGGTGAGAAGAAGCGCCACGAGATCCTGCAGCTGGGGCTGCTCAAGCCGAAGATCGCCATCCTCGACGAGACCGACTCCGGGCTGGACGTCGACGCGCTGCGGGTGGTCAGCGAGGGCGTCAACCGCTATGCCGAGGCCGAGCACGGCGGCATCCTGTTGATCACCCACTACACCCGGATCCTGCGCTACATCCGCCCGCAGTTCGTGCACGTCTTCGTCGGTGGCCGGATCGTCGAATCCGGCGGTCCGGAGCTGGCCGACGAACTCGAGGAGAACGGCTACGTGCGCTTCACCGAAGCGGCGGCGGCCGCAGGGGCGTAACCATGGCGGGGACAGCACTGGACGTCGACGCGATCCGCGCCGACTTCCCCATCTTGAAGCGCGTGATGCGCGGCGGAAAGCAGTTGGCGTACCTGGATTCCGGCGCGACGTCGCAGCGCCCGCTGCAGGTGCTCGACGCCGAGCGCGAGTTCCTGATCACCTCCAACGGCGCGGTGCATCGTGGTGCGCACCAGCTGATGGAGGAGGCGACCGACGCCTACGAGCAGGGCCGCGCCGACATCGCGGCGTTCGTCGGCGCCGGTGCCGACGAACTGGTGTTCACCCGCAACGCCACCGAGGCGCTCAACTTGGCGTCATACGTGCTGGGGGACAACAGGTTTGAGCGCGCCGTCGGTGAGGGTGACGTCATCGTCACCACCGAACTCGAACACCACGCCAACATCGTCCCGTGGCAGGAGCTGGCCCGTCGCACCGGCGCCACGCTGCGCTGGTACGGCGTCACGGAAGACGGGCGCATCGACCTGGACTCGCTTGAACTCGACGAGCGCGTGAAAGTCGTTGCCTTCAGCCACCACTCGAACGTGACAGGCGCGGTGGCGCCGGTGGCCGAACTGGTCGGCCGCGCCCGGGCGGTGGGGGCGGTGACGGTGCTGGACGCCTGCCAGTCGGTGCCGCACCAGCCCGTGGACCTGCACGCGCTCGACGTCGACTTCGCCGCGTTCTCTGGGCACAAGATGCTGGCCCCCAACGGGGTCGGCGTGCTCTATGCCCGTCGCGAGGTGCTGTCGGAACTGCCGCCCTTCCTCACCGGGGGGTCGATGATCGAGACGGTGACCATGGAGGCGTCCACCTACGCGCCGGCGCCGCAACGGTTCGAGGCCGGCACGCCGATGACCTCCCAGGTCGTCGGGTTGGGTGCTGCCGCACGGTATCTGGGCGGCATCGGCATGGACGCGGTCGAGGCGCACGAGCGCGAGCTGGTCGCCGCGGCCATCGACGGGCTCTCGCGCATCGACGGCGTGCGGATCGTCGGCCCGACCACGATGGAGAACCGGGGCTCGCCCGTCTCGTTCATCGTGGACGGGGTGCACGCGCACGACGTCGGGCAGGTGCTCGACGACGACGGCGTCGCGGTGCGGGTGGGGCATCATTGCGCGATGCCGCTGCACCGCCGGTTCGGGCTGGCGGCGACCGCCCGGGCGTCGTTCGCCGTGTACAACACCGCCGACGAGGTCGAGCGACTGGTGGCCGGCGTGCGACGCGCGCTCGAATTCTTTGGGAGAGAATGACGGTGCGCCTCGAGCAGATGTATCAGGACGTGATCCTGGACCATTACAAGCATCCGCAGCACCGCGGGCTGCGGGAGCCGTTCGGCGCGCAGGTTCATCACGTCAACCCGGTCTGCGGTGACGAGGTGACCCTGCGGGTCGCCCTGTCCGACGACGGTCAGCGCGTCGCGGACGTCTCCTATGACGGCCAAGGCTGCTCGATCAGCCAGGCGGCCACCTCGGTGCTGACCCAGCAGGTGATCGGGCAGACCGTGCCGGAGGCGCTCGACACCGTCGCCGCATTCACCGAGATGGTGTCCTCGCGCGGCACCGTCGAGGGTGACGAGGACGTCCTCGGCGACGGCATCGCGTTCGCCGGGGTGGCCAAATACCCGGCCCGGGTGAAATGCGCTCTGCTGGGCTGGATGGCGTTCAAGGACGCATTGGCCCAGGCTTGCGCAGACACGGGCGCCGACTTCGAGGAGGAGAAGGATGAGCGAGACCGCCGCACCGGGTGACGAATTTCTTGCCGACCTCGAGGAGGCGATGCGCGACGTCGTCGACCCCGAATTGGGCATCAACGTCGTCGATCTCGGTTTGGTGTACGGCCTCAACGTGGAGGAGGGCGACGGGGGCACCGTCGCCCTGCTCGACATGACGCTGACCTCGGCGGCCTGCCCGCTGACCGACGTCATCGAGGACCAGTCCCGCAGCGCGCTCGTCAGCAGCGGGCTGGTCGACGATCTGCGGATCAACTGGGTGTGGAATCCGCCCTGGGGTCCGGACAAGATCACCGAGGACGGACGCGAGCAGCTGCGCGCCCTCGGCTTCACCGTCTGAACGCTGCCCCGGCCAGCACATGGCGGCGACCCGCCGCGCCCGGCCAGCGCCGCGCTTGCGATCACCGCTAGGCCCGATGGCGCGACCCGCTGTGCCCGGCCAGCGCCGCGCTTGCGATCACCGCTAGGCCTGATGGCGCGACCCGCTGCGCCCGGCTTCGCCGCGCTTGCGATCGCCGCTAAAGGTGGAAGGGCAGATGGGGCAGGTGCAGGTGGTGGTGCGGGCGCCCCATCGGCGGACACGTCTGCAGACTGATTGTCGTCGCCTGCAGCGCCCCACCGTCGTTCGTTCCCTGGGCCCCCATGCACGTGCCGTTCGTGATCGCCTGGGTGTTGCTGATCGTCTGCTTCTTGTAGGACGTCGCGTCGGTGACCGCCACCGTGGTGGGGCCGCCCGGCCCAATCCCGTTGACGGCAATCGTGTTTCCCGACACCGACGCGACCGTGCCGTAGAAGCCGGCCGGCGGCGGGCACTTGCCGTCGACGGGCGCCGTGATCATGACGGTCTCCGCGGTAACGCCGGCGGCCGGTGAACTCTGCGGGGTGGCTCGCACGTTGACACAGCTACCCGGAGTGACATCTGGGAGCTTCGCCGGGGCAACCTGGAAGACCGGTGTCGCAGGAGCAAAGTCCACGGTCGCCGAACCGCTGCGCGTTCTGAGCTGAATCTTGTCGCCGGCCACCGACTGGACCATGCCCTCCACGTAGTCCTTGCCCACGGGCGGGGGTGCCGCCGACGGCGCCGCGCTCGGCGGCACCGCGCTGGGCGGTGCCGCGGCCGCCGCCGCCGGTTTGGCGGTAGTGCCGGTGGTCGTGTCACTCGACCGGCACATGGCGACGCCCAGCAGGACCACCGCGACGACGGCGACGAGCGCGAGCCGTGCCAACCGCCGGTTCACCGAAGTGGTGGGCATCGACACACCTCCGAACGCGGGCTGGCCATCGCCAGCGAATACCCAGGCGGGCGCGGATATCACCTCGCGCCCGCCTGGTGTGACGGTAATCTCGTGCGGCCGCGATCAGCCGTGGGCGTGCGGCGGCTTGGCCGGGCCCCCGCACTTGCCGTCGGTGGCCGGCCGGACGTTGATGCTGGTCGCCTGCAGCGCGCCGCCGTTGTCCTTGGTTCCGCGCGCGGTGAGGCACTTGCCCGGCGCGATCGCGTCCGTGGTGGCCGGCGACTGTTTCATGTACCTGGTCTTGTCGTCGACCGTCACGGCCGTCTGGGTGGTGTTGCCGTTCGGGTCGGTGCCCGTGACGTTGATGGTGTTACCGGTGACCGAAGCCACCGCTCCCTGCACGGACGCAGGCTGTGCCGGCGGCGGCGTCGGCGCACCGGACGGGGCGGGGCTGGGCGAACCACCGGGCGCCGTCTTGGGCTTCGGGCAGGTGCCGTTGACCGACGGGCTGACCTTCACCGACGCCGCGGTGACCTGCTGCCCGCCCTGCGCCTCCTTGGTGGGCCGGACGGTGACGCAGTTGCCCGTGGTGACGTCGGTGAGTGCGGCCGGGGTGACCTCGGTGACCTTGGTCGTCGCGGTGAAGTTCACGGCGACGGTGGCGTTGTCCTCCTGGGTCACCTGAGCGGAATTGCCCGCCACCGAGGCGATCAGGCCGCTGACCCGCGCCTCACCGGCGGCCGGCGCCGGCGACGTGGTGGTCGAGGTGACGGTGGACGTCGACGTCGACGGCGGACTGGACTTGTTGGACGAGCCGCAGGCGGCGATGGACAACGCGGTGGTTCCCGCGACGGCGACTACCGCGACGCGGGTGAATAGAGCCGTGTGACTGCTGGCAGACATCAACGCTTCTCCAATCGTGGTCAGGACCAACGAAAGGGTTTACCCGCCGAACCTGTAGCTAACCTGTGTGTAATCCCGGCGCACTCAGAATGCGTTTTCGGAAACCCGCATGACGTCGTCGTCGATGGACTCGATGACTTTGCGCAGGGAGGTGAGCTTCGGCAGCATGTTCTTGGCGAAGAACGCCGCGGTCGCCACTTTCCCCTGGTAGAACGCCAGGTCGTCGCCGGCCGCGTCCGCCAGCGCGGCGTTGGCGACGCCGGCCTGCACCAGCAGCCGCCAGCCGATGAGCAGATCGCCCACCGCCAGCAGATACCGCACCGATCCGAGCCCGACTTTGTAGATTTCACTCGGATGTTGCGCGGCGGACATCAGGTAACCGGTCAACGCGCCCGTCATCGCCGTGACCTCGTCGAGCGCGGTCTGCAGCAGCTGGGCCTGCGGTTTGAGCGCCTCGTCGCAGGAGTCGATCGTCGCGGTGATCTGAGCCGTCACGAACTGCAGCGCCTCGCCACGATCGCGGACGATCTTGCGGAAGAAGAAGTCCAGCGCCTGGATCGCCGTGGTGCCCTCGTAGAGCGAATCGATCTTGGAATCACGGATGTACTGCTCGAGCGGGTAGTCCTGCAGGAAGCCCGAACCGCCGAGCGTCTGCAGCGATTCGGTCAGGACTTCGTAGGCCCGTTCGGAGCTCACGCCCTTCACGATCGGCAGCAGCAAGTCGTCCACCCGGTGCGCCATCTCGTGATCGGCACCCGAAACGTGTTGCGCGACAGCGTCTTCCTGGTGGGCAGCGGCATACATGTAGAGCGCCCGCAGGCCCTCGGCGTAGGCCTTCTGCGTCATCAGGCTGCGACGCACGTCGGGGTGGTGCATGATCGTGACCCGCGGCGCGGTCTTGTCGGACATCTGCGTCAGGTCAGCACCCTGTACCCGTTCCTTGGCGAAGGCCAGCGCGTTGAGGTAACCGGTGGACAGGGTTCCGGCGGCCTTGACGCCGATCGTCATGCGCGCGTGCTCGATCACGGTGAACATCTGCGCGATCCCGTTGTGCACGTCGCCCACCAGGTAGCCGACCGCGGGCACATCCGTTGCGCCGAAAGTCAATTCGCATGTGGGGGAGGACTTGATCCCCATTTTGTGTTCCACGCCCGTCGTGAAAACGCCGTTGCGGGGCCCAAGTTCGAACGTCTCCGGGTCGAAGAGGTATTCGGGCACGTAGAACAGGCTCAGCCCCTTGGTGCCCGGGCCGGCGCCCTCCGGTCGGGCCAGCACCAGGTGGAAGATGTTCTCGGCGGTGTCACCCACGTCGCCGCCGGAGATGAAGCGCTTGACGCCCTCGATATGCCAAGTGCCGTCGGGTTGTTCGATGGCCTTGGCGCGGCCCGCGCCGACGTCGGAGCCGGCATCGGGTTCGGTGAGCACCATGGTGGCCGCCCATCCACGCTCCACACCCTCGGCGGCCCAGCGCCGTTGCTCTTCGTTGCCCTCGACGTACAGCGCCTGCGCCATCAGCGGGCCGAGGCAGAAGAAGTTGGCAGAAGGGTTGGCGCAGATGATCATTTCGTTGACTCCCCACGCCAGCGGCGGCGGCGCGGCCATGCCGCCGATCTGTTCGTCGAGCATCAGCCGCCACCAGCCGGCCTCTTTGATCGTCTCCACCGTCTTGGCCAGCTCGGGCGCCACGCTGATGGTGTGGGTGGCCGGGTCGAACACCGGCGGATTGCGGTCGGCGAAGGCGAAGGTTTCCGCAACCGGGCCTTCGGCCAGGCGGGCGGCTTCGTCCAGGATCGTCCGGACCGTGTCCTCGTCGAGGTCGGCGTACGGGCCGGTGCCCAGGACGGCGCCCACGCCGAGAACCTCGAACAGGTTGAACTCGATGTCGCGGACGTTTGCGATGTAGTGGCCCAACGCGATTCCCTCACTGGTCCTCGAGGCGGCGGATCGTCCGCATCAGTGTCTCCGACGTGGGAAAACGTACGCAACCGTAACCTACGGCGGGCCGCAGGCAGGTTACGACCCGGTGTCGTCGTGCCGAACCGGGCGCGCGCGGTTGCGTTGGGCCGTAGGCGAATCCGGCGATGCGGTTGCGACGACCCGGCGGCGCACGCACCGCCGTCGTCGTCGACCGGGAACACCGCGCCGGGTTCCGGCGTTGGAGCAAATGTGACAACACTCGATCTCACGGCTGAGAAGTTCAACGAAACCATCGAGGGCAACGACATCGTCCTCGTCGATTTCTGGGCGTCGTGGTGCGGACCGTGCCGCCAGTTCGGGCCCACCTTCCAGGCGTCTTCGGAGAAGCATCCCGACATCGTGCACGCGAAGGTCGACACCGAGGCCGAACAGCAGCTGGCCGCGGCCGCCCAGATCCGGTCCATCCCCACGCTGATGGCCTTCAAGAAGGGCAAACTGTTGTTCAATCAGGCCGGCGCGCTGCCGCCCGCGGCCCTCGAAGACCTGGTCCAGCAGATCCGGGCATTCGACGTGGACGCGGCCCAGGCCGGCCAGGCCGAATAGCTCCGGCCCTGAGGCCCGCGATCCCGCGAATCGGGAGGCGAACGGTCAAGGAGGCCGGAATTGGCGTGCCTTCCGGCGGCGCGAGGCGCCCCGAGCCTCCTACGGGTACGGCATGCGGCGGGGGATCCCGGCGCAGCCACGCCGCTGCCGGTGTGTTCGTGGGGTGGTAACCCACGTACCCACGGCCGCCGAGGCCGGCGAGGAAGCCGGTCTGCGCTACTTGAGGCCCAATTGTGAGGCCGGCAGAGCAGCTAGCGCGCCCAGGACCAGAAAACAGGCTTCCTTGAAGCCCTCGATGCGTGCTCTGAGCATTAGCTTCCTAAACCGTGAGAACGAGGGGCGATTTGCTGTACCCGTGCGTCCGCGATGACAAACTTGGAGATTTCTCCAAAGTCTGACTCCCAAACTAGAGGATCCCGCCATCGTCGGGGCTGCGCACCCCACGCGCTAGGTTGCTTGGGTGAGCTTGGTACTGGTAGAGCACCCGCGGCCCGGCGTCGCGCTGATAACCCTCAATCGTCCCGAGCGGATGAACTCCATGGCGTTCGACGTCATGGTGCCGCTCAAAGAGGCCTTCGAGAAGGTCCGGTACGACAATTCCGTGCGCGTGGTCGTGCTGACCGGGGCGGGCCGGGGGTTCTCCTCGGGCGCCGACCACAAGTCCGCGGGCTCGGTGCCCCACGTCGAGGGGCTCACCCGCCCGACTTACGCGCTGCGCTCCATGGAGGTCCTCGACGAGGTCATCCTGGGGCTGCGGCGCCTGCACCAGCCGGTGATCGCCGCGGTCAACGGCCCGGCCATCGGCGGCGGGCTGTGCCTGGCGCTGGCCTGCGACATCCGGGTCGCATCGACCGGCGCGTACTTTCGCGCGGCCGGCATCAACAACGGCCTGACCGCCAGCGAACTGGGGCTGAGCTACCTGCTGCCCAGGGCCATCGGCTCGTCGCGGGCTTTTGAAATCATGCTGACCGGACGCGACGTCACCGCCGAGGAGGCCGAGCGCATCGGGCTGGTGTCGTGCCAGGTGCCCGACGAGCAGTTGCTGGACACCTGCTACGCGATTGCGGCGCGGATGGCGGCGTTCTCGCGGCCGGGAATCGAGTTGACCAAGCGCACACTGTGGAGTGGACTGGACGCCGGTAGCCTGGAAGGGCACATGCAAGCCGAAGGCTTGGGCCAGCTGTTCGTTCGTCTGCTCACCGCCAACTTCGAAGAAGCGGTTGCCGCGCGCGCGGAAAAGCGGCCGCCGGTGTTCACCGACGACAAATAGCCACCACACAAGGGAGTAGATGTGATCACGGCCACGGACCTCGAGGTCCGCGCTGGTGCGCGCATTCTGCTCTCACCGGACGGCCCGGACCTGCGCGTGCAGCCCGGCGACCGCATCGGGCTGGTCGGTCGCAACGGCGCGGGCAAGACCACCACCCTGCGCATCCTGGCGGGCGAGACCGAACCGTATGCGGGATCCGTCGTGCGCGCCGGTGAAATCGGTTATCTGCCACAGGATCCCAAAGAGGGGGACCTCGAAGTCCTGGCCCGCGACCGCGTCCTGTCCGCCCGCGGTCTGGACGTGCTGCTCACCGACCTGGAAAAGCAGCAGGCGTTGATGGCCGAGGTCGCCGACGACGACGCCCGCGACCGCGCCATCCGCCGCTACGGACAGCTCGAGGAGCAGTTCGTCGCGTTGGGCGGCTACGGCGCCGAGAGTGAAGCCAGCCGCATCTGCGCGAGCCTCGGCTTGCCGGACCGGGTGCTGACGCAGAAGCTGCGCACGCTGTCCGGTGGGCAGCGCCGCCGGGTGGAGCTGGCGCGCATCCTGTTCGCCGCGTCGGACACCGGTGCTGGGTCGTCGACCACGCTGCTGCTCGACGAGCCCACCAACCACCTGGACGCGGATTCGATCGGCTGGTTGCGTGATTTTCTGCGGACCCACACCGGCGGCCTGGTGATCATCAGCCACAACGTCGAGCTGCTCGCCGACGTCGTGAACCGGGTGTGGTTTCTGGACGCCGTGCGCGGCGAGGTCGACGTCTACAACATGGGTTGGCAAAAGTACCTGGACGCCCGGGCCACCGACGAACAGCGCCGCCGCCGCGAGCGCGCCAACGCCGAACGCAAGGCCTCCGCGTTGCGCACGCAGGCGGCCAAGCTGGGCGCCAAAGCCACGAAAGCCGTTGCGGCGCAAAACATGTTGCGCCGTGCCGATCGGATGATGGCCGCGCTCGACGAGGAGCGAGTGGCCGACAAGGTGGCGCGCATCAAGTTCCCGACCCCCGCCCCGTGCGGGCGCACACCGTTGGTCGCCAAGGGACTGAGCAAGTCGTACGGCTCGCTGGAGGTGTTCACCGGCGTCGACCTGGCCATCGACCGGGGCTCTCGGGTGGTGGTGCTGGGCCTCAACGGCGCCGGCAAGACCACGCTGCTGCGACTGCTGGCCGGCACCGAGCAGCCCGACACCGGCGGGCTGGAGCCGGGCCACGGTTTGCGCATGGGCTACTTCGCGCAGGAGCACGACACTCTCGACAACGACGCGAGCGTGTGGGAGAACATCCGGCACGCCGCGCCCGATTCGGGGGAGCAGGACCTGCGCGGCCTGTTGGGCGCGTTCATGTTCAGCGGCCCGCAACTCGACCAGCCGGCGGGCACCCTGTCGGGCGGGGAGAAGACCCGGCTCGCGCTGGCCGGCCTGGTGGCCTCCACCGCCAACGTGCTGCTGCTCGACGAACCGACGAACAACCTGGATCCCGCCTCGCGCGAACAGGTCCTCGACGCGCTGCGCAGCTATCAGGGTGCGGTGGTCCTGGTGACGCACGACCCCGGGGCGGCCGAGGCGCTGGACCCGCAGCGCGTGGTGCTGCTGCCCGACGGCACCGAGGACTTCTGGTCCGACGAATACCGGGATCTCATCGAGCTCGCCTGACTTCGGTCAAATCGGCCCGCGGGCGGCGCCGGCTTTTTACTCTTGGTGCTTGCGATCGTGTTCGGGCGCGGAGGGCATCCATGAAAAGGACGCTGCAGAGGTCGAAGAAGACCCGCGAGCAATTGTTGTTCGAGCTGCGTAACGCCTACGAGGGCGGGGCCAGCATCCGCACGTTGGCGGCCAGCACCGGCAGATCGTACGGATCGGTTCACGCCCTGCTGCTGCAGGCGGGCACCACGATGCGCGGCCGGGGTGGCCCCAACCACACGTCGCGGACCGCGCGGGCGTAGCGTCGCCGCGCTACTCGCGCGGTACGGAATCCCCGGATTCGTTGCGCCGCACCGACTTCTCCACCAGGTCGAGCACGGCGGACAACCGCCGCGGGTCCTCGCCTGAGGCCAGCCGCGCCACCAGGCCGTCGAGCACCAACTCCAGGTAGCACTGCAACACGTCGCCGGGCACGTCGTCACGCACCCGTTGCGCTTCCTTCTGCCGGCGCAACCGATCGGTCGTCGCCGCCGCCAGTTCCGCGGACCGCTCGGCCCAACCGCGGTTGAAGTCCGGGTCGTTGCGCAGCTTGCGCGCGATCTCCAACCTGGTGGCCAGCCAGTCGAACTGGTCGGGGGCGGCGAGCATGTCGCGCATCACCTGGATAAGGCCCTCGCGCGACGCCACGTCGGCCATCCGCTCGGCGTCCTCGTGTGCCAGCGCGAAGAACAGCGCGTCCTTGTCCCGGAAGTGGTGAAAGATCGCGCCGCGCGACATCCCGATCGCCTGTTCCAGCCGCCGCACGGTGGCCCTGTCGTAGCCGTGTTCGGCGAAGCAGCGGCGGGCGCCGTCGAGGATCTGGCGGCGGCGCGCCGCCAGATGGTCCTCACTGACTTTTGGCATGGGCCGGAGTTGGCCGGTTGCTTAGCCCGACTTCAGCATGTTGCGCAGCACGTACTGCAGGATGCCGCCGTTGCGGTAGTAGTCGGCCTCGCCCGGAGTGTCGATGCGCACCACCGCGTCGAACTCGATCGGATCGCCGGACTCCTTGGCCGCCTTCACCCGCACCGTCTTGGGCGTCTTGCCGTCGTTGAGCGCCTCGATGCCGGTGATGTCGAACACCTCGGTGCCGTCCAGCCCCAATTCCTTGGCGGACTTGCCCTCGGGGAACTGCAGCGGGATCACGCCCATGCCGATCAGGTTGGAGCGGTGGATGCGCTCGAACGACTCGGCGATCACCGCCCGCACGCCCAGCAGCAGGGTGCCCTTGGCCGCCCAGTCCCGCGACGAACCGGACCCGTACTCCTTGCCGCCCAGGACCACCAGCGGAATGTTCTGCGCCGCATAGTTTTGCGCGGCGTCATAGATGAACGCCTGCGGGGCCTTCCCGTCTACGGGGTCTTGGGTGAAGTCGCGGGTGTAGCCCCCCGACACGTCGTCGAGCAACTGGTTGCGGAGCCGGATGTTGGCGAACGTGCCGCGGATCATCACCTCGTGGTTGCCGCGCCGGGAGCCGAAGGAGTTGTAGTCCTTGCGCTCCACGCCGTGCTCGTCGAGGTACTGCGCCGCAGGGGTGCCCGGCTTGATGGCGCCGGCGGGGGAGATGTGGTCGGTGGTCACCGAGTCGCCCAGCAGGGCCAGCACCCGGGCGCCGGTGATGTCCTTGACCGGCTCGGGCTCCGCCGCCATGCCCTCGAAGTACGGGGGCTTGCGCACATACGTCGAATTCTGGTCCCACTCAAAGGTATTGCCGCTCGGCGTGGGCAGGTTGCGCCACCGTTCGTCACCCTTGAAGACGTCGGCGTAGTTCTTGGTGAACATCTCCTGGCTGATCGCCGAGGCGATGGTGTCCGAGACGTCCTTCTGCGACGGCCAGATGTCTTTCAGGAAGACGTCGTTGCCGTCCTTGTCGGTACCCAGCGGCTGGTTCTCGAAATCGAAGTCCATGGTCCCCGCCAACGCGTAGGCCACCACTAGCGGGGGCGACGCCAGGTAGTTCATCTTCACGTCGGGGTTGATCCGGCCCTCGAAGTTGCGGTTACCGGACAGCACCGCGGCCACCGAAAGGTCGTTGTCGTTGATCGCCTTGGAAATCTCCTCGGGCAGCGGGCCGGAGTTGCCGATGCACGTGGTGCAGCCGTAGCCGACCAGATAGAAGCCGAGCTTCTCGAGATACGGCCACAGGCCGGCCTTTTCGTAATAGTCGTGGACCACCTGCGAGCCCGGCGCCATCGTGGTCTTCACCCACGGCTTGGACGCCAGCCCCTTTTCGACAGCGTTGCGCGCCAACAGCGCCGCGCCCAGCATCACCTCGGGGTTGGAGGTGTTGGTGCACGACGTGACCGCCGCGATCACCACCGCGCCGTGATCGAGCACGAACTCGCCGCGGTCGCCGGACTTCACGCGCACCGGGTTGCTCACCCGGCCCTTGGCATGCGCCGCCGCCGATTCGAACTTCGGGGCGTCGTCGGCGTGACCGTTCTCCAGCGCCCCGGGGTCGCTGGCCGGGAAGGACTCGTCGACCGCCTCGTCGAGCTTGGAGTACTCCTTCTTGTCGGGGTCGTCGCCGACGTAGTCGCCGATCTGCGCGCGGAAGGTGGACTTGGCGTCCGACAACGCGATTCGGTCCTGCGGGCGCTTCGGCCCGGCGATCGAGGGCACCACGTCGGAGAGGTTGAGTTCGAGGTATTCGGAGAAGGCCGGCTCGTGGGAGGGGTCGTGCCACATGCCCTGCTCTTTAGCGTAGGCCTCGACCAGCGCCAGCTGCTCCTCGTTGCGGCCGGTGAACCGCAGGTAGGAGATGGTCTCCTCGTCGATCGGGAAAATCGCTGCGGTGGAACCGAATTCGGGGCTCATGTTGCCCAGGGTGGCGCGGTTGGCCAGCGGCACCTCGGCCACGCCCTCGCCGTAGAACTCGACGAACTTGCCGACCACGCCGTGCTTGCGCAGCATCTCGGTGACGGTCAGCACCACGTCGGTCGCGGTGACGCCCGGCTGGATCTCACCGGTCAGCTTGAAGCCGACCACCCGCGGGATGAGCATCGACACCGGCTGACCCAGCATGGCGGCCTCGGCCTCGATGCCGCCGACGCCCCAGCCCAGCACGCCCAAGCCGTTGACCATGGTGGTGTGCGAGTCGGTGCCCACGCAGGTGTCGGGGTAGGCGACTCCGTCGCGTTCCATCACGACGCTGGCCAGGTACTCGATGTTGACCTGGTGCACAATGCCGGTCCCCGGCGGCACCACCTTGAAATCGCGGAAAGCGCCCTGGCCCCAGCGCAAGAACTGGTAGCGCTCGCCGTTGCGCTGGTACTCGATCTCGACGTTGCGCTCGAAGGAGTCGGCGGTGCCGAACAGGTCGGCGATCACCGAGTGGTCGATCACCAGGTCGGCCGGCGCCAGCGGGTTGACCTTTTCGGCCTTGCCGCCGAGGTCGCCGATGGCCTCCCGCATGGTGGCCAGGTCGACGATGCACGGCACCCCGGTGAAGTCCTGCATGACGACGCGGGCCGGCGTGTACTGGATCTCAATGCTGGGCTCCGCCTTGGGATCCCAGTTCGCGATGGCCTCGATGTGGTCCTTGGTGATGTTGCTGCCGTCCTCGTTGCGCAGCAGGTTCTCGGCCAGCACCTTGAGGCTGTAGGGGAGTTTCTCGGTGTTGGGGACGGCGTCGAGACGGTAGATCTGATAACTCTTGTCGCCGACCTTGAGGGTGTCGCGTGCTCCGAACGAGTTCACAGAATCTTCTTTGCTCACTTCAACTCCCGAGGATTAAGTTCTTCCACCGACGGGCCGTGTCGGCGGTGCGGTGCAACATTAACAGTACGCTTGTCCTGCATTAAAAGGGGCGCCCGTACTCCCCAAGTCTTATCGCCTGAGTCGACGGTTTAAACCCCCCGAACCGAAGTCGCGT
Source organism: Mycobacterium sp. 4858 (assembly GCF_900240975.1). Lineage (GTDB taxonomy): Bacteria > Actinomycetota > Actinomycetes > Mycobacteriales > Mycobacteriaceae > Mycobacterium. The sequence continues at coordinate 13,990 of NZ_LT968776.1, read as the reverse complement.
ACGGTGCCTGTAGCGCTACGGCAGGAGGGACATCATGACCTGGCACCCGGCCCTACCCGTCTACATCCCGCAAGACGTCGACGTGACCGCGGTCAAGGCCCAGGTCGCCGCCACGGGCGTCAGCGCGCCGGCGGCGGACATGCCCGGCCTGTTGCACATCGTCGACGAAGCCCACGCGCACGGCATCAACCTCAAGATCGTGCTGCTCGATCACAACCCTCCGAACGACACCCCGCTGCGCGACATCTCCACGGTGGTCGGCGCCGACTATCACGACGCCACCGTCCTGACCCTGAGCACGAGCTACGTCGGGAGCTACAGCACGCAATTCCCGCGCGTCACGCTCGAGGCCGGCGAGGATCACGCCAAGACGGGCAATCCGGTCGTCTCGGCCCAGCACTTCCTCAACGAGCTGGAAGCCCCGGAATTTCCCTGGACGGGCCTGACCATCTTCCTGTTGCTCGCCGTGCTCGCGGCGGCGGTCGGGACCCGCTTCCTGCAGTTGCGCAGCAAGCGTTCAGCAACCCCGGCGGATTCGGCGGGGGCGCAGGAAGTGACGCCCACCAACACGGCCTAGCCAGGCGCGTCCGCCTCGGCCGAAACACGGTCACCGGGGTCGCGCTGCCACCGCGCGGCAAACACGGTAGGTCACCGTTCGGTCACATTAAACGCACGTAGAGAGTGCGATTTCGGCGGAGCGTTTGCACGCCCAAAAGTGTGACGTACGGTGCAAATGATGCTGCTGTTGTCTTTGGCGCCCTTTGTGAACTTCGTGGCCGGCGCCGCCCGTCACGTTGAGCCGTAGGAGACCTGAGTCGAATGACACGCACACGCCGGGGCTCCGCTGTGAGGCCGGTCGCGAGGCTGGTCCGGCCGGTCGTGCCATCGGTGGTGAGCGTGGCCCTGCTGCTTTGCACGCCGGGGCTCGCGCACGGTGATCCCGCCGCGGACAGCCTGGCCGGCTTGATCGCCAACGTCGCCAAGGCCAACCAACGGCTGGAAAACCTGAGCGCCGAAATCCAGACCGAACAGGAAAGCGTCAACAAGGCGCTGGTCGACGTCGAGACCTCCCGGGACAACGCCGCGGCGGCCCAGCACGACCTGGAGACAAGCCAGCAGGCGGTCAAAGACGCCAACGCCGCGATCGCCGCGGCGCAGCAGCGGTTCGACACGTTCGCGGCGGCCACCTACATGAACGGCCCCTCGAACGCTTACCTGACCGCCAGCAGCCCCGACGACATCATCGCCACCCAGGCCGCCGCCAAGACCCTGTCCGCGAGTTCCCAGACGGTGATGGCCAAGCTGCAGCGGGCGCGCACCGAACAGGTGAACAAGGAATCGGCGGCGCGGCTGGCCAAGCAGAAGGCCGACAAGGCCGCCGCCGACGCCAAGGGCAGCCAGGACGCCGCGGTGGCGGCGCTGACCGACTCCAAGCGCAAGTTCGACGAACAACGCGAACAGATCACTCGCCTGGCCGCCGAACGCGACGAGGCTCAGACCAAACTCGAAGCGGCCAAACGGCAATGGTCGACGGGTCCCGGCGGACCCGCCGCCCCCGCATCGGGCGACCGGTGGGAGACCGGCTCGCCGGGCGCGCCGGCACCGCAGGGCGGGGCCCGCCGCTGGGACGGCGCCTGGGACCCCACGCTGCCGATGATCCCCAGCGCCAACGTGCCGGGCGACCCGATCGCGGTGATCAACCAGGTGCTGGGCATTTCCGCCACCTCGACGCAGGTCACCGCCGGCCTGGGCCGCAACTTCCTGCAGCAGCTCGGCATCCTCAAGCCCGACGACACCGGCATCACCAACGCGGCCCCCGGCGGGACTTCCGGTCGGATCCCGCGGGTGTACGGGCGGCAGGCCACCGAATACGTGATCCGCCGCGGGATGTCGCAGATCGGCGTGCCCTACTCCTGGGGCGGCGGCAACGCGGCCGGCCCGAGCAAGGGCATCGACTCCGGGGCCGGCATCACCGGCTTCGACTGTTCGGGCCTGGTCCTGTACTCGTTCGCCGGCGTGGGCATCAAGTTGCCGCATTACTCGGGCTCGCAGTACAACCTCGGCCGCAAGATCCCGTCCTCGCAGATGCGTCGCGGCGACGTGATCTTCTACGGGCCGGGCGGCAGCCAGCACGTGACCATCTACCTCGGCGACGGCCAGATGCTCGAGGCTCCCGACATCGGTCTGAAAGTCCGCGTCGCACCGGTGCGCACCAGCGGCATGACGCCCTACGTGGTCCGCTACATCGAGTGGTGAACGAATGAGAAGTGAACGGAAAGCCATGCACCACAAGCGGATTCGTCTGATCAACTTCGCCTGGATCACCACCGTGGTGACCGGGCTGCTGCTGTCTGTGGCCTACTCCGGGTCCGCCCCGGCCGCGGCCGACCCCGGGGCGTGGGACCCCACCCTGCCCGCGACGATCAGCGCCGGCGCCCCCGGCGACCCGCTCGCGGTCGCCAACGCGTCGCTGCAGGCCACCGCGCAGGCGACCCAAACGACGATGGACCTGGGCAGGCAATTCCTCGGCGGCCTCGGAATCAACATCCTGGGGGATCCCGCTCCCACCGCGGCCGCCCCGACCAACCCGGGCGGCAAGATTCCCCGCGTCTACGGCCGGCAGGCCATCGAGTACGTGATCAAGCGGATGGGATCGCAGATGGGCGTTCCCTACTCCTGGGGCGGTGGCTCGCTGGACGGTCCCAGCAAGGGCGTCGGCGACGGCGCCAACATCACCGGTTTCGACTGCTCGGGCCTGATGCGGTACGGCTTCGCCGGCGTCGGCGTGCTGATCCCGCGGTTCTCCGGCGACCAGTACAACGCCGGCCGGCACATCCCGCCGGACCAGGCCAGGCGCGGCGACCTGATCTTCTACGGCCCTAACGGCGGCCAGCACGTCACGATGTATCTGGGCAATGGGCAGATGCTGGAGGCGTCCAGCCTCGCCGGCAAGGTGACCGTCAGCCCGGTTCGCAAGCCCGGCATGACGCCGTTCCTGACTAGGATCATCGAGTACTGATCCAGGCGCGGTCCGCCCCACCGGTTGCCGGGGGCGAACCACCAGCGTCGACGGAATCCGGCGGGCCTGGAATAGTTGGACGCGGGCACGTCGCGGCCCCACGACAGTGGTGTTGCAAGCAGTCGTGTCCGAATGAGCTGTGGAGGGTTATTGATGACAGCAGCAGGTGGGCCGCCCCCGGGCGCCAGCGGTTACCCGGGCCCGGGCGGACAGTCCGGCCCGCCGGCCCATGAAGCGCCGTCGGGTGGTGCCGGTAACGGCCTGGCCGCCGAAGTCCACACCCTCGAGCGGGCCATCTTCGAGGTCAAGCGGATCATCGTCGGGCAGGACCAGCTCGTCGAGCGGATGCTGGTCGGCCTGCTCTCCAAGGGGCACGTGTTGCTCGAGGGTGTCCCCGGCGTGGCCAAGACGCTGGCCGTCGAGACCTTCGCCAAGGTCGTCGGCGGCACGTTCGCCCGCATCCAGTTCACCCCCGACCTGGTTCCCACCGACATCATCGGTACCCGCATCTACCGGCAGGGCAAGGAGGAGTTCGACACCGAACTCGGCCCCGTGGTGGTCAACTTCCTGCTTGCCGACGAGATCAACCGCGCGCCCGCCAAGGTGCAGTCGGCGCTGCTGGAGGTCATGCAGGAACGCCACGTGTCGATCGGCGGCAAGACTTTCCCGCTGCCCAACCCGTTCCTGGTGATGGCCACCCAGAACCCGATCGAGCACGAGGGCGTCTACCCGCTGCCCGAGGCCCAGCGCGACCGCTTCCTGTTCAAGATCAACGTCGGCTACCCGACGCCCGAGGAGGAGCGGGAGATCATCTACCGGATGGGTGTGCGCCCGCCCGAGCCCAAGCAGATCATGGCCACCGGCGACCTGTTGCGCCTGCAGGACATCGCGGCCAACAACTTCGTCCACCATGCGCTGGTCGACTACGTGGTGCGCGTCGTGACCGCCACCCGCCACCCCGAACAGCTCGGCATGAACGACGTCAAGACGTGGATCTCCTTCGGGGCGTCCCCGCGTGCGTCGCTGGGCATCATCGCGGCGTCGCGCTCGCTGGCGCTGGTGCGCGGCCGCGACTACGTGATCCCGCAAGACGTCGTGGACGTCATCCCCGACGTGCTGCGGCACCGCCTGGTGCTCACCTACGACGCCCTCGCCGACGAGATCTCGCCGGAGATCGTCATCAACCGGGTGCTGCAGACGGTGGCCCTGCCGCAGGTCAACGCCGTTCCGCAGCAAGGGCAGTCGGTGCCCCCGGTGATGCAGCCCGCCGGCGCGGCCAGCGGTCGGTGACCGAGCCCCAGCAGCCGGCGGCGATCGCACATCCGCCATCGATGCAGCGCGGGCAGATCGTCGACCCGAAGCTGGCGGCGGCGCTGCGGCAACTCGAGCTGACGGTCAAGCGCAAGCTCGACGGCGTCCTGCACGGCGACCACCTGGGCCTGATCCCGGGGCCGGGTTCGGAGCCGGGGGAGTCGCGCGAGTACCAGCCAGGCGATGACGTCCGGCGCATGGACTGGGCCGTCACCGCGCGCACCACGCACCCGCACGTCCGGCAGATGATCGCCGACCGCGAGCTGGAAACCTGGCTGGTGGTCGACATGTCGGCCAGCCTGGACTTCGGCACCGTGGGGTGCGAGAAGCGGGACCTGGCGGTGGCGGCCTCGGCCGCGATCACGTTCCTCAACAGCGGCGGCGGCAACCGGCTCGGGGCGCTGATCGCCAACGGCGCGACGATGAAGCGCGTCCCGGCGCGCTCGGGGCGCCAGCACGAGCAGACGCTGCTGCGCACCATCGCCACCACCCCCCGGGCGCCGGTGGGGGTGCGCGGGGACCTGGCCACCGCCATCGACGCCTTGCGCCGCCCGGAGCGACGCCGCGGCATGGCGGTGATCATCAGCGACTTCCTCGGGCCGATCAACTGGATGCGTCCGCTGCGCGCGATCTCGGCTCGTCATGAGGTGCTCGCGATCGAGGTGCTGGACCCCCGCGACATCGAGCTGCCCGACATCGGCGACGTCGTGCTGCAGGACGCCGAGTCCGGGGTCACCCGCGAATTCACCATCGACGCCCAGCTGCGCGACGACTTCGCCAAGGCCGCCGCGGCGCACCGCGCTGAGGTGGCGCGCACCATCCGCAGCTGCGGGGCCCCGCTCCTGACGCTGCGCACCGACCGCGACTGGATCGCGGACATCGTCCGGTTCGTCGAGTCCCGCAGGCGCGGTGCATTGGCGGGGCGGCAGTGACGTTGCCGCTCCTCGGCCCGATGTCGTTGTCGGGCTTCGAACATGCGTGGTTTTTCCTGTTCCTGCTCGTCGTCGTCGGGCTCGCCGCGCTCTACATCGTGATGCAGTTGGCGCGGCAGCGGCGCATGCTGCGGTTCGCCAACATGGAGCTGCTGGAAAGCGTCGCCCCCGAGCGGCCTCCCCGGTGGCGGCATGTGCCGGCGATCCTGCTGGTGGCGTCGCTGGTGCTGTTCACGATCGCGATGGCCGGGCCGACGCACGACGTGCGGATTCCGCGCAACCGCGCGGTGGTGATGCTGGTGATCGACGTGTCGCAGTCGATGCGAGCCACCGACGTGCAGCCGAACCGGATGGCGGCCGCCCAGGAGGCGGCCAAGCAGTTCGCCGACGAGCTGACGCCGGGCATCAACCTCGGGCTGATCGAGTACGCGGGCACCGCGACCGTGCTGGTGCAGCCGACGACCAACCGGGACGCGACGAAGAACGCCCTGGACAAGCTGCAGTTCGCCGACCGCACCGCGACGGGCGAGGGCATCTTCACCGCGTTGCAGGCCATCGCCACCGTGGGCGCGGTGATCGGGGGTGGCGACACACCGCCGCCGGCGCGCATCGTGTTGTTCTCCGACGGCAAGGAGACGATGCCGACCAATCCGGACAACCCCAAGGGCGCCTTCACCGCCGCGCGCACCGCCAAGGATCAGGGCGTGCCGATCTCGACGATCTCGTTTGGCACGCCGTACGGGTTCGTCGAGATCAACGACCAGCGGCAGCCGGTGCCCGTCGACGACTCGACGATGAAGAAGGTCGCCGAGCTCTCCGGGGGCAGTTGGTACAACGCCGCCAGCCTCGCCGAGCTGAAGGCCGTCTACGCGACGCTGCAGCAGCAGATCGGCTACGAGACGATCAAGGGCGACGCCAGCATGGGCTGGGTGCGGTTGGGTGCGCTGGTGCTGGCGCTTGCGGCCCTGGCGGCGTTGCTCATCAACCGCCGCCTCCCGACCTGAGGTTTCTTCGCTCGCGCGCCTAGACCCCTTTGGCTCGCGCGCCTAGACCCCTTGGCCTCGGTGGGTCCTCGACCCCTTGGCCTCGGTGGGCCCTCTTGGCCCGCGAGCGTAACGCCACTGCGAAATCTGGCCCGAATTTTCGCAGTGTGGTTACGCTCGCGAAGCGCGTGCCTCGCGCACCCGGCGGATGATGTCGTCGGGGTGGTCCTCAGCGACGACGCGGACCACGATCCACCCGTAACGGCGTTCCAGTTTCTCGAGACGGCGAATATCTTTCACGTAGTGATAGCGGCTGGACCGGTGTTGGTCGCCGTCGTACTCCGCGGCGACCTTGATGTCATCCCAACCCATGTCCAAATACGCCTCGGCCCAGCCCCATTCGTTCAGAACTGGGATTTGCGTTTGGGGACGGGGCAATCCAGCCTCAATCAAAAGCAGGCGTAACCAGGTTTCCTTCGGCGATTGTGCCCCACCGTCGACGAGTTGCAGGACGTCGCGCGCTGCCTTCATACCTCGACGCCCCCGATATCGGTCGACCAAGGGCTGGACGTCGGCCATCTTCAGATCCGTCGCCTGCACCAGGGCGTCGATAGCCGCGACCGCGACACCCGAACGGCAGCGCCTCGCGAGGTCGAGCGCGGTGCGCGCGGGCGATGTGACTCGCATGCCGCTGATCACGGCGATCTCGTCGGTCTCGATGCGTTCTTCCCAGATCTCCACTCCAGCGGCAGGACGGCGGTTGGTGTCGATGATTGCGGCCGGCAACGTGGCATCGATCCACTTCGAGCCGTGCAGCGCGCAGGCCGAGAAGCCGGCGAGCACACCGCGCCGCCGCGAACGCAACCAGCATGCCTTCGCCCGCAACACCGCAGTAAGCGCGGCGTCCTTCGGCACGTATACGTCTTTGTGCAGGGCTGTGTACCGACTGCGCAGCTCGTAGGGTGTCAACGCCCCGACAGCCAGCGCCTCACTGCCCAGGAAGGCGTCTGTCATGGCGGAAGTGTGCCGACGACCACCGACATTGCGCGCGAGCGTAACCACACTGCGAAATCCCGACCCAAAACTCGCAGCGTGGCTACGCTCGCGGCGCGAAAGGGGGGACATTACGGTCCCGGCAACCCCAGGCGATAGGTTGACGGGGTGACTGACACGGCCACCGAGAGCACCACCGAAAGTACCGCCACCGGCGGCAAACCCGCCTTCGTATCCCGCTCAGTCCTGGTGACGGGCGGAAACCGAGGCATCGGACTGGCGATCGCGCAGCGGCTGGCCGCCGACGGCCACAAGGTGGCCGTCACGCACCGCGGATCCGGGGCGCCCGAGGGGCTTTTCGGTGTGGTGTGTGACGTCACGGACTACGAGGCCGTCGACCGCGCGTTCAAAGAGGTCGAGGAGCACCAGGGTCCGGTCGAGGTGCTGGTATCCAACGCCGGCATCTCCAAAGACGCCTTCCTCATCCGGATGACCGAGGAGCGCTTCACCGAGGTCATCGACGCCAACCTGACCGGGGCGTTCCGGGTGGCCCAGCGGGCGTCGCGCAGCATGCAGCGCAAGCGGTTCGGCCGCATCATCTTCATCGGGTCGGTGTCCGGCATGTGGGGCATCGGCAACCAGGCCAACTACGCGGCCGCCAAGGCCGGCCTGATCGGCATGGCACGCTCGATCTCCCGCGAGCTGTCCAAGGCCGGGGTGACCGCCAACGTGGTCGCCCCCGGCTACATCGACACCGAGATGACCCGCGCGCTGGACGAGCGAATCCAGGCGGGCGCACTGGAATTCATCCCGGCCAAGCGGGTCGGCACCGCCGAAGAAGTCGCCGGGGCGGTCAGCTTCCTGGCGTCCGAGGATGCGAGCTACATCGCCGGCGCGGTCATCCCCGTCGACGGCGGCATGGGCATGGGCCACTGAATAACCCCGACACAAGGACATTAAGGACAAACATGGCAGGACTGCTCGACGGCAAACGGATCCTGGTCTCCGGGATCATCACCGACTCGTCGATCGCGTTTCACATCGCCAAGGTGGCCCAGGAAGCGGGCGCCCAGTTGGTGCTCACTGGCTTCGACCGGTTGCGGCTGATCCAGCGCATCGCCGACCGGCTGCCGGAGAAGGCCCCGCTGATCGAACTGGACGTGCAGAACGAGGAGCACCTGAGGACCCTGGCCGAGCGGGTCACCGCCGAGATCGGCGAGGGCAACAAGCTGGACGGTGTGGTGCACTCGATCGGCTTCATGCCGCAGACCGGGATGGGCATCAACCCGTTCTTCGACGCCCCGTATGAGGACGTCTCCAAGGGCATCCACATCTCCGCGTATTCGTATGCCTCGCTGGCGAAGGCGCTGCTGCCGATCATGAACCCCGGCGGGTCGATCGTCGGCATGGACTTCGACCCCAGCCGGGCGATGCCGGCCTACAACTGGATGACCGTGGCCAAGAGCGCGCTCGAATCGGTCAACCGGTTCGTCGCCCGCGAGGCCGGCAAGTTCGGGGTGCGCTCCAATCTCGTTGCGGCGGGCCCCATCCGGACGCTGGCGATGTCCGCGATCGTCGGTGGCGCGCTCGGCGAGGAGGCCGGCGCTCAGATGCAACTGCTGGAAGAGGGCTGGGACCAGCGCGCGCCGATCGGCTGGAACATGAAGGACCCCACGCCCGTCGCCAAGACCGTGTGCGCCGTGCTCTCCGACTGGTTGCCCGCCACCACCGGCACCATCATCTTCGCCGATGGTGGCGCGAGCACCCAGTTACTGTAAGCCCTAATGGAATTCGACGCCGTCCTGCTGCTGTCCTTCGGCGGCCCGGAGGGGCCCGAGCAGGTGCGGCCGTTCCTGGAGAACGTCACCCGCGGACGCAACGTGCCGCCCGAACGCCTGGACGACGTCGCCCAGCATTACCTGCACTTCGGTGGGGTATCACCGATCAACGGCATCAACCGCGCCCTGATCGCCGAGCTCGAGGCGGTACAGGACCTGCCGGTCTACTTCGGCAACCGCAACTGGGAGCCCTACGTCGAAGACACCGTGAAGGCCATGCGCGACAACGGTGTTCGTCGTGCCGCGGTGTTCACCACGTCGGCGTGGAGCGGCTACTCCAGCTGCACGCAGTACACCGAAGACATCGCCAGGGCGCGTCGCGAGGCCGGGGCGACAGCGCCCGAGCTGGTGAAGTTGCGGCCGTACTTCGACCACCCGCTCTTCGTCGAGATGTTCGCGGGCGCGGTCACGGCCGCGGCCGCGAAGATGCCCGCCGGAGCCCGGCTGGTGTTCACCGCGCACTCGGTCCCGGTGGCCGCCGATCAGCGCCTCGGCCCGCGGCTGTACAGTCGTCAAGTCGCTTACGCCACAAGGCTTGTCGCGGCCGCCGCCGGCTACGCCGATTACGACCTGGCCTGGCAGTCGCGGTCGGGCCCGCCGCAGGTGCCGTGGCTTGAGCCCAGCGTCGAGGATCACCTCTGCGCGCTGGCCGCCTCGGGCACGGAGGCGGTCATCGTCTGTCCGATCGGATTCGTCGCCGACCACATCGAGGTGGTGTGGGATCTAGACGAGGAGTTGCGATCCCAGGCCGACGCGGCCGGGCTGGCGTTCGCGCGGGCCGCCACGCCCAACGCCGATCGGCGATTCGCCCGGCTGGCCGCCGATCTGATCGACGAACTGCGCGCCGGCCGCGAGCCGGCCCGGGTTGTCGGGCCGGACCCGGTGCCCGGCTGTCTGGCCAGCGTCGACGGTGCGCCGTGCCGGCCACCGCACTGCGTGCGGGAAGACGAGTACAACTAGTCAGCCCACGCCGAGTGCAGGATCGCGGTGACGGCGGCCATCCGCGCCGAGCGCACGACGGCGGTCAGCGGGCGCAGCGCGTCGCTGGCGATCCGTGCCTCCGAGGAGGATTGCGTTCCGAACGGCTCGGGGCCGGCGACCAGGGGCGCGGCGAAACGCTCCGGTGAATCGGGTGAGCGACTGAGCCCGGCGCTGACCGCGATGATCGCGTCGACGTGCGCGGCGTTCTCCAGCACCCGCAGCGCGCGGGTGGGCGCGTGGTCGGGAACCCGGTGCTGCCGTGCGGATTCCAGCAGCTGCTCGACGAGGCCCCGGGGATCGTCGATGTCGGCGGCGGCCGATCCCAGCCCGATGGCGCCGAGCGCGTCCGCGGCCGACCGCACCGCCGACCGCAGCGTGTATTCGGCATCGCCCAGCTCGTAGTGATCGAGCACCGGCGCACCCGGCAGCGAGTACACCGTCCAGGACAGCGCGTACGGCTCGGGGAAGTCCTCGGGTTCGTCGCCGTAGGAGAACTCGGGAACCAGGCCTACGGCGGTGGCGGGCTCGGCCGGGCTCGCGACGATGATCGCCTCACCCGCGGCCAGGGCGTCACGCTCGAACTGCGTCCCCGGGGCGAGCCCGCGCACGTCACCGGGCACGGGCAAAAGCACGTTGATCGTTCCGCGCAGGGGGTCCGGGCCGCCCGAAGCGGGCGACGACCGGCCAACCGCGGCGCGCAGCGTCTGCAGCAGCGTCACCGTCCCGGCGTCGTGCACATCGGGCCACGGAAGCCCGGTGTGCCCGGCGGCGACCGCATCATACGCGGTGACCGATTGCTTTGGCGCCCATACCGATAACGCGTCGAGGACGTCGTCGGGCGCGGCCTTGCCTGCGAGCCAGGCGTTGGCCCACAGGGACAGCGAGACACTGGGACACCACACGATTCCGCAGTGTAGTTGTTTTGCCCGGCAAAGGCGGATCACGCGTATTCTGGCCGCATGCACGCCGCGGTGCTTTGGCTAATATTCGCGCTGGTGCTTGCCGGTGCGGAGGCGCTCACGGGTCATATGTTTTTGGTGATGCTCGGCGGCGGTGCGCTGGCGGCGGCAATCACCAGCTGGCTGACGGATTGGCCGGGGTGGGCGGACGGGACGGTGTTTCTGGTCGTGTCCATCCTGCTGCTGGTGCTGGTTCGCCCGGCGCTGCGGCGGCAGTTGACGCCCGCGCACGTGCCGGAGATGGGGATTGAGGCGCTGGAGGGCAAGAACGCGCTGGTGCTGGAGCGGATCTCGCGCGACGAGGGCCAGGTGAAGCTCGACGGCGAGGTGTGGACGGCGCGTCCGCTCAACGAGGGGGATGTCTACGAACCGGGGGAATCGGTGACCGTCTTACAGATCGACGGCGCCACGGCGGTGGTCTTCAAAAGCGGCCCGTAACGGCTGCCGGAGACACCACCAGAGACCTTGGGAGAGAAAGGAACTCGCGTGCAAGGTGCGGTTGCTGGTTTAGTGTTGTTGGCCGTCCTGGTGATCTTCGCCATCGTGGTGGTGGCCAAGTCGGTGGCGCTGATCCCGCAGGCGGAGGCCGCGGTGATCGAGCGGCTGGGCCGATATAGCAGGACGGTCAGTGGTCAGCTGACGTTGTTGGTGCCGTTCATCGACCGGGTGCGCGCGCGGGTGGATCTGCGCGAGCGGGTGGTGTCGTTCCCGCCGCAGCCGGTGATCACCGAGGACAACCTGACCCTCAACATCGACACGGTGGTCTACTTCCAGGTCACCGTCCCACAGGCGGCCGTCTACGAGATCAGCAACTACATCGTCGGTGTGGAGCAGCTCACCACCACCACGCTGCGCAACGTGGTGGGCGGCATGACGCTGGAGCAGACGTTGACCTCGCGCGACCAGATCAACGGTCAACTGCGCGGTGTGCTCGACGAGGCGACCGGTCGCTGGGGCCTGCGGGTCGCCCGGGTCGAGCTGCGCAGCATCGACCCGCCGCCGTCCATTCAGGCCTCGATGGAAAAGCAGATGAAGGCCGACCGCGAGAAGCGGGCGATGATCCTGACCGCCGAAGGAAACCGGCAGGCCGCGATCACCCAGGCCGAGGGTGCCAAGCAGGCGCAGATCCTGGCCGCCGAGGGCGCCAAGCAGGCCGCGATCCTGGCCGCCGAAGCCGACCGGCAGTCGCGCATGCTGCGCGCCCAGGGTGAGCGCGCCGCGGCCTACTTACGGGCGCAGGGGCAGGCCAAGGCCATCGAGAAGACGTTCGCGGCGATCAAGGCCGGCCGGCCCACCCCGGAGATGCTGGCCTATCAGTACCTACAGACCCTGCCGGAGATGGCGCGCGGTGACGCCAACAAGGTGTGGGTGGTGCCGAGCGACTTCAATGCGGCGCTGCAGGGATTCACCAGGATGCTGGGGACCCCGGGTCAGGACGGCGTGTTCCGGTTCGAGCCCTCCCCGGTCGACGACACACCCCAACACGCCGCCGAATCGGACGACGCGGACATCGCCGACTGGTTCTCCACCGAGACCGATCCCGCGATCGCCCAGGCGGTGGCCAAGGCCGAGGCGAGCGCCCGCCAGCCGGTGGACGGCACACCGCCCGGGACGCCACCGCAGTTGGCCCAATAGGATTGCCGCATGAGCGTTTTCACTTCCCCGAAGACCTACGTGGCGCTCGGCGCCTTCCACGCCGTGGATGCGGTGCTCTGCGGTGTCCAGGTCGCCCCGATCAAGAAGGTCCTGGACGACGTGGGCCTGCCGGAGAACGTTCGGCCCGTGCTGCCGGTGGTGAAGGGCGCCGCCGCCGTGGGGTTGCTGTCGGTCACCCGTTTCCCGGCCCTGGCGCGGGTGACGACGGCGATGCTGACGATCTATTTCGTCGTGGCGCTCGGCGCACACATCCGGGTCCGCGACAAGGTCGTCAACGCGCTTCCGGCGGCGATGTTCCTGGCGACGTTCGCGGTGATGACGGCTAAGGGGCCCGACCGCAGTTAGTCGAGGCGAAACTCGACCAGCGGCAGCGGGGTGTTGGTCTCGGTGATCGCAACGCCGAGCGTTTCCTCCAGCACCGGCCTCATCTGCTCCCACGCTTTGCGATGACGGCTGATGTAGGCGGCCAGCGCGCGGTCCGCTTCGTCTTGGGGCAGCACCCGAGCCGTGGCGCTCCTCGGTGGACGACTGCCGACGTAGACGCGCACGCGCGGGTCCGCCTGAATGTTGCGGAACCACTGCGCCTTTCGGCCGAAGCCGGAGGCGACAAGGTAGGCGTCCGGCGACGGATGACCGACGACCTCCAACACCACGTGGCGCGGTGCGCCGGACTTGCGGCCGGTGTGCTCGAGCATCAGCATCCGGGATCCGAACAGCGCGCCCGCGCGGGCCTTGTAGAGCCAGATCGGTGCGCGCATGAGTCGGCGCGACCGCAGCGCCCGGGCGGCGAGGCTGGACAGGAAAGAGGCTGATTGGCCGGCCATCAGGCGTGCGGTAGCGGCGGCGCGGGCATCACGGCCGGCGCGGACGTGGGTGTCGGCGGCGAGGGGTAGATGCATCCGCCCCCCGACTGGGAAGACAGCGGCGGCGGGTATGGCGGCGGCGGAAGCTGGACCCGGACCGTCCAGACAAGACCGGTGATCGCGAAGGTGGCGAGCGCGCCGAGCAGTAGGCCGACCAGGCCGGCGATGGCGGCGACGCCGGCCGGGAAGCGGCGGGTTCCGATGTGGTCCGAGGTCATGCGGCTCCCCACGGTCGTCGGATGTCGGTAATCCGAGACGCTACTGGCGCGACGGCTGCCGCCGCCACGATTCCCCAAATCGTGGCGGCGGCCGCCGCCCCGCCAGTAGCGGCTCGGGTTATCGACATTCTATTACCGCGGGGGGGCGCAGGACCTCGGATCACATCGGAACCCGCCGCTTCCCGGGCGGCGTTTTCCCCCTCGCCCGCCTGGCCGGCCTACTGCCCGGCGCTCTCG
>NZ_LT968775.1 GCF_900240975.1 Mycobacterium sp. 4858 | reverse complement strand
CTTTCACGCGTTCCTGGACGATCCGGACTTCCAGCGCGCCTACCGGCGCGGCGCCCGATCGCTGGGCAAAGAGGATTGGTACCAGTGGCAGTGGCGCGTGCACGTCGGGCTGTGGGCGGCGGCCAGCGCCAGCAAGCTCGACGGCGACTTCGTCGAATGCGGCGTGAGCTACGGGTTCTTGAGCAGCGCCATCATGGAATACCTGGACTGGGACCGGCTGGGCAAGACGTTCTACCTGCTCGACACGTTCGCCGGACTCGACCCGCGCTTCGTCACCGAGAACGAACGCCGGTCCGGGGCACTGGAGATCAGCGAAGATCACCTGCGCAACGGGATGTATGCCAGCGGGGTCCAAAGTGTCCGCGCCAATTTTGCCGAATGGCAGAACCACCGCATCATCGTCGGCGCGGTGCCGGAGACGCTCGACGAGGTCGACGCGACCGCCATCGCGTATCTGCACATCGACATGAACTGCGCCCCACCGGAAGTCGCCGCGCTGCGCCATTTCTGGCCGCGGCTCACACCGGGAGCGTTCGTGCTTCTCGATGACTACGCCAACCGGGGGCGTGACGAGCAGCGCGCCGCCATGGATGCGGTGGCGAACGAACTGGGCGTGAAGATCTGCGCGTTGCCGACGGGTCAGGGCCTGCTGATCAAGCCGGCCCGTTAAGCATCGCTTCAGCTAGAGGCTTTCTCCCGGGCGGCCTTCTCCAAGAGATCGGCGGCCTTGGCGATGCTCTCGGCGGGGGTGGTCATCCGGGCGGCGAGTTCGCGGGCCCGGGCAGCATACTCCGGGGCGAGGATCTCGCGGAGGTCCGCGACAAGCGAGCCTTCGGTGGTCTCCGAGAAGCGTCGGGCGGTTCCCACCTTGAGGCGCTTGACCTGATTCCCCCAGTAGGGCTGGTCGGCCGAGCTCCACAGGATCAGCGTGGGGACGCCGGCACGCAGGCTCGCGGCGGTGGTGCCCGAACCTCCGTGATGAACGACCGCCCGGCACGCCGGGAACACCGATGCGTAATTCACCACGCCCACGAGCTTGACGTGGCCGGAATGCGGCACTCCGCTGAAGTCGGTTCCGCCGAAACACAGCAGCGCCCGCTCGCCCAGGGTCGCGGATGCCGAGCTGATCATCTCGACTGTGGCGGAAGGAGACTCGAGGGGAATGCTGCCCGAACCGAAGCAGATCGGCGGTGAGCCACCGGCGATCCACGACGCCACGTCCTCGTCGGCGTCCGTGGTCAACTCCATGGTCAGCGCGCCGACAAAGGGCCGTCGGTCGCCCCATTTCTTCGCCCATTCGGCGGCCAGGCCGGGAAAGCAGACGTCGTCATAGGCCTGGATCTCGAGCGAGCCGCGTTCGGCGATCCTCCGCGGGGAGGGTTTCGTGGCGGCGGGCAACCCGAGTTCGCGGCGCTGTTCGTTCTCGACCCGCTTGGTCGAGCGCCAAAACAACCACTCGACCGTCTTCATGCTGGAGCGGAACAGCGGCGCCGGCACGCGCGGAACGAGCTGGCCGTTGGCCCGCATCGGGAAGTGATGCAGTGTCGCCAGCGGAATGCCGTAGAACTCGGCGACGTTGGCGGCGGCCTGCTCGAAATTCAGGCCGGTGCAGAGCAGGTCGGCGCCGGCCGCAAGCGACGTGAGCGTGGTGCTCACCTCGCCCCAATGCCGGATGAGGGGCTCCCACACCTTGCGCATCAGTCGGATCGGGCTGCGGACCGTCCAGATGTTCCGGAAGAACTCCGCCCACATGTTGCGGAGGAACTCCTCGTCCAGGAAATCATGCAGTTCCGGGCCGTACGGGACCGCCGCGAGCCCGGCGGACTCGGCGAAGCCCACCAATTCCGGCGGGACGGCCATGGCGACGTCGTGCCCTCGGCGCACCAGCTCGCGGCCGACAGCCGCCAAAGGCTCGATGTCGCCGCGCGTTCCATACCCGGCGAGAACGAATTTCGTCACGGGTCCTAGCCTTGCAGTTGCCGTGCACCGGCGACGTCGGGGGTATGGCTCCTCACCCAATCCGTCCCACGCGCGCGAAGTTTTCCAGAAGGTCGGCGGTCTTGGTGATGCTGTCCGCGGGCTTGGTCATCCGGGCGGCCAGCTCGCGGGCGCGGGAGACGTAGTCGGGGGAGAGGATCTGGCGCAGGTCGGCCACCAGCGACGCGCGCGTGGTTTGGGAAAACGGCCGGGCGACACCGACTTTCAACCGATCCACCTGGCCTGCCCAGATCTTCTGATCGCTCATGCTCCAAAGGCTCAAGGTAGGCACGCCGGCGCGCAGGCCAGCGGCTGTGGTCCCCGCGCCGCTGTGGTGCACCACCGCCCGGCAAGCGGGAAAGACCGTTGCGTAGTTGACCACGCCCACGACCTTGACGTGGTCGGGATGGGCGACGCCACTGAAATCGGTTTTGCCCGAGCACACCAACGCCCGCTCGCCCAACTCCGCGCAGGCCTCGGCGATCATGGTGATGGTGTCGGCCGGCGAATCGACCGTTGTGCTGCCGAAGCCGAAGCAGATCGGCGGCGTTCCCGCCGCGATCCACGATGCGACCTCGTCGTCGACGTCCGTCGTCAGCTCCATGGTCAGCGTCCCGACAAAGGGGCGCTGGCCGGCCCACTTCGCCCATTCGTCGGCCAGGCCGGGAAAGCACACTTCGTCATAGGCCTGAATCTCCAACGCACCGCGCGCGGCCATCCGTTGCGGCGCGGGACCCTTCACCTTCGGCAGGCCGAATGCCCGGCGCTGCGCGTCCTCGGCCTTCTTGGTCACCCGCCACTGGACCCAGTCCAGCGCGGCCATCCCCGAGCGGACCAGCGGCGCCGGCAGGTTCGGGGCGAGCCGGCCGTTGGGCCGCATCGGGAAGTAATGCATGGTGGCCAACGGAAGGCCGAGGTGCTCGGCCACGTCCGCCGCGATCCCCGGGAAGCCCGGGCCGGTGAACACCAGATCGGCACCCTCGGACAGCGATGTCAGCGTCGCGCTCATCTCCGCCCAGGACCGGACAAGCATGTCCTGGGCTTCCCGCCATCGCCGTCTAACTTCGGGAAAGTTCCAGAACTTGGCCAGGAAGTCCGTGTCCCAGAAGCCTTCCTGCTGGTCCGGTCCATAGGCGGCGGCCGTCAATCCGGCCGACTCGACGAGGGCGACCAGGTTGGGCGGGACGGCCATGCCGACTTCGTGCCCGCGGCGACGCAGTTCCCGGGCGACCGCGGTGCAGGGCTCGACGTCGCCGCGGGTGCCGTAGCTGGCCAGGGCGAACTTCACGACTAGGTCTGCCTTTCGTTTGTCGTGCTGTAGGCGATGCCAAATGCCATTATCTATCTTCTGCTGCACGATGGGCATCGCCATTGGTTCAGCCTGGCGCTGGCCAACGAGCCGACGCGCATGCTTTCGCTGCACTGCCCGTTGGGTGGGTTGCGGCTCCTAGTTACGGAAGTTCAAACAGAAACCGCTGTCAGATGATTTCGCGGTAGATTCGCGCCGTCTCCGCAGCACACTTGTCCCAGGAGAATGCGGCGAGGCGCGCGTATCCGTGTGCCCGTAGATCATCCCGCATTCCTTGCGTCGTCACGACGCGTTCCAGAGCCGTGCGTAGCTCCTCGGGGCTGTTGGGATCGAAATAAGAGCCCGCGTCCCCGACAACTTCTGGAATCGATCCAGCATTGCTACAAACGACCGGGCAGCCGTGGTTCATGGCTTCGAGGGGTGGAAGCCCGAAGCCCTCGTACTTCGACGGGAAGACGAACGCGGTGGCTGCGCGGTAGCGTGCGGCTAGCTCCTGGTCAGAGCCGGACTCGTGGCGCACCCGGTCGGTGATGCCCAACCGACTGATCTCTTTGTGCTCGTCGGGCAGCAGTGGGGGGCCGCCGAAGGCTATCAGCTCGAATTCCTGCAGAACCGGAGAGCTGCCGTAGGCCTGCAGCAGGGTACTGAAGTTCTTGTAGCCCCGGCGATTTCCTACGTAGAGGAGTGATAATCCGCGCTCGCCATTATCCTGTTCTAGGGTGTCGGTCTCTGTGGTCATCGAATAGCCGAGATGCACAACACTAGTTCGTGCTGGGTCGATGTCGAAAAGACGCACAAGGTCCCGCCGCGTATTTTCGGAAATACAGATCACATGGTCGGCGCGATTGACCGCGGCGCGTTTGGCGCCTGTCACCCGCGTTGCGTCGGGGAACTCGTTAGGGAACAGCTCATAGATCATGTCGTACATCGTCACCACGCGTCGCCGACCCTTCCCGAAAGCCTTTTCTGCGAAGTAGGTTTCGTGAATGATGTCCGCATTCACTCCCCGCCATGCCAGCGGTGCGGCAAACCGGTTCACAATAGGGACAACGGGAATGCCTCCGAATGTGTAGGGTACATACTTGCCACGCGTTAGACGGCGCGCAGCATCTCCTTTCAGGTAGTTGTTAACGTGCAACGGAGCAACGACCGGTGCCTCGATGCCATAAGTAGGCAAGCGGCTTGCCAGCTCGAAGAAATAGCGCGAAACGCCGCCGTACCGCTGGAAAGAGAAGATCTGGTGGTCGAATGCGACTTTCACCGGCGCTCGACCTCAGCCATCTCGGCCTCAACCATTGCCTTGACGACATCGCGCATGCGGTAAGTCGCCGACCAACCGAGAACTTCCCGCGCTCTGGAAGCGTCGCCACGGCCTTCGGCGAGATCAGAAGGCCGCATTAGTGCCTCCGAAAGATCAGTGTGCTCGCGCCAGTCAAGCCCAACCTGCCCGAACGCAGTCTCGGCAAACTCCTCGAGAGTGTGGCTTTTCCCCGTGGCGATCACGAAGTCCGAGCCGGCGGGCTGCTGCAGCATGCGCCACATTGCGTCGACATATTCGGGGGCCCAGCCCCAGTCTCGTTTGATATTAATGTTCCCCAGCATAAGACGTGTCCGGTCGCCTGCGGCGATGCGGACCGCCGCCGTCACGATCTTCTTTGTCACGAAACGCTCAGGGCGCAAGGGTGATTCATGGTTGAACAATATTCCGGTGCTGGCGTGCAGCCTGTATGCGGTCCGGTAGTTCGCGACGAGCCAGTGCGCCGTACTCTTGGCGACGGCGTATGGGCTGCGGGGGCGAAAGGGCGTCTGCTCGTTTGCCGCGTGGCCTTCGGTATCCCCAAAGCACTCGCCGGAGCCGGCGCTGTAGAAACGAATCGGCTTGTCGAGAAAACGTATCGCCTCAAGCAAATTGATCGTGCCGACTGCGATGCTCTCAAGGGTTTCCACCGGTTGCTCAAACGACAGACCGACCGAGCTTTGTCCGGAGAGGTTATAGATTTCCTGGGGGTCGGTCCTGCGTAGCACATTCAGGACGCTGCGAAAGTCGTTGGCCGCCATGGACTCCAGATGCACGCGGTCGCGGATTCCGAGTCGCACCAGATTGGCGAAGCCACCGACCTGCGCATCGCGTGACGTACCGACCACCTCGTAACCCTTGTCGAGTAACAAGTGCGCCAGATAAGCCCCATCCTGGCCTGAAATGCCGCAGACGAGCGCTCTCAATCAAACCCTCCTGGGGTCTCCCGCGATATCAGCGTGTAGGAAGGAGGACCATCAGAACCTACGGCAGGTTCAGCTCGATGAGCAAGCACCCTACCGAAGTGCGGCGTTGCCCCACGCTTGCAGCCGCCCAAGCGATCGGGCCATGGGCCAGCTAGCGGACTTTACGGCCCCTGCTCCTGACACCCAGAGAAGGACTTAGCGCATTCGCGCAACTTTGCCGCCCCATTAAGCCCCATAACCGTCAGCTTGCGTTGTGGGCCACAATCACAATGCGGTCGGACACGCCACTCGACGTCGCATAGTGACGAACGGCCCCTTGACCAAAGACTTCGCAGGCCATCTCAAGGTAGCGCTCCGAAGGGCGGATGAAATCTCCTTCATCGAGCCGGACGACGAGGCGCCCGATCCAGTTCCATCGGTGCCGCGTCGGAACGGGCTCGGACATCAGCAAGACGCCCCTTCCGGGCACGAGAACGCGGCGGGCCTCTTGTAGAAAGCCATGCACGGTAGCGTCGTCGAGGTGGTGGATCACGCCGCTGATCAGCACTGCATCAAAAGAGCCGTCCGCGAACGGCAAGGATCGTCCGTCTGCAACCTCGAAACGGTAGCGGCTCTTGGTGGCGCGGGCGCGCGAGATGTAACGGGGATTCAGATCCACCCCGACGTAGCTCTCGGGGCGGAAAGAGCTCGCCATCACGCCTGTACCGCAGCCCAGGTCTAAGACCGACGCCGCCTCGGTGATTCCCTCCCTGCGCAGGACTCGTTTCTCGCCCCGGTACCCCGCTTCGAGTATCCAGCGGAGGAGATCGAACGTGCGCGGCTCAACTGCAAGAGCGTGGACCCCGCGGCGAGCCACGCGAAGGATGGTCACGCCATGAGACTTTAGCATCAGGGGCAATTGGAGGAATGGTTTCGACTCGGCCTGGGTGTGGGACGAGGCTCGGCTGACTGGGCGTAATCGAGCCGCATTTTTGTCGATCGGCCCAAGTACCTCGGCGTCCGCGCACTCCCGCCGGGAGTCGAGCGTCCTCTCGTGGCAGCCCTAGCAGCTCGACGACGGGGTGCCGATGATCCGCAGTGCGACAGCGGTCGAGAAGTTGTTCGCATCAACAGGATTCATGGTGTTATCCGGAGCCGATTGCCGCGCAAGCGGGAGGTACTCCTAGGCAAGATGCGCGACCGGCGCCACCAACACCTCGCTAGCTCGGCGCAGTTTCTCAATTCTGCGCACGCAGTCGGTGATTCTGCTTGATTACCTGCGTCGCCGCCCGCTCGTCACGCTCGCCTTGTGCGGCATGATCCGGACGCTCCCGTTCCGCGGGGCTTCACGTGCGCGTTCAGCTCCCGCGCCAGCCGCCCAACCACGATTCGGACCGGACTTCCGTTGCGGTCGCATCGCGTTCACTGAGCTCAACCATCTTTGAAAGAGCATGGCAAACACAAGGGTCGCCGAGAAGTAGCTGCAGGCGACTGGGGAACTGCACGGCCCATTCGCCGTATTAGCCCGCGCATCCTGTCATACTCCACCCGTGAGCCTCACGAACCGATTGCTGGTCACCCCGTCCTGGAAATTCCTTGCGAAGTACTTCTATCCCCTCGCCACCCGCTATTTCAGCGGTGACGATTTGGTGTTCCTCAACTGGGGCTACGAGGAGGATCCGCCGATGGCCCTGCCGCTGGAGACGTCCGACGAGCCCAACCGGTACTTCATCCAGCTTTACCACCGTACAGCGGCCCAAGTCGACCTCAACGGCAAACGCGTGCTGGAAGCTAGTTGCGGGCACGGCGGTGGCGCGTCCTATCTCATGCGCACCCTCGGTCCGGCCGCATACACAGGGCTGGACCTGGACCCCGCTGGCGTCGATTTCTGCCGAAAAAGGCACAATCTGCCCGGCCTGGATTTTGTGCAGGGCAATGCCGAAAGCCTTCCCTTCCCTGATCAGTCGTTTGATGCAGTGATCAGTGTCGAAGCCTCGCATTGCTACCCTTCGTTTCCCGGGTTCCTCGCCGAAGTGGCGCGCGTGCTGCGCCCGGGAGGCCACTTCCTGTACGCCGATTGGCGCCGACGCGACCGGATCACCGAATGGGAGGAGGAGCTAAGCGCCACTCCTATGCGGCTGATATCGGAAAGGGACATCAGTGAGGAGGTTGCGCGCGCATTGGAGAAGAATCTGCCGCGGTGGCAGGAGGTGTCTCGGTATTTCTCGGGCACGATTCGGCGGTATGTACACCCGAAGTTCAGCCGTGGACTGCGAAGCGGAGAGACGTCTTACCGCATGTACTGCTTCTCCAACGAGTGAGGCGGTGACCAACGACGCCTCATCGCGGTCTTGATCAGCATCACGTCTCGGACCACATGAGCAGACTCAAATGCGACGCCTTTGCGGGTCCGCCCTCCGCCAACCGATGTCTCCTCGGAACTCAATGCGAATCAGCAACGGAGGTGCCGACACTTGGAAAGCGCACGCGCCACAGTACGTCGTCGTAGACACGCTTGACTGTCACGGGGAAGGGTGTGATCGCCACGCCCTTAAATTCGTGCGAGAAATGTGTGCAAAGTCGCAGGTCCCGGACATGATATCTCGAGGACGGGCTGGTTCCGAGTGCAATCCGGACCGTGCGGTGTGCGACCTGCTGCACCGTTCGTAGGACGGTGCAGACGGACACGGGCCGTTGAGACGAGATATTGCGCAGTACCGGCGTCGACGGTTGATCCTGCACCGCATTCCTGACCAGCGTGCGCACCATCGCGGCGGCGTCGTCGACGTACAAGTAGTCGCGAAGGGTCTCCATCGGCACGAAAACGTTCAAAGACTGCCGCGTAACTGCGGCTCGGCAGAGCTGACTCACGAGACCCTGCTGTTTCACGAGGTTCTGACCAGGTCCGGCAAGGTTCGAGAATCGTCCGATGACGAGTGGGACGCGCCCTCCAAGCGCTGTCCACAGCATTTCCTCCTGAGCGAGTTTCATCTCGCCGTACGGGCTGAGCGGTCGTGGCGTCGTCAACTCGCTGAACGGTGGGTGAATCGACCCCGCGTATACGCCCCCCGCGGAGGACGAGAAGAAGATGGCACCTTGACCGACCGGCCGGGAGTCTTGCAGCTTCGTGAGGAAGTGAGACAAGATGCGCGTCTCCGCCCTGAGTTGCTCGGCCGTGGTCCCGACGACGCCACTTCCGGCGGCCCAAACAATCGACCAATCTTGGTTTTGGGCTGCTTGGATAAATCGACTGAGGTCGGAGTCAAGCACCTCAATCGCCGCATCGTGATTCTCCCATGGCACAGGGCGTTCTACGAACTTCGCGCCCATCGCGCGCGACACGGCGCTGCCGAGGAGTCCGCCGCGGCCCACGATCCACGTAAGCACCCGTCAATCCGCCGGGCTGTCGAATACGTCGCCGGGATCGCGCACGATGACATACACAGGCTTGCCCATCGCCATATTGGCTGAAGCGGCGATGTACTCGGCAATAATCCCCAGCGCGAGCAAGACGGCTCCGCCGACGACAAGCGTCGCGACGAACACCGATGTCCACCCTTGCACGCCAACGTCTCCGACCATTTTCTGGATCACGCTGTAGATCGCGACGCCGAAGCCGAGAAGAGCGAACAAAATGCCCATCATGGAGACGAAACGCAGCGGCCGGGTACCCGAAGAGATGACTAGCCGCCAGAAATGCGAGACCAGGCGGCGGAGGGTGTAGGCGCTCGCTGGCCGTCCTTCTTGGCGCATTAACACCGGACAAGTTGAAGCGTTGGTCACAACCCAAGAAAGAGCGACGTCGAGAAAGACCCCAGCGCCGGCGTAGGCCGCGACGCTTCGTCCAGCCTCGCCAAGGATCAGTCGATAGCTATTGAAGGCTCTGAGCCCGTCGGACGACACGAGGATGTGTAGGAATAACCACTTCGTTAGCCACGACGCCGTGTTGCGCAAGAGACCGTGTGGTGGTCGGTTCATCGGCGAGGCGTACACCAGTTGTGTGCGATCCTGGTACGCCCTGTCGAGTAGGTCACCGATATACGCGGGATCGTGCTGCCCGTCCTCGTCCATCGTGATGATCCAGTCCCCACCCGAGGAAGTCATGCCCGCAAGTGTCGCAGGATGTTGTCCAAAGTTGCGCGACAGCCAAATCGGTCGGACCCATTCGTTGTGCGCAGCCAGCTCACGCACGACTTCTTCGCTACCACGAATGCCCCGGTCCCACACCAAGAGCACCTCGTCGACGCGGAACTCACGACCGTTAGGCGTTTTCTGGGTTGAACGGAGTTGGTTAAGCTCCTTCACCACGCCGGGCAGGGTCACGGCCCCGCTATAAACCGGGATCACAACGCTGACTGAGTCCACGCGTGTCGGGTGACGGTCGCCAGTCACGCGTTCCCCTCCTGAACATTCGGGTCCAGCCAAGTAACTGTACCGATGCATGACCGAGTAAGTGACATCAATTCTAATTTCGTTAACGACAGCTGAGTGCCACCATTACCGGGCACTTAGCTGCCTTGCGTTAAAGGGGGTAAGCGGACCCGCGGCGTCGGCGTGCTTCGAGTAGCGCCTCCAGTTCGGCTCGGCCCTCTGGGGAGCCGATCTCATAGAATCGATTGGGAACCTCGAACCCGGCCAACTGCCCCTCGGACGCGAGTGCGGACAGTACCGGCGCAAGGTCGAACACCGCCGCGGGCGGCACGCGTTCGGCCAGTACACTTCGGCGCAGCGCGGTCAGGCCGTAGTCGATCCAGCTCATTTCCGGCGGCCTCTCGTGGATCCCCTTGGCGTAGCGCACGACTCGGCGACCATCGAAGATCACATTGCTGGTGTCCCACCGGCCCTCATTGCGGTGAACGGTCATGAGCGCGGGCTCGGAACGCGTGCGCAAGCTCTCAAGTATGGTCGCTGGATCGACCTGCAGCCAGGAATCGCCATACAGCACAAGGAAGTCATCCTCGAGCACGCCGGAGTCTAGGGCGAGACGCAGCGCGCCGGCCGTTCCACGCAGGTGTTCGCCCTCGTCGACGTAAACAACGGACACCCCCCATCTGGACCCGTCGCCCACGTATCCTCGGACGGCGTCGCCTAGGAAACCGATGCTATAGACGACCGAATGGATGCCCGACTGCGCCAGCCACGACAGCTGCCAGTCGGCAAAAGGTGTGTCCAGCACCGGCAGCAGTGTTTTGGGCACCGTCCTCGTCTCCGGCCACATGCGGCTGCCGATTCCGCCAGCGAGGATGACGCACTGCACGCCCGACGCTCAGGATCGGACCAGGACGACGCTGCCGTCGTTGTCGAAGTTGAACCGCACTTCGGGCAGCCCTTCGGCTGCCATCGCGTTGCGCAGGCGGCGCGGTTCTCGGGTGTAGAAGAGCAGGAACCCACCGGCTCCCGCGCCCACGAGCTTGCCGCCAACCGCGCCGTTCTCGCGGCCGAGCGCATACCACCGGTCGATTTTCGGGTTGGACATCATGCCCGAGCGCTTCTTCTTGTGTTCCCAGTGTTCGTGCATCAGTTCGGCGTAGCCCTCACAGTCGCCGCTCTCTAACGCAGCCTGACTGCGCAAACCGAGCTCCTTGACGTAGTGGAGGTTGTCGATCATCGCCGAGTCGCCGGCGGTCGATTTGGCCCGCTGCTCCGCGAGCACCTTGTCGGCAGCCCGCGAGTAACCGGTGAAGAACATCAGCAAGTGATCCTGTAGGTCGTGGAATGTGGCCTCGGAAATTTGTAGAGGCACAACCTTCACGCCACCATCCGGCTTGAAGTGGTAGGTCTTGAGGCCGCCGAACGCGGCCACGTACTGGTCCTGCTTCCCGACTGGCCGGCCAAGACGCTCGATCTCGATTCGGCAGGCCTCCTCGGCGACCTCCGCTGCGCCGACGTGGTCGCGTTTCATCGCGTAAATCGCTTGCAGCAGGCCGACAGTGAACGCTCCCGAGGAACCCAGACCGGTCCCGGACGGAATGTCGGCCATGCTGACGATCTCGACCGACGGCTCGATACCGTGCGCGAGAAGCGCTTCGCGCACGATCGGATGCTCGATGTCGGCCGCTTGCTCGACGCGCTCCAGCGCTGAGTACTTCAGGAAGTAGTCGGGCGTGAAAGTGGCGTTGCTCGAGATGTAGATGTGCTTGTCGATTGCTGCCGAGATGACCACACCGCCGAAACGTTCGTAATACGACGGCAAATCGGTGCCTCCACCGCCGAGCGTGATTCGCATCGGCGTCCGAGTGATGATCATGAACGATCCTTCGTCGGGACGGTCGCCACCGCTGCCATCTGCCAGCCGAACGGTGTGTTGTCCAGGCTGTGCCGCAGCCCAAAACGAAAGAACCCATACACCGCCGACTGTGCCGGCATGGCTTTACCGTCCGGGTGCTGCTCCACGTCGCTGATGAGCTTCTTCCCGCCGGCGAGCACGGCAAGCTTGTACAGGTTGAAGAACGGAAAACCGGCCCGGACCACCCTCCGCACCTCATAGCCGGCATCCGTGAGTACCTGGTTGAGCTTGTGTGCAGTGAAGTGCTGAACATGACCCCAGTGGTGGTCGAAGGCCGTACGCGGGCCGCCCGGCACGGTCACCACCAGGTGGCAGCCCGGAGCCAACAGGGCACGGGCATTGCGGATCAGCGTCACGGGGTCGTCGACGTGTTCGAGCACCTCCGTGCACACCGCGTAAGTGGCGGGCGGTTGCCCATCGGCGAGCGTGGCCGGCATCAACAGGTTCGACTGACGGAACTCGGCAGGGATGCCTCGCCTGGCAGCGAACTCGCGGCCGCGCGCCACCCCCTCCGCGCTGTTGTCGACACCCCACACCGAGAGGTTGGGAAACATCTCCTGCAGTGCAAGCGCGAACTGCCCCTGACCGCAACCAATGTCGAGCACCGTCGACCCGGCCGGGGGCCGACCCAGCAACCTGAGAATCAGCGCCTGACGATAGCCGTTGGCGGGGTTGCCCATGACGGCCTCGCCGTAGGCGTCCCAGTGCTGGTCCCAGTCGTTTGGATCTGCAGCTTTTCCGACGCGAGCATCGGGGTTCACAGCGTGAAACCCGCAGCGCGCGCGTCGTTGTCGAACATCTTCACCGTGTCTAGCGAGAAGTCGTCGAGATCCTTGCCGAATAGCGACAGCTTGGCCAGCATGTCGTGCGTCACCGTGATGATGTCCACGCCGATGTCGTCGGCCTGCTTAACGTTGAGGATCTCCCGAGGGCTGGCCCACAGGAGGCTGATGTTGCGCTGAGCCGACGTGATGGCTAGAGCGGAGGTCATGATCGGAATCGGGTCGCGGCCTGTGTCGGCGATCCGACCGGCGAAGACCGATACGACCGCCCCCCGGGTGCCTGCGAGCGCGGCGGTGACCGTCTCGACCTGGGGCACCGTCATCAATGCGGTCACATTGAGTTGCACACCGTCAGCGGTCAATTCGGCCACCACGTCGGCCATCGAATTGCGGTTAGTGTCGGTCACGGGAATTTTGACGTAGACATTCGGGCCCCAGGAGGAGATCAGCCGGGCCTGACGCAGCATGCCGGCGGCATCGTCGGCGAACACCTCAAACGAAATCGGTCGGTCCGTAATAGTCTCGAGCACCTTGTGGGCGAAGTCCTGATAATCGCTGATCCCGGCTTTGCGCATGAGGGTTGGGTTCGTGGTAAATCCAGCAATGTCAGTCCGGCTGGCGAGCGCGACCATTGACTCCAGGTCGGCACCGTCGGCATAGATCTTGACGTGGTGCAGAACAACTTTCTCACTCATACGGTGGTTCCCCTGTAATACGTTGGGACTCAATGAATTCGACGGCATCGAGGAGGCTCGCCACGACAGCGTCAGCATCCGTGGGACGGCGCTCGCCGTACCCCCGGTCGACAAAGATGGCTGTCACGCCGGCGCGATTCGCCGCCTCCACGTCGCGCCACCGATCGCCGACACAGACGCTGGCTGCGAGGTCTATGTCCAGCCGCGCGGCAGCGTCCAGAATCATTCCCGGCCGCGGTTTGCGGCACCGGCAATCATCGGCATCGTCGTGTGGGCAGATGACGATTTCATCTAGTGGTAACCGACCGCGCAGTATGTCATGCATCCGGTCAACCTCGTCGCGGGTCTGCTTGCCCCGAGCGATGTCTGGTTGGTTCGTTACAACGACCAGCACGAAGCCCTGGTCTCGCAGGCGATGGCAGGCCTCGACGACCCCGGGCAGTAGGCGAAGTTGCTCGACTCTGGCCGGAGGGTGGGGAGTCCCGTCACGGAGTTCGACGTCGTTGAGCACCCCATCGCGGTCGAGGAAAACCGCGGCGCGGGTGCTGATCCCGGTGGGCGCATCGATCATGCGTCGAACCTCCCGGCCCTCGCGTCGACAAGCATCGCCATCATCGAATCACTTAAGGCCTCTTGGCAGGATCGCTCGTTCTTCCAGCCGAGCGACCGGATCCGCTGGGAGTTGAGGCGCACGATCGGAACATCGCCCTTCCAGCCACGCGCTCCGCCGGTATACTCAAGAATCGTGCGCCCGGGCGGCAGGCCGACCACCTCGACTGCCAACTCGGCAATCTCGGTGACTGTTATGTAGTCCTCGGTGGCGACATTGAAAACGGCGTAGGGCGCCTCTACCGCTCTCGCACCAGTCATGACTGCAGCGATGACGTCGTCGACGTGTACATACGACTTGCTCTGCCGCCCGTCGCCGAGGATCTGCAGGTGGCTCGGGTCGGCAAGCAGGCGGCGGATGAAGTCATAGCCAACGCCGTGGGTTTGGCGCGGTCCGACGACATTGCCGAAGCGGTAGCACCGGGCCGAGACATCGAACATAGCCGCGTACGAGCAGAGCAGTGCTTCTCCCGCCAGCTTGCTCGCACCGTAGGTGGAGGTGGGAAGCATTGGACCGTGGTCCTCGGGTGCCTCGACCTCGCCGAGGTCACCGTAGACCCCGCTTCCCGAGGCGTAGAGGACAAGCTCGACGCCACACCGTCGAGCTGCCTCGGCCACGTGGTGCGTGAGCAGTGTGCCTTGCTCAAAGTCGATGGCGGGGTTGGTCGCGGCGGCAGCGATATCCGGGTTGGAGGCCAGGTGGATCACGGTGTCGTGTCCTGCCACGGTCTGAACAAGGTGCTCCAAGTCGCCAACTTCGCCGACCTCGATCCGTAGTCGCGGGTCGTCGATGACATCGGCGAGGTGCCATCGGCGTCCCGAGGAGAAGTTGTCGTAGACCGTCACTTGGTCGGCCCCCATGCGTAGCAGGTGCTCCACGAAGTGACCGCCGATAAAGCCGGCGCCGCCGACGACGGCGAAGCGGCGCAGCGCCGCGGTCACTTCAGCGACTCCCAGCGGGTCGCCACCTTGGCCAGTGCCGGGTGGGTAACCAGGAGATGCCAGACGACCGCGCACAGTCCCTCGGTGTGCGGGGTGACGTGGTCGGCGAAGAGCGGGGGAATGATGACGGCGGCGGTGGCGAGCTTCGCGGTGGTGCCGCCGTCACGGCCGACGATGCCGAAAATCGGCGTGTCCCGCTCGGTGGCCAACCGCAGCGCAGCCACGATGTTCGCGGAAACGCCTTTGGTCTCGTCGCCGCCACCGACCGAGAAGACCAGCAGCGCGTCCTTTGCGGAAAGACGCGATCCGCGCAGCCATTCAGCGAAGGTGGTATCCCAGCCCTCGTCGTTGACGCGCGCGGTCAACTCGGAGACGTTGTCGGTAGGCGTATAGGCCTCGAGGTTGCAGATCTTGCGGAAATCGTTGACCGCGTGGGACGCATGCCCAGCGGATCCGCCCACGCCGATGATGAACAGTCTGCCTCCGCGTTCCCGCAGGGCGGCGAGCCCGTGCGCTACATGCTCGATGCGATCGGTATCAATGGCGTCGATCACTGATACCGATTCACTGAGAAATTCTTTGCTGAAAGTCACGGTTTAGGACTCCTCCTCAGCACGACAGACCGCGAATGTGGCGAAGCGGAACTTGTGCTTGAACACGCGGATGTGGCTGGGCCGGAAGCCGGCACGGACCAATAGCGGCCAGAGGTCCCGCGGGTTGTAGTACATCTTGTGGTCGTCCATCTCGTCGGCAGGGGACCAGCCGAGCTTGAAGGCCAATACCTCCAGAACTGGTTTGCCGGCCCAGGACGGAACGTTGATGGCGCAAACGCCGCCGGGACGCAGCAGTCGGCGGAACTCCAACAGCGTCAAGTCCGGTTCCCAGAGATGCTCGAGCACCGCCATACACAGGATCACATCAAGCGAGCGGGTGGGCAGCCCGGTCAGCACACCGGGGAGCTCACCTTCGATCGCGGTGACCTGCGGGTGGACCTTCAGATCGTCGGCGAGGCTGAGGTCGACCAGCAACGCGCTGTCCACAGTGTCGAGGTAACGACGCATGGTTGTGGCCTGGTACCCGCAGCCAATATCAGCAACGTCCTTGTCGGTAAGACTGCCCACCGTGCGATGGATCTGGTGCTGCGACAGCCACACCCCAGCGCGGTCCATCAGCGTCGGTTTTCTGGCCTCCCCGAACGACGTGGCGCGGGTATCACGATTTGTCATCGCGCGCTCCATAGCGCACCCGAGTGGCATGCAGCAGGAGTGTGAAACAGAAGGTCGAGAATCCCAACGCCATGAACAGTAGACCGGTGATCGCAAGGTGGTTGATTGTCGCCTGTGGATTGGGAAGGCGGAAAGAGTTATTTACATAGTGCACGACGAGCCCAACATCCAGCGCAAACCCGACCATGAATAGCACGGCGCTCACGAGAACCACTTTCGTGTAGTCGAATAGGCGTCGCAATCGTTCCCGGTTCCGATCGGTGTAGTCGAGGAAGACGTGGGCAAGGCAACCGAAATAGATACTTTGCAGCCCGATCACTGACAGCGCCGTTCCGACGAACATGGCGTATAGACTGAGCGTGACTGGGCCAATCGTGATCGGTCCGAAGCTCAACGGCAGGGTCAATAACAAGCCCAGCACGAGCATTACGAAGCCGGGCTTGAAGAGAAAGAACTCGGCGCCGTGGACAAACATGGCGCGCAGATTGATCCAGGCGGCGTGGAACGGGGAAAACCATCCGGAGCGCTTGTGGTGGGACAGTCGCCCGTCACGGTCCTTGAGGAAGTTGACCGGCACCTCGACGGTCTTCAACCCCATCCGAACCGACTTCAGCACCATTTCCGAGGCGTACTCCCACGACTGTGACTCCAACCCCATGCGCAGCAGCGCGTCACGGGTGATGCCGCGCATGCCGCAGTGGATATCACTGAATCGGCTGCCGAAAAGGACGTTCAGAGCCCAGGTTGTGATCGGGGTACCGAAGTACTGGTGGAGCCTCGGCATTGCCCCAGGCTCGATTGATCCCCGCCATCGGGAGCCCATCGCGAACTCGTTACCGTCCCGCATCGCCTCGACAAACAGGCCGACCTTGCGGAAGTCATACGTGCAGTCGGCGTCGCCCATGACGACGTAGCGACCGCGTATATACGGTAGGGCGTCGATGTACGCCCTACCGAGTCCGCGCTTCGGGGTGCGCAGGACGCGGGCACCGCCGGCGAGCGCCATCTCCGCCGTGCGGTCGGTGGAGCTATCAACGATGAGGATCTCGCCCACGACCCCGGCTTCCCGAATGCCCTCGTGACACCAGGCAACAAAGTCACCGACCGTCAGCTCTTCGTTCATCGCGGGAATGAGAATCGTCAGCTCCGGGCCCTCGACGTCGTCTTTGGGGAGTAGCAGCTGCACGTCCGGCCCCGTCGGCGCCTCACTCTGGACGGCAGACGCATCGGCGACTCGTGTCATGTTCATCACGCCCCCTGAGATGATTTGACTTTTCGGGCGCTGGCCGGCACGACAGTTATGGGGTAGTAGGTGCGATCCTCCCGCCGAACGAGCGGCGCAAGGTGTCGCAGCGATGCGTTCCGGCTCATGCATCAACCCATGTCTGTGGCAGGTTCGCGGCCGCAAACAACTGTATAAGGGTCTTCCGCAGCAGGAGGAGAAATCACCGAATCCGTCGTCTCCTCGCGGAAGGAACTGATTGGTGAGCACGACCTTGCTGTTACGTTGCAAGACCACCCTGGGCACTTGCCCATCCGGCGGTCGTTCTGCCCTAGGTCGCGTTTCTATTTGTGGTTACGGCTCACTCGATAACCGGACCGCGACAGCGCCAACTGCGCCCAAACCAGATATGGGCGGGGCCTGCGGAGAGGTCCTCACAGCACCCGAGGAACGGCTGCTGCGACGAAGCGCTTTCGAGCATCACTGCCGCAGCCAGGAGGTACTCATCGTTGCACGGCTTCGAGATTGGGCTAGTTCAGGCCCAGAGCAACGGATTACCGGGTATCTTGACTGGTAATGGCCGTCTCGTCGTCGGGCTTCATCGCATACGCGCGCACAGAGGAGGCGCGCAAAAAGCTGCGCTACGCTGGCGTGTCGGTGGCCTTTGTTCCACTCGGCCAGGGCCTCATCCAGGTCTTGGGGCTTTGGCTCGACGACTACACCACCGCCTCGCTGCTGGCAGCCGCCATCCTCGTAATCCCGGCTTTCTTTGCCAACAAGCGCTTTGTCTGGCGGCTCACGTCTCGCGAGAACCTGCGCAACAAGGTGATCGCGTTCTCGGTTGTCATGATCTTAGGAGTCTCGCTGGCCACGTTGTTCACCTACTTCGTCGAGAGCGCGGTGGCCGATCAGACAAGGCTGTTTCGTGGTGCTGCAGTGTTTTTCGCCCAGCTGCTGGGCTTCGGCGTCGTCTGGGTCGGCCGCTTCCTGATCCTGGATCGGTGGCTCTTCAAGCTCGCGTACGACACCGAACATTCCCACGAGGTCATCGGGCAAATCCGATCTGATTTGGTCGAGCCACCTGAGAACGAGGGCTAGGTCAGGAGCGATGCCGCCGCAAGTGCGCTTGATATAGCCGTCGGAGGGCGGTTCCCGGGTGGCCGTAATCTGCCAAGTGATCAGCAGTAGGAGTTGTTGCTGCCGCGTTCTTTACGGTGGTTGAGTCATCGGGTGCTGCGCTGACCGGGCCCCGGTCCAATGGGTGGTTATGGTCAGCGACCCAACCGGACGCGGCCTGACGTGTAGTCGATGGCGTCGTCGGCGAGATCCTGCGGTTGTCTTGCATTGGTCCGTACGCAGGGCTAGCCCGAACTCCGCATCGCAGACAGCGTTACCGAGGTTACCGGCGGACCACCACCCTGGATTACGTAGAGCGGCTTTGACGAATCGTAGCCGTACCACTGCGGGCAACTGCCAACCCGCAACGTCAGCCGCGGTCCGGTCTGATCAAGCCAGCTCGCCAAGATCTCGTGGTTGGGAGTATCGGGCTGATCGGTCAACCCCACGTTGCTCCCCCCGAGCCCGCCGGTCGATGAGAACATCGCGAGATCGTAGTCACGTAGGCTCATGCCATTGGGGAGTCGGATCTCGCCTGCCAAGGTGTCCGCGCTGTGGACCTCGAGGTTGCCGCCGATGGTCGGCACGACTCTGACCTGCCTACCGTCAGGTAGGCGTAGTTCGGCAACAGAGTTGGGCGGTGACCCGCCGACCGGGTGGGCCAGCCCGTCGGCGCCGATCAGATAGGCCGACGGGTGGACCGCGGTATCGAACAAGGCGTTGTACTGGAAGCCGCTCTCAGACGTGGGCAGGTGCAGGTACTGGGCCACGTCCGGGCGGTTTATCGAAGGCGTCACTGTGCCCAGGACCCGGTCGCCGTCGGCAATCAAAACCCTGGTGGCCGGACGGTTGGTGGCCGGGTCGACTGCCCATCCGGAGTAGTTCACGACCGTCCGCGGGATCGTCGAGCGTATCGGGAGCGTCGTGGCCCGCGTGCTGCCGGGGACCGGCAGGTAGTTCGGGGTCGCCCCCCACCGGCAAGACGGGCCGATGAAGTAGAGGTCGGTGGTTTGCGGCGGCGTGGTCAGCCTGGGAACCGGACTAGAGACGGCGAGGTCGTTGCGGGCCATGACCAGAATCCCGTGGGTACGCAGTACCGGGGTCCAGCCGCGTAGGACGTAGGCGCTCACGTCGTAGTGGCGCACATTGTTTGTAATGCCGTCCCAGGCCGACAAACCAATCGAAGTGGCGTCGTAGATGACAACGGGCGGTCGCACGGCCTTCAACTCGTTGATGAGCAGCCGTTGCGCGTACTCAGGGATGGCCGTGACTATATGAATGAACCGGGTGCCCGGCTCGCGGCCCAGCAGGAAGTAAAGGTAGCCAAGGCTGTTGGTCATGTCGAATACCGGCCCGTCCTCGCCGGCGTATGCGCGGATCGAGGTGTCGAGATCCCGCAGCAGGTCGGTGTCGATCGCTCCTGGGGCCGCGTAGCCCAGCCGGCCGAAGCTCGGGTCGGTGGCGCCTGTCAGGTAATGCTGCCCGGCCGCCTTACGGAGCGGTCCGGCGAAGACGAGGCCGAGCGCAACCGCGGGGACGAGAACGGCGGTGACCGGCTGGGCGAGCCGCATCAGTCTGGTGTCGCCCCTGCGCCACCAGGCGGCGAGAAGTCCGCCCAGCCCGTCGAAAAGACGCCAGGACCACAACACCACAAGCGGCAGACTGGCTATGAACGCCTGCCAAACGTGGGCGGCGTCGAAGCGCGCGATCGCCTTCTCCAGGTATAGCGCCACGAACGCAGCCGCCGCCACAGCCACCCAGTCGCGCGCCTGCCAGTCGGCCCGCCTCGCGATCTTGATCGCGACTGCCCAAACTGTGAGCAGCACGCACACCAAG
Organism: Mycobacterium sp. 4858; assembly: GCF_900240975.1. Classification (GTDB taxonomy): domain Bacteria; phylum Actinomycetota; class Actinomycetes; order Mycobacteriales; family Mycobacteriaceae; genus Mycobacterium. The sequence continues at coordinate 1,814,400 of NZ_LT968775.1, read as the reverse complement.
TTGATCGCGACCATTGCGAACTCGGTTAAATTCATAAGCACCGGGACAGCGCCCGCCAAGCTGTGCCCGGGCCCCATCACAACGTAGTAGTCGATGAACGCGCGCAGCGCCCCAAAAGCCGCCAGGAACGCGGCCCATACGGCCGTCGCGACGAGTCCGGTGCCGACGCACCAGCGGGTGAGGCGCAAATTGGTCCACAGATTCCACTCCGGCCGGCGGTGGAGGAGATCGGCCGCGACCACACAGGCCAGGATCGGACCGGCGACGAAGATCGTCTCCGGGACGAGGATCTCCTCTACAAACACCAGCAGCGTTAACCCCACCGTCCACGTGGCGCTGCGCCGGCGCAGCGTCTCACCGAGCACGATTAGTGCGACCGGCACGCCGATGAAACGCTCGAACCCCAAAGAGTCCAGCAGCGGCCGCACGAGGCTGGTGAGAAATAGAAACGTCATGGCGAGGAACCACGGGTCACGGCGACTGACCCAAACGGCGAAGAAATAGAGGCTAACCCAGAACAGCGGAACCAAGATCACCGTGTGGACGGCGGAGATGCCCCAAATGCTGTCTCCGAAAATCGCTCGGCCGAGGTTTCCGGTAAGCACGTCGGGGAACAGGCCGTGCACGAAGAGGAGGTCGCGCCAGGGGAAGTAACCGCGGGCGAGTAGGCTCGCGCCGCCCATATCCAGGGCACCGTCGAATCCTTGGAAATGTGTGGTCGGTTCGGGGAGAACCGATATCGCCAGGAACAGGGCGATCGCCCCCACGACGACCGTCAGCAGCGTCAGCTCGACGTCGTTCGCCGCGCGCCCGGCGCGGAGCTGGCGCGCCGTCCACCACCCAATCGCGATTATGCCGAGGATGGGCAGCCACCAGACCAGCCACGGCCACGACCGCGTACCGGTGGCGGTCTGCACAACGGTGTGGGCCGAAACGAACCACAGGCTCAGTACGGCGGCGACGGCGCCCCCCACGCCGTTGACCGCCGACAGGGCCCGCCAGCGTTGCCCATCGGTGCGGCGCGCCGACACGTCGGCGACGACGGCGACCAGCGCCATGTACGCTACGCCCACGCCAACGGCGAGCAGATCGATGTGTCCGGTGCGGGCACTGCAGGCGACGACGACCACTGCGGCCGGCAGCAGGATTCGTGTCAGGGTGCCCCACGACGCCCCGTCCCGCATGGATGACGCCGCGGGCGCAGGGTCGACTAACTCGATGGTTTGCTTAGCGGGTCGCGGGTTGTGCGTCCGCAGCGGGCCGAACCGCGCCATTAGCACGTATCCGACGATCGCGAACAATGGGAACCCGTACACAAGCAGCCTGTAGTCCCAGAACTGAGGCTCTAGGTTGAAGTTCGCAAACGTCGGATAACCGACGATATCCGTCGGCCCAGTAAGGCTTGGCGCCGCAAACAGGCCGAGCATCACACAGAGAACCGCTGAAACGGCGACCGCGATCAAGAAGCGTGCCGCTGACCGCCATCCACCTCTCAGCGCGAACCGCCGGCTCGGCGGCGGCTCCAGGTCTCGCCCGCTGTCTTGGGGCGCATCGGGTCGGGGTAGTGTCGAGAGCTCCGACTCCGACTCCGAGTCGGTATCGACCTGGCGCACCTCATCCATCGGTCCCCATCCGTCCGAGTCGACCAGAAGGGCGCGCGGCCATCCGTGCGGATGCCGGGCCCAGCCGCCCGGCAGTCTAACCCAATGCCGTCTACGCGACCCGAATTTCGCAAGTTTTCCGCAACTGGGGCCGAGACGCCGCCCTAATCCGAAGCATGTCGCTCGTGTTTGACGTTCTTCCTGCTCCTGCTCCTGCTACCGTTTGGCGCAGAGCCGGGGAGGATGAAGATGAATCGACGCCTCGAAGTGCTAAGCGGTCCGGTGACCGCAATCCAACGGCGGCTCTTGCCGGTCACCCGGCAGTCCGAGCGCACCCTCATGCTCAGCACCATCCTGCTCGCGTCGGCGCTTTCGTTGGCGACAGGCTACTTCCTCACCCAGTGCCTCTCGGTCGACGTCCTTTCCTCTCTCCTCTGGGTGCCCCAGGACTGCTGGCTCAATTGGGGTATGAATATCGGTCGGCACTGCTTCAGCGACTACCCAACCGTGGTGGAAGACGGGTTGCGGCCCAACCCATGGGCGCCTTCCCCGCTTTTGCTACCGTGGAATAACTATCAGCCGATGGGCTCTACCTACCCGGCAGCTGCGATGCTCCCGCATCTATTGTTCGGGCTTCCCGCGAAGTGGTTGGGCGCCCCCCTACTGGGGTTGATCGGTTATCTCCTCGCACTGACGGTTGCCGTCTGTTCTCCGGCGGTGTGGGCGGCCCGGGGGACACGTGGTCTAGAGCGAGTGGTGGTTTTCGTGGCGCTTGGCGCCGCGGCCATCCCGGCGTGGGCGGTAGTCGATCGCGGCAACTCGGTGGGATTCGCGGTACCGATCGCGCTGGTCTTCTTGGTCGCGCTGCGCCAACGGCGGTGGAGTCTCGTTGCAGTCATGGTGGTCTTGGCCGCGCTGGTGAAACCACAGTTCGCCATCTTCGCTGTGGCGCTCTTCGCGGCCCGGCAGTGGCGGCTGGGTGGATTCGCTATCGGCGGGGTCGCAATCTCTAACTTCGGCGCGTATTTGCTGTGGCCGCGGGACTTTCCGGAGACAATCACGCAGTCGATCCACAACATGTCCTACATCAGCAATTATTTCCCGGGGCTCATTGACTTGCGGAATGTGTCCTTCGGCAGAGCCCTCCTCCTGTTCCCAGATATGGCCAAGGCCGCCCAATCGGGTCGCATACCGGACGGCTTCCTCGCGGGCCCGCGATCGCTGATCGGATATGCCATCCTAGCCGTTATTGTCGTCGCCGTGCTGGCTCTAGGGCGGCGCATCCCGCCTGTCATGGTGGGCATCGTGCTGTTGGCCGGCGCCGCGCTTTCCCCCGGGCTAACCATGTTCTACTACGTCGTATTCGTCTTACCCGTTGCCGCGTTAGTCGTCCGAGACCCTGAGGGGCCCCCTGGTGCCGGGATATTCGATCGCCTCGCGTCCCGCGACGGCCGCCGTCGCGCCGTCGGCGTCTGCGTAAGTCTGGCCGCGGCGCTCAGCATCGCTCAGGTCGGCGTGCCCGGCCAGATGAACCCGATACCGATCTTCGGGCAACTGGGAGCCAGGGGAGTTATCGGCACCACGCCAACGGTATTAACTACGGAAGGTCTGGCGCCGCTCCTTTGGTTGCTCGCCTGCGCGGTGATCGTCGTTTCCTACGCGCGGAGACCGGCTCACTCAGATAGCAGTGACCAAGATCCCGCCGAGGAGGGCCCGCCGAATGCTGGTGTCAGCACCTCCTCGCCTGCATCCGAGCTGATGACGGAGTCCTCACCACAAGCGCCGCGGTAATCTGCGAAACCTTCATGCCATACATAGACTTTGGGCTCGGAGTCCCGGCTGGCGCACGGATCGATGATGTCGCCGCCGATCCAATGACGTGAGGATATCGGGGTCTCGCGGGGAGAACCGGTCCGCTCCGCGGCCAAATCAAGCCACCGCAACGCCACGTTGACCCGCGCCTGCCAACGCTGTGGCCGCCCTGGGTTGGGGCCAGGCAGCCAAACCGGTCGTCGTGCAGGACTGTGGAGCACTATGCCCTACGTAGCACCTGCTCGGGCTGAGCATTCACTCGGTCAATCGGGAAGCCGGCGAGCTATTGGTCCGCACCGGGATCGCGTCAAACGAACCTCGCTGTCCCGCGGGGTCTGGGCAGGCCGGTGGCTTCGTGCCTTCCGGCGGAGTTGGCGGTGCTACGAGTCCAACCGGGCTGGTGCGCTGATCGGCCGACGGATCCGCAAATGGCGGGGTCACGAGTCACCGGCGGCCGTCCTGAACCGGTGGTCGACAAGGTGCGCCTCGGTCTGCGCGAAATATCGCCGGTGCGAAGCGGCGCTTGCCAGCGGTCAACTGAGCTACCATCTGCGCGGGGGAGTCTGGCCAACGCGCGTCGCATCCGAACGGCAAGGAGTGGCAGCCAATGAACGAAGGACGTCGAGCACCGCGGGTGAGCGATTATGTGCAGCATGAATGTTCGAGGGTCGAATCCGTAAACGAGCACGGGCAGCCGGCCAAGCTAGTCGTTGCACCGGCCACCGAGGTGTCATGAAGGCCATCGCATTTTATTTGCCGCAGTTTCATCCGATCCCGGAGAACGACCAATGGTGGGGCCGCGGCTTTACCGAATGGGTCAACGTGGCCAAGGCGCGTCCACTTTTCCGTGGCCATCACCAGCCTCACATTCCTGCCGATATGGGCTTCTACGATCTCCGCTTGCGCGAGACGCGAATCGCGCAAGCGGATCTAGCCCGCCAGTATGGCATCGGCGGTTTCTGTTACTACCATTACTGGTTCAATGGCAAACTATTGCTCGAAAAGCCGCTTGAAGCTGTTCTTGCCGACAAAGAACCGGACTTCCCATTCTGCGTCTGTTGGGCCAACGAGAACTGGAACCGGCGTTGGGACGGTAGAGAACACGAAGTCCTGATCGAGGAGGACCATGAGAGGTACGACCCGGATGCACACTTCGAGTACCTGGGCAAGGCTTTTTTTGATCCCCGCTATATTCGCGTTGACGGCAAGCCGGTCTTCCTCATTTACCGTATCGACCAGTTCCCCGACATTCGGTCAACCATCGCACGATGGCGAGCCAAAGCCCAATCGATGGGGCTGCCGGGCGTATACCTCTGCTCGGTTCGTAGCCATATGCACAGCATGGACGATGCGGAGACTATAGCGCTCGGTTTCGACGCCGTCGTCGGATTCGAGCCGCATTTTCGAACGCTGCAACCTCAACTTGTCGCTTCTTCACGGCGGTATTTAATTCCTCGTTTGCTCAATCGCCTCCGGGGAAATGAGTTCGTAGTTTACGACTACGCGGCAATGGTCAGTGCCGCCATGGAACGACAAGAGACAATAGCAAGGCGTTTTCCATGCGTGACGCCGAGTTGGGACAATTCCGCACGATCCGGAAGAGTGATTATTCAGAACGATAACGCCGACTTGTTCGAAACGTGGCTACGCGATGCAGCGAATCGCGTAGCTTCCTATCCGGAAGATGAGCAAATCGTTTTCATCAATGCCTGGAATGAGTGGGCCGAAGGCTGCCATCTTGAGCCGGACCTGCGCAACGGACACCGCTTTCTGGAGGCAGTGCGGAAGGTGCTCGGCGGCGCTGCCGGAGTGTCGCGCCCCGGCTAAGATCGCCAAAAAGCCCGTACGCGGCCCGCGTGCGGATGATGAGTTGTTCCCATCCGGGTGGGGATACAACAACCCAAGGCGGCCAATTTGCTCGACTTGGCTTACGTCGGCCACCCCGCGGTCCGCCTACGCCAATTCAGCCGGCACGCCTCGCGCGGGCGAACGTCTCCAAGAGATCGGCGGCGCGGCGGGTACTTTCGGCGGGTTTGGTCATCTGGGCAGCGATCTCGCGCGCATGGATGCCATACTGCGGCGAAAGGATCTGGCGCAGGCCGGCGACGAGCGATTCGCGAGTGGTGTTCGAAAAACGCTGGGCCATACCGACTTTGAGTCGATCGAGCTGAGCGCCCCAGATCGCCTGATCAGGCCACGTCCATAGGATCATCGTCGGGACTCCGGCGCGCAGGCTTGCGCCTGTAGTGCCTGAGCCGCCATGGTGAACGATAGCGCGGCAGGCGCGAAAGGTAACCGCGTAATTGACCGTGTCCACCAGCTTGACGTGGTCGAAATGGGGTACGCCCCGGACGTCAGTCCCGCCGGCGCAAATCAAGGCCCGTTCGCCTAACTGCGCACAAGCTGCGCTGATCATTTCGACTGTGTCGGCAGGAGATTCGACCGGTGTGCTGCCGAGACTGAAGCAGATGGGCGGCGTTCCTGCGGCTATCCACGACGCCACGCCCGCATCCGCGTCAGTGGTCAAATCCAGAGCGACTGCGCCGACAAAAGGTCGCTGGCCATCCCATTTTGCCCATTCGGCTGCCAGCCCCGGGAAGCAAATCTCGTCGTAGGCTTGGATTTCCAGCGAGCCGCGTTTGGCGATCCGTCGCGGCGAAGGGACTTTTGCCTTCGGTAGCCTGAGTTCGCGACGCTGCGTGTCCTCGACCCGCTTCAAAACTTGCCAATACAGCAGCCACTCGTTCAATGTCATGGCCGGGCGGACCAACGGCGACGGCAGAAATGAAGGAAGCTGGCCGTTAGGCCGTATCGGATAGTGATGCAGCGTGGCCAATGGAATGTCGTGATACTCCGCGACGTTGGCGGCGACCTCCTCATAAGTCAGGCCAGTGACTAGCAAGTCGGCCCCAGCAGCCAGCGGCGTCAGTGTCGCGCTCGTCTGTCTCCAGCACTGAGTGTGGAACTCTCGGGCCTCGCGCTTCAATCTAATCTGATCCTGGATCTTCCAGAAGTTGCGCAGAGCATCCGTTCCGTTCTGGAAGCCGCGTTGAGCGTCCACGAACGACTGCAAATCCGGTCCGCAAGCGACCGCTGCAAGTCCGGCCGCCTCGACAAAGCCAACCAGTTCGGGCGCGACGGCCATGCGAACCTCGTGTCCTCTGTGCAGCAGCTCGCGGCCGATAGCGGCGGCGGGCTCCACGTCGCCGCGACTTCCGTAGCACGCCAGCACAACCTTCATGACGGGTATAGCCTTTCAGTTGTCGTGCAACGGGCGACGCGAGGGGGTATCCGTCATTATCGCCCGGCTCGTCGGCTCTTGTGAGGTGAGCCCACCGTAGTGGTCCAGTCGTTGTGGGACTCTGTTGCCCGGAGTGCTCGGGCAGGAAGAATGACCAACTACATGGCAACGAATAAGCGTCGGCGGCACACCCCGGACCAGATCATCCGCAAGCTGGCCGAGGGCAACAAGCTCCTCGGGACCGGCCAGGAACTGGGCGAGGTGTGCCGGCACCTGGAGATCGCCGAGTCGACCTGGCGTCGCTGGATTGCCCAGTACGGCGGCATGAAGGCCAACGAGGCCAAACGGCTCAAAGAGCTCGAGGCCGAGAACGCTCGGCTCAAGAAGCTGGTCGCCAACCAGGCCCTCGACATCGACATGCTCAAGGAGATTTCGGCGGGAAACTTCTGACCCCGAACCGCAAGCGCAGCGCCGTGACGGCGCTGCGTCAGCGGTTCGGGGTGTCTGAGCGCCGCGCCTGCACGGTCGTTGGGCTGCACCGGTCCACGATGCGCCTCACGCCGCCGCCGATCACTACCGAGGAAGCACAGTTGCGTGTCTGGCTGCGCCGGTTCTCTACCGACCGGCCTCGCTGGGGGTGGCGACGGGCGGCGAAGATGGCGCGCCGAGCGGGCTGGCGAGTCAACAACAAACGGATCCGCCGGTTGTGGCGTGAGGAGGGCCTACGCGTCCCGCAACGCCGCAGGAAGAAGCGGCTGACGGGCATCGGAGTTGCCGTCGGTGCGATGTCACCGATTCGTCCAAACGTTATCTGGGCGATGGACTTCCAATTCGACACCACCGCCGACGGCCGCACGCTGAAGTTGTTGAACGTGATCGATGAGTTTACCCGTGAGGCGCTGGCGATCGAGGTGGATCGCAGCATCGATGCCGACGCCGTCGTCGATGTGTTGGATCGCCTGGCGCTCATGCACGGGGCGCCACATTACGTACGTTTCGACAACGGTCCTGAGTTCGTGGCACACGCCGTGAGCGATTGGTGTCGATTCCATAGTGCTGGTTCACTTTTCGTTGATCCTGGGTCGCCGTGGCAGAACGCGTGGATCGAGTCGTTCAACGGCAGATTGCGTGACGAGCTGCTCAACTTGTGGCGCTTTGATTCGCTGCTGGAAGCCCGGGTGATCATCGACGGCTGGCGCTGTGATTACAACGCCAACCGGCCCCACTCTGCCCACGGCGAACTCACCCCTGCTGAGTTCGCTCTTCAGTGGATGAGGACCTATCAACCCCACGCCGCATAGCGACCGGATCACCCAAAGGGTCGCCCCCGCATTTTTGAATCCAGTTCCGACGGGGATCCCGCCGTAGGGTTACTGGCATGTCACCAGTTGAGAACCGTTTTGCGCCCCCGCCTGAGCTGGACGGGGTGCAGCATCGGTTCATTAATGTCGGACGTGATGTCACCCTCCATGTCGCAGATGCCGGTCCGGCCAGTGGGCCGCCGGTCATGCTGGTACACGGATTCCCGCAGAACTGGTGGATGTGGCACGAGCTGATCCAACCGCTGGCGTCCGATGGCTACCGTGTGCTGTGCCCAGATCTGCGCGGAGCCGGCTGGAGTACCGCACCTCGCGGCCGCTACCTCAAGTGCGACATGGCGGAAGATCTCGCGGTTGTCCTGAGGCAGCTCAATATCGGGCGGACCCGACTGGTGGCTCACGACTGGGGCGGGCCCGTTTCAGTCATTATGTTGCTGCGCCACCCCGAGGTCGTGTCGGGGTTTTTTGGTGTGAATACACTCGGCCCTTGGCTGGGCACTCTGCCAGGGTTCGCGCGGGATTCTTGGCGATACGCATATCAGATTCCGCTCGTTATGCCACTGCTCGGCCCGTGGCTTATCGGCGAGCCCAAGGCACGTTACCCTCGGCTGCTGGCCCGCTGGGTCAATGCAGGTCACATACCCAAGGAATTTGATACCTACGTGAGCCGACTGCGAGAGCCGGGACACGCAGTTGCAGCGTCACGCTGGTATCGCGCAGGACTGGCCACAGAGGCATTTGGTTGGCTGCGCGGCGAATACGCCGATGCACTCATCGACGTTCCCGTTCGGTTCTTGCATGGGACACTCGATCCGGCTCTCACTCCGAAACTGTTGAATTCCTTCGCCCAGCATGCGACCGACTTCGAAGCCGAGATCGTCGAAGGGGTTGGTCACTCCATCGTTGAGCAGCGCCCCGAATTAGTACTCGACCGCCTCCGGCCCTTTCGCGCGATGCCCTGATCCCCCAGCGAATACAACCCCCACCGGCCCCAACCTACCCGCCAAGCACTCACCCCCGCCGAGTTCGCTCTACAGTGGACCACGACCTAACAGCCCCAAGCCGCATAGCGACTGGACCACCAAACGGGTCCCCCTCACTTGTTGCGCGTTCGGCGCTAGCTGTTGGCCGTTTGGGCCGTCGAAGCCGTGGGCAGGCTTCCGCAGGTTCGCAGACCGCAATTTTTGCGCTACATGTATTGGATGTGATTGTCGTCGGGCCGTCCAGGAGGTTCGACGTCTGTGTAAATCATGAACTGCTCGTCCAACTGATATTGATCTATGATCTCGCGAGTACGGGCACCGGTAACCAAAATTCGTTGGTCAAATCGGTGCAGATTCATTTGATGCAGAGGATCGTGCGTTTGATTATTACTGGATGGATTCCATTGCGTTCCATGGGTTTTGCGGATAGCGTCCTTGTCGGGAAGGCACCGTCGCGCCTTGGGCATGTTTGGTGCCCGACGAGTCAGGTCGTCGATCAACGTTGCTTGCCCTCGAGATCTATCATTAGGCTCACGGCGATGCCCAGCGGTTGTTGCGTTGGCAAGGAGTGATGCGGCCACGATGAGATGCCGGACATATGGTGAGTATGCACCGACAGAGGCGGGAACCCAGTGAAGCGAGCACTCATAACCGGGATCACCGGACAAGACGGCTCGTATCTCGCTGAACTGCTGCTGAGCAAGGGGTACGAGGTCCACGGCCTCATCCGTCGAGCTTCGACATTCAACACGGCGCGGATCGATCACCTTTACGTTGACCCGCACGAAGCGGGCGCACGACTGTTCTTGCACTATGGCGATCTCACTGACGGAACCAGGTTGGTTACCTTGCTCAGCACCATCGACCCTGACGAGGTGTATAACCTTGCGGCGCAGTCGCATGTGCGTGTCAGCTTTGACGAGCCTGTGCATACCGGCGACACGACCGGTATGGGATCCATCCGACTGCTTGAAGCTGTGCGGCTTTCCCGGGTCGACTGCCGCTTTTATCAGGCGTCTTCCTCGGAGATGTTTGGTGCGTCTCCGCCCCCTCAGAACGAGCAGACGCCGTTCTATCCGCGCTCGCCCTACGGCGCCGCCAAGGTCTACTCGTACTGGGCGACGCGTAACTATCGAGAGGCCTACGGCTTGTTCGCGGTGAATGGCATCTTGTTCAACCACGAATCACCCCGGCGCGGAGAGACATTCGTGACCCGAAAGATCACCCGAGCCGTGGCGCGCATCAAGGCCGGAATTCAGTCAGACATCTACATGGGCAACCTGGATGCTGTCCGCGACTGGGGTTACGCGCCAGAGTATGTCGAAGGGATGTGGCGAATGCTGCAGGCTCGCGAGCCCGACGACTTCGTTCTTGCAACGGGGCGCGGTTATACCGTGCGTGAGTTCGCCCAAGCCGCCTTCGACCACGCTGGACTCGACTGGCAGAAGCATGTGAAATTCGACGAGCGTTATTTGCGGCCAACGGAAGTGGATTCGCTCGTAGGCGACGCGACGAAGGCCGCCCAGTCACTGGGGTGGAAGGCATCTGTACACACCGGCGAACTGGCGCGGATCATGGTGGAAGGGGACATCGCTGCTTTGGAGTGCGACGGCAAGCCCTGGATTGACAGGCCGATTTTGCCCGGCTGGAGCTGAGGCAGAGGATGGACACCTCCGTCGGCGTTCTCGACCGCGCATTGCCGGTATTCATCGCGGGGCACCGCGGGTTGGTTGGGTCCGCACTTTTACGCAGGTTTCAGGCCGCAAAATTTACCAATCTTTTAGTACGGTCGCACAGCGAACTCGACCTAACAGATCGGGCTGCGACGTTCGACTTTGTCTTGGAGTCGAGGCCTCAAGTCATCATCGACGCTGCGGCGCGGGTCGGGGGCATCATGGCGAACAACACTTATCCGGTCGACTTCCTGTCACAAAATCTCCAGATCCAGGTCAACCTATTAGATGCTGCGGTGGCAGCGCGGGTGCCGCGACTGCTGTTTCTCGGATCTTCGTGCATCTACCCGAAGCACGCCGAGCAGCCCATCAAGGAGAGCGCGCTGTTGACCGGGCCGTTGGAGCCGACCAACGACGCGTATGCGATCGCCAAAATCGCAGGCATCCTTCAGGTCCAGGCGGTCAGGCGTCAATATGGTCTAGCGTGGATTTCTGCGATGCCGACCAACCTCTACGGACCGCACGACAACTTTTCTCCGGTTGGCTCGCACCTATTGCCGGCGCTCATCCGCAGGTATGAAGAGGCTAAAGCAAGCGGAGCTCCAGAGGTGACGAACTGGGGCACCGGAACTCCGCGGCGTGAACTGCTGCATGTCGATGATCTGGCGAGCGCGTGTCTATACCTTTTAGAACACTTCGATGGTCCGAATCACGTCAACGTGGGGACAGGCATCGACCACACCATCAGGGATATTGCTGATATGGTCGCCGCGGCGGTGGGCTACACGGGCGAAACCCGCTGGGATTCAACTAAACCCGACGGAACACCACGCAAACTGCTTGATGTCACCGTCCTTCGGGAGGCGGGATGGCTGCCCCAGATCCGGCTGCGGGAGGGGATCGACGCCACGGTGGCGTGGTATCGCGCCAACGCCGGTGCAGCGAGGAAGTGAATGGCACGCGTTGAGACGATCTTCTGGTGATTTATTGATTGGCCGCTCAACCCGGGCAGCGGAATGGTGGCGGCCTACGTACGGGGATGGGCTCGAGGTTCGATGCGCCGAGGGGCGCCCCGAGGCCGCGCCGGGCAAGGTGAAGCGGCCGGTGATCGGGGGAGTTATCGGCCTCGTCAGAGTTCTTGCGTGCCATGCCGACTGTGTTCTCTGTCGCGAGCGGCACCGATGCCGCGGGGGGCGTCAGCGTAAGTCGCATTTATATTCAGCGCGTCGTTTCCCGGAGACTATTACCTTTCGGTATTCCCATGTTACTGTTACCCGGTGCAATTATTGAGGCAGGTTGGTTTGGTCGCACGTGGCATCCCTTTAGGGGTCTTGCGATATTACTCTGATCGAATCTGGAATACCGACTTTGCGAACCAACTCGAAGCCCTTCGGGTAAGTACAGTATTGGATATAGGTGCTAATTCGGGACAGTACGCTCATGGCCTTCGCAAGGCGGGATATAAAGGCCGTATAGTTTCGTTCGAACCCCTCTCGCAACCCTTTTCGATCCTGGAAGGCAGAGCGGCGAGGGATTCACTCTGGGAATGCCGGAGGTATGCCCTAGGTGATGTGGATGGAACGATATCGATAAATGTTGCAGGCAACGCGGCTGAAAGTAGTTCCGTCTTGCCGATGCTTAAAAGCCATCAAGATGCTTACCCACCAGCGAATTATATCGGCACCGAAGACGTGCCGATATATAGGCTTGATTCTATCGCGTCAGAGATTTTAGGCGCAACCGACATAGTATTTCTCAAGATCGACGTTCAGGGGTTTGAGAAGCAGGTGCTCGCAGGTGCCAACTCGACGTTGAACGACCGTTGTATCGGCATGCAACTGGAACTCTCGTTCCTGCCTCTATACGAAGGCGGGATGCTTATTCCGGAAGCGCTCGAACTGGCATATTCTCTTGGGTTCACGCTAACGGGATTGCGACCGTGTTTCACGGATCCGCGCAATGGCCGAATGCTGCAGGCCGATGGCACCTTCTTCCGCGAGAATAATTGAGTTGAAATGCGTAGTTCAGCAGATCATTTGGCAGACGGACTACCCACGTTCCGGGCCCAGCGCGTAAGCCGCGTCTTATGAGTAGCGACATGAGCGCGCCAATGTTTTCGATCATCGTTCCGACTTTTAACACGGCGGCGACCGTGCACGCTTGTCTTGAAAGCATCGTCCGGCAGAGCTGCAGCGACTTCGAGCTGGTCCTCGTCGACGGCGGCTCGACGGATGAAACCATCGACATCGCGAACAGTTTCCTTGCCGAGTTCGGTAGTCGACTAGTTATCCATTCCGGCCCCGACCAGGGGCCCTACGACGCCATGAACCGTGGCGTTGGCATGGCCAAAGGAGCGTGGTTGCTCTTCCTGGGCGCCGACGACCTCCTATACGACGCGGACACGCTAGGCCGTGTCGCCGCCTTCATTGGCGACCATGAGCCGAGCGATCTGGTGTATGGCGATGTGGTCATGCGCTCGACCGGGGCGCGCCATGCCGGCATGTTCGATCTTGACCGTCTGCTATTTGAGACGAACATGTGCCACCAGTCGATCTTCTACCGTCGGGAGCTTTTCGCAGGTATCGGCCCCTACAACCTGCGTTATCGGATTTGGGCAGACTGGGATTTCAACATCCGCTGCTTCTCCAATCCGTCCCTCAAAACCCGGTACATGGACATTGTCGTTGCCCGGTACAACGATTTGTCGGGAATTAGCAGCACAGTTGACAAAGAATTTCGCAAACGACTGCCGGTATTTTTCTGGGCATCGGCCTTTGAAATACTCAGCCGAACGTCAGCGGCCATACGACGAAATGAAGACTGGCGGCCCGCAATCCGTCAGTGGATGGTTAGGACCAAGTTGCTCTTCGCGAACAAGATTGCACGCATTGTCGCGCTGACCCGTGGCGGGGCTTCGAATCGTTGATCCTTAACTCTCACGCGCAGGCCTCGGCGGCGAGCCGATAGCCACGCATGGCGATCGGAGTGAACATCGCAAGCATTCCGATCGTCCAGAGAAGAGTCATCGCCAGAGGCCACACGATAGAGCCGCCGTGAGCCAGTGCCCACATCGCCTCGATGGGGGGCGACATCGGCTGCACTCTGACAAATGGTTGAAGCCAGCCCGGGTAGAGGCCGATCGGAGTGGTACCAGGATTGAGAAACGCCAGCGAAACTGTCACGCCCACCAACCAAATCATGACATTACGGCCGTTGATTCGGATGGCCAGTGCCATCACTAACGCCGTGAACCCGGCCACCGCGATCGATGGGATCAAAACGTACGGGAGTGCTGTGAGCCAGCCGTGCGTGAAGCGTAGCCCCATTGCCACACCGAGGCCAGTGACCATGACTGTCCCAAAGAACGAGCGAACGGCGTCGGCGATTACCCGTCCGGCGAGCGCGCTCGTTCGATGGACCGGCAGCACCCACATCTTGCTGAGCAGTCCTGAGTCTCGCTCTGACGAGATACTGACGGCGCCGCCTAGCGCTCCGAACACTGCGGAAAGAACCGCGCATAGTGGAGCCAGGCCGTAAACGCCGTCGACGCCGGTGACCTTACGGACCTGCTCACCGAGCACAACTTCGTAGACAAGCATGAGGCTGATCGGAAAAAGCAACGATCCAACCATCACCCCGTGGTCACGCCGCCACCGAGTGAGAAGTCGACCGGCTTGCACCCAGCTCTCAGTCAGCAGTGAACTATGCGTCTGCGACTGGAGTGTCACTATCTCCGCCTCTGCATGCGCACCGTGATCGCACCGAAGACCAGTATCATGCCCACACACCAAGCCAGGGCGGCCATCAAGGTGCCAACCGCGACGTGCCCCGCGGCGAGGCCGCGCAGTGTCTCGGTGACCTGCGACCCGGGCTGGTTGCGCACATACGGACGCAACCACCCGGGAAAGGTTTTCTCCGGGGCGATTCCGGTGGAGAGCAAGAACAGCAACAGCTGGGGAACGAATAGTATGTGGCTGACACCCTCCAAGCTGCTCGCGCCCGACCCCAGGGCATCGGCACCCAACGCCACAGCTAGACACAGGAGTAGCGCGAGGAGCGTGAAGGCCAACGCGTAGCCCACCCCTCCGGTTATCCGGAATCCGATCGCATAGCTCGCCACCATCGCCACTGAGATCGCGAGCGCGCCCCTCATAAGGGTGGCCACCATGCGGGCTGTCACGGGGACCGCCGCGGCGATCGGGAGCGTTCCGAACCGCTCGCCCAGTCCATGCAGGTGATCACGCGCCGCGCGGTCGCCGGTGAACACCGCGACAAAGATCACCGATTGCACGACCACCGCCGGCACCAGGTACTGCGAATAACTCACACGATCGGTGTCTATAAGCCCATGCAGCGCCACGGCAAAACCTGCCAAATACCCGACAGGTGAAAGCATCTCGTAGACCATCCCGCCGTCGCGAACCGCGGACTTAAGCGAACGTTCGGTGAGTGCGGCCAGGGCGCTCATGATTGGGTGACAGTAGGTTCGGTGAGGTGCAAGAACGCCTCGTCGAGCGATGGTTTGCGTAGCGAGATGTCAGCAAGTTCGATGCCGATTGCATCGACGCGGCGAAAAACCTCACCCAGCGTGGCCAGCCCATCGGGGGCGAATACCGACACGGAGTTCATGTCGGTATCGATATCGGTTCCAGCGAGCCCGGCCAATGCCGCCGCCACCCGAGGCAGGTCAGCCGGATCGGCCGGGCTCACCTGACAGTAGTTGGCGCCGACGCGGCGCTTCAGGTCTTCGGCTGTTCCACTGGCAATAACCTGCCCGTGGTCGACGACGACAATTGAGTCGCTCAGCACGTCGGCTTCTTCCAGATACTGCGTTGTTAGCAGCACGGTAATGCCCTGATGGGCCAACGAGGTCACCAGAGTCCACACATCGCGCCGGCTGCGGGGGTCCAGTCCAATGGTGGGCTCGTCCAAAAACAACACCTTTGGCAGCACCACTAGGGCGCTTGCGAGGTCAACGCGCCGCCGCATGCCTCCGGAATATGTGGATATTCGCCGGTCTGCCGCCCCGCTCAGATCGAACTGTTCAATAAGCTCGTCGGCGCGAGCCTTTGCCTGCTGTCGACGTAGCCCCCGCAGCCTCCCATACAACACCAGGTTCTCCCGGCCTGTTAGCAGGGGGTCTATCGCGGTGTACTGCCCGGTCATTCCGATGCTGGCGCGCACCTGCGCGGCGTCGCGGATGATGTCATAGCCGGCGACAGTTGCGCGGCCGGAACTCGGTCGGATCAGCGTGGACAAGATGTTGATGGTGGTCGTCTTGCCGGCGCCGTTGTGGCCGAGCAGGCCGCACACCGTCCCCCCTGGAACTGAAAAGCTCACACCACAGAGCGCGGGCGGGTTTCGTCCGAATGTCTTTGTGAGGCCTTCAACCTCGATCGCAAGTGGTCTCACAGTAACGAGTATTTCATGGTGGCTGCCTCTCTGTTGGCCGTATCGCTAGTACGTCGAACTGTGGCAGACAGACCTTGGCGACGGCCGCGGTGGAGAAGGCCTTCTCCGTCGGGTCTCTGGAAGGTAGCGATGCTGCTTTGCTGCATTGCAGTGGACGAATGTGGAATTCCCTACAACGACGCCTTGGGAATCTCGGATGTCGGAGTATCGTCGCTGAACTCGCGGTGTAGTAGCAGCGAACGCACCAGTGGACGCGGCCCGTCGGGCCGAAGCATTTGACTTGCTGGGCGCGGACGAACTATCTGTGGCCACCAGAACCATCGACCCAGCAGCGCGGCGATGGTCGGCGTCATGAAGGAGCGCACGATCAAGGTGTCGAACAACAGACCCAGACCAATGGTTGTTCCGACCTGACCGATGATTCGCAAGTCGCTGGCGACCATCGAGGCCATCGTGAATGCGAACACCAGACCCGCGTTGGTCACGACCTTGCCGGTGCCACCCATCGCGCGAATGATGCCGGTGTTGATGCCCCCGGCTATTTCTTCTTTCATCCGGGATACCAGCAGCAGGTTGTAGTCGGACCCCACCGCCAGTAGCACGATCACCGACATCGGCAGCACCATCCAGTACAAGTTGATGCCGAGGATGTATTGCCAGATCAGTACCGAAAGCCCGAAGGAGGACCCGAGCGAAAGCGCAACTGTGCCGACAATGACCAGCGAGGCGACAAAACCGCGGGTGATGATCAGCATGATGATGAAAATGAGGCAGAGTGCACCGACTCCCGCAATAAATAGATCGTAGGTAGAGCCGTCGCGGAAGTCCTTGAATGTAGACGCTGTGCCGGCGATATAGATCTTGGACGGCTCCAGCGGCGTCGTCTTGAGTGCCTCCTCGGCCGCCGTCCTGATCTTGTCGATACGCGCGAGTCCCTCGGGCGACGCGGGATCGCCCTTGTGCGAGATGATGAAACGGGCCGCTTTCCCGTCCGGGGACAGGAATTGATTCATCGCGCGCTTGAAGTCTTCATTTTGGAAGATGTCAGGCGGCAAGTAGAAGGAATCGTCGTCCCTCGCGGCGTCGAAGGTCGCCCCCATGGCGGTGGCGTTCTCTTTCTGGTTGTCCATCTGACCGAGCGTTCCGTTCATGGTGCTGTAGGCCGTAAGCAGCATGGTCCGCATGTCCTCCGCAATTGCGATTGACGGCGGGAAAACCTCGAGCAGTTTTGGTAAAAGCACGTCCATCTTGTTCAGGTCGGCGACAAGCTCATCGAGCTTATCGCTCAGTTCGTCGATACCGTCGATCGAGTCGAATATATTCCTTAATGCCCAGCATATGGGAATATCGTAGCAATGTCTCTCCCAGTAAAAATAACTTCTAATCGGCCTATAGAAATCCTCAAAATCGGATATATGATCTCGGAGCTCCGCAATAACGGTCTGCATTTCTTTGGTCTTGAGGATCGAATCATGAGTAATAGCTGTGAGCTTCTTCTGTAGTTCGTACATCCGCTTCATTGTGGTGATTTGAAACGATATTATATCCACTTGCTTAAGCAAGTCGTTCGCGCGGTCTCGCATATATTTTTGATCTTGCTGCATAACCGCATATTGCATTTGCAGCAAGAAGGGTATCGACGTGTGCTGAATCGGCGTACCCTCGGGGCGGGTTATGCCCTGAACCCGAGAGATACCGTAAACCTTGAAGATTGCCTTGGCCAGTCTGTGCAGGACGAGGAAATCCGCGGGGTTGCGCATGTCGTGATCCGATTCGATCATCACGATTTCCGGCATCATTCGCGCTTGAGAGAAATGACGATCGGCGGCCGCGTATCCGACGTTCGCGGGAATGTCATTGGGCATGTAAAACCGGTTGTTGTAGCTGGTCTGGTAGCCGGGCAACGTCACGAGACCGACCACGGCCACCGCTATGGTCGCCGCGAGGATGGGCACGGGCCAGCGGACGATGGCCGTGCCGATCCGGCGCCATCGACCGAACGCGAGAATCCGCCTGGGATCGAACAGCCCGAAGCCACTCCCGATGGTGAGAACTGCGGGAACCAGCGTGAGCGCGATCACGACGGCAACGAGCATGCCCACGGCGCACGGCACGCCCATGGTCTGGAAGATGGGCATCCGCGTAAAGCCCAGACACAACATCGCGCCGGCAATCGTCAACCCGGAACCCAAGACCACGGGGGCGACCCCGCGGTAGGTGGTGTAGAAGGCCGTTTCCCGGTCCTCGCCGGCCTGACGCGCCTCCTGATACCGGCCGAAGAAGAAGATCGCGTAGTCGGTTCCGGCCGCCATCGCGAGTGCCACCAGGAGGTTGACGGCGAAAGTAGAGAGCGCGACGAGACTATGGTCGCCGAGGAACGCAACGATTCCCCTGGCGGCAAGAACCTCGATCCCCACGGTGACCAACAACAGAATTACGGTGAGGACCGACCGGTAGACGAAGAGCAGCACCACGAAAATGATCAGCGCGCCCACCGCGGTCATCTTCAGAATGGACCTGTCACCAGCTTGCTGCATATCCGACAACAAGGCCGACGGACCGGTCACGTAGACCTTGAGTCCCGGGGGCGGCGTGCTATGCGCGATGATGTTGCGGACCGCGGCAATGGAGTCCTGCCCCAGCGTTGTGCCTTGGTTGCCTGCGAGATTTATCTGCACATAGACGGCCTTGCCATCGTCGCTCTGGGCGCCCGCTGCCGTCAGCCGGTCTCCCCACAGGTCCTGCACGTGCTCGACGTGCTTCGGGTCGGCCTTTAATGCGTGAACCAATTGGTCGTAGTAATTGTGAACGTCGTCCCCGAGGCGCTGCTGCCCCTCCAGCACGACCATCGCAATACTGTCCGAATCGGATTCTTTGAAATCCTTGCCCATGCGCTGCATGGCCTGGACCGCCGGTGCGTCCTGAGGGGCCAACGGCACGGAATGTTCGCGACCGACCGTCTCCAGCCATGGAACGCAGAAGGTCACCAGCAGCGTCAGCGCCACCCATGCCAGCACGATGAACACCGAAAGTCGGCGGATGCTCCGGGCGAAGAAAGGGGCGCGAGTGTCTTCGGTGGTCATGCGGCCCTCAACGGCCAGGTAGTGGCGGCGCGCAGTCGGTGCGGGACGCGCACAGCCTCGACTGTTCCGTCCGCCGCGGCGCAGCGGCGAGTGCCGTCCCTGTTGTCCTCTGTCACGATGTTCCCCACGGTCGCGGTCCCTGTCCTGAAAGTGGAAGTCCGCCAGTTACAACGGCTGTTTGAGCAGCAGCGAGCGCACTAACGGACGGGACCCTAAGGGCCGAAGCAATGAGCTGGCAGGGCGCGGACGCACGCGTTGCGGCCACCAGAACCAGCGTCCCAGCAAAGCGGCGACCGACGGTGTCATGAACGCGCGCACCACCAACGTGTCGAAGAGCAGACCCAACCCGATCGTCGTGCCCGTCTGGGCGACGCTGCGCAAGTCGCTGACCCCCATCGAAGCCATGGTGAACGCGAACACGAGACCGGCGTTCGTCACGACCTTGCCCGTACCGGCCATCGCCCGAATGATGCCGGTGTTGATACCGGCGGCCAATTCCTCTTTCATCCGGGAGACCAGCAGCAGGTTGTAGTCCGATCCCACCGCCAAGAGGACGATCACCGAGGTCGACAGCACCGTCCAGTGCAGTTGCAGGCCAAGAAGGTACTGCCAGACGAGCACCGATAGCCCGTAGGACGCGCCCATCGACAGCAACACCGTACCGACGATCACCAGCGCGGCAATGAAACTTCGCGTCATGATCAGCATGATGATGAAGATCAGGCAGATTGCCGCGACCCCCGCGATTAAGAGATCCCATTTGGAGCCGTCCACGATGTCTTTGGTTATGGCCGCGGTGCCGGTGAGGTAGACCTTGGCATCCTCCAACGGAGTGCCCTTGAGCGCCTCCTCGGCGGCCGTTTTGATGGGCTCCACGCGCGAGAGGCCTTCGGGAGTGGCCGGATCGCCCTTTTGTGAAATGAGCATGCGGACGTCTTTCCCGTCCGGCGACATAAAGATTTTCTCGACCCGTTTGAAGGCCTCCGAGTCGTTAATGATGCCCGGTGGGAGGTAGAAGGAATCTTCGTTTCGGGACTGGTCGAAAGCCTGCCCCATTGCGGCGGAATTGTTGCCCTGCGATTCCATCTGACCCATGACGCCCTCCATGGTGCTGTGCATGGTCAGCATCATGGTCCGCATGCTTTGCATGCTTTCGATCATGGGAGGCAGCAGGATCACTATTTGCGGCAGCAGCACGTCGAGTTGATCCAGATCCGCCACCAACTCTTTGAGCTTATCGGTTATCTCGTCAACACCGTCGAGTGTGTCGAATATGTTTCTTAGCGACCAACAGACGGGAATATCGTAGCAATGCCTTTCCCAATAGAAATAACTGCGAAGCGGCCGGAAGAAATCCTCGAAATCGGAAATCTTGTCGCGCAACTCATTCGTGATCTCCTGCATCTCATGCGTTTTGCCGACCATGTGATGCGTCGTTGCGACGAGTTCCTTCATCAGGCCGTACATGTGCTGCATGATCGCGATCATTCTCGACAGCTCTTCGGCCTGCTTGAGCATGTCGTTCATGCGGTCCTTCTGGAACGCCATGTTCACTTGCTGGCTCGCCTGCGACATGCTCACGATCCAGGGGATCGTCGTGTGCTCGAGTGGGATGCCCTCGGGCCGGGTGACCGACTGCACGGTGGAAACGCCCGGGACAGCGAGAACGCCCTTGGCCACCTTGTTCAGGACGATCATGTCGGCCGGATTGCGCAGATCATGATCGCTCTCGAGTAGCAGAATTTCGGGCATCATGGTTCGCGATTGGGGGAAATGCCGCTGCGCGGCAGCGTTTCCCACGCTCGCGGGGATATCGGTGGGAATGAATTTCTGGTCGTCATAGCTGGGGTTGTAATTGGGCAGGGTTATCAGGCCGATCAGTGCGATCGCTAATGTCGTGACCAGAATGGGCGCGGGCCACCGTACGATCGCCGTGCCAATCCGCCGCCAGCGATGAGTCGTAATCACCCGTTTAGGATCGAAGATGCCAAAACGGCCGGCCACGACGAGGAGTGCCGGCGCGAGCGTGAGGGCAACGAGAACCGCGACGGTGATCCCGATGGCGCAAGGGATGCCCAGCGGCTGGAAATAGGGCAACCGGGTGAAGTTGAGGCAGAAAACCGCCCCGGCGATGGTCAACCCGGAAGCCAACACGACCTTGGCCACACTGCCGAACGTGGTGTAAAAAGCCGTTTCCCGATCTTCGCCGGCCTGCCGCGCCTCCTGATATCGCCCGACGAAGAATATGCCGTAGTCGGTTCCCGTCGCGATGACCGCGGCGACCAGCAGGTTGACGGCGAACGTGGTGAGGCCCAATAGCTGGAGATGACCGAGGAAAGCGACTATTCCACGTGACACCTGCAATTGGAGCCCGACCATCAGCAGCAACAGAATTACTGTCAGGATGGACCGGTAGACGAGGAGCAGGGTAATGAAGATCACCGCCATGCTCGTGACGGTGACCAGCATGACGGTCTTTTGGCCGGCGATGTTCATATCCGCAACGGTTGGCGCGGGGCCGGTTACGTAGGCCTTCAAGCCATTCGGCGTGGGTGTCTGCGCCACTATTTGCCGAATTGCCGCTACCGATTCATCGCCCGCGGCGCCACCCTGGGTGCCGGCGAGTTGGACCTGCACATAGACGGCCTTTGAGTCGGAACTCTCCGCGGCTTTAGACGTGACCGGATCGCCCCAGAAGTCCTGGACGTTCTGCACGTGCTTGTCCGCCCGCAACTCACGAATCAATTGGTTGTAGTACTTGTGCGCGTCGTCGCCGAGGGGTTGCTGGCTCTCCAGGACGATCATCGCCAAAGCGCCGGAATTGGTTTCTTTGAAGTCCACGCCCAGGTGCTCCATCGCCTTGAACGACGGCGCCGCAACGGGACTCAGCGGGACCGCGTTCTCCGCCTCGACCTGCTCCAATGGGGGAACGCCGATCGCAACGATGACGGCGATGCCCAACCACCCCAAGATGATGGGTATCGAAAGGGCATGAATCATCCGCGCTATGAACGGCCTTGTCTGGCCGCCATTTTCCATATGCACGTCGCTCTGCACGTCGCTCATGTGGCCGTCAACATGCAGTAGGTGAACGCGTTCAATTCGTGCGAAACCCTCTCGGCTTTGACCACCCCGTCAACCACGATGCGGCAGCCGAGCATATCGCCATTGCCTTGTGCCACAACGTTTCCCAGGATTGACGGCAGTGTCGTCGAAATATCGAATGACCACGGTACGGGCTGTCCGTTGACATGCACCGGGTTGCCGTCGACGTCGAAATAGCTGATGTCGGCGGTCGTCCCCGGCGGACCGAAGATCTCGTACCTGATGTGCTTGGGGTTGAAAGGCTTGGTGTCCTTGATCCGGGTGTCGGCATACGACTCGCGCTTCTCGGAGCCGAAGATGCCGTGCAGTCGTGCGACGGTCATTCCTCCGGCAACGACCACGGCCACGATGAGCAACGGGATCCAGAGCCGCTTCAGCGCGGCAATGACTCCCGCACCGCGGGGATGAGTTTGTTGCCGCCCAATTGGCCGCTGAGGTCCCGTCGGAGATTGGCGACGACCAATGCCCAAGAAGCCACGTCGGCCACCGGTCGGCTGGCCACCGTTGCGGTCTTCCGTCGCGTTACCCGGTCGGGCCCGCACGTCGGGTTCGGTCACCGCACCCCCTTCTGCACGTTTTCACGTCGTCTTGTTATTCCGCCGGCCCTAACAAGCTGTTACACGTTGGAAGCGATACGCCAGGTGGGGGCACTCCGAATGCGGTGTTCGTCGCAGACTAGTCGTGCTTCGGCACCTCATACGAGCCCCGCCCCCGGGGAGCGCGACCGAGTCTTCATGAGTAAACCACGCCAATCGTCTCCGTATCAGCCCTTCGGCGGCGAGATACGGGATCGTAATGCATACCGCATGCGTAACGGCACTTTTTCGATCTTTCCGGCCGGATGATTCACCCGGTTGTC
The DNA here is from genome assembly GCF_900240975.1 of Mycobacterium sp. 4858. GTDB lineage: Bacteria > Actinomycetota > Actinomycetes > Mycobacteriales > Mycobacteriaceae > Mycobacterium. The sequence continues at coordinate 1,791,312 of NZ_LT968775.1, read as the reverse complement.
ACCGAGCACTTCACGCGGTCCGGAACGGCACCCGCCCACCCACAGTGCGTCTGGCGACCGGAGCCTGCTGAGTGATCAGCAGCCCTAGTCAGCTAACGACGATCGCCGCCCGGAGTCAATGGGTTCGGCGGGCGCCGTCTAGGGCGAGCCGGAAGCGGACGCCGCGCCCGTTTCCGCGATGTTCGCGCCGCCGCCGCCGGTTCGCCGCATGGTGATTTTCGCGGTTGCTCCAGGGCCGGTATCCTGGCCGGTGACAACCACCCAAAATTGCATCGCCCTTGAAGGTCGACCACGCCCAATCGCTAACCTCGCCGGTGAGCCTTTGTTGCAGGTCACAGTTGCCAACGGCGGCAGCTGCGCAGCCCGCATCAGCCCGATTCTTAGGCTGCGTTAAGAGCCTGACAGGTCACACCGGGAACTTTGTCCAAATCACGGCGGCACGCTGGTGCCTCCAGTAGGGTTTGGACCGTTCCACTCGTGTCAACTAGGCATCTTGGAGAACTGTGAGCATCAATCCGTTCGACGACGACAACGGCAGCTTTTTCGTCTTGGTAAACGACGAGGAGCAGCACAGTCTGTGGCCGGCCTTCGCCGATGTTCCAGCCGGCTGGCGAGTGGTGTACGGGGAGACGGATCGCGCTGCGTGCTTGGAGTACATCGAACAGAACTGGCCCGACATCCGGCCAAAGAGTCTGCGCGACAAGCTCGCATCGGGTCGGGGTTTTGAGCAGTAACGAGTCGGGGTATGGGGCGGATGGAGCTTTGGGGGAGTCGATGGGAGTTGGTGATCGCGCACTTCCGCTGACGCGCGGGCAGCTTGACATCTGGCTCTCGCAGGAAACGGGCTTCGTCGGCACGGAGTGGCAGCTCGGCCTCTTGATAAAGATCGAGGGTCCGGTTGACCGGGACGCCCTTGAGCGCGCCCTGACGCAGGCCGTCGCGGAGGCCGAGGCCGGCCGGGTGTCGTTCTTCGAGGTCGACGGCCACGTCGTGCAGAAGCCGATCGACTACCCGAACGTCGAACTCACTTTCCACGACCTGACTTCCTTGCCGGACCCCGTGCAGGAAGCCCGCGCCATGGCGTCGTCGATCCAGCGCACGCCGATGGCATTGAACGGCCAGCTGTTCCAATTCGTGTTGTTCCAGACACAGGCTGACGAGTTTTATTTGTTCGGTTGCTGCCACCACATCGCAATCGACGGATTGGGAATGGCGCTGGTATGCCGTCGGGTCGCCACGATTTACACGGCCATGGTTGCCGGAAAGCCCATTCCTGACGCCTACTTCGGCTCGGCCCAGGATTTGGTGGATCTGGAGTCGGAGTACGAAGCGTCCTCCGACTATCAGGAGGACAAGGAGTACTGGAGCCACAACCTGCCGCCGGAGGCCTCGTGGGTCGACCGGCCGAGCGACACCCCGAGTGGCCGGGACCACTATTCGCCATCCGCCTCCGTGCAGTTGGACCCGTCCGTGACCACCCGGATCAAGGAGCTGTCCAAGAAGCTGGGCATCCGCCGGTTCTCCGTCACCACCGCGGCCTGCGCGCTGCTGGTGCGGGCGTGGTCGGGGAGCGGTTCGCAGGTGGCGCTGGACTTCCCGGTGAGCCGGCGGGTCCGCCCGGAATCGAAAACCCTTCCCGGGATGTTCGCCGGGGTGGTGCCGCTGGTGCTGGACACCCCACCCACCGGCACGGTCGCCGACTTCTGCAAGCACGTCGACATTCGAATCCGGGAGCTGCTGCACCACCAGCGGTTCCCCGTGCACACCCTCGAGAGCGACGGTCTGCGGCAGGCGGCGAGCCGGGTCGGCATCAACTTCCTCCCGATGCGGCTCACCCTCGACCTCGCCGGATCGCCGGCGACCGCCACCTACACCAACCACGGCCCGGTGGGGCACTTCAGCCTGTTCTTCCTCGGTTCCGGTGATCAGATGTTCCTGAGCACCGCCGGACCGGGCCAACCGTTCGCCGACTTCGGTGTCGCCGACCTGGCGGCCCGGATGCAGCAGGTACTGGAGGAGATGACCGCCGACCCGGAGCGGTGGCTGTCCTCGATCGACCTGTTGGCAGCCGACGAACCGGCGAAGCTCGACGAGTGGAGCAATCGGGCGGCGCTGACCGAACCGGTACCCGCCCCGGTGTCGATCCCGGTCGCGTTCGCCGAACACGTGCAGCGGACGCCCGACGCCCCGGCCGTGACCTGCTCGGCCAAGTCGTTGACGTACGCCGAACTCGACGAGGCCTCCAACCGGCTGGCGCACCTGCTGGCCGGCCACGGGGTGGGCCCGGGTGGCTGCGTCGCGGTGATGTTCCCCCGGTGCACCGACGCGATCGTGGCGATGCTCGCGGTGCTCAAGACGGGTGCGGCCTACGTGCCGATTGACCCCGCGCACTCCGCGGCGCGCATGGAGTTCGTGCTCTCCGACGCCGCGCCGAGCGCGGTCATCACCACCGCCGACCTGCGCCCGCGGCTGGACGGCCACGACGTGTTGGTCGTCGACGTCCACGACCCGGCCGTCGATGCCCAGCCCGCCACGCCGCTCCCGGCACCGGCCCCGCAGAACATCGCCTACATCATCTACACCTCCGGAACCACCGGAACCCCCAAAGGCGTTGCGATTCCTCATCTCAACGTCACCTGGCTGATCGAGTCGCTCGACGCCGGCCTGCCCAAGGGGCAGGTGTGGACGCAATGCCACTCGTCGGCCTTCGACTTCTCGGTCTGGGAGATCTTCGGCGCCCTGCTGCGCGGCCGGCGGCTGCTGGTGGTGCCCGAGTCGGTGGCGAGCTCCCCGGAAGAGCTGCACGACCTGCTGGTCGCCGAGCAGGTCAGCGTGCTCACCCAGACCCCGTCGTCGGTCGCGATGCTGCCCGCGGAGGGCCTGGAGTCCACCGCCTTGGTGGTGGCCGGCGAAGCCTGCCCGACGGATGTGGTGGAGCGGTGGGCGGCGCCAGGGCGGGTCATGCTCGACGCCTACGGGCCCACGGAGACCACGGTGTGCGCGTCGATCAGCAAGCCGCTGACCCCCGGGTCGGCCGTGGTGCCGATCGGTTCGCCGATCGCCGGGGCGGCGATGTTCGTCCTCGACAAGTGGTTGCAGCCGGTGCCGGCCGGTGTGGTCGGCGAGCTGTACCTGGCCGGCCGCGGCGTCGGCATCGGGTACGTCCGCCGCGCGGGCCTGACCGCCTCCCGGTTCGTGGCCAACCCCTTCGGCGGGCCCGGCGCGCGCATGTACCGCACCGGCGACCTGGTCTGTTGGGGCGAAGACGGGCAGCTGCAATACTTCGGCCGCTCCGACGAGCAGGTCAAGATCCGCGGCTACCGCATCGAGCTCGGCGAGATCCAATCGGTGCTCAAGGGCCTCGACGGGGTGGACCAGGCCGCGGTGATCGCCCGCGAGGACCGGCCCGGCGACAAGCGCCTGGTCGGCTACATCACCGGCACGGCCGATCCGGCCGCGATCCGCGCCGCGCTGGCCGACCGCCTGCCGCCGTACATGGTGCCGGCCGCGGTGGTGGTGCTGGAGGCCCTGCCGCTGACCGGCAACGGCAAGCTCGACAAGCGCGCCCTGCCCGCCCCCGAATACGCCGTCGCCGAATACCGCGCGCCGGAGGACCCGGTCGAGGAGATCCTCGCAGACATCTACGCCCAGGTGCTCGGCCTGGAACGGGTCGGGGTCGACGCCTCGTTCTTCGACCTCGGCGGCGACAGCATTCTGTCCATGCAGGTGGTGGCCCGGGCGCGCGCGGCCGGGATCCTGTTCCGGCCCCGCGACGTGTTCGTCGAGCAGTCGGTGTCCCGCCTGGCCCGGGTGGCCGAGGTGGCGGTCGACGGCGCGGGCGGCGCGGCCGACGACGGCGTCGGGCCGGTGGTGGCCACCCCGATCATGCGGTGGCTGCACGGCATCGCGGGCCCGATCGAGCAGTTCAACCAGACCATGGTGGTGCAGGCCCCGGCCGGGGCGACCGAGGCCGACGTGGTGGCGGTGCTGCAGGCGCTGCTGGATCGCCATGCCGCGCTGCGGCTGCGCGCCGACGACGACGGCGCGGGCGGCTGGTCGCTGCAGGTGCCCGAGGTCGGTGCGGTGGACGCGCGCGGCTGCGTCCATGCCGTCGAGACGCTGTCCGACGAATCGTTGGCCGACGCGCGGTCGCGGTTGAACCCGGCCGCCGGCGTGATGGTCAGCGCGGCCTGGGCGGAGTCCACCGGTCAGCTGGCGCTGATCATCCACCACCTGGCCGTCGACGGGGTGTCGTGGCGAATCCTGGTGGAAGACTTCAACATTGCCTGGGCCCAGCATCACAACGGGCAGCCCATCTCCCTGCTGGCGCCCGGGACGTCGTTCGCCCGCTGGTCGTCGCTGCTTGCCGAGCACGCGCAGCGGGCCGACGTGGTGGCGAGGGCGGACGAGTGGCGGCAGGTGTCGGCCACCCCGGCCGCGCTGCCGGCGGTGCAACCCGACGTCGACACCTATGTCACCGCGGGTCAGCTGTCGGTATCGCTGGACGTCGAGACGACCCGGTTGCTGCTCGGTGAGGTGCCCGCAGCGTTCCACGCCGGCGTGGGCGACATCTTGCTGATCGCCTTCGGGCTGGCGTTCGCCGAATTCCTGGGCACCGGCGCGGCGCCGATCGGCGTCGACGTGGAGGGCCACGGGCGCCAGGAGGAGCTTTTCCCGCGGGTCGACCTGTCGCGCACCGTGGGCTGGTTCACCACCAAGTACCCGGTGGCGTTGAACGGCGGCCGGCTGAACTGGTCGCAGGTGGCGGCCGGCGAGGCCGCGTTGGGCCCGGTGATCAAGGCCGCCAAGGAACAGCTGCGGGCCCTGCCCGACGGCCTGACCTACGGGCTGCTGCGCTACCTCAACGCCGACGTGGACCTCGACGGGCCGGACCCCGTGATCGGGTTCAACTACCTCGGGCGGCTCGGCGCGGGCGCCGACCTCTCCGACGAGCTGTGGCGGGTCAGCCACCACAGCCTGGCGGTCGCGGCCGTGGCCACCGCGGTGCCGATGCCGCTGGCGCACACCGTCGAGCTGAACGCCGGGACCATGGACACCGACGCCGGCCCGCACCTGCAGGCCAACTGGACGTGGGCACCGTCGGCGCTGGATGAGGAGCGCGTCAGCCGGTTGAGCCAGTTGTGGTTCGAGGCGCTGACCGGGATCTGCGCGCACGTCCGGGCCGGCGGCGGCGGGTTGACCCCGTCGGACATCGCGCCCGCCCACCTCACCCAACAACAACTCGACGCCCTCTGCCGCCAGGGTGGCGTCGCCGACGTGCTGCCGCTGACCCCGGTGCAGCAGGGACTGCTGTTCCACACCGCGTTCGGACAGGTCACCGACGACCTGTACGCGGTTCAGCTGGGCATCACCGTCAGCGGCGCCCTCGACGCGGCGCGGCTGCGCGAGGCCGTCCACACCGCCGTCAAGCGCCACCCCAACCTGGTCGCCCGGTTCACCGAGGACTTCGGCGAGCCGGTGCAGGTCATCCCGGCCGATCCGCAGATGGCGTGGCGGTACGTCGAGCTGGACGCCGGCAACGTCGACGACCAGGTCGAGCGGTTGTGCGCGGACGAACGCGCCGCGGTGTGCGACCTGGCCGACCAGCCCACGTTCCGGGGCTTGCTGATCCGCACGGCGCCCGACCGGCACCGGTTCGTGCTGACCATCCACCACATCGTCGTCGACGGCTGGTCGCTGCCCGTCCTGCTGCAGGAGGTCTTCGCCAGCTACTACGGCGAGCGGCTGCCCGCCGCCCCGTCGTACCGCAGCTTCGTGACCTGGCTGACCAACCAGGACCGCGCCGCCGCGCAGGCGGCGTGGGCGCAGGCGCTGGCCGGTTTCGAGACCCCCACCCTGGTCGGCCCGCCCGGGCAGATCGGGCGTCGGGGCGTCGCCGCCTTCCACGTGCCCGCCGAGACCACGAAGGCGCTCGGCGAGCTGGCCCGCTCGTGCCGGACCACCATCAGCACCGTGCTGCAGGGTGCGTGGACGCAGCTGCTGACCTGGATGACCGGCCACCATGACGTGGCCTTCGGCACCGCGGTCTCCGGACGGCCGACCGAACTGCACGGCTCCGACTCGATGGTCGGCCTGCTGATCAACACGGTGCCGGTGCGGGCGACGACCACCGCGACCACCACCGTCGCCGACCTGCTCGACCAGCTACAACACCTGCACAACGACACCGTCGACTACGAGCACCTGGCGCTGCCCGAGATCCACCGCGTCACCGGTCACGACCAGCTGTTCGACACCCTCTTCCTCTACGAGAACTACCCGATCGACGCGGGCGCGCTGCTGGGCGTCCACGAGCTGGCCGTCACCGACTTCAGCAGCCGGGAGTTCAACCACTACCCGCTGTCGGTGGTGGCCTCGCCCGGTCACGAACTGAGCTTGCGCGTCGAGTTCGACACCGAGGTGTTCAACCGCGCCGCCATCGACACGTTGATCGAGCGGCTGCAGCAGGTGATGGTGGCCATGACCGCCGACTCCTCACGGCGGCTGTCCTCGATCGACCTGCTCGACGCCGCCGAGCACCACCGGCTCGACGACTGGGGCAACCGCCCGGTGCTGGCCGAGGCGGCGCCCAAGCTGGCGTCGATTCCGGAGCTGTTCGCCGCCCAGGCGGCCCGCGCGCCGGAGGCGGTGGCCATCACCTACGGCGACCGGTCGTGGACCTACGGCGAGGTCGAGGAGTCCGCGAACCGGCTGGCGCACCTGCTGGCCGGCCGGGGCGCCGGCCCGGGGGAGCGCGTCGCGGTGCTGTTCCCGCGCACGGCCGAGGCCGTCGTGGCGATCCTGGCGGTGCTCAAGACAGGGGCGGCCTACGTGCCGGTCGACCCGACGGTGCCGGACACGCGCATGCAGTTCGTGCTCGGCGACGCCGCGCCGATCGCCGCGGTCACCACCGCGGAGGTGCGGTCGCGGCTCGACGGCTCGAACCTGGACATCATCGACTTCGACGACCCCGCCGTCGCGAGCCAGCCCACCGACGGGCTGCCCGCGCCGTCGCCCGAGGACATCGCCTACATCATCTATACGTCCGGCACCACCGGCACCCCCAAGGGCGTCGCGGTGCCGCACCGCAACGTCACCCAGCTGCTGGAGTCCCTGGACGCGCAGCTGGCGTTGGGGCAGGTGTGGACGCAGTGCCACTCGCTGGCCTTCGACTTCTCGGTGTGGGAGATCTTCGGGTCGCTGCTGTACGGCGGCCGGCTGGTGATCGTGCCCGACGCGGTGGTGCGTTCACCCGAAGAGCTGCACGCGATGCTGGTCCGCGAACAGGTCAGCGTGCTGAGCCAGACGCCGTCGGCGTTCTACGCGCTGCAGACCGCCGACTCTCTCGCGCCCGAACTCGGCCAGCAGCTCAAGCTGCAGACCGTGGTGTTCGGCGGCGAGGCGCTCGAGCCGCAGAAGCTGGGCAAGTGGCTGCACCACCACCCGGGGCTGCCGCGACTGATCAACATGTACGGCATCACCGAGACCACGGTCCACGCGTCGTTCCGGGAGATCGTCGACGGTGACGTGGACAGCAACGCCAGCCCCATCGGCGTCCCGCTGGCCCACCTGGGCTTCTTCGTGCTGGACGGCTGGCTACGGCCGGTGCCCGAGGGCGTCGTCGGCGAGTTGTATGTGGCCGGCCGGGGCCTCGCCTACGGGTACGTGGGCCGGTCGGGGCTGTGCGCGACGCGGTTCGTGGCCTGCCCGTTCGGCGGGGCCGGCGCCCGGATGTATCGCACCGGGGACCTGGTGCGCTGGGGCGCCGACGGCCAGCTGCAGTACATGGGGCGCGCCGACGAGCAGGTCAAGATCCGCGGCTACCGCATCGAACTCGGTGAGGTGCATGCGGCCCTGGCCGCCCTGGACGGCGTCAACGAAGCGGCGGTGATCGCCCGCGAGGACCGCCCCGGCGACAAGCGGCTGGTGGGCTACGTGACCGGCACCGCCGACCCGGCCGAGATCCGCAACCAACTCGGGGAGCGGCTGCCCGCCTACATGGTGCCCACGGCCGTGGTGGTGCTCGAGGCGCTGCCGCTGACCGTCAACGGCAAACTCGACACCCGCGCGCTGCCGGCGCCGGAATACTCCGACGCCGACCACTACCGGGCGCCGGGCACGGCCATCGAGGAGATCCTGGCCGGCATCTACGCCCAGGTACTCGGGGTGGAGCGCGTCGGCGTCGACGACTCGTTCTTCGACCTCGGCGGCGACAGCATCCTGTCCATGCAGGTCGTCGCCCGCGCCCGGGCGGCCGGTGTGGTCTGCCGCCCGCGCGACATCTTCGTCGAGCAGACGGTCGCCCGCCTGGCCCGGGTCGCCGGGCTGGCCACCGACGACGACGTGGTCGACGAGGGCATCGGCCCGGTGGTCGCCACCCCGATCATGCGGTGGCTGCACAGCGTCGACGGCCCGGTCGAGCAGTTCAACCAGACCATGGTGGTGCAGGCCCCGGCCGGGGTGGGCGAAAGCGACGTGGTACTGATCCTGCAGGCTTTGCTGGATCGGCACGCCATGCTTCGGCTGCGGGTCGACGACGACGGCGAAGGCGGCTGGTCCCTGCGGGTGCCCGAGGTCGGCGCGGTCGACGCCGCGGGGTGTGTGCACACCGTCGAGGCCCTGTCCGACACGGCACTGGCGGCCGCGCGCGACCAGCTGAACCCGGCCAGCGGCGCGATGCTGCGCGCGGTGTGGGTGCCCTCCACAGGCCAGTTGGCGTTGGTCATCCACCACCTGGCCGTCGACGGCGTGTCGTGGCGAATCCTGTTGGAAGACTTGAACATTGCCTGGGCACAGCACCACAGCGGCCAGCCGTTGGCGCTGCCGGTGGGCGGGATGTCGTTCGCCCGGTGGTCGTCGCTGCTGGCCGAACACGCGCGCCGGCCGGAGGTTGTCGACACCGCCGAGGCGTGGCGGCAGATCGCATCGACGCCGGCGCCGCTGCCGGCGGTGGCGCCCGACATCGACACCTTCGTCAGCGCGGGACAGCTGTCGGTGTCGCTGGACGCCGACACCACCCGGTTGTTGCTGGGCGAGGTGCCCGCGGCGTTCCACGCCGGTGTGCAGGACATCTTGCTGATCGCGTTCGGGTTGGCCTGGGCGCAGTTCGTCGGCACCGGCGCGCCGATCGCCATCGACGTCGAGGGCCACGGCCGCCACGAGGAGCTGGGCCCGCACGTCGACCTGTCCCGCACCGTCGGGTGGTTCACCACCAAGTACCCCGTCGCGCTCAAGGTCGGCGGCCTGTCCTGGGGTCAGGTCGTCGCCGGTGAGGCCGAGCTGGGGGCGCTGGTCAAGGACGCCAAGGAGCAGCTGCGTGCCCTGCCGGACGCGCTGACCTACGGGTTGCTGCGCTATCTGAACCCGGACGTCGAGCTGGACGGCTCGGACCCGGTGATCGGGTTCAACTACCTGGGCCGCCTGGGCGGCGCCGCCGACCTCTCCAGCGACTTCTGGCGCCTCGACCAGGACAGCCTGGCATTTGCCGGGTCGGCGACGGCGGTGCCCATGCCGCTGCCGCACACCGTCGAGCTCAACGCCGGCACCCTGGACACCGCCGCCGGCCCGCTGCTGCAGGCCAACTGGACGTGGGCGCGCTCGGCGCTCGACGAGGTCCAGATCGGGCGGCTGAGCGAATTGTGGTTCGACGCCCTGAGCGGCATCTGCAGCCACGTCCGCAGCGGTGGCGGCGGGCTGACCCCGTCGGACCTGGCCCCCGCCCGGCTGACCCAGCGCGACATCGACGAGCTGTGCCAGCGCTTCGCGATCGCCGACGTGTTGCCGCTGACCCCGCTGCAGCAGGGCCTGCTGTTCCACACCGGCACCGCGCACGGGAGCGACGACCTGTACGCGGTGCAGCTCGACATCAGCGTGAGCGGTGCGCTCGACCCGCACCGGCTGAGCGACGCCGTGCACGCCGTCATCAAGCGGCATCCCAACGTGGTGGCGCACTTCATCGAAGACTTCGGCGAGCCCGTGCAGGTGCTCTCGGCCGACCCGCCGCTGGCGTGGCGGTACGTCGAACTCGACGCCGAAGACCTCGAGCCCGAAGAGCAGATCCAGCAGCTGTGCGCCGCCGAGCGCGCCGCGGTGTGCGACCTGGCGGAGCGCCCGCCGTTCCGGGCCGCGCTGATCCGCACCGCGGACAACCGGCACCGCTTCGTGCTGACCAACCATCACATCGTGCTCGACGGGTGGTCGAAACCCCTTCTGCTGCAGGAGATCTTCGCCGCCTACTACGGGGTGCCGCTGCCCGCCCCGGTGCCTTACCGCAAGTTCGTCGACTGGCTGGCCGCGCAGGACCGCGGCGCCGCCCAGGCGGCGTGGCGGCGGGTGCTGGCCGGCTTCGACACCCCCACGCTGGTCGGGCCGCCCGGCCGGATGAGCCTCGGGCCGCGGGCCGTCTCGTCGTTCCAGATGTCGGCGGAGACCACCCGGGCCCTCGGCGAGCTGGCCCGGTCGTGCCACACCACCGTCAGCACCGTGCTGCAGGGCGCGTGGGCGCAGCTGCTGATGTGGCTGACCGGCCAGCACGACGTCACCTTCGGGACGGCGGTCTCCGGCCGCCCGACCGATCTGGCCGGCTCGGACCAGATGGTGGGGCTGCTGATCAACACGGTGCCGGTGCGGGCCACGATCGGCGCCGAGACCACCATCGCCGACCTGCTCAACCAGCTACAAAGCGCCTACAACGACACGCTCGAGCACCAGCACTTAGCGCTGAATGAGATCCATCGTGTAACGGGACACGACCAATTATTCGACACCATGTTCGTGTATGAGAACTATCCAATCGACACCGCCGCGTTATCGACCGTCGACGAACTGGCCATCGACGGTTTCACGAACCGGGAATTCAACCATTACCCGCTCTCGGTGCAAGCCGTGCCGGGTCACGAACTGGGTCTTCGCGTCGAATTCGATACAGAAGTCTTCGACACGGGCAGAATCGAGAGGTTGATAGAGCGGTTCCGGCGCGTGCTGGAAGCCATGACCGCAGATGTGGAGGAGCAGTCATGACCGTCGGTGCAGGGCGGCGATTGTTGTCCATCGACTTGCTCGATGGCGGCGAGCACGACCGCCTCGACGAGTGGGGCAACCGGGCGGTGCTGACCGCGCCGGCGACGGGTGCTGTCTCGATCCCGGCGTTGTTCGCCAAGCAGGTCGCCCGCGTCCCGGAGGCTCCGGCGCTGACGTTCGACGGCCGCACGCTGACCTACCGCGAACTCGACGAGGCCGCCAACCGGCTGGCGCACCTGCTGGCCGAGCACGGCGCGGGCCCCGGCGAAAGCGTGGCGCTGCTCCAGTCACGTTCGGCTGAGGCGATCGTGTCGATCCTGGCCGTCCTCAAGACCGGCGCGGCCTACCTGCCGATCGACCCGGCCGTCCCGGCCTCCCGGATGGAGTTCATGCTCGGTGACGCGGCCCCGGTCGCCGCGGTGACGACGGCCGAGCTGCGGCCGCGCCTGGACGGGTTCGACCTGCTGGTCGTCGAGGTCGACGACCCCGCGGTGGCCGAACAGCCCACCTCGGGGCTGCCCGGGCCGGCCCCCGAGGACATCGCGTACATGATCTACACCTCGGGCACCACCGGAACGCCCAAGGGCGTGGCGGTCACCCACCAGAACGTCACCCAACTGCTGAAGAAGCTGCCCGCCGACCTGCCGAAGGCCGGTGTCTGGTCGCAGTGGCACTCGCTGGTGTTCGACGTGTCGGTCTGGGAGATCTGGGGTCCGCTGCTGCACGGCGGGCGCCTCGTCGTGGTGCCCGAGTCGGTGGCCGGCTCCCCGGACGACCTGCACGCGCTGCTGGTCGCCGAGAAGGTCACCGTGTTGTGCCAGACCCCGTCGGCGGTGGGCATGCTGTCGCCGGACGGCCTGGATTCGACCGCGCTGATCGTGGCGGGCGAGGCCTGCCCGGCCGAGGTGGTGGACCGGTGGGCGCCGGGGCGCGTGATGATCAACGCCTACGGCCCGACCGAGGGCACGGTGTACGCATCGATGAGCGCGCCGCTGACCGCCGAGTCGGGGGCGCCGACGATCGGCTCACCCGTGCCGGGGGCCGCGCTGTTCGTGCTGGACAAGTGGCTGCGGCCCGCGCCGGAGGGCGTCGTCGGCGAGCTGTACATCGCCGGTCGCGGCGTGGCCTCCGGGTACGTGCGCCGGGCGGGTCTGACGGCATCGCGCTTCATCGCGTGCCCGTTCGGGGCGCCGGGGACGCGGATGTACCGCACCGGCGACCTGGTGCGCTGGGGCGTCGACGGCCAGCTGCAGTACCTGGGCCGGGCCGACGAGCAGGTCAAGATTCGCGGCTACCGCATCGAGCTCGGCGAGATCCAGACCGCGCTCGCCGCGCTGGACGGCGTCGAGCAGTCGGCCGTGATCGCCCGCGAGGACCGCCCCGGCGACAAGCGGCTGGTCGGCTACATCACCGGCACCGCCGACCCGGCCGAGATCCGCGCCCGGCTCGGCGAGCGGCTGCCCAAATACATGGTGCCCGCCGCGGTCGTGGTGCTGGACGCGCTGCCGTTGACCGTCAACGGCAAGCTCGACAAGCGGGCCCTGCCCGCCCCCGAGTACCAGAAGACGACCGGTGAATACCGCGCCCCGACCACGGGCGTCGAAGAGACCCTGGCCGCCATCTACGCCCAGGTCCTCGGCCTCGAGCGGGTGGGCGTCGACGACTCGTTCTTCGACCTCGGCGGCGACAGCATCCTGTCGATGCAGGTCGTCGCCCGCGCCCGCGCCGCCGGCGTGGTGTGCCGCCCGCGCGACGTCTTCGTCGAGCAGACCGTGGCCCGGCTGGCCCGGGTGGCCGGCGTGGCCTCCGACGACGACGTGGTCGACGAGGGCCTCGGCGCGGTGGTCGCCACCCCGATCATGCGCTGGCTCCAGCAGGTCGACGGCCCCACCGACCAGTTCAACCAGACCATGGTCGTGCAGGCCCCCGCGGGCGTCACCCGCGAGGACGTCCAGGTGGTGCTCCAGTCGCTGCTGGACCGGCACGCCACCCTGCGGATGCGGGTGGACGACGACGGCGCCGGCGGCTGGTCGCTGCACGTGCCCGAGGTCGGCGCGGTCGAGGCGGACGCGTGCATGCACACCGTCGACACGTTGTCCGACGCGGCGCTGGTGGCCGCGCGTTCGCAGCTGAACCCCGCGGCGGGCATCATGCTGCGCGCCGTGTGGGCCGAAGCCACGGCCCAGCTGGCACTGATGATTCACCACCTGGCCGTCGACGGGGTGTCGTGGCGAATCCTGTTGGAAGACTTGAACATCGCCTGGGCTCAGCACCACAGCGGCCAGCCGGTGGCGTTGCCGACGGGCGGGACGTCGTTCGCCCGGTGGTCGGCGATGCTGGCCGAGCACGCCCAGCGCCCCGACGTCGTCGCCCAGGCCGACGCGTGGCGTGAGGTCGCCGCGACCCCGGCGCTGTTGCCGGCGGTGCGCCCCGACCTCGACACCTACGAGACGGCCAAGCAGCTGTCGGTGTCGCTGGACGTCGACACCACCCGGATGCTGCTGGGTGAGGTGCCCGCGGCGTTCCACGCCGGGGTGCAGGACATCCTGTTGATCGCGTTCGGGTTGGCCTGGGCGCGGTTCGTCGGCACCGGCGCGCCGATCGGCATCGACGTGGAGGGCCACGGCCGCCACGAGGAACTGGGTCCGCACGTCGACCTGTCCCGCACCGTGGGCTGGTTCACCACCAAGTACCCGGTCGCGCTGACCGTCGGCGAGCTGGACTGGGCGCAGGTGATGGCCGGCGACCCCGCGCTCGGCGAGCTGGTGAAGAAGGCCAAGGAACAGCTGCGCGCCCTGCCCGACCCGCTGACCTACGGGCTGCTGCGGTACATGAACGCCGAGGTGGACCTGGAAGGGTCCGACCCGGTGATCGGGTTCAACTACCTGGGCCGCCTGGGTGCGGCCGCCGACCTGCCCGGCGAGATGTGGCGGATCAGCCAGGACAGCCTGTCGTTCACCGGCGCCGCCAGCGCGGCGCTGCCCATGCCGTTGATGCACACCGTCGACCTCAACGCCGGGACCATGGACACCGAGGCCGGCCCCCACCTGCAGGCCAACTGGACCTGGGCGCCCTCGGCGCTGGACCACGAGCAGGTCAGCCGGTTGAGCCAGTTGTGGTTCGAGGCCCTCGCCGGGATCTGCGCGCACGTGCGCAGCGGCGGCGGCGGCCTGACCCCGTCGGACGTCGCCCCCGCCCGGCTGACCCAGCAGCAGCTCGACGACTTGTGCCAGCAGTACGCGGTCGCCGACGTGTTGCCGTTGACCCCGCTGCAGCAGGGGCTGCTCTTCCACGCCAGCTTCGCGCACGACCTCGGCGACGATGTGTATGCGGTGCAGCTCGGTATCACCGTGACCGGTGACCTCGATGCGCACCGGTTGCGTGAGGCCGTCCACACCGTCGTCGAGCGGCATCCGAACCTGGCGGCCCGGTTCTGCCCGCAGTTCGGCGAGCCGGTTCAGGTCATTCCTGCCGACCCGGTGATGGCATGGCGTTACGTCCAGCTCGGCTCGGAAGACCTGGACCCCGAGGAGAAGATCGAACAGCTCTGCGCTGCCGAGCGCGCGGCGGTCAGCGACCTCGCCCACCGGCCGGCGTTCCGGGCCGCGTTGATCCGCACCGCCGACAACCGGCACCGGTTCGTCCTGACCAACCATCACATCGTGATGGACGGATGGTCGCTGCCGATCATGCTGCGGGAGATCCTGACCAGCTACTACGGCGAGCGGTTGCCCGCGCCCGCGTCCTACCGCAGCTACCTGAACTGGCTGACGGCCCAGGACCGCACGGCCGCCCGGGCGGCGTGGGCCGAGGTGATGGCCGGCTTCGACACCCCCACGCTGGTGGGTCCGCCGGCCCGGCTGGGGCTGGGTCGGCGCGGCGTCGAGTCGTACCGGCTGCCCGCGGAGACGACGCGCGCGCTGGGCGAGTTGGCCCGGTCCTGCCACACCACGATCAACACCGTGCTGCAGGCTGCCTGGGCGCAGCTGCTGATGAGGTTGACCGGCCAGCACGACGTGGCCTTCGGCACCGCGGTGTCGGGCCGGCCCGCCGATCTGGTCGGCGCCGACTCGATGGTGGGCCTGCTGATCAACACGGTGCCCGTGCGCGCCAACGTCAGCGCGGGCACGACGGTGGCCGAGTTGCTGCAACAACTGCAGCGCGCCCATAACGACACGATCGAGCACGAGCACCTGGCGCTCAACGAGATTCACCGCGTCACGGGACACGACGTGCTGTTCGACACCCTGTTCCTGTACGAGAACTACCCGATCGACACCAGCGTGCCGCTGGGCTTCCACGAGCTGGCGATCACCGATGTCACCAACCGCGAATACAACCACTACCCGCTCTCGGTGATGGCGCTGCCGGGCCGTGAACTGGGCCTGCGCGTCGAGTTCGACACCAGCGTCTTCGACACCGCCGGGATCGAGTCGCTGATCGAGCGCTTCCAGCGGGTGTTGGGGGCGATGACCGCCGACTCCAGCCAGCGGCTCTCGGTCATGGATGTGCTGGACGGCGACGAGCGCGCCCGCCTCGACGAGTGGGGCAACCGGGCGGTGCTGACCGCGCCGGTGCGGGCGGCGAAGTCGATCCCGGCCCTGTTCGCCAGGCAGGTGGCCCGCGTGCCGGAGTCCGTCGCGCTGACGTTCGAGGGTCGCTCGATGACCTACCGCGAGCTGGACGAGGCCGCGAACCGGTTGGCCCACCTGCTCGCCGCGCACGGCGCGGGCCCGGGCGAAAGCGTGGCGCTGCTGTTCTCCCGCTCGGCCGAGGCGATCGTCGCCATCCTGGCGGTGCTCAAGACGGGGGCGGCCTACCTGCCGATCGACCCGGCGGTTCCGGCGGCGCGGATCGAGTTCGTGCTCACCGACGCCGCGCCGGTCGCCGCCGTGACGACCGCCGACCTGCGGTCGCGGCTGGACGGCTCCGACCTGCTGGTCATCGACGTCAACGACCCGGCGGTGGACACCCAGCCCGCCACGGCGCTACCGGCACCGACGGCCGCGGACATCGCGTACCTGATCTACACGTCGGGCACCACGGGTGTCCCGAAAGGTGTGGCAGTCACCCACCTCAACGCCACCCAACTGCTGGAGAAGCTGCACGCCGACCTGCCGGCCCCGGGCGTGTGGGCGCAGTGGCATTCGCTGGTGTTCGACGTCTCGGTGCACGAGATCTTCGGCGCGCTGTTGCACGGCGGCCGGCTGGTCGTGGTGCCCGAGTCCGTGGCCGGCTCCCCGAAGGACCTGCACGCCCTGTTGGTCGCGGAGAGCGTGACGGTGCTCAGCCAGACCCCGTCGGCCGTGGGGATGCTCTCGCCCGAGGGGCTGGAAGCGACGGCACTGGTGGTCGCCGGGGAGGCCTGCCCGCCCGAGGTGGTGGACCGGTGGGCGCCGGGCCGGGTGATGATCAACGCCTACGGCCCTACCGAGGGCACGGTGTACGCGGCGATGAGCGCGCCGCTGAACCCGGACACGGGAGCCCCGATCGGCTCCCCGGTCCCGGGGGCGGCGCTGTTCGTGCTGGACAGGTGGCTGCGTCCGGCGCCGCAGGGCGTCGTCGGCGAGCTCTACATCGCCGGTCGTGGTGTGGCGGCCGGTTATGCGCGCCGCTCTGGCCTGACGGCCTCGCGGTTCGTGGCGTGCCCGTTCGGGGCGCCAGGTGCGCGCATGTATCGCACCGGGGACCTGGTGCGCTGGGGCGTCGACGGCCAGCTGCAGTACCTGGGCCGGGTCGACGAGCAGGTCAAGATCCGTGGCTACCGCATCGAGCTCGGCGAAATCCAGGCGGCCCTGGCCGGTTTGGACGGGGTGGAGCAGGCGGCGGTGATCGCCCGCGAGGACCGCCCCGGCGACAAGCGGTTGGTCGGCTACATCACCGGCACCGCCGACCCGGCCGAGATCCGGGCCCAGTTGGGCGAAAGGCTGCCGGCGTACATGGTGCCGGTTGCGGTGGTGGTGTTGGACGCGCTGCCGTTGACCGTCAACGGCAAGCTCGACAAGCGGGCCCTGCCCGCCCCCGAGTACCAGAAGACCGGCGGCGAATACCGCGCCCCGGCCACCCCCGTGGAAGAGACCCTCGCCGAGATCTACGCCAACGTCCTTGGGCTGCAGCGGGTTTCGGTCGAGGACTCGTTCTTCGACCTCGGCGGTGACTCGCTGTCCGCCATGCGGGTGATCGCCGAGATCAACACAGCCCTCGACGCCAACCTCTCGGTGCGCACCTTGTTCGAGGCGCCGACGGTGCGCCGCCTCGGCCAACGGGCGGAGCACGACGCCAGCGGCGCGGACGAAGCCGAGGGTGGGGAGGCCAGCTTCGCCTCGGTGCATGGTCGCGACGCCACCCAGATCTACGCGAGCGATCTGACGCTGGAGAAGTTCATCGACGCGGCGACGCTGGGCGGCGCACCGTCGCTGCCCGGCCCGAGCTCGGAGGTGCGGACGGTCCTGTTGACCGGGGCGACCGGTTTCTTGGGCCGTTACCTGGCCCTGCAGTGGCTGGAGCAGCTGGAGCTGGTGGACGGCAAGCTGATCTGCCTGGTGCGGGCCGGCTCGGACGAGGAGGCGCGTCAGCGGCTGGAGAAGACCTTCGACAGCGGTGACCCGAAGTTGCTGCGGTATTTCCAGGAGTTGGCCGCCGATCACCTGGAGGTCATCGCGGGCGACAAGGGTGCCGCGAACCTGGGCCTGGATGAGCCGACGTGGCAACGGCTGGCCGACACCGTCGACCTGATTGTGGACTCGGCGGCCCTGGTCAACGGCGTGCTGCCCTACAGCGAGCTGTTCGCTCCCAACGTCGCCGGCACCGCCGAGCTGATCCGGGTGGCCCTGACGAGCAAGCTGAAGCCGTACGCCTACGTGTCCACCTCCGACGTCGGCCGCCAGATCGACCCGGCGGCATTCACCGAGGACGCCGACATCCGCGTCATCAGCCCCATCCGCAAGATCGACGGCAGCTACGCCAACGGCTACGGCAACAGCAAGTGGGCCGGCGAGGTGTTGCTGCGCGAGGCCCACGACATGTGCGGGCTGCCGGTCTCGGTGTTCCGCTCCGACATGATCCTGTCCGACACCAGCTACGCCGGCCAGTTCAACCTGTCGGACATGTTCACCCGGATGGTGCTGAGCCTGGTGGCCACCGGCATCGCGCCGCGCTCGTTCTATCAGCTGGATGCCGAGGGCAACCGGCAGCGGGCGCACTTCGATGCGCTGCCGGTGGAGTTCGTCGCCGAGGCGGTCACCACGCTGGGCGCCCAGGTGATGCAAGGGTTCGAGACCTATCACGTGATGAACCCGCACGACGACGGGATCGGCATCGACGAGTACGTCGACTGGCTGATCGAGGCCGGCTACCCGATCGAGCGCATCGACGACTTCGGCGAGTGGCTGCAGCGGTTCGAGGCCGCCCTGCGCGAACTGCCGGAGCACCAGCGCAAGCACTCGGTCCTGCAGATGCTGCAGGTGCCGGGCTACAACCAGCTGCAGGCGCCGGAGCCGGCCCACGGGTCGTTCGCCCCGACCGACCGCTTCCGCGCCGCGGTGCAGGAAGCCAAGATCGGCGCCGACAACGACATTCCGCACATCACGGCGCCGGTGATCGTCAAGTACGTCACCGACCTGCAGCTGCTCGGCCTGCTCTAACCACGCACACCTCGAATTGGGACGGCCCCGCGCGGCCGTCCCAATTCGTCGGGTCGGTTTGGGGGCCGGAAACATCCTTCTCGTATCTTTTGCGACCACTTCCCTGGATGTCTGACGGGTTCCTGGGAGTTTTTAGAAACCCCTAGCGCTTGATCGTGATCTTCCGTTAACCTTTCGGACTGTTGCACCTATGTTGACTAAGTTGACGGAGATACTGGGGTCGGCTCGCTCCATGGCGACAGCGGCAGATCAGCCTTCTTAGCGACGAGCGGCAACAGCGGCGAGGATCCGGCACGGACCACGCCGCGTGTGTCAACTACATCAAGCGGGACCGAACAGGCATTGCGGAGGAGTTCGGTCGAGCGGCGCCGGCAACCGGGGGTTTCAAGGGTGAGCCCTATGGTTGGGAAGTCGGATGGAGCTTGGTGACTGGGCACTTCCGCCTACTCGCGGCCAACTAGACATCTGGCTCGCGCAGGAGACCGGCCACTCCGGCACGGAGTGGCAGATCGGCCTCTTCGTCACCATCAACGGCAGGGTTCACCGTGATGCCCTGAAGTGGGCGATTCGACAAGCGCTGGAAGAAGCCGAACCCATCAGGGCGTCGTTCGTCGAGGCGGACGGCCAGGTCTTCCAACGGGCGGTCGACTACCCCGACGTCGAGCTCGCGTTCCATGACCTCACCGGCTCCCGCGATGCCGTCACGGAGGCCCGGCGGGTGGCGTTGTCCATCCAGCGGACGCCCATGTCGCTCACGGGCCCGCTGTTCCGGTTCGCCCTCTTCCAGACCCGCGCCGACCAATTTCACCTGTTCGCGTGCTGCCACCACATCGTCATCGACGGAACCGGTGTCGCCCTCGTCGGGCACCGCATCGCCTCCATCTACTCGGCCATCGTCTCCGCCGCGCCTATCCCTCCGGCCGTCTTCGGCTCGCTGCAGGATCTGATCGCCTGCGAGTCCGGATACGAGGCGTCCGGCGATTACCGGGACGACGAGGCCTACTGGACGCAGCACCTGCCCGCGAACGACGCCGCCCACCATCGGGCGCCGCGGTCCACGGGCGAGCGCGATCCGTGGCCGTCAGCGCCGGTCGCGTTGGACGCCGGCATCCTTCGCCGGGTCGACAAGTTCTCCCAGGTGTGGGGGGTGTCCCAGACGTCGGTGATCACGGCAGCGTGCGCGCTGGTGGTGCGGGAGTGGAGCGGAGACGGCTCGGAGGTGGTGCTCGACTTCCCCGTCAACAGGCGCGTCCGTCCGGAGTCGAAGACCCTGCCGGGCATGGTCGCCGGTGTGGTGCCGCTGGTGCTGGGCGTCTCGCCAGAGCTCACCGTCGTCGAGTTCTGCCGACACGTGGATGCACGGGTCCGGGAAGCGGTTGAGCACCAACGCTTTCCGGTGCAAGCGCTGGAACGCAAAACCCGCGGCTCGGCGGGGCCGCCCGAACGGGTGAGCGTCAATTTTCTCCCGTCCGCGTTCACCCTGCCCTTCGGCGGCGTCACAGCCTCGGCGTCGTACACCAACTCGGGGCAGGCAACTGGTTTCGGTTTGATCTTTTCCACCGACGGCGACCAGCTGTTCCTCAGTACGGCGGGCGCGTGGGAGCCGTTCGCCAGCCTCGGCGTCTCCTATCTGGCGGGCCGCCTGGAGCGGGTGTTGGTGGCGTTGACGTCGGATGCGACGCGGCGGTTGCGGTCCATCGACGTGCTCGACGAGACCGAGCGGGTGCGCCTGGACGAGTGGGGCAATCGGCCCGCCCTGGGCCCGGATGGGCCGCCGGCGGTGTCGATTCCTGAGCTGTTCGCGGCTCAGGCGGCTCGCACGCCCGAGGCTCCCGCCGTTTCGTGCGGGCAGCGGTCCTGGTCGTACCGCGAGGTGGATGAGGCATCGAACCGATTGGCGCACTGGCTCATTGGGTGCGGGGCTGACGGGTTCGCGGTTCGTGGCGTGCCCGTTCGGTGGGGCGGGGCAGCGGATGTATCGGACGGGCGATCTGGTCTGGTGGGGCCCCGACGGGCACCTGCGGTATGTCGGGCGCACCGATGAGCAGGTCAAGGTCCGCGGCTATCGCATCGAGCCGGGTGAAATCCAGACAGCGCTAACGGATTTGGCCGGGGTCGACCAGGCGGCGGTGATCGTGCGTGAGGACAACCCCGGCGACAAGCGCCTGGTCGCCTACCTGACCGGCACCGCGGAGCCCGACCTTGTGCGCACCGCCCTGGGCGAGCGGCTCCCCGCCTACATGATCCCGGTCGCCATCGTCCGCCTGCCCGCCCTGCCCCTGACCCTCAACGGCAAACTCGACACCCACGCGCTGCCCGCACCGGAATACGCCGGCCGTGGCTATCGTGCCCCCGCCACCCTCACCGAACAGGTCCTGGCCGGCATCTACGCCAAGGTTCTGGGCGTTGCCCGGGTCGGGGTCGATGACTCCTTCTTCGAGCTGGGCGGGGATTCGCTGTCGGCCATGCGCCTGGTCGCCGCGGTGAACGCCGCTCTGGACGCCAACCTTTCGGTGCGGGCGTTGTTCGAGGCGCCGACCATTAGCCTGCTGGTGCCCCGCCTGGACGAGGGAGAGGGCCGGCTTCCGCGGGTGGGTGCCGGGGCGCGGCCGGCGGTGGTGCCGCTGTCCTTTGCCCAGTCCCGGTTGTGGTTCCTCGACCAGCTGCACGGGTCGTCCCCGGTGCACAACATGGCCGTGGCCTTGCGCTTGCGCGGGCGGCTTGATGCCGACGTCCTCGGGACGGCGCTCGCCGACGTGGTGGGCCGGCATGAAAGTCTTCGCACGATCTTCGTCGCGCCCGACGGGACCCCGCAACAAGTGGTCGTCCCGGTCGGACATTTCGATTTCGGCTGGCACGTCGTCGATGCCGGCGGCTGGCCGGAAGCCCGGTTAGCGGAGGCCGTTGAGCGGGCGGCGCGCTACTCGTTCGACCTGACCGTCGAGATTCCTTTGCGAGCAACCCTTTTCCGGGTCGCGGAGGGTGAGCATGTGTTGGTGGCGGTGGCTCATCATATTGCCGCTGATGGGTGGTCGATCACGCCGTTGGTGCGTGATTTGGGGGTGGCGTATGCCAGCCGGTGTGGTGGTGAGGCGCCCGCTTGGGCGCCGCTGGCGGTGCAGTACGTGGATTACACGTTGTGGCAGCGGGCGCAGTTCGGGGATTTGGATGATCCGCGTAGTGCGATCGCGGGGCAGTTGGCGTATTGGCAGGACGCGTTGGCGGGGATGGCGGAGCGGCTGGAGTTGCCGACCGATCGGCCCTATCCGTTGGTGGCCGATTATCGGGGTGCGCGGGTGAGCGTGGAGTGGCCCGCGCAATTGCAACAGCGAGTAAGTGAGGTGGCGAGTGAGCATAATGCAACCAGTTTCATGGTGGTCCAGGCCGCGTTGGCGGTGGTTTTGGGCAAGCTGGGTGCGACTTCGGATGTGGCGGTGGGTTTTCCGATCGCCGGGCGTCGTGATCCTGCGCTTGATGAGTTGGTCGGATTTTTCGTCAACACGCTGGTCTTGCGCACCGACCTGGCTGGAAATCCGACCGTGGCTGAGCTCGTGGCACACGTGCAACAACGCAGCCTGGCCGCCTATGAACACCAAGACGTACCCTTCGAACTCCTCGTCGAGCGGCTACACCCCACCCGCAGCCTCAGCCACCACCCCCTGATCCAAGTCGTCCTCGCCTGGCAGAACCTGCCCTGGCAACACAGCGGGCCCGCCGCGGGACTGGCGCTGGGCGACGTCGAGGTCACCCCGGTGCCGGTGGACACCCATGTCGCGCGAATGGATTTGGTGTTTTCGTTGGCTGAGCGTTGGGGTGAGGATGGTCGGCCCGCCGGGATTGGTGGGGCGGTGGAGTTTCGTACCGATGTGTTCAACACCGCTCGGGTGGAGGCGGTGGTCGAGCAGGTGTATCGGGTGTTGGTGGCCATGGTGGCCGATCCGGGGCGGCGGTTGTCGTCGATCGATGTGCTGGAGGAGTCCGAGCGTGCGCGGCTCGACGAGTTGGGCAATCGGGGGGCGCTGAGCGCTCCGGTGTCGACGGGGTTCTCGATTCCGGGGTTGTTCGGCGCGCAGGTGGGGCGTGCGCCGGAGGCGGTGGCGATCACCGAGGGGGAGTGGTCGTGGACGTATCGGGAGGTTGATGAGTGGTCGACTCGGTTGGGGCGCTTGCTTGTTGAGTATGGTGCCGGGCCGGGGGAGTGTGTGGCGGTGTTGGCCGAGCGGTCGGCTCAGGCCGTGGTGGCGATCCTGGCGGTGCTCAAGAGCGGGGCGGCCTACCTGCCCATCGACCCGGCCCTGCCGGCGGCACGCATCGAATTCATGCTCACCGACGCCGCGCCGATCGCCGCGATCGTCACCCCCGAGTTGCGGGCCCGGCTCGAGGGGTTCGACCTCGCCGTCGTCGATATCGACGACCCCGCCGCCGAGGCGCAGCCCGGCGACGGGCTCCCGGCGCCGTCGCCGGAGGACATCGCCTACGTCATCTACACCTCCGGCACCACCGGGGTCCCCAAGGGTGTCGCCGTGCCGCACCGCAACGTCACCCAGCTGCTGGAGTCGGTGAACCGTGAACTGGCGCTGGGTCGGGTGTGGTCGCAATGCCACTCGCTGGCCTTCGACTTCTCGGTCTGGGAGATCTTCGGGTCGCTGCTGCGCGGCGTCCGGCTGGTCATCGTGCCCGACGCGGTGGTCCGCTCGCCAGAAGAGCTGCACGCCACGCTGATTCGCGAACAGGTCAGCGTGCTCAGCCAGACACCGTCGGCGTTCTACGCGCTCTCGCCCGCGCTGGGCGGACAGCTGAAGCTGCGGACCGTGGTGTTCGGTGGCGAGGCGCTGGAACCGCAGCGGCTCGGCGGATGGCTGCACCATCGGCCGGGGGTGCCGCGGCTGATCAACATGTATGGCATCACGGAGACCACGGTGCACGCCTCGTTCCGGAAGATCGGCGACGGCGACGTCGCCACCGGCGTCAGCCCCATCGGTGTGCCGCTGGCGCACCTGGGCTTCTTCGTGCTGGACGGCTGGCTCAACCCGGTGCCCGGCGGCGTGATGGGCGAGTTGTACGTGGCCGGTCAAGGCGTGGCGTACGGGTATGTGGGCCGGGCCGGACTGACCGCGTCGCGGTTCGTGGCGTGCCCGTTCGGAGAGCCCGGACAACGGATGTATCGCACCGGGGACTTGGTGCGCTGGGGCGCCGACGGGCAGCTGCAGTACCTGGGTAGGGCCGACGAGCAGGTCAAGATCCGCGGCTACCGCATCGAGCTCGGCGAAATCCGCACGGCGCTAACCGGTTTGGATGGCGTCGAGCAGGCGGCCGTGGTCGCTCGCGAGGACCGTCCCGGCGACAAGCGAATCATCGCCTACCTCACCGGCACCGCCGACCCGGCCGAGATCCGCACCCGGCTCGCCGACCTGCTCCCCAGCTACATGCTCCCCGCCGCGGTCGTCGCACTCGACGAACTGCCCCTGACCATCAACGGCAAACTCGACATCCGCGCCCTGCCCGCACCCGACTACCAGGAAAGCGGCGAATACCGGCCCCCGGCCACACCGGTGGAGGAAATCCTCGCCGGCATCTACGCCCGCGTCCTGGGGCTGCAGCGCGTCGGGGTCGAGGAGTCCTTCTTCGACCTCGGCGGGGATTCGTTGTCGGCCATGCGTTTGGTCGCGGCGGTCACCCCCCGCCTGGGCGCCCCCCTGCAAGTGCGAACGCTGTTCGAGGCGCCCACGATCCGGGAGTTGGCTCAGCGGCTCGGGGCGGGCGAGGGCCGGCCCGCCCGGATCGTGGCCGGTGCGCGGCCGGCGGTGGTGCCGTTGTCGTTCGCCCAATCCCGCCTGTGGTTCACCGATCAGTTGCAGGGACCGTCGCCGGTGTACAACCTGGCCGCGGCGATACAGCTGGACGGGGCCCTGGACGTCGAGGCGCTCGGGGCGGCGCTGGGTGACGTCGTGACCCGGCACGAAAGCCTGCGCACGGTGTTCGCCGCACCGCAGGGAACACCCCGGCAGGTGGTCGTCCCCGCCGAGCGCGCCGACTTCGGCTGGCGGGTGGTGGACGCCGCCGAGTGGTCGGCGGGCCGCCTCGACGAGGCCATCGAGACCGCTGCCCGCCACACCTTCGATCTGGCCGCCGAAATTCCCATGCGCGCCTGGCTTTTCCGAGTCGCACCGGATCGGCACGTCTTGGTGGCGGTCGTCCACCACATCGCCGCCGACGGATCGTCGCTGACCCCGCTGGTGCGCGATCTCGGGGTGGCCTATTCCAGCCGGTGCGCGGGCGAGGCGCCCGCGTGGGCGCCGCTGAGCGTGCAGTATGTCGATTACACGCTGTGGCAGCAGGCCAGCCTGGGTGCACTGGACGACCCTGGCAGCCCGATCGCCGGGCAGCTGCGCTACTGGCAAGAGGCCCTGGCCGAACTGCCCGAGCGCCTCGCGCTGCCCACCGACCGGCCCTACCCGCCGGTGGCCGACCATCGCGGCGCCCGCGTGGCCGTGAAGTGGCCGCCGGAGCTGCAGCAGCGCGTGCGCGAGGTCGCTCGCGAGCACAACGCGACCAGCTTCATGGTGCTGCAGGCTGCCCTGGCGGTGCTGCTGGCGAAAGTCGGCGCGACCTCCGATGTGGCGGTGGGCTTTCCGATCGCCGGGCGGCGAGACCAGGCGCTGGAAGAACTGGTGGGCTTTTTCGTCAACACCTTGGTGCTCCGCGTCGACCTGGCCGGAAACCCCACTCTCGCGGAGGTGTTGGCGCAGGTGCGGCAGCGCAGCCTCGCGGCGTACGAACACCAGGACGTGCCGTTCGAGGCGCTCGTGGAACGGCTCAACCCTACCCGCAGCCTCACCCACCATCCGCTGGTCCAGGTCATGTTGACCTGGCAGAACGACGGGCCCGCCGAACTGGTCCTGGGCGATCTCCGTGCGACTTCGCTGCCGCTCGACATGCACACGGCGCGCATGGATCTGGTGTTTTCGTTGGCCGAGCGCTGGACCGACGACGGACAACCCGCCGGCATCGGCGGGGCGGTGGAGTTCCGCACCGATGTGTTCGACGCCGGCTCCGTCGCGACCCTGATCGACCGGTTACAGCGCGTGTTGGTCTCGTTGACGACCGACGCAACCCGGTCCCTCTCGGACGTCGATGTCCTCGACGAGGCCGAACATGCCCGGCTGCGTGCCCTCGGCAACGACGAGGTGCTGACCGAGGTGTGGGGGCCGGCGTCGATTCCGGTGTTGTTCGCCGGGCAGGTGGCGCGCCGGCCTGAGGCGGCGGCGGTGACGTTTGAGGGTCGTTCGGTGACGTATCGGGAGTTGGATGAGGCGTCGAACCGGTTGGCGCACTTGTTGATTGGTCGGGGTGCAGGCCCGGGTGAGGCGGTGGCCCTGCTCTTCGGCCGTTCGGCCGAGGCGATTGTGGCGATCTTGGGTGTGCTGAAGTCGGGGGCGGCGTATTTGCCGATCGATCCGGCGTTGCCGGGGGCGCGCATCGAGTTCATGCTCACCGACACCGCACCGGTGGCGGCGGTGACGACCGCCGAGTTGGCGGAGCGGCTGGATGGTTGTGGGGTGGCGATCGTCGATGTGCGCGATCCGGCATTGGCTCACCAGCCGGTCACAGCGCCCCCGGGGCCGGATCCCGAGGATGTGGCGCACATCATCTACACGTCGGGGACGACGGGGGTGCCGAAGGGTGTGGCGGTCAGCCATGCCAATGTGACGCGGTTGTTCGAGGCGCCGGCGGTGGGTGTGGCGTTGGCGCCGGGGCAGGTGTGGACCCAGTTTCATTCGTATGCCTTCGATTACTCGGTGTGGGAGATCTGGGGTGCGCTGCTGCATGGTGGGCGGCTGGTGGTGGTGTCTGAGGCGGTGGCCCGCTCGCCCAAGGACTTCCATGCGTTGCTGGTTGCCGAGAAGGGGAGTGTGCTCAGTCAGACTCCGGCGGCGGTGCGGATGCTCTCGCCGCAGGGTTTGGAGGGCACCGCGTTGGTGATCGGCGGCGAGCCGGTGCCGGCCGAGGTGGTGGATCGCTGGGCGTCGGGGCGGGCGATGATGAATGTTTACGGGCCGACGGAGAGTGCGATCTTTGCCTCGATGAGCCGGCCGTTGGCGGTGAAGTCGGGGGCGCCGCCGATTGGGTCGGCGGTGCCGGGGGCGGCGTTGTTTGTGTTGGACGGGTGGTTGCGTCCGGTGCCGGTCGGGGTGGTCGGGGAGTTGTATGTGGCCGGTCGCGGGGTGGGGCTGGGGTATGTGCGCCGGGCCGGGCTGAGTGCGTCGCGGTTTGTGGCGTGCCCGTTCGGCGCGCCGGGGCAGCGGATGTACCGGACCGGGGATTTGGTGTGCTGGGGCCCGGATGGGCAGCTGCGCTATGTGGGGCGTGCTGATGAGCAGGTCAAGATCCGTGGTTATCGCATCGAGGTCGGCGAAATCCGTTCGGCGCTGGCCGCTCTGGACGGGGTTGAGGATGCGGTGGTGGTGGTGCGGGAGGACCGCCCCGGTGACAAGCGCCTGGTCGGCTACCTGACCGGTACCGCTGAGCCCGCCGCGCTGCGCGCCGCGCTGGCCGAGCGGCTGCCCGGCTACATGGTCCCGGCCGCCCTCGTCACCCTCGACACCCTGCCCGTCACCCTCAACGGCAAACTCGACACCCGCGCCCTGCCCGAACCCGAATACACGGAGACCGATCACTACCGCCCCCCGGCCAGCGCGGTCGAGGAAATCCTGGCCGGCATCTACGCCCAAGTCCTGGGCCTCGAGCGGGTCGGGGTCGACCAATCCTTCTTCGAGCTCGGCGGCGACTCGCTTTCTGCGATGCGGGCGATCGCGGCCATCAATAGTGGCTTTGACAGCGCTCTTTCGGTGCGAGCGCTGTTCGAGGCGCCCACGGTGGCGCAGCTGGCCCCCCGCATGGGGCTGGGTGGCGGCGCCCTCGCGCCGCTGGTGGCCGGCAAACGGCCGGCGACGTTGCCGTTGTCATTCGCCCAGAGCCGGTTGTGGTTCCTCGACCAGCTGAACGGGCCGTCGCCCGTCTACAACATGGCGGCCGCGCTGCGGCTGGCCGGGCCGCTGGATACCGACGCACTGCGCGCCGCGTTGAACGACGTGGTAGGCCGCCACGAAAGTCTGCGCACCATCTTCGTCGCGCCCCAGGGAACCCCCCGACAGATCGTGCTGTCGGCAGAACAGGCGCGCGTCAGATGCGACGTCGTCGAGGCCGACGGCTGGCCGGCGAGCCGGCTGGAGGGCGCCATCGATGCCGCGGCGCACCACTCGTTCGACCTGTCGACAGAGATCCCGTTGCGCGCGAAGGTGTTTCGGGTGGGCGAGGGTGAGCATGTGTTGGTGGCGGTGGCTCATCATATTGCCGCTGATGGGTGGTCGATCACGCCGTTGGTGCGTGATTTGGGGGTGGCGTATGCCAGCCGGTGTGGTGGTGAGGCGCCCGCTTGGGCGCCGCTGGCGGTGCAGTACGTGGATTACACGTTGTGGCAGCGGGCGCGGTTCGGGGATTTGGATGATCCGCGTAGTGCGATCGCGGGGCAGTTGGCGTATTGGCAGGACGCGTTGGCGGGGATGGCGGAGCGGCTGGAGTTGCCGACCGATCGGTCCTATCCCTTGGTGGCCGATTATCGGGGTGCGCGGGTGAGCGTGGAGTGGCCCGCGCAACTGCAGCAGCGGGTGCGGGAGCTGGCCGGTGGGCACGGAGCCACCAGTTTCATGGTGGTCCAGGCCGCGTTGGCGGTGGTTTTGGGCAAGCTGGGTGCGACTTCGGATGTGGCGGTGGGTTTTCCGATCGCCGGGCGTCGTGATCCTGCGCTTGATGAGTTGGTCGGATTTTTCGTCAACACGCTGGTCTTGCGCACCGACCTGTCGGGCAACCCGACGGTGGCTGAGCTCGTGGCACAGGTGCAACAACGCAGCCTGGCCGCCTATGAACACCAGGACGTACCCTTCGAACTCCTCGTCGAGCGCCTGCGCCCCACCCGCAGCCTCAGCCACCACCCCCTGATCCAGGTCGTCCTCGCCTGGCAGAATGTCGACGTCGCCGATCTCACCTTGGGCGATCTTCACGTCACGCCGCTGCCCACCGATACCCGCAGCGCGCGCATGGATTTGGTGTTTTCGTTGGCTGAGCGTTGGGGTGAGGATGGTCGGCCCGCCGGGATTGGTGGGGCGGTGGAGTTTCGTACCGATGTGTTCAACACCGCTCGGGTGGAGGCGGTGGTCGCGCAGGTGTATCGGGTGTTGGTGGCCATGGTGGCCGATCCGGGGCGGCGGTTGTCGTCGATCGATGTGCTGGAGGAGTCCGAGCGTGCGCGGCTCGACGAGTTGGGCAATCGGGGGGCGCTGAGCGCTCCGGTGTCGACGGGGTTCTCGATTCCGGGGTTGTTCGGCGCGCAGGTGGGGCGTGCGCCGGAGGCGGTGGCGATCACCGAGGGGGAGCGGTCGTGGACGTATCGGGAGGTTGATGAGTGGTCGACTCGGTTGGGGCGCTTGCTTGTTGAGTATGGTGCCGGGCCGGGGGAGTGTGTGGCGGTGTTGGCCGAGCGGTCGGCTCAGGCCGTGGTGGCGATCCTGGCGGTGCTCAAGGCCGGGGCGGCCTACCTGCCCATCGACCCGGCCCTGCCGGCGGCACGCATCGAATTCATGCTCACCGACGCCATACCGGTCGCCGCCGTCACCACCGCGGGCGTGCGGTCACGGCTGGACGATTCCGACGTCGCCGTCATCGACTTCGACGACCCCGAACTGGCAACCCAACGCAGCTGCGCACCGCCGCCGCCGGACCCCGGCGACATCGCCTACGTCATCTACACCTCCGGCACCACCGGGGTCCCCAAGGGCGTGGCCGTCACCCACCACAACGTCACCCAGCTGCTGCAGTCGGCCGAGGAAGAACTGGCGCTGGGTCGGGTGTGGTCGCAATGCCACTCGCTGGCCTTCGACTTCTCGGTCTGGGAGATCTTCGGGTCGCTGCTGCGCGGCGCCCGGCTGGTCATCGTGCCCGACGCGGTGGTCCGCTCGCCAGAAGAGCTGCACGCCACGCTGATTCGCGAACAGGTCAGCGTACTCAGCCACACCCCTTCGGCGGTCGCGGCTTTGTCCCCGCACGGTCTGGAATCAGTCACGACGCTGGTGATGGGCGGGGAGCCCTGCCCGCACGAGGTGGTCGACCGGTGGGCGCCCGGGCGGGTGATGGTCAACCAGTACGGTCCGACCGAGACCACGATGTATGCGGCCATGACCCCGCCGCTGACCGCGGAAACCGGAGCGCCGCCGATCGGCTCGCCGGTACCCGGTGCGGCGTTGTTCGTGCTGGACGCCTGGTTGCGGCCTGCCCCCGTCGGTGTGGTCGGTGAGTTGTACGTGGCGGGCCAGGGTGTCGCCTGCGGGTACCTGGGCCGGTCGGGGTTGACCTCGTCACGGTTCGTGGCCTGCCCGTTCGGGGAGCCCGGACAACGGATGTATCGCACCGGGGACCTGGCATGCTGGCGTGCCGACGGGCAGCTGCAGTACCTGGGGCGCATCGACGATCAGGTCAAGATCCGCGGCTACCGCATCGAGCTCGGCGAAATCCGCACGGCGCTCGCCGGTTTGGCGGGCGTCGGGCGGACGGCGGTGGTCGTCCGCGAGGACCGTCCCGGCGACAAGCGCCTCATCGCCTACATCACCGGCACCGCCGACCCGGCCGATATCCGCACCCGGCTTGCCGGGCGGCTGCCCACCTACATGGTCCCGGCCGCCGTCGTGGCGGTGGACGTAATCCCGTTGACGGTCAACGGCAAACTCGACATCCGCGCCCTGCCCGCACCCGACTACCAGAGCACTGAGCAGTACCGCGCCCCCGGCGACGCCGTCGAGGAGATCCTGGCCGGCATCTACGCCCAGGTGCTGGGCGTCGAGCGCGTCGGGATCGACGACTCCTTCTTCGATCTGGGCGGGGACAGCATCTTGTCCATGCAGGTCGTGGCCCGCGCGCGGGCGGCCGGTGTTCTGTTCCGCCCGCGCGACGTCTTCGTCGAACAGACGGTCGCCCGGCTGGCCCGGGTGGCCGGCGTAGCCACCGGCGACGACGCGACCGATGACGGCATCGGCCCGGTGGTCGCGACCCCGATCATGCGCTGGCTGCAGCAGATTGACGGTCCGGTCGATCAGTTCAACCAGACCATCGTGGTCCAGGCCCCCACCGGCGTCACCCACGACGACGTGGTGGTGCTGCTGCAGGCCCTGATCGACCGGCACCCCATGCTGCGGCTGTGTGTGGACGACGACGGCGCCGGCGGCTGGTCGCTGCACGCGCCCGAGCCCGGCGCGGTCGACGCGCGCAGCTGCCTGCACGTCGTCGACGCGTTGTCCGAAGAGGCGGTGCTGGCCGCGCGGTCGCGATTGGACCCGGCGGCGGGCGGGATGCTGCGCGCGGTCTGGGCGGAGCCCCCCGGGCGGGTGGCGTTGATCGTCCACCACCTGGCCGTCGACGGGGTGTCGTGGCGAATCCTGTTGGAAGACGTGAACATCGCCTGGGCCCAACAGCGCACCGGGCAACCGATCGCGTTGCCGCCCGGCGGGACGTCGTTCGCCCGCTGGTCGGCGATGCTTCAGGAGCATGCCCGGCGCCCCGAGGTCGTCGACCGGGCGGGCGCGTGGCGCGACGTGGCGGCCGCCCCGGCGCCGTTGCCGGCGGTGCGCCCGGGCGCCGACACGTACGAGACGGCCGGACAGTTGTCGGTGTCCCTCGACGCCGACACCACGCAAATGTTGCTGGGGGCAGTGCCGGCGGCGTTTCACGCCGGTGTCCAGGATATTTTGGTGGTCGCCCTCGGGTTGGCGATCAACGAATTCCTGGGCACCGGCGCGCCGCTCCGTATCGATGTCGAGGGCCACGGCCGCGACGAGGACGTCGGACCGCACGTCGACCTGTCGCGCACCGTGGGGTGGTTCACCGCCAAATACCCCGTCGCGCTCCAGCTCGGCGCACCGCACTGGCCGAAGGTCAAAGCGGGCGAGCCCGAGCTGGGCGCGCTCGTCAAGGACGCCAAGGAGCAACTGCGTGCGCAGCCGGACGGGCCGACCTACGGGCTGCTGCGCTACCTCAATCCCGAAGTGGGCCTAGAGGACCCGGACCCGGTGATCGGGTTCAACTACCTGGGACGGCTCGGGGGGACGGCCGAGCTGTCCGACGAGTTGTGGCGGCCCGATCCGGACAGCCAGTCGTTGACCGCCGCGGCGGCCGCGCTGCCGATGCCGCTGGGGCACACGCTGGAACTCAACGCCGGTGCCATGGAAACGGCGAACGGCTCTCGCCTGCAAGCCAATTGGACGTGGGCGCTCTCGGCGCTGACGCGCGAACAAGTCGGCCGACTCAGCCAACTGTGGTGTGACGCCCTGGCCGGCATCTGCGCGCACGTGCGCAACGGCGGGGGCGGCTTGACCCCGTCGGACATCGCCCCCGCCCGGCTGAGCCAGCAGCAGATCGACGAGCTGTGCCGGCAATACCCGGTCGCCGACGTGTTGCCGTTGACGCCGCTGCAGCGGGGACTGCTCTTTCATGCCGGCGCCGGGCTCGACCCCGCGGACGACGTGTACGCGGTGCAGCTCGACATCACGGTGTGCGGCCCGCTCGACTCCCAGCGCCTGCGGGAGGCGGTTGGCGGCGTGCTCAGCCGGCACCCCAACCTGATGGCCCGGTT
Source organism: Mycobacterium sp. 4858 (assembly GCF_900240975.1). Lineage (GTDB taxonomy): Bacteria > Actinomycetota > Actinomycetes > Mycobacteriales > Mycobacteriaceae > Mycobacterium. The sequence continues at coordinate 1,758,972 of NZ_LT968775.1, read as the reverse complement.
CTGCGAAGCGTTCGAGGAGCCGGTGCAGATCATCCCCGCCGACCCGGCCGTGGCGTGGCGCTACGTCCAGCTTGACGCCGACGATGCCGACCCGGACGAGCAGGTCGCGCAGCTGTGCGCCGCCGAGCGGGCCGCGGTGTGCGACCTGGCCGCCCGCCCGGCGTTCCGGACCGCGCTGGTCCGCACCGCGAAAGACCGCCACCGGTTCGTGTTGACCGTCCACCACATCGTGATGGACGGATGGTCGCTGCCGATCGTGCTCCAGGAGATCTTCGCCGGCTATTACCGGGAGCGGTTGCCGCCGGCGGCGCCGTACCGCAGCTACCTCACCTGGCTGGCCGGCCGCGACCTGGCGGCCGCGCGAGCGGCGTGGCGCCACGTGCTCGACGGCGTCGACACCCCGACGTTGGTGCGCCCACCGGGACCGGCGGGGCGGCGCGGCGTCGCCACGTTCACCGTGCCGGCGGACACCACACGGGCGCTCAGCGGGCTGGCCCGCGCATCGCACACCACCGTCAGCACCGTCCTGCAGGCCGCCTGGGCGCAGCAGCTGGCATGGCTGACCGGTCACGACGATGTGGTCTTCGGCGCCGTGGTCTCCGGCCGCCCGACCGAGGTGCCCGGCGCCGAATCGATGGTGGGCCTGCTGATCAACACGGTCCCGGTCCGGGCGACGATCACCGCGGCGCAGACCGTCGCCGGCCTCCTCGAACAGCTCCGCCGCGCCCACAACCAGACACTCGACCACGAGCACCTGGCGCTGGCCGAAATCCACCGCGCCACCGGCCACGACCAGTTGTTCGACACCCTGTTCGTGTACGAGAACTACCCGATCGACACCGCCGCGCTGGCCGGCGCCCACGAAGTCACCGTCACCGAGTTCACCAGCCGCGAGTTCAACCACTATCCGCTCTCGGTGCAAGCCGTGCCGGGCGACGAACTGGGCCTGCGCGTCGAATTCGACACCGACGTCTTCGACGCGGCCGGCATCGAGACGCTGATCGAGCGGTTCCGCCGGGTGCTCGTCGCCATGACCGCCGACCCGGACCGCCCGCTGTCGGACATCGACAGCCCCGAGGAGCCGGAGCACACCGTCGCATGGGGCAACCGCGCGGTGCTGGCCGAGCCGGTGACCGGGCGCTCCATTCCGGAGATGTTCGCCGCGCACGTGGCCCGTGCCCCGGAGGCCGTGGCGCTGAGCTTCGAAGGCCGCTCCATGACGTACCGGGAGCTGGACGAGGCCGCCAACCGAGTGGCGCGCCTGCTCGCGGCCCACGGCGCCGCACCCGGAACCTTTGTGGCGCTGCTCTTTTCGCGATCCGCCGACGCCGTCGTCGCGATCCTGGCGGCACTCAAGGCGGGGGCCGCCTACCTGCCGATCGACCCCGGGCTGCCGGCGGCGCGGATCGGGTTCATGATCGCCGACGCCGCGCCGATCGTCGCCGTCACCACGGCCGACCTGCGCTCGCGGCTCGTCGGCTCCGGCGTGCCGATCATCGACGTGCATGACCCGCCGGCGGACACGGGCTCCGCCACGGTCTTGACCGCGCCGGCCCCCGAGGACATCGCGTACCTGATCTACACGTCCGGCACCACCGGCGTCCCCAAGGGTGTTGCGGTCACCCACCACAACGTCACCCAGCTGATGACGTCGCTGCATGCGCCCCTGCCGGCCGCGGGCGTCTGGTCGCACTGCCACTCGCTGTCCTTCGACGTCTCCGTCCAGGAGATCTTCGGCGCGCTGCTGGACGGCGGGCGCCTGGTCGTGGCGCCCGAGGCTGTGGTCCGCGCACCGGAAGAGCTGCGCGCCTTGCTGATTCGCGAACGGGTCAACATCCTCAGCCAGACCCCGTCGGAGGCCGGAACCCTGTCGACCGAGGGCCTGGATGCCGTCGCGATGGTGATCGGTGGCGAACCCTGCCCGCCCGAGCTGGTCGACCGGTGGGCACCGGGCCGGGTGATGGTCAACGCCTACGGCCCCACCGAAACCACCGTGGACGCGGCCATCAGCGCGCCGCTGACCCCGGGCGCCGGGGCGCCGATCGGGTCGCCGGTGTCCGGCGCTGCGCTGGTGGTGCTGGACAGGTGGCTGCGGCCGGTACCGGCCGGAGTGGTCGGGGAGTTGTACGTGGCCGGTCGCGGCGTCGCGTGCGGATACCTGGGCCGATCCGGCTTGACGGCATCGCGATTCGTGGCCTGCCCGTTCGGTGGGACCGGGACGCGCATGTACCGCACCGGGGACCTGGTGCGCTGGGGCGCCGACGGGCAGCTGCGGTATGTGCGGCGCGCCGACGATCAGGTCAAGATCCGCGGGCATCGCATCGAACTCGGCGAGATCCACGCCGCGCTCCTCACTTTCGAGGGCGTGCAGCAGGCGGCGGTCGTCGCCCGCGAGGGCCGGTTGGTCGGCTACGTGACCGGAACCGTCGAACCGGCCGGGATCCGCGCCGCGCTCGCCGAGCGGTTGCCGCCCTACATGGTGCCCGCCGCGGTCGTCGTAGTGGACGCAATCCCGTTGACGCTCAACGGCAAACTCGACAAGCGGGCGCTGCCGGCACCGGAATACCACGACGCCGAGTCCTACCGCGCCCCGGCGACACCGGTCGAGGAAATCCTGGCCGAGATCTACGCGCGCGTATTGGGATTGGCCCGCGTGGGGGTCGAGGAGTCGTTCTTCGACCTGGGCGGCGATTCCCTGGCGGCCATGCGCCTGGTCGCCGCCGTCAACGCGGCCCTGGACACCCACCTGTCGGTGCGTGCCGTATTCGAGGCCCCCACCGTCCGCCGATTGGCGCCGCTGGTGGGGCCCGGCGGCGATGGACCGGCGCGCGTGATGGCCGGGGTGCGGCCCGCGGTGCTGCCCCTGTCCTTCGCCCAGTCCCGGCTCTGGTTCATCGATCAGCTGCACGGGCCGTCGCCGGCATACAACATGGCCGCGGCGCTGCGGCTGCGCGGGCAGTTGGATTGCGCCGCGTTGCGCGCGGCGCTGGCCGATGTGCTGGCCCGTCACGAAAGCCTGCGCACGGTGTTCGTCGCGGCCGAAGGCACGCCCCAGCAGGTGGTGTTGCCGCCGGAGCACGCCGACGCCCGGTGGGAGGTGGTGGACGCCGCCGAATGGTCCCCGGCGCGGTTGGAGCAGGCCGTCCGGGCTGCCGCGGGACGCCCGTTTGACCTGGTTGCCGAGATCCCTTTGCGGGCAGAGCTTTTCAGGATCGCCGAGGACGAACACGTCCTGGTGGCCGTGGTGCACCACATCGCCGCCGACGGCTGGTCGCTCACCCCGCTGGTGCGCGACCTCGGCGTGGCCTATGCCAGCCGGTGCGCGGGCCGGGCCCCCGGCTGGGCGCCGTTGCCGGTGCAGTACGCCGACTACGCCCTGTGGCAGCGAAGCCGGTTCGGCGAACTCGACGACCCGGACAGCCCGATCGCCGGGCAGCTGCGCTACTGGCAGGACGCGCTGGCCGGGATGCCCGAGCGTCTCGAGTTGCCCACCGATCGGCCCTATCCGACCGTCGCCGATCAGCGCGGTGCCAGTGTGAGCGTCGAGTGGCCCGCCGACCTGCAGGACCGGGTGCGCGAGCTGGCGCGGGCGAACAACGCGACCAGTTTCATGGTGATCCAGGCCGCCCTGGCGGTGCTGCTCGCCAAACTCACCGCGAGTTCCGATGTCGCCGTGGGCTTCCCGATCGCCGGCCGTCGCGATCCCGCACTGGACGACGTCGTCGGCTTCTTCGTCAACACTTTGGTGTTGCGGGTCGAGCTGTCCGGGGACCCCAGCATCGCCGACCTTTTGGCCCAGGTGCGCCGGCGCAGCCTGGCCGCCTACGAACATCAGGACGTGCCCTTCGAGGTTCTCGTGGAGCGGATGAACCCCACCCGCAGCCTCGGGCACCATCCGCTGGTCCAGGTGATGCTGGCCTGGCAGAACACCGGGCCCGCCGAACTCGCGCTGGGCAATCTGCAGGTCACCGCGCTGCCGGTGGACACCGGCACGGCCCGCACCGACCTGTTGTTCTCGCTGGCCGAACGCTGGACCGCGGACGGCCGGTCCGCCGGGATCGGCGGTGCAGTGGAGTTCCGCACCGACGTGTTCGACCCCGCTCCCGTCACAACCCTTCTGGCGCGGCTGCGGCGGGTGCTGGAGGCCATGCCCGCCGACCCCGCCCGCCGGTTGTCGTCCGTCGACGTGCTCGACCAGGCGGAGCGCGCCCGCCTCGAGGTCATCGGCAACCACGCCGCGCTGAGCCGGCCCGGGCCGGCGGCGAGGTCGATTCCGGAAACGTTCGCCACGCAGGTGGACCGCGCGCCGGACGCGGTGGCCATCAGCTGCGGGGGCCGCGGCCTGACCTACCGCGAGGTCGACGACAAAGCGAATCGCCTGGCGCACCGGCTCGTCGAGGTCGGCGCGGGCCCGGGGGAGCGGGTGGCGCTGCTGATGCCCCGGACGGCCGAGGCGGTCGTGGCGATCCTGGCGGTGCTGAAAGCCGGGGCGGCCTACGTGCCGGTCGATCCGGGGCTGCCGGCCGCGCGGATCGGCTTCGTCCTGCACGACGCCGCACCCGTCGCCGTGATCACCACGGCCGGCCTGCGGTCGCGGCTCGACGGTTGCGACCTGCCCGTCATCGACGCCCACGACGACGACGACGTCGACGCCCGCCCCGCCGGGCCGCTGCCCGCCGCGGCGCCCGACGACATCGCCTATGTCATCTACACCTCCGGTACGACCGGGACCCCCAAGGGCGCGGCGGTCACCCACCGCAGCGTCATCGAGCTGCTGGATTCGCTGGACGCCGAGCTGGAGCTGGGCACGGTGTGGACGCTGTGCCACTCGCTGGCCTTCGACTTCTCGGTGTGGGAGATGTTCGGCGCGCTGCTGCGCGGGGGACGCCTGGTGGTGGTGCCCGACGCGGTGGTCCGTTCGCCGGAAGACCTGCACGCCTTGCTGGTTCGTGAACAGGTCAGCGTGCTGAGCCAGACACCGTCGGCCTTCTACGCGTTGCAGACCGCCGATGCGTTGGCGCCCGAGCTCGGCCGGCAGCTCAAGCTGCAGACGCTGGTGTTCGGCGGCGAAGCGCTCGAACCCCGGCGCCTGGCCACGTGGTTGGACGGCCATCCGGGACGCCCACGCATCGTCAACATGTACGGAACGACCGAGACCACGGTGCATGCCTCGTTCCGCGAGATCGTCCTCGGCGACGTCGACGGCGGCGGCAGCCCCATCGGAATTCCCCTGGCGCATCTCGCCTTCCTGGTGCTGGACAACTGGTTGCGGCCGGTGCCGGCCGGGGTGGTCGGCGAGCTGTACGTGGCCGGCCGCGCGTTGGCGTCCGGATACGTCGGCCGGCCGGCGCTGACGGCGTCGCGGTTCGTCCCGTGCCCGTCGGGCCCACCCGGGCGACGCATGTACCGCACCGGGGACCTGGTCCGCTGGGGCGCCGACGGGCAGCTGCAGTACCTGGGCCGCTCCGACGACCAGGTCAAGATCCGCGGCTATCGCATCGAGCTCGGCGAAATCCACGCGGCCCTAAGCGGTTTGGACGGGGTGCGGCAGGCCGCGGTGATCGCCCGCGAAGACCGTCCCGGAGACAGGCGGCTGGTGGGCTACGTGGCCGGGCACGCCGACCCCGCCGGCGTCCGCGCCGCGCTCGCCGAGCGGCTGCCCGCCTACATGGTGCCCGCCGCCATCGTCGTCGTGGACGCGATCCCGTTGACCGTCAACGGCAAGCTCGACACCCGGGCCCTGCCGCCGCCCGACTACCGCGATCCCGGTCGTTACCGCGCGCCGGCCACCCCCACCGAGGAGATCCTGGCCGCCATCTATGCCCAGGTCCTCGGCCTCGACCGGGTCGGTGTCGACGACTCGTTCTTCGACCTGGGCGGGGATTCGCTGGCGGCGACGCGCTTGATCGCGGCGGTCAACGCCGGCCTGGGCGCCCACCTCGGGGTGCGGTCGCTGTTCGAGGCGCCCACCATCCACCAGTTGGCGCCGCGCCTCGGCGACGACGGGGCGGGGCGCACGCCGTTGACGGCGATCGAACGGCCCGCGGTGATTCCGTTGTCCTTCGCCCAATCCCGGCTGTGGTTCCTCGACCAATTGCAGGGACCGTCGGCGGTGTACAACATGGCGGCGGCGCTGCGGCTGGACGGGCGCGTGGATGCCGACGCGTTCCATGCCGCACTGGGCGACGTGGTGGCCCGGCACGAAAGCCTGCGCACGGTCTTCATCGCGGCCGAGGGGACACCGCAGCAGGTCGTGATGACACCCGAGGAGGCCGACGTCCGGTGCGACGTGGTCGACGCCACCGCCTGGCCGCAGGACCGGTTGACCGAGGCCGTCGAGACGGTCGCCCACTACGCGTTCGACCTGGGAGCCGAAATTCCCCTGCGCGCTTGGCTTTTCCGCACTGACGCGGAAGAGCACGTGTTGGTGACGGTGCTCCACCACATCGCGGCCGACGGCCTGTCGCTCACGCCGCTGGTGCGCGATCTCGGCGTGGCCTACGCCGGCCGGTGCGCGGGCCAAGCCCCGCAATGGCGGCCGCCGGCCGTGCAATACGCCGACTTCGCGCTGTGGCAACGCGCGCATCTGGGCGACCCGGACGATCCGGAGAGCCCCATCGCCGGGCAGCTGCGGTTCTGGGAACACACGCTGGCCGGGATGCCCGAGCGGCTGGTGCTGCCCACCGATCGGCCCTACCCGCTGGTGGCCGACCACCGCGGGGCGACCGTGGGCGTGCGGTGGCCGGCCGAGCTACAGCAGCGGGTGCGCGAGGCGGCGCGGGCGCACAAGGCGACCAGTTTCATGGTCGTGCAGGCCGCGCTGGCGGTGCTGCTGTCGACGCTGAGCGGAAGCAGCGAGGTGGCCGTGGGCTTCCCGATCGCCGGGCGCCGCGACCCGTCGCTCGACGGCGTGGTGGGCTTCTTCGTCAACACCCTCGTGTTGCGCACGGATCTGGGCGGGGACCCGACGGTCGCGCAGCTTCTGGCGCAGGTGCGCGGGCGCAGCCTGGCCGCCTACGAACACCAGGACGTCCCCTTCGAGGTGCTCGTCGAGCGGCTTCGGCCCACCCGCAGCCTCAGCCACCATCCGCTGGTGCAGGTGATGCTGGCCTGGCAGAACAACGACCCGACCGAGCTGAGCCTGGGTGACCTGCACGTCACCCCGCTTCCGGTGGACACCCACACCGCCCGCATGGACCTGACGTTCTCACTGGCCGAACACTTCAGCGACACCGGTGAACCCGCCGGGATCGGCGGGCAGGTGGAGTTCCGCACCGACGTGTTCGACACCGGCACCATCGAAACGCTGGTCAAACGCCTGCACCAGGTGCTGCTGGCCGTCACCGCCGACCCCGCGCGGCCGTTGTCGTCGATCGACGTGCTCGATGACGACGAGCGCGCCCGCCTCGACGAGTGGGGCAATCGCGCGGTCTCCACCCGGACGGTGACCTGGCCGTCGATCCTGGAGGCGTTCGCCGCCCACGTCGGCCGCGCCCCGGACGCGGTGGCCGTCCGCTGCGGGGACCGCACGCTGACCTACCGCGAGCTCGACCGGGCCGCGAATCGGTTGGCGCACCTGCTCGTTGACCGCGGGGCGGGCCCGGGCGAATGCGTGGCGCTGCTCGCGGACCGCTCGGCCGAGGCCGTCGTGGCGATCCTGGCGGTGCTCAAGACCGGGGCGGCCTACCTGCCGATCGACCCGGGGCTGCCGGCGGCGCGGATCGAGTTCGTCCTCGCCGACGCCGCGCCGGTGGTCGCGCTGACGACCGCCGGTCTCCGGTCGCGGCTGGACGGCTTCGACCGCCCCGTCGTCGACGTCGAAGATCCCGCCCTGCACGCCCGGCCCGCGAGCGCGCCGTCGGCGACGCCGACGGCCGACGACGTCGCCTACATCATCTATACGTCAGGCACCACCGGTACTCCGAAAGGCGTTGCGGTCACTCACCGCAACGTCACGCAGCTGTTCACCCCACTCGACGCGCCGCTGCCGGCGGGGGGAGTGTGGGCGCAGAGCCATTCGCTGGTCTTCGACGTGTCAGTCTGGGAGATCTTCGGCGCGCTGTTGCACGGCGGGCGGGTCCTGGTGGTGCCCGACGCCACCGCCCGCTCCCCGGAGGACCTGCACGCGCTGCTGACCGCCGAAAACGTCAGCGTGCTCACCCAAACACCGTCGGAGGCCGGAATTCTGGCGCCCGAGGGTCTGGACTCGGCCGCCCTGGTGGTGGCCGGGGAGGCCTGCCCGGAAGAGGTGGTGGACCGGTGGGCGCCGGGGCGGACCATGCTCAATGTCTACGGCCCGACCGAGACCACGATGTGTGTGGCGATCAGCGCGCCGCTGGTCCCCGAGTCGGGAACACCGCCGATCGGTTCGCCGGTCCCGGGGGCGGCGCTGTTCGTGCTCGACGGGCGGCTGCGGCCGGCGCCCACCGGCGTGATCGGGGAGCTGTATGTGACGGGGGCGGGCCTGACGTACGGGTACGTGCGCCGGGCCGGTCTGACCGCGTCGCGGTTCGTGGCGTGCCCGTTCGGGGTGCCCGGGCAGCGCATGTATCGCACCGGGGACCTGGTGCGCTGGGGTGCCGACGGCCAGCTGCAGTACCTGGGCAGGGTCGACGAGCAGGTGAAAATCCGCGGGCACCGCGTCGAGCTCGGTGAGGTCCGCGCCGCGCTGGCCGCCTTGGCCGGCGTCGAGCAGGCCGCGGTGATCGCCCGCGAGGACCGTCCCGGCGACAGGCGGCTGGTCGGCTACATCACCGGGACCGCCGACCCGGCCGCGCTGCGCGCGGCGCTGGCCGACCGGCTGCCCGCCTACATGGTCCCGGCAGCGGTGCTGGCGGTGGACGCGCTGCCGTTGACGGTCAACGGCAAACTCGACACCCGGGCGTTGCCCGCGCCGGAATACACCGACCGGGACCGCTACCGCCCGCCGGCCACGCCGGTCGAGGAGACCCTGGCCGACATCTACGCCCAGGTCCTGGGCGTGCAGCGGGTTGGCGTCGAAGACTCGTTCTTCGACCTCGGCGGCGATTCACTGTCGGCCATGCGCCTGGTCGCGGCGATCCACACCACCTTGGGCATCCATCTGCCCGTGCGCGCCGTGTTCGACGCGCCGTCGGTGCGGAACCTGAGTCAGCAATTCGACTCGTACGCACAAGATTTCGCGGCCGCACCCAAGATCGGTCCCAGCTTCGCCTCGGTGCACGGTCGCGACGCCACCGAGGTGTACGCGAGCGATCTGATGTTGGAGAAGTTCATCGACGCCGGGACGCTGGGCGGCGCGCCGTCGTTGCCCGGCCCGAGCGCTCAGGTGCGGACGGTCCTGTTGACCGGTGCGACGGGCTTTTTGGGCCGTTACCTGGCCCTGCAGTGGCTCGAGCAGTTGGAGCTGGTGGATGGCAAGCTGGTCTGCCTGGTGCGGGCCGGTTCGGATGAGGAGGCGCGTCAGCGGCTGGAGAAGACCTTCGACAGCGGTGACCCGAAGTTGCTGCGGTATTTCCAGGAGTTGGCCGCCGATCACCTGGAGGTCATCGCGGGCGACAAGGGTGCGGCGAACCTGGGCCTGGATGAGCCGACGTGGCAACGGTTGGCCGACAGCGTCGACCTGATCGTGGACTCGGCGGCGCTGGTCAATGGTGTGCTGCCCTACAGCGAGCTGTTCGGGCCCAACGTCGCGGGTACCGCCGAGCTGATCCGGCTGGCGCTGACGACCAAACTCAAGCCCTATACGTATGTTTCGACCGCCAATGTGGGGGATGGGGTGGAGCCGGCCGCCTTCACCGAGGACGCCGACATCCGGGTCATCAGCCCCGCCCGAACGATCGACGGCAGCTACGCCAATGGCTACGGCACCAGCAAGTGGGCCGGCGAGGTGTTGCTGCGCGAGGCCCACGATCTGTGCGGGCTGCCGGTCTCGGTGTTCCGCTGCGACCTGCTTCTGGCCGATGTCACCTACGCGGGACAGCTCAACCTGTCGGACATGTTCACCCGGATGGTGTTGAGCATCGCGGCGACCGGTGTCGCGCCGCGGTCGTTCTATCGACTGGATGCCGAGGGCAACCGGCAGCGGGCGCACTTCGATGCGCTGCCGGTGGGGTTCGTCGCCGAGGCCATCACCGCCTTGGGCGCGCAGGTGATGGAGGGGTTCGAGACCTATCACGTGATGAACCCGCACGACGACGGGATCGGCATCGACGAGTACGTCGACTGGCTGGTCGAGGCCGGCTATCCGATCGAGCGGATCGACGACTTCGGCGAGTGGCTGCAGCGGTTCGAGGCCGCCCTGCGCGAACTGCCGGAGCGCCAGCGCCAACACTCGGTGCTCCCGCTGTTGCCGTCGCCCGGAACGCAGCAGGTCGAGCCTGGCGAGCCGGGCCGCGGGTCGCTCGCCCCGACCGACCGGTTCCGCGCCGCGGTGCGCGAAGCCAAGATCGGCCCCGACAGCGACGATCCGGACATCCCGCGTGTGTCGGCGCCCGTGATCGTCAAGTACGTCACCGACCTGCAGCTGCTCGGCCTGCTCTAACGTACGTGCGAAACTGCATGTCATGACACCAGCGCGCGTGCCCCCATTGCCGCTCGAGGAAGCAAAGGCCGCCGCCGACGAGGCGGCCGTGCCCAACTACATGGCAGAACTGAACATCTTCCAGGTGCTGCTCAACCACCCGCAGCTGGCGCGCGCCATCAACGATCTGCTTGCCACCATGCTCTGGCACGGTGCACTCGACCCGCGGTTGCGCGAATTGGTGATCATGCGGATCGGTTGGCTCACCGCGTGCGACTACGAATGGACCCAACACTGGCGGGTTGCCTCGAGGCTGGGGGTCGCACCCGAGGACCTGCTCGCCGTGCGCGACTGGCAGGCACACGACGGATTCGGCGCAGTCGAGCGTGCCGTGCTGGCCGCCACCGACGACGTGGTGCGCTACGGCGCGGTCAGCGACGCGAGCTGGGCGAGCTGCCAGCGTGAGTTAAACGGTGACACAACGGTTCTCATCGAACTCGTCACCGCGATCGGCGCCTGGCGTATGGTCGCATCGATCTTGCGGAGCCTTGCCGTCCCATTGGAGGAAGGCGTCGCGAGTTGGCCGCCGGACGGCCAAGGGCCGTAGCACCGGCCGATCCGGTAGGTGCGAACGGCGAAAGTGTGCCTCCGCCCGGGCCTGGTACCGCCTTTCGGGCAGCGACGACGACCCCATCACCACTAAAATCGCCGCCGAGGGCCTGTGGGCGTACGCGAAGGAAGGTAACGAGATACCGTGTTCGGCTCGTCTCTTCAGGACGTGCTGGGTGAACGTGCCAGCATGCAGCCTGATGACATCGCGTTCACCTTCGTCGACTACGAACACGATTGGGACGGCATTGTCAAGAGTCTCACCTGGTCTCAGACATACCGGCGCTCGTTAGACATCGCGCACGAACTCAGGTGCCGCGCGTCCAGCGGTGACCGGGTACTGATCTTGGCACCGCAGGGACTCGACTACGTCACCGCATTCCTGGGGACGCTGCAGGCTGGGCTTATCGCTGTTCCACTCTCGGCTCCTGTTGGCGGCGCTCACGACGACCGTGTTGATTCCGTGCTTCACGACACATCGCCGTCGGTGATTCTCACCACATCCTCGGTCGTCGGCGATGCCGCGAAGTATGCACAGCCGCACAACGGTGGGTCCGGTCCAGCACTCATCGAGGTTGACTCGCTGGATGCCAAGCCACCCGGGGCCGTCTCGTCCCGGAGCCGTAGTCGTTCTGAGATTGCCTATCTGCAATACACATCCGGGTCCACTCGTCGACCCGCCGGGGTGATGATTTCGCACCGCAATTTGCTGGCGAACTTCCATCAAATCGCCTCGGACTATTTCCTGGAGTATGGGCAGCTGGCCCCGCCTGGCACCACCACCGTGTCTTGGCTGCCCTTCTACCATGACTTAGGTTTGATTCTAGGAATTTGCGCACCGATCCTGGCCGGAGTCCGCAGTGTGTTCACGACGCCGGTCGCGTTTCTGCAACGGCCAGCTCGATGGATGCAGTTGCTGGCCAGCCACAGTCGGGTTTTTTCGGCGGCGCCGAACTTCGCCTTCGAGCTGGCGGCGCGCAGGACCACCGACGAGGACATGGCCGGGCTGGATCTCGGCGACGTGATGATCATCCAGAGCGGGGCCGAGCGGGTGCAGCCCGCGACGATACGGCGTTTCACTGAGCGGTTCGCCAATTTCAACTTGCGAGACACGGTGGTGCGACCTTCCTACGGGCTCGCAGAGGCGACCGTTTACGTGGCGACCCGCGCTCCGGCTCAACCGCCACGAGTCGACCACTTCCGCGCTGAAGAACTCTCCGCCGGCCATGCGAGGCGGTGCGAAAGTGGAAGTGGGACACCGCTGGTCAGTTACGGCGTGCCGCGTTCGCAGACGATCCGTATCGTGGACCCGGCGACCAGTGTCGAGTGTCCCCCGGGAACCGTCGGCGAGATCTGGGTGCACGGCGAGAACGTCTCAACGGGTTATTGGCAGCGACCTGAAGAAACGGAAAGCACCTTCGGGGCAAAGCTTTCCGCGCCGTCCGCCGGCACACCGCAAGAGCCGTGGCTGAGAACCGGCGACTCGGGGTTCTTCTTCGACAACGAGTTGTACATCATCGGTCGCATGAAGGATCTGTTGATCGTGTATGGACGCAACCACTCTCCAGATGACATCGAGGCGACCATACAGAAGGTCACGCCGGGAAGGTGTGCGGCGATTGCAGTTCCGGATGTGGGAACCGAAAAGCTGGTGGTCATCCTCGAGATCAAGAAACCTGGCGATGCCGAGGAGGATCCTGTGAGCAAATGGCTCACGGTGAAGGGTGAAGTCACCTCGGCGATCTCAAACGCCCATGGCTTGGCGGTATCGGACCTGGTTGTGGTAGCGCCCGGCTCGATTCCCATCACCACTAGCGGCAAGATCAGGCGAGGGACGTGCGTAGAGCTGTACCGGCAGAATCAATTCGCCCGCCTGGACGCGTAGGTCGTGACGACCGAAACCGGTAGAAGCACAACAGCGGCGTGCCGGCGGCGATCGTGATGTCTCCGGCGCGAGAGCGCCGTCGGCGTCGCGCCGAGCGTGATGCTGTGGGGGATAACCGTCTGGCGCTCATCGATCAGATGTCGTTTCTTTCGGTCCTCGCCACCGGCCAGGGCACAGTCGTCCAATGCGTCTGGATTTACGAGCGCGCGATCGACTTCGACGGGCTGGAGCGCTTTCGCCGCAACCTTGGCTTCGGGTTGATGGGGCGGCGGATCGAGCGTTCTCCGCTGCCCTTCGCCCGTCATCGGTGGGTTTCATATCCGGCCGCGCCGGACCTCGATGTCGCTGAGCACGCCCGTCCGCGCAGCGAACTCAGCGCGTGGGTTGACGAACGCGCAAGGATGCCCGTCAACCCGGAATGGGGGCCGGCTTGGCATCTCGGAGTTGCGCCCTTCATGGATGGATCGACAGCCATCAGCCTGGTGGCATCGCATCTGGTGGTTGACGGACTCGGCTTTTGCCTGGCGATAGCCGATGCGGTCAAGGGCAACACCCGTGATCTGGGGTATCCGCCGCCACGGTCGCGCAATCGACTGGGGGCGGTGATCCAGGACGCCTGCCAAACCGCACGGGAAGCACCCCAGATCGCGAGGGCGCTTGGCGCGGCAGTACGCCTGGGGCGCCGCAGGGAGTCTGACATCGCCCGCGTGCGGGCGTCGAAACCGGTCGCCACTGAGCGGGGCAACGCGGATGACGCTCTGATGGCGCCGGCGATCACGATCTACGTTGCCCTCGATGAGTGGGACACTCGAGCGAAAGCCCTTGGCGGAACAAGTAACGCGCTTTTCGCCGGGTTTGCCGCGAAGATGGCGGAGCGCGCCGGATGCCGAGCTGGCGACGGCAGCCCCGTCGCGATGTCGTTCCCGGTCAGCGAGCGCACGGAGGACGACACGCGCGCCAACGCGTTGTCATTTCTGATCGTCAGTGTCGACCCGGCGCATGCGACAACGGATTTGCGCGATATCCGACGCGCCATCAGCCAGGCGCTTCATACCCTGCGGGAGACGCCAGAGGAGTTGTTGCAGTTACTTCCGCTGGCCCCGTTGACGCCGAAATGGGCGATGAGAAGGTTGGCCGATGTGGCCTATGGCTACACCGACGTGGGTTGTTCGGCCATCGGAGACATCGACCCGGCAGTAGGCCGCCCGGATGGCACCGACGCAGGTCATGTCTTCATTCGAGGCGTGCGGCAACGCTTCGCGCGGCAGAGCTTCGATCGCCCCCGTGGCATCTTGATGGTTTCGGGGCGCATCGGCGGACGGGTTTTCATCACCGTCGTCGCCTACCAACTCGACGGCAAGCACTCGAAGGGTGAGCTGCGCGAACTGGCGGCGCACACGCTGTCGGAGTTCGGCCTGACCGGCGTCATCGATTGAAGACCGGGCGGATTGTTCCTCGGGTCAAAGCGCCCGAGGCTCCCGATGTTTCGAGTAGATCGCTAAAGTCGATCCGTACCTAACGCCGATACTTTCTCGCGCCGGCAAGGAACGTTGCGAGTTCAAGTCACTCGGCGAACCATCGCGCGGGAAGCTATGGGGGCATCGTGAAAGTTCTCAGTACGCTGCGCACCGCAACCGAGAGCGCCTCCGCTGCCGCGCGCTACCGCCGCGACGGCGAGGCGTTGCGCTTCGTTTGCGAAACCCACCAGGAGCTTTCGCCGCAGCCTCCGGCCGGCCGTCGCACGCTGGTTCTTTTCGCGCATTTCGACCCCGAGGGGATCGTCGATCCTTACGTCGCCTATTACCTGAAAGCGCTGCACGGTCTCGGAGCAACGATCATTTTCGTCTCCGGATCGCCCGCGCTTACGCCGGAGTCGGTCGCTTCGATCCGCCACCTCTGTGCCGGCATTTACACCCGCCGCACGCTTTCCCTCGACTTCGGCAGCTGGCACCTCGCGTGGTGCATTCTCCGACAACATGGCTGGTCGCTTGATCAGTTCGACCGGTTCGTCATCGCCAACGACAGTGTGTACGGTCCACTGTTTCCCATACAAGAAATGTGGAACGCGTTCCACGATGCCGACATGTATGGCCCTATCGAAAACGCCGAGTGGATCCCACACCTGCAGTCCTTCTTTGTGGTCTGGGACCTCAACTCGCGTACCCGCCCGTTTCTCAACGACTTCTGGACCGACTTCCGGTACCTCGTCGTCAAAGGGCATCTGATCTGGGAATACGAGGTCGGGTTGTCCAGGCGTGCTCGTCAAGCAGGGCTGCGCATCAAAACGCTGGTCTCTCCCGCCAGTGTCAAAGCGGCGCACGGTCGCTCACCGGCGCATCAGTGGGCCGGCATTCTCTCCGGCGGGCCCGTCAACAACACCCTTTACTTCTGGGACGGCCTGATCGAGCACCTCCGGTTCCCCTTCCTGAAGGCGAAATTGCCTCGGCAAAACAAGCCGTGGCACGACTCCATGGCGCACCTGGGCGACTTCATCCAGCAACACACTGCTTACCCGTACGAGTTGATCGAATCCAACCTGGACAGGCTCGGCTGCGGGCCGCATTCCTGGGTAAGGCCCAGCGGCTACGCGGTGCTCGCGAACAGGCTCTTCGTTAATGAGTCCGCACGGTTAGTGGAGGCTATCCGGCGCCGGGATTCGTATCGCTGAACCAATCGGCGGACGGCGCCGCATGAAGCAGGACCGCTAGCTCATCCCGTTGGCCACCAACAAGACTCCCACCGCGGTGACAATGATGGCCACGATCCGCCGGCGGCGAGGCCGCACCCAGTCGTGCAACCGCAGCATCGCCGCTTTCGTGTGCGCCGGCGTCGCCCAGTAGCTGATGAGCGGAATTTCGATGATCGCAAGGTTCACGGCCACGAACATGATGACAGCGCTGATCTGCATGCCGATGGGGCCGCCCGAAGCCATGGTGACTGCGAGTGCGACCGGATACTCGGCGGCGGGAAATCCGGAGCCGAGCCCGACCACAAACGGCACAGACAAACGCTCGCCTTCCAGCACATTTTCGGCGCGGCCCCGAAGCCGTGCGAACGTGTTCGGTCCATCGGCCCCCGGTAGCGTCGCCGGGGGAGCGCCGCCCGAGACCTGCGTTCGCCGGACTGAAAAACCCACGGCGGTCAACGCCGTGACCGATAGCATGGCCAGACCAATCCCAACTTGAGCATGTCGGGCAGCGGGGCTTTGGCCCAGGGCCGACACGCTTTGGATGAACGCCGGCGCAAAGCCGTGCACCCCTATCAACGCAGCCAGGCCCGTCGTGATCCCCGTTATCGTGGCTCCGAGCCAGAACGTGAACAGGTTGAGCATGGGCCGCGGCCGCGAAATCAGGACAAGCGCGATGCCGAGACGGATGGGGTTGGCCGCCGCGAAAATTGCCAGCGCGAGAACGATGTGCATCAGCCGAATTGGCCTCGCTGGGCGGCGTTTTCCAAGAGGTCCGCTGCGGCCGTCGCGCTGACCGAGGGCTTGGTCATCCTGGCGGCCACTTCGCGGGCTCGAAGGGCATATTCAGGCCTGAGGATGGAACGCAGGCTCGCTACCAGCGACTTTTCGGTGACGCTCGAGAGACGTTGGGCAGCACCGACGTTCATTCGCTTGACGACCGCCCCCCAGAGCGGCTGCTCGTTCCTGATCCAAAGGACCAACGTGGGGACGCCGGCCCGCATGCTCGCGGCCGTGGTGCCTGCGCCACCGTGATGGACGATCGCGCGGCAAGCGGGAAAGACGGTCGCATAATTCAGTGCCCCAACCATTTTGACGTGGTCGACACCGGTTGCGCAATCCCAACCGTCCGCGCCAGAGTAGATCAACGCTCGCTCGCCCAATTGCGCACATGCCGCGCTGATCATGGCAACCGTGTCGGCGTGCGACCGGACCGGCGTACTGCCGAAGCCGAAGTAAATCGGCGGTGTTCCGGCAGCAATCCACGACAAGACTTCCGCGTCGACAGCCGTCGGTAGCTCCAGCGTCAACGCCCCGACGAAGGGCCGCCGGTCACCCCACTCCGCCCACTCGGCCGCCAGCCCGGGAAAGAGGAAATCGTCGTACGCCTGGATCTCAAGCGATCCGCTTTCCACGATCCGTCGCGTCGAGGACCCGATTGCCTTCGGCAAGCCCAGCCTGCGGCGCTGGTCCTCTTCGGCGGTCTTCGTCACCTGCCAGTACCCCGACCAGAACGCCGCAACCGCGGAGCGGATCAACGGCGATGGCACGCCGGGAAGAAGCCGGCCGTTGACTCGCATCGGCATCCAGTGCAGGCACGCCAACGGAATGCCCTGGTATTCCGCAACATTGGCGGCCAGTCCCTGCTGTGCCACGGCGGTCAACAGCAGATCAGCCCCGTGCGTGAGCGACGCCAGCGTCGAACCCATGTCCGCCCATGTCTGGCCGAAGAACCCCTTCGATGTGGACAGCAACCGGATCGGATTCGTCTTCTTGCCGAAGAGCACGTCCCGCGTGTCCGGTCCATAGTCGACCGCCGTAATGCCGGCCGACTCGGCCAGGCCGCGCAGGTCGGGCGGGACCGCCATGCGCACTTCGTGACCTCGACGCAGCAGCTCCCGACCGACCGCGGCGTGCGGCTCGACATCGCCGCGCGAGCCGTAGACGGCCAGAGCGAACTTCATCTGAAATCCCTTGCCTCAGCCGAACGGATGTGCAAGCCGCTTCGCCGGTTGGGAGGGGCCCGAGCCGGACCGGCGTTTGCGGGGCTCGGGTCGACAAGCCGACTGCTGCTGGGCCGCAGCGCCGTTGCGCGGCGATGCCACCGCGTGGCCGCCGTCCGCGACACGGGTGTACACGGATTTCATCGCTGCCAGATAGCGATGCACCGATTTACGGGCGATCGGATTATCGGGGAACAACACGATTGCCTGGGTTTCGTTTTCGAGCCGATTCACCCGGATCGCCACTTGAGACGGGATTCTGCCGTCGTGGTAGAGCCTGGCGTTGACGCCCTCCAGGTGTGCATTGACGAGAGCGGACAGGGGAGGAACACCGGCATCGAGGAAAAACAGTAAGGGAGCCCCACGTTGCGGCATTCGCAGCCACGGCGCCACCTCCACGACGCGCTCGATCGGCACGTTCGCGAGGTCTTTGCCGGAATCGAAGGACTCCTGAGCGGCGCGGGCGGTGTCAGCGAAGGAGCCGGTCACCGGGACGGTCAACGGAACGAAGCCGACAAACCAACCCGTCGTCAGCAGCTCGGCCCGAGATCTGCGGGTATCGACCGGAATCACCCCGTGATACGTTCCGGTGCCGGTCAATTCGTGTTCCGCCAGGCCGGCGCAGGCGAACACACCACCACTGAAACGCGCGCCCGCCGCCACGCAAGCGGATTCGAACCGGGCGGTTTGTTGCTCGTCCAGCAACTGCACGCTCAACATGTCGCATGGGACCGGCCCCTTACCCAGCGGCAGGGGGAATTGCGGCAGGGTACCGTCGTTCTCTTCGAAGAAGTCGACCCAGCGCCGCACTTGGCGCGACTCCAAGGTCAGCGCGGACAACTCCCGATGTTGCCGAACGCAGTAGTCGTCGTAGCTGCCTGCCTCGGGGAGCGGGAGCGGAGCCCTGCCGGCCACCAACGCGGCGTACATCAGGTGGATCTCGGCGAATCCCACGCCCACGAACATCGCGTCTATGTGGAGGTGGTCGACACACAGGCAAAAGGTGAAGTCGTCCTCGCGCTGAATGACGATGAAGCGGAAGGAATCCCAACACAGCGGATTTGGGGTGTCCAGGACGAGGCCTCGCACTTCGGCCGAAGTCATCACACCGTGCTTGACCGGGGCGAACTTGATACCGGCGGCCTCACTTATGGTCCGCCGGACGATGCGTTGGTCATCCGCGAACTCGAACCAACTGTGGTAGGCGTCGTGCCGGCGCAGGTGCGCGTTGATGACGTGCGTCATGACGCGGATGTCGCATCGACCGGGTATGTCCCAGCCGGCAGTGAGCAGCCGTGACATATCGATTCCGCGGGCGGCATTTTCGCTGAAGCGACGCAGGTGTTGGGCCTGCTGGTAGCTGGGGGGTACCGTACTGATCGGCGCCTGCCGGGCTTTCTCGAGCGACGCAGGTGATGCCTGCCAACTCACGACGGAACCCGGAGCCGGCATCCACTGGTGGATGGGTCCCACTTCGACTTTCCCTACTAGAACCACGATTCCTCCCCTCTGCCGCCGGTCGCCGCGTTGAGCGGATACTGCGATGTCAATCAACCCGGCATGTCATGGTGGTGCGATCTCCGCCAAGGTGTCGCACAGGTGGGCGGCCAAACCCCGAATGGTGGTGATGTCGGTGGATTTGATCCGTACTCCTGCTTCGGCTTCGATGCGCGTGCGCAATTCGAGGTTGCCCAACGAGTCGAGCCCGTACTCCGACAGCGGACGGTCCGGGTCAACGGCGCGGCGCAGAATCAAGCTGACCTGCTCGGAGACCATGCGGCGCAGCCGCGTGGCCCACTGGTCGTGCGGCAACGTAGTCAGCTCGGCGAGCAGTTTCGTTGCGCCCGTTGGGGTTTGACCTGTCAAATCGAACGCTTCAGCGAACCGGCTGCGTTGTGCAAACGCAGCCAACCACGGTGCGTCGATGACCGGCGCGTACCCGGTGTATGCGCGGTCGTGGCGCAGCAGTGCCTGGAAGGCGTGGGCGCCCTCGTCGGGAGTGATGGCGGTGCCGGCGTCTTCTGCGAATGTTGTGGCGCGCCCGAGCTCACCCCAGGCGCCCCACGCGATTGAAGTCGCAGGAAGGCCCTGGGCCCGTCGCCAGTGGGTGAAGGCGTCCAGCCAGCTGTTCGCCGCGGCGTAGGCGCCTTGACCCGGCGAACCTACCAGTGCGGCCGCCGAGGAGAACGAGCAGAACCAGTCCAGTGGCTGGTCAGCCGTGCTCCGGTGCAAATTCCAGGCGCCGTCGACCTTAGGCGCCCAGCAGCGATCCAGGAGGTCGTCGGTGATGCCGCTCAGCATGGCGTCTTCTACGACCGCCGCGGCGTGCAGCACGCCCCGCACCGGAAGCCCGGTGGCAGTGGCCACCGCCACCAAACGCTCCGTTGTGCCCGGCTGGGTGATGTCGCCGCATTCCACGACGAGGTCCGATCCGATCCCCCGGACCAGCTCGATCGTCTCCCGAGCCCGCTGGTTCGGCATCGAGCGCGAGTTGAGCACGATGCGGCCGCAGCCCGCCGCGGCCAGTTTTTCCGCGAGGAACAGCCCGATGCCACCGAGGCCGCCGCTGATGATGTAGGAACCGTCGGGGCGGAATACCCGAACGTCTTCCGGGGGCAGGACCGCACTGCTCTTCCCGGCGCGGACAACGTCGAGGACAAGCTTGCCGGTGTGTTCGGCGGCGCTCATCACCCGGATGGCGGTGGCGGCATCGGTCAGGGGGTAGTGCGTGCTCTCGGGCATCGGCAGCAGACCGTCGGCGGTGAGCTTGTACACCGTGTCCAGCAGCTCCCGGACCCGCCCCGGATGGGTGAGCGACATCAGTCCCAGGTCGACGGCGTAGAACGTGAGGTTGCGACGGAACGGGAACAGTCCCAGCCTGGTGTCGCCGTAGATGTCCCGCTTGCCGATCTCGACGAACCGTCCGCCCGGCGCCAGCAGCTTCAGTCCGGCCAACTGCGCGGCGCCGGTCAACGAGTTGAGCACGACGTCGACGCCGCACCCAGCGGTGTCGCGGCGGATCTGTTCGGCGAACTCGACGCTGCGGGAGTCATAGACATGCTCAATGCCCATGTCCTGCAGAATGTTTCGACGCTTGGCGCTACCGGCGGTGGCGAAGATCTCCGCTCCTGCGGCGCGGGCGATCGCGATCGCGGCCTGTCCCACCCCGCCGGTCCCGGAGTGGATCAACACCTTTTCACCGGCCTTGATGCGGGCCAGATCGTTGAGGCCGTACCAGGCGGTGGCGTGCGCTGTGGGCACCGCGGCCGCCTGCGCGTCGGTGAGCCCGGGCGGCAGCGTCACCGTCACGCCGGCGTCACAGGTGACGAACGTGCTCCAGCAGCCGTTGGGGGAGAGGCCGCCGACGCGGTCGCCGACCTTGTGCGCGGTGACATCGGGTCCGACCGCGCTCACCACACCCGCAAAGTCGGTGCCCAGCTGCGGCAACCGCCCCTCGAAGCTGGGGTGCCGGCCGAAGGCGAGCAGCACGTCGGCGAAGTTGATGCTGGACGCGGTGACCGCTACCTCGATCTGTCCCGGCCCGGGCGGAATCCGTTCATACGCAACGAGTTCCATGGTCTGCAGGTCACCGGGGGTGCGGATGTGCAGGCGCATGCCGTCGTGCCGATGGCTGACTACAGTGGTCCGCCGTTCCTCTGGGCGTAGCGGACTGAGCCGTAGCCGCGCCGCGAACCAGTCGCCCTCTCGCCAGGCCGTTTCGTCCTCTTCCGATCCGCTCAGTAGCTGGCGCGCGATCTGCTCGACGCCGGTGCGCTCGTCAGTGTCGATGTGGGTGGCGCGCAAATGCGGATATTCGGTGCCGATCACCCGCAGCAGGCCGCGCAAGCCGCCCTGCTCGAGATCCGCGCAGTCGGCGGCCAGCACCGTCTGGGCGTTCCTGGTCACGACATACAGCCGCGGCGGCTCGCCGGGCAGGTCTGCCAGTTCGCGGACGATCCGCACCGCATGGCGGACGTACTTGCCGGCGCGGGCGGTGCACTCGCCGCCGGGGCCGCCGTCCTTCGGGCCGGTGAGCACGACCGCACCGGTAAACCGGCCGGCACCGGGCTGATCGCGCAGCACCGCGGCGTCGGCAAGGCGGTTGGCACGCTGCGACCAGGCGATGGTCGTGCATTCAGCTCCCAGCAGCTTCAGCGAGTCGGTCAGCTCGGCGGCCACGACATCCGCCGTGGCGGCGGCGCTGACCAGCAGCCATCTTCCGGCGTCGACCTGATCCCCCTCGGGCAGCTGTTGCCGTTGCCATTCGACGGTCAGCAGTCGCGCGCTCAGCACGCGGTCGCGGTTTGTCCCCCCAGCGGCCCCGGTGCCGATTTGCAGCCCCTGCATGCTCAGCAGGGCCGTCCCCTGATCGTCGAGCACATCGAGGTCGGCCTCGAATCCGGTCTCGTCGACGCTGGTGACCCGCGTATAGCAGTAGTGGGCGGTTCGGGCGGAAGCGTAGGCGCGGATCCGGCGCACGCCCAACGGCAGGAGCAGACCGCCGCTACCCACGTTCTGCGCCTTGGACGTCGCCCCGATCGACTGGAAGCAAGCGTCCAGGAGGGCGGGGTGAATCCGGTAGGCGCTCTGCTGTGAGCGGATCGACGCCGGCAACGCGACCTCGGCCAGCACCGTGCTGGCGGTCCCCACCGGAGTGCGCGCCGCGGTCAGTCCGGTGAAAGCGGGGCCGTACTGGACACCGTGTTCGTCGAACCGCTTCCGCATCTCGGCGCCCTCGATGCGGCATGGGTGGGCCGCGAGCAGGGTGGTCACGTCGTACGTGGGTGGTTCCTCCTCGATCGCCGCCGCGTGTAGGACCGCGGTGGCCCGCCGGACCCGTTCGTTTTCCTGGAAGGTCTCGACGGCGAAGTCGGCGGCATGGGGCGATGTCACCGTGGCGAGCGCCGATAGCGGTGTGTCGTGATCCGCCAACAACATCTCCTCGAAGCGGACGTCGCGGACCTCGGCAGCGTCGCCGAGGACGGTGCGTGCCGCGGTCAGTGCCATCTCGCAGTAGGCGGCCCCGGGAAGAGCCGCCACTTCGTGTATCCGGTGATCGGTCAACCAGGGCAGCACCGCGGTGCCGACCTCGGCCTGCCAGGCATGGCGCTCCGGCTCCTCCGGCAGGCGCACATGAGCGCCCAATAACGGATGTACGGCGACGATGGACCCGGCCCGCGACCGATCGTCGTGACCGTCGCGGCCGAGGAGCAGCTGACGGTGCGTCCACGAGGGCAGCGGTACGTCCAGCAGGTTGCCGGTGGGGTAGAGCACCGAGAAATCCACCGCGGCGCCCACGCTGTGCACGGCGGCCAGCAGACCGCGCATACCGTGCGGCAGTGACTGCTCGCGGCGCATCGCGGCCAATGCGGCCACCGGCGTGTCGAGGCTGGCGGCGGTCTGCTCAACGGCATAGGTCAGCAGCGGGTGTGGCGAGAGTTCGACGAACACGCGATGCCCGTCTTCCAGCGCGGCCTGCACCGCCGCGCCGAATCGCACCGCGTGACGCAGATTGTCCAGCCAGTAATCGGCGTCGCACACCGGCTCCTCGCGGGGGTCGAACAGGGTCGCCGAATAAAACGGCACCTCGGGTGTCTTCGGAGCGAGCTCCCCGAGGACGTCGTACAGCTCGTCGAGGATCGGATCGACTTGAGGCGAATGAGAGGCGACATCAACGGCGATCTCGCGAGCCAGAACGTCACGTGCCGTCCACGCCGCGACCAACTCCCGGACCGTAGGAATGGCGCCGCCGATGACCGTGGACGTCGGTGAGGCCATCACGGCGACCACGACGTCGTCGATGCCGCGCGCCATCAGTTCTGAGAGCACCTGCGGGGCGGGCAGTTCCACCGAGGCCATCGCGCCGGCACCTGCGATGCGCGACATCAGTCGTGACCGGCGGCAAATGACACGCAACCCGTCTTCCAGCGACAGCGCTCCCGCGACCACCGCGGCGGCCGTCTCGCCGAGGGAATGTCCGACGACCGCGCCGGGCCGCACGCCGTAAGAGTTCAGGGTGGCCGCCAGGGCGACCTGCATGGTGAAGATGGTCGGTTGTACTTTGTCGATGCCGGTGAGGGACTGCGGCGACGACATCGCCTCGGTCACCGAAAACCCGGACCCGCGCACTATCAGCGGCTCGACTTCTGCGACGGTGGCGGCAAACACCGGCTCGCTGGCCAGCAGGTCAGCACCCATGCGAGCCCACTGCGAACCCTGTCCGGAGAACACCCACACCGGCCCACGGTCACCGCGTCCGAGCGCCGCCTGAAATGGCGTCTCGCTGCCGGCGACCTCATGCAGCGCTACGGCCAGGTCCTGGGTACTGCCGGCCACCACGACCGTGCGCACCGGCCGGTGGGCCCGCCGCCGCGCCAGCGTGTAGGCCACATCCGACAGCTTGACCGAGTCGGCGCGCTCTTGTATCCAGCCGGCCAGCCGCTTGGCGGTATCCCGCAGGCCGTCCGCGGAGCCGGCTGACAACGCGAACAACTCCGGACCCGCCGCCGCGGATCCGGAGTTTCCTGCGGCAGTGGTCTCGGGAGCTTGCTCCACAATGGCGTGGGCGTTGGTTCCCGACACGCCGTACGACGACACCGCCGCCCGCCGGGGTTCGGCGCTGTTGCTTGGCCACGGTGTAATCGCCTGTGGTACAAAAAGATTGGTCTCAATCTGGGCCAGGTCATCGGGCAGGCGGGCGAAGTGCAGATTCTGCGGGATCTCACCATTTTGCAGGGCGATGATCGTCTTGATCAGACCCAATGTTCCTGCGGCGGACTGGGTATGGCCGAAGTTGGTCTTCACCGACGTCAGGGCGCACGGGCCTTCGACACCGTAAACCTCAGCCAGACTGGCGTATTCGATCGGGTCGCCCACCGGAGTGCCGGTGCCATGCGCCTCCACCATGCCTACGGTGCCGGGGTCAACGCCCGCCGCGGCCAGCGCCGCCCGGTACACCGCGGTCTGCGCCGTGTGCGACGGTGTCGCAAGGCTCGTGGTGTGGCCATCTTGGTTGACGGCCGTACCGCGCACCACAGCCAGAATCCGGTCACCGTCGCGCAGCGCATCCGGCAACCGTTTGAGCAACACCACGGCACAGCCCTCGGAGGACACGAATCCGTCCGCCCCGACGTCGAAGGCGCGACAACGTCCGGTCGCGGAGAGCATGCCCTGCGCCGAACCTGCGGCGAGCTTCCGCGGTTCCAACAACACAGTGGCGCCTCCCGCCAGCGCCAGGTCGCTTTCGCCGTCGTGCAGGCTGCGGCATGCCAAATGCACGGCGACCAGCCCGGACGAGCATGCGGTGTCCACCGTGAGCGCCGGCCCGTGTACCCCCAGGGCGTAGGCGATGCGCCCGGACGCCACGGCGAAACTGTTGCCCATGAATCCGTACGGCTCATCCAGTGCGCCGGCATCGGCCGTTCGCAACGTGTGGTCGTCATGCATCAATCCGACGAACACGCCGGTCCGCGAGCCGGTCAACGTCGCCGGGTCCACACCTGCGTGTTCGATCGCCTCCCACGAGGTCTCCAACAGCAAGCGGTGTTGGGGATCGATCGCGGTTGCCTCACGCTCGCTGATTCCGAAGAAGTCCGCATCGAAGCCCGCGACGTCGTCGAGGAATGCGCCCCACCGGCACACTGAGCGACCGGGCACGCCCGGCTCGGGATCGTAATGCTCGTCGGCGTCCCAGCGGTCCAGCGGGATCTCGGTGACCAGGTCGTCACCGCGCAACAGCGCCTCCCGCAACTGGGCCGGCGAGTCGATCCCCCCGGGAAGCCGACACGCCATGCCAATCACGGCAACCGGGGTCACCTCTGTTTGGCCCAAGGTCGCTCACCTCCTGCGCGCGGCGTAAACAACAAAGTCGTCCGCGCCGTTCCCGATCGCAATTCACAAATTGGCTGCTGGCCGAAGTTTCAGTGGTAGCGTCTGAGTCGTCGCCCTCGATGCCGAATCCAACCAGCCCCCGCGAATCAGTCTGGGTAACAACAGGATTCCCCCTTCTCACACGAAGAGTGAAATGCCTCCGCGCACCGTGACAGATCCGCGCGACCATAAGCCATGCGTTGGGTTGATTAGATCTCGGATCCTACCGATGGGCAAATTGTGCGAGCCCGCAATCGCGCTTTCTTCAGGTGGTCTTCAGAAATGTGACTTGCGGAACAAATTCGGCATTCGCTCGGTGGGGCAAAACGCATCTGGCGGGCCGCATGTGCCGGCTCATCTGCCCGGCAATCCCGGATGGCGGCACACGATTGACATGTCGATCGGTGATTTCTAGCGTCAGGCAATGCGTACCAGAGTTGCCGAAATGCTCGGCGTCGAGTTTCCCATCTGCGCGTTCAGCCACTGCCGCGACGTGGTGGCCGCCGTGACCAATGCCGGGGGCTTCGGCATCCTCGGCGCGGTGGCGCACAGCCCCCAGCGGTTGCAGAACGAGCTGACCTGGATCGAAGAGCAGACGGGCGGCAAACCGTTCGGGGTCGACCTGCTGCTGCCGCCCAAGTACGTCGGTTCGGACGAGGGCGGCATCGACTCCAAGCAGGCGCGGGCGCGGCTGCCCGAGGAGCACCGCGCGTTCGTCGACGACATCCTGGCCCGCTACGGCATCACCGCACCGGCCCAGGAGTTGCGGGCCTCCGCCGGCGGCCTCAACATCTCGCCCAAGGGCTACGAGCCGCTACTGGACGTGGCGTTCGATCACGACATCCGGCTGATCGCCAGCGCGCTCGGGCCGCCGCCGGCCGACCTCGTCGAACGCGCCCACGACCGCGGCGTGCTGGTGGCCGCGTTGGCCGGTACCACCCGCCACGCGCAACGGCACGCCGCCGCCGGCGTCGACCTGATCGTGGCCCAGGGCACCGAGGCCGGGGGACACACCGGCGAGGTCGCCACCATGGTCCTGGTCCCCGAGGTCGTCGACGCCGTGGCGCCCGTCCCCGTGCTGGCCGCGGGCGGGATCGCCCGCGGCCGCCAGATCGCGGCAGCACTGGCCCTGGGCGCCGAAGGCGTGTGGTGCGGGTCGGTGTGGCTGACCACCGAAGAAGCCGAGACGCCGCCGGTGGTCAAGGACAAGTTCCTGGCCGCCACCTCCTCGGACACGGTGCGGTCGCGCTCGATGACGGGCAAGCCGGCGCGGATGCTGCGCACGGCCTGGACCGACGAGTGGGACCGGCCCGACAAGCCCGACCCGCTCGGCATGCCGCTGCAGACCGCGCTGGTCACCGAGCCGCAGGTGCGGATCAACTCCGCGGCCGCGCACCCCGGCGCCAAGGCGCGCGAGCTGGCCACCTACTTCGTCGGCCAGGTGGTGGGCTCGCTCGACCGGGTTCGCCCTGCGCGAACGGTGGTGCTCGACATGGTCGAGGAGTTCATCGACACCGTCGGGCGGCTCGACGGCCTCGTTGAGGGCTGATCAGCCGTGTTTGAGCCGCCTGCGCGGCGGCCCGGCAAACGCGAGGTGAACAACCGGCGCCCAACGGGGGTGGCTATCCGCCCAGCTCATGGCGTCAACCTGACTGAATCCTGTGTGCCCGCCCCGGAAACCCGTAAAGATTGGGAAACGCTGCGCGGAGGAGTTTGACCCTGTCGGACCCGTCGTGCATTATCGGTCGGGTAAGCACCTCGTTAGGTGAGGCGTCTACACGAATACAGGCCACTGACCCCGAACGTCGAAAGACGCCCCGGGTCAGGACAGCTCCTCCCGGCTTAAGGGTTGAGCCCAGGTGGCTTCCGGGACACCGGACACGTCGTGTGGTGCCGAAGCTCTGACGAGAGGGGTGCGGATCCTCCGGCCATGCCGGGTTTTCTGCTCCTCGTGCTGCGCGCAAAAATCGCGTGCGGATCACCGCGCGCGTCGTGACCGCGAGGAGGTGAGGGACACATGAGTTCCAGCGACAGTCCGGGTCGAAGTCCGAACTCCGTCTCGTCCCTGTCCGATCTCCGGCACGACGTTCTCGGCTGAGTCGTCGCAACGCCAAGTGGCTTGTCGGCCAAGCGTTCTCAAGGATCGGAACCGCGACGGGACGGGACACGTCAGTCCAATTAGTCCCCGTTTTGCCGAACCCCGCCTAGGAGGCGACCATGACCGTAGCCCTGCACGACGAAGTGGTGACCGTAGCGCCCGCCCGCACGCTGAGGGTGGTGCGCGACGTCGACGCGACGCAGGCCGCCGTTGCGGCCCCGGCGCCCAAGAAGGCCGCCCGCCAGGTCAACAAGCAGCCCGTGCTCGCCGGCGACCCGCTGGTGGAGGGCGCCACCCGGCTGCTCAGCGTCCCGCTGCGCCACGTCTACGCGGCGCTGTGGCGCGTCGGAGTGCTCGAAATTCAGGCCTGATCCGATGGGCAGCGACCAACCAAGGCTCCAAGGGGCTACCCGGCCGCAGGTGTTTCCTGAGGCCAGGTAGCCCCTTGGGGTGCTTCGCCTGAGTAGAATCGAGCCACTGGCGTCGATCCGGCATCACCGGGGAGCCTTCGGAAGAACCGCCGGCTTCGCGAGCCGGCTCAGTAGAACCGAACGGGTGGGCCCGTCACAGCCTCCAACGAGCGGCCACGCGCGGTGTGGCAAGCGGGGTGGTACCGCGGCGCTCGCGCAGGCAGCGCGTCGTCGTCCCCAGTAGGCGCTACCAGTGCTCAACGGCACTGAGGCACAGGAGACGACGCACCACGTGACCGATAACGCTGACGCCACGGCCTACCCCAAACCGGCCGGTGGCTCGCCGGATTTCCCGGCCCTCGAACTCGAGGTCCTCGACTACTGGGCCGGCGATGACACCTTCCGGGCCAGCAT
This sequence comes from Mycobacterium sp. 4858, assembly GCF_900240975.1. GTDB lineage: Bacteria > Actinomycetota > Actinomycetes > Mycobacteriales > Mycobacteriaceae > Mycobacterium. Next base: position 1,730,497 of record NZ_LT968775.1, on the reverse strand, counting down.
CGCCCGCCGCGACGACGCCCCGGAGTACGTCTTCTACGACGGGCCGCCGTTCGCCAATGGGCTGCCGCACTACGGGCATCTGCTCACCGGCTACGTGAAGGACATCGTGCCGCGGTATCGCACCATGCGCGGCTACAAGGTGGAGCGTCGCTTCGGCTGGGACACCCACGGGTTGCCCGCCGAACTCGAGGTCGAGCGCCAGCTGGGCATCAACGACAAATCGCAGATCGACGACATGGGGATCGCCGCGTTCAACGACGCGTGCCGTGAATCGGTGCTGCGCTACACCGACGAGTGGCGGGCCTATGTCACCCGCCAGGCCCGCTGGGTCGATTTCGACAACGACTACAAGACGCTCGACCTGTCCTACATGGAGTCGGTGATTTGGGCGTTCAAACAGCTGTGGGACAAGGGCCTGGCCTACGAGGGCTACCGCGTCCTGCCGTACTGCTGGCGTGACGAAACCCCGTTGTCCAACCACGAATTGCGCATGGACGACGACGTCTACCAGAGCCGCCAGGACCCCGCGCTGACCGTCGGATTCAAGGTCGTGGGCGGCGCGCTGGACGGCGCGCACCTGCTGGTGTGGACGACGACGCCGTGGACCCTGCCGTCGAACCTGGCGGTCGCGGTCAACCCCGAGGTCACCTACGTCGAGGTCCGGGCCGGCGAGCACCGCTTCGTGCTGGCCCAGCCGCGGCTGGCCGCCTACGCCCGCGAGTTGGGCGAAGAACCCGAGATACTGGGCACCTACAGCGGTGCCGACCTGCTCGGCACCCGCTACCTGCCGCCGTTCCCGTATTTCATGGACAGCCCCAAGGCTTTTCAGGTGCTGCCCGGGGAGTTCGTCACCACCGAGGACGGCACCGGCATCGTGCACATGGCGCCGGCCTACGGCGAGGACGACATGGCGACCACCGACAAGGTGGGCATCGTGCCGGTCACCCCGGTCGACTCCAAGGGCCGTTTCGACGCCAGCGTCCCGGATTACCGCGGGCAGCACGTCTTCGACGCCAACCCGCACATCATCCGCGACCTGAAGAACGGCAGCGGCCCGGCGGCGGCCAACGGCGCGGTGTTGGTGCGCCACGAGACCTACGAGCACCCCTACCCGCACTGCTGGCGGTGCCGCAATCCGCTGATCTACCGGGCGGTGTCGTCCTGGTTCGTCACCGTCACCGCGTTCCGCGACCGCATGGTGGAACTCAACCAGCAGATCACCTGGTATCCCGAGCACGTCAAGGACGGCCAGTTCGGCAAGTGGCTGCAGGGCGCCCGCGACTGGTCGATCTCGCGAAACCGCTACTGGGGCAGCCCCATTCCGGTGTGGAAGTCCGACGACCCGGCCTACCCGCGCATCGACGTCTACGGCAGCCTTGACGAGCTGGAACGCGACTTCGGGGTGCGGCCGACCAACCTGCACCGGCCCTACATCGACGAGCTGACCCGCCCGAACCCGGACGACCCGACCGGCCGCAGCACCATGCGGCGCATCCCGGACGTGCTCGACGTGTGGTTCGACTCGGGCTCGATGCCGTACGCCCAGGTGCACTACCCGTTCGAGAACCGCGAGTGGTTCGACACCCATTACCCGGGCGACTTCATCGTGGAGTACATCGGCCAGACCCGCGGCTGGTTCTACACGCTGCACGTGCTGGCCACCGCGCTGTTCGACCGGCCGGCCTTCAAAACCTGTGTCGCGCACGGGATCGTGCTGGGCTCCGATGGGCAGAAGATGAGCAAGTCGCTGCGCAACTACCCCGACGTCTCGGAGGTGTTCGACCGGGACGGCTCCGACGCCATGCGGTGGTTCCTGATGGCCTCGCCCATTCTGCGCGGCGGCAACCTGATCGTCACCGAGCAGGGCATCCGCGAAGGCGTGCGCCAGGTCCTGCTGCCGCTGTGGAACGCCTACAGCTTCCTGGCGCTCTACGCGCCGAAAGTCGGTTCCTGGCGCACTGATTCGTGTCAGGTGCTGGACCGCTACATCCTGGCCAAGCTGGCCGGCCTGCGCGACGACCTCACCCGTGAGATGGACACCTGCGACATCTCGAGGGCGTGCGAGCACTTGCGGCAGTTCACCGAGGCGCTGACGAATTGGTATGTGCGCCGGTCGCGTTCGCGGTTCTGGGAAGAGGACCCCGACGCCATCGACACCCTGCACACCGTGCTCGAGGTCACCTCGCGGCTGGCCGCGCCGCTGCTGCCGTCGGTCACCGAGATCATCTGGCGCGGCCTGACCGGGGGGCGGTCGGTTCATCTCACGGACTGGCCCGACGCCGAAGCGCTGCCGGCCGACCCCGATCTGGTCGCCGCGATGGACCAGGTCCGCGAGGTGTGCTCGGCGGCGTCGTCGCTGCGCAAGGCCAAGAAGTTGCGGGTGCGGCTGCCGCTGCCGAAATTGACCGTGGCGGTGGAGAACCCGCAGCGGCTGGAGCCGTTCGCGGACCTGATCGCCGACGAGCTCAACGTCAAGAGCGTCGAGCTGACCGACGCCATCGACACCTACGGGCGGTTCGAGCTCACCGTCAACGCCCGCGTCGCCGGCCCGCGGCTGGGCAAGGACGTGCAGGCCGCCATCAAGGCGGTCAAGGCGGGGCAGGGCGTCGTCAACCCCGACGGCACCCTGACCGCGGGACCCGCGCTGCTGCAACCCGAGGAGTACAGCTCGCGGCTGGTCGCCGCCGACCCGGAGTTCACCGCGGCGCTGCCCGACGGGGCCGGGCTGGTGGTGCTCGACGGCACGGTCACCCCGGAGCTGGAGGCCGAGGGCTGGGCCAAGGACCGCATCCGTGAGCTGCAGGAGCTCCGCAAATCCACGGGTCTCGACGTGTCCGACCGGATCTCTGTCGTGATGTCGGTGCCGCCCGAGCGGGCCGACTGGGCGCGCACCCATCGCGACCTGATCGCCGGTGAGATCCTGGCCACCAGTTTCGAATTCGGCGCGCCGTCCGACGGCGTCGACATCGGCGACGGCGTGCGGGTCAGCATCGCCAAGGTCTGAGTCGCGAAACTGTATTCCGCGACGCATTTCCCGAGACGAGCCGTCGTTAGTTGCAGTCTCGCGGGCATGTCGGCGTGGCGTGGCACCCTGCCGTCGTGAGCACAGAGCCATTCGTCGGTACCGACGCCATTCGGGCGGGAGCGTGGACGCAACGTGAACTCCGGCGTTCGTGCACCCGGATCTACCGCAATGTGTACCAGCGGCGCGGTGGCGAATTGACCGCGCGGGACCGCGCGATCGCCGCGTGGTTGTGGTCCGGTAAGCAAGCCGTCGTGGCGGGCACCTCGGCCGCGGCCCTGCACGGCGCCCAGTGGATCGATCCGCACTCCCCGGCCGAACTGGTCTGCGATCGCACGCGTCCGCCGTCGTTGATCGTCACCCGCAACGAGACACTTGCGACAGGAGAGGTGACGATGGTCGACGGCATACCCGTCACATCGGCGGCCCGCACTGCCTTCGACCTGGGACGGCGACCGGGGTCGACACTCGCGGTGATCCGCATGGACGCCCTGGCACGAGCGACGGGCCTCGCCGCCGAAGACGTGTGGCCGCTGATGGACAAGCACCGCGGCGCACGCGGCATGAAGCAGTTGCGTAGGGTGGTGCCCCTCGTCGACGCCGGCGCCGAATCTCCCCAGGAGACCAGGACCCGGCTGGCGCTGATTCATGGGGGTCTGCCCAGGCCGCAGACTCAGATCGTCGTGCGCAACGTGTGGGGCGCCGTGCTGGCCAGGATCGACATGGGCTGGGAGGCGTGGCTCGTCGGGGTGGAATACGACGGGCCGCAGCACTGGACGGACCCGCGAATCCGGGCCAACGACATCGAGCGCACCGCAGAACTGGAGCGACGCGGATGGCGCTTGATCCGGGTCGGTGCCGACCTGCTACGACACCGACCGGATGTCGTCGTGGAGCGGGCGCGAAGTGCCCTGGCGGCGAGGGGCTGCCCGTGCTGACCGCGAGACTGTAACCAGCGACGTGTTTCTCGAGAAGACTCGTCGCTGGTTACAGTCTCGCGGAGGAATGCGGGCGCAGCGCGCGGTGGGCGTGGGGCCAGAACGGCATGCCTGCCACGACCGTCGCGCCGGTGGCGATTAGTCCGACCGCGACGTCGACGCTCTCGCGGCCGTCCCGTGCCCAGTAGACGTCCTTGAGGTCCAACAGCAGCGCGAGCTCGTCGACGATCATGGCGTTCGCGGCGCCGTAGGCGATGGCCGCAGCCGGGTGCCGTCGTTGCCTGTCGGTTCCGCGCAGCCCCACGCCGCCCACCGTCGCCAGCATCCCGATGCCGATGTTGTAGTGGTGAAAGTGCTTCCCGCCCAACGACATACCGCCCCCCGAGGGGCCATGGCCCGCCCGGATCCAATGCGTGAGCGCCCGCAGCCCGGCGAACGTGAGGGTGAACGACGTCCAGGCCAGCACCGTGGCCTGTTCACCGGGCTGCAGCCGCTGGTTCCACTGATGGCGCACCCGCTCCCATCGAGACTTCGGTGCGTCTGTGCCGTCAGCCTCCATACCCAACGACGCTAGACCCATAGCATCGATGCGTGGAGTCCCGTTGGGTGCTGCACCTGGACATGGATGCGTTCTTCGCCTCGGTGGAACAACTCACCCGGCCGACCCTGCGCGGGCGGCCGGTGCTGGTGGGCGGCCTGGGCGGGCGTGGTGTGGTGGCCGGCGCCAGCTACGAGGCCCGCGTGTACGGCGCCCGCTCGGCCATGCCGATGCATCAGGCCCGCCGCCTGATCGGGGTGACCGCGGTGGTGTTGCCGCCGCGCGGCGTGGTGTACGGGGTGGCCAGCCGACGGGTCTTCGACGCCGTGCGCAGCGTGGTGCCCGTCGTCGAGCAGCTGTCCTTCGACGAGGGCTTCGGTGAGCCGCCTCACCTCGCGGGCGCGTCGTCCGAGGAGGTTGAGGCGTTCTGCGAGGACCTGCGGCGACGGGTTCGCGACGAGACCGGCCTGATCGCCTCGGTCGGCGCCGGCTCGGGCAAGCAGATCGCCAAGATCGCGTCGGGCCTGGCGAAGCCCGACGGCGTTCGGGTGGTCCGGCGCGCCGAGGAGCGGCCGCTGCTGGGCGGGTTGCCGGTGCGGCGGTTGTGGGGCATCGGGCCGGTCGCCGAGGAGAAGCTCAATCGGCTGGGCATCGAGACGATCGGCAACCTGGCCGCCCTGACCGACGCCGAGGCCGCCAACATACTGGGTGCGACGATCGGGCCGGCGCTGCACCGCCTGGCCCAGGGCGTCGACGACCGCCCCGTCGCCGAGCGCGCCGAAGCCAAGCAGATCAGCTCCGAGTCCACCTTCGCCGTCGACCTGACCAGCCTGGAGCAGCTGCGGGAGGCGATCGACCCGATCGCCGAGCACGCGCACCAACGCCTGCTGCGCGACGGCCGGGGCGCGCGCACCGTCACCGTGAAGCTGAAGAAATCCGACATGAGCACGCTGACCCGCTCGGCCGCGATGAAGACCGTGCGCAGGCTTTCGTGCCGGGCCACCACGTCGCCCAGTGCGGCATGGAACGCGTCGGCATCCACGCGCCCGTCCAGCCGCAGCGCCGCCGCCATGTTGTACACCGCCGACGGTCCCTGCAATTGGTCGAGGAACCACAGCCGGGATTGGGCGAAGGACAACGGAATCACCGCGGGCCGTTCGATCGCCGTCAACGGCGTGCGCCCCGCCCCGTCGTCGCCGAGGCGCGGCGCCAACTGGTGGATGGTGGGCGCCTCGAACAGCGACCGCACCCCGAGGTGGGCGCCCAGGCCGGCGTTGACCGCCGCNCTCACGTGATATAACAAGATCCTAAGTGTACACGTATATCTCACAGAATCAAGTAGAAAAGGTCCCCTCTTGTTTTTTTTTTTAACATCACCGCCGCCCCCACGTATCTCCCCCTCACAATTCGCCGACAGCGTCAGTTGTGAATAAAAGACAGCCGCGGCCCCGGGCCCGGCCAGGACGTTCCCCGCCGACACCGCCGAGCTGACCAAGGCTAACCCGGTCGATTCGCTGGACTGGCCGGAATACCTGGGCGCCCTGCAGGCCCTGGAAGCGAACGAACCGTCAGCCCCACCGGGCGATGACGTCGCCGACCGGTAGCTTCGCGGCCAGCGCGGCCATCATCAGCACCCGGGCCTGCGGTGGCCGCAAGCCGGGCACCATCACCGCGCCCGCGGCCGCCATCTCGTGCCCGGGCCCGTAGCTGGCACCGACCCGGCCGCCCGGGACGCGGGTGGACACCGCGACCGCGACCCCGGCCCGGCACTGCCGACGCACCGCGTCGACCACCGCGTCGCCGGCGTTGCCCGAACCCAGCGCCTCGAGCACCACGCCACGGGCCCCGGCGGCCACGCACGCGTCCAGGGCCACCCCGTCGCTGCCCAGGTACGCGGCGACGATGTCCACCCGCGGCGCGTCCGCCGCGGTGAGGTCGCCCAGCCGGGGCCGCGTCTTGGTGCCGGCCAGCGTGACACCGCCGTTCACCGTGCCGATCAGCTCACCCGCGAAGCCGGTCAGGTCGTCGGTGGCCACCTTGCTCATCCCCAGCGGCTGCAGCACCCGGCCGGCGAAACACACCAGCACACCCAGGCCACGGGCGGCGGGGCTGCCCGCCACCGCAAGGGCGGCCCGCAGGTTGGCCGGGCCGTCGGCGCCGGGCGCGTCGGCGCTGCGCATGGCCCCGGTGAGCACGACGGGAACGTCGCCGTCATGGGTGAGCTCGAGCCACAGCGCGGTCTCCTCCATGGTGTCGGTCCCGTGCGTGATCACCACGCCGTCGGCGCCGCCGTCGATCGCCGCGCGCACCGCTCCGCGGATCCGGTCCCAGTCGGCGGGCATCAGCTGCGAGCTGTCCACGGCCAGCACGTCGACGACGTCGACATCGAGGCCGGCAGCCAGATCGGCCGCGCCATAGGAGGGCCGGTGCACGCCGTCCGCGCCCGTGCCGGTCGATATCGTGCCTCCGGTGGCGATGACGGTGAGCCGGCCCATGGTGAGATCATCGCGCACGCCAACCGCGAACCTCGGCCGGCCCGAGTACGCATTGGGGGATGATGTGAGAGTGCCCGAGGAACCCACAGGATCCACTGAGCCCGTGACCTCAACCGACGAGGCCAAGGACGCGCCCGTCACCGACCCGCAGCGGCCGCCGAGGCGGCTGCGCCTGCTGCTGTCGGTCGCCGCGATCGTCTTGGCCCTGGACGTCGTCACCAAGGTGCTCGCCGTCAAACTGCTGCCGCCCGGTCAGCCGGTGCCCATCATCGGCGACACGGTGACCTGGACGCTGGTGCGCAACTCCGGCGCCGCGTTCTCCATGGCGACCGGATACACCTGGGTGCTGACGCTGATCGCGACCGGTGTGGTGGTCGGCATCTTCTGGATGGGCCGCCGGCTGGTGTCGCCGTGGTGGGCGGTCGGGCTGGGCATGATTCTGGGCGGCGCCACGGGCAACCTGGTCGACCGCTTCTTCCGGGCGCCCGGACCGCTGCGCGGCCATGTCGTGGACTTCCTGTCGGTGGGCTGGTGGCCGGTGTTCAACGTCGCCGACCCGTCGGTGGTCGGCGGCGCCATCCTCTTGGTGGTGCTGTCGGTCTTCGGCTACGACTTCGACACCGTGGGCCGCCGGAGCAAGGCCGACCGTAGCCGATGACCGACCGTTCCATGCCGGTCCCGGAGGGGCTGGCGGGCATGCGCGTGGACGCGGGCCTGGCCCGGCTGCTCGGACTGTCCCGCAGCGCCGCGGCGGCCCTGGCCGAAGACGGCGGCGTCGAGCTCGACGGCGTGCGCGCCGGCAAGTCCGACCGGCTGACCGGGGGCGCGTGGCTGCAGGTGCGGCTGCCCGAAGCCCCGCCGCCGGTGGAGAACACGCCCGTCGACATCGAGGGCATGACGATCCTGTACTCCGACGACGACATCGTCGCGGTGGACAAGCCGGCCGCGGTGGCCGCGCACGCGTCGGTGGGCTGGACGGGGCCGACCGTGCTCGGCGGCCTGGCCGCCGCCGGCTACCGGATCACCACGTCCGGGGTTCCCGAGCGGCAGGGCATCGTGCACCGCCTCGACGTGGGCACCTCCGGCGTGATGGTGGTGGCGCTCTCCGAGCGCGCCTACACCGCGCTGAAGCGGGCGTTCAAACAGCGCACGGTCGATAAGCGCTACCACGCGCTGGTGCAGGGGCATCCGGACCCCTCGAGCGGGACGATCGACGCTCCGATCGGACGCCACCGCGGCGGCGAGTGGAAGTTCGCCGTCACGAAGGAGGGCCGGCACAGCCTCACCCACTACGACACCATCGAAGCCTTCCAGGCCGCCAGCCTGCTCGACGTGCACCTGGAAACCGGTCGCACGCACCAGATCCGGGTGCACTTCTCCGCGCTGCACCATCCGTGCTGCGGCGACCTGGTCTACGGGGCGGATCCGAAACTCGCGAAAAGGCTTGGGTTGGAACGGCAATGGTTACATGCCCGCTCGCTGGCGTTCGCCCATCCTGCGGACGGCAGGCGGATGGAGATCGTCAGCCCCTACCCGGCCGATCTGCAGCACGCGCTGGACGTGCTGCGCGCCGAGGGTTGATCAGTCTGATGGTCGCGACCCGCTGCGCCCGGCTTCGCCGCGCTTGCGATCACTCAGCCGGCTTGCGCGCCTCCACGAGCAGCCGCACCGAGTGCGCGACGAACGGCCCGTCGGCCTCGATCCGCTCGTGCAGTTCACGCAGCCGGTCCCGGTAGGCGTCGACCGTGAAGTCCGGCACCGTCCAGATCACCTTGCGCAGGAAGTAGATCACGGCGCCGACGTCGAAGAACTCGGCGCGCATGCGCTCCATGCGCATGTCGACCACGTCCATCCCGGCGGCCCGGGCCTCGGCGCCCTGGACGTCGGGGTGCAACTCCGCCCACTTCTCCGGCTGTGGGCCGATGAAGTATTCGACGAGCTCGGCCATCGTCGCGGGCCCGATCTGCTGGGCGAAATAGGTGCCGCCCGGCCGCAGCACCCGGGCGATCTCGGCCCACCGCACCGCGATCGGGTGGCGGCTGGTCACCAGGTCGAAAGCCGCGTCGGCGAACGGCAGCCGCGGCTCGTCCCCGGTCACCACGACCACCACGCCGCGGGGATGCAGCCGCTGGGTGGCCAGCGCCGCGTTGGGCGGCCACGACTCCGTCGCGGCCATCGTCGGCGGAAACCGTTCGGCGCCGGCGAGCACTTCGCCGCCGCCCGTGTCGAGGTCGCAGGCGGCCGACGCGCTCGCCAGCCGCCGGCTCATCTGCCGCTGGTAACCCCACGACGGGCGCTCCTCGGTGGCGCGCCCGTCCAGCCAGGAGAAATCCCAACCGTCGACGGGGGCCGCGTCGGCCTCCGCCACGAGGTCGTCGAATGTGCGGGCCATGCCGAGCATGCTAGGCAGTGATCAGCGACGAAGTGAGCGTCCAACCGGTGCGAGTCCTCGAAGCCGTTACTGATCCGATCTTTCGGGTATCGGTCCGCCTCAGCCGGCGGACTGACCGCCGCCGTAATCGCGCGGGGTAGCGCCGAACCGGGTCCGGAACTCGCTGATGAAGTGCGAGACGCTGACATAGCCGACCCGGTGGGCGATATCGGCCACCGCCAACCGCCGGTCCAGCACGAGTTCGCGCGCCCGGTTCAGCCGCACGTCCTTGACGTACTGATACGGCGAAGTCCCCGTCACCTCGCGGAACGCTCTGGTGAATGCGGATGAACTCAGGCCCACCTGCGCGGCCAGGGTCGCGACCGTTATCGGCTCGGCCCAATGCGCGTTGATGTACGTCAGTGCCGCGCCGATGGGATTACCGGCCGCCTGCTGGGTGGCGAAGTCCCTCATTCGCGCAAACTGTTCCCGTTGCAGAACCCGGTACACCAACTCGCGAAGATAGAGGGGCGCCAGCACACGCCGATCGACGTCGGTCGACAGCGACCGCAAGAACCGCAGGATCGAACTCATGACTTCGTCGTCGAGTGCGGAGACGACGCACGATTCGGTGAGATCTCGCACCGCCGCGGCCTCGGCGCGCTCCCGGCCCGGCATTTTCTCGGTGATGTCGCGAACGGTGGATGGATCCACCTCCAGCACCATGCACAGGCAGGGCTTGCTCGGCGACGCCTCAAGCACCTCGCTCTGGAATTGCAGATCACCGTTGATCACCAGGTAACTGAACTGGTCGTAGACATGACGCCGACCCATCTCAATGACCGCCTTGCGGCCTTGCGCGACGAGTCCGATCGACAGTCCCCGGATCTCCTGCCACTCGGGTTCGGCGGGCTCGGTGAAACGGTAGATCGTCAGACCTGGCCATAATCCGACGTTTGCGCCGGAATGCCATGCACGAGCCGTCAATTCGGCGACAAGATCGCCGGAGGTGAGATGGTGCTCGATGGGTTCGGTGGCGGTCAGGTCGGCACCCCCTTGGCATCAACACACCGCGGAGGCCGCAACCGCTCCGCAAACAAAAGGTATCGGACTGCCGGGGTCCTCGCTGGGTAAGTGTCGCCGGGGCCGGATCGAAACGGGCAAACATTGAGCAGGAATCTTGTACCGCGGCCGCCATTGATCCGGTTGGCTTTTGATCATCCTTCGGGCAGGACCCATACCGGCGCCATAGGCGATCACATTGCGGACATCGAGGAGAGATCATGCCGATGCGGGCAGCACGCATGCACGGATACAACCGGCCGCTGGAGATTGACGAAGTTCCCATTCCCGATGTCGGGCCCAGCCAGGTCCTGATCAAGGTCGCGGCGACGGGCATGTGCCGCAGCGATTATCAGCTGCTGGATGGCTACTTCCGGGACGGCCTGCCGGTGGACTTCCCGTTCATCCCCGGACACGAAGTGGCGGGCACCATCACCGAAGTGGGCGCCGACGTGCCGGATGCCGCCGGTATCGGCGAAGGGGACCTTGTCGTGGTGGACCCGAACTGGGGGGACGGCACCTGCCGGCAGTGCCACGAAGGCAACCAGCAACTGTGCGCCGATGGGCAACTCGTCGGATTCGGACCCAATGGGGGTTTCGCCGAGTACATGGCCGCTCCTTACGACCACGTGATCTCCGTTGCCGATCAACCGAATGCCGAACCCCGGTACCTGGCCCCACTGACCGATGCGGGCCTCACGCCTTACCGCGGTATGAAGAAGTTGCGTGACGCGGGCAAGCTCGGCGCCGGCCGCACGGTGGTTGTCAACGGTATCGGTGGCCTCGGCAGCTACGCGGTCCAATACGCCCGGTTGCTTGGCGGCGGCGCGACCGTGTTCGGGTTCGCCCGCAGCGACGAAAAGCTCCGGATCGCAACGGACCACGGCGCCCATCACACCGTCAACGTCCGGGACAAGTCCGTCGAGGACGTGCAGGACGAGATCGAGGACGTGACCGGCCGCCGCACCGTCGACGCGGTGCTGGACTGCGCCGGGTCCCCGGAGTCCCTGGGACTGGCGGCCGCAATTCTCGCGACCGAGGGCGCGCTGTCGCAGGTAGGCCTCATGGGAGAGCGGGTGGAACTGCCACTGTTTCCGTTCGTCAGTGGAGAGAAGTCCTACTTCGGCTCGTTTTGGGGCAACTACAACGACCTGCGGGAAGTGCTTGCACTCGCCGGCCAAGGCCTGATCAAGCACCACGTGGTCCCGGTCAAACTCGACGACATCAACGACAAACTGGAAGCGTTGGGGCGAGGAGACATCGTCGGCCGGGCGGTCGTCGTCTTCGACTGATCCGTCGGCCCTTCGCGCGCCGAATCACGGTGCGCGGCAGACGAATTTGGTGCCGTTCAGGTCAAGCTTGACCTCGCCCTGGTGCTCCCAGTACTGCGAGCCCTGCCGGCCGTATCGGGCGCCGCTGCCCGACGGCTCGAGGAAGAGGATCTCCTGGTTGCCCTTCCAGTTGAGCACCGCCGCGGGCGGGTCGAATTCGTTGTAGAACTGCGCGGTCAACGGCCCCGCGTCGGCGGGGCACTGGTAGGTGACGACGGGCGGGCTCAGGGTGCCGGGGTCGGCGATGGCCAGTTCGACCAGCCGCGTCTGATACGCCTCGACCAGGCAGGTGCGCGCTTCCGGGTTCTGTGCGCAACCGTCGCGAGTGGTCGCCCAGCTGTTCTGCGCGGACGTCAGCGCGCCCTGGTCCACGCCGGGCCGGGCAAGGGCCTGTTGGTAGGCGGCCTGCAGGCGGTGGTCGAGGTCGGTCAGCTGCGGATCGCGGCACACCAGCTGCTGCGCCGCGTTGGCCGGTTTGGCGCAGTCGAGCGCCGCCGCGGTCGGCGGGGCAGTCGTGGTGGTGGTCGTTCCCGTGGTGGTGCCGGCCGACGGCGGGGTCGTTTTCGCACCGCAGGCGCCCAGCATCAGGGCCGCAACGATGACGGCGAGCAGTCGCATACGTGCTGACTACCGGTTGCAGGCCGCCGCCCGGGCGCGACACGCCGAGCTCGCCGGCGATCTCGGCGGAGCGGTCAGACGGTCGCCTTGTTGGCCTCGCCGGTGGCGATCTCGGGAGCCAGCGGCGCGATCGCACCGATGATCTCCGTGACCGTCTCGGAGGGAACCCCGGCCGCCGCGAGCGCGTCGGACAGGTGCCTGGCCACCAGGTTGAAGTGGTGCATCGTGATGCCGCGACCCTGGTGCACCTGCTTCATCGGCGCGCCGGTGTAGGGCTCGGGGCCGCCGAGTGCGGCCGCGAAGAACTCCACCTGCTTGCCTTTGAGACGGTTCATGTTGGTTCCGGTGAAGAAGCCCGCGAGTTGGTCGTCGGCAAGCACGCGAACGTAGAAGTCCTCGACCACGACTTCGATCGCCTCGTGCCCACCGATCCGGTCATAGATCGCGACCGGCTCGGGTTTGCGCAAGCGTGCCAGAATTTTCATAAGTGCGATTGGAACATCTCGGCATTGCTCGCCAGTTAGTTCGCGATCACACGCGGATATCTTTGCGTAACAAGCGGATTGCCGCCTTTTGACGGTTGCGCACGGCCGGCCGTGAGACGTGCGCCCGCTGTTACATGCCCGAAATCTGCATCGAGCCGGCGAACCTATGCCATAGGTTGGCTCAATGACTCACGTCACATCATGCACACCGCCCCGCCAGGCGATCGTGGTCAACGGGCAGGCCAATTGCGGTCGGGGGGCCGACACCATCAGGAGCGAAAGCCGATGAATCTTGGTGACTTGACGAGCTTGGTCGAAAAGCCGCTCGCGAACTTGGTGGAGAAGCCGATCGCGGCGGTGTCCCACCTCGTCAACACGCCCAACTCCGCGGGGCGCTACCGGCCCTTCTACCTGAGGAATCTGCTCGACGCCGTCCAGGGCCGCACGCTCGACGAGGCGGTGGGGGGCAAGACCGTCCTGATCACTGGGGGATCGTCGGGCATCGGCGAGGCCGCCGCAAAGAAGATCGCCGAAGCGGGCGGCACGGTCGTGCTGGTCGCGCGGACCCGGGAAAACCTGGAAAAGGTCGCCTCAGAAATCGAAGGCAACGGTGGCACCGCACACGTCTACCCGTGCGACCTGTCCGACATGGACGCCATCGCCGCGATGGCCGACCAGGTGCTGGGCGACCTCGGCGGCGTCGACATCCTGATCAACAACGCGGGGCGGTCCATCCGGCGCTCGCTGGAGCTGTCCTACGACCGGATCCACGACTACCAGCGGACCATGCAGCTGAACTATCTGGGCGCCGTCCAGCTCATCCTCAAATTCATCCCCGGGATGCGGGAACGCGGATTCGGGCACATCATCAACGTCTCCTCGGTGGGTGTGCAGACCCGTGCGCCGCGCTTCGGCGCCTACATCGCCAGCAAGGCCGCGCTGGACAGCCTGTGCGATTCCCTGCAGGCCGAAACCGTCAACGACGGCGTCAAGTTCACCACCGTGCACATGGCCCTGGTGCGCACGCCGATGATCAGCCCGACCACGCTCTACGACAAGTTCCCGGCGCTGACGCCGGATCAGGCGGCCGGGGTGATCGCGGACGCCATCGTGCACCGGCCCCGGCGGGCCAGCTCGCCGTTCGGGCAGTTCGCCGCCGTCGCCGACGCCGTGAACCCGGCGGTGATGGACCGAGTGCGCAACCGGGCGTTCGCCATGTTCGGCGACTCCGAAGCCGCCCGGGGTGACGAATCTGCAAGCGAGTCACAGCAATTCGACAAGCGCAGCGAGACGTTTGTGCGGGCGACCCGCGGGATACATTGGTGACATCATGAGCCTTCCCAAGCCCGACATCCAGACCACCGTCGTCATCACCGGCGCCTCGTCCGGCATCGGCGCCGAACTGGCCCGCGGGCTGGCCCGCCGCGGCTTCCCGCTGTTGCTGGTCGCGCGGCGCCGGGAACGCCTCGACGAGCTGGCCAACGAAGTCGGCCAGGAGTACTCCGTGGCGGTCGAGGTGCTGCCGCTGGACCTGGGCGATTCGAAGGGCCGCGCGAAGCTGGCGGACCGGCTGCGCGCCGAGCCGATCGCCGGCCTGTGCAACAGCGCGGGCTTCGGCACCAGCGGCGTCTTCCACGAGCTGCCGCTCGAGCGCGAAAGCGAGGAGGTCACCCTCAACGCGCTGGCGCTGATGGAACTCACCCACGCGGCCCTGTCCGGCATGGTCAAGCGCGGTGTCGGGGCGGTGATGAACATCGCCTCGATCGCCGGCTTTCAGCCGGTGCCGTACATGGCGGTCTACTCGGCCACCAAGGCGTTCGTGCAGACGTTCTCCGAGGCCGTCCACGAGGAGCTGCACGGCACCGGGGTGTCGGTCACGTGCCTGTGTCCCGGGCCGGTGCCGACCGAGTGGGCCGAGATCGCCAACGCCGAGCGGTTCAGCATTCCCATCGCGCAGGTCTCGCCGCGCGACGTCGCCGAGGCGGCGATCGCCGGGATGCTGGCCGGCAGGCGCACCGTCGTGCCCGGTGTGGTGCCGAAGGTCGTCAGCACCGGCGGCAGGTTCGCGCCGCGGGGTCTGCTGCTGCCGGGGATCCGGATCGGTAGCCGCTTCCGCGGGGGACCCAGCCGCTGAGCGTGCGCCGCGTCCCCTCGGTCACTTCCGTCACTGCGCCGGGGCGATCGACGAGGTGCCCGCCTCACAGCGACAAAGGCGGCTACCGCGCAGCGGGTCTCGGATTGTCGCTACGAGGCGGGCGCAACGCCGCATCCCTCTGATCCGCATCCCTCCGAGCGGGGGCGCGCGGGGCGGGTGTGACGAAGCGGCCGCGCTAGGCTCCGCGCATGGCCGCTGTTGACCTGACCGCCGACGTACCGATGAGCCCGCAGGACATGTGGGACCACGTCTCCGACTTGTCGGACCTGGGAGACTGGCTGGTGATGCACGAGGGCTGGCGCAGTGATCTGCCCGACGAGCTCGGCGAGGGCGTCCAGGTGGTGGGCGTCGCCCGGGCGAAGGGGTTCCGTAACCGGGTGACCTGGACGGTGACCACGTGGGATCCGCCGCACGAGGTGGCGCTGTCGGGTTCGGGCAAGGGCGGCGCCAAGTACGCCGTCACGCTCACCGTGCGAGCCGCCGCCGAGGGATCGACGCTCGGACTGCGGCTCGAGCTGGGCGGGCGTCCGCTGTTCGGCCCGGTCGGTTCGGCGGCGGCGCGCGCCGTCAAAGGCGATGTGCAGAAGTCGCTGAAGAACTTCGTCGAGATGTACGGGTAAAACCGCGCGAGACACACGCGGCGACACGCCGAACTCGTGTCGGTCCGCGGTCATAGACTGGCGTCCCTATGAACCACTCCTCCTTCGTGCACCTGCATAACCACACCGAGTACTCGATGCTGGACGGGGCCGCGAAGATCACGCCGATGCTGACCGAGGTGGAGCGGCTGGGGATGCCTGCGGTCGGGATGACCGACCACGGAAACATGTTCGGCGCCAGCGAGTTCTACAACGCGGCGGCCAAGGCCGGGATCAAGCCGATCATCGGGGTCGAGGCGTACATCGCGCCCGGCTCGCGCTTCGACACCCGCCGCATCCAGTGGGGTGACCCGGGCCAGAAGTCCGACGACGTCTCGGGTAGTGGTTCCTACACGCACCTGACGATGGTCGCCGAGAACGCCACCGGACTGCGCAACCTGTTCAAGCTCTCGTCGTTGGCCTCCTTCGAGGGCCAGCTCGGCAAGTGGTCGCGGATGGACGCCGAGCTCATCGCCGAGCACGCCCAGGGCATCATCGCCACCACGGGCTGCCCGTCGGGTGAGGTGCAGACCCGGCTGCGGCTGGGGCACGACCGTGAGGCGCTGGAATCGGCCGCCAAGTGGCGCGAGATCTTCGGCGCCGACAACTACTTCCTCGAGCTGATGGACCACGGGCTGTCCATCGAGCAGCGCGTCCGCGAGGGCTTGCTCGAGATCGGACGCAAGCTCGGCATCCCGCCGCTGGCCACCAACGACTGCCACTACGTCACCCGCGACGCCGCCCACAACCACGAGGCGCTGTTGTGCGTGCAGACCGGTAAGACGCTGTCGGACCCGAACCGGTTCAAGTTCGACGGCGACGGCTACTACCTCAAGTCCGCCGCCGAGATGCGCCAGATCTGGGACGCCGAGGTGCCCGGCGCCTGCGACTCGACGCTGCTGATCGCCGAACGGGTGCAGCCGTACGA
Organism: Mycobacterium sp. 4858; assembly: GCF_900240975.1. Taxonomy (GTDB): domain Bacteria; phylum Actinomycetota; class Actinomycetes; order Mycobacteriales; family Mycobacteriaceae; genus Mycobacterium. The sequence goes on along the minus strand of NZ_LT968775.1, from coordinate 1,713,916 downwards.
CGACGTGTGGACGCCGCGGGACCGGATGCCGGTCTTCCCGGTGCCCGAGGGACACGACCAGGCGACCTGGCTGCACCACGAAGTGATGGCCGGGCTTCGGCGGCGATTCCCCACGGGCGTCGGCCAGGACTACATCGACCGGGCCGAGTACGAGATCAAGGTCATCTGCGACAAGGGCTTCCCGTCGTACTTCCTGATCGTCGCCGACCTGATCAATTACGCCCGGTCGGTCGACATCCGGGTGGGGCCCGGCCGCGGTTCGGCGGCGGGCTCGCTGGTGGCCTACGCGCTGGGTATCACCAACATCGACCCGATCCCGCACGGGCTGCTGTTCGAGCGGTTCCTCAACCCCGAGCGCCCGTCGGCACCCGACATCGACATCGACTTCGACGACCGTCGTCGCGGTGAGATGGTGCGCTACGCCGCTGACAAGTGGGGCCAGGACCGCGTCGCCCAGGTCATCACCTTCGGCACCATCAAAACGAAAGCGGCGCTGAAGGATTCGGCGCGCATCCATTACGGTCAGCCCGGCTTCGCCATCGCCGACCGGATCACCAAGGCGCTGCCGCCGCCGATCATGGCCAAGGACATCCCGCTCTCGGGCATCACCGACCCGGCGCACGAGCGGTACAAGGAAGCCGCCGAGGTCCGCGGCCTGATCGAAACCGATCCGGACGTCCGCACCATCTACCAGACCGCGCGCGGCCTGGAGGGTCTGATCCGCAACGCCGGCGTGCACGCCTGCGCGGTGATCATGAGCAGCGAGCCGCTCACCGAGGCCATCCCGCTGTGGAAGCGGCCGCAGGACGGCGCCATCATCACCGGCTGGGACTACCCGTCGTGCGAGGCCATCGGCCTGCTGAAGATGGACTTCCTGGGCCTGCGCAACCTGACGATCATCGGCGACGCGCTGGAAAACATCAAGGCCAACAGGGGAATTGACCTCGACCTGGAGTCGGTGCCGCTCGACGACAAGCCCACCTACGAGCTGCTGGGCCGAGGCGACACCCTGGGCGTGTTCCAGCTCGACGGCGGGCCGATGCGTGACCTGCTGCGCCGCATGCAGCCGACCGAGTTCAACGACATCGTCGCCGTGCTCGCGCTGTACCGCCCGGGCCCGATGGGCATGAACGCCCACAACGACTACGCCGACCGCAAGAACGCCCGGCAGGCCATCAAGCCGATCCACCCGGAGCTCGAGGAGCCGCTGCGCGAGATCCTCTCGGAGACTTACGGTCTGATCGTCTACCAAGAGCAGATCATGTTCATCGCCCAGAAGGTCGCCTCCTACACGATGGGCAAGGCCGACGCGCTGCGCAAGGCGATGGGCAAGAAGAAGCTCGAGGTCCTCGAGGCCGAGTACAAGGGCTTCTACGAGGGCATGACCGCCAACGGGTTCTCGGAGAAAGCCGTGAAGGCGTTGTGGGACACCATTCTTCCGTTCGCCGGGTATGCGTTCAACAAGTCGCACGCCGCCGGTTACGGCCTGGTGTCGTACTGGACCGCCTATCTCAAGGCCAACTATCCGGCCGAATACATGGCCGGGCTGTTGACCTCGGTGGGCGACGACAAGGACAAGGCCGCGGTCTACCTGGCGGACTGCCGCAAGCTGGGCATCACCGTGCTGCCGCCGGACGTCAACGAGTCCCTGGTGAACTTCGCGTCGGTCGGCCAGGACATCCGGTTCGGGCTGGGTGCGGTGCGCAACGTCGGCGCCAACGTGGTGGGTTCGCTGATCAAGACCCGCAACGAGAAGGGGAAGTTCACCGACTTCTCGGACTACCTGAACAAGATCGATGTCTCGGCCTGCAACAAGAAGGTGACGGAGTCGTTGATCAAGGCGGGCGCGTTCGACTCGCTGAGCCATGCCCGCAAGGGCCTCTTCCTGGTGCACACCGATGCCGTCGATTCGGTGCTGGGCACCAAAAAGGCTGAGGCGATGGGGCAATTCGACCTGTTCGGCGGCGAGGACGGCTGCACCGAGTCGGTGTTCACCATCAAGGTGCCCGAAGACGAGTGGGAGGACAAGCACAAGCTGGCCCTGGAGCGGGAGATGCTGGGCCTGTACGTGTCGGGGCATCCGCTGAACGGCGTGGCGCACCTGCTGGCGGCGCAGGTGGACACCCAGATCCCGGCCATCCTGGACGGCGACGTCCCCAACGACACCCAGGTTCGGGTCGGCGGCATCCTGGCGTCGGTCAACCGGCGGGTCAACAAGAACGGGATGCCCTGGGCCTCAGCGCAACTGGAAGACCTCACCGGTGGCATCGAGGTGATGTTCTTCCCGCACGCCTATTCCACCTACGGCGCCGACATCGCCGACGACGCGGTGGTGCTGATCAACGCCAAGGTCGCCGTCCGCGACGACCGGATCAGCCTGATCGCCAACGACCTTGTGGTGCCGGACTTTTCCAACGCCCAGCCGAACCGGCCGATCGCGGTCAGCCTGCCCACCCGGCAGTGCACCGTCGACAAGGTCAGCGCGCTCAAGCAGGTGCTGGCGCGTCACCCCGGCACCGCGCAGGTGCATCTGCGGCTGATCAGCGGGGACCGCATCACCACCCTGGAACTGGACGCCTCGCTGCGGGTGACGCCCTCGCCGGCGCTGATGGGTGATCTCAAGGAGCTGCTCGGTCCGGGGTGCCTGGGCAGCTAGACCGCGGCTCGGGCGTCAGGGTTCATGCCCAAGCATTGATTGAATCGCGCTTTGAGTTGGTACTTTGCGGGCACAAGACTTTGACATGGCCGCGCAACTCGGTTTCTGCTGCCAGACAACGATGTTGTGCAAGTACTCGCGATGGTGCGGAACGTGTCGCGGACGGGATCGTGCGCTCAGATAAGGTCACTCGCATGGCGATCACGAAACGCATCACCAAGCGTTCTGGAATGCCGAATCCCGATCCGGCATGATCGCCCGTCTCTGGTCGATTCGACATCAGCGTGTCATCAATGGCGCGCTGATTGCGGTCGCGGCGACCGACGGCACGGTATCCACCCTGTACAGCCAGGCTTATGTCCCTGGCCTGGCATTGTCAACGCGCTTTAGTTTGCTGTTGGCCGGGGTCGCGATAGTCGGATTGTTTTTCCGTCACCGCGCGCCCTATCTGGCTTTTGCGTTAACCATTCCGGCTGCGGCAGTCACCACCGGCATGCTCGCTTCCCAGGTGGCATTGTTGACGGTGGCGCGAAGGCGGCCGTCGCTCCGCGCGCTGGGCGTCTGCGGGGGCACCGCGTTCATCTGCTTCACCGAGCCGTGGGCGAACCCGTATTCGGTTCTGAGCACCGTCTGGGCTGCCCTATACGCCGTAGTGTTCGCGGTTGCACCGATCTTGCTTGGTTTGCTGATTCGGGCCCGAGCCGATCTGTCGAGTCAGCTGGACGAGATTGAGCGCGTACGCCGGCACGAGGAGCAGTTGCTCATCGAGCGCGCGCTGGCACGCGAACGCGCCGACCTCGCGCGGGAGATGCACGACGTGGTGTCACATCAAGTGAGCCTGATCGCGGTGCAGTCCGGCGCCCTACAGGTCACCGCGAACGACGACGCCACCGCACAAGCAGCCCGGACAATACGGGCACTCAGCGTGCAGACGCTCGACGAACTGCGCCAAATGGTCGGAGTACTGCGCGCATCCGCAAGCCAAACTGCCGAGGTCACACCTCAACCCGGGCTTGCAAATATTGACAGCCTGGTCGCCGCTTCCGGCGTGCCAGCTGTCATCAGACCTCGTCCCGACACCGCGATCATCCCGTCGCCCGTAGTGCAGCACACCATTTACCGCGCAGTACAAGAGGGTCTGACCAACATCACCAAGCATGCTCCAGGGGCCACCGCCACGGTCGAGCTACAGATCGACCACGGCCAGGTGAGGCTGCTGCTCGTTAACAGCAAACCCGACCGCCCACCTGACCAACTGCCCGGGGCGCAACAGGGGCTGCCGGGTCTACGCGAACGCGCCGAACTGCTCGGAGGCACCTTATGCGCAGGCCCGCTCAGTGACGGCGGCTACCAAATGTCGATGACGCTACCCACACATGTTTGACCATGACGCGGCTACAGAGGCTCACAGCCGCGTCCATTTCACGAATCACCGAACATCCGCGTCTTCTTGGCTTTCCGAAGCGAGTCGGCGAGCACAAGCAACACTTCCCGTTGGTGATCGGTTGTGTCGTCGCCGCACATTAATTCCTCGACCACTCGGATCGCCGCAGCCATGCCCTCCGCAAATCCGCGTTCGTAGAGGCACCACAATTGGATGAATTGCTCGGCACCCCGAAAGCTGTTGACGTCCAATATTTCTTTCCGATCAGCAGAATGTGGTCTGAGAAACGATCCCCCAGCCTTGACTGTGACCGGTTTCAGCCTGTGCAGGTGAAGGGTGAGTTGCATTTGATAGTCAACGGCGCCGTGCAGCCCGAGGCGGTCAATGCCGCGACGGCGAGGATCAGACCCGCCGCAGGCCTGAACCTGAGACGAGACTCACTCAAAGTGGCCCTCGCGCCGAATTGACCCGGCTGCGCAGTTCTTTGACTCATCGATACGACCTTGACGGCCCGGATCGGAAACCGAAATCCGGCAGGTGTCGGTTTTAGCCATCCGAGTGGATGGACGCGCTTACCCGGCTAGCTGGATTCGGCGCTCGGCGCGCCGTCCTCGTGTGCTTGGCGCGAGGGGTTCGACTCTAAACGTCGCGGCGCGCTCAGTCGAGTCGATACGGCGCAACCTCAGGTGGCCAGTTTTGGCAGCCAGTTGGCTGGATGTTGGGTCGGCCGATGAACTGCGTCCGCGGTTGCGAGTACCTTCACCGCAGAGACCGTCGGTGCATGAGGAGGTCCCGTCTCGTGATCAGCGTGGTCATTGTCGATGACGAAGCCTTGATCCGGTCGGGCTTCGAGCTGATCCTGTCAGCGGCCCCGGACGTTGACGTGGTCGCCACCACCGACGGTGTCCATGCCGTGGAGCTGATCGCCGAGCACCAGCCGGATGTGGTGTTGCTGGATATCCGGATGCCCGGAAAGGATGGTTTGGCCGTGTTGGCCGAACTCATGGCCGCCGACTGGTCACCCGTGGTGGCGATGCTGACGACCTTCGACGCCGACGAATACATCGCCTCCGCGCTGCGACTGGGTGCCGCCGGATTCCTCTTGAAAGACACCGACCCCGTCCAACTTCCCGCGATGGTGCGCAGCTTGGCCGCCGGTGGGCTGGTGCTCTCGGACAAGGTCAGCCCGAAGGTGATCGCGGGTTACCTGGCGGACCCCGTCGATCGTGTCGCGGCAAGCAAAGTTGGTGGCCTGAGTGCACGCGAGGTCGACGTGCTGCTACTTGTGGCGCGCGGTTACTCCAACGGCGAGATCGCCTCTAAGCTTTTTTCCAGCGTTGGCACCGTCAAGGACCAAGTCAGCTCGATTCTCGCCAAGCTCTCGGTCAAGACGCGAGTGGAAGCCGCAATCATCGCCCAACGTGCAGGGATTTTGGAGCGTGATCCGACGTGATGACGTCGCTCCCGTCGGGGACCCGTCAGCATGCGATCAACGGCATCTTGATCGTACTGGCGGCCGCTGACGCCGCGGTATCGATCCTCACCAGTGAGACCCATTCTCCGGGCTGGATTTTGGCGGCTGCTGTCGGCATTGTCGGCTTGTGTTTCCGCGCCCGCGCCCCCTACGTGGTTTTCGCGCTGACGGTCGCCGCGACGGTGATCGGTTATGGCGTGCTGGCCGCGATGGTGGGCTTGTTCACGGTAGCGGAACGACGACCGGCCCGAAGCGGGCTAATCGCGTGCGCACTGATCGTGTTCGTCTGCTATTCCGCGCCGTGGCGGGAGGAGGAGTCCTACTGGAGTCTGGGCACCGCGTGGTCCGCCCTCTACGGCATCATTTTCGCAGTCGCGCCGGTGTTGCTCGGCCTGCTCGTGCGAGCCCGGTCCGAGCTGTCGAGCAAGCTGGCCGAGATTGAGCGCGCCCACCGGCATGAAGAGGAGCTGCTCGTTGAGCGTGCGCTGGCGCGAGAACGCGCGGATCTGGCCCGCGAGATGCATGACGTGGTGTCGCATCAAGTCAGCCTGATCGCGGTGCAGTCGGGTGCGCTGCAGGTCACCGCGCCCGACGATGCCACCGTGCGAATAGCTGAGACGATCCGCGCGCTGTGCGTGAAGACCCTCGACGAGCTCCGGGAAATGGTGGGAGTACTGCGGGCGGCTGGCGGCAACACCGCCGCGCCGGCGCCGCAACCGGGACTCGATGATGTGGCCACCCTCGTTGCCGGATCCGGTGTGTCGGCGGTAGTCAGGACACGTTCAAACGCCGCCATCACCCCTTCAGCGGTGGTACAGCGTGTCATCTATCGAGCCGTGCAAGAAGGCCTGACCAACGTCACCAAGCACGCTCCCGGCGCCACCGCCTGCGTCGAGTTGTCGATCGACCGGCGACGAGTGGGGTTGACACTGACCAACAGCAAGCCCCACCGGCCTCCCGACCAGCTGCCCAGCGCCCAGCAGGGGCTGCTCGGCTTGCGTGAGCGCGCCGAACTACTTGGCGGCACCCTGCACGCAACCCATCTCAGCGACGGCGGCTACCAACTACAGATCAGGCTGCCCACCCACGTCTAAGGTCTGGCCGGTTGGTCGCGCGGAATAGCCAGTTGCCCGGTGCCGCAATACCGTTGGATCCAGCACGATTGCACAGTGACTGGATTAGTTGACGAACCTACCGCCGTCGGTGATGACGAGTCTCAACCATCCGTTGCCGGCCGGATCACCGGCGTCGATCTGGCACGGGGCCTAGCGGTATTGGGAATGTTTGCCGTCCATGTGGGGCCGGATCCTAGAGCGGGCGGCGTGGCGGGTCCGATGGCGTACGCCTCGCAGGGCCGAGCCTCGATACTGTTCGCCACCTTGGCCGGTTTGTCTCTGGCATTGGTCACCGGTGGCCCGCGCACCGCTGGTCAAACTGTGCCCGCTGTGCTTAAGCGGCGGGTTGTGGTGCGTGCCGGCATCATCTTCGCAATCGGCACGGGCCTGACAATATGGGGCACGGCGATACCGGTGATCCTGGCGTATTACGGCATCCTTTTCCTGATCGCGTTGCCGTTCTTGCGATTGCGACCGGCCATGAACCTTGGAATCGCTGCAGTCCTCGCGGTTCTGACCCCGATCGTGTCGATCATGTTGCGCCACCCGGCCGTCATCACACCTTTGAAGGCGGCCGAGCGGTTCGATCCCGTAAGTCGGATAGGGGGGGACGGTCTGACGAATCTGTTTCTCACTGGCGGCTACCCGGTTCTGACGTGGACGCCGTTCGTGATCGGCGGGATCGCGCTGGGCCGGCTCGAGCTACAACGATCGACTGTCCGTCGGAAGCTGATTGCAGGCGGTGCTTCGGTCGCCCTGCTCGCTTACGGCGGCGCATGGGTTTTGGGTAAGACCGTCAATGGTGCCGCGGTCGCCTCGTTCGACGAATCACATGGGACAACCGGGAACTCTGGGGCGGATGTGCGGTGGACCTCGTTGCTCAACGCCGAGGGGCACACCGGCACACCATTCGAGATTCTCGGCGGTCTGGGCATAGCGATCGTCGTGGTGGCGTGCTGCATCTCGGTGGCGAATCGGATCCCGCGCGCTGTCGCGCCCCTGGTCGCTATGGGGTCGATGTCGTTGACCGTGTATGTCGGCCACCTCATCGCCATAGAGGCAATGGATATGGCAGCGCGCGACGGCGGATCCAGTCCACCCCCGACGGGCGAATCGGTGCTGAGCTTTTGCACGTTCGCCGCCATTGCCGTTGTCGCCTCCTGGATTTGGATGCGATACAGCCGGCGCGGTCCGATTGAGGAATGTATTCATCGCGTAACGGCGCGGGTCTCGTGATCCATCGACGCGACGTGCAAAAGAGCGATCCGCCAAAATCGGCAGTCGGACGTCGGAGCCCGGTGCTGTGCACCTGGAGCTGAGCATGGACCGGCGTCGTCGCAACCTCCGCTGATCTGAGCCCTCTTCAATGTCGAAAAACCATGTAGCAGCCGCCGGTCCAAATTGCGGCCGGACACGATTGGGATTGCTCTGGTCGTTCACCAGACCCCATCGCGGCGCGCTGCTGGCCGGCCTCCTTCTCGGCCTGCTGGCTTCAACTGCGGGACTGGCGACGCCGATGATCACCAAATCGGTTCTCGACACCCTCGGTGGCCATGCATCACTGAGGGGTCCGGTGGCGGCACTTGCCGGGTTGTTAGCCCTCAGCGCAACGATCCGGTGCGTCCAGATGGTGCTGCTCGGCACCGTCGGCGAGCGCATCGTGCTCGGCGCTCGAAAGTCGCTGGTGCATCGGCTTGTTCGGGTAACCGTGCCGACTCTGATCAGCCGACCGGCGGGTGAGCTCGTGGCCCGGGTCACCTCCGATTCCGTGCTGCTTCGCGACGCCGCTTCGACGAGCGTGGTCGCCCTGATCAACGGAACTGTGATGATGGTTGGCACCCTGATTCTGATGGGCGTGCTCGATCCCGCGCTGCTGGTGACCACGCTCACCGCAATCTCCCTGGTGGCATTGCTTTTCATGCTGCTGATGCCGGGCATCGCTGACGAGCAGCAGACGGCCCAGAGCCATCTCGCGCACGCCGGCGGCATATTGGAGGGCACGCTTCGAGCAATTCGCAGCGTGAAAGCCAGCCGCGCAGAGGACCGCCAGGCTGATCGCGTGATCGGCGCCGCCAAGCAGGCTAGCCGTCATGCTGTCCGCGCCGTACGCAGGAAGGCGATCGCCGAGACGATCGCCTGGGCCGGCGTGGATCTCGCGATCATCGTCGTTGTCGCTGTGGGAGCATCGCGGGTGAGCGCGGGCGCGATGACACTCTCCAGTCTCATCGCCTTCCTGTTGTACGCGTTTGGTCTGATGGATCCGGTTACCGAACTGTCGGTCAATGTTTCGACACTACAATCGGGAATCGCTGCGGCGGGTCGCATGTTGGAAATCCAAGCACTCGACACGGAGGCCGACCCCACCTCTCAGCCCCTCGGAGACGGCGCGGGTCGGGTCGGCGCTCCGCCGTTAATCGAATTTCGTTGTGTTACCGCGGACTACGGTGGACACCGATACGTTGTGCGGGGACTCGACCTGGTCATCCCGCGTACCGGACAGCTGGCTATTGTTGGCCCTTCGGGCGCCGGAAAGACGACAGTCTTGTCATTGATCATGCGCTTCCTGGAGCCACGGGAAGGCGAAGTGCTGTTGCTGGGCGAGCCCTACTCTCGGTATACACATGCCGAGATCCGCCAACGCATGGCCCTGGTCGAACAGGAGGTGCCGGTCATACCGGGTACCGTCCGCGACAATCTCACGCTTACCTATGAGGATGCGTCCGAATCCGAGTTGCACAAGGCGTTAGCGAAAGTGCAACTTGCCGAAGACATCGCAGCTCTCGAGCACGGTCTTGACACCGACCTCACCTCTTCACCACTTTCGGTGGGCCAACGGCAGCGCATCGCTCTCGCGCGCGCAATCATCCGGCCCTCAGAGATACTCCTGCTCGATGAGGCAACCGCACACGTCGACGGGCTGACCGAAGCCGCGATCCAGTCATGCGTTCGCGAGCAGGCACGCGAGCAGATGGTCATAACTGTGGCCCACCGCCTTTCGACGGTTACCGACGCGGACACGATCGTCGTCATGCACGACGGTCGAATTCGGTCTCAGGGTAAACATCCTGAGTTGCTCTCCACCGATGATCTTTACCGCGATCTGGTCAATTCCCTGCGTATCGGGAGAAATGGATCGCCGTAGGTGGAACCGAGGCAGCTCGGCTTACTTGTGCATCCATTCGGATGGCAAGAATCGACGCCTGGCGGATCGCCATTTTCGGCACAAGCCACGACGATTGGGTCTATGAACGAAATAGCCACGCAGCGAGAGCAATCCGCGACGACGAGAGTTGAGAGCGGCATGGTCGGTCGTGCTGAGTCATCGCAGAGGATCTATCGGATCGCTGCGGGGGTCGGAATCGCCGTTGGCGGTGTGGTCATTGCCAGCGCCATTTTCGCGCTGGGATACCTCATAGGCGGCCAATCTTCCGACTGCTGGGGCTCCGATGCCGCATACGATGGCCCGGGCTGGCACGACGGGCCGTATGGGTCCGGCCCCGAGCCGGGCTGGGGCCCGTCGCCGTTTGGTACCGGCGCTCCCAGTACTGGGAGTCCGGGTTCGCCGCCGGCCGGCGCGCCGACGCCCCCGCCAACCTCGCGACCCTAGTCTCCATCACCCCCGTACCCACGGCGTGCAAAGAGGTGACTTGTCGGCAACCAAGCCGGATGCCCGTTGGCATCGGCGCCACTACGCCACCTCCACCCGGACGATGACGCTGTCGGGCCACACGCCGCGGTCGCGAGCGCGGGCCAGCTTCTCGCGCCCGCACAGGTCTTGGTGAACGTTGGTGACACCCGGCACCTTGATCAGCGGCACGATGTTCCACTGCCAGCCATACCGGGCGCGCAGGACGCTATTGGCCCGCTCGGCCGCGGCACCGGAGAGGAGCGTGGCGCGGCCCGCCACCACCGGAGCGCCCGGCCGAATTCGCCCGCGGTAGTCGCAGGCGGTGAGCTCGACGCCGGGGTGCGCGGTCAGCCGCCTGGTCTTCGGCCCCACCTTGGTGCGGAACACCAGCGCGTCGCCGTCGCGCCCGAACCAGATCGGAGTGTCGACGGGGGTGCCGTCGCGGCGGAACGATCGCAGCAGCGCGTAGCGCGCCGCGCCCAGCCCGTCGAGTGAATGTGTGTGCATCGCCCGAGTCAACGACTTAGAGTTGGCTCTAAGTCAAGCGCCGAAGGAGGCCCGATGCTGACGATCGGCGAGGTGGCGCGCCGGGCCGGGGTCGCGGCGACCACGTTGCGGTACTACGAACAGATCGGGCTGGTGCCGGCGCCCGGACGGTTGGGGGGTCAGCGGCGCTACGACGACTCGGTGCTGGCCCGGCTCGAGGTGATCCGGCTCTGCAAGTCCGCCGGCTTCGCGCTGGAGGAGATCCAGCTGCTGTTCGCCGACGACGCGCCGGGTCGTCCGGCCAGCCGCGCGCTGGCCGAGGCCAAGCTCGCCGAGATCGACGCGCAGATGGAATCGCTGGCCCGGGCGCGCGCCGTCATCGAGTGGGGTATGCGCTGCACGTGTCCGTCGATTGACGCGTGCACGTGCGGCATTCACACCGCCGTGCCCGCCTGAGCGAAGGAGCCTCCATGAACCGGCCGCCCACCATCGCCGTGCAGAACTTCTCCCACGTGTGCATCGGCGTCTCCGACATCGAGGCCTCCCTGGCCTTCTACACCGCGGTGCTGGGCATGGACGTCGTCTTCGACGTCGAACTCGGCGGAGCCGGCCTGGATTCGGTGACAGGCGGCGCGGCGCAGCAGGGTCGCATGGTGGGCGGGCTGATCGGTGCCGCCATGGTCGAACTGCTGTCCTTGGGTGAGGTGCCCGAATGTCCGAGCGGGCCGCACCTGGGCTACACCAACGTCTCGTTCCGGGTCGACGACCTCGACGCCACCTTCGACGCCGTCCGGCGCGAGCACCCCGAGGTCCGGGCCGAACCGCCCGTCGATATCGGCGGCGTGCGCATGTTCTTTATCTACGACCCCGACGGCACCCCCATCGAACTGCTGGAACTGCCCGCCGGCATCTCGAGCACGCTGCAGCTCTGGCGCCCCGATACCGCGTGATGTGTTCCGCGCCACAACCGACGCACGTACGCTCACACACATGACGACTGCCGAGCGCCCGGTCACCTTGTGCGAGGCCTTCCAGCGCACCGCGTCGATCGAGCCGGATGCCGTCGCGCTTCGGACTCCCGGCAACACGCAGACCATGACGTGGAGCGAGCTTGCGGCGCAGGTGCGGAAGGTCACCGCAGGGCTGGCCGGCCTGGGGGTCGGCCGGGGCGACACGGTGTCGCTGATGATGGCCAACCGGATCGAGTTCTATCCGTTCGAGATCGCCGCCCAACACCTCGGCGCCACTTCGTTTTCGGTGTACAACACGCTGCCCGCAGAGCAGTTGACCTACCTGTTCGACAACGCCGGCACCAAGGTCGCGATCTGCGAGGAGCAGTACGTCGACCGCATCCGCGCCAGCGGCGCGCCCGTCGAGCACATCGTCTGCGTCGACGGTTCGCCGCCCGGCACCAAGTCGGTCGACGACGTGTGTGCCGCCGCGCCGCCGGATTTCGACTTCGAGTCGACCTGGCGGGCCGTGCAGCCGGACGATGTCGTCACGCTCATCTACACCTCGGGCACCACCGGAAATCCCAAGGGCGTGGAGATGACCCACGACCATCTGCTGTTCGAGGCGTTCGCCCTCGACAGCGTCCTGCCCTCCCAATACGGTGACCGGGTCACGTCCTACCTGCCGACGGCACACATCGCCGACCGGGTGATGGGGCTGTACGGGCTGGAAGTGTTCGGCGCCCAGGTCACGGTCGTCTCCGATGTCCGCGCCATCGCCGCCGCGCTGCCCGACGTCCGGCCGACGGTATGGGGTGGCGTCCCGCGCGTGTGGGAAAAGCTCAAGGCGGGAATCGAATTCGCCGTCGGCAACGAGGCGGACGAGGTCAAGCGCCAGGCCCTGCAGTGGGCGATGTCGGTGGCCGGCAACCGCGCCGCCACCCTCCTGGCCGGTGACCCGATGCCCGCCGAGCTGGCCGCCGAATGGGCCCGGGCCGACGAGCTGGTCCTGTCGAAGTTGCGCGAGCGGCTCGGCTTCGGCGAACTGCGGTGGGCGGTGTCGGGCGCCGCCCCGATCCCCAGGGAGACGCTGGCGTTCTTCCTCGGTATCGGCATTCCGATCGCCGAAGTCTGGGGGATGTCGGAATTGAGCTGCGTCGCCTCGGTGAGCCACCCGCGGGACGCGCGCCTGGGCACCGTCGGCAAGCTGCTCCCTGGGATGGAGGGCAAGGTTGCCGAGGACGGCGAATTCCTGGTCCGCGGGCCGTTGGTGATGAAGGGCTACCGCAAGGAGCCCGCCAAGACCGCCGACGCCATCGACGTCGACGGGTGGCTGCACACCGGAGACATCATCGAGGTCGACGACGAGGGCTATCTGAGGATGATCGACCGCAAGAAGGAGTTGATCATCAACGCCGCCGGAAAGAACATGTCGCCGGCCAACATTGAGAACACCGTGCTGGCCGCGTGCCCGATGGTGGGCGTGATGATCACGATCGGTGACGGGCGGCCGTACAACGCTGCGCTCATGGTCTTCGACGCCGAATCGGTCGGTCCCTACGCGGCCCAGCTGGGACTGGCCGACACCTCGCCGGCCGCCCTGGCGACCCATCCGGAGGTCATCGCCCGGGTCGCCGCGGGTGTGGCCGAGGGCAACACCAAATTGTCGCGGGTGGAACAGATCAAGCGCTTCCGGGTGTTGCCGTCGCTCTGGGAGCCGGGCGGAGACGAGATCACGTTGACCATGAAACTCAAGCGCAAGCCGATCATGACGAAGTACGCGAGCGAGATCGAGGAGCTCTACGCACCCGAGTTGCACCCGGACGTGCACGAGCCTTCGGCGACCGCGACGGTGCAACCGGCATGAGCCGGGGACCGGGGGCGACGGCCCGTGAGTTCGGCAAGGTGGGGGTGCGAAAGCTGCTGCAGCGCACCGGCATCGTCGAGGAATCGACGACACCGCTGACCACCGACCCGGCGGAGGTTGTCCAGCTGCTCGCCGCGCCGTGGTACGACGAGCGGCTGAGCGGACTGGCCGACGAGCTCGGGCGGGACTTGCCGGGCGTGCGGGCCGAGGCCGCGTGCTACCTGAGGGAGATGGCCCCCTCGCTGGACGAGCGGGCCGTGAAGGCCTGGCGCAGCTTCAGTTGCTGGCTGATGCGGGCCTACGACGTGCTGGTCGACGAGGATCAGATAGCGCAGCTGCGCAAGCTGGACCGCAAAGCGACACTGGCGTTTGCCTTTTCGCATCGCTCCTATCTGGACGGCCTGCTGTTGCCGGAGGTGATTCAGGCCAACCGGCTCTCGCCGGCGCTCACCTTCGGCGGAGCCAATCTGAACTTCTTCCCGATGGGCGCGTGGGCCAAGCGCACCGGCACGATCTTCATCCGGCGTCAGACCAAGGACATCCCCGTCTACCGGTACGTGTTGCGGGCCTACGCCGCGCAGCTGGTGCAAAACCACGCCAACCTCACCTGGTCGATCGAGGGGGGCCGCACCCGGACCGGCAAGCTGCGTCCGCCGGTGTACGGGATACTGCGCTACATCAGCGACGCCGTCGACGAAATCGACGGCCCAGAAGTGTATTTGGTGCCCACGTCGATCGTCTACGACCAGCTGCACGAGGTCGAGGCGATGACCACCGAGGCCTACGGTGCGACGAAGCGGCCCGAGGACTTCCGTTTCCTGGTTCGGCTGGCGCGCCAGCAGGGGGAGCGGCTGGGCCGCGCCTACCTGGACTTCGGCGAACCGCTGCCGCTGCGCAAGCGCCTGGAAGAGCTGCGCGCGGAGGAGACCGGAACGGGCACCGAGATCGAGCGCATCGCGCTGGACGTCGAGCACCGGATCAACCGCGCCACCCCCGTCACGCCCACCGCGGTGGTGAGCCTCGCGCTGCTGGGTGCCGACCGTTCGTTGTCCATCAGCGAGGTGCTAGCCACTGTGCGGCCGCTGGCCAGCTACATCGCGGCGCGCAACTGGTGCGTGGCCGGTGCCGCCGACCTGACGAATCGCTCGACCATCCGCTGGACGCTGCACCAGCTCGTCGCCTCCGGTGTGGTCAGCGTCTACGACGCCGGCACCGAACCGGTCTGGGGGATCGGGGCCGACCAGCACCTGGTCGCCGCGTTCTACCGCAACACCGCCATCCACATCGTGGTCGACCGCGCCATCGCCGAGACGGCCCTGCTGGCCGCCACGGAAGACGCCGAAAACTCCGTCGACGGCTTGGTTTTGCCGGCGACCGTGCGTGACGAGGCGCTGGGCCTGCGCGAGTTGCTGAAGTTCGAGTTCCTGTTCTCGGGGCGGGCGCAGTTCGAAAAGGAGCTCGCCGATGAGGTGCGCTTGATCGGGCGGGTGGAGGACACCAGCAAGCCGGCCAGCGCGGCCGACGTACGTGGCCTGCTGGAGAAGGCCGACCTGCTGCTGGCGCACCTGGTGTTGCGGCCGTTCCTGGATGCCTACCACATCGTCGCCGACCGGTTGGCCGCCTACGACGACGAATCATTCGACGAGGACGCGTTTCTCACCGAATGCCTTGAGGTCGGCAAGCAGTGGGAGCTGCAGCGCAGGATGGCCAGCGCCGAGTCCAGGTCGATGGAGTTGTTCAAGACCGCGCTGCGGCTGGCCCGGCACCGCGAACTGGTGGACGGCTTCGAGGACCTCGATATCGCGCGGCGACGCCGCGAGTTCGCCGACGAGATCGCCACCGCCGTGCGGCGGGTCAACACCATCGCTGCGCTGGCCGGGGCGCGGTAACGGCTTCCCCACAAAATCCGACGACGACGGCACAACCAAGTGCATCACCGACGTAGGGTCGATGGGTGGGCCTGGTAATCGATGCGATGCCCGAACTCGGTATCACCAGGATTTCGCGGTGGGTCTTCAACTGCTATGTGATCCACAACCAGGGAAGCGCGATCGTCGTCGATGCCGGATTGCCCTCTGCGGCAGCCGATCTGGCGCCCGTTCTGAACCGGCTCGGCGGAGATGTCCACGCGATCGTCGCCACTCACGGCCATAGTGATCACGTCGCCGGCGCCGCCCGTCTCGCGGCGAAGTATGGGGCACCGATTCATCTGCCCGCGGTGACGATGAAGTATCTGGCGGGCGAGCGCCCGCGGACCCCCAGCGCGGCTCGCGTCGCCCGCATCTGGCCCACGCTGATCGACCAGCCGCTGGACCGGATCGGCGTGGTCGGGCTGCTTTCGGGCGCCCGCTCCGCCGGCTATGGGACCGCCGGGATGCGTTGGTCCGGTCCACCACCGGTCCGTGCGCTCGCCGACGCTGAACCGTTGCCCGGTGCCCCCGACTGGCTGATCCTGGCCACCGCGGGCCACACGGACGACAGCATCGCTTTCTGGAACCCGCTGAGCCGCAGCCTGATAGCGGGTGACGCCGTTCTGAGTGCACGTGGGCGGGCCTGGCACACTCCCGAGACGGTTGATGACACCGCCGCCGCGCGCACCCGCGAGCGTCTGGAGGAACTCCCCGTCGCCCACCTGCTGCCCGGACACGGCCGGGTGGTGCACGCCACGACCACGGTGTGGGAGGGACAACGCCGGTAACGTCGTGCCCGACCCGTCCAACCAATCGGCCACCGAACGGATATCACCATGACCACCGTCGACAATCCCATTCCGCCGCAGGACTTGTCGGGGATCGTGGGACATCGGTTCATCTACACCTACGCCAATGGCTGGCGTTACGAGATGTATGTGAAGAACGACCGCACCATCGACTACCGGATTCATTCCGGTCATGTCGGTGGCCGCTGGGTCAAGGGCCAAGAGGTGGACCTGGTGCAGCTGGACGACGACAGCTACAAAATCTCGTGGACCGAACCCACGGGGACGTCGGTGGCCGTGAACGTCATGCCCGGCAAGCGGCGCATCCACGGGGTGATCTTCTTTCCGCAATGGATTCGGCAGCACGGCGAGCGCACGGTGTGTTTCCAGAACGATCATCTCGAGGAGATGCACGCCTACCGCGACGCGGGGCCGACCTACCCGATCTATGTCGTCCCCGAATTCGCCTACATCACGCTGTTCGAGCGTGTCGGTACCGACGACGAATCGGTGATTGACGTGGCCCCGGGGGAGCTTCCGCCGGGCTGGGCCGACCACAGAGGTTGACCGTGGAGCGCGCCACCATGAGCGGTGACCGCCGGCCCGACGACGATGCCGACCCGGAATAGTTGTTCTCATGATCCGAATGGCGACGCCCGACGACGCGGCCGCTATCGCCGACATCTATGCGCCATATGTGCGCGACACCGTGATCTCCTTCGAAACCGTGCCGCCGACCGTCGACGAGATGCGATCCCGATTAACCACCACGCTGGCCCAGCTGGCCTGGCTGGTCGTCACCGATGAAGGCGTTGTGAGGGGTTTCGCCTACGCGGGCCCGCACGGCGAGCGGGCCGCCTACCGCTGGTCTGTGGACGTGTCGCTCTACCTGGACAGGTCACTCCACCGACAGGGGCATGGTCGCCGCATCTACACCTCATTGTTCAATCTGCTTGCGGCACAGGGGTATAGCAACGCCTACGCCGCCATTGTGCTGCCCAATCCGGCAAGCGTCGGCCTCCACGAGTCGATGGGGTTCACCCGTGTCGGCGTGTTCGGTGGTGTCGGTTTCAAGAACGGTCGGTGGTGGGACATCGGTTGGTGGCACCGCCCATTGGCCGACCGGTCTGCGCGGCCGCACGACCCGCGGCCATGGTCGCAGCTGCCTGCCCGCACAGTTGAGGGTGTGCTGGCGGGTCGCACCGCGTAGAACCGCGCCCCGCGGATAGCGCTCGCGCTCCGCGGAGGCGACGTCAACCAGCCGCGCGGCTCACAGGCACCGTCAAGGTTCGGTCGCAATACTGGCTTACCGTCGGACGCGCTGAGTTCACCGTCTGTTCATGAGGAAGGGCACCGGGCCGGGGACCCGAAGGTATGACTTATGCTGTGTCGCTGTGGGGCAGGCCATACGCGCCGCCGTGGCAACCGGCGTCGACCCATCCCGATTTCGTGGCGAGAGCCCGCGATGAATGATCCGTGCGGGGGAAAGACTCGTCCGCTGATCGCGTTCACCACCGGAGCCGACGCGCCGCCGATAATTCCGGCCCCCATCAGCCGGCCCTGGATGTCGCAGATGCGCAACGGTTGGCCGAACCGGTGCTTGCCGATGCTCATCGCGAACCAAAGTGGCTGGGAGGTGCGCAACCCGTGTGCATTCACCGCCACCTGGATGGGTGGCGACGACAGCATGGGGGTGATCATCGCTCCCGACCGGCGCGACGCCTGCCAATTCCTGCCCGTCAGCCACTTCGGTCACGGCATCGTGACCTGGCATCTGCCGATGCTGTTTCGCACCCCGCCCGGTTACAACCTGTTGGTCCGCGGGCCGGCGAACTACCCGAAGGACGCCGTATCCCCGCTGGAAGGAATAGTCGAAACAGACTGGGCCACGTCGAGTTTCAGCATGAGCTGGCAAATCACCCGCAAGATGATGCCGGTGCGCTTCGAGGTGGACGAGCCGATCTGCATGATCGTCCCGCAGCGCCGGGCCGAGCTGGAGGAATTCGCCCCGGAAATCAGGCCGATCGCCTCCGACGAGGAAGTGCGCCGCAAGCACGAGTTCTTCCTGCGTTCCCGTTACGAGCTGGGGCAGGCGCAGGCCGCGACCAACACCGCCCTGGGTGAAAAGGTGCCGTGGCAAGGCGACTACACGCGGGGCAAGCATTCCGACGGCGAGCCCGGGGCCCCCGATCACCAGACGCGCATCCACCTGCGCCCGTTCGTCGCGTCAGACCGCGAGAAGCAGCAATAGGGCTCACGCCGCGCGCGTCGCGGCCAGCTCGGCGATTCGCGTCGGCGCATGGGCGGATGGTCCGGCCCACGCGATGTATCCGTCAGGGCGCACCAGCACCGCCGGCCCGCGATCAGCCCGCTCAGCCTGCAGCAGCCCGGGAGCCTCGACCGGCGGGGCCCCGTGTTCGCGCACGAGGACGAAGCCCCCGCCCCGCTGCAATTCGGTCAACCGTCCCTGTACGAGCGGGATCTGCGTCGCGCGGGTGCCGACCAGCCCGCGGCGGCCGTAGCGCAGCGTCGTGCCCGCGAAGCTGCCCGCCACCACATCCCGCACCGCCGGAATCCGAAGCAGCCTGGGCACCAATAGGTTCCGCATCCATCGCGCGGGCCGCGGATGCAACGTGGCGGCGCGGGCGACCAGCCCGGACTGCATCAGGACCCGCCTACCGATCGGGTGGCGTTCGTCGTGGTAGCTGTCCAGTAGCCGCTCGTCGGCCCCGCCGAGCACCGCGTCGATCTTCCAGGCCAGGTTGGCGGCGTCCTGAATGCCGGTGTTCATGCCCTGACCCCCCATCGGGGAGTGCACGTGCGCGGCGTCGCCGGCCAAGAACACCCGCCCGTGCCGGTACTGCTCGACTTGCCTTTCGTCGCAATGGAATCGGGACTTCCAGCTGACCTCGAGAACCCGGTAGTCGGTGCCCATGCCCCGCGCGAGGACGTCGACGATCTCGGCGTCCTCGACCGGCTCGCCGTCGGGCACCTGATGGGCGCGGTCCCACAGCATGGCTCGGTACCACGTGCCCTCCCCGTCGTGGCGGTCGTAGGGGGCCAGGAAGGCCAGGACGTCACCGGGGGCCGCGACCGTGAGGCCCCCGCCGGTGGGCCCGTCCGCCAGCTTGACGTCGGCCAACACGATCGACGTCAGCACCGTCTTGCCGGCGAATCCGGCGCCCACCAAAGTTCGGACCGTGCTGTGCGCGCCGTCGGCACCGATCACGTACCGCGACCGCCACGTCAGCCGGTGCGCGGGATCGTCGTCGTCCTTGGGGCGGGCGGTGACCGCCACGCCGTCGGCGTCCTGCTCGAGCGCGATCAACTCGATGCCGCGCCGGATCTGCGCGCCCTGAGCCAGCGCGTAGCGACGCAGCGCCGCATCGACGTTGGTCTGCGGAGTGACCAACACGAACGAGTAGGGCGAGTCGAGATGGGTGAGGTCGATCTGCGCGCCGGCGAACAGCCGTACGCGCGGCGCGCGATGTCCGACCGCCAGCAGGTCGTCGGCCAGGCCGCGGGCGTCGAGCAATTCCAATGTGCGCGCCATGGTGGCGAACGCCCGGCTCGACGGGTTCTCCGTCGGCCAGCGTTCCAGCACCGTGACCGACCGCCCGGCACGCGCCAAATCGCCCGCGGCCGTCAGGCCCGTGGGGCCCGCCCCCACCACCAGAACGTCGACGTCGTGGGCGGTCATCGCGCCGCTCCTTCCGGCTGCGGGTACCAGCGGCGGATGTCGGCGGGCGTGGACTGCGCCGCGCGGTTGAAGACGAAGCGGCAGCCTGGCTGGGTCGCGTGCGCGGCGTTGACGATCGACTCGAACAGCAGGGTGTTGCCGGCGACCAGGCGAATCCCGGCCCCGATCAACACCGCGTCATAGCGCTTGGCCTCAAGCCGCCGCCGGACCTTCTCGGCGCCGGCCGCGCCGAAACCGATCAGGCAGTTGTCGACGTCGTAGCCGACGGCACGCAGCGCGGCGACGTTGTCGTGGTTGGCCGCCCGCAGCGTGTCCCTCGACAGCCCCCCGAACTGCGCGAAGTCCGGCGACGAATAGTCGATCACGTCCGGGTCCAGCCCGATCTGGATGACGGTCACGGTCATGGGGCCCTCCTCGCAAGTTGAGTTCAACAATTGTTGAACTCAACGGTAGGCCTGGCCCCTGGCCGTGTCAACAGTTGTTGAATACACTTTCGGTCATGTCCGCGAAAGCCCGCGACGGGAAGATCACGCGCGCCACGATCCTGCGCGCGGCGCGCGCACAGTTCTCCACGCAGGGCTTCGAGCGGACCACCATCCGCTCGATCGCGTCGGAGGCCGCCGTCGACCCCGCGCTCGTCATGCACTACTTCGGCAGCAAGGCGGACCTGTTCGCCGCCGTGTCGCGGCTGGAGGTCCGCTTTCCCGACCTGTCGGGTGTCGCCCCCGAAGACCTCGCGGACGTGCTGGTGCCGCTGTTCGTCCAGGTCTGGGATCCGCACGGCTCCTTCCTGCCGCTGCTGCGCGCGGCCGCGACCAACCGCACGGCCGCCGACACCCTGCTGGCGGTGTTCGTCGAGCAGGTCGCCCCGGCGCTGGCCACGGTCACCCCCGACCGCGCCGTCGAGCGGGCCGCGCTGGTGGGCTCCCAGGTGCTCGGGATCGCAATGGCGCGCTACGTCGTCGGCGTGCCGGCGCTGGCCGACATGGACGACGCGACGCTGACGGAATGGGTGCGCCCGGTGCTCGCGCGCTACCTGACGGGCCCGGCGCCCGTGGGGCCCGCCGCATAGAGTTGGTGGCATGCCACTTTCAGGGGAATACGCGCCGAGTCCATGGGACTGGGCCCGCGAGCAGGCCGAGAAGTACGAGCAGTCGGGCGGGACCGAAGCCACGGACATGAAGGGGAAGCCCATCATCGTGCTGACCACGGTCGGCGCCAAGACGGGCAAGCTGCGCAAGACGCCCCTGATGCGGGTCGAGCACGGCGGCGAGTACGCGATCGTGGCCTCCCTCGGCGGGGCCCCGAAGCACCCCGTTTGGTACCACAACGTCGTCAAGAACCCACGGGTCGAGCTGCAGGACGGCGCCGTCACCCGTGAGTACGACGCCCGTGAGGTGTTCGGAGACGAGAAGGCGGTCTGGTGGGAGCGCGCCGTCGAGGCCTGGCCCGATTACGCCGAGTACCAGAAGAAGACGGACCGCCAGATCCCGGTCTTCGTGCTGACCCCGGTCGGCTGAATTCCGGACTTGATCGGCTGGCATGGCACCATTGATCAGTGTCCGCCGAATTGAGCCATAGCCCGAGCGTCGCGCCGCTGTGTGCGGCTGACATCGACGGCGCGGCCAAGCGGATCGCCGCGGTGGTCACGCCGACCCCGCTGCAATTGAGTGATCGGCTGTCGGCGATCACCGGTGCGAACGTCTACCTCAAGCGGGAAGACCTGCAGGTGGTGCGCTCCTACAAGCTGCGCGGGGCCTACAACCTGCTGGTGCAGCTGTCCGATGAGGAGCTGGCCGCGGGCGTGGTGTGTTCGTCGGCGGGCAACCACGCGCAGGGCTTCGCCTACGCGTGCCGGACGCTCGGCGTGCACGGCCGCGTCTATGTGCCCGCCAAGACCCCGCAGCAGAAGCGGGACCGCATCCGCTACCACGGCGGGGAATTCATCGAACTGATCGTGGGCGGAACGACCTATGACCTGGCCGCGGACGCCGCGCTGGCCGACGTCGAGCGCACCGGCGCCACACTGGTGCCGCCGTACGACGATCTGCGCACCATCGCCGGTCAGGGGACCATCGCCGTCGAGGTGCTGGAACAGCTGGATAACGAGCCCGACCTGGTGGTGGTCCCCGTGGGCGGCGGTGGCTGCATCGCCGGCATCACCACCTACCTGGCCGAGCGGACGACGAACACCTCGGTGCTGGGCGTCGAACCGGCCGGGGCCGCGGCCATGATGGCCGCGCTGGCCGCCGGCAAGCCGGTGACGCTGGACCACGTCGACCAGTTCGTCGACGGTGCGGCGGTGCGGCGCGCGGGCACGCTGACCTACGCCGCGCTGGCGGCCGCCGGTGACATGGTGTCGATCACCACGATCGACGAGGGAGCGGTGTGCACCGCGATGCTGGACCTCTACCAGAACGAGGGCATCATCGCCGAGCCCGCCGGCGCGCTGTCGGTCGCGGGACTGCTGGACGCCGACATCGAGCCCGGCTCGACGGTGGTGTGCCTCATCTCGGGCGGCAACAACGACGTGTCGCGCTACGGGGAGGTGCTGGAACGCTCGCTGGTCCACCTCGGCCTCAAGCACTACTTCCTGGTGGACTTTCCGCAGGAGCCCGGGGCGCTGCGCCGGTTCCTCGACGAGGTGCTGGGACCCGACGACGACATCACCTTGTTCGAGTACATCAAGCGCAACAACCGCGAGACCGGTGAGGCACTGGTGGGGATCCAGCTGGCGTCCTCGGCCGATCTGGACGGCCTACTGGCGCGGATGCGGGCCACCGAGCTGCACGTCGAACGCCTCGAGCCCGGCTCGCCCGCCTACCGCTACCTGCTGTTCTAGCCCAGCGAGCGTCCGCATTCGTACGCGCTTTACGGCGTGTCGCCGTGCAGACACGGACGCTCGCGCAGTCGGGGGAGGTATGCCGGCACCGGCGTGGCGGGATCCAGGTCCCCGGCCGGCACCGGCGGCCCGGCCGTCACTCTCAGCGGCACCACCCCCGCCCAGTGTGGCAGCGCGCAATCCTCCGGGTCGTCCACCGGCCCTCCGGTGCGCACCTTGGCCGATACCTCCACGAGGTCGAGCGCGAGAACGCCGGTCGCGGCCAGTTCGCGCGGGTTCGGGCCCCGGCAGTCGGCGGCGCGCCCGGGCGCGAGGTGATCGAGCAGGCCGGCGAGAGCCCGCCGTTTCTCCGCCTCGTCGTCGACCGCGCGCGCGTCGCCCAGCACGACCACCGAGCGGAAGTTCACCGAATGGTGCATGGCGGAGCGCGCGAGCACCAGCCCGTCGACCAGGGTGACGGTGACGCACACGGGCAGGCCATCCGGCGCGGCGCGGGCCGCGAGCAGGGGGCCGCCGCCGGTGGAGCCGTGCAGGTAGAGCGTCTCGCCGAGGCGGGCATGCGTCGTCGGCAGCACCACCGGCCGGCCGGCGCTGAGGTAGCCCAGGTGGCAGATCAGCGACGCGTCGAGGATCTGGTGGACCGTCTCGCGGTCGTAGTGCATGCGCTCGCGGTAGCGCGTGGGTGTGGTTCGCGGCGTCGGCTGGTATCCGGTCTGCATAGCCTTTGCTTTCGTACTAGTACATAATTGGTAGCGTGTCAGTACAAAGCAGCATAACCGGGACGGGTGCGGACTCCATAGCCGCCAGCATCGAAGAGGCGATTTCGGCGGGTTCCCTGGCGCCTGGGGATGCGCTGCCGCCCGTCCGTGAGCTGGCCGCCCGCCTCGGCGTGAACGCCAACACCGCCGCCGCGGCCTACCGCCTGCTGCGTCAGCGCGGGGCCGTCGAGACCGCGGGCCGGCGAGGTACCCGGGTGCGGCACCGCCCGGCGACCACGCCGCGGTCACTGCTGGCGCTCGACGTGCCCGCCGGGGTGCGCGACCTGTCGACCGGGAATCCGGACCCCGCCCTGCTGCCCCTCGCGGGGGCCACCCTGGCCGGACCCGTTGCGGGCCGCCCGGTGCTGTACGGCGAGCCGGCGATGTCGGCGGCGTTGGCCGAGTTCACCCGGGCGGCGCTTTCCGCCGATGGCGTTCCGGCCGAGCACCTCGCGGTGACCAGCGGCGCCCTCGACGGCATCGAGCGCGTCCTGACCGCGCATCTGCGTCCCGGCGACCGCGTCGCCGTCGAGGACCCGGGCTGGGCCAATCTGCTTGATCTGCTTGCCGCCCTCGGACTTTCAGCCGAGCCGGTCCGGGTTGACGACGACGGGCCGCTGCCGGCCGACCTGGCGCGGGCGCTGGCCCGCGGGGTGCGCGGGATCGTCATCACCAATCGCGCCCAAAACCCCACGGGGGCGGCACTATCCGCCGACCGCGCCGAGGCGCTGCGGCGACTGTTGGCGCAGCGGGCCGACGATCTGCTGCTCGTCGAGGACGATCACTGCGCGGGCATCTCCGGCGCCCCGCTGCGCACGCTGGCCGGCACGACCCGGCACTGGGCGTTCGTGCGGTCCGCGTCCAAGGCCTACGGACCCGACCTGCGCGTGGCCGTGCTCGCGGGCGACCGCCGCACCGTCGAACGGGTGCACGGCCGCCTGCGGCTCGGCCCGGGCTGGGTGAGTCACCTGCTGCAGGACCTGGCCATCCGCCTGTGGTCGGATCAGGCGGCCACGCGACTCGTCGCGAAGGCCGAGCGCCAGTACGGCGAAACCCGCCGGCGACTGTCCGCCGCCCTCGCCGAGCGCGACGTCGTGGCGCACGCGCGCTCCGGACTCAACGTCTGGGTCCCCGTGCCCGACGAGACCGTCGCGATCACCCGGTTGCTCGGCGCGGGCTGGGCGGCTGCCCCTGGCACGCGGTTTCGGATCGGCACCCCGCCGGGGATCCGCGTCACCGTCGCGGACCTGACGGCCGACGAGATCGACCCGCTGGCGGACGCGATCGCCGCGGCGGTGCACGGCGCGGGCCGCCCCAGCGTCTAAACGCCTTAGGTGCGACCGTTTCCCAGACCGGGGCCCGTCCACAACAGGACCACGCTGCGCTCCGGCGGCGTCTCGTCGAGCGCGACCGGCGGAGCCGGCGTCGTGTTCTTCTTCCTCAGCAGGCCGATACACCGGCCGAATGCGGATCGATTCATTGGCGAATCATCGACGGTCGCCCGGCGCGGCCGCTCACCGTTATCCACAGCCGCGCCTTTACGTCTGGGCGCGCACCGCCAGGATGGCGAAGGACTGGCCTTCCAGCACCGTGTGGTCGGCGTCGACCGAGGGATCGCCCCAGGCCAGGACCACGTCACCGGCGACGGGCACCTTCACCGCCTCGGGCCCGAGGTTGCATACGATGCGCAACCGCCCGCGCGACACGCTGATCCAGCGCTGGTCCTCGTCGTAGTCGACCGTGAGGTGCTCCAGCCACGGGTCGGCCAGGTCGGGGTCGCTGTGCCGCAAGGCGATCAGCTCGCGGTAGAGCCGGTGCACGCGGCCGTGCTCGCCCGAGTCGACCTCGTCCCACCTGAGTTTCGAGCGCCGGAACGTCTGCGGGTCCTGCGGGTCGGGGATCTCGTCGGCATCCCAGCCGTGTTCGGCGAACTCGGCCTTGCGCCCTTCGGCGGTGGCCTTGGCCAGCTCCGGCTCGGGATGCGAGCTGAAGAACTGGAACGGCGTCGACGCCGCATACTCCTCACCCATGAAAAGCATTGCGGTGAAGGGCGTCCCGAGCGCAAGCGCGGCCTTGATCGCCAGCTGCCCGCCGGTCAGGTTCTGTGACGGCCGGTCCCCGAGCGCCCGGTTGCCGACCTGGTCATGCGTGCAGGTGTACGCGACCAGCCGGGTGCCGGGGATGCCCGACTTTTCCGTGGTGTCCAGCGGCCGGCCGTGGCGGCGGCGCCGGAACGACGAATACGTGGCCGCGTGAAAGTATCCGTGGCGCAGCGTTTGTCCCAGCGTGGCCAGCGACCCGAAATCCGCGTAGTAACCCTGCCGCTCACCCGACACCGCGGTGTGGATGGCGTGATGGATGTCGTCCGCCCATTGCGCGGTCAGGCCGTACCCCCCACGGTCGCGCGCGGTGATCAGCCGCGGGTCGTTGAGGTCGCTCTCGGCGATCAGCGACAGCGGACGGCCCAACTGCTGCGACAGCCAATCGGTTTCGGTCGCGAGCTCCTCGAGGATGTGGATGGCCGTGGTGTCCACCAGGGCATGCACGGCGTCCAGCCGCAGCCCGTCGGCGTGGAAGTCGCGCATCCAGCGCAACGCGCACCCGATGATGTAGCGGCGTACCTCGTCGGAGTCGGCGTCGGCGATGTTGATGCCCTCGCCCCAGGGGTTGCTGGCCGACGACAGGTAGGGCCCGAACTTCGGCAGGTAGTTGCCCGACGGGCCGAGGTGGTTGAACACCGCGTCGATCAGCACGCCCAGACCCCGCGCGTGGCAGGCGTCGACGAACCGGACGAGGCCGTCGGGGCCGCCGTAGGGTTCGTGCACGCTGTACCACAGCACCCCGTCGTATCCCCAGCCATGCGTTCCGGCAAAGGAATTCACCGGCATCAGCTCGACGAAGTCGACGCCCAGGTCCACCAGGTAGTCCAGCTTCTCGATCGCGGAGTCGAAGGTGCCGGCCTCGGTGAAGGTGCCCAGGTGCAGTTCGTAGATCACCGCGCCCTCGACCGGCCGGCCCTGCCAGTCGTCGTCGGTCCACGCCGCGCCGGCCGGGTCCCACAGCTGCGAGCGCGCGTGCACGCCGTCGGGCTGGCGGGGTGAGCGCGGGTCGGGCAGCACGGTGGGATCGTCGTCGAGCACGAACCCGTAGCGGGCATCCGGCGCCGCGTCGACCCTCGTGTGCCACCAGCCGTCGTCGGCGCGCGTCATCGGGTGCACCCGGCCCTCGACGTCGAGCCGGACCGACTCCGGTTTGGGTGCCCAGACGCGGAATTCAGTCATGGTGACGCTCCAGCAGTACGACGGGCAGGTCGGCGAACAGCTGCGCGGCCGAGGTCGGGCCGTCCGCGACGGCACCGGTCAGGGCGTCCTTCCAGGTCCCGTCGGGCAGCGGCAGCACCGTGTTGCCCCAGCCGGTTTCGGCCAGCCGCACGGTCCAGCGGGTCACCGCGACCACGATGTCGTCGCCTCGGCGGAAGGCGAGCACGTGGTCGCCGGCGTCGCCGTCGGCCAGGACGGGCACGTAGTGGCCATGCAGGAAGGTTTCCGGGTGGGCGCGACGCACCCGGAGCGCCGTCGTGACCACCCGAATCTTGGGGTGCTCCAACGCCTTCAACGCGTCGCGCCGGGCCGCGTAGTCGACCGGCCTGCGGTTGTCCGGGTCCACGAGGCTGTCGTCCCACAGTTCCGTGCCCTGGTAGACGTCCGGTATCCCGGGCACCGTCAGGGCCAGCAGCTTCTGGCCCAGTGCGTCGCTGGCGGCGTGCGGGTTGAGCTGGACGACCAGTTCGGTCAGTTGGCCCGCCACCGGGCCGTCGAACACCTCATCCAGCCACCGGTGCACGGCGTCCTCAAACTCGGCGTCCGGGTCATTCCACGAGGTGCGCCAGGCCGCTTCGCGGATGGCCTTCTCGGCGTAGGCGTGCAGCCGCTGGCGCAGCTCTGCGGTGACCTCGCCGCCGACCGGCCACACGCCGAAGATGTTCTGCCACAGGAACTGTCCGGTGGCCCGGTCGGGTGAGGGCGCGTCGACCTCCCAGCGGGCGACGAACTCGGTCCACAGCGAGGGAACCTGCGACAGCACCCCGATGCGGGCTCGCACGTCCTCGCCGCGCTTGGTGTCGTGCGTGGTCAGCGTCGTCATCGTCTGCGGCCACAGGCGGGCGCGGGCGGCGGCGCTGTGATGGAACTCCGCCGCGCCGACGCCGAACCGGTGCGGTTCGCCGCCCACCTCGTTGAGCGACACCAGCCGGGCATCGCGGTAGAAGTAGCAGTCCTCGCTTGCCTTGGCGGTGACCGCGCCGCACAGCTGCTGCAGCCGGGTGGCCGGCTCGCCGCCGGAGGCCAGCGCCGCGGCGAGCACCTGCAGGGCGGGCCCCAATTCCGGTGCGCGCGCTTGGGTTTCGGCGAGCGCGGTCGGCATGATCGCCGACAGCCCCGGATAGTCGCAGCGGTAGACGCCGATATGGGTGAGCAGCGCGGCTACCGCGTCGGGCAGCCGTGGGTGATCGGCGCCGGCCGCCGCCACGACGGCGCGGCACAGCCGGCGCAGTTCGCTGGCCAGCGTGTCGGTGGCCGCGTGGATCTTCAGTTCGGACAACATCTGCGGCGCCGCGCCGTAGTCCAGGCCCGCCGACTCGACGAGCTCGGTCAGCGCGGGCGCGCCGCTCGGGTCGACGAACACGCCGCCGACCTCACGCAGCACGTCGTAGCCGGTGGTGCCGCCGACGGGCAGGGTGGGCTCGAGCGCCTCGTCGACCGCGAGGATCTTTTCGATCACGATCCACGTTTGCGGGCCAACCGATTCGCGCAACCACGCCAAGTAGCCGCAGGGGTCGGACAGCCCGTCGGGGTGATCGATGCGCACGCCGTCGACGAGTCCCTCGGCCACCCAGCGGGCGACCTCGGCGTGGGTCGCGTCGAACACCGCGCGGTCCTCCTGGCGCAGCCCGGCCAGCGAGGTGATCGAGAAGAAACGCCGGTAGCCGCACACGCCGTTGCGCCAGCCCACCAGCCGGTAGTGCTGGCGATCGTGCACCTCGGGTCCGGTCCCCTCCGCGGTGCCGGGCGCCATGGGCAGGGCCAGGTCACCCAGCCGCAGCAGGTCACCATCGACGTGCAAGTCGGCGGCGTCGTCGTCGGAACCCAGGATCGGCAGCACGATGCGGCCGTCCGCGTCGAGGTCCCAGTCGATGTCGAAATACGTTGCATAGTCCGAGGACCGGCCGTGCGTCAGCACGTCCCACCACCACGCGTTCTGCTGGGGCTGGTCGATCCCCACGTGGTTGGGCACGATGTCGACGATCAGGCCGATGCCGCGCTCGCGCGCCGCCGCCGACAGCCGTTCCAGCCCATCGCGGCCGCCGAGCTCGGGGGAGACCGTCGTCGGGTCGGTGACGTCGTAGCCGTGGTTGGACCCGGTGGCCGCGGTCATGATCGGGGACAGGTAGAGGTGCGACACCCCGAGCTCGTCCAGGTAATCCAGCAGATTTTCCGCGTCGGCGAAGGTGAACGCGAACCCGCTGGCCTCACCCCGCAGCTGCAGCCGGTAGGTCGACAGTATGGGTAAGGCCATGCGTCACATGGTCTTACGTAATACCAGAAGTGAACGTGAACCCACCACGATCTGCTCCTCGGCGTTCATCACCTGGGGGCCATCGTCTTTGACGCCCACCTGGTCGTTGGTGTCCAGTTCCACGGTCCACTCCTGCGCATATTCGTTGTTCGGCAGTACGAACTGCACCGGCTCCTCGCCGGCGTTGAAGCACAACAGGAATGAGTCGTCGACCACCCGTTCGCCGCGTGCATTGGGTGCGGTGATCGCCTCGCCGTTGAGGAACACCGCCACACACTTGTGAATGCTTGCACCCCAGTCCTCGTGCGTCATCTCGCGGCTGCTCGGATTAAGCCAGGCGATGTCGCGCACGTCGTCGCCGCTTCGGATCGGCTCACCCTCGAAGAACCGGCGGCGGCGGAACACCGGGTGGTTCTTGCGCAACTTGCTCACCTTGCGCGCGAACGCCAGCAGGTCCGAATTCTTGTCCACCAACGACCAATCCATCCAAGACAATTCGGAGTCCTGGCAGTACACGTTGTTGTTGCCGTTCTGGGTGCGGCCCAGCTCGTCGCCGTGCGCGATCATCGGCGTGCCCTGACTGAGCATCAGGGTCGCCCAGAAGTTACGCATCTGGCGGGCGCGCAGCGCCAAGATCTCCGGGTCGTCGGTCGGTCCCTCGACGCCGCAGTTCCATGAGCGGTTGTGGCTTTCGCCGTCCCGGTTGTCTTCGCCGTTGGCCAGGTTGTGCTTTTCGTTGTAGGAAACCAGGTCGTTGAGCGTGAACCCGTCGTGGGCGGTGACGAAGTTGATGCTGGCGCTCGGGCGACGGCCGGTCGCCTCATACAGGTCCGACGACCCGGTCAGCCGGGACGCGAACTCGCCCAAGGTTGCGGGCTCGCCCCGCCAGTAGTCACGCACAGTATCGCGATACTTCCCGTTCCACTCCGTCCACAAACCCGGGAAATTTCCGACCTGGTAGCCACCCTCGCCGACGTCCCACGGCTCGGCGATCAACTTGACCTGGCTGACAATCGGATCCTGCTGCACCAGATCGAAGAACGCGCTCAATCGGTCGACGTCGTGCAGCTCCCGCGCGAGCGTGGCGGCCAGATCGAAGCGGAACCCGTCGACGTGCATCTCGGTCACCCAATAGCGCAGCGAGTCCATGATCAGCTGCAGGACGTGCGGGTGGCGGGCGTTGAGGCTGTTGCCCGTGCCCGTGTAGTCCTTGTACAGGCGCAGATCCTCGTCGACGAGCCGGTAGTAGGCGGCGTTGTCGATGCCGCGGAAGTTGATCGTCGGGCCGAGGTGATTGCCCTCGGCGGTGTGGTTGTATACCACGTCGAGGATGACCTCGATGCCGGCTTCGTGCAGCGCACGCACCATCGACTTGAACTCGGCGACGCTCGCGTTGCGGTTGGCCGCGTATTGATTGTGCGGCGCGAAGAACCCGAAAGTGTTGTAACCCCAGTAGTTTCGCAAGCCGAGGTCCAGCAGCCGCGAGTCGTGCATGAACTGGTGCACCGGCATCAGCTCCAGCGCGGTGACGTTCAGCGACTTGAGGTAGTCGATGACCACCGGGTGAGCCATGCCGGCAAAGGTGCCGCGAAGTTCGGCGGGGATGCCCGGGTGGGTCTGGGTCATGCCCTTCACGTGGGCCTCGTAGATCACCGTTTCGTGGTAGGGGGTGAGCGGCGAACGATCCGAGCCCCAGTCGAAGAAGGGGTTGCTCACCACGCTGGTCATGGTGTGGCCCAGCGAGTCGACCATCGGGGGAGTCCCGGGGTCGGCGTCATCGCCGTCGGGGTGGACGGCCTTCATGTCGTAGGAGAACAGCGCCTGGCCGAAGGTGAACTCGCCGTGGAACGCCTTGCCGTACGGGTCGAGCAGAAGCTTGCTCGGGTCGCAGCGGTGGCCGGCGGCCGGATCGAAGGGCCCGTACACCCGGAAGCCGTAGCGCTGGCCCGGGGTGATGTTCGGCAGATAGGCATGCCAGACAAAGCCGTCAACCTCGTCGAGCGGGATGCGCGATTCCGCCCCGGCGTCGTCGATCAGGCACAACTCGACCCTCTCGGCGATCTCGGAGAACACCGAGAAGTTGGTCCCCGCCCCGTCATACGAGGCGCCGAGCGGATAGGGGTTCCCCGGCCATACGGTGGCCAGTTTCGGCTGCTGATTACCAGATACGCCTGCTGCTGAAGCGTGATTGTCGGTCGGCACCACTCGACCTTAGTCGCGGTCAGCGGCGCCGGGCGCGTTCACCACCAACCGGTGTTGGCGGCGATCTGGCCGCCCAATTCACCCGCCATGGTCCGCACGTAGGTGGGGGTGAGGTGGTGCGCGCCGTGGTAGATCAGCACGTTGCCCTCGACCGGGCGGCACACGTCGGCGCGGCAGATGGCGTCGGACATGTCGAGCACCTTCAGCAGGGGGAACTGTGTGACGAAGTCGAGGGTCTGGTTGCGGTCGGACAACACGTCGGATCGCTTGATCGCGCACGACTGGGGGTTGCCGCCCTTCTTGGCCAGGCAATCCGCCGGATCGAACGGCTGGCCGTTTTTGACCAACCAGGGGGTGTCGCGCATGCCGAGGATCGGAATGTTGTTGTCGGAGAACCGCTGCCAGATTCCGATGTACGTCGCCGGCATCACGTCACCGGGCTTGATGTTCCACGGCCGGGTGGTCGTGGTGAACACGTAGTCGGGGCGATCGGCGATCACCTTGTCCATCGCCTGTTCCACCCACTCCCGGCACTGCGGGTAGGCGAGGTTGTTGCCCATGATCAACGGGACTTCCTCGGTGGACAGCGGGCAGCCCATCTTGAGATATGTCGTCACCTTGAAGTGGTGCATCCGGCCGAGCAGGCTCAGCGCGGGCAGCCAGTGCTCGGCGTGGGACCCACCCGCCAGCGCGATCGTGCGGTCCGCGGTCGTGTCGCCGTAGGTGCACACCACCACCGCGGGGTTGACGAAGTCGCTGATGCAACCGTCGCGGGTGGAGGACGGCAGGTCGTCCTTGACCTCCAGCACGCTGGGCCGCATCGGCAACGCCGGTACCCGCACGTGCTCGGTCAGGGCGCGGGCCCCCGGATAGTCCTGCGGGTTGAGCACGCTGAGCTCCTTGCCCGCGGCCCGCAGGACGGTGACGTGCTGGCGCCACGTGAACGACGTCGCCGTCAGCGTGACGCCCAGCAGCACGATCGCCGTTCCCAGCGCCATCGTGGGCCTGGGCAGGTGGGCCAGCCAGGCGGGCGCGGGCGCCGGTGCCCTCCCGGCGGTGCGGTAGCGCAGCGGATCCTCGACGAGCCGGGTGGTCAGGTATGCCAGCAGCCCCGAGACCAGCAGCACCGCCGTGCCTTCGACGAAGTTGGCGTGCCGGTGCCCGGTGAAGGACAGCCAGAAGATCAGCAGCGGCCAGTGCCACAGATAGAGCGAATACGCCATCGCGCCCAATGCGACCAGCGGCCCGGTGGCCAGCAGCCGGTTCGGCAGCGGCAGCCGGTCCTTGGCTGCGGGATCGCCCTGCAGGCCGGCCCCCGCGAGGATCATCAGCGTGGTGGCCCCGACGGGCACCAGCGCCCACGGGCCGGGGAATTCCTCCACGCCGTCGATCAGGGCCCCGCACGACGCGATCGCGGCCAGCGCGGCGGTGGCCAACAGCGTGCGCAACCACATCGGCCAGCGGATGGACGGCACCAGCGCACCGACGAGCGCCCCCACCAACAGCTCCCAGGCGCGCGCGAAGCTGTTGTAGTAGGCGGCGGCCTGGTCGCTCTGGTGCGCGACGATCGCGTAGACGAACGACGCGACCGTCAGCGCCGTCAGCAGCACCAGGAACAGGGTGCGCAGGCGGGCGCCCAGCCGACGGCGGAAGAGGTACGCGCACCCGGCGACCAACAGCAGGAAGGCGACGTAGAACTGGCCCTGCACCGACATGGACCAGACGTGTTGCAGGGGGCTGACGGCTTCGCCCGCGCGCAGGTAGTCCGACGCGGTGCTGGCCAGCTCCCAATTCTGGTAGTAGCCGAGGCTGGCGAGGCTCTGGTCGGCGAAGGTCTCCCAGCGGGTTTCCGGCTGCACCAGAATGGTCAGCACCGCGCACCCGGCCAGCACCACGACGAGAGCCGGGACCAGGCGGCGCACGAGCCGGATCACCTCCGCCACCGGCGACAGGGTGGCGGCCGGGTTCAGCGCCGCGCGAATGATCTTGCCGCCGAAGAAGAATCCCGACAGCGCCAGGAACACGTCGACGCCGCCGGAGACCCGGCCGAACCAGACGTGGAACACGGCGACCAGCGCGATCGCGATGCCGCGCAACCCGTCGAGGTCGTAGCGATAGAACCCCGTCTTACGCGCTCCCGAAGTGACCGGTTTCGCGGTCGCGACCGGTCGGGGAGGCAGGGACAGGGTCGGCATGATTGACCGCTAATTTACCGAAAACCGCCACCCGCTCCCGGTCAGGAGCAGGTGGCGGTGTTGAAAACACCCCGGGAAGCGCCGGGAATTACCGGGCGGTGCCGGCCGCCGGGGGCAGGAACGGAGATTGCTGGGGCGGCAGCAGCTGCACGGGGGCCTGTTGCGGCGACGCTTGCTGG
Source organism: Mycobacterium sp. 4858 (assembly GCF_900240975.1). Lineage (GTDB taxonomy): Bacteria > Actinomycetota > Actinomycetes > Mycobacteriales > Mycobacteriaceae > Mycobacterium. The sequence goes on along the minus strand of NZ_LT968775.1, from coordinate 1,680,208 downwards.
GTCGGCAGTTGCTGCATCGGGGTCTGCTGCAACGGCGCCTGCTGCAACGGTGCCTGCTGCAGCGGCGCCTGCTGCAACGGTGCCTGTGGCGCCGGGTGTTGCTGCATCGGGGCCTGCTGCAGCGGGGCCTGCGCGGACTGTTGTTGCAGCGGCGCCTGCTGCACCGGGGCCTGCTGTGTCGGCAGTTGCTGGACCGGCGGCTGCTGCAGCGGGGCCTGCTGGGCCGGCAGTTGCTGGGTCGGCGCCTGCTGCACCGGGGCCTGCTGTGTCGGCAGTTGCTGGACCGGTGGCTGCTGCAGCGGGGTCTGCTGCGTCGGCGCTTGCTGCGCGGGCAGTTGCTGCGGCAGTTGCTGGGCCGGCGTCGACGGGACACCCAGGACCCGGACCAGGTACGGGGCCATGCCGTTGGCGCGCACCGGCGAAACCTGCACGACGTCGCCCACCTCGAGCATCTGGTTGTTGCCCAGGTACATCGCCACGCTCTGGGTGCCCTCGGGGCCGTAGAAGATCAGGTCGCCCTTGTGCGCCTGCTGCGGCAGCACCTTCTGGCCGACCTTGTACATCGCCCCGGACGAGCGCGGCAGCTTGATGCCGGCGCCGGCGTAGGCGTATTGCATCAGGCCCGAGGCGTCGAATCCGACGGTGTTGATGCCCGTCCCGGTGCCGCGGGTGGGGCCGTTGATGCCACCACCGGCCCACGAGAACGGCACGCCGCGCTGCGACAGCCCGCGCGCGATCACCACGTCGGTGGCCTGCTGGTAGTCCATCGACCGGGCGCCCGGGTCGGCGGACGCGACGACGGGGGCGGCGGCCACCGGGGCCGCGACGATCGCCAGACCGATCGCGAAGGCGTAGATGCGTTTCATGTCCTTGGCCTCTCAGGGCTCTCTGGCCTCAGCGCGGTGACTTCACGCGTCCGCCGCCGTTGCATGACTTGGGCGAGAGCCTCCACATTGGGGCCGACGCCGCTGCATGACCTTTGCGGATGTGAACAGCGGGGGAAGCCCCTGTTTTCACATCAGTCACTGCAACCACTCTGACAACAACGCTTGTTAGCCGCCAGCCTCCGGCGGGATTTTTTGTCGTACCGTGACCGGAAGGTGACTGGGCGGGCGAATCCCGTATGCGCAGTTGTGATTTGGGTCTCAGCGTGGGGCCCGGAGCGCCCGACGGCCGAACCGCGGTGGCGGGGCGCCTACACCCAGTAGCGTTCGCTGAACATGGTCAGCAGGGACCCGGCGACGGAGCTGACCATGATCAGGGTGAGGGCCAGCACGGGCCAGAAGGACATGTACCAGCCCTTCAGCATGGACACCAGAGGGCCGACTACGGCGGCGGCGATCGCCGCACCGATTCCGCCCCACACCACCGGGCGGATGTAGTAGTCGATCCCGAAGGGCACCGGTCCGCAGGTCTCGTCGGCGCACACGTGCTCGAGGAAGCCGAACAGGCGGGTCGGCCACGTCGTCGCGGTGGCCAGCAGGATGAGCACGGCCAGCAACACGACGGTGCAGGTCACATCCCATGCGGCCAGCCGCAGCCGGATGACCCGTGGCGCTTCGTCGTCGTAGTCGACCAGGGGGGAATTGGGGTCCTTGGTCGGATAGGGGCCCGTGGCGGGTTTACCGGGCGGGTGCGGCGTAGCCATCGGGTCCCATGCTCCACGATGGGCGGAGTTTGTGCGACTCGGCTGCTTTACCCTCGATCACTATGCCTGCGGCGAGGGCCGGGCTGACGCCCGAGCAGATCAGCGCGATCGACGCTGCGCACGTGTGGCACCCGTACAGCACCATCGGCAGCGAAGCCGTCGCGCCGGTGGTGGCGGTCGCCGCCCGGGGCGCCTGGCTGACCCTGATCCGTGACGGCAGGCCGATCGAGGCGCTGGACGCGATGAGCTCCTGGTGGACTGCGATCCACGGGCACGGCCACCCCGAGCTGGACGCCGCGCTGACCGCGCAGCTGGGCGTGATGAACCACGTCATGTTCGGCGGGCTCACCCACGAGCCGGCCGCGCGGCTGGCGCAATTGCTGGTGGAGATCACCCCGCCGGGGCTGGACACCGTCTTCTTCAGCGACTCCGGATCGGTGTCGGTCGAGGTCGCGGTCAAGATGGCGCTGCAGTACTGGCGCGCCCGCGGCCGGCCCGGCAAGTACCGGCTGATGACCTGGCGGGGCGGCTACCACGGGGACACCTTCACGCCCATGAGCGTCTGCGACCCCGACGGCGGGATGCACTCGTTGTGGACCGACATCCTGGCCCGCCAGGTGTTCGCCCCGCAGGTGCCGCGCGACTACGACCCGGCCTACAGCGCGGCCTTCGAGCAGCAACTCGCGCGGCATGCCGGAGAACTGGCGGCGGTCATCGTCGAGCCCGTGGTGCAGGGCGCGGGCGGGATGCGTTTCCACGATCCCCGCTATCTGCGCGACCTGCGTGAGCTGTGCCGACGGCACGGCGTCCTGTTGATCTTCGACGAGATCGCGACCGGCTTCGGCCGCACCGGAGCGCTCTTCGCGGCCGACCACGCCGGGGTGAGCCCGGACATCATGTGCGTCGGCAAGGCGTTGACCGGTGGATATGTCACCCTGGCGGCCACGCTGTGCAGCACCGAGATCGCGCACACCATCAGCGCCGGCGAGGCCGGCGCGCTGATGCACGGCCCGACCTTCATGGCCAACCCGCTGGCCTGTGCGGTCTCAGTGGCCAGCGTCGAGCTGCTGCTCGGCCAGGACTGGCGTGGGCGGGTCGCCGGCCTGTCCGCCGGGCTGGCGGCCGGCCTCGAACCCGCCCGCGCGCTGACCGGCGTGACCGACGTGCGGGTGTGCGGCGCGATCGGCGTCATCGAGTGCGCCCGCCCGGTCGACCTGGCCGTCGCCACCCCGGCGGCGCTGGACAACGGCGTCTGGCTGCGCCCCTTCCGCAACCTGATCTATGCGATGCCGCCCTACATTTGCACGCCAGACGAGATCGCCCAGATCACCTCGGCGATGGTTCAGGTCGCCCAGCTCGTCCGCTAGCAGTGACGACCCGCAGCGCCCGGCATCGCCGCGCTCGCGGTCGCCACCGGGCTAATGGTGACGACCCGCAGCGCCCGGCATCGCCGCGCTCGCGGTCGCCACAGGGCTAATGGTGACGACCCGCAGCGCCCGGCATCGCCGCGCTCGCGGTCGCCACAGGGCTAATGGTGACGACCCGCAGCGCCCGGCATCGCCGCGCTCGCGGTCGCCACTAGGCTGATCCCCGATGAAGGCACCGATCGAGACGTCACCGCTGTCGTGGCTGGAGGCCGTGGAGAAGCAACGCCGCGAGGCCGGGCTGCGTCGCTCGTTGCGGCCCCGCCCGGCCGTCGCCACCGAGCTCGATCTGGCCTCCAACGACTACCTCGGACTGTCACAGCATCCCGACGTGATCGAGGGCGGCGTCGCGGCGCTGCGCATGTGGGGCGCCGGGGCAACCGGCTCGCGGCTGGTCACCGGCGACACCGAACTGCACCAGCAATTCGAGTCCGAACTGGCCGAATACGTCGGCGCATCGGCGGGCCTGCTGTTCTCGTCGGGATACGCCGCCAACCTGGGTGCCGTCGTCGGCCTGTCCGGCCGGGGCGCCCTGTTGGTGTCCGACGCCCTGTCGCATGCCTCCCTGGTCGACGCCTGCCGGCTGTCGCGGGCCCGCGTGACCGTGACCCCGCACCGCGACGTCGCCGCAGTGGAGGAGGCCCTCGCCTCGCGCGCGGAGGAACGCGCCGTCGTCATCACCGAGTCGGTGTTCAGTGCCGACGGCGCGCTGGCGCCGCTGCGGGAGCTGCACGAGGTCTGCCGTCGCCACCGCGCGCTGCTGATCGTCGACGAGGCCCACGGCCTGGGCGTGCGCGGTGACGGGCGCGGGCTGCTGCACGAGCTCGGGCTCGCGGGCGCCCCCGACGTGGTGATGACCACGACCCTGTCCAAGGCGCTGGGCAGTCAGGGCGGCGTGGTGCTCGGCCCCGCGGCGGTGCGCGCGCACCTGATCGACGCGGCGCGGACGTTCATCTTCGACACCGGCCTGGCGCCGGCGGCGGTGGGCGCCGCCCGGGCCGCGCTGAGCGTGCTGCGGGCCGAACCCTGGCGGTCCGGGGCGGTGTTGCGGCACGCCCGCATCCTGGCCGGGGCCTGCGACGTCCCCGGTGTCCCGCAGTCGGCGGTGGTGTCGGTGATCCTCGGCGACCCGGAGGTGGCCCTGGCCGCCGCGACCGCCTGCCTGGACGCCGGCGTGAAGGTCGGCTGCTTCCGGCCCCCGACCGTGCCCGCCGGGACCTCCCGGCTGCGGCTGACCGCGCGCGCGTCGCTGGACGCGGCCGAACTCGACCTCGCCCGGCGCGTGCTCACCGAGGTGCTCGCCGTGACGCGCCCTTGACCGTCCTGGTCGTCACCGGCACGGGCACCGGCGTCGGCAAGACCGTCGTCACCGCGGCGCTGGCCTGCCACGCGCGCCAGGCGGGCATGGACGTGGCGGTGTGCAAGCCGGTCCAGACCGGCACCGACGCCGGGGACGACGACCTCGCCGAGGTCGTCCGGCTGTCCGGCGTGACGGAGGTCGCCGGCCTGGCCCGCTACCCGCAACCCCTGGCGCCGGCCGCCGCGGCCGAGCAGGCCGGCGCGACGCTGCCCACCGGCCGTCAGCTGCTGCGGCTGATCGCCGGCCTGGACCGCCCCGGCCGGCTGACCCTGGTCGAGGGAGCGGGCGGGTTGCTGGTCGAACTCGCCGACGCGGGCGTCACCCTGCGCGACCTGGCGGTCGAGCTGGCCGCCGCGGCGCTGGTCGCGGTCACCGCGGAACTGGGGACTCTCAACCACACCGCCCTCACTCTGGAAGCGCTTGCCGCGCACCACGTTTCGTGCGCCGGCCTGGTGATCGGCAGCTGGCCGGCAAGGCCCGGACCGGCGGAGACCTCGAATCGCTCGGCCCTGGACCGGCTGGCGCCGGTGCGGGCGGCGCTGCCCGCGGGGGCGGGAGCGATGGACGCCGCGGCGTTCGCGGACATGAGCGCGGCGGCGTTCGACCGCGACTGGGTCACCGCGCTGGTCCGCTGATGGTCCATTCCATCGAGCTGCTCTTCGACGGCGAGACCGAGGCGACGATCCGTGGGCTCTGGGAGGCGCTGTCCGGCGCCGGGATTCCGGGCCAGGCGCCCGCCGGGCGGCCGCACGTCACGCTCGCGGCGGCCGACCGCATCGCCGGGGAGGCCGACGCCGCCCTGCGGCCGATCACCCAGCGGCTGCCGCTGGGCTGCGCGGTCGGCGCGTCACTGCTGCTCGGGCGGTCCAACGCGATCCTGGCCCGGCTCATCGTGCCCACGGTCGAGTTGCTGGCGTTCCACGCGGACGTGCACCGGTTGTGCGGCGAGCACCTGGCACCCGCGCCGGCGCCCACCAGCCTGCCGGGCCAGTGGACGCCCCACGTCACGCTGGCCCGCCACGTCGGGGGACCGGCGCTGGGCCGGGCGCTACGCATCGCGGGGCGCCCGCCGCTGGTCGAGGGCAGCTTCGCCGGCCTGCGGCACTGGAACGGCGAGAAGAAGGTGGACTACCTGATCGGCTAGCCGCCGAACAGTAGATACAGGCCGGTGAAGGTGTAGCCGACCATGACCAGCATCATCGTCAGCTGGCCGGTGAGCTGGTGGCCGCTCGGCAGCAGCCGCAGCGCCTTGTCGTGCGCCGCGATCACCGCGACGATGTGGCCGGTCACCACGCAGGCCACCTTGATCCCGGCCAGCACCGGCGGGTGGGTGGACAGCACGTAGGCCACCTGCTGGTGCGCCAGCCCGAGCACATTCCAGCCGCGGCCGAACGGGTCGGCCAGCGCGAACACGGCCTGCTGCCCGCGCTCGACCAGATAGGTCAGGTAGTGGGCGAAGATGTAACCCACCACGATCGGGATCAGGGAATGCGCCATCTGGCCCGGCAGCGCACGGCGTTGCTGCGAGTCCACGCCGCCCGTCGCGCGGGCGGCGAGCGAAAACGTCACCGCCACAACGGAAATGAAGACGATCAGCCCGGCGGTTCGGAGCACCGACGACGACAGCGTCGGGGTCAGGCCCATGCCGCGAGAAAGGCCGTCGGCGAAGCCGCGCCACGTCGGCGACGACGAGAAACTGTCGAACGCCGTCGACCCGAGCAGCACCGCGAGCAGCACGACCACGCCGGGCCGCACGGGCAACGACGGCAGATGATCGAGCGGGTTGCCGACGACGATTTCCCCGCTTCGCGGGTTGCGGCGAATCGGTGACAGGCGGGACACCGCCATGCTGTACACGCCGAACGGGTCGGCCCGGGCCAGCCAGCGCTGGCCGCACAGCCAGGCGCCCACCAGCATGGCCGCGGCATAGGCGCCCAGCCACGCCCGCACCGCCGGCAGCGATGCCGGGTCGGGGCTGGCGAGTTCCATCCAGACGAACGCGAACAGGCCGAGCGCGGCCGGGCGGTAGCCCCAGCGTTCGGGATAGGACCACCGCGCACGGTGCAGGCGCTCGGACGTGGCGCGCCGCAGCAACAGGTACACGGTCCGCATCGGCGAAAGGACCCGCCAGACCGGGCCGAACAGCAGCGACATCGCCACCAGCCCGACCCACAGCAGCACGTAGAACACCCCGAGCAGGGCGTTGGTCTCCGACCGCGGGCCCCACACCCCGGCCGCCACCGCCCACGCCCCGAAGATCAGCCCCAGCGCGGCCGCCGTCCACCGCGTCGCCCGCGCGTCGACCACGGCGGTCACCACCGCCGGCAGCGGGCGGCCCGGCTTGCCCGGGTCGAACCGCGGCCGCCGCCAGGCGAACGCCACGAGCGCGAAGGTGAACGTCAGCGCCCACGCCGCGCCGACCATCGCGTACAGGTACGGCACCGGCAGGTCGCCGGATCCGCCGAGACCGTGCGCGAGCACCACCGTCGCGCCACGGGAGCTCACGGCTGGACTTGGATGGTCGCGATCGTGCGGTTCAGATGGTGCAGTTCCACCTCGACGTTGCCGGGCACGTCGACGCTGAACTGGAACGTCTGGTTGGCCGCGACCGCCACCGGGAACCTGTTGTCGGGCGTCGAGTGCACGTGCAGCTCGTCTGCGGCGTCGCTGGTGACGTGCAGGGTGATCGGCTGTTTAACCCTGGCCTGCAGGGCGGCGTTGGTCGGGGTCACCTGGCCGTTGGCGATGGTGATGTAGACGTCCAGGCCGGCCGGCGGCGGCTGGGCCGGCCCTTTTGCGCCGCAGGCGACCAAGGCCCACACCAGTGCCGCCGCCCACGCCGCCGTGAGGGCGCTACGAATCGCCATCGATCACGCCGCCTGGCGGGTGCCGGGCACGGTGTGCTTCTCCTCCTCCGGCCGCCTGGGCAGGTTTTCGTAGTTGTTGATCCGGCCGGCGCCCCAGGTGAGGGCGCTGATCACCATCAGCGTCAGGAACAGCACGACGATCCCACCGGCGGTGAACAACCAGGCCGGCGCGCTCTGGTCGCGTTCGCGCTGCAGGATAGTGGCCTCCAGCACGAAGGGCCGGGTGCTGGACGCCAGCGCCGGGACCTCGGGCGCCGGGATGGCGTCGTCGGCCGGCTCGTAGATCGGGACGGCCGTCATCGTGCGGCCGTCCTGCACCCGCAACAGCGTCTTCCAGTCTCCCCACACCGGGACCGGCTGGGTGGACCGATAGTGCCCCGGCCCGACCTTGGCGAGCTTGTCGATCATCAGGCCACGGTCGTTCTGCATCCGCCCTTGCCAGGACAGGATCGTCAGCCAGTCCGGGTGGTCACTGACCATGGTCGTCGGGGAGATCATCACGTCGGCCGACACCATCCGCTGCCCCGCCGGACTCGGGAGATCCGTCAACGTCACCGTGGCGGTGTTCTGGCCCGGCACGAGGATGTGCAAGCCGTTGGCCACCGCGACGCCGATCACCAACACCGCCGCGGCCACCACCGAGATGCCGACCCCGCGGCTCGGCAGGCGCCGGCCGGTGAGGACCAAGCCGAATAGCGCGCCGCATACCCCGGTCAACGCCGCGACGGGCACCGACATCGCCAGCGCCTCGCCCCACATGCTCGTCGGCCACGGGTAGTGGTACACCGCCCCGATCCATAGCGACTCCAGCCACAGCCCCACCGTGGCGACCGCGAGGCCGCAGACCGCGCCGAAGGCCACCGGACGCTTGATCAACGGGGTCAGCGCCACCAGCTCGACGACGAGGGCGGGACCCAGGTACAGCGGGAACCAGTTGATCGGGGCGCCCAGGATGGGGCCGACCAGCACCGCAACCGCGCCCCGCAGCGCGATGGCGAACACCGCCGCGATGATCGCGGCGCCGCGTCCCATCGTCATGCGGGCGGCGACGGCCGCCAGCGCGGACGCCGCGGCGATAAGCATCGGCTGAAACACCAGCCGGAACTGCGGGACCCCGAAGTCGAACTCGATCTGGTAGACGGACAGGCCGATGAACAGCCCGCCGAAGGACAGATAGCGCAAGAAGGTGATGAAGGCGCCGTGGATTCCCTCATCGGCTTCGTGGGCCTCGCCTTCACGCTCCAGCATCAGCACCGAGAAGAGCGAGAAACACGCCCCGCCGATCATCATCAAATGCGTTGGGCCCCAGAGAGTTACGTCTTGTCCGAAGATCCGGTGCCAGATGTCGTCGAGGGGGAACCCGATCATCGCGTACATCCCGCAGCCCGCCATCAGAAGGCCGCCCACGGGCGCGTACCAGTTGCGCGTGATGCGCACCGCCGCGGGGCCCGGCTTGTCGAACGGCAGCACGACCGAGACCATGCCGGCGACGAAGATTCCGAACAGGCCGATGATGATGAAGTAGTGCGCGGGGTTGGCCAAGGGGCCGGGGTCGCGCCCGTTGCCGATGTGCCAGCTGACGTCCCAGATGAACCCGAACAGGGCACAGATGATGAACGTCGTGAAGATGAGGACCGGAAGTGCCACCCAATTGGGCCGGTGGAACTTCTCGCCCAGCTTGTCGGCGATCCGGGTCAACCACTCGATCCGATGGGTGCGGTGGGCATGACCGACCCACAGCATGCCCGCGGCGATCACCACCGCCGCGACCGACAGGCCGATCACCTGATTCAGTCCCGCGCCCCGCGCCGGTGGCTCGGCGAGCAGCATCAGCCCCGTCGACGTCATCGTTGTGCCCTCCCACACTCGCGTCCGGTCCAGCCGATCGCTAACTTACTTCGGAGTAAGTTAGCGATCCGGTGTCTGTTCGCGGAATGCCCCAGCGGGCGTGTCGTCAATCACGTTTTTCGTCGGCGCCGTGGCGGGCTTCGGAGCCGCCCGGCGCTGCGTCGCCGTCGCCGGCGCGACGGTCCTTCAAGGCGACATACAAGATCACGGCCACGACCACCACCGCCGGCAGGAATGCCGGAATCGCCAGCAGGAGCATGTGGTGGGCGACGTACACGGCGTGCGGATCGGTCATGGTGGTGAGATACCCCGGCGGACGCTGTCTTCTGCGGCCGTTACCCTACTTTGAACACTTTTATTCGCGCTGCCACCACGTGGCAGGGGTGGCCGCATGCTCGGCCAACGACGATGCAGGGGAGTACTGGTGACTCAAGCGGCCACTCGACCGGCGACCGGCGCCCACGGCGCAGACATCCTGGCGGTTGCCCGCGACCAGGTGCTCGAGCGCGGTGAGGGACTGAGCCGGGAGCAGGTGCTGCAGGTGCTGCAGCTGCCCGACGACCGGCTCGACGACCTGCTGGCGCTGGCCCATGAGGTGCGCATGCGCTGGTGCGGCCCCGAGGTCGAGGTCGAGGGCATCATCAGCCTGAAGACGGGCGGCTGCCCGGAGGACTGTCATTTCTGCTCGCAGTCGGGGTTGTTCGCCTCCCCGGTGCGCAGCGCCCGGCTGGACATTCCCAGCCTGGTCGAGGCCGCCAAGCAGACCGCCAAGTCGGGTGCCACCGAGTTCTGCATCGTGGCCGCCGTGCGCGGCCCCGACGAGCGGCTGATGACCCAGGTCGCGGCCGGCATCGAGGCGATCCGCAACGAGGTCGAGATCAACATCGCCTGCTCGCTGGGAATGCTGACCGCCGAGCAGGTCGAGCAGCTCTCGGCGATGGGCGTGCACCGGTACAACCACAACCTGGAGACGGCCCGCTCGTTCTTCACCAACGTCGTGACCACCCACACCTGGGAAGAGCGCTGGCAGACCCTGTCGATGGTGCGCGACGCCGGGATGGAGGTGTGCTGCGGCGGCATCCTGGGCATGGGCGAGACGCTCGAGCAGCGCGCGGAGTTCGCCGCCGAACTGGCCGAGCTGGGGCCCGACGAGGTGCCGTTGAACTTCCTCAACCCGCGGCCCGGCACGCCGTTCGGCGACCTCGAGGTGCTGCCGGTGGCCGAGGCGCTGAAGTCGGTGGCCGCTTTCCGCCTGGCGTTGCCGCGCGCGATGCTGCGGTTCGCCGGGGGCCGCGAAATCACCCTGGGTGACCTGGGCGCCAAGAAGGGCATCCTGGGCGGCATCAACGCGGTGATCGTCGGCAACTACCTGACCACGCTCGGCCGTCCGGCCGAAGCCGATCTGGAACTGCTGGACGACCTGCAGATGCCCATCAAGGCGCTCAACGCCACCCTGTAAGAGACGTGGCGACTGTGGTTGGGGATCTTGGTGCTCCGGTCAGTGCCGGCGTCTACAACGTCTACACCGGGGAATTGGGGGGCACCGCAGTGCCGACAGCGGCGCAGTTGGGCCTGGAGCCGCCCCGGTTCTGCGCGGAATGCGGACGCCGGATGGTCGTGCAGGTTCGCCCCGACGGCTGGCGGGCGCGGTGCTCGCGGCACGGTCAGGTCGACTCCGTCGACCTGGAGGCCCACCGGTGACCCAGCCCGCGGAAACCGCGCCCCCCGCGACCGCCCCGGCCACGTCCCGGACTCGCGCCATCGCCGTCGCCGCTCTGGGCTCCCTGGCGCTCGGTGTGCTGATCGGCGGGCTGTGGGCGTGGATCGCGCCGCCCATCCACGCCGTGGTGGCGCTCACCCGCGCGGGTGAACGGGTCCACGACTATCTGGGCACCGAGTCGGAGCACTTCTTCGACGCGCCGTGCCTGATGCTCGGTCTGCTGACCGTGCTCGCCGTGGTGGCCCCGGTGCTGGCGTGGCAGTGGCGTGTTCGGCGCGGACCGGGAATGGTGGTCGCACTCGCGATCGGCATGATGACCGTCGCCGCGGCCGCGACGGCGACCGGGGCGGCGTTGGTGCGGCTCCGCTACGGCGCACTGGACTTCGACGCGGTGCCGCTGTCGAAAGCCCCGTCGGTGGCGTATGTCATCCAGGCGCCGCCGGTGTTCTTCGCGGGCCATCCGCTGCGGGTGGCGCTGACCCTGCTGTGGCCGGCCGCTATCGCCGCGCTGCTCTATGCGGTGTTTGCGGCCGCCGACGCCCGCGACGACCTGGGCGCCTATCCTCCGGGCGGCCGGTCTGGCGACGCGCTGCCGGTGGGAGCCGGGGGCGCACCGGACACGCCCCTGTCATAGCGGACGGCGGTGAATCCTCCGGCCGAAGATGACCTTGGCGGCGATCTTGGCCAGGCGCGCCATCCCGACGTAGGTCATCGGGTGGAACATCGTCGGCCAGGTGGTCCGGATCAGATGCTCGGTCAGCGGCCGGCGGTCGAACCGGTCCGTGAGCCAGCGCAGCGTCATCGGAGCCGACAGCGGGTGTAACAGCATGTGCTCGTTGAACGCGTCGCGATGGTAGGTGACCTGGGCGCCGCCTGCCGAATAGGCGTCGGCGAGCACGTCGATGTCCTTGACGTCGATGAGGTAGTCGTGGACCGCCTGCACGATCAGCACGGGCGGCGTCGGGACGGCCGCACCCAGCTTGATGTTCTCGAACACGTGGGTGACCTCGGGCGTCGAGAGGATGCTCTCGAGCGGCTCGTCGAGGTAGTCACCCATGTTCTTGCCGGCCATCCGGATGACCGCCTCCACGGTGGTCATCTTCTCGAGCGATTCGAGCAGGGCGCGCCCCTCCTCGTTGCTGTGCTCTTTGATCACCCGGTCCAGCTCGGGGTAGATGTGGGCGAGCGCGGCCACCACCAGCGCGGGCAGGCCCGACAGGAAGCTGCCGTTGAGCCTGCGGAAGGTGTTGCCCAGGTCGCCGACTGGTGATCCCAGCACCGCCCCGACGACGTCGAGCTCGGGCGCGTACTCGGCGCACAGTTCGGCGGCCCAGGCACTGGCCAGGCCGCCGCCGGAGTAACCCCACAACCCGATCGGCGCCGACGGGGACAACCCGAGGCGGTCCGAACCCAGCGCCGCCCGGATGCCGTCCAACACGCGATAGCCGGGCTCGTACGGCGCACCCCAGAGGCCGTGCAGGCCCTCGTGGTCGGGCACCGAGACGGCCCAGCCCTCGGCGACGGCGGCGGCGATCAGGAAGTACTCGAACTGACCGATGGCCCCCAGGGCCTTCGCCCTGCGCCGGAGCGCGTAGGACGGGAAGCAACGCGACGACACGGCGTCGATCGCGCACTGGTAGGACAGCAGCGGGCAGGGCCGTTCCGGGGCGAGCTCGGCCGGGACGATCACGGTCGTCACGGTCGCCTCGGGCTCGCCGTTCATGTCCATCGTCCGGTAGAGCAGCTGCACCGCCTTGACCGGCTGTGGAATCAGGCCCAAAAACGCCAGCTCCACGTCGCGCGAGCGCAGCACCGTCCCGGGCTCGGCGTGTTGGAACCCCAGTGGTGGCTGGTAGAACGGGTCGTCCGAGGGCAGCAGCGGGCGTACTTTGCGCTGCAATTCCTCGTGTGGGGGCCGGGCGATCCACTCCGCCCCGCGTGTGCCTGCCAGATTGCCGAGCTCAGCCATTGAGGCTCCCTTCTAGGCCACCCGGCATTCTCGCCCATGAACGGCAGGTAACCAAAACGCAATCGCCGCATCGTGGGCGACTTCTCGCCGGGAAAGGCAGTCAGGCGCGCCACGGTTGCCGATTCACCTGTGTCCCCCGACCGGGCTTTCCGCAAACTTGCCGGGTCGGGCGCCGCGGGCCGTCAGACCTGGCCTGGCTGCCCGGGGGGCCGCAGCGCGGCGAATTCGTCGGTGACCCGCAGCCGGGAGTCGGTGAAGTGGTACAGGGCCGCCGGCCGGCCTCCGCTGCGACCGGACTGCGCGATGGTGCCGGTCTGGCTGATCACGCCGCGGCGGACCAGCACGCGCTGCAGGTTCGTCGCGTCGACCTGGTAGCCCAGCGCGGCGCCGTAGATGTCGCGCAGCGTGGACAACGCGAATTCCTTTGGCGCCAAAGCAAACCCGAGGTTGGTGTAGGACAGCTTGGCGACCAGCCGGGCGTGGGCGTGGGTGACCATCGGGCCGTGGTCGAACGCCATCTCGGGCAGGCAGCTCACCGGGTGCCACCGCGTGTCCGGCGGCAGCTCGGGGGTGGCGGGGGAGGGCACCAAGCCCAGGAAGGTCGAGGCGATCACCCGGGCGCCCGGCACCCGGTTCGGATCGGAGAACACCGCCAGCTGTTCCAGGTGCGCCAGCTCCTTGAGGTCCACCTTCTCGGCCAGCTGCCGGCGGACCGAGCTGGTCATGTCCTCGTCGTTGCGCAGCCGTCCGCCCGGCAGCGACCAGGCACCGCGCTGCGGGTCCCTGGCGCGCTGCCATAACAGCACGTTAAGCTGCGGTTTCTGTATTCGCGGGCCGTCCGTTACCTGGCGAACCTGAAACACCACCGCAAGCACCTCGTGTTCAGTGCTAGTATGGGCCATGTTTTCGATTATAAGTCGAAAACCTCCTGGGCTGAAAGGAGCCGCCGTGACGGTTATGAATCGCATGGACACGCTCGCCGAAGACATGATGGCCGACGTCACCAACACGCCCACCGGTTACACCGGTGTGGAGGGCGACGAGCAGTGGGCCGCGGAGATCCGCCGCCTGGCGAAGCTGCGCGGTGCCACCGTGCTGGCGCACAACTACCAGCTGCCCGCGATTCAAGACGTCGCCGACCACGTGGGGGATTCGCTGGCCCTGTCGCGGATCGCCGCGGAGGCGCCCGAGGACACCATCGTGTTCTGCGGGGTGCACTTCATGGCCGAGACCGCCAAGATCCTCAGCCCCGACAAGACGGTCCTCATCCCGGATCAGCGGGCCGGCTGCTCGCTGGCCGACTCGATCACCGCCGACGAGCTGCGCGCCTGGAAGGACGAGCACCCCGGCGCCGTCGTCGTCTCCTACGTCAACACCACCGCCGCGGTGAAGGCCCTGACCGACATCTGCTGCACGTCGTCCAACGCGGTCGACGTGGTGAACTCGATCGACCCCGACCGCGAGGTGCTGTTCTGCCCGGACCAGTTCCTGGGGGCCCACGTGCGGCGGGTGACCGGCCGCACGAACATGCACGTGTGGGCCGGTGAATGCCATGTCCACGCCGGGATCAACGGCGACGAGCTGTCCGAACAGGCCAGGGCGAATCCCGACGCCGACCTCTACGTGCATCCCGAATGTGGTTGTGCCACTTCGGCGTTGTACCTCGCCGGCGAGGGTGCCTTCCCGGCGGACCGGGTCAAGATCCTGTCCACCGGCGGCATGCTCGACGCCGCGCACCAGACCCGGGCCCGCAAGGTGCTGGTGGCCACCGAGGTCGGCATGCTGCATCAATTGCGCAGGGCCGCACCCCAGGTCGATTTCCGCGCGGTCAACGACCGGGCGTCCTGCAAGTACATGAAGATGATCACGCCCGCGGCGCTGTTGCGCTGCCTGGTGGACGGCGCCGATGAAGTCGACGTCGACCCCGAGATCGCGGCGGCGGGCCGGCGCAGCGTGCAGCGGATGATCGAGATCGGTCAGCCGGGGGGCGGCGAATGACCGCCCGCCCGGCCTGGACCGACAGCGCCGACGTCGTCGTCATCGGTACCGGCGTCGGGGGATTGGCCGCCGCGCTGGCCGCCCACCGCGCGGGGCGCCGCGTCGTCGTGCTGAGCAAGGCCGACCAGGCGCGCGGGGCGACGGCCACGCACTACGCCCAGGGCGGCATCGCGGTGGTCCTGCCCGACAACGACGACTCCGTCGAGGCCCACGTCGCCGACACCGTGGCTGCCGGCGCCGGCCTCTGCGATCCCGACGCGGTGACCTCCATCGTCGCCGACGGCTATCGGGCGGTGTCCGAATTGGTCGGTGCCGGAGCGCGATTCGATGAGGCGGCCCCGGGCCGCTGGGACGTGACGCGTGAGGGCGGGCACTCGCGGCGGCGCATCGTGCACGCTGGGGGCGACGCCACCGGCGCCGAGGTGCAGCGCGCGCTCGACCACGCCGCCCGGCTGCTGGACGTCCGCACCGGCCACGTCGCGCTGCGTGTGCTGCACGACGGCGCGGCCGTGACCGGCGTGTCCGTCGGCAACCGCGACGGGTACGGAATCATCGACGCGCCGGCGGTCATCCTGGCCTCCGGTGGCCTCGGGCACCTCTACGGCGCGACCACCAATCCCGCGGGCTCGACGGGCGACGGCATCGCGCTGGCGCTGTGGGCCGGCGTCGCGGTCAGCGACCTCGAGTTCATTCAGTTCCATCCGACGATGCTGTTCGGTGGGGGCGGCGGCCGGCGTCCGCTGATCACCGAGGCGATCCGCGGTGAGGGCGCGATACTGCTTGACCGGCAAGGCAAGTCGGTCACCGCGGGTGTGCACCCGATGGGCGATCTGGCGCCGCGCGACATCGTCGCCGCGGCCATCGACGCGCGGCTGAAGGAAACCGGTGACCCGTGCGTCTTCCTCGACGCGCGTGGCATCGCGGGTTTTGCGACCCGGTTCCCGACCGTGACCGCCGCGTGCCGGGCCGCCGGCATCGACCCGGTCCGCCAACCCATCCCGGTCGTACCGGGGGCGCACTACAGCTGCGGCGGCGTCGTCACCGACGTCTTCGGGCAGACCGAACTGCCGGGGCTGTTCGCCGCCGGCGAGGTGGCGCGCACCGGCATGCACGGCGCCAACCGGCTGGCGTCCAACAGCCTGCTGGAAGGCCTGGTGGTCGGCGGGCGCGCCGGCAAGGCCGCGGTCGCGCACGCACTGGCGGCAGGGCGCGTCCGGGCCACAGAGTGCGAGCCGTCGGTCCACACCGCGCCGGACCGCCGCGAATTGCAGGCCGCGATGAGCCGCGACGCTTCGGTGGTGCGCGACGCCGCCGGGCTGAACCGGTTGTCCGACGCGCTCTCGGCGGCCCGGGTGCGCACCATCGCCGGCCGTCGCGACTTCGAGGACGTCGCGCTGGCCGTGGCCGCCCGCGCCGTGACCGCCGCCGCCCTGGCGCGCAGCGAGAGCCGGGGCTGCCACCACCGAGCGGAACACCCCGAGCCCACGCCGGAGCAGGCGCGCAGCAGCGTGCTGCGGCTGGCCGACGACGGGAACTCGGTGTTGGCGGAGGCGCTGGCGGCGGTGGGCTGATGATGCTGCCCGACGAACGTAGCGCCGCTCAGGACACCATCCGGCGGGCTCTTGAGGAGGACCTGCGCTACGGGCCCGACGTCACCACCCTCGCGACGGTGCCCGCCGGCGCGGTGGCCACGGCGTCGATGGTGCCCCGCGAGGCCGGCGTGATCGCCGGCGTCGAGGTCGCGCTGCTGGTCCTCGACGCCGTCCTCCCCGGTGGCTACGAGGTGGTGCACAGCGTCGAGGACGGCGCCCGGCTGCAGCCCGGCGAGCCGGTGCTGACCGTGCGCGCGGACACCCGCGGCCTGCTGACCGCCGAGCGGACCATGCTGAACCTGGTCTGCCACCTGTCGGGCATCGCCACCACGACGGCGGCCTGGGTCGACGCCGTGAACGGCACCAAGGCCAAGGTCCGCGACACGCGCAAGACCCTGCCCGGGCTGCGTGCGCTGCAGAAGTACGCGGTGCGCGTCGGCGGGGGAGTCAACCACCGGATGGGCCTGGGGGACGCGGCGCTGATCAAGGACAACCACGTGGTGGCCGCGGGATCGGTCGTCGACGCGTTGCGGGCGGTCCGCGACGCGGCGCCCGATCTGCCGTGCGAGGTGGAGGTCGATTCGCTCGAGCAGCTGGACGAGGTGCTGGCCGAGAAGCCGGAACTGGTCCTGCTGGACAACTTCCCGGTGTGGCAGACGCAGATGGCCGTGCAGCGCCGGGACACGCGCGCACCCGCCGTCCTGCTGGAGTCCTCCGGCGGGCTCAGCCTGGACAACGCCGCCACCTACGCGGCCACCGGGGTGGACTACCTGGCCGTCGGCGCGCTGACGCACTCGGTGCGCGCGCTCGACGTCGGCCTGGACATGTAGGCCCTTCAGCCACGCAGCAGCGTCCGTGCGGCGGGCTTGGCGGCGTCCAGCGCGCTCGCGTCCCCGGAGATCCGGGACAGGATCAGTGCCCCCTCGATCAGTGCGATCACCGCCAGCGCAACCTGTCTGGCCTCCGCGGCAGCCCAGCCGTCGGAGCGCAGGCGCTCGTCGATCGCCGCGCACCAGCCCCTGAAGGCGCGCGCCGACGCGTCGCGCACCAGCGGGCTCGCGTTGACCGACTCGGTGGCGATCGGCTCGATCGGGCAGCCGTCGCGGTGGTCGCCGGCCAGCCCCGCGGCCAGTAGGTCGATCCACCGATCGACGATGTCGGCGGCGGGGCGGCCTGTGGCCAGGAAGCGGCGCAGCAGTTGTTCGATACCTGCCCCCTCGTTGTCGACGACTGCGGCGGCCAGCTGTTGCTTGCCCTGCGGGAAGTGGTGATACAGCGAACCGGGTTTGACGCCGGTCTCCTCGAGGATCTGATTGAGGCCCGTCGCCGCGTACCCCTGGCGCCGGAACAGGGTGGCGGCTTTATCGATCAACGCTGCGCGGCTGCGATCAGGTCTCGGCACGCTGTTGACAATACTTGAGAGATCACTCAAGAATGCTGAGATGAGGCAGCTCACCTACGAAGAAGTCGGACGATACGCGTGGCGCGACGTGCCCGACCCGCAGATCACCGCGCCCGAACAGGCGCTGGTCCGGCCGCTCATGGTGGCCTGCTGCGACCTCGATGTCGCGGTCGCTCATGGCCGGCTGCCGTTGCCGCCGGGATACGCGGTGGGCCACGAGGGTTTGGCCGAGGTCGTCGCCGTCGGCGACGGCGTCAAGGGTGTTCGGGTGGGCGACCGTGTCGTGGTGCCGTTCCAGATCAGCTGCGGGACGTGCCGCGAATGCCGCCGTGGGGTGACCGGTTCATGCGGCTCGGGGCCCCTGATGGCGATGTACGGAATGGCACCGATCGCCGGCCTCGACGGCGGCGGCTTCATGTCCGATCTGGTGCTGGTGCCGTATGCGGACGCAATGCTGATCCCAGTGCCCGACGGCGTCGACCCCGTCTCGATCGCGTCCCTGTCGGACAACATCCCCGACGGCTGGCGGACCGTGGGGCCGTTCGCCGATGAGCTGAATGCGCTCGACCCTGCCGACCGCCGCGTCCTGGTAGTCGGGCGGCTGTCGATCGGGTTGTACTCGGCCGCCTTCGCGGCGGCGCTGGGCGCCACGGTCGACTACGTCGACACCGACCCGCGGCGGCTGGCCGCCGCCGAGAAACTCGGTGCGGTGATCCACGACGCCGCCAAACCCGACAAGTCGTGGGATCCGTATCCGGTCACCGTGCACACCACCGGCGATGCGGCGCTGCTCTCGGCCACACTGCGTGCTACCTGGCCGGACGGCGTGTGCACCGACACGGGGATCTACCCCGAATACAAGGTCGAGATGCCGTTGCTGCCGATGTACACCCGTGGTGTGCGATTCATCACCGGACGAGTGAGCGCGCGGACGGTCATTCCGCAGGTGCTCGAGCGGCTCGCCGACGGCCTGGATCTGGCGCCGGCCGTCGATCGCGTCGTCGCCTGGGACGACGCGCCGTCGGCCTGGCCGACGATGAGCGGCAAAACGGTCTTCACCAGGGCGTAGACCGCTGGCGCGCGCGTCCGGGACTTCGAGTGTGCGCCCAGGCCGCTCCCCAGCGGCGTGTGACCGCCGTGAGCGCACGCGCAAAAGAGCGCGGCCGCCTCAGGCGACGTCGCCGACGAACACGCCGACCCGGCGCAGCTGCATGCGGGCCATCCGGGGCAGGCGCTCGGCGTCGGGGCCGTCCGAGCCGGCCGGCAGGATCCGCGGGTTGGTGATGTGCACCACGCGGTTGCGGCTGTACTGCACGTCGGCCTCGCCGGCGGCCAGCACGTTCTTGACCCAGTTCGTCTTGCCGTGGCCCAGCGCGATCGCCAGCACGTTCCCCTTGCGGTAGGGGGTGATGATGGTCTCGTACGGCGTGCCCGACGTGCGGCCGCGGTGCTTGATGGTGGCGGTGCCGGGCAGAAAGCGGGCGATCGGCTTGACCGCCGGGTTGAAATACTTGATCTGGAAGCGCTCGAACCAGGGCGGGAACACCATTGGGACGCCCGGCGCGTTGTTGGGATGATCCTTCGCGGACATGACGGCTCCCTGAGGTTGGTAGGGGCTTACCCGGCCTTACACGGGCACTGTACCGGTCGAATATCGACTTGAGTTGCTCTGGGACAATGGTGGCGATGAGTACCGCTTCAGCACCCGTGATGGCCCGCATCGACCTGCGGGGCGTTCAGCTGACGGCTGCCCGGTTGCGGACGGCGCTGCCGCGCGGGGGCGCCGACGTGGAGAGCGTGCTGCCCAGGGTGCGCCCGATCGTCGAGGCCGTCGCCGAGCGCGGCGCCGAGGCGGCCCTGGAGTTCGGGGAGTCGTTCGACGGGGTGCGGCCCGCGGCGGTCCGAGTGCCCGCGGCGGCGCTGGAGGCGGCGCTCGCCGAATTGCATCCCGACGTCGTCGAGGCCCTGCGGGTGATGATCGAACGCGCCCGCGCCGTGCACGCCGACCAGCGCCGCAGCGACGTCACCACCACGCTGGGGCCGGGCGCGACGGTGACCGAGCGGTGGGTCCCCGTCGAACGGGTGGGCCTGTACGTGCCCGGCGGCAACGCGGTGTACCCGTCGAGCGTGGTGATGAACGTGGTGCCGGCGCAGGTCGCGGGCGTCGATTCGCTGGTGGTGGCCAGCCCGCCGCAGGCCCAGTCGCAGGGTCAGTTCGAAGGCCTGCCGCACCCGACGATCCTGGCCGCCGCCCGGCTGCTGGGGGTCGACGAGGTGTGGGCGGTCGGCGGCGCGCAGGCGGTGGCGCTGCTGGCCTACGGCGGCACCGACACCGACGGTGGGGAACTGGCGCCCGTCGACATGATCACCGGCCCGGGCAACATCTACGTCACCGCCGCCAAGCGGCTGTGCCGTTCGCGCGTGGGCATCGACGCCGAGGCCGGGCCGACGGAGATCGCCATCCTGGCCGACCACACCGCCGACCCGGCGCACGTCGCCGCCGACCTGATCAGCCAGGCCGAACACGACGAGATGGCGGGCAGCGTGCTGGTCACCCCCAGCGCGGAGCTGGCCGACGCCGCAGCCGCCGAGGTGGCCGCCCAGCTGCGCACGACCGTGCACCGCGACCGGGTGGCCACCGCGCTCGGCGGCCGCCAGTCCGCGATCATCCTGGTCGACGACCTGGACGCCGGCGTCAAGGTGGTCAACGCCTACGCCGCCGAGCACCTGGAGATCCAGACCGTCGACGCGGCGAAGGTCGCCGGGCGAATCCGTTCGGCCGGTGCCGTTTTCGTCGGACCGTACTCGCCGGTCAGCCTCGGCGACTACTGCGCCGGCTCCAACCACGTCCTGCCGACCGCGGGCTCGGCCCGGCATTCCAGCGGCCTGTCGGTGCAGACTTTCCTGCGCGGCATCCACGTCGTCGACTACACCGAGGCCGCCCTCAAGGACGTCTCGGGACACGTCGTCACGCTGGCCAAGGCCGAAGACCTGCCGGCGCACGGCGAGGCGATCCGGCGGAGGTTCGAGCGATGACCGGCCCGGAGAACCCCACGCTGGACGACCTGCCCCTGCGCGACGACCTGCGCGGCAAATCGCCCTACGGCGCGCCGCAACTGGCGGTCCCGGTGCGGCTGAACACCAACGAGAACCCGCACCCGCCCAGCCGTGCGCTGGTGGACGACGTGGTCCGGTCGGTGGCCGAGGCGGCCACCGACCTGCACCGCTACCCGGACCGGGACGCGTCTGCCCTGCGCCGCGACTTGGCCGGCTATCTCACCGCGCAGACCGGCGTGCCGCTCGGCGTGGAAAATGTCTGGGCGGCAAACGGTTCCAACGAGATCCTGCAACAGCTGCTGCAGGCGTTCGGAGGGCCCGGGCGCACCGCCATCGGGTTCGTCCCGTCGTACTCGATGCACCCGATCATCTCCGACGCCACGCGCACGGAATGGCTGGAGGGCGTCCGCGCCGACGATTTCAGCCTCGACCTCGACGCGGCGGTCGCCGCGATCACCGAGCGCCGGCCCGACGTGGTGTTCATCGCCAGCCCGAACAACCCGTCCGGGCAGAGTGTTTCGCTGCCCGCCCTGCGGCGGCTGCTCGACGCGGTACCGGGCATCCTCATCGTGGACGAGGCCTACGGCGAGTTCTCCTCCGAGCCCAGCGCCGTGGGGCTGGTGCGCGAGTATCCGACCAAGCTCATCGTCACCCGCACGATGAGCAAGGCGTTCGCGTTCGCCGGCGGGCGGCTCGGCTACCTGATCGCCACGCCCGCGGTGATCGACGCGATGCTGCTGGTGCGGCTGCCGTATCACCTGTCGTCGATCACCCAGGCCGCGGCCCGGGCCGCGCTGCGGCACGCCGACGACACCCTGGGCAGCGTCGGCACCCTGATCGCCGAGCGTGAACGCGTCACGAAGGCGTTGACCGGCATGGGTTTTCGGGTCATCCCGAGCGACGCCAACTTCGTGCTGTTCGGGCGGTTCACCGACGCCCCGGCCACCTGGCAGCGCTACCTGGACGCCGGCGTCTTGATCCGCGACGTCGGGATCCCGGGCTACCTGCGCGCGACCACCGGGCTGGCCGAGGAGAACGACGCCTTCCTGCGGGCCAGCGCCCAGATCGCCGCCACCGAACTGGCCCCAGCCACCCCAGTAGGAGCCCCGTGACCACTATTGCGACCCGGCGTGCGCGTATCGAGCGCCGCACCAGGGAATCCGACATCGTCATCGAGCTGGACCTCGACGGCACCGGCCAGGTCCACGTCGACACCGGTGTGCCGTTCTACGACCACATGCTGACCGCCCTGGGCAGCCACGCCAGTTTCGATCTGACCGTCCGTACCAAGGGCGACGTCGAGATCGAGGGCCACCACACCATTGAGGACACCGCGATCGCCCTGGGCCAGGCGCTTGGGCAGGCGCTCGGTGACAAGCGGGGCATCCGCCGGTTCGGCGACGCGTTCATCCCGATGGACGAGACGCTGGCCCACGCCGTCGTCGACGTGTCCGGCCGGCCCTATTGCGTGCACACCGGCGAGCCGGATCACCTGCTGCACACCACCATTGCCGGCAGCTCGGTGCCCTACCACACCGTCATCAACCGGCACGTCTTCGAGTCGCTGGCCATGAACGCCCGCATCGCGCTGCACGTGCGCGTGCTGTACGGCCGCGACCCGCACCACGTCACCGAAGCGCAGTACAAGGCGGTGGCCCGCGCGTTGCGCCAGGCCGTCGAGCCCGACCCCCGGGTGACCGACGTGCCGTCCACCAAAGGCGTTCTGTGACAAAACCATCCGTCGTCGTCCTGGATTACGGCTCGGGCAACCTGCGGTCGGCCCAGCGCGCCCTGCAGCGGGCGGGCGCCTCGGTGGAGGTGACCGCCGACGCCGATGCGGCGGCCGCCGCCGACGGGCTGGTGGTGCCCGGCGTCGGGGCGTTCGAGGCCTGCATGACCGGCCTGCGCAGGGTCCACGGAGAACGCATCATCGCCGACCGGGTCACCGCCGGCCGCCCGGTACTGGGGGTCTGCGTCGGCATGCAGATCCTGTTCGCCAGCGGCGTCGAATTCGGTGTGCAGACAACGGGTTGCGGGCAGTGGCCTGGTGAAGTCACCCGGCTGGACGCCCCCGTGATCCCGCACATGGGCTGGAACGTCGTCGACGCTGGGGCCGGCAGCACCCTGTTCAAAGGGCTGGACCCCGACACGCGGTTCTACTTCGTGCACTCCTATGCCGCACAGCGATGGGAGGGTCCGCCCGAGGCCGTGCTCACCTGGGCCACTCACCGGGTGCCGTTCTTGGCCGCGGTAGAGCAAGGGCCGTTGTCGGCCACCCAGTTCCACCCCGAGAAGAGCGGGGACGCCGGTGCGGCGGTGCTGCGCAACTGGATCGAGGCACTGTGATCACCTCCGCGAAACTGTATTCCGCTACGCAAACGTCGAGAGGAAGCGTACCCAGTTGCAGCCTCGGAGCAGAGGAGAAAGCGTGTTGATCTTGTTGCCCGCGGTCGACGTGGTCGATGGCCGCGCGGTGCGGTTGGTCCAGGGCAAGGCGGGCAGCGAAACCGAATACGGTTCGGCGCTGGACGCGGCGCTGGGCTGGCAGCGCGACGGCGCGGACTGGATCCACCTGGTGGACCTGGACGCGGCGTTCGGGCGCGGCTCCAACCGCGAACTGCTCGCCGAGGTGGTCGGCAAGCTCGACGTGCAGGTGGAGCTGTCGGGCGGCATCCGTGACGACGAGTCCCTGGCCGCGGCGCTGGCCACCGGCTGCGCCCGGGTCAACCTGGGCACCGCGGCGCTGGAGAACCCGCAGTGGTGCGCGCGCGCGATCCGCGAGCACGGCGAGAAGGTCGCCGTGGGGCTGGACGTCCAGATCGACCAATCCAGGCCAGCGGGGCAGCACCGGTTGCGTGGCCGCGGTTGGGAAACCGACGGCGGTGACCTGTGGGAAGTGCTGGAACGCCTTGACCGCGAAGGCTGTTCGCGCTTCGTCGTCACCGACGTCACCAAGGACGGCACGCTGGGCGGTCCCAACCTCGACCTGCTGGCCGCCGTCGCCGACCGGACCGACGCCCCGGTGATCGCCTCCGGCGGCGTGTCGAGCCTGGACGACCTGCGCGCGATCGCCACCCTGACCGACCGCGGCGTCGAAGGAGCCATCGTCGGGAAAGCCCTCTACGCCGGGCGGTTCACCCTGCCGCAGGCGCTGGCCGCGGTTGCGGGGTAGGGCCGCGATGGACCTGGAGGCGTTGGTGAAGAAGGCGGCGGCGATCCTCGACGACGCCACCGAGCCGTTCCTGGCCGGCCACCGCGCCGATTCGGCGGTCCAGAAGAAGGGCAACGACTTCGCCACCGACGTCGACCTCGCGATCGAGCGGCAGGTGGTCGACGCGCTGACCGAGGCAACCGGAATCGGGGTGCACGGCGAGGAATTCGGCGGCACGGACGTCGACTCCGAATGGGTGTGGGTGCTCGACCCCGTCGACGGCACGTTCAACTACGCCGCCGGCTCCCCGATGGCGGGCATTCTGCTGGGCCTGCTGCACCGTGGCGACCCGGTCGCCGGGCTGACCTGGCTGCCCTTCGTCGACCAGCGTTACACCGCGGTGGTGGGCGGCCCGTTGCTGAAAAACGGTGTCCCGCAGCCGCCGCTGGCCGACATCGACCTGGCCGACGCCCTGATCGGCGCCGGCTCCTTCAGCGCCGACGCGCGGGGCCGGTTCCCGGGGCGCTACCGGATCGCAGTGCTGGAGAACCTCAGCCGGGTCTCGTCGCGGTTGCGCATGCACGGCTCCACCGGACTCGACCTCGCCTACGTCGCCGACGGAGTCCTTGGTGGCTCAATCAGTTTCGGCGGCCACGTGTGGGACCACGCGGCCGGGGTCGCGCTGGTGCGGGCCGCGGGCGGCGTCGTCACCGACGTCCACGGCGAACCCTGGACGCCGGCGTCGGATTCCGCACTGGCCGCGGGCCCCCGCGCGCACGCCGAGATTCTCGAGATCCTGCGCGGCACCGGTCGACCGGAGGACTTCTGAGATGCCCGCCGGTAACGGCCTTGCGGTGCGGGTCATTCCCTGCCTGGACGTCGACGCCGGGCGGGTGGTCAAGGGGGTCAACTTCGAAAACCTGCGCGACGCGGGCGATCCCGTCGAGCTCGCCGCGGCCTACGACGCCGAGGGCGCCGACGAGCTCACCTTCCTCGACGTCACCGCCTCGTCGTCGGGGCGGGCCACGATGCTGGACGTGGTGCGCCGCACGGCCGAGCAGGTGTTCATCCCGCTGACCGTCGGCGGCGGGGTGCGCACGGTGGCCGACGTCGACGTCTTGCTGCGGGCGGGCGCCGACAAGGTGTCGATCAACACCGCCGCAATCGCCCGCCCCGACCTGCTGGAGGAAATGGCGAGGCAGTTCGGCTCGCAGTGCATCGTGCTGTCGGTCGACGCCCGCACGGTGCCCCCGGGTTCGGTGCCGACGCCGTCGGGGTGGGAGGTCACCACGCACGGCGGGCGCCGT
Source organism: Mycobacterium sp. 4858 (assembly GCF_900240975.1). Classification (GTDB taxonomy): domain Bacteria; phylum Actinomycetota; class Actinomycetes; order Mycobacteriales; family Mycobacteriaceae; genus Mycobacterium. The sequence goes on along the minus strand of NZ_LT968775.1, from coordinate 1,654,865 downwards.
GGGACCGGCATCGACGCCGTCGAATGGGCTTCTCGCGGAGCCGATCTGGGGGTGGGAGAGATCCTGCTGAATTCGATGGACGCCGACGGCACCAAGGCCGGGTTCGACCTGGAGATGCTGCGGGCGGTGCGTTCGGCGGTCACGGTGCCGGTGATCGCCAGCGGCGGCGCCGGCGCGGCCGAACACTTCGCGCCGGCGGTCGCCGCGGGCGCCGATGCGGTGTTGGCGGCCAGCGTCTTTCACTTCCGGGAGCTGACCATCGGTCAGGTGAAGGCCGCCATGGCGGCCGAAGGGATCACCGTGCGATGACGCTGGACCCACAGATCGCCGCGCGCCTGAAACGCAACGCCGAAGGCCTGTTCACGGCCGTCGTGCAGGAACGCGGCAGCGGCGACGTGCTGATGGTCGCCTGGATGGACGACGCGGCGCTGGCCCGCACGCTCGAAACCCGTGAGGCGACGTACTTTTCGCGGTCCCGCGCCCAGCAGTGGGTCAAGGGCGCGACGTCCGGCCACACCCAACACGTGCACTCGGTGCGGCTGGACTGCGACGGGGACGCCGTACTGCTCACGGTCGACCAGGTGGGCGGCGCCTGTCACACCGGCGACCACAGCTGCTTCGACGCCGACGTACTGCTGCAGCCCGAGGCCTAGATTCGTCGCGGTGTCGGCGATCCGCCCCGCGACGCTAGTTCGCGGTGCGACGCTGACCCTGGGCGGCGGCCAGGAAGTCGACCCAGGACACCACCTCGGAGTGCTTTCTGAGCAGGGCACGGCGCTGGCGTTCCGTCATGCCGCCCCAGACTCCCCACTCGACCCGGTTGTCGAGCGCATCGGCGCCGCATTCCAGGATCACCGGGCAGTGCCGGCAGATCGTCGCGGCCTTTCTCTGGGCGGCGCCGCGAACGAACAGCCCGTCCGGGTTGCCGTTCCGGCAGAGGGCTTTGGAAACCCAGTCAGTGCGGTCGTCGTCCTTCGCGCTGCGCAGATGGTTGCGAATTGAGCTGTTGGCGCCGCTGTGTGCGGTGGTCCGGGTAGCTAACACCGCTTCCCCCTTCGATCCGGGCCGGCTACTTGACTTCCCTCCGGATCAGCCCGTGTAAACCTGAGGCGAATGTTGCGACCGTATGGAAGGCCGCCGGGTGGGCGTTAGGGGCTTTTGTCCCCAGCGCCCGGGGACTTTCGGTTCAAGAAATGTTGTCGCGGCGTCGCCGGGCGGCCCGGGAGGCCGGAACCGTGCTCCGAAGTCGCCCGAACGGGTGCCGTCGATGAGAATGGCGGTCGATGTTGAGACGGATGTCGTGGACCGCGGTCGTACCGTTGCTTGCCGTCGGGGTGCTGGCCGTGATCTGGGGCGAACGGCTCCGCCCGGCACTGGCCGCGGTGGTGGCGGCATTTCTCATCGGGGCGGTGCTGGCCGCGGTGCATCACGCCGAGGTGGTCGCGGCCCGGGTCGGCGAGCCATTCGGGTCCCTGGTGCTCGCGGCCGCGGTGACGGTGATCGAGGTGGCCCTCATCGTCGAGCTGATGGCATCCGGGGGCAACGAAGCAGCGACGCTGGCCAGGGACACCGTGTTCGCCGCGCTGATGATCACCACCAACGGCATCGCGGGCCTGTCGCTGCTGATGGGTTCGCGGCGTTATGGCGTCACGCTGTTCAACGCCGAGGGCAGCGGCGCGGCGCTGGCCACCCTGACCACGCTGGCGACGCTGAGCCTGGTGCTCCCGGCGTTCACGATCAGCGGCCTGGGCAAGGAGTTCTCGCCCGGGCAGCTGGTCTTCGCGGCGGTCGCCTCGCTGCTGCTGTACCTGGTCTTCGTCTTCACGCAGACGGTGCGGCACCGCGACTTCTTCCTGCCGGTCGCGCAGAAGGGCCAGAAGCGGCTGTTCGAGGACGAGAGCCACGCGGACCCGCCGAGCCGCGGCGCGGCGCTGGGCAGCCTGGGGCTGCTGCTGGTCGCCCTGCTCGCGGTCGTGGGGCTGGCCGAGGAGGAGTCGCCGGCCGTCGAGAGCGCGGTGACGGCGGTGGGATTCCCGCAGTCCTTCGTCGGCGTCGTGATCGCCTCGTTGGTGCTGCTGCCGGAAACCCTCGCCGCGGTGCGCGCGTCGCGGCAGGGCCGCATCCAGATCAGCCTCAATCTGGCCTACGGCTCGGCGTTGGCGAGCATCGGGCTGACCATCCCCGCGATCGCGCTGGCGTCGATCTGGCTCAAGGGACCGCTGGTGCTCGGCCTGGGCGCCATCCAATTGGTGCTGCTGGCGCTGACCGTCGTGATCAGCATGCTGACGGTGGTGCCCGGCCGGGCCACGCGGCTGCAGGGCGAGCTGCACCTGGTGCTGCTCGCCGCCTACGTGTTCCTGGCGATCAGCCCCTGACGCTCAGCGGGCGCGCAGCGTCTGCAGCGCCTTGTCCGCGTGGGCGTCCATGCTGAACTCGCTGGAGATCACGTCGAGCACCGTGCGATCGGTGTCGATGACGAAGGTGGTGCGCTTGACCGGCATCACCTTGCCGAGCAGGCCGCGCTTGACGCCGAACTGCGCGGCGACGGTCCCGTCCGTGTCGGACAGCAGCGGGTAGTCGAACTTCTGCATGTCGGCGAACTTGGCCTGCTTGTGCACGGGATCGACGCTGATGCCGACCCGGTTGGCCCCGACGGCGGCGAATTCGGCGGCCAGGTCCCGGAAGTGGCAGGCCTCCTTGGTGCAGCCCGGCGTCATGGCGGCGGGATAGAAGAACAGCACCACCGGTCCGCCGGCGAGCAGGTCGCTGAGCTTGCGTGGCGTCCCCGTTTGATCGGCAAGTTCGAAGTCCGCGACGGTGTCACCGGGTTTCATGTCGCGAGCGTAACGCCACCGCGGCCGGCGGGCCTCAGGAGCGCGGCCACGTTACGCTCGCGAGCCGCCGGGAGCTCGTCTGCGAGGATGGTTCGGTGCACGCCCACCTCGCCGCGACGACCTCACGAGAGGACTTCCGCCAGCTCGCAGCCGAGCACCGCGTGGTTCCGGTGACCCGCAAGGTGCTCGCCGACAGCGAGACACCGCTGTCGGCCTACCGCAAGCTCGCCGCCAATCGCCCGGGCACGTTCCTGCTGGAATCGGCCGAGCACGGCCGGTCCTGGTCGCGCTGGTCGTTCATCGGCGCGGGCGCGCCGTCGGCGTTGACCGTCCGCGGCGGCGAAGCGGTCTGGCTCGGGGCCGTGCCGCAGGACGCGCCCACCGGGGGCGACCCGCTGCACGCGCTGCGGGCCACCCTCGAGCTGCTGGCCACCGGCACCCTGCCCGGGCTGCCACCGCTGTCCGGCGGCATGGTCGGCTTGTTCGCCTACGACATGGTGCGGCGCCTGGAACGCCTGCCCGAGCTGGCCGTCGACGACCTGCACCTGCCGGACATGCTGCTACTGCTGGCCACCGACGTGGCGGCCGTCGACCACCACGAGGGCACCATCACGCTGATCGCCAACGCGGTGAACTGGAACGGCACCGACGAGCGGGTCGACGAGGCCTACGACGACGCGGTCGCCCGCCTGGACGTGATGACCTCGGCGCTGGGCCAGCCGCTGCCGTCCACGGTCGCCACGTTCGACCGGCCCGAGCCGCGATACCGCGCGCAGCGCACCGTCGAGGAGTACGGCAAGATCGTCGACTACCTCGTCGACCAGATCGCCGCCGGTGAGGCCTTCCAAGTGGTGCCCTCCCAGCGGTTCGAGATGGACACCGACGTCGACCCGATCGACGTGTACCGGATGCTGCGGGTCACCAACCCGAGCCCCTACATGTACCTGATGCATGTCCCGAATGATCATGGGGAAACGGACTTTTCGGTCGTGGGCTCCAGCCCGGAGGCGCTGGTCACCGTTCACGACGGCTGGGCGACGACGCATCCGATCGCCGGCACCCGGTGGCGGGGGCAGACCGACGAAGAGGATCAGCTGCTGGAAAAGGAACTGCTGGCCGACGAGAAGGAACGCGCCGAGCACCTGATGCTGGTGGACCTGGGCCGCAACGACCTGGGCCGGGTGTGCGCGCCGGGCACCGTGCGCGTCGAGGACTACAGCCACATCGAGCGCTACAGCCACGTCATGCATCTGGTGTCGACGGTGACCGGGATGCTCGCCGAGGGCCGCACCGCGCTGGACGCGGTGACGGCCTGCTTCCCGGCCGGCACGCTGTCGGGCGCACCCAAGGTGCGGGCCATGGAGCTGATCGAGGAGGTGGAGAAGACGCGGCGCGGCCTCTACGGCGGCGTGGTCGGCTACCTCGATTTCGCCGGCAACGCCGACTTCGCGATCGCCATCCGCACCGCGCTGATGCGCGACGGCACCGCCTACGTGCAGGCCGGCGGCGGGGTGGTGGCCGACTCCAACGGCCCCTACGAGTACACCGAGGCGTCCAACAAGGCTCGCGCGGTGCTCAACGCGATCGCCGCCGCCGAGACGCTGACCGCCCCGGAGGCCGGCCGCCATGGCTGACGCCCGGCCCAACCGCCGGGCAAGGCTGGCCGTCGGGATGGCCCAGGTCTTGCTGGTGCTGTCGGCGGCGGCGTTGTGGGCGGCGTCCCGGCTGCCGTGGGTGGTGATCCGGTCGTTCGACGGGCTCGGACCGCCGCGCGAGGTGACGCTGTCCGGCGCGTCGTGGTCGACGGCGCTGCTGCCGTTGGCGGTGCTCATGCTGGCGGCGGCCGTGGCGGCGATCGCGGTGCGCGGCTGGCCGCTGCGGGCGCTGGCGGGGCTGCTGGCCCTGGCCAGCCTGGCCGTCGCATACCTCGGCGTCAGTCTGTGGGCGCTGCCCGACGTCGCCGTGCGCGGGGCCGATCTGGCCCACGTCGCGGTGATGACGCTGGTGGGCAGCGAGCGGCGCTACGTCGGCGCCGGTATCGCGGTGGCCGCGGCGGCGTGCACCCTGATCGCTGCCGTCCTGTTGCTGCGGTCGGCCGGCGATGCCGGGGCGGCGAGGCTGAGCGCCCGAAAGTATGCGGCCCCGGCGACGCGCCGCTCGAATGCGCTACGCGACGACGCCGATGGCGCGATGCTGGAGCAGCCGGAGACGCCGGAAATGTCGGAGCGGATGATCTGGGACGCGCTTGACGAGGGCTGTGACCCAACGCAGGAGCCGACCGATCTGCCCCGCGGCTCGGACACCGAGGGTCGGTGACGGGCCGCGAGCCGGGGGCCGCTACCCTTCATTCACGTCGTCGCAATCGGCTCCGATTTGTCAGGTAGGCCGTGGGGTGACGATGGGTGACAGCGCGAAGGGAAGCAACAGGCATGAGTCCGGCTACCGTGCTTGACTCCATCCTCGAGGGAGTCCGGGCCGACGTCGCCGCGCGCGAAGCCCTCATCAGCTTGTCCGAGATCAAAGCCGCCGCCGCCGCGGCGCCGCCACCGCGTGACGTGATGGCCGCCCTGCGCGAGCCCGGCATCGGCGTCATCGCCGAAGTCAAGCGCGCCAGCCCGTCGGCGGGTTCCCTGGCCACCATCGCCGATCCGGCGAAACTGGCCCGCGCGTACGAGGACGGCGGAGCCCGGATCATCAGCGTGCTGACCGAGGAGCGACGCTTCCACGGCTCGCTCGACGACCTCGACGCGGTCCGCGCCGCCGTCTCGATACCGGTGTTGCGGAAAGACTTTGTGGTGCAGCCGTATCAGATCCACGAAGCCCGCGCGCACGGCGCCGACATGTTGTTGCTCATTGTCGCCGCGCTGGACCAGTCCGCCCTGGTGTCGATGCTGGACCGCACCGAATCGCTGGGCATGACCGCCCTCGTCGAGGTGCACACCGAGGAGGAAGCCGACCGAGCGCTGAAGGCGGGGGCCAACGTAATCGGTGTCAACGCACGCGATCTCGCGACGCTGGAAGTCGACCGGGATTGCTTTGCGCGCATCGCTCCCGGGCTGCCCAGCAACGTGATCAGGATCGCCGAGTCCGGTGTTCGTGGCACCGGGGACCTGTTGGCGTATGCCGGCGCCGGTGCGGACGCCGTTCTGGTCGGTGAGGGTTTGGTCAAAAGCGGTGACCCGCGCGCCGCGGTCGCCGACCTGGTCACCGCGGGCACCCACCCGTCCTGCCCGAAGCCGTCTCGCTAGTCGTCAAGTCGCTGGTGATGGTCAACCTGTCCCGCTCGGACCTTCCCCGTCCGAGTGCAGCCGTCGCCGAAACCACCCGCCACGAACCCGATGCGGGCGGCCATTTCGGTGTTTACGGCGGCCGCTACGTCGCGGAGGCGTTGATGGCGGTGATCGAAGAGGTCACCGCCGCCTACGAGAAGGAACGCATCAACCCCGACTTCCTGGACACCCTGGACGATCTGCAGGTCAACTACACCGGCCGGCCGTCGCCGCTGTACGAGGCCACCCGGCTGTCCGAACACGCCGGCGGCGCGCGCATCTTCCTCAAGCGAGAAGACCTGAACCACACCGGTTCTCACAAGATCAACAACGTGCTCGGTCAGGCGCTGCTGGCCAAGCGAATGGGCAAGACCCGGGTGATCGCCGAGACGGGCGCCGGTCAGCACGGCGTCGCCACGGCCACCGCGTGCGCCTTGCTGGGCCTGGAGTGTGTGATCTACATGGGCGCGGTGGACACGGCGCGCCAGGCGCTCAACGTGGCCCGGATGCGACTGCTGGGCGCCGAGGTGGTGTCCGTGCAGAGCGGCTCGAAAACGCTCAAAGACGCCATCAACGAGGCGTTTCGTGACTGGGTGACCAACGCCGAGCGCACCTACTACTGCTTCGGCACCGCCGCGGGGCCGCATCCGTTCCCGGCGATGGTGCGCGATTTTCAGCGCATCATCGGGCTGGAGGCGCGGGTGCAGATCCAGGCCCAGGCGGGCCGGTTGCCCGACGCGGTAGTGGCCTGTGTCGGTGGGGGATCCAACGCCATCGGCATCTTCCACCCGTTCATCGACGATGCGGGGGTCCGCCTGGTCGGCTTCGAGGCGGCCGGTGACGGCGTCGAAACCGGAAGGCACGCCGCGACGTTCGCCGGCGGCTCACCCGGTGCCTTCCAGGGGTCGTTCTCCTACCTGCTACAGGACGAGGATGGCCAGACCATCGAATCGCATTCGATCTCAGCGGGTTTGGACTATCCGGGGGTGGGCCCCGAGCATGCGTATCTCAAGGAGATCGGGCGTGCCGAATACCGGCCGATCACCGACGCCGAGGCGATGGACGCGTTCGCGCTGCTGTGCCGCACCGAGGGGATCATCCCGGCGATCGAATCGGCGCACGCGGTCGCCGGCGCGGTCAAGCTGGGCCTCGAGCTGGGGCCGGGCGCGATCATCGTGGTGAACCTCTCGGGCCGCGGTGACAAGGACGTCGAGACGGCCGCGAAATGGTTCGGCCTGATGGGGCCCAGCGAGCGATGAACGTGCAACAGCGGCAGGCAAGCAGGCTCGGGCCGGTCTTCGACGCGTGCCGCGCGGACGACCGTGCCGCGTTGATCGGCTACCTGCCCACCGGTTACCCCGACGTGCGGGCCTCGGTGGACGGGATGATCGCCCTCGTCGAATCGGGTTGCGACATCATCGAAGTCGGTGTGCCGTACTCCGATCCCGGCATGGACGGGCCGACCATCGCCCGCGCCACCGAGGCCGCGTTGCACGCGGGAGTGCGGGTCCGCGACACGCTCGCCGCCGTCGAGGCGATCAGTGCGGCCGGTGGGCGCGCGGTCGTGATGACGTATTGGAATCCGGTGCTGCGGTACGGGGTCGACGCGTTCGCGCGGGATCTCGCGTCGGCCGGGGGACAGGGCCTGATCACCCCGGACCTCATCCCCGACGAAGCGGGGCCGTGGCTGGCGGCCGCCGAGGAGCATCGGCTGGATCGGATTTTCCTGGTGGCGCCATCCTCGACACCGCAACGGCTGGCGATGACCGTCGAGGCGTCGCGGGGATTCGTCTACGCTGCTTCCACGATGGGGGTAACCGGAGCGCGGGACGCGGTGTCGCAGGCCGCACCCGAACTGGTGGCACGGGTGAAGGCCGTGTCGGACATACCGGTCGGCGTCGGCCTCGGCGTGCGGTCGCGAGAGCAGGCGGCGCAGATCGCCGACTACGCCGACGGGGTGATCGTCGGGTCCGCGCTGGTGTCGGCGCTCGGTGACGGTGGGTTGCCCGCGCTGCGCGCGCTCACCGAGGAGCTGGCCGCCGGTGTGCGGCAGAGGGCGTCCGGCCGATGACGATGTTGCCGACGTATTTCCCGAGCCCGCACCAAGGTGTCTGGCACCTGGGGCCGCTGCCGATTCGCGCCTACGCGCTGTTCATCATCACCGGCATCGTGGTGGCCCTGCTGATCGGCGACCGGCGCTGGGAGGCCCGCGGCGGCCAGCGCGGGGTCATCTACGACATCGCCCTGTGGGTCGTGCCGTTCGGATTGGTGGGCGGCAGGCTGTATCACCTGGCCACCGACTGGCGGACCTATTGGGGGCCCGGTGGAGCGGGGCTCGGTGCGGCGGTGCGGATTTGGGACGGCGGCCTGGGCATCTGGGGCGCGGTGGCGCTCGGCGGTGTCGGAGCCTGGATCGGTTGCCGGCGGCACGGCATCCCGCTGCCGGCCTTCGCCGACGCGATTGCGCCGGGCATCATCCTGGCGCAGGCCATCGGCCGGCTCGGGAACTATTTCAACCAGGAGCTCTACGGCCGGGAAACCACGCTGCCGTGGGGCCTGGAGATCTTCTACCGCCGGGACCCCTCGGGGTACGTCGACCCCCATTCGTTGGACGGTGTCTCCACCGGCCAGGTGGCGCTGGTCGTGCAGCCGACGTTTCTCTACGAATTGATCTGGAACGTCTTGGTTTTCGCCTTCCTGCTCTACGCGGACCGGCGGTTCACGCTGGGCCACGGGCGGCTGTTCGCGCTGTATGTGGCCAGCTACTGCATCGGGCGCTTCGGTGTGGAGCTGCTGCGCGACGACACCGCCACCCACATCGCGGGTATCCGGATCAACTCGTTCACATCGACTTTCGTGTTCATCGGCGCGGTGGTGTACATCATGGTGGCGCCGAAGGGGCGGGAGGCACCCGAGAGCCTGCGCGGCACCGACCACACCGCCGCGGAATCCCCGGCGGAGGTGCCGGCGGACGAGTCACCGACCGTCGTCTCGGCCGAGGCAGCGACCGCGGCGGTCGCGGCGGGTGCCGGCGGTGACGACGATGAACCCGCCGAGCCGGCGGAAAACGGCGAGGCTGCCCACGTAGACGAGCCCGAGACGGTCAAAGCGGAGGCTGCCGAAGAGCCCGGAGAGGCCGAGGAGCCGGAAGCGCAAGAGCCCGAAGCGGACGAGGCCGAGGGCGCAGCCGAAGAGGGTCAGCTCGACGAACCAGAGGCGGAAGTCGAGGAAGAGCCCGACGCCGATGAGTCCGAGGGCGACAAACCGGAGGCCGAAGAGCCCGAACCCGAGGCGGGCGATGAATCCGAGCCAGAGGCGGCACAGGACTCGGCCGAACCGGCTTCGGCCGCCGAGCCGTACAAGTCACCACGCAGCCGCTGGAGGCTGCGAAGGAACCGGCCGTCGAACAGCTAGTGGCCGGCTGCGTCTGGCATGCTGAGAATGTGACGCAACCGCATTCAGCTGGACAAGCGGTGGAACGGCGTCACGGCCCGCGCCGATACGCCGCCGCCGCCGGAACCGCGTTGGCGCTGGGCGGCGCGCTCGGCTACATCGGCCTGGTCGACCCGCACAACAGCAATTCGGTGTATCCGCTGTGCCCCTTCAAATGGCTCACCGGATGGAACTGCCCGTTCTGCGGTGGCCTGCGGATGACAAACGACCTGCTGCACGGCCACCTGGCCGCCGCCGTCAACGACAACGTTCTCCTGCTGTTCGGCATCCCGATGCTGGCCGGCTGGCTGCTGGTCCGCCGTGGTCGCGGCAAGCCGGCGCCGTCAACGGCGGCCTGGCTGACGATGGTGCTGGCTGTCATCGCGTGGACGGTGGTGCGTAACCTGCCCGGCTTCCCGCTGTTTCCGACGATTCAGAGTGGTTAACGCGTCCGCCGCGCGAACGCCGTTCGGTCGGACCGGGCTGCTCTCACGCGACTATGCTGTGTCGGCGTGAGTAGACGCGGAAAGATCGTCTGCACCCTTGGCCCTGCGACGAATTCGGACGAGCTGATTCTGGCGCTGGTCGAGGCCGGAATGGACGTCGCCCGGTTGAACTTCAGTCACGGCGACTACTCCGACCACAAGGCCGCCTACGAGCGTGTGCGGGCCGCCTCCGACACCACGGGCCGCGCGGTTGGGGTGCTCGCCGACCTGCAGGGCCCGAAGATCCGGCTGGGGCGGTTCGCGACCGGGTCCACGTACTGGGCCGACGGCGAAACCGTGTGCATCACCGTCGCGGACTGCGAAGGCACCCACGACCGCGTGTCGACCACTTACAAGAAGCTGGCCGCGGACGCGACGGTCGGGGATCGGGTGCTGGTCGACGATGGCAAGGTCGGCCTGGTCGTCGAGCGCATCGAGGGCGACGACGTCATCTGCACCGTGGAAGAGGGCGGCCCTGTCAGCAACAACAAGGGCATCTCGCTGCCCGGCATGAACGTGTCCGCACCGGCCTTGTCCGAGAAGGACATCGAGGACCTGACGTTCGCGCTGGATCTCGGCGTCGACCTGGTGGCGTTGTCGTTCGTGCGCTCGCCGTCCGACGTCGAGTTGGTGCACGAGGTGATGGACCGGATCGGGCGGCGGGTGCCGGTGATCGCCAAACTGGAAAAGCCGGAAGCCGTCGACAATCTGGAAGCGATCGTGCTGGCCTTCGACGCCGTCATGGTGGCCCGCGGCGACCTCGGCGTCGAGTTGCCGCTCGAAGAGGTGCCGCTGGTGCAGAAGCGCGCCATCCAGATGGCCCGGGAGAACGCCAAACCCGTCATCGTGGCGACGCAGATGCTCGACTCCATGATCGAGAACTCGCGGCCCACGCGGGCCGAGGCCTCCGACGTCGCCAACGCGGTGCTCGACGGCGCCGACGCGGTGATGTTGTCGGGTGAGACGTCGGTGGGGAAGTATCCGCTGGCTGCCGTCCGGACCATGGCCCGGATCATCTGTGCCGTCGAGGACAATTCGACCGCCGCTCCACCGCTGACGCACGTGCCACGCACCAAGCGCGGGGTGATCTCGTACGCCGCCCGCGACATCGGCGAGCGGCTCGACGCCAAGGCGCTGGTCGCCTTCACCCAGTCCGGCGACACCGTCAAGCGGCTGGCGCGACTGCACACCCCGCTGCCGCTGCTGGCCTTCACCGCGTGGCCCGAGGTGCGCAGCCAACTCGCCATGACCTGGGGCACCGAGACGTTCATCGTCCCGATGATGACCTCGACCGACGGCATGATCCGCCAGGTCGACAAGTCGCTGCTCGACCTCGGCCGCTACAAGCGCGGTGACCTGGTGGTCATCGTCGCCGGTGCGCCACCTGGCACAGTGGGTTCGACCAACCTGATCCATGTGCACCGGATCGGGGAGGACGACGTTTAGCGCAACGACCCATGGGACCCCGGTAGGAGACGCCGCCATCAGCACCAATTCGGATTTCGAGGAACTGCTGGCGACGCTCGACCTCAACCGCGTCACCGACGAGCGTTTTGTCGGGTCTCATCCCAGCAAGAACCCCATGCGGACCTTCGGCGGCCAGCTCATGGCCCAGTCGTTCGTCGCGAGCAGCCGCACGCTGGTCCGCGACGACCTGCCGCCCAGCGCGCTATCCGTGCACTTCGTCAACGGCGGCGACACCGCCAAGGACATCGAGTTCCACGTCACCAAGCTGCGTGACGAGCGGCGCTTCGCCAATCGGCGCGTCGACGCCGTGCAGGACGGCGTGCTGTTGTCCTCGGCGATGGTCTCCTACATGTCCGGCGGCCGCGGCCTGGAACACGCCGTCGACCCGCCGCAGGTGGGTGAGCCCGAAACGCAGCCGCCGATCGGCGAGCTGCTCCGCGGTTACGAGGAGACCGTCCCGCACTTCGTCAACGCCCTGCAGCCGATCGAATGGCGCTACACCAACGACCCGGCCTGGGTGATGCGCGAGAAGGGCGACCGGCTGCCCTACAACCGGGTCTGGATGAAGGCCGGCGGCACCATGCCGGACGACCCGGTCCTGCACACCGCGACCATGGTGTACTCCTCGGACACCACGGTGCTGGACTCGGTGATCACCACCCACGGCCTGTCGTGGGGGTTCGACCGCATCTTCGCCGCCTCCGCCAACCATTCCGTGTGGTTTCACCGGCAGGTCAACTTCGACGACTGGGTGCTGTATTCGACGTCGTCGCCCGTGGCCGCGGAGTCGCGCGGGCTCGGCACCGGCCACTTCTTCGACCGCTCCGGGCAGGTCCTCGCCACGGTGGTCCAAGAAGGGGTGCTGAAATACTTTCCGCCCGCCCGCCGATAGACCGGGCGGGATACCCGCAGGACGTCGCCGCGGATTCGGCCCAGATGGGGCCAGATCGGGCGTAAGTTCGTGGCAGCCGGGTATTCGGTGCAGAGGCGGCGATCAGCCGCCCAGCTGGAACGTCAGCGCATCGGGAGGTGGTTGTGAGCGGGCCCTTGGTCGAGGTCTCAGCGAAGCCCCGCGCGCGCGAGCGCGTCGTCGTCTCGGTCGATTCGCGGGCAGCCCGGTTGATCGGTGCGCTGGCCCTGCTCAGCGCCACCTGCTGGCTGGGCGAGATCCTTGCCCGCCACCATCACCAGCCGGCCTGGCACTACACCGATCGACTGGCGTGGTCGCTGACGGTCCTTGTCGCGGTGGCGTGGATCGCGCGCGGCATCTTCCTGGGCCGTCCCGTGACGGCGACGCACGCCGCCGCCGCGGGTTTCTTCGTGCTGGCAGGCCTGGGCCTGCACGTGCTGGCCTTCGACCTGCTCGGCGACGTGGTGATCGCCTGCTCCGGCATGGTGCTGATGTGGCCGACGTCGTCGCATCCGCGTCCGGAGGACCTGCCCCGGGCCTGGAATCTGATCCAGGCCACCACGGATGACCCGCTGGCGCCGTTCGCGATGCAGACCGGCAAGAGCTACCACTTCACTGCGGACGGCGGTGCGGCGCTGGCCTACCGGACACGCCTGGGCATCGCCGTGGTCGGCGGTGACCCGATCGGCGACGAGACCCGATTCCCCGAGCTGGTCGCCGACTTCGCGGCCATGTGCCACACCCACGGCTGGCGGATCGCGGTGGTGGGGTGCAGCGAGCGGCGGCTCGGCCTGTGGAGCGACTCCGCGGTGATCGGGCAGTCGTTGCGCGCCGTCCCGATCGGGCGCGACGTGGTCGTCGACGTCACCGGTTTCGACTTGGTGGGACGCAAGTTCCGCAACCTGCGTCAGGCGGTGAAGCGCACGCACAATTGCGGCATCACCACCGAGATCGTCGGGGAACAGGAGCTCAACCCCGAGCAGCTGGCCGAGTTGACCGAGGTGGTGCGCGCGTCGAGCAAAGCGGCCCACACCGAGCGCGGATTCCACATGAACCTCGACGGCGTGCTGGAGGGCCGATTCCCCGGCATACAGCTGATCGTCGCCAGGGACGCCTCGGGCAAGGTGCAGGGCTTCCACCGGTACGCGACGGCCGGCGTCGGCAGCGACATCACCCTCGACGTGCCGTGGCGCCGGCGCGGGGCGCCCAATGGCATCGACGAGCGGCTCAGCGTCGACATGATCATGGCCGGCAAAGAAAATGGCGCGCAACGGCTTTCGCTCGCATTCGCGGCCTTCCCGGAAATCTTCGAAGAGAAGGATCGCACCCGCGTCCAGCGCGTGTTCTATCGGTTGATCCACGTCCTCGACCCGTTGATCGCGCTCGAGTCGCTGTACCGATACGTGCGCAAGTTTCACGCGCTGGACGCCCGGCGCTACGCGCTGGTCTCGATGACGCAGATCGGCACGTTGCTGATCGTGTTGCTGTCGCTGGAATTCATGCCGCGCCGGCGACACCTCTGATCGCATCGATCCGGTACCGCTGTGAGGTCGCAAAACCGCCAGCTTCTCGCCGTGGTGAGCTGTTGAGTGGAGGGCGTGAGTTCTCAGATTGCCCTGGCGGCCGCATCGAAATTGCGCGATGAAGCCATGCGCGAATTCATTTCGAGTTTGTCGGGGTTGCAGGCCACGGCGCCCACCTGGTGTTCAGGTTGGAGCGCCCATGACCTCACCGCGCACGTGGCGGCCGCCGCAAAGGAACGAGCCGATCTCATCGACGAGCACCTGGCGGGTGAGCCGGCCAGGGCGACCCGCTCGTGGGAGGTGCGCGAGCCGCCATTCCGGGCGATGCCCGACGCGGCGCTTCGAGAACGGCTGGTAGACGAAGCGTTTCGCTTCGAGTCGGCCGTGGCGGCGCTCGGCGAAAGCGACACGATCGTGTACACGGGGTGGACGATGAGCGCCGAGCGGCTTCGCATGCATAGTCATAGCGAGGTGGTGCTGCACCGATGGGATCTCGTGGGTGACGACGACGTCAGCGTCCGCTTGCTCTCCGATGCCGCGATGGTGGGCCACGCGGTCGCGGTGTTCGACGCGGTGCCCGCGTTGGCGGAAGCGCAGCGCTGGCGTCGCACGGACCCGCGGGCGCAGCCGGTGGTGCTGCGCAGCGGTGGCCGCCCGGATGTTGTTGTGTCGCCGGGGGAGGGCCTATCCCAGCAGCCGACCGGCCGCGGAGTCGTGATAGAGCTGCGGCCCCACGAGCTGCCGCTTCTCTTGTGGGGACGCTGCCCCTCGAGGATGCGCGACCCGAACCTCAACGCCGACTCGATAGCCGACGTGTTGCGGCGACTAAGCCGCGCCGGCGGCGCTGACTCAAATTCGTAGTTCGCGACAGCCAATGTCGTCGGGTAGGTGGTGGGTAGCCACCACCACGGTCCGGTCCGCGGGCATCAGCGCGGAACCGGGGCCCAGCAGGTCGCGCAGAATCGGTTCGGCGTCGACGGCGTCCAGGTGTTCGGTGGGCTCGTCGAGCAGCACGATCCGGGCGGGCGCGAGGAGCGCCCGCGCCAGCAGCAGCCTCCTGCGCTGACCGCCCGAAAGGGCCTGCGCGCCACCGGTCAACACCGTCGACAGGCCGTCGGGCAAACCGGCGAGCCAGGCGCCGAGCCCGACCGCATCGAGCGCGACCCCCAGTTCGGCGTCCGCGCAGTCTCCGCGGGCGACCAGCAGGTTGTCCCGGACCGTCGTGGCGAAGACGTGCGCGTCCTCGGCGAAAAATCCGACCGCGCCGCGTAAGTCCTCTTCCCGGAAGTCCGTCACGTCGGTGCCGCCGAGGGTCACCCGTCCCTCCAGCGGGGACAGCAGCCCGGCCAGCGTCATCAACAGCGTGGTTTTGCCGGACCCGCTGGGACCGGTGACGGCCAGCCGGGCGCCCGGGGGGAGCTCCAGGGTGATGCGGTTCGAGCGGGCGGCTCCGGCGTGCCCGGCGTGGATGTCGGCGGCCAACACGGCCGCGGGTTCCGGCGGGGCCGCGGCCGATTCGGGCTGCTGCGGGAGGTCGCCCGCCGTGAGGTCGAGCAGCCGGCGCGCGGCGATGCGCGACCGCGTCAACTGGATGGCGGCGGCCGGTAGCGGGGTCATCGCCTCGAATGCGGACAGCGGCAACAACATCAGGACGGCCAGCGTGGTGGGTGCGACCGAGGGGGCCAGGCCGATGCCGGCGACCACCGCGCCCAGCACGCTCGCCCCGATCGCCGCTGTGGGCGCGGCTTCGGCCAGGGCGGCCGGCCTGGCGGCGGCGTCGAGCGCCGCCCCCCATGCGCGTTGGCGGCGTTGCGATTCGGCGATGACGCGGGGCAGCAGGCCGGCGACGCGGAGCTCGGGCGCGTGTTCCAGCGCGATCATCGCCGAGGTGTCGCGCTGGGAATGCTGCTGCCGCGCAAGGCTTTCCTGGCTCGCCGCGGCCTTGCCCGCGAGTCGCGGAGCGGCGAAGCCCGCGACCAGCAGGCTGATCGCCAACACCACAGCGGCCGGTAGCGAGATGGCCGCGATCACCGCGGTTGCCGCCACGGCCAGTACCACCGCGACGCCGATCGGCACCACGGCACGCACCAGCACGTTGGCCAGTTCTTCGACGTCGGAGCCCACTCGGGTGACGAGCTCGCCGCTGTGCAGACGAACGGCGGCCGCCGCGGGCCCCTGGGCCAGCCGCTGGTAGATCCCCGCCCGGGCGGTGCCGGCCGCGCGCAGCGCGGTGTCGTGGGTGACCAGCCGCTCGCAGTAGTGCAACACGCCCCGCGAAATCGCGAACGCGCGCACCGCGACGGCCGCGACCGACAGGTCGACCACCGGCGGCATCTGCCAGGCCCGCGTGATGAGCCACGCCGAGACGCCGGCCAGCGCCAGCGCGCTGCCCAGTGACAGCACACCCAGCGCGATCGCCCCCACGATGCGGAGGAGCCGGGGCCGCAGCAGCGGCGCGGCCGCCAACAGCGGATCAGACCGGGGCATAACGCACCCCACTGTCGGCGACCACTTCGACCACCCGGTCGCCGATGGCCAGAACCGGTTCGCGGTGACCGACGACCACGACGGTCGCGCCGGCCCGGGCGCGCTCCACGATCGCTCGCAACACGCGTTGCTCGGCCCGGGCGTCCAGGTGGGCGGTGGGCTCGTCGAGCAACAGCACTGCCGCCGACGATCCGAGTGCGCGGGCGAGCCCGAGCCGTTGCCGCTGTCCCAGGGACAGGCCGACGCCGCCCCGGCCGAGCACGGTGTCCAGCCCGTCGGGCAGGTCACCCAGCACCGCGTCGAAACCGGATGCCGCGCAAGCCGTCTCAAGGTCGTCGAGATTGCCGAACAGCACCAGGTTGTCCCGGACGGTGCCCGGAACCAGTGCGGGGCGCTGCGGAAGCCAGGACAGCTGCCGCCACCACGCGCCGGGCTCGAGGTCGGCGACGTCGACTCCGGCCACGGTCACGCGGCCGCACGTCGGCGCGGTGACCCCGGTGATCGCCTGCAGGGTCGTGCTCTTGCCCGCGCCGTTGCGTCCGGTCAGCACCGTCACCGAGCCGGGTGCGATGACCGCGGTGAGGTCGTGGGGCGCATGGCCGTCACGGCCGGCGACGCTGAGCCCGTCGAGACCGATCTCCGCGCCTCGGGCGGTGACCGTCCGGCCCTGGGCCCGCGGGGGAGCCGGCTCGCCGATGAGGGCGAAGGCCTTGTCGGCGGCGGTCCTTCCGTCCTGCGCGGCATGGAATTCCACACCGATCCGGCGCAGCGGCCAGTAGACGTCGGGTGCCAGCAACAGCACCGTGAGGCCCGTCGCCAACGTCATCTCGCCGAACACCAGGCGGAACCCGATCCCCACCGCGATCAGCGCCACGCCCAGCGTCGCCAGCAGTTCCAGCACCAGCGCCGACAGGAAGGCGATCCGCAGTGTCGCCATCGCCGAGCGGCGATGCGCGGCGGCCAGTTCGGCGATGCGCCGTTCCGGGCCCCGGACGCGTCCCAGCGCCCGCAGCGTGGGGATACCGGCGATGAGGTCGAGCAGCCGCCCCTGCAGCGTCGTCATGGCGGCCAGGGCGGCCGCGGACCGGTCGGCGGTGGCCAGGCCGATGAGCACCATGAAGATCGGTATGAGCGGCAGGGTGATGGCCACGATCACCGTGGACCTCAGGTCGTAGAACGCGATGACGGCGACGGTCGCCGGGGTCAGGATTGCGGCGAGCAACAACGTGGGGAGGTAGCCGGTGAAGTAGGGACGCAGGCCGTCGAGACCTCGGGTGACCACCACCGCGGCCTCGTCGCGTTGGGCGGCGAGCTCACCGGGCTGCCGGGCCGTCACCGCGGTCAGCACCTGACCGGACAGCTCGGCGATGACCGCGCTCGCGCCCCGTTGGCCCAGGCGGCCCTGA
This sequence comes from Mycobacterium sp. 4858, assembly GCF_900240975.1. GTDB lineage: Bacteria > Actinomycetota > Actinomycetes > Mycobacteriales > Mycobacteriaceae > Mycobacterium. The sequence goes on along the minus strand of NZ_LT968775.1, from coordinate 1,637,052 downwards.
AGCCACTGCGCCAGCGTGCGAACGGTCCACAGCGCCAACAGGATCGACAGCGGCCCGAGCCAGGCCCGCAGGCCGTGCGCCGCATGGTCGCGCACGGCGCGGGCGACCACGCCCGCCAGCACGACCGCCGAGCCGATCGCGCAGCCGGAGATCACCACTCCGCAGCAGACCGTTGCGCCCAGGTGGCGCCGCAACGCGCTCGATGCCCGCCACAGTCGCGGGTCCAGGGGCCCCCGCGCTCTCGATCTTGATCCGGGCGGCGAGTTCGTTGCGGTCAGGACACGTGCCTCGTCAGGCCGATCGACGGCGGTATCCGGTCCGCCGAGATCCGTTGCCGGAACACCCAATACGTCCAGGCCTGGTACACCACCGTCAGCGGCGCCATGAACGCGGTGACCCACGTCATGACCTTGAGGGTGTAGGGCGTCGACGAGGCGTTGTGGATCGTCAGGCTCCACTGCGGGTTCAGTGTCGAGGGCACCAGGTTGGGGTAGAGCGCGCCGAACAGCAGGATCACCACCGACCCGACGACGATCGCCGTGCACGTGAACGCCCAGCCGTCGGAGACGCGCCGCCACACCAGCAGCACGGCCGCCAGCTGCGCCACCACGGCGACCGCGAGCACCAGCCAGGTCCAGTCCTTGCCGTGGGCCAGTTGTGTCCAGATGCCAAAGCCCGCAACCAGTCCGGTCACCGGAAGCGACAGCCACACCGCCAGCCGGTGGGCGTCGTCACGGATGGCGCCGGAGGTCTTCAGGGAGATGAAGACCGCACCGTAAAGCAGGAACAGCCCGGCGGTGGCCAGGCCGCCCAGCAGCGTGTAGGGATTGAGCACGTCGGCGATCGACAGGTCGATCTTGCCGGCGCCGTCCACGGGGAGTCCGCGAACCAGGATCGCGAACGCCACACCCCACAACACGGCGGGCAGCCAGGAACCGGCGGCGATGCCGAAATCCGCCCAGCCCCGCCATTTTGTGTCGTCGACCTTCCCGCGCCACTCGATGGCCACGGCGCGCAGGATCATCCCGAACAGGATGGCCAGCAGCGGCAGGTACAGCGTGGAGAACACCGTGGCGTACCAGCCGGGAAAGGCGGCGAACATGGCGGCGCCGCCCACGATCAGCCACACCTCGTTGCCGTCCCAGATGGGGCCGATGGTGTTCAGCGCCGTTCGCCGGATGGGCTCGGCCTCACCGATGCCGACGCGGGCGAGCGGTTCCATCAGCATGCCGACGCCGAAGTCGAAGCCTTCCAGGACGAAGAAACCGAGGAACAGCAATCCGATGATGCAGAACCACAACTCCTGCAGTCCCATCGGTCAGCTCCTTTCTAGTTCGTGAGCCGGCGCCTAGTAGGCGAACGAAAGCGGCGCCACCTCGTCCTCGCCGGGTGCGGGCGGCGGAGCCGGTTCGGCGTCGTGTTCCCGCGGCCCTTCGGTGACATACCGCTTGAGCAGCCAGAACCAGATGACCGCCAGCACCGCATACACGAGGGTGAACGTCACCAGGGAGGTGATGACCATGCCGGGCGCATGCTGCGAGACGGCCTCATGGACGGTGAACCGAACCTGTTGGTCGCCGGTGGGATTGGGCGCGACGATCCAGGGTTGCCGCCCCATCTCGGTGAACACCCACCCGGAGATGTTCGCCAGGAACGGCGTGGGAATCGTCGGCAGCGCCAGCCAGGAGAACCATCGTTGGCCGGGCACCCGCCCGCCGCGGGTGAACCACAGCGCCGCGAGCGCGAACAAGACCGGAACGGCGAGGAACCCGATCATGGCGCGGAACGACCAGTAGGTCACGAACAGGTTGGGCCGGTAGTCGTTCGGGCCGAACCGATACTCGAAGTCCTGCTGGATGTTGCGCACGCCCTGCAACGTGACGTCGCTGGTGCGGCCCTCGGCGAGGAACGGCAGCACGTAGGGGACCTCGATCACGCGGGTGATGCTGTCGCAGTTGTTGTGCGTGCCCACGGTCAGAATCGAGAAGTCGGGATCGGTTTGGGTGCTGCACAACGATTCCGCGGAAGCCATCTTCATCGGTTGCTGAACGAACATCAGCTTGCCCTGGCGGTCGCCGGTGAAGAACAGGCCGACGGCCGCGAGCAGCACCACCCAGCAGCCCAGGATGGCCGCCGGGCGAAACATGGTGCGGGCATCCGATTCACCGGCGGGGGTGGCGGTCTCCGGGCGGCGGGAGCGGACCAGGAACCACGCGCTGACGGCGGCAACGAACGTCGCAGCGGTCAGCAACGCGCCGCTGACGGTGTGGGTAAACGCCCACCGCGCAGTGTTGTTGCCCAGCAGCGCGCCGATGCTGTCCAGCTCGGCGCGGTGCGTAACCGGGTTGTAGTGCGCGCCGACCGGGTGCTGCATGAACGAGTTCGCCACGATGATGAAGAACGCGGACATGTTGACACCGATTGCGACGATCCAGATGCAGGCCAGGTGGATCAGCTTCGGCAGCCGATCCCAGCCGAAGATCCACAGCCCGATGAAGGTGGACTCGAAGAAGAAGGCGAACAAGCCTTCCATGGCCAGCGGCGCGCCGAAGATGTCGCCGACAAACCGCGAATACTCGCTCCAGTTCATGCCGAACTGGAATTCCTGGACGATCCCCGTCGCCACGCCGATGGCGAAGTTGATCAAGAACAGCTTGCCGAAGAACTTGGTGAGGCGATACCACGCGGTGTTGCCCGTGGCGACCCACACCGTCTGCATGACGGCGAGCAGGGGCGCCAAACCGATGGTGAGCGGCACGAAGATGAAGTGGTAGACGGTAGTGATACCGAACTGCCACCGAGAAATATCGACGACATTCATCTGTCACTCCCAGGACTGCGTGGCCGTACGCACGGCTACTACGCAGTGTAGTAGAAGGGTCGGGGCGGCGCGACCAAGGGGCGTCAGCCGGTCAGGGCCTTGGAGGCTTTCCGGATGCTGAACGACGACACGATCTCGAAGATGCCGAGGACCACGAACCAGACCCCGACCACGAGCGCCAGCGTCACAATGGATTCCAGCGGCGACGCGAGGACGACGATGCCGGCCAGCAGGCTGATGATGCCGATGAAGATGGCCCATCCCCGACCCGGCAGAAGCGGATCCTGGATGGCCGAAATCGTCGTGCCCACGCCGCGAAAGATGAATCCGATCCCAATCCAGATGGCCAGCAACAGGATTGCGTAACCCTGACCGAAATGGCGAAACGCCAACAACGCCAGGATGAGTGACGCGGCGCCGCTGATGAACAACAGGATCCGGCTTCCCGCCGAGACATGCAGGCTGAAAGCGAAGAACACCTGTGCGGCGCCGGTGATCAACAGGTAAACGCCGAATGCGACCGCGGCGACCACGATGGAGATTCCGGGCCACGCCAGCACCAGCACGCCGAGGGCGAGCGACAGGATTCCCGATAGCAGGGTCGATTTCCACAGATGCGGCAACAAACTTGGAGCGGGCAGAGATCCAGGTGTGGTTTGCATGGCCGCAGTGTGACACAAACGCCGCCCTCGGTATAGGGCACTTTGGGCTACACGTGGGCCGTACGCGAATCCTCGGCCAGCAGATCGGCCGACTCGTCGGTCGCCTTGCGACCGATCAGGTACCAGGTGCGCATCAGGCCTTTGCCTTTGACGTCGATGTGGCCGCGCTCCTGCAGCACGAATTCGTCCTTGAGGCGCTCGTACATGGCCTCGGGCACCTGAATTCGGCCCACCGAGTCGGTGGATTCCATCCGGGACGCGACGTTGACCGCGTCGCCCCACACGTCGTAGAAGAAGCGCCGCGAACCCACGACACCGGCAACCACCGGCCCGCACGCCATGCCCACCCGCAGCGGGACCGCATTGCCGTGCGGATCCTTCAGCCGGGCCGCGACATTGGCCATGTCGAGCGCGAAGTCCGCCAGGGCCTGCGCATGGTCCGGTCGGGCCCGCGGGACCCCGCTGACCACCATGTAGGAGTCGCCGCTGACTTTGATCTTCTCCAGGCCGTGCTTGTCCACCAGGGCGTCGAAGGCGCTGTAGAGCCGGTCGAGGAAGCGCACGAGGTCGGCCGGCGCCGCGCCGCTGGCCCGCTCGGTGAACCCGACGATATCGGCGAACAGCACGGAGGCGACGTCGAACTTGTCGGCGATGATGCCGCGGTCCGGCTCCTTGAGCCGCTCGGCGATGCTGGCGGGCAACATGTTTGCCAGCAGCGCCTCCGAGCGCTCGTACTGCGCTTCCATCACGGCCTCGGCGCGAGCGGTGTCGCGAAGGGCGAACCACACCGTCACGACCACCATCACGACGCTGGAGACCGCGGTCACGATGAAACCGGTCGACTGGACCCAGGCCGGCTGCAGCCCGGTGTCGCGGGGGACCAGGAACTCGACGGCGACGATCAGGCCGGCGGCGACAGCGGCCAGCGCCGAGGCCAAGATGATGTGTTCGATTCCGAGCAACAGCACGACGATGCAGGCGCCCACCAGGAAGAAGAACTGAGCTCCCGACCCGGTGCCGACGTCCACGCAGCTGGCGAAGACGGACACGTAGGCCGCGCCCAGAAAGGTGAGCGGCGCGACCAGTTCGCCGAAGCGCTGCAGCCACGGGACCATCGCGAAGACCATCGCGCCGATGACGTTGATCGAACTCACCTGCCACAACCAGGCCCCGCTGAGAATCTGCACCAGCACGAAGCTCGCGCTCACCGTCACGGCGAGCCATGAGGTGATGGTGAGGATTCTGGCGCGGCGCGCGGCGCTCGCGGCGTAATGCTGGTTGCGGTCGCGCGTCTGCGCCCGCACCGCGGCTACGCAGTCCGGGCTTCTCGACGAGCCGTCCGACACGGGTGGGGCGCCGCACTTCCTAGCCGCCACGTTCAAAGCGTAACCGCTGAGCAGCGCAGTCGCCGGACGTCTTCATGAAATCCGGCGTTTTCGCCCCCGTAAGTTCCGAGTCTGATAACTGTTCTTGTTATCGGGTTGTAATCGGGTTTGCGGATTGTTCGGTTTGGTTATTCAGCACCTGTTCGACAGGGCTGTTAGACGCGTGTTCGCCTCGACTAAGGGGTGCTGGATGGCGGGTCTGAAGAGATTCGTTCTCGCATTAATCCTCTCTGTCACCGCCGTGCTCATGGGCGGCTGCGGTGTCGGCTGTGGCGAGCCGAATTGGCTCCTCCGGCTCGCCGGCGACTCCCTCGTCAACGATCCAACGCAAGTGAATGTCGCTGCGTCAGACCAGATTTGCGTCACTCGATCGTTCGGCGACTGAACCGGCGGCGCCCCCAGGGACGGTGCCTTTTCGACCATCCTGGGTCGTGGTGAGCGGTCGTCGGACGACCTTGCGACAACGCGGTGGAGGCCACTGCCGGGTTGTTGTGGCGTGCGGGCTGCGGACACCGAGAATTAATATGAATTCATGATGTATTTGTTTCGATCTTGTGAATGCAACGCCTCGTCCATATAGCCTGAAGTTTATTAAATCGAGAGAATTCATACCTTTGGCACGCATTTGGCGCGGATAACAGACTTTGGGAATTGACTCGGTCCGGACAGGCGCTGCTTCGGCGCCCCGCGCCCGAGACCGTCGCCCCGATGCCGGGACCGTGGATGGTGTGGGTGGTGCCCTCGGTGGGATTCGAACCCACACTGGACGGGTTTTGAGTCCGTTTCCTCTGCCAGTTGGGATACGAGGGCTTGATTCTGCTCGAGTCCGGCCTCCTACCTTAGAGGCAGCCTCCCACCATAGAGGATTTGGCGCGGCCGCCCGTCTGACCGCCCCCGAGGTCGCTGGTCTGACGCGTTCACGACACAATGTCGGTCATGACAGGCCCCACGACCGACACCGACGCCGCTGTGCCGCGCCGGGTCCTGATCGCGGAAGACGAAGCGCTGATCCGAATGGACCTCGCAGAGATGCTGCGAGAGGAGGGTTACGAGATCGTCGGGGAGGCCGGCGACGGACAGGAAGCCGTCGAGTTGGCCGAACGCCACCAGCCCGACCTGGTGATCATGGACGTGAAGATGCCCCGCCGCGACGGGATCGACGCCGCCTCGGAGATCGCCAGCAAGCGCATCGCACCCATCGTCGTCCTGACCGCCTTCAGCCAGCGCGACCTGGTGGAGCGCGCGCGCGACGCCGGGGCGATGGCCTACCTGGTGAAGCCCTTCACGATCAGCGACCTGATCCCGGCCATCGAGCTGGCCGTCAGCCGCTTCGCCGAGATCACTGAGCTGGAGCGGGAGGTGGCGACGCTGTCCGACCGGCTGGAGACGCGCAAGCTCGTCGAACGCGCCAAGGGCCTGCTGCAGACCAAACAGGGCATGACCGAGCCCGAAGCGTTCAAGTGGATTCAGCGCGCTGCCATGGACCGGCGGACCACGATGAAGCGGGTCGCCGAAGTCGTCCTGGAAACGCTCGGCGCCGAAGAGGAGTAGGCGCTCAGCCGTCGAGCGTGCGCTCAGGGCTTTGAGTGTGCACTGAGGGCGGCGACACGCCGCGCGAGGCCGCCGTGGCCGCACACTCGATGAACGAGAGCGTCAGCGCGCCACGATCACCGACGAGCCGTGCCCGAACAGCCCCTGGTTGGCCGTGACGCCGACCGTGGCGTTCTCCACCTGGCGGCCGGTCGCCTGGCCGCGCAGCTGCCAGGTCAGCTCGCAGACCTGGGCGATGGCCTGCGCGGGGATGGCCTCGCCGAAGCAGGCCAGACCGCCGGACGGGTTGACCGGCACCCTGCCACCGATGGTCGTCGCGCCGCTGCGCAGCAGCGCCTCCGCCTCACCCCTCGGGCACAGGCCCAGGTGCTCGTACCAGTCGAGCTCGAGCGCGGTGGACAGGTCGTAGACCTCAGCCAGGCTGACGTCCTCGGGCCCGATGCCCGCCTCGGCATAGGCAGCATCCAGGATCTGATCCTTGAACACCCGCTCCGGTGCGGGCACCGCGGCGGTGGAATCCGTTGCGATGTCGGGTAATTCAGGCAGGTGCTGCGGGTAGCGCGGGGTGACCGTGCTGACCGCGCGCACCGACGGGACACCGTCGAGTGAGCCGAGGTGCTTGCGGGCGAACTCGGCGCTGGCGACGATCAGGGCCGCCGCGCCGTCGGAGGTGGCGCAGATGTCGAGCTGTCGCAGCGGGTCGGCCACCACCGGGCTGGCGAACACGTCGTCGACCGAGGCCTCCTTGCGGTAGCGCGCATTCGGGTTCTGCAGGCCGTGCCGCGAGTTCTTCACCTTCACCTGGGCGAAGTCCTCGGATGTCGCGCCGTACAGGTCCATCCGGCGGCGCGCCAGCAGCGCGAAGTACACCGGGTTCATCGCGCCGATCAGGTGGAAGCGCTGCCAGTCGGGATCGTTCTTGCGTTCCCCGCCGACGGGGGCGAACGCGCCCTTGGGGGTGGTGTCGGCGCCGATCACCAGCGCGACGTCGCAGAAGCCGGCCAGGATCTGCGCCCGCGCGCTCTGCAGCGCCTGGGAGCCGCTGGCGCACGCGGCGTAGCTCGAGCTCACCGGCACGCCGTTCCAGCCCAGCTTCTGGGCGAACGTCGACCCGGCGATGAAGCCCGGGTAGCCGTTGCGGATCGTGTCCGCGCCGGCGACCAATTGGATTTGTGTCCAGTCCAGGCCGGCCTCGGCCAGCGCGGCGCGCGCCGCGACCACCCCGTATTCGGTGAAGTCGCGACCCCACTTGCCCCACGGGTGCATGCCGGCGCCCAGGATGTACAGCGGTTCGGGCATCAGGCGATCCTCCACGCATAGACGAGGCGCTGCACACCTTCGTCGTCGGTGAACAGCGGCATCGTGGTCAACTCCATCTCCATGCCGACCTTCAGATCCTCGGCCAGCGTCCCCTCGACCACCTTGCCCAGCACGATCAGCCCTTCGGCGGCCAGCTCGACCGCGGCGATGGCGAACGGCTCGAACGGATCCGGGGCCGGGTAGGGCGGGGGCGGCGGGTACCGGTTCTCGGTGTAGCTCCACAGCGTTCCCCGGGTCGACAACGCGACGGGCTCGAGTGTGTCGCTGGCGCAGGCGGGGTTGGGGCAGTTGTTCTCGCGCGGCGGGAAGACATAGGTGCCGCACTCGGGGCACTTGCCGCCGATCAGATGCGGGTTGCCTGCTTCATCGGTGGCGAACCATCCGTCGATCGCGGGTTCTTGGCTGGTGACCTCTGGCACTCGGCCAGACTACCCAGCCGCAATGCAAAACTGAAACGTGTTGCAGTTCTGGCCCCGGGGTGGTCGGGGACGCGTGCCGAGTCGTACCGGGTGCCTAGAGTGTGAGCCGTGAGCACCATCGCCGAGGAGCAGACGAAGCCGACGCTGATGCTGCTGGACGGCAATTCGCTGGCCTTCCGCGCGTTCTACGCCCTGCCCGCCGAGAACTTCAAGACCCGGGGCGGCCTGACCACCAACGCCGTGTACGGCTTCACCGCGATGCTGATCAACCTGCTGCGCGACGAGGCGCCCACGCACGTGGCCGCCGCGTTCGACGTGTCGCGGCAGACCTTCCGCTCCGAGCGGTACCCGGAGTACAAGGCGAACCGATCGTCGACGCCCGACGAGTTTCACGGCCAGATCGACATCACCAAGGAAGTGCTGAACGCGCTCGGCATCACGGTGCTCGCCGAGCCCGGCTTCGAGGCCGACGACCTGATCGCGACGCTGGCCACCCAGGCCGAGAACGCGGGGTTCCGCGTCCTGGTGGTCACCGGGGACCGGGACTCCCTGCAATTGGTGAGCGACGACGTGACGGTGCTGTATCCGCGCAAGGGCGTCAGCGAGCTCACCCGGTTCACGCCCGAGGCCGTCGTCGAGAAGTACGGGCTGACCCCCACGCAGTACCCCGACTTCGCCGCCCTGCGTGGCGATCCCAGCGACAACCTGCCCGGCATCCCGGGCGTGGGGGAGAAGACCGCGTCGAAATGGATCGCCGAATACGGCTCGCTGCAAGGCCTGGTGGACAACGTCGACTCGGTGCGCGGGAAGGTCGGGGACGCGCTGCGGGCCAACCTCGCCAGCGTGATCCGCAACCGCGAGCTGACCGACCTCGTCAAGGACGTGCCGCTGGCGCAGACCCCGGACACGCTGCGCATGCAGCCGTGGGATCGCGACCACATCCACCGGCTCTTCGACGACCTCGAGTTCCGGGTGCTGCGCGACCGATTGTTCGACACGCTGCCCGCGGTGGAGCCCGAGGTCGACGCGGGTTTCGACGTGCGCGGCGGTGCACTGCAGCCCGGCGAGCTGGCCGTCTGGCTGGCCGGGCACAGCTCGGGCAAGCGCTTCGGCCTGGCCGTCGTCGGCACCCACCTGGCGTACGACGCCGACGCCACCGCGCTGGCCATCGTGTCCGCCGACGGTGAGGGCCGCTACATCGACACCTCGGCGCTCGAGCCCGACGACGAGGCGGCGCTGGCGTCCTGGCTGGCCGACCCCGGTCCGCCCAAGGCGCTGCACGAAGCCAAGCTGGCCATGCACGATCTCGCCGGCCGGGGATGGACGCTGGCCGGCGTCACCTCCGACACCGCGCTGGCCGCCTACCTGGTGCGCCCCGGGCAGCGCAGCTTCTCCCTCGAGGACCTCTCCCTGCGCTACCTACGGCGGGAGCTGCGCGCGGAAACAACTGAACAGCAACAACTTTCGCTTCTCGACGATACCGACGGCACGGACGACCAGGCGGTGCAGACGCTGATCCTGCGGGCCGTGGCGGTGCTCGACCTCGCCGACGCGCTCGACGAGGAGCTGGCCCGCATCAACTCCACATCGCTGCTGGGCGGCATGGAATTGCCGGTGCAGCGGGTGCTGGCCGGGATGGAACACACCGGTATCGCAGTCGATTTGGGGCTGCTCGGGGAGCTGCAGAGCGAGTTCGCCCAGCAGATCCGCGATGCGGCCGAGGCGGCCTACGCGGTGATCGGCAAGCAGATCAACCTGGGGTCGCCGAAGCAGTTGCAGGCGGTGCTGTTCGACGAGCTGGAGATGCCGAAGACCAAGCGCACCAAGACCGGTTACACCACCGACGCGGACGCCTTGCAGTCGCTGTTCGACAAGACCGGCCACCCGTTCCTGCAGCACCTGCTCACCCACCGCGACGTGACCCGGCTCAAGGTCACCGTGGACGGGCTGTTGGCCTCGGTGGCCTCCGACGGGCGCATCCACACCACGTTCAACCAGACGATCGCGGCGACGGGCCGGTTGTCGTCGACCGAACCGAACCTGCAGAACATCCCGATCCGCACCGAGGCCGGCCGGCGGATCCGCGACGCGTTCGTGGTCGGTGACGGCTACAGCGAGCTGATGACGGCCGACTACAGCCAGATCGAGATGCGGATCATGGCGCACCTCTCCCGGGACGAGGGACTCATCGAGGCCTTCAACACGGGGGAGGACCTGCATTCGTTCGTCGCGTCGCGGGCGTTCGGCGTGCCCATCGAGGAGGTCACCGCCGAGCTGCGCCGGCGGGTCAAGGCGATGTCGTACGGGCTGGCGTACGGGCTGAGCGCCTACGGCCTGTCGCAACAGCTGAAGATCTCCACCGAAGAGGCGAAGGAACAGATGGAGGCCTACTTCGCCCCGTTCGGCGGGGGGCGGGACTACCTGATGAACGTCGTGGACCAGGCGCGCAAGGACGGCTACACCTCGACGGTGCTGGGCCGCCGCCGTTACCTTCCCGAGCTGGACAGCAGCAACCGCCAGGTGCGGGAGGCCGCCGAGCGGGCGGCGCTCAACGCCCCCATCCAGGGCAGCGCCGCCGACATCATCAAGGTGGCGATGATCGAGGTCGACAAGGCGATCAAGGAGGCGGGGCTGAAATCCCGCATGCTGCTGCAGGTCCACGACGAGCTCCTGTTCGAGGTCGCACCCGGCGAACGCGACCAACTCGAGGCCCTGGCCCGCGAGAAGATGGGCGGCGCCTACCCGCTCGACGTCCCGCTGGAGGTTTCGGTGGGGTACGGCCGCTCGTGGGACGCCGCCGCGCACTAGCGCGGGAAATCCCCTAGGCAGCGCATTTACCGGCGCGTCGGCGCCCGGGTGTGATTTCATGGTGAAAAAATTTGGCCCGAATTCGCACTGGCGTCACTTTCACCGTGGCCGACCGCCCGGTATGGCGCAGGTGACGCGCCGCCCGGGTTTGGCCAGCGTGTACGCAGTCGAGTAGCCTCAATAGGTAAATCCCAGTTTTGTCCCTACGACCCAACCTGTCCGGAGCAACCCACCACATGCCGAGTCCCACCGTCACCTCGCCCCAAGTAGCCGTCAACGACATCGGCTCCAGCGAGGACTTTCTTGCCGCAATAGACAAAACGATCAAGTACTTCAACGATGGCGACATCGTCGAGGGGACGATCGTCAAAGTGGACCGGGACGAGGTGCTCCTCGACATCGGCTACAAGACCGAGGGCGTCATCCCCGCCCGCGAGCTCTCCATCAAGCACGACGTCGACCCCAGCGAGGTCGTTTCCGTCGGCGATGAGGTCGAAGCGCTTGTCCTCACCAAGGAGGACAAAGAGGGCCGCCTGATCCTGTCCAAGAAGCGCGCCCAGTACGAGCGCGCCTGGGGCACCATCGAGGCGCTCAAGGAGAAGGACGAGGCCGTCAAGGGCACCGTCATCGAGGTCGTCAAGGGTGGCCTGATCCTCGACATCGGCCTGCGTGGCTTCCTGCCCGCGTCGCTGGTCGAGATGCGCCGGGTCCGCGATCTGCAGCCGTACATCGGCAAGGAGATCGAAGCCAAGATCATCGAGCTGGACAAGAACCGCAACAACGTGGTGCTGTCGCGCCGGGCCTGGCTGGAGCAGACCCAGTCCGAGGTGCGCAGCGAGTTCCTCAACCAGCTGCAGAAGGGCGCCATCCGCAAGGGTGTGGTTTCCTCCATCGTCAACTTCGGCGCGTTCGTCGACCTGGGCGGTGTGGACGGCCTGGTGCACGTCTCCGAGCTGTCCTGGAAGCACATCGACCACCCGTCCGAGGTCGTCCAGGTCGGTGACGAGGTCACCGTCGAGGTGCTCGACGTCGACATGGACCGCGAGCGGGTCTCGTTGTCGCTCAAGGCAACCCAGGAAGACCCGTGGCGGCACTTCGCCCGCACGCACGCCATCGGCCAGATCGTGCCCGGAAAGGTCACCAAGCTGGTTCCGTTCGGCGCGTTCGTCCGCGTCGAGGAGGGCATCGAGGGCCTGGTGCACATCTCCGAGCTGGCCGAGCGCCACGTCGAGGTGCCCGACCAGGTGGTCGCGGTCGGCGACGACGCCATGGTCAAGGTCATCGACATCGACCTCGAGCGCCGCCGGATCTCGTTGTCGCTCAAGCAGGCCAACGAGGACTACACCGAGGAATTCGACCCGGCGAAGTACGGCATGGCCGACAGCTACGACGAGCAGGGCAACTACATCTTCCCCGAGGGCTTCGACGCCGAGACCAACGAATGGCTCGAGGGATTCGAGAAGCAGCGCGCCGAGTGGGAGGCCCGTTACGCCGAGGCCGAGCGCCGGCACAAGATGCACACGGCGCAGATGGAGAAGTTCGCCGCGGCCGAGGCGGCCGGGCACGCCGAGCAGTCGTCGGGCAACGGCGCGCGCGAGGAGAAGGCGGCCGGCGGGTCGCTGGCCAGCGACGCCCAATTGGCCGCCCTGCGGGAGAAGCTCGCCGGCAACGCCTAACAGCGGTCCCGCATGCTGCGTATCGGGTTGACCGGTGGCATCGGCGCCGGCAAGTCGGCGCTGTCGGCCACCTTCGCGAAATGCGGTGCGGTCATCGTCGACGGCGACGTCATCGCGCGCGAAGTGGTCGAGCCGGGCACCGAGGGGCTGGCGGCGCTGGTCGACGCGTTCGGTGACGACATCCTGCTTCCCGACGGATCGCTGGATCGTCCTGCGTTGGCCGCCAAGGCCTTTGCCGATGACGAGGCGCGCCAACGGCTGAACGGTATCGTGCACCCGCTGGTCGGCAAGCGCCGCGCCGAGATCATCGCCTCGGTGCCCGAGGACTCGGTTGTCGTGGAGGACATTCCGCTGCTGGTGGAATCGGGGATGGCGCCGCTGTTCCCACTGGTCGTCGTGGTGCACGCCGACGTCGAGGTGCGGGTGCGGCGGCTGGTCGACCAACGCGGCATGCCCGAATCCGACGCCCGCGCGCGGATCGCGGCGCAGGCCAGCGACGAGCAGCGTCGTGCGGTCGCCGACATCTGGGTGGACAACTCAGGCAGCCCGGAGGACCTGGTGCAGCGGGCACATGAGCTGTGGGACCACCGGATACGGCCCTTCGCGGAGAACCTGAGTCGGCGTCAGTACGCCGCGGCGGCGGCGCGGTTGGTGCCGCCCGATCCGGGCTGGCCGGACCAGGCGCGGCGGATCGCGAACCGGTTGCGGACCGCCTGTGGGCACCGGGCGATTCGGGTGGACCACATCGGTTCGACCGCCGTGCCGGACTTTCCGGCCAAGGACGTCATCGACATGCAGATCACCGTCGAATCCCTGGCCGTCGCCGACGAACTCGCCGAGTCGCTGCTGGCCGCCGGTTACCCGCGGATCGAAAGCATCACCTCCGACGTCGCCAAGCCCGATGCCCGCAGCGCCGTCGAGCGATACGACCACACTGACGATGCGACGTTGTGGGACAAGCGGATTCACGCCTCGGCGGATCCGGGGCGTCCGACCAACGTGCACATCCGGGTGGACGGCTGGCCCAATCAACAGTTCGCCCTGTTGTTCGTGGCCTGGCTGTCGGCCGACGCGGACGCGCGGGCCGACTACCTGTCCGTGAAGCGGTCAGCCGAAATCGAGGCCGGCGGCGGCGACACCGCGCCGTACGTCGCGGTCAAGGAGCCGTGGTATGCCGACGCCTACCGGCGCGCGTGGGCGTGGGCGGACTCCGCGGGCTGGCGGCCCGAGCCCAAGCCTTAGGCCGGCAAGGGTGCGCCGCATGCCAGCGCACCGTTGTTGGGGTCCGTGTTTCCCGGTGTGGGCCGGACCATTTGGTCGGTCTGGGTGAAAACGTTGTCGTCGACGTCGATCTCGCAGTGCACGTTCGCCGAGTAGGGGAAGTGCAGCACGATGCGCATCCCGGCTTGTTGCGGATCGGGCAGCACGGTGTTGGCTTCGAATGCGTTGCCGGGCATGGACGGCAGGTTGGTGGTGTTGGTCTGGCCGCCGTTGATGATGAACGTGGCCTGACTGCCGGTGGTCAGCGCGTCGATCCGGGCGCGGTAGGTGATGTTGTGCAGGTCCGCCCGCGCGGTCGCCGGGCTCAACTGGGAGCCGACGGCGACGATCGTCACCGCGGTGATCGGCAGCAACCTGCTTGCGGTGCAGCTCATGGTTGCTGACATTACGCTCGCCGGCTTCCCGGGACCAGGTGGTCACGCCCCGGTCTCGCGCACCACCTCGGCGGCGTCCTTGTCCGTGCGGATGCCCAGATAGCGCGGGTGGCGCAGCTTCCCGTCGCGGGTCCACTCGGTGAAACCGATCTGGACCACCAATTCCGGGCTCGCCCAGTGGGCGTCGGGTTCCCGCACCAGGCCGCGGCTGAAGGGCGGCGTGTCGCGTGTGATCGTCGATAGCCGCCCGTGCAGTCGGCGCAGCGTGGCGTCGTCGAAGCCGGTGCCGACCTTCCCGGCGTAGACCAGGTCGCGGCCGTCGTAATAGCCCAGCAGCAGCGCGCCCAGCTCGACCCGGCTGCCCTTGGGGCTGGTGTAGCCGCCGACCACGAACTCCTGGTCGCGCACGCACTTGAACTTCAGCCAATTCCTCGAGCGGCCACCGTCATACCTCGAATCGGCCAGCTTCGCGATCACCCCTTCGTCGCCGCGCTCACAGGCCGCGCGGTAGGCGGCCAGGCCGTCCCCAACCCGATGCGGGGTGTACCGGAGCGGACCGCCGAACTCGATCGCCTTGCGCAGCAGCCGCTTACGCCACAGCAGCGGCGCGTCGACGGTGGACTTGCCGTCCAGGTGCAGCAGGTCGAAGACGTAGTAGAAGACTCGCACCGGCGACGCGCGGGCCACCTCGGGGTCGGTGATGCCCAGGCGGGCCTGCAACCGGGCGAAGCTGGTGCGGCGACCCTCGAACGCCACCACCTCGCCGTCCAGCACGAAGCGCGTGCTGTGCTGGGCGGTGACCGCGTCGACCAGCTCCGGGTAGGTGCCGTTGAGCGGCTGGCGGTTTCGCGACAACAGCCGCACCCGGCCGTCGTCGCGAAACGCCAGGCAACGCATGCCGTCGAACTTGCGCTCGAAGATCCAGTTGGGATCGGAGAACCGCTTGTCGGTCAGGGTGGCCAGCGTGGGGGACCGCCAATCGGGCACCGGCTCGTCGTGCAGCGCCTCGCGCACCGCCTCGGGCAGGGCCGCCCCTACGTCTCGCGCCACGTCAGCTCCATCCCCTGGCCGGCCAGCCAGCGGGATAGGTCATAGCCGTTGCGGGCCAGCCCGTCCACGGCGTCCACCGCGCACCGCACCGCCCGCTCGGCGACCTCCGGCGTCAACAGGCCGTGGCGGACGGCCTCCAGCAGCTCGTCGACGTCGGCCAGCTCCGCGCCGTCGCCGGTGCGGACCTCGATGTCGAGGTAGTGGTCTTCCGAACGCCAGACGTCGGGACCGGGCGTGTATTCGCCCACGTCGAGGTAGTAGTCGAGATGACGTTCATGGCCCGGATTGAAGTGAAAGACCGTGGCGCGCAGGCCGAGCGACGGCAGCAGCCACGATTCGAGGTAGTGGAACTGAGCGCGGCCGGGCGTGGGCCGGGCCACGTACAGGCCCCACGGGTGGACCGCATAGTCGTCCACGGCCCGCACGATGCCCTTCGGATCGGTGTTGGTGCGGGCGAGGAGGTCGAACGTCTCGCGCTTCGGTGGGTGGATGAGGCAATCTTAACGACGAAGCCGGATTCTCCAGCGCACGAAACCGGCATAGAACAGCGACAACGCCGCCAGCATGCCCATGTCGAGCAGCCAGACCCTCGACGTGTGTTGCCAGAACCGGTCCTGGGACAGCAGCGAGTCGGGCACCACGTGCCGCAGGTCGACCGTCGACGCCGCGGCGGCGTACCCCCAGCGCGCGGGCATCGCGAAGGACAGCTGGTCCAGCCCCAGCCGGCCGGTCACCGGGACCATGCCGCCGCACAGCACCAGCTGTGCCATCACCGCCACCACGAACAGCGGCATGATCTGCTCGCTGGAGCGCACCAGCGACGAAATCGCCAGGCCGAGAATGGCCGAGGCCACACAGGTGGCCGCGACGGTCGCGAACAGTTCGGCGGTCGCGCCGACGGTCGAATGGCCGAGCAGGACCGCGCCGCGCGTCGGCGCGCTCTTGCCGATCACCACGATGGCGGTGATGATCGCCGACTGCACGATCGCGAACCCGCAGAACACCGCGGTCTTGGCGAGCAGGTAGGCCGTGGTCGACAGCCCGACCGCCTGCTCGCGCTGGAAGATGGGGCGCTCGCCGACCAGGTCGCGAATGGTCAGCGCGGTGCCCATGAACGCCGCCGCGGGCATCAGCAACGCCAGGATCTGCGCCGCTTCATCGGGAGTCCCGGCGTTTGCGCCCGGCAGGTGGAATCCGTTGCTGCCCGGGACGGTCAGCGACAGCGAACCCAGGATGAACGGTAACAGCGCCAGGAAGGCGAAGTACGCGCGATCGGCGACCACCAGGCGGACCTGCCGCCTGGCGACCGTCGAAATCTGGCGCCGCACACTGGTATGCACCGGCTCGCCCAGGGCGCCCGGCTCGGCGGCCTTGTCCGGCAACAGCTTCTGCTTCTGCGCGTCGCGCTGCTCGATGAAGCGCCGGTTGGCCTCCTCGGGATCGGCGCCCACCTTGGTGAAGATCTTCGCCCAGTTGGTGGTGCCCATCGCCGCACCGATCTGGTCGGGCGGACCGCAGTAGGCCGTCTTGCCGCCCGGGGCCACCAACAGCAGCTGGTCGCAGGTGTCGAGGTAGGACAGCATGTGCGTCACCACGATCACCACGCGGCCGGCGTCGGCCAGCTGCCGCAGCATCGTCATGACCTGGTGGTCGAGCGCCGGGTCCAGGCCCGAGGTGGGTTCGTCGAGGATCAGCAGCGACGGGCCGGTGAGCAGCTCGAGCGCCACCGACGCCCGTTTGCGCTGACCGCCGGACAGCTTGTCCACCCGGGTGTCGGCGTGCTTGGTCAGATCCAGCTCTTCGAGGACCTGCGCGACCACCTTCGCCCGGTCGGATTTGCTGGTGTCGGGCGGCAGGCGCAGTTCGGCGGCGTAGCCGAGCGCCTGGTTGATCGTCAGCTGCCGGTGCACCACGTCGTCCTGCGGGACCATCCCGATGCGGCTGCGCAACGAGGCGTATTCGGCGTGAATGTCGTGGCCCTCGAACGTGACCGAGCCGGAGCTGGGCGTGGTGTAGCCGGCGATGAGCCTGGCCAGCGTGCTCTTTCCAGCGCCCGAACCGCCGATCACGGCGGTCAGCGTCCCGGGGCGCGCGATCAGCGAGATGTCGTCCAGCAGCTGTTTGCCGTTGTCGACGACGTACTCGACGTTGCGCACCTCCAGGCCGCCGGTGTGCGTCGCGGCATCGCTGCGTTCGGTCAGGGTGCCGTCGCGGAAAACGAGGTCGACGTTGCCGATGGTGACGACGTCGTCGTCGGTCAGGATCGCCGACCCGACCCGGGTGCCGTTGACGAAGGTTCCGTTGATGCTGTTGTCCCGGATCTCGGTGCCCAGGGGCGTCTGCACCAACGTCGCGTGCTGACGGGAGGCCAGCACGTCGGAGACGACGATGTCGCACTCGGCCGCGCGGCCGATCGTCAGGGCGCGGGTGCCCGCGGCCGCCGACGAGCGCGGTGAGAGCAACTTCACAAAGCGCGTCGCCAGGTTCGACACGTCCGCCGACTTGGCGTCGACGACGGTGAGTTCGGCGGCCGGCGCGCCGGCGTGCACGACGGTCCGCTCGTTCGGTGGCGTGCCGCGGCCGCCCGGCGTGGGCACGGGCCTGCTGGGTGCGGGCGCCGGCCGGGGCGGCGAAACCGCCTGCCGCGGCGGTGAATTCGGCGGCGCAGGTCGCGGTGCGTGGGGGCCGCTGCGGCCCGGGTTCCGGACCGGATTCGTTTGCTCGGGCAGCGCGGACCACGCCAGCGTCGGCGGCCCGGGCTCCGGGCTCGGCCGGATCCGGCCCGGCCGGTCGGCGTAGCCCTGCTGCGGCCCGATGGCGAAGGTCAGCCGCGGGCCCCGCGGATTGCCGACGTGAATGCTCTGACCGTCGTGGACGTCGATGACCGGCATCCGATAGCCGTTGAGGTAGGTGCCGTTCAGCGAGCCGTTGTCGATCGCCAACCAGCGTCCCTGGTCGAAACGCAGGATCAGGTGGGCGCGCGAGATGCGCGGATCGGCGATGCGCATGTCGGCCTGCATGTCGCGGCCGACGACCACCTCGTGTCCGGCCGCGAAGGATCGTTGGTACCCGTCGTGCCGAATCGTCAGGATGGGCGGGGCGGGTCGAGTCACTACTCAAGTATCGGTGCGTGGCGCGGGTGCTCTCTATTGGAACCGCCTGTGACTTCACTATGTTTCGGTGCGGGCACTCATAACCGTTTCATAGCTTCGTGAGACGAACCCCCCACCGGGATCCGGCATGATCTTGAACGTAAGGGGGATTTCGGTGCGCCGGGCACATCGTCGCGCCGGCCGAAGCGCCGAAGAAGCAAGGCGCCAATCGCGATGCATGTGCCGCGGTGTCGCGCGCCGTGCGGGGTCGCGGCAAGCCCGGGCGGCTACCAGGGGGTGAGGTGATCGATGGACGAGGACAAGGGGGCCACCCGGCGCATCGGTGCCGGGCGCCGGCTGTTGAGCAACCCGCGTCAGGCCCGCGCGGCGCTGCGCGCGGGCTTTCACTCGGTGCCCGCGGTCACCCTCGCCCACCTGTTCCGCCGCATCCCGCCGGTCGGTTCGGCCCCGGGCGCGGAGGTCGAGGCGGCGCCGCACCCCGGCCAGGTCGACGGTTCCCGCCCGTCGATCAACGGCGGGGCGCCGTTCGCGGGCTACACGATCTTGCGCCAGCTGGGCGCCGGTGGCATGGCCGAGGTGTACCTGGCGCTGCATCCCCGATTGCCGCGCCGCGACGTCATCAAGGTCTTGGCGGAGGCGGTCACGGCAGATCCCGAGTTTCGCGAAAGGTTCAACCGGGAGGCCGATCTCGCCGCGACGCTGTGGCATCCCCACATCGTCGGCGTGCACGACCGGGGGGAATTCAACGGCCACCTCTGGATTTCCATGGACTACGTCGAGGGCACCGACGCCTCCCGGCTGGTGAAGGAGCGCCACCCCGACGGCATGCCGATCGACGAGGTGCGCGCCATCGTGCACGCCGTCGCGGGCGCCCTCGATTACGCCCACGACCGCGGGCTGCTGCACCGCGACGTCAAACCGGCCAACATCCTGCTCACCCATCCCGATGATGGGGAACGTCGAATCCTGTTGGCGGACTTCGGTGTCGCGCGCCATCTGGGTGACATCAGCGGAATCACCGAAACCAACGTCGCCGTCGGAACGGTGGCCTACGCCGCACCGGAACAGTTGACGGGATCCAACATCGACGGCCGCGCGGACCAATACGCTTTGGCGGCAACGGCTTTCCATCTGCTCACCGGTACGCCGCCGTTTCAGCATTCGAATCCGATCGCGGTGATCAGCCAGCACCTGCACGAGGAGCCGCCCCGGCTCAGCGATTACCGACCGGAGCTGGCCCACCTCGACCAGGTGTTCGGCAAGGCCCTGGCCAAACAACCCGAGGACAGGTTCGAGCGGTGTCGCGCGTTCGCCGCCGCCGTCAGCGAGCGAGTCGACGACGTCGTAGAGGCCGGCCCCCAGGCCCAGCCGCGCAGCGTCGCGGCGCTGCGCCGTCGGTTCTCCTCGCGGACGCGGTGGGCGGTCGGGCTGGTGTGCGCGATGCTCATCGCCGTGGCGGCCACCTGGTCGGTGCTCTATTCGTTCGAGCCGGACACGCCGCCGGGTAACCCCGCGCTCGCGTCCAAACCGTCCGTCCCCACGCCCAGCGCCGCGCCGGCAAGCTCCGGCGGGCCGGTGCTCAACGGCACCTACAGGTTCGACTACGACCAAACCAAGCGCACCACCAACGGCGTCGCGATCCGCCATGACGGCCCCGCCACCGGGTGGTGGGCCTTCCGGTCGGTGTGCACCACCAACGGGTGCGCGGCGACCGGGGCGCGGCTGGACAACGCTGCCCATCAGACCGCCACCGGTCAGACGGACACCTTGCGCTTCGTCGGCGGCTATTGGCAGGGCGCGCCGCAACAGGACCGGCTGGGCTGCACCCCGCCCAACGGGCAGGCCCCGGCCACCCAGCAGGAGACCCTGGCATGGTCGCTCGCACCCCAGGCCGACGGCAGCCTGCGCGGCACCGTGACCGAGACCGTGCTCAGCAACGAGTGCGGCGCGCAGGGCGCGGTGGTCCGGGTGCCCGTGGTGGCCACCCGGGTCGGTGACGTGCCGGCCGGCGTGAACCTGGGCGACCCCGCCCAGGCCGTCAGCGCGTCGACGGCGGCGGCGACCCCGGCGCCGCCCGTGCTCGGCGCGGTCTGCGGCGACGTCGGCAAGCTGGCCTACGACCCGACCAACAGCGAGCAGATCGTCTGCGAGGGCAACAGCTGGGCCAAGGCGCCGATCACGATGGGCGTGCACGCCTCCGGCAGCTCCTGCGACCGCCCGGGCACCTCGGTCTTCGCCATGACCACCTCGAACGACGGTTATCTGCTGCAGTGCGATCCCGTCACCCGGACCTGGACGCGCCCGGGGGGATAGGGCCGGGTTCTGCCGCCGCGCCCCGGAGTCTCCGGACCAATAGGTGACTCGCGAATTTGATATCGCCCGCGCTATCAAATCCGGCGGTCGTCTTGTCCTTCCCCACCGGTACCCGTGTGACGGATGTGGCTCCCGTGGCCGGCGCCCGACACTTGTCGGTGCACGGTTCTACCCTGGTGGCATGGCTTTCGCCACGGAGCATCCGGTACTCGCACATTCGGAATACCGCGCGGTCGACGAGGTCGTGCGCGTCGGTGGCCACTTCGAGGTGGTCAGCCCGCACTCGCCCGCCGGCGACCAACCGGCCGCCATCGACGAGCTGGAACGCCGCATCAGGGCGGGGGAGCGCGACGTGGTGCTGCTCGGCGCCACCGGCACGGGCAAGTCGGCCACCACCGCCTGGCTCATCGAGCGGCTGCAGCGGCCCACGCTGGTCATGGCGCCGAACAAGACGCTGGCCGCACAGCTGGCCAACGAACTTCGAGAGATGTTGCCGCACAACGCGGTTGAGTACTTCGTGTCGTACTACGACTACTACCAGCCGGAGGCGTACATCGCCCAGACCGACACCTACATCGAGAAGGACAGCTCGATCAACGACGACGTGGAGCGGCTGCGGCACTCCGCGACGTCGTCGCTGCTCTCGCGTCGCGACGTGGTCGTGGTGGCCTCGGTGTCGTGCATCTACGGCCTGGGCACGCCGCAGTCGTATCTGGACCGTTCCGTGGAACTGCGCGTGGGCACCGAGGTGCCCCGCGACGCGCTGCTGCGGCTGCTGGTCGACGTTCAGTACACCCGCAACGACCTGTCCTTCACCCGCGGCTCGTTCCGGGTGCGCGGCGACACGGTCGAGATCATCCCGTCCTACGAAGAGCTGGCGGTGCGTATCGAGTTCTTCGGCGACGAGATCGAGGCCCTGTACTACCTGCACCCGCTGACCGGCGACGTGATCCGCCAGGTCGACTCGGTGCGCATCTTCCCGGCCACCCACTACGTCGCCGGCCCGGAGCGGATGGCTCACGCCATCTCGACGATCGAGGAGGAGCTGGCGGAGCGGCTGGCCGAGCTGGAGGGCCAGGGCAAGCTGTTGGAGGCGCAGCGGCTGCGGATGCGCACCAACTATGACATCGAGATGATGCGCCAGGTCGGCTTCTGCTCGGGCATCGAGAACTACTCGCGCCACATCGACGGCCGCGGCCCCGGCTCGCCGCCGGCCACCCTGCTCGACTACTTCCCCGAGGACTTTCTGCTGGTCATCGACGAGTCGCACGTCACGGTGCCGCAGATCGGCGGCATGTACGAGGGCGACATGTCCCGCAAGCGCAACCTGGTCGAATACGGGTTCCGGCTGCCGTCGGCGTGCGACAACCGCCCGCTGACCTGGGAGGAGTTCGCCGAGCGGATCGGACAGACGGTGTACCTGTCGGCCACCCCGGGCCCCTACGAACTCAGTCAGGCCGGCGGCGAGTTCGTCGAGCAGGTCATCCGGCCGACCGGCCTGGTGGACCCGAAAGTGGTGGTGAAGCCGACGAAGGGCCAGATCGACGACCTGATCGGCGAGATCCGCAAGCGCACCGACGCCGACGAGCGGGTGCTGGTCACGACCCTGACCAAGAAGATGGCCGAGGACCTCACCGACTACCTGCTGGAGATGGGTATCCGGGTGCGCTACCTGCACTCGGAGGTCGACACGCTGCGCCGGGTGGAGCTGCTGCGCCAGCTGCGGCTGGGCGAGTATGACGTCCTGGTCGGCATCAACCTCCTGCGCGAGGGCCTGGACCTGCCGGAGGTGTCGCTGGTGGCGATCCTGGACGCGGACAAGGAGGGCTTCCTGCGGTCCTCGCGCAGCCTGATCCAGACCATCGGCCGCGCCGCCCGCAACGTGTCCGGGGAAGTGCACATGTACGCCGACTCGATCACCGACTCGATGAAGGAGGCGATCGACGAGACCGAACGGCGGCGGGCCAAGCAGATCGCCTACAACGAGGCCCACGGCATCGACCCGCAGCCGCTGCGCAAGAAGATCGCCGACATCCTCGACCAGGTCTACCGCGAGGCAGACGACACGGAAGCGGTGGGGATCGGCGGGTCCGGCCGCAACGCCTCCCGGGGCCGGCGTGCCCAGGGTGAGCCGGGCCGCGCCGTCAGCGCGGGGGTGTTCGAGGGCCGCGACACCACCAGCATGCCGCGCGCCGAACTGGCCGACCTGATCAAGGACCTGACCGAGCAGATGATGGCCGCCGCGCGTGACTTGCAGTTCGAGTTGGCCGCGCGCTTCCGCGACGAGATCGCCGACCTGAAGAAGGAACTGCGGGGGATGGACGCCGCCGGCCTGAAATGAGTTTGCTGGCAGCACATCTCGGATGGGCGCCCAGGAGACACCCCATACGGTAGAAGGGTGACCGACACCGTGACCGTCACCGGCGGCTGGAACGAGCTGCTGGGGCCGAGGTATCTGAGGACCTCCATCCTGCTGGCCGGCGGGGTGGCGCTGTATGCCACCAACGAGTTCTTGACCACCAGCTTGTTGCCCAACACGATCGCCGAAATCGGCGGCAGCCGGCTCTACGCCTGGGTGACGACCCTGTACCTCGTCGGGTCCGTGGTGGCGGCGGCGATGGTCAATCCGATGCTGCTGCGGGCCGGGGCGCGGTCGTCTTACCTGACCGGACTTGCCGTATTCGGTGTCTCGAGCCTGGTTTGCGCGGCGGCGCCGAACATGCAGGTTTTGATAGCTGGGCGTGCCCTGCAGGGCGTCGCCGGCGGACTGCTGGCCGGCCTTGGTTACGCGGTCATCAATTCCGCGCTGCCGCGCACGCTGTGGACCCGCGGGTCGGCGCTGGTGTCGGCGATGTGGGGCGTGGCCACGGTGGTCGGCCCGACGACGGGTGGCCTGTTCGCCCAGCTCGGCCTGTGGCGATGGGCCTTCGTGGCGATGGCGGTGCTGACCGGCTTGATGGCGACGCTGGTGCCCGTCGCGCTGATCCGCGTCGCGCCCACCGCCACCGCGCTGCCGATGAAGGTGCCGGTGCGCTCGCTGCTGCTGATCGGAGCCGCCGCGCTCGCGGTCAGCGTCGCCCAGATTCCGCGCAACACGCTGGCGACGTTTGCGCTGCTCGCCGCCGGCATCGCGCTGGTGGGCCTGTTCGTGCTCGTGGACTGGCGCATGCACACGGCGATCCTGCCGCCCAGCGTGTTCGGCCCCGGCCCGCTGAAGTGGATCTATCTGACCATGGGCGCGCTGATGGGCGCCGCGATGGTGAACACCTACGTACCGCTGTTCGGCCAGCGGCTGGCGCATCTGACCCCGATCGCGGCCGGGTTCCTGGGCGCCGCGCTGGCGCTCGGCTGGACGGTCAGCGAGATCCTCAGCGCGTCGCTGGAGAGCCCCCGCACGATCGGCCGGGTGATCGTGGCGGCGCCGATCGTCGCCGCCTCGGGGCTGGCCCTGGCCGCCGTCGCGCGGCGCGGCGACACCTCACCCTGGACGGCCGCGCTGTGGGCGGTGGCGCTGCTGGTCGCGGGCACCGGGATCGGGATGGCCTGGCCGCATCTGTCGGCGCGCGCGATGGCGTCGGTCGACGACCCCGCCGAAGGAAGCGCCGCCTCGGCGGCGATCAACACCGTCCAGCTGATCTCCGCAGCGATCGCGGCCGGGCTGGCCGGGGTGGTGGTCAACACCGCCAAGGGCGGCGACGGCATGGCGGCGCACTGGCTGTTCACGGTGTTCACCGCCCTGAGCGCCGCCGGTGTCGCGGTGTCCTACGGCGCGACCCGCGGCGTGCGCGAGACGCAGCCGGTCGGCTGACCCGCGCCCCGCTCAGTCGGGGTAGTCGTCGGTTCGCAACACCGCCACCACCCCGTCGACGTCACCGAACACCTCTTGCGCGTTCGCGATCTGCGCGCCCGACAGCGTCATCGTCACCCGCACCTCGCCGTCGTCGATGTCGTGCGTGTCGGCGTCCAGCTCGGTGAGCTGCCAGTTCCGCTGCCCGCAGATC
Organism: Mycobacterium sp. 4858; assembly: GCF_900240975.1. GTDB lineage: Bacteria > Actinomycetota > Actinomycetes > Mycobacteriales > Mycobacteriaceae > Mycobacterium. The sequence continues at coordinate 1,612,278 of NZ_LT968775.1, read as the reverse complement.
CGCAGCACCTCGCGCAGCATGCCCCGGCCGTTCTGGTAGATGATCTGCACCCGGACCGTACCGCGCAGCTGTGCCGTCAGCCGGCCTTCGACCGCCTTGAAGACCAGCGCGCTGACGAAATGCAGGGCCACCACCGCGATGGCGAGCAGCAGCAATCCGGCGCCCACGGCCATGCCGACGGCGGCCGATTCCCACACCGCAGCCGCGGTGGTGAGCCCGTGCACCGCACCGCGCCTGGTGATGATGATGCCGGCGCCCAAAAAGCCGATGCCGGAGACGATTTGGGCCGCGACCCGGGACGGGTCCAGCGCGATCGTGCCGGCCGAGAGCACGTCGGCGAAGCCGTACTTGCTCACCAGCATGATCAGCGCCGACGAGGTTCCCACGATCGTCTGGGTCCGCAGTCCGGCGCTTTTGCCCTGGATGGTGCGTTCCAGGCCGATGAGCGTGGTCAAACCGAACGCGACGAACAGTTCGACGAGATGTCGGACGCCTTGCACGTTGCCGCCCAACAGCGGTGCGGCCAGCCAGCTCTGCATACCGGTCAACTACCCAACAAATGGCGGTTCACGCCGTCGGCAATGCCGCAAATCAGCGCGTGGACTTCACCACCTGCGAGTAATGAAACTGCCAACGTTCGACAATGCGGAACCCGAGATAACTCGGGAATCGATAAGCCGGGGCGCGCCCGAAAGCGGGGCCGGGCGGCAATGACGGTCCGGATTGATGGTCGGGCAGTGAGGTTTCTTTATTGGTAATGGTCCAGATTGCGGGGCATTTGTTGATTTTTGCGGTCGTCAGCCACACCGCGACGTGACCGTCCCACAGGGACCCCACCTTGGGCCCGTACGTCCCGCGCTCGACGTCGATCAGCGACCGGAAGGCCGCCGGCCGGGTGGCCAGCAGGGCGCGGATCGGTCCGGGCCGCCACGGCACGGTGTTGTCCACCATCAGGCAGTCACCCGGGGCGGCGTGGGAGCCGATCAGGTCGGCCACCTGGCTGTAGTCCCAGCCCTCCTTGGCGTACGGCCAGCGCTGGATGAACAGGTAGTTCGGCACCGCGGCAAGCGCGCAGGCCAGCACCACGCCGGCGATGGGCCATGGCCTGCGGGCGAGCGTCACGACGCAGACGGCCAGGATGACGGCCATCGCGGGTGCGGTGAAGATCAGGTAGCGCGGATAGTAGATCGGCTCGCTGACGGCCGAGTAGATCACCACGAGCGCGGTGGGGATGACGAGCCACGCCGCGCAGACGATCAGCAACCGGCGCACGTCGCCGGCCGGGGGGTGAACGCCGGCCAGCCGGGCCCCGACCGCCGCCACGATGAGGACGGCGGCGCAGATGGCGAATGGAACGCTGTGGTCGAAATACTGGCGCAGGATGATGTCGAACGCGTAGTGCCAGCTGACCGGGTAAATCCAATTCACCTGCCACACCTGGCCATGCGCGAACACCAAGAACGGCGTCATCGCCGCGACGGCGACGGTAGAGCTGATCGCCCACCGAATGACGGGCGATTTCCGCGCCTTCGCCGGTGCCAGCAGCGGCACCATTACGGCATAAACCGGCACCAGCAGCACCATGTTCAGATTCAGCAGAATCGACAGCATCAGCGCAAGCGCATAGCAAACCCACACGCGCGTTCCGTTGCGCCGGACGGCGGCGACGAGCAATACGGTGAGCCAGATCGCCGCGGCGGCCGCGAAGGCGTACGGCCGCGCCTCGATTCCCGCCCAGGTGGTACGCGGCAGGACGGCGAACAGGACACCCGCGCACACCGCGACCGGCCGTGTCGAGAACTGCCTGGTGAACACCGTGACGCCCGCGGCGGCGGCGCCGATCGCCAGGGCGCTGGGCGCCCGCGACCAGAATTCGGTCGGCGGAAACAGCGCGAACCACCCGTGCATCAGCAGGTAATACAGCCCGTGCACGGCGTCAATGTGGCTCAGCAGCCGCCACAGCTCCGCCAACGTGCGGCTCGCCGCGGCCGATATGGTCGCGCCCTCGTCGAACCACAACGAGGGCCGGCAGGCCCAGGCGCCGCTGACAACGGTCGCGAACGCGGCGATCGCCCACGGATCGAGCAACCTGCCGGCCGGACGCGCGGGCGCGGGTTCCTCGACACGGTCCGCGACGCGCTGCTCGACGGTGGGCATGGACATGATGCTTGTCACTGTAAAGCTGAATCGCGCAGCCGCGTCACAAATCGCCGGCGGCCAATTCGCCCCCGGCGTCCCCATTCCGCGAAAACCGGCGTTATGCAACGCTTTCCGCCCCGGGCCCGCGCATTTGAATGTTTTGTCACCGGCGATATTGTCCGTTGGCTCGGCGATGTCCCGCAAATTGTGGACACGCCGCGCCACGCGGTGTCGCTAATCTGTTCCCTCTGCCACGGGCAAACGCGATACTGTCTTGGGTTGGCTGACCAACCGAAACTGGGAGGGTAAATGGGCGCCTATCAGACTGTGGTGGTGGGAACCGACGGCTCGGACTCGTCAATGCGCGCGGTAGACAGGGCGGCGCAGATCGCCGGGCCGGACGCCAAGCTGATCGTCGCCTCGGCGTACCTGCCCCAGCATGAGGACACCCGGGCCGCGGACGCACTGCGCGACGAGAGCTACAAGGTGTCCGGCACCGCGCCGATTTACGCGATCCTGCAAGACGCCAAGGAGCGTGCGCACAAGGCCGGGGCCAAGAACGTCGAGGAGCGCCCGATCGAAGGCGCTCCGGTGGACGCGCTGGTCAAGCTGGCCGAGGACGAGAAGGCCGACCTGCTGGTCGTCGGAAACGTCGGCCTCAGCACGATCGCCGGCCGGCTGCTCGGCTCGGTGCCGGCCAACGTCTCACGACGCGCCAAGGTCGACGTCCTGATCGTGCACACCACGTCCTAGGGAAACCGATGGTGGCGACCCGCGTCGCCCGGCCACGCCGCGCTCGCGATCGCCACGGCTCGATGGTGGCGACCCGCGTCGCCCGGCCACGCCGCGCTCGCGATCGCCACGGCGGAGGGACCGGGGCCTCACCAGCCCCGCTCGCGCCATTCGCCCAGGTGGGGGCGTTCGGCGCCGAGCACTGTGTCGTCCCCGTGGCCCGGGTAGATGACGGTGGAGTCGTCGTACACGCCGAACACCCGGGTGGTGACGTCGTCGAGTAGCTGGGCGAAATCGCCCGGCTGCCAGGTTTTTCCGACGCCGCCCGGGAACAGGCAGTCGCCGGTAAACAGCTGGGTGACCCCGCCCGTCGCCGGCCCGTCGAGGGCGAGCGCGATCGAGCCTGGCGTGTGTCCGCGCAGGTGGATCACGTCGAACCGCAGCTCGCCGATGTCCACGGTGTCACCCTGGGCCAGCAAACGGTCCGGCTTGACCGGCAGGGCCTGGGCGTCGATCTCGTTGGCGGCGGTCGGTGCCCCGGTGGCCGCGGCCACGGCTTCCAGCGCCTGCCAGTGGTCGAAGTGCTGATGGCTGGTCACGATCAGCGACAGCCTGGGTGCGTTTCCCCGGATCAGACCGATCAGGGTGTCCGCGTCGTTGGCGGCATCGATCAGCAAGGTCTCTCCGGTCGCGGAACACGTCACCAGATACGCATTGTTGTCCACAGGGCCCACCGAAGCCTTTAGGATCGTGGCGCCGGGTAGGGTCCGGCGCGCCGCGGTACCGGGGTCGACGTGTCCGGTGTAGTTGTCGCTTACCTCATCGGGGGCGGTCATAGCGGCCACGTTACTGGTCAAACGTTGCTTGTCGGTATGGGCACCTAGCATGGAATGCGCCGTGCGCATCAACGGCTGCAGCACCTAAAAGATCCATTGAGAGAGGGCAGCGTGGCTGACCGCCTGATCGTCAAGGGCGCCCGCGAACACAACCTGCGGGGCGTCGACCTCGACCTGCCGCGCGACGCGCTGATCGTCTTCACCGGGCTGTCGGGATCGGGCAAGTCGTCGCTGGCGTTCGACACGATTTTCGCCGAGGGGCAGCGCCGGTACGTGGAGTCGCTGTCGGCCTACGCGCGCCAGTTCCTGGGCCAGATGGACAAGCCGGACGTCGACTTCATCGAGGGCCTGTCGCCGGCGGTGTCCATCGACCAGAAGTCGACCAACCGCAACCCGCGCTCGACCGTCGGGACCATCACCGAGGTGTACGACTACCTGCGGCTGCTCTACGCGCGCGCCGGCACGCCGCACTGCCCGGTCTGCGGCGAGCGGATCGCCCGTCAGACGCCCCAGCAAATCGTCGACCAGGTGCTGGCGATGCCGGAAGGCACCCGGTTCCTGGTGCTCGCCCCCGTGGTGCGGACCCGCAAGGGGGAGTTCGCGGACCTGTTCGAGAAGCTGAACGCGCAGGGCTATAGCCGGGTCCGCGTCGACGGCGTGGTGCACCCGCTCACCGATCCGCCAAAGCTGAAGAAGCAGGAGAAGCACGACATCGAGGTGGTGGTGGACCGCCTGACCGTCAAGGCCAGCGCCAAGCAGCGGCTCACCGATTCGGTGGAGACCGCGCTGAACCTGGCCGACGGCATCGTGGTGCTGGAGTTCGTCGACCACGAGCATGACGCGCACAACCGGGAGCAGCGGTTCTCCGAGAAGCTGGCCTGCCCCAACGGGCACGCGCTGGCGGTCGACGACCTGGAGCCGCGGTCGTTCTCGTTCAACTCGCCCTACGGCGCGTGCCCCGAGTGCACCGGCCTGGGCATCCGCAAGGAGGTCGACCCCGACCTCGTGGTGCCCGATCCGGAGCGCACGCTGGCCGAGGGCGCGGTGGCGCCGTGGTCGACCGGCCACACCGCGGAGTACTTCACCCGGATGATGGCCGGGCTCGGCGACGAGCTGGGCTTCGACGTCGACACGCCCTGGCGCAAGCTGCCGGCCAAAGCGCGCAAGGCGATCCTCGAGGGCTCCGACCACCAGGTGCATGTGCGCTACCGCAACCGCTACGGCCGAACCCGTTCGTACTACGCCGATTTCGAGGGCGTGCTGGCGTTCCTGCAGCGCAAGATGGCGCAGACCGAATCGGAGCAGATGAAGGAGCGCTACGAGGGCTTCATGCGCGACGTGCCGTGCCCCGAGTGTGAGGGCACCCGGCTCAAGCCGGAGATCCTGGCGGTGACGCTGTCCGCGGGGGACCGGGGCGCCAAGTCCATCGCCGAGGTCTCCGAGCTGTCGATCTCGGACTGCGCGGACTTTCTGAACGCGCTCACCCTGGGCACCCGCGAGCAGGCGATCGCCGGACAGGTGCTCAAGGAGATCCAGTCGCGGCTCGGCTTCCTGCTCGACGTGGGGCTGGATTACCTGTCGCTGTCGCGCGCGGCGGCGACGCTGTCCGGAGGTGAGGCCCAACGCATCCGGCTGGCCACCCAGATCGGGTCCGGCCTGGTGGGCGTGCTGTACGTGCTCGATGAGCCGTCGATCGGTCTGCATCAGCGGGATAACCGCCGGCTCATCGAAACCCTCACGCGACTAAGGGATTTGGGCAACACGCTGATAGTCGTCGAACACGACGAGGACACCATCGCGCACGCGGACTGGATCGTCGACATCGGCCCACGGGCCGGTGAGCACGGCGGCCAGATTGTGCACAGCGGGACCTACAGCGAGCTGCTGGCCAACAAGGACTCGATCACCGGTGCCTTCCTGTCGGGCAAGGAATCCATTGCGATGCCGGCGATCCGGCGTCCGGTCGACCGCAAGCGACAGCTCACCGTCGTCGGCGCCCGCGAGCACAACCTGCGCGGCATCGACGTCTCGTTCCCGCTGGGCGTACTCACCTCGGTGACCGGGGTGTCCGGCTCCGGCAAGTCGACCCTGGTCAACGACATCCTGGCCACGGTGCTGGCCAACCGGCTCAACGGTGCCCGGCTGGTCCCGGGGCGGCACACCCGGGTGACGGGTCTGGACCACCTGGACAAGCTGGTGCGGGTCGACCAATCGCCGATCGGTCGCACGCCGCGGTCCAACCCGGCCACCTATACCGGAGTGTTCGACAAGATCCGCACCCTGTTCGCGGCCACCACCGAGGCGAAAGTCCGTGGCTACCAACCGGGCCGGTTCTCGTTCAACGTCAAGGGTGGCCGCTGCGAGGCGTGCACGGGCGACGGCACCATCAAGATCGAGATGAATTTCCTGCCCGACGTTTACGTGCCCTGCGAGGTCTGCCACGGCGCGCGCTACAACCGCGAAACCCTGGAAGTGCACTACAAGGGCAAGACGATCTCCGAAGTGCTGGACATGTCGATCGAGGAGGCGGCGGAGTTCTTCGAGCCGATCACCGGCATTCACCGCTACCTGCGCACGCTCGTCGACGTCGGCCTGGGTTACGTCCGGCTGGGCCAGCCGGCCCCCACCCTGTCGGGAGGTGAGGCCCAGCGCGTCAAGCTGGCCGCAGAGCTGCAGAAGCGTTCGACGGGGCGGACCGTCTACATCCTCGACGAGCCCACCACCGGGCTGCACTTCGACGACATCCGCAAGCTGCTCACCGTGATCAACGGGCTGGTGGACAAGGGCAACACGGTCATCGTCATCGAACACAACCTGGACGTCATCAAGACGTCGGACTGGATCGTCGACATGGGGCCCGAGGGCGGGGCCGAGGGCGGAACCGTGGTGGCCGAGGGCACTCCGGAGGACATCGCCGCGGTGCCCGAGAGCTACACCGGGAAGTTCCTCGCCGAGGTCATCGGCCGCGCCGCCCCGCCGCCGCGGTCGAGTCGGCGTCGCAAAGTCACCGCCTGAGCCGATCAGCCCGCGGCGGCGCCGGCTTTCGACAGCGGCGACGGGAAGCGGGGGTTGATGCGCACGCCGTCCAGCCACGCGGTGAGCTCGTCGGCGCGGCGCTGGAGGGCGCGCCGCCCGTCGCGGCCGGGCTCCTCGAGGAGCTGCAGCCGGACGCGCGCGCCGTCGTCTTGATACCAGCCGCCCATTACGCGTCCGTTCCACCACGCGGTGGGTCCGGCGTTGCCGCTGCGGTCGAACACCTCATCGCGATGGTCACCGAGGTACCACTCGCGCTGAAACCAGCCCATGGTGGTGGCGTCCAGCCCGGGCAGCAGGGCGCACCACGGGGCCGCCTCGGGCTCGGGATCGAGGTCGTCGGGCAACGCCCAGCCGGTGCCGCCGGGGCTGCCCTGCAACTCGACTTCCACCGCCCCGATATCGCTCAGGGCGTTCCGGGCCACGGTCAGCGTGCTGCCGAGCCACCACTTGATGTCGGCTACGGTGGCGGGCCCGAAGGTCGCCAGCCAACGGCGGACCAGGTCGGCCTGCGCGGCGTGCCGGGGTGGGGCCTGGACGGGCTGGCCGAGCCAGTCGCCGGTCCTGGCCCAGCGCGGCCGCGACGTGGTCCAAGCCCCATCATTCGGCCCGCGCACGATTTCGGCTCGTGCCGAGAGCACCGTCAGCACCCGCGGGGCGAGCGGAACCTGGCCGCCCCAGCGCTTTCCGGGAGCCGGGTCGTAGGTCCCGGCCAGCTCGGGCAGCGCGGCCCGCAGCTCGGTGCTGCTGGCCGGCCCGCTGTCAGCGAGATGGCGCAATACCGCCGAACAGGCGCGGTCAAGCCAGCGCTCGCCGTCGGCGGCCACACCGGCCTTGCGCACGTCGGCGGCCAGCCGGCGCCGCTCGTTCTCGGCGACCCGCTCGCTGGACGCCGACTGAATCATGGGCAGGTCGTCGCGGCCGACCAGCCACAGCGTCCGCCGCATCGCAAGCTGCCTGACCGCGGCGCGTTCCCGGTACAGCTGCAGCTCGAGGTCGGCGGTCAGGAAGCCGGGGGAGCGCGCCCACAGCGACAGATACGGCGTCGCGGGGTCGGTCGCATGCAGCCCCACCAGCCCGGCGATCACCCGCGTCAGCGGTGGTGGGTCGCTTGCCGAAAGGAAATGCCTGCGCGCCAGGCGGTTACGCCGCTCGTCGACGGTGAATCTGCGCACCTCAACGCTCGTCGGAGCGCATCGACTCCCGGATCTGCCTCAACCGCTCGGCGGCCGCGCGTTCGCGCTCCTCGAACTGTTCCTCGACCGACCGGCCCTCCGCGGACTCGGCGTCGAGCTCCGCGGCGCCCTGCGCCGTCGCGTACCGACCTTCGATCTTCTCGCGGACCGATTCGAAGGTCGGCACACCGGCGGTGTCATACCCGGGATCGGGTGGGGTTGGTTCCTCAGGCATGGCCACGCTCCCGTTCCAGATACCGCACCATCTGTTGCCAGTACACCAGTGTGAGCGCCATCTGCACCGCGATCGCGACCGCCGCCGACAGCGCCCGACGCCGGCCGGCGGCGGCGACGGCACACAGCGCGGCCACCGACGTCAGCGCGCCGATCACCAGGGCAGCGTCCCGGGGGCGACGGCTGATCCACAACTCCTCGCCCAGCATCGCCCGGGTCGACCAGGCCCGCTCGTGCGCCGGCCTGCCGAACACGAACGGGTTGACGGCCAGCCACAACGCAATCCACGCCGCATGGCGCCAGCGCCGTGTCCACGGCGGGATCAGGATCAGCGGGGTGCTGGCCCAACGGGTCCAGGCGCTCAACGGGTTGCAGTGCCGCGCGAAGATCGCACGCCGTACCCGCGCACCGGACGGCACCGGGCGGCGCCGGGCAGCGCGGGCGGGCGAGCGCCGGGCAACGGCGTCCGGGGAATTCCCGGCGTGCCCAATCGCCCTGCCAGCCACGGCAGCGCGGCGGCGAACGCCCGGTCCGCGAACGGCCAATCGTGCTTGCCGGGCTGGGGCAGCACCGCGCAGTCGATCCCGTTGGCCCGCCCGAGCGCGCACAGCGAATAGGCGGCCGCCGTCTGGTTGCCGGGGTCGGCGGCGGCCTCCCGGCCGGCGAGACGGATCGCGCCGATATCGGTGCCGGGCAGGTCGCGGCGCGTCGCCGGCGGCCCTTCGGAGGAGATTGCGAACCAGCCGGCTACGTCGGTGTACGGACCGTGCCGGCTGATCACCGTCGTCGGGTCGAACGCCGCCCACGCGTCGGCGTTGCCGCCGAAGAGCCGGGCGATGGTCTGCGCCTTGTTCCCGGCGTTCGGGAAGAAGTCGCCTGCGACGTCGACGAACGCGCTGAACATGTCGGGGTGCATGACGGTCAGGTCCACGGCGCAGGTTCCGCCCATCGACCAGCCGGCGGCGCCCCACCGGGTGCGCTCGCGGCTGACGCCGAACTTGGAAACCATATACGGGACAACGTCTTTGGTCAGGTGGTCGGCGGCGTTGCCGCGGACGCCGTTGACGCATTCGGTGTCGTTGTTGAAGGCGCCGCCGGAGTCGACGAACACCAGGACCGGCGCCTTGCCGTCATGGGCGGCCGCAAAGTCGTCGATCGTCTTCACGGCGTTGCCGGCGCGCGTCCAGTCGGCGGGCGTGTTGAACTGGCCCCCGATCATCATGACCGTCGGCAACACCGGCGGCGGGCTGCTGGTGAACCATTCCGGCGGCAGATAGACCAGCTCGCCACGGTGCTTGAAATGGGATGCGTCGGAAGGGATCACGACCGGAACCACGCTGCCGTGCGGTGGTCGCGCCCGTTTGGCGACCATGGCGGTGACGGTGGCCGGGTCGGTCTGATCGGGCAGCGGGCCGGAGGTGAGCTGGTTCCACGCCGCCTGCACGGTGGGGAAGTAGCCCACCCACAGGTTGAGCACCAGGGCGGCGCACAGCGCGCACAACGGGATGGCCAGCAGCCCGGCTCCGCGCCGCCAGCGGCGGGCGCCGCGCCACCCCAGGATCAGGACCGCGACGGCCGTGCCGGTCAACGTGATCCACAGCCACAGCGTGGCCGGCGCGGGCTCGTCGGACATGCCGCGGTCCACGATGTACCAGTGCGTCAGGTAGGCGACGGCGGCACCGGCCAGCGCAGCCGCCGGCAACCACACCGTCCGCCACCGCCGCGACCGCCAGCCGACGGCCAGCGCCAGCACGACCGCGGTCACCGCCTGGATCGTGGTGGGCAGCCAGCCGTGCATCAGCGACGTGTGACTACTTGCCAGCAACTGCGCCGTGGCGCTGGTCGTCGACGCGGTCACGGCATTCATTGTGATGCATTGTTAACCGGCCTGGAACATATTCACCGAATGTTCGCCCCGGCCGCGCCGGGCGTCCCCGGGCCGGCTAGTGGGGCTTGGCCAGCGGGAATGGCAGGGTCTCTCGGATGCTGCGGCCGGTTATGAGCATGACGAGCCGATCGATGCCCATGCCCAGCCCGCCGGTGGGCGGCATCGCGTACTCCATGGCCTGTAGGAAGTCCTCGTCGAGCTCCATCGCCTCGGGGTCGCCGCCGGCGGCCAGCAGCGACTGCGCTTGCAGGCGCCGCCGTTGCTCCACCGGATCCGTCAGCTCGCTGTAGGCCGTCCCCAGCTCGACGCCCCACGCCACCAGGTCCCACCGCTCGGCGACGCCGCGCCGGCTGCGGTGCGGTCGGGTCAGCGGCGAAACGGACGTGGGGAAGTCGATGTAGAAGGTCGGTTTCTCGGTCCGGTCCTCGACCAGGTGCTCGTACAGTTCCAGCACCACGGCACCGGCGTCCCACTGCGCCCGATACGGAATGTGGGCGGCGTCGGCGAACTTGCGCAACACGGGCACGGGGGTGTCGGGATCGATGTGCTCCCCGAGCGCTTCGGAGACCGCGTCGTGCACGGTCTTCACCGGCCAGTCGCCGGAGATGTCGACCGGGTGGAGGTGGCCGTCGTCGGTTCGGGGCCGCAGCACCATCTGCTCGCCGTGGGCGGCCTGCGCGGCGTTTTGGATGAGCTCGCGGGCGCCGTCGATCCAGACCTTGTAGTCGGCGTGCGCCTGGTAGGCCTCCAGCAGCGTGAACTCCGGGTTGTGGCTGAAGTCGACGCCCTCGTTGCGGAAGGCCCGGCCCAGCTCGAACACCCGCTCCACGCCCCCGACGCACAACCGTTTGAGGTACAGCTCCGGAGCGATGCGCAGGAACAGGTCCATGTCGTAGGTGTTGATGTGGGTGACGAACGGCCGGGCGGTCGCGCCGCCGTGGATCTGCTGCAGGATCGGCGTCTCGACCTCGATGAAGCCCTTGGCGAACAGCGTTTCCCGGACGGAGCGCAGGACGCTGCTGCGGGCCGTGAGCAGCTCGCGGGACTCCGGATTGACCGCCAGGTCGACGTAGCGGGTCCGCACCCGCGCCTCCGGGTCGGTCAGCCCCTTCCACTTGTTCGGCAGCGGCCGCAGGCACTTGCCGATCATCCGCCAGTCGCCCACGATCAGCGAGCGGGTGCCGTTCTTGGAAAAGCCCATGTGCCCGGACATCTCGACGAGGTCACCCAGGTCGATGGCTGCGGTGAAATCCGCGGTGCGCCCCTGCTCCAGGCGTGAATTGTCAAGCAGCACCTGCAGTTCGCCCGACCAGTCCCGCAGCTGCGCGAACAACACCCCGCCGTAATCGCGGATCCGCAGGATCCGGCCCGACACCGAGATGGTCTCCTGGTCGTCGGCCTCCAGCGCCCGGGCGATGGTGTGGCTGGGCGGCGACCCCACCGGATAGGCGTCAATGCCCTTGCGCCGCAGTATTTTCAGCTTGGCCAGGCGCACCCGCACCTGTTCGGGTAGGCGGGCCCTCGACTCTTCCAACTCCGCGTCGTCGCGTTGCTGCTGCAACTCGCTCACATCCGGCGCCGAGCCGTCGTGATGCAGCAGGCCCGACTCCACCAGCCTGGGCGGCACGGCGGGGTGATGGCCGGTGTGCACCCGATCGCGCCGGGTGAACGGCAGCACCAGGAAACCCTCCGCGATCACCGAGGCGACGCCGACCCGGGGGATCAGGCGCGCGTCCTCGTAGCAGGCGTAACGCGGAACCCATTCGGGTTGGTACTTCATGTTCGAGCGGTACAGCGTCTCCAGCTGCCACCACCGCGAGAAGAACAGCAGCAGCCCACGCCACAACCGGGCGATCGGTCCGGCGCCGAGTTGGGCGCCCTGCTCGAACGCCGAGCGGAACATCGCGAAGTTCAGCGAAATACGGCTGATGCCAAGGGTTTCCGCGGTCAGGGCGAGCTCGCTGACCATGAGCTCGATGGTGCCGTTGGGTGATTGCGGGGAGCGGCGCATCAAATCCAGGGAGACGCCGGTGGTTCCCCACGGGACCAGCGACAGCATCGCCACGACGGCGCCGTCGCGGTCCATCGCCTCGACCAGCAGGCAATCCCCGTCCGCGGGATCGCCGAGCCGGCCCAGGGCCATGGAGAAGCCGCGTTCGGTCTGGGTGTCGCGCCAGGCGTCCGCGCGGGTGATGGTCTCGGCCATCTCCTCGGCCGAGATGTCACGGTGCCGCCGGATGCGCACCGTCAGCCCGGCCCGGCGGGCCCGGGTCACGGCCTGGCGCACACCGCGCATGTCGGGGCCGGAAAGCCGGAAGTCCGCGGTGCGCAGGATCGCCTCGTCGCCCAGCTCGAGCGCGTTCAGCCCGGCCTCCCGATAGACCCTTGCCCCCTGCGTGCTGGCCCCCATGACGCCCGGCGCCCAGCCATAGGTCTGGCACAGCCCCAGCCAGGCGTCGATGGCCTGCGGCCACGCCCGGGGGTCGCCGATCGGGTCGCCGCTGGCCAGGCACACCCCGACCTCGACGCGGTAGGTGATGGCGGCACGGCCGCTCTGCGCGAACACCACCGACTTGTCGCGGCGCGTCGCGAAGTAGCCGAGCGAGTCGTGCTTGCCGTACAGCTCGAGGAGCCCGCGGATGGCCGACTCGTCCTCACCCGTCAGCGCGTTCTCGGCGCGCTGGGACTGGAACAGCACGATGGTCGCCAGGATCAGCGCCAGCGCGCCGAACAGGCCGAAGATCGCGTTGAGGAACACGTGCGGCCTGCCGGTGAACAGGTCCGGATCGGCCAGGGCGAATCCGACCACCCGGTTGGCCACGTAGGGGAGGCGGTCCTGGCGGGCCAGCGTTCCGGGCCACAACTCGACCAGGCCCCACGAGATCAGGATTCCGACCACATCCCCGGCGACCAGCACCGCGGCGGCCTTGACCAGCGCGCCTTTGCGGACCTTGGCCCAGAACTCCCGGTACGCCAACACCAGCAGCACGATCGCGACGATGTGCACCGAGAACCCGAGGTTCTCCCCGAAGGTCTCGGCCGCGGTGTTGTCGCCCGCGGCGATGTCGGCGACGTTCAGGCCGGCGGCCAGGATCATCTGGCCGAGCAACACCAACCAGGCGACGCGTTTGCGGGCGGTCAACGCCGCGGCCAGCAACGCGAGCACGAACGACCACGCGATGCTGGTGTCGGGGAAGTTGAACAGATAGTTGTTGATGAACTCGCGTGGGACCTTGATCAGCCACCGGATGGCGGGGGACACGCTCGCCAGCAGCGACACCGTCGCGATGACGCCCACGATCCACCCGGCCGCCGCCGGTACCCAGCGATACCGGGATTGCGACCGGCCGCGGGGTCCCGAACGGGACCCCGAACGAGAGGAAGCGAGTGTCACAGACCGCGAGGATATGCCCTCAGTCCGTGAAAAGCTTGGCGAAGCGCTAAGAGCGGCCGGCAATAATTCGCCCGGTGGCGGACGTGCGTCGGCGCCCGCCGAACGAGGCCGGGGGCGAAGTACGAAAAGCGGCCTCGTGGCTGCTAAACTGGCGTCCACGACCATCCCGGCGAAGGCCAGGAACAGTTAAGTGGAGTCCCACTCCCACCGCGGGCCACGAATTTTTCAAGGCTTTGCGGTCCGGTCACAGACATCGCGCATGTCTGTTCCGCGAGCGACGCGGGCGGCTTGACCAATGGCAGGCCGTGATCGGTCGGCATTGGGCCCTGCTACGTGCGGGGCTTTTCTGCTGGTGGTGTGGTGTTTCCGCCGCTGCATTCCGACTCGGACCCAGGCTCTGGCCGTGATGGCACGACACGTATAAGCCCAACAAGGGAGGCCCCATCAGCACTGAGACCCGCGTCAACGAGCGCATCCGCGTACCTGAAGTCAGATTGATCGGCCCCGGGGGAGAGCAGGTAGGCATAGTGCGCATCGAAGACGCACTGCGCGTCGCTGCGGACGCCGATCTCGACCTTGTCGAAGTCGCCCCCAATGCCAGGCCCCCGGTCTGCAAGATCATGGACTACGGCAAGTTCAAATACGAGGCGGCGCAAAAGGCGCGCGAATCCCGCCGGAACCAGCAGCAGACCGTCGTCAAAGAGCAGAAGCTGCGACCGAAGATCGACGATCACGATTACGAGACCAAAAAGGGTCACGTGATCCGCTTCCTGGAGGCGGGTTCGAAGGTGAAGGTCACCATCATGTTCCGCGGACGTGAGCAGTCACGGCCCGAACTGGGCTACCGCCTGCTGCAGCGGCTGGGCGCCGACGTCGCCGAATACGGCTTCGTCGAAACGTCCGCCAAACAGGATGGCCGCAACATGACGATGGTGCTGGCCCCGCACCGCGGCGCGAAGACCCGCGCCAGGGCTAGGCACCCCGAGGGACCCGGGGAGGGCGCGGCATCGGACGCCGATGCGGGCGCCGACACCCCTTCACCCAACTGACCTGAGACTGACTAGCGAGAAGTAGAGGAAACATGCCCAAGGCCAAGACCCACAGCGGGGCTTCGAAGCGGTTCCGGCGCACCGGAACCGGCAAGATCCTTCGCGAGAAAGCGAACCGTCGGCACCTGTTCGAGCACAAGCCGTCCACCCGGACCCGTCGTCTGGAAGGCCGCACGACCGTGGCGGCCAACGACACCAAGCGGGTTAACAAGCTGCTGAACGGCTGACCTTCAACAAGCCGAGCGCCGGCGCCGCTGCCGGCACCCGACCATTACTTAGAGAGTAGGAACCCCCATGGCACGCGTGAAGCGGGCGGTCAACGCCCACAAGAAGAGGCGCAGCATTCTCAAGGCCTCGAAGGGCTATCGCGGCCAGCGCTCGCGGCTCTACCGCAAAGCCAAAGAGCAGCAGCTGCATTCGCTGAACTACGCCTACCGCGACCGCCGCGCGCGCAAGGGCGAGTTCCGGAAACTGTGGATCTCGCGGATCAACGCGGCGGCTCGCGCCAACGACATCACCTACAACCGGCTGATCCAGGGGCTGAAGGCCGCGGGCGTCGAGGTGGACCGCAAGAACCTCGCCGACATCGCGATCACCGATCCCGCGGCGTTCACGGCGCTGGTCGACGTCGCCCGGGCCGCGCTGCCCGAGGACGTCAACGCCCCGTCGGATTCCGGAGAGGCCGCCTAGCCCCTGCTGACCGAACGTTCGGCCCGGGTCGCCGCGGCGGTCAAACTGCATCGCCACGTCGGCCGCCGCCGCGCGGGGCGGTTCCTCGCTGAAGGCCCCAACCTGGTCGAGGCGGCCGCCGCCCGCGGCCTCGTGCGCGACGTCTTCGTCACCGAAGCCGCCGGGCAGCGGTATGCGTCGTTGCTCGGCGCGCAGCAAGCGCAGGTCCATCTGGTCAGTGAGCGGGCCGCAAAGGCGCTGTCCGACACCGTCACCCCCGCCGGGCTGGTGGCGGTCTGCGAGATGCCGGCGACGCGGCTGGCGGACGTCCTGGCCGGTGCGCCGCGGCTGATCGCCGTCGCCGTCGAGATCGGCGAGCCGGGCAACGCGGGCACGCTCATTCGCATCGCCGACGCCATGGGCGCCCAAGGCGTCATCCTCGGCGGCCACAGCGTCGACCCGTACAACGGCAAGTGCCTGCGCGCCTCGACGGGCAGCATCTTCTCCATCCCGGTGGTCGCCGCGCCGGACACAGTCGCCGCGCTGCGAGCCGTGCGCGATGCCGGACTGCAGGTGCTGGCCACGACGGTGGACGGCGAGACGCGCCTCGACGAGGCCGCCGACCTGCTCGCCAGGCCGACGGCATGGTTGTTCGGGCCCGAATCACAGGGACTGCCAAGCGAAATCGCGGCGGCGGCGGACCACCGCATGCGCATCCCGATGTCCGGCGGTGCGGAGAGCCTGAACGTTGCGTCGGCCGCGGCGATCTGCCTCTACCAGAGCGCTCAGGCGCTGGGCGTGTTCACGCGGCCCTGACGCGCGCCCGGGCGGGCCGCAGACCCGCCAGTGACAGCGTTCCGTGCACCAGCGAGCCGGCACGCTCCATCAGCGCCTTGGCCGGGTCGAGGGGCGAGCGAAGAGCCGGGCGGGAATGGGGAGGGAAGTAGTGCATCGGCAACCCGCGCCGGTCGCGGGGCGGCCCCATGAACGTCGGCGCCTCGACCAACGGCGCGTCGCTGGGCAGCCGGCCCTCGGCGCGGCGGTAGGCGGCCAGCGCGCGCGGGTGCAGCCGGATCTCGTCGGGAACCGCCAGGAAGGCCAGCTCGACGAGCTTGCCGAATAGGCGCAGCAACACCTCGTCGCCCGGCGTCCAGCGCATGCCCGCCTTCTCGCGGACCGCGGGCTCGAACAGGCCCGCGGCGATCCAGCGCTGGCCGGCCACCAGGGGCCTGAACATCTGGTCCCAGATCGGCGTGGGCATCAGCACGAACTTGGGTTTGGGGATCCGGATCCGGAAGATGTCCAGGGTCGCCTGGTTGATCTCCAGTTGGTCGCGGCAGACGCGGTCCCAATACTCCTGGAACTCCTCCCAGGAGCCGGGCACCGGCCGCATGCTCATCCCGTACATTCGGTACCACCGCACGTGCTCGTCGAAGAGCTGGCGCTTCTCGGCCTCCGTCAGGCCCCCGCAGAAGTATTCGGCCACCTTGATCACCAGCATGAAGAAGGTGGCGTGCGCCCAGTAGAACGTTTCGGGGTTCAGCGCGTGGTACCGGCGCCCGGTCGCGTCGACGCCCTTGATGGTGTGGTGGTAGCTCGTGATCTGGCGCCCGGTCGCCGCGGCCCGGTCACCGTCGTAGACGACGCCCATGATCGGGTACACCGAGCGGGCCACCCGCTGCAGAGGCTCGCGCAACAGGATCGAATGCTCCTCGACGCCCGCTCCCAGCTCCGGATACATGTTCTGGATCGCGCCGATCCAGACGCCCATCATTCCCGTGCGCAGGTCGCCAAAATACTTCCAGGTCAGGGAATCTGGCCCGAGCGGATCGTCGGATTTGGCTGGAATGGCAGTCATCTCGGCCTCCTGCGCTCACGATAACTTTGACAACGTACGTTGTCTACGATTTCGGCCGTGCGCCCCCGCGGGTGTTATCGAGCGTGAACAGCCACGTGGCGCCTCCGTGATCAGGCGATACGTTGCGAGCTGTGACACAAAGCGCACGGCCTTCATTGCCCGCCTGCGGCGGGAGGAAATAACCTGGCCGGGTGGAAGTCGCGCGTCGCGATTCGGATTCGGGCGAGCCCGGGGCGCCGACGGTGACGCCATCCGAGCCGCCGCGGCGTTCCCCGGTCTCGGTGCACAACGCGACACAGTGGCTGCACAGCCGAAATCACAGCCCCGGCGCCGTGGCCTTCATCCGCCGGGCGCGGCGGCTGCTACCCGGCGACCCGGAATTCGGCGACCCGCTGTCCACGGCCGGCGACGGTGGCCCCCGCGCCGCCGCCCGCGCGGCCGACCGGTTGCTCGGGGATCGCGACGCGGTGTCGCGGGAGGTCAGCCTCGGGGTGTTGCAGCTGTGGCAGGCGCTGACCGAGTCGGTTGCCCGTCGGCCGGCGAATCCCGAAGTGACGCTGGTCTTCACGGACCTGGTCGGGTTCTCGTCGTGGTCCCTGCAGGCGGGGGACGAGGCGGCGCTCACGCTGCTGCGCCAGGTGGCCCGGGCCGTCGAGCCGCCGCTGCTGGACGCCGGGGGCCACATCGTCAAGCGGATGGGCGACGGCCTGATGGCCGTCTTCGGCGATCCGACGGTCGCGGTGCGCGCCGTCCTGGCCGCCAAGGAGGCGCTGAAGTCGGTCGAGGTGGCCGGTTACACCCCGCGGATGCGGGCCGGCATCCACACCGGTCGGCCCCAGCGGCTGGCGGCGGACTGGCTCGGTGTCGACGTGAACATCGCCGCGCGGGTGATGGAACGCGCCACCAAGGGCGGGGTCATGGTGTCGGGTTCGACACTCGACCTGATCGCCCAAAGCGAACTGGACGCGATGGGTGTTGTCGCCAAACGCGCACGTAAACCCGTGTTTGCGGGCAAGACCACGGGCGTTCCGGCCGACTTGGCGATATATCGTCTGAGGACTCATAGGGAGTTGACAGCGCCGGATCACAGCGCCGAAACAAACTAGCCGACATAATGGAGGCAATGTTTGGGGGCATCCTTGCCCGGCTCGCCCGGGTCCAGTTCACGTTGGGTTACGTGGCGATGCTGCTTGCCGTCAGCTGCGCCATCCTGGTGCTCGGCCCGCACGCCCACGACGTGCTGGTCGAGCGCGCCAGCACCAACCTGCACAACCTGGCCCACGGCCACGTGGGCACCCTGTTGGGCAGCGCGCTGGTCGTCGACGCCGGTCCGCTCTACTTCTGGCTGCCCTTCCTGACCTGCCTGCTAGCGCTCGGCGAGCTGCACCTGCGCACCATCAGGCTGATCGTGGCGTTCCTCGTCGGGCACATCGGCGCGACGCTGCTGGTGGCGGCCGCCCTGGCCGCGGCGGTCGAGTTCGAGTGGATGCCGGTGTCGATCACCCGGGCCAGCGACGTCGGCATGAGCTACGGCGCCCTGGCGGTGCTCGGAGCGATGACGGCGGTGATTCCCCAGCGCTGGCGGCCCGCCTGGGTCGGCTGGTGGGTGGCGGCCGGCATCGCCTCGGCGATCATCGGCGGCGATTTCACCGACGCCGGTCACACCGTCGCGGTGGTCCTGGGCGTGTTGGTGTCCGCCCGGTTCCGCCAGCCCATCCATTGGACGCCGGTGCGCATCCTGATGCTGGCCGCCTCCGCGGGCTTCGGATTCCTGCTGCTGGCCCACCACTGGGGGACCATGGCCGGCGCGCCCGCGTTCGGCCTCCTGGGCGCGTTGGCGGCGCACAAGCTCGTGCAGTTCCTCAACGGGCGCACCGGGCGCACGGCGCTGGACGACGCCGCCCTGGCCGGTGCGCAGCCGGTCGCGGCGGGCTAGACGCCGGGCCGCCTCACCCCGAAGCGCCCGCCGGGCAGCACCAACCGCATCACTATGATCGGCACTTGCCGCTGGGCAACTTCCTCCCAGCCCCTCATCAGCAAGGAGAGTGTCGCCGCGTGGGTGCTCAGCCCGTCGACCTGTCGCCGGATGCCTTGGCCAAGGCGGTCGGCGTCGCCCAGAAGGCCATCGCGCTCGCCGGCGATCTGGACGCGCTCGCGCGGGTGAAGACCGAGCACCTCGGCGACCGTTCCCCGCTGGCGCTGGCGCGTCAGGCGTTGGGGGGCGTCCCCAAGGGGGAGCGCGCCGACGCCGGCAAACGGGTCAATTCCGCGCGGACCGAGGTCCAGCGCAGCTACGACCAGCGCCTGGCCGCGCTGCGCGCCGAACGCGACGCCGCGGTGCTGGTCGCCGAAAGCGTCGACGTCACCCTGCCGTCGACGCGCCAGCCACCCGGCGCGCGGCACCCGATCACCATCCTGGCCGAACACATCGCCGACACTTTCATCGCGATGGGCTGGGAGCTGGCGGAGGGGCCGGAGGTCGAAACCGAGCAGTTCAACTTCGACGCCCTCAACTTCCCGGCGGACCACCCCGCGCGCAGCGAGCAGGACACGTTCTACATCGCACCGGACGATTCCCGGCAGCTGCTACGCACCCACACCTCGCCGGTACAGGTGCGCACCCTGCTCGCCCACGAGCTGCCCGTCTACATCGTCTCGATCGGCCGCACCTTCCGCACCGACGAGCTGGACGCCACCCACACCCCCGTCTTCCACCAGGTGGAGGGGCTCGCGGTGGACCGCGGCCTGTCCATGGCCCACCTGCGCGGCACCCTGGACGCGTTCGCCCGCGCCGAGTTCGGGCCCGAGGCGCGCACCCGCATCCGGCCGCACTTCTTCCCGTTCACCGAACCTTCCGCCGAGGTCGACGTGTGGTTCGTCGGCAAGAAGGGCGGCGCCGGCTGGGTGGAGTGGGGCGGCTGCGGCATGGTGCACCCCAACGTGTTGCGGGCCGCGGGCATCGACCCCGAGGTGTACTCCGGCTTCGCCTTCGGCATGGGCCTGGAACGCACGCTGCAGTTCCGCAACGGCATCCCCGACATGCGTGACATGGTCGAGGGCGACGTGCGGTTCTCGTTGCCGTTCGGGGTGGGTGCCTGATGCGGATCCCCTACAGCTGGCTGCGGGAAGTGGTGGCGGCCGGCGCCCCGGGCTGGGACGTCAGCCCCGCCGACCTCGAGCAGACGCTGGTGCGGATCGGCCACGAGGTGGAGGAGGTGGTCGCGCTCGGTCCGGTCGACGGCCCGCTGACCGTGGGGCGGGTGACCGCCATCGAGGAGCTCACCGGCTTCAAGAAGCCCATCCGCGCCTGCCAGGTCGACGTCGGCGAGCCCGAGCCGCGCGACATCGTCTGCGGGGCAACCAACTTCGCCGTCGGCGACCTGGTGGTGGTGGCCTTGCCCGGGACCACGCTGCCCGGCGGGTTCGCCATCGCGAGGCGCAAGACCTACGGCCGCGACTCCGACGGCATGATCTGCTCGGCGGCCGAACTCGGTTTGGGCGCAGACCATTCCGGGATCCTGGTGCTGCCGCCCGGCACCGCAGAGCCGGGCGCCGACGGCACCGCGGTGCTGGGACTGGACGACGTGGTCTTCCACCTGGCGATCACCCCCGACCGGGGCTACTGCATGTCGGTGCGCGGGCTGGCCCGCGAGGTCGCCTGCGCCTACGACCTGGACTTCGTCGACCCCGCGGACGTCAAACCCTTGCCCGCCAACGGCGAGGCCTGGCCCCTGGCCGTCCAGCCCGAAACCGGTGTCCGGCGCTTCGCGCTGCGGCCCGTGACCGGCATCGACCCCGCCGCGGTGTCGCCGTGGTGGCTGCAACGCCGGCTGCTGCTGGCCGGCGTCCGCGCGACCTCGCCAGCGGTGGACGCCACCAACTACGTGATGCTCGAGCTCGGCCACCCGATGCACGCGCACGACTGCGATCGCATCTCCGGCGGCCTCGGCGTGCGGTTCGCCCGGGCCGGCGAGACCGTCGTCACCCTCGACGACATCGAGCGCCGGCTGGATCCGGCCGACGTGCTCATCGTCGACGACCGGGCGACGGCCGCGATCGGCGGCGTGATGGGCGCGGCGAGCACCGAGGTGCGCGCCGACTCCACCGACGTGCTGCTCGAGGCCGCCGTGTGGGACCCCGCCGCCGTCTCGCGCACCCAGCGCCGGCTGCACCTGCCCAGCGAGGCCGCCCGGCGCTACGAGCGCGGCGTGGACCCGGCCATCTCGGTGGCCGCGCTCGACCGGTGCGCCGCGCTGCTCGTCGAGATCGCCGGGGGAGCGGTGTCGGAGAAGCTGACCGACTGGCGGGGCGACCCGCCGACCGACGACTGGTCGCTCCCGCCGATCCGGATCCCCGCCGAACTGCCCGACCGGATCGCCGGGGTGGCCTACCCGCCCGGGACCGCCGCGAGGCGCCTGGCGCAGATCGGGGCTTCGGTGAGCGACGAGGGCGACACCCTGACGGTGACGCCGCCGAGCTGGCGACCCGACCTGCTGCAGCCCGCCGACCTCGTCGAGGAGGTGCTGCGGCTGGAGGGCCTGGAGGCCATCCCGTCGGTGCTGCCCGCGGCGCCCGCGGGCCGGGGCCTGACCGCGGTGCAGAAGCGTCGCCGCGCCATCGGCAAATCGCTCGCGCAATCCGGGTATGTCGAGATCCTGCCGACGCCGTTCCTGCCGGCGGGCGTCTTCGATTTGTGGGGCCTGCCGGCCGACGACCCGCGGCGCGCCACCACGCAGGTGCTCAACCCGCTCGAGGCCGACCGCCCGCACCTGGCCACCACGCTGCTGCCCGCCCTGCTGGAGGCGTTGGTGCGCAACGTGTCCCGCGGGCTGGTGGACGTCGCGCTGTACGCCCTGGCGCAGGTGGTGCAACCGACCGAGCAGACCCGCGGCGTGCAGCCCATTCCCGTGCACCGCCGGCCCACCGACCACGAGATCGCCCTGCTGGACGCGTCGTTGCCCCGCCAGCCGCAGCACGTGGCCGCCGTCCTGGCGGGCCTGCGCGAACGCCGCGGCCCGTGGGGCCCCGGCCGCCGTGCCGAGGCCGCCGACGCGTTCGAGGCGGCCCGCATCATCGCCCGCGCCAGCGGGGTCGAGGTGAGCCTGCGGGCCGCCCGGCACCTGCCGTGGCACCCGGGCCGGTGCGCCGAGGTGCTCGTCGGGGAGACCGTCGTCGGCCATGCGGGGCAGCTGCACCCGGCGGTGATCGAGCGCTCCGGACTGCCGAAGGGTACCTGCGCCGTCGAGCTCAACCTCGACGCGATCCCCATCGCGGTGGCGCTGCCGGCGCCCCGGGTGTCGCCGTTCCCGGCGGTGTTCCAGGACGTCAGCCTGGTGGTGCCGGCCCACGTCCCGGCCCAGGCGGTGGCCGACGCCGTCCGGGAGGGCGCCGGCGAGTTGCTCGAAGACCTGCAACTGTTCGACGTCTTCACCGGCCCGCAGGTCGGCGAGGACCGCAAGTCGCTGACGTTCGCCCTGCGCTTTCGCGCGCCGGACCGCACGCTGACCGAGGACGACGCCAGCGCGGCCCGCGACGCCGCGGTGCGACGCGCCGCCGACGCGGTCGGCGCCGAACTGCGCACCTAGCCCGCCCTTGTAATGGATTTGCAAAGCAATGCATAACCATGCAGAATCGGCGGAATGGCCGACGTATTGAGGGTGGCGGTTGCCGGGGCCAGCGGCTATGCGGGCGGGGAGATCCTGCGCCTGTTGCTCGGGCATCCGGCCTACGCCGACGGCCGCCTCGCCATCGGGTCGCTGACCGCCGCTTCCAGCGCCGGCAGCACGCTCGGCGAGCACCATCCGCACCTGACGCCGCTGGCGCAGCGCGTGGTCGAGACGACCGACCTCGCCGCGCTGGCCGGGCACGACGTGGTGTTCCTGGCCCTGCCGCACGGGCATTCGGCGGCGCTGGCCGAACAACTCGGCCCCGACGCGCTGATCGTCGACTGCGGCGCCGACTTCCGGCTGACCGATGCGGGCGCCTGGGAGCGGTTCTACGGCTCCCCGCACGCCGGCAGCTGGCCGTACGGGCTGCCGGAGCTGCCCGGCGCGCGGGAGCGGCTGCGCGGCGCGCGCCGCGTCGCGGTGCCGGGCTGCTACCCGACCGCGGCGCTGCTGGCGTTGCTGCCGGCGGTGGCCGAGGACCTGATCGAGCCGGCCGTCACGGTGGTCGCCGTCAGCGGCACCTCGGGCGCGGGCCGGGCCGCCAAGACCGACCTGCTGGGTTCCGAGGTGATCGGGTCCGCGCGGGCCTACAACATCGCGGGCGCCCACCGGCACACGCCCGAGATCGCCCAGGGTCTGCGCGCCGTCACCGACCGCGACGTCACGGTGTCGTTCACGCCGGTGCTGATCCCGACGTCGCGCGGCATCCTGGCCACCTGCACCGCCCGCACCCGCGCGCCGCTGTCGCAGCTACGGGCCGCGTACGAGAAGGCCTATGACGGGGAGCCTTTCGTGCACCTGCTGCCCGAGGGCCAGCTGCCCCGCACCGGTTCGGTGATCGGCAGCAACGCCGCCCACCTCGCCGTCGCGGTGGACGAGGCCGCAAGTGCGTTCGTGGCCATCGCCGCCATCGACAACCTGGTGAAGGGCACCGGTGGCGCCGCCGTGCAATCCATGAATCTCGCGCTGGGTTGGCCGGAGACCGAAGGCCTTTCGGTGGTCGGGGTCGCGCCGTGACCCACCTTGCCGAGGCGCGCCTGGTGCGCGAACAGGGCGTCACCGCGCCCGCCGGGTTCCGGGCCGCCGGCATCGCCGCCGGCATCAAGGCGTCCGGCAACCGCGACCTGGCCCTGGTCTTCAACGAGGGACCCGACTACGCGGCCGCCGGCGTGTTCACCCGCAACAAGGTCAAGGCCGCGCCCGTGCTGTGGACCCAGCGGGTGCTGACCACCGGCGCGTTGCGTGCGGTGATCCTCAACTCCGGCGGCGCCAACGCCTGCACCGGTCCCGGCGGCTTCCAGGACGCCCACGCCACCGCGGAGGCCCTCGCGGCCGCGTTGTCGGACTGGGGGACCGAGACGGGGGCCATCGAGGTCGCGGTGTGTTCCACCGGCCTGATCGGGGACCGGTTGCCGATGGACAAGGTGCTCGCCGGGGTCCGGGCGGTCGTGCAGGACATGGCCGGCGGGATGAGCGGAGGAGACGAGGCCGCGCGCGCCATCATGACCACCGACACGGTGCCCAAACAGGTTGCGCTGCACCACCCGGGCAACTGGACGGTCGGCGGGATGGCCAAGGGGGCGGGCATGCTGGCGCCCTCGCTGGCCACCATGCTCTGCGTGCTCACCACCGACGCGGCCGTCGACGCCGCCGCGCTCGACACCGCGCTGCGCCGCGCCACCGCCCGCACCTTCGACCGCCTCGACATCGACGGCAGCTGTTCGACGAACGACACCGTGCTGCTGCTGGCGTCGGGCGCCAGCGAGATCACCCCGTCCCAGGCCGAACTCGACGACGCCGTGCTGGCGGTCTGCGACGACCTGTGCGCGCAGCTGCAGGCCGACGCCGAGGGCGTCACCAAGCGCGTCACCGTGACCGTGACCGGGGCCGTCTCCGAGGACGACGCGCTGACCGCCGCGCGGGTGATCGCCCGCGACAGCCTGGTCAAGACCGCGGTGTTCGGGTCCGACCCCAACTGGGGCCGGGTGCTGGCGGCGGTCGGCATGGCGCCGGTCACCCTCGACCCGGACCGGATCCGGGTGTCGTTCAACGGTTTTGCCGTGTGCGTCGACGGCGTCGGAGCGCCCGGCGCCCGCGAGGTGGACCTGTCCGGCGCCGACATCGACATCACGGTCGACCTGCGTGTGGGCGACGCCTCCGCCGCCGTCCGCACCACCGACCTGTCGCACGCGTACGTCGAAGAGAACTCGGCGTACAGCTCATGACAGTCAACACTCAAGAGCTGTCCACCGCGGTCAAGGCGCAGGTGCTGGCCGAGGCGCTGCCCTGGCTCAAGCAGCTGTACGGCAAGGTCATCGTCATCAAGTACGGCGGCAACGCCATGACCGACGACACGCTGCGGCACGCGTTCGCCGCCGACATGGCCTTCCTGCGCAACTGCGGCATCCACCCCGTCGTCGTGCACGGCGGCGGCCCGCAGATCACCGCCATGCTGCGGCGCCTGGGCATCGAGGGCGACTTCAAGGGCGGCTTCCGGGTCACCACACCGGAGGTGCTCGACGTGGCGCGGATGGTGTTGTTCGGGCAGGTGGGTCGCGAACTGGTCAACCTGATCAACGCGCACGGGCCCTACGCCGTCGGCATCACCGGCGAGGACGCGCAGCTGTTCACCGCCGTGCGGCGCAGCGTCACCGTGGACGGCGTGGCCACCGACATCGGCCTGGTCGGGGACGTCGAGCGGGTCAACACCGCCGCGGTGCTGGATCTGATTGCGGCGGGCCGCATTCCGGTGGTGTCGACGCTCGCGCCGGACGCCGAGGGCGTGGTGCACAACATCAACGCCGACACCGCCGCGGCGGCGCTCGCCGAGGCCCTGCGGGCCGAAAAGCTGCTGATGCTCACCGATGTCGAGGGCCTCTACACCAGCTGGCCGGACCGGGATTCGCTGGTCAGCGAGATCGACACCGCGACACTGTCCCAACTGCTACCCACGCTGGAGGCGGGCATGATTCCCAAGGTCGAGGCGTGCCTGCGGGTGGTCACCGCGGGCGTGCCGAGCGCGCACATCATCGACGGCCGGGTCGAACACTGCGTGCTGGTGGAGCTTTTCACCGACGCGGGCACCGGGACCAAGGTGGTGAGCGCGTGACCAAAGGGGATCTGATGCAGCACCGCTGGCAAGCCGTGATGATGAACAACTACGGCACCCCGCCGCTGGCCCTGGCCGCCGGCGACGGCGCCGTGGTCACCGACGTGGATGGCAACACGTACCTCGACCTGCTCGGCGGCATCGCCGTCAACGTCCTGGGCCACCGCCACCCCGCCGTCATCGAGGCCGTCACGCACCAGATGACGACGCTGGGCCACACCTCCAACCTCTATGCCAGCGAGCCGGGCATCGCGCTGGCCGAAGAGCTGGTCGCCCTGCTCGGTGCGGACGCGCCCGCGCGGGTGTTCTTCTGCAACTCCGGAACCGAGGCCAACGAGGTCGCGTTCAAGCTGTCGCGGCTGACCGGGCGCACGAAACTGGTTGCCGCGCAAGGCGGTTTCCACGGCCGCACGATGGGCTCGCTGGCGCTGACCGGCCAGCCGAGCAAGCAGGCGCCGTTCGAGCCGCTGCCCGGCTTCGTCACCCACGTGCCCTACGGCGACGCCGACGCGCTGGCCGCCGCCGTCGACGACGCCACCGCCGCGGTGTTCCTCGAACCGATCATGGGCGAGGGCGGCGTCGTCGTCCCGCCCGGGGGCTATCTGACCGCCGCGCGCGACATCACCGCGCGGCACGGTGCCCTGCTGGTGCTCGACGAGGTGCAGACCGGAATGGGCCGCACCGGAGCGTTTTTCGCCCACCAGCACGACGGCGTCACCCCCGACGTCGTGACCATGGCCAAGGGCCTCGGCGGCGGGCTGCCCATCGGCGCCTGCCTGGCCGTCGGGCCGGCCGCCGAGCTGATGACCCCCGGCCTGCACGGCAGCACCTTCGGCGGCAACCCGATCTGCGCCGCGGCCGCGCGGGCGGTGCTGCGGGTGATCGCGGGCGAGGACCTGGTCCGGCACGCCGAGGTGCTGGGCAAGTCGCTGCGCCACGGCATCGAGTCGCTGAACCACCCGCTGATCGACCACGTGCGCGGCCGCGGGCTGCTGCAGGGCATGGTGCTGACCGCGCCGCGCGCCAAGGACGCCGAAAACGCCGCGCGCGACGCCGGATTCCTGGTCAACGCCGCCGCGCCGGACGTCGTCCGGCTGGCCCCGCCGCTGATCGTCACCGAGGCCCAGCTCGAGACCTTCGTCGAGGCGTTGCCGGCCATTCTGGACAGGGCCGCGGCATGACGCGCCATTTCCTGCGCGACGACGACCTGTCGCCCGCCGAGCAGGCCGAGGTGCTGCAGCTCGCCGCCGAACTCAAGAAGGACCCGTTCAGCGCCCGGCCGCTGGAGGGCCCGCGCGGCGTCGCGGTGCTCTTCGACAAGAACTCCACCCGCACCCGGTTCTCCTTCGAGGTGGGCATCGCCCAGCTCGGCGGGCACGCCGTCGTCGTCGACGCGCGCAGCACCCAGCTGGGTCGCGACGAGACGCTGGGCGACACTGCGCGGGTGCTGTCCCGCTACGTCGAGGCCATCGTGTGGCGGACCTTCGCCCAGGACCGGCTCGAGGCGATGGCCGAGGCCGCCGCGGTGCCCGTGGTGAACGCGCTCTCCGACGAGTTCCATCCCTGCCAGGTGCTCGCCGACCTGCAGACGATCTCCGAACGCAAGGGATCGCTTGCGGGACTGCGTATGTCCTACCTCGGCGACGGCGCCAACAACATGGCCCACTCGCTACTGCTCGGTGGGGTGACCGCCGGCATGCACGTCACCGTCGCCGCGCCCGACGGCTTCGCCCCCGCGCGCGCGTACGTGGCGGCGGCCCGCGCGCGGGCCGAGACCACCGGCGGCTCGGTCGCCCTGACCGCCGATCCGGACGCGGCGGCGACCGGGGCCGACGTCCTGGTGACCGACACCTGGACGTCGATGGGGCAGGAGGACGACGGGCTGGACCGCCGCACACCGTTCCGGCCCTTTCAGGTCAACCAGCGGCTGCTCGGCCTGGCCGATCCGGAAGCCATTGTGCTGCACTGCCTTCCGGCCCACCGCAACGACGAGATCACCGACGAGGTGATGGACGGGCCGGCCAGCGTCGTGTGGGACGAGGCCGAGAACCGGCTACACGCCCAGAAGGCGCTGCTGGTGTGGCTGCTGGAGCGGTCCCGATGACCCGCTCGAAAACCACCCCCGAGATCACCCGGGCCGGCCGCCAGGACCGCATCGTGGCGATCCTGTCGTCGGCGTCGATCAGCAGCCAAAGCGAGCTCGCCGCCCGGCTGGCCGACGAGGGCATCGAGGTCACCCAGGCCACCCTGTCACGCGACCTCGAAGAGCTGGGCGCGGTGAAGCTGCGTGGCGCCGACGGCGGCGTCGGCGTCTACATCGTCCCCGAGGACGGGAGCCCGGTGCGCGGCGTCTCCGGCGGCACCGCGCGGTTGTCCCGGCTGCTCAGTGAGCTCTTGGTCTCCGCCGACGCCAGCGCCAACCTCGCCGTGCTGCGCACCCCGCCCGGCGGCGCCAACTACTTGGCCAGCGCGATCGACCGCGCGGCGTTGCCGTACGTCGTCGGCACCATCGCCGGCGACGACACCGTCTTCGTGGCCGCCCGCGAGCCGATGACCGGCGCGGAGCTGGCCCGCACCCTCGAAACTCTCACCACAACCTAAGGAGATTGGTTCATGTCAGATCGCGTCATCCTGGCGTATTCCGGCGGACTGGACACGTCGGTCGCGATCAGCTGGATCGGCAAGGAAACCGGCCGCGAGGTGGTGGCGGTCGCGATCGACCTCGGCCAGGGCGGCGAGGACATGGAGGTCGTCCGCCAGCGGGCCCTGGACTGCGGCGCGGTGGAAGCCGTCGTCGTCGACGCCCGCGACGAGTTCGCCGAGGGCTACTGCCTGCCCACCATCTTGAGCAACGCCCTCTACATGGACCGCTACCCGTTGGTGTCGGCGATCAGCCGGCCGCTGATCGCCAAGCACCTGGTGGCGGCGGCCCGCGAGCACGGCGGCACCACCGTCGCGCACGGCTGCACCGGCAAGGGCAACGACCAGGTCCGGTTCGAGGTCGGATTCGCTTCGCTGGCACCGGATTTGGAGGTGCTGGCCCCGGTCCGCGACTACGCGTGGACGCGGGAGAAGGCGATCGCATTCGCCGAAGAGAACGCCATCCCGATCAACGTCACCAAGCGCTCGCCGTTCTCCATCGACCAGAACGTGTGGGGACGCGCGGTGGAAACCGGCTTCCTGGAACATCTTTGGAATGCGCCCACCAAGGACATCTACGCCTACACCGAAGACCCCACCATCAACTGGAACACCCCCGACGAGGTGATCGTCGGGTTCGAGCGCGGCGTCCCGGTGTCCATCGACGGCAAACCGGTGTCGGTGCTGGCCGCCATCGAGGAACTCAACCGCCGCGCCGGCAGCCAGGGCGTCGGCCGCCTGGACGTGGTCGAGGACCGGCTGGTGGGCATCAAGAGCCGCGAGATCTACGAGGCCCCGGGGGCGATGGTGCTCATCACCGCCCACACCGAGCTCGAACACGTCACGCTGGAGCGCGAGCTGGGCCGCTTCAAGCGGCACACCGACCAGCGGTGGGCCGAGCTGGTCTACGACGGGCTCTGGTACTCCCCGCTGAAGACCGCGCTGGAGGCGTTCGTCGCCAAGACCCAGGAGCACGTCACGGGCGAGGTCCGAATGGTGTTGCACGGCGGGCACATCGCGGTCAACGGCCGGCGCAGCGCGCAGTCGCTCTACGACTTCAACCTGGCCACCTACGACGAGGGCGACAGCTTCGACCAGTCGGCCGCCAAGGGCTTCGTCTACGTGCACGGGCTGTCGTCCAAGATCGCGTCCCGCCGGGACCTGGCCACATGACCGCGAGCGACCGTGTCTGCACGACGACACGCCGCATTGTGCGTACAAACGCGGTCGCTCGCGCGGGGGCGAGGGCCGAAGCGTGAGCACGCGCGAGGGGTCGCTGTGGGGCGGGCGGTTCGCCGACGGCCCGTCGGACGCGCTGGCGGCGCTCAGTAAGTCCACCCATTTCGACTGGTTGCTGGCCCCCTACGACATCGTCGCCTCGCGGGCCCACACCGTGATCCTGTTCCACGCCGGGCTGCTCACCGCCGAGCAGCGCGACGGGCTGCTGGCCGGGCTGGACAGCCTCGCCGAGGACGTGGCCGACGGCAGCTTCGCGCCGCTGGTGACCGACGAGGACGTGCACGCCGCGCTGGAGCGCGGGCTGATCGACCGGGTCGGCGCCGACCTGGGCGGCCGGCTGCGGGCCGGGCGGTCGCGCAACGACCAGGTGGCCACCCTGCTCCGGATGTGGCTGCGCGACGCAGTGCGTCGGGTCGCCGACGGGGCGCTGCAGGTGGTGGCCGCGCTGGCCGCCCAGGCCGCCGCGCACCCGACGGCGATCATGCCGGGCAAGACGCACCTGCAGTCCGCCCAGCCGGTCCTGCTGGCCCACCACCTGCTCGCGCACGCGCACCCGCTGCTGCGCGACGTCGACCGCATCGTCGACTTCGACCGGCGCGCGGACGTGTCCCCGTACGGCTCGGGGGCGCTCGCCGGCTCGTCGCTGGGGCTGGACCCGGACGCGATCGCCGCCAAGCTGGGATTCAGCACCGCCGCGGACAACTCCATCGACGCGACCGCCGCCCGGGATTTCGCCGCCGAGGCCGCGTTCGTCTTCGCGATGATCGCCGTGGACATCTCGCGGCTGGCCGAGGACATCATCCTGTGGAGTTCGACGGAGTTCGGCTACGTCAGGTTGCACGATTCGTGGTCCACCGGCAGCTCGATCATGCCGCAGAAGAAGAACCCGGACATCGCGGAGCTGGCCCGCGGCAAGTCCGGGCGGTTGATCGGCAACCTGGCCGGCCTGCTGGCGACGCTGAAGGCCCAGCCGCTGGCCTACAACCGCGACCTGCAGGAGGACAAGGAGCCGGTGTTCGACTCGGTCGCCCAGCTGGAGCTGGTGCTGCCGGCGATGGCCGGCCTGGTGGCCAGCCTGACGTTCGACGTCGAGCGGATGGCGGCCCTGGCCCCGGCCGGCTACACGCTGGCCACCGACATCGCCGAATGGCTGGTGCGCCGCGGGGTGCCGTTCCGGGCCGCGCACGAGGCCGCCGGGGCCGCGGTGCGCGCGGCCGAGGGGCGCGCCGTCGGACTCGACGAGCTCACCGACGACGAGTTGGCCGCCATCAGCCCCGAGCTGACGCCCCAGGTGCGGGAGATCTTGACGGTCGAGGGCTCGGTGTCGTCGCGCGATCGGCGGGGCGGCACCGCGCCCGCCCGGGTCGCCGAGCAGCTCGAAGCCGTCTTGGCCCGCAGCGAGGAGCTCGGCGCGCGGCTCGGCGGCCGCGAATCATGACGTTCATTTACGCTCCGGTCAATTCCAATCCGACTAGAATTCCGGCTGAAGCGATGCGGCTGAACCTGTCATGCCGGATCCTCGTCATCAAGGGGTGGGACCAATGAGCGTCGTCGCGGGCGTGTCCGGTGCCTTGCCGCCGTATCGCTACTCCCAGCGAGAGCTCACCGACTTCTTCGTCGGCATCCCGGACTTCGAGGGCTACGAGGACATCGTCCGGCAGTTGCACGCCAGCGCCAAGGTCAACAGCCGCCACCTGGTGCTGCCGCTGGAGCGGTACCCCACGCTGACCGACTTCGGCGTGGCGAACCGGATCTTCATCGACAACGCCGTCGACCTGGGCTGCGAGGCGCTCTCGGGCGCGCTCGACGAGGCGGGCCTACGGCCGCAGGACCTGGACGTGCTGATCACGACGACGGTCACCGGCCTCGCGGTGCCGTCCCTGGACGCCCGGATCGCCGGGCGGCTGGGGCTGCGCGACGACGTCCGCCGGGTTCCGCTGTTCGGCCTGGGCTGCGTGGCCGGGGCCGCGGGCGTGGCCCGGCTGAACGACTACCTGCGCGGGGCGCCGGACGCCGCCGCGGCACTGATCTCGGTCGAGCTGTGCTCGCTCACCTATCCCGGCTACAAGCCGTCGCTGCCCGGCCTGGTCGGCAGCGCGCTGTTCGCCGACGGGGCGGGCGCGGTGGTGGCCGTCGGCGAGCGCCGTGCCGAACGGATGGCCGCCGGCGGGCCCGCGATCCTGGACTCGCGCAGCACCCTGTACCCCGATTCGCTGCGCACCATGGGCTACGACGTCGGCGCGGCCGGCTTCGAGCTGGTGCTGGCCAAGGACCTGGCCCAAGTGGTCGAGGAGCATATCGAGCGGGACGTCACCGGCTTCCTCGGGGAGCACGGGCTGACGACCACCGACATCGGCGCCTGGGTCAGCCATCCCGGCGGCCCGAAGATCATCGACGCGATCAACGCGAGCCTGGGCCTGCCGCCGGACGCGCTCGAGCTGACCTGGCGTTCGCTGGGCGAGATCGGCAACCTCTCGTCGGCGTCGGTGCTGCACGTGCTGCGAGACACCCGGGCCAAGCCGCCACCCAGCGGCAGCCCCGGCCTGATGATCGCGATGGGTCCGGGATTCTGTTCCGAGCTCGTCCTGCTGCGCTGGCACTGACACCCAAGGCGTTGCTTTTGTCTGCCTTCGGAGAAACCTCGTGATGACATTTCCTTGCCCGGGCCGCGTTTCATGACCGGCGACTCCGACGAGCTGGTCAGGGCGCTCCGCGCGGCGCTGAAGGACAACGAGCGGCTGAAGCGCGAGGCCCGCGAATACCTCGCCGCGGCAACCGAACCCGTGGCGGTGGTCGGGATGGGTTGCCGGTACCCGGGGGGCGTGGATTCGCCGGAGGCCCTGTGGCAGATGGTGGTCGAGGGCCGTGACGTGGTCTCGGAATTCCCGGCGGACCGCGGCTGGAACCTGGCCGGCCTGTTCGATCCCGACCCCGACGCGGTGGGAAAGTCCTACGCCCGGTGCGGGGGCTTTTTGGCCGACGTCGCCGACTTCGACGCCGCCTTCTTCGGCATCGCGCCCAGCGAGGCGCTGGCCATGGACCCGCAGCAGCGCCTGCTGCTCGAGGTGTCCTGGGAGGCGTTGGAGCGGGCCGGGATCGACCCCGCCGAGCTGCGCGGTTCGGCGACGGGCGTGTTCGCCGGGATCTTCCACGGCTCCTACGGCGGCCAGGGCCGGGTGCCGGGACACCTGGAGCGCTACGGGTTGCGCGGATCCACGCTGAGCGTGGCGTCGGGCCGGGTGGCCTACTCGCTGGGCCTGGAGGGCCCGGCCATCTCGGTGGACACGGCCTGTTCGTCGTCGCTGGTGGCGCTGCACCTGGCGGCGCGGTCGCTGCGCGCCGGCGAATGCGACCTGGCGCTGGCCGGCGGCGTGACGGTGATGGCCACCCCGGCGATGTTCATCGAGTTCAGTCGGCAGCGGGCGCTGGCGGCCGACGGGCGTTGCAAGGCGTACGCCGGCGCCGCCGACGGCACCGGCTTCTCCGAGGGCGTCGGCGTGCTGGTGCTGGAACGGCTGTCCGACGCGCGCCGGCACGGGCATCAGGTGCTTGCGCTGCTGCGCGGGTCGGCGGTCAATCAGGACGGCGCCTCCAACGGGCTGGCGACGCCCAACGGGCCCTCGCAGCAGCGGGTGATCCGGGCCGCGCTGGCCGACGCGCGCCTGCGCGCCGCGGACGTGGACCTGGTGGAGGGGCACGGGACGGGCACCACCCTCGGGGATCCGATCGAGGCGCAGGCGGTCTTGGCCACCTACGGCCAGGACCGGCCGGCCGACCGTCCGCTGTGGCTGGGGTCGATCAAGTCCAACATGGGCCACACTTCGGCGGCGGCGGGCGCCGGCGGGGTGATCAAGATGGTGCAGGCGGTCCGGCACGGGCTGATGCCCAAGACGTTGCACGTGGATGTGCCCACGCCGCACGTGGATTGGTCGGCCGGCGCGGTGTCGCTGCTGACCGAGGCGCGGGAGTGGCCCGCGCAGGACCGGCCGCGCCGCGCCGGGGTGTCGTCGTTCGGGATCAGCGGCACCAATGCGCACGTCATCGTCGAGCAACCACCGCTGGAGCCCGAAAGTCCCGCGCCGGCCGGCGATGACGCGCCCGCGCCGTGGGTGCTGTCGGCCCGGTCGGCCGACGCGCTGGCCAACCAGGCGTCCCGGTTGCTGGCGCGGGTGCACGACGACCCGGGTGTGCGGGCGGTCGACGTGGCCTGGTCGCTGGTGTCGACGCGGTCGCTGTTCGAGCACCGCGCCGTGCTGGTCGGGGACCGTGAGCGCCTGCTGGCGGGGCTGGCCGACCTGGCTGATCTCGCCGCCGGCGCGCCGGGGGCGGGTGCGGTGGTGGGCCGGGCGCAGCCGGTCGGCAAGACGGTGTTCGTGTTTCCCGGTCAGGGCTCGCAATGGGTCGGCATGGGATCCGAATTGCTCGACAGCTCACCGGTTTTCGCCGAACACCTGCAGCGCTGCGAGAAGGCGCTCGCCGAACACGTGGACTGGTCGTTGGTCGACGTCATCCGCGGGGCGCCCGGGGCGCCCGGACTGGACCGGGTGGACGTCGTGCAGCCGGCCCTGTGGGCGGTGATGGTGTCGCTGGCGGAGTTGTGGCGATCGCTGGGGGTGGTCCCCGACGCGGTGATCGGCCACTCGCAGGGCGAGATCGCGGCGGCGTATGTGGCGGGGGCGCTGTCGCTGGAGGACGCCGCCCGGGTGGTCGCGCTGCGCAGCCGGCTGCTGGTGGGGTTGGCGGGCGCGGGCGGCATGGTGTCGCTGGCCTGCGGGGTGGCCCGGGCCGAAGAGTTGATCGCCGGGTTCGGCGATCGGTTGAATGTGGCTGCCGTCAACGGTGTTTCGGCGGTGGTGGTGTCCGGTGAGGTGGCGGCGCTCGACGAGTTGATGCGGTGTTGCGAGGGCGGCGACGTGCGGGCCCGCCGGATCGACGTCGACTATGCCTCCCACTCCCGGCACGTCGACGCCATCGGCGCGGCGCTGGCCGAGGCGCTGGCCGGGATCGAGCCGCGCTCGTCCTCGGTCACGCTGTTCTCCACCGTGACCGGCGAACCGCTGGACACCGCGGGGCTGGACGCCGACTACTGGTTCCGCAGCATCCGGCAGACGGTCCAGTTCGAGCGGGCGGTGCGGAACGCCTGCGGCTCCGGGTACGGCGTGTTCGTGGAATGCAGCCCGCATCCC
The DNA here is from genome assembly GCF_900240975.1 of Mycobacterium sp. 4858. Taxonomy (GTDB): domain Bacteria; phylum Actinomycetota; class Actinomycetes; order Mycobacteriales; family Mycobacteriaceae; genus Mycobacterium. Next base: position 1,577,431 of record NZ_LT968775.1, on the reverse strand, counting down.
GTGCTGCTCGCCGCCGTGGAGGAGACGCTGGCCGATTGCGGCCACGACGCGTTGGTGGTCCCCTCCCTGGGCCGCGACGACGGTTCGCTGCAACGGTTTTGGCTTTCGGCGGGTCAGGCCCACGTGGCCGGCCTACCGGTAGACTGGCGGGCCACGATGGCCGGCCTGGGTGGGCGGCGCGTGGAATTGCCGACGTACGGGTTTGTGCGGCAACGGTTTTGGCTGCCAGGCGGCGCGACGGGATCGGGAGACGTGGCAACTCTGGGGCTGGCCGGCGCGCGGCACGCGCTGCTGGGCGCGGTGGTGGCGCGGCCCGACTCCGGCGGCGTGGTGCTCACGGGCCGGCTGTCGACGGCCGCCCAGCCGTGGCTGGCCGACCATGCGGTGGGCGGCACCGTGTTGTTCCCCGGCGCGGGATTTGTGGAGCTGGCCATCCGCGCCGGCGACGAGGTCGGGTGCGGTGTCCTGGAGGAGTTGACGTTGTCGGCCCCGCTGGTGTTGCCGGCCGCGGACGGCGTCCAGGTGCAGGTGGTGGTCGGCGCCGCCGCCGAGTCGGGGCGTCGCGAGGTGTCGGTGTACGCGGCCGGCGCGCAGTCGGAGTGGGTGCTGCACGCCCAGGGCCTGTTGGGCGCGGCGGCGGTGGCGCCGGCCGCGGACATGTCGGTGTGGCCGCCGGTGGGGGCGACGCCGGTGGAGGTGGGCGACGCCTACGCGCGGCTGGCGGAGCGGGGCTACGAGTATGGCCGGGCATTCCGCGGCCTGCGGGCGATGTGGCGGCGGGGCGACGAGATCTTCGCCGACGTCGCGTTGCCGGACGACGCCGGTGCGACGGACGGTGGCTTCGGCATGCACCCGGTGTTGCTGGACGCGGCGCTGCACGCGATCGGCGTGGCCGCCGGGCAGGGCCAGACCGTGTTGCCGTTCTCCTGGCAGGGGGTGTCGTTGCACGCGGCGGGCGCATCGCGGGCGCGGGTCCGGATAACACCCTCCGGTGCCGGGGCGGTGTCGGTGGAACTGGCCGACGGCTCCGGGCTGCCGGTGTTGTCGGTGCGCTCGTTGGCGATGCGCCCGGTTTCGGCCGAGCAGCTTTCGCTCGCGGCGGCGCCTGCCGAGGGCTTGTTCGAGGTGGCGTGGTCGCCGGTCGCCTTGAGCGGCAACGGCTTCGACCGGGACGTCACCGTGTGGGGGCCGGGCGCGCACGGCGGCGACGTGGTGCGCTCGGTGCACGCGGCCACCACCGAGGCGCTGGGCGCGCTGCAATCGTGGTTGGGCGAGGCCGGGTCACCGGTGGTGGCCGTGCAGACCCGCGGCGCGGTGGCGCTCCCCGGTGAGGACGTCACGGACCTGGCCGGCGCGGCGGTGTGGGGGTTGGTGCGCTCGGCGCAGGCCGAGCACCCGGGCCGGGTGGTGTTGATCGACTCGGACGGATCGCTCGACGCGCGGGCGGTGATCGGCTGCGGCGAGCCGCAATTGGCGGTCCGCGACGGCGTGGCGTACGCGGCCCGGATGCGGCCGGCGCGCAGGGGATCGGTTCTGCGGCTGCCGCCCGGGGGCTGGCGGCTGGACGCCGGCGCCGGCGGCACGCTGGAGGACCTGGTGGTGAGCCCTTGCCCGCCGGTGGAATTGGACGCCGGCCAGGTCCGGGTGGCGGTGGCCGCGGTCGGGGTGAACTTCCGGGACGTGCTGGTCGCCCTGGGCATGTATCCGGGCGGTGGCCGGCTGGGGGCCGAGGGCTCGGGCGTGGTGGTCGAGGTGGGTCCCGGTGTGACCGGGCTCTCCGTCGGTGACGCGGTCATGGGGCTGCTCGGGGTGGTCGGGTCCGAAGCCGTGGTCGATCAGCGGGTGGTGACCCGGGTGCCCGAGGGCTGGTCGCTGGTGACGGCGGCGGGTGTGCCGGTCGTCTTTCTCACCGCGCTCTACGGGCTGTCGGAGCTGGCGGGCCTGCGTGCCGGCGAGCGGGTGCTGGTGCACACCGCCACCGGCGGGGTGGGGATGGCCGCGGTCCAGCTGGCGCGGCACTGGGGTGCGGAGGTGTTCGCCACCGCGAGCCGCGGCAAGTGGGACACCCTGCGCGCCATGGGATTCGACGACGACCACATCGGCGACTCGCGGACGCTGGAGTTCGAGCAGAAGTTCTCGGCCGCCACCGGCGGGGCCGGTGTCGATGTGGTGCTCAATTCCCTGGCGGGCGAGTTCACCGACGCGTCGCTGCGGCTGCTGGCCCCCGGCGGGCGCTTCATCGAGATGGGCAAGACCGACGTCCGCGATCCGCACGACGTCGCCGAACGGTACGGGGGCGCGCGGTATCGCGCCTTCGACCTGATGGAGGCCGGCGAAGACCGCACCGCCGCGATGCTGGCCCGGATCGTGCAACTGCTTCACGACGGCGCCGTGAAACCGTTGCCGCTCAAGACCTTCGACGTCCGCTGCGCCTCGGCGGCCTACCGGTTCGTCAGCCAGGCCCGGCACATCGGCAAGGTCGCACTCACCGTCCCGTCCGGGCCCGGCGCGGTGCTCAGTGGGTGTGGCGGGCTCGCCGGCGGCAGCGTGGTGATCACCGGCGGCACCGGCATGGCCGGCTCGGCGCTGGCCCGCCACCTCGTCGACCGGTATCGCGTGGCCCACGTGGTGCTGGCCAGCCGCGCCGGCGCCGGGGCCCCGGGGGTCGCGGAGCTGGTGGATCGCCTGCAGGAGGCCGGCGCCCGGGTGACGGTGGTGGCCTGCGATGTCGCCGACCGCGACGCGGTCGCGGCGATGCTGACGCAGATACCGGACGAATATCCGCTGCGCGCTGTGGTGCACGCGGCCGGCATCCTCGACGACGGGCTGGTCTTGTCCCTGACCCCGGATCGGGTGGATGCCGTGTTGCGGGCCAAGGTCGACGGCGCCTGGCACCTGCACGAGCTGACGCGCGAACAGGATCAGTCGGCGTTCGTGGTGTTTTCGTCGATGGCCGGAATCGTGGGCACTCCCGGCCAGGCCAACTACGCCGCCGCCAACAGCTTCCTCGACGGGCTGGTCGCGTACCGGCGCGCGCACGGGCTCCCGGGCCTGTCGCTGGCCTGGGGCCTCTGGGAGGAGGCGTCGGCGATGACAGCCCATCTCGGCGAACGCGACAAGGCCCGGATGAGCAGGCTCGGGATCGCGCCACTGTCCACCGAGCAGGCGCTGGAGTCGTTCGACGCCGCGATGCTGGTCGAGGCCCCGGTGCTGATGGCCGCCCGCCTGGATCGGGTCGCCCTGTCCGACAACGCCGCCGCGCTGCCCCCGCTGTTGAGCGAGCTGGCCGCCCGCACCACCCGCCGCGTCATCGACGACGTCGACACGACCGCCCTGATGACCGGGCTCGCGGCGCGCCTGCACGGCTTGGCCCCCGAGGCGCGACAGCGTGAGCTGGTCGACCTGGTCCGCGGCAACGCGGCTACGGTGCTGGGGCTGCCGAATCCCGCCGACATCAACGCGGGCCGCGCGTTCCAGGATCTCGGCTTCGATTCGCTCACCGCCGTCGAGCTGCGCAACCGGCTGAAAACCGCCACGGGGCTTACGCTTTCACCCACGCTGATCTTCGACTATCCCACGCCGTCGGTGCTGGCGGAGCACCTCGACGGTCAGCTGTCCGCCGGCCCGAGCGACCAGCCGGACCTGATGGACCGCTTCACCGACATCACCCGCGAACTGCAGGCCCTGCTGGCCCAGCCCAGTTGGGACGCGGGCGCCAAATCGGCGCTGCGGGCCCGGCTGCACAACCTGCTCGCCACCCTGGACCCCGACGATCACCCCGACCCCGAAGGCCTGGACGCCGACCTCGATGCCGCCACCGAAAGCCAACTCTTTGCCATCCTCGATGAAGAACTCGGCCGCTGAGACCACGATGCCGGACACCTCGCAGCACGTCGACTACCTCAAGCGACTGACGGCCGATCTCAGGCGGGCGCGGCGACGCGTCTCGGAGCTGGAGGGCCGGCTGTCCGAACCGATCGCGGTGGTCGGCATGGCGTGCCGCTACGCGGGCGGGGTGGATTCGCCGGAAGCCCTGTGGCAGTTGGTCAATGAGGGCCGCGACACGGTGTCGGACTTCCCGGCGGATCGGGGCTGGGACGTCGAGGGGCTGTACGACCCGGATCCCGACGCGGCGGGCAAGATGTACACCCGGCAGGGCAGCTTCCTGCGCGACGCGGCGGACTTCGACGCCGGGTTCTTCGGTGTAGGGCCCAGCGAGGCGCTGGCGATGGATCCCCAGCAGCGGTTGATGCTCGAGATCTCGTGGGAGGCGTTGGAGCGGGCCGGGATTGACCCGCTGGGGTTGCGGGGCTCGGCGACCGGCGTGTTCGCCGGCGTCATCCATGCCGGTTACGGCGGCGAGGTGAAGGGCGAGCTGGAGGGCTACGGGCTGACCGGTTCGACCCTGAGCGTGGCGTCGGGGCGGGTGTCCTATGTGTTGGGGCTGGAAGGCCCCGCGGTGTCGATCGACACGGCGTGTTCGTCGTCGTTGGTGGCGATGCATCTGGCCGCGCAGTCGCTGCGCTCCGGGGAGTGCGACCTGGCGCTGGCCGGCGGGGTCACGGTGATGGCCACGCCCGCCGCGTTCGTCGAGTTCAGCCGCCAGCGGGCGCTGGCGCCGGACGGCCGGTGCAAGGTGTACGCCGGCGCCGCGGACGGGACGTCGTGGTCGGAGGGCGCGGGCGTCCTGGTGCTCGAGCGGCTGGCCGACGCGCGGCGGATGGGGCATCCGGTGCTCGCGGTGCTGGCGGGTTCGGCGGTGAACCAGGACGGCGCCTCCAACGGGCTGACCGCGCCCAACGGGCCGTCGCAGCAGCGGGTGATCCGGACCGCGCTGGCCAACGCCGGGCTGACCGCCGCGGACGTCGACGTGGTCGAAGGCCACGGCACGGGAACGGTGTTGGGTGACCCGATCGAGGCCCAGGCCCTCCTGGCCACCTACGGGCAGGACCGGCCGGCGGACCGGCCGCTGTGGTTGGGGTCGATCAAGTCCAACATCGGTCACACCTCGGCCGCGGCGGGGGTGGCCGGGGTGATCAAGATGGTGCAGGCCATGCGCCACGGGGTGATGCCCAAGACGCTGCACGTGGATGTGCCGTCGCCGCATGTGGATTGGCAGTCGGGCGCGGTGTCGCTGTTGACCGAGCCACGGCCGTGGCCGGCCCGCGACGGGCGCCGCCTGGCGGGGGTGTCGTCGTTCGGGATCAGCGGGACCAACGCCCACGTGCTCGTCGAGCAACCCCCCGCGGACCCCGAAGCCGTTGCGGCGCAGGGCGACCGGCCGGACACGGTGGTGGCGTGGGTGATCTCGGCCCGCTCGCCCGACGCGCTGGCGGCACAGGCCGCGCGGCTGTCGGCCCACCTGGACGCCGAGCCGGACCTGCACCCGGTGGACGTGGGCTGGTCGCTGGCCACCACCCGGGCGGCCCTGGACCACCGCGCGGTGCTGGTCGGCGGCGACCGCGACACCCTGCTGGCGGGGCTCGCGGGCGTCGCGTCGGAGGAGCCGGGCCGGGGGGTGGCCGTCGGGCGCACGCGCGCGGCCGGTAAGCGGGTGTTCGTGTTTCCCGGTCAGGGCTCGCAGCGGCTCGGGATGGGGCGGGACCTGCACCGGCGCTTCCCGGTGTTCGCCGAGGCGTTCGACGAGGCCGTGGCGGCGGTGGACGCCCACGCCCGGCTGCCGCTGCGCGACGTGATGTGGGGCGGCGACCCGGAGTTGTTGCAGAGCACGGAATTCGCCCAGCCGGCGCTGTTCGTGCTCGAGGTCGCCCTGGCGGCGCTGTGGCGGTCGTGGGGCGTGACGCCCGACGTGGTGATCGGCCACTCGGTGGGGGAGATCGCGGCGGCCTGCGTGGCCGGGGTGTTGTCGCTGCAGGACGCGGCGCGGGTGGTGACCGCCCGCGGCCGGCTGATGGCCGCGCTGCCGGACGGCGGGGTGATGGTGGCGGTGACCGCCGCCGAGGCCGACGTCGCGCCGCTGCTGAACGGCGGCGTCAGCATCGCGGCGGTCAACGGCCCGGACGCGGTGGTGCTGTCCGGTGACCGGGCCGCCGTGACGGCCGTGGCGGACCGGCTGGCCGAGCGCGGGAGGCGGGTGCGGCAGCTGGCGGTCTCGCACGCGTTCCACTCGTCGCTGATGGAGCCCATGATCGAGGAGTTCTCCGCGGTGGTGGCCGCGGTGTCGCCCAGCGCGCCGCGAATCGAGTTGGTGTCCAACGTGACCGGGCGACTGGCCGGGCCCGGATACGGGTCCGCCGACTACTGGGTCGAGCACGTGCGCCGTCCGGTGCGGTTCGTCGACGGGGTGCGGTGCGCCGAATCGCTGGGCGGCGGCGCGTTCCTGGAGGTGGGTCCGGGCGCGGCGTTGACGGCCGCGGTGGAGCAGTCGCTGGCGGCCGAGCCGGCCGTGTCGGTGGTGTCGATGCCCAAGGACCGCCCCGAAGTCGACTCGCTGCTGCTGGCGGCCGGGCAGCTGTTCGCCTCCGGCGCCGACGTCGACTGGGCCGCGGCGTTCGCCGGCCTGGCCGCCCGCCGGGTCGACCTGCCGACGTATGCCTTTCAGCGGCGCAGGTTTTGGTTGTCGGCGGAGTCGATGGGCGCCCGCGACACCGCCGGCCTGGGCCTGGCGGCGGCCGAGCATGCCCTGTTGGGCGCGGTGGTGGAGCGGCCCGATTCGGGCGGCGTGGTGTTGACGGGCCGGCTGTCGGCGGCGGCCCAGCCGTGGCTGGCCGATCACGCGGTGACCGGGACGGTGTTGTTCCCCGGCGCGGGGTTCGTCGAGCTGGCGCTGCGGGCCGGCGACGAGGTGGGCTGCCCGGTGATCGAGGAGCTGACGCTGTCGGCGCCGCTGCCGCTGCCGGCCGCCGGCGGGGTCCGCGTGCAGGTGGTGGTCGACGCCGCCGCCGAGAACGGATCCCGGGCCGTCGCGGTGTATTCGCAGGCCGGCGCGGAGTGGACGGTGCATGCGCAGGGCGTGCTGAGCGAGGGCGCGCCCGGACCGGGAACGGATCTGTCGGTGTGGCCGCCCATCGGCGCCGCGGAGGTCGACGTGACGGGCGCGTACGACGACCTGGCGGCGCGCGGCTACGGGTACGGTCCGGCCTTCCGCGGCCTGCGGAGGGTGTGGCGCCGGGGCGCCGAGACCTTCGCCGAGGTGGAGGCCCCGCAGCAGGCCGGTGTGACGGTGGGCGGCTTCGGGATTCACCCGGTCGTGTTGGACGCGGCCCTGCACGCCCTGGGGGTCGCCGACGAGCGGGGCCAGACCGTCCTGCCGTTCTCCTGGCAGGGGGTGTGCCTGCATGCGGCCGGGGCGTCGCGGGTCCGGGTGCGGCTGGCCCCGGCGGGCGAGGGAGCCGTCTCGGTCGAACTGGCCGACTCGTCGGGTGTGCCGGTGCTGTCGGTGCGCGAGCTGGTGACGCGTCCGGTCTCGGCCGCGCAGCTGTCGGCGGCCGTCGCGGCGCGATCCGGCGGCGGGGAACTGTTGGAGGCCGTGTGGTCCCCGATCACGTTGCCCGACGACGCCGTCGGCGCGGAACCCGAGGTGTGGCGGCCGCCGGCGGGCGGCCCCGAGGTGGTCGGATCGGTGTACACCGCCACCCACGAGGCGCTGCGGGTGTTGCAGTCCCGGGGCGAGGGCGCCCCGCCGCTGGTGGTGCAGACCCGCGGCGCGGTGGCGCTGCCCGGCGAGGACGTGCCGGACCTGGCCGGCGCGGCGGTGTGGGGGCTGGTGCGGTCGGCGCAGGCCGAGCATCCGGGCCAGGTGGTGCTGGTCGACACCGACGGGTCGCTCGATCTCGCGTCCGTGATCGGTTGTGGGGAACCGCAATTGGTGGTCCGCGACGGCGTCGCCCACGGCGCCCGGCTGAAGCCGCTCAAGGCGCACCCCGTGTTGCGGTTGCCCGAGCCGCCGTCGGTGTGGCGGCTGGCGGCCGGCGACGCCGGCACGCTGGAGGACCTGGCGGTCGAGTCCGGCCCGCCGGCCGACCTGGCGGCCGGGCAGGTGCGGGTGGCGGTGGCGGCCGCCGGGGTGAACTTCCGCGACGTGTTGGTGGCCCTGGGCATGTACCCCGGCGCGGCGCAGCTGGGCGCCGAGGGTGCCGGGCTGGTGACCGAGATCGGACCCGGCATCACGGATCTGGCCGTCGGCGACCCGGTCACGGGAATCGTGGGCCTGACGGGGTCGGAGGCCGTCGTCGATCGGCGGCTGGTGACGCGGGTGCCACCGGGCTGGTCGTTCGCCGACGCCGCCGGCGTGCCGGTGGTGTTCCTCACGGCGTATTACGGGTTGTCGGTCCTGGGCGGGGGGTGGGCATGGCTGCCGTGCAACTGGCCCGGCACTGGGGCGCCGAGGTCTTCGCCACCGCCAGCCGCGGCAAGTGGGACACCCTGCGCGCCATGGGTCTGGACGACGAGCACATCGCGGATTCGCGGACGCTGGACTTCGAGCGCGAGTTCTCCGCCGCCACGGGCGGCGCCGGGATGGACGTCGTGCTCAACTCGCTCGCCGGCGAGTTCACCGACGCCTCGCTGCGGCTGCTGGCCCCCGGTGGGCGCTTCATCGAGATGGGCAAGACGGACCTGCGCGACCCGGCGGCCCTGGCCGATGTCGCATACCGCGCGTTCGATCTGATGGAGGCCGGGCCTGACCGCATCGCCGAGATGCTGGCCGAGTTGATGCGGTTGTTCGCGGACGGGGTGCTGAAGCCGTTGCCGGTCAAGGCCTTCGACGTGCGGTGCGCCGCGGACGCCTACCGGTTCGTCAGCCAGGCCCGCCACATCGGCAAGGTCGTGCTCACCATGCCCGACGGGCCCGCCGGGCTGGGCGGCGGCACCGTGCTGATCACCGGCGGGACGGGCATGGCGGGGGCGGCGGTGGCCCGCCACCTGGTCGACCGCCACCGGGTGCCGCACATCGTGTTGGTCAGCCGCAGCGGGGAGGGGGCCGACGGCCTGCCCGAGCTGGTCGCCGAGCTGCGCGGCGCCGGGGCGCAGGTGTCGGTGGTGGCCTGCGATGTCGGCGACCGGGACGCCCTGGCGCGGGTGCTGGCGCAGGTACCGGCGCACCTCCCGCTGCGCGGGGTGTTCCATGCCGCGGGCGTGCTGGACGACGCGGTGATCGCGTCGCTGACGCCGGAGCGCATCGACACGGTGTTGCGGTCCAAAGTCGACGGCGCGTGGCACCTGCACGAGCTGACCCGGGGGCTGGATCTGGCGGCGTTCGTGGTGTTTTCGTCGATGGCGGGAATCGTCGGCGCGCCGGGCCAGGGCAACTACGCGGCGGCCAACAGCTTCCTCGACGGCCTGGTGGCTTACCGCCGGGCCCACCGGTTGCCCGGCCTGTCCATCGCCTGGGGGATGTGGGAGCAGGCCTCGGCCATGACGCAGCACCTCGGCGACCGCGACAAGGCGCGGATGAGCCGCGCCGGGCTCGCCGCGCTGTCCACCCGCCAAGCGCTGGACCTGCTGGACGCCGCGCTGCTGGCCGAGCCCCCTGTCGTGGTGGCCACCCGGCTCGACACCGCCGCGCTGGCGCACGCCGGCGCCGCGCTGCCGCCGTTGTTGAGCCAGTTGGCATCTCGGCCGGTGCGGCGGATCCTCGACCCGACAGACATGGTGTCGTTGACTGGTCTGCGGGCGCGGCTGGAGGGACTGGCCCCCGAGCAGCGGCGCCGTGAGCTGGTGGAGCTGGTGAGCGGCAATGCCGCCACGGTGTTGGGTCACAGCACCGCGGACGTCGGCGCCGAGCAAGCCTTCGCCGATCTCGGCTTCGACTCGCTGACCGCCGTGGAGCTGCGGAACAGGCTGAAAATCGCGACCGGGCTGACCCTTTCGCCGACGCTGATCTTCGATCACCCGACGCCGGCGGCGCTGGCCGAGCATCTCGACGCTCAGCTGTCCACCGGGCCGAGCGGTGAGCCGCCCGATCGCATGGCCCGCTTCAACGACGTGATCCGCGAGATGCAGGCGCTGCTCGGCCGATCCGACTTCAGCCCCGGCGACAGGGCGCAGCTCGCCACCCGGCTGGAGGGCCTGCTGGCCGGCCTGACCGGCCCCGCGCCCGCCCCGTATCCCGACCACCCCGACGACCCGTTCGACGACGACATCGCCACCGCCACCGAGAGCCAGCTCTTCGCCATCCTCGACGAAGAGAGCGGCCCCTAGCATGACCGACGTCGCCATCATCGGCCTCGCATGCCGATTCCCGGGCGCGGAGAACCCACGCGACTTCTGGGGCGTGCTGCGCGACGGCCGGGAGGCGACGCGGCTGCCCGGCGACGTCGCGGAGTTCGACGCCGATTTCTTCCACCTCTCGCCGCGCGAGGCGTGCGCGATGGACCCGCGCCAACGATTGGCCCTCGAACTGGCTTGGGAGACGTTCGAAGACGCGTTTGTGGTGCCGGAAACCGTTCGCGCTGAGTCTGTTTCGGTGTACATCGGGGCGATGGCCGACGATTACGCGGTCCTCACGCTGCGCGACATCGCCGACAACCTCGACCACCACTCGTTCGCCGGTATCAGCCGGGGAATGATCGCCAACAGGGTGTCCTACGCCCTCGGGTTGCACGGGCCCAGCATGACCGTCGATTCCGGGCAATCCTCTTCGCTGACCGCGGTGCACCTCGCGTGCGAGGGCCTGCGTTCCGGCGAATCGACGCTGGCGCTGGCCGGCGGCGTCCATCTCAACCTGGCCGACGAAACGGCAATGCTGGAGCGCGAATTCGGGGCGCTGTCGACATCGGGTCACACCTACGCGTTCGATCCGCGCGCGGACGGCTACGTCCGTGGAGAGGGCGGCGGCCTGGTGCTGCTCAAGCCGTTGCCGGCGGCCCTGCGCGACGGGGACCGCATCCATGCCGTCATCCGGGGCAGCGCCGTGGGCAACGCGGGGCACAGCGCCGCGGGCCAGACGGTGCCCTCGGTCTCCGCCGAGGCCGACGTGATCCGGCGGGCGCTTGCCGCCGCCGGCCTGGGCAGCGGCGACATCGACTACGTCGAGGCGCACGGCACCGGGACGAGGGTCGGCGACGCGGCGGAAACACAGGCGCTGGGGGAGGTGTTCGGCGGGCGCGGCCGTCCGCTGGACGTGGGATCGGTGAAGACCAACATCGGCCACGCCGGCGCCGCCGCGGGCATCGCTGGCCTGCTCAAGGCCGTGCTGGCCGTGCGCCATTCGGTGATTCCGCCGAGCCTCAACCACGCCGGGGCGAATCCCGACCTCGATCGCCTGGGGCTGCGGGTCACCACCGCCGCGCAGCCGTGGCCGAGCACGGAGCGCGCGCGCCGCGCCGGGGTGTCGTCGTTCGGCATGGGCGGCACGAACGCGCACGTCGTCGTGGAACAGGCCCCCGCGCAACCGGATACCCCCGCGGGGGTGCCCGACGGGCCGGTCGCGTGGGTGCTGTCGGGCCGCTCCGGGCGCGCCCTGGCCAGCCAGGCGCGGCGGCTCACGGAATGGCTGGCGGACTCGGAGGCGACCGCGCCCGACGTGGCGTGGTCGCTGGCGACGACGCGTTCGGTGTTCGACCATCGGGCGGTGCTGGTGGGTCACGATCGCGAGGCGCTGACCCGCGACCTGGCGGCCTTGGCCGCCGGGGAGCCGGCCCCCGGGCTGGTGGTCGGCCACGCCGGGCCGGCGGTCAGGACGGCCTTCGTGTTCCCCGGCCAAGGCTCGCAATGGCCGGGGATGGGCCGCGGGCTCCATCACCGGTTTCCGGCGTTCGCCCGCGCGTTCGACGAGGCCGCCGCCGCGATGGACACCCACCTGCGGGTGCCGTTGCGCGAGGTGATGTGGGGCGGCGATGCGGAGTCGTTGCAGGACACCGAGTTCGCGCAGCCGGCGCTTTTCGTTCTCGAGGTGGCCCTCGCCGCCCTGTGGCGGTCGTGGGGGGTGACACCCGATGTGGTGCTGGGCCATTCGGTGGGGGAGATCGCGGCGGCGTGTGTGGCGGGCGCGCTGTCGCTGGCCGACGCGGCGCGCGGCGTGGCGGCCCGCGGCGGATTGATGGCCCGGCTGCCGGCGGGCGGGGTCATGGTGGCGGTGAGCGCCGGCGAGGCGGAGGTGACCCCGATGCTGGGCGCGGACGTCAGCATCGCCGCGGTCAACGGACCGAACGCGGTGGTGCTCTCCGGTGGGCGGGACGCGGTTGCCGCGGTCGCCGACCGCCTGGCGGGCACCGGCCGGCGGACGCACCGGTTGGCGGTCTCGCACGCTTTCCACTCGCCGTTGATGGAACCGATGCTCGACGAGTTCGCGCATCGGATCTCCGGCGTCGAACCGCGACAACCCCGAATCTGCCTGATATCCAACGTGTTCGGAGAGCCCGCCGCCCCCGGATACGGATCCGTGCGGTACTGGGTCGAACATGTGCGCCGGCCGGTGCGTTTCCTCGACGGCGTGCGCGCCGCCGAGGCGTTGGGGGTGACGGCGTTCGCCGAGATGGGCCCGGGCGGTGGGCTGAGCCCGGCGGTGGACCAGTCGCTGACCACCGAGCGGCCGATCTCGGTGGTGACCATGCCCAAGGACGGTCCCGAGATCGAGTCGCTGCTGCACGCGGCCGGCCGGCTGTTCACCGCCGGTGTCGGCGTCGGCTGGCCGGGCGTGCTGTCCGGCGCGGGGGGCCGCCGGGTCGACCTGCCGACGTACGGGTTTGCGCGACAACGGTTCTGGCTGTGGGATAAACGGGATGCGCTGCCGGCCAAGGTGAGTCGGTCCCCGGACCTGACCGAGCGGTTGCACGCCCTGCCGCAGGCGGACCAGCGGAGGCGGCTGGTCGAGCTGGTCTGCGAGCACGTCGCCGCCGTCTCGGGACACCCCGATGGCCGGGCCATCGACCGCGACCGCGCCTTCGCCGACCTCGGGTTCGACTCGCTGACAGGCGTCGAACTGCGCAACCGGCTGACCACCGCGACCGGCCTGGCTCTGTCGCGGACCCTGATCTTCGACTATCCCACGCCCGCGGCGCTGGCCGATCATCTGCGGCAGCAACTGTTCCGCGGGGACGGCGACGAATCCGACGACGACAAGCTGTGGTCTGCGCTGCGCAGCATCCCGGTCGCCGAGCTCCGCAGAGCCGGATTGCTTGACAAGCTTCTGCTGCTCGCCGGTAAGCCGGAAGACGTTGTCGCCGAACCGCTCATCAGCGGTGACGAGATCGATTCCCTGACCCCGGACGCGTTGATCGCGATGGCGCTGAATTCGGGTGACGACGAGGACGCCACACGATGAAACGCCAAATCAATTACACACACGTCGAATACGTCAATCTTTTGCCGGAATACCGCGAACCGCATAAGCTTCGGGGATCGGCGAAAGTCCCAGTCAAGCTGGGATCCAAGCAAGAGGGTTGGGCATGAGCGTCATCGCGGGTGTGTTCGGAGCGTTGCCGCCGCATCGTTACAGCCAGGCCGAAATCACCGACCAGCTCGTCGAATTCCCGGCACTCAAGGAGCACGAGGGAGTTGTGCGGCGGCTGCACGCCGCCGCCAAGGTCAACAGCCGTCACCTGGTCCTGCCGCTGGAGCGTTACCCGTCGCTGACCGATTTCGGTGAGGCCAACGAGATCTTCATCGAACACGCCGTCGAACTCGGTTGCGAAGCGCTGCTGGGCGCGCTCGACGAGGCCGGCCTGCGACCGCAGGACATCGACATGATCGCCACCACCACGGTGACCGGCGTTGCGGTGCCGTCGCTGGACGCGCGGGTCGCCGGTCGGCTGGGACTGCGCCCGGACGTGCGTCGGGTGCCGCTTTTCGGGTTGGGCTGTGCGGCCGGGGCGGCGGGCGTGGGCCGGTTGCACGACTATCTGCGCGGCGCACCGGACGGCGTCGCGGCCCTGGTGTCGGTCGAGCTGTGCTCGCTCACCTTCCCAGCGGTCAAGCCCACCGTGTCGGGCCTGGTCGGCACCGCCATGTTCGGCGACGGGGCCGCCGCCGTGGTCGCGGTCGGCGACCGTCGCGCCGACCGGCTGAGTCCGAACGGGCCCGACATCGTCGACTCCCGGAGCCGCCTGTATCCCGAGTCGCTGCACATCATGGCCTGGAACGTGAGCCCGGCCGGGTTGCACCTGGTGATGTCCCCGGAGCTGACTGACTTCATCGACCGCTACCTGGCCGACGACGTCAGCCGGTTACTGGGCGCCCACGGCCTGACCAAGGACGACATCGGCGCCTGGGTGGCCCATCCCGGCGGTCCCAAGGTCATCAACGCGATCGCCGGGAGCCTCGAGCTGCCACCCGATGCCCTCGAGCTGACCTGGCGCTCGCTGGGTGAGATCGCGAACCTGTCGTCGGCCTCGGTGCTGCACATCCTGCGTGACACCATCGCCAAGCCGCCGCCCGGCGGCGGCCCCGGGCTGATGGTCGCGATGGGCCCGGGGTTCAGCTCCGAGCTGGTGCTGTTGCGCTGGCGCTGAGGCGCTCAGTTCGCCGCCGCGGGCGAGTCCAGGAAGCCTTGAACGGCCTCGGTGAGGATTAGGCCGCCACGGGTGTTCAGGTGGATGCCGTCGATGTGGAACTCCCACCCGTTCATCCGGGAGATTTCGTCGAAGCTGCGCCGCAGCACCGCCTCCCGGATCAGGTAGTCGCGGTAGAACGCCGGGAAAGAGAACCGGGTGAACGGCTTGGCGGTGCCGGCGCGGACCATTTGGTCCTGGAACGCCTCGGCGAACCCGAGGTAGTCCGTCCCCTCCCGCGCCGCCACCGCCCGGATCGCGGCGTTGTAGGCGGCGAACTCCTCGTTGAGCCGAGCCTGGACGGCGTGCCCCGAATGCGGGTCTTCCCCCACGGGCGCCAGGGAACTCAGCGCGATCCTGGCGCCGGTCTCCAGGCGCAGCCTGCGCGCGATGAGTTCCAGGTTTTCCTCGAACCGCCGCGCGGTCGGCTCGGCGGGCAGCCCCTTCCACACGCGCACCACCCTGCGGAAGTTCGGAAAGACGCCGGCCAGGATGTCGTTGGTACCGATCAGGACGATCACCCGGTCGGGCCGGATGGCGGTCACGCGGCGCAGCCGCCGGACGGTGTGGAAGGACAGGTCGCCGCCGACGCCGAAGTTCACGAACCGGAACCGACTGTTGCGCGGCCGATTCTGCAATTCGGTGATCCACCGGTAGGCCCCCTTGGCCGCGGTGGTGCTCGAGCCTACGCAGGCAACGGTTTCGGTGGGGCCTGAAGTCACAGTCGCATTATTCGAGAATCTCCGACAGATCCAGCCACCGACTCTCCGTCGAGGCGACCTCATCTTCCAGCGCGCGCAGCTCCGCGGTGAGCCGCGCGATGCCGACATGGTCGGCCTGGTCGTGCCCGGCCAGCTCGTGGTGTTTGTCGGCGATCTGGTCGGCCAGGCGCGCGAGCCGGCGGTCGATGCCGGCCAGCTCCTTCTCCGCGGCCCGCCGTTCGGCTCCCGACATCCCCGCCGCCTCGGGGCGCGCCGGCTGGGCGGGCGCGCCGGTGCGCGCCGCGGCCAGCCGCAGGTACTCGTCGATGCCGCCGGGCAGGTGGCGCAACCGGCCGTCGAGGATGGCGTACTGCTGGTCGGTGACCCGCTCCAACAGGTAGCGGTCGTGCGAGACGACGATCAGGGTGCCCGGCCACGAATCGAGCAGGTCCTCCATCGCGGCCAGCATGTCGGTGTCGACGTCGTTGGTGGGCTCGTCGAGGAGCAACACGTTGGGTTCGGACAGCAGGGTGAGCATCAGCTGCAGCCGCCGCCGCTGCCCGCCGGAGAGCTCGCCGACGCGGGCGGAGAGCTGGCCGCCGCCGAAGCCGAGCCGCTCCAGCAGTTGGGCCGGCGTCACCTCGCGGCCCTCGACCTCGTACCCCCCGCGCAGCCCGCCCAGCACGTCGGCGATCCGGTCGTCGCCGAGGCCGGCCAGGGCGTCACCCTGCTGGTCCAGGACCGCCAGCCGCACGGTCTTGCCGCGCTTGACCCGCCCGGTGTCCGGCGTCACCGTGCCGGCGATCAGCCCCAGCAACGTCGACTTCCCGGCACCGTTGGCCCCGACGATGCCGGTGCGTTCGCCCGGCGCGATCCGCCACTCGATATCGCGCAGCACCGGCCGACCGTCAAACGAGACCGACACGTCGAGCAGGTCGATCACGTCCTTGCCGAGCCGGGCCGTCGCCAGCTTGGCCAGCTCGACGGTGTTGCGCAGCGGCGGCACGTCGGCGATCAGCTGGTTGGCCGCCTCGATGCGAAACTTGGGCTTCGAGGTGCGCGCGGGTGCACCGCGCCGCAGCCACGCCAGCTCCTTGCGCATCAGGTTCTGCCGCTTGGCCTCGGTGGCGGCGGCCATCCGGTCCCGCTCGACGCGCTGCAACACGTACGCCGCGTAGCCGCCCTCGAACGGCTCCACGATGCCGTCGTGCACCTCCCACGTCGTGGTGGCCACCTCGTCGAGGAACCAGCGGTCGTGCGTCACCAGCAACAGCCCGCCGGTGTTGCGCGCCCAGCGCTGTTTGAGGTGCTCGGCCAGCCAGGTGATGCCCTCGATGTCCAAATGGTTGGTCGGTTCGTCGAGGGCGATCACGTCCCAGTCGCCGACCAGCAGCTGCGCCAGCTGGACCCGGCGGCGCTGGCCGCCGCTGAGCGTGGCGGTCGTTGCGTCCCAATCGATGTCGGCCACCAGGCCGGCGACCACGTCGCGGACCCGCGCGTCGCCGGCCCACTGGTGTTCGGCCGCCTCGCCCACCAGCGTCCAGCCGACCGTGCGGCCCGGCTCCAGGGTGTCTGCCTGGCTGAGCGCGCCGACCCGCAGGCCGCTGCGGCGGGTCACGCGGCCGGAGTCGGGTTGCAGCTGCCCGGTCAGCAGCCGCAGCAGGCTCGACTTGCCGTCGCCGTTGCGCCCGACGATGCCGATGCGCGCGCCGTCGTTGACGCCGAGCGTGACCGATTCGAATACCAGCTGGGTCGGGTATTCGAGGTGGACGGCCTCGGCCCCCAATAGGTGCGCCACCGGCCCGACCCTACTGGCGCTATTGGAGGGTCAGCAGCGCCCGGTCGATTTCGCGTTGGGTCTCCGCCGACGCCTGGCTGGCCAGGGCGCCCAGAAAGCGGCCGGCGAGGTCGCGCAGTTTCAGGTTGGTCTCCTGGGAACGCCACACCAAAATGTCGAACGCCCGCTCCGCGGAGATGCCGTAGGCGGCCATCAGCACGCCCTTGGCCTGCTCGATGCGGGCGCGGGCGTCGGCGACCGCCGACAGCACGTTGTTGATGTCGGTCTGCAGCGAATCGGTGACGTCGACGTAGAAACCGGACGTCCCGACCAGGGTCCCGCTGTCGTCGAGCATCCGGTCGCCCGCGACGACCACGCAGTGGGTGCGCCCGCCGGTGTCGATGATGCGGTGGCGGCTGCTGAACGCCTTGCCCCGCATGACGCGGTCGAGGACGGCCGCGACGCGATCGCGGTCTTCAGGGTGCTTGTGCTTGAGCAGCAGGTCCGTGGTGGGCTCCACCTGCCCCGGCTGGTAGCCGTGCATGCGGGCGACCGCCGGTGACCACTCCCAGCGGTGCCCGTCCAGGAAGAACCGGAACCGGCCGACGCTCTGCGGCTCGCCCAGGCCCAGAACCAAATCGACCGCGTTGAGGTCTTGCTCGTCGACGGCGTCGGACATGAACGCCTCACACGCCGAGGCCGCCGAACCGTCGTCGGCGGAGTCCCCGTTGCGTCCCTGCACGGCTTCGTCGTCAAAGTTCACGGTCATCGTGGGCTGTCCTTCAGATCCGTAACTATGTCCTCCGCATATCAATGCCCACTTTTGCGGGAGTCCATTCATCGGATCAGGATTTCCGGTAGTGCTCGGCGTCGGCGCGTTTGAACTCCAGGCCCAGACCCGGCCGGCGCTGATCCGGCCGCAGCGCGCCGCCGTCGGGGGCCAGCGCGCCGTCGAACAGCAGGTGTTCGATGCGGTGGTGATCGTGGAAGTACTCCAGGTGGCGCAGGTTGGGGATGGCGCTGGCCACGTGGGCGTGCAGGTTGGGGGCGCAGTGCCCGGACACGTCGACGTTGTGGGCGGCGGCCACCGCTGCGGCCCGCAGCCAGTCGGTGATGCCGCCGCAGCGGGTGACGTCGATCTGCAGGCAGTCGACCGCCCCGGCGGCGAGCATCCGGTTGAAGTAGGCCAGGTCGTAACCGTACTCGCCGGCGGTGACGTCCGGGGTCACCTGGTCGCGGACCTCGTTCAGCCCGGCCAGGTCGTCGGACGAGACGGGCTCTTCGAACCAGGTGACGTCGTGGTCGGCCATGGCGTGGGCCACCCGGATCGCCTGCTTGCGGCGGTAGCCGCCGTTGGCGTCGACATACAGTTCGACGTCGGGCCCGACCACCTTGCGGGACAGCGCAATCCGGTCCAGGTCGCGGCGCTCGTCGGAGCCCCACGACTCGCCGATCTTGATCTTGACGCGCGGGATCTTCCACTCGCCCACCCAGCGTTCGAGCTGGGCGGGGGTCTGACGCTCGTCGTAGGGGGTGAACCCGCCGCTGCCGTAGATCGGGACCGCGTCGTGTGCCATGCCGAGTAGCCGGCACACCGGCAGGTCCAGCAGCTTGCCCTTGAGGTCCCACAGGGCGGTGTCGACGGCCGAGACGGCGCACGACACCAGCCCCGGCCGTCCGTTGTTGCGCATCGCCCGGACCATCGCCTGCCACCGACCGGTGATGTCCAGGGCGCCGTGTCCGGTGAGCGTCCCGGCGAGCGGCCCGTTGATCAACTCCGCGCACGCGCCGTCGGCGTAGGTGTAGCCGATCCCGCGCCGCCCGCCGGCGGCGACCTCGGCCAGCACCAGCGTGGTCGACGACCAGGGCAGGGTGCCGTCGGCTTCCGGTGCGTCGGTAGGGATTTCGTAGGACTGGGCGGTGACGTCGTCGATGCGGGCGTCGACGCTCATCGGGCCCACCGGCGCGCGGCGAGCCACCCGCCCAGTCCCGCCGCGCCCAGCGCGCCGGCCCCGCTGATCATCGCGTGCTGCGACGCCCACAGTTGCGGGCTCAGCGTGTGCGATTTGTCGTCGAACCCGCCGTGGGCGCCGTGGTCGCTGCCCGGCTCCTCGTCGAGCGGCTGCCACAGGTTGTGCGGGCGCCCGGCGCGCACGGGCTCCTCGGTCTGCTGCGAGTCGTACCCGGTGCGGCCCAGGTAACGGTCCAGCAGCGGCGCCACGAATTTCTGCGCCAGCAGCGTCACCGCGGTACTGTCACCGACCCAATATTGTTTGCGCCCAGGGTGATCCGCGGCATACAGGACGCCGCGGGCGGCCACCTCGGGCTGGTAGATCGGCGGCACCGGTTGCGGATGGCGGGGCAGCCGGGACAGCACCCAGGAGAACTGCGGGGTGTTGACCGCGGGCATCTGGGCCACCGTGACCCGCACGTTCGAGCGCTCGTGCAGCAGCTCGCAGCGCAGCGATTCGGTGAACCCGTTGATGGCGTGCTTGGCGCCGCAGTACGCCGACTGCAGCGGGATGGATCGCTGGCTGAGCGCGGAACCGACCTGCACGATGGTGCCGCGGTCGCGGGGCCGCATCTTGGCCAGGGCCGCCATCGTGCCGTGCACGTACCCGAGGTAGGACACCTCGGTCACGCGTTTGAACTCCTCGGAGCTGATCTCGTGGAACGGCGCGAACACGGAGGTGAATGCGACGTTGACCCAGACGTCGATGGGTCCGAAGGCCGCCTCGGTCTCGTCGGCGGCGGCGACGACGGCCGCGTGGTCGGCCACGTCGGTGGGGATGGTCAGCGCCTTGCCGCCCCCGGATTCGACGTCGCGGGCGGCGCCGTCCAGCCCGGCGGACCCGCGGGCGAGCAGGGCGACGTTCGCCCCGCGCTGCCCGAACAGTTTGGCGGTGGCCCGGCCGATGCCGGCGCTGGCCCCGGTGATCACGATCGTTTGTGTGGTCGGTGTCATCGCCTGATCTCCCTTCG
This sequence comes from Mycobacterium sp. 4858, assembly GCF_900240975.1. Lineage (GTDB taxonomy): Bacteria > Actinomycetota > Actinomycetes > Mycobacteriales > Mycobacteriaceae > Mycobacterium. The sequence goes on along the minus strand of NZ_LT968775.1, from coordinate 1,557,521 downwards.
TGTCAGTCATGGTGGGCGTCGTCGGCGAGGGTGGCCGTGCATTCGAGCATCAGCGCGTGCGCGAAGGCCTGGGGGAGGTTGCCGCGCAGCTGGCGCTGCCTGACGTCGTATTCCTCGCAGAACAATCCGGGGGGCCCGCAGGCGGCGCGGTTGCGTTCGAACCAGCGCATCGCGCAATGGGCATGGCCCATTTGGTGTTCGGCGAGCGCCATCATGAATCCGCAGAGCAGGAAGGCGCCCTCGGCGTCGCCGAGGTCGCGCTCGTCGTGCCGGAAGCGGTAGACGAACCCGTCGTGGCTGAGCTGCCTGCGGACGGCGTCGAGTGTGGCGCGGGTGCGCGGGTCGTCGACGGGCAGGGCCCCGCGCACGGGAGGCAGCAGCAGCGACGCGTCCACTCCGGGCAGCCGCGGGCTGCGTTGCCAGTAGCCGCCCTGCGGGTGCAGGCTGCCGGCGGCGGTGTCGGCCAGGATGGCGTCGGCCAGCGACGCGCTGGCGGCCACCTCGGTGCCGCCGCCCGCCACCTTGGCGATGGCGCGCAGCCCGGCGACACAGGCCAGCCTGGACTGCGTCCAGTGCTCGTTGTCGATCTCCCAGATCCCCGCGTCCGGCTCCCGCCAACGCTTTTCGATCGCGCCGATGGCGGCCTGCGCGGCGCGCCAGCCCTCGACATCGAGCCGGCCGGCGTGGCCCGCGCAGGCCAGCAGCTGCAGCGCCTCGCCGAAGACGTCGAGCTGGAATTGCTGGTTGACCCAGTTGCCCACCTTGTCGGTGCCGCCGGGGTAGCCGGGCAGGTCGAGGGTTTGCTCGCTGGGCACGCTGCCGCCCGTGACGGTGTAGGCCGGCTTGAGGTCGGGTCCGTGTTCCAGCAGCCGGCCGCCGACGAATTCGACCGCGCGGTCCAGCAATTCGGTCGCCCCGACGCTGGCGGCGGCGATGCCGGCGTACACCTGGTCCCGGATCCACGCGTAGCGGTAGTCGTAGTTCTGGTTGGTGTGTGCGCGCTCGGGCAGGCTCATCGTGGCGGCGGCGACCATGCCGCCGCCGCTGCTGGTCAGCCCGCGCAGCACCGCGTAGGAGTGCCGCGCGTCGCGCGGGGCGACGGTGCCGGTCAGCTCGGGCATGCTGCGGTGCCACGCGGCCTCCGTTGCGTCCCAGGCGACGTCGGGGTCGGGCGGCCGGTCGGGGAGCGCGCGTTCGGAGAGCTCCAGGACGAAGTCGTGCTGACCGCCCTCGTCGACGGTCACCTCACAGGCGAGCACGTCCCCGTGGCCGCGCGCCCCGGTGACGGCGCGCGCGTCGCAGCCGCCGAGCCAGCGCCACCGTAACCGCCCCGACTTTCCGCTCCACACCCCGTCGTCGACGCTCAGGTCGCCGGAGCCGTGCCGGCCGAACGCGGCGCTCGGCTGCAGCAACAGCCGCACCCGCGCGGTCCCGCGGCAGCCCATCAGCCGGCGCAGCAGCACCACCCGGTCGGGATCGCCCGGGAAGGCCAGCGCCTCGCGGCATTCCACGATGCCGTCGCGGGTGATCCACCGGTTGCGCCAGATCAGGGTGCCCGGCTCGTAATAGCCGCCCCACACGTGCCGGACGTCGGTCGGGGTGATCGCGTAAACCCCATCGCCGCCAATGAGATTCGAGAACACGGCGTCGGAATCCCACCGCGGGGCGCACATCCACGCGACGTCGCCCTGCGGACCGATCAGGGCGCCCCGTTCGCCGTCGGCGAGCAGCGCGTACTCGCGCAGCACCCGCGGGGAAAAGGTCACCTCGACATCGATCGTGCGGTCAGACACGGACCCCCGCCTTCGCCGGCCGGCTTGCCGGGGCGTCCCTGCCGATCTTGCCGGTCGCCATCCGTTCGGCCAGCCGCGAAGCCAACGCCATGATCGTCAGCGCCGGGTTCGCCGAGCCCTGCGTCGGGCAGACCGAGCCGTCGGTGAGGAACAGGTTCGGCACGCCCCACACCCGGTGGTCGGAATCGACCACCGAGTTGTCCGGGCGGGTGCCCATGCGCGCACCCCCGATCAGGTGGGCGAACCGTTCGATGGTCAGCACGTCCTGGGCGCCCGACGCGTGCAGGATGTCGTCGATCACCTTGGTGGAGTAGGCCATGTTGGCCTTGTCGTTGTCGCACAGCGTGTAGTCGAACCTGGCGACCGGGATGCCGTACGCGTCCGTCTCCTGGGCGAGGGTGACCCGATTGTCCGGCAGCGGCAACAGCTCGTTGAGCACGCCGATGGTCGCCCAGTGGTTGTAGTCGCGCATGTACTCCCGCAACGCCCGCCCCCAATGCCCGTCGGCGAGCACGTGTTCGGCCCAGCCGATCGGCATGGGGGACACGGTCTGGATGGCGAAGCCGCGGGCGAACCCGCGGGACGGGTCCGTCTCGTAGAACTGCTCCGAGGACACCTCCGGGGGTGGCGCCTTGTACATCCGGACCTCTTCCGACCACCGGCCCGCCGACTGCGTGGCGCCCTGCACCATCACGTAGCGACCGACCTGGTCGTCGTTGTTGCCCAACCCGTTCGGGAAGCGCTCGCTGGCCGAGTTCAGCAGCAACCGCGGCGTCTCGATGGAGTACCCGGCGATCGCGACGACCTTGGCCCGCTGCAGCCGTTCGTTCCCGCCCACTTCGTCGTAATAGACCACCCCCCGTGCGGCGCCGCTGTCGTCGAGTTCGACGCGCGCCGCCATGCAATGGGCGCGCACCTCCACGGCGTGGGCCAGCGCGTCGGGCAGGTGCGTGACGTACGGGCTGGCTTTGGCGTTGACCTTGCAGCCCTGCAGGCAGTAACCGCGGTAGATGCAGTGCGGGCGGTTACCGAAGGTCCCGTTGACGATGCCGACGGGCCCCACCCGCATCTCGATGCCTAGCTGCATGGCGCCCCGCCACAGCTTGGCGGCCGCGCCCGAAATCGGGTGCGGGGAAAAGGAATAACGATGCGGGTAGCCCCAGGGCCAGTTCTGCCCGGCGACCGGCAGCTCCAGCTCGATCCGCTCGTAATGCGGGCGGACGTCCTCGTAGCGGATCGGCCAGTCCGCCCCTACACCGTCGAGGGTGTAGGTGTGGAAGTCGCTGGGATGGACCCGCGGCGTGTAGCCGGCGTAGTGGACCATCGAGCCGCCCCCCCCACGCCCGGAGTTGTTCTTGCCCAGCTCGATCGGGTCCTCACCGCCGATGATGCGCTTCTGCGTCCAGTACAGCGCGTGCGAACCCGCCTCATCGGACACCCAGTCCTCGTCGGGGTGCCAGAACGGGCCCGCCTCGAGGATGACGACCCGCCAGCCGGCCCGCGCGAGGCGCTGGGCGAGCACCGATCCGCCGGCGCCGGCGCCGACGACCACCAGGTCGACCTCGTCGTCGTCGCGGTAGCGCTGCATGGTCTTCTCGCCGGGCAGGTCGCGCGAGTGCACGTCGAGCAGGAACCGCGATTCGTTGTCCTTGGGCCCGACGGCTCCCCTGAGCAGTCCGCGGAGTCGGTCACCCATCACAGTTCACCGTGTTGCACCACGCGGACCGGGTCCTCGTCCGTGGCGCCCCTCGTCTCGAATGGTTCGCGGGCCGCGGCATCCCCGGTGGCGCCGCCCAGGCGCATGAACCCGCGCGGGTAGGCCGGGCCCCCGAATCCGATCTCGTTCCATGCCCAGGGGTGAGAGTAGAACCCGGACAACACCATTCGCATGCACACCGACCACGCGCGCTTGACGTTGAGGCGCTCCCAGGTGCCACCGTCCAGGGCGCCGTCGGAGAACCGGTCGATGATCGCCTCGCGGGTGTCGGGCTCCGCGTCGGCGAACGAGGCCTTGCCGTAGCGGCGGGACGCGGTCTCGTCCAGCGCCCGCAGCACCAGCCGCCAGGTGTCGCGGTCGTCGGGCATGTCGGCGTACTGGTAGCCGTCGAGCCGGCCGTCGGCGAGCTTGGAGTCGACCGACTCGGGCACGGGCACCCGCGGCTCGGTGTCCTGGGCGAGCACGGTGTCACAGAACGCGCGCAGGCACGGCTCCTCGTCGGCGGTGAAGAACCGCAGCGGCCCGGGCGGCTCCAGCCGGGCCAGCACCACCTTCTTGGTGGCCTCGTCCCAGGTGTCGGCCGTCTCCAGCACGTCGAAATCCGGGTAGCGCCCGATCATTTGGGGCGTGGTCCCGCGGCGTTGTCTGGGCAGCCAGGACGGGTGCGGGGGTTTGCGATCCGGTCGCAGGTTGGGCAGGTGGTCGGGGCGGGCGGTGTCTGCCATCGCGCTCAGCCCCGGAACCGCTCGCGTCGCAGGATCGAGGCCAGCAGCCCCATCCCGCCGACCATGCACATCAGCCCCGGCGCCGCGATCGGCGGGCCCATGGGCACGTTGTAGGACGCGTTCTTCCATCCACCGGGCTTGCGGGCCCCCCCGCGCGCGTGCAGGTATTCGCCCATGAGGCCGTTGGCCGTGTAGATGCCGGCCGTGATCGGCAGCCAGAGTTTGGCCCAGCGCCGGGAGAACCCCCCGCCGATTCCGGCGACCACCACCGGCGGGGTGACCACGATCGGGCTCCACATCCACTTGTTGCCGAAGCTCGCCTTGTAGTGCTCGAAATAGATCTCGGCCGTGGTCACGAGGGCCGCCATGGCCGTCAGCCCGGACAGCGAGCGTTCGAAGCGGCCGTGCGCGACGTCGTACAACGCCCGCTCGCCCAGCTGAATCGCCTCGTGCTTGCGCCGTCCGCCGTTGCCTAACAACAACATTTGATTGCCTTCCTTTAGCTCGTGGATCGCTGGTCATCCGAGTTACTGGCCGGGGTGGCGCCCGTGGGGCATGACGCGAGCGGGCGGTGGTCCGCACACCGAGAACGACGCCATGCCGTGACGGTCCGGGGCGGTTTGCCCATGCGTCACCTCACTTTTGAACCGAAACACGCTCAGGCAGCCAGCGCGATGAAGACTCGCGATGGCTGCCCAGAGAACTGGTAAGCGCCCAGCTGTGTGTTTCAACCGAGGTGGCCCCGACGGCGCGTCGTGACCGAAGCGCATTCGGTGCGTACCCGGTTTGGTTAGGCGCAAACCGTCCGCGTTGGGCCGGCCTTGCGGCTGCGCAAAGTCCCGACTCGGGGGCCCGGCCGCCGCTCCGGCGACTTGTCACACCCACCCGCTACTATCGAAACTATGTTCGAATATGCCGACGCTTCGCGGTCGACGCCGGAGTCGGCCGCGCTGCTGGCCCGGGTGCGCGACGCGGGCCGCGCGGAGGCGCGGGCCGCCGCGGAACGCCTTGCGGCAGTGGGTGACTTGCTTGTCTTGCGATGCCGGGATTCGGGCGAGCGGCCGGACTGGGCCGCCGATGCGTGGGACGCGGTCGCCGCCCAAGTCGGTGCGGCGCTGGGATGCAGCCTGGCGATGGCGCATAGCTACCTGCACTATGCGATGGCGATGCGCGAGCGGCTACCCGAGGTCGGCAAGGCGTTCCAGGCCGGGGATATCGACTATCGCGCATTTCAGACGATCGTCTACCGCACCGACCTGGTCACCGACCCCGACGTCATGGCGCGCGTGGACGCGCGACTGGCGGCGTTGGTGTCGCGGCGCCCGTCGTTGACCCGACGCGGGCTGAGCGCGGCCGTGGATCGAGTGGTGGTGCTGGTGGACGCCGACGCGGTGCGCCGGGCCAAGGAGGCGGTCGCCGATCGGTTTGTGGATGTGCAAGACAACGAGTCGGGGACGGCGTGGGTGACCGGCAGCCTGTTCGGCGCCGACGGACATGCGCTGGATCGACGCCTCGGGGAAATGGCGCGCAGCGTGTGTGGCGCCGACCCACGCACCCCTCGACAGCGGCGGGCCGATGCGCTGGGCGCGCTGGCCGCCGGTGCGGACCGGTTGGGCTGTCAGTGTGGGACGCCGGAGTGTGCCGGTAGTGGGCGAAATCCGAGCGCGGTGGTGATCCATGTGGTGGCCGAGGCGGCCACGGTCGCCGGACGCGGCGCGGCGCCGGGGGTGTTGCCCGGCGTCGAGGGCCTAGTGCCGGCCGAGGTGGTCGCCGAGCTTGCCGGCTCGGCGAGGCTGGTGCCGGTGAGCGTCCCGACGCAGGCCGAACCGCGCTATACCCCCTCGACCCGGCTGGCGGACTTCGTCCGCTGCCGGGACCTGACGTGCCGGGCGCCGGGGTGCGACCGGCCGGCCGTCGACTGCGACATCGACCATACGATCCCGTACAACGACGGCGGGCCCACTCACGCGTCGAACCTGAAAGCCCTTTGCCGCCAACATCATTTGCTCAAAACGTTTTGGGGCTGGCGCGACGAGCAGTTGCCCGACGGCACCCTCATCTGGCGGCTGCCCGACGGACACACCTACGTCACCGCCCCGGGCAGCGCGCTGCTGTTTCCCAGCCTGTGCGCGCCCACCGGCGACCTGCCGGCCCCCGCCGCCGGCGCCGAGCGCTGCGGCGAGCGCACCGCGATGATGCCGCTGCGTAACAGGACTCGTGCGCAGAACCGGGCCCAGCGCGTCGCCACCGAACGCCACCACAACCGCCGAACCCGCCTGGCGAATCAAACCGCCCAGACCGGCCCGGCGCCACCCGCCGACGACGAACCCCCGCCCTTCTGATCACACGGTTTTGGTGACGCCGACGTAGGACAGCACCACGTCGGATTCGTCGGTCACTTGGGTCAGCGTTGCGTAGGACCGGATGAACGACTGACCCACGCACCCATCGATCTTGACGTGGAATCCGGTGACGATGACCCGCGGATTCGGGCCAGTGAACTCCTTCTTGGCCACCGGTACTTCGACTACGACACCGGGCTTGAGGCCCACGGTGATCAAGCCGTTCATCGGGGTGGTGACCAACGGCACCGGCGTCGGCGCACCGGTAAACACGCCCGCCAAGCCCAAGCCGGGGGTCACGCCGGCGTTGCCCCCGAGGGTGACGCCGTTGGATGTGCTCATGTCGATTCCGCAGCCGATCTCGTAACCCACCTCGAGGACGCCGCGAGGCTGTTCGAGCCCTTCCAGCGAACCGAAGAACGTTCCGCGGGCGAGATATTCGCGAGACGAGAGCGCCGTCGTCAGCGGCGCTATGGGAACTTGCGACTCGTCCTTGGCGCCCAGGGTCAAATCCCAGCCCTCGGGCGTCGTGTAGGTCACCGGATCGGACGACGGCACCCGCCCCTCGTCGGAGGGTCCCGCGGTGGCCGCGGCGTTCTCGGCGTCCAGATCGGCGGCCGCCGGGGGCGCCGAGATCACCGACAAGGCGACGCACAACGCGACGATCGCACCGCGACGGACGACCACGGATACCGGCCACACGTGCGACACCGTACGTACCGCCCGATCGCCGACGCGAAATTTGCTGCACGACTCGTCAAAGTCGTTGTGCGTTCGTAACCGTTATGGGATGCGGGGCTGGTCTGTGGGGCCGGAAATCAGGTACTCAATTCGTTTGCCGGAGCGGTAGAATCGTTGCCCTGGCCAACCCTTCCGGGAGCGACAGTGGGGAAGACGATGAGTAGCCGGGCGCGCGTTCGCGGACTGCTCGCCGCAGCGGCGGCCGGCATGGCGCTCACGGGCGGCGCCGGCATAGCGCATGCGGATTCCGACCCTGCGCTGCCACCGGGGCCGGGCATCATCAATCAACTCATCACGTCGACTCCGGCCCTGGCTCCCGATCCGGCCGACGAAGACGGTCCGTCGATGGGCTCGAACGCCGTCGGCATGTATTGCGAAAACCGATTCGCCCGGTGTCACTAGCCGCACGGTTGACCACCCGCGAGCAAATCACCTGGCCAGGCCCACCGACCCCGCTGGTGTGCCATGATGTCGGAGCTGTCAAGACATAGGGGAGCGGCCGTGGATCTCAACTTGTCGATCGTCACGCGACCGGTGGAGCGCCTGATAGCTACGGCGCAGAACGGGCTGGAAGTCGTCCGGCTGGGGGGCTTGGAGACGGGTAGCGTCCCGTCGCCATCGCAGATCGTCGAGAGCGTGACGATGTACAAGCTGCGGCGTTATTTCCCGCCCGACAACCGGCCGGACAAGCCGCCGGTGGGCCCGCCGGTGCTGATGGTGCACCCGATGATGATGTCGGCGGACATGTGGGACGTCACCCGCGAGGACGGCGCCGTCGGCATCCTGCACGCCAACGGGCTGGACCCCTGGGTCATCGACTTCGGCGAACCGGACAAGGTGGAAGGCGGCATGCGCCGCACCCTGGCCGATCACATCGTCGCGCTCAGCCAGGCCATCGACACCGTCAAGGGCGTCACCGGCCGCGACATCCATCTGGTCGGTTACTCGCAGGGCGGCATGTGGTGCTACCAGGTCGCCGCCTACCGGCGGTCGAAGAGCCTGGCCAGCATCGTCACCTTCGGCTCGCCGGTGGACACCCTGGCCGCCTTGCCGATGGGCATCCCGCCCAACTTCGCCGCGCCGGCCGCCAACTTCATGGCCGACCACGTCTTCAGCCGGCTGGCCATCCCGAGCTGGATGGCGCGCACCGGCTTTCAAATGCTCGATCCGCTCAAGACCGCCAAGGCGCGCGTCGACTTCGTCCGCCAGCTGCACGACCGCGAGGCGCTGCTGCCGCGCGAACAGCAGCGCAGGTTCCTTGAACGCGAGGGCTGGATCGCCTGGTCGGGCCCGGCGATCTCCGAACTGCTCAAGCAGTTCATCGCCCACAACCGCATGATGACGGGCGGCTTCGCCGTCAACGGGCAGATGGTCACGCTCACCGATATCACCTGCCCGGTGCTGGCCTTCGTCGGCGAGGTGGACGACATCGGGCAGCCGGCGTCGGTGCGCGGCATCAGACGCGCGGCGCCGGATGCCGAGGTCTACGAAAAGCGCATCCGCACAGGCCATTTCGGTTTGGTCGTCGGATCCAAGGCCGCGCAGCAGAGCTGGCCGACCGTCGCCGAATGGGTGAAGTGGCTGTCCACCGGCGGCGACAAACCGGACGGCATCGACCTGATGGCCGACCAGCCCGAGAAGCACACTGACAGCGGTGTCGCGTTGAGTTCCCGTCTGGCACACGGCATCGGCGAGGTTTCCGAGGCGGCGCTGGGCGTGGTGCGCGGTGCCGCCAACACGGTGGTCGCGGCCAACAAGTCGATGCGCACCCTGGCCGTCGAAACGGCCCGCACGCTGCCGCGCCTGGTCCGGCTGGGGCAGATCAACGACCACACGCGCATCTCGTTGGGCCGCATCATCGACGAGCAGGCGCACGACGCCCCGCAGGGCGAATTCCTGCTCTTCGACGGGCGCGTGCACACCTACGAGGCCGTCAACCGGCGCATCAACAACGTCGTCCGCGGCCTGATCGAGGTCGGGGTGCGCCAGGGCGACAGGGTCGGTGTCCTGATGGAGACGCGGCCCAGCGCGCTGGTCGCGATCGCCGCGCTGTCCCGGCTCGGTGCCGTCGCCGTGGTGATGCGACCGGACACCGACCTGGCCGCGTCGGTCCGGCTCGGGGGAGTGACCGAACTGCTGACCGACCCCACCAACCTGGAGGCGGTGCTGGCGTCGGACCGCCAGGGGTTGCGGCAGGTGCTGGTGCTGGGCGGCGGCGAGGCGCGGGATCTGCACCTGCCCGACGACAGCGACGTCATCGACATGGAACAGATCGACCCGGACGCCGTCGAGCTGCCCGGCTGGTACCGGCCCAACCCGGGACTGGCCCGCGACCTGGCGTTCATCGCGTTCAGCGCGGCCGGCGGCGAACTGGTGGCCAAGCAGATCACCAACTACCGCTGGGCGGTGTCGGCCTTCGGCACCGCCTCGACGGCCGCCCTGGACCGCCGGGACACCGTCTACTGCCTCACCCCGCTGCACCACGAGTCGGCGCTGCTGGTGAGCCTGGGCGGCGCGGTCGTCGGCGGCACCCGCATCGCGCTGTCCCGCGGCCTGGACCGCGACCGGTTCGTCCAAGAGGTGCGCCAGTACGGCGTCACGGTGGTGTCCTACACCTGGGCCATGCTCCGCGAGATCGTCGACGATCCCGCCTTCGTGCTGCACGGCAACCACCCGGTGCGGCTGTTCATCGGTTCGGGCATGCCGACCGGGCTGTGGGGCCGCGTCGTCGACGCCTTCGCGCCCGCCCACGTCGTCGAGTTCTTCGCCACCACCGACGGACAGGCGGTGCTGGCCAACGTGTCCGGCGCCAAGGTCGGCAGCAAGGGCCGCCCGCTGCCGGGCGCCGGGCGCATCGAGCTGGCCGCCTACGACGTCGAACACGACCTGATCCTGGAGAACGACCGCGGCTTCGTCCAGATCGCCGAGCCGAAACAAGTCGGGGTGCTGCTCGCCGCGTCCAACGGTCCGATCGACCCGACCGCGTCGGTCAAACGGGGCGTCTTCGCCGCCGGCGACACCTGGATCTCGACCGAGTACCTGTTCTACCGCGACGACGACGGCGACTATTGGCTGGCGGGCCGGCGCGGCTCGGTGGTCCACACCGCGCGCGGTCTCGTCTTCGACGAGCCGGTGAACAACGTGCTCGGCTGCGTCACCGGTGTCGATCTCGCGGTGACCTACAACGTGCCCGTGGGCGACCGCCAGGTCGCGGTCTCGGCGGTCACGCTGCTGCCGGGGGCCAGCATCACCGCGGCCGACCTGACCGACGCCGTGGCGAAGATCCCCATCGGCGTCGGCCCCGACATCGTCCAGGTGTGTCCGGAGATGACGTTGAGCGCGACCTATCGTCCGACCGTCAGCGCCCTGCGCGCGGCCGGAATTCCCAAGCCGGGCCGCCAGGTCTGGTACTTCGACGCCGAGGGCAACTTCTTCCGGAAGCTGACCCCGAGCGTGCGGTCCGAGCTGAGCGGGCGCGACCATGATTGACGATTCGCTGCTGGAAATCCTGGTGTGCCCGGCCGACCGTGGCCCGCTGCTGCTCGTGGATGACGAGTTCCTGTACAACCCGCGGCTGCGGCGCGCCTACCGGATCGAGGACGGCATCCCGGTGCTGCTGGTCGACGAGGCCCGCGACGTCGACGACGACGAGCACGCCCGGCTCATGGCACGAGCCCGTCCGGCAGATCCCCGGTGAGATAGCGCTGCAGGTTGGGCGCGATGGTCTGCGCGACCTGCTGGGCCGGCAGCGACGCGAACGGCTCCAGCTGCAGGATGTAGCGGGCCATCACGACGCCGACCAGCTGGGACGCGACGAACTGGACGCGGATGACCCCGCTGCCGGGCGGATTGTCAACGCGCGGGCCGACTTCCACCGCGATCACGTCCTCGATGAACGTGCGGAACAGGTTGACCTCCGAGCCGGCCAGGATGGACCGCAGCGTGGCGATGAACCCCGTGCCCAGGTCGGAATCCCACAGCGGCAACAACATCGACGGCAGCCGGTAACCGACTTCCTCGATCGGCACGTCGCGCAGCGGGCCGATGATGTCCATCGGGTCGATCGGGATGTGCACGGCCGCGGCGAACAGCTTCTCCTTGGTGCCGAAGTAGTGATGCACCAGCGCCGAGTCGACGCCCGCGGCCGCCGCCACCGCGCGGATCGAGGTATTGCCGATTCCATTGGTGGCGAACAATTCTCGGGCGCTGGCCAGGATGCGGTTGCGGGTGTCGGGGCTGCCGGCCGGCCGCCCGGGCCGCCTGCGGCCCTCATTGGCGGGCTTCGCCGCGCTTGCGATCGCCACTAGATCGCCACTACGCGGTCCGTCGCCGCAGCGTCGCGGCCGCCAGGCACAGCGACGCGAGCGCGAAACCCAGCACGACGACGATGTCGCGCACCGCGACGTAGGTCAGCTGCGGGTGCACCCCCACCTGTTGGAGTGCCTCCAGCGCGTAGCTGGCCGGCATCACGTCGCTGACCCACTGCAGCCAGTGCGCCATCAACGCCCGCGGCACGATGATGCCGGCCAGCAACAACTGCGGCACCATCACCAGCGGGATGAACTGCACCGCCTGAAACTCGGTGCGCGCGAAGGCGCTACACAGCAGGCCGAGGCCCACGCCGAGGACGGCGTTGACGATCGCGATCACGAACACCCACGCGGGGCTGCCGGCGGTGTCGAAGCCGAGCAGCCAGAACGACACGATGCACGCCAGGACGGCCTGCGCTGCGGCGGCCGTCGAGAAGGCGGTGCCGTAGGCCATCAGCAGGTCGAACCGGCGCAGGGGAGTGGTCAGGATGCGCTCCAGCGTGCCGGAGGCCCGTTCGCGCTGCATGGTGATCGCCGTGATGATGAACATCACGAACAGCGGGAACAGGCCCAGCAGGATCAGGCAGGCGTTGTTGAAGGGCGTCGGCGTGCCCGGCCGGTGCGGCTCGTTCTGCAGCATGTAGTACATCAGCGTGATCACCAGGACCGGCACGAACAGGATCATCGCGACGCTGCGGTGGTCGGCCGCCAGCTGGCGCAGGATCCTTGTCGTGGTGGCGGTATATCCCTTGAGCCCTAACCGGCCTGGCGCATGATGTTGCGCTTGATGATGGACAGAAACGCGTCCTCCAGTGACGTGCATCCGGTGTCCTCTCGTAGTCGGTCCGGTGTGGTGTGCGCGAGCAGGTGACCGTCCCGCATCAGCAGCAGGTCACCGCAGTGGTCGGCCTCGTCCATGACGTGGCTGGACACCAGCAGCGTGGTTCCGCCGCGGGCGAGGTCGGCGAACTGCTCCCAGAGATCCGCGCGCAGCACGGGGTCCAGGCCCACCGTCGGCTCGTCGAGCACGAGCAGCGCGGGCCGGCAGACCAGCGCGCACGCCAGCGAAACCCGGGTGCGCTGACCGCCGGAAAGGTTGGCGCAGAAGGCGGTTCGGTGATCGGCCAGCCCCACCCGCTCGATCGCCGCGTCGGCGGCCTGGCGGTCGAAACCGTACAGCGAGGCGAAATACCGGACGTTGTCGACCACGCGCAGGTCGTTGTAGATGGTCGGATCCTGCGGCAGGTACCCGACCCGGCGGTGCAGCGACGCCGACCCGGCCGGGTGGCCGAGCACGGTGACGGTTCCCGAGGTGACGATCTGGGTGCCGACGATGGACCGCATCAGGGTGGTCTTGCCGCAGCCGGACGGGCCGAGCAGGCCGGTGACGCTGCCGCGCGCGATCTGCACCGAGAAGTCGTGCAGGGCGGGGCGCTTACCGCGGATCACCCGCAGGTGATCGATGCGGACGGCCGGTTCGCTGATTAATTCATCACGTGATGAAGTCATCATGTGATGAATATTCGTCCTCTACCGAGGGCCTGTCAAGGGGTTACGGGGAGCGACCTTCGGAACCGGGGCGCCGCAGCGGCAGGTGGCCGTGCACGCCCTCGGCGTAGGCGGTCTCGGCGTGCTGCGTGAGGTCCACGCCGGTGGTCTCGTCCTCCGGACTGAGCCGGAATCCCATCACCCGGTCGATCACCTTCGCGAGCACGAACGACACCGTGAACGCATAGAGCGCGACCACGACGATCGCGAGCGCCTGCTTGCCCAGCTGGGAAAAGCCGCCCCCGTAGAACAGGCCCCGCGGGCCCGACGTCATGACCGCCGTAGCGAGTAGCCCGATCAACGACACCCCGACGACGCCGCCGACGAAGTGCACGCCGACCACGTCGAGCGAATCGTCATAGTTGAGGCGGAATTTCGCGCTGACCGCGAACGAGCACACGACGCCCGCCGCCAGCCCGACCACCGCCGCACCCAGCGTGTTGACGGTCCCGCACGACGGCGTGATCGCGACCAGCCCGGCCACCACGCCGGAGGCCGCACCGAACGTCGTGGGCCGGCCGTCGCGGATCTGTTCCACCGACAGCCAGCCCAGCATGCCCAGGCAGCCGGCGACGAGCGTGTTCAGGAAGATGGCCGCGGCGGTGCCGTTGGCCGCCAGGGCCGAGCCGGCGTTGAACCCGAACCAGCCGAACCACAGCAGCCCGACGCCGAGCAACACCAGCGGCAGGTTGTGCGGCCGCATGGCGTCCTTCTTGAAGCCGATGCGGGGCCCGAGCACCAGCGCCAGGGCCAGGGCCGAGGAACCGGACACGATCTCAACGACCAGGCCGCCCGCGTAGTCGAGCACGCCCAGCTTGGCCAGCCAGCCGCCGGGCCCCCACACCCAGTGCGCGACAACCGAATACACGACCACCGTCCACACCGGGACGAACACCATCCACGCGGCGAACTTCGCGCGGTCGGCGATCGCCCCGCTGACCAGGGCGGCCGTGATGATCGCGAACGTGACCTGGAACGTGGCGTACAGCAGCTCGGGAACCGCCCCGTGCGCGGTGTCCGGGGTGATGCCCAGCATCCCGATGTGCCTGAGGTTGCCGAGGAATCCGCTCGCCCCGTCCTCGGAGAACGCGATGGTGTAGCCGACCAGCAGCCACGCCACCGTGACCAGCGGGATGGAGATGAAGCTCATCATGATCATGTTGAGCACCCCGGTGGTGCGGACCATGCCGCCGTAGAAGACGGCCAGGCCGGGAGTCATCAGCAGCACCAGCGCGGTGCTGGCCAGCAGCCAGGCGGTGGCGGCGGGGTCGATCGGATGCATGACGTGTGCTCCTTCGCAGGTCCCAGGACACCGGGATACTGCCATGGCGGCGCGGTCGGTAGGTTCGGTGGGTGGCCGCACGTCAGCTGCTCGTCGACCCCGTCGCTGCTGCCCAACGGCTACTCGGCGCCACCCTCACCGGGCGGGGCGTCAGCGCCGTCATCGTCGAAGTGGAGGCCTACGGCGGCGTTCCCGACGGTCCCTGGCCGGACGCCGCGGCGCACTCCTATCGCGGCATCAGCGGACGCAACGCGGTGATGTTCGGTCCGCCCGGGCGGCTCTACACCTACCGCAGCCACGGGATCCACGTGTGCGCCAACGTCTCCTGCGGGCCGGACGGCACGGCCGCGGCGGTGTTGCTGCGCGCCGCGGCCCTCGAGGAGGGCACCGAGACCGCGCGCGCCCGGCGCGGCGAGCTGGTGCGCGGGGCCGCGCTCGCGCGGGGGCCGGGGAACCTGTGTTCGGCCCTGGGAATCACCATGGACGACAACGGCATCGACCTGTTCAGCCCGGCCAGCCCGGTGACCCTCGAACTCAACGAGCCGCTGACCGCCGCGTCGGGTCCGCGCGTCGGGGTCAGCCAAGCCGCCGACCGGCCGTGGCGATTCTGGCTCGCGGGCCGGCCGGAAGTCTCGGCGTACCGGCGCAGCCCGCGGGCACCCGCCCCCGGGACCAGCGACTAGACCGCGACGCGGACAGCCGTGCGGAAGGCGGGGTCCGCCCGCCGCGCGAGGAACACGAACGTCACGGCCAGCAGGGGCGCGACGGCGCTGTACAACGCGGCCGGCATGGCCATTTCGGTGCTGTTCAGCAACTGTGGGCTCAACGCGATGCCCATCGCCACGACGGCGTTGTGCATCCCGACCTCCAGGCTGACCGCCACGGCCTGGCGGGGAGCCAGCCGCATGAAGCGCGGCGCCAGGTAGCCGACCGTCAGGCTCACGGCGCAGAAGGTCACGACGGCCCCGCTCAGCGCGCCGAAGTGATGCCACAACGTCGTCCGCCCCCCGGCGACCGCGCCGAGCACGGCGACGACCAGCAACGCCAGCGCGATGATGCGGACCGGCCGCTGCAGCCGTTGGGCGAGTTCGGGGAAGCGGTGACGGAAGGCGACCCCGATCGCGATCGGGACGAGCACCAGGCCGAACACCGTGAAGAACTTGTCCACCTGGAGCGGGAGGAACCGGCCTTCGCCGAGGAACCAGGTCATCGACACCGCCAGAATCGCGGGCAGCGCGACGATCGACAGCACGGCGTTGATCGCGGTCAGCGTGAGGTTGAGCGCCAGGTCGCCGTTGAACAGGTGGCTCAGGATGCTCGACATCGTCCCGCCGGGGGTGGCGGCCATCAGCATGAGACCCACGGCCAGATGGGGCTCGAGGTGGAAGGCCTCGGCGATCGCCAGGCACAGGGCCGGCAGCAGCAGCGACTGGCAGATGAGCGCCACCGCGAGCGGTTTGCGCATCGTGGCGGCCCGTTTGAAGTCGGCGACCGTGAGCGTCAGCCCGAGGGCCAGCATCACCACCACGACGACCAGCGGCCAGTATCGGTTGTCCATCACGCTCCACGTCGTCGGTGCGCTCAGCGGGCAGGCGGTGACGCGGCGGTGCGCCGCTCGGTTAGCTTGCCTCATCCCGGTGCGCGTGGGCGAATCGTGGCCGCGGGACCGACTAAAGTCGGCGGCGATGTCTTCCGGGATCCTTGACGAGCTGGGCTGGCGCGGGCTGATCGCGCAGTCCACCGACCTCGACGCGCTGGCGGCCGAGGCGCAGCGCGGGCCGATGACGGTGTACGCCGGCTTCGACCCCACGGCGGCCAGCCTGCATGCGGGGCACCTGGTGCCGTTGCTGGCGCTGCGCCGGTTTCAGCGCGCCGGCCACCGCCCGATCGTGCTGGCCGGCGGGGCCACCGGCATGATCGGTGACCCGCGCGACGTCGGGGAGCGCACCCTCAACGAGGCGGACACCGTCGCCGAATGGACCGAGCGCATCCGGGGCCAGCTGGAGCGTTTCGTCGACTTCGACACGTCGCCGACGGGGGCCGTCGTCGTCAACAACCTGGACTGGACGGCCCCGTTGTCGGCCATCGAGTTCCTGCGCGACCTGGGCAAGCACTTCTCGGTCAACGTCATGCTGGACCGCGACACGATCCGGCGGCGGCTGGAGGGCGAGGGCATCTCCTACACGGAGTTCAGCTACATGCTGCTGCAGGCCAACGACTACGTCGAACTGCATCGCCGCTACGACTGCGCGCTGCAGATCGGCGGCTCCGACCAGTGGGGCAACATCATCGCCGGGGTCCGGCTGGTGCGCCAGAAGCTGGGCGCGACGGTGCACGCGCTCACCGTGCCGCTGGTGACGGCGGCCGACGGCACCAAGTTCGGCAAGTCGACCGGCGGCGGCAGCCTGTGGCTCGACCCGGCGATGACCACCCCGTACGCCTGGTACCAGTACTTCTTCAACACCGCCGACGCCGACGTGATCCGCTACCTGCGGTGGTTCACCTTCCTGTCGGCCGAGGAGTTGGCCGAGCTGGAACAGGCGACGGCCGAGCGCCCGCAGCAGCGGGCCGCACAGCGACGGCTGGCCCGCGAACTGACCGTCCTGGTGCACGGCGAGGCGGCCACCGAGGCGGTCGAGCACGCCAGCCGGGCGCTGTTCGGGCAGGGTGAACTGGACCGGCTGGACGAGGCGACGCTGGCGGCGGCGCTGCGCGAGGCGTCGGTCGCCGAGCTCAAACCCGGCGGCCCGGACGGGATCGTCGACCTGTTGGTGGCCAGCGGCCTGTCCGAGAGCCGCAAAGCCGCGCGCCGCACCCTGGGCGAGGGCGGCGTATCGGTCAACAACGTCCGCATCGACAGCGAGGAATGGGCTCCGCAGCCCTCGGATTTCCTGTACGGCCGGTGGCTGGTGTTGCGCCGCGGAAAGCGCACCGTCGCGGGGATCGAAAAGGCCTGACGCCGCAACGGCGACCGTGTCATGCCGTCGGCGTGATGGGTTGGCCAGGGTGGTCACGGTGACTTCCGCGACACGCCTCTTGATTGCCCAACACGGCCTGGGTCTGGGTGACTTGAGCGACTCGTTTGCCGCGATCGTCGCTCAAGTCGGTCTGGACGACGATGGTGCTGCGGCCGACGTGCAGCGGGTTGCATGTCGCGTGCACGATGCCGCCGCGTACCGCGCGGAAGAAGTTGGTCTTGGATTCGATGGTGGAGGTGCCCGCGCCTCGCGGCAGGTTGGCGACCGCGCACAAGGCGCCCACTGTGTCGGCGAAGGCCATGAGCGCCCCGCCGTGCAGAATGCCACCCGCGGTACACAAATGCTCGGCCCAGGCCATCGTGGCGGTGACTTCCTCGGCGGTCACCTTGCCAATGCCGATCTGAAGGGTGTCAGCGAACGGGAGCTGCGGTATGTCGGCAGTTCGATCCGAAGTGTTCATCCAGTCAGCTTTCACCCGGGCGTGAATGGTGGTCCAGGCGTGCCGGTGTCGCGGTCATCGGAGCGCCTCCTTCACGAACCGCAGCTGCTGCAGCTGCTCGACGAACCCGTCAGGACCGGGGACACCCGGGCGGCAGACGATGTGCCGAGCCCCGGCGTCGATGAAGCTCGCCAGCCGAGCGATGACGGCGTCGGGTGTACCCGCGGCGAAGGTCTGGATCTGCTCGACGATGTCGATGCCGAATCCATATGTGCTGGTGGCGAAGTCGTCCAGAGCGGCCCGACCACCATCGGCATCCTCCGTCACCAGGACGGTGACAAACAGCGCGGGCGTGACGGCGTCGGCCCCGCGGCCGGTGTCTTCGGCGGCGGCGCGCACCTCGCCCAGACCCGACCGATAACTCTCGGACACCGGCGGATAGGGGAGCCACCCGTCGTACATCCTGCCGGCACGGGCCCGGGCGCCCGATGTGTCGCCGGCCAGCCACACGGGCGGGCCGGACCCATCGAACGGCGTGATGCCGGCCGGGATTTCTTCGAGGTGCAGCACGGCACCGTGAAACGAGCTGGGCTCCTTGGTGTTCCAGAGCTGACGCCACAGCGCGACCGTGTCATCGAGGCGTGCGAACCGTCGACTCCACGGCACCTCCGAGGCGGCGTATTCGACCTCTGACAACCCCGGAAAGCCAGCGCCGACCGCCACGGTCAACCGTCCGCCCGACAACCGGTCGATAGAGGCGAGCACCTGCGCGGTCTGCACGGGCCGCCGGAGCGCTGGCTGCAAGGCCGCGGTGCCCAGGGTTATGCGATCGGTGACCGCGGCCGTGGCCGACAGAAACGTCAGCGCTTCGATGCGGGGCCGCACCAACGAGTCGTTTGCCCACACCGAGTCGAACCCCAGATCCTCGATTGCGCGGGCGAAGTCGAGGAGTCGGCGCAGGTCGGCGCCTGCCCAGGGCTCGGCGGCCAGGGGTGGCATGACACCGAACTGGAGTGGCTGACTCATACCGCGATCGTGTCGCCCGTAGGGATGGGCGGCAATTCCCTGCAAGGAATAGCGCCCAGAATCGTTCGCGGGTTGACTGTGTGCATGTCCACTGCGACGCCGGCGGACTTCGGCACGGTGCTCCGCGAATGGCGCAATCGGCGCCGGCTCAGCCAGGTCGACCTGGCGAACGACGCCGGCACCACCCAGCGGCACCTGAGCTTTCTGGAGCAGGGCCGATCGGCGCCCGGGCGCGACATCGTCAGCCGACTGGCCGACTCACTAAAGCTGACGCTGCGGCAACGCAACGCGCTGCTGTCGGCGGCGGGCTTCGCTCCGGCGTACCCGGAGTCACGCCCGGACGCGCCGCTCCTGCGGCCCGTGCGTGAGGCGCTGCAGCATGTTCTCGACGGCCACCTGCCGTATCCGGCGTTGGTGATGGACGGCTTCGGCGAGCTGGTTGCCGCCAACGCTGCTTTGGGGGTGCTGACCGACGGGGTGGCCGGGTCGCTGCTGGAGCCACCGGTCAACGTACTGCGTGTCGCGTTGCACCCGGAGGGTATGGCGCCGCGCATCGTGAATCTCGACGACTGGCGGCGCCACATTCTGCACGGCTTGCGCGAACGCGGCCCGCACCCGCGCATCGACGCGCTGACGGAGGAACTCGAGGGTTACGGCCTGCCGGCGCCGGGCGGGCGGCCGGTCGAATCGCTGGGCTTCGCGGTGCCGCTGCACCTGCGCTGCCCCGACGGTGACGTGCGGCTGGTCGCGACGATCGCGACCTTCGTCACGGCCCTCGACGTCAGCGTGTCGGAGCTGCGTCTGGAAGCGTTTCTGCCCGCCGACCCGCGGACCGCCGCCTCCCTCGCCCGCCGCCACGGCGGCCGTGTCAATCCGACAGCCCGGTCAACCATCGCGGGGATCGAAAAGGTTTAGGAACGCACCCGCAAAACGCGTTGGTGCGCAAATCTTTACCGCACCGTGTTGCGGCTGTGACCCGCATTGGCCAGGGTGGTCACGGTGATGTCCCTCAGGCGTGTGGAACGGGTCCTGCTGCGTGTCCTGGGGGTGGGTGCCTGCGTGGCCGGGATCGCCGCGCCCTTGGCCGCGCCCGTCCGTGCCGACATGCGGGGGAACGCGTTCCTGATGGCCCTGTCCAACGCCGGTATCACCTACCCGCACCCGGAGAGCGCCCTCGCGCTGGGTCAGTCGGTGTGCCCGATGCTGGTCATGCCGGGTCAGTCCTTCGACTCGGTCGCCGATCAGATGGCCAGCCGCAGCGGCCTGGGCTACGAGTCGGCCGGCCTGTTCACCATCGTTGCCGTCGCCAACTACTGCCCGGCGGTGATAGCGCCGTTGCTGCAGAACCGGCTCACGGCGTACTAGCGGTCGGCGCCCCCGTATCCTCGGCTGCGTGGTCGACGACAGGCAGCGGCAGCGGGGCGAACGGCGCCCGCGCCCATCCGGCGCGTGGTCGGGCCCGGGCCGCGCGCGCCCGGCCCAGCCGCAGAAGCCGGACGGCCCTCGCACGCCCGAGCCCGGGCCGCCGATACCGCCCGGCGTGGACGCCCGGCAGCTGGCGCCCGAGATCCGCGGTGAACTGAGCACCCTGGACCGCGCCACGGCCGACGCGGTGGCACGCCACCTGGTTGCCGCCGGCGAGCTCCTCGACGAAGACCCTGAGGCGGCGCTGAGCCACGCCCGCGCCGCCCGCGCCCGCTCCAGCAGGATCGCCGCGATTCGCGAGGCCGTCGGGATCGCCGCTTATCACTGCGGCGACTGGGCGCAGGCGCTGGCCGAATTGCGCGCCGCCCGCAGGATGGGCAGCAAGTCCAACCTGCTCGCGCTGATCGCGGATTGCGAACGCGGACTTGGCCGCCCGGAACGGGCGATCGAACTCGCCCGCGGGCCGGAGGCGGCCCGGCTGGAAGGCGACGACGCCGACGAGTTGCGCATCGTCGCCGCGGGCGCCCGCGCGGACCTCGGCCAGCTGGAGCAGGCGCTGACCGTGCTGTCCACGCCGCAACTGGACCCCACCCGCACGGGCTCGACGGCGGCGCGGCTGTTCTACGCCTACGCCGACACGCTGCTGGCGCTGGGCCGCAACGACGAAGCGCTGCAATGGTTCCTGCGGTCGGCGGCCGCCGATGTCGAAGGTGTCACCGACGCCGAAGACCGGGTCAGCGAGCTGGGCTGAGATGACAAGCGTTGCGCGCCAATACGATTGCCTGCTGCTTGACCTGGATGGGACGTTGTTCCGCGGCCGCCGGCCCACCGAAGGCGCGGTGCAGGCGCTGGCCGAGGTGCCAAGCCGCGCGTTCTTCGTCACCAACAACGCCTCGCGCAGCGCCGCCGAGGTCGCCGCGCACCTGACCGACCTCGGCTTCACCGCCACCGCCGACGACGTCGCCACCAGCGCCCAGAGCGCGGCCCGGCTGCTGGCCGAGCAGCTGCCGGCCGGTGCGCCGGTGCTCATCGTGGGCACCGACGCCCTGGCCGACGAGGTCGCGGCCGTCGGCCTGCGCCCGGTGCGCCGGTTCGACGACGAGCCCGTCGCGGTCGTGCAGGGACTGTCGATGACCATCGGCTGGCCGGACCTGGCCGAGGCCGCGCTGGCCATCCGGTCCGGAGCGCTGTGGGTGGCGGCGAATGTCGACCCCACGCTGCCCACCGAACGTGGCCTGCTGCCCGGCAACGGATCCATGGTCGCCGCGCTGCGCGCGGCCACCGGTGCCGAACCCCAAGTCGCGGGCAAGCCCGCGCCCGGATTGCTCACCGACGCGGCGGCCAGGGGCGACTTCCGCGCGCCGTTGGTGGTCGGCGACCGGTTGGACACCGACATCGAGGGCGCCAACGCGGCCAAGCTGCCCAGCCTGATGGTCCTCACCGGGGTCAGCTCCGCGCGCGACGCCGTATACGCCAAACCCGCCCACCGGCCCACCTACATCGGCCACGACCTGCGGGCGTTGCATCAGGACGGCGCGCGGCTGGCGGTCGGGCCCCAGCCGGGCTGGCGCGTCGACGTCGGCGAACGGGCGGTGACCGTCAGCGGCGACGGGGCCGACGACGGCGACGACCTGGCGGTCGTGCGCGCGGTCGCCGCCGCGGTATGGGCAGCCCCGTCGGACGGGCGGCCGATCGGCGTCGAGGCGGGCGACGCGCGCGCCCGCGAGGCGCTGCAGCGCTGGTCTCTGGACTAGCGTAGGAGCGCAATGACTATCGACCCTGAACAGATTCGCGCGGAGATCGACGCCCTGCTCGCCCGGCTGCCCGAGCCCGGGGGGCCGGAAAACCCCGGCAACGATCCGTCGCTCACCGAGCTCGAAGACATAGCGCGCCGCCTGTCCGAGGCGCACGACGTGCTGCTGGCCGCGCTGGAGTCGGCGGAGAAGGGCTGAGTGCGCGCATGTCTCGCCGCGCCCGCGTCGACGCCGAACTGGTTCGGCGCGGCCTTGCGCGATCGCGGCAACAGGCCGCGGAGTTGATCGGCGCCGGCCGGGTCTGCATCGACGGGCTGCCGGCCCGTAAGCCGGGCACCGCCGTCGCCCTCACCGCGGCCCTGACCGTCACCGACGACGGCGAACGGGGCTGGGTATCCCGCGGCGCGCACAAGCTGATCGGCGCGCTGGACGCCTTCGGGATCGACGTGACCGGCCGCCGCTGCCTGGACGCCGGGGCGTCGACGGGCGGGTTCACCGAGGTCCTGCTGGACCGGGGTGCCGCGGAAGTGGTCGCCGTGGACGTCGGCTACGGCCAGCTGGCGTGGTCGCTGCGGTGCGACCCGCGGGTCGTCGTCGTCGAGCGGACGAACGCCCGTGACCTGTCCCCGGAGGCGATCGGCGGGCCGGTCGACGTGGTCGTGGCCGACCTGTCGTTCATTTCGCTCGCCACCGTGTTGCCCGCGCTGGCTGGATGTGCTTCGGCCACTGCGGATATCGTTCCCATGGTGAAGCCGCAGTTCGAGGTTGGCCGGGGCCAGGTCGGCGCCGGCGGAGTGGTGCACGACGCCAACCTGCGCGCCGACGCCGTCGTGGGCGTGGCGAGGCGTGCCGGCGAGCTGGGCTGGCACACCGTCGGCGTCACCGCAAGCCCGCTGCCCGGCCCGTCGGGCAACGTCGAATACTTCCTTCGGCTGCGCGCCCAGGCCGATCGGGGATTGGCGGATGACGAGTTGGTGGCAGCGGTGCGGCGCGCGGTAGACGAGGGGCCGCAATGACCGAGCAGCGCACGGTGCTGATGGTCGTCCACACCGGCCGCGAAGAAGCCACCGAGACCGCGGCGCGGGTGCAGAAAGTGCTGAGCGACAACGACATTGCTCTTCGCGTCCTGTCCGCCGAGGCGGTCGACCGCGGCTCGCTGCAGGTGGCCCCCGACGACATCCGCGCGATGGGCGTCGAGATCCAGGTGGTCGACGCGGATCCGCACGCCGCCGACGGCTGCGAGCTGGTGCTGGTGCTCGGCGGCGACGGCACGTTCCTGCGCGCGGCCGAACTGGCCCGCAACGCCGGGATCCCGGTGCTGGGCGTCAACCTCGGCCGCATCGGCTTTCTGGCCGAGGCCGAGGCCGAGCACATCGACAGGGTGCTGGACCACGTCGTCGCCAAGGACTACCGGGTGGAGGACCGCCTGACGCTGGACGTGCTCGTGCGCTCGGGCGGTCGCGAGATCGAACACGGTTGGGCGCTCAACGAGGTCAGCCTGGAGAAGGGCCCGCGACTGGGCGTGCTGGGAGTGGTCGTCGAGATCGACGGGCGGCCGGTGTCGGCGTTCGGGTGCGACGGGGTGCTGGTGTCGACGCCCACCGGGTCCACCGCCTACGCCTTCTCCGCGGGCGGCCCGGTGCTGTGGCCGGACCTGGAGGCAATCCTGGTGGTACCCAACAACGCTCACGCGCTGTTCGGCCGGCCGATGGTCACCAGTCCCAACGCCACCATCGCCATCGAGATCGAGGCGGACGGGCACGACGCCCTGGTGTTCTGCGACGGCCGCCGGGAGATGCTGATCCCGGCGGGCAGCCGCATCGAGGTGAGACGCTGCGACACGCCGGTGAAATGGGCACGGCTGGACAGCGCCCCGTTCACCGACCGGCTGGTGCGCAAATTCCGGTTGCCGGTGACGGGTTGGCGCGGGAAGTAAACGGCGGGTGCTCACCGAAATACGCATCGAGTCGCTGGGCGCGATCAGCGCGGCGGTCGGCGAGTTCGACCGTGGCCTGACGGTGCTGACCGGCGAAACGGGCACCGGCAAGACCATGGTGGTGACCGGGCTGCACCTGCTCGGCGGTGCCCGCGCCGACGCCACCCGGGTGCGGTCGGGCGCCGACCGCGCGGTGGTCGAAGGCCGCTTCACCACAATGGATCTCGAGGATGCCGTGGTGGCGCAGCTGGACGAGATGCTGGACGCGTCGGGCGCGGAGCGCGACGAGGACGGCAGCGTGATCGCGCTGCGCTCGGTCAGCCGCGACGGGCCGTCGCGGGCCTATCTCGGCGGCCGCAGCGTGCCCGCCAAGTCGCTGGGCGACTTCACCACCGAGCTGCTCACCCTGCACGGGCAGAACGACCAGCTGCGCCTGATGCGGCCCGAGGAGCAGCGCGGCGCCCTGGACCGGTTCGCGAAGGCCGCCCCCGCGCTCGAGCGCTACCGCAAATTGCGCGACGCCTGGCTCACCGCGCGGAACGACCTCGCCGACCGCC
The DNA here is from genome assembly GCF_900240975.1 of Mycobacterium sp. 4858. GTDB lineage: Bacteria > Actinomycetota > Actinomycetes > Mycobacteriales > Mycobacteriaceae > Mycobacterium. The sequence goes on along the minus strand of NZ_LT968775.1, from coordinate 1,532,948 downwards.
GCAACCGCATGCGCGAACTCGCGCTGGAGTCCGACCGGCTCACCTTCGCGCTCAACGAGATTGACGCCGTCGACCCGCAACCGGGCGAGGACGACGCGTTGGTCGCCGACATCGTGCGGCTCTCCGAACTGGACACCCTGCGGGAGGCGGCGATCACCGCGCACGCCGCGCTCTCCGGGGCGCCCGACGACGCGGAGGCGTCCGGGCACAGCGCCGCCGACGGCCTGGGGCGCGCGAAGGCCGCCCTGGAGTCCACCGACGACGCAAAGCTGCGGGCGCTGGCCGGGCAGGTCGGCGAGGCGCTGACGGTGGTCGCCGACGCGGCCGGCGAACTGAGCGGCTTTCTGGACGAGCTGCCGGTCGACGCCAGCGCGCTGGAGGCCAAGCTGACCCGGCAAGCCGAACTGCGCACGCTGACCCGCAAGTACGCCGCGGACGTCGACGGGGTGCTCCAGTGGGCCCAGGAATCAAGGCAACGGCTGGCCCAACTCGACGTCTCCGAGGAGGGGCTGACGGCGCTGGCCGCCCGGGTCGACGAGCTCGCGCGTGAATTGGCCCAGGCCGCAGTCGATCTCAGCGGTATCCGGCGCAAGGCGGCCAAGCGACTGGCCAAGGAGGTCACCGCCGAGCTGTCCGGGCTGGCGATGGCCGACGCGCAGTTCAGCATCGACGTGCGCGACGACGTGGTCACCGACAAAGAGGATCCGGCGGCGCTCGCGCTGCCGACCGGCGAGTTGGCCCGGGCCGGCGCGGACGGCGTCGACCAGGTCGAATTCGGTTTCGCCGCGCACCGCGGGATGGACCAGCTGCCGCTGGCCAAGAGCGCCTCCGGCGGCGAGCTGTCCCGGGTGATGCTGGCGCTGGAGGTGGTGCTGGCGGCCTCGGCAGCGGGCACCACCATGGTGTTCGACGAGGTCGACGCCGGCGTCGGTGGCCGGGCCGCGGTGCAGATCGGGCGGCGGCTGGCGCGGTTGGCGCGCACGCATCAGGTCATCGTGGTCACGCACCTGCCGCAGGTCGCGGCGTACGCCGATGTGCATCTGGTGGTGCACGGCGCCGGCCCGAAGGGGACCAGCGTGGTGCGCCGGGTCATCGACGACGAGCGGGTCGCCGAATTGGCGCGCATGATGGCCGGCCTGGGCGAGTCCGACAGCGGTCGCGCCCATGCCCGCGAACTGCTCGACGCGGCCCAGCGCGACGAGATCTGATTCGAAGCGCCCGGGCCGAGCGTCGACTTGTCGTGGGCAGAACGGCTCATTTCGCACAACAAGTCGACATTCGAGACCATCTCGGCATCAGCTTGTGACTAATGGGACTCTAGATAACTTCTGAGGCTGATGTTACGGCGCGCCTCCACGCCTCATCCGGGCATCCCCGACAGAATCGCCCCCATGAAGATGTCAGGGCTGCTTACCCGTAACACCGCCCGGCCGGGCCTCGTCGGCACCGCGCGGGTGGACCGGAACATCGACCGTCTGCTGCGCAGGGTGTGCCCCGGCGACATCGTGGTGCTCGACGTCCTGGATCTGGACCGCATCACGGCGGACGCCCTGGTGGAGGCCGACATCGCCGCTGTCGTCAACGCCTCGCCCTCGGTGTCGGGCCGCTATCCCAACATGGGGCCGGAGGTGCTGGTCAACAACGGGGTCACCCTGATCGACGAGACCGGGCCCGACATCTTCAAGAAGGTCAAGGACGGCGCCAAGATCCGGCTCTACGAAGGCGGGGTGTACTCCGGCGACCGCAGGCTGGTCCGCGGCACCGAGCGCACCGACCACGACATCGCCGACTTGATGCGGGAAGCCAAGAGCGGGCTGTCCGCCCACCTGGAGGCCTTCGCGGGCAACACGATTGAGTTCATCAAGAGCGAGAGCCCGTTGTTGATCGACGGCATCGGCATCCCCGACATCGACGTCGACCTGCGCCGCCGGCACGTGGTCATCGTCGCCGACGAGCCGAGCGCCGAAGAGGACCTGAAGTCGCTCAAGCCGTTCATCAAGGAGTACCAACCGGTGCTGATCGGCGTCGACACCGGCGCGGATGTGTTGCGCAAGGCCGGGTATCGGCCCCAGATCATCGTCGGCGATCCCGACCAGATCAGTGCCGACGCCCTCAAGTGCGGCGCCCAGGTCGTGCTGCCCGCCGACGCCGACGGCCACGCACCCGGTTTGGAACGCATCCAGGACCTCGGCGTCGGGGCCATGACGTTCCCGGCCGCGGGCTCGGCGATCGACCTGGCCCTGCTGCTGGCCGATCATCACGGCGCCGCGTTGCTGGTGACCGCGGGCCACACCGCCAACATCGAGACGTTCTTCGACCGGACCCGCGCGCACAGCAACCCCTCGACGTTCTTGACCAGGCTTCGGGTGGGGGAGAAGGTGGTGGACGCCAAGGCCGTGGCCACCCTGTACCGCAACCACATCTCGGCGGGGGCCATCGCCCTGCTGGCGCTGACGATGCTGATCGCCGTCATCGTCGCGCTGTGGGTGTCACGCACCGATGGCGTGGTGCTGCACTGGATCACCGAGTACTGGAACCACTTTTCCCTCTGGGTCGCCCACCTAGTGTCCTAGGGTCGAAGATGATCTCGCTTCGCCAACACGCGTTATCGCTGGCCGCCGTCTTCCTGGCGTTGGCCGTGGGAGTCGTGCTCGGTTCCGGCTTCCTGTCCGACACCCTGCTGTCCAGCCTGCGTGACGAGAAGCGGGACCTGCACACCCAGATCAACGGGCTCAACGACCAGAAGAACGTGCTGAACGAAAAGCTCAGTGCCGCAAATAACTTCGACACACAACTGGTCGGCCGGATCGTGCATGACACGCTCGGCGGCAAGTCGGTGGTGCTGTTTCGCACCCCGGACGCCAAGGACGACGACGTGGCCGCGGTGTCGAAGTTCATCGGTCAGGCCGGCGGCGCGGTGACCGGAACCGTGTCGTTGACGAGTGAATTCGTCGAGGCCAACTCCGCGGAGAAGCTGCAGACCGTGGTGAACTCGTCGATCCTGCCGGCCGGCCAGCAGCTGAGCACCAAGCTCGTCGACCAGGGCTCGCAGGCCGGTGACCTGATGGGCATCGCCCTGCTCATCAACGCCAACCCCGCGGTCCCCCCCGTCGAGGAGGCCCAGCGCGACACCGTGCTGGCGGCGCTGCGCGACACGGGGTTCATCACGTATCAGCCGAGCGAGCACATGGGCGCGGCGAACGCCGCGCTGCTCGTCACCGGCGGCGCTCTGCCGCAGGACGCCGGTAATCGGGGTGTCAGCGTCGCCCGGTTCGCCGCCGCGTTGGCGCCGCACGGGTCGGGCACCCTGCTCGCCGGGCGGGACGGGTCGGCGACCGGCGGCGCGGCCGTCGCGGTGACGCGCGCCGACGCTCAGATGAACTCCGCGGTCAGCACCGTCGACAACGTCGACACCGCGCCGGGCCGCATCACCGCGGTGCTCGGTCTGCACGACCTGATCAACGGCGGTCATGCCGGGCAGTACGGCACCGGTCACGGCGCGACGTCGATCACGGTGCCCCAGTAGCGGGCGTGTTCGACGCGACACTCCGGTCGTGGGTGTTAGGGTGGGTTTCCGTGGGTCGGCAGGCCCTACTAGTTATTCGCTAGCAAAATTCGACGCCCTGCCCGTCTTCACGGAGGTCGCCTGTGCGAAAGCACCCGCAATCCGCCACCAAGCACCTCTTCGTCAGCGGGGGCGTCGCATCCTCGCTGGGCAAGGGTCTTACCGCGAGCAGCCTCGGTCAGCTGCTGACGGCCCGCGGGTTGTACGTGACGATGCAAAAGCTCGATCCGTACCTCAATGTGGACCCGGGCACGATGAACCCGTTCCAGCACGGCGAGGTGTTCGTCACCGAGGACGGTGCCGAGACCGACCTCGATGTCGGTCACTATGAACGGTTCCTGGATCGCGACCTGTCCGGCTCGGCGAATGTCACGACGGGACAAGTGTATTCGACCGTCATCGCCAAGGAGCGGCGCGGAGAATACCTCGGCGACACCGTGCAGGTGATCCCGCACATCACCGATGAGATCAAGCGCCGGATCATGGCGATGGCGCAGCCGGACGCCCAGGGCAACCGTCCCGACGTGGTGATCACCGAAATCGGCGGCACGGTCGGCGATATCGAGTCGCAGCCGTTCCTGGAGGCCGCGCGCCAGGTCCGCCACGACCTGGGGCGCGAGAACGTCTTCTTCCTGCACGTCTCGCTGGTGCCGTACCTGGCGCCCTCGGGTGAACTCAAGACCAAGCCCACCCAGCACTCGGTGGCCGCGCTGCGCAGCATCGGTATCACGCCGGACGCGCTGATCCTGCGCTGCGACCGGGACGTCCCCGAGGCGCTGAAGAACAAGATCGCGCTGATGTGTGACGTGGACATCGACGGCGTCATCTCCACGCCGGACGCGCCATCGATCTACGACATCCCGAAGCGGCTGCACCGCGAGGAACTCGACGCGTTCGTGGTGCGCCGGCTCAACCTGCCGTTCCGCGACGTCGACTGGACCGAGTGGGACGACCTGCTGCGCAGGGTGCACGAGCCGCACGAGACCGTGCGAATCGCCTTGGTGGGCAAGTATGTCGAGCTTTCCGACGCCTACCTTTCGGTCACCGAGGCGTTGCGCGCCGGCGGCTTCAAACACCACGCCAAAGTGGAGATGCAGTGGGTGGCGTCCGACGACTGCGAGACCGGGGCGGGCGCGGCGGCGGCGCTGGGCGACGTGCACGGGGTGCTGATCCCGGGCGGCTTCGGTATCCGCGGGATCGAGGGCAAGATCGGCGCCATCCGGTACGCGCGGGCGCGCGGGCTGCCGGTGCTGGGTCTGTGCCTCGGACTGCAATGCATCGTGATCGAGGCGGCGCGTTCGGCCGGGCTCACGCAGGCCAACTCCGCCGAATTCGACCCCGACACACCGGATCCCGTCATCTCCACGATGGCCGACCAGGTCGAGGCCGTGTCCGGTCAGGCAGACCTGGGTGGCACCATGCGGCTGGGCGCGTATCCCGCCGTGTTGCAAACGGATTCGGTCGTCGCACAGGCCTACGGCACCACCCAGGTGTCCGAGCGCCACCGGCACCGCTACGAGGTCAACAACAGCTATCGCGACAAGATCGCCGAGAGCGGGCTGCGGTTCTCCGGCACCTCGCCCGACGGGCATCTGGTGGAGTTCGTCGAATATCCGCCGGAGGTGCACCCGTTCATCGTCGGCACCCAGGCCCACCCCGAACTGAAGAGCCGGCCCACCCGGCCGCACCCGCTGTTCGTCGCGTTTGTCGGGGCGGCCATCGACTACCAGTCGGGCGAGCTGCTGCCGGTGGAGATCCCCGAGCACGCCTCCAACGGCAACCCGCAGCGGGACGGCGTCAGCCAGTCGCTACCCGAACCCGCGACCCGTGGCTGAGCACGTCTTCGAGACGGCGTCATCCGAAACGCTGTACACCGGAAAGATTTTCGCGCTGCGCAGTGATCGGGTGCGGATGCCCGGCGGTGCCACCGCGATTCGCGAAGTCGTCGAGCACTACGGGGCCGTTGCCATCGTGGCGTTGAACTCCGACAACGAAATCGCGATGGTCTACCAATACCGCCACGCCTTCGGCCGGCGGTTGTGGGAGCTTCCGGCCGGGCTGCTCGATGTGGTGGGGGAGCCGCCGCAGGAGACCGCGGTCCGTGAGCTCCAGGAGGAGGTCGGCCTGCAGGCCGGAACCTGGCAGGTGCTGGTCGACCTGAATTCCGCGCCGGGCTTCAGCGACGAGTCGGTACGGGTGTACCTGGCGACCGAGCTGACGGAGGCACCCCGGCCCGAGGCGCATCACGAGGAAGCCGACATGACGATGGGCTGGTTCTCCCTCGCCGACGCGGTGTGCGGGGTATTCAGTGGCGAGATCGTGAATTCCATTGCCATTGCCGGGATTCTGGCCGCCCACGCGGTGACCGAAGGCATCGCCGAGCCGCGGCCGGTGGACAGCCCGTGGCCCGACAAACCGACGGCGTTCGTCGCGCGAAAGGCCGCCCGATGACAACGGCGTTGACGCTCGACACCCAGCTGCAGGGCTACCTCGACCACCTCACCATCGAGCGGGGTGTCGCCGCCAACACGCTCAGCTCGTATCGCCGCGACCTGCGCCGCTACAGCAAGCACCTGTCGGACCGTGGAATTCACGACCTGGCCAAGGTCGGCGAGGACGACGTCAGCGAGTTCCTGGTCGCGTTGCGCCGCGGCGACCCGGACTCGGGGACCGCGGCGCTCTCGGCGGTGTCGGCGGCGCGGGCGCTGATCGCGGTGCGCGGCCTGCACCGGTTCGCCGCCGCCGAGGGGCTCGCCGAGCTGGACGTGGCGCGGGCGGTGCGCCCGCCGACGCCGGGACGCCGGCTCCCCAAGAGCCTGACCATCGACCAGGTGCTGGCGCTGCTGGAGGGCGCGGGCGGCGACAGCGCGTCCGACGGCCCGCTCACGCTGCGCAACCGGGCGCTGCTGGAGCTGCTGTACTCGACCGGGGCGCGCATCTCGGAGGCCGTCGGACTCGACGTGGACGACATCGACACCCGGGCCAGGTCGGTGCTGCTGCGTGGCAAGGGCGGCAAGCAGCGGCTGGTGCCCATCGGGCGGCCGGCCGTGCAGGCGCTGGACGCCTATCTGGTGCGCGGCCGCCCGGAGCTGGCCCGCCGCGGACGCGGGACGCCGGCCATCTTTCTCAACGTGCGCGGCGGGCGGTTGTCGCGGCAAAGCGCGTGGCAGGTGCTGCAGGACGCCGCCGAGCGCGCCGGGATCACGTCGGGGGTGTCGCCGCACATGCTGCGGCACTCGTTCGCGACGCACCTGCTCGAGGGCGGTGCCGACGTGCGGGTGGTGCAGGAGTTGCTGGGACACGCCTCGGTGACGACGACGCAGATCTACACGATGGTCACCGTGCACGCGCTGCGCGAGGTGTGGGCCGGCGCCCACCCGCGGGCCCGGTAGGGCGCGGCGGCCGTCAGCCCAGGTACTCGGACTCCAGCACCAGGTCGGACACCAGCGACTGGTACTCGAGGTGCGTCTTGTGCTCGACGGTGTTCCATTGCTTGCCCTGCTCGCGGCGCATGTACTCGCGGTACTTCGGGGCGCCGGGCACCCGCACGTTGTCGGCGACCACGACCGCGCCCGGGCGCAGCCAGCCGCGCGCCATGATGCTGTGCAGGTCGTCCAGGTAGGCGTCCTTGTCGTGGTCGAGGAACGCGAACTCGAGGGCACCGGAGGCGAACCCGTGTTCGTCGGCCAGCGCGTCCAGCGTGCGCCCGCCGTCACCGACCGTGCCGACCACGCAGGTCACGCGGTCGGCTACGCCGGCGTGCGCCCAGATCCGTCGCGCGTTGGCGGCGTTGGCCTCGGCGAGTTCGACGGAATACACCTTCGCGTTCGGGGCCGCCCGCGCGATGCGCAACGCGCCGTATCCCACGTAGGTGCCCAGCTCCAGCGCCACCGCCGGATTGGCGCGCCGCACCGCCGCGTCGAGGATCTGGCCCTTCTCGTCGCCGACGTTGATCAGCATCGACTTCTGGTAGGCGAACTTGTCGATGGTGGCCAGCACGTCGTCGATGTCGCCGGCCCTCGCGTTGCGCAGGACGTAGTCCACCGCGGCGGCCTCGCGCCCGTCGCCGATCTGGCCCGTCGTGGTGATGTTGCGCGCGCCCGTCGCCATCCGCCAGACCGACCATCGCAGCAGGGGAATCCGTCGCTTGAGGTCCATGACGACACAGTAGTTCGGACGGCCGACGGGTGGCGGCGCCGAGATTGCCACCACGGCCGTCGCGGCGCCGGAATCGCAACCCTCACGGCAATCTCGCTGCCACACCGCCGCCGCGATATCGCCCGCGATATCAAGTTTGAAACCCGCCCACCACCTCCCCGGTGATGCTGGTGTGACTGCTGTTAACGATCATCGTCGCCAAGCGCGCTACCAGCGCAAATCCGGCGAAATTGGCTGGTGAATTGCCTGCGGGTCGCCCGGCTTACGCCCGCGAACCCGTTAGACTTTCGGTCGATGTTCACCTCCCGAACACCCCCGCCATGATGACCGAGCAGCCGGATAGCGGCGTCGAGCTCGGTCTGACCGGGCGGCCGCCGCGGGCGATCCCGGAACCGCAGCCGCGCACCTCGCACGGCCCGGCCAAGGTCGTCGCGATGTGCAACCAGAAGGGTGGTGTCGGGAAGACCACGTCGACCATCAACCTGGGCGCCGCGCTCGCCGAATACGGCCGGCGGGTGCTGCTGGTGGACATGGATCCGCAGGGTGCGCTGTCCGCCGGGCTCGGCGTCCCGCACTACGAGCTGGAGAAGACCATCCACAACGTGCTGGTCGAGCCGCGGGTGTCGATCGACGACGTGCTGCTGCAGACCCGGGTCAAGTACATGGACCTGGTGCCCAGCAACATCGACCTGTCCGCCGCCGAAATCCAGCTGGTCAACGAGGTGGGCCGCGAACAGACCCTGGGCCGGGCGCTCCATCCCGTGCTGGATCGCTACGACTACGTCCTGATCGACTGCCAGCCGTCGCTCGGGTTGCTCACCGTGAACGGGCTGGCCTGCGCGGACGGCGTGGTCATCCCCACCGAATGCGAGTTCTTCTCGCTGCGTGGCCTGGCGCTGCTCACCGACACCGTCGACAAGGTGCGCGACCGGCTCAATCCGAAGCTGGAGATCAGCGGCATCCTGCTCACCCGGTACGACCCGCGCACGGTCAACTCCCGCGAGGTGATGGCCCGGGTGGTGGAACGGTTCGGCGACCTGGTGTTCGACACCGTGATCACCCGAACGGTCCGGTTCCCGGAGACCAGCGTGGCCGGCGAACCCATCACGACCTGGGCCCCGCGCTCGACGGGCGCCATCGCCTACCGCGCCCTGGCCCGCGAGTTCATCGACCGATTCGGCGCGTGACGGCCAGCGCAAACGGTGAGGCGCCACCCAAGAACGGTTTTCAAGTCCGCCTGACCAATTTCGAGGGTCCGTTCGATCTGCTGCTGCAGCTGATCTTCGCCCACCGCCTCGACGTCACCGAGGTCGCGCTGCATCAGGTCACCGACGACTTCATCGCCTACACCCGCGCGATCGGCTCCCAGCTGGACCTCGAGGAGACCACCGCGTTCCTGGTGGTCGCCGCGACCCTGCTCGACCTCAAGGCCGCCCGGCTGCTGCCGGCCGGACAGATCGACGACGAAGAGGACCTGGCGCTGCTGGAGGTGCGCGACCTGCTGTTCGCCCGGCTGCTGCAGTACCGCGCGTTCAAGCACGTCGCGGAGATGTTCGCCGAGCTGGAGGCCACCGCGCTGCGCAGCTACCCGCGCTCCGTATCGCTGGAGGACCGGTTCACCGAACTGCTGCCGGAGGTGATGCTGGGCGTCGACGCCGACCGGTTCGCCCAGATTGCCGCGATCGCGTTCAGCCCGCGCCCCGTGCCGACGGTGGCCCTCGGGCACCTGCACGAGGTGGCAGTCTCGGTGCCCGAGCAGGCCAAGAAGCTGCTGGCGATCCTCGAGGCGCGCGGCAGCGGCCGGTGGGCCACGTTCTCCGAGCTGGTCGCCGACTGCGAGGCGCCGATGGAGGTGGTCGGGCGCTTCCTGGCGTTGCTCGAGCTGTATCGGAGCCGGGCGGTAGCATTCGACCAGTCGGAGCCGCTTGGTGTGCTCCAGATTTCATGGACCGGGGAACGTCCGGCCAGCGAAGCCTTGCTAGAAGTGCGGGACGAATGATGAGCGAATCTGAGGCCGACGTCGATCTCGACGTGGGCATTCCGGACATCGCCGAGGCGGCGCCCATGGACGCCGCGGAACTCGGCTCCGTGCTGGAGGCCCTGCTGCTGGTGGTCGACAGCCCCGTCACCGCCGAGGCGCTGGGCGCGGCCACCGGGCAACCCGTCTACCGGGTCGCCTCCCGGCTGCAGCAGATGGCCGACGAACTCACCGAGCGCGACAGCGGGATCGACCTGCGCCAGACCAGCGAGGGCTGGCGGATGTACACCCGGGCGCGGTTCGCGCCGTACGTGGAGAAGCTGCTGCTGGACGGCGCGCGATCCAAGCTGACCCGCGCCGCGCTGGAGACCCTGGCCGTGGTGGCCTACCGCCAGCCGGTGACCCGGGCGCGGGTGAGCGCGGTCCGCGGCGTCAACGTGGACGCCGTGATGCGGACGCTGTTGGCCCGCGGCCTGATCACCGAGGCCGGGGTGGACGACGACACCGGCGCCGTGACCTTCGCGACCACCGACCTGTTCCTGGAGCGGTTGGGGCTGACGTCGCTGGCCGACCTGCCCGACATCGCCCCGCTGCTTCCCGACGTCGACACGATCGAGGACCTCAGCGAATCCCTGGACAGCGAGCCGCGTTTCATCAAACTCGCCGGCGGTCAGGCGCCCGACCAGGCGCTGACGTTCGACGTGGACCACGATTGATGGTCGAGACCGAGGGGATCCGCCTGCAAAAGGTGTTGTCGCAGGCCGGAATTGCGTCGCGGCGCGCCGCCGAGAAGATGATCATCGACGGCCGCGTCGAGGTCGACGGGCAGGTGGTGACCGAGTTGGGCACCCGCGTGGACCCCGATGCGTCGGAGATCCGGGTCGACGGCGCCCGGGTGGTGCTCGACGAGTCGCTGGTGTACCTGGCGCTGAACAAGCCGCGGGGCATGCACTCCACCATGTCGGACGACCGGGGCCGCCCGTGCATCGGCGACCTGGTGGAACGCAAGGTGCGCGGCAACAAGAACCTGTTCCATGTCGGGCGGCTGGACGCCGACACCGAGGGGCTCATCCTGCTGACCAACGATGGCGAACTGGCGCACCGGTTGATGCATCCCTCCCACGAGGTGCCCAAGACATACCTGGCAACGGTGACCGGGACGGTGCCGCGCGGCGTGGGAAAGACACTGAAGGCGGGAATCGAATTGGACGACGGCCCGGCGCGCGTCGACGAATTCGCCGTGGTGGACGCCATTCCGGGCAAGACGCTGGTGCGGGTGGTGTTGCACGAAGGGCGCAACCGCATCGTGCGCCGGCTGCTGGGCGCCGCCGGCTTCCCCGTGGAGTCGCTGGTGCGCACGGACATCGGGCCCGTGTCGCTCGGCAAGCAGCGGCCGGGCAGCATCCGCGCGCTGAGCCAGGGCGAGGTCGGGCAGCTCTACCGGGCGGTGGGCCTGTGAACGTCGTCGTCGCCATCGACGGGCCCGCTGGGACCGGGAAGTCCTCGGTGTCAAGGGGATTGGCGCGCGCGCTGGGTGCTCGCTACCTGGACACCGGGGCGATGTACCGGATGGTGACCCTGGCGGTGCTGCGCGCGGGCATCAGCCCGACAGACGACGAGGCCGTCGGCCGCATCGGGTCGACGGCGCAGCTGTCGGTGGACTATCACACCGATGGCGACCGTTACTTCCTTGCGGGGGAGGATGTTTCGGCCGAGATCCGCGGCGACGAGGTGACCCGTGCGGTCTCGGCGGTGTCGTCGGTCCCCGCCGTGCGCGCCCGCCTGGTCGGGCTGCAGCGTGAGATGGCCGAGGGGCCCGGCAGCGTCGTCGTCGAGGGTCGCGACATCGGCACCGTCGTTTTGCCCGACGCCCCCGTGAAGATCTTCCTGACCGCGTCGGCCGAAACCCGCGCGCGGCGCCGCAACGACCAGAACGTCGCGGCCGGCCTGACCGATGACTACGACGCGGTGCTGGCCGACGTCCGGCGCCGCGATCATCTGGACTCCACCCGGGCGGTGTCGCCACTGCGCGCCGCCGACGACGCGGTGGTTGTCGACACCAGCGAGATGACCGAGGCGCAGGTGATCGATCACCTGCTGGAACTGGTCGAGCAGCGAAGCGGGGCGGTGCGGTGACTTCCGACGGCACCTGGACCGACGAAAGCGATTGGGAATCGGTCGAATCCGAGCTCGACGAGCAGGCCGAGGCGGGCCCCGCGCCCGTCGTGGCGATCGTCGGGCGGCCCAACGTCGGCAAGTCGACGTTGGTGAACCGGATCCTGGGCCGGCGCGAGGCGGTGGTGCAGGACATTCCCGGCGTGACCCGCGACCGCGTGTCCTACGACGCGCTGTGGACCGGCCGCCGGTTCGTCGTGCAGGACACCGGGGGGTGGGAGCCCGACGCCAAGGGCCTGCAGCAGCTGGTGGCCGAGCAGGCGTCGGTGGCCATGCGCACCGCCGACGCGGTGATCCTGGTGGTCGACGCCACGGTCGGCGCCACCGCGGCCGACGAGGCCGCCGCCCGGATCCTGTTGCGCTCGGGCAAGCCGGTCTTCTTGGCCGCCAACAAGGTTGACAGCGAGAAGGGTGAGGCGGACGCGGCGGCGTTGTGGTCGCTGGGGCTCGGCGAGCCGCACGCCATCAGCGCGATCCACGGCCGCGGCGTCGCCGACCTGCTCGACGAGGTGCTGGCCGCGCTGCCGGAGGTGTCCGAAGCCGCGCCCACGCCGGGCGGCCCCCGGCGGGTGGCGCTGGTGGGCAAGCCGAACGTGGGCAAGAGCTCGCTGCTGAACAAGCTGGCCGGGGACGAGCGCTCGGTGGTGCACGACGTCGCCGGCACCACCGTGGACCCGGTGGACTCGCTCATCGAACTCGGCGGGAAGGTATGGCGGTTCGTCGATACCGCGGGTCTGCGCCGCAAGGTCGGTCAGGCCAGCGGGCACGAGTTCTATGCCTCGGTGCGCACGCACTCGGCGATCGACGCGGCCGAGGTGGTGGTGGTGCTGATCGACGCCTCCGAGCCGCTGACCGAACAGGACCAGCGCGTGCTGTCGATGGTCATCGAGGCTGGGCGGGCGCTGGTGCTGGCCTTCAACAAGTGGGATCTGGTGGACGAGGATCGGCGCGAGCTGCTGGAGCGCGAGATCGACCGCGAGCTGGTGCAGTTGCGCTGGGCGCAACGGGTCAACATCTCCGCCCGGACCGGTCGCGCTGTGCAGAAGCTGGTGCCCGCGATGGAGACTGCGTTGGCGTCGTGGGACACACGCATCCCGACGGGCCCGCTCAACGCGTGGCTGAAAGAGGTGGTGGCCGCGACGCCGCCGCCGGTCCGCGGGGGCAAGCAGCCGCGCATCCTGTTCGCCACCCAGGCCACCGCCCGGCCGCCCACGTTCGTGCTGTTCACCACCGGGTTCCTGGAGGCCGGCTACCGGCGCTTTCTGGAGCGGCGGCTGCGGGAGGCCTTCGGTTTCGAGGGTTCGCCGATCCGCATCAACGTGCGGGTGCGCGAAAAGCGTGGGGCTAAGCGGCGCTGAGCCTCCTGGCTTGGGCCTCCTCGGAACCAATCGGCGATTCACAAACTTGATAGCGCCGGCGATATCACTTCACCTCGGGCACGAGATCCCTAAGCGTGGGCGCCGCCGCTCGCTGCTCGGTGTTGGCACACCCGCGACCGCCGGTGCGGTCAATGCCGCTACGACGCCTACGAGGCCCGGGCGTCGATTTTCTTGTCGACTGCGTTCACGAACTGTGGAACCGCCGACCCCGACACGCTTCGTCCGCAGAGATCAAGGTCGATGACGACGTTGTTCCGGGCGCTGAGGGCGCGCTGGCAGTTCCAGCCCTGAGCCTCTTGAACCCCGTCCATCGCGAGGATGCCGCCGGCCCGCGACACCGATCCCGTCTTCCAAAACACGTTGCGGGGATCATCCTTGTTGACGTTTCGGGTGTTGAGCTCGCGATCGGCGCACCTCTGCCAGTCCGTCGCGGCGTTGCCGACGAAGTTGTTCGCAGAGTCCGCGTCCGGGAAGGACACGACCGCTTGAATTAACCGCCATCCCTTGGCGGGAGCGTCGCCAAGCTCCTGCGTCCGAACCGCAGTCCAACCGGTCTTCCCGTACGCCTTCTGCTCGGCCGCTTTCAACACACCCACGCAGTCCTCGTCAACGATGGGTGTGTCGGCCAGCTTGTCTTGAACCGGTTCGCCCGACAACGTTTCGGCGCCGACAGCGTGGGCGGCTTCCTCCGCAGTCAGCAGCACATCCGGGAGTGCGGAGGCGGCCACGGTGCCGCCGCCCGGGTGGGCCGGCTGGTACACGATGACCGCGACCAATAGCCCGACCGTCAGCATCGCGGCGGCGCCCGTCAGCCACCACCACCGGGCGACCGGCTCACCGAAACGGCGCGGGGTCGCCGCCTGGTTCGGCCAGACGGCGCCGGGGCCGGGCGGAGGCAGGTGTCCGGGCGCGCCCTGGTAACCGAATGGTGGCGCAAATCCCGGGCTTCCCGGTGGCGACGGTGGGGGACCGGCATAGGCCGGGGCGCCGGAAGTGCCTTCTTGCCTGCCTCCGGGGCCGCTGCCCCGGTCGCCCGGAACGCTCACGCCTTACCTCCTGGGCTGTTCACGAGGTGGGGATCCGGGAGGCGACTTTGTTGACGAGTTCGGGAGCTTGATCGCTGCCGCGGTAGTCGCACACCCTCATGTCGATCACCACGTTGCTGCGCGGCATCAAGGCACGCTGGCAGCCCCACCCCGTTCCTCCGGTCTTCTCCCAGGAGACCATCAGCGTGTTGTCGACGACCCTGGGGTCGGCGACGGCGATGGTGCCACCCTCGTGGCGGTTCACCAAAACCTCGGTTCGGGCGCAGTGATCCCACTTCCTCGTGAGGTCCTCGAAGACGGCGCCGGCGTCTTTCGCGGTCGGAAAGGCCACCAGCGACTGCAGGGTCAGCTTCACGTACACGTCACCCGGTCCGTGAAGTTCGGCCGACTGCGCGTCGATGAAGCGGGTGTCGCGATAGACCTGAGCCATGCCCGGGGCCCAGATGCCGGCACAGTCGGGCGGGTCGGCGGTATCCATGAACAGGCCATTGTTGCTCTGGTAGAGCGTCATTCCCTGCACGTGCAGGATGTCGCCGGCCTCGGCGGGACTCAACAGAAGGTTCTTCAGATCTTCCGGGTGGACCAGCCCCGGTGTCGTGGGCACCGAGAGCCCGGGCGGCTCGCGGTGTGATGCCGCCGCCGATGCACCCGAGGTCATCACACGGCTGATGAGGATGACGCCCAACACGGCCGAGGTGACCGTGAGAATGACCGTCGTGAGCATCAACCAGCGTTTGGCGCCAGGGGGCGGGGCTGGCCGCGGGCTTGGAGGCCACGGAGGCGGTGTGCCGGCCGCGCCCGGCTGGAAGCCGCTCCATGCGATCGGCTGTCCCGGCGCATAGGGAGCGCCGGGTGGGCCGACATGGTAGCCGCCCGGGGGCGGGAGCGGGGCATTCCCCTGATTCGCCGGCGGTTCACTCCCAGCCACGCGCCGGACCGTTCGCCATCATTGCGGTCGTCCCCCGAAAGTTTGTGGCGAGCACAGCCGCCCGCCTGCGTTCGTGAGCAGGATTCTAGATGGCGACGGGGATTGGCGTTTGCGGTTTCCTGCCCGGCAGGTATCGCCGGGTTGGTCGGAGGCCGCTTCGCTGTGTTCCGGGCTGTCTGCGGTAGGCTGTCGACCTGCTGCCGCCGATTCGGGCGGCACCGGGCTGTGGCGCAGTTTGGTAGCGCACTTGACTGGGGGTCAAGTGGTCGCAGGTTCAAATCCTGTCAGCCCGACCAGAGGAGTAGCAGGTGAGAGGCGGTTCGGGAGTGATCCGAGCCACCTTATTCATACCAGACGGGGGTATGGATAGCACCGCGGATAGCAACGACTGCTCAGTCCAGCAGACCGAGTCGACCGGCCAAGCCCTCGACTGCTGCCCGTGCGGTGTCATCGCTGGTGTGCCCGTAGATGTCGCCAGTAATCGCGACGGAGGAGTGTCCCAGCAGATCGGCCACTGCCTTGATGTGCATCCCGGACCCAAGTCAGACGACAGCCGCACTATTGACCCTGTTTGGTGAATACGGGTCACGCGGCTTGTGCCATCCAAGTGAGTCGGTGTTGGAAAGTCGACCGCTGAGATCATACCCGTAGCCGAGTAATGTCGGCGTCGGTTATAGAGCCCCGTTCGATCCACTCGACAACTGCGCGCTTGACAGCCGCCGGCTTGCGTCCAAACTCGAATTTAGTTAGTGAGACCGGATTGTCGCTGCAGTCCATATTCCTTTGAATTAGCCTTCAAAAGGCTATGCACTCAAAGGTTCGCTATGCTTCTGCTTCTCCTTCCCCTTCTCCTTCCTCGTCTTCTTCCCCTTCTCCCGGTTTAATTTCTTCGGGAATATCATCATGCGGACGTTCAGGGCCATCATCGGAAGGCCAAGAAGTCTGCTGGTTTGACGGTTCATACGGGTAAATTCCTGGCTCAGGCTCTGAGGGTGGGGAGATAGGCGGCTCGTACGGGACATGCGCTGTGGCAGGTTCGTTGCCGGAATCGACATCAAAATCTGATTCAGGTTCTGGAATTGGGGGGAATGGGGGTTCAAAAGCCATTTTGTGCTCCTTTCTGCGTTTAAGATAGCGCGTTGGCAGGGCGCGGCGCTACGGTCCAGAATCACACTGTCGATGAACAGCGCGCGGTCGAGACTCTGTCCGAAAAAAGAGATCACTGACACCTGTGCCACCGTTGTTGGTTGCCGTAGGCAAGGCTGCCGTCGGGGTTGACCGCTACGCTGCTCGGGGGAGCGTGGTTCAAAGGCGGCCGGGCACTTCGCTTCAAGAGGTGTCAACTATGTCCCGAGACAACTGCCAACTACGTCGTGAAGCCAGACACTGTCAGCCCGACAGATGAAAGGCCGCTTGACGTGCCGGTTTCTAGTTTTTCGACGGCATCGGTGCCGCCATCAAACCCGATGGGCATGCAGATGCGTCAGCGCGGCGCGAGTGTGCCGTGCGTCGTACGGCCGTAACTGCGGCACGCCGAGTTCTTGATCGCCGCCTGCCACATGATGAAGGGCGTTGACGGGTAATAGGGTTCGCCGGCCTCATTGCAGACCACCTCATTGCAGACCACGTAGCCAAGGCCCGCATAGTCGCCGCCCAAGGCTAGCTGTTCTCTGTGGCCGGACGCGTCTCGGCGGTGGTGTTCGCTCAGCAGCGCATCAGGTATGGACTTTTGGCACTAGCTGGCTGTTTTGTGGGCGGCGTAGCGTCGAATCAGGTTTTCTGCGTGACAGCAGGGCAATCCGAGCGAATGGGGGAAGTTAATGTCTACCAGGGATTACGCTAACTTGGATGACGATGTTTTGAAGGATCCTTTTCCCGATGAGTTTAATGCCCTTCGCATTGGCACGGCGATAAATGCAGATATGAATGAGCTCCTGCTCGACAGCGACGCGTTCGATATGGAAAAGCTGGCTCAAAATGGGTTCTTATTGTATGGCCCGAGTAAGTTAAAGAGTGAAGTACAAGGGGGCGGTGTCACCCAGGAGTCGCAAGACGCATGGGGGTGGAGTACGGCTGCGTCGCTTGGACTGAATCTCGGGATTGTCGGTGCCTCGGCGTCGTTTTACGTTAAACAGACTATGAACGCATGCAGGCGTTCGTCGGAAGTGACGATTGTCGGAAACCATAGCTATTCGCTCTCCATAGCGCTGAAACAAAAATATATTACCCCGAACGAATATCTTGCTTGTGCAACACAAGCGTTCCAGGACGCGATCAATAAAGTCTACGCCGCCGCCAAGACTCTGAAACCTGATGATCCTGATAGTTTCTCGGCGCTGGTTGCTGCGCTGACCGAGTTTTACGATCGTTTCGGCACGGGCTTCGTTGACGAGCTCGATCTGGCAGCCAGCGGGGTTTTCGAAGGTTCTTTGGTCAGGAGCAGTGATTACAAGGAGAGCAATTTCGATGTCGGTGGCGGTGTCGCGGTTTCCCTTCCTTTAATCAGTGGGGGGGCTGCCGCAGAGTTCTGCAGGACCCAAATGACTGCAATGGCCGCGGCGGATTTCGTATCGCGGGCTTATGGCCGTCCCGCAGAATGCGGGCCTGCAACATGGGCACAGCGAATGGCAGACGCCTTCACGACCGACGGCCTTCAAAAATGCGTCGACCCCGAGGTTTGGAACATACCCTGGGACAAACCGGTGGATGTGCCGAAGGTGCCGGAGAATGCCCCTATAGATATTTCTTCCCTTCGTTCTTCACTTTCCTTTGCTTCTTCGATGCCAGATTTACCGAAGATCCCCGAGGGGGTACTGGACAGTGCGATTAAAGAAATGCAGTACAGCAAGCTCGCGCCTGAGTACAAGACGCACCCAAATCCAGATGACAAAGAGAAGGAACAGGAATGTCAGGCCGAACTTGACACGCTGAAAAACTGGGCGAAGCTCACCGAGAAACAGATCAATGATCTGGCCGCACAACCTATTCCACTAAATCAGGCAGCGCCGCCGACCGTTCCGGCCGCCCGCGCGGTCCGCGCGAGTGTTATGGAGGAGAAACTCTTCGGTGATTATGCGCCCAGTGGCTACTCGTACAAGCCTTGGGGGGCTATTTTCCCCGAGCTGGAGCGCATAAGCAAGCTGTGTACAACCTCCCAAGTCGTGTTCGGCCACTCCCTGGTGTGGTTTTCGATCAGAGGTGTCTTCGCCCAGTACCTCGAGTACTGCGTCAACTACCCTGATGTGGTCGGAGACGGCCTGCATATCCGTGTCGCGGCTAATGTGTTCCGGCTCGCGCTGAACGCGGTGAGTGAATTTCTGACCGACTCGCTGAGAAATCGTCAAAATCCTCCTGATCTCACCTTCCTCCAACGCTTGGAAGGCACTCTGAAAAAGGAGCTCGATGATCGCGACTTCGGGATGTACGACCATTACCGGTTCTGGATCGATAATTACGAATGGCTCAAGAAAGTTCCCTTCGGCGTGGTGGCTGTCGTCGAGCGCGGCGGGCAGCACTTCTATCAGGAAAATCCCTGTCCGGGCTGTCCATTGGGCAAGGATGGAAGTGGATTCACTCCGACGGACAGCATTGCGCCAGCGGACTTGATAGATGGTAACGCCTATCGGCTGTATCCGATTATATCAACAGACTTTCACAGGAAACCGTACTTCGTTTGGGTCGGGGTGCCGTCCCGGCTCAAGGGCGACCATGGCCAAGCACTCACAAGGTCTAGTGAGAGATTGACTCTGGGTTTTCCCGCATGGCACAAGGATATTCCTGAGGATGAGGTCTTTGAAGAGACGGTCTTGCCCATGCTGATTCATCAGAGCAACGAGGGTGCCGAAGAGATCGCCAGGGCCGAGAATGATTTTCGTTTTTTCCCGCAGTTTTTGACAGAAAGATGGGAAAATCGCAAATCGCTCTATGGGATGAATCTCTATCCCCGCCTCGGTTCAGATGAAAATCTGCTACAGGAAGCGGGACGACTTGCGCACGAGGCAAGCCAATACGGCACTGTTCTGCCCGACAAGGATGAAACAACCGGTGAATACGGAAAGGTCTGGCGTTTACGTAAGCCGGAAGGGGCTTGGGCGGCTTATTTCCCCCCGCACGACGCGATGTTTTTCTGGGGACCCGCGGATGGGGCGGGGTGGGATCTCTTCGAGCGCTGCGAAATTCGCCTGGTCCCCATCAACTATGACGCAGTGAGGAATGCCGGGGTTGTTCAGTCCAGCGGGTTTGTTAAGTCCGGCGGAAGACCAATGTGGCTGGAGCCCCGGACCGACGAGTTATTGAACCGGTTGCACGCGCTCGCCGCGACATAAAGCCGCTGTTCTGGTTCGTATCTTATGCCGCGCGCTGAAATGCGAGAGGGAGATTAGTTATGGCCGACGTAGTTGCCCACGCCGCCTCCGACGGCGAGGCGGGGCCTCGTTTCGCGCGATGGGGCGCCGCCATGCTGGTGGTCGTAGATGTCGTAGTTGCGGCCGGCGCTCCACTGTGGGATCAATACTTCACGAAATCTGACGCGGCGCTGCAGGTTGGCGCTGCGGTTATTGCGGTCGCCACCTTCCTGGGCGTTTGGCTTCTGCAGCGCCACGCGGGAGCGGGCCGTAGTGATAGGAACTCGATGCGCGATGGCATTGCTGCCGCCTTCGTTGTCACCTATCTCGTCATTGCCGGTTGGGCCGCGTTCTTGATCACCTCGGAGGGCAGACATTTGTCGGCGTTGGCCGAAAACGTGGTCCCAAACTTCACGGTACTGACCGGCATCGTCATTGGCGGTTACTTCGGAGCAGACGCCGTTAAACAGGTCACCCTGATAAATGCACAGCGCCGCGACCAGGCGAGCGAAGTCGGCCGAGATAGCTCATCCGCCTGACCTATCGAATGCACCAACTGCCGTTCAGCGGTGGATCCAACGCAACAAAACCGTGCAAACGCTCACCATGTGGTTCGCGGTGCCGCGAGTTCGCCGTGTGGACGGTCTCTGTGCCGGCATCGAGCGGCATTGTGGCCGGCGAGGCCCACCACCGCGCTGGACGGGCTGGGCTTTCCTCGCTCGACGACCATCATGGCGGCCGACGCTGCGCTCCGCCGTCGTCAACGATCGCGTGCCAACGTCAGCGTGACCCGCTTGCGGATCAAGGCCCATACGCGGGAAAGGCCGGCCGCTCGTGAAAGCAACCCTCATCGTCGCGTGCCTTCCTGACCGCCGACCGACCGTATGGAACGACTCGCTCGGGCTTCTACACGAACGTAACGCGTTGCTGATTAACAAGTTTGGCTTATGGAAAAAGAATTGTCTTGTATCAATGGCGATTTCACCTGGGTTGTTGCGCCTGATGGGCTGAATTGGTTGTCAACTCACAGCTACTCGTGCGTCATCTCGGAGCTTTCGTGCTTAGCGTCGTCGTCGGCCGCTTTGATCACGGAATTTTGGGGGACTGTCGATGACCCGGGCGCAACGCATTTCGAATTGGGATCCCGAGGATCTCGCGGCTTGGGAGGCCGGCAATAAGAAGGTCGCTCGGCGGAACCTGATCTGGTCTGTGTTCGCGATGCACGTCGGCTACTCGGTCTGGTCGATCTGGTCGGTGATGGTGTTGTTCATGCCCAGCTCTGTGTACGGCCTTTCGCCGGCCGACAAGCTTCTGCTGGGTGCCACCGCAACGCTCGTCGGTGGCTGTCTGCGCATCCCGTACGCGGCGGGGGTGGCCAAGTTCGGCGGGCGCAACTGGATGGTGTGCTCTTCGCTGGTGCTGTTGATCCCGACGGTTGGCACGATTCTGTTGCTGGCCAACCCCGGTCGGCCGCTATGGATGTATCTGGTGTGTGCGGCGCTAACTGGCATGGGCGGCGGCAATTTCTCCGCGGCGATCGCCAACGTCAACGTCTTCTACCCCCAGCGACTCAAAGGCGCGGCACTGGGCATTGCCGGTGGCGGTGGGAACATCGGGGTGCCGATGATCCAGGTCATAGGTCTGGTAGTGCTCGCGACCGCCGGCAACCGGCAGCCCTATTGGGTATGCGCGATCTATTTGGTGCTGTTGTCACTGGCCGCCCTCGGGTCGGCACTGTTCCTGGACAACGTGGAGCTGCCCCGCGGTGAGCACAAACCCATGCGGGCGGCTCTGGTGCAGCGTGACACCTGGATCCTGGCGATGCTCTACGTCGCGACCTACGGCTCATTCATCGGATTTTCGTTCGCCTTCGGCCAGGTGCTGCAAATGAACTACATGGCCACCGGGCAAGGTGCGCTGCAGGCGTCATTGCATGCCGCCCGCGTCGCCTTTCTCGGACCGCTGCTCGCGTCGCTGGCCCGAATGTACGGCGGCAGGCTCTCCGACCGCCTCGGCGGAGGCGCCGTCACCCTGGGAGCCCTGTTTGCCATGATCGCTGCCATCGGCGCGCTGATCGAGGTCAGCGCGCACGCCGACAGTCGCTCCGGGCCCTTGAGCGTGGCCGCCATGACCGGTTACATCGTCGGGTTTATGGCACTTTTCGTCCTGTGCGGGATCGGCAACGGAGCCGTGTACAAGATGATCCCGGCGGTCTTCGAATCACGCAGCCACTCCATGAACGGCGCCGAGGCCGAACGTCGCCACTGGGCCCGTGCGATGTCCGGCGCCGCGATCGGAATCGTCTCCGCGGTCGGCACGCTCGGCGGTGTATTGATCAATCTGGCGCTCCGACAGTCCTATCTGACCACCGGTTCAGAAACGACGGCGTTCTGCTTTTTCTTGTTGTGCTATCTCGTTGGGTCAGTGCTGACGTGGTGGGTCTACGTGCGGCGCCCGTCTGCTGAGGCGAAACCGGAATTGTGCGAATTGTCGCTTGCCGAAACCGGTGGTTCTTAACTGCCGCGCGCGGTCACGGTCACTGACGCGTCGCGCTGGTGCGCGGCATCTCGGTCACCGGCCGAGAAACTTTTCCCGGTCAACTATTACGCGATCGATTTCACCTCGGGCGACAACCTGTCCTGAATCGTCAATCGCCTCCACTTCGAACGTCAGACGTCGCCCGTCGACCGGCGATACCGGCTCGGCGGTGACCTCTACGGTGCCGCCTACGTGGGTCGCGCGCCGGTGCTCGATGCGCACCGCGGTGCCAACGGTCGTCTGGCCGGGACCGGTGAACGGCGCAGCGGCCTGCACTGTGGCCGCTTCCAGCCACGCAATGAGCCGTGGTGTCGCGAGCACGGGCACATCGCCGCTGCCGACCTGCTCGGCGGTGTCGGCGTCGGTCACTTGGTAGCGCATCACTACACGCTAACGCGCCCGGGAATATCCCTTAATCCCCGGCATCCAACCCGGGTGGCCATCTCGACGATTGTCCGGGCGAAGCGCGTAAACATCGGTGCGAGAACGGAACAACTCGAAGATTGCGCAGGCATGCCGTGATCTGGAACCGGTCGCAGCGCAACGGGACAGCGCGTCATCGCCGCAACGCGTATGTCGGGAACGCAGCGCCGTAACCGGTGAGCCGGCACTCGGTCGAATGTGACGAACGTCAACGGGCCATAGTGATGGCCGTCATAGCTTGATCAGCGTAAATGAGGTCATCCTAACCAATCGTTTGTTTATCTAACGGCTGGGAGAGCGTGATGGCCGACCTTGAGTTTGCTCATGACCTGACCCTCGACGAGGCGCGTCGACGCAGCGCAGTGCTCGACGCGATAGGTGACGACTGGGACCCCGTCGCCGTGCTCGCCGAGGAACAGAAGGCCTACGACATGCTGTACTCCGACCTGGACGCCGAGCAGCAGCGGATCTACGACCAGCTGGTCCGCGCTGGCGTCCTCCCCCCACGGACGGTGGATCGTGTTACCGATTGATCCGACCGCCGACCGTAGCTGCCGCGCATGGCTGCCCTGCCCGCGCTGCGACCACCGCGCGGAATGTGGCGATTGCCGAAGCACGCGAAACTGCGACACGCACTGGCAATACCTGCTCAGCAACAAGGGGACGCTGGTGCACCTGCAGTGCTCCGATTGCGGCCATCTCTGGTCGACAGATACCCATCGCCGCACCGCCTGAGCGGCGTCGCTATTGCGTGGCCACGAACGAGAAGTTGCGAGCAGTCGCGACGAGCTCCGGGTCAACGACGCAGCGAGTGCCATCGACATTTGCCTGCCCTGACACCACCTTGGCCGCCGCCGCGGCACCGGCGGCATTGCGGGTGGGACCCCAGCCGCCGACCAAGCCCTGACCGTTATCCGACAGGGCGACACAGCCACCCCGACCCTCGGCGAGAACGCGGCAGTCGCTTGCGCCGTGCCTCTCGGCGCAATGACTGACCGCGTACGCCTCGACGTCACTCAGACTGGCGGCGCCGCCGCCGACCGTCACTTCGACGGCATGGGTGGAATCTGAACCCGCGATCACGATGTAGCCGCCCTGGGCTTGTGCCGGTGCGGCCAGTCCGACAGCACAGGCGGCAAGGATCACTGCGGACGCGAGAGGCTTGAACACATACTTCCTTTCACAGCGCGCTCGGGCAGAAGTGGCGCGGTACTCCTACGGTGCTCGCTCCCCGGGAGATCGGCTCACCGCTTAACAAAGCCTTGACACGCGTGTAGCAAATCTTCACCTTTGTGGCCCGCGGCCTATGGGGCGTGATGCGGCGCCACTCACCAATGGGTTCCGCCGATGTTTTGCTCTGGTGCATTCCCGGCCGTAAACGAGGCACCGTCGGGCGAACGCCCGCATCGCGAAGGATGATGAGCGTCATGGACGCTGAACTGAAACGCTGGCTGGACTCCGGCGAGCACTTCGACTACCTAGGCTTCGACATCTTCTACCGCGTGGAGGGCAGCGGCCCTCCGCTGTTGCTGATCCACGGGTATCCCTTCAATTCGTTTGACTGGGCGCGGATCTGGCCCACGCTGTCGCAACGGTTCACCGTCATTGCACCGGACATGATCGGCATGGGATTCTCCGAAAAACCGCTGGCCTACCAGTACTCGGTGGGTGACCACGCCGACATGCACGAAGCTTTGCTGGCCCACCTGAACATCTCCAACGCACACATCCTGGCCCACGACATAGGTGATTCGGTGGGCCAGGAATTGTTGGCTCGTCATGTGTTCGGTCAGCAAAGCTATGGCGCGCTGCGCATCGACTCGATCACCTGGCTCAACGGCGGAATGTTCGTCGAGGCCTACAAACCCAGGACGGCGCAGAAGCTGATGTCCGGCACCCCGTTGGGCGACGTCTTCAGCCATGTACAGAACAGCCCGGTGTCCCGTCGGCTGCTCGAGCCGACACTGCGCGAGATGTTCGGCCCGAACACCAAGCCGACCCGGCACATGATGGAGGTCTTCAATCAGATCTTGGACTACAACGACGGCCGCCGGGTGCTGCACAAGGTCGGCCGGTTCATCAACGATCGCTATACACACCGAAACCGGTGGGTGCGAGCCATGCGACAGACCGCGGTTCCCATGCGGTTGATCGACGGGCCGGTCGACCCCAACTCCGGTGCCCACATGGCGCGCCGCTATGCGGAGGTGATCCCCGAGCCGGACGTCGTCATGCTCGGCGACGACATCGGGCACTGGCCACAAATTGAGGCGCCCGACGCGGTGTTGACCCACTTCCTCAACCACATCGACCGCATCGGCACCAGCTGACCGACCGGTCGTCCGGCCGGTGGCGGGCTAGCCGTGATGCGGCGGTCGCTCCTCGCGCAGCCGACCCTCGTCCGACGCCGAGCGCATCTGCTCCTCGTCACCGAACCGCTCCACGTCCTCAGGCGTGATGCGTACCCGCGACGGCTTCGGCGCGGCCGGTGGGTGCTGCGGTTCGGTGGGCACGACGCGATTATGACCTACTGCTGAAAAGCCGGTAGGACGGTGCCGGAGTCGCGAATCTCCCAGATGCTGGCTTTGGTGATGCCGTCGAAGTTGATCTTGTTCAACGTTGCTCGCGAATACGTGAGGTCGATGGCGACGTGAGTCGCGGTGTTGCCGTACGGGTCGGTCATCGGGAACGTGCCCTGCACGTTCACTGCGGACGCGTCAGGATAGGTCGCTCTCGCGTACCTGAGGATGTCGATGGTGTCCATCCGGGCGCCGTCTCTGATCATCTGCTCGGTGTAGTTGTCGCGAATGGCGAATCGTGCGTCGACCACGTCGCCGTTCGGTCCCGGGGCAGTGGTGAAGGTGACTCCGTCCGGCTTCTTGGGGGCGGGCGGTGTCGAGGGTGGCGCCGCGGTCGGTGCCGACGATTCCGCCGTGACCGAATTGTTCGACGTGGCGTCTTTCGTGTGGTCGAAAGCCCAGGTCTTGCCAACGATGGCGAGCAGAACCATCGCGCTCAGCGCCGCCAGGGCCAGGGCCGCCTTTCCTTGCGGGCCCTTCTTCGGCGGTTCGGTGGAGAAGGCATACTCGCTGGTCCAGTTGAGACCATCGAAGTACCGTTGCAGCCCGTGGCCGACCCCGGACGGGTCGGGGTACCAGCCCGGCGCCGATTTAGGCGGCGGCGGCGCCTGTTCAGGTGGCATCAACCCATTTTCGTCGCGAACCAGACATCCCGGCTACCCGCAGTGCTGACCGCTCGAAACGGATCCCGTCCGGTGCGCCGTCATGCCCTCACCCTTTCAGTGCTCGCGATGAACGTGAGGTGGCTTTGGCGTGACGGTTGGGCGTGACGCCGGGCATTCGACGCGCCGGGGCGTCCGGTAACCGCTATGAAATTACGGTGAGCAACCACCACGTGAACCTGACCCAGCAGGAAAGCTCGTTGATCGGCGAGAGTCATCCCGAGGCGCTCGCTCGCATGGACGAGCAGTCGCTGAAGCAATTACAGAGCCGGCTCAGGCAAGCGCGCGAGAAGAACTTCAGCCTGTTGCGGCGTCAGGGCGCGGCTCGGGTGGAGGCCGAAGGCGCCCGCGGCTCCGCCCAGCCGGCCAACGAAAAGCGTGGCGAAAAGGTGGAAATCTTCGACGAGGCACTGGCTCGGGTGGGCGAGCGCCTCGGCGCCATCGGCGGCGATCAGTAGCAAACACGGAGCGACGGTCGATGCCGTCGTAAAATCACGAAAATTCGTGGTTTAGTAATGGCATGTGTTGGGCACACAGCGCCATGACCGCGCATCGTCATGTCCTCCTTTTCCTTGCTCCCGCGGTCGTCGGGGTGTCGGGCGTCAGCGCCTCGGTCTTCACTTCCACGATCCCGTTTGCCTCTGCCGCTCCGTGTCCGGACGTCCAGGTGGTGTTCGCCCGCGGCACCGATGACCCGCCGGGCCTTGGTCCGACCGGACAGGCGTTCATCGATTCCCTGCGGCCTCGCGTCGGCGCAAAATCGCTCGACGTATATCCGGTCGACTACCCCGCCACCCACGACTGGACGAACGCGGGCGAGGCGGGCGTCAGGGACGCGGGCGCTCATGTCGTTTCAATGGCGCACGACTGCCCCAATACCAAGATGGTGCTCGCCGGCTATTCCCAGGGTGCGGCCGTGATGGGCTTCGTCACCTCAGCTGCCGTACCGGCCGGGATCGATCCGGCGAGCGTGCCCAAACCGATGGATCCTGAGGTGGCCAACCACGTCTCGTCTGTCGTGCTCTTCGCATTGCCGAGTGACAAGGCGATGAACTTCTTTGGCGAGCCGCCGGTCGTCATCGGTCCGCTCTATCAGCCGAAGACCCTTCAGGTATGCGCCTCCGGGGACCCGATCTGCTCCGACGGGATGAATTTCGCCGCCCATGACACGTACTCGAGCAACACGGCAGCGATCGATCAGGGCGCGGCGTTCGCGGCCAGTCGTCTTGGTGGAGATTCCGGCGGGCCGGCGGGTGCCGGTCCGGGAGAGCCGACGACGACCGTCGGGTTCCCGTCTCCAAACGGAGGCTCTGCCGGTTAATCGGAGCTTGGCAACACCGCACGACCACGTGTCGTTCGAAAGCGTAGTAGCGCAAGGCATTTCGCATCGCGGATCGATCCGACGGCGACATGGCGAGCTGTTGGGCGGTGCGAGCATAATCGGTTTGTGGACTCAGACGGCGGTATCGGAGCACAGTTTCGCCGGCTACATCAAGAGGGGTGCTTTCTCATCCCGAACCCGTGGGACGCGGGATCCGCGATCGCTCTCGCAAATCTCGGCTTCCCGGCGCTGGCCACCACGAGCGCCGGGCTGTGCTTCGCGCGCGGTCTGCCGGACACGGTGACCGCGCTCTCCGTCGACGCGGCGCTGCAGAACATCGCCGAAATAGTCGCCGCGGTCAGCGTGCCCGTCAACGCGGACTTCCAGGCCGGCTATGCCGGCGGCGCCGACGACCTCGCGCGGAATGTGGCGCGCTGCGTGGACACCGGCGTGGCCGGGCTCTCCATCGAAGACGGCACGGGGATCGCCGAAGCGCCGCTCTTCGAGCTGGCCGAGGCCACCGATCGCGTCCGCGCCGCACGTTCGGCGATCGACGGCTCGGGGACCGACGTCGTGTTGACCGGCCGCGCCGAATGCTTCCTTTACGGCCACCCCGAGCCGCTCGCCGAGGCCATCACGCGGCTACAGGCTTACGCCGAGGCGGGAGCCGAGGTGCTGTTCGCTCCGGGGGTCCGTACCAAAGCGGACATCGCCACTCTCGTCGACGCCGTGCGGCCGTATCCGGTCAACGTACTGATGTCGGCGAACACTGGGATTACGGTGGCCGACCTCGCACAGCTGGGGGTGCGGCGGATCAGCGTCGGCTCGGCCTTCAGCCGGGTCGCGTGGGGTGCTTTCTTAGGCGCCGCGCGGAAATTGAAGGACGACGGGTCATTCGAGGGACTCGCCGGTGCCGCGAGCTTCGACGAGCTGAATGCGTTGTTCACCAAGTAGTGCGGTGCGATGCGCTAATTCATGACCGGCTGCTGGATGGCGGACGGCTCATCCAGTGCGCTATGCGGATCCGAGACGCGCGATCGTCGACTCGAGACAGACGCCAAGCAGCAAGCAAGTTGGGGAAATCGATCCGCGTTTCTCGCACTGCTCCTATTCTTCGACCAACAGATACGGATCTCGCCCTTTTGGCAAGGAGACGAAATGAGGATTCGTTTCATTGTTTCGGCGCTCGGGGCTGTAGTGGTCGCGTTGGCGGTTGGGTGCGGCGGCGGGCAGGGCGGCGGCCACAGCGCCACTTCGGTGGCACCCTCGCCGACACCCACAGTCGGGCCGACGCTGGCGCTCAATCGCATCGACGAGCTGCTCGTGCCGCCGGAAGTGGTCAGCGACATCGTCGGCTCCAAACTCAACTGGACGGGCACACCCCCGCCTGGCTGGACCAGGCCTCCATCACCCCCTGTCATCGACGAGGGCAACCCCGACTGTGCGGCGCTGTTCGGGCTGGACACCAACACGGTTGGCGTGGCCTACACCGCATGGCGAAGCAACCAATACAGGGAGGAAAAGGACACATCAGGTCATGCGGTCTATCTGGCTGTTGCGACGGTAGCCGACGCGAAAACAGCGACTCAGTTGCTCGACAATGCGCTCGCGAAGGCCGTAAATTCGTGCGACAACGCCGTTTTGCACCGCAAAGACGACATATCGAAATGGAGATTCCAAAAGACCGACGCCGCCGGCAAGGATCTGACGTGGACGGCGACGGAACTGCAGGACGGGAAGCCCACCGGGTGGATCTGCCCCAACCAGGCACGCGCAAAGAACAATGTGATCCTCACCGCGCAGGTATGCCAATACGGCAACGGCGCTCCGGCCACCGCGACAATTCTGGACAAGATGTCGGAGAAGATACCCGGATAGACCCGGGAGAACCACAATACTTTGTGCAAGGTCCTGGAGGAGTACCATCACAGTAATGCTGAGGTTTTGAGAACGGTACCTCGTTGCCTATTTAGGACCTCGTCCCTTATCGGTTCAGCTCGATTGGAATCTCACTCATGGCGAAATTGACACGTTTGGCCGCGGGAGCAGCAATCGCCGGCGCGCTCACCGCGGTATCCGGCGGCCTGGGCGACACGGTGGCGCGCTCCGATCCGTCTCTTCCTTGTCCGCAGGTCGCGCGTTGCGACCCCGGCTGGGGCGGAGAACCGCTGGCCACCCCCGATGCTCCCGCAGCTGTCGGCTCGCCCTCGGGCAGCCAACCGATGGTCACCCCCGCTAGCCCCGAAGCCGTCAGCGTCCTCTCGGGTAGCCAACCGCTGAGCACCCCGGATAGCCCCGGAGTCGTCCGCGGTTTTTCGGGTAGCCAACCGCTGAGCACCCCGGATAGCCAGCATCGCGCACAAGCCCCGAAGCCGTAACGCCGCGCACATTGTGCGGCCCCGGGCCGGGCAGGAGTCGTGAAAAGCTCTATCCCGGTATCTTCGCCGAGATTTTGTCGAGGATCGCCGTTGCGGCCGGAGCGCCGTTGCCCCATTGGCACACCTGCGCATAGATGACCACATTGTTCTTTGCCCGCGCCTCGCTGGCGCAGACCCAGCCGGTGATCTGGCCGTCTTCCAGTTCTGTTCCCGTCCACCGCACTCCCGTATCGGTCGCGTCGGTCTTCTGGAATCTCCATCGGTATTTGCCGCTCAGGTGGATGACGGCATTGCTGCAGGAATCAAGACGCTTGGCAAAAGCGTTGCCAAGCAACACCGTTGCCGCTTTGGGATCGGCGACCGTCGCAACGGCTTGACGGACCGCGTGATCGTAAGTGTCCTTGTCCTCTTTGTAGAGATTGCTCCGCCATGCGGTGTAAGCCACCCCCACCGAGTACGTGTCCGGCGCGATCAGCGGCTCGCACTGCGGGTTACCCTCGTCGACGAAGGCGGCCACTGGCGGGGAGGTCGCGCCGGGCGGAGGTTTGGACGCCCAGTTGAGTTTCGCACCGACGATCTCGCTAATCAGGTCCGGCGCCAAGATCAGCGAGTCGACGGCATCGGGCGCCAGGGTGGGGGCCACTGTGGTTGTCACCGTAGGCGGCGCCGGCGTTGTGCTGTGGCCGCCACCCTGCCCGCCGCCACACCCAACCGCTAACGCCACGACACCCGCCCCGAGTGCCGAAACAATGAAACGACTCCTCATTTCGTCTCCTCGCAGAAGGGGCGAAGTCGGTAACTGGTTGATCGAAGCGGTATGAGCAGCGCTGGCGGGGCGATAACGATTGCCGCCCGCTCGAAGTCGCCTACAGGCAGGACCCGGCCGAACTGAGCGGCAGGTCCGCGATGGAGATCGTGGGCTCTTTGATGACCTTGCTTTCGGGATTGCTCACGTCGACATTCAATGCCCTGTTGCCGTCGGACCACCGCCATTCCGTCAAGTTCTCGTTGTGCCACGGAGGGGGGATCAGGGCAGGATCAGGAGCGACGCGGCCATGGCATGGCCGAAGCTTGCCCTTATACCATCCGTTCGGGGATAGGTTCTGGGACAACTGCTTTCCGACGAAGTCCACGGCGACGTCGTAGGGCACCGTGTAGGAGTAGAACTCCTGTGTTATCGGTTGCCCGGCCTTGTCGACATTGTTGAGTGTCTTCGTGAGAACCGATCCGGGTGGCAAATCGATGTCGGCCGCCGCGGAATGCGGACCGGGCGGGACGGTCGTGGTCGGCGGCGTGGTTGACGACGTTGGCGTGGTGGTCTGCGTAGTCGTTGGTGAGCCGGTTGTTTGCGACGGCGGTGGCGGTGCGCGATGGGTGCATGCAGTGTTCGCCAGCACCGCTGTGATGGCGAGCAAGCCCCCAACCTTGCAGGTAATGAGGTGTGTCATAAGTGGGAGCTTTGAATATGTACGGCATAGCGGCTAGGGACCTACGTCACTCGTAGACGGGCGGAAGTCCACAGTGCTCGCCGTATCCCGTATGGCTAACGCGCTTTCCGGAGATCGGCGAGCGAGTTTCGCAGCCCGCCGTCCATCCCGATCTGCACTCCCGCCACCGCGACCATCACCGTGGCGGTCACCAAATGCACGATTCCGTCGGTGACGTTGTTGGGAAAGGTAAAGACGAAGGCGACCTGATGCGAGAAAAACGCCCAAATGCCCGGCAGCGCACCGGCTATCGCGGCGAGGAGCAGATATAGCACGGCCCACGACTTGCGCACGGCGAACACCAGGCCCGGAGCGAAGAGGGCGAGACCGGCGACGGCGTGCCAGCCGTTGTAGTCCATTCCGAGCAATTGCACGGTTGGCGCCCCCGGCCCGGTCGCGAAGCTCGGATTCATGATGAAGCCGATCACCGCCTGCGCGACATGGAAAGCGCAAATGATCAGCAGCCCGATCTGGGCGAAACTCCACCTCACGTTGCACCCCCTTGTGCACGGTGGGATAGCCCGAATACTACGCGCGGTAGTAGACCAGGGTCAACGGTGCGGCGCATCGGCCGACCGAGAAATCGGCGTCAGTTCCGCTCCCGGACGAGCGCGCCCGCATCGTGACGCCACTCGAGCTGTTGTCGACCTGACCTTGGCACCGGGTCAGGTCTGAATGCCGCGGCCTACTTCCTCGATCACCGCTCCCAGCTCGACTCGGCGCAGACGGTGCTGGCGGTGGGGATGCCGGTAGGCGCCTACATCGTCGGGATCTTCGCGTTGTACGCATACCTGGTCCGTAACAATGGGTGGCGACGTTCGATCGTCGGTAACGGGAAGAGCTGCGAAGCCGTGGAGTGTTGCAGGTCCTTCCAAGGATGCCGGCCACGACGATCGCGAACTGGTGACGGCGGCCAGCAAGTTGATGGAAAGTCGATCCGCGCTGCCAGCCGGGCTCATATTCTTTCAGCAAACAAGATTTGGCTTTCGCCCCTTTCAGCAAGGAGACGAAATGAGGATTCGTTTCATCGTTTCGGCACTCGGGGCTGGAGTGGTCGCGTTGGCGGTTGCGTGTGGCGGTGGTCAGGGGGGAGGCCACGGCACCACGCCGGGCGTGCCCACGTCGACGTCTACAGTGGCGCCCACGCTGGCACTGAATCGCATCGATGAGCTGATCTTGGCGCCGGACGTGGTTAGCGATATCGTCGGGGCGAAACTCAACTGGGCTTTTCAGCCTCCTCCGGGCGCGACCAGGCCTCAGCCTCCCATCGCGATCGATGAGGGTAATCCCGAATGCGTCGCGTTGTTTGGGCCGGCCGCCGATACGGTTGGCGTGGTGTATACCGCATGGCGGAGCAATCAATACAGGGACAACGACAAGGACACTTTCGAGCATGCGGTCTACCAGGCTGTTGCGACGGTTCCCGACTCGAAAGCAGCGGCCCAATTGCTCGACACCGCGTTTATCAAGCCCGTGAATTCCTGCAACAATGCAGTGCTCCACCGGAAAGACGACAAAGCGCAATGGCGATATCAAAAGTCTGACACCACCGGCACGGATGCGCGGTGGACGGCGACACAACTGCAGGACGGCCGGGTCGTCGGCTGGGTCTGCGCCAATGAGGCCCGGGCGAAGAATAACGTGGTCGTATATGTGCAGGTGTGCCAGTACGGCAATGGCGCCCCGGCCGCGACCACAATCGTGGACAAGATCTCGGAGAAGGTACCCGGATAGACCCGGCAGGGTCTCGAGGAGTCGTG
This sequence comes from Mycobacterium sp. 4858, assembly GCF_900240975.1. Lineage (GTDB taxonomy): Bacteria > Actinomycetota > Actinomycetes > Mycobacteriales > Mycobacteriaceae > Mycobacterium. The sequence goes on along the minus strand of NZ_LT968775.1, from coordinate 1,500,228 downwards.
CAGGTGTTTGGGCTGAAGTCTTAGGGTTGCGCAGGTCCCGTCGTCAGTTCCGCCCGGGCAGTTTCATCACCGTGCGCACGATGGGCAGTAGCGACTTCTGCCAGAGGGTCGCCGGAATACCAAGGGGCGGATCGAGATTGAACACGCGGGCCGTCGCGATCGTCTGTGACTCGGTGTACTTCAGCAGACCCTCGGGCCCGTGCCGGCGACCGACGCCGGACTGGCCCATCCCGCCCATCGGCGCGCTCAGGCTGCCCCACGCGAACGCGTAGCCCTCGTTGACGTTCACGGTCCCCGACCGCAACCGCGCGGCGATCTGCTCGCCCTCCGCGGAGGAGCCGGCCCACACGCTGGCGTTGAGCCCGTACTCGGTGTCGTTGGCCTTCTCGACGGCTTCCTCCACGCCGGCGACAGGGTAGATCGAGACGACCGGCCCGAACGTCTCGTTGGCCGCGCACTCCATCTCCGGCGTGACGTCGGTCAGCACCGTGGGCTCATAGAACAGCGGCCCGATGTCGGGTCGCGCCTTGCCGCCCGCAATCACCGTGGCGCCCTTGGCTTTCGCGTCGTCGACGTGGTCGGTGACCGTGTCCAGCTGGCCCGCGGAGATCAGGCTGCCCATCTCGACGGTGAAGTCATAGGCGGTGCCCAGCTTCATATTCCGCACCGCGGCACCGAACTTGCCGATGAACTCGTCGGCGATGTCCTTGTCGACGTAGATCCGCTCGATGGAGATACACAGCTGGCCCGCGTTGGAGAAGCACGCGCGGGTGGCGGCCTTGGCCGCCTTGTCCAGGTTGGCGCCCCGCGTGACGATCATCGCGTTCTTGCCGCCAAGTTCGGCCGAGAAACCGATCAGTCGGCGGCCGCAATGCTCTGCGAGCTGTCTACCCGTGGCGGTCGAGCCGGTGAACATCAAGTAGTCGCAGTTGTCGATGATGGCGGTGCCGACCACCGAGCCCGGTCCGGGCACGATCGCGTACAACGCCCGCGGCAGACCGGCCCGGTACAACAGCTCGGCACACGCCAGCGCGCAGTACGGCGTCTGGCTGTCCGGCTTGAGCACCACCGCGTTGCCGGCCAGCAGCGCCGGCACGGAGTCGGACGCCGTCAGCGTCATCGGGTAGTTCCACGGTGAAATCACCCCGACCACGCCCTTGGGCTGGTAACCGACCGTGGTCTTGCCGATCCCCGGCAGCAGCGACTGCACCGTGCGAGGCTTCAGCAGGTCCGCCGCCACGCGCGCGTAGTAATTCGCGTTCGCCATCAGGTCGACGATTTCCTCCTGCGCGGCCCATCGGGCCTTGCCCGCCTCGGCTTGCAGGAGGTCCATCAGGAACTCGCGGTTGTCCACGACGAGGTCGCGATAGCGGCCGATCACCTCGATCCGCTCGGTCACCGGCCGCTTCGCCCACTCGACCTGGGCCGCGCGCGCCTCGGCGAACGCCGCCGCGACGTCTTCGGCCGTGCCGATGGGTATCGTGGCCAGCGGTCTGCCGGTGAAGACCTCGTCGATCGTCTTGGTCTCGCGGGCGGTGACGTCTTTGATCGCGGCCAGCTGACGCAAACGGTCGAAGACTTCGGCTGACGGTGCAGGCATATCGCTTCCTCTCGCAGAAGCACGGGCGGTCAGAACACCAGGCTATGCCGTGCGGTGTCGGGCGGACCAGAAAGCTCAGCCCGGCGGATGGCTCAGAGGATGTGCATGCCCTGGGCCAACTGGGTCACCCCGACCACCGTGAAGACGGTCACCAGGATCTGCCGGTGGTACGCCCGCACCCAGTCGTGCAGCTGCCGCAATACCGCGTGGGTTCGGGCCGGTGCGGCCACATAGCCCACCAAGATCATCTCGACGACGGAATACATCAGCAGGACGAACGCGATCGAGGCGCTGACCTGCGTGGCGACCGCAGCCCTCGACGCCACGATGATGGCGAGGATGAAGAGCACCCCGTCGACCGGAACCGATGCCAGCCCGATGACCCACGCGATCCACAACGACCCCTTCTCCCACGCGCGGTGGGCGCGGTGGAGCAGGCGCCGGATTCCGGAACGGTCCTCGGGGGAAAGGTCCTGTGCGCGGCTGAGGAATCGTGGAACGGCGATCGGCGCCCCCGGAGCCGGCGTCGGCGTCGGGTTCCCGTCGCTCGATGCGTGCGCCTGCGCGCGCCGACGCGTCGAGAAGCGCACCGCCATCAGCGCGGCGATCGACAACCCGAGCACGCCCAGCCCGATTTGGATGTGGGGGAGGGTGGAGCTCGCGGCCGGGCCGGCCGAGCCGTGCCGGAATGTGCCGAACGCGGAGGTGAAGTTCAGCAGCATCAGCGGGGCGAGCAGCTCGGGCACACACACGGTCAGGCCACCGACCCAGTAGGCGAGCAGGTTCGGTCCGGGGCGCGGCCGGGAGATCATCAGGAGGGCGAGGCCCAGGCGCACCGGATTGAGCGCCGCCAGAATTCCCAGCCCCAGCACTGACCCCCACATTGGCGCAGCTCTACCCGCGCCCCGGGGTGCCTAAACACCGGCACCAGCCAATTGCGCCCGGGATCATGAATGCAAAACTGTGGGCTGCCGGGTTGGCTCGGCGACACCGAACTTCGCACTCGCGCAATGCGGTTCGCGAATCACTCTCGGCTCGGTAAGCAGATGAACGCCCCGCTATACGCGCGTGAACGCCACCGCAGCAACCGTCGTGAGATCAATCACAAGAATGCCGGTGCGGCTGCGCCTGTCCGCCCGTCTGCAGCTAAGCGCTGCGCCGGCTGGCATCGTGCGCAGCCGCCACAGGCCTCTGCTGTAGCAAGCTCCCGTTGTGGTTACGCCCCTCAAAGCATCGTGGCTTTCGGGCAAGGCCGACAAACCGCGCCCGCTTGTCGCGATCAGGAATTACGATGCACGAATGTCGGGCCTTCCTCCCGCCATGTCGCGGCTGAAAGCTTGCTGCCCTGGGGTGAACCGGAACGTGACCGCAAAAGGTGTGCGGTCGTTCCGGCAATGTGTCCACGGCATGACAGCAAACCGCGGCCATTGCGTTCGGAGGGCGCCGGAATCGCGCGGCCACCTCTCCGTGTCCGATGATGACGAAGCTGGCGGGGACAAAGTTTTGTTCTTGCTGGATGACGCGACACGCGTCGAACAAACCGGGGGTGCGAATCTCTTATGCAAGAACGAAATTCATAGGTTTGACGGCGGGTGTCGGCGGGTAACCGGCGAGCCGTGGAGCGCGACGTCCAAAGTCGTAGTGCCAGCATGTTAGTGGTCCGCTGTAGCACCGACGGAAAGCCCCCGCGGAGAAGCTTCCGCGATTTTGGGGTTACTGTTGATGTTGCGGACGGTATTGCGATTCGGGCCGGGGAAGAACTGGGGCCCGAACTGCAGCCAGTCACATCACGACGGGGATTTCCGCAATCAAGCCCACCGGCACCGGCTTCGTGCCCGCGGGCAGATCGGCACACTGGTCGAAAGTAACGGCCAATCCTGAAGCGCGGCACATAGTTTTGTGCTGCGCGCGGGACCGTCATGCAATTTTCACCTTGGCAGAGGAGGTCGTCCGTTGCAGAGCAATCCCTTTGATGACGACAGTGGCAAATTTTTCGTCCTGGTCAATAATGAGGAACAGCACAGCCTTTGGCCGGTCTTCACGGATGTCCCGGCCGGCTGGCGGGTGGTGTACGGAGAGGCCGACCGGGCCGCCTGCCTCGACTACATCGAACAGAATTGGCCGGACATCCGTCCGAAAAGCCTGCGTGACAGGCTGTCCGCTCCTGGTTTGTGATGCGTAGACAGTCTAGGTATGAAGGAGTCGGAAAAGCTTTCGGGGGGAATTTGTGGAACGCAGTGACCGTGCATTGCCGCTGACGCGGGCGCAGCTGGACATCTGGCTCGCGCAGCAAACGGGTCACTTCGATGTGGCATGGCAGCTCGGGGTGCTGGTGCGGATCGAGGGCGCGGTTGACCGCGCGTTGTTCGAGCAGGCGATGCGTCACGTGGTGGGCGAGGCCGAAAGCATCCGGGCGTGCTTCTTCGAGGTAGACGGCGAAGTCTTCCAGACCGCGATCGAGGACCCCGATATCGAACTGGCCTTCTACGACGTGAGCGGTTCGCCCGATCCCGAGCGCGAGGTCCGGGAGAGGGCGTCGGCCATCCAACGGACGCCGATCCCGCTCACCGGCCCGATGATCAACTTCTACCTCTTCCAGACGGCGCCCGATGAGTACTACTGGTTCACCTGCTGCCATCACATCGCCATCGACGGGTTGGGCATCGCGCTACTCGGCCGCCGGATTGCGGCCGTCTATTCCGCACTCGCCACCGGCGCCGCGATATCGCCGGCCTTCTTCGGTTCGTTGCGTGACCTTGTCGACAGCGAGGCGGAGTATGCGGCTTCCGCCGATTACGCCGAGGACCAGACCTATTGGGCCCAACACCTTCCTTCGGCAAGCGAGCCCGACTATCGGTTGACCCAAACCGGCGGCGAGCGCGATCCCTACGCACCCTCCCCACCGGTCCAATTGGACTCGTCGGTGGTCGCCCTGATCAAACAGTTGTCCAAAGCGCTGGGCATCCGCCGGTCGTCGGTGCTCACCGCCGCGTGCGCGCTGTTGGTGCGCGGGTTCCGTACCGACAATTCCGACGAGGTGGTGCTCGACTTCCCGGTCAGCCGCCGGACGGATCCCGAATCGAAGACCCATCCCGGCATGCTCGCCGGGGTCGTGCCCCTTGTCTTGAACGCGTCGCCGCACGGGACAGTCGCCGACTTCCTCCAGCAGGTCGACACCCGCTCGCGAGAAGCGCTGCGGCATCAGCGATTTCCAGTCCACATGCTTGGCGGCGACGGCGGGTTCCGTGGCGCCCCGCAGGCGTCCAACCGGGTCGTCGTCAACTTCGTTCCGGCCAGACTCACCCTCAGCCTCGCCGGTGTCCCGGCGACCGCCACATACACCACCTTCGGCCCGGTCGGTCACTTCGGACTGTTCTTCCTCGGCTTCGGGGACCAGCAATTCCTGAGCACCGTCGGTGTCGGGCAACCGTTCTCGAACTTCGACGTCTCGGATTTGGCGGGACGTCTGCAGCGGGTGTTGGTGGCGATGGCGGGTGATTTGTCGCGGGTGTTGTCGTCGGTGGATCTGGTCGGCGATGCAGAGCGCGCGCGTCTGGAAGGGCTTGGTAATACGGCGGTTTTGGCGGGGCGGGCGGCTTTGCCGGTGTCGGTGCCTTCGTTGTTCGCCGCGCAGGTGGCGCGTGCGCCGGGGGCGGTGGCGTTGGTGTGCGCGGGCGGGTCGGTGTCGTATCGGGAGCTGGATGAGGCGTCGAATCGGTTGGCGCGTTGTTTGGTGGCCGAGGGTGCGGGCCCGGGGCGGGTTGTGGCGCTGGTGTTTTCGCGGTCGGCGGAGGCGGTCGTGGCGATGCTGGCGGTGCTCAAGTCCGGGGCGGCGTATCTGCCGATCGATCCTTCCTCCCCGGATGCGCGGATCGGGTTCATGTTGGCTGACGCCGCGCCGGTGGCGGTGGTGACTACGGCGGATCTGGCGGTGCGTCTTGAGGGTCGCGGGGTCAGCGTGATCGATGTCGATGATCGGCGCATCGACGCCGAGCCGCACACGGCCCTGCCCGAGCCGGATGCCGATGGGGTGGCGTATGTGATTTACACCTCGGGTACCACGGGTGTGCCTAAAGGTGTTGCGGTGACGCATCGTAACGTGACGCAGTTGATCGGGTCGCTGGACGCTGGTTTGCCGGCGCCGGGGGTGTGGTCGCATGCGCATTCGCTGGCGTTCGATGTGTCGGTGTGGGAGGTCTTCGTCCCGCTGTTGCGCGGTGGGCAGGTGGTGGTCGTCGATGAGGACACCGCGCGTTCGCCCGAGGATCTGCATGAGGTGTTGATCGCCGGGGGCGTGACGGTGCTGACGCAGACGCCGTCGGCGGTGGCGATGCTGGATCCGGCCGGTCTGGACGGGGTGGCGTTGGTGATGGCGGGGGAGGCCTGCCCGCCTGAGGTGGTGGATCGGTGGGCGCCGGGTCGGGTGATGGTCAACGCCTATGGGCCGACCGAGACGACGATGTGCGTGGCCATCAGCGCTCCGCTGGAGGCGGGCTTGGGCGTGCCGCCGATCGGGTCGCCGGTGCCGGGGGCGGCGCTGTTGGTGCTTGATGGCTGGTTGCGGCCGGTGCCGCCGGGGGTGGTGGGCGAGTTGTATGTCGCCGGGGCCGGGGTGGCCACCGGTTATGTGGGTCGGGCGGGGTTGACCGGGTCGCGGTTTGTGGCTTGTCCGTTCGGCGGGGCCGGTAGGCGGATGTATCGCACCGGGGACCTGGCGTGCTGGGGTGCTGATGGGCAGTTGCGTTATCTGGGCCGCGCCGATGAGCAGGTCAAGATCCGCGGGTATCGCATCGAGTTGGGCGAGATCCAGGCGGCGTTGGGCGCACTCGAGGGCGTGGGGCAGGCGGTGGTGGTGGCCCGCGAGGATCGCCCTGGTGACAAGCGTCTGGTCGGTTATGTCACCGGTGCCGCCGATCCGGCTCAGCTGCGGACCGCTTTGGCGCAGCGGTTGCCGGCGTTTATGGTGCCCGCGGCGATCGTGGGACTGGAAGCGCTGCCGCTGACCGCCAACGGCAAACTGGATACCCGCGCGCTGCCCACCCCCGAGTACGCCGCCGGTGACTACCGCGCTCCGCAGAACCCGACCGAGGAAATCCTGGCGAGCATCTACGCCGAGGTCCTTGGCGTCGACCGCGTGGGCACCGACGACTCCTTCTTCGAACTCGGCGGCGACAGCATCCTGGCGCTGCAGGTGGTGTCGCGGGCGCGGGCCGCCGGCCTGAGCTGCCGGCCCCGCGACGTCTTCGTCGAGCAGACCGTTGCCCGCCTGGCCAGCGTGGCCGCGATGACCGGCGGCCAAACCGAGGTGATCGACGAGGGTCTCGGTCCGGTGCAGGCCACCCCGATCATGCGGTGGTTGCACGGCGTGAACGGCCCGACCGACCAGTTCAACCAAACGATGCTGCTGCAGGCGCCCGCAGGGGTGACCGAGGCCGACGTGGCGATTGTGTTGCAGGCCTTGCTGGATCGGCACGCCATGCTGCGGCTGCGCGTCGAGGGCGACGGTGCCGACGGATGGGCGCTGTGGGTGCCCGAGGCGGGTTCCGTGGATGCGACCGGCTGCCTGCGGTCGGTGGATGTTCTCTCGGACGAGGCGCTGGCGGCGGCCCGGTCGCGGCTGGACCCCGCCGCCGGAACGATGCTGAGCGCGGTGTGGGCCGGCCCCACCGGCCAGCTGGCGTTGATCGTCCACCACCTCGCCGTCGACGGGGTGTCCTGGCGAGTCCTGTTGGAGGACTTGAACATCGCATGGGCCCAGCACCGCGGCGGGCAGCCGGTGGCGCTGCCCGGAGGCGGGACGTCGTTCGCCCGCTGGGCGTCGCTGCTGGGCGAGCACGCGCGTCGCCCGGAAGTCATCGAGCAAGCCGGGGCCTGGAAGCGGATCGCGGCGACCCCGCCCGCACTGCCGGCGGTGCGCCCCGAGGCCGACACCTACGCCGCCGCCGGGCACCTGTCGGTGTCATTGGAGGTCGAGGTCACCCGCACGCTCATCGGCGAGGCGCCGGCGGCGTTTCATGCCGGCGTGCAAGACATTCTGCTGATCGCCTTCGGGCTGGCGTGGACGGAGTTCCTGGGCGGCGAGGCCTCGATCGGCATCGACGTCGAAGGCCACGGCCGTCACGAGGAACTCGCGCCTGACGTGGACCTGTCGCGCACCGTCGGCTGGTTCACCACCAAATACCCGGTGTCCTTGACCGTGAGCGGGGCGTCCTGGGCCCAGGTGGTGGCCGGCGAGCGGGAGCTGGGAACGCTGATCAAGGAAGCCAAGGAACAGCTTCGCGCCGTGCCGCACCCGCTGACCTACGGTGCGCTGCGCTACCTCAACGGCGACGCGAAGATCGACGGGGCCGACCCGCCGATCGGGTTCAACTACCTCGGTCGCCTGGTCACGGGAACCGAGCTGCCCGATGAGCTGTGGCGGCTGCACCCGGAGAGCCTCTCGTTGAGCGGCGCCGCCGCGGCGATCCCGATGCCGTTGGCACACACTGTCGAACTCAACGCCGGCACCGTCGACACCGACGCCGGTCCGCAACTGCGCGCCAACTGGACGTGGGCGCCGTCGGCCCTCGACGAAGCGCAGATCGGCCGGTTGAGCCAATTGTGGTTCGACGCTTTGTCCGGCATCTGCGCGCACGTGCGGGCCGGTGGCGGCGGGCTCACGCCCTCGGACATCGCGCCCGCCCGGCTGAGCCAACCGCAGATCGACGAGCTGCAACGGCGATACGACCTCGCCGACATCCTGCCGCTGACCCCGCTGCAGCAGGGTCTGCTCTTCCATTCGAGCACCGCGCACGGCAGCGACGACATGTATGCGGTGCAACTGGATTTCACGCTCACCGGCCCGCTGGACCCCGACCGCCTGCACGATGCGGTACACACGGTCATCAACCGGCATCCGCACCTGGCGGCCCGATTCTACGAACGGTTCGACGAACCGGTGCAGATCATCCCGGCCCGCCCGGCGGTGGCATGGCGGTACACCGACCTCGACACCGAGCGGCAGATCGAAGAGCTCTGCGCCGCCGAACGCGCCGCCGTCGGCGACCTGGCCGACCAGCCGCCCTTCCGGGTCGCGGTGATCCGTACCGGAGAGGACCGGCACCGGCTGGTGCTGACCAACCACCACATCGTGCTCGACGGGTGGTCGTTGCCCATCCTGCTGCGCGAAATCTTCACCAGCTACTACGGTGAACCGCTGCCCGCCGCCGCCCCCTACCGCAGCTTCGTCACCTGGCTGGCCGATCGCGACGTCGATGCCGCCCGCGCGGCCTGGGCTGAGGTGCTCGCCGACTTCGAGGCGCCGACGCTCGTCGGCCCGAAAGATCGCCTGGGCCAAGGGCGGCGCGGTGCGGCATCCTTCCGCGTGGCCGAGGAGACCACGAGTGCGGTCACTGAACTGGCACGCTCCTGCCAGACCACCGTCAGCACCGTCCTGCACGGCGCCTGGGCGTTGCTGCTGACCTCGCTGACCGGTCAGCACGACGTCGTCTTCGGCACCCCGCGGTCTCGCGTGGGCCAACTGGACGTGGCCGGCGCGGAATCGATGGTGGGGCTGTTGATCAACACCGTGCCGGTGCGCGCCAACATCGGCGCGACCACCACCGCCGCGGACCTCCTGCGTCAGCTGCAGGACACCAACAACGACACGCTTGAACATCAGCACCTGGCGCTCAACGACATTCATCGCATCACCGGCCACGAGCAGCTCTTCGACACCCTGTTCGTCTACGAGAACTACCCGATCGGCGACGGCATGCAGTTGGGCCCCGACGGGCTGGCGATCGCCGGGTTCACCAACCGTGAATACAACCACTACCCACTGACGATGGAGGCGCTCCCGGGCCGTGAACTCGGCCTGCACGTCGAGTTCGACGCCGACGTGTTCGACACCGAGAGCGTCGAAGCGCTCGTCGAGCGGTTCCAGCGGGTGTTGGTGGCGATGACGTCCGGTCCCGGACGGCGCCTGTCCGGGGTCCAGCTGCTCGGCCGCGACGAGCGCGACCTGGTGCTGGCGAAGCTGTCCGGCGCCGGTACGGCCGCGCCGGTGGGCGTTGCCCCGGAGTTGCTGGCGGCGACCGTCGCGGCCGACCCGGACGCCGTCGCCGTGGTCGACGGCGAGCGGCGGCTGTCTTACCGTCAGCTCGACGAATGGTCGACCCGCCTGGCCCGCAAGCTGATCGACGCCGGCGTGGGTCCCGAGCGCGCCGTGGGCGTGGCGATGGATCGCTGCCTCGAGTTGGTGGTCGCGTGGTGGGCGGTGATCAAGGCCGGCGGCGTGCACGCGCCGGTGGATCTGGACCACCCGGTCGAGCGGATCACCACGGTACTCGAAACGGCGGGCGCGGGCTGCGTATTGACCTGCGCCACCGATGAAGTGGCCGCGGCCGGACCGCGCCCGGTTATCCGGATCGATGGGCTGGACCTGTCGGGGGTCAGCGCGAACCCGATCACCGACGCCGATCGGCTGGCCCCACTGACGGCCCATGACGCCGCCTACGTGATCTTCACCTCGGGGTCGACCGGTGTCCCCAAAGGCGTGGTGGTGGGCCACGAGGGGCTGCTGGGATGGGCTGCCGCGCAACGCAAGTCGTGCGGGCTGAGCGCGGACACGCGGGTGCTGATGGTGGCCGCGCCGACCTTCGACGCGTCGGTCGGCGAGATGCTGTTGGCGGCGGTGTCGGGGGCGGCGCTGGTGGTGGCCCCTCCCGGGGTGTATGCGGGGGAGCCGCTGACCGCGTTGCTGCAAAGCCAACGCGTCAACGCGGCCTTCCTGACCCCGACGGTGCTGTCGTCGCTGGATCGTTCGCGGCTGCCCGAATTCGACAGATTGATGGTCGGCGGCGAGGCGTGTCCGGCGGAGTTGGTGGCCGCGTGGGCGCCGGGCCGGCGCATGTTCAACGTGTACGGCCCGACCGAAACCACTATCTGGGTCACCATGAGTGCACCCCTGCCGGCCGAGGGGCCGGTTCGGATCGGCACCCCGATCGCGGGCGTCTGCGCCATGGTGCTCGACGGCTGGCTGAACCCGGCGCCCATCGGGGTGGTGGGTGAGCTGTACGTGAGCGGGCCCGCGCTGGCGCACGGCTACATGGGGCGCGTGGACCTGACGGCGGAACGGTTCGTGGCCAACCCATTTGGCGGCGCCGGCTCGCGCATGTACCGCACCGGCGACCTGGTGCGCTGGACCCGCGACGGCACCCTGGATTTCGTGGGTCGCGCCGACAAGCAGATCAAACTGCGCGGCCAGCGCATCGAATTGGGTGAGATCGAGAACACGCTGCTGGCGTGCTCGCATGTCACCCAGGCCGCCGTCACCGTGCGTGACGGCGCCGCCGGCTCTCATCTGGTCGCCTACGTCACCCTCGACCACAACACCAACGCCGATCACGACGTGGAAGACGTCGAAGAGTGGCAACACCTCTACGACGACCTGTACGGCGCCGATCTCGGATCCGGATTCGGCATGGACTTCCGCGGCTGGAACAGCAGCTACACCGGCGAGCCGATCCCGCTCGACGAGATGATCGAATGGCGTGCCGCCACGGTGGATCGGATCATGGCCCTGCGGCCGCGGCGCGTCCTCGAGATCGGCGCCGGTTCGGGTTTGCTGCTGTCGCAGATCGCGCCGGAGTGCGATCAGTATGTCGCGACCGACTTCTCGCCCGTGGCCATCGAAAACCTGGCCCGCTCACTGGAGCAGTCGCAGTTCGGATGGCGGGACCGGGTCGAGTTGCTCACCCAGCCCGCCCACGTCACGGACCGGTTGCCGCGCGGCCATTTCGACACCGTCATCGTCAACTCGGTCGTCCAGTACTTCCCGAACGCGGGATATCTGGCCGAGGTCATCGACAACGCGATGGAGCTGCTGGCCCCCGGCGGCGCGCTGTTCATCGGTGACGTCCGTAACCACGCACTGCAGGGCGCGTTCCAGACCGGGATAGCCCTGTCCCGCAGCGCCGAAGCCGCCGACGCCGACGAGATCCGCAAGCGGGTCAGCCACGCCATGCTCGGTGAAACCGAATTGCTCCTGGCCCCGGACTTTTTCACCACCTGGGCCGTCAACCGCCCGTCGGCGGGCGGATTGGAAATCCAACTCAAACGCGGCTTGTCCGACAACGAGCTGAACAGGTACCGCTACGACGTCGTCATCCACAAGGCACCCGCGCCCGTGCGGTCGGTGGCCACCGCGCCCACCTGGTCGTGGGCCGACCGCGCGGGCCTCGATGGACTTCGTGACGACCTGGTGTCGCTGCGTCCTGCCGTCGTCCGCCTCATCGACATCCCCCAGGCCGGAGTGATCGCCGACGTCCGCGTCCAGAGTGCGCTCGCCGCGGGCTTATCCGTCGAGGACGCGCTCGCCCAAGCCAGTCCCGAGGTCGCCGTCACCGTCGCCGAAGAGCTGCATCGCGTAGGCGACTCCGCCGGCTATCGTGTCGCCGTTACCTGGGGTGCCCAACCCGGCACTCTCAGTGCGGTTTTCGTCGACGCCGACCACCAGCCGGCCGCGGCCCTGACCGATCTGTACCTGCCCCCGGCGGGGGTGCGGCAGCGCACCAGCCACGCCAACGACCCCCGCACCAACACCAAGATCGGTGAGGTGCGCGAGCAGCTGAACGCGTGGTTGCCCGAGTACATGGTGCCGACACACATCGTGGCGCTCGAGGAATTCCCGATGACCTCCTCGGGCAAGCTCGATCGCAGGGCCCTGCCCGAACCGGAGTACCAGGACGTGGATCACTACCGCGCCCCGTCTACTCCCGCCGAGGAGATCCTGGTCGGGATCTACGGACAGGTGCTGGGGCTGGAGCGGGTCGGCGTCGACGACTCGTTCTTCGACCTGGGCGGGGACTCGCTGTCGGCGATGCGCCTGATCGCGGCGGTCAACGCGAGCATGAACGCGAACCTCGGGGTGCGGGCCGTCTTCGAGGCGCCCACCGTCGCCGAGTTGGTGCTTCTCGTCGGTGACGAAGCCAACCGGCCGGAGCCCCTGGTGGCGCGGGACCGCCCGGCGGTGATTCCGCTGTCGTTCGCCCAGACCCGGCTGTGGTTCATCGACCAGTTCCAGGGCCCCTCACCGATTTACAACGTCACCGTGGCGTTGCGGTTGCGCGGGTACCTGAACGCGGACGCGCTCGGTGCGGCGCTGGCCGACGTCGTGGCCCGGCACGAAAGCCTGCGCACCGTGTTTGCGGCCGCCGACGGGATCCCGCAGCAGGTGGTGATTCCCGCCGAGCGGATCGGCTTCGCCTGCGAGGTCGTCGACGCCCGCGGGTGGCCGGAAGACCGGCTGCGTGAGCGCATGGCCGCGGCGGCCCGCTACACCTTCGATCTGGCGAGCGAAAGCCCGCTGCACACCGAGCTTTTCACCCTCGGCGACGACGCGCACATCCTGCTGGTCGCGGTGCACCACATCGCCGCCGACGGCTGGTCGATCACCCCGTTCGCGCGTGACCTCGGGGTGGCGTATGCCAGCCGGTGTGCGGGGCATGCCCCCGACTGGGCGCCGTTGGCGGTGCAGTACGTCGACTACACCCTGTGGCAGCGCGCGCATCTCGGTGACGTCGATGATGCCGACAGCCGCATCTCGGCCCAGCTGAACTTCTGGGCCGACGCCCTGGCCGGGCTGCCGGAACGCCTGCAGCTGCCGACGGATCGGCCCTACCCGCAGGTCGCCGACCACCGCGGCGCCCGTCTGGCGGTCGACTGGCCGGCGGAGCTGCAGCAGCAGATTCGCCGGGCGGCGCGCGAGCACAACGCGACCAGCTTCATGGTGATCCAGGCCGCGTTCGCCGCGCTGCTCTCCAAGATCAGCGCGAGCGATGACGTGGCGGTGGGCTTCCCGATCGCCGGGCGAACCGAGCCGGCGCTCGACGAGTTGATCGGCTTCTTCGTCAACACCCTGGTGCTGCGGGTCGACCTGAAAGAGCTAGGCGGGGATCCCACGTTCGCCGACCTGCTGGCGCAGGTGCGACGGCGCAGCCTGGCCGCCTTCGAACACCAGGACGTGCCCTTCGAACTGCTGGTGGAACGGCTCAATCCTACCCGGAGCATGAGCCATCATCCGCTGATCCAGGTGTTGTTGGGCTGGGAGAACTTCCCCGGGGAGGTCACTGCCCCGGCGGGCGGATTGGCCCTGGGCGATCTGCAGGTCACGCCGATGCCCGTGCACACCGACACCGCTCGCATGGATTTGACGTTCTCCCTTGCCGAGCGCTTCACCGAGTCGGGGGCGCGCGCCGGCATTGTCGTGACGGCCGAATACCGCACCGACGTGTTCGATGCCCACACGGTCGAGCAATTGATCGAGCGGTTGCAGCGGCTGCTGACGGCGGTCACCGCCGAACCTGAGCGACGGCTGTCGTCGATCGACCTGCTCGATGCCGGTGAGCACGCCCGGCTGGAGAGGTGGGGCAACAGGGGAGTGCTGACCCGGCCGGCAATGCCGGTGACGGTTCCGGCGTTGTTCGCCGCGCAGGCGGCCCGCACCCCCGACGCGGTGGCCCTGGTCTGCGACGGCACATCCATGACGTACCGGGAGCTGGACGAGGCCGCCAACCGGCTGGCGCACCTGCTGATCGAGAACGGCGCCCGCCCGGGCGAACGGGTGGCGCTGCTGTTCTCGCGTTCGGCCGAGGCGATCGTGGCGATCCTGGCCGCGCTCAAGTCCGGGGCCGCCTACCTGCCGATCGACCCCGCGCTGCCGGCGGCCCGGATGGAGTTCATGCTCACCGACGCCGCGCCGATCGCCGCGGTCACCACGGCCGCCCTGGCCGACCGGCTGGACGGGTTCGACCTGGCGGTCGTCGACGTGAACCACCCCGACCTGGCCGGCCGGCCAGGCACGCCGCCCCCGCCCCCCGCGCCCGACGACCTCGCCCACATCATCTACACGTCCGGCACCACCGGCGTGCCCAACGCCCACATCATCTACACGTCCGGCACCACCGGCGTGCCCAAAGGCGTTGCGGTAACCCAGCACAACGTCGCGCAGCTATTCGACGCCCTGCAGATCGGCATCGCGCTATCGCCGGATCAGGTGTGGACCCAGTTCCACTCCTACGCCTTCGACTTCTCGGTGTGGGAGATCTGGGGGGCGCTGCTGCACGGCGGGCGCCTGGTGGTGGTGCCCGAGTCGGTGTCCCGCTCGCCGGAGGAATTCCACGCCCTGCTGGTGGGCGAGGGGGTCACCGTGCTCACCCAGACCCCGTCCGCCGTCGGGTTGCTCCCGACCGACGGGCTGGACGGGACCGCACTGGTGATCGGCGCGGAGCCCTGCCCGCCCGAGCTGGTGGACCGTTGGGCACCCGGACGGGTGATGGTGAACGTCTACGGCCCCACCGAAACCACGATGTGGGCGTCCAAGAGCGCGCCGTTGCAAGCGGGTTCGGGTTTCCCGCCGATCGGGTCCCCGGTCACGCGGGCGGCCTTCTTCGTGCTCGACGAATGGCTGCGGCCCGTGCCGGCCGGCGTGGTCGGCGAGCTGTATCTGGCCGGCGACGGCGTCGGCGTCGGGTACTGGCGGCGCTCGGAGTTGACCGCCTCGCGCTTCATGGCCTGCCCGTTCGGCGCGCCCGGGACTCGCATGTACCGCACCGGCGACCTGGTGTGCTGGGGTCCCGACGGGCAACTGCGCTACCTGGGCCGCGCCGACGAGCAGGTCAAGATCCGCGGCTACCGCATCGAGCTCGGCGAAATCCAGTCGGCGCTGGGCGCTTTGGACGGGGTGGAGCAGGCGGTGGTGGTCGCGCGCGAGGACCGGCCCGGTGACAAGCGCCTGGGGGGGTACGTCACCGGGACGGCGGACGCGGGCAGGGCCCGGGCCGCGCTCGCCGAGCGCCTCCCCGCCTACATGGTCCCGGCGGCCGTGGTCGTACTCCCTGCCCTGCCCATGACGGTCAACGGCAAACTCGACACCCGCGCACTGCCCGCACCCGACTATCGAGACGTCGACAATTACCGCGCCCCTACCACCGCGACCGAGGAGATCCTGGCCGGCATCTACGCCGAGGTGCTCGGCGTCGAACGCGTCGGTGTCGACGACTCGTTCTTCGATCTCGGCGGCGACTCGCTATCCACGATGCGGCTGATCTCTGCGGTCAATTCGTCGCTGGACACCGACCTCCCGGTGCGCGTCGTGTTCGAGGCGCCGACGGTCGCGCAGTTGGCGCCCCGCATCGACGAGGGGGCGGGCCGGCTGGCGCCGCTGGTGGCCGGTGAACGCCCGCCGGTGATCCCGTTGTCCTTTGCCCAGAGCCGGTTGTGGTTCATCCAGCAGTTGCAGGGGCCGTCGCCCATCTACAACATGGCGGCCGCGTTGCGGCTGAGCGGGTGCCTCGATGCCGACGCGCTGCGCGCGGCCCTGGCCGATGTGGTGGGGCGCCACGAAAGCCTGCGCACCCGATTCCCCGCCCGCGGCGGAACGCCCCAGCAGGTGGTGGTCCCGGCCGAGGACGTCGACTTCGGCTGGGACGTCGTTGATTCCACCGGACGGGCGGACGGCGAACTGGACCGGGCCATCGCAGCGGCGACCCGCTACACGTTCGATCTGGCCAACGAAACCCCGCTGCGCGCAAAGCTTTTCGCCCTGGGCGAGCGGGAGCACCTGTTGGTGATCGTGGTGCACCACATCGCCGCGGACGGGTTGTCGCTCACGCCGTTGGCCGCCGACCTGAGTGTGGCGTACGCCAGCCGGTCCGCGGGGCAGGCGCCGGGCTGGGCCGACCTTCCCGTGCAGTACGTCGACTACACGCTGTGGCAGCGGGCGCAATTCGGCGAACTCGACGACAGCGACAGCGCGATCGCGGCCCAGCTGTCCTACTGGCAGGACGCCCTGGCAGGCATGCCCGAACGGTTGCAGCTGCCCACCGACCGGCCCTCCCCGCCGGTCGCCGATCAGCGCGGGTCCAGCGTGGTCGTCGACTGGCCGGCGGAGCTGCAGCAGCAGGTCCGCCGGGTGGCCCGCGAGCACAACGCGACCACCTTCATGGTGGTGCAGGCCGCGCTCGCGGTGCTGCTGTCCAAGCTCAGTGCGAGTTCCGATGTGGCGGTGGGCTTCCCGATCGCTGGGCGCCGCGACCGCGCGCTCGACCAGCTCGTCGGTTTCTTCGTCAACACGCTGGTGCTGCGGGTCGACCTCGCCGGTGACCCCAGCTTCACCGAACTGTTGACGCGGGTTCAGGAACGCAGTCTGGCAGCCTTCGAAAACCAGGACGTGCCGTTCGAGCTGCTGGTGGAGCGGCTCAACCCGGCCCGAAGCCTGACCCACCACCCGCTGGTGCAGGTGATGCTGGCCTGGCAGAACTTCGCCGGAAACGACGAACCCGCCACCGGTCTGACGCTGGGCGAGCTCGAGGTCACCTCCGTGCCGGTCGACACCGAGTCGGCGCGAATGGATTTGGTGTTCTCCCTGGCCGAGCGCTGGACCGAGACGGGCGAGGCCGCGGGGATCGCCGGTCGGGTGGAATTCCGCACCGACGTATTCGACGCGCGGAGCATCGAGACGCTGATCGAACGTCTGCAGCGGGTGTTGGTGGCGATGGCGGGTGATCCTTCGCGGGTGTTGTCGTCGGTGGACCTGCTCGACGCCACCGAGCACGCGCGTCTGGAACAGCTTGGCAATACGGCGGTTTTGGCGGGGCCGGTGGATCCGCCGGTGTCGATGCCGGAGTTGTTCGCCGCACAGGTGGCCGGCGCCCCGGAGGCGGTGGCGCTGGTGTGCGAGGGCGTGTCCGCGACCTACCGGGAGCTGGACGAGGCGTCGAATCGGTTGGCGCATCTGTTGGTGGCCGAGGGTGCGGGTCCGGGTCGGGTTGTGGCGCTGCTCTTTTCGCGGTCGGCGGAGGCGGTCGCGGCGATGCTGGCGGTGCTCAAGACGGGGGCGGCCTATCTGCCGATCGACCCTTCCTCCCCGGATGCCCGGATCGAGTTCATGCTGGGCGACGCCACGCCGGTGGCCGCGGTCAGCACCGCTGATCTGGCCGGGCGACTCGAGGGGCACGGCGTGCCCGTCATCGACGTCGGCGATCGGCGCCTGGACACCTTGCCCGCGACGGGCCTTGCGCTGCCGGATGCCGAGGGTGTGGCGTATGTGATTTACACCTCGGGTACTACGGGTGTGCCCAAAGGTGTTGCGGTGACTCATCGTAACGTGACGCAGTTGATCAGGTCGCTGGATGCCGGTTTGCCGGTGCCCGGGGTGTGGTCGCATGCGCATTCGCTGGCGTTCGACGTGTCGGTGTGGGAGATTTTTGCGCCGCTGCTGCGTGGTGGGCGGGTGGTGGTCGTTGATGAGGACACCGCGCGTTCGCCTGAGGACTTCCACGCGGTGGTGGTCGCCAAGGGCGTGAGCGTGTTGACGCAGACACCGTCGGCGGTGGCGATGCTGGATCCGGCGGGCCTGGATGGGGTGGCGTTGGTGACGGCTGGGGAGGCCTGCCCGGCCGAGGTGGTGGATCGGTGGGCGCGGGGTCGGGTGATGGTCAACGCCTATGGCCCGACCGAGACCACGATGTGCGTGGCGATCAGCGCCCCGCTGGCGGCCGGGTCGGGCGTACCGCCGATCGGTTCCCCGGTGCCCGGGGCGGCGCTGTTCGTGCTTGACGAGTCGTTGCGTCCCGTGCCCGAGGGCGTGGTCGGCGAGTTGTATGTCGCCGGATCCGGCGTCGCCGCCGGATATCTCGGCCGGCCCGGGCTGACCGGGTCGCGGTTTGTGGCCTGCCCGTTCGGCGGGGCCGGAACGCGGATGTATCGCACCGGGGACCTGGCGTGCTGGAACACCGACGGGCAACTGCAGTACTTCGGGCGCGCCGATGAGCAGGTCAAGATCCGCGGGTATCGCATCGAGCTGGGCGAGATCCAGGCCGCGTTGAGCGGGCTTGAGGGTGTGGAGCAGGCGGTGGTGGTCGCCCGTGAGGATCGCCCCGGTGACAAGCGCCTGGTCGGCTATGTCACCGGCGCCGCCGATCCGGCTCAGCTGCGGACCGCCTTGGCGCAGCGGTTGCCGGCGTTCATGGTGCCCGCGGCGATCGTGGGGCTAGAGGCGCTGCCGCTGACCGCCAACGGCAAACTGGACACCCGCGCGCTGCCCACCCCCGAATACGCCGCCGGTGACTACCGCGCCCCCCAAAATCCCACCCCCGAATACGCCGCCGGTGACTACCGCGCCCCCCAAAATCCCACCGAAGAAATCCTGGCCACCATCTACGCCGAGGTCCTTGGCGTCGACCGCGTCGGCACCGACGACTCCTTCTTCGAACTCGGCGGCGACAGCATCTCGGCGATGGGCCTGATCGCCGCGATCAACGGCGCGCTGGGGGTCGGCCTTGCCGTGCGCGTCGTGTTCGAGGCGCCCACCGTCGCCCAGCTTGCGCTGCGGATCGGTGAGGGCACTGCCGGCCTCGAGCCCCTGGTGGCCGCGGAGCGGCCCCCGGTGATCCCGTTGTCGTTCGCGCAGAACCGGCTGTGGTTCCTCGATCAATTGCAGGGCCCGTCACCGGTTTACAACATGGCGGCCGCCCTGCGGCTCAGCGGGCCGCTCGACGCCGACGCGCTCGGTGCGGCGCTGGCCGACGTCGTGGCCCGCCACGAAAGCCTGCGCACCCTGATCGCCGCGCCCGAGGGCACACCCCAGCAGCTGGTGACCCCCGTCGAGCAGGCCGATTTCGGGTGGGAGGTCATCGACGCAAGCGGCTGGTCAGCGGGCCAGCTCGACGAGGCCATCGGCGACACGGCGCGCTACACGTTCGACCTGGCCGCCGAAATCCCGCTGCGGGCAGAGCTTTTCCGCATCGGAGACGACGAGCACGTGCTGGCGGCCGTGGTCCACCACATCGCCGCCGACGGCATGTCGATCACCCCACTGGTGCGTGACCTGGGCACGGCGTATGCCAGCCGGTGCGCCGGGCAGGCCCCCGGGTGGGCGCCGTTGGCCGTGCAATACGTCGACTACACGCTGTGGCAGCGCGCGCAGCTGGGTGACCTCGACGACCGTCAGAGCCCCATCGCCGCCCAGCTGGGGTACTGGGAAGAGGCCCTCGCCGGGATGCCCGACCGGGTGCAGCTGCCCACCGATCGGCCCTACCCGCTGGTGGCCGACCAGCGCGGCGCCACCGTCGAAATCGATTGGCCGACAGAGCTTCAGCAGCAAGTCGGCGCGGTGGCCCGCAAGCACAACGCGACCAGCTTCATGGTGGTCCAGACGGCCCTGGCGGTACTGCTGTCGAAGCTCAGCGCGAACCCCGATGTGGCGGTGGGCTTCCCGATCGCAGGGCGGCGCGACCCCGCCCTCGACGAATTGGTCGGATTCTTCGTCAACACCCTGGTGCTCCGAGTCGACCTGAACGAGCTAGGCGGCGACCCCACGTTCACCGACCTGCTGTCGCAGGTGCGCCAGCGCAGCCTGGCCGCCTACGAACACCAGGACGTGCCGTTCGAGGTGCTGGTCGAACGGCTCAACCCCGCCCGAAGCCTGACCCACCACCCCTTGGTCCAGGTCATGTTGGCCTGGCAGAACTTCGCCGGTCAGGATGGCGGCGGCCCGGCCGCGGGGCTGTCCCTGGGCGATGTCGAGATCACGCCGATGCCGGTGGACACCCAAACCGCCCGCATGGACCTGACCTTCTCGCTGGCCGAGCGCTGGGACGCCGCCGGAGAGCCCGCCGGTATCGGCGGGACGGGGGGGTTCCGCACCGACGTGTTCGACCCGGGAAGCATCCAGACGCTCGTCGGACGGGTGCAGCGGGGGTTGACGGCCATGACCGTCGATCCCCCCCCGGCGTTGTCGTCGCTGGGTCTGCTCGACGAGGCCGAGCACGCCCGCCTCGACGAGATGGGGAACCGTGCGGTGCTGACCGTGCCGGTGGCGGCGCCGGTGTCCCTTCCGGCCCTGTTCGCCTCGCAGGTGGCCCGCACACCGGAGTCGGTGGCTCTGGTGTGCGCCGGCCGGTCCATGACCTACCGCGAGCTGGACGAGGCCGCGCACCGGTTGGCGCTCGTGCTGGCCGGCCGCGGCGCCGGCCCGGGACAGTCTGTCGCCCTGCTGTTTTCGCGTTCGGCCGACGCGATCGTGGCGATCCTGGCGGTGCTCAAGGCCGGGGCGGCCTATCTGCCGATCGACCCGGCGCTGCCCGAGTCGCGCATCGCGTTCGTGTTCTCCGACGCCGCGCCCATGGCCGTCATCACCACCGCCGACCTGGCCGACCGGCTCATCGGCACCGAGGTACCGGTCATCGACGTCGATCAGCGCGAGCCCGCCCGACCCGGTGCGACGCTGACCGCGCCGGGGCCGGAAGACCTTGCCTACCTCATCTACACCTCCGGCACGACCGGTGTCCCCAAGGGCGTCGCGGTCACCCACCAGAACGCGACCCAGCTGCTGGCGCGCATGGACGCCGGTCTACCGCGCGCCGGGGTGTGGTCGCAGTGGCATTCGCTGGCCTTCGACGTGTCGGTCCACGAGATCTTCGGCGCGCTGCTGCACGGCGGCCGGCTCGTCGTGGTGCCCGAGTCCGTGGCGCGCTCACCCGAAGACTTCCACGCGTTGCTGGTTGCCGAACGGGTCAGCGTGTTGAGCCAGACCCCGTCGGCGGCCGCGATGCTCTCGCCCGAGGGGCTGGAATCGGCCGCCCTGGTGGTGGCCGGCGAGGCGTGCCCGGCCGAGCTGGTGGACAAGTGGGGCGCGGGCCGGGCGATAATCAACGCCTACGGACCGACCGAGGCCACGGTGTATGCGGCGGTCAGCCGACCCCTGGATTCGGCGTCCGTCGAATCCGGAGTGGTGCCGATCGGCTCGCCGGTGCCCGGGGGAGCGTTGTTCGTGCTCGACGGGCGGTTACGGCCGGTGCCCGTCGGCGTGGTCGGCGAGTTGTACGTCGCCGGTGCCGGCGTGGCGTGCGGGTATTGGCATCGGGCGCCCCTGACGGCGTCGCGGTTCGTGGCCTGCCCGTTCGGCGGAGCCGGCACCCGCATGTACCGCACCGGGGACCTGGTGCGTTGGCGCGTCGACGGTCAGCTGGACTACCTGGGCCGCGCCGACGAGCAGGTCAAGATCCGCGGGTACCGCATCGAACTCGGCGAGGTGCGCGCCGCGCTGGCCTGGCTGGACGGCGTCGAGCAGGCGGTGGTCGTCGCCCGCGAGGACCGGCCCGGCGGTAAGCGGTTGGTCGCTTACATCACCGGAACGGCCGACCCGGCGGGCGTGCGCGCCGCGCTGGCCGAGCGGTTGCCGGCATACATGATCCCGTCCGCCGTGGTGGTGCTCGACGCGCTGCCGCTGACCCCCAACGGCAAGCTCGACACCCGAGCCCTGCCCGCACCGGAATACTCCGACGCCGACCGGTATCGCGCCCCGGACAATGCCGTCGAGGAAATCCTGGCCGGCATCTACGCCCAGGTGCTGGGGCTGGACCGGGTCGGGGTCGACGACTCCTTCTTCGACCTGGGCGGCGACAGCATCTCGTCGATGCAGGTGGTGACGCGGGCCCGCGCCGCCGGCCTGATCTGCCGGACCCGCGACATCTTCGTCGAGCAGACCGTCGCCCGGCTGGCCCGGGTGGCCGAGGTGGCCGACGCCCGCGCCGACGTGGCCGACGAGGGCGTGGGCGCGGTGCCGGCCACCCCGATCATCCGCTGGCTGCAGGGCGTGCAGGGCCCGGTGGACCAGTTCAACCAGGCGATGCTGGTCCAGGCCCCCGCCGGGGTCGAGGTGCCCGACGTGCTGGTGGTGCTGCAGGCGCTGCTCGATCGGCACGCCATGCTGCGGCTGCGGGTCGACGACGGATGGTCGCTGACGGTGCCCGAGCCGGGCGCGGTGGACTCCGCCGACTGCCTGCACACCGTGGAGGCGTTGTCCGACGCGGCGCTGGTCGAGGCGCGGTCGCGGCTGAACCCGGCCGAAGGGGTCATGCTGAGCGCGCTGTGGGTCACCTCCACCGCCCAGCTGGTGGTGATCATCCACCACCTGGCCGTCGACGGCGTGTCCTGGCGAATCCTGTTGGAGGACTTGAACATCGCCTGGGCGCAGCGTCGCGGCGGCCAGCCGGTGGCGTTGCCGCCGGGTGGCACGTCGTTCGCCCGTTGGGCGGCGCAGCTGGCCGAGCGCGCCAACGACCCGGACGTCGTGGACCAGCTGGACACCTGGCGGCAGGTGGCGGCGACGCCCGCGGCGCTGCCCGCGGTGCGGCCCGAGACGGACACCTTCGCCGCCGCGGGGCAGCTCTCGGTGGAGCTGGACCCCGAGACCACCGGCATGCTGCTCGGTGAGGTGCCCGCGGCGTTCCACGCCGGCGTGCAGGACATCCTGCTGATCTCGTTCGCCCTGGCGCTGGTCGAATCCCTGGGCCCCGAAGGCGGGGCGCCGATCGGCATCGACGTCGAAGGCCACGGCCGCCACGAGGAGCTGGGCCGCGACGTCGACCTGTCACGCACCGTGGGGTGGTTCACCGCCAAGTACCCGGTGTCCTTGATCACGGGTGGATTGCCCTGGGCGCAAGTCATTTCCGGCGGCCCGTCGTTGGGCGCGGCGATCAAGGACGCCAAGGAACAGCTGCGCGCCCTGCCCGATTCACTGACCTACGGGCTGCTGCGCTACCTGAACACCGATGCCGGCCTGGACGCATCCGACCCGCCGATCGGATTCAACTACCTGGGGCGGCAGGGCGGCGCCGGTGAGCTCACCGACGAGATGTGGCGCCCCATGCCGGGCTCGGTCACCGGCGCGGCCGCGGCCATCCCGATGCCGCTGATGCACACCCTGGAGCTCAACGCGGCCACCGTCGACACCGAGGCCGGCCCGCGCCTGCGGGCGCATTGGACGTGGGCGCCATCGGCGCTGGAGGACGGGCAGGTCAGCCGGCTGAGCCGGTTGTGGTTCGAGGCCCTGGCCGGGATCTGCGCCCACGTGCGATCCGGGGGTGGCGGGTTGACGCCGTCGGACATCACGCCCGCCCGCCTCAGCCAGAAGCAGATCGACCAGCTGCAACGGCAATGCCACATCGCCGACGTGCTGCCGCTGACCCCGGTGCAGCAGGGCCTGCTCTTCCACGCCAACACCATGCGGGGCGCCGGCCAGGATGCCGGCGACCTGTACGCCGGCCAGCTCGACATCAGCATCACCGGCCCGCTCAACCCCGACCGCCTGCGCGATGCCGTGCACTCGGTGGTCCGGCGGCATCCGAACCTGGTGTCCCGATTCTTCGACCAGTTCGACGAGCCGGTGCAGGTCATCGTGACCGAGCCCGCGCCGGCCTGGCAGTACCTGGAGCTGGGCGCCGACGTGGACGTCGACGCGCACGTCGAGCGGCTTTGCGCCGCCGAACGCGCCGCCGTCTGCGACCTGGTCAACCAGTCGCCCTTCCGGGTGGCCTTGATCCGCACCGCCGTTGACCGGCACCGGCTGGTACTGACCAACCACCACATCGTGCTCGACGGCTGGTCGATGCCGATCCTGCTCGGTGACATCTTCGCCGGCTACTACGGCCAGCGCCTGCCCGCCGCGGCGCCCTACCGCGACTTCGTCGGCTGGCTGGCCGCTCGCGACCGCGACGCCGCCCGCGCCGCCTGGGGCGAAGTGTTCGCCGGCTTCGACGCCCCGACCCTGGTCGGCCGACAAGACCGGCTGCAGCCGGGCACGCAAGGCGTCCACACGCTCAGCCTGCCCGCCGATCTCACCCGCGCCGTCGGTGAACTCGCGCGCTCCTGCCACACGACCGTCAACACGGTGCTGCAGGCCGCCTACGCGCAACTGCTGTGCTGGCTGACCGGCCAGCATGACGTCGCCTTCGGGACCACGGTCTCGGGCAGACCGGCTGAACTCCTCGGCGCGGAATCGATGGTCGGGCTGATGATCAACACCGTGCCGGTGCGCGCGAAGATCAGCCCGACGACCACCGCCGCCGACCTGCTCGAGCAGCTGCAGGGCGCCAACAACCACACATTCGACCATCAGCACTTGGCGCTCAACGACATTCACCGCATCGTCGGACACGACAAGCTTTTCGACACCCTGTTCGCCTACGAAAACTATCCGATCGACGCCGCCGCCTTGTCGGGCGATCAGGAGTTGTCCATCACCGACATCGCCAGCCGGGAATCCACCCACTACCCGCTGACCATTCAGGCCCAGCCGGGACACGAACTGCGCCTACGTGTCGAATACGACACCGACGTCTTCGACGCGGACGCCGTAGAGACGCTGATCGAGCGGCTGCGGCGGGTGCTGCTGGCCATGACGACCGAACCCGGGCGGCCGTTGTCGGCGACCGACGCGCTCGACGCCGATGAACACCGCAGGCTGGACGAGTTCGGCAACCGGTCGGTGCTGACCGCGGCGTGGAGTCCCGCGTCGATTCCGGCGTTGTTCGCCGCGCAGGTGGCCCGCAACCCCAAGGCGCCGGCGGTGACCTTCGGCGGCCGGTCGATGACCTACCGTGATCTCGACGAAGCGGCGAACCGACTGGCGCACTGGCTGATCGGACGCGGGGCCGGTCCGGGTGAGGTTGTGGCCTTGGTGTTCGACCGGTCGGCCGACGCGATCGTGGCGATTGTGGGGGTGCTGAAGTCTGGGGCGGCGTATCTGCCGATCGATCCGGCGCTGCCGGCGGCGCGGATTGAGTTCATGCTCGCCGATACCGCGCCGGTGGCCGCGGTGACCACCGCGGCGCTGGCCGAGAAGCTGGCCGGTCACGTGTTGCCGATCATCGACGTGCACAGCCCGGCCCTGCAGACCCAGCCCGCGTCGGCGCCACCGGGCCCCGAGCCCGATGACGTGGCGCACATCATCTATACCTCGGGCACGACCGGGACGCCCAAGGGCGTGGCGGTGAGCCACGCCAATGTGACCCGGCTGTTCGACGCGCCGGCCGTCGGCGTGCCGTTGACGTCGGATCAGGTGTGGACCCAATTCCATTCGTATGCCTTCGATTATTCGGTGTGGGAGATCTGGGGCGCGCTGCTGCACGGCGGTCGGCTCGTCGTGGTGCCCGACTCGGTGGCCCGCTCGCCCAAGGACTTCCATGCCTTGCTGGTCGCCGAGAAGGTCACGGTCCTGAGCCAGACGCCGGCGGCAGTTCGCATGCTGTCACCGGAGGGCCTGGACTCGGCGGCGCTGGTCATCGGCGCGGAGCCGGTGCCCCCGGAGCTGGTGGACCGCTGGGCGCCCGGCCGGGCGATGATGAACGTCTACGGGCCGACCGAGGGCACGATATTCGCGTCCATGAGTGTCCCACTGGCCGCGAAGTCCGGTGCGCCGCCGATCGGTTCGGCGGTGCCGGGGACGGGACTGTTCGTGCTGGACGGCTGGCTGCGGCCGGTACCGGTCGGGGTAGTCGGGGAGCTATATGTGGCCGGGCCGTTGTATGTGGCCGGTCGCGGGGTGGGGCTGGGGTATGTGCGCCGGGCCGGGCTGAGTGCGTCGCGGTTTGTGGCGTGCCCGTTCGGCGCGCCGGGGCAGCGGATGTACCGGACCGGGGATTTGGTGTGCTGGGGCCCGGATGGGCAGCTGCGCTATGTGGGGCGTGCTGATGAGCAGGTCAAGATCCGCGGGTATCGCATCGAGGTCGGCGAAATCCGTTCGGCGCTGGCCGCTCTGGACGGGGTTGAGGATGCGGTGGTGGTGGTGCGCGAGGACCGCCCCGGCGACAAGCGCCTGGTCGGCTACCTGACCGGTACCGCTGAGCCCGCCGCGCTGCGCGCCGCGCTGGCCGAGCGGCTGCCCGGCTACATGGTCCCGGCCGCCCTCGTCACCCTCGACACCCTGCCCGTCACCCTCAACGGCAAACTCGACACCCGCGCCCTGCCCGCACCCGAATACACCAACTCCGGCTACCGCGCCCCGACCAATCCCACCGAGGAGATCCTGGCCGGCATCTACGGACAGGTGCTCGGCGTCGAGCGGGTCGGCATCGACCAATCGTTCTTCGACCTCGGCGGAGACAGCATTTCGGCGATGCGCGTGATCGCCGCGGTCAACACCGACCTCGACGAGTACCTGTCGGTGCGCGCGATCTTCGAAGCGCCCACCATCGCGCAACTGGCACCCCGGGTCGGTGAGGGCGCGGGCCGGCTGGAGCCGCTGGTGGCCGGTCCGCGGCCGGCGGTGGTTCCGCTGTCGTTCGCCCAAAGCCGGTTGTGGTTCCTCGACCAATTGCAAGGCCCGTCACCGGTTTACAACATGGCCGCCGCCATGCGCCTGCGCGGCCCGCTCGACGCGCAGGCGCTCGGGGCGGCGCTGGCCGACGTGGTGGCCCGCCACGAGAGCCTGCGGACCGTGTTCGCCGCACCCGAGGGCACGCCGCAGCAGGTGGTCATCCCGGCCGAGCGGGCCGATTTCGGCTGGCGGGTCATCGACGCGGCGGACTGGTCGAAGAGCCGACTGGACAAGGCCGTCAAGGCCGCGGCCCGCGAGACCTTCGACCTGGCCACCGATATCCCGTTGCGCGCCTGGCTTTTCCGCGTGGCCGACGATGACCACGTGTTGGTGGCCGTCGTCCACCACATCGCCGCCGACGGTTGGTCGTTGCGGCCGCTGGCCGCCGATCTGGGTGTCGCGTACGCCGCCCGCCGCGCGGGGGATCCCCCGCAGTGGCCCGAATTGCCGGTCCAATACGTGGATTACACGCTGTGGCAGCGCGCGCAATTCGGCGACCTGAAGGACCGCGACAGCCGCATCGCCAAGCAGCTGGCCTATTGGGAAGAAGCCCTGGCCGGCATGCCGGAGCGGTTGCAGCTGCCCACCGACCGGCCCTACCCGCAGGTCGCCGACCAGCGTGGGGCCGCGGTGGCGATCGACTGGCCCGCCGACTTGCAGCAGCAGGTCACCGCGGTCGCCCGCGAGCACAATGCGACCAGCTTCATGGTGGTGCAGGCCGCGCTGGCGGTGCTGCTGTCCAAGGTCGGCGCGAGCAGCGATGTGGCGGTGGGCTTCCCGATCGCCGGACGCCGCGACCCCGCGCTCGACGACTTGGTCGGGTTCTTCGTCAACACCCTGGTGCTGCGGGTCGACCTGAAAGAGCTGGGCGGCGATCCCACCTTCGCCGACCTGTTGGACCGGGTGCGCACCCGTAGCCTGGAGGCCTTCGAACATCAGGACGTGCCGTTCGAGGTGCTGGTGGAGCGGGTCAACCCGACCCGGAGCCTGACCCATCACCCGCTGATCCAGGTGATGCTGGCCTGGCAGAACTTCGGTGGGCAGGACAACGACCCCGCGACCGGACTGGCGCTGGGCGACGTTCGGGTCAGCTCGATGCCGCTGGACACTCAGGTCGCCCGCATGGACCTGACGTTCTCGCTGGCCGAGCGCTGGACCGAGGCCAACGAGCCCGCCGGAATCGGCGGGCGGGTGGAGTTCCGCACCGACGTGTTCGACGCGGAGAGCATCGAGACACTGGTCGGACGGTTGCAGCGGGTGCTGGCGACGATGACCACGGATCCCGGCCGCTCCGTCTCGTCGGTCGACCTGCTCGACGCGGCCGAGCATGCCCGCCTCGACGAGATCGGCAACCGGGCGGCGCTGACCGCACCAGTTACCGCGCCGATGTCGATTCCCGAAGCGTTCGCCGCGCAGGTGGCGCGCACGCCGGATACGCCGGCGCTCGGTTGCGGTCAGTGGTCGTGGACGTATCGGGAGCTGGACGAGGCGTCGAACCGGTTGGCGCATGCGTTGATCGGCACCGGTGCGGGCCCGGGCGAGGTTGTGGCACTGATGTTTTCGCGTTCGGCCGAGGCGATCGTGGCGATCCTCGCCGTGCTCAAGACCGGCGCGGCCTACCTGCCCATCGACCCCGCCCACCCGGCGGCCCGCATCGGCTTCAGCCGTGGCCGTCCAGCCGGGGGGCCGGGTCGGCGGTGGCCACCACCGCCGACCTGGCCCACCGGCTGGACGGCCACGACGTGGCGGTCATCGACGTGGACGATCCCGCCGTCGAGGCCCAGCCCGCCACCGCCCTGCCCGGGCCCAGCGCGGAGGACATCGCCTACCTCATCTACACCTCGGGGACGACCGGACTGCCCAAGGGCGTGGCGGTGAGCCACCGCAACGTGACGCAGCTGATGGCGTCGGCGGACGCCAGCCTGCCGGACGCCGGGGTGTGGTCGCAGTGGCACTCCTACGGCTTCGACGTGTCGGTCTGGGAGATCTTCGGCGCGCTGCTGCGCGGGGGGCGCCTGGTGGTGGTCCCCGACGCGGTGGTCCGGTCCCCGGAGGACCTGCACGCCCTGCTGATCGCGGAGCGCGTCACCGTCCTGAGCCAAACCCCTTCTGCCGCAGCCATGTTGGACCCGCGGGGCTTGGAGTCGGCCGCCCTGGTCGTCGCCGGCGAGGCCTGCCCGACGGACCTGGTCGACCGGTGGGCGCCCGGCCACCTGATGATCAACGCCTACGGCCCCACCGAGACCACGGTGTACGCGGCGATCAGCGCAGCCCTCGACCCCGGTTCCCCGGTGGTGCCGATCGGCTCCCCGGTGGCCGGCGCGGCGTTGTTCGTCCTCGACGAGTCCCTGCGGCCGGTGCCGCCCGGGGTGGTCGGCGAGCTGTACGTGGCCGGGGCCGGACTGGCGCGCGGGTACTGGCGGCGCGCAGCGCTGACGGCGTCGCGGTTCGTGGCCTGCCCGTTCGGCGGGCCGGGGGCACGGATGTATCGCACCGGCGACCTGGTCTGCTGGGGCGCCGACGGGCAGCTGCAGTACCTGGGCCGCGCCGATGACCAGGTCAAGATCCGCGGCTACCGCATCGAACTCGGCGAGATCCAGGCGGCGCTGGCCGAGCTCCGCGGGGTGCGTCAGGCGGCCGTCGTCGCCCGTGAGGACCGGCCCGGCGAGAAGCGCCTGGTCGGCTACGTCACCGGGTCGGCGGACCTGGCCGAGCTCCGTACCGCCCTGTCCGAACGGCTGCCCGCGTACATGGTGCCGGCCGCCGTGGTTGCGCTCGACGCGCTGCCGCTGACAGCCAACGGCAAGCTCGACGTCCGCGCCCTGCCCGCGCCGGAGTACTCCGACGCCGATCGCTATCGCGCCCCGGGCAATCCCGTCGAGGAGATCCTGACCGGGATCTACGCCCAGGTGCTCGGTATCGAGCGGGTGGGCGTCGACGACTCCTTCTTCGACCTGGGCGGCGACAGCATCTCCTCGATGCAGGTGGTGACGCGGGCCCGCGCCGCCGGCCTGACGTGCCGGACCCGCGACATCTTCGTCGAGCAGACCGTCGCCCGACTGGCCCGCGTGGTCGGAACGGCCGACGGCGACGACGGCGTGACCGACGAGGGCACCGGAGAACTGCCCGCAACGCCGATCATCCGGTGGTTGCAGGGCGTGCAGGGTCCGGTCGACCAGTTCAACCAGACCATGGTCGTGGAGGCGCCCGCGGGGACCGACGAGGCCGACGTGCTGGCGGTGTTGCAGGCCGTGCTGGATCGGCACGCCATGCTGCGGCTGCGTGTCGAGGACGGGTGGTCGCTGACGGTGCCCGAGCCGGGTGCGGTGGACGCCGCCGACTGCCTGCACACCGTGGAGGTGTTGTCCGACGCGGCGGTGCTCGAGGCGCGGTCGCGGCTGAAGCCGGCCGAAGGAGCGATGCTGAGCGCGCTATGGGCGGCCTCCACCCGCCAACTGGTGCTGATCATCCACCACCTGGCCGTCGACGGCGTGTCCTGGCGAATCCTGTTGGAGGACTTGAACATCGCCTGGGCGCAGCATCGGGGCGACCAGCCGGTGGCGTTGCCGCCGGGTGGAACGTCGTTCGCCCGCTGGGCCGCACTGCTCAGCGAGCACGCGCACACCCCGGCGGTGGTCGAGCGGGCCGACGCCTGGAGGCGGATAGCGGCCACCCCGCCCGCGCTGCCGGCCGTGCGCCCCGAGACCGACACGTACGAGACCGCCGAGCACCTCTCGGTGCAGCTCGACGCGGAGACCACCCGCACGCTGCTCGGGGAGGCGCCAGCGGCGTTCCATGCCGGCGTCAACGACATCCTGTTGATCGGTTACGCCCTGGCCTGGGCGGAGTTCCTGGGCCCCAACCCTGCCCAAGTCGCGCCGATCGGCATCGATGTCGAGGGCCACGGCCGCCACGAGGAACTCGCGCCCGGAGTCGACCTGTCGCGCACCGTCGGCTGGTTCACCACCAAATACCCGGTCTCCTTGACGGTGGGCGAATTGCCTTGGGAGCGTGTGCTTTCCGGTGACCCGGCGTTGAGCGCGGTGCTCAAGGACGCCAAGGAACAGCTCCGGGCGCTGCCCGACCCGTTGACCTACGGGCTGCTGCGCTACCTGAACACCGAGGCCGGCCTGGACGGCCCCGACCCGACGATCGGCTTCAACTACCTGGGCCGGTTGGGCGGCGCCGCGGCCGAGCTGTCGGACGAGTTGTGGCGGATCTCCCGGGACGGCTCCTCGGTGACCGGCACCAGCACGGCGGTGCCCATGCCGCTGATGCACACCGTGGACCTCAACGCGGGCACCGCCGACACCGAGGACGGCCCGCAGCTGCACGCCAACTGGACGTGGGCTCCGTCGGTGCTGGACCGCACGCAGGTGAGCCGGCTGAGCCGGCTCTGGTTCGAGGCGCTGACCGGCATCTGCGCCCTCGTGCGATCCGGCGGGGGCGGGCTGACCCCGTCGGACATTCTGCCGGCCCGGTTGACCCAGCAGCAGATCGACGAGCTCGAGCGGCAAGCCCCGATCGCCGACGTGCTACCGCTGACACCGTTGCAGCAGGGACTGCTCTTCCACGCCACCACCACGCGGGGCGGCCAGGATTCCGGCGACCTGTATGTGGTGCAGCTGGACATCGGCGTCGTCGGCCCGCTCGATCGTGACCGGCTGCGCGATGCCGTGCAGACCGTGGTGAACCGGCATCCGCACCTGGTCGCCCGGTTCTGGGACCGGCCCGACGAACCGGTGCAGATCGTCCCCGCGAACCCGGCGATGGCATGGCGGTACGTCGAACTCGCCGAAGGCGGGGGCGACGGCGAGGGCCAGGACGACCGCCTCCGGGACCTGTGCGCCGCCGAACGCGCCGCGGTCTACGACGTCGCCCATCAACCCGCCTTCCGGGTCGCCATGATCCGCACCGCGGCCAACCGGCACCGGCTGGTGCTCACCATTCACCACATCGTGCTGGACGGCTGGTCGGTGCCGATCCTGGTGAACGAGACCTTCGCCAGCCTCACCGGGCAGCGGTTGGCCCCGCCGCCGCCGTATCGCGGATTCGTCACGTGGCTGGCCGAACGCGACCTGGACGCCGCGCGGTCCGCGTGGGGCGAGGTGCTCGCCGGCTTCGACACCCCGACGCTCGTCGCGCCGCCGCACCACCTGGAGCCCGGCGCCCGGGGCCTCGAGACGTTCGCGGTCTCGGCCGACACCACCCGGGCGATCGCCGAGCTGGCCCGCTCCCGCCAGACCACGGTCAGCACCGTGCTGCAAGCCGCGTGGGCGCAGCTGCTGATCTGGCTGACGGGCAATCACGACGTCGCGTTCGGCACCACGGTCTCGGGCCGGCCGGCCGAGGTGGCCGGGGCCGAGTCGATGGTGGGCCTGCTGATCAACACGATCCCGGTGCGCGCGCACATCACCCCGGCAACAACCACGGCGGACCTGCTGGACCAGCTTCAGGGCGCGCACACCGACACCCTCGAGCACGAGCACCTGTCGCTCAGCGAAATCCACCGGCTGACCGGCCACGAGAAGCTGTTCGACACGCTGTTCGCCTACGAGAACTACCCGTTGGAAACGTCCGCGATGGCGGTCAACCACGAGCTGTCCATCACCGACTTCGACGTCTTCGAGCGCAACCACTACCCGCTGACGATGCAAGCCGCCCTGTCCGGCGACCGGCTCGGCCTCCGCGTGGAATACGACGCGGACGTGTTCGACCGGCGCACCATCGGGGCGCTGACCGACCGGCTGGAGCGGGTGCTGGTGGCGATGACCACCGACCCGGCCCGGCGGCTCTCCTCGGTCGACCTGCTCGACGGGCCCGAACACGCCCGGCTGGACGCGATCGGCAATCGGGCGGCGCTGACCCGGCCGGAGCCGGCGCCGGCGTCGATCGTGGACCTGTTCGCCGCGCAGGTCGCGCACCGCCCGGACGCGGTGGCGATCAGCTGGACCGGCGTGTCCATGACCTACCGGGAGTTGGACGAGGCGGCGAACCGATTGGCCCATCTGCTGGCCGCGGAGGGCGCCGGCCCCGGGCAGTCTGTGGCGCTGCTGTTTTCGCGTTCGGCGCAGGCGATCGTGGCCATCCTCGCGGTGCTCAAGACGGGAGCGGCGTACCTGCCGGTCGACCCGGCCGCCCCGGTCGCCCGCATCGGCTTCATGGTCGGGGATGCCGTGCCGGTCGCCGCGGTCACCACCGGGGGATTGCGGTCGCGGCTGGACGGGTGCGACGTCCGGGTCATCGACATCGAAGACCCGCGAATCGGCGGCTGCCCGGACACCGCGTTGCCGGTGCCGGCGGCGGACGGTGTCGCCTACCTCATCTACACGTCGGGCACCACCGGCGTGCCCAAGGGCGTGGCGGTCACCCATCAGAACGTGACCCGGCTGATCGGCTCGCTCGACGCCGGCCTGCCCGCCCCCGGTGTCTGGACCCAATGCCACTCGTATGCCTTCGACGTGTCGGTGTGGGAGATCTTCGCCCCGCTGCTGCGCGGCGGGCGCGTCGTGGTGGTGCCCGAGGCGGTGGTGCGCTCACCGCGGGACTTCGGCGCCCTGCTGGTCGATGAAGGGGTCAGCGTGTTGACCCAGACCCCGTCGGCGGTGGCGATGCTGGACCCGGCCGGCCTCGAGGGCGTGGCACTGGTGATGGCGGGGGAGGCCTGCCCCGCCGAAGTGGTCGATCGCTGGGCGCCGGGCCGGGTGATGGTCAACGCCTACGGCCCCACCGAGACCACGATGTGCGTGGCGATCAGCGCCCCGCTCAACGCGGGGTCGGGGGCGCCACCGATCGGCTCGCCGGTGGCCGGCGCCGGGTTGTTCGTGCTCGACGCCTGGTTGCGGCCGGTGCCGCCCGGGGTGGTCGGCGAGTTGTACGCGGCGGGCACCGGGGTGGCCACCGGCTACCTGGGGCGGCCCGGGCTGACCGGGTCGCGGTTCGTGGCCTGCCCGTTCGGCGAACCCGGCACACGGATGTATCGCACCGGTGACCTGGTGCGATGGGGCGCCGACGGGCAGCTGGTCTACGTGGGCCGCGCCGACGAGCAGGTCAAGATCCGCGGCTACCGCATCGAACTGGGTGAGGTCCAGGCCGCCCTGGTCCGGCTGGACGGCGTCGACCAGGCGGTGGTGATCGCCCGCGAGGACCGCCCCGGCGACAAGCGGCTGGTCGGCTACATCACCGGGACCGCCGACCCCGCCGAGGCGCGCACCACGCTGGCCGGACGCCTACCGGTCTACATGGTGCCCAGCGCCGTGCTGGGGCTCGACGCGCTGCCGCTGACACCGAACGGCAAACTCGACACCCGCGCACTGCCGGCACCGGAATACACCGGCGGCGCGTACCGGGCCCCGTCGAACGCCACCGAGGAGATCCTGACCGGCGTCTTCGCCCGGGTGCTCGGCGTCGAGCGGGTGGGCGTCGACGACTCCTTCTTCGACCTGGGCGGCGACAGCATCTCCGCGATGCGGTTGATCGCCACCATCAACGCCGACCTGTCGGTCGACCTCGCGGTGCGCACCCTGTTCGACGCGCCCTCGGTGCGAAGCCTGAGCCGGCGACTGGCCACGGACACCTCGTCCGGCCAGGACGTCGTTCCGGTGCAGACGCTCAAGCGGGGCGCGGGCATCCCGGTGTTCTGCATCCACCCCGCGGGCGGTGTGAGCTGGCCGTACCAGGTGCTCGGCACCTACCTGGACTGCTCGATCATCGGGATTCAACAGGTGCGTGCGGGCGCCGAACGCGAACCGCGGTCGATCCGGGAGATGGCGGAGGTCTACGCCGACAGGCTGCAGGAGGCCTACCCGTCCGGGCCCTACAACCTGCTCGGCTGGTCGTTCGGCGGGGTCGTCGCACACGCAGTGGCGGTCGAGCTGCAGCGGCGCGGGTGCGTGGTCGCCCGGCTGATCCTGCTCGACGCCCAACCCACCATGGACGACGGAGCGGCCCCGCCGGAAGAGGCCCTCGGTGCGGGCCAGCTGCCGGAGGCCTCCCGATCCGGGCGGCTGTTCGACCTCCTCGCCGACAACCTCCGCAAGAACGTCGAACGCTACCGAGCTCACCGGCCCGGCGTGTTCACCGGGGACATCACCGTCTTCTCCGCCGCGCAGGACGGGGGCGACCGCAGCGCCTTCCTGTCGCGGTCCTGGCGGCCGCACGTGTCCGGCGAGATCCTCATGTACTCGGTCGAGTGCGGGCATGACGACATGTTGACCAGCGAGTCGGTGGGTCTGTACGGACAGCGGCTCAGGCGTTTGCTGGTGCTCGCCGAGCGCCGGCTCGAGCTGGCCCAGGATGCTCAGCGCGCGGCGGCGTCGCGGGAGGACAAGGTGTCCGGGGAGCGCGCCGGTTAGCGAATTCGACGCGGTGGCTCAGGAGGACGACGCGCCGACGCTGGCCTTGTGCTGGGGGCAATAGGACGCCACCGAGGCGCCGAGCAGGAAGGCGGCTTCGTGGGCCGACAGATCCGTGGCCCTGGCGACGCCCATCACCAGCGAGCTCGGCGTCCTGCCCTTGTCGAGTCCGGCGCACATGTTGTGTCCGGCGGCGATCGCGGCGCCCCGGTCGGTGACGACGACTCCGTGTCGCTGAATCTCCGCGATGAACGAATCGTCGTTCGGATCGGCGGACGCCGGCGCGGCGAAAAGCACCGCGGCGGATGCGAGGGCGACCGCGCCGAGCGCCGGCCAAGTCCCGCGATGCGCATTCTTTCGCGTCAAGGTCTTCCTCAATCTGCGGCCGGGCCGTGGTTGCCAGTGGTGGCTGAACGTTAACCAGAACCGAGGCGTGTTTCTCGCCGGAGCTAACCGCGCAGCTCACACAATTCGTCTCGCACCGCGGGGTCGGTTGGCGGTTCAAGGCCGGGTGCGCCGGACGGCCGCCTCAGGATGGGGATCGGAACCTGTTGCACGGCAGTCGGTTTCATCAGGAGGCGGCGGTCCGGGGGCCGGCCCACGGGCGGAACCCGCGGGGGCGGACGTCGCGACCGGCCCGGGAGCGTTCCGACGGCGAGAACACACCGCAACCAAGATTTAACCGTCGCGGGGCTCACCGCGCCCCAAATCCGATCCCGCGGGTGGCAAATCCCGGGCGGACGCCGCCGATCCATTTCACAGTGGCCGTACGGGCGCGCCGCGACCGCCTTCGGTATGGTCCAAGGAGTGTGCGGAGTCACCGGGGAGGTACGGCTCGACGGGCGGGTCCCCGATGTAGCAGCGGTGTCGGCAATGGCCGCCGTGATGACCCCAAGGGGCCCGGACGCGTCCGGTGCCTGGTCACAGGGCCGTGTCGCGCTCGGACATCGTCGCCTCAAAATCATCGACCTCAGCGAGGCCGGCGCCCAGCCGATGGTCGACTCGGAGCTGGGTCTGTCCATCGCCTTCAACGGCTGCGTTTACAACTACAAGGAGCTGCGCAGCGAACTCACCGGGCACGGCTACCGGTTCTTCTCGCACAGTGACACTGAGGTCCTGCTCAAGGCCTACCACCGGTGGGGCGACGACTTCGTCAGCCACCTGCACGGCATGTTCGCGTTTGCCATCGTCGAGCGCGACAGCGGCCGGGTGCTGCTCGGTCGCGACCGGCTGGGGATCAAGCCGCTCTACCTGACGGAGGACGCCCACCGGATCCGGTTCGCCTCGGCCCTGCCGGCGCTGTTGGCGGGCGGCGGCGTGGACACCCGCATCGACCCCATCGCGCTGCACCACTACATGACGTTCCACTCGGTGGTGCCCGCGCCGCTGACCATCCTGCGGGGGGTCCGCAAGGTGCCGCCGGCGTCGCTGATCGCCATCGAGCCCGACGGCCGGCGCACCACCACCACGTACTGGACCCCGGACTTCACCCGGCACGACGACCGCGCCGGCTGGTCGGAAACCGACTGGGAAGAGGCGGTGCTCGACGCGCTCCGCGTCGCCGTCAAGCGCCGGCTGGTCGCCGACGTGCCGGTCGGCTGCCTGTTGTCCGGCGGGGTCGACTCCAGCCTGATCGTCGGCCTCCTCGCCGAGGCGGGCCAGCACGGCCTGATGACGTTCTCCATCGGCTTCGAGGCGGCCGGTGGCGTCGAGGGCGACGAGTTCCAATGGTCGGACATCATCGCGAAGCGCTTCGAAACCGACCACCATCAGATCCGCATCGGAACCGACCGGATGCTGCCCGCGCTCGACGGCGCGATCGGCGCGATGAGCGAGCCGATGGTCAGCCACGACTGCGTCGCCTTCTATCTGCTCAGTCAGGAAGTGGCCCGCCACGTGAAGGTCGTGCAGTCGGGCCAGGGGGCCGACGAGGTGTTCGCCGGCTACCACTGGTACCCGCCGATGGGCTCACCGGCCGCGGCGTCGCTGGAAGGGGCGGTCGCCGAGTATCGCGGCGCCTTCTTCGACCGCGACCCGGCGGAGCTGGCGGGCCTGCTGGGGCCGGGCATCATGGCCCCGGGCGACCCCAGCGAGCGCTTCGTCACCGAGCACTTCGCGCGCGCCGGTGCCGAGACCGGCGTCGATCGCGCGCTGCGGCTCGACACCACCGTGATGTTGGTGGACGACCCGGTGAAACGGGTCGACAACATGACCATGGCCTGGGGTCTGGAGGGCAGGGTGCCGTTCCTCGACCACGAGCTCGTCGAGCTGGCGGCGACCTGCCCGCCGGAGCTGAAGATCGCGCACGAGGGCAAGGGCGTCCTCAAACAGGCCGCGCGGCGGGTGATTCCCTCGGCGGTCATCGACCGGCCCAAGGGTTACTTCCCGGTCCCGGCGCTGACCCACCTGGAGGGGCCCTACCTCGACATGGTGCGCGACGCGCTGTATGCGCCGGTGGCCAAGGAGCGCGGCCTGTTCCGTACCGAGGCCGTCGACGCCCTGCTGGCCGACCCCAACAGTAAGCTGACCCCGCTGCGCGGCAATGAACTGTGGCAGATCGCCCTGCTCGAACTCTGGCTGCAACGGCATGGCATCACGGGTCCGGTGGCATGACCGTGGCCGATCCCCCCGGCGACCACACCGAGGCGATCACGATGGGCCTGCACGACGCCTCGCCGCCGGAGCTGGTGGAGGCGATGGCCAAGGATGTCGAGCTCGAGTTGGGCTGGGGCCGGCTCATCTTCGGCCAGACGTTCGCTGACTCCCAGCAGCTGGTGGAGGCGCTGCGCCGGGAGGGCCCCGGGCGCCGCGACATCTGTATCTACGCCCGCGAATCCCACGTGGTGGTGGCCGAGGCGCCGACGGAGCTCTTCATCGACCCCAGTCACACCTATCGCCTGCGTTTCGCCGACACCGCGCCGGAAGACCTGTCGGCGCCGCCGTTGGGCATCACCGTGCGGACACTGAACGACCCGGTCGACGCCGACGCGATGAACCGGGTCTACGTGCGCTGCGGCATGGTGCCCGCCGGTGTCGACGTCATCTGGAACAACCACCTGAACGTGCCGGCCGTGACTTATCTGCTGGCGGTGCGGGACGCGGACGGCGCCGTGGTGGGCACCGTCACCGGCGTCGACCACGAGTTGCTGTTCTCCGATCCCGAGCAGGGGTCGAGCCTGTGGACCCTGGCCGTCGACCCCGCGGCCGGGCTGCCCGGGATCGGCGCGGCCCTCACCCGGGCGCTGGCCGAGCGCTTCCGCAACGCGGGCCGCGCCTACATGGACCTGTCGGTCGCGCACGACAACGTCGCCGCCATCGGCCTGTACGAGAAGCTCGGCTTCCGCCGCGTCCCGGTGCTGGCGATCAAGCGCAAGAACGCGATCAACGAACCGCTGTTCAGCCCGCCGCCTGAGACGATCGACGACCTCAACCCCTACGCGCGGATCATCGCCGACGAGGCGCTGCGCCGCGGCATCTGGGTCGAGGTGCTCGACGCCGAGACCGGCGAGATGCGACTCACCCACGGCGGCCGCAGCGTGGTGACCCGCGAATCGCTGTCCGAGTACACCTCGGCGGTCGCCATGTGCCGCTGCGACGACAAGCGCCGGACGCGCCGCCTCGTCTCCGAGGCGGGCATCACGGTGCCGCGCGCCCGCCTGGCCACGTTCGACGAAGGCGACTACAACTTCCTCACCGAGGTCGGCGAGGTGGTCGTCAAACCGACCCGCGGCGAACAGGGGAAGGGCATCACCGTCGGCGTGACCGCCGAGAACGGTCCGCAAGACCTCGCCGACGCCCTGGCCCGCGCGCGTGAGCAATACCCGGACGTGCTGATAGAGCAGCGGGTGCAGGGCGACGACCTTCGGCTGGTGGTGATCGACGGCCGGGTGGTCGCCGCCGCGCTGCGGATGCCACCGGAGATCATCGGGACGGGGGAGCACAGCATCCGGGACCTGATCGCGGCCGAAAGCCGGCGGCGCTCCGCGGCCACCGGCGGCGAGTCCCGCATCCCGCTCGACGACCTCACCGAGGCGACGGTCGCCGAGGCGGGCTGGGCGCTGGACGACGTGCTGCCCCAGGGCAGCCGCCTTCGCGTGCGCCGCACCGCCAACCTGCACCAGGGCGGCACCATCCACGACGTCACCGCCGTGGTGAATCCCGAACTGTGCCGCGTCGCGGTGACGGCGGCCGAGGCAATCGGCATTCCCGTGACGGGCATCGACCTGCTGGTGCCCGACGTCACCGGCGCCGAGTACGCCTTCATCGAAGCCAACGAACGGCCGGGGCTGGCCAACCACGAACCGCAGCCCACGGCCGCGGCTTTCATCGACTTCCTGTTCCCCGGCCACCCGGGTCAGCCGGCGGCCTGGACACCCGAGGAGTCGCGCGCCGACCGCGGCTGAGGCTTGCCATCTGCTTCGCTTGGGTAATTCTGAAGATCACTCAGAGAGGAGCCAGATGAGCGGAAGCGTGCAAACCGGGACCATCACCACGCACGTGCCGGCGCGGCTGGACAGGCTGCCCTGGTCGCGATTCCACTGGCGCGTCGTGATCGGGCTGGGCGGGGTGTGGATCCTGGACGGGCTCGAGGTCACGATGGTGGGCAACGTGTCCGCCCGCCTGACCGAAAAGGGCAGCGGCATCGACTTGAACGCCGCGCAGATCGGCCTCGCGGCCGCGTTCTACATCGCGGGCGCCTGCCTGGGCGCGCTGTTCTTCGGGCACCTGACGGACCGGTTCGGCCGGCGCAACCTGTTCATGCTGACCCTGGCGGTGTACCTGGTGGCCACCGTCGCGACCGCCTTCGCTTTCGCCCCCTGGTATTTCTTCGTCGCGCGGTTCTTCACCGGCGCCGGCATCGGCGGCGAATACGCCGCGATCAACTCGGCCATCGACGAGCTGATCCCCGCCCGCCTGCGCGGCCGCGTCGACCTGATCATCAACGGCACGTACTGGCTGGGCTCCGCCGCGGGCGCGGCCGGTGCGCTCGTGTTGCTCGACACGTCGCACTTCGCGCCCAACATCGGCTGGCGGCTCGCGTTCGGCGTCGGCGCCATCTTCGGCATCTTCGTGCTGCTCGTGCGGCGCAACGTCCCGGAGAGCCCGCGCTGGTTGTTCATCCACGGTCGCGACGAAGAGGCCGAACGGGTCGTCGGCGAGATCGAGGAGGCGGTGCGGCAGGAAACTGGCGAGCCGCTGCCCGAGCCGCAGGGCCGCAAGCTGAAGATCCGCCAGCGCGAGGCGATCTCGTTCCGCGAGATCGCTCGGGTGGCGTTCAAGCTCTATCCACGGCGCGCGATCCTCGGGCTGGCGCTGTTCACCGGGCAGGCCTTCCTCTACAACGGTGTGACGTTCAACCTCGGCACGCTGTTGAGCGGGTTCTACGGGGTGCCGTCGGGGAAGGTGCCACTGTTCTTCATCCTTTGGGCCCTGAGCAACTTCGTCGGGCCGCTGGCGCTCGGGCACCTGTTCGACAGCATCGGGCGCAAGCCGATGATCACCGCCACCTACCTCGGCTCCGCGGTGGTCGCGGTCGTGCTCGCGATCCTGTTCGTGACCCAGCTCGGCGGCGTCTGGGCGTTCATGGGCGTCCTCGCGGTCGCGTTCTTCCTGGCCTCGGCGGGCGCCAGCGCGGCCTACCTGACGGTCAGCGAGATCTTCCCGATGGAGACCAGGGCGCTGGCGATCGCGTTCTTCTACGCGGTGGGCACTGCGATCGGCGGCATCACCGGCCCGTTGCTGTTCGGGCAGCTGATCAATTCCGGGGAGCGCGGCCAGGTGGTGTGGTCGTTTGTGACGGGCGCGGCGGTCATGGCGATCGCGGGTCTGGTCGAATTGCGGCTGGGCATCGCGGCCGAACGGCGCCCGCTCGAAGAGCTGGCGTTGCCGCTGACGGTCGAGGACGCCGACCACCGCGAGGACCGCGACGGTGGGCGCGACTGACGGCCCCGGCGTAAAGACGTCGTAAGGGACCCGGTCGGGATGTCCGGTCCGGTTGGGATGATCGCGGGTGTGCTCCGTGCCCCGCGCGTGAGAGATCCTCGGAGTAACGGGTGATGCGGTCCCGCCGTTCGGTGCAGATCCGCCGGCTGCGTGAGTGGCTCGCGCTGTGTGCCGCTCTCGCGCTGATCCCGTGGACGGTTTTCCTGGGAGTGACGTTGCCGCA
Source organism: Mycobacterium sp. 4858 (assembly GCF_900240975.1). Taxonomy (GTDB): domain Bacteria; phylum Actinomycetota; class Actinomycetes; order Mycobacteriales; family Mycobacteriaceae; genus Mycobacterium. The sequence continues at coordinate 1,458,967 of NZ_LT968775.1, read as the reverse complement.
GAGCTACACCGCCCAGCATTGGCAGGTGACCTGGGTCGGATTCGACCTGTTCCTGCTCGCGTTCATGGTCACCACCGCCGTCCTTGGTTTCACGAATCACCCCCTGTTGACGTTGTTCGCGTTCGCGACGGGCGTGCTGCTGATGTGCGACGCCTGGTTCGATGTGCTCACCGCCGAACCCGGCGACATCGTCGTCGCGGTCCTGGCCGCCGGGGTGGGCGAGCTGCCGCTCGCGGCCGTCCTCATCGCCGGCGCGCTGCGCATCGCCCGTCTGCAGGGTGGGCCCTCCGGGCGTTCGTGGGCGTTCGCCCTGCGGCCGCGCGGGTCCCGCCCGACAGCGGCGGGTCGCGACTCACGATCGAAACCATCGCGGCGATACCGGTGACGCGGGTGTAACAAATTCGCCATCGAGAGTTCCTAAAGTGAGCCGGTCCAGCCGTCCGTCGAGGACAAGCGGTGGGCCCCCTTGAGCGATAGGAATTCCATTGAGCGGCAACGCAGTCCGCCTGCAGGCGATCAACAACGTCGAGGCATACGTCCCTCCTGCCATCAGCTTCGTCCCGGGTGAACTGCCGGGCGAGATCTTCGGCTCCAACGTCTTCACCAAGGCCGAGATGCAGGCGCGGCTGCCCAAGGCGGTGTACAAGTCGGTCGTGGCGACCATCGACAAGGGCGCCAAGCTCGACCCGGCTGTCGCCGATGCCGTCGCGGTCGCCATGAAGGATTGGGCGTTGGAGAAGGGCGCCACCCACTACGCGCACGTCTTCTATCCGATGACCGGGCTGACCGCCGAAAAGCACGACAGCTTCCTGGAACCCGTCTCCGACGGGCAGACGCTCGCCGAATTCGCCGGCAAGACCCTGATCCAGGGCGAGCCCGACGCCTCCAGCTTTCCCTCGGGCGGGCTGCGCAGCACCTTCGAGGCGCGCGGCTACACCGGTTGGGACGTGACCAGCCCCGCCTACGTGCTGGAGAACCCGAACGGCAATACGCTATGCATCCCAACGGTTTTCGTGTCGATGACCGGCGAGGCGCTCGACTACAAGACACCGCTGCTGCGCAGCCAGCAGGCCATGGGTGTCCACGCCGAGCGCATCCTGAAGCTGTTCGGTCACCAGGACCTGAACAAGGTGGTGTCCTTCTGCGGGCCGGAGCAGGAGTACTTCCTCGTCGACCGCCACTTCTTCCTGGCACGGCCGGACCTGATCAACGCGGGGCGCACCGTGTTCGGCGCCAAGCCGCCCAAGGGCCAGGAATTCGACGACCATTACTTCGGCTCGGTGCCCGAGCGGGTGCTCGGCTTCATGATGGACACCGAGCGGGAGCTGTTCAAGCTCGGCATCCCGGCCAAGACCCGGCACAACGAGGTCGCCCCCGGCCAGTTCGAGGTGGCGCCGATGTTCGAGCGGGCCAACATCGCCTCGGACCACCAGCAGCTGCTGATGACCGTGTTCAAGACGCTGGCCAAGAAGCACGGCATGGAGTGCCTGTTCCACGAGAAGCCGTTCGCCGGTGTCAACGGCTCGGGCAAGCACGTCAACTTCTCGGTGGGCAACGCGGAGCTGGGTTCGCTGCTGGTGCCCGGCGACACCCCGCACGAGAACGCCCAGTTCCTGGTGTTCTGCGCGGCGGTGATCCGCGCGGTGCACAAGTTCGCCGGGCTGCTGCGCGTCTCGGTCGCGTCGGCCACCAACGATCACCGGCTGGGCGCCAACGAGGCGCCGCCGGCGATCATCTCGATCTTCCTCGGTGAGCAGCTGGCCGACGTGTTCGAGCAGATCGCCAAGGGCGCGGCGACGTCGTCGAAGGGTAAGGGCACCATGATCATCGGCGTCGACACCCTGCCGCCGCTGCCGACCGATCCCGGTGATCGCAACCGGACCAGCCCGTTCGCGTTCACCGGCAACCGATTCGAGTTCCGGGCGCCCGGTTCGGGGCAGACGGTCGCCGTCCCGATGATCGTCCTGAACACCATCATGGCCGACTCGTTCGACTACATCGCAACGATTTTGGAGAAGGCCGTCGAAAGCGGCGAGGACTTCGACGCGGCGGTGCAGAAGCTGCTCACCGAGATCATCACCGATCACGGCGCGGTGGTGTTCAACGGGGACGGGTATTCGGAGAACTGGCAGATCGAGGCGGCCGAGCGCGGCCTGCCCAACCTCAAGACCACGCTGGACGCCATTCCCGAACTCATCAAGCCCGAATCGGTCGAAGTCTTCGAGAAGTACGGCGTTTTCAACGAACGCGAGCTGCACAGCCGCTACGAGGTGCGGCTGGAGCAGTACGCGCTGACCATCGGGGTCGAGGCGAAGCTGGCCCTCGAGATCGGGACGACCGTGATCCTGCCGGCGGCCCTGCGCTACCAGACCGAGCTCGCCCAGAACGTCGCGACGCTGAAGGCCGCCGGGGTGGAGCCCAACACGGCGGCGCTGGAAGCGGTTTCGGCCCCGCTGTCCGACCTCACCGCCGCGCTGGCGGCGCTGCGCTCGGCGCTGTCGGACCACTCGGCGTCCTCGGCGCTCGAGGAGGCCACCCACGCGCAGGAGGCGCTGCTGCCGGCGATGGAAGCGGTGCGCGCGGCCGCCGATGCGCTGGAAGGCGTTGTGGCCGACGACTTGTGGCCGTTGCCGACCTACCAGGAGATGCTCTACATCCTGTGAGGGTCAGCCGTACGCGTCCCACCACGTATGCAGGTCCTCGACGGTGGCCGGGTCGCCGGAGACGTCGCTGAGCATGAGCTTCTCGTCGTTGGTCCAGATGACGTTCGGGTGGTTGTTGTAGGTGCCGCAGGCGATCAGGCCGGCCGTGTCGTTGGGCGTCTGGTCGTAGTGCCAGCTGATCGGTGAGCGTCCCTCGCCGGGGCAGTTCACCAGGCTGACGTTGCCGATGTCGTCGGTGAAGGCCCTCTTGAGCCGGTCGGGCGTGGGGAACAACCCGTAGGTGGCGTGGCTGGGGCCGCCGGGTTGGGTGTTCGGCCCGCACGTCACCATCGCCACCGCGTGCACCCAGATGCTGCCCGACTCCGGGGTCGCGGGCACGCACGTTCCCGCGAGGTAGCCGGGCGGCAGCAGGCTCATCAGCCGCGCCTGGTCGTCGTTGGGGGCGGCGCTGGACGGCGGCGGGGTTTTCGCGACCGTCGACTTGGCGTGCCGCTGTCCGCCGGGTTGCAGCAGCAGCCAGCCACCGACGGCGCAGGCCGCCAGGACGGCCACCGCCGCGGCCGCCACGATCGGCCAACGGTTGCGCTTGCGCGGCGCGGCGGCGGCCGATGGCGGCGGCGCCTGTGGCAGCGGCGGGTCCGCCGACGTCTCGGTGTGGAAGCTGGTGGGCGGCGCACCGGCGGTTTCACCGCGCCGCAGGATCGTGTCGGCGCGCTCGCGTTCGGGGCTGCTGAGCGCCTTGTGTGCGGCATCGGCCAGGGCCCCGGCGGTGGGATAGCGTTCGATCGGATCCTTGGCCATGCCGCCGGCGATCACCGCGTCGAAGGCCGGGCTCACCCCGGATCCCTGCTCGCTGGGTTTCGGGATGGGCTGCATCATGTGCCCGGCGATCAACACGCCCGTGCTCTCGGCGGGATACGGCGGCGTCGCGGTCAGGCATTCGTAGAGCACGCAGGCCAGCGCGTAGACGTCGGCGCGAGGGGTCACCTCGTCGCTTGAAAACCGTTCCGGCGCCATGTATTTCAACGTTCCCACGGCGGTGCCCAGCTGGGTGAGCTTCTCGTCGGTTTTTGCGCTGGCGATGCCGAAGTCGACGAGATAGGCGAAGTCCTCGCCGGTGATGAGGATGTTCTGCGGTTTGACGTCGCGGTGCATCACCCCGGCCGCGTGGGCGGCATCGAGGGCCGACGCGACCTGGCGCACGATGGCCACGGCTCGCGGGGCGGGGAGCGGTCCGTGCCGTTCGAGCAGGCTGCCCAGGTCGACGCCCTCGATGAGCCGCATCTCCAGATACAGTTGCCCGTCGATCTCGCCGTAATCGTGGATGGGGACCACGTGCGGTTCCAACAACCGGCCGGTGATGCGGGCCTCGCGCTCCATCCGCTTGCGGAAAACCGGGTCCTGGCTGAACGTGTGCGACATCAGCTTGAGCGCCACCGTCCACTGCTTGACGGTGTGCTCGGCTTCGTACACCTCGCCCATTCCGCCGCGGCCGAGGAGTCGCTTGAGGTGGTAGGGGCCGAACATCGTCCCCACCCGCGACCCCTGCGCGCCGGTCATCGAGTGACTCCCATCGACTCACAACACCCTCGGGGGGCGCTCGTGCGGCCCACCCATCTCATCGCACGAAAAGTACAGCATCACCGTTCGGCATGCGATCGCGTCGGTCACCAGGCGGTATGGCCGGCTCGGCCCGCGCGGCGCGCGGCGTCCCAGGGCGGCGAATCATGATGTGCGGTAACGCCTGTCACGCCGGCCCGCCACCGATTCCTCGATCGGCCCCGTGGGGCCGCGCGGCGTGACGGCTCAGTCGGTTTGCACGGGCGTTTCCGCGGTCGTGTGACCGTCCCCCTCGGCGGTGGGGGGTCCGGCGAGGTCCATGCCGGGAACGGTTGTGGTTCCCGCGGTCCGGCGAGCGATGACGGGGAAGACGGTTTCCCGCCCACGCCGGCCCTTCAACTCCACCTTTTCGCCTTCGCCCCAGGTGAAGTGGCCGTCCACCGTGCTCCGGACGCCGCTCGTCACGATCACCGCGGCCCGGCCCTGGCGGCCCGCCAACCCGGCCAATCGGAACGCCACGTTGGTCGAATCGCCGATCACCGCCTCCACCGAACGTGTCATGGCCGCCAGCGCCACCGTGCCCACCACCACCCCCCACCCCATGCGGATCGGCGAGTCGTCGGGGCCACGCAACGGCAGTCCCGGCCCGAGTTCCTGGACGAGCCCGTTGGCGGCGAGTGCGAAATCTATTGCCCGCTCGGCGGCGTCGGCGAATTTGCTCGCCTCCCAGATCGCGAATATCGCATCGCCCGCGTAGTGGTTGAGCGTGCCCTGGTGGGCGCGCAGCACAGCGCCCACCTCGTTCCAGAGCGTGTGCAGGCTCCTGGCGACGACGCTCTCCTCCGTCACTTGGGAGATCGTCGAGTAGTTGATGATGTCACCGACCACCATCACCAAGGCGGCTTGGCTGATCCGGGTGCGTGTCAGGCCGTGGGGCATGGCGGCAGCGGCGGCGTTGAACCGTTGCGAGCGGAAGATCAGGGCCACGTCGCCGATTCGGATCTCGTCACCCGGGCGGATCGGCCGTGGCACCGCGCGCTCCAGGCGCATCCCGTTGACCATCGTGCCGTTGGTGCTGGTGTCGATGGCGAAAGCCTGGTCGGCGGCGGCGTCCAACCGGATCTCGAGATGGGTGCGCGAGATCTCCGGATCGCGAATCATCAGCCTGCGTGGTTCGCTGATCCCCGCGCATTCGCGGCCGATGAACAGCTGATCGAAAATGGGCACGCTGCGTTCGGAACCACCGTCGTTGACGACCAGGTAGCCGAGCGGCTCACCCGGCCCCCCACCGGGCATCTCGATCGCTGAAGTCATGGTTGCCTCGCCGCGTCTCATCACCTCGTGCCGGCGGTTTGCTGCGGACAATACCGCAAGGCGCCGCGGTGATCGCGGGAACCGAAGGCGTCCAAGCGGTGTGGCACCCCGTGGGTGAATACGGCGTGAACCGCAGGCGGCGTTCAACCCGGGGTTTGGCGACTAACGAGCGGCGTCTCGATGTTTCGACGGCTCAGTGCCACAACGACTTTCGATTGCCGCGGACGGCGACGCGGTCTGCCGATAAGCTCCCACTACACCTTTCCGTGATCGGTCGGAGGAGCGATGATGCGTCCGGCGGCTTATGAGCGCTAACCAGCAGTGGCATGCGGCCGACGCGCGGACCGCTTTGCGCAAGGTTCCGATACTGGCGGACATCGACGACGAACAACTCGACCGGCTCTGCGCCGCCGTGGAGCGCCGGCATGTTCCCGCCGGCGAGTGGCTCTTCCGGCTGGGCGACCCATCGGATGCCATCTTCGTGATCGACTCGGGCCGATTCGCGGCCTTCGGCGCCGACGGCAGTCTCCTGCGCGAGATGGCCTCGGGTGACTCGATCGGGGACCTGGGTTTGATCGCCGGGGCCGCTCGGTCGGCAGGAGTGCGCGCCATCCGGGACGGCGTCGTGTGGAGGATCGCCGCCGACGTGTTCACCGCGGTGCTCGAGAAGGCGCCGCGACTGCAGTTCGCGATGCTCCGGGCGATGGCACGGATGCTCCGCGAGTCGCGTTCCGTGCACGGTTCGCTGCGTCCCCGCGTGATCGGGGTGTTGGCCACCGGGGAGGTCGGCGCCGGGCCGACGGTCGACGCGCTCGTGGCCCGGCTGACCTGTTACGGCCGGGTTGACGCGCTCGCGCCACCGCCCGAGACGACGGCCCCGGCGGGCGGCGGCGGCGCCTTCGTCGAGGCGTTCAGCGAGGTGCTCGACCGGGCCGAGCGCGGCAACGACTGGGTGCTGCTGGTGGCCGACCGCGGTTCCGGCGAGCAATGGCGACGATACGTTGTCTCGCAATGCGATCGGGTCGTCGTTTTGGTGGATCCCACCCGTCCGCCAACCGACCTCGATCGACCCGACACAGGGCGGCCGATCCACTTGATCACCACGGCCGAACCCGACCCCCGCTGGTGGGACGCCTTGCATCCGGTGTCGCATCATCCGGACAGCGACGACGGCATCGCAGCCCTCGCCCGCAGGATCGCGGGCCGCTCCCTCGGCTTGGTGTTGGCCGGCGGTGGGGCGCGCGGGCTCGCGCACTTCGGGGTGTACGAGGAACTCACCCGGGCGGGGATCGCCATCGATCGGTTCGGCGGGACGAGCGCCGGCGCCATCGCGTCCGCCGCGTTCGCGTTGGGCCTGCCCCCAACGGAGGCGACCGCCGCGGCGCGCAAGTTCATCGCCCAGACCAGCCCCCTGAGCGACTACACCCTCCCCGCGGTGGCGCTGACCAGGGGAGCCCGTGTCGATCGGTTGCTGCGCGAGTTCTTCGGAAGCGCGTTGATCGAGCATCTGCCCAAGGAGTTCTTCTCCGTCTCGGCGGACATGATCACCGGGAACCAGATCGTGCACCGGCGCGGGCCGCTGTCGACGGCGGTGCGCGCATCGATTTCGATCCCTGGCCTCCTGCCGCCGGTGCCACGCGGCGAGCAGCTCCTCGTGGACGGGGGACTGCTGAACAACCTTCCGGCCGACGTGATGTGCGCCGATCAGGACGGTGAGGTCATCTGTGTCGACTTGCGTCGAAAGTTCGTGCCGTCCAACGGTTTCGGCTTGCTTCCGGCGGTCCTTCAGCCACCGCGCCTCGTTCGGCATCTGCTCACCGGGACCGACGCCGCCGTGCCGCCACTACAGGAGACCCTGCTTCGCGCCGTCGACCTGGCGGCCTCGCGCGGGGATCTGCGCGCACTTCCGCGGGTCGCGGCCGTCATCGAGCCCGACATCTCCGCCATCGGGCCGTTGGACTTCAAGAAGATCGATGCGGCACTGGAGGCCGGGCGGGCCGCCACCCGCGCGGCCCTCGAAGCCCAGCCGCACCTCGTCGCGTGACGGCCTAGGCGGGCGTCGCGGCCGCCGCGGGCACGGACTCCAGCGGAAGTCGGACGACGAAGCGGGCGCCGGAACCGGGCTGGCTGCTGACATCAAGCTGCCCATGGTGACGGTTGTCGATGATGTTCTTGCTGATCGACAGCCCGAGTCCAGTGCCGCCGCTGCCGTGTTTGGTGGTGAAAAACGGCTCGAAGATGTGGGGTAGTGCTTCCGGATCGATGCCGGGCCCGTTGTCGGCGACGACGACGGTCGCCCAGCCGTCCTCGTGTTGCACCGAAACCCGCACCTCGCCCACGCGATCCGTGACCGAAGCGGCGGCCTCGAGCCCGTTCATCACCAGGTTGATCATCACCTGGACGAGGTCGCCTTCGACGCCGCGTACCACCGGGTCGGCGTCGTCGAGTTCGACGTGAATCGCGCATCGCGCACCCTGGTGGCCGGCTCTCCAGGAATGCTCGGCGAGCGCGGCGCTCTGCTCGACGATCTGGTCGAGACGACACGAATGGGCGTCGCCGGCAGCCGATCGACCGACCTGAAGCATCGTCGCCATGACGGCCAGCGCCCGTTCGGCGTGGTGGAGGATCTTGGTGGAGTTCGCCTGGAGATCCGACAGGAGATCCGACACCGGCTCGTCACCGTCGCCGGTCGTGATCTCGCGGAGTTCGTCGCACAGCTCGAGGTTCAACTCGGCGAAATTCACGACGAAGTTGAGCGGGTTCTTCGTCTCGTGAGCGACGCCGGCGGTGAGTGTCCCCAGGGCGGCGAGCTTGGCCTGTTCGACCAGGCTCAGGCGGAGTTCGCGTTCGGCCGCCCGGCTCCAATCGATGGAACTCAGCAGATAGTTGAAGCACGCCGCGGTCCGGCCGAAGTCGTCCTGGCTGTAGACGGGCAACCCGTAACGGTCCGCCAAGGGCTGCCACGAATCGGTTCCCACGCTGTCGGCGATGTCCCGGCGGGCCGCCGACAGCCGTGTGGAGACCGCATGTAACCGGTGGCCGACGACGCGGCTGACGATGAGGAAGTTCACCAGGCCGACCAGAATGCCGGCGCCCGTGGCGACGGCGAACGGGAACGGTCGCATCGCATGGGCGGCGGGCACGCCGTCCGCCACGGCGATGAACGGATCCCACACGCCGATGGCCAAACCGAAACCGATCATCGCCGCGGCGAGGTTCCAGAAAATCCTCCTGGTCGGCCAGGGGCGCCGCACCTGCGGGACACTGGTTTCTGGTTCCACGTCGCCTCACCGAGTCAGCGTTATTCATGCGCAGTGTAGGACATTTCGCCTGGGGGGCCACGGCACAAAGTGAAGAATTGATGACCGCCGAGTGGCCGGATGCGGTACGTTGAGGGGCGAATCCGGTTGCCGCAGAAAGGGTGTGGTGGAGGGTCGGCGTGGCCTGCCGGACACCGAGCGTTCACATTCGAGATGTGTTGCGGCGGTTAGCCATTCCGCATGTGCGGATGCTTTGACTCGGTTACGATACGCGGGACCTTTGACACCCGGACCAGGAGGTGTGATGCAGGCGCACGAACCGCACCGCGGGCTGGGGGTTGAATTGGCAGAGAAGTCACAACCGGTGCGCCTGTTGGTCGTCGACGACGAAGAGGACGTTCAGGCGCTCTTTCGGGGGCGTTTTCGCAAGGAGCTGCAGCGGGGGGAGTACACCCTCAGCTTCACCACGGACCCGCTGCAGGCCCTGAAGATGGTCGACGAGAGCCCCGACCTGGAAGTTCTGATCACCGATCTCAACATGCCCGCGATGAACGGGCTTGAATTGCTGGCCGAAGTCGCAAAGCTGCGCCGGCCCCTCAAGACCATCGTGCTCACCGCCTACAACGACGCCAGGAACATCCGGGGCGCGATGATGCGCGGCGCCTTCGATTTCCAGGTGAAGCCGCTTGACCTGGAGGACCTCCGAGCCACCATCGCCAAGGCCGTCACGATCGTGCGGGAACTCCAGGCCGGCGAGGAGGCCCGCCGCCGCACCGTCGAGCTGGTGGAGCAGAAGCGCCGCGTCGAGGAGATCTTCGGGCGGTACGTGTGCGAGGAGGTGAAGGCCCAGCTGCTGGCCTGCCCCGAGGGACACCTGGGTAGTGAACGCCGCACGCTGACCGTGTTGATGGCTGACATCCGCGGATTCACCGGACTGTCCGAAGTCCTCCCGCCCGAGCAGGTCGTGCAGGTGCTGAACGGATATCTCGAACGCGCGACCGAGGTCATGTTCCGCCGGAACGGCACGATCAACGAAATCCTCGGAGACGGGATGCTCGTGTTCTTCGGCGCGCCGATCAGCGACGACGACGCCACCGCGAACGCCGTCGCGGCCGCCCTCGAACTGCAGCTGGCCATGAATGACCTCAACGCCACCCATCGGCGCGAAGGGCTTCCCGAACTCGCGCTCGGCATCGGCGTACACACCGGGGAGGCCGTCGTCGGCACCATCGGGTCACGGCGGCGGCAGAAGTACACCGCGATCGGCAAAACGGTCAACCTGGTCGCCCGAATCGAATCGCACTCCGTCGGTGGTCAGGTCCTGGTGTCCGACTGGGCATATCGCGAGATCCGTGATGTGGCATCCACGTTGGCGTCGTTCCAGGTGCGTGTCAAAGGCATCACCGAGCCGGTCACGGTACACGACGTCCGAGGGCTGGCCGGCGAATACAACCTCCAGCTACCCACCGTCGAACGCGCCCTGACCCGCCTGCCGGCACCCATATCCATCGGTGTGGCGGTCATCAAGGACAAGGTCATCGGCGACCCGTTTCCCGCCGAGCTGATCGCGAGCGGTGCGGAAGCGGTCCGGGTCCGCTCGCAACGGGTGATCCCCCCGTTCGACGACCTCATGCTCGACGTCGCGGGCGCGACGATCTTCGCCAAGGTCGTCGAAAGCGATAGTCAGCAAGGGTTTTGCGACGTGCTCGCCGTATACACCTCGGTCGCCGACGATGCCCGGCGGGCACTGGCCGCCCTCGGGTCGTAGTGGTTCGGCTCCCGCGACGCGATCACCCGAGCAGCTTGGTCAGCCAGGTCGGGTCGGAATAGTTCACCGACGCGGTGCCGTCCCACACGAACGGGGTGGAATTGGCGTTCAGCCCCGACAGCGTCGCATACCCGTTGGCGGACTTCGCCTTTCCCGTGCCGACATCGTCACCGGATTTGATGCAGGTCATGACGTCGGCATCCGCGCCGACGGACTTGGCCAGCGAAGCGAGCTCCCCGTCGGTGCGGTCCTCGGCGGCGTCCTCGGCCGGCTGGAAGCTGCTGGCGAACAAGCCCGAATAGAAAGCGGTGTACAGCTTGGGATCGTTCTGCGCGGCCACGCAGTACGACGCCGCGACTGCCCGGGTCGAGTAGTTCTTGCTGTGCGACTTGTCGTCGAGGAAGTCCAGCAGGTGGTAGCGCACCGCGAGCTTCTTGTTGTTGACCGCGGTGTCGATGTCGCCCGCGTTCGACCGGATGAAACTGCCGCACGGCGGGCAGATGGGTTCGTTGAAGATGTCGATTGTCATCGGCGCCGCCGAGCTGCCCACGTACACGCCGTCGTCGAGCACCCGCAGCGCGACGGCGTCCGGCGGCGGCGGTTGCGAGGTCGGCGCGGTCGGGGACGACGACTCCCACGGCCGGACGATGGCGAGGACCAGACCCACGACGGCCAGCACGGCGACGCCGGCGATGCCCACCCACAGCCACGGTTTCCGGCGCGGGCGCGGCGGTTGGCCCCAGGGCGGCGCCCCGACGGGGCCGGCGGATCCCCATGCGGGGGCCCCCGCCCAGCCCGTCGGCTGGGGGACCGGGGCCGGCGGCGCCGCCCACATCGGGCCGGACGCCGGGGCGTGCGCCGGGGGTGCCTGGGCGACTCCGGCGGCTTGCTGGCTGGCGAGCGCGGCCGGTATCCGCGCCACCTGGCTGCGCTGCAAGATGTCGGTGGCGCGGTCCCGGTCGGGTTCGGCCAGCGCCGCGTAGGCGGCCACGGACAGGTCACCGCAGGTGGCGTAGCGGTCCGCGGGATCCTTGGCCATCCCGCGCGCGATCACCGCGTCGAACGCGGCCGGGATGCCGGGCCGCGCGGCGCTGGGCTGGGGGATCGCCTGGTGCAGGTGGGCGCCCATCACGCTGACCTGGTCGCCGGTGTACGGCGGGGATCCGGTCAAGCACTCGTAGAGCACGCAGGCCAGGGCGTAGATGTCGGCCCGATGGGTGATCTCGGCGTCGCTGAACCGCTCGGGGGCCATGTACTTGACGGTTCCCACCGTGGTGCCGAATTGCGTCAGCTTCTCGTCGGACGTGGCGCTGGCGATCCCGAAGTCGACGAGGTAGGCGAAGTCGTCGCCGCTCACCAGGATGTTCTCCGGCTTGACGTCGCGGTGCAGCACCCCGGCGGCGTGCGCGGCGTCGAGCGCCGAGCCGATCTGGCGCACGATGGCCACCGCCCGCGGCGGGGACAGCGGCCCGTACCGGCTCAGCATGGTGCCCAGGTCCTTGCCGTCGATCAGCCGCATGTCGACATAGAGCTGACCGTCGATCTCGCCGAAATCATGAATCGGGACGACGTGCGGTTCCTGCAGCCGGCCCGCGGTGCGCGCCTCGCGCTGCATGCGGGAGCGGAAGACGGGGTCGTTGGACAGCGTCTGCGACATCAACTTCAGCGCCACGATGCGCTCCCGGACCGTGTCCTCGGCCTCGTAGACGTCACCCATGCCGCCGCGGCCGACCAGCCGCCGCAGCCGATACGGACCGAACTGCGAGCCCTCCCGCGAATCCGCGGTCGTGTCACCCATCCCGACTCCTCAGCCACCGACCGTGCGCAGGCATAAGGCTAAGGTCTCACCGGCCGCCAAGCACGGCGAATAGCGAAAGCCAGCTAATTCGACGGTGCGCAGTCAACGGGGTTCGTCGTCACCGCCGCTGCGTTCGGTGAGCCCCTCGCGGGACAGCGCCCGGACGAATCCGAAGGCCTGCATCCCGGCGGGGCCGGGGTTTTCGGTGATCCAGTTGTTGATCTTGCCCAGCGCGTTGGCCAGGTCGTCGCGCCGGACGCGGATCAGGTACGTCAGGCGGTCGTCGTCCGGATCGTCGATGGACTCGGCGACGGCGACGGGATTCTTGAAGGCGTACGCGATCCCGTGCACGGAGTCATGGTTCAGCGCCCACTGAAGTTCGCTGGGCCGCAGCCGGTTCACCGCCAGGTTGCGGTAGTCGTGATCGTCTTTTGAGCTGCTCACCTGGCCGATGGTCCTCCTCTGTGTGGCTCGAGAAAGTGGACGGCGAGGGACTGAAAACGATGCCGCGCAGGCGATTCGATGTGAGGGTGAAACCGGGCATTTCCATCATAGGAAGCGAGCGCATTCGCTGCATTTCGAGCGGATCAGCGGCGGTACCTCAGGAACAGGTAGTCCTCCAAGACCAGCGCGTGTTCGAGGCGCATCGCGACCGGGGTGCGCAACGGCGACGGCATCAGGCGGTGGCCCACCGGCTGGCCGGCCGCGAGCTTGGGGGCCAGCGTCACGCAGATCTCGTCGACCAGGCCGGCCTCCACCAGCTCGTCGAGCACAGTCGGGCCGCCCTCGCACAGGATGCGGTGCATGCCCCGCTCGCGCAGCAGCGCGACGGCGCGCGCCACGTCCACGGAGTCCTCGCCGGCCAGCAGCACCTGCCGCCCGCCGTCGTCGCCGGGGTGGTCGCGCGCCGCCGCGGCCTGCGCGCAGGTCACCACGATCGGTGGCCGGTCGGGGTCCGCCAACAGCCTCGACGGCAGTTGGCCGCTGCGGCTGATCACCGCGACCGGGGGCGGCGCGGTCCGCCCCGGCTCGGTGAGCCGCACCGGGCCGTAGTTCTCGGTGCGCGCGGTCCCGGCGCCCACCAGGACGACGTCGGCGAAGCCGCGCAGGATTTTCAGCAGCTGCTGATCGGCGGGACACGACAGCGGGCCGGCCCGGCCGCCGAACGCGGCGGCCCCGTCGGCGCTGAAGATCATGTTGGCCCGCACCCCGTGCGGGGGATCGGCGTAGAACGACGCGAGTTCGGTGACGCCGGCGACGGTGCCCACCCGGGGAGCCACGGCTACGCCTCGTGGCCGGGTTCCAGGTGGCGGACGTCGCCGAAGGACACCCAGCGTTCGAGCTCTTCCGGCGGGCGGCCGTCCACCGGCGCGAGCAGGTGCCCGACGTGGTCGCCCAGCGAGAACCTGTCGAGAATCTCGCCGACGAACCATGCGGCGGCGTCGTCGAGAATGGGCACCCCCGCCGGGCCGGTGTGCCAGGAGCAGCGGTCGAACTTGTTGACCGTGTCGCCGGTCTGGCTGCCGAACAGCTCCACGACGTCGAGGTGGTCGTGGTCGAACAGGTGCACCGCCAGGTGAGTCGCCTCGGTGGCGACCCGGAACGTGTGGTTCTTCTTGGACAGGCCGACCAGGAATCGGGGCGGGTGGATGCTGGTCTGGCTGGCGAACCCGACCAGACAGCCCGCCGAGACGTCGTCGGCCCGCGTGGTCACCACGTACATCGGGTAATTCAGCAGGCCGACCAGTTTCTCGAACGCGTCTTCTCCCGGGTTGGTCATCCGGTCAGTCTTCCCAATCGAACCGAGGGGCAACCACCCGGCGGTGCCCCTAGGCCTGGCAGCAGGGCTCGTCGGCGGTGTCTCCGAAGGTCTCCGAGTCGGCGATGACGGTGTAGACCTCCCACCGTTCCCCGCCGGGACCGCTGACCCACACCTTGTCCTGCGTGGCGAAGCAGCAGGTGGTGTCGAGCTGCTCGTCGGTGACCAGCCCCCGGTCGCCGAGCCGGGCGATTTCGGCGTGCACGGTCTCACTGGAGCCGACTTCCACGCCGAGATGGTTGAGGCTGCCGCCGTGGCCGGGGTTCTCGAGCAGCACCAGCTTGAGCGGGGGTTCGGCGATCGCGAAGTTGGCGTAGCCGGGTTTGACCTTGGCCGGTGCGGTGTCGAACAGCTTGGAGTAGAACGCGATCGCCTCCTCGAGGTCGTCGACGTTGAGGGCGAGTTGCACGCGAGACATGAGGTGTCCTTTCTTTCGGGTGCGGGCTAGGGGGTGGGGGCGGGCAGGAGTTCGGCGATCAACGCCGCCACACGCTGGGCGATGTCGTCGCGGATGGCGCGCACGGTGGCCAGCGGTTGGCCGGCGGGGTCGGGCACTGTCCAGTCGCGGTAGGACACCCCCGGAAAGTAGGGGCAGGTGTCGCCGCAGCCCATGGTGATCACCACGTCGCTGGTCTGCACGTCGTCGCCGGTGAGGACCCTCGGGCTGGCGGCCGTGATGTCGATGCCCCGCTCGGCCATGGCGGCGATCGCAACGGGGTTGATCTCGTCGGCGGGCTGGGTTCCGGCCGAACGGACTTCGATGCGATCGTCGGACATCTGGCTCAGCAAGGCGGCGGCCATCTGTGAGCGGCCGGCGTTGTGCACGCAGACGAATAGGACGCTGGGCTTACCGGTCATCGGGGGCTCCTTGGGTTGAATCGGCCCGGAACAGCCGGGGGCGCAGCGCGAGCGAAACGTAGACCAGCCCGACCAGGACGGGCACCTCGATCAGCGGGCCGACCACCCCGGCGAGGGCCTGCCCGGACGTGACGCCGTAGGTCGCGATGGCCACCGCGATGGCCAGTTCGAAGTTGTTGCCGGCGGCGGTGAACGCCAGGGTGGTCGTGCGGGCGTAGCCGAGGCGCAACAGGAGTCCCAGCGCATACCCGCCCGCCCACATGATCGCGAAGTAGGCCAGCAGCGGGATGGCGATCCGGGCCACGTCCCATGGCCGGGAAGTGATCTCGTGGCCCTGCAGGGCGAACAGGATCACGATGGTGAACAGCAGCCCGTACAGGGCCCACGGCCCGATGCGGGGGAGGAACCGCGTCTCATACCAGTCGCGGCCCCGGAATCGTTCGCCCAGCCGGCGCGAGAGGTATCCGGCCAGCAGCGGGATGCCGAGGAAGATGAGCACGGCCTTGGCGATCTGCCAGGGCGAGACGTGGATGCCGGTTTGGGGCAGGCCCAGCCAGCCGGGCAGCACCGACAGGTAGAACCAGCCCAGCGCGGCGAACATGACCACCTGGAACAGCGAATTCAGCGCGACCAGCACGGCGGCGGCCTCGCGGTCCCCGCAGGCCAGGTCGTTCCAGATGATGACCATGGCGATGCAGCGGGCCAGCCCGACGATGATCAAGCCGGTGCGGTACTCGGGCAGGTCGCCCAGCAGGGACCAGGCCAACGTGAACATCACCGCGGGACCGACCACCCAGTTGAGCAACACGGACGACACGATCAGCTTCCGGTCGGCGGTGACCTCGTCGAGCCGGTCGTAGCGGACCTTGGCCAGCACCGGATACATCATGACCAACAGCCCGAGCGCGATCGGCAGCGAAATGCCCTGAATGGCAACGGCGCTCAGGGCCGAACCGAGGCCCGGAACGACTCGGCCGAGCAACAGGCCGGCGGCCATCGCCGCGCCGATCCATAACGGCAGCAGCCGGTCCAGCGTGGGGAGGCGGGTCGCCGCCGTGGTGGGCGCCGGGGCGCGGGTGTCGGTCATGGCCGCAGCACCGACGAAAGCCGCTGCAGCGCAGCGGGAATCACCCAGTAGTACACCCAGGTGCCGCGCCGCTCGCAGTCCAGCAGCCCGGCTGAACGCAGCAGCTTGAGGTGATGGGAAATTGTTGGCTGCGACAGATCGAAGGTCGCCGATATCTCGCAGACGCAGGCCTCGCCGCCGGGGTGGCTGGCGATCAGGCTCAACAACCTCAGGCGTACCGGATCGCCCAGCGCCTTGAACATGCCCGCCAGTTCGGACGCCTGCGACTCATCCATGGCGGCCGACCCCAGCGTCGCACAGCACGTCTGCGCTTGATTCGACATTCTTCTATATAAACACTTCTCGAATCAGCGCGCAAACCCTTAGGTGGTCGTCGGTGGCGACCGCAGCGCCGACCCGGCGAGCCGGGCGTCCAGCGAAAAGGCGCCGGCCCCTGCGAACAGCAGGAACAGGCTGCCGCACAGCTGGGCCAGGTCGACGCGGGATTCGTGGATGAAGTCCCACCACCCGTGTTCGCCGCCGAAGAGCGGGGCCTGGCACCAGAAGAGGGGCAGCTTGGTGATGAACAACGCCCCGAGCATGTCGACGATCATCGGCACGGTGGCCAGCCGGGTCAGCAGCCCGAGGAGGATCAGCGTGCCGCAGCCGATCTCGAAAGCTCCGTCCAGGGTGGCAAAGAACGCAGGCGCCGGGATGCCCGCCTTCTCGAACCTGCCGGTGCCCAGTGCGGCCGGTCGAAGAAACTTCAGAACGCCCTCGCAAGCGAACACCAGTCCCACATAGAAACGAATCAGCACCACCGCGGCCGGGGCGCGCGTCGAGAGCACCGGTGTGAGTCGGGATCCGGGGCTAATCATGTGCGGCCTCCTGGTGATCGGAATCCCTTAAGGCCCGCCGAATCGCGTAGGCGGCGACGCCGACGGCGAGCACCACGAGGCCGGAGAGCACCGACGACAGCGGCATCGCGAACGCCAGAACGACACATCCGAGAAGCCCGATCGCGGGGATCGCGCGGACCGGACGGCCCTCGTCCGGCCGGAGGGTGAACGCGGAGGCGTTGGCGACCGCGTAATAGATCAACACGGCGAACGAGGAGAAGCCGATCGCGCCCCTGAGGTCGACGGCGGCGGCCAACACCGCCACGACGGCGCCGATCAGCAACTCGGCGCGGTGCGGCACCCGGAAACTGGGGTGCACGGCGGTCAGCCCGTGGGGGAGGTGGTGGTCGCGGGCCATGGCCAAGGTGGTGCGCGAGACGCCGAGGATCAATGCCAGCAGCGAGCCCAGCGCCGCGACCGCCGCGCCCACCTGCACGACGGGAACGAGCCAGCCGGTCCCGGCCGCCCGCACGGTGTCAACCAGTGGCGCCGTCGCCTGGCCGAGCCGGCGGGGCCCCAGCATCGAGACCGCGGCCACCGCCACCAGGGCGTAGACGGCCAGGGCGATGCCGAGCGCCAGCGGGATCGCCCGCGGAATGGTGTGCGCCGGGTCGCGCACCTCCTCGCCCAGGGTCGCGATGCGCGCGTAGCCGGCGAAGGCGAAGAACAGCAGCCCGGCGGCCTGAACCACCCCACCGATCGTGGTACCGAACGGGCGAAGTTGTTCGGCGTCGGCCGTTCCCGACGCGAATGAGGCGACGATCACCGCGGCCAGCACGGCCAACACCAGCGCGACGATGACGCGAGTCAGCCACGCCGACTTCTGCACCCCGGCATAGTTCACCGCCGTCAGCGCGACCACCGAGGCGACCGCCACCGCGTGCGCCTGCGACGGCCACGCGTAAGAGCCGACGGTCAGGGCCATCGCCGCGCACGACGCGGTCTTGCCGACGACAAAACCCCAACCCGCCAGATATCCCCAGAAGTCGCCCAACCGCTCGCGGCCGTACACGTAAGTGCCGCCGGAGGCGGGGTAGCGAGCGGCCAGCCGGGCCGAGGAGGTGGCGTTGCAATAGGCCACCAACGCCGCCAACGCCAGGCCCAGCAGCAGGCCGGATCCCGCGGCGCGGGCGGCCGGGCCGAGAGCGGCGAAGATCCCGGCGCCGACCATGGACCCCAGCCCGATCACTACCGCGTCGAACACACCCAGGCTTCGGCGAAGCTCGCCGGTGTCGTTGTCGCCCAATCGGTCTCCTCCCCGCGCACGCAGCGTCTAACCTATCAAATCAACTTGATGTATTGTCCGAGGGGTGCCGGCGACCGATCGGGCTGTGGTTCCCCAGCTGATGCAGATGGCGTCGCACCCGGTGCGCTGGGCGCTGCTGACCGAACTCGCGGGCGGCGACCACCGGGTGCGGGAATTGGCCGCCGCCGTGGGCGAGCCGCAAAATCTCGTCTCGTATCACCTGCGGCTACTGCGCTCGGCCGGCCTGGTCGACGCGCGGCGCAGCAGTTTCGACGGCCGAGACACCTACTACCGCCTGAACCTGGCAGGGTGCGCGGGGGCGTTCCGCGACGCGGCCGCGGCGCTGCATCCCGCCCTGGCGGCCGCGCCGCTCGCCCCGCCGGCGGGACGGTCGGTGCTGTTCCTGTGCACCGGCAACAGCGCGCGCTCACCCATGGCCGAGGCGCTGCTCGAGAGGCGAGGGCAGGGCCGCATTCGCGCCGCGAGCGCGGGCAGCCATCCCAAGCCGCACCTGCACCCGAACGCGGTACGCGTCATGCGTGACAGGTACGGCATCGACCTCGCCGGGCGCCGGCCCCGCCCGTTGACCGCGGTCGCCCGGCGCAGCTTCGATTGCGTGATCACCCTCTGCGACAAGGTCCGCGAGTACGCGCACGACCATGGCCTGGACACGACGACGCACTGGAGCCTGCCCGACCCCTCGGCCGACGGCGCTGGGTACCCGGAATTCGACCGGGTGGCAAGCGAATTGGACGACCGCATCGCATTCCTGCTGCCCGCCCTCGACGCTTCTCCGCGAAGGTGATCACCGTGCCCCTCGATCGGCGTGACTTCTTGAAGTGGGGCGGCCTGGCCGCGCTGGCCGCAAGCGGAAGCACCGGCGCCGTGGCCGCGTGCGCGCCGCCCGCACCGCCCGGCGGCAAGCCCGATTACACGCTGCGGATCGGCACCGCCGCCGTGGAATTGGCCCCGGGTCACGTCGTGTCGACCGTGACCTACAACGGCCAGTTCCCGGGCCCGCTGCTGCGGTTCACCGAGGGCCGTCGAACCACGGTGGAGATCTTCAACGACACGGATTCACCCGAGCAGTTGCACTGGCACGGCCAGCACGTCGGCGTCGACGTCGACGGCTCCGCCGAGGAGGGAACGCCCTACATCCCCGCACACGGCACGCGGCGGGTTTCCTTCGTGCCGGGCCCGGCGGGTTTCCGCTTCTACCACACCCATGTGGTGCCGCGCGCCGACCTGTCCCGCGGCCAATACAGCGGTCTGGTCGGCCCCGTCTACATCGAGCCCCGGCAGAACGTCGGCGCCTACGACCAAGAGATCTTCCTGACGCTCAAGGAATTCGAGCCCAGTCTCACCCGCGGGGGCGACATGGCCGCCGACTTCCTGGCCGGCGACCAGGAGCCGGACCTGAAAGACAAAGGCGAGTCGTCGATGGCGGCGTCGCTGGCCCGCGGCGACCCGCGTGGCTACGAGGTCGGTTACGGGGCGTTCGCCGTCAACGGGCGGATGCTGGGCCACGGCGAGCCGATCTGGGTGCGCACCGGTCAGCGGGTGCTGCTGCACGTGCTGAACGGCAGCGCCACGGAAACCCGGAGCCTGGCGCTGCCGGGCCACACTTTCACCGTGGTCGCGCTGGACGGAAACCCGGTACCCAACGCCGCGTCGGTGCCGGTGCTGTGGCTCGGTGCGGCCGAACGGATTTCGGCCCTGGTCACCATGACCAACCCGGGCGTGTGGGTGCTGGGGGACGTGTCCGACGACGACCGAAACCACGGGATGGGCGTCGTCGTGGAATATGCCGGGCGGGGCGGGGATCCGCAGTGGGCGCCGCCGCCGTCGTTCAAGTGGGATTACCGGCTGTTCGCGCAGCCCGCCCCCCTCCCGCCGCCCGAGCGCACGATCGAGCTGCTGATCGAGAAGCGCAATGCCGCCGACAACGGGTTCAACGTCTGGACCTTCAACGGCACGCCGTTTTCCATGGACACCAATCGGCCGGTGCTCGACGTGCAACGCGGCAAGCGCTACCGGCTGCGCTTCCGCAATGCCAGCGACGACATGCACCCCATGCACCTGCACCGGCACACGTTCGAGATCACCCGAATCGCCGGCACGCCAACGGCCGGCGTGCGCAAGGACGTCGCGATGCTCGGCGGCTACCAGAGCATGGACGTCGACTTCGTCGCCGACCAGCCCGGCCTGTCACTGCTGCATTGCCACCAGCAGATCCACATGGACTACGGGCTCATGCTGCTGCTCAACGGCGGCTGATCCGGCCACTCCTCACGCCAGCGGATTGTTCTCCCGCACACCGCGATACATGCCCCACCTCACGATCCACGGCATCACGACGCGCTCGACCGACCACGACGGGAACCGGAACGCGTGGCCGGTGGGCAGAAAGACCTCCAACCCGTCGGGTTGTATCCCCACCAGCGAGCCCCATCGCCGCGCCGGCGCCCGGTAGGCCCCCAGCCGCCCGCCGCTGAGCTCGGCGCGCACGTTGCGGGCCACCAGCGCGTCGCCGCGGTTGCGGGCCGAGCTGCGCAGGGGATCGGTCGCCGCGACGTCGCCGACCGCGAAGACGCTTCGGTGACCGGGCACTCGCAGCTCCGGCGTCACGCGCACGAAGCCGCGCTCGTCGAGCAGGTCAGGCGGCAGCCAACCGGTGTTGGGCCGCACCCGCCCGATCGCCCACAGCACCGCGTCGGCGCACGCCGGGGGCTGCCCGGTGATCCAGCGCACCGGTTCGCCGGTGATCTCGTCGCCCGCGAACCCGTCGGGCAGTACCGCGCGGTGCCCCGGATGGATGCCCACGCCCAGGCCGCCGAGCCGTCCGCGAAGCCGGCGCCAAATCCGGGGATGGTGCCCCTCCAGCGCGCCTTCCCCGGGGAAGTACAGGTCGATCCGCTTGCCCGGCCAGGTGGTGGCCATGTTGAGCGCGCTGCTCACCGCGGCCGCGCCGCCGCCCACGACGATGATCGAACCGGCGGCCGCCAGCCGGTCATGCGCGATGCGCAGCTCCGCGCCGACCTCGGCGGCCGACTGCAGCGTCGGGCGGCGCCAGAAGCCGTTGCTCACCCCGGTCGAGATGATCAACGCGTCGTACTCCTCGGCCAGGGTCGAGCCGTCGGTGCGTTTGCCAAAGACGGTGCGGGCGGCCAGGTCCACCCCGTTAAGCTCCGCCTGCACCGTCCGCACCCGGTCCAGGCGCCGGAACCGGTCGAACGGAATCCAGTAGTCGCGAGCCCAGTCGTGCGGGCGGGACAGCCGGACGCCGAGTTCCTGACCGCTGACCAGCGCGGGTTTGACGGAAATGCCGACGACATCGGCGTACCCGGAGAGCCGGATCGCGGCCAAGACACCCGCATCTCCGAGCCCGGCAATGACGACGCGCTTGCGGTTCATGCCGTTATCCTGCCTGGGATGGACTTCGGGCCCGCCCGCCGCTCGACCGATTGCCAGGAGCACACCACTTGATCACCTCGCCCAGGAGTGGTCACGCCGAACGCATGACCGACTTGCCGTCGTCGATGCACCCGCGCGCGCGTGCC
The DNA here is from genome assembly GCF_900240975.1 of Mycobacterium sp. 4858. Classification (GTDB taxonomy): domain Bacteria; phylum Actinomycetota; class Actinomycetes; order Mycobacteriales; family Mycobacteriaceae; genus Mycobacterium. The sequence continues at coordinate 1,437,156 of NZ_LT968775.1, read as the reverse complement.
GCGCTGCGCGCCGCCGTGCGCGCGTCCGCCCCCCGCCCGGCCGCCGCGCGGCGGGCCGCCGGGGGCTTGCAGACGCCGGGCTTGCGGGCGGCGGTGGCGGCGGAGATCCGGTGGGCCTTCACGCCGCCCCGAACCTGGTTGATGGGCGTGGTCGCCAACGTCGTGTTCGCCGCGGCGTGGCTGCTGGTGCAGCCGCTGACGATCGGCCTCCACCACACCGACTGGGTCATCCTGGTGGGCACCTACTTCTCGTCGTGGGTGCTGGCCGACGTCACCACCACCAACCTGCTCGGCGCCGATCACTACCGCGTCCGGCAGGCCCTGGCCGACGGCGTGCCCGTCGGGCGGATCCTGCTGGTCAAGAACCTTGCCCTGCTCGCCATCGTGGGGCTGCCCACCTTGGTGACCGCAATGGTGTTGACGCTCTACCTGGAAACACCGGCACGGCTGGGGATCACGATCCCCACCGTTGCCGTGCCCATCCTGTCCTGGCTCGGGTTGGGCAACCTCATCTCGGTGCTGCACCCGGTCGGCGTCGAGCCGCTGATCCGGCGGTGGCGCCAGCGCGGCGACCGGCGCCGCATCGGCGGCTGGCTGGCGGCCCTGACGCTGCCGTACCTGGTGTACTACGTCGCCGACCCGATGAACGGGGTTGAGCACAAAGTGCTCTGGACCCAGGTGCCGTCGTTGATCTGGCCGGTGTTCGGGCGCGACACCAAGAGCTTCGTGCACCTGGCCATCGCCGTGGCCATCTGGGTCGCCGGAACGGTCGCCGCGCTGGCGTGGGTGCGCAGGCGCGGGGTGACGATCAGGTGATCGGTCACGGCCGGGGCTACCCGGGGCTCGCCGCGTCGCGGGCCGCGATGTAGCCGTAGACCAAGCCCTGCGCGATCGTCGCGCCCGCGCCCGGGTAAGTCGTGCCGAACGCGTTGGCGGCGGCGTTGCCGATCGCGTACAGCCCGGGGATCGCGGTGCCGTCCTCGCGCAGCACCCGCGCTCGTTCGTCGGCCGTCAGCCCACCGCAGGTGCCCAGGTCGCTGAGGGCCATCTTCACCGCATAGAACGGCCCGTTGAGCAGCGGACGCAGGTTGGGGTTCGGCGTGACGGTGGGATCGCCGTAGTACCGGTCGTAGGCGCTGCGGCCCCGGCCGAAATCGGGATCCTGCCCGGCGGAGGCGCTTTCGTTGAACCGGGTCATCGTCGCGACGAACTCGTGGACACCAACGCCGATGCGCGCGGCCAGCTCGGGGAAGCCCTCGGCGCGCACCGCGATGCCCGCGTCGTACCAGGACCGGGGAATCCGCATGCGCGGAAACAGTTCGGCGCCGAACACATAGCTGTTGCGGTACTGCTGATCGAAGACGATCCACATCGCCTCGACGGGGCTGCCCGATCGCTCCAGCTCCAGCAACCGTTGACCGAACGACATGTAGTCGCAGGACTCGTTGGCGAATCGGCGGCCGTTCTGGTCCACGATCAGGCAGCCCGGCAGCGACCGTTCGGCCAGCATCACCCCCGGCGGCCTGCCGGGCAGCGGCGCGATGGCGGGGAACCACCACGCCTGATCCATCAGGCCGAGGCCGGCGCCGACGTCCTGCGCCGCGCGGATCCCCTCCCCGGTGTTGGTCTCGGCGCCCAGGCTGAGGTTGGCCTCCAGCGACTCGGTCTGGAACTTCCGCCGCATCTCCATGTTGTGGTCGAACCCGCCGGTGGCCAGCACCACGCCGCGCCGGGCGGTGATCGTCACCCCGCGGCCGTCATGGCCGACGACCGCGCCGGTCACGCGGTGGGCGTCGGCGGTCAGGCGTAGCAGCGGGGTGTCGGTCCACACCGGGATGCCGGCGCGCAGCACGCCGGCGAACAGGCCGGCCGCCAGCGCCTGCCCGCCCGCCGCGTAGCGGCGGCCCAGCAGCCGCCCGCCGAGTCCTTGGGCCACCCGCTTGGCGAACGTCGGGACGCCGCGGCGCGGCACCCGCGCGACCAGGTTCATCCACCGGTAGTCGGCGCCCGTCGTCGGTATCGAGAAGCCGGCCTCCAGCACGCCCGGCCGCAGCTGGGTGCGGTGGTTGCCGAGGATCGACGTGTCCAGCGGATAAGACTCGCAGGTGCGGCCCGCGGCGCTGCCGCCCGGCTCCTCGGGGTGGTAGTCGGAGTAGTCGCGCGCCCAGAACAGGCGCAGGGGAGTCGTGCGGCGCAGCATGTCGACCGTCGCGGGCACATGTGCCAGGAACGCGGCCGACCGTTGCCCGGGCGCCGACCCGGCGACCACCGCTTCCAGGTAGGCGGCCGCGCGTTCGGCGGTGTCGTTGGCGCCGGCGTCGCGCAGCACGGGGCAGGCGGGTAGCCACAGCGCGCCGCCGGAGCGGGCCGTCGAGCCACCGACGTACGGCGACTTCTCCACGATCAGCACCGAGAGCCCGTCCTCGTGGGCGGCCAGCGCGGCGGCCATGCCGGTGCCCGAGCCGACCACCATCAGGTCGACCGTCGTATCGGTCACCGGCAGGCCGGCCGGGATGGTCGCGCTGCGCTGGCTCACGGTGTGAACGGTATGCCGGGGCGGGGTGGCAGAGGAAGAGGCGGGAACAAGTGGCCCCACAAGGCGGGCCGCAGGCGTTAAATCAAGGGTTATGACGTCGCAGTCGGAGGCCGACGAGGTTCGGCTCATCGAAGCGCAGCCCGCCCCCGCCCGGTTTGCCCGCGGTTGGCACTGTCTGGGCCTGATCCGGGACTTCGGTGACGGCAAACCCCACCCCATCAACGCCTTCGGCCAGAAGCTGGTCGTGTTCCGCAGCGGGGACGGCGAGATCAACGTGCTCGACGGCTACTGCCGGCACATGGGCGGTGACCTGTCGCGGGGCGAGGTCAAAGGCAACGAGATCGCCTGCCCCTTCCACGACTGGCGCTGGGGCGGCGACGGCCGATGCAAGCAGGTGCCCTACGCCAGGCGCACCCCGCGGCTGGCCCGCACGCGGGCCTGGACCACCCTGCAGCAGGACGGCATGTTGTTCCTGTGGAACGACCCCGAGGGCAACCCGCCGCCGCCCGGGGTCACGATCCCGCGCATCGAGGGTGCGACCAGCGACGACTGGACCGACTGGCACTGGTACACCACCGTGGTGGGCAGCAACTGCCGCGAAATCATCGACAACGTCGTGGACATGGCGCACTTCTTCTACATCCACGGCTCGCTGCCCACGTATTTCAAGAACATCTTCGAAGGCCACGTGGCGACCCAGTACATGAACGGCGAGGGCCGTCCCGACCTCGGCGGCACGGTGGGCGCCGAGATGCTGGGCACCACGTCGGTCGCGTCCTACTACGGCCCGTCCTTCATGATCGACGACCTCACCTACCACTACCGGACCGGTGACGCGCAATCGATTCTGATCAATTGCCACTACCCGATCGACGCGAATTCCTTTGTGCTGCAGTACGGCATCATCGTGAAGAAGTCGGACGCCATGCCCGCCGACCAGGCCATGCAGACCGCGATCAAACTCGGCGACTACATCAAGCTGGGGTTCGAACAGGACGTGCAGATCTGGCGGCACAAGGTGCGCATCGACAATCCGCTGCTGGTCGAGGAGGACGGCCCGGTGTACCAGCTCCGGCGCTGGTATCAGCAGTTCTACGTCGACGCCGCCGACGTGGCGCCGGACATGGTGGATCGCTTCGAATTCGAGCTCGACACCACCCGGCCGTACGAGGCGTGGATGAAAGAGGTTGAGGACAACATGGCGGCCCAGGCGGGCGCCGCGGGTCCGCGATGACGCTGGAGTCGTCCGTCCGGACGGACAACCGGCTCGACGAGATGCCGATGGTCCCGGTGGCGTGCCGTGACTGCGGCGCCCGCGTGCTGGCGCGCAAGAGCACCTGGAACCAGACCAGCGTGCAGTGGAACGCCGACGCGACGGCCCGGTGCGCCGAGCTCGCCGAGGCGCGCAAGATCTCCGTGCACGCCGGCCGCGGTGTGTTCCTGGCGTGCTCGGCGTTGAGCGAATCGATCCTGGACGCCGTGCGCCGGGGCGCCCTGGCGATCGTCGACGAGCGGCTCATGGACGATCGCTGACGGCCTCCCCGGAGGCCCGATGCTGGTGCTGGTCCACCAGTTTCAGCGCGGGCGCGGTCCTCGCGGGTCCGGCCAGGGCCGCGGTATGCGGCGCGCGGCCCCGCTTGTCCCGGGGCGGTTCCTCGGGCGAGCCGGGTAGCTGCCCGCCGGGCGCCGGGTCGTCATTCGTGAGCGGTGACTCCGGGTCCCGGCTGCCCGAGCGCAAGCGATTGGTGGCGGCGACGGCGAGGACCGCGGCCGCGGAGGTGCCGAGCCCCTGCGCCCAGCCCACCGGGCCGACCGGTGTGCAGCCCAGCAGTTGGCTGATCCCCGGTGTGGTGATCATCGCGGCGAATGCGGCGAACGAGCCGGCCGCGGTGAGCAGCACCAGGGGCGCATGCGAGTCGACCACGGTCTGGCCGAGCTCGACGGCGACCAGTGAGATCAGCGCGACGGTGGACGCCCGCCGGGGCAGGCCGGTGACCGACGCCATCGCCCAGGCCGCCGTGGCAGCGGTCGCGGTGAGGGCCCCGCGCGCGGCCACGGTGCGCCGCAGCGCCCGCTCGTCGATGCCGCGCCCGACGCGTTGCACCGGCCCGGCGGGCGTGCTGACCGCGACCGCGGTCGCAGGCAACGCGTCGGTGAGCATGTTGATCAGCAGCAGTTGGCGAGTGTTCAGCGGCGAGGTCCCCGTTATCGCCGTGCCGATCACCGAGAAGATCACCTCGCCGGCGTTGCCGCCGAGCAGGCCGGCCACGGCCGCCTGCACACCGCGCCACAGCCGGCGGCCCTCGTCGACGGCGGCCACCAGCGTCTCGATGCGCCCGTCGGTCAGCACCACGTCGGCGGTGGTGTGGGCGGAGTCGCTGCCGCGTGCGACCACACCGACCCCCACGCTCGCCGCCCGGATCGCGGCGGCGTCGTTGGCGCCGTCACCCACCATGGCGCACACCCGCCCGGCGCGCTCGAGGGTCTGGACCACCTGCACCTTGTTCTCCGGCGACATCCGGGCAAAGATCACCCGTTCGGACACCGCGCGCAGCTGATCGTGGCGTGACAGGGCGTTCCACTCGGCCCCGGTGATCACCTGGTCGCCGCTCACCGGCACGCCCAGCTCGCGGGCGATGGCGGCGGCGGTGACGGGATGGTCGCCGGTGATCAGGCGGATGGCCACGCCCCGGTCGGCCAGGTCGGCCAGCAACTGAGGCGCCTGGGCGCGCGGGGTATCCGAGAGGCCCAGAAATCCCGTCAGCGTCAACCCCGCGCCGCACACCTCGGTGAGGCCGTCGGGGTCTTCCCGCAGCGACCGCGCCTGCTGAGCGCTCAGGCGGCGTTGGGCCACGGCGATCACCCGAAGACCTGCGGTCGTCAGCGCGGCAACCGCGTCCTCCGCCTCCGCGCCCACCTCCCGGCACGCCGCCAGGACCACTTCCGGTGCGCCTTTGACCGTCACGTGCGTGCCGGTCGCCGAGGCGGAGAATGCCCTGCCGGACCGGAACGGCAGATGCGCGTCCGGCGTGGGTCGCGCGCCGGAGGCCGCCGCGTCCGCCGCCTTGATGATGGCTTCGTCGGTGGCGTGGACGTGCGGATTGCCGTCGTCCGCCGGCGCGGCCTGCGCGGCGCACCGCAAGACGTCGTCGCGCGAATGCCCGCCGGCCGGATGCACCTCGACCACCCGAAGGCGGTTCTCGCTCAGCGTCCCGGTCTTGTCGAAGCAGACCACCTCGACGCGGCCGAGCGCCTCGGCCGCTCGCGGGACTCGCACCAGCGCGCCGGCTTCGCCCAGCCGCTGCGCCGACGCGGACTGCGCGAGGGTCGCCATCAAGGGCATGCCCTCCGGGATGGCCGCCACCGAGACCGCGATGGCGCTGCTCAGCGCTTGGCGCAGGCCGCCGGCGCGCAGCAGGCCGAGGGCGCCGACAGCGACGCCGCCGCCCGCGCTGAAGGGGAACGCGCGGCTCATCAGCTGGCTGAGTTGATGATGCAGGCCGACGGTGGGCAGGTCCCCGGAGGCCAGTTCGGCGGCGCGACGCGTCTGGGTGTCCGCGCCGACGGCGGTGACCACCGCGACTGCGGTGCCCGCCACCACGGTGGTTCCGGCGTAGATCATGCAGCGACGTTCGGCCAGTTCGGCCCCCGGTGTGGCCTCGACCTGCTTCTGGACCGAGAGGGACTCGCCGGTGAGCGACGATTCGTCGACCTCGAGGTCGTGCGCCTCGATCACCCGGGCGTCCGCGGGCACCACCTCGTCGCTGCGCACCTCGATCACGTCGCCGGGCCGCAACTGCTCGACCACGACGTCACGGTAGCCGCGCTCGGCGGTGACCAACCGCGCCGGCGGCGCCTGCTGAGCCAGCAGGCGGGTCAGCCGGTTTTCGGCCTGCAGCTGTTGGTAGGTCGACAGCATCGCGTTCCCGGTCAGCACGGTGCCGACCAGTAGCGCGTCGGCCGGTGACCCCAACACCGCGGTCGCGGTCGAACACAACGCGAGGACCGGGGTCAACGGGTCGCCGGTCAGCTCGGCGCCGGCGGCTTTGACGAAATCCCATGCCGCGCCGGGGAACCGTGCGCCGCGTGGCTCGGATTCCGTCGCGGCAGAACACTCGTCGGAGTCGCGCAGCGTCGCCAATACGTCGCGGACCCGCTCGGCGGACATCGCATGCCATTCGTGGGCCGGCGCGGGCCGGGGGATCGGGGTGCCGATCGTGCGGCGCGCCAGCAGATATCCCGACAGGATCCCCGCGACGGCTCCGACGGTCACCGGGCCCGGTCCCCGCAACCTGCGCACCCCGGGCACCATGAACAGCGCGCCCAGCGCCGACGCGCCCACCGATATCGCGATGCCCTGCTGGCTCGCCCTGCGCGCCGCGGGCAACGCATGCAACACCCGCCAGGCCGCCGCGAGGTCCTCCATCATCAGGTCCGCGTGCCAGGGCGGCGGCCCATCGGCGTCGGGCTTGATCCCCAGCGCCAGGTCGGCGGCCGAAAGGGCTTGTGCGGCAGCCGAGGACAGCACGGCGACCGTGCGCCCTCCCCGTTGCAGCTCGGCCACCGCATCGGTGAGCGCGTCGTCGATGCGGCCATCGCCGACCGGCCGGATGTCATCGAACGCCTGCCGCAAGTCGCCGAGCAGGTCGGTGTCGACCGACACCAGCCGAGCGCCGGAGTCGCGCGCCTGGGTCATCATCGCGGAGGCCAGCGGGTGAGCGGCCGGGGCGATCAGCGCCTCGACCGCGCCGTTGCCGTCGATCGCATGGATCGGGTGCCAGCCCGCGGCCGCGCCGTCGTCGAGGAGTCCCTGCGCGCGGGTCCACGCGCTGAGCAACTCGTCGTCGCCGGCGCCGCGGACGCGCACCACCCGCATCTGAGCGCCACACAACACGCGCGGATCGATCAGTAGCGCATCGACCTTGTGGAGCCGGCGCAAACCCTCCGGGCGCAGCGCCAGCACCGCGTGCCGGTCCGCCAAGCCCCGCCCGAGGGTGGTCGCGAACGCCTCATGCGTGGTGCGCATCGCCTTCGGGGAAGCCGCCAGGGCCGCATTGGAGGCCATCGTGACGTTGCGGGTGAGGGCCCCGGTCAGGCCGACACCGATCAGCTGCCCCCACGCCGCGCGCGTGCCGTGCCGCTCGATCGGCCCAGCCGGTGCCCGGACCGGGCGCGGTGCGCGGTGCACCCCCGAATCCTGGGCGTGCCGGGCCAACTCCGGCTCGTAGCGGTCCCATGCCCGCGCCGCCGCGCGGCACTCGGCGGCCTTGAAGGCCTGCATCGTCAGGTCCACCGACAGTTTCGCCGGCGACAGCGTGACCACGTGCGCGACCATGCCGGTGACCGACAACGCCCTGTCCGTCGCGCCGGGTCCGATCCCGGCCTCGAGCGCACGGCGCACCCACGGTTGATGATTCGCGATCGCGGACACCGCCTCGACAGCGATCGGCGCCGCCGGCAACCGCAACGCCCGCCCCGCGAGGGCGACCGTGAACGCGGCGGCATTGGCGGCCACCATCGCGCCACGTGCCGCCAGCAGCAGACCGTCACCGGGCAGACTCTCCCCGCGGGTGAATCCCGTTGCACCGCAATCTGATTCGACTTCATCGAGCGCAGAGCAGAGGTCGTTCAGCGACGCTCCGTCGGGGTCGGTCTCGACGACCACCCGCGACAGCGGGAGATTCAGGCTGGCGTTCGCGACGCCGGGCTGTGCCCGCAGCGCATCAACGACGGCTCGGGCCCGCGCCGCGCCGTCGATTCCGCGGACCTCGATCCACATGCGACCGTCACCGCGCCCGGTACGCCGGGTCAGCGTGGAGCGGGAAACCTCACCCGAGAGCAGCTTTGCGCCCACCCGGACCGGCAGGGCGGCAACATCGAGGCCGGCGGCGGCGAGTCTGCCGGCCGCATCGCCAACCCCCGCGGCGGCGCCGAGCGCGGTCGACGCCACCCGCAACGGCGAAAGTTGTCGCACACGCAACCCCTTTCACACGACGAATGGTTGGTTCGCGGCTATCCGCGGGGAGGCCGCCGATCGACGCTGGCCGGGGCTGCAAACCCGACCAACCTAACCCGCGGTTAAGGGGCCAGCAACTTGAGGCGAATCCGAGTAAAGAACATGTAAAAAGTGATCGATGCTGTTGGGGGCATTCGATCAAATTGTTCGGGTCGCCTGATTCATATTTAGAGCAAACCCTCAGAGGCTGTCGCTGTCACCGTACCGCGGCGTAGCGTCATCGCGACCCATCGCGCCGCGTTTCGCCGTGGGAGATCGCGCTCGCGACGGGGGTCAACCCCGGGCGGCCGATCGGCCCGCGCGGCGGCCGTAGAAGCTGCCGTCGCCGAGTGAGATGCCGCTGGCGTAGCCCCAGGCGGCGAGCCCGGCGGTGCAACGGCCGGCGGCGAAGAGGCCGGGGATGGGTTGGCCGCTGACGTGGAGCACTTCGGCGTCGAGCGTGGTGGCCAGCCCGCCGAGGGTGAAGCCGCCGGTGTTCTCGCGCAGGTCGATGGCGCCGACCGGGGAGCTGATGGGCTTGAGCCATTCGGGTTTCTTGTGCAGCAGGGGGTCCTCGCCGTGGGCGGCGCCCGCGTTGTAGGCGGCCACGGTCGCCTGCAGGCAACCGGGCGCCAGGCCCATGTCGCGTTCGAGGTCGGCGACGGTGTCGGCCACCCAGGTCGCCTCGCGAAGCATGAATTTCGGAGACCACGAGGCCTTGGCCTCTTGTTGGGCGTCGTCGTCGATGATCAGGTAGGCGGTGTTGTCCTGCTGGTAGAGCGTGAGTTGGCCGATGCGGCCGGGGTAGGTGTCCTCGGCGACGTAGCGCTGGCCGCGGCCGTTGACCAGGATGCCGCGCACCAGCTGCTGCGGGTCGATGAAGATCGCGACCTCGGTGGCGTCCATGTGCGCCAGGTCGGCGCCCAGCGCCTGGGCCATCCGGATCGCCTGGCCGTCGTGCTGCTCGATGGAGGCGGCCGGGCGACCCGCGATTCGCGGCGCGTAGCGGGCGACCATCGCGTCGTTGTAGGCGAAGCTGCCCGTCGCGAGCACGACGCCGCGACGCGCGCGAAACGACATCTCGCTGCCGTACCGGCGCGCGCGGATGCCGACCACCCGACCGTCGGCTTCGACGATGAGGCGCTGCACCCGCACGTCGTAGACCGCACGCGCGCCGGCCGCGGTGGCGGTCTCGACGAGCGGCTTCATCAGCATGTAGCCGGCGCTGGCCTCGCCCTGCTTCTTGTTGGACATCTGCGGGACGTGCCCACGCGGGGCGGGGGAGGCGACGGTGTTGAAGGGGTAGGCGTTTTCCCCGCCGCTGTACATCAGGCCCTGGTCGCCCATCGGTTCCCAGCCGGGTTCGGCGAAGAACTCGGCCTTGAACGGCACGCCGCAGCCGACGAGCCACTCGTAGTGGGCGACGCTGCCGGCGCAGTAGTCGGCGATGCGGTTCGCGTCTGCGCCGGGTCCCATCGCGACGTTGAGGAACGCCGCCATGTTGTCCACGGAATCCTCGAAGCCGCAGGCCTTTTGCAGCGGGGTGCCGCCGCCGAGGTAGATGAACCCGCCGGCCATCGCCGCCGCGCCGCCCCAGGATCCCGTGCGTTCCAGTACCAGCACGTCGGCGCCGCCACGCGCCGCCTCCACCGCCGCGGCGGCCCCGGCCACGCCGTAGCCGGCGACGACCACGTCGGCCTCGTCATCCCACGACGTGATCGAGGAGGCCGGGATCGGGGTGACCTCGGTATCGGGCGTCATAACCGCATGGCCGCGGGCATGTCGCCGATCCACTGGTGGCCCCAGTAGCTGTCGGCGGTGATTTCCTCTGCGGTGTAATAGCTTTCGTCGACGCGCATGCCGTCGGTGCCGAATTCGATGTCCCAGTCACCGGGCGCGCGGACGTAGAACGACACCATCTTGTCGTTGGTGTGCCGGCCCAGGGTGGAGGACAGCTGGAAGCCGTCGGCGTTGACCCGGTCCAGGGCCTGCCCGACGGCGTCGAGGCTGTCGACCTCGACCATGATGTGCACCACGCGCGGGTCGCGCTGGTGTGCGGCCGGCACGATCGCCAGGCTGTGGTGTCGCTCGTTGATGCCCAGGAACCGAACCCGCACGGGCCCAAACTCTTTCGGCAGCGGCACCCGGAACGCGCCGCGGGACCGGAAACCCAGCACCTCGGTGTAGAAGTCGAACAGCGCGCCGGGGTCGGTGGCGGGTATGACCACGTGGCCCATGCCCTGGTCGCCGGTGACGAATCTCGCGCCGAACGGGGTGACGACCGGGCTGTGGTCGAGCACCGCACCGTGGAACACCTCGAGCGTGGTGCCGGCCGGGTCCTCGAAGGTGATCACCTCTTCCACCCGGCGTTGCTCGGCCTCGTCGGTGGACAGCTGCTTGAACGGGGTCCCGGCGGTGTCCAGGGTGGCCTTCACCCGTTGCAGGGCAGCGCGGTCGCGCACCTCCCAGCCGACGGTGAGCACCCGGTCGCTGTCGCCGGGCACCACGATCAGCCGGGCTGCGCGCTCGTCCATCCGCAGATACAGCGCGTCGGGGTCGGGGCCCTTGCCCTCGGCGAAACCCAGCACGCCGAAGGCGAAGTGCCGCCAACGGTCGACGTCGTTCGTCGAAACGGTGATGTAGCCCAGGCTTTTCAGATCGGTCAACGCGCTCTCCTAGATCAAAGCCCGCAGGGGGCCCTCGGGCGGATCGATACCCAGCGAACTCAGCGCCGACGCGTGATAGGCGGTGCCGGGGACGTGGATGGCGTGCAGGTGGCCGACGTGCACGTCGCGCCAATACCGTTGCAGCGGCTTGTCCATGCGTGCCGCGTTGCCGCCCGAGCGGGCGAAGATCTCGTCGACCGCCGCCACCGCGCGCCACACCGCGCGGATCTGGGTGCGCCGCCCGGCCGCGCGGTCGGCGAACGACACCTCCTTGCCGGCGGCGACCATGTCGTAGATGCGGTCGGCGTTGGCCAGCAGTTCCTGGCGGGCGGCGTTGATGTCGGCGGCGGCCTCGCCGATCGCGTGCATCACGTAGGGGTCGTCCTTGATCGCGGTTCCGGTGGCGCCGACGCGCCCGCGCTGGTAATCCAGGTGCGCGGCCAGCGCGCCCTCGGCGATGCCGATGGTCGCCGCGGAGATGCCCAGGGGGAACATCGTCGACCACGGCATCAGGTACAGCGGTTCGGTCATGCCGGCCTCACGCTGGGCGGTGCCGTCCATCACCTTGGTCGCGTCCATCGTCCGGTAGGACGGGACGAACGCGTCGGAGACGATGACGTCCTTGGAGCCGGTTCCCCGCAGCCCCACCACGTTCCACGAGTCCTCGACGATCTCGTAGTCCTTGCGCGGCAGGATCATGTGCAACATCTGCGGCGGCATGATCGGAATGCCCTTGTCGTCGCCCAGCATCGCGCCCAGGATGATCCAGTCGCAGTGGTCGGTGCCCGAGCTGAACTGCCATCGGCCGTTGAACAAATAGCCGCCGTCGACCGGCCTGGCCACCCCCTGCGGCGCGTAGGGGGAGGCCATCCACGTGTCGACGTCGTCGGCCCAGATCTCGGCGGCCACCTTCGGATCCGCGTAGGCCAACTGGTAGGGGTGCACGCCCACCACGCCGACGATCCAGCCGGCGGCCGGGTCCAGCGCCGCGGTCGCCATCGTCGTCTCGGCGAACTCGCGCGGGTGGACCTCGAAGCCTTGATACTGCTTGGTCTGCAGCATCCGGATCAGGCCCGCGCCCTTCATCAGCTTGACCGTGTCGTCGGTGAGCCGGCCGATCCGCTCGGCTTCGGCGGCCTGGTCGCGCAGCTGGTCGCCTAGTTCAATGACCCGGTCGATTACCCGGTTCGGAACCCGCTCGCTCATGCAGTTCGTCCTAACGTGTGAGGGCTTAGTAATGGTCTACCGCAGTAACCCCGACGATGAGGAGAAAACCATGACCGATGTCGACGACATCGCGGCACGGCTGCGCCGACTCGAGGACGAACGCGACATCGCCCGCCTCATCGCCTCCTACGGCCCGGCGGTGGATGCGGGGGACGCCGAAGCGGCCGCGCGTTTGTGGACGCGCGACGGCAGCTACGACGTCGACGGCTGGCGCATGGAGGGCCGCGCGGAGGTGCGCGCCATGGTGCAGTCGCCGGCCCACCAGAACCTGGTGGCCAAGGGGTGCTGTCACTTCCTCGGACCGTGCGTCGTCACCGTGAGCGGCGACTCAGCGGTGGCGGTGTGCGAGTCGTTGGTGCTGGTCCGAGACGGCGACGGCTATCGGGTATGGCGTTGCGCGGCAAACCATTTCACGCTGCTGCGGATCGACGGCGAGTGGCGGATCGGCGTCCGCACCACCCGTGTCCTGGACGGCAATCCGGACGCGCGCGCGTTGCTGACCCAAGGCCTCGCCGGCTAGGCCGTCGAAATCGACGTTAGCGCCAACTCTTCTCACACTTTTCCGCGCTGGCGTCGATTTCGAGGGGAGACACGGGCGTCGGCGTGTAGATGGCATCGACCCGCTTCGCCCGGCTTCGCCGCGCTGGCCGTCGCCGCTAGCCCCGCGAGAGGAACGCCAGCACGACGCTCTCGAACGCCTCCCGGGCCTCGATCATCGCCCAGTGCCCGGAATTGGGGAAGATGTGCAGCTCCGCGTTGGGGATGGTGCGCATCGGGATGAGGGCCATGTCCGGCGGGCTCACCCGGTCGTCGCGTCCCCACGTCAGCAGGGTGGGCGCGGTCAGCTTGTGCATGACGGCCCACGGCATCGGGCGGTCGGAGGCGGCCATCGCGGCGTTCATCGCGGCGAAGGCCGCCTTCCCGTACATGCGGCGCGCCGCGGCCAGCGTGTCCGGGTCGGTGGCCAGCTCCCAGCGTTCCGCGATCAGCTCCTCGGTGATCAGCGCCTGGTCGTAGACCATCGACTTGAGCCAGTCGACCAGCCGCTGCCGGGTGGGGTCCTCGACGAACTCCTGCAGCAGCCGGATGCCCTCGCTCGGGCTCGGGCTGAAGATGTTGGTCCCGATGCCGCCGATGGTCACCAATCGGTCGACGCGGTCGGGGTTGTGGGTGGCGAAGTTGATGCCGACCCCGCCGCCCATCGAATTGCCGACGATGTGCACCTTCCGGACCTCGAGCGCGTCCAGGAAGGGCGACACGGTCCCGAACGCGGTGACCATCGGGTGGCCGCCGAAGTCGTCGCTGACACCGAAGCCGGGAAACTCCAGGATCAGGCAGCGGAACCGCTCGGCGAACGCGGGCAGGATGCCGCGAAAGTTGCGCCATCCGGTGACGCCCGGGCCGGAGCCGTGCAGGAACAGCAGCACCGGGGCGGATTCCGGGCCGGTGTCGTAGTAACGCAAAGCGCCCTTGGGAGTGCTGATTTCACGCAGGTCATGTTGCGCAACGGTGTGTGCCACGGAAGTCACCTTGCCATGCCACGGCCGCGTGGTCCGACGGGGCTGCGCGGGCCGGGTTTAATCGTGGCTGGGTTCGCTGCAATTCAGCAGCTCTTTGAGCGCGGCGGGGAAGGCGTCGGCGACGTCCCACAGGTCGGCGACCAGGTCGGGGCAGGCGATGAGGCCGATGCCGAGCCGCCCGTTGAGCGACATCACGGTGATGTTGAGTCCGGCGCCGGCGATGATCGGGCCGAGCGGGTACATGGCGTCGAGCCGGCAGCCCAGGAAGTAGAGCTGTTCCTGCGGGCCGGGCACGTTGGACATCACCAGGTTGTGCGGCGGCTTCTCAGGCAGGGGTATGCGCGGCAGCAGCTTCATCGCGGCGCCGAACATCGTCTGTCCGGCCACCTGCGTCCAGTCCTGCAGCAGGCTGGGACCGAGGGCGGCGGCGTGCTCCTTGGCGGCGGTGTTGCCTTCGGCGATGCTGCGCAGTCGTTGCGCCGGGTCGTCGATGTGGGTTTCCAGCCGGCACAGCATCCAGGTGGTCTGGTTGCGGCCCGGCCGGTCCGATTTGCCCCGGACCGAAACCGGCACACTGGCCACCAGCGGCCTGTCGGTCAGTTCGCCCCGCTCCAGCAAGAACTGCCGCAGCGCCCCCGCGCACAGCGCGGTGACCACGTCGTTGACGGTGACGCCGAACCTGTTCTTGACCTTCTTGACGTCTTCAAGGTCCAGGCTGGCCAAGGCGACGTTGCGGCGTTTGGTGAAGCGGCCGCTGAAAGGCGTCGGCGGCCCGGCGAAGGGGGCCGCCATGGTGTGTCCACCGCCGCGGGCGCGCAGCACCGTCTGGGCCAGCGTCAGCGCGGTCGTCGGCAACACCTTGGCCAGGCGCCACGGCCGCAGCCCGGCGGCGACCAGCCCGGAGGCGGCGATCAGCAGGGGATTCGCCGCGCCGACGCGGGTGGCGGGTTCCGGCGCCGGGGCGTCGGGCGCGCTGCTGCACAACTGGGCCAACAGGTTGGCCCCACCCACCCCGTCCACCACCGCGTGGTGAACCTTGAGGACGACGGCCAGCGCCTCGTTGCCGTGCAGGCCCTCGATCACCCACATCTCCCACAGCGGTCGATCGCGATCGAGTGGGAGCCCGGCGACGTGACCACAGATCTCCGCTAACTCCCGGGGCCCGCCGGGCGCCGGGACCGCAGCACGGTGCAGATGCCGCCCGAGGTCGAAATCATCGTCGTCGGTCCACACCGGATGGTCGAGGTTCAGTTGGCTGTCGGCCAGCTTGAGACGGAATTCCGGCACCGCGTCCAGCCGCGCCGACAGCGCTTCATGCAACCGGCCGAATGTGTAGCCACCCGGCATGGTCGACGGGTCCAACTCCAGCACGCAGCAAACGTTCAAGGGCTGCGTCGGTGATTCCATGTACAGGAAGAACGCGTCAAAACCGCTCAGTCGTTCCATATCCGCTCGTCTCGTCGGTGCGGCTATGACCGCTGGTCACACAGCGTGCGCTCAGTCCCGGGGCCCACCGGCGAACGCAATCAGGATCAACCGCAATGTCTAGGTGTGATTTCTATCTGTAGCCGTTGAGCGGTCCGCGGCAAACATCGTCGGCCAGACATTCAACGGAATCGCCACCGACGTTCATCTGCGGTGAGCCATGGCGGAGTCCGGGGCCACCCAGTCGGTCGACACCTTTCGATGGCTGATGAGCCAGGTGCCGCCGTCGGGCACCAAGGTGTCGCGGTAGCGGCCGGCATGGTCGAGGCCGACGTGGGTGACCACGGTGAAGTACGACGAGACGTGCGCCGTGTCGTGGCTGAGCCCGGTGAACAGCACGTTGGTGACGATGTGCCGGACGATCGGCTTGACGTCTGCTTCCCGGGTGACGGCCACACCGCGCAGAAACGCGGCGATCGCCGATCGTCCCCGCAGCGGCTCGCGGCCGCGGATTTCCAGGACGCCGTCCACGCAGAACGTCGCGGCCAGGCCGTCCGCATCGCCGGCGTCTCCGGCCCAGTTGTAGCGGGCGATCGTGTCGCGGATCCGCTCACGCGCGGACAGTTCCCACATCTCCACCGCGGTGGCTCCGTTCTCCCGCCGGGTTGCCGGGCTTTCCCGGAGCCTAATACGCGGACGTTGCCCCGTCACCGAGGCGTCGTGGAAAGCGCTCTGCCAGTGCCGTTTTCGCGCTTGCGACGGCTACTTCACGATGTGCGGCCGGAAGGCGCGGGGGGTGGCCGGGACCACGCCGTTCAGGTCGAAGACCGCGATCAGGGCCCGCAGCAGGGCGGGGGACCAGTCCTCGAAGGGCTGGGCGTCTATCCGGTCGATGACTTCAGCGCGCAGGTATTCGATGGCGGTGGCGTGATCGCTCACGGCGTCGACGCTAAGTTCGGCGACTCGCCCTTGTACAGCGCACCGACCCGATTCAAATGTCTCTCAAGGAATTCGTCGGCCGCCGGTTGCCGCATTTTGCCACTTCCGCGACGGTCGGTAGCGGAATACAGTGGGTGGGTGACAACGGGCGAAGACGGCAGGCACCTGCGCACCTGCCCCCTCTGTGAAGCCATGTGCGGCTTGGAGATTCGGGTCGACGGCGGCAAGGTCACCGGCATCCGGGGAAACCGCGACGACGTGTGGAGCCGCGGACACATCTGCCCGAAGGGTGTCTCACTTGCGGCGCTGCACGACGACCCGGATCGCATCCGCCGGCCCATGATCAAGGTCGACGGCCAATGGCGCGAGGTCAGCTGGGACGCGGCCTTCCGCCGCTGCACCGAATTGCTGACGCCGGTGATCGAGAAATACGGGATCGGCGCGGTCACCGCCTACACGGGCAACCCGCTGGCGCACTCGTTTTCGCTGGCCCGGTACGCCGGTGTGCTGATGGGTATGTCCGGCATGCCGGTGACGTATTCGCCGGGAACGGTCGACCAATGGCCGAAGAACCTGTCCTCACACCTGATGTACGGCCTCTGGTGGAACTTCCCGGTGCCCGACATCGAACGCACCGACCTGATGGTCATCATGGGGGCCAACCCCGCCGCGTCGCAGGGGTCGCTGGTGGCCGCGCCCAACGTGATGGGCCTGATCGAGGCGATCCGCAAGCGAGGCAAGGTGATCGTGATCGACCCGGTGCGCACGCAGACGGCGGACCGCGCCGACGAATGGCTTCCCATCGTGCCCGGCACCGACGCCGCGCTGCTGCTGGCCGTGGCGCACACGCTGTTCGACGAAGACCTGATCAATCCAGGGCCGCACGTCGACGGTGTCGACACCATGCGCCGGGTGGCCGCGGAGTGGCCGCCGAAACGGGTCAGCGCGGTCACCGGCATCGACGGGCACCGCATCCGGCTTCTGGCCCGGGAGCTCGCCGGCACCGAGAGATCCGTGGTGTACGGGCGAATTGGTTTGTGCAACCAAGAGTTCGGCAGCCTGGCCAGCTGGCTGGTGGACGTGATCAACATCCTGACCGGCCACTTCGACGTGCCCGGGGGAGCGATGTTTCCGAAGCCGGCGGCGTGGTCGATCACCACGCAGCCGCTGCCCGGCCTGGAGGGCGGCCTGCCCGAATTCGGCCGCTGGCACACCCGGGTGCGCGGGGCGAAGGAAGTGCTGGGCCAGGCGCCGGTGTCCTGCATGGCCGAGGAGATCGCCACCCCAGGCGAGGGCCAGCTCAAGGCGCTGATCACCGTCGCAGGCAATCCGGTCCTGTCCACCCCGGGCGGCGACAAGCTCGACGAGGTGTTGCCGACGCTGGAAGCGATGATCTCCGTTGACCTTTGGCTCAACGAGACGACGCGGCACGCCGATGTGATCCTGCCGGGCCTGTCCCCGCTGGAGCAGCCGCACCACGACGACCTGATCCTGCTTTTCGCGATCCGCAGCATCGCGAACTACTCCGCGCCGGTGTTTGATCCGGGCGACCGCCCGCACGAGTGGGAGATCCTGATCCGGCTGACCGGCCTATGCACCGGGACACCGGCCGAGGACGTCGACGTCGCGGCGATCGACGACGGCTTCTTCGACTACCTCGCCTTCACCCGGGGCCTCGACGGCGCGGAGATCCGCAAGCTGTATGACGAAGCCGGTTTGAAAGGTGGCCCCGAGCGCATGCTGGACCTCACGCTGCGCACCGGGCCGTTCGGGGACCAGTACGGCAAGAACCCGGGCGGGCTCACCCTGGACATGCTCAAGGCCAACCCGAACGGCATAGACTTCGGCCCGATGGTGCCGCAGCTGCCCGAGATCTTGGGCACCCTCGACAAGAAGATCCATCTCGCCCCGCAATACCTGCTGGATGACCTGCCGAGGCTCACGGCGCGGCTGGAGCGGCCCGCCGAGCCGCTGGTCCTGGTCAGTCGCAGGCACCTGCGCTCGAACAACACCTGGCTGCACAACGTGCCGGCGCTGATGAAGGGAAAGGACCGCTGCACGTTGCTGATTCATCCCGACGACGCGGCGCGCTGCGGTGTCGCCGACGACGACGTCGTCACCGTGAAGTCGGCGGCCGGCGAGATCAAGGTGCCCGTGGAGATCACCGACGCAATCAAACCGGGCGTGGTGTCGATGCCTCACGGATGGGGGCACGGCAAGCCGGGCACTCGACTGTCGGTCGCCAACAGTTCACCGGGGGTCAACACGAATGTGCTTTCCCCACCGACGTTTATCGACGAGCCGTCCGGAAACGGTGCGCTCAACGGCATACCGGTCACGGTCATCGACGACCAGGCACGGTTCCGCCCTGCGCAGACACCCTGACTCGCGTCGCGCTACTTCCCCTGCCATCCCCTCGGTTGGTTAACGGCAAGCGCCGCCGTGTGGTTCATCTCACCCGCGAGTCATTCGGATGAACCGTGCGGCGCGGCCCGTCGTCGGCATAGGCATGACCGCAACAACGCATCTCACATCGCCGCGCCGGGCCGCTCACCGCGAGCAGGGCGCACCGCACATCGCCGGGGCGGCGGTGGCCTTCACCCCGCACCGGTACAACCAAGACGAAGTCGCCCGCGAGCTCACCGAATTCACCGATCCGCGGTTCCTGCGTTTCGCCGAGACGACGGGGGTAGACCACCGCAGCCTCGCGCTGCCGCTGTCACGCTACCCACAGCTGAGCGGCTTCACCGAAGCCAACGACGCCTATCTCGAGGTCGCCGTCGATCTCGGCGAACGGGCGATACGTTCGGCGCTGGAGGAGGCCGGCATCGCGGCACACGAGGTGGACACCATCGTGATGGTCTCCAGCACAGGCGTCGCGGTGCCGACCATCGACGCGCGGCTGATGACCCGAATCGGCCTGCGGCCCAACATCAAGCGCGTTCCGCTGTTCGGCCTCGGCTGTGTGGCCGGCGCCGCCGGGATGGCGCGCGTGCACGACTATCTGCATGGCTACTCGGGGGATGTGGCCGTGCTCCTGTCGGTCGAGTTGTGCTCCCTCACGCTGCAGCGCGACGACACCTCGATCCCCGCCCTGATCGGGGTGTCCCTGTTCGGTGACGGCGCCGCCGCCGTGGTCGCCACCGGAGCCGACCGAATCCCCCCCGCCCACAACGGACGTCGTGCGCCCCGGCTCTTGGGGACGCGCAGCTGTGTGGTGCCCGAGACCGTTGACGTCATGGGGTGGAACGTGGGATCCAGCGGGTTCCAGCTGGTGATGTCGCGCGACGTGCCCAAGATGGCCGATGCCTACCTGCGGGACGAGGTCGACGGTTTCCTGGCCGACCACGGCCTGTCCCTGGCCGACGTCTCGGCGTGGGTGTGTCATCCCGGCGGCCCGAAAGTCCTCGACTCGATCGAGGATGCGCTTGAACTCCCGCCGGAGGCGTTGGTGCACAGCCGAAACTCGATGCGGGACAACGGCAACATCTCCTCGGCGTCCGTGCTCGACGTCCTGCGCCGAACCGTCGCCCAACCGCCCGCCGAAGGGGCCTTCGGGGTGATGCTGGCGATGGGGCCGGGCTTCAGCTTCGAGCTGCTCCTGCTGCAGTGGTGAGGGACGAGGCCATGTACTACTACCTGTTCATTCTGGCCATCGGCGTCGAGCGCCTGGTGGAGCTGGCGGTCTCACAACGGAACACCAAATGGTCACTCGCGCACGGCGGCAAGGAATTCGGCCGTGACCACTACCCGGCCATGGTCAGTATGCATGCCCTGCTGCTGGTTTCATGCGTCGTGGAAACCTGGGTGTTCGCACGGCCGTTCATCGGATGGCTGGGCTGGCCGATGCTCGCGGTGGTGGCGCTGAGCACCGCGGTGCGCTGGCGCTGCGTGAGCGTGCTCGGCAGGCGCTGGAATCCACGGCTCATCGTCATCCCGGGCGCGCCGTTGGTGCGCGACGGACTCTACCGATGGGTACGCCACCCGAATTACGCCGCCGTCACGGCGGAGGTGGCCGCGCTGCCGCTGGTGCACTCGGCGTGGCTGACGGCGATCGCATTCAGCATCGCGAACGCACTGGTGCTCAACGTCCGGATCCGGGCGGAGAACGCCGCGTTGGGGCTGGTCTGAGGGCCCGGACGATCACGGCGCGATCGGCCGATTCGTCCATTCGCGGTCGGGCCGGCGCGACGAGCGGAACCAGCCGCCCGCCGCGCCGGTTCCGCCGTCGGTCGGGATGGTGTGGCCGGTGACGAACGCCGACAAGTCCGACGCCAGAAACAGGATCACGTCGGCCTGATCCTCGGGCACCCCCATCCGGCCGACCGGAACCCATTGCGGCCACTGCGCCTGCTCTTCGGGCGACAGCCATTGCGAGTAGGGCACCTGCAGCGATTCCGTCACGTCGGGGGCGATCGCGTTGACCCGCACCCCGTGCCGGCCCACCTGCACGGCGAGGCTGCGGGTGAACTGGATGACGGCGGCCTTGAAGGCGGCATAGACCGGGTCCTCCGGATAGCCGCGCAACCCCTCCACGGAGGAGACATTGACGATCGCGCCGGCCCGCCGGGCGGTCATCGCCGGCAGGAAAGCCCGGGTGACCAGGAAGACGTGGTGCAGGTTGATCCGGTAGAGCTCGTCCCAGAATTGCGCGTCGGTGTCGACGAAGTCGCCCGGATGCCGCAGCCAGTGGCCCACATTGTTGACCAGGACGTCGGCCCGACCGTAGCGATCCAGCACCGACCGCGCCAAGTCGTCGACCGCATCCGCGTCCCGGACGTCGCTGACCACGGCCACGGCCGATCCACCCGCGGCCGCGATGTCGTCGACCGTCCCTGCGGCTAGCGCGGCATCCACGTCGACGATCACCACGTGGGCTCCGTGCGCCGCGAACACCCTGGCGGTGGCCGCGCCGATGCCGCCGCCACCGCCGGTCACCACCGCCACCCGGCCACTCAACAGCGGGTCGGCCCGCATCTCGGGTTTCATGGCTCATATCCTGGGCCACCGGGCCAGATTCGCGAGGCCCGGGCCCCTGGAGCTCTCTAGAAGAGCCCTTCATCAAGAGCCGGAAAGTTCACCTATACCCACCGGCCACCGGCGGTAAACCGTGATGTACCCAACATTCGCGACACCTTCACCCGCAGTTTTTCCCGGCCTCGCGCGGGTATCCCCTGCCCACTTAGGAGGGATTGCATGGTTAGCACCACCGATCCACATCGCGTATTGCCAAGTGGCGCAATGAAGCGGCGGGTCCACCGGCGCCACAGCCCGCAATCGGTCGCGGTCTCCTTGGCCAGCCGATTGATCGTGAAAAACACAGTGCGCGCCTGGGCCGTTACTCCCAACTTGCACTGGCCATTCGAGTACGTCGACGGGCTCGCGGGATTGGTGCCGCGCGTGGGCATCTCCGCCGAAATCGAACCGGTGCGACTGGAAAACTGTGCGGCCGAGTGGGTTTGCGCCCCCGGCGCGTCGACCGACCGGGCGATCCTCTATTTGCACGGCGGCGCCTTCCTCACCTGCGGTCTCAACACGCACCGCTCGGTGGTCACCCGCTTGTCGAAGGCGGCGGATGCGGCGGTGCTCACCGTGGGATACCGAAAGCTGCCCTCGCATCACATCACCGACGCGATCGACGACGGGATCAGCGGGCTTCGCTGGCTGCAGGATCGTGGTTTCGACGGTGACCAGGTGGTCGTCGCCGGCGACTCGGCCGGCGGATATCTCGCGTTCATGACCACGCTGTTGGCCATTCGCAACGAAGTGATGCGGCCGGCGGGAATTGCGACCATCTCACCGTTCACCGATGCCGACCCGGCGCGAAAGCTGCGGCACCCCAACGCGCGGAAGTGCTCGATGTTCACGCGCGGGGCGTTGTCGATGTTCGCCCAATACCTGAGTCAGGCACAGGTTGTGGAGGGGCGCCGCGACTCCGCCGTGGCTTCGCCGGTGGACGCCGACCTGTCCGCGCTGCCGCCCGTTACCATCCACGCCAGCTCCGATGAACTGCTGCTCCCGGATGCCGAGCTGATGGCAAAGCGCTTGGAAGCCAGCGGCATTGCGTGTGATCTACACCTGTGGGACGGGCAGATCCACGATTTTCCGTTGGCGGCGGACATCCTGCCGGAGGGCAGGCGCGCCATCCGCCATATCGGGGATTTCGTCAAGGACGTCACCGCCGAGGCTCCACCGTGGCGGCGCGGCCTGCACACCACCGCGGCAGCCGGCTAACTTAACTACGAAAGTGGCAGGGCAGCAAGCCTATCCGGCCATGATCGGTAACCGCCACTGCCCGTCACCGTCCTCGACTGTGGGCGTCGCCGGCACCGTGCGCCGCCGCTCCGCCCAGTCGGACCCTGACCGCCCGAGGGGAACTCCGAGGCGGGCCCCGGCACGCCGCTTCTTCGCGGCATCGGCGACGGGAACGTCGTCGGGAAAACCGTCGTCCCCCTCAGGCAGGGACGGCGGGCCGGCCGGCGCCGGGGCGCGGGGAGCCCACCCGGTCGAGATTCCACGACCCGATTCCCGGCGCTGCCGATACAGTTGGTCGTAATGAGCCGATCAGCCCCACCTGTATTGACCGTGCGGTACGAAGGATCCGAGCGCACGTTCGCCGCAGGCAACGATGTCGCGATCGGGCGTGACCTCCGCGCCGACGTCCGCGTGGCACATCCCTTGATCTCCCGCACGCACCTCATCGTCCGATTCGACCAGGGCCGATGGATAGCCATCGACAACGGCAGCCTCAACGGGCTGTTCGTCAATCACCATCGCGTGCCCATGGTCGATATCCAGGACGGCATGCGCGTCAACATCGGCAATCCGGACGGGCCGGCGCTGACCTTCGAGGTCGGCCGCCACCAGGGCTCGGCCGGGCGACCCCCGCTGACGACGTCGATCCCGATCGTCAGCCCGGCCGCCGCGGCGAACTCCCGCGTGACCCAGTCCCAACCGTCCGGCGCGCACTGGCCCGGCCAGCCGCACCAACCGGCGTCGGCCTCGTTCCGGCAGCCCACGCATCAGCCGAGTGGGCCGCAGCCCGTCCACCCGCCCAGCGGGCCGCAGCCCGTGCATCCGCCGAGCGGATCGATGCCGAGCCACCCCTCGGCCCCGCAGCCGCGGTACCCGACCGGCGCGCACCCGGCGGCGCCGCCCAGCGGGGCGCAACACGCGCCGCAGATCTACCGCCCGCAGCCAGTGAACGTGCCCCCGGCCCCCGCCGGGCAGCCGGCGGGATTGGAGACCGGGCGGGTCGGCGGCGACGCGTCCAACATCGCGACATCGATGATGAAGATCCTGCGGCCGGGCAAGGCCGCGGAATCGGTCCCGGGCGCGATCAAGATCGGTCGGGCCAACGACAACGACATCGTCATTCCCGAAGTGCTGGCGTCGCGCCATCACGCCACCTTGGTCCCGACGCCGCACGGCACCGAGATCCACGACAACCGCAGCATCAACGGCACCTTCGTCAACGGCGCCCGGGTCGACTCGGCGGTGCTACACGACGGCGACGTCGTCACGATCGGCAACATCGACCTCGTCTTCGCCGGCGGCACGCTGGCCCGGCGCGACGAGAGCGCGACCGCGACCCCCACGGGTGGGCTGGACGTGCGCGGCGTGACGTGGACGATCGAGAACAACAAGACGCTGCTGGACGACATCTCGTTGGGTGCGCAGCCCGGGACGCTGACGGCCGTCATCGGGCCGTCGGGGGCGGGCAAGTCGACGTTCGCCCGGCTGGTCGCGGGGTACACGCACCCGACCAGGGGCACCGTCGCGTTCGAGGGCCACAACGTGCACGCCGAGTACGCCTCGCTGCGCAGCAGGATCGGCATGGTGCCCCAGGACGACGTGGTGCACGGGCAGCTGACGGTGCAGCAGGCGCTGATGTACGCCGCCGAGCTGCGGCTGCCGCCGGACACCACCAAGGACGACCGGGCCCAGGTGGTCGCCCGGGTGCTCGAGGAACTCGAGATGACCCAGCACCTGCACACCCGGGTCGACAAGCTCTCCGGCGGCCAGCGCAAGCGCGCCTCGGTCGCCCTGGAGTTGCTGACCGGGCCGTCGCTGCTGATCCTCGACGAGCCGACCTCCGGCCTGGACCCCGCGCTGGACCGCCAGGTGATGACCATGCTGCGGCAGCTGGCCGACGCCGGCCGCGTGGTGCTCGTGGTCACCCACTCGCTGACCTACCTGGACGTCTGCGATCAGGTCCTGCTGCTGGCCCCCGGCGGCAAGACCGCCTTCTGTGGGCCGCCCAGCCAGATCGGGGCGGCCATGGGGACCACGAACTGGGCCGACATTTTCAGCAGCGTCGCGGGCGATCCCGACGGGGCGAAGGCCCGCTACCTGGCCCGCACCGGCCCGACACCGCCGCCGCCGCCCGCGCAGCAGCCCGCCGACCTGGGCGACCCGTCGCACACCAGCCTCGTCCGGCAGTTCTCCACGATCGCGCGGCGGCAGGTCCGGCTGATCTTCTCCGACCGGGGCTACTTCGTGTTCCTGGCGGTGCTGCCGTTCATCATGGGTTCGCTGTCCATGTCGGTGCCCGGCAACGTCGGGTTCGGCATCCCCAACCCGTACGGCGCCGCGCCCAACGAACCCGGGCAGATCCTGGTGCTGCTCAACGTCGGTGCGGTGTTCATGGGAACTGCGCTGACCATCCGTGACCTGATCGGTGAACGCCCGATCTTTTTGCGCGAACAGGCGGTCGGGCTGTCCACCAGCGCCTACCTGCTGGCCAAGGTCTGCGTCTACACGGTTTTCGCGGTCATCCAGTCGGCGATCGTGACCATCATCGTGCTGATCGGCAAGGGCGGTCCGACCCAGGGTGCGGTGGCCCTCGGCCGGCCCGGTCTCGAACTGTTCGCCGACGTCGCGCTGACGTGCGTGGCGTCGGCCATGCTCGGGTTGGCGCTGTCGGCCATCGCCAAGTCGAACGAACAGATCATGCCGCTGCTGGTGGTGGCCGTGATGTCGCAGCTGGTGTTCTCCGGCGGCATGATCCCGGTGACGGGCCGGCTCGGGCTGGACCAGATGTCCTGGGCCACTCCGGCGCGCTGGGGCTTCGCGGCGTCGGCCTCCACCGCGGACCTGTCCAAATTGGTTCCCGGCCCGCTCAGCCCGAAGGACTCGCACTGGCGGCACACGCCGGCCGCGTGGTGGTTCGACATCGGCATGCTGGTGGTGATCAGCGTCTTCTACCTGAGCTTCGTCCGCTGGAAGATCCGGCTCAAGGGCGGCTGAGCGGGCAGGCGGTTGCGGCTGGCAGGAATCGCGAAACTGACGCCAGCCGGGGGCGTCGACGGGCGGCAGCACCGACGACGCCGCCCCCATCCCGGGCGATGGTGGTGTCATGCAACGAATCACCCAGCTCGAGGGCAAGGACACCACTGTCGAAGCGGACCCCGCCGCCGGCCGCTCACGTACCGCAGCGAAGTGCGTGGTCGAGGCGATCGGCACCTTTTTCTTGGTGTTCACCTGCGGTGCCGCGGCCGGCAGCGGAAACCCGCTGGCGCCGTTGGCGATCGGTGCGGTACTGATGGTGATGGTGTACGCGGGCGGCCACATCTCCGGGGGCCACTACAACCCGGCGGTCACGCTGGCCGTGCTGGTGCGGCGGCGGATATCGGCGGCGGAGGCCGCCTGGTACTGGGCCGCGCAATTGGGCGCCGGGCTGATCGCGGCGGCGGTGGTGCACTGGGTCGTCGACCCCGCGCACGCCGGGAGGCCGGCGACGCTGGTGCTGCCGACCGACAGACTGGTCGCCGTGTTCGTCGTGGAGTTCCTGTTCACCTTCGCCCTGTGCTACGTCGTGCTCAACGTCGCCACGAGCAGCGCGCACCCCGACAACTCGTACTACGGCCTGGCCATCGGATTCACCGTGGTGGCAGGGGCTTTCGCGGTCGGCTCCGTCTCCGGTGGCGCGTTCAACCCGTCGGTCGCAGTGGGTGCCGCGCTCGATGGTCTGTTCGCGTGGCCGACGTTATGGATCTATCTGGTCGCGCAGGCCATAGCCGCCGTCGCCGCAGGACTGACGTTTGCCGGTCTGAACCCGGACGACGCGTAAGCGCGTCGGATCGCGGTCAGGCTCCCTTGCGCATGGCCTGCTCGGCGGCGGCGCGCATGCGGTCGGACAACTGCAAGAGCGCGTGCTCGCCCACACCGAGCGGAAGGGTGTATGCCAGTTGCCGCAATTCGACGGCATAGTTGCGTAAGTCTTCGCGGAGGCGTGTCTCAACGGTGGGCATGACATCTCCCTCGGGCTCCCTCGGGCAGGTCCTGGTCCGCGTCGACCAGCCGATTCACAAATTTTGGCAGCCGTGCCACCGATCTGCGAGAGCGCCGATGCGAATTAACGGGAGTTTGACAGCGTATTTACAGTCGGCGCCCACGAATCACCGGCGCCGGGCCTGACGTTGCGGCGAAATTCCGGGCGCACGATCGCCGTAGCGTTACGCTGACGCTGCTTGGTGTAAGGCTGGCAGAAAGGCACAGGCGCCCGCATGGATTTCGAACTCGACGCCGGGCAGCGCGCGTGGCTGGCCGAGGTCCGCGAGTTCCTCCACGACAACGTCACCGCGGAGCTGCGCGCCGAGCTCGCCCAGCACGACCTGGAATTCCCGGACGGAGAGGTGGCGCGGTTCCGTCGCAAGATCGGGCAGAAGGGCTGGTTCGGGCTGAACTGGCCACCCGAGTACGGCGGCCTTGCCGACAAAGAGGGCCTGGGTGCCATGCACCTGCACCTGTTGATGAGCGAATTCGAGTACTGGGGCGTGCCCGGGCCCGATCTGACGGTCACCTCGGTGGCGCCCATGATCATGCGGCACGGCACCGAACGGAACAGAGCCGAATGGCTACCCCTGATTGCCAGGGGCGAAATGATCTGCGCCGTCGGATATTCCGAGCCCGACGCGGGCACCGACCTGGCCAACCTGCGCACCAGTGCGGTCCGCGACGGCGACGAGTGGGTGATCAACGGCACCAAGATCTGGAACAGCGGCGCGCAGCGTGCCACCCACGAGTGGCTCTGCGTGCGCACCGATCCCGCGGCCGCCCGCCATCGGGGCATCTCGGTCATCGTCGTCGGAATCGACAGTCCCGGCGTGACGGTCCGCCCGCTCTACGCGTGGTCGGGCTACCGCACCAACGAGGTGCATTTTCGCGACGTGCGGGTGCCGGTCACCAACCTGGTGGGCGAAGTCAACCGCGGCTGGACCTACATCACCGGCGCGCTGGATCTGGAACGCGGTGCGCTGACCAACGCGGGCGACCTGCGGCGCGCCGTGGACGAGTTGCGGGAGCTCGCGCGGCGGCCGCGACGCGATGGCACCGTGCCGGCCGCAAGCCCGTCGCTGCGGCGCAGGCTCGCGCAGGCCGAGGCGGACGTGGCGGTCGCCACCCTGATGGGCTACGAGGCCGCGTCCATCCTCGACGGCGGAGTGATCCCCTCGGTGGAGGTCAGCGTCGAAAAGGTGTTCACCAGCGAGCTGCGCCAGCGCATCGCCGTCCTCGCGCTCGATCTGCTCGGCCCGGACGGCTTGCTGGCGCACCGCAGCCCTGCCGCGCCGCTGGCCGGCACGTTCGAGCGGCTCTACCGGGCGGCGCCCCTGATGCGATTCGGCGGCGGCACCAACGAGGTGCTCCGCGACATCATCGCCCAGCGCGGGCACAACATGCCCAGCTACGGGCGCTGACGCATGAAGGTGATACCCACCGCCGAACAGCGCGCGTTCGCGTCGTCGCTGCGCGCCCTGCTGGCCGCCGAGTGCCCGGTGCCCCTGGTGCGCGCGCTGACCGAACCGGGCGCCGACCGGCGTACCCCAGCGCTGTGGAAGGCGCTGACCGAGGCGGGTGTGCTCGGGCTGGTCATCGGCGAGGAGTACGGCGGCTCCGGCGGCACGCTGGACGACCTCGCCGTTTTCTCCATCGAGGCCGGACGCGCGCTGTGCCCGACGACGATCGCCAGCAGCATCCACGCGGCGCTGGCGATCGATCAACTCGGCTCCCCGGTGGCCAAGCGGAGCTTGCTGCCGGGCCTTGTGTCGGGCGCGATCCGCGGCACCACCGCGCTGTGGAGCCCACGCGACGCCGCCGTGGTGTCGGCCGAGCTGCGGGCCGATCCCGTTGCCGCGGGTTGGCGGCTGAGCGGCACCGCGGACTACATTGCCGACGTCGACGTCGCCGATGTCATCGTGATATCGGCTGCGGTGCAAGACGATACGTTGGTGTTCGTCGTCGACCCCGACGCCCCCGGTGTGTCCGTGGAGCCGCTCGCCATGGCGGGCGGGCACCGGGCGTTCACGGCCCGCTTCGACGACGTCATGGTCGGCGCCGACGCGCTGGTGGGCGACGCCACCGCCACGGCGTTGCGGCGCGTGGCCAACGCCGCGGTCGCCCTGGGGTCGCTCGACTTGGTGGGCGTCGGGCAGGCCGTGATCGACCGCACCGTCGACTACACCACGCTGCGTCACCAATTCGGCCGGCCCATCGCGTCGTTCCAGGCCGCCCAGCACCTCGTCGCCGACATGCACATCGCCCTGTCGGCGGCCCGGCTGGCCGCGCATGCGGCGGTCTTCTGGATCGCGCGCGGCCGCATGGCGACCCGGGAGACCGCCATCGCGCGCATGCACGCCGCCACCGCTTCCCGGTTGATCACGTTGGACGCCCACCAATTGCACGGCGGCATGGGGTACGTCACCGAGACCGATTTGCACCTGTGGTCCGAGCGGGCACGGTTGGGCTCGACGTGGGGCGGCGGGGCGGACGTCGCCGCATCGTGGCTGGAGGAAACCTTGGACGAGACCGAATGAACGACGACAGCTTGATCGACCCCGAATCGGCGTCGCGCGTCGGCACGGTCGCCGCCACGGCGACCGGTGAGGTGAACCGGCGGGACTGGCAACGGTGGGCGGCGGCGATCGGGGACCACAACCCGCTGTGGTTCGATCCGGACTACGCCAGGGCAAACGGCTTTCGCGACATCGTCTGCCCCCCGCTTTTCCTGCAGTACGCCGTGCTCGGTGTCACGCACCTCGAGGCGCTGCGGCCCGACGGTTCCTCTGGCGCTGTCTCGGGCAGCCTCGCGTTTCCGCGCGCCCCCAAGCGGATGGCCGGCGGGGAAAGCTTCGCCTTCCACCTGCCGGCGTATCACCGCGACGAAGTCGAGATGGTGCGCACCATCGCCTCCATCGTCGAAAAGCAGGGCCGCTCCGGCAAATTCGTCTTGGTCACCTGGCACACGGTGTACCGCAACCAGCACCAGGACCTGCTCGCCGAAGCGTCGACGTCCATGATCGCCCGCCCCTAGGAGCCCGATGACCGGCCAAGTCTTCTACGAGGACGTCGAGGTGGGCCACCAGATGCCCGAACTCACCTTGACCGTCGACGAAACGCAGTTGTTCTTTTTCAGCGCCGCCACCTACAACGGCCACCGCATCCACTACGACAAAGACTGGGCGCGCACGGTCGAAGGCTACGACGACGTACTGGTCCACGGACCCCTGCAGGCCGCGCTGCTCGGCCGGGCCATCGGGGACTGGATCGGCGGGCGTGGCCGGCTGGTGTCCTTTTCCGTCCAGAACCGCGCGGTCGCCCATCCCGGCCAGCCGCTGAGCTTCGGCGGCACGATCACCGGCATGCGCCTCTCCGGCGAGGGCGCCGGCCTGGTGGATCTCGACATCGCCGGCCGCCGCGAGCAGACGGTGCTGATGCCCGGAACCGCGACCGTCGAGCTGCCCCGGCGCGGAACGCCTCGGCAGGCCGATCAGTGACCGGGCTGCGCGGCGAGGCGGCGATCGTCGGCATCGCCGAACTGCCGGCGCAGCGGCGTCCCACTCGACCGCTGTTCACGCTCGACCAGTACGCGGTGCTGGCGAAATTGGTGATCGACGACGCGGGCGTCGACGCCTCCTGCGTCAACGGTTTGCTGACCCACGGCATCGCCGAGTCGGCGATGTTCGCGCCAGCCACCCTGTGCGAGTACCTCGGCCTGCCCCTGGACTTCGGTGAGCGGGTCGACCTGGGCGGGGCCACCGCGGCGGGCATGATCTGGCGGGCGGCGGCCGCGGTGGAGCTGGGCATCTGCGATGCCGTCCTGGCCGTCGTGCCGGGCTCGGCGTCGCAGCCGCAGTCCGAGAAGCGGCCCCCGCCGGACCCGAATTGGTATGGGGCGTCGTCGAACAACTACGGGTCGCCGCAGGCGGAATTCGAGATCCCGTACGGCAACGTGGGCCAGAACGCGCCGTACGCGCAGATCGCCCAGCGTTACGCCGCCGAATTCGGTTACGACCCTGCCGCGGTCGCCAAGATCGCCGTCGATCAGCGGACCAACGCGTGCGCCCACCCCGGCGCGGTGTTCCACGGCACCCCGATCACGGTGGACGACGTGCTCGCCAGCCCGATGATCGCCGATCCCATTCACATGCTCGAGACCGTGATGCGGGTGCACGGGGGAGCGGGCGTGCTGATCGCCAACGCCGACATCGCCCGCACCGCCCGCCACCGACCGGTGTGGATCAAGGGTTTTGGCGAGCACATCGCCTTCAAGACCCCGACCTACGCCGAGGACCTGCTGCGCACCCCGATCGCCCGCGCCGCCGACAGGGCATTCGCCATGGCCGGTCTGCACCGCTCCGACGTGGACGTGGCGTCGATCTACGACTGCTACACCATCACCGTGCTGATGAGCCTCGAAGACGCCGGCTTCTGCGACAAGGGCCACGGGATGTCCTGGATCATCCGCCACGACCTGACCTACCGCGGCGATTTTCCGCTCAACACCGCCGGCGGGCAGCTGTCCTTCGGGCAGGCCGGGATGGCCGGCGGCATGCACCACGTCGTCGACGGCGCCCGGCAGGTCATGGGCCGGGCGGGTGACGCGCAGGTGAGCGACTGCCACACGGCGTTCGTCACCGGCAACGGCGGCATCATGAGCGAGCAGGTCGCGCTGCTGATGCGGGGGGACTAGCGATGCGCCTCCCAGTTCCCGAGCCGACGCCGGTGTCGCGGACCCCGGGCGACATCGGAATCGGTATCCGGGTCGAGCCGGTGTTCTACGATCTGCCCGAAGCCGGAATCACCCTCTTGAAATACCGGCCGGCGTGACCGGCTCAACGACGAGCTCGGAGGTGTAGATGGACGACCCCTTTGGCGGCGTCCGGGCGCTGTTGCGCGAGTTGGACGCGGGATTCCCGCGTATCGAGACCATGACCGCCGTGCAGGCTCGCGCGGCCGTCGCCGAGCGGCGCAGGCCCGTCGACAACATCGACGACGTCCGCCGCACCGAAGACCGGTCGATTCCCGGGCCCGCCGGGGACATCCCCGCGCGGATCTACTACCCGCACGGCGAACCGCAGGCTGACCGCGCCGCGGTCGTCTTCTACCATGGCGGCGGATTCGTGTTGTGCGACATCGAGTCTCACGACGGCTTCTGTCGCGCACTGTCCCGCGGTGTGCAGGCGGTCGTGGTGTCGATCGGCTACCGCCTCGCGCCCGAACACCCGGCGCCCGCGGCCGCGCTGGACGCCTTCGCCGCGTTCCGCTGGGTGGTCGACCACGCGCCCGAACTCGGCATCGACCCGGCACGCACGGCCATCGCCGGTGACAGCGCCGGCGGCAACCTCGCCGCGGTGACCGCCATCCGCTGCCGCGAACGCCGGGTCCCCGGGCCGGCCGCGCAACTCCTTATCTATCCGGTCATCGACCCGTCGTTCGACACCGACAGCTACCGGCGCTGCGCCACCGGCTACTTCCTCACCAGCGCAGCCATGCAATGGTACTGGCGCCAGTACCTCGGTGGCGAAACAGCCTCGGGCCAAACCGATTTGGTGGCGCCGGCTCGCGCCGACTCGCACGCCGGCCTCCCTCCGGCCGTGGTCGTCACCGCCGGCCTCGATCCGCTGCACAGCGAGGGCTGCGACTATGCGCGCCGATTACGCAACGCGGGGGTGCCCGCGGTGCACCGCGATTTCCCGGACCTGTTTCACGGCTTCCTGACCATCCCGGCCTTTCCCCCTGCGGTCTCGGCGCTTGACCTGATCTGCGCCGACCTGCGGGGGTTGCTCCGGACGACCCTTCGTGAGGCGACATGACCGATAACGATGTGAAAGACATGACCGACGTGATCGACGTGATCGTTATAGGCGCGGGGTTCGCCGGGCTCTACGCCGTGCACCGCGCCGCGTCGGCGGGACTGTCGGTGCTCGGCATCGAGGCGGCACCCGATGTGGGCGGCACCTGGTACTGGAACCGCTACCCGGGCGCGCGGTGCGACGTCGAAAGTGTCGACTATTCCTACTCATTCGATGAGGAGCTCCAGCAGGGCTGGACGTGGACCGAACGTTTCGCGGCCCAACCGGAAATCCTTGCCTACCTGGGCCACGTTGCCGACCGGTTCGATCTGCGCCGCCACTACAGGTTCGGGGTCGACGTCGTCGGCGCCACGTTCGCCCAAGGCCGATGGCGGGTCCGCACCCGCGACCACCAGACCTATGCCGCCCGGTTCCTCATCTGCGCGACGGGTTGCCTGTCGGCGGTCAACCGCCCGGACATCCCCGGCGCCGACGATTTCGCGGGCGAGGTCTACTTCACCGCCGCATGGCCGCGCGAGGACCCTGACCTGCGCGGCAAGCGGGTCGGCCTGATCGGCACGGGATCCTCCGGCATTCAAGCGGTTCCGATCGTCGCCGCGCAGGCGGACCGGCTGGTGGTGTTCCAGCGATCGGCGAACTACAGCATCCCGATGCCCAACCGGCCCTGGACGCCGGAGGAACAACGACAGATCCGGGAGCAGTACCCCGAGCGCCGTCGCGCCTCGGCCTACGCGGCCTCGGGCACGCCGCACGGCACGTACCACAAGAACGCGATCGATACCGATCCAGCGGAACGCGCCGAGGCGCTGTGGCGGCGCTGGCGCGAGGGCGGGGTGCTGTTCGCCAAGACGTTCCCCGACCAGAACTCCGACCTCGCGGCCAACCACATCGCGCGGGAGTTCGCCGAGGAGCGGATCCGCGAAATCGTGGCCGACCCCCTCGTCGCCCACGACCTCATCCCCGTCGACCACCCGATCGGGACGAAGCGAATCTGCACCGACGGTGGCTATTACGCCGCGTTCAACCGGGACAACGTCCACCTGGTCAACCTGCGCCGCGAGCCCATCGAGACCATCACCGCCGACGGCGTGCGAACCACCGCCGCGACCTACCCGTGCGACGTGCTGATCTTCGCCACCGGCTTCGACGCGCTCACCGGAGCGCTGACCCGCATCGACCCGCAGGGGCCCGGGGGAGCGCGGCTGCGCGACCTCTGGGCCGACGGCCCCCTGACCTTCCTCGGCCTGATGGTGCCCGGCCTGCCCAACATGTTCACCATCAGCGGCCCGGGCAGCCCCTCGGTGCTGGCCAACATGGTGCTGCACGCCGAGGTGCAGGTCGACTGGGTGATCGAGCTGCTGGTGACGATGCGCCGCCTCGGGGTGACGGAGGTGGAGCCGCGCCGCGACGCCGCCGAGGCCTGGACGGAGCATGTCGCGACGGCGGCCGAGCAGACGCTGTTCCCGAAAGCCGCCTCGTCGTGGTACCTCGGCGCCAACATCGAGGGCAAGAAGCGGGTCTTCATGCCCTACGCCGGGGGATTCGGCACCTACCGACGCCACTGCGACGACGTCGCGCGCCGGCACTATGCCGGGCTGGTGCTGACCACCCGATGATCGAAACGGTGCAGCAACTGCTGCGGCAACGCCGGGACGACGACACCCCGGCGCTCGCCCACGGCGAACGCGTCTGGACCTGGAGAGAACACCTCACGGAGGCCGAGGCGGAGGCCGCCGCCCTGATCGGTCTCGCCGACCCGGCCCGTCCGCTGCACGTCGGGGCCCTGCTGCCCAACTCCCCGGCGATGCTGCGCGCCATGGCCGCGGCCGCGCTGGGCGGCTACGTGCTGTGCGGGATCAACACGACCCGGCGCGGGGACGGCCTGCTGGCCGACATCCGGCGCTCCGACTGCCAGTTGCTGCTCGTCGACCCCGAACACCGTGAGCTGTTGGACGGCGTGGATCTCAGCGGAGTCGAGGTGCTCGACGTGACCGGCCGGCGCTACGCCGAACTGGTGGCCGCCGCGCCGGCCCTGGTGCCGCACCGTGAGGTCGCCGGCGGTGACACCCTGATGATGATCTTCACCTCCGGGACCAGCGGCGACCCGAAGGTCGTCCGGCTCGCCCACGCGATGGCGATCATGTGCGGCGCCAGCCTGATCTTCCAGTACGACGTCACCGCCGCCGACGTGTGCTACCTGTCGATGCCGCTCTTTCACTCCAACGGCGTCGCCGCCGGGTGGGCGGTCGCCATCGGCGCGGGCGCCACCATGGTCCCGGCCCGGTTCTCGCCGTCGCGGTTCCTCGACGACGTGCGCCGCTACGGCGTGACGTATCTCAACTATGTGGGCAAGCCGCTCGCGTTGATCCTGTCCACCCCTGAGCTGCCCGACGACGCGGACAACACGCTGCGGGTGGCGTTCGGCAACGAGGCCACCGACCGCGACATCGCCGAATTCGCCAGGCGTTTCGGTTGCCGGGTGGTGGACAGCTTCGGTTCCAGCGAGTTCGCGGTCATCGTCGTCCGCGAGGATGGCACCCCGCCGGGGTCGATCGGCAAGCCGTATCCGGGGGTCGGCATCTACAACCCGGCGACGGTGCGGGAGTGCGCCGTCGCGGAATTCGACGAGCACGGGGCGCTGACCAACTTCGACGACGCGGTCGGCGAACTCGTCAATACCCAGGGCGCGGGCCCCTTCGCCGGCTACTACAACGACCCGGCCGCCACCGCGGAGCGGATGCGGCACGGCATGTACTGGTCGGGCGACCTCGCCTACCGCGACGCCGACGGCTGGATCTACCTGGCCGGCCGCACCGCCGACTGGATGCGGGTGGACGGCGAGAACCTGGCCGCGGGGCCGATCGAGCGGATCCTGGGACGCCTGCCCGAGATCAGCCAGGCCGCGGTCTACGCGGTGCCCGACGACCGGGTCGGCGATCAGGTGATGGCCGCGCTGGTAGTGCGCGCGGGCGCGCGGCTCGGCCCGGACGACTTCGCGAATTTCCTTGCCGCGCAACCGGACCTGTCGCCCAAAGCGTGGCCCCGGTACGTGCGCATCAACGAAGACCTGCCGACGACGGCGACGAACAAGGTCCTCAAGCGCGCGCTGATGGCGGCCGGCGTCACCGCGGAGGGCGGTGTCCTGTGGACGCGCCCGCAGCGCGGTACCACCTACAGTCAGCTGACGGGTTCGCCGGCCTGAGCCGATTCGGAAAGGTCCTCGGGAGCTTCCCCGAACCGCGCCAGCACCAGCGTTGCCGACACGGCCACGGCGAAGCCCGCGATGACCAGCCAGCCGAGCCCGTCGCGCGCGCTGTCGCCCAGCCACACCACGCCGACGAACGCGGGGGCGATGGTTTCACCGACGACCATCCCGGCGACGGCCGTGGTCACCGAACCGCGATGCAGCGCGGAGGTCAGCAGCAGGAAACCGGCCGCCCCGCCCGCGGCCGCCGCGTACAGCGCCGGATTGGTGTAGAAGGCGCGTCGGGTCGGATCGAGCACCTCGATCAGCCGCACGCCGACCTCGATCGCGCCGAAGCCGGTTCCGGCCGCCAGCCCCAGCGCCAGCGCGCGCGGCCGGTCCGGCAGCCGGCCCGCCACGGCGCCGGCGACGAAGATCGCGGCCACCACCCCCAGCAGTGCCCAACCCAGTCCGGCGGGCGCATGCCGGAAGTGCCCGGGCCCGGCGGCGAGTGCGAGCACCACCAGGCTCGCGCACACGATGCCCACCGCGCTCCATTCGGCGGGCGACAACCGCACCGACAGCACCCATGCGGACACGATGCCGGTGACCGCGATCGAGGCGGCCAGCGCGGCGGCGACCACATAGATGGGCACCAGGCGCAACGCCGCGACTTGAAGGATGAAACCGAGCCCGTCGAGACCAACGCCGAGGACGTAGCGCCACTGCCGAGCCGCGCGCCACAGCAGCACGGTGTCGACACCACTGCCGCTGCCGGCCTCCACGGAGCGGGTGGCCGCCGCCTGCAACACCGACGCCGTGCCGTAACAGACGGAGCAGCCCAGCGCGAGCAGGAATCCGATCAGCACACGTCGAACAATAGGCGGAACAATAGGCGCCTGCGACGGGCGGCGCGGGCGGCGCCTGAGAGTTCTCTGAACAAATGTTTGGGCGAGGGGGAGTCCGGGCACGTCACAAGTACGCGTGGCTGGGGGGCTGGTCAAAACCCATATCAACGGGCGAACAGTCATGCGCCGTTACTGTCGTCATTGATGGTCTGCCAAAGCAAAGCGCCACAAGCTAATTCGAAATCGACGTTTGAACTCAGTGTACACCTGTGTACTCTGACGACATGGCAGAACGCGGCGCCCAGCCCCAGGTCCCATGGGGACGGCGGTTGTTCCTGCGGGCGGTGCGGCGGTTGTTCAGCCCGCTGCAGCCGGATGACTACCTCGAGATGATCAACCCGCTGTGGACCACCAAGGAGCTACGCGGAAAGGTCGACGGCATCGAGCAGCAGGGCTCGGAAGCGGCCAGCATTCTCATCCGGCCCGGCTACGAATGGCCCGGCCACAAGCCCGGTCAGTACGTGCGCCTCGGTGTGGTCATCGACGGCGTCTACCACTGGCGCGCCTACTCGCTCACGTCGGATCCCAGGCCCGAAGACGGGCTGATCAGCGTCACGCCGAAGCGGGTCGACGGCGGCGTGGTGTCGCCGTATCTCGTGCACAAGATCCAGCCGGGGGACCTGGTGCGGCTGGGCGAGATCGAAGGCGTCTTCACGCTGCCCGAGCCGCTGCCGGACAAGCTGTTGTTCATCAGCGCCGGAAGCGGCATCACACCGATCATCAGCATGCTGCGCGACCTGGACCATCGCGGGCAATTGCGCGACGCGGTGGTCCTGCATTCCGCGCGAACCCGCGAACAGGCGATGTTCCTGCCCGCCTTGGAAGAGCTCGAAAAGCGGCACCCGGGAATGCGGCTGGACCTGCGCCTCACCTCCGAACAGGGCAGACTTTCGCCCGCCGACCTGGACGACGTGTGCCCGGACTGGCGTCAGCGCGAGGCCTTCTGCTCGGGGCCCGGCGAGATGCTCGACGCGCTGATCGAGCACTGGGAGGACAACGGCGATCGGGACCGCCTGCACTTCGAGCGGTTCCAACCGAAGATCGGCGGCGACGCCAACGCCGGCGAGGGCGGCACCGTCTGCTTCCTCGACAGTGACAAGGAAGTCGAATGTGACGGTGGGACATCGATTCTCGAGGCGGGCGAGAAGGCGGGTCTCAACCTCGCCTACGGCTGTCGCATCGGAATCTGCCATACCTGCGTCGGGACGCTGAAATCGGGCAAGCTGCGCGACCTGCGCTCGGGTGACGTGATCGAACCGATCGAGCAGGACGTCCGGATCTGCATCAACACCGCCGAGGGCGACGTCGAACTCGAACTCTGATCGAAAGGAGCGGCTTATGACGACTGCCGTGAAAAAGACTGTGGAATCACCGCTTTCCCGCCTTGGGGAACAAGAACTCGAAAAGCTCGCGAAGGAATTCGACGCCATCCACGACGAGGTGTTCGCCGACCTCGGCGACCGCGACCGGCGCTACATCAAGAACGTCATCTCGGCGCAGCGACAGATCGTGGTGGCCGGCCGGGTGCTGTTGCTGGCGTCGCGCTCGAAGACCGCGTGGCTGCTCGGCACCGCCTGTCTGTCCATGGCCAAGATCCTGGAGAACATGGAGATCGGCCACAACGTCATGCACGGGCAATGGGATTGGATGAACGACCCCGACATCCACTCCTCGGTCTGGGACTGGGACACGGCGTCGACCGCGGAGTCGTGGAAGCACTCGCACAACTACATTCACCACACCTTCACCAACATTCTCGGCAAGGACAAGGACCTCGGGTACGAGATCATGCGGATCGACCCGAACCAGAAATGGGAGCCCCGGTTCCTGTTCCAGCCGATCTACAACCTGCTGCTCACCCTCCTGTTCGAGTGGGGAGTGGCCGTCCACGACATGGACATCGAGGCCATCCGCAAGCGCGAGAAGCCGTGGTCGGAGGTGCGCAAGGACCTGAAAGGCATCGGGGTCAAGGCGCGGGCGCAGATCTACAAGGACTACCTCGGCTGGCCGCTGATCAGTGCCGGGGCATTCGGGCTCGCGCAGTTGGCGTTGCGCGGCCGACTCGGCCAGCCGGCCGAGTCGCGCCTGGGCAGGAGGCTCCGCAAGGTGTCGACCCGCGGCCGGGTCGGCGCGGCGGCCGCCTTCCTCGACAAGGTGTTGCCCGGCGTGGAAAGCACCTACCTGCGCACGCTGGGCGCCGACGCGGTCGCCAACCTGATCCGCAACGTGTGGGCGCACGCGATCATTTTCTGCGGCCACTTCCCGGACCAGACCTACACGTTCACGCAGGAGGAAGTCGAGAACGAGACGCGCGGCGGTTGGTATGTACGCCAATTGCTCGGCGCCGCGAACATCGACGGCAGCCCGCTGTTCCACATCATCAGCGGCAATCTCGGTTACCAGGTCGAGCACCACCTCTACCCGGACATGCCGAGCAGCCGATACTCGGAGATCGCGCCGCAGGTCAAGGACATCTGCGAACGCTACGAACTGCCCTACAACTCCGGCCGGTTCGGCAAGCAGTGGTTGATGGTGCACCGCAGCATCTTCCGGCTGGCCTTCCCGGGCGGAAGGTCCCGGCCGAAGCCGGGTCCCTACCGCGGCAACGTCCACCGGCCGGATCCGGGGCGGCCCAGTGAGGGCACGCGGTTCCGCGACCGCGTCCCGGCCGAGCACCCGGCGGCGGGTCCCGAACACGAGGCCACCGGTGTCGAGGTGGAGCCGCCACCGCGCGGCGAGGACTGACGCGACGGCCGGGCGCCCCGAGTAGCCTTAACCCGCAACGGGATTCGGACACGACTCAGGGAGCGCAATGGCGGGGATCGACGGGCAGGTCGTGGCCATCACCGGCGCAAGCAGTGGCATCGGGGAGGCGACCGCCCTCCTGCTCGCCGAGCGCGGAGCGCGGGTGGCCCTGGGCGCTCGGCGGGTCGAGCGCCTCGACGACACCGCACGACGGATACGCGACCGCGGCGGACAAGCCATCGCCTGCGAGACCGACGTCTCGCGGCGCGAAGACCTCGAGCGACTGGTCGCCGCGGCAACCGGCGAGTTCGGCCGGCTCGACGTCCTGGTGAGCAACGCCGGCATCAGCAAGATCGGGCCGATGTCCGATCTCGACGTCGACGGATGGTCGGCGATGATCGACGTCAACCTGCGGGGCGTCCTGCACGGGATCGCGGCGGCGCTGCCGGTGTTTCGGCGCCAGGGACGCGGCCACTTCGTCACGACGGTGTCGACCGCGGGGCTGAAGATCGTCCCCACCATGGCGGTGTACGCCGCCACGAAGAACGCCGTTCGCACGTTGATGGAGGGCCTGCGCCAGGAATCGACCGACGGTGTCATCCGGACCACGTCGATCTCACCGGGATTCGTCGACACCCAACTCGACAGCTCCATTGACGACGCGGAGGTGCGCGCGCAGATCCGCCGCAACATGACCGACTTCGGCCTCCCGCCAGCGGCGGTGGCGCGGGCCATCGCCTTCGCGATCGAACAACCGCACGACGTCGAGATCGGCGACATCACCATTCGGCCCACCGTTCAGGGCTAGCCAGCGCCAGACTGCCACCGTGTGAACAGGCGCCGGATCTGAACCCTTTTCGCCGCCCGGTCGTGGATGATCATCGATGATGCACCGCAGCCGCAGGTCCGACACCCGGGACACCGGGCCGACAGATGATTCCCGGGGCTACGGGTTTCCGTCGCGCCTGTGGCGTCTGCTGGACGAACACCCGCCCCCGGGGGTCGGGCGTGCGCAGCGGTGGCGCAGCCCGCTGCGGGGACCGTGGCTGACTTCCGTGTTCGGTTCGGTGCTGCTGGTGACGCTGCCGATCGTTATCATCACCGGCCTGCTGTCGTACATCGCCTACGGGCCGCGGTTCGGCCAGGCCATCCCCGGCGACGTGGGGTGGTTGAAGCTGCCGACGTTCGATTGGCCCACCAACCCGCCCTGGCTGTACCGGCTGACCCAGGGCCTGCATGTCGGACTCGGGCTGGTTCTGATCCCGGTGGTGCTGGCCAAACTCTGGTCGGTGATACCGAGGTTGTTCGCGTGGCCGCCCGCCCGATCGATCGCCCAACTGCTGGAACGGGTTTCGCTGCTGATGCTGGTCGGCGGCGTCCTGTTCGAGATCGTCACGGGCGTGCTGAACATTCAATACGACTACATCTTCGGCTTCAGCTTCTACACGGCGCACTACTTCGGCGCGTGGGTGTTCATCGCCGGTTTCGTCGTGCATATCGCGATCAAGATCCCGGCCATGTGGGCGGGCCTCCGCTCGATCTCACCGCGGGACGTCCTGCGCACGGGGCGTGCCGAGACGACGGCGCAGGCGCGGGATCCGGACGGATTGGTCGCCGCCGACCCGCACCCCGCGACGGTCAGCCGCCGGGGCGCCCTGGCGCTGGTGGGCGGCGGAGCGCTGTTCATGGCGGTCATCACGGCGGGCCAGACGCTGGGTGGCTACGCGCGGCCCGCCGCGCTGCTGCTGCCGCGCGGGCGCAGCCGCGGTGACGGGCCCAACGACTTCGAGGTCAATCGCACCGCCACCGTGGCCGGGATTTCCGCCGCGAACGCCGGCGAGCGGTGGCGGCTGACCCTGCGCGGGGGCGCGGCCCCCGTCACGCTGGACCGCTCCGCGCTGCTCGCCATGCCGCAGCACACCGCCGTGCTGCCGATCGCCTGCGTGGAAGGCTGGTCCACCACCCAAACCTGGACCGGGGTGCGACTGGCGGACCTGGCCCGCCTCGCCGGCGTGTCCGCCCCGGAAGCGGCGCACGTCTCCTCGCTGGAGCGCTCCGGGGCGTTCGGCCGCGCCACACTGCAGGGGAGCCAGGTGCTGCACCCCGACGCGCTGCTGGCGTTGCGTGTCAACGGAACGGATCTGTCCCCGGATCACGGCTTCCCGGCGCGCGTCATCGTGCCGGCGCTGCCCGGGGTGCACAACACCAAGTGGGTGGAGTCCATCGCCTTCCGGGCGGCCGCGAATGGGTAGCGCCCGAACCCATTTCGTCAGGCTCTACGGATCGCGCCCGCTGCACCTGCTGATCCTGGTCGCCGGGTTCGCGCTCTTGGGCTACGTGGTGGCCACCGTGGGGCCGGCCGCGCTGTGGAACCCGCAGGTGTGGTGGCAGTCGATCATCGTGTGGTTCGCCGCGGCGATCGTCGCCCACGACCTGGTGCTGTTCCCGGTCTATGCGCTGCTCGACGGGCTGCTGTCGCGGACCGTCGCGCGGCTCGCGCCGCCTCGCGTCCCGGTGGTCAACCACATCCGGGTGCCGGCATTGGGCGCCGTTCTGACGCTGCTGGTGTTCCTGCCCGGCATCATCAGACAGGGCGCCGCGACCTATTCGGCGGCGACCGGTCAGACCCAGGACCCCTTTCTGGGCCGCTGGTTGCTGTTGACCGCGGCGATGTTCGGGGTCAGCGCCGCCGTCTACGCGGTCCGGCTGGCAACGGCGGGCACGCGGCCGGGGCGGGTGCCCGGGCTACATGTTGGCGATGATCTGTAGGCGCTGCGCGCTGTACTCGGTGTCGGAGATCGCGCCCCGGGCGTGCAGCTGCTCCAATTGTCTGAGGCGTTCGGGAGCCGGCGGCTCCGACAGCGGGAGCGCGGCCGGGCGGGCGTGCAGCCCGCCGTGGTGCTGCACGGTGCCGCCCTTGGTGGTCCATCCAGCGCCCAGGTCGATGAGCCGCAGGGCGAACAGCACGCCGGCGCCCGTGATCGGCAGGCCGAGGTAGAGCATCCACTCCAGCGGCATGCCGGCTCGGCTCAGCGCGAAATAGCGCGTCAGCAGAACCAGCGCGAGCAGCCCGCCGGCCAGCAGCACGACGACCTTTGTTTTCATCCGCGGTGTACCTCCGTGTAGTTCGCCGCCGTCGGCGGCAGCGTCTTGTGGCAAGTGCAAACCACCCCCGGCGCTACCGATCCCAAGGGCGCCGGGCTGCTTCACCGTGAGCGGCTGCCCTTGGCGGATCCTTGACGAGTTCTTGGAGTGTCCTTTGAAGTGCGCGCGTGTTCTGCGCGTGGCGACGCGAGTTACTAGAGTGGTCAGGCGTGGGGAACGGGCGAAGCAGGACGGCCATGGCGCTGTGCGCCTGCGGGGCCGCGCTGGTCGTGGCGTTCGGTTGGTCGGCCGGCGACGTGGCCGTGGCGGCCGCTTCTTCGTCGAGCGTGACCCCGCCCCCGCCTGCCCCGGGCGGCGCCCTGCCGGTCCAACCCGCCGGCGGGGGCGGCTGCATCATCGGCCTCAACTGCGGTTGCACGCGCAACTGCCATAAGCCGCGCCCCCGTCCTCCGGGCCCCGTTAGCGACCCGCAACACGACGCGGCCGCGCCGGCCCCGGAGAACCCCTAGGGGGCCGTTACCCGACGAGGCCGCCGGCCGCTTTCCTATCATCGGCTGATGGAGATCGAGTCCTCGCCGGCGTTCAGTGCCGAGGACTCGGCCCGGTTTCGGGCTGCCGGATGGTGGTCTGACACGACATTGTCGGACACGGTGCGTTCCAACGCCGAACGGTTCCCGGATCGCCCCGCCTACGTCGACCACCCCGGGGCATCGTTGACGTGGCGCGAATTCGACAGCATTGCGACCGATTTGGCCGAAAGCCTGGCCGGCGCGGGCGCGGCTCCCGGCGACCGGGTCGCGGTGTGGCACGGCGACTCCGCTGCCCTGCACGTGCTGTTCGTGGCGATCGAGCGCTGCGGGGCCGTCGTCGTCGGCATCGGCGCGCGCGCCGGAGCCCGTGAGGTCGCGGCGATACTGCGCAGCGCCCAGCCGCACATCCTGATCAGCGACCCGCAGCGCGGCGATACCGCGGCGGCCGTCGCCGGCGAGCTTGCGCTCCCCACGCTGATGTTGAGC
This sequence comes from Mycobacterium sp. 4858, assembly GCF_900240975.1. Classification (GTDB taxonomy): domain Bacteria; phylum Actinomycetota; class Actinomycetes; order Mycobacteriales; family Mycobacteriaceae; genus Mycobacterium. The sequence goes on along the minus strand of NZ_LT968775.1, from coordinate 1,393,796 downwards.
ACGGACGCCGGCGCGCCACGACTCGACGTGCGGGTGGCGCCCAAGGCGCTTGGCGCCGAATCCCGGCTCGGGCCCGACGATGTCTTCCTCATCAACTCCACCTCGGGGACCACCGGCCAGCCCAAGTGCGTGGTGCACACCCAGAACCGTTGGTATTACTTCCACCAGAAGGCCGTCGCCAACGGGCTGCTGACGCCGGAAGACGTTTTCCTGCCGGTCATCCCGATGCCGTTCGGCTTCGGGTTGTGGACCAGCCACACCACGCCTATCTATCTGGGCGCCACCGCGGTCATTCTGGGACGGTTCAGCACGGGGGCGGCCTGCGAGGCGATATCCCGGCACCGGGCCACCGTATTGTGCTGTGTCAGTACGCAGTTGACCATGCTGATGGCGGATCCCGCGACCCGCGACCATGACCTGAGCTCGCTGCGCGTCGTGTTCACCGGCGGCGAGGCGCTGCCGTACCGGCCGGCCGCCGAGTTCGAGGAGCTCACCGGCGCCAAGATCCTGCAGTTCTACGGCTCGAACGAAACCGGGATGCTGAGCGCCACCAGCCTCGACGACACGCGAGAACGCCGACTGCGCACCGGCGGCCGGATCGTGCCCGAAATGGCGGTCCGGCTCTTCGACGGGGACAGGGACGTGACCGCGACGGGCAAAGGTCAGCCGGCCTGCCGCGGCCCGGCGACCAGCCTCGGCTATCTCGGCGGGACCGATCACGACAAGTTGTTCACCCGAGACGGCTGGATGCGCATGGGGGACCTCTGCGAAATCGACGCGGATGGGTATCTGACCGTCACCGGGCGAACCTCCGACTTCATCCTGCGCGGGGGGAAGAACATCAGCGCAACGCAGGTCGAGGACGCCGTCACCACCCACCCCGCCATCGCGGTGGCGGCGGCGGTCGCGATGCCCGATCCGGTGTTCGGCGAAAGGGTCTGCCTCTACGCCGAACTCGTCGATTCGGCGACGATCGACCTGCCCGAGCTGGTCGAACACCTGCTGGCGCTGGGAGTGTCCAAGGAGCTGTTGCCCGAGCGGCTCATCGTGGTCGACGACCTCCCGCGCTCGTCGGGCGGGAAGGTTGCCAAAGGCCGGCTCCGCGAGGATATTCGAGCCAGAACGGAGGCCGATCATGAATGCTCCTAACGCGCGCCGGGGCGGCCTGGAGGTCTGGGCACCGTCGGTGGTTCCCCCGATCGGGGTCGACCTGTCCGACGAGCAGGCGCTCGCGGTGGCCTTCCGCCACCTGGCCGCCATCGGGTTCGCCGAGAACATGGCCGGACACATCACCTGGCAACCCGACGGCCAGACGGACATGTTGGTCAATCCGTGGGGGCTGTGGTGGCAGGAGATCACGGCGTCCGACATCTGTGTGGTCGACGCCGACGCCCGGGTGCTGCGCGGCCGCTGGGACGTCACCCCGGCGATCCACATCCACACCGAGCTGCACCGCGTCCGCGACGACGCCCGGGTGGTCATCCACAACCACCCCTACTACGTCTGCGTACTCGCCGCGCTGGGCCGGCTGCCCGAATTGGTGCACCAGACCGGTTCGCTCTTTCTCGACGACCTGTGCCTGGTGGACACCTACGACGGCGAGGTCGACAGCCCGGCGCGCGCCGCCGACCTGGCCGCCCGCATCGGCGCCGCCAACCTGACCATCCTGGCCAACCACGGCGTCATCGCGACCGGGCGCACCCTGCCCGAGGCCGTCTACCGCGCCGCGTCCATCGAACGGGTCTGCAAGCTGGCCTACGACGTGCTGCTCACCGGCATCCAGCCGGTGGCCATGGACTGGTCGGACATGGTGGGCATGCAGCGGTCGCTCGTCGAACGGGCCGCCGACGTGTACTGGGCGGGCGCCGCCAGGATGACCATCAAGGCCGATCCCGACGTGCTCACGTGAAGCGCACACTCAACGACGCTGTCGGGCAAGGAGATTGACGAGTGAAATCGATCGACGAGCTGGCCGCCGACCTCAGCTTCACCACCGCCAAGACCGGTGAGCAGCGTTCGGTCACCTTCCTGCCGGACCCGCCCCGGGCGCCGCGGCGCTACACGGTGATCTCGGTTGACGATCACATCGTCGAACCGCCGGACACCTTCACCGGACGGTTGCCGCGCAAATTCGCCGACCGTGCACCCAAAGTGGTGGAAACCGACATCGGGGGACAGACCTGGGTCTACGACGGCCGGGAACTGCCCAACGTCGGGTTCAACGCGGTCGTGGGCCGGCCGGTGGCCGAATACGGCTTCGAACCGGTGCGGTTCGACGAAATGCGCCGGGGCGCCTGGGATATTCACGAGCGCGTCAAGGACATGGACCTCAACGGCATCTACGCCTCGCTCAACTTCCCGTCCTTTCTCCCCGGATTCGCCGGCCAGCGGCTGCAGCAGGTCACCGGCGACCGCGAGCTGGCGCTGGCGTCGGTGCGCGCGTGGAACGACTGGCACCTGGAGGTGTGGGCGGGCTCGTATCCCGAACGCATCATTCCGTGCCAGCTGCCCTGGCTGCTGGACCCCGAGCTCGGCGCCAAGATGATCTACGAGAACGCCGAGCGTGGGTTCCACGCGGTGACGTTCAGCGAGAACCCGGCGATGCTGGGCCTGCCGAGCATTCACTCCGGGCACTGGGACCCGATGATGGCGGCGTGCGCCGAGACGGACACGGTGGTGAACCTGCACATCGGCTCGTCGGGGTCGTCGCCGTCCACCACCGCCGACGCGCCGCCGGACGTGCAGGGCGTGTTGTTCTTCGCCTACGCGATCTCCGCGGCCGTCGACTGGTTGTATTCCGGCCTGCCCAGCCGGTTCCCCAACCTGAAGATCTGCCTGTCGGAGGGCGGAATCGGTTGGGTCGCCGGGCTGCTGGATCGGCTCGACCACATGCTCAGCTATCACGCGATGTACGGCACCTGGCAGGCCCTGGGCGAAAGCCTCACTCCGGCGGAGGTTTTCACGCGGAACTTCTGGTTCTGCGCCGTGGAGGACAAATCGTCGTTCGTCCAGCGCGACCGGATCGGTGTCGACAACATCATGCTGGAAGCCGACTACCCGCACTGCGACTCCACGTGGCCGCACACCCAGCAGACCATCCACGAACAAGTCGGCGACCTGCCCCCGGACGTGATTCGCAAGTTCACCTGGGAGAACGCGTCCCGCCTGTACCGGCATCCCGTGCCGGTGGCAGTGCAGCGCGATCCCGACGCGTTCTGACCGACATGGCCACCGCCAGAGTCGACTTCAGCTCCGTGTCCTGGGGCTCGGTGGAGTGGACGAACCTCGTCACGCTCTACCTGCGCGCGTGCGAAAGCCGTTCCCGCCGGCCCATTCTGAATGACAAGACCGCCGCGGAAGCGGTGGACCGCATCGACTACGACTTCAAGCGAATCCACCGCAGCTCGCTGCCGGCGTCCAACCAGTACCTGGTCGCCCTGCGGGCCAAGACGCTCGACGACTGGTGCGCGGCGTTCCTGCGGCGTCACCCCGACGCGGTGGTGCTGCATCTGGGGTGCGGCCTCGACGGCCGGGCGTTCCGGCTGCCGGTGCCGTCGTCGGTTTCGTGGTTCGACGTCGATCAGCCCGCCGTGATCGAGCTGAGGCGGCGGCTCTACGACGACACGGAGCGCTACCGGATGATCGGCTCGTCGGTGACCGATCCGCGGTGGCTGGATCAGGTCCCGGCCGGGCGCCCCACGCTGGTGGTCGCCGAGGGCCTGCTGATGTATTTGACCGAGCAGCAGGTGCGGCAGCTGCTACAGCGGTTGACCGACCGATTCGACTGTGGGGAAATGCATTTCGACACGCTGTCGGCGCTGGCGCCGCTGCTGTCGAAGCTGTTCACCAGGGGGATCATCAAGTGGGGTATCCGCGACGCGCGGGAGCTGCAGGCGTGGAACCCCAGGCTGCGGTTGCTCGAACAGACGTCGACCCTGGCGGGCTACCAGCGGATCGACTCGACGGCGGTGCGGACCATCTACCGGGTGATGTGGTTTGCGGGCGCCCGCAACTACGACGTGCTGAACCGCTTCGAGTTCTAAGCCATCACAGGTCGGAAGCCAGCCGCCGCAGGATGTCGGCCGCCGGTTCGGCGGTGGCGTTGCGGTACCCGGTGCCCGCCCAGAGGTGGACGAAGTCGGGTTTGCCCGCCGCGGCCGCGGCCTTGCGCAGCGGGCTGGTGAGGTGGTGGAGGGCGGGATAGCCCAGCGGCGCCTGGGCCTCGTGGGCGTCGATGAACGCATTGCGCAGCCCGCGGGCGGGGCGGCCGGTGAAGGCGTGCGTGAGCACCGTCTCGGTGTACCTGGGATCGGTCAGGGCCGCCCGGTGGGTGGCCGAGGCGCCGCTTTCGTCGGCGCGCAACAGAACCGTCCCGACGGCGGCCGCCGCCGCCCCGGCGCGGATCACCTCGGCCACGGCGGCGGGGGTGGCGAGCCCGCCGGCCGCCATCACCGGCAGCGGCACCGCCGCGACGACCCGTGCGACGAGCTCGGCGATCGGTACCGGCGTCAACGGCTTCCGGGGCGAGAGCGTGCCGGAGTGACCACCTGCGGCGACGGCCTGCACGGCGAGCATGTCGACCCCGGCGTCACGCGCCTGCACCGCCTCCTCGGGCGTGGTCACCGTCTGGACCACCACGCTCTGGGCTTTCTGCAGCGCGGAGATCACACCGCGCGGCGGGATGCCGAACGTGAACGACACCATCGGAACCGGGTCGTCGAGCAACAGCGCGATCTTCTCGTCGAATTTGTCGGTGTCCTCGACGGGTTCCGGGGGCAGCGTCAAGCCGAACTGGTCGGCGTCGCGCTGAACGATCGCGGCATACGCCCGGTAACTCCCGGTATCGACTGGTAGGGGATTGGGTGCAAACAGATTGATGCCGAACGGGATGCCTTCGGCCCGAACCTCTTTCAGTTCCGCTTCGACGGCCTCCACGGTCTTGTAACCCGCGGCCAGCAGGCCGAGGGCGCCGGCGCGGTTCGCGGCCGACACCATCGCGGGCGTGGTCGGGCCGCCCGACATCGGGGCGGCGACCAGCGGAATGGACATCCCGAACTGTGTCAGCATCTTCAAGGGCCCTTCCCGTCTCGCGGGCGCGCATGGCGCCGCTCTGACAATAACGACGTGCCGTCGCGGCGGCATTCCGCACCGCGGCCGGACCTGGCAGGATGCTTCAGCGTGAAGAGGCCCAACTTCCTCGTGATCGTTGCGGACGACCTCGGGTTTTCCGATATCGGCGCCTTCGGCGGAGAAATCGAGACACCCAACCTGGATCGGCTCGCCCACGCCGGCCTCCGGTTCACCGACTTCCATTCCGCGCCGGCCTGCTCGCCCACCCGGGCGATGCTGCTGACCGGAACGGACCACCACGTTGCGGGGATCGGCACGATGCTGGAGGTCGCGGGCCCCGGCTTCCGCGGCGCCCCGGGGTACGAGGGCTACCTCAACGACAGGGTGGTGGCCTTGCCTGAACTGCTGCGCGACGCCGGATACCTGACGTTGATGTCCGGCAAGTGGCATCTGGGCGCCACCATCGAGACATCGCCCTGGGCACGCGGATTCGAACGGTCGTTCGCGCTGCTGCCGGCCGGGGCCAGCCACTTCGGCGGCGGCGGGGCCCGGAGTTTCTCGCCGGTGCCTACGCTTTACACCGAGGACGACCGGTTCGTCACCGTCGGGGACGACTTCTATTCGTCGGACTCCTACACCGACAAGCTGTTGCAGTACCTGGGGGAACGCGCACCAGGCGACGACCGGCCGTTCTTCGCGTACCTGCCCTTCCAGGCGCCCCACTGGCCGCTGCAGGCCCCGGACGAATCGATCGCGAAGTACCGCGGCCGCTACGACGCCGGCCCCGACGCGCTGCGCGAGGAACGCCTGGCGGCCCTCAAGGGGCTGGGCCTGTGCCCTCCGGACGTCGAGCCGCACCCGGTCGTCGCCGACGGCGCCCCGGAGTGGGCCGACATGACCGACGAACAGCGTGCGGTGTCGGCCCGCAGCATGGAGGTCTACGCCGCCATGGTCGACCGGATGGACTGGAATATCGGCCGGGTGATCGACTTCCTCTCGGAGACCGGCGAACTCGACGACACGGTCGTGATCTTCCTGTCCGACAACGGTGCCGAGGGCGCAATCGTCGAAGCGATGCCGCTGGTCGGTCCCCGCATCGCCGAGCAGATCGAAAAGCATTGCGACAACAGCGTCGACAACCTCGGCCGGCCCTCCTCGTTCATCTGGTACGGGCCGCGGTGGGCGCAAGCCGCCACGGCGCCGTCGCGGCTGCACAAGGCGTTCACCACCGAGGGCGGGATCCGGGTGGTCGGTTTCATCACCTGGCCCGGATTCGACCGGCAAGCACAGATCGGCACCGCGTTCAGCACCGTGATGGACATCGCGCCGACGGTGCTCGAACTGGCGGGCGCCACGCATCCCGGGGCGGCGTATCGCGGGCGCGAAGTGGCACCGATGCGCGGCCGCTCTTTGGTGGGATACCTGTCGGGCGGCGCGGAAACGGTGCACGGCGCCGATACCGGCACGGGCTGGGAGTTGTTCGGACGCCGCGCCATTCGGCAGGGGGACTGGAAGGCGCTGCACCTGCCGGCACCGTACGGCCCGGGCAGTTGGCAGCTCTACGATCTGGCCTCGGATCCCGGAGAAATCCACGACCTGGCGGACTCCCACCCCGACAAGCTGGCCGACCTGCTGGCGTTGTGGGATCGCTACGTCGAGGAAAACGGCGTGATCCTCGACCCCGTCTCGGTGTTCGACCTCGAGCTGTGACGGGTGAGTTCTGATGGCTGAGACGACAGCTGAGACGACAGCTGAGACGACAGTTGAGACGACAGCTGAGACGACGACGTGCGCGATCGTCGGTGGCGGCCCGGCCGGCATGGTGCTGGGGCTGTTACTGGCCCGGGCGGGTGTCCAGGTGACCCTGATGGAGAAGCACGGCGACTTCCTGCGGGACTTCCGCGGCGACACCGTCCACCCGACCACCATGCGACTGCTCGACGAGCTGGGGCTGTGGGAACCCTTCGCGGCGTTGCCTTTCACCGAGGTCCGCACCGCGAAGCTCGAATCCGACGGGCGGTCGGTGACCTACGTCGACTTCGAGCGGTTGCGCCAGCCGCATCCCTTCGTCGCGATGGTGCCGCAGTGGGACCTGCTCAACCTGCTGGCCGATGCGGCACAGGCGGAGCCGAGCTTCTCGCTGCGGATGAACACCGAAGTCACCGGGCTCCTGTGGGACGACGGCAGGGTTGCCGGAGTGCGCTACCGCGGTCCCGACGGTCCGGGCGAACTGCGGGCGGAGTTGACCGTGGCCTGCGACGGCCGCTGGTCGGTCGCGCGCCGGGCGGCGGGGCTTGAGGCGCGCGAATACCCGGTGAAGTTCGACGTGTGGTGGTTTCGGTTGCCGCACAAGGAAGACACCGAATATTCGTTCCTGCCACGGTTGGGCCCGGGCAAGGGGCTCGCCGTGATCCCGCGCGAGGGCTATTTCCAGATCGCGTATCTCGGGCCGAAGGGCACCGACGCCCAGCTGCGGGCGCGCGGCATCGAGGCGTTCCGGCGCGACGTCCAAGAGCTGCTTCCCGATATGCCCGAATCGGTGGCGGCGCTGCAATCCATGGACGACGTCAAACACCTGGACGTGCACGTGAATCGGCTCCGTCGCTGGCACACTCGGGGGCTGCTGTGCATCGGCGATGCGGCGCACGCGATGTCGCCGCTGGGCGGCGTCGGCATCAACCTCGCCGTCCAGGATGCCGTCGCCGCCGCGACGGTGCTGGCTGAACCGCTGCGGCGGCACCGGGTCGGCCGGCGCGAACTCGCCGCGGTGCACCGCAGGCGCGTGTTCCCCACGGTGGTGACGCAACTGGTCCAGCAGGTGCTGCACCGGATGTTGCTCGGGCCGTTGCTGCGCGGTGCGGATCCCACGCCGCCGGCGGCGCTGCTCGGCCTGATGCAGCGGCTGCCGTGGCTGTCGGCCGTACCGGCCTACTTCGTCGGCGTCGGCGTGCGGCCCGAGCATGCCCCCGCGTTCGCGCGCCGCCCCGCCGCCGACCGCGATGGCTGAGTCGGCTCCCCGAGAGGTTTGCTACTTAGCGACCTGGGGTAACCCTCTCGTGACAATTTGAGGTCGGGAAATCGGTCCTATCCGCGCAGCGCGGACGCCGCCTCTGGCGAGCCCTGGACCGAGAGGGGGCCAGAAATGGTGAATCTCAAGAAAATCGCAGGTCAAGCCGCCGTCGCCGGCGCGTTGAGCGCGGCGGCACTCGGTCTCGGTACCGGCGTGGCGCAGGCCCACCCGGGACCGTGGCCTCCGCCGGTCCCACCGGGTCCGCACGTGGTCGACGATGGTCACTGGAATCCGCTGCCGCCTGGGCAGGTCAAGCAGATTTGTCCCTGGCAGGCCCCGCCCGGCCATTGGATCGGCGGCCCGCACGGGGTTCCCTGCACCTGATCCCGGGGTAGCCGGCCTCGGGGCTGATCTCCGCAAGAATTCCCCTGGCGGAGACCCGAATACGCGGACGCCGGGCGCCGTGTCAGGTGGGCCGACCGGCCAGCTGGGCCAGTTGTGCGGCCCCCTCGGCCGTTTGGGTGGTCAGCGCGATGCGTCCGGAAGTGACCTGTTCTTCGATGATCGGCGCCTCGATGACGAGATTGTCGCGGACGAAGGCCACGTGGTCCTGCAGGTGGGCGCCGGTGTATGACGCCCATGCGGCCGCCGACGAGGGATCCAGGCTCAGGGTCACGTCGTAAAAACCCGCGGTCAGCGACCTCGGCGGGTCGACGTGCAGCAGCCCGAGTTGCATGGTCTCCGGGCCGAGCATGTACAACGTTGTTCGCCCGATGTCGCACGTGGTGAGCGGATCGGTCGGCGCCACGCCGTGATTCGGGTCGGCGGCCGGGCACTTCTGCGGGCTGGTCGGCTGCGACTTGTTGACCGGGCGAACCGGCAGCGGCGCGATTTTCACGATGGGTGCGGCCGGCGTGACCGGCGCGGTTGTCGTGGGTGCCGGGGTAGTGGTCGACGTGGTGGGCGCCGCCTGGTGCCGCGTCGCGTGGCAGGCGCACGTCAGCGCGCCGAGCAAGCCACTGCACGCCAGCCAGGCGGCCGTGACGCGCAATCGGCCACGCGTGGGCCGGTGCGTCACCGCGTCCACCGGGTCACCGGTCCGGCGTCGAATCATCCGGCCATTCTTCCAGCCGGAACCGCACCGCAAATGAGCCCGGCACAAAAGGGGGCGGCACGCTTTACCGGCACTACGAATATAGAGTAGCGTCTCGAGCGGAGAGGACGCCATGGAGCAACGTCGCAAGCCTAATCCCGGTGCGCGCCGCCGCGACCTTTGCGATGCGGCGATTCAGTTGTTGGCCGACGACGGGGCCAAGGGGCTGAGCCATCTCAAGGTGGACCGCAAGGCCGAGGTGCCCGACGGGACGACGTCGTTCTATTTCCGCACCCGCTCGGCGTTGCTGCGCGCCGTGGCCGAACGCCTCGCCGAGCTGGACCTCGCCGACCTGCAGTCCGTCGCCGACGACTCCGACGGCCGGGGAGGCAACCCGTCGCCCTCGCGGCTGTCGCAGGTGGTCATCCGATCCGGCGACGAGCCGCAATTGTCCAGGACCAGGGCCCGCTACGAGCTGACCATGCAGGCCGCCCGCGACCCGTCGCTGGCCGCCATCCTGCAGCGCGCCACCGACGAGTTCACCAAGCTGCATCGCGAGATCCTGGTTCAGCTCATGCCGCACGGCGCGGACCTGGATCCCGCGGTGGTCGAGGATCTGAGCAACGTGACGCTGACGTTCATCAACGGCCTGCTGCTGCGGTTCGCACACGGCGACCGGATCGTCGACACCCCCGAGCGGCTCGACGGGATCCTTTCGGCCATCGCGGCCGGCATTCTGCGCAGCCCCCACCGGGGCCGGCTGACCGAGTCCGCAGGACGGCGCCCGGTGCGGCGCGCCACGGCGACTGGGTGAGCACGGCATGGGGTCTTGCCAGACCATTCCCCGTATGGTTCTCTACGAGAATAGAGTTAAGCCACGCTGAGGGGCGGATTTCGACCCAGCCCATGCGCAAGTCGCAGCAAATGCAATTAAGCGGAGTGTATAAATTGCCCGATCCGGATCCGGCGCTGCCAGGTGGCGGGGATGCCCGGTAAAAGGCTCCCGTAGGAGGGATTTCGTGACGACGAGCACCGAGAGCCATGTGCGATTCGACCCGTACGACGTCGAGCTGATCGCCGACCCGTATCCGATGTTCGCGCGGCTGCGCGAAGAGGCGCCGCTTTACTACAACGCCGAATACGACTTTTTCGCGGTGAGCCGATATGCCGACGTGAACAAAGCGCTGGTCGACCACGCGACTTTCAGTTCCGCCCGGGGCGCCATTTTGGAATTGATCAAGGCGAACCTCGAGATTCCCTCGGGGATGCTCATCTTCGAAGACCCGCCGATTCACGACGTGCACCGCAAGCTGTTGTCGCGGATGTTCACCCCACGACGGATCGCGGCGCTCGAGCCGATGATCCGCGACTACTGCGCCCAACTGCTGGACCCGCTGATCGGCTCGGGGCACTTCGACTTCGTCGCCGACCTCGGCGCACAGATGCCGATGAAGGTCATCAGCTCGCTGCTCGGCATCCCGGAGGACGACCAGGTGTACATCCGGGACCGCGGCAACGCGCAGCTGCGCACCGAGGCGGGCAAGCCGATGGCCGCGGCCGAGCACGGGCTGTCGGTGGGCGAGCAGTTCGAGGCCTACATCGACTGGCGCGCCGACCATCCGTCGGATGACATCATGACCGAGCTGCTCAACGTCGAATTCGTCGACGAGGCCGGCACCACGCGGCGGCTCACCCGCGACGAGATCCTGGTCTACCTCAACGTCGTGGCCGGCGCGGGCAACGAGACCACGACCAGGCTGATCGGTTGGGCCGGAAAGGTTCTCGCCGAGCACCCCGACCAGCGTCGCGACCTTGCCGCGCATCCCGAGCTGATCCCGCAGGCGATCGAGGAGTTGCTGCGCTACGAGCCGCCCGCCCCCCACGTTTCGCGGTATGTGACCCGCGACGTCGAGCTCTATGGCCGGACGGTGCCCGAGGGCAGTGTCCTGATGATGCTCATCGGTGCGGCCTGCCGCGACGAACGCCAATTCGGGCCCGACGCCGGCGAATTCAACATCCACCGGACCGTCCGCCCCCACCTCACCTTCAGTGTGGGCACCCACTTCTGCCTGGGATCGGCGCTCGCGCGCCTGGAGGGCCGGGTCGCGTTGGAGGAGATCTTGAAGCGATTCCCGGAGTGGGAGATCGACCTGGCCAATGCCACGCTGAGCCCGACGTCGACGGTGCGCGGCTGGGAGTGCATGCCTGCCCTGGTGCCCAGATGACCGGCCGCGTCGAGGGCAAGGTCGCGTTCGTCAGCGGCGCCGCCCGGGGCCAGGGCCGCAGCCATGCGGTGCGCCTGGCGCAGGAGGGCGCCGACATCATCGCGATCGACGTCTGCGGGCCGATCGAAAACCTGGCCTATCCCCACTCGACGCCGCAAGACCTGGCCGAGACGGCCGACTTGGTGAAAGCCCAGGACCGTCGCGTCGTCACCGCGCAGGTGGACGTCCGCGACTACGAGGGGCTCAAATCCGCGGTGGACGGGGGTGTGGAACAGCTCGGGCGGCTCGACATCATCGTCGCGAACGCGGGCGTGGGCACCGACGGCAGGAAGCTGCACAAGATTCGGGAGAACGTCTGGCAGGACATGATCGACATCAACCTGACCGGCGTCTGGCACACGGTCAAAGCCGGCGTCCCGCACGTACTCGCGGGCGGCCGGGGCGGATCGATCGTGCTGACCAGCTCGGTCGGCGGGCTCAAGGCCTATCCGAACACCGGCCACTACGTCGCGGCCAAACACGGCGTCATCGGCCTGATGCGTGCCTTCGCCGTGGAGCTGGGCCCGCACATGATCCGCGTCAACGCGGTGCTACCCAGCCAGGTCAGCACCACAATGGTGATGAACGACAATACGTTTCGACTGTTCCGCCCCGACCTGGAAAACCCGGGACCGGACGCCTTCGCCCCCATTTCCCAGATGATGCACACCCTGCCCGTGCCGTGGATGGAACCCGCTGACATCAGCAACGCGGTCCTGTTCCTCGCCTCTGACGAATCGCGTTATGTCACCGGCGTTTCGCTTCCCGTCGACGCGGGCAGCTTGCTCAAATAGGCGCACGTTCAAGAGAAGGTGGAGAAGACCATGCCCGAGTACGACTACGAAGAAATGAAGAAGGAAGCCGAGCGGTTCATCAAGTTCGAGAAGGACAAGAAGAACCGGATCGCCTACATCACCTTCAACCGACCCGAGGAGTTGAATTCCACCACCCTGGGCATGCGGCAGAACTACGCCGACCTGATCCACAAGTGCAACGTCGACGACGACGTCAAGGTCGTCGTGATCCGCGGCGAGGGTGAGGATTTCGGGAGCGGTGGCGATCTGCCCGAACAGCGGGGAATGCTGGAGAACCCCGGGATGCCGCTGCTGCACGAGCTGGCGATCAACGACGACGACGTCAAGTACCCGCCCGGCGGGTCCTACCGCTACCTGTCGACGGTCACCGACTTCTACGCCAAGGCCCGCGCCGGAAACCGCCCGCTTCAGGAGCTGCGCAAGATCAGCATCATCGAGGCCAAGGGCTATTGCTACGGCTGGCATTTCTACCAGGCCGGCGACGCGGACCTGGTGGTGTCCTCCGACGACGCCCTGTTCGGGCACCCGGCCTTCCGCTACGTGGGCTGGGGCCCGCGGCTGTGGTGGTGGGCCGAGACGATGGGCCTGCGCAAGTTCTCCGAAATGCTGTTCACCGGGCGCCCGTTCACCGCCAAAGAGATGTACGAATGCGGCTTCATCAACAGCGTGGTGCCCCGGGAGAAGCTGGAAGAAGAGACGCTGAAGTACGCGATGGCGTGTTCGCGCTCCCGGCCGACCGACACGGTCGCGGTGCAGAAGACCTTCCTGGAGCTCTACAAACAGCACAAAGGCGAATACTTCGGCAGCCTGCTCACCGGCATGGTCGAGGGCATGCTCCCGATGATCACCAACGACGCAGAAGAGGTCGACCTGACCGCGGGCACCTTCGAGAAGGGCCTGAACAATGTGGTCAAGGACAACGACCTGAACTTCCCGCCGGAGTGGCGGCTGAGCCGCTCCGGGCGCGCGAAGCCCTGACCCATTGGACGGGCTGGCATGTCGGCGCTGACGGGGTTCCGGGTCGTTGAGCTGGCCGGCTCCGTCGCGGGAGAGTACTGCGGAAAGCTGTTGGCGGACTTCGGCGCCGAGGTCACCAAGGTCGAGGCGCCGGGGTGCGGCAGCCCGACGCGGGCGATGGCACCCATCGTGGCCGACGGGTGTGACGGGAGCGGGCTGTTCGCGTACCTCAACACCAACAAACAGTCGGTCGTGCTGGATCTGGGTTCCGACGGCGACGTCGAGACCGTCCACCGGCTCATCGACAGCGCCGACGCGGTCATCAGCGACGGGGCCACCGACTGGTCGCAGCGCCATCCGGCCGTGGTGTTCTGCTCGATCACACCGTTCGGGCGCGACGCCCCCCGCGAGTTCGCCAATGCGAAGAGCATCAACGTTTTCCACGCCAGCGGCTGGGGCTACCACACACCCAGCCATGCCGACCCCGCCAGGCCGCCGCTGCAGGGGCCCGGCCGGTTCCTGGCCGACTACGAAGCGGGGCTGGAGGCCGCGCTCTGCGTGACGGCAGCACTGTTCGGGCGCCTGCACAGCGGTCACGGCGACTCCATCGACATCTCCGCGCACGGCGTGCTGGTTTCCCGCGCCGACTGCATCCTCGGCCGGTTCATCACGGGCGAGGTCATGGCCGAAGGCCACCGCGGCGATTACGACCAGGCCGGTCCGGCAGCGTTTTTCGCGTGCGCCGACGGGTTCGTGTACCTCTACATGACCAGCCGCGCCCACTGGCGGGGCCTCAAAGAGCTGATGGGTCAACCGGACTGGCTGGATGCGTTCGACGACGACTGGCTGGAGTTCTCCGTCACCGCGGAAAGGGTTGCCGCATTCCGGCGGGGCTTCGCGGCGTGGGTCCGCGACCGTGCCAAGGAGGCGACGTCCGAGGACGCTCAGCGCCTGGGCGTGCCGCTGGTTCCGGTGAACGGCGCCGCCGACCTGCACGAGTCGCCGCAATACCGCCACCGCGGCTTCTTCCAGCACGTCCGGCACCCGCTGCTCGGCGACGCCGCGTATCCCACGGTGCCGTACGCGTTCAGCGCTTCCCCGGCCCGGATCACCTCCGCCGCACCCATGCTCGGCCAGCACACCGGGCGGGTTCTGGAAGGCATCGGCTCGCCCCGCCCGCGGCCGCAGGTCGTTTCCGCGCAACTCAAGCCGCCCAGGGAATCGCGCGGTGGGCCGCTGGAAGGGGTCCGGGTCGTCGAGCTCACCAAGGTGTGGGCCGGCCCCTACGCGGGCAAGCTGCTGGCGATGCTGGGCGCCGAGGTCATCAAGATCGAGACGGCGGGCAGCCCGGAGGAGATGCGGGCCTACGGCGGCACCGACATCGACCACGCGCCCTACTTCCTGAGCATCAACCCCGAAATCCTCAGTGTGGATCTCGATATCAAGTCCACTGAGGGCATGGCGCGGTTGCGTGACCTCATCGCCCACAGCGACATCGTGATCAACAACCTGCGCCCAGGCGCGATGGAACGGCAGGGCCTGGGCTATGAACACCTGAGGAAGATCAAGGCGGACATCATCTCGGTGTCGATCAAGATGTGGGGCAACGACGGACCGCTGGGCCATCAAACCGGTTACGCGCCAAGCTTCGCCGCGCTGGCCGGGCTCGCGTCACTGGTCGGCTACCGGGGTGGGCCACCCTTGGGGACGAGCATGCGCTACGGCGATTCGACCGTCGGCGCGGCCGCCGCCTACGCCGCCGTGGTGGCGTTGCTGCATCGCGAACTCACCGGAGCCGGTCAGTTCGTCGACCTGTCGGCGGTGGAAACCCTGTCGACGATGATTGGCGACAGCCTGCTCCAGGAAGCGTTGACCGGGCGTCGCCTCGAGCCCAACGGTAACGACCACCCCGACCTGTGCCCGCATGGCTGCTATCCGTGCGCGGACGGCGCCTGGGTCGCGGTGGCCGTCGAGTGCGACGCGCAGTGGCGGGCCATGTGCGACGTGCTCGGTGCGGGACCGTTGGCCCGGGAGCCGCGCTGCGCCACCAT
Source organism: Mycobacterium sp. 4858 (assembly GCF_900240975.1). GTDB lineage: Bacteria > Actinomycetota > Actinomycetes > Mycobacteriales > Mycobacteriaceae > Mycobacterium. Next base: position 1,378,536 of record NZ_LT968775.1, on the reverse strand, counting down.
GGCCGAGCGGCGGCGCCACGCCGCAACGCTCGCCGCCGACCTGGCGCAACTCACGGCACGCCACGATGCCGAGCACCTCGCGCATCGCCTGCGCGCGGCCGGGGTCCCGGCGGTCAAGAGCGCCACGGCCCTCGACGTGATCGGCGACCAACGACTCTGGGACCGCGAACTGTTCCGATTCGTCAGCGACCACCGTGAGGGCCAGCGGCCCATCGTCGGCCCGTCCTGGCGGATGGCGCGCGGTCAGGCGCGCATCGCCCGTGGCGCCCCGGATCTGGGCGAGGACTCCGAGTACGTCGTCCACGGGATACTGGGCGCATGACGGGGACGCTTGCACACACCGCGGCGCTGGTCACCGGCGCCAGCAGCGGTATCGGGGCCGCGACGGCCAAAGCACTGGCCGCCGAAGGCGCGGCGGTGGCCCTGCTCGCGCGCCGCGCCGAGCGGCTCGCCGATCTGAAAGCCGAGATCGAGTCCGCCGGTGGCACGGCGCTGGCCGTGCCGGCCGACGTCACCGACGCCGAGCAGGTGTCGGAGGCTGTGCGGCGCGCCGTCGCGGAGTTCGGCCGGCTCGACACCGTGGTGAACAACGCGGGACTCATGCAATCCGGACCAGCGGTTGAGGCCTCGCTGCGGGATTGGGACGCGATGGTGACGGTCAACGTGCAGGGCGTGCTGTATGTCACCCGTGCGGCGCTGCCGCACCTGATCGACGCCGCCGCCGACTCGCCGCGTGGCGTCGCCGATCTGGTCACCATCAGTTCCACCGCCGGGTGGGTGGCCCGGCCCAACACGGCCGTCTACTCGCTGACCAAATTCGGGGTCAACGCGTTCAGCGAGGGCGTTCGCCAGGAGGTGCTCGGGAAGCGGGTCCGCGTCGGCGTGGTGGGCCCCGGAACCGTCGACACCGAGATCTTCAGCCACCTCGCCGAGTCGTCGCGGGAAGCGGTCGAGCGCCAGACCGCCGGCATGGTCAAGCTGCGCCCGGAAGACATCGCCGACGCGGTGCTGTTCATGGTGACCCGCGACCGTCGGGTGGCCGTCAACCACATGCTGGTGCGCGCGGCCGAACAAACCTGGTAATCAATTGAGTTCGCATTGGGCCGTCGGCGACCGTTATGGGCTGGCGTTCCCCGCCGACGCGGCGGCGCTGCACAGCGGCGGTGCGCGCTTTCTCACCGAGGCCTTACTCGCATCCGGAGCATTGCGGGACAACAGCGTTACTCGGGTGACCGGGTTCCGTGAGGTCGCCGGCGGCAGCACCGGGCGCAAGGTCGCTCTCACAGTCGAATACGCCGGACCCGCACCCGGTCTGCCCACGGACTTGTTCGTCAAGTTCTCGCGCGACTTTGACGACCCGGCGCGGGACCGCGGAAAGGCGCAGATGGAGCCGGAGGTGCGGTTCGCGGCGCTGTCCCGCGCGCAGGGGTTTCCCATCGCGGTACCGAAGCCGCAATTCGCCGACTACCACGGCGAGACCGGCACCGGGATCCTGATCACCGAACGGATCCGTTTCGGCCAGAACGGAATCGAACCGCAGTATCACAAGTGCCTCGACTACGAGATGCAGCAGCCCGTGGAGCATTACCGCGCGCTGCTCACCGCGCTGGCCCGGCTTGCCGGCACCCACCGGTCCGGGAGGTTGCCGGAGTTGACCGCGGCGTTCCCGTTGGACGTGGCGGCCGCGACGGTGGGGGAGCGTGCGCCGCTGTCGACGGACAAGCTGGTTCGCCGAGTGGACCAACTGGCCGCGTTCACCCAGGCTCATGACGGATTGCTGCCAGGCGGTTCGCCGGCGTTGATGGCCCGCCTGCGTGCAGAAGTGCCGCGGCTCGCGCACCACGAGCACGCGATCACCGGCCTCCTGGCCGAAGACTCCGACTATGTCGCGCTGTGCCATTGGAACGCCAACATCGACAACGCGTGGTTCTGGCGCGACACCGGCGGCGCTCTGTGCTGCGGCCTGATGGACTGGGGGTGCGTCGGCCAGATGAACCTGGGCATGGCGATCTGGGGCGCCATGTCGGGCGCCGAGACCGATTTGTGGGACGCCCATCTCGATGAATTGCTGCAGCTGTTTGCGACCGAGTTCCATCGTTACGGCGGGCCGAAACTCGATCCGGTTCGGTTGCGCCGGGACACCTTGCTTTACGCGGCGGCAATGGGGGTCACCTGGCTCCTGGGCGTGCCCGCGATGATCCGCAAGCGGTTCGAGGCCATCCCAGACAGCCGCACGCACCCGCTCATTCGCGACGACGAGAGCGTGCGAGCGCCGCTGCAGATGCTGTCGAATCTGCTGTTCCTGTGGGACCGGCATGGTGTTGGCGAGCTGCTGGACGCCGCTTTGACGGAGTGGCCCCGCTGAGCTAAGCCGCGTCGTCGTCGTCGTCGTCATCGTCATCGTCGCGCAGCAGCTTCTCCGGATGGTGAAAAGTGTTGGTGCGTGGCCGGTCCCTGTCCAGGCGGGGCGGCGGTACCCATTCGGTGTCGCCCCTGGCGTTCTTGCGGGTTGTCCAACCGCCGGGTTTGAGCATGCGGTGGTGAGCGCCGCAGGCGAAGGTGAGGCCGTCAATGTCGGTGCGGCGGCACTTGACCCAGTCGGTGACGTGATGGACCTCGGAGAGATAGCCAGGCACGGTGCAGCCGGGTGCCGAGCAACCACGGTCCTTGGCATACAACATGATCCGCTGGCCGCGCGAGGCGAGCCGCTTGGTGTGGTACAGCGCCAACGCTTTGCCCTCGTCGAAGACGGCCAAGTAGTGACGCCTCTCTGTGTCAAGGGTGTTGGTTGTAGCGTGTGATTGCGGGCCCGGGAAGTGACTTGTCTGAAGTGTCGGTGTACGGGGTATTAGCCGATCGCGCGAGACAACAGAGTCGCCCCCGAGTGTCCTCCCGGGTCCGCCTCGTCTGGGTGGGCATCGCGGGTTAGTTGTCGGTAGACGGCGTCGGAGAGGCGTCGTTTGAGGCAGCGCATGGCCTCGCGTTTGCTCTTCCCTTCGGATCGTTTGCGCTGGTAGTAGGTCCGGCCGGGGGTGTCGGAGCGGATCTGGGTGAGCGCCATGACGTGCAGACAGGCGTTGAGCTGGCGGTCACCTGCGCGGGAGAGCCGGTGGCGGACGACGTCGCCGGAGGACACCTCGATGGGGGCGGTGCCGGTGTAGGTGGCGAAGGCGGCTGCTGAGCGGAATCGGTGGACGTGTCCGACGCGGCTGATGATCTTGGCGGCCGAGACTGTTCCGATGCCGTGCAGCTCGGTGAGGGTGGTGCCCGAGGTGGTGACCGCGGACTGGATGTCGCCAGCGGCCTTGGCAATGCGGCGGTCGAGGTGACGGACTTCGGCCACCATGTCGACGGCCAAGGCGCGCAATGCCTTAGCGGCGGCATCTCGGGGACGGATCGCGCCTAGCAGCGTAGCGGCACGTTCGGCGGTCAAAGTGCCCGATGCTCCGCCGGGGCTCAGCTTGGTGAGCAGGACGTGCAGCCGGTTGATGGTTTGAGTGCGGGTCTTCACCAGATCCTCGCGGTGTTCGACTATTGCTCGTAGCGCGGTCGCGGCGTCATCGACGGTGACCGTCGTGAGGTGGGCGGCGTTGAGAGCGGCGATCCCGACCGACACGGCGTCGGCGTCGTCGTTCTTACGACCGTGCCCGGTGGACAGAAGCCGTACGCGGGCAGCGAGTTTGGCGGGAACGTCCATGACGTCCACTCCATCGTGGACCAGCTGGGCGGTCAACGGAGCGCCCATTCCGTGCGCCCCCTCGATGGCCCACATGCTGGCGTGCCAGGCGCGCGCGAAGCGGCGCAGTGACCGGTAGCCGTCCCGGCTGACCGATACCCGCAAGGTGGCCAAGGGCTGCAGAGACTCGCCGACTGCGACGGCGGTCCACGACGCTTTGTGGGGGTCGATGGCGATCACCACCCGTCGGTCGATGGTTAATACCGCTGACATGTCTCACTCCTCACTTCGATATGTTGAAAGCGAGGAGGGCACATCAACTTTCGGCTTAGCAGGCCTCTCTCAAGCCACTCCTCGTTTGCGGCGATGACCGGACGCAGGTCACTACTAAGTCAACCCCTACCGGTGACAGGTGCGCGTCGAGCGGAGCCGGCCACCGCCTAGAGAAGCATGGCTGCAGGCCACGCTCTCTTGCTCCCAATTCAACAAGTTGGTGCGCGTGGCGGGCCAGCCGGATGACATCGCTCATCGGCAGGGTGGTGCCGCCGCCGGTCAGGCCGCGCCCGGCGGCCGACTCGAGCTCTTGCAGCGTCGTGGTGACGACGATGGAGGCCGGCAACCCGTTGTGCTGACCCAGCTTTCCCGAGGCCAGCAACGCACGTGACGCCGCCAGCAGCGCGTCATGGTTGCGTTGGGCGGCACTACGGGCGTCGCGGTCGATCGCCTCTTGCGTCGGTGTCCCGTCGACGCAGGGCGTGTCATCCAGCGGGCTACACATGCCGGGTGCCGCGAGTTTGGCCAGCACCGCTTCCAGGGTGGCGCGCAGCTCGGGGGACAGCATGCCGCGCAGCTCGGACATACCGTCGGGGCCCTGCTTGCCCAGCGCGAGACCGCGCCGCCGGGCGCGGTCTTCGTCGGTGTAGGTGCCGTCGGGGTTCAGGCAGTCGGCGATATGGTCGGCCAGCTCGGCCAGCTGTTCGGGGCGATACTGCGTGCCGTGCGTGGCCAGGTCTGCCTCGATGGCCTGGCGGGTGGCGAAGTCCACCCATCCCGGCAGATGATGGAAAAACCTGCGGATCACGGCCACTTGCCCGGCGCCCAGCTTTCCTTCGCGTTGGGCGGCAGCCGTCGCCGGCAACAGCGGCTCCAGAGGCTCGCCGGTCAGGCCGGAACGCGGCCCGAGGTCGGTCGCCTCCTTGATGCGCCTCGACGCTTCGGCGCGGCTGATCAACACCGATTCGGCGATCGCATGGGACAGCTTTCCGCCGAGTTCTTCGGGAGTGGCCCGGCGTGCCAGGCTATTGATCAGCGGGTGCTCGATGGCCGGTAGTTGTCGGCGTGCCCCTTCACTGCGTTCCAGCATTGCCAGCTGCTGCGAGACGGTCATCGCGTCCACGGGCAACGCGCGGGCGCGAGCCAAGGCTGCATCAAGGTCGTCGAACACCGCGTCGACATCTGGATGACTGCTTGGACTCATATCGCCAAACTAGCCACCCCTACCGACAAAAATGGCCTCGCAGAGGCCACTGAAGCCAAAGTGACACAAGTGATTTCAGCGGTCCGGCGGAGGGCTGGGGAGTGATCAGGTGCCGTCCCACACCGGGCTGGTCGTCATCACCTCTGCGCCGCCCTCGGTGATATGGACCGTATCCCGCCGGAATACCGCCCCGACGCTCTCCTGCCAGACGTACGCGGTGATCGCCAGCACCATGCCCGCCTCCAGCTGGTCCCGTTCGCCGGCGGCCATCAGTGTTTGCGACACCACGGGTGGATCGAACCCCAGCCCCAGGCCGTGTGCGATCGGCATCGGTGGAATCGGTTCGCCGGCCGCCTGATAGGCCGTCACCAAGTCGGAGGTGGGCGCGCCGGGTTGACAGGCCGCAAGCATGTTGTCGTACAACACATCCGAACGGCCAAATAACTTGCGGATAGAGCTGTCGACGGTATCGCCCGCGGGCCAGGTTCGACCCACCTCCGCGACGTAGCCATTGGCCAGCGCCCCGGCCGCGAACGCGACCAGGTCACCCGGCCGCACCTCCCCCGAATCGGCGCGCCGCCACGGGTGCTCCTTTGACGTGACCCAGGCGGCGTCCTGGGTGGCCGGTGTGCTGACGCCGCCCGCGGCCATGGCCTCCATCATCGCCGCGGCCAGCGTCCGCTCCGGCACTCCGGGCCCGAATTCGCCGAGGGCCGCGGCCAATCCGCGTTCGGAGATGCGCAGCGCGGTGGTCATCGCCACGATCTCGTCGGCCGTCTTGACCCGCCGCGCCGCCCGCATGGCCGGTTCGCCGTCGACGATGTCGGCGTTGGGAAAGGCTTCGGGCAGCAACGCGGCGAAAGTCGGTGTGATCGCGTCGGTTCCGACGCGCCGTGCCGTGTCGGTGCCGTCGATCTTCTTCAGCACGTCGATCAGGGTCATCGGGTTCCACGCCAATCCGTAAAGGTGATCGTGCCCGATCTCTTCCGGGACGCCCGCGTCGTCGGTGCTGTTGAGGTAGATGTCCGCGGTGGCGCGCACCAGCACGCACATCGGACCGAACGGCCGCGTCCCGGCGATCCACAGCTGCGGGGCGCCGGTGACGTAACGAATGTTGGCCTGCCGCCCGAGCACCAGGATGTCGAGTCCGTGTGCATCCATTTGGGCCAGCGCGCGTTCCCGACGGCCCGTCCGCAGCGCGTACGCGTCGGGTAGCAGGTCAGTCGCCATAGGGGGAGTAGGGGTAGTCGGTGATCGGCTGGTAGCCGTCTTCGGTGATCACCACGATCTCCTCACTGCGATAGCCGCCCGTGCCGTCCTCCCACACCACGGGCTCCAGAACCAGAACCATCCCGGGCGGGAAGACGAAGTGGTCGTCGAACTCTTCACCGAGATCCGTTCCGATCATGGGAGCTTCGGCGGGATAGGTGCCGATGCCGTGCCCCAGGTAGAAGTGCGGCAACCACGGTTTGCGGCCGCCATTGGCGGCGATCGCCGCCCGCGCCAGATCACCCGACGTGACGCCGGCTTTGGTCACCGCGAGCACCGCGTCCAGGATGGTCCGCCATTGCCGGAACTGGTCCTGCTGTCGCGGCGTGGGCCGTTCGCCGACCACCCAGGTCCGGCCGAAGTCCGAGCAATAGCCGAGGTAGGTGATGCTGATATCGGTCCACAGCACGTCACCGGCGGTGAGCTCACGATCGGTGGGCAGCAGCGGCAGCGCAAGGTCGCCATGCGTCGTCCACACCCCGGCTTCCCGCGAACTCGGCATCACCTGCCAGATGGCCTCCAGCATGTTCGTGGTGGCTCCCAGCTCGAATGCGCGACGGACCAGCGTGGCCGAGAGGTCGGTCTGCCGCACCCCCGGCACCAGGGCCCGCTGCACGTCCACGATGGCTTGTTCGGTGATGCGGGCCGCGCGGCGAAGGCACGACAGCTCGTCACGCGTCTTCACCAGTTGCGCGTCGGCGAGCACGATCGCCGCGTCCGTCGGCGCGCCCGCGGGGAACAGCGCGCGGCCGGCCCTGCGCATCGCCCCGGTCAGCTCGTCCACGGCGACGTTCGCGGCCGGCGGGATCAGCCCGGCCAACTCGCGCGCGAACTGTTCGACACCGTGGTCGAATTCGAGGTAGACGGGACCGTGCAGATGGTCGTCGGGTACCGGTGACTCCGCGGACGCCCCACCGCGGAACGGCATGAACAGGTGCGGGTATTCGTCGTCGGCGAGCACCACGGCGACCGGGCGCTCCACGTGTGACAGGCCGGCGTCGAGCAGCGGCCAGCTGGCGCCGGTCGCGTACCCCACATACCCGTTCATCAACAGGATCAACGCGTCGACGCCGTGGTCGGCCATCGCGGACCGCAGCCGCGCCCCGATCTCGGCCCGCATGCGGACCCGGTCCGGTTCGTCGGGAATATCGATCACGGAGCCGCGAGCGGCGAGCGAATCGGTCATGAGAGCCCCAGGAAGTTTCTGATGTTCCCGCTGACGACGCGAACCGCGTCCTCCGGCCCGACGGCGTCAACGACCGCGGCCAGCGACCGCTCCGAGTATCCGTAGGTGCTTTCGTTGTGCGGGTAGTCCGAGGACCACATCACCTTGTCGATCCCGATCTCGTCGACCTGGGCGAGCCCGAGGCCGTCCACCATGAACGACGCGCACATGTGGGCGTCCCAATACTGACGCACGTCATGCTCGGGCTGGTGTGCGAGCATGTGCCGATAGGAGGCCAGCACGTGCTCGGCGTCTTGCAGAGCCGGTGGGATCCAGGCGATGCCGCCCTCGAACCAGCCGACCCGCAGCCCCGGGTGGCGGTCCAGGATGCCGCCGAAGACGTACTTGGAGAACATCTCCCGGAAAGAGTCGATGTTCACCATCATGGCCACCGCGACGCTGTTGACCTCGCTCGGCACCTTCGGCTGGCTCTCGCCGATGTGATGGGCGACGGGCAGGGCCGCGTCCTCGATCTCGTCCCACACCGCGCTCATCGCGGTGCTCGAAAAGTCGATCGCGTGGCCGTTGTCGTCGATGCCGGGACTGATCGGCATCAGAAACGTCTTGAGCCCCAGTGCCTTCAGTTCCGAGAGCGTGCGCCGGGTGCCGCGCGGATCCCACCAGTTGATCAAACCGACGCCGTAGCAATGGCCGCCGGAGCGTTCCTGCACGGCGGCAATGTGTTCGTTGTAGATACGAAAGATGCGCTCCCGCAGGTCCTTGTCGGGGTAGTGGAACAGCGCCAGGACCGCGTTGGGAAAAACGAGTTCCTTGTCGACGCCGTCCTCGGCGAGTTCACGCACGCGGGCATCGATGTTGTTGCTCACCGCGCCGGCCAGATCGTCGTATTGCATCAGCACCGCGCTGAAATCGCCGACCACCATCGACTGCCCCGGTCGGCCGAGCAGGTACGCGCCGTCCTCGTACCAGATTCTCGGCGCGTAATCCTTCAGGTCGTCGGGGAAGTGCTCGTAGAAGATGTCGTCGGCCACCGAGATGTGGTTGTCGGCGGAGAACACCTCGGTGCCGGGGGGCAGCCCCGTGCTGGCACCGGTGGCGTGGCCGCGGCGGTGTTTGGGCGCACCGATCACACCCTCCGGGTAGAGGGTTCGCGGGCGAAGCCGACCGGGCTTCACCATGCGACCGGAAGCTCATAAAGGCCGTACGCCAGCGCGTCGTGTTTGAACGGCAGCTCTTCCAGCGGCACCGCGAGCCGCAGCGTCGGGACGCGGCGCAGCAGGGTGGGCAGGACGATCTGCAGCTCCATCCGGGCCAGTTGCTGCCCGACGCACTGGTGGCGGCCGTAGCCGAAACCGACGTGCGGGCCGTCCTCGCGGAGCAGGTCAAGCCGCTCCGGGTCGGGGAATTGCCGGGCATCCCAGTTCGCCGGCGCGACATCGAGGATGATGCCCTCGCCCGCGCGGATCGTCTCGCCGGCCACCTCGATGTCCTCGACGGCGATGCGGCGCTGACCGGTCTGGATGATGCTGAGGTAACGCATCAATTCCTCGACCGCGACCGCGATCGCCTTCGGGTCGTCGGCGTCGCGCAGCAGCGCCAGCTGGTCGGGGTGGTCGAGTAAGGCCGCGATGCTCAGGCTGATCATGTTGGCGGTGGTCTCATGGCCGGCGATGAGCACACCCGTGGCCAACTGCGCGGCTTCCCGCACGCTGAGCTCCTCGGCGTTGACCCGCTCGGCGAGGTCGGACACCAAGTCCTCGGAGGGGCTTTCCATTTTGGTCCGCACCAGGTTCGCCAGGTACTTCGCCAACGATGCCGCGCCCTGTGCGGTGTCCTCCTCGGTGGCGTACCGGCCCATGCCCCGTTGGGCCTGGGTCTGGAAGAAATCCGCGTCTTCGTACGGCACACCCAACAACTGGCTGATCACCAGAGAGGGGACGGGCAGTGCCAACGTGCTGACCAGGTCTCCGGGCTTGGGGCCGGCCAGCAACGCGTCGATGTGGTCGTCGGTGATGCTCTGCACCGCCGGCCGGAGCGCCTCAACGCGCTTGAAGGTGAATGGTTTCGACAGCATCCGGCGGAATCGGGTGTGCTCCTCGGCGTCGGAGGTGAACACCGACCGCGGTCGCTTGTGCACGGTCGCCAGCATTCCCTCGTTCCAATGCGGATATCCCGGCAGCCGGTCGTCGACGCTGGCGCGCGAATCGGTGAACAACGCCCGGATCGCCTCGTAGCCGTGGATCAGCCACGGCGTGCTGTCGTCCCAGATCCGGACGCGACTCAGCTGGGTGCCGGCGTTGAGCTCCAACACCTTTGGCGGCGGGGCGAACGGACAACCCGGCGCCCGCGACATCGGGAACTCCGGAATATCGGTGGCGGTCGAGGCGTCTGTCATCGCTCTCCTGGGATCTGGGGGTTCTCGGGTTCGAGGACTAGCCGCCCGCGGCGGCCACGTGGACGGGTGCGCGCCACAGGCCGACGATCGCGTCGATCAGCCCTTCGCCGGCGACCGGCCATGCCGAACGTGAACGCGGTCCGTGTTCGGCGAGCGCGCCCTCGTGCTCCGCGCAGGTGTGCATGAGCAGGTTGCGCACCATGACCATTCGTTCCGAGCGCACCCGACGGGGCAGATCGGGAAGGCACCGGTTGATGCCGTCGATGGTCCGTACGAGCAGTGGCGAGGCGAGCGCATCCCTGGTGACGACGTGACGGTACGTGGGATCGGCCATCGCCTGGGCGGCGAACCGGGCGTACCAGCTGGGCGTGCCCAGCGCGTGCAGGTGATCGGTGAGTGGCCGCACCAGCGCGCCCACCCAGTCGCGCAGTACGGCCGAATCGCCGATGGCGCTCAGCATCTGGGCCCGCAATTCCTCGATCGGCTCCCGATGCTTGCCTTCGATCGCGCGGAGCAGGTCGGTCCTGGTTCCGAAGTGGTAGCAAGCGGCGGCGTTGTTGCCTTGCCCGGCCGCCTCGCTGATCTGCCGGTTCGACACGGCATACATGCCGCGTTCGGCGAACAGCACTTCCGCGGCCGACAAGATCGCCTCGCGGGTACCCGTCGACCTGTCGGAGCGAGCGATCCGCTCGGCGGTCATCGCCTCAGTGAACACCGCGAGGCCGATTAAATCAAGCAATTTATTTAACGGGCGTGGCGGCCGTCGCGCTATGAAGCGTCCGGATCCCCAATCCCCGGCACTTCAAGGCGATTTCATTGCTCCGACGCCCGGGCGGGGCCGCGCGGGAATACAGTCTTCGTATGAATCCGCTCCAGCGGGTGGCTCGCAATCCGGCGGCCTACCGCAGGCTCGTCCTGAATGGCCGGCCGGTCGCTGAAGGGCTCGAGGCACTGCTGCGGTTCGCGACCAACGGGCGGCTCGGCGTTCTGGATCTCGCCGGTGTGCCCAACGTTCAGGTCACGACGTCGGGTCGCAAAACCGGGCTGGCGCGCACGGCGACGGTGCAGTACGTGCCCGTCGAGAACGGGTTGTTGGTGGTCGGCTCCAACTGGGGCCGGGATCGCCACCCGTCGTGGTCGGCGAATCTGAAGGCCACGCAACGGGTTACCGTCCGCAGGCGCGGTCAGCGTTTCGTCGCGACGGTGCGGTTGCTCACCGGCGAGGAGCGCGACGAGGCGTGGTCGACCGTGCTGGCGCACTGGCCGAACTATCAAGTCGCCCAGGATCGCGCGGGTGGGCGGCAATTCCGGCTGTTCCTGCTCACGCCCACGGCATAGGCGCCCGCCTAGGTGTACTGGCGACCGCTACCCCGCGTGATGGGATTGTTGCAGGCGGGCGATTTCGCCACCCCAAACCGATTGGGCGCCAGCATCACCCACGCGGTAAATCTGGACCATCGATGAGATGGCGACGGCGAGCACCAGTATCGCGATCGTCGCCCGGACGACCACGCGGCTCTTGTCCGAGCGGCGTTCGATCAGCCGCATCACCACCAGCACCAGCGCGGCCGCCAGCAGCGCGGCCGAGAAGTAGGTCATCGTGGCGCCCAGGGTGGCATGCTTCTGCAGGATGGCGCTGGGTTTGGCCCTCAGGTCGTAAAGCCATTCCCCGGCGTCAACCGTGATCGGCGTCAACACCATGGTGGCGACAGCCGATATCAATGCGAGCCACAACAGTGGGCCCCGGCGCGCCGTCGGCCAGAACACGCACACGATCTCCAGCACGGCGGTCAGCGGTACCAGCACCACCACGAAGTGCAGCAGCAGGGCATGGGCGGGCAGGCCGTTGATGACGGTCATCGGGCTCCTCGGTGCGTTGGGCGATCAACCGGCGCTCAGCCGCCGAGCCCCTTCTTGATGGCCGCGTCTTGTTTCTGGCCCACGTCGTTGACGAAGTCGGCGGGGGCAAGCGTGTCGGGCGGCCCGTCGAATTCCAGCGTGACGAACGCCTTGCCCTCGGTGAACAGCAGTATCGTCACGCCCTTGCTCTTGTCCGGGGAATTGCCCATCAACGTCGTTCCACCCGTGCCCACGTTGGCGGCTTGGGTAGTCGGGTTCTTGATCACGTCACCCTGCGCGCCCTTGGCCGTGTTCAACGCGTTCGTGGCGGCGTCGGGGTCCGCGAGCACCTGGATCGTGTCCTTGATGACGTGGCTGCCGTCCTCGTCTTTGAACGTCGTCGCGACGCCGGGTTGACCGTTCGGGTTGCTCGTCGGCGGGGTGGCGGTGAACGGGATTGGCGCGTTGATGTCGCTCGCCTGGATCAACAGCCCGACGTACTGGTTCGCCTGCGCGGATGCCGACGACGTCGGTGTAGAACTGGGTGCGCTGGTGGCCGAGCTGGACGCCCCCGACTTCGACGGCGTTGACGTCGTCGAATCCTTGCCGCACCCTGCTATCGCCACTGCCAGCGCCGCCGCCGCCGCGACACCCGCGGTCGCCGTCCGTGAAGTCGTCATCGCTCGAGCTCCCTTCCAGGCCGCCTCCGGCGCCACCGTCGAGTTCGTTCCCGAATCGCACAGTACATTGCGGCGCGGCACCACCGTGGCGCCGAAGGCCCCTGGGGGAGGTGAAGGCGCTAATCCAGTTGGTCGCGCAAGCAGCGCAGGGTGCTGGCCAGGATGCGGGAGACCTGCATCTGCGAGACCCCGATGCGCTCGGCGATCTGGCTCTGCGTCATTGATTCGAAGAATCTCATGCGCAAGACCTCGCGTTCGCGCTCGGGGAGCGCGGCAACCAGGACGCGCAGCGCTTCCCGGTTGGTGATGTGTTCGATCTGCGGGTCGATGCCGCCGACCGCGTCCGCGACCAGTCGCGGCGTGCCCGAGCTGTCGGTGCCCACCGGCGCGTCCAGGGAATCCAGGCGGTAGGCGTCGCCCGCCACGAGGCACTCGACGATCTCCTCGCGGGGGACCTCCAGCGCTTGCGACAGCTCGCCCGCGGTGGGCGCGCGCCCCAGCTTCTGGGCCAGATCGCCGGTCGTCCTGCTGATCTGCACGTGCAGTTCACGCAGCCTCCGCGGTACCCGCATGCCCCAGCTGTAGTCGCGGAAGTACCGGCGAACCTCGCCCATCATGGTCGGGACCGCGAAGCCGATGAAGCTGGGCCCCTTGTCGGGATCGAACCTGTTGATGGCGTTCATCAGCCCCAGTCGCGCCACCTGGATGAGGTCGTCGAGCCCCTCGCCGCGGCGCGCGAAATGGCTGGCCACGTGGTCGGCCAAGGGCAGGCATCGGGTCACGATCCGTTCGCGCTGGCGACGATATTCGTGCGACTCGGCCGGCATCTGGCGCAGCAGGACGAACATCTCGACCACGTCGTCGTAGGAGTCGTCGGCTTTCTTGTCACGGCACGGAGCCGCTGCGGTGGAAGCGGGACGGTCGGGAGCAATCACATTGGTCATCGGCGCACGCGCCCGTTCTCGGCGCGGCTGATCCTGAAAGCTTTGGTACACAAACATTTCTGCATTACTGACTCACTCCTCTGAGTCGTGTGCAGCGAGACTGGCAGCTATGCGCACAGTCGCCTCACTGCACCTGTATCCGCAGGACTGGTCGTTCATCGAACGCGCGGGGTTACCGACGGGAGATGACTCGGGTGTTGATCGCCGGAGCCATGTCAAGCTCAGTAGCCGTGCGGCTGACTGGCCGCTTTGAGCTAAACGGCGACACGTCCATAACGGACTTCATTTGCGACTATACGCCCCATCGCATGGGCCCGCGATCGCTTACCGCATGGGCGGCCCGGGCTCGTTCGCAACCGATTCCACCGCGACGTCGGCCGCATGGGAGCGATTGCCGACGTATGCGCAGGCCAGAGGCCGGACTGGTGGTCCGGCGCACATCGCGGCGATGCCCGGGCGGATGGCCGGCCATGATGTTTGCGGTGGGCACACCCGGTGCCGCTTGCCCACGTTGGCGGGGTTCGCCCGGCAGCAAAGTGCTGACCGTGGTTCTCATTTGTGTCCCGGCTGGGTACTGTTCGCCTAATGTTCGTGACCGAGCCCGCGCGACCGGCACTCGATCTTTACCGAGAGCGCTTATCGCGCAACGTATTACGACGCCCATGGAGGTGAGCGGCGACGGGCGCCTGCTGGATGGGCGGGGCGTGGTGGTGGCGGGCGGCAGCCGTGGGATCGGCCGCGCGGTCGCCGAACTGCTCTGCGACCTGGGGGCCGGCGTGGTCGTCAACGGGCGCGACGGGCACGCGGTCGAGGAGACGGTCGCCGCGATCACGGCGGCGGGCGGACATGCCAGCGCGGTGGTCGGACCCGCCGACGAGGAGCGCATCGCCGCTACCCTCGTCGACGACTGCGTGCGCACCCATGGGCGGCTGGACGCCATGATCAACTGCGTCGGGATCGCCGAACCGCCCGGCTCCTCGATCCTGAACATCTCGCCCGAAGACTTCGATCGCCTGGTCAGCGCCCACCTCGGTTCGGCGTTCCACACGTCGCGGGCGGCGGCACGCGTCATGGCGGCGCAGGGACACGGTGCCATCGTCAACACGAGCTCGGTGGCGTTCTTGGGCGACTACGGCGGCACCGGCTACCCCGCGGGCAAAGGCGGGGTGAACGCGCTGACCATGGCCGTCGCCGCCGAGTTGAAGGCGCACGGCGTGCGGGCCAACGTCGTGTGTCCCGGCGCCCGCACGCGCCTGTCGACGGGCGCCGAGTACGAGGAGCACATCGAGGACCTGTACCGCCGCGGCTTGCTGGACGACATGACCATGCGGGCCTCGTTGGACAGCGCCCCGCCGGCCTTCGTGGCCCCGCTGTATGCCTACCTCGCGAGTGACCTCGCGCAGGCCGTGACGGGCCAGATCTTCGTCGCCGCAGGCGGATTCGTCGGTCGCTTCGACCGGCCGACCCCGCGGGTGCTCGGTTACCGCGACCACCATGACGCCGGCCCCTGGGCGGTCGGCGATGTGCACGAGATGATCGCCGCCGCCCAAGCCGCGCCCTGAGGCGCGGGGCGACAAGGGCGGCCGGACGCCACGGCGGCAGCAAAGTGCATCGGGTCACCGCACGGCCCGGCGTGCGCGAGCCGGGTCCGGCGCTCGGGCCACCCATATTTCGCCACGGCTCCACCGGAAAGTCGCACGTTATGGGTGTGCGCGGCGGCCCGGCCGCCTACGCTGTCCTGCGAACCGCAGGAGGGCGTCTTGACAATGCAACCGAACCCGCTCGACCCCGTCGCCAGCGAACGGCTCTCGCACGCAGGTAAAGTGTTCACATCCGATCTGTCGATCAACGAATTCGCCTTGCTGCATGGGGCCGGGTTCGAACCGATCGAACTCGTGATGGGCGTCTCGGTCTACCACGTCGGCTATCAGTTCACCGGCATCCGCCAACAATCCGAACTGCCGGTCCTCACCGACGCGACCTACCGGGCGCGCTGGAATGCCATGTCGCGGATGCAGGCGGAGGCGGACTCACTGGGCGCCGACGGTGTGGTCGGCGTCCGCCTCGAATGGCGGCATCAGGGGGAGGGCGAGCACCTGGAGTTCATCGCGGTCGGAACCGCGGTGCGATACACGCCGCAGCCGGGCGCCTATCGGCGCCCCAACGGTCAGGCGTTCACCAGTCACCTGTCCGGCCAGGACCTGACGACCCTGCTGCGATCGGGGTTCGCCCCCGTCGCGTTCGTGATGGGCAACTGCGTGTTTCACGTTGCGGTACAAGGCTTCCTGCGCACGCTCAGCCAGGTCGGACGCAATGCCGAGATGCCGCAATGGACGCAGGGCAGCTACCAGGCCCGCGAGCTGGCGATGTCACGCATGCAGAGTGAGGCCGAGCGCGACGGCGCAAGCGGTGTCGTCGGAGTGCATTTCGCGATCTCGAACTACGCGTGGGGTCACCACACCGTCGAGTTCTACGTGGCCGGCACCGCGGTGCGCCGCGGCGGTGAGGCGCAAACGCTGACACCGTCGTTCGTCCTGCCCATGAGCGATTGATGACGGGCCTCGATCACGATCGGGTCGGCCGGGTCGTCGGAACGGCCCTGGCCGGACCGGGGGGAGTCGGGCTGGTGCTCAAGGTGTTTTCCGGGGTTCCGGGCGTGATCCTCGTTCCCGCGCGGCGCGGCTTCTTCCGGTCGCAGCCGGAGCGGGTGCAGATCGGCGACTGGCGGTACGAGGTGACGGCCGACGGTCGCGTGAGCGCCGCGCATGTGGTGAACGGCATCGTCCTGGCCGAGGAGGTCCTGGCCGCCGGCGCCGTCGGACCGCATATCGCCCGCGCGCTCGGGCAGTTGGTGAGAAATTACGGTCCGACGGTCATCCCGAACATCGACGCCGCGCTCGAGGTCCTCGATGCCGGGTCCGGGCCGCGCTGACCCCGCAGTCCAGGGCCGGGCTAGAGGCGGCCGGCGGCGAAATCCGCCGCCTGGTCGACCATGCCCGCTTCGACGTACTGCCGGTGTGCCGCGGGGTTGACGGCGTCCGAGCAGACCGGGTCGCCTGGCACGCACAGTTCGATGGTCTTGGCCGCATACGGCGGGCCGATCGTCACGGGCGGTTCGTTGATGATGCTCATGAACTGGTTCGACGGCGTTCCGAAGAGCGCCACCGCGGCCACGTGGTTGGCCACCTCGGCCGGCATCGGCTGCAGCGCCTGGACCAGGTGCACGCCGTCCGGGACCGCGCTTTCGGTGACGAAACCCATCACGGCCGCACCCTGGGAGTATCCGCCCAGCACCATCCTGGTCCTCGGGCACGAGACCGCCATGTGCTCGACGTGGGCGCCCGCGTCGCTGATGCCGTCCACGGCCCTGGGGAAGTCGGTGGTCGCCGGGTAGTCGACGGGATACACGCCCAGGGACCTACCGCCCACGTGTGAGCGCAGAGAGTCGACGAAACTCTGGCCGATACGGCCGACGCCGGGCGGCTCGTTGGTACCCCGGGCGAACACCACCTCGACATCGGGGCATGGCTCGGCGACCCCGATCGGTGCCACCGGCAGCGACCAAAAAGGCGCCAGCGCAGCACAAATCAGACCGCAGAGGGTATGCGCCTTCACAGCGTGATCTTGTCACAGGGTGCCAAAACGCGCGCGTTATGTGGTCGCCGGCGGCGCCGGGCTACCGCGGCGCGTCCGTCCCGGAGGAATGGGGCCCTCGGGGCGTCAACGACCGGGCGGCCCGCAGCAGGCCGCGAAACGCATAGGCGGCGCTCACCACGGTCAGGATGATCAGGAGGATGAACATCGGCAGCCAGTTGCCCCTGCTGTGGTCGACGTCCCACCAGATGATGGTGAACAACACCACGCACACCACGAGCACGATGTCGCGCCAGTTCCCCTGGTAAGACAACGCCGCCTTGCGCAGCGCCCTACTCCGGTCCGTCGTCTCGATGAGGTCGTCGATGCGGGCGTCGATGGTGCGTTGCAGTTCGGTGCGCCTGGCGCCGGGCTCGAGCCGGTCCAACAAATCCATGTCGTCTTTGATCAGCCCCCGGAAATCCGGCGCCCGGAACTGGCCGGCGGCGACCGCCAGCATCGCCCCACCGAAGACGGGCGCACTGTTGAGCGCAATCTGTCCGAGGCCCGTCATGCCCGCTCCTTGTGGTTGTCGTCGACGCCGCCCGATGGCCGGGTCAGGATGCCTTGGAAGGCCGCCGCCGCGTTCGCTGCGGCTCGGGGCTCTGCAGTGCATCCATCGCGCGCCGCAGCTGCGGATAGGCGATCGCCGGGCCCAGCCAACGGGTGAGGTAGCGCCGCAGATCGGCACCGCTGCGCGCCGGACGCCCCGGGTCGGCGAGGAACGAGTGCAGCACCCGCAGGCTGAATTCGTTCAGTTCGTCCAGGCCGTCCTCATCGAAACCGTAACTCTCCCAGGCGATGTCGTAACGGTGCAGCATGGACCGTCCGAACGCCAGGGCGGTATCGGAAATGATCGACACCTTCTGGCCGCCCCGGTGGCGTTGGTTGAGCACGAATTCCACTTGGTTGTCCGAGGCCAGCTCCTCGATGGCGAATGCCATACCTTCGGTCATCGCCACGACCGGGTCGGTGACACCGTCGAGGTGGGCGGCCATCCGGTCGAGGAACCCGTCTGCCGACCGCATCGCCGACGCCACCAACAGCGCCTGCGTCCCCGGGAAGTACCGGTACACGGTCTGCCGGGTGACCCCGAGAGCCCGGGCCACGTCGGCGATCCGCATCGCCGAGCCGCGCTCCTCGATGATCCTGTCGGCGGCATCCAGGATGCGCTCGATAGCCTCCTCGTCGGAGGCGGGCGTGTTGCCGGCCCAACCGTGACTGCGCATCAGCGAGCGGCAAACCGGTAGTCGGTGATCCCCACAGCTGGATCATAGCCGCTGGGGGCACACGACCCCTGCTGGTTAACATGGCTAGACACTTCGGACATTATGTATGCTCGCATCGGATCGTCAGCGTCGGGCGGCAGAAAGGCCGAACATGCACTACGACACGGTGATCACCAACGGTCGCTGGTTCGATGGAACGGGTGCGCCGTCGGTGTGCAGAAACATCGGGGTGCGCGACGGCCGGGTCGCCACCATCACCTCCGAACCGCTCGACACGGCGGGCGCCGATGTCATCGACGCGACGGGCCAGTGGGTCATCCCCGGCATCATCGACATCCACACCCATTACGACGTCGAAATACTCTGTGAGCCGGAGCTTTCCGAATCGCTGCGGCACGGCGTGACCACCGTGATGCTGGGCTCTTGTTCGTTGTCCACGGTCTATCTGGACAACGTGGACGCGGGCGACATCTTCGGCCGGGTGGAAGCGATTCCCCGGCGTTACGTCATCGAGCACCTGGACGCGGCCCGTTCGTGGACCAATCCCGCGGAGTACGTTGCCGAACTCGACCGGCGGAACCTGGGCCCCAACGTCGCGGCGTTCATGGGCCACTCCGACATGCGCGCGGCGACGATGGGACTGGACCGCGCGACACGCAAGGACGTCCGGCCGTCGGCGGCGGAACTGGCGCGGATGGAGTCGATGCTCAACGAGGCGCTGGACGAAGGCTTCGTCGGGATGTCGTCGCAGCAATTGCTGTTCGACAAACTCGACGGCGAGGTTTGCCGGTCGCGCACCCTGCCGTCGACATACGCCAAGCCCCGGGAGCTGCGCCGGCTGAACGCTATCCTGCGGCGGCGCAACAAGATCCTGCAGTCGGGACCCGATATCACGAACCCGCTGTCGGTGGTGTCGCAGTTGGCGACGTCGCTGGGGTTCGGCCGTCCCCGGCTGAAGACCAGCCTGCTCTCGGCGGCCGACATCAAGGCCATCCCGCCGGTGATCCACCTCATGGACACCCTTGCCCGGGTCGTGAACGG
The DNA here is from genome assembly GCF_900240975.1 of Mycobacterium sp. 4858. Lineage (GTDB taxonomy): Bacteria > Actinomycetota > Actinomycetes > Mycobacteriales > Mycobacteriaceae > Mycobacterium. The sequence continues at coordinate 1,359,167 of NZ_LT968775.1, read as the reverse complement.
CCTCGGCGGCGACTTCCGGTGGCAGCACCTGCCGGTGCCATTCGAGGTCTACGCCGACGGCATCTCGCTGGTGGTGTTCGAGGAGTTCGGCGCCGGCGCCGCGGCGCTGCACCTGCAGGGTGAGATCGAGCGCAACCAGCTCATGCGCGACGAGGACTATCGCCGCTGGTTTCGCGAGGACTACGACAAGAGGTTCGGCCCCCGGGTGTGGCACCGCGACTTCTTCGATGCCGAGATCGTGTCCTGCCCGGACCCGTCGGTGGTGGGCAAGTCATTCGGGCGGGTGGGGCTGGACCGCGGTGGGCTGCATCCGGTGGACGCGTTCCTCGACCTGGTGGTGGAGCACGGCGAAAAGCTGCGCTGGCGCACCACGATCTCCAACCATCGTCCCGAGGTGCTCAAGAAGCTGGCGCGGAGCAAGACCGTACAGATGGGGTTCTCCGACGCCGGCGCACACCTGCGCAACATGGCGTTCTACAACTCGGGGCTTCGGCTGCTGCGGCACGTGCACGAGGCGGACAAGCACGGCACGCCGTTCATGTCGGTCGAGCGTGCCGTGCACCGGCTCACCGGCGAACTCGGGGCGTGGTACGGAATCGACGCCGGCACGCTGCGCGTAGGGGATCGCGCCGACGTCGTGGTGATCGACCCGGACAAGCTCGACGCTTCGCTCGACCGATATGCCGAGCATCCGGTGGCCTCCTACGGTGGGTTGTCCCGGATGGTCAACCGCAACGACGACACCGTCAGCGCCGTGCTCGTGGCGGGGCGGTTCGCGTTCGGTGCCGGACGGGCCGCACCCGCGTTGGGCAAGCAGAAGTTCGGCCGCTTCCTGCGGGCCGGCCAGACGTCAGACACGTTGACAACAGTGGCATAATGGTTGCCGCGCAACGGATTACGCCACGTGGGCACCCAGGATCAGGTCGACGGCCTCGTCGAGTTGGCCCTCGATCTCGTCGAAGCTGACGAACCGGGCGGTCATCAGGGCGCCGGAGAAGGTCAGCTGCAGCGTGGATTTCACGGCGCGGGGCCAATCCGGGCCCAGGGCGGCGCCGATGCGGGTCGCGACCTCGTGGCCGATCTGCTCACGAATCGGCGTGACCGCCGGGTCGTCGGCCATCAGGGCCGCGCCGCAGGCGGCGGTCAGCTCCGGCTCGTCGGCGACCACGACGGCCATGTCGCGCAGGGTGGCACTGACCCGCGTCTTGGTCGCGTCGTTGACGTCGGTGCGCAGCGGCAGTTCGCGAAGAAACCGCAGATATACCGCCGCCACCAGCGCGCTCTTGGAGGGAAAGTAGGTGTAGGCGCTGGCCGGCGACACCCCCGCGCGGGTCGCCACCGAGCGCATCGTCAGGTTCGCATACGACGACTCGCGCAGTTCCTGAAGGCCGGCATCGAGGACTTTGCGGATCGTCTGTCCCGGCCGGCGATCCGACCGGCGAACCGCATCTTTGGACACTCGTCCAGTGTAGGAAGGCGCTGAGAGCGCCTACAACGTCCTACCGGGTTCTACAGTTACGGCTATGGCCGAGGCGGACCGGCAGCGTTGGGACGAGCGGTACCAGGCCATGGCGCCACCGTCGGAAGACGCCGCGGGGCCGCCCGGCTTCCTGGCGCCCCACGCGGATGTAGTTCCCACTGCCGGAAGGGCTCTCGATCTCGCGTGCGGCCCCGGCCTCGCCGCGGTGTGGCTCGCGAAGCGCGGACTTCGGGTCGAGGGATTCGACGTATCCCCGGTGGCGGTGGTCCAGGCGCGCGAGCTGGCCGAGCGGGCGGGGGTGAGCGATCGGTGTCGCTTCGAGGTCGTCGACCTGGACGACGGGCTGCCGCCCGGGCCGCCCGCGGACGTCATCCTCTGCCACAGATTCCGGGACCGCCGCCTCGACCGGGCGATCATCGAACGCCTGGCGCCCGGCGGTCTACTGGCGATCGCGGTGCTGAGCGAAGTCGGGGCCGCCCCGGGGCCGTTTCGCGCGGCTGCCGGTGAGCTGCCCGCCGCGTTCGGCGATCTCGACTTGCTCGCCTCCGGGGAGGGTGACGGCCAGGCTTGGCTGCTGGCGCGTGCGGCGCGCGAAGGCCGCTGAGCGGCAAGCGTTTTCGCCCCGCCGATCGACCCTCGCGGAAATGGCATTTGACGGTGCCATTTCGGCTCCCGGCCGGGTAATGTCACGCAGATGGAGCGGCGCGTCCTTGAAGCGATCATCTACGAGCGCGAACCGCCGATCGCGCGGATCATCCTGAACCGGGTCGACAAGGCCAACACCAAAGATGCGGTTCTGGTCACCGAAGTCGACGAATGCCTGCACGCAGCCGACCGCGACAAAGAGATCAAGGTCGTCATCCTCAAGGCCAACGGAAAAGGGTTCTGCGGCGGACACGTTGCCCGCTGGGGTCCCGACGAGAATCCCTATCCGGATTTCGGCGAAACATTCGAGGACCTGTACAAGGGCACCGCGGACCTGTTTCTGTGGCCGACGTTGTACCTGTGGGAGTTTCCGAAGCCGACCATCTCCGCGATTCACGGTTATTGCGTGGGCGGCGGGATCTATCTCGGCCTGCTGACCGACTTCTGCGTGGCGTCCGACGACGCGTATTTCCAAATGCCGCTTGCCCAAAGCCTCGGTGAACCCGGCGGCCACACCATGATCGAGCCGTGGTTGCTGATGAACTGGCATCGCACCATGGACTGGCTGCTGCTTGCCCCGACCCTCTCCGCGCAGCAAGCCCTCGACTGGGGGCTGCTGAACAGGGTGGTGCCGCGCGAAGACCTCGAGGGCGTCGTCGAGGAGATGGCCCACAAGATCGCCCAAATCCCGTTGACCACGCTGATGGCGGTGAAGAACAACGTGAAGCGGGCGTGGGAGTTGATGGGTATGCGGGTGCATCTGCAGGTCAGCCACATCCTGACCAACATGGTCGGCGCCGCCTCCGACGTCCAGGCACGGCGGGCCGAGCTGAAGCAGTCGGGCATGAAACCGCGCGAGTTCGTCGGCCGCGACGACAAGGACGCCGAGGGCTAGCGGCTCGGATCGCCGGAAAGCCTGCGGCCGGCGGCATGGCGGGCCGCGACGTAGCCGAAGACCATTGTGTAGGCGATGCTTCCACCGGCGCCCAAGTAGTTCCGGCCCATCACCGTCGCCGTGATGTTGCCCGTCGCGTAGAGTCCGTCGATCACGCGGTCGTCCTCGTCGATGACCCGTGCGTGCTCGTCGGTGATCACCCCGCCGCACGTGCCGACGTCGGCAGGGACGACCTTGGTGGCGTAGTAGGGTGACCGCTCGAGCGGACCGAGCGCGGCGTTGGGACGATACCCGGGATCGCCCAGGCAGTCGTTGTACGCCGACTGGCCGCGCCCGAAGTCCGGGTCGAGACCCTTGGCCGCAAAACCGTTGAACCGCTTGATCGTCCGCTTCAGCGCGTCGGCCGGAACACCCATCTGGCGCGCGAGGTCGCCGACGGTCTCACCCCGCAACACCGCACCCCGGGTGATGAGTTCCTCCGGGAGCCGACGCCGCTTGAACGGGTTTGCCCCCGACACGTATCGGCCGACGTAGCCCCGGTCGAACACCATCCAGCAGGGCACCGCCTTGTTCGCGTACATGGCCTTGCCGACCTCGACGTACGAGTTGGACTCGTTGCAGAACCGCCGGCCGGTTCCGTCGACATAGATGGCGCCGGGTCGCTGGCGACCGCTGCCCAGCGCCCTTGCGGCGTCACCGCCGTCGGCGATGAAAACCGATGGCAGCCACCAGGCCTCGTCCATCAGGTCCGTCTTCGCGCCCAGCCGGATCGCGGTCTGCAACACCTCGCCGGTGTCGCCGGCGTTCGCGATCGACCAGAGCCCCTCGTTGGGCTGCTCGCCGCTATAGCGCCGGCGCATGTCCGCGTTACGGCTGAACCCCCCGGCGGCCAGCAGGACGCCCTTGCGCGCCTCGACGTTGACCGGGGTGCCGTCACGCACCACGCGTGCGCCGACCACGCGGCCGTTCTCGACGATCAGGTCCTCCATCGCGGTCCCGGTCCAGATCGGTGGTTCGGCGCGCAGGTCGATCAGCGCCTTGAGCATCTGGCCGATGAGCGATGCGCCGTTGGTGAGCATCTCCCGGTGGCGCAGCCTCGCCACCCTGGTGCGGGCGAACACCCGCATCGCGACGGCGAAGGCGCGCGGCGACCGGTTGAAATACTGCACCGAGCGCAGTTCGTTCGTCTTCAGGACGAACCCGCCATAGGCCTTGGCCATCGAGGGTTGGACCTTGTCGCTCCACTTCCCCAGAGCGGCCGCGTCGTAGGGGACGCACTCGATCGCGCGACCGGCTTCGTTACCGCCCTTGTGGTTCGGGTAGTAATCGCTCCAGCCCGGGCACCGCACGAACCGAACGCCCCTGCGGGTCAAGAAATCGATCATCTCGTAGCCGGCGGTGAGGAACGTCTCGCGCCGCGCGGGCGATGACGCCGCGCCGATGTCACCGACGACGTCGTCGAAATAGGCCAGCCCCTCCTCGTGCGAATCCGGGATGCCGCCGGCCCGCATCAGCGGGTTGTTCGGCAGCCACACCATGCCACCGGAAAGCCCGGTCGAACCGCCCACCAGGGGCTGCTTCTCGATCACCAGGGGTTCGATCCCCGAGTCGAGCGCCGCCAGCGCGGCGACCATGCCGCCGCCCCCGCTGCCCGCGATCAGCAGATCCACGGAGCGGTCCCACCGGGTGGTCATCGGGCCCCCGCGCGCAAGCCCAGGTCGGCGACCGGCACGTCGATGGTGGTGTTGGTCTTTTGGATCGCGGGTACCAGCGCGTCGTACGGCAGGCCGGCCAGGAAGCCGTCTATCACGCGTTCGAAGTTGGAGATCAGGCCCTCGATGCGGCTGGACAACCTCATGTACTCAAATCCCTTGGAGTGCAGGCCCTTTTGTTGCCTGGGCAGATTAGAGAAATCCTGGGCTGGAATCGGTGGCCAACGTGGGTCGTCAGGTGGCATGGGGACGGGTGGCGTCGGCTTGGCCGTGCACTGGTCCGGCGGGATGCGGGTGAGCGACCAGATCTCGAACAGGGTTTCCTCCGGGCCCAGCGGCCGGATCCGGTACGACGAGGCGCTGCTGTACTGGGGCAGCAGAAAGTAGTGCGGGAAGGCGAAATTGATCGCTTCGTCGATGCCGCGCCGCTGCAAGTCGTTGAGGTCGGGAATGTCGCAGCCCCGGGCGCGATGCCAGTGCACGATGGCGTCGTTGAGCGCGCTGCGCCACACGGCCATCGCCTCGACCGGGTCCGCCGGCAATTCCATGTTCTGCAGGCCCTCGGCGACGCGGACATCGTTCTCATGTGTCATGCCGGCCATGCCTTGGCCCAAGGTCCGCATGAAATACAGGTTGGTCTGGGCAAGTCCGGGTGGCTTGGCGGGGTCGGGCTGCTTCGGCATGCTCGACGGGAGCAGTTGCGGGTGGGTCTGCGGGACGTGATAGCCCTCCATGAATGCGGCGGTCGCCAGTTTCCAGTTCACCGGCAGCCGGCACGACTGCCACCACTCGACGCGCAGCGACTCCACTTTCCATGCGTCGTAGATCGACGCGAAGGGCTCCAGGCAGTCACGCAGCGCGGGTGCGTCGTCGTCCAGGTTGATCCACGCGCATCCGCCCCAGAGCTCGCATCGAACCGGGACCAGCCGAAGATCCTCCGGGTTCAGGTTCTGCTCGTCGAACTCCTCGGGCCGCAGCACGAAGGTGTTGCGTCCGTCGATGCCCCAACACCATCCGTGGAACGGACATACGAAGGTGCGCCGGTTTCCGTTGCCCTCCACCAGCTTTACCCCGCGGTGGCGACACGCGTTGTGGTAAGCGCGCACGCTTTCCCTGTCCAGGCGGACCACGATGATCGACTCATCGAGGATCTCGTACTCGACGTAGTCGCCGGGCTTGGGAATCTCTTCCAGGCGGCAGGCCATCTGCCACACGCGCGGCCAGAGCATTTCGGTTTCGAGCGCGTAGAACTCCGGGTCGTAGTAGCGCTGCTTGGGGATGCGATCGACGGCCTGGACCGCCCACGGCACCGGAAGCGGGGTCTGGCTCATTCGGCTGTTGTGGGTGCTCTGGGTGGTGACCATTTTCATCCCCTCATAGGATCCGCGATGCCCGCCCCTGCCAGTAACGCTCGCGGATGCGCCTCTTGTACAGCTTTCCGTTCGGGTCGCGGGGCAATTCGGCAACGAACTCGACGCTGCGCGGGCACTTGTAGCCGGCCAGGTGCGCGCGGCAGTGCTCGATCAGCTCGGCCTCGAGGTCGGGCCCCGGCGCGATGCCGTCGACCGGCTGCACGACGGCCTTGACCTCCTCGCCGAACTCGTCGTTGGGCACGCCGAAGACGGCGGCGTCGACGAGCTTGGGGTGCATGATCAGCAGGTTCTCGACTTCCTGGGGGTAGATGTTCACCCCGCCGGAGACGATCATGAACGTGGACCGGTCGGTGAGGTAGAGGTAGCCGTCCTCGTCGACGTAGCCCATGTCGCCCAGGGTGCGCCAGCCGCGGTCGTTGGACACCGACGCGGTCTTGGCGGGGTCCTTGAAGTATTCGAAATCGGGGCCGCCCTCGAAGAACAGCTCGCCGGCTTGTCCGGTGGGAAGCTCGACGCCGTCGTCTCCGATGACGTGCACCGGGGACATGGGCTTGCCCACCGAGCCGGGATGGGCGAGCCATTCTTCGGGACCGATCGTCGTACCCGCGAATCCCTCGGTGCCGCCGTAGTATTCGTGGATGATCGGCCCGAACCACTTCATCATCTGTTGCTTGACGTCGACCGGGCAGGGCGCTGCCGCGTGGATGACGCAGCGCAGGCTCGACACGTCATACTTTTCCCGAACCGACCTGGGCAGCTTGAGCATTCGCACGAACATGGTGGGCACGAACTGGGCGTGCGTCACGCGGTGCGTCTCGATCAACCGCAGGACGGTCTCGGCGTCGAACTTTCGCATGAGGATTGCCGCGGCGCCGACGCGATTGACCGCCATGGTGTAGTTCACCCCGGCGGCGTGATAGAGCGGTGCGGGGGAGAGGTACACGCTGGACCGGCTCATCCCGTACTTGTGGGTGAGCGCGAGCTCCAGCACCGCCTGAGCCCATGAGCCGTTGCCGTCGGCCGGCAGGGGCCGGCGGACGGCCTTGGGGCGGCCCGTGGTGCCCGACGAGTACAGCATCTCCGAGCCGTCCTTGACCGGCGGCGCGTCACCGGCGGCCGCCAGCGCATCGTCGTATGCGCCCCAGCCGGGCAGGGGCCCGCCCACCGCGAAATGCGCGGCCACCGCGCTGTTGGCCGCGCGGACGTGGGCGGCGAGGTCGGGCATGCCGGCGTCGACGAACACCGCCCGCGCACCCGAGTCGTCGATGACGTAGGCGACCTCGTCCGGGGTGAAGTGGGTGTTGACCGCGGTGTAGTAGAGCCCGGAAAGCTGGCAGGCCCAGGTGATTTCGAGGAACTCGGATCGGTTCGGCAGGATGAGCGCCACACCGTCGCCCCGGCGCAGCCCCGCGCCATGCAGCATTGCGGCGACGCGTTGGCTGCGGGCGTACAGCTCGGCGTGGGAGATCGTGCCACCGCCGCCCGCGACGATGAGGGCCGGCGCCTGTCCGGCCTTCGTGGCGTGGTCGGCGATGTTCACCGGCGGTCCCTGCGTAAACCTAAGTGGCCGTGGCGCCGTCGGTCGATGCGGCGGCGGCGGCCTGGCGTCGCGCATGCTCGGACGGCAGCACCTTGTCGCGGAACACAGTCTGAATCAGCTCCTGGACGTCCCTGCTGAGGGAGGCCAGAGCAACGAGGTCGTTGGAGCTCTGCCAGTGCACCCGCATGCCCATCAGCTCCCAGGCCCGCTTCAGGTTGGCCTTGGTCGCCAGCAGCGTGGTCATCGGCGCTTGCGCGATGTGGCGGGCGATGGCCTCCACCCGGTCGCCCAGCTGCTCGCGCGGGACCACCTCGTTCACCAGGCCGTACTCCAGCGCCTTGCGCGCGTCGACGACCTCGGCGGTGTACAGGTAGTACGCCGCGCGCCGCCAGTTCATGAAAACCCAGGGCTCGATGGAGCATTCGCCCGACGGCATCCCGAATCCCTGCAGCGGCGGGTAGGAGAAGTAGGCGTCTTCCGACGCGATGACGATGTCGGTGGTGAGCCCGTAGTGCGTGCCCCCGCCGACGCAGTACCCGTGCACCTGCGCGATGGTCGGCTTGGAGAACTCCCACAGGTTCAGCACCGGCTTCACGAACAGGTCGGTCTGCGGCTTCCACGGCGTGCCCATGACTTTCGCGCCCTCGACGAAGGCCGGGTAATCCACCGCGTTGTTGCCGATGGCGTGTCCCGAGCAGAAACCCTTGCCGTTGGCCTTGAGCACGAGCACCTTGATGTCGTAGTCGCGGTCCGCGTCCAGCAGCGCGGCGTCGACCTCTTCGGCCAGCTTCTGGTCCTGGGCGTTCGCCTTTTCCGGCCAGTTCAGGGTGACCCGGGCGATGGGCCCCTCCTTCTGGTAGATGATCCTCTCGCGAGTCTCGTTGAGATCCATGCGTGCTCACCTTTCCTGGTTCACGAAGTGATGACTCCGATTGCGGCGCCGATGTCATAGGTGGTCCCGACCTGGCCGGTCCAGTGCACGGTGCCCGACGCTCCGGCTTCGATCTCCTGTTCCACCTTCTCGGTGGCGATCACGTAGATGGGTGTGCCCGCTTCCACGCGCTGGCCGGCGTCGACGAGCAGGCCGGTGAGCTCGGCCTCCGACACGGCCACCGAGACGCGCGGGATGCGGATGACGAAGTCAGCCATGCACTCTCGCCCCCGCGAGGGTCTTCTGCGCGGCCGCGACGATCCGCGCCGGGGAGGGATACACCTGCGCCTCGAGCGCCGCCGCGGCCGGGTTGGGGACGAATCGGGCGGCCACCCGCTCGACGGGCGCGGCCAGCTCGGAGAACAACTGCGAGTGCAGGATCGCGGCGACTTCGGCTCCTGGACCGGCGAATTGGACGGCGTCGTGGACGATCACGGCTCGGCGGGTACCGCGTACGGAGGCGACGAGGGTCTCGACGTCGAGCGGCACCAGCGTGCGCAGATCGACGACCTCGGCGCTGATGCCCTGTTCGTGCAGCGTGGCCGCGGCGGCGAGCGCGTCGTGCACGCAGCGTCCGTAGCCGATCAGGCTCACGTCGGTGCCGGGCCGCTTGACGTCGGCCTGGCCCAACGGGATTGAGAATCCGGCATCGACGGGGACGGGCCCCTTCTTGCCCTGCAGCCGGATCGTCTCGACGAACAGGCAGGGATCGGGGTCGAAGATCGCCGCCGTCAGCAGACCCTTCCCGTCCCGCGGCGTGGACGGCACGATCACCTTCATGCCCGGGATGTGCATGAACCACGCCTCCAGGCTCTGCGAATGCGTGGCGCCGGTGGCCAGCCCGGCGTAGACCTGGGTGCGAACGGTGAGCGGCGCGGTCGTGCGCCCGGCGGTCATGAACCTCAGCTTCGCCGCGTTGTTGATCAGCTGGTCGGCGGCGATGCCGATGAAATCCATGATCATGATCTCGGCCACCGGCAGCAGCCCGTCGATGGCCGCGCCGACGGCCGCGCCGACGATCGCCGCCTCCGAGATCGGGGTGTCCAGGACGCGGTCGTGGCCGTATTTCGTCGACAGGCCCGCGGTCGGTCCCGACGCGCCGGGGTCGGCGATGTCCTCACCGAGCAGGAACACCCTGTCGTCGGCGGCGAGCGCCTGGTCCAGGGCGAGGTTGAGCGCCTCGCGCATCGTCATCTCTTGTTCTTGCATGCTCACACCGGGAACTTGATCGCGGTCGCGTACACGTCTCGGTCCAGCTCGTCGATCGACGGGGCCTCCGCGCGCATGACGTTTTGCAGCGCCGTCTCCACCGCGGCCAGCGCCTCCTCTTCGATGCGGTCGAGTTCGTCCCGATCGCAGATGCCGGCCTCGACCAGCTGGTCGCGGAGGCGGGGCACCGGGTCGGCTTCGATCGCGGCGGCCAGCTGATCCTTGGGGATGTAGGGCATCCGGTCACCGAAGTAATGGCCGCGGAAGCGGAACGTCACGCATTCGACGAAGGTGGGGCCGCCGCCGGCGCGGGCTCGCCGCAGCGCGTCATCGAGTGTCGATTTGATCGCCAGCGGATCGTTCCCGTCGACACGCACTCCCGGCATGCCGTAGCCGGCCGCCCGGTCCGCGACACATTCGAGCTTCATCGTGTCGGCGGTCGGCGTCATCTCGGCGTAGAGGTTGTTCTGGCAGACGAACACCATCGGCAGGTCCCAGAGCGCCGCCATGTTCGCCGCCTCGTGAAAAGACCCGGTGTTGGTGGCGCCGTCGCCGAAGCTCACCGCGGTGACGCGATCGAGGCCTTTGCGTTTCGCGGCCAGCGCCAATCCCACCGCCACCGGCGGGCCCGCCCCGACGATCCCGGTCGAAAGCATCACGCCCCGAGCGGGATTCGCGATGTGCATGGTGCCGCCCTTGCCGCGCCCGGCGCCCACGGTGCGGCCCATCATCTCGCCGTAGATCTCTTCCAGCGGGACGCCCTTGCCGATGAGGTCGTGCAGCCCGCGGTAGGTGGTCACCAACTGGTCGTCGGGCCGCAGCGCGAGACCCATCGCGGCGGCGATGGCCTCCTGCCCGCGCGAGGGCCAGTAGACGCACATGAACTCGCCGGTGCCGATGCCTTTGGACAGCCGGTCGTCGGCCGCCTTCATGAGCACCATCAGCTCGTACAGGCGGCGTTGGACGCCCGTTGTCCCGTCGCTCATGCGATCACGCACCGGACCACGGCTTGACCTTCAGGAAGCCGCCCCCGTCGACACGGAGTTGCTGCCCGGTGATGTAGCGGGCCGCGTCGGACGCGAGGAAGAGCACCGCCTCGCTGATGTCCTCGGGTTCGACATAGGGGATCGGCATCGCCTGCACGAGCGGGAAAACCGGCTCCGCGTCCTCGCGGGTCGGATCCTTCAGGTCCGGCCGGAAGGCCCGATACATCGGCGGGCTGTGCAGCATGTCGGTGTTGACATTGGTCGGGTGCACCGCGTTCATCCGGATGGAGAACTTGGCGAGCGCAAGGGCGAAGTCGTTGACGTAATGCGCCGCAGCCAGTTTCGCGAAGGCGTATCCGGCCCCGCCGGGGCCGCCGATCCCACTCTCACCGCCGGAGGTGCTCAGAGACGACATGAACGCCGCGTTGGAACCGATCACGATGATCGACGCGCCGGCATGCAGATGCTTGAGGCTTGCGTGCACCAGGTTCAGCACGCCGACCAGGTCCACGTCCACGGCGTCGGCGAAGGCCTGCGGCGGCAGGCCCGCCGTCAGCGGGCAGATGCCCGCGTTGGCGACGACGACGTCAAGATGCCCGAACTCGGCCACGCCCTCGTCGATCGCTGCGGCCAGCGCCACCCGATCGCGGACGTCGGCGACCGCGGTGAACGCGCGCTGCCCCTCCTTCTCGACCAGCCGGGCGGTCTCCTCGAGGTCCTCGCGCCGCGCCAGGGGGTACTCGTTGGTCTCGATGTCGGCGCACAGGTCCACCGCGATGATGTCGGCGCCTTCGGCGGCGAGCATCCGCGCGTGCGAGCGGCCCTGACCGCGCGCGGCGCCACTGATCACGGCCACCTTGCCCGTTACCCTGCCCATGCCAGTCCTTCGTCCGTGGTCATCGCGATTCCCTTTGGGGCCCAACGGCGTTCGCCAGTGTCGACGCCGCGCACACGGCGCGCGGTCACGGGTATCGGATTCGGGCCACCGGTCGAATCCATCGCATCTCTTCCCCGAAAAACTGCGCTGACCTGCAGCTGGGCTACCACTACGCCCTAGACTAGCTAGAATATCTAAAATAGCAAGGAATGGCGGTCGACCGAGGGAGTTGGCGATGTCTGGTGTCCGCGGGGGCGTCCTCGAAGGCGTGCGGGTAGTCGAGCTGGCGTCGTGGACCTACGTGCCTTCGGCCGGTGCGGCCCTGGCGGACTGGGGCGCCGACGTGATCAAGGTGGAAGGCGTCGCATCGGGCGATCCCGGGCGCGCACTGGTCGTCGGCGGGTTCACCCGGCAGGCGGCCAGACCGGACGCCGACTTCATCCTCGAGTTGGGCAACCGCGGTAAGCGCAGCATCGCCATCGACATCAAATCCGAGACCGGTCGCGAGCTGTTCGGCCGCCTGCTGGCGAGTGCCGACGTGTTCCTCACCAATTGGCTGCCGGGCGCGCTCGAACGGGCGCGGCTGACAGTCGACGACATCAGCGCGTTCAACCCGAAGATCATCATCGCGCGCGGCACCGGGCTGGGGGTGCGGGGTCCGGACCGCGACCGCGGCGGGTTCGACGCCGCCACCTACCTCGCGCGCGGCGGCGTCGCCTACACGCTCACGCCGTTCGGCACGGACACCCCCGCCGTCCAGGGGCCCGGGTTCGGTGACCTGCAGGGCGGGGCGACCCTCGCCGGGGGAGTATGCGCCGCGTTGTTCCACCGCGAACGCACCGGTGAACCGGCGATCGTCGACTCCTCGCTGTTGGCGCAGGCGATGTGGGCGATCGCACCGTCCATCTCGGCGGCCGATTTCTTCGACATCGACGGGATTCCGGGTGCACCGCCCGGATTGGCCATCAACCCGCTTGTCAACCGGTACAAGACCCGGGATGGCCGGTGGATCCAGTTGGTGTTCCTGCAACCGGACAAGTTCTGGGCGGGGTTCTGCGAGCGGATGGGCCTGGGCGAACTGGCCACCGACGAACGCTTCGTGCCGTCGGCCAACCTGATCGCCAACGCCGCGGCGGCCACCGAGATCCTGGACGAGGTGTTCGCCCGCCACGACCTGGCCCACTGGCAGAAGGCGCTCGAGGACGAACCGGGCGTGTGGGGCGCCCTGGCGACGCCGCGGGAAACGCTCAACGATCCGCAGGTCGAGCCCAACGGATACGTGGTGACCAACGTCGACGACCATGGCGAGAAGTACCGGATCGTCGCCGCGCCCGTGCAGTTCGACGAGACCCCGCCGGCGCCCGCGCGCGCTCCCGAACACGGCCAGCACACCGAGGAAATCCTGCTGGAACTCGACGTCGACTGGGACGACATCGCCAGGGCCAAGGACCTCAACGCCATTCTGTAGTGGCCGCACGGGCGGTCGACCAAAGCCGCTATCTGTGGGGACCAAAGTCATCGGCTGCCGATAACCCGATGACCTGGGCCGCCGGCAGTCGTACGTTCTGTGCGAGGAGCACAAAGATGACTGCATTTATGCGCGCCAGTGACGCCTTCACCTGGGCAATGGAAAGCGATCCCCGGCTGCGGTCGACCGTGGTCAGTGTCGTTCTTCTGGACCGGTCGCCGGACTGGGACGAAGTGCGCAAACGCTTCGACCTGATCAGTCGCACGCTGCCCATGTTCCGGCAGCGGGTGGTGCAGTCACCTGCGCCCGCCCCGCCGCGGTGGGAGCATTACCGGGATTTCGACCTGGATTACCACCTGCGGCGGGCGACCATCTCCGGCCCAGGGACCCTCGACGACGTCCTCGAGCTGGCGCGGGTGGCCGAGATGCAGGATTTCGATCGGGCCCGCGCGCTGTGGGAGACCACGTTCATCGACGGTCTGGAAAACGGCGGCGCAGCCGTGATCTGCAAGTTCCACCACGCGCTCACCGACGGGGTCGGTGGGGTCCAGATCGCGATGCACCTGTTCGACCTCTCCGAAGACCTCTATCCCGTCGACCCGATGCCTCCGGAGCCGGCCGTCGCGGGGCCGGCGCTGCTGGGCGGCTACCCCGATGCCGTGCGCTATGACGCCGGCCTGCTCAACTCGGCCCTGGCGGGGGTGGCCAACCGGCTGCCACGGTTGATGTACGACGGGGTTCGGCGGCCCGTCAGCACCCTCCGGTCCGCGGCGACCACCGCGGCATCCGTCTACCGAACCGTCCGCCCGATCAACCGACCCGGGTCGTCGTTGGCGACGGACCGCGGCCTGATCCGTCATCTCGCGGTGCATCAAGTGCCGACGCGGCCGCTGCGGGAAGCCGCACACCGTTGCGGTGGGGCGCTGAACGACGCCTTTGTCGCGGGGGTCGCCGGTGGACTGCGCCTCTACCACGAAAAGCACGGTGTGCCGGTGGGCGACCTACACATCACGATGCCGATCAGCCTGCGGACCCAAGCGGACGGCATCGGCGGGAACCGGATCACGCTGATGCGCTTCGACGTACCCGTCGGCGAGATCGACCCGGCAAAACGCATCAGGGCGATCCGGCAGCGCACCGCGGCGGTACGCAACGAAAAATCACTGCCATACACGCAATTGATTGCCGGAGTTCTCAATCTGGCGCCCCGGTGGTACATCGGCTCGGTCCTGCGCCACGTGGATTTCGTGGCCAGCGATGTGCCGGGCGTCCCGGTGCCGGTTTTCCTCGGCGGCGCCCCGGTGCGCGCGCAATACGCCTTCGGGCCCACCATCGGTGCGGCCGTGAATGTCACGCTTCTGACCTATGTCGACACCTGCGGGCTCGGCATGAACATCGACACCACCGCAATTCCCGATTACGACGTGTTCCACGACGCCATCGCCGGCGGCTTCGACGAAATCCTGTCGCTGGCAGGCTAATTCGAATCCGTCGGATTTCCATTCCCGTCGGTATGTAATGGGAGTCGTTGATTAGCAGCCGATCCCGAAACGGTCACGGGCGGGTATCAATCACGGCAGTAGACTGGCACAACGCGCTCAATCGACAAATCATGGCACAGGGCGCTTTTGAGGTTTGCGGCCGCGACGATGCGTAGCGCAGGAATTCCTCGTCCGCTATCGCCAGTGGCGGGTTCGTGACGGCGCCGCAGGAGGTATCCACAACATGACGACGAACTGGGTTCCCGCCCAGACTTCGTGTGGCCCGCATTCCGGTCGCATCCTCGACACCGCTCGGGGCATTCTCATCGGCCTTCGCCGGTGCCCGTCGGAGGCCGCCCTGGACGAATTGCACAGCGCGGCCTTGCGGCACAAGGTGCCGGTGTTCGCGATGGCCTGGGCGCTGGTACACCTGGCCGGCGACGGCGAGAAGACGCCGAGTTTCACCGATGCGCAATCCGCGGCCCGGCACGAATGGGGGCCGCTGTTCTCCTCCGCTGCAGTGTCCTGTTGAGCGGGGCTCACGACGTTGGGGCGGCCGAGCTTTCGAGGGGTAACCCGGCCGCCTCCAACTCCAGCCTGACCGATGCCGGCGCCCGCTCGGAGGGCCTGCCGCTGCGGTGGCCGACTCGGGGGCGGGGTGTCCGGCGCGTCCGGAGGGGCGGAGCGCCGACCCTTCCGGGGCCCGAAGGCGACTACGGGATCAACCTGGTCCGCTGACATACCCCCAGGCCGGCGATTCCGCCGCGGCGCGCAGTGCGGCGACGATGCGCGGTTCCTTCTCCAGGAAACGCTCCGTCGGCGCCGGCACCGAGATGGCGATCACGTTGTCGCCCGCGGCGCGGCGCGCGATCGCCGCCGCCGAGATTCCCCGGGTGTGTTCGTCGCGATCGAAAGCCACTCCGGTGCGCCGGATCTCGGCGGCCTCGGCGCGAAGCCGGTCGGCGACATCGGGATCGCAGCTGGCGATCACCGCCTCGGCATCGACATCGTCGAGGGTCGCGAGGGCCGCCTTGCCGTTGGCAGTCGACTCCATCGGGAACCGGACGCCGACGGCCGAGACGGCGCGCAGACGATGCGACGATTCGATCTGGTCGACGAACCACATGCGCTGGCCCCGCAATATCGAGAGGTCGACCGTCTCCCCGTCGATCGCGCGCGCCACCCGCTCGATGGTTGGCCGGAAGATCGCCGCGATCTGCGCCCCGTCCGAAGTGCCGAATCCGAGCAGGCGGTCGCCCAGGGAGAACCGGCCCTGTGAATCGACGCTGGCCAGCCCCACCTCGACGAGGCCCACCAGCAGCCGGCGCGCCGTCGACTTGGCCAGGCCGAGCCGCTCACCCAGGTCGACCAGGCGTAACCGGCCGGGCTCGGCGGCGATCTCGTCCAGCGCGGCGGCGGCGCGGCGCAACACCTGTATTCCTTCGTCGCGACCAGGCGAGAGATTTTCCCCCGAACTCGGCATCGGCCCACTATATTGGTCCGCATTGCGAATCGCAAAGATCCGAATAGTGAATCGAGGGAGGTTCGAGATGAGCGGGCTACCGGCGGGGCGGCACCACTTCCGCGGCGACGACGGCTACGAGGCGGCCCGCCGTGGCACCGTGTGGCACCAACGGGTGCCGCAGCGCTATCCCGAAGTCATCGTGCAGGCCGCCGATGCCGATGACATCGTCGCCGGCATCCGCTACGCCGCGGCGCACGGCCTGAAGGTCAGCGTCGTTTCCGGGGGGCACAGCTTCTCGGCCAGCCACCTGCGTGACGGCTCCGTTCTGCTCGACGTCAGCCGCCTCGACCACGCCGTCATCGACGCCGACAAGCGGCTCGCCCAAGTGGGTCCGGGCAAGGGCGGCAGCCTGCTCATGGCCGATCTCGAGGCGCAGGGCCTGTTCTTCCCCGGTGGTCACTGCAAGGGCGTCTGCCTGGGCGGCTACCTGCTGCAGGGTGGGTACGGCTGGAACAGCCGCATCTACGGCCCGGCCTGCGAGAGCGTCGTCGGCCTGGACGTCGTCACCGCCGAGGGCGAACAGATCCACTGCGACGCCAGCAACAACGCCGACCTCTACTGGGCCGCCCGCGGCGCCGGCCCCGGCTTCTTCGCCGTGGTCACGTCGTTCTACCTGAAGCTCTATCCCCGCCCCGGCGCCTGCGGCACCAGCGTCTACGTCTATCCATTCGAGCTTGGCGACGAGGTTTTCACGTGGGCGCGGGCGGTCAGCGCCGACGTCGACCCTCGCGTCGAGCTGCAGGCCGTGGCCTCGCGCGGCGAGCCGAACATGGGCATCGACACCCCGGTCATCTCGCTGGCGTCGCCCGCCTTCGCGGACACCGACGAGGAGGCCGAGAAGGCCCTCGCCCTGTTCGGCACCTGCCCGGTCGCCGCTCAGGCGCTCGTCAAGATTCCCTATATGCCAACCGATTTGCCGACCTGGTATGACGTGGCGATGAGCCACTACCTGTCCGATCACCACTACGCGGTCGACAACATGTGGACGTCGGCGTCGGCTGAAGACCTGCTGCCGGGCATCCGGACGATCCTGGACACGATGCCGCCGCCTCCCGCCCACTTCCTCTGGCTGAACTGGGGCCCGTGCTCTCCCCGCCAGGACATGGCCTACAGCATCGAGGGCGACATCTACCTCGCGCTCTACGGTTCGTGGAAGGACCCGGCCGACGAGGCGAAGTATGCCGACTGGGCGCGGTCCAACATGGCCGCGATGTCCGAATACGCGATCGGCATTCAGCTGGCCGACGAGAACCTCGGCCAGCGTCCCGCGCGGTTCGCCAGCGACGCCGCCATGGCCAAGCTCGACCGCGTGCGCGCCGAATACGACCCCGACGGCCTGTTCAACAGCTGGATGGGGCGACTCTGATGGCCGGCGAGCTGTATCTGGGCTACCGCGGCGACGACGCGAACACCCCGTTCGGCAAGTTCTTCGCGCCCGAGATGGCCCCGCTGCCACGCCATGTCGTCGAGGCCCTGGAACACGGGCCGCAGGGCGCCACGGCGCTGTTGGCGTTCGACGACGCCGCGCGCGTCGCCGACGACGGATACCAGCAGACCGAGAACGGCTATGGCGTCCTGGAGGACGGCGGGTATCAGGTGTCGGTGCGCACCGACATGCCGGGGGTCATCCCGGCCATGTGGTCCTGGTGGTTCGGCTGGCACGGCTGCGACACCCGCCGCTACAAGCTGTGGCATCCGCGCGCCCACCTGCACGCTGCCTGGAAGGACTGTGACGACGCGGGCCGCGCCGGCGCCCGGCGCTACATCGGCCGCTGGTCGTTGATCAGCGAGTACATCGGCTCGACGATGCTCAACGGCGCAATCCAATTCGTCGATCCTGTCACGATGGGCTGCCCGCCCGACAGCGACGGCGCGGTGGCGATCTGTGCCCGGCTGGGGTCCAGCGAGGCCCCGGTAGACGTCGGATGGTTCATTCACCACGTCCGCTCGACCGCGAACGGGGCCGAGATGCGGTCGCGCTTCTGGATGGGCGGCAAGCACATCGCGGTCCGCAACGTGCCCGGCGTCGCGTCGCGGGCGGTGCGCCCGATCGTCTCGCGGGTGCTGGGCAACGCGGAGACCAGCGCTCGCAACCTGATGGTGCATTGCGCCCAGGAGATGAATCACCTGGCCGGATTCCTACCGGACCTCTACCAAGCCTTCGGCGACGAATAGGGGCCGGGCGCCGGCGTCGCGCACCAGGGACGGCGGACCTCGCTAGGCGGGGGGAAGTTGCCGCGGCCCCCGCGGTGAATCGAGCTCGGCCGGTCCGTCCCGCTTCGTCAATTCCGGATCGCCGCCACGCTCCGACGCGCCCAGCGAGGGGGCGCTTCGCTCTCGGCCGCCCGGCCGCCGTTGGGTCACCGCGGTGCGATCCACGCGCGACGAGTCGATGAATCCCCTTGTGGGCGAGGCCTGCTCACTCGCCGCGCCCGGCGGCATGGGCCGCTCGCCGGCGTCGGAGCTTTCGGAGTCCATCGTGACGCGGTGGGTGCGCCGCAGCGCGAAGGTGATCTCCTCGAACTCCTCGAACACCTGGCGTGCGGTGCGCAGCGGCGCGGTCGTGGTGTCGAGCACCCGCGCGACGAAAGGCGGCATCAGCGGGCGAATCCACCGCGCCGCGGCCTTGGTGGCGTCTGGAATTGACGGGATGAGCGACGTGCCACCGTCTGCACCGTCTTCGCGCGGCGCATCGTCGCGTCCGGCGGGCGCCGGCAGGTTCTCCGCGCCGGTGGTCTGCGCGGGGGCGGGCAGCCCTACCAGCGCTCGGCTGGCGGCCTCGGCCTCCGCGGCAATAGGCAGGTAGATGTCTTCGTCGGCGGGTTCGAGTGGGCGATGCGACGCCGCCCGCACCGGGGGCTCGAAGGCCTCCTCGATTCGTCGGCGCTGCTGCTCGCGGTCGATTTCGGTCTGCGCCTCGATCGCCAGCCGGGCCTGGGTGAGTTGGTGCTCGGCCCACATCATCTCGGCCTCGCGGCGGACCTCGGCCCGCTTGATCGCGATGGCGGTGTCCGCCTCGAGTTCCGCGCGTTCCCGCTCCGCGCGGGCCGTGGCATGGCGATCGTGGGTGGTCTCGCCGCGCCACCGTCCCAGGATCAGCGGCAGCAGGTAGAGCAGCACGCAGAACGCGATCGCCATGAGCCGCAGCATCAGCGCGCCGAAGTCGGACGACGTCAGGTCGTTCATGGCGACCCAGCGCGCGCCGAGGCCACGATCGGCGTCCGCGACCACGCCGCGGCGAGCGTCGTCGAGCGCTTGCTGCTGGCGCGAGATGGTGGCGTCCAACTCGGGCGCTTGGCGGTCACGAGCGGCCAGCGCGTTGTCGAGTTCGTGCTGGGCGTCCGCCAAAAGCTCGTTGGCGGTTCGTGTCTCGGGTCCCGCGCCGGGGTCACCGGTGATCCGGGTTTGCGGGCAGCCCGGGGTGGGGTGGTATTCGCAGCGCGCGACGACCAGGGCCTGATCCTGCTGCTGGTGAGCCCGGTCGACGGCGCCGTCGAGCGCGGCGCGCGCATCCCGGGTTTGTTGCAGCGACGCCGACGCCTGCGCCACGGCCGGCGCCGAGCCGGCGTTGCGCAGGGCGCGTTCGTCGAGGCGGTGGTCGATCGAGCCGGACAGCAGGACGATCGCGGCCAGTTCGCCGACGACGGCGCCGAGCGCGACCGCGACGGCCGCGCGGGCCGCCACCCCGGCCCGGCCTTGGCGCGAACCGGCCGTGGTGGCGCGGGTGACCGCGCCGACCAGCAGGCCGAACACCAGGGTCAGCGGCAGGACGGAAAGGACCGACCAGCGAGCCGACTCGCTCACCGCCAGGGTCGCCACCAGCCAGGCCAGCACCGCCCCGAACAGCACCACCGCGCCGGATACGGCATGCGTGGACCGCTCGTGGCGCTCATCCAGCTCCCGCCACTGCCCGCCGCCAAGCCAGGTGAGCAGGCCCGCGGGCGAGAAGTCCGAGCGCCGCTCGGCAGCTTTGTGGGCGCACATGGAAAACACCTCCCAACTCAACAAGCCTCCCAGGCCACCACCGGCCGAATCGAATTGAAGCCCCCCGTGTGTGGCGCGCCTCACAACCTGTCCTGGGTCAACGGCGGTCCCGGCGAAGGAGCCACGGCCGCGCCGATTTCCGGCGACGCGTGCAGATCAGCGACGGTTCCGACGGCCGGCGTGAGACGGTATAAGTCTATGGAGACTCACGATTATGTCACCTACGAAGAGTTCGGACGAAGATTCTTCGAGGTCGCCGTCACCCCCGAGCGTGTCGCCGCCGCCTTCGCCGACATCGCCGGCAACGAGTTCGCCATGGAGCCCATCGCGCAGGGGCCGGGCGGGATCGCCAAGGTCAGCGCCAACGTCAAGATTCACGAGCCCAAGGTCACGCGCCGCCTGGGCGACAGCATCACGTTCGTCATCCACATCCCGTTGTCGATCGATCTGCTGCTCGATCTTCGGCTCGACAAGCAGCGGTTCGTGGTCTCGGGGGACATCGCCCTGCGGGCCACCGCGCGAGCCGCCGAGCCGCTGCTGCTGATCGTCGACGTCGCGAAGCCGCGGCCGTCCGACATCACCGTCAACGTCTCTTCGAAGTCCTTCCGCGGCGAGGTGTTGCGCATTCTCGCCGGCGTCGACGGCGAGATCCGCCGATTCGTCGCCCAGTACGTCGCCGAGGAGATCGACGCGCCGCAGTCACAAGCCGCGCAGGTCATTGACGTTGCCCAGCAATTGGAGCAGACCTGGCCCTAGGCGCCCGGTCCACGCGTAGGCCCTGCCGTCCCCGGGTACCCCATTCACGTTGCGCGCCGGGCGCCTGTGTAGCGGTGCCGGCGCCGATCGCGATCATCGTCTGGGGAGGAGCGAGAAGACTTGGCACGAGTAGATGTTTCGGTGACGTCGCAGGTGGATCCGGAGGCCGCCTGGAAGCTGGCGTCCGACCTGAGCCGATTCGACGAGTGGATGACCATTTTCGCCGGGTGGCGCGGGCCCGTTCCGGAATCGATCGAGGAGGGCACCTGCGTGTCCTCCTGCGTGAAGGTCAAGGGGTTTCGCAACGTCGTCCACTGGACGGTCACCCGCTACGACGAGCCGAAATCCATTGAGCTGCAAGGTCGCGGCCGCGGTGGGATACGCCTCGGGGTGGCGATGACCATCACGGACCAGCAATCCGGAACCGACTTTCACCTCACCGCGGACCTCAGGGGCGGATTGCTCAGCGGTCCGGTCGGGGGGTTGGTCGCGCGAGTGCTCCGCTCCGATGTGGAGAAGTCCGTGCACAACCTCGTCGCGCTGCAGTAGCGGTCGCGCTGCAGTAGCGCTAGCGCGCCGCGTGGCCCATCGGCAATTCCCGCTCAGTCTGGCGAATTCGCCTGCGGTCCATCGTGAGCCAGGCCAGGCCGGCGCCGAATCCGAGCAGGGCGACGATCGCGGCGGCTACGCCCGCACCCGCGTCTCCCAGCGCGAACGTCGCCACGCATATCACAAATGCCAGGGCCGCAGCCCCGACGACGATGAGGCCGGGCGTGTGTTCGAGGTCGCGCCCCGGCTCGGCGTCATGTCGCTCAGTGGTCCGATCATGGTCGACAGGGCTGTGCCTCATGGGCGTCTCCTCTGCTGTCACTTCCGTTCGGCCGCTTCCGTTGTGCTACCCGGATTGCCGTCGGGACAAACGACGTGAGAGTGCGACGCCCGAGGGTTCTGCGCTGCGCCCTACAGCGTCTGGTGCCGCCCGAAGTACTTGTGGTCCTCGCTGTAACCGCCGTAGCCGCTGCCGATGTCGCGGTAGTCGGCGACGAACTCGATTCCCTTGATCCACTTGACGAGTTTGAAGCCGTGCTGCAGTTCGTTGCGCAGCCGCAGCGGCCTGCCGTGCATGTAGGGGAGCGGCTGGTCGTTCATCTTGTAGGCGAGCATGGTCATGTGGTGGTCCATCTGCCCGATGTGGTGGGCGTTGTAATAGATGCCGCCGGTCGCGCCGAGGCCCATCGAATAGAACACCGCCCATTTGGCTTCCGGCAGCGGCTTGACGATGTCCATGATCGTCTTCATCTGCACGCCACCCCATTTGGCGACGCCCGACCACGCCTGGATGCAGAAGTGCTGGCTGATCTGCTCGTGGTAGGGCAGGGCCATCAAGTCCTCGAGCGAGAACTCCATCGGGTGTTCGACCAGGCCGTAGACCTTGAGCCGCCAGTCCCTGAAGTCGTTGGCTTCCAGCTCTTTGTACTCGACGGTCTCCGGCAGCCGGCCGTTGCGCCAGTGGTGTGGTGAGATGTCCTTCTCGGTGAAGGCGCCCGGCTTGGGGTCGAGTTGTTCGAGCATGCGCTGGAAGGGGCCGACGAGCGCGTACCCGACCCGCTGGATCACCCGCGGATGGCGAATGGTGAACGGAGTGGCCCAAACCCACGCGATCGCCGTCAGCACCATGGCCGCGGCAAAGATCCCGAAGCCGACCCAGCTGTTGTCGTCGCGGGAGGCGAACATGTGGTTGAGGTTTCGCAGCGCGCTGGTCGTCAACACCATCGTGACGTGAACCAGGATGAAGAACAGGAAGTACACCAGCACCACGAAATGCAGCGACCGAGCGTGCTGGATGCTCAGGCGCTTGCTCAGCCAGTGAACGCGTTGCGACAGCGCGGGCGACATACCCAGGCCGGTGATGAGCGCGGCGGGTGCGGCGATGAAGACCGTGGTGAAGTAGGACAACAACTGCAGGCCGTTGTAGGCGACCCACCCATTGTCGGTCGGCCAGTCCAGGGACAGGTACTGAACCGCCACCGAGGCCGCGTTGGGGAAGACGTCCCAGCTGGTCGGGACGATGTGCCGCCACTGGCCCGTGACGAACAGCAGCACATAGAAGACGGCGCCGTTGACGAGCCACAGCACGTCCACCCCGAGGTGCCACCAGCGGGCCAGCCCGATCGAGTGCCGGAACCCCGGCAGACCGAATTGTGGTGGCAGGGCGACGGTGTCGGCGTTAGCCGTCCACAGCTCGTCGTCCGGCACCGGCGGGCCCACCCGCAGCCATTCGTCCTTGCCCGGGGTCGCGTTGCGGCTGAAGTAGAGCCGGGGATGGTCGCAGAGGATCTGGATCCCCGTCCTGATGATGAACATCATCATGAAGAGGTTGAAGAAATGGGTCCAACCGATCCACGCCGGGAGGCCGGGTGTCACACCGGAACTGTCCGTCCCGGGATAACGCTGGATGAAGGACTGCACCGCCGGCATGTTGTGCAGGCCTTTGCCGACGGCCACCCCGGCGACCAGCAGGGCAAACCCGATGGGGATCAGCCAGAGCAGGTTGAACCAGCGGTCGCGGCCGATGCGCAGCTTCGGAGCGGTCGCGCGCCTGGTGAGGTCGAAACCGCCGCCATAGGTCTCGACGTCGATGATGTCTTCGGCGGTGTGAATCTCGCTGCGGTAGTCCGGCGGGGACTCCAGCGGCGTGCCCACTGCCAGTGTCGATACATTGCCGTTCGGTGCTGCCCGCCCCCCGGTGAGTCCGGCGGAAGCGACGCCCGGGTTCCGATGTTCGGTGTTCGTCACGCGGCCGAAAATACACGGACCGACTTGTATAAATTGGACACGATCAGGAAGAACTGCTGCGTCCGCGGGCTCGCCGGGACCTACGGCCGCCGGCCCCGGGCCGACGTGGGCAAAATTCGCCCCGACGCTGGCCTAGATAACCGCAATCGCTCAACAAACACGACGTTACTTCCGCAGATTCGGATCATGGACGGCCGCTGTGAGTTTGCGCAAAGTCTTCTGCAAGCTCGCTA
Source organism: Mycobacterium sp. 4858 (assembly GCF_900240975.1). GTDB lineage: Bacteria > Actinomycetota > Actinomycetes > Mycobacteriales > Mycobacteriaceae > Mycobacterium. The sequence goes on along the minus strand of NZ_LT968775.1, from coordinate 1,335,276 downwards.
GATCAGGTCGTGTCGGCGTACCCGGCGGACCACACGGGTCTCAATCGCGTTGATGGTCAACGCCCGGCGGGCGATCCGCCAGCGGTCGGTCAGCTCGTATTCGTCGTCGTAGCGCAGATGCCAGACCACGTCGACAAGCTCGTCACCACGCTGGTCCCAATGGTGCGCGATGCACGCGACGCGTCCGCGCGCGGTGCCCGGCCGGGCGGCCTGGTCGTACACCTCGCCGATGATGGCGTGCTCGGTCCGAATGAGCGCCGCGACGGCGGCGACCGCGCCGGCGATGGCGTCTCGACCCCGGTGCGAACGGACCGGCTCCAGCGCCTTCGGCGGGTCGGCCACCACCAGCACGGCTGCGTCGGTGAACAGCGCTGCAGCGGAGTCGAATTGGCGCTCGTCGACGTGCGCGGCGTATCGGTGCACCACGTCGCTCAGGGCGGCTCGGTCATCGGTCGACAGCGGCATCGGGGTCATGCAATCAGTGACAGGCGTTGCGCACATGCCGACAGCAGATCCTTGGCCTGCTCGATGTCGGTGGTCGGCGGCATGGCCAGCACAAGCCGGTCGGCGCCCTGCTCGACGAGTCCGCCGGCGCGGTCGGCGTCGATCTTGTTGACCGCGTGGCCCAATGACACTTCGAGGGTAGCCGGATCGCGGCCGGCCGACGACGCCTCGTCGCGCATGACCGCGATCAACGACGCCAGGGCGGGTCCGGTCACGCCGAGCGGCTGAAGGCCGTCACCGAGCCGGCCCGCGCGGCGCGCCGCCGCTCGGCTGTGCCCGCCGATATGGATCGGGAGGCGGGGACCCGCAACGGGTTTGGGGTAGCACATGACGTTGTTGAAGCTGAAGAACTCGCCGTGGTGAGAGGCCCCGTGCGGGTGGTCGGCCCAGAGCGCCCGCAAGACGGCCAGCTGCTCGTCGGCTCGGCGGCCGCGGTCCTCGAAATCGGCACCGCACGTCTCGAGCTCCTCCCTGAGCCATCCCACGCCCACGCACAGTCGTAGCCGCCCGCCCGATAACGCGTCCACGGTGGCGGCCCGCTTGGCCAGGACCACCGGGTGATGGTTCGGCAGCACCAACACGCCGGTGGCCAGCCCCAGGGTGGTGGTGCGGCCGGCCAGGAAGGCCAGCAGGTCCAGCGGGTCGGGGATGGGGCAGTCGGCGGCCAAGCCGACGCGCCCGGATCTGTCATAGGGATAGACGCTGTCGTAGCGGGTGACCAGCACCGTGTGCTCCACGACGACGATCGACTCGAAACCGCATCGCTCCAGGTGACCCGCGAAGGCCGCCATCCATTCCGGATCCGCGGTGACGCCGTCGGCGACCGGGGCCACCACTGAGACCTTCATGGCCTCAGAAGCTAACAGGCGCGCTTTCGGCCGCCGCGGGCGCGATTGCGTGGCGCACGGCCTCGGCCAGGGTGGCCGCCCGGGCATCGGTGAACACGTCCTCGAGCATCATCGGGCGGCCGTCCGTGCCGGTCAGCGGAATCCGCCAGTTGGGGTATTCGTCGGTGGTGCCGGGCTGATTCTGGGTCCGGCGGTCGCCCACCGCGTCGGTCAGCGCCACGCCCACCAGGCGCGACGGTGTCCGTCCCAGGTACCGATACAGGGCAAGGACGACGCTGTCCGCGTCGGTCTCGCCGTCATCGAGCAACCCCACCCGGCGCAATTCGGCCATCCAGGCTGCCAATTGGGCCCGGTCGGAGGCGAGTTCGTCCTCGGCGGGGCGGGGGGGCAATCCGAGGCTTTCGCGTAACCGCACGTGGTCACCCGCCAGGTAGCCGGCGGTCGGCGGCAGATCGTGGGTGGTCACCGAGGACAGGCAGTACTCCCGCCAGCGCTCGGCCGGCAGGGGACCGCCGTTACCGTCGCGGTCCAACTCGAACCACAGGATCGACGTGCCGAGCAGTCCGCGCAACAACAGATAGTCACGCACCCAGGGCTCGACGGTGCCGAGGTCCTCGCCGACCACCAGCGCCCCGGCGCGGTGTGCTTCCAGGGCGACGATGCCGATCATCGCTTCGTGGTCGTAACGCACGTAGGTGCCCTCCGTGGGCGGCGCCCCTTCCGGGATCCACCACAGGCGGAACAACCCGATGATGTGGTCGATGCGCACGCCGCCGGCATGCCGCAGCACCGCACGGATCAGCGCCCGAAAAGGGCGGTACTCCTCCTCATCCAGCCGATCGGGCCGCCACGGCGGCTGAGACCAGTCCTGGCCGAGCTGATTGAACTCGTCCGGCGGCGCGCCGGCGGTGACGCCCAGCGCCAACACGTCTTGCAGCGCCCACGCGTCGGCCCCGTGGGGATGCACGCCGACCGCCAGGTCGTGCATCACGCCCAGCGCCATTCCGGCCCGGACGGCCCGCGACTGCGCCGAGGCCAGTTGCTCGTCGAGTTGCCACTGCAGCCACCGATGGAAATCGACTGTGCCCGAATGCTTTTCGGCGAACGCGGCGACGCCGGGCGCGTGCGGATGCTGCAGCGATTGCGGCCAGGAGTGCCAGTCGGCACCGTGCTTCTCGGCCAGGGCACACCAGATGGCGAAGTCGTCGAGCGCGCCGCCCTCGCGGGCCCGGAAGGCTTGGTAGGACAACTCACGGCCCGCCGACCGCGGCACCCGGTGCAACAGCTCGAGCGCGGCGCGCTTCGCCGCCCACGCGCCGTCGCGGTCGATGGCGTCGAGTCGAGCGGCTCGCTGTTGCGCCTCGGAGCGCAGCCGCCGCACCCGGCTGCGCTTGGGCAGCTCGGCGAACTCGGGAATCGCCTCGACGTGCAGATAAATCGGGTTGATGAAGCGCCGCGACGTCGGCAGATAGGGCGACGGTTCCATGGGGCGCGTCGGGGCGGCCGCGTGCAGGGGATTGACCAACAAATAGTCGGCGCCGTGCCGCGACGCCGACCACACCGCCAGGTCGGCCAGATCGGTCAGATCGCCGACGCCCCACGACTGTTTGGAGCGCACGCTGTAGAGCTGGGCGGCCATCCCCCAGGCTCGGCGGGCGCCGAGCCGCTCGGGCAGCCCGAGCCAGTCCGGCGTCACGATCAGCGCGGTGCTGGTCTCCCCGTCGGAGGAACGCAGATGCACCCGGTGATAGCCCAGCGGCAGGTCGGCCGGCAGCACGAAGCTGGCCTCACCGACCCAGCGGTCGCCCAGGTCGAACGGCGGGGTGAAGTTGTCGACCTGCTGGATCTCGCCGCGCACCGTGCCGTCCTCGAGCTGCAACCAGACCTCGGCGGGATCGCCGTGGGTCACGTGCACCCAGAACCGCGTCTGCTCACCGGTGCGGCCGACGATCGTGGCCGGCAACCGCCGCGTCCAGTGCGACCGCAGCTTGGCGGCCAGGGCCACGTTGCGCTCCTGCTCGGTGGCGGCCGGCACGCCCAGCGCGGCCAACACCGCCACCAGCGTGGATGCCGGAACCGGCACCCGCCGCCCGGTCCAGTCGTCGTACTCGGTCGCGATGCCGTATCTCCTGGCAAGTTCGACCAGCGACGGCGCGAGCTCACTCATACCGCACATCTTGCTGCCAGAATTCGCCGCCCGACCAATCGGGGAGAGGCGCCCACCGGCCGGCGTGCGCCCCCCCCCCGTTTTGCCGGCCCCTGCCGCGCCCGTTCGTTCGCGTCGGCGTGCACGCTCAACAGGACGAGCCGGGCATCCGCCATTACGATGCCCTGAGGAGACATGAGGAGTCCGGGCGGGGATCGGCGGGGGAATCCGATAGTGCCAGTTCAGCGGCGCCTGGCGCGGTGCGGGCCCGGCGCGATCCGGCAAACCGCGCACGACCGGACACCTACAGATAAAGGGATGTGGCAGCGAACGCCATCGGCGCCGCGTGGCGAGGCCCGTACGGGTGCCTTACGGTTGTCGATGTAATTCGCGCAGCGGATATTTACGACGGACAATATCCAGGCGTTCTAGCAGACCGGATGGTGAATTAACGTGGCGGAAGAGAGTCGCGGACAACGCGGGTCGGGGTACGGCCTCGGGTTGTCGACGCGGACGCAGGTGACCGGCTACCAGTTCCTCGCTCGTCGCACCGCAATGGCCCTCACCCGGTGGCGTGTCCGCATGGAGGTCGAGCCGGGCCGGCGGCAGACGCTGGCCGTGGTGGCCTCGGTCTCGGCGGCGCTGGTGATCTGCCTGGGCGCTCTGCTCTACTCGTTCCTCAGCCCGGCGGGCCAGGTCGGGGATTCGCCGATCATCGCCGACCGCGACTCCGGGGCGCTCTACGTCCGCGTGGGCGACAAGCTGTACCCGGCGCTGAACCTGGCTTCGGCGCGGTTGATCACCGGTCGCCCGGACAACCCGCACCTGGTCAAGTCCAACCAGATCGCGAGCCTGCCGCGCGGTCCGCTGGTCGGCATCCCCGGCGCGCCGTCGAACTTCCACCCCACGGCCCCGTCCACGTCGTCGTGGCTGGTGTGCGACACCGTCGCTACCTCGACCGGTGTCAGCGCGCCGTCCGGCGTGACGGTGACCGTGATCGACGGGAACCCCGACCTCAGCAACCACCGGCACGTCCTCAACGGGACGGACGCCGTGGTGCTGAGCTACGGCGGGGACGCCTGGGTGATCCGGGAGGGCCGCCGGTCCCGGATCGACGCGACGAACCGATCGGTGCTGTTGCCGCTGGGCCTGACGCCGGAGCAGGTCGGCCAGGCGAAGCCCATGAGCCGCGCGTTGTTCGACGCGCTGCCGGTGGGCCCGGAGCTGACCGTGCCCCAGGTGCAGAACGCCGGCGCGGCCGCGTCGTTCCCGGGTGCGCCCGGCCCGATCGGCACCGTGATCGTCACGCCGCAAATCAGTGGGCCGCAACAGTATTCACTGGTGCTGGCCGACGGCGTGCAGACACTGCCGCCGCTGGTGGCTCAGATCCTGCAGAACGCCGGGCCGGGCAACACCAAGCCGGTGACCGTGGAACCGTCCGCCCTGGCGAAGATGCCCGTGGTCAACAAGCTGGACCTGTCCTCCTACCCGGACGCCCCGCTCAACGTGGCGGACATCCGCGAGAACCCGGCGACCTGCTGGTGGTGGCAGAAGACCTCGGGGGAGAACCGGGCCCGCATCCAGGTCATCTCCGGCGCGACCATCCCGGTCGCCGCGAAGGACGAGAGCAAGGTGGTGTCCCTGGTCAAGGCCGACACCACCGGCCGCGAGGCCGACCAGGTCTTCTTCGGGCCCGACTACGGCAACTTCGTGGCCGTCACCGGCAACGACCCCGGCGCCAAGACGACGGAATCGCTGTGGTGGCTGACGGACGCGGGGGCCCGGTTCGGCGTCGACGACACCCGGGACGTCCGCGAGGCGTTGGGCCTCAAGACGAAACCGAGCCTGGCGCCCTGGGTGGCGCTCCGACTGCTCCCGCAAGGGCCGACCTTGTCGCGGGCGGACGCGCTCGTGGAGCACGACACCCTACCGATGGATATGTCCCCAGCAGAATTGGCGGTACCTAAGTGAAACGCGGGTTTGCCCGGCCGACGCCGGAGAAGCCTCCGGTCATCAAGCCGGAGAACATCGTCCTCCCGACACCCCTGAGCATTCCGCCTCCGGAGGGCAAGCCCTGGTGGCTCGTGGTGGTCGGCGTGTTGGTGGTCGGCCTGCTGATCGGCATGGTCGGCATGACCTTCGCCAGCGGCTCGCACGTGTTCGGCGGCGCCGGCGCCATCTTCCCGATCTTCATGATCGGCGGCGTCGCGATGATGATGTTCGGCGGCCGGTTCGGCGGTCAGCAGCAGATGAGCCGGCCCAAGCTGGACGCGATGCGCGCCCAGTTCATGCTGATGCTGGACATGCTGCGCGAGACCGCCCACGAGTCCGCGGACAGCATGGACGCCAACTACCGGTGGTTCCACCCGGCGCCGACCACCCTGACCGCCGCGGTGGGCACGTCGCGGATGTGGGAGCGCAAGCCCGACGGCAAGGACCTCAACTTCGGTGTGGTGCGGGTCGGCGTCGGCATGACGCGGCCCGAGGTGACCTGGGGTGAGCCGCAGAACATGCCCACCGACATCGAGCTGGAGCCGGTGACCGGTAAGGCGCTGCAGGAATTCGGTCGCTACCAGAGCGTCGTCTACAACCTGCCCAAGATGATCTCGTTGCTGGTCGAGCCCTGGTATTCGCTCGACGGTGAGCGGGAGCAGGTCCTGGGGCTCATGCGGGCGATCGTCTGCCAACTGGCGTTCTCGCACGGCCCCGACCACGTGCGGATGGTCGTCGTCAGCTCGGATCTGGACGAATGGGACTGGGTCAAGTGGCTGCCGCACTTCGGTGACCCGCGCCGCCAGGACGCCGCCGGCAACGCGCGGATGGTCTACGCGTCGGTGCGCGAGTTCGCCGCCGAACAGGCCGAATTGTTCGCCGGCCGCGGCTCTTTCACGCCCCGGCACGCGAGCTCGTCGGCGCAGACCCCGACGCCCCACACGGTGATCGTCGCCGACGTCGTCGACCCGCAGTGGGAGTTCGTGATCAGCGCCGAAGGCATCGACGGGGTGACGTTCTTCGACCTGACCGGGGCGTCGATGTGGACAGCGGTCCCCGAGCGCACCCTGCGGTTCGACGACAAGGGCGTGATCGAGGCGCTGCCCCGCGACCGCGACACCTGGATGGTGATCGACGAGAAGCCGTGGTTCTTCGCGCTCACCGACCACATCAGTGTCGCGGAGGCGGAGGAGTTCTCCCAGGCGCTGGCCCACTGGCGGCTCGCCGAGGCCTACGAAGAGATCGGCCAGCGGGTCACCCACATCGGCGCCCGCGACATCCTGTCTTACTACGGGATCGACGACCCGGGCCGCATCGACTTCCACGCGCTCTGGGGCGCCCGGACCGACACGATGGGCCGGTCGCGCCTGCGGGCGCCGTTCGGTAACCGCTCCGACAACGGCGAGCTGCTGTTCTTGGACATGAAGTCGCTGGACGAGGGCGGTGACGGTCCGCACGGCGTCATGTCCGGAACGACCGGTTCGGGTAAATCGACCCTGGTGCGGACCGTGATCGAGTCGCTGATGCTCAGCCACCCGCCGGAGGAGCTGCAGTTCGTGCTGGCCGACCTCAAGGGTGGGTCGGCGGTCAAGCCGTTCGCCGGCGTCCCGCACGTGTCGCGGATCATCACCGACCTGGAAGAAGACCAGGCGCTGATGGAGCGCTTCCTGGACGCCCTGTGGGGCGAGATCGCCCGCCGCAAGGCGATCTGCGACAGCGCCGGTGTCGACGACGCCAAGGAGTACAACTCCGTCCGGCTCAGGATGCAAGCACGCGGCCAGGACATGCCGCCACTGCCGATGCTCGTGGTCGTCATCGACGAGTTCTACGAGTGGTTCCGCATCATGCCGACGGCGGTCGACGTGCTCGACTCGATCGGCCGGCAGGGTCGCGCATACTGGATCCACCTGATGATGGCGTCGCAGACCATCGAGAGCCGGGCCGAAAAGCTCATGGAGAACATGGGTTACCGGCTGGTGCTGAAGGCGCGCACCGCCGGTGCGGCGCAGGCGGCGGGTGTGCCGAACGCGGTGAACCTGCCGGCGCAGGCGGGTCTGGGCTACTTCCGGCGCAGCCTGGAGGACATCGTCCGGTTCCAGGCGGAGTTCCTGTGGCGGGACTACTTCGCGCGCGGACTCACCGACGACGGCGACGAGGCGCCCGCGCTGGTGCACAGCATCGACTACGTGCGCCCGCAGCTGTTCACCAACTCGTTCACCCCGCTCGAGGTCAGCGTGGGCGGACCGGAACTCACCCCGGCCGCGATCACCAACGGCGAGACGCTGGAAGCCGACGGCGCGGCGGGTGAGGACGAGGACGTCGAGGGCATCAGGGTCCCCAAGGTCGGCACGGTGATCATCGATCAGCTGCGCAAGATCGACTTCGAGCCCTACCGGTTGTGGCAACCGCCGCTGAACCAACCCGTGCCCATCGACGAGTTGGTCAACCGGTTCCTCGGTCACCCGTGGCAAGAGAACTACGGTTCCGCCAAGGATCTGGTCTTCCCGATCGGGATCATCGACCGGCCCTTCAAGCACGACCAGCCGCCGTGGACTGTCGACACCTCGGGGCCGGGCGCCAACGTCCTGATCCTGGGCGCCGGCGGTTCGGGCAAGACGACGGCCCTGCAGACGCTGATCTGCTCGGCCGCGCTGACCCACACCCCCGAGCAGGTCCAGTTCTACTGCCTGGCCTACAGCAGCACCGCGCTGACCACGGTCGCCCGGCTGCCGCACGTGGGCGAGGTGGCCGGCCCGACCGACCCGTACGGTGTGCGCCGCACGGTGGCCGAGCTGCTGGCCTTGGTGCGCCAGCGCAAGAGCACGTTCCTCGAGTACGGCATCGCCTCGATGGAGGTCTTCCGGCGCCGTAAGTTCGGCGGCGAGCCCGGCCCGGTGCCCAACGACGGGTTCGGCGACGTCTACCTGGTGGTGGACAACTACCGGGCGCTGGCCGAAGAGAACGAGGTGCTGATCGAGCAGGTGAACGTGATCATCAACCAGGGCCCCTCGTTCGGGGTGCACGTGGTGGTCACCGCCGATCGCGAGTCCGAGCTGCGGCCGCCGGTGCGCAGCGGGTTCGGGTCCCGGGTCGAATTGCGGCTGGCCGCGGTGGAAGACGCCAAGCTGGTGCGTTCGCGATTCGCCAAGGACGTCCCGGTCAAGCCGGGCCGCGGCATGGTCGCGGTCAACTACGTCCGGCTGGACTCCGACCCGCAGGCCGGTCTGCACACGTTGGTGGCCCGCCCCGCGCTCGCGACCACGCCCGACTACGTGTTCGAGTCCGACAGCGTGATCGACGCGGTCGGTCGCCTCACCAGCGCCCAGGCCCCGCCGGTGCGCCGCCTCCCGGCGCGGTTCGACCTCGAGCAGCTGCGGGAGCTGGCCGCGCGAGACACCCGTCAAGGTGTCGGCGCGGGCGGAATCGCTTGGGCCATCTCCGAATTGGATCTGGCGCCGGTCTACCTCAACTTCGCCGAGAACGCGCACCTGATGGTGACCGGGCGACGCGAATGTGGGCGCACGACCACGCTGGCCACCATCATGCGAGAAATCGGCAGGCTGTACGCACCCGGGGCGAGCAGCGCGCCGCCGCCGCCGGCTGGCCAGCCGTCGGCGCAGGTGTGGCTGGTGGACCCACGACGTCAGCTGCTGACCACACTGGGTTCGGACTACGTCGAGAAGTTCGCCTACAACCTGGACGGCGTCCAGGCGATGATGGGCGAATTGGCGGCGGTCCTGGCCGGGCGCGAACCGCCGCCCGGGCTGTCCGCGGAGGAGTTGTTGTCGCGGTCGTGGTGGAGCGGCCCGGAGATCTTCCTGATCGTCGACGACATCCAGCAGCTGCCGGCAGGGTTCGATTCGCCGCTGCACAAGGCCGCGCCGTGGGTGACCAGGGCCGCCGATGTCGGGCTGCACGTGCTCGTCACGCGCACCTTCGGTGGCTGGTCGTCGGCGGGCAGCGACCCCATGCTGCGCGCACTGGCCCAGGCCAACGCGCCGCTGCTGGTGATGGACGCCGATCCGGACGAGGGCTTCATCCGCGGCAAGATGAAGGGTGGCCCGCTGCCCCGCGGCCGAGGCCTGCTGATGGCCGAGGACACCGGTGTGTTCGTACAGGTCGCGTCGACCGAATTGCGCAAATAGGCGCCGACGGATACCGCTGCGCTGGGGTTGGCTGGATCAGCCCCAGCGCAGCGGTAGTTCCTTGAGCGCGAAACTCTTTGACGGGAAAGTGATTTCGGGGACGTAGTCCGCCGGCACGTCGAAGTCGGGGATCTGCCTGAGCCATTCGCCGACGATCACCGTCAGCTCGATCCGGCCGAGGTGGGAGCCCAGGCAGCGGTGCGGCCCGCCACCGAAGCCCCAGTGGCGGTGCACCTTTCCGTCCATGACGAGCTCATTGACCGACGTGGCGTCGCTGTCGTCGCGGTTGACCGCCGCCATGCACAACCGCACCGACGTGCCGGGTGGCAACGTCATGCCGCCGATCTCGACGTATTGGGTGGTGATCCGCGGCGCCACCGGCGCCGACGGTTCCAGTCGCACGATCTCCTCGATGAAGACCCGGATCTGCTTCGGGTCGTCGCGAAGCAACTCGCGCAGCTGGGGGCGCCGGGCCAACTCGAGCAGGCAGAATCCGATCGCCGCCGTCACCGTGTCCAGACCCGCCAGGATCAGCAGGTGGCTCATGCCCAGCAGTTCCAGGTCGCTGAAATCGCCGTCACTGGCCATGACGCGCGACAGCATGTCGGACCCCGGATTGTGCCGGCGTTGCTGGATAGCGTCGACCAGGTAGGCCAGCAGGTGCCGGCCCTGCTCGAGGTCGCCCGGGGTGAGATACGGCTTATCCGCGACGACCGCGTCCTTCCAGGCGATCAGGCGGTCGCGGTCCTCCAACGGCAGACCGTAGAGGTCCATGAAGACCTGAAACGGGTACAGGCGCGCGAAATCCGCCATCACCTCGCACTTGCCCTCGCCGGCGAACGCAGCGATCATCTCGGCGGCGTGCCGCTCGAGCGCCGGCCGCGACGCGCTCAGTCCGTGCGGGCTGAAGAACGGCTGCAGGATTTTCCGGTAGCGGGTGTGCTGCGGGGGGTCAAAGGCCAACGGCAGCACCGGCAATGGGTGGCCGGGAGGCTGAAGTATCGTCGACGAAAAGACCTTCGGGTTGCGCAGCGCCGCCAGCACGTCCTCGCGGCGCGTGATGTAGTAGTGGCCGTTCATGAACACCACCGGCCCGGCGTCGCGCAGCACCTTCCACCCCACACCTCGATCCGCCGCCATCGGTAGCTTCTCGTAATCGAGCCGGGGGAGGTGGAACGTGCCTTGCTGGCCCTGGCCAGGAGTGGTCATGCGCCCAGTCTCCGCTTGTCTTTAAGTTCTGCTGGCACATCAATATCGCATGTGCGGCAAAGGGACACGAATCCGCGTGCGGGGCGAATACACGGTCCACTGCGGCCGGCGATGGCCGCACCGTGTCGCGGGCTACACCGAGCGACTACTCTACGACTCGATTCCTTAAATGCGTCGTCCGGGGAGGGAGCCGGTGAGGGTTCGTCTCGACAAGTCGAAATGCGTGGGCCACGCGCAGTGCTATGCCGTCGATCCGGATCTGTTCCCGATAGACGATTCGGGTTATTCGACGCTCGAAGAACACGAGGTGAGGCCCGAGGACGAGCAGCTGACGCGCGACGGCGTCGCCTCCTGTCCCGAGATGGCCCTGGTGCTCGAAGAGGACTGACCGCCGGCGTGCGGGCGAGGGAAACCGCGGATGAACAATCGGTTGCCGGACATGAACGTGAGTCGACAGGGAGTGAACATTGGCTGGCCTGGAATGAACAGTTGGCTTCGCGTATCGGAGCACTCGCGGTAACAAACTAATCTCATTGGCGAGCGACAGTTCGGACACACGCGGGCTGTCGCTCGGTTGCTGACAACGGGGATCAATCGAGGCTTCAAGGTGCACGTTGTTCTTGACCGGACGTCCGAAACGCGTGGTGATAGACCACATTTGGGCGCCGTGTCCGGGATCGGCAGGACGCGCCGGCGAGCCCGCCGACTGGGGTGGTGGACCGCGAGGTCTGAGTCGGCGATCCCCACGTCAGCAGCCGGGGGGTGGCGTTTGCTTACGAAGCCGTGACTACGGCCACCACTGATTCCGATACGACGGTCGCGATCGCGAGAGGTCGCGACCAACTGAGGAGAACAGGTGTTTGACTTCGGGGCGTTACCGCCGGAGATTAACTCCGGTCGGATGTATGCAGGACCAGGCTCGGGGCCGATGATGGTCGCGTCGGCCGCCTGGGATGTGCTTGCAGCCGAATTGGGCACGGCGGCAAGCGCTTACAACTCGATCATCGACGAGCTGACGAACGGGCCCTGGGTGGGCCCCGCCTCGACGTCGATGGTGGCGGCCATCACGCCCTACGTGACCTGGCTGGGTGCCGTCGGCGGTCAGGCCGAGGAGACCGCCAGTCAAGCGCGGGCTGCCGCCGCCGCATTCGAGGCCGCGTTCGCGATGACCGTCCCGCCGCCGGTGATAGCCGCCAACCGCGTCTTGTTGGCGACGCTGATTGCGACCAACTTCCTGGGTCAGAACTTCCCCGCCATCGCGGCCACCGAGGCCCAATACATGGAGATGTGGGCCCAGGACGCAGCGGCGATGTACACCTACGCCGCCGCCTCGACCACCGCCTCGCAGATGACGCCGTTCGCGGCGGCGCCGCAGACCACCACGCCGGACGGCGAATCCCAACAGTTCGCCGCTGTCTCGCAGGCCACCACGCAGCAGGCCGGCAACACCGCGCAAACCGTCGCCCACACGTCGTCGCAGATGGCGACGCCGCAGGCGTTGTCGGCCACCACCACCTCGCAGGCGACGCAGCAGGCCACTGCCGCGGCCACCACGGGGACGACCACCGGGACCTCGGTGCAGGACATCTTGCCTACCCCGAATACCTGGTGGTGGCAGATGGGCCCCGGTGATTACACCGCGATCATCAAACAGACGCTGCAGGCGTACTTCGGGGTGGGTATCGGAAACTTCGGCTGGTCGATAGGCCAGCAGCTCACCTTCGGTCCCGGCGGTGCGACGGCGGGTGCCGGTGGTGCCTGGTTCCCGACACCGGCGTTCGCTCAGTTGGGCCTCGGCAACCTGGGCAACGCCGCCGGCGCGGTGACCGCGAGTACCGGACAGGCGGCTCAGGTCGGCGGGCTCTCGGTGCCCCAGCAGTGGGCCACGTTGGCTTCCACGGTGAGCTCGGCCGATGCCGCCGAGGCGGAGGCCGCTCCGATTCAGACCGTTTCGGCGACCAACCCACCCGGCAACGCCCTGCTGCGCGGTATGCCGACCGGCGCGGTGGGCCGGCGGGCCGGCGCCGCCGCCGGCTATTCCCACAAATATGGCTTCCGCTACAGCGTCCTGACCCGCCCGCCATCGGCCGGATAGGGAACGTCCAAGTGAACGGAAGTTGTCCAGTTATGAACAGTCGGCACTAGGGAGGCAAGGCACCGCGTGACCCATCTAATCTCACGAGTAAGCCAAGCCCCCGGTGGGCCCGAAGGCAAACAGATCCTCGAGAGCCGGCGAGCCGGGAAAGTAGGGAGGGACTTCAGATGTCTTTTGTGACGACGCAGCCGGAGGCGCTCGCAGCGGCGGCGGGCAGCCTGCAAAGCATCGGCTCGGCGCTCAACGCGCAGAACGCAGCCGCGGCGGCCCCCACCACCGGAGTGGTCCCGGCCGCGGCCGACGAAGTGTCAGCGCTGACAGCGGCGCAGTTCGCCGCGCATGCCCAGATGTACCAAGCCGTCAGCGCTCAGGCGGCGGCGGTTCACGAAATGTTCGTCAACACTCTCAGCATGAGCTCGGGGTCGTATGCCGTGACTGAGGCGGCCAACGCGGCCGCGACGGGTTAAAGGAGTCAATGATGTTGGATTTCGGGGCGTTACCGCCGGAGGTCAATTCGGCGCGGATTTATGCCGGTCCGGGGTCGGGGTCGTTGATGACCGCGGCGTCGGCGTGGAATGCGCTGGCGGCGGAGCTCAATGCGGCGGCGTTGAGCTACGACAAGATCATCACGGCGCTCAGCAGCGAGGAGTGGATGGGCCCGGCGTCGGCGACGATGGCCGCCGCGGTCCAGCCGTATGTGACGTGGATGACCACCACCGCGGCCCAGGCCGAGCAGGCGGCCACCCAAGCGCAGGCCGCCGCGGCTGCTTATGAGGCGGCGCTGGCCGCCACGGTGCCCCCGCCGCTGGTCGCGGCCAACCGAGCGCAAACCATGCAGTTGATCCAGACCAACGTGCTGGGCCAAAACACCCCGGCCATCACGCAGCTGGAAGCCCTGTACGGCCAGATGTGGGCCCAAGACGCCAGCGCGATGTACAGCTACGCGGGGCAGTCGGCGACGGCGACCAAGGTGACACCGTTCAGCGCGTCACCTCAGATCGCCAGCCCGTCGGCCCAGGCCACCCAGGGCGCGGCCGTCACCAGCGCGACGACCAACAGCACGGCCAGCAACACGGCCTCGGCGCTGTCCAAGGTGGTCACGTCGACGCCTACCACGTTGCAGGCCGCGGCGGCGCCGGCTGCTTCCGGGCCGCCCACGCCAACGTACAGCGAAATCTGGTATCTGCTGACGGGGCAGACCGCCTTCCCGACCAGCCTGGGGGCGCTCACGAACGGCTACAGCCCGTTCGCCAGCTTGTTCTACAACACCGAGGGTCTGCCGTACTTCAGTGTCGGTATGGGTAACTTCGGTGTGCAGATGGCCAAGACCCTGGGCATGATCGGCGGCGCGGCCCCGGCGGCGGCCAAGGCCCTGCCCGGCCTGGGCGGGCTGGGTGGTCTGCTCGGCGGTGGCGCCGGCGCGGTGCACCCGGCGGCGGCCATCGGCGGTGCGGCCTCCATCGGCGGCAAGCTGTCGGTGCCGGTGGCCTGGACGGGCGGCCCGGCGATCCCCGCGATGACCCACTCGGCCATCCCGGTCAGCGCCATCAGCGCCGCCCCCGAGGGCGCCGGGGGACCGGGCAACCTGCTCGGTGGCATGCCCCTGGCCGGCATCGGCAGTGGCACCCACGCCGGGGCCGGACCCCGATACGGGTTCCGCCCCACCGTCATGGCCCGACCCCCCTTCGCCGGATAACCGTCCGCAGCACGCGAAAGACGCTTTAGCGCGCGAAAAGTGCAGCGCTAAAGCGTCTTTCGGCGTTCGGCCGCCGACGGCAACGGCCGTGGCTGGCCTTGCCGTCCCGCACCGGGCGGCCCCCTTTCGTCGCAAGGTTTTCTGCGGCCGGATTTTTAACAGATACTCCGCGTTAGTCCCGGCCGGCTTGCCCAGGCCCAACCCCTATAGGGCGATCGAACCAATGCGGCGTTCATGCAGGTAGTGCCCGTGAACCCATGACATGAGCGCGAACCGCCGGGGCCCGTGCGGCTGGCCAGAAACTGCGGTCGACGAGTTGGCTTTCCTCCGGCCGACCGAGGTCGCCGCGAGCGACGAGGCCTCGCGGCGATCTAGCCTTCGCAACCAAGCAAATTGCTTGAAGCCATCCACGAAGGCCAATTGCGGGGGAATAGATGTCGTTCGAGTCGGGCGGTCCGTAAGTGTTCGACTTCGGGGCGCTACCGCCGGAGGTCAACTCCGGTCGCATTTATGCGGGTCCGGGCTCGGGGCCGATGATGGCTGCGGCGGCGGCGTGGGACGAGGTCGCCGCGGAGGTCGCGACCGCCGCCAGCGGCTACGGCTCGGTGATTTCGGAACTGACCGACGGCCCGTGGGCGGGGCCGGCGTCCTCGTCGATGTTGTCGGCGGTGCTGCCGTACGCGAGTTGGTTGAGTGCGGTAGCAGCGCTGGCGGAGGACACGGCTGGTCAGGGCCGGGCCGCGGCGGCCGCTTTCGAGGCAGCGTTTGCGATGACGGTGCCGCCTCCGGTGATCACGGCGAATCGAACTCTGTTGGCGACGTTGATCGCGACGAACTTCTTCGGGCAGAACAGCGCGGCGATCGCGGCCACGGAGGCTGAATACGCGGAGATGTGGGCTCAGGACGCGGCGGCGATGTATGGCTATGCGGCGGCCTCGGTGACGGTCACGACGCTGGCTCCCTTTGACCCCCCGCCGAGTACCACCAACCCGGATGGACTGGCCAACCAGGGATCAGCGGTGGCCCAGGCCGTCGAGCAGCCGGCGGGCGACGCCGCTCAGACCGCCGCCAACGCGTCGTCGCAGCTTTCCATCCCGCAGGTGCTGTCGGCCACCACCACCTCGCAAGCGACGCAGCAAGTCACGGCCGCCGCTACCGCACCGACCACAACCGGCGCCAGTCTGCAAGACGTCCTTCCGAGTCCGACGAACTGGTGGTCGCTCACGCCCGCTAACTACACCACGGTTCTGAAACAGACCTCGTCCCTCTTGTATCAGTCGAACGGTCTGGCCAACTTCGGCTGGTCGATGGGCCAGCAACTGACGTTCGGTCCCGGCGGTGCGACGGCGGGTGCCGGTGGTGCGTGGTTCCCGACGCCGCAGTTCGCCCAACTGGGGCTGGGCAACCTGGGCAGCATCGGCGGCGGAGCGGTATCGGCAGGGGCCGGAACGGCCTCTCACGTCGGGGCGCTGTCCGTGCCCCAGCAGTGGGCCACGCTGACCTCCGCGGTCGGCCCGGCCGATGCCGCCGGCGCCGAGGCCATCCCGGCGCAGGCGGCCGTTTCGGCGACCACCCCACCCGGCAACGCCCTGCTGCGCGGTGTGCCGACCGGCGCCATCGGCCGGCGCACCGCCGCCGCGGGCTACTCGCACAAGTACGGCTTCCGCTACAGCGTGCTCACACGCCCACCATCGGCCGGGTAGGGGGCCGGGAATGAACGCAGCTGGGATTGGGTGCCGGGCGGCTCGCCGCAACCGCATTTTCGTCAAATCAAGACCCGAGCCACGCCGCACAACCAGTTAAAGGAGTCAATGATGTTGGATTTCGGGGCGTTACCGCCGGAGGTCAATTCGGCGCGGATCTATGCCGGTCCGGGGTCGGGGTCGTTGATGACCGCGGCGTCGGCGTGGAATGCGCTGGCGGCGGAGCTGAACTCGGCGGCATTGGGCTATGAGAAGCTGATCACCGCGCTCAACAGTGAGGACTGGCTGGGGCCGGCGTCGGCGTCGATGGCCGCCGCGGTCCAGCCGTATGTGACGTGGATGACGACGACGGCCGCGCAGGCCGAGGAGGCGGCCACCCAGGCTCAGGCGGCGGCGGCGGCTTACGAGACCGCGCTGGCTGCGTCGGTGCCACCGCCGCTGATCGCGGCCAACCGCGCCGAGACGATGCAGCTGATCTCGACCAATGTGTTGGGGCAGAACACCCCCGCGATCACCCAGCTGGAAGCCCAGTACGGCCAGATGTGGGCGCAGGATGCCAGCGCGATGTACAGCTATGCGGGTCAGTCGGCGACGGCGACCAAGGTGACGCAGTTCAGCGCCCCCCCGAAGATCTCCAACGACACCGCCCCGGCCACTCAGAGCGCCGCGGTCACCAGCGCGACGACCAACTCGACGGCGACCAACACGTCGAAGGTCTTGCAGTCGTTGGCTCAGCCCACTACGCAGGCGACGACCAACGCGACGACCAATGCGACGACCACCGCCGCCACGCAGGCGACCCAGGATCCGTTCAGCTACATCTGGTACCTGTTGACCGGCCAGACCAGTTTGCCCACCAGCCTGGGCAGCGCGATCAATGGCTACAGCCCGTTCGCCAGCTTGTTCTATAACACCGAGGGTCTGCCGTATTTCAGTGTCGGTATGGGTAACTTCGGTGTGCAGATGGCCAAGACTCTGGGCGTGATCGGCGGCGCGGCCCCGGCGGCGGCCAAGGCCCTGCCCGGCCTGGGCGGGCTGGGTGGTCTGCTCGGCGGTGGCGCCGGCGCGGTGCACCCGGCGGCGGCCATCGGCGGTGCGGCCTCCATCGGCGGCAAGCTGTCGGTGCCGGTGGCCTGGACGGGCGGCCCGGCGATCCCCGCGATGACCCACTCGGCCATCCCGGTCAGCGCCATCAGCGCCGCCCCCGAGGGGGCTGCGGGACCGGGCAACCTGCTCGGTGGCATGCCCCTGGCCGGCATCGGCAGCGGCACCCACGCCGGGGCCGGACCCCGATACGGGTTCCGCCCCACCGTCATGGCCCGACCCCCCTTCGCCGGATAACCAGTGCCGGTCGCTCGCCAACATGACCTACGGGTTAACAGAGGGGGTCGGCTACGGGTGGAGACTCCGCGGCCGCAGGCCGGTTGCGGTGTACCCGGGACCACCGCAGGCGGGCGGTCCACCGGTTGCTAGCGGATCGTAGGGAAATAATGACAATCGGATTTTTAAGGGGCCTGCCCTGCGGCAGCACCCCGGCAGACGTCGACCAGGGTCTTTCTCCAACGACTCCGTCACAGTTTGCTGTGACGAAGCTGAAAGGGAGGCGAGCCGGGCCGGACGCTGTTACTGTGGCGTTACCAAAAATGAATTCGTCGTACCGTCACGTGAACAGTTGCAAACAGGCGGCTTCCGAAAGAGCTTGAAGGGCCGCCGTCATCTACTCTCTGCAGAGTCGGGGATTGAACTTAGGAGGGATCAAGCATGTCTTTCGTGACCACACAGCCTGAGGCTTTGGCTGCGGCGGCCGGAAACCTGCAGGCCATCGGCTCAACGCTGAGCGCTCAGAACGCGGCTGCAGCCGCCCCCACGACCGGAGTGGTTCCGGCGGCGGCGGACGAGGTGTCGGCGCTGACGGCGGCGCAGTTCGCAGCGCACGCGCAGATGTACCAGGCGGTCAGCGCTCAGGCGGCCGCCATTCACGAGGCGTTCGTGAACACTCTGTCGATGAGCTCGGGCTCTTACGCTGCAACCGAGGCGGCCAACGCAGCTGCTGCGGGCTGATCGGACCGGCGGTTGGATGGTTGGGACCGGACGTCATCGACGTGGTCTTCCGCCGCCTGACCGCCCAGCTACCGATGATCTCGGGGGCTGACGGCCGGACAACTCAAACGCCGGAGTTCGGGTTTGACGTCCGTCTCACCGTGTTACAGCGACCGGTGGCCGCCGGCTGACGGGAAGGGGGGATCATCCTTTTGTATTCGGCTCGGCGGTTCGCCAGCGCGTAACCGGTCCGGCCATCGTCGTAATCACCGCAAGTATCTGAGTACTCACGCAATAAAAGGAGACAGCCAACATGGCAACACGTTTCATGACCGACCCGCACGAAATGCGGGCGATGGCGGGCCGCTTCGAGGTCCACGCCCAGACCGTCGAGGACGAGGCCCGCAAGATGTGGGCGTCGTCGATGAACATCGCCGGCTCGGGCTGGAGCGGTCAGGCGCAGGCCACCTCGTACGACACCATGGGTCAGGTCAACCAGGCCTTCCGCAACATCGTCAACATGCTCCACGGGGTGCGCGACGGGCTGATCCGCGACGCGAACAACTACGAGCAGCAAGAGCAGGCTTCGCAGCAAATCCTCAGCAGCTAGCGCTAAAAACCGCGGCTGCGTACCATTCCAGACATTAGGAGACCGTTATGACAATCAATTACCAGTTCGGCGATGTCGACGCCCACGGTGCCTTGATCCGGGCCCAGGCCGCGTCTCTGGAGGCTGAGCACCAGGCCATCGTTCGCGATGTGCTTGCTGCGGGTGACTTCTGGGGCGGTGCCGGTTCGGTGGCCTGCCAGGAGTTCATCACCCAGTTGGGTCGCAACTTCCAGGTGATCTACGAGCAGGCCAACGCCCACGGCCAGAAGGTGCAGAGCGCCGGCAGCAACATGGCCAGCACCGACAGCGCCGTTGGGTCCAGCTGGGCCTAACCCCAACTTCAGGCGCGGCAGCACACCACACGTCGGTGTGCTGCCGCGTCCTGCGGTTATCGTGCACTTTGAACCCTCGAGGTATTGATGGACCAACAGACCGCCCGCACTGACATCACCGTTAACGTCGACGGTTTCTGGATGCTCCAGGCCCTTCTGGACATTCGGCACGTCGCCCCGGAGCTGCGGTGCCGGCCATATGTTTCGACCGATTCGAGCGACTGGCTCAACGAGCATCCCGGCATGGCGGTGATGCGCGAGCAGGGCATCGTCGAGAACGATCAGGTGAACGAGCAGGTGGCCGCCCGGATGAGGGTGCTCGCCGCGCCGGACCTCGAGGTCATCGCCCTGCTGTCCCGGGGCAAGCTGCTCTACGGCGTGGTGGACGACGAGAACCAGCCGCCCGGGTCACGTGACATCCCCGACAATGAGTTCCGGGTGGTGCTGGCGCGTCGCGGCCAGCACTGGGTGTCCGCGGTACGGGTGGGCAGCGACATCACCGTCGACGACGTCGCCATCGCCGACAGCTCCTCGATCGCGTCACTGGTCCTGGACGCGCTGGAGTCGATACACCACGCAGAACCGGCGGCGATCAACGCGGTGAACGTGCCGCTGGAAGAGATGCTGGAAGCGACGAAGTCGTGGCAGGAGTCGGGCTTCAACGTGTTCTCCGGCGGTGACCTGCGGCGGATGGGCATCAGCGCCGCCACTGTGGCCGCGCTGGGCCAGGCGCTCTCCGACCCGGCGGCCGAGGTCGCGGTGTATGCGCGTCAATACCGGGACGACGCGAAGGGCCCCAGCGCCTCGGTGCTGTCGCTCAAAGACGGTTCCGGTGGCCGCATCGCGCTCTACCAGCAGGCGCGGACGGCCGGGTCGGGGGAGGCCTGGCTGGCCATCTGCCCGGCGACCCCGCAATTGGTACAGGTGGGCGTCAAGACCGTGCTCGACACACTTCCCTACGGCGAGTGGAAAACCCACAGCAGGGTCTGACATTCGACGAAACACAAAGTTCACCAATGTCTTTGCACTCAACATGCGGTTGAGATGCCAACACGGCATACTTCTCTAAGAGATTTCAGCAAATCTCAAACCGGCGTCACCAAAGCTATTAATCGCAAGGCGGGGTAGATGGAATTCGGAATAGTCGAGCTGCACTTTCCTGGGGGCCGCAGCGCCCCGGAAAGCGGGCCGGCGCAGACCCCCGCCCGGCTGGCGGCGCGGGGCAACACGTTCACGACGGTAAGGGGTTCAGGGCGATGACTGCGGTAGTTGAAGCGCTACAGCCTGACGTTGAGGGAGTTTCGCAGCCTCGGGCGGTCGTGGTCGGCGTTATGGCCGGCGCGGGCGTACAGATCGGCGTCCTGCTGGACGCCAACGCCCCGGTGTCGGTGATGACCGAGCCGCTGCTGAAGGTGGTCAACAGCCGGCTCAGGGAGCTCGGCGAGGCGCCGTTGGAGGCCATGGGTCGCGGCAGGTGGGCGCTCTGCCTGGTCGACGGCACGCCCCTGCGGGCCACCCAGTCCCTGACCGAACAGGACGTCTACGACGGTGACCGGCTGTGGATCCGGTTCATCCAGGACACCGAGCATCGCTCGCAGGTCATCGAGCACATCTCCACCGCGGTGGCGGCGGACCTGAGCAAACGGTTCGCCGCGATCGACCCGGTCGTTGCGGTCCAGGTCGGCGCGTCGATGGTGGCGGCCGGCGTCACCGCCGCCTCGGGCTTGCTGCTCTGGTACCGGTGGCACCACAACTCCTGGCTTCCGACGGCGTACTCCGCGGTGATCGCCGCGGTGGTGCTCGGCGTCGCGTTGATGCTGCTGATGCGGGCGCGCACCGACCAGGATCGCCGCGTCGGCGACATCCTGTTGCTGAGCGGCCTGGCGCCCCTCACGGTCGCCGCGGCGGCGGCTCCCCCCGGCGGGGTGGGTTCCCCGCACGCGGTGTTGGGCTTCGGCGTGCTGACCATCGCCGCGATGCTGGCCGTGCGTTTCACCGGGCGCCGGCTGGCGCTGTACACCGCGCTCATCACCATCAGCCTGGTCACGGCGATCGCGGCCCTGGCGCGAATGGTCGCCATGACCAGCGCGGTGACACTGCTGACGAGCGTCGTCCTCGTGTGCGTGCTGGTTTACCACACCGCGCCGGCGCTCTCGCGCCGGTTGGCCGGCATCCGGCTGCCGGTGTTCCCCTCCGCGACCAGCCGGTGGGTGTTCGAGGCCCGGCCGGACCTGCCCACCACTGTGGTTCGCTCCGACGGTGGCCCCCCGGTTCTCGAGGGACCCGCGTCCGTCCGTGACGTCCTGGTGCAGGCCGAACGCGCCCGCTCCTTCCTGTCGGGTCTGCTGATCGGTCTGGGCGTGCTGATGGTCGTCTCGCTGGCGGCGTTGTCGGACCCGCACACCGGTCAACGCTGGTTGCCGCTGCTGCTGGCCGGCTTCAGCGCCGGGTTCCTGATGCTGCGCGGACGCTCCTACGTCGACCGCTGGCAGGCGATCACCCTGGCCGTCACCGCCGTCCTCATCGTCGGTGCGGTCGTGGCGCGGTACGCGCTCGTGTTGCAGTCGCCCCTGGCCGTGTCGATCAGCGCGGCGATTCTGGTGCTGCTGCCGGCGGCGGGGCTTACCTCCGCGGCCGTGGTGCCCAACACCATCTACAGCCCGCTGTTCCGCAAGTTCGTGGAATGGATCGAATACCTCTGCCTGATGCCGATCTTCCCGCTGGCATTGTGGTTGATGAATGTCTATGCAGCAATCCGCTACCGGTAGTAGCAAGGTGTGGCGAGGGCGCGCATCCGCTGCCGCCCTCGCCGCAATCTTGCTCGCCTCAGGAGCATTGGCCGGCTTGCCGCCCGCTTATGCGATTTCGCCGCCGACGATCGATCCGGGGGCGGTGCCGCCCGACGGTCCGCCCGGGCCGCCGGCGCCGATGAAGCAGAACTCCTACTGCACCGAGGTCGGGGTGCTGCCCGGCACGGACTTCCGGCTGCAGCCCAAGTACATGGACATGCTGAACCTGCAGGAGGCATGGCAGTTCGGCCGCGGTGCCGGCGTGAAGGTGGCCGTCATCGACACCGGCGTGAGCCCGCACCCGCGGTTTCCGCATCTGATCCCCGGCGGTGACTACGTCATGGGCGGTGACGGGTTGTCGGACTGCGACGCGCACGGCACCATCGTGGCCTCGATGATCGGCGCCGCCCCGGCCAACGGCGCGGGGGTGCCGCCGGCTGCGCCGCGCCGGCCGGTCACCATCCCCACCACCGAACCGCCGCCGAAAGCGCCGCCGCCCCAGACGGTGACGTTGTCGCCGCTGCCGCAGACCGTGACGATGGTTCCCCCCACTCCTCAGGAGGAGCCGCCCGCTCCCGGACCGTTCGGGGCGCCTCCACCGCAGCCGCCCGCGCCGGCCGGTCCGCCGCCAGGACCGCCGCAGGGTGGGCAGGCACCGCAAGGCGGGCAGGCACCGCAAGGCGGGCAGGCACCGCAGGGTGGGCAGGCACCGCAGGGCGGCGCTCAACCGGCGCAACCCGGCGGGCAGGCTCCCGCGGGCAACCGCACGGACGGCACGGTGACGATCCCGAGCTACTCCCATGGCGGGCACGTGGTCCGCGTTGACAACCCACGCCCGCTCGACCCACCGCCACCGCCGCCACCTCCACCGCCTGCGCCGTCGGCCGGTCCCGACGCGTTCAGCGGTGTCGCCCCGGATGTGGACATCATCGCGATCCGCCAGTCCAGCCAGGCGTTCGGTCTCAAGGACGCCTACACCGGCGACGAGGACCCGCAGACCCGGGCGAAGATCGATGACGTGCAGACGATGGCACGGGCGATCGTGCACGCCGCCAACATGGGCGCGCAGGTGATCAACATCTCGGACGTGACCTGCATGAGCGCCCGCAACATCATCGACCAGCGCGCGCTGGGCGCCGCGGTGCGCTACGCGGCGGTCGACAAGAACGCCGTCATCGTGGCGGCGGCAGGCGACACCAGCAAGAAGGACTGCAAGCAGAACCCGCCGCATGATCCCTTGCAGCCCAACGATCCTCGCAACTGGAACGCCGTCACCACGGTCGTGACACCGTCCTGGTTCAGCGACTACGTGCTGACGGCCGGGGCGGTCGACGAAGACGGCCGCCCGTTGACCCAGGGCGGTCAGGGGCAGGGATCGACGAGCGTGGCAGGTCCATGGGTGGGTATCGCCGCACCCGGCACCGACGTTGTCGGCCTATCGCCCCGGGACGACGGCGTCATCAACGCGATCGACGGACCCGACAACACGCTGCTGGTTCCGTCCGGCACCAGTTTCTCGGCCGCGATCGTGTCCGGCGTCGCCGCGCTCGTTCGCGCCAAGTTCCCCCAGCTGTCGGCTTACCAGGTCATCAACCGGTTGACCCGCACCGCCCGCGCACCGGCACGCGGCGTGGACAACCAGATCGGCCACGGCATCGTCGACCCGGTGGCGGCGCTGACGTGGGACGTGCCCGAGGGGCCGTTGAAGCCGCCGCAGCAACTTTCGGCGCCTCTGAACATCCCCAAGCCCACCCCGGCCCGCGATATGGTGCCGGTGTGGGTGGCCGCCGGAGGCCTGCTCGGGGCGTTACTGATCGGCGGGGGCGTGTTTGGTACGGCGATGCTGATGAAGCGATCGCGGAAGCAGCAATGAGGGCGGAGCAGTAACAGTCATGAAAGCTCAGCGCAGGTTCGGGTTGTCTTTGTCGTGGCCACGGGTCACGGCGGTGTTCCTGGTGGACATCGCCATCCTGGTGGTGGCGAGCCATTGCCCAGAGTCCTGGCAGGGCACCTACCGCATCGCGTTCTGGGTGGGTGTCGGCCTCGCTGCGTTGATCGCGCTGTTGTCGTTGGTGACCTATCACGGCATCACGGTGACATCGGGATTGGCGACCTGGCTGTGGGATTGGTCCGCCGATCCGGGCACCGCGTTGGGTGCGGGCTGCACTCCGCCGCACGACTTCCAGCGCCGGTTCGGGCGCGACAAGGTCGGCGTGCGCGAGTACGAGGGCCAGCTGGTGACGGTGATCGCGCTCAACGGGGGTGACGGCGACCCGTCGTCGCGACACCGGCACCGGACGTCGCCGCCCACCCTGTTAGTGCAGGCCGTCGCTGATGGCTTGCGCCAGTTCGATATTCACCTCGACGACATCGACATCGTGTCGGTGAAGGTGCGCCGCGGTGGTAACGCCGCGGAGTTGTCGAAGCTCGACGACTGGGGCCCCGAGGAGTGGGAGGTGGCCAACGGCGAGCCCAGCTCGTATGTCCGCCGGACCTGGCTGGTGCTGCGGATGAACCCACAGCGCAACATCGCCGCGGTGGCGGTCCGTGATTCGCTGGCTTCGACGTTCGTGGCGGCCACCGAGCGGCTTGCGCAGGATCTCGACGGGCTCACCTGCGCCGCAAGGCCGTTGACCGCCGAGGAGATCACCGAGGTGGACCGTGCGGTGCTGGCCGACCTGGAGCCGACCTGGAGCCGGCCCGGCTGGCGCCACCTCAAGCACTTCAACGGCTTCACCACCAGCTTCTGGGTGACGCCCGCCGACCTGTCCACCGACACGCTCGACGAGCTGTGGCAGGCGGACACCGTGGCCACCGTGCTGACCGTCCGGCTCACCGCTCGAGCGGGCCGGCCGCAGATTTCGGCGTGGGTCCGCTACCACAGCGAGAAGCGGCTGCCCCGAGACGTGTCCGCCGGCCTCAACCGCCTCACCGGACGTCAGCTGGCGGCCGTCCGCGCCAGCCTGCCCGCACCGGCCACCCGCGACCTGCTTGTCGTGCCGAGCCGCGGCCTGCGTGACGACGACGATGACCTAGTGCTGTCGGTCGACCAGCTGCGAGGGAGCCCGGCGGGCGTGCCTGTAGCCCAATGACGCGGCCGCAATCGACGGCTGAAGGCGCCCGCAACGCGATGGTCGCCGGCCTGTTGGCATCCGGGATATCGGTCAACGGGCTACAACCGAGTCACAACCCCCAGGTGGCATCGCAGATGTTCACCACGGCAAGCAATTTGGACCCCGGGATGTGCGACGCCTGGCTGGCGCGGCTACTGGCGGGGGAGCGCAGCATCGAGGTGCTCGCCGGCGCGTGGGCGTCGATCCGGACGTTCGGGTGGGAGACCCGCCGGCTCGGGGTCACCGATCTGCACTTCCGTCCGCAGGTTTCGGACGGCTTGTTCCTGCAGCTGGCCGTCACCAGCGTCGAGTCGCTTGCGTGCGCCTACGCGGCCGTTCTCGCCGAGGCCAAGCGCTACGAGGAGGCCGCGGAGCTGCTCGACGGGATCGAGCCCCGCCAGCCGTTCGAGCAGGAGCTGGTCGACTACGTGCGAGGTGTGCTGTATTTCCGGACCGGCCGCTGGCCGGACGTGCTCAATCAGTTCCCGGAGGGCAAGGTCTGGCGTCAGCCCGAGCTGAAGGCCGCCGGCGCGGCGATGGCCACCACGGCGCTGGCGTCGCTCGGTGTCTTCGAGGAGGCGCTGCGGCGTGGCCAGGACGCCGTCGAGGGTGACCGGGTACCGGGCGCGGCCAACATTGCCCTGTACACCCAGGGCATGTGCTTGCGACACCTGGGACGCGAGGAAGAGGCCGTCGAGCTGCTGCGCCGGGTCTATTCGCGGGATCCGAAGTTCAGCCCGGCCCGAGAAGCGCTGGACAACCCGAACTATCGACTGGTCCTGACCGACCCGGAAACCATCGAGGCGCGCACCGATCCGTGGGATGCGGACAGCGCGCCGACCCGGGCGGAGGTGGAGGCCGCGCGCCACGCCGAGGAGGCCGCGCGCTATCTCGCCGAGGGTGACGCGGAGCTCAACGCGATGCTGGGCATGGAGCGCGCCAAGCGGGAGATCAAGCTCATCAAGGCGACGACGAAGGTGAACCTGGCGCGCGCCAAGATGGGCCTGCCCGTGCCGGTGACGTCGCGGCACACCCTGCTGCTGGGGCCGCCCGGGACCGGTAAGACGTCGGTGGCGCGAGCATTCGCCAAGCAGCTGTGCGGCTTGACGGTGCTACGCAAGCCGGTGGTGGTCGAGACCAGCCGGACCAAGCTGTTGGGCCGATACATGGCCGACGCGGAGAAGAACACCGAGGAGATGCTCGAGGAAGCCTTGGGCGGGGCGGTGTTCTTCGACGAGATGCACACCTTGCACGAGAAGGGCTACCAGCAGGGTGACCCGTACGGTAACGCGATCATCAACACGTTGCTGTTGTACATGGAGAACCATCGCGACGAACTCGTGGTCTTCGGTGCGGGCTACGCCAAGGCCATGGAAAAGATGCTCGACGTGAACCAGGGTCTGCGGCGGCGGTTTTCGACGGTGATCGAGTTCTTCAGCTATACCCCGGAGGAGCTGGTCGCGCTGACCCGGTTGATGGGCCAGGAGAACGAGGACGTCATCACCGAGGAAGCGGCCCAATCCCTGTTGCCGTCGTACACCAGGTTTTATCTCGACGAGAGCTACTCCGAAGACGGCGACTTGATCCGCGGAATCGATACGCTCGGCAATGCCGGTTTCGTACGCAACGTGGTGGAGAAGGCACGCGATCACCGCAGCTTCCGCCTGGACGACGAGGACCTGGACGCGGTGCTGTCCAGTGACGTCACCGAATTCAGCGAGCGGCAGCTGCTGCGGTTCAGGGAGCTGACTCAGGAGGACCTCGCCGAGGGCCTCAGCGCGGCAGTCGCGGAGAACAAGACCACGTAAGCCCGCTCCGGTTCCCGCAGGGCGGTCGATGCACCCGGGTCCGATATCACCACGGCCGACGGACCTGCGAGCCGGTATCGACAACTCTGTGGCTTGGGCCGCGGCCCACGGTCGCGACGGTCTTTACACATCGTTTGAGCAAAGTCGGACGGTTGGCAACGTTCTGACCACCGCCACAGGCCCCCGGTGACACTCGAGAAACCACGCATGACCAGGGAAAACCGGCTCCCAGGAAACTGTCAGCAGCTAATCAGCGGCGGCGAGGAGTAGCCCGTTTACCCTTCGTGTTGATGAACGGTAGGGGAATGGCGTGACAACCAACCATCAATCCGGCGGCGCAGACGCCCATGCCGCCACCATTGGCGCCCGAGCGGCCTCGCCGGAAGCCGACGTCAGGCCGTCTTTCGCGATGTGCTTGCCGCCGGCGACTCCCGGGGCGGCGCCGGTTCGGTGGCCGGCCACCAGTCGGGCGACAAGACCCCCAGGCGGTCTACAAGCAGGTCAACGCCCACGGGCAGAAGGCACAGACCGCCGGAGCAACGTGTCCGGCACCGACGGCGCAGTCGGTTCCAATTGGGCGTAATCGAATGTGAGATCGAGGACGTAATTATTTCGGATTGACATGTGCGCCATGAGCTTGCGGGTCTGAACCGATCGACGTTTTGCGGCATTACCGCATGCGGCTTTTTTGTGCTTTTTTTCGCATGGAAATAGGAGGCTAGTACGGGCCGTTTCGACTCCGCGTAAACCTCGGTCAGAATTGATGTAGCGAATCGTCGCGATAGTGCCGATCCGTGGAATTCGTCATTCTAATTTGCGATTGTGAATCACCTCACAATCCGTTGCTAAGTTGTGCTTCAAATCGCTCTTAAGTCGCTCTTCCCGAATCGAAAGGAGTAGCTACAGACGCAGAGTTCTCACACCGAGGTACGCCGCGCTGACATTCATTATTTACATGTCGTTACCTTCCGGGAACGCCGACCGAATACAGTGCGGTGACAATTTCACTTACATTCGTGAAGCGGTGCGACGCTGGGCTGCGCACCAATCTTGGTGGGGCCTCAGATAAAGGAGAAAATGGTCAGTTGTCCGACACGTGTGAAATGAGCTCATGGTCTCGGTGGTGGATTTGATGCGTTTCATTAGAACCGAGGTTCGAATGCGGCCAGGGCAGCTAAGCCACGCCTACCATGGCGGCCACTTAGGGGACCGGAGGTAGTAGATGCTGGATTTCGGGGCGCTTCCGCCGGAGATCAACTCGGGGCGGATGTATGTCGGTGCGGGGTCGGGTCCGCTGCTCGCCGCCGCGGCGGCCTGGGACGAGTTGGCCGCGGAGTTGCAGGCCACCGGCGCGTCGTACAACTCGGCGGTCGAAGCGCTGGCGACGGGACCGTGGACGGGGCCGTCGTCGATAGCGATGGCCGCCGCCGCGGCGCCGTATGTGGCGTGGATTCACGCGACCGGGGCTCAGGCCGAAGCGACCGGCGCCCAGGCCAAGCTGGCCGCGGGCGCCTACGAGGCGGCTTTTGCGGCCACCGTGCCGCCGCCGGTGATCGCCGCCAACCGCGCGCTGCTGGCGACCTTGATTGCCACGAACATCCTCGGCCAGAACACTCCGGCGATGGCCGCCACCGAGGCCCAATACATGGAGATGTGGGCGCAGGACGCCGCCGCGATGTACGGCTACGCGGCCTCGTCGGCGACCGCGTCGCAGCTGACCCCGTTCGCCGAGCCACCCCAGACCACCAACCAGTCGGCCGCGCCGATGCAGGCGGCCGCGGTCACCCAGTCCAGTGCGCAGTCCAGCTCGAACACCGCCGCGCAGCTGTCCCAGCTGACCAGCTCGACGTCGACTGCGGTTCAGAACGCAACGACCGCCACCACGACGTCCACCTCGTCGTCAGGGCTGACGGTGCCAAGTGCCATCACGAACTGGAACGAGTTCTGGTCGGTTTTCACCGGGGTCTACTCGCCGCAGTCCTGGAGCACCATCCCCGGTGGACCGTTCCTGTCGTTCGGACAGGCCTACGCCTGGGGCCAGAATGGTCAGAGTGCCGCGGCCTACCTGTCGGGGCCGAAGGCGATATCCGGCGCGCTCGCCCCGCTGACCAACGGTGCCAGCGCCGTGCGGCCCATGCTCAGCTCCGCCGTGGGGCCGGTGTCGGGATCCATAGGTAAGGCGGCCCTGGTCGGCGGCATGTCGGTGCCCCAGGGCTGGACCGAAGCCGCCCCGACGATCCGGACGCTCGCCCAGGTGCTGCCCACCAACATGGCGGCCGTCCCGGCCGCCACGCTGTCCGGCGAAGAGGGCATGTTCAGCCAGATGGGTCTGTCCAGCCTGTTGGGCCGCGCCGTCGCCAGCAGCGCGACCCACTCGGTGGGCGGCGGTGCCGCAGCCGGCGGCGCACTGGGCGGCGCGGTCGCCGAGGCAGACCCCGCCGCGGCCACCATCATCGTGATCCCTTACATCGAGGAGTGACGGCCATGACCACGACGCACATCAGTCCAGCACCGTCCGCCCAAGCGCCCGAGTAGGGGAGACAACGATGTTTTACGGAGCCTTTCCGCCGGAGTTCAACTCGGGCCGGATGTACAGCGGGCCGGGAGCGGAGTCGCTGGTCGCCGCGGCGACTGCCTGGGAAAACCTGGCCACCGAATTGCAGTCCACCGCAACGTCCTACTCGTGGGTCATCTCGACACTGGCCGCCGGGCCGTGGGTAGGCCCGGCGTCGATCGCGATGACATCCGCCGCCGCGCCCTACGCGGCTTGGTTGCAGCAAACCGCGGCCCAAGCCGCGCAGACCGCGACCCAGGCCAACCAGGCGGCGACCGCCTACGAGACCGCGTTCGCCGCGCACGTGCCGCCGTCTGTGATCGCGGAGAATCGCGCTCTGCTGGCGCAGCTGGTGGCGACGAACGTCGTCGGCCAAAACACTGCCGCCATCGCGGCAAACGAGGCCGAATACAGCGAGATGTGGGCCCAAGACGCTACGGCTATGGACACCTACTTCGCGTCCTCAGCGACGACCACCAACAACTTGGCGCAGTTCACCGAGCCCCCTCAGACCACCAACGCCGCAAGCGCGACGACGCAAGCGGCCGCGGTGAGCCAGGCCACCAGCAGCTCGGCCGGCAAAGTCGCGTCCACGGTGAGCACCGCGGCCAGCACGAGCAGCACGGCCAGCACTTACACCGGTCCGCTGGCCTGGTTGGCACAGCTCGCGTCCGACTACAACTCGTTCTGGACGAACCTGTTGAACACCGTCCCGGGCGGGGCGAGCTTCTATACGGCCATGTACAACGCCGTCAAGGTGCCGTTGGGGCTGACCACGCAGTTCAACGACATCGGGCTGCTGATCAACTTCCCCCTGTCGCAGTGGCTGAAATTCGCCCCGCCCATCGCCTACGGTGCCCTGCCGAAGGACGCACTCGGGGCCGGGCTCGGGGCGTTGGGCTTCGGCCGCGGCACGCTGTACAGCGCGATCAGCCCGATAGCGAGCATGGGCAACGCCGGCACCCTGGTGGGCAAGCTGTCGGTTCCGCCCAGCTGGGCCACCTCCACGCCGGCCATCCGCACGGTGGCCGCCGCGCTGTCGGCCGCCGGGCCGGAGGCGGTGCCCGCGGCCGCACTGGGCGAGGGCGGCCTGTTCAGTTCCATGGGGATGGCGGGGATGCTGGGAAGCGCGCTCGGCGCCGGGGGACCCACCCTGGTCGGTGCCGGTGTGCGCAACCGGATGAAGCCGATCAAGGACCTCAAGGACCCACAGTCGCCCGAACAGCTCAAGCGTCTGGTCGCGCAGATCTCAGAGAAACCGGAAACGGTGCAGCACCACAACGTCGACCAGGAAGGTCTCGACACCCTGCTCGAGCAGCTGGCGAAGAAACCCGGCATCCACGCGGTGCATCTGAAGAAGGGCGACAAGGCCAAAGTCGTGCCCGACGCCGCGCAATTGGGTTAGGCGGCAACGTTGTTCATCGGTCGACTGGGCGAGTCCCGCCGTCAACGCGTCTTCCCGTCGGCATGAGAGAAGGTAGGAAATGAAACGGCTTCTAGCGCTTCTGGGCGTCCCCCTCGTGATCGGCCTGGCCGCACCGGCATACGCGGGCCCTCCGCCGGAACCCGACGGTGATGACGGCGCGTTCCTCGCCGCCCTGCATCAGGCCGGCTTCACCTTCGCCAGCCCGGATGCGGCCGTCGGCGCCGGCCGGGCGGTGTGTTCGTGCCTCAACAACGGTGAATCGGGCCTGGAGTTGGTGCACGACGTGAAGACGCACAATCCCGGGATGGACATGGAGATGGCATCCAACTTCGCGATGATCTCGGCGAAGTACTACTGCCCACACCAACTCAGCAAGGCCTGACGTGCGGCGGTGATCGTCGAATTAGCTTGAGAGGTAACGGGCTTCAGCGATCTCAATGCCGCGCTGCGCACAACACTTCGACATGGGACAATGCCCAGCTATGAGGCTGCTGGTGGCGCTGATCGTTGGTTGCGCCGTGATCATGCTCGCCGCGCCCGCGTACGGCGACCCCGATACCGGTGGCGTCGACGAGTCGAGCTTTCTCGCGTCGCTGAGCAGCGCGGGTATCACCTACAAGACGTCCGACGCGGCCGTCCAGTTCGCCAAAGCGGTGTGCGAGTCGATGGGCAACGGCGAGTACGGCCCCCAGATGGTCAACGAACTCAAAGCCCAAAACCCCGGACTCACCACCGATCACGCAACGTCGTTTCTGGCGATCGCCGCGAAGTACTACTGCCCCCAGCAACTCAACAAGAGCTAGCTGGGCGCGACCACAACAGTCGGCCGGTTGCTCGCAGGTTTCGCGCGCGTGGACGCCGTGCGTCTGATTGGGTTGTGGTCCACCCGCCGTTCACCTGGGCCTGGTTAGCTGCGGCTACAGCGGCCGTGCGAGGCCGGGAACGAGGGGGAGGGAGTGCCGGTGGAGACGCTGAGCGTCGCCGATTTCGCGCTCCGGCTTGCCGTCGGGGTGGGCTGCGGCGCCCTCATCGGTCTGGAGCGGCAATGGCGGGCGCGGCGAGCCGGCCTGCGCACGAACGCGCTGGTCGCCGGCGGCGCGACGTTGTTCGTTCTGTACGCCGCCGCCACCACGGACACCAGCCCCACCAGGGTCGCCTCCTACGTGGTGTCCGGTATCGGATTCCTCGGCGGTGGGGTAATCCTGCGTGAAGGGGTCAACGTCCGGGGCCTCAACACCGCCGCCACCCTGTGGTGTTCGGCCGCGATCGGCGTCCTGGCGGCGTCCGGCCACCTGGTCTTCGCGTTGATCGGCACCGGGACGGTGATCGGCATCCACGTGCTCGGACGCCCGCTGGGCCGACTGATCGACCGCGACAACACCGGCGACGAGGACGAAAGCCTGCGGCCCTACCTGGTGCAGGTGATCTCTCGCCCGAAACACGAGAAGTACGCACGCGCCCAGATCGTGCAGCACGCGAGCAGCAACGACATCACGCTGCGCGGAATCCACACCGGTCAGGCAGGCGAAGACGAGATCACGTTGACTGCGCACCTACTCATGGACGGGGACGCCCCATCCCGGCTGGAGCGGCTGGTGGCGGAGCTGTCCCTGCAGCCCGGAGTACGGGCGGTGCAGTGGTACGCAGGCGACGAAGCACGATCGGACGGGCGCGGCTAGCGCCGTTTGCTGCAGTTTTGGTCGATGTCGGTCTCAGCATGGGCCGCATACCGGACCAAGGGAACCCGGCCGTCCCGCCGCTCGTCGTAGTCTTATCCCTGTGAGTACGGTCTCAGGCTTTGTGTCGGCGCTGCCCCCGCAGATGCGGGATCCGGTGCTGCTCGCCATTCCTTTCTTCTTGTTGCTGTTGACGCTGGAATGGACGGCGGCGCGGAAGCTGAAAAGCATCGCCGAGGACGGGCGGCCCGTCGCGGGCGCGTACCTCACCCGCGACTCACTGGCCAGCATCTCGATGGGACTGGTTTCGGTGGGCACCACCGCGGCGTGGAAGACCCTGGCCCTGTTCGGCTACGCGGCGATCTACGCCTATCTGGCGCCCTGGCAACTCTCGGCGGGCCGGTGGTACACGTGGGTCATCGCACTCCTCGGTGTCGACCTGCTGTACTACGCCTACCACCGGATCGCGCACCGGGTGCGGTTGATCTGGGCGACGCACCAGGCTCATCACTCGAGCGAATACTTCAACTTCGCCACCGCGCTGCGCCAGAAGTGGAACAACAGCGGCGAGATCCTGATGTGGGTTCCCTTGCCGCTGTTGGGAATTCCGCCCTGGATGGTGTTCTTCAGTTTCTCCATCAGCCTGATCTACCAGTTCTGGGTGCACACCGAACGGATCGACAAGCTGCCACGGCCCTTCGAATTCCTGTTCAACACCCCGTCCCACCATCGGGTGCACCACGGGATGGACCAGATCTATCTCGACAAGAACTACGGCGGCATCCTCATCATCTGGGACCGGCTCTTCGGCAGCTTCCAGGCCGAGCTGTTCCGCCCGCATTACGGGCTGACCAAGCAGGTCGACACGTTCAACATCTGGAAGCTGCAGACCCGCGAGTACGTCGCGATCGCCCGGGACTGGCGATCGGCGACCCGCCTGCGCGATCGGTTGGGCTACGTGTTCGGCCCACCGGGCTGGGTCCCGCGCACCGCGGGCCACCCGGAGGCGGCCCTTCCCCTCGCGGCGACGCCGTAACGCGGGCGGCCGACGGCGCGAAGACTTCTGCGTAACCGAAAGTCACGCCGTAATCTCAAATCGGTCGAGATTTGGCCCCGACGGATCGGAGTTCATGGTGCGTCGCCTGGCAATGCGCGCATTCACCGCGTCGGTCACCGTCGCCGCGCTCGCGCAATCCGTGCCGCCTGCGCCGGCTCAAGCTGACCCCGTCGCGGTCTATCCGGGCATGGAGATCCATCAGGGCAACCGCGTCTGCACGCTGGGCTACGTCGACCCCGGCCTGAAGATCGCGTTCACCGCGGGGCACTGCCGGGGTGGCGAGGGGGTCGTCACCGACCGAGGCGGCGCGGTCATCGGCCGCCTGGCGGCCTTCCGGGACAACACGCCCAGCGGTACGACGGTGGCCACCGACCAGTTGATCACCGACTACGAGGCGATCGTGCTGGACAACGGCGTGATGGCGAACAACGTCCTGCCGGGCGGGCGTCCACTGATCTCGAATCCGGCGGCCGCGCTCGCGCCGGGACAGGCGATCTGCCATTTCGGCGTGAGCACCGGCGAGACCTGCGGGACCGTGGAAAGCGTGAACAACGGCTGGTTCACCATGTCGCACGGCGTCCAGAGCCACAACGGCGACTCCGGCGGCCCGGTGTACCTGCCCTCGAGCGCCGGTCCCGGGCTGTTGGTGGGGATCTTCAACAGTGTCTGGGGTGACTTCCCGGCGGCGGTGTCGTGGCGGGCCACCTCCGAAGAGGTCCGCGAGGATCTCGGGGTGGCGCGCGGGGGCGCCCGCTAGGCCATTCAGCGAGTCGCGTCGGCCTCCGCGAGGGCGAACACCGGGATCGTCGGCGCGGCGGCCCGGAACTGCTCCTCGGTGCTGTCCGGCGTCAGCCCCGCGGCGTAGCCCTTGACTTGCCAATACCAGCGGTCCAGATAGCGCCGCAGCAGCTCCGGCTTTGCCGAGTCGGCAACCTCGCTGGCCCGGGCGCGGCGCCTCCGCCAGCGGGGGCCCGTCTCGACCACGCCCGCGGCTCTGACGTTGCGTGCCCACTGGGTGTCGCCCCGGGGTGAGACCAGATAACCCACGCCGTCGACGGTGAGCAGGTTGATGACCACCGACCGCGGCTTGCCGCTCTTTCGCCCGCGGACCCGCAGCGCGCGCGTCCCGGCGATGCTGACGCCCAGCTCGGCAAGCCAGCGGATCACCGCGTTGGCGGCCCGCGCGAGACCGTTCGGCTCTTCGTATCGCGTCGACATGTCGTGTCCTCTCTGCGAATAAAAAGAGAGCAGTGCTCTCTAGAACGCGCACGATGCCACAATCCTGCGCAGAAAGCAAGAGCAGTGATCTCGGTTGTGCCAGACTGGCCGTGTGGGCAAACGCCAGGAAACGCGGGAGCAAATCGAGGCCCGCATCATCCAGCTGGGCCGCCAGCAGTTGGTCGACCGCGGCGCGGCCGGGTTGTCCGTGCGCGCGATCGCCCGGGACCTCGGCATGGTGTCGTCGGCCGTGTACCGGTACGTGTCCAGCCGGGACGAACTGCTGACCCTGCTGCTGGTCGACGCCTATACGGACCTTGCCGACTCCGTCGACCGTGCCCGCGAGGCTGTCGGGGATCTCTGGAGTGACGATGTCGTGGCTATTTCCCGGGCGGCGCGGCGATGGGCCGTCGCGCACCCGGCCCGCTGGGCTCTGCTGTACGGCAGCCCCGTGCCCGGGTATCACGCTCCGCCCGAGCGCACCGTCGCCGTGGGGACCAGAGTGGTGGCCGCCTTCTTCGACGCCGTGGCGTCGGGGATTGCCACCGGCGACATCCGGCTCACCGATGCCGTTGCGCCCCAACCCATGTCGTCGGACTTCGACCGGATCCGCCAGGAATTCGGGTTTCCCGGCGATGACGAGGTCGTCGCTAAGTGCTTCCTGCTCTGGGCGGGCGTGTTGGGTGCGATCAGCCTCGAGGTGTTCGGCCAATACGGCGCCGACACCGTGACCGACCCGGAGGCGGTTTTCGACGCCCAGCTTCGGCTGCTGGTCGACATGTTGGCCCGACATTGACGGTTGCGCGGGGCGCGAAATAGAACATGTTCACCCGGCTCCGGTGTGACCGCGGCGGCTCGTCACGGCAAAGTTGCCGCGGGCCTTCCTGGGGGCCGAGCCACTGGACTATCCTGCGAGACGATGACCCTTCCCGTTCAATCGCCGACGCAGATCGCGTGGGTCACCACCGACCTTGCCGCCACGGAAACCGCGCTCACCGGCATGTTAGGCGTGCGCAAGTGGGTCCGGATCCCCGACGTACACTTTGCTCCGGACTCCTGCAGCTACCGAGGCAAGCCGGCCGATTTCGTCGCCAGCATCTCACTGAGCTACCTCGGCGACATGCAGCTGGAGCTGATCCAACCGGTCCGTGGCGAGAACATCTATAGTGACTTTCTGCGCGAATCCGGGCCCGGCCTGCACCACATCTGCATGGAGGTGGAAAGCCCCGAGCAGTTCGAGGCCGCGTTGGCAGAGTCGGCGCGATTCGGGGCGAAAGTGGTGCAGCAAGGTGTGATGCCCGGCGGGATCCAGTTCGGTTACGTATCGGCGCCGCAGGCGGCGGTGCCGTTCGTGGAGATCGCCTACATTGCGCCCGAGATGAGGGCGTTCTACGACTACATCAAACAGGAGCAGCGGTGAGCCGCGCCGGCGACGATGCAGAACGCAGTGATGAAGAGGAGTGGCGCAAATGAGCACCGAGATACCGACAACGGTCAGCGCGGACGACGTCACGTCGTGGTCCGATGACGTCGACGTGGTCGTGGTCGGCTTCGGCATCGCGGGCGGATGCGCCGCCGTCAGTGCTGCGGCGGCCGGGGCGCGGGTGCTGGTGCTGGAGCGCGCCGCGGCGGCGGGCGGCACCACGTCGCTTGCCGGGGGCCACTTCTACCTCGGTGGCGGAACGGCGGTTCAGGAGGCGACCGGTCACCCCGACTCGCCCGAGGAGATGTACAACTACCTGGTCGCCGTGTCCCGCCAGCCCGACCACGACAAGATCCGCGCCTACTGCGAGGGCAGCGTCGAGCATTTCAACTGGCTGGAAGAGTTGGGTTTTCAATTCGAGCGCAGTTACTTCCCGGGCAAGGCGGTCATTCAGCCCAACACCGAGGGCCTGATGTTCACCGGCAACGAGAAGGTGTGGCCGTTCCTGGAGAAGGCGGTGCCGGCGCCGCGCGGCCACAAGGTGCCGGTGCCCGGCGACACCGGCGGCGCCAGCATGGTGATCGACCTGCTGCTCAAGCGCGCCGCGAGCCTGGGCGTGCAGATCCGGTACGAGACGGGCGCCACCGAGCTCATCGTCGACGGTTCCGGCGCGGTGAGCGGTGTCATGTGGAAGCAGTTCTCCGAAACCGGTGCGGTCAAGGCAAAGTCGGTGATCATCGCTGCGGGCGGGTTCGTGATGAACCCGGAGATGGTGGCCGAGTACACCCCGAAGCTGGCCGAGAAACCGTTCGTGCTGGGCAATACCTACGACGACGGCCTGGGCATCCGCATGGGCGTCTCGGCGGGCGGCGCCACCGAACACATGGACCAGATCTTCATCACGGCCCCGCCTTACCCGCCGTCGATCCTGTTGACGGGAATCATCGTCAACAAGCTCGGACGGCGCTTCGTCGCCGAGGATTCGTACCACTCGAGGACTTCCGGGTTCATCATGGACCAGCCGGACAGCGCGGCGTTCCTCATCGTCGACGAGGCGCACCTGGAGCACCCCAAGATGCCGCTGGTCCCGCTGATCGACGGATGGGAGACCGTCACGGAAATGGAAGCCGCGCTTGGCATTCCGGAGGGCAACCTGATAGCGACGCTGGACCGTTACAACGCCAACGCCGCCCGCGGCGAGGACCCCGACTTCCACAAACAGCCCGAATTCCTTGCCGCGCAAGACCAGGGGCCCTGGGGCGCGTTCGACATGTCACTGGGGAAGGCGATGTACGCCGGTTTCACCATTGGTGGGCTCGCCACGTCCGTGGATGGCGAGGTGTTGCGTCAGGACGGTGCTGTGGTGCCGGGCTTGTATGCGGCCGGGGCCTGCGCGTCGAACATCGCCCAGGACGGCAAGGGCTACGCCAGCGGGACGCAGCTGGGGGAGGGATCGTTCTTCGGCCGCCGCGCCGGAGCGCACGCGGCCGGCAGGGCCGGGGGCGCGTAGGCGCGTGACGACCCGGCGCCGGAGCGCACGCGGCCGGCAGGGCCGGGGGCGCGTAGGCGCGTGACGACCCGGCGCCGGAGCGCACGCGGCCGGCAGCTGTTAGACCGGGGCGGGTTCCTTCTTTTCCTCCACGGGGCCAAGCCGCCACGGGCCGCCGCCGAGCAACTGCAGCTCTTGTTCGTGGTGCTGTTCGACCGTGGGCCGATGACTGACGCTGACCACCACGCAGTCCGGCAATTCGGTCCGCAGGAGTTGGTACAGCGCGAATTCCAGCCCCTCGTCGAGCGCCGAGGTGGCCTCGTCGAGGAATACCGCCTTGGGTTTGGTCAGCAGGATGCGCGCGAAGGCGACACGTTGCTGCTCGCCGGGTGAAAGCACCTTGGCCCAGTCCCGCTCTTCGTCGAGCCGGTCGAGCAGTGGCGCCAGGGCGACTTTGGTGAGTACCTCCCGCAGTTCGTCATCGGAGATGCCGTCCGGGGAATTCGGGTAGCAGACCACGGTGCGCAGGCTGCCCAGCGGCACGTAGGGCAACTGCGACA
Source organism: Mycobacterium sp. 4858 (assembly GCF_900240975.1). GTDB lineage: Bacteria > Actinomycetota > Actinomycetes > Mycobacteriales > Mycobacteriaceae > Mycobacterium. Next base: position 1,296,843 of record NZ_LT968775.1, on the reverse strand, counting down.
GGAACATCGTCGCGTTGTCGCCGTCCGGGCGGCACAGGGTGCCGGAGGCGTACGGCCACAACTCAGCCAGACTGCGCAGCAGCGTGGTCTTGCCGGCGCCGGAGCGACCGGTGATCACCAGCGAATCCCCTTCGGCGAGTTGCACATCCAGCGGGTCGATCAGCCGGTCACCGGCCGGGGTGCGCACCTCGAGGTCGCGAAGCTCGACGGCGGTCTCTTCGCTCGGCTTGACCAGTATGGTCGGCAGCGCGCGCCCCTTCTCGTTGGCATCGACGAGGCCGTGCAACCGGATGATCGACGCCCGGAAGGCGGCGAAGGCGTCGTAGTTGTTGCGGAAGAACGACAGCGAATCCTGAATATTGCCAAAGGCGGTCGCGCTTTGACCCACGTCGCCGAAATCGATCCGGCCGGCGAACAGCCGCGGCGCCTGAATCACCCACGGCAACGGCACGATCGCCTGCGAGACCGACCAGTTCCATCCGTTGAAGATGATGGTTCGGCGGACGAACTTGCGGTAGTTGTCGATGATCGGGGTGAAGCGCCGCCACAGCTGCGTCCGCTCCACGCGCTCGCCGCGGTAGAAACCCACGGCCTCCGCAGCGTCACGCAATCGCACCAGGGCGTACCGGAACGCGGCGTTGAGCCTCTCGTTGTCGAAGCTGAGCCGAATCAGGGGATGGCCCAACCAGATCGCCACCACCGTGGCGACCAGCACGTAAACCAGCACCGTCCAGAACATCGCGCGTGGCAGGTCAACGCCGAGCACGGTGAGATTTCCGGACAGGTTCCACAGAATCGCGGCGAAGGAAATCACCGAGGCCACGGCGTTGACGGCCCCGAACAGCAAGGTGCTGCCGGTGCCGTTGGACGGGATGTTCGGGGTGCCGCCCGCATTGGCGGTGAAGATGTCGATGTCCTGCTGGATGCGCTGGTCGGGGTTGTCGATGGTGTGGTCGATGAACAGGTCGCGGTAGTAGGCCCGCCCGGCGAGCCAGTCGTCGGTGAGATTCGCCGTCAGCCACATGCGCCAGGCGATGATGAACCGCTGCGTCAGGTAGATGTCGATCATGAACCGGACGACGTACAGGACCGCCAGCACGCTGAAGATCGCGATCGACATCCAGAAGCCGTGAATCCCGGACTGTTTGACCGCGTCGTCGTCGGCGGCGAGACCCTGCACCGCCTTCTGAACCGCGGTGTACAGGTCGTTGCCCTGGTAGCTGAGCAACACCATGAGCCGCACCGACAGGAGTACCGACAGCAACAGCACGCCCAGCATCAGCCACACGCGCACGCTGTGGGCCCCGACGAAGTACCCGCGGGTGATCCGCCAGAACTGCCGGCCCCACGGCGTGAGGTACCTGAAGGCGACCAGCACGATGAAGAGCACCACCGCGCTGACGAGCCATGCGATGGCCACCCACCGCAAGGAATCGATGGTGGCCGTCGACCAGTCGATCGAGGGCTTGAACGGCTTTGGGCCCATGGTCGCTGTCTCCTCACGGTCGCGCTGATGGACTCTGCTGGAACTTGAAATCCTCCGGCGAAGGTACCCGAAGGATCTGGATAGGCTGCGGTTATGAGCACCGACGCCATCCCCACTCAAACATTGCACGCCGGCCGGCTCATCGCGCGGCGCCTGCGGGCCAGCGGTGTCGACACCGTGTTCACGTTGTCCGGCGGCCACCTGTTCTCGCTCTACGACGGCTGCCGAGCGGAGGGCGTGCGGCTGATCGACACCCGGCATGAGCAGACCGCGGCCTTCGCCGCCGAGGGCTGGTCGAAAGTGACGCGGGTTCCCGGTGTCGCCGCGCTCACCGCCGGGCCGGGCGTCACCAACGGGATGAGCGCGATGGCGGCCGCGCAGCAGAACCAGTCGCCGCTCGTCGTGCTGGGCGGGCGAGCGCCCGCGGGGCGGTGGGGCATGGGCTCGCTGCAGGAGATCGACCACGTGCCGTTCGTGGCGCCGCTGGCCCGCTTCGCCGCCACGGCGCAGTCGGCCGAGGATGCGGGGCGGCTCGTCGACGAGGCGTTGCGGGCGGCGGTCGGCGCCCCGTCGGGCGTCGGCTTCGTCGACTTCCCCATGGACCACGTGTTTTCGATGTCCGAGGATCACGGCGGCCCCGGCGCCCTCGCCGACCTGCCGCCGGGGCCGCCCCCCGACGGCGACTCGCTCGGCCGCGCCGCCGGTCTGCTGTCCACGGCGAAGCGGCCGGTGATCATGGCCGGCACCAACGTCTGGTGGGGACGCGGGGAGGCGGCCCTGCTGCGTCTCGCCGAGGAACTGCAGATCCCGGTGTTGATGAACGGGATGGCCCGCGGCGCGGTGCCCGCCGATCATCCGCTGGCGTTCTCCCGGGTGCGCGGAAAAGCGTTGGGCGAGGCCGATGTTGCGCTGATCGTCGGGGTGCCCATGGACTTCCGGCTCGGCTTCGGCGCCGTGTTCGGGCCGCAAACCCGGCTCATCGTGGTGGACCGGGCCGAACCCGAGCGCAAACATCCCCGGCCGGTCGAAGCCGAGCTCTACGGGGACCTGTTGTCGACGCTGGCGGCACTGGCCGCCGGCGGCGGGACCGATCACCGGGGCTGGATCGACGAGCTACGGACGGCCGAGACCGCGGCGCGCGGCAAGGAGAAGACGGAGCTCGCCGACGATCGCATCCCGCTGCATCCCATGCGGGTGTACGCGGAGCTCGCCCCGATGCTGGACCGCGACGCCATCGTCGTCATCGACGGGGGCGATTTCGGCTCCTACGCCGGACGGGTGATCGACAGCTACCTACCCGGCTGCTGGCTGGACAGCGGCCCCTTCGGGTGCCTCGGCTCGGGCCCCGGCTACGCCCTGGCCGCCAAGCTGGCCCGGCCGGACCGTCAGGTCGTCCTGCTGCAGGGTGACGGCGCGTTCGGCTTCAGTGGCATGGAGTGGGACACCCTGGTACGGCACAACGTGCCCGTCGTCTCGGTGATCGGCAACAACGGAATCTGGGGGCTGGAGAAGCACCCGATGGAGGCGTTGTACGGCTATTCGGTGGTGGCCGAACTGCGCCCGGGAACCCGCTACGACGAGGTGGTGCGCGCCCTCGGCGGCCACGGCGAGCTGGTCTCCGCCCCGGCCGAGCTGCGGCCCGCGCTGGAACGCGCCTTCGGCAGCGGCCTGCCCGCCGTCGTCAACGTCCTCACCGACCCCAACGTGGCGTATCCCCGCCGCTCCAACCTGGCGTGAACCGCGTGTCGCGTACGGACACGCACGCTGGCGGGTCGCGTACCGTTGACCTGTGTCAAAGACCACCCGCCCACAACCCGGCCGCCTGAGCAGCCGTTTTTGGCGACTGCTCGGCGCCAGCACCGAGAAGAACCGCAGCCGATCCCTCGGCCAGGTCACCGACTCGTCCGAATACGACGAGGAAGCCGCAGGCCTCACCGACGAGCAGCTGCGCAAGGCCGCCGGGCTGCTCAACCTCGACGACCTCGCCGAGTCCGAGGACATCCCGCAGTTCCTCGCCATCGCCCGGGAGGCGGCCGAGCGATCGACGGCCCTACGTCCGTTTGACGTGCAGCTGCTCGGGGCGCTGCGCATGCTCGCGGGCGACGTCATCGAAATGGCCACCGGTGAGGGCAAGACGCTCTCCGGGGCGATCGCGGCGGCCGGCTACGCGCTGGCCGGGCGGCACGTCCACGTGGTGACCATCAACGACTACCTGGCCCGCCGCGACGCGGAGTGGATGGGCCCGCTGATCGAGGCGATGGGGTTGACGGTCGGCTGGATCACCGCCGAATCGACCAGCGAGGAGCGCCGCGCCGCCTACGGCTGCGACGTCACCTACGCCTCGGTCAACGAGATCGGCTTCGACGTGCTGCGCGACCAACTCGTGGTCGACGTCGACGACCTGGTGTCGCCCAATCCCGACGTGGCGCTGATCGACGAGGCCGACTCGGTGCTGGTCGACGAGGCGTTGGTGCCGCTGGTGCTGGCGGGCACGACGCACCGGGAGACGCCACGGCTGGAGATCATCAAGCTGGTCGGCGAGTTGGAGGCCGGGACCGACTACGACACCGACTCCGACAGCCGCAACGTCCATTTGACCGACGTCGGCGCCCGCAAAGTGGAGAAGGCGCTCGGCGGCATCGACCTCTACTCCGAGGAGCACGTCGGCACGACCCTGACGGAGGTGAACGTCGCCCTGCACGCGCACGTGCTGTTGCAGCGCGACGTGCACTACATCGTCCGGGACGACGCGGTGCACCTGATCAACGCCGCCCGCGGCCGGATCGCCCAACTGCAGCGCTGGCCGGACGGCCTGCAGGCCGCCGTCGAGGCGAAGGAGGGGATCGAGACCACCGAAACCGGCGAAGTGCTCGACACGATCACGGTGCAGGCGCTGATCAACCGCTACGAAACCGTGTGCGGCATGACCGGCACCGCGCTGGCCGCCGGAGAACAGCTGCGCCAGTTCTACAAGCTCGGCGTGTCCCCAATCCCGCCGAATGAGCCCAACGTTCGCGAGGACGAGTCCGACCGCGTCTACATCACGGCCGCGGCCAAGAACGACGCGATCGTCGCGCACATCGCCGAGGTGCACGAGACCGGGCAGCCGGTGCTGGTCGGCACCCGCGACGTGGCCGAATCGGAGGAACTGCACGAGCGGCTGCTGCGCCGCGGCGTGCCCGCGGTGGTGCTCAACGCGAAGAACGACGCCGAGGAGGCCGAGGTCATCGCCGAGGCCGGCAAGTTCGGTGTGGTCACCGTGTCGACGCAGATGGCGGGGCGGGGCACCGACATTCGGCTCGGGGGCTCCGACGAGGCCGACCACGACAGGGTCGCCGAGCTCGGCGGGCTGCACGTGGTGGGTACCGGCCGGCACCACACCGAGCGACTGGACAACCAGTTGCGCGGGCGCGCCGGTCGCCAGGGCGACCCGGGGTCGTCGGTGTTCTTCTCGAGTTGGGAAGACGACGTCGTGGCGGCCAACCTCGACCACAACAAGCTGCCCATGGAGACCGACGAGGATGGCCGGATCGTCAGCCCCAAGGCGGCCGGGCTGCTCGACCACGCCCAGCGCGTCGCCGAGGGCCGGATGCTGGACGTGCACGCCAACACCTGGCGTTACAACCAGCTCATCGCCCAACAGCGCGCCATCATCGTCGATCGACGAAACACGTTGCTGCGCACCCCAACCGCGCGCGAGGAGCTCGCCGAACTGGCGCCCAAGCGGTACAAGGAGCTGGCTGGGGACATCCCCGAAGATCGGCTCGAGACCATCTGCAGGCAGATCATGCTGTATCACCTCGACCGCGGCTGGGCCGACCACCTGGCGTACCTGGCCGACATCCGGGAGAGCATCCACCTGCGGGCACTGGGGCGGCAGAACCCGCTGGACGAGTTCCACCGGTTGGCGGTCGACGCGTTCGCGTCGCTGGCCGCCGACGCGATCGAGGCCGCGCAGCAGACATTCGAGACCGCCAACGTCCTGGAAGAGGAACAGGGGCTGGATCTTTCCAAGCTGGCCCGGCCGACGTCGACGTGGACCTACATGGTCAACGACAACCCGCTGTCGGATGACACGCTGTCGACGCTGAGCCTGCCCGGCGTCTTCCGCTAGTCCGGAGGGTGGCTCGGGCGCCGAGTGTGCGTCCAGCCGCCCAGTCGGCATTCGACTAAGGTCACGGCTTATGGAGCCGGCGCTTCCGCCCAACCGGGTGCTGACGGTGCCCAACGCGCTGAGCGCCATTCGCCTGGTGCTCATCGGTGTCTTCGCCTACGCCCTGCTGGTCGCGCACGCCAACGGCTGGGCGGTTGGGATCCTGATGTTCAGCGGCGCGTCCGACTGGGCCGACGGCAAGATCGCCCGGCTGCTCGACCAGTCATCGCGGCTGGGTGTCCTGCTCGACCCGGCGGTCGACCGCCTGTACATGGTCGGCGTTCCCGTCGTGATGGCGTGGAGCGGGATCGTGCCGTGGTGGTTCGTCGCCATCCTGCTGGCGCGCGATGGGCTGCTGGCCGCGACGCTGCCGCTGCTGTGGAGCCGCGGCCTGTCCGCGCTGCCGGTGACCTACATCGGGAAGGCCGCCACGTTCGCGTTGATGTCCGGTTTTCCGCTGGTGCTGCTCGGGACGTGGGACGCGCTGTGGAGCCGGGTCGTCGGGGCCTGCGGCTGGGCGTTCCTGATCTGGGGCATGTACGCCTACCTCTGGTCGTTCGCGCTGTACGTGGTGCAGATGACGTTGGTGGTGCGCCGGATGCCCCGGCTCAGACACGGCCCCCGCGGGCCCGCCGCGCCCAGGGCGGTCGAAAGTGGCTGACGGTGACCGCCTGCTCGGCGGCTACGACCCGAACGCCGGCCGCAGCGCGCATGTGGCCTCGCGGCCGCAGCTGATCCCGGTGCCCTCCCTGTTGCGCGCCCTGCTGTCCGAACACCTGGATCCCGGTTACGCCGCGGCCGCCGCCAAGCGCAGCGCCGCCGACCACCAGGGCGGGGCGCGTCAGCGCGCCGCGAGCTGGCTGTGGCAGGCATTGGCGGCGCTGTTGATCGCCACCGTCTTCGCCGCGGCGGTCGTGCAGGCCCGCTCGGTCGCCCCCGGCGTGCGCTCCGCGCAACAGCTGCTGCTGGGCAATGTGCGTTCGGCGGAGAATTCGGCGGCAAAACTGGCCCAGCGGCGCAGCGAGCTGTCGTCGCGAGTGGACAACGTGCAGCGCCGGGCGCTGGCCGACGACGCCGAAGGGCAGCGGCTGCTGGCCCGCCTCGATGCGCTGGGGCTGGCTGCGGCCAGCACGGCGGTGATCGGCCCGGGCCTCAAGGTGACCGTGACCGATCCGGGCGCCGGCCCGAACCTTTCCGACGTGTCCAAGCAGCGAATCAGCGGCAGCAGGCAGATCATCCTGGATCGGGATCTGCAGCTGGTGGTCAACTCGTTGTGGGCCAGCGGCGCCGAGGCGATTTCGGTCGGGGGCGTGCGCATCGGGCCCGACGCGACCATCCGGCAGGCCGGCGGGGCAATCCTGGTCGACAACAACCCCACCAGCAGCCCATACACGATCCTGGCGGTGGGACCGCCACGGGCGATGCGGGACGTCTTCGACCAAAGCTCCGGCAGGCAGCGCCTCAAGCTGCTCGAGGCCTCCTACAGTGTCGTCGTCACGGTCGACACCGCCGACGGGATGACGCTTCCCGCCGGATCGATCCGGGATGTCAAGTTCGCCAAACAGATTGGGCCACAGTGAGAATAGTCCTCGGCAGCCAGCACCCCCTGTGCGAGTCGCGGATGGGACATCGAGCATGATCGGTATCGCGGCGCTGGCGATCGGCATCGTGCTCGGCCTGGTTTTCCACCCCGCCGTGCCCGAGGTCGTCCAGCCGTACCTGCCCATCGCGGTGGTCGCGGCGCTCGACGCGGTGTTCGGCGGGTTGCGCGCCTATCTGGAGCGGATCTTCGATCCCAAAGTCTTCGTGATCTCGTTCGTTTTCAACGTTTTCGTGGCAGCCCTGATCGTGTACGTCGGCGACCAACTCGGAGTCGGCACGCAGTTGTCCACGGCCATCATCGTGGTGTTGGGAATCCGCATCTTCGGCAACGCCGCGGCGCTGCGGCGCCGGCTGTTCGGGGCGTGACCGAGCCGACGACGATGCAGAGAGAAGCGACGTGGGGGTACGCCCCCAGAAGGAGGGACCCCCACCCGATCGCGGGGGAGAGGAGTGGCGCCATGACGGGGATGAGGCCGGCGTGAGCCAGGACCCGGCAGACGACGCCGCCGAAACACCTGAAGCAGCGGGCCGCACCCAGCACGGACGTCACGAACTGCCGACGAAGAGCCCCCGCCCGGAGATCGGGCCGGTGCGCCGCACCGGATTTTCAGGGCTTTTCCGCGGCGGCCGCTCGCGGATGGCGTTCGGAACGTTGGCGGTCATGTTGTGCCTGCTGTTGGGCATCGCCATCGTCACGCAGGTCCGCCAGAACGAGTCGGGCGATTCGCTGGACACGGCGCGCCCGGCGGACTTGCTGGTGTTGCTGGATTCGTTGCGGCAGCGGGAGGCCACCCTCAACGCCGAAGTCAGCGAATTGCAGAACACGCTGAATTCCCTGCAGGCGTCCGGCAACAACGACCAGGCCGCCATTGCGGCCGCGCAGGCCAGGCTGGCGGCGCTGTCCATCTTGGCCGGTGCCGTGGGGGCCACCGGGCCGGGCGTCACCATCACGATCGACGATCCCGGGCCCGGCGTCGCCCCGGAGGTCATGCTCGACGTCATCAACGAACTGCGTGCCGCCGGCGCGGAGGCCATCGAGGTCAACGACGCGCATCAGTCGGTGCGGGTAGGTGTCGATACCTGGGTAGTGGGTATGCCTGGCTCGCTGACCGTCGACAACAAGACGCTGTCGCCGCCGTATTCAATTCTGGCGATTGGGGATCCACCCACCCTGGCCGCGGCGATGAACATACCGGGCGGCGCCGAGGACAGCATCAAGCGTGTCGGCGCGCGGATGTCGGTCCGGCAGGCCGACCGGGTGGACGTGACCACCTTGCGACAACCAAAACCGCACCAATACGCTCAGCCCGTCAAGTGAGCAATTCGCCAACAGAACAGGACTACTCGTGAGCGACATCCCACCCGACCTGCACTACACCGCCGAACACGAGTGGGTTCGCCGAAGCGGTCAGGACACGGCGCGGGTCGGGATCACCGACTTCGCCCAGTCGGCGCTGGGCGATGTGGTCTTCGTTCAGCTGCCCGAGGTCGGCACCGAACTGACCGCGGGTGAGTCGTTCGGTGAGGTCGAGTCGACGAAATCGGTGTCGGATCTGTACGCCCCGGTATCGGGCACGGTGTCCGCGGTGAACGCCGACCTGGAGGGCAGTCCGCAGCTGGTTAACTCCGACCCGTACGGGGCCGGGTGGCTGGTGGACGTCCAGGTGGCCGACACCGCCGCATTGGAGTCGGCCATTTCGTCGCTGCTGGACGCCGAGGCCTACCGCGGAACGTTGACCGAATGACGGTTGCTAAGGTGCCTGCCAGCCCCGCGCGGCGACGCGAGCGGCGCGGCGGGCCGGCGGGGGAAAGGCGGGAAATCGGTCTTCCGATCGTCGGGTGGGGGGCACATTGCAGACCTATGCGCGGTACCGTCGACACATCGACACTTGAAGGCCCCGGTCTCGGTAATCGGCAGTACCGGGCGAACAAACCTAGTGAGCAGCCGGCCGAGCGGCCCGGTCAGACAACGCCACAGCGGCCAGTGAGGAGCAGCGCGTGACGGACATGGACAACGACCAGACCTCTGACGAAGTCACGGTGGAAACGACCTCGGTCTTCCGCGCCGACTTCCTCAACGAACTGGACGCACCCGCGCAGGCGGGCACCGAGAGTGCGGTATCCGGGGTGGAAGGCCTCCCGGCGGGCTCGGCACTGCTGGTCGTCAAGCGGGGACCGAACGCCGGGTCGCGCTTCTTGCTCGACCAGCCCATCACGTCGGCCGGTCGGCACCCCGACAGCGACATCTTCCTCGACGACGTCACCGTCAGCCGACGCCACGCCGAATTCAGGTTGGAAAACAACGAATTCAACGTGGTCGATGTCGGTAGCCTTAACGGCACGTACGTCAACCGGGAGCCCGTGGACTCGGCGGTGCTCGCCAACGGCGACGAGGTGCAGATCGGCAAGTTCCGCTTGGTGTTTTTGACCGGGCCCAAGCAGGGTGAGGACGGAGGATCCGGAGGCTAGTGAGCGCGCCCGATAGCCCGGCGCTGGCCGGGATGTCGATCGGGACGGTCCTGGAATTGTTGAGACCGGACTTTCCCGATGTCACGATCTCCAAGATTCGGTTCTTGGAGGCCGAGGGACTGGTGACGCCGCAGCGCGCCGCGTCTGGCTATCGGAGATTCACCGCATACGACTGCGCCCGGTTGCGTTTCATCCTGACCGCGCAGCGCGATCACTACCTACCGCTCAAGGTCATCCGGGCGCAATTGGACGCCCAGCCCGACGGCGAGCTGCCGCCCTTCGGATCCGCGTACGCCGCGCCGCGCCTGGTGTCCGTGGCGGGAGTCGGGGAGGCCGATGCCGAGGCGGGCGACCGGCCCGGGTCCGACACGGCCGCGGTGGCGCCTTCGAGCATTCGGCTGAGCCGTGAAGACCTGCTCGAGCGCTCCGGGGTGGGCGACGACCTGTTGACGGCGCTGCTGAAGGCGGGGGTGATCACCACCGGCCCGGGCGGCTTCTTCGACGAACACGCCGTCGTCATCCTGCAATGCGCGCGGGCGCTGTCCGAGTACGGCGTGGAGCCGCGGCATCTGCGCGCTTTCCGCTCGGCAGCCGACCGGCAATCGGACCTGATCGCCCAAATCGCCGGGCCGGTAGTCAAAGCCGACAAGGCCGGCGCCCGTGACCGCGCCGACGATCTGGCTCGGGAGGTCGCGGCGTTGGCCATCACCTTGCACACGTCGCTGATCAAATCCGCCGTTCGCGACGTTCTTCATCGCTGAGGACTAGACTTCGTCGATAGTTTGGTTTTCGGCGGCATAGCGAGAATTCGGCGTCGTCGTTGCGCCAAGAACCGACACGGCAGCATATGCGGAGGGCAGACACAAATGGGCGAAGTTCGTGTTGTCGGCATTCGCGTGGAGCAGCCGCAGAACCAGCCGGTCCTGTTACTGCGCGAGACCGACGGCGACCGTTACCTGCCGATCTGGATCGGCCAATCGGAGGCTGCCGCGATCGCGCTCGAACAGCAGGGGGTCGAGCCGCCGCGCCCGCTGACACACGATCTGATCAGGGATGTTATTGCGGCGCTTGGCCATTCGCTGAAAGAGGTGCGGATCGTCGACCTCCAGGAGGGCACGTTCTACGCCGACCTGGTCTTCGATCGCAACATCACCGTGTCGGCGCGACCCTCGGATTCGGTGGCGATCGCGTTGCGTGTCGGCGTTCCGATCTACGTCGAGGAGGCCGTGCTGGCCCAGGCCGGCCTGCTCATCCCCGACGAGACCGACGAAGAGGGCGGCACCGCCGTCCGCGAGGACGAGGTGGAGAAGTTCAAGGAGTTTCTCGACAGCGTGTCTCCCGACGATTTCAAGGCCACGTAGGCGATTCGGGGCGATTCGCGGCGATTCCGGGGCGATTCGAGGCCGATTTGCGCGCGGTTTGGGTGGCCGCGTTGCGCGTACTACCCTGGACATCGACATCACGGATCTGTCTCAACTAGCGCCGGGATGTCGACACGCCTGGCGGATAGCGCCCTCACTTGGCCCGGCGGCGGCCATACTTTGATCACGACTTAAAAGGGCGCGGTAGCTATCGAAGCGCGTAAGCTCTCTAGCACTCGGGCCTGAGCAAACGTGGCTGCGACGCAGCCAGTGACGCAGCTGGAAACGAAAGCGCGATCGGCGAGAGGAAGCACCGTGAGCGAGCAGCCACGCCAAGAACAGCTGGACCTAGCTGACCACCCGACCGCCGTGCCGGAAGCGCCCGTTCAGCCCGGGCTGTTTCCCGACGACTCGGTGCCCGACGAGCTGGTCGGATACCGCGGGCCCAGCGCCTGCCAGATCGCCGGAATCACCTACCGCCAGCTGGACTATTGGGCGCGCACCTCGCTGGTGGTGCCGTCCATCCGCAGCGCGGCGGGCTCGGGCAGCCAGCGGCTGTACTCGTTCAAGGACATCCTGGTCCTCAAGATCGTCAAGCGGCTGCTCGACACCGGGATCTCGCTGCACAACATCAGGGTTGCGGTCGATCATCTGCGCCAGCGCGGCGTGCAGGACCTGGCCAACATCACGTTGTTCTCCGACGGCACCACGGTTTACGAATGCACGTCGGCCGAAGAGGTCGTCGACCTGCTGCAGGGCGGGCAGGGCGTGTTCGGCATCGCCGTATCCGGCGCCATGCGCGAGCTGACCGGCGTGATCGCCGACTTCCCCGGCGAGCGGGCCGATGGCGGCGAGTCGATCGCCGCGCCCGAGGACGAGCTGGCCTCCCGGCGCAAGCACCGCGACCGCAAGATCGGCTGAACGCGTCCGCGTGACCCGGACAGGTAAACTGGGTCCCGCATCGCACTCGTGCGGGAGAGTTCCGTGGCGGCCAGTCACGGACGCCGAAGGAGCAACACCTCTCCGCTAACCTCTCAGGCACCCGGACCGCGCGGGTAAACGATGCCTCTGGAAAGCGGTGCCGACCCCCCGGGGGTCCGGCACCCGCCGATGGGGAAAGGCGCTCAGACACCAACGGGCGCCGAATCTCTCAGGCGCCCGGCGAACGGGTGAAGACAGAGGGAGAGGGCCGCTAGTCCTCTGCCTCTGCCGCCACTTCAGGAGACCGCCCGTGCCGGACCACACCACCTTCGCAGCCCGCCACATAGGCCCGGACGCCCAGGCCGTCGCGGCCATGCTGCGCGTCATCGGAGTCGATTCGCTCGACCAACTTGCCGCCAAGGCCGTCCCCGCGGGCATCCTCGACAGGCTGACCGACAGCGGCGTGGCGCCGGGCCTGGACGAGTTGCCGCCGGCCGTCACCGAAACCGAGGCGCTGGCGGAGTTGCGGGCGCTGGCCGAGGCCAACACGGTGGCCGTGTCGATGATCGGGCAGGGCTACTACGACACGCTCACCCCGCCGGTGCTGGTGCGCAACATCCTGGAGAACCCGGCGTGGTACACCGCCTACACGCCGTATCAGCCCGAGATCAGCCAGGGCCGGCTGGAGGCGCTGCTGAATTTCCAGACCATGGTGGCCGACCTGACCGGGCTGGAGGTCGCCAACGCGTCGATGCTCGATGAGGGCACCGCGGCCGCCGAGGCCATGACGCTGATGCACCGCGCGACCCGTGGCACCTCGAACCGGCTCGCCGTCGACGCCGACCTGTTCGCCCAGACGGCTGCCGTGCTGGCCACGCGGGCCCGGCCGCTGGGCATCGAGATCGTCACCGCCGACCTGCGGGACGGCCTGCCCGACGGCGAATTCTTCGGCGTCATCACCCAGCTGCCCGGCGCCAGCGGCCGGATCACCGACTGGTCGGCGTTGGTTGCGGCGGCGCACGAGCGGGGCGCGCTGATCGCCATCGGCGCCGATCTGCTGGCGCTGACACTGATCACACCGCCGGGGGAGATCGGCGCCGACGTCGCGTTCGGAACCACCCAACGGTTCGGTGTGCCAATGGGATTCGGCGGCCCGCACGCCGGATACCTGTCGGTGCACTCCAAGCACGCCCGCCAGCTGCCGGGCCGGCTGGTCGGCGTGTCCGTAGATAGTGACGGCATGCCGGCCTACCGATTGGCGCTGCAGACCCGCGAGCAGCACATCCGCCGGGACAAGGCGACCAGCAACATCTGCACCGCGCAGGTGCTGCTGGCGGTGATGGCCGCCATGTACGCCAGCTACCACGGCGCCGACGGACTGACCGGGATCGCCCGCCGGATGCACGGCCACGCCGAGACCATCGCGGCGGCGCTGGGGGACTCGATGGTGCACGAGGAGTTCTTCGACACCGTTCTGGCGCGGGTGCCGGGGCGCGCCGACGAGGTGGTGGCCGCCGCCAAGGCGCGCGGCATCAACCTGTGGCGCGTCGACGCCGACCACGTCTCGGTGGCGTGCGACGAGGCCACCACCGACGCCCACGTGGCAGCGGTGCTGGAGGCCTTCGGCGTCAGTGCCGGTGAGCCGGCCGGTGTGGACATCGCCACCCGCACCTCGGATTTCTTGACCCATCCCGCGTTCACGCAATACCGCACCGAGACGGCGATGATGCGCTACCTGCGCACCCTGGCGGACAAAGACATCGCCTTGGACCGCAGCATGATTCCGCTCGGCTCGTGCACGATGAAGCTCAACGCCGCCGCCGAGATGGAACCCATCACCTGGCCGGAGTTCGCCCGCCAGCATCCGTTCGCCCCGGCGTCGGACACCCCGGGGCTGCGCCGGCTCATCAGCGACCTGGAGACCTGGCTGGTGCAGATCACCGGCTACGACGCCGTCTCGCTGCAGCCCAACGCCGGCTCGCAGGGCGAATACGCCGGCCTGCTGGCCATTCACGACTACCATGCCAGCCGGGGTGAGCCGCACCGCAACATCTGCCTGATCCCGTCCAGCGCGCACGGCACCAACGCGGCGTCGGCGGCGCTGGCCGGCATGCGGGTGGTGGTGGTCGCCTGCCACGACAACGGCGATGTCGACCTGGATGATTTGCGCGCCAAGGTCACCCAGCACGGGGACGAGTTGTCGACGCTGATGATCACCTATCCGTCCACCCACGGCGTCTACGAGCACGACATCACCGAGATCTGCGCGGCCGTCCACGACGCCGGGGGCCAGGTCTATGTCGACGGCGCCAACCTCAACGCGCTGGTCGGGCTGGCCCGGCCGGGCAAGTTCGGCGGCGACGTCAGCCACCTGAACCTGCACAAGACGTTCTGCATCCCGCACGGCGGCGGCGGGCCGGGGGTGGGTCCCGTGGCGGTGCGTGCGCACCTGGCGCCTTTCCTGCCCGGCCACCCGCACGCCCCCGAGTTGCCGCAGGGGCATCCGGTGTCCTCGGCGCCCTACGGGTCCGCCTCGATCCTGCCGATCAGCTGGGCCTACATCAGGATGATGGGCGGCGGAGCTGCTAGCGGCCTGCGCGCCGCATCGCTGACCGCGATCGCGTCGGCCAACTACATCGCCCGCCGGCTCGACGAGTACTTCCCGGTGCTCTACACCGGGGAGAACGGCATGGTCGCCCACGAATGCATCCTGGATCTGCGGCCGATCACCAAGTCCACCGGAGTGACCGTCGACGATGTCGCAAAGCGCTTGGCGGACTATGGTTTTCACGCCCCCACGATGAGTTTCCCGGTGGCCGGCACGCTGATGGTGGAGCCCACCGAGAGCGAGACCCTGACCGAGGTCGACGCCTTCTGCGCGGCCATGATCGCCATCCGCGGCGAGATCGACCGGGTCGGCGCGGGGGAGTGGCCCGTGGAGGACAATCCGTTGCGGGGAGCGCCGCACACCGCCGAGTGCCTGCTGGTCGGCGACTGGCAGCACGCGTACACGCGCGAAGAGGCCGCCTACCCGCTCGGCAAGAACTTCCGGCCCAAGGTGTGGCCGCCGGTGCGACGCATCGACGGCGCCTACGGCGACCGCAATCTGGTCTGCTCGTGCCCGCCGGTGGAGGCCTTCGCCTGAATCCCGCGCGGGCGGGTCAGCCGAAGCGGTCGATGATCGCCGCGGCGATCTGCTCCGGCGCATCCTCCTGGATGAAGTGCTTGGCGTTGGGCAGCTCGACCAGCACATGGTCCGGGAAGGTCGCCCGCATGCGCGGCAGGGTCGGGCCGGGACGGAACGCGAAGTCCTTCATCCCCCAGACGAACAAGGCGGGCTTGGCGCCGAGCCTGGCCGGCACTTCCCGGGCGAGCCGCGCCAGCAGGGGACCGGCGGCCAGGATCTGCTTGGGCATCTCCGCGACCCCCCGGCGGGCGTCGGGGCCGGGCTGCACCGCCCGGTAATGTTGCATCACCGCATCGCTGGGGCGGTGTTGGGCGCCGGCCGGGATCAGGCGCTCGACGAAGAAGTTGTGCCGCAGGATCGCGTATTGCATTGGGGGACTGGACATTACCCGGCTGAACATCTTGGTCGTGAATTCGTCCGTGGGCCAGAACCAGGTGTTGCCCAGGACGACGCCGCGGACGCGGTCGGCGCGCTCCACCGCGACCGCCATGCTGATGGGACCGCCCCAGTCCTGGCCCATGGTCACGAAGTCGTCCAGGCTTAGCTGATCGACGAACTCGCCCACCACCCGGGCGTGCTCGTCGATCTTGTAGCCGAACCCCGAGGGCCGATCGGAGAGCCCGAAGCCGAGGTAATCCGGTGCGATGCAACGGAAGCGGTCACGCAGCGCGATGACGATGTTGCGATACAGGAAGCTCCACGTCGGGTTGCCGTGGCACAGCAGGATGGGCGGGCCGTCACCTTCGTCGATGTAGTGCATGCGTCCCCGCGAGCTGTCGAACCAGCGCGACCGGAACGGATAGAGCTTGGGATCGGGGGTGAAATCGATGCTCATGGCGCTCCTTCGGTAGCGCTCATGATGCTAGGCCCGACGGGTGACAACACCGAGCCGGTGACGTTTCAGTACCTGCCGAAGGCCAGGGCGACGTTGTGCCCGCCGAACCCGAACGAATTGTTGATGGCGTACTGATAGCTGCCCCGCCGCGGATTACCCGACACCACGTCCAGATCGATCTCCGGGTCCAGGTTTTCCAGGTTCAGCGTCGGCGGGACGATCTGGTCGCGCAGCGCCAGCACGGTCAGTATCGACTCCACCGCGCCGACAGCGCCGACGGAGTGCCCGAGGGCGGATTTGGGGGCGTACACCGGCGGCTTGTTGCTGCCCAGCGCGTTGTTGATCGCCTTGCCCTCGGCGAGGTCGCCGATCTGCGTACCGGTGGCGTGCGCGTTGACGTGGTCGATGTCGCCGGGTGTGAGACCGGCGAGCTGGATGGCGCGGGTCATCGCCTGTCCGGCGCGGTTCCCGCTCGGGTCCGGCGCGACCATGTGGTAACCGTCGGACGTCACGCCGGCGCCCATCAACCGGGCCAGGATGCGCGCCCCGCGGGCCTTGGCGTGCTCCTCGGTCTCGAGCACCATCAGAGCGCCGGCTTCGCCGAAGACGAAACCGTCGCGGTCTTTGTCGAAGGGGCGGCATGCGCCGGCCGGATTCGCGTTGTTCGTCGACATCACGATCCGCATGTTGGCGAAGGCGGCGATGGGCACCGCCTCGATCCGGGTCTCGACGCCACCGCAGATTGCGACGTCGGCCTCGCCGAACACCATCGCCTGCCAGGCCCGCGCGATCGCCTCCGAACCGGACGCGCACGCCGACACCGGTGTCATCACGCCGGCCCTGGCGTGCCGCTCCAGCCCCACCGCCTGGGCGGCGGCGTCGGGCATGTACTTACTGACGGCCAGCGGCGACACCGCTTTGACGCCCCGGGCGCGCAGGGTGTCGCGGGTGAACACCAGCTCCTCGCCGGAACCGAATCCGGTGCCTACCGACACCAGCAGGCGGTTGGGGTCGACCTCCGGGGAGCCGGCGCTGTCCCACGCCCGCCGGTTGACGACGGCGGACATTCTGGACAGGTATCCCGTGCGGCGCAGCTCGGCCGGGTTGAGCTCGCTATCGAACTCCTCCAGCAGGTGCCCGCCGATGCGAACCGGCAGATCGAACTCCTCCACGAACGGGTCATCGAGCTCGCGGATCCCGCTTTGGCAGTCGAGCAGCAACTTCCAGGTGGTCTCGGCGTCGGTGGCGAGTGCGGTGGTCATGGCGATCCCGGTGACGACCACGTCCGGAAGCCCCTGGCCAGTAGTCAGATTCGTCATTGCGGTCGTGGATCATCCTTTCGCAGCGCCACCCCTGCAGTCTTCACGGATCTGCGCGTCATCAGGGCGCCCCCAGGATGGACCGGAGGGCGCTCAGCTCCGGAACCTTCGCACTGCTCCCCATCGCGTCGGCCGTGGAATCAACCTCGATCGAGCCTAGCGCCAAGTTGCCGTCGCGCCCGTGAAGACCCCGCCGCGAAGTTCGCCTACGGTCCCTCCCGCGCGGGTAACCCGCGCCTCAGCTCAGGAACGCGTTGAGGGCCGCGGCGAGGTCGGGGGACGCGGACGTGGCGAGGTTCTGGTACCCGCCACCGCTGAGCTGGGCGACGGCCTCCCAGGTGGCGCGGTCCGGATCGCCGCCGAAGTCGATGACGTTCACCGCGATCGGTTTGGCCGGGTCCGCGCTCTTGCGGATGAAGTCCTGCAACCCGGGGCCGTCCAAAGTCTGGTCGGTGTGTGGGCCCGCCGTGATGACCAGGATCGAGTTGGTCTGGCCGGCGCGGTAATTGGCCTGCAGATCCTGGTAGATCATTCGCAGCGTGGTAAACGACACCGCCCCGCCGGGCGACGAGTACTGCTTGTCCAACGCAGCCACCAGCGCCGCCGAGCGCGGCTGGCCATTGACGGGGTCGCCGAGCGGCCCGCCGGGCACCTCGGACCGCCCCTCGTGGCCATCGAATGTCCACAACCCCACCATGGCGGTGGGCGGCAGCGCCTTGATCTTGTCCTGAAGCGCCGCAATCACGTTGGCCAGCCGGGTCTTCCCGCCCTCCTGGCCGGGCATCGACTGGTCGAGCATGATGGTCGCGGCGAGCCCGCTCGACGGGGCGGCCATCGCCTCGGCCAGCGTCGCGCGCATCGCGTCGTCGCCCACCGACAGCGTCCCCGGCAGTGCGGGGAACGTGGTGACCGGGCTGCTCGGCGGTGTGACGCCGTTGACCCGGAACCCGGCCTTTGCCAGCTTGGCGAGCTGGTCGGGCTTGCGCATGAAGCGGTCGAACTCGCTGGCCGCCGACGTCTGCTCGTGGGTGAGCCAGGAGCCGCTGAGCAGCACGCTGGGGTAGTCGGCGACCGGCGCCGGCCCGGGCGGTAGCCAGGAAGCCAACGCGCCCTTGGCGTCGGGCAGCGACTGGCCGCGCTGGAACAGCTGCTGCTCGGTGGTGATCACCGCGTGTACCGGCGCGGTCGCCGCGTCAGGGGGTCCGAGCAGCGCATCCATCGCCTCGGTCAGCGAGTTGTTTGCCAGCTTCGGTTGCGCGCTCAGCAGGGCGCGCACCGCGCCGGTGCCCTGGGTCGCCGGGGCGCCGGGTGGGGCCGCCGCGGCAGCCACCGCCTCGCCGGCCAAGAACGCCGCGTCGCCGTTGCCGTTCATCGGCACGGCCAGCCGCAGCGACCCCCAGGCCGGCAGGTTCACGCCGGCCAACCCGGCCGGATTGGTCTGCAGCCCGGGCAGCGCCGCCCACGTCTGGCTGCCGAGCGCCCGCTGGAGCTCCGGCCGGACGGCCAACACCACCGGCGACGTCACCAGCGAGCGGCTGTCGGTGATGGTCTTCTGCGCCGAGGCCCCGGCGAGCCGCGCCGCCGACACCGAACTGCCCGGAATCCACAACGCCGGCTGCCCACCCAACTCGGCGGGCCACTTGCCGATGAACCCGTTCAGCACCGCGTCGGACCCCGCCGGTTTGACGCTGACCTCCATGCAGTGGTCCCCGACGGGACCGGCCGACGAGTTGTAGCTGTCCGCGAACTGCCGCACGGAATCGGCGATGGACGGGTCGGCGATGACGGCGACTGTCTCCTTGCCGCCCACGCAGCGTCCGGCCGCCTTGTGCGACCGATTGGACAGGGCATCACCGATGAAGGTCCACAGGATCACGGTGCCCACCACCACGACCACGGCGACGAGGGCCACGATCACGCCGATGCTCACCCCGCGGCGCCCGCCCTCGCTGCGATGGCCGCCGCGCCAATCACCGAGCCCCCGGTGGCCGCGCCCGAACAGCGAGGACGAGGAGGCGGGCGGCTCAGAGGCCGCCGGGCCCGGCTGCCGCGGCGGAAACTCCGGGTAGTCGTCGGCGGTCCCATCCTCGAAGGCGTCCTCGGCGTAGGGCTCGTCGCCGGCCGAGTAGTCGTCCGCGTCGAACGGCAACTCCTCGTCGCGCGGGTAGTGGCCCTCGTCCGAGTAGTCGTCGGTGCCGGCGTACGGGTGGTCGTCAGTCTCGCCGCTGTCGTACGGCTGGTCGGCGGAGTCCCCAGGGTCGGGCAAACTGTGCCTACCCATAGTGGTGCCCGTCGCCTTTCCGTTGATCCGTCCGACTTGTTGTCAACCCGCCGCTGATCTTAGTCACCAGCGGCATCGATCCGTGGTGAGCCCGATTAAGGCGGGAGCTCAATTTGATTGCGCCGCGCGGGCCTTGGCTTCGCGTCGGCGGCGGTGCAGGATCGGCTCGGTGTAGCCGTTGGGCTGTTGCGTCCCGGTCAGGATCAGGTCCTGCGCGGCCCGGAACGCCAGGCTGTCGTCGAAGTTGGGCGCCATCGGCAGGTACGCCGCATCCTTGGCGTTCTGCGCGTCCACCAGCGGCGCCATCCGCTCCAGGCTGGCCCGCACGTCCTCTTCGGTGATCACCCCGTGGCGCAGCCAGTTGGCCAGCAGCTGGCTCGAGATCCGCAGCGTGGCACGGTCTTCCATGAGCGCCACGTCGTGGATGTCGGGCACCTTCGAGCAGCCGACGCCCTGGGCGACCCAGCGCACCACATAGCCGAGGATCGACTGGCAGTTGTTGTCGACCTCTTCGCGGATCTCCTCGGGGGCCCAGGCCAGCTCCTTGGCCAGCGGAATGGTCAGCAGCTCGTCGATCGTCGTGCGCTTCTTGCCGGCCAGCTCCTCCTGCACGGCTCCGACGTCGACGTAGTGGTAGTGCATGGCGTGCAGGGTGGCGGCCGTCGGCGAGGGCACCCACGCGGTGGTCGCGCCCGCCTTCGGCTGGCCGATCTTCTGCTCGACCATGTCGGCCATCAGCTCGGTCATCGCCCACATGCCCTTGCCGATCTGCGCCTTGCCCTTGAACCCTGCGGCCAGACCGATGTCGACGTTGGCGTCCTCGTAGGCCTTGATCCACGTGGTGTTCTTCATCGCACCCTTGCGGATCATCGGACCGGCCTCCATCGAGGTGTGGATCTCGTCGCCGGTCCGGTCCAGGAAGCCGGTGTTGATGAACACGACCCGGTCGGCGGCGGCTTTGATGCAGGCCTTGAGGTTGACGGTGGTGCGCCGCTCCTCGTCCATGATGCCGACCTTGAGGGTGGCCTGCGGCAGGCCCAGGACGTCTTCGACGCGGCTGAACAGCTCGCAGGTGTACGCGACCTCGTCGGGTCCGTGCATCTTGGGCTTGACGATGTAGATGGACCCGGTGCGGCTGTTGGTCAGCGGGCCGTTGGCGTCACCGGTCTTGAGGCCGTGGATCGCGGTCAGCCCGGTGAACAGCGCGTCCATGATGCCCTCGAACACCTCGTTACCGTCGGCATCGACGATCGCGTCGTTGGTCATCAGGTGACCGACGTTGCGGACGAATAGCAGGCTGCGGCCCGGCAGCGTCAGCTGGCCCTCGCCGTCGGGCGTGGTGTAGGTGCGGTCCTGGTTCAGCACGCGGGTGAAGGACTTGCCGTCCTTGTCGACCTCCTCGGACAGGTCACCCTTGTTCAGCCCGAGCCAGTTGCGGTAGCCCAGTACCTTGTCGTCGGCGTCGACGGCGGCCACCGAGTCCTCGAAGTCCATGATCGTCGTGATAGCCGATTCCAGGACCACGTCCTTGATGCCGGCGCGGTCGGTCTTGCCGACCGGCGATTCGGGGTCGACGAGGACCTCGATGTGCAGGCCGTGATTGACCAGCAGCACCGACCAGTCGGGGGAGCCGAGCTCGCCGGTGTAGCCGGCGAACTTCTCCGGGCTGGCCAGGCCGACGGGCCCGTCGGCCGTCGCAATCGTCAGCTGGCCGTCCTCGACGGACAGCCCCGTCGCGTCGGCCCAGGATCCGGATTCCAGCGGCACCGCCTGGTCGAGGAAGTTGCGTGCATAGGCGATGACCTTGTCGCCGCGGACCTTGTTGTAGCTGGTGCCCTTCTCCGCGCCGTCGCTCTCGGGGATGACGTCGGTGCCGTACAGGGCGTCGTACAGCGAGCCCCAGCGCGCGTTGGCGGCGTTCAGCGCGAACCGGGCGTTGAGCACGGGCACAACCAGCTGCGGGCCCGCGGTCGTGGTGATCTCGTCGTCGACACCCGAGGTCGTGATCGTGAAGTCCTCGGGTTCGGGCAGCAGGTAACCGATGTCGGTGATGAACTGCCGGTACGCGTCGACATCGAAGGGCTCGATCACGCGCTGCCGGTGCCACTTGTCGATCTGGGCCTGCAGCTCGTCGCGGCGGTTCAGCAGCTCCTGGTTCTTCGGCGTGAGGTCGGTGACGACTTTGTCGACTCCGGCCCAGAAGCTGTCCGGGTCGATATCGGTGCCGGGCAGGGCCTCGTTGTTCACGAAGTCGTAGAGCACTCGGGCGACGCGCAGGTTCCCCGCCGACACGCGATCAGTCATGTTTCTCCTCCATAACGAAGCCTCTTCGAGCCGCCATCGACCCGGAGCGGCAATGCCTTCAGCGTACCGAGCAGCAGCCTGGTGAGCGTATCCGCCCAACCCACCGCACCAGGTCAGGCCGCGCTGCTAGCTGAAAACCATGCCGCCGCGGCGAGCCAGGGGATCGAATTCCAGCAACGCATCAACGCGCCGGGAATCCCGCGCCCTCCAGCACTTTCTTGACTGGCAGCCTCTGAAAATCATACGGGCTGGGCATTGCCCAACCGGGAGACCGGTGACCCTTACGCGTCGCGCATCGTGCCGACGAGGTCCTCGACCAGGTCTTCCATCGCCACCATCGCGACCACGTCGCCGCCGGCGTCGGTCACCAGCGCCAGATGGCTGTTGCTGCGGCGCATCCGCGACAACGCGTCGGCCAGCGGCAGCGACTTGGGCAGCCGGGGAAGGGGGCGCACCATCGCCAGGTCGATCACCGTGAGCGGGTCGTCGCCGAGGGTCAGCATGTCCTTGATGTGCAGGTAGCCGATGAAGTCGCCGTTGACGTTCGCGACGGGGAACCGCGAGTAGCCGGTCTGGGCCAGGGCCTGCTCGACGGCGCCGACGGTCGGGCCGCTGCCCGCCCTGGCCACCGGCACCGCGTGGACGTCCTCGAGCGGGACCGCCACATCGCCGACCACCCGGGTGCGGATCTGCAGCGCCCGGGTCAGCCGGGTGTGCTCCTCGGGGTCCAGCAGGCCCTGGGACTCCGATTCGGCGATCATCTCGCTCAGCTCGACGGGGGAGACGGTGATCTCGAGCTCTTCCTTGGGTTCCACGCCCAGCGCGCGCACCACGACGCTGGCGCACTTGTTGTAGAACACGATGAACGGCCGGGCGGCCCGCACGTAGGCGAGGTAGGGCGGCACCAGCAGCATCGCCGTTCGCTCGGGGCCGGCCAGCGCGATGTTCTTGGGCACCATCTCGCCGAGCAGCACGTGCAGCGTGACCACGATCGCCAACGCGATCGCGAACGACAACGTGTGCAGCAGGGCCGGCGGAATACCGGTCAGCCCCAACGCGGAGCGCAGCAGGTTGGAGACCGCCGACTCACCGATGCGCCCGAGCAGCAGCGAGGCGGCCGTGACTCCCAGCTGGGCGCCGGCCAGCATCGCAGGCAGCTGCTCGCCGGCACGCATGACGGTGACCGCCCGCGCCTTGCCCTGCTCGGCCAGCGCCTCGAGGCGGTCGCGCCGGGCCGAGATCAACGAGAATTCCGCCCCGACGAAGAAGGCGTTGACGCCGATCAGCAGGATCGCCAGGAAGACGCCCATGGGATCGCTCATGGCGTGCCCCCTGCCGGGCCCTCGCCGTGGCCGCGCAGCTCGTTCAGCTCCAACAGGTCGATCCGGCGACCGTCCATCCGGATCACCGTCGCTTGCCAGCGCAGCGAGGTGTCCAGCAGCCCGTCGGCGTCCAGCGCGGGCAGCTTCACCGTCTCGCCGGCCACCGGGATGTGGCCGAATTCGCGCAGTGCCAGCCCGCCGATGGTCTCGTAGGGTCCCTCCGGGGCCCGGAAGCCGGTGGCCGTGGCGACCTCGTCGATGCGCAGCAGACCGGAGACGCGCCAGCCGGTGCCGGCCGCCACCACGTCGGGGGTGGCGTCGTCGTGTTCGTCCCGGACGTCGCCGACGATCTCTTCGATCAGGTCCTCGACGGTCACCATGCCCGCGGTGCCGCCGTATTCGTCCACGACCATCGCGGTCTGCAGGCTGTTGCCGCGGATCTCGGCCATGACCGCGTCGCCGTCCAGCGTCGAGGGCACCACGGGCACGGGCTGCGCCACCGTGGTCAGCGGCGTGCGCGCCCGGTCGGCCGCCGGAATCGCGAGCACCTGCTTGACGTGCACGATGCCGACGGTTTCGTCGAGGTCGCCGTCGACGATCGGGAAGCGGGAGTACCCCGACTCCGCGGCCGCGGCCACCAGGTCGGCGACGGTGTCGTCGGTCTGCAGCGCCACGATCTTCGACCGGGGGGTCATCAGTTCCTCGGCGGTCAGGGCGCCGAACTGCAGCGAGCGCCGTACCAGCGACGCGGTGGCCGCATCCAGGGAGCCGCTGCGCGCCGACGAGCGCACCAACGAGATCAGTTCCTGCGGCGACCGAGCCGAGCGCAGCTCCTCGGCGGGCTCGATGCCCAGCTGGCGGACGATCCAGTTCGCCACGCCGTTCGTCAGCCGGATCGCCGGGGTGAACAGCGTCGAGAACAGCAGCTGAACGCCGACCACGGCCCGCGCGGTGGACAGCGGCCGGGCGAGGGCCAGGTATTTGGGGACCAGCTCGCCGAACACCATCGACACCGAGGTGACGACGACCAGAGCCAGCAACGCCATGATGGCGTCGGCCACCCGGTCGGAAATCCCGATCGCGTCGAACCACGGGTGCGGCAGGTTGGCCAGCATCGGATCGGTCAGGTAACCGGCCGCCAAAGTGGTGGCGGAGATGCCGAGTTGGGCGCCGGACAGCTGAAACGACAACTTGTGGTGCGCGCGCCGGATCGCGCGGTCACGACGGCCGCCGCCGCGGGCGTTGGCCTCGACTGCGCTGCGGTCCAGCGTCGTCAGCGAGAACTCGGCGGCGACGAAGACGGCGTTGCCGAAGATGAGCAGGGCGATGGCCACAACGCTGATCACGGTGACGGTGGCGTTCATGAATCACCGCCGCCCGCCGGCCGACGGGCCGTTCGGGAAGGCTCCGCATCGGGGGATTCGTCCGACGACCGCCGCGCCCGAAAGCCCATGGCCTGCATGGGTGCCTGCGGCACGTCGATCCCTTCACTGCCTGGAGCCGGTGCGGACGCGGTCGCCTCCGTCGTTGCTGATTTATGGTAGCCGGGTGGCTCCCGCCCGCGGCCGACCACCGCTTCGGGGTGCGTCCTGCCACACGGCGGCCGACCCGACTATGGGTTGCCTAACCTTACCCCGCTAGGCTGGGCGCACTATGGCGTCCGAAGCCCCACCCGAAGCCCGATCGGCCCAGATCCTGCCCCGCGAGCGCCTCGACCTCGCCGAGGAGATCGCAAGCATCGCCCGGCCCCCGCTTCCCGGGCTGGATCCGCCTTTCGCGTTGCGCGTCGCGGAGCGCGCGGACGCGGCCATGGTGTCGGAATGGATGAACCGTCCGCACCTGGCGGCGGCCTGGGAATACGACTGGCCGACGCCCCGCTGGGAGCGGCATCTCGGCGCACAACTCGACGGGACGTACTCGCTGCCGCTGCTCGGGAGCATCGGCGGCGCCGATTGCGCATACCTCGAAATATATTGGGGCGCAAAGGATCTCATTTCGCAGTATTACGACGCCGGACCCTACGACGTGGGGGTGCACGCCGCCATCGCCGACCCGGCCCTGGTGAACCGGGGGCTGGGCCTGGCGCTCCTGCCGCGGATCATCGCCAGCGTCTTCTCGGTGGAGCCGCGTTGCCGCCGGATCATGTTCGATCCCGATCACCGCAACACCGCGGCGCGCCGACTGTGCGAGGCCGTCGGATGCGCGTTCCTCGGCGAGCACGACACGACGAACCGGCGCATGTCGCTATACGCGCTGGAACGCCCGACCCCCGACGCATGAGCGGCGTGGGCGACGCGGCGGCTCACCAGCCGAGCGGCAGCGGATGGCCCTCGGCGAAGCCCGCGGCGGACTGCACGCCGACGACGGCCCGCTCGTAGAGTTCGGTCAGGTTCGCCGCGCCGACGTAGGTGCAGGTGCTGCGCACGCCCGAGGTGATGTGGTCGATCAGGTCCTCGACTCCGCCGCGGTCCGGGTCGAGCCCCATGCGCGACGTCGAAATGCCCTCCTCGAACAGCGCTTTGCGGGCGCGGTCGAACGCGGTGTCGGCGCCGCTGCGGGCCACCACCGCGCGCTTGGACGCCATGCCGTAGCTCTCCTTGTAGGGCTGGTCGTCGCGGTCGCGCATCAGGTCACCGGGCGATTCGTAGGTCCCGGCGAACCACGACCCGATCATCACGTTGGACGCCCCGGCGACCAGGGCCAAGGCGACGTCCCGCGGATGCCGGACGCCGCCGTCGGCCCAGACATGTCCGCCCAATTGCCTTGCCGCCGAGGCACATTCGACCACGGCCGAGAATTGCGGGCGCCCCACCGCGGTCATCATCCGGGTGGTGCACATCGCCCCGGGACCCACGCCGACCTTGACGATGTTCGCCCCGGCGCCCAGCAGATCGCGGGTGCCTTCGGCGGAGACGACGTTGCCCGCCACCAGCGGCACCCCGAGCTCGAGCGATGCGACCGTGCGGATCGCGTCGAGCGTCTTGACCTGGTGCCCGTGTGCGGTATCGATGACCAGCACGTCGACACCCGCCTCGGCCAGGGAACGCGCCTTGGCCCCCACGTCGCCGTTGATGCCGACGGCCGCGCCCCCCCGCAAACCCCCGCGGGCGTCGACCGCCGGGGTGTAGAGCCCGGTCCGCCCCGCCCCGGTGCGGGTCAGCACCCCCGCCAGCGTGCCGTCGGCGTTCGTCACCACCGCGACCCCGATCGGGGCGTGCTCGAGCAGGTCGAAGACCTTGCGCGGCTCGGTGCCGACCGGGGCCGTGACGAAATCGGTGCTGGCGACGTCGCGCACCCTGGTGAAGCGGTCCACACCGAGGCAGCTCGATTCGCTCACCAGCCCCATCGGCCGGCCCTCGAAGACGACGACGGCGACCCCGTGCGCGCGCTTGTGGATCAGCGCGGTGGCATCGGAGACCGAATCCTCCGGCGCCAGCACCACCGGGGTGTCGAGCACCAGATCGCGGCTCTTGACGAACTCCACCGTCTGCTGCACCGCGGTGATCGGGATGTCCTGCGGCAGGACGACCAGCCCGCCCCGCCGCGCCACCGTCTCGGCCATCCGGCGCCCGGCCACCGCGGTCATGTTCGCGACCACCACCGGGATGGTGGTGCCCGAGCCGTCGCTGGTGGACAGGTCGACATCGAAGCGTGACGCGACCTCCGACCGGTTCGGCATGACGAAGACGTCGTTGTAGGTCAGGTCGTACCCGGGTCCATGCCCGTCCAGGAATCTCATCGCAGTGCGTGTACCCCGTTATGCCTAAGCGGGCACTTCGCTGTGGTCGCCGCTCCACAGCGTGTGGAAACGCTTGTCCGGGTCGTCGTCGATGCGGCCATAGGTGTGCGCGCCGAAGAAGTCCCGCAGCCCCTGGGTCAGCGCCGCGGGGAGGCGCTCGGTGCGCAGGGCGTCGTAGTAGGACAGCGCGGAGGAGAAGCCAGGAACGGGGATGCCCAGCTGCGTGGCGGTCACGACGACGCGCCGCCAGCCGTCGATCGCGGCCTCGATCGCGCTGCGGAAGTAGGGGGCGACGATCAGCGTCGGCAGGTCGGGGTCCTCGTCGAACGCCTCTTTGATGCGGTTGAGGAACTTCGCCCGGATGATGCATCCGCCGCGCCAGATGGTGGCCAGATCGCCCGGGGTGATGCCCCAGTCGTATTCGGCGCTGCCGGCCTGGATCTGGTTGAAGCCCTGCGCATACGCGATGATCTTGGACGCGTACAGGGCCTGCCCGATGTCCTCGGTGAATTGCTGGTTGTCATCCGGCTTCCGGCCCAATTCTCCCGAGGCCAGCCCGGTCGTGGCCTTGCGCTGGGTCACCGAACCCGACAGCGCGCGGGCGAACACGGCCTCGGCGATGCCGGTGACCGGGACGCCGAGGTCGAGGGCGGACTTCACGGTCCAGCGGCCGGTGCCCTTCTGCTCGGCCTCGTCGAGGATGACGTCGACGAGAGGCTTGCCGGTTTTCGCGTCGGTCTGGCGCAACACCTGCGCGGTGATCTCGACCAGGAAGCTGTCCAGGTCGCCGGAGTTCCACTCGTCGAAGACGTCGGCGATCTGCCCGGCGGTCTTGCCGAGACCGTCGCGCAGCAGCTGGTAAGCCTCGCCGATGAGCTGCATGTCCGAGTACTCGATGCCGTTGTGCACCATCTTGACGAAGTGGCCCGCGCCGTCGGGGCCGATGTGCGTGCAGCACGGAACGCCGTCGACGTGGGCGGAGATCTCCTCGAGCAACGGGCCCAGCGACTTGTAGGACTCGGCGGGGCCGCCGGGCATGATCGACGGGCCGTTGAGCGCGCCCTCCTCGCCACCGGAGATTCCGGCGCCGACGAAGTGCAGCCCGCGCTCCCGCATCGCCTTCTCGCGGCGAATGGTGTCGGTGTAGAGAGCGTTGCCGCCGTCGATGATGATGTCGCCTTCCTCCATGGCGTCGGCGAGCTCGTTGATGACGGCGTCGGTGGGGTCGCCGGCCTTGACCATGATGAGCACGCGGCGCGGCTTCTCCAGGGCGGCCAGGAATTCCGCGATGGTCTCCGACCGCACGAATGTGCCCTCGTCACCGTGCTCTTTGAGCAACGCGTCGGTCTTGGCGACAGACCGGTTGTGCAGCGCCACGGTGTAGCCGTGCCGGGCGAAATTGCGCGCGATGTTCGACCCCATCACCGCCAGGCCGGTGACACCGATTTGCGCGGTAGCGGTTGGTGAATCGTCCGACGAACCCATGTCTTCGCCTCTCAAGTCTTCAGAACGTTGCCGAAAAGCTTTCCGTCACACTGTGGCACAGCGGACATGCGCCCGCCCGCGGTGATGGCTCCGCCTTGGTTCAGAGGTTGAACAGCCGCCGCAGCTCGGTGAGCCACGGAACGGCGAGCGCGACGGTGGGCACCACGAACACGGCGACCGCGGCCAGGTATGCGGCCGCCGACAGCGCCAGGCTGTTGCCACACCCGCACAACCGGCGCACGCGGACCACGGTGCTGGTACCGCCCGCGGCCAGCGCACCCGACGGCGCGTGCCCCGCCGCGCACGCGACCAGGGCCCGCGCCAACGGAGCGCGGCCTTCCGCGCGCACGGCGGCGTCGTCGGCGAGCAGTTCGACGAGCAGCTGCACCGCGCCGAGCGCGTTGGCGCTGCGCACCAGCCGCGGGAACGCGGCGTGCACCGCGGTGAAGGCCTCCAGAACGAGGTCGTGGCGGGCCCGCAGATGCGCGCGCTCGTGGGTGAGGATCGCCGCGACCTCGGCGTCGGCGAGGGTGTTGAGCGCGCCCTCACTGACCACCACCCGGCTGCGCACGCCGGGCAGGCAGTAGGCGAGCGGCTGCGGAACGTCCAACACGCGCAGGTCGCGCGTGCGGGCGCAGGGCTGGGGGAGCGTCGCCTCGTGGCCGACGCCGACCAGATCCACCACCATGCGGTGATGGGCCCGCCGCCGCCGATTCGCGATGGCCACCCGGACCACGGCGACCATCAATCGGGCTCCGACCAGCACGGTCAACGCGAATACGCCGATGTATGCCGCCCACAGCGGCCACCCCAGCCGACCCGCGTCGCCGAGGATGCTGGCGGTGGGCCGCCCGTCGGGACCGGGCATCAGCAGCCGCGTGGCGATCGCGATGCCGGCGCTGAAGGCGGAGAGGACCGCGGCCAGCGCGACGGCCTGCCACAACACCATCGCGGCGCGCGGCGCGCGCAGCGGCCAGCTCGCGCGTGCCAACAGGGCCGGCACCGGACCGACCAGCAGCACCGCGAGGATGGTGAAGGCCAGCGCGGACACGCTGTCAGTCTCCCTCAGTCCTCCGTCGACGCGCCAGCAGATGACACGTTATTGCGGTGATTGGTTTCCAGTTCGGCGAGCGCGCGCCGCAGCGCGTCCGCCTCGTCGGCGCCCACCCGCTCGACGAAATGGACCAGTGCGGCCTGCCTGCCGCCGGAATCCTCTGCCTGGGACAGCGCGTCGACCATCAGCCCGGCGACCAGTTCGTCGCGGCCGTGCACGGGTGCGTACCGGTGCGCGCGGTCGTCGCGGATCTGGGAAACCAGATTCTTTTTGGCCAGCCTTTGCAGCACGGTCATGATCGTCGTGTAGGCAAGGTCGCGTCGCGCCGACAGTGCGTCGTGTACCTGGCGGACCGTTTGAGGTTCCGGCGTGGACCACAGATGGTCCATCACGGCGCGCTCCAGATCCCCCAGCCGGGTCAGTTTCGCCATAGTGCGTTCTCTCCTGAGCGTCGACAACATCGTACTCCCGGTTTACTACCGACGGTCGTACCGGAGCTGCTCAACCCGCCACCAAACGAGAGCTTGCGAAATTAGGGCAGCCTTGCCTATGCTAACCGAGTCGAGCGAACAGCGACCGCGGCAGAGTCCTGAGGGCTGCAGTGACCCCCGGTCTACTCGATCGGCGAGCCCCGTGCCCAACGGCACGGGGCTCAGCCGTTTCAAGGGACGATGGTGTAGACACAGAACGTGCCACAGCCTCCGGAGACGACCATTTCGACGGATTTCACCGCGCCCTTCGACCAGGAGATCGGGCTGCGATTCACCGAACTCGGTCCCGACGGCGCCCGCGCCGAGCTCGAGGTCACCCCCAAGTTGTTGCAGCCGATGGGCCTGGTGCACGGCGGCGTCTACTGCTCGATCATCGAGAGCATGGCCAGCGTGGCCGCCTACACCTGGCTCGCCACCCGCGGCGGAGGCAACGTCGTGGGAGTCAACAACAACACCGACTTTCTCCGTTCCATCGGCTCGGGCATGGTGTACGGCAAAGCCGAACCGATCCACCGCGGCCGGCGCCAACAGCTGTGGCTGGTCACCATCACCGACGCCGACGACCGGGTGGTCGCCCGGGGCCAGGTGCGGCTGCAGAACCTCGAGGCGTAGGCGAACCGGCGTCGAGCGTGGCCGGGCGGTCACGCCCCCGGGCGCCGTGGCAGGATTCCAGAGCGTGCTCCTGACGCCGCACGAACAAGAGCGATTGCTGTTGTCCTACGCCGCCGAACTGGCACGTCGCCGTCGTGCCCGGGGCCTGCGGCTGAATCATCCGGAGGCGGTTGCCATCATCACCGACCACATTCTCGAAGGCGCGCGCGACGGCCGCACCGTCGCCGAGCTGATGGCCAGCGGCTGCGGGGTGCTCAGCCGCGACGACGTGATGGAGGGGGTGCCGGAGATGCTGTCCGACGTCCAGGTGGAAGCGACGTTCCCCGACGGCACCAAACTGGTCACCGTCCACCACCCGATCCCATGATTCCCGGCGAAATCCTCTACGGCAGCGGCGATATCGACATCAACGCGGGCGCGGAGCGGATCGAGCTGCGGATCGTCAACACCGGTGACCGGCCGGTACAGGTCGGCAGCCACGTGCACCTTCCGCAGGCCAATGCGGCGCTCTCGTTCGACCGCGCCGCCGCCCACGGCTACCGGCTGGACATTCCGGCGGCAACCGCCGTGCGATTCGAACCCGGTGTGGCCCAACAGGTCCGGCTGGTCCCACTGCGCGGCCGCCGCGAAGTGCATGGCCTGAGCCTGACCCCGCCCGGACGGCTCGACGCCTGATGTCGAGCGTGTCGCGAGAACGCTACGCCCAGCTTTTCGGCCCCACCGCCGGTGACCGGATCCGGCTGGCCGACACCGACCTTCTGGTGGAGATCACCGAA
This sequence comes from Mycobacterium sp. 4858, assembly GCF_900240975.1. Taxonomy (GTDB): domain Bacteria; phylum Actinomycetota; class Actinomycetes; order Mycobacteriales; family Mycobacteriaceae; genus Mycobacterium. The sequence goes on along the minus strand of NZ_LT968775.1, from coordinate 1,265,446 downwards.
GACCGCAGCGGGGGACCGGGGCTGGCCGGTGACGAGGCGGTGTTCGGCGGCGGCAAGGTGCTGCGCGAGTCGATGGGCCAGGGACGCGCCACCCGGGCCGAGGGCGCACCCGACACGGTGATCACCGGTGCGGTCATCATCGACCACTGGGGAATCATCAAGGCCGACATTGGGATTCGTGACGGCCGCATCTCGGCGATCGGCAAGGCGGGCAACCCCGACACCATGACGGGGGTGCACCCGGACCTGGTCGTCGGGCCGTCGACCGAGGTCATCGCCGGCAATGGCCGGATCGTCACCGCGGGCGCCATCGACTGCCACGTGCACCTGATCTGCCCGCAGCTCATGGCCGAGGCGCTCGGCGCCGGGATCACCACGATCATCGGCGGCGGCACCGGGCCGGCCGAGGGCACCAAGGCCACCACCGTGACCCCGGGCGCATGGCACCTGGCCAGGATGCTGGAGGCGCTCGACGGCTGGCCGGTGAACTTCGCACTGCTGGGCAAGGGGAACACGGTCAGCGCCGAAGGGCTGTGGGAGCAATTGCGCGGCGGCGCTTCGGGTTTCAAGCTGCACGAGGACTGGGGGTCCACGCCGGCGGCGATCGACGCCTGCCTCACCGTTGCCGACGCCGCCGGCGTCCAGGTGGCGCTGCACACCGATACCCTCAACGAGATGGGGTTCGTCGAAGACACCCTGGCCGCGATCGCGGGGCGGTCGATCCACACCTATCACACCGAGGGCGCCGGTGGCGGCCACGCGCCCGACATCATCACCGTCGCGGGCAAGCGCAATGTGTTGCCCAGCTCGACCAATCCGACTCGGCCGCATACGCGTAACACCCTCGACGAGCACCTGGACATGCTGATGGTCTGCCATCACCTCAATCCCCAGGTGCCCGAGGACCTGGCCTTCGCCGAGAGCCGGATTCGGCCGTCGACCATGGCGGCGGAAGACCTGCTGCACGATATCGGCGCGATCTCGATGATCGGCAGCGACTCACAGGCGATGGGCCGCATCGGGGAGGTGGTGCTGCGCACCTGGCAGACCGCCCATGTGATGAAGCGCCGCCGCGGCGCGCTGCCCGGCGACGGTGCGGCCGACAATCTGCGGGCACGACGCTACGTCGCGAAATACACCATCTGCCCGGCGATCGCCCACGGCCTCGACCACGAGGTCGGCTCCGTGGAGGTGGGCAAGCTCGCGGATCTGGTGCTGTGGGAACCCCCGTTCTTCGGGGTCCGCCCGCACGCGGTGCTCAAGGGCGGCATGCTCGCGTGGGCGGCGATGGGGGACGCCAACGCGTCGATCCCGACGCCCCAGCCGGTGCTTCCGCGCCCGATGTTCGGGGCCGCCCCGGCAGCCGCGGCCACGACGTCCGTGCATTTCGTTGCGCCGCAAGCGATCGAGGCCGGCCTGGCCGAGCGGCTCGCGGTCACCCGGCGGCTGTCCCCCGTTCGGAACACCACCGGGCTCGGCAAGGCGGACCTGCCGCTCAACGACGCGCTGCCCGACATCGAAGTGGACCCGGACACGTTCACCGTGCGGATCGACGGCGAGGTCTGGCAGGAGGACCCGCCGGCCGAACTGCCGATGGCGCAACGCTACTTCCTGTTCTGACGGCCCATGTCCGCACTCGCGACGCTGCTCGCCCTGGCCGATTCCCGACTGCCGGCCGGCGCCCACGTGCACTCGGGCGGCGTGGAGGAGGCGGTCACCAGCGGCCTGGTGACCAACCTGGATACGTTGGAAGCCTTCCTGCGCCGCCGGATTCGCACCTCCGGGCTGGTCTTCGCGTCGATCGCGGCGGCGGTCCACCGCGGCGAGCTGAATCCCGATGCGGCCGACCGGGAGACCGATGCCCGCACGCCGGCCCCGGCCGCCCGGGAAGCATCGCGCAGCCAGGGCCGCGGGCTGGCGCGGCTGGCGCGGCGGGTCTGGCCGGACGCCCGCTGGGACGACCTCGGCGCCCAGCCCCACCTGCCCGTCGCGGCGGGGCGGGTGGGCGCCGTGAGCGGGCTGGTCCCCGAGCAGACCGCCCTGGCGATCACCTACACCACGATGACCGGCTCGGCGACGGCCGCCCAGCGGCTGCTTGCTCTGGACCCGGCCGAGGTTGCCGCGTGCACGTTTCGGCTGGCGGACCTGTGCGAGCGCACCGCCACCGAGGCGGCCGCCGGGCTGGCCGACTTGTCCGACCCGTTGCTCGACACGCTCGCGCAACGCCACGCTGAACGGGAACGTCCGCTCTTCGTGTCCTGAAGACCGGATGACTGATCGCACGAGGTACCTTCTTGGGCAGCGACTGCAAATTCGCGCACGGCCGGCCGGCGCGTCCGGTCTTCGGTCATGTTCTGAAAGGCCCCGCATGTCAACACATCTGCACACACACAGCCATACACACGTCGAGCGGCCGCGACGGGTCCGGCAACCGGGGGAGCCGCTGCGCATCGGCGTCGGCGGCCCGGTCGGCTCGGGCAAGACGGCGCTGGTCGCCGCGCTGTGCCGGCAGCTGCGCGACGAGCTGTCGCTGGCGGTGCTGACCAACGACATCTACACCACCGAGGACGCCGACTTCCTGCGCAGGCATGCGGTGTTGCCGGACAACCGGATCGCGGCCGTGCAGACCGGTGGGTGCCCGCACACCGCGATCCGCGACGACATCACCGCCAACCTCGACGCGATCGACGATCTGATCGCCGCGCACGATCACCTGGACCTCATCCTGGTCGAGTCCGGCGGTGACAACCTGACGGCCACCTTCTCCTCCGGTTTGGTGGACGTGCAGATCTTTGTCGTCGACGTCGCCGGCGGCGACAAGGTGCCGCGCAAGGGCGGCCCCGGGGTGACCTACTCGGACCTGTTGGTAGTCAACAAGACTGACCTGGCACCGCTCGTCGGAGCCGACCTGCAGGTGATGGCCGACGACGCCAACGCGGTGCGCGGCGGTCGACCGACGGTGTTGCAGTCCCTCACCGACGACCCTGCTGCCTCGCAGGTGCTGGCCTGGGTCCGCGCGCAATTGCGCGAGGCGGCCACCGTGTGATGCGGTCGCGGGTCCTGGTGGTCGCGTATCCGAACCGGCTACCGCGCATCGAGTGCGCCGGCGCCGTGGCCGCCCGCTGCACCGCGCCCGATACCGTCCATCTCGTGTCGGCGGCCGCCACGCCATTGGGTGGCGACAGCATCGACTTCCGCGTCATCGTCGAAGGCGGTGCCCGCCTAAGACTCCGCAGCGCCGCCGCCACCGTGGCGTTGCCCGGAGCCAATGTTCCTACCTCGCATGCCCATTGGGACGTGACAGTGACTGGAAGTCTCGACATCGATTTGGAGCCGACGGTGGTCGCCGCCGACGCCCGCCACGTGTCCGGCGCCGACTTCTGCTTGCGCGACGGCGCCCAGGTGCGCTTTCGGGAGCGGGTGCAGGTCGGCAGATACGACGAGCGCCACGGCTTTTGGTCGGGATCCCTGCGCGCCGACTGTGACGGTCGGCCACTGCTGCGCCACCGCGTGGAGCTGGGTGCCGGATCGCCGGCCGATGACATCATCGCGGCGCCTCGTGCGTCGATCCACGAATTGCGCTACCCCGAAACGGCTTTCCCGGACACGCCGGTCGCCGCCGGTGCGACCGTGCTGTCGCTGGCCGGCGGCGGCCTGCTGAGTACGTGGCAGGCCGACCGGCTGGGTGGCTAGCTGGCGCGTTTGGCGGTGGCCGGCCGTTTGGCTTCCGCCGCGAGCACCGCGAGTTGCTCGAGACGGGTGCGGGCGAATGCCTGCTGTTCGGTGATGGTCAGCTGGCCGCGCCGGGTGCTCAGGAAGGTCACCGTCCACGACAGCAGCGTGCTGACCTTGGTCTTGAATCCGACCAGGTAAACCAGGTGCAGCACCAACCACATCAGCCAGGCGATGAAGCCGCTGAACTCCAGGGGACCGATCTTGGCCACCGCCGAGAACCGCGAAACGGTGGCCATGGAGCCCTTGTCGAAATACTGGAACGGCTCACGCTCGGCCGGATCGGCCCCGCCGAGTTCGGCTTTGAGCGTGTTGGCGACGTACTTGGCGCCCTGGATCGCGCCCTGGGCCACGCCCGGAACGCCCTCGACGGCCGCCATGTCGCCGACGACGAACACGTTCGGGTGCCCCGGGACGGACAGATCCGGTAGCACCTTGACCCGCCCGGCCCGGTCAAGCTCCACCGAGGACTGCTCGGCGAGGTCGCGGCCGAGCCCACTGGCCTGCACGCCGGCGGACCACACCTTGCAGGCGGACTCGATGCGCCGGACGGTCCCGTCGGCGTCCTTCACGGTGATGCCGTTGCGGTCGACGTCGGTGACCATCGCGCCGAGCTGGATCTCCACGCCCATCTTCTCCAACCGGGCGCGCGCCCGCATGCCCAGCTTGTCGCCGAACGGCGGGAGCACGGCGGGGGCGGCGTCGAGCAGGATCACTCGCGCCTTGGTGGAGTCGATGCCGCGGAACGAGCCCTTCAGCGTGTGGGCCGCCAATTCCGCGATCTGCCCGGCCATTTCGACGCCGGTGGGGCCGGCGCCGATGACGGTGAAGGTCAGCAGCTTGGCGCGTCGTTCCGGATCACGGGACCGCTCGGCCTGTTCGAACGCGCTCAGGATCCGTCCGCGCACCTCCAGCGCGTCGTCGATCGATTTCATCCCGGGCGCGAACTCGGCGAAGTGGTCGTTGCCGAAGTACGACTGTCCCGCGCCCGCGGCGATAATCAAGCTGTCGTAAGGGGTTTCGTATGTGTGGCCGAGCAAATCGGAGACGACGAACTTCCTGGCCAGATCGATGTGCGTGACGTCGCCGAGCAGCACCTGGACGTTGCGCTGCCTGCGCAGGATGACACGGGTGGGCGGGGCGATGTCGCCCTCGGACACGATGCCCGTCGCCACCTGATACAGCAACGGCTGGAACAGGTGGTGGGTGGTGCGCGCGATCAGCTTGATGTCGACGTCGGCGTGCTTGAGTTTCTTTGCCGCGTTGAGTCCACCGAATCCCGAACCGATGATGACGACCTGGTGGCGACGTTCGGTTCCAGCTGTGGTTTCTGGTGGGGGGCTCATGTTTCCGCTGCTCCTGACGGGGGCTTTTGGACACGCGACTGCAGTTAGCCACAACGCTAGTCAGGCGGGTACCCGGAAACCTAATTGATACGCATGTGTTGTTTGCAACACTAACGGTGTTCCGAGCCGAAATGCCTGGTGGGCGACCGGCACTGTGGCGTAACTATCAGGGACGTCAGTCCACCCGGCGGCGGCGCCGTCGTTATTGGCTGGAGCCTTCCCCGGCGCAGTGGTCGTGGCCCGGTTGGATCGTTCCGCCCGGCGCGCGCGCCAGCGCCGCGGCCTCCGCCTCTTCGCGGGTCGGGCCCCAGCCACCGAAGTATCGCGATTTGGCCGCGTTGACGGCGAGCGCCAGGCACCCGCCGTCGCCGCTCGCCAGCAGGCGGCAGTCGCTGATGCTCTTGCGGCACGTGTCCATGACCGCCTTCTCGGCCGCGCCCTGGTTGGCCGCTCCGTCGGCGATGTTGATGCGGCCGGTGGAGTCCGAGATCGCCATGGCGATCCAGTTGTTGTCGGCATGCGCGAGCGGGGGCGCGGCGAATGCTACGCCGGCCGCGACCGCCGCCAGGGCTCGTTTCTTCATGGCCTGCTCCCGGCCCTCTTCCGCGCTGCGCCGTTGTGGCGCAGGTAAACGCTGCTACAGGGAAGTATTACCGCCGCCCGAACAATCCGCGACCCCACGCGGGCGGGAGCTACAGGCCGACGACCGGGCGCAGCGCTTCGCCGACGGCGCTGATCACGCCGGGGGTGTAGAAGGGCAGGTTGATGATCAGGCCGTCGATGCCGGCGTCCACCACCTTGGTCTTGAGCTGGTCTGCGACCGAGTCGGGGCTGCCGACCACCATGCGCTGCGTCATCTCGGCGGGGATCTGATCGGGTCTCGTGTTCTCGTCGACGAGCACCGTGGTCAGCGTGCTGGTTTCCAGCGTCGCCGGGTCACGATCGACCTCCTCGCAGCGCCGCCGCACCACCTCCAACTTGCCTGGCAGCTCGTCGAATCCGGCGATCACGTTGAGGTGGTCGAAGTGGCGTGCCGCCAGCGGAATCGTCTTCTTCTCCCCGCTACCGCCGATCATCAGCGGAATGTGGTCGCGGAAGCGGGGATTCGCCATTGCCTCGCGCACGCGATACCACTTGCCCTCGAAGGTCGGACGCTCGCCCTTGATCATCGGCAAAATGATCTGCAGCGCCTCCTCAAGCCGGTTGAACCTGTCGGTGAAGGTGCCGAATTCGAAGCCCAGTTGGTCGTGTTCCAGTTCGAACCACCCGGCGCCGATGCCCAGGATCGCGCGACCCTGGCTCACCACATCGAGCGTGGTGATGGTCTTCGCCAGCAGCGCCGGGTTGCGGTAGGTGTTCCCGGTTACCAAGGTGCCCAACTGAACTCGTTCGGTGGCGGTGGCCAGCGCGCCCAACGCGGTGTAGGCCTCCAGCATCGGCTGGTCCGGATCTCCCAGCATGGGCAGTTGGTAGAAGTGGTCCATCACGAAGACCGAGTCGAAGCCGGCCGCTTCGGCCTCGCGGGCCTGGGCCAGAACGGTGGGGAAGAGCTCCTCCACCCCGGTGCCGTAGGAAAAGTTGGGAATCTGCAGACCGAGTCGAATAGCCACGCGGTCTACCGTAGTGCGGCTCCGCGCGGCACGATACGGCTCGCCGCCGAATTACGCCCTCAGCCGAATTGCGCGAGCGCGCCGTGGCTGACGTGCAGGGTCTGGCCGGTGATGTGGCGGGCCGCCGGGGTGGTCAGGAACAACGCCAGGCGAGCGACCTCGTCGGCGACCGACGGGGGCGTGCGGGACAGGCCGTCGTAACCCGGCTGGACGCTGCGTCCGCCGGCGACGACGTTGACGGTGATACCCCGGGTGCCGAAGACGGTCGCCTGTCCGGCGACCCAATTCGACAGCGTCGCTTTGATCGCCGCGTCGAGGCTGCCGGCCGTCGCGTTCTCGGGCACCACGCTGATGATGGAGCCGCCCGAGCGCAGGTGATCGCCCACGGTCTGCACCGTCAGCACCGCCGAGAGCACGGTCGCGTCCAAGGCATGCCGCCAGGCGTTCGCCGTGTCGGCGATGGAATAGGTGCGCGGGTCGCCGGCGTCCCGGGAGGGCGCCGGCACGTTGACGATGGTGTCGAGGTGGTGGGGGAACAAGCTGCGGGCCTCGGTCAGGCTCGCCGGGTCGGTGGTGTCGCACACGATGGCGTCCACGTCCAATTCCTTGGCGGCGATCTCCAGCTCGCTGCGCCGCGCGCCCACGAGGGTCACCTTGTGACCGTCATCGCGGAAGCGTTCGCCCACTGTGCGCCCCAGTTCGGTGTCTCCGCCGGTGACCAACACCTCCACTGCCATGACCTCCTCGTGTTCAACGTTGAACCCAGACCCTGGCGGCTCCGCGGGCCAACCACGGGGCCGCTGCGGGGGACCTGCCTGGGATCTCAGCGCGTTATGGCATCAATCTGCCTAGATGTTACTGGACAGTAGCTAGTCGGCGAAATTGTTGCCGTCGCGACGCGCGGATCATTTGGATAACTATTCGGCCGTCACTTTTTTGCGCCGATAAAGCCGGGAAGCGGGCCGCATCGTCGGCGGGTTAGGGTGCACGCATGCGGCGGATCGGGATGCTGGCCGGTGCGGTTTCGGTGGCGCTGGCCGTGGGCCTGGTCGGATGCGGTTCGAAACCCCCGTCCCAGCCCGCTGGCGGCTCGGGGAAGCTCCTGGTGTTCGCCGCGGCCTCGCTGAAGTCCGCGTTCACTCAGCTCAGCGCGCAGTTCAAAGCCCAAAATGCCGGCACCGACGTCGAATTCGAGTTCGCCGGTTCCTCGGAGCTGGCCACCCAGTTGACCCAGGGCGCGACCGCCGACGTCTTCGCATCGGCGGACACCGCGCAGATGAACACGGTCGCCAAAGCCGGCCTGCTCGCCGGCGACCCGACCAACTTCGCCTCCAACACGCTGGTGATCGTCACCGCGCCCGGCAACCCCAAAAGGGTCGGATCCTTCTCGGACCTTGCCAGGCCCGGGCTGGGCGTGGTGGTCTGCCAGCAGCCCGTGCCGTGTGGATCGGCGACCCAACGGGTCGAAGACAGCACCGGGGTGCGCCTGCACCCGGTGAGCGAGGAGCCGAGCGTGACGGACGTCCTCAACAAGGTCACCACCGGGCAGGCGGACGCCGGGCTGGTGTACGTCACCGACGCCCGCGGCGCCGGAAACAAGGTGACAACCGTGAGCTTCCCGGAGGCCGCCGGCGCGGTGAACCGCTATCCGATCGCGGTGCTGAAACACGCACCGCAACCAACGCTGGCGCAACGGTTCGTGGCCATGGTGACCGGTGCGGCCGGTCAGGACATCCTCGCCCGGTCGGGCTTCGCCAAGCCCTGAACCGTGCACCGGCCGACGGATCTGCCCCGGTGGGTCTACGTCCCCGCCGGCGTGGGGACCGTGTTCGTCGTGCTGCCGCTGCTGGCCATCGCGGTCAAGGTCGACTGGCCCAATTTCTGGTCGTTGATCACCAGTTCGTCGTCGCAGACGGCCCTGTTCCTCAGCCTCAAGACCGCGGCCGCCAGCACCGCGCTGTGCGTGCTGCTGGGGGTGCCCATGGCGCTGGTGCTGGCCCGCAGCACCGCGCGCCCGGTGCGGCTGCTGCGGCCGTTGATCCTGCTGCCGCTGGTGCTGCCGCCGGTGGTCGGCGGGATCGCACTGCTCTACGCGTTCGGCCGGTTCGGCTTGCTCGGTCGCTACCTCGAAGCGGCCGGCATCAGCATCGCGTTCAGCACCGCCGCCGTGGTGTTGGCGCAGACCTTCGTCTCGCTGCCGTTTCTGGTGATCTCCCTGGAGGGAGCCGCACGCACCGCGGGCGCCGACTTCGAGGTGGTGGCGGCGACCCTGGGGGCCCGGCCCAGCACCGTCTGGTGGCGGGTCACCCTGCCGCTGCTGCTGCCCGGCCTGATGTCGGGGACGGTACTGGCGTTCGCCCGTTCGCTGGGGGAGTTCGGTGCGACGCTGACCTTCGCCGGGTCCCGTCAGGGAGTCACCCGCACGCTGCCCCTGGAGATTTATCTGCAGCGGGTGAGCGACGCCGACGCGGCGGTGGCGTTGTCGATCCTGTTGGTGGCCGTGGCGGCGCTGGTGGTGTTGGGGATGGGCGCGCACCGCCTGGCCGGGGCCGAAGCGGGGCAGCCGCGGCCATGAGTGAAGTGCAGTTGCGCGCCGTCGTGGCCGACCGCGATTTGGACGTGGAGTTCGCCGTGTCCGCGGGCGAGGTGTTGGCGGTCCTCGGGCCCAACGGCGCGGGGAAGTCCACCGTGCTGCATGTGATCGCGGGGCTGATCCGCCCAGATCACGGGTTGGTCCGGGTAGGGGATCGGGTGCTCACCGACACCGTGGCCGGGGTCGACGTGGCCACCCACGATCGCCGTGTCGGCCTGCTGTTGCAGGAGCCGTTGTTGTTCCCACACATGAGCGTCGCCGCCAACGTGGCATTCGGGCCGCACAGTCGACGCGGGCACCTTCGCCCCACTCGGGGCGAGGCGAACGCCACCGCGCTGCGCTGGCTGCGCGAGGTGGACGCCGAGTGGCTCGCCGACCGCAAGGCGCGCCGGCTGTCCGGCGGCCAGGCCCAACGGGTGGCGATCGCGCGGGCGCTGGCCGCCGAGCCGAACGTACTGCTGCTCGACGAGCCGCTGGCGGGTCTCGACGTCGCCGCGGCCGCGGGGATCCGCGCGGTGTTGCGCCGCGTCGTCAGCCGCACCGGCTGCGCGGTCGTGCTGGTCACGCATGACCTGCTGGACGTGTTCACGCTGGCCGACCGGGTGCTGGTGCTCGAGGCGGGCGCGATCGCCGAGATCGGCCCGGTCTCCGACGTGCTCACGGCGCCGCGCAGCCACTTCGGGGCGCGCATCGCGGGCATCAACCTCGTCAGCGGGACCGTCGCCCCCGACGCGTCCCTGCACGCGCGCACCGGTGCCCGCTGGCACGCGGCCGCCGCGCACGACAGGGGTGCAGACCTCGCCCCGGGGCGCAACGCGATCGCGGTCTTCCCACCCACGGCGGTGGCGGTTTATCGGGAGCAACCGCACGGCAGCCCACGCAACACTGTCGAGGTGACGATCGCGGAGCTGGACATTCGCGGGTCGGCGGTCCTGGTGCGCGGGGAGCAGCAATCCGATGGGGCCCCCGGTCTGGCCGCGGAGATCACCGTCGACGCCGCATCCGAGCTGCGGCTGGCGCCCGGCGAAAGGGTGTGGTTCTCGGTGAAAGCCCACGAGGTGACCTTGTATCCGGCGGCGAATTGAGGGGGTGGCCGAGACCGCCCGGCCGCCGGCGGGTTGCGCGTCGGCAACATCGGCAAAACGGCGCAGCAATTGTCCGCAAGGCTCCTTGCGTCACAGCGGTAACACGGTAGGTTCGTCGCCATGGATCAGGTGGAGCCCAACTCGACACGTCGCAAAGGCCTGTGGGCGACGCTGGCGATAGCCACGGTGACCAGCGCCAGCGCCGTCACGATCGCATTGCCGGCGACGTCGTACGCCGACCCGGAGGTCCCGACCCCGGTGCCGCCGACCACGACGACCGCCCCGCCGCCGGCGGCCGGTCCCGCCGCCGGCGGCGGGGCGGCACCGCCCCCGCCGCCGGCCGATCCGAACGCACCGCCGCCGCCTCCCGTCGACCCGAACGCCGGCCGGGTGGCCAACGCCGTCGGCGGCTTCAGCTACGTCCTGCCGCCGGGCTGGGTGGAGTCGGACGCCTCCCACCTCGACTACGGCTCAGCGCTGCTGAGCAAGACGACCGGGCAGCCGCCGCTGCCAGACCAGCCGCCACCCGTCGCCAACGACACCCGCATCGTGATGGGCCGTCTGGACCAGAAGCTCTACGCCAGCGCCGAAGCCAACAACGCCAAGGCCGCGGTGCGGCTGGGCTCGGACATGGGTGAATTCTTCCTGCCGTATCCGGGCACCCGGATCAACCAGGAGGCGACCCCGCTCACCGGGGCCAATGGCATCACCGGCAGCGCGTCGTACTACGAGGTCAAGTTCAGCGACGCGTCCAAGCCCAACGGGCAGATCTGGACGGGCGTCGTCGGGTTGCCGGCGGCGAGTTCGCCCAACGCCGGACCGCCGCAGCGCTGGTTCGTGGTGTGGCTCGGGACGGCCAACGACCCGGTGGACAAGGTTGCGGCCAAGGCGCTGGCCGAGTCGATCCAGCCCTGGGCGGCGCCGGCCGCGCCGGCTGCCCCGGGCGCCCAACCGGTTCCGGGAGCCCCGGCCCCCGCAGCCCCGGCTCCCGGAGCGCCCGCTCCGGCCCCGGCGCCGGCCGGGGAGGTCAGCCCGACCGCCGCCCCGATACCCCAGCGGACGCAATCGGCCTGACGGCCCGGGCGTCAGGTTGATGGGCTAACCGTCTCCGAATCGGACCCTTTTCCGTTACGCAAAGCGGGTATACCGAAGTGACGGCCCAGCAACTAGCTGGGCTTTGCCAGCGATAAGGAGACCCGCATGGACGTCATGGCAGCTACCGAATATCTGGCACGCTCAACAACGTTCACGAGCGTCGGCATCATCGGCTACATCATCATCGGCGGTCTGGCCGGTGCGCTCGCCAGCAAGATCATCCGGGGCAGCGGCGCCGGCATCCTGATGGACATCGTGATCGGCATCATCGGCGCATTGATCGGCGGCTTCATCCTGAGCTTCTTCGTCAACACCGCCGGTGGGGGCCTGATCTTCACCTTCTTCACCGCGCTGCTGGGGTCGCTGATCCTGCTCTGGATCGTCGGCATGGTGCGCCGGACCTGATAGCGGTCACCGCGTTGCGGCCGTGGTGGTTGGCGGCATGATGGACGAATGGCTTCACCGCTGACCACCACGACCATGCGGGCGTGGCGGGTGCGCCGGCCCGGGCCGATGGACACCGACCCGCTCGAGCGAGTCACCGCCGACGTGCCGCGCCCGGGGCCGTCGGAGTTGCTGGTCGCCGTCCGCGCCTGCGGGGTGTGCCGCACCGACCTGCACGTCACCGAGGGCGACCTTCCCGTCCATCGCGACCGGGTCACGCCCGGCCACGAGGTGGTGGGCGAGGTTGTCGAGGTCGGGTCCGAGGAGGGCGACGCGTTCCGCGTGGGGGACCGCGTGGGCATCGCCTGGCTACGCCACACCTGCGGTGTGTGCAAGTATTGCCGCCGCGGCGACGAGAACCTGTGCCCGCAATCCCGCTACACCGGCTGGGACGCCGACGGCGGCTACGCCGAGTTCGCCACGGTCCCTGCCGCATTCGCGCATGCGCTGCCGGCCGGATACAGCGACGCCGAGCTGGCGCCGTTGCTGTGCGCCGGCATCATCGGCTATCGCTCCCTGCTGCGTGCGGATCTTCCACCCGGCGGACGGCTGGGACTCTACGGCTTCGGCGGCAGCGCCCACATCACCGCGCAGGTCGCGCTGGCGCAGGGCGCCGAGGTGCACGTGATGACCCGCGGAGCCCAGGCGCGTGAGCTGGCGATGCAGCTCGGCGCCGCCTCCGCGCAGGGGGCGGCCGATCCGCCGCCGGCGCCGCTGGACGCGGCGATTCTGTTCGCGCCGGTCGGCGATCTGGTGCTACCCGCCCTGGAAGGGCTGGACCGCGGCGGCACCTTGGCGATCGCCGGCATTCACCTGTCCGACATTCCGCCGCTGAACTACCAGCGTCATCTGTTCCAGGAACGCCAGGTCCGCTCGGTCACCTCCAATACCCGGGCCGACGCGCGGGCGTTCCTCGAGTTCGCGGGCGAGCACCACATCGAGGTGACCACGCCGGAATATCCGCTGGACCAAGCGGATCGCGCGCTGGCCGACCTGAGTGCGGGCCGCATCGCCGGCGCGGCGGTGCTGCTGGTGTGACGGGCGTCAGGCCGTCAGGTGCCAGACCAGCGCGGCGGCCAGCGCGCCGAGCCCGTTCAGCGACCAGTGCAGGGCGATCGGTGCGATCAGGCTGCCGCTGCGGCGGCGTAGCCAGCTGAAGACGAAGCCGGCCGCGCCCGTGGCCAGCACGGCTCCGGTCACCCCGGCCAGCATCCCGACGAAGCCGCCACCGAACAGTCGGGTGAACCCGACGTTGCTGCTGGTGAGCCCGAGCGACGTCGCGACGTGCCACAGGCCGAACAGCAAAGAACCCGCCAGGGCGACCCCGCGGAAACCCCACGCCCGATGCAGCGCGCCGTGCAGCACGCCGCGGAACGCCAGCTCCTCCGGGATCACGGTCTGCAGCGGGATGATCACCATCGAGGCGATCAAGGCGCCGGAGACCGTGGCGTAGCGGTGGTTGAGGAACATCGGCCGGGTCATGGGGAGCAGCACCCCGACGGCGATCACCGAAGCGACGACGACCACCGCGGCCAGCGCGTAGGCCAGCCCCGACTTCCAGTGTTCGCGTCCCAAACCCAGGTCGGCCCAGTCCAGACCGTTCGCACGCATCAGGAAGACCAGGCCGACGGCGGCGGCGGGGACCGTGGCCACGCTGGCCCACGGCGTGGTGAAGTGGGCGACCAGGTTGGTCAGCACCAAGACCGCGACGACGACGGCGATGTCGAGGTGGATGCGAACCCGGTGCAGCGCCGAGAGCTGCGAGATCACCGGATGGTGAATGTCGGGCGTCCCGGCGGCGTCGAGCATCCGGCCAGTCTACCGGCGGCCCCCCGCGGCGACGGTTCAACGAGATTGCCGTCACGGTCGTCGTTCGCGCCCGAAGCACAACCGTGACGGCAATCTCGGCGTCAGGACCCCCAGGTCCAGCCCGCGATCTGCGGGTCGTCCTCGCCGTGTTCGCGGGTGTAGATCCGCGCCGCGAGCCGGGCGTCGACCATGCGCTGGCGCAGCTCGGCAGCCCGGCTGGCCAGGCCGTCGACCCGGTCGATCACGTCCATGACCAGGTGGAACCGGTCGAGGTCGTTGAGCATCACCATGTCGAACGGCGTCGTCGTGGTGCCGCGCTCCTTGAACCCGCGCACGTGGATGTGCGGGTGGTTGGTGCGGCGATAGGTGAGGCGATGGATCAGCCAGGGGTAGCCGTGATAGGCGAAGATGACCGGCTTGTCGCGGGTGAACAGCGCGTCGAATTCGCGGTCGGGCAGACCGTGCGGATGCTCGGATTCCGGCTGCAGCCGCATCAAGTCGACGACGTTGACCACCCGGACTGCCAGCTCCGGCAGTTCGCGGCGCAGGATGTCGGCGGCGGCCAGAATCTCCAGCGTCGGGATGTCGCCGGCGCAGGCCAGCACCACGTCGGGTTCACCGGTGGCGGTGCTCGCCCAGGGCCAGATGCCCAGCCCGCGCGCGCAGTGCGCGATCGCGGAGTCCATGTCGAGGTAGGCCAGGGCCGGCTGCTTGCCCGCGACGATGACGTTGATGTAGTCGCGGCTGCGCAGGCAGTGGTCAGCGACCGACAACAGGGTGTTGCCGTCCGGCGGCAGGTAGACCCGGGTCAGCTCGGCCCGCTTGTTGGCCACCAGGTCGATGAAACCGGGGTCCTGGTGCGACGCGCCGTTGTGGTCCTGGCGCCACACGTGCGAGGACAGCAGGTAGTTCAGCGACGCGATCGGCCGCCGCCACGGCAGCTCGCGGCTGGTGGCCAGCCACTTGGCGTGCTGGTTGAGCATCGAGTCGACGATGTGGACGAACGCCTCGTAGCAGTTGAACAGCCCGTGCCGGCCGGTCAGCAGGTAGCCCTCCAGCCAGCCCTGGCACAGGTGCTCGGAGAGCACCTCCATCACCCGACCGTCGGCGGCGAGGTTCTCGTCGTCGGGCCCCATCTCGGACAACCACACCTTGGCCGTCGACCCGTACACGGCGTCCAGCCGGTTGGAGGCGGTTTCGTCGGGGCCCATCAGCCGGAATCGGTCGCGGTTGCGGGCGATCACGTCCCGCAGGAAGGTGCCCAGCACCCGGGTGGCCTCGTGGGTCTCCGTCCCCGGGCGCGACAATTGAACCGCGTAGTCGCGGAAATCGGGCAGGTCGAGGTCGTGCAGCAGCAGGCCGCCGTTGGCGTGCGGGTTGGCGCTCATCCGGCGATCGCCGCCGGGGGCCAGCGCCCGCAGCTCGGCGCGCAGCCTGCCGTCGGCGTCGAAGAGCTCCTCGGGACGGTAGCTGCGCAGCCACTCCTCGAGCTGCGCCCGGTGCTGGGGGTTGTCGTGGGTTTCGGCCAGCGGAACCTGATGCGCCCGCCAGGTGCCCTCGACCTTCTTGCCGTCCACCACCTTGGGACCGGTCCAGCCCTTCGGCGTGCGCAGCACGATCATCGGCCAGACGGGACGCTCGAGACTCCTGCCGCCGCGCGCGGCGCGTTGGATGTCCGCGATGTCGTCGAAGGCCTCGTCGAGCGCAGCGGCCAACTGCCGGTGCACGTCGGCCGGGTCGTCACCGGCGACCGTGATGGGCCGGTAGCCGTACCCGCGCAGCAGTGATTCCAGTTCGGGGTGGGGGATCCGGGCCAGCACGGTGGGGTTGGCGATCTTGTATCCGTTGAGCTGCAGGATGGGCAGTACCGCGCCGTCGGTCACCGGGTTGAGGAATTTGTTGGAGTGCCAGCTGGTGGCCAGCGGCCCGGTCTCGGCCTCGCCGTCGCCGATCACGCAGGCCACCACCAGCTCCGGATTGTCGAAGGCCGCGCCGTAGGCGTGCACCAGCGCGTAGCCGAGCTCACCACCCTCGTGGATGGAGCCGGGCGTCTGGGCGGCCACATGGCTGGGGATGCCACCGGGAAAAGAGAACTGGCGGAACAACTTTCGCAGCCCTTCGGCATCTTCCTCGATGCCGGTGTAAACCTCGCTGTAGGTGCCCTCCAGGTAGGCGTTGGCGACCAGCGCCGGGCCGCCGTGGCCGGGCCCGGTGACGTAGATGACGCTGGCGTCCCGGTCGCGGATGACCCGGTTCAGGTGCGCGTAGATCAGGTTCAGCGCCGGGGTGGTGCCCCAGTGTCCCAGCAGCCGCGGTTTGACGTGCTCGGGCGACAGCGGCTCGGTCAGCAGCGGATTGTCCAGCAGGTAGATCTGTCCCACCGACACGTAGTTGGCCGCGCGCCAGTAGGCGTTGATCAGGTCGAGTTGGTCGTCGGTCAGGGCAGCGGTGGTCCGGGTTTGGAGGCTCACCCCGCCGATTGTCCGCGCCCGCGGTGAACGGCGCCCGACGCGATCGCCGACTACTCCTGATGGCGGCGACCCGCTTCACCCGGCTCCGCCGCGCTCGCGATCGCCGACTACCTGATCGCGGCGACCCGGCTTCACCCGGCTCCGCCGCGCTCGCGATCGCCGACTACTCTTCGCCGCGCGCCCGCGACTCGTAGGCCCTGCGCTTCTCGGCGTCGACGTGGTCGGTGAAGACGTGCTCGCCACCGAGCGCGCGGTTCAGCCCCTCCGACAGCGCGCGCGGCATGAACTTCTGCGACGCGATGATCGCGCCGGCAGTCTTGGTGACCCGCACCCGCGGCCGGGGATGCGCGACTAGCCTGACGATGGCCTCGGCGATGTCTGACGGCTCGGCGTTCTTGACGCCCTTGGCCCCGGAGGTGCCTGCGATCAGCTCGGTGTTCACGAACGTGGGCATCACGAGCGAGAATTTCACGCCGGACGAGCGGTTTTCGATCCGGGCGGCATCGGTGAACCCGATGACCGCGTGCTTGCTGGCGCAATAGGTGGCCGCGCCCGCGATATACGTCTCGCCGGCCAGCGAGGCGACGTTGATGACGTGGCCGGAGCGGCGGGGAGCCATGCGCTGGACCGCCAGCTTGCTGCCCAGGATCACGCCGTAGACGTTGATGTCGAGGACGCGCCGGGTCACGGAGTCGGGCTCGTCGACGATCCGGCCGAGCGGCATGATGCCGGCGTTGTTGACCAGCACGTCGATCGGGCCGAGTTGGCGTTCCACCTCGTCGAGGAAGTCCGAGAACGAGTGCGGGTCGGTGACGTCGAGTTTGCCGTAGACGTCCAGGCCGAGCGCGGCGCCGGATTCCTTTACCCGCACCTCGTCGACGTCGCCGATCGCGACTTTGGCGCCGAGATTGTGCAGCGCGGTCGCGGTGGCCAGCCCGATGCCGCGGGCGCCGCCGGTGATCACGATGACCTTGCCGCGAACCTTGAGGCCAATCGATGCCGTGTCTGCCATTGCCATACCCTCCGGATTCTTGACGGGTGTCAACACGGAAATCTACGCCGCACCGCGACCTGATCCGCCGAGCCCCGGATACTGCAACGATGACCGAGGTGCGGGCGGCGGTACCGGCGGATGCCCACGCGGTGGCCGGCCTGCACGCGCGGTCGTGGCGGGTGGCCTACCGGGGCCTGATCGCCCAGGACTACCTGGACAGCCTCACCGCGGAGGCGTTGGCCAGCCGCTACACCTTCGGCCGCGTCGGGTCGCGGATGCCGTTCACCTTGGTCGCGGTCGACGGGCCGGCGATTCGCGGCTTCGCCACCACGGGCCTGTGCCGCGACAGCGACCTACCGAACTTCGGTGAGCTGATGGCGCTCTACGTCGACCCGGCCCACGTGGCGACGGGCGTCGGGCGTCTACTCATGACCGCGGCCCGCGCGCGGTTGCGGTCGGTCGGCGTGGGCGGCGCGGTGCTGTGGGCGCTCGACGCGAACACCCGCGCCCGCCGCTTCTACGAGCGCAACGGCTGGGAGACCGACGGAGCTTGCCGTCCAACGACTTTCGGCGGCCAGACGGTGCGATTGGTGCGTTATCGGCTACGGCCGGTGTAACGATCCGGCGCCGTCACCAGCCGGCCGAACCGGGACCGCCTTTGAACGGGCCGGTCACCCAGCTGGTGATCCAGCCGCCGTAGAACCCCCCGGGCTGGGGCACGACGACCTCCCCGTTGACCGTGCAGCGGTCGACGGCGCCGGCCATGACCGCGACCGCCCCGGCGATCGATTCGAACCCCGGCGCCGGGTCCGGATAGCTCCAGGCGGATTTCGGGGCGACGACACCGCCGCCGATCAGGTCGTAATACGTTGCCCGGCCTTTCCATTCGCACCAGGAGCTTCCGGACGTCTCGCGCAGCGCCCCTTCGACAAAGGCCTCGCGCGGCAGGTAATAGGTCGGCGGATGACTGGTCTCGAGGACCCGCCAGGCCCGCGGGCTGCGCGCGACGACTTCACCGCCCAACTCGACGGTGATCGCACCGGTGAACGGCTCGACGCGGGGTGGGCGCGGGTAATCCCACACCGACTCGCTCTCAGGCCCGGATCGGCTCATCTGTCGTCACCCCGGCTCATGGGTTCCCCGGTGCGGCCTACGGCCAGTACTCGTTCATCGGCTGAGCGTACTTGTCGTTGTTCGTGAGCCGGGGAAGCTGCAACGAGTCCTCGATGGTGCGCAGCAAGCCGTAGTGGTTGTTGTGGGAGGTGGACACCAGATGCCCTTGGCGCATCCCCGAATTCGGCGACGGGATGACGATCATGGGGATGTGGTTGCCCTCGTTACCGATGGTCAGTGACAGGTTGTTGAAGTCCTCGTCCCACGTGATGAAGATGGCGCTGCGTTGGGTCTGGAAAGCCGGCGAATTCACGATCGTGGGCAACACCTGCTGCAGAAACTGATCGCCGGCCTTGATGTTGTACTGATGCGAGGTCAGCTCACTGCCGACGAAGCGGAGGTTGACCGGGCCTTCCATGTTGTTGTTTTCGTCCGCCGCGAACCAGACGAAGTTCGGCGTGGTGGAGGCCGAAGCGAGATCGGTCGCCATCCGCGTCAGCGGCAGCACGTGCGCCTGGCAGCGGGCGGCGTTGGAGACGATGTCGTGGAAGGCGAGAAACGGTAGCTCACCGGGGCTATACGGACCGCTCGCCGCGGTTGCGCACGGTCCGGGCATGGATTGCTCGTAGCTGGCCCACGTCTTGCCCGCCCCCTCGATGGAGTCGGCCAGGTTCGGCGCGTCGAAGCAGTTCATTTCGCAGTTGTAGTTGGCGCCGAAGTCGGATCCGCCGAGGATCGGATAGTAATTCGGCAGGCTCGGATGGGTCAGGGCGAAGTAGTTGGACCCGTACCCGTACGAGCTGATGAGGCTGTTGATGTACGGCGCATTCGGGCTGCCCACAACGTCTTTCACGCCGTGATTCTCCAGGTAGACCAGGAACACGTGATCGAGGGGCCCGACGGTCGACGCGGGCGGGGTGGGTGGCGGCGGCGCGGCCAAGGGGGCGCCGATGGTGAACGAGAGGTTGTCGGCGTACGAGTGGTTGTAGGCGCCGCCCGCCCAGTGGGTGTCCTTGAAGGTCACGGTTACGCGCGCGCTGCGGGTGCCCGCCGGGATCGTCCCGGTGGAGTCGCGTTCGGCCAACTCGGTCTGGAACCCACGCTGCAGAATCGAGACCGGCCCGATTTTGCCTGTGCCCAAGGGTAATTGGCTGGCGGCCAGGAACTCGACGGTGGCCGACGCCTCGGACAGTTCCAGCCGGTTGCCACCGAGCCAGCCGCTCAGCGTGAACGGCACGGTGCCGGTGTCGATCGCCGCCGCCGCACCGCTGAGGTCGACGACCTGGGTGAGCGTGGACGTCGCCACGTTGCCACCGCCGAAGTACTGGGCGCCGCCGTCTGGCGGTCCGTGCTGGGCGGCCGGGAATGCCAGGAACTTCGGCATGGTCGGCCCCGGCGACCCGAGCGGCGAGGGCAGCCGGACCAGCGTGTTGTACTTGATCACGGTCGGTGTGCCGGTCGCGGTCCAGCCCGGTATCGTCACCCCGCTATAGCCGGACAACGACGGGTCGCCGAGCTCGGCACCCGGGTTGACCAACAGGTTCGGGCTCATCGTGGCGGCGGCGGCCGCCCTCGGCGCGGTGAACGTCGACAGCACCAGCATCGCGGCCCCGACGGTGGCGCCGGCCACACGACAAAGGCGACAGAACATTCAGGCATCACCTCTGTCGTTGAGACGCCGCGCATTTGCTCCGTCGATGGTGAGCTACGCCACGCTCAACTCCTACGCTGTTGAGCGAACCGATACCCAGCGGTTGCCATTCGGTGACCGAGTCGGTGAGGCGATGTCAGGAGAAGTCGTATATTGGCGCGCCCGTCAACCGACGGCAAGCCACACCAGGCTGGCGCCACCGGCCAGGGCGCAGTAGACGGCGAACGGGGTGAGGGTGCGGGTCTGGAAGTACTGCGTCAGGAACCGCACGGCGAGGTAGGCGCAGACGAAGGACGCGATGCTGCCGGCCAGCACCTGGCCGTGGATTCCGGTGGCGCGGGGCCCGAACAGTTCCGGGATCTTGTACACGCCGGCGGCCAGGATGATGGGGGTGGCCAGCAGGAAGGAGAACCGGGCGGCGTCCTCGTGGGACAGGCCGCGCCACAGCCCCGCCACCATCGTGATGCCGGAGCGGCTGATGCCGGGCAGCAGGGCCAGGATCTGCGCGGCGCCGATCAGGATGCCGCGGCGCAGCGGAAGTTGGGCAAGGCGGTGGTCGACGGCCTCGCCGGTGTGCTCGCGCTGTTCCTCCGACGGCTGTTCCCGGTCGGGCGCGGGGGCGACGCGCCGGCGCAGCACCTCTCCCGCATACAGGGCGATGCCGTTGAGCACCAAGAAGATTGCCGCGGGAATGGGCTTGCCGAGCGTGGTGCGGAAGGTCCGTTCCAGGAGCAGCCCGGCCAGCCCGACCGGGATGGTGGCCCCGACGATCAGCCAGGCCAGCCGCTCGTCGGGGGTCTGAATGCGGCGATACCGCAGCGAGGACACGAATCCGGCCACGATGCGCAGCCAGTCCCGCCAGAAGAAGACCAGCAACGCGGCGGCGGTCGCCACGTGCAGGCCCACGATGAACGCGAGGTAGGGCGACTCCGGGGCCGAGACGCTCAGGTCCTGGGCCCACCGGCCGCCGACGACCGCGGGCACCAACACGGCGTGCCCGAGGCTGGAGACGGGGAACAGCTCGGTGACGCCCTGGAAAGCGCCGACGACCACGGCCTCGATGTAGGTCAGGTGCGCGCTCATGTGGGATGCCTCCGTCGGCTCGTGGTGGCGGATACGGCCTCGCCGATCGGCCTGTGACGATAGCCGACGCCGCGTTCGCCCACTCAATCAGCTTGCCCGGTCGGCCTTTCGGCCGGTGGGGCCGCGGTCGGCCCGGTCAGACCCCGAACCTGCGGGTACGGTGTGCTGATGTCCGACGGGTTGCTCGACGCCGTGCGCGTCCTCGACTTGTCGAGCGGCAACGGCGACGAGGTGACGCGCCTGTTTGCCGACCTGGGCGCCGACGTGCTCAAGGTCGAACCCCCGAGCGGAAGCCCGGCGCGGCATGAGCCGCCGACGCTGGCCGGTGCGAGCATTCCGTTTGCCGTGCACAACGCCAACAAACGCAGCGTGGTGTTGGACCCGTACGACGAGGACGACTGCGCGGTGTTCCTCGACCTGGCCGCGCAGGCCGACATCCTCGTCGACGACGGCTTCTACGGCGAGGCACCGACGTTCGGGACATCGGTGGAGGAGCTGGCCGCCCAGCACCCGCACCTGGTGGTGTTGTCGATCACCGACTTCGGAGCGACGGGCCCGCGGTCGTTGTGGCGGGCCACCGATCCGGGGTTGTACGCGATGTGCGGCTCGCTGTCGCGATCCGGCCCCCCCACCGGCACCCCCGTATTGCCGCCGGACGGCATCGCGTCGGCCACCGCCGCCGCCCAGGCCGCCCGGGCGGCCCTCGTCGCCTACTACAACCGATTACGTTGCGGCACAGGTGAATTCATCGACTTTTCCCGGTTCGACGCGGTGGTCATGTCGCTTGACCCGGCGTTCGGGGCGCAGGGGCGGGCCGCCGCCGAACCCCGCCGCACCGGCCAGTGGCGGGGGCGCCCGCGCAACCAGGACGCCTACCCGATCTATGCGTGCCGGGACGGCTACGTCCGGCTCTGCGTGATGGCGCCGCGCCAGTGGCGGGGACTGCGGCGCTGGCTCGGCGAGCCGGACGATTTCCAGGACCCGAAATACGACGTGATCGGCGCGCGCTTCGCCGCGTGGCCGCAGATCAGCGAGCTGGTCCAGGCGCTGTTCGCCGAGCAGACCATGAAGGACCTGGTGGCCGCCGGACAGGCCCACGGCGTGCCGATCGCCGCCGTACTGACGCCGTCGTGGGCGATGGGTTCCGAGCATTTTCGGGCGGTGGGTGCGATCACCGACGCCGAGCTCGTCCCGGGCGTGCGGGCCAGCGTCCCGACCGGGTACTTCGTCGTCGACGGGCGCCACGCGGGCTTTCGCAGCCCGGCACCCGCCCTCGGGCAGGACGCGCCGGGCTGGCGCGGCAACCCCGCCGTGGTGCAGTCGCCCTCCGGCCGCGTCGGTGACTTCCCGTTTGCGGGCGTGCGCATCCTCGACCTGGGCATCATCGTCGCCGGCGGCGAGCTGAGCCGGTTGTTCGGCGATCTCGGCGCCGAGGTCATCAAAATCGAAAGCTCCGAGTACCCGGACGGGCTGCGGCAGGCCCGCGTCGGGGAGGCGATGAGCGAGTCGTTCGCCTGGACCCACCGCAACCACCTGGCGATGGGCCTGGACCTGCGCGGCCCCGCCGGCAAGGAGATCTTCACCCGGCTGGTCGCGGAGTCCGACGCCGTCTTCGCCAACTTCAAGCCGGGAACGCTTACCGCCCTGGGCTTTTCCTACGACAAGCTGCGTGCCGTCAACCCGCGGATCGTGCTGGCCGAGAGCAGCGCCTACGGTGACCAGGGCCCGTGGAGCACCCGCATGGGCTACGGGCCACTGGTGCGCGCCGCCACCGGCGTCACCCGCCTGTGGACGGCCGACGATCCGGAGAACCCCGACGGCGCTGCGCGCCATGCCTTTTACGACGCGACCACGATCTTTCCCGACCACGTGGTCGGGCGGATCACGGCCATCGCGGCGCTGGCCGCGCTCATCCACCGCCACCGGGCGGGCGCCGGGTCACACGTGCACGTCTCGCAGGCCGAGGCCGTGATCAACCAGCTCGACGCCTTGTACGTCACGCAGGCCGCGCTGGACGCGGGCGTGCCGAGAATCTCCGAAGACACCAGCCTGCACGCGGTCTACCCGTGCGCGGGCGACGACGAATGGTGCGTCATCTCGATCGGTTCCGATGAGGAATGGCGCTGCGCCGCAGGCGTTTTCCAGCATCCAGAGTGGGCCGACGACCCGCGTTTCGCCACCGCTGAGGCCAGGCTGGCGAACCGGCGCGAGCTGGTCGAATCGGTGTCGGCCTGGACCCGCAGCCGCACCCCGGCGCGGGCGGCCCAGCTGCTGCAGTCCTCCGGGGTTGCGGCCGGACCGATGAACCGGCCGCCGGACATCTTGGAGGACCCGCAGCTCGTCGGGCGCAAGTTGTATGCCGAGATGTCGCATCCGCTGATCGAACGTCCGCTGCCGGCGGAGACGGGCCCGGCGCCGTTCCAGCACATCCCGCGGGCGCCGCAGCGGCCCGCGCCGCTGCCGGGCCAGGACACCGTCGACATCTGCCGGAGACTGCTCGGCATGAGCCCCCAGGAGATCGACCGCCTCATCGGCGAGGGCGTGCTGTTCGGGCCGCCCTGACTCGGGGGTGAATCCAGCCCACGCGACCGGACGGATCGATAGCCACGCGCTGGACTCGATGGCGCGACTCCTCAGCGGGCCGTACACGGCCCGCATCGATAGCCACGCTAAATTCGCAGTATGACCGTGGACCCCAGAACACCCGTGCTGATCGGCTACGGCCAGGTCAACCACCGCGACGAGATCGATCCGGACAAGCGGTCCGTCGAACCGGTTGACCTGATGGCGGCCGCGGCCCGGCAAGCCGCCGACGCGCGGGTGATCGAGGCCGTGGATTCCATCCGCGTGGTGAACATCCTCTCGGCGCACTACCGGGATCCTGGGCTGCTGCTCGGCCAGCGGATCGGCGCCGCCGGTTTCACCACGCTGTACAGCCCCGTCGGCGGCAACGTGCCGCAGTCCCTGGTCAACCAGGCGTGCCTGGACATCCAGCGGGGCAGCGCCCAGGTGGTGCTGCTGGCCGGCGCCGAAACCTGGCGCACCCGCCGGGGCCTGCGCGCCAAAGGCGGCAGGCTCGAGTGGACCGTCCAGGACGAGTCCGTCCCGATGGCCGAGGTCAGCGGCGACGACGTCCCGATGGCGGGCGATGCCGAGATCAGGATTCGGCTGGACCGGCCGGCCTACGTCTACCCGCTGTTCGAACAGGCGCTGCGGATTGCGAACGGCGAGTCGGTCGAGCACCACCGCAAGCGCATCGGCGAACTGTGGGCCCGCTTCAACGCCGTCGCGGTCGGCAATCCGCACGCGTGGATCCGCAAACCGGTGACCGCCGAGGAGATCTGCGAGCCCGGCCCGCAGAACCGAATGATCAGCTGGCCGTACACCAAGCTGATGAACTCCAACAACATGGTCGATCAGGGCGCCGCGCTGGTGCTGACCTCGGTGGAGGAAGCCAAGCGGCTGCGGGTCCCCGCCGATCGGTGGATCTATCCGCACGCGGGCACCGACGCCCACGACACCTCGGCCATCGCCGAGCGTGACGAGTTGCACCGCTCGCCGGCGATCCGGATCGCCGGCGGTCGGGCGCTGGAGCTGGCGGGCCTGGGCGTCGACGACCTCGACTACGTCGACCTGTATTCCTGCTTCCCCTCGGCCGTTCAGGTGGCCGCGGCCGAACTGGGCCTGCCGGCCGATGATCCCGCCCGTCCGCTCACCGTCACCGGTGGATTGACGTTCGCGGGCGGCCCGTGGAGCAACTACGTGATGCACTCCATTGCCACCATGGCGGAGTTGCTGGTGGCCAATCCCGGGCGGCGCGGGCTGATCACCGCGAACGGCGGCTTCCTGACCAAGCACAGCTTCGGCGTGTACGGCACCGAACCGCCCGCCGAGTTCCGTTGGGAGGACGCGCAACCCGCCGTCGACCGGGAGCCCACCCGGGACGGTTTGGTGGAATGGGAGGGTGTCGGCACGGTGGAAGCGTGGACGACGCCGTTCGATCGCGACGGCCGGCCGGAGAAGGCCTTCCTGGCCGTGCGCACGCCCGACGGTTCACGCACCCTTGCCCTGATCACCGACAGCGCCGCGGCGGCGGCAACCGTGTGTGAGGACATCGGCGGCGCCAAGGTCGCCGTCGCCGCCGACGGCTCCGCCGCGCTGCAGTAACCCGGCGAAAGGCTTTCCGCCAGCTCAGGGTCCCGTTTGGCCGGTAACGGTCGCGTAGGCGACGCCGTCTTGCCTATTGTTGAGTTTGAGGTCGGGGGAGGTGAGCCCAGGTGCAGATCCTGGTTACCGACGCCACCGGCGCACTCGGGCGGCTGGTTGCACGGCCGTTGATTGCTGCCGGGCACACGGTCACCGGCATTGCTGAGGCCCCGCACCCCTGCCTGGACCGCAACGTCGAGTTGGTTTGCGCCCCGCTGCGCAACCCCGCCCTGCGGGAGCTCGCCGAGGAAGCCGACGTGGTGATCCACCTGGCCCCCATCGACACCACCGCGCCCGGCAGCGCCGACATCGACGGCCTCGCGCACGTGACGGATGTGGCCGCCCGCGCCGGTGCCCGGCTGCTGTTCGTCTCGCACGCCGCGGGGCGGCCCGAGCTCTACCGACCGGCCGAGGAGCTGGTCGCCACCAGCTGGGGGCCCAGCCTGGTCGTTCGCATCGCCCCGCCGGTCGGCCGGCAGCTCGACTGGATGGTCTGCCGGACCGTGGCCACGCTGCTGCGCACCAAGGTGTCGGCGCGGCCGATGCGCGTGCTGCACGTCGACGACCTGGTGCGCTTTATGGTCTCGTCGCTGAACGCCGACCGCACCGGTGTGGTGGACCTCGCCTCCCCGGACACCGTCAACGTGGTCACCGCGTGGCGGATGCTGCGCGCCGCCGACCCGCGGTCCCGGCTCAGTCGGGTCCGCAGCTGGCACCAGCTCATTCCGGACATGGATATCGCGTCGGCGCAAGAGGATTGGTCGTTCGAGTTCGGCTGGCAGGCGCTTGAAGCGGTGGCCGACACGGCCCGCGGACTCGCCGGGCGCCGGATCGCGGCGGCGGGGGCGACCGGCGATGGGCACCGACTGGCGCTCCCGGTCGAGGCCGCCCCACGCGCCCACCCTTCCGACGGGGGACACAGCGCGGCACCCGACGGCGTCGAAGGTGAATTCGACGACCGGATCGACCCCCGCTTCCCGATCTTCAGTGCGGGCAACCTCGCCCGGGCGCTGCCCGGGCCGCTCACCCCGATCACGCTGGATGTCCAGCTGAGCGGGCTGCGCACGGCGAATCGGGTGCTCGGTCACGTGTTGGCGCTCGGCGGCGTGGTGGGCGAGGAGTGGGGCAACCGGGCCATCGCCGTCTTCGGTCATCGGCCCTACGTCGGGGTGTCGGTCAACATGGTCGCCGCGGGGCAACTCCCCGGCTGGGACCAGGACGCCGTCGCTCGCAACGCCCTGGTCGGGCGGCCGCATGTCGGAGACCCGCTCCCGTTCGGTGAGCCCGCGCTGGCGGGCGGCGCCCTCGGCTCAGTCGCCAAAGCCGTCGTCGCCGGGCGATCGCTGGTCCTGTTGCGCCACCTCAAGGCCGACACCCGGGCGTACGGCGCGGCCGCCGAAACCGAACAGCTCGACGCCGCACAGCTGGCGGCGCTGCCCGGTCCCGGGCTCGAGGTTCGGGTTCCCTTGCTGCGGGACCGCATTCACCAAGGCTGGATCCTGACCGCGTTGTGGTTGATCGACACCGGCTTCACCGCGGCGGCGCTGGAGCGCAGCAAGGCGGCTCCCGGCGTGCCCGGCGTGGACATGATCATGGACAGCACCCTGGTCGAGACGGAGACCGCCCAGCTGGCAGCGGTCCTGCGGGCCGACCCGCCGTTGTGTGCGCTGGCCCGGGAAGGCAATCTCGCGAGCATCCGCGCGTTGTCGCCCACCACCGCCGCCGCCGTGGACGCCGCCGTCGCCCGCATCGGCCACCGCGGGCCGGGGGAGGCCGAATTGGCCAGTCAGACCTATGCCGACGACCCGGCGATGCTGCTCAGAGCGGCCGGGGAGGTCGCCGTGGCCGCCGCCGCGTCGACGGAGCCGCCGTCGCCGACGCTGGCCCAGCGCCTGGCCGCCAGCGCTCGCGACTCCCGCGAGCTCGCCCACGACACGACCCTGCGATTCACCCATCAACTGCGAATGACGCTGCGCGAGTTAGGCTCTCGTCGAGTCGCGGCGGACCTGATCGATGCCGTCGAGGACGTGTATTACCTGACGTGTGACGAGCTGATCACCATGCCGGGCGACGCCAGGCTGCGGATCAAACGCCGCCGCGCCGAACGGGAACGGCTGCAGGCGCAGCGCCCGCCGGAGGTCATCGACGGGGCGTGGACTCCCGTCGAAGGCTCAGCCCAATAGCTCGGCCAGCGGGCACTCGGGATCGGCCAGCTTTTCGGGGTCGACGGAGGTCCTGGATCTGATCAGCGCTTTGACGTCGTCGAGCACGTCCCAGATGTTGACGTTCATCCCGGCCGACACCCGGTCGTGGTCGTCGAGCCAGAACGCGACGAATTCACGCCCGGTCACGTCACCCCGGAAGACCACGCGTTCGACGCCGGAGGTGTGCCCGACATACTCCATCCCGAGGTCGTACTGGTCGGTGAAGAAATAGGGCAGCTCGGCGTATTCACCGGGTGCGCCCAGCATCCCGGCCACCGCCACCGCGGGCTGCTTGAGCGCATTGGCCCAGTGCTCGGTGCGGATCCGGCCGCCGAACAGGGGGTGTTCCGCGGCGGCGATGTCGCCGACCGCATAGATGTCCGGATCGCTGGTGCGCAGGGACGCGTCGACCAGCACGCCGCCCTGAGGGCCTGGGCCCATCGCCAGCCCGGCCCGTTCGGCGAGTTCGACGTTCGGTTTGGCGCCGACGGCCACCAGCACCGCATCGGCAGCCACCGTCGACCCGTCACGCATTCTCAGCCCGGTCGCCTTGCCGCCGGCCGTCGTGATCTCCTGCACCTGCGCCTCGAGCCGCAGGTCCACCCCGTGATCGCGGTGCAGTCCGGCAAACACTTCGCCCACCGTTTCGCCGACCGCGGCCGCCAGCGGCTGTTTGGCCGTCTCGACGACGGTCACGTCGACGCCCCGCTGGCGGGCGGCGGCGGCTACCTCCAGGCCAATCCACCCGGCTCCCACCACCGCTAGCGAGGACCCGTCGGTGAGAACCGAATCCAGGGCGACGGCATCGTCATAGGTGCGCAGATAGTGGACGGCGGCGGAGTCGGCCCCGGGTATCGGTGGGCGCCGGGACGCCGATCCCGTGGCCAGCAGCAGTTTGTCGTACCGCGCAGTGGTGCCGTCGGGGAGGGTGACCGCGTGGTCGGCGGGGTCCATGGCCGACACCCGCGCACCGAGTCTGAGGTCGACGTCGTGATCGCGGTACCAGTCGTCGTTCTGCACGGTGAACTCGGCCAGCGTCTTCTTTCCGGCCAGGTACTCCTTGGAAAGCGGAGGTCGCTCGTAGGGCAGATGTTCTTCTTCGGCGAACAAGGTGACCGGTCCGTCGAACCCGTTGTCGTGCAATGCTTCTGCGGCTTTCGCTCCTGCGAGCCCGCCGCCGATGATGACGATTCCGCTAGAGCCGGCCATGATCGTCACTCCGTTCCGCCGTCGACATCCCCAGCCTACTCGGGCGGCTCACCGCAAAAGTTGTTGCAACGTCAGCGCATTGCGCACCGCGTGTCCGCCCAGGTCGTTGTTGAAATACATCCACACGTCCTTGCCGGCGTCCCGCCACGCGGCGATCCGGTCGGCCCAGCACCGCAACTCGTCGTCGGTGTAACTGCCGGCATAGATGGCGTCCTGGTCGGGGCCGTGCATGCGGACGTACACCAGATCGGTGGTAGCCCGCGGGACGCAGGCGAGCCCGGCGCCACTCATCACCACGTAGGCGGCGCGCCGGCGTTCCAGCAGGTCGTAGACCCCCGCGTCGTTCCAGGACGGATGGCGCAGCTCGACCGCCACCCGGATCGAGGCCGGCATGCTGTCAAGGAAGGCGTCCAGGCGCGCGTCGTCGCGCTGCTGCTCGGGGTGCAGCTGAAGGAGCAGCACCCCGCTGCGGTCACCCAGCAGTTCCCAGCAGCGCTCGAAGCGCTCGATCCACGGCCCGGCGGACGCCAGGCGGCGGTAGTGGGTCAGCCCTCGGTGCGCCTTGACCGACATCCTGAAGCCGTCCGGCAGCTGTTCGCGCCATCCGGCGAAGGTCGAATCTTTCGGCCAACGGTAGAAACTCGCGTTCAGCTCGACGGTGTCGAACACCTCGACGTAGCGGGCCAGCCGGCGCGCCGCGGGCAGGCCCGGCGCGTACAGCACGTCCGCCCAATGGTTGTAGGACCACCCGGAGGTGCCGATCCGCGCGGTCAACCGCTCACCTGCCTGCGTACGTCGTCGTCCAGCGACATCCTGATGAGCGCGGCGGCCAGCCGCGCGTTGGCCTGCGGCGCAAGCGCTCCCAGCTTTGCCGGCTGCGTGGGCAGACCCAGTTGTCCGGCCGCCTTGGTGGCGCGGTCGTCGAAGTAGGGCCGCACCCAGGTCCACACATCCTGCACCTCGCGCAGGTAGATGTCCGCGCCGGTATCGCCAATTCCCTTGAATTGCTTCAGCAAACGTTTCGCGGCGGCGATGTCGCGCTGACTGCGGTCGGCGAGTCCCCGCAGGTCGCCGGAATACTCGTCGCGCACGCGTTCGGCCATCTCGGTGAGCCGGGTGGCCGAGCTTTCGTCGTAGCGCACGTAATGGGCGCGGCCGAAGGCGTCGATCATGGTCTGCCGATCGGCGGCGAGCACCGCCTTCGGTGTGCGCAAGCCCGCCTTGAACAGTTCGCGCCCGGCGCTCATGGCGATGGCGGCATCGATCGGCTTGCTGGCCAGCATGCAGATGACCAGCAGCTGAAACAGTGGCATCGGCTTGTCGGCGAGCTTGATTCGCGCCTCGGCGGCATAGGTGGTCCCTGCAACGTCAAGCAGCCGTCGCACCAGCTGCGCGCTTGCGGGCATACCCGATCACGTACCCGCGGCGGGTACCGGCCAACCTCGCCGGCTCACTTGGGGGGCAGGCCGCGCGCGTATCCGACGCCGCGGGTTACCCAGACCTGGAGCTGACGCCTGGTGCGCAGCCCGGCGGCGTCCACCCGGACCCAGCCGCGAACATCACGGCCCCCCATCACCATCGGGCCGACGTGGTCGCGCCGCAGTACCTTGTCGAGGTCCTCCGCCGGCACCCGGACCAGCAGGCCGCCCTGGCGGCTGACGGCCACGGACATGTTGCCGTTGACCAGAAAGGCGAGCCCACCGAACATGCGTTTCTCTTCCACGCCGCGCTCGGAGGCCACGATCTCGCGGATTTCGTCGGCCAGCTTCTCGTCGTAGGCCATGCCCGGCGTCAGTCCAAGTCCACCCGGATGGTCAGCAGGTCGCTGCCCATCAGGCGCACCACCGCGCTGTTGAGGCGCGGCAGGTTGCCGAGCCGCTCCAGGGGGTCGTCGTCCGGCAGCAGATGCGCGGTGCCGTTGCGCCATCGACCGCCGATACGCACCCGCACCGCGGGATCGGCCTTGATGTTGTGGACGTAGTCGGAGTGTTCGCCGTGTTCGGAGACCATCCAGAATTCGTTGCCGACCAGGCGCCCGCCCACGGCGGTCCGCCGCGGCTTGCCGCTCTTGCGGCCGGTGGTTTCCAGGATGATCCCCGGCATCTGCCGGCCCACCGGGTTGACGAGCAGACGCTGCACGCGGTGGACAACTTGCCGTTTGAGACTCACTGGTCCATTCAACGCCGAACTCGCCGCCGCTGTCACCGTGCAAAGAGAACGGCCGCCCCTTGCGGGGGGCGGCCGCCTCGTTATGCCGTCTTAGGTCCCGGGGTTGATCCCGCCGTTGACCTGGCCTGAACCAGACGCCCCGCCCGCGGGCGTGAACACCTGGAAACCAGTGGACGTGTTAACGCCCCACTGACCCAGCTGCGGGTTGAAGACGACGGGAAGCTGGGTCCCGTCGGGGTCACCCACTGGCGGAACCCAGGTGGCCGGGAGCCCGTAGCGGACCGGGTCGTTGTAGTGCCCCGGCGGCGGAGTCCGGTCGTGTCCCGGAGGAAGTGGGCTGCCCGGCGCGTTGCAGTTGACGCCCGGCGCACCCGGGTTGCAGATCGGTTGTCCCGGCACATATTGGCCGGGGCCCGGCACGTCCCGGTCGCCGCCCGGCACGTTCGGGCCGGGCACGTTCGGTCCCGGAATGTTCGGCCCAATCGGATCGGCCTGCGCCATCCCGGCGCCGATTCCGAAGGCCGCGGACGTGATGGTGCCGGCCATGACCGCGCCGGCTGCGATTCTGTTCAACTTCATGATGAATCCCCTTGTCGAGCAGTTTGGCTGCCTTCGCAGCTGAACCATTGACTTGGTGATTCGCTCACCCCATCGCCCTTGCGGGCAGTCGAACCTCCAACCACCCAATACCCGGCGACTCGATGCGGAAAACCTCTGCGCCCTATTTGCTGCGTCCACGCAGGTCGGCCCCGTTGTCCAACGAATCGCGGACCCGGGGGCTCAGCCGGGCGGGGCGCAGGAACCTCGAGGGCGCGTAACACCCGCCCGGTCGGCACGCCGGACGCGCTTGGCCGGGATGCGAGCGAATCTGCCGCGCATCCCGGCCAGGCTCAGATCACGCAGCGACTGTGGCGGTCTGCGTCACGGGTTCTAGCGCCTGCGCGACGATGTCGGCGACGTCGGTCATCGGCCGCACGTCCAGCGCGTCGAGCACCTCGGCGGGCACGTCATCCAGGTCGGGCTCGTTGCGCGCCGGGATGAACACCGTTGAGAGGCCGGCCCGTTGCGCCGCCAGCAGCTTCTGCTTCACGCCGCCGATCGGCAGCACCCGCCCGTTCAGCGTGACCTCGCCGGTCATGCCGACGTCCGAGCGCACCTGACGTCCGGTCGCCATCGACACCAGGGCGGTCACCATGGTGACCCCGGCCGACGGGCCGTCCTTGGGCACCGCGCCCGCGGGCACGTGCACGTGGATGCGCCGGTCGAGGGCCTTGGGGTCGACACCCAACTCGGCGGCGTGGGAGCGCACATAGGACAGCGCGATCTGCGCCGACTCCTTCATCACGTCACCCAGCTGACCGGTCAGCTGTAGTCCAGGCTCACCGTCCGTGGCGCCGGCTTCGATGTAGAGCACATCACCGCCCAGGCCGGTGACGGCCAGACCGGTGGCCACGCCCGGCACCGCCGTGCGCTCGGCCGACTCGGGGGTGAACCGCGGGCGGCCCAGGTACTCGACGAGGTCCGGCTCGTCGACGGTGATCGGCCCACTGTCGTCCGCCAGCTTGGTGGTCACCTTGCGCAGCGCCTTGGCCAGTAGCCGCTCGAACTGCCGGACCCCGGGCTCGCGGGTGTAGTCCGCGGCGATCTTGCGCAGCGCCGCGTCCGTCAGCGTGACTTCGTCGTCGGTGAGCGCCGCGCGTTCCCGCTGCCGGGGCAGCAGGTAGTCGCGGGCGATCGCCACCTTGTCATCCTCGGTGTAACCGTCGATCTGCACCAGTTCCATGCGGTCCAGCAGGGCCGACGGGATGTTCTCGATCACGTTGGCGGTGGCCAGGAACACGACGTCGGACAGGTCCAGGTCCAGGTCCAGGTAGTGGTCGCGGAACGTGTGGTTCTGCGCCGGGTCCAAGACCTCCAGCAGGGCGGCCGAAGGGTCACCCCGGTAGTCGGAGCCGACCTTGTCGATTTCGTCCAGCAGCACGACGGGGTTCATCGACCCGGCCTCGCCGATGGCCCGCACGATCCGGCCCGGCAACGCGCCCACATAGGTGCGCCGGTGCCCGCGGATCTCGGCCTCGTCTCGCACACCGCCCAGGGCGACGCGCACGAACTTGCGGCCCAGGGCCCGGGCGACGCTCTCGCCCAGTGACGTCTTGCCGACGCCGGGGGGACCGGCCAGCACCATCACCGCGCCGGAGCCGCGGCCGCCGACGACCTGCAGGCCGCGTTGGGCGCGGCGCGCCCGCACGGCCAGGTATTCGACGATGCGGTCCTTCACGTCGTCCAGCCCGTGGTGGTCGGCGTCCAGGACGCCGCGCGCGGCTTTCAGGTCCGTCGAGTCCTCGGTCCGCGCGTTCCAGGGCAGGTCGAGCACGGTATCCAGCCAGGTGCGGATCCAGCCGCTCTCCGGGCTCTGGTCGCTGGAGCGTTCCAGCTTGCCGACCTCGCGCAGTGCGGCCTCGCGCACCTTCTCGGGCAGGTCGGCGGCCTCGACGCGGGCGCGGTAATCGTCGGATCCGTCGGGTTCGCCCTCGCCGAGCTCCTTGCGGATGGCGGCCAGCTGCTGGCGCAGCAGGAACTCCTTCTGGGTCTTCTCCATGCCCTCGCGGACGTCCTCGGCGATCTTGTCGTTGACCTCGACCTCGGCCAGGTGGTCGCTGGTCCAGTCGATCAGGACGCGCAGCCGCTCGGCGACATCCTCGGTCTCGACCAGTTGCCGCTTCTGCTCGCTGGACAGGTAGGACGCGTAGCCGGAGGTGTCCGCCAGCGCCGAGGGGTCGGTCAGCCTGTTGACGTAGTCGACGATCTCCCAGGCCTCGCGCCGTTGCAGCATGGCCAGCAGCAGCTTCTTGTACTCGGCGGTCAGCGCCTTGATTTCGTCCGTCGTCTCGACCTCGGGGACCTCGGTCACCTCGACCCACAGCGCAGCTCCGGGCCCGGACGCGCCGGTCCCGATCTGCGCCCTGCGCTCACCGCGCACGACGGCCGCGGTGCCGCCGCCCGCGATGCGTCCCACCTGCAAGATCTTGGCGATCACGCCGTGCGACGGGTAGCGGTCGTCCAGCCGGGGCGCGATCAGCAGCTGCCCGGATTCGCTCGCCTGGGCGGCGTCGATCGCCGCCCGCGCGGCCTCGTCGAGCGCGATCGGCACGACCATGCCGGGCAACACGATGGTGTCGGTGACGAACAGCACCGGCATTGATTTGGCTTCAGCCATCAATCCTCCAAAACTGAGTCTGATGCGCTCAACCCAGGCCGGGGCCCGTTTGTTCCCGGGGAGTGAGGCCGTCACGAGTGTGCGGCCGGGCTCACATCCGGTGCCGAGTGTGCGGCCAGCGTCACGCTGGCGAAATCGGCCCCAGCCGCCGCAGTTGCGTCACGTGTTTGGGCGACAGCTCTTCGAGACAGGTGACGCCCAGCAGCCGCATGGTCCGGATCACGCCTTCGGCCAGGATGTCGATCGCGCGGGTGACGCCGGCCTCGCCGCCGGCCATCAGGCCGTACAGGTAGGCCCGGCCGACAAGCGTGCAGCGCGCGCCCAGCGCGATGGCCGCCACGATGTCGGCGCCCGACATGATGCCGGTGTCCAGCAGGATCTCGGTGTGCTCGCCGACCTCCCGGGCGACCGATGGCAACAGGTGAAAGGGCACCGGGGCCCGATCCAGCTGGCGCCCGCCGTGATTCGACAACACGATGCCGTCGACACCGCGGTCGACGACGGCGCGGGCGTCGTCGAGCGTCTGGATGCCCTTGACAACCAACTTGCCCGGCCACTGGGCCTTGATCCACTCCAGGTCGTCGAAGGTGAGGCTCGGGTCGAACATGGTGCTCAGGTACTCGGCGACCGTCCCCGGCCAGCGGTCCAGCGACGCGAATGCCAGCGGCTCGGTGGTCAACAGGTCGAACCACCATTTCGGATGCGGGACCGCATCGAGCACTGTGCGCAGGGTCAGCGTCGGCGGGATCGTCATGCCGTTGCGGTTGTCGCGCAGCCGGGCGCCGGAGACCGGGACGTCGACGGTGGCCAGCAGGGTGTCGAAACCCGCGTCGGCCGCCCGCCGCACCAGCGCCATCGACCGCTCGCGGTCGCGCCACATGTACAGCTGAAACCACTTCCGGCCCTGCGGCACAGCGGTCACCAGGTCCTCGATCGAGCAGGTGCCGAGCGTGGACAGCGAGAAGGGGATACCGGCCTTGGCCGCCGCCGCCGCGCCCGCGATCTCGCCCTCGGTGTGCATCAACCGGGTGAAGCCGGTGGGCGCGATGCCGAACGGCAGGACCACCGGTTGACCCAGCACGTTCCAGCCGGCGGTGACGTTGGTGACGTCGCGCAGGATGGTCGGGTGAAACTCGATGTCGCGGAACGCTTGTCGGGCGCGTGCGATGGACAGCTCGTCCTCGGCCGCGCCGTCGGTGTAGTCGAACGCCGCCCTGGGCGTGCGCCGTCGGGCGATGCGCCGCAAATCGTCGATGGTGTACGCGGTGTCGAGGCGGCGCTTGGTCGCGTCGAACTGCGGCCGCTTGAACTTGATCAGCGGCGCGAGATCGCGCACCTTGGGCACTCGTCGTTTGGCGGCCTTCCGTCCTTTGGATTCCACAGTGTGCAACCGTAGTCACATGCAAGCGGACAGCGACCCGTTCGGCCTCGAGCGCTTCGTCGAGGCGCAGGGCCCGGTGTACCGCAACGTGGTCGAAGAGCTGCGCGCCGGGCGCAAGCGCAGTCACTGGATGTGGTTCGTCTTCCCGCAGTTACGCGGCCTGGGCGGCAGCCCAACGGCGGTGCACTACGGCATCTCGTCGCTCGACGAGGCCCGCGCATACCTGCGGCACGAGGTGCTCGGGCCGCGCTTGCACGAGTGCGCCCGACTGGTCAACGAGGTCCACGGCAAATCGGTGAGGGACATCTTCGGCTCGCCCGACGACCTCAAGCTGCGCTCGTCGATGACGCTCTTTGCGCGCGCGACCGACGATAACGAGGATTTCCTTGCGGTTCTGGACAAGTACTACGACGGCCGGCAGGATCAGCTGACCCTGGCGCGCCTAGGCGGGGCCTAGAATCCGCCAGCCGTGCGGTTCCACGACCAGCGTGTCCACCACCTCTTGGGGCGGCGCCGCCGATCCCCCGATGACCTTCCATTGGGCCGTGCCCACCTCCGGCAGCGCCAGGCTCAGCGGCTCGTCGTCGATGTTCAGCGCGACCAGCAGCGCGTCGTCCCCGCTGCGGGTCTCGTACACGTAGTGCCGGTTTTGCAACCGCACCGGGCTGGTCGTCGCCCGGTGCAACCACGGGTGCCTGCGACGCAGCCCCACGAGGAACTGGTGCAACGCCCACACCTGCGCCCCGAAGGCGTCCAATTTCAGTGGGGGAGAGGAGAACTCGGGCCGAACCGCGTCGTCGCCGCCGTAACGTTCCTCTTTCACGCCGCGGAATCCCAGCTCGTCGCCGGCGTAAATGCTGGGCACGCCGCCGACGGTCAGCAGGATCAACAGCGCGTGCGCCACGTGCTCGGGGCGATCCAGCCGGCTCGCGATGCGGGTGACGTCGTGGTTGCCGATGAAGGTGAGCGGGGCGAAACCGGCCAGGAACTCGCCGTGTCGCTGCAACGCCCAGTCCAGCTCGAAGAAGTTGCCGTCGTTGAGGCTGCTCCAGATCGCCTTCCACAACTCGTACTGGGTGGCCGAGTCGAACGTGGCCGCCCGCACCACCGCGGCGTAGTCACCGTGGATGAGCTCGCCGACGAACCAGGAGTCCGGGAACCGCTCGCGCACCCGCGGCAGCGTGGACGCCCAAAACCTTTCTGGCACAGTGTAAGCGGCGTCGAGGCGCCACCCGTCGGCGCCCCGCTGCAGCCAGTGCGTCATCACGTCGACGGTGTAGTCGACCACGTCGGGATTGTCGTGATTGAGCGTGATCAGCTCCGCGTGGCCCTCGAACGTGTGAAAACGGCCGGGGCGCCCGCGAAACCAGCGCGCGGCCGCCTCGTCGGTCGGCGCCTCGCGGTAGCGGGGGAAATCGAGACCGACGTGATTGAAAACGCCGTCGAGCAGGATGCGCAGGCCGCGGCGGCGGGCCTCGGCGACGAGATGGTCGAAATCGTCGTCGTCACCGAGCCGGGGATCGATGCGGTAATGGTCGGTGGTGTCGTAACCGTGTGTGCGCGAGGCGAAGATCGGTCCCAGCGCGACGCCCGAGGCGCCCAGCGCGATGGCGTGGTCGAACCAGTCGACGAGCCGCCGCAGCCGGTGTTGGTCCGGCTGCGGCGGCTCCGACGACGCGGGAAAGGCGCCGACGAACCCCAGTGGGTAGACCTGCCACCAGATCGCGTGCTCTACCCAGGCTGGTGCCGTCACTGCGTCAGCCGACGGTGGCCGGCGTCTGGGAGGCGGCGAGCGCTTGCGCCACACCGGAGACGATCGCGGCGGCCTTCAGCGCCTCGTGGATGGTCTCCCGGCTCACGCCCGCCTCGCGCAGCGTGTGCTCGTGGGAGGCCACGCAGTCCGGGCATCCGTTGATCGCCGAGACCGCGAAACACCACAGCTCGAAGTTCGCCTTCGCCACGCCGGGATTGGCGATGATGTTCATCCTCAAGCCCGCGCGCAGGTCGTCGTACTTGCCGTCGAGGAAGCCCCGGCCACGGTAGAACACGTTGTTCATGGCCATGATCGATGCGGCCCCCAGCGCCGCGGTGTATGCCTCGGCGGACAGGATGTCGGCCGCCTCGGCACCGATCTCGCTGATCACCTGGGTGTTTCGCGTCGCCGCGGCGGTAGCCAGCAGGGTGCCCCACAGCTGTTCCTCGTTGAGCTCGGTCGTGCGCGTGATCGAGCCCAGGTTGAGCTTGAGGTCCTTGGCGTACTCAGGCAGTGCCTCTTTGAGATTCTCTACGCTCATCTCGCCTCCTCATCAGACCTTAGGTGACTAGGCCGAGGCCTTGAGCAGCTCCGTGGCGTTCAGCGTCGGGTCGCCCTTGCGCCAGTTGCAGGCGCACAGCTCGTCGGACTGCAGCGCGTCCAGGACCCGCAGCACTTCCTCCACGTTGCGTCCCACGGAACCGGCGGTGACCGAGACGAATTGGATCTCGTTGTTGGGGTCCACGATGAAGGTCGCGCGGTCGGCCACGCCGTCGGCGTTGAGGACGCCGGTGGCCAGGCTCAGCTCACGCTTGATGTCCGAGAGCATGGGGAACGGCAACTTCTTCAGGTCCTCGTGCTGGGCGCGCCAGTTGAAGTGCACGAATTCGCTGTCGATCGACACGCCCAGGACCTGCGCGTCGCGGTCGGCGAACTCGTCGTTGAGCTTGCCGAACGCGGCAATCTCGGTCGGGCACACGAAAGTGAAGTCCTTGGGCCAGAAGAAGACAACGCGCCACTTGCCCTCGTAGTCCTCGTTGGTCACGGTGGTGAAGTAGTCCTCGGGCTGTTGGGCGTCGACCTTGGACAGGTCGCCCGCGATCAGCGCGGTGAGCTCGTAGGCGGGGAACTGGTCACCGATGGTCAGCAGAGGCATGTCGCTCCTTATTGGATTTACTCAAGATTAGCGGTCATTGCCTATAGTGCCGTTCGCCCTGGCTGAAGTAAAGGTGATATGTCCCACTATACTTATCGGTATGCCCGATAAGATTTATCAGCCCACGATCGCCGGGCTCCGCGCGTTCGTCGCCATCGCCGAAAAGCGTCAGTTCAGCGGCGCCGCAACCACTCTCGGCGTCAGCCAGTCCACGTTGTCGCAGGCGCTGGCGGCGCTGGAGGCCGGGCTCGGCACCCGGCTCATCGAACGCTCGACCCGGCGTGTCCTCTTGACGGCCGAGGGTGCGGAGCTGCTGCCGCGGGCCCAGGCCGTGATCGAGGCGGTGGATGCGTTCTCCGCCGCCGCCGCCGGCTCGTCCGACCCACTGCAGGCCGGCATGCGGCTCGGGCTGATCCCGACGGTGGCGCCCTACGTCCTGCCGACCGTGCTGGCCGGCCTCGCCGAGCAATTTCCCGGGATGACATTGCGGGTGACGGAAGACCAGACCGAACGGCTGTTGACGGTGCTGCGGGAAGGGGCGCTGGACGCGGCGCTGATCGCGCTGCCCGCCGACGCCGGCGGCGTCACCGCGATCCCGATCTACGACGAGGACTTCGTCCTCGCGCTGCCGCCCGGACACCCGCTGTCGGGAAAACGGCGGGTGCCGACCACGGCATTGGCCGACCTGCCCTTGCTGCTGCTGGAAGAGGGGCACTGCCTGCGCGATCAGGCCCTGGAGGTGTGCCACAAGGCGGGCGTTCGAGCGGAGCTGGCCAACACCCGCGCGGCCTCGTTGGCCACCGCCGTCCAATGCGTGACCGGCGGGCTGGGGGTCACGCTCATTCCGCAGAGCGCGGTACCGGTCGAGGCGACGCGCAGCCGCCTCGGCCTGGCGCAGTTCGCCGCGCCGCGACCCGGACGGCGCATCGGCCTGGTGTACCGCTCGTCCAGCGGCCGCGACGAGTCCTACCGGCAGCTGGCGCAGACCATCGGCACCCTGATCAGCGGCGAACACCAGGTGCGGCTGGTCAAATAGCCCGGCCCAGGCCGTCCAGCCGGCGGGTAGGTTCTGCCTATGGAAAAGGTCATCGCCGTGCTCATGCGTTCCGATTCGGACGAACAGTGGTGCGCCCGCCAGCGGGGCCCCGTCGCCGACGCCCTGTTGGCGCTGGGTCTGCCGGGGCTGTCGGTCAACGTCCGCGACGACGCGGTGCGCCATTCGCTGATGACGCTGACGACGCTGGATCCGCCGGTCGCAGCGCTGGTGAGCGTGTGGACCCAACAGTGCTACGGCGAGCAGATGGCGGCGGCTCTCACGCTGCTCGAGGCCGAATGCGAGCAGTTTGCCGCGTACCTGGTGACGGAGTCGGTCCCGCTGAAGGCGCCGGTAACCGAATCAAGCGCTCGCACAACGGGTTTGGCCAACATCGCGCTGCTGCGCCGGCCGGCCGGCCTGGACCGGGACAGTTGGCTGAACCGGTGGCAGCACGACCACACCCCGGTGGCCATCGAGACCCAGTCCACCTTCGGCTACACCCAGAACTGGGTGGTTCGCGCCCTCACCCCGGACGCGCCGGGAATCGCGGGCATCGTCGAAGAGTTGTTCCCCGCGGAGGCGATCACCGATCTCAAGGCGTTCTTCGGTGCCGCCGACGACAAGGACCTGCAAGACCGGTTGGGCCGAATGGTCGCCAGCACCACGGCATTCGGCGCCAACGAGAACATCGACACCGTGCCCACCAGCCGCTACGTCTTCAAGACACCATTCATCGAGGAACCCACATGACAACACTGCGCGACGCCGTCGCCCTGGCCGCGGCGGAAAACGGGCTGGCGGTGGTGTCCACCGTCCGTGCCGACGCGACGGTGCAGGCTTCGCTGGTCAACGTCGGCCTGCTCGCACACCCGGAGAACGGTCGGGAGGTCTTGGGCTTCACCACCTACGGCAAGGTCAAGTTGGCCAACCTGCGGGAACGCCCGCAGCTGGCGGTCACCTTCCGCAACGGATGGCGGTGGGCGACCGTCGAGGGCCGCGCGGAACTGGCCGGCCCCGACGACACGCAGCCCTGGCTGACCACCGACGACCAGCTGCGGCTGTTGCTCCGCGAGGTTTTCACCGCAGCGGGCGGCACCCACGACGACTGGGACACCTACGACCGCGTCATGGCCCGGGAGCGGCGGGCCGTCGTATTGATCGAGCCCACCCGCGTCTACAGCAACGGCTGACCTCGTTAGGCTGCAGCGGTGACGCTGCAGATCGATGACGACAAGCGGGTGCGCACCCTCACGCTGAACCGGCCCGAGGCGCTGAACGCATTCAACGAAGCCCTCTACGACGCCACCGCGGACGCGCTGCTGGCCGCGGCCGAGGATCCCGAGGTCGCCGTGGTGCTGCTGACCGGGGCGGGCCGCGGCTTCAGTGCCGGTACCGACCTCGCCGAAATGCAGGCCCGCATCACCGATCCGGAATTCACCCCGGGCCGGCACGGCTTCCCCGGGCTGATCGATGCCCTCAGCGCGTTCCCCAAGCCGCTCATCTGCGCGGTCAATGGCGTCGGGGTCGGCATCGGTGCCACGATCCTGGGCTACGCCGACCTGGCCTTCATGTCGTCGACGGCCCGCCTGAAGTGCCCGTTCACCAGCCTGGGCGTGGCACCGGAGGCGGCCTCGTCCTATCTGCTGCCACAGCTGGTCGGCCGGCAGAACGCAGCCTGGCTGTTGATGTCGTCGGAATGGGTGGACGCCGACGAGGCGTTGCGAATGGGCCTGGTCTGGCGGGTCTGCGATCCCGACGATCTGTTGCCCGAAGCCCGTCGTCACGCGGAAGTCCTTGCCGGGCGACCGATTTCGAGCTTGATGGCGGTCAAGCACACGATGATGGAACCGCTCCGCCCGGAGATCGCTGCGGCCAGCGCGCGGGAGAACGCTCACTTCGCCGAACTGATGGGTGCACAGGCCAACGCCGCGGCCCTGGCGGACTTCAACAACGCCCGCTGAGCGGGCGGCGTCTCAATGCGACGGGGCGGTCTCCAGATTCGCCGACGCGGCGATGATCGCCCGCAGCGTCCTCTTGCAGCGTCCGCAGTCGCCCCCGGCGCCACACGCGGCGGCGACCTCTTTGGAGGTGGAGGCGCCGCGCGCGACCAACTCGGACACCGTGTGGTTGGTCACGCCGACACACAGGCACACGTACATCAGCGCGTCCCCCGCATGCGGGCGGCGTTCCCCTCGTCGACGGCGTGGCCAACCGCGCGCACTTCGTCCTCCTTCTCGGCATCCCGTGTCATCGGGGTGGCCGGAAAAGTACCGAACCGAGACCCAGTATTAGTTGAGTCTAACCTAAGTTCGTTAGCGCAGTCTAACCTTACCCGCCAGCAACATCGGCCCCCTAGGTTGCGCGCGACACACTCTGAGCACAGCCATACCTTGCTGGCAGATTGCAACCCGCCGTGGCAAAGTGCGGGTACGGCCCGCCACGGCGTGTGCGCCCAGCGCACCCGGCCGGGCACCGAGAATGACCACCGATTACACGTCACCGCAGGGGAGTGATCATGCAAGGGGATCCGGATGTTTTGCGCTTGCTCAACGAGCAGCTGACCGGCGAGCTCACCGCGATCAACCAATATTTCCTGCATTCCAAAATGCAGGACAACTGGGGCTTCACCGAGCTCGCCGAGCACACCCGGGCCGAGTCCTTCGATGAGATGCGGCACGCCGACGCGATCACCGACCGCATTCTGCTGCTCGACGGGTTGCCCAACTACCAGCGGCTCTTCTCGCTGCGCATCGGCCAGACCCTGCGCGAACAGTTCGAGGCCGACCTGGCCATCGAGTACGAGGTGATGGACCGGCTCAAGCCCGGCATCATCATGTGCCGCGAGAAGCAGGACACCACGAGCGCCAACTTGCTGGAAGAGATCGTGGCGGACGAGGAGAAGCACATCGATTA
This sequence comes from Mycobacterium sp. 4858, assembly GCF_900240975.1. Lineage (GTDB taxonomy): Bacteria > Actinomycetota > Actinomycetes > Mycobacteriales > Mycobacteriaceae > Mycobacterium. The sequence goes on along the minus strand of NZ_LT968775.1, from coordinate 1,223,176 downwards.
CCTCGAGACGCAGCTGGAGCTGATGGACAAGCTCGGCGTGGAGCTCTACTCGGCGCAGTGCGTCTCGAGGCCGCCGAGCTAACGCCGCGCACGCCTTTCGCGGTTTTGGTTGCCACGGGTTGACCGTGGGCACTCAATACCATCGAAATCCGTGGGAAGGCGGGCATGACGAGGGCGACACCAGCGCCGGCTCCGGCCGGCCGCGCTTCGGATTCCGGGCCCAAGGATGTCGCGGTCGACCCGCAACGGCGCAATTTCATCTTCGTTGCGGTCCTGCTCGGCATGCTGATGGCCGCGTTGGACCAGACGATCGTGGCGACCGCGCTGCCCACCATCGTCGCCAATCTTGGTGGCGCAGGCCATCAATCGTGGGTGGTCACCAGCTACCTGCTGGCCTCGACCATCGCCACCGCCCTCGTCGGCAAGTTCGGTGACCTGTTCGGCCGCAAGCGGGTGTTCCAGGCGGCCGTCGTCTTCTTCATCGCCGGATCGGTGCTGTGTGGGCTCTCGAGCTCGATGGGCATGCTGGTCGCCGCACGCGCGCTGCAGGGCATCGGCGGCGGCGGGCTCATGGTGACCGCCATGGCGCTGATCGGTGAGGTGATCCCGCTGCGGGACCGCGGCCGCTACCAGGGCGCGATGGGCGCAGTGTTCGGCGTCACGACCGTGATCGGCCCCTTGCTCGGCGGCTACTTCACCGACCACTTCACCTGGCGCTGGGCGTTCTGGATCAACGTCCCCATCTCGGTCGTGGTCTTTTTCGTGGCGGCCGCCGCCATCCCGGCGCTGTCCGACCGCACCAAACCGGTCATCGACTACATCGGCATCGTGTTCGTCGGCCTGGGCGCCGCCGGGCTGACACTGGCCACCAGCTGGGGCGGGACCACCTACCCGTGGGGATCGCCCACGATCATCGGCCTGTTCGTCGGCTCGGTGATCGCGTTGTGCGTCTTCGCCTGGGTGGAAAGCCGCGCCGCCGCGCCGATCCTGCCGACCCGGCTGTTCGGCAGTCCGGTGTTCACGGTGTGCTGCGTCCTATCCTTCGTGGTCGGTTTCGCGATGCTGGGCGCCCTGACGTTCCTGCCGACGTACATGCAGTTCGTCGACGGCGTCTCGGCCACCACGTCGGGCCTGCGCACGTTGCCGATGGTGATCGGGATGCTGGCCACCTCGATGGGCAGTGGTGTCATCGTCGGGCGCACGGGCAGATACAAGCTCTTCCCCGTCGCCGGCACCGCCGTCATGGCGGTGGCGTTCTTTCTGATGTCGCGGATGGACCCGTCGACATCGGTGTTCGTTCAATCGCTGTTCCTCGTCATCCTCGGCGCCGGGATCGGGATGTGCATGCAGACCCTTGTCCTGATCGTGCAGAACACCGTGGGCTTCGACGACCTCGGCGTCGCGACCTCCGGCGTCACCTTCTTCCGCACGATCGGCAGCTCGTTCGGCGCCGCCATCTTCGGTTCACTGTTCACGAACTTCCTGCACAACCGGATCGGCCCGGCGATGGCGGCCAGCCGCGCGCCGGCCGCGGCCGCCGCGTCACCGGAGGCGTTGCACCGGTTGCCCCGCCAGGCGGCCGCGCCGATCGTCGCCGCCTACTCCGAGTCGCTCACCCACGTATTCCTCTGGGCGGTTCCGGTCGCGCTGGCGGGATTCGTCCTGGCGTTGTTCCTGCGGGAGGTCCCCTTGCGGGAAATGCACGACAGCACAATTGATCTCGGCGACGCGTTCGGCATGCCGAACACCGAGACCCCGGATCAGATGCTGGAGGGTGCGGGCGAACGCATGCTGCGCGGTGTGCCCGGCATGCGATTGCGCAGCATCGCCATGCGACCCGACTGCCGACTCGACGTGGCCGGATTGTGGGGCGTGTTGCGCATCAACCGCTACGAGCAGATGTATGGCACGGCCCGGCTCACCGACATCGCCGAGTACCTACGGATACCGTTCGAGGTCCTGGAGCCCACCTTCTCGCGGCTGATCGCCACCGGATACGCCCGCGGCGACGGCGACCACCTGTGGCTGACACCCGCGGGGGCCCAGCAGGTGGACTACGTGCACTCGCTGCTGGTGGGCTGGCTGGTCGACAAGCTTGCCCGCTCACCGGGATTCGACGGACGACCGGATCGTCGCGTGGTGGAGGCGGCGTTGAATCGAGTCGCGGGCCGCGTTCTCGCGCAACGGGACTGGAGCGACGACCGACCCACCACGAAGATCCCGATGCCCACACCCTGAAACTGGTGGTGCGGGCGTACCATCACGCCATGAGCCGAATCGGAACATTTGCTGACGACGACCTGGCCGGCTGGTTTGTGAAGTCCCCCGACATCGGCGGCGCGCTCGGCGGGTTCAGCAACGCGGTCTATACCAAGAACCGGCTGCCGCTGCGCACCCGCGAACTGGCGCGCGCCGTGATCGCGCACCGCAACGAATGCGTCGTCTGCGTCAACACCCGCGACGAAGACGGGCCCGCGGCCGGCGTCGACGAGGAGTTGTACGACCACGCCCTGCAGTGGCGCACCTGGCCTGGCTACAGCGAACAGGAGCGGCTGGCGGCCGAGTTTGCCGACCGCTTCGCCACCGAGCACACCGCCCTGCGCGACGACGAGGACTTCTGGAGCCGGTGCTCCGAACACTTCTCCGACGAGCTGCTGGCCGACTTGGCCCTGTCGTGCGCGCTGTGGGTCGGCATGGGTCGCGTGTTGCGGACCCTCGACATCGGCCAAGCCTGCAAGCTGACCATCCCGAGTCGCGCATAGCCGCTCTCGCCGCGGGCACAAACCGCGGCACCGCGGTGTTGCTCCACGGGTGAAGATTCGCTTCGGCGTCGGCCTGGGCCCGGACACCGCTCCAGATCGATTGGCGCCCATCGTCGATCACCTCGAGGCCAGCGGGGTCGACTCGCTGTGGTTCTCCGAGCTGGTGTACACCCCGGCGGTCGATCCGGCGGTCGGGATGGCCTACGCGCTGGCCCGGACCACCCGGTTAAAGGTCGGCACCTCGGTGGCCGTGCTCCCGGGGCGGCATCCGGTCCTGGTGGCCAAACAACTGGCATCGTTGGCGTCCCTGGCGCCGAAGCGCGTCCTTCCCGTGTTCGGCCTGCGGTCGGCCTTGCCGGCCGAGCGCGAGGTGTTCGTGGTCCCCGACGGGGAACGGGCCGCGGTGTTCGACGAGTCACTACAGGTGCTGCGCTCGGTGCTGGTCGAGGATTCGGCCAGCTACAGCGGCCGGTATTTCAGCTTCAGCGGGGCCGCGGTCAAGCCCAGGCCGGACCCCCCGCTCGACCTCTGGCTGGGCGGCTCGGCGCCGCCGGCGTTCCGGCGCATCGGCGCGCTGGCCGACGGTTGGCTGGGTAGCTTCCTGACGCCGGCGGAGGCGCGGGCGGGCCGGGAGGCGATCGAACGCGCGGCTGAGCACGCGGGCCGGCGGATAGACCCCGATCACTTCGGGATCTCACTGGCCGTGGCGGACGGGTCCGACGAGTTGCCCGCCGCGTTGGCCGCGGCGGCCCGCGCGCGCCGTCCCGACGTCGATCCCGCCGAGCTGATCGCCGCCGGCTGGGACCAGCTGCACCGCCAGCTGGACGCCTACATCGACGCGGGACTGACCAAGTTCGTCATTCGCCCGGCGGGCGGCGCGCCGGTGGACGGCTTCCTCGATCGGTTCGTCACCGAATTGACGCCCCGGCAGAACTGAATTCGCGAGCCGGGGCATCGCGACCCTGCACAATGACTGCCATGACCGGCACACCGCTTGCCGCCGCCTCGGTCGCCGAGCTGGAGGCCCAGGGCGTCGACACCGTGGTCGGCACCGTCGTGAACCCCGCCGGGCTCACCCTGGCCAAGACCGTTCCGATCCGGCGGACGAACGCGTTCGCCGATCCCGGCCTCGGCGCCAGCCCGTCGTGGCACGCGTTCGCGATCGACCAGAGCGGCATCGCCTTCACCCCCGATGCCGGCGTGATCGGCGACCAACGCCTCCGCATCGACCTGGCGGCCCTGCGCATCATTGGCGACGGGCTCGCGTGGGCGCCGGCCGCGTTCTTCGCCCAGGACGGCGCGCCCGTCCCCGCCTGCGCCCGCGGCACGCTGAGCCGGATCGAGACCGCCCTGTCCGAGGCCGGGATCGAGGCGATCGTCGGCCACGAGGTCGAATTCCTTCTGGTCACCCCCGACGGCGGCCGCCTCCCGTCGACGTTGTGGGCGCAATACGGCCTCGCCGGCGTGCTGGAGCACGAGGCGTTCGTCCGTGAGGTCACCCGGTCGGCGGCCGCGGCGGGCATCGCGATCGAGCAGTTCCATCCCGAGTACGGTGCCAACCAGTTCGAGCTCTCCCTGGCGCCACAAGCCCCGGTGGCCGCGGCCGACCAGCTGGTGCTGTTGCGGCTCATCATCGGGCGCGTGGCCCGCCGCCACGGGCTTCGCATCAGCCTGTCACCCGCACCCTTCGCTGGCGGCGTGGGATCCGGTGCACACCAACATTTTTCGCTGACCATGCCGGAGGGGCCGCTGTTCTCCGACGGTTCGGGCACCCGGGGCATGACGGCCGCGGGGGAGAGCGCGGTCGCGGGGGTGGTTGCGGGACTGCCCGCGGCGCAGGGCGTGCTGTGCGGGTCGATCGTGTCCGGCTTGCGCATGCAGCCCGGCAATTGGGCCGGGGCGTACGCGTGCTGGGGAACCGAGAACCGCGAGGCGGCGGTGCGATTCATCGCGGGTGGGCCCGCGAACCCGCGCGGCGGAAACGTCGAGGTGAAGATCATCGACCCGTCCGCGAACCCCTACCTGGCGTCGGCGGCGATCCTGGGGCTGGCCCTGGATGGGATCAACCGCCAAGCCCCGCTGCCACCGGAGATCACCACCGACCCGGCTTCCCTGTCCGATTCCGAGCGCGATCGCGACGGCATCGTGAGCCTGCACCGGGGACAGGCCGAAGTGAATGCCGCACTGGACCGTTCGGACCTCCTGCGGAGCATTTTGGGCGACCCGTCGGTCGACATGGTGGTTGCGGTCCGCCGCCTGGAACGCGAGCGGTACGGCGACCTCGACACCGAGCAACTGGCGGACAAGTTCCGGATGGCCTGGAGCCTGTGACGGGCCCCGCGATGACGTCCGACGCCCTGGCCCAGCACATCGGCGAAGTGAGGCTGATCGATCAACACGTCCACGGTTGCTGGTTGGCGGCGGGGGACTTGCCACGATTCGAGAACGCGCTCAACGAGGCGAACACCGAACCGATCACGGGCCCGGGTTTCGACTCCCAACTCGGCTTTGCGGTGCGCGCCCACTGCGGGACCATCCTGGGCCTGCCCAAACACGTTGATCCGCAATCGTATTGGGAGCGCCGCAGCGGGTTCAGCGAGACCGAACTGGCCCGCATGTTCCTGCCGGCCGCGGGAGTGAGCGACTGGCTGGTGGACACGGGCATCGGCGCCGACACCGCCGGCCCGGCCGGCATGGGCGAACTGTCCGGCGGTCGCGCCCACGAGATCGTTCGCCTCGAGGAGGTGGCCGAACAGGCCGCGCGCGCGCCCGGTGACTACGCCGCGGCGTTCGACGACATTTTGCAGCGGCGTGCGGCGACAGCGGTCGGCACGAAGTCGATCCTGGCCTACCGGGGAGGGTTTGACGGCGACCTGAGCGAGCCGCCGGCCGCGCAGGTCGCCGAGGCCGCGGACCGGTGGCGCGAGAGCGGCGGCACCCGGTTACGGGACCGGGTGCTGCTGCGTTTCGGGTTGCACCGGGCGCTGCGGTTGGGCAAGCCCCTGCAGTTCCACGTCGGCCTCGGCGACCGGGACTGCGACCTGCATAAGGCCAACCCGCTGCTGCTGCTCGACTTCCTGCGGCAGTCGGGGGGCACCCCGATCGTGTTGTTGCACTGCTACCCCTACGAGCGTGAGGCCGGGTATCTGGCGCAGGCCTTCAACAACGTCTACGTCGACGGCGGATTGAGCGTGAACCAGCTCGGAGCGCGCTCACCGGCGTTCGTGGCCCGACTACTCGAGCTGGCGCCCTTCCGCAAAATCCTCTACTCGTCGGACGGGTTCGGCCCCGCGGAACTCCACTTCCTCGGTGCGCTCCTGTGGCGCAAGGCAATTCATCGCGTGCTGGACGGTTTCGTAGCCGACGACGATTGGAGCGAGCGCGACGCCATCCGGGTGGTCGACTGGATCGCCCACGACAACGCCGCCGGACTCTACCGGCTCTGACGCCCGATGACGCCGGGTCAGACCAGGTCTGACGCGTCGAATACCCAGCTGGTGTCCGCGTTCGCGAGGTTCTCGAAGTGGTTCGGGGGAGCGAAGGCCACCAGGCTGTTCATGTCCCAATAGTCTTTCCAGACGGTGATCTTGGCCTCGCCGTCTTGCGCGGCGACCTTGTGGACGGTCACGAATCGCAGCACGCCTTGCTCGCCTGAGGTGAACGTCCAGGTCTCGGAATGCTCGTACATCACGTCGGAACCGTTGGACACCAGCACGCCGTCGTGGTTCTCGTAGCCCGCCAGCGGCTCGAGACCCATCTTGAGCCGCTGGACGATGTCTTCCGGTCCGCGCGCCGACAGCGCGGGCACCGGCATGTCGACGTACAGGCAGTCATCGGACAGGAACGTCTTGACCGCGTCCCAGTCCCGGCGCGAAAGCGCCCGCCACAACCCGAGTACGGCGCCCTCGACCGAGATCATAGAGGTTTCTGTCATAGCGCAAATAAACTCGGTAACCGCACGGGTGTCAACACCCGCCAGACCCTGAATGATGAGATCCATGAGCGGACGGGCAAAGATGCTGATCGCGATCGCCGCGGCCGCGATGCTGGCCGGCATATGCGGGGCCATCGCTTACGGATACTGGGGCACCAGCCAGGATTGTCGCGACTGGGTGGCCGCCAACGGCTACCGGCTGACGCGCGACGAGTGGTGGGCGAAGACCCGCGGCTGCGCGGCCAGGACGCCGGCCGGTGACGAGGTGATCCACAGCGAAGGCCTGGCCAGCAAGGCGCTCGGGTGGGTCTGGCAGTTGGCGATCTTCGCGGCGGGCGCCCTGCCGACGGCGATCATTCTCGCGCTCTTCGCTTTTCGGTGGCGCGGCGATTCCCTCGGCGGGAAGCCCTAGCCGTCCACGCGGGCCATCGACCGCGCCGGCCCCAGCGCCACCGGCAGAGACGACCAGCCCCGCAGTACACGCGTGTCGCGCCTGCTTCCCGCACCCGCCGCGCGCACCTCGGGAAACCGTTCGAAGAACGTCCGGAGCCCGACCTCGCCCTCGGCGCGCGCCAGCGCCGCGCCCAGACAGAAGTGCCGACCGCCGGAGAACGCGAGATGCCTTCCCGCGTTGGGTCGTTCGATGTCGAAGCGGTGCGGTTCGTCGAAGACCGACGGGTCACGGTTGGCGGCGGCCAGATAGACGAGCACCAGGTCGCCGCGCTGCAGTCGCTCGCCGGCCAGCTCGACGTCGCCGCGCGCCATGCGCGCGGTCAGCTGCACCGGCGACTCCAGCCGCAGTATCTCCTCGACGGCGTTGGGCCACAGGTCGGGCCGTTGGCGCAATGTGTCCAGGCGGTCGGGAGCATCCAGCAGCATGCGGATCCCGTTGCCCAGCAGGTTGACCGTGGTCTCGAAGCCGGCCGCCAACACCAGCCCGGCGATCGCCTGAAGTTCGTTCTCGTCCAAATACGTTTCCGCCGAGCCGCTTTCGGCTATCTGAATCAGCTGGCTCATCAGGTTGTCGGTCGGCGCGCGCCGTAACTGGCTCAGATGCTCCCCGAGCCAGGAGCTGAAGCCGGCGAGTCCCCGCTGCACACGCCGGTACTGCTGCCACGTCAGCCCGATGTCCAGGCTCGGCGCGGCGAGCTCACCGAATTCCAAGACGCGCCGCCGCTCGCGCTCGGGTACGCCGAGGATGTCGCTGATGATCGCGACCGGAAGCTGCGAGCAATACCGCCCCACGATGTCTACGACGTCGCAGGCGCCGGACTCGGCGGCCAGCTGATCGAGCAGCCCCGTGGCGGTCTGCTCGACACGATCCCGTAGCGCGGCGACCGCCCGGGGAGTGAACACCGCCGAGACCGTCTTGCGGTAGCGGGTGTGGTCTGGCGGCTCGACGGCGAGCAGCGACGGCGCGCGCAGCGGATGCAGCAGGTCGTCGCGGGTGCGGCGCTCCAGCCAGCGCAACGGGCGCGGCAGATTCGCACCGAACATCAGCACGCGGAAGTCGTCGGAACGCAGCAGTTCGTGGGCGAGCGCATGGTCGGCCGTCAGGTAACTGACGCGGCCCTTGACCACCGGCCCCGCGGCGCGGAGTTCGTCGTAGAAGGGCGTCGGGTTGGCGGCCACCCCGGGATCGGCGATCAGCCTGGCGTGCAGGTCACCCCGCCGAACCCCGACCGTCGCGACGCCCCGAATGAAACCGTGCATCGCCAACCAGTGCAATCGTTCCTTCACCGGGCGCCTCCCTGCATCGATGTCACCGAGCCTAGGCCCGGACGCCCCGCCGGGTCAGCACTCGGCGATGATCTTGAACTCGGTCGTCACCACTTTGTCGGGGTTGCTGCTGTTGATGCCGTACGCGCTGCCGGTGATCGTGTACGCGTCGTTGGTGACATCGGCGTGCGCGTCGCCCACCCCGCCTTCCCAGAAGCTCCCGGTGAACCCGTCGACGTTGCGGATCTTCACCCACTGGGGCATCACTCGGTAACCGCTGGTCAACACCACCGCCTCGACGCCGCCGTCGCGGTCCTTGATGTCGATGGTGCGGTACTGCTGGTTCTGGCTGCACGCCGGCGGGCGCGTCGTGTGGGTGGCGCCGTCGATGGTCAGACGGGCCGCCTTCCGGGGTACCGTCGGCCCCGCGCCACAACCCGCGACGCCGACACCGGCGATCAGGACGAGAACAACCGCGTGTAACCGGTGTCGCACCGGTTCACCTCCTTCACTGCCGCTTCGGCATCAGCGCGGGTAGGGATTTGACGATGCTGCGTCGTACGAACTCCGGGCTCAGGCCCTTGAACAAGTCGATCAGGCGAATGCCCTTGGGCACGTACCAGTGCAACCGCTTCGGGTGGTGGTAAGCCTGCCACGCCGCTTCCGCCACACTGCTCGCCGGCATCAACCGGAACGGGCCCTTCTTGGGCGCGGTGGCGCGCAGTTCCTCCGCCGTCCTCGGCGCGCCGCCGTCGCCGGAGTGGTTGGTCGTCGTGGTCAGGATCGCGGTGTCGATCAGGCCCGGCAGGACGTCGGCGACGCGGACGCCGTGCCGGCCCCATTCCACGCTCAGCGCCTCTGTCAGCCCTTTGACCGCGTGCTTGGTCGACGAATACACGGCCAGGCGCGGCATGCCGTAGGTCGCCGACGAAGACGACGTCGAGAACATCAGGCTGCCCGGCGCCTTCTTCAGATACGGCAACGATGCGTAGGCGCCGGTGAGCACCGCCTTGTAATTGATGTCGACGAGGCGCATCGCGGCCTCGTACGGCACGTCCTCGAACCACCCGGATTCACCGATGCCGGCGTTGTTCCACATCATGTCGAGCCCGCCGCCGCTGTTGCCGGCGCAGAAGTCGGCCAGGGCGCCCTCGAGCGCCGCCTTGTCCGTCACGTCAACCCGGCGGGTCCACAGCCGGTCGCCCAGTTCTTCTCGCAGCGTCGTGAGACCGTCGTCGTTGCGATCCACGGCGCCTACACGCCACCCCTTGGCGTGGAACAGCTTTGCGCCCTCCCGGCCCATGCCGCTCCCCGCGCCGGTGATGAAGATCGATTTCACGGCGTCAGTCCGCTTCGACCACATCTTTGATGCGGTTCAGCGTTTTCGTCATGTCGCGGATGTTGCGCCGCTTGCGCAGAAAACCGCCGAACAACCAGTAGATGCCCAGCCACGGCGCCGGGTTGAGCCGGAACGATTCGGTGACGTCCGTGCCGCCGCCGCTGGGCGCCAATCGGTAGTGCCAGTTGTTGACTGCCCGATCGCCGAGCAGCACCGCGAAGCCGAATTCGCGGCCGGGATCACAGGCGGTGACCCCGCACGTCGTCCAATACACCGGGCCGATCTCGTTACGCCGCACGTGACCGCGGAATTTGGCGCCGAGAGCGGGGCCATTCGCGTCGCCCAGCCACTCGGCCTCGAACACTTCGGGGGAGAACCGTCCGATATTGCCGACGTTCGCGATCAGATTCCAGATCTTGTCCGCGGGCGCCGCCATGTGAACAGTCGCCGAACCTTCCATGGCCTGATCCAAACACAGCTTGCCGTCCGGTCATAGACCGCGACGGCGGTTGATCGTCAGCGTGGGGCCGCCGCCTGGATCAGCCCGTTGATGATCTCCTTGATGCCCTGCGCGGGGTGCGAGTACCAGCCGATCGGCAGGCCCGAGGCGGCGCCGCACTTGGGCCATGCCTCCACACCCTGGTCGGCGAAAACCCGGTTGGCTACGGCGATTTGCTGTTCCCTGGATGCGGCGGCCGGGTTGCCGACACCGCCGTAGCGTTCCCAAGTGCCCGGTTTGAATTGGAGCCCACCGTATTCGCCGTTTCCGGTGTTGGCGTGCCAGTTGCCACCGGATTCGCACTGGGCGATCGCATCCCAGTTGGGGGTGGGGGCCGAGGTGGCCACACCGGTGGACGAAGCTATCAACGCTGCAACGAACCCGCCGACCGCCAGGGACTTGACGAGAGGCTTGCAGAGAATTTTCATGTCCTGGATTTCGGCCGCCGTGGCCAAAGCGTTACCTATTCGAAAATGCCACGAGATTGGCCTTCTATCTGCGGATATGCGCGTATTGCGAAGGCGAAAGAAAGTGTTAGAAAGCGATGAGGAAAAACTAAATTATTGCTGGCAATATGACCGAGTCGCTAACGCCAGCGCCCGTTGATGGAGACCGTCGAGCCGACGCGCGCCGATGACCTCGCGGCTGGCGAGGTCGAGCTGCCCGGGACATGCCGGCGAGTGCAGCGGGCCCCACTGGGCCACCACCTGGGACAGCATCGCCTGATTCAGTGCGTCGATCGACGATCGCGACGCCGACAGATCCTCCGCCCCGGTGGGGGCTGCCGCGGGGTCGAGCTTCCAATCCGCGAACCGGGCGTATTCGATGCCCTCGGTAGCGCTGATCTGGTCGCCGAAGATCCGGGTGACGTAATCCGGATCGATCTGCCGGGCGGAGGCCTGGGCGGCCATGTTCGCGAGTTCTTGCCGGACGCGGACCTGGTCTTCGATCGCCCCGTGGGTGGTCCACTTGAAGGCGGCCACCGGCTCGGCGATCTGTAACCGCTGCGCCGCGGCGTCGACCAATTCGTGGAGTGGGCTCGTCTCGTCCGCCCGCACCGGCGATGCGATCAGGATCGCCATCGCGCCGATCACGCCGCCGCAGCGGCGGGCGATCCGGATGCTGCGGCGTCTGGTCATAACCATGATTCTGCGGCAGCCCCGGGCATCCGGGCCGTTCGGAGTTAGCCTGAATTGCTGATGTCGTCGACCATGGACAGCCGCGGCCCGCGCCGCGTTGGCCGAATGCGCGGAAAGACGTTGCGCTCGAAGCAGATTCGCGCGCTGATCGCCGTTGCGCTGGCGATTCCGCTGCTGCTGGGCGCGCTGTTTTTGCTGGTCGGTCGCCTCCATTCGACGCCCGCCGACGCCCTCGAGCACCCCGTGAGCCCCGTCAGCGACGGTCAGTCGAGGGCTCAGGCCGTTCAGACGGCCCAGAGCGTCGTGGCCACGACGGGCCTGCAGACGTCGTCGGCCGGCTACGCGCTGATGTCCTGCAAAGACCGCGACAACCCGCCGTACCAAGGCTCGGTCTACCTGACGTTCACGCTGCCCGCGGCGGCACCGGCCGATGCCTACTTCGCCCGAATCGCCGCAACGCTGGCCGAGCACGGCTGGGCCGAGGGCCTGCCGCCCAACAATCATGCGTGGGCCAGGACGCTCACCAAGGACGCCGTCACCGTGATCGTTTACCGCCACGACGACGAACCGCGGTTGGGCGTACTGCGCGTCTACGGCGAATGCCGGAACATGAACGACCATCGCCGCGACGCCACGACGTGGGCCGATGTCACCGACCAATTCCCCCGGACGGGGTGAACCGCTTCAGACCAAAAGGGGCTACGACGTGCTACTGCGCCCGACGGCGTCGTCGTCAGGCGCAGTAGCGACCTCGGGTCAGGTGGTGGTTATCCGCCGCCGCCGGCCGTGGCACCCAGGGTGCCCTGCAGGTCGGGCTTCATGGCGTTGAGCTGAGCTCCCCAGTATTCCCAGCTGTGGGTCCCGTTGGCGTTGAAGTTGAACACCGCGTTGTGGCCACCGGCCGCGTTGTAGGCGTCCTGGAACTTCAGGTTGCTGCTGCGCACGAAGTTCTCCAGGAACTCGGCGGGCATGTTGGCCCCGCCCAGCTCCGACGGTGTGCCGTTACCGCAGTAGATCCAAAGGCGGGTGTTGTTGCCCACCAGCTTGGGGATCTGCAGTGAGGGGTCGTTGCGCTGCCAGGCGGGGTCGCTCGACGGGCCCCACATGTCGCTGGCCTTGTAACCGCCGGCATCACCCATCGCGAGGCCGATCAGGGAGGGTCCCATGCCTTGCGAGGGGTCCATCAGGGCCGACAGCGAACCCGCATAGATGAACTGGTTCGGGTGGTAGGCGGCCAGGATCAGCGCCGAAGAACCGGCCATCGAGATGCCGACCGCGGCGCTGCCCGTGGACTTCACGCTCTTGTTGGAGGCCAGGTATTGCGGCAGCTCACTGGTCAGGAAGGTCTCCCACTTGTACGTCGAACAACCGGCCTTACCGCAGGCCGGGCTGTACCAGTCGCTGTAGAAGCTGGACTGGCCGCCGACGGGCATGACGATCGACAGGCCGGACTGGTAGTACCACTCGAACGCCGGGGTGTTGATGTCCCAGCCGTTGTAGTCGTCTTGGGCGCGCAACCCGTCGAGCAGGTACACCGCGGGGGAGCCGTTGCCGCCGCTCTGGAATTGGACCTTGATGTTGCGGCCCATCCCCGCCGACGGCACCTGCAGGTATTCGACGGGCAGACCGGGGCGGGAGAAGGCTCCCGCGGTCGGCGCGCCGCCGGCAAGACCGATCAGGCCCGGCAGGGTGACAGCCGCTGCCGCACCGACTAAAAGCCGGCGCCCCCAGGCCCGGACCATCTCGCTCAGATCTGTCATACCTGCCCCTTGTCGCATGTGATCGTCGTCTCAGGCAGGAATTTACCGTGCGAATAGGCAGAATGTCGATCGGGACGCGAGGTGATCTCGGTTTGGTATCGCTTTTCCCGCGTCAATTTCCCCCGGGGGGATAACGGCGCCGCGACGTCGACGCCGCGTGGCCCGCAGCCCGCTATCACCGCTGACTTGTGGGAAGCGCCTGGCAGCGGGGTCGGGTTTGGGGGCGCGGTAATGGCCAGAGCGCCGATTTTCGACCCGACCGGGACGGCGGCCGGCCGCGCGACACCGAACCGCCGCCGAAAACGCGGATTCCGGACCTGGGGATCACGGAGCGCTTTTATCGCCTCGGGAGGAAGGTGCGATTCCCGGCGCTGACGGCCGGCAGACGGCAGGTGCCTCACCTGCCCGTCCGGTCGGCGCATTCGCTGCGCGTGATCCGGCCGGTTGGCCGATGATGGGCGACCGGGGCAGCCGGACTTGCGGCGACCGCGTAGGCTCTCACGAAGCAAGCCGACGGAGACCACGTTTTCTCGGTCCGTTCCGGCTCTCACGAACCACCTCACCAGGGATTTCTGGTGCGCGTCGGTGCGGGTGAGGGTGTCGGAGGCCCGGGACCGATTGGGGCAATGAGTTTTGGACACGGTACTTGGGCTATCAGTGACGCCGGCCGCCGTTGGGTGGGTCCTCGCTGAGGGACACGGCGCAGACGGCACCATCCTGGATCACCAGGAGCTGGCCCTGCACACCGGCCGCGGCGCGTGCGCCGCGAGTACCGCGGAACAAGTGGTGGACGAGATCGCGCGGGTGGAAGCCCAGGCGGCCGCCAGCGAGCATCGTCTGCGCATCATCGGGGTGACGTGGAACGACGAGGCGGCCGCGCAGGCCGCGCTGCTGCTGGAAGCGCTGACCGACGCCGGATTCGACAACGTCGTGCCGGTCCGCCAACTCGAGGCCGTCGAGACGCTGGCCCAGGCCATCGCACCGGTCATCGGCTACGAGCAGACCGCGGTCTGCATCCTCGAACATGATTCGACGACCGTCGTCATGGTCGACACCCACGGCGGGGAGACGCAGACGGCGACAAAGCAGGTGCGCGGCGGCTTCGACGGACTGACGCGCTGGCTGACCGGCATGTTCGACCGCAACGGATGGCAACCCGGCGGGGTCGTGGTCGTCGGCGCGCACAGCGACATCGACGGTTTCTCCTGGCGACTTGAAAACGCGCTGCCGGTACCGGTTTTCGTGCAAACGATGGCCCAGGTGACCATCGCGAGGGGCGCGGCGCTCACCGCCGCCCGCAGCACCGAGTTCACCGACGACCAACTGGTGGTGGACGGTGGGGAACCCGCGGCCACGCCCGCGACACCCCGGAAGCGGCCGTACGCCGGTGCCGTGACCACTCTGGCCGCCGGTGTGGTCACGTTCGTCTCCTCGATATCGCTCGCGGTGGGTTTCCAGCTGGCCCCGGCGAGCAACTCCGCCCCACGGCACGCGGTGCATGCGCCGACCCCACAGGTCGCCGAGGCCGTGGCGCCGCCGCCGGCCGTCGCACCGTTAACCCCCCAGGCGAAAGTGCCCGCGGGCGAACCGATCACGGAACCGACCGCGCCGGAGGTGCAGCAGCCGGACCCCGGTGGCCGGCAGCCGTACTTGACGCGAGTGCTCGAGCACATACCGGCCGACACCGGCGATCAAGCGGGCGACTCGGCATCGCCTGCGCCCGCCCAGCCGCAGCCCTGACGCCGACGGCCCCGCCGTTCAGACGTCTTTCGGGTGGGTCGCGGTGAAGGACACCATCACGTCGTCGGCGACCTTGAGCGAGCCCATCAGCAGTGAGTACGGCTTGACGCCGTAATCGGTTTGGCGGACGGTGGATTCGGTGGACATGCGCCACGTGTTCCCGAGATCCTCTGTGCGCAGTTCGACGACGTGATCCCGCGTCTTTCCCCGAATTTCGAGTTGGCCGATGAGCCGGTACCCGTCGCCTGTTTTCTCGATGCTTCTTGCGCAGAAGCGGATCCCGGGAAAACTGGCCGAGTCCAACGACTTCAACGCGTTGGACCGCACCAAAGCCTTTTCCGGCCCGGTCAATCCCTTCACGCCGCCCTCGCCGCGCAGCACCTCGAAGGAATCGACCTCGACAGCCAACTCGGCGGTGACGGGGTCGGTGCCGGCCCACGCCACCGTGGCTTCCCAGCGCGTCATCGCGATGGTGAGCCGGTGGCCCATCCGCGCGGCCCTGCCGGCGACGCCGGTGCGGATCAACAACTCACCGTCAGCAGGGGTGAGGGTCCAGAGCTCGGTCACGGACCGACTGTAGTCACATCGTCAAGACGGTGCGGTAGTGCGCTCTGCCCTGCTCCAGCGCCGCATAGCCTTCGGCCGCCTGCGACAGCGGCAACTCCTCGATCCAGGCGCGGACACCGGACAGGACGGCGAAATGCATGGTGTCCTCGACGTCCTTGGCCGTGCCGGAGGGGTGGCCGACGATGCTGAGCCCCGGCGTGATCAGCTGCACGGGACTGATGGGCAGCGGGTCCGGAGTCACCCCGATGGTCACCAGCTCGCCTTGCGGCGCCAGCCCGCCGACCGTGTCGGCCATGGCCTGGGAGTTGCCGGCGGTGCCCAGGACGACCGTCGCCCCGCCCAGTGCCTGCAGCGCCTCGGCGACGTCACGGCTGGTGGAGTCGATGTAGTGATGGGCGCCCAATTTCTTTGCGTCCTCGGCCTTACCGGTGCCGCGCGCGATCGCGATCGTTTCGAACCCCATCGCGCGGGCGAACTGCACGCCGAGGTGGCCGAGCCCGCCGACGCCGAGGATCGCCACCCGGTCACCGGGCAACGCCTTGGTGTGCCGTAGCGCGTTGTAGGTCGTGACGCCGGCGCAACCCATGGGGGCGGCTTCCGCGTCGGTGAGCTCCGACGGGATCCGGGCCAGCGCGTTGGCCGGCACGGTCACCGATTCCGCGTAGCCGCCGGGGTAGTGCCAGCTCGGCACCTTGCCGTTGACGCAGTGGATGAAAATGCCCTTGCGGCAGGGGTCGCAGTGGTAGCAGCAGCCGCCGAACCAGCCGACCGCGACGCGATCGCCCACCGCGAAATCGTCGCCCCCCTCGCCGAGTTCGGCGACGGTTCCGGCGATTTCGTGGCCCGGGGTCAGCGGCCACGACATGTCCGGGAAACCGCCGTTGACGAAGGCGCGGTCGGTTCCGCATATCCCGCACGCGGTGACCGCGATGCGCACCTCGTCGCGACCGGGTGGGGGCGTTTCGACTTCGGCGAGCTCTAAAGGGCCGCCCACGGATTGAATCCGGACGGCTTGATGTGTCGGCATCGGCTTAGCCTAGTGTGCGACAGGTTCTTTCGCCGACCCGTCGGTGTGGTAGTCGACCTGCCAGTGCTTGATCCCATTGAGCCAGCCCGACCGCAGCCGTTCGGGCTTCCCGATCGATTCCAGGTTCGGGATGCCGTCGGCGATCGCGTTGAACATCAGATCGATGGTCATCCGCGCCAGGTTCGACCCGATGCAGTAATGCGCACCGGTACCACCGAATCCCACGTGCGGGTTGGGGTCGCGAAGGATGTTGAAGGTGAACGGGTCCTCGAATACGTCCTCGTCGAAATTGGCCGAGCGGTAGACCATCACCACGCGCTGGCCCTTCTTGATCTGCACGCCGGACAGTTCGTAGTCCTCCAGGGCGGTGCGCTGGAATGACGTCACCGGCGTGGCCCAGCGGACGATCTCGTCCGCCGCCGTGGCAGGTCGCTCCCGTTTGAACAGCTCCCACTGATCGGGAAAATCGGTGAACGCCATCATGCCCTGGGTGATGGAGTTGCGGGTGGTCTCATTGCCGGCCACGGCCAGCAGGATGACGAAGAAGCCGAACTCGTCGTCGGAGAGCTTGTGTCCGTCGATGTCGGCCTGGACCAGCTTGGTGACGAGGTCTTCCCCCGGATTCTTCGCCCGGTCGGCGGCCATCTGCATGCCGTACATGATGAGTTCGACGGACGCGGTCATCGAGTCGTTGGTGGCGAACTCGGGGTCCTGGTCGCCGACCATCTCGTTGGACCAGTGGAAAAGCTTCTTCCGTTCTTCCTGTGGCACGCCCATCAACCCCGCGATGGCCTGCAGCGGCAGCTCGCACGAGACCTGCTCCACGAAGTCACCGCGGCCCTGGGCGGCCGCCTCCTCGACGATGCGCCGGGCGCGCTCGGCGAGGTCGCCGCGCAGGCGTTCGATGGAGCGCGGGGTGAAGGCGCGCGAGATGATCTTGCGCAGTCGGGTGTGCTGCGGCGCATCCATGTTGAGTAGGACGAACTTGCCGCGTTCGACCTGCTCGCCGACTGTGCCGTCCTTGTAGCGCGGCAGGGCGGTGTTCTTCAGGCTGGAGAAGACGTCGCTGCGCAGCGAGATCTCTTTGACGTCCTTGTGCTTGGTGACCACCCAGAAGCCGCCGTCGTCGAATCCGCCCGCACCGATCGGCTGTTCGTTCCACCAGATCGGCGCCGTCCGCCGCAGTTCGGCCAGTTCCTCCACCGGCAGCCGTTCGGCGTGGATGTCCGGATCGGTGAAGTCGAATCCGGGCGGGAGATTGGGGACCGGCTTGGCGGTTGGCTCGACGGTTGGCATGGCCCGCTCCTCGATGACGAAGTGGTCTAGTCGTCTTTGTGCAAATAAACCATTGCCGCACCACGGTTGGGAAGCATTGACACAAGATCGCCGGGTCGAAATTGAAACGTGTTCCTCGTTGCCCGCCCCTCCGGTCGATACGGTCTTGTGGCGCGGGCCCCGATGGATATGCTTTGGTGCAGGTCACCGGCGACGACAGGCGGGGTGGAACATGATTCGGGAACTGCTCAGCGCCGCTGCTGCAGCGGGCATCGCGATCGGCGTCGCGCCGTGCGCCGCCGCCGGATACGACGGCGACGTGCCGGGCATGAATTATCAGGCGTCGCTGGGCGCGCCGTGCGACAACTACGAACGCTTCATCTTCGGCCGGGGCCCCAGCGGCCAGGCCGAGGCGTGCCACTTCCCGCCGCCCAACCAATTCCCGGCGGCCACCACCGGATACTGGGTCATGTCGTATCCCCTGTACGGGGTGCAGCAGGCCGGCGCGAAGTGCCCCGGGCCGCAGGCCGCGGCGCAGTCGGATCGCGGGTTGCCCATGCTGTGCCTGGGGGAGCGGGGTTGGCAGGAGGGATGGTTCACCGGGGCGGGCTTCTTCCCCCCGGCCGAATGAGATGACCATGAGCGACGGTCGGCCCGCCGAAACCGCGCTCCCGCGCTGGCTGCGCTTCGTCCTCGCGTCGGATCGCGCCGGCTCCGCCTGGTACATCGGTACCGGGTTCTTCTTCGCGCCGATCCTGGCCGTGCTGTCGCCATGGCCCGTCGTGACCGCCGTGCTCTGGGCGGTCATCGGGCTGGCCGGGCTGTGGCTGGGTCTACTCGGTATCGCGATGGCTGCGGGCCTAACCCGAGTGTTGCGGTCCGGGGCGGAAATCCCCGAATCTTATTGGCGCGCTTTGGTGAAGTACTGAGGCGCAGCGCCCGGGCTAGAGTCATAGCAACCGGTCCTGTGACAAGAGGAGACTCGAGATGGGCTTCAATCCGAAAGATGCGGTCGACGCGGCCCGGGACATCGCGACCAACGCGGTCGAGAAGGCCTCCGACATCGTCGAACACGCCAGCGACATCATCCGCGGCGACATCGCCGGCGGTGCCAGCGGGATCGTTCAGAACTCGATCGACATCGGCACGTACGCGGTGGACCGGACGAAGGAGATGTTCACCGGCCGCGACGAGGTCGACGACGACGTCTAGAAGTCCTCAGACGGAGGCGGCCTCATTGAGCTCGTCGAGCCTGTTGGTCGCCTCCAAGTACTCCTGCACCCAGCGCTCGATGACGGTCGCCGTCTTCTCCACCTTGGTGAACTGGCCGACGACCTGACCCACCGGGTTGAACGCGACGTCCACGCTCTCGTTCGGGTAGCGGTTGGTCGCCCGCACCGCCATCCCGGACACCATGTACTGCAGCGGCATACCGAGCGGCTTGGGGTTGTCCGGCTGTTCCCACGCCTCGGTCCAGTCGTTGCGCAGCATGCGGGCGGGCTTGCCGGTGAAGGACCGGCTGCGGACGGTGTCCCGGCTGCCCGCCTTGGCGTACGCCGCTTGCTGGATCGGCGTGTTCGAGGATTCCTCGACCATCAGCCACTGCGAGCCCGTCCATGCCCCCTGGGCACCCAGCGCCAGCGCCGCCGCGATCTGCTGGCCGCTGCCGATACCGCCGGCCGCGAGCACCGGCACCGGGGCGACCTCCTTGACCACCTGCGGCCACAACACGATGGAGCCCCCCTCGCCGCAGTGGCCGCCGGCCTCGCCGCCCTGGGCGATGATGATGTCGACGCCGGCGTCGGCGTGCTTGCGAGCCTGCGAGGGGGAGCCGCACAGCGCGGCCACCTTGAGGCCCGCCTCATGGATGTGCTTGATCATGTCGGCCGGCGGGGTGCCGAGCGCGTTCGCGATCATCTTCACCTTGGGGTGCTTGAGCGCCACCTCGACCTGCGGAGTGGCGGTCGCCTCGGTCCAGCCGAGCAGCTGCAGGCTGTCGCCGTCGCTGTCCTCGATCGGCACGCCGTGGTCGGCGAGGATCTTCTTGCCGAAGTCCAGGTGCTCCTGCGGCACCATCTTGCGCAGCGTCTCGGCGAGCTCCTCGGCGGACAGGTGCGAGTCCATGCCCTCGTATTTGTTGGGGATGACGATGTCGACGCCGTACGGGTGGTCGCCGATGTTCTCGTCGATCCAGTTGAGCTCGATCTCGAGCTGCTCGGGGGTGAAGCCGACCGCGCCAAGCACGCCGAACCCTCCGGCCTTGCTGACCGCGACCACGACATCACGACAGTGGGTGAACGCGAAGATCGGAAACTCGATACCAAGCTCATCGCAGATGGCGGTGTGCATCTCTACTCCTGGGACGCGGCCGAATTGAAACGTGTTCTAGTTTAGTACGTACCTCATTGACGTGGCCAGCGGGTCCTGACCTGCGTTTTGTCACTACGACCCGTCACGGGCGTCCACCGGCCACTCAGAGCGCCACACTGCGGGCGACCCACAGCGCCAGGAAGGCGAACATGCAACCGGCGCACACCAGATGATCCCGGCAAACCGACCGCGCCAGACGGGTCTGCTCGGGCCGGTCATCGGCCCGGCGCCCGAGTCGCACGGCATCCGGAACCGTTTGCGTCAAGGCCAGCATGATTGGAACTCCGGCGAGAACGGCCGAGAACACCAGAACCCACCACGGCTGGGGCCCGCGCGCGAACTCGTAGGTCAACGCCCCCAATAGGACCACCATGACAACGGCGATCAGCCGGCTCATCGGGCGCGACGTGGTCGTCGCGCGATGGTAGTAAGCCGCGATGGAATCAAGCACTGCGTCGGGCAAACCGGTTGGGGCAGAACGGAACCGGAGGACCTGAACGTCGAATACCAAATCCATCCACAAGACGGCGAACAAGAATCCGCCGCAGGCCGTGAGCAATGAGGCCATGACGCTCCTCCCTCTTCGGCTCACCATTGTTTCGCAGCAAACACTCGTCCGGGTAGGACCGAGCCGATCCGGTTGGTGCACGCCGGGGAGGCCGTCGGCTGCCATGATGGTGTGCGGTGCGGGTAGGGAGGTAGCGGTGCAGGACAGGGGCGCACGCAAACCGGCGACCGGCGTCGACGTCGCGCGCCGCGCCGGCGTGTCTACGGCAACGGTCAGCTATGTGCTCAATGGCGCTCGGGGCCAGTCGATCTCGGCGCAGACCAGGGCGGCCGTCCTGGGCGCGGCAAAGGACCTCGGTTACCGGCCGAACCTGGTGGCCCGCCACCTGCGCACCGGCGGCAGCGGGCTGGTGCTCTACGTGGTGCCGCGCATGGCTCTGGGCGAGGTGCTCATCGAGGTGGCCAGCCGGCTGACGGCCGCGTTGTCGCAACGTGGGCTGGTGCTGTCGTTGCAGGTGGAGACCACGGATGCGCAAGACGTCATCGACGCGATTCACAATTTACGGCCGATGGCGGTGACCAGCGTCTTCCCGCTCAGCGGTCGGGTGCGTGACGCCGTGGAAGCCGCTGGACTGCCGCAGGTCTATCTGGGCAGCGCGAACCTGCAGACGTTGGAATCGCTCAACGACAGCCTCGGCCGGATCTGGGTCGATCATCTGATCAGCCGCGGACATCGTCACCTGGCGTTCGCCTACTCGGGCGACGAGAAACTACGGGCGCAAGGCGACTACTGGCTGAACGGGCTTCGGGCCGCGGCATCGCAGGCCGGTCTGCCCGAGGTGGCCGCGGCAACGGTACCGACCATCGGGGGCGGCGCCGTCGCCGTCGTGGACGAGTGGAAGCAGTCGGGTGTCACCGCGATCTGTGCTCAGACCGATCTGACCGCGCTGATGGTTCTACGCAGCATCCACCAGTTGGGCTTGCAGTGCCCTGGCGACATGGCGGTGATCGGCGCCGATGCGGGTGAACTCGGCAACGTCAGCGACCCGCTCCTCACGTCGGTGTCCTTCAACATCGAGGCAATCGCCAGAGAGGCCGTGACGGCGCTGATGACACAACTGGGCTTGGAGGTCGACGTCGATGTCGATGACAGTCCCGCTGGCGGCGCGACCGAATTCGTCACGCTGATCCAACGCGAGTCCACCTAAGCCTCGGATAGTCGGCAGGGCCCCGGGGGTTGACTTAATCGCGTAACTAGCTTAATCGTGTAAGCGACCTCGTCTGAAAGGACGGCCCATGACCGTCAGCAACCCGACCCGGGTGTACTACGACCCCTACGATGCGGCGCTGAACACCGACCCGTACCCGATGTTCGCGCGGCTGCGTGAGGAGGCGCCGCTGTATTACAACGCCGACCACGACTTCTATGCGCTAAGCCGCTTCAGCGACGTCGCCGCGGCGCTGGTCGATCACGAGACCTACAGTTCCGCGCGAACGGCGATCATCGAGTTGATCAAGGCCGACATCACCATCCCGCCCGGTGTCTTGATCTTCGAGGATCCGCCGCTGCACGACGTGCACCGCAAGCTGTTGTCGCGGATGTTCACGCCCCGCAAGGTGATGGCACTGGAGCCACAGATCCGGAAGTTCTGCGCCGAGAGCCTCGACCCGCTGGTCGGGACCGGACGCTTCGACTTCGTCCAAGATCTCGGGGCGCAGATGCCGATGAAGACCATCAGCATGCTGGTCGGTATCCCCGAGGCCGACCGGGAGGCGATTCGCGATCACTCGAACGCACAGATGCGCACCGACGACGGTGAGCCGATGAAGGCGGCGTCAGAGGGCCTGGTGCTGGGAGAGATGTTCGGCGAGTACCTCGACTGGCGCGCACAGCACCCCGCCGACGACATCATGACCGAGTTGCTCAATGCGGAGTTCGTCGACGAGACCGGTACCAGGCGCCGGTTGACCCGGGAAGAGATCCTCAACTACGTCAACGTCGTCGCCGGTGCGGGTAACGAGACCACCGTCCGATTGATCGGGTGGACGGGCAAGGTGCTCGCCGACCACCCCGACCAACGTCGCGAACTCGTCGAACGCCCGGAGCTGATCCCGCAGGCGATAGAAGAACTGCTGCGGTTCGAGACCCCGGCTCCGCATGTCGCTCGCTACGTCACTCGCGATGTCCAGCTGCACGGGCAGACCGTGCCCCAAGGGAGCATCATGTTGTTGCTGCTGGCCGCCGCGACTCGCGACCATCGTCAGCATCCCCCCAGCGGTGACGTGTTCGACATTCGCCGCCAGGTACATCAGCATGCGGTCTTCGGCGTGGGCGCGCACTACTGCCTGGGGTCGGCGCTGGCGCGACTGGAAGGCCGGATTGCGCTCGAGGAAATCCTCAAGCGATTCCCCGAATGGGACGTAGACGTGGCCAATGCTCGGTTCTCCACCACGTCGACGGGTCGGGGCTGGGACACGCTTCCCGCCCACACCTATGCCGCAAAGTGCGGATGACTCCGAACATCTCGGCCCCCAGGGGTCGATCCGATTCAGCGCCGGCACAACGAGACCGGCACGTCGGCCCCGCAGATCCGCCGCAGCCGCCGAAGACCGGTCGCTATCGCCTCGACGTTGTCGGTCCTGATGTGCCGGAGATCGTCTGCGGCCTGGGAGGATGGCTCTTCGACCACGCCACGGCCGGCTGGGACGTGCGGGCCAGAATTGAGACGGTAACTGGGGAGCGTGCACTGCGGATACTGGGCGCTGAAATGTCGGACTTCGGCGAGACGCTGAGCCTCTCCTACTGGACCGAGGCGCCAGACGTCGTCGCCGTATCGGTCCGAGCCTGCCTGCAGCACAAGCCGATTCGCCAAGGAATCCTTCACGCGCTCGAAGATTTCCGTACCGACGTATTGCTGTGGGGAGATCACTGCCCCTCGTCGCTGCTTCGCGCACACCATGCGGTGCCCGTGCACTGCAGCCTGGCCGCGCGCGCCTTCGCGGACATAGCCCGCGCCGCCACGGACGGCGGCTGCGTCTCCTCACCCGCCACGCTGTTTCGCCTCACACCGGGGCGAGCGCACCCCGTGCGACGGAGGCGCCACGGCGTGCGACCTTCCTGGGCATCGGGACACACCAGCGGTCAGGGCGCGCACGCGTGAAGACGATCGTGATCACCGGCGCGACGGCCGGTATCGGCTTGCACAGCGCCGAGCAACTCGGCGCCCAGGGTCATCACCTGGTGCTCGTTGGCCGCAGTGAAGCCAAGCTCGGCGCCGCAGCCGCGAGAGTCCGTGCCGCCGGCGCGGTTCACGTCGACACGGTGGTGGCCGACTTCCAATCACTGAGCGCGGTCGATGCGGCGGCACATGTCATCCTCGACGGCTACGACCGACTCGACGTCTTGATCAACAACGCCGGCGGGCTGTTCCGGCACCGCACTCTGACACAGGACGGGTACGAGGCCACCTTCGGCGTGAACCACCTGGCGGGTTATCTGCTGACCGAACGCCTCAAACCCTTGCTGATACACACCGCCCCGGCGCGCGTCGTCATCACCGCCTCCTCGGGGCACTCCCACGGGTCCATCGACTTTGACGACCTGCACTTCGAACATCGCTACGACGGCTTCAGGGCCTACTACCGATCCAAACTGGCCAACGTCCTCTACACGCGCGCCCTGGCCACCGAGCTGACGGGCAAGGGGGTCACCGTCAACGCCCTGCACCCGGGCATGGTGGCCACCGACATCTGGGACAGCACACCCGCTTTGGCGCGCCCGCTGGTCGCAGCGGTCAAACGAGTCGCGATGCTGACTCCCGCCCAAGGCGGTGCTCGCATCACCCACGTCGCCGTCGAACCGCGGCTCGAGACCGTCACCGGCGCCTACTTCAGCCGAAATCGCGTCAAGCAACCCTCCAAGCTTGCGCGCGACGCGGCGCTGGGCACCCGGCTCTGCCGCGTCAGCGACCAGCTCACCGGCATGGACCGCAACCCCCTTCGCTGATCCCACCCGTCGCCACTCACCGAGGAGCAAGCACCTATGAAAGCCTGGCACCTGATCGCGGCCCACCAGCCGTTGCAGCGCGCGGAATGCGACGACCCCCGGCCCGGACCGGGTCATGTCGTTCTTGACGTCCGCGCCGCGGGCCTGTGCCACAGCGACGTCGGATTCCTCGACGGCACCCTGACCCCGTTGCTCCCCAAGCTGCCGATCATCCCCGGCCACGAAGTGGCCGGCGTCATCGCCGAGGTGGGCCCCGACGTCGGCGATCTGGCCGTCGGCGACCGCGTCGTCATCGAATTGAGCGAACATGGAGCGCCCGGCTGGTCAGCCGACGGCGGCTTCGCCGACAAGTGCCTGGCCTCAGCCAAGGGCGTCATCAAACTGGCCGATCAGATCAGCTTCGCCCAAGCAGCCACCGCCACCGACGCGGGCCAAACCGCCTACGGAGCCGTCATGGGAGTCGGCGCGCTACAAGCCGGGGAACGCGTCGGAATCGTCGGTCTGGGCGGATTAGGTCTCACCGGTGCACGCATCGCGGTGGTGGCTGGGGCCGAGGTTTTCGCCGCCGAACCCAAACGGGATGTCTGGGAGCTGGCGACGCAAAACGGCGTCACCCAGGTCTTCGAGGACGTTCGAGACCTGGCGCCCCTGCAACTGGACGTCATCGTCGACTTCGCCGGATTCGGGACCACCACCGCCGGCGCCATCAGCGCGGTCCGACCGGAAGGACGGGTCATCCAGGTTGGCCTCGGGGTCAACGAAGCCACCATCCCGACCACCGAACTCGTCTACAAAGAAGTGGCCCTGCGCGGGGCGCGCGGTGGGCACCCCGGCGACCTGGAGGCCGTGCTGGGCCTGATGGCCGCCGGCCAGCTGTCCATCCACACCGAGACCATCGGATTCGATGACATCCCCGAAGCGATCGAACGGCTCAAGACCGGTGACACCCGAGGACGCCTGGTCGCCGAAACCGAGTGACGTCGGATGACGCGCCGTAGCGCGCTATTGATCCGTTCCCTCGCCAGCGGGTAGCGTAGTGCTGCCAATTACGACACGGTACGTAGCGTAATTGGAGTCATTCACCGAGAGGATCCGCTCGATGCGCAGCGCCTATGCCGGCGTTCCCTTCAACACGTCCACGGCGGACATCGAAGCCGCCCTGGCGGACGTCAGCATTCCGACGCTGCTGCTTTCACTCGTGCACATCACCGGCGACCCCCGGTTCATCCGCGAGTTCAAGCAGATGGGCGTCTTCCTCAACGAGATCCAGGGCTTCATGTCCGAGGAGGACAAGGCCCGTGCCCGCGCCGCGGCCCTACCGGTGATCGCCGACTATCGGGACCGCGGTTGTCCCGAACCGAAGCCACTCGGCCTCGACCTCATCCGGGAGATGATGGACTGGGCGGCCTGCGAGCACGTGACCGACGACTACCTGCCGCTGGTGCTGGAAGAGATGGACCTCGACGGCGTCGACCCGCGCCGCCCGCCGGCGCTGCCGGCCGAAAGCGCGGCCGACACCCCGGTCTTGGTCGTCGGCTGTGGCGAGTCGGGCATTCTGGCCGGAATCCGGCTCAAGCAGGCCAACATTCCCTTCACCATCGTGGAGAAGAACGCCGGGCCGGGCGGAACGTGGTGGGAGAACAGCTATCCGGGCGCCCGCGTCGACGTGGCAAACCATTTCTATTGCTACAGCTTCGAACCCAACAACGACTGGACGCATTTCTTCGCCGAGCAGCACGAGCTGCAGGACTATTTCACCCGGGTGGTGACCAAGCACGATCTGGCCGAGCACGTGCTGTGGAATACCGAAGTGCTGGCCGCCGAGTGGATCGACGAGGACGGCACCTGGAGCGTTCGGTTGCGCGGCGCCGAGGGCCAGACCAGGACGGTGCGAGCCAGGGCCCTGATCACCGCGGTCGGTCAGCTGAACCGGCCCAGCATCCCCGACTTCGACGGGGCCGAGACGTTCGCCGGCCCGGCGTTCCATTCCGCCGCCTGGGACCACTCCGTCGATCTCAGCGGCAAGCGGGTGGCACTCGTCGGTGCCGGCGCCAGCGGATTCCAGATCGCACCCGCCATCGCCCCAGAAGTCGAGCACCTCACCGTGTTCCAGCGGACGGCACAGTGGATGTTCCCCAACCCGATGTACCACGATGAGGTCGGCGAGGGCATGCGCTGGGCGATGCGCCACCTGCCGTTCTATGGCCGGTGGTACCGCTTCCTGGTGCTCTGGCCCGGCTCCGACAAGGGCCTGGACGCCGCCGAGAGCGACCCTGACTTTGCCGACCAGGAGCATGCCGTCAGCGACATCAACGCCGCCGCCCAGATGATGTTCTCCCAGTGGATCACCAGCCAGATCGGGGAAGGGGACGAGCTGCTGAGCAAGGTGATGCCCGACTATCCGGCTTGTGGCAAACGGACGCTGCAGGACAACGGCAGCTGGCTGCAAACGCTGCAGCGGGACAACGTCGAGTTGGTGCGCACACCGATTCGGCGGATCACTCCCCACGGCATCGTCACCGAAGACGGTGTGACGCATGAGGCCGACATCATCGTGTACGCCACGGGTTTCCGGCACACCGACGTGCTCTGGCCGCTGAAGATCACCGGCCGCGACGGCGTCGACCTGCGCGAGTCATGGGGGAGCCGGCCGTACGCCTACCTCGGCATCACCGTTCCGAAGTTCCCCAACCTGTTCATCATCTACGGACCGGGGACTCACCTGGCGCACGGAGGCAGCCTGATCTTCCAGTCCGAACTGCAGATGCGCTATATCGACCAGTGCCTGGCGCGGCTGGCCGACCCGGACGTGCACTCGCTGGAACCGAAGCCAGAGGCCGCCACCGATTGGCACGAGCGCACCCAGACCCAGATCAAAAAGATGGTGTGGGCGCACCCCGCGGTCAAACACTCCTACTTCAAGAACGCCGACGGCGAGATCCACACCGTCAGCCCCTGGCGCCTCAACGAGTACTGGGCCGCGGTGCGCGAGCCCGACTGGTCACAGTTCGTCATGCGACAAAGGAAGTGAGCGCCTCATCATGCGTACGGTAGTCGTCGACGGGCCGCACAGCATTCGGGTCGACACCCGGCCCGATCCAGCCCTTCCCGGCCCCGGCGGGGCGATCGTCGAGGTCACCGCCGCCGGCATCTGCGGATCCGATTTGCACTTCTACGAGGCGGACTTCCCGATGCCGGCCCCGATCGCGCTCGGCCATGAAGCCATCGGCACCGTCGTGGAAGTCGGCGGCGACGTGCGCACGATCAAGGTGGGCGACCCGGTGATGGTCTCGTCGGTGACCGGGTGCGGTGCCTGCGCGGGCTGCGCCACCCGCGATCCGGTCATGTGCCACAACGGCTTCCAGATCTTCGGCGGCGGGGTGCTGGGCGGCGCGCAGGCCGACCTGCTGGCCGTGCCGGCGGCCGACTTTCAGCTGCTCAAAATGCCGGAAGCCATCAGCACCGAACAGGCGTTACTGCTCACCGACAACCTCGCCACCGGCTGGGCGGCGGCCCAGCGTGCCGACATTCCGCTCGGGGGCACCGTGGCCGTCATCGGCCTGGGCGCTGTCGGCCTGTGCTCCCTACGGAGTGCGTTATTCCAGGGCGCCGCAACGGTTTTCGCCGTCGATCAGGTGCAGGGACGGTTGGACCGCGCCGTCCGGTGGGGAGCGACACCCCTGCGGGCACCCGCGGTCGAGGCCATCCTCGAAGCCACCGGGGGCCGCGGCGCTGACGCCGTGATCGACGCCGTCGCCACCGACGCGTCCCTGACCGACGCGCTCAACGCGGTGCGGCCCGGCGGCACCGTCTCGGTTGTCGGCGTGCACGACATGAACCCGTTCCCACTGAACGCGCTGGGATGCCTGATCCGCAGCATCACGCTGCGGATGACGACGGCGCCGGTGCAGCGGACCTGGCCGGAATTGATCCCGCTGCTGCAGTCCGGGCGCCTCGACGTCGACGGCATCTTCACCACCACGCTGCCATTGGAGGAAGCGTCCAAGGGCTACGCCACCGCGGCATCCCGCTCGGGCAACGACGTGAAGATCCTGCTGACGCCCTAGCTACCGGGTCGCCGTGATGTATTGGGACCGCATGAAACCGTCGATCTTGACGTCGACGTCCGGCGGGGTCATGCCATAACCGGCCTGCAGTTCGAGCGTGTTGCGGACGGGTTCAACCGCCCATCCGTGCGCGGCCAGTCGTTCGGCGGGGTCGGTCCGCGGCTCGTATGTCAGGGCGGAGAAGTCGACATCGCCGGACAGGTTGACGCCGGGATGGGACGCCTCCAGGGCCTTGAGTTGGTCGTGATCCAGGCGGGACCCCAGCGCCCCGATGGCGATTCGGCTGCCGGGTGCACTGAGCCCGCTGATCCGGGTGAGGAGCGTGTTCTGGGCCTCGTCGGTGAGGTAGGGCAGCACTCCCTCCACCGACCAGGCGCTGGGGCGTTCCACGTCGAAGCCGGCGGCCTCCAGCGCCCTCGACCAGTCGGTGCGCAGGTCGGCGGCGACCTCGACCCGGGGGGCCTTGGGTTTGGCGCCGTGCTGGGCGAGCACGTGCGCCTTGAATTCCAGCACCTTCGGCAGGTCGATCTCGAAAACCTTTGTGCCCTGCACCCATTCGAGTCGGTATGCACGGGAGTCCAGGCCGGCGGCAACGATCACCGCCTGACGGATTCCCGCATCGCCGGCCGCGATGAAGAAGTCGTCGAAGAGCCGGGTCTGCACCCCGTAGAGGCGGGGGAAGGCCATCTCGTCTTCGGACGTTCCCGGGTTGGCGATCAGGCCCGCCAGATACGGGTCGCCCGAGGCCTCGATGAAGGCCTTGGCGTAGTCGTCGCGGACCAGCGGTTGCGGGCTCAGCGCATGCAGCGCCCGCCAGCCGGCCACCAGCAACGCGGTGTAACCCACGCTGCTGACGATGTCCCAGTGGTCGTCGTCGGAACGCAGCGAGCCGAATTCGGGCGTCGCGCTCATGGTCGGGCCTCCTGTCAAAAATCCGGCCACCGAAGAGCCGGCGTCGTCAACGTACCCGGAGTTCCTGTGTCAGAGCTCCAGAACAACTGTGACCGGTCCGTCGTTGACCAACTCGACCTGCATGTTCGCGCCGAACACCCCGGTCTGGACCTCGGCGCCCAACCGCCGCAACGCCTCGGCGAACGCCTCGACCAGCGGCTGCGCGACCGCACCCGGGGCGGCCGCGTTCCACGACGGTCGTCGGCCCTTGGCGGTGTCGGCGTACAGGGTGAACTGACTGACGACCAGAATCGGAGCGTTCACGTCCGCCGCCGACCGTTCCTGGTCGAGAATCCTTAAATACCAAACCTTTTCAGCGAGCCGCCGCGCCTTGTCCGAATCGTCGGTGTGGGTCACGCCGACGAAGGCCAGCAGGCCCTGACCGGACGGCCGGATGGCGCCCACCACTTCGCCTTCGACCGACACCGTCGCCGACGTAACCCGCTGCACCAAGACCCGCATGAGGCTCGATGCTGCCAGTCCGGCCCGGGAAAGGTTCGGTAGGCTCGTCGGGTGTCCGTGCTCGTCGCCTTTTCCGTCACACCGATGGGTGTCGGTGAGGGGGTGGGCGAGATCGTCGCCGAAGCGGTTCGGGTCGTTCGTGATTCCGGCCTGCCCAACGAGACCGATTCGATGTTCACCGTCATCGAGGGCGAAACCTGGGAAGAAGTGATGGCCGTCGTGCAGCGCGCGGTCGAGGCGGTGGCCGCCCGCGCGCCCCGGGTCAGCACGGTGATCAAGGCGGACTGGCGGGCCGGGGTCAGCGACGCGATGACGCAGAAGGTCGCCTCCGTCGAGCGTTACCTGGAGGGCGGCTAGCCCGTCGCCGTGGCTCGGCTCGGCGCTCCCGCCCTGCCAGTAGGCTCGTGGCGGTGAGCGCACGCGCAGGCATCGTCGTCACCGGAACGGAAGTCCTCACCGGGCGGGTCCAAGACGCGAACGGCCCGTGGATCGCCGACCGACTGCTGGAGCTGGGCGTCGAGCTGGCGCACATCACCATCTGCGGCGACCGCCCGGCCGACATCGAGGCTCAACTGCGCTTCCTGGCGGAGCAGGGCATGGACCTGATCGTCACCAGCGGCGGCCTGGGGCCCACGGCCGACGACATGACGGTGGAGGTGGTGGCGCGGTTCTGCGGTCGCGAGCTGGTGTTGGACGACGAGACCGAGAACAAGATCGCCGACATCCTCAGGAAGCTGATGGGGCGCTTCGAGGGCGTCGACTTCGAAGCGGTGCGCGCCGCCAATCGCAAGCAGGCGATGATTCCGGCCGGGGCACAGGTGCTCGACCCGGTCGGCACCGCACCCGGCGTCGTCGTCCCCGGCAAGCCGACCGTCATCGTGCTGCCGGGGCCACCGCGCGAGCTGCAGCCGATGTGGCGCCGGGCCATCGAGACGCCCGCGGCGCAGCAGGCGATCGCCGGCCGGACGCTCTACCGCCAGGACATCGTGCGCATGTTCGGGCTGCCCGAGTCAGGTTTGGCCGAAACGCTGCGCGACGCCGAGGCGTCGGTTCCCGGCTTCGAATCACTCGAAATCACGACCTGCCTCCGACGGGGCGAAATCGAGATGGTCACCCGCTACGAGCCGGACGCCGCGCCCGGCTACGCAAAGCTGATGCAGCTCGTGCGCGACCGGCACGCACAGCAGCTCTTCTCCGAAGACGGTTCCACGGTGGACGATCTGGTCGCCCGGGCGCTGGCCGGCCGCCGGATCGCGACGGCCGAATCCTGCACCGCCGGGCTGCTGGCCGCGCGGCTGACCGACCGGCCCGGCTCGTCGGACTACGTGGCGGGCGGGGTGGTGGCCTACGCCAACGACGCGAAGGTCGAGCTGCTCGGCGTCGACCCGGCGCTGATCGAGGCGCATGGCGCGGTGTCCGAGCCGGTGGCCGAGGCGATGGCGGCCGGCGCGCTACGCCGGTTCGGCGCCGACACCGCCGTCGCGATCACCGGTGTCGCCGGCCCGGGTGGGGGAACTCCGGAAAAGCCCGTCGGCACAGTGTGTTTCACGGTGACGCTGGCGGACGGCTTCACGGACACCCGCACGTTGCGGCTGCCCGGGAACCGCTCCGACGTCCGGGAACGCTCGACGACGGTGGCGATGCACCTGCTGCGCCGCGCCCTCACCAGCCCCGAGTAGGGATGTCGTCGAGGTTGCCGCCATGGTCGTGGGCGGCGCCCCGATCACAGCCGTGGCGGCCATCTCGGCGTGACTAACTCACCTCGGATCGGTTGCCAGGAAGGCGGTTTGCGCGGTGCCGAAACGAATTCCCGTGGCGTCCTTGCCGATCAGCGTCAGCAACGCGACGGCGATCAGCACCGGAACGATCGTCGCCGCCAGCGCGAAGGGATAGCCGTGCGACTCGGCCAGGCGCTCCTGAATCGGCAGGTTGAACGCCGCCAGTAGGTTGCCCAGTTGGTAGGTCACGCCGGGGTAGAGCCCGCGGATGGCGTCCGGCGACATCTCGGTCAGGTGGGCCGGGATGACACCCCAGGCGCCCTGCACGAACAACTGCATCAAGAACGAGCCGAGACACAACATGGCCGCGGTGCGTGAGTAGGCGAACAACGGCACGATCGGTAGCGCCAACAGCGCGCAGAAGATGATGGTGTGGCGGCGGCTGAACCGCTGCGACAGCGTGCCGAAGAACAGCCCGCCGATGATGGCGCCGACGTTGTAGACGATCACGATCCACTTGACCGTCGCGCTGGACAGGCCGGCGCCGTGGTTGGCGGTGGCCGTCAAAAATGTCGGGTAGACGTCCTGGGTGCCGTGACTCATCCAGTTGAAGGCGGTCATCAGCAGCACGAGGTAGAAGAACCGGCGGATGATCTTGGCGTCGCGCAGCACGTCGCGGATCTTGGTGCTGGTGAGCTTCATCTGGTCCTGCGCGGCCTCCCAGACCTCGGATTCCTCCACCCGGTACCGGATGATCAGGCTGACCAGCGCCGGAATGATGCTCAGCGCGAACAACCACCGCCACGACAGGCCGAGCCAATTCATCACGACCAGCGATGCGACGCTCGCCAGCAGATAGCCGAACGCATAGCCCTCCTGCAACAGGCCGGAGAAAAAGCCGCGCCGCTCGACGGGAACCTTCTCCATGGCCAGCGCGGCGCCCAACCCCCACTCGCCGCCCATGCCGATGCCGTAGAGCAGCCGCAGGATCACCAGCACGGTGAAGTTGGGGGCGAACGCGCACAGGAAGCCCACCACCGAGTAGAACATCACGTCCACCATCAACGGCAGCCGCCGACCGACTCGGTCGGCCCACAGCCCGAACAGCAGCGCGCCGACGGGACGCATGATCAGGGTGGCGGTGGTGACGAACGCGACCTCCGCCTTGCTGTGGTGAAACGTCTTCGCGATGTCGGCGTAGACGAGCACGACGATGAAGTAGTCGAAGGCGTCCATCGTCCAGCCCAATAGGGCCGCGATGAAGGAGTTCCGCTGATCCGCGGTCAACTTCTGCCGAGGGCTTTGAGTGGTCACGTCAGCATCGTGGCGTACCGGGCACCCTAAAGCGAGCCGTTTCGACATGCAATCCGCGAGAGTAAGTTGCGAATACATGCGGATCATCGACGCCGACGGACATGTTGCCGAGAACCCCTCACTGGCGACCGAAGCGATCAAACGCTGGCCGCAATACGTCAAGCCCGCGGCCGACGGCAGCAGGTTGATGTTCGAGGGGCGCAGCTACCCGGAGGATCAGGGCCCGGGTGCCGGGTGTCCGCCCCAGCACGGGATCAGCAAGGCGCCGGACATCAACTGCCGCTCGACCGAAGGCGTGCTCGGCGACGCCGATCGCGACCAC
Source organism: Mycobacterium sp. 4858 (assembly GCF_900240975.1). Taxonomy (GTDB): domain Bacteria; phylum Actinomycetota; class Actinomycetes; order Mycobacteriales; family Mycobacteriaceae; genus Mycobacterium. The sequence goes on along the minus strand of NZ_LT968775.1, from coordinate 1,189,698 downwards.
ATCGACACCATGGTGTTGTATCCGAGTCTGGGCCTGTGCGCGCCCACGCTGGAGGATCCGGAGTTCGCGGCGGGATTCGCCCGGCTCTACAACGAGTGGATCGCGGACTACTGCGCCCCGTCGGGCGGGCGGCTACGCGGCGTCGCGGTGACCCCGATCGAGCACGGCCAAGCGGCCATCGACGTGATGACCGAAGCGAAAGATCTTGGGCTGGTGGCGACTTTGGTTCCGCCGGCGCTCAAGAACCGCAACCTCGACCACCCCGACCTCGATCCCTTCTACGCCGCCGCGGTCGACCTGGAGATGCCGGTGGGGATTCACGGCGCGCCGGGCATCCACCTCCCGAAGATCGGCGTGGACCGCTTCACCAACTACATACAGGTGCACTGCATCAGTTTCCCGTTCGACCAGATGACCGCAATGACCGCGCTGGTATCCGGCGGCGTCTTCGAGCGCCACCCGCGGTTGCGGGTCGCCTTCCTCGAGGCTGGCGCGGGTTGGGTCCCGTTCTTCATGGATCGCCTGCACGAGCACTACGAGAAGCGCGGCGACTGGGTCGAGGACGGCTGGCGCCGCGATCCGCACGAGTACCTGGCCGCCGGCAACATCTGGGTGACGTGCGAGCCGGAGGAGCCGATCCTGCCCGGGGTGATCGACGTGCTCGGCGCCGACTTCATCATGTTCGCCAGCGACTACCCGCACTGGGACGGCGAATGGCCGGAGAGCACCAAGCATTTGCGCACCCGCGCCGATATCAGCGAGGAGGCCCGCGAAAAGATCGGCGGACTCAACGCGCAGCGCTTCTACAACCTGAACTAGGCTCTCGCGGCTCACCGCCCGGGGTTTCAGCCCGCACGATCCTGCTGGGCGGCGACCCGATAGCCTCCTAGCACCGGGGTTTTTTGGAGGCGATGATCTGACATGACCGACAAGTGGTTCTCCGATTTCAGCGCGCCGGGACAGCTGACCCTCGCGGACCTGTGCGACCAAATCGAGCAGAAGATCCATGTCAACGCGGACAACCAGAAAGCCCCGCAGGAGTTTCCCGATTGGCAGGCGTGTGTGGCAGATCGGGACGCGACCATCCAGAAGTTGAGCGCGGCTGTTGTCAACCTGTGCCAGATGGTGAAGTACCTGGCAGCGGAAGGCCGGCGCGGCGACGCCTAGCGACGAATGTCGACACGAATGGGCTGCCCTTCGCCGACGGCCGGTGGCAGGATCTTGGACCATGGGCCCTTTTCTGCTTCGCGCCGCACTGACCGGTTTCGCGCTGTGGCTGGTCACGAAGTTCGTCCACGGGATCACGTTCGTCGGCGGTGACACCAAGCTTCAGCGGGTCGGCATCATCTTCGTCGTCGCCGTCATCTTCGGTCTGGTCAACGCGTTCATCAAGCCGATCGTCCAGCTCTTGTCGATCCCGCTGTACGTCCTGACCCTCGGCCTGTTCCACGTCGTCGTCAACGCGCTGATGTTGTGGATCACCGCGTGGATCACCGAGCACACCACGCATTGGGGTTTGCAGATCGACCGTTTCTGGTGGACGGCGATCTGGGCCGCGGTCGTCTTGTCGATCGTGAGCTGGCTGCTGTCGCTGATCATTCGCGACGTCAGCCGCCGCTAGCGGCCCTGCCAGCGCGGCGGTCGCTTCTCGGCGAAGGCGCGCGGCCCCTCCTTGGCGTCCTCGGTCTCGAAAATGCGGTCGCTGTGCCGGGTTTCGTTGTCGTACGCCGACTCGAGATCGAGCGCCAAACCCTCGACGGCGGACTGCTTCGTCGCGAACACCGCGAGCGGGGCGTTCGCCGCGATGCGCTCGGCGTAGTCGTACGCGGTGTCCATCAGCCGCTCCGGCGGGACCACGCGGTTGATCAGCCCCATCGCCAGCGCCCGGTCCGCGTCCACCATGTCGGCGGTCAGCAATAGCTCCATCGCCAGCGGGTAGGGCATCTGACGCGGCAGTCGCACGGTGCTCCCACCCCCGGCGAACAGGCCGCGCTTGGGCTCCATCACCGCGAATCGCGCGGCCGGCACGGCGACCCGAATGTCGGTGGAGCTCAGCATCTCGAAGCCGCCGGCGACGCAGGTGCCGTTGACCGCGGCGATGACCGGTTTGTAGACGGGGAAGCGGTGCAGGACGGCGTGGATGGCGTCGTCCTTGTTCCATCCTTCCGGTTGCGGCAGGTCGCCGGTGAGCTCCGGGATGAACTTCTTGAGGTCGGCGCCGGTGCAAAAGTCTTGCCCCACACCGGTGATCACGGCCACCCAGGCGCTGGTGTCGTCGCGGAATGCCGCCCAGGCGTGGGCCAGGTCGCGGAAGTGCTGCATGTCGAGCGAGTTGCGGGTTTCGGGACGGTTGATGGTGATGGTCACGATGTGGGCGTCCAGCGCGTAGTCGATGCTCATCGTGCCTCCGACTGACCGGCCAGCCGGACCACGTCGCGTGCGCAACCCCACGACAGGGTCACGCCGTTGCCGCCGTGGCCGTAGTTGTGGATGCATAGCGCCCGCCCCAGCGGCTCGACCGCCACCCGCACCGAGGGGCGGTCGGGACGCAGCCCGGTGATGGTCTCCACCACCTCCGCTTCGGCGAGGCGCGGCTCAATCCGGCGGCAGCGGTGCAGGATTCGCTCGGTCACGTCGGGGTCCGCGGTGGTGTCCCAGCGGTCGGGGATGCTGATCCCGCCGCACACGACGCGCTGGGGATGGGGGAAATAGCAGGTCCATTCCGGGCCGCCGTTGATCTCCAAAAACAGTTGCCGCAGACCGGGATTGGTGAGCACGACGTGCTGGCCGAACAGGGGGCGAACGGTGTCGTCTCCGGCCAGGCGTCCGGCGGCGAGACCGGTGCAGTTAACCACGATCGGCGCGGCGTCGGCGACCTCGGCCAGTGACCGCACCGGATGCTCCTCGATTTCACCGCCGGCCGCGGCCAGCCGGCGCGTCAGGTAGTCGAGATAGTGCGACATGTCGATCATCGGCAGCGTGGCCCGGAAGCCATTGCCGACGCCGTCCGGCAGGTCCGTTGGGTCGGCCGGGCGCAGGTGGGGGATCAATCCCGCGGCGGACGCCATCGCCTCGGTCGCGGTCAGCTCGCCGGCGGCCAGCGCGGGCGCCAGTTGGACGCCCGAGCCCGCATCGGTGGCGAGTTCGCGAAAGACCCCCAGGGAGTGTTCGGTCCAGTCCAGTGTGTCGCTGGCCCGTTCGGCGGGCCGCGGTGGCAGCCATACCGCGCCCGCCACCTTCGATGTGGTGTGCTGTGGCAGGGCGGCGGTCCAGACCCGCACCGGCCAACCGGCCTCGGCCAGGCACACCGCCGATGTCAGCCCGCTGACACCGGCACCGACGACGACGATCTGTTGCGCACTGGCCACGGCGCCACCGTAGCGAAAGTAGCCCTACCGCGGGAGGTGCGGCCGGGTCGCGTCGGGACTTGTCAGTTGTGCGGGGGCGGCGGCGACGGCTGCTGCCCGGCCTGGCCGCCGAGCAACCCGTTGAGCAGGCCGAGGGTGCCCTGCACACCGGCGGGGGGCGTGGTGGGCGGCGGGGTGGCGTCCGGCGTCAGCTGCCACGGCTGGCAACCCGAGGTCTTGAATGCCTTGTCCGTCGGGTCGATCTGCACCACCTGCGGCTTCTTGCTCATGCTGTTGTCGATGATGTTGCCGTCGGGGTTGCCCGTCCGCTTCCAGTAACAGGTGCCGTTGTTGACGGGTCCACCCGAGCTGTAGATCCCGGGGACGATGTCGGTCCCGACGTTGTAGATACCGTCCTTGTCGATGCTCGTCTTGGGTCCGGGTGCCGGCGAGGCCGCCGGTGAAGCGCCCGGTGACGGCGCCGGTGAGGCGGACGACGGCGGGGGTCCCGGCGGGGGGCCCTGCGACGCCGCAGGCGACGGCGACGGTGCAGGCGTCTGGTCCGGGTCGGCCCCCGCGAAGCCCGCCGACGCCGTCCAACCCGCGATCACAAGTCCCGCGACGGCCAACCGCGCCGCGGTAGGAACACCAGCCTCAAACCCCATAGCACGCCAGCGTACCGGGACGAGCAGCCTAAATCACGTGAGGCGCCAACCGCCGGCCGCCGCGTCGGGACGCATAACCCCTGGTCGCAGCCGGCGGCGGACCTTACGCGAGCCGGCGCACCCGACCGGCGTAGCCGAGCGCATGCTCATACGTCTTGAGGTTGTCGCGAGAGATCTTCGCGTGCACCGGGCGTTCGAGAAGGAAGCGGAGCACCGGGTTGTAGGCGCGATAAGTCTCGTGGAAGGTCAGCACGGTGGTCCCGTCCGGCTGTTCCTCGAGCCGGTGATAGCCCTCGGCGCGGGACCACAGCGGCGCGCCGACGGCGACGTAGCGCGACAGCTTGTTCTTCTCGGCTTCCGTGACGGTCTCCCACGACCGTGCCCGGCCGCCCGACAGCAGGTACTTGGGCACCTCGTAGACGCAGGTGCGGACCAGGCCCTCGCCGGCCTCGTTGCCCTCGTTGAGGATCTCCATGCTGCCGCCGGGCCATTCGAGGACCCGCGGCCGCGGCGCGTGGGGCGGGGGGGGCGGATGCAGCACCCGCCACACCTTCGCCGGTGGCGCGTCGACGTGGAACCGCACGGTGTAGGACTTCATCAGCCGTCTCCCCAGCTATCCCAGAATGTGACGGTCTCGGCGGGCGGCCGCGCGGCCGGCCGGAAGTCGGTGCCGATGGTGTAGGCCACCGGGAACAGCGCGGCCTGCGTGACGGTGTCCGGGATGCCGAGCAACTCCGCCACCTCCTGCTCCTTGGCCAGATGCATCGTCGTCCACACCGATCCCAGCCCGCGGGATCGCAGGGCGAGCAGGAAGCTCCAGCCGGCCGGGATGATCGACGCCCATGCCGACGCGGCGGTCAACAGGTTCGAGTTGTCGATGCGACTGTCCAGGCACGGGATGACATGCACGGGGACCTTGCCCAGCGTCTCGGTCAGCGCCAGGGCGCCCGCGTACACCCGCCGGGTCTGCGGGTCGGAGGTCTCCTTGGCCGCGTGCGCCAGATAGTCGGCGCCGACGCTGCGGTAGATCTCGGCGATGGCGGCACGCTTGTCGGCATCGGTGATCACCAGCCACCGCCAGTCCTGCGCGTTGCTCGCGGTCGGCGCCTGCATCGCCAGCCGGATGCACTCGAGGATCACCTCGCGGCCCACCGGCCGGTCCAAGTCGAGACGCCTGCGCACCGACCGCGTCGTCGTCAGCAGTTCGTCGACGGTGGCCAGGTCCATCCCGTGTTCCTCACTAGAGATCGATTGCGCAGGACTGATCGACGCCCAGCACGGTCAACGAGCGCCCCAGGCCCAGGAAGACCGCGACACAGAGGGTGAGATCGAGGATCTCAGGGTCGGAGAACGACTCTCGCAGCCGCCCGAAGAAGGCATCGTCCAGCGACGCATGGTCCGTCGCGAACCGCTCGGCGTACTCGATGGCGAGTCGCTGCCGCGGCGTATAGCCGGGGTAGCTGGCGTACGCGGCGACGTTGTCGTAGAGCTCCGGCGCGACACCGGCGTCCAGCACCGATTGGGCCCGGAAACCGGCGCAGGCGACGCAGTCGTTGATCTGCGCGATGCGCATCCTGGCCAGCTCGCGCTCGTCGGCCGGCAGCACGCTCTGTTGGTATGCGCCGCGGATCATCCGCTCCACCATGTCACCGAGTTGCGGCCGCAGCGTCCAGAGCATGGCGGCTTCGCCGCCCGGGCCGTCCGGCACGTTGAGGCGGGCCATCGGCGACTCCTGCGGTGAGGTAGTTACTGAGTCGAGCAAACCAGTTCGCAACTCGGCTGTCCAGGGCGCGATGCGCACCCGTAGACCCGACAATACGTTCGGAGTTACCGTCTCGACGTGCTGTTCATGCACGAGGTGCACAAGGTACGCGGGCGCTGCGAGGACGACTTCGAGGCCGCGTTCCGGCAGGGCTGGATGCCCATGCTCGCCGCCGGTGACGATGCGCGGCTGCTCTGGTACGCCGACCACGCCCAGGGCAGCGGCCCGTCCTACACCGTCGTGACCGTCACCGCGGTCCGGGACGGCGCGGCGTGGGAGCGCCTGGCGCTGCGGGTGCAAAGGGGCGATCTGCAGGCGTGGATGCGCGAGCTGGACGAACTGCGCTACGACGTCGACGCCAAGCTGCTCGCGCCACTGCCGTGGTCGCCGTTGCAAGAGATGCGGCTGGAGGAGGTGCCGGTCGACGGGCGGGAGCACGAATTGAGCCTCTACATGGAAGACACCATGTGGCCCTTCCCGGACAGTTTCGACGAATACATCGAGCGCAGCGGCGACGTGTACGCCCAGAGCCTGGAGCGGCCGTCATCAATGCTGTTGATCCAGGCGGCTTTTCAGCCCGCCCTGGGCAGTCACCTGCACCGCGAGGTCATCCTGATGCAACGCATTGAGCAGCCCGAGCAACTGCTCGCGCTGCTCCGCACCCGGATCCCCCACCAATTTCGCGCCCCGGGGACCTGGATGCACGACGCCCTCGAACTGCGGGACCAGTGGACCAGTCGGCTGCTGCGCACCTCCGCGTGGTCACCCCTGCACTGAGCCTGGACCCCATGAATATCGGAACGATCCTCGAAGCCGCCGCGACGAACGATCCCGCTCGCGTCGCGCTCATCATCGACGGGCGCTCGATCGGTTACGGCGAGCTGGCGGACACCGTGCGCCGGTGCGCCGCCGGCCTGGCCGACCGCGGCGTGGTGGCCGGCCAGCGCATTGCGGTCGTCGATGGCGGAAGCGTGCTCTCGATCGCGGCCGTGCTGGGGGCGGCCCGCATCGGCGCCGCGGCCGCGCTGATGAACCCGGCGCTGACCCCGCCTGAACTCCGTGGGCTTTTGACGAATGCGGGCTGCGCCGAAGTGGCCGTCGCGGGGCAGCCGTACATCGGCCGGCTCCGAGAGGCCGGTGCGCCAACGGTATTGGGTGCCGAGCTGCTGCTGGAGGGCACCGATGCCGCGGCGCCTGATGAGATCGCCGACCGCGATGCCCTGATCCTGTTCACCAGCGGGACTACGGGACTGCCGAAGGCCGTCGGCATCACCGGCCGGCAGCTGACACGGCGGATCAAGGGGATGGCGGCGCCGTTTCGGGCCGACGCCAAACCCTCGGTGGGGATGATGTGCGTTCCGTTCTTTCACGTCGGGGGCGCGCTGGGCACGCTCGGCAGCCTCTACTCGGGCAACACCTCGGTGGTACAGCCGCGCTTTGACGCCGGCGAGTGGCTGCGCCTGGTGTCCCAACATCGGGTGACCACCACATTCCTCGTTCCGACGATGCTGCGACGCATCCTCGACCATCCGCACTTCGCCGACGCCGACCTGTCGTCGTTGGTCGCCATCGCCTACGGCGCCGCCGCCGCACCCGTCGCTTTGGTGCGCCGGGCGATGGCCGCCCTGCCCCATGTGGCTTTTGCCAACGTGTTCGGGCAGACCGAGACCCTCGGCGCCTACACCACGCTGATGCCCGCCGATCACCGCGATCCCGCACGGGCGGGATCCGTCGGCCGGCCGCTGCCCGGGGTCGACGTGCGCCTGGTGGACCCCGAAACGGGAGAGGACGTGAAGCCCGGGACGGTGGGCGAGTTGTGGGTGAACACCACCCAGAACGTCACCGACGGCTGGCTGCGCACCGGTGACCTGGCCCGCCAGGACGCCGACGGCTACCTCTTCCCGTGCGGACGGCTCAGCGACACCATCAATCGCGGGGGCGAGAAGTTCGGGCCGACCGAAGTCGAGGAAGCGCTGCGTTCCCACCCGGCGGTACGTGACGTCGCGGTCGCCGGAATCGCCGACGACGAGCTCGGCCAGCGGGTGGGAGCTGCGGTGGTGGCTTGCGCCCCAGTGACTCTGGAAGATCTGCGATCGCACTGCCGCGAGTCGCTCGCCTACTTCAAGCTGCCCGAGCGGCTGGCGCTCGTCGACGACATCCCCTATAGCTCGACCGGCAAGGTCAGCCGCCGCCAGCTCGCCACGCTGATCGCCAATCAGGGCTGAAACCAAGGAGTGTCGATGCTGTTCCTTCACGAGACCCACCAGGTGGTCGGCGCACGGCAGGACGAATTCGAGGCGGCCTACCGCGAGGGCTGGATGCCCACGCTCGCCGACGGCGATGAAGCGCGGCTGCTCTGGTACACCAACCACGCCCCCACGGGTCCGGGCCGTCCTACAACGTGGTCACCATCACCGGCATCGCCGACGGCGCGGCCTGGGAAAGGCTCGCGCGCCGGACTCGAAGCGGAGACCTGCGCCCATGGATGCGCAAACTGGACAACCTTCGCCACGAAGTGACGGGCAAGCTGCTGCTGCCGGTCAACTGGTCACCGTTGCAGTCGGTCGATCTGGCCGGCGTGCCCACGACGGGCCAGACGCACCCGCTGACGATGTTCATGGAAGACACCGGTTGGCCGTCCGCGCCGCTCGACGACTACATCCGGTCGTGGGACGAAATCTACTATCGGCCGCTGTCCCAGGCGCCGGCCAGGATGCGCATCCTCGACATCCAGGCGTGTTTCCAGGTGGCACATGGGAGCCACCGGCGCCGGGAGGCCATGCTGTGGCAGAAGATCGACGACTCCAACAACTACGCGGCGCTCGTCCACCTGCTGACCAAGGAGATCCCGCCGGAGCACCGGGGGCCCGGCAGCTACATGTTCGACGCCCTGCAGTACCGCGACCAGTGGCAGAGTCGGCTGCTGCGGACGTCGGACTGGTCACCGCTGTACTGAGGCCGTTCGGTTGAGGATCCGGGCGGCCTGCTCGACCATGTCGGCCAGGATGTCGGCGGCGGGCCGGACGTGGCGAATAAGCCCCACCCCCTCGCCCACGAGTATGGCCGCGGTGTCGAAGTCCTCTGCCGCAACGGCATTTTCGTACTCGGCCACCGCGTCGGGCAGCGACGCCGCCAACCGGTCCTCGTTGCCGTGCCACCTGTCGAGGAAGGCGTTGCCCAGCGCCCGCGCGTTGTAGTCTTCCGGCCAATCCAGCCGCCGCACAAGGTCATAGGCGCGCGTGCGAAAGGTGTCGTCACCGCTGGCCGTCAGCGCCCGCTCGTGCGCCCTCGGCGACACCAACGCCTCCGGCGACGCCCAGAACCTGGTGCCCACGAGCGCGCCGTCGGCGCCGAGCGCCAGCGCGGCGGCCAGGCCGCGCCCGTCGCTGACCCCGCCCGCGGCCAGCACCGGCGTGCCCGGTGCGCGTTCGACGACCAGGTCGACGACGTCGGGCACCAGCGTGAAGGTGGACCGAAGGGTCATGCCGTGCCCGCCCGCCTCGCCGCCCTGAGCCACGACGACGTCCGCGCCGGCATCCAGGGCCCGGCGCGCGTGGTCGAGCGTCTGCGCCTGCGCGATCAGCGGGACGCCCGCGGCGCGAACGCGATCGGCGAACGGCTGCAGCTCACCGAAGGACAGCATGATCGCGGCGGGCCGCCGCTCCAGGGCCTCGTCGAGCAGCCCGGGCTGGCGGGCCAGGCTCCAGGTGATGAACCCGCATCCGACATTTGCCCCCTCGGCTCGGGCGAATTCGCGCCGCAGCCATTGCGTGTCGCCGTAGCCGCCGCCGATGAGGCCCAGGCCGCCGGCCGCCGTCACCGCGGCCGCCAGCCGCCCCCCGGAGATCATCGCCATCGGGGCGAGCACGACGGGGTGTTCGACGCCGAAGAACCTGGTGACTCGTGTGTCGAGGCTCATCGCAGCTCCCCGGTGAGAAACTGCGCCCGGCCGTGGCCGAAAGACCAATCCTCGTCGCCGTTCTCGGTGACCGACACGATCAGGTCGGCCCCGTCGAGCCCGCACCGCTCCGCCAGGTTGCCGGCCAGCAGCTCGTAGAACTTCTCCTTCATCGCCCGCGTGCGCCGCCGACTCACCACCTGCACGATCACCTGCTGCGCCGAGCGGGTGATGCCGAGCCCGGTATCCAAAGCGACGATTTCGTGGGCCGGATGGGTCCGCACCACCTGGTAGCGGTCCCGCGGGGGCACGCCGAACGCTTCGACGACGGCGTCGTGAACGGCGTCGAGCAGTGCCCGGACCTCCGACGGCGTGCGGCCCTCGATGAGGTCGATGTACAGCAGCGGCATTTCGTCTCCTCCGATTGATGTCCTGGCAATGACGCTAGGTTCGCAGCGAGCGCCTGTGAAATGCCCGCTGTCATCGATCTATGCTTGTCAGGCATGGGCGTCACGGAGAGCGGCAGGGTCGAGTTGCGCCACCTGCGCGCCTTCGAGGCGGTCGCGCGGCTCAAGTCGTTCACCCGGGCCGCCGACGAACTCCGCATCACCCAACCGGCGCTCAGCCGTACCATCCGCCAGCTGGAAGACGCACTCGGCGTCACGCTGGTGGACCGCACGTCGCGGCACGTCGAGACCACTCAGGCCGGGCGGGCGTTCCTCGACCACGTCGAGCGGCTCCTCGCGGAGCTGGAGCGTGCCTTCGGCGCCGTACGCCGGCAGGCGAGCATCGGCCTCGGCTTCAGCTGGTTGCTACCCGACCCGTGGGCGCAGGACACCGTGGCCCGTTTCGAGCGGGCCACCGGGACGACGGTACGGCTGGTCCGTACCGACGATGCGCTCAGCGCCGTGCAACAGGGCCGGGTCGACGTCGCCGTTGTCCGCGGGCAGGTGACGTCAACGGCCGTCCGGGTCATGCACCTGTTCGACGAGACCCGGGTGGCCGTGTGTTCGGTCCACTCGCCGTTGGCCGGCAGAAGCGAGTTGGACTGGGCTGAGGTGCCGCAGTGGCCGCTAGTCGTCAACACCACCAGCGGGACCACCGGGCCGTGGTCGTGGCCGGCGGACGAAGGGCCGAAAGCCATTGTGGAGACAGCCAACTTCGACGAATGGCTGGAATCCGTCGCCGCGGACCGCGGCATCGGCGTGATCCCCGACGTCGCCGTTCGCCGCAACATCCACCCCGGCGTCCGATTCGTCGCGCTGCGGGGTGCACCCCGGAGCCCGGTCTCGCTGGCGTTTCTGCCGCGCGCCCGCAACGCCGTGCTGCGCCGCTTCGTCGAGGCCGCCGTCGAGAGCGCGCGGAACGTTTGAGTGTGCGCTGACGGCTTCGAGTGTGCGCACACGGCGCCGTTGCTCGGCGTGTCGCCACCGTGGGCGCACACTACTCCACCTACCGCGGCCCCTACACACCGGGAAGCGCCACCTGCCTGGCCTTCGCCCTGGCGGTGCCGGACGACTCCACGGCGATGATGACCAAACTCAAGGGCGGCATCGGCGCCCTCACCGAACACCTGCGGGAGCTCTTCGTCTCCCACGGTGGTGAGATCCGCTTCCGCACCAAGGTGGAACAGATCCTCGTCGAGCGCGGCGCGGTGACGGGGGTGCGGTTGCGCGACGGGTCGACGATCACCGCGCCGATCGTGGTATCCAACCTCGCACCGGACGTCACGCTCACCGACCTCGTTGCGCACGAGCATGTTCCGGCGGAGCTGATCTCGCGGCTGTCCGGCCGTGACCACCGGGCCTCCTTCGTGCAGATCCACTTCGCCCTTGACGGACTGCCCGAATTCGCCGCCCCCTACGAGTTCTTGAACGAAGAGGGCATGCAGCAGTCGGTCGGAATCTTCGGCGCTCCGGAGGAGCAGCAGCTGCACTGGGAGAACTGCCGGCGGGGCATCGTGCCGGACAACCCGTCGATGGGAATGCAGATACCGTCGGTGCATGATCCGGGCATGGCGCTGCCCGGCAAGCACGCCGCCAGCGCCTACGCGTACGCGTTCCCGGTCGAAGTCGACCGACAGGACCATGGGCGACTCAAAAACGAGATGGCACAGCGTGTTATCGACAAGATCACCAGGCTGGCGCCCAACTTCAGGGACATCGTGATCCGCCACATCACGTTCGCCCCCTACCACATGAACACGATGTTCGGCGCGCCCGCCGGTGACTTCTGCCACGGCCTGCTGCATCCGGACTTGATGGGCCCGAACAGGCCGGGCCCCAAGGGATTCCTCGACTTGCCGATCCCGATCGACGGCCTCTACCTCGGCGGTGCGGGATGCCACGGCGGGCCGGGCATCACCTTCACGCCCGGCTACAACGCCGGCTATCAAGCGCTCGACGACATGGCCTGAAGCGCGGTCAGCCGCCGAAGGTTCCTGTGAGCTGCGCCTGCGCGGTCGCGGCGCCGGCGATCGTGTTCTCCGCCTGGACGCCGGCGAGGCCGTCGGGCAACCGGTAGTCGTTGGGAAGCTGGTAGAGCGTGAACCGGTAGTGGTGGGTGCCGGTTCCCGCGGGCGGACACGGACCTTGGTAGGCGCGCTGTCCGGAGGTGTTCGGCAGGGTGGTCGCCCCGGCGGGCGTCTGACCGTCGGCGGTGCTGCCGCTGCCCGGAGCGATTCCGGTGACGACCCAGTGCACGTATAGCCCGTTGACGGCGTCGGGGTCGTCGACCACGAGCGCCGCGCCCAGCGGGGCCGACCATGTCAATGGCGGCGCCATGTTGGCGCCCTTGCAGGTGTACTGCACGGGGATCGCCGCGCCGTCGGCGAACGCCGGGCTGGCGATGCTCAACGGTCCGCCGGCGGGCGCGGCCGGGACGCTGCGCCCGAGGGTCGTCACCTTCGGCGTCGACGGCACCGTCATCCGGGTGTCGCCGTGCCCGCCGCAGCCGGCCATGCCCAGCACCGGCGCCAGCGCCGCCATGGCGAATGCGATCCGCCGAGGGCTGCCTGCCGTCATGGTTTTCATAGGGAAAGTGTCGCCGACCGGGGCGCCGTAGAAAAGGTGCTAGCTTCCGGACTTCTTCACCTCCAGGACCCGCTTGCGCAGGCCCTTGGTGGCGGTGTCCATCAGGCTTTTGGTGCCCCGCTTGAGCAGGAACCCCGGAACCGGCATCAGTAGGTCGACGGTGAGGTCGAAACGGACGCGGGTGGAATCCCCGTCGGGGGTCAGCGTGTACCGGCCCTCCTGCGCGCGCTGCTGTTTGGCGCTGTCCAGCGTCCAGCTGACACCGTCGTCGTGAACCACGTAGGACAACACCTGCTCCTCGGTGAAGCCCACCAGTTTGACCACTTGCCGGGACCTGAGCGGATGACCCTCGTCGTCGCGCTCGAGGATGTCGACGGTTTGATGCACCGAGGACCAGTCGGGCAACGACTCCAGGTCGAACAAGACGTCCATGACCTGATCGGGGGTGGCCTCGATGACGACTTCTCGGGATTCGGTGACAGCCATGGGTGCAACATAGCCAGAGCAACGACGCCAGAAACCCACTTTCCCGCGATAGTCGTGTGCCATAGGCGTGCCACCGATCCGGCGCTACCGTCGGAAGCCGTGCAGTTGACCTGGGAACGGCTGAGCGACGGAGTGCACCGCACCCGGCTGCCGTTCTGCGATGTCACGGTCGGGCTGGCGTGGGGGAGCACCGGGGTGCTCCTCGTCGATACCGGCTCCACCCTCACCGAGGCGGCGGCGATCGACGCCGACGTACGGCGGCTCGCTGGACGCCCGGTCACTCATATTGTGTTGACGCACAAGCATTTCGACCATGTCCTGGGCTCGTCGGTGTTCGCCGGGGCGGAGCTCTACTGCGCGCCCGGAGTCGTCGGCGCGCTGTCCTCGGCGACGGGCGCGCTCCGCGACGACGCGCTGCGCCACGGCGCCGAACCCCGCGCGATCGACCGCGCGATTGCGGCCCTGCGTCGCCCCGACCGGGGGCTGTACAACGCGGTCGTCGACCTCGGCGACCGCACCGTCGAGGTTGCGTACCCCGGCCGCGGCCACACCACGTCCGATCTGGTGGTGGTGGTGCCCGGGACGAACCCGGACGACCCGATCGTCGTCTTCACCGGTGATCTGATCGAAGAGTCCGGAGATCCGGCCATCGACGCGGACTCCGACCTCGCCGCGTGGCCGGCATCCCTCGATCGGGTGCTTGCACTCGGCGGATCGGAAGCCCTCTACGTCCCGGGCCACGGACATGTCGTCGACGCGGAGTTCGTGCGTCGCCAGCGCGACTGGCTTAGCCGACGCGCGGCCGGCGGGCCGAAATGACGAAAGAGACTGCGCTGCAAGACGTTGCGACCTCGAGCGGTCGCCCCGGTGCGCGACCCGCCCCGATCGGCGGCCACTCCCCGGCCGGGGGAGGCGCTCGATGGCTGTCGGAATACGGCACGACAACAGTTTTGGCTCGGGTCTTTTGACCCCTGATTGAACGGCCTGTTCCGGGGATAGACTCTCGTTTTCAGGGGAATCTCGCCGAAGAGGAGCTCACGGCCATGGCCATCATTGACTCGGACACCGAGGTCCGGACATCGTTCGCAGACGACATCGCCGCCACCCAGCGGTACATGGACGGCCCGCGCTTCGCCGGCATCACCCGCCTCTACACCGCCCGCCAGGTAGTCGAGCAACGCGGCACCATCCCCACCGACTATCCGGTGGCGCGCAACGCGGCGGCGGCCTTCTACGACCGGCTGCGCGAACTGTTCGCCGCCAAGAAGAGCATCACGACCTTCGGCCCCTACTCGCCCGGCCAGGCGGTGGCCATGAAGCGGATGGGCATCGAGGGCATCTACCTCGGCGGCTGGGCGACCTCGGCCAAGGGTTCCACCACCGAAGACCCCGGCCCCGACCTCGCCAGCTACCCCCTGAGCCAGGTGCCCGACGACGCCGCGGTGCTGGTGCGCGCCCTGCTCACCGCCGACCGCAATCAGCAGTACCTGCGCCTGAACATGAGTGAGCAGCAGCGAGCCACCACACCCGCGTACGACTATCGCCCGTTCATCATCGCCGACGCGGACACCGGCCACGGCGGTGATCCGCACGTGCGCAACCTGATCCGCCGTTTCGTCGAGGTCGGTGTGGCGGGCTACCACATCGAGGACCAGCGGCCGGGCACCAAGAAGTGTGGTCATCAGGGCGGCAAGGTGCTGGTGCCGTCCGACGAACAGATCAAGCGGCTCAACGCGGCTCGCTTCCAGCTGGACATCATGCGCGTGCCGGGGATCATCGTCGCGCGCACCGACGCCGAGGCGGCCAACCTGATCGACAGCCGTGCCGACGAGCGCGACCAGCCGTTCCTGCTCGGCGCCACCAACCTCAACATCCCTTCGTACAAGGCGTGTTTCCTGGCGATGGTCCGGCGGTTCTATGAGCTGGGCGTCAAGGAGCTCAACGGCCACCTCCTCTACGCGCTGGCCGATTCCGAGTACGCCGCCGCCACGGCCTGGCTCGAGCGCCAGGGCATCCAGGGCCTGATCTCCGACGCGGTGAATGCGCGGCGGGAGGACGGCCACGACTCGATCGACGACCTGTTCGACCAGGTCGAGTCGCGGTTCGTGGCCGCCTGGGAGGACGACGCCGGGCTGATGACCTACGGCGAGGCCGTTGCCGAGGTGCTCGCATTCGGCGAGAGGGAGGACGAGCCCGTCGGCATGAGCCCCGAGCAGTGGCGCCAGTTCTCCGAGTCCGCGTCGCTGTACGCGGCCCGGGAGAAGGCGAAGGAGCTTGGGGCGGACCCGCCGTGGGACTGCGAGCTGGCGAAGACACCGGAGGGCTACTACCAGATTCGCGGCGGAATCCCGTATGCGATCGCCAAGTCGCTGGCGGCCGCTCCGTTCGCCGACATCCTGTGGATGGAGACCAAGACCGCCGACCTGGCCGACGCCCGGCAGTTCGCCGAGGCGATCCACGCCAAGTTCCCCGACCAGATGCTGGCCTACAACCTCTCGCCGTCGTTCAACTGGGACACCACCGGCATGAGCGACGAGGAGATGAAGCGCTTCCCCGAGGAGCTCGGCAAGATGGGCTTCGTCTTCAACTTCATCACCTACGGTGGCCACCAGATCGACGGCGTGGCGGCCGAGGAGTTCGCCACCTCCCTCAAGCAGGACGGCATGCTGGCGCTGGCCCGGCTGCAGCGCAAGATGCGCCTGGTCGAGTCGCCGTACCGCACGCCGCAGACGCTGGTCGGCGGCCCGCGCAGCGATGCGGCGCTGCAGGCGTCCTCCGGGCGGACGGCGACCACGAAAGCGATGGGCAAGGGCTCGACCCAGCATCAGCATCTGGTGCAGACCGAGGTGCCCAAGAAGCTGCTCGAGGAATGGCTGACGCTGTGGAGCGAGCACTACCACCTGGGCGAGAAGCTGCGGGTGCAGTTGCGGCCCCGGCGCGCCGGCTCGGACGTGTTGGTGCTGGGCATTTATGGCAATGGGGACGAGCAGCTCGCCAACGTCGTCTTCGACCCCATCAAGGATCGGCACGGCCGCAGCATCCTGACCGTCCGCGATCAGAACACCTTCGCGGAGAAGTTGCGCCAGAAGCGGCTGATGACGCTGATCCACCTGTGGCTCGTGCACCGCTTCAAGGCCGACGCGGTGTACTACGTGACTCCGACGGAGGACAACCTGTACCAGACCTCGAAGATGAAGTCCCACGGCATCTTCAGCGAGGTGAACCAGGAGGTCGGCGAGATCATCGTTGCGGAGGTGAACCGGCCGCGCATCGAGGAGTTGCTGAAGCCCGACCGCGTCGCCCTGCGAAAGCTCATCACCAAGGAGGATTAGCCGGCGGATCCGTGCTCGCCGCTGCCGAAGGCGTTGGACGGCAACACGATCCGGGTTTCGGGCCCAGCACGGCGCCCGGGGTGGTTATCCAATTTACGAATAAGAAAATTTCTTATTGCCACGTTTGTAAATTCCCGCATGACAACAGTTGTCAGCGGATACGATTTGGCTCGCCGATGGTCCATTAGCCCGAGATGGGCCATCGGCCCCAACTCCTTCAGCCGCAAGGGCTTTCCGCTCGCGCCACCACCCGCACCCAGCACCGCCCCGGCCCTACATCAAGGGCCGTCAACGGGCGTGCCTTGCTGCGGTATTCACTCGCCGCCCGACACACAATGTGTCTTGTAGCAACAGTTGCACACGTGTATTATTGCCTTCATGGAAGCGCGCCACGCACGACGCGCTGCACCGGGAAGGAGCGGTTGATGAAGGCGCAGATCAAGACGGCGGTTGCAGTGTTCGGCGGGATGTCCGCGATCGCCCTGGCGGTGGGATTCGGCGGGGTCGGCGTTGACCCGGCGGGCGGCGCGTCGGCACCGGCGGCGCACACGCCGTCCAGCACGGCGGCGGCGACGACCGGCGGCACCCACGTGGCCACCCTGGCCAGCTGCGTGTCCGGCCTCGACTGCTAGGCCCGCCGCGGTTCCGGTGGCCCATCCGCGTGATGGGCCACCGGCGTTTTCGGGGGGAAGTCACGGCGTCGAATCCCGTTTGCCGCCACGCAACCCGGGGTAAGGAGAAGTGGACCTACTTGCACGCGGTGCGGGTGGGGTTTGCGACTCCGTCCGTCGGCTGAACCGGCCGTAATGCAGCCGAGACCAAGGCTTGCTCCCTAGTCGGCGGGGCTGGGATCACCCGGCCCCGCCGGCTGAAAACTCCCGACTTCGCCCAACGTCGCGCCGCCAACGCCCTAGGCCGGGCACCGCATTCGGGTTATGGTTCTGCCCAACTCGGATGCAAGGGGACTTCAATGGCGAAGCTCAGGTTTGGATACTTCATCGCCCCGTTCCATCGAGCGGGCACCAACCCGACGCTCGCCTTGCAGCGTGACCTCGAGTTCATCGAGCACCTCGACGCACTCGGCTTCGACGAAGTCTGGTTGGGCGAACACCACTCGGCGGGCAGCGAGATCATCAGCTCGCCGGAGATCTTCATCGCCGCCGCGGCCGAACGCGCCAAGCGGATTCGCTTTGGCACCGGGGTCATTTCGCTCTCGTACCACAACCCGCTCTGGGCCGCCGATCGGCTGATGCTGCTGGATCACCTCACCCATGGCCGGATCATCGGCGGCGTGGGTCCGGGTTCACTGCCCAGCGACTCGTCGATGATCGGGCTCACCCCCACGGACACCCGCGAGCTGCTCGAAACGAACCTCGACATCGTCGTCCGGCTGCTGGCGGGGGAGACGGTCAGCGCCAAGACGGCCACGCACCAGTTGTTCGACGCCAAGCTGCAACTCGCCCCGTACTCGGACGGCGGAATCCCGCTGTCGGTCGCCGCGGTCGCGTCGCCAACCGGTGCACGGCTGGCGGGCAAGCACGGCATCGGCCTGCTGTCCATCGGGGCGACGCTGACCGTCGAGGGTTTCAACGCGCTCTCCTATCACTGGGGCATCGTCGAGGAGCGCGCGGCGGCCTTCGGCACCCAGGTCGACCGCAAGAACTGGAGCCTGGTCGGCCTGTTCCACCTCGCCGAGACCGAGAAGCAGGCCCGGGAAGAGGTCAAGTTCGGCATCGAGCCATGGTTCCGCTACTTCCAGAAAGTGGCCGCCTTCCCGCAGATGACGATGCCGGGCGAGCAGCTCGACGAGATGATCGACGTCATCAACGACAACGGGGCGGGCATCATCGGTACGCCCGAGCGGGCGCGCGAGCAGGTGCAGCGCCTGTGGGATCAATCCGGCGGGTTCGGCTGCATGCTGCAGATGGGCCACGAGTGGGCCAACCCGGCCGCCACGCGACGATCGGCCGAGTTGTTTGCCGCCGAAGTCATGCCGCATTTTCAGGGCCAGGCGCAACCGACGCTGGATGCCGCCGCGCGAGCCGGACAGGCCCGCGACAGCCTGGCGCAATCGCAGCTGGACGCCGTCGCGCACATGACGCAGAAGTATGAAAGCGAAAAGCGTACGACGTGACCATCCGTGCGTAACGCCCGTCGACCGGTGCGAAAGACAATCGCCCAAGCGAGACGTTAACCGGCGCCATCGTGTGCCGCGCCCGCACCGGCTGTGGAAACCAACGGCCACCCCGCCCCGGCGGTGGGATCGATGCGGTGGCTGCACGCCGGCCGGCCACGGGGTACGGCGGAATTTGAGGTCGAAAGACCCTGACGATCCGACTCCGACGAGCGGAACGTTAATGCCCTCGGGCATTAAGTTCAGCACGAGGATGACGGAGTTGAGTCATGTCGCAAGTCACCAGAATCATCGTTGCCCTGATGATCACCTGCAGTGCGTTAACCACGTCGGGGTGCACCTGCACCCAGTCCCCGGGAGGTCTGGTTTGCAGCTGGTGAGAGGTTGGCGACCTCACGCTTGAGTGAGAAGCGCCGCGAGAAAGCAGTTCGCAGCGGGCTGCTGATCGTTACGCGCTCAAATACGCAACGAGCGCGAGCAAGCCACGCACACAAAGCAATTCGCCGCTGCCCTTATCGCGCGCTGCCAGATTCACGTTCGGCCGCTTTCACCAGCTGGCTGGCGAAGTATCGGACCGCACCGGCCATGGCGGCACGCACCACCGGACCCGTCCCGCGCACACCCTCGGTGAACGAACCGGTCCAGCGGATGTCGGTTCCACCGGCCGGGTTCGGCGTGAACACCACCTCACCCGAATAGTCCTTGGCCGGGGTCGGGGGGCCGACGAGCTTGTAGGCATGCCGGCGATCCTGCTCGTACTCGACGGTCTCTTCCTGCACCAGTACCGGCCATAGTCCCACCTTGCGGATGGCCCCGATCCCGCCGGGCGCGGGATCGCCCTGCCGCGCCCAGCTCGACTGCACGACGATGGGCTTGGCCCACTTCGACCAGTTGGCGCCGTCGGTCACGAGCCGGAACAGCGTCGCGGCGGGCGCGGTGCTGGTGCGGTTGACCTCGAATGAAAACGTCCTGCCTGACATGACCAACCCCCGCCTGCATTCATCGACGACCCTGCGTGTCGCTCGCGCGTAGGCTACCGCCCACGCCTTGCGTCTCCCGGGTGGGGTTCGCCGGCCGCGCCGCGGCCCGAAAGCGCGACCGCCAGGAACCGGCCCGAATGCGGTTCCCCGCGAACGTCCTTCACGGGCGGAGTGCGGATGATCACCGTCGCGGCGGGCCAGGCGCGGCGTGGGCTTGCCTACAGTAATTGCATGGAATTCGGTTTGCGCCGGCACGCCGAGGGTGGCCCCGGCCTGCTCGAGATCGAGGACTGCCTGGACGCCGACGGCAACGTCATGCCGCCGCCGGACGTCACGCTGATCTCGCTGATCGATCGCAACATCGCGAACGTCGGTGACGCCGTGGCGTACCGGTTCCTGGACTACAGCCGATCGGCCGACGGGCTGGTCGAAGAGGTGACGTGGAAGCAGTTCGGGGTCCGGTTGGAAGCCATCGGCGCGCGCGTGCAACAGGCGGCGAGCCGCGGCGAGCGCGTCGCGGTGCTGGCGCCGCAGAGCCTCGACTATGTGATGGGTTTCTACGCGGCGATCAAGGCCGGAACCATCGCCGTGCCGCTGTTCGCACCGGAGTTGCCCGGGCATGCGGAACGTCTCGATACCGCGCTGCGCGACTCTGAGCCGACGGTCGTGTTGACGACGGCGGCGGCGCGGGGCGCGGTCGAGGATTTTCTGAGCACCCTTCCGCAACTGCAGCGGCCGCGAGTCATCGTCATCGACGAGATCCCCGACTCGGAGCGGGGATCCTTCGCCCCCACCGAGTTACGTCATGACGACGTCTCCCACCTGCAGTACACGTCGGGTTCGACCCGGCCCCCGGTGGGCGTGGAGGTCACGCACCGAGCCGTCGGCACCAACCTGGTGCAGATGATCCTTTCGATCGACCTGCTCGACCGCGACACCCACGGGGTGAGCTGGTTGCCGCTCTACCACGACATGGGCCTGTCGATGATCGGCTTCCCGGCGGTGTACGGGGGACACTCGACACTGATGTCGCCCGCCGCGTTCGTCCGCAGGCCGCAGCGCTGGATCAAGGCCTTGTCCGCCCAGGCGGGCCGCGCCGTCACGGCGGCGCCGAACTTCGCCTACGAATGGGCGGCCCAGCGGGGTCTGCCCGCCCCGGGTGAGGACGTCGACCTGAGCAACGTGGTGCTGATCATCGGTTCCGAACCGGTCAGCATCGACGCGATCACCACCTTCAACAAGGCGTTCGCCCCGTACGGGTTGAAGCCCACGGCGTTCAAGCCGTCGTACGGCATCGCCGAGGCCACCCTGTTCGTCGCGACCATCGCCCCCGACGCCCAGGCGACCGCCGCCTATTTCGACCGTGACGAGCTGGGCGCCGGTCGCGCGGTGCGGGTCGCTGCGGACGCCCCGGGAGCGGTCGCGCAGGTCTCCTGCGGTCAGGTCGGCCGCAGCGAATGGGCCGTCATCGTCGACCCGGACACCGGGACCGAGCTGCCCGACGGCCATATCGGCGAGATCTGGATACAGGGCAACAACGTCGGCCGGGGCTACTGGGGGCTGCCCGACGACACCCGGCGCGCGTTCGGCGCCCGGCTGCAGTCGCGGCTCGCCGCGGGCAGCCACGCCGAGGGGGCAAGCGTCGAACGCTCGTGGCTGCGGACCGGCGACCTGGGCACCCACCTCGACGGCGAGCTGTACGTCACGGGCCGGATCGCCGACATGGTCAGCGTCGACGGCCTCAACCACTACCCGCAAGACATCGAGGCGACCGTCGCCGAAGCGTCCCCGCTCGTACGGCGCGGGTACGTGACCGCCTTCGCGGTGCCGGCCGAGGGCACCGGTCAACAGCTGGTGATCGTCGCCGAGCGGGCGGCGGGCACCAGCCGCGCCGACCCGCAGCCGGCGATCGCGGCGATCCGTGCCGCGGTCTCGCGCCGCCACGGGCTGCCCGTGGCCGACGTGCGTTTCCTGCCAGCCGGCGCCATTCCACGCACCACCAGCGGCAAGCTGGCGCGCCGGGCCTGCCGCTCCCAATACCTGAGCGGCAGCCTGGGCAGCCACTGACCCCGCCGCGGCGGGACGGCCGAAAAGCGGGGCCCTCGCGGCGCGGTTGACTTAGTCTCCCTTGCGGAGGCGAACGATGGTGCTCAAGGTTGCGGTGCCGGCGGATCGGATTTGTGGCGACGTCGACACCGGCTACGGAAAGGTTGCCGACGCCTTCCGCGCCAGTTTCCGCGACGGCGCGGAAGTTGGCGCAGCCGTCGCGGTCTACCGGGACGGGGTCAAGGTCGTCGACCTGTGGGGCGGCTATCGAAACGGGTCGGCCAGGGTGCCCTGGCGGCCCGACACCATGGTCAACATGTTCTCCACGACCAAAGGGGTCGCCGCCCTGGTCGTGGCCGTGGCGGTGTCCCGGGGGCTCATCTCCTATGACGCCCGGGTGGCCGAGTACTGGCCGGAATTCGCGCAGGCGGGCAAGGCCGAGGTGACCGTCCGGCAACTCCTCGGGCATCAGGCCGGGCTGTGCGCGCTCAAACCGAAGCCCACGCTGGCCGACGTCGCGGACCCCGCCAGGCTCTCGCCGATCCTCGCAGCGCAGGTACCGGCGTGGCGTCCCGGGACACGGCACGGCTACCACGCGATCACGCTCGGCTGGTACGAATCCGAGCTGATCCGCCGGACCGACCCGGCCGGCCGCACGCTGGGCCGCTTCATGGCCGACGAAGTCGTCCGGCCGCTGGGACTGGACCTGCACATCGGGCTGCCGGATTCGGTCGATCGCGAGCGGGTGGCGCACGTCCATAACTGGGCGCGCGCAGAGACGCTGCTGCATCTGAACGTGATGCCGCCCGGATTCGTCGGCGCCTCGCTCAATCCGGTCGGCCTGACCGCGCGCACCATCGGGGTCCCGCGCGGCGTCAATGCGTTCAACGGCGATTACAACCGCGACGAGGTGCGCAGGGTCGAGATCCCGTCGGCCAACGGCATCGGCACCGCCCGGGCGGTCGCGCGGCTCTACGGCAGCGCCGCCACCGGGGGAGCCGAACTGGGCGTCGGCGGGGACACCCTCGAGGCGCTGACGGCGCCGGCGCACGCCCCGAGTCGGGGCGCTGCCGACAAGGTCATGAACGTGGACGTGGCATATTCGCTCGGATTCTGTAAACCGGTGCCGCACTTCGCCTTCGGCTCCTCGGACAAGGCCTTCGGCACTCCCGGCTTCGGCGGCTCGTTCGGCTGCGCCGACCCGGACACCGGCGTCGGGTTCGCCTACGTGATGAATCGGCTGGGTTTTCACCTGTGGAGCGACCCGCGCGAACTCGCACTGCGGCAGGCGCTGTTTCGCGATGTATTCGGCGTGCGACCGCAGACGTGAGGCCGGTGGAGAGCCTTCCCGTCCGCTACGGTGAGGCTGCCGAGTTGCCTGGGGGACAGCCGGGAGATCCGCTGCACCAGCACCAGGAGGCGCCATGGTCGACCAGCCCCGCGGGGACACACGATTCGGCGGGGACCTCAACCCGTCGGCGGCCGACTCCACGCCGGTAAGACCGTCGATCGTCTCCCCACCCGCCGGCGCGCCCAACATCGTCGTGGTGTTGCTCGACGATGTCGGGTTCGGCGCCGCGTCGACCTTCGGTGGGCCGGTGCCGACACCCGCACTGGACCGCGTCGCGGGCGCCGGGTTGCGCTACAACCAATTCCACACGACCGCGCTGTGCTCACCGACGCGCGCCGCCCTGCTGACCGGTCGCAATCACCACAGCGCGCACATGGGCACCATCTGCGAGATCGCCTACGGATTCCCGGGTTACGACAGTGTGATACCGCAGAGCACCGCCACCGTCGCCCAGGTGCTGCGGATGAACGGCTACAGCACGGCGCTGTTCGGCAAAGCGCACTTCACCCCGATCTGGGAGATCGGGCCCGCCGGCCCGTTCGACCGCTGGCCGACCGGACTCGGGTTCGAACGTTTCTACGGATTTCTGGGCGGGGACACTTCGCAGTACGAACCCGCGCTCTACGACCAGACCACGCCCGTCGAGCCGTACCTGGGACGGGACGACTACCACCTGACCGAAGACCTCGCCGACAAGGCGATCGACTGGATCCGGCTGCAGAAGACGTCCGCGCCGGACAAGCCGTTCTTCCTGTACTTCGCGCCCGGCGCCACCCACAGCCCCCACCAGGTGTGGCCGGAATGGTCGGACCGCTTCGCCGGCCGATTCGATGACGGCTGGGATGCCCTTCGGGAAAGCATCTACGCCCGCCAGCTGGAAATGGGCATCATCCCCGCCGGCACCGGGTTGACGCCGCGACCCGAGCAGATACCCGCGTGGGCGGACTACGACGACCGCTACAAGCCGGTGGCCCGGCGGTTGATGGAGGTCTACGCCGGGTTTTTGGCCCACACCGATGCCCAGGTCGCACGGGTGATCGACGCCGTCGACGCGTTAGGTCATTGGGAGAACACGTTGTTCATCTACCTGTGCGGCGACAACGGTGCGTCCGCGGAAGGGACGCTGCACGGCGCGTGGAGCTCACCGGCCTTCCAGAACGGCATGCCCGAGGATCCCGAGTGGTTGCTGGCCCACATCGCCGACTTCGGCACGCCCCGCTGCGAAAACCACTACAACGTGGGCTGGGCCTGGGCGCTCGACGCACCGTTTCAGTGGATGAAACAAGTGGCTTCCCACTTCGGGGGAACCCGCAATGGACTGGCGATCTCATGGCCGCGGGGCATCGCGGCGGCGGGGGAGCAGCGCAGCCAGTTCCACCACGTCATCGACATCGTGCCGACGATCCTGGAAGCCGCCGGCATCGAGATGCCCACGTGTGTCAACGGCGTCGAACAGAAGCCGATCGAGGGTGTCAGCATGCGGTACTCGTTCGACGACCCCGCCGCAGCAGGTCGGCGGACCACGCAGTATTTCGAGATCTTCGGCAATCGCGCTGTGTACCACGATGGTTGGATCGCCTCGTGTTTTCACGGTCGACTGCCCTGGGTCCGCGCCCAGCGCGCCACCCCGTTCGGCGACACCGAACGCTGGGAGCTCTACCACCTGACCGACGATTTCAGCCAGGGCATCGACCTGGCCGCGCAACGGCCCGACAAGCTCGCGGAGCTGCAGGCCGTGTTCGATGCCGAGGCGCGGAAATACGACGTCTATCCGCTCAGCGACGCGACGCTGGCCCGCGCCTTTCCCGCAAACCGGCCGAGCCTGCTGGCCGAGCGCACCTCGATCACCTACTACGCCGGGCAGGTGCGCATCCCCGAACCCGTGACATTGAGCTACGCCAGCACCTCGTTCGATTTGCGGGCGCAGCTGACCATTCCGGTGGGGGGCGCTCAGGGCGTGGTCATCTGCATCGGGGGCGCGATGGCCGGGTGGAGCTTGTACTTGGAGCACGGCATTCCCCGCTTCGCCTACAACTACCTGGGTCATGAGCTCACGACCATCGCGGCGGCCGAGCCGCTGCCGGAAGGCCCTGTCGCATTGGGCCTTTCGTTCGAGTATGACGGCGGCGGTCTGGGCAAAGGCGCCTCGGTGTCGCTGCGTGTCAACGACATCACCGCGGCAGGCGGCCGCGTCGAACGCACGGTCCCGTTCCGCTTCTCGATGAGCGGCGAGACATTGGACGTGGGCACCGACACCGGCTCCCCGGTCGCGCCCTACGGGCACGATTTCCGGTTCACCGGCCGAATCGACCGCATCGACGCCACCGTGCACCCGCATCCCACCGATCTGGCCGCGGCGATCGCCGAGGCGGAGATGCGCGCCGCGCTCGGGGCGCAATAGTGCTTGCGATGTGGAGCGGCCTTGTCCCGCTGCTCCTCGGTTGTGCACTGGAGCCGATCGAAGTCGTCATCACGATCATGCTGCTGGGGACCCCGTCGCGCGTGCGGTCGGCCGGCGCCTGGGTTGCGGGGCACATCAGTACGCGCCTGCTGCAAGGCCTCATCTTCGGCACCATCCTGCATTGGGGAGCGCGCAGCGCCGACCCGGACCGCCCACACCACTGGATCGCTGCCACCGCGCTGTTGGTGGTGGCACTGCTGCTGCTGGTCACCGCGGCGCGGGAGCTGCTGACGGACGACGATCCCGACGCGCCACCGCCGAAGTGGATGACCATGCTGACGTCGGCCACGCCCGCCAAAGCGTTCTTCATCGGCGCCGGGGTCATCGCCGTGTCGGTGAAAGCCTGGGTCTTCACGCTCGGGGCCATCAGCGTGATCGGCACCGCGAATTTGAGCCGGCCCGCCAATGTCGGTTCCTACGTTCTCTTCGTGGCGCTCGCCGCGAGCGTGAATCTCCTCATCGTCGTCGTGGCAGCGGTTTTCCCTGACCGATCGCGCGCCCTGCTGGACAGGGTCTTGGGCTGGCTGCAAGGACACGACCGGCCGATCGTGATCGTGGTGAGCGTGGTCTTCGGTACCTGGTTCGCGATCAAAGCCCTGCGCGGCTTCGGGATTCTGTAGCTGGCCCGCCAGTCAGGGCGGCGTCACCGCGCGCCGTCGAATCCAAAACGTGTAGACCGCACCCACCGCGGCGGTGATCAGCCCGTAGAGCGCGACCGCCCCGTGTTCGTCCGCGTTGGGAAAGTTCGCCGATGCGATCGTCAACGCCGTCGCGGGGTGCCGGCAGCTGCTGGCGAATGCCAGCATCGCCGATGACTCTCGTTCGGGGCCGCCGAGCACATGCCCGACGACGACCGTGCCGCCGACGAACAACACCATCGCCACTAGCGTCGATTCGCCCAGGAGTTTCCACATGCTCGGCGCGGCGCCGATCAGGAGGACGACCATGGCCACCGGCAGAGCCCACCGCTGCACGCGGTCGATCGGTCCCCCGATGCGCGCCGCGACGGCCGGCCACCGCGCTCGGATCGCCATTCCCGCGGAGAGCGGCGCCACCACGGACATCAGCATCAGTTCCGCGATCGCCCAGGGGCTTGCGACATACTGGCGCCCGAACATCCGCCCGATCAGTGGCGCGGCCACCGAGATCACCGGAACCGCGAGGACGGCGAGCACCAGGACGAGGCCTAGCCCGTATTGAGCGCGCCCGCCCGCCTTTTCGCCGCGCCGCGGCAGCAACGGCGGCAACGGTGAAATCGCCAGGGTGACAAGCGCGATGGCGACCTGGGGGCGCAGGTCGAGCACCCCCACCAGCACACCGGCAATGACCGGCGCGGCGACCATGACGGCCAGCAACGAGCGAGCCAATAGATCCGGTAGGCGCAACACGTACGCGACGTCGGCGAACCGCGCGGTCAACCCGTAACCGAGGATCACCACGAAGAGGCTGACCTGGAAAGCTATGCGCGCCGCGTCGGCCATGGTCACACCGGCCAGCCTGCCACGCCGGCCTCGGAGCGGTGCCGAGATGGCCGAGTACCACCACGGGAGGCCGCGCCGGATGGCCCCGGGGTGGCATCCTGGCCGTGTGGGTGTGCTCATCCGGTTGGCGGAGCTGTTGATCGTGATCCTGCCCCTGGCGGGTGCGACCGTCGCGGCGGTGCGCGCGTTCGGGGCCAACCGCCGACAGGCGGAGCCACCGCCGCGTGCGGACCACGCCGAAACACCGCGGGCCGAGCCACCGCGGACCGGCGACGATCACGTCGCACGGTGGCGGTCGCTGCGCCGCGTCCTCGACGAGCACGGCCGCACCGACGCGCGATGGCTCGCGTATGAGCTCGACGCCGCCAAGCTCCTCGACTTCCCGCTCATGACCGACATGCGCGATCCGCTCACGGTGGCCTTCCACAAAGCCAAGCTGCGAGCCGACTTCCTGCGCCCCGTCAAAGCCGAAGACCTGCTCGACGACCGCGACGTCGCCGCGCAATACCGGCAGGCCGTCGAGGATTACGTGACGGCCTTCAACGCCGCCGAGACAGAGGCGATGCGCAGGCGTCGCAGTGACTTCTCCGGGGCCGACCAGCAGCGGATTGCGCGGGCTCAGAACCTGCTACGGGTGGCTTCGGATCCCGCGGCGACACCGCAGGAACGCGGGCGCGCGTACGATTTGGCACGCCGGGAACTCGACGGCCTCATCGTCTTGCCGGCCACCACACAAGCCGGGATCGAGCGGGGGGTCTCCGGGGAGCTGGAGGGGTGACCGCGAAGCCGGGCCGACTTCGGCCGGCGCATCCGAGTCGCCTGACCTATGGGCAGGTGTATCCGCCGTCGATCACGATGTCGGAACCGGTCATGTAGCTGGAAGCCTCGCCGGCCAGGTAGAGGTACAGGCCCGTGAGTTCTTCGGGGCGGCCGATCCGCCCGAGCGGTATCTTCGGCTCCCACTCGCGGTGGTATTCGGTCAGCGGCTCCACGAGTTCGGTGAGGATGTAGCCCGGGCTGACGCTGTTGACCCGGATGTTGTGCGGCGCCAACTCCACGGCCATGGCCTTGGTCAGGTGGATCACCGCCGCTTTCGACGTGCAGTAGTGACCCACCTGCTGCGGGATGTTGATGATGTGGCCGGACATCGAGGCCGTGGTGATGATGCTGCCGCCGAGACCCTGCCGGACCATCGCCCGTGCGGCCGCCTGCGCGGTGAGGAAAACGCCTGTGACATTGGTGCTTTGGATCCGTTCGAACTCTTCGGGGGACATGCCGAGCATCGGAGTCACGGTGATGATGCCGGCGTTGCAGACCGCGATGTCGACGCCGCCCAACTCCGCGGTCACCCGTTCCAGCATCGCGGTCACCTGGTCGGGCTGGGTCACGTCGCAGGGGATGGGCACCACCCTGCCCTCACCGTCCGCCGCGATCTCCCGGGCGACCTGCTCCAGGCTCTCGGCACGCCGCGCCGCGATGGCCACGTCAGCCCCCGCTTGCAGGTAGGCCTGGGCCACCTTCTTGCCGATGCCGCTGGATGCCCCGGTGACCAACGCCCGTTTGCCGCGCAGATCGAACAACTTCAAGACGTTCATGCGATATCCCTTATCCAGACGAGCTACCTGTAACGGAAACACGTTCTAGTGTGTCCGCCATGGGCAAATTCACCAGGGCCGAAATCGAGCAAGCCGTCGAGAACTACACGCGGGTGGTGGAGGGGTGCAGCGCCTCGGGCGACTGGCGACCTTTCGCCGATCTCTTCACCGAGGATGTCGTCTACACAGAACATCACTACGGGGTGTTTCACGGCCGTGAAGCCGTGCGGGACTGGATCGTCGCCGTCATGGCGCCGTTCCCGCACATGCGATTTCCATCCGACTGGACTGCCTATGACGAGGACAACGACGCCGTCGTCGTGATGATCAAGAATCTTCTGGACCACCCGACAGATCCCGACGGCGAGCCCTTCTGGTTCCCGAACTGGACCCGGCTGGTCTACGCCGGCAACGGCTTGTTCTCCAGCGAAGAGGACATTTACAACCCCAACCGGGACGCGCCCGGCGTGGTGGCCGCCTGGCTGCAGGCCGGCGGCCGGCTCGAGTCAACCGAGATCCTGCAGCCCCAGGCCTAGCGGTCGTCAGCTCACCGCCGCGACCGGACGGCGCCCAATGCCTGCTCCCAGGCCAGCATGGTGGCGGCCTTCAGGTTGGCCGGCTTCACGCTGTCCCTGGACAGTAGCGCGATCGCGGCGGCCTTCGTCGTCGCCGACGCCTTCGACAGATGGCCGGAGTCGAACGGCGGGTGGGGGTCGTATTCGATGGCCAACTGGATCGCCTTGGCGCGGCCTTCGCCACCGATTTCGCCGGCCAGCCACAGCGCCAGGTCGAGTCCCGCCGACACCCCGGCGCTGGTGATCACGTTGTCCTGCAGCACGACTCGTTCATCGCCCACCGGGACGGCGCCGAACGCCTTCAACGCCGGGACCGTCAGCCAGTGCGACGTGGCGCGGCGGCCTGCGAGGAGGCCGGCCGCCGCCAGGATCACCGACCCGGAGCACACCGACGTCGTCCATCGGGCGGTCCGGTGGGCCTGCCGCAGCCAGTCCAGCAGCGCCTCGTCACGGGCATGCACCGGTGTGGACGGGCCACCCGGCACGAGAATGACGTCGGGCGAAGGGGTTTCGGCCAGCGAATGGGTGGCCCCGAGCACCAGCACGCCGGAGTCAGCGGTGATCGGCCCCGGCTGGTGCCAGACGAACCGCACTTCGGCGTCCTGCAGGTTGCGCAGCACCTCGTACGGTCCGATCATGTCCAGCGCGGTGAATCCCGGATAGCTCACGATCGCGATCTGGGTCATGGGTGTCGTCCTCTCGGTTTCAGGCGTCGCTTTCAGGCGAAGGCCTTGCGGTATTGATCGGGCGGGATACCGACCCGGCGAAGGAAGTTGCGCCGCATGGTTTCCGCGGTGCCGAAACCGCATCGGGCGGCGATCGTGACGACGGTGTCGTCGGTCTCCTCCAACTGCCGACGCGCGGCTTCGGTCCGGATCCGCTCGACGTACTGGCCGGGCGCCTCGCCGACCTCGGCGGTGAACACCCGGGTGAAGTGACGCGGGCTCATCGCCGCCCGACGGGCGAGCCGGTCGATGCCGTGCTCACCGCCCGGCTCCGCCTCGATCGCCTCCTGGACGGCGCGGATCGAATGGCGTTTGGCCCGCGGCATCCACACCGGCGCCGCGAACTGCGTCTGCCCGCCGGGGCGCCGCAGGTAGAGCACCAGCCAGCGGGCGACGGTCTGCGCGACTTCGGTGCCGTGGTCGTCCTCCACCAGCGAGAGCGCCAGATCGATCCCCGCCGTGACACCGGCCGCCGTCCACACGGTCTTCGAGCTGCGCAGGAAAATCGGATCCGCGTCGACGTCGATCGCGGGGAATTCGCGGGCCAGCCGCCCGGCGAAGGCCCAATGAGTGGTAGCCCGTTGCCCGTCCAGCAGCCCCGCCTCGGCCGCCAGAAACGCGCCCGTGCAGACCGTGACCACGCGACGGGCGCTTCCGGCGACGGCCTTGATCCAGCCGATCAGCTCGGCATTCGACCGGGCCGCGTCGACACCGCCGCCGCCGGGCAGCACCAAGGTGTCGGTGCACTCGCCGGGTTCTGGCAGCGGCGCGGCGACGAACGCGAGTCCGGTCGGGGTGGTGACGGCCTGCCCGTCGGGGGAGGCGACGACGACGTCGTATCCGCCCTCGGTGAGCAGCGCCGCGCCGGTGAAGACGTCGTGCGGCCCCACCACGTCGAGCGCCTGCACGCCGGGATAGCCGACGATGACCACTTTGCGAGCCATGGGATTAAGTGTTGGGCACGCCCGGCATGGCGTCTACGCCGTGTATCCCACCAATTAGGACATGGGACCTGGCCCAGAGCCGTCACGACGGGCTTGGCAGACTGTCGCCATGGCACAGATAACCTTGCGTGGAAACCCGATCAACACCGTCGGCGAACTGCCTGCCGTCGGATCTCCGGCACCGGCCTTCAGCCTGACGGGCGGCGACCTGGGGGCGGTCAGTAGCGACCAGCTCGGCGGTAAGGCCGTGGTGCTCAACATCTTCCCGTCGGTGGACACACCGGTGTGCGCGACCAGCGTCCGGACCTTCAACGAGCGCGCCGCCGCCAGCGGCGCCACTGTGGTGTGCGTGTCGAAGGACCTGCCGTTCGCGTTCGCCCGCTTCTGTGGCGCCGAGGGCATCGACAACGTCAAGACGGCTTCGGCGTTCCGCAGCAACTTCGGCGAGGACTACGGCGTCACCATCAACGACGGACCGATGGCGGGTCTGCTCGCCCGGGCCATCGTGGTGGTCGGCGCCGACGGCAAGGTCGCCTACACCGAGCTGGTCCCGGAGATCGCCCAGGAGCCGAATTACGACGCGGCGCTGGCCGCGGCGGGCTAGCCCCGATCGCGGCTAACGTTCGGCCCGTGGGTCGATGAGCTCACGGAAGCTGGCCGCGGGGTGGACCGAGGCGCCCAGGCTCAGGACGCGGTCACTGAGCCCTTTGTCGGACGTCACCACCCGAATGTCGTGCGGTCGGGGGTCGGCTCGGACCCGGCGGACGATCTCGTCGTCCGCCGAGTTCGCAGCCGCCCTGGGCGCGTAGGCGATCTCGATCACCAACGCGGGAATGGCGGTCGACGGCGGCCGTTCGAAGACGACGGTCACGTCGTCTCCTTGGGCGGCTGCCCATCGGTCGAGTCGGTCCGCCAGCGCGACCATGGCGCCGCCGCGGTCCTTCCACCAACCGTCAGGGCGGCTCCCGATCACATTCATGCCGTCCACAATCCACCGCACGACCCATAGGGTAGGGCGACGTTTCGCCGCACCGCCGGCGGCCGCGAATTCCGTAGCGCGCCATTTCCGTTCTTGGACGTTGAGCGGTTGATACGGTCACCGATATCAGTTTCCGCTGATGCCGTCGCAATGATGGGACAGGTGAATGACGTCGATAGCCGAGACCGATGACCGGGTCGTGTCGCTGGCCCGGGGAATGCGCGAACTGGTGCGCGCCGAGGCCGCCGAATCCGAGCGGATGCGCACCCTCACCCCGGCGATCGTCGACGAGATGTGGGCAACCGGGCTCATGTCCGCGTTCAACCCGGGCGCGGCCGGAGGTGTCGAACCGTCGTTCACCGAGATGATCGAAACCTGGATCGAAATGGCTTGGCAGGACGGCTCTTTCGGCTGGATCGGGATCGCCAACCTGCCTTCGTCGTTCGCGGCGGCGGCGTACCTGCCCGACGAGGGTTTCGCCGAGGTGTTCACGGCGCACGACAACCGCGTCACCATGGGCGGCCAGTTCTTTCCCAACGGTCAAGGGGCCGCCGTCGATGGCGGTTACCTGGTGAGCGGGTCGTGGAACTTCGGCTCGGGCACCGGTCACTCGCAGTACATCGCTGCGGGGTTCTTGCCGATGGACAACGGCGAAATGCGCTGGATCAGTGACGGCTTCCCCGAGATGCGGGTCGCGGTGATCCCCCGGGATCAGATCAACTTCAACGACGGCTGGTTCGTGCAGGGGCTCAAGGGAACCGGGTCCTACGACTACAGCGCCCAGGAGGTGTTCGTGCCGGCGAGCCGCACCTTTGAGCTGTTCACCCGCCAACCCCATCGCGGCGCCGCACCCGCCACCCGGATGGGGCTGATGCCGGTCACCGCCGCCGGCCATGCGTCCTGGGCACTCGGCGTGGCGAAAAGCATGCTCGACGACGTCCAGGAACTGGCCGCGACGAAGTTCCGGATGAGTGACATGGCGTCGCTGGCCAGCCGACCCACCTTCCAGAAGGGGCTGGCGCACCACCGCGCGGCCTGGCGCGCCGCGCGTCTGCTGGTGCTCGACGCGTTCACCACGGCCGAGGCCGCGGTCGCATCGGGCGAGGAGCTGACACCCGCCCTGCGCGCGGACATGCGGGTGGCGGCGGTGTACGCGACCGACACGGCCAGAAGCTGTGCCGAGTGGGCGCACCTGGTCGCCGGCACCACGTCCATCCGGGAGGGCAGCCGGCTGGAGCGCGCCTTTCGGGACATCTACACCGGCACGCAGCACGCCTTCATCAGCGAAAAGGTTGCCATCGATGTCGCGCAGATCTGGCTCGGCATCATCGACGACCAGCCGGGGTTGTGACTCCCTGACCCTGCCGGCGCCTAGACCAGGCGTTCACCCGGCTGTTGCTCGCCCGGCTCGTCGCGCTTGCCTTCGTCGGTATTGCCGGCAAGCGACGAGGCCAGGCCCGGCCCGCCGGCCCCACCGGCCGACGCCCCCTGGCCCAGTGAGCTGAACGAGCTCAGGGGCGCCGCACCGGCGCCCAGCAACGTCGACGCGGCATTGACCGCGGCGGGCATCGCCGGGGCCGTGCTCGGCACCGTGGGCGAGGCGGCCGGCACCGTCGGCGAGGCGGCCGGCACCGTCGGCGAGGCGGCCGGCACCGTCGGCGCCGGGCCGGCGACCGGACCTCCCGCGACCAGGTTGGCCAGTGGCGGCGTGCGGGGGGCCGAGCCGCCCGCCCCCGGCAGCATCTCCGCGCGCAGCAGTCCACCGCCGCCCGCGGGCCCCACGAAAGTCTGGCCGGCGATCCGGCCGCCGGCCGAGTGCAAAGTGCCCGCCGTCTCCCCGTCGACCTGGGCGTACATCTGGGCGATGTCGGTGAACGCCGTGCCCGTCCGGGCGATCTCTTCCTGGGCTGCGGTGTTGAGGGCCAGCATGGCGGTGCCCTCGGCGGCGAATGCCGCGACGGCCAGCATCGAGACCTCGTCGGCGCCGGCGGGAGCCAACGCGGTCACCGGTCCCGTCGCGGCCGCGCCGGAAGCCAAACCTTGGGTGGCGAGCGCCACCACCTGCAACCCGATGGCTCCCGCGGCGGGGTCGTGTGACAGCGGTTCCATGTGCGTGTGCTCCTGTGCGAGCGATGAGCGCCGATACGTCGGGACCAGCTGCGCTGGACGATGAGATCAATTCTAGAGGCGCCGATAGGGTGCTGCCCACACTTTCAGGCGGGCCCGAACCGCGCGAGCACGCCGCCCAAAAGCCCGAAATCGTCGGCCCGCTCCTAACGTCGCCTACTATCAGCGCATGCGCGGCTCGAAGATCCTGATCACCGGCCCGACCGGACAAATCGCGACCCCGATTGCGCGGGCACTCGCGACCGACAACGAGGTGTGGGGCATCGCCCGCTTCACCGACCCAGCGGCACGCGAGGGTCTGGAAAAGTCAGGCGTCCACTGCCAGACGGTCAACTTGGCGGCCGGTGAGTTCAGCGATCTGCCAAATGATTTCGAGTACGTCCTCAACCTCGCGGTGGCCAAGAGCGGGAACTGGGACAAGGACCTCGCGGCCAACGCGGAGTCGGTGGGCCTGCTCATGGCCCACTGCCGCGACGCGAAGGCGTTTCTGCACTGCTCGTCCGCCGCCGTCTACGACCCGCCCGACGACAATCCCCGGACCGAGGGTGCCGCCCTGGGCGACAACCACAAGCCTTTGTTCCCCACCTACTCCATCTCCAAGATCGCCGGGGAGGTGGTCGCCCGGTCCATGGCCCGGGCCCTCGGAGTGCCCACCACCATCGCGCGGCTCAACGTTCCATACGGGGACAACGGCGGGTGGCCGTTCTACCACATGGAGATGATGCTGGCGGGCATCCCGATCCCGGTCCCACCCGGGGCACCCGCACGCTACAACCCGATTCACGAGGACGACATCATCGCGACCATTCCCAAGCTGCTGGAGGTGGCCGCCGTACCGGCGACCACGGTCAACTGGTGCGGCGATCAAACGGTCAGCATCCAGGAGTGGTGC
Organism: Mycobacterium sp. 4858; assembly: GCF_900240975.1. Taxonomy (GTDB): domain Bacteria; phylum Actinomycetota; class Actinomycetes; order Mycobacteriales; family Mycobacteriaceae; genus Mycobacterium. Next base: position 1,154,886 of record NZ_LT968775.1, on the reverse strand, counting down.
GGCTACCTGGGTTCACTGGTGGGCAAGGAGCCGGTCTTCGAGGTGAGCGACCAGGCGCTCCGCGGCAACCCCACCGACAGCACACGGATGCACGAGCTCATCGGCGGCACCGCGGTTGACTGGCGTGACGGCCTGCGCCGCATGGCGGCCAAGTTCCACCCAGAGTTGGTCGGCGCGTAGGAAGCCCGCGTGCGCCAACGAGCCGATGATGTGCAGCGGCTGCGGAACCTCGCATTGCTCCGCCGCGTCCGCGACCGGATCGATCGGGAGTACGCGCGGCCGCTGGACGTGGACGGGCTGGCCCGTGACGTGCACATGTCCGCCGGCCACCTGAGCCGCGAGTTCCGCCGGGCGTACGGCGAGTCGCCCTATTCCTATCTGATGACGCGGCGCATCGAGCGGGCGATGGCGCTGCTGCGGCGCGGTGACCTCAGCGTCACTGGGGTGTGTTTCGCCGTCGGGTGCTCCTCGTTGGGCACGTTCAGCAACCATCGCCGAAATGATGGCCAAGGGCAGCTACGCCACGTTGCTCTTGGCGACAAAGGACCTCGATCGGACCTTCGAGCATCTGCAGGGCAACGACGTGGAGATCGTGCAGGAGCCGACGGACCAGCCCTACGGAATGCGTGACTGCGCCGTCCGCGATCCGGCGGGCAACCTGATCCGCATCCAAGAACTGCGCTGACGAGTCCCGTGGCTCGAGCCGGGCGCGCAACCGCGAAAGTTCCGAACCCCCAAAAGGTTCGGAACTTTCGCCTGCGCTGAACCCGGGTCAAGATCCCTTGGCGTAACGAGTCAGGAACCCGAACGCCGCGATCCCCGCGACGGCACCGATCACGCCCCACAGCACGAGCTGGAACACCATCGACCCCAGGAACCAGCCGAACGTCATCCCGATGTAGAGGGCCCAGATCAAGCGGAAGGCGCTCCACAGCGCGACCGCCCCGGCGCTGAGGCCGATGTATAGGCTGCGCTGCCGGTCCACCCGATTGATCTGCTCTTCAATGCCGGCCGGGACGATCTTCATTTCTGACTTCCTTTCGTGGGGCGCCGCCGGATTGGCGTCGTCGTTGCGCCAAGTACAGACGCGAGAACCGGCTACCGATCCCAAAACTCGCCGCCCGACCGCTTGCGTCACCACTGGTTCGCGCCAAAAGACAAGAGTCGGGCGACACCGCTGTTGGGGAATAACCTCAGTTGCGGACCACCGGCAACAGGTGGGTGAATCCAGATGAACGGTCACCCCTCGCGGCTCGCATCTCGGACCCGCTCGCAGGGTGTCCGCTCTGGTGTGCGTTCGCGACGCCGTTGGTCAGCCTTGCCGCTGCTTGAATCGAGAAAGGAAACGGTCCGATGATGAACCCCATCAAGCTCGCCGAGCAGGTGGCCGAATCGGTCCTGGCGGTGGGCGGCATCCGGGTCGGCACCGAGGAGCCGGCGTACACGCGCGAGCCACTGACGGGCGCCGTCGAGATCCGCCGCTACGGTCCGCGGATCGCCGCCGAGACGACGGTCGACGCCGACGAAAATCGCGCTCGTGACGTCGGATTCCGGCGGTTGGCGGGCTACATATTCGGCGGCAACCGGGGCAAACGATCAATCTCGATGACGACCCCCGTCAGCCAGCAGTCGAGCGGGGGCGGCCAGCAGATCGCGATGACCGCGCCCGTCGTCCAGTCCGCGGGCGGCGAGACCGGCTGGACGATCCGGTTCTTCATGCCCGCGAAGTGGACGACGGAAACCCTTCCCGCGCCCAACGATGATCAGGTCCGCCTCGTTGAGGTGCCGCCCGCCACCGTCGCGGTGCTGCGATTCAGCGGTGACCGCAGCCCTAAGGCGGTCGCCTTGCGCACGAAGGAACTCCTGAAGATATTGCAGGACAGCGGGATTCAACAGGCCGGCGATCCCGAGGCCTGGTTCTACGACCCGCCCTGGACGGTGCCGATGCGCCGGCGCAACGAGATCGCAATTCCCATCGATCCGGCGTCCGCGCCGGGCTAGCCCGAATGGGACGGCACATCGGCCCGTTCCTTGTGATGGCGGGAATCCGTATCGCGCCGCTCGGCATCCTGGTGTGGGCCGGCGGATTGTCATCGTTCCGTTCCCGCCGATAACGCCCTTCCGCGGGTCTACGCCCTCCTCGAATTCGGCTGAGTATCAGCCGACCTTGACCACCAGCTTGCCGACGTTCTTGCCGTCGAACAGCATGTTGATCGCCGTCGGCAGCTGCTCGAACCCCTCGACGACCGTCTCGAGCGGAGTGAGCTTTCCCGCCTCGATCAGACCGGCGATCTCGCTGATGGCCTCCGCCGCGCGCCCGAAGTGGTCGAGGACGATGAAGCCGCGCAGGGTGGCGCGCTGGATGAGGAGGTTCCCGAACGCACGCGGACCTGGCGGGGGATCCTCCGCGTTGTAACCGGAGATCAGGCCGCAGAGCGCGACGCGGGCGCCGATGTTGAGGCGCGCGAAGATCGCGTCCATGAGCTCGCCGCCGACGTTCTCGAAGTCGACGTCGATGCCGTCGGGTGTCGCCGCGGCCAGTTGGGCGGCCCAGTCGTCGGCGCGGTGGTCGACCGCCGCGTCGAAGCCCAGCCGGTCGGTGAGCAGCGCGCACTTCTCGGGCCCTCCGGCGATTCCGACGACACGCGCCCCCGCGGCCTTGGCGAGCTGACCGGCGACCGAGCCGACCGCACCGGCCGCCGCGGAGACGACGACGGTCTCGCCGGGCTGCGGCTTGCCGATATCGCGAATCCCGATCCACGCTGTGAGGCCGGTCATCCCCAGCGCGCCCAGGTAGGCGCTCGGCGAAATGCCTTGCGCGACCTGGACGGGATTGATCAGCGACGTATCCGAGACGACCGCGTACTCCTGCCAGCCGAGCAGCCCTTGCACCTGCTGACCGACGGCGTAGGTGGAACTCTTCGACGCGACGACCTCGCCGAGGGCGCCCGCTCGCATGACCTCGCCGATGCCCACCGGAGGCAGGTAGGGCGGGGTGTCGTTGATCCACGTGCGGTTCGTCGGGTCCAGCGAGATCCAGTCGACCCGCACTAGCGCCTCGCCGTCGCCGAGTTCGGGGATCGCCTCTTCGGTCAGCTCGAATGTGCCGGGGCCGATGCGTCCGACAGGCCGTTCGCGCAGCAGGAAACGACGGTTTCGTCCGGTCATTAGCGCACGGTACCCTCCGCACCCCTGCGCGTTCTACCCTGCGTAAAAGGGACGCCGCTCGACCCGGAGGTGGATTCGATGAAGGCGATGCCACAACTTGTCCTGGCGCCGGTCGCGGTGGTGGCGTTGGCCGTGTCCGCGCAGCCCGGTGTCGCAATCGCCGATCCGCCGCCGACGCAGGTGATCACCACGGTGGCCGTCGGCCCCGCCGGCCAACCGATCAACGGCTACAAGGAGTCGCCTCCGGAGGGCAACGTCGTCGTTGTCGACGACTGCAGCACCGCGTCGCCGTCGGCGGTGGCCGACGACGTCTATTACTGCTCGCCCAGCGCGGCCGGCGCGGGCACCTGCTGGCCGTCGACGCCCGGATCGCTGTTGTGTGTGGACGATCCCTGGCAGCAGCGTCTGCATCGGGTCAGCTACGGCGGCCCGCTTCCGCCCGTCCGGCCGAGCGCGACGCCGGACCCGTTCGCACTGACCCTGGACGACGGAACCCACTGCCTGCTGCGCAACGGCGGCGCATGGGGCGGACGCGCCGACGGCTACGTCGGCGTTTACGGCTGCGGCGACCCGCACGCCAACCTCGCGGTGCTGTGGCTGCCCAGCCAGGGCGCCGGCAGCTGCATCGACCGCTCCTCGGCGGTGTGGACGGTGAAGGTCGGTCAACTCGGCGCAACGAACGCCGCGCTGCCGCCACCGCAGACCCGGGCGGTGGCCGGCGCCTGGCTCGCGGGGGGTAAGGCCGGGCAGTAAAACCGGCGGCGACGCTGCTATAACGCAACGTATGTCGAGCCCCGAGCACACGATCACCCACGTTTCCGATACCGCCCGATGGACCGCCCTGCACCGGGCAACCGAATCCGCCCGGCCCGATGCACTGTTCAACGACCCGCTCGCCGACCGGTTGGCCGGTGAACACGGTCGCGAAATCGTCGCCAAGGTCCCGCGGTCGACCCGCAACGGTTGGTGGCTCGTCGCGCGGACCAAACTCATCGACGACGCCATCGCGCAAGCGATCAGCGACGGCTGCGACCGAGTGCTGAACCTGGCGGCCGGTTTGGACACCCGGCCCTATCGGCTGGACCTCCCGGCCGAACTCACGTGGGTGGAGGCGGATCTGCCGAAGTTGCTGGCGGAGAAGACGCAGCTACTCGCCGACGAGGCGCCGCGGTGCCGGCTGACCCGTGTCGCTGTCGATCTGGCCGACCCCGCCGCCCTCCACGCCTTCCTCGACGAGGCCCTGCGCGGCGCCGCCAGGGCGCTGGTACTGACCGAGGGCCTGTTGATGTATCTCGAGGACGGCGACGTCGCGGCGCTGTCGGCGGCCATTACGCGGCCCGAGGTCGCCTGGTGGATGCTCGACTTCGCCGGGCCGGGCCTGAAGAAGATGATGAACAAGAAAATGGCGGGCATGTTGCAAAACGCCCCGTTCAAGTTCGCACCCGAAAACGGGTTGGCGTATTTCGAAGATTTGGGCTGGCGCACCGTCGAGGTGGAGGCGCTATATGCGGCCGCCCACCGGTTTCACCGCCTGCCGGTGTGGATGCGCCCGTTGGCCTGGCTGCCCCAGCCGGATCCGCGTCACCCGGGCGGCAGAGTGTGGAGCGCGGTGGCCCTGCTTACCCATTGAGCCGGGCATAAAGGAACCAGTTGGCCACCGGCACAACTGATTTGCGTCTGCTAGCGCTCGTGTCGCACTTGCCTACGGTTAATGCGGCAGGTCTGGCACCTTACGCCCGCACGACAATTCGGGGATCTGGCCCTTTGCGCCTGCGGCAGCGCGGCGCCGGTCTTAATATCGCCGCATGCGCATCACGGTCAAATTCGACCTGGGTTTCAAATATCCCGAACTCGAGCAGTTGTGGCGCATCGCCGACAACCTCGGTTTTGACACGGTGTGGGATTACGACCATTTTTACGGGCCGATGGAACACACCGACCCCACCTTCGAGGGATGGACCGCGCTGGCCGCTATGGCCGTGGTGACCCGACAGGCGCGCATCGGTTGCCTGGTACCCGGTGTCACGTACCGGAACCCCGCGATCCTCGCCAAGATGGCGGTCACCGTCGACCACATCTCCGGCGGGCGGCTCAACTTCGGGATCGGCGCCGGATGGCACGAGGCCGAACATCGCGGCTATGGGATCGCGTTCCCTGGCCCGGGCACCCGCGTCGCGATGGTCGACGAGGCGCTGACCGTGATCCGTCGGCTCTGGGCCGAGGAATCGGTGACCTTCAAGGGGAGGTTCTTCACCCTCCAAGACGCGCTCTGCGAACCGAAGCCCCTGCAGCGCCCGCACCCGCCGATCGTGATCGGCGGCACGGAACCGAAGATGTTGAGCGTCATCGCACGTCACGCGGACATGTGGAACATGCCGGGACACGAGGGGCCAGAACGATGGGGCGCAGTCAACGGCCGGCTCTCTGAGGCGTGTGTCGTCGTGGGACGCGACCCGGGCGAGATCGAGCGCTCCGCACAGGTGTCACTACACCCGGCGGAACCCGGTCAGGTGGACGAGCAACTCGCGCTGTTGCCCGAATTCGAGCAACTCGGCTGCGAGCACATGGTGCTGGCGTTCCGGGAGGCGCCAACGACGGCACTGCTCGAACGCTGCCGGGCCCTCGACTACCAGACCCGTATCCAGTCGACCAGCATGCTGGCGGGATAGCTTCCGGGCCCGGGGTCGCCGCCGCCGGAGCCCGCCACCGCGAGGTTGAACACCGGATAGACGGTGTAGCCCGGCGCGTTGAAGGGCCAATCGGGCAGCGCGCTCGCCGGTACGTCGAAGTACGGCTGGGCCCCGTCGGCGTAGTCCTTCCAGAATCGGATTCCGGCCTCGTCCCACTGGGTGCGCCAGGTGTGCCAGGCGCTGTCCACCGCGATGTTGTGGGTCTTCCACTCGCCGCCGTTGGCTTTCGCGTGGACCGTGGTGGCCGAGGGCCAGCTGCCGTTGCCGTACCACTCCATCACGTCGATCTCGCCCTGGTCATCATTACCCAGCCAGTAGGCCGGCCAGGCGCCGGCGGTCAGGCAGTTGAGTTTGATGCGAGCTTCCCAGGTGTGGCCGACTCCGCCGCGCCAGAGGCTCTGCACCTTGCCGCTGTAGTAGGTGGGCCCGTCCTTGGCGGCGAGCAGCACGAGGTTGGAGTTGCCGTCGAGGAAGACGTTGCGCCGGTCGTCGCGGTATTGCCCGATGTGGTCGGGCTGTTCCCAGTACGTCGGGTCTTTGATCGTCTCGCGGGCCTTCGCCACCGTCCACTTCGAGGCGTCGGGTGCCGAGCCGGCGGGACCGTCGAACTCGTCGTGAAAGACGTAGGTGCCGGTTTGGCCGCTGGGCGCCGCGGGAGCGGGCGGGCGGTCCGCGGGCGAATCCCGTCCCGAGGGTTGGGCCAGGGCTTGCGGCGCAGGCAGCGCGGCTGCCAGCACGCCGATCCCGGTCGTCAAAATCATGCGGCGGCGATCCATCTTGGGCATACGCAAGGGACCATAGCAGCCGCCGGCGTACGGAGCCGAAACACAGAAATGTGTCGGTGGTCGCCGCTACCGTTTCGGATACCCGGCGGGCCAGCACGGACGCCGGCACGGCGGTGGTTGAACGATTAGTCGAAATTCATGGCTAATTCTCAACTTCACGGGTGGTTTGGTCTCAGGATCGGCCGGGCATTCTGAGATCACAAGCCGATAACCACCGGGTGTAGCTAATGCGGGTTGTACTGAGAGGAGTTAACGATCGTGGCTAATACAACGGGAGCGACGGTTATTTTCCTTCAGTCCCATCCGTTATGGACCGCGGCGCAGCGGCATGAGCGCGAACGTCGTGACGCGATGCGCCGTCACCCGGCTTTCCGCGCCCGGCAGCACGCCGCGATTCCCGGTGGCGAGGTCATTCCGCTCATCCGCGACTTCAAGCTGTACTCGAGCACCAACACTCCGGCCTGAATATTTCGCACGTAATAGCGCAAAATTGCGCATAGCGCGCCCGTTGGCCACCCGAGTGACCAGACGGTTGATCATTTCCCTGATTCGCGAATCCGATAGCGCCGGCGCTATCAAATCGGAGGGTCGCCTATTGGCCGGGAGCGACTCTCCCGCGTCTCAGAGCTTGCCGGCGACGAAGTCGGCGGCCTGGTTGGCCATGCCGGCATCGATGTAGGCACCGGCAAGGTGTTGCGGCCAGTTCGCCTTCCAGGTGTTCGGGTCCGCCGGGTTGCAGATGGGATCGGCGCCGTGGCACAACTCGATGGTCCGGTCGTTGTAGATCGGGCTGAAGTTGGTGATCGGCCCCACCCACTGGCTTCCGTTGCCGAACAACGCCACGGCCGCGATGTGCTGATCGGCGCCCGGCGGCAATGGGCTGTCGAATCCGAACGCACCAATGGGCGCCGCGAGCACAACGTCGGTGACGGCCGCCCCCAGCGAGTAACCGCCCAGCACCAGTCGGGTATTGGGGCAATTGGTGATCATGTCCTGAACATGGCGGCTCATGTCGTTGGCACCCTGAGCGACCTCGGTGTCGGCCGGGTAATTGACGGCATACACGCCGATGTTCTTGTTGACCTTGGATCGCAGCGCGCTGATGAACGCGTTGCCCAGCGCTCCCGGTCCGGGCGATTCCATTCGGCCGCGGGCGAACACCACCTGCACCGGGGGGCAGCTGGCCGCGGCGGCGCTCGGGATCCCGGACGACGGCACCGCGGCGGGCAATACCAGCCCGCCCACGGTCAGGACCACGGCGAGGACAGCAGCAACACAGCTACGAACGGGCGAGGGGCGGCGCACAGCATGATGGTAAAGCGGTCCCGCCCCGGCCGCTGGGCTTACGTTTTGTGAACACTCCTGATCGCCACCACGACCACCGCGCCGGCGCTGTCGCCGGAAACGATAGGTTCATCTGATGAGTCACGTCGATGCGAGCGCACCCGAGCGCTTGTTTGCGTTGGCCGAGCAGGTGCGGGGTTTCCTGCCCGCCGACGAGGGCCGCGCGCTCTACGACGCCGCCGTGCGATATCTCGACGGCGGCGTGGGCGTCGAGATCGGCACGTACTGCGGCAAATCCACCCTGTTGCTGGGTGCGGCGGCCCAGCAGACGGGCGGCGTGCTGTACACGATCGACCACCACCACGGCTCGGAGGAACATCAGCCCGGCTGGGAGTACCACGACGCCTCACTGGTCGACGAGGTCACGGGGCTGTTCGACACGCTGCCGACGTTCCGCCGCACGCTCGATGCCGCAGGGCTTGCCGACCACGTCGTTGCCATCGTGGGCAAGTCGCCGGTCGTAGCCTCCGGCTGGCGGTCGCCGCTGCACTTCTTGTTCATCGACGGCGGCCACAGCGAGGCCGCCGCCAACCAGGACTTCGACGGGTGGGCCAAGTGGGTGACGGTCGGCGGTGGACTGGCCATCCACGACGTCTTCCCGGACCCCAGGGACGGCGGCCGACCGCCGTACTACATCTACTGTCGCGCAACCGATTCCGGTCAGTTCCGCGAGGTTTCGGCCACCGGGTCGCTGCGGGTGCTCGAACGCGTCAGCGGGCAGCCGGGCGAAGCGATCTAGAGTCGACCGTTACCGACCGGGACCGGCGCCGACGCATTCGCAGTCGAAGTCCGTCTGCAAGCCCATCGGCAGTCGGTGGCCGCGGAAGATTCCGGCGCCCGCCGTGGTGTCCGAGAGCGCGTCCGCGGCCAGGATCATCGCCGCGCCCGTCCACGTGGTGCGCTCCTCGGGCCACCGCTTGCCGTCCGCGAAAACCAGCCCCGTCCAGTAGGAGCCGTCTTGTTCGCGCAGATGCTGCATCGCGCCGAACTGCCGGTGCGCCGCCGACCGCTGGCCGATGGCATCGAGCGCCATGACCAATTCGCATGTCTCGGCGCCGGTAACCCAGGGTCTGTCGACCACGCACCGAATGCCGAGGCCGCCGACCACGAAGTCGTCCCACCGCTGCTTGATCCGCGCGGCCGCCTGCGGCCCCCGCAAGGCGCTACCGAGGATGGGGTAGTACCAGTCCATCGAGTAGCGGTCTTTTTCGGTGAACACCTCCGGGTGAGCGGCGATCGCGTGACCGAGGCGGCCCAGGGCCAGTTCCCACTCCGGCTGCGGCTCGCCGACCAGGGCGGCGAGCGCCAGGGCGCACCGGATGCTGTGGAAAACGCTCGCGCAGCCGGTCAACAACGCTTCCTGCAGGGGACCGGCTTCGCTTCGGGCCCAACAGATCTCGCCATAGCCGACCTGCAGATCGATGACGAAGTCAATGGCCTTCTGCACGACCGGCCACATCTGAGTGGCAAAGCGCTGGTCGCCCGTGACCAGCACGTGGTGCCAGACACCGGTAGCGATGTAGGCGCAGAAGTTGCTGTCGCTGTTGGCGTCCTCGACGACCCCCGCGCGCAGCTGGATGGGCCAGGAGCCGTCGGCGCGCTGCGTGCGGCGGCTCCATTCGAAGGCGGCGCGCGCCGGTTCCAGCAACCCGGCGGCGGTGAGCGCCATCGCACACTCGATGTGATCCCACGGATCGGTGTGACCGCCCTCAGACCAGGGGATGGCTCCCGAGGGCTCTTGGAGGGCTGCGATTGACGCCGCGGTTTGACGGCACTGCTCGGGACTGAGGACGCCCGGGACCGATGGGGGATTAGACCGATGCAACTGCACATCCCACGGTCGCTGGGCTTTCGGCCGCCGGCTGTTTGACGAAGTACATCGCCACGCTCTTGCCGACCAGGGGATTGAGTAGCGATTCCGCCAGCTGCGTGATCTTCGGCCGCTGCATCAGGTCCCACACCAGGAGTTTGTGGTACGCGGACACGGCGCGGTGGTCGGTGTTTGACACGCCCACAGCGCATTTCAGCCACCAGAAGGGGGAGTGCAGCGCGTGGGCGTGGTGGGCGTGCGTCAATTGCATTCCACCGTCGACGATTTTGTCGCGTAGTTCGCTGGCCCGGTAGATGCGGACGTGGCCGCCCTCATTGCTGTGGTATTCGTCGGACAGCAGCCAACACACCCGCTCCGGCAGCCAGCGCGGCACGCTGACCGCCAGGGTGCCGCCGACTTTGAGCACCCTGATCAGTTCGGCGATGGCGGCGTCGTCGCGCGGAATGTGCTCGAGGATCTCCGATGCGATCACGCAGTCGAATGTCTCGTCGGCGTACGGCAATTTCAGCGCATCACCGAGCACCGCCTTCGCCGACGCCCCGGCGGGCGCCTCGCCGGCTTCCGCCATCGCGCGCAGAATGGTGTCGACCGAACGCAATTCGTCCGGGTCGCGGTCGAACGCGACCACGTCCGCGCCGCGCCGATACGCCTCGAAGGCGTGCCGACCGGCCCCGCACCCGACGTCGATGACCTTGGTCGCGGGCCCGACCCGCAGCCGGTCGAAATCGACGGTCAGCATGGCGCTTCGCCTTCAGCCGCGGCCGTGTTGCGTGCGATCGCCCGCTCGTACACCCGGACGGTTTGAGCGGCCACCGCCTCCCAGCTGAACACGTCGACCGCACGGGTTCGTCCCGCCTTACCCAGACTCCGCCGCTTCTCCGGCAAGTCCAGCAGGTCACCGAGCGCGCGGGTGAGCGCGTCGACGTCGGCCGGTGGCACCAGTTCGGCGCACGCGCCGTCGGCGCCGAGGACTTCGGGCAGGGCGCCCACCCGGCTGGCCACGATCGGCGTGCCGCTGGACATGGCCTCCACCGCGGGCAGCGAAAACCCTTCGTAGAGCGAGGGAATGCAGGCGACTTCGGCCGACGCGAACAGCGCGGCAAGCTCGGCGTCGGAAAGCCCACTGGTGATGTGGACGATGTCGGAGATGCCGAGCTCGGCGATGAGTTTATGGGTCGGGCCGTTGGGTTCGACCTTCGCAACCAGCCGCAGCTCGAGATCCCTGATCGTGCGCAGCCGCGCGACCGCCTGCAGTAGGGTGCGCACACCCTTGAGCGGGGTATCCGCGCTGGCGATGGCGATGACCCGCCCGGGATGCCGGGGCTGCGACCCCGGCTTGAACAGTTCGGTGTTCACACCCAGCGGCACCACGTGCAGCTGCTCCGGCGAGACCCCGAAGTCGCTGACGATGTCCGCCGCCGACGACGACGAAACGGTCAGCAGGTCCGGGATCTGGCGCGCCACCTGCTGCTGCATCCCCAGGAACCCATACCATCGCTGCACCAACGGTTTTCGCCACCAACGCGCCGCGGCCAGATCGAGCACCCGGTCACGGGTGATGGGATGGTGCACCGTCGCCACCACCGGCAGTCCCGCGCCGGCGATCCTGAGCAGCCCGGTGCCCAGGCTCTGGTTGTCGTGCACGACGTCGAAATCGGCCGCCCGGCCAGCCAGTAACCGCGCGGCGCGCATGGTGAATGTCCGCGGTTCGGGGAACCCCGCGGTCCACGTGGTGAGCAGTTCCAACAGGTCGATCGAGTCGCGAATCTCGCTGGGCCGCGGCACGCGGAACGGGTCGGGTTCGCGGTAGAGATCCAGGCTCGGCACTTTGGTCAGCCGCACCCGCGGGTCGAGCAGGTCGGGATAAGGCTGACCGGAGAACACCTCGACGTCATGACCGAGTTCCACCAGACCGTGGCTGAGATGGCGCACGTAGACGCCCTGTCCGCCGCAATGGGTTTTACTACGGTAGGACAGCAGGGCAATTCGCATACTCAACTCTTCTTTGCTGGTGAATGACCGCGGAACAACGCCGAACCCATCGCGGTCAACGGACTCCCGAGCTCCGTGACAGCAAACTGGACATGTGTCCAGACTATAGTTCGATTACCTAATCGAGCGCAACGAGCTCGCACGTCACCGGCTGCCGCGTAATCGCTCTGACGGAAATCCGGCACGCAAAAGATCATGCCACCCGGCCCCGAAGGGGATTGACCCGTTCGCCCCGCCTCCCGCGCACACAGCCCGATGCGCACTACCGAGCCATGGACTGTGCGAACGCTTCGGGGGAGCCGCGCCGCCCGCTTCACGGCGTCCTAGCCCCGTTTTCGAGCCGTTTGTTAGCATCACGCCCGTGCAGGATTCGGCCGCACCGGGCGAATGCGGCGCGCGACGATCGGTATCGCGGCGCGACGTATTCAAGTTCGCCGCCGCACCGGTGCTGCTCGGTCTGAGCGCGGCGGCCGCGCCCCTCAACGACCGGAAGGCCTTCGCCGCCGACATGCGGCTGATCGATTTCGCCGAGCGCAGGATTTCGCCGGACGAGATCAAGTCGGCGGGCTATGACGGCGTGGTGAACTACGTGTCGGAGTCGCGGCCGGGAGCCAACTTCGAGGCAAAACCGCTCACCCGCGGGTACGCCGACGCGCTGCGCGGGGCGGGCCTGCACATCGTCAGCAACTTTCAGTACGGCAAACCCGGCTGGCCGGACCCGTCGGATTACACCCGCGGCTTCGACGGCGGTGTGGCGGATGCCCAGACGGCCCAACGGTTGCACGGCGCGGCCGGGGGCCCGGGGTCTGCCCCGATCTTCTTCAGCGTCGACGACGACATCGACGAGAACACCTGGAACAGCGTTGCCGTCCAATGGTTTCGGGGGATCAACTCCGCATTGGGCGTGGGCCGCACCGGCATCTACGGGCATGCCAACGCGTGCGGCTGGGCGATCCGGGACGGCGTCATCGGAAACTCGACGACCGCGGGGCGCCGCTGGGCGTGGCAGACGAAATCGTGGTCGCACGGCTCGCGGGAACCCGCAGCGGTGCTGTATCAGGCCGTGGTGAACAGCCCGTCGAACCCGAGTCCGCTCCTCGGCGGCATCAACGTCGACATCGACGACGTGCTCGCGCCGGACTTCGGCCAGTGGGATCTCGCGCGCTGAGCGAGCCGCTAAACGACGCACGACGCCCCGCGAGCCGAAAACCCGCGGGGCGTCGCGTCGTATCCGTGCGTTACTTGAGGTCGAACCGGTCGGCGTTCATGACCTTGACCCAGGCGGCGACGAAGTCCTCGACGAACTTGCCCTCGTTGTCGTCCTGGGCATAGACCTCGGAAAGGGCACGCAACACCGAGTTCGACCCGAACACCAGGTCGTTCGCGGTGGCCGTCCACTTCAGCTGGCCCGACTTGCGGTCGACCACCTCGTAGACGTTCTCCGCCGACTCCGACGTCTTCCACGCGTTGTCCATGTCGACCAGGTTGACGAAGAAGTCGTTCGTCAGGACGCCGGGCCGGTCGGTGAACACGCCGTGCTTGCTCCCGCCGTGGTTGGCATTGAGCGCGCGCAGGCCACCGACGAGCACGGTCATCTCCGGACCGGTCACCCCCAGCAGGTAGGCCCGCTCGTGCAGCAACTGCTCCAGCGGCGCCTTCTCGCCGGCGCGGATGTAGTTGCGGAACCCGTCGGCCCGCGGTTCGAGCACCGCGAACGACTCCACGTCGGTGTTCTCCTGCGAGGCGTCGGTGCGCCCGGGCGCGAAGTGCACCGAGATCTCGTAGCCGGCGTCCTTGGCCGCCTTCTCGACCGCCGCGGATCCGGCCAGCACGATCAGGTCGGCCAGCGAGATCTTCTTGCCGCCCGACGCGGACGCGTTGAAGTCCTGCTGGATCTTCTCCAGCGCGGGCAGGACCTTGTCCAGCTCGGAGGGCTCGTTGACCTCCCAGCTGCGCTGCGGCTCGAGGCGCAGCCGCGCCCCGTTGGCGCCGCCCCGCTTGTCGGTGCGCCGGAAGCTGGACGCCGCGGACCAGGCCGTCTTGACCAGCTGCGGAACCGACAGGCCCGAGTCGAGCACCTTTTGCTTCAGCGCCGCGACGTCCTTGTCGTCGACCAGCTCGTGGTCGACCGGCGGGACCGGGTCCTGCCACAGCTGCGGCTCGGCAACCCACGGCCCGAGGTAGCGGCTGACCGGTCCCATGTCGCGGTGCAGCAGCTTGTACCAGGCCTTGGCGAACGCATCGGCGAGCTCCTCGGGGTGGTCCAGCCAGCGCCGGGTGATGTCGCGATAGATCGGGGACTCGCGCATCGAGATGTCGGTGACCAGCATCGTCGGCGCGCGGCCCGGGCCGCCGAACGGATCGGGGATGGTGCCCGCGCCGGCGCCGTCCTTGGCGACGAACTGCCAGGCATCGCCGGGGCTCTTGGTGAGCTCCCATTCGTAGCCGTAGAGGGTCTCCAGGAAGGTGTTGTCCCACTTGGTCGGGGTGGGCGTCCAGACGACCTCCAGGCCGCTGGTGATGGCGTCCTTGCCGACGCCGGTGCCATACGAGCTCTTCCAGCCCAGCCCCTGCTGTTCGATCGGGGCGGCCTCGGGCTCGGGGCCGACCAGATCGCCGCTGCCGGCGCCGTGGGTCTTGCCGAAGCTGTGCCCACCGACGATCAATGCGGCGGTCTCCTCGTCGTTCATCGCCATCCGGCCGAACGTTTCGCGGATGTCGATCGCGGCGGCGACGGGGTCCGGCTTACCCTCGGGGCCCTCGGGATTCACATAGATCAGGCCCATCGTGGTGGCCCCGTAAGGCTGGGCGAGGTCCCGCTTGCCCGAGTAGCGCTTGTCGGTGCCCAACCAGGTGTCCTCTTCGCCCCAGAGAACCTCCTCGGGCTCCCAGACGTCCTCACGGCCGAAGCCGAAGCCGAAGGTCTTGAATCCCATCGACTCCAGGGCGCAGTTGCCGGCGAAGATGATCAGGTCGGCCCAGGAGATCTTGTTGCCGTACTTCTTCTTGACCGGCCACAGCAACCGGCGGGCCTTGTCCAGGCTCACGTTGTCCGGCCAGCTGTTCAGCGGGGCGAACCGCTGCATGCCCTGGCCGCCGCCGCCGCGCCCGTCGTGAATGCGGTAGGTGCCCGCGGCGTGCCAGCTCATCCGGATGAACAGGCCTCCGTAGTGCCCGTAGTCTGCGGGCCACCAGTCCTGGGAGTGGGTCATCACCGAGATCACGTCCGCCTTGAGCGCCTCGACGTCGAGCTTGGCGAACTCCGCGGCGTAGTCGAAGTCGTCGCCGAGCGGGTTGGCCTGCGCGGAGTGCGGGTGCAGCGTCGACACGTCGATCTGGTCGGGCCACCAATCCCGGTTCGTCAGCGGCGCATTCGATTTCGGCTTGGGGGAGGGGATTGCGGGGTTTTCGCTCTCGCTGGTGCTGGCCGTCTTGCTGTCCTCGTGGGGCGGCCGGCCTTGGGAGATATCGCTGGACACAGCATTCCTTTCTTAGGGGTGATTGGGCTGCGAGCTAGGAACCTGCGGTCGAACAGTCGGGGCACACGCCCCAATAGATGACCTCGGCCTCGTCGAGGACGAAGCCGTCGAGAATTTCGTTCTCGTCTGACGGGGTGAGGCAAGGGGCAGCACCCACCGCGCAGTCGATGTCGGCGATCACGCCACAGGATCGGCACACGACATGGTGGTGGTTGTCGCCGACCCGCGACTCGTAACGGGCGACCGATCCGGAGGGCTGGATCCGGCGGACCAAACCCACGGTGCTCAGCGCGTTGAGGACGTCGTATACGGCCTGGCGGGAGACATCGGGCAGGCCGACGCGCACCGCCGAGAAGATCGTCTCGGTGTCGGCGTGGGGGTGGGCGTCCACCGCCTCCAACACCGCGACCCGAGGGCGGGTCACCCGCAGATCGGCCATCCGCAGTCGTTCCGCGTAATCGGCCGTCGATGACACCGCACCAATATGACGCACTTATCTGGAACGAGTCAAGAGTTTACTGTGAAATGGAGCACAACTATGGGTGACCAATGAGCTCCGTCACGTCACGTTCATGTCGGCTTCAGGGCGCTGCCCTTGCGCCAGTCGTCCCAGCTGATCGTCCAGTCGCCGTTCTGCGCCAGCGTCAACGGCGGGCCGCCGCTGTTGCGAACCTCGACCACATCGCCGGGCACCGAGAAGTCGTAGAACCACTTCGCGTTGTCGGCGTTGAGGTTCAGGCATCCGTGCGACGTGTCCCGATGCCCCTGAGCCCACACCGTGGCGTCGAGCTCATGCAGGTAAATACCGTCGGTGCTGATCCGGGTGGCGTAGTTGATGGTTTCGCGGTAACCCAGGCGCGAGTTCTTGGGCAGACCGAATGTCGAGGAGTCCATGACGACGGGGTTGCCCTTGTCGAGGACGGTGTAGACACCCGGCGGCGTCCACAGCGAGATGCTCTTTCCGCCGACGTTTTCGGTGCCGCCCATACCCATCGAGGTGGGCATGGTCCGCATCAACGCGCCGTTGTTGAAGACGCTGACTTGTTTGGTGGCATCGTCGGCGATGGACACGTGCGCGTCGCCGATCCGGAACGACACCTTGGTATCGTCTTGCCCGAATAGGCCGTTGCCCAGGGCGATTCCGTAGATCTTGGCCTCGGCCGTGACGGCCGTTCCCGGCGCGTAGTAGTGCTCGGCCCGCCAGTGCGCGGTTTGGCCGTCGACCCAGAACCACGAGCCCTGCACCTTGGGGTCGGTGGTCACGGCCAGCTGCCGTTCGGCGGCGGCCCGGTCGGCGATCTGCTCGTCGAAGTGGGCGACAACCACCGTCCCGACGCCGTACGTCCCGCCGTCTTTGAGCGCGGCCTCCGACGTGGTGGTGAACGAAACCTTCGTCTGGTTGGACGGTTTGAGCGTCGAAAAGGACGAAACCTGGTTCGACGCAAGGCCATTGGGGCCTCGGCTGTTGACCGTCAACGTGTAGGTGCGGCCATAGCCCAGCGGGACCGTGGGCTTCCACACGGTGTTGTCGGGCGTCATCACACCCTGCACCTGCTTGCCGCTCTCGTTGACCATGCTGACGTCGGTGAGCGTCCCCGACTCGGCCTTGACCATCACGGGTGCGAGTGGATCGACGTTGCGCGCATCCGGGCCGGGTGTGATGGTGACTTGTGCCGGTCCTGCGGTTTTCGGCGACGCGTTGCGATGACCGCAAGCCGCAATCACGACGACGCCCGCCACGGCCACGATCACCAGCGCGGCGATCAGCAACCGGCGCGGCCTGCGATCCCAGAGGATCCGGCGGGCGGGCCGATCACTGTTCGTGGGCATCATTGAGCTGTCGGATCCTTGCGTTCTGCTGGTTGCCGGGTTGAAGGCAGCGCCCAGCGGGAAGATGTTGCCCATCAGGTGCCACGGTCGTGCGATTTTTAAACCGGCGCGTGCGGGCGCGGGGATCATGGGGGTCATGGCCGACGACGAACTCGACCGTCTTTATTGGGCGCCGCCGAAGGACTTCGTCGCGGAGCGCACCAAATTGACGGCCGCGGCCAAGCGCCGCGGGGACGAGGCCGCCGCGAAGCGGATCGCCGCAGCCAACAAACCGACCACCGCGGCGTGGGTCGTCAACCGACTCGCACTGCGGCACACCGACTCCGCACAGCGCCTGGGGGGCCTGGGGGACCGGCTGCGCGCCGCGCACGCCGCGATGGACGGCCAACGTATCCGCGACTTGTCCGCCGAGCAACATCGGCTGATCGACGAACTCACGCGGGCAGCACTGCAAGCGGCCGACGTCAGCAACCCGTCCTCCGCCGTGCGCGACGACATCACCAGCACGCTGCAAGCCGCCATCGCCGAACGCGAGGTGAGGGAGCGGCTCGGCCGGCTGGCCCGCCCCGAGCGGTGGTCGGGTTTCGGTGATTTCGGCGCGGCGGCGCCGGTGGCGACGCGGACAGAAAAGGCGAAGGAGCCGGCGACGCCTCCGCGGCCCGCGCGCGACGCGGCCAGGGAGCGGCGGCTGGGAGAACTGACCGCAGCGGTGACCGCCGCCGAGCACCGGAAGGCCGATGCCGACGCCAGGCTGTCGGAGCGTCGGGCCGAACGGGACGCGTCCCGGCAGCGGCGTGAGCAGGCCGTCGCGGCTCTGCGCACGGCCGAACGCGACCTCGAGCGCGCCGAACAAGGCTACGAGCGGGCCAAGGAAGCCAGTCGCGCCGCGGGGGAATCGGTGAAAGCGGCGAGAGCACGGTTGAAGCGGGCGTGACGAGGGCGGCCGGCCCGCGGCGGGGTTTCCCTTGTTCCCGCGAGGGTATTAGCCCACCCGTGACGTCTTTATGGTTGGACAACCGAGCCGAACAGCCTTGGGCCGCAAGCGAGCTTGACAAGGGCCGCCGTTCCGCGGATGTCATCGTCGTCGGCGCCGGCATCACCGGGCTGATGACGGCGGTATTACTGGCCCGCGCGGGCAAGGATGTGCTGGTGCTCGAGGCGCGCACGGTGGGGGCCTGTGCGACGGGAAACACCACCGCAAAGATCAGCCTGCTGCAGGGCACCCACCTGTCGAAGATCCTGCCCAGGCATGGCACGGAACTGGCGCGTGCGTACGTGGAGGGCAACCGCGAGGGCCAGGACTGGGTGGTCGACTACTGCCAATCGCATGACATCGCGGTCCAGCGTGAGGACGCCTACACCTATGCCCAGTCGGCCAAGGGGGTGCCGTCCGCCCGCCTGGAGCTGACGGCGTGCCAGGCGGTTGGGCTGCCCGCGGTCTGGGACGACGACGCGGGGGTCCCGTTCCCGTATCACGGCGGGGTGCGCCTGCCCGACCAGGCGCAATTCGATCCCATGCCGTTCCTGGACGCGCTGGCCGGCGAGCTGCTCGGCCGCGGTGGCCGGCTGGTCGAGCACACGCGGGTCCGGCGGGTGTCAAGCCGCGGGGACCGGGTTCGGGTGCACGTCAACGACGCGGTCCGCCGCGACGCGGAACTCGAAGCCGGCCAGCTGGTTCTCGCGACCGGTATCCCGATCCTGGATCGCGGCGGATATTTCGCGCGCGTGAAGCCGAGCCGGTCCTACTGCTTGGCGTTCAAGGTGCCGGGCAACATCACCCGGCCGATGATGATCTCCACCGATTCGCCGACGCGCTCGGTGCGGTATGCGCCCGTCGCGGACGGGGAGCGGCTGATCGTCGGCGGGGCCGGCCACACCGTAGGCCGCAAGAAGAGCCCCTCGAAAGCCCTCGAGGAACTGGCGTCGTGGGCCCGCCAACACTACCCGGGCGCCGAACAGACACATTTCTGGTCGGCGCAGGACTACACCCCCATCGACCAGCTGCCCTACGTCGGACCCATCCTGCCGAATACCCAAACCATCTTCGTGGCAACGGGTTTCAACAAGTGGGGCATGACCAACGGGGCCGCCGCGGCGTTGGCCCTGTCGAGCCGCATCCTGGGCGGACGGATGGACTGGGCCAAAGCCTTCGCCAGCTGGAGCCCGCACGAGCTGACCGGGCTGCCCACCGCCATGCAGTTCAATGCCGAGGTGGGATTCGATCTGGCCAAGGGCTGGATCACCCCCCTGCTGCGCACCGGCCGGCGCAGCCCCGGCCCCGACGAGGGCGGCGTGGTGAGCGGGCCGCCGTGGCATCTGGAGGCGCATTGCCGTGTCGACGGCACGGAGCATGTCGTTTCCCCGGTGTGCCCGCACCTCGGCGGGATCGTGAACTGGAACGACGCCGACAAGGCGTGGGAGTGCCCCCTGCACGGGTCGCGGTTCGCGCCGGACGGCACCCTGCTGGAGGGGCCGGCGACCCGCGACCTCACCGCCGCGAGCTGAGCGGCATCACACCTGACGCCACGACGGCTGGGTGGCGTCCATCAGCTGCATGTCGACGGGTCCCATGCCGAAAACGGCGATCACTGCGGGGTCGGGTCGGTCGGCCGGAACGCCATCGTAGTGCGGAGTGCGGGCAACCCGCTTGACGTAACCGCCCGGCCCGACCGGGACAGCGTCCTGGGGTTCAAAACCGTTGCCGCTGTTGACAAACCACGTGCCGGACACCACGACCTGAATCCGGTCGGTCGCATAGGTGTGTGGCGCGCTGAACCAACCCGGATTCCACCTCATCATGACCAGATAGGGTCCCGGCCGGTCGAAGTCGCCGTACAACACGGCCATTTCCCCGCTGCGCGGGGGCAGATTGCCCCAGGGCCGGAAACCAATGTCCTGGTAGGGGAGGACGAACGTCTCGGCGGGGTCGGGGCCGGTCTTCGGCGGCGGCGACAACTGGATGTCTCCCACACCGTCCGCCTTGTCACCGGCCGCCAGCGCCGCCAATAACAGGGGCGTTGCCAGCAGCAGCGATCGCCGGTTCGGTTCCATATCACTCATGGGTGCAACGATATTCGACTTTGTTCAGGTCGACTTCTCGTAGACCAGCCAGCGCAACTCGATCGGCGAGCGCTCGCGGTCGACGTCGAACACATCGAGCCCGTTGGCCCATCCCTCGAACCAGCCCGTGGGCGGCCAGCCGCCCTCGGGCAGGTGGGCCTTCTCGTATTCGTAGGCGGAATCGTCGGCAACCAATTCGAAATCAAGACCGTCCGCCGCACCCGCCATCTGGTCGCGGGTGTAGATCATGGTGTTGCACTGCTGGCCGAGTTCCATCGCGACGTTGTCCGGAACATATCCCTCGCGCGGCAAGAAGGCGTTGAACACCAGACGCCCGCCGGGCGCCAGACAAGCGGCGGCGAGTTCGAACATGCCCCGCAACTCATGGGTCGTCCGGAAGTCGGGCACCACCTCGGAGAGCACCATCAGCTGGTATTCCTCGTGGACGCTTTCCATCGCGGTGAAGACATCGCTCTGAATCACCCGCACTGCCAGCGCTTCGCGCTCCGCCTCCGATTGCATGACATCGGCAAGCTTCGACGCCATCTCGACCGCGTCCACCGGGTGGCCGCGACGGGCGAGGGCCAAAGCGTTGCGCCCGGTTCCCGCACCCACGTCCAGCACGCGGTAGGTCGTCGGATCGGGTGCCTCGGCGGCCAGCGCCAGCACGCGCGCGTCGGGCTCGGTGCCGAACAGCGGCGGCGGACGGACGGCCACCCACTCGTCGTAATCGGCGTCGAGGCTGCGCCATTCGGCTTTGACCCGAAAATTCACGCTCGTCCCGAAGGGGGCGTTGAACGAGATGACAATGTCGGACCGGGGCGAAGCCTTGAAACCCTTCGCCAGCTCCGCCTCGAGGGTGGCCCTGAGCTGAGACGACTGTTCGGGCGTGTACCAGACGCCCAGGGTGGCACAGACGTTGCCGCACAACTGGACATATTCGTCGATCAACGCGGGCACTGCGGGCACCCGGATGTGCCCCTCGGCCATCGATCGGCGATACAACCGCCTGACTATCGCTTCGTGAAGCATCGACGGATCGAAGGGGTCAGAAGGCTGATCCTGCACCAGAACCTTCTACACGACCCGGCCGCTTAGCACCACTGAAGGTCGCACCGATCAGCCCGAGCGGGCGACGCCTTCGAGGAGGTCGGCAGCCATCGCGACACTTTCGGCGGGCTTGGTCATCGCGGTAGCGAGCTCGCGTGCCCGCGTGGCATAGTCCGCGGCGAACAGGGACCGCAGATCCGCGATGAGAGAATCGTAGGTTGATTCCGAAAAAGGTCTGGCCATGCCCACGTTTAACTGGCTGACCGCGGAGGCCCAGATCGGCTGATCGAGCCAAAGCCAGAGCACCAACATCGGGACCCCGGCCCGCATGCCCGCGGCGGTGGTACCCGCGCCCCCGTGATGCACGATCGCGCGGCATGTGGGGAAAACGGCGCCGTGGTTGACCGCGTCCACAATTTTGGTGTGGGCCGCCCGCGTGACGTGGCTGAAATCGTTTGGGCCGCTGCAAATCAGCGCTCGTTCGCCCAACTGTTCGCACGCCCCGCTGATCACTGCGACCGTTTCCGCGGGCGATGTCACCGGCGTACTACCGAAGCCGAAGTAAATGGGTGGCGTCCCGTCGGCGATCCACGACAACACCTCGTCGTCGACCTCGGCGGGCATGTCCAGCGTCAGCGACCCCACGAACGGCCGCCGCTGCCCGGATGTTGCCCACTCGCTGGCCAACTCGGGCACGCAAATCTCATAGTAGGTCTGGATCTCCAGTACGTCCCGAGTCAATGATCCGGCAGCTTCGGGTAACCCCAGCGCCTCGCGCTGCAGGCCTTCGGCCACATTCGTCACCTGCTCCTGGTACCCCCCGAGTTCCAGTGCCAGTGCGGGGAAAAAATGCAGCGCGGCGAACGGCATTCCGTAAAACTC
This sequence comes from Mycobacterium sp. 4858, assembly GCF_900240975.1. Classification (GTDB taxonomy): domain Bacteria; phylum Actinomycetota; class Actinomycetes; order Mycobacteriales; family Mycobacteriaceae; genus Mycobacterium. The sequence continues at coordinate 1,132,775 of NZ_LT968775.1, read as the reverse complement.
TGCGACGTTGGCCGCCAACCGCTGCTCGTTCATGCCAGCCACCAGTAAGTCGGCACCCTCTGCTAACGAAGCCAGCGCCGAGTTCTTGCCCGCCCACACCTGGTTGACGCGCTCCATGAGTTGGGGCAGAGCGCTGATCGGATCCTGAACACGGTGCACGAAATCTGTCGTTTCGGTGATCTGCTGTCCTGTGTCGGGCCCGTAAGCGACGGCGTCGAGACCGGCCGCCTCGACGAAGCCGAGCATGTCGGGCGGGACCGCCATGCGCACCTCATGCCCGCGGCGGAGCAACTCGCGACCGACGGCGGCGCAGGGCTCGACGTCGCCCCGGCTGCCATAGCCTGCCAGCACAATTCTCATCAACGACCTCACTCACGGTGGTGGTATCGATCCAAGCAGACCATCCGCATCGGGACCGTGCGGCGGGGAACTCGCTGACGCCCTGCGCGCGTCCCGCGCCGATGACAGGCACGCGTGCAATAACGGCGGTAACTTATCGGTGACCGTCGGCGCCCACAGCGCGCTATTCCAGGTCAGAGGGGCATGTCGAAGCGATTGAGACGTCCGCCGCGCGGTCAGGGGGTGACAGACGGTCGTCGGCCGTTGCCAGACCTGTAGTACTTAGAAGGATCACGATTTGTTTGCTGTCCGTTGGGCTATCCCACAACGGCCCGTTGCAGGCCGTTAACGCTGTGGCCGCCCACTGAACCGTCCGGAGGAGACCGACTAAATGGATTTCGCAGCGCTGCCTCCGGAGATCAACTCGGCCCGGATGTACACCGGGCCTGGGTCGGCACTGACGCTGGCCGCCGCGATGGCCTGGGACGAGCTGGCCGTCGCACTGCATTCCGCGGCGGACGCCTATCAGGCCGAGATCACGGCCCTGACCGGTGGGCCCTGGCTGGGTCCCTCGGCGGCGGCGATGGCGGCCGCGGCCGCCCCCTACGTGGCCTGGGCGAGGACCGCCGCGGCGCAGGCGGAGCAAACGGCCAATCAGGCCAGAGCCGCTGCCTACGCCTACGAGGCGGCCTTCGCGGAGACGGTGCCGCCCCCGGTCGTCGCGGCCAATCGCAGCCTGCTGATGTCGTTGATCGCGACCAACGTCTTCGGGCAGAACACCCCGGCGATCGCGACCACCGAGGCGCAGTACTCGGAGATGTGGGCGCAAGATGCCGCAGCCATGTACGGCTACGCGGCGTCATCGGCGGTGGCAACGCGATTGACGCCGTTCGCCTCGCCACAGCAGAGCACCGCGCAGGGCGGGCCGGTGCGGCAAGCGGCCGCCCTCACCCAGGCCACCGGCACCTCGGCCGGGAAGGTGCAGAGCGCCCTCTCCTCGACGCAGCAAGCCTTCGCCGCGACGCCCAATGCGCTCACCAGCCTCGCCAGCCCCCTCGATTTCGGCTTCGGCGGGCGAGACCTGTTGGGACTGCTGGCCGACTTGAGTGCGGTGTTCGCCGATCCAGAACTCGGGTCCGCGGGACTCGCCTCTTCCTTAGTGGCCCTTCCCTACGACGTTGCCGGAGCCCTGACCGGTTTCCACACGGACGACATCGTCAGCGGCTGGGCGGGCGTCCAGTCCTGGCCCGGGTGGGCGCCCATTCCGCCCACGCCCTTCCCGGTGATCACCAACCTGGCGGGGGGATCGGTGGCGACGGCGAGCCTCGGCGAGGCGCACATGGTCGGCGGATTGTCGGTACCGCCGGCCTGGGCGGCCGCCGCGCCGGCGATCCGCCCGTCCGCCCTCGCCCTGCCCGCCACCAGCGTCGGCGCGGCCGCCCAGGCGTCGTCCAGCGGCTCCGGAAGCCTGTTCGGTGAAATGGCCGCGGCGAGCATGGCCGGGCGCGCGATGGCGGGCACGGGCACCGCTGCCGTTACGGGACGTGCCGAACGGTTCAGGACCGCCACGCAAAAGGGAACGCCGGACGCCAGCACCGCGTCCCAGGCCCCCGCTGGCGGCCCGATCACCAGCATCGCCGCCGAACTCCGCGAGCTGGCATCCCTGCGCGACGCCGGGATCATCACCGAAGACGAGTTCATCGAGCAAAAGCAGCGCCTGCTTCCGCACTGAGGCCGTCCGCGGCGAGACATTCGCGTGGCGACAAAACGCGTCCAATATCGACAGATGTCATCAGCAATTGTTTCGTGTGATTTTTGTATGTCGGTGCGTTCTTTCGAGAGGCCGTGTCACCGATACGCATTAACTGCTACCGTGTGAAAGCTTTCAAGCTTTATTGATCGAACCTCGACGAGCATTCATGTCCACCTCCCGGATCACGCCCGCGGTCGGCACCGCGGTGCTCTTGGCGTGCGTGGCTCTGACAGGTGTGGCGCCGCTGTCTTCGTGTCGTCCGTCGCCACCGGCACCGCAAGCCATCGCGTCGACGACGATTGCCGGCAGCGCTCCCAGCAATCAGCCACCGTCGCAGGCGGCCGGCGGGGCGCCGCCGGGCGGAAACGGTATCTACGGTGACCCCGGCGCGGCTGCCGAGTTCTGGCAACCCCAGTCGCTCGAGGACAATTGCGGGCTGATGGCCGTCGCCGACGTGGTCGGTGAGATCACCGGTCACGCGCCGACGGAACAGCAGATGATCGCACTGGGGGAGTCGACGCCTTCGCAGACCAACCCCGGACCCGTCTACGCACCGCGCAGCGACCCGAGCCACACCAACGGCAACGGCGGCATCGAAATGGCCGACGCGGTGGTGCTACTCGACCACTACGGCATCAAGTCCGAAATGATCTATTCGGACCATCCGGATCAAACCGGATTACCCGCGCTGGAGCGGTACCTCGCCCATGACCGGAAGGTCATCGCCTGGGTCAACTCCGCGGTCATCTGGAACACCAGCGACCAGCGGACCAAGGCCGACCACTTCGTGGTGGTGACCGGGATCGACACCAACAACCAGATCGTCCACCTCAACGACCCCGGGGCCGAGCACCCCGACGAACAGGTCGCGATACCGGTCTTCACGACGGCGTGGCAAACCGGTCAGGAGTCGATCATCGTCACCGCGCCCGCCGGCTGAACACCCCGCCGTCCGTGACCGGAAGTCGCCAAACTCGTCGATCGATGCTCACGCTGCACCCACCAGAAACACGTAACACCGGCCCGGTTTCATGGGTGAGCAATTTGCCCAATTTTAATATTCGCCGGCAGCGCCGACTCATATACTGGCCGCAACTCGACTCCGACAAGAAAAGAAGGGCACGAAATGCTTCCTCCGCGTTGGCTGGCTAAATTGACAATTCCCGTTATGGTTGGCGCTGCCCTCACCGCAAGCCCCGCGATCGCATCGGCCGACGCCACGGACGACGCGTACTTGGCGAAACTGCACAACCTCGGCTTCTCGTGGCCCTCGTCGAGTGACTCCGACATGATCGCTCTAGGGCATGCGGTCTGCTCCGACCGGATGGCCGGCAAAACACCGGACGCCATCGCCGCGGACCTGCACTCCGGCATGAGCTCCAAGGGCTTCACGTTCGCCGACATGACCGGTTGGGTCAGCGCGGCGGAATCCACCTACTGCCCGGGCTGATCTTCCTCACCACCGGCCTGAGCCCTTCCCGCATACTCTGAGCGGGACAGTTCGTGTGGGCTCGCCGAGTGAGGGTGGCAGTGCAGAATTCGACGGCCTTTCGGGGCGCCGCCGCGGCCGGCCTGCGGGTGGAAGGGCTGCTCCGGTACCCGGTGAAGTCGATGCTCGGCGAAACCGTACCTAGCATCTTCGTCGACGAGCACGGCGCGGAGGGCGACCGGCGACTCGCGCTGTTGGACACCGCAACCGGTCACGTGGCGAGCGCCAAGAACGCCAGGCTATGGCGGGGCCTGCTGAAGTGCACCGCCAACCGAGAGGCTGGGCGGGTGACGATCGGTCTGCCCGACGGAACCAGCATGGCGGTGGACGATCCGGGCATCGACGAATTGCTCTCGGGGCTGTTGGGAAGACCGGTCCGACTGATCACTCAGCGCCCGGAAGGCGCCACGCTGGTGCGCCCGGACCCGGAGAAGTTACTGGAGCTGGGCTTGGACGCCGAGGTCGGCGGCCGCATCCTTCAGATCGCCCAGGCCACCCCGGGTGACGCATTCACCGACGAGGCCCCACTGCACGCGATCACCACGGCCACGCTGGAACACATCGGCGTCGAAGCGCTGCGGTACCGGCCCAACATCGTGATCGGGACGCCACCGGGTTACCCGCCGTACGCCGAAAACGACTGGGTCGGAACGGAAATCGTCGTCGGTGATGCACGCCTGCGCGTGCTGACGGCCACGTCACGATGCGTGGTGCCGACGCTTGAACACGGCCCACTGCCGCGCGCTCCGCAGGCGCTGCGCACGCCGGCGGCCGAGAACCGTTGGGACACCGGCGGTCATGGCCCTCAGCCGTGTGCGGGCGCCTATCTGGCGGTGGCGGCGGAAGGCGTGATCCGCGTCGGTGACCGCGTCACCGTCGGCGGATAAGCGGGGGCGCGGCCGTGGACGCGATTATCTAGGTTTCCGCGTGCGGGGTGGGGCTTTGCGCAGACTCCCACTTCGACGCCAGCGACCTTCTCACCGTGGTGCCGGCGGCCAGGTCGAGCTGGAAGGTCTCCCCGTCGTCGTCCTGCAACGTCACGACGTAGCGTTCGCCGGTGGCGTCTTTGAACACCACTTTGTAGGGCCGTTCACCAGAGCCGCGGTCGACGGCGATGATGTCGCCAGGGCTGACGTCGTCGATTGGGGCGTTACCCGAGACTTCGGACATACCGTCGACGGTAGCCGATCCGTCGATTTCAGGATTTTCGCCCGGCGTGATGCCGGCGACGGCACCGGCGACCGGCCCGCGGCCCCGGTAGAGGGCATGACTTTCGTTGTCGCGCTTGATGACTCGTCAGTAGCGGACGATCCGAGGCGTTCCGGTGTGCGCGTGACCCAGGTCACACGGGTGTTTGATCTGCGGCATCGGTGGAACCACTGAGCGTGACACCAACGAACGAACTCAGTGCTTGGCTAACGCCGCGAGGAGACTGCCGAATGAGCGAACAGAACAAAGCCGACGAAGCGCGTAGGGGCCTGATCGATTCGGTGAAGGGCAAAGCGAAAGAGGTCTTCGGGGCGGTCACCGGCAACGAATCGCTGACCGCCGAGGGTCAACTCGAGCAAACACAGGCGCACGAGCGGAAGGAAGCCAACGCGATGGAGGCCGTCGCGGAGGCTCAGGCCAGGCAGGCGCAGGACGACGCTGCCGAAGCCCGGGTGGAAGGCGCCCAACAGCGCGTCGCGGCGAACGCGCAGGCCGTTGCCACCGAGGAGTCGATCGAGGCTCGGCAGGCGGCCCAGAAGCACGCGGCCGAGCAGGCCGCGCGGCAGCGGGCGACCGCCGAGAAGACACAGGCCGAGCTGGACGCACAGCACGAAATGCAACGGGCGAAGGCCGACGAGCGAGCCGAGATTCGTGACGCCTCCGAGGAAATCGTCGACGCCGTCGCCGAGCACCAGACATCGGTGCAGGTGGCCCGCAACGACGAGTCGGAGGCCGACCGTCTTCGCCGCGAAGCTCAGAACGTGACCAACGAAGCCGACCTGCCCTGACGGCGGGCCATACCCAGGAGAAGTTGATGAAGATTTCCGAACTCCCGTTCGCCGTTCTGCGGTTTCACTACCAACTCGCCCGTGTCCCGTTGCAGCTCATCGAGGACCAAGTCGTCACCCGCATCCCCGACGAGGCACCGGCGCGCCTGCTCTTCGAGCGCTCACTCGGCATGCTGGACACCACCGTCGGTAATGCGCTCGATGACCCGCGACTCGTCGAGCGGGGTACGGCGCTGATCGAGCGCAGCGACGCGCTGGGCCGTGCCGCGCAGCTGGATGCCAAGGCCGCGACCCGCAGGGAACGGGCCGACGCAAAGCTGAAGGACGCCCGCGATCAGGCGATCGAGGAGCGGGAGGAAGCGCAGGCGGCCACGCAGCAAGAGGTCAAAGAGGCGCGCAACTCCGCCGAGCAACGCAAACGGGAGGCGGCGCAGTCGGCTCAGCAGCGGAGCGCCGCGGCCAAACGCCGGGCCGACGAGGCGGCGGACCGGCAGAAGCAGACGGTCGAATCGGCCAAACGCCAGGTCGAGACCAGGACTCAGGCCGCCGAGAAGGCCGCATCCAAGGCCGCCGCAGCGAAGACCGATGAGGCCGAGGACAAGCTGGGCGACGCCGCCGACAAGCGGTCCGAGGCCGACCGGGTCGCGCACCTGGCCGCCGCCGAGCGGCAACAGCGGCAAGAGGAGCGGGCGAACGACTGACGCGTCAGACGCGCGGCGCCGGCCCCTGGTTGATCTTGTTAGCCGCGAACGTCGCGGCCTGAGCGGTCATCCCTGCGTCGATGTAGGACACGTGCGCCATGATGTTGCCGCCTCCCGAGCAGATCGGGTCGTCGGGGGCGCACAGGCTGATGGTTTTGGATCCATACGCGGGGTTGATGGTCGGCAGCGGCTGGCCGCCCCACAGCATGGTCGAGAACCCACTGGTCGGCTCGCCGAAGAGGGCGACGGCGGCGACGTGATCGGCGACCGAGGCCGGCATCGCGTTGGTGGCCAGATCGATCACCGTCGAGCCTTGCGAGTATCCGCCGAGCACGATCCTCGAGTTCGGGCAGCTGGCCACGGTGTCCTGGATATGGGTGCTCGCGTCGTTGGAGCCGGCGTTCGCGCTGTTGTGGTAGTCGTCATTGGCCGGGTAGTTCACCGCGTAGACATCGACGGACTTGCCGCCGAGCTGCGACGTCAGCGAGTCCACGAATGCCTGGCCGATGTTGCCCAGACCGGGCTCCTGGTGGGTGCCGCGGGCGAACACCACCGAGACGTCGGTGCACGGATCGGCAACGGCCACGGGAGCGGCTGAAGATCCCCACAGGGGTGCGCTCAGCCCCGCCCACATCGCCACGACCGGGACGCCAACAATGCGAGCAACTCTCCGTGCAGTCATGCCGAAATCCTGTCACATCACCGGGCGCGCCGGCCCCGGCGGTAGGCGCTCCCATCAGCATGTGAGCGCATCCGGCCGAGTCACGTTGCGGCGCAACGCAATCGCTCAGCCACAGCTAGTGGCCGCGCCACTGGGGCTTGCGCTTCTCGGCCCAGGCCCGAAGTCCCTCGGCTACGTCCTCGGTCGCCCCTGCCACCTTGCGCATGGTTTCGCCGAAGCGGACGGATTCGACCCAGCCCATGTCCGCCGTGCGCCACGCCACCTCCTTGGTCGCACGCTGGGCCAGGGGGGCGGCCTCGGTGAGGATGCGGGCCCACGCTTTGGCCTCGGCCTGCAGCTGATCCGCTTCGACGAGCCGCCAGACCAGGCCGATCTCCTTGGCGCGCTCCGCGCTCATCGGCTTGCCGGTCAACAGCAGCTCCATTGCGTTGGCCCAGCCGACCCGCTGGGGCAACCGAATGGCCCCGACGATGGTCGGCACGCCGATCGACACCTCGGGAAAGCAGAAGCTGGCCTCCGTGCTGGCGATGACGAAGTCGCAGAACAACACCCCCGTCAATCCATAGCCGATGCAAGGCCCGTGCACGGCGGCGATGGTCGGCTTGAACAGCTCCATCCCGCTTTCGAAGGAGTTGACCGTCGGCTTCTCCCAGAACGTTCCGCCGAAGGTGCCGACCGAGCCCTCGCCGTCCTTGAGGTCACCACCCGCGCAGTAGACACTGCCGTTCGCGGTCAGGATCGCGACCCAGGCGTCCAGGTCGTCGCGGAACCGCTCCCAGGCCGCGTTGAGGTCTTGGCGGAGCGACCCATTGATGGCGTTGCGAGCCTCGGGACGGTTGAGGGTGATGGTGGCGATGTGGTCGTCCAGCTGATAGGTGACGAGGCTCATGGGCTAACCCTAGGGCGCCGAGTGTGGGCCCTAGGGATGAAAACTGGCGGGAATTCGTCCACGGGCCCCACGCTCGGCGGCGGGATGCGTCGAGCGCACGCCTATCCTGGCCGAAATGGCCGAACTGTCCCGCGCGGAACTGCGCACGCGCCTTGACGGTCTGACCACCCGCGACGCCGCGCGCCTGGGCAGGCGCCTGAAGAACCTGCGCGACGCCAAACCCGACAAGCTGCGCCACCTCGCCGAGGAGATCGCCGGGGCGGAGGCGCTCGTCGCCGCCCGGCAAGCCGCGGTGCCGACCATCGCCTATCCCGACCTCCCCGTCAGCGCGCGGCGCCGGGAGATCGCCGATGCGGTGCGAGCGAACCAGGTCGTGGTGGTCGCCGGCGAGACCGGTTCGGGCAAGACCACGCAGCTGCCCAAGATTTGCCTCGAGGCCGGCCGCGGCGTTCGCGGAACCATCGGACACACCCAACCGCGGCGGCTGGCCGCCCGCACGGTCGCGCAGCGCATCGCCGACGAACTGGGCAGCCCCCTGGGCGAGACGGTCGGCTACACCGTGCGATTCACCGATCAAGTCAGCGACCGAACCCTGGTCAAGCTGATGACCGACGGTATCCTGCTGGCCGAGATTCAACGCGACCGCCGCCTGCTGCGCTACGACACCCTGATCCTCGACGAGGCGCACGAGCGCAGCCTGAACATCGACTTCCTGCTGGGTTACCTGCGCGAGCTGCTGCCGCGCCGCCCCGACCTGAAAGTGATCGTCACCTCGGCGACCATCGAACCGCAGCGTTTCGCGGACCACTTCGGGGGCGCGCCGATCGTCGAGGTGTCCGGGCGGACGTACCCGGTCGAGATCCGGTACCGACCGCTCGAAGTCCCGGTGTCGGGCGGTCCCGACGATGACCCCGACGACCCCGACCACGAGATCGTGCGCACCGAGACGCGTGACGAGGTCGAGGCGATCGTCGACGCGATCGGTGAGCTGGAGGCCGAGCCGGCCGGGGATGTCCTGGTATTCCTCTCGGGTGAACGCGAAATACGCGACACCGCAGAGGCATTGGGCGGACTGAAGAACACCGAGGTGCTTCCCTTGTACGCCCGGCTGCCGACCGCCGAGCAGCAGAAGGTGTTCGCACCGCACACCGGGCGCCGCGTCGTGTTGGCGACCAACGTGGCCGAGACGTCACTGACCGTGCCCGGCATCCGCTACGTCGTCGACCCGGGCAATGCCCGTATTTCACGCTTCAGCCGTCGCCTGAAGGTGCAGCGGTTGCCGATCGAACCGATCTCCCAGGCGTCGGCCGCGCAACGGGCGGGCCGCTGCGGCCGGGTGGCGGCCGGTGTGTGCATCCGTCTCTACTCGGAGGAGGACTTCGCGGCCCGTCCGCGCTACACCGACCCGGAGATCCTGCGGACCAATCTCGCCGCGGTGCTGTTGCAGATGGCGGCCCTGGGCCTCGGCGAGGTCGAGAGCTTTCCGTTCCTGGACCCGCCGGACCGGCGCAGCATCCGCGACGGCGTGCAACTACTGCAGGAATTGGGGGCTTTCGACGCCCAGGGCGCCATCACCGAACTCGGCCGCCGCCTGGCGCGGCTGCCGGTCGATCCTCGGCTGGGCCGGATGATTCTGCAGGCCGAGACCGAGGGATGCGTGGCAGAGGTGCTGGTGCTGGCCGCGGCGCTGACCATCCACGACCCGCGGGAGCGGCCCACCGACCGCGAGGACGCGGCTCGACAGAAGCATGCGCGTTTCGCCGACGAGGACTCCGACTTCCTGTCCTACCTGAACCTCTGGCGCTACCTAGGGGAGCGGCGTAAGACCCTGTCCGGCAATCAATTCCGCCGGATGTGCCGAGATGAGTTCCTGCACTATCTACGCATCCGCGAGTGGCAGGACCTGGTCGGGCAGCTACGCGGCATCGCGCGCGACCTGGGCGTTAGCGAGTCTGGCGACCCGGCCGACCCCGCACGGGTGCACGCGGCGCTGCTGGCGGGGTTGCTGTCGCATGTCGGCATGCGCCGCGAGGACGGGCGCGAGTATCTCGGCGCGCGCAACTCGCACTTCGTCCTCGCGCCGGGCTCGGCCCTGACCAAACGGCCGCCCCGCTGGGTGGTCGTGGCCGAACTGGTGGAAACCAGCCGCCTCTACGGGCGCACCGCCGCGCGCATTCAGCCGGAGGTCGTCGAGCGCGTCGCGGGCGACCTCGCGCAGCGCTCCCACAGCGAACCGCACTGGGACCCCAAGCGCGGCGAGGTGATGGCCTACGAGCGGGTGACGCTGTACGGCCTGCCCCTGGTTGCGCGCCGCCGCGTGGGTTACGCCCGGATCGAGCCGGCGGTGGCGCGGGAGTTGTTCATCCGGCACGCATTGGTGGAGGGCGACTGGCAGACGCGTCATCACTTCTTCCGCGACAACGCTCGGCTGCGCGCCGAGCTCGAAGAACTGGAGGAGCGGGCCCGCCGCCGCGACCTGCTCGTCGGCGACGACGAGGTCTATGCGCTCTACGACGCGCGCATCCCGGCCGACGTCGTGTCGGCGCGGCACTTCGACGCGTGGTGGAACAAGCAGCGGCACAACACCCCCGAGCTGCTGACGTTCACTCGTGACGACCTGTTGCGCACCGGAGACACCGCCGACACCGAGCGGCCGACGGCCTGGCATTCGGGCGATCTCAGCCTGCCCCTGACCTACCGGTTCGACCCCGGCGCCCCCGACGACGGCGTCACGGTGCACGTGCCGATCGACGTGCTCGCGCGGCTGGGTGGTGACGAGTTCGCCTGGCAGGTGCCGGCGCTGCGCGAGGAGCTGGTGACCGCCCTCATCCGCTCCCTGCCAAAAGACCTGCGCCGCAACTTCGTTCCCGCGCCGGACACCGCCCGCGCAGTGCTCGACGGGATCGATCCGGCCGGCGAGCCGCTGCTGGAAGCGTTGCAGCGCGAGTTGCGCCGTCGCACCGGCGTTCTGGTGCCCATCGACGCTTTCGACCTGGACAAGCTGCCCGCGCATCTGCGCGTGACCTTCGCGGTCGAATCAGCCGACGGCACCGAGATCGCCCGCGGCAAGAACCTCGATGCGCTGCAACAACGGCTGGCCGCGCCCGCCCGCCGGGCCGTCGCGCAGGCGGTCGCCGGCGAGCTGGAACGAACGGGCCTGCGTGCCTGGCCCGCCGACCTGGACGCGCTGCCACAAGTCGTCGAGGAGACGATCGACGGACGCACCGTACGGGGCTTTCCCGGTTTCGTCGACGCCGGTGGCGTGGTCGACCTGCGGGTGTTCGCGACGTCGGCGGAGCGGGACCACATGCTGGGGCCGGGCCTGCGCCGATTGGTGCGGCTCAGTGCGGCGTCACCGATCAAAGCCGTTGAGCGACAACTGGCCCCGCGAACACGGCTGGCACTGGGGTCGAACTCGGATGGCTCGCTGACCGCGCTGCTCGAGGACTGCGCCGACGCCGCGGCCGACACGTTGATACCCGGGCCGGTGTGGACCCGCGACGACTTCACCACGCTGCGCGAGCGGGCCGGCAAGAACATGGTGTCGGCGACCACCGACATTGCGGCCCGCGTGGAGCGGGTGTTGGCCGCCGCCCAGGACGTGCAGCTGCTCCTGCCCGACCAGCCGCCGCTCGCGCAGAGCGACGCGATCGCCGACATCCGCGCGCAGCTGAACCGGCTCTTGCCGCCGGGGTTCGTTACCGCCACCGGACGCGCCCACCTGGCCGATCTGACCCGCTACCTGAACGCGATCCGCCGGCGCCTCGACCGGCTGCCGCACGGGATCGACGCGGATCAACAGCGGATGCTGCGGGTGCACGCCGTCCAGCGCGCCTACGACGAATTGCTGCACGCGCTGCCGTCCGCGCGGCGGGCGGCCGACGACGTCCGCGATATCGCGAGGCAGATCGAGGAATTGCGCGTGAGCCTGTGGGCGCAACAGCTGGGCACCCCACGGCCGGTGAGCGAGCAGCGGATTTACCGAGCCCTCGACGGGCTGTGGGAGCGTCCGGCGGATTAATCCCCTCCCACTCTCAACCTATAGCGCACTGGGGGGCTTGCGGCAAGGCCCGGGTGATGCCGCACAATCGCTGGCCGAAGTCCGTTTTCGCTGTTACCGGGGGTGGGAATTGTTGTCGCACAGGAACGTCGACCATGGGGTGCTGGTTGTCGGGGGAGGCCCGACGGGGCTGATGTTGGCCGGTGAGCTGGCGTTGGCGGGGGTTGATGTGGCGATCGTCGAGCGGCGCGCCGACCAGGACCTCGTCGGCGCCCGCGCGGGGGGTTTGCATGCGCGCACCATCGAGGTCCTCGACCAGCGGGGAATCGCCGATCGGTTTCTTGCCCGCGGTCAGGTCGCCCAGGTCACCGGGTTCTCCCAGATCCGTCTGGACATCAGCGACTTTCCCACCCGGCATCCGTACGGTCTGGCGCTGTGGCAGAACGAGATCGAGCGGATACTCGCCGACTGGGTGCACGAGCTGGGGGTGCGAGTGTACCGCGGATGCGAGGTGACCGGCCTCGCCCAAGACCATGGTCGCGTGGGCGTTGCGTTGTCCGATGGGCGATCTCTCCAAGGGGAGTACCTGGCGGGCTGCGACGGCGGACGCAGCGTGGTCCGCAAGGCCGCAGGCATCGACTTCACCGGGTGGGAACCGACCACCAGTTATCTGCTCGCCGAGGTCGAAATGGATCCGGGCACAGGCGATTCGCCGGTGTGGGGGATCCGTCACGACACGGTCGGGGTTCATTCGCTGGCCGCGGCCGACAATGGGCGGGTGCGGGTGATGGTCACCGAGCAACGCCTGGGCCCCGCGAGCGAACCCAGCCTGCGTGAGCTCCGCGAGGCGCTCATCGCCGTCTATGGGACCGACTACGGGATCCACAGTCCCGCTTGGCTTTCCAGATTCACCGACACGGCCCGGCAGGCCGCAACCTATCGCGCCGGGCCCGTCCTGCTCGCCGGTGACGCCGCGCATGTCCACCACCCGATCGGCGGACAGGGCCTCAATACCGGCGTGCAGGACGCGGTCAACCTGGGATGGAAGTTGGGACAGGTGGTCAACGGAACATCGCCGGACAGCCTGCTCGACACCTACCACGCCGAACGGCACCCGGTCGCCGCGCGGGTGCTGAAGAACTCGATCGCGCAGATGGCGCTTCTTCGCCCGGACGACCGCACCAAGGCCTTGCGCGACACCATGTCCGAGCTCCTCGAGATGGACGAGCCCCGCAAACGGTTCGCCGGCATGATGGCCGGCCTGGATATCCACTACGACTTGGGCGACGGGCACCCGCTGCTCGGACGCCGCATGCCCGACCTCGACCTGACCACGAACGACGGCCCGCTGCGGGTTTTCACGCTGCTCCACCGGGCCCGGCCGGTGTTGCTCAACCTCGGTGAACCCTGCCGTTTCGACGTAGCCTCATGGGCGAACCGGGTTCAGCTGATCGACGCGCAATATGCGGGTACGTGGGAGCTTCCGGTCCTCGGCGCGGTCGCGGCTCCCGACGCGGTTTTGATCCGGCCGGACGGACATGTCGCCTGGGTCGAGGGATACGGCGGTTGCGCGCTTGGCGACGCGCTCGACGCGTGGTGCGGCGACTCGCGCTCTTCTAGCTGCTAGTCCGGCGGTTCGTCGCCCGAGCCGCGGGTGGGGGTGCGTTCCCGGTCGCTGGGCTTGCCCGCAACGCCCTCGGCCTCCCGGTCGTCGGCGACCTTCTCCTCGAGCTGGTCGACGATGTCCTCCAGCTCCTGAGAATGACCGCGCAGGTCTTTGTCGGGTTTCGTCATATTACTTCCCATTGACTGTGGTCGGGTGCCGTGCCGTCGGTATCCAGTACCCCGTCAGCCTGGTGGTAACCCGGTGGGGGCCTGTGATCCTCGGTTCATCTTGGTCCACGTCGGGTTGACCAGCTGGCGGTGACGGACGCGACATAACGCCGCGGCGGTGGAAGTATCGCACTTGTGGCCGACAAAAAACCGCAGACCATCTCTTACCCGGCGGCCGACGGACGCCCCCGCCGCCACCAGACCGAACGACTCGACCCCCACGTCATCGTCCTGTTCGGCGCGACGGGGGATCTGGCCAAACGCAAGCTGATCCCCGGTCTGGCATACCTGGACCAGTCCGAGCTCGCACCCGATATCCATATCGTCGCAACGTCGCTGGAAGACCTCAGCGACGACGAATTTCGCGAGATCGCCAAAGAGGCGATCGATTCGTTCGGCACGCACAAGCTCTCGCCCGAACAGTGGGCCAACTTCGCGAAGATCGTCACCTACGTCCCGCAGGGCGCCGGACCGGAAGCGCTGGCCGCGGCGGTCGCCGACGCCGAGGCCGAACTCGGTCCCGATGTCCGGCGTCTGCACTACCTGTCGGTGCCGCCGAAAGCCGCGCGTCAAGTCATCACCATGCTGCGCGACGCCAATCTCGTCGAGCGCTCGAGGGTGGTGATGGAGAAGCCGTTCGGGACCGACTTCGCCAGCGCGGTGGCGCTCAACGACTTCGTGCACGAAACGTTCGAGGAATCCCAGATCTTCCGCATCGACCACTTCTTGGGCAAGGAGGCTGCCCAGAACATCTTGGCGTTCCGCTTTGCCAACGGCCTGTTCGAGCCGATCTGGAACCGCAACTTCATCGACCACATCCAGATCGACATCCCCGAAGCCCTCGGCCTGGATCAGCGGGCGAACTTCTACGAGGAGACCGGCGCCTACAAGGACATGGTCGTGACCCACCTGTTCCAGGTGATGGCGTTCGTGGTCATGGAGCCGCCGACGGCCCTCGAGCCCTTTGCCATCAGCGAAGAAAAGAACAAGGTGTTCCGGTCGATGCTGCCGGTCAAGCCGTCCGAAGTGGTGCGCGGCCAGTACAACGGATACCGCGACGAACAGGGTGTGGCCAAGGACTCCGACACCGAGACGTTCATCGCCCTCAGGGTCGGCATCGACAACTGGCGCTGGGCCGGCGTGCCGATTTATCTGCGCACCGGCAAGAAGATGGCCGAGGGCATCCGCATCATCTCGATCGCGTTCCGGGAGGCGCCCCGGACGATGTTCCCGCCCGGCTCAGGGGTCGGGACTCAAGGTCCGGATCACCTCACTTTCGACCTCGCCGACAACTCGAAGGTGTCGCTGTCGTTCTACGGCAAGCGGCCGGGCCCCGGCATGAAGCTGGACAAGCTGTCCATGCAGTTCTCCTCGCAGGAGATCGACACCGTGGTGGACGTGCTGGAGGCGTACGAACGGCTCATCCTCGACGCCATGCGTGGCGATCACACGCTGTTCACCACCGCCGAGGGCATCGAATCGTTGTGGGAGCGTTCGCAGGAACTGCTCGACGACCCCCCGCCGGCGAAGATGTACCAGCCGGGCACCTGGGGCCCCAACGCCATTCATCAATTGATCGCACCCAATGCGTGGCGGCTGCCGTTCGAGCGCGAGTGGCGGGACGTCAGGGGCTGATTGCACCCCGGTTAGCCGGATCCATCCCGGGCAACCCAGGGCATATGACGAATAAGACCAACACCAGAGATGACGTCGCCAGCATCCAAGCGGTAACTCATGCATGGGAGAAGGCACTCGCGGAGCACGATGTCGAGGGGCTGCTGGCCTGCTATGCGCAGGACGCGGTACTGGAAAGCCCGGTCGCCGCTCACATACTCGGCGGCCCGGGGGTATGCCGGGGTCACGATGAGCTGCGTCCCTTCCTCACCGAAGTCGTTGCTCGTACACCCGATGAACGCCAGTACCACCGCGCCGGATTCTTCACCGATGGGCACCGCGCGACGTGGGAATACCCGCGCGAGACCCCGAACGGTCCCCAGATGGACTTCGTCGAGGTCATGGAGATTGACGACGAACTGATCACCGCCCACCGCGTCTACTGGGGATGGCGGGGCGTTCAGATCCTCATCAACGATGAGTACCACCGGGCAGACGGAAGCTAGGGGCGTGAACTCCCTCCGCTTTCCGCAGCCCACCGGAGGAGGCCGCGCTCAGCCCCTTTCGGCACTGATGTAGGTGACGGCGCCCCGGAAAGTCTTGAAGATCTCGCTGTCGGGAACGGCGAAGCCGTAGTCGGCGTACAGCCGCTCGGTGGGGTAAGGGGTGACGACCCAGCCGGTGGCGGCCAGGTGCTCGCCGGCGGGTTGGCGTTCCCCGTGCCACACCAGTTCGGCGACATCGATGTCCAGCCCGTGCTTCCGCCACGTGGTGCGCATCGCCCGGGCTCGCTCATCGCTGAACACGCCCATGTCGGTGATGTTCTCGGTCGCCAGCCGGCTGCCCGGCGCGCTGAGCGCGGTGATGTTGTCCAACAGCCGGTCCTGTGCCTGCGGTGGCAGGTACGGGAGCAGACCCTCAGCGATCCACGCCGTGGGGGCGGCGGCGTCAAAGCCAGTCTCTCGTAGGGCTTTTGGCCAGTCCTCACGCAGATCGATACCCACGGTTCGGCGTTCGGCGGTCGGTTCGGCCCCGATCCGGGCCAGCGTGTCGCCTTTGAACGCGATGACCGCGGGCTGATCGACCTCGTAGACCACCGTG
Organism: Mycobacterium sp. 4858; assembly: GCF_900240975.1. Lineage (GTDB taxonomy): Bacteria > Actinomycetota > Actinomycetes > Mycobacteriales > Mycobacteriaceae > Mycobacterium. The sequence goes on along the minus strand of NZ_LT968775.1, from coordinate 1,116,377 downwards.
CCCGCCGGCCACGGCAACCGGTAGGCGCGAGCGTCAAGTCCGGCCGCCAAGATGACGGCCTGACGTATGCCCGCCGCGGTCGCCGACGTCAGGAAGTCGTCGAAAAACTTGGTGCGCACGGCGATCTGCTCACGACGCTGCTGCAGCGTCAAGGGCATGTCGTCGCTGTCGAGCGGGATCTCGCCGTCCAGCATGCGGACGAAGAACGGGTGGCCGACGGCGCGCACCAAGGGCTCGGCGAACCGGTCGTCGAGCAGCGGGTCCGGCGCACGGGAGGCCAGCGCCCGGGACGCGGCAACCATCGTCGCGGTCGCCCCGACGCTGGAGGCCAGATCCCAGCTGTCACCCTCGGTGCGCGCGGAGCCAAGTGTTGACATTCGCTACTCCCTCCCGGGATTGCGCCGCCGCGGCGGCCAATTCGCGTTCCGGAGGCTCACCGCAGACCAACCGCGCGGCTAAACCACCCGTATCGAAGGGTACTTTCTGCCTATGCCGCGGTCACTATGCACCCATGAGCTCCACGACAGGAGGCGAATCGGTTGATGGCACCCACGTTGCGCCCGCGCCGCTCGGCCTTGTACCTGCCCGGCAACAAGCCTCGGGCATTGGAGAAGGGCAAATCGCTCGCCGCCGACGTGGTCATCTTCGACCTCGAGGACGCCGTCGGGCCTGACGCCAAAGCCGATTCGAGGGCGGCGGTGTGCGACGCGATCTCGTCCGATGGTTACAGCCCCCGGGAGGTCGTCGTGCGCATCAACGGTTTGGACACCGAGTGGCACGACGAGGACCTGGCGGCTGTGGCGCGCTCGACCGCCGACGGGGTGCTGGTGCCGAAGGTGGAGTCGGGTGACCAGGTTCGAGCGCTGGCCGCAACGCTCGACGCGCTCGACGCGCCCGAGTCGTTGCGGCTGTGGGTGATGATCGAAACGCCGCGGTCCTTCCTGCGGGCCGAGGAGATCGCCTCGGCCAGCGATCGATTGGCGGCAATGGTGGTCGGCACCAATGACCTGGTGAACGATCTGCACGGCTTGCACGTGCCCGGGCGCGCGCCCGTCGTGCCCGCGCTGGCGTTGGCCGTGCTGGGAGCCAGGGCGGCCGGAAAGGTGATCCTGGACGGGGTCTTCAACGACATCACCGACGAAGACGGGTTTCGCGCCGAGGCCCGGCAAGGCCGCGAAATGGGTTTCGACGGCAAGACTTTGATTCATCCGTCCCAGATAGGGCCGGCGAACGACCTGTTCGGCCCCTCGCAAGAGGAACTCACCGACGCCCGCAAGGTGGTCGCGGCCTACGAGCAGGCGCGGGCCGCGGGCACCAGTGTCATCACGATGGACGGTCGGATGATCGAGAGCCTGCACGTCCGCAACGCCGAGCGGATTCTCGCCCTCGCCGAGCTCATCGCGGAATTGGCATCCGCCTCGTAGGCGCCACGCCAGGAGCCAAGCGACTCACTGCTTGTCGACTTTGCCCGCGAGCTGACCGGCGAGCTTGGTAGCCAAGTCCGCGGGATCCTTGCGGACGACGCCGACATCGATCGCGAGGTTGTTGCGCACCGTCAGCGCGCGCTGGCAGGTCATGGTCAGCAGGACGTTGCCGTTGTCGCGCAGTGTCATCGTCAGGGTGGTGCTCAGCATGCCGTTGGTGTTGGAGACCGGCCCCACCTGCCACGCCGTCTCAGGGCTGTCCGGCCCGGCCGGGGTCGTGAATTGGCGGTTGGCGCAGACTGGCCACCGCTGCGCCGAGGTGGTGAAGAAACCGTTCGCCTCTTTGCCGGACGGGAACAGCACCAGAACCTGGCTCACCTCGGGATCCGGTTCGTTGGAGTTCGGCGGCAGGGATGCGACCTCATCGTCGCCGCTGGCCGCGGTGTAGCCGCTGCCGGCATAAACGGGCGCCTCCCCGGGGCCGATGGCGAAGAGGCAATCGTCAGGGAATTTCCACCCGGCGGGCCACTGCTGCTTCGCGTTGTCGTCCTGGAGCTTGTCCGTCTTTTCTTTGCTCTTGGATCCGGTGACGCCCAGCGCGCTGTCGATATCCGCCGACGAGAGCAGTAAGCCGGGCAGTGCGGCCTGCGCCACCGGTGGCCGCGACGACGTCGTGGGCGACGAGCCGGAGCCGCCCTGGTTACCGCCGCCGCACCCGGCGATCAGCAATCCGATGGCCACGGCCGAGACTGCGGTTGGTATTCGGCGCATTCGTTTGCACACCCTTTTGTCGTCGCGTAGCGGCCTCAAACTTCGGCGCGGCCGGCACATGCGCCGGTCAAAGCGAGAGGTGGACGGAAGCATATCCGCTGTGACAGCAAATTGCGCAAACTCACCCGAAATGACCGTCGGCTCATTTGTCCAAGCGCCGGTGATTCACCCACCGAGGGGATGGTGCGCGCCGGGTCCGCATGGAGAAGTCGGGGCTCGACGCGCGTCGACAGCGCAGAATGATTCGCAGTTCAAGGGTTTCCTAGGTCAACAAAAGCGGATGGTACGGATCCCATCGCCGCGCACCTCGCGGAATGGCTCCGACGTAAACAGCGCTTGAAAGTGCGCCCGGCGATCGCCGGCTGCCGGTAAGCTCCGCCCAGCAAACACCATTTCGGAATAAGGGAGCCTGCGATGCGGCTACACCGGATTACGTCCGCAGCAATGGTCGCGCTCGCCATCCTCACCGCGGGGTGTTCGAGCGGCACATCGGCGTCAGGCTCGACGGCGAGTCAGGCACCGACGTCGTCCCCGCAGGCGTCCACGTCGTCGCCGCCAACTACACCGCCCTCCACGCAAGCCCAGTCGTTCGACCAGTCCACCTGCCTGGACATCTCCTTCGCCAAAGACAACCTGATGGTGGCCAACAACCCCGAGAAGGCGCGCAAGTACGCCGACACGCTGGAAAAGTACGGTCCGCCGGACACGGTGAAGGCCGCGATCGAGCACTTCGTCACCACCGGCGGCGCGCGGCCCGACGACCCCGATCTCGACACCAACCGGGACGCGCTCACCGCTTGGATCAAACAGGTGTGCCCCAACGTGAACCCTTGACCCGCTGATCCAGCCACCTCCGTGTGACGGAATCGGGCTGCGCAGACGGGCGGCCGGATACGCGTTGCTCTACCGTTGGCTCCGCGGGTCGGGGTGCCCTCTTGTGGTGCGAGTCTCACGGCCCGGGCCGGTGGATCGACGGTGACCACGCGGTAGGTTGAACGCGGTCCCGGACGATCCGAAAGGAGACACCTTGCGTGACACCGCGGCCATGACCGACGCCGACCGCACGTGGATGGTCGACACCCTGCTCGCGCTGCTGCAGACGCCAAGCCCGGCGGGGCGGACGGATGCGGTGATGCAGCACATCGGCGACATCTTCGATGACTTCGGCGTGCCCTTCTCCTTGACGCGGCGCGGTGCGCTGACCGCCGAACTTCCAGGGGCGTCGGCCACCACCGACCGCGCGCTTGTCGTCCACGCCGACACCATCGGCTGCATGGTGCGCAGGCTCAAGGACAACGGGCGCCTCGAGGTCATCCCGGTCGGCACCTTCTCGGCCCGGTTCGCCGCGGGCGCGCGGGTGCGGATCTTCTCCGACGACCCCGACGAATTCATCACCGGCACGGTCATGCCCCTCAAAGCCAGCGGCCACGCATTCGGCGACGAGATCGACCTGCAGCCCACCGACTGGGAACACGTCGAGGTGCGCGTCGACCGCAAGGTCTCCTCCCGGGAGGACCTCCTCCGTCTCGGCCTGCAGATCGGCGACTTCGTCGCCCTCATCGCCAGCCCCGAACTGACCGCCGACGGCTACATCGTCTCCCGCCACCTCGACGGCAAGGCGGGCGTCGCGATCGCGCTCGCCCTGGCCAAGAACTTCGCCGAGCAGAAGCTGGTGCTGCCGCACCGCACCATGCTGATGATCACCATCACCGAGGAGGTCGGCCACGGGGCGAGTCACGGGTTACCCGCCGACGTCGCCGAATTGGTTTCGGTGGACAACGCCGTCTGCGCGCCGGGACAGCATTCCATCGAGGACGGCGTGACGATACCGATGGCCGACCTGCACGGGCCGTTCGACTACCACCTGACCCGCAAGTTGTGCCGGCTCGCCGAGGAGCAGGGCATCCCGTGCGCGCGCGACGTGTTCCGCTTCTACCGCTCAGACGCCGCCGCGGCGATCGAGGCGGGCGCGGGTACCCGCGCCGCGCTCGTCGGCTTCGGCCTCGACGGCAGCCACGGTTGGGAGCGCACACATCTGGACTCGCTGCAGGCGGTCTACTGCCTGCTGCACTCCTGGCTGCAGACGCCACTCACCTTCGCCAAATGGGACGCCAAGCCTTCGGGCAAGCTGCGGGACTTCCCGTCGTCCAAGCAACCCGCCCCGAGCGAGCGGTGGGTGCCGCTGGCCCGCGGGGAACACGATTCCCCGGGCGAGGCGTCGCCGGGCTCGCATTGGCCGCCCTCGGAGGGTCCCCAGGCCTGAGACGCCAACCCCTAACGGTCGGCGCGGGGGATCCGGTCTGCGCGCCAGCACCGAGACTTCATGGGGACGTCTATCGCTTCGGCATCAAAGAATCGCTCGTTCAAGGCGGCGCGGGCATTGGCCAGTCGCGCCGCGCGCTCATCCGGCGACGCGATGATCACCCTGCTGTAGGTGCCGACCATCGAGACGACGTCGTCTATGGTCATGGTCCGCACAAACGTGAACGTCTCGCGCGAAACGTTGTGGAAGATCTGCGGGTCGGGAAGCACGACGTTCTCGTGGCGCCGGCGGAAGCGGTCGGGGGATTCCGCCTCGGGCGTCTCTTCGCCCGGAAGCAGGTCCAGGTTCCGGACCCAATCCACCTCACGGTCTCGACTGGTCCAAATCAAGCCGAATCGCCCATGGTCGCGCAGGACGCGGCCAATCTCGGGAACTGCGCGCTGGGGATCCATCCAGTGCCACGCCGAAGAGACGAACACTGCGTCGACGGAAGCGTCGGGAAGCGGGATCGACTCACCCGTGCCTTCGACGGCACGCACCTCGGGCGACCGCTCGGTGAGCACCGCCCGCATGCGTGCGTCGGGCTCCACGGCGATGACCGTCGCCGCCCTGCTGATCAGCGCGCGGGTGAACAGGCCGGTGCCCGCACCCAGGTCCACGGCCACGCCGCACCGGGGCGGCACCAGCCAGTCCACCGCTTCTTCCGGAGGCCGCGGACGAAAGCCGTCGTAGTCGTCGGCGATCGAGCCGAATGACATCGCGCGTTCCTGGCGATCGGTCATATCCGCCAAAGTAATCCGTCTTGCTGGGCGGGAGGTGGGAAGGAGTTGTGCGTCACCACAGCGCACTGTGGTTGACGAGCGCGTCGGTCATCAGCCCGATCCCGAAGACCAGGAACAGAAGTCGCACCGATATCGGGCCGTAACGCGTCAGGGCACGCACGAGACTGCGCTGAATGCGCTTGGCTCGCATGGTTTTCCTCATCGAAAGCGTAAGGATCATCAGCGGCGGGGAAAGCGCGATGGCCCAGTAGACCAGGATGACCAACGGCCAGAGCGGCGGCCTCGGGTGTAGGGCGGCGAGCATGGTCAACGCGGTGAGATAGGGGATGGCGGTTGGCGCTTGGCCGCTACCGACCGCCAACCCGAGGAACCCGAGCAACCACGGGCGCTGGCGCATCGCCGCCAACGCCCAGCCGGGCGCCGATGACTGAGCGGTCAGCGGGAAGTAGGCCAGACCGGTCAGCACCACGCCGAGCGCCAACTCGCCGCGAAAACGGATCGCCGGTGTCACGTGGAAGCCGACGACGTGGGTCAGGAAGCTCAGACCCAGCACCGTGCACACCCCGAACGTGGTCGTCACGGCGAACACGCCCGCGACGAAGCTGAGGGCACCCGGAACCGGCGACCGGCGATTCAGCCGACTGTCGAAGATGACCGCGGAAACCACACCCAGGTTGAGGACGTTCAACGAATCGAGAAGCGCCAGGCCGGCAAGCGCCAGCACAAGAGCAGCCACCTGCCAGAGCCCCGCTTACCGTGCGATCTCGCGGGGTGCGCACATCGAAGCGGCGATCATGCTGCAGACAATACGAGGCGAAGACCCGGCTGTCCGTCTGAGGCCGGGTGCGTTGGGCCACGCGGGTGGATCACCGGTGCGATTCATATGGGTTTCGATCCGGTCTCGGGGCATGGGGCACCGCGGATTTCGGTGTCGCGCGGACAAGGATGCGAAACATGAGGCAGACGCGGGAGCCCGCCGGTGGCGCGTGAATTCTCCCGCCAGGCCTTCCTGCGGGGTACTGCCGGAGCGCTGGCCGCCGGTGCGGTCTTGGGCGCGGGCCGGGCCGCGGCCGCCCCGAATCCCACCGGCTGGGAGGGTCTGTCCACCGCCATCGGTGGACGGGTGCTGTTGCCGGACAACGGTGGGTTCGGCTCGGCCAAGCAGGTCTTCAACACCAACTACAACGGCTTGACGCCCGCGGCGATCGTCACTCCGACGTCGGCGGCCGACGTGCAGAAGGCCATGGCGTTCGCGGCGGCGCACAACCTGAAGGTGGCTCCGCGCAGCGGCGGTCATTCCTACATCGGCGCGTCCACGGCGAACGGCGTCATGGTGCTCGACCTGCGCCAGCTGCCGGGCGGTATCAACTACGACGCCGCCACCGGGCAGATCACCGTGACGCCGGCGACGAGTTTGTATGCCATGCACGAAGCGTTGGCCGGCGCGGGCCGGGGCATCCCCACCGGCACCTGCCCGTCGGTCGGCGCCTCCGGGCATGCGCTGGGCGGGGGACTGGGCGCCAATTCCCGCCACGCGGGCCTGCTCTGCGATCAATTGGTTTCGGCCTCGGTGGTGGTGCCCGGCGGCCAGGCGGTGACCGCGTCCAACTCCAGCAATCCCGACCTATTCTGGGCGTTGCGCGGTGGCGGCGGCGGGAACTTCGGCGTGACCACTTCGCTGACGTTTGCGACGTTCCCGACCACCGATCTCGACGTGGTGAACCTCAACTTCCCATCCGAGTCGTTTGCGCAGGTTCTGGTGGGGTGGCAGAACTGGCTGCGCACCGCCGACCGGAACAGCTGGGCACTGGCGGACGCCACCGTCGACGCGATGGGAACGCATTGCCGGATCATGGCGACCTGCCCGGTCGGGTCCGGGGGCAGCGTGGGGGCCGCCATCACTAAAGCCGTTGGGGTGCAACCCTCGGGGACCGAGAACCACACGTTCAACTATCTGGACCTGGTGAGGTATCTGGCCGTCGGGAACCTCAACCCGTCACCGCTTGGATATGTCGGCGGATCCGACGTGCTACCCGTCGTCAACGCCGCCACCGCCCAGGGGATCGCCAAGGCCGTCGAGGCATTTCCCCGCGGCGCCGGGCGCATGTTGGCGATCATGCACGCGCTGGACGGCGCCCTCGCCGATGTCGCGCCGGGAGCCACCGCCTTCCCATGGCGCCGGCAGTACGCGCTGGTGCAGTGGTATGTCGAAACCGGTGACGCGGCGGCGGCGACCAATTGGCTCAGCACCGCGCACCAAGCCGTGCAACCCTATTCGGTCGGCGGTTATGTGAACTACATCGAGGCGAACCAGCCCGCCTCGCGGTACTTCAGCTCGAACCTGTCCCGGCTGACCGCCGTGCGCCAGAAATACGATCCCGGCCGAATCATGTTCTCGGGACTCAACTTCTAGTGAATGGCGTGGGCGTCTGACGTCGGGACATAATCCCCACCATGACCGACACGGTAAAAGTCACGCTGAATCGCAATAGCGTTGCGATGGGCGATGACGTCGAGTCCCATCGGGTCTTCTGGATCTTCCCCGGCTCGGCCACCGTCGACGATTTGCTCATCGAAATCTCCCGCTACCTGCCGGGGGTTGCCGGACCGGTCGGGTGGTTTGTCAACGTCAACACCGACGATCAGCTGCGTCGCCGCGAGCTGGGGCTGATCTACACCCGCGACGACCTTCGGCAACCTGCACAGTTCTGCAGACTGGTGACGGGCAGTACGACATTGGGCGACCTGGCCCGGATGGCGAAGCTTCCGGACCTTGATGTGTACGCCCGGTACCTGACCTGGGACATGGGGCGCCCGCTCGCGTTGAGCGAGGTGACGGGCGGCCCCACCTACACCGGGGCCCAGCCGGCCAAGCTGGAATCGGAAGCCGCCGCACAAGCCAAAACGGACTGGGTTCTGGACCGCGAGCTGGATCGCCGCGCCGCGGCGGTCGCTACCGCGCGGCGTGACTGGATTCGCACCAACATCGTTTCGGGGAGCACGCCGCCACCCGGGACCGAGGTCTTCATCGCGCGGAACTTCCATTACTTGGCCGATCTGCACTGCCCGGCCAGCATGAATGTCGCCGCACAGCTGCTGGGGACCGATGAAGCGCGATACAAGAACCTGGAAGAGACAACCGATTTCGATGCGCGCCCGGCGGTGGTGACGCTGGCGTTGGTGCTCGCGGCGTTTGAATGGAACACCACCCGCGGCAGCTGGCAAGCCGGCGGACGCCCATACCTCAAGCCGTATTTCGAATACCTCGCCGGTTGCGGCTACCGGCTGTCCCCGATAGAACACGTCATGGCCGGGCACATCACGGCCGCGCAATTGAAGCTCTCGGCGGACGACACCACCAGGCTGGACCGCATCCGGCAGTTGCGCAATCTGCAATACCAGCTGCGCATGAACCGCTATTACAACAAGACGCTGGCCGATGACCAGTATCGGACGGCGATCGCGTCTGTCCACGCCGAACTTTCGGAGCTCGGGGAGCTTCCCGGGCCGGTGTAGCCGTCTCTGCGGGTGAGCCGACTTCCCGGCTGGCCCCGGCCCGCCAGTGCTGCAGGTCGGCGCGCCCGAACCGGCTGGTCGAACTAGCCTGAGGCGCTGAGGATCTTGATCGCGAAAACGAGCGAGTCGCCCGGCCGGATTCCCGCGCTGGGCTGACCGTTCGGGTAGCCATCCGCCGACGTCATCGCGACGGCCACCGTTGAGCCGACCTTCTGTCCCGCGATGGCCTTCTGGAAGCCCGGCACGACCCCGCTGAGCGGGAAGTCGATCGGGGCGCCCCGCTGGTAGCTGCTGTCGAAGACGGACCCGTCACGCCCGTTGACCCCCATGTAGCAGACAGACACCGTGGCGGTGCCCGGCACCACGGGTCCGTCGCCGGCGTGCAGCGTATGGACCTGGGTCTGCGTGACGCTAAACGGTGTCGTCACGTCCACCCGCGGAGCGGCCGTATCCGTGGAACCGGTCACCGCGACGCTGCCCGTGGTTCCGGCCAGGGTCCAGTCGGGGGTGCCACCGGCCGGCGGTGCCGCGGTGGGGCATGAGCCGGCCGCGGTGGCGTCGTTCGACGCGGCGATCGCCAGAACACTCGCCGCGACGCAGGCCGCGACGGAGGAATACACCAGGGAGGACTTCACGGGCGTCACGCTACAGCCAGTGATTGCGCACGTTGGCGCTGCCCTCAGCCGGGTCGCGGGCGAGCGCGAAGGCTGACGAAGCGACTTCACTGCGAACCAAGCGGCCTTCTCGGGCTTTCGTCTATTCTTCAGATGCGCGCTGCTGTGGACCCGAAAAGTGCCGGCGGCCCGGCGGAACGGAGCGATCGAATGCCCTCACCTCGCTTGCTTGCCCCACTGGCCGTCGCGGTGGCGGCGGGCGCCGCCCTGGTTGGGAGCGCTGCCGTCGCGACCGCCACCACACCCCAAGACGAGGCATACCTCGCCCAATTGCGCGCCGTCGGCCTGTCGTGGCCGCCCCAGACGGAAGAGGCTCTCATCGGCGAGGCCCACCTCATCTGCTACGACCTCACCTGGGGTTGGACGCCACAACAGATCGCCGACGACGTCCACGCCCACCTGAACGCGAGGGGCGTGACGCTGTTAGACGTCGGAACCATGGTCGACGCCGCGCACTCGGTCTATTGCCCCGGCAACGTGTGCGACGCCCCCACACTTTGCACATGAGGGCGCGTAGGGCTCAGAACGCCCCGTCGCCCTAGCCTGTCGCGGGTGCACGGCACCACATCGACTCGCCGAACCGACGGACCCAAGGGCAGCGGAAAGCGGCACGGACGGTCCTGTCCAGCAACGACCGAGAACACGCCAACAATGAGCAGAACTGCTCGTGAGGTGTGCCGTAGCCATATCCTGCTTGCAAGGCCACCCGACCGATCGAGGGGAACGGTGTCACTGACACGAAGCCGACGAGCGCTGGTCGTGTTGGCGACGATCGGCCTCCTCGTGTTCGCGGCGATGTTGTTCGGTGCCGGCGATGCCTCGCGTCGGGCGGTCATCGCCTCGGCGGGGACAGTCGTCGGGGGTGTATTCGCCGCCGGGTGCTCGATCAGCGCCGCGCGCAGGTCTCGAAGCCGCCAACGGTTTGCATGGACCGTCATGTCGATCGCCCTGGCCGGTTGGACGGCCGGCGAAGCGGTGTGGTTCTACGTCGCCCTGGGTGGCGTTCTGCCGGCCGCGGATCTCTCGGCGGCCAACATGGGCTACCTCATCTTGCCGCTGTGCGCGTTGATCGCCGCCCTTGCGATTCCGAGTCGGGACGACTCCCGATTCGGCGTCGGCCTCCTGCTCGACGGCATCCTCATCACCGCCTCGCTAGTGGTCGTCCTCGTCCTCCTGCCGCTGGGTCGCTCGGCGCACCCATCACAGACCGTGAGCGTTCCGCGGATCTTGTTGGCTACCGCCGCGGGCGTATATGTCGGGCTGGTTGCGATGAGCTTCATCATCGTGAGGAAGGCCGAGACGGGCCGCAAGCTTTCCCCGACGCTGATGACACTGGGCTGGGGAGTCATCGCAGCGACCGGGGTGGTCCACGTCTACCAGGATTACGCCTACCAGTTGCCGAGTGACCTGGTCCTTCTTGGCTGGGCCGGCGGAATGTACTTCTTCGCACTGTCCGGAATCACCTCTCATCCGACGCCGGAACCCGACCTCGGGTTTTCGCGACCCTCGTCCAGGGCGTCACTGTGGCTGCCGTACCTGCCGGTGTTGCTGGCCATTGTCGTTGGCGCCGTACACTTTTGGCCCACATACCGGGGCGAGGCGTTCGTCTTCGTGGTTTGCGTGGTGCTGTTCCTCACCACCCTGATCCGCCACATCCTGCTGCTGGACCGCAAGCAACGCCTCCTTGTCGCGGTGACTGACGCGGCGCTGCGCGACCCGACAACGGGGTTGGCGAATCAGCGGCTCTTCGACGATCGCCTTGCGCACGCGCTGCGCTTACACGTTCACCACAGCGTGCCGGTCAGCGTCCTGGTGGTGAGCGTCGACGATTTCAAACTGGTCAATGACACGCTCGGTGAGGATGTGGGCGACCAACTATTGCGCCGCGTCGGCGAACGAATCCAGGCCAATACCAATGACAGTCACACTGTCGCGCGGATAAGCGGGAACGAATTCGCCGTCCTGGTCGAAGACCGTCCCGACGTGGCCGCGCAGGTTGCCAACGGTCTGGTCCGGTCTTTCGAGGAACCAGTCGACATCGAGGATCATCGCCTGGACGTTCGGGTGAGCATCGGCGTGGCCTCGGCCGGATCGGGACTCGCCGCCGCTCCGACGTCGGGCGATCTGATCAAACAGGCAGATGCGGCTCGTTCCTATGCCCAGCTGGCGAGCGCCACCAGTGTGCGGACCTTTGCCCCCGGAATGGACGCCCCGCTTGGCGGGTCGCCGGCATACGAGGGTGCCATCGCCCGACTGCAACTGCTCGGAGAACTGCGACGCGCCATCGAGAACGGCTCGCTCACCCTGCTATACCAGCCGAAATTCAGCATGTGGACCGGTTCCGTCACCGGGGTAGAGGCGCTCGTCCGCTGGCAACACCCGCGATCTGGCGTGCTGGAGCCTGACAAGTTCTTGCCTCTGGCCCGCGAACACGGCCTGATGGACGCCCTCACCGATCTGGTGCTGTCGCGCGCCGTCGCCGATGCTGCCGCCTGGCACAGTGCAGGTGCCGCGATTCCTGTCGCGATCAACCTGGGGGCGCCGTCCGTCGACCAGGATTCGCTGCCCGATCGCATCATGTCCGTGCTCGACAACTACGGGATGTCGCCCAGTTCCCTCACGATCGAGATCACTGAGGATTTGGTGGTCGCCGACCTGGCGAAGGCGCGCACCGTGCTGAATCGTCTCCGCGAGAACGGTATCCGGGTGGCCATCGACGACTTCGGCAGCGGCTATGCCACCCTGACTTATCTGCGCGAGCTACCGGCCGATGAAGTCAAACTCGGCCACGAATTCGTCGCACCGATCCTGCATGACGACCGCGCCGCCACCATCGTGCGCTCGGTGATCGAGTTGTCATCGGGGTTTGACATCACCACCGTTGCCGAAGGCGTCGAAGACTACGAAACGGCCCATCGGCTCAAGGAATACGGTTGCGACGCCGTACAAGGGAACTTTTTCTGCCCACCGTTACCCGCTTCCGAGATCCCGCGGGTCCCCGCGAACTCGGCGCTCGCGGCGCAGTAGTTCGGCGGCGCGGGTCACCCGTTCTCCCTCGCTCCGTAGGCGGCGGCGATATCGGGGGAGCCCGGCCATCCCGAATAAGTCGGGCGCGAAGGCCACCCTTCCGGTGAATCCAGCCACTCCTCCTGCCGTCCCCAGGGCAGGATGTCGATCAGCCCGAACGTGTGGCTGAGTTGCTCGGTGCCTCGCCCGTTCGTATGCCACGTGCGGTACACGGTGTCACCATCGCGCAGCAACACGTTGACGCCGAAGCCCCCGCCGGGCGGCGCGTCCATGTCGGCGGCGAAGGAACTCTGCGACGACGAATACCACTCCATGCGGTTGCCGACCTTCCGCTGGTAGGCCAGGGCTTCCTCGATCGGTCCGTTGGTGACGATGACGAACCGGGCGTCGTAATTGTCGAGGAATTCCAGCCGGGTGAATTGCGACGTAAAGCCTGTACACCCGCTGCACTGCCACTCCGCGCCGTCGGACCACATGTGGTGGTAGACGATGAGCTGCGAGCGGCCGCCGAACACATCGACCAGGCGGATGGGCCCGTCAGCGCCCACCAGCGTGTAGTCGACCAATTCGACCATCGGTAGACGCCGGCGTTGGGCGGCGATCGCGTCCAGTTCGCGGGTGGCGGCCTTCTCACGTTTGCGCAATCCATCGAGTGCGGCCCGCCAGGTTTGCTGATCCACGACTGGCGGCAAGGCCGTGCGTTCAGAAGACATCGGGTCCACCTTTTCCTTCGATTGGCTCTTCTCCTAGGGTCTGACCGGTGAAGTACCCGGAATTCATCGCAGGACCGCCGTGGTCGCGGGAGCGTCGTCGGCGTGCACTGGGCTCTTGACCCCTTCGCCCCGCCTCGCTTCGATGAAGGTTAGGCACGAGGGGAGGCCCACGATGAGGACGTTGGTTCGCCACCTTGTCGTCGTCGCCATGATGGCGTTCGCGTCGACGGCAGCGGTGACGATCGCGACGCCGGCGGTGAGTTCGGCGGACTGCGCTGACAACGAGTGGTGGGACCCGACGGGCAAGGTATGCCGGCCACTCGGCGTCGGCCCGCAGCCTTTAGCGTGCGATCCGGGTCAGTGGTGGGACCCCACGGCTAATGTGTGCCGGCCTCTTGGCGTCGGGCCGCAACCGCTTGCGTGCGACAACGGCTGGTGGTGGGACCCCGGCGCCAACGTCTGCCGTCCGCCCGTGGTACCGCCGGCGGGCTAGTAGGAACGAATCGCTGGACCCACGACGCCGTAACCAATTGGGTTGCGGCGTCGGTGCGTCAACAATCGCCCGCACGCGGCTCTCGCGGGTCTACGATGTGGCCGTGGCGGACGTGACGGTGGCAATCTTCACGTTCACCAGGAACGAAGCAGTCGCCGTAACCGACTTGCTGGCAAGCCTTCACGTTGACCTTCCGGTAGACCGCACAACGGTCTGGACGCCGGCAGCGCCGGGCGGAAAAGTTCTGGAGGGTCGCCTGTCCGACGGCCGGACAGCCAGGGTGGAACACCATCCCCTCAGCGCCCAGGGGAATGTCGTGGCCGCGGCCGCTCTCAGCAGATCGACTCGGGAGAACCGGGCCGACTACTACCTCTTCTACGGCTGTTGCGGGACGGTCGATCCGAAGAATGTGGGTCAGGTGTTTCGGGCCGCGAGGGTGTCATACCTGTCGTTGGGAGTGGTGGTCGCCTCGCCCGACGGCGAGGTCGTCAAGCTGAAGAACAAGTGGATCGTCCGCACGCAGCCCGACGAGCAAGCTCCGCTCGAAGCGATCGAGATGCGGGCGGGGTCGGCAGGTGCTCCGGGCTCGGTGTCGGGTCTGGACCTTCCCGATGCGCACGTTCTGGCAACCGACAAAGTAATCAAGGTGTCACCAGGGGTCGCACCCGTGCCGATCGACTCGAGCGGTCGGGTCTACGCCAGGGAGGACTGGACGTATTCCCTGGCGCTGGCCCTGTACTCCGGAACGGCGACCCAGCCCGTGCTCGTCGACATGGAATCCTTCGGCATCGCTTCCGCAATGCGCTCGTTGGGCCTGTGTGAGCGAGTGCTCGTGCTGCGCGTGGTGACAGACGCCTTGAGTGACAAAGCAGATCAAACCGAGGAGGACCAACTCGACTTCCTGAGGGCAGGCTTGCCGGAGCTGGCCTCCGCGGTAGCGACCATCTTGGGCATCTCGACGACGCCCGAACGCAAACCGCGGGCACTCGAGGAAGAGGTGCGAAGGTTGCGGGCCGGCATCGTGATGGCGGCGCCCTCGACGCGCGACCCCAGGGAATCAGAACTGGTTCGTGTCGTCTCGGCCGCGTCGCTCGCCTGGGACGGGCAGCTCGACCGGGTTGATCGCTTCTCTCGTCCGCTCCTGCCATCGGGCGCCCAGATCGCAGAACGAGCCAACGCCGGCATGACAGCACGGCTTTTCTTAGAACAGGTGGCTTCCGATTTTCGACGCGTGGCATCCGTCGAACTCGATCTTCGGGAGGTGGAAGCACAACGTAGTTCGGACCAGGGTGCGGCGGCCCTGCAGCGCACAGGTGTGGTGAGCCGGCCGGTAGCCCCGTTAGCCGTCGGTCAATACCTTGCGTCCTATGAGCGTGACGCGGATGCGGACCTGGGGCGTGCGTTGGAGCCATGGATGCAGTCCGCGGACGCGGCTGACCGCGAATCGCAATGCGCCGCGTCATTCGGCGAAGTCCTCGGTCCCCTGGTTCACGTCGCATTGGGCACGGCGAACGACCACGCGTCGATGGTGCTGCCCGACTGGTCCGACGGAGTGGGGGAGTTGTGGTGCAAAGAGTTTCTGATAGCAGGGTCTGAGATCCTCAAAGACCCGGAATTGCTTGTCTCACAACAGATTTGAGTGAACTACCGGCACAAGTAGCAGCGACGCACCTAATGGTGGCCTGCCGTATCGCTCTGCATCGAGTCGTCGGCGGCCAGGTCGCGCGCACGCTTGTTGGCGTACATGCGTTCGTCCGCCAAGCGCATGACATCCTGTACTCCCGCGGCAATCCCGGCGCTGAAATCCACCGGATCAGCAAACAAACGTGCGCTGGATGAGCTGCCTGGTTTGGGCTAATGCGTCGGTCCTCGCCCGCCGGTGAACTCTCTGACGAGCAGCTGAAGGCGTTCCGAGTCGTAGCCGGGGCGTAGCCGTCCGGTAAGGGTGAGGCTGACCAGTCCGTGCAGTGCGGCCCACAACACCTCGGTCAGCGCGTCGGCATCCCGCTCATCGGCGACCAGGCGGACCGCGTGACGCAGCTCGGCGAACGCTGCTGCCAGCTGAGGCGGTGTGTCTTGGGCGGCGAAGCGCAACGTGGTCGTGCGGGCGAACATCGCGTCGTAAACCGCCGGGTTGTCGCGGGCGAAGTCGAGATAGGCCTGGGCGATCCGGGTGAGGGCGTCGGCGGCCCCACCCGCGTCCGAGCGGGCGGCCCGAATCGCGTCTGCGAGTTCGCCGAATCCATCGACGGCGACGGCGTCGGCGATCTGCTCCATGCCGGTGAAGTGCTTGTACAACACAGGCTGGCTGTATTCGATTTCGGTCGACAGCCGGCGGGTGGTGACGACATCCCAGCCTTCGGCCTCGGCCAGCCTGCGGGCCGTGGTGACGATCAGCCGCCGCCTGGCGGCGCGCTCACGCTCACGACGATCTTCGATGGCCATGCCCGAATGGTAGCACGACTAGAAAATCTAGCATTGCTATTGACGCCGGCCGGCGGAAGGGTTAGCGTCGCTAGCAGTTGCCAGTGAGGGGAGATCGAAATGGACTTGGATTTCGTCACGCGTGCTGTCGCACTGATCGCGGTGCTGGGCACCGCGGTGGTCTACGGCACCGATGTGTTCTCCGCGATCGTGTTGCGGCCGGCGTTGGCGGCGATCGACAACGACGCGTTGGTCGCGGTCATGGGGAGGGTGCATCGATACGGAGATCGGCGAATGCCCGTGCCCGGCGTACTCGGGATCGTCGCCGCCGCGGCGAGCGCGGTGCTGGCCATCGTCGCCGCGCACTGGCCGCAGGCGATAGCAGCGGCCGCCGCACTGGTGTTGCTGTTGGTCTGGCTTGGGCTCTACACACAGCTCAGCGCGCCCATCAATCGACGACTGACAGCGGCCGCCGACGCCGGACAACCACTCCCGAGCGGGCGCGTGCTGCAAGCGAAGTGGGACTCGGTCATCGATGCCCGCGCGGTGCTCCAGGGTCTGGCCGTGGCCGCCCTGTGCGTCGCGCTAGCGATCTGACGGGCTCATAACCGGCCGGGTTCGACTGAAGGAGAACCGAGTTCGATGTTTCAGCTCAGGATTTACACTCTGCGGTCGCCAGCAGCTCTGGAGCAGTATGCAACGGTGCACTGGGCCCGCCATCTCGCGACCTTCGAGACCTTCGGAGTGACCACTTCCGGTGTGTGGACCGAGCAGAGCGGCGGCTCAAACCGGCTCGTCGCGCTGATCCGCTACCCACCGGGCGCAGACCCCGAACAACTCACACGCCACATCATGGCGAGCCCGGAATTCGCCGCCGACATGGCCGGCTTCGACGTCGGTGACATCGTCGACGTCCAGACGACACTGCTTGACCCGACCTCGTTTTCACCAATTCACTGACCAAACCCACAGGAGTGCTCGACATGACCGTCACCATCATCGGCTACACGCTCGCCGGACTGCTCGCGGCGGGCATCATCTTCATCGGCGCACGCTTCCTCGTCGCGCCGCGTGTCGCCGCCCCCGGCTACGGGGTGCTGCCCGATCCGGACCAACCGGGTGCGGGCGCGTATTTGAGCGCCAAAGGCGTGCGCGACATCGCCTCGGGGCTAGTCGTCATCATTTTGATGGTCGCGGGCGCGACCCACCTGGTCGGCTGGGTGATGTTGGCGGCCACCATCATTCCGGTCGCCGACGCGGCCATTGTGTTGCGCAACGGCGGCTCCAAGTCGATCGCCTGGGGCGTCCACGGCGTGACCGCCGCCGTCATGCTCGTCACGACCGCGCTGCTGCTCGCCTCCTAACGCGGTGGGCCGCGGCGGCTGCCGGAGCAGTGCACGACGGCGAGCGCTGAGTCCCCTTTGTGGTCTGGGTGTCAGTGCTCGTCGTAATGTCCGTCGTGCGCGGCGTGCCGACAGCCGTCATGCACATAGTCGACGTGGTCGCCGTGGGGGATCGCGACGTGGCCACATCCGTCGCCGTGCCGGTGATCGTGGTGCTCGTGCACCGTGTGGCCGGCCGGTTCGCATTCGTCGTAGTGGTTCTCGTGCTGCCGATGAACATGACCGTCGTGGACGTAGTCGACATGGTCACCGTGCGGGATCGCGACGTGACCGCATCCCGCGCCGTGTACGTGTTCGTGCTGAAGGTGCTCGTTGTGCAGTGTGCCGGTCATTGTTTTCATCACCGCCCGTACCGAAATTGAATTCGCGCGCTATTGGTGCGACCGAGAGCCCCACTGTAACCCCGGACTCGTGCACGACGCCAGGCATGGCCGTAAGTCATCTGCCCGCCGAGCCGGCCCGCGGTGACGCTTGGATCCAACGGCGTGGGGCGCTCGTTGGAGGGCTGCCTCACGAAGTGCCGCTAGGCCTTTCGGCGCGATGCACCTTTACCCGGCCGCGACGCCCAGGGGCGGTTGCAGGGGCGGTTGCACGCTGGTCGTGGGGAGGCATCCGGTAGCTGTTACTGCAGTAAATGCGAGGACCGCGGCAACGACGACCTTTGTGGCTAGACGTGACATGACGACTCCGTTCATCCGGCCCCTGTCCAAACCGTAGATGAATCGAAGCATTATTTCAATACCCATTGAAATAGAGCGAACTTGCGGGCATAGTCCTACAGAGAATTCAGCCGCGGAGCGCGCCAATCGTGGCGAATGCGAACGAGAAAGGTAGTCGCTTGACGTCCAAGGTTCCGCCGGTCAAGGTCGCGCGAGCCGTTGAACAGGTCCGTCATCGCCTCTCGCGGTTGCGCCAACGGTTCGCTCCGCCTACAGCGGTGATGATGGAGTTGATCGTGAATGCGTGGGTTGCTCAAGCGATTACGTCCGCCGCGGATCTCGGCGTGGCGGACGCCCTGGCGGATGGCCCGCTGTCTGGTGAGCAGCTGGCGAACCGAGTCGGCGCGAACGCCGACGCCCTGAGTCGGCTCATGCGCGCGCTGATCGGCATCGGGATTTTCTGCCAGCGCAGCGATGGGCGTTATGCACTCACCCCGCTCTCGGACACTCTGCGCACCGATGCGCCCGTGTCAATGGCCGGGATGGCGCGGTGGGTTGGGTCGCCCCAACATCGCGAGCACTGGAGCCACCTGACCGACGCGATCCGGACCGGGAACGCGGTGGTCCCCGAGCTTCGCGGCAAACCGGCCTTCGAGTACCTGGCTGACGAAGTGGAGCTAGGGGACATTTTCAACTCGGCCATGACCAACGTGTCCGAGTTCGCGACCGTGCCCCTGACCGCGGCCTACGACTTCAGCGCTTTCGGGACGATCGTCGATGTCGGTGGGGGACACGGTCGGCTGTTGGCGGCGATCCTGGAGACGGCCCCGAATTCGCGTGGTGTGCTGTTCGATCTTCCGCAGGTCGTGGCGGACGCTCCCGAATTGTTTCGCAAGTACGGTGTCGACGACCGCGTCCGGATCGACGAGGGTTCGTTTTTCGATTCCGTGCCGGAGGGCGGCGACGCGTATGTGCTCAAGAACGTCATCCCGACTGGTCCGAGGAAGACGCGGTCCGCATCCTGAAAAACGTTCGCACCGCGACCCGCGTCGGCGCGCGACTGTTGCTCTGCGAGTTTGTCATTCCCGACCACGACCGCGACTTCCACGGCAAGTGGGTGGACATCGAAATGCTGGTCGTCGCCGGCGCCCGCGAACGCACCGCGGACGAATATGGTCGGCTTTTCAGCCGAGCCGGCTTCCGGTTGAACCGCGTCGTCGACACGGTATCGCCGCTGAGCATCGTCGAGGCGACCGCGGTGTAGTCGACGCATCGACCGCGGCATCGGCGCTTGGCCGGCTTACTGCGACGGCAGATCCAGCCCCAACTCCTCGGCGGGGATGGTCAAGAAGCGGTGCACTGCGGGCCCCACCAACCGAACCACCTCATCAACCCCGAGCGTCGACAGAGGCGGCACACGCATGATGTATCGCAGCATCGCGGTGCCGACGAGGTTGGTCGCGGCCAGCATCGCGCGCAGTCGCGCTTCTTCACCACCGCCCAAGGTGCTGGACACCGCAGTGAACAGATAGTCGTGCAGGAAACCGCGAAATGCATCGTTGGCATCGCTGTTCGTCGTCGCGGACTGGACCATCGACGCCATGCTCGCGGCCGTATCGGGTTGCTCCCAGAGGCCAAGGTAGGTCCGCACCACGCGGCAGCCCAAGTCGTCGTCCTTTCGGGCGAGCTCAGTCGTGAGCAGGTCAGACGGCAACACCAACTTCATCGACTCGCGAAACAATGCCGCCTTCGAGCCGAAGAGATAGAGGACCATCGACGGATCTACTCGCGCATCGTCGGCAATCACCCGCAGCGTCGTCTTGTCATAGCCATGCATGGCGAACTGCCGCTTTGCCGCGCGAAGGACCGCGTCGCGCGATACCGGCTCGCCTTGGCGTCTACCGCGGCGCTTCACCATCTTCCCAGGTGACGACACGGGCGAACCATATCATTTCAATACTTATTGAAAAGGTGACACGGCGGATGTACGCTCCCCGTGAGAGTTATTCTATGGCCGTTGAAAAGTCCTCGAGTGGCTCTTGAACCAGCCACCGCCCGTCCGCGGAGAGGACTGACGAGATGGACTTCGCGTCGCTGCCTCCGGAGGTCAACTCCGGGCTGATGTATGCCGGGCCCGGGTCGGGGCCGATGCTGGCGGCCGCGGCAGGTTGGGACGCGTTGGCCGCCCAGCTGGAATCCACCGCCAGCGGCTACGCGGCCGAGTTGGCCCGACTGACCGGCCAGGCATGGTCCGGCCCCTCGTCGGTGCTGATGACGGCCGCGGCCACACCCTATGTGGAGTGGCTGTCTATTACCGCCGCTCAGGCTGCGCAAACCGCCGCCGAGGCCTACGCGGCGGCGGCGGCCTACGAAGCGGCGTTCGCAATGACGGTGCCCCCGCCGGTGATCGCGGCAAACCGGGCGCAGTTGATGGCGTTGATCGCGACCAATTTCTTCGGACAGAACACCCCGGCGATCGCGGCCACCGAAGCCCAGTACATGGAGATGTGGGCGCAGGACGCCACAGCGATGTATGGATATGCCGCCGCGGCCGAGACGGCGAGCAGCTTGGCGCCGTTCGACGAGCCGCCGCAGACGACCAACCCGGCAGGGCAGGGCGCCCAGGCCCAGACCGTGGCGCAGGCCGCCGGCAACGCCGCCGGCGCGACACACCAGATCGCCTCGACCAATGCGACGATGCACACCCTCAGCTCCACCACCGCCGACACCGTCGGGCCCGTCGTTCCGGGCCAAACTGTCACCGTCGCGCCGGGAGACACCATCGCCGTCGGGGCCGATACCGGCATGTACCTCAACAGCGGGTCGATCACGATCACCGGGACCGGCACCAACCTCATCAGCTTCGGCACCGTAATCGTCAACCCCGGCAGCACGATTCACACGATTATCGACTGCTCCGAGGGCGGTGTCTTGATCCCCGAGGGCGTCAACGTCACCGCCGGCTCGAGTCCGATCGTCCTTGCCCCCGGATCGTTCCAGGAGGTTCTGGTCAATCTCGTCAACGGCTCCGCCACGCTCCCCGTTGTCGGCACTGAACAGGTCGCCGTCCAGACCTTCGCAAACACCGCAACCGCCATCGCCGGCCCCGCCGGCGCGTCCATCACCAACGTCTTCGGGACCGTCAGCGTCACCACCGTCACGCCCATACCTAGCTCGTCGAGCGCATCAGGGGCCCCCGTCGCGGTCGGCCTGGCGTCCCCGGGCCTCGCGGGTACCGCAGGAATTCAGCCTCAACTCAACGTGGATGAGCTGTTGGAATGGGCTCAGACCGTTTCCGGTGCCGACCTGACCGGCAACCTGGTGGGTGCCGGTTGAGGGTAGGAGAGTCGTGGTAGGCCGCGGGGATCCGTGCCGCCGACCCGCCGGTCATTCCAGAAAGGTTGCCGGGACACACCTTCCAGCAGACGCTGATGGCAATGGTGATCCGCCCACCCGTGCTCATGTCAACCCAATCCTCGACCTTGAATCATTAGTCGGGACGACCCGCCCGATAATCGGCAAACGAAACCTGTTTGTGTGCAATCGGATTAAGCCATTGCTAACGCTCACCGTCTGCAATTCCGCCGCGTTTACCGGACTTTGCGGTTAGGCGGGTCCGTCGGCGGGGACAGACGGACGGGTGGTAACGGGACTGTTGCGACCTGCGACCATTCGGCTGGCCGGTCTGCCAATTTGCCGGTGAAACCGCGTGCAGTAATCCTGCAATAACGGTCCAGCCATCAGATTGTTCTGTCAGGATATTGAGCGTCAACGCCGCGGGCTGGAGGGGGCGCGTTGCCGTTTGGGAGTCGTCGCCTGTGTCGCGGGCTATCTGCGGTCGTCGTCGCCGCGGCGGGGTTCAACGCGCTCGGGCTGTGGGGAGTCGCGACGGCGCAACGTGTGCAGTTTGTCCTCGAAGCAACGATCTGTTTCGGCGCGTTACTCGTTGGGCTTGCCGTCACGCGCCGGGTGACCGGCCTGTGGCGGTGGTGGCGGGTCGCGCTCCTCGTGGCGATCGCTACCTTTTTGACCGCCGAGTTTCTTTCGTGGCTGAGTCGAGCCGAGGACCGCGCGGCAACCGCGCCGCAACCAGCCGTCATCGGCTACTTTCTCGCCGGACTGTTATTCGGCACCGCGATGGTGCTTCTCGTGCGTGCCGGCAACCATGCCGGCGATAGAACATCGCTACGGATGTGGCCGGGGGTCATCACCACCGTCCTCGATGGCTCGCTGGTGACCCTGGCATTTTGCCACTTGGTGTACGTCGCCCGTCTGGGCGCCATGGGCGGCGCCGCGCTGCCGCGGTCGACGAATTCCGCAGTGGTCTTCGGCATCGCCGCTGTTGAGCTCGTCGTGGTGGTGGCCGCAGTTCTTGTTGCGATGTGGTATCCGCCGTATCGGCCCGGCCGGGCGAACTACATGCTGCTTGCAGCCGCGGTGATTACCCTCACCTCCTCGGACAGGCTGCTGGCCTACCTCCGGAGCGTCGGAGTGACGACGCTCGACCTGTGGATCGGCACCGGATTCGTCATCGCGCCGGTGTTGATCACGTGGAGCCTGCTTGAACTGCCACCGCGGCCCCGACCGCCCCACGACGAGATGGAACAACCCACCAACTGGGCGCAGCTGACGCTGCCTTACGTGGGCTTCATGGGCAGCACCGCACTCCTCGCGTTCCACGTGCTCATCGGCCGAATGGTAGATCCGATCTTCGTCAGCACTTATCTGGCGATGGCGCTGCTGGTCGCGACCCGCTACGTGGTGGCGATGCGTGTACAGCGGATGTTGACCGAACAGCTCGTCGACGCCAAGCGCCGACTTGCACACCAGGCCCACCACGATGCATTGACCGGACTACCGAATCGATTGTTGTTGGCGCAGCGGCTGGACGAAGCGATACACGATGGGCCGTTCGTCTTGATCTTCGTCGACATCGACGACTTCAAAGAGGTCAACGACCGATTCGGGCACGCCGCCGGCGACGAGCTGCTATGCGCGATCAGCGAGCGCCTAGGGCGTTGCCTCCGCCCCGGTGACACGCTGGCGCGGATCGGGGGAGACGAGTTCGCCATCCTGATCCCAGGCGGTGTCGAGGCACCCGAGATCTTCGCCGACACGCTACGGGTGGCGTTACGGAGCCCGTTCTCGGTGCAGGGGAGTTCGGTGCGGGTGCGCGCCAGCATGGGCCTGGTTAGCCCCGTATGTGATGGCCTCCCGCCGACGTCTGACGACCTGCTCAGGCAGGCCGACATCTCGATGTACACCGGTAAGCGGCTGGGCAAGGACACCGCCGTCGTTTACCACCCGGCATTCAGCGTGTCGGAAGATTTTTCGACGGCGCTCCGGCACGCGAAGGGGCGCATTCCGGAGGGCTTTCGGCTGAAGTATCAGCCGGTGGTGTCTCTCCCACAAGGCGTCCCCGTCGCGGTAGAGGCGCTTGCCCGGTGGACAGCACCAAGCGGGATACAGATTCCTCCGCAGACATTCGTTTCCCTGGCCGAAGCGAATGGCATGGGGGCCCAACTCGATGCCATGGTGCTCGATCTGGCCTGCGCAGAGATCCAGGCCGCCGGCCTCCATCTGGACCTCCACATCAATGTCGGTGCCGCACGACTTGGCAGCGTTGAATTCGAACATGTCATCAGCCGCACGCTGAGGCGACACCGCTTATCGCCGCGCCGGCTAGTCCTGGAAATCACCGAGACGGTTCCCGTCGTTGACCTCGCCGACGGGGCGGCCGCGATCAGACGGTTGTCCGAATTGGGCATCAGGGTGGCCTTGGACGACTTCGGCGCGGGCTACAACTCGCTGACGTACCTTCACGAATTGCCCGTGCAAATCGTGAAGCTCGACCGCGGCCTCGCAGTGGGCGTCGCGCCGGGCCGAAACCTGACGTTGTACCGGTCGGTCATCGGTTTGTGCGAGGCGCTGGGGCTCGACGTGATCGCCGAAGGGATAGAAGTAGTCGAGCAGGCCGAAACGGTTTTCAAAGCCGGATGCCTGTTGGCACAAGGTCACCTATTCGGGGCGGCATCCGAGCTCGTCGATATCGCCGTATCTTCTAGCCCCACCTAAGAACCGGGCAAACACGTCACCGATTACCGCAACAATCAGGCATTCCAAGTTCCGGAGACCCGACTCAATATGCTTGTTGGGCGGGGCATTTCGATTCCGCCATTATTCTGCGTGCCGAGCTGCTCAGGCGGGGCAGGCGCGCGCCAAGGCGGCCATCTCGTCGCCAAACTCATGGTTAACCTCACCCGCCGCTTTGGCCGATGGCGGCAATTTCACATTCAGCGGGTCTTGTCTGGCCAGCTCGTCGTTCATCTGGTTGGCGTCTTTCATGAATTCTCGCGCCAGCGCCGCAGCCCGTTGCGCGTGGGCCGACAGGCCAGGTTCGGTCACCTGGTTGGCGCGCTCCTGGAGACCGTCGAGCCATGCCCGGTAGTCGGCGTCAGTGGGTATCGAGTCTTGCTCGTAGGAGCCCGGCGGGGCGAACCGCGTCTTCGCTTTCAATGAGGCCTGCATGTCGCGGTTGAAATCGACGAATTGCCGCACGCTCCAACAAGGTTGTGCCCGCTCATCGATGCGCCACGCGATGACCAGACCCGCAGCGGCCGTGACCACGCAAAGAATCGTCAGCAATCTGCGGGCCGCAGTCGCCTCTCGCGGGCGCCCCCGCGTTCGAGTCACAGTCAACCGCAGGCCGACTGTTCTCGACCGCTGAGTGCCGCGACTCCCAGGCTGGCGAACAGTGCCGCGCCACCTCCGGCGACGATGGCACCGGAAGACGACAGGGTGCGAGCCCGGAGCCCGCGAATGGCAGCGATGACGTCCAGTACATCGGTGAGCAGTCCTAGCTGCAGCGCGCGCGTCCGTAACCGCGGAGAAGCGGCGTCGGTGATCGCGACTGCCAACGTCAGCTCACGCGAGCCGAAAAGTTGAGTGGTGAAGGGCTGGTCGCGACCGGAACTGAGCCCCATGAGCCGGGCCGTCGTGTTCGGAAGAAGCCAGGCGGCGGCGCCGGTAGTGAACCGTAAAGCGGCAAAGGTGCGGATGAGCGTGCTGCGTTGCATGCCTCAAACCCTTCAGGAAAGCCGCCGGCCCATCAAGGGATAAGCCAAAGCACACGGTCGCGACTTGGCAGCTGATGGCAGCGGGGCGGGTCGAGATGGCAGCCCGTTCACGGGCATCGTTGTCGCCATGAACACCCGCTCCGATGCAGAGCAGTTCGTCACGAGGTTCGCTGACTTCTGGCGCCATCCATCACCCCAAGGATTGTCAAACCTGCTGCATCCAGATGTGGTTCTTGTACAACCGCTCGCACCGCGCACGGTCGGACTACAGGCCGCACAAGCACGATTCCACCGATTCTGCTGCAGCCTTCCCGGACTGACTGCCGACATCGACCACTGGAGCGGCGACAACGACATCGTCTTCATCGAATTTCGGCTCCGCGCCAGCCTCGGACCCGACGTACTCGAATGGCCTAACGTCAACCGGCTCCGGCTGCGTGACGGCAAAGCGATCGAGCGCATCACCTACTTCGACCCTCTAGCCGTGCTGCCCGCACTGCTGCGCCACCCGTCAATAGCGTGGCGCTGGCACCGCTTCCACGTGCGGAAGTGCCAGCGCGATTTGGCAGGGGAGTGATGCCCGCAGACCGGTAGCGTTACGCGGCATGACCGACTCTGTCGTCGTCAGGGTCAAACCCGGCAGTCGCAAGGGCCCCCTGGTCGAGGTTGGCCCGGATGGTGAGCTGACCATCTACGTTCGGGAGCCAGCGGTTGATGGCAAGGCCAACGATGCCGTCACCCGGCTACTCGCAGCCCACCTTCAATTGCCCAGAAGCCGGGTCGAATTGATATCCGGAGCGACGTCGCGGCTCAAACGTTTCCGCGTGAGCCGCTGAGGGCAGCACCCTCGTACGTCGTGTCACATACCGCCGTCCTATTCCGTCTAGCGAGCAGAGGCAAGGAAGCACTGTCGGAAGGGCGGCATCATGAATCGATTGAGTACACCGGCGCAGACCTACCTGATTGCGGTGACAGCGGCCGTAGGGGTCGCCACCGCGGGGATCGGGATCTGGTGCCTCGTCGATCCGAATTCGTTCGCCGATGCCGTCGAATTTGATGCGCACCGCCACTTCTTGCATGACGTGGGCGCGTTCCAGGTCGGCCTGGGCCTCGCCCTGCTACTCGCCCTGATTTGGGCGGATGCGCTGGCCACGGCGCTGGCCGGATTCCTGGTGGCGAACACCGTGCACACGGTGAACCACATTGTGGACCTGGACGTGGGTGGCTCCGTCGGCCAAGCGTGGGCGCTCGGTGTGATTTCCGTTGCCCTGGTTCTGGCACTCATGCTGCGGTTACGTCAGCTCGGATACGTCCTGGGCGCCGTTGGCACGGCGACTAATCCGCCGTTGGCGCCATTCGTGCGCCAAAAGACGATCAGCCTCACGACCTTTCGCAAAGACGGCACGGCCGGCTCCAGCCCGGTCAGCATCGTTGTAGACGGGGATCACGCGTATTTTCGAAGTTTCGAACGGGCGGTCAAGGTGCGCAGGATTCGCCGCAATCCGAGCGTCGAATTCTGCCCGGCAACGGCATCGGGCAAGCCCGTGGGATCCGCGCTATCCGGCCGCGCACGTCTGCTAGAGGGCGCTGAATACCAGAAGGCGGCACGTCTGCTGCGGCAGAAATATCCTTTTCTGCATGGCGTGCTGGTGCCTTCGGCGCACCGGCTCTTGCGGTCCAAGTTCGGCCGCACCATACACGCGGAGCTGACTCTGCTTTCTGAATCGCCGAGCTAGCACCGTTGTGGTCACCTCTCCTCGGCGCGGATCTGAATTGATTCGCCAGATGAATCACCGGCTCTTCTGGGCCGCGAACATGGCATCGTCCTGTAACGCTGTGGTGCAGGGTATTTCTGCACAATTCAAGCGCCCACTCCCGCCCCACGGCGAGGAGGCGTAGCGGTAAGGGCGCCGTCAGCCGAGCATGGTTGGCGCGGAGCACGACTCTGTGCTGTGACCGTTAAGGATCGTTACCGAAATCGTGATTTTCGCACTCGTATCATTGGATTTACGCGAGATCCGCAAACGACGCCGATCGGCATCCGCGAGCCTAGGGGGCTGATATGACGACCGCAATCGCCGCGCACGAGCCAGTCGAGAAAGACGCGGTCGACGCGCATGATGATGTCACTTTGGCGGTCGCCAGGGTCAACGCCTTTGCCTATCGCGGGGAAACTGTTCTCGCCGAATTGAAGCCGCGCTGGCGCGCCACCGAAGAAGAGATCTTGCGCGCGGCGATCACGGTGATTTTGGTAGCCCTCGTGGCGGTGATCGGCGTCGCCGCGGGCGCGATCTTGACAATGGGCTAGCAGCGGATACGGCAGACGTCGCCGGGGGAGAGGACGTCAAGGCCTCGTCATGAGACAAACTGCGCCCAGCAGATGCGGACCATCGTTGAAGTCAGAGCTGGATCTGCCCGCCGTCCACAGCGATCTCCGCACCGGTGAGGAAGCTGCTCTGATCCGAGGCCAAGAACAGCACCGCCGACGCGATCTCCTCGGGGCGTCCCAGCCGCTTCATCGGTACCTGAGCGGCCATGCCGTCGAGCAGGTCTTGTTTCTGGTCAGCGGGTGCCAGCCCGGTGAGTCCGGGAGTTTCGATGGGGCCGGGGACGACGGTGTTGACCCGGATCCTGCGGTCGGCCAGTTCTGCTGCCCAGGTGCGGCCGAGGGACCGAATGGCTGCTTTGGATGCCGCATAGAGACCGAACGCGGGTACGCCCTTGGAGGCCGCGGTAGATCCGGCGAGGACGATCGAGGCGCCCTCGTTGAGCAACGGCAGCGTCTTCTGCACAGTGAACACCGTGCCGGCAACGTTGCGGTCGAAGTTGTCTCGGTAGTGTTCCGGGGTCACATCGACCAGGGCGGCGAAATCGCCGCCACCCGCATTAGCGAAGACAACGTCAAGGCCCCCGCCGTGCGCTGAGATTTCAGCCGCCAGCATGTCGAGTTCTTCTGGCCTACTGACATCGCTCTGCACAGCGTGGGCGCCGATCGAGGTGGCTGCCTCGTCGAGGCGGGCGCGGTCGCGGCCGGTGATGAAGACATAGGCGCCTTCGTCAGCAAGGCGCTTGGCGGTGGCCAGGCCGATGCCCGAGGTTCCGCCGGTGACCAGTGCTATCTTGCCGTCGAGCTGTCCCATGAGAGGGCTCCGATCTTCTTGTCTCTCGTGTGGTTGATGCGCCTTCGCGCTCTATAATGGCGGTGATATATCACCTATTTAGGGGTGTTCAACACCGTCCACAGCCGCTGGATCCGGTCATCGGATATTTCGGCCACGTCGAAGCCCGATGCAACGGCATGATTGTCAGAGGTGCGTAGCTCCCATGCCAAAAAACCCAGCCCACGGGTCTGGCGGACCGCACCGGCCTGGATGAAGTGCAGGCCGTGCAGCTTTTCTTGCAGCTCGGCAGCCTTAATATTCAGTTGGCCGCGGCCTCTGGCCACGCCTTCGTCGTCGATCCACTGCACGTTGTCCGCGTAGGTTGTCGCGATCGCCCCGGCGCGGCGCTCAGGGTCGCGCTCATTGAACACGGCAAGGAGGTTGGCTTCCATCAGGCGGGTGACTACATCGCTCACGTGACACTCCAAAACTAGGTGATGTATCACCTAATACTACCACTACCTGGTTGCGGGTGGCAGCGAGCTGTTGTGATCGAGGTTGACGTGAATGTGCTCCAGTGCGGCCGTGAGCGGTGCGAGCAGATTCTCAGGCAGCGGATCAAAGAACAGTCTGCGTACCAGGCTGACATGGCCGGGAGCGGCCTCCACGAGGGCCTGCCGTCCACTCGGGGTAAGTACGACATGCGTGGTACGGCCGTCCTCGGCGCTGGGCCGCCGTTCAGTGAGGCCACGTTCCTCCATGCGCCGCAACTGATGTGACAGCCTGCTGCGTTCCCATCCGATTTGCGCCGCCAGATCACTGACGCGCATGGCCTCCTCGCGGTCACCGCTGAGTGCCACCAGCACGTCGTAGTCGGCCAGTGACAACCCGGATTCGGCCTGCAGCTGGCGGTTCATCTCGTAGTTCATCCGCAGTTGGACGCGCATGTAGGCCACCCAGGCGCGCTGTTGTCTTGGGGTCAGCCACTCGCGCTTGAGTGATACGTCCCGTACTCTTCTTGGCGTCACGTTTGTCAGTATGACGGCGCAATGGGCTCCGTGCGGGTGATCGGGGAAGCTGTCCCAGGTGCATCCACCCCACCACAGGGTCTTCTCGTCTATATGTCTCATGACACTTGGCGGATCCGCCATCGCCCCGCAACCACTCTTGAGATTCCACTGGAGCACTCACCACCACGTGGCGACCAACAACCCCAAGGTGAGTCCGAGCGTATGAATCGCCGACTGGCGAAAACTGCTGCTGTCCAAGAATTTTGAGCGGATCGAAATACCCCGGGGTAGGGACGCGCGGTCGAGGCGGGGCTCATTTCAAAAGATGAGAACGAAGTAGTTTGCTGGTAACCCGAGACGCTGACGGGATGTGGGCCGATCGAGGATGAGGGGTTGTACTGTATCCAGGCGACTTTCGGAGGTTCACGATGACACAACCCGACGACGACACCTGGGGTCCGGCCACCAGGGTGGGAATTACGGCCACCATGGCGGCGGCGGCCAGGGCCATCGCCACCAGGGATAAGGTCATCGACGATCCTTTCGCCGAGCCGTTGGTGCACGCCGTCGGTGTGAGCTTTCTGACCCGCTGGGCTACCGGTGAGCTCCTCGCCTCGGATCTCGACGCCGAGGGCAGCCCATGGGGCCTGGCGCAGATGCCCGCATCGATTGCGGCCCGCACGCGGTACTTCGACGAGTTGTGTGCCGATGCCGCGGCAGCGGGCATCCGCCAAGCCGTAATTCTCGCCTCGGGCCTTGATTCCCGCGCCTACCGACTGGACTGGCCCGCAGGGATGACGGTGTTCGAGATCGATCAACCGGCTGTCATCGAGTTCAAAACCACGACCCTGGCCAAGCTCGGTGCCAAACCAAAAGTTGACTTGCGCACGGTCGCCATCGACCTGCGCGACGACTGGTCTACGGCACTGGCGACAGCGGGTTTTGACACCGGGAGGCCCGCGGTGTGGATCGCCGAAGGCCTATTCGGTTATCTGACACCGGAGGCCCAGGATGGGCTGCTCGACACGGTCACTGCGCTGAGCGCGCCGGGTAGCCGACTCGGGAGTGAGGCTGTGCCGAATACCGCCGACATGGACCCCAACGCAGCGCGCGAACGCATGCGCGAGGCGACGGCCAAGTGGCGTGACCACGGCTTCGAACTCGACTTCGACATGATCGGGTTTGAGGGTGAGCGCCACGACGTGGGGGCGTACCTGGATGCACACGGCTGGACGTCGGTCCCAACTCCGATGGCCGCGCTGCTCGCTCGCCACGGGTTAGGGGCGATCGCGCAGGCCGACGATGATCGACAGACGATGAATGGGGTCACCTACTACAGCTCAACGCTGAGCACAGACCGTTAGCGTTAGCGGCAACTCCCATCCCGCCGGCCCGCGCGATCAGGGACCCGGTGGTTGAGCCGGCCCTCAATTACCGCTCGGCGTGGCGATTCTCGCGCAGGATCGCACTTTTCCGCAGAATCGGAAAACTTAGACCTCGGATGCCGAGCTGCGTCAGCGGGGCATCGCGAGCGGAATCAAACGCGTTGCGGGGCAAAGGATTGGACAGCCTGGACGAGCTCGTCGGCCGCCTCCCAGTTCAGCAGGTGTCCGGCGTCGGGCACCGAGACGAGCCGCGCTCCGGGAATGCCCTCAACGAGCCGGCGTGAATGGCTGAGTGGTGTCGTGCGATCGGCGGTGCCGACCATCACCACCGTCGGTGTCGTGATCTCGCCCAGCCGCGGATACCGGTCCTCACGCGAGAACGCCCGCACGATCGGCAGTAGCGGCCCGTGCTCCTGCATGTGCTTGTTGAAGAATTCGACGAACACCGCGATCATGGCCGGCGACGGGCGCGCTCCGCATTGCGCGGCACCGAACAGCGTCGCGACAGTCTCGTTACGCATCAACCGCTGCATGATGCCGAGTTGCAGCAGGGGGATCTGCAACCGGTTCTGCGGCGCCTCGTCCAGGATGCGGCCCGCCCAGGTGGCGAACAAGATGAGACCGCGCAGGCGGGCCCCCAAGCCGACGTGATCGAGCATCGCGCGGATGGTGACGAACCCGCCCATCGAGTGGCCAACGAGGACCGCGTCGCGAAGATCGAAATGCTCTGCGACGGCGGCCAAGTCGGCCGCCATGGGCTGCGATCCGACTCCATCGGAACCGAGGGTCGAGCGCCCGTGGCCGCGCTGGTCGAAGGCGATGACCCGAAACCCGCGGGCTTGCAGTTCATCCCACACGAGGTTCCACTCCAGGACGTTGGCGGTGTAGCCGTGGACCAAGAGCACGGGCGGGCCCTCGCCGGCCACCAATGCATGCAGCTCGGTACCGTCGGGGCGAGGGATCGTGACGCGCTCCCCGGTGGGTTCGACGACCAGCCGTTCACGGGGGAAGGGGTCGGGGTTTCGCCCGATGCGAGTGGTGATTTCCCGCGCGGCGGCCCAGCCCACCACGCCGGTGGTCCCGAGCGCAACCCCCGCCGCCAGCCCAGTTCTCACGCGCAGATCCTTCCACCGGGCAGCGTCGCCCGCCGTCGTCGACACCGAGTGCTTCGCATAAAGGTATGCCACATTGGTTCGGCATCCGCACCCACCGTCGTCGGTGTTGTCGCTGCTGGCTTGCCTCAGCTTCGTCGATGCCTGCGTTCTGCGGTGAAATGCGGCTTTCTTTCAGACATTGGTTGCAACTTTGAATAACGCCCGGAATTGGGGGCACGTCGGTATCGTAATTCCGCAACCCTGACGCGCCGCTGGGAACGGGGGTGAATGTGGAGAGCCTGGTTCAGACACTGGCCGCGTCCATGGATCCAGTGTCTTTGATGGGTCGCGTCGCGGAGCAGGCTTGCGCGTTCATGCAGAAAGCCGATGGAGCGGCCGTCACCCTGCTTCGCGCCTCCGACAACGCCTACGTGACCGTTTCCGGACACGGCGTGCTTGCGAGTACGCCGGGTTTCGTAGTGCCCAAACAGAACAGCTTTCAGGGTCTCGCGGCGCGTGAGAAACACCCCAAGTTGATAGCCGATGCGCTTGTAGACCGACGACTGTCACCACGCGTTCGCGCGATGAACAAACAATGGGGGACTCGGTCTTGGGCCGCGATTCCCCTGATGTACAACGACGAAGCCATCGGTTCACTGCTGCTGGCCGCGACAACCCCCGGTGCGTTCACTGACGCTGATGTCGACGCGATGCTCGACATCAGTGAGTTCGTTTCCGCCGTGATCGGCGCCCAATCACAACTCTCAACGCTGCTGACCCACGTGATGACCGACAGCGAGGATCGCGGGCAGCGCGCCCTCACGGCGCGATTCATCGCTTCGGTGATGTTGCCCGAAGCAGTCGAGACCGAGGAGTTGCGACACCGCCTGGACGAACTGCTGGCACAGCCGAGCGCTCTCAGCGCGGTCTTCCAACCCATCATCGATCTGGCAAGCGGGACGACGACGGCCTACGAAGGGTTGATACGTTTTCCCGCATCGTCGGAGTTCACCCCAACACAATGGTTCAGCGCTGCCCGGCGCCTGGGCCGAGGTCTCGAATTAGAACACGCCGCTATGCACACCATCCTGAGTGCTGCTCGCCGCATCCCCAGTGATTGCCCAGTCGCCGTCAATCTGAGCCCGAGCGCCGTGCTGGAACCGGCGATTCAAGACATGCTGGCGGCCCAGGACCGGGCGTTGATCGTGGAAATCACCGAGCATGAACCGTTTCCCGATGACCTTGGCCCGGGTCTGAAACCTCTGCGCGATCGCGGCATACAGATGGCAGTCGACGATGCCGGCGCCGGATACGCCAGTTTCACCCAACTGCTGCGGCTGCGTCCGGACATCATCAAGATCGACGGGGAGTTGATCGCCGGCATCGACGACGATCCCGTCAAACGTGCGTTGGTGACCGCACTGAACGCGCTGGCATCGGAGCTGCACGCCAAGCTAGTGGCCGAGGCTGTGGAGACAGCCAGCCAGCTCGAGACACTGACTCGTCTCGGTATCGAATACGGCCAAGGCCTTTACCTGGGGCCACCTCAACCAGGGGCTCAGCCATACCAAGTCAAAGTGCGTTAGCCGGAGCACGTGCCGCCGCATCTTCAGTGCTACGCCCAGCGCAAGGCCGACTGTTCTCGACCGTTTCACTCCCCGTGTCCGACCTATGTCCAGAGACGAGGCGATCAGTCTAGATAGGAGATGCAATGCCAGCACACAGGTCGCTCGCGAAGTTCAACCGTCGTGCCACTAACCGAGTTGTTGGCCAGCTGGCGCCGTGGCTGCCGGGATTCGGGGTCGTGGTGCACATCGGGCGCAATTCCAGACGCGAATACCGTACACCCGTAAATGTTTTCAGGGTGCCTGACGGCTATGTGATAGCCCTGCCCTTTGGGCCAGAGGCTGACTGGGTGCGCAACGTCATCGCCGCAGGAGGATGCGAACTTCGTGTGCGGGGCGGCCGGATAAAGCTCGCATCACCCGAACTTTTCCACGATGAACAGCGGCGACACGCGCACCCCGTAGTCCGAGGGATCCTTCGGTTCGCCAATGTCACCGACTTTCTCCGGCTACGCTTCACTAGCCCTCCGACACCCGCAGCGACCTAGTCGCGGACACCACGGGTAGTCCACTTTTACGGGCGGATCCGATCGAACGTGTGAGACGAAGGCCGCGCGTGGCGCGTGCGTGGGCACGCCTTCAGTAGGGTGGATCCGTGAGTCTGAAGAATGCGCGTGTCCTCGTCATCGGCGGCACTCCGGCATCGGCTTGGGCGTAGCATCCGCTGCGGGGGACCGCGGCGCCATACCCATTGTGGTTTCACGGCATGAGTCCAGCGTCACTCGCGCGCTGGCCTAATTGCCCGAAAACGCCCGCGGCGCAACGGGCGACCTCACTGACCTTGCGGCGGTCGAGCAGCTGGCCGCTGACATCGGCGACATCGACCACCTCGTCTACACCGCGGGCGACTCGGTCACGCTGGCGCCGGTCGCCGATCTCACGCTGGAGATGATCACCGGTTTCTTTGGGAGTGGCCACCGATTGCTGCGGCGCTGATCGTGGACAGCTCGAGCCAAGCGCACCTAGCCCGGCCAGCGTCGCGATAGCTTGTCGGACGCCCACGCCGGCCACGTCGGTGCGCCAATGACCGTGCCCGCGGTCAGTTGGGCGACAATTCGGGGCCCGTCGAGGCGTGAATTGTCGTAGATCGTTGCGGTGTCGGCGATCTCGATCGCATTGGCCACCAGTTCCCATAATCGGCGGTGCCGTTCACGGATCTTGCCCTCGGGGACGTCGTGACCGCCGTGGAGGACGCGCCGCCGCACGCGTTCGACGGCGAGGCCCTCGGGAATCAGCATCACGTGCAGAGCGATGACGTAGCCCGCATCGTGGGCGGAGCGGATAAGGTCCAGCTTCGACGGATGGGAGAAGACGGTCTCGGCGATGAACGACACGCCAGCCTCGATCAGCTTGGCGCGGGTATCCGCAGCGATCCGCGCTGCATCGTAGGCGTGCGCAGCTGGATCATCGGGCCAACGCTGCTTGGCGATCTCATCGGCATTGACGAGAACGCTGCGTGGCAGCAACGGCGCCAACGTGAACGCGATGAACGTCGACTTACCAGCGCCGTTCGGGCCGATGACGAGGTCGAGCCGCCTCACCGGCGCCTCGCGAAGTCATGGCTCATCCGTCGACGTCGACCACCGAGGTGGTTCCGTCGGGCCGGTACTCGACTATCTCGCCGTCGTCGTTGAGCGCGACCGTCGTGATGCCGCGCGCTGACAGCAAGTCACCGTAATGGGCGGTGGCTAGCGACTCCTCGATAGCGGCCGAGATCTCCGCGTTGAAGACGATGCCCTCATCCTCGGACAGGTGGTTCGTGTCGAGATCACCGGCCAGGGCGGCCTCGACACGGCGACGCGAGGCCGTTTGATGGCTCGACACTGCCCGGCCCACCCGAGCCCAATGATCGAGTTGCTGCTTGGCCGACCGGCTCTGGCGAGCACCCTCAGCAGCCGCGCTGTCCACAAGATCGGCGGCAACCCTGGTGACGCGGTCGGCGACGTTTGTCATGTCCGCACCTCCTGTAGCAGGATGCTACGCCTTGTAGCATAATGCTACAAGGCGTAGGCTACTCGCTGCGGCCTCGCGTGCAATACGGCCCGAGGTACTGGTAACCCTCCATATTCGATTCGTGGATATTCCTCGAAACGCGTCTCCGGCAGGGGAGCGGCGCGGCGAAACGGAAGGCTTCATTACGGTCGGCTATTGCCGCGCTCACAGCCGCGGGCGCGGCGGCCGTAACTGGACTGTGTGTCGCGCGGTGCTGAGCTGAATCTGGCGACCAGCGCGGCATCTACGGCAATTACCCGCCCGCGGTCTGACTTAGTGCCAGCGCAGCGGCAAATTCGACAGCCGGACCGCGTCCTCGAGGATAACCGGAGGCACGGACTCAGCATCTAACACGAACGCGGGGATAGTGCGTAACCATTCGCTGACCAACACAGTCAACGCTGTTTTCGCCAGACTGACGGCCACACAGCGGTGCGGACCCCCGCCGAACGCCCAGTAGTCCGCCCGCGACCCGTGGCCGTTCGCCATGTCTTCTTGGATGGCCGCCCCTACGCACAGCCCGACCCAAGCCCCTGCCGGGATCTCGACACCCGCCACGGTGACGTTCTGAGCGGCCCTGCGGATAATCACCGGGGCCGGCGGCTCGCGGCGCAGCACGTCTTCGACGAATCCCTCAATCCCTGAGGGGTTTTCGCGCAGCGAAGCGCATAGCCGCGGGTCGCGGGCAAGGTCAAGAAACACAAAACCCACCGCGCTCCTAAACGGCGTAATGCCCGCAGCGATCAGCATCTCAACTACCGCGCACGCGTCAGCTTCGTCGAACCCATCGTCACCGGCAACCAACCGGGACATAACACCCGCAATATCAGGGCTGGCGCGGCGCTGCGCGAAAGCCTCCGTCAAATAGCCGAGCATCTCAACTTTTTGCACCCAATCCTGGAAACGGGCACCTGTGAGCGCGGCCAGAGGCGCCCGCTGGATCGCCCAAAGCGCCTTCTCCCAGCGCAGCAACCTATCCCCGTCTTGCGGCGGCAACCCCAACACTGTGAGAAGAACCTGAGCCGCGAATGGCTCCGCAACATCGGCGATCACCTCACAACTACCCTGCGCGGCCACCGCTTCGACCACCGCCGCGGCCCGATCTTGCAACGCGGGTTGCATCTGTTTCACCGCGTGGGAACTCAATAACGGCTGCAAGATTGCGCGCCAACGCGCATGGTCCGGCCGATCCAAAACGGCGTTAAGCGAAAACACTTCCGGGTTACGCAGCGCTGCGAGCACATCATCGGCCCGTGTGAGGCAATAGCCATTCATAAACACGCTGTCCTCGATAAACACGACCGGTCCGCGCTTGCGCAGCGCGTCCCAAAGCTCGCTGCGATCCTCTGCGAAAAAATCAGGCAGCAATTTCTTACCGATCGGTGAGAGGTGATCTATCCCAGGCCGCACCTGCGCCGGCACACTCACACATCGCCGAAGTACTCCCGGATCTGGTCGAACTCGTCCAACAGGTACAGCCGCTCCCGCGCACGCCCCTCCCCACCGTAAGGCAACCCCTCGTGCGCACGCTCACTCCCGGACAGCACAACCGACTCACCAGCCTTCAACGCACACTCGAACTCGCACATCCGGCCTTCACTGCGCCACCAGTCCCACGACGCCTGCTTGGTGTCGATCAGCCGTTGCCGCACACCGCTCGTAGTCGACAGCCGGCGCGGCGTCAGGCGCCCCTCCCGCGCCAGCGGATATTCGCCGCACGGCGGCCCTGATTTATGCCACTCATCATACCGACGCCTCGGGAACACCGGTCTTGATCCGCGCCAACGTCTCCTCGGCGACCAGCGTTCCATCACTGTCGGGTGCGAACGTGTAGCGCCATGTGAGGCAGACAGCGTTCTTGGGTGCGATCGGAAGTCCCATCGGCTGTGAGCGCACCGAGAAGGCGAATACCCGTAGGGGTCACACTGGGTGATCATGCACGACGTCCAGTAGATGGGTCCTTTTTCGTTGTGCTTGACCCGACCGCGGAACTTCGCACCGGGTTGAGGACCTGTTGCACCCTCGAGCCATTCGGCCCGGATGGTTTCTGGGCTGAATCGTCCGATCTGCCTGACGTCGCTGACTAGCTTCCACATATCTGGGGCTGGCGCGCTTAGTCGGATCGTCGCTGACCCCCCAACCCCAAGCCGCATAGCGACTTGATCTGTCCCGGTCAGTTGTATCGGAACAAAACCGGGGTAGTTCAGCGGCCATCTCGGCTAGTTCAGGGGAGGCACGGTGATGCTCGTTTGGATTCGCCGCGCTAATACCTGTCAGGGGCCTTTGTGCAGCGCTTTTACGGCGGTGTCGAGGTCTCGGAGCGCTTGCTGGACAAGCGTGGTCATGGAGTTCCGATTTCCGGGTTGCAGCCAACTTTGGAAGGCATTGGCGAGGGCGAGTGCGCCGAAGTTGGCGGCCAGGTTCGCAACAGGCGGTTTTACCCCGCGCGCGACCAGCGCGTCAGCTATCGCCGTTGTCAGGGCGGCGGCTTTGAGCAGGTCTCGCTCTTTGAGTTCGGGATTGGCGTCGATGACGGCTTGACGTTTGGCCACAAGTTCGCGGCGGTCGTCTGTGAAGCCGGCAGCGAACGCGGTCAGTGCGGCCCCGATCGCTTCCATGGGGCCGGCTTCGTCGGGCGCACCGGCGATGGCGTCGGCGAACATGCCTTGGTAGGCATCCTGGCCGCGGAATAGAATCTCGCGTTTGTCGGCGAAGTGACGAAAGAACGTCCGTTTGGTCAATCCCGCGCGCTCAGCGATCTCGACGACCGTGACATCTTCATATCCACGCTCGGCGAACAATTCCACCGCCGCGGCTCCCAATCGCTGGGCCGCGTTGGGTTCCCACCGACTCATATCCGCATTCTAAAGCGCGAAGACGTAGTGATGACACCAAGTGCCGTACTGATGTAGTGTGATGACACCTGGTGCCGTGTCGCCGGCGCCCGAATACCACCCCTGCGCAGACAGGAACCGGAATGAAAGATCTTCGCGCAGCCTACGGCCAGTACGCACTCGTGACCGGGGGCGTCCTCAGGCATCGGAGAGCAATTCGCACGCCACCTCAGTGCGGCGGGCGTCAACGTCATCTTGGTGGCGCGCCGCAAAGACCGTCTGGACGCCTTAGCCACCGAGCTCTCCCGAGCACATGGCACCGACAGTGTCGTGCTCGCCCTTGATTTACTTGCCGAGGGTGCAGTGGACGAATTGGCCCATCGGGTCACTAATCTCGACATCGGGTTAGTGGTGGCCAATGCCGGCATCTCTTCTGCAGGGCCACTGGTCAACAGTTCGCTTGCCTACGAACTCGACGTCCTCACCCTTGATGCGGTGGTGCCACTGCAGATGGCCTACGTTTTCGGCAATGCCTTCGTCCGGCGGGGTCGCGGAGCCATCGTATTGGTGGCGTCCAGCCTCGACGCCAGCGCCGTGCCCTACGTGGCCAACTACGCCGCGGCCAAGGCGTACATCTCCTCACTCGGCCAGGCGTTGCACTACGAACTGAAAAAAGACGGCGTCGACGTCCTGGTCCTCTCGCCCGGGATGACGAAGACCGAAATCACCGAAAAATCCTTTGGCCTTGACCCCCAGAAGATCAGCGGCCCAAGAATGACGGCGTCGCAGGTTGCCGAGGTGGCGTTGAACAGCCTGGGCGCGCGGGCGCGCGTCATCCCAGGCGTCACCAACAGCACTGGGGATCTTCTGGTCAAACACCTGATTCCGCGATCCCTGTCGGCCAAGATGTTCGGCTGGCTGCTCGGCCGCGCTCTCACCGAGACCGCGCCGCATGGGCCATGAGGCGGAATAGCCTCTACTGCAGAGTATTTCGAGAGGAGTCATCCCTTGCACATTCCCGGCATGCCAGTCGATATTCCTGACGAAATGCTCTCGGCAGTGCTCCGGCCCGAATTCGACACTCTGGCACCGGTCGAAGTCTTCCCCCGGGTAGCGAGTTATTTGGATCGCCCGTACGCCACTCGCATCGGATTTCGGCAACTCACCATGGATCTGCACATCCCGCACCACCCTGCAGCCACACCGGTTCCCGTGATCGTGTACGCACATCCGGGAGGCTTTTTCACCGGCATCAAGCAAATGGGCCCATGGCGATTTCTGCTCGAGGCTGGACTGGCGGTGGCGTCGGTCCAGTACCGGCTGAGCGGCGAGGCCGTCTTTCCTGCCGCGATCCAAGATGTCGCTACGGCCGTGCGCTGGGTACGGACCAACGCGGATCGCTACAGCTTGGATTCTGAGCGCATCGTGGGCTTCGGTTCCAGCGCAGGCGCCTACCTCATCAGCGCGGTTGCGCTTGCCGGAGACAACAGCGACCTGGTGAGCAGCCACGAACCCTACTCGGAAGTGTCCTGCGGTCTGACCGCTGTCGTGGAGCACTACGGACCCACCGATTTCCTCAAACACGATGAGGACGCACACCCCGACGCCATCGAACGAATGCACGGTCCCGACAGCACGCTGGCGCGCTTCTTCGGATTCGTGCCATCCAGCCAACCGCAGGTGGTTGAGCGGGGAAACCTGTGCCGCCTGGCACATCCCGGCGCGCCACCTTTCCTGATCGCCCACGGGGACAGGGATCGTCGCGTCGGCATCGAGCAGAGCCGGCGCCTGCATCGCGCACTCACAGCCGTGGGGGTCCGGGCGGACTTGGTGGAGATCGTCGGCGGCGACCACGGGTCTGCTCACTTCAACGCGGCTCCGCTGCATTACAGAACGTTGGCATTCCTCGAATCTGTTCTGGCAATGCCCCTATCCCGTTGACACACGACACCACTAATCGGAAAACTCACATGCCCACGATGAACCGAATTCAGTACCACCGCTACGGTGGACCGGACGTCATGCGGCTCGAAGGCTTCGAGCCCAGGAAACTCGGCGCCGACGATGTTCTCGTCCGGGTGCGCGCGGCCGCTGCTAACCCGATGGACTTCGGTATCCGAAACGGCGCGATGAAGATGGTGACCGGCCGAACCTTCCCACGTGGGATGGGCTACGACTTCGCCGGCATCGTCGAAGCTGTCGGTGACGACGTGACTCGGCTTCGTGTGGGTGACGAAGTGCTCGGGGGACCGCCGATCAAGTGGTCAGGCGCGTTCGCCGACGTGGTCGTCGCCGAAGAAAAAGGTGTCGTCACGAAGCCCGCCGCCTTGACATTCGAGGCGGCGGCCGCCATTCCCACTGTCGGTCTGACCGCCTACCAAGCCCTGTTCAACGAAGGGAAGCTGCAGCATGGTGAGTCGGTGTTCGTGCACGGAAGCCTTGGGGGAGTGGGCCGCTCGGCGGTACAACTCGCGTTGGCACACGGGGCGGCCGTGGCGGGAAGCTGCCGGGCCGGCTCGGCGGACGAGGCACGCGAGCTCGGTATCGATCCGATCGTCGACTTCGACTTCGATCCCACCGCCCTCACACGCCGATTCGATGTCGTCCTGGACGCCGCCGGCACGTTACCAGTCAGATATGCCCGAAAGATGTTGACACCCAACGGCCGTATCATCAGCGTCAAGCCGAGTCCAGCGGACATGCTCAGGAGCGCCCTGCCTGGCCCATTCCACGTCGTGATCGCCAAGGCAGTCACAACCGATATCGAGGCGGTCGCGAGAGCCGCCGGCGAAGGGGTGCTGCGGCTACCCATCGCCAAAACGGTGCCACTATCGCAAGCAATCTCAGCCCTTACGCAACTCGAACAAAACGGATTCGCCAAGCGGGGCAAGCTCATCATTGTGCCTGGCTGAGCCAGCCAGCCCGCAACACCAGGCCGATCACAGCCGACACAAGCCCGCACCACAGGGCCTGTGGGACGAAAGTCTTGCAACGCAGCCGAAAGGCGACGGGAGGAGCGGTGACTAGCAAGAGGTCAGGCGATGATTCATCTGGTGCAATATGCAGTGCTTAGCCTGACATAATGTCGCTTATCGGCACAACGGCTGCCAGGCAATGAGACCAAGGGCGCTCGCGAACGTGATTCAGATAGACAATCCGTCGCATGCCTACGATTGCCCCGATGCCGTCCCGCGCCGCGAGCCGTAGCTTGTCCGGCCTTCATGTCATGCAACCACGCGGCTGCGTCCGACTGGGT
This sequence comes from Mycobacterium sp. 4858, assembly GCF_900240975.1. Classification (GTDB taxonomy): domain Bacteria; phylum Actinomycetota; class Actinomycetes; order Mycobacteriales; family Mycobacteriaceae; genus Mycobacterium. The sequence continues at coordinate 1,074,855 of NZ_LT968775.1, read as the reverse complement.
AATCCGGCCGAGCGCCGACCATGGAATGCAAGCGCCCGGATCTGACGGTCCGCCGCTGGCGGCCCCGGTCCACGGCCCCCGACCCTCTCCCCAGTTGGATAACCCAATACGTCACGGTGACGAATTGGCATGGCCCGCTGGGCTATTGGCGATTGCATCTATGGACACAATCTGCCGGTGTGAGCTCATGAAGCTCGGCGAAATCCGGGTTGAACCTTCGCCCCGGCCGGACAGCTCAACGGCCCAGACAAGCCCTCGTTGCACCTCCAACGCGATACGTGGCTCGAGTCCGCCGGCGACGCGTACAGTCCCGACCGGACCCAGGCCGCCGCGGAGCGCTAAAGTCGGCACGGTTCCGAGATCAGCTTGTTAGCCAGCGGCACAACATATTTCGTCACCGTGACGCTTTTCCCGACGAGCGGGGCCCCTACTACGACCGAATCAACGAGTGCCCCATCGGCATCGTGGCCGTCGTGGCCGACGCCACCGTGACATCGCGTATCCGAACGCCCCCCAGCGAGCCAGTTGCTGAGTCAGTCCCGTCGTAGAGCACCCTGGTTCCTGGAACGCGCGCTCAACGTGCTGAAGCCGTCGGCGATCGTTGCAGCCAGCTCCAGGAACGCATGTCGGGTTTGTCGGCTGAGCAGGTCGAAATTGATTTCTGAACCTTCGGCTAGATGGTCGTCGAACGGGATGATGTGCAACGCGCGCACGCGCGGGACGAAGTGGCTGGCCAACAGGTCGACATCCAGCCCCGTGGGTCCGGGCCGCGATGCGCTGAGAACCACGGTCGTCTGCGCCGCCAAATGCCCATAGCCGTTTTGCTCGAGCCAGTCGAGCGTTGCCAACGCGCTGCGCGCCGAGTCGATAGCGGGCGAAGCCACGACCACGATCACATCCGCTTCGTCGAGCACGGCACTCATAGCCGAGTGCACCAGCCCGGTGCCGCAGTCGGTCAAGATGATGTTGTAGAACCTGCGCAGTACGCTGAGCACGCCGCGGTAATCGTTGTCGGAGAAGGCTTCTGAGGTGACCGGATCGCGCTCTGAAGCCAAGAGCTCCAGCCTGCTCGACCCCTGCGAGGTGTGTCGGCGAATATCCGAATAGCGCACGATGTTCTCGTCGAGGAGCACGTCGCGCACGGTTGAGCGCGTCTCGTTGGGCCCACGTTGCGACAGGGTGCCGAAGTCCGGATTGGCATCTACCGCGATCACCCGGTCCCCACGCACGGTGGCCAGAGTGGCACCCAGCCCGATGGCCGTGGTCGTCTTGCCGACCCCGCCTTTCTGGGACAGAACCGCGATGCTGAAGGCCCCCCGCACGGGCTGGTTGATTCGGTCCAGGGTGGCCCGCTGGCGGGCCTGCTCAGCCGATTCACCCGGGTTGATGCCGGTGACCTGATGCAGCTTCTTGCGCCATCCAGCGCGTGGCACCGGGCGGGTCCGGCTGAGCCCCAGTTCGGCGTTGCTGGGCATACGCGCGCGAGGCAGCTCAGGCGGGTTAGCTGACGCAGTGCTGGTAAACGGCGTCGATGCCCGCCCGGTTTGTGGAGCCGGCCAAGGCGGGGTCTGGTCTCCGGCCGAGCGGCCGTTGCCGTCGCGAACGAACTTGTCGGGATGGATCATGGTGACTTTCCGGTCGTTGAGTGAACAGTGAGCAGACCGAGCACCTGCTGCAGTGCCGCTTGCATGTCGGAAAGTTCGATGCGCATCAACGAGGTTTCGTCGAGGTCTTCGATGCTGGCGCCGTGACATTCGGACAGTCGGTATTCGCGTTCGTCCTCGGCGGCCTCGATGACGTTGCGCACGAACCGCGCGTTGCCGACCAGGTCAATGCCGCGCCGAAGTCGGCCAGAGGCGTCGGCGGCCTGACGTTGATGCAGGGCGCGGCAGGCGACAACCAGTTCTTCGTAGGCTTGCGGGGACAACTCGGAGTCGCGCGATCGTGCGATGGCCCGCCCGATGGCTCCCAGCTCGTCGGGACTGTAGGTGCTGAAGCGGATGCGTTTGGTGAACCGCGACGCCAGACCCTCATTGGACGCCAGAAACTGGTCGATTTCATCGTCGTAACCGGCGATGATCACAACCAGCCGGTCGCGGTCGTTTTCCATTCGGGCCAGCAGGGTGTCGACAGCTTCGCGACCGAAGGCGTCACCGCCCGCCAGCCCGGTTTGAATGAGCGAGTAGGCCTCGTCAATGAACAACACACCGTCCATCGCGGAATCGATGGTCGCGGTGGTCTTGATGGCTGTGCTTCCCAGGTGCTGGCCGACGAAATCATGGCGCGCCGCTTCCACGATGGTCGCGGTCTTCAGTAGGCCCAGCCCGCAGTACGTTTGCGCGACGACGCGCGCAACGGTGGTCTTGCCGGTGCCCGGCGGCCCGGTGAACACCAGGTGCAGGCTGCGCGCGGCGGTGCTAAGGCCTTTGTCACCTCGCACTTTCGCCAGCATCGCCGCCGACTTGAGTTTGGCGACTTGCAGTTTGACCTCCGATAAGCCGATCTGCCGATCTAGTTGCTGCTGAGCTTCGCGCAGGTAGTCATGGCCGGGTTCGGTGTTGGCGGAACGGCCGGGGTCGGCGGTGGACGGATCCCACCGGTTGGCCCGCGAGTCGATCTCTTCGCTGGTCGTGACGACGAGCCGGTATTTCGGGTCTGTCAGGGCGGAAGCGTTCGCCTCGAAAGTTGGCTCCTCGCTGTAGATTCGCTCGAAGATGATGCGGGCTTCGTGTTCGTTCCCCATCTCGCGCAGCGTCAATCCCTTGCAGAACTCCGCAGCCCGCCGCGCCGCCGGAATCGGCCCATCGATGGCCTGCTCCAGCCGCCGGATCCCTTCGCCGAACAGACCGAGCTGCGCGCACGCCGAGCCGACCATCAAGTGGGCACCGGCCGCCAGGTACTCATCGGTGAAGGCGGCCGAGTCCTTCAGTGCGGTCAGGACGTCGGGCCAGCGTTGAGTGGTGAAGTGCAGCACGCCGCGGATATAGGCACAGATCGGTTCCGAACCGGGTTCCCCGCCGGGCAGCGCCGCGTGCATCGTTCCCAGCCCGTCGAGCACCCGTTCGGCCTCGTCGTACTCCCGGGAGCTGATCATGCTGGCCGCGTAGGCAAGCCATATCTCGGTCAGGGTGCTCAGTGGATAGTCCAAGAACAGGCCGGTTTGGAATCGGGCCCGCATGGTGCGCGGTGGCAGTCCCAGCCGGCGCTGTTCACGGCCCAACGAGATGGTGCTGCTCCGGTAAAGGTGATAGATCACTTCGGCGGTAACCTCGCCGGCGACCGCACGTCCTAACCAGGCATCGCACATGTCGGGGTCGCATTCGGTCGCCCGCTTGAAAGCCAGCGCCGCATAGCGCAAGTCGCGTTGGGTCTCGAGGCCCTCGATCGGGATGCCGAGCGAAAGCACGCCCGCATCAAACGCCCGCTGCGCATCGCTGGTGCCACTCATCGGCGCTGTCGTGTCTCCTCACTGCGCGTCGGGCTCATGCGGAGAAGGCTCGCTCTTGCGATCGGTGCAGTCAAACACCAAGTGGTAACTTACTTTTCACGTTCCGTTTAATGACCAGGGGAACGTGACCGGCCCCGCCAGTGTACTAAATTCAAAGGGGTACCACGCCACCGCGATGTACGGACAGCGGTGTCGTATCAGTTTCCGGGGGGAGGCTTGAGCGTGGCGCAGCAGCCAGTGCGCTCGCTGAGCGGCACGATATGCGTTCGTACCAATGAACGCGGCCTGCCGGTTGCTCTGCACCTCGACGCGGTCGAACTGAACAAGCCGCCCGAACGACTCGCGGCCGAGATCTTGGCGTTGTGTCGGTTGTCGGCGGCGCGGGCCCAGGTCGCGCGGCGGCGAACATTGGCCGAAATGGGTTTCGGCGCAACGGTGATCCGCGAATTGCACCTGGCCAGCGAAAGTGACCTTGCCCGTGCCGAGCAGGACACCTTCGGCGATACGGAGACGCCTACGGCCGCACGGCGGAGTTCGCTGTGAGCGGGTTGGCCGAAGCAGTCATGGCGAGGCTCGCAGAGCAGCGTGATTTGGTTGCGGCCGTCGACGAACAGATTAAATCGATGTCGGTGCGGGTGACCAGCCGTGACCATAACGTCAGGGTGCGAGTCGACGGATATGGTGCGATGACCGATCTGTGGCTTGGCCCGAGCGCGCACCGGCTTGGGCCCAGTGTGTTGGCCGCGCTCATCGTCGAAACCGCACGCGTCGCGGAGGCTTTGGTGACCGAGCGGTGCAACTACCTGGCGTCCGAGTTGGGCGCCCGTCTAGCACAGCTGCAGCAACAGAAAGTGTCGGATTGATGGGATTTTCCTTTGTGTTGCACCAGAGTTCAAGTTTGCTGACTACCGGAGCCGTTACCGTTTCGTTATATTGCCCTTTGTCCCCTGCCGCACGTGACCACATCAACCGGGAAAGTACCGACACATGAGTGACGTTTTTTCCGCGGCACCCGCCGGTATGGCGGAATTTTCTGCGGTGTCCCAGGCGGCGTCTGAGATGATTACCGCCGCTGGATCGTCCGATTCCGCGGCGATGCTGTCGGCCGCGGCTGCAGCGCTCGGACCGATCGGCGCGACGTACCTCGCGGCGTACGGGCCCGCGCAGGCAAGGAATTTGGCCGCCACGTTGCTCGTCGGCGCGGTACATGCCGGCGTCGGGGCGGCCACCGACGCGTCCAGGGCCGCCATTGTCGGCGCCGACGGCGGGTAGCCAAGCGCCGATGGTCACGTCTTCGTCGCCAACTGATCCGGCGGGCCGGTTCGGGCCGCAGCTCCTGGACTCCGATACGGCAGCGGTTATCGACGCGCAAGAGCAGAATTTGCAGCAGTACTTGAATTTGCCAGTCGATCAAATTCTCGCGCGCCTGGGTTTCCCCTCCTTTGCTGACCCGACCGGTATTGGTGGGACGACACCGTTTGGCGGGGAACCGACGAGCGTGGCGCCGATGGGCCAACAAGCCCCAGCCGCGCCGATCACCCCGATGGATCCGAGCGCGCTGATCCAACCCGTGACGTCGGCGCTGGGAACTTTGGGCAACGGCGCTTTTCAGGGCTTGGATCCGACCCAGATGCTGGGCGGAATCACCAACGCCTTTCAGTCGACCGGCGGGCCTCTGCAGCAGGCGCTCGGGTCGCTCGGCGGGATATGGCAAGGCGTTTCGAGCGGCGCTGCCGTCGACAAGACCACCGCCGCGATCGCCAACGGCAAGCAGGTCGCAGCGCAAGCCGATGCGCTGCGCAGCAGCTTGACCACCGCGACGGCCGACGTCGCGCAGGCGCGATCGCGGCTGATCGAGATCATCAGCGAATTTGAATCCACCTTGGCCGCAATCGGACCCAACATCGTTTTCCCTTGGGGGTGGGCGGCCGCTATTGCCGCGGCCAACCATGCGATTACGTCGACAGCCGAGGTGATGACCCAACTTCAGGCTTCGTTGAGCGCCGAGGCCGCCAAGGTGACCGCCGTCGGAGCGCCGGTCACCGTGACGGCTGCCCCGCAAGTCGCTACGGCTGGATCCGCCGGGACAGCCGCAGCGGGAACGGCGGCCGCAGCCGGCTCGGCCGGCTCGGCCGGTAGCGGGACCAGCGGACTGGCGTCGTCATTGATGTCTGCAGCCCCGCAGGCGCTCTCGTACGGGGCCAGCTCGCTGAGCCAGGGTCTGCAATCGGTGATGCAGGCGGGCAACGCGGCACGCGGCCCGGGGAGTCTGGCTGCCGCTCCGCTGACTGACGCCGCGGCCACCGCGATACATGGAAGCGCCAGGGGCGCAGCGGGCGCCGCCGGTCATGTAGCGGGAGGCGCCGGCGGCGCTGCCACTGCGGCGGCGCGGTCGATCCCCACATCGGCGATGGTGCAGCCACCCAGCGGTACCGCTGCTGTCGAGACAGCAGGAGCGCGGCCCGCGTCGGCAGTGGGGGCGCCCGGCGCGGGCGTGATGGGCGGCGGCAGCCCGATGGCGCCCGGTGGGGCGCGACTCGGTGCTGGGAGCAGCCACACCTCACCGTCGTTTTTGCACACCACGGACCAAGGCGGCGAGATCGTCGGGGACCTGGGAACCGCCGCGCCCGCCGTTATCGGACAATCCGACCCCAATGAGCCACCCGACGTGGCATTGCGAATCTAGGGGCCGCGGCCGTCGAAATGTCGAAACTGCCGATGCACTGGGGAGGAGAACGAAGTGAGTGATAATGCAGCCCTGTCGATTCGGCCCTCGGAGGTGGCCGAAGTTAGCAACCAACTCGCGACGCTGGCTGATCGGATCGAGCGGGTGATCGCCGACGAGACGGCCAACCTGACCGTGACCGCATCGGGTCGCGACGAGGTATCCGAGCGTGTCGCAGCCACTCTCAACGATGTATACCGGTCGTTTGCGGCCGCCGCCGGCCAGGGTGCCAGCCAGTTGCACGACGTAGGTGCGACCCTACGCGCGCAGTCGGGCAGCATCGCGACCTTCGATGGGGACGCGATCACCTAGCCGACTTCGCCCGGGGGAATTGGACGCGCCATTCGGGAAAGGGAGGTCCGGGCGTGGGTTTCACGGATGTGGTGTGGCAATCGCGCAACACAGAGCAGCTTGCCCGCGACCTCACTGACGGCCCAGGACCGGCTCCGGTAGGCGAAGCCGGCGCCTCATGGGAGCGGGTGGCCAGAGAACTCGCCGGTGTGTCAACCGATTTCGACAAGCTGGTCGACCGGCTGCGTGACGCGTGGACCAGCCAGGCCTCTACCGCGGCGGTAGGGCGCTTAGAGGAATTCGGACGGTGGCTGCAAGCACTGGCCCTCAGCGCCGCCACCAACGGCCAGCGCGCCGAAAAAGCCGCCATGGCCACCACCGAAGCTTGGCTGGCGATGCCCAGCGTCCCCGAAGCGCTACAGGCCAAAGCCACGCACGACATGATGGCCTCATTGGCCGCCTACAGCGGCGCGGTACTCACCGGTCGGTTCGCCGAACTCGACGAGGCGGCGACCACAAGCCAGGCCGACGCCGCCGCAGTGATGGCTCACTACGAAGACGCGGTCTCGGATCTGGCCCAACCGTGGGATCAGGCCTCCCCGCCGCAGGTCTCGCGCAACGGCCCGGCGCCGGCCGAGCACGCCCAGGATCGGTCGTCCGGGGCCGGCGGGCGCGCTTCGCCAACCACCGTTTCGGCCCCGCCGCTGGCGCCGATGCTGGCCACCGGCATCGCGCCGACCGCCCAGCCAAAGCCTCTACACCAGAACGGGTTTGCTGCAACGGGCGCGGCCGGCACCGGAGGCACCGCGGCAGGCGCCGGCTATGGGCCCATTGCCGCACTGGGAAGAGCCGACCAGAATCGCGAGTACGAGTCGAGTCAGGCGGGCGAGCCACTCGACGGCGCTGGCGAACCCGGTGCGGGCCTGGGCTACTCGGGGCAGCCCTGGTGGCAGGCCGGCGCATCGAACGAGTCGCAGTTGGCCTCCAGCGTCAGCTGGGTGCCCGATACCTCGGTGTTCGACCAACTGGCGGTCCCAGAGGGACCACCACCTGACACGGTGGCCGACGAGCCGGTGACAGCGCGCATGTTCGATGGCGGCGCGTCCACCCCCGTGATTGGCGTTGACCGAGAGCTACGCCTGTGATCGCCTCGCTGCGCGCGCATCTGGAACTCAGCGATGACGAGCTGATGGTGCTGGCCTCGCGTGCGGGCGTTCAGACGTTGCCCGTAGTGCTCGGTGTGCGGCCTCGCCACGGCACCGCATCCGAGTTGGCAGCGGCAACGCAGGCCGCTACCGCCGCACTCATTGACCGGGAACTACTTTTCGATGATGCGGTGGCGGACGAATTGGTCGGCCCGCTGTGGGCGCTGGAACGGCCCGATCGGGAGCTGGCGATGCGCTTGGTCACCCCGGAGGGCACCGCGCGCGTGACAGTGGTGCGTCGGGGGAAGCTGTGGGCATGGGCGCGGCGCGTGGGCAACGTCGTCGCCTTGCATCTGGGTACGGGCAGGCCGGTGCTGACTGAGGCGATCAAGCCACTGCTGCACCACTTGCCCGCCGCTCCGCCAGCCGACGTCGCCGCGTTCGGCGCTCCGCTGCACGCGGTCAGCGACGCCCTGACCGGCACCCATGACCCGGCCCGGTTGGCCGACCAACTGGCCGCGATAGGCGCGCCGGCGCGCACCGCGATGATGTTCGGCTCCGCACTGGGTTCGCGGCTCGCCTTCGCCGAGATCGTCTGTTACGCACTGAGCTTTGAGGCGGACCGGCTGCTGCGCGGTCCTGCCCCCGTTGGCGTCTTCTGCACCAGGCGTGGCCGCATAGTGGCCGCACCCAGTGTCTCACCAAGTGGCCAGTTGTGGACCACGCTCAAGGGTGGTTCCGACAACGCAATCAAGCAGGCGCTCAGCCAGCTTGTCGAAATTTCGGCTGAGAGGTGGGAGGAGGACTGACAGCAGCAGACAAGCGCCGCAGCATTGCCGCAAGACAGGACAGACATCTCAGAGATCTCAGGAGAGAGCTATGACCACCAGCCTTACGCCGCAGGAGGCCGAGGCCAAGATCGCCCAAGTCGACCAGGCGATGCAGAATGCCAGGGCCTTGGCCAACAACATCCTCGACCGCACCCAAACCATGACCGCCAGTTCCTGGCTGGGTCACAAGGCACAGAGTTTCGGCAACATCATGCAAAACCACCACGAGGACTTCACCGCGGTGATCAACGCCTTGAACCAGGTCGCCGAAACGGGCAAGACCAACATGCGCACCTTCGCCAACCTCGACGCCGAGTAGCAAGCTCTCAACGAAAGGACTTGAGCATGGACACGATTCGCTACGACTACGGCTCCAACTACGACCACTTGGACGCCATTCAATCCAACCTCAACGACGCGCAAGCGTTGCGCGAAGAAGTAGAGAAGGTCTTCAGCGTGCTGTCCACGGTGTATGAAGGCCAAGCCGCCGACGCGCTGCAACAAAAGCATCAGCAGGTTTCGGCGCTGATGGACAACGTGATCAACGACATCACCGCAACCCGCGCCGGCGGTGCCCAGCAGCAGGAAGACACGCGGGCGCTCGACGCGCACCTGGCCGGCAACTTCTGAGCAATCGGCCCACCCGATGTGCCGGGCCCCGTGCAACGCGCGGGCCCGGCACACCCGCGGTGAAATGTCGGAGGGGCAGCGACGGTTCGCTTTTGACGGTTGGGTTTACTTGGCGGGGATGATGGTCCCGCCGTTCATGCCGGTGTCGAACTGGTATTCCCATTGGCCCACATCGATTCCGTACCGGGAATACAGCTGTTTGGTTATCTCCGCTTGCGCACTGAGGTTGCTGACCTGGATGGTCGGGTTGCCGTTGTCGTCGTGGCGGTATGGCGCGAAGGCTGGATCGTTGACGATCGACGGATCCTTCGTCACGAGACCATTGACGATGCTTTGCACGGTGGTGTTGGTGTCGAGTTGATTGGCGGCGTGCTCATTAGGGATGGCATTGCTCGGGTTTTGCACTGCGTTTTGATTGATGATCCCGATGACGTCAGGCTTGATTCCGGGACCGGCGACGTCGATCAGGCTCTTGATCACCGGCCCCGCTTCGGGGATGTAATTCAGCACTGCGCCGGCGGCTTTGTACGCCGAGTCGTAGCTGGCACCGTTGACGGCGGCTTGCCACTGAGCCTTGTAGACATCGCCCTGGTTGAGGGCGGTTTCGGCCGACTGGGTGCCGACTTCTAGTGCGTGCTGCATCTGGCCTGCGGTCTGAGCGTAGGTGTAGGGTGCGTGGCCGCTGCCGTATGCGGTCGCCAGAGCGTTTTCCTGCCCGAAGGTGGCGATGGCGGCATTCACCCCGGCGGTGGGGTTGGTGGCCAGCACCGAGTACATGTTGGCCAGCTGACTGGAGTTGGCGAAATGGCTGACGCCCGGTATCGACTCGGAACCGGCGAATGTGCTGTAGTACGGGGCCAGGTCGCTGGCCAGGTTGACGATCAAGTCCGGGTTCCGCTGCCCGACAGCGGTTCCGGGATCGCCGGACAGATGCAGCAGTTCGTTGGAGTGGTTCGACATGTACTGGGCCACGGTTTGGGCGATCTGGCCGGACTCTGCCGCGCGCACTTCCGATGGGCGGTCGCCGGGGACGGCCACCGCGTCCTGGGAGCTGATATTGAACAGCTGCGAGACCGTCTTACCGTGATCGCTCCATTGATGGTTGAACACGTCCGACAACAGGGTCTGACCGTTGGACCCGGTCAGCTCCGCGGAAACAGCCGCTTTGTCATCGGCGACGGCGGCAAACATTTGTTCGGTCATCGGCGCGTTGGGCTCTTGGCCGCGCCCGTCGACGAAATACAAGGCTTGCTTGTCATTTTCGGCGGCGACCTGACCGCGCAGATACTGTTGCGCCGCGTTGAGGACGCCCTTGTCCAGACCGCTCCCGTGTTTGAGTCCGGGGCTGGCCATGGCCGCAATGGCCGCGTTGGCTTGGTTCGCCCCGACGCCGTTGAGGTTGATGGTGTTATAGCCGTAACCACCAACGAGGGAGAATCCTTCGGTCATCAAGTCGCCACGATTGAGTGCGTCGTACATCTGGTGCGGCAGCAGATTCGTAGCACCGTGGGCGGGGATCGTGCTGTCGCCGGTGACGCTGGCGCTGACGCTGTTGGTGGACAGCAGTTGCAGCGCGTTAGCGACACCTTGTCGCGCCTCGGCCGGCATCTCGTTGAGGATGGTCTCGATCTGTTGCGGCGACTTGCCGTCCAAGGAGCGGGCCAGCGCGTTGATGTATTGCATCTGCGAGGCCGGGATGTCCACTGTGGCACCGGATTGCAGCGCGGTCAGTTGCGCCGGGGTGAGAAGTCCCGCTGCGGTGAGCCGCTGAATCTCGTCGGCGCTGAGATGCCTGGGATCGTTGAGCAGCTGGTTACCGTCGCTTGCGCCTTGGTCGGTACCGAGGGTGGCGGGCTGGATGAACGCCACCTGCAGATCCAGGCGCGCGGCGTTGAGCGCGTCTTTGACTTGGGTGTCGGCCTCTTCGGTGGCGTCGGCGGCGCCGGTGATCTGGATCTGCCACTGTTCCTGAGCGGCCAAGTCGGCACTGGTGGTGAGGTCGGCTTTGGAGACCACCAAGTTCTCCGAGACGGTGAAGCCGGCCTGTTGAGCCCCCGCGATCGCGTTGCGCGCCCGCTGCAATGGCGCATCGATCTGGTGGAAGCCGTCGGTCGCGATCTTCGCGACCCGATCGAGATGATCGACCACGCGGGCGGCGGCTTGTCGATCGGATTCCGCACGGGTCATCGCGGCGTCCGCGGCCACCCCCTGCCAGTGGCCGCCGTTGACATTGGCGACCGCGGATTTGTATCGGTCGAACAGGCTGTCGATCTTTGTGCCCATCGCCGTCCAGGCTTCGCCAATCGCGGTCAACGTCGCCGGATTCCACGCCTCGATCTGGGTTTTGGTCAGGCTCACTTGGCCACCGCGGGAACACTCCAGTCACCGGTGGCATTGGTGTAGGTGGTCATCACGGTGTTCTCGCTGACGTTGCTGTTGTCCGCCTTGCGATATTGATTGGCCACGTCGACCATGATCTTCCCGGTCTCCGACAGTCGCTGCTTCACGGCGCCGACGAGGACGGAATCGATCAGGTCGTGAGCGATGCTGGAGGCTTCGGTGACCGCGGGTTCCATGCCCCCCGGTACCGACAGGTACGGGCCCGCTGCGGGCCCCGTGCGCAAAGCCCCGGCCTCGTTGGCCAGTCCCTGCAATACCGGCCCGAGTCCGGCCAGTCGATCCAGGTCGACGAGCAGCGTCATCGCACTCCCCCATTTAGCCCTGTGACGCGCGCAGGTTACTCGCGGTCAACGATTTGAGTGACCCCGTTACTGCCGGTTAATTCTATGCCGGGTCCGGCCGGCCGGACGCGCGCCGCTGCATTGTTCGCCGAGAATTCGAATTGCCGCAGGGCGGCGTTGTCCGCGGACAGCTGCTCCGGTTATATGTTGCAGCACAAAAGGGTTCGAACACGTGTCGCGAAGCACGGTCCGCGGCCGCCGCGGGACACGCCTGGTGCACTAGGGGCGGGATCGGTGCACCCGCGGGAAGGTCTGCGCCACCGCACCGGCCAACTGCAGGTAGGCCTCGAACGTGGCGGGTTTGAGCAACTCGACGTCGATGTCGGCGCCCTCGGCCAAATGCGGGTCGAACGGGATCAGGTGGATGGATCGACACCGGGACGCGAAGTGCTCGTAGACCTTGTCGAGCTTCAGAGCGGCTGATCCCGGTCGTGATGCGGAGAGCACTACGTGCGCGTCGCGCACCAGCGCCGAATGCCCGTGTTGCATCAACCAATCGAGCGTCGCCGAGGCGCTGCGGGCGGCGTCGATGGCCGGCGAACTGACCAGCACGATGCAGTGGGCGAGGTCCAGTACGCCTGCCATCGCCGAATGCATGATGCCGGTGCCGCAGTCGGTGAGGATGATGTTGTAGTAGTTGCGCAGGATGTCGATGGTGTGCCGGTAGTCGGCTTCGCCGAACACCTCCGACACCGCAGGTTCTTGCTCGCTGGCCAGCACCTCGAGTCGGCTGCCCGCCATTCGGGTATGACCCCTGACGTCGGCGTAGCGAGTTATGTTGGGATCGTTCAGCAGATCGCGCACCGAGGAGTTGGTCGAGGCGTCGCGGACCCGCTCGGCCAGAGTGCCGCGGTCGGGGTTGGCGTCGACGGCGATGACACGGTCCTGGCGCATCAGCGCCAGCGCCGATCCGAGCCCCAGCGTGGTGGTGGTTTTGCCGACGCCGCCCTTGATCGATAGCACCGCGATGCGGCAGTCGCCAATGATGGGCTGGCGGATCAAGGCCAACAGATCTTGACGTTCGCGCTCTTTGCGGGACTGGCCGGGGTTGATGCGTCCGCCGGTGGCCCGGTGCACCAGTCGACGCCAGCCAGATTGCGGCGCGCTGCGATCACGGTTGACGATCTCGGCCTCGTCCAGTGGTACCGGCATCCGGGCGGCCTGCGGCATGGCGGCCTGGCCTGGCGCGGGGTGGTGCGGTGCAACGGCGTGGTCTTCGGGGGCTGACCGGTGGTGCGGTGCAACGGCGTGGTCTTCGGGGGCTGACCAGCCCGGTGGGGCTGACCAGCCCGGTGGGGGTGGCCAGCCGGGGGGCAGCAGAGGTGGCGGCGGCGGCAACGGCGGCAGCGGCCAAGACGGCGGAGGCAGGGGCGGCCCGGCACGCCAATCCTCTTGTTGCGGTGGCGGTTCGCCGTACCTTTCCGGTGGTGTTCTGTTAACCGGTTGTTCCCCGAATGGAGGTGTTGGGGCCGCCTGGTGTTGCCTGAATCGCTGGCCTGTGTCCCTCGGCGTGATCATCGACGCGTTGGCCAGCTGCCAGGGCGGCAACGGGAGGCGAGGCTGCGCTGACGTGGCGACACCGGACTGCGGCCGGTGCTGCGCGGCGCTCGGCGAATCACCTGTGCCGCGTCCAGCGATTTCGTCGGGCTCACCGATCGATGGATCCTCGTGCGGCAGCATCGTTTTGTCCCCCCGCGATCCGGCGCTCAGTTCGGTTCCGATGGTACGTGCCGTGTCGGGCGTGTGCTCGTGTCGGTCAGCGGGAGCGTCGTCGGGCGGCAGCCAGTGCCGCGGCGGCACCCATCACCGCCAGGCTGGCCGCGGTGACACCGAACACGACGGTACGCGCGTGCTCCTTGCGCGAATCCGGTTGAGCGCCACGACCGATCGATGCAGCGCGCTCAGATCCGGTTCCGGTTTGCCAGGGTGGCAGCTGATAGGTCAGCGCGGCCACCGGGTCGACCACCCCGTACCCGGTGGCGGGGTTGGGTCCGTCGCCCGGCGTGTGCGCGGTGCGCTTGACCAATTCCATTACCTGCTGGGCTGTCAATTGCGGGAAGCGTGATCTGATCAGCGCGACGACACCCGACACAAGCGGAGCGGCGAAGCTTGTGCCGTTCAGCGGCATCAGGCCGCGTTGGCCCAGTTCGGCATCGACGAGGCCCGGGCCGTTGGCGTCTAATGAGGTGATGTTCTCCCCGGGTGCGGCGACGGCCAGCCAGGGGCCGTGCAGGCTGAAATCGGCCGGCAACGCCGAGGTGGTCACCGCGCCGACGGCCAGTACGTAGTCGCTGAACCAGGCCGGCGTGGCAATGGTTTGTACCGTGTCCCAGCCCTGCGTCATCGGCTGGTTCGGGTCGTTCTGCGAATTCTGGCTGGCGCAACGGCTCTGAGCGGAGACGTTGCCGGCCGCGGCCACCACCACCACGTTGCGGTCGAATGCGTAGCGAACCGCGCGACCCAGTCCGGCATCATCTAATCCGGTGCCGACGGCCGCGCAGGCGGCTTCGGAAATGTTGATAACGGTGGCGCCCAGATCGACCGCTCGGGTGACGGCCAGCGCAAGTGTCGCGGTGTCGCCGTAGCCCGTCGACGTGGCATTGGGATCGTTCGCGTTGTTGGCGCCGCCGACCGGCCCATAAACGCTGCTGTTCTGGCGGATCGACAGGATCGCAGCGTCGGGGGCCACACCCGCAAAGCTGTCGTCGCTGTCGGGGGCGGCGGCGATCAGTCCGGCGACCAAGGTGCCGTGCGCGTCGCAGTCGGCCAACCCGTCGGTGGTGGAGACGTAGTCGCCCCCACCTTCGAGCGCGTGCAGCCGCGGGTGGCGGTTCACCCCGGTGTCGATGACCGCCACCTTCTGACCCGCCCCGCGCGAGAATCGCCACGCCGAGCGGTAGTTGAGCATTGCGTCGGCACTGGTCTGCTTGCGGAAGTCGGTGCCCGCCACCACCCCGGTGGGCACGCCGCAGAGTGCTTTGAGCTCGCTCGGCTGCGGCGGAAGCGGTGGCCCCGCCGGTGGTGGGCCGGGCTCCACCACCGGGGGCCTGACGGCGCTGGCCGGCGCGGGGACACCGATGCCGGCGCCCGCGACCAGGACGGCGGCGCACATCCGCGCCGCGGCGCGACGGGAGCTGCCACTCACCAGTGCAGCCTGCCGTAGATGCCCATCACCCACAGCCCCACAGGTATCAGTGCACCCGTGGCGGCGTAGTCCAGGTAGGGCGCTGCAACCGAACACCATTGCCGCACACGGCTCTGTGGCGCCAACGCGCCGGCCAGCGTCGCCGCCGCGGCCAAGACGGCGAGTACGCCAATTCCGGTCAGCCGTAGCGGGAAATCCCCGGCCTGAGTCTGCACGCACACGGCCAACGTCAGTGCCACGGCGGGCGCCGCCAGCGCGGCCCGCTCGGCGAGCGTGCCAACCCGCCGGCTGCGCAGCGCCAGCACCGTCGCGCAGACCAGCGCGAAGGCCAACGCCGCCCATCCGGGGTCGGTGCGCTGCAGCACCGCGCAGCTCGTCGCGACGACGGCCGCCAGACCCGCCAGCAGGCCCGCCCGAGTCAGCGCCACCGCGTGGACCCGGGCCCACACCTGCTCAGCCCCGGGCATATCGCTGCCGGGGTCGTTGCCCTCAGCCGAATCCGTTGGTGTCGGCGTGAATCCCGGCATCGTGGCCCCGGGTCGGCGCTTGCGGCGTGCCTTGACCGGCGGTGCGGGGACGCGCGATAGCCGCGAGAAGACGGTGGGAACGGCCAGTGCAGCCACCGTCGCTATGGTGGCTGCCGGCACCGCCAGCAGCGCCACGGGTACGGCCAGACCCCGACCGAGAAAAGCAAGGCCCGAGAAGCCCAATATCACCTCCGCACCCAAATAGGCCCAGTGCGCGGCGCCGATGATCCGCTGGCAGAGTACGGCGAGGCCCAGCAGGATCGCGCTTGCCGCAGCCACGGCGTAGGGTCCGTGCGGTGCTGCCAGGTTCCAGCCCAGCGCGGCTCCCAGCGCAATGGGCGGCCAGGCGGTTGCGGCGGCGATGGGGCTCAAGCGCGGGGTGCGGCTCGCGACCGTCGCAACGGCGATCAGGCTGAGCGCGGTCAGCGCAGCGCCGGCGACCACGGCGCGGCGGTATGTCGCGGGCGACCCCTCCAACAAGAGGAAAAGCCACGCCGCGGCAGACAGCCACAGTCCTACGAAGCCCATCGTTTGGGCCGTACCGGAAGTCCAAGCCGGGTGCAGCGTCCGGTTCAGCCGGGCGGCGGCATCGACGACGTCGTCGTACAGCGTCGGTGGTGAGAGTGCGCGCTGTTCGCAGAGGCGCAACAACTCGTTGTCGGCGATGCCGATGGCCCGCAGCGTCTGGTCGGGGGGCAGCGGCTCCCCGCCCAGTCGGGTCAGCACCCAAAAGCTGCGACGTTCGTCGCGGGCGGCGGGATCCTCGACGTCACGGGTCTGGCGGGAGTGGATCAGCGTCACCAGCTCGGGCAACAAGGCCGCCACCGGAATGTCCGCCGGCAGGGCGACATCGAGCTGGGTCAGCGTGCCGAGCACCGAAACCCGGATCCGTGCGGGTCGGGCCGCGACGACCGGACGCAGCTCGCTCACCCCGGTCATCGGTCAGGCATCCTGGACAACTGGATCACGCCCTCCTTCATGGTGCGCGAGATCAGCATTCCCCGCCCGGGCGGCATCGGGCTGGCCTTGTAGCCACCGAACAGCGGACCTTCCTCTTTGCTACCGCTCATCACCAGCGCGTTGCAGGACAAGTCCTTGAGGCGACCGACGAACGGGTCCATCAGCGCGCGGGCGGCACCTCCGGTGCGTCGGGTGACCGCAACGCGCAAACCGATATCGCGTGCCTGGGGCAGGTATTCGAGCAGCGGGCCGAGCGGATGGCTCAGGGCGTTGCCACCCAACAGGTCGTAGTCGTCGACCAGTACGAACAATTCCGGTCCGGACCACCACGACCGATCCTTGAGTTGCTGCTGGGTGATGTCGGCAGGCGGGAGTCGGTCTTTGAGGGCACCGGCCAGTGCGGTCATCAGTTCGGTGCACGACTGCGGGGCACTGGCGTAGCCGCCAAGGTATGCGTCGTCGACGACGCCCAGGAGCGAGCGACGGAAATCGACGACGATGATCTTGGCTTGGTCGGGTGTGGCGTTCTCCATCACGCCGGCGGCGATGTTGCGCAACAGACCCGTCTTGCCGCACTCGGAGTCGGCCAAGGCCACCAGGTGCGGCTGTGCGTCGAAATCGACGACGACCGGGGCGAGTTCCTCCTCGTCGATGCCGATCGCGATGCGCGAGTGGCTCAACAGCCCGGCCTCGGCCGCCGCCGCGACGACCTTCCCGCGCTCGACGTTGTGCGGCAACATCCGGACTGGCGGCGCCTGCCGGCGGCCATAGTGGGCGCGCATCGCCGCTACGGCGCCGGCCACCCCGGCCGGCAGATCCTCGACGGTGTTTGCCGAGTCCAGCCGCGGCAGGGCTATCAGGATGTGCAGGCCCTGGGGGTTGATGCCCCGGCCGGGCCGGCCGACCGGAACCAATTCGGCCGACCGCCGGCCCACCTCGCTATCGATCGGATCACCCAGCCGCAGCTCGATGCGGGTGCCGAGCATGTCCTTGACGGCGGGGCGGATCTCCATCCAACGTGACGCCGAGATCGCCAGGTGCACACCGTAAGACAGGCCCTGGATTGCTATCGACTGCAGCACGGGCTCGAGGGCCTCGAAATCGCTTTTGATCGATGCCCAGCCGTCAACGACAAGCACGACATCGCCGAAGCTGTCATGCGCCAAGGGGTCGTCGCCGCATGCTTCGGCAGAAAGCGCGGCCAATTGTGCCTTGCGAGTCCGGAATTCGCGCATGGATTCGATGCCCAGGTCACGAAAACGAAGTTCCCGGGCACGAAGCACGCCCGCCACTTCAGCGACGGTGCGCCGGATCGCGTCGGAGTCCATACGTGCGGCCACCCCACCGACGTGCGGCATGCCCGCCAGCCCGGCCAGGGTGCCTCCGCCGAAGTCCAGGCAGTAAAACTGCAACTGCTCCGGGGTGTGCGTAGCCGCGGCCGCCATGATCAGGGTGCGCAGCGCCGTGGATTTACCCGACTGCGGGCCGCCGACCACGGCCACGTTGCCTTGCGCGCCGGACAGATCGACCATCAAGACGTCACGGCGCTGGTCGTAGGGCCGGTCCACGACCCCGATCGGCATGCGAAGCTGGCCGGTCAGGTTCTGCGCGGCACGCCAGTCGGAGTCGGTGAGCAACTCGTTGACCGCGGGGCTGTCGGCGAGCGGCGGGAGCCACACTTCATGGGCGGGGCGCCCGTGTCCGCGTAGCCGGCCGACCACCACGTCGAGGACGGTGGTTTTCTTCGGACCCGACGCTGCGGGGGTTTCCGCTGCCGGTTCCGCTGGGCTCGGGGCGGGCGCAGGCGCCGCTTCGGCGGCCGGCACGGGCACGGCAGTGAACAGTTTGGGCGCCAGTGCCCCCAACGCGGAGGTGCGACCCGTGCGCGCGGACACCCTGGGTTTGACGTATTCGCCGGAGACGTAGCTGGTATTGAACCGGACCGGCTCGTCGACGTCACACTTGAGGAACGCCGAGCCGGGCACGCTGGGCAGGTGGTACGCGTCGGGCACTCCCAGTACGCTGCGTGACTCGCCCGACGTGAAGGTTTTCAGCGCGATGCGGTAGGACAGATGCGAGTCCAGGCCGCGCAGCTTGCCTTCTTCGAGACGCTGGGAGGCCAGCAGCAGGTGCATGTGCAGGGATCTGCCCAGCCGCCCGATCATCACGAACAGCTCGGCGAAATCCGGCTTCTGGGAGAGCAGCTCGGAAAACTCGTCGACCACGATGAACAGCGCCGGCAGCGGCGGCAGGTCGGCGCCGCCGGCGCGGGCTCGTTCGTATTCGGTGACGTTGGGCAGGTTGCCGGCGGCGCGCAGCACTTCTTGACGCCTGTTCACCTCGCCCGCCAGCGCGTCACGCATCCGGTCCACCAGCGTCAGTTCGTCTTCGAGGTTGGTGATGATCGCGGCGATGTGGGCCAGACCTTCGAGTCCAAGGAATGTGGCGCCGCCCTTGAAGTCGACGAGCACCAGGTTCAGCGCGTCCGGCGAATGTGTGGTGACCATCGACAACACCAGTGTGCGCAGCAATTCGGATTTACCCGATCCGGTGGCGCCGATGCACAGTCCGTGCGGGCCCATCCCTCCCTCGGCGGACTCCTTGATGTCAAGTTCGACGGGCTGCCCTGTGGGGGTGGTGCCGATAGGCACCCGCAGTCGCTCGCGCGGTGATCGAGGACGCCATACCTGTTCCGGCACAATGTCTGCCGCGTCGGCGATACGGAGCAGCGCCATCAACCCAGGGTCTGTCACGCCCGTGGCGGCATGGAGATTGATGATGTGGGCGGCGCTGGCCGGGCGGTAGCGGCCGATGCGTCGCGCTGTGGTCTCCGCCTCTGCGGTGGTGAGCGAGTCGGGGGTCGCGAACCGTTCGGTGCCACTTGCGGTGTGCGCGGCGACGTCTTCGCCATCGACGACCAGTTGAAGGTTGCGTCGAGCCGCGACACCCTGGCGGGGACCGTTGAGATCGAGCACCGTCACGCTGTCCATGCCGGCGTCAGTGACCAGCCGCTCCTCACCGCTGACGTATCCGTCGTCGAGGACGACGACTAATTGTTTGGTTCCCTCGGTCGGCGGTGCGGTGCGGCTGAAGCGGCCACGCTCGGCGAAATCGGAGGCGAGCAGGGTTTCCAGTTGCGCCAGGGCAGGGACCAGCAGCCGGACCGATCCCATGCCATCGCGGGAATTGGGGTGCTGGGCGTGCGGCAGCCACTTGAGCCAACCCCAGTGCTCGCCGTCGGGGTCAGCGGTCACCATGGCGACTTGCACGTGATCCGGTCCGTGGAACGTGCACAGCTCGAGCAGCATTGAGCGCACCAATTGGCGGACCATGTTGCGCTGGCCCTCGAAGGTGATGGCCGGGAAGGCCCTCAGCGACACCGCAGTCGGCAATGCGTGCACCACCGCGTGGGTCTTGACGAATCGGCGCAGCGCCACGGTGGCGACCGGTTCGAGATCTTCGGGCGGACCGGTCTCGGGCGCCAGCATGCGGGTAGCCAGTCGATGGGTGCCGATGCCCAGCCGGACATGGCAGTAGTCGGCATCGGCCGGCCGGCGTTCCCACATCCGCCTGGTGCCAACCACATCGGCCAATGCGCGTGGGTCGGGATGGCTCCACTCCAGCGCGAGGCGCTGGGACTCGCCGGTGTTGTCGACCTGTTCCCGCAGGTTGGCCAGATAGCTGAAGTAGTCCTTACGTTCCTCGTTGAGTTCGGCGGCCGCCTTTCCGGTGCGGCCGCCGCCGCCCAGAAACATGCCGGCCACCGACATGACCATCATCATCGGGAAAATCAGGAACATCGGGTTGCGCGACAGGTCGCGACCCCCGACGGTGACCATCAGCGCGATCATGCCGACCACGGCGACCACCATCATCAGCGGCATCAGGCGCAACACCAGGTTGCCGGGCAGGACCCGCGGGACCTCGGGTGGTGCCTCCATGTTCAATTCCCCGCCGGGCATCGGCGGCGGCACCACCCGCGCTCGGCGAACAAAACCCTGAGTGCTCACAAACCCCCCGACAGTTCCCCAACCCGGCACCGGGACGGCGGCCGGTCTTGGTAGGTATTGTCAGCGTCAACCCGCCCCAATTCCCAGGAGGCCGACGGGGTTTGACTCTACCGCCATTGCTGTCTGACCTCGATCCGGATAGCCAGTCCGAACCCGAGCTGAGCCGGCTGACGTTGCTGGTAGCGACTATCAGTCTCGACGTCGGGCTGCCCGCCCATGTCCCCATCGCCGCCTTCATCGACGACGTGATCGACATCGCCAACGAGCAGCTCGCTGCCCGCGCGCCGGCCGTCGAGGTGCGGTTCGACACCGCGGACGGCTGGACGCTGGCGCCGCTGGGTCGCGAACCGATCGATCCGCAGCGCTCGCTCGACCAGGCGGGGGTCTATGACGGCGACCTTTTGATGCTCGCTGAGACGAAGCGACCGGTGGCCACGCTGCTGTTCGATGACGTCGACGAAACGGCTACCAAAAATTCATCGGCGCTAAATCTTTGGACGACCGGCGATATGGAGGCGCGACACTGGTTTGGCGTCGCCCTAACGGCCGCCCTGACGCTGGCCGCTCTGGTATCGGGCTGGGCCGATCAGCGGTGGGTGCCGGTCGCGGCGTTGGGTCTGGGAGCGGCGGCCATGATGTTCGCTTGCGTGCTCGGCGTGCGCGCGGCTACGTCGCAGCTGTCCGGGTGGGTCGCCGCGGTGGCGTTGCCGCTGCTGTTCGCTGGGGCGTTGTACGTGGTGCCGGGCGGGTTTGGCGCCACTTCCCTGCCGATGGCTTGCGCGCTCAGCGCGCTGGGGTCTGTTGTGGTGTTGCTGGTTTCCGCGACAGGACGCGTGCTGCACACCGCGGTGATCACCGCGGCCGCATTGGCGGGCACCGCCGCGTGCGCCTGGCTACTGTGGCAGCCGCCGGTGCACACGGTGGGCGCGGTGCTGACCACGGTGTCGGTCGTCGTCGTCTACTTGGCGCCGCGGACAGCGATCCTGGTTTCGCGGCTACCGATTCCGCGGGTGCCTACCGCCGGCGAGCCGCTCGACGACATCGAAACCCAGGGAGCGCCCACCGTGGAGGGTGTGGACGCGGTCGGCAAGCAGGTGATTCCCACCGAGGCCGACATGCTCGCCCGAGTCGGCCGGGCCAGCCAGTACCTCACGGGGATCCTGATCGCGGCCGCGCTGACGGCGGTCGTCGGCTGCTATCTGACCGTCGATGCGGGTAGCGAAACCTTCAGGCAGGAAACCATTTTCGCGATCCTGGTGGCCGCGGTGTTATGCCTGCGCGGGCGCGGGCACCACAACGCGGTGCAGTCGGCAACGCTCATCGGCGCTGGGCTAATGATCGCCATCGCAGTCATCGTCAAATCCGCGGTCGACCTGCCCGGCCAACAGTCGGTCGCCACTGTCGCGCTGATCGCGCTGATGGCCCTGGCCGGATTTTGCGGACTGGTCGCCCCGCGGTTGGAGTTCTCCCCCGTATTGCGTCGCCAGGTCGAGATCCTGGAATACCTGGCCGTGGGGTCGCTGTTTCCACTGCTGTTCTGGATTATTCGGTTGTACGCGTTCTTTCGGGAGCTGCGGGTCTGACTGGCCGCAAAGTCAGGTGACAGGCCCGCTGCCCCAAAGCGCACACGGTCGCCGGTGGCTGTCAGCGGCTCGGCGGCTGGACCTTCACGCTGTGAGGGTCAGCCGCTACGCCGTCATGTGCGATCAAGGCCGCCTCCTGCGACAGCTCAGGACCCGACGGCAGCAGCGACAGGGCCGGCCAGGGTGCGAGTTGAGGCGCATCGGCCGGTCGATCGGGCGCCTTCACACCGGTCACGCCGAGCGCCTCTGCGGACTGAGCGTCTTTGATGTGATACCGCACTCCGGTGTCGGAGATGTAGTAGAGCTGGCCAACCCGGTGGCTGTCGGGCTCACCGCCCGTCGCCTGCACATACTCCCCGCTGCCCGGCGGCAAATAGACGTCGCCGGCATGGGCGCCGTCGCTACCGGCGCCTGCCAACGTTACGCTCTGAGCGCCGTCGGGCATAGGCAACCGGTGCCCGACGAATAACCTAATCGCCGCCAGCGCAGCGGTATTGGGTCGTTGCCAGGCCATGCAGACCACCCGATCCGGGTCAACCGGCAGGATCTGCGGCGAAACCGAGGGGTAACGGTCGACCGGCAGCCGATGCACGACCGGTGCCGCCGCCACCACAGCGGGGGCGATCACCCGTGCGTCGCGCGTGGATACCTCGGCGGTGTCGGGTTCGCCGTAGCGAATGATGTCGGCGGTGGCGGCCGAGACGGGCTGCACTCCTTCACGCAGCACGACATAGCGTTGTTCGCCGCGGGAGTCGACGGTCTTGACAATGGAGCCGACCGGATATCCCGGCCCCAGCGCCGCGCTGGCCTCGCCGATCCCGTCGATGGCGACCGGGGCGATCGGTTCGACCATCGGGAACGCGTTGAGTAACCCGCGCGAGATCGGACGTGTCGGCGCGCCCTGCAGGTGAAGTCCATTGAGCACAGCAGGGTTTGACAGGTCGATCGGCGCGCGGACGCCGTCGTAGATGAGGTAGCTGGTGCCGCCGACGGCAGTCAGGATCGCCTGCGCGGGGTCAGCCGCGCGGACGTTGCCGCCGAGTACCGGGGAAACGGCCAACACCGTGGTGTCCACGGTGGCCGCGCCGGTCGGTTCAGTCACCGCGGGAGACTGCACGGTGTCGCAGACGGTCCACGATGAGGTGGTCATGTCGGCGCCGCCACGGATGCTGGTCGGCGCGCCGACGATGCCGACCATCGAGCCGCGGGGCAACACGTTGAGGAACTTGTCGTCGACTTCTTTCGGCTTGTCGTTCTTCCCCACGATCAGCCGCGCCGAGGCGAGATTGAGCACCGGGTGCAGCCGGCCGCCGATGCGGACGAACAGCGCACCGCTCGACTTGCTGAGCAAGATCGTTGCGTCGCCGAAGTTCGGCGCCGGTTTGAAGAAGGCGAGCACCGCGCACGCGCCGGTGACGAGTACCGCCGTGAACAGACCGACCAGAAGGGCGCGTATCTGGCCGCGCATCGGGTCGTGGATCATTCGCGAGTCGCCGCGGATCAGCGCGTGTTCAAGGCGCCGGATCAAAAATCGGTATCCGTTGACCTGCGCGCGCGTGGTAACTTGCGCTGGCATCGCCCCTCCCCCGTCACCGTCTGGCAGGCTGCCTTGCGACGGTACGGTATAGCACGATCAGGTTAATCATGGTGCGGCCGTTGCTTCTTCGCAGCGAACAGGAGGTCAACAGTGTCCTCTGGGAGGCAGCTCGCGTCGCAGACGATCACGGGAGCGTCGCCAGACTACGGCCCGCGCACGAGCGGGAGTGACGTGAGGGTGCAGCGCTGGTTACCGCTGAGTGAATTGCTCACGGCGGAGGTTTCGGTTGCCGCCGGCATGCTGACCGCGGCATGGCTGGACGTGTCGGGGTGGTGGGGCGCGGCCGCAGGTCTAGCGCTGGGCTGCGCAATCGTGGCGCCGGTGCGCGGCGACACGCTGCCCGCCCGGATCGCCCATCACGCCGGATACGTCGCCGACCGTGGCCTTCGCGCGCGCAAACCCGTGGTCGCCGATCCGTTCGACGTCCAGACCGGCGAAGACGAGCAGATCGGATTCCGCTGGGACGGTGCCACATTACTGTCGGTGCTGAAGATTGAGGACAACCCGCGGGAGATGACCGTCCTGGAACCGGGTATGACGGTGTCGGGCGAGATGGTGCCAGTGGGCTTGCTGGCCGACTGCCTGCGCCAGTCAGACATCACCGTGGCCGCTATCGACATCATCAGCCAGGGAGCCCGCTCATACGGCCACACCCGCGTGGCCGCGATCTACGACGCGACATTGGGCCCCTTGCCCGCCATCGCGCAGCGCAGCGTCTTCGTCGTGGTGCGTCTCGATCCGTCGCGGTGCGCCGACGCGGTGCGCCGCCGCGGCGGCGGCCGGGAAGGCATTCTGCGCACCGCCACCACCGCCACCCGCCGGGTGGCGCGTCGGCTGGTCGAAGCAGGTCTGCGACCGCACATCCTCAACGCCAGCGGGATCGCACGCGCCACCAATCAGCTCGGCGACGGGGTCAACCTGACCACGGTCGAGGAAACGCGAGACATGTGCCGCGATGGGCATTTCCGGCTGACCAGCTTCGCCGTCGCGCCTGATTCGCTGAACACCGCGGGCCTGGCAATGCCGTGGACCGTTTCCAGTTACTCGACGACGGTTTGCCTGTCATTGCGCGCAGGAACCGCGCGGGAGCAGGTGATGATTCGCGGCTTGGTCCGTTTCGACGGTGATGCCGCGCAACCACTTGTCCGCCACGCCGGTCTGATCCACTTGCGGGGGTTACAGTTCTCCGCCCTCACCGCCAGCCTCCCGGTTTCGCAACCGGCCCGCTCGACGGGGCATTGGGTCGACGCCGCGAACTGCGACGCGGCTGGGCTGGCGGTGCCGGCATCGGGGTGCGGTCAGGTCATCGGCGCCGACGAGCAGGGCCGCGCGGTGGCGGTGCCGCTGTTCGGGCCGCAGATCAGTCGCGTCGAGATTCGCGGCACGCTTCACCTCGCGCAGCAGGTGGTACTGCGGTCGCTGGCATTGGGCGCGCGAGTGCTGGTGCACAGCGGGAGGCCCGGCCGGTGGCGGCACATGGTGGACGAGGTCGACTGCCCCGATCTGTTGTGGGTCACGGACTTCGACCGCGGCACAATGCAAGCCGGGGCCAACCGCGACTACACCGTCGAGATGTTCGACGGGGTGGCTGAGCGGACGGTACGGGCGGGGGTGACCAGCATGACGGTCGCCCCGCCGACGACGTCGCTCACGTCCTCGACCGCTGATGTCACCCTTGACTTGATCTCCGTGGAGGATGCCGTCGTCGAGGTGCACACCCGCGCAGGTTCGGCGCTGGTGACCATGGTGGCCACCGATGAGGAGATGCGCTACCTCGACACCGCCGACAGCGACAGCGACTGAGCCCGCATCCTGGCCACCTGGCTGCACCGGGGCTGGTGCGCTAGCGTGGACCCGCAGTCAACGGCAACGAATTCCCAAAGCGCGGGAGTGACCGTGGTCTATTCGCGTGGTACTACTCAGGATCGCACGTCCTATCGGCCCGCCACCCGGCCAAGCGCTGGAAGCATCGGCCAATCCGGCACTGAAACCCGGTCGCAGCGCCGACTTTTCCTGGTTGTGGCGGTCCTTGGGCTGGCCGCCTACCTCCTCGGCTTCAGCCCCGTGGTCCACGGCGGCGGAGCCGACGGATGGAGTGTGCGGTTCGCATCGTTGGCGGCACTGGGCGCCGGATTCGCGCTGTTGCCGCGGCAGGAGCCGCACGAACTTGCGGTCGCAGCATTGGCCGCAATGGGGTTCCTCGATGCGCTCTCGTCGAGTGTTCTGGGGACGGACCGCGGATGGCCACTTATCGTCATGGCGGTGCTCAACAGCGCGCAGGCCACCGCCGCGGTGGCCGCGTTGTTACGCCGGCGCGCCGGCACAGGCGCCGGTTACGCCGGCTATGAAGCGTACGTCGACTACTACAACCAGCTCGCGCGGTACTACAGCGCGCAGGCGCCGTCGGCGCCCATGCCGTCACCGCAGTCTGCCCAATCGAGCGCCGACGCCCAGCGTTCGGCCGAGCACCCTGCTTCGGCCCCTGGCCAACCTTTGGCGGACGAACGATTGGCCGCACCGGATCCGGTAGGGGCGATGTCACAGCAGAGCAGCTCTGCCAATCCCGCCGGCGCCGGGCGCACGATGCACGGTGGATCCGCGTGGTCACCAGCCGAATACGGTCAACCCGTACCGTCGGATTCCCCAGTACCGCACGGCCCGTTCGCAATACATACCGGCCTGCCCAGCGCCGCGTCGTCTTGCGCGCCCGCCGGCGCGGCCGAGGAGGACACCCAGCGAACTTGGCCACCGTCCGCTGCACCGTAAGCAGCTACGGCCGGCGGATCGGCTCAGACAAAACCGGAGTGCCTTAATCGCGACCTTTCATTCGCGCCGTCCGACCTCGCCCGGTTCCCGCCACGCGCCCCGTTTCACTGTGTGATGCTGCCGCAGCCCGGCACAGCCAGATGATCAGGATGCGGATATATCTGCCGTTTTGTTCCGCATATACAGGAATATCACAGGGTATACACCGTATTCGAGTAACGATATCGGCCTACGATCTGCCTGCAGACCGGCCCGCCGGCGGCCCCGGGACCGCGTGCATCGAGCGGCTTCGGGCATGACGGTGGGTCTCGGCCGAAAGGACCCAGCGCTGACTTCTCTCCCTGACAACCCTGGCCGGCGACCGCGGCAGGGATCGACGAACCGGCGATGACGGCACCGATCTGGATCGCCTTCCCGCCGGAGGTCCATTCGACGCTGTTGTTCAGCGGTCCGGGACCCGGGCCGCTGCTGGCCGCGGCCGGCGCCTGGAACTCGTTGAGCGCCGAGTATGCCGCGGTCGCCGGTGACCTCGACGCGCTCCTCGGTGCGGTCCAGGCCGGCGCGTGGGACGGGCCAAGCGGCGCGCGATACGTGGCCGCCCACGTGCCGTACCTCGGCTGGCTGCTGCAGTCCAGCGCCGACAGCGCCGGGATGGCCGCCCAACACGAGGCGGCCGCGACGGCATACACCGCGGCGTTGGCAGCGATGCCGACACCGGGTGAGCTGGCCGCCAACCACGCCATGCATGCCGTGCTGGTGGCGACCAACTTCTTCGGCGTCAACACGATTCCGATCGCGCTGAACGAGGCCGACTACTCGCGAATGTGGGTTCAGGCCGCCACGACCATGAGCACCTACCAGGCGGTGTCCACGGCGGCGGTTGCCGCGGCCCCGCGCGCCACGGCGGCACCACGAATCGTGCACGCGGACATGGGCACCGGCAGCATGGATTCCGGTTCCGGAATGAGCGGTGGCTCGGGGATGAGCGGCGGCAACCCCTACATCACGGGAACCTCACTCCCCCAAAATCTGCAGGAGTGGCTCGAAGCGCTGTTTCCGTTCAATCCCTTTTCGCCGCAAGGCTGGTCGATGCACCCGAGCCTGTCGATGTTCCTCTCGCGCGTGGAGACCTTGATTCCCATGTATGCGCACAACCCGGCGCAGCTGCTCGAGACCATCGTGATGCTCGCTCTGCAGTTCGTGATTCACCGAACGCTCGTGCTGATCAACCTTCTGCTGTTCAACCCGGCGGGATTGCTGAGTTTCTTCCTGAGCAACCCGGTCTATACCCTTGGGCTGGTGGCCCCGGTCGTGGTGCTTCCCGCCGGAGCGTCGGCCGGCTTGGCGGGGCTGGCGGGCCTCGCTGCCACGACGCCCGTCCCCGCGTCGGCTCCGATCCCCCTGCCGGCCAATACGTTTCCTTTCACCCAGGCGCCTCCGCCTCCTGCGGTAGCCACCGCACCGGCGGTCGGTCCCGCCCCGTTGCACACATCCGCCCCGGTGCCGACACCCACACCGGCCGCTGCGGCTGCGTCGGCCGCCCCACCCGGGCCGCCCCCCTCGGTCGTGGGGCCGGAAAGTGCCATGAGCACAGAGCATTTCGTATCGCCGTACCTGGTGGGTGCGCTTGGCACCGGGTCCGACGCCGACGTTGCGGGCAGGGCGCGAAACGCGGCCGTGGCCGCCGTCGGGACTGAGGCGACCGCGCCGGCCAAGACTGCAGAGCCGCAGCAGCTGCGGCGGCGTCGACGAGCCGCACCTGGCCGCACACACCGCGGTTACCGTTACGAATTCCTCGACCCCGAACCAGAATTGACTGACGCGAGCAAAGCGCCCCTGGCTTCCGTGACCGTCTCGCACGACGGGGCGGGTCAGCTGGGCGCCGCCGGATTGACCAGGCTGGCCGTCGACAGATTCGGCGGCGGAGTGACCGCCCCCATGCTGCCCGGCAACTGGAGAGCCGGGTCCGACTGAGGCAAAACCTCCGCGGATTCAACTGCTACCGATCAGTTTCCGGGCGCCGACCAGTGCACCACCTTCATCGCGGTCATCTCGTCGAGAAGTTCGGGCCCGAAGCCGAAGCCCGTACCGCTGGCCCGCCGGGGTTCGGCCGCGCCACCGGGCGCTCCGCCGAATACGGCGTTGACCTTCACCGTGCCCACCGGAAGGCTGCGCCAGGCTTCTTGGGCATGCGCCATGTTGCCCGTCAGCACGCTGGCGGCCAGGCCGTAGCGGTCGTCGGCGGCTTCCGTCAGCGCGGCGGCGAAGTCCGGCACCACCCGCACCGGCGCCACCGGGCCGAACGTCTCCTCGCGCATGATCAGCATGTCGGGCGTGCAGTCGGTCAACACCGTGGGCGGATAAAAGGAGCCCGGGCCGGGTCGCGGCTCGCCGCCGACCAGAACGTGGGCCCCGGCGCGCGTCGCGTCTTCGACGTGCGCGTGCACGTGCTCGCGGTGACGGGTATCGACCAGGGGCCCGATGCGGTCGGCCCACGAAATCGCCTCGTCGATCAACGCATTGAGGAACGCGTCCGCGATCGACTGCACGACAAACACCCGCTCCACCGAGACGCCGATCTGTCCGGCGTTGGCGAAGGCGCCCAGCGCGGTTTGCCCAGCCGCCCAGGCCGCGTCCACGTCGGCGTCGACGATCAAGGCGTCGTTGCCGCCATTCTCGAGGAGCGCTTTGGCGCCGCGTTCGGCGCAGGCCCGCGCGATCTGTCGGCCGGTCGCGCTGCTGCCCACGTGCGCGACGACATCGACCAACTCCGCGGCAGCCAGGTGTTCCCCGACCGTCTGGTCGCCGTCCACGATCTCGAGCACACCCTCGGGGAGCCGGGCGGCCAACAGTTCGGCGAAGCGCCGGCCAGTCTGCGGGGAACGTTCGCTGGGCTTGTGCACCACGGTATTGCCGGCCACGAGCGCCGCGCCGAGCAGGCCGGCCGCCACCGCGACTGGATCGTTCCACGGGGTGATCACCGCGACCACGCCGCGCGGCTGCGGAACCATCAGATCGGTTGCGGACCATCCGCCCTGCAGTGCGTGCCCACGATGCACCGGCCCGAGTTGGGCATACTGCAACAGCGCGCCGACGCCGGCGTCCACGCCGCCGCGCGCGTCGCCACGAAACTTGCCCGTTTCCCGCTCATTGAGTTCGGCGAGCTCCTCAGCCGCGGCGCTAACGTCGGCCGCCGCGGCGGCGATCGCGGCGGCCCGTTCGGCCGGCGGGGTGCGGGCCCACGCACCGGCGGCGGCCGCGGCGCGCCTGACCGCTTCGTCACAGTCGGCCGGCTCGGTGATCGGCACCTGCGTGACGGTATCGCCGGTGCGCGGATCCAGGACGCTGATGATCTTGGTAAGGGTCGAAGCCACGCCTGCGGATACCCTGTCCCCTGGCCGACCAATCAGCCGCCGGCAAAGCGTCGCAGCTCAGCGGGGCGAAGATGCCCCGAGACACAATCCTGACCCTGTATGGTCAGCGTGTCCGCCGACGAAACGGATCGAGGGCATCGATGGCAAACAGGTTCCCCGACAACGCCTTTGTCGCGCGGCAGGCGGTTGATCCAGGTCTTCGGAGGGTTGCCCGGTTCCTGCCGCACGGCTATGCCCTGCACCGTGGGCTCAAGGTTCAGCGGGCGATCATGAACGTCTTCGGTACCACGGGGCGGCTGCGCGACGTGCCGGAGGCGACGGTCAACGAGAACGTGACGGTTCGCCTGCATCGTCCCGGCCATGCCCGCGACCGGGCGCCTGCCCTGTTGTGGGTCCATGGCGGCGGCACCGTCATGGGCCATGCCGCCCAGGACGACAAATACCTTCGCAAGCTGGCCCACCGCACGGGGGTGGCGGTCACTGCCGTCGAACACCGCCTCGCCCCCGAGCACCCGTATCCGGCCCCCCTCGAAGACTGCTACGCGGCGCTGCTGTGGCTCGCGCGCCAGCCCTGGGTCGACCCGAACCGGATCGCCGTGGGTGGCGCCAGTGCCGGTGGGCATTTCGCGGCGGCACTGGCGCAGCGGGCTCACGACCGCGGCGACGTCAAGCTCGCGTTCCAAATGCTGGTGTATCCCATGCTCGATGATCGGACCGGCATGGGCCAGCGCGGCCAGAAGCGCATCATGTGGACCGGGACCGACAACCAGCTGGCCTGGCGCTGGTACCTCAACGGCGCCGACCCCCAAGCAGCCGTTCCGGCGCGGCGCGAAGATCTGTCCGGCCTGCCGCCGGCGTGGATCGGGGTCGGCACACTGGACCTGTTCTATGAGGAGTGCCTGGAGTACGCGCGGCGCCTGCGCCAGGCGGGTGTCGCGGTGCACGAAGAGATCGCCCCGGGCGCCTTCCACGCGTTCGACCAGATCGTGGACAAGGCGCCGGTGTCGGTGAAGTTCTTCGCCAGCCAGTGCGATCACCTTCGGGGTGCCCTGGCCGAATCGGCGGCCTGACACCCGGCGCCGCAGTGGCTGAATCGGCCTGTCCCCGAACGGGTCTTGCGTCGGCATGCCGCGGGCGGCGGGGCCTCCCCAAACGGCGAGATGACCGAGGCCGCGCATTTTGACTGCAAAGTGTGCAGAATGTGCAACTATGGAGGCCGTGGTCGTCAACCAGATGGGTCTGCGTGAGCGCCGCCGCCGCCAAACCAGCGCTGACATCCGCGACGCCGCGGTGCGCCTGACGCTGGAACGCGGATACGACAAGGTCACGATCGACGAGATCTGCGCCGCAGCCGGCATATCGACGCGCACGTTCTTCAACTACTTCCCCAACAAAGAGTCCGCACTCGCCTACGGCCCCTCGGACATCCCCCCCGAGCTGGTGGCGGATTTCGTCGCCGCAGGTCCGGCCCCCTATTCGGTGGTGCTGGCGGAACTGATCACGCTGGCCGCGCACCACCTTCGCGACGTGCCTCCGCGGCGCGAACACGCGGCCCACATGCTGGAACTCGCCAAGACCTCGCCGGCGGTCTTGGCCGCGTTTCTCGCCGATCTGGAGCGGTTCCAGACTCACTTGACCGACGTGGTCGCCCGCCGCCAGGGCATGCGGCCGGACGACGAGATCGTCGCGTTGATCGCCGCGCTGGCCCTGACCGCGGTGCGTTCGGGTATCGAGCGCTGGTCGAAGGGCGAGGCGGGTGACGACGACGACACGCCGATGCCGCACGTCGAGCGGGCCGCCGCGCTGGTCAACAGCATCTTCACCGAGTGATTTGAAACACTGAGAGCAATTGTTGCATGGTGTGCAACATATGCACAGTATGTACTATGCTCTCTCTGCGGTACTCGAGAACGCCTTCGCATCACATGGCACGTGTCGGCACTGGGGGCGACGGCCGGTGTTCTCGGGATGCCGTTGCCCTGAGACCGTCGAACTTTCGTAGACCCTGGTCGCCGTCGAAACCGTTGCGGTGCACCGTCAGTCGTCGCGCACAACTAGCCACATCATGATCGGATGATGAGGAGGAATCCCTCAGGTGCAGAAATCCAAGGGTTTGCGCAATGCATGGCTGCCCCTGCTGATCGTCGCGGTCCTGGTGGTCGGCGGCTTTGCCGTGGCCAGGGTCAAGTCTTTCTTCGGCGCCCACGACACCGGCATCATGACCAGCCCGCGACTGGATGATTCCAAGCCGTTCAAGCCCAAAGTGGTCAAGTACGAGGTCTTCGGCTCGGCCCGCACCGCCAACGTGAACTACTTGGACCTGTCCGCCGACCCCAAGCGGGTCGACGGCGCGCCATTGCCCTGGACGCTGGTGCTCAGCACGACCGCCCCCTCCGTCTTCCCCAACCTCTCGGCGCAAAGCGACGGTGATTCCCTCGGTTGTCGCATCACCATCGACGACGAAGTCAAGGCCGAGAACATGACCAACCGCGTGCACGCCCTGACCTTCTGCATGGTGAAATCCGCATGAGCACACACCTTGACGACGCCCGCACCGACACCATCCCCGTCGCCCAAGAACCGGTGCGGGAAAAGATTCCGCGAATCATTCGAACCTTCGCGGTGCCCATCATCATCGGCTGGATCGCGCTGATCGCGGTGCTCAACGTCGTCGTCCCGCAGTTGGACGAGGTCGGGAAGATGCGCTCGGTGGAGATGACTCCCGACGATGCGCAATCGGTCGTCGCGACCAAGCGAATGGGCGCGATCTTCAACGAGTACAAGTCCAACAGCTCGGTCATGATCGTGCTCGAGGGCCAAAACCCGCTTGGCGCCGACGCGCATGCCTACTACGACCAAATGGTCAAGAAGCTCGACGCCGACACCAAACACGTTGAGCACGTTCAGGATATGTGGAGCGATCCACTGACCGGCGCGGGCGCACAGAGCAACGACGGCAAGGCCGCCTACGTCCAGGTGTATCTGGCGGGTAACCAGGGCGAAGCCCTGGCGAACGAATCGGTCGAGTCGGTCCAAAACATCGTCAAAAGCCTGACCCCACCCAAAGGGGTGAAGGCCTACGTCACCGGACCCGCGGCCCTGTCGGCCGACCAGCACACGGCCGGCGACCGCAGCCTGCAGCTCATCACCGCGGCCACGTTCACGGTCATCATCGGGATGCTGCTGTTGGTCTATCGGTCCGTCGTCACCGTCTTACTCACGCTGGTGATGGTGGTCCTCGAGCTCTCGGCCGCGCGCGGAATGGTCGCTTTCCTGGGTTACTACAAGATCATTGGCCTCTCGACGTTCGCCACCAACCTCTTGGTCACGTTGGCGATCGCGGCCGCCACCGACTACGCGATCTTCTTGATCGGCCGATATCAGGAGGCCCGTGCCGTCGGCGAGTCACGCGAAGACGCGTACTACACCATGTACAAGGGCACCGCGCACGTGGTGCTCGGGTCGGGCCTGACGATCGCCGGTGCGACCTTCTGCCTGCACTTCACGAACCTGCCCTATTTCCAGACGCTGGGTATCCCGCTGGCCATCGGCATGGTGGTGGTCGTGGCGGCGGCGTTGACGCTCGGTCCCGCGGTCATTTCGGTGGCGACGCGCTTCCGTCGGACGCTCGAGCCCCGACGCAGCCAGCGCATTCGCGGGTGGCGCAAGATCGGCGCGCTCGTGGTCCGGTGGCCCGGCCCGATCCTGGTGCTGACCATCGGGATCGCGCTCATCGGGTTGCTGACCCTGCCCGGTTACCGCACCAACTACAACGACCGCAACTACCTGCCCGCCGATCTCCCCGCCAACGAGGGCTACGCGGCCGCGGACCGGCACTTCTCGCAGGCGCGGATGAATCCCGAAGTGCTGATGATCGAAAGCGACCACGATCTGCGCAACTCCGCGGACTTCCTGGTGATCGACAAGATCGCCAAGACGGTGTTCCGCGTGCCGGGAATCGGTCGCGTGCAGGCCATCACCCGACCGCAGGGCACGCCGATCGAGCACACCTCGATCCCGTTCCAGATCAGCATGCAGGGCGTCACCCAGCAGATGAACCAGAAGTACCAGGAAGACCAGATGGCCGACATGCTGCACCAGGCCGACATGATGCAGACGACCATCGACAGCATGGAGAAGATGTCGAGCATCACCGCGCAGATGGCCAACGACATGCATCAGATGGTCAAGAAGATGCACGACATGACCATCGACATCAACGAATTGCGCCAGCACATGGCCGATTTCGAGGACTTCTTCCGGCCCATCCGCAGCTACCTGTACTGGGAACGGCACTGCTACGACATCCCGGTGTGCTGGTCATTGCGTTCGGTGTTCGACGGCCTGGACGGCATCGACATCATGACCGACGACATCGAGAGCCTGCTGCCGATCATGGATCACCTCGACACGCTGATGCCCCAGATGGTGGCGTTGATGCCGTCGATGATCGAGAACATGAAGGCCATGAAGACGACGATGCTGACCATGTATGCGACCCAGAAGGGCCTGCAGGATCAGCAGAACGAGGCGCAGAAGAACTCCAATGCCATGGGCAAGGCGTTCGACGCGTCCAAGAACGACGACTCGTTCTACCTGCCGCCGGAGACCTTCAACAACGCCGAGTTCAAGAAGGGGATGAAGAACTTCATCTCCCCCGACGGCCATGCCGTGCGCTTCATCATCAGCCATGACGGCGATCCGATGTCGCAGGAAGGCATTTCGCACATTTCCGCCATCAAGAAGGCCGCCTACGAAGCGCTCAAGGGCACGCCCCTGGAGGGCTCGAAGATCTATCTGGCGGGGACCGCGTCGATCTACAAGGACCTCAGCGACGGCAACACGTATGACTTGCTGATCGCCGGGATCTCTTCGCTGTGCCTGATTTTTATCATCATGCTGCTCATCACACGCGGTGTGGTGGCGTCGGCGGTCATCGTCGGCACCGTGTTGCTTTCGCTGGGCGCGTCGTTCGGCCTGTCGGTGTTGATCTGGCAGCACCTCATCGGCATCGAGCTGCACTGGATGGTGCTCGCGATGTCGGTGATCATCCTGCTTGCCGTCGGCGCGGACTACAACCTGCTGTTGGTGGCGCGGTTCAAGGAGGAGATCTACGCCGGCCTGAACACCGGGATCATCCGGTCGATGGGCGGGACCGGCTCGGTCGTCACTTCGGCCGGCCTGGTGTTCGCCTTCACGATGATGACGATGGCGGTCAGTGAGCTGACGGTCATCGGCCAGGTCGGCACCACCATCGGCCTGGGTCTGCTGTTCGACACGCTGATCGTCCGGTCGCTGATGACGCCGTCGATCGCGGCGCTGCTGGGCAAGTGGTTCTGGTGGCCGCAGCGGGTGCGGCAGCGCCCGGTGCCGTCGCCGTGGCCCAAGCCCAGCGCCGAGCAGGCGCCGCAGGAGACCGAATCCCTCAGTCCCGCTAGGTAACCCAGTCCGGCTGCCCGGCGGTGTCGACCGCCGAGAAGTCCTTGTGGCCCAGGCCGGCGGTGGTGCCGCCGTCGACGACGAACTCCGAGCCGGTCGAATAGCTGGACTCGTCGCTGGCCAGGTAGACGACCAGGTTGGAGACCTCCTGGGGCTGGGCGATCCGCCCGAGCGCGGTCTGGAAGATGTCCTCGGGGACCCATTCGGTCATCGGGGTCTTGATGAGCCCGGGGTGGATCGAGTTCACTCGGATCCCGCTGGGCCCCAGTTCCAGTGCTGCCGACTTGGTCAGCCCGCGGACGGCGAACTTGGTGGCGGTGTAGCCGTGGCAGGCGATGGTGCCGGCGATGCCCTCGATCGAGGAGATGTTGATGATCGATCCGCGGCCGGCTTCCTTCATGGGCTTGACCACGGCGCGGATCCCGAGGAAGACGCCCGTCAGGTTGATGTCGAGGATCCGCTGCCACTCCGAGAGGGCGTAGTCCTCGAAGGTGCCGATGTTGATGATGCCGGCGTTGTTGACCAGGATGTCGATGCGGCCGAACTCGCTCAGGGCGGTGGCCACCGCCGCGTCCCAATCCTCGGGCTTCGTCACGTCGAGGTGCAGGTAGCGGGCCGCGTCACCGACCTCCGCCGCGACGGCCTTGCCCTCGTCGTCGAGGATGTCACCGAACACCACCTTGGCGCCCTCACCGACCAGCGCCCGTACGTGCGAGGCCCCCATCCCCCGCGCACCCCCGCTGATGAGTGCGACCTTCCCGGCCAGCCGTTCTGCCACTGCGATTCTCCTGTCGTGTGAGTCTCAAGCACCATACGTACCCCAGGCGGTGTATGGCCAGAGTCAGCCCACGACGTCGAAGATCGCCGCGGCGGAGGTGACGGCCTTGTCGGCATTCCCCTCGTCGTGCAGCAGCATCCGTACCCCGACGCGTCCCGGCGCGCCGGCATGCGCGGTGCCCTCGACGCGGAAGGGACCCACCTTGCCGCGCGACATGAACATGACGTGCCAGCTGACCACCTGGAGCTTCCGCGTTCCGGCGACGCCGGCGGCGAGGTCGATAGCCGCGGTTTCTAAGACGACGTGTTGCGGCCCGATGTGTAATGCGGCGTCGGGGGATGCGAGTTCGGTGCTGAGCTCGGGCAGCACCCAATGGCCGTCGTCGCGGCGGCTGGCCCCGAACGCCTGCCACAGCGGCGGCAGGTCCGGCGAATCCTCGACCACCAGTTCGGTGCCCGAAACATCCATCCGGTCAAGGCCTTCCGGCGGGATGCCGATAATCGCCCCCTGCCCCTCGTTGAAGGCGATCACCCGGTCCGGGTTGTCGGCGTCGACGATCTTGCACCGCCCGTAGCCCATGGTGCGCCCCTGGTGCACGATGCCGGAGCCGACGATCTCGACTCGGCTGACGTCGTAGCCGGGGTCGACGATCTGCACGGACGCGATGACCGGGTTGGGCACCGCGACCATGTCGGTCTGACAACCCTCCGGCGAGGAAATGGCCAACGGCGCCACCATGATTCCCCCGGCCTCGTTGCGCATGTCCCGGCGAATGGTGACCGTGTCGTCGGCCTCGCCCAAGTCCATCGAGGAGTGTTTGCGGCCGATGTAGCGGTAGCTGAGCAGCCCCGTCCAGCGCCGGTACAGTTCGTCCCGATAGGCGTCGGA
This sequence comes from Mycobacterium sp. 4858, assembly GCF_900240975.1. GTDB lineage: Bacteria > Actinomycetota > Actinomycetes > Mycobacteriales > Mycobacteriaceae > Mycobacterium. Next base: position 1,037,978 of record NZ_LT968775.1, on the reverse strand, counting down.
GTCTCCCGCCAACTCCCGGATGTCACGAAGCTGGTCGCCCAATTCCGGCCTCCCTCAGGCTTTTCCGTGCCGCACCTGGTTGAACGGCACGCCGCGGTCGGCGGCGTACTCACGCGGAAAGTTCAGGACACGCTCCCCGATGACGTTGCGAGCCATCTCGGTGGTCCCGCCTCCGATGCTGGCGATCTGCCGGCCCAGGTAACGGGTGCCGATGTCGAGCAGCCCAGCCTCGTCCTCGATCACGGCCGAGGGGCCCGCGACGGCCAGCGCGGTGTCGTTTTCGACGTCGTGCACCTCGGCCATGGACAGCCGGATGATCGATCCCGCCGCGGGCGGGAGGGATCCGCTGGTCACGGCGTGGAAGACGTGCTCGCTGAGTTGCCCGTGCACGACACGATGGACCAGGGCACGGCCCACCAATTCGCGGACTCGTTCGCTGCCGGTCTGGTTCGTCTTCTCGACCAGGGCGAGCAGGTCAACCGAGATATCTTGCGCCTCAGCGATTCCCGGGCCGCTGGTGTACTCCGATCCGTCGCCCATGCTGCGGCGCTCGTGGTAGAGCTGGCGCGAGGCGACGTCCCACCCTTTCCCGGGCTCCCCCACCACGGCGTCGTCACCGACGTCGACGTCGTCGAAGAATTCCTCGCAGAACTCCACGGAGCCGTTGACCTGCTTGATGCGGTTGATCGTGACCCCGGGGTGCCGAAGCGGCACCAGGAACATGGTCAGCCCTTCGTGTTTCGGAACGCTCCAGTCGGTGCGGGCCAGGCACAGGCCGTAGTCGGCGGCGAACGCCCAGGTGCTCCATGTCTTGGCGCCGTTGATGATCCATCGCCCATCCCGGCGGTCGGCGCGAGTCAGCACACCCGCGAGATCCGACCCCCCGCTGGGCTCCGACAGCAGCTGCACCAGCACTTCGTCGCCGCGCAGTGCGGCCGCGATGTGGGTGCGCTTCTGCTCCTCGCTGCCCATGTCCAGGATCGTCGCGCAGCAGATGGCGAACGACGGAACGTTGAGCATCAAGGGGGTCTCGTAGGCCAGGGCCTCGGCGTCGAACGCTTTCTTGTATTCGTAGCCCAAGCCCAGCCCGCCGTATTCGCGCGGAAAGCAGATGCCGGCGAATCCGCCGTCGTACAGCCTTTTTTGCAACTCGCGGGCGCGCTGCCAGGAGGTGAGCGAGTCGCGTTGCAGAGCCATCGCGTCGCCGGAATCAAGCCGCGGCAGGTTCTCGGCCAGCCACGCCTTGGCCCGGCCCCGGAATTCCTCGACCGACTCCGACGTCACCGGATGACCTCTCGTTCGAGCGTCGACCTTGTGCTGGGCGACTGTACAGCAGCGCTGCCGCGGCTGTACAGGTCGGCGCCTCACGACCGGTTCAACTCCACCGCGGAGCGGATCAGCGCCGTCAGCGCCTTCACGTCGAGCTCGTCGCCCTCGTGAAAATCGATCGCCCGTCGGGTGTTGCCGTCGAGACTGGAGTTGAACAGGCCAGCGGGATCATCGAGCGAGGCCCCCTTGGCGAAGGTCATCTTCACGACGTTCTTGTAGGTCTCGCCGGTGCAGATCATTCCGTCGTGGTACCAGACCGGGACGCCCCGCCACTTCCACTCCTCGACCACGTCGGGGTCGGCGTCCTTGACGAGTTGCCTGATGCGGGCGAGCATCTCGCCGCGCCAATCCCCCAACTCCTTGATCCTGGCGTCGATCAGCTCAGCGGGAGATTCGTCTTTGGAGTCGGCCATCCTGGCTTACCTTTCCGATGTTGTCGCTCGACCGCCCCGTTCCGACGACGGGGTCGGCGGCCCGTAGTCTGCAGTACTCAGCATGACCGATACACATCCCTTTGACGACGCCGTCCGCCTCGAGACCGTCGACGCCGACACCAGGCGCGGGCGGACCCATCCGGAATGGGCCAACATGGTGGGTCCCTTCGGCGGGATCACCGCCGCCGTGATGCTGCGCGCCGTCGAGTCGCACCCCGACCGCCTCGGCGAGCCGCTGGCGTTGACGGTCAACTACGCCGCGCCGATCGCCGACGGCGACTTCGACATCTCACTGCGGGCCGCGCGCACAAATCGCTCCAACCAGCACTGGATCGCCGAACTCGCCCAGGACGGAGACGTCAAGACGACGGCGACCGCGTTGTTCGCGATCCGGCGCGACGGTTGGGGCGACACCGAAAGCCGCCCGCCGAGCGCACCGGACCCGGAGCAGCTTCCTGCCACGGATCCGGGCCTGGTGCGCTGGACGAGCCTCTACGACATGCGCTACGTCGAAGGCCCCATGCCCGGCAAAGACGGCCACCCGAACCCCTCGTCGACGACCACCCTGTGGGTGCGCGACGGCGCGCAACGCCCCGTCGACTACCCGGCGCTCGCCGCGCTATGCGACGCGTTCTACCCCCGGGTGTTCCTGCGGCGGGGCGCCATCATCCCGTCCGGAACGATCTCGCTGACGACGTACTTCCACGCGGATCGGCACGAACTCGACCGCTCAGGCGACGACTTCGTCCTGTGCACCGCCCACGCCAACCGCTTCAGCCGCGGCTACTTCGACCAGAGCGCACAGGTGTGGACGCGCGATGGCGTGCTGCTGGCCACCACGCACCAGGTCGTCTACTTCAAAGGCTGAAGGGTTTACACTTCGCCGGGGAAACGTCACGCAGAGCCGCATAGAATCGAGCCGCCATGACAGAGCGCGCGGAGCGCAGCGTCACCGACGCGGACACCGCCACGCTGCTGGCCATCGAATCCATCAAGCAGCTCAAGGCCCGTTACTGCCGGCTGCTCGATACCAAGGACTGGGCGGGGTGGCGCACCATCTTCACCGATGACTTCCTCAGCGACACGGCCGAGGCCGGCGGCAAGGTCATCGAGGGGGCGGACGAGTTCGTGGCGTTCACGCGCAAGGCGCTCGGGCGGCCCGGGCAGGCCACCGCCCACCAGGTGCATGCCCCCGAGATCACGCTCACCTCGGAGACGGCCGCGCGCGGGGTGTGGGCGCTGCAAGACGTCGTCCGATTCGGCCCCGGCGTGACCCTGGTCGGCTACGGCCACTACCACGAGACCTACGAGAACATCGCCGGGCAATGGTTCATCAAGAGCTCCAAGCTGACTCGACTGCGAGAGGATATCGTCACTCCGGTGTTTTCGCTCTACATCTCCGACCGAATCCGCCGGGCCATCGGCCGAGTCGCGAATATGGTGATGAACCCATGACCGCCTCCACCGTTTTGGTCACCGGCGCATTCGGGCAAATCGGCAAGCGCTGCACGCAGATCCTGCTGGACCGGGGACGCACCGTGATCGCATTGGATCTGCGCACCGAGAACACCGTCGCCGTCGAAAAAGAACTGGCCGCCGCCCGCCACCCCGGAACGCTGATCCCGGCCTACACCGATCTGCTGGACGCCGAGGCGCTGCGCGACCTCGTCATGACCCGTCAACCCGACGCGGTCGTCCACCTCGCCGCGGTCGTGTCCCCGTTGTCGTATCGCAAACCCGCGCTGGCACGCAAAGTGAATGTGGGTGGGACCGAGAATCTCCTGGCAGCGTGCGCCGCACTCACGCGCCCGCCGTTGTTCCTGATGGCCTCCAGCGCCGCGGTGTACGGGTCGCGCAACCCGTACCGTCAGCCCGAACGGATCACCCCGGACACCCCCGTGAATCCCATCGATCAATACGGTCAGGACAAGGTGCTCGCGGAGGCGGCGATCCGCGCGAGCGGCCTGCCGTACGCGCTCTTCCGGCTGGGCGGGGTCATCTCGCCGGATATGCACACCACCGTCAACGGCGACTCCCTGCTGCTGATGCGATCCATGCCCGGCGACAACCGCATGCACGCGGTCGATGCTCGCGATGTGGCGCTGGCCTTCGCCAACGGCGTCGACCGGCAAGCCGGCATCGCGGGCAAGGTGATACTCATCGGCGGCAACGAGTCCTATGTCCTCACTCAGCGCGACCTCGAGGACGCCCTGATGGAAGCCATCGGCCTCGGTCGCCTCGGCCCGTCCGCCAGCCTGCCGGGCGACCCGACCGACGACCGCGGCTGGAGCTTCACCGGCTGGTATGACACCACCGAAGCCCAGGCGCTGCTCGATTTCCAAGAGCACGACTGGTCGCAGACGCTGGCCTGGATCGCCGAGACGCAGGGCCGTCTGCGCATGGTGGTTCGGCTGCTGAGCCCGGTCTTGCGGCCGGTCCTGCGGACCGTCCTGATGGTGCAGCGCCGGCTCGAGGGGCGCGGTCCCTACGCCGACCCCTGGACGCTGATCGAAAGGAAATACGGCACCGCGGCACTCGCCGGCGCGGACTAGCAAGCGATCATTACCGAGAGCTGTTGCACCGCAACATGACTCGCACGCCCGCACCCGTCAGCGATCGATCCATCCCATCTGCGCTTCGGCATGATGGCCGCCCACGGGCGGGGTGATCCGATCGAGCCGGGACAGTTGCTCGGGTGACAGTTGGACGGCATCAGCACCGACGTTCTCCTCGAGCCGCGCCACCCGCTTTGTGCCCGGAATCGGCACGATGTCAGGCCCTTTCGCCAACAGCCAGGCCAGAGCGACCTGAGCCGGGGTCGCACCGACGTCGGCGCTGATGGCGCGCAATTCGTCGGCGCTTTGCAGGTTGTGCTGGAAGTTCTCGTCGAAAAACCGCGGATTGGTCTTGCGGTAGTCGCTGTCCGGCAGCCCCTCGGTGGAGCGGATGGCGCCGGTGAGGAAGCCGCGGCCCAGCGGTGAGTAAGCGACGAATCCGATCCCCAATTCGCGCAGCACCGGCAATATCTCGTCCTCCTGGTCGCGCGTCCACAGCGAATACTCGGATTGCACCGCGGTGATGGGATGCACCGCGTGCGCACGCCGGATGGTGTTGACGCCGACCTCCGAAAGGCCGATGTGCCGGACCTTCCCGGCGGCGACCAGCTCGGCCAATGCGCCGACCGTGTCTTCGATCGGGGTGTCCCGGTCAAGGCGGTGCTGATAGTAGAGGTCGATTCGGTCGGTGCCGAGCCGTTGCAGCGAACCCTCGACGGCGATACGGATGTTGGCGGGGCTACTGTCCAGGCCGTTGCGCCCGGTGTGCGAGATCAGGCCGAACTTGGTGGCCAGCACCACCTGATCGCGGCGCCCCTGCAAGGCGCGGGCGAGCAGTTCTTCGTTGACGTAGGGGCCGTACACCTCGGCCGTGTCGATCAGCGTGACACCCAGGTCGATCGCGCGGTGGACGGTGCGGATCGCCTCGGCGTCGTCGCTGCCGGCGCCGGCGTAGGCCACCGACATGCCCATGGCGCCCAGGCCGATGCGGCCGACCTCCAAGCCGGCAAGGCGAGCTTGTTTCATGGCGTCATTGTGCGCTCAGCGACTTCGGGCCGTGGGGCGGGTACCGTTGCGCGAGTGCACCGCATCGATCTGACCGCGATCCGATGGACGACATAGAAACGACGCGACCGGCCCGCAATCTGGCGGTGGACTTCTACCGCGCGTCGGGCGTGGTCCTCATCGTGCTGGGCCACTGGCTGGCCGGTTCCGTGACCTACCACGACGGGCAATTCGGCCGGGAGAACCCGCTGCTGGACATGCCCTGGACGCAATGGTTGACCTGGATCTTCCAGGCGGTGCCGGTGTTCTTCTTCGTGGCCGGCTACGCCGGAGCCGTGTCGTGGGCGCACCGCCGCGAGGGCGGCAGCTTCTCACGCCAGGCCTGGATCCGGCATCGACTGGCTCGGGTGCTGGGTCCGACGACGGTCTACGTCGCGCTCGTTTCGGTGATCGTGGTGGCGCTCCAGGCCCAACGGGTGCCGGGCACCGTGCTGGAATACGCGGGGTGGGCGGTGGCCATGCACCTGTGGTTCCTCGCCGTGTACGTGCTGGTCGTCTCACTGACGCCCATTGCCGTTGCGGCACATCGACGTTGGGGCCTGAGGGTACCGGCGGTACTGGCCGCCGGGGTCGTCCTGATCGACGCCGTGTCGCTCGCGGGCCACGTGCCCTACGTCGGCTCGCTCAACTACCTGTTGTGCTGGGGCCTGCTCTATCAGCTCGGCATCGCCTGGGAGGGTGGGCTGTTGGCCGGCCGCAGACCGGTGTTGCTCGCCGCCGGTTCGGCCGTCGCCCTGGCACTGCTGATCCGAGTGGGGCCGTATCCGGTGAGCATGATCGGCGTTCCGGGGGAACCGATCGAGAACACGACGCCGCCCACGGTGGCGATGATGGCGTTCGCCTGCACGCAGGCCGGGCTGGCGATGGCAGTTGCGGCGATGCTCGACCAGGTCCTGCACCACGGCCCCGTGCGGCGCGTGTTGTCGACCGCCAACGCCAACGTGATGGCGCTTTACCTGTGGCACATGATTCCTGTGGTCATCGTCGCGATCGTCGCTTATCCGGCCGGCCTGATACCCCAGCCCCATGAGGGGTCTGCGACGTGGTGGCTGGTCCGACTGGAGTGGATCACGATCCTCAGCGTGGTTACGGCGGTCGAGTTGGTGCTGCTGTGGTGGCAGCGGCGGTTCTTCGCGGTTCCGCTGCCGACGTTCGGACTACCGCTCGGCGATCGCTGGGGCGAAACGATCATGCTCTCCGGCGCCGTCCTGGCCGCCGTTGGTCTGCACCTTTTGGCCCAGGGCGGCTTCGCACCGGACGGGCGCTTCTCCTGGCCGGCCGCGGCGGTGTTCGCCGCCGGCGTGGTCTTGGTGGCGTTGCGGCCCAAGGCGCCGTCGCCGGTGAGCGGCGTCGAGGCGCAGCGGCGCAGCGGCGCCTAGTGGTGGGCCGGCAGCACGTGGTCGGCCAGCCTGTCGGTGGACAGGCACAGCGAGCAGACATGCGCGTCGTGGGTTTCACACGCCGTCACGTCCGGCCGCTCGTAGTCATGATGGCAGACGTGGCACTTCAACTGCGCCGCTGAGGGATTGCCGTATTCGTCATACATGGGCAAGTCGATGCCGTCGTGGGTGCGACGCAGGTAATACCTGCCCTTGGTCGCGATCGCCAGGATCGGCGGCATGACCAACGCGACGACGATCGCCACCAACGGCGAGTACGGACGCAGCGCCTCACCGAGGCCGCCGAAGAAGGCGACTATCGACAACCCGGCGGCCAACAGCATCGACCCGAAGCCCACCGGATTGATGGCATACAGCATGCCGCGCCGAAACTCCGGGCGCTTCGGTGACAACTTGAGCAGGTACTTGTTGAACACGATGTCCGACGCCACGGCCACCACCCATGCCATTCCACAGTTGGCGTAGAACCCCAGGATCGTGTTCAGGACGTCGAACATGTCGGATTCCATCATGATCAACGCAATGACGAGGTTGACGGCGAGGAAGACGACCCGCCCCGGGTAATGCTTGGTGACCCGGGTGAACGAATTGGTCCACGCCAAGGAACCCGAGTATGCGTTCGTCACATTGATCTTGATCTGGCTGAGCACCACCAGGACCACCGCGAGTGTCAGCGCAAGCCATCCCGGCATGAAGTCGCGGTAGATCAACAAGAATTGGTGCACGGGCTGATTGGCGACCGACGTCGAGCCCGCAACGCGAGCGATCAGATAGACGGCCAAAAACAGGCCGATGATCTGTTTGATCGCTCCGAACACGACCCAGCCGGGTCCGGCGAGCAGCACCCACGTCCACCAACTGCGCGAGTTCGCCGGCGTCCGCGGGGGCATGAAACGCAGGTAGTCGATCTGCTCGGCGATCTGCGCGATCAGCGACAGGCACACGCCCGCCGCCAACAACGTCGAGCCGATGTTCACCGCGCCGCCGCCGCGGCCGTGGTACCCGAAGAACTGGTGGATGGAGTCCGGGTGGCGCACCACGAGGTAGACGAACGGAACGACCATCAGGATCAACCACAACGGCGTCGTCCAGAGCTGGAGCTGGGACAACACCTTCATGCCGTAGATCACCAGCGGGAAGATGATCAGCGTCGAGCAGGCATAGCCGGCCCAAAGCGGGAGGCGCAGGCCGAGCTTGAGGCCCTGCGCCATGATCGAGCCCTCGAGGGCGAAAAAGATGAAGGTGAACGACGCGAAGATCACGTTGGTGACCACCGAGCCGTAGTAGCCGAAACCGCTACCCCGGGTGATCAGGTCCAGGTCGAGGTTGTAGCGCGCCGCGTAATAGGCCAACGGCAGCCCGGTCGCGAAGATCACCAGGGCGAAGATCCCGATGCCGCACAACGCGTTGCCGGTTCCGTAGGAGATGCCGACATTGGCGCCGATCGCGAAGTCGGCCAAATACGCGATGCCGCCGAGCGCCGAGATGCCCACTACGGCTGTCGACCATCGTCGATAACTGCGCGGTGCGAACCGCAGCGTGTAATCCTCGAGCGTCTCTTTGGTGGCCGTCATGGTGTCCAGGTCCACCTCGGCCGCGGACGGATTGGTGTCGGATTCGGTTTCCTGCGTCATGCACTCCCCCTCGCCCACAAGTCCCGCCGAAGATAACCGACGCGGGTTGCGACAAAGTGACGCCCGGCATCGGCGAAGCCGCCCGCCGAGGTGCTGGATACGCCGACCGGCATCACGCTCTGTGGGCTAAACGACCTACGACCCCTCGATTGGGGTCGTAGTGCCCTGGGCGGGACGGTACCCGGGGAGAAAACGTTTTCCTCAAGGCTCGGATTCCGTGAACAGTTGAGCCTAGGCTAGACCAAGACACCCTCGCTAAGGGAGTACACAGATGTCACACGCTACGCTCCACACCAATCACATCCCTCAGCAACGCGCGCAGGATGCCCAGCTTCTGAAGGAGTCCGGGGTCCACAAGCTCGTCGTCACCGACCGCGACGGCAACTGCTTGGCGTTCTTATTGGCTTGGGAAAGCTTCGACTACGACGCTGAGACGGATACCTATGTGTGCGTGGCCGACGGCGACGGCAGAGAGCTGATGACCGTGTACACCGCCGGCGAGATCAAGCCGGCCGCCAAAGCGAACACGTATGTGGTAACCGCGCCGGACAGATTCGGCGGCCCCAGGGCGCTGTAGACGCGCCGATCGACGGGCCCGACCGGCCGGCGGCTTCTTTCACGCCTTCTTGGCGCGGTTGACCCGCGCGGTGATCCGATCGCCTCAGCCACCGATATCGCTGGTGGCTGCCGGCCCCACCCCGCGGCACACCTGGCGGGACCTTGACATCGCGAAACTTATGATAGACCGTTCGTACGGTTAGTTTGAGTCGAAGGTGGAAGATGCCCCGACCTGGGAGACGTGGCGAGATTTTCGACGCGTTCGTCCGTTATGTCGCCGAACGCGGCTACGACAGAACGAATATGGGCGACATCGCCGACGAGCTTGGCATGTCGAAGGGCACCATCGTCCATCACTTCGGGACCAAAGCGCAGATGTTGCGCGAACTCGAAGAGACCCACCTGGCCCGCCAACTCGATGCGCTGCAGATGGCGTGGGCCCGCCTGGCCGCGCCGCACGAACGCATCGCCGCAATCATCTACGCCTCCGCACTGCTCCAAGTGGTCGCTCGCGATGCGACGGTGGCAAGCCAGCGCGAAGTGGTTCAGCTGTTCGATGACCCCGCTATGCACCAGGTGCGGAAGTTGCGAAATCAGTTGCAGGCGCTGGCAACTGACGAGATCCGCAACGGGATAGAGAGCGGCGTGTTCCGAAGCGTCGACGTCGAGCTGGCAGCACTGCAGCTGTGGGGATCGCTGCAGTGGATGTGGGTATGGTTCGATCCCACCGGTTCCCGGACTCCCGAACAAGTCGGTGCCGCGTTCGTCGACGTGTTCCTCGGCGGACTGCTACTCGACCGACTGGCGCTCGGAAAGTGGGCAAACCCTTCCGCGGAGGTCGTCTCGGTGGTGCGCGAATGCCTCACCGCAGTCACCAGTTCTGGTGATTGACCGATCGGCCTCTAATACCTTGTGCAGGTCGGTAATTGGCCCGAACTGTTGCCCGCCTGATCGCCTTGGCCGTTCTTAACCGACCGGAGACGAGCGCCGGAGCGCGGCATCGTCGCCGTACGCCCGGTCGGTTATAAGGGCCCGCTTTCTCTTTATCCGTCCGTTGTCACCGGACACCGATTCACCCGGTCACTAGCCAAAGTTCCTGGTATTTGCCCGAACAACTCTACTGCAGCTCCGAGCGCTCTTCGGGCAGTTCGGTGGTGCAATTCGAGCCAGCGTGGCGGTTATTGACTGACCGTACGGTCTAATGCAATAGTGACTGCGTGGCGCAAACGAGGGCGGCATGGAGCTGAAAGCACGGTCCCGAAGTGCCGGTCGGGGGGATCACCTGGTCGACCGACATCGGAAACAAGGTGCTGCGCCAAGCGGCGGAAAGCGCCGAGCGCCGTCGCGGCGAGAGGTAGAGAGCAGAAGCCCGGAGTTGCATTCGCTGCCAGGTACTTCGAAACCTGCCGCATTGCAGAGCCTTTCGATACCAGCTCACCAGATCAATCAGACCGCGAGGCGGGTTCACGTCCACGCTCGCGATCCCCGTCCAGCGACCGTGCGTACCCCGCTTGACCCAGCAGTTCAGCCCTCGCGACTGAGTGCGCGGTCGGGTCAGGGGCGGCGCGGATGACCACCTCACACCTGACCGCCAGCAAAATAGGCCAAAGGATTCGACCGGGCACGGAAGTGGCCGGCGGGTTCTTCCGCATGTGCGTGCTGACCGGCAAGGCGCTCAGGCAGCCGTTCGAGTGGCGCGAGTTCATCTGGAACGGCTGGTTTCTCATGCGGGTATCACTGCTGCCCACGATCGCGGTGTCCATCCCCGAAACCGTGCTCCTCATTTTCACGCTCAACCTGCTGCTGGCCGAGATCGGCGCCGCCGACGTCTCGGGTGCCGGGGCCGCGATCGGCGCGGTCACCCAGCTCGGCCCGATCGTGACGGTGCTGGTGGTCGCCGGCGCGGGCGGCACCGCCATCTGCGCCGACCTCGGCGCGCGAACCATCCGCGAGGAGATCGATGCGCTCGAGGTGCTCGGCATCGACCCGATCCACCGGCTGGTGGTCCCCCGCGTCGTCGCCTCGACACTCGTCGCTGTGCTGCTCAACGGCCTCGTGGTCGCCGTCGGCCTGGGGGGCGGCTACCTGTTCAGCGTGTACCTGCAGAACGTCTCGAGCGGTGCCTACCTCTCCACGCTCACGGCGCTCACCGGCCTGCCCGAGGTGGTGATCGCGTTCATCAAGGCGGCGACGTTCGGGCTGATCGCCGGCCTGGTCGGCTGTTACCGCGGGCTGATCGTTCGCGGCGGGTCCAAGGGTTTGGGCACCGCCGTCAACGAGACGGTGGTGCTGTGCTTCATCGCCCTGTTCGCGGTCAACGCCGCGCTGACCACCATCGGCGTCCGATTCGGGACGGGGCGCTGACATGGCCGCGGCCACAGGGGTTCCCGCCCGGCACCTCCACGTTCCGCGGGCCGCCCTCATTCGATACGGGGAAGCCCCCGACCGAGTACTGGTCGAGATCGGGCAAATGGTCTGGTTCGCCCTGAGCGCAATCGGGCAGATCCCGTTCGCCGTGCACCGCTACCGCAAGGAGCTGCTGCGCATGGTGGCCCAGATGGGCATGGGCACCGGCGCGATGGCCGTGGTCGGCGGCACCGCCGCCATCGTCGGGTTCATCACCCTGTCCGCCGGCTCACTGGTCGCCATCCAGGGCTACGCGACGCTCGGCAACATCGGTGTCGAGGCATTCACCGGCTTCTTGGCCGCCCTGGTCAACGTGCGGTTCGTGGCGCCGGTGGCCGCCGGCCAGGCGCTGGCCGCCACGGTCGGCGCCGGCGCCACCGCCGAACTGGGCGCCATGCGCATCAGCGAGGAGATCGACGCGCTCGAGGTGATGAGCATCCGGTCGATCCCCTTCCTGGCGTCCACCCGGGTCGTGGCGGGCCTGATCGTGATCATCCCGCTCTACGGGTTGGCGATGACGATGGCCTTCCTGTCCCAGCAGGTCACGACGGTCTTCTTGTACGGGCAATCCATCGGCACGTACAACCACTACTTCCACACCTTCCTGCGCCTCAACGACGTGGCCTGGTCCTTCGCAGAGGTGATCCTGGTCGCGGTGGTCGTGATGACCACCCACTGCTACTACGGCTACACCGCCACCGGCGGGCCGGTCGGCGTTGGCGAGGCGGTGGGCCGGTCGATGCGGTTGTCGTTGATCACGATCGTCGTGGTGGTCGTTCTCACCGCGATGGCGGTGTACGGCAAAACCCCGAACTTCAACCTCACCGTGTAGCCGCCATGACCACCCCGGTGAAGCAGAACCCGCAACGCATACCTCCGTACCGGACGGCGGCTTTGGTGTTTTTGGTCGTCGCCGCGGTGGTGCTGGGGTTCGTGTGGTTGCAGTTTCGCGGCCGGCTCTCGCCGACGACACGCTTGACGATGTTGGCTCCCCGGGCCGGTCTGGTGATGGATCCGGGGTCGAAGGTCACCTACAACGGCGTGGAAGTCGGCCGGGTGGCCAGCATTTCGGAGGTCGAACGGGACGGCACACCGGCGGCCAAATTCGTCTTGAACGTGAATCCGAAGTGGATCGAGCTCATTCCGGCCAACGTGGACGCCAACATCAGGGCGACCACGGTGTTCGGCAACAAGTACGTCTCGCTGACCTCGCCGAAAAACCCGGCGGCGCAACCCATCACACCGGAGCACGTGATTGACGCGAGGTCGGTGACAACCGAGTTCAATACGCTGTTCGAGACACTGACCACGATCACGGAAAAGATCGATCCCGTCAAGGTGAACCTGACGCTGGCGGCGGCCGCGCAGGCGTTGACCGGGTTGGGCGACAAGTTCGGGCAGTCGATCGTCAACGCCAACGCCATCCTCGACGACATCAATCCGCAAATGCCGCAGATCCGGCATGACATTCAGCAGCTGGGGGTCCTGGGCGACATCTACGCCAACGCCGCACCGGATCTGTTGGACGCCCTCAACAACGCGGTGATCACCGCACGCACGGTGCACCGGCAGGAAAACGACCTGGACGCAGCGTTGTTGGCGGCGGCCGGGCTGGGCAACACCGGCGCCGACATCTTCGCCCGCGGCGGGCCCTACCTACAGCGGGGGGCCGCCGATCTGGTGCCCACCGCCGGCCTGCTCGACACCTACAGCCCGGAGTTCTTCTGCACCATCCGCAACTACTACGACGAAGAACCCCATGCCTATGAGACGACCGGCGGCGGCAACGGATACGCGCTGAGAACCATGACCGAACTGACGTCGGGATTGGGCGGCATCCTCACGCTCCCGGGGTTGGCCGGCACCGCGGCCACGATGGGACTCCTCGGACTGGCCGGGCTGGTCGGCGGGGCACCGAATCCCTTTGTGTATCCGGACAATCTGCCGCGGGTGAACGCGCACGGCGGCCCCGGGGGCGCGCCTGGCTGCTGGCAGGCCATCACCCATGACCTGTGGCCGGCGCCGAGTCTGGTGGTGGACACCGGCGCCAGCCTCGCGCCGTACAACCACCTAGAAACCGGCTCGCCGTACGCAATCGAGTACGTGTGGGGCCGCCAGGTCGGGGACAACACGATCAACCCATGACAGCGATGAATCCATGAAGATTACCGGCTCCGCCATCAAGCTCGGCATCGTCTCGCTGGTGCTGCTGCTGATCACCGTGTCGATCGTCGTGGTGTTCGCTCAGATGCGCTTCAACAGCACCAACAGCTATCACGCGGAATTCCGGAACGCCACCGGGCTGAAGAACGGCCAATTCGTCCGCGCCGCCGGGGTGGAGATCGGGAAGGTCAAAGCGGTGCGGCTGATCGAAGGGGGTCAGCGGGTCCGGGTGGACTTCGATGTCGACCGCTCCGTACCGCTCTACCAGTCGACGACCGCGCAGATCCGCTACCTCAACCTGTTCGCCGACCGCTACCTCGAGCTCAAGCGCGGCGACGGAGAGGGCGCTGACCGGATACTGCCGCCGGGCGGCTCCATCCCGCTGTCCCGAACGTCACCGGCGCTGGACCTCGACGCGCTGATCGGTGGCTTCAAGCCACTGTTCCGGGCGCTCGATCCCGAAAAGGTCAACACCATCGCGTCCGCCATCATCACCGTGTTTCAGGGTCAGGGCGGCACCATCAACGACATCCTCGACCAGACCGCGCAGCTGACCGCGCACATCGCTGAGCGCGACGAGGCGATCGGCGAGGTGGTCAAGAACCTGAACACCGTGCTGGACACCACCGTTCGGCATCGCAAGGAGTTCGACCAGACCGTCGACAACTTCGAGAGACTGATCACCGGGCTGCAAAACCACGCCGACCCGCTGGCCGCCGGCACCGCGAACATCAGCAACGCCGCCGGAACGGTGGCCGACCTCCTCGCCGACAACCGCGCTCTGCTGCACAAGGCGATCAACTACCTGCAGGCTCTTCAGCAACCGCTCGTCGACCAACGCGATCAGCTCGGCGACCTGATCCACAAGACCCCGACCGCGCTCAACCTCATCGGACGCAGCATCGGCCTCTACGGGGACTGGGTCAACTTCTACGTCTGCGACCTCACGATCAGGTGGAACGGACTGCAGCCCGGCGGCCCGGTCCGCTCGGTCCGCCTCTGGCAGCAGCCCACCGGCAGGTGCACGCCCCAATGAGAACGCTCACCGAATTCAACCGCCACCGGGTCGGCCTGATGGGCATCACCGTGCTCGTGCTCGTGGTCGCCGTCGGCCAAAGCTTCACCAGCATCCCGATGATGTTCGCCAGTCCCAGCTATTACGGACAATTCACCGACACCGGCCAACTCAACAAGGGCGACAAGGTCCGCATCTCCGGTGTGAATGTCGGCAAGGTCGAGGCGCTCGAGATCGACGGCGACCATGTCCGGATCAAATTCTCCGTCGGCGGCAACACCATCGGCACCGAGAGCCGGCTCGCGATCAAGACGGACACCATCCTCGGGAAGAAGGTGCTCGAGATCGAGCCGCGGGGAACCCGGACGTTGCGGCCCGGGGACGTGTTGCCACTGGGCCAGAGCACCACCCCCTATCAGCTCTACGACGCGAACTTCGACATCACCAAGGCCGCCACCGGCTGGGACATCGACACCGTCAAGCAGTCGCTGAACGTCTTGTCGCAGACCGTCAACCAGACCTACCCGCACCTGAGTGCCGCACTCGACGGCCTGACGAGATTCTCCGACACCATCGGTAAGCGCGACGAACAGATCAAGCACCTGCTCGCCCAGGCCCACCAGGTGGCCAGCGTGCTCGGTGACCGTAGCGAACAGATCAACCGGTTGTTGGTCAACACCAAGACGCTGCTGGCCGCGTTCAACGAACGTGGCCGCGCCATCGGCGCCCTGCTGCAGAACATCTCCGCGTTCTCGGCTGAGGTGCAGGGGTTCATCAACGACAATCCGAACCTCAATCCCGTGCTCGAGCAGTTGCGTGCCATCAGCGATGTGCTGGTGGCGCGCAAAGACGACCTGGCCCAGACCCTCACGTATGTCAGCCAATTCGCCGCCTCGCTAGGGGAATCCGTCGCGTCGGGACCGTACTTCAAGATCGTCCTGTCCAACCTGCTGCCGTATTGGATCTTGCAGCCGTTCGTCGACGCCGCCTTCAAGAAGCGCGGGATCGATCCGGAGGACTTCTGGCGCAGTGCCGGGCTCCCCGCGTTCCGCTGGCCCGACCCCAACGGCACCCGGTTCCCCAACGGGGCCCCGCCGCCCGCGCCGCCGGTGCTGGAAGGCACCCCGGATCATCCGGGACCGGCCGTCCCGCCCGGAACGGCGTGCTCGTACACCCCTCCGGCCGACGCGCTTCCGCGACCCGGGAATCCGCTGCCCTGCGCGGGTGTGGACGTTGGCCCCTTCGGCGGCAGTTTCCCCGCCCCGATCGACGTCGCGGCTTCGCCGCACCGAGAACCTGCAACCCGCCGGCCCCACCCCGCCGCCGTCGACCTTCGCGCCCGGCTTGCCCCCCGGGCCGCCGGCGCCGCCGGGACCCGGGCAGCAGTTGCCCGCACCGTTCATCAACCCGGGCGGCACGGGAGGCAGCGGCATCACGGGAGGTAGCCAGAATTGAGCAACGTCTTCCCCCTCCGCCACCTGCGGCCCCGGACGGTGATCGGGGCGCTGGTGGTGCTGCTGGCCGTGGTCGCCGGGTTCGTGGGCTTGCGGCTCTACCAGAGGTTGACCACCAACACCGTGGTCGCCTACCTCCCGACGGCGAACGCGCTCTATTCCGGGGACAAGGTCCAGATCATGGGCGTCCGGGTGGGTGCCGTCGACAAGATCGAACCGGCCGGCGACAAGATGAAGGTGACGTTTCACTACGAGAACAAGTACAAGGTGCCGGCCAACGCGTCCGCGGTGATCGTCAACCCCACCCTGGTCGCGTCGCGCAGCATTCAGCTGGAGCCCCCATATAAAGGTGGCCCGGTGATGGGCAACCACGCGGTGATCCCCATCGAGCGCACGCAGGTCCCGACCGAATGGGACGAACTGCGCGACAGCGTCGCCAACATCATCGCCAAACTCGGCCCGACACCCGAGCAACCCAAGGGTCCGTTCGGTGAGGCCATCGAGTCGTTCGCGGACGGTCTGGCCGGCAAGGGCAAGCAGATCAACACCACGCTGAACAGCCTGTCGCGGTCGTTGACCGCGCTGAACGAGGGCCGCGGCGACTTCTTCGCGGTGGTGCGCAGCCTGGCCCAGTTCGTCAACGCCCTGCACAAAGACGACCAGCAGTTCGTCGCGCTGAACAAGAACCTGGCCGAGTTCACCGACAAGTTGACCGGTTCGGACCGGGACCTCACGAATGCGCTTCAGCAGTTCGACAGCCTGCTGTCCACCCTGCGCCCATTCCTGGACAAGAACCGCGGGGTGCTCGCGCACGACGTCGACAACTTGTCCACTCTCACCACCACGCTGGTCCAACCCGATCCGCTGAACGGGTTGGAGACCGCCCTGCACGTCTTGCCGACGCTGGAGACGAACCTCAGCCAGATCTATCACCCGTCGCACGGCGCCGTCATGTCCATCCCGGCGATTCCCAACTTCGCGAACCCAATGCAGTTCGTCTGCAGCATGATTCAGGCCGGCAGCCGGCTGGGCTATCAGGATTCCGCCGAACTGTGCGCGCAATACCTGGCGCCGATCCTCGATGCCATCAAGTTCAACTACCTGCCGTTCGGACTGAATCTGTTCAGCACCGCCGAAGCGCTGCCCAAGGAAGTCGCCTATTCGGAGGACCGGCTGCACCCGCCGAACGGATACAAGGACACCACCGTGCCCGGTATCTGGGTGCCCGATACACCGTTCTCGCACCGCAACACTCAGCCCGGCTGGGTCGTCGCGCCGGGCATGCAAGGCACCCAGGTGGGGCCGGTTACCGGCGGCCTGATGACCCCGGAATCTCTGGCCGAACTGATGGGCGGCCCCGACGCCCCAGCCCCACCGCCGGGTTTGCAAACCCCGCCGGGACCGCCGAACGCCTACGACGAGAACCCGGTGGTGCCGCCGATCGGCCTGCGGGCGCCGCAGGTGCCGATCCCGCCACCGCCGCCGGGGCCGGGCGTAGTTCCGGGTCCGGTCCCGCCGACTCCGGCGGCCGCGTCGACGGGAGCGGGATCGTGAACCACCCGCGAAGCATGGCGATCCGGAACATGCTGCGCGCGTTCGGCTCTCGCACACGGCACCGGGCCTTCAAGGGGCTGGCCATATTGAGCGCCGCGGCGATGCTGGCGTCGTGCGCGAAGTGGCACGGAATCGCGAACGTGCCGATGCCGGGCGGCCCGGGCTCGGGGCCGGGGTCCTACACCGTCTACGTGCAGATGCCGGACACACTGGCGCTCAACGACAACAGCCGCGTGCGGGTGGCCGACGTCTTCGTCGGCACGGTACGCGCGATCCAACTGAAGAACTGGGTCGCGACGCTGACACTACGTCTGGGCAAGGACGTCAAGCTGCCCAGGAACGCAACCGCCAAGATCGGCCAGACCAGTCTCCTGGGTTCACAGCATGTCGAGCTGGCCGCACCGCCCAACCCGTCCCCGGAACCACTGCGGGACGGCGACACCATCCCGCTCAAAAATGCGTCCATGTATCCCACGACCGAGCAGACGCTGGCAAGTCTTGCCATCGTGCTCCGCGGCGGAGGCATCCCGAACCTCGAAGTGCTGCAGAACGAGGTCTACAACATCGTCAACGGCCGGGCGGACCAGATCCGCGCCTTCCTCGGCAAACTCGACACCTTCACCGCCCGACTCGACGAGCAACGCGCTGACATCACCCGAGCCATCAACTCCACCAACCGGCTGCTGGCCTACGTGGGTCCCCGTTCGGACGTCTTGGACCGTGTCCTCACCGAATTCCCGCCTTTGCTCAAGCATTTCGCCGACAAACAGAACCTTTTGATCAACGCGGTGGACGCGACGGGACGGCTCAGCCAACTCGCCGACCAATACCTGTCGGGCGCGCGCGGCGACATCCACCAGGACCTGTTGTCGCTGCAGTGCCCGTTGCGGGAACTCGGCCGTGCGGCGCCATATCTGATTCGCGCCCTCAAGCTGATCCTCGTCCGCCCGTTCGACATCGACGCCGTGCCCAAGGCGTTCCGCGGCGACTACTTCAACCTGTCGCTCACGCTGGACCTGACCATGAGCGCCGTCGACAACGCGGTCCTCACCGGGACCGGGTTCTCCGGAGCGCTGCGCGCACTCGAGCAATCGTGGGGCCGCGACCCCGAGACGATGATCCCCGACGTCCGCTACACGCCGAACCCCAATGACGTCCCCGGCGGGCCGCTGGTCGAGAGGGCGGACCGGCAATGCTGACCCGATTCATCAAACGCCAGCTGGTCATGTTCGCCGTCCTGACTGCGATCACGGCGGTCGCGCTGGGCTGGTATTACCTGCAGATTCCCAGCGCGGTCGGGATCGGCCAGTACACGCTGAAAGCGGAGCTGCCCGCGTCGGGCGGTCTCTACAAGACCTCGAACGTGACCTATCGCGGTGAAACCATCGGCACGGTCACCGCCGTCGAGCCGACCAAGACCGGCGCGCGGGTGACCATGAGCATCGCCGACCGCTACAAGATCCCGATTGACGCGTCGGCGAACGTGCATTCGGTGTCGGCGGTCGGTGAGCAGTACCTGGACCTGGTGTCGACGGGCAACCCCGGCCAGTACTTCTCGCCCGGACAGACCATCACCAAGGGCACGGTGCCCACCGAGATCGGGCCGGCGCTGGATGCCGCCAACCGCGGGCTCGCGGTGCTGCCCAAGGACAAGATCGCCTCGCTGCTCGACGAAACAGCCCAAGCGGTCGGCGGATTGGGCCCCGCGCTGCAGCGGCTGGTGCACGCGACGCAGGCGATCGCCGGTGACTTCAAGACCAACATCGCCGACGTCAACGACATCATCCAAAACTCCGGGCCGATCATCGACAGCCAGGTCAACTCCGGTGACTCGATCGAGCGCTGGTCGCACAACCTGAGCATCCTGGCCGCGCAGAGCGCGCAGAGCGATCAGCATGTGCAGAGCATCCTGACCCAAGGGGCGCCGACCGCCGATCAGGTCAACGAGGTGTTCAGCGACGTCCGTGACTCGCTGCCGCAGACGCTGGCGAATCTCGAGATCGTGCTGGACATGCTCAAGCGCTACCACAAGGGCGTCGAGCAGCTGTTGGTGGCCTACCCGCAGGGCGCCTCGGAAGGACAGACGGTCACGACGGCCTTCCCGGGCTACGCGTCGCTCGGCACCTCGCTGACGATCAACCAGCCCCCGCCGTGCCTGACCGGCTTTCTCCCGGCAGAGCAGTGGCGGTCTCCGGCGGATACCAGCCTGGCGCCGATGCCGTCCGGGACGTATTGCAAGATCCCGCAGGACACTCCGGCCAATGCCGTGCGCGGCGCACGCAACCTGCCCTGTGTGGATGTCCCCGGCAAACGCGCCGCGACGCCACGAGAGTGCCGCGACCCCAAACCCTATGTGCCGCTGGGCACCAACCCCTGGTATGGCGACCCCAACCAGATCCTGACCTGCCCGGCGCCCGCCGCGCGCTGCGACCAGCCGGTGAAGCCCGGCCAGGTCATCCCCGCGCCATCGGTCGACAACGGCATGAACCCGGCGCCCTCGGACAGGGTCTCGGGGACACCGCCGCCCGTCAGCGACGCATTGCAGCGGCCGGGGTCGGGCACCGTCGAATGCAATGGGCAGCAACCGAATCCGTGCGTATACACCCCCAGCGGCCCTCCCCCGGCCGTCTATCTTCCCCAGAGCGGTGAGCTGGTGGGGCCCGACGGCGTCAAGTACGCAGTTGAGAATTCGAGTAAGACAGGAGACGACGGATGGAAGGACATGCTGGCACCGCGCGGCTGACTCGAGCGGGCTCCGTCGGTTCAACATCGCCGCGGCCGGCCGGTGCATGCCGCGTTCGGCGTGAGATGCGGGAAACCATTGGCCTAGGCCAACTTCGGAGTGACGCGTGCACGTATCTCGAGCGGGTGGCCACCGGCGAGACCATCGACATCGTCCGTCGCGGCAAGCTCGTGGGCCGCATCGTGCCCGTCGGTGACTGGAGGGTCGCTCCTATCCCGGCGCGATCCGCCGAGCCCGCGGCATCGGACACCGGTGGTTGGGTCGGCCTCGACGAACTGCGAACACGTGCCGGGCGGTGCTTCGACCGGGTCGCGGCCGGGGAGGCCCTCAGCGTGGTTCGCGGCGGTCGATTACTGGCGCAGATCGTGCCCGCCGGTGACGCGGAGCCGGCCCCGATCCCCGCCGAAGCCAGCGGCGGGATCGAGCTCGACGAACTACGGAAGCGCGCGGGGCGATATTTCGACGAGGTCGCGGCCGGCCAGACGATCGAGGTCATCCGCGGCGGCAAGTTGGTCGCCCGCATCGTGTCGGTCGCCTAGGCGGATCGCCCAGCTCCGACCGCACCGCGGAAGCTTTGCCCCGGCACCGTTGTTACGCCTCGCGTGACCGCGACGGGATTCCACGAGGGCGAGACCGCAACACAGCGCCGAGCGGGGGTCGAAGCCGAGGCCAAGCGGCTTGAGGGCATGCTCGACGGTACGGGCCTGTCGCCCGGCGCCGCACGATTTCTGGCGTCACAGCGGTTCGCCGCGCTGACCGGACGAGACCGCGACGGGGTCCTGTGGATCTCGCCGCTGGCCGCGCCGCCGGGCTTTCTCCGCGGACAAGACGACGTCTTGCACGTGTCGACCTTCCCCCGCGACGGCGATCCGCTGCACGAGATCCCGAGCGGTCAACAGGTCGGCCTCATCGCGATCGACTTCGCCACCCGGCGCAGGCTGCGGGTCAACGGCGACCTCGTCAGTGCCGACCACCGGGGCATGACCGTCCGCGTCGACCAGTCATACGGCAACTGCCCCAAGTACATCCACCGCCACCCGATCGAGGTCGCCACCCTTGCCGCCCCTCGGTCGCAACAAGCCGGGCGCGCAACGCTTCTGGACCCGTCCGCTCAAGCGATGATTGCCACGTCGGACACGTTCTTCCTGGGCACCACCCATCCCAGCCGCGGCAGCGATGCGTCACACCGCGGAGGCCCACCCGGATTCGTCCGGGTCGACTCCCCGGCCCGACTGTGGTGGCCGGATTTCCCGGGGAACAACATGTTCAACAGTTACGGCAACCTCGCCGTCGACGACGAAGCCGCTTTGCTGTTCGTCGACTTCGCTACCGGCGCCGTTCTGCACGTCAACGGCACCGCTCAGGTGCGGTGGACCGCCCCCGACGCGGCCGGCGACGATGGGGCCGTCGGTCGCAACGTCGCATTCTCGGTGGCCGCCGTCGCCCGCTAGTCCGCGTCGAGTCCGTCGTCGGGCAGCGGGCGTCGGCAGATCGCGCGCGCCTCGGCGGCGCTGAGGCCGAACAGCCGCAGAACGTTCTCGGTGACGAGGTCCGCGGCGCGCGCGTCGTCACGATCGGGATCCTCACGCAACAGATTGCCCAGGCCGAGCAGCGCACCGCCGGCCATGGCGAGGGCCAGCTCGGGATCCTCGATGTCGAACCGCCCGGCGGCCACCCCGGCCTTGATATCGCGGAGGGCGCGCGGCGCCAGACCCCGTTGCGACGACAACAACTCCAGCCCATTGGCCAACAGAATCCGGCTCTCCTGCGGTCGGCGGCGAAACAGCCGACCGGTCAGCCGGAAACTGGTGGCGAACGTCTCGGCCGGGTCCTCGATGGACTCCGTGAGCCGGTCCAGCATCGACCCGTAAGCGTCGAGCACGTCGGCGACGGCCGCCTCGAACAGCTGCTCCTTGCTGTCGAAGTGGTTGTAGAAGGATCCCATTCCGACGTCGGCCGCCTGGGTGATCTCCAGGACGGGCACGTTGACCTTGCCCTCGGCAATCAGTTGCTGCGCGGCCTTGACCAGCGCCGCCCGGGTCCGCCACTTGCGCCGCTCCAGCCGATTGGCCGGCTCCACCATCGCGCTCATTCACAGCAGTATGCCTCAGTGATGACGATTCCGTCAGGGTCTTGACTGAACGTTCTCTCGTATGTGACGATTTCGTCAGTTACTCGATGGAGTGGTGATGCATCTGACGAAGAGCGCCCGTGCGCAGGCGCACAGCGAACAGGGTCCGCGACGCGGCGAACACCCCGGGCGTGCCCGCAACCCGGTGATCAAAGTCGCCGACATCGCGTGGCTGGAGTTCGAGCGACTCGACCTGACGCGGGCAGACGCGTTCGCGCGGGCGTTCGGCTTCCACACGGCGCAGCACCGCCCCAACGAACTGCAGCTGCGCGGCACCCGGGAAGGCGCGCCGTGCGTCATCCTGCGCCACGGCCCGAGCAACCGCTTCACGGGTGCGGCTTTCCGGGCGTGCGACGAGGCCGACGTGCTCCGGCTGGCGGACAGCTTCGGCGCGCCCGTCGAACCGTTACCGGAGACCATCGGTGGGTTGTCGGTCACGTTGATCGACCCCAGCGGCATGCCGGTCCGGGTGGTCGCCGGCGTACACGAACTCCCGGAGCTGCCGGGCCAACACGTCCACCAGTTCAATTTCGGACGCGAGGTCCGGCGCATCAACGCCGGCCAGCGGCCCCCTCGGGCGCCCGCGCAGGTGCAGCGCCTGGGCCATCTGGTGGTGCAGTCGACCAAGTACGTCGAGACGCTGAACTGGTACCTGGACAACCTGGGCATGATCGTCAGCGACTTTCTCTACTTTCCCGGGCAGCGCGACCGAGGGCCGACGATGAGTTTCATCCGGTGCGACCGCGGGTCGACACCGGCCGATCACCACACCCTGGCGATGGCCCTTGGCCCGGCTAACCGCTACGTCCATTCGGCATATCAGGTCAGCGATCTCGACGCGCTCGCCGCCGGCGGTGAATACCTTGGCGCCCAGGGATTTTCCCGGTCCTGGGGGATCGGCAGGCACATCCAGGGCAGTCAGATCTTCGACTACTGGCGCGATCCCGACGGCTATTTATTCGAGCACTTCACCGATGGCGACCTGTTCGATAACACGCTGGACCCCGGCTGGGCGCCCTTCACCGCGTCCGGTTTGGCCCAATGGGGACCGCCGGCAACCAGAGACTTCCTCGGCACCGATCCGAAATCGGCCCGCCGGGAAGTGGTTTCGATGATCACCGCGCTCCGAGCGCAAAACGAGTTCGATGTCAACCGCCTGATCGGCCTACTGAAAGTTCCCACGTCATGACCCTTTCCGTGCTGCACACCCACGACGCATGGTGGCTCAAGACCGCCCGCGGCGCGGCGAAGATCGACACCACCGCAACAACCACCGCCGCGCTGCTGGCCGACCGCAGTGCCATCGAGAACGCGGCCGCCAGCGCCGTTACCGTGCCCGTCGATACCCTGAAGTTGGTGTCGCCGGTGACCCGGCCCTGCCGGGTGATCGCCCAGATGACCAACTACGAATCGCACGTCAAAGACGCGGGCATGGACCCGGCGTCGATCCCGCTGACCTTTTTCCGCAAGGCGTCGGCCTCCATCAACGGGCCTTTCGCCGACATCGTCAAACCCCCGCACGTCCGGCTGCTGGACTACGAGGTGGAGGTCGGGCTGGTGATCGGCCGCGGGGTCCCGGTCGGCACCGCCATCTCCGAGGAAAACCTGAGCGATTTCCTCGCCGGCCTGGTCGTCACCAACGACGTCTCCGCGCGTGACATCCAGCTCCCGCAAACCCAGTTCTACGAGGCGAAGTCGTACCCGACCTTCACACCGGTCGGGCCGGAACTCGTCCTGCTCACCGCCGACGAGTTCAAGCGCTTCGGTGATTTGCGACTGCGCCTGAGCGTCAATGGCCAGGAACGCCAGAACTCACTCGTCGAGGGCGACATGCTCTACCGGCCCCTGCAGGCGCTGCAGTCGCTCACCCAGTTCCAGGAGCTCGCCCCGGGCGACCTGGTGCTCACCGGCACGCCGGCCGGCACCGCGCTGAGCGCCCCACCGAGGCCCGTGCAGGTCATCGGAAACCTGTTGCCGCCGGCGCTGAAATGGAAGATGTTCTTCTCGCGCCAGGCCGCCAACCGCAACTACTTGCGTGACGGTGACGTCGTCGAAGCGTCCGTGGCGACCGACGACGGGGCCATCGACCTCGGAACGCAGCGCACCACCGTCCGATTCGCGTGACAACTCCGCCCACCCGGCGGGTCCCCGTCGTCATCGTCGGCGCCGGACCGACCGGCGTCACCGCGGCCACGCTGCTGGCGCAGTACGGCGTGGACTGCCTGGTGCTCGACCGCTGGCCCGGCCTGTATCCCCAGCCCCGCGCGGTGCACCTGGACGACGAGATCTATCGCATCATCGCCCGCCTCGGGCTGGCCGACGAATTCGCCGCGATATCGCGGCCTACGCTGGGCCTGCGGTTGGTGGACAGCCGGTTTCGGACGCTCGCCGAGTTCGACCGCGACCCCGGGCACAATGTGCACGGCTTCCCGCCGGCCAACATGTTCGACCAGCCGGAATTGGAGGCCCTGCTGCGGGCCAACCTCGAGCGCCACCCGCGCGCCGAGCTCCGGGGGAACGCCGAAGTCACCGACGTCGTGACGGACGGGACATGCATTCGGGTTACGTTCGCCGACCGCTCCGACGGCGGGCTCCACCGGGTCGACGCCGACTACCTGCTGGGCTGCGACGGCGCCAACAGCATGGTGCGCGCGGGCATCGGTTCGACCATGCGGGACTTGAACTTTCAGCAGCGCTGGCTGGTGGTCGACGTCGCCAGCGACGCCGATCTGGGCCAGTGGGACGGGGTGCACCAGTTGTGCGACCCGAATCGCGCGGGGACCTACATGCGCATCGGGCCGGCCCGCTACCGGTGGGAGTTCCGGTTGCTGGACGGCGAGACCGCGGACGATTTCGGCACCCTGGACCGATTGCGCCCGTTGATCAAGCCGTGGACCAGCGCCGTGCCCGCCGGCGAGCTGACTCTGGTGCGCGTCGCCGAATACACATTCCGCGCACAGATCGCCGACCGCTGGCGCCGCGGAAACGTGTTCATCCTCGGCGACGCGGCGCACCTCACTCCCCCGTTCATCGGCCAGGGCATGGGAGCGGGTTTGCGCGATGCTGCCAACCTGGCCTGGAAGATCGCCGGGGTCCACCACGGCACGCTGGCGCCGAGCGTCCTCGAAACCTATGAGCGGGAACGCAAACCGCATACCCGATCCATGATTCGGCTGGCGCTGGCGGTCGGTTGGGCGATGACCGGCGGGGGCCGCCTGGGCAATGCAGCCCGCCGGGCTGTGTTGCCGCGGCTGCGGCTCATCCCCGGCCTGCGCGACAAGGTGGTGGACTCGACAACGCCGGCGCTGCACCGTTCCGCCTTGGTAGACACATCCCGGAAACCGCGCCGGCTTGCCGGCACGCTCTGCCCGAATGCGCCGCTGGGCCAAGGTCACCGGCTGGACGACGCGCTTGGCACCGGTTTCGCATTGATCAGCACCGTTCGCCCCGCTGCCGCCGACGAGGCGGCGCTGCGGCGGCGCAACGTCACTGTGCTGGTCGCCGAACCCGGCAGCCCGCTGGCGGCATGGCTACACCGTGGCCATGCCACCGCTGCGGTGGTGCGCCCCGACCGGACCGTGGCGCGCGCCGGACGCGACGTCGCCGCCCTTTGCGCGTGGACGGCGACGGTCGTCTCGCCCGGCGTAGATCAGGCGGACGCCGGTGGCCGCGCGACGATCACCGGTATCCGAACCGAGTGCAGGACCGCGTTGCTGACCGATCCCAACAGCACACCGGTCAGACCGCCGCGCCCGTGACTACCGACGACCAGAAGCTGTGCGGTCTCGGACTTTTCGGCGAGCTGCCGGGCCGGTTGATCCCGCACGACCAATCGCTGCACCGCCACGTCGGGGTAGCGTTCCTGCCAGCCCGCCAGGTTCTCGGCCAGGCTGCGGTGCGCCTCGGATTCCAGGGATGACCAATCCGCTTCCGGGAGGTCGGTGATCGCGATGTCGCTCCAGGCGTGCAGTGCCGTCAGGCCGACACCGCGCCGGGAGGCTTCGTCGAACGCGACTCCGATCGCGAGCTCGGAAGCCGGTGAGCCGTCGACCCCGACCAGTACCGGCGCGTCTTGCGCCGCCGGTTGACCGTCTGCATGGACGACGGCGACCGGGCAATGCGCGTGCCGCACGACCGTCGAACTGACCGAACCCAGCACGCCCCGGGCCAGCAATCCCCGTCCGGCGGTGCCCACGACGATCATCTCAGCCTCGTCGGACATCTTGATCAGGGCCAGCGCCGGGCTGGAGTACACGAGTTCCCGGTTGATCGTGACGTGTCCGTCCGCCGGAAGTGTCTCCTCGGCGAGCTTGATCGCGTGCATGATCGCCTTTTTGCCCTCGTCTTCCAGCCGCACCGCCAGAGAGTCGGGGTATGGGACCGGCGGCCAGGTGGCGGTGGGTGTCGTCACCGCGTGGACGACGGTCAGTGGAACATTACGCAGTGAAGCTTCGTGGGCGGCCCAGGTCGCGGCGGCGTTCGACGCCGACGAGCCGTCCACCGCGACGACGATGCCGCGGTGCTGGTCAGGTGTTGACATTTCGTTCTCCCTCCATCACCAGCGACGTTATAAACCCGCGGGCGTCCCGGTCGTGAGGCTTAAGTCCCTAACCAACGGGACGGAGGGCTGTTAGCGCCACCCGTTAAGGCGGCCGTAACGCCATGGTCAGGCGCCGGCTAGCTGCGTTGCCGCTGCAACTGCGCGATGACCCAGAACGGCAGCGCCACGAACAGCGTGCCGCCGACCAGGTTGCCCACGGTGGTGATGCCCAGGTTGGTGAGCAGGCCGTGTGGACCGAAGCCCCAACCGATGCCGGCTCGCGGCGCGGCGGGGTGAAACAGGTTGAGCAGCAGAGGAAGGCCGAGGAAGCCAACGTTGGCGATCACGTGCTGGGTGCCGCCGATCACGAATGCGAACGGCCCATAGAACGCGAACGTCATGCGGGCGACGTCGCTGCGGGCCTTGAAGAACATGCACATCGAGGTTTGCAGGAACCAGGTGCACACCACGGCCAGCAGCAGCGCCGTCCAGAAGGGCTGGCCGGCCTTCTGCGCGCCGACCGCGGCCGCCCGCTCGGCGAAGGCGCCCAGGTAGGGTCCTCCCGCGGCGCCACAGACGGTGACGAACGCCAGCGCCCCCAGGACGTTGCCGAGCAGGCCGACGATCACCAGAAAGGCGTAACCGCCGACGCTCATGGTGCGGTTGAGGACAGCCAGGAAACCGGCGGCCATGTCGGCGGTGATCAGCGACATCCCGGAGACCAGGATCAGGACGAAGGACATGCCGAACGCCAGGCCCATCAACAGGCTCGCAACGCCCGGGATCTTGACCCCGGTGCTCACCATCAACGCCAGCAGCGCGCCGAACGCTACCATCGCCCCGCCGACCAGGGAGCGCACCAGGAACGCCCACGGGTGCGTCGCCTTCTCGACGGCCATGGCGGCCACGCGGTCCACCATGGCGCCCACGCTGAGCGGCTCGAACGGGTCGCCGGCCGCGACCTCCGTCGTCCCCCCGGAGGCAAAGGGGGCGAAGGCGTTTGGCGGCACTTCGTCTTCCCACTGGGGCGCTTGCGCATTGATGGTCATCGGTGTTCGCCTTTCCGTAATGCGTTGAGCGCGTTGATGACCCCGCTGACATGCTCTTCGCTGAGCGTCTCGCCCTCGAAGACGTGGGCGAGCAGGATCTTCAGGTCGAGCATCTGCTGCAGGTAGATCAGGCACGGGGGGCATTCGTCGAGGTGCTTGGCGACGATCGGGCCCCATTGCCGGGGATCGGAGTCGACGAGTTCGTCGACGAGGTGGACGAACTCGACGCAGTCGATGGCGGGGACGGTGTTGTCGTGGACGGTCATCGGCGATACCGCTCTTCCAATTCGTTGCGCAGATTGCCGCGGGCGCGGTAGAGCAGCGCGCGTTGCCCTTCAGCGGTGAGTTCGAGCAGCTCGGCCGCCTCCTCCGCGGAGGCGCCGACGATGTCCCGCAGGATGACCAGTTGCCGTTGCCGAGCCGGCAGCGCGTCCAGCGCCGCACGTACCTGCCCGACGAGCTCGTTCTCGACGGTGTGGTCCGCGGGCAGGAAGCGCCGTGACGGCGGGAGGTTCCAGTGTCCGGCGTCAGGATGGCCGGCGGGATGCATGCGGCCCGCCAGCGGGTCGACATCCTCCGCGGACAGCACCTCGTGGTCGCGGATGCGGGATTCGCGGCGCCGGTGCCGCGATGCGGTGTTCTTGACGATCGCGAACAGCCACGTCGCGACCGAGGAACGGCCCTCGAACGACTCCGCGGACTGCAGGATCTGCACCCAGGCCTCCTGCACCGCCTCTTCGGCCACCGTGGGCGAATCCACCATGGTGCGGGCGAAATTGACCATCGGCCGGTGAAAGTCGCGCACCAGTTTCGCAAGCGGGACGCCGCCGACGACGCGTTCGGATTCGGTGCCCCCCGGCGGCACCGCCACCGGGGTCACCATGGTCTCGCACTCAAGCGCATGCCGCCAGTTCCCAGCGCAGCTGGCCTTCGGACGGGGACTGAACCGGGATGAACGCCGCCTCCCGGTAGCGGCGGCTCGCCGATGTCCTGCTCGCATACCCCTTGCCGCCGGCGGTACGGACCTCGAGATCCGCACTGGCGCTGGCGAGTTCGGCTGCGGCAAGCCGCAGCGACAACAGCTCCCGCTTGGTGGGCGGCTCGTCCCCGCCCACGGCGGCGGCCAGATCCGCCACTGCCGCCTCCGCACCGGCGAGCTTCTCCTCGACCTGGTCGACCTGGGCGCTGAAGACCGAGTTCACCCCGCTGAGGGCGTTCCTGGCCTGCCCCACCGCGGTTCTGGTCAACCCCAGGCACATGGCCGACTGCAGGACGAGGAACGTCGGACGGACCGCCCGCAGGAAGCCGTCGAAGTCGCTCGCCAACACCTGCTCCGAGGGGACATAGGCGTCCGCCAGCTTCAGGTACGACGAGGCGGTGCTACCCATTGCCAGCAGGTCGAAATGATCACCGACCGCAACGCCGGGTGTGTTCAGCGGCAGGGCCACGATCAGCCGCTCGCCTGCGTCGGTGCGCACCGCGGTCACCATCGTCGAGTCCGGATAGAGGTTGCTCGCCCACCTGATCGATCCGGACACCACGTAGCCCCCGTCGGCCGGCGCGGCCGTCAACTCCAAACTTCCGCAGCCCGCCGCCTCCTTGAACGCCGAAGCCATGCCGGTCACCCCAAGCGTGGTTCCGGCAAGCAGCGGCTGGGCCGCCGCGGCGCTGAAAGGTGTTGCCGCGGTGAGCAGATACTCCACCGCCATCCGATGGGCCCAGAGTGAGAAGCCGGTGCTCATGCATTCTCCGGAGATCGAGCGGATCACCTCGACCATGTCGGGCAGCCTGCCGTCGGCGTTGCCGGGAGCGCCGACCCCGAGCAGACCGGCCGCACCCAAGGCGGTGAAGCTGCGGCGGGCCTGGTGCTCGCCGCGGTCCAGCGCCCCGGCGTGGGCCCGGATGTCTTCCAGCAGTTCGACATCCAACCGGCTGGCCGCCGGGTCCATCGTCGCCGTCATCTCGATACCTCCTGGGCCGAATGCTTCCACGCATAGTCGAGGAATTTGCCGTCGAAAGTGACGACCACTCTGTCGCCTTCGGGGTGCGGCCGCCGCCGCACGCTCATCTGGAAGTTGATGGCGCTCATGATGCCGTCACCGAACTCTTCACCGATGAGTTCCTTGATCGCCGGGCCGTAGACGGCCAGCGCCTCGTGGAACCGGTAGATCGTGGGATCTGTTGTCATGGTCGCATCGGAACCCCGGTACGGCATCATTTGCAGGACCGCCACCGCCTCGTCGTCGAGGCCGAGAAGCGATGCGACCGTTGCCGCGTCACCGGCGGGGAGCGGATGCTGCCCGAGGAGCGCCGCGACGGTCCATACCGGGTCCTTGCCGATCGATTCGGCGATTTTCGCCCAGCTCAGCCCTCGCTTGACGCGGGCCAACCTGATCTCCTGGCCGAGATCGGTCTTCGTCAAAGTGGTTGCCATCGACCGTTGTCCGTGCCTATCCGGTGAACAGGGTGGAGTCGACGCTCACCGGGTTGCGGAAGGTGTTCACCACCGGTGACCAGGCGATCGCGTTGTCGTGGATCTCCTTGAGTGTCGCGTCGTCGGCGTCTCCGGCCAGCGTCACCCGGCAGCGAACCGCGCTGAAGCCGAGGCGCTTTCCCTCGGGAGTGTCACCCACCCCCCACACCGCGGAGATGTCGATGTCGCCTTCCATCTCGACCTCGATCTTGGTCAGCGTCACACCGCGGTGCGTCGCGTTCGCCAGCAGGCCCACCGAGACGCAGGAACCCAGCGCGGCCAGGGCGGTTTCGGAAGGGTTGGGTGCGGAGTCGTCGCCGAGCAGCGCGGGCGGCTCGCCCACCAGCATCGGCGCCAGGTCGCGGACGTAGGTCATGTTGCGGAACCCGGTCTCGCACACCGTCTTGGCCTTCAGGGTTTTTTTCCCCGTCTCCGGGTTCGCCCTGGCGTTACACGACAGCTTGTCGAGGCCTTCGGCGTCGATGACGAGCGCGTCGGTCATGTGACTTCCTCCGTTTCGCTGATTCTGCGGCTTCACGGAGTTAGTGCTCTGCGGCGGCCGATGTGTGACGGTGGACCCGATTGGTTTACGCGGGCGACACGAAACATCACACAGCCGAAACGTGGCGCCGTCCAACGCCGGGCCCCGCCACGGAGGTTTGCTCAGCCGAAAAGGCCTTGTCCGATGTAGTGGCCTTCCGCGGGCGCGGGAGGCACCGCGAAGATTGCCGAGCCGATGTGGCGGATGTACTCGTTGAGCAGGTCGTGGGCGCCCAGCCGGTTCTGCAGGCGAATAAAATCTTGCGGATCTTTTTGATACGAGATGAACAGCAGGCCGGCGTCGAGTTGGCCGTTGGCGTCGAGGCCGTCGGTGTAGTTGTAGGAGCGCCGCCGGATCATGATGCCGTCATTGTTTTCCCGGGCGGCCAGGGCGACGTGGGACATCGGGTCGATGAGCGGATGCCCGTCGGCCCCCCTGGCGGCGAAGTCGGGCGCGTCGAATTCGTCCATGCCGCTCAGCGGCGCTCCCTCCTCCTTGGTGCGGCCGAAGATCCGCTGCTGATTGCCGATGCGGTCGACATCCCAAGTTTCGAGCAGCATCCGGACCTTCCGCACCACTTGATACGTCCCGCCGTTCATCCACGGCTGGTCGTTGTCGTGCACCCAGACGAAGCGGTCGTACTCGGCGTCCGTGGCGATGTTGCGGGTCCCGTCCTTGAATCCCAGCAGATTTCGCGGGGTACGCTGGCCGGGACCGGCCGATGCTCGGCCGAATCCCAGCACAGACCAGGACGGTGCGACGAGGTTGCGGCCCAGCCGGGCCAGGTTGCGCACGGCGTGATAGCAGACCTGGGGGTCGTCGGCGCAGGCTTGCACGGACAGGTCGCCGCCGCGCAGCCGAGGGTCCAGGTTGTCGCCGTTGAGCGGGGGCAGGTCGGTGAAGACCGCGGGCCGCCGCGCGGCGAGCCCGAACCGATCGCCGAACAGCGACGGCCCCAATCCGATGGTGACGGTGAGACTGGCCGGGCTCAGGCCGTAGGCTTCCCCGGTGTCGGCCGGTGGCTGGACCTCCACCCGCGGCTCGATGGCGCCGACCGGCTTGCCCGCCTGCAGGATCGCGGCCGCGGCGGACCAGCGCGCGAGGAGGGTCTGCACCTCGGTGCGCCCGGCGCCGGCGGACAGCGAGAAGGACATGAACATGGCGTAACGCTGTGGGGGCGTGGCGATTCCGCCCTGATGCGGCTGACCGTAGAAGGGGTAGCTACGCCGCAGGTCGACATTGTCGTCCCCGCCGCCCGAGCCGTCGCCGGGGCGTCCGGCCGCCGTCGCGTAGCCCGCAAGGCCACCGACCGCGGTGCCGGTAAGCCCGGCCAGCGCGGCGCCGCCGAGCACGCGCCGGCGCGAAACCGATGCGGCTTCTTCGGGTTCGGCGATGTCGTCGGTCACGGTCAGCCCGCGGCGACGACTTTCTGGGCGACCGCGGACAGGCTTTGGTGCAGCGGCTGGATGACCGCGGTCAACTTCGGCGCGTCGGTCGCCTTCAGCGCGGCGGTGTACGTCCGGAACCCGCCCAGCGCGGCGGGCTCACGGTATCCGGCCAAAGTGGCCAGCACCGTGCGGAATTGCTGATCGATCCGGCCGACCAGATCGCCGTCGATCTTCTCCAGGCCCGGCCTCAGCGAGGCGTATGCCTGCTGGGCGCCCTCCACATTGCCGGAAAAGTCCACCAAGTCCAGGTGGCTGAACGCCTCCTCCTCGCCGGTGATCTTGGTGTTCTGGATCTCTTCGATCAGGTCGCTGGCACCGTTGGCCAGGTCCTCGGGCTGATACTGCAGGAGCGCGACCACGGCGTTCAACTTGGCGACGTTGCCCAGCAATTCGGTGCTGAGATTCATCGTGGCGGGGGTGATCACCCCGCCCTGCCACAGGTCACGTTCGATGGCGTGGAAACCCTTCCAGCCGACTTTCGCATCGACGGGGGTGGACTCGCGCATATCGATCAGATAGTCGAATTTCCCGGCATTGTCGCCGGCCGGGAAGCCCAACACGATGAATCCGCCCACCGCTGACTCCGAACGCTCCCAGAAGA
Source organism: Mycobacterium sp. 4858 (assembly GCF_900240975.1). Lineage (GTDB taxonomy): Bacteria > Actinomycetota > Actinomycetes > Mycobacteriales > Mycobacteriaceae > Mycobacterium. The sequence continues at coordinate 1,004,885 of NZ_LT968775.1, read as the reverse complement.
GCCGGGCTTTGGCGTAAGCGGCCTTCGCGGCGTCGACGTTGCCCGACTGCACGGCGGCGTCGAGCGCCTTGACCCCGTCGCCGAGCTCACCGATCTGCCTGATGATGTATGCCGCGTAGTCCTTGGTGCCCTGGCTGAGGATGCCCGCCGCGGCGCCGGCCGGCCTCGCTGCCGCCCGGCCCGTCACCGTCAAGGTCTGGTGTTCGCGGCTGGCGCCGGGGCAATACAGTTCGTACGCACCACCGTCGAGGGTGACGGTGAACGACACCGGGTCCAGTCCGGGAGCGAGGTCCTCCTTCTCGCCGACGATCCGCTGGTCGCTGAGCAATTCGACCTCACTGATCCCCGGCGCGTTCGTGTTGGCGACCGTGAACGTCACCGGGCCTGCGGACACGGTGGTGTTGTCCAGCGCGCACACCTCCTTGCCGCCGACGCTGGCCATGGTGACCTTCACCGCGTTGACGCGGCCGGATTTCCCGCCTTCCGGGCGCGCCGCGTTACCACTCGGATGACTGCAGGCGGTCACACAACACGCCACCATCAGGGCCAATGCTGTTGCGGGGAAACAACACTGGTGATACCAGGGCCGGGATCCCGGCACGGTGCGATCCGGCGGCGTCACGGGGACGGCTGCGTGACGAAATCGATGAGTTCCTCGACGCGACTGATCAGCGCGGGTTCCAGGTCATTCCAGTCGCGCACGCGGGACCGGATGTGCCGCCAGGCCCTGGCGATGTCGGCCTGGTTGGCGTGGGGCAACCCGAGCGCCCGGCATGCGCCGTGCTTCCACTCGATGTGCCGCGGCACGTCCGGCCAGCCGGCCAAGCCGAGCCGCTGGGGTTTCACAGCCTGCCAGATGTCGACGTAGGGATGACCGACCACCAGGGTGTCGCTACCCCCGGGTCCGCGACGCACCGCGTCGGCGATCCTCGCCTCCTTCGAACCCGTGACGAGGTGATCGACGAGCACACCGAGCCGACGCCCCGGAGCGGGCGCGAACTCGGCCACGATGCCCACCAGGTCGTCCACACCGCCGAGGTGCTCGACGACGACCCCCTCGATCCGCAGGTCCTCTCCCCACACCTGGGCGATGAGTTCGGCGTCGTGGCGACCCTCCACATAGATCCGGCTGGCACGGGCTACCCGCGCGCGGGCGCCCGGCACGGCCACCGACCCGGAAGCCGTCCTCGCGGCGGCGACGGGCGCCGCACGGCGCGGCGCCGTCAGGATCACCGGGCGGCCCTCCAGCAAATATCCTGGGCCCAAGGGGAAGCCGCGCACGTGCCCGTGCCGGTCCTCGAGATCGACCCGACCGTACTCGACTCGTACCACCGCACCGACGTATCCGGTTTGCACGTCTTCGACCACCAGTCCCGGTTCGGCGGGGTGCTCGGTCGAGCGGGGCTTGCGCCGGCCCGCGGCGGCAAGGACGTCGGTTCCATAGCGATCAGCCACCCGGCAATACTAGGAACCCTTGCGGCCAAACGGCGTTACGGCACGCCCGCTCGAGGAGCATCGTGACCGAGATCGCCCGGGCCGCCGAAGCAATACCGGCGCGTAAAAAGTGCGTTTTAACTGTGTGGCGTTACACAGCTGATGACGTTGCCGGTGTTACGTTGCTAGTCATAAGATCTGCCGCTCGTTCTTCAATCGCGGCGGTGAGCGAGGTGGGAGTATGGACCTGGCACTGTGGGTGTCGAGCATTGTGGCTTTCGTGCGGGCCGGCTACCCCGCCGGCATGCCCACGACCGGATACTCGCCCGTGGCCGCCTTGGCTCGCCGACGGCTGTGCGATGACGAGATCAAGGCCATCGCAACCAAACTCATGAGGCGCCAATTCTGGCCGATCAACCCGGTTGACATCGGCGTCGAAATCACCCGGGTCACGAACCAATTGCCCTTGCCGGCCGACGTCGAGCGGGTCGAGCATCGTCTGCACGAGATCCGCTGCGCGCGGGGATAGTCGTCACCACCGAATCGGACTCTGCTAGGGCGCGCCTTTCTCCGGGCCGCCGCATGCGGCCAGGTAGTCCGGGTAGCTCCAGGTCCGCAGAAACTGTTGGCCCGCCTGCAATCCTCGTTGATACAGGGCGTCGCGTTGCTCGGCGGTGATGTCGAAGTCGATGGGGCTGACCTCGTCGGCGGGAACAAAGATGGTGCGCCGTACGGTGCACGGATCGTCGATGTATGCGTTGTCCTGGTTGCTCACCAGTGTCTCGATCGCGGCGATTCATGCCGGGGCGCGCGGACAGCCGGATGCCGAAGGTCGGCCAGCGGGGCTGCGCGTCCGGGCGATCGAACAACTCCACCGGGAAATCGGATAGTAGGCCGCCGTCGACCCAGGTGGCGCCGCCCACCCGGACGGGCTCGAACACATACGGAATCGCCGACGAGGCGTGCACGGCGCGGGCCACCGGAAAGTCGTCGGGGTCGATGCCGTAGGAGCCGAGGTCCCACGGGATGCGCACCAGCCGGCGCCGGGACAGGTCGCTGGCCGTGACGACCAGCGACCAGGCGAACTGGTCCGGCTCCTCGCCCGTGCGCAGGTCGCCGAACGTCCGCACGCCCAAGTCCGCGAGCAGGCCGGCCAGCAGGCGTTCCAAGTAGGCGCCACGGTAGACACCGTCGGACACCAGCAGCGACAATGCCCCACCGATCAGAGGCACCTCGCCGATCACGCTGCGATCCAGGAACTTCCGGTAGTCGATGGTCCGCATGATCTCCGCGAGCCGGCTCAGCGGCTCGCCCGCAGCCTGTAGCGCGGCCACCAGCGACGCGACGACCGAGCCCGCGCTGCTACCCGCAACCCGCGGAAACCGGTAGCCGGCCTCGCAGAGCGCATCGACCGCGCCGACCAGCCCGATACCCCGGACGCCGCCGCCTTCACACACCAGATCGGCGTGAGATCTGCTCACGGCCGCCTCCATCGCCTCACCCCCTCAACAGATTCGCCGGCCGTCCACACCGAAGAAGTGCAGGTGCCCCGGCTCCGGGTGCAGGCGCACCCGGCTGCCCTTCTCCGGAGGCCGACGCCCGTCGGCACGCGCGACGACGGGCTGATCGATAACCTTGCCGGAGCCCGTGATTCGGCCGTAGAGGTAGGCGTCCGCCCCGAGCTCCTCGACCACATCGACCTCCATCTCGACACCCTGGCCGCCCAGTTCGAAATGCTCGGGGCGGACGCCGACGACCACCTCGCTCGCGGTGGCGACGAGCTGCCCGGGTAGCGGGATGGGCCAATCCCCCAGCGACACTGCGGAATCGACGATCGGCAGGGTGAACAGGTTCATCGCCGGCGACCCGATGAAACCCGCGACGAAGACGTTGACCGGGTTGCGGTACAGCTCGCGCGGCGCGGCGAACTGTTGCAGCACGCCGTCGCGCAGGACCGCGACCCGGTCGCCCATGGTCATCGCCTCGACCTGATCGTGGGTGACGTAGACGGTGGTGGTGCCGAGGCGCCGTTGCAGTGCGGCGATCTGGTTGCGAGTTTGCACGCGCAGTTTGGCATCGAGGTTGGACAGCGGTTCGTCCATCAGGAAGACCTGCGGGCGGCGCACGATCGCGCGTCCCATCGCCACCCGTTGGCGTTGCCCGCCGGAGAGGTCCTTGGGCTTGCGGTCCAGATATGGCTGCAGGTCAAGCAGTTTCGCCGCGTCTAGGACACGCTCCCGGATCTCGGCCTTCGGTGTCTTGGCGATCTTCAGGGCGAAGCCCATGTTCTGCGCGACCGTCATGTGTGGGTAGAGCGCATAGTTCTGGAACACCATCGCGACGTCGCGGTCCTTGGGGTCGACGGTGGTGACGTCGCGGTCCCCGATCCGGATGCGCCCCGAATCCAGCGTCTCGAGCCCCGCGACCATTCGCAGCGAGGTGGTCTTGCCGCACCCCGAGGGACCGACCAGAACGACGAACTCGCCGTCTCCGACCTCCAGATCGAGGCTGTCCAGGGCCGGGCGATCAGCTCCGGCGTAGCGGCGGGTCGCCTGCTCGAAAGTTACCGAGGCCATGGGCTTAACCGTTGAGTCCCGTGACGGCGATACCCCGCACGAACGAGCGCTGCGCGACCGCATAGATGATGACCAACGGCAGCATGATCACCATTGAGGTCGCCATGATGATCGGCCAGCGCGCGACATACTCGCCCCGCAGCCGCACCAGGCCGAGCGTCAGCGTGGCCAGGCTGTTGCGCTGGAGCATCAGCAGCGGCCACAGGAAGTCGTTCCAGACGTTGACCCAGGTGAGCACCGCCAGCACCATCACGGCGGGACGGGCATGGGGCAGCAGGATTCGCCAGTAGATCTGCCACGGCGAACAGCCGTCGAGGATCGCCGCCTCCTCCAGGTCGGTCGGAAGCGTCCGAAAGAACTGGCGCATCAGGTAAGTGCCGAATGCGCTGCCGAACAAGCCCGGCACGATCATCGACCAGGGGGTGTCGACCCACCCGACGGTCCGCATCAGGATGAACTGCGGGATCACGGTCACGGTCAGCGGCACCATCAGGGTGCCCAGGTACAGCACGAACAGCGTGTCGCGGCCGCGAAATTGCAGCCGGGCGAACGCGTATCCGGCCAGAGAGCAGAAGAACACCTGCCCGGCGGTCACGCAGCCGGCGTACAGCACGGTGTTGAAAAACATTCGCGCGAAGGGCATCAACGAGAACACCTCGGCGTAGTTGGACCACCGCGGGTGCGCCGGAAACAGCCTCGGCTCGGTGATCTCGCCTTCCCTCTTCAACGAGCCGGACACTGCCCAGGCGATCGGGAACAACCAGCACCACGCGATCCCGACGAGCGCGGTGTAGACGAGCACACCACGAACGACATGGCGGGTGAACAACCGTTCAGCTGAGGCCACGAGACGTCTCCCAGGACCGTTGCCGGGTGATCCGCAGCTCCACCACGGTCAACACCAGCAAGATGGCGAACATCACCCATGCCAGCGCGGACGCGTACCCGAATTCCAGGAAGGAGAACGCGTGCTGAAACAGCATGATGCCCAGGACATAGGTGGCGGTTTCGGGGCCGCCGTTGGCACCGTTGAGGACGTAGACCATGTCAAACGCCTGGAACGCGTGGATGATCGAGATGACGCCCACAAATGATATCGACCCGCGGATCAGCGGGACCGTGATGGACACGAACTGCCGGATCTCGCCCGCCCCGTCGATTCGGGCCGCCTCGTAGACGGTCTCGGGAACGCCCTGCATCGCCGCGAGCAGGATGACGGTGGCGAACGGCACGCTGCGCCACACACTGACGATGCACAGCGAGGCCATCGCCCACCGGGGATCGACGAGCCACGGGACCGGGCCGATGCCGACCCAGCCCAGCATGATGTTGAGCAACCCGTTGTCGGTGTTGAACACGAACTGCCACACCACCGCCATGACCACCGACGAGATCGCCAGGGGCAGAAAGACGATGGTGCGGAATATGCCGATTCCCCTGACTTTTCGGTTCAGCACGCCGGCCACGACGAGGCTGACGACGATGGTCGGCACGACCGTTCCGAGGGTGAAGATGACGGTGTTGCGGATGGCGATCGCAAAGAGCGGATCCGAGGTGAACAGGTCGTGGAAGTTCTTGAGCCCCACGAACTTCGGCGGCCTGAAGACGTCCCACCGCTGAAAGCTCATATACAGCGAGAACCCGAGCGGAAACAGCATGAACACCGCGACGGCGGCCAGGTTCGGCGCCACGAAGAGGCGGCCGGCCCGGGCGCGCCGTCGCCAAGGGCCCGCGCCGTTGACGGGCTTGCGGGTGATGCGGCCGGGGGCCTGGCTGGTGCCGAGGGAGGTCATGGGGTGCGCAGCACCTCGTCGATGGCGGGCGACAGGCCGGTCAGGGATGTCGCGGGCCGCGAGCCACGCAGCACCGGCCCGAAGCTGCGGTCCATCAAGGCGACGATCTTCTCCCATGCCGGGGTGACCGGAAGCCCTTCGGAATACGCCGGCCCTTGCGTGAGCACGGCGAGGTTGCCAACGTTCCGGTGGGCCTTGGCGAAACCGGGCGAATTGAGCGCGGATTGCAGCACCGGCACGAAAAGGCTGGATTCACCGATCAGCGCCTGCCCGACGGGACCGGTCGCGAATTTCACGAACTCCCATGCCTGCTCCTTGCGCCGGCTGGACGCGGAGATGGCCAGCCCGGTGGAACCAATGTCGGAGTGGGCGGGCTGGCCCTGCCGGCGCGGACCCACCGGCAACGGTGCGACGTCGAAATCCAGGCCGTCGGCCCGGATGAAGGTCTGGTAGCGCCAGTGGCCGCCCATCGCCATCGCCGCCCGGCCGGCCGCGAACAGGTCGGGCGTGGACATCGATTGCACCTCGGAGGCATTGGGCGCGACCCTGTGCTTGTTGGCCAGGTCGGCGTAGAACTGCACCGCCTCGATGAACGCGTCGTCGCCGAAGTTGAAGTGGGTCGGGTTCTTCAGCGGGGTGGACCACGGCACGCCGTTGTTCATGGCGAACAGCCCGGCCGAATAGTACGAGAACCACATGTTCACGAAACCCCACTGGGTCACCCGACCGGAGCGGTCGCGCTTGGTGAGCGCGGTGGCGGTGTTCAAGAATTCGGCGAAGCTCCACGGCTGCTGCCACGTTCTGGGCGGCGGCGGCACCCCGGCCTCGGCGAACAATCGCTTGTTGTAGAACAGGTAGTTCCCGGACCATTGCTCCGGGAGCGCGTATTGGCCGCCGTTGAAGGCGAAGCTGTCGTACAGCGTCGCGACGCCGTCCGACTTCAGTTCGGCCGCGAAGGCCCGATCGCCCGACAGCATGGTGTTGAGGTCCAACAGCACGCCCCGGGCGGCCAGCTCGGCGTACGTGAGATCCCAGGCCATCAAGACATCCGGGCACTTGCCGCCGGCGCAGAACGTCGACAGCTGCTGCATCACGCCCGGGGCCGAAAGCACGGGGCGAACCTTGATGTCCGGGTGGCGGCGCTCGAACTCGTTCACGATGCGGAGCCTGGCATCACGTTCGTCGGGGTTGGCCGCGAAGAAGAACGTCAACGAGTCTTCTTCGGGAGCGCAGCCGGCGGCCCACGGCGCCAGCGATGCCGCGGTGAGCGCGCCGGCGCCGCGCAGCAGGCCGCGCCGCCCGAACGGCTTATCGAGCATGGTGCTCCCGTTCTCGCCCCGTTGCCGGCCGCCCGGCCGGCGGTGTCTGATCTCCTTGGTACCCGATGCGGCTGTGGTGTTGCCGGATCGGCCGGCTCGGCAAAGCCAGAACGGCCCGGCCGATGCGGTCGCGATCCCCGATGATGTCGATCGCGCGGATGCGGTCGTCGGGCCCGACATCGATCAGCAACAGCGCCTGCGCCCGCCCGTGGGGGGCGATCACGACGCCGGGCGCCCCGTCGATGAGCATGACAACACCGGCGCGCGCACGCTGAGCGAATCGGCGGGTCTCCTCCGCGACCCGTGTGGCGCCGCGCACCTCGGTCGGCACGTCGTCAGGAACCAGCGCGCGATCCACCGTGCGGACCACGTCCGGCGCCAGCAGCTCGAGCAGGGCGGCGATGTCACCGCCGCGGGACGCCGCGAGAAACGCTTCGACGATCTCGAGGTGCTTGGCCGCGTGCGCGGGCGGGCCATCCGGCTCCGCCTGCAGCCGCCCCCGCGCCCGGCTTGCCAGCTTCTTCGCGGCGTCCGGCGACCGGTTCAACGCGGTGGCGACCTCTTCGAAGGGCACCGCGAACAGGTCATGCAGCACGAACGCGGCGCGCTGCGCCGGTGAGAGCCGGTCGAGGACCACGAGCAGCGCGTTGCTCACCGACTCGGTCAACAACGCGTCCTCGTCCGCGGGCGCAGATGTGGTTGCGGTCAGCCGGTCCAGCTCGTCGGTGGTGGCGAGCGGTTGTTCGGCCCGTCTCTTGCGCACCCGGAGCTGGTCGACGGCCTCGCGCGCGGTGATCGTGGTAAACCAGCCGGTGAGGTTGTCGACTGCGCCGAAATCGGCGCGGCTGGCCTTGAGCCACGCCGACTGAACCGCGTCGTCGGCGTCGGCCACCGAGCCCAGCAGCTGGAACGCGACGGACCTCAGGTGTCGCCGGTCGGCGTCGAAACGCTGCGCGAGATCGGCCAGATTTTCCGGGGCGCTCATGGGTCACCTTTTCCGCACAGGAGCCGTCAAGAGAATGACCGCGTCCGTCGAGCTCTCTGTTGCAAAGGAGACCAGCATCATGACCTTGTCGATTGTGCGCCACCAAGCGCGCGGCGACCATCCGGATCGCCATTGCAAAACCAGCTGCCCCGCGGGGGTTTGGCACAGATGAACACCGCATACGTGGTGATCACGCTGGTGACCGCCGCCATCACCGCCGGAATCGCCGTGGCCGATCTCATCCCCGCGGGATTCGTCCTGGCGAACTCGGCTGAAGTGGGCGTGCCGCGTTCGTGGTTGCCGGCGCTGGGCGCGGTCAAGTTGGCCGGCGCGATCGGGCTGGTCGTGGGTCTGATGGGGTTGCGCGCCTTGGGAATCGCGGCCGCCACCGGCCTGGTGCTGTTCTTCGTCGGCGCCGTCGTGGCGCACCTGCGGGCCCACGTGCTGTACAACATCGCGTTTCCCGGGGCATACCTGTGCATGTCGGTGGCCTCACTGGCGCTGCTGGTGTCGCGTTGACCGGGTCAGCCGGGAAAATACCGGATCCGGTCGATGGTGCCGCCCCGCCATCCCATGTCGGCGAACAGGATGCCGCGCCCATGGCCGGAGTTGACCGAGATCGTCACCGTCCGGCCCGCGCCGATCGTCTTCGTCGGAGTGGCGCCGTCCAGTTGAACGGCGAGCTCGGCCAGATCGAGAGCCTCGTGGTCGCCGAGAGTTATTGTCGCGCTTGCCGAGAGGGCCCGCGCCGCTGCGTTGTGATCGCGCCGCGCGGCGGCGCGCAAGAACGCGTCCGCGAGTTTCTTGCGCCCCGCGCCCACCCGCCGGAACCCCGTGAGGAAGCCGGCCATGCCCCGCAGCCGCTGATTGCCCAGCAGGCCGCGTGACAGTTGCAGGGCCGGCGATACCGCGCGCGGACCGCTTGACAGGAATTGCAGCATCATCGCGGGCAGTTCCCAGTAGGCCTGCAGATTCTCAATCCGCCACTGCCCGTTGAGGTCTCGCAGGTCATAGCGCAAGTACGCGGGAATGTACATGGTAACCCGCGGGCCCATCGCCACTTCGAGCTCGAGATCACGCAGCACCACGGTCCCGAAAACGATATCGAGGTCGCGGTGAAAGGTGATCTCACGCGGGGCGATGAAGGTGTCATAGAAGCGGCCGATCTGTTCGTGCCCGATGTGCGGCCGCGACCCGACCGGGTCCTCTACCCGGGCCTCGTCGGTGAACAGGGCCACCCACCCGGCGCGGTCGTGCGCGGCGGCCGCGCGCGGCGATCGCTCGACGGCGGCCAGCAGCGCCTCCCGCGCCGGTGTCGCTCCCATCACGGTCCCCCAACCAGCTCGACGCCCGCGGACCGCATCTCCTTCAGTGCCTCGGCGGCCGACTCCGGCGAGACGGCCGCCGTCAGGTCCACCAGCACCCGGGTGGACAGGCCTGCCCGCGCGGCATCCTCCGCGGTCCGACGGACGCACTGGTCGGTGGCGATGCCGACCACGTCGACGGCGTCGACCCCGCGTTGCCGAAACCAGTCCAGCAACGGGACCCCGTTTTCGTCGACGCCCTCGAAGCCGCTGTAGCCCGGGGCATAGGCGCCCTTGCGGAACACCGCCTCGATCCGGCTGGTGTCCAGGTCGGGCCGAAGCTCCGCGCCTGAGCTTCCCGCGATGCAGTGCGGGGGCCACGACGACGAGTAATCCGGCCGGTCGGAGAAATGGTCGCCCGGCTGGATGTGGAAGTCCTGGGTTGCTACCACGTGCTGATAGCCCGGCTCGCCGGCCAGATAGGCGTTGATGGCGGGCGCGACGGCGGCGCCGCCGGCCACCGGAAGCGAACCACCCTCGCAGAAATCGTTTTGCACGTCGACGATGATCAACGCCCTCACGGGTCTCACCATATCGGTGGTGCGGCACGGCGCTTCAGCTGCGCGGATGGGCGGGGCGGTTTGTCCGCGAACCAGTCGGGTAATCCACCGGCCATGGTGATCCGGAGAATCGCGCGCCCGTTGCTGTCAGTGGCGTTCATCGGCCAAGGAGTCAATTCCCTGCTCAATCCCAAATCGGCGGCTGCGGCCGCCGCGCCCGCGGTGGATGGTTTGCAGGCGCTGCCGGATTCGGTGAGCGGCAACATCCCGAGCGACCCCGAGACGTTCGCGCAAATCACCGCGGCCGTCCAGATCGGCGGAGGCCTGCTGCTTGCCACAGGCAAGCTGCCCCGCGTCGCCTCGGCCGCGCTCGCGGTCACGGTGCTGCCCGCCAACCTCGGTGCGCACTCGTTCTGGAACGAGAGCGATCCGCAGGCCAAAGCCCAGAAGCGCCAGCAGTTCCTCACCGACCTCAGCCTGGTCGGTGGGTTGTTGATCGCGTCCGCCGATACGGCGGGCAAGCCGTCGCTCGGGTGGCGGGGGCGCCGGGCGGCCGAGCGGCTCTCGGAGCGAGTGTCGTCGGCGCTACCGGGGTCAGATGACTCCGCGTTCGATACCGACTTTGCGGAGTTGGGCGAGAAGATCGTGCACGGCCTGCAGGTCGGCGCCGAACGTGGCCGCGAACTGGCCAGCACAGCCGCCGAACGGGGCGCGCCCTACGCCGAGGCCGCGCTCGAGCGCGGGCGCGAATTCGCCAGCACGGCCGCCGAGCGCGGCAAGCCGCTGGCCAAGAAGGCCCGCAAGCGCGGCGAAGAACTCGCCGAAGAGGCCGCCGAGCGTGCCGCGCCGCTGGTGAAGAAGGCGCAGAAGCGCGGGGAAGAGTTCGCCGATGACGCCGCCGACTGGGCCGCGCCGCTGGCCAAGAAGGCCCGCAAGCGCAGCGAGAAGCTGGCCAAGAAGGCGCGCAAGCGCGGGGAGGAACTGGCGAGCACGGCGCTGGATCGGGGCGAGGATCTCGCCGACACCGCCCGCGCGCGTGGCAGCTACCTGGCCGACACCGCCCGCGCTCGCGGTGGCTACCTGGCGGACACCGCCCGCGAGCGGCTCGGTGAGCAGGTCAAGACGGGTCGCCGCAAGCTTTCCTCGTGAGCGAATCGGCCGTCGGCTAGGGCGTCCGCCCCGTCAGGAACGCGTCGACGATCGCGTCGACGTCCCGGCCGGCGTCGACGGTCGCGCCGCACTCCTCCGCGGCGAGCGGTTCCAGCGCATCGAATTGCGAGCGCAACAGGGTGGCCGGCATGAAGTGACCCGTCCGGGCGGCCAGTCGGCCGCTGATGAGCGCCGACGAACCGGCGAGGTGAAGGAATTCGACCTGCGGGCAGTGCCCGCGCAACTGGTCGCGGTACTTGCGCTTGAGCGCCGAACAACTCGCCACGCCGCCGCCGCGGTGCGCGGCCAACCACTCGCCGACGCGATCCAGCCAGGGAAAGCGGTCCTCGTCGTCGAGCGGCTCACCGGCCGCCATCTTGGCGATGTTGGCCCGCGTGTGCAGCGTGTCTGCGTCGACGAAGGGAACCCGCAAGCGTTGCGCGAGCGCGGTTCCCACGGTCGACTTGCCCGATCCCGAGACGCCCATCACCACGACGGGCGCCGGTCCGCTCACTCGGTTTCTGCGGGGAGGTTGCGGTTCCACTCCACCCAGCCGACCCCGCGGCGACCGTCGAGGGTGTTGACGGTGGCCCAGGCCCGCGGGAACTGGCTGACCCGCCCGTCGGCCGCGGTCAGGCGCACCGGCGCGTGCCCCCGCACGTCGAGGTCCGCGGTGATTTCGCCCGGCTCCAGGGTCAGCGTGGCCTTCAGCGGTAATCCGTTGGCGCCAAAGGACTCTCGTGAGTCGACCGTCTGCAGCTCGGTGACGTCGCCGTCGGCGCTCTGCGCGTAGCCGATGCTGAAGGACGGCGCGCCGGGAATGCGGATGTTCACCCCGTGCAGGTGGGTGCCGTCATCGAGGTGCAGCGCGCTCCAGATCCAGTCCATGCTCCACCAGTCGCGCACACCCCAGGAATGGTCGCGCTGCCCGGGAACCGACTCGACCCGGTAGCCGGTGTCGCCGATAGTGACGGTTCCCGAGACCCGGCACGGAATCTCATAGCGCGTCGTCAAGCGGTACTTGTAGGGGACACCGTCGGTGGCCCACACCAGGTTCATCGTCATCTCGACGGGGGTGCCGGCCTCCCCGCGCAACAACGCCGACGGATCGGCATAGGCCTGAGCCCGCGCCCGCAGGTCGATGCGGTAGGACTGCAGCGGCGCCGTCGCGGCGTGGCCGAGTTCGAAGGAGTCGGTGGATATTTCCCACGGGTCCGCCGGCAGCGGCACCCGCGCGTCCAGGGCGACGGTCGCCATATCTGGGCCGCACAGCAGCGCGTGCACCCACGCGGTCCGCTCGTTGGCGATCAGGCCGAGGCGGAACCAGCCGCCCAATCCCTGTGCCACATCGGCGAAGTCGGCGTACCAGCTTTCGCTCCACAGCGGCTCGGCCGTCGGCGCGTGCGCAGATTCGTCCTCCTCCGAAGGCCGCAATGGTTGGGGCGTCTGCGCGACGGGCAGCGTCGCCAGCGCATCCGTGTCGAGCACGTGATCACAGTGTCGTTGCAGCATCGTCATGAACATCCGGTCGCCGCGCTCGGTCCGCTCCACCAGCATCGAGGACACGATCGCCATCATCACGCCGAAAAAGCTCTGCCGGCGCACGCCTTCGGCGACGTCGGCGAGCGAAAGGGGCGCCGTCGGCCCGAGCGCCTCGTGGTAAGCCCGAAGTAGCGCATCGTAGTGCTCACGGCGATCCGGGGTGGGCAACGCGCAGCCGAGGAAATACGACAGGTCGGTCAGGGCTGGCCCCCAGGACACCGTCTGCCAATCGACGACCGTCAACGGACGGTCCGCCCCGGCTGTCCCGAACAGCAGGTTGTCCAACCGGTAGTCACCGTGCATCAGGCCATGGATGCGCTCCGGCGCCCCTTCTTGGGCCAGGTACCCGTCGAAGGACGCGACCAGGCGTTCGCACACCATGCGGTGTTCCGGCGCGATCTGGTCCCCGTAGCGGTCGATGAACCCGGCGTACAGCGGGGCGATCATCGCCTGGGTGAGCGGCGAATCACGGTTCAGCCACGGCGCTTCGGCCAGCACCGTGTCGCCGAGCAGCGGGCCGTGCAGCCGCCCCAGCTCGACGACGCACAGGTGCGCCTGTTCGGCTGTCGCGCCGGCGATTTCGTCGCCGACGATCGCCGGCCCGGCATCGCCCAGCAGGAGATCGAACGCACCCGTCGAGGTATCGACGGCGGCGTGGTAGCACGGCGCGATCGGCCCGCCCAGCCGAGGCGCTACGTCGCCGTAGAACCGGACCTCCCGTTCGTAGAGGCCCAGGGCCAGCCCCGTCTGTCGGCTCACCGGGTCGGTGGCGGCCACCTTGAGCACGACGGACGCGGGCCGGCCGGGGCCCGCCGCGCCGTCGGCGTAGGTGAGCCGGATGCGGTAGCACTCGCTCATCTGTCCGGTGCCGATGCGCTCCACGGCGAAGTCGGCGACGGGCCCGGCGCCGATCGCCGTGGTCAGCCATTCGGCGGTGAGATCTCCCGGGCGTTCGATGACTTGCGCGATGTCGGCATGCATGGGGTCAGCGTGCCAGGTCACCGCGCCAGGGAGAAGCCATCCCAGGCAATCCGCCGGTGCGGATGTGGATCGAACTCGACGCGGCTCTTGCGGTCGAAGACCATGACGGCACGGTCGGCGGTGGTGTAGGTGGGCCAGTCCTCGCCCGGCGCACCGGAGTGGCTGAAGGCCCGCCACCGCCGTTGCACCTGGTTGCTCACCCGCAACGCGGCGCGGCGATCGGCCGCGGCGGTCAGCAGGGCGCCGAATCGGGTGCGGTAGACGTCGAAGACGGCCAGCAACTCGGTGGCATGAGTGGCGCCCAGGCCCGACCAGCGCAACGTGCGCGGCGCGTAGTCGTACCGGTAGAGGTAGGTGGGCGCGTGTGCGCTGTGGGCCTCGGCGATCTGCCAGGCCGCCGAGCCGAACGCGAAGTCACCGCCGAGCTGGATGCATGCCGAGGGCGCGGGGTAATCCGGGTAGGCGGCGGTGATGCGTTCGCGCGCAGCGGGTTCCGTGTCGGCCAGCAGTTCCTCGATCATCGCTTGATTGGTCGGCAGCATTTTGAGGAAGCGGGTGAACAGGCGGCCCTCTTCGGCGTTGGTGCCCACAATGAGCGGCACCCGGTGCGCATGGCCACCACGCATCGCCTCGACGGGATCAAGGGGCACGACGTCGTCGCCGGCGACCGGGCCGATCGGGAACGCGCCGAGCCTGTCCCCCATGCCTTGGTCGATCAACCGGTGCTGGGCGTCCACCAGTTGCGCCGGGGACGCCTGCATCAGTGCCTCGGCGGCGTCCTGCGGCCGCGCGCCCAATATTGCGGCGAAGCGCGTCGCGAATTCCGCGGCGGTCTCTCGCGACCGAACCATCCCGGAGGCCGGGCTTTCCGCAATGGCCCGGGCGAACAGCCCTTCGGCGGCCGGCACCGCCAAGAGGGTAGCGGTGATGTGCGCGCCGGCGCTTTCCCCGAAGATCGTGACTTTGTCCGGGTCGCCGCCGAACGCGGAGATGTTGTCTTTCACCCAGCGCAACGCCATCACCAGGTCGCGCAGGAACAGGTTGCTGTCGATGGTGATGTCGGGCGTCGAAAGCGACGACAGGTCCAGGCAACCCAACGCACCCAGTCGGTAGTTCACCGACACGTACACACAGCCGCGGCGCGCCAACGCCGCGCCGTCGTACAGCGGCGTGGCGGAGCTACCCAGGATGTAGCCTCCGCCGTGGATGAAAACCATGACGGGCAGCGGCTCTTCGACCGGGATTTCGGGGGTGACGACGTTGAGGGTGAGGCAGTCCTCCCCCATCGCCTGGTAGCGGCCGACACCGAGCATGGTGTACCGCCGCTGCTGGGGTGCGCAGTTGGCGAAGCCATGGCAGTGCCGCACACCCGACCACGGTTGCGCCGGCCGGGGCGCCCGCAAGCGCAGGGGCCCGACCGGTGGGCGCGCGTAGGGGATGGATCGCCAACGGTGGACGCCGTCGCGGGTGAAGCCTTCCACAGTCCCGATCGTCGTGCGTGCGCGCACAGTGCGCTGGTGCATAACCCGACGTTAGCGGACACCACGGGCGTAACGCGCGCGCAGCGCCTTATTTTCGGCGCGTGGCGGTTAGCCTGACGGGATGCGGATCGCCGCGCTGCTGGCAGCGTCGTTACTGGTCGCCGGGTGTTCCCACACCGTCGGCGGTCAGGCGCAGCAAACTCGGACCTCCGCGGGCGCCGCCACCACTTCGTCGGGCGCCAAACCGCCGGCCCCGAACGGCGCGCCCACTCCCGGGGCGCCGATCTCCGACGTCATCGCGTGGATCGAAGCCGGCCATGCCGCGGACCCCGGTCGCTATCACAACGCGATTCGCGACGGTGCGACCACGCCACTCGGCGACGACATCGCCTTCACCGCGGCGGCCGGCAAAGCCTCCTGCGTGACCGATTCCAAACACACCGGCGGCGCGCTGCTCTGCCTGGTCAGCCTGACCAATCCACCGCCCGCGCCGCCGACGTCCTACGGCGGCTGGCAGGGCGGTTGGGTGAGCTTCGACGGCCAGAACCTGCAAGTCGGTGCGTCGCGCGCCGATCCCGGTCCGTTCCTCAACGGCAGCGGTTCGGAGCTGGCAAACGGTGATTCGCTGTCATTCGGTGACTATCGTTGCCGCGCCGATCAATCCGGGCTGTATTGCGTGAACTACGCCCACCAGTCGGCCGCCCGATTGAGCCCCGCGGGCATCGAGCCGTACGGTTGTCTACGACCAGGGCCCGCGCCAGACGGCGTCGGCGCGGCGTTCACCTGCTGAGTGTCCGGGCGATGCTCGCCGCCGCAAGGCGTTCTCACCAGGTGACCGGAAGCTCCTTCATCCCGTAGATGTCGGCTTCCTTGAACTTCAGCTCGTCGGCCGGTAGCGCCAGTTTCAGCCCGGGCAGGCGCCGCGCCAGCGTGGCGAAGGCGACCTGCATTTCCACCCGGGCAAGGTTTTGGCCGATGCATTGGTGCACACCGTAGCCGAAACCCAAGTGCCCGCGAGTGTTTCGGTCGGCGTCGAAGACGTCGGGATGCTCGACGAACTCGGCGTCCCAGTTGCCGGCGGGCAGATTCATCAACACCATGTCTCCGGCGCGGATCGGCTGGCCGCCGAGGGTGAAGTCCTCGGTCGCCACTCGATCCACCTGGCTGTGCACGATGCTGAGATAGCGCATGAGCTCCTCGACGATGTTGACGACCACGCCATGGTCGTCGGTCGTGCCAAGCCGTGCGAACACGTCCGGATGCTCAAGCAGCGCAACCGTTCCCAGCGAGATCATGTTGGCGCTGGTCTCGTGGCCGGCCAGCATCATGACGACGCCGGTCATGGCGGCGGTCTCGCGGGTGAGCTGCCCGGTCGCGACGTAGCCGGTGACCAGGCGGCTGATCAGGTCATCGCCGGGATCGTCGGCCCTGCGATCGACCAGCTCCTGGATGTAGGCATACATCGCCCCGAAGGATTCGGCCCGTTGCTCGTCGGTCGTGGTCCACTCCAGCCCACGCGTGGAGTGGTGCTGGAAGAACGGCAGGTCTTCGGACGGCACGCCCAGCAGCAACGCGATCACCAGTGAGGGCACCGGCAAGCCGAAGTCGCGGACCAGGTCAGCGGGCGGCCCGTTGTCGATCAACGCATCGAGGTGCTGATCTACCAATTCCTGGATCTGCGGCCGCATCCTTTCGCAACGCCTGAAGGTGAAATCACCGGTCAGCATGCGCCGCAACCGATGATGCTCGGGGTCGTCGACCCGCGCGAACATCACCGGGGTGGTGTTGTCCGTGCTTGTCGGTTTCATGGATGCCGGGATGGTGTCCGCGGACAGGCGCGGATCCAGCAGCGCCGCCCTGATGTCGTGGTAGCGACTCACCACCCAGGCCGGCTGCCCGTGGTACATCGCCCGTCGCAGTCCGGGTTCCTGACGCCAGCGCACGAAGTCGGCCGGCGGATGAAGCGGGCATCCGGCATCCCGCCGGGCGGGTATGACGGGAAGATCCGTCTCGGAAATCATTGACATATCGGCGCTTCCGCTTTAAATGTCAGTCATCTGTCAGTTATACGGAGCGTAGAAGCCGGAGAGGTGGCAGTCAACCGTCAGTTACGCTGTGCGGATGACAACGGTGGAAGACCGGCCGTTGCGGGCGGACGCGGCGCGCAACGCCGAGCGCATCCTGCGCGCCGCGCGGGCCGTCTACGGCGAGTTGGGACCGGATGCGCCCATCGAAGCCGTCGCCCGTCGCGCCGGAGTCGGCGAACGAACGCTCTACCGCAGGTTCCCGGCCAAGGCCGACCTGGTCCGGGCGGCCCTGGACCAAAGCGTCGCCGAGTACCTCACGCCGGCGATCGAAGACGCGCGGCGCATGGCCGACCCACTGCGCGGCCTGCACCAATTGATCGAAGCGGCAATCGGACTCGGGGTCCGCGAACGACACCTGCTGACCGCCGCGCACCGGGCCGGGTCGCTGACCGCCGACATCTCGGACTCACTGAACCAAGCCCTCTACGAGCTGGCCTGCCGGGGCCAGCGGGCCGGACTGGTCCGCGCGGACCTGGTTGCCGATGACCTTCCGCGTCTGGTCGCGATGCTCTACGCGGTGCTGCCGACGATGGACCCGGACAGCGACGGCTGGCGACGCTACGTCGCCCTTGTGATCGATGCGATCTCGGTGAAAGAACGCCGGCCGTTGCCCCCGGCGGCGGCGCTGAGTTATGTGGTCGCGCCGAATAGCTGGCCGCTGTAAGCGGTTTTGTTGATGGTCACCTCGGCGTCGACTTTGAACTCCAGCCCCGTGACATATCGCAACTCGCCCGGCTCACGTCCGCGTCGCGATGCCGCACATCAGGGTATCTATCAGTCCGTAGTAGCGTTCGGTGGTTTCTTCCGCAGAGGTCGTAACGCTGAGCATGCGGTAGAGCGTGGCGCCGATCAACGCGTCGGCGGCGGCTTCGACGTCGGCATCCCCGCGAATCTGGCCCATCGAGATTCCGACGCGTAACCGGTCTGACACTGCGTCGTGGAAACGGCTGGTGAGTTGGCGGTATAGGGCGTCGCGGTCGGTCAGGTCTTCGGCAGCGGCGGCAGCGAGAGAACGGATGAGTGCGACGTTCTCAGCGGCCGAACCGATTTCGGCGTACGCGCGCATCCAGGTTCTCAAGTCCTCGACCGTGTCTCCCGTATCCGGAAGCGTGAAGTCGGTTTGGTCGTAGGCCTGCATGACCGCCTCAGCGACCAGGGGGGCTTTCGACGGCCACCGTCGATACACCGTTTGGGTAGCCACGCCGGCGATCACGGCGACCTTGTCCATCGAGACTCCGCGGTAGCCGGCTTCGACGAGGAGCGACCGGGTGGCATCCAGGATTGCCTCATGCACGGCTGTGCTCCGCGGTCGTCCCCGCCGGGATTGGCTCACACACAGAACCTAGAGCAATGGCTCGAGGCCGCGCCTAGGCAACGGCGCCAGGATGTGCCACGATTAACGAGAGAAAATTTCTCGTAATTGACGCTAGCCATCGCCGACCCGGTCGAACAGGGTCGCGAACCGAGTCTGGCTTTGGGTTGTAAGGGCGACTACATGCGTGAGCTGTGCGTGATCACCGGAGGCGCGGGGGGCATCGGACTGGCAGCGGCGAAGATCGTCGGGCGGGACCGGCTGGTCGTCATCAGCGATGTCAGCGCGAGCGGTCTGCAGGCGGCGTCAGCCGAATTGCAAGGCCTCGGCATCGGCTGCGTGACGGTCCACTGCGACGTGACCGACCGCTCATCCGTCGCCGAGCTGATCGCCACCTCCACATCGTTGGGGTCGGTGACCTCGGTGATCCACACCGCGGGTGTGAGCCCGAGCATGGGCGACGCCGAACACATTCTGCGGATCAACGCGCTCGGCACGGCCCATGTCAACGAGGGGTTCCTCCCAGTGGCGCGTGAGGGCTTCGCGATCGTCAACGTCGCGTCCATGGCCGCGCACATGTTCCCCCGGTTGCTCATCCCCAAGCGTCACTTCAAGGACGCTCTGCACAACGAGGACCGCTTCATGACCAAGGCGACCTCGGCCTGCAACATCGTGCCGACCAGGGTCCGCCCCGGCTTGGCGTACTCCATCAGCAAGAACTTTGTGACGTGGTACAGCGCATCTCAGGCGGCCCGGTTCGGCAGCCGCGGCGCCCGTATCGTCTCGGTGTCCCCGGGCAGCATCAACACCGAGATGGGCAGGTTGGAGGAGCGAGCCGGATCGGAAGCGATGGTGAAACTGGCCGCGTTGAAGCGCTTTGGGAAGCCCGAGGAAGTCGCCGAAGTTTTGGCTTTCTGCGCTTCGACCAAGGCCGGCTACCTCACCGGTGCCGACATCGCCTGCGACGGTGGCGTTCTGGCGGCATTCACGCTCAAGAACATGATCCCGCTAGGTCGCAACACATAGCCCCGCGGTGACCGAAAGAGGACGACATCGCCATGGCGGACATCGACAACCGCAGCGCACACACGCGCCAAGCGCTCGGCTTACTAAGCAGCTCTATCGGCGTGGCGCACTTCCTCGTTCCGCGGATCTTCGATCCCATCAATCGCCTCGGCTTCCCCAATCACGCTCGCACGTTCACCTACGTCAACGGCGCGATCGAAACGGCGCTCGGAGTCGTCCTGCTGCGCACGCACACGCGTCGACCAACGGCCGTCTTGTCCACTTGCTACCTCACCTACCTGACGATCAACATCCTTCGCACCCAACTCCGCACGCGACGCGGCGACGGTCACCCAGTTGAGCGATCCGGTTAGGGCCGACGGTGTCGATCATCCGGACCGCCCACAAGGCAGCCGAAACGCTCCGACCAGTCGGTAGCGCCGTGCGGCTGAATGTAGCCGCCGCTATCCGGACCCGCCGACGCGGATACGACGGGTGGACCGGCGCGATCAACACCGACTACGACCCACAGAACCCTGCCACCGCCGCGGACCCGTTCGATGCGTACCGCGCCCTGCACCGAAGCGGCCGCGTGCATTACAACCCCAGGCGCGCCACCTTCATCATCAGCCGCCTTGACGACGTGCGGGCCGCCTTGCGCGACACCGACCAGGTCACCAGCACCCAAGGGGTCACGCGCCTGCGCATGTCCGCGCCATTGGCGGTCCTCACCGACGGTGAAGAACACACCCGGCTTCGCAAGCAAGTCCAGCCGGGATTCAGCACGGGGGCCATGAGGTCCTGGCAGGAGATGACCGAGAAGCTGGCCACCGACCTCATCACCGACGTGATGAAAGACCCCGGCTGCGACGTCGTACAGCGCTTGACCATACCCATGCCTATACGCTTGATCGCCCAAATCCTCGGAGTACCCGACACCGACGTCGCCGACTTCCGTCGTTGGTCGGAATGCGCCGTGGGAGTCATGGAGCTGAAGCCCAGGCTCTCCGGTGTCGTCGACGCGGCCAAGTCGATGTCGGCAATGCTGGCGTTACAGCGTTATTTCACACGCCAATTCGCTGCGGGCCGACTCAAGGGGTCCAACACCGTGCTCGGACGCCTTCTCGAGCACAACACCGACGGCAGCCTCACCGACCGTCAGCTTCTGATCATCGCCATCCATCTGCTGATCGCCGGCAATGAGACCACGACCAACCTCCTGGGCGGAATGTTCGACACGCTAGCGCGCCATCCCGACCAATACGACCTGATCCGCTCCAGCCCCGACCTGATCCCCCTGGCCGTCGAAGAGCAGCTACGCATCACGACGCCCATCCAGAACCTCTACCGCTACACCCGGGCCGACTACCGAATCGGCAACGTCACCATCCCCACCGGATCACGCGTGCTGCTGTCCTTCGGCGCGGCCAACCGTGACCCCACCGCGTTCGACGACCCCGACGAGTACCGCGCCGACCGCGACCCGCGAACGCACGTCGCCTTCGGCTATGGCGCACACATGTGCCTGGGAGCACCGCTGGCCCGCATGGAAGCCCATGCAGTACTGCGCCAACTCGCCACCCGCGTCGCCCGAATCACTCCCGAGGGCGCGACGCAGTGGTCGACCCACAGCTCGCTGCGCGGACCCATCTGCTTGCCGATCCGGCTCACCCCAGCCTGACGTAGACCATTGCCGGTACGCCAAGGAGACCCGGCCTCCTAAGTGGTCACCTCAAGCACTTGTATTTCGCCTGTCGCCCCGTCGACCTCGATCAGCGCCCCGGGCGGCAACGACTTCGTGGCTCCCTGCACGTCCACCACACAAGGGAAGCCGAACTCGCGGGCCACCACGGCGGCGTGTGACATCGGGCCGCCGAGCTCGGTCACCACGGCCGCGGCGTAGCAGAATGCCGCGGTGTATCCGACGTCGGTGACCTCCGCGACGAGGATCTCGCCGGGCTGCAGGTCGTCGATGGTCTCGGGACGCACGATCCGCACCCGGCCGCGCACCTTGCCCCCGCACACACCGACCCCGCGCAGGGTCTCCCCGCTGGCGAGGGCCGCCGACGTGGTCTCGGTTGGTTGCCAGCTCCCGCTGAACACCGTCGGCGGGACCACGGCGACCAGCCTCCGCTGTTCAGCGCGGCGCCGGGCCACCAGCGCCCCGACGTCGGCCGGCAGCGCATCGAGCTCGTCGACGAGCAGGTAGAACACGTCATCGGCGGTATCGAGGGTTCCGGCCTCGACCAGTCGGCGCCCGTACTCACGCATCAGGTTGCGGAGCACCCAGTTGGCCCGCACCACTTTGTCGCGACGGACTTCTCGGTCGCGCAACTGTCGTGCCGCGAGCTGCGCGATCGGCTTGGCGTGCAACGGAATCCGGGGGCGCCGCGGCTGGGGCGTCGAAGGGGCGCTCATCGCTTTGGTCACCATCCGGACGAGCAACTCGGGATCGTCGGCGTAGCTGATCGACCGCATCTCGAGTTCGGCCGGGCCGCGATGCCCGATCAGCGTCAGCTCGGCCAGCACGGCGGCGTGGAACTCCGGCGCCTCGACCGCCAGCTTGCCCAGCCGATCCCCCGGTTCGGCCAGTAGCGCTGTCACTTTCGGATCGCGTTGCGCGGCAAGGACCAACCGCTGCATTGCCTCGACCGACCGCGCACTGACCAATTCCGGCCCCGCCGGCGCGGCGGTGTCTCGCCCACATAAACCGCGCAGCAGGACGTTGAACGCGGCGCACAGCATGAACGACGCCGACGCCAGCACCCAGCCGTGCACCACATCGTCGCGCGCCAACGTGATCAGGCTGAGCAGCCGGCGATCGTCCAGCCCGGCGACGTCGTCACCCAGGCGCTCCAGGCGATCGACATCGGCGACGAACTCGTCGGTGTCCCTGGACGAGCCGGCGGACAGGCCGATGAGGTTGACACCGAACACACCGATGTTGCGAACGGTCCTCAGTTGCTTGCGGATGCGGCCGGTTTCGGAGCGCGGGCGCTGGTCACCGAAGATCGGCAACGACGCCATGCTGGGGCCGAAGAATCCGCTGTTGCTGACGATCGTCGCCGGCTTGGCGAAGGGTACGGTTTCGGCCATGTAGTGCGCGGAGGTGATGGCCCCGTAGAGCCGGTGCGCGAACACGGCGACGGTCCGCATGGCGATTTCGCGCTGGATGATGCCGCCGGGCCGCAGCCGCTCGGCGATGGCCACGCCGCCGGCACGCAGCCCCCGCACGGTCACCGAGGCCGACGCCGGCGAGAACGGGCCGGGCAGCGCCTCCGACAGATTGGTGGCCAGAAAGGTCGGAAAGCGCGGGTCGATCGGGGTGTCGAATTCCCCGTTATCTCCCGCCGGGCCGGCCCATTCGGGTTTCACCCCGTCCTCGGAAGTCGCGTCGACCGAGGGAAGGTCACCGATGGTGGCCATCCGCCAGGGCAGCGACACCACCCGCTTACCCACGGTGACCCGGCCGCGCACCGCGAGCGCGAAGTCTTCGACACATTCACCGGAATTCCACGCGGGCCGGAATCCCCACTGCTCGCGCAACCGCGCGGTATCCATGAAAGCGGCGCCGCGCACCAGTTGCAGCTCGGCGGGTCCGAAGCCCAACCGCACGACCGGGCGCCCGAGCGCCGCGGCGAAACGCCGGAAGGTCAGCTCGCCGGAGGCGGCGAGATTGACGGCGCCGCTGCCGATTTCGGTGTCCACCAGCGCCCGGTCGAATAGCCGAAGGGCGTCGTCGAGGTGGACGACCTGCATGAGGCGGTCGGCCGACCCGTCGGGAAAGACGGGCAGCGCCAGCAACCGACACACCCAGTTGTCGACGCTTCGGCCGAGAATCAACGCGGAGCGGATCGCGACCCATTCCAGGTCCGAGTCCTCGAGCAGCTGCTCGGCCCGGGCCTTGTAGTGTCCGTCCGCGGTGACCGGCGTCCTCGCGTCGTGCTCGGTCTTCGGCGCATCTCCGCCGCCGTAAACCTGCGACGACGACGCGAAGACGATCCGTCTGGCGCCGGACTCAGCCATCGCCGCCAGCACGTTGGCCGTGCCCCCGATGTTCACCTGCTCGCTGATCCGCGCCTCGGCGCCCGGGCTGTTCGCCCACGCGCAGTGCGCGACGACCTCGGCACCGGCGACCGCGCGGCTGACCGCACTGCTATCCCGGATGTCGCCCGCGACGAATTCGGCTGCACTCGGCCAGCTTTCGGGTCGGTGCCGCGAGATCCCGATGACGTCGTGGCCCTGGCTGAGCAAGCGGGACGTCAGGCCCCGGCCGAGCACGCCGCCGGCCCCGGTGACGGCGATTCTCACTGATTGTCGACTTTCATGACTATTCGTCGTCGTCCATCAGCGCCGCGTTGACCAGATCCTCGAGATCCATGTCCGCGATGTCCTTCTCCGAGGTCACCGCGGCGACCGGCTGCGCGTTGCCGTCTTCGTTCGCCAACGCCAGCAACAGCTCCAGCACCCCGGCCTGCCGCAGGCGCTTGACCGGAATCGAGCCCACCGCCCGCTGTATCTCGGCTTCCCCGGGCGCGGCCACCGGACTCTGCTGCTCGGCTGCGCCGACGAGTTCGCGGTGCATGTAACCGGCCAGCGCGGCGGAGTTCGGGTAGTCGAAGATCAGCGTGGGCGACAACGCCAGGCCGGTGGCGGATTTCAGCCGGTTGCGCATCTCGACCGCAGTCAGCGAGTCGAAGCCCAACTCCTGGAACGCCCGGTCCGGATCGATGGACTCGGGGCTGGAGTTGCCCAGCACGGTGGCGATGTTGGACCGCACCAGGTCCAGTAGCACCGCGTGCTGCTCGTCCTCGGGCAGCCCCTCCAGCCGCTGCAGCAGGGCCGATTTCGACTTCGCCGCGGCCAGCGAATCGTCGACCTGGCGCCGGGTCGGCGCGTTGATCAGATCGACGAACATCGGCGGCAACGTCCCGCCGTCGAACTTGACCCGCAGTGCCGCACGGTCGATGTGGGCGGGCAATAGGAACGGCTCGTCGACGATGAGCGCTGTGTCCAGCAGTTCCAGCGCTTCGTCCGAGGACATCGCGACGATCCCGTCGCGGCCGAACCGGGCGCGATCGGCGGCGCCGAGCGCGCCGGTCATGCCACTGGCCTGATCCCACAGACCCCAGGCCAGCGACATCGCCGGCAGCCCCAGCGTGCGCCGGTGCACCGCAAGCCCGTCCAGGAACGAGTTGGCCGCCGCGTAGTTGGCCTGACCCGAGGCGCCCGCCAAGCCCGCCATCGACGAAAACAAGACGAACGCCGACACATCCAGATCGCGGGTCAGCTCGTGCAGGTTCCACGCCGCATCGACCTTGGCCCGCAGCACCGCCGCCACTCGCTCCGGGGTGAGCGAGGAAATCACCGCGTCGTCGAGCACGCCGGCTGCGTGGATCACGCCCGACAGCGGCCGCTGCACCGGGATATCGGTGATCACCTTGGCCAGTGCCTCCCGGTCGGCGGCGTCACAGGCCACCACCTGCACCTGGGCTCCGGCGGCGCTGAGCTCCGTCACCAGTTCCGCGGCGCCCGGCGCGTCCAGGCCGCGCCGGCTCACCAACACCAGGTTGCGCGCGTCGTGGCGCGTCACCACGTGGCGGGCCAACGCCGAACCCGCCATCCCCGTGGCACCGGTGATCAACACGGTGCCGGCCGCCCAGGCGTCGGGCATGGTCATCACGACCTTGCCCACGTGGCGGGCCTGGCTCAGATACCGCAACGCCGCCGGCGCACGCCGTACGTCAAACCTGGTCACCGGCAACGGCCGTAGCACGTCGTCGCCGAACAGGGCGACCAGCTCGTCGAGGATCTGAGCGATGCGGTCCGGCCCGGCCTCGAAGAGGTCGAAGGCGCGGTAGCGCACGCCGGGGTGTTCCCGGGCGACCGCCTCCGGCTCCCGCATGTCGGTCTTGCCCATCTCCAGGAACACACCGCCGGGGGCGACGAGTCGCAGGGACGCATCCACGAAGTCGCCGGACAGCGAATCCAGCACCACGTCCACGCCGCGCCCACCGGTGACCGCCCGGAACTTCTCCTCGAAATCCAGGCTGCGGGAATCCGCGATGTGGTCGTCGTCGAACCCCATGCCGCGCAACGTGTTCCACTTGCCTCGGCTGGCGGTCGCGAACACTTCCAACCCCAGGTGGCGGGCCAGCTGCACTGCGGCCATGCCGACGCCACCGGCGGCGGCGTGCACCAGCACCCGCTGGCCCCGCTTGGCGGCGGCCAAGTCCACCAGCGCGTAGAAGGCGGTGGCGAACACCACCGTCGCCGTGGCGGCCGCCGTGTGCGACCACCCGGTCGGCACCTTGGCGAGCAGGCGCTGGTCGGTCCTGGCGACAGTTCCGGTGCCGTCGGGGAACAGGCCCATCACGCGGTCACCGATCGCGAAACGTGTTGTTTCAGGACCTGTTTCGATGACCGTGCCGGAAGCCTCGATACCCATGACAGCGTCGGGATCCGGGTACAGCCCCAGCGCGATCATCACGTCGCGGAAGTTGGCGGCCAGGGCCGACTGCGCGACCCGGACCTGCCCGGTGCCCAGCGGGGCGTCGGCGTCCGGGATGCGTTCCAACCGCAGGTTCTCGAAGGTGCCAGAGCTGCTCATGCCCAAACGCCACGGCCCGTCGGCCGGGGGGACCAGCAGACCGCCGACGGCGCGACTGCCGTGCACCCGGGCGGTGTACACCGTCGAGCCGCGCAGCACCACCTGCGGCTCACCGGCCGACAAGGCCGTGGCGACGGACTCCTCGTCCAACGGGCCATCGGTGTCGACGAGCACGATCCGACCGGGGTGTTCGGTCTGCGCCGAACGCACCAGGCCCCATACCGCCGCGCCCGCGAGGTCGGAGACGTCCTCTCCGGGCAACGCCATGGCGCCGCGGGTCGCCACCACCAGGGTGCCGGCCCCATCCCGGGCCAGCCAGGACTGCAGCACCGGCAGCACCGCGCGGGTGGCCGCGTAGACATCGGCGACGACATCGTCGGCCACCGGCGCGGACTCGAACACCACCGCCGACGGTTGCGCCTCGGATTCGCCGGATTCCGTTGCACCCCACGCAGATACCGATACGGGCTGCACCGATGTCGACCGCTGGGCCGACCAGATGACCTCGAAGAGCCGCTCCGGGCCGGAACTCGAGACCGCGGCCAGCAGCTGCTGGTCGGTCACCGGCCGGGCGACCATCGAGCCCACGGAGAGCACAGGGAGACCTAGCCCGTCCGCGAGTTCGATCGAAACCGCGGAATCGCTGACCGGCACGATCCGCGCCCGCACCGCCGCCGCGCCCGCCGCGTGCAGCGACACCCGTTGCCACGAGAACGGCACCAGCATCGAACCTTCGGGGAGCTCGTCGCCGTCGGCGGTCAGGATCACCGCATGCAGTGCCGCGTCGAGCATCACGGGGTGGACGCCGAAGCCCGCCGCCGAGACGCCGCTGTCCGCGGGCAGGGTCACTTCGGCGAAAACCTCGTCGCCGCGGCGCCACATCGAGGTCAGGCCGCGGAACGCCGGCCCGTAGCCATACCCGCGCTCGGCCAGGCGCTCATAGCCGTCGCCGACGTCCACCGGGGTGGCGCCCACCGGGGGCCACACCGAGAGGTCCGCGCCCGGCTGCACCGACCCGGCGCGGAGCACGCCCTCGGCGTGCAACGACCAAGCCGAACCCGCGTCGGCGCGCGAAAAGACCGACACGGCACGGGCCCCCGCTTCGTCGGCACCGCCGACCACCACCTGCACCGCGACCGACCCCGAACCGGGCAACACCAGGGGCGCGGCCAGATTCAGCTCCTCGATGACGCCGCAGCCCACTTCGTCGCCGGCGCGCACCGCCAACTCGACGAATCCCGCGCCCGGGAACAGCACGACGCCACCGACGGCGTGGTCGGCCAGCCAGCCCTGCGTACCGGGCGACAACCGACCCGTCAGCACCACCCCGCCGGACGCCGGCAGTTCCACCACCGCGCCGAGCAGCGGGTGCTCGCCGGGGGCGAGCCCCAGACCCGCGGCGTCGACCGCGGCGCCGTCACCGGAGAGCCAGAACCGCCGGCGCTCGAAGGCATAGGTGGGCAGCTCCACGAAGTTGGCGGTACCGACGACGCCTCGCCAGTCCACGTCCATCCCGGCGACGAATCCCTCCGCGACCGCGCGGGTGAGCGTCACCGGTTCAGGGCGATCCTTGCGCAGCGCAGAAATGGTGAACACGGAAGCGTCGGGAAGCGTTTCCTCGATCGATGCCGTGAGCCCGCTGGCGGGGCCGACCTCGAGGAAGCGGTTCCCGCCGGCCGAGTGCACCAGGCGCACGCTGTCGGCGAACCGCACCGCCTCGCGAATGTGCCGTTTCCAGTAGGCGGGCGAGGCGTAGTCGTCGGCCGCCAGCTGCCCGGTCACGTTCGACACGATCGGAATCACCGGCTTGCCGATCGCGAGTCCGGCTGCGACCGTGCCGAATTCGTCGAGCATCGGCTCCATCAGTGGCGAGTGGAACGCGTGGGAGACGGCCAACTGGTGGACGCGGCGGCCGTCGGTGCGCAGCCGGCTCGCGATCGCGGCCACCTTGTCCTCGGCGCCGGAAATGACCACGGACGTGGGCCCGTTGACGGCGGCGATGCCGACGGCTTGTTCGTAGGCCAGCAGCGGCCGCAGCTCCTCCTCGGTGGCCTGCACGGCGATCATCGCCCCGCCCTCCGGCAGGGCTTGCATGAATCGGCCGCGGGCCGCCACAAGTACGGCGGCGTTCTGAAGCGACAGCACGCCGGCGACGTGGGCGGCCGACAGCTCTCCGATCGAGTGGCCCAGCACGATGTCGGGGTGGACACCCCACGATTCGAGCAACCGGAACAGGGCGACTTCCACCGCGAACAACGCCGGTTGGGCGAATTCGGTGGTGTTCAAGAGGTTTTCGTCGTGACCCCAGATGACCTCACGCAGGGGACGCAGCAGGTGCCGGTCGAGCTCGCCCACGACGGTGTTGAACGCCTCGGCGAACACCGGGTACGCGGCGTGCAGGCCCATTCCCATGCCCAGTATCTGGGCGCCTTGGCCGGGGAAGACGAAGACGGTCTTGCCGCCCGGTGTCGCCGTGCCCTGCACGACCGACCCGACTTCGCCGGTGGCCAACTCGTCGAGGCCGGCCAGCAACTCGTCACGATCAGCACCGACGACGACCGCCCGGTGCTCGAAGTTCGACCGGCCTGCCAGCGACCAGGCCACGTCGCCGACGTCGAGGTCGCTGCGCCGGCGCAGGTGCTCGGCGAGCCGCCCGGCTTGGGAGCTCAACGCCGGCAACGACTTTGCGGACACCGCCCAGGGCACCACCGGCAATGTGCGGTGTTCCACCACCGGCGTGGACTCGACGGGTGCCGCCTCGATGATCACGTGCGCGTTGGTGCCACTGATACCGAACGACGACACGCCCGCCCGGCGCGCACGGTTCGCCGGCCAGGGCTGCGGCTCGGTGAGCAGCTCCACAGATCCCACCGACCAATCGACGTGCGGGCTGGGTTCGTCGACGTGCAGCGTCGCCGGCAACAAGCCGTGGCGCATCGCGAGCACCATCTTGATCACGCCGGCCACCCCGGCGGCGGCCTGCGTGTGGCCCATGTTCGACTTGATCGAACCCAACAGGAGCGGCTCGGACCGGTCCTGCCCGTAGGTGGCCAGCAACGCCTGGGCCTCGATGGGATCGCCCAATGTGGTTCCCGTGCCGTGGCCTTCGACCACGTCGATTTCGGCCGCGGACAATCCGGCACTGGCCAGCGCCGCACGCACCACCCGCTGCTGCGAGGGGCCGTTCGGCGCGGTCAACCCGTTCGACGCACCGTCCTGGTTGATGGCCGATCCCCGCACCACCGCCAGCACCGGGTGGCCGAGCCGCCGCGCATCCGAGAGACGCTCGACCACGAGCATGCCGCCGCCTTCGGAGAAACCGGTGCCGTCGGCGGCCCCCGCGTACGCCTTGCAGCGGCCATCCGCGGACAACCCGCGCATGCGGCTGAACTCCACGAAGATGTCGGGTGTGGCGTTGACGGTGACGCCGCCGGCCAGCGCCAGATCGCACTCCCCCGAACGCAGCGACTGCGCCGCCATGTGCAACGCGACCAACGACGACGAGCACGCGGTGTCCACCGACACCGCCGGCCCCTCCAAGCCCAGCACGTACGACACCCGGCCCGATGCCACACTCGACGACTGCCCGGTCAGGCGGAAGCCCTCCGCAGCCGGGGCGGCGCCCATGCCGTAACCCTGGGTGTACACCCCGGCGAACATGCCGGTTGCGCTGCCGCGCAACGCGCCGGGTTCGATTCCGGCTCGCTCCAACGCTTCCCACGACAGCTCCAGGAACATCCGCTGCTGGGGATCCATGGCCAGCGCCTCGCTGGGCGCGATGCCGAAGAAGGCGGGGTCGAAGTCAGCGACGCCGTCCACGAAGCCGCCGGTGCGGGTATAGCAGGTGCCCGGCACGTCGGGATCGGGGTTGTAGATGCCCGCCAGGTCCCAGCCGCGGTCGGTGGGAAAGCCCGAGAGCACGTCGCGGCGCTCGACCAGCATCTGCCAGAGGTCGTCGGGGGAATTCACCCCGCCCGGATAGCGGCACGCCATGCCGACGATCACGATCGGGTCGTCGCCGACGGCGCGAACCACCGGGGTGGGCGTGATTTCCTGTGGCATTCCGGCGAGTTCGCCGCGGATGTAGCTCGCCAGCCCATTGGGTGTCGGGTAGTCGAAGATTAGGGTGGGTGAAAGCGCCAGTCCGGTCGCGGTTTTCAGCCGATTGCGCATTTCGACCGCGGTCAGCGAGTCGAAGCCCAGGTCTTGGAACGCCTTGTCCGGGTCGATCGCGTCCGGCGTGGTGTTGCCCAGGACGGTGGCGATGTGCGAGCGGACCAGGTCGAGCAGCACGGCGTGCTGTTCTGGTTCGGGCAGCCCGTGCAGGCGGTGGGCCAGAGCCGATTTCGACTTCGCGGCGGCCAGCGAGTCGTCGACCTGGCGCCGCGCGGGCGCGTTGACCAGGTCGGCGAACATGGGCGGGACCGCGGCGGCGTGGGCACGCAACGCGGTCAGGTCGATGCGGGCGGGCGCCAGGAACGGCTCGTCGACGATCAGCGCGGTGTCGAACAACTCCATCGCCTCGCCCGACGACAAGGCCAGGATGCCGTCGCGGCCGAGCCGGGCGAGGTCGGCGGCGTCGAGCCCACCGGTCATGGCGCTGGCCTGATCCCACAACCCCCAGCCCAGCGAGATCGCCGGCAACCCGTGGGTCCGTCGATGCGCGGCCAGCCCGTCCAGGAAGGAGTTGGCCGCCGCGTAGTTGGCCTGCCCCGAAGACCCCACCAGCCCGGCCATCGAGGAGAACATGACGAACATCGACAGATCGAGGTCGCGGGTGAGCTCGTGCAGGTTCCAGGCGGCATCGACCTTGGCGCGCAACACGGCATCGACGCGTTCCGGGGTCAACGACGTGACCACCGCGTCGTCGAGCACACCGGCGGCGTGAACCACCCCGGTGAGTGGGTGCGCCGCCGGAATCTCGCCGATCAACGAGGCCAGGGCCTGCCGGTCGGCGGCGTCGCACGCGACCGCGCGCACCCGCGCCCCGGCTTCCTCCAGTTCGGCGATCAGCTCGGCCGACCCGGGCGCGTCGGGACCGCTGCGGCTCAACAACACCAGGTTCTGTACCCCGTGGTGCCTCACCAAGTGGCGGGCCAGCGTCGAACCCGCCATTCCGGTCCCACCCGTGATCAGCACGGTGCCTGCCGCCGGCGCGTCCGGGACCGTCATGACGACCTTGCCGATGTGGCGCGCCTGGCTCAGGTACCGCAACGCCGCACGGGCACGCCGGATGTCGAACGTGGTGACCGGCAACGGGCTCAGCACACCGGCGTCGAACAACCCGGCCAACTCGATCATCCACTGGTGCATCCGGGGCCGGCCGGGCTCGAAAAGGTCGAAGGCGCGGTAGCGCACGCCCGGATACTCCTGGGCGATCACGCCGGGGTCGCGGATGTCGGTCTTGCCCATCTCCAGGAACACGCCGCCCGGGGCCACCAGCCGCAGTGACGCGTCCACGAAGTCACCCGCCAGCGAATCCAGCACCACATCCATCCCGCGGCCACCGGTCACCGCGCGAAACTTCTCCTCGAACTCGAGGCTGCGGGAATCCGAGATGTGGTCCTCGTCGAAGCCCATGGCCCGCAACGTGTCCCACTTGCCCTTGCTGGCCGTCGCGAAGATCTCCAGACCCAAATGGCGGCCCAACTGGACCGCGGCCATGCCGACACCGCCGGCCGCGGCGTGCACCAGCACGCGTTGGCCCGGCTTGACATCCGCCAGGTGCACGAACGCCATGTACGCGGTGGTGAAGACGGCCGAGATGGCGGCGGCCTCCGCGTAGGACCAGTCCGCAGGCATCGGCTGCAGCAGCCGCACGTCGCCGGGGACCAACGTGCCGCTCCCGTCCGGGAAGAATCCGTAAACCGAGTCGCCGACGGCGAATTCGGTGACGCCCGGACCGACCTCGGTCACCACGCCGGCGCCTTCACCGCCGAGCAGCGCGTCATGGGTGAACATGCCCAGGGTGATCATGATGTCGCGGAAGTTGGCCGCGATAGCGCGCAGTGCGACCCGCACCTGACCGGGCTCCAGGGGCGCGTCGGCGTTGGGAACCGGCTCCAGCCGCAGGTTTTCGAAGGTTCCGGCGCTGCCGATGCCCAATCGCCAGGGTCCCTCGGCCGGGGGCACCAGGAGATCGTCGGCGGCGCGGCTGGGCCGCACCCGCGCCGTGTGGACCTGGCCGTCGCGCAGCAACACCTGCGGCTCCCCCGCGGCGAGCGCCGACGCGGCGGCCCGATCATCCAGCGGCACATCGGAATCCACCAGGACCATGCGGCCGGGGTGTTCCGTCTGCGCCGAACGCACCAGACCCCACACCGCCGCGCCGGGCAGGTCGCCGATGTCCTCGCCGGGCAGTCCCACGGCGCCGCGAGTCGCCACGATCAGCACACCGGAGTCACGTTCGGTCAGCCACGCCTGCACCGCGGTCAGCGCCCGATGCGTGCGCTCGTACGTTGCGCTGACCGGATCCTGTTCTTCGGCAAGCGATTCCAGTATTTCGTAAGACGGCGCGGGGCCGGTCGCCGACGCGGTGGCCGGCGACCACGCCACCTCGAACAGCCGCTCGGGGCCAGAACTCGACACCGCCGCACGCAGCTGCCGCTCGGTCACCGGGCGGGCAACCATCGCACCCACCGACAACACCGGCAATCCCAGACCGTCGGCGAGCTCGATCGAGATCGCGGTGGCGCCGCCGCCCGCCGCTGGGTTAACCGGCGCGATGCGGGCGCGCACCGCGGTCGCACCGGCGGCGTGCAACGAAACGTCCTGCCACGAGAAGGGCAGCATCACGTCGACAGGCCGGCCCGCCGCCTGCTGCGCCATGATGACGGCGTGCATCGCCGCGTCGAGCAACGCGGGGTGCACCCCGAAGCCACCGACGCCTCCGGCCGCGTCCGGCAGCCGCACCTCGGCGAACACCTCGTCGCCGCGGATCCACGTCGCGGTCAATCCCCGGAACGCCGGGCCGTAGCCGTATCCGTGGGCCGCCAGCCGGTCGTAGCCGTCGGCCACGTCCACCGCGACCGCGCCCGCGGGCGGCCACACCGACAGGTCGGCGCTCGGCTCGATCGAGCGGGAGCTCAACACCCCCTCCGCGTGGCACACCCAGCCCGAACCGGCGTCGCCCCGGGAGAACACAGAGACGGGACGCCGGCCCGATTCTTCGGCGGGGCCGACAACCACTTGCACGGCAACGGAACTGGCGGCGGGCAGCATCAGGGGCGCCTGCAGCGTCAGTTCGTCGACAACCGAACAGCCGACCTGGTCGCCGGCCCGGATCGCCAGCTCGACGAACCCCGCGCCGGGGAACACCGCGGCCCCGGAGACCGCGTGATCGGCCAGCCAGCCCTGCAGGCTGGCCGACAGCCGACCCGCCAGCAGCACCCCGCCCGACGCCGGCAACTCCACGACAGCGCTGAGCAACGCGTGCTCGCTGGCGCCCAGCCCGAGGCCCGCGGCGTCGGCCCCGACGCCCTCGCCCGACAGCCAAAACCTGCGCCGGTCAAAGGCGTACGTCGGCAGCTCCACGAAGCTCGCGCCGGCCAGGAGGCCGCGCCAGTTCACGCTCACCCCCGCCACGAACGCGGCGGCGGCCGACGCCAGGAATCGCTCGAGGCCGCCGTCATCGCGGCCCAGGGTGGGAACGACGATCGCCGCGGCATCGCCGGAGGCGCAGTCGTTGCAGGTGTCTTCGATGCCGGCGATCAGCGCGGGGTGCGGACTGGATTCGACGAACGTGCGGTACCCGTGCTCGCAGGCGGCGCGCACCGCCTGGTCGAACTGCACGGTCTGCCGGATGTTGCGATACCAGTAGGCGGCATCCAAACCGGCGGTGTCCAAACGATTTCCGGTCACCGTGGAGAAGAAGGCGACACGCGAGGAACTCGGTTCGATACCGGCCAGCGCCTCGATCAGCTCGTCGCGAATGGCCTCGACCTCGACCGAGTGCGACGCGTAGTCCACGTCGATCCGGCGGCTGCGCAGCTCGAGGTCGGCGCAGAATCCGGCGAGTTCATCCAGCGCGGCCACCTCGCCCGACACCACCACCGCCGACCGGCCGTTGACGGCCGCGATGCTGACCCGGTTGCCGTAGGGCGCCAACAACTCTCGTGCCCGCTCGGTGCTGCATGCGATCGACAGCATGCCCCCGGAGTGCGCCAGTGACCGCAGCAGCTTGCTGCGCAACGTGACCACCCGGGCGGCGTCGCGCAGCGACAGGGCGCCGGCGACATACGCCGCGGCGATCTCACCCTGTGAGTGGCCGATCACCGCGTCTGGGTTGACGCCGACCGATTTCCACAGTTCGGCCAGCGAAACCATCACCGCGAACAGCACCGGCTGGACCACGTCTACGCGATCCATCCCCGGAGCCCCGGGCGCGCCGCGCAGGACGTCGATCAGCGACCAGTCGACGAATTCGGCGAACGCCTCCTCGCACGCGTTGATCTGCTGGGCGAAAACCGGGGCGGTGTCGAGCAATTCGACGCCCATGCCCAGCCATTGGGAACCTTGGCCGGGAAACACGAAGACGGTCTTGCCGGCCGGTCCCGCGCTGCCCTGAACGACCGACCCCGTCAGCTCATCGCCGGCCAGCTCGTCGAGCCCCGCCAGCAACCGGTCCCGGTCACCACCGATGACGACGGCCCGATGCTCGAAGGTCGCGCGGCCCGCCAGCGTCCAGGCCACGTCGGCGACGTCGAGGTCACCGCGCCCGCGCACATGCGCTGCCAGCCGGGCGGCCTGGGACCTCAACGCCGACAAGGATTTCGCCGACACCGCCCACGGCACAGCCACGGGTGTCGGGTGGTCCTCGCGCGGCTCGGGCGCGGGAGCCGCCTCGATGATCACGTGTGCGTTGGTGCCGCTGATCCCGAACGAGGACACACCGGCGCGTTGCACCCGGTGCCCGGCGGGCCACGGCTGCGCCTCGGTCAGCAACGACACCGATCCCGCCGACCAGTCGACGTGCGGGCTGGGCACGTCCACATGCAAGGTCGCCGGCAGCATTTCGTGGCGCATGCCCTGAACCATCTTGATCACGCCGGCCACACCCGCCGCCGCCTGCGTGTGGCCCATGTTCGACTTGATCGACCCCAGCCAGAGCGGCTGGGACCGGTCCTGCCCGTAGGTCGCCAGCAACGCCTGCGCCTCGATCGGGTCACCCAGCGTCGTGCCCGTGCCGTGGCCTTCCACCACATCCACGTCCGCCGCCGACAGGCCTGCATTGGCCAGCGCCGCACGCACCACCCGCTGCTGCGAGGGGCCGTTCGGCGCGGTCAACCCATTCGACGCCCCGTCCTGGTTGACCGCCGATCCGCGCACCAGCGCCAGCACCGGATGGCCCAACCGCCGGGCGTCCGAGAGCCGCTCGACGACCAGCATCGCGCCGCCCTCCGACCAGCCGACGCCGTCGGCCGCCCCGGCGTAAGCCTTGGACCGGCCATCGGGGGCCAGCCCGCGGTGGCGACTGAATTCGACGAAGACCGTCGGGGTGGCGTTGACGGTCGCGCCGCCGGCCAGCGCCAGGTCGCACTCCCCCGAACGCAGCGACTGCACCGCCATGTGCAGCGCGACCAATGACGACGAACAGGCCGTGTCCACCGACACCGCCGGGCCCTCGAGCCCCAGCACGTACGACACCCGGCCCGAGGCGACACTGGAGGTCATGCCGGTCAGTCGGTAGCCCTCGATCTCCTCGGCGAGCATGCCGTAGCCCTGGACGATGAGGCCGGCGAACACACCGGTCGCGCTGCCGCGCAGCCCGCTGGGGTCGATCCCGCCCCGCTCCAGCGCCTCCCAGGACAGTTCCAACAGCATCCGATGCTGCGGGTCCATCGCGAGCGCCTCGCTCGGAGCGATCCCGAAGAAGGCCGGATCGAAGTCGGCCACACCGTCGACGAAACCACCGGTCTTCGCGTAGGTCTTGTGGCGCGCGTCGGGGTCCGGGTCGTACAGGCTCGCCAGGTCCCAGCCGCGATCGCTGGGGAAGTCCGTGATCACGTCGCGGCCGTCGGCGACCATCCGCCAGAGGTCTTCCGGTGTCTCGACTCCGCCAGGGAAACGGCAGGACATCCCGACGATCGCGATCGGCTCGCTCGACCGCTCCAGCAGCGCACGGTTGGTGCGTTTCAGGCGTTCGACCTGGACCAGCGCTTTGCGCAGCGCTTCGGTCGCATGCTGGAGTTGATCCACCATCACTACCTCTCGCCTAACTTGGCCGTCAGATGCCCTGATGCGACTCTCGCCGAGTCACGGAAATTGCTGCACGATGCGATGTCGTGCCGCTCTCCGGCCCAAGAATGTCGCTGGTGAGTATCGCCAACTCCGACGGGATTTCAAAACGTCCGATGCTCCCGGCTGCTACAGGAGGACCGGCTTGGGCGTGAGGAACGCCTTGTCCACGGGGATCGAAAACGCGCGTTTGCGCCCGCGGGTGCCGGGGACCGTCCGGGTCCCGCCAGGCCGGGATACAACTGACGCGCCTTCCATGGCGCGACTGTACCCGGCTGAGCATCGATCGTGGTCAGGACGGGTCAGACACCGGCCCGGCGCCAGCCGTCGGCCGCCCGGGCGGCTCGGATCAGCACGTCGCACAATTCGCGCAGTTCGGCGGGCCGGGCCCCTTCTTCGAGGGCGGTCGCGACGTCCTCGGCCGCGCACCGCACCTGGTAGACCCGGTCGGACAGGTCGACCGCGTCGTCGGCCGACAGGACCACCGCGTCAGGAGGCAGCGCCACTGCGGGCCCCCGGGTCAACGAGGCGCGCTGTTCGTACGCCCGCTGCCGGCACGACTGCCGGCAGTACTGGCGGCGGCGTCCCATCCCCGCGTCGGACACGTCTCGACCGCACCAGCGGCAGGGTTGCGGATGGGTGCGACGGCTCACGGCTGCCGACTTTAGTCGGGTTCGCGCGGCGATCCCGGTATCATTGAAGGCCGCGTCGCGTACGCCGGCCACCGAGCCGGGAACTACGCCGAGCGCCGCGACGTTTGCCAAGCGGGACAGAATTGCACTACAGCAGCCCGAAAGTTCGAAAAGACCTAGAGGAGTAGCAACATGGCTGATCGCGTCCTTAGGGGCAGTCGCCTCGGAGCCGTGAGCTACGAGACCGACCGCAACCACGACCTTGCACCACGTCAGCTCGCGAAGTACCGCACCGAGAACGGCGAAGAGTTCGAGGTCCCCTTCGCCGACGACGCCGAAATTCCCGGCACCTGGCTGTGCCGCAACGGCTTGGAAGGCACCCTGATCGAGGGCGACCTGCCCGAGCCGAAGAAGGTGAAGCCGCCGCGCACGCACTGGGACATGTTGCTGGAACGGCGCAGCGTCGAAGAGCTCGAAGAGCTGCTCAAGGAGCGGCTCGAAATCATCCGGTCACGCCGCCGCGGCTGACCTCAGACCGCTTTAGCTGCGGTTGTCCGCGCGCTGGGTGCCGGCGCGAGTCTTGCGCCCCTCGATGCCCCATCGGGTGACCTTGACCAGCGCCTCGCGGATGTTCGAGCCGCTCATCTTCGAGACGCCCAGTTCACGCTCGGTGAAGGTGATCGGCACCTCGGCGATGACGAACCCGTTGCACACCGTGCGCCAGGTCAGGTCGATCTGGAAGCAGTAGCCCTTGGAGTCCACCGCGTCGAGGCCGATCGCCTCGAGGACTTCGCGGCGGTACGCGCGGTAGCCGGCGGTGATGTCGTGCACACCGATGCCCAGCGCGACGCGCGCATAGGTGTTGGCCGTCCACGACAGCGCCCAGCGCCGCCACGGCCAGTTCCGCACTGAGCCGCCTTCGACGTAGCGGGAACCGATGGCCAGGTCGGCTCCGGCGTCGATGGCGTCCAGCAGGCGGTGCAGCTGTTCGGGCGCGTGGCTGCCGTCGGCGTCCATCT
This sequence comes from Mycobacterium sp. 4858, assembly GCF_900240975.1. Taxonomy (GTDB): domain Bacteria; phylum Actinomycetota; class Actinomycetes; order Mycobacteriales; family Mycobacteriaceae; genus Mycobacterium. The sequence goes on along the minus strand of NZ_LT968775.1, from coordinate 966,860 downwards.
CCACCAACACGGAGTAGTCGCGGCTCAGTCCCCAGGCGAAGCCCGCCAGGTACGCCGCGCCCAGCCCGTCCTTGGCCGTGCGGTGCATGACGTGGGTACGACCCGCGTCTGCGGCCGCCAGTTCCTCGGCGAGCTCGCCGGTGCCGTCGGGGCTGCTGTCGTCGACGATGAGCAGGTGCACGTGGGGACAGGCGTCCTTCAACCGCCGGTGGATCACCGGCAGGTTCTCCCGCTCGTTGTAGGTGGGAATGATCACCAGGACGCGCTCGCTGGGACGACTTCCCGAGTCCCGGGGCGCCGGCTGGCCGGTGGTCATGTAGCTCCTCTGTGTCGCCCGAAATTACGCGACGGTCGTCGGCCGCCCTCGTGGAGCGGAGTGTAGTCACCCTCGTCATCCGGCGGCGCCTGGTCTCCGCCCTCCTCGGGAGGACTGTCCGCCTCGCCGGGTGGGGTTTCGCCTGGGGGCGTGCCGGCGTCCGAGGATCCGTCCGGACCCTTGGACCTCCGACGAATCGAACGCGCGAACCAACCATTCTGCCGTATCCCGGCCAAGATTGCCGCCCCGGCCGTCGCGACCAGGAGCCATTGCAACAGCGGGCCCCAGCGGGTGGCCGGCGTCAGCTTGGTCTTCAGGCGAACCTGCATATCCAGGTAATCGGGCTGGAAGAAGTCGGTGCGCACCAGCTCGGCCCCGTCCGGTGCGATCACCGCGCTGATCCCGGTGGTGCCGGCGACCACCACGTATCGATCGTGTTCAACGGCCCGCACCTTGGCGAAACCCAGCTGTTGTTCGCTCATCGTCTTGTTGAAAGTGGCGTTGTTGCTCGGAACGGCCAGCAACTGGGCGCCGTTGCGGACCGCGTTGCGCGGGACGCGGTCGAAGATCACTTCCCAGCAGGTGGCCACCCCGACCGGCACCCCGGCGATGTGCACGATGTCCCGGCCCGGGCGGGGCACCATGTTCCCGGCGCGGTCGGCGTAGCTGGAAAGGTGCCTGAAGAGCCAGGGCATCGGCAGGTATTCGCCGAATGGCTGCACGATTTCCTTGTCGTGCCGATCGGCCGGTCCGGTCGCCGGGTTCCACACGATCATGGTGTTGGTGTATTGCGGATTCTCCGGCGGGCTGCCGGGCAGTTCGGACACGGTACCGATCAGGATCGGCGCGCCGATCGCGGTCGCGGCCTGGGATATCTCCAGCGCGGCGTCGACGTTCACCAGGGGGTCGATGTCCGATGAGTCCTCCGGCCAGATGACGAATTGCGGTTGCGGCGCCTGTCCGGAGCGCACGTCCTCCGCCAGGTGCAGCGTCTCGCGCACGTGGTTGTCGAGCACCGCGCGGCGCTGCGCGTTGAAGTCGAGGCCGAGCCGCGGCACGTTGCCCTGCACCACCGCCACGGTGACCGAGGGCTCGCCGCCCGATCCCGTGCCGGCGTGCCGAACCTGGGGCCAGACGATGACGGAGACGAACAAGACCAGGCAGATGCAGACGCCAGGCAGCACCACGGCGGGCGGTGCCGCATCGGCTTTCACCGGTTCGTCGCCGCCGCGGTGCGCCCGATTGCCGGTGCGCCACCATTTCACGATCTCGAGCTCGATGGCGGTCGCGCTGAAGCCCACCAGCACGATCGCCATCGAGAGCAACGCGGGACCGCCGAGCTGGGCCAAGGGCAGGAAGGGGCCCTGCGCCTGGCCGAAGGCCACCACGCCCCACGGGAAGCCGCCGAACGGGACGGTTGATTTCAGCCACTCCTGTGCCGTCCACACCAGCGCGAACCAGACGGGCCAGCCCGGCAGCCGGCGCACGACCACGGCGCACAGGCCGAACAGCGCGGGAAACAGCGCACACGTCACGGCCAACGCCATCCAGGGCACGGCGCCGACGAGCAGGCTGATCCAGGGCAGCAGCGGCAGATAGAACGCCAGGCCGAACAGGAACCCGTAGCCCAAGCCGCCCGCCGGCGTCGTCGCCGGGTGCTTGAGCACCCAGGCCAGCAGCGCGGCGGCCACAACCGCGCCCCACCACCAGTTCAGCGACGGGAAGCTGGTGTACAGCAGCACACCGCCGGCCACGGCGCACGCCAACCGGGTCAGCCGCGGCAGCAGGGCGGCCCGCACGCCGGGCAGCCGCGCCGACACCCGCCGCCGCGCGCGGCCCAGGCGGTCCGCCAGCGCCGGGGCGCCGGGTTCCGGGGCGTCGACGCCGTCGTCGGGCTCGGGCTCGGGCTCGGGGGCAGACTGCGGTTGGACGTCGACGGGCTCGTCGTCGCGCTCTGATTCGGCTTCGTCGCTGATCGGATCGGTGTCCGGGTGCGGCGCGGGGCCGTCGTCCACCGGGCCGAGTTGGTCGGCCCGGTCGGGACCGTCCTTTCGGCCGAACCATTCCCTAGCCATGGATGACAGCGCCCCGGTGCACCGTTCGACGGCAGCGTGGCAGGGCATCGGTCGGGCCCAGGCGCGGTAGGGCCGGCACCCGGGCGCGCGGGTCGGTCGACCAGCGCGCGACGGCGTCGCGGGGTGCGTGGACGTCCAAGGGTCCCGCGTTCCAGACGGCGTAGGAGGCCGGGGCGCCCGGCACCAGCGTTCCCGTCGTGCCGTCGCGGACGCCGGCGGCCCGCCAGCCACCGCGGGTCGCGGCGGCGAACGCGGCCCGCGCGGAGATCGCGCTGCCGGGTGTTCGATGGGTGGCCGCCGCCCGCACGCTCGCCCACGGGTCGAGGCCCGTGACCGGTGCGTCGGAACCTAGGGCGAGGGGCACGCCTTGGGATGCTAACAGCGCAAGCGGGTTGAGCCGGCTGCCTCGCTGGGCGCCGAGGCGCCGCGCGTACATGCCGTCGGCGCCGCCCCACAGCGCGTCGAAGTTGGGCTGCACGCTGGCGATGACGCCCCATTGCCCAAGTTGGGTGGCTTGCTCGGCGGTGACCATTTCGACGTGCTCGAGGCGGTGACCGCACCGGGCGACGGCCGCCGCTCCGAGCCGCGCGACGACCCGTTCGAAGGCGGTGACCACCGCCGAGACGGCGGCGTCGCCGATGACGTGGAAGCCCGCGGTCACCTCCGCTTCGGTGCAGGCCCGCAGGTGCGCCTCGATGGCGTCGGGGTCGAGGTAGCAGGTGCCGAGCCGGTCCGTGGCGTCGGCGTACGGCTCGTGCAGCCAGGCGGTGCGTGACCCCAGCGCGCCGTCGACGAACAGGTCACCGGCCAGCCCGCGGGCTCCGGTCTGCTCGACAAGCGCGCGCGCCCGCTCCGGCGTGCTGACCGCCTCGCCCCAGTAGCCGATCACCTCGACGCCGTGATCGAGGGACCGCAGCTGCAGCCAGTCGTTCAGGCCGCCGATCTCGGGCCCGGCGCATTCGTGCACCGCGACGATGCCGGCCGCCGCGGCGGTCGAAAGGGCGGCCGTCCGGGCCTCGGTCAGCTGGTCGGGCGTCAGCAGGTCGCGGGCAACGGCGCGGACCAGGTGGTGCGCGTCGCCGGTGAGCGGCCGGTCGGGGGCGAAGCCCGCCGCCGCTGGTAGATCGGCGACCAGCCGGCGCAACGCGGTGGAGGCGAGCGCGGAGTGGACGTCGACTCTGGTCAGATAGGCGGGCCGAGAACCGAGGACGGTGTCGAGGTCGGCGGTGTCCGGCGGCCTGTTCTCCGGCCACGACGACTCATCCCAGCCATGCCCCCACACGGGCCGGCCCGGGTGGGCCGCCGCGTAGTCGGCGATCATTTGGATGCAGTGCTCCCGCGAGCGCGCCCCTCGCAGATCCAGTCCGCTGAGCGTCAGGCCGGTCGCGGTCAGATGGATGTGGCTGTCGACGAACCCCGGCGCCACGAAACCGCCGTCCAAGTCCTCGATGTCGGCGCCGGGAAACAGGCTGCGGCCGACGTCATCGCCGCCCAGCCACGCGACGACGTCGCCCCGCACCGCCATAGCGGTGGCGTCGGGATGGGTCGGGCTATACACCCGGCCGTTGACCAGCAGCGTGGTGGACGTCTCGCTCACAGGGCAAAACTACGTGTGCCGGCGGCCGGTGTTCAGTCCCAGGCGGGCCGCCCGGGATAGCCGCCGCGCACCGGCTCGTTCGGCAGGGCGGGCGGCCGGATGTCCCGGACGTCCACGACCTCGCCCTCGATGCAGCCGTCGAGGTAGCCGTCGCCCGGCGCGGCGCCACCGCGGGGCACACCGGCGCCGAACAGTGCCGTCTCGGCGAGCAGCGGGATCCGCCGCCGCAGACCGCGCATCGCGAGCGCGGCCAGCCCCGGGCCGACGGCCGACCGGACGGGCCGCACCAGCAGCAGGAGTCCCAACACCGTGGTGACCGGCCCGGGTATCACGACGAGCAGGGCGCCCAGCGTGACCAACGTCCCGTCCCGCACCGCCGTACGCCGCTCGGCGAGGCCGGACCGCAGGTGCCCGAGCTGACGGAGCAGGTGCGAGCCCGACATCGGCAACAAGAGCCCCCAGCCGAGCAGCAGGCTGCCCGCCAGCGCCAGCAGCGTCCAACCCCACCCGATCGTCGCAACCAGGGCGGTGATCGCCGCCAGCTCCACGAGGGCGTAGACCAGAAACAGCCGTGACAACATGTCTGGCCAACGTGCGCCGGCCGAGCCGAAGTTCCCATGGTGGTGTCCGGGGCGATTGCAGTTAGATGACGACATGACGACGATTGAGATCGACACCCCCGACGGACCGATCGACGCGCTGCTCGACCTCCCCACCGGTCAGGGCCCGTGGCCCGGCGTGGTGGTGATCCACGACATCGTCGGCTACCGCAGCGACAAGGAATCGACGAACAAGCGCATCGCCGATGCCGGCTACGTCGCGATCACCCCGAACATGTACGCGCGGGGCGGGCGCATCCGCTGTATCACCCGGGTCATGAAAGAGCTGCAGACGCAGCGCGGCCGTGCCCTCGACGACATCCTGGCCGCCCGCGATCACTTGCGGGCCATGCCCGAATGCACCGGTGAGGTCGGCGTCGCGGGCTTCTGCATGGGCGGCCAGTTCGCACTGGTGATGTCGCCCAAGGGTTTCGGCGCCTCCGCCCCGTTCTATGGCACTCCCCTGCCCCGCAACCTCGACAAGACCCTCGAAGGGGCGTGCCCGATCGTGGCGAGCTTCGGCAGTCGCGACCCGCTGGGCAGGGGCGCCCCCGAAAAGCTGCGCAAGGTGACCGCCAGTAAGAACATCACCGCCGATATCAAGGTCTACCCCGGCGTCGGGCACAGTTTCGCCAACAAGCTCCCAGGCCAGCCGCTCAACCGAATCGCCGGTTTCGGCTACGACGAGGCCGCCACCGAGGACGCGTGGAGGCGGGTCTTCGCATTCTTCGGCGAACATCTGGCGTCCGGGACGTAAGGCCTTCGGGCACACCAACTTTCGCGACAACGTCGTCGCTGACGTGCGCGTGTCGCCTGCGTCAGGCCGGCGCCACCCTGAGCTCGAGCCCGACGTTGTTTTCCATGCCGCCGCGCAGCTTGCTGAAGAAGTTGAACACCTTGCCCACGATGCCGTACCGCTTCCCGATCGCGTCGTAGACGGCCGGGGTGTGCGACGCGTCGAGGACGGCGGCGGTGCCTTCGACGGCCTCGCTCGTCGGCTTGCCCAGCATGGTGCAGGTCGCCAGGGTGACGCGCGGGGTGTTGCGGATCCGCTTGACCTTCCACGACTTTTCCTGGGTGATGACCAGGAGCCGGTCCCCGCTGAGCGTGTCCAAAGCCGCCCAGATCGGCGTCGGCTTGGGCTTGCCGTCCTTGGTGAAGGTGGTCAGCAGGATGTACTGCGCCTTGGCGAGATCGGCGAAGGTGGGCGTCACGGTAACAACCTACCGCCGGTCAGCCCTCCAGGTCGCCCTCGGTTTCCAACAGCGCCTGGCGCAGCCCGTCGATCGTCTCCGGCTGCGGCTGTTCCCACATGCCGCGGCCGGCGGCCTCCAGCAGCCGTTCGGCCATCCCGTGCAGCGCCCACGGGTTGGATTCGGCCATGAACTTGCGGTTCTCGGGATCCAGCACGTAGCGCTCGGTGAGCTGTTCGTACATCCAGTCGGCCATCACCCCGGCGGTCGCGTCATAGCCGAAGAGGTAGTCCACGGTCGCCGCCATCTCGAACGCGCCCTTGTAGCCGTGCCGGCGCATCGCCGCCATCCAGCGTGGGTTGACGACGCGGGCGCGGAACACCCGCGTGGTCTCCTCGGACAGGGTGCGGGTACGGATCGCGTCGGGCCGGGTGTTGTCGCCGATATAGGCGGCCGGGGCCTGGCCGGTCAACGCCCGGACCGTCGCCACCATCCCGCCGTGATATTGGAAGTAGTCGTCGGAATCGGCGATGTCGTGTTCACGGGTGTCGGTGTTCTTGGCGGCCACCGCAATGCGCCGGTACTGGCGGTTCATGTCGTCGACCGCCTCGCGGCCGTCCAGGTCGCGGCCGTACGCGAAGCCGCCCCACGCGGTGTACACCTGCGCCAGGTCGGCGTCGTCGCGCCAGTTGCGGCTGTCGATCAGCTGCAACAGCCCCGCCCCGTAGGTGCCGGGCTTGGATCCGAAAATCCTTGTCGTGGAGCGCCTTTGGTCGCCATGTTGGGCCAGGTCGGCCTGGGCGTGCGCGCGCACGTAGTTGTCGTCGGCGGCCTCGTCGAGGCCGGCCACCAGCTGCACCGCGTCGTCGAGCATCGTCACCACGTGCGGGAAGGCGTCCCGGAAGAAGCCCGAGATCCGCACGGTGACGTCAATACGCGGGCGGCCCAACTCGGCCGGCGGAATGGGCGTGAGATCGACGACGCGCCGCGACGCGTCGTCCCAGACGGGCCGAACCCCGAGCAGCGCAAGCACTTCGGCGATATCGTCGCCGGCCGTGCGCATCGCCGACGTGCCCCACACCGACAGCCCCACCGATTGCGGCCACCGCCCATGGTCGTTGCGGTAGCGGGCCAGCAGCGAATCCGCCAGGGCAACCCCGGCCTCCCACGCCAGCCGCGACGGCACCGCCTTGGGATCCACGGAGTAGAAGTTGCGGCCGGTGGGCAGCACGTTCACCAGGCCGCGCAGCGGCGATCCCGACGGGCCGGCCGCGATGAAGTGGCCGTCCAACGCGTTGAGCACCTGGTCGATTTCGGCGGCGGTGCCGGCGAGCCGGGGCACCACCTCGGTTGCCGCAAACCGCAAGACCCTTGCCACGTCTGGATTCTCGGTGATCCGGTCGACGGCGTCGGGATCCCAGCCGCTGACCTGCAGCGCGGCGACGAGTTCCCGGGCGGCGGACTCGGCCCGGTCGACCGCCGACCGCTCGTCGGTGCCGTCCTCGGCCAAGCCCAGCGCCTGCCGCAGGCCGGGAATGGCCTGCTCGCCGCCGAACAGCTGGCGGGCCCGCAGTATCGCCAGCACCAAGTCGAGTTCGGTTTCCCCCGAGGGCTTTTGACCCAGGATGTGCAGGCCGTCGCGGATCTGCACGTCCTTGATCTCGCAGAGCCAGCCGTCGACGTGCAGCAGCATGTCGTCGAAGGAGTCCTCCGGGGGCCGCTCGGTCAGCCCGAGATCATGGTCCATCTTGGCGGCCCGAATCAGCGTCCAGATCTGTTGGCGGATGGCCGGCAGCTTGCCGGGGTCCAGCGCGGCCACGTTGGCGTGCTCGTCGAGCAGCTGCTCCAGACGGGCGATGTCGCCGTAGGTTTCGGCGCGCGCCATCGGCGGGATGAGGTGATCGACCAGCACCGCGTGCGCCCGCCTCTTGGCCTGGGTGCCCTCGCCCGGGTCATTGACCAGGAAGGGGTAGATCAGCGGCAGGTCGCCCAGCGCCGCGTCGGATCCGCAGGCCGCCGACATGCCCAGCGTCTTCCCGGGCAGCCACTCCAGGTTGCCGTGCTTGCCCAGGTGCACTATCGCGTGCGCACCGAAACCCGTGTCCAGCCAGCGGTAGGCGGCCAGATAGTGGTGGCTGGGCGGCAGGTCCGGGTCGTGGTAGATCGCCACCGGGTTCTCCCCGAATCCGCGGGGCGGCTGCACCATCAGCACCAGGTTGCCCGCCTGCATGGCGGCGATGACGATTTCGCCGTCGGGGTCTTGCGTGCGATCCACGAAGAGGTCGCCGGGCGGCGGACCCCAGTGCCGTGTCACCGCGTCCGTCAGCTCGGCGGGCAGGGTGTCGAACCAGTCGCGGTAGTCCTTGGCGGACAACCTGATCGGATTGCCGGCCAGCTGCCCGTCGGTGAGCCAGTCGGGGTCCTGGCCGCCGCGTTCGATCAGCGCGTGGATCAGGGCGTCACCGTCGCCGGCCTCGACCCCGGGCACCTCGCCCACCTGATAGCCGCGCTCGCGCATGGCCCGCAGCAGCGCGACCGCGCTGGCCGGGGTGTCCAGGCCCACCGCGTTGCCGATGCGGGCGTGCTTGGTCGGGTAGGCCGAGAACACCAGGGCCACCCGCTTGTCGGCGGGGGCGACGTGGCGCAGCCGGGCGTGCCGGACCGCCAGGCCCGCGACCCGGGCGCATCGTTCCGGGTCGGCGACGTAGGCGATCAACCCGTCGTCGTCGATCTCCTTGAAGGAGAACGGGACCGTGATGATGCGGCCGTCGAACTCGGGCACCGCCACCTGGGTGGCCACGTCCAGCGGGCTGAGCCCGTCGTCGTTTGCGCTCCACTGGGCCCGAGAGCTGGTCAGGCACAATCCCTGCAGGATCGGAACGTCAAGGGCCGCCAGGTGTTCGACGTTCCAGCTGTCATCATCGCCGCCGGCGGACACCGCGGCCGGCTTCAGTCCCCCGGCGGCCAGGACGGTGACCACCATGGCGTCGGCGTCGCCAAGCCGTTGCAGCAGTTCGGGTTCGGCGGTGCGCAGCGACGCACAGTAGACCGGCAGCGGCCGCCCGCCGGCGTCCTCGATGGCCCGGCACAGCGCCTCGACGTAGCCGGTGTTGCCCGCCAGTTGCTGCGCGCGGTAATACAGGACGGCGATCGTGGGGCCGTCAGCGTCGGTGGTGGGTCGCTCCAGCTCGCCCCAGGTCGGTGTGACCACCGGCGGGCCGAAGCCGAACCCGGTCATCAGGACGGTGTCGGACAGGAAGGCGTGCAGCTGGCGCAGGTTCTCCACGCCGCCGTGCGCCAGATAAATGTGCGACTGGACCGCGATGCCGGCCGCCAGCGTGGACAGGCCGGTCAACTCGGCGTCGGCGGCCTGCTCGCCGCTGACCAACACCGTCGGCACGCCGCTGGCGAGGACCGTGTCGATGCCGCTCTGCCACGCGCGGTAGCCGCCGAGGATTCGCACCACGACGATCGCGGCATCCTCCAATAGCCCGGCCAGCGGCTCGGGCAGTCCCCCGCAAGCGGGAGGTGCCCCCACGCTTTCGTCCAGGCGCGACGGGTTGGCCCACCGATAGTTCTTGCCGCTGGCACGGGCGCTGATCAGGTCCGTGTCGGATGTCGACAGCAGCAGGATGGTCGGCTCAGCCACCCCTCATTCGTACAGCAGGGTCGCCGCGACCCGGGCGGCGACCTCTCCGGCCACCCGCAGCGCCTCCTCGCTCTTCCCCGGCACGTAGCGATCCGCGTTCGGGTCGTAGTCGGCGCCGGCGATGGATCCGTGGTCGGCGGCCAACTCCACCAATTCGACCGGCCAGCCGACCCGGTCGAGGGCCGTGGCGAACTCCCTGCTGGCCGTGACGGGGACGGCGTCGTCGGCCCGGCCGTGCAGCAGCAGGAACGGCGCGCCGATGCGCTGCGCCGAGAGGTGCTCGGTGGCACGTCGACCGAAAATCGGGTCGGGGACCATGAAAGCGCCCGCCAGGCAGACGGTGTGCGCCAGTTGCGCGTCGCCGCTGAGTGCGACGGCCGCCGCGGCCGCACCTCCCATCGACCACCCGACGAGGACGATGCGGTTGCCCCGACCCGCGAAATCGCGTGCGAAATCCAGCGATCCCAGCAGATCGGCGCGGCCGCCGTCGTCGGCGTGGGAGTTCCAGTCCGGCACCACCGCCGCCGCGCCGTGCTCGGCGAGCATGCCGGCGAGAGGACGGAAGGCAGCGCGGGCATCGGTCTGCATGCCGTGCCACAACAGGACGGTGGGTTGCGTCGCATCGCCGTAGACATCCACGAGACGTCCTGGGCCGTACTCCAGCGTCTCCACGGGCACGGGGATGCCCCGGATGGCACGGCCACAAACTGCCGATCAGGCCACGCCTTTCCCGCGCAGGATCGGCAGCACGCCCTCGGCGAACCAGTACGCCTCTTCGAGGTGGGGATGCCCCGACAGGATGAATTCGTTGCGATGGCTCGCCGGGACTAAGTGGTGCGGCGACGCGTGTGATCCCCCCACGATCGACCGGCTGTCACCCGTGGTGGGCGAAAACCCGTGGTGGGCAGAAACCAAAGAACTTTGCCGACATTCATCCCCCGAGTTCAGCTGACGAGGCCTTGTCGTAATACCTCATTGAATCGACGGTCGACCCAGTTGGAAAACCGGGGCGACGATTGAAGCTGGCCCGCCGCCGCAAAAAGGTTGGCCAGCTTCTGTTCCGAGGCGACCACCTCGTCACCGAGCTCGGTCGGTAGACGCAGGCTGCGAGCCTCGGCCACCGCAGCAACTCGTGGGTCCAATCCGACTGCGGCAGCATAGTTTTGGGCCCATTCCTGCGGGTGCGACCTGGCCCACTGCACGGCCCTTTCAAACCGGACCAACAGGTCGGACAGCGCGGTGTTGCGTTTCGGATCGGCCAGCGCCTGGTCGGACGCTACACCAATCCAGTCGCCGTTGGTCACCCCCTGCGCCTCGGCAATGCTGCGCACCGGGATCTGCTGTTCGGCCTGCGCAGTGTAGGGATCCCAGATGGCCCACGCGTCGGCCTGGCGCTGACTGAAGGCCGAAAGAGCGTCGGCGGGTTGCAGGAACACGAACTTCACCTCGACGGGCTTTAGTCCCGCCTTTTCCAGCTGCGCCAACAGGTTCGCATGGGATGAGCTGCCTTTGGCAACCGCGATCGTCTTGCCGCGTAGGTCGGTGACCGACGTGATCGGTGAGTCGGCGTGTACCAGAATGCGATTGCCCGCACCGCCCCCGCCGTATGCGGAAACCGCCTTGATCTTTGCGTTGCTGGCCGCCCCGAAAATCGGTGGAGTATTACCGGTGATCGCGAAGTCGATCTTGCCGGCGGTGGCCGCCTCCACCTGCGGCGGCCCGGATGTGAACGTCGAGAACGCGATCCGGTAGGGCAGCTTGTCCAGCTGCCCAGCGGAACGCAGCAGCGCTTCGGTGCCTCCTTTCTGATCCCCGACCTGCAGCGTGAGACCCGACAACTCCGACAATGGCACCGCAGCAGGAGCCGCGGCCGGGCCCGAATTACCTGCGCGGGAAACGCATCCGGTCAACACAAGCCCGACTGCCGCGGTCAGCGCCACGAAACCTCGCCACATGGCTACAGCCGCACCCCAAGGCGATCCAGCAACTCGGCACGATGCCGCGCGCTGTGAGCCCCTGGGTCTCCGGGCACGCGGCGAGGCTCGTCGATCGCCAATGTGTGAACGACCCGCCCTTCCTCGAGGACCAGGACACGGTCGGCCAGTGCGACCGCTTCGTCGACGTCATGCGTCACCAGGAGTACGCCAAACTCGTGCTCGCGCCACAGCTGCAGCAGCAGGGCGTGCATCGTCAGCCGCGTCAGCGCGTCCAGCGCCCCGAACGGTTCATCGAGCAGGAGCAGCTGCGGTTCGGCGACAAGCGCCCGGGCCAGCGAAACACGTTGCGCCTGGCCGCCGGAAAGGGTCAGCGGCCAGGCGTCGGCGTGGTCGGCCAGCCCTACGTCGATCAGTGCCTGATCAGCGCGTTGCCGAACGAGAGCCCGCGGAAGCCGGTTGCGGTTCAGGCCATATCCGACATTGGTTCGCACGTCACGCCATGGCAAAAGGCGCGGCTCCTGGAATGCCAACGCCGGGGCCCCGGCCACCACCCGATCGCCCGTGTGGTCACGCGAGAGGCCGGCCAGTACCCGCAGGACTGTGGACTTTCCCGAGCCGCTGCGCCCGACCAGTGCAACGATCTCGCCGCTTCCTACGCGCACCGAAACGTCTTTGAGCACATGGCGGCTGCCGTACCACTTGTCGACGTGGCGCAGCTCGCCGGCGATCTCGGTACGCAGCGCTCGCCGAGCTGCGCCGGATTCTGCGATGAGTGTCAAGCCCGAACCTTTCAGCGTTGGTAGCGCAGGGCGCGGCGTTCGAGCAGGCGTACGACCGTGTCGGTGGTGATGCCCAGCAACGCATAGACGGTCAGCCCGAAGATGATGATGTCGATGCGCAGAAAGTCGCGCGCATTGTTGATGAGGAAGCCAATCCCCTTGTCGGCGTTGATCTGCTCTGCCACGATCAAGGTCAGCCACGCGATCGCCAGTGACTGCCGGAAGCCGACCAATACCTGCGGCGCGGTGCTGGGTACGAGAATCCGGCTGAACCGCTGATACAGCGAAAACCCCAGCACCTGAGCGGTTTCGACCATTTTCGGGTCAACCTGACGGATCGCCGAAAAGGTGTTGAGGTACAAGGGGAAGGCCACACCCAACGCGACGAGCAGCACTTTGGGCAACTCGCCGATCCCGAACCAAAGAATGAACAGCGGGATCAAACCCAGGTGTGGCAGTGCGCGGATCATCTGCATGGGCGGGTCCACGGTCGATTCGACCCAGCGGGATAGGCCGACCGCGGCGCCCGCGACGATCCCGATGACGCCGCCCAGCAGGAGCCCCTCGACAACGCGGACGGCGGAGACGTGCAGCGCGTCCGCGAGCTGGCCGTTGCGGGTCAACTCCAAGCCGGCCTCGACGATCAACGAGGGAGCGGGAAGCACATCCGGCGGAATGACATCGATCGCGCTGCCCAACTGCCACAGCGCGAGCAACGCCAGCGGGGACGCGATGCGCACGACTTCCCATTTGCGGCGCTCCCATAGCCCGCTGGGCGCGGTGGGTGCGGAGCCGCCGGGATGCTTCGTGGCAGCGTTGAGCGCGGTGGCAGTGCTCACTGGGCCGACGCTATGGCGCGACCGGCACCTCGGTAAGGGTTTGCCTCTGGCTGAAGGCAATGCAGAACGTAATGGCCGTACGGTGGACGGGTGGCCAGGACGCGCGACACTGACGCCTGCCCGGGTGCGCTGCAGGTGCACCGGGCGGCCGACGGCGCCCTGGCGCGCGTCCGGCTACCCGGCGGCACGCTGACGGCGGCTCAGCTGGCCGCGCTGGCGCGGGTGGCCGGCGAATACGGCTCGGCGACGCTGGAGCTCACCGCGCGCGCCAATGTGCAGGTGCGTGGGATCACCGACGTGCCGGCGGCGGCCGCGGCGATCGCCGATGCCGGGCTGTTGCCGTCGGCGACCCATGAGCGCGTCCGCAACATCGTCGCGTCGCCGCTGTCCGGCCGGGCCGGCGGCAACGCCGATGTCCGGCCGTGGGTCTCCGAGCTGGACGCGGCGATCTGCGCCGAGCCCGGCCTCGCCGAGCTCGGCGGCCGGTTCTGGTTCGGCCTTGACGACGGGCGCGCCGACGTGTCCGGCCTGTGCGCCGACGTCGGCGTGCACGCGTTCCCCGACGGCTACGCGCTGCTGCTGGCCGGGCGCGACACCGGTGCCCGGCTCAGCGCCGGCGAGGTGATCGAGACGCTCGTCATCATCGCGACGCGTTTCGCGTTCACGCGCGGAACCGCTTGGCGTGTCAAGGAATTGGACGATATCGCAAGCCTGCTCCCCGGCGCCGAGCTCGACGCCACCCCCTTTGCCGCGGTTACCAGGCCGCCGGTCGGCTGGATCGACCAGGACGACGGCCGCGTGGCGCTCGGCGCCGCCGTGCCGCTGGGGGTGCTGCCCGCCCGCGTCGCGGAGTACCTCGCGGCGATCGAGGCGCCGGTGGTGATCACTCCGTGGCGGTCGGTGCTGGTGTGCGATCTCGACGAGGCCGTCGCGGACGTCGCGCTGCGGGTGCTGGCGCCGTTGGGTCTGGTGTTCGACGAGAACTCGCCCTGGCTCAACGTCAGCGCCTGCACCGGAAGCCCCGGGTGCGCGCACTCGGCATCCGACGTTCGGGCCGACGCCGCCCGGGCACTCGACGAGGATTCGGGAGTGCATCGCCACTTCGTTGGTTGCGACCGCGCCTGCGGCAGCCCGCTCGAGGGCGAGGTGCTGGTGGCGACCGGCGACGGATACCGCCAGCTACGGTAATCGGGTGCTCGACTACATCCGCGACGCGGCGGAGATCTATCGCCAGTCGTTCGCGACCATCCGCGCCGAAGCCGACCTGGCCCGGTTCCCGGACGACGTCGCGCGCGTCGTGGTCCGGTTGATCCACACCTGCGGGCAGGTCGACGTCGCCGAGCATGTCGCGTTCACCGACGATGTCGTCGGCCGCGTCGGCACAGCCCTGCGCGCCGGCGCCCCGGTGCTGTGCGACTCGTCGATGGTGGCGGCCGGGATCACCGGTGCGCGGCTGCCGGCCGGCAACGACGTGGTGTCGCTGGTGGCCGACCCGCGCGCCCCGGAGCTGGCGGCGCGCCGGCACACCACCCGCTCGGCCGCCGGGGTGGAGCTGTGGGCCGACCGGCTGTCGGGTGCCGTGCTGGCGATCGGCAACGCGCCCACCGCCCTGTTCCGTCTGCTCGAGCTGATCGACGAAGGAGTTTCCCCGCCGGCGGGTGTGCTGGGCGGCCCGGTCGGGTTCGTCGGGTCGGCACAGTCCAAGCAGGAGCTCATCGACCGCCCACGCGGGATGTCGTATCTGGTGGTGCGGGGGCGTCGCGGCGGCAGCGCTATGGCCGCCGCCGCCGTCAATGCGATCGCGAGCGATCGCGAATGACCGACCAGGCCAACCGGAGGGGCACGCTTTGGGGTGTCGGGCTTGGGCCCGGCGACCCGGAGCTGGTCACCGTGAAGGCGGCCCGGGTGATCGGTGAGGCCGACGTGGTGGCCTACCACAGCGCCCGGCATGGCCGCAGCATCGCGCGCGGCATCGCCGAGCCCTACCTGCGGCCCGGCCAGATCGAAGAGCACCTGATCTACCCGGTGACCACCGAGGTGACCGACCATCCCGGCGGCTACGCCGGTGCGCTGGAGGACTTCTACGTCGAGGCTGCCGCCCGCATCGCCGCCCATCTCGACGCCGGTCGCAATGTGGCGCTGCTCGCGGAGGGCGACCCGCTGTTCTACAGCTCGTATATGCATCTGCACACCCGGCTGACCGAGCGGTTCGACGCCGTCATCGTGCCGGGTGTGACGTCGGTGAGCGCCGCCTCCGCGGCCATCGCGACCCCTTTGGTCGCCGGTGACGAGGTGCTCTCTGTGCTGCCGGGCACCCTGCCGGTCGCGGAGCTGACCCGCCGCCTGGCCGACGCCGACGCGGCCGTGGTGCTGAAACTCGGTCGCTCGTATCACGCTGTGCGCGAAGCACTTTCAGCGTCCGGACAGCTCAACGACGCGTATTACGTCGAACGGGCCAGCACCGCCGGGCAGCGCATCCTGCCCGCCGCCGAGGTCGACGAGGCGGGCGTGCCGTACTTCTCGCTGGCCATGCTGCCCGGTGGGCGGCGCGGGCGGCAGCCCTCGCCGGCCGGAGCGGTCGCGGTGGTGGGTCTGGGACCCGGCGACGCCGACTGGATGACGCCGCAGAGCCGGCGCGAGCTGGCCGCCGCGACCGACCTGATCGGCTACGGCGGCTACCTCGACCGCGTCCCGCTGCGCGACGGCCAGCGGCGTCATCCCAGCGACAACACCGACGAACCCGCGCGCGCCCGACTGGCCTGCGCGTTGGCCGAGCAAGGGCGCTCCGTCGCGGTGGTGTCGTCGGGCGATCCCGGGGTGTTCGCCATGGCGACCGCCGTATTGGAAGAGGCCAAGGAGTGGCCGGGAGTTCGGGTGCGGGTCATTCCGGCGATGACCGCCGCCCAGGCCGTCGCCAGCCGGGTCGGCGCTCCCCTGGGCCACGACTACGCGGTGATCTCGCTGTCCGACCGGCTCAAGCCGTGGGAAATCATCGCTCAGCGGTTGTCCGCGGCGGCCGCCGCGGACCTCGTCCTGGCCATCTACAACCCTGCCTCCAAGGCCCGGACGTGGCAGGTCGCCGCGATGCGCGACCTGCTCCTGGAACACCGCGAGCCGGGGACGCCGGTGGTGATCGGCCGCAGCGTTTCCGGCCCCGACGAGGACGTGCGTGTGGTGCGGCTGGCCGATCTGGATCCCGCCGAGGTGGACATGCGCTGCCTGCTGATCGTCGGTTCCTCGCAAACCCAGTGGTACCCGGGCGATTCCGGCGACCGGGTGTTCACGCCCCGCCGCTATCCCCTGGGCTAGGCGTCGCCGTCCCAGCTGCTGGGCATCATCGGCACGGCGGGGCCGTCGCCCAACCCACCGCGGGTCAGCGTCGCCAACCCGGCCGGCCGGCCGACACCGGACCTCGTTGCGGCCCCGGCGAATCCGAGCGGCCCCCCGCCCTGATCCGAGGCACCCACGGCGGCCAGGTCCTCGTCGTCGGCGCCCGAATCCTGTTCGAGGTCCAGGAATTCGTAGCGGTACGCGCGGTCGGTGGCGGTACCGGCGCGGCGCCGGCGGGCCCGGGCCTTCTACCTGGCCGCTGCCACCGTCGCGGCCGCAGCGGGTGCGTCGACGTCGTCGGGCGCCGGTTCCTCCGACTTCCGCCGGGCCCGGCCGCTGGCGCTGCCGCGCGCCGCCAGCCCCGACAGCGCCGCAGCGTAGAGGGCGTCGGACATGCCCGCGCCGATGCCGTCCGCGGCCGTCGGGCTGAAGCCGGGGCCCGGTCCGCCGCCGACCGGCCCGCCTCCGGTGGGGCTGGCCACGGTCGACGCGGGGGCGCTCGACACCGTCGGGGCGTTGCTCACGCTCGCCGGCGCCGTGCTGATGGTAGGAGCCGGCGCGGACGCCATCGGCGCCGAGGCGGGGGCGGGCGCCGGCAGCGGGGCGCCGGCCGACAACGGCGCCGCGACGCTCACCGCGGTGATCGCGGCCGCCGCACCTCCGGCCGCGGCGGCGCCCAGAACGGAGACGACCATCGGTGCCAGCACCACGGCCATCTGGATGGCGGCCTGCATGAACGGCCAGAAGATCATCAGCGTGTGGAAGATCGCCCAGCCGAGCGCGCTGGACAGGGCCGGCGAGAAGCCCAACTGACCGAAGAACGAGGCGAGGCCATTGACGAACGGCACCGGCGGGAACGGCCAGCCGCCGGGGTTGAGGTCTTTGGACACCGGCCAGGCGAAGTTCTTGGTGTACTGCTGCAGCCAGGCCGTCAGTTGGTCCTGCCAGGACGGATAGGTCTGGGTGGCTTGCTGCTGGGTGTCGGCGGCTTGCATCGTGGTGACGCTCGCCTCCGCGCCCGGGGTGACGATCGGCGGCGCGGGCGTGCTCGCCGGAACCGCCGCGAGGCTGGATTCCGCCACCACCTGATAGGTGGTCATCGTCGTGGCGGCCTGCACCCACATGCGCGCGTAGTCGGCCTCGTTCACGGCGACCGGGACGGTGTTGATGCCGAAGAAGTTGGTCGCGACCAGCGCCGCGTGGGTCGCATGGTTCGCCGCGAGCTCGGGCATCGTCGGCATGGCGGCCAGCGCCGCGGTGTAAGCGCCGGCCGCGGTTTCGTGCAGTGCGGCCGCGGTCGCACTCGTGGCCGAACTCTCCTGCAGCCAGGCCAGGTAGGGCCCGTGTGCCGCGACATACTGTTCGGCGCTGGGTCCCTCCCATGCGCCGCCGTGCACCGCGCCCAGAAGCCCGGTCAGTTCCGCTGCGGCGTCGGCGTATTGGCCGCTCATCGACGACCACGTCGCCGCGGCCGTCAGCAGCGATCCGGGCCCGGGGCCGCTGCTGAGCAGGGTCGAGTGCACTTCCGGAGGGAAGGCGATCCAGATCGGGGCGGTCATCGTCGGGGGCCTTCGGGCACGAACACGAATACCTCTTCGGTGGCTGTCGGGGGTGGGCTGCTGATGTTCAGTGGTCGGTTTCCCGCACGGATTAGTTCCCGCCGGCCGTTTCGAGCGCTCTTTGCACCCCGACCGGGCATGCGCAACGATGCAGGGATGCGGTGTGAAGCGGCGCGTGAGGCGCTTTCGGCTCGACTGGACGGCGAGCGTCCCCAGGTGCTCGCGCAGCAGGTCGACGCTCATCTGGAATCGTGCCGGCGGTGCCGCGCCTGGCTGATCGGCGCCGCGGCCCAGACCCGCCGGCTGGCCACCGTCGAGCCGGGCGAGGGGCCCGACCTGGTCGCGACGATCATGGCGAGCATCGGCGAGGAATCCTCCGGGCGCCAGCGCAGGATGCGTTGGCTGCGCAAGCACTACCGGCGCTGGGGCCTGATCGGTGTCGGTCTCTTCCAGGTGGCGATCGCCGCCGCGCAAATCAGCGGCATCGATTTCGGGATGGTGTCGAGCCACATGCACGGCGCGATGTCCGGAGAGCATTTGATGCACGAGTCCACCGCCTGGTTGCTGGCGCTGGGCCTGGCGATGGTGGCCGCCGGCGTCTGGCCCGTCACCGCGATTGGGGTGGCGGCGATTACGGGCGTCTATTCGGTCGCGCTACTGGGTTACGTGATCGTCGACGCCTTCGCCGGCGACGTCACCGCGACGCGGATCGCCAGTCATATGCCCCTGCTGCTGGGACTCGCGTTCGCGTTACTGGTGGCGCGGGAACGGGTGCGGTCCGAAAGAGCCGGAGCGTCCGGGCACGCCGACGATGCCGCCTGGCCGGCAGAGTCTCCCGCAGCACGACGGCGCGGTCACCTCTGGCCCATCAACCGAACGGCTTCCGACCCCGCCGCCGCAGCTACGACAGGACGTCGTAGACTCGGTGAGCCCGCGACACAAAGGTGGTTGGTCATGATCGCTTCGAGCGATGACGACGCCGTTACCGAGTTCGCGTTGGCAGCCGCGCGTGGAAACGACAGGGCGCTCGAGGCTTTCATCAAGGCCACCCAGCAAGACGTATGGCGGTTCGTCGCATATCTGTCGGACGCGGGCAGCGCCGACGACCTGACCCAGGAGACTTTCCTGCGCGCGATCGGCGCCATCGAAAGATTCTCCGGGCGCTCGAGCGCCCGGACCTGGCTGCTGTCCATCGCGCGCCGTGTCGTCGCCGATCACATCCGCCACGTCCAGTCGCGACCGCGCGCCGCGGTCGGCGCCGACCCGGAGCACGTTCTGCGCGGCGACCGCCACGCGCGCGGATTCGAAGACCTGGTCGAGGTCACCACGATGATCGCGAACCTCACCGCCGAGCAACGAGAAGCCTTGTTGCTCACCCAATTGCTCGGGCTGCCCTATGCCGACGCCGCGGCGGTGTGCGGCTGTCCGGTCGGGACGATCCGGTCCCGCGTCGCCCGCGCCCGCGACGCGCTGCTGGCCGCCGACGCCGAGCGCGACGACCTGACCGGCTAATTGTACTGACCACGGACGTTGGTGACGGCGTGGCGTGGTGACATGACGAAGACCTCCGAGTGAAGTGCGAGCTGTCGAGGAACGCACTCACCATCGGAGGTCTTCGTGTCCCACCGTAATGCCCCATTGTCGGAAACCGGTCGTCTGCGACTGGCCCGTTGTGTCGTCGAGGAAGGCTGGCCGCTGCGGCGGGCGGCGGAGCGCTTTCAAGTCTCGGCGACCACGGCGTCGCGCTGGGCTGACCGCTACCGCGCCCTGGGGATGGCCGGGATGGCCGATCGCAGCTCGCGACCCCATCGCAGTCCGCAGCGCACGCCCACGCGCACCGAGCGGCGCGTGATCAAAGTCCGTGTCATCCGGCGATGGGGGCCTGCGCGAATCGGTTATCTGCTGGGCCTGCATCCGTCCACGGTGCACCGGATACTGACCCGTTACGGGCTGGCAAGGTTGCGGTGGTTAGACCGCCCGACCGGCCGCGTGATTCGACGCATCGAGTCGGTGCGCTGTGGGGATCTGGTGCATGTCGATGTCAAAAAGCTGGGCAAGATCCCCGCCGGGGGCGGCTGGCGGATGCTGGGCCGCACCCTAGGCAACCGCAACTCGCAGGCCGATAAAAGCTCGGGTCGCCGCAGCAAGCACCACAATCCGTTGCGCGGTCACCATTTCTTGCATACCGCCATCGACGCGTATTCACGACTGGCCTACAGCGAACTGTTGGCAGACGAGCGCAAGGAAACCGCTGCAGCGTTTTGGCTGCGCGCCAATACGTGGTTCACCGAATGTGGGATCACAGTCCGAAAAGTCCTCACCGACAACGGATCCTGCTATCGATCCCGCACCTTCGGTGAAGCCCTCGGCGACATCGAACACCGCAAGACCCGGCCCTACCGACCACAAACCAACGGCAAAGTCGAGCGATTCCACCGCACCCTGGCCGACGAATGGGCCTACGCCCGGCTCTACCGCTCCGACCACGAACGCTGCACTGAATTCCCCACCTGGCTGCACGCCTACAATCACCACCGCGGCCACACCGCACTCGGCGGCCAACCACCCGCCACCCGCGTACCTAACCTCTCGGGTCAGTACAGCTAATCCAGTCCCGTCAGCCATTCGGCGGCTTGTTCGACGCTGCCCACCACGTTCACCCCGGCCGGCAGTGGCGGGCGCGCCACCATCACCACCGGAATGCCCAGGGCCGCAGCGGCGTTCAATTTCGCCCGGGTCAGGTTTCCCCCGCTGTTCTTGGTGACCAATGCGTCGATGCGGTGCTCCCGCAGCAGCGCGACCTCGCCGTCGTAGTCATACGGGCCGCGGGAGAGCACCAGCTGGTGACGGCGCGGCAAGGACGCGGGGTCGGGTTCGGTGACCGCGCGGATCAGAAACCACGCGTTGCTGTCGGCGAAGACCCTCGTCCCCGAGCGTCCGGTGGTGAGGAATACCCGCGAGAAGCGTTCCTTTGCAACGGTTTCGGCGGCCGTGGTGTCCGATTCGACGACGATCGCATCGCCGGGCTCCCACGCCGGGCGGGCCAGGACTAAATGCGGGATCTCCAACTCGCCGCACGCTTGCGCGGCGTGCGCGGTCATGGTCGCGGCGAATGGATGGGTCGCGTCGATGACGGCGTCGATGCCTTCCTCGCGCAGCCAGCGCCGGAGACCCTCGACGCCGCCGAAGCCGCCCACGCGTACCGGGCCCACCGGCAGGGCGGGTTCCGGCACCCGCCCGGCCAGGGAGCTGACGATGTCGACGCGCGGGTGCAGGGTTTTGGCCAGCGCGCGGCCTTCGGCCGTGCCGCCGAGCAGCAGCACTCGCATCAGTGCCCGCTCCCCCGCGTCCGCCCGGCCGAGTACAAGTAGCTGTCGGTGAATCCCTCGGCGGCCAGTACGTCACCGACGATGATCACCGCCGTCTTGGTGATACCGGCCTGGCGCGTCTGCCCGGCGATGTCGGCGAGCGTGCCGCGCAGTGCCGTCTCTTGCGGCCAACTCGCGAAAGCCACGACGGCGGCCGGTGTTTCGGGCCGATATCCGCCGTCGAGGAGTTGCGGCACGATGGCATCGATCTGCGCCGCGGCCAGGTGCAGGACCAGCG
This sequence comes from Mycobacterium sp. 4858, assembly GCF_900240975.1. Classification (GTDB taxonomy): domain Bacteria; phylum Actinomycetota; class Actinomycetes; order Mycobacteriales; family Mycobacteriaceae; genus Mycobacterium. The sequence continues at coordinate 945,381 of NZ_LT968775.1, read as the reverse complement.
TGGCCCCGGATCGGGCGAGGGTGGCCAGGTCTTCCCCGGGCGGCATGGCCGTCGACAGGGTCGCGACCCGGGTCAGCGTCACCGTCTGCGCGACCCCGGGGACCGTGAGCTCGCGCTTGAGCGCGGCCGCCGCCGCCGCGAAAGACGGTACGCCGGGCACGATTTCGTAGTCGATGCCCAGGGTGTCGAGCCGTCGGCATTGTTCGGCCAGCGCGCTATAGAGCGACGGGTCACCGGAATGCAGGCGCGCGACGTCGTGACCGGCGGCGTCGGCGTCCGCGAGTTCGGTGATGATCTGCTCAAGCGTCAGCGGGCCGGTGTCAATGACTTTCGCCCCGGGCGGGCACAGCGCCAGGAGGTCGTCGGGCATGATCGATCCCGCGTACAGGCACACTGGGCACGTCTCGAGGAGCCGCTGGCCGCGGACGGTGATCAGGTCGGCGGCGCCCGGGCCGGCGCCGATGAAATAGACCGTCACTTGGTCACCGACCACTGGGTGACCGGCATCTGTGGGCGCCATCCGGTGAAGCCGCCGAGCGGCTCGCCGTGGTAGTGCTGGAAGCGTCTCAGGTGGCCGCCGAGGCGCGAATGCGACTGTGCCAGCAGCGCTTCGGATTCCGCGGTGACGGCGTTGGCGACGAGGCGGCCGCCGGTCGGCAGGCTGGCGAGGCAGGCATCGACCAGGCCGGGTTGGGTGAGGCCGCCGCCGATGAAGATCGCCGATGGCGTGTCGAGCCCGCCGAAGGCTTTCGGGGCGTCACCGTGGACGTCGATGGCGACGCCGCAGGCCGCGGCGTTGAAGGCGATGTTGCGGCGGCGTCGTTCGTCGCGTTCGTATGCGGCCGCGCTGCAACCGTTGCCACTGAGGCACCACTGGACGCTGATGCTGCCCGAGCCCGCGCCGACGTCCCACAGTCGCTCGCCCGGGCGCGGCGCCAGCGCCGCCAGCGTCACCGCGCGGATGCCATGCTTGGTGATCTGCCCGTCATGGCGGAACGCGTCGTCGGGCAGCGGCGACAGCCGTTCGTCGGGCAGGTAGCGGATCGCGACGACGTTGAGGTCGTCGACATCGTGGGGCGCGTCCGCGGCCCATTGGCGCGCGGTGGTGTCGCGACGCCGTTCGGTTGGGCCACCGAGGTTTTCGAGGACGCTCAATTCGGAATCGCCGCGGCCGTGGGCTTCGAGAAGTGCGGCGACTTCGTGGGGCGTGGCCGCGCTCTTCGACAGCACGATCGCCTGGCCGCCGCGGCGCACCGCGGTGTGCGGCGGCGCGGTGACCAGGCTGATCACCTCGGTGTCGTGGGCGTTCCAGCCCATCCGCGCGCACGCCAGCGTCACCGAGGACACGTGCGGCAGCACCCGGACGTGTTCGGGGCCGTAGAGCCGGATCAGCGTGCCCCCGATGCCGTGCATGAGCGGGTCGCCGCTGGCCACCACGTGGATGTCTTCGGCATGGCGATCTCGCAGGGTTTGCAGGGCGGGCAGCATCGGCGAGGGCCACTGCCGGCGCGGCGCGGTCACGGTCTCGTCGAGCAGGTCGAGTTGCCGTTTCGAGCCGTAAATTATTGTGGCCCTGCGTAATTCATTGCGGGAGGTTTCCGCGAGCCCAGCCATGCCGTCGGCCCCGATGCCGACCACGATGATCATCGCGGCATCCTGCGCCACAGCGACTGCGGCAGCAGCCGCATCACGGCGGCCGCTGACCCCAGCGCCCACGGGATCCACACGGTGCGTCGACCCTTGGCCATCGCACGCGCGGTGGCCGCGGCCACCTGGGCGGGCGTGCTGGACAGCGGCGCGGGGTCCATACCTTGCGTCATGCGTCCGATCACGAAGCCCGGTCGGGCGATCAGCAGTTTCACGCCGGTGCCGTGCAGGGCGTCGGCCAGCCCGCCCGCGAAACCGTCCAGGCCGGCCTTCGCCGAGCCGTAGACGTAATTGGCGCGACGCACGCGCGCGCCGGCGATCGAGGAGAACACCACCAGTTGGCCGCTGTGCGCTTTGCGCATCGCGGTCGCCAGATGGGTAAGCATGCTGACCTGGGCGACGTAGTCGGTGTGCACGATGGCGACCGCGTGCGCGGCGTCGGTCTCGGCGCGGGCTTGGTCGCCGAGGATTCCGAAGGCCAGCACAGCCGTGGCGATGGGTCCGTGGTCCGCGACGACCGAGTCGACCAGCGGACCGTGCGATGCGAGGTCGTCGGCGTCGAACTCGACTGTGTGCACCGCTGTGGCGCCGGCGGCTCTGAGGGCGGCGACCTGCTCGTCGAGTCGATCGGCCCCGCGCGCGGCCAGCACCACCGTCGCCCCAGGCGCCAGGAGCCGCGCCAGCTCGATGCCGATCTCGCTGCGGCCGCCCAGGATCAGTACTGGACCTGCGCCCGTGTCGTCCACGGCTGCGATTATGACCTGCGCTAGCGTGAGCGGTGATGGCGAATACCACTACCCGGCTCACCGACGATGCGCTGGCGTTCCTGTCCGAACGGCATCTGGCCATGCTGACCACGCTGCGAGCCGACAATTCACCGCATGTCGTGGCGGTGGGTTTCACCTTCGACCCCAAGACGCACATCGCGCGGGTCATCACCACCGGCGGATCGCAGAAGGCAGTGAACGCCGACCGCGGCGGGGTCGCGGTGCTCAGTCAGGTCGACGGCGCGCGGTGGTTGTCGCTGGAGGGCCGGTCGAAGGTGAACAGCGACGGCGACGCCGTCCGCGATGCCGAGCTGCGCTACGCCCAGCGCTACCGGACTCCGCGCCCGAATCCGCGGCGGGTGGTCATCGAGGTGCGCGTGGAGCGAGTGCTGGGGTCGTCGGGCTTATTGGACCGGGGCGAGAAGTAGAACCTTCCCGGAACGACCGCGCAGGTAGACAACGGCGCAGCCCGTAGATTTCTTTGCTACTCGGTGCCGTTGTCAACGCAGGTTCCATCCGACGCATCGGCCAATCTCGTGCAACGCCTCCTCATTCAATTACGGATGACTGCCACGGAAGCGACGCAAGATTTCCTAGACCCCCCTGTTCTAATGTCATACAGCTCCAGTCGATCGGTATACTGCCAGCCTCCTGAATCAGTGCGGTGATGCAAGCATTAAGGAATTTGGCTTGCGAAGCACAAAAAATTCGGCAATCTTTCGCTGGTCAATATGCGGAACATCGCCATCTTTTATGGCCAGAGCAATTGCGGCGTTGATAGTTTCCGGATTCATCTCACCTCTTCCTGGCGCTCACTAAGTGTTGGCAGCGAGCCCGTCAGTCAACGTCGCGTCAAGTTCGTCGAACGATAGCGTCAAAACTCGGCTATAAGGCTCATCCGAGCTTGCTAAATGCGCACAGTGATTCGGTTGTGTCTTGACCGAGTATTTATGTATCAACTGCTGGACCGTATCGGGCGCAATGCCGTTATAGTCTGCGATAAAGCGGATCGCGACACGATCACTATCACTTTTGAGAAGCTTGTCACTCAAGCCGAAGCGATGCCATTCTCGGTATCGCGGTTCGAGCTTACATTCGCGGCGCAACATATCGCCTGCCTGCGCGATTATGTACTTTCCGGCGTCTTCGAGCGACGAGAAGATTGCTCTTACAGCAATATCCGGAGAAATCCTTCGCTCTGTCGTAGAATCGAGAACGACATATCCGAAAGGAGCAGGCTCGATCACCTGTGCCGTCCAGTCAGGATGTGGGAATCCATCGCGAAACCAGAGCCGTCCCTCTGCGAGTTCTGGTGCATCACGCGACGGTTCGCGCCCAGTCAATGAAATCCAACGGCGTCGCCAAGATTCATAACGGTCCACCACCATTTTTAGTTCGGGTTCGCTAGAGAGCCCTCTTGGTGAAGCGCCGATGTCCATTGAGCTCCTACGGTGTGAGATCGGTAATGACTCCGGCGAGATCCAGTTGCGCGACCGGAACTGGATGCCCTGAGAGCCTATCAATGACTACCCACTGTTCCGCGCCGCCTGGCTGCCCGAAGGCGGCCTTCGCCGGACCGTGCTTAACCACCCAGTTGTCTGGGACAGGTTCGCCACTCCCTGTCATCGTGTGGTACTGGGACGCGAGCCCTGGTGGCGTGGCGCGCCGCGCTAGAGGTTCGCCCTCCGGCGACATGAATGCACCGCCGTTTGGGCCGACGCGGTCCAAATGTATGCCCGCGGGAATGCGATCGGTTTCAGTCGGAGTGCCCGCAAAACCGTCATGGGGAGCCTGATTGTCCCAATCCCATTTCAGCTTTCCGGCAGAGTCACGAACGGTAAATTCGTTTGCAAATTCATCAGGCGTTCGACCCGCTAATGGGTCATAGTTTTCGAGAATGTGTGACGGTACTTTGCCGCTTGCCAGACGTGCAATCTCAGCGTGCGGATCCGACAAGATCTGTAGTGCTTGGTCAGGTGGAAACGGATAATCCTGACCTGCTACCGGTTTATCCGCGACGTGCGGTGGCCCTTCATGACTGTCGCCATGGTGCTCCCCATCGCGTCCATGCGGATCGTCTGCCCGCTGATCCGGCTTTCCGTCCCCAGAACCATCGGGTTCCCCACTATGCGGCGACTTCTCATACGGGTGCCCGCCGTGAGGCAAGGCGTCATTAGGCCCATGCACACTCCCGCCAGCCGCCGGCATGTCGGATGGGTGACCGCTGGGGGAAGACAAATGCGGCGCCGCGGCCACAGGCGCACTCGGGGGTGAAGGCGGCGCTGGTTGCGCCGCATGCGTAGCAGCGGGTGCCGGCTCGACGGGAGATCTTGTCTCCGGCACCGGAAGCTGCGTGGGCGAATGATCGATCAATTTCGGCATCGTTGACGGCGCACGCTCGGCCGCTGCGGCGGCCGCAGAGGCAACGGGTGAACCGGCGATAGGCGATGCAACCGGCTCACGCGGACCGCCTACGGGCGCCGGATCGTGTGGATCAACCGCGGGCCCGGGTCGCTCGCCAACTCCTCGCGGCGGCGGCCCGGCATCGGCCGGTCCATGCGGCGCACCCGGTGCGCCCTCAGACGGTCGAGGCGCCGACTCAACCGGCGCCTCCGGCAGCTTGCCGGGCGGCAAGTTCACCGGACTGCCGCTAGGGGGCAGATCGCCTTTGGGTAGATCGTCGCCGAGGTTTTGGAGGCCTTTGGTGATATCACCACCAGTCTTTCCGATGTCGGCCAGCGGACCACCAACACCGTTCAATTCGCCGACCGCCCCAACGGCTCCTTGGGCCACCTTCTCGCCGTCGGCCACTCCCTCGGTTGCTTTGGCGCCTGCCGCAGCAGCCTCAGCACCTTCTGATCCGGCCTTAATTGCGCCGCCGCCCACCGCAAATGTCGCGCCGTCGAAGATGAACTCCCCGACTGCCAGCCCCGGCCGACCGGAGGTCAGATCATCCCAGTGGGTAAGGCCTTTCGCGAGCCCCAAGTCGTTCTTCAGGGCGCCCTCTGGATCGAACAGCGCATACGCGGGAATCGATTTCACCGCGGTCTGATCAAGTGCCGCCCAGCTGGCCGCAGCGCCTTGGGGATCGAAGACGAAACGACTGGGGTCAAGCTGGTCTTGCAGTTCCGCCAGCCCGACTGCGCTCTTGAAAATGCCCTCCCCGGCGTCGGCGGTGAAGTCGAACCGGTTGGCCAAGAAATTGCCGACGGTCTCTCCCAAGAATTGGACCAGCTGGCCCCGCACGTAGCTCTTCATCTCGCCCACCAAACCGTCAATGATTTGCATTCCGGTTTTGATGACCTGCTCGCGCGCCTTGGCCTCGCGCTTCATGTTGTCCAGTACGGCGTTGATATCTCTGACGATCTTCTCTAGCTCGTCGACCGCATCACCCTCGAAGATCAAGACCACGTCGTGCCCTAAGTCACCGAGCGAACCCAGCCGCCTCAACAGATCCCGAATATTATTCTGGGCTTTGTCCACCTCGATCGCGAATCCGTCCAACGCATTGGCCAGTGCGTCGCACTGCCCGGCGAGGTCACCCAACTTGGCGCCGAGCTTCGAGATGCATTGCTGTACCAGCTCGGCTTCAGGGACCTGCTGTGCGGCGATGGTCGACTTAGGACCGTTGAGCGCCTCCCCCACCCCACGAAGTGCAGCGCCGAAACCCCGCCAGCATCCGGCAGCCGCCTGCATTCCGACGCCGTTGCCGTTGGGCCACACATCGTCGACCAACGCCTCCACCACTGCCCAAAGCAGCGGTTGAGCGACGCCGGGACCCATAGCCCCGGGCCGACCAGGAGCTGGAAACTCCTGCGGTTGCACGGGCGCGGGCAGCACGTGACCGCTTCCATGGACGTTGGACGCCGCGTCGGCCCTCGAGTAGTTGGATGCGCAAAGTTGCACCTTCGCCCCGACATATCTGCAAGCAAAGATGCCGGCCGCCGCCCCGTTCAGGAGCGATTCGGCCGCATTCTGATACCCCAACCCGAACACCAAGCCGGCTGCATCCTGGCCACTGTTGATCCCAAAACCTGCGGTAAGCGGGCCCAAGGCCGCCGCCAGGGCCTCGCCTACGGCGCCAATGCCGCTGCCGGCGGCGTACATCGCCTCGGGGTCGACCGACAAGGGAGCCACGCGCGAAATTCTCGTCGAGACCGCGCGCCGAAGCTATTCACCCAATGATGGCTTTGCCCAAGCTAGCCGCGGCCGTAGAGCAGCCACAACTCATTCATCAACAGCCTGGGCGGCCAAGGTGATGCGGTGCCGTCCCACCGGCACCGCCAAAGTCGGTTCGGCCGGATGGCCGTCGAGCTGGACGCCGACCCCGGCGGGCAGCGCACTCAGCGTGATCCGCGCGGCGGTGTCCGTGGCCACCGTGATGGTCGACGCCGGCAGCGGTGCCAATCCGGCCCGCTGGACATCCACCGTGATCGCGGCGACGCCGGTGAGCCGCAGTGTCAGATACGGCAGCGGACCCACGGGCGGACCCACCCGCCAGTCCAGTTCGCTGTAGACGCCGGGGGTCGGGTCGAAGTTCAGGAGGAACCCGCGGTGATGCCGAACGGTGTGCGTCGGATCCGGGCGCGCGTACGACCGCGCGTCGACTTCGGCCACGGCCCCACGCCGCGCCGTCACCGCGGGATCCGCGGTCAGGCCGGACAGCCACCACACCCGATGCGGCCCGATACCCAAGTCGTCGCGCACCAGTTGCGGGTGCCACGCGAACGTGATGTGCCCCGGATCTGCTTGGCGCAGGCCGGTTTCCATGTGGGCGATCGGGTCTTCGAACTTGTCCTGCAGCACCCAGGCGATGTGATCCTCGAACGGATACACCGTGAAGCGGTGCCGGTAGCCCAGCCGGTCGAGTTCGAGCACCTGCTCGGCGGCCGACGGGAACGGCACCAGCTCGTCGACCAGTCCGTGCGCGATCACGTAGGGCAGCCAGCGGGCGTTCACCAGCAGCTTCCACGTATCGCCCTCCCGGGCACAGGGCGACTCCGGGTCCAGGTCGGCCGGGATGTCGACGTCGGGAAGCAGCCGCACCCCGCACGTCGGCGGGCCGGCCAGCACGACGGCCTGCGAAAACACTTGCGGATAAGTCAATCCCAGCTTGTAGGCCGCATAGCCGCCCATCGAGTAACCGGAGATCACGGTGCGGTTGGGATCGGTGCCCAGCTGCTCGGCGACGCGCGCCCACACTTCCCAGACGTCCAACTCCCCGGTATCGAAGTACCACGTCGACGGCCCTCGGGCCAGCGGCGTGATCACCACCGAGCCGCGCACCTCGCACACCTGGTGCAGCAGGCGGGGGTCGATCGCGGCAAACTGGCTCTGCCCCAACGCAAGCGAATGCAGCAGCAGGGTCAACGGCAGCGCCCGGCCCGGCTTGAAACTCGATGGCAGGCACACCGAATACGGCTGCACCCGGCCGAGGAACTGCGGCTTGGTGCTCAAGATGTCGTCGGCGGCCACACCTTGGCCCAGCTCGATCGAGGACACATACCAGCGCGTCGACGGGCCGGTGATCACCGGCTCGGCAGCGGTCTCGCCGGCCGCCAGCCGCGCCCACTCCACGCTCACGGCGAACCTCGACACGTCGCCACCCGTCAACGCGTCGGCCTGCGCCGCGTCCGACCAGAAGTTCAGGTGCGGCGGCTCCTGCTCGTTGGTGCGGAATGCGACGTTGTACACGTTGGGTTGACCGGGCAGCGCGCCGCGCTCGGCGGGCACGTCGGCGAACCCGTCACCGGCCGCGTTGGCCAGCCCCGCGCCGAGCCGCACCGTCCAGGTGCCGCTCGGCTCCAACAGAGTCCGCGGCACCTGCGCCAGAAACGTTCGCGATCCCATGTCGACGCTGTGCTGCACCGGCGTCGTCGACTGGGTGGTCAGGTCGATCAGCGCGGCACCGCTGCCCGAAATCCGCAGGGCCATGTCGATTCCGGCCGAGCGCACCCCGGCCCCGGCGGGCCACTGGTCCGGCGCGGTCCGGGCCGGGTCGGTGTCGAGAGCGAACAGCGCGATGGGCACCGACGCGTCCAGCAATGTGTTCCAGTCGACCCGCCACCACGTGTGGGTTGCGGTGAGCCCGATCGCGACCCGGAAGATGTCGGCGCCGTTGCGGGCGGCGGGGCCGTCGGGATAGACGTAGGTTCCGCGCGGCGGCGCCTGCACTTTCAGGTCGCCGATCGGCAGGCCCGTCGCGCCGTGGTCGTCGTACAGAAAGTCGGTCCAAAACAGGGCCCCACCGGCCACGCGGCCCGCGCCGCAGGTGCGCGGAAACTCCTCGCCGAATGGCCAGCCCGACGGCACCGGGAGCTGTGGCTCGCGGCGCAGCGCCGCCGGGGGCACCCCCTCGGGCATTCCGTCGACGACGACGAGTTCGGCCGGCGGCGCGGGTGCCGTCGGGGCGGGATGCACCAGCGTATCGGCGATGTGACGTGCGATGCGGATCGGAAGGAGAGTCAAATCCAGAAGTGACATCAAGGCCAACGTACGCCCCGATAAGCGCCGGATGCTATGCCACGGGCACCACGATCAGGTCGTGCGGCCGGTTGTTGACGGCCAGCGCCCCGCCTTCGGTCACCACGACGATGTCCTCGATGCGGGCGCCCCAGCGGCCCGGGAAGTAGATGCCCGGCTCGACGGAGAACGCCATGCCCGCGGCCAGCGGCAGGTTGTTGCCCGTGACGATGTAGGGCTCCTCATGGACGGACAACCCGATGCCGTGACCGGTGCGGTGCACGAAAGCCTCCGCTAGCCCGGCGTCGGCCAGCACGTCGCGCGCGGCCGCGTCGACCTGCTCGGCCGTCACGCCCGGACGCACGGCGTCGACGGCCGCGCGCTGCGCCCGCTGCAGGATCGAATATTGCTGTGCAACTTCGGGATCCGGCTCGCCAATGCTGTAGGTGCGGGTCGAGTCGGAGTTATATCCGGGCTCGTAGGCGCCCCCGATGTCGACGACGACGATGTCGCCGACTTGCAGTTCGCGATCCGAGTAACCATGGTGCGGGTCGGCGCTGTGTGGCCCGGAACCGACGATGATGAACGCCACCTCCGAATGGCCTTCGGCCACAATCGCTTCCGCAATGTCGGCGGCCACGTCGGCCTCCGTCCGGCCCGGGACCAAGAACTCCGGCACCCGGGCGTGCACCCGATCGATGGCCGCGCCGGCTTTGCGCAGCGCGTCTGTCTCGCATTCCTCCTTGACCATGCGGAGCGTGCGCATCACGTTCGTCGCCAGCACGGGCAGCACGCCGAGCGCACCCGCCAGCGGCAGCAGGTGCAGCGCCGGCATGGAGTCGGTGACGGCGGTCGCGGCGGGAACCCCGCCCAACGCGGCGCCCACCAATTGGTACGGGTCGTCCCCGTCGACCCAATCCCGCACCGCCAGACCCAGTTCCGCAATGGCCGACCCCTTGAGCGAGGCCAGCTCCAGCCGCGGCACCACCACCGTGGGGTCACCGGAGGCCGGCAACACCAGCGCGGTGAACCGCTCGAGGGTCTGGGCGCGCGACCCGACGAGGTAACGCAGGTCGTAGCCCGGGGTGATGACCAGGCCGGACAACCCCGCCTCCGCGGTCGCGTCGGCCGCCGCTTTCAGGCGGCGGGCATACACCCCGGTGGCGAACCGATGAGAGTCCATGGCAGCCAGGCTAACCCGGTCGACGTTCGGCGGCGTGAGACCATACCGGCATGACCAGACCCTCAGGTACCAGCGGCGACCCGCAGCGCCCGGCTTCGCCGCGCTCGCGATCGCCGCTAGTGCTGCTCGACGGGGCCAGCATGTGGTTCCGGTCGTATTTCGGGGTGCCCTCCTCGATCACCGCGCCCGACGGCCGGCCCGTCAACGCCGTGCGGGGATTCATCGATTCGATGGCCGTGGTGATCAACCAGCAACGCCCCAGCCGGCTGGTGGTGTGCCTGGACCTGGATTGGCGGCCGCAGTTCCGGGTGGACCTGGTCCCGTCCTACAAGGCGCATCGCGTCGCGGAGGCAGAGCCGGCCGGCGAACCGGACATCGAAGAGGTCCCCGACGACCTCACGCCGCAGATCGACATGATCATGGAGTTGCTGGACGCGTTCGGCATTCCGACCGCGGGCGCCGAAGGGTTCGAGGCCGACGATGTGCTGGGCACGCTGGCCGCCCGCGAACGTCGTGACCCGGTGGTCGTGGTCAGCGGCGACCGCGACCTGCTGCAGGTGGTGTCCGACGACCCGGTCCCGGTCCGGGTGTTGTACCTCGGCCGCGGGCTGACCAAAGCGACCCTGTTCGGGCCCGCGGAAGTCGCCGACCACTACGGCGTGCCGCAGCACCGTGCGGGGCCCGCCTACGCCGAGTTCGCACTGATGCGCGGCGACCCGTCCGACGGCCTGCCCGGCGTGCCGGGCGTCGGCGAAAAGACCGCGGCGACCCTGCTGGCCCAGCACGAGTCGCTCGAACAGATCCTGGCGGCCGCCCGCGACCCGAAATCGAAGATGGCCAAGGGTGTGCGCTCGAAACTGCTGGGCGCCAACGACTACATCGAGGCCGCCGGACAGGTGGTACGGGTGGCCACCGACGCGCCCGTCAGCCTCTCGACCGCAACCGACGCGCTACCGCTGGCGGCCGACGACCCGCAGCGCACCGCCAAGCTGGCGACATCACTGGGCGTCGGGTCCTCGATCGCCCGGCTGCAAAAGGCGCTCGACGCGCTGCCGGAGTAACCGACTACTGCGGCCTGCCCACCTCGTAGGTGCCCTTGTTGTCCTGGAAGGTCACCGTCACGTGCTTGGGGGCGCCGTCGATGCTGACGTCGCAGTCGAACGTCGCGCCCTTCTTGACGGTCGGATTCTGGCCGTGGTTGCACTTGACGTTTTGGACGTTCTTGGCGCCGTAGCCGTTGGTCTCGTCCGACAGCACCTGCTGCACACCGGCCTGCGCCTTGTTCACGTCCAGCTTGGTGGTCACGAAGAAACCGGGCTGCCAAAAGCCCAGCACCAGGACGACCGCGATGAGCAGGAAGGCGATCACGCCGCCCACGCCCAGGATCACCCCCGTCGACCGCTTCTTGGCCGGCTGCTGGTCGTAGGGCGGGTACTGCTGCGGGTACTGGCCCGGCTGACCATACTGGCCCGGCTGACCGTACTGGCCTGGCTGCCCATACTGGCCGGGCTGCCCGTACTGCCCGGGCTGACCGTACTGGCCCGGCTGACCGTATTGACCCGGCTGACCGTACTGGCCCGCCTGCGCGTACTGCCCGGGCTGACCGTAGCCGGGCTGCTGCGGGTATTGCTGCGGGTACGCCTGCTCGGTCGGTTGTTGGTACTGCGGGTAGTCGGCGGGCGGCGTATACGCCGGGGCCTGCCACGTCGCCTCCTGCCCCGGCTGCTGCTGCCAGGGCGAACCGGCCTGGGTCGGCTCGGAGGACTGATCGCTACCCTGGCCCGGCGGTTGCCACTGCTGCTCCGGTCCCTGCGGTCCGCTCATCGTCTCTCCTCAGCCCCTTATGTCTTGGCATGAACTATCGGCGTTGTCGTTTCCGGATCTACGGTAGCTCCGGCTCAGCCTACCCGGCGTCAACAGCGACGACGCCGCGCCGAACGTCATTGATGGCGCGCTTGGCGGTGGCCCGCAACTCGGCGTCCGGGGCGGCGTTGCGGACCTGGTCCAACAGGTCGAGCACCTGGCGACACCAGCGCACGAAATCCCCTGCCAACAGGGGCGAGCCGGTGCCGACCGGGTCGACGGCCGCCAGCGCCGCCGCCAGGTCCCCGGTCTTGGCCCACCGATAGATGACGTTGACGAACCCGTCGTCAGGTTCCCTGCTGAGCGTGATCCGGTGCGTCTGCTCGTCAGAGCGCAGCGCATACGACAGCCGCGACGTTTGCTGCAGCGCTTGCCTCACCCGCTGAGTCGGGGCTTCGGCGGCGAACGCCGCCCGCGGGCCCTCGCCGCCCCTGGTTTCGTACAGCACCGCCGACACCACCGCCGCCAGCTCGGGCGGCTTCAGGTCGGCCCACGCGCCGGTGCGCAGGCATTCGGCAACCAGGAGGTCGCTCTCGCTGTAGATGCGGGCCAGCAGCCGGCCGTCATCGGTGACGTGGGGATCGGTGTCCGGGCCTTGGATGAAGCCGCGCTCGGTGAGCAGGCCGACGATGCGGTCGAACGTGCGCGCCAGCGAATTCGTCGCTGCGGCAACCTTTTTCTCCAGTTGCGCGTTGTCGCGTTCGATGCGCAGGTAGCGCTCGGCCTGCCGGACCTGGGTCTCGAGGCCGGGGCTGTTGTGCGACGGGTGCCGGCGCAGTTCGTCGCGCAAGGACGCCAGCTCCGGGTCCTGAAACGCGCCGTCGTGGTCGCCGCGGCCGCCGCGGCGCCGGGACGGAAGCGCCAGCCCGGCGGCCGCCGACCGCAGCGCCGACGCCAAATCACGCCGGACCCGCGGCTGGCGGTGCTCGACCCGCTTGGGCAAGGGCATCGAGCCGACCGGAGCCGACGCTCCCGGGTAGTCGGCCGTCGAAATCCGTCCCGCCCAGCGGTTTTCGGTGAGCACCAGTGGTCGGGGGTCCTCGCCGTCGCGGGCCGATTCCAGTACCACCGCCAGCCCGCCGCGCCGGCCTTGGGTGATGTTGATGATGTCGCCGCGCCGCAGCGCGGCCAGCGCATCGCTGGCTGCCTGGCGTCGGTGCAGCCGCGATGCACGGGACTGGGCGCGCTCCAGCTCGGAGATGCGCGCCCGCAGGCGGGCGTAGTCGAGAACGGGCGCCTGTGGGCCGCCCAGCTCGCCGGCGATCTCGGCGAGCATCGCGGTGCCGCGCTCGATGCCGCGGACCAGGCCGACGACCGAGCGGTCGGCCTGATATTGGGCGAACGACTGCTCCAGCAGCCGATGCGCCTGCTCGGGGCCCATCTGCTGGACCAGGTTGATCGTCATGTTGTAGGACGGAGCGAACGAGCTGCGCAGCGGGAAGGTGCGGGTGGAGGCCAGGCCCGCGACCGCGGCCGGCTCGGTGTTCTCGTCGGTGGGGTTCCACAGCACCACCGCGTGGCCTTCGACGTCGATGCCGCGCCGCCCGGCGCGCCCGGTCAGCTGCGTGTACTCCCCCGGCGTCAGCGGCATGTGTTGCTCGCCGTTGAACTTCACCAGCCGTTCGAGCACCACCGTCCGGGCGGGCATGTTGATGCCGAGCGCCAGGGTCTCGGTGGCGAACACGGCCTTCACCAGCCCTGCCGTGAACAGTTCCTCGACGGTGTGCCGGAACACCGGCAACATTCCGGCGTGGTGGGCCGCCAGCCCGCGTAGCAATCCCTCCCGCCACTCGTAGTAGCCGAGCACCGCCAGGTCGGCGTCGGCGAGATCGCCGCACCGGTGCTCGATCACCTCGGCGATCTGAGCCCGTTCCTCCTCGGTGGTCAGGCGGAGCGGCGAGCGCAGGCACTGCTGGACGGCCGCGTCGCAGCCGGCGCGGGAGAACACGAACGTGATCGCCGGTAGCAGCCCCTCGGAGTCCAGGGTCGCGATCACATCGGCCCGACCGGGCGGCCGGTAGAAACGCGGCCGGTCTGGGGCGCCGCGGCCGCCGCCACGCCTTCCCGCCTCCCGGCGGGGACCACGCCAGTCCGACATCCGGTCCGCCTCCCGGCGGTGCGCGATATGGCGCGCCAGCTCGGGATTGACCCGCGCCTCACGTCCGGCGCCCGGCTGCTCGCCGGCTTCCGCGTTGCGGTAGTCGAACAAGTCGAAGAGCCGCTTCCCCACCAGCACGTGCTGCCACAGCGGTACGGGCCGGTGCTCGTCGACCACCACGGTCGTATCGCCCCGCACGGTCTGGATCCAGCCCCCGAATTCCTCGGCATTGCTCACCGTCGCCGACAGGCTGACCACCCGCACGTCGTCGGGCAGGTGCAGGATCACTTCCTCCCACACCGGGCCGCGCATCCGGTCGGCCAGGAAATGCACCTCGTCCATCACCACGTAGGAAAGCCCTTGCAGCGCAGGCGAATCGGCGTAGAGCATATTGCGCAGCACCTCGGTGGTCATCACCACCACGGGCGCGTCGGCGTTCACCGACATGTCGCCGGTCAACAGGCCGATCCGGTCACGGCCGTAGCGTGCGGTCAGGTCGGTGTGCTTCTGGTTGCTCAGCGCCTTGAGCGGCGTGGTGTAGAAGCACTTCCCGCCCGCGGCCAGCGCCAGGTGCACGGCGAATTCGCCCACCACTGTCTTGCCGGCGCCGGTCGGCGCGCACACCAGCACGCCGTGCCCTCGTTCCAGTGCCGCGCACGCCCGCCGCTGGAAGCCGTCCAGCGCGAAAGGCAGCTCCGCGGTGAACCGGGTCAGTTCGACGAGGTCCGCCACGTCCTGCGGGGCTGACGGTTCAGGTGACATCGTCATGCTGGCCGGCGGTGTACGACGGCTCCGGAAGCGGCCGCTCGACGGGCGTCGGCGGTTCGATGACCGACGCCTCGTCGTCGGGGATCACGGTCTGGGCTTCGCGCTTGGCCTTCCGCCGGTCGTGCAGGCGGGCGATCTGGATGGCGAACTCGAGCAACACCGACAGCGCCACGCCCAGGGCGGTCATCGAAAACGGGTCGGAACCGGGCGTGAAAACGGCGGCGAACACGAACATCGCGAAGATCAGGCCACGCCGCCAGGACTTGAGCCGCTCATACGGCAGCACACCGGTCATGTTGAGCATGACGATCAGCAACGGGAATTCGAAGCTGACCCCGAAGACCACCAACAGGTTGATCAGGAAACCGAAGTACCGGTCGCCGGACAGCGCGGTCACCTGCACGTCGCTGCCGACCGTCAGCAGGAAGCTCAATGCCTTGGACAGCACGAAATAGGCCAGCACCGCACCGGCGACGAACAGCACCGCCGCGGGGACCACGAATCCGACCGCGAAGCGGCGCTCCTTCTGGTACAGGCCCGGCGTGATGAAGGCCCACAGCTCGTAGAACCACACCGGACACGCCAGCACAACCCCGGCGGTCAGCCCGACCTTGAGCCGCAGCATGAACTGGTCGAACGGCGCCGTGGCCAGCAGCCGGCATTGACCGTCGGCGCTGATGCTGGCGCGTGCGGATTGCGGCAGCGAACAGTAGGGGTGGCGCAGCCACTCGCCCAGGCTTTCCAGCCCGAAGATCGAATGCGAGTACCAGACGAACCCGAAAATCGTGGTGATCAGGATGGCGGCCAACGACAGCAGCAATCGGGTGCGCAGCTCGGTCAGGTGGTCGACGAGCGACATCGTCGCGTCGGGGTTGGTGCGGCTGCGCCTGTTACGCGGGTTGAGGCGCCTCAGCACGCCGGCAGTGCGCGCTGAAACCTTGAAACCTTTCACGACGCTCGTTCAGTGGCGTTCGGGCACCGCGACGATGATGGCGGGCTAAGCCGGGCGTGCTTCAGAGTGCCCCTGCTCGGGGGCCGCCGGAGCGTCGACCCGCTGCGACTGCACGGGAGTGGGGTTGGCCGCGGAGGGGGCGTTGTTCGTATCCAACGCGGACGGCTCCGCTTTGTTCTCGCTCTGCATTTCGCGCAGCTCAGACTTGAAGATGCGCATCGACTTGCCCAACGAACGTGCTGCATCGGGGAGCTTCTTGGCACCAAAAAGCAGGATCACCACCACCGCGAGGATCGCCCAGTGCCACGGACTAAGACTGCCCACTTTGATTACCTCCAGACGTCTACCCGATGCTACCGCAGTGCGGCCATGGACCGGGCCGCCCGCGCCGTGGCCTCAGGGGGCAAGCGCCTGATAGGACTCGCACGCCGCCGCCGCGGCACCCCGTACACGTCGTGCGAGCGACTCCGGTTCAAGCACCCGCACGGCTGACCCGAAACCCAGCACCAGACGCGTCATCCAGTCCTCCGAGGCATAGGTCATCACCGCCTCACAGGATCCGTCCGCCAGCTCCCGCACCTCTCGCATCGGGTAGTACTCGAACATCCACGACGCCGAGGGCGCGACCCGGAGCGTGGCCGACGGCAGGGAGGGATCGCCGTCGAACAGCGACGTGTCCGGCGGCGCCTGGACGGCCAGTTCGGGTGCGGCCGCCGGCTCCTCCAATTCGGTGGCGTCGACGATCCGGTCGAACCGGAACAGCCGAACCCCGTCGGCCTCGCGCGACCAAGCCTCCAGGTAGCTGTGTCCGCCGATCAGCAGCACCCGGATGGGGTCGACGATCCGGCTCGTCAGGGTGTCATGCGAGGCGGAGTAGTAGTCGAGGGCGAGCGCGTGTCCGGCCTGCACGGCAGTGCGCACCGCGGCCGCGGCGCGACTCTCCGCGGGTGCTTGTTGATTGACCGCCGCCGCCGATCCGGTGGCGTCATGGCCGACGGCGCCGGCCGCGTCCTCAATTTTGGCGATCGCACTGCGCGCCGCTTCGGGATCGACCACACCGGGAATGTCGGCGAGCGCCCGCAGGGCCACCAGCAGGCCGGTAGCCTCCGGCGACGTGAGCTTGAGCGGCCGGTCGATCCCCGCCGAGAACGTCACCTCGATGGTGTCGCCGGAGAACTGGAAGTCGATCAGGTCGCCTGGGTAATAGCCGGGCAGGCCGCACATCCACAACTGGTTGAGGTCCTCTTCCAGTTGCTTGGCGGTGACGCCGAGGTCGGCAGCGGCCTTGGCGCGCGTGACCCGCGGGTTGGCCTGGAAGTACGGCACCATGTTGAGCAGCCGGATGAGGCGGGTGGACACGGGTGTCATCCGGGTGACACCTCCAGATGAGCGCGCAGCCGGGCCAGCACGTCCTCGCGCAGTGACTGCGGTTCGAGCACGACGGCGTCGGGCCCGTAGCCGGCGATGTCGCGCGCCAGCCGGTCGCTGGACCCGATGTCGATTTCGATCACCTCGCCGTCGCGGCCGGCCAGTTCCCGCGCGCCGGTGGTCCTCCCGGCGCGCCGCAGCGCGGTGGCTCGCCCGTCGGCGACCCACACGCGCGCCTGCCCGCCGGTCGGGGTCTCGGCGATCGTGCGGGCCACGATCTGGCGCAGGTCCACACCCTCGGGCACGACGACCGCCCCGGGCGGACCGATCGGCCTGACCTCGGAGCCGATCCGCGAGAGCCGGAACGTGCGGGTGGCGTCGCGGTCGCGATCGTGTCCCACCAGATACCAGCGTCCCTTCTGGGTGACGACGCCCCACGGCTCGACGGTCCGCATGCTGTACGGCTCGGCGCGCGACGGCCGGTGCGGGAACTGCACCGCCTGCCGGGAATCGATGGCCGCCAACAGGATTCCGAGCACGTCTTCCGACCCGCGCAAACCCGGCACGCCGGCCGGCGAGGCGATGGCCACCGGCGCCCCCATCTCCATGGGGTCGACGTCCACCCCGGCGGCGCGCAGCTTGAGCAGAGCTCCCTGGGTGGCGGTGACCAGCTCTGGCGATTCCCACAGTTGTGTCGCGACGGCGACCGCGGCCGCCTCGTCGGCGGTGAGCTCGACGGGCGGCAGCGAGTAGGCGTCGCGGTTGATTCGGTAGCCCTCGGTGGGCTCCGCGGCCGACGCCCTGCCGACCTCGAGCGGGATGCCCAGATCACGCAGCTCGTTCTTGTCACGCTCGAACATGCGGGAGAACGCCTCGGCGCTGGGGCTTTCCGCGTAACCGGCGACGCTGGACCTGATCTTCTCCGCGCTGATATACCCGCGGGTGGACAGCAGGGCGATGACGAGGTTGACCAACCGCTCGACTTTCGAGGTTGCCATTCGCACCAGGTTATAACCGGTGCCCCGCCGGCGCCTGCACCGGTTAGCGAGTCGCAGGACTCACATTCGCCCCATCAGTCACCAGTGAGCAAGCATTGCCGCCCTGGCAAACGTGATAGCACCGGCGCTATCACATTCGCGCGTCGAGCATGGCCCGCCAGGGCGGGGCTGATGTGACGGATGGGGCCAGCGGGGACCGACAGGGCTACATGCTGGCGATCAGCCGCTTGACCCGCTCGTCGACCGCACGGAAGGGGTCCTTGCACAGGACGGTGCGCTGGGCCTGGTCGTTGAGCTTGAGGTGGACCCAGTCGACGGTGAAGTCACGGCCCGCGGCCTGGGCGGCGCTGATGAACTCGCCGCGCAGCCGGGCGCGGGTGGTCTGCGGCGGGTGATCGACTGCCTCGGCGATCTCCTCGTCGGTGGTGACCCGCGCCGCAAGCCCCTTGCGCTGCAGCAGGTCGAACACGCCCCGCCCCCGCTTGATGTCGTGGTAGGCCAGGTCCAGCTGGGCGATCTTCGGATCGGACAGCTCCATGTTGTAGCGGTCCTGGTAGCGCTGGAACAGCCTGCGCTTGATCACCCAGTCGATCTCGGTGTCGACCTTGGCGAAGTCCTGGCTTTCGACGGCGTCGAGCTGGCGGCCCCACAGGTCGACGACCTGCTCGATCTGGGCGTTGGGCTCCCGAGTCTGCAGGTGTTCGACGGCGCGGCTGTAGTACTCGCGCTGGATGTCGAGCGCGCTGGCCTGACGCCCGCCGGCCAGCCGGACCGGCCGCCGTCCGGTGATGTCGTGGCTGACCTCGCGGATGGCGCGGATGGGGTTGTCCAGCGAGAAGTCACGGAAGGGGACGCCTGCTTCGATCATCTCCAGCACCAGTGCGGCCGTCCCCACCTTGAGCATGGTGGTGGTCTCGCACATGTTCGAGTCGCCGACGATCACGTGCAACCGCCGGTACTTCTCGGCGTCGGCGTGCGGCTCGTCGCGGGTGTTGATGATCGGCCGGCTACGGGTGGTCGCCGACGAGACGCCCTCCCAGATGTGCTCGGCGCGTTGGGACAGGCAGAACGTCGCCGCCTTGGGGGTCTGCAGCACCTTCCCGGCCCCGCAGATCAGCTGGCGGGTGACCAGGAACGGCAGCAGCACGTCGGAGATCCGGGAGAACTCACCGGCCCGCACGATCAGGTAATTCTCGTGGCAGCCGTAGGAGTTGCCCGCCGAATCGGTGTTGTTCTTGAACAGGTAGATGTCGCCACCGATGCCCTCGTCGGCGAGCCGCTGCTCGGCGTCGATCAGCAGGTCCTCGAGCACCCATTCACCGGCCCGGTCATGCGTGACCAGCTGCACCAGGCTGTCGCACTCGGCCGTCGCATACTCGGGATGACTGCCCACGTCGAGATACAGGCGGGCGCCGTTGCGCAGGAAAACGTTGGAGCTGCGCCCCCAGGACACGACGCGCCGAAAGAGATAGCGGGCTACCTCATCCGGGGATAGGCGACGGTGTCCGTGGAAAGTGCAGGTGACACCGAACTCGGTCTCGATGCCCATGATTCGCCGCTGCACGTAATCGAGGGTACTGGTTGTCGGACCGAGACGGTGCGGAAGCCGCGCCTACGGGTCCCGACGAGTTTCACGACGTCCCGCCCTCGGCGGCCACGCCGGGGTTGCCAGCAACGCCGGCGTCGTCGTGTCAAGCCGAGCGTTTCGCCCTCAGCGAACACAACGGGGCGTGCCGAATCGGCCCGATTCAGCCCGCGGAGTCGCCGTTGGAGTCGGGCGCTTCGCCGTTGGTTTCCGGCTGTATCGAATCGCCCTCGTGCAGCAAGCTTTCCAGGGTGGCCCGGTTGATCCGCCGGAACGCCCGTCGCGGCCGGCTGACGTCGAGGATCGCGACCTCCAGGCTGCCCACGTCCGGGGAGGGCTGATCCCCGCTGGATCCGTCCCCACTGCCGGCCCGCAACGCCTTCACGGCGATCTGCGTCGCGTCGCGCAGGTCGGCGTTCTCGGCGTAGGACTCCTTGAGCGCGGTGGTGATCGGCTCGGTGGTACCGCCCATCACCACGAAATGCGGCTCATCGGCGATGGACCCGTCGTAGGTGATCCGGTACAGCTCAGGCGGTTTCGACTCGCCGTAGTGCGCTACCTCGGCGACGCACAATTCGACCTCGTAGGGTTTGGCCTGCTCGGTGAAGATGGTGCCCAGGGTCTGCGCGTAGACGTTGGCCAGCTGGCGGCCCGTGACGTCGCGGCGGTCGTAGGCGTAGCCCCGGGTGTCGGCGAACTGGATCCCGCCGCGGCGCAGATTGTCGAACTCGTTGAACTTGCCGGCGGCAGCGAAGCCCACGCGGTCATACAGCTCGCTGATCTTCTGCAACGACCGCGACGGGTTCTCCGCCACGAAGAGCACACCACCGGCGTAGACCAGCGCCACCACGCTCTTGCCACGGGCGATGCCTTTGCGGGCGAGCTCGCTGCGCTCGCGCATCGCCTGCTCGGGCGATATGAAATACGGGAAGCTCACTTCTCACCGCCGTCGGGGCCGAACGTGTCTGCGCGCGAGCGACTTTGGATGACCTCGCGAGCCAATTCGGCGATCCGGCTCTCGGGCACCTCGGCCGCACCCTCGGCGCCGATGGTGACCGCCGTCGGGTAGATACCGCGAACCAGGTCGGGCCCGCCCGTGGCTGAGTCGTCGTCGGCGGCGTCGTAAAGCGCCTCCACCGCCACCCGCACCGCGGAATCGGCATCGACGACCCTCGAGTACAACTTCTTCATGGACGACTTGGCGAAGATGGACCCCGAACCCACCGACTGATAGCCCTCTTCTTCCAGGTTCCAGCCGCCGGCGGCGTCGAACGACACGATCCGGCCGGCGCCCTCGGGATCGGCCGCGTCGATGTCATAGCCCGCCAGCAGCGGCAGGGCCACCAGCCCCTGCATCGCGGCGGCCAGGTTGCCGCGCACCATGATCGCGAGCCGGTTCACCTTTCCGGCAAACGTGAGCGGCACACCCTCGAGCTTCTCGTAGTGCTCGAGTTCCACCGCGTAGAGGCGGGCGAACTCGACGGCGATGGCCGCGGTGCCCGCGATGCCCGTGGCGGTGTAGTCGTCGGTGACGTACACCTTTTTCACGTCGCGCCCGGCGATCATGTTGCCCTGGGTGGAGCGCCGGTCCCCGGCGATGACCACGCCACCGGGGTATTTCAGGGCGACGATGGTGGTGCCATGCGGCAGCTGGGAACCCGCCCCATCGGCGTGCGCGCCGCCGCTGAGGCCGGCCGGCAGCAGTTCCGGCGCCTGGCGGCGCAAAAAGTCAGCAAAGGATGACAGGTCTACGGCGGAATTTGCCGGGAGTGCAGAGTTAGTGGACAGGCGATCGGAGAAGGGCCAGCTCACTGTCCGCCCTTTTGGACGTATGCCCGGACGAAATCTTCGGCGTTCTCTTCGAGGACGTCGTCGATCTCGTCGAGCAGATCGTCGGTGTCCTCGGCGAGCTTCTCG
The DNA here is from genome assembly GCF_900240975.1 of Mycobacterium sp. 4858. Lineage (GTDB taxonomy): Bacteria > Actinomycetota > Actinomycetes > Mycobacteriales > Mycobacteriaceae > Mycobacterium. Next base: position 923,773 of record NZ_LT968775.1, on the reverse strand, counting down.
CGGCGCTCTTGGCCCGCGGCCGTGCTGTCGGCGAAGTCGTCGTCGTCGCCACCACCACCGCCACGCTTGGTCTGCTCTTGAGCCATCGCCGGCCTCCTGCTTCATCTGAACTTGTTCAGCGGCTTGCTGGGTTCCTCAGAGCCGCGCTGCCCGCTGGTATTTCTCTACCCTACCGGTCAACCCCGACGTTCCCCGGTCTAACCGGCTTAGCTGGTGAGTTGTTCCACCAGTTCGGCGGCGCTGTCCACCGAGTCCAGCAGCGCTCCGACGTGCGCCTTGCTGCCGCGCAGCGGCTCCAGCGTCGGAATGCGTACCAGCGAGTCGCCGCCCAGGTCGAAGATCACGGAGTCCCAGCTGGCCGCGGCGATGTCGGCGCCGAACCTGCGCAGGCACTCGCCGCGGAAGTACGCGCGCGTGTCGGTCGGCGGGTTGTCCACCGCCTCGAGCACCTGGTGTTCGGTGACCAGACGCTTCATCGAACCCCGGGCGACGAGCCGGTTGTACAGGCCCTTGTCCAGCCGAACATCGGAATACTGCAGGTCGACGAGGTGCAGCCGCGGCGCCGACCAGCTCAGGTTCTCCCGCTGCCGGAAACCCTCGAGCAGGCGCAGCTTGGCGGGCCAGTCGAGCACCTCGGCGCATTCCATCGGGTCGCGCTCGAGTTGGTCGAGCACGTGCGCCCAGGTCTGGACGATGTCGGCCGCGCGGGGATCGGGGTCGCGGCTGTCGACCAGCTTCGCCACCCGGTCGAGGTAAATCCGTTGCAAGGCAAGGCCGGTCAGTTCCCGGCCGTCGGCCAGGGCCACGGCGACCCGCAGCGAAGGGTCGCGGCTGATCGCGTGGACCGCATGCACCGGGCGGGCCAGGACGAGGTCGCTCAGGTCGATCCCGTGTTCGGGGCCGACTTCGATCAGGTCGAGCACCAGCGCCGTGGTGCCCAGTTTCAGGTAGGTCGACGTCTCGGCGAGGTTGGCGTCGCCGATGATGACGTGCAGTCGGCGGTACCGGTCGGCGTCGGCGTGCGGTTCGTCGCGGGTGTTGATGATGCCGCGCTTGAGCGTGGTCTCCAGGCCGACCTCGACCTCGATGTAGTCGGAGCGCTGGGACAGCTGGAAGCCGGGCTCGTCACCGGAGGGCCCGATGCCGACCCGCCCGGAGCCGGTCACCACCTGCCGGGACACCAGGAAAGGGGTCAGGCCGGCGATGATGGACGAGAACGGCGTCTGCCGCGACATCAAGTAGTTCTCGTGCGCGCCGTACGAGGCGCCCTTGCCGTCGACGTTGTTCTTGTACAGCTGCAGCTTGGCGGCCCCGGGCACGCTGGCGACGTGCCTGGCGGCGGCCTCCATGACCCGCTCGCCGGCCTTGTCCCAGATCACGGCGTCCAGCGGGTCGGTGCACTCGGGCGCCGAGTATTCGGGGTGGGCATGGTCGACGTAGAGCCGCGCCCCGTTGGTCAAGATCATGTTGGCGGCGCCGACCTCGTCGGCGTCGACCACCGGTGGCGGGCCGGCCGAACGACTCAGATCAAAACCGCGGGCGTCCCGCAGCGGTGATTCCACCTCGTAGTCCCAGCGGGTGCGCTTCGCGCGCTGGATGCCGGCCGCGGCGGCGTAGGCCAGGACCGCTTGTGTCGAGGTGAGGATCGGGTTGGCCGTCGGGTCCGACGGCGATGAAATGCCGTACTCGACCTCCGTCCCGATAATCCGTTGCATGTCCTAAGCGTAGGCCCGCCGACGATGCGCCCCGTGCGGCGGGGCGTTGAGAAGGCGGGCAATCCAGCTCCACCCGCCGACGATGCGCCCCGTGCGGCGGGGCGGGCAACCGACGGATGTTTGCAGTCGCTCAACGCCCAGCGCAGGGGACTTGCCCGCCGTAGGGTGAGCCGGCATGGACCTAACTCTGCGCCGCTCGCCGCGCCGCCGGGGTTCGGCGAGCGGCGCGGCTGAAAGCTGGTTCCTGGAGCGGGGTTTGCCGTCCGTTTTGACCAGGCGTGCCCGGTGGCGGCGGCTGTGGCCGCGCTCGGCGCCCATGCTGGCGGCGTATGCGATGCTGCAGGCCTGCATCCTGCCGGTGTACCTGATCACCGGCGGTCACGACGTCGAGATCAGCGGTACCCCAACGACTTCCGAACTGGTAGTGCTGGTGATCGTCGGCCTCGTCCTCCCGCTGATGGCCCTCGTGGGCTGGCTGGTGTCCCGGTCGCGAAACGGCCGGGCACGCGCGGCGATCGCGACCGCGTCCGTTCTGTTCGCGGCCGGCGTCGGGGTGACGACCGCGGACGCCGCGCAACTGCAGCAGGACGCCGCCGTGATCGCCGTCGTGCTGATCCTGACCGGCCTCGGCGTTGGCTCGGTGGTCGGCTGGGCGGTGCGCATGATGCTGTCGCACTTCGCCATGGTGGGCGCGCTGGCGGTCCGGGCACTGCCGGTCGTGCTGCTGACCGCGTTGGTGTTCTTCAACACCTACGTCTGGTTGATGGCCGCGACGATCAGCGGGAACCGGCTGGGGCTGGCCATGGCCTTCCTCGTCGCCATCGCGGCCGCCTTCGTCGTCTCCGCCACGGTGGAACGGGTCCGCCCGATGCTGAAGTCGACGGCGGCCCTGCCCGCAGAGACCGAACACCTCGCCGGCACGCCGTTCGCGGCCATGCCGGACGCCACGGACTGCGCACCGCTGAGGAAAGCCGAACGCCTCAACGTCGTCTTCGTTCTGGCCGCTTCCCAACTGGCGCAGATCCTGGTGGTGGCGGTGGTCACCGCCGCGATCTACCTGATCCTGGGGCTGATCGTGCTCAGCCCCGAACTGCTCAACGAATGGACTCACACCTACAAGAGCACCGCGACGGTATTGGGATTCACACTGCCGGTTGCGGATTCGCTGGTGCATATGTGCCTGTTCCTCGGCGCGCTGACCTTCATGTACATCAGCGCCCGCGCAGCCGGCGACGCCGAGTACCGCTCCACCTTCCTGGACCCACTGATCGAGGACCTGCACACGACGCTGATCGCGCGCAACCGCTACCGTGGCGCCGCCGCGCCGCCCGCGCGTGCTGTTGACGGCACCGACGGCAGTGACTAACTTCACCGTGTGTCCGCCCCCCAATCCGACCACGTCGGCAAACACGCGCTCGATCTGGCAGGTAAACGCTACGGCGAAGTGCTGCTGGTAACCGCCGGTGAAGCCGGTCCGCAGGCAACGGTCTACAACAGCTTCCCGCTCAACGACTGCCCCGCCGACCTGTGGTCCGCGCTCGACCCACACGCCATCGCCGCCGAAAACGGTGTGGCCGCAGCCTTGCTGAACGGTCCCCGGTACTGGCTGATGAACGCCATCGAAAAAGAAACCCAGGGTCCGCAGGTGACGAAAACCTTCGGCGGGATCGAGATGATCCAGCAGGCCACGGTTCTGCTCTCGTCGATGAATCCGGCGCCATACATCCCCAACAAGGTCAACCGCCACACGGTGTTCGTCTTCAACGCCGGCGAACAGATCTTCGAGCTCATCGATCCGCAGGGACAGCGCTGGGTGATGCAGACCATGAGCCAGGTCGCCGACCCCAATCTGACGCGGGACGACCTGCCACGGCTCGCCGACCGTCTCGACCTGCCCGCCGGGTGGACCTACCAGCCGCGAGTGCTCACCGAGGAGCTGCGGGTGGACACCAGGAGCAGGGCGGCTCAGGTCCTGCAGGACAACCTGACCAACAGCTACTCGCTGGTGAGCGCCTGACCCCTGGCAGCACAGGGCCGGCACTCGAACCGTGGCGCGCGGTGCGCCCGGTTCGAGTGCCGGCGTGGCTGAACGGCCTTACAGGTACTGGCCGAGGTTGGATTCCGTGTCGATGGCCCGCGACGCGCTCGAGCTCTTGCCGGTGACCAGGGTGCGGATGTAGACGATCCGCTCGCCCTTCTTACCCGAAATCCGCGCCCAGTCATCGGGGTTGGTGGTGTTGGGCAGGTCCTCGTTCTCGGCGAACTCGTCGACGATCGAGTCGAGCAGGTGCTGGATGCGCAGACCCGGCTGCCCGGTCTCGAGCACCGACTTGATCGCGTTCTTCTTCGCCCGGTCCACGACGTTCTGGATCATCGCCCCGGAGTTGAAGTCCTTGAAGTACATGACTTCCTTGTCACCGTTGGCGTAGGTGACCTCCAGGAACCGGTTGTCGTCGATTTCGGCGTACATCCGCTCGACGACCTTCTCGATCATCGCCTTGATGCAGGCGCTGCGGTCCCCGCCGAACTCGGCGAGGTCGTCGGCGTGCAGCGGCAGCGTCTCGACCAGGTACTTCGAGAAGATGTCTTGCGCCGCTTCGGCATCGGGCCGCTCGATCTTGATCTTCACGTCCAGGCGGCCGGGCCGCAGGATCGCCGGGTCGATCATGTCCTCGCGGTTGGAGGCGCCGATCACGATGACGTTCTCGAGGCCCTCGACCCCGTCGATCTCGCTCAGCAGCTGCGGGACGACGGTGGTCTCGACGTCCGACGAGACGCCGGTGCCGCGGGTGCGGAAGATCGAGTCCATCTCATCGAAGAACACGATCACGGGCGTACCTTCGGACGCCTTCTCCCGCGCGCGCTGGAAGATCAGCCGAATGTGACGCTCGGTCTCGCCGACGAACTTGTTCAGCAGTTCGGGGCCCTTGATGTTGAGGAAGTAGGACTTCGCCTCGCGCGCGTCATCGCCACGCACCTCGGCCATCTTCTTGGCCAGCGAGTTCGCCACCGCCTTGGCGATCAACGTCTTCCCACAGCCCGGCGGACCGTACAGCAGCACGCCCTTGGGCGGGCGCAACGCGTACTCCCGGTACAGCTCCTTGTGCAGGAAGGGCAGCTCCACGGCGTCGCGGATCTGCTCGATCTGCCGGGTCAGGCCGCCGATGTCGGAGTAGCTGACGTCGGGCACCTCTTCGAGGACCAGGTCTTCGACCTCGGCCTTGGGAATGCGTTCGAACGCGTAGCCCGCCTTGGTGTCGACCAGCAACGAGTCGCCCGGCCGCAGCTTGCGCGGGCGGCTGTCGTCGTTGAGCGCGTCGGGGTGCCCATCCGGGAGGTCCTCGGCGACCAGCGGCTCGGCGAGCCACACGATGCGTTCCTCGTCGGCGTGGCCGACGACCAGCGCCCGGTGCCCGTCGGCGAGTAGCTCGCGCAACGTCGAGATCTCGCCGACCGATTCGAACGTGCCGGCCTCGACCACGGTCAGCGCCTCGTTGAGGCGAACCGTCTGGCCCTTCCGCAGCAAGGAGACGTCGATGTTCGGTGAGCAGGTCAAGCGCATCTTGCGACCGGAGGTGAACACGTCGACCGTGTCGTCCTCGTGTGTACCCAGCAACACGCCGTAGCCACTCGGCGGCTGCCCCAGCCGATCGACTTCCTCCCTCAGCGCAAGTAGTTGCTGGCGCGCTTCTTTGAGCGTCTCCATCAACTTCGAGTTCCGGGCCGCCAGCGAGTCGATCCGGGCTTCGAGCTGATGCACATCACGTGCCGACCGGGTGCCGCCCTGCGTCCCGGCGGCGTGCTCGAGTTGCTCGCGCAGCAACGCTGCCTCGCGGCGTAGTTCTTCCAACTCGGCAGCATCGCCGCTGGACATGCCTGACTCGTGGGGGATACCGAATGATTCAGAACGCTCTGAGCCACCCATGTTGCGCTCCTTTCCCACACCTAATTGGCGCGGTGGATACTTCAAAGCTACCGGCGATTGGCCAATGATGTGCGGAGTCAAATACCCACGAAAAGTTAAGATTTTCGTCACGCTGGTAATCTCGGCCACTAATCTCGCTGATCGAAAGGGCCCTAGGAGGTGGCAGAGTGACCGCAAAAAGCCTCGCCACGGGCTTGGTCGGCACGACCGGCGCCGGCGTGGCGACCGCGAGTGTGAGTTCAGTTGCACCCGTTGGCCCCACCGCGCGGCGGGCACCCGCTTCGGCGAGCGCCCCTACCCCGCGACCGGCCTGATCGACTGGATGCACCGGCACCTGCGCGCGACCTTGAGTGCCGCCGCCGTCGTGGTGGCGGTCGGGATCTCGGGATGCTCGTCGCATCAACAACCCAGAATCGCCTCCTCCGCGCCCGCTGCGGCACCGGCCACGTCGAGCACCGTTGTCGTCTCTCCGACTACCCCGCTGCCGCCGCCCGAAGCCCTTACCGACATCTTGGCCCGGCTCGCCGACCCGAACGTACCCGGCATCAACAAGGTGAGTCTGGTCGAAGGCGCGACCCCCGAGAGCGCAGGCAGCCTGGACAAGTTCACCAACGCGTTGCGCGACAACGGCTACCTGCCCATGACCTTCGTCGCGCACGACATCGCCTGGTCGGACAAGACCCCCGCTGACGTGGTGGCGGCGATCGACGTCAACACGGCCCAGACCGCTAACGGCAGCTTCCACTTCCCCATGGAATTCACGCCCTTTCAAGGCGGTTGGCAGTTGTCCCGGCGAACCGCCGAGATGCTGTTGACACTGGGCAACTCGCCGGCGGTGCCGCCGCCGTCCAACCCTCCCCCGGCTCCGGCGTCCGCTCCCGAGCCGGCCCCTGTTCCGGCCCCGAGCCCGCCCGGTTGAGCCGCGGCATGTGGGTCGGCTGGCTCGAATTCGACGTGTTGCTGGGCGACGTCCGATCGCTCAAACAGAAACGGTCGGTGATCCGCCCCGTGGTCGCCGAACTGCGACGCAAGTTCAGCGTGTCGGCGGCGGAGACGGGTTCACCCGAGCTGTATCGACGGGCGGGAATCGGGGTGGCCACGGTGTCCGGTGACCGCAGCCATGCGGTCGACGTTCTGGACGCGGCCGAACGGCTGGTGGCCGCGCATCCGGAGTTCGAGCTGCTCTCGGTGCGGCGGGGGCTGCAGCGCAGCGACGACTAGCCGTCGCGGCCCTCGCGCTTGCGCCCCAACGGCGCCGGCGCGACCACGCCGGGCGCGAGCCGCCGCGTAAAAACCAGAAACGCAGTGTGCCCGCGCATCGAATGCTGGGGCCGGACTGCCAGGCCGACCACGTTCCAGCCGCGTTGCAGCGTCTCCCACGACCGCGGCTCGGTCCAGCACTGCTGCGCCCGCAGCGCCTCCACGACCCGCGACAGCTGGGTCACGGTCGCGACGTAGACCATCAGCACCCCGCCGGGAATCAGCAGCCGCGAGACCGCGTCGAGCACCTCCCAGGGGGCCAACATGTCGAGCACGGCGCGGTCGAAGGAGCCGTCGGGCATGTCCGAGTCGGCGACGTCGCTGACTATCAGCTCCCAGTTCTCCGGCGCCCCGTCGAAGAACACCGACACATTGCGGCGGGCGTGTTCGGCGTGATCGGCGCGCTGTTCGTAGGAGACCACCCGCCCGCCGGGCCCCACCGCGCGCAGCAGCGAGCAGGTCAGCGCACCCGAACCCGCCCCGGCCTCGAGGACGCGGGCGCCCGGGAAGATGTCGCCTTCGTGCACGATCTGCGCGGCGTCCTTGGGGTAGATGACCTGGGGGCCCCTGGGCATCGACATGATGTAGTCCACCAGCAGCGGGCGCAGCACCAGAAAGGGTGCGCCGTTGCTGGACTTGACCACACTGCCCTGCTCGAGCCCGATCAGCGCATCGTGGGCGATCGAGCCGCGATGGGTGTGAAACTCCGCGCCGGGCGTGAGCGACATCGTGTAGTGCCGGCCCTTGGCATCGGTGAGCTGGACGCGTTCCCCGACGGTGAACGGGCCGGTTGCGGACACGCCGTCTAGCGTGCCAGCCGACTCGCCGCGGGCGGTGCCCGGGGTTGTCGGCACCCGGTTCTACGCTGCGGGCATGACCGACCAACTGCAGGAGAGCGTGCGGTCGAGACCGGCGCTGTCGCCGTCGCGGGCGGCCGACTTCAAGCAGTGCCCGTTGCTGTACCGGTTTCGCGCGATCGACCGCTTGCCCGAGGCGCCGTCGGCCGCCCAGCTGCGCGGCTCGGTGGTGCATGCCGCCCTGCAGCACCTCTATGGGCTGCCCGCCGCGCAGCGCGATCCCGACACCGCCCTGTCGCTGCTCGAACCGGCCTGGGACCACGTGATCGCCTCGGCGCCCGACCTGGCCGGTGAGTTCGATCCCGAGCAGCGGGGCCAGCTGCTGGCCGAGGCACGCGCGCTGCTGTCCGGCTACTACCGGCTCGAGGACCCGACCCGCTTCGATCCGCAATGCTGCGAGGAGCGCGTGGAGGTCGAGCTCGCCGACGGCACGCTGCTGCGCGGATTCATCGACAGGATCGACGTCGCCGCTACCGGGGAGCTGCGCGTGGTCGACTACAAGACCGGCAAGGCGCCGCCGGCCGCGCGGGCCCTGGCGGAGTTCAAGGCGATGTTCCAGATGAAGTTCTATGCGGTGGCCCTGCTGCGCACGCGCGGCGTGCCGCCCACCCGGCTGCGACTGATCTATCTTGCCGACGGGCAGGTGTTGGATTACTCGCCGGACCACGACGAGTTAGTGCGCTTCGAGAAAACCCTGATGGCGATCTGGCGCGCCATCCAATCCGCGGGCCAGACGGGCGATTTCCGCCCCAGCCAGTCGCGGCTGTGCGACTGGTGCCCCCACCGGCAGCATTGCCCGCTGTTCGGTGGTACACCGCCGGCCTACCCCGGCTGGCCGGATCATGCACGCTCGCAAGGGGTTTCGCACCGGCCAGAGCCCGCGGCGGGACACCTGCTCCCAGCGGTTTGACCGCCCGTGAAGCGCCCGGGCTGCGCATGCGGTAGGCTCTTGTCAACGTTGGCCGCCAAACGGCTTGCCAGCACGTCGTGATCGATTCGTTATTTCTTCTCAGATCCCCGCGGGGCGCCGAGTCCGAGATGACCAGGTGCGCACCGCACAGCCTCGAGTCGCGGCGATCGATGTTGCCAGCAAGGCAATCTCGCTACCACCGATGCTTAGGGACAATGAAACATGCTTGAAGACACCACTTTTGCTCACCTCGGGGTGAGCCAGCCGTTGATTGACGCGCTCGCCAAGCGCGGCGCCCACCGGCCGTTTCCCATCCAGATCGAGACACTGCCGGACACGCTGGCAGGCCGTGACGTGTTGGGCCGCGGCAAGACCGGCAGCGGCAAGACGCTCGCATTCTCGATTCCGCTGGTGAGCCGGCTCGACGCCGGAAATCGGCGCCCGGCCAGGCCGACCGGGCTGGTGTTGGCGCCCACCCGGGAACTGGCGACGCAGATCGCCGCGACCATCGAGCCGCTTGCCGCGGTACGGGGTCTGCGCGTGGTCACGATCTTCGGCGGGGTGCCGCAACACAGGCAGGTCGCCGCGCTCAAGTCGGGAATCGATATCGTCGTCGCCTGCCCCGGGAGGCTCGAGGATCTGATGAAGCAACGCCTCGTCAGTTTGGACGCGGTGCAGGTGACGGTCATCGACGAGGCCGACCACCTCGCCGATCTGGGCTTCCTGCCCACCGTCACCCGCATCCTGGCGGCCACCCCCGCGAAGGGACAGCGGATGCTCTTCTCGGCCACACTCGACGCGGCGGTCGACACCCTGGTGAAGCGATTCCTCACCGACCCGGTGACCCGATCGATCGCCGAACCGAAGTCCGTGACTCCCGCCATGACGCACCACCTGTTCTGCGTCGACGGGCCGCAGGCGAAAAGGGATTTGGTGCACCGGCTGGCCGCAGGGGAATCCCGGCGAATCCTCTTCATGCGGACCAAGCACCAGGCGCGGAAGCTGGCCCGCCAGCTCACCCAGTCGGGTATCGCGTCGGTCGAGCTGCACGGCAACCTGTCCCAGTCGGTGCGCGACCGCAACCTGGCGGCGTTCGCGGCGGGTCACGCCCGGGTGCTGGTGGCGACCGACATCGCCGCACGCGGTGTACACGTGGACAACGTCGAGCTGGTGGTCCACGTCGACCCGCCCGCGGAGCACAAGGCTTACCTGCATCGATCCGGCCGCACGGCCCGGGCCGGCGCCTCCGGTGACGTGGTCACCATCGCGCTGCCCGAGCAACGCCGCGACACCGAATCGATGATGCGCAAGGCGGCCATTCGCGCCGTCCCCCAGCAGGTCACCGCGGCCTCCCCCGTCATCCACAACCTGGCCGGCCGGCCCGCGCCCCGCGAGGCCGTCGCGCCCGTGCCGGTGGCGGCGCGTCGGTCCGGTCCGACCCCGGTTGCACCCCACGGTCCGACGGCGGGGCGCAGCAGGCGACGCCGGTCCCGTCGGCCCGCACCCACCGCGCGCTAGATTGACGGTGGCGATCGCCACTAGTCCCCTAGCGGTGTCATCTCCTGCAGCATGGTGGGAACGAGTTCGCTGACGGTGGGATGGATGTGCATGGTCCGCGCCAGCGTCGTGTAGGGCGCCTTCGCCGACATGACGTCCAGGATGGCGTGAATCGCCTCGTCACCACCGACGCCGAAGATGGCCGCTCCCAGGATCTCCCGCGTGTCGGCATCGACCACGACCTTCATGAAGCCTTGCGTCTCACCCTTTTCCACCGCCCGGCCGACTCGTGTCATGGGCCGCTTACCAACCAGCGCCTTGCGGCCGGATGCGCGGACTTGGTCGACGGTCATGCCCGCGCGCCCCAGCGGTGGGTCGATGTAGAGCGCATAGGTGGTGATGCGGTCGCTCACGCGCCGCGGGTCGCCGTCGAGCAGGTTGGCGGCAACGATCTCGAAATCGTTGTAGGAGGTGTGGGTGAAGGCCCCCTTACCGTTGCAGTCCCCCATCGCCCAAATGTGCTCGACGTTCGTCTTGAGTTGGTCGTCGACCACGATGTAGCCACGGGCGTCGGTTTGCACGCCGGCAGCTTCCAGCCCCAAGTCGTCGGTGTTGGGCCGCCGGCCCACGGCCAGTAGCAGGTGACTCCCGACGATGGGGACGGCGCCCGCGCGCGGCGTGAGCTCGAACCCGCTGTCGTTCTTGTTGATTCGCACGTCATCGGCGCCGACGACGACGTCGATGCCCTCGTCCTCCAGGATGTCCCGGACGGTGGCGGACACGTCCTCGTCTTCCCGCGACGCCAGGCGCGCACCCCTCTCGACCACCGTCACCCGGGCCCCGAAGCGCCGGTACATCTGCGCGAACTCCAGCGCGATGTAGCTGCCGCCGAGGATGACCAGATGGGCCGGCAGCGCGTCCAATTCGAGAATCGAGACGTTGGTGAGGAACTCCACGTCGGACAGCCCCGGAATGTCGGGGACCACGGCGCGGCCACCGACGTTGAGGAAGATGCGGTCGGCGCGCAGCAGGTCGCCGTCCACGCTGAGGGTGTGCGGATCCTCGAACCGGGCGTGCCCGCGAAAGACGGTGCAGCCGTCCATGCCCGCCAGCCAGTCCTCGACACCCTTGCGGTCGCCCAGCATGATTTCGTCTTTGCGCGCCTTGACTTTCGCCATGTCGACGCTGACCGGCCCGGTCGCCACGCCGTAATCGGCCCCGCGGCGGGCCAGGTGAGCGGCGTGCGCGCTGGCCACCAGCGTCTTCGTCGGGATGCATCCGGTGTTTACGCAGGTGCCGCCGATCAGTTTGCGCTCCACCAGCGCGACCCGCTGCCCGGCAGCGGTCAGTCGCCCCGCCAGCGGTGGGCCGGCCTGACCGGCGCCGACGATGATCGCGTCGAAATGCCTTGTCACTTAAGGGCCGTCACTTAAGGGCCGTCACTTAACGGCCGACAGCAGGTATTCGGTCAGCACGTGCCCCGTCACCGCGGCGATGGCGAGTCCGCCGACGATCGCAACCGCGTCCTCCAGCAGCGCGATGGGCAGGTCCTTCCCGGCCACCGCGGCCAGCCGCTTGCGTGCCTGGTAGCCGCCGAGGGTGCCGAGCACCGCGCCGATCACGCCCGCACCCAGCGCGGAGAAGGTCCAGTGCGGCCAGGCGCCCAGGGCCGCGCCCGCCAACCCACCCATGACGATCCGGGCGGCGAAGATCGGTGGCGCCGTGCGGGCCGGGGTCTTGGGCAGCTTGTCGTTGACCAGTTCCCCGACGGCCAGAACGCTGAACACGACGACGGTGATGATGTTGGCCATCCAGGAGGCCCACGTGCCGTGCAGGTCGATCCAGCCCAGGTAGGCGGCCCAGGCGACCACGGCGGGAGCCGTCAGCGAGCGCAGCCCGGCGACGACACCGATCAGCAAAGCCAGCAGCAGAATAAGCGCATGTGTCACGAAGACCCTCCTGGGGAACGACCCGGCAACGTTAGGGATGACGGCCCATGGGCGTGACACGGGCAAGCAGCCCTAGGCGGACGCTAACACAACCGCGGGCACCGCACCCGTGCGGTCAGAACCGGCAGAACCTGATGTCGGACGCCAGAATCGCTTTGGCGCCGATGGCGGCCAGCTCATCCATGATCTCGTTGACACCCCGACGCGGCACCAGCGCGCGGATGGCGACCCAATCCGGGTCGGCCAGCGGCGCGATGGTCGGCGACTCCAGCCCGGGCGTGATCGACGTGGCCCTGTCGAGCACGGACCGCGGGCAGTCATAGTCGAGCATCAGATACTGCTGCCCGAACACCACGCCCTGGATCCGCGCCACCAGTTGATCGCGCGCCGCCCGCGTCCCGTCCTGGCCGTCCGGATCGGCGCGTTCGATCAGCACCGCCTCCGAGTCGCACAGCGGGTCGCCGAAGGCCACCAGGTCGTGCAGGCTCAGGGTACGGCCGGAGCCGACCACGTCGGCGATGGCGTCGGCCACCCCTAGCTGCACCGAAATCTCCACCGCCCCGTCGAGCCTGATGACGGTGGCCTCAATGCCCCGTTCCGCCAAGTCTTTTCGGACCAGATTCGGGTAAGCGGTGGCGATCCGCTTGCCGGCCAGATCGGCCGTCGTCCAGTCACGCCCGGCCGGTCCGGCATACCGGAAACTCGACGACCCGAAACCCAGCGCCAGGCGTTCGCGCACGGACGCGTCCGAGTCGCGGACCAGATCCCGCCCGGTGATGCCGAAGTCCAGCTGCCCCGAACCCACATAGATCGCAATGTCTTTGGGCCGCAGGAAGAAGAACTCGACCTGGTTCACCGGGTCGATGACGGTGAGGTCCTTGGAATCGGTGCGGCGCCGGTAGCCCGCCTCCGAGAGAATCTCGCTGGCCGGCTCGCTCAGCGTGCCCTTGTTGGGAACCGCAACGCGCAGCATGGTCACAGCTTCCGGTACACGTCGTCGAGGGACAGGCCACGCGCGATCATCAGCACCTGCATCCAGTAGAGCAACTGGCTGATCTCCTCGGCGAGCGCCTCGTCAGGCTCGTGCTCGGCGGCCAGCCACACCTCGCCGGCCTCCTCCAGGATCTTCTTGCCCAGCCCGTGTATGCCGCCGTCCAGCGCCGCGACCGTCGCGCTGCCGGCCGGCCGCGTGCGCGCACGCTCACCGAGTTCGGCGAACAGATCCTCGAACGTCTTCACGGCCAGCGATTGTTTCACGCGGTGGCGAGCAAAGTCACGGCGGTTTCACTCCCGCGCGGGTTTTAGCCGTCCGGGCAGGCGAATCCGGCGAGCGTGATCCGCAACGCCTCTTCCCGTTGGGCGTGAAACGGTGGGCTCGCGGGGATATCCCCGCTCAGCCACCCATCGAGAACGAATTTGACTGTGGCCAAACTCGTGTGGACCAATAGCGCGGGCCGGATGTCGACCGCCGCATCGACATCCATCCGGTGTGCGACCTGCTCGATCAGACCGCGGTGGTCGGCCTCGCTGACTAGCACGGACTTGCTCAACAGGTGGGGCGCCGTCGCGACGGCGTGTCGCCACGGATCGAGGTCGTCGACCTCGCTGACATCTCTGGCGTGCGTGACGAACAGCTGAATCAGCGCCTCGACCGGCGACTCGTGTGGGGGCCGCGCGCTGTAGGAACCGACGATCTCGGCGGCCGCCTCCCGGACCGGATCGACCAGCAGGCCTTCCTTGGTCGGCGCATACCGGAAATAGGTGCTGATGGAAATCCCGGCGGCCGCCGCGATGTCCTCCGTCGTCACCGCCTCGAAGCCGCGCTCGGCGAAAAGCCGGTGCGCGGTCTGCTGGATCTGGGAGAGCAACGCGGCACGGCGGCGATCCCGCAGCGAGCCAGTGTTTGCTGACGGCATGCCATCACCTTCGTCAATCCGACATTGAAACCCTACGGTGCCGTCCAACGACGAACTCAGATGAGTGACTCTACACTATTGAAAGTCCCTATCAAGTACGCTAATGTGATGCAGCACACACCGATGAACTGCGGATTCTTGGGGCCTGTTGACACTATTTTAATAAGGATGCGCGTCAATCCGCGTCAAAGGCGCCCGAAGTCGTCTGCTCGGCACTCAGGGATTCAAGGGGTGGGAAGAGGGCCGATGAAAACGGTAGCCGATACGCCATGGCCCGTGCCATGAGTTTGCTGGCTGGCGTCCAGCTCACGCCACTATGACGACACAAGTCGATGGCGTCGCCGCCGTTCGGGACTGGTCGGTCGGGTACGTCAGACGTCACCCGATCGCCTCGCTGACGACGGTCGGCGAACAGTTCATCTTGGGTGTGCGCACCGTTCAGTACTTCTTCTTCGACCTGATGACCGGGCGTTTCCAGTGGCAGGAGTTCGTCCGGCAGGGCGCGTTCATGGCGGGCACCGCCGTGCTGCCGACGATCCTGGTGTCCCTGCCGATCAGCGTCACCCTCTCCATCCAGTTCGCGCTGCTGGCCGGCCAGGTCGGGGCCACGTCGCTGGCCGGGGCCGCCAGCGGGCTCGCCGTCATTCGACAGGGTGCGTCGCTGGTGGCCGCGGTGCTCATGGCGTCGGCCGTCGGTTCGGCGATCACCGCCGACCTGGGTTCGCGAACGATGCGCGAGGAAACCGACGCGATGGAGGTGATGGGCGTCTCGGTGATCCGCCGTCTGGTCGTCCCCCGCCTCGCCGCGGCGGTGATGATCGGCGTGGCCCTCACCGGCGTCGTGTGCTTCGCCGGATTCTTCGCGAGCTACATGTTCAACGTGTACTTCCAGAACGGCGCGCCGGGCAGCTTCGTGTCGACGTTCGCGTCGTTCGCGACGACCGGCGACATGATCTTGGCGCTCGTGAAGGCGATCGTGTTCGGCGCCATCGTGGCCATCGTGTCGAGCCAGAAAGGCTTGTCCACCAAGGGCGGACCGACGGGCGTGGCGAACTCGGTGAACGCGGCGGTGGTCGAGGCGATCCTGCTGCTGATGATCGTCAACGTCGCGATCAGTCAGCTCTACATCATGTTGTCGCCCAGGACGGGGCTGTGACGTGACCGCCTCCGCGTATCAGCCGTTCGCACCGATTTCGGTCCCGCTCGTCCGGCTCTACCGGCGGGGGAAGGTACCGGTCATCCGGCTCGGCCATCTGCTGGTCTTCTTCGTGCGCGCGCTGGTCGCCGTCCCGCTCGCGCTGCGCCAGTACCGCGGCGAGTTCTTGCGGCTGTTGTCGAACATCACCTGGGGCAACGGCTCGATCGTGGTGGGCGGCGGCACCGCCGGTGTGGCCGTGGTGCTCGGCATGACGGTCGGTGCGCTGGTCGGCATCGAGGGCTACAACTTCCTGGATCTGCTCGGCCTCGGGCCCGCGACCGGATTCGTGTCCTCGTTGGTCAATACCCGCGAGCTGGCGCCCTTGATGGCCTCGCTGGCCTTCGCCATGCAAGGCGGCTGCCGCTTCACCGCCCAGCTGGGATCCATGCGCATCGCCGAGGAGATCGATGCCATGGAATCGATTGCGATCCGCCCGATCCCCTACCTGGTGACCACCCGGTTGATCGCTTCGGTGGTGGCGATCGTCCCGCTGTACGCCGCCTGCCTGGCGATCGGCTACCTGAGCACACAAGTGGTGGTGGGAATCAGCAGTGGCGGTTCGACCGGTTCCTACCTGCACTACTTCACGCTGATGCTGGCCGGGCAGGACATCGTCTACTCGTTGATCAAGGCCGTCATCTTCGTCTGGATCGCGTCCACGATCCAGTGCTACTACGGCTACTACGCGGGCGGCGGCCCCGAGGGCGTCGGCGTCGCCGCGGGACACGGCATGCGGGCCAGCATCACCGTCGTGATCATCGTGAACATGCTGCTCACCATGGCGCTGTGGGGCGTGGACTCGGGCGCGAGATTCGGCGGCTAGGTCGGTGGAACATGCCCAATTCCTTTGAGCTGGACGGTCGCGGCCCGTCCGACCGGCAGCTGTTCGGCATAGGCATCGCGGTCCTGGTGGTCAGCGCCCTGGTCACCACCGCGATGCTGGTCAAATCGACGGGCCGGCTCAACGATTACGTGCGGGTGGTCGCGGATCTGGTGAACGTCGGCGACGGACTTCCGCAGAAGTCCGACGTCAAGTACCACGGCGTCCTCGTCGGCATGGTCGATGGCGTGGTCCCCGCGGCGCACGGCAAACCCAACTACGTCCACATCGACCTGAAACATGAATACGCTGAATCGATTCCGGCCACCGTGACCGCGCGCGTGGTGCCCAGCAACGTGTTCGCCGTGTCGTCGGTGCAGTTGGTGGGCTCCCCAAACCAGCAGGGCCCGGGCGAGAAGATCCGCGACGGCGCGCACATCCCGGAGGACAACCGGCTTCCGACCGTTCTCTTCCAGACGACCGTCAGCAAGTTGCGCGACGTGCTCGCCGCGGCGGGGCGCGGACGCGACGACAGGTCCGTGGGGATCCTGGCCGCGCTCGGTGCCGCCACCGACCACCGCCGCGTCAGCCTGCTCAACGCGGGTGCACAACTGAATCGCCTTCTCGACCAGCTCAATTCGATTGTCAGCACCGACACCGGCCCCTCGACGGTGTCCGCGCTCCTGGATGCGACGCGTGGTCTCGCGCAGACGGCCCCCGACCTTCTCGACGCACTGCACCATGCCGTCGAGCCGATGCAAACCTTCGCCGAGACCCGTGGCCAGCTGGCCTCGCTGCTCTCGGGCGCCGACTACACGGTCGGCACGACGCGGCAATCGTTCGGCAATCACATCGACCAACTCATCCAGATCACCACCGATTTCACGCCGGTCATCGGCGTGCTGGCGCAGAAGTCGAACAACTTCGTGCCCGCCGTCGTCAAATTGGACAACCTGGCCAACCAGTTCATGGAGCAGGTCTGGAACCCCCGGACCAATCTCGGCAACATGCGCGCGATGCTGACCTTCACGCCCAGCTCTACCTACACACGTGCCGACTGTCCTCATTACGGGGAGTTGAAGGGGCCCAGCTGCTTCACCGCGCCGCTGATTCCGGTGCGGCCCGATCTGCCCGACGTGCTGCTGCCGCAGAACTATCAGCCGCCCAAGGATCTCGCGCCGCCCCCGGGCACCGTGATAGGCCCGGACGGCAACCTGGTGGCCGTGGGCCCACCGCTGATCAACCCGAACCCCAACCTGTCCGACCCCAATCCCCCGGCCGTGGGCCCACCGCTGATCAACCCGAACCCCAACCTGTCCGACCCCAATCCCCCGCTGCCCGCCGGGGTCACGCCGTCACCGCCCGTCCCCGGCAGCGCGAACCCCGACAACCCCTCACCCGGCGCGCCCGCGACACCGCAACCACACGAACCGTGGGTCGCACCGGTGGCCCCCAAGGCGCCGTGGATCCCCCAGGCCTCTTTCGGGGGGAACGTGGGCCCCGTTGGGAGCCAATACGAACGAAACGTGTTAGGCGTGATCACCGGCGCGCCCGCGACCGAAGCCACCGAGCTGCTGCTGGGTCCGGTCGCCCGCGGCACGACAGTGTCACTGGCGCACCCACCGGCTCAGCCCCCCGGGGAGGCGAAGTGAGGTTCCGCGGCCCGCTCGTTGCCCTGACGCTGTTCATGGTCGTCTCCTTGACGCTGACGTGGCTGGTGTATGTGAGCCTGCGCCGCGACGTGGCCGGCAACACCGCCAGGTATTCGGCTGTGTTCAGCGACGTCTACGGGCTTCGCGAAGGCGACGACGTCCGGATGGCCGGGGTGCGCGTGGGTCGAGTCGAAAAGATCGAGCTCGAGGGCAACCTCGCGAAGGTCTCGTTCGTGGTGCAGCAAGAGCAGCGGTTGTTCGGGAACACCGAGGCGTCGGTCACCTACCAGAACATCGTCGGCCAGCGTTACCTCGGACTGTCTCTGGGCAACGAGGGCGGTCGGGAGCTGCTCCCGCCGGGCAGCACCATCCCACTGGAACGCACCGAACCCTCCTTCGACGTGACCACGCTGCTCAACGGCTACGAACCGTTGTTCAGCCTGCTGAACCCCCACGACGCGGACAACCTCACCAAGGGCATCATCGCCTCGCTGCAGGGCGACACGTCGTCACTGGCCACGCTGGTCGGCCAGACCTCCACCCTCACAGAGACATTCGCGGGCAGGGATCAGGCCCTGGGCAATGTGATCACCAACCTCGACAAGGTGATGGGCAACCTGGCCCGGCAGAACGACGATCTCGACGGAGTCATCACCCAGACCCGCAGCATCGTCGGCGAGCTCGACGCGCGGCGCCCGAACCTGGTCGCCTCGGTGGGTTCGCTCGCGCGGGTGACCGGCCGGCTCTCGACGTCGGCGGCGGACGTGTACCCGGCACTGCGCGAATTCATCGACCGCCAGCCCGGTGTCACCAAGCACATCATGGACGTCGAACCGCAGGTGGCATTCTTCGGCGACAACATTCCGCTGCTGCTCAAAGGGCTGACCCGGGTCGGCAACCAGGGCGCCTACGGCAACGCCTACGTGTGCGACGTGAACTTCATGGGGTTCTTCCCCGGGCTCAACGACGTCGTACCGATCATCGTCAACGCCGCCACACCGGGCAACAAGGCCTGGCACACCCCGAGGTGCAGGAGCACGGCCGATGGCTGAAACGTCCGTCCGGCTTCGACTTTCGGGGATGAGAAAGCGTCCGCTGGAGAGCTACCACAAGACGTGGCTCGGGTTCATCGCCGTCGCGGTGGTCGCGGTCCTCATCGGGGTCATGCTGCTCGTGCACGCGCTCGGCGCCGGATACCGGCACTACACCGCGGAATTCCTGCAGGCGGCCTCGCTGCGGGCGGGCAACCCGATCGTGGTCGCGGGCATCCCGGTGGGCAACGTCACCAGCATGAAACTCGTCGGAGACCACGTCGAGGCGGGCCTGAAGATCCGGGACAACATCGCGCTGGGCAAGGATTCCCGGGCCCAGATCAAGGTCACCACCATCCTCGGTTCGCGCTACCTGGCGCTGGAACCCGGCGGCCCTGCGCACCTGCCCGACAACACCTTCGACCTGGCGCACACCGAGGTGCCCTACGACCTGCAAGCCGCGTTGCAGGACGCCACCACCACGTTCGAGCAGGTCGACTCCGACCGGTTCGCCCAGTCGCTCGCGGTGCTCGGCAAGCAACTCGAGGGCCTGCCCGCAGTTGTGCCCCAGGCCATTTCGAATATCAACACCCTCTCGTCGATCATCGCCGTGCGGCGCGACCAACTGGGACAGCTGCTGCGCAGCACCGAGCAGGTGACCAACACGCTGCGGCGCCAGCAGGCCGGCATCGGCAACCTGGTCGACCAGGGCCAGGACCTGCTGGGCCAATTCGTCGCGCGGCGCGCCATTTTCCACGCGATGATGCAATCGCTCTCGAGCCTGATCGACACGATGAGCCAGGTCGTGGTCAACGACCGGTCGGGGCTGGACGCATTGATCAAGGACATGCGCGACTTCACCAATTTGATGGCTCAACACGACGACCTGCTGCACAGCATGCTGCAAACCAGCCCGATCTTCTTCCGCGAGGCCGCCAACCTCACGGGCGACGGCAACGCGATCAACTTCAACGCCCCCAACGTTCCGTTGATCGACTCGTGGATGTGCGCGATCAGTGGCCGTGCCAAGCAGTTCGGCATGATCGAGTACTTCAAGGACTGCAAGTGAGGGGGCTCGGCGCCAAGGCGCTGACCCTCGTCGCCGCGGTCGCGGTCCTCGCCGCGACGGTCGGAATCGGTTGGTGGTACCTGAGTTCCGACGAGGACACGATCGCCGTGACCGCCCAATTCGACAGTGCCTCCGGCCTTTACGAGGGCAACGCGGTGGCGGTGCTGGGCATGCCGGTCGGCAAGGTCACCAAGATCAACGCCAAGGGCGGCTATGTCGAAGTCGAGTTCACCGTCGACCGCCACGTCAAGGTTCCCGCCACGGTGCAGGCCGTCACGGTGTCGACCTCCATCCTCACCGACCGGCAGATCGAACTCACGCCGCCCTACCGCGGTGGGCCGACTCTGCAGAACCACGACACCATCGGCTTGCCACGGACCAAGACGCCCGTCGAATTCAGCAGTGTCCTCAACGTTTTGGACAAGGTGACCAAGTCGCTCGAGGGGGACGGCCACGGCGGCGGCCCGATCGCCGACGTGCTCAATGGCGGCGCCGAAGTGGTCAACGGCAACGGCGAAAAGATCAAGGCGGCGCTGGGCGAGCTGTCCAAGGCGCTGCGCCTGTCCAGTGACCGCGGCGCGACGACCCGCGAGCAGATCACCACGATCGTCAGAAACATCAGCACCCTGTTCGACGCCGTCACCGCCAATGACGCCAAGTTGCGCGAATTCGCCTCGACCATCCACCAGGTCAGCCAGATAATGGCCGACGAGGACATCGGCAACGGCAGCACCGGACGCAGACTCGACCAGCTGATCCAACGGGCGGGTGACCTGCTCGACGCCAACCGCGACAACATCAAGCAGGCCGCGCTGAGCGGCAACACCACCCTGAAGATGGTGACCGACCAGCGGCGCGACCTCGCCGAGCTCCTGGACCTGGCGCCGCTGGTGGCCGACAACGCCTACAACATGATCGATCGGGCGAACGGCAGCGTGCGGGCCCGCTTCCTCACCGATCGGTTGCTCTTCGACAGCCAGTACACCAAGGAGATCTGCAACCTGATGGGGCTTCGTCAGCTGGGCTGCAGCACGGGGACCATCCAGGACTTCGGCCCCGACTTCGGGTTGACCTATGTGCTCGACGGCATGGCCGCAATGGGGCAGAAATGAGGAGCGCGGGCGCGCGCGGTGTGCTGGCGGCCGCGGCCGCGGCGATGGTGACCGCGGGATGTGCCACGAACGGGCTTGCCAGCCTGCCCCTTCCGGCGCCAGGGCTGGGTTCGGGAGGGTACTCGCTGAACGCGGTTTTCTCCAACGCGCTCAACCTGCCGATGAACGCCAAGGTGAAGCTCGGCGGCGCCGACGTCGGGCAGCTCGAATCGATGGTCGCGCGCAACTACACCGCGGTGACGCGGCTGCGTATCCGGGACGGGGTGCAACTGCCCCGGGGCAGCACGGCCGAATTGCGCACCGCGACACCGCTGGGCGACGTGTTCGTCGCGCTGAAGCCGCCGGCCCCAGGCGAACCCCCAGGCGAAGCGGACGGCCCCCTGTTGAAGGACGGCGACACCATCGGCCTGGATTCCACGGCCGCCGCCGCAACCGTCGAGTCGGTGCTGAGTTCGGCGGCGATTCTGGTGAACGGCGGGGCGGTACGCAATTTCACCAACATCATCAACGGCTTCGGCAAGGCCACCGGTGACCAGGGCCAGGCGTTCGGCGACATGATCCGCAAGTCCAACGAGCTGCTCGGCAGGCTGGATTCCCGGTCCGATCAGATCTCGGCCGCATTGACCCAATTGTCCCAGCTGGCCGACCAACTCGACGCCAAGAACCAGACCATCACCGACCTGGTGGTCGCGGCCGGCCCCGCCACCTCGGCCCTGGCCGACAACACCACCCAGCTCTCCGACCTGGCGGTGCAGGTGGGCGACACCTCCAGGTTGCTGGCCAGGTTCCCGTCGATCGGCGGGACCGACACCAGCGGCCGCAGCATCATCCGCGATCTGAACACCGTCGCCGGGGCCGCCAACGACGTCGCGATGAGCCCGGACACCAGCTGGCTGTCGATAAACCGGCTGATCCCCGCGTTGGTCAAATCGACTGCGGGGAACTCGATCTCGGTGAACGTGGGTGTGGACAAGATCATGCTCGGATCGCTGCCCGACATCGGGTTCCCCGGCGACATCGGGCTGCACGGACCCCACCACTACAACGTCAACCTGCTCGTCGGCACCCTCAAGTACACCCTGTGGCGGCTACAGGAACGCGTGGTCGGGCGGGGGCCGAACTCGCCGCAGGTTCCCGTCATTCCGGACCCGAACATCCCGGGCCAGATCGACGTGGCCCCCGGCCCGCCGCCGGAGCCCGCGCCGGGACCGCAACCGGGACCACAGCCGCCACCACAACCGGGACCACAACCGTGATCCGCGTCATCGACAACGTCGCGAATTTCGTTGTCCGCGTGGTCCGCACCGGTCACCGGCAACAGGTCTGGCTGTCGGTGGCCGGACTGGCGCTCATCCTGGTCGTTGCAACCGCCTACTTGCTTGTCGGTGCGTTGCGGGTGAAGCCGTTCGCCTCGTCCTACCGGGTCACCGTGCAATTGCCGGATTCCGGTGGCCTGCTGCCCAATCAGGATGTCGCCCTGCGCGGAGTGCGCATAGGCCGGGTGGAGTCGCTGCAGATCACCGACACCGGGGTGAACGCCGTCGCCAGCATCACGTCGAAGGTGCGGATCCCGGCGAGCAGCGTGGTGCACGTGTCGGCGCTGTCGCCCGCGGGTGAGCAGTACATCAACTTCGAGGCCGCCTCCGACGCCGGGCCGTACCTGCACGACGGCAGCCTCATCACCTCGGACCGCACGACCGTCCCGGTAAGCCTGGCGCAGTTGCTCGGCGACGCCGACGGGCTGCTGGCGCAGGTCGATCCCCACAAGATCGAGTTGATCAAGAGGGAATTGAGCCTGAGCAAGGAGGGGCCCGCGAAGCTGACCACGATCGTCGACGGCGGCACGTTCCTGCTCTCGACGCTGGATTCGGTGCTGCCGCAGACCACCAGCATCATCAAGACCAGCCGGGTGGTGCTCACCTTGGCAAGCGACAAGAACGCCGGGTTGGGCGCTGCGGCAACCGAACTCAACAAGACGCTGACCGGTGTGGCCAGGATGCAGGCCGGCTACCGCCGTCTGACCGGGCAGACGCCGCGCACACTTTCGGCAGTCGACAATCTGTTCGCCGACAATTCGGACACGATGGTGCAGTTGCTGGGCAGCATGGCCACCATGTCGCAGCTGCTCTATCTACGGGTCCCCGCGCTCAACGCGCTGTTCCCCGACTACCGCGGGTCGGTACTGGACGCGGTGACGAGCGCCTTTCACGACGGCGGTGTCTGGGCGACGGCCGACCTCTACCCCCGCTACGTGTGCGACTACGGGACACCCGCGCACGCCTCGTCCGCCGCCGACTATTACGAGCCGTTCATGTACACGTACTGCCGCGACGACGACCCCGCCGTCTCGATCCGCGGCGCCAAGAACGCGCCGCGGCCGGGCGGCGACGATACCGCCGGCCCGCCACCGGGGGCGGACCTGGGCCAGCGCACCGATCCGACCCCGCGGGGCCGCTACACCATTCCCACCCCCTACGGCGGCCCGGCACTGCCGATCGAGCCGCCGCACTGAGCCGTAGACCAGCCGACCCGAACCCTAGGAGATGACCGTGATCGTGACCACCGAGAAGAACCCGAAGGCCAAGGCGCATGCCGAAGCCGCGCCGGACGCCGAAACACCGGACAACGCAATCGAAGACGTCGCAATGGAAGACGTCGCAATCGAAGACGTGGACGAGGTGCGCGCCGACGAATCAACCGACGAAGACGAGGGTGCGCTGCTCAAACGCAAGCCCCCTGTGGCCGAGCGCCGCAGGCAACCTTGGAAGCACTATCTGCGTCGCAGCGTGCTGCCGGCGCTTCTCGTTGCGGCGCTTGCCGTTTCGGGATTCCTCGGCTGGCGGCTCTGGCAGGAGCATCAGGTCAGATTGGCCGGCGATCAGGCCCAACAGGCGGCGATCGCCTATGCGCAGGTGCTGACGAGCATCGACTCCAACAAGGTCGACGACAACTTCAGGCAGGTGCTCGACGGCGCGACGGGCGAGTTCAAGGACATGTACACCCAGTCCAGCGTCAAGCTTCGCCAGCTGCTGATCGACAACAAGGCGACCGCGCACGGCGTGGTGGTGGACTCGGCGATCCAGTCCGAATCCACGAACAAGGTCGTCGTGCTGGTCTTCATCGACCAGACCGTCACCAACACGGCCGCTCCCGACCCGCGCATCGACCGCAGCAGGATCAAGATGACGATGGAGAAGGTCGACGGTCGCTGGCGGGCAAGCAAGGTCCAGCTACTGTGATGCGACGAATGCTCGCGGCATCGGTAATGATTGCCGCTGCAACGCTTCCCGGCACCGCGCACGCGTCCGCCCCGTCCTTCTGTGGCGAGCTCGGCGGCGACTGGGACGGCCAGTACTGCCACACCTCCGTGACGTCGGAGCGCAAGGCCGTCCGGGACATCAAGGTCGCCGTGCCCGACGACCTGGTCGACAATCCGACCACGGGCCCGGTGATCCGGGACTACCTGCGCACCCTGGTCAACAATTGGAAAACGGCCAACGGCGCCATGGCCGCCGACAGCTACGGCGAGGAGAACTTCGAGGTGTTCCGCCACGGCAACCTGCTCAGCGCGGTGTTCCACGAGGACTACCACGCCGACGGACCGAAGCCCAACAACGCCTACCGGACCTTCACCTTCGACATGGCCAGTGGCCGGCGGGTGCAGCTGGCGGACCTGACGACGTCAAACCCGCTGACCGCCATTCCCCCACTGGCGCAACCGTTCATCGAAACGGCGCTCAACCAAGCGCCACCGCCACACGACCCGGGGACCTACCCCTTCACGGTCGACCGCTGGACTCCGGACAAGGTCTACTCCGGGGCGTACAAGGCGTGGGCGGTGACGCCCGACGAGCTGATCCTGTACATGCCCGACTACCCGGTGGGCCACGACGAGCCGCTCAACTTCACCCCGGGTGTCATGCAATGGTTCATGGACGGCGGCACGGTGCAAGCGCACATCCCGCTGTCCGCCCTGGCGCCCGTGCTGCGGATCTAGCCTCTAGCCCCGCACCAGGCGCGCGAGCGACCGCAAACTGCCACGCGGGACGGCGTGTCGTCGTGCAAACACGGTCGCTCGCGGTCACTGGGTGGGCAATCAATCCTCGGGGTTGTAGCCGAGGTTCGGGGCGAGCCAGCGCTCGGCTTCCTGCAGAGTCCAGCCCTTGCGCCTCGCGTAGTCGGCGACCTGGTCCTGGGCCATCCGGCCGATCACGAAGTACTGCGACTGCGGGTGCGAAAAATACCAGCCGCTGACGGCAGCGCCGGGCCACATCGCCATCGACTCGGTCAACTCGATGCCGGTCCGCTCCTTGACGTCCATCAACTTCCAGAGCGTCACCTTCTCGGTGTGATCCGGGCAGGCGGGGTAGCCCGGGGCCGGGCGGACTCCCACGTACTTCTCATCGATGAGCGCCTCGTTGTCCAACTGCTCGTCGGGCTGGAATCCCCAGAACTCCTTGCGGACCCGTTGGTGCATCCGTTCGGCGAAGGCCTCTGCCAGCCGGTCGGCGATCGACTCCAGCAGGATCGCGCTGTAGTCGTCCAGGGCCGCCTTGAACTCCGCGATCTTCTCCTGGCTGCCGAGCCCCGCGGTGACCGCGAAGGCGCCGACGTAGTCGGCCAGACCGGTGGCCTTGGGCGCGATGTAATCGCCCAACGACCGGTTCGGGATGCCGTCACGGTGCTCGCCCTGCTGACGCAGGTTGTGCAACGTGGTCAGCACCTCGGTACGGGTGTCGTCGGTGTAGAGCTCGATGTCTTCAATCCCCGAGCCGACCGCGTTCGCCGGGAAGAAGCCGATCACCCCGTTGGCGGTCAGCCACTTCTCCTTGATCAGGGTGTCGAGCATCTGCTGCGCGTCGTCGTACAGCTTGCGCGCGGCCTCGCCCGACGCGGGGTTGTTGAGGATGTCCGGGAAGCGACCCTTCATCTCCCAGGCGTTGAAGAACGGCTGCCAGTCGATGTACTCGCGCAGCTCGGCGAGATCGTAGTCCAGGAACTCCCGCACGCCTTCCCCAACACCAACGCCCTGGGCCGGCGCCGGCGGCGTGTAGCCGTTCCACTCGATCGGCGTCCGGTTCGCGCGGGCCTTCTCCAGCGTCAGCATCGGCCGCTCGTTCTTCTGGGCGTGCCGTTCGCGCAGGGAGGCGTAGTCGGCCTCGGTGGCCTCCAGCAGGGGACCCCGCTGCTTGTCGTCGAGCAGCGCGGCGGCGACCGGCACCGAGCGGGAGGCGTCCTTGACCCACACGACCGGGCCGCTACGGCGCGGCGAGATCTTCACGGCCGTGTGGGCGCGCGAGGTGGTGGCGCCGCCGATCAGCAGCGGGATCTGAAGCCCCTCGCGTTCCATCTCGACGGCGAAGTTGGCCATCTCGTCCAGGGATGGGGTGATCAGTCCCGACAACCCGATGATGTCGGCGTCGTGCTCCTTGGCAGCGTCCAGGATCTTCTGGGCGGGCACCATCACCCCGAGGTCGATCACTTCGAAGTTGTTGCACTGCAACACGACCCCGACGATGTTCTTGCCGATGTCGTGAACGTCGCCCTTCACGGTCGCCATGATGATCGTGCCGTTGGTGTCCTTCGCCGCCGCCCCAGTTTGGGAGGTGCCGTTCTGCTCCTTCTCCTCCTCGATGAACGGCAGCAGGTACGCGACGGCCTTCTTCATCACCCGGGCCGACTTCACGACCTGGGGCAGGAACATCTTGCCCGAGCCGAAAAGGTCACCGACGACGTTCATGCCGTCCATCAGCGGGCCCTCGATCACCTCGATCGGGCGGCCGCCCGCGGCGGCGATCTCGGCCCGCAACTCCTCGGTGTCGGCGTCGACGTGGGCGTCGATCCCCTTGACCAAGGCGTGCGTGATCCGCTCGCGGACCGGGAGGCTCCGCCACTCGGCCACCGCCGTGTCGCCGGCGTCTTCCTTGCTGTTGAACCTTTCGGCGATCTCCAGGAGGCGTTCGGCCGCGTCCTCGCGACGGTTCAGGACGACGTCCTCGATGCGGTCGCGAAGCTCGGGGTCGATCGAGTCGTAGGGCACCAGCGCGCCGGCGTTGACGATGCCCATGTCCAGGCCGGCCTTGATGGCGTGGTACAGGAACACCGCGTGGATCGCCTCGCGGACGGGATTGTTGCCCCGGAATGAGAACGACACGTTCGAGATGCCACCGGAGATGTGCACCCCTGGGAGGTTCTCCTTGATCCAGGCGCAAGCCTCGATGAAGTCGATCCCGTAGGTCGCGTGCTCCTCGATACCGGTCGCCAGCGCGAAGCAGTTCGGGTCGAAGATGATGTCCTCGGGCGGGAAGCCGACCCCTTCGGTCAGGATCCGGTAGGCGCGACCGCAGATCTGTTTGCGGCGCTCCAGGTTGTCGGCCTGCCCCTGCTCGTCGAAGGCCATCACGACGACGGCGGCGCCGTACTTGCGGCACAGCCGTGCCTCGCGGACGAACTTCTCCTCGCCCTCCTTCAGAGAGATCGAGTTGACGATCGGCTTGCCCTGCACGTTCTTCAGGCCCGCCTCGATGACCTCCCACTTGGAGGAGTCGATCATCACCGGGACGCGGCTGATGTCCGGCTCGGCCGCGACCAGCTTGGTGAACCGGTCCATCGCGGCGACGCCGTCGATCATGCCCTCGTCCATGTTGATGTCGATGACCTGCGCACCGACCTCGACCTGCTGCAGGGCGACCGACAGCGCGCTGTCGTAGTCCTCGGCCTTGATCAGGTTGCGGAACCGGGCGGAGCCGGTGATGTTGGTGCGCTCGCCGATGTTCACGAACAGGGAATCGTCGGTGATGTTGAGCGGTTCGAGGCCCGACAGCCGGGTGGCCACCTCGATTTTCGGGACCTCGCGCGGCGGCTTGCCCTCGACGACCTTGGCGATCTCGGCGATGTGCGGCGGCGCCGTCCCACAGCAGCCACCGACCAGGTTGACCAGGCCGGCCTCGGCGAAGTCGGCGATGTAGCTCGCCTGGCGCTCCGGGTCCTCGTCGTATTCGCCGAAGGCGTTGGGCAGGCCGGCGTTGGGATAGCAGGAGACGAAGGTGTCCGCGATCCGCGACATCTCGGCGATGTAGGGCCTCATCTCGGGCGCGCCCAGCGCGCAGTTGAGGCCGACCGCGATCGGCTTCGCGTGCCGGATCGAGTTCCAGAACGCCTCGGTGACCTGACCGGACAACGTCCGCCCGGACGCGTCGGTGATGGTGCCCGAAATGATCACCGGCCAGCGACGTCCGCGCTCCTCGAAGAGCGTCTCGACGGCGAACACCGCCGCCTTGGCGTTGAGCGAGTCGAAGATCGTCTCGACGATCAGGAGGTCGGCACCGCCGTCGACCAGGCCGTTGGCGGCTTCGAGGTAGGCGGCGACCAGCTGGTCGTAGGAGACGTTGCGGGCCCCGGGGTCGTTGACGTCGGGCGAGATCGACGCGGTCCGCGTGGTCGGCCCGATCGCGCCGGCGACGTAGCGGGGCTTGTCCGGGGTGCTGTACTCGTCGGCGGCCGCCCGCGCCAGGGCGGCGCCGGCGTAATTCAGCTCGTAGGCCAGCTCCTGCATCTCGTAATCGGCGAGCGAGATCGCGTTCGCGTTGAACGTGTTGGTCTCCAGGATGTCGGCGCCCGCCTCGAGATACTCCCGGTGGATCCCCTCGATGATCTGCGGCTGAGTCAGGTTGAGCAGGTCGTTGTTGCCCTGCAGCGCGGTCGGCCACTCCGTGAACCGATCCCCGCGGTAGCCGGCCTCGTCAGGTCGGTCACGCTGGATCGCCGTGCCCATCGCGCCGTCGATCACCATGATCCGCCGGCGCAGCGCGGCCTTGAGCTCATCGGTGCAGTCCGGGCGGATGTTCGGCACGAAGGTCCCTGACTCAGAGGTGTTCGGCGCCGGGGCATTTGCGGGGGCGTTCACATACGTTCCTTCCGTTACGGAAGGCGTCCTTGACTCTGCCGAGCGTGGCGGATACCGGCGGGGACCCGTATCCGTTGCAACGCCTCTCGACCAGAAAAGTCTACGTCGTCACCCGAGCGACGTCTGGACGCCCAACTCATCGCCGCGATCGGTGGCACGATTATCTCGGCGACGATCTCGGCGACGTGGTAGTTACCAAGGTTAACCAGTGTGAAACCGAAGTATTTCGTTCCGACCGCGCCCGTTCCGGTCATCGACGTCGTCCGGGGTCAGGTCGGCGGTCCCCCACAAGGATAGTCGTCCTATGGAATGCGCCCACTGGTTGACAGGTCCTTGCCAGGCAAGGCCGAACTCCGGCGTCTGAGGCCGTACGCTGATTTCTGTGACCCCGCCCGATGGCCCACCCTTTGGAAAAGGCGCACTGCCCGAACTGCACAACACCATCGTCGTGGCGGCGTTCGAGGGTTGGAACGACGCCGGCGACGCGGCCAGCGACGCGCTCGAGCACCTCGAGGCCATCTGGGAAGCCGATCCAATCCTGGAGATCGACGACGAGGCGTACTACGACTACCAGGTGAATCGCCCGGTGATCCGGCAGGTCGACGGTGTCACCCGGGAGCTGGTATGGCCGGCCATGCGGATCTCGCACTGCCGGCCGCCGGGCAGCGACCGTGACGTGGTGCTGATGCACGGCGTGGAACCCAACATGCGCTGGCGCACCTTCTGCGCCGAGCTGGTCGCCATCGCCGACAAACTCAATGTGGACACCGTGGTCATCCTGGGCGCCCTGCTCGCCGACACGCCCCATACCCGGCCGGTTCCCGTCTCCGGTGCCGCGTACAGCCCCGAGTCGGCGAAACGCTTCGGCCTCGAGGAAAGCCGCTACGAGGGCCCGACCGGCATCGCCGGGGTCTTCCAGGACGCCTGCGTGGCCGCCGGGATCCCGGCGGTGACGTTCTGGGCGGCGGTGCCCCACTACGTGTCGCAGCCGCCGAACCCGAAGGCGACCGTGGCGCTGCTGCGCCGCGTCGAGGATGTGCTCGACATCGAGGTTCCGCTGGGCGACCTGCCGACGGATGCCGAGGAGTGGGAGCAGGCGATCACCGAGATGGCCGCCGAGGACGAGGACCTGGCCGAATACGTGTCGTCGCTGGAACAGCGCGGCGACGCCGAGGTCGACATGAACGATGCCCTGGGCAAGATCGACGGCGACGCGCTGGCGGCGGAATTCGAGCGCTACCTGCGCCGCCGGCGGCCCGGCTTCGGGCGCTAAACCTTTTTGCCCAAGCCCTGGTTGTAGGCGCTGGTGGACCGGCCGAGCGCGGCCACTTGGGCGTCCAGTTGGGGCAGCAGCTCCGCCGTGGGTTTGTGCAGCGGTAGCTCCCCGGCCGGGGTGGACAGCACCGGCTTGATCCAGCGGAAGAAGGCGACCCAGCCCGGGCAGTAAACGCGTTTCCGGCGGCCCTCGATGCCCTTGACGAACGCGTCCGCGCATCTCGCGACGGTGGTGGTCTTGTTCAACGGCCACGGGAAGCTGGCCAGCAGCTTGCCGAAGGCGGGAAGGTCGGCCTCGCTGTCGCGGACCAGCGCGGTGTCGATCCAGGACATGTGCGACGAGCCGACGTCGACGCCGCGATGGGCGACCTCCAGGCGCAAGGCGTTGGCGAAGATCTCGACGCCGGCCTTCGACGCGTTGTAGGGCGCGAGGCCCGGACAAGCGGCGTAGGCGGCGAGCGACGAGACGACCAGCACGTAGCCGCGGCTCTCGATCACAGCGGGCAGCGTGGCGCGCACGGTATGGAAGACGCCGAGCACGTTGATGTCCATCACCCGCTTGAACGCCTCCGGGTCGACTCGCAGCACCGACCCGTAACTGGCGATGCCGGCGTTGGCCACCACCACGTCGATGCCGCCGAAGCGTTCGACGGCCCGAGCGGCGGCGGCCTCCATGGCCGGCAGGTCGCGCACGTCGGCGACGGCGGTCAGCACGTGCTCCTCGCCGAGTTCGGCGGCCAGCGCGCTCAGCTCGGCGTCGTTGAGGTCGGTCAGCACGAGCTTGGCACCCTTGTTGCGCAGCCGACGGGCGACCTCGGCGCCGATTCCCCGGGCACCGCCGGTGATGAAAACAACTTTGTCCTGCAGCGACGTCATGGCCGTCAACGTACCGCCTTCACAGCTGGCGTGTTCACAGCTCCACCCCGAGCAGCGCATCGATCGCGGTGGCCACCAGCTTCGGCGCCTCGGTGTCATGACCGCCGTATTCAAGCGCATCGGTGGCCCAACCATCAAGCGCAGCAAGGGCTTTGGGAGTGTTCAGGTCGTCGGCCAGGTACTGGCGGACGCGGGCGATGACGTCGGCGGCGTCCGGGCCCGCGGGCAGCTCGGTGGCCGTGCGCCAACGCCGCAGCCGGGAGTTTGCCTCGTCGAGCACGTCGGAGCTCCAGAACCGGTCCGCGCGGTAGTGCCCCGATAGGAGGCCCAGCCGGATCGCGGCCGGCTCGACGCCCTGCGCCCGCAACGTCGACACCAGCACCAGGTTCCCCCGGCTCTTGGACATCTTGTGCCCGTCCCAGCCGATCATGCCCGCGTGCACGTAGTGCCGGGCGAATCGTCGCTCGCCCCGGACGCATTCGGCGTGGGCGGCGGTGAACTCGTGATGCGGGAAGATCAGGTCGCTGCCGCCGCCCTGGATGTCCAGTCCGCTGCCGATGCGGCTGAGCGCGATCGCGGCGCACTCGACGTGCCAGCCGGGCCGCCCGGCCCCGAACGGCGACGGCCAGCTCGGCTCCCCCGGCCGCGCCGCCCGCCACAGCAACGCGTCCAGCTCGTCGGTCTTGCCGGGCCGGTGCGGATCGCCGCCGCGCTGCTCGAACAGTCGCAGCATGGTTTCGCGGTCGTAGCCGGACTCGTAGCCGAACTGAGGCGTGGCGTCCGCGCGGTAGTACACGTCCGGGTACTCGCCGTCGACGACGTACGCCGCGCCCGAGGCCAGCATCTTCTCGACGAGCTCGATCACCTCGGGGATCGCTTGGGTGGCCGCGACATAGTCGCGTGGCGGCAGGACCCGCAGCGCCGCCATGTCCGCGCGAAAGCGGGCAACCTCGCGATCGCCGAGTTCGCGCCAGTCGACGCCGTCGCGCTCGGCGCGCTCGAACAGCGGATCGTCGACGTCGGTGACGTTCTGCACATAGTGGACGTCGTGGCCGAGGTCCAGCCACTGCCGGTAGACCAGGTCGAAGGTCAGATAGGTGGCCGCGTGGCCGAGGTGGGTGGAGTCGTACGGCGTGATGCCGCAGACGTACATGGTCGCGGTCGATCCGGCCGCCACCGGGCGCACCTGCCGGTCGGAGGTGTCATACAGCCGAAGCTCGGGGCCACGCCCCGGTAACACCGGAACCGGTGGAAACTCCCACGACTGCATGGCATCGACTCTAAACGCGCGCGGTTAGCGCCACGCGTCGCGGATGGCCGCGAGCAGGATCGGCGCCACCTCGGCGCGGCACATCACGAAGTCGGGCAGGTACGGGTCGAACTGGTTGTAGCGCATGGGCGAGCCGTCCAGCCGCGACGCGTGCATGCCCGCGGCCATCACCACCCCGGCCGGCGCCGCCGAGTCCCACTCCCACTGGCCGCCCGCGTGCAGGTAGGCGTCGACGTCGCCGTCGATGATCGCCATCGCCTTGGCGCCTGCCGAACCGATGGCCACGGGCTGGATGGCGAGCGACTGCCGCATCCGGTGCAGCACGAAGGGCGGCCGGGTGGCGCTGACGGCGATCCGGAACGTGTGCGGTATGCCGACGCGCGCGGCGTCGGCGGTCACGGTGTCGGTGCGGTACACCGTGTTCCCGCGGGCCGGCAGCGACACCGCCGCGTCGGTGATCTCCCGCCGGCCGTTGGTGGGCTCGCCGGTGGGACGTTGCCACAGCGCGATATGCACCGCCCAGTCGTCGCGGCCCGGCGTGGAGAACTCGCGGGTGCCGTCCAGGGGATCGATGATCCACACCCGGTCGTGCTTGAGCCGGACCAGGTCGTCGTAGGCCTCCTCGCTGAGCACCGCATCGTCGGGGCGCTCGGTGCGCAGCCGCCGCAGAATCAGCTCGTTGGCCAGGGTGTCGCCGGCGTCACCCAGCTCCCACGGATGACCGAAGCCGATCTCGTCACGCACCCTGAGCAGCAACTCCCCCGCGTCGGCGGCGAGTTCGGCGGCCAGTGCGGCATCGGTCAGCTCGTCCGGGCCCTGGCTCACCGACTCAGTATCTCCGATGCCCGTGCGGGGCTTAAACACGTGGCGGAACACGTGGTGGCGACCGGCAGCGCCCGGCTACGCCGCGCTTGCCATGGCCTCAGAACGCCGGCCACTAGAACGCCGGGCACTAGCACGCCGGGCACTAGAACCCCGGGCACTAAAAGGCCGGGCACTAAAAGGCCGGCCAGGGAATGGGCCGGTGCCTGTTCGGTCCCGGCATCACCGGATCGTTGAGCAGCGCATGCGCGCGCCTGCGCAGCGCTGCGATCTCCGCCCGCGTGATCAGCTCGGACAGCTCGTCGCAAAACGAGTCGTCGAGCGCGTCAACGAGACCGGCCACCGCCTCCAGCATCTTCTTGTCGACCGGCTTGTTGGCCCAGCCCCACAGCACCGTCCGCAGCTTGTTCTCGACGTGCAGGCACACCCCGTGGTCGACGCCGTAGACGTGGCCCTCAATGTCGCGCAGAACGTGGCCCCCCTTGCGGTCGGCGTTGTTGACCAGCACGTCGAACACCGCCATGCGCCGCAGCCGGATGTCGTCGGCGTGCATCAAGACGACCTCGTCGCCGGCGTAGTCGTAGGCGCGCAGCACCGGCAGGTAACCCGGCTGCGGTTTGTCGGCGGGAAACAGGTCGACCAGGTCGGGGCCGGTGCTCGGGTCGGAGCCGGTGGCGTCGCCCGGTTGCTCCACCCACAACTGCAGCATGCCGGGGCCGGCCGGCCCGTGACGAATCACTGTGTACGGCACGATGTTCCAGCCCAACCGAGTCGACACCAGGTAGGCCGCGAGTTCGCGGCCGGCCAGCGTCCCGTCGGGAAAATCCCACAGCGGGGCCTCGCCCGAGACCGGCTTGTAGACGCAGTGCACGGTCGATTCGCCGAGCGTGGACTCGCACAGGAAGGTGGCGTTGCTGGCAGAGCGGATGCGTCCCAGGACCGTCAGCTCGCCGTTGCGCAGCACCTCACGGTCGTCAGGCCTCAAGTTCATCGTCAGGCCCGAGCAGCGCGCTGCGCCTATAGCCGTTGGCGCGCGCGCAGATATGGCCCTCCGGATCCAACGGTTCGTCGCAGAGCGGGCACGGGGGCCGTCCCGCCGAGATGACGCGATTGGAGCGCGTGGCGAACTGCCGCGCCGATTCCGGCGTCAGGAACACCCGCACCGCGTCGGGCCCCTCCTCGGTGTCGTCGAGCACCACCGACGCGTCGAACTCCGCGTCGGTGACGGCCAGCAATTCGACCACCACGGTCTGCGCCTCCGAATCCCAGCCCAGGCCCATGGTTCCGACCCGAAACTCGGCATCCACGGGCGTGACCAACGGGTTGAGATCCTCGACTTCGGTGGGCTCCGGCGGGACCGGCGTGCCGAACCTGCGATTCACCTCGAGCAGCAGGGCGTCGATGCGTTCGGCCAGCACCGCGACTTGCTGCTTCTCCAGCACCACCGACACCACCCGGGAATCGTGCACCGCCTGGATGTAGAACGTGCGGTTTCCGGGCTGGCCGACGGTCCCGGCCACGAAGCGGTCGGGTGTGCGGAAGACGTGGATTGCGCGGGCCATGGCACCTCCAAAATACCGGCTGTTGCCTTCGCCGTGCGATTCGATTGCCCCGCTCCGTCAGTTTTAAGCGGAATCAGTCAGTCGAGCCGCCGACCACCGCGTCGCTGGACGGCACGAGCCCGGCCGGCTGCTCCCCGGGCGCCGGCCGTTCCGTTGGCGCTTGTTCCTTTGGTGTCTGCTCCGCGGGCGCGTGTTCCGTTGCCGCTGCGTGGGAGTCGCCGTCGGTCTTCGCCTTCGCCCCGTTCTGGGGCGGTGGCCCGGCCCGCAGCGCTGCAGCCAATTTCGCACCGGTGTGGTTGACGTGCAACACGAACGGACGCAGTTCGGTGTACCGGATCACGCTCACCGACGCCGGGTCGGCGGTGACCCGCTGGAAAGCGTCCAGGTGCATGCCGTACGCGTCGGCGATGACGGCCTTGATGACATCACCGTGAGTGCAGGCCACCCACAGGGCGTCGCCGCCCTGTTCCCCGCCATGCTCGAGGGCCAGCCGTCGATCGTGTTCCCGGATGGCCGCCACGGCGCGCGCCTGCACCTGCGCCAGACCCTCGCCGCCGGGAAACACTGCCGCGCTCGGGTGGGCCTGCACGACCCTCCACAGCGGCTCGCCGGCCAGCTCGGCGATCTTGCGGCCGGTCCAGTCCCCGTAGTCCACCTCCGCGAGCCGGTCGTCGATGAGCGGCTCCAGGCACAGCGCGGCAGCGAGCGGCTCGACCGTGCGCCGGCAGCGCAGCAACGGCGAACTGATCAGCGCGCGGATGGGCAGGTCACCGATGCGGTCGATCAGCCCGGCGGCCTGGTCGCGGCCCTTCTCGTCAAGGTCGACGCCCTCCGAGCGACCCGCCAGGACGCCGGCGGTGTTGGAGGTGGAGCGGCCGTGGCGCAACAGGATCACCGTCATGCCGCGGCGCCCAACCGGGACGTCCGAGGCATCAGGGCAACCACGACCACGACCGTACCCGGTGCGACTGCGGGTTGATGATCAGCGCGCGACTAGCGCGGCACCGGCACCGCGTGCGCCACCGAGTCCCGCACGGCGGCGGTCAGGCTGCGCTCGTCGGTGAGGTCGATGTCGACCAGGCTGCGCACCGCGGTGGCGACGACCTCGTCGGCCTGCGGGACTGGCCCGGCAAGGCGGGGCCGGTAAATTTCGACGACGAGCAAGCCGTGCTCGATGTGGAACGAGAAACTGCGCCCATCACCGACTTGTCCATATCCGCTGGCGAAAATCCCTGTCGACATGTCTTCGACAGCAAACTCTTTCTCCGCGATATGCCGGTCAACGGTGACGGCCATAAGCCGACGATACCTCGCCCCCGAGGCTTGATGTGCGCGACATGGCCATATTGGATGCGAAGGCGTTCCTTAAAGTGGAAGGCCTACAGTCGTCGCACAAGGGAAGATAGTTGCTGTCATTGCACGGGCGTAATCAACCCACAGCTCATTGCCGTGTGATCGGATTCGCGATTTTGCTGGCCGCGGTGACCGGTTGTTCGTCGAATACATTCAAATCCGCGCCGCCCACCATCGAACCGGCCGCGGCCGCCGTCTCCCCGCCGGCGTCACAGAACCCCGCCGGCACGGTTCGCCCACTGCCGATCCACGCCGTCGCGGCCGCCTTCGACGGCGCCGCCCGCCGACTGACGGTGCTGGCGCCCGGCGCCGCCCCGGCGGGGCCGGGCAGCGTCGCCGTCTTCGATGACCCGAAGGCCGCGGCGCGGGTCATCGACCTGCCGGGCCCGGCGACCGCCATGACCGATGACGGCCACGGCACCGTCTACCTCGCCGCGCGGGGCGGCTATTTCGTGGTCGACCTGGGCACCGGCCATACGGGCCAGGTGAACGTCACCGACGCGCAGCAGACCGATTTCACCGCGGTCGCCCAACGTGCCGACGGCAAACTGGTGCTGGGCAGCGCCGACGGGGCCGTCTATACCCTCTCTTCTCCTGCTTCTCCCACACCAGCTTCTCCCGCCCCCGGGGCCGCCGCCACCGCGACCATCGGTAGCCGGACCAAGATCTTCGCACGCGTCGATTGCCTTGCCACACAAGGTAATACGACAGCTGTCCTGGACCGGGGGCAGACGTCGGTGACCACCATCGGCGCCGACGGTCGAGTCCAGCAGGCGTTGCGGGCCGGCGAGGGGGCGACCACCATGGCCGCGGACCCCTGGGGCCGGATTCTGGTCGCCGACACCCGCGGCGGCCAGCTCCTGGCGTACGGCGTCGACCCGCTGATCCTGCGCCAGGCCTATCCGGTGCCCCAGGCGCCCTACGGCCTGACCGGCTCGCGCGCATTGGCCTGGGTTTCGCAGACCGCTTCTAATATGGTCATTGGTTACGATCTGTCCACCGGAATTCCCGTCGAAAAGGTGCGTTACCCAACCGTGCAGCAACCGAATTCCCTGGCCTTCGACGAAGCGTCAGACACCTTGTACGTGGTGTCGGGGTCCGGTGCGGGGGTCCAGGTCATCGAACACGCGGCGGGTGGGCGTTGACCGCGCCGCGCCGAGGTCAGCTGCCTGCGGGCTGGGACACCGAACTGTCCGACGAATACGAGTGGGTGCCGCTGCGCCTGCCACCCGAAGTGACCCGCGTCAGCGCGTCCATCCGGCTGTCCATCGAGGCCGAATACCGGGGCTGGGAGCTCACCCGGGTGCGGCTTTACACCGACGGTAGCAGGCGAGTGTTGTTGCGCCGGAAGAAATCTCGACTGGACAACCGGCGACCCGACCAGCCGCAACTGTGACGGTGACCCAACCCCGCGAAGGCTTGGTCTACGGCCTGGTCCGACGCCTGTTTTTCCTGGTTCCGCCCGAGCGCATCCACACGCTGGTTTTCGCGGTGCTGCGCGGCGCCACCGTCCTCGGCTTGGCGCGTCGGCTGTTGCACCGCCTGCTGGGACCAACCGATCCGGTGCTGGCGAGCACGGTGTTCGGGGTGCGTTTCCCGGGGCCGCTCGGGCTGGCCGCCGGCTTCGACAAGGACGGCAAGGGCTTACTGACCTGGGGGGCGCTGGGCTTCGGGTACGCGGAGGTCGGGACCGTCACGGCGAACGCGCAGCCGGGCAACCCGCCCCCGCGCATGTTCCGGCTGCCCGCCGACCGCGCCCTGCTGAATCGGATGGGCTTCAACAACCTTGGTGCGGGGGCGCTTGCGATCCAGCTCGCGCGTCACCGCCCCGACATCCCGATCGGGGTCAACATCGGCAAGACGAAGTCCACGCCGGCCGCCGACGCCGTCGACGACTACCGGGCCAGCGCCCGATTGGTCGGGCCGCTGGCGTCGTATTTGGTGGTCAACGTCAGCTCACCGAACACGCCGGGCCTGCGCGACCTGCAGGCCGTCGAGTCGCTGCGGCCCATCCTGACCGCCGTGCTCGCCGAGGCCTCCGTCACCTGCACGCCGGTCCTGGTGAAGATCGCGCCCGACCTTTCCGACGCCGATCTCGACGACGTCGCCGACCTGGCCGTCGAGCTGGGCCTGGCCGGGATCGTCGCCACCAACACCACCGTGTCGCGCGACGGGTTGAAGACGCCGGGGATCGACGCGCTGGGTCCCGGCGGCATCTCCGGGCCGCCGGTGGCGCACCGCTCTGCCGAGGTGCTGCGCCGGCTCCACGGCAGGGTGGGCGATCGCCTGGTGCTGATCAGCGTCGGGGGCATCGAGACGGCCGACGACGCGTGGGAACGGATCACCGCCGGCGCGTCGCTGCTGCAGGGCTATACGGGCTTCATCTACGGAGGAGGCCTGTGGCCCAAGCGGATTCACGACGGCATCGCACGCCGGCTGCGCGAGGGCGGGTTCGCCTCGCTCAGCGATGCGGTCGGCTCGGCGGCGCCCAAGGCCGGCGGGGCGGCGAGTTAAGCCGCGCCTTCTTCGTCGGCTTCTTCGTCATCCTCGTCATCGCTCTCGCCCAGCACCTTTTCCGGGTGGTGGAAGGTGTTGACGCGGGGCTGCCCGCGGTCAAGGTGCGGCGGTGGGATCCAGTCGGTGTCGCCGTTGGCGCGTTTTCGGGTGGTCCAGCCCTTCTCGAGCAGGCGGTGGTGGGGTCCGCAGGCCAGGGTGAGTTGATCGATGTCAGTGCGGTGGGTGCCGGCCCAGTCCTCGACATGGTGGACTTCGCAGTAGTAGCCCGGCACATCGCAGCCCGGGGCCGAGCAGCCGCGATCCTTGGCGTACAACACAATTCGCTGGCCGGGTGAGGCCAGGCGCTTGCCGTGATACAGCGCCCCCGCCTTGCCCTTGTCGAAGACGGCCAGATAGTGACGAGCGTGGCGGGCCAGGCGGATCACGTCGGACATCGGCAGCACGGTGCCCCCGCCGGTGAGGCCCTTGCCCGCGGCGGCCTCGAGCTCGCTCAGCGTGGTCGTGACGACGATCGTCGCCGGCATCCCGTTGTGCCGGCCCAGTGTGCCGCTGGCCAACACGGCGCGCAGGGCGGCGTTGAGGCCGTCGTGGTTGCGCTGGGCGTGGCTGCGGGTATCGCGCTCGATGGCTTCCTCGGTGGCCGGTCCATCGACCACCGGTGTCAGGTCGTCGGGGTTGCACATCCCGGGCGCGGCCAGCTTGGCCAACACCGCCTCCCAGGTGGCCCGCGCCTCCGGCGTGAGCCACCCGCTCAGCTTGGACATGCCGTCGGCCTGCTGATGCCCCAGCACCAGGCCGCGGGCGCGCGCCCGGTCGGCATCGGTGTAGTTGCCGTCGGGATTGAGGCAGTCCATCAGGTGGCGAGCGAGCTTGGCGAGTTCATCGGGGCGATAGTGGGCGGCCTCGGACGCCAGGTGTTTCTCGGCGTGCTCACGCGTGTCGATGTCGACGCAGTCGGGTAGTTGGCGGAAAAACCGCCGGATCTCCGCGACGTGGTCGGCCCCGATGGCCCCGCCGCGCTGGGCCGCCGCCGTGGCGGGCAACACCGGCGCCAGCGGCTCACCGGTGAGCGCCCGACGAGGGCCGAGGTCCGCGGCCTCAGCGATGCGGCGGCTGGCCTCTCCGCGAGTGATGTTCAACCGATCGGCCAACGCCCACGACAGCTTGCCACCCAACTCGGACGAATCCGCCTGCTCGCCAAGCTGATTGATCAGCTGATGTTGCGGCGTCTGCAACCGGCGCGTCTCACACTCGAGCACCTCCAACAACCGCAACCGCTCCGGATTGGTCAGTGCCTCGTAAGAATGCCCCTGGAATCGGGAGACCACGGTGCGCAGGGCGTCGACGTCTTGCTGGATCTCCTCGCGGTCCGTCAATGCCACGTGCGCCGCCCGCCTGGCCGCCCGAACGGGCTGGACAACTCATAGATGAGAGCGTCCAGTGCCGCGAGCAGCTGGGCTCCGGCCAGAGAGTCGACGGACTCGAGGAACGGATCTCGCGCCGTCTCGACTTCGTCGAGTACGGCGGTGAACCGACCATAACCATCACTCGAACGCATGTTCGAATAATACGACGTCCCACCGACAAGAAGGGTGAAGCGCCCCCCGCGCCTACTTCTGCTCGTAGACGCCGTGAATGACGGCGCGGGCTATCGCGTGCTGGAACAGGTTGAAGCCCAGGTAGGCGGGGCTGGCATCCTCGCTCAGGTCGAGCTTGTCGACGTCCACGGCGTGCACGGCGACGTAGTACCGGTGCGGCCCATGCCCGGGCGGCGGCGCGGCGCCGAGGTAGCGGCGCATCCCGGCGTCGTTCACCAGCGTCAGCGCGTCACCGGGCAGGTTGCTCCCATCCCCCGCGCCCGCGGGCAGTTCGGTGACGTCGGCCGGCAGGTTGGCCACCGCCCAGTGCCAGAATCCCGAGGCCGTCGGGGCGTCGGGGTCGTAGACGGTGACGGCGAAGCTGCGCGTCTCACCCGGGAATCCGGACCAGCTCAACTGCGGGCTGACGTCTTCTCCGCCCGCGCCCATGATCCCGCTGACCTGCGGCATGGCCAGGGGCTGGCCGTCGGTGATCGATTCCGACGTCAGGGTGAACGACGGCAGCTTCGGCAGCGCGGCGTACGGGTCGGGCGCGGTGCTCATGGGCGATCCTCTCGTTGCGTGTCGTGTCTTCAGCTGTGTTTCAGTCAGCAGTGTGTCAGGAAGTGTGCCAGTACATCGGTGCCGAACCTCAGCGCATCCACGGGTACCCGCTCGTCGACCCCATGGAACAACGCGGTGAAGTCGAGGTCCGGCGGCAATCGCAGGGGGCTGAAACCGAAACAGCGAATCCCCAAGCGCGCGAAGGCTTTTGCATCGGTTCCACCGGACAGCATGTAGGGCACCGTGCGGCCATCCGGGTCCAGAGCCAGCACGGCGGCGTTCATGGCGTCCACCAGGTCGCCGTCGAAGCTGGTCTCATAGGACGAGAAGTCCTTGATCCACTCGCGGGTCACGTCCGGCCCGAGCAGCTCGTCGACCTCGGCCTCGAACGCCGCCTTGCGGCCCGGCAGGATTCGGCAGTCGATCACCGCTTCCGCCGTCGCGGGGACGACGTTGGCCTTGTACCCGGCCTTGAGCATGGTCGGGTTGGCGGTGTCGTGGAGCACGGCCTTGAGCATGCGGGCCATGGGCCCGAGCTTCTCGATCGCTCCCGCCAGGTCGCCCGACTCGACGTCGAACGTCAGCCCGGTCTCCTCGCTGACGGCGGCCAGGAACTGGGCGACGGTGTCGGTGAGCACGAGCGGGAATCGGTGCCGGCCGAGCCGCGCCACTGCCTCGGCGACGGCGGTGACGGCGTTCTGGTCATGCACCATCGATCCGTGCCCGGCCGGGCCGCGGGCGGTGAGCCGCATCCACGACAGGCCCTTCTCGGCCGTCTCGATCAGATAGAGCCTTCGTTCGCCCCCGTCGCGGCGCGGCACAGTCAGCGAGAACCCGCCCACCTCGCCGATCGCCTCGGTAACGCCTTCGAAGAGGTCGGGCCGATTGTCGACCAGCCATTGCGCCCCGAAAGTGCCGCCGTGCTCCTCGTCGGCGAGGAAGGCGAACACCAGATCGCGCGGCGGCACGATCCCGGCCCGCTTCAGCTGCCGGGCCACCACGATCATCATGCCGACCATGTCCTTCATGTCTACCGCGCCGCGACCCCAGACGAAGCCGTCCTTGACCGCGCCGGAGAAGGGGTGGACGCTCCACTCGGCTGGCTCGGCCGGCACCACGTCGAGGTGCCCGTGGATGAGTAGGGCCCCGCGTGAGCTGTCGGCGCCCGCGAGGCGGGCGATCACATTGCCGCGGCCCGGGGCGCCGGACTCGACGTATTGAGGTAGGTAGCCGACCTCGGCGAGCTGTTCGGCGACCCACTGCGCGCACTCGGCCTCGCCCCGCGTCGTCTCCGGTTCGCCGGTGTTGGTGGTGTCGAACCGGATCAACCTGCTGACGACCTCGACCACGTCGTCATGCGGATTGGCCGGGAACTCGGTCTGGGCGGTCACAACCCCCTTTCCTACCATTGCCGACGCCGCGCGGCTCGGTGCGAAGCGGCCCGGCTGGATTGGGTCCACGTGAGACAATCCGATAGCCTTAGCTGCCAACCCATGCGGTTGGTCTTGTCCGAGTGGCGGAATGGCAGACGCGCTAGCTTGAGGTGCTAGTGCCCTACTAATGGGCGTGGGGGTTCAAGTCCCCCCTCGGACACGCGCGGTGCAGGCCCGCTTCCCGCCTCGAGAGACGGCCTGCCGAAGTCATGCGCCAGGGGTCGAGAAGTGGCTCCTCCCGCTGCACGTCCGATGCGCGGCCACCGCGGCCGCGACGCGAGCGAACCCCTGTCCCAATCCCGTACGCGTAGAGTCGGCTTAGCGTCAGCCGAAATCCGGTTTCCCCGTTGACAGGTCAATTGCATGCATGATGGTGCCCACCTAGGCGTCGAGATCGACCTTGACGCTTTGTGGGCGGCGGTACCGTGCCCCACGCTGGTCATCGATCACGAGGGAATCGTGCGGGCGCTGAGCGGGTCGGCCGAATCGCTCTTGCCGGGAGCGGTGCCGGGCAGCCGGATCGACGAGTCGGTCGATTGGCTCTGGCGGGCACACGACCGTCTCATCCAGGCTGCCCCCGCTGCGGTCGATCGGGACACGTCCGTCGTCTCGGGAAACGTCGTCTCGGGAAGCGTCGTCTCGGGCAACGTCGTCCCGGGAAACGTCGTCTCGGGAAGCGTGGGCGGCCGCAAGTTCGACGCGCACGCCGCGGTCCTACCCAGCGGCGAGGTGGCGTGGTCACTGGTCGAGGACACCGCCCAGCTGTTGCGTCAGGCCCAGGAGGCGCTGGCGCGGGAGCAGGAGCGCACGGCGATCCTGCTCGAGGCTTCTTCGGTGTTGACGGCGTCGCTGAACGTGGACCGCTGCCGGGAGGCGACTGTGCAGATGGCCGCCCGGCACCTGTCCGACGCGGCGGTGCTGGTGGCCCCGGCGGGCCGCGGCCGGCGGCTGCCGGTCTTCTACAGCGGAGCGGCCGGGGGGGTCGAGCAGTGCAGTGTCGACGCCGCCCCCGCGGGGGGGGCGGGCCTGAGTGAGGCGCTGGACGGGTTCCCGCCGGTCTCCTCGGGCTGGATCGACCCGGCGACAATACCCGAATGGCTTGTCCCCCAAGATTTCCCGGGCCCAGTCGGCTCAGTGATGATTTTGACGCTGCCCGGCCACGGCGTTTCCGCCGGGGCGTTGGTGTTGCTGCGGTGCATCGATCGGCCGGTGTACAGCGCGGACGACGAGATGTTCGCGGGAATGTTCGCCGCCCGGGCCGGGGCGGCGTTGTCCGCCGCGCGGCTCTACGCCGAGCAGGCCGCCATCACCCGCACGCTGATGCGTGACCTGCTGCCCCCGCCGCTGCACGGATTGCACGGCATCGAATTCGCCGGCGGTTACCGCGCTTCGAAGGATTACGAGGTCGTCGGCGGCGATTTCTACGACTTCCACCCCGGGGCGCGTCCGGAGGACGAGACGCTGGTGGTCCTGGGCGACGTGTGCGGCAAGGGCCTGGAGGCCGCCGTGATGACCGGCAAGATCCGCAACACGCTGCAGGCGCTGACGCCGCTGGCCCAGGACCACGAGGAGGTGCTCACGCTGCTCAACCGCGCCATGTTGAGCGCGGATCACACCCGGTTCGCCACGTTGGTCCTGGCCTCGGTCGCCTACCGCGACGGCCAGGTGGTGCTGCGGTTGACCTGCGCCGGGCATCCGCCGCCCTTGATCGTGCGCGACAACGGGCAGGTGGAAGAGGCCGACACCAAGGGCACGCTGGTCGGCGCCCTGGAGCGCATCACCGTGCAATCGTTCGAAACGTCCCTCGCGCCCGGCGAGACGTGCCTGCTCTACACCGACGGAATCACCGAGGCGCGTGGCGGACCGCTCGGCGACGACTTCTTCGGCGAGCAACGGCTGGCGGCCTCGCTCACGGGGTGTGCCGGGATGCCGGCCGAAGCGGTCGTCGAACGCGTCCTGATGCTGGCCACGCAGTGGGTGGGGCAGCGGGTGCACGACGACAT
This sequence comes from Mycobacterium sp. 4858, assembly GCF_900240975.1. Classification (GTDB taxonomy): domain Bacteria; phylum Actinomycetota; class Actinomycetes; order Mycobacteriales; family Mycobacteriaceae; genus Mycobacterium. The sequence goes on along the minus strand of NZ_LT968775.1, from coordinate 879,704 downwards.
CGCGGTCGTGGCCATCACCGCCCCGCAGCGCACCCACCTCAGCGCCGTCGACGGCCACACCCGGGGCAGATACGTGGCATGAGGCCCTACGATGCCGATTCGGCCGCCGCCCGCGCGACCGGCGCCACCGACGAACTCCTTGTCCGCGAACGACTTTGGGGGGCGCTCACCGACCGCGACGAATACGCCGCGGCGGCCACCGTGTTCGCCGCGATGGATGCCGGCATGACGGCGGAGGACGTGCTGCTCGAGGTGATCGCCCCCGTCCAGCACAAGGTGGGCACCGAATGGGCCGCCAACCGCATCAGCGTCGCCCAGGAACACGCGGCCACGGCCATCAACGATCGCGTCATCGCCGCGTTGTCACATCCCCCCGCCGGCAAAGCCGTGACCCACGGCGGCCGAGTCGCTGTGGCGTGCGTGGACGGCGAGTGGCACGCTTTGCCCGCGCGGCTGCTGGCGGAGGTCCTGCGGTTGCGCGGCTGGCAGGTCGACTTCCTCGGGGCGCAGGTCCCGACCCCGCACTTGATCGCGCACCTGCACCAGCACGGCCCGGACGTCGTGGCGCTCTCCTGCTCCATCCCCACCCGGCTGCCCACCGCGCACGCGGCGATCGTCGCGTGCCAGTCCGCCGGGTTTCCGGTCCTGGCCGGTGGCGCCGCCTTCGGCCGCGACGGCCGCTTCGCCCGTCGGCTGGGCGCCGACGCCTGGGCGCCTGATGCCCGGACCGCCGATGAACGCTTGAACCGGGGATTCCCCGCCGTCAGGCGGATTCCCAACCGCCAGCCGGTCGATGACCTGCCGCATCTGGTAGACCAGGAATACACCTTGGTGAGCCGGAGCGCGGCGCAGCTGGTCAAGTCCACCGTCGCCGACTTGGAGGACCGCTTTCCCGCCATGCGCGCCTACTCCACGCAACAGCACCAGCACACCGTCGAGGACGTCGGCCACATCGTCGACTTCCTCACCGTGAGCCTGTACGCCGACGACGACGCGTTGTTCGCCGACTTCATCACCTGGACCGCCGACATCCTCGCCGCGCGCGGCGTTCCGGCGGCGTCGCTGCACCCGGCGTTGGATTTGCTGACGGCGCAACTCAAGGAGTTCCCCCGCAGCCAGCGCCTCTTGGCGGCAGCAAACCATGCCCTCACCACCGTCGGCCCGGGAGCGTCGGTATGAACCTCTCCCTGGACGTCACCGTGACCGGACGATCGGCCTGCGTGCGGGTGTCCGGCGACCTGGTCTACGAAACGGTGGATGCCATGGTCGACGCCGCGGGCCGGCTGCTCAGCGCAGTGCCGTCCCCGGCACACCTGCACCTCGACCTCTCCGGACTGGCCTTCTGCGATTCCGCCGGCCTATCCGGCCTGCTCCTCGTCCATCGCCGGAGCTGTCAGGCGGGCGTGCAGCTGCATTTGGATCAGCGGCCGCGGTTCCTCGATCGCATCCTGGACCTCACGGGAACGTTCGAGCACCTCGTCACCGCATCGCGCGGCGATGCCGGATCACGGAACGCCCCGGGAGAGAGCCGGGTTCGCTGACCGGCGCGGGGCCGCTGCCGAACCCGTAGGCTCGGTGGTGACCGATGACACCCAACGGATTCCTTCGCCGCACTGCGACGCGCACGTTCCGCGACCGTCGCGAGGCGGGTCGCGCCGTGGCCGAACAGTTGACGTCCTACCGCAACAGGGACGACGTGCTGGTTCTCGGCCTGGCCCGCGGCGGCGTGCCCGTCGCTTGGGAGGTCGCCGCGGCGTTGCACGCGCCCCTGGACGTGTTCCTGGTCCGCAAGCTCGGGGTGCCGCACTGGTCGGAGCTGGCGATGGGCGCGCTGGCCAGCGGCGGCGGTGTCGTGATGAACGACGACGTGGTGTCCAGCCTGCGCATCACCGACGAGCAGGTGCGCGAGGTGATCGACAACGAGGCGGCCGAACTGGCCCGCCGCGAGAGCGCGTACCGCGGCGGCCGCCCAGCGGCGAATCCGGCCGGCAAGGCGGTGATCCTGGTCGACGACGGGATCGCCACCGGCGCCAGCATGCTGGCCGCCGTCCGGGCGGTGCGAGCCACGGGCCCGAAGTCGATCGTCGTCGCGGTCCCGGTCGGGTCCGCGACGACCTGCCGTGAGCTCGGGCTCGAGGCCGACGAGGTGGTTTGCGTGTCGATGCCGGCCGGGTTCGAAGCCGTGGGCCAGGTATACGCCGACTTTCACCAGGTTGGCGACGACGAGGTGCGTCAGACGCTCGCCACGCCCACCGGCTGAGTGCTACTTGGCGGCGTCGTCGCCGCGGCCCTCCACGGGCACCGCCGACTGTTCGGTGGCCTGTTCGGTGGCCGCTGAATCAGCTTCCCCCGACGGTTCGTAGCCGCCCTCGTCCGGGGCCTCCTCGGGGTAGTCGACGGCCTCGTCGCTCGCGTCGGCCTGGGCCTCGCCCTCGTCCTGGTGCTGGTCTGCGCCGCCCGCGTCGCGCCGCTGCCGGTCCTGCAACGCGTCGACGATCAGCAGCACGACGCCGAGGACGCTGGCGCCGATGCACACCCAGGCGACCAACTCGTTGCTCGTGACCACCGCGAACACCAACGCGACGAGCCCGACCAGGGCCAGTACCAGCGCAATGATCAGCATGGGTCATCCTCCAAGCGGCGAGCGGGACAGCCAGTTCGTGTGCAGGTCTCAGTGTGCCAACCGCGCGGCTTGGCGAGTGTCCGGCACGCCTGTGAGGTTAGTTGTTACCCCGATTGAATTGGTCGAACCCGCCGGCATCGGCGCTGGAGTCGACGGGTGCCGCGGATCCGCGCTGGCCGAGCTCCTCCAGCTGCGATTCCAGGTAAGTCTTGAGCCGGGTCCGGTACTCGCGTTCAAAGGTGCGCAGCTGCTCGAGGCGGCCTTCCAGGACGGTGCGCTGCTGGTTGATCGTCCCCATGATCTCGGAGTGCTTGCGTTCGGCGTCGGCCTGCAGGGCGTCGGCCTTCTCCTGGGCCTGGCGCAGCTGTGTCTCGGAGCGGGTTTGGGCGTCCGAGAGCATCGCGTCGGCCCGCTGCCGGGCCTCGGTGACCGTGGTCTCGGCGGTCTGGCGGGCCTCGGTGAGGATCTGGTCGGCGTTGGCGCGCGCGTCGGCCAGCATCTTCTCCGACTCCGCCTTGGCGGTGCTGGTCAGCCGGTCGGCGGTGTCCTGGGCCAAGCTCAGCACCCGAGCGGCCTTCATGGCCTGTTCCTCGTTGCTCGACGCGGCGGCGGGCGCGGCTACGGGCGCCGGCTTGGGCGCCGGCTCCGGCTCGGGGACGGGAATCGCCTGAGTGGGCGCGGCCGCGGCGGCCGGAGTGGCTCCGGCGCCACCGCCGGCGGCCAGCTCCTGGTCCAGCTCCTCGATCCGCTGACGCAGATCGCTGTTCTCTTCGATGAGCCGCGTCAGCTCGGCCTCAACCAGATCGAGGAAGGCGTCGACCTCGTCTTCGTTGTAGCCCCGCTTGCCGATCGGTGGCTTACTGAACGCCACATTGTGGACGTCGGCTGGTGTAAGCGGCATTGTTTCGTCCCCTCAAGTTCCTGTCTAACGTTCTGGAAAGTGTAGAACGCAGTGGTAGCCGTCGTGCAACTGCCGTCCATCCTGTCACACCAGGCGCGACCGTTGCTGTTTAGGCCAATAAATAAGAACCAATTTCAAACCCTGAGGGCAATAAAATCCGAAACCTTAGAATTTTTAAATCGCAGCCATCAAACCGAAGCTAAAACGTGGCCGAACCGTCTCCGGGCCGGAAGCCGGGCCGACGGCAGGCTCAGGTTTGCGCGGCGCCGAACGCCAGCTGCATGCCGATGAACGCGACCAGCAACAGCACCATGATGGACAGGTCGAACCGGACCGCCCCGATGGTGAGCTGCGGGATCAGCCGGCGCAGCAGCTTCACCGGGGGATCGGTGATCGACATGATGATCTCGAGGATCACGACCGTGATGCCGGTGGGATGCCAGTCACGGCTGAACGAGCGGATGAACTCGACGACGACCCGGGCGATGAGCAGCAGCCAGAAGATGAACAGCGCAAACCCAAGGATCTGAAAGAACAGCACCAACTGAAGAGCCCCGACCTTACCGATGAGATGTCAAGCGCCGCGGGCGTGCGCGGCGAATGCCAGCGTACCGACTCCGGGCGGTGGGCCACATCTCAACCGGCATCTCAACCGGCCCAGCCGCCGAACGCGGCGACCGGCGGGCGCCGGCCGAGCCGGGTTATTGGTAAGCGTAGAAGCCGGTTTCGGCGATCCGCCGACGCTCCTCCGGGGACACATCGACGTCGGCGGGCGACAGCAGGAACACCTTGGTCGCCACCTTGTCGAAGGAGCCGCGCAAGGCGAAGGCGAGGCCGGCGGCGAAGTCGACCAGGCGCTTCGCGTCGGCGTTGTCCATCGACACCAGGTCCATGATGACCGGGGTACCGTCGCGGAACCGCTCGCCGATCGTGCGGGCCTCGCTGTAGTCCTTCGGCCGCAGCGTGGTGATCTTCGAGAGGGGGTGGCCCTCCTCGAACATCATCGCCATCCGGCGCGGGTCCATCGCCAGCGCGCCGCGGGTGGAGTTGCGCAGCCAGGACCCGAAGCGGGGCCTGCCCATCTCCGGCCGCTCGAACTCGCGGGGGTGGACGGCGCCGTAGCGCGACTCCTCCCCGTACCCGCCGCGGTAGCCGCCCGGCGGCGGGTAGTCGGCGGGCTCGCGCGGGTCGTCGTAGTCGCGGCCCTCGTACCGGCCTTCCAAGCGACCCTCCATGCGTCCATAGCCGTCGTCGAAGCGCGGGCGCGGGAAACCGCGGGACGGTGCGTGGTCGTCGTAATACTCGTCGTCGTAGTCGTCCATCGGGGCCATACCGAAATAGGCCTTGACTTTGTGCAGTGTGCTCATTGCGTTGACCCCTTCTAGCCCCTGATGCTTGGTGTCAGTGATGAAGATGTGACTACAGTGACTTAATACGGTGACGGTAGCGGCCGCGGGCCCAATAGCGCGGTACCGACACGCACACATGTGGAACCGTGTTTGACGGCGACTTCGAAATCGTCGGACATGCCGGCGGACAGGCCGACCGCGTTCGGATGCGACTCGAGGATGCGCAGGTGCTCGGTTCGCAGGCGGGCGAAGGCCGCGTCGGGGTCCGAGCCCAGCGGCGGGATCGCCATCAGCCCGGCCAGTTCCAGGTGCTTGGACTCCTCGACCTGGTCGCACAGCTGGTCGACCGCACCCGGAACCGAGATGTCGACGCCGCCGCGTGATTCGTCGCCGTCGAGGCTCAGCTGGACGTAGATCCGCATCGGGTCGGCGCGGCGGCCCTCCGCCATGGCCGCCGACACGCCCCGTTCGAGGGCACCGACCAGCTGCGAACCGTCTACCGAGTGGGCGGTGTGCGCCCAGCGGACGACCGAGCGGGCCTTGTTCCGCTGAATGTGGCCCACCATGTGCCAGCGCAGGGCCGGTGCATCCGCCCGCGAAGAGGCCGCCAAAAGTTTGGTGACTTCGCTCACTTTTGCCGACGCTTCCTGATCCCGCGATTCGCCGACGGCCCGACAACCCAATCGCGACAAAGTCACGACATCGGTTGCTGGAAAGAATTTGGTAATCGGCAGGAGTTCGATTTCACCGACATTGCGACCCACCGCTTCGGCGGCCGCCGCAAGGCGCGAGCGCACGGCGGCTAATGCGTGCATCAATTGCGTTTCCCGGTCGCCGTGACCCGCCGGGGCCGGCGTCCTGTCCGCCATCGCGGTCACTCCATCCACACCAACGAGGCCAGCCGCCCCGTCGGTGCGTCCCGGCGATGGCTGAACAGGGCCGGGTCGTCGACCGTGCACCGCGGATCGACGTCGATGGCCGTGACGCCCAAACCCTTTAACTGCCAAGCGATTCCGGCGCGAAGGTCGAGTCCGGGGGTACCGGTCGCGGTGGTGGTGCGGCTGCCGGGCAGCGTGGCCTCCACCTCGTCCGCCATGGCCGCGGGCACCTCGTAGTTGCGCCCGCTGACCGCCGGCCCCAGCAGGGCCGAGATGTCCTCGGCGTGCGCACCCAGGGCGAGCATCGCCTCCACGGTGCGGGCCACCACCCCGACCTGGGCGCCGACGCGACCGGCGTGCACCGCCGCGGCCACACCGGCGCGGGCGTCGGCCAGCAGCACCGGCACGCAGTCGGCGGTCACCACCGCCAGCGCCAGTCGCGGGGTGGTGGTCACCAACGCGTCGGTTTTGTCGACCGCGCCGCCGCGGGGCCCGTCGACCACCTCGACCCGGTCACCGTGGACCTGGTTCATCCACACCACGCGGTCGGGCCCGAGTCCGATCGCGGCGGCGAGCCGGTTGCGGTTGGCGGCCACCGCCGCCGGGTCGTCACCGACGTGGTCGCCCAGGTTGAAGGAGTCGAACGGTGGACCCGAGACACCGCCGGCGCGGGTGGTGGTCACCCGACGGATGCGCACGCTCACTTCTTCAGTATCCGGAGCCCCCCGGCTGCCAGTGGGCAGCGCCATCCGGCTCCTACCTTTCGTGGCCGGTTTGTCGCGCACTGGCAAGCAACTCGAGACCCTCAGCGGCGCATGAACGGCGGCACGTCGACGTCGTCGTCGTCGCCACCGATATTCAGCGTGGCGCCGTTGGTGTGGACCGGCACACTGACTGCGTCGACGGGTTCGAACAGCGTCGACGTGAGCTTGCCGGCCTTCGCGGATTCGATGCGATGCGCCCCACCCTTTTCGGCGGCACTGTCCCCGGTGACCGGTCTGCGGCCGGGGCCGGCCGCGCTGAAGCCCGCGGCGATGACGGTGACGCGCACCTCGTCGCCCAGCGAGTCGTCGATGACGGTGCCGAAGATGATGTTGGCGTCCTGGTGGGCGGCGTCCTGTACCAACGAGGCCGCCTCGTTGATCTCGAACAGGCCCAGGTCGCTGCCGCCGGCGATCGACATCAGCACGCCCTGGGCGCCCTCCATCGACTGCTCCAGGAGCGGTGAGTTGATGGCGATCTCGGCGGCCTTGAGCGACCGGCCCTCGCCGCGGGCCGACCCGATGCCCATCAGGGCCGTGCCGGCACCGGACATGATGCCCTTGACGTCGGCGAAGTCGACGTTGATCAGGCCGGGCGTGGTGATCAGGTCGGTGATGCCCTGCACACCGTTGAGCAGCACCTCGTCGGCGCTGCGGAATGCGTCCATCAGCGACACCGCGGCGTCGCCCATCTGCAGCAGCCGGTCGTTGGGGATGACGATCAAGGTGTCGCAGCTCTCCCGCAACGTGTTGATGCCGCCTTCGGCCTGCGAGCCGCGGCGCTTGCCCTCGAAGGAGAACGGCCGGGTGACCACGCCGACGGTCAGCGCGCCCAGCTTGCGGGCGATGCTGGCGACCACCGGCGCGCCGCCGGTACCCGTCCCGCCGCCCTCGCCGGCGGTGACGAACACCATGTCCGCACCGCGCAGCAGCTCCTCGATCTCGTCCTTGGCGTCCTCGGCGGCCTTGCGGCCGACCTCCGGGTCGGCGCCGGCGCCCAGCCCGCGGGTGGAGTCGCGGCCGACGTCGAGTTTGACGTCGGCATCGCTCATCAACAGCGCCTGCGCGTCGGTGTTGATCGCGATGAACTCCACGCCCTTGAGGCCCTGCTCGATCATTCGGTTGACGGCGTTGACACCGCCGCCACCGATGCCGACGACCTTGATCACGGCCAGGTAGTTATGCGGGGGGGTCATCATTCGGTTTCCTCCCTGATGGGCTCAAGTTCCTCGCGACGGGATTCCTCCCGCGTGTGCGGCCCGCCCTGGCAAACCCTCAACCTCAACCATAGAGTTAGAGTTATGTCAAGTAGTTCCGCGCAACCAGAACGGTATGGGCATGGCGCGCCCTAACCTCGCAGGCGCGCCGACGCGCGGCTCGCAAATTTTTTCTGTTGCCGCCGTCACACTGTCGGGCGGGCGTTCCTACTTCACCGTGGGCAGGTCGGGGCTGGACACGTCGTAGGTCCGCCCCGGCTGCGTCAGCAGCGCGGCCAGCTTCTCCGCCTTCTCGTCGGTGCGATCGGTCGTCCCCCAGATCACCACGCGACCGTCGCCCAACGTGAGCGTGATCGAGGCCACCGAGGGTGCCGCGATCCGGCCCACCTGGCCCGCGACCTCGGGCCGCAGCGCGGTCAGCACCTGCAGCGCCGCCTTGGTCGCCGGGTCGTTGGGACCGGGATTGGCGACGTCGAGGTACGGCAGCGCCGGCGGCGGCGGCCCGGTCGCGAAATCGACGCCGTCGCGGTCGAAGAGGTGCGGGCCGTCCGGAAAGTCCTTCACCGCCACCGGAATTCGCTCGACGATCGTGATCCGCAGCGCCGAGGGGTACTGACGCTGCACTCGCGCGCTGGCCACCCGACGGATCGCCGCCACCCGGTCGGCGACCTGGTTGGTGTTGATCTGCAACAGTGGCGTCCCGGGCCGTACCTGCGCCGCGTCCAGCACTTCCTCCCGGGTCACCTCACCGGTGCCGACCACGACGATGTTGCGGGCCGACATCGCCGGGGTGAAATAGAGGATCAGCGCGAGCCCGACGCCCAGGACGACCAGCAGCACCGTCACCAGCAGCATCTTCAGGCCGCGAACCACGCCGCGGGCGACGGGTTTGGGCTCGTCGACCGGGCGTCCGCTGGCCCGGCGTTTGGCCTCGCGGCGCGCTTCCTCGATGGCGGTGGCGCGCGCTTGCGCGGCGCGGCGTTCCGCTCGTTCGCGGCGTGCCCGCCGACGCGGCCCCTCGAATTCGTCCGGTTCCGCCGACGTTTCGGCCTCGGGTCCTCCGACGAACAGCGGCTCGGTCAGGTCTTCTCCGGCCGCGTCGGCGCCGGTCGGTTCGCCGACCACCGGCGTCGCGTCGTTCGGCTGGGTCATTGGAGGACTCCCGGGCGCCCGGGCGCGCTGCGGTTGTCCCGGATGCGCAGCGCGGTCACGATCTCCGGCCCCAGCAGGGTCACGTCGCCCGCGCCCATCGTGACGATGACGTCACCGGGGCCGGCGACCGCGGCCACCTGCTCGGCGACCGCGGAGAAGTCGGGCAGGTAGCGCACCGGCACGGTGACGTGCTCGGCGACGCTGGCGCCGCTGACGCCGGCCAGCGGTTGCTCGCGCGCGCCGTAGACGTCGAGGACGAAGACCTCGTCGGCGGCGTCGAGCGCGCGACCGAACTCCACGGCGAATTCCTTTGTGCGCGAATATAAATGGGGCTGGAACACGACCAGGCTGCGACCGCCGCCGCTCTGTTCGAGCACGGTGCGGACGGCGGCCAGCGTGGCGCTGATCTCGGTGGGATGGTGGGCGTAGTCGTCGAAGACACGCACGGACCCGGCGTTGCCGACCAGTTCGAACCGCCGGCGCACCCCCTCGAAGCCGGCCAGGCCGTCGAGCACCCGGTCGACCGGGGCGCCGATCTCGAGCGCGGCCAGCAGCGCGCCCAGCGCATTGAGCGCCATGTGCCGGCCGGGCACCGACAGCCGCATCACGCGGGGATGCTGTTCGCCCGCCAGCTGGATGTGCGCGACCGCTTCGGTGCCCTGCTGCTCCCAGGACAACAGGGTGGCCGCGAGCTCGGGCTGCGGCGGGGATCCGCAGCGCAGCACCCGGATTCCCAGCTCGGCGGTGCGCTCCGCCAGCGCGGCCGCGCCCGGGTCATCGACGCACACCACCAGCGCTCCCCCGGGGGCCAGTCGCTCGACGAAGGCGTCGAACACCCCGACGTAGGCGTCGGCACTGCCGTAGAAGTCCAGGTGATCGGTTTCGATGTTGGTGACCACCGCGACGTTGGGCGTGTATTCCAGCAGCGAGCCGTCGCTTTCGTCGGCCTCGGCGACGAAGCAGTTGCCGCTGCCGTGATGGGCGTTGGTTCCGGCCTCCCCCATTTCGCCCCCGACCGCGAAGGACGGGTCGCGCCCGCAGTGCTGCAGCGCGACGATCAACATCGACGTCGTCGTCGTCTTGCCGTGTGTGCCGGTGACCATCAGCGTGGTGCGCCCGGCCATCAGACTGGCCAGCACCGCCGGCCGCAGGATCACCGGGATGCCGCGCCGCCGGGCTTCGACGAGCTCGGGGTTGGTCTTCGGGATGGCCGCGTGGGTGGTGATGACCGCGGTCGGGCCGTCGGGCAGCAGGTCGAGCGACGACGCGTCGTGGCCGATGCGGATCGACGCGCCCCGGGCCCGCAGCGCGTGGATGCCGCGCGACTCCTTGGCGTCGGACCCGGACACCAGCGCGCCGCGGTCCAGCAGGATGCGGGCGATGCCGGACATGCCGGCTCCCCCGATGCCCACCATGTGCACCCTGTGCAGCTCGGGGGGCAACTCGGGCGGCGGCGGCTGCCCGGCGTTCACCGTCGCCCTCCCGCCGCTGCCTTCCTGGCGATGTCGAGCGCCGCCTGGGCCACCTGGCGCGCTGCGTCGGGATGCCCCACCTGCGCGGCGGCCGTCGTCATCGCGGCCAACCGCAGCGGGTCGTTGAGCAGCCCGGCCACCTCGCGGGCCACCAGCTCCGGCGTCAGGGCCGCGTCGGCGACCACCATGCCGCCGCCGGCGTTGACCACCGGCAGCGCGTTGAGCCGCTGCTCGCCGTTGCCGATCGGCAGCGGCACGTAGATGGCGGGCAAGCCGACCGCCGAGACCTCGGCGACGGTCATGGCGCCCGACCGGCAGATCGCCAGGTCGGCCGCGGCGTAGGCCAGATCCATCCGGTCGAGGTAGGGCACCGCCACGTAGGGCGGATCACCCGGCCGGCGCTCCGGCAGTTCCAGGGTGTTTTTCGGTCCGTGTGCGTGCAGCACCGACACGCCCGCGGCCGCCAGGTCGGCCGCGGCGCCGGACACGGCCCGGTTCAGCGACACGGCGCCCTGCGAGCCGCCGAACACCAGCAACACCCGCGCGTCGTCGGCGAACCCGAAGTGCCTGCGCGCCTCGGCGCGCAGCGCCGCGCGGTCCAGCGAGGTGATGGCCTCCCGCACCGGGATCCCGACCACCTCGGCGCGCGGCAGCCCGCAATCGGGCACCGCCGACAGCACCCGGTCGGCGCGGCGGGCGCCGATTCGGTTGGCCAGCCCGGCGCTGGCGTTTGCTTCGTGGATCAGCACCGGGACGCGCCGCCTGCGGCTGAGCCCGCCGGGTATACCGCGGGCGGCCAGGTACGCCGGCAGCGCCACGTATCCGCCGAATCCGATGACGACGTCGGCGTCCACCGCGTCGAGCACCGCGCGGGTCTCGCGGACCGCGCGCCAGACCCGCGGGGGCAGCCGCGCCAGGTCGCCGCTGGGCTTACGCGGCAGCGGGACGGGCGTGATCAGCTCGAGGTGGTAGCCGCGCTGCGGCACCAGCCGGGTCTCCAGCCCCCGGTGGGTGCCCAGCGCGGTGATGCGCACCTGCGGGTCGAGCGCGCTGAGCGCGTCGGCCACGGCCATCGCGGGCTCGACGTGGCCGGCGGTGCCCCCGCCGGCCAGCACCACCGACAGGGGCTTAAAAGCCGACAACGCGGCACCGGCGGGCTGGGGACTTGTCCCCCGCCCGCCGGTCGGCTTGCTGACCGTGTCGTTCACCCGTAACGCTGACCTTCCAGTGCGCGAGCGCGTCGTGCCTGACGCTGGCCGGCTCCCCGACTGGCGGAGCGTTGGCCAGATCCATGATGCACCGCCCTGCGGGCCGGGCGGGCGCCTGTGCGGGAGAACGCCGGCCGCAGCGGTTCCTCAGCCTTGTGCGGGGCCTTGCGGTAGGCCTTCTGGGAGGCCTTCTGCGAGGGCTTCTGGGAGGCCTTCTGCGAGGGCTTCCGGGCCGGCGCCTGGGCGGCCTTGCGCGTGCCGGTGCGGGACGGGGCGCCGTTGGCCGGCGGCTTGCCGCCGCGTTTGCGGTCGCGGAACGACTCGAGCCGGGTCGGCACGTACGGCTGGGGCAGTGGCAATCGCAAGAACCGGTTCACCTTGTCGTCGCGGCCGGCGCGCAGGGCGGCCACCGCCTCGGGTTCGTGCCGGGCCGCGTTGGCCATGATGCCGATCATGAAAAGCGTTGCCGCCGTGGAGGTGCCACCCGCCGAAATCAGCGGCAGCTGAATCCCGGTGACCGGCAGGATCCCGATCACGTAGCCGATGTTGATGAACGCCTGACCCAGCACCCACATCGTGGTGGTGGCGGTCAGCAGCCGCAGGAACGGGTCGGCCGACCGCCGCGCGATGCGCATCCCGGTATAGGCGAACAGCCCGAACAGGACCAGCAGCCCGAAGGCGCCGACGAAGCCCAGCTCCTCGCCGATGATCGCGAAGATGAAGTCGTTGTGGGCGTTGGGCAGGTAGTTCCACTTGGCGACGCCCTGCCCCAGGCCGTCGCCGAAGATGCCGCCGTGCGCCAGGGCGAACTTCGCCTGACGCGCTTGGTAACCGGTGTCCATGGGGTCGTTCTCGGGGTTCATCCACGACTTCACCCGGTCGGAGCGGTAGCCCGCCGACATGGCCAGCACGGCGCCGGCCATGAAGACCGCCAGCAGCGAGGTGGCGAAGACGCGCAGCGGCAGCCCGGCGTACCACAACAGCGCCAGCAGGATGATGCCCAGCGACACCGTCTGCCCCAGGTCGGGCTGCGCCACGATCAGCGCCAGCGCGATGACCGCGGCCGGCACCAGCGGGATCAGCATCTCGCGCAGCGAGGCCCGCTCCAGCCGGCGGGCCGCCAGCAGGTGCGCGCCCCAGATGGCGAAGGCGATCTTGGCCAGCTCGGACGGCTGCATCGAGAAGCCGGCGATGACGAACCACTTCCGGGAGCCGTTGGCCAGGTTGCCGATGCCGGGCACCAGCACGAGCACCAGCAGGATGACGGTGACGACGTAACCGGTGAACGCGACGCGGCGGATGAACCGCACCGACATCCGCAGCGACGCGTAGCAGGCGATCAGGCCGATCACCGTCCACAAAACCTGCTTGCCGAAGATCACCCAGGCCGACCCGTCGGCGTCGTAGGACCGCACTCCCGACGCCGAGAGCACCATGATCAAACCGAGCGTCGTCAGCAGCCCGGCCACCGCGATGATCAGGTGAAACGAGGTCATGGGCCGGCTCAGCCAGGCGCCGAACCGGTTCCGCCCCTCGCCGGCGAGCCGGGCTTTAGCCGCCGGCTTGGCCTCCGAGCTGCCGGCGGAGCTCACCGGGGCGGTCGCGGCGTCGGCCTCCCCCGGCTCGTCCGCTGTGGCGTCAGAGGTCTCCGCGGCGGCGGTGTCTGAAGTGTCTTTGCCCCGGCGTCTCAGCCGGGTCAGTGGGTTACCCACGCCCGCCTACCGGATGGCCGCGCGGACGGCGGCAGCGAAGGCGTCGCCGCGGGCGGCGTACCCGGTGAACTGGTCGAACGACGCACCGGCCGGAGCCAGCAACACCGTGTCGCCGGGCCGTGCCAGGTCGCGGGCCGCGGCCACCGCCGCCTCCATGACCGAAGCGCCGACATCCGGGCCCGAATGTTTCACTTCTGTCACATTTGCACCACTAGCCACAGCCGTCGCATTCATATCAGCATCCTCGCCTGTCACAACCTGGACGACGGGGACATCCGGCGCGTGTCGCGATAACGCCTCTGCAACCTCTTGGCGATCTCGGCCGATGAGCACCGCGCCGACCAGCCGGGGGGCGATCCTGGCGACCTCGGCGTCCACCGATGCGCCCTTGAGCAGACCGCCGGCCACCCACACCACGCGCGGGTAGGCCAGCACGGACGCCTCGGCGGCGTGCGGGTTGGTGGCCTTGGAGTCGTCGACGTAGGTGATGCCGTCGGCGACCGCGACGACCTCCGCCCGGTGCCGGCCCACCCGGAAGGAGGCGATCGCCTCCGCGATCGGCTCGGCGGGCACGCCGACGCTGCGGGCCAGCGCCGCCGCGGCCAGGGCGTCCAGGATGCCGACGGGCCCCGGCACCGGGATCGAGTCGACCGGCAGCAGCCGGAGGTCGTCGGCGAAGGCGCGGTCGATCAAGTGGCCGTCCCGCACGCCCAGTTCGCCCGCCGCCGGTGCGCCGAGCCGGAATCCGACGCGCAGCGGCGCCGCGGCGGTCTCGAGCAGCGCGGCCGCCCGGGCGTCGTCCAGCCCCACCACCGCCACCCGGCCGTCGAGCACCCGCGCCTTGGCGGCGGTGTACTCGGCCATGGTGGAGTGCCAATCCAGGTGGTCCTCGGCGATGTTGAGGACGACGCCCGCGTAGGGGCGCACCGACGGGGCCCAGTGCAGCTGGAAGCTGGACAGCTCGACGGCCAGCAGATCGGCCGGCGCCTGCAGGACGTCCAGGACCGGATCGCCGATGTTGCCGCACAACACGCTGCGCCGGCCCGCGGCGGTCAGCATGGCGTGCAGCATCGACGTCGTGGTCGTCTTGCCGTTCGTGCCGGTCACCACCAGCCAGCGGCGCGGTGGCCCGTAGTGGCCCGCGGCGTCGAGCCGCCAGGCCAGCTCCACGTCGCCCCAGATGGGCACGCCCGCCGTCGCGGCGGCGGCCAGCAGTGGCGTGTCCGGCGAGAACCCGGGACTGGTGACCACCAGGGCGTACTCGGCAAGGCGCTGCGCGGACGTCGACGTCGCCACCGTCGCCACGCCGCTCTCGGCGTAGCGCCGCAGCGTGGCGGGATCGTCGTCGCACAGGGTCGGCGCGGCGCCGAACCGGGCCAGGGCCGCCAGCACCGCCTTGCCGGTCACGCCGCCGCCGGCCACCAGCACCGGCGCGCCCGGCACCAGGGGCTCGAGCCCGGCCACGTCAGGCACCGATCGCGCCCAGCCACTCACCGTAGAAAAGGGCCACGCCCAGACCGCAGGTGATGGCCGTGAGGAGCCAGAAGCGGATGATCACCGTGGTTTCGGCCCAGCCGGCCAACTCGAAATGGTGGTGAAAGGGCGCCATCCGGAACACCCGGCGCCCGGTGGTCCGGAAGGCCAGGATCTGCAGCACCACGGAGGTGACCTCGGCGACGAACAGCGACCCCAGCACCACGGCGAGGATCTCGGTGCGGCTGGTGACCGACAGGCCCGCGATGATGCCGCCCAGCGCCAGTGATCCGGTGTCGCCCATGAAAATCTTTGCGGGAGCGGCATTCCACCACAGGAAGCCGATGCAGGCGCCCGCGGTGGCGGCCGCGACGAGCGCCAGGTCCAGCGGGTCGCGCACGTTGTAGCAGCCCAGGCCCGGCGCGGTGACGCAGGCGTTGCGGTACTGCCAGAAGGTGATCAACACGTAGGCGGCGGTGACCATCGCCATGCAGCCGGCCGCCAGCCCGTCCAGCCCGTCGGTGAAGTTGACCGCATTGGACCAGGCGCTGACCACCACCACGCAGAACAACACGAACAACCCGGGAGCCAAAGTGACGGTGGCGATCTCGCGCACATAGGACAGGTCCGAGCTGGCCGGCGTCAACCCGCTGCCGTTGCGGAACTGCAGCACGAGCACCCCGAACAGCACCGCGGCACAGATCTGCCCGACGGTCTTGGCCGTCTTGTTCAGCCCGAGATTGCGCGACCTGCGAACCTTGATCAGGTCGTCGAGGAAGCCGACGCCGCCGAGCACGGTGGCCAAGCCCAGCACCAACAGACCCGACGCGGAAACGCCCTCGCCGTCGAACGCCAGCCCGGCCAGGTGCGTCCCCAGGTATCCCGCCCAGATGCCGGCCAGGATCGCCACCCCGCCCATCGACGGCGTGCCGCGTTTGGCGTGATGGCTGGGCGGACCGTCCTCACGCGTGTGATGGCCGAAGCCCTGCCGGGTGAACAGCCGAATCAGCGCCGGGGTCAACAGGATTGACACGGCGAGCGCGACGGCCACCGCGATGAGGATCTGCCTCACTGGGCCGCTCCCTGGTCGCTCCGTCGTGACGACCCGCTTCGCCCGGCTTCGCCGCCCTCGCGATCGTCACAGGCCAGGGCGTCGGCCAGCGCGCCCAGACCGGCGGCGTTGGAGGCCTTGACGAGGACCACGTCGCCGGGCCGGAGTTCGGCCCGCAACAACGCCAGGGCGGCCTCCGCGTCGGGCACGTTGACGGCGCCCCGGTCATCCCCGGCTCCCCACGCGCCCTCCATGACCGCTCCGTGGTGCATGGCGCTCATCGACCTCCCACTTCCCACGACGACAAGTCGAGACACATCTAAGCGCACCGCCAGCCTCCCGACGCGATCGTGCTCGGCCACCGCGTCCTCGCCGAGCTCGGCCATTTCGCCCAGCACCGCCCAACTCCTGCGCTTTTCGGCGCCGGGCTCGCGGCCGTGGGCGATCCAGGCCAGCGCCTGCAGCCCGGCCCGCATCGAGTCGGGGTTGGCGTTGTAGGCGTCATCGATCACCGTTACCCCGTCCGCGCGGGTCGTCACGTGCATCCGGTGCCGCGACACCGGCCCGGCCTGGGCCAGGGCGGCGCCGATCTGCTCGACGGTCGCGCCGCATTGCAGCGCGACGGCGCTCGCGCACAGCGCGTTGGTGACCTGATGGTCGCCGTAGACGCCCAGCTGAACCTCGACCGCGCTGTTCATCGCGTGCAGGGTAAAGCGCGGCCTGGCCAGTTCGTCCAGCGACACTCCGTCCGCCCAGACGTCGCTGGGCCCGGAGTCGGTGTGGCTGAACCGGCTGACGCGTACCACGCGAGCGTCGGTGACGCGGGCCATCGCCGCGACGGCCGGGTCGTCGGCGTTCAGGATCACCACCCCTGACGGCGGAACAGCTTGGGGCAGTTCGGATTTGGTGCGCGCAATGGCTTCCCGCGACCCGAACTCGCCCAGGTGCGCGGTGCCGACGTTGAGGACCACCCCGATCGCCGGCGGGGCGATATCGGCAAGCGCGGCGATGTTGCCGGGATGGCGCGCCGACATCTCGAGGACGAGGTAGTCGGTGTCCCGCGTCGCGCGCAACACCGTCCAGGGATGCCCCAGCTCGTTGTTGAACGATCCGGGCGGGGCCACCACCTCACCCAGCGGCTCGAGCACGGCCTTGACGAGGTCCTTGGTCGAGGTCTTTCCCGACGAGCCGGTGATCCCGACGATGGTCAACCCGCCGGCCACCAGCTCCGCGGCCGCCGCCTTGGCCAGCTTGGCCAGCGCGGCCAGCACCGCCGCACCCGAACCGTCGGAGTCGTGTTCGAGCACACCGGCCAGGCCACCGTCGCGGCGACGGGATTGCGGGGGCACCACGATGGCCGGCACCCCCACCGGCCGGGCGGCCAGCACGGCCACCGCGCCGGCCGCTACCGCCGACTTCGCGTAGTCATGCCCGTCGGCGTGCGCGCCCGGCAGCGCGAGGAACAGCCCGCCGGGGCCGACCGCGCGCGAGTCGAATTCGACGGTGCCGGTGACGCGCAGCGCGGCGGCGGCCTCCGGCGAGATGTCGGCCAGCGTGCCGCCGACGATGTCGGCGATCTGCGCGACCGTCAGGTCGATCATGACCCGGCCCTCAGGGCGTTCAGCGCGTCGGTCAACTCCACCCGGTCGTCGAACGGGCGGGTCTCCGTGGCGCCGCGCTGTCCGGTCTCGTGCCCCTTGCCGGCGATCAGCACCGTGTCCCCGGGTCGCGCCCACCCGGCGGCATGCCGGATGGCCGCACGCCGGTCGCCGATCTCGACGACCTCGGCGGCACCCCCGGCCGCCCCGGCCAGGATCTCGCGGCGGATGGCGGCGGGGTCCTCGCTGCGCGGGTTGTCGTCGGTGACGACCACCAGGTCGGCGAGCTCGGCGGCGATCTCACCCATCGGCCTCCGCTTGCCCGGGTCGCGGTCACCGCCCGCGCCGAAGACCACCGCCAACCGCCCACCGGGGCGCCGCAGGGTGGCCAGTACGGCGCGGAGCGCTTCGGGCTTGTGGGCGTAGTCGACCAGCGCGAGGAAATCCTGGCCACAGTCGATCTCTTCCAGGCGGCCGGGCACCCGGGTCGCCAGCAGCCCCGGCGCCGCCTGTTCCGGCGATACCCCCACCGCGTCCAAAATAGCCAGTGCGACAAGGCAATTGGCGACATTGTAATGGCCCGGCAGCCGAATGCCGACCCGATGGCGCACGCCGGCGGGGTCGATCGCGGTGAACTGCTGTCCCCCGGCGCCCATCGGAAGCACGTCCACGGCGCGCCAGTCCGCGGGCCGGCCGGCGGCGCTGACCGTGATCGCGGCGGCTCCACCCTTCATGGCCCTCACGGCCATGGCGCCCCCGGGGTCGTCGTCGACGCAGACCACGACCCGGCGCGCCCGCAGCGGTGACGCGGGATCGAACAACTTCGCCTTGGCCTCGAAATAGTCGGCCATGGTGGGGTGAAAGTCGAGGTGATCACGCGACAGGTTGGTGAAAGCGCCCACCGCGAATCCGGTGCCGTCTACCCGGCCCAGCGCCAGCGCGTGGCTGGACACCTCCATGACGACGGTGTCCACCCCGCGCTCGGCCATCGCGGCGAACATCGCCTGCAGCGCGGGAGCCTCCGGGGTGGTCAGCGCGCTGGGAACGTCGGCGCCGTCGATGCGGATGCCAATGGTGCCGATCAGGCCGGCCGTCCGGCCGGCGGCGCGCAGGCCGGATTCGACCAGATACGTCGTCGTGGTCTTGCCGGAGGTGCCGGTGATCCCGACGACCGTCACCCGCTCCGACGGGTTGCCGTACACCGTGGCGGCCAGGGCACCGAGCACGGTGCGGGGCGCCGGGTGCACCAGCGTCGGCACGGTCGGGGCGGACGCGCCCATTTCCGCCACCCCGGCGGCATCGGTGAGCACCGCGACGGCGCCGCGCTCGATCGCCTCGGCCGCGAACCGGGCCCCGTGCGTCGTCGCGCCGGGTAATGCGGCGAACAAGTCGCCGGGCCGGATGTCCTGGGCGCGCAGCGCCACACCGATGACGGCCACGTCGGGCACGGCGGTGCCGCGGTCCGCGAGTACCGCCCCGACCTGGGCCGCGAGCGCGGGCAGGCGCGATCCCGCGCCCGCGCTGGGCCGCAAACCAGTGGGCACCGGCACCACCTGTTCACACCTCCTGCACACGCCGCGTGATCCTCATGATCGGCCATGACACCCTACCGAGAGGCACCCGCCACCGCGGTGCGCTCGTCAATCGAGTGTGCGTTGAGGGCCTTCAGTGTGCGTTGAAGGCGTGATTCGGGCCCGGATGCCGCCCTGAGCGCACACGCAACGCCGTCACCGCACGATCGGCGACCCGCCAGACCGCTAGGTGGCCTGCAGCGTCAGCGGCGGACCGGGATCGGGCGACAGCGGCACGTTCTCGCGCTGCATGAGCCAGCCGGCGATGTTGTGGAACAGCGGGGCGGCCGAGTGGCCCGGCGTACCGTCCGCGTTGCGCTCCGGGTTGTCCATCATGATGCCGATGACGTAGCGCGGGTTGTCGACCGTGGCCATTCCCGCGAAGGTGATCCAGTAGACGTTGTCGAAGTAGCAGCCGCACGCCGGGTTGATCTGCTGAGCGGTGCCCGTCTTGCCGGCCATCTGGTAGCCCGTCACCGCGGCGGCGGGCCCGGTGCCTTGCTGGTAGCCCATCGGGTCGCGTTGCACCACCGCGCGCAGCATGTTCCGCACGGTCTGGGCCGTCTGCGGCGAAACCACTCGCACGCCTTCGGGACGCGGTTCTTCCGTGCGGGTCCCGTCGGGCGAGATGGTGGCCTTGACGATCCGCGGCGGAATGCGCACCCCGTCGTTGGCGATGGTCTGGTACATGCCGGCCATCTGCAGCAGCGTCATCGAAAGGCCCTGGCCGATTGGCAGGTTCGAGAACGTGCTGCCCGACCACTGGTCGATGGGCGGCACCAGCCCGGCGCTCTCACCGGGCAGCCCGACGTTCGTGCGTTGCCCCAGGCCGAATTTGCGGACCATGTCGTAGAACCGCTCCGGGCCGACGCGCTGGGCGAGCATCAAAGTGCCGACGTTGGAGGACTTTCCGAACACACCGGTGGTGGTGTAGGGCATGACGCCGTGGTCCCACGCGTCGTGGATGGACACCCCGCCCATCTGGATGGTCCCGGGCACCTGCAGCACCTCGTCGGGATTGGACAAGCCGTACTCGATCACCGAGGACGCGGTGATGACCTTGTTCACCGAGCCGGGTTCGAACGGCGACGACACCGCCAGGTTGCCCAGTTGTTTGTCGCCCTGACGCCCGATGTCCTGGGACGGGTCGAACGTGTTGTCGTTGGCCATGGCCAGCACTTCGCCGGTCTTCGAATCCAGCACGACGGCCGAAACGTTGTGCGCGCCCGAGAGATTCTTGGCCTGCTGGACCTGCTGTTGCACGTAGAACTGGATGTCGTCGTCGAGGGTCAGCTGGACCATCGAACCGTTGACCGCCCGGTGCCGGTTGCGGTAACTGCCGGGAATGACGACGCCGTCCGATCCACGATCGTAGGTGACCGAGCCGTCGGTTCCGGACAGCACCGAATCCAGCGACTCCTCCAGCCCCAGCAGCCCGTGACCGTCCCAGTCGATGCCGCCGACGATGTTGGCCGCCAACGACCCGCCCGGGTACTGCCGCAGATCCTGCCGCTCCGAGCCGACTTCGGGGTATTTATCGGAGATCGCGCTGGCGACAGCGGGGTCGACTGCGCGGGCCAGATAAACGAAGTTCTCGTCGCTCTGCAACTTCTTCAGCACGGTCGCCGAATCCGGCTTGTTGCCCAGCCGGGTGGCGACCTCCTTGGCGATGTCCCGCAGCCGCTGCTGCGGATCGGGGGCCGCCGAGTTCTTGTTCTTGGCCTCGTCCAGCTGCTTGCGAATTCGCTTGGGCTGGAACGTCAACGCGCGCGACTCGGTGGTGAACGCCAGCTGATCCTTGTTGCGGTCGACGATGCTGCCGCGCACCGCCTTTTCGACGTCGGTGACCTTGAGCTGGCCCGCGGCCTGGGCACGCAGCGAGGGCGCGTTGGTGACCTGCAGGACGAACAACTGGGCCGCCGCCACCACGATCAAGACCCCGATGGCTGCGTTTCCCGCCCGGTGGCGGAACACGAACGACGCGCCGCGGCTGCCCGCCTGCACGAGCTGCCGGGTGCGCCGCTCCCGCGCCGAGTGCCCGGCCCCGTCCTGCCGGTCGGCCGGCCCCGCTTTCCCGGTGGCCTTGCCCTCCTTGGCTCTCCAAACCCTCTTCGGCTCGCGGACGTCCTGGGCCTGCTGCTTCGCCCGCCGTTTCGGCTGACGAATCCCCTTGGCCTCCTGGGCTTTACGAGGACCGCGGGTGGGCTGCGATCGCCGGGCGCGGATGGAGTCGCCGGGGCTCACCGGGGCGCTCCCGGCATCGCGACGGGCCCGGGCGCCGCGGGCTGCGGCACCAGCACCGGGGCGGCGGGGACAACCCCTTGTGGGGGGGGCCGGGCGGGGGGGGGCGGACCGGGCGGGCCGCCCGGGGGGAGCGCCCCCGGGGGGGGCGGCGGCGGGGGCGGGGGCCCCGCCGACGGCGCGGGCAGCCCCGGTACCGGCACCCCCGATGCGGGCAGCGCACGGGGCCCCGTCGCGCCGGCGGGCGCCCCCGGCGTGCCCGGCAGCTGGGGACCCGCCGGTGCCAGGTGCTGGCCACCCAGCGTCGACGCTCCGTCCGGTGCGCGCAACAGGGCCTCGGGCCCGGACCGCGCCGGCGGGGCCGCCACGGGGTCGGGCTGCAGCCGAACGGGGACCTCCGCGGGCGGCGCCGGCGGCGCCGGGGGCTGCGGCGGACCCTGTTCGGGGAGCTTGCTGTTCAACGGTGGCGGCGGCACCCCGTCCGCCGGCTTGGGCGTGCCGACCACCACCCAGTTCCCCGACGGGTCCTGCACCAGGTGCGCGGTGTCCCGCGTCGGGATCATCCCCAGCTTGCGGGCCGCCTCCGCCAGCGCCGGCGCGGATTCCGCTTCGCGCACATCGCGTTCCAGCGCCTCCTTCTGCTGTTGCAGCAGCCGGGTCCTCTCGCGCGCGTGACTCAACTTGTAGGAGCGCTCGGCGGAGTCCGTGGACAACCACAGCGTCAGACCAAGCCCGAGACCGAGCGCGCCGATGACCAACACGACGAACGGGACCTTGCTCGCGAGGGTGCGGGGACGCAGATCGATCGCGGCCAGCCGGGCCGCCAGCCGCTCACTCAGGCGAGGGCGAACAACCTTGGGGGCCTTGGCTTTCCGCGCCTTGGCCCGCGCCTTGGCCTGACTGGTGCTCTTGGGCCGCGCCGGCCGCTCGACCGGCCGGGCGATGGGGCTGGTGTGCGGTCCGGACTTGGGCGCGCGGCTCTCGCGGGTGGGCGCCGAGCTCCGCCCGGGCCGGGTGCGGCGGGCCGGGCCCGGATCGGCCGTCGAACGCCTGCTCCGCCGGGCGGAACCGTCGCGCCCGCCGCGGCGATTCGGCGTTTCGCGCTTTGCTTTCATGCCTGGCCCTTCCCGGTTGCCTGCTCGATCCGTTCGACAGCTCGTAGTCGCACCGCGGCGCTGCGCGGATTGCGTTCCACCTCATCGGCATCCGCGCGTTCGGCGCCGTGCGTCAGGGACCGGAACCGTGGCTCGTGGCCGGGCAGTTCGACCGGCAGGTCCACCGGTGTGCGGGAGGCGACCGCGTCGGCGAACAACCGCTTGACGATTCGGTCTTCCAGCGACTGGTAAGCCAGCACCACCATGCGCCCGCCGACGGTGAGCGCCTCCAGCCCGGCCGGGATCGCGCTGCGCAGCGAGTTCAGCTCGTCGTTGACGGCGATCCGCAGGGCCTGGAAGGTCCGCTTGGCCGGATGCCCCCCGGTGCGCCGGGCCGGGGCCGGAATCGCCTGGTAGAGCAGGGCTACCAGCTCCGCGGTCGACGTGAACGGTGCGCGGGCGCGCTGGCGCACGATCTGCGCCGCGATGCGGCGCGCGAACCGCTCTTCACCGTAGCGATGCAGGATGTCCGCCAAAGCCGCTTCGTCGTAGGTGTTGAGGATCTCCGCCGCCGTCAACGGCGACTCCGGATCCATCCGCATGTCCAGCGGCGCGTCCTGAGCGTAGGCGAAGCCCCGCTCGGCGCGGTCGAGCTGCATGGAGGACACCCCGAGGTCGAACAGCATCCCGTCGACCGATTCGGCCGTGCGGTAACCGGATTCGGTCAGAGCCGCGGCGAGGCCGTCGTAGCGGGTGTGCACCAGGGTGACCCGGTCGGCGAACGGTGCCAACCGGTCCCCGGCGATGTCCAGCGCGCTGGGATCGCGGTCGAGTCCGATCAGCCGCAACCCCGGCAGGTCGGTCAGGAACCGTTCGGCGTGCCCGCCCGCGCCGAGGGTGGCGTCGAGGAGGACCGCGCCCGAACCGTCGGCGTGGTGGCGGGTCAGCGCGGGGGTGAGCAGTTCGACGCAGCGGTGCAGCAGGACGGGCACATGTCCGAAGTTCGCTGAATCGTCAACCACGGCAACACCTCCCCGGGTCGGGCGAGACGCCCCTGACCCCTCGGCGGCCAGGAGGGCCGGCGCCCTTGCATCGAGGTCCCTGTCCGAAGGCACGAACCTGGCGTTGGGGAAGTACGCCAGGGTCGGTTCGGGCAGAGGCCACGTTGCACGGGCATGCGCCTCAGATGATGTCGCCGAGTGCTTCATCGCTGGCCGCGGAGAAGTTCTCTTCGTGGGTCTGCTGGTAGTCCTGCCATGCTTGCGCATCCCAGATCTCCAGGTAGTCGACCGCTCCGATCACCACGCAATCCTTGGAGAGGTTCGCGTAGCGGCGGTGATCGGCCGACAACGTGATGCGTCCCTGCGCGTCGGGATGCTGCTCGTCCGTGCCGGCGGCGAGGTTGCGCAGGAATGCACGGGCGTCGGGGTTGCTGCGCGACGCCTTGCTCGCCCGGCGCGCGAGCTGCTCGAATTCACCCCGCGGATAGACGGCGAGGCTGTGGTCTTGGCTCTTGGTGACCATCAACCCCCCTGCCAGCGCATCGCGGAACTTGGCGGGCAACGTGAGCCGCCCCTTGTCGTCGAGTTTGGGCGTGTAGGTGCCGAGAAACACCAGCTCACCTCCCCGCTCGGGGTCACCCAAACACTGCAGCCACCATACCCCACAATCCCCCACTTCGCCCCATTCCGACAGTGTGGTGGCGCAGTTTTCCGGGTTATCCGCCACCCGGGGCCACTCAAGCCATCGGGTCGCGGCTTTGGCGGTTACTCACGGCGCCCCCACAAGCAAGAAAAAAGCTGCCTCTTATAAACATCTCCGAGCCCCCGACTCTTTTACACATCTCCGCGCCCACGAGACGGGCTCCTATCTCGTAAAATCCAATCCGTGGCGGGGGCCGGTGGGGCTCGAATCCTGCCCCAAAGCTCGGTTAAGGCTCGGTTCGGCGTCGAAACGGCATCGACGGTTCGGCGATGGCGGGCCGGTCGGTATCTGGCTGCGACGATGGCGGCACCGGGCCGGTACGGACATGAAAACGGGGTAGCCGATGGCTACCCCGATGCGTCGGCGATGCCGTTAGTCGTCGAAGCGACGCCGGAAGCGGTCTTCCATGCGACTGGTGAAAGAACCTCCGCCACCCTTGGTGCGGCGCTGGCGCAACGACCCGGGCGCCGAGCCGGGGTGGTCGGGCCGGCCGGACAACCGGGGACCGGTGATGGCGAACACCACGCCACCGAACATCACGATGAATCCGAAGACACTGAGAATCGGGAAGTTTCCGATCATGGTGGCCTTGAAGGCCACGCCGGAGACCAGCATTGCCAGGCCGATAACGAACAACGCCGCGCCCTGCAGGCGGCGGCGCGCGGTGGGTGCACGGAACCCTCCGCCGCGGACACTCGACGCGAATTTGGGATCTTCGGCGTAGAGAGCGCTCTCGATCTGATCGAGCATCCGCTGCTCATGATCGGAGAGTGGCATTCGTCCCTCCTTGCCGACAGTCTGGCGCGTAACTATCGATAGCACGCGGATGCCCGTTGCGCGGGCAACTAATTGAAATGATACGAGGTCAATCTGCGCCATACCACTGGTTCGGTCGCGATTCTATCCCGGCCGCGGCCGGGGGCCCATCCGAGCCGGAACGGCCGTGCGCTACAACCGGCTTCCCCGCCCGCGGTGGTTCGCCGCTTCGATGCCGCAACCGCTCGCCAATCGGCCTCCCCCGGGGCCGATAATGGCGGTGGCGAAGCGGGCCGGACGAACGGTCGCAGGACGAGGAGGACACCGCGAGTTGGCGATATTCCTCATCGATCTCCCGCCCACCGACATGGAGCGCCGTCTCGGCGACGCCCTCAAGGTGTACGTCGACGCGATGCGCTACCCGCGGGGCACCGAAAACCAGCGGGCCGCGATGTGGCTCGAGCACATCCGCCGTCGCGGCTGGCGCGGCGTGGGTGTGGTGGAGACCGAAGCGGCCGAGCCGGCCGGCGGCGCGGACGCACCGCTCCCGCCCGCCACCGAGCTGAGTAACGCGCCGCTGCTCGGCGTCGCCTACGGCTACCCGGGGGCGCCCGGCCAGTGGTGGCAGCAGCAGGTCATCCTCGGCCTGCAACGCGGTGGCCTGCCGCCGCAGGAGATCGCCGGCCTGATGAACAGCTACTTCGAGTTGACCGAGCTGCACATCCATCCGCGCGCGCAGGGCCGTGGCCTGGGTGAGGCGCTGGCCCGGCGGCTCCTCGCCGGCCGGGCCGAAGAGAACGTCCTGCTGTCCACGCCGGAGACCAACGGTGAGCTCAACCGAGCCTGGCGGCTGTACCGGCGGCTGGGGTTCACCGACGTGATCCGCCGCTATCACTTCGCGGGTGACCCGCGGGCCTTCGCGATCCTGGGCCGCAAGCTACCGCTGTGACCGCCGGCCGCCAGGCGCGTCCGGGCAGACCCGCCGAAGCGGCAGGCCGGATCTGGCACGATGACCTGGTGCGCGCCAGCCCTGCCCCGTCCCGGCCCCGAGGATTCACCGCGCGGCGGCGCCGCCTGGTAGCCATCGCGATGCTGCTCATGCTGGTGCCGCTGGCCACGGGGTGCCTGCGGGTCAGGGCGTCGCTCACCATTTCGCCCGACGATCTGGTGTCCGGCGAGATCGTCGCCGCCGCTAAACCCAAGACGCCCAAGGACACCGGCCCTCAGCTGGACAGCAACAACCTGCCGTTCAGCCAGAAGGTGGCGGTGTCGAACTACGACAGCGACGGCTACGTGGGGTCACAGGCGGTGTTCTCCGATCTGACCTTTGCCGAACTGCCGCAGCTGGCCAACCTGAACTCCGACGCGCAGGGCGTCAACCTGTCGCTGCGCCGCAACGGCAACCTGGTGATCCTCGAGGGCCGCGCCGACCTCACGTCGCTCACCGATTCCGAAGCCGACGTCGAGCTGACCGTCGCCTTTCCCGGCGTGGTGACTTCCACCAACGGCGACCGGGTCGAGTCCACGGTGGTGTCCTGGAAGCTCAAACCCGGCGTCGTGAGCACCATGACCGCCCAGGCCCGCTACACCGACCCGAACACCCGCTCCTTCACCGGGGCGGGCGTGTGGTTGGGCATCGCGTCCTTTGCCGCCGCCGGCGTCGTCGCGCTGCTGGCCTGGATGAACCGCGACCGCTCGCCGCGGGTGACCGCCCCCCGCGACCAGCCGCCCAGCTAGCCCTGCTGCGCGGGTGACCAGTACGCCAGCATCTCCGCGAACGTCTGGAAAGCGGGCGCCGACACCCCGTAGGTCGCCTCGAGGTGGATGCTCAGCGGGAAGCCCAGCTCGGCGACCCCGTCGATCACGCTTTTGTACAGGTCGACCATGAGCCGACGCTTCTGCGGCGGTTCGCTGCCGGCCAATCGCCTGACGAACTCCTGCTCGGCGGCCACCGCCGCGTTACCCGGGTCCTGAATCAGCCAGTTGATCAGGCCGACCCGGCTCTCCATCTGCGGGACGAAGCCGAACGACAGCAGGATCTCCGGCCGGTGGTCGGTGCTCTCGGCGAACTCGCGCAGGAACCCCACGATCGCGTCGGAGTACAACAGCTGGGTCATACCGTAGGTGGCGCCCTGGTCGCATTTGAAGTTGAACCGGCCGTGTTCCCCCTCACGGGTGGGGATCAGGATCACGCCGCGGTTGGGCACCAACTCGCGATAGATCGACAGCGCGTCGGTCGGCGCGACGCCGGACCCCTCGCCGTCGTTCATGGTGCGCGGCACGCCGACGAAGACCACGCCCTCCATCCCGGCCTCGCGCAGATCGGTGAGCCGCTTGCGCAACGTCGGCTCGTCCGAGAAGGCGGTGACCTGGGTGCACAGCCCGTGCATTCCCGCCAGCTCGGGCTTGACGATCGACCAGAAGTCCAGGACGTCCAGCTTGGGTTTCATCGCAATGGGACGGTCGTCGTCCTCGGCGATGATGCCCGGAATCATCACGTGCCGGAGCCGGCCGACAAGACCGTATTCCGCCGAGAACTGCACCACCTTTCGCGCGTCTTCGAGCGCCCGCTCCCGGCCTTCATCGGCGTTGGGTGGCACCAGCTCGAGCGCAATGGTGTTGAGTGTCACGCGCCTTCTCTCCATCCGACGAATGTTTGGGGCGTCTCCCGGCCGCAGCAGCGGGCGGCCCCGACACCCCCGCCAGCATAGGCGTGGGGGTGCCGCCCCCCTTGCGGCGGAATAGTAAGGCAGTCGAAGCAACCGCTGCCGCCCGCCCTCCCCGTGTGGCAACGACCTCCGGCGCTGCGCCGAATACACTGGTCGGGCCTGCCATACACCGGAGCCACGTCGAGGAAAGGGGCGCCGCGCTGAGCCCGAAAGCCCCAGCAGCAGCGGCAACCGTCGAGTTGACCGGCGCGATCACCGATCGACTGCGGCGGTACCTGCACGACCGGCGCGCCGACACCGCCCACATCGGCGGCGACTACGAGGTATTGGTCGCCGCCCTCGAGGATTTCACGCTCAATGGGGGCAAACGGCTGCGGCCCGCCTTCGCCTACTGGGGCTGGCGCGCCGTAGCGACCGAAGAGCCCACTTCCGAAGTGCTGCTGCTGTTTTCCGCGCTGGAGTTGCTGCACGCCTGCGCGCTGGTGCACGACGATGTGATCGACGACTCGTCCACCCGCCGCGGCCGGCCGACGGCTCACGTCAAGTTCGCCGAGCTGCACCGCGACCGGCGGTGGCGAGGCTCGCCGGAGCGATTCGGCATCTCGGCCGCCATCCTGCTCGGTGACCTCGCGCTGTCCTGGGCCGACGACATCGTCTTTCGCGCTGACCTGACCCCCGAGGCCGCGCGGCGCGTCCAGCGGGTGTGGGCCGCAATCCGCACCGAGGTGCTGGGCGGTCAATACCTGGACATCGTCGCCGAAGCCAGCGCCGCCGAATCGATCGCGTCGGCGATGAACGTCGACACCTACAAGACCGCCTGTTACACGGTGTCGCGACCGCTGCAATTGGGGGCGGCCGCCGCCGCCGACCGACCCGACGTGCAGGACGTGTTCGGCCGGTTCGGGACGGACCTCGGGGTGGCGTTCCAGCTGCGCGACGACGTACTGGGGGTGTTCGGGGACCCGGACGTGACCGGCAAGCCGTCGGGTGACGACCTGCGGTCGGGCAAGCGCACCGTGCTGCTGGCCGAGGCGCTGGAGCTGGCGGACAAGTCAGATCCGTTGGGCGCCAAGCTGTTACGCGACTCGATCGGGGCGCAGCTGACCGACGCGGAGGTGGACCGGCTGCGGGCGGTCATCGAGTCCGTGGGGGCCCTGGCCGCAGCCGAACGGCGCATCGCCGAGTTGACCCGGCGGGCGCTGGACGTGTTGGCGGCCGCGCCCATCGACCCGGCGGCCAAGACGGGGCTTTCCGAGTTGGCCCGCATGGCCACCGACCGGTCCGCCTGAGCCGATGACGACCCCGACGCACATCCCGCCGTCCGACATCCCGGGAACGGAACCGGCTGGCGGCGGGCGGTTTTCGCGCCTGCGCGCGTTCGCCACCGGCGAGCAGTCCGCGCCGGCGAAGCTCGGCATGCTCGGTTCGTTACTGATCACCGTGGGCGGCCTGGGGGCGGGCAGCATCCGGCAACACGACCCGCTCTTGGAGTCGATCCACATGTCGTGGCTGCGATTCGGCCATGGCCTGGTGCTGTCGTCCGTGGTCTTGTGGACGGGTGTCGGCCTCATGCTGATCGCCTGGCTGGGGCTGGGCCGGCGCGTACTGGCCGGCGAGATGACCGAGTTCACGATGAAGGCCACCACCGGCTTCTGGCTGGCGCCGTTGCTGCTGTCGGTGCCCGTCTTCAGCCGGGACACGTATTCCTACCTGGCCCAGGGCGCGCTGCTACGCGACGGCCTCGATCCCTATGCGGTCGGCCCGGTCGCCAACCCGAACAGCCTGCTGGACAACGTCAGTCCCATCTGGACGATCACCACCGCCCCCTATGGCCCGGCGTTCATCTTGGTGGCGAAGTTCGTCACCATGGCCGTCGGCAACAACGTGGTGGCCGGGACGGCGCTGCTACGGCTGTGCATGCTTCCGGGACTGGCGCTGCTGATCTGGGCCACCCCACGATTGACCCGCCACCTCGGCACCGACGGCCCGACGGCGTTGTGGGTCTGCGTTCTCAACCCGCTGGTGCTCATCCATCTGATGGGCGGGGTGCACAACGAGATGCTCATGGTGGGGCTGATGGCCGCCGGCATCGCGCTGAGTTTCGCCGGCCGCCACGTCCTGGGCACTTCGTTGATCACCGTGGCGATCGCGGTCAAGGCGACCGCCGGCATCGCCCTGCCGTTCATGGTCTGGGTGTGGACGCGGCATCTGCGTGACCGCCGCGGGTACCGGCCGGCCTGGGCGTTCGTGGCGGCCACGGCGATGTCGCTGCTGATCTTCGCCGTCGTGTTCGGGATCCTGTCGGCCGTGGCACACGTGGGCCTGGGATGGCTGACGGCGCTGGCCGGGTCGGTGAAGATCATCAACTGGCTCACGGTGCCGACCGCGGCCGCCAACCTCATCCACGCCGTGTTCAGCGGGGTTTTCGCGGTGCACTTCTACCCGCTGCTGCGGATCACCCGGCTCGTCGGCATCGCGACCATCGCGGTGTCGCTGCCGCTGTTGTGGTGGCGGTTCCGGCGCGACGACCGGGCCGCGCTGACCGGCATCGCGGTCTCGATGCTGGTCGTGGTGCTGTTCGTCCCCGCGGCGTTGCCGTGGTATTACTCCTGGCCGCTGGCGGTGGCGGCCCCGCTCGCGCAGTCACGACGGGCGATCGCGATCATCGCCGGCCTGTCCACGTGGGTGATGGTGATCTTCAAACCCGACGGCTCGCACGGGATGTACTCATGGCTGCACGTCTCGCTGGCCACCGCCTGCGCGCTGGTCGCCTGGTACACCCTCTACCGTGCCCCCGACCATCGGACCGACAACCGGTCCGATCAGGCCCGCGAAGACGAAGTCACCGCTCAGTAAGCCATGGCCTGCGCCCGGCGCACCACTTCGCGGGCCTGGTGCGCGTGTAGCGCGTCGACGGGGCGGGCGTTGCTGATGGCATCCCGGCTGCCGTCGTGGGTGATGGTCAACGACGGGTCGGGGGTGAACAGCCACCGCACGATCTCGGTTTCGTGGTAGCCGCCGTCGTGCAGGATCGTCAACAGTCCTGGCAGGCTCTTGACCACCTCACCGGACTTGGTGAAGAACACCTGCGGCACCACCACGCCGCCGTCCCGCTTCACCGCGACCAGGTGACCCTCGCGGAGTTGCTGCTGGACCTTGCTGACCGAAATCCTGAGCAATTCGGCCACCCGCGGCAGGTCGTAGGTTGGCTCGTCGGGATCCAAAACGTCGTCGCCGGCAGGAATGCTGCTCACGGCGCCAGTGTAGGCCTTGCCACGCGGATCGAACCGGTGTTTTCCGGCCAATCGGGGGCCGCACCTACGATGGCCCCGTGGCCGAAGCTGAACCGCCCGGCGCTGCCCCGGGACGCCCCGGCCCGCATCGCCGCCGGATCGACACCGCGACGGGAGACCCCTTGGAGGGCGCGTTGCTGGATGGCCGATACCTGGTGCAGTCCAGGATCGCCAGCGGCGGAACGTCGACGGTGTACCGCGGTCTGGACACCCGGCTCGACCGGCCGGTGGCGGTGAAGGTGATGGATTCCCGCTACGCGGGCGACGACCAGTTCTTGACCCGGTTTCAGCGCGAGGCCCGCGCGGTCGCCAGGCTCAAGGACCCGGGCCTGGTCGCGGTCTACGACCAGGGTTTGGACGCCCGCCACCCCTTCCTGGTGATGGAGCTGATCGAGGGCGGGACGCTGCGCGAGCTGCTGGCCGAGCGCGGGCCGATGCCGCCCTATGCCGCGGCCGCGGTGCTGCGCCCGGTGCTGGGTGGCCTCGCGGCGGCGCACCGGGCCGGTCTGGTCCATCGCGACGTCAAGCCGGAGAACGTGCTGATCTCCGACGACGGCGACGTGAAGATCGCCGATTTCGGCTTGGTCCGCGCCGTTGCGGCCGCTGGAATCACCTCCACCAGCGTCATTTTGGGGACCGCGGCCTACCTCTCACCCGAGCAGGTGCGCCACGGCGACGCCAGTCCCCGCGGCGACGTGTACTCCACCGGGATCCTCACCTACGAGTTGCTCACCGGCCGAACACCGTTCACCGGCGACTCGCCGCTGTCGATCGCCTACCAGCGACTGGACACCGACGTGCCGCCGCCCAGCGCCCAGATCGACGGTGTGCCCCCGCAGTTCGACGAGTTCGTGGAGCGCGCGACCGCGCGCGACCCCGCCGACCGGTACGCCGACGCGATCGAAATGGGCGCCGAACTCGACGCGATCACCGAAGAGCTTGGGCTGCCGGACTTTCGGGTCCCGGCGCCGCGCAACTCGGCGCAGCACCGCTCGGCGGCGCTGCAGCGTGGCGGCACGAGCCAGCACCCCTTCGCGCCGGCACGGCCCGAACCACCCGCGGCCGCCCCGGTCCGCCAGCCCACCCGCCAGTTGACCCGCGGCCCCGGGGACTGGTCAGAGCCTGACCAACGCCCACACTCCGACGACGAGCCCGACGAGTACGACTACCAGCCCGTCACAGGGGAATTCGCGGGCATTCCGATCAGTGAATTCGCGTTCGCCCGGCAGCACGGCCGGCGCATGGTGCTGATCTGGGTGGCGGTGGTGCTGGCGCTGACCGGGCTGGTCGCCACCGCGGCGTGGACGATCGGGAGCAACCTGAACGGTCTGGTGGCCGGGCAGGGCCCGGCGAACACCGTTGGAGGGACTCAGTCGCGCAGCATTTCGGCGACCAGGAACGCCAGCTCCAGCGACTGCTGGGTGTTCAGCCGCGGGTCGCACGCGGTCTCGTAGCGCCCGGCCAGGTCCAGGTCCGAGATGTCTTGCGCCCCACCGAGGCATTCCGTGACGTTCTCGCCGGTGATCTCGACGTGGATGCCACCCGGATGGGTGCCCAGCGCGCGGTGCACCTCGAAGAAGCCCTGCACCTCGTCGACCACGCGGTCGAAGTGGCGGGTCTTGTACCCGTTGGACGACTCGTGAGTGTTGCCGTGCATGGGGTCGCACTGCCAAATCACCTGATGACCGGTGGCCTGCACCTTCTCGACGATCGGGGGCAGCAGATCGCGCACCTTGTGGTTGCCCATCCGGCTCACCAACGTCAACCGGCCGGGCTTATTGTGCGGGTCAAGCCGTTCCACGTATTCGACCGCCAGCTCCGGGGTCATCGTCGGGCCGATCTTCACGCCGATCGGGTTGGCGATCACCTCCGCGAACGCGATATGCGCACCGTCGAGCTGACGGGTCCGCTCACCAATCCACACGGTGTGCGCCGACAGGTCAAACAGCTGCGGCTCCCCATCCTCGCTCTCCGACAACCGCAGCATCGCCCGCTCGTAGTCGAGCACCAAAGCCTCATGGCTGGCATAGATCTCAGCGGTCTGCAGATTACGGTCGGCCACACCGCAGGCGCTCATGAAGCGCAGGGCCCGGTCGATCTCAGTGGCCAACGCCTCATAACGCGCGCCGGCCGGCGACGTCCGAACGAACTCCCGGTTCCAGTCATGCACCAGATGCAACGACGCCAGCCCCGACGACGTCAGCGCCCGCACCAGGTTCATCGCCGCACTGGCATTGGCATAAGCCCGCACCAGCCGCGACGGGTCATGCTCACGCGCGGCCGCATCCGGGGCGAAGCCATTGATCATGTCCCCGCGATAGGACCGCAACCCCAAAGCGTCGATGTCAGCCGAACGCGGCTTAGCGTACTGGCCCGCGATACGGGCCACCTTGACCACCGGCATGCTGGCGCCATAAGTCAGCACCACCGCCATCTGCAACAACGCACGAATATTGCCCCGGATATGGGGCTCAGTGTTGTCGGTGAACGTCTCCGCACAATCGCCACCCTGCAACAAAAACGCCTCACCCTTAGCGACCTGCGCCAGCTGCTCCTGCAAGCGCACGATCTCCGAAGGCACCGTCACCGGCGGCACACTCTCCAAAACCGTGCGCATCGCCGCCGCCTCATCGGCCGGCCAACTCGGCTGCTGAGCAGCCGGCTTAGCCAGCGCAGCGTCCAAACGCGCCCGCAAGTCCACAGGCAACGGCGGCAGCGACGGCAGCTGGTCGATCGGAATGTCGACGGTCCAGTTCATCGGTCCATGGTAACCGGGGCGCGATGGTGACTGATCAGCGCGAACGTCGTTCGGGCGGCCTCAGGCCGGCGCTCCCCCGTTTCGATCGCTCCCGAAACCGGTTGCGTCGGCCGAGGTGATCAGCCGGAAACGCCGCAGCTGGTCGCGGGCGTCGACCAGCGCGTCGTGGGCATCGCGCGACCGCGGCGGCATCGGCGGGGACCCGCGGTCCTCCCACAATTGCCTCAGGTCCCGGGTGAAGCGGGGCAGCGCCCGCGGCAACTCGGGCATGGTGCCCCACAGCTGGCACAGCGCCACGTGGTCGTAGGCGCCGATCCACGCCCACAGTTCGATGGGGTCGCTGCCCCGGACGTCGAAGAATTCCTCCAGGTCCAGGCGGATCTGCCTGCGCGAGCGCCACAGCTGCGACGCCGGCGACGGCAGCTTGGGCAGCACGTTGGCGCGCACCCAGGCCCCGGCGCGCTCCGGATCGAATTCGGTGGACACCGCGTAGTATTCGCGGCCGTCTTCGGCGACCACCCCGATGGAGATCAACTCGATGGTGCGGCCGTCCTCGATGAATTCGGTGTCGTAGAAGTACCGCACCGGCGCAGCTTATCTGCTGATCAGGATGGGCTCCGTAGGCGGCGGAGCGGCATGGACGTCGTGGTCGAGTTGGGCGTCGACCGCGCGCTCGTCGGGCAGGCCGGGGGTGCCCGCGATCGCGCACTGGACCCAAAGCTTGGCCCGCACGATCGGGCGACGCAGCCTGCGTTCCCGCTGCAGCGCGCGGCGCATCTTCTCCGGCTGGGTGGTGTAGCGCCAGCGGGCCCAGGGCGCGTGCGGCCGCGACAACCGGACGGCGCCGATCACCAGCAGGACCACGATGAACATCCCGAGCAGACCGGTCCACACCTTGCCCTTGAGCACCACCACCACGGCCAGCGGCAGCGTCAGCACCAGAGCGCCGGCCACCGCGGCCCGCAGCGGCCACGAACCGGCGCCTTCCCAGATCGGGAGGAAGAACATCAGCGGGTGCAGCCCCATGATCAACAGGCCCGCGACTCCCACCGCGGCGAACACCGCGTCCACCGAGGTGCGCCCGTCCTCTTCCCAATAGACGTCGGACAGGTGCAGGATCAACGCGTACTCGTCGAGCACCAGGGCGGCGCCGATTCCGAAAAAGATTGCCGACAAAGTGAATTCGGGCTCGTGGCCGTCGATGGACAGGGTGACCAGGGTCAGGCCGGAGAGCAACACCAGGACCACACCGAACGTCACGTGGTGGATGTGCACGCCGCCGAGGTGCACGTTGCGCGGGTGCCACCACCTGGTCGGGCGACCCGCGGCCGCGCGGTGGCGGATGAAGCGCACGAACGTCCGGGTGACGAAGAAGGTCATGATGAACGCCACCAGGCAGCACAGCAGGGGTAACCGGCCGCCGTCGAGGATGTCGTGCGCGAACCACCGGGTCACCCGCGGCACGAACCAGTGGAGCACTCTTGAAACGTACGCCTGTGCGCGCCGACCCCGTGTGAGCCGCGCTGGGCCGCGTGCCACCCCCGCGCACCGATTACGCTGTTGTGCGACATGAGTAGATGGCGGGCGCCCGGCGTGGGCTTCCCAGGCGGACGTGGCCCCGGCCAGGTCCTGTTGTGGTGCGGCCTTTGGCTGCTGGCGGCGGCGGGCCTGGGCTACGTGGCCTGGCAGCTGTTCGGGCACACGCCCTATCGCATCGACATCGACGTGTATCAGATGGGCGCGCAGGCCTGGATGCACGGGCATTCGCTGTACCACGGCGATGTGTTGTTCCACACACCGATCGGGCTCAACCTGCCGTTCACCTATCCTCCGCTGGCGGCGATCGTGTTCTGCCCGTTCGCCTGGCTGCACATGCCGGCCGCTAGCGCCGCGATCACGGCGTTGACGTTGGTGCTGCTGGTCGTCTCGACGGTGATCGTGCTGACCCGCCTGGATGTCTGGGCCGCCTCCACCGCGCTGCCCGGACCGGCGTGGTTGCGCCGCTGGTGGCTGGCCGTCGTCATCACCGTGGCGGCGACGATCTGGCTGGAACCGATCACGTCGAACTTCGCCTTCGGCCAGATCAACGTCGTGCTGATGACGCTGGTGATCGCCGACTGCCTGCCGCGCCGCACCCCGTGGCCGCGGGGCCTGCTGCTCGGTGTGGGGATAGCGCTCAAACTCACGCCCGCGGTGTTCCTGCTCTACTTCCTGCTGCGGCGTGACAACCGCGCGGCGCTGACGGCGCTGGCGTCCTTCGTGGGGGCGACGGCGGTGGGTTTCGTTCTGGCGTGGAGCGATTCGTGGGAGTACTGGACGCACACCCTGGCGCACACCGATCGGATCGGCGAGGCGGCCCTGAACACCGATCAGAACATCGCCGGGTCGCTGGCCCGGATCGGGCTGGGTGAGCAGCAGCGCTTTGTGTTGTGGGTGGCGGCCTCGCTGCTCATGCTCGCCTTGACGGTGTGGGCGATGCGCCGGGTGCTGCGGGCCGGCGAGCCCGTGCTGGCCGTCGTGTGCGTCGCCCTGTTCGGGCTGGTGGTCTCCCCGGTCTCGTGGTCACACCACTGGGTGTGGGGGCTGCCCACCGTCGTGGTGCTGGCCGTGCTGGCCCGGCGGCGCCGCAACGTGGCGCTGGCCGTGGTCGCCGCCGCGGGCGTGGCGCTGATGAGATGGTCGCCGATCGACCTGCTGCCCAAGCACCACGAGACGACGGCCGTCTGGTGGCGCCAACTCGCCGGGATGTCCTACGTGTGGTGGGCGATCGCGGTCCTCGTCGCGGCGGGCCTGACGGTCACCGCCCGCAAGGCCTCGCGGGATTCGGCGCCGCAGCAATTGACGCCGGCGACAGCGATCGGCTAGTCGACGCCGGCGATCAGCCGACGGCGGTTTCGGGGATCCGCGCGGCCTCGCTGGTCGAACCCTGACCGTTCGAGCCGTTGCGGTTCTCCTTCAGGCTGGCGGCGTAGATGTCCACGTATTCCTGGCCGGAAAGCCCCATCAGCTCGTAGATCACCTCGTCGGTGACGGCCCGCTCGATGAAGCGGTTGCCGGCCAGCCCTTCGAAGCGGGAGAAGTCCATCGGCTTGCCGAAGCGCACGGTGACCCGCCCGAAACGAAGCATGTTCGTCCCCGGGGGGTTGACCACGTTCGTGCCGATCATCGCCACCGGGATCACCGGCACCCCGGTGTGCAGCGCCAGCCGCGCCAGGCCGGTCTTGCCCTTGTACAGCCGGCCGTCCGGCGAGCGGGTGCCCTCGGGGTACATCCCCAGCACCTTGCCCGCCGACAGCAGCCGTTCGGCGGTGGTCAGCGCCGCCTGGGCGCTGTCGGCATCGGTCCGGTCGATCGGCACCTGGCCCACGGCGGTGAAAAACCAGCGCTGGAACCAGCCCTTCAGGCCGGTGCCGGTGAAGTATTCCGATTTCGCCAGGAAGGTGATCCGGCGACGCACCACCAGCGGCAGATAGAAGCTGTCCATCACCGCCAGGTGATTGCTGGCCAGGATCGCCGGGCCGGAACTCGGAATGTGTTCCAGGCCTTCAACTTTTGGCCGACCGAGCAAGTACAGCAGCGGGCCGAGGAGCACGTACTTGAATAGCCAGTACCACATGGCCCTCCCTCTCGCCCGCCCGCCGGTGTTCTGCGCCAACTGTACCCATCGCGTCCGCCATGGACCACCTTCGACGCGGGGCGGTCATTCCTCGACGGTGACCGGGATGGGCTGATAGCGGGTCCTGGTCGCGGCGTCCGGTGTCTGGGTCTCGGGGCCGCCATCGCCGGGGGGACCGCCGGGCGGACCGTCGGGTGGCGGTTTCGCCGCGCCGTCGATGTCGTCGAGCATGGCGCGCACGACTTCGAGCAACGCGATGCTGTGGTCGGCGATCACGGTGATCAGCGGGTGCTGGTCACCGGTCGCCAGCGCGGCCAGCGCACACACCGGACACCACACCTGCTGACACTTGCCGGTCCCGACGCCCCGTCCCGCGGTCAGCGCGGCCGCCGTCCGCATCGCCGGGTCGATGCCGTCCAGGATCGCCTGGGCGAGCCTGCGCAACTCCGGACCGATCTCGGGATGAGCCCCACTCACTTAGGCCACACCTCCGGGTCTGGTCGAAAACGTACGGTCAGCTCGGTTCCCCGCAGGTGCGCGTCCAGGACGGTGCACCGCCGGAGTACGGACGCCAACCGAACCCTGCGCCGCAATCCGCCCGCGCTGATGATCAGGTCGTCGTCGACGCGGCCCAGCGTCAGCCCCGACGGATCGAGTTGTGGCAACGCTAGCCGCATCCGGTAAATGGAGCCAAGTCCCGTCCCGGATTCCAGGTCCACCGTCGGCCGCAGCGGGCCCGGCGGCGCCGTTCCGCCCCGGCGGCGCGCGCTGTCGAGCAAAGCGCCCAGCGCCTTGGGTCCGATCGGTTCCCCGGACAGGTGCGGAGTCATCACCAGGGCCACTTCACCGATGGTGGCGTCGAGCTCGTCGAGAACGCCGCGTTGTTCGGAAATGCGTTCGGCGTACCAGTAGAACGCGGGGTGCTCCGGCAGGTTTCGGTATTCGTAGGACTCGTCTTCGGCCAGCACCTGGTTGACGATCAGTTCCTCCACGCGCACGCCCATCAGCGCCAGCGAGCCCAGCGTCCGGGCCGCCTCGGCCGCGACCACCCGTTCGGGCGTCAACACCAAATGCGCGCTGACCAATTCGCCGTCGGTCAGCAGGGCGCTGAGCGCCTCGACGCTGGCGCTGACGCGCTCGAGCAGCTCCACGACCGCCGCCGACCGCGCGTCGTCGGCGCTGACCGACAACCGGCGATGACGCGGCCACGCCCGCTCGACGTAGAGGCCGAAGGTGGCCGGCAGGGTCAGCATCCGCAGCGCGTCCGCGGTCGATGCGCAGTCGACGACGACGCGATCCCAGCGCCCGGACACGGCCAGCTCGCCGACGGCGTGCAGTCCGAGCACCTCCTGAACGCCCGGTAACGCCGAAAGTTCCTGGGGCGCAATGGTGCTCAACTCGGAATCGGGAAACCGCCGATCGAGTGTGTCCACCACGTGGTGCCAGCGGGCCTCGAGCAAGGCCAAAGTGTCCAACGCCAGCGCTTCCAGAAAGCCGCCGCCGGCCTGGGCGTCATCGGCGAGGACGCGAACCAGTTCACCCTGACTCGGTGGAACGGGAACGCCGAGCACGTCCCCGAGCGAGTGCGCCTGGTCGGTGGACACCACCAGCACCCGCTGCCCCGCGCTCGCGGCGCTGACCGCCGTGGCGCATGCCAGCGTGGACTTGCCTACCCCGCCCTTGCCAACGAAGAGACTGATCCGGGCCGGGGTGGGCGCCCGCGATTGGCCGGACTCACTCAGCCCTCGACTCGTTTCTTCAGATCCTTCAATGCGGTGTCGGTCAGCCGGCGCTCGGCCTTGCGCTTGAGCAGACCGATCATCGGGACGGCGAGATCGACCGAGAGCTCGTAGGTGACCTCCGTGCCGGATCCCTTGGGCGCCAATCGATATGTGCCTTCCAGGGAACGCAGCAGCGAGCTGGAGACAAGCGTCCAGCTGACCGATCGCCGGTCCTTGGGCCACTGGTAGGACATGACCAACGTGTCCTTGAGGACGGCGGCGTCCAGCACCACCCGCGCAACCTTCGGATAGCCGTCGGCGTCCGTCTCCTGGACCTCGGCCTCCCGGTATTCCGAGATCCACTGGGGGTAGGAATCGATGTCCGCGATGACGCCCATCACCGTGCTCGGGTCGGCGTCGATGTAGATGGTCTGCGACGTCTTCTCCGCCACCTGGTGCTGCCCTCTCTCCCGCCGGCGGTCGACGCCGCGGGGAAAACTGCCGTGCGGGTCCAAACCCCCGGGCCTCCGGTCCGAAACGGTAAAGTCCCCGCAAACCTGACCCGGCTAAACTACCGGAGAAACTCCCACCGGACGTGTCCGTTCCAGTCTCGTCTTGACCTCGAAGGCCATTTTCTTGCCCGCCACCCGACGGCGGTGTGTCATTTTCGCCAGATTGAGCTTGGCCAGCTGCCAGGCCGCCACGCCCGTCGGTTCGGCGTGCAGGAAATAGTGCAGCACCACCCCGTCCAGCGACGGTTCCAGCCAGATTTCCATGGTGCCGGTCAGCGCGCCGGTGACCGCCCAGCGGATGCCCTTGTCGGCGCGATCCTCGATGACCCGCAACCGCAGGTCCGGCCACCAACGACGCCAGCACGACGGGTCGGCGACCGCGGCACCGACCCGCGCGCCGTCGGCGGCGACGAACGTCTCGTCCGCGATCTGGATGCTGTTCACCACCTCAGCTTCACATATCTATCGGGCCCGCCACGCCGAGGGCGGGCCCGATTCCGGCCCCGGCCGGCACAGTGCCACCGTTCCTGCACGAATGCGCGGATTAGGCTGGACCACAACAAGCCGTCCCCCGGAACGTCACCAGCCAAAACGAGGTCAGCAAGAGTGCGTGAGTACAGTGTCCCCGCCCGCTTCTCCGTCGGCGAGCACGACAACATCGCGGCCATGGTCTTCGAACACGAGCGCGAGGACCCCAGCTTCGTCATCTTCCGGCGTCAGGTCGACGGCGTGTGGACGGACGTCACCTGCGCGGAGGTCACCGCCCAGGTTCGCTCCGCGGCGCTGGGCCTGATCGCGCTCGGGGTACAGGCCGGCGACCGGGTGTCGATCTTCTCGGCCACCCGATACGAGTGGGCGATCATCGACCTGGCGATCCTGTCCGTGGGGGCGGTCACCGTACCGATCTACGAGACGTCCTCGGCCGAGCAGGTGCGCTGGGTGCTGCAGGACTCCGAGGCGGTGCTGGCCTTCGCCGAGACCGACGCCCACGCCGCGATGGTCACCGAGCTCACCACCGAGCTGCCCGCCCTGCGCCGGGTGCTGCACATCGACGGCTCGGGCCCCAAGGCGCTCGACCAGCTCGACGAGGCCGGGGCGTCGGTCGAGCCCGCCGAGCTCGCCGCGCGCCAGGAGGCGCTGCGCGCCGCCGACCCGGCGACGCTCATCTACACCTCGGGGACCACCGGACGACCCAAGGGCTGCCAACTCACCCACTCCAACCTGCTGTACGAGACCCGCGGCGCCAAGGAATGCCTGCCGACACTCCTGGACGAAGGGCAGCGCCTGTTGATCTTCCTGCCGCTGGCCCACGTGCTGGCGCGTTCGCTGACGCTCTCGGCGTTCGCCAACAAGGTGACCGTCGGGTTCACCAGCGACATCAAGAACCTGCTGCCGATGTTCGCCGTGTTCAAGCCGACCGTGGTGGTGTCGGTGCCGAGGGTGTTCGAGAAGGTCTACAACACCGCCGAGCAGAACGCGGTCAACGACGGCAAGGGGCGGATCTTCGCGGCCGCCGTGCAGACCGCGGTCGACTGGAGCCAGGCCCAGGACCGCGGCCGCCCGGGGCTGGTGCTGCGCGCCAAGCACGCGTTGTTCGATCGGCTCGTGTACCACAAGCTGCGCACCGCGCTGGGCGGCGAATGCCACGCGTCGGTCTCCGGCGGCGCCCCGCTGGGCGCGCGGCTGGGCCATTTCTACCGGGGCGTCGGCCTGACCATCCACGAGGGCTACGGCCTGACCGAGACCAGCTCGGCCATCACGGTCAACCAGGTCGGCAACGTCAGGATCGGCACGGTCGGAACGTTGTTGCCGGGCAACAGCATGCGCATCGCCGAGGACGGCGAGCTGCTGGTGCGCGGCGGCGTGGTGTTCAGCGGCTACTGGCGCAACGAGCAGGCCACCGACGACGCGTTCACCGACGGCTGGTTCAAGACCGGCGACCTCGGCGCGCTCGACGAGGACGGCTTCCTGAAGATCACCGGGCGCAAGAAGGAGATCATCGTCACCGCCGGCGGCAAGAACGTCGCCCCCGCCGTGCTCGAGGACCAGCTGCGGGCACACGCGCTGATCAGCCAGGCCATGGTGGTGGGCGACGCCAAGCCGTTCATCGGCGCGCTGATCACCATCGATCCGGAGGCTTTCGGCGCCTGGAAGGAACGCAACCACAAGGCGGCCGGTGCGTCGGTGGCCGACCTGGTCACCGACCCGGACCTGGTCGCCGAGGTGGACGCGGCGGTCAAGCACGCCAACCAGGCGGTGTCGCACGCCGAGTCCATTCGCAAATTCCGCATCCTGCCGGTGGATTTCACCGAGGACACCGGTGAGCTGACACCGACGATGAAGGTCAAGCGCAACGTGGTGGCCGAGAAGTTCGCCTCCGACATCGACTGGATCTACGAGAAGGAATAGCTAGCCGCGCAGAAGCTCGGCCAGCCGGGCGGCCAGCGTGTCCCAGCGCCAGTGGGCCAGCACCCACTCGCGGCCGGCGGCGCCCATGGCCGCGGCCCGGTCAGGATCGCCGAGCAACTGGGCGACTGCGTCGGCGACGGCCTTCAGCGAGCGCCCGTCGACCACCAATCCAGTCTTGTTGTGCTGCACGGCTTCCGGGGCCCCGCCGGAGTCGCCGGCGATCACCGGCTTGCCGGTCGCGGACGCCTCCAGAAAGACGATGCCCAAGCCCTCGACGTCCATCCCGGCGCCGCGGGTTCGGCAGGGCATCGCGAACACGTCCGCCAGCGCGTGGTGCGCTGGCAGTTCGGCGGCCGGCACTCCCCCGGTGAACGTGACGTGCTCGGCCACCCCGCAGTCGCGGGCCAGTTTGCGCAGCGATTCCAGGTAGGGACCGCCGCCGACGATGACCAGGGCGGCGCCGTCGACGCGTTGCCGGATCGAGGGCAGGGCCTTGATCAGCATGTCCTGGCCCTTGCGCGGGACCAGCCGGGACACGCACACGACCGTGGGCCGCTCCCCCAGCCCATAGCGGTCGCGCAGTTCGGCGCCGGCCGCCGGGTCGGGCCGGAACCGGTCGGTGTTCACCCCGGGCGGCAGGTATTCCAGCGAGGCGTGCGGGCCGAAGGCCGGCGCGAACCGGCCGCGGGTGTAGCGGCTGACGAACGTGACGACGTCGGTGGTGTCACCGATGCGGCGCAATACCGACCGGGCGACCGGAAGCATCGACCAGCCCACTTCATGGCCGTGCGTGCTGGCCACCACCCGGCCCGCCCCGGCATGGCGGGCGCGCTGCGCCAACAGCGCCAACGGTGCGGCCGCACCGAACCAGACGGTGTCGATATCGCACTCGGCGATCAGCCGGCGCATCCGCGCGTCCACCGCCGGCCCGGGCAGCATCAAGGTGCCCGGATGCCGGACCACCCGATAACCGGCCGACTCGGCCGCCTCGTCGAAGGCGTCGGCGCCCTTCCATTGCGGCGCGTACACCGTCACCGAATGCAACCGGGCGTCGACCAGCCGGCCGACGAAGTCGCTCAAATAGGACTGGATGCCGCCCGGCCGGGGCGGAAAGTCGTTGGTTACCAGCAGGACCCGACTCACTGCGCCAGGCTAGCCTGGCGGTGCACCGGGCCCGTCGCAGGGCGCCCCTCACCCCGAGTGGGCCAGCCAGTCATGCCAGCGCACGAGCAGGCCGGGCGAGTCGGTGGCCAGGACGTCGTGGACGGCGGAGGCCACGTCGGTGCGGCCCACGCCGCAGACGGCCAGATACAGGTCGTGCAGCTTGGCCGTCCCGTAGGTGTCCGCGACGAAGCGCGCGAACCACCACGCACGGTCGTACGCCAGCGAGCGCTGCGGCCCCGGGGCGTCCAGGTCGGCGTCCGAGGGCAGCGTCAGCGGCACCGGCAACGCGTCGGCGGGCACCGGCGTATGGGGCCGCGCGACGAAATCGGCCACGCCTTCGGTCAGCCACCGGGGCGCGTCGGGGGCGGTGTCCACGCGCGCGGCATAGTGAAAAAGCTCGTGCGTCAACACGATTCGTAGCGCACCCGCGGTCATGTTGGCCGCACCGGGCGCGAAGACGATCCGCTGGCCGATGGCCATCCGGTGCACGGGGTCGACACGGTCGACGACCGTCACGGCCGCGATGTCGGCCCACTGCGCCGCCGGTCCCCCACCGGCGGCGGCGCGGAACTCCTCGTCCGTGCCGGCCGCCACCACCGAGATCTCGTGCGGCCAGTCGACGCCCCAGAACGCCTCGACCGCGCCGATTGCAACGCCGACGCCGGACGCCACCCGCGGCAGCAGCCGGTCACCGGCCGGGCCGCCGAGGCCGAGCAACCGGACGGTGCGGTCGCCGACGACCAGCGACTTCGTCGCGGCGCCGGCATGGCCGTGTGCCGGGACGATCAGCTGCGCGGGACGGGCGGCGCGGTCGCCGGCCGCGTCGAACGGCACGGCCGCCGCCACGACGACCTCGACGACAAACACCCAGGCCAGCAGCAGCGTGAGCCGGCGGCGCCGGCCGGGGCCTCTAGTAGCGGCGGGCGTCGTGGATCGGGCCTGCCGCGTTCATCGGCACCACGCGCACGGGCTGGCCGTAGGTGGAGGAATGGATCACCATGCCGTCACCGACGTAGAGGCCGCTGTGCGACGCGTCGTTGTAGAAGGTGATGACGTCGCCGGGCTGCAGGTCCGACAGGGCCACCGGTTGGCCGCCCTGGGCCTGCGCCTGGCTGGAGTGCGGCAGCGAAATGCCGGCCTGCTGG
The DNA here is from genome assembly GCF_900240975.1 of Mycobacterium sp. 4858. Taxonomy (GTDB): domain Bacteria; phylum Actinomycetota; class Actinomycetes; order Mycobacteriales; family Mycobacteriaceae; genus Mycobacterium. The sequence goes on along the minus strand of NZ_LT968775.1, from coordinate 835,656 downwards.
AACGCCCACATCACCAGTCCGGAGCAGTCGAACCCGCCGGGCGCGGCACCGCCCCACACATAGGGCGAGCCGACCTGGGTCAGCGCCGCCTGCACGACGGTCGCGCGGTCACCGCCGCCGACCCCACCGCCGAACGGCCCGGGCATTCCGCCGGGAGGCGGCGCCTCACCGGGTGCCTGCCCGGCCGGCGGCGGTGCGCCCGGGGGCGCGGCCTCCGGCGCGGGCGCGCCGGGTGCCGGGAGGCCGGCCGGTACGGAGCCGGGATCGGCGAGCGCGGTGCGCTGCTCGGGCGACAAGGACACGTATTGCGACTTGACGACCGCGATCTGCACCTGCAGCTGACTTTGCTTGGACTGCAGGCTTGCCCGCACCGCGGCCGCCTGCTCGGCGGCGCTCTTCGCGTCGGCGGCGGACTTGGCGGCCTCCCGCTCGGCCGTGGCGGCCTGCTCGCTGGCGACCCGGAAGTTCTTCATCTGGTCGGCCATCTGCGTCGCCATCTGCCGCTGCATGGCCAGCTTGTCGATCAGACCTTGCGGCGATCCCGCGGTCAACATGGCCGTCATGCCGTCGACGCGACCGCCCATGTAGGTCGCGGCCGCGAGCTTGTTGACCGCGCCCTGGTAGGACGCCAAGCGCTCCTTGGCCGCATCGACGGCGGCCTGGGCGTCGTCGTGCTTCTTGTCCGCCGCGCGCTGGGCCACCAATTTGTCGTTCAGGTCGAGCTGCGCGCTGTGCATCGCCTCGGTGGTCTGCTCGGCCTGGCGGGACAACTGGTTGAGTTTGGCCAGCGCGTCGTCGGCCGGGTCGGCCGACACGTGCGCGGCAAGGACACCGGATAACACCGTGAAGCCCGCTAGCGTCCCGATGGCAGTTCGTGTGAAGACACGCGCAAACGGGTATCTAGAGTCAAGCCTCAAGATTTTGCTTCCTTAAACGGCCATCGACGACCGCGGGCCGTCGAGCTGGTTTAGGTCTCAAGTAGGTTACGAAACGATATCGACGTTTGTCCAAAGCGAGCGGTTAAGAAATTGGCAAGATTTCTGTCATTATCATGTGAACGACGCCGACCCCCTCGTAAACCTTTGGCACGCAAAGCATCTTAGGCGACGCCCGAATCGCGTCCGCGGCGGATAGGCACCAACCGCAATCGCGGTGCCAGTCCCACATCGGCAAGCACCGCCAATGCAGCACATTCGTCTTCCAACAAAGTCTCCGGGACCCCGAGTAACACGCTGACGACGCAGTCGCGGCAGCCCGGCCCGCGGACCGCGCAGTCGTCGCAGTCGATCACCACCGGCGCCCCCGCTTCGGGCACCGTCGCGCCGTTGCTGTCGGGTCCACTGCTTCGTGCCATCAGGATCGGTCCTCTCGGTCAGGCTTGGGCGACGTCAGGTCGACTGTCCGAACCGTAACCGCGGCCACCGACAACCAGCCGGCACCGCCTTTCCACCGGAAACCCCCGCACCCGGGCGTGCGTTCGCCCGGCGTGGGAGCCGCGCGGGTGTCGGTGGCCACGCTTACCGTCGCGGCATGGGTGCCGGTGGTGCGACTCAGCTCAGTTTCGCCGACTTGGGGTCGTCCTTCGAAACGCCCGACGTCTTGCTGCGCGACACGACCTTCGTGGTGGTGGACCTCGAGACCACCGGCGGGCGCACCAAGAGCACCGGCGGCAGCACCCCCGACGCCATCACCGAGATCGGTGCGGTCAAAGTCCGCGGCGGCACCGTGCTCGGCGAGTTCGCCACACTGGTCGACCCGAAGCGCAGCATCCCGCCCCAGATCGTGCAGCTGACCGGCATCACCACCGCGATGGTGTCCGATGCCCCGACCATCGACGCGGTGTTGCCGATGTTCCTCGAATTCGCCGGCTTGGACCAGGGGACGGTGCTGGTGGCCCACAACGCCGGGTTCGACATCGGATTTCTGCGCGCCGCCGCGGCGCGGTGCGATATCCCCTGGCCCCGGCCACAGGTGCTGTGCACGGTGCGGCTGGCCCGCCGGGTGCTCAGCCGCGAGGAGGCCCCCAGCGTGAGGCTGGCCTCGCTGGCGCGGCTGTTCGCGGTCGCCACCCAGCCCACGCACCGCGCGCTGGACGACGCCCGCGCCACCGTTGACGTGCTGCACGCGCTCATCGAGCGGGTCGGCAACCAGGGGGTGCACACCTACGCCGACCTGCGCTCCTACCTGCCGGACGTCACCCCGGCGCAGCGGCGCAAGCGGGTCCTCGCCGAGGGCCTGCCCCGCCGGCCGGGTGTTTACCTGTTTCGCGGGCCGTCGGGCGAGGTGCTCTACGTCGGCACCGCCGTCGACCTGCGCCGCCGGGTCGCCCAGTACTTCACCGGCGCCGACCCGCGCGGCCGGATGAAGGAGATGGTCAACCTGGCCACCGCGGTCGACCACGTCGAGTGCGCGCACGCGCTGGAGGCCGGCGTCCGCGAGCTGAGGCTGCTGGCCGCGCACGCCCCGCCCTACAACCGCCGGTCGCGGTTTCCGCACCGGTGGTGGTGGGTCGCGCTCACCGACGAGGCGTTCCCGCGGCTGGCGGTGGTACGAGCGCCCCGCCACGACCGGGCCGTCGGCCCATTCCGCTCGCGTGCCGACGCCGCCGACACGGCCGCCCTGCTGTCGCGCTACACCGGGCTGCGGACCTGTACGACGCGGCTGGGACGTTCGGTCCTGCACGGCCCGGCCTGCGCGGAGGCGGAAATCTCACCCTGCCCCGCGGCGCGCGCCGTCACGGCCACGCAATACGCCGCCGCCGTGGCGCGCGTCGCCGCGCTGATCGACGGGATGGACAACGCCGCCCTGTCCGGCGCCGTGGACCAGATCACGGCGCTGGCCGAGCGGCGACATTTCGAGAGCGCGGCGCGCCTGCGTGACCGCACCGCCACGGCCGTCGAGATCCTGTGGCGCGGCCAGCGGTTGCGCGCGCTGGCCACGCTGCCCGAGCTGATCGCCGCCGCGCCCGACGGCCAGGGCGGCTATCACCTCGCCGTCGTCCGTCACGGCCAGCTCGCCGCGGCCGGCGCCGCCAGGCGCGGGGTGCCCCCGATGCCGGTGGTCGACGCGATTGTGGCTGGAGCACAGGCGATTCTGCCCACCGCGGCCCCGCTGGGCGGTGCGCTGGTGGAGGAATCCGCGCTCATCGCGCGCTGGCTGGCCGGTCCTGGGGTGCGCATCGTCCGGGTCGACGACTCCCCCGACGCCGCCGGCTGGGCATCACCGCTGCGCTCAGCCGGCGCGTGGGCATCGTGGGCGGCCTCGGCGCGCTCGGCGCGGTTGGCCTACGAGCAGACCTCGGCCCAAGCGGCGCAATATGATTCAGAGCTGCTCGCCGAACCGCACCCATCGCGCGAGCAGCTGTTCGGCCGCGCCGGAGTCGATCGCCGCCCCGGCGCGCCGCAGCCCGTCCTCCCACGCCGGCAACCATTCAGCGCGGCTGGATAGACCGGCGTAGGCGACCAGGGCCCCGGCGGCGTTGAGCACCACGGCATCCCGAACCGGCCCCTTGCCGCCGGCCAGCACCGCACGCACCTCGGCGGCGTTGGCTTGCGCGTCACCGCCCAGCAGGTCACCGAGATCGGCTCGGGCGAAACCGAATCCGGCCGGATCGAAGGTCAGCCTGTCCACCGTCCCGGCCTGCACGCGCCAAATGGTGCTGGTGGTGGTCGTGGTCAACTCGTCGAGCCCGTCGTCACCGTGCACCACCAGCACGCTCGACCGGCGCGCGGCGAACACCCCCGCCATCACCTCGGCCAGATCGGCGAACGCGCAGCCGATCAGCCCGGCCCGCGGTCTGGCCGGATTGGTCAGCGGCCCAAGGAGATTGAAGACCGTCGGTACCCCGATCTCGCGTCGTACCACCGAGGCGTGCCGGTACGAGGGATGAAACACCGGCGCGAAGCAGAACCCGATGCCGACCTCGGCCAGGCTCTGCGCGACCTGCTCGGGTCCGAGCTCGATGCGCACGCCGAGCGCCTCCAACGTGTCGGCGCCACCGGACAGCGACGACGCCGCGCGGTTGCCGTGTTTGACCACCGGCACGCCCGCGGCCGCGACCACGATCGCCGCCATGGTGGACAAGTTGACCGTGTTGACGCCGTCACCACCCGTCCCGACGATGTCGACGGCGTCGTCGCGCAGGGCGGGCATGGGGCGCGCGTGGCTCAGCATGACGTCGGCCAGCTCGCTGACCTCGGCCGAGGTGGGGACCTTCATCTTCATGGCCACGGCGAATGCGGCAATCTGCGCCGGGCTCGCGCCGCCGGCCATGACCTGTTCCATGGCCCAGGCGGCCTGGCCCCGCACCAGGTCGTGCCCGCCCGTCAACCGGGCCAGGACCTGCGGCCACGACGGCGCCGACCCCGGGCCCGCGGTCGAACCGCCGGGGGTCGAAGCCTCAGATGACACAGCCACGCGCCGATGGTCCCACGCGGACCGAACCTCGCCCAACAGCCGCGGAAAGCCGTCCGCTCCGGGCGCGGCCGCGACGCGAAAACATTAATTGCCGCCCCGGGTGGAGTTGATCAACTACAAAGCGTCATACTTGCGGATGTGACCAGCGCTGTAGGGACCTCGGGTACTGCAATCACGTCGCGGGTTCATTCGTTGAATCGACCCAACATGGTCAGTGTCGGCACCATCGTCTGGCTCTCCAGCGAGCTGATGTTCTTTGCCGGCCTGTTCGCGATGTACTTCACCGCGCGTGCGCAGTCGGGCGGGAAATGGCCGCCGCCGCCGACCGAACTCAACCTCTATCAGGCCGTCCCGGTGACGCTCGTGCTGATCGCGTCGTCGTTCACCTGCCAGATGGGGGTGTTCGCGGCCGAGCGCGGCGACGTCTTCGGGCTGCGTCGCTGGTACGTGATCACCTTCCTGATGGGCCTGTTCTTCGTTTGCGGGCAGGGCTACGAGTACTTCCACCTGGCGACTCACGGCACCACCATCCCCGGCAGCGCCTACGGCAGCGTGTTCTACCTGGCGACCGGGTTCCACGGTCTGCACGTCACCGGCGGTCTGATCGCCTTCATCTTCCTGCTGGCGCGCACCGCGATGAGCAAGTTCACCCCGGCGCAGGCCACCGCGAGCATCGTCGTCTCCTACTACTGGCATTTCGTCGACATCGTGTGGATCGCGCTGTTCACCGTGATCTATTTCATCCGATGAGCCGACGCTGGACGAACAGGAGTGCTGGGTTGAAGAAACTGGGGTCTACCAGATCCGGTGCGCGGCCCGGGCAGTCGCGAAAAGCCGCCAGTGATCGCTCCCGGCGGCGGCTGCGCCGCCGCCTCTCGGGCGGGCTGTTGCTGCTGATCGCGCTCACCATCGCCGGCGGCCTGGCCGCCGTGCTGACGCCGCGCCCCCAGGTGGCCGTCGCCGACGAGTCGTCCTCGGCGCTGCTGCGGACCGGGAAGCAACTGTTCGAGACGTCGTGCGTGTCGTGCCACGGGGCCAACCTGCAGGGTGTGCCCGACCGCGGGCCCAGCCTGATCGGCGTCGGCGAGGAGGCCGTGTACTTCCAGGTCTCGACCGGCCGGATGCCCGCGATGACCGGCGAGGCCCAGGCGCCCCGCAAGGAGCCGATCTTCGACGAGGCGCAGACCGACGCGCTGGGCGCATACGTGCAGGCCAACGGCGGCGGTCCGACCACGGTGCGCAACCCGGACGGCAGCCTGGCCATGAAGTCGCTGCGCGGCGACGACCTGGGCCGCGGGGGGGACCTGTTCAGGCTGAACTGCTCGTCCTGCCACAACTTCACCGGCAAGGGTGGGGCGCTGTCGTCGGGCAAGTATGCGCCGCCGCTGGAAGCGCCGAACGAGCAGCAGATCCTGGCGGCGATGCGGACCGGCCCGCAGAACATGCCGAAGTTCTCCGACCGCCAGCTGTCTTTCGAGGCCAAGAAGGACATCATCGGCTACATCAAGGCGGTTACCGAGGAGCGCCAGCCCGGCGGCTACGGCCTGGGCGGATTCGGGCCCGCACCCGAGGGCATGGCCGCGTGGATCATCGGGATGGTCGCCGCCATCGGTTTGGCACTGTGGATTGGGGCACGAGCATCATGAGCGAAAACGACGTTCGCGGCTCTGACACCGACAAGGGCGCCGCGCCGAACGAACCCGACGAGGCGGCCCTGGCCGCCATGTCGCGCGACGAGCTGGTGGCGCTGGGCGGCAAGCTCGACGGCGTCGAGACGCTGGTCAAGGAACCCCGCTGGCCCGTCGAGGGCACCAAGGCCGAGAAGCGCGCAGAGCGCGGAGTCGCCCTGTGGCTGTTGCTGGGCGGCATCTTCGGGCTGGCGCTGCTGCTGGTGTTCCTGTTCTGGCCGTGGGAGTACAAGCCGAAGGCGGCCGCGGGCAGCCTGCTGTACGACCTGGCCACCCCGCTGTACGGGCTGACCTTCGGGATGTCGATCCTGTCGATCGCCGTCGGCACCATCCTGTACCAGAAACGGTTTATCCCGGAAGAGATTTCGATCCAAGACCGGCACGACGGCGCCTCCCGGGAGATCGACCGCAAGACGGTCGTGGCCAACCTGACCGACGCCCTGGAAGGCTCGACCGTCCGGCGGCGCAAGGTGATCGGGGCATCGCTGGGGCTGGGCCTCGGCGCGTTCGGACTGTCCACGTTGGTGGCGTTTGCCGGCGGCCTGATCAAGAACCCGTGGAAGCCGGTGGTGCCCACCGCGAACGGCAAGAAGGCCGTGCTGTGGACGTCCGGCTGGACACCGCGCTACGCGGGCGAGACCATCTTCCTCGCGCGGGCCACCGGTTCCGCCGGGACGTCGCCGTTCATCAAGATGCGCCCGGAGGACCTCGACGCCGGCGGCATGGAGACCGTCTTTCCGTGGCGCGAGTCCGACGGTGACGGCACCACCCCGGAATCGCAGGAAAAACTGCGGGCGATCAACCAGGGCGTCCGCAACCCCGTGATGCTCATCCGGGTCCGGCCGTCGGACATGCCCCGCGTGGTCAAGCGCCAGGGCCAGGAGAGCTTCAATTACGGCGAGTTGTTCGCCTACACTAAGGTCTGCTCGCACCTGGGTTGCCCCGCGTCGCTGTACGAGGAGCAGTCCTACCGAATCCTGTGCCCTTGTCACCAGTCGCAGTTCGACGCCCTGCACTTCGCCAAGCCGATCTTCGGCCCAGCGGCTCGCGCGCTGGCGCAACTGCCCATCACGATCGACACCAACGGGTATCTGGTCGCCAACGGCGACTTCATCGAGCCCGTCGGACCGGCCTTCTGGGAAAGGACGACATCATGAGCCCGAAGCTGAGTCCCCCCAAGCCGCCCAAGATCGGCGACGTCCTGGCTCGCCAGGGCGAAGACATCGACACGCGCTATCACCCGTCGGCGGCGGTGCGCCGGCAGCTCAACAAGGTCTTCCCGACCCACTGGTCGTTCCTGCTGGGCGAGATCGCGATGTACAGCTTCATCGTGCTGCTGCTCACCGGTGTCTACCTGACACTGTTCTTCGACCCGTCCATGGCCGAGGTCACCTACAACGGGGCCTACCAGCCGCTGCGCGGGGTCGACATGTCCAAGGCGTTCGCGTCGACCCTCGACATCTCCTTCGAGGTGCGTGGCGGGCTGTTCGTCCGTCAGGTACACCACTGGGCCGCACTGATTTTCGCGGCGTCGATCATGGTGCACCTGGCCCGCATCTTCTTCACCGGCGCGTTCCGCCGGCCCCGTGAGGCCAACTGGGTCATCGGGTCGCTGCTGCTGATCCTGGCCATGTTCGAGGGCTACTTCGGCTACTCGCTGCCCGACGACCTGCTCTCGGGCATCGGGCTGCGCGCCGCGCTGTCCTCGATCACGCTGGGGATGCCGATCATCGGCACCTGGCTGCACTGGGCCCTGTTCGGCGGCGACTTCCCGTGCGGCGGCATCGGCAACGAATGTGCGACGGCGGGCTACATCATCCCCCGCATGTACGCGCTGCACATCCTGCTGCTGCCGGGGATCATCCTGGCGCTGATCGGGCTGCACCTGGCGATGGTGTGGTTCCAGAAGCACACCCAGTTCCCCGGGCCGGGCCGCACCGAGCACAACGTGGTCGGCGTCCGGGTCATGCCGATCTTCGCGGTGAAGTCCGGCGCGTTCTTCGCCGCGATCGTCGGTGTGCTCGGCCTGATGGGTGGCCTGCTGCAGATCAACCCGATCTGGAACCTTGGCCCCTACAAGCCATCCCACGTTTCGGCCGGTTCGCAGCCGGACTTCTACATGATGTGGACGGAAGGCCTGGCGCGCATCTGGCCGCCGTGGGAGTTCTACTTCTGGCACCACACGATCCCGGCCGCCGTCTGGGTGGCGCTGATCATGGGCCTGATCTTCGTGCTGCTGATCGTCTACCCCTTCCTGGAGAAGCGGTTCAGCGGTGACTACGCGCATCACAACCTGCTGCAACGGCCGCGCGACGTGCCGGTGCGCACGGCGATCGGCGCGATGGCGATCTCCTTCTACATGTTGCTGACGCTCGCGGCGATGAACGACATCATCGCGCTGAAGTTCCAGATCTCGCTGAACGCGACGACGTGGATCGGCCGCATCGGGATGGTCATCCTCCCGCCCGTGGTCTACTTCATCACCTACCGGTGGTGCGTCGCCCTGCAGCGCAGCGACCGGGAGGTGCTGGCGCACGGGATCGAGACCGGCATCATCAAGCGACTGCCGCACGGGGCGTACATCGAGCTGCATCAGCCGCTCGGCCCCGTCGACGACCACGGCCACCCGATACCGCTCGAATACCAGGGCGCGGCGCTGCCCAAGCGGATGAACAAGCTGGGCTCGGCCGGTTCACCGGGTCACGGCAGCTTCCTGTTTGCCGACCCGGCGTCCGAGGATGCGGCCCTGCGCGAGGCGGCGCACGGTTCCGAGCAACGTGCCCTGACCGCGCTGCGCGAGCACCAGGAAAGCACCGTCGGGTCAAACGGCAAGAACGGCGAGCACCACTAGCCTCGCGCTGGTCCGGTGACGGCCGCGCCGCACTGTTGGTAGGCGGCCCGCACGATGGAGCCGGCGGTCAGGAAGGCCGGCTTCACCTGGTCGCGGGCCTCGACCGGCAGGTTGGCCGCGCAGCGCAGCACCATCAGGGCGAGCGCGCTGTAGGTCGCGTACGGGATGACCAGCAGGTTCACCCGTGCGTCGTCCCCGACGACGGTCATCACGTGCTGGCGCTTGCGTTCCCATCCCGACCAGTTCAGGTCGGGTGGTCGTTGCAGCGGCGGCCAATTGACGTTGATGGTGCTGACTTCTCCCAGCAGAGGAGTCAGGACGGCGACCAACTCGGGCAACTCGTTGGTGATGCGGTCCGCGCGCGGCCACCACGCGCCGTCGATGGCGCGGCCCAGCTCATGGGCCACCGCCACCCGGACCGGGTTGGCGCGGCGGCGGCGTTCGAACGATTCGCGGCCGGGCAGATTCGCGACGACCATCGGCGGATCCCTTCACGTCGGCGTCGTTCGCCCCGGCGAGCGCGGGACGGACGGAGGAATCGCATTGCCTGTGGGTGGCCGGTAGAGGCCGACGACCGCTGACAACGAAACGGCTCACGCTGAACGCTACGCCACCAGCACCGCACCGGGGCGGCCAGGGCGCCGACGATGCGGGCTCATCTCGCACGGCGATCGCGGCCGCGCCTTCGCGGCCGCGCGGTCCGGTCGGGCCGGCCCGACCGGGATCGTGCACTACAGTTGCGAGGGTCCGACCGTGGCGCTGTCCGGGTGAGCGGAGGGCCGACACGGTGAGGATGGACGCAATGGCGATACAGGACTGGGGCGACGCCCCGGAGATCCATCCGTCCAAGATCAAGGTCGGTGACGTCATCGGCACGCTGCGGCCCACGACGCTGCGTTACACCGTCAAGATGATCAGCGGACCGCAGACCACTCCCCGGCGCTGGACATTCTTCGGCCGCGACGCCAACGGTACGCAACACACGGGCACCTTCGGCGAGGACGAACGGGTTCGCAGGTACGCCAAGGCGTCCTGACGCGGGCCTACTGCGCGGCGATGGCGCGGCGCAGCTGCCGGACGTGCAGCCACTCGATCGCCGGCATCCCGGCGGTGACGACCGCGGCCACGCCGTAAGCGACCCAGGACGGGCTGTCGTGGCCCACGGCCATCAGGTAGGTGGCAGTGGCCACCGCGACCAGCGCCAGGCCCATCGCGCCCACCAGCAGCACGGTGCCGCGCAACCAGACCCGATCGACCGCCTCCCCCGACCAGCCGGAGTCGGCCTCCTCAGCCGGCGCCTGCGCCCTCGGCTGACGCGCCCATTCGGCCGCGGTGCGCGGCGCCTGGGACATCAGGCGCACCGGGGCCCGGGGTGCCGTCATCCCCCGGGCGGCGGGCTCGCTCTGCGCCATCCGGCGGGCACGCAACAGCATCGGGATGGCCCCGGCGATGATCAGCGCGGACACCACGATCACGGCGTACAGCACCCACGACGTGGTATGGCTGCCGCCGGCCGCCTTGTGAAAGCCCCGCCCCAGGTCCGACAGCGCGACGGCCGCGGCCACGCTCACGCCCAGCAACACCAGCCAGACGACGGCGCAGGCGCCGATCAATATGCGGTCGACGACGTCGGGCGAAACGGTGTCGTCGCCCAACCCACGGCGGTACGCCGAATACCTGCTGACCATCAGCAGCTCGTCTGCGGTGCGTCGTTGGTGTTCGACGACAGGACGGTTCCATCGCTCGTCGTGATCGAGCAGTTGAGCCGGCTGACCCGGAAAAGGCTGGACGCCTCGACGGAGCCCACGTCGGACTGGGAGATGGGCGTGACGGTCATCGACCACGGGATGTACACGTTGTGCTGCGTGCGCCGCCGCCCCGACGCGTCGACGTAGGTCACCGAGATGATGTCACCGGGCGCCTTGGTGCCGGTCACCGAATAGGTCACTTGCCGCGGCCCCGCCGGGGTGGTCGGCGGCGGTGGCGGCGGCGCCGCCGCGGTCGAGGTGGCCGGGGGCGGGCGGCGGTGGCGGTTTGGTGGTCGTGATCTCGTCCTGCATCGGCGGCGTCGACGGGACGGTGGTGGTGGTGTTCGGGTTGGCCAGCTTGGTGGTGTCGGTGCGCGCGAACAACAGCGACACCGAGACGACGAGCGCGATGGCGGCCACGATGGCGGCGATCCCGACCACCCACGGCCAGCGCGGTGCGGCGTGCTCGTCGTCGGTGTCGTCCGACTCGTCGAAGGCGTCGTAGTCGTAGAGCCGGAGATCGGCCGGCAAGTACGGGCCGCTCATGAAGTGCTCCGACTCCGGGGCCGAATAGGCCCGCGAGTAGGCGTCGGTCTGGCCGGTCTGCTCGGCCGCCGGCTCGGCGCCGTCGTCGAAGGGCTCGAGTTCGTCGTCGGGACCGGGTTCGCCCGCGGATTCCGGGCCGTCCGCGGGCTCGCCGTCGGAATCGGGTTGGTGGGGAGCCTCGTTCACGGAATCGGGTTCCTCAGGTTCCCATTCCGGTGGTTTCGGCCCGCTCATCTTTGCCTGCCCTGTCCGACTGCCTCACCAGCGCGCGGGGCCCGACGGCCGTAGCGTTGCGCGCGCGCTTGAGAAATTGTCATTGCCTGGGCAAAACATTACCGAACCGAGAGTGGCAAAGAAGTCCTGGCGAAGCGGCCACAGATCACGTGATCGGATTGTGACCTTATCGCGTGCGGATCAGTGCTTCTCGGGTCCCACGTAGTACTCGAATACCAGTCCCGCGACCGACGCGAGGACGAACATCACCCCCGCGGCGATCAGCCACGGCAGCCACAGCGCGATGCCGACCGCACTCACCGAGGCCGACAGCGCGATCAGGATCGGCCACCAGCTGTGCGGGCTGAAGAAGCCCAATTCACCTGCTCCGTCGCTGATCTCGGCGCCCTCGTAGTCCTCGGGCCGGGTGTCGATGCGGCGCGCGACGAATCGGAAGAAGGTGGCCACGATCAACGCCAGTCCGCCGGTCAGCGCCAGCGCGGTTGTGCCCGCCCATTCCTCACCGCCGGTGGCGAAAAGGGCTGTCAGCACCCCGTAAAGCACCGCAACCACAATGAAAAACCCGGCGACGAATTCGAAAAGCCTGGCTTCAATATGCATTTGGTGTCCTAACCTACTGCTGACTTCCGGCCAACTGGCCGCGGCGGGTGTCGAACGGGTGGGTGGACACCGCGAGCGGTGCCTGACCGATGGCCTGCAATGCCTGGGCGTTGCTCTTTCCGTCGATCCGCTGCTGCAGGTAAGCCTTGAAGTCGTTGGGCGGCACCACCCTAACCTCGAAATTCATCATCGAGTGATAGGTGCCACAGAACTCGGCGCAATGGCCCACGAAGGCCCCTGGCTTGCTGATGTCGTCCACCTGGAAGACGTTGATCGAGTTGTTCGCCTCGGCGTTGGGGATCACGTCGCGCTTGAACAGGAACTCCGGCACCCAGAACGTGTGGATGACATCCGCGGAGGCCAGCCGGAACTGGATGCGCTTGCCGGTCGGCAGCACCAGCACGGGGATCTCGTCGCTGGTTCCCAGGGTCTCGACCTTGTCGAAGTTCAGGTAGGTGCGGTCGGAGGTGTTCAGCCCGCGTACCGGTCCGACGAGCTCCTCGCCGTGGGCGTCCTTGCCTTCGGGCTTGGACACCATCGCGTTCTTGCGCGCCTGGTCGGCGCCGTCGTAGGTCAGCGTGCCGTCCTTGAAGTCGACGCGCTGATAGCCGAACTTCCAGTTCCACTGGAAGGCGGTGACGTCCACCACCACCTCGGGGTCCTTGTCGACGTGCAGCATTTTCTCCTGGACCACCACGGTGAAGTAGAACAACACCGAGATGATCAGGAACGGCGTCACCGTCAGGACCAGTTCCAGCGGCATGTTGTAGCCGAACTGGCGGGGCAGCTCGGTGTCGGTGGCCTTCTTGCGGTGGAAGGCGGATGCCCAGAAGATCAAACCCCACACGATGACGCCGACGACCAGCGAGGCGATGGTGGCGCCGAGCCACAGCTCACGGTTGAGGTGGGCCTGCGGGGTGATGCCCTTGGGCCAGCCCAGGCCCAGCACGTCCTCCCAGCTGCATCCGCTCAGGGTCAGCGCCAACACGCCGAATGTCGCGGCCAGCGCCAGCGGCCGCAGGCGACGGGGCAGACCATGCCGAACGCCCCCGGAACGGCCCCAAAACCTGCCCTGCGACAAACGTTGCGAACGGACCTGCTCGCGAGGTGTCACGTCGGCGCCTCCTGCTCGGATATCGAATACTACGCAGCGTAGACCACGCCGCTGACCGCGGCGACGAAACCCCGGCCCGTCCCGGGTGTGCGGCACCACAATCGGCGGCCGGGTGCGGCATACTGGGGCGCCGTGTGTGGTCTGCTGGCGTTCCTCGCTGCCCCCGACAGTGCGGACGCCGCCCGGGCCGACGCCGCGATCGCGCGCGCGTCGCATCTGATGCGCCACCGCGGCCCCGACGAGCCGGGCACATGGACCGACCCGGGCGCCGACGGAAGCGTCGTGTTCGGCTTCAACCGGCTGTCGATCATCGACATCGCGCACTCGCACCAGCCGCTGCGCTGGGGCCCGCCGGAGTCGCCGGATCGCTACGTGCTGGTGTTCAACGGGGAGATCTACAACTACCTCGAGCTACGCGACGAGCTGGCCACCGCGCACGGCGCGGCCTTCGCCACCGACGGTGACGGCGAGGCGATCGTCGCCGGATACCACTACTGGGGCGCCGACGTGCTGACCCGGCTGCGCGGCATGTTCGCCTTCGCCCTGTGGGACACCGCCACTCTCGAATTGTTCTGTGCCCGAGACCCTTTCGGTATCAAGCCGCTCTTCATGGCCACCGGCACCGGCGGCACGGCGGTGGGCAGCGAGAAGAAGTGCCTGCTGGACCTGGCCGAGTTGGTCGGGTTCGACACCGACATCGACGACCGGGCCGTGCAGCACTACACCGTGCTGCAATACGTGCCCGAGCCCGAGACGCTGCACCGCGGGGTGCGCCGGCTGGAATCGGGCTGCCACGCGCGGATCCGGCCCGGGCGGCAGCCGGAGATCCCCCGCTACTTCGTGCCGCGCTTCGCGGCCACGCCGATCAGCCGCGACAGCGAGCAGGGCCGCTACGACGAGATCACCGCGGTGCTCGAGGACTCGGTGGCCAAGCACATGCGCGCCGACGTCACCGTCGGGGCGTTCCTGTCCGGAGGCATCGACTCCACCGCCATCGCGGCGCTGGCCATCCGGCACAACCCCAAGCTGATCACCTTCACCACCGGGTTCGAGCGGGAGGGCTTCTCCGAGATCGACGTCGCGGTGGCCTCCGCCGAGGCGATCGGCGCCCGCCACGTCGCCAAGGTGGTCCACCCGGACGAGTTCGTGGCCGCCCTGCCCGAAATCGTCTGGTACCTCGACGAGCCGGTGGCCGACCCCGCGCTGGTGCCCCTGTTCTTCGTCGCCCGGGAGGCCCGCAAACACGTCAAGGTGGTGCTGTCCGGGGAGGGCGCCGACGAGTTGTTCGGCGGCTACACGATCTATCGGGAACCGTTGTCGCTCAAGCCATTCGACTACCTGCCGAGGCCGCTGCGGCGGTCGATGGGCAAGGTGTCCAAGCCGCTGCCGGAGGGAATGCGCGGCAAGAGCCTGCTGCACCGCGGCTCGCTGACGCTCGAGGAGCGCTACTACGGCAACGCGCGCAGCTTCTCCGACGCCCAGCTGCGCGACGTGCTGCCCGGCTTCCGGCCCGAATGGACCCACACCGACGTCACCGCCTCGGTGTACGCGCAGTCGGCCGGCTGGGACCCGGTGGCCCGCATGCAGCACATCGACCTGTTCACCTGGCTGCGCGGCGATATCCTGGTCAAGGCGGACAAGATGACGATGGCCAACTCGCTGGAGCTGCGGGTGCCGTTCCTGGATCCAGAGGTCTTCGCCGTCGCCTCGCGACTGCCCGTCGAGGCCAAGATCACCCGCACCACCACCAAGTACGCGCTGCGCCGAGCGCTTGAGCCGATCGTTCCCGCGCACGTGCTGCACCGGCCCAAGCTGGGCTTCCCGGTGCCCATCCGACACTGGCTGCGTGCGGGCGAGCTCCTGGACTGGGCCTACGGGCTGGTGGCGTCCTCACAGGCCGGTCACCTCGTCGACCTGGCCGCCGTCCGGCGGATGCTCGACGAGCACCGCAACGGCGCCGGCGACCACAGCCGCCGGCTGTGGACGCTGCTCATCTTCATGCTCTGGCACGCGATCTTCGTCGAGCGCAGCGTGGTGCCGCAGATCAGCGAGCCGCACTACCCCGTGCAGCTGTAACGGTTCCGCTCGCCAGGTTCAGGCGAGCACCGCGGCGATCTCGTTGGCCGCGTCGTCGCCGTACGCGCCGGCCAACCGGCTCACCGCGGTCTCGCGGTCCCAGTCCCAGTTCTGGGTTCCCGTCGTCTCCAGGACCAGCACGGCGACCAGCGAGCCCAGCTGCGCCGAGCGCTCGAGGCTCAGGCCGGCGCTGCGGCCGGTGAGGAAACCGGCGCGGAACGCGTCGCCGACGCCGGTGGGGTCGGTTTGGCTGGTCTCGGGCACCACACCGACATGGGTGGTCGTGCCGTCGGGCTCGACGATGTCCACGCCCTTGGGTCCCAGCGTGGTCACCCGCAGACCGACCTTGCCCTGCACGTCGGCCTCCGACCAGCCGGTCTTGTTGAGCAGCAGCTCCCACTCGTAGTCGTTGGTGAACAGGTAGGCCGCGCCGGCGACGAGCTTCTCGATCTCGTCACCGGACAGGCGGGGCAGCTGCTGGGAGGGGTCGGCGGCGAAGGGCAGGCCCAGCTTGCGGCACTCCTCGGTGTGCACCACCATCGCCTCCGGGTCGTTGGCCCCGACGATGACCAACTCCGGCTCGCCGATGGCGGCGACCACGTCGGCGAGCTTGATGTCGCGGGCCTCCGACATGGCACCCGGGTAGAACGAGGCGATCTGGGCCATGTCGAGGTCGGTGGTGCAGGTGAACCGCGCGGTGTGCGCGGTCTTGGAGATCAGCACGTTGTCGCAGTTGACGCCGTGCGACTGCAGCCACTGCCGGTAGTCGTCGAAGTCGTCGCCGGCCGCGCCCACCAGCGCCACGTCGCCGCCCAGCACGCCGATGGCGTAGGCGATGTTGCCGGCCACGCCGCCGCGGTGAATCACCAGGTCGTCGACCAGAAAACTGAGCGATACCTTCTGCAAGTGCTCAGCCAGCAGGTGCTCGGAAAACTTGCCGGGGAACCGCATCAAATTGTCGGTCGCAATCGAACCTGTCACCGCGATCGTCACGAATGTCTCCGCCCTTCGTTAGTAAGGTTATCTAGCTTACGCACGCCTCCGGACCGTCACTGTGTGCACGGTCGGCGCGAGGCGGTGCGCTAGCCTCCCTAGGGAACTCGCTCAAGTCGCCGGTACCGCGGTGCTCGGTCGGGGTATCCGCACCCAGCCCCGTGTACAAGTCCCGTCTACCACCGTAGGAGACCACGATGGCAGGTCCGCACTCGCCGAACCACACCGTCGGCGGCAGCGGACCCAGCGGACCCGAACGCCCGGCCGAAGCCCGGCCGCTCGAATTCCCCGACGACCCCCGCGCCGGCGACGCGGCACCCGCCAATTATGCCGGGCAGGCGCCGCCGATGCCCTACCCGCAGCGACGCTCCAAGCGGCGGCTGGTCGTCGGCGTGCTGTTGGCCGCCGCGCTGGTGGCGGCCCTGACCGTGGCGATCGTCTACGGCGTGCGCACCAACGGGGCCAACACCGGCGCGACGTTCTCCGAGGGCGCCGCCAAGACGGCCATCCAGGGGTACCTGGACGCCCTCGACCACCGCGACATCGAGGAGATCGAACGCAATGCGCTGTGCGGCATGTACGACGGCGTCCGCGACAAACGGTCCGACCAGGCCCTGGCGAAGCTGAGCAGCGACGCGTTCCGGAAGCAGTTCTCCCAGGTCGAGGTGACCTCGATCGACAAGATCGTCTACCTGTCGCAGTACCAGGCCCAGGCGCTGTTCACCATGCGGGCGGCCCCCGCGGTCGGCGGCCCGCTGCGCGGCGACCTGCAGGGCATCGCCCAGCTGCTCTTTCAGCGGGGCCAGATCATGGTGTGCTCGTACGTGCTGCGCACCGGCGGCTCGTACTGAGCGCGCGGGCTCGGGCTTACCCGGTCAGTTGAACGAGTCGCCGCAGGCGCACGAACCGGTGGCGTTGGGGTTGTCGATCGTGAAGCCCTGCTTCTCGATGGTGTCGACGAAATCGATGGACGCGCCTTCCACGTAGGGCGCGCTCATCCGGTCCACCGTCAGCGTCACACCGCCGAAGTCGGCGGTCAGGTCGCCGTCGAGCGTCCGGTCGTCGAAGAAGAGGTTGTAGCGCAGGCCCGCGCAGCCTCCCGGCTGGACCGCGATACGCAGCGCCAGGTCATCCCGCCCCTCCTGGTCGAGCAGGGACTTTGCCTTGGTGGCGGCGGCCTCGGTCAGGATCACGCCGTGCGTCTTGGCGCTCGACTCGTTTTGCACCGTCATTGCTTCTCCTACATGCCTCATCGTTGGGTGGCTTCGTTCAGGTTCGAGCCCGCTGGTGTCGCGTTAGGCGGCCCGATCCGCCCGGAAAAAGCCCACTGCATCAACGGTACCTTGCAGGACCGCTATTCCCGAGTCGCGCCGCCACCACCGACGCCAATCCCATGAGCTGATTGGCCGCGTCGGCCTGCGCCAGCCGCACCGATCCGGCGTGATCGGCAATGGACAGGGCGGCCATGATGCCCGCCGAGCGCACCGTGGCGTTGTCCAGCCCGACCTGGCCGGCCAGCACGATCACCGGCACGCCCCGCGGCCGGGCCGCGTCCGCGAGAAAACCGACCACCTTGCCGTGCAGCGACTGTTCGTCGAAGCGCCCTTCCCCGGTGACGATGAGCTCCGCGGTGTCCAGATCGTCCTCCAGGCGGGTGTGATGGGCGATGATCGCCGCGCCCGACTCGCACCGGCCGCCGAGCGCCAGCAGCCCGGCGCCGAGCCCACCGGCGGCCGCCGCGCCCGGCTCGGCGCTGACGTCACGCCCGGCCACCGCTTCGAGGATGAGCGCCCACGCCTGCAGTCGGACCTCCAGCGCCGCGACCGTGACCGTGTCCGCGCCCTTCTGCGGCCCGAACACCCTGGCGGCCCCCCAGGGTCCGAGCAGAGGGTATTCGGTGTCGGAGGCGGCGATGAGCTCCACGTTGGCCAGCTGGCGGCGGGCGGAATCCAGGCCGCCGAGCTCGGCGATCATGCCCTGCCCGCCGTCGGTGCAGGCGCTGCCGCCGAGCCCGACCACGATCCGCGTCGCGCCGGTCCGCATCGCCTCGGCGATCAGCTGTCCCACTCCCCTGCTGTGGGCCGCCATCGCGGTCTCCGGGGTGGGTGGACCCCCCAGCAGGGCCAGGCCGCACGCCTGCGCGCATTCGAGGTAGGCGGTGGTCGTGGCGGGGTCGAACAGCCACTCCGCCTCGACCATGGTGGACAGTGGCCCGGACACCCGCAGGCGACGCGTCTTGCTCCCCAGCCGGCTGGCGAGCACCTCGACGAAGCCGGGGCCGCCGTCGGATTGCGGGGCGACGATGAAGCGGTCGCCCGGGCGGCTCCGGGTCCATCCGGTCGCGATCGCCGCGGCGGCCTCCACGGCCGTCATGCTGTCGCCATAACAATCCGGGGCCACCAGGACGAGCATGGCGGGCAGCTGCAAGCGGCCGGGAGCGAGGCCGAAGCCGGCGTCATCCGACGCCATCGACCCGTCGTCCATCACAGGCAGCCATTCATCACGTGTAAGAGTAGGGCCAAGTGAGCCGCTGACGCAGGTCTAATAGCGAGGCATTCCAAGCCAATTCCGAGACGGACCATCGGCGAAGTAACCTGGCCTCTGTGAAGCTGATGGGCCGTAAGAAGGGCCAAGACGATCTTGACGACGGCGCGGCCGCACTCGATGCCGCCGGCGACCCCGAGACGACCGCTCGGGGATCGCGCGGCACGAGCCCCAAGGGCCGCCCGACGCCCAAGCGCAACGAGGCGCGCCGCCCGCCGCGCAGGGGGCCGGCCGCGCCCGCCCCGATGCCCGCGTCGGGGGCGCGGGCCCGCCGCAAGTCGCTGGCCGGCCCCAAGCTGAGCCGCGAGGAGCGCAAGGCCGATCGGACCGCCAACCGCGCCAAGATGGCGAATCGCCGGGAACGCATGATGGCCGGCGACGAGGCCTACCTGCTGCCGCGCGACCAGGGCCCGGTCCGGCGCTACGTGCGCGACGTGGTGGACGCCCGGCGCAACCTGCTGGGCCTGTTCATGCCGGCGACCCTGTTCCTGATGTTCGCCATGTTCACCACCCCGCAGCTGCAGCTGTACGTCTCCCCGGCAATGCTGCTGCTGATGGCCGTGATGCTGGTCGACGGGCTGCTGCTGGGCCGCAAGGTGAGCAGGCGGGTGGACGCGAAGTTCCCCGACAACACCGAAAGCCGTTGGAAGTTGGGCCTTTACGCCGCCAGCAGGGCGTCGCAGATGCGCCGGCTGCGCACGCCGCGGCCCCAGGTCAAGCGCGGCGCCGATGTCGAGTAGGCCCGGCTGAGCGCGGTGCGCACGCTGGTGCTCGGCGGGATCCGGTCGGGCAAATCCCGGTGGGCGGAGGACGCCATCGCCGGGGCGCTGCCGGCCGGACAGCCGGTGTGTTACCTGGCCCCCGGCCCGACCGGGACGGGTGACGCGGCCTGGGCGGACCGGGTCGCCGAGCACCGCGAGCGCCGGCCGGGGCATTGGTCGACGATCGAAACCGACGACATCGCACGCCAATTGCGCGGGTCCCCGGACATCCCGACGCTCGTCGACGACCTCGGCGCCTGGTTGACCGGCACGCTGGACCGCCACAACGGATGGGACGGCGGGCCGGTGCCGGCCGCGGTCCGCGACACGATCGAATCCACGCTCGCCGCCGTCGGCGACTTTCATTCCACGTTGGTGCTGGTCAGCCCGGAGGTCGGCCTGGCCGTCGTCCCGGCCACCGCGTCCGGGCGCCGGTTCGCCGACGAACTGGGCGCCCTCAACCAGCGGCTCGCCGAGCTCTGCGACCGGGTGGTCCTGGTGGTGGCCGGGCAGGCGGTGCCGATCAAGCCGTCGGGAGCCTGATGGAATTCGCCCCGGTATCGCCGCCCGATGCGGGCGTCGCCGCTGCCGCCCGCGCCCGCCAGGACACCCTGACCAAGCCGAGGGGCGCGCTGGGCCGCCTCGAGGACCTCTCGGTGTGGATCGCGTCGTGCCAGGGTCATTGTCCGCCAAGGCAATTCGAGCGCGCCCGGGTGGTGGTGTTCGCCGGTGACCACGGCGTCGCCCGGTCCGGGGTATCGGCCTACCCGCCGGAAGTGACCACCCAGATGGTCGCCAACTTCGAGGCCGGCGGGGCGGCGATCAACGTGCTGGCCGACCTCGCCGGGGCGACGGTGCGCGTCGCGGACCTGGCGGTGGCGGGCGACGCGCCGGCGGGGCGGATCGATGCGCACAAGGTGCGCCGCGGCAGCGGCGACATCGCGGTCGAAGACGCCCTCACCCACGACGAGACCGTCGCAGCGATCGCCGCGGGCCGCGCCATCGCCGACGAGGAGGTCGACTCGGGCGCCGACCTGCTCATCGCCGGGGACATGGGGATCGGAAACACCACCCCGGCGGCGGTGCTGGTGGCGGCGCTGACGAACACCGAGCCGGTCGCGGTGGTGGGCTTCGGCACCGGGATCGACGACGCCGGATGGGCGCGCAAGACGGCCGCGGTGCGCGACGCCCTGTTCCGGACGCGGCCGGTGCTGCCCGACCCGGTGGCGTTGCTGCGCCGCGGCGGCGGCGCCGACCTGGCCGCGATCGCCGGCTTCTGCGCGCAGGCCGCGGTGCGGCGCACCCCGCTGTTGCTCGACGGGATGGCGGTGACGGCCGCCGCGTTGGTCGCCGAGCGGCTGGCTCCCGGCGCGCGGCTGTGGTGGCAGGCCGGTCATCGCTCCACCGAGCCGGGTCATGCCCTGGCGCTGGCCGAGCTCGGCCTGGAGCCGATCCTGGATCTGCGGATGCGGCTGGGTGAGGGAAGCGGCGCCGCGCTGGCGCTGCCGGTGCTGCGCGCCGCGGTGGCCACGTGCGCGTCGATGGCCACGTTCGCGCAGGCGGGGGTCTCCGAGCGGGCCGCTCCCCCACCGTGATGCGTTCGCTGGCAACGGCTTTCGCGTTCGGCACGGTGCTGCCCGTCCCGCGTTCGCACGGCGCCCGGATGGGCCGCGGCGCCATGACGGCGCTGCCGGTGGTGGGCGCGGCCCTGGGCGCCTTGGCCGCGGCCGTGACGTGGGGCGGGGCCTGGGCGTTCGGGGCGTCCAGCCCGTTGTCCGGCCTGGTCGCGGTCGCGGCACTGCTGCTGGCGACGCGCGGCCTGCACATCGACGGTGTGGCCGACACGGCCGACGGGCTGGGCTGTTACGGGCCGCCCGAGCGGGCGCTGGCGGTGATGCGCGACGGGTCGACCGGGCCGTTCGGCGCGGCGGCCGTCGTCTTGGTGATCGCGCTGCAGGGCCTGGCGTTCGCGGCGCTCGGGGCGGCGGGCAGGCCGGGAATCGTCGGCGTCGCCGTGGTGGTGTTCGCCGGCCGGATCGCCGCGGTGGCAGCCGGCCGCCGTTCGGTGCCGGCGGCCGCCGGCAGCGCCCTGGGGGTGCGGGTGGCCGGCAGCCAGCCGGTGATCGTGGTGGCGGCCTGGGTCGCGGTGCTGCTCGCCGTCTCGCCGGCGGGGGGACCGCGGCCGTGGCAGGGCCCGGTCGCGGTGTTGGCGGGCCTGTGCTGCGGCGCGGTGCTGGTGTGGCACTGCGTGCGCCGCTTCGGCGGCATCACCGGTGACGTGCTGGGCGCCGTCATCGAGCTGACGACGACGGTGGCGGCCGTGACGCTCGCCGGACTGGTGCGGTTCTAGGGCGAGCGCCCGGCTGGCCGGGCGCTCGGGCTCGGTGCGGTTAGCCAACCCACGAGTGTGAACTTATCTTCACGCTCGCGGCCGAACGTGAAACCAACTTCACGTTCGGCCCACCGGCCCCTAGCCCAGCCTGGCCATCCAGCCATGGGTGTCGGCGAAGGTCCCCCGCTGGATTCCGGTCAGCGTGTCGCGCAGCGCCATCGTCACCTCGCCGGGCTGGCCGTCGGCGACGGTGAACTCGGTGTCGCCGTACTTCACGTTCGAGACCGGGGTGATCACGGCGGCGGTGCCGCAGGCGAACACCTCGGTGATCTCACCGGCGGCCGCCTTCTTCTGCCACTCGTCGATGTCGATCTTGCGTTCCTCGACCGAGAATCCGGCGTCAATCGCCAACTGCAGCAACGAATCCCGGGTGATCCCCGGCAACAGCGAGCCGGACAGCTCCGGGGTGACCAACCGCGCCGACCCGCCGCTGCCGAACACGAAGAAGATGTTCATGCCGCCCATCTCCTCGACGAAGCGCCGTTCGACGGCGTCCAGCCACACCACCTGGTCGCACCCGTGCGCGGCGGCCTCGGCCTGCGCCAGCAGGGAGGCGGCGTAGTTGCCGCCGAACTTGGCCGCGCCGGTGCCGCCGGGGCTGGCCCGCACGTAGTCCGTCGACACCCACACCGTGACGGGGTTGATCCCGCCCTTGAAGTACGCCCCGGCCGGGGACGCGATCAGCAGGTACCGGTACCGCTTCGACGGCCGCACGCCCAGCCCGGGCTCGGTGGCGATCATGAACGGGCGCAGATACAACGCCTCCTCGCCGCCGGCGGCGGGAACCCAGGCCTTGTCGACGGCGACGAGCTGACACAGCGAGCCCATGAACAGTTCGTCGGGCAGCTCGGGCATCGCGAGCCGGCGCGCCGACGACCTCAGCCGGGCGGCGTTGGCCTCGGCGCGGAACGACACGACCGAGCCGTCCGCCCAGCGGTAGGCCTTGAGCCCTTCGAAGATCTCCTGCGCGTAGTGCAGCACGATCGCCGACGGGTCCAGCTCGATCGGGCCGTACGGCATGACGCGCGCGTTGTGCCAGCCCCGCTCGTCGTCGTAATCGATCGACACCATGTGGTCGGTGAAGTACTTGCCGAAACCGGGCTCGGCCAGGATGGCTTCGCGGTCCGCGTCGGACGTGGGGTTGGCCGAGCGCGAAACCGTGAACTCGAGGGAGCCGCTGGTCATGGGGCTGATTGTATATCCGCCTGCGACCGGGCTTTTCACCTGAACCTGCGGCATCACCGGGTTTTCGCTTCGACGAAGGGCGGCCGCACCACTTCGCATTCGGCGGCGCGCCCGCGGATGTCGACGGTGAGGTGCTGGCCGTCGTCGATCCCGGCGTCGGCGTCGATCAGCGCCAGCCCGATGCCGACTTGCAGCGTCGGGGAGAAGGTCCCCGACGTGGTGACCCCGACCGGCGTGTCGCCGGCGAGCACCGTCAGCCCGGGGCGCAGCACACCGCGGCCGACCATCCGTAGCCCGCGCAGCAGCCGCCGCGGCCCCACCGCCTTCTCCGCCAGCAGCGCGTCGCGGCCGAAGAAGGCGTCCTTCTTCCACCCGATCGCCCAGCCGCATCGGGCCTGCAGCGGCGAAATGTCCAGCCCCAGTTCGTGCCCGTGCAGCGGGTAGCCCATCTCGGTGCGCAGCGTGTCGCGGGCGCCCAGGCCGGCGGGCTCGCCGCCGGCGGCGCGGACCGCCGCGGCCAGCGCGTCGAACACCACGCCCGCGGAGTCCCACGGCGGCAGCAGCTCGTAGCCGTGCTCTCCGGTGTATCCGGTCCGGCATACCCGCACCGGCACGCCCGCGTAGGAGGCGTCGGCGTAACCCATGTAATCCATGCCGGTCGGCAGGCCCAGCTCGCCGAGCACCTCCGTCGAGCGCGGCCCCTGCACCGCCAGCACCGCGTAGGAGCGATGTTCGTTGGTGATGGTCAGCCCAGCGGAGTCAGCGGCCGCCCGCAGCGCCTCGACCACCGCGGCGGTGTTGGCCGCGTTGGGCACCAGGAAGATCTCGTCGTCGCTGACGTAGTAGGCGATCAGGTCGTCGATGACGCCGCCGGATTCGGTGCAGCACAACGTGTATTGCGCCTTGCCCGGACCGATGCGGCTCAAGTCGTTGGTAAGCGTGGAGTTGACGAATGCGGCCGCTCCCGGCCCACGGATCAACGCCTTACCGAGGTGGCTGACGTCGAACAGACCGACCGCGTTGCGGGTGGCGTTGTGCTCGCTGACGGTGCCGGCGTACGACACCGGCATCAGCCAGCCGCTGAACTCGGCGAAGCTGGCCCCCAGGTCGCGGTGGCGCTCTTCCAACGGGCCATGCTGTAGGTCATCGGTCACGACGATTCACCCTAATCGCGGGTGCTGGCACACTTGGGTGGGTGGTCGATTCCCCCGACTTCGAAGCGCTTGAGGCCGCCGGAATCTCTCGCGCGCGGGAGCGGGCCGACCTGATCAAGTACCTGGACGAACTCGGCTTCACCGCCGAGGAGATGGTGGAGGCCGAACGGCGCGGACGGCTGTTCGGGCTCGCCGGTGACGTCCTGCAGTGGTCGGGGCGCCCGATCCACACGATGGCGACCGCGGCCGAACAGCTCGGCCTCTCGCCCGAGGAGGTCGCCCAGGCGTGGGGTTTGCTCGGCCTGACCGTCGCCGGCCCCGACGTTGCGGTGCTGAGCCAGGCCGACGTCGACGCGCTGGCGACCTGGGTCGCCCTGAAGACGGTGGTGGGTGAGGACGGCGCGTCCGGAATGCTGCGGGTGCTCGGCGCCGCGATGGCCCGCCTCGCCGAGGCGGAGTCGACGGCGATCCGGGCCGGGACGCCGGACATCCAGATGACCTACACCAACGACGAGCTCGCCACGGCGCAGGCCTACCGGGCGGTCGCGGAGTTCGTGCCGAGGATTTCGGCGCTGATCGACGTCGTTCACCGCCACCACCTGACCAGCGCCCGTACCCACTTCGAGGGCGTCCTTCGCGACACCTCGGCGAGCGTGGTGTGCGGCATCGGTTTTGCGGATCTATCCGGCTTCACCGTGCTCACCCGCGCTCTGACCCCCGCGCAGCTTTCGGACTTGCTCAACGAGTTCGCCGGCACCGTGGCGGACGTGGTGCATCGCGACGGCGGCCGGGTGGTGAAGTTCATCGGCGACGAGGTGATGTGGGTGAGCGCGTCACCGGAACGCCTGGCCAGGGCGGCGGTCGACCTCGTCGACCATCCGCGGGCCCGCGAGGAGGGTCTGCAGGTCCGGGCCGGCCTCGCGTACGGCAGCGTGCTGGCGATCAACGGGGACTACTTCGGCGGCCCGGTCAACCTGGCGGCGCGTCTGGTCGGGGCCGCGTCCCCGTGCCAGATCCTGGCCGACTCGGCGCTGCACGAGCAATTGCCGGACTGGCCGGCCACGGCCCGTGGCCCCTTTGACCTCAAGGGTTTCGACGACCCCGTGATCGCCTTCGAGCTGCAGGCCGGGGGCGCCGCCGATCCCGGCGCGGGCCCCGCCGATTAGGGTAAAAGGCCGTGACCACCGATTTGAGCTATCAAGGCCCCGCCGTCAACGTCGCCGCGTCGCTGCCCAAACGGGCGGTGGGCTCGTCGGTATTGATCGTGCCGGTCGTCTCGACCGGCGACGAGGACAGGCCGGGCGCGGTGGTGGCCCCGGGTGGGTCGCCGCTGCCGGCCGACGCGGTCGCCGAAATCGAATCCGGCCTGCGGGCCCTGGAGGCCACCGGCGGCAGCGAGCAGGTCCACCGCCTGGTGGTGCCGTCGCTGCCGGTGTCCAGCGTGCTGGCGATCGGACTGGGTAAACCGCGACCCGAGTGGCCCGCCGACACGATCCGTCGGGCCGCCGGTGTGGCGGCGCGGTCGCTGGGCACCGCCGAGGCGGTGCTCCTCACGCTGCCCGGTGACTTCGACGCCGACGTCTGCTCGGCGGCCGTCGAGGGATTCATCCTCGGCAGCTACCGGTTCACCGATTTCCGCAGCGGCAAGACCGCGCCGAAAGACAAAGGGCTGCGCAAGATCACCGTGCTGTCGGCCGCGAAGGAGGCCAAAGCCGCCAGCGCCCACGGCGCGGCCGTGGCGACCGCGGTGGCCACCGCCCGCGACTTCGTCAACACGCCGCCGAGCCACCTGTTTCCCGCCGAATTCGCCAGGCGCGCAAGGTCACTGGGTGAGTCCGTGGGTCTCGAGGTCGAGGTGCTCGACGAGAAGGCGCTGCAGAAGGCGGGTTATGGCGGCGTGATCGGGGTCGGCCAGGGCTCGTCGAGGCCGCCACGGCTGGTGCGGCTGACCCACCGGGGGTCGAAGCTGGCCAAGAAGCCGAAGCAGGCGAAGCGGGTCGCGTTGGTCGGCAAGGGCATCACGTTCGACACCGGCGGCATCTCGATCAAGCCGGCGGCGTCGATGCACCACATGACCTCGGACATGGGCGGCGCGGCCGCGGTCATCGCCACCGTGGCGCTGGCGGCGCAGCTGCGGTTGCCGATCGACGTGATCGCCACCGTGCCGATGGCCGAGAACATGCCGTCGGGCACGGCGCAGCGTCCGGGCGACGTGTTGACGCAGTACGGCGGGATCACCGTCGAGGTGCAGAACACCGACGCCGAGGGCCGGCTGATCCTCGCCGACGCCATCGTGCGGGCGTGCGAGGACAACCCGGACTACCTGATCGAGACGTCCACGCTGACGGGCGCGCAGACGGTGGCGTTGGGCGCCCGCATCCCCGGGGTGATGGGCAGCGACGAGTTCCGCGACCGCGTCGCGGCGATCTCGCAGCGGGTGGGCGAGAACGGCTGGCCGATGCCGCTGCCCGACGAGCTCAAGGACGACCTGAAGTCGACCGTCGCGGACCTGTCCAACATCAGCGGGCAGCGCTTCGCCGGCATGCTGGTGGCGGGGGTGTTCCTGCGCGAATTCGTCGCCGAGGGCGTGGGCTGGGCGCACATCGACGTGGCCGGCCCGGCGTACAACACCAGCGGCCCGTGGGGCTACACGCCCAAGGGCGGCACCGGTGTGCCGACCCGCACCATGTTCGCGGTGCTCGAAGACATCTGCGAAAAGGGCTAGTGAACGGCTAGCGCCTTCCGGTCAGCAGCGAGAACACGGCGCGCTGCACCTGGCGGCGCGGCCAGCCGGTCGCGCCGTCGGCGGCCAGCGCGGCGTTGGCGGCGTTGCGCCCGCAGGCACCGTGCACCGAACCGCCCGGGGTCGCCGACGCGCTGCCCAGATAGAGCCCCTGCACCGGGGTTTCGGCGCGGCCCATGCCGGGCGCAGGACGGAAGATCAGCATCTGCTGCAATTGCGCGGTGCCGCCGTTGAGCGCACCCATGTGCAGGTTGGCGTCGCTGGCCTCCAGGTCCGACGGCCGTTGCACGAACCGCTCGACGACCGCCGAACCGAAGCCCGGCGCATGTTCCTCGATGACCCGCTCCACCGCTTCGGCGAGCCGGTCGGCCGACGCGTCGTCGGCGACATTGCGTGGCAAATGCGTGTAGGCCCAGACGCTTTCGGTTCCCTCGGGCGACCTGCTGGGGTCGGCCGTGGTGGTCTGTCCCAACAACATGAACGGATGCTCGGGCACCACCCGGGTGTTGAGGTCGGCCATCCAGCGGACCAGCCCATCGCCGTCGGCGCCCAAATGGACGGTGCCCACGCCGTGCAGATTCTCCGCCCGCCACGGAACCGGGCGGGCGAGCGCGTAGTTGACCTTCACCACCGGGGGATCCCACACAAAGTGCTCGAGGTCGCGTAACAGCTTGGGCGGCAAGGCATCCGCGGGCAACATGTCGCAGAACAGCCGCGGCGCCGTCACGTCGGCGACGACGGCCCGCCGCGCCGCAACCGTGCGCCCCTCTGCCGTAGTCACCCCCACCGCACGGCCGCCGCGCACCTCGATGCGGGACACGTTCTGATTGCACTCGATTCGCGCGCCCGCGGAGCGGGCGCGGTTGACCAGGGCGGCCGTCAACTGCCCGGAACCCCCGACCGGCACGGGCCAGCCGCAGTCTTGGGCCAGCATCGTCATCAGGAACCCCATGGCGCCGCTGATCGGGGCGTCCGGCGGGACGTCGGCGTGCATCGCGTTGCCCAACAGCATCACTCGCGGCGCCTCCCCGGCGAACAGCTCGCTGGCCATGGTGGTGGCCGGCTGCACCAGCAGCCGCGCCACCCGGAGCGCCTCGGAGGTCCCGAGCTTGGTCAGCAGCCGCATCAGCGGACGCACGGGTGGGAAGGGCGCCAACATCGCGTCGAGCAGCGGCGCCTTGATCCGCTGCCACAACTGGACTGCCCGCCACCAGTTGTCGCCGTCGGCCGGTTCCCGGCGCGCGAATTCCGTTGCCGTGCGGGCGGGGTCGTGGTAGACGACGGGCGGGTCGTCATCGGCCGCGCTGCGCGGATGTCCGACCACCGCGGGCGCGTGTGACCACCGCAGGCCGTGGTCTTCCAGCCCCAGCGCCGCGATCGCGGGTGAGGCCACCGTCATCGGGTAGTAGGAGCTGAACAGGTCGGTGATGTAGCCCGGCGTCAGCTCGGCGCTGCGCACCGCGCCGCCCGGTTCCGGCTGGGCCTCGAGCACCACCACGTCCCACCCGGCGTCGGCGAGCATCGAGGCGGCGACCAGCCCGTGGTGTCCCGCCCCGATGACGACGGCGTCGGCGGTGTCCCGCACGTTCATTTCACCTGGCTGGGCACCTTGCGCTCCGCCAGTGCCCCCAGCCGCCACAGGCACTCCTTGTTGCGCGGATAGGCCGCGGCCAACGCGAGCGAATCGGGGACGGCCCCCATCGGGCCTTCGACAGGCACCTCGATCATCTCCACCCGGCAGCCCTGCGGTGTCTCATGCAGCAGCATGGTGATCCGCGCGGCGCCCAGCGGCCCCAGGCGGGCGCAGAGCACGAGTTTGTGCGGCGGTTCGCTCTCCTCCACCACGGTCGCGTCGTTGATCACCAACGGCCAGATCCCGATCGAGTGCCGGATCGAGGAGCCGGGCTCCGGCCAGTTCGGATCGACCGCCCGCATGCGGCTGTTGCCCACCACCCACTGGGTGTAGGTCCACCCTTGCGCCAGGACTTCCCACACCCGCTCGCAAGGCGCGGCCACGTCCCGCGTCGCACTCAGCACCACGTCGCATCCCCTCTCGGCTATCGCGGCGGAATACCCAGGAATCGGGCGCTGTATCCGGTCAACTTCGCGTTTACCGGCCTCCCGCAGCGGCTAATCTCCCTCCGATCGAAAACCCGTACGAAGAAAGGCGAGATCGTGACGGTGCGACGGTTGATCCTCGGAGTGGGGGCCGTGCTTTTGCTGGCCGGCGTGATCGGGCTGCTGGCGCCGGTCTCGATTTCGGACGGCAACGGCCATTCGATCGGGTGCGGGAACGCCGTGGCCACGGACCTGTCCGCGGCCAGAAGCGCGAACAACAACAGCGTGGCGAACATCCCGATCCTCAACCAGGTCGTCCCGCACACCGATTACGTGGCGCAGTGCCAGTCCTCGGTGGGCAGCCGGCGCATGTGGTCGATCCCGCTGGCCGTCGTCGGGCTGATCGCGATCGGCGGGACGCTGCTGACTGGCCGCCAGGGCGCCGCGCGGACGGGCATCTAAAGGCGCGTCAGATCACCCGCATCCGCGCGAAGTTGCGCAGGCCTTGCGGCGCCAGGCGCGAAAGGCCGTACAGGGCATAGGCTTCCGGCGCCACCGGGCGAATCGGTTTCTTCTTCTGCACCGACGACAGGATTGCGTTGGCGACCTTGTCGGGGCCGTAGTGGCGTAGCGCGAACATCTTGCCCAGCTGGCCGCGCCGGCCGTCGACCTGTTCGCCCTTGCCCGCGGGAGCGTCGAACCGGGTGGTGTTGATGATGTTGGTGTCGATGACGCCCGGGCAGATCGTGGTCAGCCCCACCCCGGCGGCGTCGAGTTCGGCGCGCAGGCAGTCGGAGAACATGTAGGTCGCGGCCTTCGACGTGCAGTAGGCGTTCAGCGACTGCAGCGGCGCGTAGGCCGCCATCGACGACACGTTGACGATGTACCCGCCGGTGCCCCGCTCGACCAGCCGCCGCGCGAAGGACCGGCACCCGTTGACCACGCCGCCCAGGTTGACGTCGAGCACCCGGTCGAACTGTTCGGCCGGGGTGTCCAGGAATCCGCCCGCCTGCCCGATGCCGGCGTTGTTGACCACGATGTCGGGCACGCCGTGCTCGGCGCTCACCCGCTCGGCGAACGCCTCCACGGCCTGGGCGTCGGACACGTCCAGCACATAAGCATGCGCGACGCCGCCGCGGGTGGCGATCTCCGCGGCGGTGGCCTTGACGGCCGCTTCGTCGATGTCGCTGACGACCAGCTCGGCGCCCTCACGGGCGAACGCGAACGCCGTCTCGCGGCCGATTCCGCTGCCGGCGCCCGTGACCGACACCAGGGTGTCGCCGAAGGCCCCGCGGGGACGCCCGACCTGCGCGCGCAGCAGCGCGCGGCTGGGCGGCTTGCCCTCGGCGAGATCGGCGAAGTCGTGCACGGCCGCGGCCATCACCTGGGGGTGCGACATCGGCGAGAAGTGACCGGCCCTGATGTCGCGCCGCCACAGCCGCGGCACGAAGCGGGGCGTGTGGTCATAGCCGTACGGGCGCACGTACTTGTCTCTGGTGTTGACGATCAACTGCACCGGCACGTCGACGACGTGGATGCCCTGCCCACGGCCGGCGAACGAGCGAAAGTAGTTGGCGGGATAGGTTTTCACCGAACGGGCGGCGTCCCGGGCCAGGCGGGGCGAGTGGTGGATCTGCTCGGCTGCGATGTTGTCCACCGCGTTTCGCCGAAGCGCCGGGATCGACAGCGTCAGGCGCAGGAGCAGCGGCGCGAGCACCGGGATCGAGAAGAAGATCATGTACGTCAGTCGCAGCGCCTGGCTGATGGCGCGGACGAAAGTGCGCGGGCGCCAGGGCGCCCGCAGACCGCTCAAGATGTAGTCGACCAGTTGGTCCTGGCTCGGTCCGGACACCGACGTGAACGTCGCGACCCGGTCCCCGGCGCCGGGCCGCTTGAGGTAGTGCCACACCCCCACCGAGCCCCAGTCGTGGGCGAGCACGTGCACGGGCCGGCCTGGGCTCAGCTCGCCGGTCACCGCGGCGAAGTCGTCGGCGAACCGGTCCATGGTGTACGCCGACACCGGCTTGGGGGCCGAGGATTGACCGACGCCGCGATTGTCGTAGCGAAGGATGCGAAACCGGTCGGCCAGCAGCGGCACGACGCCGTCCCACAGCACGTGCGAGTCGGGGAAGCCGTGCACCAGCACGACGGTGGGGCCGTCGGGGTTGCCCTCTTCGAAGACCGCGATTCGCGCGCCGTCGGCGCTGTCGACGAAATGCTGGGCTAGCGGTTGTGTTGCCGGCACCGGTACCTCCCCGCTTCAAGTGCAGTGGCCACACCGTAGCAAGGGCGTTCCGGCCGTCCCGGCAACCGCGCGCGGTCCGCCCTGGATGTGTGCCGGCGCGGACGCAGTGACAGGATAGTTTTGGATAGCTGCTCCGAACGGCTAGCGAGATGTTCGACCCGCCCCCGACCCACGAGCGATCGAGGAGTCAAAACGATGGCCTTCTCCGTCCAGATGCCGGCACTCGGTGAAAGCGTCACCGAGGGGACGGTCACCCGCTGGCTCAAGCAGGAAGGCGACACGGTCGAACTCGACGAACCCCTCGTCGAGGTGTCCACCGACAAGGTCGACACCGAAATCCCCTCGCCCGCGGCCGGTGTGCTGACCAAGATCGTCGCCCAGGAGGACGACACCGTCGAGGTGGGCGGCGAGCTGGCCGTCATCGGCGACGCGGCGGAGAGCGGCCCCGGGGGCGGTTCAGAGGGTGGCGGATCCGAGGCGGCGCCGCAGGCGCCGAGCCAGCCGGAGCCGCAGGCCGAGTCCGCCCCGCCGGCCCAACCGGAGCCCGAGGCGCCGGCCCAACCGGAGCCCGAGGCGCCGGCGCCGGCCCAGCCGGAGCCCGAACCCGAGCCCGCCCAGCAGAGTTCCGGTGGCGGCGACGCCACCCCGGTGTTGATGCCCGAGCTCGGCGAGTCGGTTACCGAGGGCACGGTCACCCGCTGGCTGAAGAAGGTCGGCGACTCGGTCGGAGTTGACGACGCGCTGGTGGAGGTGTCGACCGACAAGGTGGACACGGAGATCCCCTCCCCGGTCGCCGGCGTCCTGATCAGCATCACCGCCGAGGAGGACGCCACCGTCCCGGTCGGCGGGGAGCTGGCACGGATCGGCAGCGGTTCGCAGGCCGCGGCCGCTCCCACCCCGCCGCCCGCTCCCAAACCGGAACCCAAGCCGGAGCCCGCACCCGAACCACCCAAGGCCGAGGCGAAGCCCGCACCCCAGCCGGTTTCGCAGCCCGAGCCGGCGCCGAAAACTCAACCGGCGCAGGCACAACCGGCCGCCGAGTCCGGCGGCGCCGGCACGAACGGCGCGCCGTACGTGACCCCGCTGGTGCGCAAGCTGGCCACCGAGCACGACATCGACCTGGCCGGGATCACCGGCACCGGTGTCGGTGGCCGCATCCGCAAGCAAGACGTGCTCGCCGCGGCGGAGGAAAAGCAACGCCAGAAGCAGCAGGCCCAGAAGGCGCCTGCAGCGGCGGCGCCTGCGGTTGACGGCAAGGCCGCCCCAGCCCCGGCGGCAGCGCCGACGCCCGCTCCGGCGCTGGCGCACCTGCGCGGCACCACGCAGAAGGCCAGCCGGATCCGCCAGCTCACCGCCAAGAAGACGCGCGAATCGCTGCAGGCCACCGCGCAGCTCACCCAGACGCACGAGGTCGACATGACCCGGATCGTCGGGCTGCGGGCCAGGGCGAAGTCGGCGTTCGCCGAGCGCGAGGGGGTCAATCTGACCTTCCTGCCGTTCATCGCCCGGGCGGTGATCGACGCGCTGAAGGTCCACCCCAACATCAACGCGAGCTACGACGAAGACTCCAAGGAGATCACCTACTACGACGCCGAGCACCTCGGCTTCGCCGTCGACACCGACCAGGGCCTGCTCTCCCCCGTCGTCCACAACGCCGGCGACCTCTCGCTCGCCGGGCTCGCCCGGGCGATCGCCGACATCGCCGCGCGCGCCCGCTCGGGCGACCTCAAACCCGACGAGCTGTCCGGTGGCACCTTCACCATCACCAACATCGGCAGCCAAGGGGCGTTGTTCGACACCCCGATCCTGGTTCCGCCGCAGGCCGCCATGCTGGGCACGGGCGCCATCGTGAAGCGGCCCCGGGTGATCGTCGACGAGTTCGGCAACGAGTCCATCGGCGTCCGCTCCATCTGCTACCTCCCGCTGACCTATGACCATCGGCTCATCGACGGCGCGGACGCCGGACGCTTCCTCACCACGATCAAGAACCGGCTGGAAGAGGGCGCGTTCGAGGCCGACTTGGGTCTTTAGGAGGGCTGCCGAACCGTGGCCAAGCCCGTCATCGCCATAGCGGGGTCGTCCGGGCTGATCGGATCCGCCTTGACCGCGGCGCTGCGTGCGGCCGACCACCGGGTGCTGCGGATCGTGCGCCGGGCGCCGTCGAATTCCGACGAGTTGCACTGGAACCCCGAGAGCGGCGAATTCGACGTCGACGCGATCGGCGACGTCGACGCCGTCGTCAACCTGTGCGGCGTCAACGTCGGCCAGCGGCGCTGGTCGGGCGCCTTCAAGCAGAGCCTGCGGGACAGCCGCATCGCCCCCACCGAAGTCCTGGCGCACGCCGTGGCCGAGGCCGGGGTGCCGACCCTGGTCAACGCCAGCGCGGTGGGCTACTACGGGGACACCAAGGACCACGTGGTCGACGAAAACGACCGGGCGGGAAAGGGTTTCCTCGCCCAGCTGTGCGAGGACTGGGAAGCAGCCACGCTGCCGGCTCAGTACGGCGGCGCCCGCGTGGTGCTGGCCCGCACCGGGTTGGTCTTCTCCCCCGCCGGCGGTGCGTTGGGGCGGTTGCGGCCGTTGTTCCGGACGGGTCTGGGAGCCCGGCTGGGCAGCGGCCGTCAATACATGTCCTGGATCACCCTGGAAGACGAGGTGCGAGCGTTGCTGTTCGCCATCTCCAACCCGGCGTTGTCCGGTCCGGTGAACATGACCGGGCCCGCCCCGGTCACCAATGCCGAATTCACCACCGCGTTCGGCCGGGCGGTGAACCGACCGACCCCCTTGATGTTGCCGGGCTTCGCGGTGCGGGCCGCGCTCGGCGAGTTCGCCGACGAGGGTGTGCTCATCGGCCAGCGCGCCATCCCGTCGGCGTTGGAGCGGGCGGGTTTTCAGTTCCACCACAACACGATTGGCGAGGCGCTCGGCTACGCCACCGCCCGGCGCGACCACGACTAGGCGATCGCGAGCGCGGCGAAGCCGGGCGAAGCGGGTCGCCGTCATCAGGTCTAGCGGCGATCGCGAGCGCGGCGAAGCCGGGCGAAGCGGGTCGCCGTCAGGTCTAGCGGCGATCGCGAGCGCGGCGAAGCCGGGTCCCGGCCCGCGGGAGGATCGCCCGGCGAGTACCGTCGCGAACGTGATCGATTCCATCCGGTCCAGCCGGGAGGCGATCGACGTTCGCCAGCTCGGAACCGTCGATTACCGCACCGCGTGGCAGCTGCAGCGTGAGCTGGCCGACGCCAGGGTCGGCGGCGGCAGCGACACCCTGCTGCTGCTCGAGCACCCGCCGGTCTACACCGCCGGGCGGCGCACCGAGCCGCACGAGCGTCCGCTGAACGGCACCCCCGTCGTCGACACCGACCGCGGCGGCAAGATCACCTGGCACGGGCCGGGGCAACTGGTCGGCTATCCGATCATCGGCCTGGGCGAACCACTCGACGTGGTCAACTACGTTCGACGCCTCGAGGAGGCGCTGATCAAGGTG
Organism: Mycobacterium sp. 4858; assembly: GCF_900240975.1. Lineage (GTDB taxonomy): Bacteria > Actinomycetota > Actinomycetes > Mycobacteriales > Mycobacteriaceae > Mycobacterium. Next base: position 800,824 of record NZ_LT968775.1, on the reverse strand, counting down.
TGCGGCGACCTGGGGCTGGAGACGTGTCGGGTGCACGGCCGGTCCGGGGTGTGGGTGCCGGGCGACCGATCCTCCCGAGGCCGGCCCGACCGCAAGGTCGCGGCCATCGGCGTCCGGGTGTCGCGCGCGACCACGCTGCACGGGTTCGCGCTCAACTGCGACTGCGACCTGGGCGCCTTCACCACGATCGTGCCGTGCGGCATCACCGACGCCGGCGTGACGTCGTTGTCGGCCGAGCTGGGCCGCCCGGTGCTGGTCGACGACGTCCGCGCCGCCGTCGCCGACGCCGTCAGCGACGCCCTCGACGGCGCCCTACCGGTCCGGGAACACCCCGGCACCCGCGTAGCATCGGCCATGTGACTGTCGCACCCGAAGGACGCAAGCTGCTGCGCCTCGAGGTCCGCAACGCGCAAACCCCGATCGAGCGCAAGCCGCCGTGGATCAAGGTCCGCGCCCGGATGGGCCCCGAGTACACCCAGCTCAAGGGCCTGGTCCGGCGCGAGGGGCTGCACACGGTCTGCGAAGAGGCCGGCTGCCCCAACATCTTCGAGTGCTGGGAGGACCGGGAAGCCACCTTCCTCATCGGCGGTGACCAGTGCACCCGCCGCTGCGACTTCTGCCAGATCGACACTGGAAAGCCCGCCGCGCTGGACCGCGACGAGCCCAGGCGCGTCGCCGACAGCGTGCGGACCATGGGACTGCGCTACGCCACCATCACCGGGGTGGCCCGCGACGACCTGCCCGACGGTGGGGCCTGGTTGTACGCCGAGACCGTGCGCGCGATCAAAGAGCTCAACCCGTCGACCGGCGTCGAGCTGTTGATCCCGGACTTCAACGGCGAGCCCGCGCGCCTCGCCGAGGTGTTCGGATCGCGCCCGGAGGTGTTGGCGCACAACGTCGAAACCGTGCCGCGCATCTTCAAACGGATCCGGCCGGCCTTCACCTACCAGCGCAGCCTGGACGTCATCACCGCGGCGCGCGACGCCGGGCTGGTCACCAAGAGCAATCTCATCCTCGGCCTCGGCGAAACCCCCGACGAGGTGCGCACCGCCCTCGCCGACCTCCGGGGGGCCGGCTGCGACATCGTCACCATCACCCAATACCTGCGTCCGTCGACGCGTCACCACCCGGTCGAGCGCTGGGTGCGGCCGGAGGAGTTCGTCGAGTTCGCCCGGCACGCCGAGGGTCTGGGGTTCGCCGGGGTGCTGGCCGGGCCGCTGGTCCGGTCGTCCTACCGGGCGGGCCGGCTATACGAGCAGGCCGCGCGCACCCGCGCCTGAGAAGGCCCCGACGCCGTAGGCGCAGTTGTCCGCGATCCCGGTACGTATTCTTTGACTATGGCTAAACCCCGCACCGCCGCTGAGAACAAGGCCGCCCGGGCGCAGGCGCAGGCCGCGCGCAAGGCCGCGGCGAAGGAGCGCCGCGCCCAGTTGTGGCAGGCGTTCAATTTGCAGCGCCGCGAGGACAAGCGGCTGCTGCCCTACATGATCGGTGTCTTCGTGCTGATCGTGGCCATCTCGGTGGCCGTCGGCGTGTGGGCCGGCGGGCTGACGATGATCACCCTGATCCCGCTGGGCGTGGTGCTGGGCGCGCTGGCGGCCTTCATCGTTTTCGGCCGCCGCGCCCAGAAGAGCGTCTACAGCAAGGCCGAGGGCCAAACCGGCGCGGCCGCATGGGCTTTGGACAACCTTCGGGGCAAGTGGCGGGTGACACCCGGGGTCGCCGCGACCGGCCACCTGGACGCGGTCCACCGGGTCATCGGCCGGCCGGGCGTCATCTTGGTGGCCGAAGGTTCGTCGTCCCGCGTCCGCCCGCTGCTGGCCCAGGAGAAGAAGCGCACCGCGCGGCTGATCGGCGACGTGCCGATCTACGACCTCGTCGTCGGCAACGGCGACGACGAGATTCCGCTGTCCAAGCTGGAGCGCCACCTCAACCGGCTGCCGGCCAACATCACGGCCAAGCAGATGGACACGTTGGAGTCCCGCCTGGCTGCGCTGGGGACGCGTGCCGGCGCCGCCGTCCTGCCCAAGGGGCCGCTGCCCAACGCCGGCAAGATGCGCGGTGTGCAGCGCAGCGTGCGGCGGAAGTAACGCGGCGAAGCCGGGGCGCCGGGGGTCGCCGCCATTGACCTCAGCGGCGATCCCAAGCGCGGCGAAGCGGGCGCCGGGGGTCGCCGCCATTGACCTCAGCGGCGCACCACCGCCGTTGCGGTCAGCCGGTCCTGCAGGCCGCGACCGTCCCAGTCGGTGAACAACGCGGGGACGACGGTGCCGACGAGCACGCCCCGCACCACCGCCCGGACGATCCCGACCGAAGGGTGACCATCGACCGTCACCACCTGCAGGCCCAGCACCAGCTGGCCGGGGGTGAAGCTGAACAGCCGCACCGAGACGACGCCGAGCACGAACCAGACGGCCAGCACCGCCGTCGCCAACGTGTGTTCGGAGAACACACCGAAGCGCATGGCCAGCGCCGCCAGGCCGTAGGAGATCAGCCAGTCGATCATCAGCGCGCCCAGCCGGCGTCCCATCGGGGCCAGGGAGCCCGGTCCGCTTTCCGGCAGGCCCAGCCTCTCGCCGGGGTAGGCGGAGCGCGGTTCCGGCGTCATCGGCGCAGACCGGCGTTCGGCTCCCCCGTCCGCGCGGTGCGCAACGGACAGAGAACGCTGCGCCGGGCTGCCGGAACGGATACGATCTTGCGATCCATGGCCCCACAATAGAACCCGCCGCCGACCCCACCTGTTCGGTGGACGACATCGGTCGCGTAACCTGCGCGCAACACGGGGTTGACTGGCGGGCAACATCTGCTCCATAGCGTCAGGCCGCGGATCTCACCAAGTAAAGGAGCATCTCTGTGACGGAAACGACGCCCGACGACGTCTTCAAACTCGTCAAGGACGAGAACGTCGAGTTTGTCGACGTCCGGTTCTGTGACCTGCCGGGCATCATGCAGCACTTCACGATTCCGGTTTCGTTTTTCGATGAGAGCGTCTTCGAGGACGGCCTGGCCTTCGACGGCTCGTCGATTCGCGGATTCCAGTCCATCCACGAATCCGACATGCTGCTCCTTCCCGACCCCGCGACGGCGCAGATCGACCTGTTCACCGAACACAAGACGCTGAACCTGAACTTCTTCGTGCACGACCCGTTCACCCTCGAGCCGTACTCGCGCGACCCGCGCAACATCGCCCGCAAGGCGGAGAACTACCTGATCAGCACCGGCGTCGCCGACACCGCCTACTTCGGCGCCGAGGCCGAGTTCTACATCTTCGACTCGGTGAGCTTCGACTCGCGCACCAACGGCTCGTTCTACGAGGTCGACGCGATCTCGGGATGGTGGAACACCGGCGAGCCGACCGAGAACGACGGCAGCCCCAACCGCGGCTACAAGGTCCGCCCCAAGGGCGGCTACTTCCCGGTCGCCCCCGTCGACCACTACGTCGACCTGCGCGCCGACATGCTCTCCAACCTGATCAAGGCCGGCTTCAGCCTGGAGAAGGGCCACCACGAGGTGGGCACCGGCGGGCAGGCCGAGATCAACTACAAGTTCAACACGCTGCTGCACGCGGCCGACGACATGCAGTTGTACAAGTACATCGTCAAGAACACCGCCTGGCAGGCCGGCAAGACCGTGACCTTCATGCCCAAGCCGCTGTTCGGCGACAACGGGTCCGGCATGCACACCCACCAGTCGCTGTGGAAGGACGGCAGCCCGCTGATGTACGACGAGACCGGGTACGCCGGGCTGTCGGACACCGCCCGCCACTACATCGGCGGCCTGTTGCACCACGCCCCGTCGCTGCTGGCCTTCACCAACCCGACCGTCAACTCCTACAAGCGACTGGTCCCGGGTTACGAGGCGCCGATCAACCTGGTCTACAGCCAGCGCAACCGCTCGGCCTGCGTGCGCATCCCGATCACCGGCAGCAACCCGAAGGCCAAGCGGCTGGAGTTCCGTTGCCCCGACTCGTCAGGCAACCCGTACCTGGCGTTCTCGGCGATGCTGATGGCCGGGCTGGACGGCATCAAGAACAAGATCGAGCCGCAGGCCCCGGTCGACAAGGACCTCTACGAATTGCCGCCGGAGGAGGCCGCCAACATCCCGCAGGCGCCCACCCAGCTGTCCGCGGTGATCGACCGGCTGGAAGAGGACCACGAATACCTCACCGAGGGTGGCGTTTTCACGCCTGACCTGATCGAGACGTGGATCAGCTTCAAGCGCGAGAACGAGATCCTGCCGGTCCAGATCCGGCCGCACCCCTACGAGTTCGCGCTCTACTACGACGTCTAAGTCGAGGGGCATTCGCTAGACGACACCACCCGCGCCGCGATCGCATCGCCGATTGCCGCGCGGGTGGTTTCGTCTGTGCGGATCTGCCAATGACTCCGCCGGGCCGAGCCTCCTGCTGCTGGTGCCGGCCGACCCAAAACCTAGCCGTCGCAACGCAAACGGCCCGCGCGACGGGACGCCTTTAGGGCACTGGTCCGTTCGTCGAGGCCAGCACAAGGCGCTCGCCGACGCCGGATGTTCAGATAAAAACTCTTGCGGCGGCTACGAATTCCGCGTTAGCGTTTCGGCCATGACTATCAGCACCGCACAAGCAATGGTCGGGGGCGGCGGCGTGGGCGGTGGCGGCGGATTCGTCGGCGGCGGCGGCGGCTTCGTCGGCGGTGGCGGCGGCTAACCGATCACACGATCGGGTTTGGCGGCTCGTCGGAGTCGGCCGAGCCGACCAGTTCCAGTTGCATCCACGCGACGTCGTGCCAGCGCCCGTCTTTCCATGCGGTGCGCCGGTATAAGCCGGCGTCGTGAAAGCCGAATGACCGGTGAAAACCGTTGCTGGCCTCGTTCGGTTGCGTGATGCCCGCGAAAGCCGTTCGGTAGCCGCGCTCCCTGAGCCGGTGCAGCAGCCGCGTGTAGAGCTGGCGACCGCCGCCCGTGCGGTGATGCTCGAGCTCGACATAGATTCCGGTCTCGGCCGACCACTGGAAGGTCGGCAGGCGCCGGAGCGCGTGACCGTAGGCGAAACCGACGACCCGACCATCGCGTTCGAGGACCAGCCAGTCGTGCGCCTCGCGCGCGGTGGCGATGCGGGCGGCCATCTCCCTTACGCTCGGGACGTCGATCTCCCAGCTGATCACCGTGTCCTCGACGTACGGGCGATAGATCGCACGGCACGCCGCGGCGTCCTCCGCAGACGCCGGGCGCACTCGGCCGATTGACATGCCAGTCATTCTTTCAGGCTGCAAGGGATTACAAGCCGCCCACAGGCGATCTGGGCCCGCGAGACTGAAACTATGGCGCACGTTTGCGGCGTGTCGTCGCCATCGGTTAAGTGTCGCGCGCGAAAAGTGCGATACACCTATGCGTCGAGCGCCAGGTCCTTGCGGAAGCGCTGCATGCCGTCGATCTTGTCGGCCAACGAGGCGTCCGGCCCGGCGTAGAACATCCACGGCATGGTGATGATGCCGGTGATGCCGGCGTCGGCGGCGCGCCGGTAGTCGGCGGTGGTGAACGCGTCCGTCAGCGGCGTCAGGATGGTGAAATCGTCCATGGAAAGCCCGTTTTCGGCACGCATCTCCCGCAACCGGCCCACGGCCTCGATGGCGCGTTCGGTCTTGATCAGGTCACCGATCCAGCCGTCGTTGCGGGCGGCGCGGCGCAGCGCGATGTCGCTGAGCCCGCCGACGTACACCGGGATCGGCGGCGGCGTCGGCTCCATCTCCAGTCGCGGCGCCCGGTAGAACGCGCCCTCGAACTCCGTCCATCCCGGCCGCCACAACGCCCGCATCAGGTCGATGATCTCGTCGGTCCGTTTGCCGCGGGCCTCGAATTGTTCGCCCATCAATGCGAATTCCTCGCGGCACCAACCCACACCGATACCGAGCTCCACCCGGCCCTCCGCCAGAACCGCCGCGGTGCCAATCGCTTTGGCCGCCGAGTACGGGTTGCGCATCGCCGGGATGTAGACGGTGGTGACGAATCGGAGCCGCGTGGTGACCTGAGCCAGCGCACCGATCAGGACCCACGGGTCGGGCCAGTCGGTGAACGGCTGCCAACGGCGTTGCCCGTCCTTGGTGTAGGGATACGGGGTGTCCAGGGTCTCCAGGTTGACGACGTGGTCGGGAATCCCGATGCCGTCGTAACCGAGTTCGTCGGCGGCCTTGGCGAGTTCGATGATCTCCCGGGTGTTCAGGAAGGCACTGCTGATATAGAACTTCATTGGCCTTCCCGCGCCCACGCCGGCTCGATGAAGACGCCCTCGGCCTCGACGGTGACGCCCGCGGCGTCCGAAATAGTCCCGCGCGCAAAGACTTTGCGGCCCTCCTTGCCGTCGACCCACGCCTCGCAACGGAGCGGGCCCAGCGGGGTGCCGCGCAGGTATTTCACCGTGATGGTTCCGGTGAACCGCGCCTTGGACAGCCCCTCGCTGGCCGCCTCGCCGAGCATGTGGTCGAGCACCAGGGCGCTGACCCCGCCGTGCACCAGTTTGGGCGGACCCTCATACGCCGAGCCCAGGACGAACTCGCTCCAGCAGCGGCCGCCGCCGTCGTGGTGGACGACGATCGGCGGCGCGATCGGATTGCACACCCCGATCGCGGCGTTACCCAGCGGCAGCGGGCGGCCGTTGACGCGGTAGCTCACCCCGACCGGCCGGGTCCGTTGCCGCAGCGAGGCGGTGACGGCCTCGATCGCGGAGCGCGCCTGGTCGACGACGTCGTCGTCGACCTCGGTGCGGATGGTGGCGTCGACGAGTTCGCGCACCGCGTCGGCCAACGGGGCGTAGAGGGCTGTGACTCGGTCAGCCTCCGCCGCGTCGAGCACCTCGAATATGGCGTCCAACGCGCCGGCCTCCTGATTCAACTTCCAAACACCTTCCGCACCACGGCTTTTGCTCGCCGCGTCACCCGTAGATAGTTGTCCAGGAACTCCCCGCCGTCGTCGGTCGGCCAGCCCGCGGCCACCGCGACCGCATTGAGCTGGCGGCCGGGCCCCGGCAGCTGGTCGGTCGGCTTGCCGCGGACCAGCACCAGCGCGTTGCGGGCCCGCGTAGCGGTCAGCCAGGCCTGCCGCAGCAGGTCGACCTCGTCGGCGGGAACCAGGCCGGCCAACTCGATCGCATCCAGGGATTCCAGCGTCGAGGTGTTGTGCAGGGCGGGGATGTCGTGGGCGTGGAGCAGCTGCAGCAGCTGTACGGTCCACTCGATATCGGCCAGTCCCCCGCGGCCCAGCTTGGTGTGGGTGTTGGGGTCGGCGCCGCGCGGCAGCCGCTCGGCGTCCACGCGGGCCTTGATGCGGCGGATCTCGCGCACCGCATCCGACGACACCCCGTCGGCCGGGTAACGCGTCTTGTCGGCGATCACCAAGAACCGCTGGCCCAGCTCCGCGTCGCCGGCGACCGGGTGGGCGCGCAGCAGGGCTTGAATCTCCCACGGCTGCGCCCACTGTTCGTAATAAGCGGCGTAGGAGCCCAGCGTGCGCACCAGCGGGCCCTGCCGACCCTCGGGCCGCAGGTTGGTGTCGACCTCCAGCGGCGGGTCGACGCTGGGCGTGCCCAGCAGCGTGCGCACCTGCTCGGCGACGGTCGTGGACCACCGGATCGCCACCGAGTCCTCGACACCGGTCGCCGCCTCGCACACGAACATCACGTCGGCGTCGGACCCGTAGCCAAGCTCGGCGCCGCCCAGCCTGCCCATGCCGATCACCGCGATGGCCGCCGGCGCCCTTCCCTTTTCGGGGCCGTCCTTGGGAAGGTTGGCGCGGATGATCGCGTCGAGCGCGGCCTGCAGCACGGCCACCCACACCGAGGTGAGCCCCCGGCAGACGTCGGTGACCTCGAGGAAGCCCAGCAGGTCGGCCGAGCCGATGCGGGCCAGTTCGCGGCGGCGCAGTGTGCGGGCCGCGGCGATCGCCCGCACCGCGTCGGGGTGGCGGCCGGCCGAGGCGATCAGCGCCCGGGACACCGCGGCGATGTCCGTCTCGAGCAGTTTGGGGCCGGACGTGCCGTCGCTGTAATCCTGAATCACCCTGGGCGCGCGCATCAACAAGTCCGGGACGTAGGCGGAGGTGCCCAGCACGTGCATGAGCCGCTTGGCCACCGCAGGCTTGTCACGCAGCGTGGCCAGATACCAGTTCTCCCCGGCCAGGGCCTCACTCAGCCGGCGGTAGGCCAGCAGGCCGCCGTCGGGATCGGGGGCGTAGGACATCCAGTGCAGCAGCCTGGGCAGCAGCACCGACTGCACCCGACCGCGCCGGCCGCTCTGGTTGACCAGCGCCGACATGTGTTTCAGCGCCGTCTGCGGCCCCTCGTAGCCGAGCGCGGCGAGCTGCCGCTCGGCGGCCTCCGACGTCATGCCGTGCCGGATCTCCAGGCCGGCCGGGCCGATCGACTCCAGCAGCGGCTGGTAGAAGAGCTTGGCGTGCAGCTGCGAAACGCGCAGGTTCTGGTGGCGCAGCTCCTCGCGGAGCACGCCCGCGGCGTCGTGCCGCCCGTCGGGGCGGATGTGTGCGGCGCGCGCCAGCCAGCGCACGGCCTCCTCGTCCTCGGCCTCCGGCAAGAGGTGGGTGCGCTTGAGCCGCTGCAGCTGGAGCCGGTGCTCGAGCAGTCGGAGGAATTCGTAGGACGCGGTCAGGTTCGCCGCGTCCTCGCGGCCGATGTAGCCGCCCTGACCCAGCGCGTCCAGCGCGTCCACCGTGGACGCCACGTGCAGCGACTCGTCGCCGCGGCCGTGCACCAGTTGCAGCAGCTGCACCGCGAATTCCACGTCACGCAGCCCGCCGCTGCCGAGTTTGATCTCGCGGCCGCGCACGTCGGCGGGCACCAGCTGCTCGACCCGGCGGCGCATGGCCTGCACCTCGACGACGAAGTCCTCGCGCTCGCAGGCCACCCACACCATCGGCATCAACGCGGTCAGGTAGCGCTCCCCGAGCTCCGCGTCGCCCACGGCCGCGCGGGCTTTGAGCAACGCCTGGAACTCCCACGTCTTCGCCCAGCGCTGGTAGTAGGCAATGTGCGACTCGACGGTGCGGACCAGCTCACCGCTGCGGCCCTCGGGCCGCAGCCCGGCGTCGACCTGGAAGAAGGCCGCCGAGGCGACCCGCATCATCTCGCTGGCCAGCCGGGTGGTGAGGGCGTCGGCCCGCTCGCCGACGAAGATGACGTCGACGTCGCTGACGTAGTTCAGTTCGCGGGCACCGCATTTGCCCATCGCGATGACGGCCAGCCGTGGCGGCGTGCGGTCGCCGCATGCGCTCATCTCCGCCACCCGCAGGGCGGCGGACAGCGCGGCGTCCGCCAGGTCCGACAGCTGGGCCCCCACCACGGTGAACGGCAGCACCGGTTCGTCCTCCACCGTCGCCGCCAGGTCGAGCGCGGCCAGCACCAGCAGCTGGTCGCGGTAGAGGGTTTGCAGGCGCGCCACGACCGTCCCGGGATCGCCCGACGCCTCGTCGACGCATCGGGTGAAGGCCGCGCGCAGCTCGTCGTGCGTGGGCAGTTTGGCCTTGCCCCGCAACAGTTTCCACGACTGCGGGTGAACGGCTAGGTGATCGCCCAGGGCCAGCGACGAGCCGAGCACGGCGAACAGCCGCCCGCGCAGCGGGCGTTCGGTGAGCAGCGCGGCGTTGAGCTCGTCCCAGTCGGTGTCGGGGTTTTCCGCCAGCCGGATCAGGGCGCGCAGCGCCGCGTCGGGGTCGGGTGCGCGCGACAGCGACCACAGCAGGTCGACGTGCGCCTGGTCGTCGTGGTCGTACCAACCCAGTTGCGTCAGCCGATCGCTTGCCGGGGGGTCGACCAGGCCGAGCCGGCCCACGCTGGGCAGCCGGGGGCGCTGCGTCGCGGGTTTGGTCACGACCACGACGGTATCGCAACCCGCCTGCGTTGCCGGGGAAAGGCGGGCGCCCCGGTGAGCGCGGCGCCTGCTAGAGCGACAGGTAGGTGCTCAGCTCGTACGGTGTGACGTGGCTGCGGTAGGTGGCCCACTCCGTGCGCTTGTTGCGCAGGAAGAAGTCAAAAACGTGCTCCCCCAACGTCTCCGCGACCAGCTCGGAGGCCTCCATCGCCTTGAGCGCGGCGTCGAGGCTGGTCGGCAGCTCGCGGTAGCCCATCGCGATCCGCTCCTCGGCGGTGAGGTCCCAGACGTTGTCCTCGGCCTGGGGTCCCAGCACATAGCCCTTCTCCACCCCGCGCAGCCCGGCGGCCAGCAGCACGGCGAACGTCAGGTAGGGGTTGCAGGCCGAGTCGGGGCTGCGCACCTCGATGCGCCGCGACGACGTCTTGTGCGGTGTGTACATGGGCACCCGCACCAGCGCCGACCGGTTGGCCGCGCCCCACGACGCCGCGGTGGGCGCCTCGCCGCCCTGCACCAGCCGCTTGTAGGAGTTGACCCATTGGTTGGTGACCGCGCTGATCTCGGAGGCGTGCTCCAGGATGCCGGCGATGAACGACTTGCCCACGTCGGACAGCTGCAGCGGGTCGTCGGGGCTGTGGAAGGCGTTGACGTCGCCCTCGAACAGGCTCATGTGGGTGTGCATCGCCGAGCCGGGGTGCTGCCCGAACGGCTTGGGCATGAACGACGCGCGGGCGCCGTTCTCGATCGCGACCTCCTTGATGACGTAGCGGAACGTCATCACGTTGTCGGCCATCGACAGGGCGTCGGCGAAGCGCAGGTCGATCTCCTGCTGGCCGGGCGCACCCTCGTGGTGGCTGAACTCCACCGAGATGCCCATGAACTCCAGCGACTCGATCGCGTGGCGGCGGAAGTTCGAGGCGGAGTCGTGGATGGCCTGGTCGAAGTAGCCCGCGTTGTCGACCGGGACGGGCACCGAGCCGTCGTTGGGGCCGGGCTGCAGCAGGAAGAACTCGATTTCGGGGTGGACGTAGCAGGAAAACCCGAGGTCGTTGGCCTTCTGCAGCTGGCGGCGCAGCACGTGTCGCGGGTCCGCCCAGGACGGCGAGCCGTCCGGCATGGTGATGTCGCAGAACATCCGCGCCGAGTGGTGGTGTCCGCCGGACGCCCAGGGCAGCACCTGGAAGGTCGACGGGTCCGGGTTGGCCACGGTGTCGGATTCCGAGACCCGCGAGAAGCCCTCGATCGAGGATCCGTCGAAGCCGATGCCCTCTTCGAAGGCACCCTCGAGTTCGGCTGGGGCGATGGCGACCGACTTGAGGAAACCGAGCACGTCGGTGAACCACAGCCGAACGAAGCGGATATCCCGTTCCTCCAGCGTGCGGAGGACGAATTCCTTCTGGCGATCCATAACCGAAACAGTAGGCAACAGCTGTTAATTCTGTGTTACCGACGCGCGATCGGAACAATTGCCAACATTGCAAACAAGCTGCTCAGTGCGGTCACGACTGGCATCGGTAGCCCGGCGGCGGCAATGTGCCCGCGACGAGGTACCTCATCACGGCGCCGTCCACGCACTGGTCCCCGTTGAACACCGCGGTGTGCTGCGTCCCGTCGTAGGTGATCAGCGGGCCGCCCAGCTGGCGGGCCAGGTTGACCCCGGCCTGGTACGGGGTGGCCGGATCGTGCGTGGTGGAGACGACGACGACCTTGCCCGGCGCCGCGGGCGCGGCGACGTGCGGCGTCGACGTCGCGGGCACCGGCCACAGTGCGCACAGATCGCGGGGCGCGGCCCCGGTGAACTGCCCGTAGCTGAGGAACGGCGCCGCCTGGCGAATCCGTTGATCGGCCGAGACCCAGCTCGCCGAATCCTTCGGCGACGGCGCGTCGACGCAACGGATCGCGTTGAACGCATCCTGATCGTTGGTGTAATGACCGCCGCGGTCGCGGCCCTCGTAGTCGTCGGCGAGCACCAGCAGGTCACCGGCGTCGGTGCCGCGCTGCAGGCCGAGCAGGCCGCTGGTCAGATATTTCCAGTGCGCCGGGGTGTAGAGCGCGTTGATGGTGCCGGTGGTCGCGTCGGCGTAACTCAGGCCACGCGGGTCCGACGTGCGACCGGGCTTGGCGACCAACGGGTCGACCAGCGCGTGGTAGCGGTTGACGAACTGGGCCGGGTCGGTGCCCAGCGGGCAGCCCGCCGAGCGGGCGCAGTCGGTGGCGTAGTCGTTGAAAGCGGTTTGAAATCCCGCCATTTGCTGAACGTTCTCGTCGACCGGGCCGACGGTCGGGTCGATCGCACCGTCGAGCACCATCGCCCGCACGTGGGCCCCGAACTTTTCCAGGTACGCGGTGCCCAGCTCGGTGCCGTAGCTGTAGCCGAGGTAGTTGATCTGGTCGTCACCCAGCGCCTGGCGGACCATGTCCATGTCGCGCGCCACCGAGGCGGTGCCGACGTTGGCCAGAAACCCGGGTCCCATGCGGCTCGCACACTGCTGGGCCAGCTGCTGATACAGATGTTCGATGTGCGCCACACCGGCCGGGCTGTAGTCGACCATCGGCTCGCGCCGGTAGGCGTCGAACTCGGCGTCCGAGCGGCAGCGCAGCGCCGGGGTCGAATGCCCCACCCCCCGCGGGTCGAAGCCGACGAGGTCGAAGTTGCGCCGAATGGGCGTGCCGTCCAGATCCGGCGCCATGCCGGCCACCATGTCGACCGCGGACCCGCCGGGACCGCCCGGATTGACCAACAGCGAACCGATCCGTTGGCCGGTGGCCGGCACGCGGATCACCGCCAGCCTGGCCTGCCCCGCTCCCGGATTGTCGTAGTCGACCGGAACGGAGACGGTGGTGCACTGCGCGGTGGGGACATCGCTTGTGTCGGTGGCGAATTGACCGCAACTCCCCCACGTCTGCGGGGTCGCGGACGACGGCCTCGGAGCGGGACTCTGCCCCGAACCCGGCTCCGGGGTGGCGCCCGCGACCGCCGGTCCCACCACCGATTGCGCGGCCAACAGCCCGAATGACACCAGCGCCGAACTGAACGGTCTCAGGCGCGACATGGCAGTCATCGTGTCAGCCTCGGGTTCCCGAAATGGCGCGAAACGGTTACGCCTTGATCTCGTCTGCGACCCGCACCGAGTGTGCGATTGCGCTCGACGTCAGACCCGTACGCGCCCTAGCACTTTGCGCCGCTGGGCGGCGTCGTGCCGCCGACCAGGTACGCGGTGACGTAGTTGTCGATGCAACCGTCGCCCTGGAACACCACCGTGTGCTGGGTGCCGTCGTAGGTGAGCAGCGAACTGCGCAGCTGGTTGGCCAGGTCGACCCCGGCCTTGTAGGGGGTGGCCGGGTCGTGGGTGGTCGATACCACCACAGTCGGGGCCAGGCCGGGCGCGGAGATGGTGTGCGGCTTGCTCGTCGGCGGCACCGGCCAGAACGCGCAGGTGCCCAGCGGGGCGTCGCCGGTGAAGGTGCCGTAGCTCATGAACGGCGCGATCTCCCGCGAGCGACGGTCCTCGTCGATCACCTTGGCGCGGTCGGTGATCGGCGGTTGGTCGACGCAGTTGATGGCGACGCGCGCGTCGGTGGCGTTGGTGTAGTGACCGTGCGCGTCACGGCGCATGTACATGTCGGCCAGCGCCAGCAGCGTGTCGCCGCGGTGGTTGACCAGTTCGCTCAGCCCGTCGGTCAGGTGGTGCCACAACGTCGGCGAGTACAGCGCCATGATGGTGCCGACGATGGCGTCGCTATAGCTCAGTCCCCGCGGATCCTTGGTAGGAGCCGGCCTTCCCACCATCGGGTTGTTCGGGTCGACCAGCGGGTCGACCAGGCTGTGGTAGACGTCGACGGCCTTGTCCGGGTCCGTGCCCAACGGGCAGCTCGACTGTTTCGCGCACTCGGTGGCGTAGTCGTTGAACGCGTCCTGGAAACCCTTGGCCTGGCGCAGGTCTGCCTCGACGGGATCGGCGTTGGGGTCGACGGCGCCGTCGAGGATCATCGCCCGCACCTTGTCCGGGTAGGCCTCGGCGTAGGCGGAGCCGATTCGGGTGCCATAGGAGTAGCCCAGGTAGGTCAGCTTGTCGTCGCCCAGCGCCGCGCGGATCGCGTCGAGGTCCCTGGCGACGTTGACCGTGCCGACGTTGGCCAGAAAGTTCTTGCCCATCTTGTCCACGCAGCGGCCGACGAACTCCTTGGTCTCGTCCTCGATGTGGGCCACGCCGGCGGGGCTGTAGTCGACGTTCGGCTCCGTGCGCAGCCGGTCGTTGTCGGCGTCGGAGTTGCACCAGATGGACGGCCGCGACGATCCCACCCCGCGGGGGTCGAAACCCACCAGGTCGAAACGTTCGCGGACCCGCTTCGGCAACGACTGGACGACACCGAGGGCGGCCTCGATACCGGACTCGCCGGGCCCGCCGGGGTTGATCACCAGCGAGCCGATCTTGTCCCCGGTGGCGGGGAAGCGAATCATCGCCAGCGTGGCCACGTCGCCGTCGAGGTGGTCGTAGTCGACCGGCACCGCGAGCTTGCCGCACAGCGCGCCCGCGGGGATCTTGGCCTTCGGGTTGGATGACCGACACGGTGTCCATTCCACGGCCTGCCCCAGCTTGGGTTCGGCCAGCAGGGCGCGCCCGTTGACGACGCGAACGCAGCCCCCGACCAGGAGCGCCACGGCAGCAACCGTTGTCGAAACCAGCAGCATGCGCGCGAACTTGCCGCGGCGAGACAGACCCATGCCAACATATGCTGCCAGAGGGAAGCTGAGATTCTCGTGAGCGGCACCGCCGAGCGGTTACCGGCCGGCCGCGAGCCCCACGCATGGCATGTCTCACATCACCCGGACGGTGCGACTGCGCGGAAGAGATGGCAGAATGGCACCGTCAGACGAACCCGGGGACCCGTTGAGGGCCACGAGGATCGACCCGACCACCAATAGGACAATGATGTCTGAGCAGAACGTCTATGGTGCGGGCACGTCCGAACAGGCGCAGCCGCTCATCAAGATCCGCACCCACCACCTGCAGAAGATGAAGGCCGAAGGGCACAAGTGGGCCATGCTCACGGCCTACGACTATTCGACCGCCCGCATCTTCGACGAGGCGGGCATTCCGGTGTTGCTGGTCGGCGACTCGGCCGCCAACGTCGTGTACGGCTACGACACCACGGTGCCGGTCTCGATCGACGAAATGATCCCGCTGGTGCGCGGCGTGGTGCGCGGAGCGCGTCACGCCCTGGTCGTCGCGGACCTGCCGTTCGGCAGCTACGAGGCGGGCCCGGCCCAGGCGCTGGCGTCGGCCACCCGGTTCATGAAGGAGGGCGGCGCCCACGCCGTCAAGCTCGAGGGCGGCGAGCGGGTGTCCGAGCAGATCGCCTGCCTGACCGCGGCGGGGATCCCCGTGATGGCGCACATCGGGTTCACGCCGCAGAGCGTGAACAGCCTTGGCGGCTTCCGGGTCCAGGGCCGCGGTGACGCCGCGGAACAGACCGTCGCCGACGCGATCGCCGTCGCCGAAGCCGGGGCGTTCTCCGTCGTCATGGAGATGGTGCCGGCGGAACTTGCCACCCAGATCACCGGCAAGCTGACCATCCCGACCGTCGGAATCGGGGCCGGCCCGAACTGCGACGGCCAGGTTCTGGTCTGGCAGGACATGGCCGGGGTCAGCAGCGGCAAGGCCGCCCGATTCGTGAAGCGGTTCGGCGACGTCGGCGGGGAATTGCGCCGGGCCGCAAGGCAATATGCGAAACAGGTGGCGGAGGGGGTCTTTCCCGCCGACGAGCACTGCTTCTGACGGGCGCGACTAGACGTTTCGCCCACCGGATCCTGTCAATTCCGAAAATCCTTGTGTGGCAGGCCGGTACGATTGTTCTTGGATGAGGTCTCTACTCCGAGAGCAAGGGTGAAACCGATCGACCGGGCGATTCATGGTGACTTCGTGCACCGTCGAACGGTGCTGAAGATACCGCTGGCATTGGCAGGGGGCGCTGCACTGGCCCGAGCACCTCGCGCGGCCGCGCAACCGCCCCCCACCTCGCCGAAATCGAGCCCGTGGTCACCAGACCGGGCCAGTAATTGGTACCGGGCTCAAGGTTGGCTGGTCGGCGCGAACTACATCACGTCGAACGCCATCAACCAGCTGGAGATGTTCCAGGCCGACACCTACGACCCGCAGCGCATCGATACGGAGCTGGGCTGGGCCCGGTCAGCCGGGTTCAACACGATCCGGGTCTTCCTGCACGACCTGCTCTGGGCGCAGGATTATCAAGGGTTCCAGGGCCGTCTCGCGCAGTTCGTCGACATCGTGGCGCGGCACGGCATCAAGCCGCTCTTCGTCTTGTTTGACTCCTGTTGGGATCCGCTCCCGCAAGCAGGTCCGCAGCGCCCGCCGAGGCCCGGCGTCCACAACTCCGGCTGGGTGCAAAGTCCGGGCGCGCAACGCATCGATGATCCCAACTATGCCCGCACGCTGCATGACTACGTCACCGGAGTGCTGACCCAGTTCCGCAACGACGACCGCATTTTGGGCTGGGATCTGTGGAATGAGCCCGATAATCCCTCGCACCAATATCGCGCCGTCGAGAGGAAAGACAAACAAGCCGTCGTCGCGAACCTGCTTCCGCAGGTGTTCGAGTGGGCACGCGCGGTAGATCCCTGTCAACCATTGACGAGCGCCGTGTGGCAGGGCGAGTGGGCAGACCCGGGACGCCGCAGCGCGATCAGCGGCATTCAGCTCGACAACTCCGACGTGATCACGTTCCATTCCTATGACAAGCCGGCGTGGTTTGAGACCCGCATCAACGAGCTTGTCCCCTACGGGCGCCCCATCCTGTGCACCGAGTACATGGCCCGGCCGTTGGGCAGCACCATCCCGGGCGTGTTGCCCATCGCCAAGCGCTACAACGTCGGGGCGTTCAACTGGGGGCTGGTCGCGGGGAAGACCCAGACCTTCTTTCCGTGGGACTCCTGGGAGCACCCGTACACGGCCATGCCCGCGGTGTGGTTCCACGATCTGCTCGCGCCCGACGGACGTCCGTTCCGCGAGCCCGAGATCCAGACGATCCGCGAACTGAGCGGCCTGGCGCTGCATCTCCGCGAAGACTCGCCGCCGCCGCCGTAACGCCGCGCCGGTAGCTGCCGGCGCCGCCATTCGCGTCACCGCGGTATGGCAGGCTAGGAGAACCCATTATCCCTTCACGGCCGCGACGACGCGCCCTCAACGGAGCCGAAAATGCCTGCAAAAGCGCCACAAACCTCGCGCCATCGCGAGGTGGAGCGCAAGTTCGATGTCGGCGAGTCCACCGTGTCACCTTCGTTCGAAGGCATCGCAGCGGTGGCGCACGTCGAGAAGTCGCCCACTCAGACACTGGACGCGACGTACTTCGACACCCCCGCACAGGACCTCGCCCGCAACAAGATCACCCTGCGCCGCCGCAGCGGCGGCTCGGACGCGGGATGGCACCTGAAGCTGCCGGCCGGGCCAGAGGCGCGTACCGAAGTCCGGACGCCGCTGGACGCCTCGGGCCCGGGCGGGCCCGACACCGTGCCGGAGGAGCTGGTGGACATCGTGCTGGCGATCGTGCGCGACCGTCCGCTCGAACCGGTCGCCCGCATCACCACCCAGCGTGAAACCCAGGTGTTGTACGCGGCCGACGACACGCCCCTGGCGGAGTTCTGCAACGACCACGTCACCGCCTGGTCGGCCCGCGCTTCCGACGACCCCGACGTGGAGCCCACCCAGCAGGAGTGGCGCGAGTGGGAGCTGGAACTGGTCGAGACGAATGGGGCGCCGGACACCGAGCTGTTGAACCGGTTGGGCAATCGGCTGCTCGACGCCGGCGCCGCACCGGCCGGTCATGCCTCCAAGCTGGCGCGGGTACTCGGCACGACGCCGCAGCCCGACGGCGCGCCGGCCGCCGAGCACCCGTTGCAGCGCGCGGTGGCCGATCAGATCCGCGAACTCTTGGTGTGGGATCGCGCGGTACGCGCCGACGCGTTCGATTCCATTCACCAGATGCGGGTCACCACCCGCAAGCTGCGCAGCCTGTTGCGCGACTACCAGGAGTCGTTCGGGTTACCCGACGAAGGGTGGGTGCTCGACGAACTGCGCGAGCTCGCCGGCATTCTCGGCATTGCGCGCGACGCCGAAGTCCTCGCGGAGCGTTACGAGCGCCAACTGGACGGCCTCACACCGGATTTGGTGCGCGGTCCGGTGCATGAGCGTCTGGTCGGCGGCGCGCAGCGCCGCTATCAGACCGGGCTGCGTCGGTCGCTGATCGCCATGCGGTCGCAGCGTTACTTCCGTCTGCTCGACGCCCTCGATGCGATAGCGGCGCAACCCCCGGCCGCCGCGCCCGGCGAAGAGCACCCGCCGGTCACCATCGACGCCGCCTACAAGAAGGTTCGCAAGGCCGCCAAAGCCGCCGCCCAGGTGGCCGGCGAACACCCGGAGGACCATCACGCGCGTGACGAATCGATCCACCGGATTCGCAAGCGGGCCAAGCGACTTCGGTACACCGCCGCGGCCACCGGCGCCGACAGGGTGTCCGAGCAGGCGAAGGCCGTTCAGTCGCTGCTCGGCGACCATCAGGACAGCGTGGTCAGCCGCGAACATCTGCGCCACGAATCCGAAGCCGCGCACGCCGCCGGCGAGGACACCTTCACCTACGGCCTGCTGTATCAGCAGGAGGCCGACTTGGCCGAACGCTGCGAACAGCAGCTCGACGACGCGTTGCGCAAGCTCGCCAAGGCGGTGCACAAGGCCGGCTGAGCGGGGCGCTCAACCCCGCGAGACTGTAACGGGCGACGGGGTTACTCGGCGAACGCGTCGCGGAATACAGTTTCGCGGATGCCTAAAGCGGGGCGGACGAGTTGGCCTGTAAGCCGGATTCTGTTCCGCGCACCTCCGGCAGCCGAAGATGCGCGGCGGCGACCATCCATCTGGACACACCGTCGCCGGGTGCCTCGAGCGGCCTACCCGCAGGCTCGGGCGAGCAACCCTCGAACGCCTGCGCGGCCGCACCTTCCGGTGCGGCCTTCTTGGCCTTGCTTCGGGTGGGGTTTGCCTAGCCACCCCGGTCACCCGGGATGCTGGTGCGCTCTTACCGCACCGTTTCACCCTTACCACCGCGAGGGTGGCGGTCTGCTTTCTGTGGCACTGTCCCGCGAGTCACCTCGGATTGCCGTTAGCAATCACCCCGCTCTGTGAAGTCCGGACTTTCCTCGAACCGCCTTGCGGCGGTCCGCGGCCGCCCGGCCAACTCGTCCGCGACGATCCAGGCTACTACCTGCGCGATGCCGTTGCCAGCAACCTCGCACGCCGGCTCTATCGTGGACCTCGCAGACAGGCACACGAAAGGGCGCCAGATGTCCCGGTGGAAGAAGCGCGTCGACTCCGGCGACTGGGACGCCATCGCCGGCACGGTCAACGAAGACGGCGGGGCGCTACTGCCGAGGCTGGTCACCACCAGCGAAGCGGCGCGGCTCCGCAAGCTCTACAACGACGACGGCCTGTTCCGCTCGACCATCGACATGGCACCCAAGCGGTACGGCGCCGGGCAGTATCGCTACTTCCGGGCACCCCATCCCGACCCGATCGACGAGCTCAAACACGCGCTGTACCCGCGGCTGCTGCCGATCGCCCGCGACTGGTGGGGCAAACTCGGCCGCGACGCGCCCTGGCCCGACGGTCTGGACGATTGGCTGGCGATCTGCCACGCCGCCGGCCAAACCAGGTCCACCGCGCTGATGCTGAAGTACGGCGCGGGCGACTGGAACGCCCTGCACCGAGACCTCTACGGCGACTTAGTGTTTCCGCTGCAGGTGGTGATCAACCTCAGCGAGCCCGGCACCGACTACACCGGCGGCGAATTTCTGCTCGTCGAACAGCGGTTGCGGGCCCAATCCCGCGGCATGGCAACGCAATTGCCGCAGGGGCATGGATTCGTGTTCACCACCCGCGAGCGGCCCGTGGCCTCCAGCCGCGGCTGGTCCGCGGCGCCGGTGCGGCACGGCGTGTCGGTGGTGCGCTCCGGCGAACGCTACGCCCTGGGGTTGATCTTCCACGACGCGGCCTGAGGTTATCCGACGCGCCGCAGAGCCATCACGTTGTCCCGCAGGGCCGCGGCTTGTCCGTCGGGTCCGACCGCCTCCCGTTCCACCGTCTCCGCCCGCACCGGGGTCCAGGCGTTGTCCAGCCGCAACGATGCGAGCACCTCGTCGATCGTGGGAAAGGAGTGGTGGTGGTGGTGCTCCGCCCACGGTGGGGCTGCCGCGTGGTCGACGATCAGCAGCACACCGCCGGGGCTCACATGCTCGGCCGCCCGCCGCAGCGCGAAGTCGCGGTCCAGCCGGGCCGGCGAGTGCAGAAACTGCGCCGATACCAGCTCGAACATCCCGTCCGGGAAGCTCTCGTTGAGATCGTGGAGCTGAAAGTCGATGCGCCCGTCCACGTTTCGCGCCGACGCCGCCTCCGCCGCGCGTTGCAGCGCGGTGGCCGAGACGTCGACCGCCACCACCTGCCACCCACGCTCGGCGAGCCACAACGCGTCGGCGCCCTCCCCACAGCCCAGGTCGAGAGCCCGGCCCGCAGGCAAGTCGGCAGCCACCTCGGCGAGGCGCGGGTTGACCCGCCCGCTCCACACCCGGTCGGTCGATCGGTAACGCTCTTCCCAGAACCGCTGGGCGTCATCAGGTTTGCATGAAGTTTCCATACCGCGAGCTTGCCCAGCTGGGTTCGGCTTGCCAAGCTTATTTGCCATGCAGGCAAAGACCGCTCCCGATATCGACCTTCAGGTGCGCCGGCGCCTGCGTGAGCTGCGCACGCAGCGCGGCATGACGCTGCAAGAGGTCGGCGCGCGCGCCGGCATCGACGTCTCGACGCTCAGCCGCCTCGAGTCGGGAAAGCGGCGGCTCGCCCTCGATCACCTCCCGCGCCTGGCGCGGGCGCTGTCGGTCAGCACCGACGAGTTGTTGCAGCCCTCCGAAGCCCACGATCCGCGGGTGCGCGGCGCCGCCCACACCCACCACGGGGTCACCTATTGGCCGCTGACCCGTCAGGGTCCCGCCGGCGGTCTGCACGCGTTCAAGGTTCGGGTCAGCGCCCGGCGCCGCACCCCGCCGGCGGAGTTGCCGGTGCACGAAGGCCAGGACTGGATGTACGTCCTGTCCGGCAGGCTGCGGCTGCTGCTCGGCGACCGCGACTTCACCATCGCGCCGGGCGAAGCGGTCGAGTTCTCCACCTGGACACCGCACTGGTTCGGGGCGGTCGACGGCCCGGTGGAGGCCATCGTGATCTTCGGGCCGCACGGCGAACGGCTGCACCTGCACAGCTGAGCGCCGCGCGGCGATTGTGCGGCCGCTCAGCATTGACCATTGCCCGGCGGGGACGTTGGTGCCAGTCTGACCAGATGACAGATACCGAGGGGTTCGTCGACCAGACGGTGACCGGTCTGGCGGACCCACAGCCGATGTACAAGGCGTTGCGCGAATCGAGCCCGGTGTTCCGGTCACCGCAGGCCGTGGTGCTCAGCCGACTGGCCGACATCGAGATGGCGCTCAAACACACGGAGTTGTTCTCGTCGAACATGGACGCGGTCGACCTGGGCAACGTGCGGCCGCTGATCCCCCTGCAGATCGACCCGCCCGAGCATGCGAAGTACCGCCGCATCCTCGATCCGTTGTTCACTCCGCGCGAGATGGCCCGCCGCGAGCCACGCGTCACCGAGCTGGTGAACGAGATGATCGACGGCTTCGCCGATCGGGGCGAGTGCGACTTTCACACCGAGTTCGCGGTGCCCCTGCCGTGCACCGTCTTCCTGCAGCTGCTCGGGTTGCCGCTGGAAGACCTCGAGAAGTTTCTGGAATGGAAGGACGGTGTGATCCGACCGGAGGGCGACTCCGGCTTCGACCGGCGGCACGAGAGCGCCGCCGCGGTGGCGCAACAGATCTACGACTACTTCGACCGCGCTATCGACGACCACATCGCCAGCCCCCGCGACGACGTGCTGTCGGCGATGATCGCCGCCGACGTCGCCGGGCGGCCGCTGTCGCGCGAAGAGCTCCTCGACATCTGCTTCCTCTTCCTGATCGCCGGCCTGGACACGGTGACCGACTCACTCGACTGCTTCTTCGTGTACCTGGCGCGCCACCCCGACCACCGTCGTCAGCTGGTCGAGCAGCCCGACATCCTGCCCAGCGCCGTGGAGGAGTTGTTGCGCTGGGAGACACCGGTGCCCGGTGTCGCACGGGTCGCCATCCAAGACGTCGAGGTGGGCGGCTGCCCCATCCACAAGGGCGAACGGGTCAGCCCGTTGCTGGGCGCGGCCAACACCGACCCGGCCGAGTTCGCCGATCCGGAGCTGGTCGACTTCACCCGCAACCCCAACCGGCACCGCGCGTTCGGGGGCGGTCCGCATCGCTGCCTGGGCTCCCACCTGGCCCGCATGGAGCTGAGGGTGGCGTTACGCGAGTTCCACCGGCGCATACCGGATTACGAGATCAAGCCGGGCACCCAGCTGAGCTACACCGCGGCCCTGCGCTCGGTGGAGTCGCTGCCCCTGGTGTTTCCGGCGCCATGACCCGCCCAGCCGTCGACGATGCAGAGCGCAGCGATGAGGAGGAGGCGGCGTGGCTAAAGTAGCCGTCGACGCCGACCGCTGCACCGGGCACGGGCGCTGTTACACCCTGGCGCCCGACGTCTTCGACGCCGACGACGCCGGCCACTGCGTTGTGCTCGTCGCCGAGGTCTCTGGTGAACTCGAGGCACAAGCCGTCATCGCCGAGCAGAACTGCCCCGAAGCCGCCATCTCCGTGGCGCGCTGAAGGCGTCCGGGCTCAGGGTTTGGGCTCCGCCCACAGGATGGTGTTGGACTCGCAAAGCCCTGAACGCGGCGCGTTGGGCGGTCCCGCGCCGCCGACGAGCAGGGTCGCCGTGTACTTCGAGGCCAAGATCGGCGACGCCGTCCTGACGTTGCCGGCCCTGAGGGCTTTGGGCGAGATCTTCACCGCGCCATTGACGCTCATCTGCCCGAAAGTGGCGTTCGATCTGTGCTTCCGGGAGGTCAGTCCGCGCCTGATCGACACCACGGCGTTCCACTCCGGCGACCTACCCTCGAACCGAAGCGGCGATTACGACGCGCTGGCAGCGCGGGTCGGCGCTGTCGATCTGCTGATCAACACCCTGTCGTTCACCATCCCCTCGGAGACTTTTCGCGCCCTTCGGCAGCGGCTTGCTCCCACCACGAGCGTCGGCTTCCAGAACGACTACGACTCCTATGACATCGCGATCCCGAAAGGGGTATGCCACTCGGCCGACCAGATGTTCAAGCTGGCCCACCTATTCGATCCGTCGGCGCGGATCGAAACGTATGCGCAGCCGTTGCCGATTCCACCGAAGGTGCAGGAGAAGGCTAGGGCGATGCGGGCGGCGCTGCCTTCCGGTTTGAAGGTGCTCGTCGTCCACGCCGACACAGACTGGCCGGAAAAGCGTTGGCCCGTAACCCGATTCATCGATGTGCTGGACCGGTTCTTGTCGCGCCGTCGCGACTTCGTGGCGTGGATAGTCGGGATGGGCCACGAGGAACTCAACGTCGGGCATCAGGGCGAGCGGGTGGTTCCCCATCTCGGGTTACCGCTCGATCTCGCCATGGGTCTGGTCGCCGAGGCAGACCTTTTTCTGGGGATCGATTCGAGCATGCTGCATGCCGCCGACTTGGCCCGGGTCCCCGGTGTCGGGCTGTTCGGGCCGACGCGGTCGGCCACGTGGGGGTTCCGGTTCGGCCCGCACATTCACATCGATCGCAGGAACATAGCCGATATCACCGTGGAAGACGTGCTGAGCGCAATGGAGGATCTTGCCGAAGATCGACGCGACAGCCGCACGACCGGCGTTCGGTTCACGTTCACCCGCCCGTAATCATCGCGAGCCCGCTGAAAGTCCGTGATGCGACGACGATCTCGTGGCCTTAGGATGACCCTCGGTTGGGCTCGGCCTACCGCCGCGCCCCGCCTTGTGTCCCGGTAGCGGAAGGGGTGCCCGGGGGTGGCACCCATCTCGCTCCTTGCTTCGGCGCTGGCGCAATCGAGCGCCCGCCGGACCGGGGGCCGTGACACCGTCGATCGCGATGACGGCCCGAGCGCCCAAAGGAGACACCCACCCCCATGACCGAGCCGCTGAAGGTCCGGCACGACGAACTGGTGGCCAGAGCCGCCGAACTCGAGGCGCCATTGCCGTCCCCACCGGCCGACGACCCTGCGCCGCCCTGCGACATCGGGTTCATCGTCGACTCAGCCACGCAACTCGCGCTCTCCGCCGGGGCGATACGAGACTGCGTCGCATACTGCGAACGGCAGTATCAGATTCTGGCCCAATCTCTGCGGAACGCGGCCAAGGCCTACGAGGAACTCGACTCGGCGGCCGCCGAGTCGATGACGGGTGATTCCCCGGGCTCGTCCGTGGCCCGAGGCCCTGTCGGCGGCAGCGAACAGGCGGCGGCCAAATCTGCTGCGGTCCAGCCCTACTCACCGCCGACCACCCCACCACCAAGCTCCGACCTCAGCTATTACCCGGTCAAACAAGCGGCCCAGCACATCGAAGCCCCCGACCAGGGCCCCGCCTTCGTCAAGTTCGCGGACAACTGGAATGCCTACGCATTGACCTTGCAGCAAGATGTCCTTCCGCGGTTTCGCCCGTTCGCTTACTGGCAAGGTCCGTCGGCAAAAGCCGCCGAGGACAATTTCGAGAAGCAGAAGCGCTACGTTATCGGGCTGGCGGATAACTGCAATCAGCTCGCCGCGCAGGCCAGGCAGGTGGTCTCCGCGCACAAATGGGCCGTCTCCGAGCACCCATCGAGCTACGAGATTTACATCACCGAATTCTGGATCATCGAGTATACGAAACGAAATGATCTGGCCCGCCGGGCGCAACAAGTCGACTGGTACCAGGAATTGCAGAAAAAGTCGGAAGAGGTGCTGGCGCAGTATCGGCAGCTGGCCAATGTGCCGCTTGCTCCGATCTATCCGTCGACCCCTCCCGCCGCCACGGTTATTGCGCCCCCCGTCATCAGGTTCTCCGATCTGCGTGGCAATGTCGGCGGAGGCGGCGGTACTTACGGCGGTGGCGGCGCCTGGAGCGACGCGGGAACCGGCGGGCAACTGGCTTCGGCGAACGTCGCCGACCGGGTCAGTGGCATCAACGACATGGTTTCGGGGCTGACCGACACGACCGCCGCCCCCTCCGCCGCCGCGCCCGCCGTGTCGGCGGGCGCCCCGCCGCCGGCGGCCGGCGCGTCGATGGGCGGCGGGGGGAAGCCCGCATCGTTGGCGGGGGGCGCCGATATGCCGTCGGCGCCGCTGCAACCCCCCGTGGAGGCCGGATCGGCGCAAAGCGGTCCGGGCCGCGGTCCAGGTCAAGGCGGTGCGGCCCCGGGTTCGGGCGGCGCGATGGGCGGCCGCGGCGGCATGGGCATGGCGCCCATGGGAGCGGGAGCCGGTCAGGGCCAAGGCCAGGACAAGAAGGCCAAGCGCATGCAAGACGACGAGGAGCTCTACACCGAAGAGCGCCCATGGACGTCGTCCGTCATCGGCATCCGGCCGCGCAACGACGCGCCAGAGGAAACCCACCGATGACCAAACACCGGCACCGGGCAACGCGGAAAGGGGCGGCCGCCAAGGCATTCCGAACAGCCACCGGCGGCGTCATCGAGCGGTGATTTGAATGAACAACAGTCGACTCCGCAGTTGCCTGGAAGTGTCGAGGGGTCAAAGCGATTGGCGCAGTCCGGCATTCGCGCACACGACGGTAGGCGAGCATTGTTAAACTCAAGTCGAATAACCGGCAGGCGGTCCCGGCTCGACGGCGCGGAAGGTGGGTAGCGATGCCGAAGGTCTCAGACTATTGGAAGCCCGGCTTCAGTGTGGCCGCGTCGATCAAAGCCGGCGTCTCGGGCAATCCGTGGGATGCCACCTTCAACGCTGTCTTGGCACTCGGGCAGTTGGGGTATGCAGGGGGAAAATACAAGATTCCCGGGGACAAATTCGGCCCGCGCCATGAGGGCGGGGAATCGCTGAAACAAGCCTTCGGGGTGGAGTGCGTGATCCTCGAGCGCGGGATACAGATCGTGACCGCGCTGACGCTGTTGCACGGCAGCGGTACGGACAAAGGCCAGTACTATCAGATGGGTTCCGACAAGTTCCAGTTGGCCTGGGAGAACCTCAAGGACGCGACCGCGGAGAGCGATTCCTGGACGGGCGCTGCGGCCGAGTCCTATAACGCGCTCAACGCCGCTCAAATGGATTGGGCGACAGCGATGGCCGACCTTGATCTGCAGATCGCGGCGATCCTGGCCGACGAAGCCGATTGGCTCAAAAACGCGAAAGTCACCCTCACCGCGTGCAGGGCGCTCTTCACCGCGGCGATCCCGATAGCAAGCACCCTGAGATGGGTCTCGGGCCCGCAGGCATCCCTGCTTTTTCAGCTCGCAACCTTCGCGGCGGGTATGCCGGTCGCGGTCTTCATCACCGCGGCGTCGATGGACGAATCACTGCAGAACAAGCGGAAGATCGACGGCATCAGCGCTCAATACCGGGAGGTCGCCGACAGTGCGGTCGTCACGGGTTCCGGCTTCGTGCCGCCCACGGCGGCGCCCGCGCCCCGATCGACCGTGAACTCGTTTGACGAAGTCAGCGCCGGCGACGCGCCGCCGGCCCTGGCGCCCGGCGGGCGACATGCCGCCCCATCCGCAGGTGCCGCGAGCACCGCGGAAAACTCGAACTTCGGACGGTATCCGGCGACGTTGCCTTCGGAACGCGCCACGGCGTCGGCGGGCGTCTCACCGGCCTACTCCGTGTCCGCCGCGAGTCGGGCGGCCGGGGGGGCGCCGGACGCGAAATCCTCGCCGAGGTCGCGCCCGGCCCCCGCGGCGGAGCCGGACGGGGCGACTGCTGCGGCCGGCGAGAACGTCGTCGCGGCCGACTTCGACGGCGCGGCAAGCGGTACCGCGGAGGCAGAGCGGGCGCCCATCGACACGGTGAGCGGCGCCACCGAACGCGCGCAGGACCGCGTCCGGTAGGCGCAGCCGGCGCCCCGCAAGGCACAGCGAGCGGTGAGGAGAGGAATCGATGGCGAAGTTGCAAGTCACCCCCGAGTACCTGCAACAGTTGGCGGCCGAGCAGGAGGAGGCGGCGGGCCGGCTTGACGAAGCCATCACCGCGGTCGCCGGAAGAGCCGGAAAGCTATGGTACGACCACGGTTTCATCTCCTTTAACTCCGTCCTTGCCATGCAGGCGGCGGAGCAGGAACGCGAATCGGCATGCAACAACATGATTGCGGTGTGCAACGACGCATCCGAAAAGCTGAGTGCCGGGGCGGATGCGTACACCGGCACCGACAAGCAGGCGGGTGCAAACCTTGACCGCCAGATGCTCTACGAATGAGATGCCGGCCGACGCGAACTCCTGCTAACCGTCGAATCGCCAGAAAGAGGAACGACATTGGGCACCATACAGAACCGGCCCGGCGACGACGACCAGGGTTTCGCCTTTCTGGACTTCGGTGACCAGGCCGGCCTGGACGGCGGTGCCGGCTCGGCTTTCGGCGACGGGTACGGCCAAACCAGCGGTGCGTTCCTCGATTTCGGTGACCAGGCCGGTCGTGACGTCACGGGCCGATCGGCCATTGACGCACTGGTCACCGCCGAGCCGCCGTCGCCCGCCGACCCCGGATCCGCACAGAATCTGACCGACGTGCTGCCCACCGACACCGGCGTCGCCGAGCCGGCGCCCGCAGGGGACGACACCGGAGCCGTGCCTGCGGCCACGGTGGTCAATCCTCCCGAAACGGTTTCGGTGACGGCGACCATAGACGGCAGGGTGCTACGCATCGAGCTGTCACCGGCCGTAGCCGAGATGTCCGAGTCTGGGCTGGCTGAGGAGATCCTGACCATCGCGGACGTGGCTCGACAACGGGCGCTGGCCATTCAACAGAGCTTGGTGCTCGAATGTTTCCACGAGCTCGGGATCGACGACGAAGGATTTGTGGCCGAGGCGTTGCGGAGCGGCGTGACGGAATTGCCGTCACCGGCACAGGCGGCGGCGACACAGGCGGAAGTGTTCGCCAGCCGGTACCACAGCGATGACGGCTGACCGCCCCGAGGAACCCCGGCAGTTAGGAAGCCCAGTGAGCACCGAGATGCACCCCCGAGTGGCCGAAGTCATGCGCCAAACCCAGCAGATTCAGTCGGTGGTGGACGAAGAGGCGCACACGCTGAGGGCGCAAACCTTCAGGGGCACCGACGAATCCAGCACCGTGCGCGCCACCGTCGATGGCCGCCAGTGGCTGACCGGCCTGCATATCGAAGACGGCTTGCTGCGGCTAGGCGCCCACACCGTTGCTCAGCGCATGAACGCGGCGGTGCGCGAGGCGCAGGCCCTCGCCGCGGCCGCCACCGAAGCCCAGCAGGAGCGGCTCATGGAGTCGCTTTCCGGCTTCGCCGATTCGCTCGAAGAAGCGATGCGGCCGATGACGGAAACGATGCGGTCGACGGAAACGGAATCGCGGTAGCGGCAACGATTCCGGCCGGGCGGCCGGTCGCTTCACTTCGGGGCGGCTATTTGCGCGCCAGCGCGTGCCACGCCATGTCGACGATGGCCGCACAGTACTCGTCGTCGACGGGAGCGTCGGAGAACAGGACACGAATGTTGAGCGGCGCCAGCACGATCTGGACGGCGGCCAGGGTGTTGACGCCCTCGCGCAGTTCGCCCCGCTCCCTGGCCCGGTCCACGACCGCACGCACCGCGTTGAAATGCGCCCGCCAGAACCTGAGCCGGGTGGCTTCGTCGTGTCCCCCGCGCCGGTCCATGACCAGTGCGCGCATGAGCGTGCGGCCGACCTCGCTGTTGATCCGGTTGGTCACGTTGCGGGCCAACGCCTCTAGGTCCCCGCGCAACGAGCCGGTCTCGGTTCCCGAACTCACCGTCTCCACGTCGCTGAGCACCGCATCGACGATCAGCTGACGCCGATCTCCCCAGTACCGGTACACCATCGCCACATCGAGGTGATACCGCTCGGCCAGGGCCTCGACGCTGAACCGCTCGACACCCCAACGGGTCAGCTCGTCGAGCACCGCCGGCATCACCCGCGCCCGCACATCCGCGGGGACCGCCGCACGGACCGGCTCGGACGGCTGCATCGACGTCTCCTCACACCTGGTGGTTAAAGGTAGCCGGTCTGGTTCACCAGACGCACGGAGGACGCACCGTCGGGATAGAACTCGGCGATGCTCAGCGACGCGAGGTCGAGGTGCAGCCGGTACAGGATGCCCGGCCCCGCCTCCAGCGCCAGCCGCAGCAGCATCTTGATCGGCGTCACGTGGGACACCACCAGCACCGTCGTGCCCTCGTGCGCGGCGATGATGCGTTCGCGCGCCCGGACGACCCGGTCGAGCACGTCGTCGAAGCTTTCCCCGCCCGGCGGCGTGGTCCCGGTGTCACGCAGCCAGCGGCCGTGCAGCTCCGGGTCGCGCTCGGCGGCCTCGCCGAAGGTCAGCCCCTCCCAGGCGCCGAAATCGGTTTCGATCAGATCGTCGTCGACGGTCACGTCCAGGCCGAGCGCCTTGGCGGCCCGGGCCGCGGTGTCGTACGCCCGCTGCAGCGGCGAGGCGAACACCGCGGAGATCCCGCCACGCTGCGCCAGATAACGCGCCGCGGCATCGGCCTGCCGCAGACCCACTTCGGTGAGACCCGGGTTGCCGCGGCCGGAGTAGCGACGCTGCACCGAGAGCTCGGTCTGGCCGTGCCGCAGCAACAGCAGCCTGGTCGGGGTGCCGCGCGCACCGGTCCAGCCGGGAGCCTGCGGTGATTGCGGCGCGGCGGTTTTCGCGGGCTCGGCCGCAGGTCGCGGGGTTTCCTGCGCCGGGTCGCCGAAGGCGGCATCCATCGCCTCGTTGGCCAGCCGATCGGCGTAGGAGTTGCGGTCCCGCGGAATCCACGTGTAGTCGATCCGCTCGAACCGCGCCGCCAGGTTTCGGGCCTGCCCGTGCAGTTCGATGAGGTCGGGGTGCTTGACCTTCCACCGGCCCGACATCTGCTCCACCAACAGCTTGGAATCCAAGAAGACCGCGGCCTCGGTGGCGCCGAGCTCGAGCGCGTCGCCCAAACCGGCCAGCAGGCCGCGATATTCGGCCACGTTGTTGGTCGCCCGGCCGATGGCCTGCTTGGCCTCCGCCAGCACCGTCGAGCGGTCCGCGGTCCACACCACGGCGCCGTAGCCGGCCGGGCCGGGGTTGCCGCGCGACCCGCCGTCGGCCTCGATCACCACTTTCACTGGTCGAGCCCCTTGACCCGCAACAGGATCGCGCCACACTCCGGGCAGCGCACCACGTCGTCCTCGGCGGCGGCGGAGATCCGGGACAACTCACCCCGGTCGATCTCGAGCCGGCAGGCACCGCACCGGCGCCCCAGCAACGGCCCGGCACCCGGCCCTCCCCCGGCGCGCTGCCGTTCGTAGAGCGCGGAGAGGGCGGGGTCCAACGCCGCACTCAGCGTGTCGCGGCGCGACGAATATTCCTGGCGGGCGTCGCCGATTTCGGCGAGCGCGGTATCGAGAGCCTCTTGGGCGCCGGCCAATTCGGCCTCCAGCGCCTCGACCTTGCGCTGCGCATCGTCCAACTGGGACTGCAGCTCCTCGCGGCGTTCCATCACGTCCAGCAGGGAATCCTCCAGGCTGGCCTGGCGCCGCGTCAGGGTCTCCAGCTCGTGCTGCAGATCCGACAGTTGCTTCGCGTCGGGCGTACCGGACTGCAGCAACGACCGGTCCCGGTCTTCGCGCTTCCGGACCGCCTCGATTTCGGACTCCAATCGCGACACGTGGATATCGATGTCCTCCAACGCGATTCGAATGGCGCCCACGCGGTCACCGGCGACGTTGAGTTCACCCTGGACCCGCTCAAGGGCCTGTTGCTCCGCGAGATGGCCGGCCCGGTGCGTGATGCGGGCCAGCTCGGCGTCCAGCTTCGACAGCTCGAGCAGCGAACGCTGCTGCGCGATTTCGGCCTTCATCACTGCTCACTCCCGATCTCGTCGTCGCACTGCCCCATGTTCCAGGGGTCGGTGCGGATGGTGCACACCCGCACCGACAGGGCCGCACCAAAATGGGACCGCAGCAGGTCGGCAGCCTGGTCGCACCACGGAAACTCGCTCGCCCAGTGCGCCACGTCGATCAACGCCACGCCGGAGCCCCGGCCATGCTCGTCGGCCGGATGATGCCGCAGGTCGGCCGTGACGTAGGCCTGCACGCCGGCGCCGGCCGCGGTCCCCAGCAGCGAATCCCCGGCGCCACCGCAGACCGCGACCCGGGAGACCGGCATGTCGGGGTCGCCCGCCGCGCGGACGCCCCACGCCGTCCGCGGCAGGGCTGCGCCGACGCGGGACACGAAGTCGCGCAGCGGCTCGGGCCGGGGCAGGGTGCCGATGCGGCCCAACCCGGCGTCGCCGGGCAGGGGCAGCAACGCGAAGACGTCGAATGCCGGCTCCTCGTAGGGATGGGCGGCGCGCATCGCCGCCAGCACGGCGGGCCGGATCCGCGCGGGAGCGATGACCTCGAACCGGTCTTCGGCCACCTGCTCGACGGTTCCGACGCTGCCCACCGCGGGCGACGCACCTTCGTGCGGCAGGAACTGCCCGATGCCGCCGACGGTCCAGCTGCAGTGCGAATAGTCGCCGATGTGTCCGGCGCCGGCCTCGAAGACGGCCGCCCGCACCGCGTCCGCGTGCTCGCGCGGCACGTAGATCACCCACTTGTCGAGGTCGGGGGCGGCCGTTCGCGGCTCCAGGGCCGCTTCCACGGTCAGGCCGAGCGCCTGGGCCAGCGCGTCGGACACCCCCGGTGAGGCGGAGTCGGCGTTGGTGTGCGCGGTGAACAGCGAACGCCCCGTTCGGATCAGGCGGTGCACCAGCGCGCCCTTGGGGGTGCTGGCCGCCACCGTGTCGACCCCCCGCAGCAGCAGCGGGTGGTGGGCCAGCAGCAGGCCGCCCTCGGGAACTTCGCCGACCACCGCCGGCGTCGCGTCGACCGCGACGGTCACCGACTCCAGCGCATCGTCGGGGTCGCCGCACACCAGGCCCACCGAGTCCCACGATTCGGCCAGCCGCGGCGGGTAGGCCTCGTCCAGCACGCCGATGACGTCGGCCAGCCGCACGCTCATCGGAGCGCCTCCGCAATCGCCTGGACCAGCAGCGGCCACTCCCGGCGTACCGCGGCCCGCAGATAGCGCTCGTCCAAGCCGACGAAAGTATCACAGCGGCGGATGGCAATCCCCCTGTCCCGCAGGCTCTTTCGAATCAAGCCGGCGTCCGGCATGCGGAACAGCACGAATGGGGCCCGACCGTCGACCACCTCGGCGCCCACCGACGTCAGCCCGGCCACCATCTCGGTGCGCAGCTCCGCCAACCGCACCGCACCGGCCGCCGCTTCGGCGACGGCCTGCCGGCCGCAACATGCCCCGATGGCCGTCAGTTGCAGCGTCCCCAGCGGCCAGTGCGCACGCTGAGTCGTCAAGCGGGTCAACACCTCCGGCGAGCCCAGGGCGTAGCCCACCCGCAGCCCGGCCAGCGCCCACGTCTTGGTCAGGCTGCGCAGCACCAGCACGTCGGGCAGCGAGGCACCGGCCAGCGACTCCGGTTCCCCGGGAATGGAATCCGCGAACGCCTCGTCGACCACCAGGATCCGCCCTGGCCGGCGCAACGCGAGCAGCTGCTCGCGGCTGTGCAACACCGACGTGGGGTTGGTCGGGTTGCCCACCACCACCAGGTCGGCGTCGTCGGGTATGGTCACGCCCTCCAGGCCGAATGGCGGCTCGAGCACGACGTGGTGCACAGGCACGCCGGCGGCCCTGAGCGCGTCCGCCGGCTCGGTGAACGAGGGCGCGACGACGGCCGCCCGCGCCGGACGCAGGTTGGGCAACAACGCGAACCCCTCCGCCGCGCCCGCCAGCGGGAGCACCTCGTCGGCGGCGCGGCCATGCCGCTCGGCGACCGCGTCCTGCGCCGCGCGCACGTCCTGGGCGCTGGGATAGCGCGCCAGATCGGTCAGCCGCGCGGCCAGCCGCCCCATCAGCCACTCGGTCGGTTGCGCGTGCCGGACGTTCACGGCGAAATCCAGCATCCCGGGTGCGACGGCCTGATCACCGTGATAGCGCACCCCAGGCGGGGTCAGGTTCAGACTCGCCATCCGAGAAACACTAGTGGGCGGCGTCCGGGCTCAGCAGCGACACCGTCACACCCGGCCCGGCCCATCGAGGACAATGGTGAGGTGACAGGCACAATCTTGACGGCCCAGCTGGTGATCTTCGACCTCGACGGCACGCTCACCGACTCCGCGGAGGGCATCGTGGCCAGCTTCCTGCACGCACTCGACCATGTCGGGGTCGCGGTGCCCGACGGCGACCTGGTGGCGCGGATCGTGGGGCCGCCGATGGACGACACCTTCCGCACCATGCTGGGCGAGGACGCCGAGCCGGCGATCGCCGCCTTCCGCGCCGAATACGGCAGCCGGGGCTGGGCGATGAACACCCTGTTCGAGGGCATCGAGCCGCTGCTGGCCGACCTGAAGGCCGCCGGTGTCCGGCTGGCCGTGGCGACCTCGAAGCTGGAACCGACGGCCCGGCGCATCCTGGCCCATTTCGGGCTCGATCAGCATTTCGAGGTGATCGCCGGGGCAAGCCCGGACGGCTCCCGCAAGACCAAGGTCGAGGTGCTCGCGCACGCGCTCGAACAGCTGCAACCGCTGCCCGAGCGGGTGCTCATGGTCGGCGACCGCAGCCACGACGTGCACGGCGCGGCCGCCCACGGCATCGACACCGTGGTGGTGGGCTGGGGTTACGGGCGCGACGACTTCCCCGCCGGCGCGGCGGCGGCCGGGTCCACGGCGGTGACGCACGCCGCGACCATCGACGAGCTGCGGGCGGTGCTGGGTGTCTGAGTCGCTGCACGTCACGTTCGTCTGCACGGGCAACATCTGCCGGTCGGTGATGGCCGAGAAGATGTTCGCCGACCAGCTGCGCCGCCGCGGCCTGGCCGACGCCGTGCGGGTGACCAGCGCGGGCACCGGCAACTGGCACGTCGGCGAATGCGCCGACGACCGGGCGGCCGACGTGCTGCGCGCCCACGGCTACTCCGCCGAGCACCGCGCCGCCCAGGTCGACGCCGACCATCTGGCGGCCGACCTGGTGGTGGCGCTGGGCCGCAACCACCTGCGGATGCTGCGCGAGCTGGGCGTAGACGGGGAGCGGGTGCGGATGCTGCGGTCCTTCGATCCGCGTTCGGGCGCCCACGCCTTCGACGTGGAGGACCCCTACTACGGGGACGCGCAGGACTTCGAAGACGTGTTCACCGTCATCGAGGCCTCGCTGCCCGGCCTGCACGCCTGGGTCGACGAGCGACTCGCCCGCAACGGGTCCGGTTGACATGCGTCGGCTGGCATTCCTGCTGCGGCCGGGCTGGATCGCACTGGCGCTGGTGGTCGTCGCCTTCACCTACCTGTGCTTCACGGTGCTGGCGCCCTGGCAGCTGGGCAAGCACAACCGGACGTCGCAGGAGAACCGCCAGATCGAGTATTCCCTCAACACCGAGCCCGTTGCGCTGAAAACACTGTTGCCGCAGCAGGATTCGTCCGCCCCGAACGCGCAGTGGCGCCGCGTCACGGCGACGGGGCACTACCTGCCCGACGTCCAGGTGCTGGCCCGGTTGCGGGTGATCGAGGGCAAGCCGGCGTACGAGGTGCTGGCGCCCTTCGTCGTCGACGGCGGACCCACCGTCCTGGTCGACAGGGGCTACGTCCGGCCCGAGCAGGGATCCCACGTCCCGCCGATCCCTCGCCCGCCCCGCGACACCGTCACCGTCACCGCCCGGCTGCGCGATTCCGAGGCCGTCGCCACCGGCAAAGAGCCCCTCACCGAAGACGGTGCGCTGCAGGTGTATTCGATCAACACGGGGCAGGTGTCGGCGCTCACCAAGGTCCCGCTCGCCGGGTCGTATCTTCAGTTGACCGAGGACCAGCCCGGCGGGCTCGGGGTCATCGGCGTGCCGCACCTGGACGCCGGCCCGTTCCTGTCCTACGGGATCCAGTGGATTTCCTTCGGTATCGTCGCCCCGCTCGGCTTGGGTTACTTCGCGTACTCCGAGCTCCGCGCCCGCCGCCGGGAAAAGGAACAGCGACCGGCGGAGGGGCCGGCGGCGCAGCAGGCCCCGACGACCGTGGAGGCCAAACTCGCCGACCGCTACGGCCGGCGCCGGTAACACAGCGCCCCGGCCAGCAGCGCCGCGCCCGCCTGCACCAAGCGCGACAGCGCCACCGCGCGGCGCAGGTCGGCCACCGTCGGCTCGTGGCCGTCACCCAGCGTGGGCCGAATCTGCAGCTCGTGACGGTACTGGGTGGGCCCGCCCAGCCGCACCCCGAGCGCCCCGGCGAAGGCCGCCTCGACCACGCCGGCGTTGGGGCTGGGGTGACGGGCGGCGTCCCGACGCCAGGCCCGCACCGCCCCCGACGGTGACCCGCTGACGAAGGGCGCGAACGCCACCACCAGCGCCGCGGTCACCCGCGCGCCCACATAGTTGGCCGCGTCGTCCAATTTCGCTGCGCCCCAACCGAATCGGGCATAGCGCGCCGATCGGTAACCGATCATCGAGTCCAGCGTGTTGATGCCGCGGTACGCCAGCACCCCGGGCGCCCCGCCGACAGCCGCGCACAGCAGTGGCGCCACCTGGGCGTCGGAAGTGTTTTCCGCGACCGATTCCAGCGACGCACGGGTCAGGCCGGGGCCGTCCAGCCAGGCCGGGTCGCGCCCGCACAGCGCCGGCAGCAGCCGGCGCGCGGCTTCGATGTCTCCGCGTGCCAGCAGGTCCGACATCTCCAGGCCGGTGCGCGCCAGCGTGGTTCCACCCACCGAGACCCAGGTGGCCGCGGCGGTAACCGCGATCGAGGCGGGCCGGCCGGCGCGGTCGGCGGTGCGTTGCAGCGCGGCGCCGAGCAATCCCACCGCCCCGACCAGGGCGCCGACGTGCAGCACGCCGGCTGCCCGGCTGTCGCGGTAGGTCACCTGCTCCAGCCCCGCGGCGAGTCGGCCGAACGCCGCGACCGGATGCCCCCTCGCCGGGTCGCCGAGCGCGACGTCGGCCAGATATCCGGCCAGCACGCCGGCCAGCCGGGTCCGCGTCGCAACCACCCCGGCAGCGTCTCACAACGCAGCCGTCGCGACGACAAGCGCTGCCTAGGCCATGGCGAAGATGCCCGCGACGATCACCGCGGCGATCAGCACGACGATCACCCACCACATCAGGAGGGATGACTCGAACGCGCCCGCCGTTGCGGTCGCCCGGTGGCGCGCCGGGCCGGTGGCCGAGACGCCGAATTGGGTGCTCATCTGGCTAGGCGTGCCCGTTTTCAGGCGGATGTAACGTCCGGGACGTGGTTGACTCGAAGCCATGGCGTCGTCCGCGATGAAGCGGCCCGCGACCCGGGTTGCCGACCTGCTAAACCCGGCGGCGCTGCTGTTGCCGGCCGCGAACGTGATCATGCAGTTGTCCCTGCCCGGCGTCGGTTACGGCGTGCTGGAGAGCCCGGTGGACAGCGGCAACGTCTACAGGCATCCGTTCAAGCGGGCCCGCACCACCGGCACCTACCTGGCGGCCGCCACCATCGGCACCGAGTCCGACCGCGCGTTGATCCGAGGCGCGGTGGACACCGTGCACCGGCAGGTCCATTCCACGTCGTCGAGCCCGGTGTCCTACAACGCTTTTGACCCCAAACTGCAGCTGTGGGTGGCGTCGTGCCTGTACCGCTATTTCGTCGACCAGTACGAGTTCCTGTACGGCCCCCTCGACGACGACGCTGCCGACGCCGTGTATCTCGACGCCAGGCGGCTGGGCACCACGCTGCAGGTGCCCGAACGCATGTGGCCGCCGGACCGGGCGGCGTTCGACGAGTACTGGAAGCGCTCGCTCGACGAGCTGCGCATCGCCCCGCCGGTGCGGGAGCACCTGCGCGGCGTGGCGTCGCTGGCCTTCCTGCCGTGGCCGTTGCGCGTGCTGGCCGGCCCGTTCAATCTGTTCGCGACGACGGGGTTTTTGGCTCCGGAGTTTCGCGCCTTGATGCGGCTGGACTGGTCGCAGGCACAGCAGCGTCGGTTCGGGTGGCTGCTGTCCGCACTGCGGCTGGCGGACCTCTTCCTGCCGCGCGGGACCTGGATACTTGGCTACCGGATCTACTTGTGGGACATGCGCTTTCGGGCGCGACGCGGCTGGCGGATCGTCTAGCGCCGCACGGTCGCGAAGAACGCGCGCACGTCCTCGACGAACAGCTCCGGTTGCTCGAAGGCGGCGAAGTGTCCGCCGCGGTCCATGGTCGTCCAATGCGTGATGTTGTAGACCGGCTCGCACCACGACCGCGGGGCGCCCAGGATCTCTTTGGGGAAAGCCGCGACCCCGGTGGGTAATTCGACGCGACCCAGCTGCCCCCAGGCCCTGAAGCTCTCCCAGTACAGCCGGGCCGAGGACGCGCCGGTGTCGGTCACCCAATAGACCATGACGTTGTCGAGAAGCTCGTCTCGGGTGAACACGTTTTCGGGATGGCCGTCGCAATCGGCCCACGCCCAGAACTTCTCGACGATCCACGCCAGCTGCCCCACCGGCGAATCGGCCAGCCCGTAACCCAGCGTCTGCGGCCGGGTCGACTGCTGCTTGGAATAGCCGGTGCCCCACTCGCGGTGCTCAGCCAACGCGGCCAGCACCCGCTGCTCTTCTTCCGTCGGATTCTTCAGGGATTCCGGCGCGGGCCGCCCGATCGGCATGTTGAGGTGGATCGCCGCGCAGTGGCCCTGGTTTCGGCCGATCTGCGTCGTCACGGCGGCGCCCCAGTCGCCGCCCTGGGCGCCGTAGCGGTCGTAGCCCAGGCGCAGCATCAGCGCCTCCCAGGCGTCGGCGATCCTCTCCACGCCCCAGCCCGTGCGGGTGGGTTTGCCGGAGAATCCGTACCCCGGTAGCGACGGGCAGATCACGTGGAAGGCGTCCTCGGCGCGCCCGGACGCCGGATTGGTCAGCGGCTCGATCACCTTGTGGAACTCGACGATCGAGCCGGGCCAGCCGTGGGTGATCAGCAGCGGGAACGCGCCGTCGTGCGGGGAGCGCTGGTGAATGAAATGAATGTCGAGCCCGTCGATCTCGGTGGTGAATTGGTCGAAGCGGTTGAGCCCGGCTTCGCGTGAGCGCCAGTCGTATTCGTCGGCCCAATAGCCGGCCAGGTCGCGGGTGTAGGCCAGCGGCATGCCCTGGCTCCAGTCGTCCACGCATTCGGCCTCCGGCCAGCGGGTGCGAGCCAGGCGCGAGCGCAGGTCGTCCAGGACGTCGTCGGGCACGTCGATGCGAAACGGTTCCACGGGTTCATCGTTCACGCCGCGAGCGTAACGCCACGGCGAAAATCGGGGCCGAAAGTCGCCGTGGCGTTACGCTCGCGAATCCCGGACAAGATGAGTGGGCGCGGACGGTATCGAACCGCCGACCGCTGGTGTGTAAAACCAGAGCTCTACCACTGAGCTACGCGCCCGTGCCCCGGGGAGGCTACACGCCCCAAGCCCGAGCACCCAAAACTCAGTCCCGCAAAGCCGCCAGCGCGTCGGTCCACAGCCCCTGGTTGCGGGATTCGCCGGGCTGTTTGCACTCGGCGAACCGGATGATGCCGGTGCGGTCGATCACGAAGGTGCCGCGGTTGGGGTACCCGGCCTCGTCGTTGAACACGCCATAGGCCTGGCTGACCTCGCCGTGCGGCCAGAAGTCCGACAGCACCGGAAAGGTGAACCCGCTCTCCAGCGACCAGATCCGGTGCGTGGGCGGCGGCCCCACGGAGATGGCCAGCGCCGCGCTGTCGTCGTTCTCGAAGTCGGGCAGGTGATCGCGCAGCTGATCCAGCTCGCCCTGGCAGATGCCGGTGAAGGCGAGCGGGAAGAACACCAGCAAGACGTTCTTGGCGCCGCGGTAGGTGCTCAGGGTGACCCGCTGTTGGTTCTGGTCGCGCAGTGTGAAGTCCGGGGCGGTGGCGCCGACGGGCAGCATCAACGCTTCCCGGTTCGGGACTTCGGCTGCACCAGCCGGCTGGCGCTCCAATCGCCCAAGTTCACCGACGAGGTCGGCATCAGGCCGGCGGTGGGCGCGGCCTCGGCGATCTCGGCCGGCAGCACGTGGCCGGGCTTGCCGGTCTTGGGCGTCAGCACCCAGATCACGCCGTCCTCGGCCAGCGGGCTGATCGCATCCATCAGGGTGTCCACCAGGTCGCCGTCCCCGTCACGCCACCACAGCAGCACGACGTCGACCACCTCGTCGGTGTCCTCATCGAGCAAATCACCGCCGCACGCTTCCTCGACGTCAGCGCGGATCTCGTCGTCGGTGTCCTCGTCCCAGCCCCATTCCTGGACAACTTG
The DNA here is from genome assembly GCF_900240975.1 of Mycobacterium sp. 4858. Taxonomy (GTDB): domain Bacteria; phylum Actinomycetota; class Actinomycetes; order Mycobacteriales; family Mycobacteriaceae; genus Mycobacterium. Next base: position 761,525 of record NZ_LT968775.1, on the reverse strand, counting down.
GTCTCGTTGGATGCCCAGTTTGCGGGCGTAGCCCGGGGCGTGATCCGCCGCGACCACCGTGGAGCCTCCTTGCATCTCTCCGCAAGCCATCTGCGCGCTCTGCGATTGGGGATTATCGTCGCACAGCCACAACCCGGTCGTCACTCGCGCCTCACCAGGCGCCTCAGAAGGACGCCAGGCAGAGTTTCAGCGCCTTCGTCTTGGCGTCGTTGAGCCGGTCCACCCGCCGATTGAATTCCCCCGTCGGCGCGTGGGTGCCGATCGCGTTGGCCACGCCGCGGGCGGCGTCGATGTAGGCGTTGAACGCGTCCTTCAGCTGCTGGGACAGCGCATCGTTGAAGCTGCTGCCCACGGTGTCGGCGCTGCTGTTCAGCGCGTCGATGGCCGGCCCTTCCGTGGGGCCGGTGCCGCGGCCCGCGTTGAAGGCGCCGACGAAGACGTTCACCTTGTCGATCGCGTCCTTGCTGGAGGTGGCCAGCGTGTCGCACGACGTGCGCACCGCCCGGGTGGTCAGCGACTGCTGCCGCTGCGACTCGCGCACGCGCGACGTCGCGGAGGAGGCCGACACCGACGCCGACACCGACTGACGATAGGCCGGGGCCACCTGGGTGTCGGGGGTGGCCGTCCCGTTGGTGACGCTGGTACACCCCACGATCCCCATCAGCGTCGCCGCGATACATCCGAGCGCCAGAGCGCCTCGCCTGGGGAAGCTCCCCGCAGGGACGGCACGCCATCCGATGAGCACGCCCTGACGTTACCGGGTGCCTTTGCCGAAAGTCCCGCCACGCACGCGTTCGTGTCGGCCCGGTGAACCCGCGTCGGCTACCGGACGTCGGCTGGCCCCGCCACAGGCGGGTGCGGCACGATAGAGGGAGACGGTGCGCAGCACCCGAGGGCATATCCCCCGCCAACTACAGGAGCAGTGCGTTGACAACCGAGTTCGCGCGCCACGATCTGGCCAAATCCCCTAGCAGCGCAAGCGAACCCGACCGGGTTCGGGTGATCCGCGAAGGTGTCGCGTCGTACCTGCCCGACATCGACCCCGAAGAGACCTCGGAGTGGCTGGAGTCGTTCGACGACCTGCTGGAGCGCTCCGGGCCGGCGCGGGCGCGGTATCTGATGCTGCGACTGCTGGAACGGGCCGGCGAGCAGCGTGTCGCCATTCCGTCGCTGACGTCAACCGATTACGTCAACACCATCCCGACGGAGCTGGAGCCGTGGTTCCCCGGCGACGAGGACGTCGAACGGCGCTTCCGGGCGTGGATCCGGTGGAACGCCGCGATCATGGTGCACCGCGCCCAGCGGCCGGGAGTCGGCGTCGGTGGCCACATTTCGACCTACGCGTCGTCGGCGGCGCTCTACGAGGTCGGCTTCAACCACTTCTTCCGGGGCAAATCGCATCCCGGCGGCGGCGACCAGGTTTTCATCCAGGGCCACGCCTCGCCTGGGATCTATGCGCGCGCCTTCCTCGAGGGCCGGCTCAGCGAGGATCGGCTGGACGGCTTCCGCCAGGAACACAGCCACGCCGGGGGCGGGTTGCCGTCCTATCCGCACCCGCGGCTGATGCCCGACTTCTGGGAGTTCCCCACCGTCTCGATGGGGCTGGGCCCGCTCAACGCCATCTACCAGGCGCGGTTCAACCACTACCTGCACGACCGGGGCATCAAGGACACCTCCGACCAGCACGTGTGGTGTTTTCTGGGCGACGGCGAGATGGACGAGCCCGAGAGCCGGGGAATGTTGCATGTCGGGGCACTCGAGGGCCTGGACAACCTGACATTCGTGATCAACTGCAACCTGCAGCGGCTCGACGGCCCGGTGCGCGGCAACGGCAAGATCATCCAGGAGCTGGAGTCGTTCTTCCGCGGGGCGGGCTGGAACGTCATCAAGGTGGTGTGGGGCCGCGAGTGGGACGCCCTGCTGCACGCCGACCGCGACGGCGCGCTGGTCAACCTGATGAACACCACCCCCGACGGTGACTACCAGACGTACAAGGCCAACGACGGCGCCTACGTGCGGGACCACTTCTTCGGCCGCGACCCGCGCACCAAGGCGCTGGTGGAGAACATGACCGACGCCGAGATCTGGAACCTCAAGCGCGGGGGCCACGACTACCGCAAGGTGTACGCCGCCTACCGGGCCGCCATCGACCACAAGGGCCAGCCGACGGTGATCCTGGCCAAGACCATCAAGGGCTACTCGCTGGGTGCGCACTTCCAGGGCCGCAACGCCACCCATCAGATGAAAAAGCTTGCGCTGGAAGACCTTAAGCACTTCCGGGACTCGATGCGGATCCCGATCAGCGATGCGCAGCTGGACGAGAATCCCTACCTGCCGCCCTACTACCACCCCGGTCCGGACGCGCCGGAGATCCGCTACATGCTCGACCGTCGCCGCACCCTGGGCGGCTTCCTGCCCGAGCGCCGCACCAAGGCCAAGGCGCTCAAGCTTCCCCCGCGTGACATCTACGCCCCGCTGAAGAAGGGGTCGGGCACCCAGGAGGTCGCCACCACCATGGCGACGGTGCGGACCTTCAAGGAAGTGTTGCGGGACAAGGAGGTTGGCCCACGGATCGTGCCGATCATCCCCGACGAGGCGCGCACGTTCGGCATGGACTCGTGGTTCCCGTCGCTGAAGATCTACAACCGCCTGGGCCAGCTGTACACCGCCGTGGACGCCGAGCTGATGCTGGCCTACAAGGAGAGCGCAACCGGGCACATCCTGCACGAGGGCATCAGCGAGGCGGGGTCGGTGGGCTCGTTCATCGCGGCCGGCACCTCGTACGCCACGCACAACGAGCCGATGATCCCGATCTACATCTTCTATTCGATGTTCGGCTTCCAGCGCACCGGCGACGGCCTGTGGGCCGCCGCCGACCAGATGGCCCGCGGCTTCCTGCTGGGGGCCACCGCGGGGCGCACCACGCTGACCGGCGAGGGTCTGCAGCACGCCGACGGCCACTCGCTGCTGCTGGCGAGCACCAATCCGGCGGTGGTGGCCTACGACCCGGCGTTCGCCTACGAGATCGCCTACATCGTCGAGAGCGGGCTGGCGCGGATGTTCGGCGACGACCCCGAGGACGTGTACTTCTACATCACGATCTACAACGAGCCGTACGTGCAGCCGCCGGAGCCGGAGCACTTCGATCCCGAGGGCGTGCTGCGCGGCATCTACCGCTACCGTCCCGCCACCGAACAGCGCGCGAACACGGCGCACATCCTGGCCTCCGGCGTGGCGATGCCGTCTGCGCTGCAGGCGGCCGAGATGCTGGCCGCCGAGTGGGACGTCGCCGCCGACGTCTGGTCGGTGACCAGCTGGGGCGAACTGAACCGCGACGGCGTGGCCGTCGAGAAGGCGAAGCTGCGCTACCCCGACCGGCCGGCCGGCACCGCCTACGTGACCCAGGCCCTGGCGAACGCCAGCGGCCCGGTGATCGCGGTCTCGGACTGGATGCGCGCCGTCCCGGAGCAGATCCGGCCGTGGGTGCCCAACACGTTCGTCACCCTGGGCACCGACGGTTTCGGTTTCTCGGACACCCGGCCCGCCGCGCGGCGTTACTTCAACACCGACGCCGAGTCGCAGGTGGTCGCGGTGCTGGAGGCGTTGGCGCGCGACGGCGAGATCGACCCCTCGGTTCCCGTCGCGGCCGCGCGCCAGTACAAGATCGACGACGTACAGGCCGCGCCCGAGCAGACGTCCGACCCCGGCGTGGCCTAGCGGGCCAGCGCCTTCTGCCGAGCGTGAAGCTACCTTCACGTTCGGCGCCGAGCGTGAAGCTACCTTCACGCTCGCGGCTCCTCGGACAGCCAAAACACCCCACCCTTTGGCGAATCCTTCTAGAAAAGTGGCGTAGGTTTTAGGGGTGAATGACAACCCGTTCGCCGGCCCGTTCGCCAAGCAGCCCCGGTCTCCACTCGAGCTGCTGGACACGGTGCCGGATTCCGTGCTGCGCCGGCTCAAGCAGTACTCCGGCCGGCTGGCCACCGAAGCCGTCTCGGTGATGCAGGACCGGTTGCCGTTCTTCGCCGACCTGGAAGCCTCGCAGCGGGCCAGCGTGGCGTTGGTGGTGCAGACGTCCATCAACAACTTCGTCGAGTGGATGCAGGACCCGCACAGCAACGTCAGCTACACCGCCCAGGCCTTCGAGCTGGTGCCCCAGGACCTGGCCCGCCGGATCGCGTTGCGGCACAGCGTCGACATGGTGCGCGTCACGATGGAGTTCTTCGAGGAGGTGCTGCCGCTGGTGGCCCGCTCCGAGGATCAGTTGACCGCGCTGACCGTGGGCGTGTTGAAGTACAGCCGCGACCTGGCGTTCACCGCCGCGTCGGCCTACGCCAACGCGGCCGAGGCGCGCGGCACCTGGGACAGCCGGATGGAGGCCAGCGTGGTCGACGCGGTGGTCCGCGGCGACACCGGCCCCGAGCTGCTGTCCCGGGCCGCCGCGCTGAACTGGGACACCACCGCCCCGGCCACCGTCGTGGTCGGGGCTCCAGCACCCGGACGTGACGGCACCACCGGGCCGGGCGACAGCCAGCGGGCCAGCCAGCACGTCCGCGACATCGCCGCACGGCACGGCCGCGCGGCCCTCACGGACGTGCACGGCACCTGGCTGGTCGCCATCGTGTCGGGCCAACTGTCGCCAACCGACAAATTCCTCGGCGAACTGCTGAACGCGTTCTCCGACGGGCCCGTGGTCATCGGACCGACGGCGCCGATGCTGACCGCGGCGTACCACAGCGCCAGCGAGGCGATTTCCGGGATGAACGCCGTCGGCGGCTGGCGGGGGGCGCCGCGGCCAGTGCTGGCGCGGGAGCTCCTGCCCGAACGCGCCCTGATGGGGGACTCCTCGGCCATCGTGGCGTTGCACACCGACGTCATGGGGCCGCTGGCCGACGCGGGGCCCACGCTCATCGAGACTCTTGACGCTTACTTAGATTGTGGCGGCGCGATTGAAGCTTGTGCCAGAAAGTTGTTCGTTCATCCAAACACAGTGCGCTACCGGCTCAAGCGGATCACCGACTTCACCGGACGCGATCCCACCCAGCCCCGCGACGCATACGTGCTGCGAGTGGCGGCGACCGTCGGGCAGCTCAACTACCCCACCGCCCCCGCCAGCGTCGCCACCAAACCGATGCCTCCCGTTCCGCTGCCGGTCAGGGCGGCTATCGGGGGGCAATCCGACTCAGAGTGACCCAGGCCACAGGTCGCGGCACGGTATCGAACACGTAGCTTACGGAGCTATTTTGTGGGGACTACACAAAAACCTAAGACGAGGTTCATAATCTGTTACACCCGCCAAAACCGTTTCCACAGTGTTCTCTTAAACACGTGATTGCATTGCTTGCGCCCGGACAGGGTTCGCAGACCGAGGGGATGCTCTCGCCGTGGCTCGACCTGCCGGGCGCCGCGGACCAGCTCGACCTGTGGTCGAAGGCCAGCGGCCTCGACCTGGTCCGGTTGGGCACCACCGCGTCGACCGAGGAGATCACCGACACCGCGGTCACCCAGCCCCTGGTCGTCGCCGCCACCCTGCTGGCCCACCAGGAACTCACCAAGCGCGGCCTGCTTTCCTCCGAAACCAAGAATGCGGACCTGATCGTGGCGGGCCACTCCGTCGGCGAGATCGCGGCGTACGCGATCGCCGGTGTGATGGCCGCCGATGACGCCGTCGCGCTGGCCGCCACCCGCGGCGCCGAAATGGCCAAGGCGTGCGCCATCGAGCCGACCGGCATGTCCGCCGTGCTCGGCGGTGACGAGGCCGAGGTCCTGGCCCGCCTCGAGCAGCTCGACCTGTTCCCCGCCAACCGCAACGCCGCCGGCCAGATCGTCGCCGCCGGCCCGCTGACGGCGCTGGAGAAGCTGGCCGAGGACCCGCCGGCCAAGGCCCGGGTCCGCGCGCTCGGAGTGGCCGGGGCGTTCCACACCAAGTACATGGCGCCGGCCCTCGACCGCTACGCCGCCGCTGCGGCCGCCGTCGCGACCGCCGAGCCCACTGCCACGCTGCTGTCGAACCGCGACGGGCAGCCCGTCGCCTCCGCGGCGGCGGCGATGGAGGCGCTTGTCGCCCAGCTGACCCAGCCGGTGCGCTGGGACCTGTGCACGGCGACCATGCGTGACCGCGAGGTCACGGCGGCCGTGGAGTTCCCGCCCGCGGGCACTCTGACGGGTATCGCCAAACGAGAACTTCGGGGGGTCACCACCCGCGCCGTCAAGGCACCCGCAGACCTGGACGCACTGGCCGAACTCTAGAAAGCCGCATCCAGTACAACCACATAACGCTCTATAACGCTCTGTTCGATCAACACAACACATTACGAAGGGAAGACGCTGTGGCCGTCAGCCAGGAAGAAATCATCGCCGGTATCGCGGAGATCATCGAAGAGGTCACCGGTATCGAGCCGTCCGAGGTCACCCCGGAGAAGTCGTTCGTCGACGACCTGGACATCGACTCGCTGTCGATGGTTGAGATCGCCGTGCAGACCGAGGACAAGTACGGCGTGAAGATCCCGGACGAGGACCTCGCCGGCCTGCGCACCGTCGGTGATGTCGTCTCCTACATCCAGAAGCTCGAGGAAGAGAACCCCGAGGCTGCCGAGGCGCTGCGCGCCAAGCTGGAGACCGAGAACCCCGACGCCGTCGCCAACGTCAAGGCGAGGATGGACGCGGACAAGTGAGCAAGCCTTCCACTGCTAATGGCGGTTCCCCCAGCGTTGTGGTAACCGCCGTCACGGCGACGACATCGGTCGCGTCGGACATCGAGAGCACGTGGAAGGGTTTGTTGGCCGGCGAAAGCGGCATCCACGTTCTCGAAGACGAGTTCGTCACCAAGTGGGACCTGCCCGTGAAGATCGGGGGTCACCTCAAGGAGCCCATCGACGAGCACATGAGCAGGCTCGACTTGCGGCGGATGTCCTACGTCCAGCGGCTGGCCAAGTTGCTCAGCACTCAGCTGTGGGAATCTGCCGGCACCCCGGAGCTCGACCCCGACCGGTTCTCGGTCGTGGTCGGCACCGGGCTCGGTGGCGCCGAAAGGATCGTCGAGAGCTATGACCTGATGAACGAGGGCGGCCCCCGCAAGGTGTCGCCGCTCGCCGTTCAGATGATCATGCCCAACGGCGCCGCGGCGGTGGTGGGCCTGCAGCTCGGGGCGCGCGCCGGGGTCATCACCCCGGTGTCGGCCTGTTCGTCGGGCTCCGAAGCGATCGCCCACGCGTGGCGCCAGATCGTCATGGGCGACGCGGATGTCGCCGTGTGCGGTGGCGTCGAGGGTCCCATCGAGGCGCTGCCCATCGCGGCATTCTCCATGATGCGGGCCATGTCCACTCGCAACGACGAGCCCGAACGCGCATCGCGGCCGTTCGACAAGGACCGCGACGGCTTCGTGTTCGGCGAGGCCGGGGCCATGATGCTCATCGAGACCGAGGAGCACGCCAAGGCGCGCGGCGCCAAGCCGCTGGCCAGGCTGATGGGCGCCGGCATCACCTCGGACGCCTTCCACATGGTGGCGCCGGCGGCCGACGGCGTGCGCGCCGGCCGGGCGATGACGCGGGCGCTGGAGTTGGCGGGCTTGTCCCCCAAGGACATTGACCACGTCAACGCGCACGGGACGGCAACACCGATCGGCGACACGGCCGAGGCCAACGCCATCCGGGTCGCCGGATGCGAGCAAGCGGCGGTGTACGCACCGAAATCCGCACTGGGCCACTCCATCGGAGCGGTCGGTGCGCTGGAATCTGTTCTCACGGTATTGAGCCTTCGGGACGGCGTGATACCGCCAACACTCAACTACGAAACCCCTGATCCCGAGATCGACCTTGATGTTGTCGCGGGCGAACCTCGCTACGGCGATTTCCGTTACGCCATCAACAACTCGTTCGGATTCGGGGGCCACAACGTGGCGCTCGCCTTCGGGCGGTACTGAGCACGGCGTCGGGCGACGACCCGGGCCGTAACGGCCCGGGGAAGAGCCGACAAGTACGGAAGGAACGTTCGCAAGCCCCATGACAGAGCTAGTTACCGGGAAAACTCTCCCGAACGTGGTCGTCACTGGCGTCGCCATGACGACCGCTCTGGCAACTGATGCCGAAACCACCTGGAAGCTGTTGTTGGACAGCCAAAGTGGTATCCGCAAACTCGAGGACCCGTTCGTCGAGGAGTTCGACCTGCCGGTGAAGATCGGCGGGCATCTGTTGGAGGAATTCGACAGCCAGATGACCCGCGTCGAGCTGCGCCGGACGGGTTATCTGCAGCGGATGTCCACCATCTTGAGCCGGCGGGTCTGGGAGAACGCCGGCTCGCCCGAGGTCGACTCCGACCGCTTGATGGTGTCCATCGGCACCGGTCTGGGCTCCTCGGAGGAGATGGTCTTCAGCTACGACGACATGCGCGCTCGTGGCATGAAGGCGGTTTCGCCGCTCGGGGTGCAGAAGTACATGCCCAACGGCGCCGCCGCGGCGGTGGGCCTGGAGCGGCATGCCAAGGCGGGTGTGATCACTCCCGTTTCGGCGTGCGCGTCCGGCTCCGAGGGCGTCGCCCAGGCGTGGCGCAACATCGTCTTCGGCGAGGCCGACATCGCCATCTGCGGTGGTGTGGAGACCAAGATCGAAGCCGTGCCGATCGCGGCGTTCGCCCAGATGCGCATCGTGATGTCGACCAAGAACGACGACCCGGCGGGCGCGTGCCGCCCGTTCGACCGGGACCGCACCGGCTTCGTGTTCGGCGAGGCGGGGGCGCTCATGGTGATCGAGACCGAGGAGCACGCCAAGGCTCGTGGGGCCAACATCCTGGCCCGCATCATGGGTGCCAGCATCACCTCGGACGGCTACCACATGGTGGCGCCCGATCCCAACGGGCTGCGGGCCGGGCACGCGATGAGCCGGGCGATTCAGCTCGCCGGCTTGTCGCCTTCCGACATCCAGCACGTCAACGCCCACGCCACCGGCACTTCGGTGGGTGACGTCGCCGAGAGCAAGGCGATCAACAACGCGCTGGGCGCCCACGGCGGCAACGCGGCGGTCTACGCGCCCAAAGCGGCGCTGGGGCACTCGGTCGGCGCCGTGGGTGCGGTCGAATCGATCCTGACGGTGCAAGCCCTGCGGGACCAGGTCGTTCCGCCGACACTGAACCTGGAAAACCTCGACCCTGAGATCGATCTGGACGTGGTGTCGGGTAAGCCGCGGCCGGGCAACTACGAATACGCGATCAACAACTCGTTCGGATTCGGCGGCCACAACGTCGCGATCGTGTTCGGGCGGTACTGATCACCGCTTCTCAACCGAGAGCACACCGGAGAACAGGAGACCTTGCGATGACAATCATGGCCCCCGCGTCGGTCGGCGAGTCGCTCGACCCCAGGGACCCGTTGCTGCGTCTGAGCAACTTCTTCGACGAGGGCAGCGTCGAGCTGCTGCACGAGCGTGACCGCTCCGGGGTGCTGTCGGCGTCGGGCACCGTCAACGGTGTGCGCACCATCGCGTTCTGCACCGACGGAACGGTGATGGGCGGCGCCATGGGCGTCGAGGGCTGCGCGCACATCGTCAACGCCTACGACACCGCCATCGAGGAACAGAGCCCGATCGTCGGTATCTGGCACTCCGGCGGGGCCCGGCTGGCCGAGGGCGTCAAGGCGCTGCACGCGGTCGGGACGGTGTTCGAGGCGATGATCCGCGCGTCGGGATACGTCCCGCAGATCTCGGTGGTCGTCGGTTTCGCGGCCGGCGGCGCCGCCTACGGCCCCGCGCTGACCGACGTCATCGTGATGGCGCCCGAGAGCCGGGTGTTCGTCACCGGGCCCGACGTGGTGCGCAGCGTCACCGGTGAGGACGTCGACATGGCGTCCCTCGGTGGCCCGGAGACCCACCACAAGAAGTCCGGGGTGTGCCACATTGTCGCCGACGACGAGCTCGATGCTTACGAGCGCGGTCGTCGCCTGGTCGGGTTGTTCTGCCAGCAGGGGCATTTCGACCGCACCAAGGCCGAAGCGGGTGACACCGACATCCACGCGCTGCTGCCGGAATCGTCGCGGCGTGCCTACGACGTGCGTCCGATCGTGACCGCGATCCTGGACGACGAGACCCCGTTCGACGAGTTCCAGGCCAACTGGGCGCCGTCGATGGTGATCGGCCTGGGTCGGCTGTCCGGCCGGACGGTCGGCGTGCTGGCGAACAACCCGCTGCGGCTGGGCGGCTGCCTGAACTCCGAAAGCGCCGAGAAGGCAGCGCGTTTCGTGCGGCTCTGCGACGCGTTCGGCATCCCGCTGGTGGTGGTCGTGGACGTGCCGGGCTACCTGCCCGGTGTCGACCAGGAGTGGGGCGGCGTGGTGCGCCGCGGCGCGAAGCTGCTGCACGCCTTCGGCGAGTGCACGGTTCCGCGCGTCACGCTGGTCACCCGAAAGACCTACGGCGGGGCCTACATCGCGATGAACTCCCGGTCGCTCAACGCGACCAAGGTGTACGCCTGGCCGGACGCCGAGGTGGCCGTGATGGGCGCGAAGGCCGCCGTCGGCATCCTGCACAAGAAGAAGCTGGCCGCCGCGGCCGATCACGAGCGCGAGGCGCTGCACGACGAGTTGGCGGCCGAGCACGAGAAGATCGCCGGTGGTGTGGACAGCGCCATCGAGATCGGTGTGGTCGACGAAAAGATCGACCCCTCGCACACCCGCAGCAAGCTCACCGAGGCGCTGGCCCAGGCGCCGGCGCGCCGTGGACGCCACAAGAACATCCCGCTGTAATTTCTTACGCTCGAACTTCGTGCGCTCGCGAGCGTAACCGTACTGCGAAAAATCGGGTCTGAAATCGCAGTGTGGTTACGCTCGCGGAGTCCTCAGCGGCCCAGGATCGTCGTAAGCGCCTGCCGCAGTTCGCCTTCCGGATTTGCGGGTAGCGCGTCACAGCGCCAGCCGACGAAATCGTCGGGGCGAACCAGCAGGGCGCCGGAAGGACCGAGCCCGGTGGCCGCCGCCCACTCGTCGCTGTAGACGCGCTGCGCGGCCACCGACACCGAAGCCGCGGCGGCACACCAGCGCTCGTCGCCGGTGAGCACCGTGAATCCCGGGCCCAGCAGGTCCAGCGTCGAGACACCGTCGCGCACCCACACGTGCGGCACCCGGGTGCCGGGCTGGGCGCGCAACTCCGAGACCAGTTGCACCGTGTCAGGCTCCCCCTGCCCGTTCACAATGGCCGCCGAGTGGTAGCGGTATCCGATGAGCAATTCGAACATCGAGCACTCTTCGTCGGCCGGCAGCTGCGGGCGGTCGTCGCCCAAGGGGAGCACCGCAAGCGTCGGGCCGGTCAGCGACTGGCGCGCCGCGAATCGCCCCACCGGGTGGCGTTCGGCGTGGTAGGTCTCCAGCAGCGCCGGACCTGCGGTCCCGTCCAGCACGGCGGCGAGCTTCCATGCCAAGTTGTGGGCACTCTGAATCGCGGTGTTGGCTCCCCCGGCCTTGAACGGCGGCATGGTGTGCGCCGAATCGCCGACGAGAAAGGCGCGGCCGCATTGGAATTGGTCGGCGACCTGCTCGTAGGGCTGCCACGCCGCGACCTCGATGACGTCGATGTCGATCGGCTCGCCGAACGCCTTGGTGAGCACATCGCGGCACCGCTGCGGGGTGAACTGGTCCGCCGTTTCGCCGCTGCCCGGGAAATACATGGTGATGAACATGCCCAGGTCGCCCTCGACCAGCAGGAAGATGCCGTCGACGTCGGCGTTCTTGACCTGCACGCCATCGCCGTCGGCCAGGTGCGAGACGAACTTCGTCCAGGGCGCCCGGAAGTAGATGAACACGACGTAGATCGGCAGTGCGCCGTAGCCGGATGTGGTGATGCCCAGCCAGTTTCGGATCGGGCTGTGCGCGCCGTCGGCGCCGACGAGGTAGTCGGCGCGGATGGTCTCCGGCTCCCCCGAATCCCGGTCGCGGACCGCCGCGGTGACGCCGGCCCCGTCCTGCTCGAGCGACACCACTTCCGTCCCGTACCGCACCTCGCTTCCCCGTCGGCGCGTTTCGGCGAGCAGGATCGGCTCCAGCCTGCTCTGCGGACAGTACTGCGCCGCGGGCTCCGGGCTCAGCGCGTCGAGTCCCGCGAAGACCGCGTTGACGTCGATGGCCAGCTTCTCCTCGGGGCTGTTGAGCGCGGGCCTGACCATCAGGGCCGAGACATGGTCGGCCACCGCGTGTACCTGGTCGCTGAGACCGAGGCCACGCAGGATTTCCAGGCTGCGAAAGCTCAGGTTGCGGGCCTTCGGATAGATGAAGACCTCATGCCGCTTCTCGACCAGCAGCGAACGCACCCCATGCCTGGCGAGCAATGCGGAGGTGGCGAGGCCGCCGGCGCCGGCGCCGACGATGAGTACGGGAACGCGCGTGGTAGTGGTCATGACAAAATGATAGTAACTACCATTCGATATTTACAGTCAGAATCGAAAGGAGCCTGGCGCCCTAGCCGAACCGCTCCACGAACTCCTCGGCCACCGCGGCCACCCGCTCGCGGTCGGATTCCACCAAGCCGATGCGGGTGCGCCGATCCAGGACGTCGGCGGCGTCCAGGGCGCCCTCGTGGGTGATCGCGTACTCGAATTCCGCCCGGGTGACGTCGATGCCCTCGCCCACCAGTTCCGTCGGGCGCTTGCAGGAGGCGGTGGCGACGACCTTGGCCGCCTCGGCGCCGTACCGCCGCACCAGCGACGCGGGCAACCCGGCAACCGAGCCCGGGCCGACCGATCCCGGGTTGGCGGGCGCGCCGATCAGCGGCAGGTCGTGCGTCCGGCACTTTGCGGCGCGCAGGTGCCGGACGCTGGCGGCGCGATCCAGCACGTCCTGCGCCATGTAGCGGTATTCCGTGAGCTTGCCGCCGATCACGCTGATGATCCCGGACGCCGACTCCACGACGGCGTGCTCGCGCGAGACGTCGGCGGTGCGGCCCTCGCCGGTGTCGATGAGCGGCCGCAGCCCCGCGTAGGCGCCGATGACGTCGGCCGGGCCGAGCGCCACCCCCAACGCGGTGTTGACCGTGTCGAGCAGGAACGCGACCTCCTCTGCCGACGGGGTGGGCACGTCCGGGATCGGGCCGGGCGCCGCTTCGTCGGTCAGCCCCAGGTAGACCCGGCCCAGCTGCTCGGGCATGGCGAACACGAACCGGTTGAGCTCGCCCGGAATCGGGATGGTCAGCGCCGCAGTGGGATTGCCGAAGGCGCCGGCATCGAACACCAGATGCGTGCCGCGACTGGGCCGCAGCCGCAACAGGCCGTCGATCTCGGCGGCCCACACCCCGGCCGCGTTGATGACCGCCGGCGCCGAGACGTCGAACGACTCCCCAGTGCGCTGGTCGGTCAACCGCACCCTGCTTCCGGCCGCCTTCGACGCCGCCACGTAGGTCAGGATCCGGGCGCCGTGCTGCGCGGCGGTGCGAGCGACCGCGGTGACCAGCCGGGCGTCGTCGATCAGCTGCCCGTCATAGGCCAGCAGACCCCCGTCCAGGCCCTCGCGTCGCACGGTCGGCGCCATCTGCGCGACGCGGTCCGGGCCGACTCGGCGCGACCGGGGCAGGATCGACGACGGCGTTCCCGCCAGCATCCGCAGCGCGTCGCCGGCCAGGAACCCGGCGCGCACCAGGGCGCGTTTGCCCCGGCTCATGGACGGCAGCAGCGGAACCAGTTGCGGCATCGCGCGAACGAGATGGGGGGCGTTGCGGCTCATGAGGATTCCGCGCTCGACGGCGCTGCGCCGGGCGATGCCCACGTTGCCGGTGGCCAGGTAGCGCAGCCCGCCGTGGACGAGCTTGGAGCTCCAGCGGCTGGTGCCGAAGGCCAGGTCGTGCTTTTCCACCAACGCGACCCGCAGGCCCCGTGAGGCGGCATCCAGTGCGATGCCGGCGCCGGTGATGCCGCCGCCGATCACGACGACGTCCAGCGGCTCGCCCTCGGCCAGGGCCGCGAGATCGGCCGCGCGGCGGGCGGCGTTCAGCGCGGTGGGATCGGGTATCACGACAGGTATCCGTTCAGCGAGTAGGCGAGCTCGCCGGCAAGCGCGTCGGCGTCCAGGATCGGTTCGACGATCTGGGCCGACTGAATGGTGGACTGGGCGATCAACAACACCATCGTGGCCATCTGGACGGGGTCACCGGCGCGGACGCTGCCGGTGCGCTGGGCCACTGCGAGCCGGGCGGCCAGGGCGTCGATCAGCATGTGCTGGCTGGTCCCCAGGCGTTCGGTGATGTAGATCGGCGCGAGCTCGGAGTGCAGCACCGACATGACGAGCCGGTCCCGTCGTAGCAAGTCGGCCACCGTAACGATCTGTCGCACAAGGGATTCGCGGTCATCACCGAGCAGCGGCGCGTCCCGCATCGCCTCGCTGACGTGCCGGGTCAACAGCGCCGCGACGATCGATTTCGTGTCCGGCCAGCGGCGGTACACCGTGGGCCTGCTGACGCCGGCGCGCCGGGCGATTTCGGCCAGGGTGACCCGGTCCACCCCGAAGTCGACCACACAGCTGGCTGCCGCCGCGAGGATGCGCTCCCCCGTGTCCGCCACAGTCGGAGCGTTACTGATTGACAGCATGTGTAATACTGTAACGCATGACGCAACCCGAGGGCCTCGTCCCCCCGATGAAGTGGAACGCGTGGGGTGACCCCGCGGCGGCCAAGCCGCTCTCCGAGGGAATCCGGGCGCTGCTGAAACAGGCTGTCGGCGTGGAGGATTCCGATGCGGCCGAACTCGCAGCCGACGCGGTGCGCCTCCGGCCGTCGGCCTTGCCGCAGGCGCACCTCGACGCGCTGGCCGAACTCGTCGGCGCCGCCTACTGCCGCACCGACGACCGGGACCGGCTGCTGCACGCCGGCGGCAAGTCCACGCTCGACCTGCTGCGCCGCAGGGACACCGGGGTGCAGGATGCGCCCGACGCGATCCTGCTCCCCGGCGACGAGGATGCAGTCGCCACGATCCTGCGTTACTGCTCGCACCATCGCATCGCCGTCGTGCCGTTCGGCGGCGGCACCAGCGTGGTCGGCGGCCTGGATCCGATCCGCGGTGAATTCCCCGCCATCGTCGCCCTCGACCTGCGCCGCCTCGATCGACTGATCTCGCTCGACGAGGTGTCCGGCCAGGCCGTGTTCGAAGCCGGTGTCACCGGGCCGGATGCGGAGCGCATGCTTGGCGCCCAAGGCTTTTCGCTCGGGCATTTCCCGCAGAGCTTCGAATACGCCACGATCGGTGGCTTCGCCGCGACGCGCTCGTCCGGGCAGGACTCGGCGGGCTACGGCCGATTCAACGACATGGTGCGCGGCCTGCGCGTGGTGACGCCGGTGGGCACCCTGGACCTGGGCCGCGCGCCCGAGTCCGCCGCGGGCCCCGACCTGCGTCAGCTGCTCATCGGGTCGGAGGGCGTCTTCGGTGTCATCACGCGGGTCCGGCTGCGCGTGCACCGGGCGCCGGAGGCCGCCCGCTATGAGGCGTGGTCCTTCCCCGACTTCGAGACCGGCGCCGCGGCGCTGCGCGCCGTCACGCAAACGGCCACCGGCTCCACGGTCATCCGGCTCTCCGACGAGGCCGAGACCGGGGTCAACCTGGCCACCACCGAGTCCATTGGCGAAAGCCAGATCACCGGCGGCTGCCTGGGCATCACCGTGTTCGAGGGCACCAAAGAACACGTCGAAAGCCGGCACGCCGAAACCAGCTCGCTGCTGGTGGCCCAGGGCGGAACGTCGCTGGGTGAAGCGCCGGCGCGGGCGTGGGAGCACGGGCGGTTCGGCGCACCGTATCTGCGCGATTCGCTGCTATCGGCCGGTGCGCTCTGCGAGACCCTCGAGACCGCGACCGACTGGTCCAATATTCCCGCGCTCAAAGCCGCTGTGACGCAAGCGCTTACCGATGCACTGGCGAAGACCGGCACGCCGGCGCTGGTGATGTGTCACATCTCGCACGTCTACCCCACCGGCGCGTCGCTGTACTTCACCGTCGTCGCCGGGCAGCGCGGCAACCCGATCGAACAATGGCGGGCCGCCAAAGCGGCCGCCTGCGACGCGATCATGGCCACCGGCGGGACGATCACCCACCATCATGCGGTCGGCGCCGACCACCGGCCGTGGATGCGTGACGAGGTCGGCGAGCTCGGGGTGCATGTCCTGCGCGCGGTCAAGGCGACCCTGGACCCGGCCGGAATCCTCAACCCCGGCAAGCTGATTCCATGAGCCGGCGCGAGATCACGAAGGTGATCGCGCTGACCAATCCCGTCTCCGGACACGGCACGGCGATCCGGGCGGCGGAGCGCGCGATCGCGCGGCTGCACCACCGTGGCGTGGAGGTCGTCGAGATCATCGGCGACGACGCACAAGACGCGCGCTACCTGGTGAGCGCGGCACTGGAGAAGGGTGCCGACGCCGTCATGGCGACCGGCGGCGACGGCGTCGTCTCCAACGCGCTGCAGGTGCTCGCGGGCACCGACGTTCCGATCGGCATCGTGGCGGCGGGGACAGGTAACGACCACGCCCGCGAATTCGGCCTTCCCACAAAGGATCCCGAAGCCGCAGCGGACATCGTCGCCGACGGCTTTGCCGAAACCGTCGACCTGGGAAAGATTCGCGACAGCACCGGCTCCGAGAAATGGTTCGGCACCGTCGCCGCCACCGGATTCGACTCCCTGGTGACCGACCGGGCCAACCGGATGACGTGGCCGCACGGGCGGCTGCGCTACTACCTGGCGATGCTCGCCGAACTATCGCAACTGCGGCTCTTGCCGTTTCGCATGGTGCTGGACGGGACGCGGGAGATCGATGACGACATCACGCTGGCGGCCTTCGGCAACACGCGAAGCTACGGCGGCGGCATGCTGATCTGCCCGCACGCCGATCCCACCGATGGCCTGCTCGACATCACCATGGTGCACTCGGCGTCGCGGACGAAGCTGGTGCGCCTGTTCCCCACCGTGATGAAGGGCACCCACATCGACCTCGACGAGGTGAGCACGACGCGGGCCCGCTCGATCCACGTCGAGTGCCCCGGGATCAACGTCTACGCCGACGGCGACTTCGCCTGCTCGCTTCCCGCGGAGATCAGCGCGGTTCCCGGCGCGCTGCGGATCCTGCGTCCGGCCCGGCCGTAGTTTGGGCACACAGCTACGAGCCATCTTGCCGTCCAGCTTTCCCACGAGTCACAACCGACCGGTGTGCGCGATCACCTGGCTCGCGAAGTCAAGCGTCTGGTCAAGGCTGGGAAACGCTGCGAACGCGTCCACGAACGCCTCATCAACGCCGGACCCGGCCAGGCGCTTGAGCTTGCCGGCAAGCGAGTCGACCGACGTGCCCGGTTCGAGGTTGATCCGCATGGCCGTCTTCAGCGCGTCGGGATCGCGGCCGGCCTCCTTCGCCGCACGACGCGCAATCGACCACAAGTGGTCGGTGAACTCGTCCTGCAGCTCCTCGACCCCCAGCCAGCCGGTGCCGCGGCGGCCGACCCGGCGCATCGCGGCCTCGCTGACACCGCCGATCCAGATGGGCGGACCGCCGGCCTGGACCGGACGCAGCTCGGCATGGACCGGCGGCAGCGAGAAGAACTCGCTGTCCCAGGACACCGGGGTGGTCGTCCACCACCGGTGTAGGAACGCCAGCAGGTCATCGAGCATCCGTCCGCGTCGGCGCCAGTCCGCGCCGCGGGCGATATCGTGCTCGTCCTTCATCCACCCGATTCCCACGCCAACGTCAAGGCGGCCGTCGCTCAGCACGTCGAGCGTGGTCAGCAGCCGGGCCAAGTGCACCGGCTCGTAGTAGAACGTGCTGAGCGTGCTGGAGTTCAGTCGCACCCGGCTGGTTGCCGTCGCGGCGACCGTCCACAGCAGCACCGGGTCGAGGTAACGAGTCATCTGCGGCGGGTACGGCTGTTCTTTGCCCGGGTAGGCGCTGTGCATATCAACCGGCGTGACCAAGCGATCGCCGACCCACAGCGTGTCATAACCAAGGTCCTCAAGTCCGCGGCAGAACGCGGCCAGGTCAGCGGCGCCGCTGACCGCGGGCCCGACTATGGGAATAGCGAAACCAAGTTTCATTAGAGAATTCCTTTCAGTGATCCATCAACCATTGCCCCGGGCGCACGGCGCCCCTTGTCGTTGACGGCGTGGACCGGGGTGACTCAGGCGGGAACGGTGGCGCCGAGGGCGAAGTCGAAGTTCCCCACCCCGTGGCGGGCCAGGCCCATCACGACCAGGCCCGTTCCTTCCAGCCAGTGCGCCATGTTCAAGCCGCCGACGTCCAGTGGGCGCAGCCCGAGGCTCTCGATGAACTCCGCCACGGCCGCCTTGGCGCGCGCGTCGTCGCCGGCGATGAAGACGTCGAGCGGCCGGCCCTGGGCCAGCACCACACCGAAGATCGTGTTGAATGCCTTCACCACGCTGGCGCTGGCCGGGGCCACCTTGGCAACTTCCTGCGCGACGGAGGTGTCATCAGGGATCGCCAGCCCGTCGGCCGCGGAATTGAACGGGTTGCTGATGTCGACGATGACCTTGCCCGCGAGGGCGTCCCCGTACTGGGCGACGACCGGAACGACGTCGGCATACAACACGGACACGATGACGATGTCCCCCGACGGGACGGCGCCGAACTCTCCCGTCGTGGCGCTGCCGCCGAGAGCCTTGGCCAGGTCAGCGGCCTTGGATCGATCACGGCCGATGACTTCGACGGCGTTGCCGCCCGCTACCGCCAAAGCGCCGATGGCGCGGGTCATGTTGCCGGTGCCGATGATGCTGATCTTGCTCATGAGGTGTCCCGTCTGAACTCGTCGGAAAGGTTGACTACTCAACCTTAAGGAAGGTTTGTTGACGAGTCAACCAATCCGCTAGCATGGTGGGTGATGGAACCGAATTGGCTGGACCCTCGTGAAGACCGCGCCTGGCGGGCCTTCCAGCACGCACATCATCAGCTCGACGTGCACCTGAACCGGGGCCTGCAAAAATCGGGTCTGTCCGGGGCCGACTACGAGATCCTGGCGGTGCTCTCAAGCCACGACGGGGACCGCATGCCCGCGCACGACCTGTGCAACACACTGGGATGGGAGAAGAGCCGTGTCTCCCACCAGGTGCGGCGCATGCAGAAGGACGGGCTGATCTGCCGCGAGCCGAACCCCAACGACGCTCGCAGCACCATGGTCTGCCTGCTACCGGCCGGCCGCGCCGCCATCGAGAAGGCGGCACCCGGGCACGTGGAGGACGTCCGGCGGAACTTCATCGACCTGCTCACCCCGGCCGAGCTTGACATGCTCGCCGCCCTCAACGAACGAGTGCTGCGCCACCTGGCTGAAGACGACGACTCCCCCGCCGAAGATGAGCCCTCATAGCCGTCAAGCGCGCGGCTAGCCGACGCCCCGACTGAGCCAGGTCACCTCGCCGACCTCGCCACCGTCGCGGTACGCCTCGAGGGCGTCGTCCCATGCCGTTCCCAGCACCGTGTCCAGCTCGGCGGCCAGGGTGTCGGCGCCGTGGGCCATCAGTGCGCGCAGCCGCATCTCCCCGACCATGACGTCGCCGTTCGCGCTCATCGACCCGCTCCAGAGGCCGAGCTGCGGGGTGTGGCTGAACCGCTGGCCGTCCACTCCGGGGCTGGGGTCCTCGGTGACCTCGAACCGCAGCACCGACCAGGAGCGCAAGGCGTTGGCCAGCCTCGCGCCGGTGCCCACCGGCCCGACCCAGTTGGTGACGGCGCGCAGTTGTCCGGGCATGGCCGGCTGCGGCGTCCACGTGAGGTTCGCCTTCGACCCCAGGGTCGACGACAACGCCCACTCGACATGCGGGCATACCGCCGCCGGCGAAGCGTGCACGTACACCACGCCAGTCGTCACGTCGGCGAATTGATTCGACGCACGCATTTCCTGCTCCTTCGGTTCCGCGAGGGACGTCTTCCCCAACGACCTGGCGGCACCTGGAAAGCAGGATTGCTAACTATTTTGTGTGTCGTGCGTGTCTATTGTGCCCTGTGATACCCATGTTGCGCTAGTGTGCATTTTCTCTTAGGCGTATTCGGCCAGCACGGCGTCGGAAAGCGCAGGCCACGGCCGCAGTGCCCACTCCCCGAAATCGCGGTTGGTCAGGGTCACCAGGGCCAGGTCCCGTTCGGGATCCGCCCAGATGAAGCCCCCCGCCTGGCCGAAATGGCCGTACGTTCGCGGCGAGTTGCCCGCGCCCGTCCAGTGCGGCGATTTCGCGTCCCTGATCTCGAAGCCCAGCCCCCAGTCGTTGGGCCGCTGGACGCCGTAACCGGGCAACACGCCGTCCAGGCCGGGAAATTGCACGGCCGTCGCCTCGGCGTGCAGCTCGGCCGAGACCGTCGCCGGTCGCAGCAGGTCGCCGGCGAAGGCGGCCAGGTCGGTCACGGTGGACCTCGCCCCGAACCCGGCGGCCGCCGCGCCGCCGTCCAGCCGGGTCGCCGCCATGCCCAGGGGTTCGCACACGGCCTCGGCCAGGTAGCGGCCGAACTCGATCCCCGACTCGCGCTCCACCGCCCGGGCCAGCACGGTGAAACCGTGGTTGGAGTAGATGCGCCGTGCCCCGGGGGCGGCCAGCACGTGGTCGTTGTGCATGGCCAGGCCGGACGCGTGGGCCAGGAGGTGCCGGATGGTGGCACCGGGCGGTCCGGCGGCGGTGTCCAGGTCGACGACGCCCTCTTCGACGGCCACCTGCACGGCGCGCGCCACCAACGGCTTGGTCACCGACGCCAGCTCGAAGACCCGTTCGGTGTCGCCGTGGCTGGCCAGCACCCCGCCGGGCCCGATCACCGCCGCGGCGGCGGCCTCGACCGGCCAGTCGTCCAGGGCGTCGAGGGCCGGCATCACTTAGAGGCGATGTAGTAGTTGTTGATCGGGTCGGACTCGATCTCCGCCACCCGAACGTCGCCGAAGCCGGCGTC
Source organism: Mycobacterium sp. 4858 (assembly GCF_900240975.1). Taxonomy (GTDB): domain Bacteria; phylum Actinomycetota; class Actinomycetes; order Mycobacteriales; family Mycobacteriaceae; genus Mycobacterium. Next base: position 740,649 of record NZ_LT968775.1, on the reverse strand, counting down.
GCTCAGCATCGCCGTGGCCAGCTGTGTCCCCCAGGCGGCGCCCAGCCCGGCGCCGTCCAAGGCCAGCGACACCGTCATGCAGTGCATCAGCGAGGTGGTGTAGAGGTAGGTGCTCATCGGCACGCCGACGTTGTCCTCGAGCCGGCTGGACGCCTTGATGTCGGCCATCAGCAGGACGCCGCCGGGCCGCAGGGCGCGGTGGATGTTCTCCAGCACCCGCGCCGGCTGGGCCTGGTCGTGGATGGCGTCGAAGACCGTGATGAGGTCGAAGGCGTCCCGCTTGTCCAGCTGCGCCAGGTTGTGGCTCTCGAAGCTCGCGTTCGCCAGGCCGAGGTCGGCGGCCTCGCGGGCGCCGACGGCGATGGCCTCGTCGGAGAAGTCGATGCCGGTGAACCGGCTGGCCGGGAACGCCCGCGCCATCACGTTGATCGCGTGGCCGCTGCCGCAGCCGAAGTCGGCCACGTCGGCTCCGCCGCGCAGGCGCTCGACGAGCCCGTCGACCAGCGGCAGCACGACGTCGACCAACGCCTTGTCGTACACCACGCCGCTCTGCTCAGCCATCAGCGCGTGGAACCGGGGGAACTCGCCGTAGTGCAGGCCGCCGCCGTCGCGGAAGCAGCCGATGATCTTCTGTTCGACCTCGGCGAGCTGCGGGACGAACAGGGCCACCAGGGCCAGGTTGTCCGGCCCGGCCGCCCGGGTCAGCACGGCGGCGCGGTGCGCGGGCAGCGAGTAGGTGGCGGTGGCGGCGTCGTAGTCGACGACGCGTCCGGTCGTCATGCCGGCCAGCCACTCGCGCACGTAACGCTCGTCGAGGCCGGCCGCTTCGGCGATCTGCGCGCTGGTGGACGGCGCCAGTCCGGCCATCGTGTCCAGCAGACCGGTCTGGTGCCCGATGCTCAGCAGCAGGGTCAGGCTGGCGCCGTCGATGGCCGCGGCAATTCGTTCGCTGAATTCTTCTGACGTTTCGGAGGCGGTCTCGTCACCGGCGCGCATGCCCTGCGACGGTACACCGTAGGTTGGTGGCCATGAGTCAGACAGTGCGCGGCGTGATTTCACGAAAGAAGGGCGAACCCGTCGAGCTGGTGGACATCGTCGTTCCGGACCCCGGACCCGGCGAGGCTCTGGTCGACGTCATCGCCTGCGGGGTGTGCCACACCGATTTGACCTACCGCGAGGGCGGCATCAACGACGAGTATCCCTTCCTGCTGGGCCACGAGGCCGCCGGCCGGGTCGAGGCGGTCGGGCCCGGGGTCACCGGGGTCGAGCCCGGCGACTTCGTGATCCTGAACTGGCGTGCCGTCTGCGGCCAGTGCCGGGCCTGCAAGCGCGGCCGCCCGCACCTGTGTTTCGACACCTTCAACGCCGCCCAGAAGATGACGCTGACCGACGGCACGGAGCTGACGCCCGCGCTGGGGATCGGAGCGTTCGCCGACAAGACGCTGGTGCACGCCGGCCAGTGCACCAAGGTCGATCCCGCCGCCGACCCAGCCGTCGCGGGCCTACTCGGCTGCGGGCTGATGGCGGGCATCGGCGCGGCGATCAACACCGGCGGGGTGACCCGCGACGACACCGTCGCGGGGATCGGCTGCGGCGGCGTCGGCGACGCCGCCATCGCCGGTGCCGCGCTCGTCGGCGCCCGGCGCATCATCGCGGTCGACACCGACGACACCAAGCTGGACTGGGCCCGCAAGTTCGGCGCCACCCACACCGTCAACGCCCGCCAGGCCGACGTCGTCGAGGCCATCCAGGACCTCACCGACGGATTCGGGGTCAACGTCGCCATCGACGCCGTCGGCCGGCCCGAAACCTGGAAGCAGGCCTTCTACGCCCGCGACCTCGCGGGAACCGTTGTGCTGGTGGGGGTTCCGATGCCCGACATGAAGCTCGAGATGCCGCTGATCGACTTCTTCAGCCGAGGCGGGTCGCTGAAGTCGTCGTGGTACGGCGACTGTCTGCCCGAGCGCGACTTCCCGACCCTGATCGACCTCTACCTGCAGGGCCGGCTGCCGCTGGAGCAGTTCGTCTCCGAGCGCATCGGCCTCGGAGACGTCGAGGAGGCCTTCCACAAGATGCACGGGGGCAAGGTGCTGCGTTCGGTGGTGGTGCTCTGATGGTTGAGATTCAGCAGGTGGTCACCCAGGGCACGTTCGAATTAGACGGCGGCAGTTGGGAAGTCGACAACAACATCTGGCTGATCGGTGACAACTCCAACGTGGTGGTGTTCGACGCCGCGCACACGGCCGAGCCGATCGTCGAGGCCGTGGCAGGCCGCCACGTCGTCGCGGTGGTGTGCACGCACGGGCACAACGACCACGTGACGGTCGCACCGGAACTGGGCAAGACGCTCGACGCGCCGGTGCTGCTGCATCCGGCCGACGACGTGCTGTGGCGAATGACGCATCCCGACAGCGACTTTCGCTCCATCTCCGACGGCGAGACGCTCAGCGTGGGCGGTACCGAGCTGCGGGCGATGCACACCCCGGGCCACTCCCCGGGGTCGGTGTGCTGGTATTCGCACGACCTGGGTGTGGTGTTCAGCGGGGACACCCTGTTCTCCGGCGGCCCGGGCGCGACGGGCCGCTCGTATTCGGATTTCCCGACCATCCTGCAGTCCATCTCCGAGCGGCTGGGCAAGCTGCCCGGCGAGACGGTGGTGCACACGGGCCACGGCGACAGCACCACGATCGGCGACGAGATCGTGCACTACGAGGAGTGGGTGGCCCGCGGGCACTGAGCGGTTCGCCGCATAGGATCACGCTCGTCACATCGGTCACATAGGTACCAGTTTGTAGACCACCATCCGATCGCGAAACTTGATATCACCGGCGATATCAAATTCGAGCGTCGACTAGTGGTCTGAGAGAGCCGCGTCCGCAAGAGCCCCTTGAGGATCCGGCGCTTCACCTGCTCACCCGCCACCGCGGGCGGGGCGCCGCCAGCGCACCAGCGCCACCACGAGGACGACGAAGGCCAACACCGGCACCCTGTCGCCCAGCCGTTGGTAGGGCGTGACGCGCGACCGCAGCGGCACGCTCACCACGGTTACGCCGCGAACGTTCGACGGGCACCACGCCAGCCGGTGGCCTTGCGCGTCGAAGGCCGAGCTGTCGCCGGACAATGCGGCGTGCACGGCCGGGCGGCCCGCCTCGACGGCGCGGACGGCCGGCTGCGCGGCCAACTGCGGCTGCGCCCAACTCCCCTGGTATGACGACGTGGAGCTCTGATAGACCAACAGCTCCGCACCCAGTTGCGCCTCCCGGCGGGCGAGGTCGGAGAACAGGGTCTCGTAGCTGACCAACGGGCCGATCGCCAGGGCGCCGGCATGCAACACGACGGGTCCGGTCCCGCGCTGCCGGTCCTCGGCGGCGGCCCTGCTGTGGCGGGTGATCCAGCCGAAAAGCGGTCGCAGCGGCACGTATTCGCCGAACGGCACCAGCCGGGTCTTCTGATACGTGCCCAAGGTTCCGCCCGGCCCGATGAGCACCGCCGACTTGTAGATCCCTCCGCCGGGCGCGGGCGCGTCGACGTTGACCAACAGGTCCGCGCCCACCCGCCGGGACAATTCGGCAAGCCGCGCCACAACCTCCGGGTGGCTGGCGAGATCGGATCCCACGCTGCTTTCTCCCCAGACCACCAAGTCCGGGCGCTGACCCGCAACCGAGGCGGTGAGCTCCTCGCTTGCGGCCTGGCGCGCGCCGGCGTCGGCGATGTCGCCGGGCTGCACCAGCGCCACCCGCACCGTGGGACCGCCCGCGGGCATCGGGCCCAGGAAATACCAGGCCGGGCCGACCGCCGCCAGCCCCACCGCGCAGCCCAGGACGACGAGCCGGCCGGACAGCTCGCGATGCACGAAGGCACCCACCAGAGCCGTATTGACCGCGGCCACAAGGAAACTCGTCAGCCACACCCCGCCCAACGACGCCGACGCCAGGGTGACGGGCTGCGCGGATTGGGACGCGCCCAATGCCGCCCACGACCCACCGAGCGGCGGCCAGGACCGCACGGCCTCGGCCGCCACCCACGCGCTGGGCAACACCATCACGGCCGCGACCGTCCGGCCCGGTCCGACCGGCGCGGACAGCAACCGATGCGCCAACCACCCCCAGGGCAGCCAGAGCGCGCCGAAGCCGGCGGCCATCACCACCAGCAACGGGCCCACGAACGTCACCAGCCAGTACTGCGTGGTCAGCACGTACCCGGCGACGCCGAACCAGGCCCGCACGGACGCCTCCCACGGGGTCGGCGCGGCCCGCACCAACAGCAGCAGCGGCACCAGGCCGAACCAGGCCAGCCACCACCACGCCGGCGCGGGAAAGGCGAGCGCGGGCAGCACGCCGAGGACCAACGCGGCCGCCCAGCCGCGGATGCGCTGTCGACGAGCCGACACAAAGAGCACACTATGACGGGGCGCACACGAAGGGAGTGATTCGCATGGCCAACGATCTCGTCGCCACGGTGCCCGACCTGTCGGGCAAGCTGGCGATCGTCACCGGCGCCAACAGCGGCCTGGGCTTCGGCCTGGCCCGGCGGCTCGCGGCCGCCGGCGCCGACGTCGTCATGGCGATCCGCAATCGCGCCAAAGGCGAAAAGGCGATCGAGGAGATCCGCACCACAGTGCCCGACGCCAAGCTGACCATCAAGTCGCTGGACCTGTCGTCGCTGGCCGCGGTCGCGGCGCTGGGCGAGCAGCTCAACGCCGAGGGCCGCCCCATCGACATCCTGATCAACAACGCCGGCGTCATGACGCCGCCCGAACGCGACACCACCGCAGACGGCTTCGAATTGCAGTTCGGCAGCAACCATCTCGGGCACTTCGCCCTCACCGGCCACCTGGTACCGCTGCTGCGCGCCGCCGGCAAGGCGCGCGTCGTCTCCCTGAGCAGCCTGGCGGCCCGGCAGAACGCCAAGATCCACTTCGACGACCCCCAGTTCGAGAAGTCCTACGCGGCGATGTCGGCCTACGGCCAGTCGAAGCTGGCGGTGTTGATGTTCGCCCTCGAGTTGGACCGGCGTAGCCGCGCGGCCGGCTGGGGCATCATGTCCAACGCCGCGCACCCCGGCCTGACCAAGACCAACCTGCAGATCGCCGGCCCGTCGCACGGCCGCGACCGGCCTGCGCTGATGGAACGGCTGTACAAGGCGTCCTGGCGGTTCACGCCGTTCCTGTGGCAGGAGATCGACGAGGGCATCCTCCCGGCGCTCTACGCCGCGGCCGCGCCGCACGCCCAGGGCGGCGGGTACTACGGGCCCCGCGGATTCTACGAGGCCGCGGGCGGTGGGGTCCGACCGGCCAAGGTGCCCGAGCGAGCCCGCAACGAGGCTGACTGCCAACGGCTTTGGGAACTCTCCGAGCAGCTGACCGGCGTCCGCTACCCCAGGCCCAGCTGACGACTATCGTTGGGCCATGCGGCCTGAACCTCGGATGCCCGAATCGAGCATTGTGGTCCGGCCCGAACCCGTGTACACCCAGTCGTCGCGGCTGCAGGCTGCCGGGCTGGCCCCGGCGATCGCGTTGTTCGAGCGCGCCGCCGAGCAGGTGGCGCTGCCCAAGCCGCCGCAGCCCATCGTCGTCGCCGACTACGGGGCCGCCAACGGGCACAATTCGCTCAAGCCGCTGTGCGCGGCCATCACGGTGCTGCGTCGCCGCACCCGTCACGATCACGCAATCCTGGTGGCGCACACCGACATACCGGACAACGACTTCTCGGCGCTGTTTCACACGCTCGAGGACGACCCCGAGAGTTACCTGCACCTGGACGCGGCGACGTTCGCGTCGTCGATCGGCCGTTCCTTCTACGATCAGATCGTGCCGTCACAGACGGTCAACCTCGGCTGGTCATCGTGGGCCACACAGTGGCTGAGCACGATGCCGGGCGAGGTGCACGACCACGTGCACGTCGCCTACAGCACCGACGACACCGTGCACGCGGCCTACGCCAACCAGGCGGCCCTGGACTGGCACAACTTCGTGGCGTTCCGCGGCCGCGAACTGGCCCCCGACGGGCGGCTGGTGGTGATGACGATCGCCCTCGACGAGGACGGCACGCCGGGTTTCCCGACGCTGCTCGACGCGATGCTCGCGGCGCTGCGGGAGCATGTGCGCGACGGCCTGCTGCGCCACGACGAGGCCCGGCGCATGACCATTCCCACATTTGCCCGCAGCGAGAAGGACTTTCGCGCGCCATTCTCGCCGAGAGGACGCTTCGAAGGCCTGTCGATCGACCGTCTCGACCTGTTCACCGCCCAGGACCGATTCTGGGCTCGATTCCAGGTGGACCACGACGCCGAGGCCTTCGGGGCGCAGTGGGCGGCCTTCGCCCGCGCGGCGCTGTTCCCCGCCCTGGTGCGCGGGCTGGACGGCGGCGTCCGCGACGCGCGGGCCGGGGAGTTCGTCGACCAGCTCGAGCGGGCGGTTGCGGGGCGGCTGTCAAGCGCTCCCGAGCCGATGCGGATCCCGCTGGCGCTGGTCGAGCTGGTCAAGCGCGAACGATCGCGGCAGTGAGAGTTTCGACACAACGCCGCAACGGGTAACCCCCCGAACATCGCGACATGCGATTGCGAGGGGGTTTGAAGCATGAGCGTCCAGGACGATAAAGCGGCAGATCAGGACACCGATCAAAAGCTGACGGAAAAGCCGGAGCCGGACGAAGGCGACAAGGAGAAGGCCGCCGAGATGATGGAGGCCTACAAAGAAAAGCCCACCATCGTGCTGCCCGGCACCGGGGGAAGCGTGTCGGGGACCGCGGTCAACGAATGGTTGGACGAGGACGGCAACCCCAGGCACGAAGTGCCCGAGGGTGCCGACTCCGACGGCCAGGCGAAGGCCGACGACTCGCGCGACGAGCAGGCTCTGCAGGACCAGATCGAGAAGGACAAGGCCCTCAACGAGCAACTCAAAGAGGCCGCGAAGGCGGAGAACAAGGGCGAAAAGCGTTGACCTATCGGGTCGTTCCCAGCTGAGGGTCCAATTGGGGGATGCCGCTGATGCCCAAGTCTCCGCCGATGCCTTGAATGATCTGGTTGACCCGATCCAGGCCGGGGATGGGTTCGTTGAGTCCGGGGACCGCCGGAATGGGCGGGACCTCAGGGACCCGCGGGATCGCCTGACGCGGCGCCGCCGCCAGCGGCGGTGCCTGCTGCGGTTTGGCTGACGGGACGCTGGTCGACGGCGTCTCGGTGTTGGCGGGGGGGGTGGGGGTGTCTCTTTTTCACATACGACCGTGGCGGCGAACAGAGGAGGGGAGAGCTCGCGCGGGAACCGGGCTGCTGGTCACGCCCGGCGCCGGCGTCGTCGCGGATTTGTTCGCCGAGGTCAGGCCGATCGTGACGGCCGTCCCCACCAGCGCCACCGCCGCCGCCCCGCCGACGACCGCGGCCAGGACCGGCAGCCGAAACAGGCGGCCCTTGCGCTTGGCGGCCGCGGGCTCGTCGGTGGTCTCCTCGCCGGCGGGGGTGGGCGTGACCTGCGGTTGCTTACCGGTCAGCGACCACGCCCGCACGGGAGCCGCGCCGGTGATCGCCGCCGACGGGGCGGCCTGCGCCGTCGCGGTCGCCTCCGGCGACACCGAAGCCGCCGAAGCCGCCGCGGATACCTCGCCGGGACCGTTCGCCGCCCGCAGCGCGGCGCCGGTGGCGGCCGTCAGATGTGGGCGCGGCGTGGTGATGACCGGGACGCGGAAGTACTGCGACAGCGTGGTGGTGAGCGCGGGGATGTTGCCCCCGCCGCCCGCCGTGACGACCGCCGCCAGGTCCTGAATCCCGTTGCGGGCCAACGCGTTTTCCAGTACCGCCACGAACCGGTCCAGCGGCGTGCGGATCGCGTCGTCGAGTTCGGCGCGGGTGACCCGGACTTGCCCGGTCAGCCCGTCGCTCAGGGTGGTCGCCGTGCTCGACGACAGCTCTTCCTTGGCGCCCCGGCATGCGGTCCGCAGCCGGCTCAGTGAGCCGATCGCCACGGTGCCCGCCGGGTCGAAGGAGGTGGTGGTGGGCATGTTGGAGATGACGGTGCTCAGCAGCGCCTGATCGATCAGGTCGCCGGAGAAGTCGTTCAGCCGCACGGTCGGGGCCAGCGCCTGATAGTCGCCGTCGGCGCGCATGAACGTGACGCTGGTGCCGGTGCCGCCGAAGTCGCACACCGCCACGGTCCCGTGGGCGGGTATGCCCGGGCCGGTCCGCACGGCGAGCAGCGTGGCCGCGGCGTCGGGGATGAGCAGCAGCGGCCGCGCGCGCTGGGACCATTCGGCTACCGAGCTCAGCGCGGTGCCCACGGCGTCGACCGCTTCGGAGGCCCAGTGGGCGGGATAGGTCACGGCGACGCTGTCGGGCAGGGGCCGCCCACCGGTGAGGGCGTAGGCCAGCGCGCGCATCGCGTCGGCGATCAGTTGCTCGCCGCGGTGTACCGAGCCGTCGGCCGCCACCAGTCCCCGCGGGTCGGTGACCCGCTGCACGAATCCCGTCATCACCAGGCCGGGCTGGTCGAGCCGCGGGTTCTCCGCGGGCACGCCCACTTCCGGCGCGCGCTCGGGGTAGAGCGTCAGGACGGGCTTGCGGGTGATGGCCCGGCCGGCGGCCACCGCCGCCAGGTTGGTGTTACCGATCGACAGGCCCAGCGCGGTCCCGTTTCCATTGGCCATCTGCCCCAACCCCAACTTCAGCAACTCGCATCCCAGGCTAGCCGTTATTGTGCCGCCGAAACCTGTACCTCGTCTCAGGGGAACCTAGGTGCCGCCTGTGCGCCAGCCGGTCAGCGGATGTTGCCGGCGCCGGCGATCAGCGGCAGGTCGAGCGGCGTGACCCAGCCCGGCCGCAGGTCGTTGACGGCGGGCACGGCGTTGAGCGCCCGCATCCCGGTCGCCAGGCACCCGGCCGTGGCCGCGTCGCGGCCCGACCCGTCGGTGAACCGGAACGCGGTTTCCTGGAACACGCTGGGCGTGCCCTCGATCTCCACCCGGTAGACGTCGTTGTCGTGCCCGGTGGGCCAGTCGGGGGCGGCGTCGAGGCCGATGCGGTTCACATGCTCGAGCTGAATCCTGGTCTCGCCCTTGTAGATCCCGTTGATGGTGAACCGGACCGCGGCGACGTGCCCGGGCTTGATGACACCCTTGACGGTGTTGCGCTCGGTCGGCGTCACCCACTTGTCCCAGGTGGTGGTGATCTCGTCGAGCATGATGCCCGCGGCGTGGGCGATCATCGGCACGGTGGCGCCCCACGCGAAGATCAGCATGTTGGAGTCTTCCAGCAGCGGGTGGTATTCGGGCTCGCGGCCGATGCCCATCTCGACTTCGTAATCGCCTTCGTAGTTGGTGTAGTCGAGCAGTTCGGACGCGCGCACCCGGCGCACCTCCGAGCACAGGCCCATCAGCGTCATGGGGAACAGGTCGTTGGCGAATCCGGGGTCGATGCCGGTGGTGAAGCACGACGACTCCCCCAGCTCGCACGCCTCGGTGATGGGCTGGATCCACTGCGGCGGGTTGAGGTGCATGGTCGGCCACACCCACGGGGTCATCGCCGTCGAGCAGACGTCGATCCCGGCCCGCAGGAACCGCGTGATCAGCGCGATGTTGTCCTGGGCGTGCATCGCCGTCGGGCCGTAGTGCACCAGCGCGTCGGGCTTCAGCGCGATCAGCGCGTCGACGTCGTCGGTGGCGATGATGCCGACCGGCTCGGGCAGCCCGCAGATGTCGCCGACGTCGCGCCCCACCTTGTCGGGGTTGCTGACGCCCACCCCCACCAGTTCGAACAGCGGATGCTTGACGATCTCGGCGATCACCATCTTGCCCACGAAGCCGGTGCCCCAAACCACCACACGTTTTGCGCCGTGTTCCGACATACTCACCTTCCCGTGCCAGCCCCCCTTGGGACTCACATTAGAGCGGCGCCGCTTCGTCTGGGCGGAAAGCTTCCGTAGCACCGCATGTGGTGACACGATGCAAATCATGACGAAGCATCGGCGTGGCCTGAGGATCCTGTTCGCCGTCGGAGTCGGCTGGGTCGCGACGGTCCCCGGCGTGGCCCAGGCCATCCCCCAGATGCCGCAGGCCCGCTACGAGGTGACCGGCGGCCCGGTCGCGCAGTACATCTCGTACCAGACCGACGCCGGTCAGCTGCACCAGGTCAACGTGCCGCTGCCGTGGTCGACGGAGTTCACCTCCTTCGGCGGGCAGGTGTTCGTGATCAGCGCGCAGGGCGCCGGCCCCCTGCGCTGCCGGATCCTGCTCGACGGCAACGTGGTCGCCGACGCGCAGTCGGCGGGCGGCAGGACCGTCTGTGCCCACTAAGACGGGTATCGCGACGCGAACGAACGGGGCTCCGCCGCCGGAGGTCCCTTTGTCCGACATCCACCTGGACTCGCTGGACTTCTGGGGCCTCGACGACGACTTCCGCGACGGCGCCTTCACCACGTTGCGCCGCGAGGCGCCCATCTCGTTCTGGCCCGCGATCGAGATGGAGGGGTTCGTGGCGGGCGACGGGTACTGGTCGCTGACCCGGCACGACGATGTGCACTTCGCCAGCCGCCATCCGGAGATCTTCAGCTCCAGCCCCAACATCACGGTCAACGACAACGCGCCGGAGATCGCCGAGTACTTCGGTTCGATGATCGTGCTCGACGACCCGCGGCACCAGCGGCTGCGTTCGATCGTCAGCCGGGCGTTCACCCCGAAGGTGGTGGCGCGCATCGAGGCGTCGGTGCGGGAGCGAGCCCGCCGGCTGGTCGCGTCGCTGATCGCCAATCACCCCAACGGGGAAGCGGACCTGGTCACCGAGCTCGCCGGCCCGCTGCCGCTGCAGATCATCTGCGACATGATGGGGATCCCCGAGGAGGACCATCAGCGAATCTTCCACTGGACCAACGTGATTCTCGGGTTCGGCGACCCCGACCTGACGACCGACTTCGACGAATTCCTCAAGATCTCGATGGACATCGGCGCCTACGCGTCCGCGCTGGCGGAGGACCGCCGCGTCAATCACCACGACGACCTGACCAGCAGCCTGGTGGAGGCCGAGGTCGACGGCGAGCGGCTGTCGTCGGCGGAGATCGCGTCCTTCTTCATCCTGCTGGTGGTGGCGGGCAACGAGACGACGCGCAACGCGACCAGCCACGGCGTGCTGGCCCTGTCGCGCTACCCCGACGAACGGGACAAGTGGTGGGCCAACTTCGACCGGCTGGCGCCGACGGCGGTCGAGGAGATCGTGCGGTGGGCCTCGCCGGTGGTCTACATGCGGCGGACGCTGACCCGCGACTTCAAGCTGAGCGGCACCAAGATGGCCGAGGGCGACAAGGCCGTGTTGTGGTACAACTCGGCCAACCGCGACGAGGCGACGTTCGCCAACCCCTGGCTCTTCGACCTGGCGCGAACCCCCAACCCGCACTTCGGTTTCGGTGGCGGCGGGGCGCATTTCTGCCTCGGCGCCAACCTTGCCCGCCGCGAGATCCGGGTGGTCTTCGACGAGTTGCGCCGCGAGATACCCGACATCGTCGCCGTCGAGGAGCCCGCCCGGCTGCTCTCGCAGTTCATTCACGGCATCAAGGCGCTGCCGGTCGCCTGGACGCCGCCCCGGGGGTAGCGCGCGGTCCGGAAGCATGTGCGCACTCGAAAACTTGATGGCGCCGGCGCTATCAAAATTCCGCCTAACCTATTCGTCATGACGATTCCCGCGTTCCCCGCCGCGGACGTACTTGCCGCCCGCCAGAAGCTCGTGCTCGACCACTTCCACGACGAGGTCCGCCAGGACTGGGACGACGTGTTGTCGACCTTCCCGCATCCGCGCTACGAGCTGATCCCGCAGATGATCGTCCACGACGGCGATCGAGCGGTGCGCGACTACTACGCCTACACCCGCACCGCGTTTCCCGACCAGGACCACGAGATCATCGCACTGCGGCACAGTGCCGACGCGGTGATCGTCGAGTTCTGGCTGATGGGTACCCATCTGGGCTACCTCGGCAAGGTGCCGCCGACGGGCAGCCGGTTCCGGGTCCGCATGACCGCCTACTTCGTCTTCGACGAGACGGAAACGCTTGTGTGCGAACGCATTTACTTCGACACGCTGACCATGATCAAGCAGCTGCTGGGCGGGCTGGACATGAAGAAGCCCGCCAATTGGCTGCTGGCCGCGCGCTGCGCGCGCGGCTTCCTGTCGATGTCGTCGGAGAAGCCGGACCCGGCGCTGACCAATACCGTCCCGCCGAGCTTCGCGACTGCCTGAACCGATCAGCAGCCGAGTTGGGCTGCGAGATCGAGGAAGTCGGACGCGTTGATGTCGAATTCGTCGGAATAGGTCACGTCGGCGTCGCCGTCGGCGCCGAACTCCAGCGGGCGCGCGACGAAGGCGGTCCGGAACCCGAGCCGGGCCGCGGCGCGGATGTCGTACTTGTGGCTGGCCACCATCATGATCTCGCCGGCGTCCAGGCCCAGATACGTCGCGGCCATCCGATACACCGCCGGGTCGGGCTTGAACGCCCCGGCCATCTCCGCGGCGAAGATCGCGTCGAAGGGCAGCCCCGCCCGCTTGCAGATGCTGACGACTGCCGACACGTCGGCGTTCGACAGCGTGGCCAGGGTGTAGGCGGTTCGAAGCCGGGTCAGCCCGGGCATCGCGTCGGGCCAGGGCTTGAGCCGCTGCCAGGCCAGGGTCAACTCGTCGCGTTCGGCGCCGGACAGGGCGATGCCGCGCTGGTCCAGGACCGCGTCGAGGGCCCGCCGATACACCGCGCGCACCGACACCCACGCGGTACCGTGGTGCTCCGCCGTGTCGAGCGTCGTGAAGTAGCCTGCGCGCCAACGCCGTACCACGTCGGGCCAGTCGGCTTCCGGGTGCCGCCCGGCGGCGATCCGCCGCGCCTCCTCGCACAACGTCGAATGAAAGTCCGTCGCCGTGCCTTGCACGTCGAACAGCAGCGCCTTGACCACAGGCTTCATCATGCAACGATGTGCCTCGTGGCCGACACCGACAGCGCCGAAGAGCGCGAGCCCGATTACCGGTTCACCTTCGCCAACGAGCGGACTTTTCTGGCCTGGCAGCGCACGGCGCTGGGGTTGCTCGCCGCGGCCGTGGCGCTCGTGCAGTTGGTCCCGGAGCTGGGAGTCCCCGGCGCGCGCCGTGTGCTCGGTGGGGGGCTCGCGCTGCTGGCCATCCTCACCAGCGGGATGGGGTTGTTGCGTTGGCAGCAGGCGGATCGCGCCATGCGTCACGGGACCCCGCTGCCACGGCATCCCTCGCCGACCTACCTGGCGGTGGGCCTGACGGTGGTGGGGCTGATCGCGCTCGCGTTGGTGATCGCGAAGGCGGTCATGAGTTGAGCGAGCCGACGGCGAACCGCGGGGACCCGGCCGAGCGGACGATGCTGGCCTGGACGCGGACGTCGTTCGCGTTCCTGGGCAACGGCGCCCTGCTGATGATCAGGAACCTCCACGGCCCGGTCCGCCCGGCCGACCTGGTCCCCGCCGGGCTCGCCGGCGCCGTGGCGTTGGGAACGTTCCTGATCGCCGTGCGCCGCCAACACACCCTGCAGCAGCGGCCCCTCCCGCAGCGACTCACGCCCCGGCGCCAGGTGCACGTCATCGGCGGGGCCGTGCTGGCCCTCATCGTCGTCACCGCGCTCGCGCAGCTGATCTAGCTACTCGCCCAGCAGGGCCCGCACCGCCGGGCGGGGCCCAGTCGGCCGGAGCATGGCGCTGGCGGGGCGGGGACGCACCGTCAGCGGCCACCAGAACCAGCGGCCCAGCAGCGCGGCGATGGCCGGGGTCATGAACGCGCGCACCACCAGGGTGTCGAACAGCAGGCCCAGGCCGATGGTCGTGCCCACCTGGCCGAGCACCCGAAGCTCGCTGACCGCCATGGAGGCCATGGTGAAGGCGAACACCAGGCCCGCATTGGTCACCACCTTGCCGGTGCCGCCGACGGCCCGGATGATCCCGGTGTTCAGCCCGGCGCCGATCTCCTGCTTGAACCGGGCGACCAGGAGCAGGTTGTAGTCGGACCCCACGGCAAGCAGGATGATCACCGACATCGCCAGCACCAACCAGTGCAGCTCCATCCGAATGAGGTGCTGCCACAACAACACTGAGAGCCCGAACGAGGCGCCCAGGGACAGCGCGACCGTCCCCACGATCACCACGGCCGCGGCCAGGCTGCGGGTGATCACCAGCATGATGATGAAGATGAGGCACAGCGAGGAGATCGCCGCGATCATCAGGTCGTAGCTGGCGCCGTCGGAGATGTCCTTGAACACCGCCGCGGTGCCCCCGAGGGAGATTCGTGCGTTTTCCAGCGGGGTGGTCTTCAGCGCCTCCTCGGCCGCGGTCTTGATGGCCTCGACCCGGGCGAAACCCTCGGGCGTCGCCGGGTCGCCTCGGTGCAGGATGAACAGGCGCGCGGCTTTGCCGTCCGGCGACAAGAACATCTCCATGCCGCGCTTGAAGTCTCGGTTGCCGAAGACGTCCGGTGGCAGATAGAAGGAATCGTCGTTCTTGGACGCGTCGAAGGCCTGGCCCATGGCGCCGGGGTTCTTGCCGTTCTCATCCAGCTGGCCGAGCACCCCGGACATGGTGCTGTGCATCGTCAGCATCATGGTCCGCATGCTGGCCATGGAGTCGATCATCGGGGGGATCTGGGCGATCAGCTGGGGCAGGAGCACGTCGATCTTGTCGATGTCGGTGACCAAATCGCCGAGCCTGTCGTTGATTTCGTCGACTCCGTCGATCGCGTCGAAGATCGATCGCAGCGACCAGCAGACCGGGATGTCGTAACAGTGGCGTTCCCAGTAGAAGTAGCTGCGCACCGGCCGCCAGAAGTCCTCGAAATCCGAGATGCGGTCGCGCAATTCGGCCGTGATCGCCTGCACGTCGTGGGTTTCGCCGGTCAGGTGGTGGGTGGTGGCGACGAGCTGCGACATCAGGCCATGCATGCGCTGCATGATGGCGATCATCGTCGCCAGCTCGTCGGCCTGCCGCAGTAGGTCGTCCATCCGTTGCCGTTGGAAGGCGCTGTTCTCGGCCAGGACGGCGTTTTGCGCACCGATCATGAACGGCAGCGTGGTGTGCGGGAGTGTGGTCCCGTCCGGCCGGGTTATCGCCTGCACCCGGGAGACACCCGGAACGGCGAGCACGCCTTTGGCTAACTTGTTCAGTACCAACATGTCTGCCGGGTCGCGCAGGTCGTGGTCCGCCTCGACCAACAAGAGCTCCGGCTTCATCCGCGCCTGGGAGAAGTGGCGGTCGGCCGCGGCGTAGCCGGCGTTGGCCGGAATGTAAGCGGGAACGTATTGCCGGTCGTTGTAGCTGGTCTTGTACCCGGGCAACGCGAGCAGCCCGACGAGGGCGACGCCACACGTCGCCACCAGAACGGGCGCGGGCCAGCGGGTGACCACCGTGCCCATCCGTCGCCAGCCGCGGACCTTGATCATCCGCTTGGGGTCGAAGAGGCCGTAGCGGCTGCCGACGGTGAGCACCGCGGGCCCCAGGGTGAGCGCGGCCGCGACGGCGACGAGCATGCCCGCAGCGCAGGGGATGCCCAGGGACTGGAAATAGGGCAACCGGGTGAAGCTCAGGCAGTACGTCGCGCCCGCGATCGTCAGGCCGGAGCCGAGGATGACGTGGGCCACCCCGCGGTAGGTGGTGTAGTAGGCCGTCTCCCGATCCTCGCCGGCCTGGCGGGCCTCTTGGTAACGGCCGAGCAGGAAGATCCCGTAGTCCGTTCCGGCCGCCAGGCTCAGCGAGGTGAGCAGGTTGATGGCGAAGGTGGAAAGCCCGACGACGCCCAGGTCTGCGAGCAACGCGACGGTTCCGCGCGCGGCGACGAACTCGACGCCGACCAGGAGCAGCAGCAGCACGACGGTGACGATCGAGCGGTACACGGCGAGCAACACGACGAAGATCACCAGGACGGTCGTCGCCGTGATCAAGACGAGGGACTTGTCGCCGCTGGCGTGCATGTCCGCGATCAGCACCGAGGGCCCGGTCAGATAGACCTTGAGCCCGGCGGGCGGGGGCGTTCGCGCGACGATGCCCCGAACCGCCTCGATCGATTCCGCCGCCAGGGCCTCGCCCTGGTTACCGGCGAGGTCGAGTTGCACGTAGGTGGCCTTGCCGTCGGCGCTTTGCGCGCCCGCGGCGGTGAGCGGATCGCCCCAGAAATCCTGAACGTGCTGGACGTGCCGCCGGTCGTCTTTCAGCGTGCGGATCAGGGCGGCGTAGAACTTGTGCGCGTCGTCGCCAAGGGGTTGGTCGCCCTCGAGGACGATCATCGCCGCGTTGTCGGAATCGGATTCGGCGAAAACCTTGCCCATCCGCTTCATCGCCTGGATCGATGGCGCTTCGTCGGGCGTCATGGACACCGAATGTTCTTGTCCGACTTTTTCCAGCGATGGGACACAGAGGGTCACCAGGACCGCGACTGCCAGCCACCCGAAGATGATGGGGATCGAAAATCGGCGGATGGCGCGTGCGATGAATGGCTGTTCCGGATGTGCGGTGGCCGTGCGATTGTTGGTCACTCGGATTTCAATTATTGCCCTTTGCCCCGAGGTTTCTCGTAATGCGCACGACGCTTAGCACGGACGTCCACTTTGGTGTTGGTGTGTTCCGCGGGTAAACGTACGCTACGACGGGCGATGACGACTCGCAAATCGAACAATTGCCGTCTTCTTGGTCTCCGGCGACCTGCCGCAACGGCAGCGGGCGCTCCCTCCGGCCGGTGACGGGCGTCACCTCGGGGCCCCGGGCTGCGCAGGTCGGCCCGACCCGAGTCTTCAGTCCGCCTGCGCGGCGGGCATTTTCGCGCCCCGCACCGCCGAGCGGGCGCCGTTTCCGGTGGTTGCCGAAGCCGAGCGGAACGTCACGACCGGCGCTACACTGCTCCCTCATGTGTTCAACGTAGACACGTGTTGAACAAGCCGCCCTTGCGGGGTTAAGGTTTCGAGAAAACAAGCGATATCCGGAGGCAGACTGGGCCGCGATTGCCTTAGGGTCCGAATCAATGAGCGCACCGAATTCCCCGCAGCGGGCAATTCGGTGCGCATGTTCCACCGGCGCAGGGTCGGGGCCAATGCCAGTTTCCGTTTCTGCGCCTTCGCAGATTGGTCTCTGAGTAATGCCCCAACAGCCGTCCGTCGCGATCGTCATTCCGGCCTATAACGAGGAACGTTATATCGGCAAATGCCTGGCATCGTGCCTCGACCAGACCTCTGCGCCCGAGGAGATAATCGTCGTCGACAACAAGTCGACGGACGGTACCGCGGCCATCGTGCGCCGGTTTCAAGCCGAGAACGCGCACGTCGACATCCAGCTGATCGAGCAGAACGACCATCAGGGAATCGCCCCAACGCGCAACCATGGCTTCGATCACGCGCGCAGCGACGTCATCGCCCGGACCGACGCCGATTCCGTGGTCGCCAGGGACTGGGTCGAGACGATTCGCCGCCGGTTCGAGGATCCCGACGTCGACGCGGCGAGCGGGCCGATCGGGTTTCACGACATGCCGCTGCGGGGGTTCCTGTTCTGGACCGACTCGACCCTGCGCGGCAAGGTGCACAAGTACGCGAAGAACGAGCGGTTCCTCATCGGCGCCAACATGGCGATTCGCGCCCAGGCGTGGAAGTCGGTCCGCCACCTGACGCAGCTGGACCTCGAGGACTGCCTGCACGAGGACGTCGATCTCGCGCTGACCTTGTTCAAGAACGACTTCGAGATCGCCTACGAGCCGGGCATGGTAGTCGCCATGTCGGCCCGGCGGGTGGAGTCGTCACCGCGCGAGTTCTACCGGTATGTCACGCGCTATACGAGGACGACCGACCTGCACGGGGTCAGAAGTCCCGCGGGCTACACGGCGATCACCACACTGCTGTTGCTGTACTTCCCGTTCCGGACGATGCGGTTCTTCTACGATCCCGAAAACCTGCAGTTCACGTCGTCGAAGGCGCGCAACAAGCTGCGCGCGATGCGCGCCGGGCGGCGGTTACCCCGCGCGTCACGTCGATGACCGCCGGCGGTGAACTAGCCGATCCCGACGGCCCGCGACCCGCCGACCCCGGCGCCGCGGACGCCCCACGTCCGGGCGGGCCGATCGCCGGCCTCCGCAGGCAGGCGGCGCTGGTCGCGGGGTTCGGGTTGGCCGTCCCGCTCGCCGCCGGCGCGCTGGGGCTTGGCCTGCTCAGCGGGAGCCGGCGCCGCGGGCTCAACCTCTTCTCCTCCACCTGGCCCCACGCGCTGCTGGCGACCAACGGCATCCGCATCAATGTCGTTGGCACACAGAACCTGACGGCGCAGCGCCCGGCCGTCTTCCTCTACAACCACCGCAACCGCGTCGACCCGTTCGTCGCCGCCGCGCTGCTGCGCGACAACTGGATCAAGATCGCCAAAAAGGAACTGGCGAGCGACCCGATCATCGGCACGCTGCTGAAGCTGAACGACGGGGTGTTCCTCGACCGCGACGACACCGCCGCGGCGGTGGAAACCCTGCACCAGGTCGAGGAGCGCGCGAAGCAGGGGCTGTCGATCCTGATCGCCCCGGAGGGCACCGCGCTGGACACCACCGGGGTGGGGCCGTTCAAGAAGGGGGCGTTCCGCATCGCGATGGCGGCGGGAATTCCGATCGTGCCGATCGTGATCCGCAACGCGGAGATCATCGCCGCGCGGGATTCGATGGAGATTCACCCCGGCACGGTGGACGTCGCGGTGCTCCCGCCGATAGCGGTCGACGACTGGACCCTCGACACGTTGACCGATCGCATCGCCGAGGTGCGCGGGCTGTATCTGGACACGCTGGCCGATTGGCCGGCCGAGTCCTAGGCGGTTGCCCGAAGCCCGGAAACCGTCGAGCGCATCGGACGCAGCGACGACAGGAACATCACCCCGTAGCCGTTGGCGCGCAGGCTGACTCGCAGGCCCGCGCTCGGCGTGTTGTGCTCGAACCACCGGGCCAGGGCCGGACGGTGCTGGTAGGCGGAAGCGTTCTCGACGCCCAGCAGCCGCAAGAGGGCCGACAACGTGTTGGGCTGGCTGGCCCCCGAGGCGATGGTCAATGTGTTCCTTCCTGGGTGTGCAGGGGTAGCAGCTGCTGTGTGGTCGAGTCGGCTACCGAATGCGCGGGCGCGTCGATGTCACCCAGCACGAAAGCGAAGGTGATCGCCAGGCAAGCGCATCCCGGCACAGTGTTTCCATTGGGCCACATCGACTTTCGCGTCGGTCGCGGACGGAAGTCCGCGTATCTGCTTCAGGCCCGATTACCCCGCTCCGACACGCGCAAACGGCACGCGGGTAAATCCACGGAATCGCCGGCGTCCCATCGGCCACACGCGTCACTGGAACGGCCGCCGCGGCCCGGGGTTGCTGTGGCGGGTGTGGCGTTAAGCGATCACGTAGTCGCTGAGCGGGAACGTCGCGGCTTCCCGCACCGAGTTCAACGTCGACGTGGGCCGCAGCAGCGACGCCTCGCCGCTTGGGCTGAAGTAGTACGACCGCGACGTGGCGCAGTTGCCGGAGTAGAACACCGTGTTGTCCAGCCGTTCGGTCATCCGCTCCATGAACCGGTCGTTGGCCTCCTCGGTCACCTCGAATGTCGTCGCGCCGCGGCGCTTGACCTCGCCAAGCAGCCGGTCCATGTGCCGCATCTGGTACTCGATGGTGTGGAAGAAGGACAGGCCGGAGAAGGCGAACGGGCTGGCCAGGCTGAAGTAATTGGGGAAGTACGGCATGGTGACGCCCTGGTAGGCCTGGAACCGGGTCTCCCGCCACCACTTTCCGAGGTTGCGGCCCTTGCGGCCGACCACCTCGATGGCCGGGAAGTTGGCCTCCCACAGGTCGAAGCCGGTCGCCAGGACCAGGGTGTCGATCACGGTCTTACGCCCGTCGACGGCGACGACGCCGTCCGGCTCGATCCGCTCGATCCCGGCGGTCTCCAGGTGCACGTTGGGCTGGGTGAACGCGCGGTAAAAGGTGTTGGAAAAGGTCGGCCGCTTGCAGCCGAGGTCATAGTCCGGCGTCAACCTGGCGCGCAGTTCTTTGTCGCGGATCCACCGGAACCGGTTGATCTTGGCGAGGTCGGAGGCGGAGATGTTGCCCCGCCCGCGGGACTCTTTGAAGTGCAGCGCCCCGACCACCATGATGATCTCGAGGAGGATGTCGGTCACCCACCGCAGCGCGCGCTGCGCCGCCGGCACCCGGGCGAACAGCCGCCGCACCCCCGGGGAGAACCCGAAGTCGAACTTCGGCAGCACGTGGGTCGCGGTGCGCTGGTAGACGGTCAGCTCGCCGGCCTGCCTGGCCAGCTCCGGAATGACCTGCACCGCCGACGCCCCGGTCCCGATGACCGCGATGCGCTCGCCCTGGTAGCGGTGGTCGTGGTCCCACGCGGTGGTGTGGACCACCTTGCCCCGGAAGCTGGAGACGCCGGGGATGTCCGGCATGCGGGGCTGGGACAGGAAACCCGTGGCGGTGATCAGGAAACGGGACGTCAGGGTTTCCCCGCTGGCGAGCGCCACCCGCCACACCGCGGCGTCCTCGTCCCACTGGGCGCCTTCCACCGTGGTGTTGAACCGCATCTTGCGGCGCACGTCGTACTTGTCGGCGACGTCTTCGGCGTACTTCTTGACCTCACCGCCAGGCGCGAACAGCCGCGACCAGCCCGGATTGGGCTCGAACCAGTAGGAGTAGGTGGTCGACGGGATGTCGACGGCGATCCCCGGGTAGTGGTTGACGTGCCAGGTGCCACCCAGGTCGTCCTCGCGCTCGACGATGACGAAGTTGTCGTATCCGAGGCGCTTGAGCTGGATCGCGGCGCCGATGCCCCCAAAGCCCGCGCCGACGATGACGGCGTCGAAAAGGTCCGTGTTCACATCCCGCTCCGTGTTCACTTGCTCTTGCTCCGCGCTTACACACAAAGAACTTTCACTAATCTTACGGAATTCTAATAGTGCTGTGCGCGACGACGCGGGCGTGTTTGCCGGCATGTGACCTTGCCGACACCAAAAGCTGCTGCCAGACAGGCTGCTTTGCGGGACGCGGCGTCGCCGGCGCTCTTAGCGCGCGGCCGGCCCGGCCGAGGCCGTCGCCTGGAGGCGGCCCAGGAACTCGTGGCATCGCCGCGCGCGCTCGGAGTCTTGCGCCATCACCTCGCTGAAGAACGATGCGACGTCGTCCATGCCAGCGTTTTTCGCGTCGCGCACGTACTGGCCGTAGTCGTGTCCCGCCTTCAGCGAGTGGTACTGCACGGAGATGAGGTCGAAAGCCACGTCATCGAAACCTGTTTCACCCGTAGTCATGTCATCACCCTTCCGTGTCGTCAGCGTGTTCGCCGGACCGGCTACCCTGGGAGATCGACACCAAACGGCGGCCCGGGGGCAGTTTCGTTAGATGGCGTTTCCCGGGTCCCTTCGGATGGGCGTCATATCGGTGCGACGACACGCGGCGCTCATCCGACGCATGTTGCGGCGCCTAGGTATACAGGAAACAATGACGAATTGTTCGCCATATTGACAGTTTGGGAGGGGTCCGTATGGGCACTAGTCGCGGCATGATCGCACGTCTCTTCATCCGTTCCCTGGCTCCAGCAGTCGCCGCGGCGTCCGGCCTCGGCGCGTCGGCCCTCGTCGGTTCCGCCCTGCCCACCGCCGCCGCCCAATGTCCCGACGTACAGGTGGTCTTCGCCCGCGGCACCGGCGAAGCCCCCGGCGTCGGCCCCACCGGACAAGCCTTCGTCGACGCCCTGCACTCGCGCATGGGAAGCAAATCCTTCGACGTCTACCCGGTCAACTACCCCGCCAGCGACCAATGGGACACCGGCGTCGACGGCATCAGAGACGCCGCGAACCATGTCAATTCGATGGCCCACGACTGCCCCAACACCAAAATGGTGCTCGGCGGCTACTCCCAGGGCGCGGCCGTGATGGGCTTCGTCACCTCCCCCTCGGTGCCCGACGGCGTCGACCCCAACACCGTGCCCAAGCCCCTAGACCCCGCGGTCGCCCAACACGTCTCCTCGGTCGTGCTGTTCGGCATGCCCAACGTGCGCGCCATGAACTTCCTCAACGAGCCGCCGGTGGTCATCGGCCCGGCCTACCAGGACAAGACCATCAAGGTCTGCGCCACCGAAGACCCGGTCTGCTCCGACGGCATGAACTTCGCCGCCCACAACACCTACGCCGACGACGGCGCCATGATCGACAAAGGCGTCGCCTTCGCCTCCAGCCACCTCGACGCGGGCACCAGCCCCGCCGGCGCGTCGCCGGTCCGCGGCTTCACCGGCTGAGCGACCGCTCGGCTGGCTGTACTGGCCCAATGCCGACGGACCTTCGCGGCAGTGACTTTCGTCTCTCGTGCGCGACGGCAGGCCTGGGGTGTGCTTGGCGCCAAAGGAGGCGCTGATGAATATCGGAGTGGGGACCCGCGGCCGAAGCACTGCCGTCGTGCTGACCGTCGCCGGCCTGGCCCTGGCCTGGCTGGTGCTGTTGCCCAGGGTCCTTCGGCGGCACCGGGACCTCATGGTCCGACACGGCCCGTTCAAGCGGTTCTTGACGGCTTACAACAACTTGACCCGCGGGATCGCGGGGACCGAGCGGTCGCCGTGGGGGCTGTTGACGCATGTCGGGCGCCGCAGCGGACGCGAATACCAGACGCCGCTGGGCGCGTACCCCTTCCGCGACGGTTTTCTGGTGCCCCTGGGCTACGGGCCGCACACGGACTGGTACCAGAACCTGATGGCAGCCGGGACGTGCACGTTGACCTGGAGGGGCCGTACCTACCGGCTCGAGCGGCCCGAGCTCATATCCGGGGTCGGGGTGACACGCGCATGGCCGCCGGCGTCTCGGGTCTTCCTGCACCTGGCCGGTATTCACGATTTTGTGTGGCTGCATACCAGCCGCGCACATGAAGCCGAGGCGCGACCGCTCACGTCGCCGGTGCAACAAGCGGCAGGGTGACGGCGACTCGTGACGCGGCCTACCCGCCTTTGGCGTTCAGGAAGGCGACGATGCCCTGGGTGACCGCGGCGGCGTACTTCGCCCGGCCGTCGGGGCTCTGCATGCGCGCGGCCTCCTCGGCGTTCTTCATGTTGCCGAGTTCGACGAGGACGGCCGGGTACTGGGCCAGGTTCAGCCCCGCCAGGTCGTCCCGGCCGTACAGGCCGCCCGACCCGATGTAGTTGGCGGGCTGGAAACCGGCCTGCGACAGCGCATCCCGCATGGTGGTGGCCAACTGCACGGCCGGGCCGGCCTGGATGTCGTTCAGCGGCGGGCTGGAGTAGTTCACGTGGAATCCGCTGCCGGACGGCGGTCCGCCGTCGGCGTGGATGCTCACGATCGCGTCCGGGCGCATCGCGTTGGCGGCCGCCGCGCGTTCGTCGATGCACGGGCCGACGGAGCTGTCGTCGCCGCGGGAGAGTTGGGTGCGAACGCCCATCTGGTTGAGCGACTCGCTGATCAGGGTCACGACGGCCCAGGTGAAGGCGTGCTCGGGGTAGCCGTCGGCGGTGGCCGTGCCGGAGGTCTGGCAGGCCTTGGTCCCGCCCCGGCCATTGGGGACCTGCTGGTTGATCGAGGCGTCGTTGACGGCGTTGTGCCCCGGGTCGAGGAAGACGGCCGCCCCGGCCAGGCCGGCGTGGGCGCGGGGTGCGCTGATGAGCGCGCCGGCACCGAGCAGCGCCGGCGTGAATCTCAGCAGGTCGCGGCGCGAAACGGGTCCCAGCCGGCCGGGGCGGTCAGTCACCGCGTGATGGTAACAATCAGCGTTCCTGCACGGCCGCCGCGAGTGCGTCGGCGACGCCCTTCAGCAAGGTGGCCGGCACGTTGTAGCCGCAGGTCACCATCCTCAGCCTGCCCTCGAACGTCGTGATCCCGGTGACGTACTCGCCGTCGGTCTGGCTTTGGACGATCGGACCCCACACCGCCGTGGGCCGCAGCGGGCCGGCGCCGTCGAGGTTCTGCACGCCCAGGTTCGTGGCGATCATCTCGAATGGGCAGAAGCGGCTGAACAGTGCTTCGGCGTGGTCTACTTCGGCGTCGACGGGGATCGCTTGCGCGACGGCCTGCGAGGCCGCGCGGATCCCCCGGGCGGACCGTGCGACGTCCAGGTGTGCGGTCGTCGCACGCGCCTGCTCCCAGAACGGCATTCCGTCCCACGGGGACAGCCCCGTCCAGGTCGACTGGATGTAGAGACCGCAGTCGCCCCCCACGCCGATCAGCCCCCGGAAGTTGATGGGGTTGAGCACCCGCACAAAGTTTTCGCCACGCTCGGCGGCGCGCACCCGGCACAGCGCCACCACGAGCGCCGCGTGCACCGTGGTGCGTTCCTCGCGGCACCGCTGCGCCAGTAGCGCGGTATCCACTTCCGGCATCGCCATGGTGTGCACGTTGGTCACGGCGCCGTCGAACGGCCGGATCGCGCTCGGTTCGCGCATCCTCGGGTCCTCGGGCAGCTCCAGCGGCGCGATCTCACCGAGCGTGCGGGCGACGAGGTCCTCCTGGGCCTGCGGCACCGGCAGATTGGGCAAGTCCGCGCCGTTGAGCGCGGCGATGACATCCTTGAGCACCAGCACCGAGGAAATTCCATCGGCGACACTGTGGTCGAACGTCAGCGCCAGCGCGCTGCTGGTCCGCCCCTGCAGCAGCGATGCGCGTATCAACGGTGCGCGCGAGCGGTCGAATGGTCGGCCTAGCCCGTCCGCCACGGCGGCCTCCCAAGACTCCGCGCGGCGGACGGTCAACGTGATCGGTGCGACTTTGGCGGCGCGGTAGAAGCCGAGCCGCGTACCGGGCTGGTCCTCAACGTGTACTGACAACAAGGGATGTCGTCGCTGCACGGACACCAGCGCGGATCTCACCTTGTTTGCGGTGAGCACTTGGTCGAACTCGGCGACGAGCGAGAAGTGTGTCGGATTGCGTTCGCTGTAGCGGTAGAAGAGCCGTTCCATGGCACCAATCGGGCGAATCAAATCTGCTGCGATCACCAAGTCTCCAAACATCTTTGAGGCACTGCGACACAATGCAGACGGCCGCCGGCAACGTTTGGTTCAAGACGGTGCGCGAAATCGGTTGAGCGTTAACGCAAATGTTATGCGCTCAGACCTCGGTCAGCGCCCGCACCGCGGCGCGGAACATGGTCTGCTTGATCGCGCCGAGCGTGCCCGGGTCCTTGCCGCCCAGCGGGCGCAGCCGGCCGCTCGCCGCTTCGGTCACCTCGCCCTCGGCGGCGGTCGCGTCGACGATGCCGAGCTCCGCCGCCTCTTCCCCACCGAACCGCCGCCCGGTCGTCATCGACGCCACCGCGGCGCGCGGCGTGAGCTTGGCCTGGATCAGCGCGGCCATGCCGTCGGTGAACGGGATGCGGATGTCGACTTCGGGGAAGCAGAAGAAGCCCCGGTCGGTGCGCATCACGCGGACGTCGTGGGCCATGGCCAGCATGGCGCCGGCGCCGAAGGCGTGCCCGGTGATCGCGGCGGCGGTGGGCGTGGGGAAGGTGAGGACGCGGGCCAGCAGTGCCTGCACCCGCGCGACGTAGTCCTGGGTCTGCTCGGCGTGCGCGCCCAGCCAGTCCAGATCCAGTCCGTTGGTGTAGAACTTGCCGCCCGCGGTGGTGACCAGCCCGTGGGCGCCCGCCTTCTCGATGTCGTCGAGCTGTTCGTTGATCGCGCCGAGAAACTCCGGGGAGAACCGATTCTCGTCCTCGCCGAGGTGCAGCACCGCGATCGTGTCGTCCCAGCTGAGTGTCGGTGTCATGTCCCGTCCTTTTCTGTGGTTTTGCGCCGGGGCTCCCCGGCGTCGAGCACGGCTATGACCGCGGCGCGCAATCGCTCACGCGCATGGGGGTCGTTGATCCGGTTGCGGCGCAAGAGGATCGCCGTCGGCAGGTCGACGATGCACATCGTGACAACATCGACGGCCGCCGCGTCCTTGCGGTCCCACAGCAGGCGGGCCAGCCGGATCATCGATTCCACCAGCAGCCGGTCCAGGTCACGCAGCTGCGCCGCGAGGTCGGGCGGCGTGTCCGGGCCCAGCAGTTCGTCGCGGCGCACCGTCAGCAGCAGCCGCGACGACGTCGGATGGTCTTCGGCGAACGTCGCCGGCGCCTCGGCAGCGGCCACCACCGCGGCCACGGCGTCCCCCTGCGGCGCGGCGTCGATCAATTCGGCCTGCGCGCAAAGGAATCGGTGCCCGGCCCGCAGCCAGGCCCGCCCGACCAGTCCCGCCCGCGAGCCGAACGTGTGGTACAGCGCGCCGTTGGAGACCCCGGTCGCGTCGCTGACGGCCCTGATCGTGACCGCGGCGGGCCCGGCCTGCACGGCCAGCCGTTCGACGGCATCCAGGATCTGATCCTGGTCGTGAACCCGGGGACGCGGCACACCCGTCATCATAACAGAGCGGTTGCTCCGTTACTGCACGGTGTACGACGCGCGCGAGGTGCGGAAGGAGTGACCCCTGCGGAAGCACGTCGTCACCGTACAAAAAGGTATGGTACGGTCGGCGCCATGTCCGTGATCGACGACCGGCAGTTGCACGGCATCACCGACGACTTCGTTGCCCGGCTGGCCGAGCGCGCCGACGAGGCCGAGCGGCTGCGCCGGTTGCCCGCGGCGACGGTCGACGAATTCCGCGAGACCGAGCTGTTCCGGCTGTTGCTGCCGGCCCGGTTCGGCGGCATGCAGGCGTCGTTTCCCGAACTGCTGCAACCGATTCGGCGCATGGCGCACGGGTGTGCGTCCAGCGCGTGGACGCTGGGCTTCTATGCCCTGCACAACTGGATGCTCTCGCTGTTCGACATGCGGGCCCAGGAGGAGGTGTTCGGGGCGGGGCCGGTGCTGGCGCCCGCTCCCCTCGCCCCCACCGGGCGCGGCACCCCGGCCGACGACGGGGTGCGCCTGACGGGCAGGTGGTCGTGGGCTACCGGCGCGATGGACGCCGATTGGGTGATGGTCGGGGCGCTCGTCGAGCGGCCGGACCGGATCGACCCGGCGCTCGTGCTGCTGCCCGCCGACCGGGTCGAGGTCGTCGACACCTGGCACACCGCGGGCATGCGCGGCACCGGTTCCCACGACGTGGTCGTCACCGACGTGCTCGTCCCGGAACACCGCATGGTGTCGGTGGCCGACATCTATGCCGGGACGGCGCCCGGCGCGCGGGCCCATGACGCCCCGACGTATCGGTGGCCGATGGTGCCCGCGCTGGCGCTGGTGGCGTCGATGCCGGTGCTCGGCGCCGCCGAGCGGGTGACCGAGCTGTTCGCCGAGCGGTTGGGCGGCCGCGTCCTGGCGTACAGCGGTGCGGCGCAGAAGGATCAGCCCGCCGCCCAGATCCGGCTGGCGAGCGCGCGGGTGCGGCTGCGCGCGTTGCGGGCGCTGGTCGACGAGACCGCCGGCGGCATCGAGGACCTGGTGGTCCGCGGCGAACGGGTGAGCCGGGCGGTGCGGGCCGAGGCGCGGCTGGCGGCCGCCCACACGGTGCACGAGAGCACGGCGGTCATCGCCGACCTGGTGGAGGCCTCCGGCGCCAGCGCGCAGTTCCTGTCGAATCCGATGCAGCGCTTCAAGCGCGACGTGGACATCGCGGCGGGGCATGTGGTGTTCGACTACGACGTGAGCCGAGAGTTGGCCGGGGCGTTGGCGATTGGCGCCAAAATCTCCCCCATCGCGATGGTCTAGTCCTTGAGCATCAGCTCGAGGAATCGTTCCCGCTGGGTGGCCTTTTGCGCCTGCTGGGCCGACTCGGCCAGGTGCAGCAGCCCGATGCCGGCGGCGAAGGTCAGCTGGGCGCGCAGCCTGGCGTCCTCGGGACCGAAGCCGTAGTCGCTGTAGGCCTTGGTCACGGCGCGCAGCAGGCGCCGGTCGGCCGCGCGGACGTTGGCGGCGGCGGCGGGGTCGGTGCGGGCCCATTCGCGCATCGCGCGTTCCAGGGTCCAGTGCCCCGGGCTGGTCAGCGCCGCCATCATGGCCGACAGGCGCTCGCGCGGCGGCAGCGCGTCGAGTTCGGCCAGCGATTGCCGGTCCTTTTCCAGGAACGTGTTCCACGAGTCGACCAGCGCGGCCCGGTAGCTGTCCATGTCGTCGAAGTGCCAATAGAAGCTGCCGCGGGTGACGCCGGCCTGCTGGCAGAGGCGCTCGATCTTCAGCGCGCGCACCCCTTGCTCGGCGAGCAGCGCGTAGCCCGCCTGCAGCCAGTCCTCGACCGTCAGTCGGGGGGTCTTACGCTCGGGCACCCCTGAAGATTACGGGTGGTTTGACGCTGGCAGGCCGGGTTATCCGGCGCGGTCTAGGGTTTGCTCGCCGCCGTCGCTGCAGGCCGGCTCGCGGCGTCGGTGAATTCCTGCCAAACACACGGCAAAGGGAAGCGGTGGGCCCGACACAGGGGTGTAACGTCCCGATTTGCTAGCCGACAAATTCCTGTTAACTGTTGGCCGCTTTGCTTGGCCAAAGGATCAGGGGGTGCCGTGAGCACGACCGACATGTTCGACGTGTCGGCCGGGACCGACGCCGACGAGGTCGTGGTCGCGCTGCACGACGAGGCCCTCCTGCTGGGTGGCGACCCCACCGCCGTCGAGTCCTACCTGACGCGGCTGCGTTCCATCGCCGGGCAGGGGATGCGGGTCGCCGGGATCGACACCGCCTCGCTGGCGAGCGGGTTCGTCGGGGTGGCCGCCCTGCTGGCCGAGGGCGGCAAGTACGTGCAGCTGCACCGCGACACCGTGGAGGCCCTGAAGGAAGGCAACCTGGTTCCTCTCGGCGAGGGCTTCTTCCGGCTGGCGACGGGCGTCGACGCCGGGGACCTTTTGGCCGCGCTGCAGTGGCAACCGGCGATGCTGGGCGCCGAAGCGATGATGTCCGCGCAGATGATCGCGGTGCAGGTCGCGTTGAAGTCCGCGGTCGCCGAGGTCGAAGACGCCGTCCGGCGGGTGGAGGACAAGGTCGACGCGGTGCTCGAAGTCGCGCGGGCGCAGCGCGCGGGCGACGTCCTGGGCAACAGCCTGACGGTCTCGCGGATGGTCGAGTCGCTGGAGAAGTACGGGTCGCTGCCGGATGCGTACTGGGATTCGGTCGCCGCGCTGGGGCCGGCGCTCAACGTCGCGGTCGAGCAGCTGCGCAACCACGTGAGCCGCATCCTGGCGTCGTTCGATCACACCCTGGGCGTGCAGCAGCGGGCCGGGAAGCTGCGAAACGCCATCGACGACAACCGGCTTGGCGACACCCTGAGCCTGCTGGTGATCGCCGAGGAGGCGCTGCACAAGTGGCAGCGGCTGAACCTCGCGCGCATCGAGGCTAAGGAGCCCGAGCAGCTGCTGCGGGCGATCGACGAGGCTCGCGGGCTGGTCGACCATCATCTGCGCGAAGACCTCGACATCTACCGGAGCGCGAAGGAAGTGCTCGACCGGTTCGGGAAGACGGCGGCCATCGACGGCTTCCGATTCTGGGCGGTGCGCGAGCTGGCCAAGCAGGGCGCCGCCCTGCGCGACGAGCTCGACCGCTTCGCGAAGGCGCGCCAGCACCAGGTGGAGACCTGGGAGGACTTCCACATCCCGAGCGTGTTGGATGCTGCCTTGGCCACGCTTGGGGTCGTCGGAGGCGTGACGGGCCGTGCGTTCGTGGCCGTCGGCCGCGGGGTCGTCTACTTGGGCGGGCAGGTCGTTGGGCCGTTCCGGGGCAAGGCGAGCGAGGAACCGTCTCAGGCGAGTAGCTCCGGAGTCGAGGAACACCAGCCGGCGTGCTGATTGCGCGGTGACTCGGCGCAGCGCGTCGTCGTTGACTGCGGTCGAGGGCGCCTCGATACTCCACCAGTACGGCCGTCGGCCATCAACGGCGTTCGGCCCGCGAAGGAGGTCGGCGTGATCGATTTGGGGCTCTCGGGCAAGCGTGCGGTGGTGTCGGGTGCGGGCTACATCCCCGAGCGCGCGGGCCACGGCTGGTTCACGTCGTTGGCCCTGGCCGACGCGGGCGCCTCGGTGGCCTGCATCGACATCGACGAGGAGCGCGCGGAGCAAATCGCCGGCGAGATCATCGGCAGGGGCGGTCACGCCGTCCCGATCGTCGCCGACATGACCGACCCCGAGCAGGTCGGCCGGGCGATCGACGACGTCGAGGCGGCGCTGGGCGGTATCGACGTGTGCATCGACATCATCGGTGGTGCGACGTGGTCGAAGGTCGAGGACTTCACCCCCCAATTGTGGGACGCGGCAATCCATTACAACCTGACCCAGGTGTTCTATCTCTTTCAAGCCGCGTCCAGGTACATGATCGCCCAGGGCAGTGGTGGATCGCTGGTGGCGATCGCGTCGGTCGACGGCATCGCCTCGGCGACCTATCACGCCGCCTACGGCGCCGCCAAGGCCGGCGTCATCTCGCTGGTGAAAACCTTCGCGGATGAACTGGGGCGCTATGGGATTCGCGCCAATGCGGTGGCGCCGGGCAATGTGGGCTCGGGCAATGAGGACCAGCCGCCTGGTGAATATGCCGTCAACGGCATTAACCCGTTGGCGGCGCCCCGCGCGCATGACATCGCCAACGCAGCGCTGTTTTTGTCCTCCGAGCTGGCCGCCCGCATCACCGGCCAGACGCTCGTCGTCGACGGCGGTGCGACCATTCGGCAGCTGTGGGGACTGTCCGAATCGAAGATCCCGGCCAACCCCGAGGAGGCGCTGCCGGACTTCATGAGGCCGGGGCCGTCGGCCGGCTAGCGCTGGTGGATGAGCGGCAGGCCTGGTACCGAGCTTCTGCCCTTGAGCACGTACGGCGTGGTGATCGAGCCGATGTAGATGTCGCGCATGTTGTGCCCGCCCACGTCGGCTGTCTCGTCAGTGGACGCTGTGGTTTACGTCATCGCGCTCCACAGCAGCGCACGCCGTAGCCTCGACGAGCGGAGGGCCGCTAGGGACGATCCCCAGCAACTGCCCCCGCCATTGTCGTACGGGTAACGACCGTCGCGATGAGGGCAGTGGTCGTACGTATCCCAAAGATACTGGAGGCAGCGTTCAACGTGTGAGCGGGCAACGTCGAACTACCTGACATTTCTAAAGGGGATGTGAGGCGTCGAATCGTTGCGGCGTACCGCTCCACAAGCCGTAACCGCTAACGTTGCGTTGGCCTATGACGGCGGGTTCCAGGATCGGGCCGTTGAGAACCCCATAGGTTTGAGCCCGCACTTGCAGAACGCGATTCCACCTTGTCGTACTGCGCTGCACTGTTATACAGATTGCGCAACACGTGAAGGGGGCAAAATACCGCCATGACCGGTGTCTGGACGTCGGACGAAGTACGCCCGCAAAGCTGGGCAGACGCGTTTCCGTGGCTCGCTGGGGCCTCGGGTGTCGGTGCTGTCGACTGGTGGAGTGAGTCGATCGAGGGCACTGATGCTGCGGACCGGCGGTCGCGCCTGGCCACGATCTCGACACTTGCCATGGAGCGATTGACACGTTGGACGATCGGTCAAATCTTCCCAGGCTTGCCAGCCGACATCGACTTGCTGAGCCTGGAGATGCCTGCGCGGGCACGCAATGCGCTGTCGAAGTCTAGCCGCTCTTTGCCTGGCCATCTGATTGCCACGACTGTCGAGGAGATGCTCGACTGGAACCAGGTGGGAGTCGGCACGGTCGACACGATCCTGCAGACCTTGGCGGACGCATCAACGTCCACAGCGACACCCACGATCAGGGCCTCGGTGTCCGCACGATTGTTCCCGGGCGACTCGTCTGTCGCGGTATCGAACCAATCTGGCTGGGTCGATTCCTTGGTTGAGGACCTTACAAGTATCGCCACTTGGTACAGCACCATCGGATCCCTCAATCAACCGTTGATCGACGGCCAAGTGGCGCCAGGCACGCCTGACGAGATCATCAAGGCACGGCAGCGGATCGCGGCGCTCCGCGTGAGTGACATTCTCAGCGAACAAGAGAGCGAACGAGACGTCGCCGCCCTCTTCGACGGCGCCCTCAGCGTGCTCGATACCCGTGCAACCGAAGTTCTGAGCGCGCGCCTCTTCGCCGACGATCCCGTGACTCTTGACCAGCTTGGCCAGAGATACGACGTCACCCGCGAGCGAATTCGCCAGATCGAGGGACAGGCCCGTGGCACCATGATGACCGTCGTCTCCAAAGACGGTCCGCTGGCGATGATCAGTGAGAGTGTGCGCGGCCTTATCGGGACCATCCGGCCACTCGACGATCTTCTCGAAATGATCCCGGCACTCGGCAGAGAAGTCGAACGGGTGGGACAACCTGCGTGGCGCCTGCTTGACCGACTCGACGACGCCTATGAGATTGAGGACGGCTGGTGCGTTGTACCCACGATGAGCGCGGCGCTGGAACTCACACGAACTCAGCTTGCTGAGCGAGCGAATCAGTACGGCGTTGTTCGGCTCGACGAACTGGACCTGGTCGAGTCGAGCCACCCCGACCGGCGGCCCGACCTAACCGCATCATGGCTGACTCATTGCGGTTACATCATTAGCGGTGAATGTGTTCTGGTGCGGACATCGTCTGTTGGCGACTACGCAGCGGCTGTTCTGTTTCTTGAGGGTTCACCGCTGAGCTCTCAGGAGATCGTCGACCGCTTCGTCTTCGACCGCAGCGCCCGTTCCCTGGGTAATGCGCTGGGTGATGACGACCGCTTCGAGCGAGTTGACCGTGACCGCTGGGCTCTCAAGGAATGGGGCATGGAGGCGTACACCGGCATTCGGTCGATGATCCGCGAACTCGTTGCCCGCAGCGGTGGGCGAGCACGGTTGAACGATGTTGTCGAGTACATCACTGGCCGTTACAGCGTCAGTGCCAGCAGCGTGGTCGCGTACGCGGCAGCCGCACCGTTCACGACCAAGGACGGGATCGTGCAGTTAGGCGGCGAAAGGACCGCCCGGAAGTCGCCGCGCCGTACGCGCCGGCTGTTCCGGCGGGCTGACGGGTGGGCGTACCGCGTGCGGATCACGACCGACCATCTTCGCGGCAGTGGTTCCGTGGCGCCAATAGCGATCGCAACGATTCTCGATATGACCGAGGGCCAGACGGTGCAGCTCGACTCGCCCCTCGGACCGCAAGCCGTCGCCTGGACAGGAATTCAACCGTCTTTCGGAACGATTCGCCGTTTTCTGATGGAGGGGGACATAGCGGCGGATACCGAGGCATTTCTTGTCATCCATGACGACCGCAGTTTCAGCTTCGAGCGGGCGCGTGACGTGGTCGACGAACCGATCGCTGACGCTTTGACGCTCATCGGAGCGGGACCGACATCCGATCCTGCGGAGGCGCGCGTTGCCTTGGCGACCGCAATCGAGCTACCCGAAGACGCTCCAGTCAGCAGCATCATTGGGGACTACCGCGTCCGCGGCGACGATGATGTTGCCGACTTACTGCTTGCGGTGCGCGAACAGCTTGAGACGGGGTACGCCCCAACCGACCGAACCAATAGCGCGGACGTGGACGAAATCCTGGACCTTCTGTGACCGATACGCAGCGCGGTCTTCGATCGCTGTCGCTGAATGATCGGTACCGCAGCGACAGAGAAGATGTCGTCTGCAATTTTTTCGTGCCTGCGTTCACCGTGGCATCGAGTTACAGCCGGGCAGTGGGCTACTTCACCTCGACCAGCCTGGCGCTGTACGCCCGTGGCATCGAGATCTTCGCTGAGCGCGGTGGATCAATGCGACTCATCGCGTCACCCCACCTGAATGAAGATGACATCCTCGACATCGAGCGCGGATACGACATCCGCACCGTACTGGAGCGGGCGACGCTCCGGGAGCTAGAAGATGACGATCAGCCGGACACCGTACTCGACGGGCTTGGGCTACTGGGTCGACTCATCGCCGAAGGTCGGCTCGATATCAAGCTCGCTTTCGTCAAGCAAGACGGTCGTGTCGGCATCTATCACGAGAAGATCGGCATCTTTCGTGACGACCTCGGCGATCTTGTTGGATTCACCGGCAGCAGCAACGAGACCTACGGCGGACTGATGGCTAATTTCGAGTCGGTCGAGGTCTACCGTGGGTGGGTTTCAGGAGATGGTGCACGCGCACTCCGGTTGGAGGCTGATTTCCAATCACTGTGGTCGAACCAGACGCCGAATCTCAGCGTGGAGCGGTTTCCTGACGTCGCGCGCGAGCGACTCATCAGACTCGGCACCGACAGACCTCACCGCCCTCTGCCAGGCACAGACGACGCCCTTACTCCGCGACCGGTGGAGGTCAACGAACCAACTCGTCTGAAAATCCCGGAAGTACTTGAGATTCGCGATTATCAGCGGGACGCGGTCATGGCATGGCTCGGACAACAAGGCCGTGGAATCCTCAAGATGGCCACCGGCACCGGTAAGACGAAGACCGCCATGATCGCTGCAACCAAGCTTGGCGAGCTGTTGCGGCAGCGCGAACAGCCGCTGGTGGTGTTGGTGTTGGCACCATTCATCCACCTGGTGGACCAGTGGATCACCGAGATCGAGGACTTTGGTGTCCGGCCGGTTGCCGTCTACGAATCAAGTGAGAAGTGGCTTCCAGTCGTAGAGGACCAGCTTGCAGCGGCACGCTTGGGACAGCGCCCCGTAGTGGCGATGGTCGCCACGAATGACTCATTCTCTGGTCAGCGATTCCAATCGGTCTTGTCGCGCATTGCGCAGCCACTACTTGTAATCGCCGACGAGGCACACAATCTCGGCTCCAAAACCTTTCGTACGTCACTCCCCGAGAACGCGACCTACCGATTGGGATTGTCGGCAACACCGGAACGCTGGTTCGACGACGAAGGGACGGACGCGCTCGCCGAGTACTTTGGACCCGTCTGCTTCGAGCTTGGACTCGGCAAGGCAATCGAAATAGGCGCGCTCACCCCGTACCTCTATGTGCCCCGGCTCATCGAGCTGAACGGCGCTGAGACCAACATGTACGTTGACCTATCGGCCCAGATCGCAAAGTGCATCGGGTCGGGCGATGACCTCCAGAGCTCCGATCCAGATTCACCTTTGGGGTTCCTATTGCGTCAACGAGCTGGGGTGCTCGGGCACGCTGAAGGCAAAATCGGCGCCCTGCGAGCCGATCTGGACGCGCGGCGCGATCAGTGGTTCCAGCTCATCTACTGCGCCGAAGGCCGGCGGCCAACGGAACCAGGCGAACCGCCGGGACCGAAGCAAGTGGACGAAGTGATGCACCTTGTCGGCAATGAACTCCATTTGTCTGGGCACACCTACGTGTCGGAGACACCGAGGAGCGAGCGAAAGTTACTCCTACGACGATTCGGCAGCGGCAACGATCTCCGCACCCTGATCGCGATGCGTTGCCTCGACGAGGGAGTTGACATCCCAGACGCCCGGATCGGCTATCTGCTAGCGAGCAGCAGCAATCCGCGACAGTTCATCCAGCGCCGTGGACGCCTTCTGCGCCGTGCGCCAGGCAAGGATCGCGCGGAGATTTTGGACTACCTGGCAGTTCCCCCGGCCGGGGCGCCGATCAACTTCAACGTCGAGCGCGCCCTGCTTGTCCGAGAACTTCAAAGGGCCAACGAATTCGGCAAGTTGTCGGAAAACTACGACGCAACGCTACAGGTGTTGCGCCCGCTCAAAGAGCGCTACCAACTCATGGACATATAGGAGAAGAACGTGGCCGGAACCTTAACGTCGAAGGGAGCAGCGTGATGGACAAACGCACCGAAAGGCAGGTGCTGGAAGACTTGAGCGCCGAAGAGCTTGCGCTGCTCAAGCGGGTACTGGAGATTGAGCGGGCCAAGCTCCACATCACTGCGTACGACGCGACGGACGACTTGCTGGCTGCGGTGAAGGAGATCATCCCATGAAGTTGCAGTCCATCACACTTACGAACTTCCGACAGTTCAGGGGAACACAGACACTCGACCTGACGTCGGATGCCATCAAACCAGTGACGCTCGTATTCGGGGCCAACGGCGCGGGTAAGACAACACTGCTCAATGCCTTCACTTGGGGGCTATACGGCAACATGTCTGAGGACGTCGAGCAACAGCAACGCATGATCACCGATAGCGTCTGGCGAGCGCTCCCCATCGGCGGTTCGATCGAAGTCGCGGTGGAGATTCGATTCGACCACGCGGGACAGGACTACCGCCTTCGGCGCAGCGCATACCTCCGCAAGGAGTCGGACAACCAAGGCCCGCTGTCCCCCACGTTGGAACTGTGGACGACGCGACCAGACGGGTCGTCCGAGGTAAGCCACGCTCCGCAGGAGACCGTCCTCAGCATCCTTCCAGTCGGCGTCAGTCGGTTCTTCTTCTTCAACGGCGAGCGGATCGAGAACCTTGTCAAGAAAGGCGCTTACGCAGAGGTTCAAAAGGACATTAAGGTGCTGCTCGATCTGGAGCAGGTGGAGCGGGCCATCGCTCACCTTCCGAAGGTGAATCGCAAGCTCACCGATGAACTCAAGAAACACGGCGGTGAGACGGCAAGTGCGATCCAAGACGCCATCGACTCGCTGACAGACAGGCAGATGAAAGCCAAGGATGAGCTGAAGGTCGCCGAGGGCAAGATCGCTGTACTGACCGAAGAGCGCAACGCCACAATGGATTTGCTGCGACAGCACGCCGAAGCGGCTCCGATTCAAGAGGAACGCGACATGGTTTCGACCGAACTCACGGAGGCACGGGCCGCACGAGATGCAGCACTGACCGAGCGCGCGGTGCTAGTCGCGACCAAGGGTTTCCAGGCGTTCACCGAAACCCTGGGTGAAAAGACGAAAGCGATGGCCGACAACCTCTATCAGAAGGGCGCATTGCCGGCGCCGCTGAAGCGCGAGTTTGTCGACCAGTTACTCGAAGAGGGTTCGTGCATCTGCGGAACCCCGCTCGCGGAACACAGCACGCCGTGGGGCCACGTAAAACAATGGCGTCAACGGGCCGGATTGCAGGCAGTGGAAACCGCCTGGCAGCAACTCAGTGGCCAAATCGTTCCGCTAGCAGACGCACGGGGCAATCTTCGGGATTCCCTCCGCACGTTGCTCGATCGTATTCAAACTGAGCGCGAACGGGTTTCGCGTCTTGAGGCCCGCAAATCGGAACTAGACGGCAAGCTCAAGGGCAGTCGGATGGAGGGCGTCCCCGAGCTGGAAACCAAGCGGATCGATCTAGAGGGCCGTATCGCAATTGAGAACCAACGCAAAGGTTCGATTCAGACCGAGCTGGAATCGATTAGCAAGGCGATCGAGCAGAAAACCAAGGAGCGATCGCGGGCGCAAGTGACAGACGAGCTGGCTCAAAAAGCCCGTTCACGTTCCGACCTGGTGCAGTCTGTGAAGAAGGCGCTGGAGGAAATTCTCACCTTTCGTGAGGAGGACATGCGCCGCCGCCTCGACGCCGAGGTCAAGAAGGTTTTCAAGGGCATTACCTTCAAACCATATATCCCGACCCTCAACGATGGCTTCGAGCTGACGCTCCACCAGAACGTCAACGGTGTGGAGCTGCCTGTGCCTAAATCTACTGGCGAGAACCAGATTCTGAGCCTCAGCTTCGTGGCCGCGGTGTCCAAGCTGGCCCGCGAAATCCGCAAAGGTGGCCGCGCTGAGGGCGCCGCGGCCGCCGACGCCGGCACCTTCCCGATCGTGATGGATGCGGCGTTCGGTTCGCTCGATGAGGACTATCAACAAGCGGTATCGCGGGCACTGGCACAGATGGCACCACAGTTGGTGGTCCTGGTAAGCAAGAGCCAGGGCCTCGGCAAGGTGGTCACGGAGCTGCTGCCGTACGTCAGCCATCTCGGTGTTATCGAGGCACATACCACAGCCGTGGGCAGCATCGCCGAGGACATCGAACTCAAAGGCATGTCGTATCCCTATATTCGGTCCGACGACTCCGACCACTCTGAACTCAAGGTGATCAAATGACAACCGCGCAGGGCGAGATCCGCGCTCGCCGACCGCAACAGCATGAAGCCCTGATGCAGGAGATGCAGACCGAGGCCAAGTTCCCGACCTACCGCGACATCCTTTTGTTCGCCGCCGGGGTCGGATTCCACCAGCAGCGTCGGGTGCCATTCACGGCTAGCTCAGGCGACCCCATCCGATATGAGGTGCTGACGTATCCGGGGTTCAGCGACACGCTGATCAACATGATCGCCACCAACGTGGTCTCGGACGACCCGGAAATCATGGATGGTTCCCGCCTGGAGGAACGCATCAAGATCTTCGAGGAGTTCGCCAACGGTGGCCTCGAATACATCCAGGAGCAGATCAACGTTCGGCACCAACCTGTGAATCTCATCGTCATCGACCTGGTAACAGAAGCTCTTGCCGATGATGGTGGGGCGAAGCCGCTGTCGGTTGATGAACTTCTGGGTGGAGTTAACTGGGGCTGATGGCTCAGAAGCTGGCATCCCCGTCGGCTGAGTTCGACAACTCGGCCGACGGGGATGCGGCAGCGCACGCCATCACGCACAGAATTCTGGCGGCGCGCCAGTCGCGCTCAGGTGCTCTCCGAGTTCATCACGTCGCTATACCGCCGTCGATAGTAGCCGCCAACAACTCGGCCGGCTCGTAGCCCAGGTCTGCAGCGTGCTCCAGCACGATCCGGATCGTGTCGACAAGTCGCTCACGCGATGGACGAAAAATCGTAACTCGACGTGTCACGCTTTCCCCGGTTGCACCGTGAGCACAGAGCCTGAAGATTACGAGCGTCGTCAACGGGAACGCGGCTGCCGTCCTTCATCGTCACGTATCCCTTCACTGACTTGTTACGCGGAACAATGTGATCGACGTCGATCGGTCGCACGGAGCCGGGTACTCCACACGCTTGGCATCGACCGCCCGATGCTTCGATCACGCTGAAAAAGCGTGAGGCAATCTTCGGCGCTTCCTTCTGTTG
This sequence comes from Mycobacterium sp. 4858, assembly GCF_900240975.1. Classification (GTDB taxonomy): domain Bacteria; phylum Actinomycetota; class Actinomycetes; order Mycobacteriales; family Mycobacteriaceae; genus Mycobacterium. The sequence goes on along the minus strand of NZ_LT968775.1, from coordinate 701,872 downwards.
CCAGTTTCGGATTGCCCCATCGCACTCGGCCACAATCTGTTCGCGAACATCATTGCCGTCAAACTCGGCAAGAAGCTTGAAGGTCCGGGCAGTGCGGTCGTAGGCAACAATTCCGTGCTTCTCCAAAGTGCTTTTGGGCCAACGCATTAATGTCTCGACGAACTTCGCCATGGCGAATTGGTCCTCGACGAGGAGCGCCTTCGCGAGGTCCTCGCGCGAGAGTGTCCCGCCAGCCTCTATGAGTGACCGAATCACGAGCGGTTGATAGTAGGACGACTGTCTCATCTGTTCACGGACGAAGCGGAGTAGCGCTACACCTGTCATCTTCACCACGGCGAGCCCCTTCTTGCGTCTGCCGATGACTAATGCACTGGTGCGGTGTTAACGGCGCATCAGCCGATGCCCGCGAAGCGAGACGCCAACCGAATCCATGGTCGCCAGCCATCCTTTGAGCGTCCCGATATGCTCAGGGTGCTCGTACAGTCCGGCCCTCATCTCCGCTCGCGTCAGACGTTCGTAAAGCGATCGTCTCGGGTGTTCCGCGCCGAGGAACTCCTCTTTCCGGTGGAGCAGCGGCGGATTGTCTGAACGGCTGTAGTCACGCCAGTCGACACTGAGCTTTCGCAAGTTCACGGTGATCGCCGACCGCAATGTCGGATGGGGATCGCGGTCAAAGTCGGGGTAGCTCAGGTAGGACACCTGGGGCTCAGTTACCGACAGCTTCACCATGTTGGCGTGCTCCACAGTGCCGGCGAGTACCCGTCCACAGGCTTCGTAGACTCGCAACACCGGTGGCAAATGGCCGAGAGCAGAGCGGTGCACGTACAGCGCTGACGGCGTCTGTTTGCCGATGCTAGCGCTGCGAGCTGAGACGAGCACGATCGCCGGGTCGCCGGCCGCCAAGAGCAGCCGGTCCGCCTGGAGGCACGCATCGCTGTACTTGCCGAAGTGGGTCTTTACGTCTAACGCAAGTGTTTTTGCTAGCTCGCCAAACCGTGGGCGGCGCCCGAACCTCGACATCGCGATATAAACAAGCAGTTCTTGACGTCGCTGCAGTCTGACCTGATCCCAGTATCCGTCATCGGTGACTTGTCGAATAAGGTTGGTAGCGCGGGCAATACTGATTAAGTGCTCGCGTATCGGTACCTCGATGGACTCGTCCAACTCGCCTGCGCGCGGCGGGCGAGCATGAACGGTGAGAAAGTCGAGCAGCGGCGCCAGGATGTCCTGATGCGCTTCGTACACCGCATGCGGATCGACGCGGAGTCGCGGCCGGTAGGTGTACGCCCTCGTCGCGAGGAACTCATGTTCACGCGCGGAGTCACGGAAGACATAGAAAATGCCCGGGGCTGCGGCGATCGGCTTGACGCCCAGCGCCTGTTCAATCCAATCCGCGAGTTCTGCTTGTTCATAGAACTTTTGGAAGGTCCCGGTACGCGTCACGAGCCCATCGGCATGCGGACGCCCTTCGAGATCCCTGGCTTCCCATGTCAACCTGGCGGAAACGATCAGAATTTGGTGGGCAAGGTTCCACGCACGCTGCAGAGTCTCGCGGCGCTCGTGCCGATCCTCAATAACGTTCACCACGTAGCCGAGATTGACGACGTCGGCTGGGTTCAACGCATTCCCGGGCCTGTGTCCTGGATCCCAGCCGTCAATGCGGTAGCCCAGCGCGGTGAGATTTCGTAAGTCGTCCCCTCGACCACACCCGTAATCGAAGACCGATTGGCTGGTGCTGAGCACGCCGTCACCGATCGCCATGGCGACCGGGCGGGATAGTGCTGCGCGCGTCATCGCGGTTTTATGACGCGCGACCTGTTCGGTCATGCCGCCGGCGACTGATCCAGCGCGACAGATACGAGCCCGGCGATGTTGGTGACGCGCGGATCGCCGACGAGATAGCCGATACCGCGGTGAAGATGCAGGCGCAACTGCTGGCCCACCATGTCCTCATCAGTCGCCAGACCGTCGATGTGGCAGCGGTATCGCACTAAAGCGAGCAGCTCGTCGCCATACTCACCGGCGAACACCCGCCAGGTCATTTCAACATTGCTGTCAAACACCAACTTTGCCGCTGGCGGCGGCGCCGGCTCCGCCAGCGAACGGCATAGTGCCCAGCGGCACAACACGTTCCATTGGGTGATGCCGGTTCGGCGCTTCAGCGTGACGAGCTGGTCACGGGCGGTCGTGGTCAGTCGGATATGTTCGATTCCCATTGCTCACTCCCAAAAGTAACCGGGTTGGACCGTGGTGGCGTTAACGGCGCCGTCGAACTCCAGCCGGTACATCCGCCCTACGAACGGCCGCAATGATTTCAGTGCCGCTTCGTCGACCTCAGTATCCGTGGAGAGCAGCACCACCTGGTGTGCTGCATAGGGGAAGTACCGTTCGATGAGCCGACCGCGGTGAGAACCGTCGAGCCGTCCAAGCGGGGTATCGATGACCATCGGCAACGGTTGGCCGGCAGCTTGAGCGAGCCCCCACAGTAACGCCACCGCGAGCAGTTGGCGCTCCCCTGCCGATAGTTCGGTGGCCGTGAGACCCTGACCGTCAGCGCCGATCAAGTCCACCGTGTATGACGCGGGATCAATGTGTACGTCGGTGACCAAGCGATCCTTCCGCAGTAGCCTGTTGAGCGCTTCCAGCACCAGGCGCGATATCTGACCGACATGACGTTCGGCCGCCTTGGCTTTCAGCATCTCCAAGGTTTGTCGCGCCCGCTCGGCGTGCTCCACGAGTCGGCGATCATCGTCAGCGTCCAGCGTGGCCTGCGCCGCCTTATCCATCGCGGCTTCGTAGGCAGTGTCGGCGCGGGCACGCTCTTGCCGTGCGGCCTCTAACCGGTCCTCACCCTGAACAAGCAGGGCATGGCACCGAACCGCAGCCTGTGATGCCTCATCGAGTTCTTGTTTGAGCGATGCCAGAGCTTCCGGGTCAGGAATGGCCACGAGTGTCCGCTCAGCCTGTTCTAACTCCACTGCAAGCGCATTCCGGCGTTCCACCAGCGATGCCAGGCGCTTGCGCACTGAGGGCAGGATGCTTGAGCGCAATGCTTCGACATCGCGGCCGTCACCCAGTCCACTGACCATCGGCACCCGCGCTGATGTCTCTTGCCGCTCAGCCACATCGGTCGACATAAATGTCTCGACCGCTGCGAGCGCTGCCCCGGTTACCTTCGCCTTACGCAGCTGGTTCAACAACTTGCGGTCGCGCGCTGCAACGACATCGAGCACCACCGCGTCGCGACGAGCATCTCGTTCCAGCGCAACCTGATTCGCAAGGGATCCGAGCAGTTCAGCAGTCTGGAGGAAGGGTGCCGCTTCGGCCGCCTCGGAGCGCAAATCCTCCTCAACGTCGGTAATCTGCTGGCGCACCAACGTTAGGCGGCCCTCAGCAGCTTCGCGTTGTTCGAGGAGGTGGCCGCCGGCAGCTCGGTATTGCTCGGTGACCTCGACCAGGCGCTTATCAGCCCGCTCGGCCTCCACCCTCGCAGCGCCGACGTGCTCCTGAGCTAATTCTGCAGCTTGTCGCGCATACGTGACCGCCGTCTTGGTTGCCTCTACAAGTTGGCGCAGTTCGTCCGGTACCTCGGCGCCACGATGGCGACGACGTAGCACCGCCAGGTCGGTCGACAGGCGGTCGATCAAATCAAGGCCCAGGAGAGCGGCGAGAGCGGACCGCAGGACGTGCTGCGACTGCTCTAAGTCAGCCAGGGCTTCGATCTGCTCGCCATCAAAGAAGAACAGACCGGCAATGCCGCGCGGAATGAAGGTCTCGACATGCTCGCTCCATGTCGAGGCGAGAGCGTCGTCGTGCTTGCCATCAATCCAGACCATCACGAACTCACGCAGGGCGGCTCCGCCACCCTGCCATCGTCGCCTGATCCGATACGAGTGCTTCATCCCCTGTTGAAAAACATGGAAGGTCAGCTCAACGGCTGCACCCTCGGACGCGGGAACACCGTGATGAATGAGACTTTTTAGGTAGCTGTCGTAGCTACCGGCTCGCCGGCCAAAGCCCTGCGATAGTGCCCCGTAGAGCGCCAGGTGGATGGCTTCGAGGATCGTCGTCTTGCCCGCGCCATTTAAGCCGCCAATGAGAACAACCGGCCTATTCGAAGATGTTGGCGTGAGCTGGATTTCATTCTTACCGCGGAACGTGCCGACGTTCTCCAAAACGAGCGAATCGAGAATCACGAAACGACCTCCTCGGTGGCCTGCCGTACGTAGCCATCGGCGATGTCGAGCGGATCCGGTTCTTCAGCTGACTCGTCAGTTCGATCCTTGGCTGCTTTGCGCCGCTGCGCCCGCAGAGTGGCATCGGTCTCGTCGTCGTAGAAGCTCCGCCGGATCGCCCCTTCGAGCGAGTCGAACAATCCAGCGCGACGAGTCTGCGACCGATATCGCTGCTCGATATCCAGAAGTTCTCGGACGAGTTCGAAGTGCAGACGATCACCGCCGGTGACGTCACGCAGCGTATCGACCAGCTCAGGCCCCAGCGGTAAGTGCTCGTCGAGCGGGCCGCCGGGGTAGGGCGTACCCATGGCTTGCTCATAGATGGCCGGGAGGTGGTCCTCGAACTCATGCTTCTCCACCACCCAGATGCGGCGGATCTCCTCCAGCTCGGCTTGCGTGATCAGCTCGAGCGACCGGACATAGTCAGGCCCTTCTTCACGGATAAACGCCTGTGCCTCAAGGAGTCTGCGCAGCCAGTCCTCGCGTGAGGTTTGGGTATAGGGTCCGGGGATCGGCTTGCCGTGGAAGAGCTGGACCGAGCCGTTCATCCGGCGGAAATCGCGCAGGTGCCGGTCGTCGGCGATGTCGAGCGCGTTACGAAGATCAAGCAGCGGCAGCATCCACTCTTTCTCCTCGTCATTCTGAATCATCGCCGACATCGACTTGTCCTTATCGACAAGGGTGCAGGTCCAGCAGCCGAACCGACTGTCACCACAACTCGGTGTGCTGGAATCGACCACCAGCGGGCATTCCCCATCAGGCGAGGCGCCCTGGTACATCGTCAGCAGCTCTTTGTTGGAGTAGCCCCACGGATTGGCTTCCTGCATAAGGAAGGTCCAGACGTCGTCGTTGGACCAGTCCTCGATCGGTGAATAAACAAGGCAGTTCGGTAACGAGTTGTTCGGACTAAGTAGATCTCGCACGCGGCGTGCCTGCAGTTCGGTCATGCGGTGGGACCGGCCCGAACTCTCAGCCTTCCGCGTGCCGAGCACCAAGATCGCCTCACCGTGGGCTCTGACCATCTCACGGATGAACAAGTTGGACGGCTTGATTTTCAGCCTCTCCGTGCACCATCGAAACTTGTGCCGAGGCGCCGGATAACCTCGACCAATTAAGTTGACCCAGAACGTATCTGCCACGGCCGGCGTTAACCGGTGAGGTGTAAGGGGTAGTCTGCCGCCGCGCGCCGCCCCCTCCATCACCTCCAATGAATGCGTCACCCACGCGGCCACGACCGGGTTCTCGACCAATGTGTCAGTGCTGATCACGTGGACTCGCTTGTGGCGCTGCTTCTTCGGAAGTGCTTGGAGGGCAAGCCATACGATCTGCAGCACGGCAGTCGAGTCCTTGCCGCCCGAGTAACCGACCACCCATGGCACGTCGTCAGCCGCATAAAGTTCCTGCGTCTTACCCACCACCGCATCGACAGTCGCCGCGAATCCCAGTTCATCGAACGCCGACCGACGCTTCGGCGAGATTGGCAGACTTCGCTTCATTTAGCTCCTCCTCGGAATGCGTCTTCTGCCCGCTGTTCGTCCGGCGGTAATGGCAGCCCCATCGCGGTGCGCATTGCAGCTGCGGTGAGAAGTACGTTCGCGGCGCTTTTCGAAACGCGCCCACCAATGACGGCGCGACCCTCCCAGGTACCGCTTGACCGATGCCAGTCCAGTTCGCGCAGAGTCTTGAGTGCGATCGACCATGATCGGACGCCCCGACTTTGGCTCAGGAGACTATTGCCGACCCTGCCCAATGCGTGAAGCACGACGCCGTGCGTGTGGATGAAGTCCTGACGCACCTCGCCAGCAGTGATCTCGCGGTTGAACACCAGCTCCCACTCCGGGAACTGATCGGCCACCAGCTCCCAATACTTTGCGGCTAGATCCACTTGGCGCTCGAAGTTGTCTTCTTCGACACCGTCGAGCAGCACTTTGGTAGCGGTGTAGAGCGCCGACAGCGTGAACAGTTTTCGTGACCGCTGCGCCAAATTCGACGTCTCCATCTCGGTGAGATCGCGGAGGAAAGCTGATCGCATCACGACAAGCCTTGTCAGCGCCGATATCTCATCACGATGGTCGTAAAGCACGCCGATCGACTTGGCGGGCCGAACGGCATGACGATTGAGGTCGGCGAACATCTGCTGGCAGCGCTCCAAGCCGACATCCAGGAACATGACGATCGCGATGCTCTCGTCGCCCAGGGCGGGATTCTCGGTTAGCGCCTGTTGAATCGCCGCGCGCCGGTGCTGACCATCGTTGATTACGAATCGGGCCGACATGGGAATGGTCAACGTACCCACACGCTCTGTTGGTCCGTCGCCTGCGATCGGTTCGAAGTGGACGTCGGCATCTACGGAAGCGGTCAGGGCAGAGAAGACGTAGTTATCGCTGTTTTCAACGATGTACCGGGCGATCTCGGGCACCCGTCCCTTGTTCAGCGTCCGCTGCGCACGTAATTCAGGAGTCAGTTCCTCCTCATCGAACAAGAACATCCGAGGGATAAGCCGCAGAGGGCACATCGTCACGTAGTACTCGCGGCCGGCTTGAACGCCGCGGATGGCGGGGAACACGTACTCAAACGCCCCCGTGCGCGCACGCCCAGGCGATGCAGATGGCTGCTGCGGGGCGGTATCGGTTTGCGTCACCTCACATCCTCCTACGGTAATTGTTCGGAAAACATAATCCGTACACGCGGGGGCGATCCTCCAAACATATGTCCGAACCTACGCGTACGGTGTTGCCCATGAACGTAGGCGCGCCGTCTGACATTTTTGATGACGATGTGGCTGACCGCCGCCCCGCCTACCTGGATTTCAACGCCACGACGCCCGTAGACCCGCGCGTATTCGCCGAGGTCATGACCTATATGGTCCGCGAGTTTGGCAATCCAGGTAGTCGCACCCACACGTACGGGCAGCTTGCTAAAGAACGCGTGGCGCGCGCCCGCGAGCAGGTCGCGGCCGTCGTCGATTGTCGACCGGACGAGGTGACCTTCACCAGCGGCGCAACCGAGAGCAACAACCTGGCGATCCTCGGGTTGGCGCCGTCAGGCGACAGGTCCGGTCGGCGGCACATCGTCTCAACCCAGATCGAACACAAGGCTGTGCTCGAACCCCTCGCCGTGCTCGCCGACCGCGGTTTTGAAGTCACCTTGGTGCCGCCAACGAAGGGCGGATGGGTGGATCCGGCTGCGATTGCCAACGCGGTGAGACCGGACACCCTGCTGGTTTCCGTGATGGGCTCAAACAACGAGACTGGCGTCATCCAACCGATCCTTGAAATCGCAGCAGTTCTGGAACAACATGACGCCTACTTCCATGTCGACGCTGCCCAAGCCTTCGGAAAGCTCATCGAACCCCTTCGTTCTCCGCGAATCGACTTGCTGAGCGCCTCCGGCCACAAGATCTTCGCGCCCAAGGGAATCGGAGCATTGGTCGCGAAACGCAGGCGGTTCAGACGGATTCCCTTGGAACCAATCATGTTCGGCGGTGGACAGGAACGCGGGCTTCGGCCTGGCACGCTACCGGTCGCGCTGATTGCGGGGCTTGGGCTGGCGTCAGAGCTCGCGCTCACGGAGTATGCTTCGCGCGTAGAACGCACCACCGCAATTAGGCAGGATGCGCTCGCCGCGTTGGCCCCCTTGGGGATTGAGCTCAACGGCGACGAGGCGCGGACTGTCCCGCACACGCTCAACTTCTCGGTACCTGGTGTCGATGCCGAGGCGGCGATCGTCGCTCTAAAGGATGTCATCGCCGTCTCCAACGGCTCCGCGTGCACCTCTCAGAGCTACGAACCTAGCCACGTCCTAGTTGCTGCCGAACTCCCCGAACAGCGAATCAACGAGGCACTGCGACTCTCGTGGAGCCATCTCACTGGTGACTTGCCGTGGGACGATATAGCTCAACGACTATCGCGTCTTCGATCGGGATGACAAAGGAAGATGATTCGCGCTTAGGGCAGGGTCGCTCGGAACCGCGCCTCACGGTTGAGCTCGTGCCGACGAGCTCTTGGGGTGCAAACCTGCGCGCTCTGATGTCGCGATCTGATTGGGACAAGCTCCGCCGCCAAGTCGCGCTGAGCGCCGAAAACTGTTGCGAGATCTGCGGACGTCAAGGTCGCCGTCACGCAGTCGAATGCCATGAGGTGTGGGACTACGACGATGAAACGCACGTGCAGCGCCTGGTCCGGCTAATCGCATTGTGCCCGGCGTGTCACCAGGTAAAGCATTTCGGGTCTACTTCGATGCGCGGACAGTCGCGAGCCGCGCTTGCTCAGCTTGCACGCGTAAACCACTGGAGCAATGCAGAAGCGGAGCGTCACATCACTTATGCCCTCGAGGTGTGGAGACGTCGCAGCATGCACGAATGGCTGCTCGACCTTCGCGCGTTGTGGGCCTATGGACTTGAGGTGCCGCCTGGAACACGCTCAGAGGGCCAATCTCCAAGTTCGTAGAGGAATAGAGCACTGCACCGGAATGCGCCTTTGCTAGTCGGCCCTGTCGACTTCTGTCTCGGTCGCGTCGCCCTCTGTGAGAACATACCTTCAGATTCGAGGATGCCGATAACATCGATCACCGCCTCCTCGCCGCCATCGGCGCCGAACCCATCCCTCTCAGCGTCACCGATGACGGATTCCACGTCGTCGCCGCCCTTCTCGTATCGAGACGCTCGCGATATGCCGAGTAGGCGGCGCTGGCGACGTCGTCGACCACCTTCCAGGTCAGAGCAGTACCGATCCCGAGATGGGAATCTGAAATTTGCGAATCTTCGGTGGTTCACCGTCGTGTCGCTGCTGCATGAGAGTCTGCTGCCGTGAGCTCCGACCACAGCTTCGCCCTCCCAGCCAAATTGCCCGCTCTCGTTGACATGTACGCGGGCAAGGCTCCGGCGCCGGTGCGATTCCGGGCGCCGTCATGGGGCGTGGCCCTCGCCAACATCTCTGACCAGCCGATGCGCTTGTTATGCGACCCCACTATCACGAGCGAGCCAAATAGTGAGCGATTTCGTAAGCTCGGTGACCGCGAAGTCACGCGTGATGCGGTTGCACAAGTCTGCAACTCGCTTGACTTGGGGGACAACGACGCGGTTGTAACAGCATTCGTTCTCGTCATGGTCTGGGGGTCAGGCACTAGAAACAGCCGGTCACTCCGGAACACCAAAATGGCGCTCCAAGACGTCGGTGTTGCCGCGACGGCCCTTCGAGAATCCGCAGCAGCATTGCGCTCGATACAGCACGTGAACGACCCGGCCATCGCGGACGTGCATCGCCGCTTCGCGTTAACTGGCATCGGCGAACCCTTCTTCACGAAGTGGTTCGCCTTCGCAGGCTCTGTTCCCGATCGCGAATGGCAGCCACTGATACTCGATAGCAGGGTTCGTGCCACCCTGCACAAGACGCTCGACGTCTGGCTGAATCGGTTGACTGACATTCACAACGATCGCCAGCGATATATCGCGTACCTACTAGCCATGCACCGGTGGGCAGCGCAGCTGCCACAGCCGATGACGGCGGCACGGCTCGAATGGATCATGTTCACACACAACGGCAGAACGGCATGAACGCTCATTGCTGCCGATGAGCGTAAGGCGAGTGCGGGCGACTTCTATGCGTCAGAAGACAACGCAAGAAGCCGCCCGAGAACCCAAACAACTCGCCCGATCGACATGATTGCAGCAACCGCTAGGCCGACCATCACCAACTGCATCCACCAATAGCCACGGTCAAGGTTTGCATCAGTCGCGATTGCGACGAGCGCGCCAACGAAGAGCAGCAGAAGGGCCGGCAGAACCGACAGAAAAACTGCACCGACACGACGTTTGTCTTCTGCGGGCAGCAACCTATCGACGGTCGTCAACGGCGTCCGGAGCAGGTTGACGAGAATCGACACGCTGGTGAGGGTGAACCCTCCCATTGTGGCGGCGACTGTTCCCAGGATCTGATATAGCGCACGGCGCGTATCGTGTGGAATGTCGGTCAGCGCGTGTGGAATCCACCCTGCTTTCCCGAGCCCGATCCAGATACCGACAGCAGCCACACCGATGAGCCAGTCAACGCATCGGTGGCGAATCCAATAATGCTGCGCACGTTCGAAGAAACTGAATTGGGTAAGCGCGCGATCAGTTGTGCTCATCGTCAGGCGTCTCGATAAAAACATCTGCGAACGAAACCTGCTCATCGGGCACTTCTTCCACAACAGAGAATAGATAATCACGGTTGCGCGTCAGTGACGCCCGAAGCAGTTCCCTCGCATACTCAGTCGAGCGCTCCGGATCGTTCAATCGGTCCGCATCGACCTCGGTTTTCTCAACGAACTGGTCTTCAAGGAGGTCGACTGACCGCGGTGCGCCCGCGATCGTTCCGTGAACACGCGCACTGTTGAACTCGGACAACGCGCCTGATCCACGGAGGTTCTGAATGAGCTCCACAAAACGCTGACGGATACCGTCTTTGTGGGCCCGCGTCCCTCGGCGGCCAACGGACATACCGATCCGAACGACTCCATCATGCGCAAGTAGACGGGCTCCGTCGAGAGCCTGCACCCAGTCGCCGCCGACCAGATCGCGGGTGATCCGGCTTACCGGGATCGCAACGTCGATTCCAGAGACGCTCATATCGTTGAGCACCTGATCGAGATTCTGGGTGAGCACCGGCTCGATCCCGACATCAATATTGAGTTTTGCCCTCAGATAATCGACGACGCGTCGGGCACGCGGCCCATTGCCGCTCGTCAGCATCGCCACAATATTGCGCTCTGCGAAGACGCAATACGTCGGTTCAAGTAGACCCTCCCCTTCGGCCAAGCCGATGGCACGCCGTACGCCCTCCCGATTCCCAACGCTGGGGAGGTTCTCGCGGCGCACCTTGTCGAGGATGAGTATGTGCTTGTTCCTATCGGCCACGCCGTGGGCAATGAGCACCATTCCGTCTCTGCAGCGCCGATGGCGGTCGAGCCCTTCCTGCGCGGCGCGCGCCAGCTGCTGCAGTACCCGCTGCGTTGGAAACCTGCCTGGCAGTGACGAACCGTCAGGTTGAATTAGTCGCCAGTACTGCACCGTCCGATTCATGGCCCCTCGTCGCCCTTTCTGCGGCCGACACTACTCGCGACCACCGACACCATTGCCAGGGTCAGACTCTGGCGGCACCAATCCGCTGACGAGTCCACCGGCGTCGAACCACCAGGCCGTCGTCGAATCTCGACGGTCGTCTCGACTGTCGATGCTGACGGCCATGTTAAAGACATGTTCGCGAATGATCGGGATCACCCGACAGCACCGGCAGCCGGACTACAGCATGGCGACCAACGGTTGCGGGATGGGCTGAAGTGGTCGATGTCGACGGTGTCCGTGGAGGGCGGCGGGCCGTCGGTCTTCGCCAGGCAGGTCTAACGTCGAGCACAATGAGCTGCTCCCGAGTCTGTACGATGTAAACCGATCGCCGTCGGGACCTGGCGCAGCCCTGCCAGAGGGTGAAGTGGTGCGCGGCTCGAACCCAACGCAATATGACGGCATTGCCAGCGGCCACACTAAGACGACCCTACGGAGACCCCCTACGGCCGAGGCGGCAATGCCGACAACCACCCCTCCGCAAGCAACTCCAGCAACTGCCCGTCCGGATCCCGAATCATCGCCATCGCCTCGGTCACGGTCCCGTCGACCACGGCACCCCCAAACTCGACAACCTTCTCCAACGCGCCAGGAAGATCAGACACCGAGAACGAAATATGCGTCAGCCCAATCTGATCCATCACGCGCTCGGACCCGGCCTGAACCTGGCGCCTCGAGTAGTCCATTAACTCGAGCACGAAGCCATCCCGCACCAGATAGGTCGCGTGCACGCCGAGTGGCTCGGGCAGCTGCACCAGCTTGGACGTCGGGCCGTCTGGCGGATCGAGCTCCCACCAGAACTGGAACCCGAGCACATTTTCGTAGAACCGCCGCGACCGCTCGCGATCGGAGACGCACAATCCGACATGGTTGAAGGTCGTCCGGTGACTAATCATCGTGGCCTTTCTCGGGCGCGCAATAATGCAAAGATAGTGTAAAAAGCACCTCGGTCGCGGTGGAGGACCAACCAAATGACAACCCGTCCCGACGTCGCCGAAGACGCCATCGTCGACTTCGACCATCACTCCGACGCGTTCAACCTCGACGAAAACGCCGTCAACGCCGAGCTGCGACAGAAGTGCCCGGTCGCCTGGAACGAGAACTACGGCGGGTTCTGGTTCCTCAGCAGCTACGACGCGGTCAGCCGCACGGCCAGAGACGGCGAAACCTTCGCCCCCAAGTACGAGCCCAACTCGGAAGACGGCGTGGACTACCAGGGCGAGATGGGCGTCCCGCGCCCGGAAGGCCAGCCGGCCCTGGGCATCGGCGAGGTCGACGGCCCCTACCACCAGGCCCTGCGCCACGCGCTGGCCCCGTTCTTCTCCCCCGGCGCAGTCCAGAAACTCAAGCCCTTCATGGAACACAAGGCGCATGAGTTCCTCGACCACAAGATCGAAGACGGCCGCATGGACCTCGTCCTCGACTACGCCAGCCCGGTCCCGGCCATCCTCACCATGAAGCTAATGGGCCTGCCCCTCGACAACTGGCACCTCTACGCCCACCTCTTCCACTCCGTCATGGCCGTCCCGCAAGACAGCCCGGAGTACCTCGACGCCATCGCCAAAGTCCCGAAGATGATGGAAGAAGTCCTCGAGTACGCGGCCGGCAGGCGGGCCAAACCGACAGACGACCTGACCAGCTTTCTGTTTCAGTTCGAGTTCGACGGCCACCGCCTCACCGACGAACAGCTGCTCAACATCCTGTGGAACCTCATCGGCGGCGGCGTCGACACCACCACCTCCCAGACCGCGCTCACACTCCACCACCTGGGCACCCACCCGGACCTGAGGCGACAACTCATCGACCACCCCGAGCTCTACCGCACCGCCACCGACGAATTCCTGCGCTACTTCTCGGTCAACCAAACCCTCAGCCGCACAGTCACTCACGACGTCGAACTCGACGGCCAACGCCTGCGAAAGAACGACAGGGTCGTCATCAGCTGGCTGTCGGCCAACCACGACGAGAAAGAATTCCCGAAGCCCGACGAGGTCATCCTGGACCGCGCGCCCAACCGTCACGTCGCGTTCGGGCTCGGGCCGCACCGCTGCATCGGCTCACACCTCGCGCGCCTCATGGCCGAGGTCATGGTGAAGGCCGTCCTCGACTGCATCCCCGACTACCGAGTCGATATCGACAACGTCCACCAATACCTGGGCAACCCCAGCATGACCGGGCTCGGCACGCTGCCGGTCACCTTCACCCCCGGGGCAAAGCGAGGCTAGATGCCAGAAACCGCCAACCCGATCACGCACCTGCTCGGGCCATTCACCCGCACCGGCGGCTTCTACGCCCGCTCCTGGGGCACCTACCTGGATCGTCAGCCCGACGAGCTACCGGTGGCCCGGCCCACCATCGCGCTCGCGGCGCAGGCATTCCGCGACGAAATCCTGCTGAGCGGCTTCAGCCTGCTGCGTGGAGCCCCCGACGCGGCAACGCTCGAACGAATCGACACAGAAACCGTTGCGGCACAAGAGTTCTATGGCGACAAGGGCTGGCTCGACAATCCCGAGGGGTTCTTCGCCCCGCCCCCGCCTCCCACCGACGTCACGGTCAAACGCGTCAGCAGGATGGGACGCAACTACGAGCGGCTGTCCTTCGACAGCGACTACGAGCCCCACGACGGCGAACCCGGCCGGGGCCGGTGGCGCAGCTACACCCGCAACAACCGCGAGTACGCCCTGATGTTCCGGCACCGCCGGCCGCGGCCCTGGCTGATCTGTATCCACGGCGCCGAGATGGGACGCGCCGCCCTGGACCCCATGCTGTTTCATGCCTGGCACCTCTACCGAGATCTCGGCCTGAACGTCGCGCTCCCCGTGCTTCCCCTGCACGGCCCCCGAGCAAGCGGCCCGAAATTCCCCAGTGAGGACGTGCTCGACGACGTGCATGGCGCCGCCCAGGCGGTCTGGGACATCCGGCGCCTCATCACCTGGATCCGCGCGGAGCAGCCCGACGCGGCGATCGGGGTCAACGGCATCTCCCTCGGCGGCCTGATCTCGTCGCTGATCGCCAGCCTCGACGACGGCCTCACCTGCGCGATCCTGGGCGTACCGGCCGTCGACCTGGTGAACCTGGTCGGACGCCACGCCGGCCTCAGCGGCCACGCCGCCCTGCGCCACACGATGGACACGGCCAAACCCCTCGGCCGGATGATCTCCCCGCTGGCGTTAACCCCGCGCGTGCCGAAAAAGGGCCGCTTCATCTACGCCGGCCTCGCCGACCGGCTGGTGCACCCACGCGACCAGGTCACCCGGCTCTGGGAGCACTGGGACAAACCCGAAATCCAATGGTACCCAGGCGGTCACACCGGATTCTTCCGCTCGCGGCCGGTGCAGCGCTTCATCGACGACGCGCTCGTGCAGTCGGGCCTGGCCGAGGAGTCGCCGCCAACAACCGGTCGAAGGCGTCGGTAAAGCCTTCGACGATCGCCTCATGTTCGGGCACAAGGGTTTTGTCACAGGCGATGCCCACGGTCACGTCACCGTTGTAGGTAAAGATGCCGAAGCTCATGGGCTGGTTGCCCGAAACGGGCGCCCACCCGACGATGCCCTCCACCTTGCTGCCGGCCAGGTACACCGGCATCGGCGGGCCGGGCACGTTCGTGAGCGTGCCGATCGTGCGGTCGGTGAACAGGCCCACCGACGCTTCATAGAGCTGCCTGTTGAACCCGGCGATGGTCTCCTGCAGGCGAAACGCCACGGCCGCCTCGTGGCCGTGCTTGATCCGGTTCATCCGCCGTTTGGCCACGGCCAGCACTCGCAGGGCATCGGGTTCGTCGGTCGGCAGTTCGAGTTGTACGAGGGCGAATTCATTTCCCAGATTGTCGGGCAGCGTCACGTCGACCGGCTTGAGGTTGACCGGCACCATGAAGGTCACCGCGGAGCAGCGGGCGTGTTGGGCCTCGAGGTAGTCGTGCAACGCTCCGGCCACACACGTCACCAGCACGTCGTTGACCGTGCACCGGTTCGCCTTGGCGACGGCCTTCACTTTGGCCAGCGGGATCGGCTCCGACCATGCCACCGCTTTGTCGAGGCCTGCGGCCCCCGTCCACAGGGTCGCGTCGTTGCGGGTGCCGATCAGCAGTTTGCGGACCGTGTCCACGTCACCGGGCGCGGACGAGAACACGTCGACCAGCGCGCCACTGCCGGGCACCGCCGCCCGCATGGTGGAGCGGACGGACTCGGCGACGTCGGACACCGTCGCCCGCGCCGACATCGTGATCGTGTGGCCGGCCCCCACCGGGTTCTCCAACGCCAAGCGACCGAAGTCGTTGGCACGAGCAAGAATTCGAGGCAATCCGGCGGTGACCCTCACGACCCCTTCAGCCATGTCCGTCCCCCGTCCGACCGGGTCGTCCAGCATCTCATCGACGACCGATCTCGCGCGCCGCGCCGTGCCCGCCACCCGTACCGCCGCGGCCCGCAGCCGGTCCTTCATCGGCCGCCCCGGCGGGTGGGGCCGCGCCGCGTGCTGCACGACGTCGGGACCGCGGATGGGCCCACCTTCGGGCGACGCGTCGAACAGGCTCATCGCCAGCTCGACCATGCGCATGCCGTCGGCGACGGCGTGGTGGGTCCGCATGATCATCGCGCTACCCTTCCGGTAGCGGTTCACCCAAATGCCTTTCCAGAGTGGCTTTTTGCGGTCGAGCATTTCGGTGTGGTGGCTGGCCACCAATGCCTGCAACTCGCGGCGGTCGTCGGGGTCCTCGAGGTCCACGATCGTGACGTGCTGCCCGAAGTCGAAGTTCTCGTCGACCTCCCACCACCACGAGCCGTCGGAGTCCTGGACCGCCAGGCTGCGGAACACGGGATAACGGTTGGTGAGCCGCTCATCGATGACCTGACGCACCCGGCCCCAGTCGAGCGGATCGGCCGTCCAGACCACCGTGTCGACGACCATGAGGTTGTTGGGGCGGTCCATCTCCAGCCACAGGGCGTCCTGGATGCCCAGCCGGCGTCGCTCTGCCACCTTGCACCTCCACGACCTGCAGGTACCCGAGTCTCCATCCACAACCGGGATACGGCCAGAGGACAAGGTCCCCTTGTCGGGTGGACGTTGCGGCCGTGGTGATCAGGACGCTGTCGCGTACTGCAACACCGGCTCCGACGAATCGACGTGCCCAAAGCTGATGATCCGCAGCCGATCCGGGCGCACCTCGTAGCGCACACCGTTCAACGGATTGGTGACGTCGAACCCGTCCCCCGCGCGCTCGGCGTTCGACAGCTCGATGTGCGCGCCGTCGCTGATCCGTTCGCCGCGGTAGTAGTAACTGCCGCTGAGGTTTTCACACACCACGGCCAGCGACTTGGCGGTCCGCACCACGGCCGCCGGCGGATTCCCCGGGTCGCAGCGGGCGGTCTCGCCGACGAACCCCAACCCGTCGGCGCCCCGCACCGGAGCCGACAGCGCCGGCGTCTTCGGCGGCGGCGTGCTGGACGGCGCGGGTGATGGCGCCTGAGCCGCCCGCGGCGGCGGCGCGCCGCCCTGACTGAGAGCCGAGACCAGCGCCACGATCAGCCCGACGATCACCAGCGCCACCGCCGCCCCGGCCGCCACCAGCGGGCCGCGGCCGACGAACGGCCGATGCGGCGGCGAAGGGGGCGCGTCAGCAGGCGGATACGGGGTGACCCCCGTGTCGTCGGGATTCGGATAGACCGCCTCGAACGGCCGGGTGCGAAGCGGCGCCGCGGCAGCGCTGACCGCCGCCGGCTCGTACACCTCGGACACGGCCTCGCTGGCCGCGCGGGCGAGTTCGCCCGCGGAGCCGAACCGCGCCGTGCGCTGTTTGGCCATGCCGCGGGCGACGACGTCGTCGAAGGCCCGGCCCACGCCGCGCCGCATGATGCTGGGCCGCGGCGCCGGCGAAAGCATGTGCGCCGTCTTCAGCTCGTCGGGGTCCGCGGTCTCGAACGGCGGCTGACCGGTGAGGCACTCATAGAGCAGGCACGCCAGGGAGTACACGTCGGTCTGCGGCCCGACGCGGCCGGTGGTGAACCGCTCGGGTGCCATGTAGACGCGTGACGGGTCGGCGTGCCCGATCCCGAAGTCGACCAGATACGCGAAGTGATCGGGAGTCAGCAGCACGTGTTCCGGCCGGACACCCAGGTGCACCAGCCCGGCGGCGTGCGCGGCGTCCAGCGCCCGCGCCACCTGCGCGACGATCGACGCGGCCCGCGGCGCTTCCAGCGGTCCCCGCTCGCGCAGCAGGTCCTTGAGGCTGCCGCCCTCGACCAGATGCATGTCGACGAAGAAAACCCCGATAATCGCACCGAAGTCGTGCATCGGGATGACGTGGGGCTCCCGCAACCCTGCGGCAACAGCGCATTCCCGCCGAAACCGTTGCTGGAAGCCGGGATCCGCGGACATCGCGGCGGGCAACAGCTTGACCGCGACCGTCCGGTCCCTCACCGTGTCGTGTGCCCGGTAGACCTCGCCCGTCGCGCCCGCCCCGATCAGTGATCGCAGCTCGTAGGGCCCGAACCGGGTGCCAAGCCGCGAGGTCAATGGGCAGTCCTTTCGCTACGTCCAACAGGTCCAGCCCGGCGGGTTCCCCAATCCGCCGCCGACCTAACGTGCGCCGGCTCATGCGTGCGGCGGCACCGGGCACCAGAATAGGCCGCAGTTGAAGTTGGGCGGGCCGGCTACCGATCCCACATCAGGCGTCAGCCGCCGTGCCCGCCCTTGTGTTTGCCCGGGTGCGGCGGCGGCCCCTGTGGCGCCGGCAGCGTCGTCGTCGTGGTGGGTGTGGTGGTCGTCGTCGTGGGCGGGGGCGCCGGCGTGGTCGTGGTGTTGACCGGCGTGGGCGGCGACGCCGAGAACGGCGGGTCGATCGCCAACAGGAGCAGGGCCAGCACGAACGCGGCGACGATCGCCGCCACCCACCACTTGCGCCGCGGCGTGGCCGGCTCCGGCGGCGCGCCCACGAATGTGTAGGTGAGCGGCGCGACGACCGGGGCGTCCATCACCCGGGTGCCGGTGGACCTCGCCGCGACGGCACGGCCCGCGAGCGCGGCGCGCATCGTGCCGGCCTGGTCGAACCGCCGGGCCGGGTCGCGGGCCATCGCCCGTTCGATCGCGGCGGCAAGGGGCGGTGGCACGTCCGGGCGCAGCGCCGCAACCGGCGGCGGCGAGTCGTGCAGGATCGCGTGCGCCAGGGCGCCCAGGTCCTCCTGCGGGAACGGCCGCCGCCCGGTCAGCGCCTCGAACCCCACCACGCCGACGGCATACAGGTCGTCGGACGGCATACAGGTCGTCGGCAGCGGTGGCCGGCTTGGACGTCAGTCGCTCGGGGCTCAGATAGGCCATGCTGCCGACGACTTCCCCCGCCCGGGTGTAGGCGGCGCCGGACGTCTTGGCGATGCCGAAATCGGCGAGCTTGGGTTCGCCCGCGGCGGTGAACAGGATGTTGCCCGGCTTGACGTCGCGGTGCAGGATGCCGGCGTGATGCGCCTCGGCCAGGGCGTCGAGGACGCCGTCGAGGACGGCGTGCACGAACGCCGGGGGCAGCGGCCCGCGGGCGATGTGGTCGGCCAGCGACACCCCCGGCAGGCGCTCCATCACGATGAACGGCAACCCCTGATGCTCGCCGACGTCGTGGACCACCACGACGTGCCGGCCGGTCAGCCGCGCGGCAGCGCGCGCCTCGGTGTCGAACCGCAAGCGGCTGTCCGGCCGGTCGGCCACCCCGGGATAGAGCAGCTTGATGGCGACGGGCCGGCCCAGCTTGCGATCCCAGCCCTCACGCACCTCGGCCATCGCCCCGCGGCCCAGGACACCGCGCAATTCGTACCGACCGTCGCCGAGAACCCCGCCCGGTGCAATCTGCACTCCATCAGTGGCCCGGGCGCGGAGATAGTCAGTCCGTTGGAGCTTCGTTTGGATCCCGCCTTGCTGTTGCCCCGCTGTTGCGGTTGCCGCCGCCAGCAAACTCAGGAATAGCCCAACGTCTCACAGCCGAAACCTAGGGCGACGCTCGCGGTCCGCCGCGCGGCCGCACCCGCTCATGCCAGCCAGATCGGGTTGGTGAACGCAACCATCGCGCCGAGCGGACGCCGTTGTGCGTCGCGCAGCTCCAGCCGCGCGAAGCGCGCGGACTCGGCGTCGAGTGCCCATCGCAGCATGGTCCGCGCCGGCCCACCGACCCTCGCGCGTCCCACACAACCGGCCGCGGTGATCAGGGTGGCAGTTGTGCCGGGTGCTCCCGTGACCATCGCCGTGACGGTGACCGGGGTCTCGCGCGGAACCTTCAGTGTCTGGCCGGGGCCGGCGACGTCGGCGGCGTCCGGGCTCGACGCGGTGAACTCCACGGTGACGGCACGTGATCGGGCGATGTACGAGCGGCCGCAGCGCAGCCCCTCGATGATCGCGGGTACCGACAACTCACGCGCATGCACGACGGTCTGCGGTGAACCCACCGGCTGCTCGTGGGTGTGGGAGTCACTGCCGGCGACCGCCGCGACGCGCCGGCCCGCGGACAGCAGCCGCTGCCAAATGCGAAGCGACGCTTCATCATCGAGGTTCCACCGGCCGTTCCACACCTCGAGCGCGTCCACCTCGCCAAAACCGAACTCCCACAACGACCCGGGCACCGGCGCGGCCGGATGGGCGGCAACCACCAAGCCGCCGGCGTCGCGGACGTCGGCGGCGAAACGCCCGAACACCCGGTCACGCGGCGCGTATCGCCAGTCGACCCAGGCGTGCGGCGGCAGGCCGACCGCGAGCCAGTGCCCATGCCTGGTGGTGACCTCCTCGCCGGGAATCACCAACAGACCACCGGTGCGGCATGCGGGCCACACCCGGTTCGCGGAGTTCGTGTTGTGGTCGGTGGACACGATGAAGTCCAGTCCGCTCGAGTGCGCGGCCTCGACCAGCTCACCGGGATGGCGCTGGCCGTCGGAGTGCACGGTGTGCAGATGCAGATCCCCGCGGTACCACCCGGCACCGCGGGCCGAGGGCGCCGGACCGGCGACGACGGTGTCACCCGCCGGGGCGGCCCGCCCACGCTCGAGGACGACGCGCGCGTCCCACGCCATCCCCCACGGGCTCAGAACCACCGGGCCGAGCGCCACCGCCCATCGACCCGGCTCGATCGGGCCGGCAAGATAGCCAGGCGTCGCGTGCGTGCCGGAGATCACGAAGCCGTCGCGCGCTCCCCCTGACCACCCACGGAACCCGGCCGCATTGCCCACGTCGTGGCCGGCGGGGCCAAAGACACCTAGATCCAACACGTTTCGGACCGGCCCGCCCACCGCGAAGCCGTCATGCGCGGTGTCGACACGGATTCGGTGCACACCCGCCGGCACCTCGAATGGCAGGTACGCCCACTGGTCGATGCCAAACCCGAATCGCCCTGAAAACGTTATGTGGATCGTCGCGCCCTCGCGCTGCTGGGTGACGGCACCGGGGGCGACCATCGCGACACTCATGGAAGTCCTTCCTATCGGTACACCACCAGCATTCGGCACCAAGGAGTGACGACCCGTTACATCGACACGAACACCGTGCGTCGGGCCACTGTCATGTTCGTGTGGTGCCGCGGCGGCATACAGTGAATCACTGTGAGCGACATGACAGCGCGGTTCGCCGAGATCGTCGGCCAGCACAACCTGCTGACCGGCGACGCCATCCCCGAGGACTACTGGCACGACGAGGTGTTGACCAAGCCGCCGCAGAGGCCGGCGTACGTCGCCAAACCGGCGAGCGCGGAAGCGGTTTCGCAGCTGCTGAAGGCCGCTTCGGACAACAACATCCCGGTGACGGCCCGCGGATCCGGAACCGGCCTGTCCGGCGGGGCGATCCCCAGGGCCGACGGGCTGCTGATCTCCTTCGAGCGGATGAACGCCGTCCTCGAGGTCGACACCACCAACCAGGTCGCCGTCGTCCAACCCGGGGTGACGCTCACCGAGCTGGAAACCGCGACCGCCGACACCGGCCTGCGCTACATGGTCCACCCCGGCGAGCTGTCCTCCAGCGTCGGCGGCAACGTCGGCACCAACGCCGGCGGCATGAACGCGGTCAAGTACGGCATCGCCCGCCACAACGTGCTCGGGCTGCGGGCGGCGCTGCCCACCGGCGAGCTCATCCGCACCGGCGGCAAGATCGCCAAGATCTCCACCGGCTACGACCTGACGCAGCTCATCGTCGGCTCCGAGGGCACCCTCGCCCTGGCCACCGAGGTGACCGTCAAGCTGCACCCGCGGCTCGACCACACCGCGACCGTGCTCGCCCCGTTCGCCGACTTCGACCAGGTCATGGCCGCGGTGCCCAAGGTGGTGGGCAGCGGCCTGGCGCCCTACATCCTGGAATACATCGACAACGTGACGATGGCCGCGCTCGTGCATACCCAGAACCTGGAGTTGGGCATTCCGGACACGGTCCGCGACAGCTGCGACGCCTATCTTGTTGTGGCGCTGGAAAACCGGACCGCGGACCGGCTGGACGAGGACGTCGAGAAGGCCGGCGAACTGCTGGCCGAACTGGGCGCCGTGGATGCCTATGTGCTGGAAGGGGGTTCGGCGCGCAAGCTGATCGAGGCGCGCGAGAAGGCGTTTTGGACGGCGAAGGCGATCGGCGCCGACGACATCATCGACACCGTGGTGCCCCGCTCCGCGATGCCGAAGTTCCTGTCCGCCGCGCGCGGTCTGGCCGCGGCCGCCGGTGGCGCCTCGGCGGGCTGCGGGCACGCCGGCGACGGCAACGTGCACCTGGCCATCTTCTGCAAGGACACGGCCGCCCGCAAGAAGCTGATGACCGACATCTTTGCGCTGGCAATGGAATTGGGCGGCGCGATCTCGGGCGAACACGGCCTGGGCCGCGCGAAGACCCCGTACTTCCTCGAGCTGGAAGACCCCGTCAAGGTCGACCTCATGCGCCGCATCAAGCAGAGCTTCGACCCTGCGGGCATCCTCAACCCCGACGTGGTGTTCGCAGGGGCTTAGCCGATCACCGGGTAACGGCGTTGGGCGGCAAGTTCTCTGAGCCCCCTCCGCATCACCCACCGCACGTGCGCGTCGAGCCACTTGATGTCGTGTGCGCCGGCGAACTTGGCGATCTCGATGGGCCGCAACACCTCGGTGACGATCTTGGTGGGCAACGGCATGTTGACCGGCGCCACCACGCTGAGCCCGAACGGAAAGCCGAACGAGATCGGCAGGATGTCCGTGCGAAACAGCTTGCGCTCGAACTTGGTGAGCCGAAGCGCACGCGCCAGCCACCGACCGCGGCTCAAGAACAGCTGGCTCTCCTGCCCGCCGATGGAGACCGCGGGAACGATCGGGACGTCGGCCTCGACGGCCGTGCTGATGTAGCCGGTTCGCCCGTCGAAGTCGATGGTGTTCTCCTGCAGGGTCGACCGGTAGACGTCGAAGTCACCGCCCGGGTAGACCAGCACGACGGCCCCGGCGGCCAGCGCCTGGGCGGCGTTCTCCCGCGTCGCGCGGATGACGCCGGTGCGCCGGAAGAAATCAGCGGCGGGCCCGGCGAAGATGGTGTCGAAGCCCAGCGCGTACAGCGGCCGGTCGTAGCCGAACGTGTCGTAGTAGTCGACGGCGAACACCGGGAGATCGAACGTCATCAGGCCGCCGGAATGGTTGCCCACCACCAGCGACGGCCCGTCCGGGATGTTGTCCAGGCCCCGCACCTCGGAGCGGAAATAGTGCTTGACGATCGGGCGGGTCAGCGCGACGACGTGCTCGGTCAGACCGCGGTCCCATTTGTCGACGTCGGTCGAGTCCGTGTGGGTGTGAGTCATGTCATCCCCGCTCGTCGTTGAGCGTGAGCTGATGGTACGCCCGCCGATCTGAGCTGACGTCTGTTTCCTGCACGGATTCGCGCCGGCGCTTCGAGGGATATGCCGAAGTGCCCGCCTCCGAGCGACCCCTCACATCCCGAAGTGCGTGCGACGCACCGCCGCGACGGCCTCGGGCGGTCCGCTCACCTCGACCTCCGCCGCGCCGACGCGGCCAAACAGGTACAGCAGCAGCTCACCCGGTCGGCCGCTCAGCACGGCCACCGGTGAACCCGGCCGCACCGTGGCCCGCTCGCCGGTGCCGAGCCAGGAGACCTCAAGACCGCAACCGGAAAGCCGCCGACTCAGGTACCGACCGCCGCGCCGCACGTTGCGCCACAGCGCGGCGTCCAGCTCGGGCGGCAGACCGCGCGACCCGAGCCCATTCGCCCGGCGCAGATCCTCGTGATGGACGAAGAACTCGTTGAGGTTCGCCATCGCGCGAACCCAGCCGAGACGGAAGAACCCGACAGGCGGGCCGGAGCGGATCGTCGCAACGAGCGATGCGAAGTCCGTGCGCCGGGCCAATGCCGCCCGGCGCCGCTCGGCGAACCGTTGAAAGCGGCCCGGCAGCACCAGGCACGGGCCGGCGACGAAGTCGTGTTCCCGCAACACGAGATGGGCGGCCAGATCGTGAGCGGTCCAGCCCTCGATCAGTGTGGGAGCGGACGGGCCGAGCCCGGCGAAAAGATCACACAGCGCGGAGCGCTCCCGGGCGTCTAGCGAAGGCCCAGTCACACCCGCAGGCTACTGCAATCACGCTGCGCGCCAAACCAATAAACGTGAACCGGCACACACAACCAACGGTTGTGCCCTCACAACGGCGCGACCTCTACTACCGCACGCCTATGCCGGGCACTATGAAGCCATGAGACGTGGGCGCAACGGCGCGCCCCCAACAGACATCATCGCGTCGATGCCGCGGCCCGCAGCCCTGCAGCCCCAGCCGATCTGCACCGCGAAGGAGCACACCACATGACCACAGCACGTCCCGCCAAGACCTGCAGCGAGGGCCAGTGGGCGCTGGGTGATCGCGAACCGCTGAACGACACCGAGAAGATCAAGAACGAGGACGCGCCGCTGAACGTGCGCGACCGCATCGTCAACGTCTACGCCCAGCAGGGTTTCGACAGCATCGACCACTCCGACCTGCGCGGGCGGTTCCGCTGGATGGGCCTGTACACCCAACGCGAGCAGGGCTACGACGGCAGCTGGACCGGCGACGACAACACCGACAAGATCGAAGCCAAGTTCTTCATGATGCGGGTCCGCACCGACGGCAAACCGCTGACGGTGCACTCGATGCGCACGCTGGGCCAGATCTCGACCGAGTTCGCCCGCGACACCGCCGACATCAGCGACCGGGAAAACCTCCAACTGCACTGGATCCGCATCGAGGACGTCCCCGAGATCTGGCGCCGCCTCGATGCGGTGGGGCTGCAGACCACCGAGGCCTGCGGCGACTGCCCGCGCGGCATCCACGGTTCGCCGCTGGCCGGCGACTCGCTCGACGAGGTGCTCGACCCCACCCCCGCCATCGAGGAGATCGTCCGCCGCTCCATGGGCAACCCCGAATACGCCAACCTGCCACGCAAGTACAAAACCGCGATCTCGGGCCTGCAGGACGTTTCCCACGAGACCCACGACGTCGCGTTCGTCGGCGTCGATCACCCCGAGCACGGCCCCGGCATGGACCTGTGGGTGGGCGGCGGCCTGTCGACCAACCCGATGCTGGCCCAGCGGGTCGGCGTGTGGATCCCCCTCGACGAGGTGCCCGACGTCTGGGAGGCCGTCACCCAGGTCTTCCGCGACTACGGCTACCGGCGGCTGCGCGCCAAGGCCCGGCTGAAGTTCCTGATCAAGGACTGGGGCGTCGAAAAATTCCGCGAGGTGCTGGAAACCGAATACCTGAAACGTCCGCTCATCGACGGCCCGGCCCCCGCGCCGGTCAAGCACACCATCGACCACGTCGGCGTGCAGAAGATCAAGAACGGGCTCAACGCCATCGGCGTCGCCCCGATCGCGGGCCGCGTCTCGGGCGCCACCCTGTCGGCGGTCGCGGACCTGATGGAGAAGGTCGGCTCCGACCGGGCGCGGCTGACCCCGTTCCAGAAGCTGGTCATCCTCGACGTGCCCGACGCCTTGGTCGACGAGACCGTCGCCGCGCTGGACGCGCTGGGGTTGCCGTCGCGGCCCTCGTCGTGGCGCAAGAACACCATGGCCTGCACCGGCATCGAGTTCTGCAAGCTGTCGTTCGCCGAAACCCGGGTGCGCACACAGACTTTGGTGCCCGAGCTGGAACAGCGCCTGGCCGACGTCGACTCCAGGCTCGACGTGCCGATCAGCGTCCACCTCAACGGCTGCCCGAACTCGTGCGCCCGCATCCAGGTCGCCGACATCGGCTTCAAGGGCCAGTGGATCGACGACGGCGAAGGCAATTCGGTCGAGGGCTTCCAGGTCCACCTGGGCGGCGGCCTCGGCGAGGCGAGCGGCTTCGGCCGAAAACTGCGCCAGCACAAGGTGACCAGCGACGAGCTCGGCGACTACATCGACCGGGTGACCCGCAAATTCCTCGAAGGCCGCGACGGCGGAGAGACTTTCGCGTCCTGGGCGCTGCGCGCCGACGAGGCCGACCTGCGATAGGAGCTGAGGACCCGCCATGGTGGCGATGAACTTCACCAACGAGCAGTTGCGCGAACTCGCGGCGCGCGGCGCTGCCGAGATGGAGGGCGCCGGCGCGGTCGACATCCTGCGCTGGACCGATGAGCACTTCGGCGGCGTCGACGGTCCCCGCGGCTGGGCCACCTGCAAGTACGTGGTGGCCGCCAACATGCAAGACGCCGTGACGATTTCGCTCGCCTCCGATGTGCGGCCGGGCGTGCCGGTGATCTTCCTGGACACCGGCTACCACTTCGCCGAAACCATCGGCACCCGCGACGCGGTCGAATCCGTCTATGACATCCACCTGCTCAACGTCACGCCCGAGCACACCGTGGCCGAACAAGACGAACTGCTGGGCAAGGACCTGTTCGCCCGCGAACCGAACGAATGCTGCCGGCTGCGCAAGGTCCTCCCCCTGCGCCGCGCCCTGCGCGGCTACGCGGCCTGGGTGACCGGGCTGCGGCGGGTGGAGGCCGCCACCCGCGCCAACGCGCCGCTGATCAGCTTCGACGAGTCGTTCGAGCTGATCAAGGTCAACCCGATCGCGGACTGGACCGACGAAGACGTCCAGGACTACATCGAGCGCAACAACGTGCTGGTCAACCCGCTCGTCGAGGAGGGCTACCCGTCCATCGGCTGCGCCCCCTGCACCTCCAAGCCAGCCGAGGGTGAGGATCCTCGCAGTGGGCGCTGGCGGGGACGAAACAAGGTCGAATGCGGGTTGCACGCAACATGAGCACCCTCGTCCTCACCGCCCACGGCAGCCGGGACCCACGGTCGGGCGCCAACGCGCAGGCCGTCGCCGACCGGCTGGCGAGCGTGCGCCCCGGCCTCGACGTGCGGCTGGCGTTCCTGGAGCTCAACGAACCGAACTTCGCCGACGTCCTTGCCGGACTGCCGGACCGCCGCCGCGCGGTGGTCACCCCGCTGCTGCTGGCCAGCGCCTACCACGCGCGACGCGACATCCCCACGCAGATCGCCAAAGCGGGCGCCCACGGCATCCGGCAGGCCGACGTGCTCGGCGAGGACGAGCGTCTGGTGTCGGTGCTGCGCGAACGCCTCACCGAGATCGGGGTTTCCCCGCTCGACGACGAGCTCGGGGTGATGGTGGTCGCGATCGGCTCGTCCAACACCGTGGCGAACGTGCGCACCGCGAAGGTCGCGTCCCGGCTGGCCGTCGGCACCCAGTGGGCCGGAGCCACCACCGCTTTCGCCACCCGTCCCGAGGCGTCGGTGGAGCGCGCCGCTGGCCACCTGCGCCGCCGCGGCGCGCGCCGGCTCGTGATCGCACCCTGGTTCCTGGCGCCGGGGCTGCTCACCGACGGCGTCGCAACCTACGCGCGGGACAACGACATTCCGATGGCCGCGCCGCTCGGCGCGCACCGCCTGGTGGCCGCCACCGTGCTCGACCGTTACGACGAAGCCCTGACTGCCGACGCCGCGGCCTAGTCCCGCTCGAACGTCGACTTGTTGCGGGAAAACTCTCCGAAATCCCCCAACAGCTCGACGTTCGTCGGCCTTAAGCCTTTGCGCGGCTGTTGATGTGGCTCAACAGGTCTCGGACCGCCCCGGCCGGCGGGGTGCGCCCGCCCACCCAGATCGCGCGGAACTTGCGGCGTAGGTCCAACTTCGGGATCGTGACGGCGCGCAGCCGCCCGACGGCCAGGTCGTCGGCCACCGCCAGCCTGCTCATGGCCGCCGGGCCCGCGCCGGCGAGCACGGCCGCACGCATCGCCGCCGCCGACGTCAACTCCAGAACCGGCGGCGCCTGTTCCATGTCGTCGCCCAGCACCCGGCGCAACGCCTCCGTCAGCGAATCCCGGATCCCCGAACGGGGTTCGCGCGCAACCAGCGGCGTCTCCGCCAGTTCACGCGCGGAGACACCCCGCGCCCGTCTCGTCCACTTGTGACCGGGCGGCACCACGATCACCAGCTCGTCCTGTCCCACCACGCACGTACCCAATCCCTTTGGCGTGCCCGGATTTTCGACAAATCCCAAATCGACGGTGCCGTCGCGGACCGCGGCGATCGCGTGCTCGCTGTTGGTGGCGGTCAACATCACCTGCGGCGCGGCGCCACCGCGGCGCGTTGCCTCCGTCTGCAGGGACAACAGCCAATGCGGCATCAGCTGTTCGGAGATCGTCTGGCTGGCCGCCACCCTGATCCGCTCACGACCCTCCTTGCGCAGCGCCCCCATCCCCGCGTCGAGCTCGGTGGCGACCTCGAGCAACCGTCGGGCCCAGTCCGCGACGATCAGGCCCGCCGGCGTCAGTTGCGATCCGCGGGTGGTCCGCACCGCCAGCGTCACCCCGACCTGCGCCTCCATCGACGCGAGCCGCCGCGAAATGGCCTGCTGCGTCAGCCCGAGTTCGCGCGCGGCGCGGCCCAGGCTGCCGGTCTCGGCGATCGCCAGGAACACCTCGAACGAGGCGAGTTCCGGCATCCGGGCGCTGAGCGGCATGGCTGATCCCCTCACAATCAATCCGTGTGACACAACCATAGCTTGTGACTTCACAACGCCGAGACCTCTACTCGCGCCCGGTCGGGGCGACGACTATGGCGTCATGGCTTATGTGATCGCCGAACCCTGCGTCGACATCAAGGACAAGGCGTGCATCGAGGAATGCCCCGTGGACTGCATCTACGAGGGCGCACGGATGCTCTACATCCACCCCGATGAGTGCGTGGACTGCGGCGCCTGCGAGCCGGTGTGCCCCGTCGAGTCCATCTACTACGAGGACGACCTGCCCGGCGAATACGGCCAGTACACCCAGATCAACGCCGACTTCTTCACCGAACTCGGCTCGCCCGGCGGCGCCGCGAAAATCGGGCTGACCGAGAACGATCCCGCCGCGGTCAAAAAACTCGAAAGTCGGGCCGAGGCGACGTAGGGCTACGCCATCAGGGCGGCGAGTTCGGTACGGGGTACCGAAACTTGCTGCGGCCCGTTGACCGACGGCAGCACCTGCCCCTGGCCGAAGAAGAAAATGACGGCGTCATCGGTGATCGCGAAATTCTGATACGCCTCGACTCCGGGCTCGCCGAACGGCAGCGGGCCTAATTGGCGCTCAACGATCGGGTTGAGGACGTCCAGCGGTTTGGTGCCCGGCTTGAACAGCGTGTCGAACGTGATCGGGGCGCCCTTGCCGAGGTCGTAGTTGAACGCCTTGAAGGACGTCACGGGGTGGGCGCCCAGGTCCTGGTTCATGTCCAGCACCACGCTTTGGGTGCTCGAGCCGGGCGCGGCCGACCGATACGCCGTTCCGGTGATGGTCAGCAGGTAGGGCGGCCGATCATGCCGGGGGTACGTCCGCACGTCGTCGACCCAGGTGTCTCGGGTATGGACGAGGTAATCGGACATGGCCTGCTGGTCGGGTTAGCTGACCGGGAAGCTCAGGTCGAGCGTGTAGTCGGCCGTGGTGATGTGGCCCTGGCAGACCTGGTTTTGGTCGACGGTCCCACCGAGGGCGGCACACGCCGATTGCGCGCCCGCAATCGGGGCGATCGAACAGTTCACCGAGGCGCAGACGGCCGCGGCCGCTCGCCCCAATAAGCGCATCTTGGTAGCCATCTTCTCGCTGCCCTCTTAGGTGGCCGAATCGGCTCGCGCCGCTGTCAGGCCAAATCGTAGAACTCGATCAAAAGCGCGGTTTTTATCCGCCAATAGTCCGGGCATTCAAATATCCCAGCACCAAATTATGAGGAGACACCGATGTCCTTTGTGATTACCAATCCGGACGCCTTGACCTATGCCGCGGCCAAGCTGGAAACGCTCGGTTCCGAGATGGCGGCGGAAAACGCCGCCGCTGCGGCCCCGACCACCGGCGTGGCCCCCGCGGCCGCCGACGAGATATCGGCTCTGCAGGCGGCGATCTTCGACGCATACGGCACCTTGTACCAATCGGTCAGCGAACAAGCCTCGAGCATCCATCAGCAGTTCGTGAAAACCCTTGGCACCAGC
Organism: Mycobacterium sp. 4858; assembly: GCF_900240975.1. GTDB lineage: Bacteria > Actinomycetota > Actinomycetes > Mycobacteriales > Mycobacteriaceae > Mycobacterium. The sequence continues at coordinate 672,125 of NZ_LT968775.1, read as the reverse complement.
GCCGGCTCGTATCAAACCACCGAGGCCGCCAACACCGCGGCGACCGCTTCACCCTTCGCGGCCGCCCCGGCCATCGGCAGTGCGGCGAGCCCGGCGGCCGCGGCCGACCCGCCGCCGGGAAGTGGCCTGCTCAACATCGGCGACATCGGGATCGGCAACTGGGGCTCGGCCACCTCCGATCTGCTGGGGATGGCGGGCGGTGGCCTGCTCGTCAGACCCGACGCGGTGGGCCCGGTTGCGGCGGCCCCCTCCGCGGCAACGCTGGCGTCCGCCCCTGCACCGCTGACAGGTGCGGCGGCGCCCACCGGTTCTGGCGCGACCCTCGGGGGTGTCGGACAGGCGGCCGCGGTCGGCCGGCTGTCGGTGCCGCCCAGCTGGGCCGCGACGGCCGGCGCGCCGGCGGCGAACCCGACCGCGACGTTGACCGGCGCGGGTTGGACCGCAGCGGCGCCCCACGGCCCCACCACGACGGCCCTGCCGGCCGGGGTGCCGTCGGTGGCCACGGCCACCAGGGCCGGCGGCCTGGGGGCACCGCGCTACGGCGCCAAGCCCACCGTGATGGGACGACCCACTGTCGTCTAGAGAACCCAAATTTGACCGAAAAGGAGTGGAGAACAATGGATTTCGGAGCACTTCCCCCGGAAATCAACTCGGCACGCATGTACGCCGGAGCCGGCGCCGGTCCGATGATGGCCGCGGCGGCCGCCTGGAACACCCTGGCCGCCGAGCTGAGCACCACCGCGGCGGGATACGAGTCGGTGATCTCGGAGCTGACCGGCGAGCAGTGGATGGGTCCGGCGTCGGCGTCGGCGGCCGCCGCGGCCCAGCCCTTCGTGAACTGGCTGGACACCACCGCGGCGGCCGCTCAGCACGCCGGGGCCCAGGCCATGGCGTCCGCGGCCGCCTACGAGGCGGCGTTCGCGATGACGGTTCCGCCTCCGGTGATCGCGGAGAACAGGGCCCAGCTGGCGGCGCTGGTCGCCGGCAACGTGCTCGGCCAGAACACCCCGGCGATCATGGCCACCGAGGCGCAGTACTCGGCGATGTGGGCCCAAGACGCTGCCGCCATGTACGGCTACGCGGCCTCGTCGGCGGCCGCCGGAAAGCTGAACCCGCTGACCTCGCCGACACCGACGACCAGCCCGGGCGGAATTGCCCGCCAGGCCGCGGTGGTGTCCGGTGCCGCCACCAACACGCAGGCCGGGCTCATGCAGACCGTCAACACGTTCCAGAACACGGTGGCCGGATTCGCCGCCCCGACGGCGGCCGCCGACCCTCCCGCCGCCACACCCTTCTTCCAGATCCCGATCGTGCAGAACACCATCAACGGCGCAATCAACACCGCGGCCTGGTGGACCATGAACACCATCCCGAACGCGACGTTGTTGTCACACACCACGAACGGCGTCCCGTCGATCATGCTCGAAACCGCCGGGCCCTACGTCGGGCCCACGCTGGCGGGGTCGGTGGCGCCGGGCGGATCGGCCCAGGCACCCGTGCTGGCGGGGCTGGGCAAGGCCGCCACGGTCGGCGGGGTGTCGGTCCCGGCCAGTTGGTCCGCGTCCGCACCGGCGTTGAACTCCGGCGCGTCGGCGCTGGAGGGCTCCGGCTGGGCCGCGGCGCCCGACGAAGGGCTGACGACGGTGCCGACGGGGATGCCGGCAATGGCCACGGCCGGAAGGGGTCTGGGCTTCAATACGCCGCGGTACGGGGTCAAACCCACGGTGATGCCCAAGACGGTGTTCGCATGAGACAACTGGTCGCGGTCGACGCAGCGGGGGCTTTTAATAAGGTGAGCCCATGCGGACAGCTCGAATCATCCACGTCATCCGGCAGATAGGGTCGCTCGCGGTCACGGCGGTGACCGCCGTGTCCACGCTCAACGCGTACCGGCCGCTGGCGCGCAGCGGCTACCTCTCGCTCTTCTCGTTCATGTTCGGGGTGGTCGTCACCGAGCTGCCGCTGCAGACCCTGGTCAGCCAGCTCGGCGGGCTGGCGTTGACGGCCCGACGCCTGACGCGGCCGGTGCGGTTCGCCGCGTGGGCGGTCGCCGGTGTCTCGGCGCTGGGGTTGCTGAACTTCAGCCGTGCCGGGCACAAGGCGAACGTGCCGCTGACCGAGGCGCTGGACAGTGGCCTGGGCGCGTCGCGCCTCACCGAGTCGGGGGATCTATGGCGCCGGCCGGCCGGTAGCGGCACCGCCAAGACGCCGGGGCTGCTGCGGATGATGCGGATCTACCGCGACTACGCCCACGACTCGAACATCAGTTACGGCGAATTCGGCAGCGCCAACCACCTGGACATCTGGCGCCGTCCCGATCTGGACCCGGCCGGCAAAGCGCCGGTGCTCTTCCAGATCCCGGGCGGTGCGTGGACGACGGGAAACAAGCGCGGACAGGCACATCCGTTGATGAGCCACCTGGCGGAGTTGGGCTGGGTCTGCGTGTCGATCAACTACCGGCACAGCCCGCGCAACACCTGGCCCGCCCACATCGTCGACGTCAAGCGCGCCCTGGCGTGGGTCAAGACCCACATCGCCGAGTACGGCGGCGATCCCGAATTCATCGCCATCACCGGCGGTTCGGCCGGCGGCCACCTGTCGTCACTGGCCGCGCTCACGCCCAACTATCCGGAGTTCCAGCCCGGCTTCGAGGACGCCGACACCCGGGTGCAGGCCGCCGTGCCGTTCTACGGCGTCTACGACTTCACCCGTTTCAACGACGCGATGCACCCGATGATGCCCGCGCTGCTCGTCAAATCCGTTGTCAAGGAACGACCCTCGACGAACATGCAGCCGTTCATCACCGCGTCGCCGGTCAACCACGTCTCCCCCGACGCTCCCCCGTTCTTCGTGCTGCACGGCCGCAACGACTCGCTGGTGCCCGTCGAGCAGGCGCGCGCATTTGTCGAACGGCTGCGACAGGTCAGCACCCAGCCCGTCGTGTACGCCGAAATGCCGCTCGCCCAGCACGCTTTCGACATCTTCGGTTCGGCGCGGGCGGTGCACGCCGCAGTGGCCGTCGAGCAATTCCTGGCCGAGGTCTATTCGACGCTCCGCAAGGCCAACGTGGCCTAGCCGCTGAGCATTTGGGCGACCACGCCGGCGACGATGGCGTCCGGGTCGTGCTCGATGCCGACCGCACGTAGGTCGCCGCCGATCGCCAGCGATGCGACACCGTGCACCAGGGACCACAGCGGCGCGGCGAGTTCGCGCGGGTCATCACCGCCGACGACGCCCGCCTGCTGGCACGCCGCGATCGCGCCGAGCAGATCACCGAACGCCTCCTCCCCGGCGGTCGCCAAGTCGGGATGGTCGCCCTTGGACAGCTCGGCGCCGAACATCACCCGGTAGTGGTCCGGGTGAGCGACGGCCCAGCGCACATACGCGCGGCCGAGTTCGGTCACCCGGTCCTTCGGGTCGGGAGCCTCGTCGGCGGCCGCGCTCAACGCGGCGTGCAGGTCGCGGAATCCCTGTTCGGCCACGGTCGCGAGTAACGCGGCCTTGTCGGCGAAGTGCCGGTACGGGGCGGCGGCGCTGACCCCGGCGCGCCGCGCCGCCTCCGTGAGGGTGAAACCCTTCGGCCCCTTTTCGGCCACCAGTGACAGGGCGGCGCTGCTCAGGGCGCGTTTGAGGTCTCCGTGGTGGTAGCTGTCCCGACGCTTCGCACTGGCCGGGGCTTTCCGCGGGCGTGCCATGTTGACGATATTAACATTGCCCGAGTATGTTAAGGCCATTCACATCTTTCGGAAGGGGACGAAATGGACCAGCAACTGACGGCCCCCCGCGCCGGCGACCGCGACCGGGAGGCGACGGCCGAACGCCTGGGCCAGGCATTCGCACAGGGTTACCTGCAACTGGACGAGTACGAGCAACGGGTGCAGGCGGTGTTCGGCGCGCACACCACCAGTGAGCTCGACCGGCTCCTCGCCGACCTGCCGCTCGAGCGGATCCGGCGTGCGGACCCACGCCGGCGCGCCGCCCGCGTCGAGGCCGCCCGGCGCGGCGTGCGCCTGCACCTGGCCGCCTACGTCGCGATGACCGTCGTCGTGCTCGCCGTGTGGGCGGCCGTCGCCGCCACCACCGGCGCCACTTACTTCTGGCCGATCTGGCCCATCCTCGGCGCCGGGATCGGCCTCGTCAGCCACGCGCTGGGCATCCACCCCGCCGCCAAAGGCGCCGCGAGATGGGCAAGCCCCTGCCACGCCGTGGGACGCAGTCGTTTGCCGGCGCGGCTCACTGCACCGTGATGTTGGCCGTATAGGTGCACGCCGGTTTGGAATCCTTACCGACGAAACTGGTGTAAGACGTGCCGATCGTGGTGGTCCCCGGCTTCAACGCCGTGAACGTCCACACCTCGGTGCCGGGCGCCCCCAGCGCATCGGAGCTCGGGGGCACGAATTCATGGCTGGTTTGCCTGATGATCGCCGGGTCGCCGATCTTGGTCTCCGGCGTCCACCGGTACGGGGTGGTGTAATTCGAGCCCAGCTTCACGACCAGCGTGTTGCCGACGGCCAGCGTGATGCTTTGCGTGATGGCGTCTTGCGTGAGGACGTCGTTCATGGGGACCTGCAGCGTCTTGGTCGACGGTGGGTTCCTGGACGCGAAGTGGCAGCCCACCAACATCGGCCAAACGAGCATCGCGACGGTCACCAAGAGCCTGATCTTCCCGACAGTCATCGAGCCCATTATGGCCCGGATGCGTGGTGCTCAGGTCGGCGCGTCGAGCGAAGGTAGATTGCCCGCCGACACCGGGCTGGTCAGTCGGACCGTCATCGCGAACTTTTGCCCGTGCGGTGTGGCAGGTAAGCGCGGATGGCGTCGCGGTACGGCAGTTGCCCCGCTTCGACCTGTTGACGGAGGTACTGCTCGAACGTGATCACGCCGACGACGTGCTCCGAGGCCAGCAGCCCGCCGGCGCGGATCCCGCCAAACACCTTGCCGGGCAGGCGGACCGGCACGAGGGGTCGCCGTTTGCCAACGATCGCCAGGTAGCTGCGGGCAAGGTCGTCGAGTGTACGGGCCTCCGGGCCGCCGAAATCCGGCGCACGTCCAATCGGCTCGCCGAGCGCCAACCTTGCCAACCGCTCGCCCAAGTCGCGCACGTCGACCGGTTGGAACCTCAGGCCCGACGGCACGACCATGACCGGCGGTTTCGCGAGCATGCGCAAGAGGAACGCGATCAGATCGTGAAACTGGGTCGCCCGCTGCACCGTCCACGGCAAGCCCGACTCGGCGATCATGCGTTCGTTGGCGAGCATGATGCGGTACAGGGCGAATGGGACGCGGTCGATTCCGACGATGGAGACGTAAACCAGATGCGGTGAACCCGCCCGTTTCGCCGCCGCGACCAGGTGCTCGGTGGGATAGACGCAGTGCACGATCGTGTCGACGCCGTCGACGGCCGCATCCAGGCCGTCGCCGGTCCGCACGTCGCCGACCACATGCTCGACGTCGGTGTGCCCGCGCCGCCGCCCGCGGCTCAGAACGCGGACGTCTTTGCCGGCGGCGGTCAGGTTGTCGACGACGATGCGGCCCACGGTTCCCGTGCCGCCGGTTACGAGTACAGAGTTCGTCACACCTTATGAACCGGACAGGCCCGCCGGATGTGACAACTGCCCGGCCAGAAATCGCAATTTGTCCGGATTGGCGATGGCCCGCAGGGCCGCGATCCGTTCGCCGACGATCTCGAAGCACAGCACGCCGGTCAGCGTTTCGCCGTCGAACGCCAGGATCGCCGGCTCGCCGTTGACCTCGGCGACGTCCATCCGCAGCCCCAGCCGCGGGACGTTCCTGCTGAACGCGCGGGCCACGTAGGAGGCCACCCGGTCGCGCCCGATGATTGGGCGCCGGGCGGCCGCCACCTTGCCGCCGCCGTCGGCCGTGGACGTCACGTCGTCGGTCAGGATCTCGACGAGTCCGGCGACGTCGCCGGCGTGGGCGGCGGTAAAGAATCGGTCGACCAGGCGGCGCCACCGCGCGGGATCCGGTTGGAAACGCTGCCTCGGCTCACCCAGCCGCTGCTTCGCTCGCCGGTACAGCTGGCGGGCGTTGGCCTCCGAGGTCTGCAGGATCTCGGCGATCTCGAAATGGCTGTAGGCGAACGCTTCTCGGAGTACGAATGCCGCGCGCTCGGTCGGGCTGAGGCGCTCCATCAGGCTCAGCAGCGCGACCGACACGGACTCGCGTTGTTCGGCGGTATCCAACGGGCCCAGTGTCCGGTCGTCGGTCAGAATCGGCTCCGGGAGCCACGGCCCGGCGTAAACCTCTCGACGGGCACGCGCCGACGTGAGCCGGTGGAGGCACAGGTTCGTGACGACCTTGGTCAGCCAGGCCGGCAGCGACTCGATTGCCTGCGCATCCGCGGCGTGCAGTCGCAGATAAGCGTCCTGCACAGCGTCTTCGGCCTCGCTCGCCGACCCCAGCAGCCGATACGCCAACCAGAACAGCCGCGGTCGCTGGGACTCGAACGCCTCCGCGTCGCTCACACCGCCAACACTGCCACGTCTTGCCGGCCCTGCGTGGCGCCGAACGCCCGCCTATCAGTCGACTCTTGAACTTGATATCGCGGGCGCTATCAAGTTGGAGACTCGCATACCACCCCGCCGACGGGGCTGAAGTGACGGGAGTGACAGCGCGTGGCCCAAGCCCCGGTCGGCGCGACCCGCACCGGTCCGGCAGGATGGGCTGGTGTTTGGCCTCGTCCTGATCGTCGCGCTCGTCTCCACCGTCATCGTCGGGACGGTCGTCGGCCGGCGCTACCGGGTAGGCCCCCCGGTGCTGCTCATCGTGCTCGGCACGTTGCTCGGTCTGATCCCGCACTTCGGTCACGTGCACATCAACGGCGAGATCGTGCTGCTGTTGTTCCTGCCGGCGATCCTCTACTGGGAGGGCCTCAACACCAGCTTCCGCGAGATCCGGGCGAACGCGCGCATCATCGTCTTCCTCAGTGTCGGGCTGGTGATCGCCACGGCGGTGGCCGTGTCGTGGACGGCGCGGGCGCTGGGCATGGACTCGCACGCGGCGGCCGTCCTGGGCGCCGTGCTCTCCCCCACCGACGCCGCCGCCGTGGCCGGCCTGGCGAAGAAGTTGCCGCGCCGGTCGGTCACCGTGCTCAAGGCCGAGAGTTTGATCAACGACGGCACGGCCCTGGTGCTGTTCGCCGTCACGGTCCACGTGGCGATCGGCGGATCGGCGATCACCCCGATCGATCTGGTCGGCCGTTTCGTCGGCTCCTATTTGGGCGGCATCGCCGCCGGACTCCTGGTCGGCGGAGCGGTCACGCTGGTGCGCAAGAGAATCGACGCCCCACAAGAGGAAATGGCGTTGAGCCTGCTGACGCCCTTCGCGGCCTTCCTGCTGGCCCAGAGCATGGACTGCAGCGGCGTGGTGGCGGTCATGGTCGCGGCGCTGGTGCTCGCCTACGCCGGGCCGGTGGTGATCCGCGCCCGGTCCCGCCTGCAGGCCTACTCGTTCTGGGACAGCGCGACGTTCCTGCTCAACGGCTCGCTGTGGGTGTTCGTCGGCGTCCAGATCCCGGCGGCACTGCACGGCATCGCCGGCGTGGACGGCGGGATTCGCCGCGCCCTGTTCATTGCACTCGCCGTCACCGCCGTGGTGATCGTCTCGCGCATTTTCTGGGGCGAGCTCACGGTGGTGTTGATCCGGCTGATCGACCGCCGCGAGGCGCAACGCGAACGTCGCGTCAGCTGGCGGCAACGCTTCGTCACCGCCTGGGCCGGATTCCGTGGGGCCGTGTCGCTGGCCGCGGCCCTGGCCGTCCCGGCGACCACACTCAGCGGCGCGCCGTTCCCCGACCGCAGCCTGCTCATCTTCATCGTGGTCGTCGTGATCCTGACCACCGTCCTGGTCCAGGGCACCACGCTGCCCGCCGTGGTGCGCTGGGCGAAGATGCCCGAGGACGTCGCCCACGCCGAGGAGTTGCAGCTGGCCCGCACCCGGGGCATGCGGGCCGCCCTCGACGCGTTGCCGGCCGTCGCCGACGAGGTCGGCATCGGCGACGACCTGCGGCGCCGGCTGCAGAAGGAGTACGAGGAGAAGGCCGCGGTGGCCGTCGCCACCGAGAACGGCTCGACGGACAACCACCTCGTCAAGAAGAAGGAGCTGGTGCGCCGGGTGCGGCTGGGTGTCCTGGACAGCAAGCGGCGGGAGATCACCGCGCTGCGCAACCAGAACCTCATCGACGACATCGTGTTGCGCGAGCTGCAGAACGAGATGGACCTCGAGGAAGTGCAGCTGCTGGACGCCGCCGACAACGAGTAGGCGCGTCGGTCCCCGACCGTACAGTCGGCTCCATGTTGCACACGGTGGCGATCCGCGGTTACCGGTCGCTGCGTGAGGTGATCCTTCCGCTGGGCCGGCTCTCGGTGGTCACCGGCGCCAACGGCGCCGGGAAGTCGTCGCTGTACCGCGCGCTGCGGCTGCTGGCCGATTGCGGACGCGGCGAGGTGATCGCGTCGCTGGCCCGCGAGGGCGGTCTGCAGTCCGCGCTGTGGGCCGGACCCGAGGAGCTGAAGGGCGCACGCGGGACGGGCAAAGCCCAGGGCACGGTGCGCACCCGTCCCGTATCCCTCGAGTTGGGTTTTGCCGCAGACGATTTCGGCTACCTCGTCGACCTGGGCATCCCGGTGTCCGCGGGGCGAGCGGATTCGTTTTTCGCCCGCGATCCCGAGATCAAACGCGAGGCGGTGTTCGGTGGCCCGGTGCTGCGCACCGGCACGACGCTGGTGCGCCGCGCCGCGAGTTTCGTCGAGGCCAGCGCCGACACCGGCCGCGGATTCGACGAGCTGTCCCGGTCCCTGCCGTTGTACCGCAGCGTGCTGGCCGAGTACGCCCACCCGCACGCGCTTCCCGAGTTGGCCGCCGTGCGGGAGCGGCTGCGCGGGTGGCGGTTCTACGACGGCTTCCGGGTGGACGCGGACGCGCCCGCGCGGCACCCGCAGGTCGGGACGCGCACCCCGGTGCTCGCCGACGACGGCAGCGACCTGGCCGCCGCCATCCAGACGATCATCGAGGCCGGCATCGACGGCCTCGGCGAAGCCGTCGCCGAGGCCTTCGACGGCGCCACGGTGTCGGTCGCCGTGCACGACGGGCTGTTCGACTTGCAGCTCCGGCAGCGCGGCATGCTGCGGCCACTGCGCTCGGCCGAATTATCCGACGGCACACTGCGATTCCTGCTGTGGGCGGCCGCTCTGCTCAGCCCGCAGGCGCCCTCGCTGATGGTGCTCAACGAGCCCGAGACGTCGCTGCACCCGGAGTTGGTGCATCCACTCGCCGGGCTGATCCGCGCCGCCGCGGCCCGGACCCAGGTCCTGGTGGTCACCCATTCACGATCACTGCTGGAAGCCACCGGCGACGACACGGTCGAGATCGAGCTCTACAAGGAGTGGGGCGAGACACGCGTCGCCGGTCAGAACCTGCTGACGACGCCGCCCTGGGACTGGGGCAAGCGGTAGCAGGCGCGCTCACCTTACGAATGCATCGAGGGCGCGTAAGAGACGCCGATGATCGTGCCTTCGACGGACTGCAGTCGAGCGACAGTCTGTCCCCACGGCTCGGTGCGTGCGTCGTGCAGCAGCGTGAATCCCTTCTGCGTCAACTCGTTCGCGGCGGCGCGGACGGCGTCGGCGTCCGCGACCTCGAACTCGACGCTGGCCTGCGGCACCGGCCGCTCAACCGGCCAGTCAGGCACGCCAAAGCAGGCTTGCGCGGCCTGAGCCAGTGGCCAGACGCCGAAGGACTTGCAGCCGTCGATGGCTTCACTGTGGAGATAGCCGTCGGCCTCCGCGGTCAGGGGCAGGCCAAGCGTGTCCACGTAGAGCCGTCGGCTGACCGCCGGCTCAGGGGTGATTACTGCAACGCTCGTGATGAATTGCACATCCATGGCTTCGCCCTCCAGCGCGAATTCGGTTGACCCACCGATCGTGGCATCCGCTGCCCACACCCCAGGCTAGGCGCGGACCCCTAATATTGCTCGCCGTGCAATATTGCCTGACGTGCAACTTTTGCATACGGTGGTCGTCATGACCGAACCACCGCGCGGGTTGCGCGAGCGCAAGAAGGCCGACACCCGGCGTGCGCTCAGCGACGCCGCGCTCAACCTGGCCTTCGAACGCGGACTGGACAACGTGACGCGCGAGGACATCGCCGGCCTGGCCGGCGTTTCGTTGCGCACCTTCAACAACTACTTCGGCGGAAAGTACGAGGCGCTCGCCTACCGACAGACCGAGCGGATGCGCCGCGGCATTGCCGCGTTGCGGCAACGCCCGCCCGACGAACCGCTGTGGACGGCGATCACGAACGCCGTGCTCGAGCCGCTGGAAGCCGACTTCGGCGAGGTGTACGGGGAGGAAAACCAGGTGCCCAGCCGCCAGGAACTCGTCGAGGTACGCAAGATGCTGATGAACCCGCAGGTGCGTAACGCGTTGCCGCAGAACCTCTTCGATGAATGGCTCACCGTGATCGCCGAGCGCACCGGCACCGATCCCGAGCACGACCTGTATCCCCGGCTGGTGGTGGCGATCGTGCGCGCCGTCGGCGACGCCGCGGCGGAGGCCTACGTCCGGGCCGACCCACCGGTCCCGATCACCGACCTGATTCGTTCCGGCTTCGCTGCCGTCAGCGCCGGCCTGCCCGAACCCGCCAAGCACAAGAAGAGGTCCCATGACTGACGAATACGCCGACATCGTCATCTCCGGTGCCGGCCCCAACGGACTCATGCTCGCGTGCGAGCTCGCGCTGGCCGGCATCCGCCCCGTCGTGCTCGACGGCCTGCCTGGACCCAGCGACGAGCCGAAGGCGAACGGTCTTGTGGGGCAGGTCGTCCGGACGCTCGACATGCGCGGCATGTACCGGGAGCTGACCGGGGACGCCGATCCGCCGAAGCCCACGTACGGCTGGATGTTCGCCGCCATGATGCTGAACTTCGCCGGCCTGGAAGACAATCCGATGTACGCGATGGTCATGCCCCAGCCTCGGCTGGTGCGGTCGCTGGAGAAGCGGGCCCGCGATCTCGGAGTGGACCTGCGCTGGGGACACCAACTGACGGATTTGCAGCAGGATGCACACGCCGTTGCGCTGCGGGTGTCGTCCCCCGAACGCGACTATCGCATCGCCGCCGGGTATCTGGTGGGCGCCGATGGCGGACGCAGCCTGGTGCGCAAGACGGTGGGGATCGACTTCCCCGGTACCACGCTGGACGTGGTGGGCCGCCTCGCCCACGTGCACGTCCCCGATGACCTCAAGCGCGCCGACGGCAGCCTGGACATTCCCGGGTTCGGCCGGCTCCCCTTGGGCCACACGCGCTTGGACCGTGGCGGGGTGATCTACGCCGAGTTCGAACCCGGTCGGTCCTTGTTCGGCACATTGGAATTCGGGCCGCCGGTCGAGGACACACCGATGAGCGTGGCCGAAGTGCTGGCAAGCGCCCGACGTGTCCTCGGCGTCGACGTTCCCTTCGAAGAGCCGAAAGGTGCGGGGCCACATGCTCTTCGGCGGATAAACGGTCAAAATACCCGCCACGCCGAGCGCTACCGCGCCGGCCGGGTCCTATTGCTCGGCGACGCCGCACATGTCCACAGCGCCATGGGCGGCCCCGGCCTGAACCTGGGCCTGCAAGACGCCATGAACCTGGGCTGGAAGCTCGCCGCCCACCTCGACGGGCGCGCGCCGGCCGGACTGCTCGACACCTATGAATCCGAACGGCATCCCGTCGGCGAACGCGTGATGATGCACTCGCAGGCCCAGACCGCCCTGATGTTCCCGGGCGCCGAAGTCGCCGCGCTGCGCACCCTGATGGGTGAACTGTTCACCTTTCCCGACGTCGCCAAACACATGGCCGCGTTGCTGGCCGGCACCGACGTGCGGTACGACGTGGGTGACGACCACCCCCTATCGGGTTGGCCCGTGCCCGAGCTGACGCTCACCGATGGCCGACGGGTCACCGAACTGCTGCACAGCGCACGCCCGGTGCTGCTCGATTTCGACGGCAGCATCGGGGCCGCGGCGTCCGGCTGGGCCGATCGGGTGGACATCGTGACCGCGACGCTCCACGACCCGCCCGCGGCGGCACTGCTGATCCGGCCCGACGGATACGTCGCCTGGGCTGCGAGCGAATTCGGGGCGGCCGACGATCCCCGCCTACACGCGGCGCTGCGGCGCTGGTTCGGGCCGGATTCCAGCGGGTAGGCGAAAGGATTCGCCGTTGAGTGTGCGCCTAGGGCGGCGCCGCTCGGCGTGTCGCCGCCCTGGGCGCACACTCAAGGCCCTGAGCGCACACTCGAATCGCCAACAGACCACGACCCGTGCTTGGCTGGGTGCATGGCCCCCACGAACCCCGGTGATCCCGTGCGCAGCGCGCAGAAGATCGTCGACGTCTTGTCGGCGCAGGGCGTGCAGTACGTCTTCGGTGTGCCGGGCGCGAAGATCGACGCCGTCTACGACGCCCTACTGGACTCCGGCCCGCAATTGGTGGTGTGCCGCCACGAACAGAACGCCGCCTTCATGGCCGGGGCCATCGGCCGTCTCACCGGCATCCCCGGCGTGGTGCTGGTGACATCGGGCCCCGGCACCACCAACCTGGCCACCGGATTGTTGACTGCCAACACCGAACAGGATCCGGTGGTGGCGCTGTGCGGCGCGGTGCGCCGGGAGGACCGGCTCAAACGCACGCACCAGTCCATGGACGCCGCCGCGATGCTCAGGACGGTCACCAAATTCACCGGCGAGGTCAACGACCCGGGCAACGCGGCCGAGGCCACCGTCGGCGCGTTTCGCGCCGCGCTCAGCGAACCGCGCGGGGCCGCCGCCGTCGTACTGCCCGCCGACGTCCTGGCCGCCCCCACCGCGGCGAGCATCCATGGGCGGCAACCTATTCCGCCGTTGGCGGCCGCCCCGGCAGCGTCCGTCGCGCAGGCGGGCGAGCTGATCCGCGCCGCGCGGCGGCCGGCGTTATTGGTCGGTATGCGCGGCGCCGACCCCGACAGCTGCCTGGCGCTGCGCGCCCTGGTCGCCACGACGGGGTTGCCCGTCGTCGAAACCTTCCAGGCCGCGGGGGTGATCTCCCGCGCGCTGGAGGACAACTTCCTGGGCCGGGTGGGACTGTTCCGCAATCAGCCCGGCGATGTCGTCCTCACCCACGCCGACGTCCTGGTCGCCGTCGGCTACGACTCCGTCGAGTATGACCCGGTGCTGTGGAACACCGACGTCGACCGCACCGTCGTGCACGTCGACTCGGTGCCGACCGACATCGACAACCACTATCAACCCACCGTCGAACTGCTCGGCAACATCGCCGCCACCCTCACCTCGTTGACCGACCAGCTGGCCGGCCTGACGCTCACCGACGACTATCAGCACGAGATCGCCAACCAGCGAAAAGCATTGACCGACATCGACATAGCGGCCGGGGGTGCCATGCCCGAAGGCCCGGGCCTCAACCCCGTCGCCGTGCTGCTGCGGCTGCGCGACGAACTCGACGACACCGCCACCATCACCTGCGACGTGGGCTCGGTCTACATCTACATGGCCCGCCACTTTCGGGTGTACGAGCCGCGGCGGCTGTTGTTCTCCAACGGACAACAGACCCTGGGTGTGGCGCTGCCCTGGGCCATGGCGGCCTGTCTGGTGCGGCCCGGAACGCAGGTGGTGTCCGTCTCCGGCGACGGCGGATTCCTGTTCTCCGCCCAGGAACTCGCGACCGCAACCCATCTGGGGCTGACGTTCACCCACATCGTGTTCCGGGACAACAGCTATGACATGGTCGGCTTCCAGGAGATGCTCAAGTACGACCGCAAATCCGGTGTGGAGCTCAGCGACTACGACCTGGTCTCCTACGCCGCGGCCTTCGGCGCCCGCGGTTACCGGGTGAACACGCTGGACGAATTCACCGCCACCCTGCGCCAGGCGCTGGCCGAGGACGGCCCTTCCCTGATCGACGTCCCCGTGGACTACAGCCGCAATACCGACCTCGCCGCACACCTGCACGACGACCCCTTCGAATGAGGACCATGGACACCCCTACCGGCGCCTACGAACGCTTCCGCCATTGGGCGACAACGCTGCTGACCCATCAACGCGCGAACGACGCCGAGGTGTACCAGTTCTCGACGATCGGCGCCCTGCTGGAGGGCGTCTACGACGGCGACGTCACCGTGGCCGAGATCCTGCGCCACGGTGACTTCGGGCTGGGCACCTTCAATCACCTGGACGGCGAGATGGTCATTCTCGACGGCGTCTGCTACCGGTTGCGCGCGGACGGCTCCGCCAGCCGGGCCGCCCCGACCGACCGCAGCCCCTTCGCGGCGGTCACCCGATTCCACAACGACTTTCAGATCGCGATCCGCAGCCGTACTCCCCGCACGGAGCTGACCGCCGCGATCGACCGCCAAATCACCAGCGCCAACCTCATTTACGCCGTTCGGATCACCGGGCATTTCGCCGAGCTGCACACCCGCACCGTGATGGCGCAGAAGCCGCCCTATCCCCCGCTGACCCAGGCCACCGAGGAACAGGCCGAGACCGTCTTCACCGACGTCTCGGGCACGGTGGTTGGGTTCCGCACCCCCGACTTCGAGCAGGGCATCTCGGTCGCCGGGTATCACCTGCACTTCCTCAACGCTGACCGCACCGGCGGCGGGCACATCCTCGATTTCACCCTCGAGCGTGGAAAGGTCGCGATCAGTGGGGCCTCGCAATTGCATCTGAGCCTGCCCACCTCCGGCGACTTCCTCGACGCTCGGCTGTCCGGCGCCGACATCGCCGAGCAAATCGACCAGGCCGAAGGTCCGAAGGGCGACCGGGCGTAGCCCGTTCGGCGGAATTCATGGACTGTTCAGGCCAGCGTCAAGTCCACATTGTTGAACGCACACGCGCACCGCGTGTCCTCACGTTATGCGCGTAGTACAGGTCGCCAATTTCTATGGCCCTCGCTCCGGCGGCCTTCGCACCGCGGTGGACCGACTGGGCGCCGAATACTGCGCCAGCGGGCACGAGGTGTTCTTGATCGTTCCCGGCCAGCGCGCCGAGCGCAGCCAGCTGCGCACCGGCGTCGTGCGAATCACCCTGCCGGCGCGGCTGATTCCGCTCACCGGCGGCTACCGCGCGGTCCTGCCCGGCCCAGTCAAATCGCTGCTGGAGGCGTTACGGCCCGACGCCCTGGAGGTATCCGACCGGCTCACGCTGCGATCCCTGGGCCGGTGGGGCCGCAACCACGGCGCCACGACCGTCATGATCTCTCACGAGCGGCTGGATCGCCTTGTGGGGCAGATACTTCCGCGCCGTGCCGCGGTCAAGTTCGCCGACCTGGCCAACGCGCGCACCGCCGCCGACTACGACACCGTGGTGTGCACCACCGGTTTTGCGCGTGAGGAATTCGACCGCATCGGCGCGACGAACACCGTGACCGTCCCGCTGGGCGTGGACCTGCAGACCTTCCACCCGCGCCGGCACTCGTACCTGGTACGGCGGCGCTGGGCCGCGCCGGGCCAGCTGCTGCTGGTCCATTGCGGCCGGCTGTCGGTGGAAAAGCGCGTCGACCGCAGCATCGACGCGATCGGCGAGCTGTGCCACGCCGGGGTCGACGCCCGGCTCGTTGTCGTGGGCGAGGGTCCGCTGCGGGCCCGGCTCGAGCGGCAGGCCGCCCGGCTGCCGGTGGACTTCACCGGTTTCGTCTCCGATCGCCACACGGTGGCCGGGCTGCTGGCCTCGGCCGACGTGACACTGGCGCCCGGGCCGCACGAGACGTTCGGGCTGGCCGCGCTGGAGTCGCTGGCCTGCGGCACACCGGCGGTCGTCTCGCGGACCTCGGCGTTGACCGAGATCATCACCCCGGACAGCGGCGCTTCGGCGGACAATCACCCGGCCGCGATCGCGCGGGCGGTCGGTGCGGTCACCAGCCGTCCCGAGCACCACCGCCGTGTGTCGGCGCGCCGCCGCGCCGAGGACTTCACGTGGCACCGGGCGGCGACGGGCATGCTGGCGTCGTTGGGGGCGCCGGCGCTGCCCGATCAGCGTGGCGATTCCGAACACACCGCATAACCCTTACGGGCCCCAGATGAGCAGGTCTTCCATCCCGTTGTTCATCGTCACCGTGGTCGGCGCCGAGCCCGTGACGTCGAAGTGGATTTTGCCGGTCGCTTGCGCACCGTCAGGAATGGTTGCCCCGCTGATGTTCGTCGGGCTCGCGACCCACCATAGAACCCGATAGGCGGCCGCATTCGGGGCGACGGCGTTAAATTGCGAAATCGCTGGAGTGACAGTGCCGCGAATCGACCTGACGGTAGCCGTCGCTTCCCATAGCTTGCCCGTCGGCGTGTAGCCCGGAGTTACGTCGCTGCTGGGCTGCAGGTTGCTGACCGTCCACGCAAGGACAACCTGGCCGACGCTGTCGGTCATCGTCAGTTCGCTACCGAGTTTGCCGACGACGGGGTAGGTGGCCGATGCGATGGGTGCGCTGCTCACACCGATGGCGGTCATTACGACGGCCGCGACCGTCATGATCATCGTGGGGATCTTCACTGGTATTCCTCCTCGTTTGAGCTGCGAGAGCATTTGCCGCCAATCGACTCCGAAACATCAACCGTGGCTCCCGCAATGCCGTTTCACTAGGGCCGTTTGGCCCCATTAGTTCGGGGACGTACGCCATCCAAATGGGCCGGAATTCGCGGCTTACGTGGAAATGGAAATGGTCGCGAGCTTAATTATCCGCGGAGCGCTCCGGCTTCCAGCCGACATATGTCAGGTACAGCCCCGCGGACGCCAGGCAACCGAACAACACCCATATCGCCGCGGACATGCCTGAGCTGTATATCGCGTCTCCGGCCGCGTCGTAAGCTCGGGGCAACGTCAACAGCAGCACCCCGCGGATCGCGAAGAACCAGCCCACGGCGGACACGATGACCGCCGCGAGGCCGCGCCAATACTGGTGAAACGCAATGATGAAAATGCCACCCATCAACAGAATCGCCCCATAGAGCCACGGCCACATGGGATTCGCCTTGAACTCGGTGAACAGCGTCTGCATGTACGAGCCGCGCACGGCGACCGTGATCGGCACGATCGTCAGGTACGGGCCCAGCACGCGGGCGAACATACGGGTACGGGTCTGCGCTTGCTCGGATGTGCTCATGGCCGTAGACGTCCTTCGAAGTCGGAGCCTTCCGCTCCATTGCCCTACTTCCGATCGCGACGCTACGCCACCCTTTTGCCGAGCAGGGCGGCATTTCGGGCGGCAGCTAGTCTCGGTGCACACGATCAGGGAGGCGAATCGGTGACAGCCCGGGACCAGGTGTTGATCAGCGTCACGCAGCTCGCTGCACTCATGGAGGCCGGCGACCCGGTCACCATCCTCGACGTCCGGTGGCGGCTCGACGAGCCGGACGGGCGGCCGGTTTACCTGCAGGGCCACCTACCCGGCGCGGTGTACGCCTCCCTCGAGGAGGAACTCAGCGATCACACGATTTCTGGACGCGGCCGCCATCCGCTGCCGTCGGGACGCAGTCTGCAGGCCGCCGCGCGGCGATGGGGAGTCCGACAGGATTCGCCGGTGGTGGTGTACGACGACTGGAATCGCGCCGGTTCGGCGCGCGCCTGGTGGGTATTGACGACGGCCGGGCTGCCGGACGTCCGCATCCTGGACGGCGGCCTGGCCGCCTGGCGATCGGCCGGGCTGCGCCTGGAAACCGGCGAGGTGACACCGCAACCCGGGAATGTGACTGTGCCGCACGATGATCTGTATGCCGGTCACCTGCCGACCCTCACCGCCGACGAGGCAGGCGCCGGCACTATGCCGCTCCTCGATGCGCGGGCGCCCGAACGCTTTCGCGGTGACGTCGAACCGCTCGACCCCGCCGCCGGTCACATCCCCGGCGCCCAGAATTTGCCCAGCACGGCCGTCCTGGCTGCCGACGGCACGTTCGTCGGCGACGACGCGCTTACCCGACTGTTGGGCGAGCGCGGGGTCGATGGGGACGGTCCGCTGGGTGCTTATTGCGGCTCGGGCGTCACCGCCAGCGTCGCGGTCGCCGCGCTCGCGGCGGCGGCCCGGAAGGCGGCGCTGTTTCCGGGGTCGTGGTCCGAGTGGTGTTCGGACCCGGGACGGGCGGTCGCGCGCGGCCCCGAGTAACGATCAAACCCCGGGCCAGCTCTCGAGGAAGGCCGCGGTTACCCGGGCCGCGTTGGCCGCCGCGATCCGCTTGTAGCAGAAGAACTGGAACGGGAAGCCGGGCAAGTGAAGTGGATCGCCCGGTCCGTCGGTGATGCCCCGGATGCCCAGGAACGGAACCCCGTGTGTGTCGGCCACCGCCTGCGCGGCCGCGGTCTCCATGTCCGTCGCCTCGAAGGCCGGGTCCGACGTCGAGACGATGCGCAGGTTGCTGATCAGGGCGCTCCTCAGCCAGCCGACACCCGCCTGCCGAAAGTTGCCGGTATACCGCAAGGACCGGTCGGGCGCGCTGCGGGGCTGGCAGCCGAATACCTCGCCCCCGTTGGGGATGCACGGAAACGCCACGCCGTTGTTGTTGTCCCAACTGCAACCGTCGCCGCCGACGACGACGTGCGGCCTGCGCCGCAGATCGATCCGGTGGGTCGCGCCGTCGAGTGCCACGGAAAGCTTCTCGGCGAGGGCCAGCATGCCGGGGTCGACCGGACGATACGTCCCGCCGTGGTCCAGGGTCCAGCGCGCCGGCACGGCGACATCGGCGATCCTGGTGCGGCCCGCACCGCCGGCGACACCCGAAAACACCACCGCGCCAATCGCATTGGGGGTGTCGGGCGGGAAGCGAGCGAAGGCGACGGCGGTGGTGTCGCCCGCGTTCACCAGGCCGATGCCCGTCATCGCCACGACCACCCTCTTGCCGGCGATCGAACCGAGGTAGAAGTGCCGGCGGTCGGCGACCACCACCGGATCACGATCGAGCGTGGTGTGGGACAACACCGCGTCGGCCTCGGCCGGGAAGGCGGACAGCACCAGCACGCGCGTCCCGCCGGAATCCGCGTCAGCTCCCACCGGCCCAGTAAACGCCCGCCGGGGCGCGCTTCGGTGCACCTTTGCTGATTCCGGCCCTGCACGGGTGGGCCAGCGGCTAGTCTCAGCGGCGTTGCAGCCAACCAGGGGCGCGGCCGACGGAGGAGTCACGCTCATGCTCGAAGTGATCGAACGACAGCCGAGCGGCGAATCCCGCAAGCCACCGGTGTTGTTCGTGCACGGCGCCTGGCATGGCGCCTGGTGCTGGGACGAGCACTTTCTGGACTTCTTCGCCGACAAGGGCCACCGGGCGCTGGCGGTGAGCCTTCGGGGTCACGGCAACAGCCCGGCGGCCAGGTCGATGCGGTTCTGCTCGATCACGGACTTCGTCGCCGACGTCGCCGCGGTTGCCGACTGCTTGCCCGAACGGCCGGTGGTCGTAGGCCACTCCATGGGCGGTTTCGTGGTGCAGAAGTACCTGGAATCACACGAGGCCGCCGCGGCCGTGCTGCTCGCCTCAGTGCCCCCCAGCGGGATCCTGGGATTCCTGGCGCGCAGGCTCAAGCGTCACCCGTGGTACACCGCCAGCGGCCTGGCCATGACCAGGTCGTTGCGTGGCGTCGGCGCCACACCGGAATTGGCCCGCGAAACCTTCTTCTCGCGGGCACACTCCGAAGCCGACGTGGCGCGCTACGCCGCGGCACTCGACGAAGAGTTCGCGCTGAGGCTCGCGATCGACATGCTGTGGCTCAAGCTTCCCAGGCCGCATCTGGTTACCACGCCGCTGCTGGTGCTCGGAGCCGAGGACGACGTCTGTTTCACCGCGGACGAAGTTCTGGCCACCGCGGCCGCCTACGACACTCGGGCCGAGTTCTTCCCTAAGATGAGCCACGACATGATGCTGGACCCCGGATGGCCTGCCGTCGCCGAACGAATCCACGCGTGGCTCGAAACATGCGTGCCCGCAAGTTGACTGCGCCATGACGGGCCGCCTCGACGGCAAGGTCGCGATCATCACCGGGGCGAGCACCGGTCTGGGACCCGTGCTGGGCTCGCGGTTCGTCGGTGAAGGCGCCAGGGTGTTGCTGGCCGCGCGCCGCGAAGAACTTGTTCGCGCAGCCGCCGACGCCGCCGGTCCCGGTGCGATCGCGATGCGCGCGGACGTCACCGACGAGCACGACGTCGCAGCCATGGTGGCGCGCGCCGTCGACGAATTCGGCCACGTCGACATCTTGTGCAACAACGCGGCCGCGCCCGGTGAAGACCGCTGGATCTGGGAACAGACCCTGGACAACTGGAACGCCACGATCGCCATCGACGTCACCGCGGCGATGCTGTGCACCCGGGAAGTGCTCAACCAGTCGATGTTGGCCCGCCGTCGCGGCGTCATCCTCAACTTCTCCTCCACGGCAGGCTTTTTCGGCATCGTCCGCAAGAGCCACTACGTCACCGCGAAGGCGTCACTTCGTGCGTTCACCAAGACCGTGGCTCTGGAGGTCGGCCCGTACGGCATCCGGTGCAACTGCATCGTGCCCGGCTCGATCGACACCGAGCTGTGGCGCCGATGGGTGCAACGCACCGCCGACGAACGCGGCATCGACTTCGCCACCCAACGCGCCAATGCCATCAAAGGCGTTGCCTTGCAGGATATCTCCACACCAGACGACGTCGCCAACCTGGCGCTGTTCCTGGCGAGCGACGAAAGCCGCACCATCACCGGGCAATCGATCCCCGTCGACGCCGGAGGGTACATGCAGGGATGAGCGCCCCCCGACTCTCGGTGGCCACCCCCGTGGTGACGATGTTCCCCAAAGCCCGTGGGGATTGGGAGAAGACCGCGTCCATCGAGGACCTGACGCGGGTCGCCGTAGCCGCGGATCGACTCGGCTACCACCACCTGACCTGCAGCGAACACATCGCCCTGCCCGCGGCCGAAAGGCACCGCCGCGGCACCCGCTACTGGGATCCGCTGGCCACCTTCGGCTACCTGGCCGCCCACACCGAGCGAATCCGGTTGGCCACCAACGTGCTGGTGCTCGGATACCACCATCCGCTCGAGATCGCCAAGCGCTACGGCACGCTGGACAAGGTCAGCGGCGGCAGGCTCATCCTCGGCGTCGGCGTCGGCAGCCTCAAGGAGGAATTCGACCTCCTCGGAGCGCCGTTCGACGACCGCGGACCGCGAGGAGACGACGCGCTCAGGGCGCTGCGCGCCTCGCTGTCCGTGCCCGAACCCGAATACCGCGGCGAGTTCTATTCGTTCCGCGGCATGGTCGTCGATCCGTGCGCCGTGCAGGAGCGGGTCCCTGTCTGGGTCGGCGGCCGGACCCCGCGATCGCTGCGCCGCGCCGCGACCCTGGCCGACGGCTGGGCACCCTTCAGTGTCAGCCTGCGTGACGCACGAGACTGGTTGAACCGCTTCGATCTTCGGCCCGGGTTCGAGGTGGTCTTGCCACCCCCGGCGCCGCTGGACCCGATCGACGAGCCGGAGCAAACCCGCGATGCCATCGGCCGGGCCGCCGCACACGGAGCCACCATCGTGCCCGCCGTCTTCCGCCACACATCGCTGCAGCACTACCTGGACCAGCTGCAGGCGCTCGCCGAGCTGCAGCCCCCGGGGGGCGCCGCGTGATACGCGTCAGGGCGGGCATATTCAGCCTCACCGCCACCGCGCCGGCCGACGACGACGGCAGTTACCTGCGCTGGCACCTGCTGGATCACATGCCCGAGCAGTACCAGCTGCCGGGCATCGTGCACGGGCTGCGCTGGATCGCCGACGGCGACTATCCCGCGCACCGCTTGGCGGCCCACGGTGACCTGGGTGAGATCGGCAACGCGGTGCACTACCTCGTCGGCGACCCCGTCGAGGAAACCTTCGACGACTTCGTCACACTGGGTCGCGCGCTGCGCGAGAACGGCCGGTTCCCCGTCGTCCGGCCCTCCTTACAGGTGGCCGGCCTGCGCCTGCTGCAGTGGCAGTCCTCGCCGCGCGCACTCGTTTCCGCCGAGGTGGTGCCGTTTCGGCCGCACCGCGGCGTCGTGCTCATCGTCGAGGAACCCGTCGCCGGGCGCCGCCCAGACGAGTGGCTGCAATGGCTGCACGCCGAGCACCACCCGGCGCTGCTCGCCGCGCCGGGCACCGCCGGCGCGTGGACCTTCGGGTCCAGCGCGGGCTGGAGCCACCTGCCGCGGGGATGGCGCACCGACCACCAGTACATCACCGTCATCTACCTCGACGAAGACCCGCTGACCACCACCGACGCCTTGGCCCCCGTCATCGAACAGCGGTGGCGGTCAGCGGCCGTACGGCCGCTGTTTGCCGGGCCGCTACGCAGCATGGTCAGTTGGGAAGCCTGGCGGTAAACCCTGCGGTTGACTGGTCGCCAGAGAAATGAGACCTTCCCGAAACGAAGGGGATCTATAGTCCTCGCTGGCAAAGGAGGTGAGATGAAGATTCCGTACATCTTCGTGGTGGCCGGGCTCGTGCTGACCGCCGGCCTGGCCGGCTGCTCCGGTAAAGGAAGTCAACCGGCGTCGGCCCCGAGTTCGAGTCCGGATCCCGTGAGCACCACGGTCATGATCGACGGGAACAAGCACACGATGACCGCGGGGGTGGACTGCACCAGTTCGGCGGCCCAACCGGACGCGTCACCCCCGGAGTCCGGGGACCTCACCACCCACATCAGCGTGCACGACGATACGGCGTCGGTCTCGCTGGCCCTTTCGGACGAGAAACCGCCCATGGTGGACGGATTCGCGATCTCGCTCACGCTGGGCACCGGCCAGTATCAACTGCCGTACCAGGCGACCAAGTCGGCAACCCAGGTCCAAGCGACCAAGCAGGGCAAGAGCTACACGGTGACCGGGACGGGGCAGGCGACCACGCCCGGCCAAAACGGCACGCGCCCGGTGACTTTCGGGGTCCACATCACCTGCCCGTGAACGCGGCGTCCATGCGGCCGGCTTGCGGTAACGGCATGGTTGTCTATCGCCCTTAGCTCTGCGATGCTGGCAGCTTGGATATCTTCGAGGAGTGGCAAACCGGCGGTACGGAACTACGGTGGCGGTCGACGACCGCCGCCAACGATGCACAGGAAGTCGCGGTCTTCAGTCGCCGCTGCGGAATGCCGGGCGCCCCCGCCTTGGTGCTCGTGCACGGCTTTCCGACGTCGAGCATCGATTATTTCGCCCTGGCCAATGAATTGGGCTCGGAGTTCGACATCTACGCGCTGGACTTTCCGGGGTACGGCCTGTCGGACAAACCGGCTGAACCCTATGTGTATTCGCTCTACGACGACGCGCGGCTGCTGGTCTACGCGATCACCCAGGTGTGGACTCTGACCGAATTCCGCATGCTCACCCACGATCGCGGGAGCAGCGTCGGCATGATCGCGCTGGAGATGCTGGCGGCGCTGGATCCGCCCGTCGCGCCCGTCGACCTGGTCGTGACCAACGCCAACATCTACCTGCCGCTGTCCAACCTCACCGCGTTCCAGACCGCACTGCTCGACCCCGACACCGGGCGGCCCACCGCCGCGGCGACCACGCCGGAGATGCTGGCCGCCGGCCTGGGCGCCAGCACCTTCATGCCGCGACGCACACTCGACGACCCCGAGATCGCCGCGCTGGCGAAGTGTTTCGCCCACAACGACGGGATCCGCGTGTTGCCGGACACCATCCAGTACCTCCACGAGCGCGCCGCCGACGAAACGGGTTGGCTGGAAGCGCTTTCCACCAGCCCGGTCAACACCACGGTGGTGTGGGGATTGCACGACAGCGTCGCGCCGCTGCGCGTCCCCAACCACGTGTGGCAGACGTATCTGAAGACCAAGCCCGGCCGCAACCGCTACTGGGTGGTGCCCGGCGCCGACCACTACCTGCAGTGTGACGCCCCCGCGCAACTGGCCCAGATCGTTCGGCTGACGGCCCAGGGTGGGGACATAGCGCTGCAGACGCTGGGCAACCAGCCCGACGGCGCGGTGTTGGTGGACCAAACAGCCGGCTAGCGCGGCCTCTCTTGGACGAGCGTGAAGCTAACTTCACGCTCGACGGCCAGCGTGAAGCTAACTTCACACTCGGCGGAACGACGCCCACTCACCCCGTCACGACGGGCAGGCGCGCCCACCCGCGCACGCTCGCGGTGTGCGCCCGTTGCGCGTTGGCATAGTCGACTTCCCAGTCGGGCCAGCGTTTGAGGACCTCTTCGAGGGCCACCCGGCCTTCCATCCGGGCCAGCGCCGAGCCGAGGCAGAAGTGCAGGCCCTGGCCGAAGCTCAGGTGGGCGCCTTCGCGGTGGATGTCATAACGGTCGGGATCGGCGAACCGGCGATCATCGCGGTTCGCGGAACCGTTGAGCAGCAACATGTATGAGCCCTCCGGTACGACCCGACCGTAGAGTTCGGCGTCCTGCGCCACGTACCGGGCCTGCACCGGCGACGGCGGCTCGTAGCGCAGTGTCTCCTCGACGGCGCCCGGGATCAGCGACGGGTCGGCGACCAGTTCGCGGCGCTGGTCCGGATGATCCGACAGCAGCTGACCCATGAAACCGATCAGCCGGGCCGTGGTCTCGTTCCCGGCGCCGGCGATCATCGCGGTGTAGGCCAGCACCTCGGTCCGGGACAACGGACGCCGCGTGCCGTCGGGTTCTTCGATCTCGGCCCGCAACAGATCAGTCATCAGGTCATCGGAGGGGTGGTCGGCTCGCCATTCGATGTACTCGGCGAACACGACGATGCTTTCCTCGAACAGCTTCGCGTTGACCGCGGCGGGATCGCGCCCGTCTGACAACTCGATGTAGGCCCCGCCGCGATCGCGAATCTTGGCCTGATCCTGTTCGGGAATGCCCAACAGGTAACCGATGGTCCGCATCGGCATCATCGCCCCGAGATCGGCGATGAAATCGAACCCGCCCGCGCCGACCAGCGGATCCAGCTCCCGCACACAGAAGCCCCGGACCAGGTCCTCCACCGCAAGCATGCGACGGGGCGTGAAGACCCGGGACAACAGCCGCCGGTGCAGGTCGTGCAGCGGCGGGTCCTCGAACAGCAGAATGCCCGGCGGCACTTCGATATTGGCGAACAAGATGTCGGCCGTGGTGCCGCGGCCGGACCGGTACGTCTGCCAGTTCGGCAGTTCGCGCGCCACGTCGTCGTACCGGCTCAGCGCGTAAAAGTTGTACCTCTCGTTGTAGTACAGCGGCGCTTCCTCGCGCATGCGCTTCCACACCGGGTATGGGTCGTCGTCGATGCCGGAGTCGAACGGGTCGTAGTACAGGTCGATCGCGCTGGCGCCCGCCTCGTGCATGGTTAGTCAGTCCCTTCGCTCAGTCGTTTCTGTGCAGGAAGCCGTGCAGGACCGCCTGGGTGAGTTCTTCGACAATCACGTCTCGCGATGGCGGCCTGACGCCGAAATAGGTGGAGCGCAACGCGGCCATGCCCGCGATCATCGCCACCGTCGAGTGAGCGGGTAGGTCGGGATGGTCCGACCGCAGACCCCGAAGGTGCATGCCCTCCGCGCTGATCTCACCGAGCGCCGTGATCGCCCGCCTGATCTCCGCGATGCCGGCGTCGGCCTTCTCCTCCTCGCTCAGTGCCTCGGACGCCATCAGCGTCAACAGCAGACCCTGGTGTTCGACGAACACGTCGTAGAGCTGCCCGACGAAGTGCCTCGCCAGTTCCTTCTCGTCGGTCTCCTCCGGGACGACGGACTGCCAGGTCCGGCCGAACTCCTCGACGAAGTTGGTGAAGGGCAGGACGAGCGCCTCCCGGAACAGGGCCGCCTTCGACCCGAAGTGCCGAAACAACAGATGCTCGGTAACGCCTGCGGCCTGGGCGATTTCACGCGTCGTCGTGCCGCGGTAGTCCTGGCGCGCGAAGAGGGCGCGCGCAGCGTCGAGCAGCAGCCCGCGCGGGGCACCACGGGGCCGGCGGGTGGTCGCAACAGGTGTGCCGCTCTTCGTGGAAGGCCGCTCGGGCACGGACGTTTACTCCTCGAACATCGGGGTTGACTGGCTTTAGGATAGTGTGCACTATCCAAAGAGTCGAGCTCGGACTGGAAGGGGTGCGACCGTGGGCGCCGTCATCATGCTGGGCACGCTGTTCGGGCTGATCGGCCTGATATTCGGGCTGGTGCTGCACTTCGACCCCCAGGCACGCCGGACTCCGGGACACGACCGGTGAGCTCGCCGATGACTCCCGTGATGCAGGCGGCCAGTGACTTCGCGCTGATCGGCGGCATCGGGTTCACCGCCCTCGGCGTGTACCTCAGCGTTCGGCGGCGCCGCCTACACCCGCTCCTGCTGCTGTGCATCTCGGCGATGTCGTTTTCGTGGATCGAGGCGCCCTACGACTGGGCGATGTACGCGCAATTCCCGCCGGCCATCCCCCGCATGCCCTCGTGGTGGCCGCTGAACGTGACCTGGGGCGGGCTGCCCCTGTTCGTCCCCGTCGGCTACATCTCCTACTTCGTGCTGCCAGCCGTGACAGGCACGGCGCTCGGGCGACGGCTGAGCGCACGGTTCGGATGGCGCAGGCCCCCAACGCTGTTGGTGGTGGGCCTCGTCGTCGGCTTCTGCTGGGCGTTGTTCTTCAACGGGTTCCTGGGCGCCAAGCTCGGCGTGTTCTACTACGGCCGCGTCATTCCCGGTCTGGCGATCCGCGAGGGGACCGTCCACCAGTACCCGCTTTACGACTCCCTCGCGATGGCCATCCAGATGATGGTCTTCACCTATCTGCTGGGTCGCACCGACGCGCAGGGACGCAACGTCATCGAGATGTGGGCCGAGCACAGGTCGAGGAGCCGCCTCGGCTCGTCACTGTTGTCCGCCCTCGCCGTCGTCGTGGTCGGAAACGTCCTATACGGGGCGGTTTTCGCGCCCCATCTGGTCACGAAACTGGGTGGGTGGGTGACCGCCGGGCCGACGGAGCAGTTGTTCCCGGGCGTGCCGAACCAGCCCGAGTAATTACCAGCGCCTCCGCAGTCACCCGAGCGCCTGAGGAAGCACAACCTCGCCCACGCGCTGTAGATACGGCCACGCGACGTCCGGTGGCAGCCCGCCGCACAGCGGTGACAGGTTGAGCACCTGGCCGGCACGGACCCGCGAAATGGCTTCCGGCACAGAGATGATCACGTGCGATTTCCCGGTCGCGCGCAGCTCGTCGACGGTGTTCACGTGCGAGAAGCCGGCCGTGGTCTCGTCGCCGGGGTTCCACGCGGCATAGGTGCGCACATCGTGCAGCATATGGTCGCCGATCTCCTTCCACGCCTGATCCACGTCGTCGGCGACGAACACGACCGACGGGGTATCACGGTCGGGGAACATGGTCGGTCCGGGCTCGTGGCCGTGCTCGCGACAGGCGGCCTCGTAGGCCTCCCGAATACCCGGAGCATTCGCGTTGCCCAACATGCCCAGGCCATACCTGCCCGCCCGCCGGGCCGCCGCCAAAGTTCCGCCGCCCCACATCAATCCCGGACCGCCTGCGGTCAGGGGGCGAGGTGTCACGGTGATCCGCCGACCGTCTTCGACGACGGTTTCACCGGCAAGCAGCCGCCGCAACAGCGCGAGTTTCTCGTCGCAGAGGCGGCCACGGGTCTTCATCGGCACGCCGAAATGCTCGAACTCCTCGGGCCGATAGCCCAGCGCGAGGATGTACGACGCCCGCCCACCGCTCAAAATGTCGAGCACCGCCATGTCTTCGGCGAGCCGCACGGTTTCGTAGAACGGGAGAATCAGGATCAGGCTCAGCGCCAGACGCTGCGTGCGTGCCGCCACGGCCGACGCCAACAAGAACGGGGACGGTAGGTAGCCGTCCTCGGAACCGTGGTGTTCACAGAAGACGGCGGCCAGGCCGCCGTGATCCTCGGCCCACGCCGACATGTCGAGCGCCGCAGCGTAGAGATCGGTTGGGGACGCGGCCCACTCGGGATCGCGCATGTCGAAGCGCAGTGTGTACACGGCGAACTCCTCGCTGCCCAAATCTTTGGGATGCACGTTACATGCTCAGTCGAACGCGTAAAGCGTGAACACCAGCAGCACCATAACCTAACATTTGTTCTTTAAGATAGTGCGCGCTTTCTTAAGGCCTTGACCGCGCTGACTCGCGGCTGTTAGCTTCAGATCACAGGCTGCGTAAGGGCAACGGCCGCCCCCACTTTCATGGTGTTCGTGACGTGCCCGCACCGAGGAGGAACCAATGACGACTCATCGGGTTGTGGTGTGGGCGACGGGCGGTATCGGGTCGATCGCCATCCGCACCATTGCACGGCGTCCCGATCTGGAGCTGGCCGGTGTGTGGGTGCACTCGCCGGAGAAAAACGGCAAAGACGCGGGCGAGCTCGCCAACGGCGAGCCGATCGGCCTGAAAGCCACCACCGACGCGGACGCGCTCATTGCGCTGAATCCCGACTGCGTCATCTACGCCGCCAGCGGCCCGGAACGCGACGCGCTGGCCATCCCGGACTACGTCAGGCTGCTCGAGTCCGGTATCAACGTCGTCACGACCAGCACCACCCGGCTGGTCAACCCGCACGCTTACGAACCCTTCGAGTGGCGCGACCAACTGGTCGCCGCCGCCAAGCACGGCCAGGTCTCCCTGTACGCGTCGGGGATCGAGCCCGGCTTCGCCGCCGACTACCTGCCCCTGGTGCTGTCCACCCAGTCGTCCTCCATTGAGAAGATCCACGCGTTCGAGATCGGCCTGTACGACGACTACGGCGTCCCCGACATCATGAGCGACGCACTGGGTTTCGGCCGGCCACTCGACTACCAGCCCTGGATCGGCTTCCCGGGCGCGATCGCCGGCGAATGGCAGGGTCAGATCCGGTTGGTCGCCGACGCGCTCGGCGTCGAAGTCCAGGAGGTCCGCGAATCTTTCGACCGCGCGATCACCCACCGGACGCTGGAGGTCGCCATGGGCACCGTCGAGGCCGGAACGTGTGGGGCGCTGCGGATGCGCGCGACCGGCGTGGTAGTCGGCCGGGAGGCCATCGTCATCGAGCACGTCACCCGACTGGCTCACGACGTCGCGCCGGACTGGCCCACGGGGATCGGGGATCTCTCCTACCGCGTCATCATCAGCGGCGATCCCGACATCGATTGCACGCTGGCGGCGACCCTCAAGGATCCGCGCAAGGCCGGCGTCGGTGGAATGACGTCCGGGGCCGGCGCGATGGTCGCCACCGCGATGCGCGTCGTCAACGCCGTGCCGTATGTCGTTGCCGCCGAACCGGGGTTGCTGAGTTCGGTCGATCTCCCGTTGACGATTCCCAAGCACGCGTTCGCCACCTAGTCTGCCCTACAATCTGGCCGAGTGACGTTTAACCCGCTCGAGGAACTCACCCTCCCCCAATTGCGGCTGCGCACCAGCATGAAGTGGCGCGCGTACGCGGACGACGTGTTGCCGCTCTGGGTTGCCGAGATGGACGTCAACCTGGCGCCGACGGTGGCCGCGGCCCTGCGCCGGGCCATCGACATCGGTGACACCGGATACCCTTGCGGCACTGCATTTGCCGAAGCGGTGAGTGAGTTCGCCTCGCGGCGTTGGCAATGGCACGACCTGGAGGTCGGCCGCACCGCGATCGTCCCCGACGTCATGCTCGGCGCCGTGGAGCTGTTGCGTCTGGTCACCGACCGCGGTGACGCCGTCGTCGTCAACCCGCCCGTGTACGCGCCGTTCTACGCGTTCATCTCGCACGACGGCCGCCGCGTGATCGAGGCCCCACTGGACGCCGACGGACGAATCGATTTGAGCAACTTGGAGGGCGCGTTCGCGCGTGCCGGCGCTGCGGGCGGCAAGGTCGCGTACTTGCTGTGCAACCCGCACAACCCGACCGGCTCGGTGCACACCAGCGAGGAATTGCGCCAGGTCGCCGAGCTCGCCCACCGGTTCGCCGTCCGGGTGGTCTCCGACGAGATCCATGCACCCGTCGTCCTGTCCGGGTCGCGGTTCACCCCGTACCTGACCGTCCCCGGTGCGGAGAACGCCTTCGCCCTGACGTCCGCCTCCAAGGCGTGGAACCTGTCCGGCCTGAAGGCGGCTCTGGCCATCGCGGGCCCGGAGGCGGCCGCGGATCTGCGCCGGATGCCGGAGGAGGTCAGTCACGGGCCGAGCCACCTGGGCGTCATCGCGCACGCCGAAGCCTTCCGGACCGGCGGCGAATGGCTTGACGAGCTGCTGCGCGGCCTCGACCGGAACCGCCGGCTGCTCGGCGATCTGGTCGCCGAACACCTGCCGAGTGTGAAATATCAATGGCCGCAAGGGACTTACCTCGCGTGGCTCGACTGCCGGGAGCTCGGGTTCGTCGAGGACGCCGCCGACGGCCCTGCGGTGGTCGCCGACCTGTCCGGGCCCGCCCGGTGGTTCCGCGACCACGCCCGGGTGGCGCTCAGTTCCGGCCACGTTTTCGGAACCGGCGGGGCGGGGCACGTCCGGCTGAACTTCGCGACCTCGGCGGCCATTCTCACCGAGGCCGTGTCCCGGATGGGCCGGGCGCTCGCCGACAGGGGTTAGGCGGGGATCTCCTCGGCCCCGCGACCCAGGTTGCGGAACCCCTCGGCGGGCTCCTTGAACCCGAGCACGAAGGGCAACGAGCTCAATTCCAGCTTCATCGTCGCCCCGAACCGGCGAAAGAAGTTGGACTGGACCGGAGCGAGGGAAACCTGCGCCGTCGCAAGGTCGATGTAGTGCGTCGACGTCTCCCCGATGTCGTCGAACACGTGCATCAGCGGTTTGCACTGCGAGCGCACGGATTCGTCCAGGCACGCGGCGACGGGATCGGTCATCAACACGTATTCGACCACGGGCACCAGGTTTTTCAGCATTCGATGCACCAGGATCACGTCGAAGCCCGCGAGTTCCACGTGGCGCTTCACCCGTTGCTCGGCCACCTCACCCTGGTGGACGACGAACTTCAACGACAGGTTGTCCAGCTGCGCGCAACACGCGCACTCGCAGGCCAGATCCTTCTTGAAGCGCTCGCGCCGCGCGATGAACGCCTCCCGCATCCGGGACAGCCGGTCACACACCAGCACTTTGGCGTCGCCGTCGGGCGCCCAGAAGAAGGCGGCGTCGCCCTCCAGCTTGGCCAGCTTCATGCCTCTGCCGGCGTCGATCACCGACTCCAGCAGCCCTGCCACCGTCAACTGGGCGTGCGCCAGGTGGGTGCGGTTCCACTGCATGTAGTGGGTGTAGCCGCTGATGTCGGCAATGAGCAGGACCGCACGCCGAATCGCCATGAACAAGCCAGTTTAATGTCCTGTCAACGCCGGGCCCAATGAAATCTCCCAATCTCCCACTAGACGAACTGGCGTCGCCGCGAGAGGCTAACTCAAGGCGCCCACCCACCGGAGGAGCTGAATATGCATGTGCTACGAACCCCGGATTCCCGATTCGAAAACCTGGAAGGGTATCCGTTCGTAGCGAACTACCTCGACGTGGCGGCGAGCGACACGCAGCCGCTGCGCATGCACTTCCTCGACGAGGGCCCGGCGGATGGGCCGCCGATCGTGCTGCTGCACGGCGAGCCCACCTGGAGCTACCTGTACCGGACGATGATCCAGCCCCTCGCCGACGCCGGGAACCGCGTGCTCGCGCCCGACCTGATCGGCTTTGGTCGCTCCGACAAGCCCGGCCGGATCGGCGATTACACCTATCAGCGGCACGTCGAATGGGTGACCTCCTGGTTCGAGCGGCTCAACCTCAAGGACGCGACGTTGTTCGTGCAGGACTGGGGATCGCTGATCGGGCTGCGCATCGCCGCCGAGCAGGGTGACCGCATCGCGCGACTGGTGGTCGCGAATGGTTTCCTGCCCACCGCGCAGCGGCCCACCCCGCCCGCCTTCTACGCCTGGCGGGCGTTCGCACGCTACTCCCCCGTATTGCCCGCCGGCCGCATCGTCTCGGTTGGGACCGTGCGGCGGGTTCCGGCCCGGGTGCGGGCCGGGGACGACGCACCGTTCCCCGACAAGTCGTATCAAGCCGGGGCCCGGGCCTTCCCTCAGTTGGTGCCGACCTCACCGGACGATCCCGCGATCCCCGCCAACAGAGCCGCATGGAAAGTCCTGGGGCAGTGGGAGAAACCCTGCCTTGCCATCTTCGGCGCCCGCGACCCCATCCTCGGGCGGGCCGACCGTCCCCTGATCCAGCACATCCCCGGCGCCGCGGGCCAACCGCACGCCCGCATCAATGCCGGTCACTTCATCCAGGAAGACTCCGGACCCGAACTGGCCGAACGCATTCTGTCCTGGCAGCAGGCCCTGCGCTGACCACGCATCAGGGCTCCACTCCGGTAGCGCCCGCCCGCCTCGCCAATCCCGGCTTTTAGCAACGGCTCCCGGTAGAACGCCGGCATCGCGTGGTGGTGGGTGTCGATCCGCGACATCGCTGCGCTCCGCTAGGCCGTCGGACACTGGTCCGGCACGATCGTAGGTCCCCGCCGACGGCTCGTCCGCCGGGCTCCGCGTCGGGCGGCCGGTGTCGAATGGAACGATCAGCGCATGGACGGTGCGTTGATGGGTCTCATGGGGATGGTGGTGGGCGCGTCGGCCGCGGGGGCGGCGGGCGTCGCGAGGTCGGTCTCCGACACCGTGCTGCCCAGGATGATGGGCAGTGCCGACCACAAGCACCAGATGATCTTGCAGTTGCACGGGCAACGCTGCGAGACGATTCAGCGATGGCGGGCCGGCTTGGCCGACGCCCGGGATGCCTACCGGCAATGGGCCTGCGGACCCAGGGACGGCGATCCGCCCAATGTCGTGGGCGACGAGTGGTTCGAGGGGTTACGGCCACACCTGCCCGCCACCGGTGAAACGGCGAAGTACCGCACCGGACACGAAATCCACTGCGATAACCCGACCCTCACGCTGCTCTCGCTCGAGATCGGGCGGATCGAGAAGGAGTGGACCGAGGAGGCCAAGGGGCGCAGGCGCCGGCTGTGAACGCGGCTGGACCCACGGTTGCGGCGGCACTCGGGGATCGGGCTGTTACGCGGCAATCGCCCCGCGGCGTATCAGGTCGGCGAACTCGTCTGGGGATTCGAGCGGTGCGAAGTGGCCGGCGCCATCGACGGTGGTCAGCTGAACGTCCGTGAAGAACTCGTCGAGGCGATCCGACCACACGGGGGGAAACAGCGGATCGCGTATTGGCCAAAGCACGGACGCGGGCGTACTGATGCGTTGGTCCCGCCGCGGTGGCCGTTCGCCCGGTGCGGTCGCCACCGTTCCGGAACCCGCCCGATACCAGGCAATCGAGGCGCGGAAAGCGCCGGGCGGCGAATAGGCGGCGACGAGATGCTCCAAGTCGGCATCCGCGAGCCCGAACGTCGGGCCGGACCATGCCCCCCAGAAGTGAGACAGGTACCTGCGGACGGCACGGGGATTTCCGTCGATCAGCTCGTGCGCCAGTGACAGCTGGTGAAACGCTTGGTACCAGAACTGCTCTTGGGCGTCCGGATCGAGCACGCGGGTTCCGACGCCGGGCAGCGGAGGCGACAGGACCAGGTGCTTGACGAGCCCCGGCCGATCCGTGGCCAGGGTTTGAGCTATCCGGCTTCCGATGTCGTAGCCGGCGACGACAGGTCGCCGCAAGCCGAGTTCATCGATCAGGCCGACGATGCTGGACGCCTGGGCCGCGGCACCGTATCCGTGGGCTGGGTCGACGGGCTGCTTGTCCGACCGTCCGAACCCGCGCAAGTCAGGAACCACAACGTCGAAATCCTTGTCCAGCAGGGGTACAACGTGGCGGTAATCCGTGTGGTCGCCGGGCCATCCGTGCAGCAGTATCACCGATTGCCCGCCGGTCCCGTGACGTTGGTAGGCCAGCCGAAAGCCATCGCACGGAGAACTCGTCAGCATTCCTCAAACGTAGTCGCGTGCCCTGCCGAGAAAATGAGGCCGCACGTCGGGATTTGGGCGTGCTCGGCGCAACTAGCCGACGTTCGGCCCCGACGTGACCGCGAGCACCGCCTCGGCCAGCTCGGGCCGGCAGACCACCAGATCGGGCAACTTCGGGTCCGACTGGTTGTAAACCAGGGGGGACCCGTCAATGCGCGACGTATGCAGCCCGGCGGCGCGGGCCACGGCCACCGGGGCGGCCGAGTCCCACTCGAACTGGCCGCCGGCGTGCACGTAGACGTCTGACAATCCCTGGACCAGCGACGCGACCTTGGCTCCGGCGGAGCCCATCTCCACCAGCACGCCGTCCAGCGCGTCGCGGACGGTCAGGGCGACGGCGGGCGGCCGGGTGCGTGACACGACGATGCGCGGCTTGCCCGGGGCCGCGGGTGGCGAATCGACCTCGGGGGTGGCCAGGGTGATGCCCTGCGCCGGCAGCGCCACCGCACCGGCAACCAACTCGCCCGCCTCCCACAGCGCGACGTGCACCGCCCAGTCGTCGCGCCCGAGTTCGGAGAATTCCCGCGTGCCGTCCAGGGGATCCACGATCCACACGCGTTCCGAGCGCAGCCGAACCGGGTTGTCGGCCCCCTCCTCGGACAGCACCGCGTCGTCGGGCCGCTCGTCGGCGAGAGCCGCCATCAAGAAATCGTGGGATCGCTTGTCGCCCGCGGCTTTCCGCTCGCTTGCGTCGGCGTCGGCGAACTCTTCGCGCACCGTGAGCAGGAGCCGCCCGGCCTCGGTCGCCAACCGCGCCGCCAGTTCGTGGTCATCCGTCAGTCGCAGGGCCATCACAATCCTTAAGTTGGTAGCGTTGACCAACTTTACCCTGCCTAGGCGAAGGCTGACGGGCACCACCCCGGGCGGAACGGTTCGGTCGTAATCTGTTGAACGTGAGCGGGGGCAACGTTCCTTTGTTGAGCCGACTGGGACGCGTTCCACGGGGGCGCCTGATCGTGATCGGCATCGTCTCGGCGCTCGCGTTGGGCGGCCTACTCGCCTTTGTCGGGTTCAAGGTGACCCAGGGCAGTCAAGCCGCGGCCCCGGCCACGTCGCTGCCGCCACCGCCGCAGAGCTTCGCCATCCCTGGTTGCTACAACCTGTCCGCTCCGCCGGTCGAGCGCCCGAAGCGGCTCAACGTGCTGGGCTGCGCGAGCGTCGCCGTTGCGCTGCAAGGCATGTCGTGGAGCGCGTGGGGGCCGCAGGGCGCCGACGGGACCGGCACGGCCGTCTTCAAGGTCTGCGACCCGAATTGTGCGGCGGGCTATCAGCTGACGGAGCCGGTTGTCGTACACGCGTGGAATCCGCAACCGCCACGGCGCGAAGCCATCTGCCAGGCCGGCCTGAACATCTTCGCCGACATGATCCTGGCCTTCCCCAAAGACGTCCCCCCACCAAACGTGCAGAAGATGAACGCCCAGTACAACGGACAGCCGGCCGTCCACTTCGCCAACTACTCGAGCGGCGATACGCGCGGCACCCAGTTCATCGGCTACACGTTCTGCAACTAGGCAGACCCGTTGGCGGCGACCCGCTGCTGAACCGGATGGCGGCGATCCGCCGCCAGACCTCGCGATCGCCGCGCCCAATGGCGGCGACCCGCCTCGCCCGGCTTCGCCGCGCTCGCGATCGCCGCGCCCAATGGCGGCGACCCGCCTCGCCCGGCTTCGCCGCGCTCGCGATCGCCGCTAGACCTCGATGACGACGGCACCGCCCTGGCCGCCGCCCGCGCACATGGCCGCGACGCCGATGCCGCCGCCCCTGCGGGCCAGCTCATAGGCCAGCGTGGTCACCATGCGCGCGCCCGACGCCGCGATGGGGTGGCCGAGGCTGCACCCGCTACCGGAGAAGTTCACCTTCTCCTCGTCGAGGCCGTACTCGCGGCACGCGGCGATCGGTACCGAGGCGAACGCCTCGTTGATCTCCCACAGCGCCACGTCGCCGACCGACAGACCGGCCCGCTGCAGCACCTTGCCGATGACCTTGACGGCACCCAGCCCGGTGTCCCTGGGGGCGACACCCGCGGCGGCCCACGCCCGCACCGTGCCCATCACGTTGAGGTTCTCCGCGGTGGCGTACTCGCGATCGACGAGGGCGACCGCCGCGGCGGCGTCATTGGTGCCACTGCTGTTGCCCGCGGTGATCGAGAACCCCTCGATCTCGGGGTGCAGCACCTTGAGTGCGGCCAGCTTCTCGACGGTGGTGTCCCGGCGGGGATGCTCGTCGACGGAGAAGTCGATCACCGAACCGTCGAGCTGGGTGACCTTCAGCGGGACGATCTCGTCGACGAACTTGCCCGCATCCATGGCAGCGATGGCGCGCTGATGCGAGCGCGCGGCCCAAGCGTCCATTTCCTCGCGGGTGATGCCGACCGCCTGCGCCGTATTCCAGCCGACGGTGATCGACATGTCCCGGGTGGGCGCATCGGGCGTCTCCACATGTGTCGGCGGCATCCACTGCTCCTGGAACTTCAGCTCAGGACCGGGAATTCGCCAGTTGGTCAGCGGCGTCATCGACAACGACTGCACGCCGCCGGCGATGAGGACGCGTTCCATCCCGGAGCCGATCTGGGCCGCGGCGTTTCCGATGGCGGTCAGGCTGCCCGCGCAGTGCCGGTTCACCGATTGGCCGGGAATGTCCTCCATGCCGGTCGCGGTCGCCGCATAACGCGCCAAATCGCCGCCGCCGTAATGGGATTCGGCGAAGATGATGTCATCGATCGCGGATGGGTCGACGCCGGACCTGCGCACCACCTCCGGAAGCACCGTGGTGATCAGCGTCTCGGGGGGTGTGTTGACGAGCGTGCCCTTGAAGGAACGGCCGATCGCCGTCCGAACCGCTCCGACAATGACGGGTGTGGCCATGTGCTCAACCTCGAAGTGTCTGGCTGCGGTCGGCAGCAACGGGTGGATGGAATCGTATTCAATACCGTATGAGCAATAGTAACGGGCTAGGTTGCGGACCCCGCGGTCTGTGACGGCGCTAACAATCAAGCAACCGCCGGCGGCCTAAACTTGCACCATGCCACTTGGGCGCGACTACACGGGCCAGAGCTGTGCGCTCGCCCGTGCGCTGACGATCCTCGGCGAGCGCTGGACGCTGCTGATCGTCCGCGATGCCTTCCACGGGTTGACCCGCTACGACGAATTCCTTCGCAGCCTCGGGCTGGCGACAAATGTGTTAAGCGCTCGGCTGCAGAAGCTGGTCGATCACGGCGTGCTGGAGCGCAGCGGGTCGCGCGGCTCGTACCACCTGACCCCAAAGGGCCGCGACCTGTTCCCAGTGGTGTTGACGCTGACGGCCTGGGCCGACCGACACGAACCGGGTCCGGACGGCCCCGAGGTCCTGATCCTCCACACCGGCTGCGATCACGAGGCCGGTGGCGCGCTGCGATGCGAGCACTGCGACGAACCCATCGGGCTGCGCGACCTGCGCGTCGTGCCCGCGCCCGGTGCCGTCGGAGCGGATGGCGAGCCGACCACCCTGACACCGCCTCAACTGGCTGCGTGGGAAGGCCGTCCGGCGCGACATTGAGTCGCGCCATTGCCGACCTACTTGCACCATGCAAGTATGCTCTCATGTCGATCAGTGCCGATCTTGGCCAGGAGCGTCGCGTCGTCATCCCGCAAGGCGCGATCAACTACCGCGACCGCGGCGATGGCCCGCCGATCGTGTTCGTGCATGGCGTCGGCGTCAACGGCGATCTGTGGCGAAACATCGTGCCGCGCTTGGCCCGCAGCCATCGATGCATCACGCCAGACCTGCCGTGGGGCTCGCATTCGCTGCCGCTGAAAGCCGATGCAGATCTGTCGCTGCCCGGCATGGCCCGGATCACCGCGGACTTCATCGCCGCCTTGGGCCTCGACGACGTCACGATCGTCGCCAACGACACGGGTGGCGCCGTCGCGCAGGCGCTGGTGGGACGCCACCCTGAACGGATCGCCCGCCTGGTGCTCACCTCGTGCGACGCGTTCGAGAAGTTCCCGCCGACGCCACAGAAGTACCTGGAGGTGATGGCACGCTCGCGGCTACTCACCTGGATCGTCGCCTACACGGCGCAGTTCAAGGCGATCCAGCGCCTGCCCACTGCCTACGGGTTTGTGACCTCACGGCCCATGCCCCCAGACATCATGCGCTCCTTCACCGACCCCGTGCGCCTCAACCCGGGAGTCAGGCGCGACTTCCGGCGCATGCTACGAGCGGTCGACACGAAATACACGTTCGAGGCCGCGGACCGGCTCACCGGCTTCGACAAACCCGCGCTCGTGCTCTGGGCCGACAACGACAAGATCTTTCCCCGCGACCACGGACGGCGGCTGGCAAAGCTATTGCCGCAAGGCCAATTTGAACTAATCGCCGGCAGCCGCACCTTCATCCCCGAAGAGCAGCCCGATCGCCTTGTCACCGCGATCGAGGGCTTCCTTGACGCACACCCGACGAGAGCGGAGTGACCGATGGTCCACACGCCCCCGGTTGGCTCGCTGGAATGGGAAAGACGGGGCGGCCCGCCGCTGTCGGTGCCCCAGCGCCTGGCTCTGCTCGCCGGCACCGGCGCGGTGCTACTCGGTGACGCCGCTCCCCGACTGCGCTGGGCGCTCCGCCGCTTTCCTATTGCCGCACCCGAGGTTCCCCGAAAAATCGACCTGGCGCAGTGGGCACCGCCGCGCACGGACGCAGTCCGCGCGGCCGAGGAGCGCCTGCGCGCCGTCGCCAGCCCGCAGATCGTCAACCACAGTTACCGCACCTATTACTTCACGGCCATCCGCTACGAGTTGAGCGGTCACCCCGACCCAATCGACCGCGAAGCGCTTTGTGTCGCAGCGCTACTCCACGACGTCGGGCTCTTCGACCCCGGTCGGCGAGGGTGCTTCACCGTCGCCGGCGCCAGACAGGCTCGCGAGATCGCGGCGGCCGCCGGGTGGACGGGCTCACGTCAGGACAGCGTGGCCCTGGCCATCACGACCAACCTCAACCCGTTCGTCCCGGCGCACCGATACGGAGCGATAGCTCACTGGCTCCGTGTGGGCGGATTGGTCGACGTCCTGGCCCAGCAATGGGCGCTGCACCCCGACAACCTCGACGAGATCCTCAACCGCTACTCCCGAGACGGATTCGCCGAGGACACCGCCCGACTCGTCAAGGAGGAAGCACGCCGAAACCCCGGCTGTCGATTCGCGTGCTTTGGACCGATCTTTCCCACGGCGGTCCGCTGGAGCACATTCACCACGGCACAAGACACAATAGGTCGATGACCACCCCCCTCGCTGGATCCGACGCGACCCAGAACACGGCCTACCGCATCGCGGCAATGCTCGTGGGCGTCGGCACCCTGCACTTCCTGGCGCCCAAGCCGTTCGACGACATCGTCCCCGCCGAGCTGCCCGGCGACGCGCGGCTCTACACCTACGCATCGGGAGTCGCCGAGATAGTCATCGGCGCGCTCTTGGTGCCACCGCGCACCCGACGGCAGGCCGCGCTGGCGGCCGCCGCACTCTTCGTCGGCGTGTTCCCGGCCAACGTCAACATGTGCCGGTTGTGGTGGGGCAAGCCCTGGCCGATGCGCATCGCCGCGCTGGCCCGGCTGCCGCTGCAAATCCCGATGATCACCACCGCGCTCAAAATCAGACGCAACAGCTGACGCCCCGGGGGGTCACCCACGGCGCATCCGTCCCTGCCGGCGGCAATGACTCGTGGTGGATTTGTGACTGATGCGACGCAGGGGCTGAATGCAAATCAGTTGTGCCGCACGGCCCCGGCGTCGACTGAGCGCCCGAGAAAAGCCATGAGTCGAGCAGTCGGTGTCGCATCATCCGGCGCGGCCTGGGCCGGTCCGAAGCCGCCCGGTCGCCGCAACATAGGCTCCGGCAGCGACTCCACCAAACCGCGGCACAGCCCGAGCAGGTCCGCGGGCAGCTCGATCAGCCGCCCTTGCGAGCGGTGGATGTCCCAGGCGTGCATGGCCAGGTCCGAAACCGGAAAAGTCAGCGCCCGGCGCAAAGGGACCTGGCCTTCCGGCGATTTCCGCATCCCGTCGAGGTCGGCACCCGGCAGCGCGTCGTCCAGCCGCGTTGCCAGTCCACGAAGCCGCCCGGCCGGGTCGTCGCAAACCCAGTCCGACGGCGCAGAGGGACGATCCCAGATTTCACCGTCCTCGACGAGCGTCACCACCTTCGCTGCGCTGCCGGTCACGTGACCCACCAGATCGCGCAGGCTCCAGCCCTCGAGGTTGGACGGGCGGTCCCAGTTCTCCGGCGGAATCCGGTCCACGGCGTCGATGAGCAGGCCGATCGCCTCGGTCGCCAGCACACCGATGTCACTCATCAGCCGCGCTCCCCTGCTGCAACCGCCGGATTGACTTGCGCGCTTTCGCCTTCGGCCGTGCGATGGAGCCAGACGAACTTGTTCTGTCCTGCGGCGCCTGCCAGGAATGGCCGCACGAGCAAGGGATAAGCCTCCATCGCCGCTGCCCGCGGGATTAGCTCGGGGTTTTCCAGCGCATACTGTGCGCCGTTCCAGGTGAGCCTGCAGGTGCGGGCGGCCAGCACGTTGTCCAGCCAGTCAACGTGGGGGTACGCCGCCGCGAGCACGAAACCGTCACCGAGCGGATAAGCGCTGAGCGGCGTCACATAGGTTCGGCCACTTCGCCGCCCGACGTGCTCCAGTGCGCTGAGGTTGAAGTAGAGCATTCCCAGTCGGGTCCCGGCGATCTTGCGCAGGTAAGGATTTCCCCGCTTGGTGAGCTGCCGCGTCCAGTCGCTGATGCGTCGTACCCGCATCAGCGTTCCCCAACCGAGCAAGAGCAGATACAACGCCGCCAGAATGCCGGCGACGGCGGCGGGTGGCCACACCAGCACACGCAACAACCGTCGGTTTGTCATGGTGGCGACCTCCACTGTCTGCTTTCTGCGCGCAACGTGACCCGAGATTCCGCCAGATGCCACCCAACCGTCTAGGGTCGCAAGTCCTTGGATCGGTTGGCAAGGTGAGACGTGCGTCGGGCTGATGGGACAGGAGATCTCGGTGGGCAGAGCAGACATCGCGGCGGTCCTTGCGGTCGCGGCCGCCCTGATGGTGGGCATCGGCGACGTCATCCAGCAGCGATCCGCCCAACAGGTCACCGACGAACCGGTGGGCACCCTCGCCCTGTTTCGCCGGCTGCTGCGCGACCGTCAGTGGTGGACCGGCAGCCTGGTGGCCGGCGCCGGGTTCGGGTTTCAGGCCGCCGCGCTGGGCTTCGGCTCGGTGGTGCTCGTGCAAGCGCTGTTGGTGACGTCGTTGCTGTTCGCGTTGCTCATCAGCGCCCGGGTGAACCACCGCAGAATTACTGCCTGGCAAGCGCTTTGGGCGGTGTTGCTGGCGGCCGCGGTGGCGATCGTGGTGACGGTCGGCGACCCCCAGGAGGGGACTCCCCGCGGGTCGGTGCACATATGGACGATCGTGGCGCTGGTGATGGGTCCGGCGCTCATCCTGTGCGTGATCGGCGCGCGCATGTTCCCGGGCGCGGTCGCGGCGCTGTTGCTTGGGCTGATGTCCGGCTCGCTGTGGGGACTGTTCTCGGTCTTGACCAAAGGCGTGGTCGACCAGCTCGACCACGGCATCCCCGCCCTGCTCCGCACACCCGAGTTGTACGTGTGGGTGGTGGTGGCGATCGCGGCCACCGCCTGGGAGCAGTCGGCGTTTCGGGCGGGCCCGCTCACCGCGTCGCTGCCCGCGGTGACCGTCGCCGAGCCCGTCGTCGGATCGGTGCTCGGTGTCACCGTGCTGGGCGAGACGCTCCGGACCAACGATGTCGGCCTGGTGGCGCTGGGCGTCTCGGTCGCGGTCATGGCCGCGGCGACGGTGGCGCTGGCCCACAGCCAGGCCGCCGCCCCGCCGGCCGGCGAAACGCCCGCGGTATCAACCTGATTGGATGCGCGAGCCAACGCGGTGCGCGGTGCCGTCCGGATCGACGTAGGCGAATTCGCGCAGACCATAGTCCGTGTCCTGCGGTGGGATCAGGCGGCCATCGAGGCCTTCCAGCGCCGCCCACTCCGCGTAGAGAGCGTCGGCGTCGCTGACGTAGAGATACACGCCGGCGGCCGTCCGCAG
This sequence comes from Mycobacterium sp. 4858, assembly GCF_900240975.1. Lineage (GTDB taxonomy): Bacteria > Actinomycetota > Actinomycetes > Mycobacteriales > Mycobacteriaceae > Mycobacterium. Next base: position 630,171 of record NZ_LT968775.1, on the reverse strand, counting down.
CGGGTCGTGCTCGTCCCATTCGGTGAGGTGGATCGACACCGGTCCGCGGTCGGCGAACCCGTAACGCTCGGGGCCGTCGTATTTGCGTGCGTCGAACCCAAGTCGTCGATAGCGGTCGATCGCGGCATCGAGGTCTCGGACCGGCACGATCGGCGCCACCGAGGTGAAGTTCACTGCGGACACCCGGGAACATATCGCTTGGTGCGGATTTTCCTCGCAGGAGAAGGCTGCTGTCGTAGGCTTCGTTGGCGAACAACTCGTGAACACCCGACGCGCTGGGGGCGCGCGAAGATGCTCGAGAGGGAACTCGAGCAGGAAGGGCCTCGACATGCGCCAGCTGAAAACCGCAGTCGCCGTTGCCGCCTCCGTCGGAATCCTGCTCTGCGGTTGCGCCCACAAAGAAGGGGGCGGCGCCGCCTCGCCGTCCACCACGACCACCACGGCGGGGCCGAAGGGGCCCCTGACGAAGGACCAGCTGGCCAACCTCATGCTCAGCCCGACCGAGCTGGACACCGCGCTCGGCGTCACGGGTACTTACAGCGACCCGCCGAAAACCGCTCTGGTACTAGACCCGGTCAAGCGCAGTGACTACACGGTTCCCCCCGAATGCGCCTATGCCATCCGCGCGGCCCTGGAAGGCGTTTACGCCGACAGCGGGAACAGCGCGGTCTACGGCTACCACGACGTCGCACCCGCTCCCCCGGGTGCGACCGACATGGAAAGGCCGGACGTCGATCAGTTCGTGGTGTTGTTTCCTTCGCCGGATCAGGCGACCGCATTCTTCACTGCCTCGTCCCAGCGGTGGCCGGCCTGCGCCAACCGCCAGGACACCGTTCCCGCTGAGGGCGGTCAACCGGAACTGCAGTGGAAGGTCGGCGACGTTGCCACCACCAACGGGGTTGTGCGCGCCGCCGTGACGGTGACCGTCACCGCTAACGCCGGGAACGTCACCATGCCGTGTCAGCGGGCGCTGACCGTCCGCAACAACGTCGTCATCGACGTCGACGCGTGCCGCAAGGACGTCGGAGACCTCGGCGTCAACATCGCCAACCAGATCGCTGCAAAGGTCGACAAGCAATAGGCGGGCAACAGGGTGGCGTACCGGCGCGCGTCCCCCGAACCCCTCTGGCCGCCCGGCGTTCACCTACCTGCAGTAGCTGCTCGCCGGGACCCCGGCGTACGATCTTGCGGCCGAACCCGGTCAAGCCACAACACTTGCGCCACCACCGATACTGGCGGTAAGCCGTAGCTGCACACGTTGTCGCGGAATCGTTTCGGGCGGTCGGTCGTGGGGTGTCGAAAGGGAACTGAATGAGCGCATCGGAGATGGCGGCCGAAACTGGCGGGGGGCGGCCGGTGATTCACCTCTCACAGTTGCTGCGCGCCCCGGTGCTGGCCCGCGCCGGGGAGACCGTGGGGCGGGTCGAGGACGTGATCGTGCGACTGCGCGGCACCGACGAGTATCCACTGGTGACCGGCATCGTCGCCGGGGTCGGCGGGCGGCGGGTCTTCATCGGTGACAAATCCATCGATGAGTACAACGCCGAGCGAGTTCTGTTGACCAAGAACAAGGTTGACCTCCGCGGCTTCGAGCGGCGCGACGGTGAGGTGCTGTTGCGCGCCGACGTGTTGGGCCACCGGCTGATCGACGTCGCCAACGTGGAGCTGATCCGGGCGTACGACGTGGAGCTGGAAGATACCGGCGCCGGGTGGATGCTGACGCGCGTGGACACCCGACGGCCGCCACGGTTGTTCGGGCTGATCAAGCAGTCCGGTGGGCACGCCGCTCGCGATTGGAAGGCATTCGAACCGCTGATCGGCGACGCTCGCTCGGACGCCGTGCGGCGCTTGTCGGATCGCTTCGGCGAGTTCAAAGCCGCCGAGATCGCCGACCTTCTCGAGGAGGCGGACAAGGCCGAGGGCGGCGAGATCCTCGACCGCGTGCGCAGCGACCCCGAACTCGAAGCGGACGTGTTCGAAGAGCTGGAGCCGGAAAAGGCAAGCCGCCTTCTCGATGGCATGCCCGACAACGAGGTCGCCGGGCTGCTCGGCCGGATGCGCGCAGACGACGCCGCCGACGCGATCGCCGATCTGCGCCAGTCGCGGCGGCGACGGGTACTAGAACTGATGCCCGGCCCCCAGCGCACCAAGGTCATCACCTTGATGGGGTTCAACCCCGAGAGTGCCGGCGGGCTGATGAACGTCGACTTCGTCTCCTGCGCCGCGACCAGCACGGCGGCGGAAGCGTTGAGGTTGCTCGCCACCGCCCACACCATCCAGCCGGAGGCGCTCATCAAAGTGCACGTCCTCGGCGAGGACGGGCGGCTCGACGGTGTGGTCTCGGTGATCACGCTGCTGCAGGCTGCCGCCGGTGAAACCCTTGAGGGACTGATGGATTCGGATCCCGTGCGGGTCACCGCCGACGCCGACCTGACCGACGTCGCGCTGTTGATGGCCGACTTCAATCTCTATTCCATCCCGGTCGTCGACGACCAGGACCGCGTGCTCGGGGTGGTCACCGTCGACGACGTGCTGGAGGCCACCATCCCCGAGGACTGGCGGCGGCGCGAACCCGCGCCGCGTCCCGTCCGCGAGCCCACCCAACCCGGCGACCAGCACACGCGCGCGCCGGGAGGTAACGGGCTGTGACCACGGGTAGCGAGGAGACGGCCCGTAGCGCGGTGCTCGACACCGCGCACCTGGGTGACATCGAGGGCGCGTTCGGACGGATCAGCGTCGGCGAGACCGAGCACCCCCGCACCTGGAAGACGCGGCTGCTGACCCTGCTCGCGATCGTCGGCCCGGGAATCATCGTCATGGTCGGCGACAACGACGCCGGCGGCGTGGCGACCTACGCCCAGGCGGGTCAGAACTACGGCTACTCCCTGCTGTGGGTGCTGCTGCTGCTGGTGCCGGTGCTCATCGTCAATCAGGAAATGGTGGTCCGGCTCGGCGCGGTCACCGGCGTCGGACACGCCCGGCTGATCAACGAACGGTTCGGCCGTGGCTGGGGCTGGTTCTCGGTCGGGGACCTCTTCCTGCTCAACTTCCTCACGATCGTCACCGAGTTCATCGGCATCTCGCTGGCCGCCGAATACATCGGCGTCTCCAAATACGTCGTGGTGCCGATCTCGGCGGTGGCGCTGGTGGCGATCATGGCAAGCGGCAGCTTCCGTCGTTGGGAGCGCGCGATGTTCATCTTCATCGCGATCACCCTGCTGCAGATCCCGATGCTGCTGATGTCCCATCCGCAGTGGGGTCAGGCCGCCAAGTCCTTTGTAATGCCCAGCATCTCGGGCGGGGTGAGTTCGGACGCGGTGCTGCTCATCATCGCCATCGTCGGCACCACCGTGGCCCCCTGGCAGTTGTTCTTCCAGCAGTCCAACGTCGTCGACAAACGCATCACGCCGCGATTCATCGGCTACGAGCGCGCCGACACCGTGCTGGGCGCCTTCGTCGTCGTCATCGGCGCGGCGGCCCTGGTGATGACTGGCGAATGGGCGGCGCGCTCCACCAACACCGTCGGCGGTTTCACCGACGCCGGCGCGACGGCGCACCTGCTCGGCCAACAGCGCGGCGCGCTCGGCTCGATCTTCGCGATCGTCTTGATGGACGCCTCGATCATCGGCGCCGCGGCGGTGACGCTGGCCACCAGCTACGCCTTCGGCGACGTGTTCGGCCTGAAGCACTCGCTGCACCGCGGATTCGCCGACGCCAAACAGTTCTACCTGTCCTACACCGCGATGGTGGCGTTGGCCGCGGCCATCGTGCTCATCCCCGGCGCGCCGCTCGGGTTGATCACCACCGCGGTTCAGGCCCTGGCCGGCCTGCTGCTACCGAGCGCCAGCGTCTTCTTGCTGCTGCTGTGCAACGACCCACAAGTGTTGGGGCCGTGGGTCAATCGGCCCTGGCTCAACTGGGTCGCCGGGCTGATCGTCGGCACGCTGTTGCTGCTGTCGGGAATCCTGATGGCCACCACGCTGTTTCCCAAACTCGACGTCGTCGCGGTGGCCGGCTACCTGGCTCTGTCCCTGGTCCTTCTCGCCGTTGCCGCCATACCGGTGCTGCGCTTGATGGCCCGACGCCAACCGGCGCTCCCCGCCCCCCAGCTGCCGGCGCGCGGCGTGGACCGCAACGCCTGGCGCATGCCACCGTTGACCCTGCTGGAGCCGGTCGTCTGGTCCCCGGGCACCCGGCTCGGGATGATCGCGCTGCGCGGCTACCTGGTGATCGGCGCGCTGCTGTTGGTGGTCAAGGCAATCCAGCTCAGCCACTGACCGCGTCGCGTATCCGGCGGGCCACCTCGCCGTACCGCTCGAAACGCTCCGGGTCGCCCACGGCGTTGTAAAGGACCAGGCGCGTGGCCTTTCCGGCATATTTGTCCGTCAGCGCGCCGGCCAACCCGTCCCACGTCGACTCGGTGGCGAAGGCGGCGATGTGATCGTCGCTGACTTGGGCCGCCATCCCGGCAAAGTCCCCGGCCTTCTGCTTTTCCCGGATCCGGGCCGTCGTGCCCTCGAACCCCGCCTGGTCCCAGATGAACGCGTAGTTGGGTGTGCTGCCGTAGAAGGCCATGCTGGCGCGCACCGCTTCTCGTTGTTTGTCGCGCTCTTCGTCGGTGTCGCCGACGATGGTCATCACCGGCACGATCACTGCGAGGTCCGACGGCGAGCGGCCGGCTTTCGCCGCCCCTTCGGCGATGCTGGGCAGGACGTGGCGGTCGATGTAGCCCGGCTCGCCGATCGGATGCACGTGCACCCCGTCGGCCACTTCGCCGGCCATCCGCAGCATCCACGGGTTGACCGCTGCGATATCGACTTTCGGATCGGGCGTCGCGATCGGGCCCGGGCTCCATTGCGGGGTGATGAAGTCGAGGTCGTAGAAGTCGCCGTGGTGCTCAAGCGTCCCGCTACGAAACGCCGCAAAGCACGCCTTGACGGCGAACAAGTAGTCGCGCAGCCGCGGGCCCGGCCGCTCGAACGCCACTCCGTAGCGCCGGACGACGTGGGTGCGTACCTGGGTGCCCAGGCCCAGCCGGAAGTTCCCGCCGGTCGCTTCCTGAAGCTCCCAGGCCGTGGCGGCAGTGATGAAGGGACTGCGCGGAAAGGCCACGGCCACCCCCGTGGACAGCTCGAGACCCGGCGCGGCCTGGGACGCGACGGCGGCGTTGAGGTAGGCCGTCCGGCCCGTCTCGGTGAACAACAGGCCCGAGAACCCCGCGGATTGCGTTCGCCGGGCCAGGTCGCCGATCTGCTGCAGCGGCTGGGGGACCGTCATCGCGTCGACGTGCATTCCTCGGAGCCTACGTGGGGCCCAGCGGTGCGTTGGCCGCGGCACGACGGCCGCCCCTTGCTGGGCGGCCACTTCACGGTGTTAGCTCGGTAGTCAGCAGCAACCACCGCCGTTTCGTTAACAGGAGGCTCGCGAACATGCTTCGTGGATTGATCACGGCTGGAGCAATCGCCGTGGGGATTGCCCTCGCTCCCCTGGCTCAGGCCGCACCGTTGACCACGACGACCCAATAACGTTGGCGCCTCGATGTCTGTGCCAGCCGCGCGATTGATCGCCGTCGTCTCGATGGGATGTGCCGGCCTACTGGCGTGCGGGGCCCAGCACGCCGCGCCGCCCAGCCCCTCGAGCTCGAGCGTGACCAAACCGGTAGCGTCCAGCAGTTCGAGCGCGCCGCACGGCCCGGCGGAATCCCCCACGGCCACGACCACGCCGACCTGCGTCGGGTTGTCCATCTGTCCGCCACCGCCACCCGACGCCGAGGGGAATCCGGCGTGCTACTACGCCGACGGCTGGCGCGCCGATGACACCGGGTCTGGAATCGAGGTCTGGTATTTCCGCGACCCGAAGAACCCGTCCGGCCCGGAAAAGATCACGGCGCTCGTGCGCAAGAAGGACGGCACCACCGAGTCGCAGGACGCCGATATCGAACCGGGCCAACAGGTGCATCGCTTCGGATTCCCCAACGCCGCGCCGTCCACGGTGCAAGAGGTGCTGTTCAGCAGCGCCACCGGCCGCTGCTTCGTGATCGGGCCCGGCTGAAGCGCGGGCCCCGGTCGACGATTAGCGCTTTGGGGGACGGTGGCTCACCGGTGCGGTGAAGCCCTGAGTGTCGTCAAAGTGAGCCCACTGGCCGTCGTCGTTGACTTCCATGCGCCAACCGAGCTCGGTACTGCCGCCGATCGAATGGATGAACCATGCGTGCGCGGACTCCGCGCTGGCAAAATCCCTCGTCGCGACGACCCGGCCACGTGGGTCGATAACGCGAAACTCAACCATGGGATGTGATTATCCCTGCCAGCGACTTTTCAATCGGCTAATCGCCGATTTGCGGGCAAAGCCGAACGCGAACGCTGCTACGGCAACTCTGGCAAATCCCGGGCTAGACGGTGCGGGCCAACCGGTCGGCGAGCAGCTCGGCGAACCTCGCCGGGTCCTCGAGCGCGCCACCTTCGGCGAGAAGCGCTGTGCCATAGAGCAATTCGGCCGTCTCGGCGACTTGGGCAAGTTCCGCCTCGCCGGTCGCCTGCTGTTGCGCCGCGCGCAGTCCGGTCACCAGCGGATGGTTCGGATTGAGCTCGAGAATCCGCTTGCCCACCGGGATGTCCTGCCCGGAGGCACGGTAGAGCCGGGCGAGGGCAGGGGTGATGCCGAAGACGTCGGTGATCAGGCAGGCCGGCGAGTCGGTCAGGCGACTGGAAAGCCGTACCTCCTTGACATGTTCGCTTAACGTCTCCTTCATCCAGTTCAGGAGGTCGGCGAACTCCTTCTGCTGCTCCTCGCGCTCCGCTTCGCTCTCGTCGCCCTCGGAACTGAGGTCCACCTCACCCTTGGCGACCGACTGCAGCGGTTTGCCCTCGAACTCGGTCACCGTTCCCACCCAGACCTCGTCGACCGGGTCGGTGAGCAACAAGACCTCGTAGCCCTTGGCTTTGAACGCCTCCAGGTGGGGCGATTTCAGGATCTGTTGGCGCGTCTCCCCCGTCGCGAAGAAGATCTGCTCCTGACCCTCCTTCATGCGCTGCACGTACTCGGCGAGGGTGGTCGGCTCCTCCTCGCTGTGCGTCGAGGCGAACGACGAGATCTGCAGCAAGGTCTCGCGGTTGTCGAAGTCCGACAGCAACCCCTCTTTGACGACCCGCCCGAACTGGGTCCAAAAGGTGCGGTAGTCGTCGGGCCGCTCGGCCTGCAGCTCCTTGATGGTGGAGAGGACCTTCTTGGTGAGCCGCCGGCGGATGGCCTTGATCTGCCGATCCTGCTGCAGGATTTCGCGGGACACGTTGAGCGACATGTCCTGTGCGTCCACGACGCCCTTGACGAAGCGCAGGTATTCGGGCATGAGCTGGTCGCAGTCGCCCATGATGAACACCCGCTTGACGTAGAGCTGGATCCCGGTCTGGGCGTCGCGGTTGAACAGGTCGAACGGGGCGTGGGACGGGATGAACAGCAACGCCTGGTATTCGAAGGTGCCCTCGGCCTTCATCGCGATGATCTCGAGCGGGTCGTCCCAGGCATGCGCGATGTGCTTGTAGAACTCCTTGTACTCCTCCTCGGAGACGTCTTCCTTGGGCCGGGCCCACAGCGCCTTCATCGAGTTGAGGGTCTCGACCTCTTTGGTGACGGTCTCCTCGCCGCTCTCCCCCTCTTCGTCCGAGGTCGCGGGCGTCCGCCGCTCGACCTCCATCCGGATGGGCCACGCGATGAAGTCGGAGTACTTCTTGACCAGGCCCCGGATCTTCCATTCCGAGGTGTAGTCGTGGAGCTCGTCCTCGGTGTCTTCGGGCTTGAGGTGCAAGGTGACCGACGTCCCCTGCGGAGCGCCGTCGACGGCTTCGATGGTGTAGGTGCCCTCGCCGCTCGATTCCCACCGGGTGGCTTCGCTCTCGCCGGCCTTGCGGGTGAGCAGCTCGACCTTGTCGGCGACCATGAAGCTGGAGTAGAAGCCGATGCCGAACTGGCCGATCAGTTCCTCGGAGGCGGCCTCGTTCTTGGCCTCCCTCAGCTGCTGACGCAGCTCGGCGGTGCCCGACTTGGCCAGCGTGCCGATCAGGTTGATCACCTCGTCGCGCGTCATCCCGATGCCGTTGTCGCGGATGGTGAGCGTCCTCGCGTCTTTGTCGACCTCGATGTCGATGTGCAGGTCGGAGGTGTCGACGTCGAGGTCCTTGTTGCGAAATGCTTCCAGCCGCAACTTGTCCAGTGCGTCGGAAGCGTTCGAGATCAGCTCCCGCAGAAACGAATCCTTGTTGGAGTAGACGGAGTGGACCATCAGGTCCAGCAGTTGCCGTGCTTCCGCCTGAAACTCCAGCTGCTCGACACGCGCGTTCATGGCTTTCCCTACGTCTCTTCCCAGGTCCCCTCGGGGACGTTGACGAGTCAAATTTACCGAGTTGCGAAGCGCAGGCGCTTGGGGGTTCGCCCTCGTCCCGCCGGCCTCTAGGCTGAGGCCATGTCTGTTGCTCAACGCGAACGAGCCGCCCTGGTGGAGACGATGCGCGCCGTGGGACCGGAGGCGCCGACGCTGTGCGAAGGGTGGAAGACGCGCGACCTGGCCGCCCACCTCGTGATCCGGGAGTATCGGCCCGACGCCGCTCCGGGCATCTTGATCCCGTTCTTCGCGTCGCACACCGAGAAGGTGCAGAACCAGGCGGCCGAGCAGGGGTGGGACGAGCTGGTCGACAAGGTGGCGTCCGGTCCGCCGGTCTACTCGCCGTTCAAGCTGCTCGATCCGGTCGCCAATGTTGCCGAGATGTTCATCCACCACGAGGACGTGCGGCGGGCACAGCCGGGCTGGCAGCCGCGCGCCCTCGAACCCGAGCTGAGCGCCAGGCTGCGCCGCACCCTGCCCCTGATGGCGCGGCTCACGCTGGCCAAGCTGCCGGGCCGGGTGGCGTTGCGCACCCCGGAGGGCAAGACCCTACTCACGGCGGGACGCGGCCCCGCCGTCACGGTGACCGGTGCACCCGAGGAGCTGTTGCTGTTCTCGGTGGGGCGAGCCGCGCAAGTGGAATTCGACGGCGACGCTGCGGCGGTCCAGGCCGTCCGCGAAGCGCCCAAGGGGCTATAGCGCCCCTGGCTTCACCCGAAGGCTTGGCGAAGGTCCTTCTTGATGACCTTGCCGAACTGGTTGCGCGGCAGCGCATCGACGATCACCAGGCGCTCGGGATGCTTGTAGCGGCTCAACCCGCTCGAATGACAGTGCCGCACCAGCGATTCCAGTGATACCTCTTCGGTCGCGGGTACCACCACCGCGCATACGCGTTCGCCGGTACGCGGGTCCGGGACGCCGATGACCGCGACGTCGGCGACCGAGGGATGGGTGGCCAGCACATTCTCGACTTCGAGGGCCGAGACATTCTCCGCGTTGCGAATGATCGCATCCTTGATGCGCCCCGTCACGCGCACATTTCCCTCCTCGTCGACCAGGCCGAGATCGCCTGTGCGAAGCCAGCCGTCGTGGTCGAACGCGTCGACGTCGAGAGCGGGGTCGGCGTAGCCCAGGAAGCACTGGGGTCCCTTGAGCCGCAACTCACCTTCCTGCCCGGTGGTCAGTTCGGTTTCGTCGGCGCCGACCACCCGGACCTTGACCCCGGCCGTCGGCGTGCCGACGGTGTGGTCGAGCGAGTCAGGTGAGGCGGTGAGCGACGGGGAAGCCGCCACGGGGAACTCGGTGAGGCCCCACGCGTTGGCGATGCCGGGCAGGTCGAAGGCTTCTCGGACCTGGCGGCCCAGTTCGGCGGTGATGGGCGCACCGCCGGCCAGGCAGCCGCGGAGGAAGGGGAACAGCGGCCGGTCGCCGTGGGCTCGCTGGGCCGCGAGGAAGCCGACGAAGAACGGCGTGGCCGTGCCCAGAAACGTCGGGTTGTGCGCCGCGATGGAAAACGGTGTGGTCGCGGGGTCGAATACCTCGAACAGTGCCAACCGCATGCCGGTTTGCAGCGCTGCTGCCAGCATCACCGCCCCGCCGATGTGCGCGACCGGAAACGCGATGGGATCAACGTCGCTGTCGGTGATGCCGACCGCGCCGACCAGAGCCATCGCACCGGCGATCACCGATGCGTCGGTATGCCGGATCCCTTTGGGCGCCGCGGTGGTTCCCGACGAGTAGTAGATCCATCGCGGGTCGCCAGCCGAAGCGGGCGGGGGCGCGAGCGCATCGGTTCCTGCGCGCGGCAGCCGGAGCTCGGCGCCTATCGGCGGCGTCGCCAAGTCGAGCGTGATCACCTGGAAGCCGCGGGCCGCGGCCAGGTCGCGCGCCAGCGCGCCGTGCCCGAAGCCGCGCCAAACCTCGGGAACCACAAGGTATTCCGAGGACAGCTGCTCGGTGATGAAGCCGACCTCGCGTTCCCGCAATATCGGGATGATCGGGTTTTGCACCGCGCCGAGCTGGGCCAGCGCGGCCATCACGACCATGGTTTCGAGCGTGGTGGGCAGCTGCCACGAGACGACCGTTCCCGCGCCGATCCCGCGTTCGGCGAACGCGGCGGCCGTCGCACAGGCGGCGTCGTGGAACTGACGTGCGGTCAGGCGGCGCCCCTGGTCGTCGGCGAGCAACGGCCGCGGCGATGCCGTCTTCGCCGCGTCGGCGATCAACGTCCAGTAGGTGACGCCGCTTCCGATGCTCATTCGTTCGTCGGATTGACCTGCGTCGGGCGGAATCCGGAGTGCGCTATCGCGACCGACACGCCACTGCCGATGGGACCTGTGCGGTCGACGAGGACGGCCGACCCGGTGGCCACCCCGTCGTGGCTGTAATGGGTCAGGGAGGCCATGCCGATGTGCGGGCCTTCCGGCAGCCGGCTCAGCGTGAGCGTGTAGTCGACGTTGATGAACTGCAAGCCGTTCGTGCCCCAATTGGCAAGGGACGCCGTGATATCGGCCGCCATGGCGGCGCGGGTGAAGGGGGTGAGCGGTTCGCCGTCGATGAGCGAACGTGTCTCGTACAGCCAGGTATATTTCGGGCCCGAGGTGTCGGCCCAGTCGGGGTCGCGATTCTGCAGTTCGGTGCCCCAGCCGTAGGTGCGCATGAAGAGCGTGGGTTGGGCGCCGTCCTCGAGGGGCAGCGGCGGCATCTGCGGTTGCGGCGACCACACCTGCCCCTCCGGCTGGGGGCCGCGGCGCAGGAACAGCGCACTCCCCCGCGCGACCGGGGCGTCACGCTGGGTGACGACGGCCTCGACGAGCCGCAGGCGCCGACGGTCGTGGTGCACGGTGGTGTGCACCTTCATGGGTTCCAGCGCGACCGGTGCGGGAAGGTCGACGGTCAGCCGGGCGGGTTGCAGTTCCGGGTCATCGACCGCGCGTTCGAGCGCCCAGCCCAGCAGGCCACCAACCACATGCCCGCTGAGCGATGGACCCCACCCACCGCGGGCGATCCGATTTGGCACGAAACGGCTTTCGTCACGCGAGAAGTACGGCGCCTGCGCCGCTGCAGCAACGTCATCCGGCACGACATTGGTCTCGGTCAATGCACGACGCTCCGCCCAGAGATGGATCCCTCGTGTGAGGATGGCAACAGTAGATATTACAGTTTGCTCGCCAGTCTCAACGGGCCGACCTGTTGCGGGTCAATTGTGCAGCCGAGCAACGGCGTTGGCGCGCGTCAGGCGATCGCGGCGCCCACCAGGTGGCCGATCGCGTAGGTGATCGACAGCGCGAGGCCGCCCCCGATGACGTTGCGCAGCACGGCCGGGCCCCTGGGCGCCCCACCCAAACGGGCCGACACCGCCCCGGTCATCACCAGCGCGGCGAGTACGGCCGCGACGGTGACCGGGATTCGCCACGCCGCCGGCGGCGCCAGGATGGCGATCAGCGGCAGCAGGGCGCCGACCGCGAACGACAGCGCCGACGACGACGCCGCCTGCCACGGGTTGGTGAGCTCATCGGGATTGATACCGAGTTCGACTTCGGCGTGGGCGAGCAGCGGATTGTGGTCGGTCAGCTCCTCGGCGACAGTGCGGGCGGTGGCCGCACTCAGGCCTTTCGCCTCGTAGAGGGCGGCGAGCTCGTCCAACTCGGCGGCAGGATCGTCGCGCAGTTCTTGGCGCTCCTTGTGCAACAGCGCCTTCTCGGTGTCACGCTGGGTGCTGACCGACACGTATTCGCCCAGCGCCATCGACACCGCCCCGGCGACCAGTCCGGCGCTGCCGGCGGTCAATACCGGGGCGCGTTCTATCGTCGCGGCGGCAACGCCCACCACGATGCCCGCCGTGGAGACGATTCCGTCATTGGCGCCCAACACTCCGGCGCGCAACCAGTTCAACTTCGATGAGACCGAGCCCTGATGCGGTTCGGCGGGATGCGGATGCGACGGACTCGACACGGCCGCAACGATATACGCCGCCACGCCGGCGGACTAGCATACGTAGCCTTGCCAAAGCAGTGACGACGTCTCGGCCGCGGCGTTTTGCCCGAAGGTGGCCGCGGCGGGCCGGCGTCGATTCGCGACACATAAACGTCTGCGACGACTCGCCGTCACAAGTCGCCGTGGCTTATCTCTCGCGGTTCCCGGCGCCGTCCGCCCCCCTTCCGCCACGTCAACACGCAGGTCGGCGCGCCCCAGAGGTTCTGCATGGACCACTCACAGCCGTTGCATAGGGAAGCTATCTAGGGTCGGTCGGGTAAGGGGGGATTCTGAGGAGTTCACCAGCCGATAGACAGGTGAAGGACTATGAAACTTAAGCAAATACTCGGGGGGATCACCGTCGCCGGCGCTCTGGGAGCCGCCGCGCTGGGTATGAGTGCCGGTGCGGCCAACGCCGCTCCGGGTGCGCCGCCCGGCCCGGCCGGCAGTCACGGCGGGCCAGCACCCGGAGGTATCCATCCACCGAACGCACCGGGTGATCCGGGCGGCCCCGGTGGTCCGGGCGGACCCGGCGGTCCGGGCGGACCGGGTGGCCCCGGTCACCCCGGCGGCCCCCAGGGCGGACCCGGCGGACCCGGCGGACCCGGCGGTCCCGATCATCCGGGCGGACCGGGCGGACCCGGTGGACCCGATCACCCGGGCGGACCGGGCGGACCGGGCGGACCCGGCGGACCCGATCACCCGGGCGGGCCTGGGGGTCCCGGCGGTCCCGGCGGACCCGGTGGGCCGGGCGGCCCGTGGCACGGAGACCCGCAGCGTGGCTACTTCCGCGGCGCACCTTGGGGTGACGGGCCGGCACCCTGGGGGCCCGGCGAGCCGCCGCGACCCGATTGGGACAGGCCACTCCCGCCGCCTGGCGGGCAATGGGGATACGGCCCGATCAACTACTGGGGTTACCAGGAGACGCCCATGTGGGATGACGGATTCCACCAGTGGGGGTTCTGGTTCTTCGGAGTCTGGATTCCGCTGTAAACAGCAGTGACCACAGCGCCCGCTTCGCCACTTGGCGAGGCGGGCGCTGTGCTGCCGTCCGATGAACGAGCCAGGCCGCCGGGGCGACGCGTGCGGTGGTTGCTCAGGTGGGACCTTTGGCCTTCGGGCGGGGGCCCTACGCCATCCCATAGATGCCGTATGACCCTCGTTTGACGTGTCTCGATAGCGAAACATCGAGGTCACGGATTGGGCTCAAAGCTGAGCAATTGACCGGACAGGAGGCGCGATGACCTCGCCAGAACTTCGCGTGAGCCCGCTCTACGCGGGCACGGTTGTCGTCGCCGTCGTATCGGGAATCTGCGCATTGGCCGCGCTTGCCGCCGGATCGCCGCTTCAGTTCGGTGTCGCGTTGGCGATATTCGCCGCGGGGTGGATCGCCGCCGACTTCATCGAACGAGCGGCTGCGCCCGGGCAGCAGCGTTTGGCTCGATGTGAAGTCACCGTCGCCCCCCCGCTGCCCGCTTACCGGCCCTCGCGCGTCGTGCACGCCGGTCAGTGCGAGCATTTCTCGCGGCCGGCTCCGCGGGTCGTGAGCAAGTTCGCCGCCTGACGATCGATCAGCTCTTGGTGCCGACCGTAATCAGGTCGGGAATGACCTGCGTCCACATCGGTCGCCGAACGCGATGCTGATCGCTGATTGCAAACCCGGCACCCTCGAACAACGCGCGCATCTCCCCCGGCGACGCATTGTGCTGCGGCTTCCATCTGTTGGCCGAGGGTGCTTGCAGCAGCGGTTGCCGGGCGCTCAAGGCCGCGACGGCCACCAACCCGCCCGGCGCCAGGACGCGGTGGAATTCGCGCAACGCCGCCGGCTGATCGAAGAAGTGGAACGCCGAGGTGGTCACCACCGCGTCGAGCGCACCGTCGTCGAACGGCAACTGTTCAGCCGGGCCCCGCAGCCACCGCACCCGGTCCGTCCTGGCGCGGGCGCGGGCGAGCATGCCGTCGGACATGTCGACACCGAAGATCTCGTCGGGCACCAGCTCTCGGGCGATCCGGTCACTGAGAATGCCGGTGCCGCAGGCGATGTCGGCGATCTTGCGGGCCCGATGAGCGCGCAGCTGCGCAATCACCTCATCGTGAGGCGGGCGGTAAACCCACCGCTGGAGGAACGGCAGATCGTACGCCGGGGCCAGAACACTCCACAGCCGCGTGACCGTGTCGTTGAGCCCCCGCCTACTCGGTGCCGTCATTTGCCCAGCACGGAGCTGTAGTAGATGGTGTCGGCGACCGACACCGAGTCGTTGGTTTGCGGAATCGCGGCGAGCCCGCTGCCGGCCAACAGCTCGCTCATCTTGGTGCCGACCGTCCGCCACCCCAGGTTCTTCAGATATTCGGCAACGTCGTTGCGCTCGCCCTCGAAACCCAGCTCCTCCCAATCCAACTCGAAGCCGTGGTCACGCCACTTGGCGGTGGCCCTGCGCATCATCTCCCGTGCCTTCTCGACGTCCTGTTGTGGCCGGTCCGGGATGGCTTCCACGGCCAGCCTGCTGCCCTCGGCGCTCAGCGCGGAGATGTTGTCGAGCAAGCGATCCTGCGCGTCCGGCGGCAAGTACCCGAAAAGGCCTTCCGCGATCCAGGCCGTCGGGCGGCTCTTGTCGAAACCCGCTTCCACCAACGCTTTCGGCCAATCGCGTCGCAGGTCAATCGCGACCGTGCGCAGGTCGGCCTGCGGGGCGGCGCCCAGCTTCGCCAGTGTGGTGGTCTTGAATTCGATCACCTCCGGCTGGTCGATCTCGAACACCGTCATGTCGGCCGGCCACGACAACCGGTAAGCGCGCGCGTCCAGGCCGGACGCCAGGATGACGGCCTGACGGATGCCCGCCTGCGCCGCCTCGCGAAAGAACGCGTCGAAGAACCGGGTACGAGCGGCCATGGCCGCGGGCATGTGCTCGAGTTTCCACCCGGAGTCGTGGTCGTCGACGTCGGCGGCGTCGAGGTCACCGTCGACCCATCGTGTGAAGAAGTCCACGCCGACGGCGCGAACCAGCGGCTCGGCGAACCGGTCCTCGATCAGCGGAGTGTCGGCCTTGGTGGCGATCGCCCGGGCCGCGGCCACCATGGTGGCCGTCGCGCCGACGCTGGTGGCCAAGTCCCACGAGTCGTTGTCTGTGCGTGGCATGCGCCTGTTTCCCCCTCGGAGTGAAGCGATACTTAGCCACTATAACGACCGCGAGGTGCTGTGGGTTCCCGCGTGTTTCGCGGCAGGTCGCCGCGGGCCCGGGGCGTGGTTGTGGGTCCTACCGGGGGCCGGGGCCGCCAGGCCCACCCGGTCCACCCGGCCCGCCGGGGCCGCCAGGCCCACCCGGCCCGCCGGGACCACCTGGTCCACCCGGCCCGCCGGGCCCGTTCACGGCGGGGACCGCGGGAACGCATTGATGCAAGTCCACGCTCCACACGAACCCTTCAGCGCAATTCGGGTCGGCGCGGCTGATGGCCGGCGCGGAAATCGCGATTGCCGGCAATGCCGTCAAAGCGAGCGCGAAGGCGCCGAAAGCCCAACCCCGTAACAGGTGCTTCATCGCCGCGATGCTCATGTCGGTCATTTTGCGACAGGCGACCCACTGGCGGTGCTGTTATTCGGTAACCAGTTCGAACACCGGGATGAGCCGGTCGGTGCGCTCCTGGTACTCGCCGAACCCCGGCGCGCGCTCGACGACGATCCGATACACGGAATCGCGCTCGTCGGGCGGCAATTCACGCACGGTCGCCGGCTTGGGGGCCTGCGAGCCGATCTCCACAGTCACCCGTGGGTTGGCGCGGATGTTGTGCACCCATGCGGGGTTGTTGTCCCGGCCCGCGGCGGACCCGACGACGTAGATCCTGCCGTCCACGTCGAAGTAGGCGACGGGATTCACTCGCTGCGCACCGCTGCGCGCACCGGTCGAGGTCAACAGCAGCAACGGAAAGCCCTCGAACTGTCCGCCGACCTTGCCGCCGTTGTGGCGGAACTCCTCGATGTTGCGCTCGTTGAATTCGCGCTCGGAGCGCTTCACATCGTCGGCCATCACCCCATCCTCGCAGGGAATCCGGCGGCGAACTGACCCACGGTTGACCGTCGCCGAATTCGGGTATCACCTGGCAATCCCATCGGGGGGATCCGCTTCCGCTGCGACGAAGTGAGCACGAGATGGTCGGCTGGCTGGACAGGCTGCAGCGACGAAACCGCGCCGCGGGCGTGGTGATCGCCGTCGTTTACAAATACCTCGACGACCAAGGCGGATATCTGGCCGCATTGATCACCTACTACGGCTTCGTGTCGCTGTTCCCCCTGCTCTTGCTGTTGACGACGGGCCTCGGGCTGATCCTCGCGGGGCGCCCGGATCTGCAGCAACAGGTGCTGCACAGCACCTTGAGCCAATTCCCCGTCATCGGCAACCAGTTGCATGAGCCCGCAGGCCTCAGCGGCGGCACCGTCGCCGTGGTCGTCGGCATCGCAGGTGCGCTTTACGGTGGCCTGGGCGTCGGTCAGGCCGTGCAGAATGCGATGGACTCGGTATGGGCCGTACCGAGGAACAAGCGTCCCGACCCGTTGCGCTCCCGCGCGCGCAGCCTGCTTCTCTTATTGGTCCTCGGCTCGGCCGCCCTGGCCGCCACCGCCCTGTCCGCGGCCGGCCAGGCCACCGGGGCGCTGGGCGTATTCGGAAAGATCGGCGTCGCACTGGTCGCCGTGGGAATCAACGCACTGATCTGCCTCGTGGCCTTCCGGGTGACCACCGCCCGGGGGCTCACCTATCGCCAGGTATTGCCCGGAGCGCTTGCGGCAGCTGTGATCTGGCAGGTATTGCAGTGGGGCGGAGCCGGTTACATCCGGCACACGGTGAAGACGGCCAGCGCCACCAACAGCGTCTTCGCTTTGGTGCTGGGATTGTTGGCCTTCCTGTTTCTCATCTCGTCAACACTGGTTTTGTGCGCCGAAATCAATGTCGTTCTGGTGGAACGGCTTTACCCGCGCGCCTTGCTCACGCCGTTCACCGATGACGCGGAACTCACCCCGGCCGACCGCAAGACGTACACCAAGAAGGCAAAAGCCGAACAGGTCAAGGGGTTTCAACGCGTCAGCGTCAGGTTTGGAGACCTCGCCCGCAAGGCGGGCCGGCCCCGTACGCCGACGCCGCCGACGATCCGGAGCCGGCCCGCCGGCTAGTCAGTTGCCGCGGCCCGTTTCTTGCTGTAGCTCGTCGATGAGCTCCGACGCCTGGGCCTTGGTCATGTCGTCGGGCACCTCGCGCTTGGCTTCCTGGGCCAGGGTGTGCACGTAGCTCCGCTGGGGACCGGTCATCGGCTCGTCGCCGGTCACCCACTGGGACGGGTCCTTCTCGGGATTTTCGCCGGCCGCCTGTTGCGTGTCGTCAGTCATGTCTTCCACCTCCGCGCAGGGGAATAGCCATCGCACGTACGTTCGAAACATGGCTTGGGTGTGGCAGGCGTCGCAGCCAGGACCCGTCGCATTTTGGAAGAATCGATGCCATGTCGCGTTCCTTCGACATCCTGATCGAGTCGCCGGTGAGCGTGGAGCAGATCCACGCAACGTTCGGCCGCGAGGACTATTGGCTGGCCCGCCTTCGGGTCAGCGATGCTCCCACGACCCTGGATTCACTGGTCGTCGACGCCGACGGCACGGTGGCGGTTCGCGCGACCCAGCACGTGTCTCGCCAGCTACTGCCCACGCTGATCGCCAAAGCCGTCCCCGGCGAGCTCAAGATCGTCCACAGCGAGACGTGGCGACCAAGCGGGGGCGGCGAGGTCCGAGGGCAGATCAGGGTGGTGACCTCAGGCGGCGTGGGATCCGGCCGTGCGGAAGCACGGATGGCGCCGACCGACGACGGCACGCAACTGCGGTTTGCCGTCCAGGTGGCGGTGAAAATCCCGCTGGTGGGCCGCAAGCTCGAGAAGTCGATGGAAGCCGACCTGGCCGAGAGCATTCCGGCGTTGCAGCGCTTCACGACCACCTGGATCGCCGAAAATCCCTGAGACCTGAGAGGCTCGTCAGCCGTCCGCGATGGGCGAGGCGGGCTCGACGGCGACGAGTTCGGTGAGTCCGCTGATGGTGAGGATGGGCATCAGGATCGGGTGGGCGATCAGGTTGATGTGGTTGGCGTGGGCGAACAGGGCGTTGATGGCGGCGCTGTCCAGGTACTCGACGCCGCTGAGGTCGACGGTGAGCGGGCCACCCCCGGCGGCCTGGCCGCTGGCGGCGGTGAGGGCTTGAACGAAGGCGTCGATGTTGCTCAGGTCGATCTCCCCCGCGGCGACCAACATCAGTTCCCCGTCGTTGCGGCGCGCGGTGTCGAGGGTGAGCGACGTGGGCATCACGTGATCCTCGCGGATAGACGGACCGTGGTTCCGGCGGCGTCGGGGTCGATGGTGACGTCGTGCATGAGCCCCCGCATCAGGGCGATACCCCGGCCCCGATATGGATAGCTGGCCGGCTGCGGGGGCTTCCACGTGCCGGTGTCGGTGATCGTCAACTGCACTTGGTCCACCAGTGCGGTCGCGCCGAGGCTGATCGTGCCCTCGGGTTTGTCACGATGACCGTGCTCGATGGCGTTGGCGACGGCCTCGCCGGCGGCGACGAGCACGTTCATCGCCTGCTCTGGGTCCAACCGGGTCCGAGTCAACCAGTGGCGCAACGCCGTTCGGGCCGGGGCGAGGTGGCTGACGTCGGCGGGGAAGGTCAGCTCCAGCGGCGCGGGATGGCGGTAGAGCAGCAGGACGACGTCGTCCTGATAGCCGCCGCCGGGAGCCAAACCGGACATGATGTTATTCGCCAAGTCGTCGAGGGTGGAGCTCCGTCCGTCCTGCACCAGCGTCGCGGCGCGGGAGATGCCATGTCCCAGCGCGGTGCGGCGGCGTTCGACCAACCCGTCGGTATAGAGCAGCAGGGTCGCCCGCGCCGGCAGGATCACCCGACCCTCGGGGCGGGGCCAATCCGCACGCACCCCCAACGCGATGGTGTGACCGTCGTCGAGCATCTGCGTGGTGCCGTCCGCGTGGACCAGGATGGGCGGCGGGTGCCCGGCGCTGGAATACACCAGCTCCCCCGTCTCCGGGTTGAGCACCGCGCAGACGGCGGTGGTGCACTGGGCGCCGGGCAACCGCGCCGCGAAGCGATCCATCCCGGCCAAAGCGGCGCCCGGGCTTGGGTTTTCGAACAGCAGCGCCCGGCAGGCGCTGCGCACCTGGCCCATCACGGTGGCGGCGGCCAGGCCGTGCCCGACGCAGTCGCCGACGACCATCGCGATGCGCCCGTCGTCCAGGTCGACGATGTCGTACCAGTCGCCGCCGACCTGGAGCGGCCGGCTGGCGGCCTGGTAGCGCACCGCGAAGCCGTGCGGCAGATCGGCGGGGCCCAGGATCGCGTGCTGCAGCGCCAGCGCGGTTTCGCGCTGCTGGTCGACCTGATGGACCCGCTGCAGGCCCTGGCCCAGGCGGCCCGCGAGGACCGTGAGCAGAGTCTGGTCCTCGAGGGTGAACGCCCGCCGCTCGGCCAGATCGATCCACACCACGAGCACGCCTTCGGGATGCTGCAGCGCGATGCCCGCCGTCCCGGCGTCCCCGGTGCTGGGGGTGAGGAGGTCGCCGTCTCGCAGTGAGCTGAGCGTCTGTTGGGTGGCGGGCGGCAGTTCATCCCACTGCGCGGACTCGCCTACCGATACGACTTGCGGTGCCGCGTAAGCGGTTTCGTTCGACGAGCCGTGAGTTGGGAAGGTGACCGCAACGACGCGACGGGCCCGCCATAGTCGGCGCAACTCCTCGGCCGCGGCGTTGATCGCCTCGTCGACGGTGTCGGCTTGCGCGAGTTCCTGATTCAGCGCGTGTTCGCGACCCGCCGCCAGCGCCAGGGCGATGGCCGCGTGCCGGGCGAAGTCGCTGACCAGTTCGAGGTAGTCGCTGCCGAACGGGGACTGCTGCGGGTCGCGGGCGACGGCGATGACGCCGAGCACCGCGCCGTCGGCGATCAGCGGCATGACGATCGCGGAGCGTTCGCCGACGTCGGTGAATCCCTCGATCGGGTATTGGAAGGAATCGGTGATCAACGGCAGGCCTCGCCGCGCGACACCGCCGGTGGTGGAGCCGTCCATCGGCACCTGGCGACCGATCACCTCGGAGGAGTACCGCCCGGCCGTCGCGGCGACGACGAGGGTGTTGACCTCTTCGGCGGGCAGGTCGGGCTCCTTGGGAACCAGCAGGATGGCCTGCTCGGCTCCGGCCAACTCCAGCGCCCGGTTCACGATCAGCTGCAACGGCCCGGTCTGTGGGTCGCCGGACAGCAACGCGGTGGTGATCTCGCGGCTGGCCTTCGTCCACTTGGCCGACTCACGTTCCCGCTCGAACAGCCGCGCGTTGTCGATGGCCGCCGCGGCCGCAATCGCCAGCGCCCGCACGGCGGCGGCCTGGGAGTCGGTGAACACCCGGCCGGGGCGATCGTCGACCAGGTAGAGGCTTCCGAAGTCGGCCGCCCGCACCGTGATCGGCAATCCCAGGAGTGCCCGCATCGGCGGATGGTGGGCTTGCAGCTCGCCGGCCTGCGGATGGGCACTCACGTCGTCGAGGCGCAGACCGTCGCCCACCGGCAATTCGCCGAGTTGCCGCGCCGTTTGCTCGTCGATGCCGGCGCGGACGAAAGTGGCCAGGGTGCCGTCGGGAGCGCGGATGCCCAGGGCTGCGTAGCGGGAGCCGGTCAGCTCGATCGCGCCCGTGACGATGCGATGCAGCGTCACGTCCAGGTCGAGATCGGAACCGACTTCGCTGATGACCCGCACCAGTTGTTCCATCTGGTCGCGAGCCGCCACCAGCTCGTCGAGTTGTTCGTGTATCTGGCTCACCAGCTCGCGCCGGCCCTGCCAGGTGAACGCCGATCCACCCCCTTCGTTGCCCATGGATACAAACCTAACCGTTCACCTGAGCGATCCCTACGGGCGGCGTTGATCGTCAAGGCCGGACATAGGGGGTTTACTCGGTCTTGACCACGCTTTGAATCGCCCCACCGACGATGGCCGTTATGAGTATTGCCCCACTACATCAGCCGCTTTATCTGCTGGCGGACAGCCAGCTGCTGTTCTGGAGGCGGCGGGGCCGACTGCTCCTCGAAGAAGCCGTCGAGCGGTTGGCCGGGGCCACACCGCCGAGCGCGGCCTACCTTGGCGCCTCTAACGGGGATCGCCCCGAGTTCTACGACATCTTCGAGGCGGCGATGGAAGCCGTCGGGATCACCGACCGTCGCATGATCGACTCGTCGTTCGACCGCGCAGACCGCGCCTTCCTCAAGGGCGCCCAGCTGATCGTCCTCGCGGGCGGCGACGCGCGTCTCGGCTGGCACACGTTCGAGGAAACCGGCATGAGGGACGTCATCCTGGACCGGTACGCCCGCGGGGCAGTCCTGGTGGGCATCTCGGCCGGCGCCGTCCAGCTCGGGCGTTACGGGATGGTCGAGGCACCGCAATCCCCCGAGCCGGGGCTGTTCGACGTGTTCGGTCTGGTCCCCCTGGTCGTCGACGCGCACGACGAGCGAGCCGGGTGGGCACGGCTGGCGCGGACCATCGAATCGCTGGGTGGAGCGGCCGCCGGGCTCGGGATCCCCTCGGGCGGCGGAGTCATCGCGCATGCGGACGGCACCATCGAGGCCCTGCGCCGGCCGGCCCACAAACTCGTCTTCGACGGCGTTCGCGTCGTGCGCTCACCCATGAACGCCGAATAGGCAATCTGCTGACGGTTGGCCGTCCTAGTAGTGACTTTCGGCCCGAGTAATGACCCTCGCGGCGTGCCCAGAGTTGACACCATGCCAATTGCAGCTCGACTCAGCTTGAAGCGGGCGGCAACCGACATCGGTCCCGGCCAGGTTCATCGCCGGATAAAGGAGCCAGTCATGTTCCTCGCATCTCTGTTCACGCGCCGGCTACTGGTCGGGGCGATCGGCGCCGGCGCGCTCAGCGGCACCCTGCTATGTGCGACCGCGGGGACCGCCGTGGCCGATCCGCCGCCCCGGCCCCCCAACTGCACGGCAGCCGACATGGCCGGCGTTGCGGCCGGTGTGGCCGCGGCGCTCTCGACGTATCTGTACACCCATCCGGACCTCAACGGGTTCTACACCGGCCTGCAGGATCAGCCCAAGGATCAGATTCGGGAGGACGTGCAGCAGTACTTCAACGCCAACCCGCAGGAGCAGTCCGATCTCGAGAACATTCGCCAACCGCTGGCTGACATCAGGCAACGCTGCCAGTGGACACCGCTACTCGGGCAGGTCGGCGCGACTCCCTGACTGTCGGGCTGTGCGAGCATGCCTTACAAGCGCCCTCGATTCGCCTCCGGTGCGCGTGAGCGCAGCCGTGATGGGAAGGAGATCCCGATGAACGTGCGGTCTTGGACTGCAGGTGCGCTGGCGGCGTTGGCCTTTGCCGCCATTCCAGAGATCTATGCCGTCGTGCAGCCCGCCGGCGTGGCCAACGCGGACGTCTGCGCAAGCGTCGGCAGGCGTGTTTCCGTGAGCGGGTGCACGAACATCGCCGATACGGTCAACGCCAATGTGACGCCGCCGGAGGCGTATGCGCCGCTGCCGCAAGACTTTCCGCCACCGCCGCCACCGCCGCCCCCGGTCAACGTCTGTGTGGGAGGCGGCCGACGGATTCATGTGAGCGGCTGCTTCTGAGGCCCGCGGTTGGCGCAAAGATCATCGGGTGGATGCGGAGCCCCGGCCTCGTGGTGGGCGGTGCGCTGCCAGCACGTCGGTGTTCGCGAGCGTTTGCGCCTGCGCGGCCAGCGTCGAAGCCCGGTTGGCGTGGGCGATTGCTTCAGCGGCATTGTTCGCTTCCTTGGCTTGCGCCGCCGCGAAATGCCTTTTCGCCTCGTCGACTCGGGCCAGCGCCCCGGCGCCGACGCTGTCGTGATGCCGGGTGACGTAGTCGGAGATTTGGCGCAATCTGGTGTCCGCGGTGGACAACGCCTGCCCCGCCGAATCGGCCACGCTGATCTGGCCATCGCCGGGGTCGACCCGCCGCGGGGCACGCCGGCGGCGGCGCACCCGATAGAACACGAGAAACAGCACGACGATCAACACCAGGACGCCGAGTCCGATCGCGATCGGCACCCACATCGGCTTTGAGGTGCCCACCGCCTTGTTCAACCCGTCCGCCGCGGCGACCGCAGCACCCGCCCAGTCTTTGACGGCCACCGCGGGTTCAATCTGGTTGCTGCGCAGACTGTTCAGCTCGTCCGGCGTCACTGCCGTATTGGGCGGCACCGAAAACGCGTACAGCTTCGTGTTGGTGGCCACCGCCAGCAGCGCGTCGTGGTCGCCCAATCCGCTGGCGCCGCGGGTTCGCTCGGCCCAGTTATCGGGTTTGAACCTGGAAAAGTTGTCGACGTAGACCACCCACAGCTGAATATGCCGATGGCTGTAGAGCCGGTCGATCGCCGCATTGACCGCCGCCCGACCGGGATCCGTCAACGCCCCGACGCCGTCGGTGACGTGGTCCATGAGCTTGGACGGTGGTTGCGCGCCGGCGGGGGCGGGCATCAGCAGTCCCGTCATGAGGATCGCCAGGAGTGCACTGATCAGGCGAGCAACGCGCATAGGGGTAATTTAACCGGCGATTCCCGGTGGGGCGCAGACCGCCGCCAGGCCAATCGATCAGGGTGAGGAAAACGGTAGGCGGCAGGCGCACGCGCTGGAATGCTGATGGTTCATGCGGGTGTGGCTGAGCGGCTAGGCAGCGGCCTGCAAAGCCGTATACACGGGTTCGAGTCCCGTCACTCGCTCCATCAGGCGACCGGAGCAACCAACCCTTTCCCCGGTCATTCCGCGGCGGCGGCGTCGAGGTAGAACCATCGGCCGGCGCGGCGCTCGAAACGACTGCGCTCGTGCAGGCTTCCCGCGCGACCCGCGGACTCGAACCGGGCCGTGAACTCCACCTCACCGAAATCGTCGTCCGGGCCGCCCTCGCGCAGTTCGATCACGTTCAGGCCGGTCCATCTGATACGCGGGTCGACCGTCACGTCGGCCGGACGGGTGCGCGGATGCCATGTGCGGAACAGATAGTCGGCGTGACCGTAGGCGAACGCCGAGTAGCGCGATCGCATCAGTTCCTCAGCCGAACCGGCTTGTGACTCGCCATCGTGAAGCGGTCCGCAGCACACGCGATAGGTGGCACCGCCGCCGCAGGGACACGGTTCGTTCACGCCGACAGCTTGTCAGATACCTATGGGTTGCTAGGTGTGGACTTTCCAGCCCGCCAGCGGGGTGGGCGCCGCCGGAGCGTTGGGGTCGAGGAATTCGACGTAAACGTCGCCCTGGGCGACGCTGGCGTCGTAGGCGATGAATCCGTGAGCGGTCTGGCCGTTGGTGACGCTTCCCGAGCGCAGCGGCGGCGTCTTGTTGATCTTCTGGTAGTCAATCGTGGGTGAGGCGCCTTGGATGTCCCGATACGGGTCTTGCCGCCACGGCGACGACGCGGCGGTCACTGAGGTCTGGCTGTAGCTGAAGGGTGCATCGGACTTGCCGACGATGGTGAGCTCGATGACGTTGCAGCCCCCGCCGCTGAGCGAGCAGCCGGACGAGACCCAGTTCGCGTTGTTGAGGGTGACGTCGGCGGTCGCGCCGCTGTACTCCGTCACGTGGATCGTGGTGCCGGCTTTCCCGGTCGGAAACGGCGACTGCTGGGGTGTCGGGTCAGCGGCGACGAGGGGCGCCGTCACGCACGCGGTTACCGCAAGCACTGTCGCGACCGCTGTGCTCGCAGGAGTCGATATGGCCACCCGCAGACGATAGCGCGTCGATCGAATGGACCACTCTGCCGAGGAAGCAGCGGGCACCTGATCCGTGCCTGGTCACGGCCCCGGTCGCCACCTGAGCGGCACCTGACCCGGGAACCATCCCTCGAAGATCTCATTGGGCGCCGGGTTGTAGGGCTTGGGATGCCACGCGTTGGGGACATCGCCACCATCTGAGTCGAACCAGAAGAACGGGACCTCGGCAAGCCAGACCTCGAAGAACATCTCCAGCAGGTCCCGGGCCAGGTGCGAGGCCGGACACCGGTGCGGGCCTCCGCCGAAGCTCCAATGCCGTTGCGGGCCATCCAGTTTGATGCTGTGGCCGGACATGTCGTCGGCCTCGTCACGATGAACCAGTCCGACACACAGATGGATGGGAGACCCGGCCGGGATGGTCGTTTCGCCGATCGTCACCCTCCGAGTCGTTCTTCGTGAGACGGTCTTCGCCCCGCCGTCCAGCCGCAGCAGCTCCTCGATGAACCTGCGTTGCCGGTCCGGGTTTTCGCGTAGCTCGCGCTGAAGCATCGGCTTCCGCGCCAGCACCGCCAGCCCGGCCTTGATAGCGAACGACGTGAAAACCAGACCGCGCAGCACCGCGCCGATGATGCCCAGCACTTCTTCGTCGGTGAGCGGTTCGGTGGCGAGGCGGCTGATCACGTCGGGGCCACCGAGCGGTGCTCGGCGGATCGCCCCGACCAGCATCGGGTTGACGGCTTCGATGGGGGTGTCCGTCGGCAGCCCACAGACCGCGACGAATGCCGCGCGCCACACCACCTCGGCGACGCGCGCCCCGTCGCAGCGGTCGAGCTTCGTCGCCACGGCATCGACGCATTTTTCGATGATCCCGCGCACGGGACTCAGCATTTCGCGCGAATTGACCGGATTGAACAACAGGTCGACCATGATTTCCCGGTACGGCCCGAACGGCGGATTGCCGGGCATCAGTTCGCTTTGGCGGCTCGCGAAAAGATCGCCATCGCGGACGGCGGCGAGGACGTCGTCGCGCCGCCACAGCACGTAGGTGCCGTCCGGCTCCTGCAGCACCCGTCGACCGGCCCGCTGGGCGGCGGCCAGCCACTCTCGATAACCCGCGGCCGCCTCTTCGTCGGACCGCATGGCGTGCTCGACGGCGGAGGCCGCCTCGCCACCGGACCCGGTCACCGCCTACCACCTTTCCCATCGCCGCGTCAGCGGCGCCAACTGCGACGTCGAAGGCGTCAGTTTATCGCCGGGGAGGCTGGCGGCGCCCCCGCGCGGAACTCAGGTGTTCGCTGTGCAGCAACACGGGCCCGTGGAGTGCGCCCGCCCGCCGCGCGACGAATTCAGGGCTACAGCCCGGACGGTACGACCTTGCCGTTGACCGTCACCTGGAGCTGGTCGGTCGTCGGGTTGTACGCGATTTGGCCGTGCTCGAAGTTGGACACGAGCGCATCGCCGACGGTGTTGGCGTCGCTGGTCGGGGAGCCCAGCGGGCCCGCCGACCCGTTCTCACCGGTGATCGCGGGTACGCCGGACGGGTCGCGTGGCACGTTCCAGGCCTCCCGGATCTTGCCCAGCGTGATGTAGGCGGGCGTACCGGCGTCGCCGTTCTTCGCGGTGATCACGCCGCCTTGAAACTGCTGGAACACCAGCCCGCTCGGTCGGGTGCCCGCGTTGTGGTCACCCGTCAGGGGCTTGCCCAGAGCGTCCTTCTGACTCTGCGTTGCCGACGCGTACTTCGCAGCGATCGGTCCGGTCAGCGTCACCTCGACCCCGCGCTCCCCGGCGAGCTTCACTTCGGTGGGCGGCGCCGGCTGTTGAGGTGCGGAGGTAACGCTGACCCCGGCCCGCTGCGGCACCGACGGGCTGGCGCTTTTGGTATCGGCGCAGCCCACGGCGATCAGCGCGACGGCGGCCAGGCCAACGACTCCCGCGCGGCGGTATGCGATCGTTCTCATCGGCGTCCTCTCGCTTCATGTCAGTGGCGCAGGCGGCCACGGTCGTTATGGCCGCGGACGAACTTACAGCGCGGGCACGGGCCGCAATCCGTGGGCGGCGCGCACACCGGTTGTGGGGCGAGGCATCCGAGAAGAGGCCGGCAGAGTTCGTACCGCTTCAGTTGATCAGCAGGGCGACACCGGTATCGGTGACCTCGACGTCAACGCAGGAGAGATCGCCGACGACGACGTCGGCGTCTGCCAGTTCGGTCGCGTGGTGAGTGGTGGTGACGGCAAGCACTTGCGCCCCCGCGGCCCGCCCAGCGCCGACGCCCGCGGGCGCATCCTCCACGACCACGCACTCCTGGGCGTCGAGGCCCAGCGCGGCGGCCGCCTTGAGGTAGCCCTGGGGGTTTGGCTTGCCGTCTGCTACATCCTCTGCACCGATCAGCAATTTCGGAGCGGGGAGCTGCGCCGCCGCCAGTCGGGCGGCCATCAACGAGCGCGGACCCGAAGTCACTGCGGCCCAGTGACCATGTGGGAGGGCATCAAGCAGTCGGCGTGCTCCCGGTAGCGCCACGACACCGTCGAGATCGGCCAGCCCTTGCAGAGCGAGTAGCCGGGCTGTCGCAGCGACGCGGTCGTGTGGTGCGACGAATTGCGCGACGGTGTCCTCGGTCCGCCTGCCATGGCACACCTTGAGCACCTCTTGGTAGTCGACGCCGTACTCGTCGGCCCAGGTGCCCCAGGAGCGTTCGACGGTGGCGGTCGAGTCGACCAGGGTGCCATCGATGTCGAACAAGATCCTCTTGCCACGCAGCACCGCCATAGGCTGCACCCTAACGGGGGTGGGCCCCGGCACCGGCGGGATGTGTCTCTGACCACATTCGCCCCGTGGAATGCGCTGGCTCACAGGACACTTCATTGAGCTGCCGCGTCGGCGCCGCGGGCACGCTGACGACGGGAGCGCTACGCGTCCGCGATCGTTTGCCCTCAATGACGCTTTTCGACAGCGTTCGAGGCGCCCGGGTCGAAGCGGTGGGGTCGGGACCGGTGAGAACCGCATGTCACACGGGCTTTCGCTCGGCGGCCGAAGTGGCGAGCCGCGGCCGCGTCATTCAGCTGGCCGTCTTTGCTTTACGCGCGTTGAGCAACGATGTAAAGGCGAACCAGGGAAATTTAACGGCTCTTTCGCCAAATATCTCTATTCGCAATGCACTGATACCATGCTTTCAGTCAATTGCTTTGGCCTCCGCCTGCCGCTACCCAACGATGCCGCGCCAGGCGTTTGAAGCGTGCGTGACGGAAGGATTGTTGGTGCGAACAGCCACCACACGAGCTCAATACGAGTTTATTCACGGGATTTTGCAGCACGAAACCACCGCCCTGAACTTTACTTTGTCGGTACTGGAACACAGTTACAAATCCCATTTTCCCGATTATTCCGACGACGTGCGAGCGACCCTGGAAGACGTATCCAAGTACTTGCTGGCGGCAGATAATGGGCGTGAACTTTACCAAGCGGCCGAAGAGGTGCACACACGATTCTTCACATCCGAGGGAGACGGGTCGTGGTTCAGCGAGGGCTACTCGGCGTATAAGTCACAGCGCAAGCCGGTGCAGGACTTCAAGAATTTCGCGGATGCCATCAGCGGAAGCATGGTGCTCGATTTCGGCAGCGGCCGCGGTCATTTAGCTGCGCTGGTCGCACGTGCCGGCTACGACTGCTACACCACCGACGTCATGGACTACCGCGGCGCCGACGCCGCACATCTGCCGTTTCGGCAGATGGCTTCGCCCGTCGACGTGCCCTATGCGGACGACATGTTCGACAGTGCGATCATCAAGACCGTCCTGCATCACGTGGACGAACCCGACTTGATTCCGTTGCTGAAAAATTTGCGACGTGTCGCGCGGCGGTTGATCATCGAGGAAGACACCTACGCCGTCCCCGCGGCCCCGTCCGGGGTTGCGGCGGGGCAAATCGAGCTGACCGAATTCACCAAGCTCGACGAAAGCGATCAATTTCACGCGCTGGTGCTTATCGATTTCTTTGGCAACGCCGTCGCCCAGGGTCTGGTCGACATGAATTTTGGTTGCCAATTCAAGCGCATCGACGAATGGCACTCGATATTCAAAGGCCTGGGTCTTCGAGTCGTCGATACCGACGTCGTGGGCTTCCGCCCGGGCAATATTCACAAAGCCTGTCAGGTTCGCTTCGTTGTCGATCGCGAGGAGTTTTAAGCCGGTCGTTCAAGCCCAGGTTGATCGGGAAATGTGGACGCGGTGCACTCGGCGGAATCGACCCCGGCGCCGCAGGATCGGCACGACCTGATCGATGAACGTCGTAAGCTCTTGCGGCAGCGTCGATCCCAGGACGGTGAGCCCGTCGACTGCGCCTGCGCCCTGCCTACGCGACCCCATGGTCGGCCAGCTTCTCCGGCATGCGGCTCAATGCGTCCTTCGCTTCTCACGTCGGCCACTGCAAGGGCATGGCGGTCGGGCCGAGTCGGGTGCTGTCATCGCCGACGTTCAACTCGACGTGGCCCGGCGCCACGGTGAATCCGGGGATACGACGCACGAACTCGGCGACGAGGACGCTCAGCTGCATTCGGGCAACGTGCATTCCGAGACATCGCCGCGACCCGGATCCGAATGAGTAGTACGGGCGACCGTGGACTTTGTCGTCGCTGTACGTTATGAGGTAACCGCCGTCCAAATTCAACGTGCGCAATGAGAGTTCCAGTTCGGTTAGCGGCGGCACCTTCACCCCACCGATGGTGATCTCCTCCAGGGTGACCCGCGGGCAATAGCCGATCGGAGAGTAAAGGCGCAGCACCTCGTTGATAAACGTTGCGATTTGATCGGGGTGGCGGATGAGGAGTGCCCGCAACTGCGGGTCGGTGGCCAGCTCGAACAGGGCAAAACCGATTCCCGCGGTCGTCGTCTCGATTGCCGCACCGAACAGGAGCAAGACAAAGCTCAGTATTTCCACTTCCTCGAATTCACCGCGGACGGCGGCAATGATCCCCGGCGGCCTGGCTGTGGAAATTGCTTGGCTGACGTATTCGATCAGGTCGGCATGGAAGGGCGCGCTCCTGGGGAATTCCGCTTGCCGCGCCAGTAAATGCAGCAGCCTCTCAAGGCTGCCTGCCGGCAATCCGAGCAGCGTCAGCAATGTTTGGGCCGCCAGCCGGCGGCCGATCTCGCCGACGGCCTCGCACTGGCCCTTCGCGGCCACCCCGTCGACGAGCGCCACCACGTGTTCCTGGATGGATGGCGTGAGCCACGCCAAAGCTCGTGGCCTGAACAGCGGGTCCAGGAGCGCCCGGTACCTGGCGTGTTGGGCGGGTGCCGCGCCGGTGGGTACCCAGGGGTGAGCGTCGTCGTGGCCCCGCATCGGATGGGTGAGTCTGGTCGTGTCGTGCAGAAGCGCCACGATCTCCTCGGGTCGCGTCGGGCAGATCGTGCCGCGGCGGGAAACGACCAGCGGGCCGGTTAGCCGCGCCTCGATCTGCTCGACGCGCTCATGAGCCCGGCTCAACTGCCATATGAGCCGTGTGGTCATGTCGCGTCTCCATTGCGCCGCAACGCAGTTCGGTTACAGACTCTCGCCGAGCGCGTCGCCCGCTGCGCGACCTTAGCCTTCGCGTGCGCCGCAGCGCGGACCCGATGAGACGATAGAAATCCTCCGGACATGTCGCCGTCGACCTCTCGGCGGTTGTCGGACCTTCGGGTAGAGGCCCGGAACTTTCAAGCTTAACGGCTGGTGAACCGCCCGGTGGGTCCGGAGACTTCGGACATGCTGGAGCGATCAGCCACCCTCAACTCCCTCATCTAGGGAGCGTCAAGGATCAGCCGAAACACTGTCAAGCCTCACCCGGAACCGAAATGTCAAGCATCAGCCGAGGTCATACAAACAGGCGGTGGGGCGGGCGGGGCTCGAACCCGCGACCAACGGATTATGAGTTCTGCCGACCTGCGGTTTTGGACCGAATCTAGCGGTCTACCAGCGCGTTTGGGCGATCCATCTTGAAGCGTTGAATCCCTTGTCCTTCAACAGGTTTCATTGAATCAAGGCATTCAAAAGTTCAGATTGAATCATCGATGCAGGTCAGAACCACCAAGGCGGGGTTGCGTAAGAGTTGCGTAACGGATCGTCGGTCGGCGGGTTTGCTGGCCGGATCGCAGATTGATTCGGCGTGGTTCATTCCTGACCGTTGAACCGGCTTGTAATATGCGGAAATGGCTGACGAGTTGCAAGAGTTGATGGATGGCACTACCGGCCATTTCTGGACAAAAATAGACGATATATTGAAATTTGCAGAAGCCGCCAACGGGCATGTTGAGCTAAAAGATGACGGCCTTTGGCACATCGAAACACTGACAAGCCTTGAATTGGTACGCAGTCTGTACGCATCATCCACGGCAACCCGAGAAATCCCGAGGGCAATATACGGATCTACCAAACCAGCAGGCGCGGTGTTCTATGACGTTGCAGGGTTGAGCAGCAACAACATTATCGGTGGCGTTAGAGCGTCATCTGCCGCGTATCGACTGAGCTCCGTTCTATGCGGTGTAAATCTACGAAATGTCGCGAGTGACAAACTGACCAGGATGCTGGTAACTTTCCCGAAAGTGATGTTTTGGTCTGGGATCGGAGGTGTGGCTACAAAGGCCGAAAAGGACGAATTGGGTCGCTTACAATCTGTGGATGCTAAGCTCCGCCGCGCAAAAGCCATATCGGCTCCCGTACGGCGCAGTATTAAATTGTCATTCTCATCACATTGGTCGATGACAGGACCGGATGACGTACGACTGCTCAAAAATCCGCTGGCAGTCATCACCGAGAGCGCTAGGCCTAAAGACTGGTGGGACCACCTAGAACCAATACTTGCAGTGCAAGATTTAATTAATATGGCATACCAAGGCTTTGTCGTTGCCGACGTCGGCACCGCCGATATTGAGGTCAAACAAGAAGACCCGCGCGCCAGGTCGCCTGAACTCTGGATTGGCCGGATAATGAAAGTACCGCCAGGCAGCGCAGCACCTGAATCCATGAATGAGTTTCCAGTTTTTAACCTTCCCCAAATTGGTGGTATCAGAGGGGTAGATGGATGGATCGAGCTAACCCACAAATATGGGCGCGCCACAGGTCCGATCAGTAAAATATATCGCTTCGGTACTGGTTTGGCAGCCGAAACAAGATGCATGGAAATTGCTGCCGCCATCGACTATTGGTCTGAGATTCACCGCCGAAGCGGAGCGGCTTGGGCAGACCGCACTAACGGCACGCTTACAGAGGTTTTGGCCAAATTCGTAGGACCGGCTTTCACGGAGTTCGTCGGCGATATTAAAGTCTGGTCAAAGATCTTCCGCGATACCTACAACCGTATCAAGCACGAACCGGTTTTCTCGTACGATGCTGAAGATGTTTACACCGTCACACGCTCAGCAGAGATTCTACTCCAGTCAGCACTACTCAACCGCATCGCGCGTCACAAGAAAATGACTCATATAGTCTGCAATAGTCACCGCAATCATAACATTGGCGTTGAAGTCAGAAAAATAGTGGCGCGGGGCCAACTATAGGCTAATCCGAGATTTCGGGCGAATAGAGTTCTCTGCGAGCCGCACGGAAAAATTTTCGTTCAGCCGCCTCATACGCAATGCGCTTCGGATCACGCTCAATCTCAATCTTTAATTCAGGCTTGCCATCCGCTCCCAGAACAGCTGTCGACTTGAATTTCACCCTGATTTCATCGTCAGATGTGAGACCACTAACAACCCGCTCGACGATATCTTCCTCCACCACTTTCGCGTATTCCGCAGCGGCATCATACAATACCGGCCGGCATATTACCTCCAAACAACCACGGCGAAACCACATTTCTGCAAGCAATGCGTGCGCTTCTTCGGTTATGGCAGTAGCGTCTTCCACTAGTCCAAGGATAGGAATCTTTGAAGTCAGAGTGCGAGCACGCTGCACAACTTCGATGAAATCGTTGATTGCTTTGTGTCGGTCGACGCGGAGGGCACTTGCTTGAGTGGCGCGGGAAATATTCCTGTTTGTTCGGCTAATGAGGAACTGGCCCACAACGGTGGCGACGCCGCCAACCAGGCCGCCAGCTAGAGCGATTAACAATTGACTTACTATTGATAACTGCTGTGCAACTTGATCAGCGGCATAGGAAATCATTGGCTTGACCGCCCACCCATTGAGACCGCGTTATTGACGGTTGGTGCGCCCCCCAGAGGTCGCGCTAGGCTTGCTGGCTGTGAAACATCGCTACTAACGGGCATCGAAAGCCCACCGCAACGCGCTAGCCAAACCAGCAATGTACTGCTGCTCAAGAGAATCATCGTGCTGCCTCAAGATCCATGATGGATGCGGCATAAAAAGATAGTGCCGATTGTTCGGCGCTTTAGTTTTGGGAGCGGTAAACGGCTGCCACGGCAGCTTCTCTACATCGCCATACTCCTTCAACATGGTATTTTCCGCGTCTCCACCTAACCCGATCACTAGCTTTGGCCTGACAATCTCTAGCTCTTCAAACAAGTAATCCTTACAATTCTCGATCCATTCGGGGTGCGATTTTTTTGCCTCGGGCGGCGGGTGACAGTGAACGACGTTGGTGATAAAAATGTCGGGCTTGTACAATCCGGCAATTTGTAGGCTCGCGTCGATAAGACGGCCACTGCCGCCGGTGAACGGAACTTTTGTGTCCATGCACTTTTCGCAGAGGCTTTGACCCACAATCACGACCGGCGAACGAATAGAGCCGAAGCCCGGTGCGGCTTCTGTCTTACCCGGTTCGTTCAATCCATCGCACTTGCTGCACTGCTCAATCGTTATGGCAAGGTCTCGGCGGCGCTGGTGTCTGTTCATGCCGGTCATGCGTTGCGCCTGTTCAACGGCACTACATTCGATTGCACTGCCACAGGCCTCGCCAGACCTGCGGGCTGGGAAACGTCGTCATTGATGTAGTCGCCGTAAACGTCCAACGTCAGCGTGAAGCTGCTGTGCCCTAGCCACTTTGACACCCGCTTGAAGTCAACGGCTGGATTGGCCGAGAGCAGATTGACCGCGAAGCTATGCCGCAAGTCATGAAACCGTGCCGCTGGCAGACCCAGCGCGGCCTCGCCAGGTTGCATGAATCGTTTGTAGAAATTCGATGGGTCAACCGGTCGAGACCAATCGAACCGCTCCCCCGAAACCTTGACGTTTCTCCCCTGCGCTTTCGCGGCGGCTAGATCCAACCGGCCGGGGAACAACGGCGCTGTCGGTTCATCTGCTCGCGGGTGGTTGGCAAGGTAACCCCGTAGGTCTTGGGCTAGCCAGTGCTCTAGCGGCACCGTTCGCGCCGACTCATCCGTTTTGAGCGGTTCTGTTGCCCACTTGCCGCCGCGCTTGGTTTTGGCCCGCTCAACCCGCACCGACCCGCCCGAATCAGTCAGGACCACATCGCGGATCTCCAGACCCGCCAACTCAGAGGCACGCAAGCCGGTGAAGCCGGCAAAAGTGACGAACAGCCCGTAGGCCGGTAGACCCCTATTTGCGACGTGATCGGCCAAGGCGATGATTTGGCTACCTGTAAGCGGAGTATGGCGAAACTTGGACGCTCGTCGCTTAGACGAGGTTGTGAGCTTCACCAAGGCGGGATTCGCCATGATGGCGTTGTCCAGAACCGCGACCGCACAGATGCGCCGCAGGACACCAAGGGCTTGCTTGGCGGTCTTGGGGCTTCGTTTAGCTAGTTCTCGCTCATCGGAATCATCTTGCGAGTTGGCATAGCGGTTGGAATCCCCCGCTAACAGATCAGAGAACCACGCTGAGACGTCGCTAGGCAGGATTGATCCGATGGGTCTAGATCCGAAGGCATCGGCAATGTGGCGATGGTAGAGCTTGCGGTACCCGACCAGGGTCGCATCGCCCATGGTTGGCGCAGCAGCATCGAAGTAGCGGGCGGCATACGTTCCCAGCGGGGTCACGGCCTTGTCGCGTCTAGCGGAAGGGTCGTGCCCGGATTCAATCTCACGCTCTATGTCGATCTTGCGGCGCTCGGCTTCTTTGGCCGTAGCAACTGTTTCGGAGCGCTGGCGGTACTGACCCTTGATCGGTGAACCGTAGTCATCTTGGGCGTTCTCGCGCCAGAGGATGCGAAACTTCCCGTTGGGTAGCTCCCGAATGTATGCCATGACTACTTACCTCCACGCGCTAGAACTTTTTGAATGGTGCTGACTTGCCAGGCTGCTCCCCCACGTGCCGTAGTCAAGGTCGCCGGCGACTACGAGATTCCAGATGTCCCGAAGTGATCGATGCACCGGATACCCGCTAGGTGCCGATAATGATCCTGTGCCTATCGGTGAAGCGCAGCTTCGCGAACGGTTCGATACCGCGAGCGAGTTCGGTTCGCCTGAAGGGTTCCCGCAAGATTATTGCGCCAAGTCGCCACAACCGGACAAGATCATAGGCGCCGTTCAAGAGCTCTGAATGCCGGGCCGGGCCAACTTGTCTACTGGCAGACAGGTTCACGTGTGAACTTGAGTGGCTCGCCGCCCCCCGCCGGTTGCGTGGGGCAGCCTGGCTAATCGGCATGGTTCAATCTGTGGCTTTGAATCGCGTTACTGTTCAATCCGGCCCTTTGGCACCTGGCTTCCAGCAGCCAAGTCGAAAACCGGCTGCTAGGGACCTACGCTGCGCGGCCAGAACGGGCATCTGCGTGGCCTGGCGGCAGCCGATGGCGGCCAGTGTGGCAGTGACGCGAGCGCCGCAACCACGGCGGGGTCGTCAGAGGCAAATAACTCAAATTCCGGGGCGGCATATCTAACCTCATCGATACCGGTTTAGACGGCGCAGATGGACGATTCGTACCTGCATGCCAGGCTGCCGCGCGGGCCGTCCATCTAAGAATGCTTCTTGATGACCCGGCTCACAGTGCTGGTAGAACAGCCAACTTCGGCAGCAATCGCCTTTAGAGAATTGCCCTCTTGGCGTAGAGCCATAATTGATTGTTCGCGGATTGCCGTGGCGGCTTTGCGCTTCGATTTGTCAGGAATGCGTATGACGATGCTCATCTTTCGGGAATCGGGACCGTGCGAAGCTTGGTTGGCCCGCAAGATGTCCATGATGACTGAAAGTTTATGCATTCGAGACAGTCCGGCATGTTCGTTAGGGCGCGGTATTCCGGTGTCGTTGTAGTGGCTCGCGTTGATTCCAATGAGGAACGACTGGTGATAGTTCTTAGATCCGATTTGTGCCCGAGCGGCAGTTTTGCCGTCGCCCGTAGGGATCAGGAAGTCCATCGGAGCCATGCCGCGTTGGGCAACGTATACAGGACTTCCTGAGTTGCCGCTTGTTGAGAAGGCATCGAATAATACCTGATGATTACTATCCTCTTTTGCGGGCGCACCTTTGCCCGAGCGGTAGTCGGTTTGCGGATCACTAGCGATCAAGCCGGAGCGCATCACTGGTCTTATCTGCAGCTGGTCGTACCAGATAGGATAACCAGGGAAGACAACGAACTCTCCCGGTTGTAGTTGTGGCCACAGTTTTTCGCATTTCAAGAGCATTTCCCAACTGATCGCATGGTTTAGCGTGATGTCAGTTGGACTATTTTCAGCGATGAATTTCGCTATGTCACCATAAATTTCAGCGGTAGCCTCTAATGGTGCTTCCGGCGTCGATGCAATCGGAATAACTGCAACGTCAAGCAAAGAGTCCGCGTGATATAGCGGCTTTGGATCGGTAATGATATGCTCGCATCGCAATTCCTTACTTTGCCACCATTGCATCTTGATCGACTTTATCGTTGACCCTTTATTTTCCAACTCGTTGTAGAAGACGGCATCAACTATGTGGCGATTGGTGACCAATGCCAAACGATTGTCGCCGGTGGGAAACTCCACGAGAAATCCGGTTCCTGCAAGGTCGGTGCAATGGGTTCCATCACTTGAGAAGTGATGCGTCGCCTCTAACCTGCACGCCGAGTAGAGCTGCTGTGCGCTGAAACCAGTATCCACGGCTGCACGGTACGCCGAACCGCCGACAATGACGGTTTGCCAACGCCGGTTTGTACCTCGGCTGCACCATCAGTTTGCGTAAGACTTGCGCAAATTTGGGTCAAGTCGGAGGCCCGCCGACCGCCCACAGAGGTCACAACAGGCGCTCTAGCTGCAGCAACTATCGGTGGGGCGGGCGGGGCTCGAACCCGCGACCAACGGATTATGAGTCCGCGGCTCTAACCAACTGAGCTACCGCCCCTATGCTAACTAGCTGCGGATATGTTCTCGACTCTAACTGGATCAGCTTCCGAATACCGCAGTGACACCGCAGCGCCTTCAATGGCCTGTCCAAGGGCATCTGCCACGCCCGCGAGGTCGTCGCTGAGCAGGTGGCCATAACAGTCCAAGGTCATGAGCGCAGTGGCGTGTCCTCGTAGCCTCTGCACGACCTCGACATTAGCGCCCGCACTGATCGCGAGCGATGCCGTGGTGTGCGGACGGGGTTCCCTGGCCGCTAGGGACTTCGGGCTCTAGCGAGCGTATGGACGGGCATCGAGACTGAAGCTGCAATTTAGGGCGTCGAGGCCTGGAAGGGGACGGGTTGAATACCAGTACGTGTGCCTTCGACAAATTCATTCTTCATGCTCACCCGACCCAGCACGCACAGTGAGCGGGAACGCGAGAAGGCCGAATGCGGCACCGTTCCAGCTGCGACCGAAAGGTCCAGCAACGCCGATCCGACTAGGTCGTAAATGACCTGTAGCTAGCCATAAAGGAAACGCAACATGAAGCGCGACGTCTGCAAATTCTTGTCTGGATCGTGTGCCGCACTGGCTTACGTACATGCCGCGTATGCCGTGGCGACAAAACGCGGCATCGTCGACGAGCCCGTCTTCCTCGGCAGAAGCTGGGGTGTCGGATACATGTGGACCGAGGCCGCTGTGTACTCCGTGGCCAGTCTGGCACTCGGGTACGTCGGGTGGATCTCCAAACCTCAAGAGCAGCCGCAGAAGCCGGCAACGTTCGCGATGGATGGGCAAAGCAAGCAACCCGGGGACGCAGGTGACCAATCTCAGTTTGTGGCCCGCTGAGTCATGCCGAAGAGCCTCGCAGCCGAGCTGCGCTGCAACCGGCAGGCGGTGCTCACGACCCGAACACCCCGGATGCTGCGCACCACCCGAAGGCACCCACACATCCCTATCAAAGGTGCTGCTGAGGCCGCATCGTTCGCACCCAAAACACAGCCCAAAAAAGGAAAGTTCAGTCATGTTCAGGCACAACATTCACAAGCGCTTGGGTGCCGCCGCTGTCGCGGCTGCGGTTCTTTTCGCTGTGGGGACACCTGCAATCGCTGACGCCGTCTACCCCGGCGTCCCCGAATGGTATGCACAGGCCAAAGTGCACTTCGACAATACGAGGAACTATATGCAGGCGATGATTGATGCGATCAACGCCAAGGACGTTGCCGCTACGCGGTCAGCGTGTTCATCGGCCCACGACGAATTAGCCATCAACCTCCAGGCCCACTTGCCTACGCCGGATCCAGCACTGACTACTGCGTTGCAGTCAGAGATCGATGACGTTCACGCCGCGATGCACATCTGTATGTCGCTTGGGCCAAACAGCACCTCAGCCGATCTGGCGAATGCCGATTCAGTTATGCAGCAGGCAACTCTCCACATGAAAACTGTCGACGCCATTCTGGCCACAGACCTAAGTTGAGGACGTAGCCTGTCGCGGCGGCCGCAATCGGATTGACAACATGCCTCTAGGCCGGGTGCAGGGCCTGCGACCCCACGAACCGGTATCTATTACTGCCGACCGGCCCCAATCGATTTGTAAGGAAATGAACTCGCGGGTAGGTCGCGGATCTCGGTGTGCGCCAGCCAGTCACGCCTGCTTTAGCCGACGGGATTCGAGGGCCAAAGACCCCTTTCCCGCTGCCCAAAGGCCCTCATCCGCGTCGTAGCAACCGCGGCACACTCGGGGACGCGAGTAGTCGTGACCGGAAGCCGAAATGAGGGGTCGAGTGCCACAAGACATCTCGAAGCTGATCCAACCCACACGCGACGAGGTCGAAACGATCGGCTTCCGATCAGGAGTCCTTGGCCTTCACGGCCGACTTCGGTACCAGGCCGACGACGCGCCGACTGTCGTGTTGCTCTGCGGGCTGGGTTTTCACACCTTCGAATATGAGCCGCTCGCCACCGAATTGGCTCGCCGGGGCATGAACTCGCTCAGTTTCGACTTTCGCGGACATGGCCGCAGCAGCGGACCACGCGGCCGTTGGACGCTCGACGAACTTGTCGCCGACACCGTGGCGGCAATCGACTTCCTACGGCAACGCCACGGGGGGCCGATCGGCCTGTTCGGCAACAGCCTAGGTGCGATGATCGCGATAATGGCAGGCGCCCGCGATGAGCGCGTCATCGGTGTCGCCGCCGCCAACACTCCGGCGCGGGCGACCGAGTGGGCACTCAGCACACCCTATCGCCGCGCGTTGTTCGCCCTGCTGCAGCTTTTCGCGCCGGTCGCTCCGATCCGGATCAGTGTCAACCCATTCCTCAAATACGAGCAGCTGATCGACGACCCCGCGTGGCTCTCGGTGATCCGACGCGATCCGCTCATCCCCGACGCCAGGCGCCTCTCCGCGCCCGCCTTGCGCGCCCTACTGCAAACTTGGGACGGCACGGAGGCGGTGCGCGGCCTGCACAAACCGCTATTGGTTATCCAGGGACGGAACGATCATCTTCAACCCCCACGGCAGTCGGAGCTGGTCTATGCCGCTGCCAATGAGCCCAAACAGTACAAGCTCGTCGACACCGGTCACCTCCCGCACCTTGAGGCGCCGGCCATGCTCGCCGAAATTCTTAGCCCGTGGCTGTCCGACATCAGCCGGTAATCCTCATGGATGACTCGACTGGTAAGCGGACCGACAGATGATGGCTTGTCAGACACCCGCGATGCCGCTGTTGCGTATCGAGTAAGGCTATCCAGCCGATACCGCGTTTCCAGTGGTGTGCGGGCTAAGTTGTCGACGGGTGACGAGGACGGGTCTGCTGAATAGGAGTCGTGGTGAGCTGGCAGCAAATCCAGCCGTTCCTGGTGGCGCTGGCCGTCGGGTTGCTGCTCGGCCTGGAGCGAGAACGCAGTCACGGCCGCAAGCTTCCCGCCGGGTCGCGTTCGTTCGCGCTCCTGTCACTGGTCGGGGCCATCGCCGCGAGCTTCAATCAGTGGATCGTGCTCGGCGGTCTCGTCGGTATCGGGGTGCTACTGGGGCTCGCCTACTTTCGCACCAGCACCAAAGACCCGGGAACCACCACACTGTTCGCCGCGCTCGTCGCCTACCTGCTCGGTGCGGTCGCCTACACCCGCCCGACGGTCGCCGTGGCCCTCGCCGTGGTCGTAGCGGGGCTGCTGGTCTCGAAGACCCGCCTCCATCGGTTCGCCCGCGAAATCATCAGCGACGTCGAACTAGAGGACGCCATCAAGTTTTTCGTCGTGGCGTTCGTGATCCTGCCGCTGCTGCCCAATCGGCCGCTCGGACCTTTCGGCGTGCTGAATCCGGAGAAGGTGTGGCTGCTGGTGGTGCTGCTGACCGGTATCGGCTGGTTGGGCTATATCGGCGTTCGAGCGCTCGGGCCGGAGCGCGGCCTGCTGGTCACCGGTTTGGCGGGCGGGTTCGTCTCGGCCACCGCGACGACCGCGTCGATGGGCAGGCTCAGCCGGACCGCCCCAAGCTTGCGTGCGCCGCTGGCCAGCGCCCTGCTGGCCAGCCTCGCTACCTTCGTGCAGCTGCTCATCGTGATCGGGCTCGTCGATGTCGACGTGCTGCGCCGCCTCTGGCCTCCCGTGGTCGCCGCGGCGCTCGTCCTCGTCGGCGTCGCCGCGTTCGTCTACCGCGGCGGCACCCGGGCCCAGCAACAGAAGCCGGAGCAGGGCGACACCCCCGCAGTGACCAAGGAAACCCGGCCTTTCACCTTGCGGCCCGCCCTCATCCTGGCCGGGGTACTGACCTTCGCCCTGCTCGTCGGCCGGTGGGGCGCCGCCGCGCTCGGCCCGCAGGGGCTGGTGCTTGCCACGTTCGCCGCCGGTCTCGCCGACGCCCACGCCGGGGCGGTGGCCGCCGCCAGCCTGGCGGCCAAGGGTGACGTCACCGTCGACACGGCCTTGGTCGCCATCGCCGCCGCGCTCGGCTCCAATCTGCTCGTCAAGACGGTGCTGGCCTTCACCGCGGGCGGCCGCCGCTTCGGGCTCGGGTTTCTCGCGGCCACGGCCGCGGCCGCCCTGGTATTCGGCGTCGCGTTGACCGTGGCCGTGACCGCGGTATGAGGCGAGCGGCCCCTATGCGGGCGCGGGTTGCCCGGGCGCCTGCCGCGCGGCTTGATCCTTGAGCCTGGGGATCAAGTCCGGCGCGTAGACATAGATCGCCGACTCGACCTCCCACTCCGCTTGGGCCTGGCTCATCGGCGTGGTGTTGGTGATCATGTTCACCAGCTCCTGCGCCTCGCCGAACGGGTTCGGGTTGGCCCGCACCTGATTGGCGAACCAACGCCC
Source organism: Mycobacterium sp. 4858 (assembly GCF_900240975.1). Taxonomy (GTDB): domain Bacteria; phylum Actinomycetota; class Actinomycetes; order Mycobacteriales; family Mycobacteriaceae; genus Mycobacterium. Next base: position 588,558 of record NZ_LT968775.1, on the reverse strand, counting down.
CTCGGCGGCCTCGCTGCAGTCGTTGAAATCGGCGTTGTGCACCATCTTGTTCTGCGCCAGCAGCTTGATGTACTGGTCGTCGGCCGGGCTCATGTTGCACGACGCCGATGCGTGCGGCGCCGACAGCACGGCACCGCCGAACATCGCGGCTCCCAGCACGACACCGGCCGCCCCCACGGCCAGCACTTGTGCGCGCGATCGGGTAGTTGTCACTTCTCCGAACCCCCTTGTCGTGGAATTAGCTACGTGTCGTTTCGCGCTGAACAGCGGGTACCACCAACGCCGCGCGGGGCAAACGCGTGCTCTTCAAACAATGAATGAACAACCGGTGCCAAATCCACGGCGAGAGTTGGAAATACGACAGTAAGCTGAACTCCGGCGACGCGGCTCGTGGCAGGACAAGCGAACGCGCTTCGGACCCATCACCCGCGCCCGCAGGAGCGGGTGTCCTGCCCTCAAGTTAGCTGGGTAGGCAGCGAGATCCCCGCAAGCCCGTCACAATTCCTGCGCGGACGTCCAAGCGGGTGAGCAGCCCTTCCCTACTCGGACGGCCAGTTGAAGTGCGCGGCCTGATCCTTGATCTTCGGGATCATGTCCGGCGCGTAAACGTAGATCGCCGACTCGACCTCCCACTCGGCCTGCTTCTGGTCCATCGACGTGGTGTTGGTGATCATGTTGACCAGCTCCTGGGCCTCCCCGAACGGATTGGGGTGGTTCCGTACCTGGTCGGCGAACCAACGCCCCTCGGCGGCCTCGGTGCAGTCGCTGAAATCGGCGTTGTGCACCATCTTGTTCTGCGCGAGCAGATTGATGTACTGGTCGTCCTTCGGGCTCAGAGTGCAATTCGCCGAAGCCTGCGGCGCCGACAGCACGGCGCCGCCGAGCATCGAGGCCCCCAGCGCAACGCCGGCAGCCCAGACCGATGACACTCGCATGCGCGAGCGCGAACGGGTGGTTGTCATCCCCGAACCTCCCTCTGCGCGGGGTGCTCCCCGACGCTAGCCAAGCTTTGTGTGGCGACAATTAGCCGAGACAGCGAATCAGCCCACGGCTAACAGTCGCGCGGTCGACTGTCGTTAACTCAGGCGGCGCTGCCATCTGAGGATCACCGTCACGCATCAGTTTCGGTGCCGAGAGATAAATTTAGCCAGTGCCGGCGGCCTGAGCGACGAACTTTTGTTTGCGGAACCGTGTACGGAGGGTTAACATTTCCTACTTCGTCCCAGGGCGAACAATCATCGACGCGTCCGTGTCGCGCAGGGTGGCCGAGGCCGAGACGACGAGCGGATCCCGGGCATAACCAGCGGATACTCGTTCTGCGCCAGTCGTCGGGCAGCAGCCCTCCGCGTCGACGTAGCAGTCAGCTGAATACGGTCTGGCCGTCGGCACCCAGCAGATACCGCTCGGTACCCTGCTCGACGCGGGGGGCATCAGCGCCAAGCGCAACCGCGACCTTGTTGCTTGCGTTCCGCATGATGTCAAAGGTGAGCTCCACGGCCTCGGCTTCCGAGAACCGGGAGCGCACCTCGGCGACATCGTCGGCGGCGAGGTGCGCAGGGGTCCAAATTAACGCATCGACGTAGCGCAGCGCTGCTTTGACGCGGTCATCGAGCAAACGCGAGGCTTCGAAGCGGCCGATCTCGTCATATAGCGTCTCCGAACCGCCGGCATCGAGCGCTGTGGCCTCGCGCAGCGACTTGCACAACCGGCAGTTGTGCTGAGCCGCCCCGCGCAACCGGACCAGCTCGGAGGTGACCGGGTCGAGCGCGCGCATCCGGGCCACCGCGGGCAAGAAGTCGTTGAACACCAGGTTCGCCGGGTTCGTCGTGTGATCCCACGCGACGCCGTTCACCCAGCCCATGTACTCCGAACCGACGCCGAGTGCCTCCAGCCCGGCGCGCACTCGCGGGACGAAGTCGGCGACATACATCGAGACCACCACGCCGAAGGCGCCATCGCCCAGCTGCTTGACCAGCCGGGCCCGCTGGTCCTCGGTGATCGCGGAGACGTCGGCGCTGAACTGCTCGGCGAAGTCGGCGACGACGGCTTCAGCCTCCGATTCGGGCGCGCCGACCTCGACGGGGCTCGGCAGCGGTGGCAGCGACAGCGTCTCGGCGCACACCCGCCGGACGAGGGCCGCGACCCGAGCGTCCGCCGGGGACCCCGGAGACAGGGCCACCAACCGCGTCAGCTGATCTTCTCGAACCGAAACCGGAGCCGCCATTCGTCACACGCTAGAACGCGGCCCGCCCAGCGGCAATCGCCTATTGCGCCTGGCTGACCGACGACATGTAGAAGTCCGGTATCCGCAGCGACGGCATGGCCGCGCGGGTGGCCCAGTCGGACCACTCGCGGGGCAGGGTCTGCTCACTCACCCCGGCCTCGGTTGCCCGCCGCAGCAGGTCCAGCGGGCTCTCGTTGAAGCGGAAGTTGTTGACCGCGGCCGTCACCTCACCGTCCTCGATGAGGTAGACGCCGTCGCGGGTCAGCCCGGTGAGCAACAGCGTGGTCGGGTCGACCTCGCGGATGTACCACAGGGTGGTCAGCAGCAGGCCGCGTTCGGTGGCCGCGATCATGTCCGCAAGCTCGGCCGACCCGCCGGTCATCACCAGGTTGTCGGCGGCGACGGCGACCTCCGCATCGAATTTGGCGGCCGTCGCACGCGGGTAGGCCAGCGCGTTGATCACCCCGTTGCGGATCCAGTCCACCTGGCCGATCTCCATGCCGTTGTCGAACACCGACATCGTTTCCGACGAGCTGCTCACCGCGACGAACGGCGTGCACGTCAGGCCCGGCGCCATCGGGTCGGAAAACAGGGTCAGCGGCAGCTCGGTGAGCCGCTCCCCCACCCGCGTCCCGCCGCCGGGGGCCGAGAAGGCGGTGCGGCCCTCCCGCGCGCCCCGGCCGGCCATCGACCAGGCCAGGTACAGCATCATGTCGGCGACCGTGGAGGGCGGCATGATCGTCTCGTAGCGTCCCGCGGGCAGCCCCACGCTGCGCTCGGCCCACCCGAGCCGCATCGCCAACTCCTCGAGCAACGAATCCATTGGCACGTCGACGAAGTCGGGTGTGCCGATACCCGCCCAGGCGCTCGCGTCGCCGCGCTTGCCGTTGATCTCCACCGCCCCAGCGGGCTGCGTGTAGCGTCGGCGCAGCCCCGTCGACGACGCCAGGAACGTCGTCGAAACGCTATGGTGCGCAAAGCCGTACAGGCGGTCGGTGCCGCGGAAGCCGCGGCTCAGGGAGTCGGCGACGTCGGCGAACACCAGGGGGCCGGTGCCGGGCGCCGGCGCGTCCCAGTCAACGGGCATCCCGGTGTCGGCCAGCAGCGGCGCAGCGTCACCGGCCTCGGGCGCCGAGCGGGCCGCCTCCTGGGACGCCGCCACCAGCTCGGGAATCACCCGCGGGTCGACCTCGGCCGAGACCATGGTGCCGATCCGCGCGCTGGATCCTTGGCGGACGACGGAGATCACCGTGATGCTGCGATTGACCGAAACACCGTTGGTGGTCATCGAATTGCCGGCCCAGCGCAGCGTCGCCTCGACCTTGTCGGTGACGAGCACCATGGTCTCGCTGGCGCCACCGAGCTTGGCCGCCTCGTCCAAAACGAGGTTGACGACGTGCTGCGGGGTGATCATCGGCCGCCCTCGGTCCGGGTGTTGAGCACGTTTACGCCGCGGAACAACGCCGACGGGCAGCCGTGGCTGACCGGGGCGATCTGGCCGGGCTGCGCCTTGCCGCAGTTGAAGGCGCCCCCCAGCCGCCACGTCGACGGGCCGCCCACGGCCTCCATGGAGTTCCAGAACTCGGTGGTGGTGGCCTGGTAGGCGACGTCTCGCAATTGGCCGTCCAGCCGGCCGTCGCGGATGCGGAAGAACCGTTGACCGGTGAACTGAAAGTTGTAGCGCTGCATGTCGATCGACCACGACTTGTCGCCGATGATGTAGATGCCGTCCTCGACGCGGCCGATCAGGTCGGCGGTGCTGACGTCCTCGCGGGCGGGCTGCAGCGACACGTTGGCCATCCGCTGAATCGGCACGTGATGCGGGGAGTCGGCATACGAGCACCCGTTGGACCGCGGCTGCCCCAGACGCGGAGCGAACACCCGGTCAAGTTGATAGCCGACGAACACCCCGTCGCGCACCAGGTCCCAGCTTTGCGCCGCCACCCCTTCGTCGTCGTAGCCGATGGTGGCCAACCCGTGCTGGACGGTGCGGTCGGCGGTCACGTTCATCACCGGGGAGCCGTACCGCATGCTGCCGAGTTTGTCCGGCGTGGCGAACGACGTTCCGGCGTAGGCGGCCTCGTAGCCGATGGCGCGGTCGTATTCGGTTGCGTGGCCGATGGATTCGTGAATCGTGAGCCACAGGTTGGTGGGGTCGATCACCAGGTCTGTGCGGCCCGCGGTGACGCTGGGCGCTTTGACCTTTTCGGCCAGCAGCGACGGCAGCTGTGCGAGCTCGTCGGTCCAGTTCCACACGTCGTCGCCGGTCAGCACTTCCCAGCCGCGTCCCATCGGCGGCGCCAGCGTGCGCATCGAGTCGAAACTGCCCGCGGCGGGGTCGACGGTCACCGCCTCCAGCGACGGCTGCACCCGGACCCGCTGCTGGGTGATCGACGACCCGAAGGTGTCGGCGTAGAACGTCTGCTCCTTGACGGCCGTGAGAACCGCCGACACGTGGTCGACGCCGTCGGCGCTGAGCAACCGGCCGGAGTATTCCTCGAGCACGCCGATCTTGTCGGTCGCCGGGATGCTGAACGGGTCGATCCGGTAATCCGAAACCCAGGTGGCATCGGCATACACCGGCTCGGGCGCCAATTCCACGCGCTCACTGTTCAGCGTCGCCAGGGTGGTGGCGACCTGCACGGCGCGCCGCGCGGTCTCGGCGGCCACCGAGGGCGCCAGCTCCGCGTGCGAGGCGAATCCCCACGTGCCGTCGACGATCACCCGCACCGCCAGCCCCACCTCGCGATTGACCACCGCCGTCTCCAGTTCGCCGTCGCGCAGCTGGATGATCTCGGTCACGACGCGGTGAACCCGCAGGTCGGCGTAGCTGGCGCCGGCCGCGGTGGCCGCCGACAGCGCGGCGTCGGCCAGCTGGTGGCGCGGCAGGTTGAGGAAGTCGGCATCGATCCCCCGGTTCGGTGTCACGGCTCCACCGTAACGGCCGTTCACGCCAAACCCCGGCGCCGCCCGCTTTAATTACCTCCATGGCCAGCGGCGCCCTGAGGACACAGCCTCGCTCCACCGCGCTGGGCTACGCCCTGCTGGCGCCCAGCCTGTTCGGCGTCGTCGCCTTCTTGTTGCTGCCCATCCTGGTGGTGATCTGGCTGAGCCTCTACCGCTGGGACCTGCTGGGCCCGCTGCGCTATGTGGGCCTGGCCAACTGGCGCTCGGTGCTCGCGGATCACGGCTTCGCCAACTCGCTGATCGTGACGGCGCTCTTCGTGGCGATCGTCGTTCCGGCCCAGACGGTGCTGGGCCTGGTTGCCGCGTCCATGCTGGCCCGCCGGCTTCCCGGCACGGGCCTGTTCCGCACCCTGTACGTGTTGCCGTGGATCTGCGCACCGCTGGCGATCGCGGTGCTGTGGCGGTGGATTCTGGCCCCGACGGACGGGGCCGTGAGCACCCTGCTGGGGCACAGCATCGAATGGCTGTCCGACCCCACATTCGCGTTGCCGCTCGTCTCGGCCGTGGTCGTGTGGACCAACGTCGGATACGTCTCGCTGTCGTTCCTGGCCGGCCTGCTGGCGATCCCCGAGGACGTGCAGGCCGCCGCGCGGACCGATGGCGCCAACGCGTGGCAACGGTTCTGGCGCATCACCCTGCCGATGCTGCGGCCGACGACGTTCTTCGTCCTGGTGACCGGGATCGTCAGCACCGCACAGGTTTTCGACATGGTGTACGCGTTGACCGGCGGCGGCCCCGGAGGCAGCACCGACCTGGTGGCCCACCGCATCTACGCGGAGGCCTTCGGCTCGGCGGCCATCGGGCGTGCGTCGGTGATGGCGGTGGTGTTGTTCGTCATCCTGATCGGCGTCACGGTCGTGCAGCATCTCTACTTCCGCCGGCGGATCAGCTATGACCTCACCTAGCCGGCTCGTCGTCTACGCGGGACTCGTCCTGGGTGCGGTGATCACGTTGGTGCCCTTCGCCCTTGGCTTATTGACCTCGTTCACCTCAGCACACCAGTTCGCCACGGGTACGCCCCTGCAGCTGCCGCGCCCCTTCACGCTGGCCAACTACGCCGACCTCGGCGGGGCCGGATTCGGCCGGGCGGCGGCCGTGACCGCCTTGATGACGGCGGTGATCCTGGTGGGCCAGTTGACCTTTTCGGTGCTGGCCGCATACGCGTTCGCGCGGTTGGACTTTCCCGGACGCGACGCGCTGTTCTGGGTCTACATCGCCACCTTGATGGTGCCGGGCACGGTCACCGTGGTGCCGATGTATCTCATGATGGCCCAGCTCGGTCTGCGTAACACGTTCTGGGCGCTGGTGCTGCCGTTCATGTTCGGCTCGCCGTACGCGATCTTCCTGCTGCGCGAGCACTTTCGCATCATCCCCAACGACCTGATCAACGCCGCCCACCTGGACGGGGCCAACACCTTGGACGTGATCGTGCACGTGGTGATCCCGTCCAGCCGGCCGGTGCTGGCGGCCTTGACACTGATCACGGTGGTCTCGCAGTGGAACAACTTCATGTGGCCGTTGGTGATCACCAGCGGGCACAAGTGGCGGGTACTCACGGTGGCGACGGCCGATCTGCAGTCGCGGTTCAACTCGCAGTGGACGTTGGTGATGGCGGCGACGACCGTCGCGATCGTCCCGCTGATCGCGCTTTTCGTGGTCTTCCAGCGTCACATCGTCGCGTCGATCGTCGTCTCGGGGCTCAAGTGAGCCGCTCACGCGCCGAGAGTGCGGTCACGGCCGCGATTCCGGGCGCTCCACGACCATCGCGGCAATCTCGGCGCGCACCATGACCCGGCCCCGCGTTTCGACGCTGATGGCTTCGGCGCTCGCGCTGGTCGCGGTCCTGTTGGGCGCGACCGCGGTGCTGCTCGACTACTCCGGCCAGCCGGCCGGCGGCAAGATCGTTGTGACGGTGCGGGTCTGGGCCGAGCAGATCGCCGCGGCCTACCGGCGGTCGTTCGAGGCGTTCAACCGCACGCATCCCGATATCGCGGTGCACACCAGCGTGGTCGCGTATCCGACCTACTTCGACACGCTGCGCACCGATGTCGCCGGCGGCAGCGTCGACGACATCTTCTGGCTCTCCAACGCCTACCTGGCCGCCTACGCCGACAGCGGCCGGCTGATGGACATCGGCGCGGCCCTCGGACCGGGCTCCGCCTCGGCGTGGGACTCGGCGGTCGTCGGCCAGTTCACCCGCGGGGGCGCGCTGTGGGGGGTGCCACAGCTGACCGACGCCGGGATCGCGCTGTATTACAACGCCGACCTGCTCGCCGCGGCCGGCGTCCAACCCGCCCAGCTGAACGGCTTGCGGTGGGGCGCCGGCGGTGACGACACGCTGCGCCCGATGCTGGCCCGGCTCACCGTCGACGCCGACGGACGTCGCGGCGGCACCGCGGGTTTCGACGCCGGACGGGTTCGGCAGTGGGGCTACAACGCCGCCAATGATCCGCAGGGGATCTACCTCAACTACATCGGCTCGGCCGGGGGGGTCTTCCAGCGTGGCGACGACTTCGCGTTCGACAATCCCGGGGCGGTGCAGGCCTTCCGTTATCTGGTCGGCCTCATCAACGACGACCACGTCGCGCCGCCCGCCTCGGACACCAACGACAACGGCGACTTCTCCCGTAACCAGTTCCTGGCCGGCAGGATGGCGCTCTTCCAGTCCGGCACCTACAACCTTGCGCCGGTGGCCCGCGATGCCCGCTTCCACTGGGGTGTGACGATGATGCCGTCGGGCCCGGCCGGCCGGGTGAGCGTCACCAATGGCATTGCGGCGGTGGGCAATTCCGCGACGAAACATCCCGGCGCGGTGCGCCAGGTCCTGGCCTGGATGGGTAGCAAACCGGGCAACGAGTTCTTGGGCCGCGAGGGAGCGGCGATCCCGGCGGTCCTGTCGGCTCAGCCGGTCTACTTCGACTACTGGTCGGCCCGGGGCGTGGACGTCACACCCTTCTTCAGCGTGCTCGACGGCCCGCGCATCGCGGCGCCGGGGGGCGCCGGTTTTCCGGCCGGTAACGACGCCCTGCAGCCCTACTTCGATGAGATGTTCCTGGGCCGTGGCGATGTCGCGGCGACCCTGAAACGCGCGCAAGCGGCCGCCAACGCCGCGGCGCAGCGTTAGCCGGGCAGCACCAGCACCGGCACCGGGCTCTCGCGGATGATCTTGGTGCTGCGGGAACCGAGGAAGACGCGCCGGATGTCGCCGCGCGGCCGGGTGCCCAGTGCCAGGATCTCGCCCTCCTGCCAATCCGCCTTCGCCAGCGCCTCTTTCCAGCTGCGGCCGGTGACCACCTGCAGCGCGACGTCGTCGCTGACGATCTCGTCCGTCTTGAGCTCTTGGAGGATGTCTCGCACTTGTGACGCCCAGGCCTGCAGCACCTGATCCTCGACCTCGAGCCCCACCTCCGGCGGATACATCGTCTTGCCGCGGACTGCGAACGTGATGACCCGGACCGGCACACCGAATCGCTGCCCGAATTCGAAGCAGCGCTTCACCACATCGATCGAGTCCGGGGTGGCCGAGTAGGCGCAGGTGAGGCGGGTCAACTTGCCTTGGTTCGAACGGTATTCGCGCGGGCTGATGGCCACCGGCACGGTCGAGGCGTGCAGCAGCCAGTCGGCGGTGGAACCGATCAGCACTTGACCGCGGCCGCCGCTGGGCAACGAGCCCAGCACCAGCACGTCGGCGTCGACCTCCTGGATGACCTCGAGGAGCCCACCCGACACCGATCCGTGCGCGCGGTGCGCGTAGTTGACCTCGATCCCGTCGGCCATCGTGGCCAAAATCCCGGCGGCCTCGTTCGCCGACTCCGCGGCCAGGGCGTCGGCCCACAGCTCGAACTCCGCGTCGACACGGGCGCGCGACGGCGTCAGCCACGGCTTGGGCACGATGGTCGCGACGGTCAGCGAGGTGCCGCGGGTGCGCGCGATGCGCACCCCCAGGTGCAATCCCGAGAGCCCGACCTGGCCGGCCCGGTACCCGACGACGACGGTCACAGCGCGTCCCGCTGCAGGGATTGGCTGTTGAGCGCGCTGTGATGGCGGCCCCACACGAAGTAGAAGATTAGCGCGAGCGCGAGCCAGCCGCCGAACGCGATCCAGGTGTACCAGTGCAAGCTGACGAGGATGTAGCCGCACGCCAACACCGAAAGGACCGGCGTCACGGGGTAACCCGGGACCTTGAAGCCCCGTGGCAGGTCGGGCTCGCGCACCCGCAGGATGATCACACCCACGGATACGACGACGAACGCGGTGAGCGTGCCGATGGACACCATGTCCGCCAACTTGTCCAGCGGTATGAAGGCGGCCAGCGCCGAGGCCGCGATAGCCACGATCACCGTGTTGCTCACGGGCGTCATGGTGCGCGTGTTCACCCGCGCGAATCGCGAGGGCAGCAGCCCGTCGCGACCCATGGCGAACAGGATGCGCGTCTGCCCGTACATGGTGACCAGCGTGACCGAGAAGATCGAGATCACCGCCCCCGCAGCCAGAATGGTGCTGGCCCAGCTGCCGCGCGTGACGTTGTCGAGGATGGTGGCCAGCCCGGCCTCCTGCTGTCCGGCGAACTCCTGCCACGGTTGAGTGCCGAGCGCGGCCAGCGCGACGAACAGGTAAACGCCGGTCACGGTCAGCAGCGCCGCGATCAGCGCGCGCGGCATGGTCTTCTGCGGGTTCTTCACCTCGTCGCCCGCGGTCGACACCGCGTCGAGGCCGATGTAGGAGAAGAAGATGGTGCCGGCGGCCGAGCCGATGCCCGCGGCGCCGAAGGGCGCGAAGTCGCGCAGGTGGGTCGCGTCGAAGGCGGTGAACGCGACGACGACGAAGATCACCAGCACGCCCAGCTTGATCAGCACCATGATCGTGTTGACTTTGGCCGATTCGCTGGCGCCGCGGATGAGCAGGACGGCGCACATCGCGAGCAGGATGATCGCCGGCAGATTCACCAAGCCGGGTTGCGCATCCCAGGGCGCGGCGGACAACGCGTGCGGGAATTGGATTCCGAGGATATTGCTGAGCAGCTTGTTGAGGTAGCCGCTCCAGTTGACCGCGACCGCGGCCGTCGACACCCCGTATTCCAGCAGCAGGCAGGCGGCCACCCCGATCGCGACGACCTCGCCCAGCGTGGTGTACGCGTAGGAATACGACGACCCCGAAACCGGTACCGCGGAAGCTAATTCGGCGTAACAGATGGCGGCGAGCCCGGCCGCGAGCCCGGCGATGAGGAACGACAGGATCACGCCGGGGCCGGCCTCGGGAACGGCCTGAGACATGACGAAGAAGATGCCCGTCCCGACGGTCGAGCCGACACCGAACATGGTCAGCTGGAAAGTCCCGATGCTCCGCTTGAGATGGTCCGCGGCCCCGTAGGCGACGACGTTGCCCACGACTGGACGGCGCCGCAGCATCTGCTCCCTCAGGCTGATCGACGTCGGTGGCATGCCCCTCCTTGCTCGATCAGCTGATTATGGGCCAGCCTCCCGCAACGCCATAGCGAACTGCTCAACCGCCCAGTCGATTTCTTGCGCGCTGATCACCAGCGGGGGCGCGAACCGCAGCGTCGAGGAGTGGGTGTCCTTCACCAGCACACCGCGGTCGGCCAGCCGAAGGCTCATCCGCTTGCCCGTCCCGAGCACCGGGTCGATGTCGACGCCGGCCCACAGGCCCACCCCGCGCACCGCCCGCACACCGTGGCCCACCAGTTCGCGCAGGCGCGCGTGCAGGCGCGCGCCCAACTCCGCCGAGCGGGCCTGAAACTCTCCGCGGCCCAGCATGGCGACCACCGTGCTGCCGATCGCGGCGGCCAACGGGTTGCCGCCGAAGGTGGAGCCGTGTTCGCCGGGGTGCAGCACGCCCAGGACCTCGCGGTCGGCGACGACCGCCGACAGCGGGACCACGCCGCCGCCCAGCGCCTTGCCCAGCAGGTAGACGTCGGGCACCACGCCCCAGTGGTCGCAGGCGAAGGTGTGCCCCGTGCGCGCCAGGCCGGACTGGATCTCGTCGGCGATCATCAGCACGCGGTGCCTGCTGCACAGCGCGCGGACCGTCGGCAGGTAGTCGTCGGGCGGGACGACGATGCCCGCCTCCCCCTGGATCGGTTCGAGCAGCACCGCGACGGTGTGGTCATCGATGGCGCGGGCCAGTGCGGCGGCATCGCCGAAGGGTACCGAGCGGAACCCGGGGGTGAACGGTCCGAATCCCGCCCGCGCCGTCGGGTCCGAGGAGAAGCCGACGATGCTGATCGTGCGGCCGTGAAAGTTGTTGTCCGCCACGATGATGTTGGCCCGTCCGTCGGGGACGCCCTTGACGTCGGTACCCCATTTGCGTGCGACCTTGAGGCCGCTCTCCACCGCTTCGGCGCCCGAGTTCATCGGCAACACCAGGTCCTTGCCGCACAGCCGCGCGAGGGCGGCGCAGAACGGGCCGAGCGTGTCGCAGTGGAACGCGCGGCTCACCAACGTGACGGTGTCGAGCTGCGCATGGGCCGTCGCGGTGATCTCGGGGTTGCGATGGCCGAAGTTGACCGCCGAGTAGGCGGCCAGGCAGTCCAGGTAGCGCCGGCCCTCGACATCGGTGATCCAGGCACCCTCGGCGCTGGCCGCCACCACGGGCAACGGCGAATAGTTGTGCGCGGCATGGCGTTCGACCAGGCCGATCGCGGCCTGCGTTCGGGTGGACGTCCGGGCGTCGAGGATCGTCATGGAAACAACTCCAATGTGCAGCACTTGACCGAGCCGCCACCCTTGAGGAGCTCGGACAGGTCGACGCCGACGGGCTCGAAGCCGGCGTCGCGCAATTGCCCGGCGAAACCCGTTGCGGCCGAGGGAAGGACGACGCGCAGTCCGTCGGAGACGACGTTGAGGCCCAGCACGAACGCGTCGGCGCTGCCGACCACGATCGCGTCGGGAAACAGCGCGCGCAGTTGGTCCTGCGCCGCGGTGCTGAACGCCGGCGGGTAGAACGCGATCGTATGGTCGTCGAGTACGGCCAGCGCGGTGTCGAGATGGTAGAAGCGCGGATCGACCAACTCCAGCGAGACCACCGGCACCCTCAGCGCCGCGGAAATCTCCGCGTGCGCACGCCGGTCGGTGCGAAAGCCGTAGCCCGCCAACACCGTTTCGCCGATCATCAGCAAGTCGCCCTGCCCCTCGTTGACGTGACGGGTGGACACGGGCCGGTACCCGAGCGAAGACATCCATTGGGCGTAGGCCTGCGACTCGCCGGCCCGCTCCGCGAATCGAAACCTCGCGACGATCGCGACATCGCCGGCGATGAATCCGCCGTTGGCGGCGTAGACCATGTCCGGAAGCCCCGGCGCCGGCCCGATCACCTCGACCTGATGCCCTAACCGAAGGTAGGTGGTGCGCAGGTCGTCCCACTGGGCCTGCGCGCGGCCGACATCGACGGGTGTGGCGACGTCCATCCAGGGGTTTATCGCGTACTCGACGGCGAAGAACGCCGGCGGCGTCATCGCGTACCGGCGGGCGCGGGGCGTGCGGACCCGGCGGCCGGGTGCCGAGCCGGACCCGGCCGCCACCACGTATTGTTCCGTCATAGATCAACGGTATTTCGGCATCCTGACACAATCAAACGCTATATATTGCGTGTCTATAGGCGATTTATTGCGTAAGAGTGGCTTCGCCACCGATTCATTGCGCCCGATCGAAGGGAAGGGTGATGGAGCGCCTCGACGAGACCGACGCCCGCATCCTGGCCGAGCTGACCGAGCACGCGCGTGCAACGTTCGCCGAGATCGGCGAAAAGGTGAATCTGTCTGCCCCGGCGGTCAAGCGGCGCGTCGACCGGATGCTCGACGCCGGCGTCATCAAGGGCTTCACCACGATCGTCGACCGCAATGCGCTCGGCTGGAACACGGAAGCCTACGTGCAGGTGTTCTGCCACGGCACGATCGCGCCGGACCGGCTGCGGGCGGCCTGGGTGGACATGCCCGAGGTGGTCAGCGCCGCGACGGTGACCGGCACGTCGGACGCCATCCTGCACGTGCTGGCGCGCGACATGCGCCACCTGGAGGCCGCCCTCGAGCGGATCCGGTCGAGCGCGGACATCGAGCGCAGCGAGAGCATCGTGGTGTTGTCGAACCTCATCGACCGGATGCGGACTTAGCCCGGGCGCCGCGGCGTCACGACGTTGCCGATCAACCGCTTCAGCATCGACGGCCGCGCGCCGGATGGGCGGCGAGAGGCGTAGGGCCACGGCACGTTTCGCTCCGGAACGGAGTCGGCCCGGACGTGTTTGAGCCGCGCTCGCAGGTGCGCGCGCAGGGCATGCAGGTCGGGATCGGCCCACCGGTTGACGGCTTCGATCGGATCGGCGGTGAGGTCGTACAGCTCCCACTGGTCGTCGAGCGGGGACGTGCGGTACGCGTCTCCGCCGAGCCCGTTGGCCGCCAAGTGCCGCACCCCCGGCTCCGTCCAGGTGCTCGGGTCGTCGAAGGTACGCACCAGCTTCCACAGGTGGCCCGCGCCACCGGTGGCCGCCGTCTCGTCGACGCGGACCACCAACCCCTCGAAGTTGGAGGCGGTGTGGGCCGGCACCCGGATGCGCAGCGGCGCGGGCGGATCGACGGTCCGCTTCAGCCGCCGCGCCAATCCCGATGCGCCGCTGTCCCCTTCGAGCATGTTGTCGCGGGTCATCAGGTAGACGGCGCGTGCCTCGTCCGCCGCCGCGCCGTCCACGATCGGCATGAGGTTCCGCCCGGGCAGCGGGTGCACTTCCGAGAACGACTCGGCCAGCGTGGCGGCCGCCGCGGCGACGTCGACGCCCGCCGCCGCCAGCAGGGTGGGGACCAGGTCGACGTGTGAGGTCGGCGCCGTGACGCGGCGTGGCCGCGTCGACCGCTCGCCGATGCGCGCGATGACGAAGGGAACGCGGGTGGCCTCGTCGTACAGGTTGAACCACTTCTGGTGCAGGCCGCCGTGGGCGCCCAGCAGGTCGCCGTGGTCGGCGGTGCGCACCAATACCGCGTCGCCCGAACCGCCTTCGGTGACCGCCCGCCTGACGCGATCGAGCGGGCCGTCCACCTCGGCGTGCAGCCGGTAGTACAGGTCGCGGTAGCGCTGCGCGTTGCGCTCATAGGTCCGCTCGATCGCGGGTGCGGGGCCGTAGCCGGAGTAATAGGCCTCGCGGAACGCGATCTGCGCCGCCGGCTTGGTGGACAGGTCTTCCTGCGCGGTGGGCGCGGCGGGCACCGCGGGCGGGTCGAGCGGCGACGGCTTGACCGGGCTCCGGCGCGACCAGGCCGGGAACAACACGATGTCGTGGGGATTGACGAAGCTGGCCACCAGGAGGAACGGACGCAACGCGGCGGGATCGCCCTGGCGGCGGCGGGCGTAACGATCGGCCAGCCAGGCGACCACCCGGTCGGCGATCAGCGGGTCGCGGCGCACGCCGGCGTCGGCCAATGCCGCCCCGTGCGGCTCCGGACCGACCCACCCGGAGAAACCGAACGGCCCCAGCGGATCTGCGGCCAGGTAGCGCCGCACCGCGGCGGCGTCGACGGCGCCGTTCTTGTCATTGGTGGCCAGCGGTCGGCCGGTCGAAGGGTCGGTGATATCGGCGTGCGAGATGTGCCACTTGCCGTCGTAATGGGTGTCGTATCCGGCGGCGCGGAACCAATTGCCCAGTGTGGGCACCTCACCCTGGCGCAACCAGCGCATGCGCGAATCGCCGGCGGTCTTTCCGATGCCATCGGTCTGGGTGACGCCGTGCAGGTCGGGGTAGTGCCCGGTGAAAATCGTTGGGCGGCTTGGCACGCAGGCCAGCGATCCGGTGTAGTGCCGGGTGAAGCTGACGCCGTGGTCGTCGAACCACTTGCGGCCGCCGAGCGTCCGGTCGCGCCACGCGAGCACGTCGGGGGCCTCGTACGGCGGCACCGCGCGTTCCTCGTCGGTCATGATGATGACGACGTCGGGGCGATCAGACACCAGCGTGCTCCAATCGATTCGCCAGGCCGGCGAGCATCGCCTCGGACTGTCGCACGAGGACGCGGCACAGGACAACTTCGGCCAGCTGTTGCGTTGCGTGCGGGCCGATTTCGACGGTGCTGGTGAGGGTCACCAGGGTGGTCGCGGCCGAATCACCGCCGGCGGGTGCCAGCGTCCAGCGGTTGGACACCCTGCGCAGGCGGCGTGGCAGGCCTTCGATGTCGTAGGCGAGGGCGCGGGGCGGGTCGAATTCGGTGATGCGCTCGACGAGGGCGTCGCGCTTGACCTGCACCCGGCGGGCCGTGCCGACGCCGGGTCCGTCGGGCCCGGAGTACAAGATGCACGAGTGATCGACGTTGCCGGCCCACGAACTGATCGACCCGAAGTCTGCGAGTGTTTCCCAGACGTCGCCGATGCGTGCCGCGATCGCGCGAGTCCGGTGGATGTCGGCCACCCGCTCACGCTACGCGAGGGCCTAGGCCGTCAGGTGGAATATCGTCTCGATCGCCACCGCAGCACCGCTGACCGCGACGGTGACGCCGAGCGTGACCCAGTCCCCCAGTTTCGGCCGTGCCGGATCGGCGGAGAGCTGGCCGATGCCGCCGCGAGCGGTGATCGCATCGCCCATCTCGTCGGCCCGGCGCAGGGTCACCACGATGGCGGCGGCGACCAGATCGATCGAGTTACCCGCCGTCTGCCTGACCCGCGCCTTGCGACTCGTCGGCATGTGGTTGGGCCGCAGTCGACGGGCGGCGTAGAGCACCTGGAATTCCTCGATCAGCAACGGGAAGGCACGCAGCGCCAGGGCCAGGGCCACCGCCCACTCGTCCACCGGAATCCGCAACAACTTGAACGGGCGGCCCAAAATCGCCAGGGCGGGCGCGATTTCGGCGACGTTGGTGGTCCAGGACACCATCGCCCCCAGCCCGAGCAGAACCACCGATAACGTGGAGATCCGCAGGAAGTTCAACGCCCCGCCGAGCCAGATGTGGGCCCCGTTGATGGTCAGCATCGGACTACCACCGGCCAGCGCGGCGGTCACGAAACCCAGTGTGAGGAGGATCCACAGCCACCGCGGAACCGACGGAAGCGCCCCCCGCGGGATGTGAGCGATCCAGACCGCCGCCAGCACCAGCGCCGCCACCGACCCGATGGTCACCCAGCCCGGAAACAGGGTGAGCAACACCGAAACACCGAAGACCACCAGGAGTTTGGTTCCGGCCCACAGGTTGTGGATGGGGGACCTGCCCGGCACCGGAACCAATAGCACCACCGGCCGGTAGGTGCGCCGACTCCTCCTGGGGGCCGAGGCGGAGGTTACGGTCACGCCACACCCCCGGCCGCGGCGGTGGCCGACACCGCTTGCAGCGCGCCCTTCTGCAGATGCACGGTCCGCGTGCACACGGCTTCCAAACCGACGAAGTCGTGGGAAATGACAACTACGGTCAGGCCCCGGTGACGGCGCAGATCCGCCAGCACGCGCAGCAGGCCCCGCTGGCTGGCGACGTCCAACCCGGCCAGCGGCTCGTCGAGGATCAGCACGCGCGGCGAACACGCCAGCAGGCCGGCCAGGACCACCCGCCGCATCTGGCCGCCGCTGAGCTGATCGATGCGCCGCTTGCCCATCGCGGGTTCCAGCCCGACCGCGGCAAGGGCGGCGACCACCCGGTCTTCGTCATCGTCGGAAAAGCCCGCCACGGAGGCAAGTTCCAGGCCGACGTGACTGCGCATCAATTGCAGCCGCGCCGTCTGAAATGACAGCGCCACCGCGCCGACGTGCTCCCGGATGGGCTCGCCGTCGATCAAGCAGGCGCCGTTGGTGGGAACGGTCAGCCCGGCCATGATCCACGCCAGCGTCGACTTGCCCGAGCCGTTGCCGCCGTGAATCAAGATCCCGTCACCCTGCTCCACGACGAGGTTGATGTCGCGCAGCGCGGTCTTCGCCCACGGTGTCCCGCTGTTGTATTCGTGTCCGACGCCGATGATTTCGAGCACCGGCTTGTTCGAGCCCCAACCACAACGGTGTTGTCCGGGGAATCGCTGAGGTTGATCGTCCGGTCCGCCGACGCGGCCTCGTTGTCGAAATGCGTGATGTGCACCAGGGCGGTTCGATGCCGTTGGGGAAGGCCCGACAGCACGTTCAACAAGACGTTACGGCCCTCTCGGTCGATCATGCTGGTGAATTCGTCGGCGATCAGCAGCGCCGGTTCTCGGGCCAGCGCCGCGGCGAGGGCGAGGCGCTGCAACTCCCCGCCGGACAGGCTTCCGGTGTCCCGTTCGCCGAAACCCTCGAGCCCTACTTCGCGCAACAAATGGTCGACGTCGACCGCGGTGCCCGGCGGCAGCCCCCAGACGACATCATCGGCCACCCGGGTGCCCAACACCTGGCTCTTCGGGTGCTGCAGGACAAGCGCCGTGCCGCCCACCATGCCCAACCCCACCGCTCCGGGGCGCCGCACGGTGCCCGATGTCGGGGGCCGGCCCGCCAGGATCAGCGTCAACGTGGTCTTGCCGGACCCGTTGGCGCCGATGACGGCAACGTGTTCTCCGACTTGCAGTTCCATGCTGAGCTCACGCAACGCGTCCTGCTGGGCGTGCGGGTAGCGGAACCGCACCTTGTCGAGCCGCACCGGCACGGGCCCGATCGGGGCGTCGGGCGGCTCGTCCGGAGCGTCCAGTTTGTGCACATCCGGAACGTTGCCCATCCGATCCAGGAGGCGGGACAGCGCCCACCAACCGATCAACGACGACACCACGACGCCGTAGGTGACATAGCCGAGCATCAGCCACGGCCAATACTGCAACCCGAATTCGAAGACCCGCTTGACGTCGACGCCGAGCCACCCGAGATTCACCCGGTCGAGGAACGCCACGACACCGTCCACGTTGGCGGTCATCACCTGGAAGATCAGATGGCGCAACCGATTCAGCACCGCCAGCATGCCGACCGTGGCGACGGCGACGAAGAAGCCGGCGATCAGGGACGCGAACGTCACGGTCGGTGTGCCCCTGCCCCGGCGTTTGACGATTCCGGTCAATCCGCCGATGTAGGCGCAGTTGATGACGGTCAGGAAACTGCCCAATCCAGAGATGAGGAAGGCCAGAGTTCCGGCAGCAAACGTCGCGGCGATGAGCACCCGGAGGCGGTAACGGTAGGTCAGCAGCCCCATGGGCACGGTGCCCAACAGCGCCAAACCCTGCGCGAACGGGATCACCCCGGCGACGATCGAGATCACCGCGCACAGCGCCCCCATCACGGAGGCCTGTGCCAATTCGGCCGGTCGTAACGGCCCACCCCGATGGTGCGAACGGACGGGGCGACGGGCATTCACTTCACTGATTGTGCCAGCCCGCCGCGCCGAGTCGCGTCATACACTTCGTGACTTCCGGCCCAGTTCGGGCCGGCGCCTCTCGTCTCAGTTAGCAAAGCTATGGAACGATGGGCACATGGACAGAGTTGTCGATACCGCACACGTCGAGGCCCAGCAGCTGGGAGCGGATCTGCTCGCCGTGGTGGCGCGGCTCAACCGGCTGGCCACCCAGCGCATCCAGATGCCCTTGCCCGCGGCGCAGGCCAGGCTGCTCGCCACGATCGAAGCTCACGGGGAAGCCCGCATCGGTGATCTCGCGACCGTCGACCACTGCTCCCAACCGACCATGACCACCCAGGTGCGCCGGCTCGAGGAGGCCGGCCTGGTCACCCGGACCATCGACCCGGGGGATGCGCGCGCCGTCCGGATCCGCATCACCCCTCAGGGCAAACGCATGCTCAACGCGGTCCGCGCCGACCGCGCCGCCGCGATCGAACCCCAACTCGCGCTCCTCGAACCGGGCGACCGCCGGGTGCTCACGGACGCGGTCCAGGTATTGCGCCGGCTCCTCGACAATGCGTCGCCGGCCGGGCGGCGTAGCACGCTGTGAGGGCTTAAACCGGTGAAGAGGCCGCGGCCAGCGGGTAGACACTAAGTCGAGCTGACCGGTGACGAAAGGGGGCGGGCGATGCGGACCGAGGCTTCCGCGTTCAGGGCCTCCCCGTTGACCGTGTGGGTCGGGCCCATGAGGTTCGACTTCGCCCCGGGGCGCGACGTGATCGTCGGCTACGGCCCGGGCTGCGACATCGCCCTCGAGCGCCTCGGTAACCCGGGCTCGCCGCCGCCACCGCCCGGGCCGGAGATGGTGCTGCGGTTCGCCGGCACCCAGTGGGTGGCCATCGACCTGAGCCACCACGGGATCTTCGTCGACGGCGCGCGGGCGTCGACGGTGAACATCCGCGACGGCCAGGCGATCAGTGTCGGTGATCCGCAGCGGGGCCCGCGGCTGGTCTTCCAGATCGCGCAGCCCGCAGGTCCGCCGGCCCCGGCTCAGCGCCCGGCGCCCCGGCCCGGGGCTCACCCGCCGCCTCCTTTTCCGGTCGCGCCGCCACCGCCCCGCCCGCACGGCCCCACCCTGCGGGCCCCGACACAGCGCGAGACGCAGCGGATGCCCGTCGTGCCGCTCAGCCGCACCCCGCGCCGCCCGCTCAGGACACGGGCGGTCCGGGGCTGATCGAACGGATGGTCACCTCGAAACTGCGCGTCGCGCGTCCTTCGATTCGCCCGGCGGAGCCGAACGCCACCTACCGCCTGCCGCTCAAGGCCGACGCCCGCACCGTCGGAGTCGCCGCGTACCGGCTCGGACTCACCGTCGACGGGCGCGAGACGCTGTCGGATATCTCCTTCACGGCGCGTCCGGGCACGTTCACCGCGGTCGTCGGGCCCTCGGCCGCGCGCAACTCCGCGCTGCTCGGACTGCTCGCCGGCACCAGGCAACTCAGCTCCGGCCGCGTCACCGTCGACGGCCACGACGTGCACGCCGAGCCGCAGTCCATGCGCAGCCGCATCGGCATCGTGTCGCCCGACGACCGCCTGCACCGGCAGCTGACCGTCGAACGGGTCGTGCGATACGCCGCCGAAATGCGCCTGCCGCAGGACGTTTCGACCGAGCAACGAGACCGCGTGGTCAGCCAGGTTCTCGAGGAACTCGAGCTGACACCGCACCGGGCCACCCGGATCGGCAAGCTACCGCCCGAGCTGCGCCGGTGCGCCGCGCTGGCGGTCGAGCTCGTCACCCGGCCGACGCTGCTCGTGGTTGATGAGCCGAGCGCCGGCCTGGACGCCGAACAACAGCGCCACGTGATGGCGATGCTGCGGCGCCAGGCCGACATCGGCTGCGTGGTCGTGGCGGCCGCGTCATCGCGGACGTCGTCGACCGACTTCGACCTGTGCGATCAGGTGCTGGTTCTCACCTCGGCCGGTACGACGGCATTCCTCGGGCCGCCCGCGCAGATCGAGGCCGCGATGGGCACGGCCGACTGGTCCGCGGTGCTCGCCCGGGCGGGCGCCGATCCCGGCGGACCCCACCGTGCGTTCCGTGCCCGCCCATCGGCGTCGGCGTTGACGGCGCCGCCCGAGGTGGCCGCCCCGTCGCCGCCGCCCGCCGAACCCCCGATGGCGCGGCAGGTCCGGCTGCTGGCCCGCCGCGACGTCAGGCTGATCTTCGCCGACCGGCTCTACTTCGTGTTCTTGGCGATTCTGCCGTTCCTGCTGGCGGGAGCGACGCTGCTGATCCCGGGCGATTCGGGCTTGGCCCGGCCACCGGCGGGCGCCGCCCACCCGCACGAAGCCATCGAGCTCCTGGCCGCCCTCAACGTCGCCGCGGTGATCATCGGCACCGCGCTGACGATCCGGGCCGTGGTGGGCGAGCGGCACGTCTTCCGGCGCGAGCAGGCTCTCGGGATGTCGACGACGGCCTACCTGGCCGCCAAGATCCTGGTGTTCGGCGTCGCCGCGGCCCTGTTGACGGCAGTCGTGTTCGCCATCGTCGTCGCCGAGAAGGGCGGTCCAACGCGCGGCGCCGCCTTGCTGCACGACGCCACGCTCGAGCTCTATGTGAGCGTGGCGGTGACGGCCATCGTGTCCGCGGTGATCGGGCTCGCGTTGTCGGCGCTGGGCACTCGGCTGCGTGAGGTCCTGCCGCTGCTGTTGCCGGTGATCCTGGCGTCGGCGCTGTTCAACGGGAGCCTCGTCCAGCTGGTGAGCAAGTGGGGCTTCCAGGAGATCTCCTGGTTCGTTCCCGCCCGATGGGGCTTCGCCGCGTCGGCGTCCACGGTCGACCTGCGCAGGGTCGACGCGCTGGCCGCCGACTCCCAGACGTGGACCCACTACAGCGGTTGGTGGGTGTTCGACATGACCATGCTGGTGCTCTTCGGCGTGGCGGCGACGGGCTTCACCCTCTACCGGCTGCGGCCCGAGCCCGGCCGGGCCCGCATCACATCGCCAACAACAGGAACTGGGTGACCTGGCGGGGCGAGAAGTTGTTGTCGCTGACCAGCACCACCGACTGGCGACCGTCGGGCAGCTTCGGTCCCAGCGTGATGCCCTCGACGTTGTCCAGCGGTGACAGTCCCGGCGTGGACGACAAATCGACCGCCAGGGTTTTAGTCATGGGCGTCACGGCCGCGTGCTCCATCGACGGGGTGGTCAAAACGTCTGTCGCCGCACCGATTTCGGCGCGGTAGATCCGCACCGTCGGCGGCAGGGCCGACGATCGCTCGATCACCAAGAAGGTCGTGTCCGACAGGGCGACCAGATCGGAGACACCGTTGACATCGGCGGGCGGGGCCGGCGGCTCCCTCGGGGACGCGGATTGGGCCGTGGCCGCGCCGGGCGCGACGTCGAACTTCGTGATCCGGGGGAGGATGCGGGGGCCGCCGCCGCTGAGCGGACCGTCGTTGTAGCCGGGGGCCTCCATCGCGGCGAACAGCGATCGGCCGTCGGGCGTCAGCGCCAGGCCCTCCAGCGCCCTGTCTCTGCGCGGGCCCACGCGCTGCGCCGACATCGCCAGATTGGCCGGCAGGGTGAACTGGCCCAGGTAGGCACCGTCGAGCGCCGCGGTCCGGATCCACGGGTCGAGCAACACCGGGCCGGCGGTGAGCCGCTCACCTTCGGAGGACCAGTACAGCCGCTGCCGGGCGGGATCGAACGCGATGCCTTCGGGGTCGGGGGGAACGATCGGCGGCGTGGTATCCGCCCTGAGCGGCGGGAACGGCCGGCCGGACGGGTCGAGCAGCGGATGGGTGCCGGTGAACGTGACGTGGTCAATTCCCCTGTCCGACAGGGACAACTGCACCGTGTAGAACCGGGCCGGATTCTTCTTGGAGCGATCGTCACTGATCACGTAATACAGCTGGCGGCCCGGGTCGTAGCTGAGCGCCGACAGCCCGCCGATGACGGTGCCGTCGAAGGTGGCGTCGAACGGAACCTGCGACTGGCCCAGATACGTCAGCATCGGCCGCGGCGCGGGTGGATGCCCGGACGCGCATCCCACCAACGCCAGGGCGAGACACATCGACGCCACCCACCGACTCATAACCGAGAAGGTAGCGGGCGAGCGTGCACTCAGCACGAAAATTCGGCCTCGACCTCGCCATGGATGCACGTTCGGTGAAAATCGGGTTGTTGTTTCACGCAACGCGAACCGGGGGATACGGTCGGTCTATGGCGCCAGATAGCACAACCATTGCCGAGCAGCTGCGCAACGCCCTCGACGGGCGTTGGCGCGACGTCAAGAACCAGCTGCGGTCCACCATGAGTGAGGACCTCTTCCGCCCGCACTACACCCCGAACACCGTGATCGCGCGCACCAAGGTGGCGGAGCAGATGAGGATCATGGCCGCGTTCGGCGCCGCCGCCGACAACTTCCGCAAGGAGCACGGCGGCACCGGCGACATCGGCGCCGCCATCACGATGATCGAGATGCTCGCGATGTCGGATCTGTCGTTGATGGTGAAGGCCGGCGTTCAGTGGGGGCTGTTCGGCGGCGCCGTGGAAAACCTCGGCACCGAGCGCCACCACGAGGCCTACGTGAAGAAGATCATCAGCCTGGAATTGCGGGGCTGCTTCGCGATGACCGAGACCGGACACGGCAGCGACGTGCAGTCGCTGGAGACCACCGCGACGTATGACCCCGCGACGGAGGAGTTCATCGTCGACTCCCCCACGCCGACGGCCCGTAAGGATTACATCGGTGGGGCGGCCGAAACCGCCACCATGGCAGCGGTATTCGCGCAACTCATCACGACCGAGAACGGCGAGCCGGTCCAGCACGGCGTGCACTGTCTGCTGGTGCCGATCCGCGACGCCGACGGCAACGACCTGCCCGGGGTGACGACGTCGGACTGTGAGTACAAGGGCGGCCTGCCCGGGGTCGACAACGGCCGAATCGTCTTCGACCACGTCCGCGTCCCGCGGGTGAACCTGCTGAACAAATACGGCGACGTGGCGCCGGACGGGACCTACAGCTCACCGATCGAGAACCCCAACCGCCGGTTCTTCACCATGCTGGGCACGTTGGTGCGCGGGCGGATCACGGTGGGCGGCAGCGCGGGCGCGGCCGCGCGCGTCGCGTTGGACATCGCCACGCGATACGCCTTGCAGCGCAAGCAATTCAGCGCACCCGACGACGAGTCCGAGGTGCTGATCATGGACTACCTGGTGCACCAGCGCCGGCTGTTCCCGTTGATCGCCAAGTCGTACGCGCTGCAGTTCGCCCAGAACGAGCTGGTCGGTAAATGCCATGACATCCAGACCGCCGACGCAGTCGACGCCGACGAGCAACGCGAATTGGAGGCACGTGCCGCCGGCTTGAAGGCGGCCAACACCTGGCACGCGTCCCGGGCGATTCAGGAGGCGCGGGAGGCCTGCGGCGGCGCGGGCTACATGGCCGAGAACCGGTTGGTCGCGCTACGCGGCGACACCGACGTGTTCACCACGTTCGAGGGTGACAACCACGTCCTGACGCAGCTGGTGGCCAAGGAGCTGCTGACGGCCTACGCCGACGACATCCGCAGCATGAGCCCCGTCGAATGGGTCCGTTTCGCCGCCAACACCGTCGGTGAGCGCGTGGTCAAACGCACTGCGGCAGAGACGATCATCCAAACCATCGTGGACGCCCGGCAGGACAGCGAGGAAGAGGGCAGCCTGTTCAACCGGGGCACCCAGATCAAGATGTTCGAGGATCGGGAGGAATACCTCCTCGCCTCCGTCGCGCGCCGGCTGCAGGCCAAATCCAAGGAGATGTCGGAGTTCGACGCATTCAACGCGGTGCAGGACCACGTGCTGCACGCCGCGGCCGCGCACATCGACCGGGTGATCCTCGAAGCGTTCGTGGCCGGCATCGACGCCTGCCCGCACGAGGAGGCCCGGGAGCTGTTGGGCATCGTCTGCGATCTGTACGCGCTGTCGGTGATCGAGGACGACAAAGCCTGGTACATCGAGCATCGGTACCTGTCCACCGAACGCGCCAAGGCCGTCACCCGGGGCATCAACGATCGATGCCGCGCGCTGCGCCCCCACGCGCAAACGCTCGTCGACGGCTTCGGGATCCCCGAGCAGCTGCGCTATGCCGAGATGCTGCACCCGGAGAACTTGGCGGACACGGTCACGAGCTGACGGGCTGCTCGCCGAGCACCTCCCAGCCCGGCCGCGCCGCGTCCCGTTGCGGCCCGACGTATCTGACCCAGGTCAGGATCGCGGCAGCGACGTAACAGATCAGGAAGAACCAGAACGCCGGCGTCTCGGTGTCGGCGCTGGCGTAGGACTGCCGCAGCGCCAGGTTGATCACCACTCCCCCGAGTGCGCCCAGCGAGCCGGCGAATCCGATCAGCGCTCCTGCCCGCACGGTCTCCCAGTGCCGCCGCTCGGCGTCGGCGACACCCAGCGCACGGCTTCGCTCCGCCACGACCGACGGGATGAGCTTGAACACCGAGCCCTTGCCGATGCCGCAAAAGATAAACAGCGCAATGAATCCGACGACGTAGCCGATCGTCGTGAAAGCCCCCACCGGGTCGCCGGGAACGCGTGTGAGGTCTTCATGGGTGCTGACGGCGACCAGGAAGCCTCCGGCGGCGATCATGGCGGTCAGGACGACCAGCGTGACGCGGCCACCGTCGAAACGATCGCCCAGCCTGCCACCGACCACCCGTGCGATCGATCCCAACAGCGGTCCGACGAAGGCGATTTCGGCGGCGTGCAGCGCGGCCTGCCCGTGGCTTTGCCCGGCGGCCATCAGGTTGTGTTGCAGCACTTGGCCGAAGGCGAACGCGAAACCGATGAAGGATCCCGCGGCGCACATGTAGAGGAATGAGATCGCCCAGGTATCGGGGAACGACAGAACGGATCGCACGTGGGCGACCTCGATCGAATGGTCGAGGTTGTCCATGAACAGGGCCGCGCCGACACCGACGACGGCCAGCAGCACCAGATAGACGGCGCACACCCAGTACGGCGCCCGATGGCCTGCGGTGGCCAGCACCACCAGGCCGACGGCCTGGATGGCCGCGGCACCGAGGTTGCCGATCCCGCCGGTGAGCCCCAGCGCCATCCCCTTGCGCCGCTGCGGATAAAAGGATTCGACGTTGGCCAGCGACGCCGCGTAGTTGCCACCGCCCAATCCCGTCAGCGCCGCGCACACCAGGTAGGGCCACAACGGCAGGCCGGGATGGGCCAGCAGCGCGATCGCACCCACGGTCGGGATCAGGAGCACGACCGATGACAGCACCGCCCAGTTACGCCCGCCGAACCTGGCCGTGCCCATCGCGTACGGGATGCGCACGAGCGCCCCGACCAGGGCGGCGGTGGCACCCACCAGCAGCTTGTCGCCGGTGGTGAACCCGTAGACGTCCTCCGGCATGAACAGCACCATGACCGACCACAGGTACCAGATGGAAAAGGCGACGTGCATGGTCGCGATCGACCAGATCAGGTTCCGGCGGGCGATCAGCCTGTTCCCGGCTTCCCACGCCACGACATCCTCTGGGTCCCAGTGTGTGAGGCGCCGCGAGCTGCCCATGAGACCTGCCTTCCTCCGCCGGATCCACTGCCGGCACTGGTTGTCAAGGATGACAGGGCTCGCCCGGTGATGGCGCAGCCCGGCGTAAAAGTCTACTGAATAAAGCCTGTGAAATTCGGCCTTTTGGCCGCACGAAGCCGCTCTCGGGTCTGAATATTCACAACGCGGGCCGGACAATCAACGTGCGGGGTTCGCGCGCGTTCGGCTTGTGGCCCAACGTCATTGATTCGGGATCTTGCCGAGCGCCCTCAGCTTGCCGTCCGGGCCGATCTCGAACTTCACCGTGCCGATACCGGTGGGGCAGCACGGCTGATCGTTGCCCTTCAACCATTGGTACTGAACCGTGATGGTGTCGTCGGAGGGCGGAAGCACGGTGATGTACGGCTTCGGGTTCGGGGTCGCCGTGCCCAGCGACGTGTTGTGATCGAAGAACAGCAGCTGCTGGCCGGTGGATTCGCTGGCAATGGTGGGGATGATCTGCACCCAGTACAAGCGGCACTTCCTGGCATGTCCGCGAGCGATTTCCACCCACGTGGCACCCGGGACGGTGATGGGAACCGACGCGATGGCGCGCTGCACGGTGTCGGGCGCCGGCCCATCGGAGTCCTTGCACTTGTCGGCCGGCGCCGGCGGCGCTGCGGCGTGCTTCTCGCCGCAACCGGACGCCAGCAGGATCAAGAGGATCACCATCAGCCGACGCACGCGGTGAGCTTAGCGAAGGCTGTGAATGTGCCGTTTGTTTGGTCGGAGACGCCATTCCGATAGGTGATGCCGCCAGCCGCCCCGGTAGCCTTGAGCGGAGTCAGCGGGTCGACGATGACCCTGGCTGACCTGGGGGTTTGCGGCTTTTCCGAGAGTTCACGGACGCGCTTTGGCCGGTGAGAGGAAGCCGTAAAACGGGGGAAACTCCGGATACCCGGTGCCGAAACATCCTCGTCGCACCATTCGATGTAAGCCTGTTGCGCTCAAAGGAGGGAAGTGCGTGGCCAGGGAGTCCATGGCGTCTCACACCGATGCCGTGAACACCGTGTGCGCATACTGTGGCGTGGGCTGCGGAATGGTGTTGCAGGTCACAGAAGATGCCGAGAGCGGTCGCCGTCACATCGCGAAGTCGGTTGGGGACAAACAACATCCAGCCAACTTCGGCCGGTTGTGCACCAAAGGCACCACCACTTCGGACCTGTTGCAGGCGCCCGGCCGGATGGAAGCGGCGCACGTGCGCGCCGACCGCGGGGAACCGATCGAGGCCGTCGACATGGACAGCGCGATCACGCAGTGCGCGGGCCGGTTACGGGCGATCATCGATGCGCACGGCCCGGATTCCTTCGCCATGTACGTGTCGGGACAGATGTCCATCGAGGCGCAATATCTGGCGAACAAGCTGACCAAGGGCTTCATCGGCACCAACCAGATCGAGTCGAACTCACGGCTGTGCATGGCCAGCGCCGGTTCCGGCTACAAGCTCTCGCTGGGGGCGGACGGGCCGCCCGGCTCATACCAGGACTTCGAACACGCCGACGTCTTCTTCGTCATCGGCGCCAACATGGCCGACTGCCATCCCATCCTGTTCCTGCGGATGATGGACCGCGTCAAGGCCGGGGCAAAGCTGATCGTCGTCGATCCGCGCCGCACCGCGACCGCGGACAAGGCCGACCTGTTCCTTCAGATCGCTCCGGGCTCAGATCTCGCCCTGCTCAACGGGCTGCTGCACCTGATCGTCGAAAACGGGCACACCGACCCCGAATTCATCGCCGAGTTCACTGACGGGTGGGAGGTGATGCCCGGCTTCCTCGAGCAGTACCCCCCGGCCACGGTCAGCGAGATCACCGGGATCCCCGAGGCCGACATCCGCGCCGCGGCCCGCATGATCGGTGAAGCCGAGAACTTCGTGAGCTGCTGGACCATGGGCCTCAACCAGAGCACGCACGGCACCTGGAACACCAACGCCCTGTGCAATCTGCACCTGGCCACCGGCGCGATCTGCAAACCCGGCAGCGGCCCCTTCTCGCTCACGGGTCAGCCCAACGCGATGGGCGGCCGCGAAATGGGTTACATGGGACCGGGTCTGCCCGGCCAGCGCTCCGTCCTGTCGGCAGAGGACCGCGCCTTCACCGAAGACCAGTGGGGCCTCCCCCGGGGAACGTTGCGCACCGACGTCGGCGCCGGCACCATCGACATGTTCTCCCGGATGGCGGAGGGCGACATCAAGGCGTGCTGGATTGTCTGCACCAATCCCGTTGCCTCCGTGGCCAATAGGCGAACCGTGCTGGCCGGGCTGGAGCGCGCGGAATTGGTCATCACCCAGGATGCCTTCCTGCAGAACGAGACCAACGAATACGCCGATGTGCTGCTGCCGGCGGCCCTGTGGTCGGAGGCCGAGGGCGTGATGGTCAACTCCGAGCGCAACATGACGTTGTTCCAGCCCGCCGTCACGGCACCGGGCGATGCGCTGCCCGACTGGCAGATCATCGCCCGTATCGCCTGCGAGATGGGCTTTTCGGACGCTTTCAGCTACGACTCCGCCGAGGAGGTCTTCGAAGAGATCAAGCGATTCTCGAACCCGAAGACCGGCTATGATCTGCGCGGAGCCAGCTACGACCGGCTGCGCCGGGGCCCGCTGCAGTGGCCCTGCGCACCAGAGCAGCCGGGTGACCGCAACCCCATTCGTTACCTCAACAACGGGGTCAGTCAGAGCCGGCTGGTCCGCGAGGACGGCAGCACACCCCGCTTGGCCTTCCCCACCGAGAACGGTCGCGCGGTGTTCTTCGCCCGCCCGCACCTACCGCCCGAGGAAATGCCGGACAACGACTACCCGTTCCTGTTGAACACCGGCCGCCTGCCGCACCAGTGGCACACGATGACCAAGACCGGCAAGGTCGCCAAACTCAACAAGCTCAACCCCGGGCCGTTCATCGAAATCCACCCCGAGGACGCCGCACGACTGGAGATCGCCGACGGCGACGCGACAGAGATCGCTTCCCGGCGCGGCCGCGCCGTGCTGCCCGCCGCGATCAGCGACCGGGTGCGGCCCGGTAACTGCTTCGCCCCCTTCCACTGGAACGACGTCTTCGGCGAATACCTGGCGATCAACGCGGTCACCAACGACGCGGTGGATCCCATCTCGAACCAACCGGAATTCAAAGCGTGCGCCGTCACGTTGGCGAAAGTCGCTGTCTCCGCGCCAGATCCGGCCGCCAAGCCGGCGGCGGACGCCGACTCACCGCAACCCGCGCCCACGGAGGTCACGGAAATCAGCGTGTCACAGGTCGATGCCCTGGCCGACTTGCTCGGTGTGGCAACCAAACCCGTGCCGGAATTCGACGAGCTCGGCCGCTCCTACCTGGCCGGGATGTTGACCGCGCTTCGGTCGGACGCCGGGCGACGCGTGACGGGGGTGCCCACCCTGCCCCAGAGCGCTCCTTTCGATTCCGGCACCCGGCTATGGGTGGATGGTCTGCTCGCGGGTCTGTTCTCGCGCGATGACGCGCCGGCTCCAGCGCGAGCCGCCAAGCAGTCCACGACCGAGGCCCCCTACACCAAACCCGCGCCACGGGCACCCATCGTGGTGTTGTGGGCGTCGCAGACCGGGACCGCGGAAGAGCTCGCCGCCGATGTCGCCGCAAGGCTCGGCGACGCCGAGCTGCCGGTCGCGTTGCATGCCATGGACGACTTCCCGCTGGCCGACCTGGCCTCGACGCGGGAACTGCTGCTGATCACCAGCACCACCGGTGACGGTGAACCGCCGGACAACGGTGCCGGCTTCTGGCGGGCGCTGACGGCGGACGGCGCGGCCAGGCTGACCGACACCCGTTACGCGGTGCTCGCCCTCGGCGACTCGAACTACGACAATTTCTGCGGCCACGGACGCAGCCTCGACACACGCCTCGCCGAACTGGGCGCGACCCGCATCGCCGACCGGGCCGACTGTGAGCCCGACTATGACGACGCCGCGGCCAAGTGGCTGGGCGAGGTGATGGAGGCGCTCACCCGCGCCCCCGCGCCTGTCGGCCGCGATCAGCACGCGCCGGCGCGCGCAACGTCGACCGTCCCGTCGCCCTCCCGGTCCGCCCGGCCGGGAGTGGGCACCTACAGCAAAAAGCACCCGCTGATCACCGGGGTGGTCCGCAACACCGTGCTGAGTCGGCCGGAATCGGCAAAAGACGTGCGACAGCTGGTTTTCGACCTGCCGGAAGAAACCGTGAAGTACGAAGCCGGTGACGCGCTGGGGGTGTGGCCGCGCAACAGCGACCAACTGGTCGACGAATGGCTGTCTGTCACCGGACTGGACGGGCAGACCCCGGTCGAGGTCGGCGAGCACGGGTTGATGTCGTTGCGCTCCGCCCTGACCGAGCGCCTGGAGATCGCCCACATCAGCCGGGACCTCGTGCGGTTCGTGCAGGAGCGCACCGGTGACCCGAAACTCGCCGAGCTGCTGAAGCCGGACAACAAAGCCGCCCTGAGCGATTGGACATGGGGCCGCCAGTCCATCGACCTGCTGGCACGACTGCCGGTCTCGGCGTCGGCCCACGAATGGGTGCGGGTCCTCAAACGCCTTCAGCCGCGGCTGTACTCGATCTCGTCGAGCCCCAAAGAGCACCCCGGGGAAGTCCATCTGACGGTGTCGCCGGTGCGCTACAACTTCCAGGGCGTCCCACGCCGCGGGGTGTGCTCGACGTATCTCGCGGACCGCTCCCCCGGCGACCGGGTCGCCGTCTACCTGCAGCCATCGAGCAACTTCCGGCCGCCCAGCGATCCCGACACCCCGATGATCATGGTCGGGCCCGGCACCGGGATCGCGCCGTTCCGCGGTTTCCTGCAGGAGCGTCGTGCGCTCGGCCACACCGGCCCCAACTGGCTGTTCTTCGGCGAACAGCACGCGGCCACCGACTACTACTACCGCGACGAGCTCGAACAGATGCGCAACGACGGGTTCCTCACCGAGTTGGACCTCGCCTTCTCCCGGGACCAGCGCGAGAAGGTGTACGTGCAGCACCTGATGCGTCAGCGCGGCGCCCAGCTGTGGCACTGGCTGCAGGACGGGGCGCAACTGTACGTGTGCGGCACCGCGGACCCGATGGCCAAGGACGTCGACCGCGCGCTCTGCGAGATCGCCGCCGAGCACGGCCGCCTCGAGCCCGATGCCGCAAAGGAGTACGTCCGCTCGCTGAGCTCCGACAAGCGCTATCACCGGGACGTGTACTAGGCGGCCTGCCTTCCGCCCGACTCGTAATACGACGGAAACGTCGCGCGCCTGTCGCCGAAACAACCTCGCTGCACCATTCAGTCATTGGTGGCGCCGAGGAGGGACGTACGCGTGGCTCTGGATTTCGATGGGCCCCTCGAGGACACCGGACAGGCCGTCTGCCCGTTGCGGTGCCGCCTGCGACGGGCAGCCGCAGGCGACGAGGGTGACCAGGTCGACTGGGCCGGGTTGCCGATCAACTTGGACCTGGCGTTCTCGCCGCAGCAGCGCGACAAGGTGTACCGGCAGCATCTGATGCGCAAGCGCGGCACGCAGCTACGGCGCTGGTCGCAGGACAGCGGTCGCTCATGCGCCTGCGAGTTTGCGGCCGACGGTCGACGCGTCTACCCGGACGGCGCCGACTCGATGTCCAGCAGCTAGCGATTCCGCCGCCCGTCCCTGTTCGGGCAGAGAAGAAATCACCGGGGTTCAAACTGATGTCGACCCCGGCGCCCGAAGGGTTTGCGGCATTCGCTCAGAGCCGATGTCGTCGCGATGCCGCATTGAGCCGTGCTTACGCCCGATCAACGCCCACGTCATAGCATCCCGATTGTCAACCCCCTCCGCCGGCGCGGGCCTAGCCACGGGGACACCGCGTTTGCTGGCCGTTACGTTGACAGGGTCAGTCGGCGTGTGCACACAGAGCAGCTTGGAAGAACCATGGTGGACGTCTCGGTTATCGAAACCTCTGGGTTGGGCGACCGCAGTTACCTGGTGAGCGACGGCGAGGTGGCGGTCGTCATCGACCCGCAGCGTGACATCGACCGCGTGCTACAGCTGGCCCGCGGCCTGCGCATCACCCATGTGCTGGAGACCCACATCCACAACGACTACGTGACCGGCGGCTTGGCGCTCGCCCAAACCAGCGGCGCTGAATACGGTCTGCCCGCCGGGGAAGAGGTCGACTTCTCGCATCGGCCCGTCGCCGACGGCGACCGGATCGACACCGGCAGGCTGCGCCTCGAGGCACTCTCCACGCCCGGCCATACGCACCATCATGTCTCCTATGTGCTCCGCGACCATACCGGCCAGGCGGTCGCGGTCTTCACCGGCGGATCGATGCTCTTCGGCAGCACCGGGAGGACCGACCTGGCCGGCGAGGAGCACGCCGCCGGATTGACTCGGCAGCAGTACCGTTCGGTTCGCCGGCTCGCCGACGAGCTGCCCGCGAGCACCGCCGTCTACCCCACGCACGGCTTCGGCAGCTTCTGTTCGGCCGCCCCCACCGACGGCGACGAGTCGACAATCGGCGACGAACGCCGGACCAATCCGGCGCTCACCCAGGACGAACAGAACTACGTCGAGCAACTGCTAGCCGGCCTTTCCGCTTATCCCGCCTACTACGCCCATATGGGCGTGATCAACAGGAAGGGGCCCGAAGCGCCGGATCTCTCCCCCGTAGCACCGGTGCATCCCGACGAGCTTCGCGCGCGAATCGACGCCGGCCAATGGGTGGTTGACCTGCGCAACCGAAGCGCGTTCGCGGCAGGGCATCTGGCCGGCACATATGGTTTCGAGCTAGCCGGCTCCTTCGTCAATTACCTTGGCTGGCTTTACGCGTGGGGCGCACCGCTGACCCTGATCGGGGAGGACGCCGGGCAGGTGGCGGAAGCCCAGCGTGAGCTCATTCGCATCGGTGTCGACCGACTGACCGGCAGCGCCACCGGCGACATCCGCACGCTCGCCGGGGGATCAGAGCTGCGGAGCTACCGCGTCGCGGACTTCGAGGATCTCGTCGACGTGCTCGCTGACCCGCGTGTCCTCGTGCTCGATGTGCGTCAAACGGGCGAGTTCGACAGTGGCCACGTGCGCGACGCGATCAACGTCGCGTTGCACGAACTGCCCCAACGCATCGAGGAACTTCCCCAGGACCGCCAGCTATGGGTCCACTGCGCCAGCGGCTACCGCGCATCGATCGCGGCCGCGCTGCTCGACCGCCAATGTCGTGACGTCGTCCTCATCGACGACGAGTACGGCAACGCCGAAAAGCTTGGGATAGCCATTTCCACCACGCCTTGAGAACGGGAGTAAGCATGAACGCACCCACCGCCGACGCCATCACCTCGACAGAGCTGCGCAAGCTGATCGAGTCGCCCAAGTCTCCACGCGTCGTCGATGTGCGGACCCCCGCCGAATTCGAAACCGCACATATCGCCGGGTCTCTCAACGTGCCCCTTGACTTGCTGGGCCAGCACGCCGCCGAGATCGCCGAGCGCCTCGGCCGGGACGACGACGTGGTGTTGGTGTGCCGTTCGGGGCAACGCTCAACCAAGGCGCAAGCGCTGTTACGCAACGCCGGGCTTACCAGCGGGCGGGTGCTGGAAAACGGAATCACCGACTGGGAGGGCCAAGGTTTCGAGGTAGACCGCGGCGCGCAACGTTGGGAACTCGAGCGTCAGGTCCGGCTCGTCGCCGGATCCCTGGTGCTGACATCCGTTGTGGGCAGCGTCGCAGTCCCACGCCTGAAGTGGGTGGCCGCCCTGATCGGGGGTGGGCTGACGTACGCCGCGCTGAGCAACACATGTGCCATGGCCACAGCCCTGTCCAAACTGCCCTACAACCGCGGCGCGACCTCAGACGTCAAGGTGCTGACGCAACTCCGGGGCTAAGCCGGCCCGCGGCGTTCACCGCACCTCAACGCTGATGGTCTGAATCGCGTTGCCGCCGTAGCCGAACCGATTCCATTCAGGTCGCTCGGGTTGGGTGTTGCCGGCCTCGTCAGTGGCCCGTGCCCGGACCGTCATGGGCCCTCGAACGGCGCAGTGCGTGAACAACTCCCACCACTGCCAGCTGTGCCGGCGGCGTTCGCCGAGCAGGCGGGCGGCCTGCCACGGACCGTCGTCGATGCGGACGTCCACGCGGTCAATGGGTGCCGAGCCCGACCAGGCGACGCCCCGCACGACGAAATCCCCCGCGGGCACCGCGGCGCCGTCGGCGGGCTGGGCGATCAGCGCGCGCACGCGCTGCAGGCGGACCGGATCACGGACGACGGCGCCGTCGCGCTCCCATTCGTACTGATACCGCTGCGTTTGGAAGAACGCCTCGAAGGGATGGCCGATCACGTCGATCTCGGTCAGCCACTTGACCGACGCGACTGAATACCAACCGGGCACGACCAGCCGCACGGGACGACCGTGCTGCAGTGGCAGCGGTTCGCCGTTCATCGCGTACGCGACGAGCGCGCCGGAATCACGGGCGTCCCGCACCGACAGGGCGCGCTCGAACCGCACCGGCCCCGTCTTGCCGTCGACCCGACCCGCGTCGGCGCCGCGGAATACCACATCGTGGGCGTCCGGCATCAGACCCGCCCGGTCCAGGATTTCCGCCAGCGGGACGCCGGTCCATTCGGCGGTGCTCGCCGCCCCGAAGCGCCACTGCTCGCCGTCAACGGGCGGATCGAACTGTGCGCGACCGTTTCCGGCGCATTCCAGCGTCGCGAGCAGCGACAGTTTCGGCATGTTGTGTAGGTCGCGCAAGCAAATGCGCAGGGGCCGCTCCACCAGCCCGGTGACCGTCAGCTCATAGCGCTGCGGATCCAAGATCGGAGTCGTGAAATGGTTGCGGACGTAGAAATGGGCGGAGGGCACGACGACGCCCCCGATCAGCTCGGGCAGCGATGTCTCGCAATTGAGCGGATCCTCGCGATGCACAACCAATCCGGGATCACCGCCATGACTCACGACCGGCAACCCGGCGGCGGCCCAGGCGCACATGCCGCCCGCCAGGTTCACCGCGTCGAAGCCCGAGCGGCGCAGCGAGGCCGTCACCGCGGACGACCGGCCGCCCGAGCGGCACACCACGACGATGCGGCGGTCGCGAGGTAGTTCGTCTTGCCGAGTGCGCACGCGCCCGGCCGGCAATAGCAACGCGGCCGGCGCGTGCTCGGTACACCATTCGTCGGGCTCTCGCACGTCGAGCAGCAGGGCGCCGGCATCAAGCAGGGCTTTGGCTGCGCGGGGGCCGACCTGCGGTGTGTCCGCAACGATCTCATGACCGGTGGCGACCGGGAATCCGGCGGCCTGCCAGGCTTCGAAGCCGCCAACCAGGTCCGAAACATCGTCAAACCCCGAGGTGCGCAGCAGGTTCGCGGCCGCGATGGAACGCTGGCCGCTGCCGCAGTAGACGACCAACGGAACCGCCGGATCCAGATCGGAAAGCGAATCCATCAGTGCCGGGGCCGGAATCACCCGCGCGCCCGGGATGATGCCGTGCACCGTCTCGTGCGGACCGCGGATGTCGACCAGTTGCAGCTGAGGGTCCAAGCCGCGCAATTCGGCGAGCTGGCCGATGGTCAATCGCGGCGAGGTCTCGACGACCTCCATGCCCGGCGGCTCGAAATTCATCGGGACCTTCTCTCCAGACCTGTCATCGATTGCGCGGGGCCGGCTGTCCGTACATGGCCACCACGACGGTGCGGTCCATGCTGTTGTTCGACCACACCCCCATGGAGCTGTTGGCGCAGTCGCGGATGATCGCCATGTCGTCGGGGTTGTAGTACCACTGGTTGACCAGTTCCAGGCTGCTGATGGCGATGGCCGGGTTGATCGCGATCGTCTCGGCGGCCTTACCGTGGAATCCCGCCGCGTTGGCGCGGTCCTGGGGCGTCGACCCGTCGGATCCGATGTCGTCGTTGATGTTTCGGTTGTTCATCATGTCGTCGGCGTGCCACTGGGCGGCGAGCGTGAGCGCGTTGTCCCTGATGACATCGTTGGTGCAGCCGGCCTGGTGTTGCAGCGTGTAGACGGCGGAGACGACGGCGCTGTTAAGCCGCTTGTTGTCGGCATGCGCCGAGGGCGCCGCCAGCAGCCCCGGCCCCGCGAGAAGGACGGCCGCGGGCAACACGCGCACCCATCCGATCATGACCACTCCCCTCACACCGGGTCGAAATGCGAAACCAGCCATCGCCCGTTGACGTTCTCCAACGCCACCCGGATAACGGGCTGGGTGTCGGTGGGAGCACCCTCGCCGATCGTGACGGTCTGGTTGACATACAGCAGGACCACGGCGTGGTTTGCCGTCGCCGAAACCGGTGCCGCCGCATTGACTTTGGCGGCTGCGGTGATGTGCTTTTCCTTGGCACCCGGAATGACCACCTGGCGGGTCAGCTCCGTGTAGGCATCCTTGAAGTCCCCCGTCAGCCGCTCGCGCGCGGCGGCGAGGTCTTTGTCCACCGACTCGGCCTTGTACGACAGCAGGGCGACCGCGTCTTCGCTGGCGACGCGCACCGATTCCGCGCGCGCCCGCGCGAGGTCGTCCGCGGAGCCCACCGCCCACTTGAAGTAGCCCGCCGCGAGCGCCAACAGCAGCGCCAACGCGGGTAGCACCGCGTACGCGAGGACACGGGACCACGCGATCGGTGGCCTTGCCCGCGTGGTGGTCTCTGGTTCGTCGTCGGATGCCTCACCGGCACCGGCCACGTCCGCGGGCGTCGCCTCGGTGTCGACGATCTCCTCGTCGTACGTGGCGGTTTCGTCGAGTGTCGTCATGGCACGAACACCACGTTCGCCACCTTGGCGTCGTCACCGACCGACCGAACCTCGATGCGCATGCGCCATTCCCGCGGCGCCTCCTCGCCGCCGGCGGTGCGCGACTTCACTGCGACAGCGACCAAGACCTGCGCGGCATCGCCACGCTGCGACTCCAAACCGGCATCGGTCACGGTGCCTTCCGATTTGGACTGTGCCGCCTTGACGACTTCGATGAACGGCTTGGATCGCTGCTCGAAGTCGTCGCGGAATGCCCCGGTGGCCAGATCGAGAATGCGTTGCACGTCGGCGTCGACCTGGGTGTAGTTGATGGTCGTGAGGTTCACGGCGCCCTGGCGGGCGACCTGCACGAACAGATCCCGCTGCGCTTGGGCCTCATGCTTCTGGTGGGCCCGGTAGCCGAGCCAACCGGTCAATCCCGCCAGCACCGCCACGACGAGGGCGCCGGCCACCAACGCCCGCCCGTTGCGCGATAGCCGCGGGGTGGCACGGCGACGTAGGCCCGCGAGCCGGTTCTTCGAAGCCGCCGTGTCCTCAGCGGTCTCGTCAGCCTCGTTCGCCTGTTCGGCGCCGGTCGGTGCTGATTCACCGAGTTCCTCAGCGGTATCGGCGATTTCGGGCTTCTCAGTATCTTCGGCCATCTTGCTCCTTTCTTAAGCCGGCGGCACCAGAAGTGACTGCCAGTTCTTGGCACGCGGGTGCGCCAGGTCGAACTCGGTGTAGCGGCGCCCATCGGGGCCTATGTAGTCACCGTTGGCCGGGTCGTAGGTCGCCACGGCGAGCGGCGGCGGCGCAGGCGCCGGCGGCGCGGTGCCCCGGGGCGGCGGCAGTCGCGGATCCTGGCCCGGCGGATACTGGGGCACGCCCTGGCCGCTGTAGGTGGCGTTCGGGTCGCCCTTCCAGTTGTAGCCGTCGTTGAGCGGCACGTACTCCTCGTCGCTCTCACAGAGTTCGACCGTGGGGGCCCGCTTCCACGGCTTCGTCTCGCAGGGAATGTTGCGCGCCCCGCGCACATTGAGTTCGGAATCCTGCGGGACCCGGCAATACAGGTCCGCCGCCGGCCGGTCCGGGGCGTCGACATCGGCCGGCGAGCGACGCTGCGGGGGGGGCAGGAAACCCGTCGTGCACGGTGGCGGCAGGTTGAGGTTGAGGTTGAAATCCAGGTAGAAGCCTTTGTATTCCTGCTTGCTGTTCAGGTTGGGCACCAGAGCCCCGGACATCACCGCGATGCCCTGCGGGAGGAGCACCAGGATCTGCTCGATGTCGTGGCGGTAGACCACCGCGATGTCGCCGAGGCTCACCAGGTTGGCCATCAGCACCGGCAGGGCCGGCGTCACCCGGTCGAACAGCGCGCGCCCTTCCTCCAGCCCGGAACCGCCCTGGGTCAACAGGTCTCGCACCGCCGCGTTCTGCGCCTTGAACTGCGCCATGATGGCCGAGGTGCGATTGGCCCATGTCCCGATCGCGTCCGACGTCTGCACCTGGGAGTTGAGCACCGCGGGCGACTGGTCGATCAGCGCGGCGAGCGGGTCGGCGGTGCGCCCGCCCGCGATGGCCAGCGCCGTGGACCCGTCGACGATCCGGGACAGCTCCGGTCCGAGTCCGCTGACGGCGCGGTCGGTCTCGTCGAGGACAGTGCGCAGGTTGTCGCGGGGAATCGCTTGCAGCGCACGGTTGGTCAAGTCGAGCAGGTGTCCGATATCGACGGGAACGTCGACGCGGCCGGCCGGGATGACGTCACCGGCGCGCAGCGGCCGGGCATGTTCCCCGTCCTTGTTCGGCTGCGGGGTCAGGTCGATGTACTGCTCACCGATCGCCGAGCGGCTGTGCACCGAGGCCTGCACATCCGAGGGCACCTTGACACCTGACCTCAGGGCGAGCACCGCGCGCACCCCCGTCGCGGTGACGTCGACCGACTTGACCTGGCCGATGTCGGTGCCGCGGTAGGTGACGACCGAGGTCTTGTAGAGCCCGCCCGACGTGGGCAGGTCGACGGCGACGGTGTACTCCCCGATCCCGAACAGCGTCTCCGGCAGCTTCATGAAGCTGAATGCCATTGCGCCACAAGACACGACGGTCACCAAAGACAAGACGGCCAGCTGGATCCACGTCCGGCGGTTCAGCCGCAGCATTCAGTAACCCCCGTTGTGATAGGGGAAGGTCAGCGGGTTGCCTCCGGTGACCGGGCTCGGCTGCATGCCGATCGTGCGTCCCCACTGCAGCTCGAGTTCGGTGAGGTTCCCCTCCCAGCGTGAGCCGGTGAACAGCGAGGTATCGATGCGGCTGAGCGTCAGGTCGACGATCATCGTGAGGTTGGCGTAGTCGCCGCGGAACCAATTGGTCACCGTGGACGTCGGCCATGGATAGGTGGCCAGGCCGTCGAGGCCCTTGGTGAGCGCCGGCCCGGCGTCGGCGAGTGACCGCAGCACCGGGGCGATGTTGCGCAGGTTGTTCACCAACGATTCCCGGCTCTGGTGGATGGTGTCGGCCGCGATGGCGCTGAACTTGCCCAGCTGGTCGATCGCGTCGGCGATCTTGGTGCGCTCCTGGGCGAGGATCGCCAGCGCTTTGGGCACCGTCATGAGCGCCTTGTCGACCACGGGATCCTTGTCGGCGAACTGGCCGGCCAGCGAGTTGAGGTTTTCGGCGGCGGCGATGATGTCGTCGGTCTGCTCGTTGGTGCCTTTGATGAACTCGTCCAGTTGGCCGAGCAGGCTGCGCATGTCGTTTTCCCGGCCGCCGAACGCTTTGGCGATTGCCTGGTTGATCTCCTGCAGCTGTCCAATCCCGCCGCCGTTCAACAGGATCGACACCGACGCCAGGGTCTGCTCGGTGGTCGGATACATGCTCGCGCGCGACAGCGGGATCACCGAACCGTTCTGCAGTCGCCCGACCGGCGGCTCGTCCTTGGGGGGCGCGAGTTCGATGTGCATCGAGCCGAGCAGGCTCGTCTGCCCGAGCTTGGCCGTCGAATTGGCCGGCAGGTGCACATCACCGTCGATGCGCATGGTGACCAGCGCATGCCAGTCCTGCACCTCGATCTTGGTGACGTTGCCGACGTTGACGTCGTCGACCCGAACACGGGTGTTCTGCTGGATCGTGACCACGTCGGGCAGCTGCGCCTGGATCGTGTAGGCGCCCGGCCCCCCACCCGCGGTGCCCGGGAGCTTGAACGAGTTCAGGCCCCGCCATTCACATCCGGGCAGCGCGGCGATGCAGACGACGCCGAGCGCGGCGGCCAACGCGCGCCTCATGGCGTCCCAGTCGGAAGCATCAGGTTCTGCAGGACCTGGGTCGAGCTCACGTTCAAGCACCGCCGGGGGCGCTGCCGGCGGCGGGGCCTCGGGCGGCGGGGGCGGCGTGTACCCGGGGCGCAGCGAATCCTCGCTGTAGGTGATCTCGTTCGGCCGGGCCTGAGTGCCGACGAATGGATTGATTCCCGCCGGAATGTAGTTGTAGAGGCGGTTTTTGATGATCGGGTTGACGTACTGGAGGCACAGCTTCGAGACCCGGTCCAACCGGGCCCGGGCGGCCGCCTCGATCGAGCTGCAGATCCATTGCGGGATGTCGGCGAAGTTGTTCAGCGCCAGGATGCCGGTCATCGCGCTCTGCGCCGGCTGATAGATGTTCATGAAGTTCTGGAACACCGTCGGGACGACGTGCAGGATTTGCTTGATGTCGGCGCGGCTGTCGTTGAGGGCGGTCGTGATCGAACTCAGCCGGTCGAACGTGGCGCCCATGGATTCCCGGTTCTCGGCGAGGAAGTCGCGCAGATCCGCCAGGGCGCCGTCGAGGCCCTTCACCGCGTTGGCGATTTCGTTGGGGCTGTTCGTCAGGATCGTCGTCACGCTGGCCAGGTTCTGGTTGAAGGAGGCCAGCAGGTCGCTGCTCGAATACAGCGCCGACACCAGCAACTGCAGATTGCGCACCGTACTGAAGATGTCGTCCGCGTGGTCGCCCAGCGCCGAAATGGCCTGGGAAAGCTTGATGACCGTGTCCCGGGCGGTGTCTCCCTGGCCGCGCAGGTTGTCCGCCGCCGAATTGATGAATTCACCGGCCGAGTTCACACCGCCGGGCGTCGTCGGCTGCAGGGCGTCGGTCAGCTTCTCCAGCTGCTTGCGGAAGTCGTCCCATTCGACGGGGACCGCCGTGCGGCTCAAGGGGATCGAGGCTCCCGGGCTCAGTTTCGGCCCGCTCGAGTAGGCCGGGACGAGCTGGATCGCGCGAGCTGTCACCAACGACGGCGACAAAATCGCCGCGCGCGCATCGGCCGGCACCGGGTACTGCTTGTCGACGGAGAACGTCACCTTGGAACTGTTGGGTTGTGGCTCGATCTTGTCCACCACGCCGACGGGGACGCCGAGGATCCGGATCTCGTCACCGACGAACAGTCCGTTGGCCTCCGTGAAATACGCCGAGTAGGTGTTCTTTTCCACGTCATTCCAGAGCTTCTTGCCGACCAGGAACGACGCGACGACCAGCGTCACGGCCAGGGTCACGGCGGTGACCCGGCGCAGGGTGCGTCGCGTCATTGCCCGCCACCTTGCGCGGGCGCGGGGCCGGGCTCGGGAGTCGGCCCCGGTGAGGGCGGCTGGGACCAGATGGGGTGCGGCGCGTTCTCCGGCGGCACGGGCGGGGTTCCGGTCGGCGGGTCCACCGCCTCCGACGGAGGTTTCTGGTTGGGATCCAGCGGCCGGTCATACATCCGCGCATCGAGGGTCGGCCCGCCCAGCTGACCCGGGATCAGGTTGGCGACGTACGCCTTGAAAAACGGCCCGGAGCCCAGCACTTCACCAAACGACATCGCGTACCGCTTGAATTTCGGCAGCGTCCGTTGCAGGTCTTCCTTGCGGTTGTCGAGGATCTCGAGCACGCCGTTGAGCTTGTCGAGGGCGGGCTTGAGCTGGGTCCGGTTCTCGTTGACCAGTCCCGAGATCTGGTGCGACACCGCGGTCAGGTTGTTCATCAGCGCGTCGACCGAATCCCGTTCGTCCAGCAGCGCGGCCAGCAACGCGTTGGAGTTCGCCACCAGCCCCGCGATCTGCTGACTGCGCCGGCCCAGCACACCGGAGACCTTGTTGGCATTGCCCAGCAGGTTGCGGAGTTGCTCGTCGCGGTTGTTGAGGGTCTGCGAGAACCGGGCCACGCCCTGCAGCGCGGGCTTGAGATCCGCCGGCGTTTCCTTGAAGGTCTCGGCCAATGTCGTCAGCGCCGAGGACAATTGGTTGGTGTCCAGGCCGCTGACCGTGGTGGTCAGGTCGCCCAGCGCGACCGGGAGGTCGTAGGGCGAGGTGGTGCGTTCCAAGGGAATCGCGCCCGCCAGCTTGCCTTGGCCGCGCGGCGTGAGTTCGAGCATCTTGCTGCCCAAAATCGTTTCGGTCTTGATCGCCGCTTCCGTGCGGTCACCAAGCTCGATCCCCCTACGGACGGTGAAGCCCACTCGAACCTTGGTGCCTTCCAGGCGGATCATCGAGACCCGGCCGACACCCATGCCGGAAACCCGCACGGTGTTACCCACCTTGATGCCACCGGCTTCGGAGAAATACGCCGCGTAGTCGTTGGTGTTCTTGACGAACGGCAGCTTGTCGTACTGGAAGGCGGCCACGGTCACGCAGATCAAGATCGCGGTGCCGATCACGCCGATGGTGACGGGACTTCGCGAGCCGAACGATAGCTTCGGTAGCCTCATTTCGGCGTGCACCGCCCGCTCGCCTGACCGAGCAGCTTGACGTAAATCGGATTGCCCCCCTTGCCGTTCAGCTTCAGCAACACCTCGCAGAAGTAGAAGCCGAAGTAATCGCCGTTGAGCCCCTGCCGAGCCAGCACCTGATAGGTGTCGGGAAGCTGCTTGAGCAGGTTGTCCACGTAATCCCGGTCGGCAAGTACCTGGGCCGACATCCGGTCGGTCTCGTGCACGACGTCCTTGATCGGCTGCCGCGCCTGCACCAGCAGGTCCGTCATCGAGCCCGCGGCCGCGTTGATGTAGGCCAGGCCCGTGGCGATGTCGTCCTTGCGTTGCGTCAGGCCGTCGACGAACGCGGACAGTTTGTCCAGCCCGTCGGAGAATTCGTGGTCGCGCGCGGCGAAGGTGTGCAGCACGGTGTTCAGGTTCATGATCAGCTCACCGATCAGCTCGCTGCGCCCCGCCAGGGTGGAGGTCAGCGTCGAGGTCTGCGCCAACACCGAGGAGAGCGTCCCGCCCTGCCCCTGGAAGATCCGCAGCAACTCCCCCGACAGCGCGTTG
Source organism: Mycobacterium sp. 4858 (assembly GCF_900240975.1). Classification (GTDB taxonomy): domain Bacteria; phylum Actinomycetota; class Actinomycetes; order Mycobacteriales; family Mycobacteriaceae; genus Mycobacterium. The sequence goes on along the minus strand of NZ_LT968775.1, from coordinate 545,564 downwards.
ACCTGGTCGGGATCGAGAGCCCGGAACAGCGGGCGGAAGCCCCCGATCAGCGCGTCGATGTCCAGCGCGGGTGACGTCCGCGCCAGCGGGATCGTCGCATCCGGCGGCAGCCGGCGCGGCGAGCCTGGCCCTTCCTCGAGCGCGAGGTAGCGATCACCGATCAGATTCTCGTAGCGCACAAGGGCTTTGGTGCCCTCGGTGAGGCGCACACCCTTGTCCACCGAGAAGCCGACGGTGACTGTGCCGTCCCGGTGCAGCGTGAGGTCACCCACCTTGCCGACCTCCACCCCGGCGATGCGGACGAAGTTGCCGGACTTCAGACCGGAGATGTTGGTGAAGACCGCCTGATAGCCGGTGCGGTCCTCGAAGCGCAACTGCCCGAAGACCGCGATCAGCGTGAACGTGAACACGAGGCAGATGGCCGTGAAGAGCGCGACGCGCGCGATGATCCCGGAAAGGTTCTTTCTCATGGGGGCGGCTGCCCCCCGCGGAAGAAGTAGCGCGGCGCCTCGGGCGGGTTCTTGGTGGTCGGGAAGTAGTTCGACCACCAGGGGTTACCGGCGGCGACGTTGGTGCGGATCTCGTTCGGAGCGGCGCCCCAGCCGGTGTCGGTGACCAGCGCGCGCACCGGGAAGTTGGCGCTCGGGTCCGGCAACGAACCACAGCTGGGACGACCGCCCGGACCGCCGGTCGCGTTCACCTTGGGCAGGTGTTTCGGGTACCGGTACGGGTCGTCGCCGAAGAGCAGCCCGGCGTCCATGATGAACGAATAGCCGTTGCCCCCCAGCATGTCCCGACCGCCGTGGTCCACGTACCACTGCGCGCCCTGGAACAGGCAGGTGAAGGTCGGCGAGTATTTGTTCAGCAGCGCCATGGTCGGGTCGAGCAGGTTCACCGAATGCACGATGTCGGCCTCGTTGCGGCCGATGACGTTGATTCCGGCCTGACTGAAGCCCGCCGCCGACAACAACAGCGTGTCGAGCGACCGCTGGGTTTCGGTGAGCGTGGAGCTGGTGGTCGCGGCCGAGTCGAGGATCGACAGAATGTCTTGTGCCGCATCGGAATAGATGTCCGCCGTCTTGCCGAACAGCCGCCAGTCCCGGTGGATCGTGTCCATCCGGGGGTTGACGGTCAGCAGGACGTCGTTTGCATCGGTGATCGCCTGGCCGATCCGTTCCCCCTTGCCGCGCACCGACTGCGCGAACGCCGACAGGATCGCGTTCAGCTTGGCCGGGTCGATGGCCTGGACCACGCCCTGCAGATTCTCGAAGACCGTGTTCACTTCGACGGTGACGTTGCGGGAGTGCAGCACCGCGCCCTGCTTCAACGGTGTCGGACTGGGGTGCTCGGGCACGATCAGATCGACGTACTTAGAGCCGAAGGCGGTGGTCGACTTGATCTCGGCCTCGAGGTTGCTCGGCAGATATTTGAACGGGCCGGGCTGAATTTTGAGTTGCAGCTGAGCCGCTTTCACGTCGGTGCCGATGGACGCGACCTGTCCCACCTCCACGCCGCGCAGCTTGACTTTGGCTCCGGTTTCCATGACGAGCCCCGCCCGGTTCGACACCAACGTGAGCGGGACGAAATCCTGGAATTTGCCGGAGAACGACGCGGCGGTGAGCGCGACCAGTCCCCCGATCAGGACGAACAAGGTCGGCGCCCACCAGATCGGGTCGATCTTGCTCTCGCGGACCCTGTTGCTCGCGCCGGGCCCACTGCTGTCGTAGTTGCTCATGCAGTCATCCCGACAGGTTGAAGTTGCCGGACTGCCCGTACACGGACAACGAAATCGCCAGGCAGACAAACGCCGTGACGATCATTGACGACCGCACCGAACGACCGACGGCCTCCCCGACCCCGGCGGGACCGCCGGTCGCGGTGAAACCGTAATAGGTGTGCACGACCATCACACCGGTCGCCATGGTGAGGGCCGCCAGGAAGGACCAGAACAAGTCGGTGGGGCGCAGGAACGTGGAGAAGTAGTGCTCGTAGACGCCGCGGGATTGGCCGTAGCTGTAGATCGTCAGGAACTTGGCCGCGATGAACGACATCAGCACCGCGACGGCGTAGAGCGGGATGACGACCAGGATCCCGGCGATGATCCGTGTCGACGACAGATACGTGATGGCGCGAATACCCATCACTTCCAGCGCGTCGATCTCCTCGTTGATCCGCATGGCCCCCAGTTGCGCCGTCGCACCGGCGCCGATCGTGGCCGCCAGGGCCAGGCCTGCGGTGCAGGGCGCGATCATCCGAACATTCAAGAAAGCCGACAGAAAACCGGTCAACGCCTCGACCCCGACGTTGGACAACGTGTCGTAGCCCTGGACAGCAACCAGGGCGCCGGTGGTCAGGGTCAGGAAACCGATGATGCCCACCGTGCCCCCGATCACCGCCAAAGCACCGGTGCCCATTCCCATTTCGGCGATCAATCGCAACAGTTCGCCCGGATAGCGTCGCACCGCATCGGCGGTGTTGGCCAAGGATCGGCCGTAGAACGCGGTCTGTTCACCGAGATTACGGGCGTAATCCGTCGCCCTCGGTCCGAGGTTGGTGAACCACGTTGGTTCTCGGGCTGCATCGGTCATTTGGCGGTGACCTTCACGCCCAGCGCGGTGAGGATGATGTTGATGAAGAACAGCGCCATGAAGGAGAATACGACGGTTTCGTTGACGGCATTGCCGACGCCGGTGGGACCACCGCCCACGGAAAGGCCCTTGTAGCAGGCGATCAGGCCCGCCGACAACCCGAACAAAGTTGCCTTGATGAGCGACGTGACTACTTGGGGCAGCCCCGTGACGAGTGTCATTCCCGCGACGAACGCACCGGGGGTGACGTGCTGGACGAAGACCACGAAGACGTAGCTGCCCACCAAGCCGGTGACAGCCACCACCGAGTACAGCAGGACCGCGACGAAAGTCGCGGCGATGATGCGGGGAACCACCAGGGCCTGGATCGGATCGACGCCGATCACCTTCATCGCGTCGATTTCCTCGCGGATGGTGCGGGCGCCGAGGTCGGCGCACATCGCCGTCGACCCGGCACCGGAGACCACCATCGCCGTGACGACCGGACCGACCTGTGTGACCGAGGCCAGACCCGCGCCGGCGCCGGACAGGTCACCGGCGCCGATCTCGACCAGCAAGATGTTCAGGACGAACACGATGAGGACCGTGTACGGGATGGACAGCATGATCGTCGGAAAAATGGACACTCGGGCGACGAACCAGATCTGCTCGAGCAACTCCCGCCAGGCCCAAGGACCCCGCACCGCGGCGATCAACGCCTGGGCGCCGAGCACAAAGAAATCGCCCAACGCGTTCATGGGCTTGGCGATGGTGGTCCCTTTCATCGGGCTCGCTCAGCCCGACCGCCGTCCATATGACTCAAACCTGTTTTCCGTTCTCTTAACGCAATTAATCTGCTCGCAATTAGCCGACTCGAGCGGCTTTCTTACACGCCGAACCGCGATGTCACGTTGCGCGCATAGACCACGCGAGGAATTTACGGGCAAGACTATGACCGCGTCAGGGTTGCAATCACTAAGAAGAAATCAGGCAAGCGGCATGTGACCCTGGGGTCAGGTCCCGTATCTCCGGCCCGCACTCGGTCCGGCTGCAGCGCATAACCCCCGGATATGACCGTCATCAGCGGTCGCGCGGCGACCGTGTCAAACCACCGTTAGCACCGCCGGCGGCGCGCGGGGCCCACCCGGCCGACATGCGGCCGACGTCACATTTGTTCCGAAGCGGTTCGGCAGCGGGGACGCGGAATAGGAACTCGTTACCCGACGAGTTTCCATGTTCTGACAACCTGGTTGAGCACTCACGGCCACCGTCCCGTTCGGCTATCGCCGCCAATCGACACAGTTCGGACAATCGGTGTTCACGGCAAGGATTACCTTCAGGGTGAGCGGAAAACGCAGTACCTGCGCAAGCACTTACGTGCCGATAGGCTGACACAGTGACCGACGCCCCGTCCTCCTACTTGGTGCTCGCGTCGCAGCGGAGCGGCAGCACGCTGCTGGTCGAGTCGCTGCGCGCGACCGGCGTCGCCGGCGAGCCGCAGGAGTTCTTCCAGTACCTGCCGGCCACCAGCCAGGCGCCACAGCCCCGCGAGTGGTTCGCCGGCGTGGAGGACGAGTCGATCCTGCGCCTGCTCGACCCGCTCGATGTCGGGACCCCGGACCTCGCGCCCCCCGAGATCTGGCGCGACTACATCCGCACCGTCGGCAGGACGCCGAACGGCATATGGGGCGGCAAGCTGATGTGGAACCAGACGCCGCTGTTGTTGAACCGCGCCAAGAATCTGCCGAATCGCAGCGGCGACGGCCTGCTGGCCGCGATCACCGACGTGGTGGGTGAGGAACCGCTGTTCATCTATGTGCATCGCCCCGACGTGATTTCACAGGCGGTGTCGTTCTGGCGGGCGGTGCAGACGCGGGTGTGGCGGGGGCGGCCCGACCCGGCTCGCGATGCGCGGGCCACTTATCACGCCGGCGCGATCGCACACGTCGTGACCATGCTGCGCGCCCAGAACGAGGGCTGGCGAAATTGGTTCGCCGAGGAAGACGTCAAGCCCATGGAGATTCCGTATCCGGTGTTGTGGCGCAACCTGACTCAGGTGGTGGCCGCCATCCTGGAGGCATTGGGGCTCGACCCGCGGCTGGCGCCCGAGCCCGTGCTCGAACGTCAGGCCGACCAGCGCTCCGATGAGTGGGTGGACCGGTACCGTGCGGACGCCGAGAAGCTCGGCCTGCCAACCTGACCAAAGCCGAAACCGCGCTTCTAAATTCAGCACGAGCCAATCACTTTCCCGGGGCCGTCCCAGACGCCACCATTCGCTCAGCAGCGTGTGGCGTCCCAGGCCGCCGTAGTGATCGAGGAGCGGTGATCGTGAGTGAAGGCGTGCCGACCGACGGCGGCGACAAAGAGATCGCGCAACGGCCGGGCTGGGCCGCGAGGCTCGGTTCGATATCGGTGGACTGGTGGGCTACCGCGGTGGCCGGCGTGATCGTCGCGTTGGCGGTGGCCGACGTGCTCCCGAAGATCCCGTGGTGATCGCGTGAGCACGGTTCGTGTCGAACCCGACGAAACATCGGCCGACGCCACTTTTACCAGTGCACGCCCGCTGGACTACGTGCCGGGCATTCTGCTCCTGATCGGGGTCGGCGTGCTGGGCAAGTACGCGCAAATCTGGTGGAACACCCTGGCCAAGCACCACCACTGGACGGTGCCCGACATCGAATACGTGTTGTGGGCCATCGTGATTGGGCTGCTCATCACCAACACCATCGGTCTGCATCCGATCTTCCGGCCCGGCGTGCAGACGTACGAATTCTGGCTCAAGGTCGGAATCGTGGCGCTGGGTTCGCGATTCGTCCTCGGAGACATCGCCAAGCTGGGCGGCATCAGCCTGGTGCAGATTCTGGTGGACATGACGATCGCGGGGACCATCATCATTGTCGTGGCACGAGCGTTCGGGCTTTCGGGCAAGCTCGGGTCGCTATTAGCGATCGGTACGTCGATCTGCGGCGTATCCGCGATCGTGGCCGCCAAGGGTGCGATCCGCGCCCGCAACTCCGACGTCAGCTATGCGATCGCGGCGATTCTGGCCCTCGGCGCCGTGTCGCTGTTCGTATTGCCGCCGTTGGGGCACGCGATCGGGCTGACCGATCACGAATTCGGGTTGTGGGCGGGACTTTCGGTGGACAATACCGCCGAAACCACGGCCACCGGGTATCTGTACTCCGACCACGCCGGCAAGATCGCCGTGCTCGTGAAATCGACGCGAAACGCGCTGATCGGGTTCGTGGTCCTGGGATTCGCCCTGTATTGGGCCGCGCGCGGGCAGGCCGACGAGATCGCGCCGGGGGCGAAGGCCAAGGCCGCGTTCATCTGGGAGAAGTTCCCGAAATTCGTGCTGGGCTTCCTCGTGGTTTCCGCGATCGCGACCGCGGGCTGGTTGACGAAGGGCCAAACCGCCAACCTCGCCAACGTGTCGAAATGGGCTTTCCTGCTGACCTTCGCCGGTGTCGGGCTGAACACCGACATTCGCCAGATCGCGCGCACCGGGTGGCGCCCGCTGGTCGTCGCCGTCATCGGCCTTACCGTCGTCGCGACGATCTCCCTGGGAATCGTGCTGCTTACCTCACGCGTGTTCGGTTGGTACGCGGGCAGTTAGTCGTGCGCTAGCCGCGGCCGGGGCGGCTACCCGACGTTGGTGCCGCCCTCGGCGATCCGGCGCACCGCGCGCAAGAAGACGTCGATCTCCTCGAACGTGTTGTAGAACGCGAACGACGGGCGAACGGTGGCCTCCAACCCGAGGCGCCGCAGGGCCGGCTGCGCGCAATGATGACCGGCGCGCACCGCGATGCCCTCGGCATTGAGCGCCTTGCCCACCTCCAGCGGCTCGTGTCCCGCCAGCACGAAGGACAGCACACTGGCCTTCTCGGTCGCCGTACCCACCAGCCGGACGCCGGGGATGTCGGCGAGGCGCGGCGTCGCGTACTCGAGCAGCGCGTGCTCGTAGGCCGCGATCCGCTCGATGCCCAACCGCTGCACGTAGCGCAGCGCCTCGGTCAACCCGACCGCGTCGGCGATGTTGCCGGTGCCCGCCTCGAACTTGGTCGGCGGCCCCTGATAGAGCGAGCGTTCGATCGTGACGTCGGCAATCATGTGGCCGCCGCCCTGCCACGGCGGCGTCTCGGTCAGCGCCTCCTCGGTGCCGTAGAGCGCGCCAATTCCGGTGGGGCCGTAGATCTTGTGCCCGGAGAACACGAAGAAGTCGGCTCCGAGCTCGGCCACGTCCACCGGCATGTGCTGAATCGACTGGGCGCCGTCGATCAAGACCTTGGCGCCGTAGCGATGGCCCAGCTCGACGATCTTGTCCGCCGGGACCACCGTGCCCAACGCGTTGGACACCTGGGTGGCGGCCACCAGCTTCGTCCGCGGACCGAGCAGTTCCTCGAATTCGCTCAGCAACAGGTTGCCCGCGTCGTCGATCGGCGCGACCTTCAGGATCGCGCCGGTCTTCTGCGAAATGAGCTGCCAAGGAACGATGTTCGCGTGGTGTTCGAGGTGGGTGATGACGATCTCGTCGCCCGGTTGCAAATGCTTTGCGCCCCAGGCGTGCGCCACCAGGTTGATCGCCTCGGTGGTGCCGCGCACGAACACGATGTTCTCGGAGCTCGGGGCGCCGATGAAATCGGCCACGGTGTCGCGGGCCTCTTCATAGGCATCGGTGGCCCGCGCCGCCAGCTCGTGTGCGGCGCGGTGGATGTTCGAATTCTCGTGAGAGTAGAACCGCACCAGCCGGTCGATCACCACCTGGGGCTTCTGGGTGGTCGCCGCATTGTCGAACCAGATCAACGGCTTACCGTTGACGACCTCCTTCAGGATCGGGAAGTCCGCCCGGATCGCGTTGACGTCGAACACCTCATGGTCGTCCCGCAATCGCGGCACCGACTCGGTCGCCGTCGGGAAGTGGTAGTTCTGTTCGTCGCCCACCGGCGCGGCCGCCGGCGCGTCAGACCAGCCAAGGTTGACGGCCGCCGGAGCCTCGGGCAGCCACCACGGCGCCGAATTGCGCTGGGCCGCCGGAACAGCCGGCGGCGTCCCGGCCAGCACTCCGGGGACCGTCGGCACGATGCCACGGGGCACCACGAATCCGCCCGGGTGGGTGGCGCTGGGCGGTAGATGGGGACCTGCCGGTGCCGCCGTCGTATCGGGCACACCGCCGCGGGGGGCGACCGGCAACGCCTGCGGCGGGGCTTCGGGTTCGGGTGACGTCGGCGCGGGGAGGTAGATGTCGGTGAAACCCAGCGCCGGAACCGGCGCCGGATACACATCGGCGGTACCCGCGGCGGCCTGCCCGGCCGACGTCGCGGCCGTCGTGTCCGGCACGCCGCCCCGCGGCGCGACGGGCACCGCCTGCGGCGGGACCTCGGGTCCGGGAGACGCCGGCGCCGGCAGATAGATGTCGGTGAAACCCAGCGCCGGAACCGGCGCCGGATACACATCAGCGGTGCCCGCCGCCGCCTGCCCCTCCGACGTCACGGCCGTGACGTCGGGCACGCCGCCCCGCGGGGCGGCCGGCACCGACTGCGGCGGGCTGTCCGGACCCGGGCGGATGCTGGCCGCATACAACTGGCTGGCCAGCGCGGCGAGCTCCGCGGCGCTGATCGGCAGGTCGCTTTCGGCGTCTACCGCGCGGTACTCACTTGTACTCATGGAACTGGTCCACGGCGACGCCGTCCAGCACGCCGAGCGCGTCGTCGGTAAGCACGGCCAGGGACGTGTAGAGGGTCACCAGGTAGGTCGCGATCGCCGACTGGTTGATGCCGGTGAACCGCACCGAGAGGCCCGGCGCCTGTTCGCCAACCAGTCCCGGCTGGAACAGGCCCACCACGCCCTGCCGCTCCTCACCGGTGCGCACCAGGATGAACTTGGTCTTGCCGTCCTCCACCGGAACCTTGTCCGACGGAATCAGCGGGATGCCGCGCCAGGTGATGAACTGCGCGCCGAACAGGCTCACGACCACCGGTGGCACGCCCCGGTAGGTGGCCTCACGGCCGAACGCGGCGATGCCCAGCGGATGGGTCAGGAAGAAGCTGGGCGTCTTCCAGACCTTGGTGATCAGCGCATCCAGGTCGTCGGGCGTCGGGGCGCCGGCCAGCGTCTGGATCGTCTGCTCGGGAGTCGCCTGGGCGAGCAGCCCGTACTCGGGGCTGTTGACCAGCTCGAACTCCTGGCGTTCCTTGATCGTCTCGATGGTCAGCCGCAGCTGCTGCGCGATCTGATCGTGCGGGCTCGAGTACAGGTCGGAGACCCGCGTGTGGATGTCGACCAGGGTCGAGATGCTGCGCAGCGTGTATTCGCGCGGACTCGTCTCGTAGTCGACGTAGGTCTCCGGCAGGGGTTCTTCGGTGCCCGCGCCCGCTTCGGCCTTGATCGCCACCCCTTCGGGGTTGACCACCCGGTTCACCCGGTACAGGCCCGCTTCCACCGGGACCCAACTGAGCAGATGCAGCAACCAGCGGGGGGTGATGGTCGAAAGCTGCGGGACGGTCTTGGTCGCATTGGCAAGCTGCCTGGCTGCGAGATCGCCAAGTGCCTGAGACTCGCTTTGAGCCGACGTCATTGGGTCCTCCATGGTCGGTCGAATACCGCGGCGTGGTGCGGCAGGTCCATGTCACCGGCCGTGACCGGGTCCGCGCGCCGAGCTTAGGCAAGTTTAGGAGCGCCGCACAGCCTTTACTTGCGTACTGAGTAAAAGGGCCGTAACCCGCCCGCGATCTGACAGTGATCGTCGTCTGCCCCTATAGTGGGGCCTATGCAACAGGCCGTTCAGCTGCGCTTCGTTCCTTCGCGCTGCATTGTCGCCGGCCGTTGTTGTCGCTGTTGTTGATTTCCTGACGCTCTTACGACGCCTTAGAAAATTCCGCGCTCTCCCGCCGGTGGATGGGTTATCCGTCTTCCCCGCGGTCGCCGGGCGCGCATTCGTAACCAACGCCTTTCAGGAAGATCAACCACCCATGACAGTGTTGTCCATACCCACCCGCGCCTCGGCGCCGGTGGCGACCCGCCGCCGGGTCCTCGTCCGGCCGGCAACCGAGCTCGCGCGGATGACGCGTTACCGCGGCGGCACGTACTCGCATACCGTGGACACGATCGTGTTCGCCGACGGTAGCTCTGCACGCACCGACCTGATCAGGGTCAATCCCAACCTGCACGCGTATTCGCTGGACTTCTTCGGCATCGCGCCTCATGAGCCATCCCGATACCGCCTGGGCTGCTGGTCCGCGCTGCCCCACCTGCGCAGCCGCGACCACGAAGCGGAGGTCGACTGGATCCTGCGCAACTCCTTCCCGATGCGCTCGACCGCCGCACTGAGCGACGAACTGCGCGCCGCGCGCGATGCTCTGGGACGTGCCCACATCAGCGAACATGAAGCGATAGCCGCAACGCAGGCCGCGATTTGGCATTTCACCAACGGTTTGGATCTCGACACCCGGCCCCTCAACGTTCCCGTCAAGGTGCGCCGAGCGGGCGGACGCGTGATCACCTTCGAATTCGACGGCGAACCGCAGTTGGGCGGCTACTCGGTGTGGGTGGCGTCCGACGCCGCCGTCGGCCTGAAGCTGCAGAAGTCGGCTGACGGTGTTGTCTGGCAAGATATTTCGCGATCTGAACTGACGGTTGACGCGGGGACGGGCCGCCATCGGCGCACCCTCGGGGTGGGCAGCACGCTGTCGACCAGCAGCCACGGCGGCGGCGGGCGCGGCTATCGCCACTACCGGTTGGTCGCGACGACGGACGCCGCCAACCCGACAATCGACCATGTTCGCTTCTGGCTGACCGGTGCCCGCCACTACCGCAATGCCGACCGCATTGTGCACCTCTACAATTATTTGGTTGACGGGGCGCGCAAAGCCCTGCGCGATACCGTGGAGCCACAGCTAGTCGACACCGAAGCAACCGCCAATTCGGAGCTAATAGGACCGTTTCAAGTGCCAATCCCGTTGAAACTCAACGTCGGTGAAGGACACACACTCGTCGACTCCGACGGTGCGAACATCGTCGGCATTGTGCAGGCGGGCACGGACTTTTACCTGCGGCCCGCACCGGGTACGTCCACAACGACCGTCACGGCAACAACACCGCAGAGCTTCAGCGGGCGGGTGCTGACCGGAGTCGCACAGGAGGGGGCATCACACCGATTCACACCGATCGCGCTCACCGTGCCCACGGACGTGGCCATCGAATTCGACATCAGCTGGCAGACCGACGAGTCATGTACCGACATCGCCTGAGGAAGACAGATGAGCATCGCAGATAACGTCACACAACTGATCGGGAACACGCCGCTGGTCCGGCTGAACCGGGTCACCGAAGGGGCGGTCGCCGACGTCGTCGCCAAGCTGGAGTTCTTCAACCCGGCGAACAGCGTGAAGGACCGCATCGGGGTCGCCATGCTGGACGCGGCGGAGGAGGCGGGGCTGATCAAGCCCGACACCATCGTCCTGGAGCCGACGAGCGGAAACACCGGCATCGCGCTCGCGATGGTGTGCGCCGCACGCGGCTATCGGTGCGTGCTGACCATGCCGGATACGATGAGCACGGAACGCCGAATGTTGTTGCGCGCGTTCGGCGCCGAGATCGTGCTGACGCCGGGCACCGAAGGCATGGCGGGGGCCATCGCCAAGGCCGAAGAGCTGGCCAAGAACGACCAACGGTATTTCATCCCCCAACAGTTCGAGAACCCCGCGAATCCCGCGATCCACCGCAAAACCACCGCTGAGGAGGTCTGGCGGGACACCGACGGCAAGATCGACTTCTTCGTGGCCGGGGTGGGCACCGGGGGAACGCTCACCGGCGTCGCACAGGTCATCAAGGAGCGCAAGCCGTCGGCGCGCTTCGTGGCCGTGGAGCCCTCCGCCTCAGCGGTCCTGTCCGGCGGGCAGAAGGGGCCGCATCCCATTCAGGGCATCGGGGCCGGATTCATCCCGCCGGTGCTCGACGTCGACCTGGTAGACGAGATCATCGCCGTCGGCAACGAAGAATCGCTGGACATGGCGCGGCGGTTGGCCCGGGAGGAGGGGCTGCTGGTCGGCATCTCCTCGGGCGCCGCAGTGGTCGCGGCGCTGCAGGTGGCGCGCCGTCCCGAAAACGCCGGCAAGCTGGTGGTGGTGGTGCTGCCCAGCTTCGGTGAGCGGTATTTGAGCACCCCACTCTTTGCCGACCTGGCGGATTAGCCATGCTCGCGGACATACGACGTGACATCCAGGCCGCCAGGGAGCGCGACCCGGCCCGACCGACCACGCTCCAGGTGATCCTCGCCTATCCCGGCGTGCACGCGATCTGGGGACATCGAATCAGCCACCGGTTATGGAACCGCGGTGCGCGGCTGGCCGCCCGGATACTCAACGAAGTCACTCGCATCCTGACCGGGGTCGACATCCACCCGGGCGCCGTCCTCGGCCCCGGCCTGTTCATCGACCACGCGACGGGCGTGGTCATCGGCGAGACGGCCGAGATCGGCGAGGACGTGACGATCTACCACGGCGTCACCCTCGGCGGCAGCGGACGGGACACCGGCAAACGCCACCCCACCATCGGGGACCGGGTGACCATCGGCGCCGGCGCGAAGGTGCTCGGCGCGATCAAAATCGGCGACGACAGCCGGATCGGCGCCAACGCCGTGGTGGTCAAGGAGGTGCCGTCGAGCTCGGTGGTGGTGGGAGTTCCCGGGCAGGTCATCAGCCGCAGCCGGCCCGCGCCCGGTGGCTCCGACGACGCGATGATGCCCGACCTCGTCGGTGTCAGCCTGCAGTCGCTGCTCACCAGGGTTTCCAAGCTGGAGAACCGGGTGGACGGTTCGGAGACCGGCCGCGTGATCCGGCCACCCGAGGCCGGGGTGTGGCACGGCGAAGACTTCTCCATCTGAGGACCCCGTGAGCACTCTTGTCATCGCCGGAACGGCCCTGGTCGCAGCGCTGAGCGCTGCGACCGCGATCGGTGCGGTGCTCAATCGACGCTCGGGCGTGCTGCGCGAGACCGGCACCGATTCCGAACACGACAACTCGGACCTCGGCTTGGCATCGACGGGGCCGACGGTCGTGCACTTCAGCGCCGCGTGGTGTGGGCCATGCGGAGCGGTTCGCCGCGTGGTCGACCAAGTGTGTGCCGACCTCGGCGACGTGTCGCACGTGGAGATCGATATAGACGCCAATCCCGCGGCCGCCAAACGGCTCTCGGTGTTGTCCCTGCCGACGACGTTGATCTTCGACGCCGAGGGCCGCCAGCGCTACCGCAGTGCCGGCGTGCCGAAGGCCGGCGACCTGCGAGCATTGTTACAGCCCCTGTTGGCGTAGCTCGAATCACCAAGAAATCGAACGATTTTGCGCCACGCGTGGCGGCGTGAACTCGGCGAAATATTACTCGCCGCGAACTTAATTCGGTTGCGGAATGCATCGTCGCGCACGGCGTTGCACAGTGGGTTGGCACCGCAATCGGAAGGCCTGCCATGACGAAGCTACACCTGGCCGTGGGGCTGGACGGCTACGGCTGGCACCCGCACGCGTGGCGATACGCCTTCGCGCACAACGCAACCGGCGGCGGGCACCTCGGCGGCCGGTACTGGGCCGCGCTGGCCGGCATCGCCGAGCGGGGCCTGCTGGACTTCCTGACCATCGACGACAGCCTCGATGTGCAACCGGGCCGGCGGCCCGAGGTGTCTCCGCGGCGGTTGGCGGGCCGAGCCGACGCCGTGCTGGTGGCCGCGCGCATCGCGCCGGTCACCACCCACATCGGCCTGGTGCCGGTGGCGACGGTGACGCACACCGAACCCTTCCACGTATCCAAAGCCATTGCGACGCTGGACCATATCTCGCACGGGCGGGCGGGCTGGCAGGTGCGGGTGAGCGCCACGGCGCACGAGGCCGCGCTGTTCGGGCGGCGGACCGCCGTCGAGGCCGAGCCGCTGTTCGACGAGGCCGCCGACGCCGTGGATGTGGTGCGGCGGCTCTGGGACAGCTGGGAGGACGACGCCGTCATCCGGGACGTGACCACCGGGCGCTACATCGACCGCGACAAGCTGCACTGCATCGACTTCGTCGGCAAGTTCTTCGAGGTCAAGGGCCCGTCCATCACCCCGCGGCCACCGCAGGGCCAACCGGTGGTCATCGCGCTGGCACATCAGCCGCGCGTCTATGGGTTCGCCGCGACCGGCGCCGACCTCGTCCTGGTCACCCCGCACGACGAGGAGTCCCTGCGCGTGATCCTGGGGGACGTCGCCGCGGCGGAGCGCGCCGCCGGTCGCGCGCTCAAGGTCTACGCCGACCTCGTCGTCTCGCTCGTCGAGGACCCATTGACGCCCAGGGCGGCCATTTCCTCGGACGCACACGTATTCGCGGGCAGCGCAGACGATTTGGCCGAACTGCTGCTCGCCTGGCACGACGCCGGGGTCGACGGGGTCCGGTTGCGGCCCGCGGTCAACGCGATCGACCTGCCCGCGATCGTCGACAAGCTGGTGCCGCTGCTGCAGCGCGCCGGGGTGTTCCGCACCGGCTACCGCGACGGCGAAACCCTGCGCGAACGCCTCGGATTGGCCCCCGCACCCAACCGCTACGCGACGGTGCCGGCGTGACCGTCACCCCGCTGTCGATCCTCGACCTGTCCCCGATCAGCGCCGGGTGCGATGCCGCGACCGCGCTGCGCAACACCGTCGACCTCGCCCAGCACGCCGAGCAATGGGGCTACAAGCGCTACTGGCTCGCCGAGCACCACTTCGTCGCGGTCGCCAGCTCGTCGCCGGCGGTCCTGATCGGCCAGATCGCCGCGGCCACCGACCACATCCGCGTCGGCTCGGCCGCGGTGCAGATCGGCCACACCACGCCGATCGCGGTCGTGGAGAGCTTCGGCATCATCGACGCGCTTTACCCCGGCCGCATTGACATGGGGCTCGGCCGATCCGGGCAGCGACGCACGGAGGCCGCCACGTCCCCGGCGCCGACGACTTCGCGCCCCCCTCGGCCGTGGGGCGACATCGACGGCATCGTCATCCCCCCGCCGTTCGATCCGACCTCTCTGATGAAGAGCGGGCGGATACGGGCGCAGGCGTCCGCGCTCGCCCAGCCCTGCGCGCAACCCGCCGACTTCGCCGAGCAGATCGCCGCCATCGAAGCGTTGCTCGACGGCTCGTACTGCGTCGACGGCCACGAATTGCACGCCGTACCAGGCGAACACGGCCAGCTGACACCGTGGATCTTCGGCAGCACCCGGGGGCAGAGCGCGGAAGTCGCCGGCGCTCGTGGGCTGCCGTTCGTGGCGAGCTATCACATCACCCCTGGCACCGCGCTCGACGCGATCGCGGCTTACCGCGCAGCATTCCGGCCGTCGACTTGGCTGACCGAGCCGTATGTGGTGGTCTCCGCCGACCTCGTGGTCGCCGACGACAGCGCCACCGCACGGCACCTCGCGTCCAGTTACGGGCGCTGGGTGTATTCCATCCGCAGCGGCCAGGGCGCGATCCCCTACCCCGACCCCGACCTATGCGGGCCACTCACCGAAGACCAGGGCGACCTGGTAGCCGACCGCACCGCGACGCAATTCGTCGGCAACCCCGACGAAGTCGCCGATCGACTGGAGCGACTGCGCCGAGTGACCGGCGCCGACGAACTCGTCATCACGTCCGTGACGCATCGGCACACCGACCGGCTGCGCTCGCACGAATTGATCGCCAAACGATGGGGGCTGACCGGATGAGCGTTCGAATCCCAGAACGCCGCAAGCAGATCATCCTCGGCGCCCACTTTCCCGGGGTGAACAACACCACCGTGTGGTCGGATCCGAGCGCGGGCAGTCAGATCGCGTTCGAATCCTTTGTGCACCTGGCCCAAACCGCAGAGCGGGGGCTGTTCGACTTCTTCTTTTTAGCCGAGGGCCTGCGGTTGCGTGAGCACCGTGGCAAGATCCACGACCTCGACGTCGTGGGCAGGCCCGACACGTTCACCGTGCTGGCCGCGCTCGCCGCGGTCACCGAACGGCTCGGCCTGGCCGGCACCATCAACACCACGTTCAATGAACCCTACGAGGTGGCAAGGCAATTCGCGACCCTGGACCATCTATCGGACGGGCGCGCGGCGTGGAACATGGTCACCTCGTCCGACGCGTTCACCGGAGAGAACTTCCGTCGCGGCGGATTCCTCGACCACGCCGATCGATACAAGCGGGCCGAGGAATTCGTCACCGTCGCCCGGAGGTTCTGGGACGGCTGGCAACCCGATGCCGTGGTCGCCGACATCGATGCGGGGATCTATGCGGATCCCGCCCGCATCCACACCGTCGAGCACCACGGCCCGCAATTCGACGTCCGCGGCGTGGCGTCGCTGCCCGCCGGACCGCAAGGCCATCCCGTGCTGTTGCAGGCCGGCGACTCCAGCGACGGCCGCGACTTCGGCGCCAAGCACGCCGACGCCCTGTTCACGCTGCACGGATCGCTGGAAGCCGGTCAGCGGTACTACGCCGACGTGAAGGCACGCGCCTCCGCCCTCGGGCGGGCACCCGATCAACTCAAGGTCCTGCCTGGCGCGACGTTTGCGCTCGGCGACACCCCCGAGGAGGCGCAGGACAACGCGCGCCACATCCGCGAGCAACAGGTCAGCGGCCCGACGGCGATCGCATTCCTCGAGCAGGTGTGGGGAGTCGACCTGTCGGCTTACGACCCAGACGGGCCGCTGCCCGATATCGATCCGGTCGAGAATCCCGACATCACCCGTGGCCGCGTCCGCCATGGCGACCCGAAAACCGTCGCGGCGGCGTGGCGGGCCCGCGCAGAGGCGGAGAACCTGTCCATTCGCGAGTTGATCATCGAGGGGACGAGCCGCCAGCAGTTCGTGGGGACCCCGGCGCAGGTCGCCGATGAAATCGACAACCACGTGCAGTCGGACGCCTGCGACGGTTTCATCCTGGTGCCCCACCTGACACCGCACGGTCTCGACGAGTTCGTCGACAAGGTGGTGCCCCTGCTGCAGGAGCGCGGCAGCTTCCGCACCGAATACCGCGGCACGACGCTGCGTGAACACTTGGGCTTGTTGCCCGTCTCGGGGTGGTCGGGGGCCCGGACGGATGTGGCGGTCGGCGACTGAAGAAGCTCGCCGCCGGCGCTTCAAACCCTCTTCAAGATGCGTTCACCGCGATCGACGCTACGGTTGCCCCAGGGGCCACGTAGGGGACGGAGATTGCCATGAGCGACGCCCACGCGCCGCGGATCCCGCCGGCACTCGCTGCGCCGAGCCTGAACCGCGGGGTCGGCTTCACGCACGAGCAGCGCCACCGGCTGGGGCTGACCGGACGACTGCCCTCGGCGGTGCTCACGCTCGACGAACAGGCCGACCGGGTGTGGCATCAATTACAGAGCCTGGCAACCGATCTGGGCCGCAACCTGCTGCTGGAACAGCTGCACTACCGCCACGAACTGCTCTACTACAAGGTGCTCGAAGACCACCTGCCCGAGCTGATGCCGGTGGTCTACACCCCCACCGTCGGCGAGGCCATTCAACGGTTCTCCGACGAATACCGCGGGCAGCGCGGGCTGTTCCTGAGCATCGACGAGCCCGACGACATCGAGGCGGCCTTCGCGACCTTCGGGCTGGAGCCCGGCGACGTCGACCTGATCGTGTGCACCGACGCCGAAGCGATCCTGGGCATCGGTGACTGGGGCGTGGGCGGCATCCAGATCGCGGTGGGCAAGCTGGCGCTGTACACCGCCGGCGCCGGCATCGACCCGCGCCGCTGCATCGCGGTGTCGCTGGATGTCGGCACCGACAACGAACAACTTTTGCAGGATCCGTTCTACCTGGGCAATCGTCACGCCCGGCGGCGCGGCGCCGAATACGACGACTTCGTCAATCGGTACATCGAAACCGCGCACCGGCTGTTCCCGAGCGCCATCCTGCATTTCGAGGACTTCGGGCCCCTGAACGCCCGGCGGATCCTGCACACGTACGGCGACAAGTACTGCGTGTTCAACGACGACATCCAGGGCACCGGCGCCGTGGTCGTCGCGGCCGTGTACGGCGGATGCCACATCACCGGCGTGCCGATGCGCGACCAAACGGTGGTGGTCTTCGGGGCCGGCACCGCCGGGATCGGGGTGGCCGATCAGATTCGCGATGCGATGGTCTCCGACGGCGCCACCGTCGAGCAGGCCACGGCGCAGATCTGGCCGATCGACAGGCAGGGCCTGCTGTTCGACGACATGGACGACCTGCGCGATTTCCAGGTGCCCTACGCCAAGAACCGCGCCCGGCTGGGCGTGACCGAAGGCGAGCGGGTGGGCTTGGTGGACACCATCAAGCTCGCCTCCCCCACCATCCTGCTGGGCGCATCGGCCGTGTTCGGCGCGTTCACCGAGAAGGTCGTGCGGGCCATGGTCGCCTCCTGCGAGCGCCCGATGATCTTCCCGCTGTCCAACCCCACCTCGCGCATGGAAGCCGTGCCGGGCGACCTGCTGCAGTGGTCCGACGGCAAGGCGCTGATCACCACGGGAACCCCCGTCGCGCCGGTCGAGTACGACGGCACCACCTACACCATCGGCCAGGCCAACAACGTGCTGGTGTTCCCCGGGATCGGGCTGGGCATCATCGTCGCCGGGGCCCGGCTGCTGACCAAGGGGATGCTGCAGGCGGCGGCGGAAGCCGTTGTGCGACAAGCCAGCCCGTCAGCCCTCGGGGATTCCTTGCTGCCCGACGTCCGGGACTTGCGCGCCATCTCGACGGCGGTTGCCGAAGCCGTGTATCTCGCCGCCGTCGCCGAAGGGGTAGCGACGCGGACGCACGCCGACCCCCGGCAAGCCGTCCTGGACACCGTGTGGACCCCGAAATACGACTAGTTCTCGGCCTTGCTCCCCCGCCTGGACTCGAACCAGGAACCTATCGGTTAACAGCCGAACGCTCTGCCAATTGAGCTACAGGGGATCAACACGATCGCGGGACGACTCTAGCGTACTGGCACAACCGCGCCCAACTAGACGCCGGGACGGATCGGGCGCGCACGCACCCGTCCGGGTGAGGCAGGATGGAACCGTCGCTAGTCGGGAGGAACGTTTTGATCCGGTATGTCGTGGTGCTTGGACTGGGTTACGTGCTGGGCTCGAAGGCCGGGCGGCGCCGATACGAGCAGATCGTGGGCACCTATCGGGCGCTGACCAGCAGTCCCGTGGCCAAGTCGGTGATCGAAGGGGGGCGCCGCAAGATCGCGAACCGGATCTCCCCGGACGCCGGATTCGTGACCGTCGCCGACATCGACGACCAGACGGCCATCATGGAGCGTGACCCCGGGCGAACGGCCGACGAGGCCCTCACATCGGCAGATCGTCGCCGCTAGCCTGCTCCAGCAGGCTGCGCCGGTAGGCCTCCATCGCGACCAGGTCACCGAACAACGCGTGGTACTCGTCACCCTGTTCGATCGGCGACATGCGCTGCAGCTTTGACTTCACCTCGGCGATCTGGTGGCCCATCCACACTTCCTGCAGCCGGGCCAGCACGCCGGCGATGTAGCGGGGCAGCTTCTCGTCGTCGACCTCGATGGCCTCCACGCCCAGCTCGTTGATCAACCCCGCGGTCAGGTCGGATCCGGCGCGCTGGCGCACCGCGTCGATCCACTGCGCCCCCGTGACGCCGCTGGACGTGCCGCCCGCGGCCTCGATGGCGCCGCGCACGGCGGCGTACCCGGGATGGGTGAAGCTTTCGACCGTCAGCGTGTCGAACACCGGCCCGGCCAGCGCCGGCGACTGCAGCGCCGACTTGAGCGCCTCGCGCTGGAGCCGCAGGGTCGGGTCGCGCGGGTCGGGGCGGGTGGCGGCCGGTTGCGTCGGCGCCGCCGCACGGGCCTGCTGGGGGGCCCGGCGGGAGGCGTTCGCACCGCCACCGCCCCGGGCGGGTGCCGGCGACTTCTTGGCCTGACTGCGCACCCGGTCGATGACCTGGGCGACGTCGTCCCAGCCGACCCAGCCGGCGAGCTGGCGAGCGTACTCGTCGCGCAGCGTCGGGTCTTTGATCTGGGACACCATCGGCACGCATCGGCGCAGCGCCCCGACCCTGCCCTCGGCGCTGTCCAGGTCCATCTCGGCGATCGCCGTGCGGATCGCGAACTCGAACAACGGGGTGCGCCGCGCCACCAGGTCGCGCAGGGCGCCGTCGCCGGACTTCAGGCGCAGGTCGCAGGGATCCATGCCGTCCGGGGCCACCGCGACGAACGACTGCCCCGCCAGGTTCTGCTCCCCGCCGAAGGCCTTGAGCGCCGCAGCCCGCCCGGCCTCGTCACCGTCGAAGACGTAGATCAACTCGCCGCGGAAGAAGCTGTCGTCCATCATGAGCCGCCGCAGCATCGCCAGGTGCTCGTCACCGAACGCGGTGCCGCACGACGCCACCGCGGTGGTGACGCCCGCCAGATGCATTGCCATCACGTCGGTGTAGCCCTCGACGACGACCGCCTGGTGTCCCTTGGCGATGTCGCGCTTGGCCAGATCGATGCCGAACATCACCGACGACTTCTTGTATAGCAGCGTCTCGGGGGTGTTGATGTACTTGGCTTCCATCGGGTCGTCGTCGAACAGGCGGCGGGCGCCGAAGCCGATCACCTCGCCGGCCGCGGTGCGGATGGGCCACAGCAGCCGGCGGTGGAAGCGGTCGATGGGGCCGCGCCGGCCCTGCCGCGAGAGGCCGGCCGCCTCCAGCTCCTTGAACTCGAAACCCTTGCGCACCAGATGTTTTGTCAGTGAGTCCCAGCCGGACGGCGCGAAGCCGCAGCCGAAGCGACGGGCCGCCTCGGCGTCGAAATTCCGCTCGGTCAGGTACTGGCGGGCCGGCGCGGCCTCGGCGGACTCCAGCGCCGCGGCGTAGAACTCCGCCGCGGCCGCGTTGGCCGCGACCAGCCGGCTGCGACTCCCGCGGTCCCGCTGCACGCTGGTCGCCGGGCCGGTGTAGCTGATGGTGTGGCCGATCCGGTCGGCGAGGAGTTCAACGGCCTCGACGAAGGTGACGTGTTCGATCTTCTGGATGAACGCGTAGACGTCGCCGCCTTCCCCGCAGCCGAAGCAGTGGAAGTGGCCGTGGTTGGGGCGAACGTGGAACGACGGCGACTTCTCGTCGTGGAACGGGCACAGGCCCTTGAGGGAATCGGCTCCGGCGCGTCGCAATTGGACGTAGTCGCCGACGACTTCGTCGATGCGGACGCGCTCGCGGATGGCGGCGATGTCGCGGTCGGGGATCCGGCCGCGGCCCCTGGGCCGGGCGTCGTCCTCCCCCGCGCGCGGTTGGCGCCCCCACGAACCTGCCGGGCTGGACATCGGCTCAGTCTAGAGCGCCGAGCCGGCCGGCTATCCGGTTCCGATGACGCCGCACGCCACCCGGTCCATCGCGTTGTCGCTGTATTCGGCGCCGTGCAACATCAACGCCTTGCCGTCACCGCCCACCAGGACGTCCCGGGTGAAGGCGTCGGTGGTGGTCACCAGGTAGGCCGACCCGTCCTGGCGCACCTCGAGCGACGTCAGGTCGCCGCTTTCGGGCTTCCCGGTGTGGCCGGGCGCGTTGTAATGACCGCCTGCCGACAGGAAGTTTCCGGGCGGACCGCCGGTCGGGGCGACGGAGTTGGGCTCGCACTTGCCGATCTGGTGGACGTGCAAGCCGTGGAAGCCCGGAGTCAAGATGCCCGGTGCGACCGTCTTGACGGTGACGGTCACGTAGCCGCCGGTGAAGTCGAACGTCGCCGTGGCGACGGACCGGCCGTCCGGCGTCTTCAGTTGCGCGCTGAGCGATTCGCCGTTGGGCGGCGGCGTGGTCGTCTCGCCCGACGATGCCGGCGGGGCGCTCTTGACCGGAGGGGTGGTGCCGGGCTGGGTGCTCGCGTGTTGTGGCGAGCTGCAGGCGGTCATGACGGCGACGGGAAGCCCCACCGCGAGGGTGGCGATGCCGCTGAATTTGGTCATGCGGGGCAGCCTAGTCCGCGACGGCGACGGCGCTGCCGTGGGATGACCTGCGCCGGGGCCGCGGCCTAACCGGTGGTCTGACGCGCGTCGATGCGTTCCAGCCGGCCCTCGGTATAGGAGGCGATCTGGTCGACGATGACCCGTAACCGGGCACGGTCGTCGGCCGCGACGGTGAACGCCGCGGCGAAGACCGGGTCGAGCGTGTGCGGCGCCCCGGCGTGCAGCCATTGCGCCACCCGGTGGATCCGTTGGCGTTGCATGCCCTGGGTGTCCAGATGGCGCGGGTCGGACATGATGAACTGCAGCGCAAGGATTTTCAGCAGAGCGACCTCGGCGCGCACCAGGTCGGGGACCAGCAGGTCGGCCCGGTAGCGCACCAGAGGCCCGGGACCGGCCGCGGCGCGGGTGGTGGCGATGGCGGCCGACGCGAACCTGCCGACCAGTTCACTGGTCAGTCGCTTGAGCGCGACGGACGCCGACAAGGTGGCGTCGTATTTTCCGACGGCTGCCACCACCGGCAACGCCGAGAGCCGCCCCGCGGCCGCCAGGAAGTCGTCGGCGCTGACCCGGAAGAACTCGCTCTCACCCAGTTTGGCCAGCGCGGCCGCCTCGTGCTCATCGGCGAGCACCCGCAGGTCGATGCGTTGGGAGACGACGCCGTCCTCGACGTCATGGACGGAGTAGGCGATATCGTCGGCCCAGTCCATCACTTGCGCTTCCAGGCACATCCGGCCTTCCGGCGCGCCGGCCCGCACCCAGTCCGCCGGCTCGCGGTCCTCCTCGTAGAAACCGAACTTTTTCTTCTCTTTGCCGGGACCCTTGCCGCGGTACCACGGATACTTGGTGACCGCGTCCAATGACGCGCGGGTCAGGTTCAGCCCCGCGCTATTGCCTTGTTCGTCAAGGACTTTGGGCTCCAGGCTGGTCAAGATGCGGAAGTTCTGCGCATTGCCCTCGAAACCGCCGTGGCCGGCAGCGACCTCGTCCAGGGCGCGCTCGCCGTTGTGCCCGTAGGGCGGATGGCCGATGTCGTGCGCCAGCCCGGCCAGCTCGACCAGGTCGAGGTCGCAGCCCAGGCCGACCGCCATCCCCCGCCCGATCTGGGCGACCTCCAGCGAGTGCGTCAGCCGGGTGCGCGGCGTGTCGCCCTCGCGAGGCCCGACCACCTGGGTCTTGTCGGCCAGCCGGCGCAGCGCGGCGCTGTGCAACACGCGGGCCCGGTCCCGCGCGAAGTCGGTACGGTGCTGACCTTCCGTACCCGGCAGACCCGCAGTCTTCGGCGCTTCGCATACCCGCCGTTGACGGTCGAAGTCGTCGTAAGGGTCTTGCCGATTCGTGTTCACCTTCTCAATCACCGCAGCACAGTCTGCCAGGGAATGCCCGACGAGGTACCGGGCCGGCGCGCGCGTATTTGCCCGCATCCCGGCGGCGCTAAATTGACCTCATGCGCATGCGCACTGCCCGCCTGGTCGGTCTAATCGGGGCGATCCTCGCGCTCGGTCTCGGCGGCGGACTGCTGGTTGCACCCGCGGCCGGCGCGCAACCCCCGTTCCGGCTCGCGGACTACGTCACCGACAACGCGGGCGTCCTGACGGACTCCGGCCGCGCGGCGGTCACGTCGGCGGTGGGCAAGCTGTACACGGATCGCCACATCCGGCTGTGGGTGGTCTACGTCGACGACTTCTCCGGCCAGGGCGCGGTGAGCTGGGCACAGCGCACGGTGAGCGCCAGCGATCTGGGCGGCTATGACGCCCTGCTGGCGGTCGCGACCAACAGCCGTGCGTACGCCTTCCTGGTGCCATCCACCGTCAAGAGCGTCAACGCCCGCCAGGTCGATGACTTGCGGCACAACAAGATCGAGCCCGCCCTGCACAACGGCGACTGGAGCGGCGCCGCGGTCGTGGCGGCCAATGGGCTCAACACGTCGCCGGGCTCGTCGGGCCGGGTCGCCCTGCTGGTCACGCTGGCGATCATTCTCGCCGCGGTGACGGCCCTGCTGTTGGTCATGCGCTACCGCGGCCGGCGGCGCCGCGCGGCCCAACTCGCCGCAGCCCGCCGCGTCGATCCCACCGACGTCGACGCGCTGGCCGCCGTGCCGTTGCAGGCCCTCGACGACCTGTCCCGCGCACTGGTGGTGGATGTCGACAACGCCGTGCGAACCAGCGCCAACGAACTCGCCCTGGCGGTCTCCGAGTTCGGCGAAGAGCGGACCCGGCCGTTCACCCAGGCCGTGGACAACGCCAAAGCCGCTCTGTCGCAAGCGTTCACGGTCCGCCAACAGCTCGACGACGGCACACCGGAGACCCCCGACCAGCGCCGCGACCTACTCACCCGAGTCGTGGTGTCCGCGGCCCGCGCCGACCGTGAGCTGGAGTCACAGACCGAAGCCTTCGAGAACCTGCGCGATCTGGTGATCAACGCCCCGTCGCGGCTCGACGCGCTGACCCGGCAGTACGTCGAGCTCACCACCCGGATAGCCCCCGCAGAACAGCGACTGGCTGAGCTGCACCACCAATTCGACGCTGCCGCACTGACTTCGGTGTCCGGCAACGTCTCGGCCGCCAAGGAGCGGCTGGCGTTCGCCGACCGCAACATCAGCACCGCCCGTGAGCTGGCCGGCGAGGCGGTCAGCGGCCGGCAGGCCGGCCTGGTGGACGCCGTCCGTGCCGCCGAGTCGGCGCTCGGGCAGGCTCGGGCGCTGCTCGACGCGGTGGACAACGCGGCCACCGACATCCAGCACGCCATCGACCGGCTGCCGTCGGCCATGGCCGACATTCAGGCGGACATCGAGCGCGCGAACGAGCTCCTGCAGAAGGCGCAAACCACCAAATCCGCCCATACCGGCGATCTGATCTCCGCGCGCGATGCGGCCGCGCGGGCCGTCGACGGTGCGCGCGCCGGCGCCTCCACCGACCCGCTGGGCGCCTTCGCGCAGTTGGCCAAGGCGGATGCCGATCTCAACCGGCTGCTGGTCACGCTCGCGCAGGAGCAGGCCGCCGCCGACCAGCTCAACCGGTCACTGGGGCAGGCGCTGTTCACCGCGGAATCCCGGGTGCGGGCGGTCTCGGACTACATCGACACGCGACGCGGCAGTGTCGGGCCGGAGGCCCGCACCCGGCTTGCCGAAGCCGAACGGCACCTGCAAGCCGCACGGGACAAGAGGGCGGCGCACGCGGCCGAAGCGATTTCCCACGCCAACGCGGCATCGACGCTGGCCGCCCAGGCGCAGTCGTTGGCCAACGCCGACGTGCAGTCGGCTCAGCGGGCCTTTACCCGTGGCGGGGGCGGCGACATGGGCGCGATGCTGGGCGGAATCATCATCGGCAACGTGCTCAGCGGCGGCATGCGGGGCGGATTCGGCGGCGGCTGGACTCCGACGTCGTTCGGTGGTTCGTCAGGCGGCGGCTTCATGGGCGGCGGCGGCCGATTCTGAGCCGCCCACCGGGGATCCGGCCGTCAGCCGGCGGCCGGTGAATGCGGGATCACGCCCCCGCTGCGCGGCATTTCGAAGTGGGGTTCGGCTTCGCCTTCCCACCGCGTCCACTCGTTCCACTGAGTGGCCTCCGCAACCGCGACCGCGGCGGGGGCGGGGACGTCCGCGCACGGGTCGGCGGCGTCGGCGCTCGGGTCGGGCTTCGGGGCCCAGTGGTCGTAGTCGTCCGGCGGCACGGCCACACCCCACTTCAGCGGAACCGACAAGCCGCCGAGCATCCCCGACTCACCCCGAACCGCTGCCACCGAGTCATCTGGTAGCGGCGGACCAAGAGGCAAAAGCATGTTGCCCCCTTCCACAGCCGATCTTCGGACGCTGTGGCCGAACCCAATAACACCAAGCAGCCACATCGTAAGCCAAACTCGAGACAAATACCCGAAAAACGTGGATTTGCTTTCGACAAGCGAATGCCCGAACCGGATGCGGTCGTCGGCCCTCATCCGCCCTTGGTCCGCGGCACCACCTTGGGGCGCGACTGGACCACGTGCGGGTTCTCCCCGCCGCGGCGCCCCCGCCGATCGGTCTTGTTCGCGTCGGCGTCCCGTTCATCCACCGCCATGGCCACGGCCGGCGTAGAACCGGCGGGTGCCGACGACGCCGAGGACGAACCGGCGGGCGCGATCGGGGGGGGCAGTTGGGGGCCCAGCGCCGGTACCGCCCGACTCGTCAGGACCGCCGGCACCGGCATCGACCCCTGCCAGGTCGGCGGTACCGTAATCGCCCCCACAAACCGCGCGGTGCCCATCCCGGCCATGGCCGGGCCCAGCCCGCCGAGCGACTGCAGCCCGTGGACCCCACCCGCGGGGGCGAGTGGAACCTCCGCGGACACGGTGGTGACGCCGGCCGCCGCCGGTGCCGCAGGCCCCACGCTGTGGGCCAGCACCATCATCGGGGACATCAGCGCGCTCGCGGGATACATCCCGATCGGCGCCAGCGCGGTCATCGTCGTCACCGGCATCGACGACAACAACGACGTCACCGACGACAGGCCGGGGAAAAACGCCCCCAACACCGACTGCAGCTCGGACACGAACGAGGCCCCCAGCGACCCGACCGCCCCGAAAGCCTGGGACGCCCAGTCGAGCGGCGCCGTCACCAAGCCCGCCAAGCCACCCAGTGCTACCGGCGGGGCGCTGAAGGCCGGCAGCGTCGCCGCCACCGTCTGCGCCCCGACGTGATAGCCGACCATTGCGGCCACGTCCTGGGCCCACATCTCCATGTATTCGATTTCGGTCATCGCGATCGCCGGCGTGTTCTGACCGAAGAAGTTCGTCGCGATCAGCATCAGCAACCGGAGGCGGTTGGCGAGCACCTCCGGGGTGGGCACCGTCGCCATGAACGCCGCCTCGTAGGCCGTCGCCGCCGCCGTCGCCTGGGCGGCCGCCATCTCGGCTTGTGCGGCGGCCGAGATCAGCCACTGCAGGTACGGCGTCGACGCCGCCACCATCGCCGCCGAGGAGGGGCCGGTCCAGGGCCCGGCGGCCACTCCCGTCACAACCGCCTCAAATGACGCAGCAGCAGCCGCCAAATCCTCCGCCAGCGCCTGCCAGGCGGAGGCCGCCGTCAACAATGAGCCGGGCCCGGCGCCGCCATACATGAGCGCAGAGTTGATCTCGGGGGGGAAGAACAGAAAAGCTGGAATCATCACATCCCCAACCCACCGACCGAGTCAACGGCACCTACGCTCACACGAATCGACACCCACCCCCGGCGACTAGACAGGTGAGGAACATCGCCTTAAGAGCTTAAGGCAATCGGGTACCCGAAGCCGCTTTTTTACGAAACGTTTAATTACGCGGCGCAGGGGTGTGGGGGCCTGTCCACCAGGCGATTCAGGACGCCGGCGGGGCGCCGCCGGAACCGGTCAGCAGCCCTTGAGCCGCGCGGCCAGATAGTCGGCCACGGCGTTCATCGCGACTCGCTCCTGCGTCATCTCATCGCGCCGGCGCACGGTGACGGCGTTGTCTTCGAGCGAATCGAAGTCCACCGTCACACAGAACGGCGTCCCCACCTCGTCCTGGCGCCGGTAGCGTCGCCCGATCGCGCCGGCGTCGTCGAAATCGATGTTCCAGCAGGTGCGCAACTCTGCGGCCAAGTCGCGCGCCTTGGGACTCAGGTCGGCGTGCCGGGACAGCGGCAGCACCGCGGCCTTGACCGGCGCCAGCCGCGGGTCCAGGCGCAGGACCGTGCGCTTCTCCATGACGCCCTTGGCGTTGGGCGCCTCGTCCTCGGTGTAGGCATCGATCAGAAACGCCATGAACGACCGGGTGAGACCGGCGGCGGGTTCGATGACGTACGGGGTGTACCGCGTATCGGTCACCTGGTCGTAGTACGACAGGTCGGCTCCGGAATGCTTTGCGTGGGTGGACAAGTCGAAATCGGTCCGATTGGCCACGCCTTCCAGCTCGCCCCACGGGTTGCCGGCGAAGCCGAACTTGTACTCGATGTCGACGGTGCGGTCGGAGTAGTGCGAAAGCTTCTCCGCCGGGTGCTCGAATAACCGCAGATTCTCCGGGTTGATGCCCAGCTCGACATACCATTGCAGCCGGGTGTCAATCCAATACTGGTGCCATTCCTTGGCGGTCGACGGCTCGACGAAGAACTCCATTTCCATTTGTTCGAACTCGCGGGTCCGGAAAATGAAATTGCCCGGCGTGATCTCGTTGCGGAAACTCTTGCCGATCTGGCCGATACCGAATGGCGGCTTCTTTCGCGCGGTGGTGGCGACGTTGGCGAAGTTGACGAAGATGCCCTGCGCGGTCTCCGGACGCAGGTAGTGCAGCCCCTCCTCGGTCTCGATGGGCCCCAGGTAGGTCTTGAGCATCATGTTGAACTCGCGGGGCTCGGTCCAGCGCCCCTTGGTGCCGCAGTCCGGGCAGACGATCTCGGTCATCGGCACCGAGTCGGGGTCGTCGATCCCCTTCTTCGCCGCGTACGCCTCCTGCATGTGGTCCTGGCGGTGCCGGTGGTGGCAGTTGAGGCACTCGACCAGCGGATCGTGGAAGACCTCGACGTGGCCGGAGGCCACCCACACCTGCCGCGGCAGGATGATCGACGAATCGAGCCCCACCACGTCGTCGCGCCCGGTCACCACGGAGCGCCACCACTGCCGTTTGATGTTCTCCTTGAGCTCCACACCCAGCGGCCCGTAGTCCCACGCCGACCGGGTGCCGCCGTAGATCTCACCCGAGGGAAAGACGAAGCCGCGCCGTTTGGCCAGGTTCACTACGGTGTCGATGACGGACGCCACGGGGTGGTGCACTCCCTTTCCGGGTTTGAACGGGCGCGCGCGGCGGCCGGCCGCCGTGCGCAGAGCATCAGTCATGGTAGCGATCGGCGCCGGGGTCTTTGACATGCGTCATCATGCATGTGACAGTGGAAGTCGGCCGTCCGCGAGACCTCACGGCGGGACCTCCCCACTACCTGGCACTTCTCGAAGGTGATGACTCTCTCCCATGGCGATGTCCCCCTCCCCGCCTTCCCCGATGCCGGCCACCGCCGGTAGCGGCATGGGACCGGCCATGACCGCGGTCGCCCAGGAGCACGGCGACGCCGGGCCCGGCGGACATCGCGCGCTGGCCGACTATCCCGTCCCGCCGTCGCGGGAGATCCTGGACGCGGCCGGCGAACTCCTGCGCGCGCTGGCAGCTCCGGTGCGGATCGCCATCGTGCTGCAGCTGCGTGAATCCCACCGCTGCGTGCACGAGCTGGTCGACGCGCTCGGCGTCCCGCAGCCACTGGTCAGCCAGCACCTGAAGATCCTCAAGGCCGCCGGCGTCGTCACCGGCGAGCGCTCCGGCCGCGAGGTGCTCTACCGGCTGGCCGACCATCACCTGGCGCACATCGTCGTGGACGCGGTCGCCCACGCGAGTGAGGACGCCCAATGACAGGCGCGAGCGTCCGGTCGACCCGTCAGCGGGCGGCGATCGCCACCCTGATGGACACCCTCGACGACTTCCGCTCGGCACAGGAGTTGCACGACGAGCTGCGCCGCCGCGGCGAGAACATCGGGTTGACCACGGTCTACCGGACGCTGCAGTCGATGGCGGCGGCCGGCATGGTCGACACGCTGCGCACCGACACCGGCGAGTCGGTCTACCGTAGGTGCTCCGAACACCACCATCATCACCTGGTCTGCCGCGGCTGCGGTTCCACCATCGAAGTCGGCGACCACGAGGTCGAGGAGTGGGCGGCGCAGGTCGCGGCCAAACACGGCTATTCCGACGTCAGCCACACCATCGAGATCTTCGGCACCTGCAAGGACTGCCAATAACCCGCCGGCCGTGAAGCTGGCTTCACGATCGCGGCCGAACGTGAAACCAGTTTCACGTTCGCGGCCGTGAACCGTCAGGCCGTCAGCGCGCTGCGGATCCCGGCGCCCGTATCGAGCACCAGCAGGATCAGGGTGCGCAGCGCGTCGTCGGTCAGGCCGGCGCCGGGAAAGTTGTACCGCAGCATCACGTCGGCACTCTTGGCCGCGCCCTTGCCCGAGTTGCGTTGCACCGCCTTCGCGTTGACCTTCTCCACGAGCGTGACGCTGCCGAAGTTGCTGTCACGGGCCTGCCCGGCGACCTGGTCGCTGATCTTCTTGGTCAGGGGCAGATCCCACGCCACGACCTGGGTGAGCGAGACGAGGTCGAGGTCGTCGACGATGTGGACCACCCGCAACGACGCGATGGTCCCGGCGTGGCGCACCGTCAGCGCGCCGTCGGACTCCTCCTCGACCGGAAGGACTTCGCCGAGCACCGACGCCAGCCGCTCCTGCAACGACGGCATCGGATCATCCCCGTGAGGACCCGGTGCGCCCGGCTCCGCCGCGCTTCCGGTCCCCACTGAATCATCCCCGTGAGGACCCGGTGCGCCCGGCTCCGCCGCGCTTCCGGTCCCCACTAGGCGCTCCCGAATCTTCTGTTGCGCGAAGCGTATTCCTCGCACGCCGCCCACAAGTCGCGGCGGTCGTAGTCGGGCCACAGCTTGTCCTGGAAGATGTACTCGGCGTACGCCGCCTGCCACAGCATGAAGTTGCTGGACCGCTGCTCCCCCGACGTCCGCAGGAACAGGTCCACGTCGGGGATGTCGGGCCGTTGCAGATGCTGTGCCACCGTCGCCTCGGTGATGCGCTCCGGGTTCAGCCGGCCGGCGGCGGCCAAGCGCGCGATTTCCTTTGTAGCATCCGCGATTTCGGCGCGCCCCCCGTAGTTGACACAGTAGTTGACGGTGATGACGTCGTTGCCCTTCGTCATCTCTTCCGCGATCGCCAATTCATTGATAACACTGCGCCACAGCCGTGGACGCGAGCCCACCCAGCGGATCTTGACCCCGATCGCGTTGAGGTTCACGCGGCGCATACGCACCACATCGCGGTTGAAGCCCATGAGAAAGCGGACCTCCTCGGGCGACCGCTTCCAGTTCTCCGTGGAGAATGCGTAAAGGCTCAGCCACTTGACCCCGATTTCGATTGCGCCACAGACGATGTCGATGACCACCGCCTCGCCTGCCCGGTGGCCGTCGGTGCGGCTCAATCCCTGTTGGGTGGCCCAGCGGCCGTTGCCGTCCATCACGATCGCCACATGGTTGGGCAAGCGGTCGGCCGGGATCCGGGGAGCGGCGGCCTTCGAGATGTGTTGCGGTGGGCGGCACGGGCCACCGTCGGCGGATGAAGGCAGTTCGGGGAAGACGACCGGCCAGGTCGACTTGTCGGGGAAGGTCGGGTAGTCGTCGGGGGCGGGCGGCAGCTGCGGGAAGACGATGGACGCCAGCTTGCGCTCGGCCTTGCTAGCCACAGTCCAGATCCTGCTCGACCAGCGCGGCACGCCGCTGCGCGATGGCGCGGTCGACATGATACGTCCGCTCCACCAGTGGCAGCGTCTTGAGCTGCCGTTCCAGGTGCCATTGCAGGTGCGCGGCCACCAGCCCGCTGACGTAGCTGCGGTGCGATTGCGGGGTCTTGTCGGCGAACTCCCAATCGCCGTCGTGCAGCGCGGACATCAGATCCAGCACGCCCGGCGGCGGTGTCGTCGAACCGGCCGGACGGCAGTGTGCGCAGACGCTGCCCCCGGCGCCGACATGGAACGCGCGATGCGGCCCCGGGGTGGCGCACCGCGCGCACTCGGTCAGCGCCGGCGCCCATCCGGCGATGCCCATGGCGCGCAGCAGATAGGCGTCCAGCAGCAGGTCCCGGGACCGGCGGCCGTCGGCCACCGCCCGCAACGCGCTCACCGTGAGCCGGTGCAGGGCCGGGGCGGGGGCCCGCTCCTCACCGGCGAGGCGTTCGGCGGTTTCCAGCATCGCGCACCCGCAGGTATAGCGGCCGTAGTCGCTGACGATGTCGGTGGCGAACGCGTCGATCGAGACAACCTGGGTGACGATGTCGAGGTTGCGGCCGGGATGCAGTTGCGCGTCGATGTGCGCGAACGGTTCCAGCCGCGCCCCGAATTTGCTGCGGGTGCGACGGACCCCCTTTGCCACCGCCCGAACCAGCCCGTGATCGCGGGTGAGCAGGGTGACGATCCGGTCGGCCTCGCCGAGCTTGTGTTGACGCAACACCACCGCCCGGTCTCGATACAGCCGCATCACAATAGTTTTGCACCCCGCCGCGACAATGCTGGTATCCGCGCCGATTAGTCTCGTACCCCGTGATTGGCGCTTCCGAGTCGAGTGCCGGGTCCGTTTTCGGATCCGGTGGCCAGCGCCTGCCCACACTGACTGACCTGCTCTATCAGCTGGCGAGTCGCTCGGTGACCTCCGTCACACTGGTGCGCCGGTCCCTGCACGCCATCCACGCGAGCCAGCCGACGCTGAACGCCTTCCGCGTGGTGCTCACCGAGTCGGCACTGGCCGACGCGGCGGCGGCCGACCGTCGCCGCGAGGCCGGGGACACGGCGCCGTTGCTGGGCATCCCGATCGCGGTCAAGGACGACGTCGACGTTGCCGGGGTGCCGACCGCGTTCGGCACCGAGGGATATGTCCCGCCCGCCACCCACGACGCCGAGGTCGTTCGCCGCCTGAAGGCGGCGGGCGCGGTGATCGTCGGCAAGACCAACACCTGCGAACTGGGTCAGTGGCCGTTCACCAGCGGACCCGGATTCGGGCACACCCGTAACCCCTGGTCACGCCGGCACACCCCGGGCGGCTCGTCGGGGGGCAGCGCGGCCGCGGTGGCCGCGGGGCTGGTCACCGCCGCGATCGGCTCCGACGGCGCCGGCAGCATTCGCGTCCCCGCCGCGTGGACGCACCTGGTCGGCATCAAACCGCAGCGTGGCCGCATCTCCACCTGGCCGCTGCCGGACGCGTTCAACGGCATCACGGTCAACGGCGTGCTGGCCCGCACGGTGGCCGACGCGGCGTTGGTGCTCGACGCGGCGTCGGGCAACGTCGAGGGCGACCGGCACAAGCCCGCCCCGATCACCGCGTCCGACTATGTCGGTATCGCGCCCGGCCCGCTGAACATCGCGCTGTCAACGCGGTTCCCCTACACCGGTTTTCGGCCCAAGCTGCATCCCGAGATCCTGGCCGCGACGCGAGCCGTGGCCACGCAGCTCGAGCTGCTCGGCCACACGGTGGTGCCCGGAAATCCCGACTACGGCCTGCGGCTGTCGTGGGACTTCCTCGCGCGGTCCACCGCCGGCCTGCGGGATTGGGAGGAGCGACTGGGCGACGGCGTGATCCTCGACCCCCGCACGCTGGCGAACCTGCGCGTGGGCCATGTCCTGGGCCAGGCCATCCTGCGGACCGCGCGCCGGCATGAAGCCGCCCTCCAGCGGCGGGTGGGTTCGATCTTCGACATCGTCGACGTCGTCCTGGCCCCGACCACGGCCCAACCGCCGCCGCTGGCGCGCGCGTTCGACCGGTTGGGCAGCTTCGGCACCGATCGGGCCATGATCGCCGCGTGCCCGGCCACGTTCGCGTGGAACGTGCTGGGGTGGCCGTCGATCAACGTGCCGGCCGGATTCACCTCCGAGGGGCTGCCGATCGGCGTGCAGTTGATGGGGCCCGCCAACAGCGAAGGCATGCTGATCTCGCTGGCCGCCGAGCTGGAGGCGGTGTGCGGATGGTCGACCAGGCAGCCCACGATGTGGTGGAACGCCGAAACGGGCACGCCGCCGGTGGCGGGCGCACCGCCGGCGCGGAGGTGAAACGTCGACCGGTGCGCTGCCTGGTGTCGACTTCGCTTGAGCGGCTTGGGTTGCCGAAGACCACACCGGGTAATTGACCGCGGTGCACCGATCCGACGATCTGGAGCGGTGCAGCGAACACGGGTCGCTCGAGGCCACGGTCGCATAGCGCCCATCAAGGCGGGTATTCCGAGCCGATGGACCAATCTGATGCACCGCTGTTAGATGCGCTGGTCGATTACCGCGAGAAGAACCGGTACGGGTTCACCCCGCCCGGTCACCGGCAGGGCCGCGGCACCGATGAACGGGTCCTGGCGGTCCTGGGCCGCGAGCCGTTCGCCGACGACGTGCTGGCCAGCGGCGGGCTGGACGACCGCAGGACCAGCCACCAATACCTGAAGCACGCCGAGGACCTGATGGCCCAGGCCGTGGGCGCCGACGTCGCCTGGTTCTCCACCTGCGGCAGCTCGCTGTCGGTCAAGGCGGCGATGATGGCCGTGGCCGGCGGCGACGGCAGCCTGCTGGTCAGCCGCGACAGCCACAAGTCGATAGTGGCGGGGCTGATCTTCTCCGGCGTGCAACCCCGGTGGATCACCCCCCGCTGGGACGCCGAGCATCATTTCTCGCACCCACCGTCGCCGCAGCAGGTGCAGGAGGCCTGGGAGAAGCACCCCGATGCCGCCGGCGCGCTCGTCGTGAGCCCCAGCCCGTACGGCACGTGTGCCGACATCGCCGGGATCGCCGAGGTGTGCCACGCGCGCGGCAAGCCGTTGATCATCGACGAGGCGTGGGGCGCGCACCTGCCGTTCCACGAGGACCTGCCGACGTGGGCGATGGACGCCGGTGCGGACGTCTGCGTGGTCAGCATTCACAAGATGGGAGCAGGTTTCGAGCAGGGTTCCGCGTTCCACGTGCAGGGCGACCGGATCGACCAGGACCGGCTCTCGGCGTGCGCGGACCTGCTGATGACCACCAGCCCCAACGTCCTGGTGTACGCCGCCATGGACGGCTGGCGCCGCCAGATGGTGCAGCGCGGGCACGAATTGCTGGGCGGTGCATTGGATCTCGCCCGTCAGCTGCGTCGCGACATCGAAGCCATCCCCGACGTGAAGGTGCTCGACGACGAGTTGCTCGGCGTGCAGGCCTCGCATGACCTGGATCGGCTGCAGGTGTTGATGGACGTGTCCGCGACGGGCACCTCGGGTTATCAGGCCCATGACTGGCTGCGCGAGCACGCACACCTGGACACCGGGATGAGCGATCACCGCCGCATTCTGGCGACGCTGTCCATGGCCGACGACTACGACACCGCCGGCCGCCTCGTCGACGCGCTCACGGACTGGCGCAAGGCCGCCGACGGATTCGACCCGCCACCGCCCATCGACCTACCGTCACCCGAGCAACTGCAGCTGGAGACGGTCTGCCTGCCGCGCGACGCGTTCTTCGGGCGCGTCGAGACCGTGCCGACCGACCGGGCCGCCGGTCGCGTCGCCGCCGAGCAATGCACCCCGTATCCGCCGGGGATTCCCGCCGTGGTGCCCGGCGAGCGCCTCAACGACGCCGTGCTGGATTACCTGTGTTCCGGTGTGCGGGCCGGGATGAACGTCCCCGACGCGGCGGATCCGTCGCTGCGGACCATCCGGGTGCTGGTGTGACCCTGACTCTGATCAGCCGGCGCGCGGCCGCGACATCACGCGGTTGCCAACGGCTTTGACGCTGTCGGGCAGCACGCGGTTGGCCGCCCCCATGGCCTTGCCGAGGACCGAACCGGACAGTGAAAAGACCTTGTCCTGGCGGTCTAGAAGCCCAGCCGACCAAGCTGTTTGGGGTCGCTCTGCCAATTCTTGGCGACCTTGACGCGCAGGTCGAGGTACACCTTGGTGCCGAGCAGCTTTTCGATCTGGCCGCGCGCGGCAGTACCCACCTCCCGCAGCCGGGCGCCGCCCTTGCCGATGATGATGCCCTTTTGGCTGTCGCGCTCGACGTAGAGCAGCGCGTGCACGTCGATCAGATCGTCACGGTCCTCCCGCGGGCTGACCTCGTCGATGACCACCGCCAACGAGTGCGGCAGCTCGTCGCGGACCCCCTCCAGGGCTGCCTCGCGGATGAGCTCCGCCATCAGCACCTCCTCGGGTTCGTCGGTCAGCTCACCGTCGGGGTAATACGCCGGACCGACGGGCAGCGCCGCCGCCAGCACGTCGATCAGGACGTCTACCTGCGTCCCGGTCGTCGCAGAGACGGGCACGATCTCGGCCGAGTCGCCGACGAGTTCACTGACCGCGACCAACTGGGCGGCCACCCGGTCCCTGGGCACCTTGTCGATCTTGGTGACGATGGCCACCAGCGTCGTTTTCGCTGCGGTCGAACGGATTTGGTCGACGATCCACCTGTCCCCCGGACCGATCGCCTCGTCGGCCGGGATGCACAACCCGATGACGTCGACTTCGGCGTAGGTGTCGCGCACGAGGTCGTTGAGCCGCTTGCCCAGCAGGGTGCGCGGCCGGTGCAGGCCGGGCGTGTCGACGAGGATGATCTGGAAGTCGTCGCGGTGGACGATTCCGCGGATGGTGTGCCGGGTGGTCTGCGGCCGCGTCGAGGTGATCGCCACCTTGGTGCCGACGAGCGCGTTGGTCAATGTCGACTTGCCGGTGTTGGGCCTGCCGACCAAACAGACGAAGCCCGAATGGAATTCGGTCATGTCACCCCACCCCGCCGCTCAGCCATGCTCGTCCGCCCCGGGTTCACGGGAGCCGTTGGACTCCGGCTCGGCCGGGCTCAACAGGACGGTCCCGACCCGCACCCGCCCGCGGTGGTCGGTGCCGCCCTCGGCCTGCAGCCGCAAACCGTGCGAGACCACCTCGGCGCCCGGCAGGGGCACCCGGCCCAGCTCCAGGGCGAGCAGACCGCCGACGGTATCGACGTCGAGATCGTCGTCGAAGTCCACGTCGTACAGCTCGCCGAGGTCCTCGATCGGCAGCCGCGCCGAGACGCGGAAACGTTTGTCGCCCAGGTCTTCTATCGGCGCCGTCTCCGCCTGGTCGTACTCGTCGGCGATCTCGCCGACGATCTCCTCCAACACGTCTTCGATGCTCACCAGGCCGGCTATCGCGCCGTACTCGTCGACCAGGAGGGCCATGTGGTTGCGGTCCCGCTGCATTTCGCGCAGCAGCGTGTCCAGCGGCTTGGAGTCCGGTACGAAGACCGCCGGGCGCATCACCTGCGCCACGGTGATGCCCCGGCCGCCGTCACCCGACAAAAAGCTTTGCTGCACAAGGTCTTTGAGGTATACCACGCCGACGATGTCGTCGACATTCTCCCCGATCACGGGCAGGCGGGAATGCCCGCTGCGCACCGCCAGGTTCAGCGCCTGACTGGCGAGCTTGTCACTTTCGATCCAGATCATCTCGGTGCGCGGCACCATCACCTCGCGGGCCGGGGTATCACCGAGCTCGAACACCGACTCGATCATCCGGCGTTCGTCGGCGGCGACCACGCCGCGCTGCTGGGCCAGGTCGACGACCTCGCGCAGTTCGATCTCGGACGCGAACGGCCCGTTGCGCAAGCCGCGGCCGGGCGTCAGCGCATTACCCAGGACCACCAGCAACCGGCTCAACGGCATCAACAACCACGAAATGAGGCGCAGCGGAACGGCCGTCGTCAACGAGATGGAATACGCGTGCTGGCGGCCGAGGGTGCGCGGCCCGACCCCGATGACGACGAAGCTCATCACCACCATGGTGGCCGCGGCGCCGAACAACGCCCAGTTCAGCCCGAAGTTGTCGTACAGGAACAGCACCAGCAGCACGGTCGCCGTGACCTCGCAGGTGATCCGCAGCAGCACAACCAGGTTGATGTAGCGCGGCCGCTCGGCCATCACCTCCGCCAGCGACACCGCGCCGGGTCGCTCCTCGCGCACCAGCTCCTGGACCCGGGCCAGCGACACCGTGCTGATGGCGGCGTCGATCGCCGCGAACAGCCCGCCGATGGCGATCAGCGCCATCGCGCCGAGCAGCCAAGACAGGCCGGTCAACTGCCGGAGGACCTTGACGTGCTGACGGGCTCCCGTACCTCGTCGTCACTCCGCTTGCGGTTGAGCGCCCAGGCGGTGAGGCCGACGAACACCCCCAGCGCCCCGTAGCCCAGGGCCGAGGGCCACCAGGGCTGGGCGGGTTGCGGCGGCTCCTCGTGCGGGCGGACGGCCAGCACCACCAGGAAGCTGCCGTCGTCGGTCGGCCCCGCGCCGGGCAGCGACTGGGTCTTCGTCACCCTGATCTGGGCGTTGGCGCTGCTGGAGTCGTTGATCTGGCCCCAGGCCAGGGTCGAGTCGTCGAGCATGAACATGGTGTCCCGGTTGCCCGCCGGTTGGCTGGTGTCGGGCCCCACCACCGTCACCTGGCCCAATTCCACGATCTGGTTGGCGGCGGGGACGGCGACCAGCACGTTCTGATACACCTTGGGCGGCGCCGGCGGCTTGAAGTCCGGCGGCGGGGGGCCGTTGAAGCCGTCCGGCGGTACCGAGCCACCGCCATAGAAGCTGCCCGCCGCCACCCAGCTGTCACCGACCGCGGTGAACGGAACCACGCCGACAGTCGCAGCGTCCAGCACGATGCGGGCTCCGGCCGGCAGGTACGCCTCCCGGTCGGCGCCGTTGTAGGAGTAGCGGAAGACCATGCCCTCTTTGAGAGGGTTGAACAGCGCGGGGCGGCGATAGGCGTCGTCGTAGTCGACGTAGTCCCAGTGGCGGGGCCGGATCAGCCGCTGATTGTCGACCTTGAGGACGTCGACGTTCTCCCGGTGGGTGTTGACCACGTTCTGCACCCGCTGGTTGAAGTCGACCTGCGTCGGCGGCTTCGGCGGGTCGGCCGGATTGACGCGCGTCGGTGCCGCGGTCTTGGCCCCCGCGACGGCCTGTGGCGCGACGTCCAGCCCCCGCGGCGGCGCCACCACCGAGACGTTCCTCGACGCGTCGGGTCCCGGCGGACTGATCGTCGGGACCGCGTTGGGGGGCGGCAGGTTCGGGGGGATGACCGGCGGCGCATGCACCGGCTCTACGGCGGGAGCTCGGGGACCTGCACCGGGGTCGGGGACGGCTGAGCCCGGCGGGGCGGCGCGTCCTGGGAGCACACGTTGGAGGTGTGGTACTGCGCCACGAGATACTGACACCAATTGCAGCTGGCCGGGTTCGACCCGTTGCCGGCGCAGGGGGCCGCCTCCGCCGCACCGATCGTGGTGGCCACCAACGTGATCGGTGCGAAGGTGATGGCGGCCGCGGCCGCGATTCCCAGTATTCGAAGTCGGCTCAATTGTCGAAATACCTCGACTTGTCCAGCAACCGGCGGTCCCGCTCCAGCTGGCGGTCCTGCCGGTAGGACTCGACCTGCTCGGCAACCCATTCCTCGAGCAACCGGTCCTGCAGGGCGAACATTTCCTTTTCCTCGTCCGGCTCGCCGTGGTCGTATCCCAGCAGATGAAGCACGCCGTGGATGGTCAGCAGCGCCAGCTCGTGGCCCAGGCTGTGGCCCGCCGCGTCGGCCTGCCCGGCGGCGAATTCCGGGCACAGCACGATGTCGCCCAGCATCGACGGCCCCGGCTCGGGGGCGTCGGGCCGGCCTCCCGGCTCGAGCTCGTCCATCGGGAAGCTCATCACGTCCGTCGGCCCGGGCAGGTCCATCCAGCGCATGTGCAGGTCGGCCATCGCCGCGGTGTCCAGCAGCACCATCGACAGCTCGGCGGCCGGGTTGACGTCCATCTTGGCGATGACAAACCGTGCCACGCTGATCAACTCGGTTTCGGAGACGTCGATGCCCGACTCGTTGGATACCTCGATGCTCATAGCTGCTTACTGCCCTATCACCGGCGCCCGCGGGAGCCCGACGCGCGCCGGGCCGCCCGGTTCATCGCCAGCCCGGGCTCCTCGAATTTCGCGTAGGCGTCCACGATTTCGGAAACCAGCCGATGGCGCACCACGTCCGCGCTGGTGAGCTCCGCGATGTGGATGTCCTCGACGCTGTCCAGAATCTCGATCGCCGACCGCAGGCCCGACCTGGCGCCGCCGGGAAGATCCACCTGGGTGATGTCCCCGGTGATGACCATCTTGGAGCCGAACCCCAGCCGGGTGAGGAACATCTTCATCTGCTCGGCCGTGGTGTTCTGCGCCTCGTCGAGGACGATGAAGGCCGAATTCAGCGTGCGGCCACGCATGTACGCCAGCGGCGCCACCTCGATGACCCCGGCGGACATCAGCTTGGGGATCAGCTCTGGATCCATCATGTCGTAGAGCGCGTCGTACAGCGGCCGCAGGTACGGGTCGATCTTTTCGCTCAGCGTGCCCGGCAGGAACCCAAGGCGCTCACCGGCTTCCACCGCCGGCCGGGTCAGGATGATGCGGTTGACCTGTTTGGTCTGCAGCGCGCTGACCGCCTTGGCCATCGCCAGATACGTCTTCCCGGTGCCGGCCGGGCCGACCCCGAAGACGATGGTGTTGGCGTCGATCGCGTCGACGTAGCGCTTCTGGTTGAGCGTCTTGGGCCGGATCGTCTTTCCGCGCCGGGACAGGATGTCCAGGGTGAGCACCTCGGCCGGTGACTCGTTGTCGGTGCCGGCCAGCATCGCCACGCTGTGGCGGACCACCTCCGGGGTCAGCGGCTGCCCGTTGGCGACGATCGCGACCAGCTCGGAGATCGCCCGCTCGGCGAGCGCGACGTCGGCCGGCGCACCCGAGACCGTCACGGCGTTGCCACGCACGTGCAGGTCGGCACTGAGGCTGCGTTCCAACGCGCGGAGGTTTTCGTCTGCCGAGCCCAACAAGCCGACGACGACATCGGGCGGAACATCGATGCTGCTGCGTACTCGGGCGTTGGCCTGGAGGCCTCCGGCTGCGTCAACAGCGCTGGTCTCGCGGGGCGTCACGTGGTTCTCGATGCCTGCTTTCTCGGCTTGTCGGTGGTTTGCTCGGCTGCCTAAGTCTACGCCCGGACCCCGCGTTGGCCAGCCTTCAGCCGCGGAATCAGAGGGTGGAAGCGTCGTCCCAGCGTGGCGTGAGCACGCCGAGCGCCCCCAGCGCCACCGCCGCGGCGGTCGAGGTGCGCAGCACCTGCGGGCCCAGCCGCACCGGTCGCGCCCCCGCGTCGGTCAACGCGGTGATCTCGTCGGGGGCGATGCCGCCTTCGGGACCCACCACGAGAACCAGGGACGTCGCACGGGCGACGTCGAGGTGGGCCAGCGGGTCGGTCGCCGACTCGTGTAACGCCAGCACCACCGCCCCGGCGGCCACGTCGTCGCGGATCCGCCGGGTCAGCGCCGCGGTGGACAGCACGCCGTCGACGGGCGGGATGTGCGCCCGTCGGGATTGCCGGGCCGCGGACCGGGCGACGGCCCGCCACCGGCGCAGGCCCTTGTCCGCGCGGGGGCCCTGCCAGGCGGCCACGCACCGGGCCGCCTGCCAGGCCAGGAACGCGTCGGCGCCGGCTTCGGTGGCGAGCTCGACGGCCAGCTCCGACCGCTCGGACTTGGGCAGCGCCTGGACCACCGTCACCGGCGGCCGGCCGGGCGCGACGTTCCAGCGCTTCAGCACCCGGGCCCGCAACCCGTCGCGGCCGGCGTGCTCGACCTCGCAATGCGCCAGACCGCCGGCCCCGTCGCCGAGGACCAGTTGTTCGCCCGGACGGATCCGCCGCACGGTGGCGGCGTGGAACCCCTCGTCACCCTCGACCAGGGCCAGCGACCCGACGTCGGGCAGTGCGTCGACGTAGAACAGGGTCGCGACCATGGGTTTCTCCTACGCCGCCGACCGAACGCGACGCCGAGCGTGGGTGCTAGGTAGCAAAACGGGCCTCATATCGTCCATAGACCCCACACTCGATGCGCCTTGCGAAGCGACTAGCGCCCGGTGAAGGTCTCACGCAGCCGGCTGAACAGCCCACCGCCGCTGTGCGTCGAGCGGACCTCGGGCACGTCGCGGCTGCGCCGGTTCTTCAACTCCCGCAGCAGTTCGGTGTCGTGGTGATCAAGCCGGCTGGGCACCACCACCTCGACGTGGACGTGCAGGTCGCCCCGGGTGCCCGAGCGCAGGTGCGGCATGCCGTGTCCGCGCAGCGTGATGACCGAATTCGGTTGCGTGCCCGGCGGAATCGTGACCTCGCTGAGGCCGTCCAGGATGGCGTCGACGGTGATCGTGGCGCCCAGGGCCGCGTCGACCATGGGCACCGACACCGTGCAGTGCAGGTCGTCACCTTCGCGCACGAAGACGTCGTGGGGCTGCTCGTGAACCTCGACGTACAGGTCCCCGGCCGGGCCGCCCCCGGGTCCGACCTCGCCCTGGGCGGCCAGCCGCACCCGCATGCCGTCGCCGACCCCGGCGGGGATCTTGACGCTGATCTCGCGGCGGGCCCGGACCCGGCCGTCGCCCATGCACTGGTGGCAGGGATCCGGGATGACCACGCCGACGCCGCGGCAGGTGGGACACGGGCGCGAGGTCATCACCTGACCCAGCAGCGAGCGCTGCACGGTCTGGACCTCGCCGCGGCCGCCGCACGTGTCGCACGGCACCGGCACGGAATCGCCGTTGGTGCCCTTGCCCTGGCAGCGATCGCACAGCACCGCTGTGTCGACGGTGACCTGCTTGGTCACACCGGTCGCGCACTCCTCGAGGTCGAGGCGCATCCGCAGCAGGGAGTCCGAGCCGGGCCGCACCCGGCCCATGGGACCGCGGGAGGTGGCGCCGCCGCTGAAGCCGCCGCCGAAGAAGGCCTCGAACACGTCACCCAGGCCGCCGAAACCGCCACCGAAACCGCCGCCCGCGGCGGCGTTCTCCAGCGGATCGCCACCCAGGTCGACGATGCGCCGCTTCTCGGGGTCATTGAGCACCTCGTAGGCGACGCTGATCTCCTTGAACTTGGCCTGCGCGGCCTCATCCGGGTTGACGTCGGGATGCAGTTCGCGCGCCAGTTTGCGGTACGCGCGCTTGATCTCCGCGTCGCTGGCGTTTCTGCTCACGCCGAGCAGCCCGTAATAGTCGCGTGCCACGCCTGACTCTCCTAAACCTGGTCTTTATCCCGCGCCTGCGCATACTGCGGGTGCGCGTTCATCGAGCACCCAGGACTTCGCCGATGTATAGGGCAACCGCGGCGACGCTGGCAATAGTTCCCGGATAGTCCATCCGGGTGGGCCCCAGCACACCCATCCCGCCGAAGACGGTGTCGGAGGTGCCGTAGGCGGTGGTCACCATCGAGG
Source organism: Mycobacterium sp. 4858 (assembly GCF_900240975.1). Lineage (GTDB taxonomy): Bacteria > Actinomycetota > Actinomycetes > Mycobacteriales > Mycobacteriaceae > Mycobacterium. The sequence continues at coordinate 503,237 of NZ_LT968775.1, read as the reverse complement.
TGCCCGCCATCTCCTCGGCGGCCGTCTCATGGCCGATGCGCACCGTCACCTTACCGGCTTCCTGCTGGGCCGCCAGCAACCGCAGCACCACCACCTGCTCCTCGAGCGCTTCCAGGATGGAGCGCAGCGAGCCGCCGAAATCGGCGGCGTTGCGCGTGAGGTTGGCGGTACCGCCCATCAGCAAGCGTTCTTCGCTGTGTTCCACCAGCGACTCCAGCAACACCGTCGCCGAGCGGCCGACGGCGTCGCCCAGGCCGTCCGGGGCGCGGAGCTGCCCGGCCAGGTCGGCCACCGCGATCGAGGCCGCCGAGAGCTTCTTGCCGACCAGCGCCTGGCCCAGCATCTCGCGAAGCTGCGACAGCTGGTGGTCGTCGATCACGTCGCCGAGCTCGACGATGCGCTGATCCACGCGGCCCGTGTCGGTGATGACCACCATCAGCAGCCGGGCCGGGGTCAGCGCGATCACTTCGAGGTGGCGCACGGTGGACGACGTCAGCGTCGGGTATTGCACCACCGCCACCTGGCGGGTCAGCTGGGCCAGCAGCCGTACCGCCCGGCGCAGCACGTCGTCCAGGTCGACACCGGACTCGAGGAAGCTCAGGATCGCGCTCCGCTCGGCCGAGGACAGCGGCTTGACGTCGTGGAGGCGATCGACGAATTCGCGGTAGCCCTTCTCCGTCGGCACGCGTCCGGAGCTGGTGTGCGGCTGGGTGATGTAACCCTCGGCCTCCAGCACGGCCATATCGTTGCGGATGGTCGCGGACGAGACGCCCAAGTTATGACGCTCCACCAGGCTCTTGGAACCGATTGGTTCCTTGGTGGCAACGAAATCGGCGACGATGGCACGCAATACCTCGAAGCGACGATCGTCGGCACTTCCCACTCGTGTCACCTCCCTGCACCGCGTTGACCGGTCCATTTTACGGGTCCCGAGTCATGCCAACCGTTACCAGCAGCCGTTCGCCGGCGCCCGGCGACGGCGAACCTGGGGCCCACCGCGATTCGGGCGGCTTCGACGCTGACGCCGCGTCCTCCGACTAGCCTGTCCAGCATGAACCGGTCCGGTGATGGCAGCGCGTCGCGGAAGATCGGCCGATGATCTTCAAGGGCGTGCGCGAGGGCAAGCCGTATCCCGAGCACGGGCTGTCCTACCGGGACTGGGCCCAGATTCCGCCGCAGCAGATCCGGCTCGACGAACTGGTCACCACGACGACGGTGCTCGCGCTGGACCGCCTGCTGTCGGAGGACTCGACCTTCTACGGCGACCTGTTCCCGCACGCGGTGCGGTGGAAGGGCGTCACGTATCTCGAGGATGGGCTGCACCGGGCGGTCCGGGCGGCGTTGCGGAACCGCACCGTGCTGCACGCGCGGGTGTTCGACATGGACATGGCGCCGGGGCCGCCGCGGTAGCCCGGTCACGTTTGTGCGGCGCCCGGTGTCGACTTAGTGAGGACGTTGGTTCACACCCCAACCCGCTAGGAGGATGCCATGTCCCGGTTGCCAGGGGTCTCCGACCGCGACGCCGGCCTGGGCGCCAGGGTCGCCTTCTTCTTCACCAAGCGCAAGCTGGCACAGATGACCGGTCTGCAGACGGCCGGGATGCTGGAACCGCTGCGGATGTACGCGCACATTCCCCGGCTGCTCAACGCGTACGGCAAGCTCGAGCAGGCCGAGTCGAAGCTGGACATCCTCAGCCCCCGCCAGCGCGCTCTCGCGGAGCTGAAATCGGCGACGACCGTGCGATGCGAGTACTGCATCGACCTGGGTTCGCAGATCGCCCGCCAGTGGGGCATCACCGATGAGGAACTGCTCGGGATGGCGGACTATCGAAACGCCGCCTGCTTCTCCGAGGTCGACAAGCTGATCCTCGAGTACGCCGCCGCGATCAGCCGGACCCCGGTCGAGGTCAGCGACGAGCTCTTCGACGCGCTGCGCGCCCATTTCGACACCGCCCAACTCGTCGGGCTCACCCACGTCATCACGCTGGGGAACCTGCGCGCCCGGTTCAACCTCGCGCTCGGGATCGGCTCGTCCGGCTTTTCCGGCGACCGGGTCTGCGCCCTGCCCGACACCGGCGGCGGTGGCACGTGACCGCGGATGCTTCGGTGACCGAGCGGTTCGAGGCAGTGCGGCCGCAGCTGGGCGCCATCGCCTACCGCATGCTGGGCTCGATCGACGACGCGCAGGACGCCGTGCAGGAAACGTGGCTGCGGCTCAACGGCCGGGGCGCCGAAGGCGCTGACGAAATCGCCAACCTGGACGCGTGGCTGACCACCGTGGTGGCCCGCATCTGTCTGAACATGCTGCGCGAGCGCCGGGCCCGCGGGCGAGAGGAGCCGATCCTGGTCCTGCCGGATCCGATCGTGGAAACCGAAGGCGAATTCGACCCGGAACGCCGGGCGATGCTGGCCGACGCGGTGGGGCTGGCGTTGTTCGTCGTGCTGGACACCTTGCCGCCGGAGCAGCGCCTGGCGTTCGTGCTGCACGACGTCTTCGCCGTGCCGTTCGACCGGATCGCACCCATCGTCGGCCGGACGCCGGAGGCCACCCGAAAGCTGGCCAGCCGGGCGCGCCGACGCATCGAGGAGGCCGAGCCGACTCCGGACGGCGACATGGTCGCCCAGCGGGAGGCTGTGGACGCCTTCTTCGCGGCGGGCCGAAGCGGCGACTTCGACCGCCTGGTGGCGGTGCTGAATCCCGACGTGGTGCTGCGCGGCGACTTCGGGCACGGCACCGCCGGTTTCCGCGCCGAGGGGGCGTCCGCCGTCGCGAAGCTGGCCCGCGGCTATGCGGGTCCGGACCGCGAGGTGCGCGCCGCGACGGTCAACGGCGCCGCGGGCGCGGTGATCTTCGTGGCCGGCCGGGCGACGGCGATCATGGGCTTCGTGGTGCGCGACGGCCTGGTCGCCTCGATCGACGTCCTGGCCGACCCCGCCCGCGTCGCCGGGTCAGACCTGCGCGCGTTGCGCGCCGATCACTGACCGGCGGCCTGCAGCAACTCCATCGCCGACGCCCGGGACAGCACCCAGCCGCCCTGGTTGACGAACGTGATGTTCTGGGTGACCGGCGACGTCAGCTTCGGACCGGAGACCGCGACGTCGGCGGTGGCCGTACCGGCGGCGGAGGGCTGGATGTTCGTGATGTCGAACGACAGCGGCAGGTCGCCGTTCTTGGCCGCCTTCTGCAGCTTCTTGTCGGCGACGTGCGCCTCGATCCCGCTGATGCCGCCCTGGACCAGGTTGCTCTTGCTGGCGAAGGGCACGCTCGGGTCGGCCAGGCTGTTCAGCACCCCGGTCAGCTGGTCGGCGGTCGGGACGTCGGCGGCGACCGGAGCCGGATCCTGCGGCTGGGGGTACCACCCGCTTGCGGGGGACGGCGCGCCGACCGCGGCGAGCCGTACCTGGTCCACCGGCGCCACGCTGGACGCCGCGGCGGCGGCCGCGCCCCCGATGACGGCGAAGGCCGCCACGCCGGTGGCGAGCAACTTAACGGTTTTCATGGTTCCCCCTTCGACGGGCACGAATCGTTGGAAACGACCCACACATCTGGCGTGTGTCAACGCGCCTGCTACTCCTGTTGTTTCGCGACTCGGCACGGCTACGTTACGGCCGGGCCATGTGAAGACAACATGCACAACCTATGCGCTGACTGTGTGGCCGCCCAGAGTACCGGCCGCCTAGTTGGTCGCCGTCGCGGCCTGGATCAGGGCGATGGCGGCGTCGTGCTGCAGGACCCAGTTCCCGCCCTGGTTGACGAACACCAGGTGCTTTTGCACCGGCCCGGCGAACTTCGGACCCGAGATGGCCACGTCGGCCTGGGCCATGTTGGGGCCGGCCGGCGCGATGTTGGTCACGGCGAAGGTCTCCGGAAAGTTCCCGTTGCGGTAGGCCTTTCGCAGATCGTGGTCGGCAACGTGGCCCTCGTCGGGGCTGATGCCGTTTTCGACCAGGTTGTTCTTGGTCGTGTAGGAGACGCCCGGGTCGGTGGCCTGGTTGCACAGGGTCGACAACTGTTCGGCGGTCGGCAGCGCTCCCGGGGCCGGCGGTGGCGGTGGCGGGTCCTGCGGCAACGGCGCGCCGAGCGCGGCCAGCTGCACCTGATCCATCGGCGCTGTGACGAATGCGCCACCGGCGGCTCCCCCTACGACGGCGAACGCCGCCACGCCGGTGGCGATGGTCTTCCAGGTCTTCATGGTGTTCACGGTTCCCCCTTCGATGCGCGTGCACCATGACGGGATTTCAGTGACGTTGTCCCCCACACGGTTACGCGTTACCACGGTTTGGTTGGTGTAAGTGTGCCTGGTGTGACCGGCATTTGCGTCTCGGGCCGGTCACGTTACGGTGACGCTACGGCGGCGTGCACCGGGTGTCAGCGTCGCTTGAGCGATTCCTGGAGACTCTTCGGTCGGATGTCGGTCCAATTCTGTTCGATGTACTCCAGGCACTCGGCGCGGCTCGCTTCGCCGTGGACCACCCGCCAGCCGGCCGGTTTGTCGGCGAAGCTGGGCCACAGGCTGTGCTGGTCCTCGTCGTTGACCAGAACGAAGAAGGTGCCGTTTTCGTCATCGAAGGGGTTGATGCTCATCGCGTCTCCTTGTCGTATGCGTGGACGGGCCCACCAAGCCGCCACTGGACCCCAGTATCCGGTCGGACAACAATCCCAAGCAGCTGAGGTTGGGAAATCCCGGCCCCTGCGTCAGTCCGGACAGGTTGGGCAGAAACAGCTTGGGCTTGACGTCGGTGACGGCCAGGTCGTAGCCGATCGCCTCCTGCAGGGTGTCGGCGGTCAGCGGTCCGCCGAGGCCGAGCTCCAGCAGGTCCAGCACGTCCTGCCCGAACAACGACGTGAACCACAGCGCGTCGGCGCCGGAGCCGTCGATGACCAGGTCGAAACCGTGTACCGTCTCGAGGTTTTCGCTGCCGCGGTTGGTGGACAGGGTCAACCGGATCTGCCCGTCCCGGCCCACCGCGTGGGCCACCCTGCCCCGCAGGTGGCGGATGCGGTCGTCGGCCAGCAGGGCCTCCTGCACGTTGGCCGAGAACACCCCGCGGTCGGTTCGGGCCAGCGCGTCACGGCGCTCGGCCAGCGTCAAGGCGCTCCAGTCGGTGGGGTCGGAGAACAGCGAGTTCTCGAAGAAGCTCTCCCCACGGGTGAACAGCGTCACCTGCGGTGAAATGACGGTGATGGTCGAAACCCGGTGCCGGAACAGCTCGTTGAGCATGGATGCGGCCGTCTCGCCCCCGCCGATCACCGCCACCCGCTCGGCGCTGATCCGGTCGTGACCGGCGGCCCGGTCCCAGAACTGGGCGATCGAGAGCATCCGTGGGTTGCCGGGCAGCAACGACTTCTCGGCCTGTCCAGGCCCGGTGATCATCAGGGCGTCCGCGTGCACGGTGGTCTCGTGGGTGTGCAGGGCCCATTGGTCGCCGCTGACGGTCAGCCGTTCCACCTCGCCGTGCACGACGTCGAGGCCGATCTGGTCGGCGACCCAGCCCAGGTATTGACTCCACTTGCGATGAGTCGGGGCCGGCCGGCCCCGGTCGATCCACTCGGCGAACGCCGCCGTCGCGATCAGGTAGGACTGCCAGCTGTAGCGGGTCATCCGCTCGTCGAGTTCGGCGTTGCGGCGGGGGACCAGCGCGGACCGGTACGGAAACCCGACGTCCTTTTCCGGGCTGGTGCCCAGCCGGTGCGCTCCGTCGGTCCAGCCGCCGCTGGCCTGCCAGTTGGCCGCGACACCGATCCGTTCGACCGCGACCACCTCGGGGGCGTCGACGCCCATGTCCCGCAGCACGGACGCCTTGGCCGCCACGGCGACCGCCTTGGCTCCCGCGCCCAGGATCGCAAGTCTGCTCATGTCACCGTCTCCCGCAGCGATTCGAGCCAAAGGCGTTGCAGCTCAGCGACGTCGGCATCGCCGAGAATGCCGGGCAGCGTGCGCCACTGCGCGGCCAGCACGCGCTGACCGTCGAACGTGAGCATGGCGGCCACGATGGTGAGCTCGTGACGCACCGCCAGATCGGGCTCCGGTTGCGGCGACACCCCGGCGAGGAGCTCGCGCTCGAGGGTGAGACCGGTCCCGCCGCCGGAGTGGGCGGCGCCGAGGTAGTTCAGCAGCAGTTGTGGGCCGGGCAGCGGGGCGAGGCGCTCGGCGGTGTCGGGGCGCAGGTAGCGCAGCAGGCCGTAGTCCAGCCCGTCGCCGGGGATGGCCGCCAGCTGCTCCCCCACGCTGCGCGGATCGGCCGACGGCACCCGGATCGGGTAGATGGAACTCAGCAGTCCGACGGTGTCGCCGGTGTCGAGGACGTGCGCGCCCGGCCCGTCGACGAGAGCGTCGGCGCGCCCGTGGGTTTCCAGCGCCAGCAGGGGCGGCGGGGTGGCCTGATGGCGGGAGCGCCGCCACCGCGTCACCATCGCCGCAGTGGCGGCGATCAACAGGTGCGGCAACGGCAGGCCCGACTCCAGCAGCCGGCGGGTGGTGTCGGCGTCTGCGGCCATCATGCGGACCGTCAGGTCGCGGGCCCGGGCGCGACCCGGGGCGACCCGCCGGGCGCCGAGGTCGGGATCCGCACCCTCGGACTGGGCGGCCCAGAACCGCACCGTGTCCAGCCGGTGGGCACGCTCGACGAGCGCGCCGGCCCAGCGCCGGTAGCCGGTATGCTCCCGGACCGGGGCGGGCGGGTGACCGGTGGCCAATGCCGTTAGCGCGGTGTCCAATTCGCCGAGTACCACTCGCCACGACGCCGGGTCCATCGCCAGGACGTGGGCGGTCAGCAGCAGCACGCTCGGCCCGGCCGGGGGACGAATCCACACCGCGGCCAGGAGCGCTCCCCGCTCCGGGTCCAGGCGGTCGACGGACCGCGCGACGTGACCGGGGACGGCAGCCCGCGGGTCGCCTTCGATCGCGACTTCGAGGAGGTCGATCCCGGCGGTCCGCGCCGGGACCAGGGTCATCGCGGCGCGGTCCCGGCGGGCGCGCAGCACCTCGTGACCGCGCACGATGCCCGCCAGCGCGGTGTCCAGATGCTCGCGGGTGACACCGTCGGGCAGCCGGATGGCCTCGGTCTGCGCCAGGCGCCGCGGCTCGCCGTATTCGTAGAGCCAGCGGCCGTTGGGGAGCACGGGCATGGGTTCGGTGCCGCCGTCGACATCGTTTGTCGCGGCGAGGTTTTCGGAGTCGATCGCCTCGGCCAGCTCGCGGATGTTGGCGCACTCGAGGATCAGCCTGGCGCGCAGGGCGATCCCCCGCGCGCGGGCCGCCTGCACCACCGACAGGGCGGCGATGCTGTCCAGGCCCAGCTGCAGGAAGTCCGCGGCCACATCCACCCGGGGATGTCCCAGCAGTCCCGAAAGCACTTCGGCCAGTGCGGCTTCGGTGGGGGTTTCGGGCTCGGCCCGGGCGGAGTCCGGTTCGGTGGTGTCGAGGGCGCTCAGCGCTGCCTCGTCCAGCTTGCCGTTGACCGTGAGCGGGATTTCGTCGACCGTGACGATGCGCTGCGGAATCATGTAGCGCGGCAACCGGGAGCCGAGCATGCCGCGCAGCTCGGCGGGCGACGGCGGGTGCGGTGCCGCGTCGGCGACGACGACGTAGGCGGTCAGGCGCGCGACGCCGCGCCGCCGGCGCACCAGCACGCCCGCATGCCGGACGGCGGGATGCGATTCGAGGACGGCCGCGATCTCGCCGGGCTCGACGCGGTAACCGCGGATCTTCACCTGCGCGTCGGCGCGGCCCACATACTGCAGCGCTCCGCCGGCACCCCGACGCACCAAATCGCCGGTGCGGTACATGCGTTCGCCGGCCGCGAACGGGTCGGCCACGAATCGGCCGCCGGTTTCCGCGGCCCGGCCGAGGTATCCGCGGGCCAGCTGGGCGCCACCAAGGTAGAGCTCACCGGTCGCACCGCATGGCACCGGGCGCAGCGCCGAGTCCAGCACGTAGCCGCGGGTGTGCAGCGTCGGCCGCCCGATCGACGGCTCGCCGTGCTCCGCGATGGCGGCGACCACCGCCTCGACCGTGGTCTCGGTGGGGCCGTAGCAGTTGTAGGCCGTCATGCCCGTGCGCGCGCACTCGGCTCGGATCAGATCCCAGGCCGCCGTGCCGAGCGCTTCGCCGCCCAGCGCCAGCACCTCCAGCGGAACCCTGGTCAGCAAACCGCATGACGTGAGTTGGGCAAACATCGATGGGGTGGTGTCGATCATGTCGATGCCGTGTTGGGCGATCGCCGCGACCAGCGCCTCGGCGTCGGTCTGCGTGTGCTCGTCCACGACGTGCACGGCGTGGCCGTCGAGCAGCGCGACCAACGGCTGCCAGGCGGCGTCGAACGCGAACGACCATGCGTGCGCGATGCGCAGCGGTCGGCCCAGCCGGGCGGCCGCGGGCCGCAACACGTTGTCCAGGTGGTCGTCGGCGTAGGCCGTGACCGCCGCGTGAGTTCCGATGACGCCCTTGGGTTCTCCCGTGGTGCCCGAGGTGAAGACGACGTAGGCCGCCTGGCCGGGCGGCACGTCGGCCGCGCGAAAGTCGGCACCGGGTGATACCCCGGCCGAGAGCCACTGGTCGTCGATCACGAGGGACGCGCCGGATTGGCGCAGCATCGATGCCACCCGTTCGGGGGGCGTCCCCGGCTCCATCGGCACGCACACGCCACCGGCCTTGAGCACCGCGAGGATCGCGACGATGTACTGCGGGCCGCGGAAAAGCCTTATGGCGACCGGGGTTTCGCGCCGCACGCCGCGGTCCGCGAGCCTGGCTGCCAGGCCGTTGGCGAGCGCGTCCAGTTCGCGGTAAGTCAGCGCGCCGCCCGCCCAGCTCACTGCCAGGCTGTCCGGGGTACTGGCGGCGACGTCGGCGAAGCGCGTGTGGATGCCGGCCGGCGCCGGGGCGGGAACGTCCCCGGCTTGCGAGGCGACCTCCTCGTCCTCGAAGAGCACGCTGACCCGGTGCAGCGGACGCTCCCAGTCGCGCAGCAGGCGCTCGGCGGTGGCGAGCACCCGCCGGCCCAGCCCGGCGGCGGGGACGGCGCCCAGCGCGCCGTCGATCGCCTCGACCAGGACCACCAGTTCGTCGCCCGCCATGTGGGCCGCGACGGTGATCGGGAAATGCGACAGGGTTTGCAGCGCCGACGGCCGGAAGGTCGCACCGGCGGCGGTCAATTCGGCGCCGGCGGTCAGGCCGTCCAATGGGAAGTTCTCGTAGACCAGCAGGGTGTCGAACATCTCCCCGACCCCGGCGAGTGCCCGCAGCTGCGCGTGTCCAAGGTAGCCGTGCTCGCGCAGCAGCGCGGCGTCGCGCTGCACGGCCCGGCATTGCTCGCCGACGGTGACGGCCGGGTCGAGTCGCACCCGCATGGGCACGGTGTTGACGAACAGACCGATCATGGTCTCCACGCCGGCCAGTTCGGGCGGCCTGCCCGACACCGTGACCCCGAAAACCACATCCTCGGTGTCGGTCAACCGGGACAACACCAGCGCCCAAGCCATCTGCATCAGGGTGCTGACGGTGATGCCCCGGGAACGGGTCTGCTCGACCATGCGCGCGGCGGCCGCGGCCGGCACCCGCAGTTCGGTGGTGCGGGGCAGCCCGGTCCGCCGGTCCTCCGCCGACCCCAGCGCCGCCGACAGCAGGGTGGGGCCCGCAAGGCCGGCCAGGTGTTCCCGCCAGACCCGTTGGCTCGCTTCCGGATCGCGACTCGCCAGCCAGCCGATGTAATCGCGGTACGGCCGCGGGGTGACGGGCAGCGCCGACAGGTCACCACCGGCCCGGTACAGCATCATCATCTCGTTGACGAACACGGGCAACGACCAACCATCGATCACGATGTGGTGGGCGGTGAGCACCAAACGCCATTGCGCGCCGGGCAGTTCGACCAACAGGAAGCGGATTGCCGGCCCGTGTTCGAGGTCGAACGGCCTGCGACGTTCGGCCGCCTCCAACGCCGGCACATCCTCGAACGCGGCGGCGACGGTGCGCCACGGCAGGTCGACCCGGGACGGCACGATCTGCACCGGGCGCGCGATGCCGCGGCTGAAGAAGCTGGCCCGCAGGTTGGGGTGTCGCTCCAACATCTTTGCCGCGCAATCACGGAGCAGCGCGACATCGAGCGCACCGGAGATGTCTGCGGCCATCCCGATCACGTACGGATCCTCGGCGGTGTCGCCGTCGCCGAATTCGGCGAGCGTGGTCAGCGAATACAGGCCCTCTTGCAGCGGGCTGAGCGCCATCACGTCCTCGATGCCGGGCGCGACGTCCCTGGTGGCCGTCATGGCGTACCGTCGCGCGACGACGACCACAGCTGCGTCACGGCGGCGAGATCCTCGGCCGACAGCCCGGATGCGCTCATCGGCTCGAACCGGGCGTCGGCCGGCTCGGCCTCATTTCCGTTCTCGCCCCATGCGTCGAGAGCGGCCGCCAGCTGCTGCACCGTCGGGTTCTCGAAGATCATCCGCGGACTGACCGCCAGGCCGGCGGCTCGCGCCCGCGAGGCCAGCTGCACCGACAGGATGCTGTCACCGCCCAGCGCGAAGAAGTCGTCGAAGCGACCCACCTCGGGCGTCGACAGCAGCTCGGCGAACACCTTGGCCAGCGCGCGTTCGGTGTCGGTGCGCGACGGTTCCGTCTGTCCGCTGGTGCTGACCGCCGGTCGCGGCAGCCCGGGCCGGTTCAGCTTGCCCGACTCGGTCTTGGGGAGCGCGTCAAGGACGGTCAACGACGACGGCATCATGTAGCCCGGCAGCGCCGCGCCGATCGCGGCGCGGACCTCCGATGCGAACGATGCCTTCTCGGCGTCCTCGACGACCGGCCGTTGTGGCACAACGTATCCGGCGAGCGAGGTGCCCCCACGCAGTTCCCAGGTGCGGGCGGCCGCGGCGGCGACGCCGTCGACCCCCGCCAGCGCCGCCTCGACCTCGCCCAATTCGACCCGGAAACCGCGCACCTGTACCTGATGGTCGGAGCGCCCGACGAACTCCAGCAGACCGTGCTGGGTCCAGCGGGCAAGGTCGCCGCTGCGGTAGAGGCGCGAACCCGGTTCGGTCGCATAGGGATTGGCCACGAACCGGGTGGCGGTGAGCCCGGGCCGCTTCCAGTAGCCCCGGGCCAGTTGATCGCCGGCGTAATACAGCTCACCGACCACCCCGACCGGCACCGGCCGCAGCGCGTCGTCGAGCAGGTAGGCGTCGGCCCCCGGGACCGGCTTGCCCACCAGCGGACGCGGCGGCTCCAGCCGCCCGCGGCACACCGCACCGGACGTCTCGGTGGAGCCGATGTTGTTCAACAGCTCGGGGCCCGCGCCGGAGCACACCGAAACGAGTCGCTGCAGGAGCGCGGTGCCCACCGGTTCTCCGCCACACACCAGGCGGGACAGTGCCCGCACCGCGTCGGGCCGGCTGTCGATCAGGGCGGAGACCAGGCTGGGCACCGCGGTCAGTTGGGCGACCGAATGCCGGATCATCAAGTCACCCAAGGCTTCCGGGTCGCGGTGCTCGGCGTCGTCGGCGAGGATCATGGTGGCCCCCGCCGCGAGACCGGCCAGCATCTCCATGCCGCCCTCGAGGAACGTCATCGACGCCTGCGCCAGCCGGACGTCGTCCGCTTTCGGCGGGTAGTGCCTCAGCTGCCAGTCCAGCCGGGCCGTCATCGATCGATGGGTGCCCACCGCACCCTTCGGCGTGCCCGTCGACCCCGACGTGAAGACCAAATACATCGGGTCGTCCGGGTGCGGCAGCGGCAATTCCCGCCGACCGGCCCCGCCGTTGTGCACCACGTCGCGCACCTGCGGGTCGTCCAGCGAGATCACCGTGATGCCGGCGACTTCGGGCATGTTGGCGGCGGCGTCCGCGGTGGCCAGCACCACCGGCGGCCGCACGTCGTCGAGCATGAACTGCTTGCGCGCCGTCGGGTAGCCCGGATCGATCGGGAAATAGCCGCCGCCGGCCTTCATGATGGCCACCAGCGCCACCACCAGGTCGAGTCCCCGCCGCGTCGAAAGCCCGACCAGCGTCCCGGGCCCGACCCCATGCGCGGCGAGCAGCTCCGCCAGATTGTCCGAACGGCGGTGCAGCGCGGGGTAATCCATCTGCTGATCGCCGCAGCGCACCGCGATCCGGCCGGGTCCCCAGGTTCGGCTCGGCCGCAGCAGTTCGGGAATGGTGCGCGGCCGATCCCGCGGCGCGCGCTCGCCGCGGCTCCAGCCGTCGAGCATCGCCCGCCGCTCGCCGGCGTCGGTCAACTGAACGCCCCGCAAAGTCTGTTCGGGGTGGTTGGCAAACTCGGTGACCACCCGGGTCAGCCAGCCGGCCAGCCGCTCGATGGTGGTCCTGGCATACAGCTCCGTCCGGAAGATCAGGTTGCCGTTGTAGCCGACGCCGCCCGAGCCGTCGGTGCCGAAGAAGTTGACGCTCAGATCGGCGTGCGCCATGTCGAAGACGGGGTCCAGGGAGGTGCACACCGCGTCTTGCCCGCCCTCGACCGGCGCCTGCTCGATCACCCGGGTGGCGGGCAGGTGGTCACGGACGTGCACGACGACCTGGAATAGCGGGTTGCGCGACAGGGAACGGACCGGGCTGACGGCGTCGACCACCCGGTCGAACGGCAGGTCCTGGTGGGCGTAGGCGGCCAGCGCCGTCTCGCGCGCCCGGGTGAGCAGTTCGCGCAGCGTCGGGTTGCCGGTCAGGTCGTTGCGCAGCACCAGGATGTTGACGAAAAAGCCGATCAGTTGGTCCAATTCGGCCTCGGTGCGCCCGGCGACCGGGGTGCCGAGCGGGACGTCCAGGCCACCACCGGCCTTGTGCAGCACCACCGCGACCGCCGTTTGCAGCAGCATGAACTCGGTGATGCCCAACTCGCGGCACAGTGCGGCAAGCTTGCCCCGCGTCGCCGCGTCGATGCGGAACTCGACGGATTCGCCCGCGCCGCTGGGCACCGGCTGGCGGGGGAAGTCGGGCCGCAGCCCGGTGTCCTCCGGCAGCCCGGCCAGCTGCCGCGTCCAATACTCGCGCTGCGCGGCGGCAACGGCGGACTCCTGGCCGCTCGCGTCACCCAGGAACGCCGCCTGCCACGCCGCGTAGTCGGCGTACTGCACCCGTAGCGGCGCCCAGGACGGGACCTCCCCGGCCCGGCGCGCACGATAGGCGGTCATCACGTCGGCGAACAGCACTCCGGCCGACCAGTGGTCGGAGGCGATGTGGTGGATCACCAACGACAGCACATGCTCGGCGGGGTTGTCGGTGCTGTCCAGCACCGCGACCCGGACAGGCAGCTCGCGGTCCAACTCGAAGCAGTGCCGGCGCTCGGCCTCCAGCTCCCGCTGCAGCCACGCGTCGTCGGGCCCGGTTGCTCGGCGCACGGAGACCTCACCCGCGGGCCCGACCACCTGATGGGGCACGCCGTCCACCTCGACGTAGGAGGTGCGCAGGATCTCGTGCCGGGCGACGACGTCGCCGACCGCGGCGATCAGGGCCTCGATGTCCCACGGGCCGGTCAGTTTCGCGGCGAAGGGAATGTTGTTGACCCAGCTGGGACCGTCGACGCGGTAGGCGAACCAGCTGCGCAGCTGAGACGCCGACAGCGGCATGGGCTCATCGTGGGCGGTCGCGATCAGCTTGGGCCGCGACGGCCTGAGCCCGCCGGAACTCAGCTGGTCGAGCCGCTCCGCCAGCAGGCCCACGGTCGGCAGCTCGAACACGTCCCGGATGCCGAGCTCAACCCCACACTCGGAGCGAATCGCGGTGACGAGTTTCGTGGCCACCAGCGAGTGGCCACCCAGGTCGAAGAACGAGTCGTCGGCGCCCACCCGGTCGTGACCCAGCAGCGCGGAAAACAGTGCGGCGACGCGGCGTTCGGTGGCGGTGGTCGGGTCGCGGTATTCGGCGGCCGCCGCGATCTGCGGTTGCGGCAGCGCGGCGCGGTCGATCTTGCCGTGCGCCGTGATCGGGATTTCGTCGAGCGTCACGTAGGCCGCCGGTGTCATGTAGTCGGGCAGCGCGGCGGCCACCCGGGCGCGAATGCGCTCGACCTCAACGGTTTCCGGTCCACCGCCCTGGGCCGGCGTGACGAATCCCACCAGGCTCTTGCCCAGCCGGGGCAGGTCCATGGCCAGCACAACCGCTTGTCCCACACTGGGGTCCACGGAGATGGCGGCGGCGACCTCACCCAGCTCGATGCGAAAGCCGCGGATCTTCACCTGCTCGTCGGCACGGCCGACGAACTCGATGTCCCCGTCGGCGTTGCGGCGAGCCAGGTCGCCCGAGCGGTACAACCGGCGGCCCGGGGTGAACGGGTCGGCGACGAAACGTTCGGCCGTCAGTCCCGGCCTGCCGTGGTATCCGTGCGCGACATGTGTTCCGCCGATGTAGATCTCGCCTATCACGCCCGCGGGAACGGGCCGCAGCGCGTTGTCGAGCAGGTGCACCTGCGTGTTGATCTTGGGACGGCCGATGGGCACCACCCGGGTGCCCTGTGCCCCTTCCACCGGGTAACTGGTGCAGTTGACCACGGTCTCGGTCGGCCCGTAGAAGTTGTACAGCAGCGCATCGAAGGTGGCGTGGAACTTGTCGGCGATCTCGCCCGGCAAGGCCTCCCCGCCGATCGGTACGCGCCGCAGGGTGCGCCACTGGCCGACGCCGGGCAGCGACAGGAACAGTCCGAGCAGCGACGGCACGAAGTGCATCGAGGTGATGCCCTCGCGGCTGAGCAGTTCGGTGAGGTAGCCGATGTCGCGCAGCCCGTCGGGCCGCGGAATCACCAGGCGGGCACCCATGATCAACGTGCCGAAGATCTCGCCCATGGAGACGTCGAAGCTGGGCGACGCGACCTGCAACAGCCGGTCGGTTTCGTCGACGCGATACTCGTCGCCGAACCAGACGAAGTACTCGGCGATGGGCGCATGGGGCACCGGCACGCCCTTGGGCAGCCCGGTCGATCCCGACGTGTAGATCAGGTACGCGGTGTTCTGCGGGCTCAGCGGCCGGACCAACTCGGCGGGCGCGGAGGCGGGGTATCGCGACAGGCCGGTAACGGGCTCGCGCAGCACCAGTTCGGCGCCGGCGTCGGCGAGGATGAAGGTCAGCCGATCTTCGGGGTAGGTGGGATCCACCGGCAGATAGACCGCGCCCGCCTTGAGCACGCCCAGCGCCGTGATGACCAATTCGGGTGACTTGCCCAGCAACACCGCGACGCGGTCCTCGGTGCCGATGCCCCGCTCGATCAGCCAGTGCGCCAGGCGGTTCGACTCTTCGTCGATCTCGCGGTAGGTGTACTGGCGTCCCTCGTAGACGACGGCGACGGCCTCGGGCGACAGCCCGGCCCGGCGGGTGACCAGCTCGGGCAGTGTGGCGGCCGGGGTTTCGAAGTCCTCGCCGGTCGAGGCCCTGCGCAACCATTCGGCGTCATCGGCGTCCATCAGCGCGCACGCCGACAGCGCGGCGTCGGGATTGCGCAACGCGTCGTCCAGCAACACGGCATAGTGCCGCAGCAACTGATCGACCAGCCGCTGATCCAGCACCTCGACCAGGTATTCGGCTTCGACAAGCCCGCCGCTCGGGCCATTCGCAGCGCGGTCCAGCTCGACCATGAAACTCAAGGGCAGCTGGTTGAAATGGCCGCGCAGCTCCCCCCGCTCGCATCGCACCCCGGGCGGGCAGAAGCCGGCGCCCTCGGGCTCGCGCTGCCCGAAGCTCACCCGGGTCATCCGGTCGGCGCCGTGCCGGCGATCGGGATTGGACTCGCGCACCAGCCATTCCAAGTCGGCGCGCGAGTGCGCGAAGGCGCCCACCGCGCTGTCCCGGGTCTGGGCCAGCAGCTGGCGGAACGTCTGGTGTGGCTCCGGCCGCAGGCGGAGTACCACGGTATTGCCGTAGTAGCCGATGGCGGACTCGGTCCCGACGTCACGGTTGAGCACGGGGGCGGCGACGAGGAAGTCCGTCGACTGGGTGTAGCGGTGCACCAGCGCGGCGAACGCCGCCATCAGCACCATGTAGGGGGTGGCACCGGTTTCCCGCGCCAGCGCGGCCGCCCGATCGACGGTGGCCCGCGGCAACCGCGCGGTAGCGCGCTGTGCGCGCCACGTGCTGGGCACCACCGAGCCGTTGGGGCCCGGAAGTTCGAGCGGCTCGGGCAGATTCGCCATCAGGGGCCGCCAGTACTGGGTGTCCGCCGCGGGGTCCGCGGCGTCGTCCGGGGGTGGCGCCGCTGACGCGGGTTGGTCGTCGAATGCGTCCGGGTCGGTGTAGGCGCGGGTCAGGTCGGCGAAGAACGGTGTCCACGAGGCGTCGTCCCAGGCGACGTGATGGGCGGTGATCAACAGCATCAGCTCGTCGGCGGACAGGCGGGCCACGGTGACCCGCAGCGGCGAATCCTCGGCCAGGTCGAAGGGCCGGCGAAAGTCCCGCTGCGCCAGCACGTCCAACCTCAGCCGACGGGCCTGATCGGACAGCCCCGACAGGTCGTGGTCGGCCCACTCGGGCCGCAGCTCCTCCCGGAGGACCGGATACGGGTCGCCATCCGCGCCCACGGCGTATGTCGTGTGCAGCACCGGGTGCCGCGCGGCCACGGCGTCGACCGCGCGCCGCAAGCGGCCGGGGTCGACCGGGCCGGTGATGCGGTAGGAGACGCAGACGTTGAGCAGCGCGCTGTCCGGGTCCACCGACTGCACGAACCACATCCGGTGCTGGCCGGCGGACATGCGCGGCCGCTGACGGCTTGCCGCGGGTGTCTCGACGGCCGGCCTGCCCAGGCCGCGTTCGGCGATCTTGCGGCGCAATATCTCCAGGCGCTCGTCGTCGAGACGGGCCCTGGTCCCGGTGGTGTCCGTCACGCTGGGAGTCCAACCTTTCTGCCTTCGGGAGCGTCGAGTGTCACTCCGTCTCGCGAGCCGCCGGCTGAGCCGGCGCTCAACGCGTCGACCAATTCGTTGAGGGTGATCCCGCCGAGCATGCGGGCGACGGGTACGGAGCTTCCGACCGTCCGGCGCAGCCGCTTGCGCAAGTCGAGTGCGAGCAGCGAGTCGACACCGAGGTCGATGAGCGGTGCGGTCGGGTCGATCGTGGCCGGGTCAGCCAGCTGCAGCGTCGCGGCGAGTTCGGTGCGCACCGCCGCGGCGAGGGGTTTGGCCGCGGACTCGTCCGCTGCCGCGACCGGCGTCGTGAACGGCGTTGGCATGCCCTGACTTTCGAAGAACACCCCGAGCCGGTCGAGGTCCGCGTCGAAGATCAGCGGATCGCCGTCGTAGCTGCGCAGGCTCGCCTCGATCGCCCGGTCGGGAGCCATCGCGATCAGGCCGGAGCGTTCGGTGCGGGCGATCTCCTCGGCCGTCACGACACCGGCGGTCTGCCACAGGCCCCACCGGATCGCCATGGCGTCGCGGCCCTTGCGGCGCAGCGCGGCGACCAGCACGTCGAGCATCCGGTTCGAGGCGGCGTACGCGGCGTGGCCGTGGCCGCCCCATACCCCGAACACCGACGAGCAGGCCAGGATTCGGCAGTCCGGCCGCAGCGGCCACACCTCGGCCAGCACCGCCAGGCCGCGAACCTTGGCGGCACACACCGCCGCCACGTCGGCGCCTCTCAGCTCGGAACTAGGGCGGGCCTCAGCGATGCCGGCGGTATGGATCAGCAATGACGCGCCCGGGCCGGCGTGTCGGGCCGCGACGGCCGCGAGGGCGGCCGGATCGGTGATGTCGCCGCGGGGGGCGTGTACCTCGGCGCGGTGGTTTTGGGTGAGCCGGCGCAGCGCGCCCCCGCCGATGCCGTTGCGGCTCAACAACGTGACCGTCCGCGCCCCGCGCTCGATGCAGTACCGCGCATACTGCAGGCCGATGGCTCCGCTGCCGCCGGTGATCACCACGTGGTCCAGCGCGTCGGCACTCAGCGGCCGTTCGGTTGCCGAGTCGGAACAGTGCCGAAAGGTTCGGACGTAGGGTCGCGGCGATTCGCCGCCGCGCAGCGCCACCTCGGCCGCCTCGCCGAGCAGGGCGTCGACGACGGCGCGCGCGGTTGCGGCGTTGACGTCCCGATCCGGCAGGTCGAGATGTGTGAAGGTCTGCTCGGGGAATTCGAACCCGGCGCTGCGATGCATCGCGGCCAGCGCCGCCTGCGCCGGGACGGCGTCGGAGTCATCCGGATCGACGGTCTCGGCGCCCGCGGTGAGCAACCAGACGGTCCGGCAGCGCGGGCCGATCAGGGCGGCGTAGTCGGGTAGACCCGCGTCCGGCCGGCCACCGATCTGCTCGACCGCGGCGGCGGGGTCCGGCTCGTCCAGCTCCGGCGCGATGACCGCGAGGACCTCGGCGTCGTTCGGCGGCACCACCCGGCAACCACCCTGCGCCCCAAGGGCATCGATGAGGCGGCGCGTCAGGGCGCCTGCCGTCGGCGCGGCGGCGAAGACGCCGACGTCGGCGCCCGGCGCGGCCGACGGGGCCGCGTGCCGCCAGTCCTCGACGACGACATTGAGCGCCGGGGCGGGCGGCGCGGTCTCGATCGGCGGTTCGGGCGCCGCCCACAGGTGGACGGCCCGCATGGGCGCGTTCGGGAACCCGCGCAGCGGTGGCCGGACGCCACCGGGGATGGCGTGGGCCCATTGGCAGCCGGGGTCGGCGGTCGCCACGGCCGCGATGTTCGCCGCCAGCGTGTCGACGATGTCGCCGTCACGATGACCGGACCCCACGGCCACCGCCGTCTCGCCGATCAGGTCGGCGAGCGGATACAGCAGCGAGGGGTGCGCGGACAGCTCGACGAACGTGTTGGCCCCGAGCCGTTGGGCCGCCGCCACCGCTTGGTCGAACCGGACCGTGCTGCAGAGGTTTTCATACCAGTATTGGGAGAAGTCCGCGCCACTGCCGACCGGGGCGCCAAAGGTCGAACCGATGAACCGCACCGGACCGTCCCGGAATGCCGAGCGGGGCACCCGCTCGGCCAGCGCGGCGCGCAACTGACGCAGCACGCTGGTGTGCCCCGGGTAATCCACCGCCAGTTGATGGGTGAACACGCCCCGCTGCCGCGCCAGCCGCACCGCGGCCGCCACGGCGTCGCGGTCTCCGGACACCACGGTCGACGCCGGGCCGTTGACCGCCGAGACTTCCAGCCAGCCTGCCGTTTCTCCGATCAGGGACTCGGCCTCGTCGACGCCGGCACCGAGCACCGCCATGGCATAGCGCCCCGCCAATTGGTCGACGATGGTGGCGCGGGCGCCGACCAGGCTGACCGCGTCGGGCAACGAGATCGCGCCGGCCACGTACGCCGCCGCCACCTCACCGAGGCTGTGACCAACCGCGAGGGCCGGCAGCACGCCGTGGAATTGCCACTGGTGGGCCAGGCTGACCGCGTGGGTGAACTGCGCCCCCTGAATTTCGGTGCGCGACCAGTTCCCGTCGCGCTCCCCGATCAGGTAGGGCAGCGGTGAGGGCAGCCCGGCGGCGCGGAAGGCCCGGGCGCACCGGTCGGCCTCGGCCCGGTACGCCGGAAGCCGTTGGTAGGCATCGGCACCCATCGACTGCCATTGATTGCCCTGACCGGGGAACACGAAGGCGATGCAGGGGGCGGCACCGAGGGAGGATCGGGTGACCAGCGGATGCTCCTCGCCGCGGGCCAGCGCGGACAGGCCGGAGAGCAGCTCGCCGCGGCCGGAGGCCCACACCACCGCGCGGTGCCGGCGCACCCGCCGCAGGCGCAGCAGCGTCGAAGCTACCGCCGCGGTGTCCGCGTCATCGCGGCCCAGATAATCCACGATGGCCCGGGCGTCCTGACCGATCAGCCCTTCGTCGTGCGCCGAGAGCAGCACCGGCGCGCGGCCGTCGGGCAACGGGGCGGTCAGCATCATGCGACCTCGGGGAGGGAGACGATCACGTGCGCGTTGGTGCCGGCGATGCCGAATGCCGACGCCGCCGCGACCCGTTGGCCGCCGATCGCGGGCCACGGCGTCAGCGTCGTCGCGAGGCGCAATCCCTGGCGGTCCCAGTCGATTTCCGGGCTGGCTTCCGACGCGTGCAGCGTCGGCGGGACGGCGCCGTGGGCCGCGGACACCACCACTTTGGCCAGGCCGAGGGCCCCGCTGGCGGCCAGCGCGTGGCCGACGTTGGATTTCACCGAACCGAGCAGGGCGCCGCCGCCGGGCGCCGTGTCGCCGTAGGTGTGTGCCAGCGACCGCAACTCGGTGCGGTCACCGAGGCGGGTGCCCGTGCCGTGGCCCTCGACCATCCCGACGTCTCCGGGCCCGATCCCGGCCTGCGCCATGGCGCGCCGGAACAGGCGGACCTGGGCGTCCCCGCTGGGGGCGCTCAGTCCGGCGCTGCGACCGTCCTGGTTGACGGCGGTGGCGCGCACCTCGGCGACGACCGGGCGACCGGCGCGCAGCGCGGCCGATTTGCGTTGCAGCACAAACATCGCCGCCCCTTCG
Organism: Mycobacterium sp. 4858; assembly: GCF_900240975.1. GTDB lineage: Bacteria > Actinomycetota > Actinomycetes > Mycobacteriales > Mycobacteriaceae > Mycobacterium. Next base: position 482,851 of record NZ_LT968775.1, on the reverse strand, counting down.
GCCCACACCGTCCCGCTGGCCTGTGCGCTGTACGGCCGGCAGTGGCCGTCGTCGGAGAGGGCGTGCTGTTTGGAGAACTCGACGAAGAACCCGGGCGAGCCCAGCACGTTGACCCCACCCGCCAGCGCCAGATCGCAGTCACCGTTCTGGATCGAACGCACGGCGAGGTGGAACGCCGCCAGCGCGGACGCGCACGAGGAGTCCACCGTCAGCGCCGGGCCGGCCAGCCCCAGCGTGTACGCGACCCGGCCGCTGATCACGCTCAGGGCCGTCCCGGCCAGCAGGTGGCCGCTGTGCCGGGAGAAGCTGGACATCTGCGGGCCGTATCCGGTGGCCGAGGCGCCGACGAAGCACCCCACATCGTGCCCGGCCAGGTCGTCGGGGTTGATGCCGCTGTTTTCCAGCGCGCGCCAGGACACCCGGAGCACGACGCGTTGCTGGGGGTCCATGGCGACGGCCTCCCGCGGGGAGATGCCGAAGAACTCGGGGTCGAACATCGTTGCACCGGAGAGGAATCCACCGCGATCGTGGATCTCCTTGAAACCGCCGCGCCGCGAACCGGCGAGCAGCTCGCGCACCCGCCAGCCCCGATCGGCGGGGAACGGCCCCAGCGCCTCACGCCCGTGTGACAACAGTTCCCAATACTTGTCGGCGCTGTCGATGCCGCCCGGCGCTTCGAGCGCCATGCCGACGATCGCCACCGGATCGGACGCCCCGTCGAACCCGTTGTCACCCATCGGCATTCACCCGCTGCGCAACCGCATCGAGGTGGTCGTTGAGATAGAAGTGCCCGCCGTCGTAGAGGAACATCTCGAAGGCGCCCGCGGTGTGGTCCTGCCACAGCCGCAAGGCGACCGGATCGACGCGGTGGTCGTCGCGCGCCCCCAGTACCGAGATGTCGGCACCGATGCGGACGCCGGGGGCGCACCGGTAGCGGTTGACCGCTTGGTAGTCGGCCCGCACCGCGGTGGTCAGCAGCTCGGCGAACTCCTCGTCGGCGAGCAGCTCGGGGTCGGTGCCGCCGAGATCGGCGATGTCGGCTAGCAATCCGTCGTCGGTGGTGGGGAGTTCGGGCATGGCGGCAACCGCGGACGGCGCCGGCCCGGCCGAGACCCACAGGCGCTGCACCGCCGTGTCGCGGGATTCGGCGACCCTGGCGAACTCGAAAGCGACGACCGCACCCATGCTGTGGCCGAACAACCGCAGCGGCGCGACCCGGCTCCACGGTCCGCCGTCGAACAGGTCCTGGGCGAGGTCGTGCACGGTGTCGGGGGCCGGATGGTCCAGCCGGTCCGCGCGCTGCGGGTACTGGACGATGTACGTGTCGCCGCCCGCGGCCAGCTCGGACGCCAGCGCCCGGTAGCCCGCCGCGGCCGCGCCGGCGTGCGGAAACACGACGGTCGCGCCGGGCCGCCGGCCCCCATTCCTGCCCGGCACCCGCTTGATCCAGGATGCGAAATCGGTGGGCATGCTCACCACGTGGTTGAAGGTCATTGCGGCGTACCGGATTTCCCGCCGTGGTGGGCAGCCGACAGCACCGCTTCGGCGTCCATCTGGATGACCTCGAGATACAGCTCGGCCACCTGATCGAGCCGCTCGCCACCGCGCTCACGAGCGGCAAGCAGATCGGCGAGCGCCGCGACTGTCCGGGTGGCGAACACGTCCGCGACCATCACATTCGGGGTGTCGAGCCACGTGCGGATGCGGCCCACGGCCTGGGTGGCCAGCACCGAATCGCCACCGAGGGCGAAGAAGTCGTCGTCACGACCGACCCGCTCGGCGCCGAGCAGCTCGCCGAGGAGCGCGGCGAGCGCGGATTCCAGGGGCGTCGACGGGGCCCGGTAGCCGGGCTGCCCGGACAGCGAAACCGCCACTCCCAGGTCGCGTGCGACGGCGCGACGATCGATCTTGCCGGCGTCGGTGAACGGGATGCGCTCGACCAGCGCGACGTGGCGCGGAACCATGTGCGCGGGAACGAATTCGCCCATCAGCTCCCGAATCCGCTCGGCGGTCAGCTCGGCGCTTTCCCTGCGGACGGCGGCGGCGAGCACCTCGGACCCACCGGATCCGGGCAGCACCGCGGCGACCGCTATCGCGACGCCCGGCAGCCGGCGCAGCGCGGCCTCGATCTCGCCGAGTTCGACGCGGTACCCGGCGATCTTGACCCGGTGGTCGGCCCGGCCGACGAACTCCAGCGTGCCGTCGGGCCAGTAGCGGGCGAGGTCGCCGGTGCGGTACCAGGTCCGGCCGGCGTGCTCGACGAAGCGCTCGGCGGTCAGCTCCGGACGTCCGCGATAGCCCCGGGCGATGCCGCGACCGGACACCCAGAGTTCGCCCGCGACCCAGTCGGGGCAGTCGTCGCCCGCGTCGTCGACGACGCGGCAGGCGTTGTTCGCCAGCGGGACGCCATAAGGCAGGGCGGCCCAGTCCGTCGGCAGTTCGTCGGGATCATCGACCTCGAAAATGGTGTTGTGCACCGGGGTTTCGGTCGCTCCGCCCAGGCCGGCGAAGCGGAGGTTCGGCGCCTCGGCTTTCAGGCGGCGCGCCACCTCGGGGCGCACCCAGTCCCCGCCGGTGGGAATCACCCGCACCGAGGAGAGCCTTCCGCGGCCGACCTCGAGCAGCATCTCCAGCCAGCCCGGCATGAAGTGCAAGACGGTCACCCGGTGGGCGTCGATGAGCCGGGCCCAGGCGTCGGGGTCGCGGCGCTGGGCCTCGTCGACCATGACGATCGACCCGCCGGTCCGCAAGGTGACGAAGACGTCCATCACCGAGATGTCACCTTCGAGCGTGGAGAGGGCCAGGCAGCGGTCCGCGGGGCCGATGTCGAAGTGGCGGGCGATGAACTCCACGGTGTTCATCGCGGCGTCGTGGGTCACCTCGACACCTTTGGGCTCGCCGGTCGAGCCGGAGGTGAACAACACGTAGGCGAGCTCGGCGGGATCGACTCTCGCCGGGCGCATCTCGGCGGAGGCGGTTGCGCCGCGCAGCACGCCGGCGAGGATCAACTCGGGCACGGGCAGTTCCAGCCGCTGCCCGCCGCACACCAGGGCCAGGCGCACGCCGCCGGTCCGCAGGATGCGTTCCGCGCGATCGCGCGGCTGGTCGACGCCGATCGGCAGGTAAGCCGCGCCGATGCTCAGGATGCCCAGCAGCGCGGGCACCTGCTCCGCGGTTTTCGGGCCCACCACCGCGACCGTGTCGCCGGCGCCGACGCCGGCCGCGTGCAGCGCGGCGGCCACCGCCAGCGCCCGGTCGCGCAGCTGGCCGTAGCTGAGGTCACCGGAGTCGGCGAACACCGCGGGTGCGTCGGGCCCCCGCTCGGCTTGCCGAAAGAACCCGTCGTGCAACGCTTCTCCGCTGGGGCGGGCGGTGCGGCCGTTGACGGCCTCCCGCACCACGCGCTGCGCGGCCGGCAGCGGCGCCGGCCCGGGTGTGTCCCAGTCGTCGTCGGCGCGGGCCAGCCTGAGCAGTTCGTCGATGTGGTAGGCGAACATGGCGTCGATGACACCGGGGGCGAAGATGCCCTCGCGGACATCCCAATTCACCAGCACGCCGCCGTCGAACTCGGTGACCTGAGCGTCGAGCAGCACCTGCGGACCCTGGGAGATGAGCCACGCGGGCGTGCCGAATTGCGCCGTGACCTCGCGGCTGAACAGCGCGCCGAGTCCCAGGGCGCTGGTGAACACCACCGGTGCCAGCACCTGGGTGCCGCGGTGCCGGCTGAGGTCCCGCAGCACCGACAGCCCGGGATAGGCGCAGTGTGCGGCGGCGGTCCGCATCGCGTCCTGCACCGCCTCCGCCCGCGCCGCCGGCGTGCGGGTTCCGGTGAGGTCGATATCGAGCAGCAGCGAGGAGGTGAAGTCGCCGACCAGCGAGTCGACGTCGGGATGCAGGGGCTGGCGGCCGAACAGCGGCACGTTCAGCAGGAAGCGTGAGGTGGTCGACCAGCGCGCGAGCGCGTTGGCGAACGACGCGGCCAGCGTCATGGCCGGGGTGATCCCGCGGGCCTGCGCGCGCGAGAACAGGGCGTCGCGGGTGTCAGGGTCCAGCCAGTGCCAGAGCCGGGTGCTCCTGCGCGAGCTGCGGTCGCCGGTGGTGGGGAGCGCCGGCGGGTCCGGTAGACCCGGGATGCGCCGTGCCCACCACTCGCGGGCGGCATCGCGTGCCGGCTGGGGCCGCGCCCCGTCCGCCTCAATCGCCTGCCGGTATTGCCGGTAGGTGTAGTCCAGCGCGGGCAGTTCGTGCCCGAGGTAGAGGGCGGCCAGGTCGGTCATCAGGGTGCGATAGCTCATCGCATCGGCGGCCTGCATGTCCAGGTCGACGTGCAGGCGCGAACGCTCGCCGGGCAGCCGCGTCAGTGCGAGCTCGAACACGGCGTCGTCGAGCTGCTGGTGCGATTTGGTGTCGCGGATGGCGGCCAGCCGCTGATCGATGTGGTCGCGGTCCAGGTGGCGGAGGTCTTCGACGGCGACCGGGAAGTCGTCGCCGGCCGCGGTTTCGGCGATGCGCTGGGTGCCGTCGGGCAGGAACCGCACCCGCAGCATCGGATGGCGCCGGGCCAGGGCCGTGGCGGCCGCGCGCAGCCGCTCGGGATCGATGGGACCGCCGTCGAATTCGACGTAAAGGTGTCCCGCCACACCGCCCAGCTGCTGACCGTCCTGGCGGCCGACCCACATCGCGTGCTGCATCGGCGCCAGGGGGAAGGGATCGCCGGCCGCACCCGCCGGCGTTTCGGCGGGCGGCGGATCGGCGGACGCGTCCCGGCCGGTGAGCAGGTCGGCCCAGGCCTCGAGCGTCGGGGCGGCGGCCAGCGCGGCGAAGTCGACCGCGATGCCCCGACGTCGCCAGCGGCCCGCCAACGTCATGATCCGGATCGAGTCCAGGCCCTGACCGATGAGGTTGGCGTCCGGCTGCAGACCGTCGGCATCGACGCCGAGCAGTTCGGCAACCTCCGCCCGGACGTCTTCCGAGCGCACCGAGGCACGCACCACGAACCCTCCCTGAATTAGCACAGGCTGCCCTAAGTTGTGGTTACCCTATCCTTACTCCCGGATCGCCGCTACTACGCCCCCCATGCCTGAGGACCTCATGAACGCGAACACAGGGCAGCCCCCGGCCGGGCCCCTCGACGGGTTCGTGCCGTTCCCCGCCGAGCGGGCCGCCGCCTACCGGGCGGCCGGCTACTGGGCGGGGCGCACACTGGACACCATCCTGAGCGACGCGGCGCGCCGGTGGCCCGGCCGCACGGCCGTGCTCGACGCCGTGGGCGGCGCGGGCTTGACTTATGCGCAGCTCGACGAGCGTGCCGACCGTGCCGCGGCGGGACTGCGCGGTGCGGGCATCGCGCCGGGCGACCGGGTGCTGCTGCAGCTGCCGAACGGGTGCCAGTTCGCGGTGGCGCTGTTCGGGTTGTTGCGGGCGGGCGCCATCCCGGTGCTGTGCCTGCCCGGACACCGGGCGGCGGAACTGGGGCATTTCGCCGCCGTCAGCCAGCCCACGGCGTTGGTGATCGCCGGCGCTGCAACCGGTTTCGACTACCGCGCCATGGCGCGCGAGCTCGTCGCGGACCACCCCGGGCTCGAGCACGTCATCGTCGACGGCGACCCGGGCCCGTTCACCTCGTGGGCGCAACTCTGCGCGCAGGACACCACCCTGCCCCCCACACCGTCGCGCGACCCGGAATCGCCTGCGCTGCTGCTGGTTTCGGGTGGCACCACCGGCACACCCAAGCTCATCCCCCGCACCCACGAGGATTACCTGTTCAACGCGACCGCCAGCGCCCAGGTCTGCCGGCTCACCGCCGACGACGTGTACCTGGTGATGCTCGCGGCGGGGCACAACTTCCCGTTGGCCTGCCCCGGGCTGCTCGGCGCCATGACGGTGGGCGCCACCACCGTGTTCGGCACCGACCCCAGCCCGGAGGCCGCCTTCGCCGCCATCGAGCGTCACGGCGTCACGGTCACCGCGCTGGTGCCGGCCCTGGCCAAACTGTGGGCGCAGGCCCGCGAGTGGGAGCCGGTGACGCCGAAGTCCCTGCGGCTCTTGCAGGTTGGCGGCGCGAGGCTGGAGCCCGACGACGCCCGCCTGATCCGCACCACCCTGACGCCGGGGCTGCAGCAGGTCTTCGGGATGGCGGAGGGGCTACTCAATTACACCCGGCCGGACGATCCGCCCGAGCTCGTCGACCACACCCAGGGGCGCCCATTGTGCGCGGCGGACGAATTGCGGGTGGTCGGCGCCGACGGTGAACCGATCGAGCCGGGCGAGGAAGGCGAGCTGCTGGTGCGCGGCCCGTACACGATGAACGGCTACTACCGGGCCGCGCGCGACAACGAGCGCTGCTTCGATCCCGACGGCTTCTTCCGCAGCGGTGACCTGGTCCGGCTTCGACAGGACGGCTATCTGACGGTCACCGGGCGGGTCAAGGACGTGATCTGCCGCGGCGGTGAAACCATCTCCGCGGCCGACCTCGAGGAGCAGATGCTGCGCCACCCGTCGATCTTCGCGGCGGCCGCAGTGCCGCTACCCGATCCTTACCTCGGCGAAAAGATCTGCGCGGCGGTCGTTTTCACCGGCCCGCCGGTGACGTTGGCCGAGTTGAACGCGCACCTCGACCGGCGCGGCGTGGCCACACACGCCCGGCCCGATGTGTTGTTACCGATGGCCGCGCTACCGACCACGCCGATCGGCAAGGTGGACAAGAAGGCCATCACCAGGCGGCTTTCGGTGCAGGCACCCTCGTCGAGCTGAGCCGACCCGCGTCAGCCGGTGTCCTTAACGCGCAACGCATTGAGGAGCCGATCCATCACGGCGCCGGCATCAGCGCGCGCCTGGCGCTGATCGTCCGCGCGGGCGATGTAGAGCGTCGCCTCGCGCAACGCACCCATGACGGTGAGCGCCGTCGCCTCGACGGGTTGCGGCGGGATGCTGCCGGATTCGATGGCGTCGGTCAGCAGCGCCGTCACGAAGCCGATGTTGTATCGGTGCCCGATGTCGCTCCAGCGTTCCCATCCCAACACCGCCAGCGCCTCCAGCAACACGATGCGCTGAACCTCGGGTTCGGCGCACGCGTCCAACCACAGGCCCGCGCACAGCCGCATGATCTCGACCGGATCGGAGTGCCCCGCCGCCGCGACGGCCTCCCCCATCCGGGCGGCCATCTCGCCCTCTACCTGCTCGAACACCGCCGCGAAGAGCTCAGTCTTGTCGGCGAAGTGGTGGTACAACGCGCCGCGCGTCACTCCCGCGTCGCGCACGATCGTCTCCAGCGATACCTCCGCGAACCCCCGCTCGGCGAACAGGGGCCGGGCGGCGCTGATCAGCGCGCCACGCGTGTCGGCGGCACGCTCGGCCTGCGTGCGGCGACCGTCTTGCGCCATGCCACCCTCACTTTCACACGTAGGTATGCATTGTCATACACACCGCATGAAGGTTGCGGGACGGCCTGGCGCGGCGTCGTTCAGAACACCCTGAACCGGCGGACGATGTCCAGGGCCGACGGGTCGCCCTCGGCCCGAACGCCAAGTCCCTCCCAGGTGCCGCGCTGGGTCACCCACCGCACGAACGCCTGTGAATCCGACACGATCCGCGCGGCGGGCTCCCCCTGGGCGCCCAGGTGCAGCGTCCGGGCGCACATTCCGTCGAGGCGGATCTCGAGACCGCCGCGCAAACCGTCCAGCAGTTCGGTGTTCTGCTGCGGCAGCGCAGCCTCGATCCAGTCCAGCGTCGGGGCGAGCCGGAGCTCGTCGACGGGCGGGGGATCCGACCGCAACGGGCCATCGGGCGCGAACAGGTCGTACCGAAGGTGAACGAAGGACTCGAAGACAAAAGTCGTGGGCACGACCGAGGCCGGATACGTTCCGACATCGCCGATCGGTATGTCGATGTCTTGGCCCTCGACCGCGGCCAGCACGTCCAGGCCGCGTGCGCTGACCGACTCGTAGTCGGCCAGCACCTCGGCGGGGGTCATGGAGCGACGCGAGTCGACGTAAAGATCCGCCGCGCGTTCGGCGGGCAGCCCACCGGGATCGGGCAGCTTTGACGGGTCGACCGCCAACCAGTAGCTACACGCCATGTGCGACACCAGGTCTTGGACGGACCAGCCGGGACATCCGCTGTCGGCGGCCCACGTCGACTCGGGCAGGCGGGAGCACACGTCCAGGACGATCGCGCGCTCCTCTGCGATGGCTTCAAGCGTGGTACTCATCAATCCCTCCTTCATACATACCGTCTGTATTAATATACACACTGTATGTATGAGGTCAACAGCGTGAGCGCTGCCGACGCCCGCCAAGTTCCGTGTTCGATGCGTTTGAAGCTGTTCGTGGCGGCGCTAGCCGCCGCACTTCCACCACACCGTCAATTGACTTGCTGCGCTGACGTTTTCACTCATGACGAAAGTTGTTGCCCGCGGCCGACACTGGTGTCCTCGCAGAAATGGTGCGCATCTTCGCGCCGGCGTTCGATGCCCCAATCGGGGCGATGCCAATTCGCGCATTCAACCGGCCGTGGCCCAGGCCGCAGCGAAATCTTCGGGATGACGCCTTGGGGCTCTGAGCGGCGACGATCTGAAACGATGCGCTATCCGCAGCAAAAATGTTGCCGCACAATGGGATGGCCGCCCATATCGATGCCGGCCACCGCTTCGGATAGTGGCTTGACTTAAACGCAAAGTGCGCATAACGGATACGCGTGGTCGCTCCCCTTATTGCCCCAGAACGCTCGGGCCGTTTGCTCGACAAGCGCAAAAAGTGTTCGGCTGGTACTATTCCGCCGTGGCCGTACCTGGGATATGGTGACCGAGGCCCGTTTTGCAGGATTGACAGAGCCGGGAATGGCTTCGTCAAGATAGCGCCGGCTATCGGGGAAGACATCGACGGATTGGGTCGAGACGTCGATGTAAAGGCTTGGTAGAGAACTGTTTTGGAGTTAACCGCGCGCGAATTCAGCGCGTTCGCGTTGCGGTTACCTTGCACGGCACAGACGATGGCAATGGGGTGGATTGCTCAGAAATCCTCTGAGATTGCCGGGTTCAAGGGGGCCCACTATGGTTGCGCCAGCATGCGGGAGCAGCGGCTCGAACCGCAGCGAGGACAACGTCGTTCAGCAACTTCCAAGCAGTCGGGTCAAGTCCGTTCGGAATTGACGCCGCTAACCGACGAAGGAAAGGTAGCGCATGTTCCTGGGCACGGTGGACGACTGGACGGCCGAGGGCACCGTCGTGTCCTGGTATCCCACCGCGGACACGTACGCGCGCGCCACCGAAGCGCAATATCATCCCGCCCCGGTCAGTTACCAGCAGTCGCAGCATCTTCGGTATTACCGCCGGCAGGTCAGCCTCGGTCGTGACATCCCGCGATTGTGCATCGGTGCCTGGGAGATCAGCGGCGTCTGCGATATCGATGCGATGACGCAGGCGCTGAACAGCCATGTGCGGCGCCACGACGCCTACCACGACTGGTTCGCCCTCCGCGGCAAGGACGACGAGATCCTCCGCTACGTGATTGACAACCCGGAGAGCATCGCCTTGGCGCCAACGGTTCTCGGCGAAATGGCTCCGCTCGAGATCCGCAAGCTGATCCTGGACACGCCCGATCCGCTGCAATGGGATTGCTTCAGCTTCGGAATCATCCAGGGCGAGGACCGTTTCACGATTTTCATTGCCGTCGACCACTTACGCGCCGACGGCATGTCGGCCGGTGTGATCTTCTTGGACATCCAGACGGCGTATTTCACCGCGCTGCAGCAGGGGCACGTCGCGCTGCCACCCGCACCCAGTCACCGCGAATACAGCGCAAAGCAACGTGCCCACACCGCCGCCCTCGATGAGGATTCGCCCGAAATCCGGCGCTGGCGAGCCTTTCTCGCCGCAAACAACGGTGCGCTGCCGAAGTTCCCGCTCGAACTCGGCGAGGCCTCCGCGGACACGCCCGGTGCCATCGACGTGTTCAACCTGATCGATGGCGACCAGGGCCGGCGTTTCGAGGCGACGTGCCGCGCCGCGGGAGCCCGGTTCAGCGGTGGCGTGTTCGCCTGCGCCGCACTCGCCGAACATCGATTGACCGGCGCGGCCACGTACTTCGGGCTCACTCCCTTCGACAACCGGCGAGATCCCGCCCACGCCACCGCGGTGGGTTGGTTGGCCAGCTTCGTCCCGCTGGCGATCCCGACGGCGGGTGCCTCCTTCGCCGAGGTGGTCAGCGCCGCCCAGGCATCGTTCGACGCGAACACGTCACTCGGCGCCGTCCCCTATTACCACTTGCTGGAGAGGGCGGACGGATCGTGGGGGCGTCTCGAGGTTCCGGACCGGCCCGTCCCGATGCTGTCCTACATCGACATCCGCAAGCTCCCGTTCGGTGACTACTTCGACGGCCTGCGTGCGGGGATCTGGGGTGACAACCGGCTATCGGAGACGGTGTGCATGTGGGTCAACCGCATGCACGACGGAACGCAGTTGGTGGCCGCTTACCCGGGCACCGAGGTCGCCCGCGGGTCCGTCCTGCGCTACGTCGAGACGATGCGTGCCGAGTTCACGCGCGTAGCGGACGCCGGGCTGCACGTCGACGCCTGATGCAGTTCTCTTCTCGTGCGGAGGGTCTCGGTATCAATGAGGCCGCGGCAATCGCGTGCCGAGCGCGAGCGGTCGAAGCGGGGCGCCGGTGACGAGGCTGGCGTTTCTGGACCAGGCCGCCTTCTTGCGGCTGCGGGCCACCGGTCAAGGCAGCACGGTGCAGTGCACGTGGCTGTACGACCGCGACGTGCACCTCGACGCGTTGCGGGGCTTCAACGAGGATCTGGGCGCCGGTCTTCTCGGCCGGCGGATCGAGCGTTCGCCGCTGCCGTTCGGGCGTCATCGCTGGGTGCTGGATAACCGCGCACCCGACATCGCACTGGAACCACGGCAACCGCGGTCGCAGGTCGGCGCGTGGGTCGAAAGACGCGCGCAGGTGCCCGTCGATCCCGAGGACGGTCCGGTGTTCCATCTGGGCGTCCTGCCGTTGGATGGCGGCGGTGCGGCGGTCACCTTGGTGGCATCACACTGCGTTGTCGACGGGCTCGGGCTCATCACGGCGGTCACCGAAGCGGTCAAGGGTGAACGACGCAATTTCGGCTATCCCCAGCCACATTCACGGGCCCGGCTGCGCGCCGTGTGCGAGGATCTGATCGACGCCGTTCGCGGCCTGCCGGCGGCCATTCGCGCACTGATGGTGACGCTGGCCATCACGCTCAAGGCTCCGGCCGGCCCCCGTGGGGCGCATCAGCCCGGGCCGCCCTCCCCTATGGGCGATGACCAGACGGCGCTGCCATCGGTGACTGTGCAAACCGACGCCGCGGCATGGGAAGCGCGGGCGCGCAGTCTCCAGGGCAGCAGCAACACGCTCTTCATCGCGTTCGCGGCCCGCCTGGCTCACCGCATGGGCAGGGTGCTCGCCGACGGGAACTCGGCGACGGTCGTGCTTCCGGTCAGCGATCGCACCGCCGCCGACGACCGCGCCAACGCACTGACCTCGATCACCCTCACCGTCGACGGAGCCGCGGTGACCAACGACTTGGGTTGCGTGCGTGCAGAGGTCAAGCGGCTGCTGACGTCGCTGCAACACCAGCCCAACGAGATGCTCGCCGCGTTGCCCCTCGTCCCGTACACGCCGCGCCGGCTGGTCCGGCACGCCGAAGGCATCGCGATGTCGACCGGCCGGCTCCCGGTCGGCTGCTCCAACCTCGGGAGCCTCGACGCCGCGGTCGGGCGCATCGACGGTGAGGATGCCGACGAGGTCTGTATCCGGCTGGCCGAGCAGGGCGTCACCCGCGGCCGCCTCGAACAGATGCAGGGCCAATTGTTCTGCACCACAGGCACAATCAACGGCAGCCGGTTTCTCAATGTGATCGCGTGCCGGGCCGACGCCGACAACACCGCGGCACAGACCCGCGATCTGGCGTTGAGTGCACTGGCAGATCTGCAGCTGTCCGCCACCACGGTCTATGCGGGGCGGATTTGACGGCGGAGCCGAAGGTGACGGCGCCCGAACACGCACGTCGCCTCAGGTATGTGGGTATCGGTGCCGGCATCGCGGCCTGGGCGGCGGTGATGCTGTGGTTCGCGATCAAGATCGTTCCGCTCGACGTGTACTGGATGTCGTACTACGCCGCCGATTACACGCACGGCTTCGTGCGGCGCGGGCTCGCGGGTGAACTGGTGCACTCGGTGCCGGGCCACTACTTCGCGGCCACGCTGAGCCTGCGGTGGTTGTCGACGGCGGTCTACCTGTGCGCGCTGGCGACGGTCGCGGGCGTGATCCTCGTCGGTCGCCCTCGGTCGGGGCGCAGGCTGATGGTGGCGATGCTGATCCCGTTGTTGCCCTTCGGTGTCCCGTTTGCGGCCTATTCGGCCCGGCCGGACCTGTTCGGTGGGGCGGCCCTGGCGCTTTTCTCCTGCGCGCTGGTGGTCGCGCGTTCCCGCGCCGTCGCAACGGCGTGGTGCGCGGCCTACGGCGCGGCGATCGCGGCGTTGACGCTCGTGCACGAGGCGGTAGGGCTGCAGTTCGCGTTGGGGTCCGTGCTGGCGGTCCTGGTCCTCGGAAGCGCGCTGAAGAACAGTTGGGGGCTTGGCGCGCTGCTCGCGGTGGTGCCGGGCGTCGTCGCGACGGCCGCCGTGGCGGCGTTCGGTCGCCACGACGTCGCCGCGCAACTGTGCGCGTCGGTTCCCCACCGCCTGATGCCCAACCCGTTCGCCACCGTGACGTCGCCGACCACGTTGCTGCGCTACGTCATTGACGGGCGAACGAGGCAGACCGACTATCACGACTGGGTGTGCCGCAACGTGATGCCGAATTACGACAACGGGATCGGCGATGCCATCCGGACCGTCGGCCACATCGGGATAGTCGGCCTGACGATGTCCCTCCTGTTCGGTGCGGCCGCCGTCGTGGCGACGATGTGGGGACTGGGCAACGCCTCGGGTGTGCCACTGGATGCGTTCGTCGAGGCGCTGCGCGGGCGGATGGCGTGGGTCATCGCTGCCCTGCTGTTGGTGAGCCCGGTTTTCCTGACCGGCTACGACTGGACCCGCTGGCTGACGGTCGTGGCGCTGGATGTCGGCGTGGTGTTCATCCTCTTCGCGGCGCGCCGGCCGGAGATGGACCAGGAGCCCTCCCCAAAAGCGTTGCGGCGGTTCGCCGTTCTCGCCATCGCGCTCGCGTTGATCCCGATCGGCACGGTTCCCGGCTTCGGCGGACCCCGGATGATCTAGCCGGTACACGGATGTGGCCTCGCTGGCGGAAAGGCTCGTCGGGCATAACCGGACCGGCGGGCAGGGAGGCTGGGTAGCCGGGATTTGTCGGTGGTCGCTGCGATGATGTGGTTATGTCTTTGACCGCCTCGCCTCCCGCTGCAGTTACCCCTGCCGAGCGCCTGGATGGGTTGTTCGAGGAGTTGGCGGAGTTGGCGGGTCAGCGTAATGCGATTGATGGGCGCATCGTGGAGATCGTCGCTGAGTTGGATCGTGACGAGCTCTGTGGTGTCACGGGTGCGCGGTCGGTGGCGGCGTTGGTGGCCTGGAAGCTGGGCTTGTCGTCGGCGAATGCCCACACGATTAGCACCGTGGCACACCGGCTACAGGAGTTTCCGCGCTGCGCCCAGGGCCTGCGGGAAGGTCGGCTGTCGCTGGATCAGGTCGGGGTCATCGCCGCGCAAGCGGGTGAGGGATCCGATGAGCATTACGCGCAGCTCGCCCAGGTCGCCACGGTCAACCAGCTGCGCACCGCGGTCAAGCTGGAACCGCGACCCGAACCTCAGACTCGGCCGCAACCGCAGCCGGCGATCACCAAGACCGCCGATGAGGAGTTCACCTGCTGGCGCATCAGGCTGCCGCACCTGGACGCGGCGAAGTTCGACGCCGCCTTGGCCTCTCATCGGGATGCGCTGATCGCCGAATGGAAACACGACCGCGACAACGGCCAGGCCGCAGCGAAGATCGCGCCGCCGGTGCCGGGCACCGTCGAGGCGTTTCGGCGCCTGGTCGAGACCGGGTGGGATGCCGAGGCGGCCCGCCGGCCGCACGGGCAGCACACCACCGTGGTGGTGCCCCTCGCCGTCGAGCAGCCCGCCGCCGCGCTGCATCTGGGTCCGCTGCTCACCGAGGATGACCGCCGCTACCTGACCTGCGATGCCACCTGCGAGGTGTGGTTCGAACGTGCCGGCGAGGTCATCGGCGCCGGCCGAACGACGCGCACCATCAGCCGGCGGCTGCGCCGGGCGCTGGAGCATCGCCACCGCATGTGCGCGGTGCCCGGCTGCGGCGCCACCCGCGGCCTGCACGCCCACCACCTCCGGCACTGGGAAGACGGCGGCCCCACCGAGCTGGCCAACCTCGTACTGGTCTGCCCCTATCACCACCGACTGCACCACCGCGGCCTGATCACCCTCACCGGACCCGCCGCCGACCTCACCGTCACCGACAACCGCGGCAGACCACTCAGCGACCCTCGCCCCACCCGCCGTCGCACCATGCCCCGGACCCACCGGCGAACGCGCCCAATGGTGGTGGTACCAACCCTTCCAACCACAACCACCACCACCCAACTAAGCGGGTTGCCCCGGCCTCATCCGAGCCGAAACACGCTTAATAGCAACCGCTTTCGTTTGCCCCCGGCACCCAAAGCCGGCTGCACGTCGCCGGACTCCGCGGACGGCTCCAAAAGCTGCCATTGACCAATGTCACCATTTGGTGTTGACTGCGTGGCATGGCGGACGGTGTTCCGGCTCGCGGGTCATTGCGGTCCCGCGGTGCGGCAGCGGTGAGTACATACACCCTGCGGCCCGTCACCGGCCTGCTCCCGCCCGAGCGGGCATGGGGCTTGTGGCTGTCGCGGCGGATCATCGCCGGGATCATGGGGACCTTCGGTCCCCCGCTGGCCGGCACCCGCGTGGAACACGTCGACGCCATGCTGCCCGACGGCCGCCGCGTCAAAGGCGAATGGGTTTACGGACCGCGAACGCCGACGAGCGGGACCCCGCGATCGTCAACCAGCGCGGGCACAATCTACTACGTCCACGGCAGCGGTTACGCCGTGTGCTCGCCAAAGACGCACCGGCGCTTGACATCCTGGCTCTCATCCCTGACCGGCTTGCCGGTGTTCTGCATCGACTACCGACTGGCACCCCGCCACCGCTTCCCCGCCGCCGCCGAGGACGTCCGGGCCGGGTGGGACTGGCTGATGCAAGCCCGCGACATATCGCCGAAACGCACAGTGATCGCCGGAGATTCGGCTGGCGGTCACCTGGCCGTCGACATGTTGCTGCAACCGGAGATCACGGCCGATCACCCCGCCGCGCTCGCGCTGTTCTCCCCGCTCTACGACATCACCTTCGCGCTCTGCCTCGCGCGTGAACGCCTTCACCGCGATCCGGCGATCCGGGCCGCCGACGCGGCCCGCCTGGTCGCCATGTATCACACCGGCCTCGATCCCGCTCACCAACGTCTGACACTCAATGTGGCCGGCGGGCCGCCACTTCCGCCGACGTTGATCCAGGCCGGCGGCGCGGAGATGCTCCAGGACGACGCGCGTCAGCTCGCCGCCGACATCCGGACCGCTGGCGGTCGGTGCGAACTCCAGATCTGGCCACACCAGGTGCACGTCTTTCAAGCGCTGCCGCGCCTGACACCCGAAGCCGCCAAGGCCGTGACCTACGTTGCGCGGTTCATCGCCCACGCGTTGCAGGACGCGCGGGCGCTCGCCGAGGAGGTGCACTGAGCGATGTTGGACAGGCTGCTGGGCAGGGCCAAGACCAGCCGGGGCGCCTCGGCGGTGGTGACCGGTGCCGGAAGCGGCATCGGTGCGGCGTTCGCCGTCGAGCTGGCGCGCCGTGGCGGCGCGGTCGTGTGCAGCGACATCGACGAAGCCGCCGCCCAACAAACGGTCGACGCGATCACCGAACGGGGCGCCAGGGCCACCGCCGTCCGTTGCGACGTCTCGAAATTCGAGGACGTCCAGGCGCTGGCCGAGCGGTCGCAGGCGTGGTTTTCGGGGCCGCCGACGCTGGTGATCAACAACGCCGGTGTCGGCGCCGGCGGCGCGGCCATCGGCGATGCGCCACTGGACGATTGGGTGTGGACGCTGGGCATCAACCTGTGGGGTCCGATCCACGGCTGCCACGTATTCACCCCGATCCTGCGCGAGGCCGCCCGGTCGCACGCCCCCCGCGGCATCATCAACGTGGCGTCCGCGGCGGCGTTCGGCGCGGCCCCCGGAATGGCCGCCTACAACGTCAGCAAGGCCGGCGTGCTGTCACTGTCGGAGACCCTGGCCGCCGAACTGGCCGGCACCGCGGTGCGGGTCACCGTGCTGTGCCCGACCTTCGTGAAGACCAACATCATCGAGTCCGGCCGCATCAGCGAGGAGTCCAGCGAGCTGGCCCACCGATTGATGCGCTGGACCGGATTCTCGCCGGCCAAGGTCGCGCGGATCTGTCTGGACGCGCATGACCGCGGCGACCTGTACTGCATGCCGCAACTGGACGCCAGGATCGGCTGGAGCATCAAACGCATGGCCCCGCAGGCCTATACGCGTGCGGCCGGCCTGATCTCCCGCATCAACCTGCCCTGATTCCGTCAACGAAAAGGAGCTCCCCCCATGGCCATCGACATGGAAGCCATGCTCGCCAAGATCAAGGATCGGCAGTGGGCGCTCGCCGACATCGACTGGGACGCGCCCGGTGCGGAGACCATTCGGCCCGAATTCCGCCCCAAGCTGAAGGCCTTCATGGCCGACCTGTGCTGGATCGAGAACGTGGGCGCCCGCGGGTTCGCCGCGCTGGCCAAGAAGGCGCCCGACCCGACGCTCGCGGAGATCTACCGCTACTTCCACGCCGAGGAGCAGCGCCACGCCAACGCCGAGATGGCGCTGATGAAGCGCTGGGGGATGCTTGACGACGGCGAGCTGCCCGAGCCGAACATCAACATCCGGCTGTCCATCGAGTGGCTCGACGCGTTCGCCGACAGCATGCCGCTGTCCGTGCTGGGCACCGTCATTCCGATGCTGGAGGTGGCCCTCGACGGTGCGCTGTTGAAGTTTCTGCTGGACACCGTGGAAGACCCGGTATGCCACCAGGTGTTCGAGAAGATCAACAACGACGAATCCCGGCACATCGCGGTCGATTTCGAGGTGCTCGACCTGATCGGACACGCCAGGGCGCGCCGACTGGCCATCGAACTCATTGGCCGCACGGCGTCCCCGGGCCTCATTATCGGCATGCTCATGTACGTTCCGCTGCTCAAACGCATCTACGGCGAGATGGCCGAGATGGGACTCGAGCCCGAGCGGCTGAACAACGCGGTGAAGCGGTTCAAACAACTCGGCGAGCGCGGGGAACACACCTGGCGTGTTCCCACCTACCAGCTGCTCAAGCGGCACGCCGCGATGGTCGTCAACCCGCAGCATCCCTATCAGCTCCTGGCCGATTCGATGGTCTGGCTGTCGGACCGATACCCCAAGACGCTGCTGAGGCCCGTGCCCAGCTGGTTCAAGGAACTCACCTACAAGCCGGCGGCCTGACCATGACAACCGACCGCGCCCACGCGGTGCTCATCATCGGGGCCGGCTTCACCGGCCTGGGAGCGGCCATTCGACTGGCCGACGCCGGGGTCGACGACGTCGTGATCCTGGAGCGCGGCGACCGGGTCGGCGGAACCTGGCGCGACACAACCTATCCCGGTGCCAGCTGTGACGTTCCCTCGCTGCTGTATTCGTATTCGTTCGTCAGGAACCCGGCCTGGTCGCGCACCTACTCCCCGGCCCCGGAGATCTGCCGACACCTCGAGGACACGGCGACCAGATTCGACATCCGCCGCCGCATCCGGTTCGGCCACGAGGTCAGCCATCTGACCTTCGACGAAGGTGCCGGGATCTGGACCGCAACCACCAAGGGCGGCAAGCGGTTCCGCGCGCGCACCGTGGTGCTGGCCTCCGGTCCGCTGTCGGACGCGAGCTTCCCCGCCATTCGCGGCCTGGACAGTTATCGCGGACACAAGATGCACAGCGCGCGCTGGGACCACGGCTACGATTTCGCGGGCAAACGCGTCGCCGTCATCGGCACTGGTGCCAGCGCGATCCAGATCATCCCCGAACTGGTGAAGCAGGCCGGGTTCGTCAAGGTCTTCCAGCGCACACCGTGCTGGGTGTTGCCGCGCCTCGACACCGCCACCCCGCCAGCCGTGCAAGCCCTGTTTGCCAAAGTCCCTGCGGCCCAGCTACTTGCGCGTCAGGCCTTGTTCTGGGGCCACGAGGCCAGCGCCACTGCTCTGGTGTGGGACACGCCGCTGACCTCGCTGGCCGCGCGGCTGGGGCGGGCGCACCTGCGGGCGCAGGTGAAGGACCCGTGGCTGCGGCGCCAGCTGACGCCGGACTTCCGCCCGGGGTGCAAGCGCATGCTGGTCTCCAGCGACTATTACCCCGCCCTGCAGCGCGACAACTGCAAGCTCATCGACTGGCCGATCGCCACGATGAGCCCGGCCGGCATCCGCACCAGTGACGGTATCGAGCATCACGTCGACTGCGTCGTGTTCGCCACCGGCTACGACGTCCATCTGACCGGACCCCCCTTCGCGATCACCGGGCTCGGCGGCCGGTCCCTGGCCGACGAATGGGCCGGCGGCGCACAGGCTTACAAGAGCATCAACGTGCACGGATATCCCAACCTGTTCGTCATGACCGGACCCAACTCCGGGCCGGGCCACAACTCGCTGCTGGTCTACATCGAGGGTCAGCTGGAGTACGCGGTGCGTGGCGTCACCGCCGTTCTCGACAACGACCTGCGCTATCTCGATGTGCGAGAAGGCGCCCAGCGCCGCCACAACGACAACATCCAGCGACGCCTCACCAAGACGACGTGGATGTCCGGCTGCCGCAGTTGGTACCTCACCAAGGACGGATACAACGGCTCGATGTACCCGGGTTTCGCGACGCAGTATCTTCGCCAGATGAGGGATTTCCGCTACCAGGATTACCAAGCGGTGGCGCGGCGCGCGCCTGCCGTCTCGCCGGGCTGAACGCATGGCACCCGACCGCCCGCTCGACCGTTCTCCGAGAGCCGAACCCGGCACCATCGCCGGCGTGCTGCACAATGTGCGGCGCGCGCCCAAGCGCGTTCGGCGCCAGTCGCGCGAATACCGGCAATTGATCGAGACGGCGGTCTCGCAGCTGTTCGACGCGGCGGTCCGTCATCCCCACGGCGACCCCGCATCCGGCGAATACCGGATCGACGACCTGGCCCGGCTGGCCGGCACCACCACCCGCAACATCCGGGTCTATCGCGATCGCGGGCTGCTCCCCCCGCCGTTGCGCGTCGGTCGCATCGCCTTGTTCAACGACACCCATCTG
Organism: Mycobacterium sp. 4858; assembly: GCF_900240975.1. Taxonomy (GTDB): domain Bacteria; phylum Actinomycetota; class Actinomycetes; order Mycobacteriales; family Mycobacteriaceae; genus Mycobacterium. The sequence goes on along the minus strand of NZ_LT968775.1, from coordinate 463,475 downwards.
ACCCGGCTGCGGCTGATCACCTCGATGCTGGACCGCGGATACACCATCGCGCACGTACGCGAAATGCTCAGCGCCTGGGAAGAAGGCAAGAATCTCGGCGACGTGCTCGGCCTGGAGACGGCGATCGTGGGCACCTGGACCACCGAGAAGCCAGAGACCATGCCGCTTGTCGACGCGCAGCGACTCGTCGACGATCCGGAGGCCTTCCAGCGCCTGGTGGCGCTGCAAGTCATCCGGGTCGACGGGAACCTCGCCACGGTCACCCGTCCGAAACTGATCGAAGCGTTCAACGAAATCCGTGGCTACGGCGTCAAATTGGAAAAACTGATCGACCTACACGAGCAGATCGTGCCCGAAATCGACAAGATCAGCGATCTGCTGGTGCGCGCCGGGGCCGAGCACGTGCTGGATCGCATCAAGCCGGGTGAGCCCCTTCCGGCGGATGCCGAAATCGCCGAGCTGATCACGATGCTGGTGCGCTTCCGGACTCAAGCCGTGGCCACCGTTACCGCCACACTCGCGTCGTCGATCGAGTCCAACATCGAGTCACTGGTGAGCCGCATCCTGTCCGACTATCTGGAGTCCAGCTCGTCGGCCTGAACGTCACGCCTCAGTGTCCGCTCAGGGTCAGCCGCCCCTCCGTCTCAAGCACTTTCCGCGCGGTGATCTTTTCGGTCTTGCGGGCCTCGCGCTCGAGATAGCGCTGCTTGGACTCCTCGAATTTGTCGGAGGCCTGCTCGAGCTCCTTGACCAGCACCGCAAGATCGTCGCGCATCCGCGCGGCCTCGCCGCTGAAGTCTTCGCGTTCGAAGATGCGCCAGTTTCTGAGCACCGGCATCACCACTTCGTCCAGATGGATGCGCGGGTCGTAGACGCCGCCGACGGCGATGACCACCGCCTTGCGCCGGAACTCCGGCACTGTGAACCCGGGCATCTTGAAGTTGCGCAAGATCCGGTGCACCGACTTCATCGCCTGGTTGGGGGCGATGTCCAGGCCCGCCGCGCTGACGTCCCGGTAGAAGATCATGTGCAGGTTCTCGTCGTGGGACACCCTGGCCATCAGCCGCTCGGCGATGGGGTCCTGGGAGGCCTTACCGGTATTGCGGTGGGAAACGCGGGTGGCCAGTTCCTGAAACGACACGTACATCACCGCGTCGAACAAGCTCTCGGCAAACATGTCGCCCTGCTGATTCTGCCCCGGGCTGAAGCCTCGGGTCATTTGCTCCATGCGCAGCTTTTCCAACGCCACCGGATCGACGGCGCGGGTGACCACCAGGTAGTCGCGCAGCGACGTGCTGTGCCTGGCCTCCTCGGCCGTCCAGCGGTTGACCCACTGCCCCCACGGGCCGTCCATGCTGAAGTTCATCGCGATCTCGCGGTGATACGAGGGCAAATTGTCCTCTGTCAGCAGGTTCTGCACCATCGCGACCTGCGCGACGTCGGGCAGCCGGGTGTCTCCGGGCTCCCAGTCCTGACCGTCCAGCGCATGGAAGTTCTTGCCGTCGGACCATGGGACGTAGTCGTGTGGATTCCACTCTTTGAACATCGAAAGGTGGCGGTTGAGCAGACCCTCGACCACAGGCTCCAGCTCGTGGAGTAGCTGCAGGTTTGTCAGATCTTTGGACACAAAGCCCTCCAGTTATGTGTGCCGTCAAGTAACGCACAATGTATCTGTGTCATACGGTTACATAAAGATGACACGCCGGAAACTGCGCCAACTAGGGCCAAAGGTCCCTATGGCGGAAAGGGGCTCAGTGCGCCGCGGTGACCTTCGCCACCACCGGTCAGACGATCAGCGGCGGGCAACCAGATACGGCGCGAGAGTGGAGAGCTTTTCGCAGGTCTCTTCGAATTCGCGCTCGGGCGTGGACTCTTCGATGATGCCGGCGCCCGCTCGCAGCCAGGCCTTGCCGTCGCGTTCGTAGGCCGCCCGCAGCGTCAGCGCCGCGTCCAGGCCGCCATCAGCCGAAAACATCACGACCGCTCCCGAATACAGTCCGCGCGGGCTCTCGTCGAGACGCAGGATCGCTTCGACGCCGTCGGCTTTCGGGATGCCCGATGCGGTGACGGCCGGGAAAAGCGCTTCCAGCGCGTCCATCCGGTCGTTCGACGGATCCAGCCGCCCCCTGACCGTAGACCCGAGGTGCTGCACGCTCCCGCGCTCCCGCACCGTCATGAAGTCGGTGACCGCCACACTGCCGGGTGCGGCGATCTCGGTCATCTCCTGCAGCGAGCTCCGCACCGAAATCGCATGCTCGACAATCTCCTTGGAATTCGATTCCAGATCGTCGCGCGCCTGCCGGTCGCGCGCCACACCGCGGCCCAGCGCGCGGGTGCCCGCCAGGGGCTCGGTCACGACCATCCCGTCGTCGCGGACGGCCGCGACGAGTTCGGGGCTGTAGCCGAGCGCGCGAATCCCGCCCAGCCGCAACAGGAACGACCGCACCGGGGTGTTGTGTCGGCGACCCAGCCGGTAGGTGGACGGAAAGTCCAGCGCGAAGGGGATTTCCAGACAGCGGGAGAGGATCACCTTGTGGTAGCGGCCCGCCGCGATCTCGCCGACGGCGGACGCCACCCGATCGCGGTAGCCCGAAGGGGCGGCGGCAACATCAAGGGCGCGAGCCTTCCCCCCGTCGGGCACACCGTCGCCCCGCAAGCCGAGAACCGTATCGCGATGAACCGCGGTCGCACCCCACAGCTGCACCTCCTCCCGGGTCACCACGATGCGTGTGCGCGGCCAGACCACGCGGGCCAGCGGCGTTCGTGGCGCCAGCCGCTGTTGCAGCCCATAGCGGTACACACCGAACTCGAACGCAATCCAGCCGAGGAGTTGGTCGGTCTCGAGCAACAGCCTGTCGACGGCTTCGCCGAGAACGGGGCCGGGCCGCCCCGACCACTCTTGCCGCCGGGTCACCCCGTCCCGGATGACGCGCACCTCGTCGCTGTCGAGCTCGACCATCGCGCGCACACCACTGCCCAGCACCCATTGACCACTGCGCTCATACAGGACGTACTCCTCGCCGACCCGCTCGGGCAGCCGTGCGACCAGCTCTGCGGCCAAGTCGGCCGGGTCGACGTGCTCGGGAAGCGGAATCGGTGACGACGTGGAGCCGGCGGAACTCGTCTGAACGCTGACCTCGGTCACGGTTAGTAAATGTAGCCTAACCTATCTAACGGCGCGCGGCCGATCCCCGCCACGGTCGATCGCGCCCCGCCCGCCAGCCAAAACTCCCGTCGAGTCAAAGCGCCGGCCATCCCCCCGCCAACGCGCGCACCCGGACCTCGGCGCCCAGTCCGGTCTCCCGTTTCCGCAGCTGGCAGGGTGCGACGGGGGCCATCGACGACGGCCCGCCCCCGCCCACCAGGACATCGGCGACACCAAACGTTTCCCGACCGTTTACGTCGCGGCCGCACAGCGCCCGGCCGGCCGGCGGTGATGTCTCCTAAAATCGGTGTCTAACCGTGTGAACCCCCTGGCCGGGGGACCCCTGTGGGTGCGGTGGCTGGACAGCTCCGTCGGCGCGTGTAAAGGAGTGGCGTCATGGACTCCTGCGCGGACGTTCGAGGGTTGCTTCGGCCGGACGACGGGCGCATCGTGAATCGACCCGCCTGATCGCTCAGTGCCGGCCAATCATTTCGAGAGGAACACCATGTTCGTAATCCGCCTCGCGAACGGCGAAGAGGTTCAGGGTGGCGACGGGGACGAACTCGAGATCAATCAGGATACGGGTGTGCTCACGGTTTCCCGCGTCGACGGATTCGAGGAAATCACCACCCATTACTCGCCAATGGCGTGGGTGTCGGTGACGCACCGGAAGAAGGGCGTCGGGGTGCGGCCGTCGCTGATTTCGTCGAATCATTGACCCTCTATTGGGCCCACAGCAAATACACAGGACCTTCACACCAAATCCACGCCTGCCTCGGCGCCGGCCCACGCTCGCAAGCGCGCCACGCGCGGGCCTCTGACCAGGCAGATTAGCCGCCTTCGGCCGCCTCAGATCGGTCCGACACGCTTAAACGTCGTGCTTTGCATTCGAGTGGCGGTTTGACACCTGCGGGGATAAATTTTGCACGGTCGTCGGGATGTTCGTGGTGGCTCCGCTTGCGGACGGTGCTTTCCCTGATCACCGCACTCATCGAGGAAGGCATCGGATGCTGCAAGAGTTTTGGCTCAACTTCACCCACAACCTGTTCAAGCCGCTCCTGCTCTTCTTCTACTTCGGGTTCCTCATTCCGATCCTGAAGGTGCGGTTCGAATTCCCGTATGTGATCTATCAGGGTCTGACGATGTACCTGCTGCTGGCCATCGGCTGGCACGGCGGAGAGGAACTCGCCAAGATCAGCGCCGGCAGCGTCGGGGTGATCGTGGGCTTCATGGTGTTGGGCTTCGTGCTCAACTTCGTCATCGGCGGCATCGCCTACCTGCTGCTGAATTGGCTGACCTCGCTTCGACGAATCGACCGGGCGACGGTCGCCGGGTATTACGGGTCGGACTCGGCGGGGACGTTCGCCACCTGCGTGGCCGTCCTGACGGCCGTCGGCATGGCGTTCAACGCCTACATGCCGGTCATGTTGGCGGTCATGGAGATTCCGGGCTGTCTGGTGGCGCTGTACTTCGTGGCGCGCCTTCGCCACCGCGGGATGGACGAGGCCGGCAACATGGAGGACGAGCCGGGCTACATCGCGCCGGTCAAGGTGGCAGTCGGGCCCGGCGCCGCAGCGATGCCCCCGCACGGCCAGAGCCTCGAGGAGGCCGAGCACGAGCGCGGGCTGGAGGAGGAGCTGGAACTCTCCCTGGAAAAACTCGACCATCCGGACTGGGAGCCCGAGAACGCGCCCCACACCGCCGGCAAGAAGCCGCCCATCTTCTCCCGGGAGCTGTTCCAGGAGGTGTTCCTCAACCCCGGGCTCGTCCTGCTCATGGGTGGCATCATCATCGGCCTGGTGAGTGGGTTACAGGGCCAGAAGGTGGTCGCCGACGACGACAAGTTCTTCGTCCTGGCATTCCAGGGCGTGCTCTGTTTGTTCCTGCTCGAAATGGGCATGACCGCCTCCCGGAAGCTGAAGGACCTGCGAACGGCCGGCCCCGGTTTCATCTTCTTCGGCCTGCTGGCCCCGAACATCTTTGCTCCCCTTGGCATCCTGATCGCCCACATCTACTCCTCACTCACCCATGCCGATTTCAAGCCCGGCACCTACGTGCTCTTCGCGGTGCTCTGCGGCGCGGCCTCCTACATCGCCGTCCCGGCTGTCCAGCGGCTGGCGATCCCCGAAGCCAGCCCCACCCTGCCGTTGGCCGCATCGCTCGGCCTGACGTTCTCCTACAACGTCACCATCGGAATCCCGCTCTACATCGAGGTCAACCGGCTGATAGCCCACTGGTTCTAGGGTTCGCGCCCGCCGGGCGATCGTCGGGACCGCCGAATCATCCTGGACCACAGCGCCTTTGACGTGTTCCGGTGGCCCGCCGGGTGGCGCCCGATTCCGCTCGTTGTTAATTGTTCGTAAAGACGGGTTGAGTCGGGCCCCCCGAACCGGCGGGTTTCCACTAAGTTCGGTGACGCCGCGCGTCGGTTGCCGTCCCGCGCAGGGCCCGACTGCGTCGCCGGGAGGCGTACATGCTCTACGAGTTGTGGCAGAACTTCATCCACAATCTCTTCAAGCCGCTGTTGCTGTTCTTCTATTTCGGGTTCCTGATCCCGATCCTGAAGGTGCGATTCGAATTCCCCTATGTGATCTATCAGGGCCTGACCATGTACCTGCTGGTGGCCATCGGCTGGCAGGGCGGTGAGGAACTCGCGAAGGTGAAACCGGCCGACATCGACAACATCGCCGGGTTCGTCGCTCTGGGCTTCGCGCTGAACGTCGTCGTCGGCGCGCTCACCTACTTCCTGCTCAGATACCTGACCCGGCTGCGGCGCGTCGACCGGGCGGCGGTCGCCGGCTACTACGGATCCGACTCGGCGGGCACCTTCGCGACCTGCGTTGCCGTCCTGGCCGGCCTCAGGATCGCCTTCGACGCCTACATGCCGGTCCTGCTGGCGTTCATGGAGATTCCCGGATGTCTGGTGGCGCTCTACCTGGTGGCCCGGCTGCGGCACCGGGGGATGGACGAGGCCGGGTTCATGCCGGACGAACACGGCTACATCGCACCCGTAGCGGTGGGGCCGGGAGTGGCCGAGCAGCGGGAACGGGCCGAGGGAGACGACGACGTCGAACGCGGGATCGAGGAGGAGCTGGCCCTCTCGCTGGAAAAGCAAGAGCATCCCGAGTGGCACGAGGCCAACCCGCAGCGCAAGAACGCGCCACTGATGTCGGGCGCGATCTTGCAGGAAGTGTTTCTCAACCCCGGACTGATCCTCCTCGTCGGTGGTATCGCCATCGGTTTCATCGGCGCGCTGCAGGGCCAGAAGGTGGTGCACGACCAGAACGAGCTTTTCGTCGCGGCGTTTCAGGGGGTGCTGTGTTTGTTCCTGCTCGAGATGGGCATGACGGCGTCCCGCAAGCTGCGGGATCTCAGACTGGCGGGCAGCGGGTTCATCGTCTTCGGTTTGTTGGCGCCCAACTTGTTTGCGCTACTGGGTATCGTGGGCGCCTACTGCTACGCGAACCTCACGGACACCCACTTTCAGCCGGGTACCTATGTGCTGTTCGCGGTCTTGTGCAGCTCGGCGTCCTACATCACGCTTCCCGCGGTCCAGCGGTTGGGCATCCCCGAGGCGAGCCCGACGCTGCCACTCGCGGCGGCGCTGGGTCTGACGTTCTCCTACACCGTCACCATCGGGATTCCGCTCTACATCGAGATCAATCGGGCAGTCGCGCACTGGTTTCCGGCGAGTTGAGTACTAGCCCAGGACCGTGCGCACCACCGCGTCGGCCAGCAGCCGTCCGCGCGGTGTGAGGACGAGCCGGTCGGCGTCGGACACCAGCAACCCGTCCGCGACCGCACCTTGGGCGCGCTCTTGTTCGACGGGGCTCAACACTGCGCGCGGAAGCCCCTGGCGCAGTCGGGTTTTCAACAACACGTCTTCGGTGTGCAGGGCGTCGGCGTCCAACCGCTCGAATCCGCCCACCGGCAATGCGGCACCGGCCAGCGTCTCCGCGTAGGCGTTGGGATGCTTGACGTTCCACCAGCGGGTGGCGCCGACGTGGCCATGGGCTCCCGGCCCTGCGCCCCACCACTGACCACCGACCCAATAGCCGAGGTTGTGCCGGCACTCACCGCCCGGCCGCGACCAGTTGGACACCTCGTACCACGACATGCCGGCCTCGGACAGCCGGGCATCGAGCAACTCGTAGCGGTGCGCCAGCACATCGTCGTCGGGGGCCGCCAGCTCGCCGCGCCGCACCCGTCGGGCCAGCGCGGTCCCTTCCTCGACGACCAGCGCGTAGGCGGACACGTGATCGACACCGGTGTCGATCGCCGTGTCGACCGAGCGCAGCAGATCGTCGTCGGACTCCCCCGGCGTCCCATAGATCAGGTCGAGGCTGACGTGTTCGAAGCCGGCGTCCAACGCTTCGCGGGCGGCGGCCGCCGACCTGTTCGGCGTGTGGATGCGGTCGAGTACCCCCAGCACCCGCGGTGACACCGACTGCATGCCCAGCGACACCCGCGTATAGCCGGCCGCCCGGACGGCGTCGAAGAAGTCCGGCCAGGCCGACTCGGGGTTGGCCTCGGTGGTGACCTCGGCGTCGGGTGCCAGCGCGAAGTGCTCGCGCACCATGTCCAGGATCGTCGCCACCCGCGTGCCGCCCAACAGCGACGGTGTCCCTCCCCCGACGAACACCGTGTTCACCGTCGGCCCGGAAAGCCGCTCGGCGGCCAGCTTCAGCTCCGTCCGCAGCGCCGCCAGCCAGGCGTCGGGGTTCACGCCACCCAACTCGGCAGGAGTGTAGGTGTTGAAATCGCAATAGCCGCAACGTGTTATGCAGAACGGAACATGGATGTACATCCCGAACGGGCGCCCGGGGACGGGCTGCAGATCGGGCAGCTCGACCGGTTCCTCGCGAAGTGCCATGCCAAATCTTCCCACGGTGCGCCCGTCGCGGCCGGGGGTCGATCCGGCCGACGAAATTCCGGGTGTTCTTACCGGGGCGGCCGATTTAATCGGGGTTTCGCTCACCGTGAGCCGATATTTGACCTGGTGACATGGGCCCCGATCGGGCATGGCACAATGGGTGCGTGACCGTCGCTCAGCCCAGCCTTCGCATTGCGCTCGTGGCGCGGCGGCACATTGATCTCAAGCGTGTTTGCAGCTGTTGCTGTCTCCCTTGATGTCGTAGACCCGCCCACCTGTACGTCCAGCTGGCATCGGATCTGCGCCGCCGATACCACCGGTGAGCTGCGCTTTCATGCCTGCGATGTCGAAAAGGAGACCTTTTCCAATGACCACCGCCCGACCCGCTGGGTCCCCGAACAAGGCCCGCAACGAGGGCCAGTGGGCGCTGGGAGACCGGGCACCGCTCAATCCCAACGAAGAGATGAAGCAGGCCGGCGCCCCCCTCGACGTGCGCGAGCGCATCGAGAATGTCTACGCCAAGGCCGGGTTCGACAGCATCGACAAGAGTGACCTGCGCGGGCGCTTTCGCTGGTGGGGGCTCTACACCCAGCGCGAACAGGGCTACGACGGCACATTCACCGGTGACGAGAACGCCGATCTGCTCGAGGCCAAGTACTTCATGATGCGGGTGCGCTGCGACGGCGGCGCGCTGTCGGCCGCGGCGCTGCGCACGGTCGGGCACATCTCGACCGACTTCGGTCGCGACACCGCCGACATCTCCGACCGGCAGAACGTGCAGATGCACTGGATCGAGGTCGAGAACGTCCCGGAAATCTGGCGGCGCCTCGCCGAGGTCGGCCTGCAGACCGCCGAGGCGTGCGGTGACTGCCCCCGCGTCATCCTGGGTTCGCCGCTGGCCGGTGAGTCGCTCGACGAGGTAATCGACCCCACCTGGGCGATCGACGAGATCGTGCGCCGCTACATCGGCAGGCCGGACTTCGCCGACCTGCCGCGCAAGTACAAGACCGCAATCTCGGGTCTGCAGGATGTCGCGCACGAGATCAACGACATCGCCTTCATCGGGGTCAACCACCCCGAGCACGGGCCCGGCCTGGACCTGTGGGTCGGCGGCGGCCTGTCCACCAACCCGATGCTGGCCCAGCGGGTCGGCGCCTGGGTGCCGCTGAACGAGGTGCCCGAGGTCTGGGAGGCCGTGACCTCGATATTCCGCGACTACGGCTACCGCCGGCTGCGGTCCAAGGCGCGGCTGAAGTTCCTGATCAAGGACTGGGGCATAGCAAAATTCCGCGAGGCGCTCGAAACGGAGTACCTCAAGCGGCCGCTGATCGACGGCCCGGCCCCCGAGCCGCTCAAGCATCCGATCGATCACATCGGGGTGCAACGGCTCAAGAACGGGCTCAACGCGGTCGGGGCCGCTCCGATCGCCGGCCGGGTCTCGGGCACCATCCTCTCGGCGGTCGCCGACCTGATGGACCGGGCCGGCTCCGACCGGATCCGGTTCACCCCGTACCAGAAGCTGGTCATCCTCGACATCGCCGACGACAAACTCGACGAGGTGCTCGCAGGCCTGGAGGCGCTCGGGCTGCAGACCACGCCTTCGCATTGGCGGCGAAACCTGATGGCGTGCACGGGCATCGAATACTGCAAGCTGTCGTTCGCCGAAACCCGGGGCAAGGCGCAGGTCTTGGTCCCCGAGCTGGAACGCCGGCTCGAGGACGTCAACGCCGCGCTCGACGTCCCGATCACGGTCAACATCAACGGTTGTCCTAACTCGTGCGCGCGAATTCAGGTGGCCGACATCGGCTTCAAGGGCCAAATGGTCGACGACGGTCATGGGGGCTCCGTCGAGGGCTTTCAGGTGCACCTGGGGGGCAGCCTCGGGCTGGACAGCGGATTCGGGCGAAAGCTGCGCCAGCACAAGGTCACCAGCGACGAGCTGGGTGACTATATCGATCGGGTGGTACGCAACTTCATCAAACACCGCAGTGCGGGAGAACGGTTCGCGCAGTGGGCGATTCGGGCAGATGAGGACGATTTACGATGAGTGGACGAGCAACGAAACGGACCGAGGCGCAACTGCGGGACCTGGCGGCGCGGGGTGCCGCGGAGCTCGAAGGCGCCAGCGCCATCGAGGTTCTGCGCTGGACCGACGAGACCTTCGGCGGAGTCAACGGGCCGCGCGGCTGGGCCACCTGCAACTACGTGCTGACGTCGAGCATGCAGGAGGCCGTGTTGATAGACCTGGCGTCCAAGGTCCGGCCGGGTGTGCCGGTCGTCTTCCTGGACACCGGCTACCACTTCGCCGAAACCATCGGAACCCGGGACGCGGTCGAATCGGTGTACGACATTCACGTGTTGAACATCACGCCCGAGCAGACGGTGGCCGAGCAGGACCAGCTGCTGGGCAAGAACCTGTTCTCCCGGGATCCGGGCGAGTGCTGCCGGTTGCGCAAGGTCGTGCCCCTGCGCCGAGCCTTGAGCGGGTACTCCGCCTGGGTGACCGGGCTGCGCCGCAGCGAGGCGAAGACGCGTGCCAACGCCCCGGTGATCGGTTTCGACGAGGGCTTCAAGCTGGTGAAGATCAACCCGCTGGCGACGTGGACCGACGAGGACATGCAGAACTACATCGACGAGCACGGTGTGCTGGTCAATCCGCTTGTCTACGACGGGTATCCGTCCATCGGCTGCGAACCGTGCACGGCCAAACCGCTGGCCGGGGCGGACCCGCGCAGTGGGCGCTGGCAGGGGCTGGCCAAGACCGAGTGCGGGCTGCACGCGTAGCCGGCGAAATCGCTTGATTCAGGCCGGCGTCAGCGTGGTCTGATCTTCGCCGGCGGGGCCGTCGCCGCGGTCGGCCGTCGCCTGATCGGCGATGAACGGCATTCGGGTCGCGCGCACGTAGACGGTGTCGCCCTCGCTCAGGGCCAGCGCCTCGGCGTCGCCGCGGGTGATCTGCGCGGTGAAGGGGCCGCCGGTGGCGGCGCTGGTCAATTCCACCCGCACCTCGAAGCCGAGCACGACCACGCGGTCGACGGTGGCGCGCACCACCCCGATCGATTCCGCGGTGCCGTCCCCGCCCGCAATCGCCATCTCGGGGTTGCGGCCCACCCGGATGTCATGTGGCCGAACCAGATTCCCGTTCAGGGTGGACACCGCCCCGAGAAACGACATCACGAAGGCGTTCGCCGGCGCGTCGTAGACCTCGGTCGGCGATCCCACCTGCTCGATGCGACCGTGATTGAGCACGGCGATCCGGTCGGCGACATCCAGGGCCTCCGCCTGGTCGTGGGTGACCAGCACCGTGGTCACGTGCACCTCGTCGTGCAGGCGGCGCAACCACGCGCGCAGGTCCTCACGCACCTTGGCGTCCAGGGCGCCGAACGGCTCGTCGAGCAGCAGCACCTGCGGGTCGACGGCCAGGGCCCGCGCGAGCGCCATCCGCTGTCGTTGGCCACCGGAGAGCTGGTTGGGGTAGCGGTTTTGAAATCCGCTCAGCCCCACCACTTCCAGCAGGTTGTCGACCTTGGCCTTGACCTCGGCCTTGGGCCGCTTGCGGATCTTCAGCCCGTAGGCGACGTTGTCGCGAACGGTGAGGTGCTTGAACGCCGCATAGTGCTGGAACACGAAACCGATGCCCCGCCGCTGCGGCGGCACCCGCGTGACGTCCGAGCCGTTGATCGTGATCGTTCCGCTGTCGGGCTGGTCGAGCCCGGCGATGGCACGCAGCAGGGTCGATTTACCGGAACCACTGGGACCCAACAGTGCAGTCAGCGAACCGGAGGGCACGACGAAGTCGACGTTGTCCAAGGCCACGAAGTCGCCGTAGCGCTTGTAGGCGTTGCGCACGACGATCGCGTGGTCGACGGGGCCGTTGTTGTCGTCAGTCATCTAGGAGTCTCCATGTCAGGCCTACCTCGCCGCTCGTACTCGGCGGACATCCAGAATCACTTGGAAGACCAGGACCAACACCGCAACACCCATCAGCAGCGTGGACAGCGCGTACGCCCCGTACTCGGCGCCGCGGTTGTACCGATCCGACACCAGCAACGTCAGGGTTTGCGACTTACCCGGCAGGTTCGACGACACGATGATGACGGCACCGTATTCGCCGAGGGTGCGCGCGACGGTCAGCACGATGCCGTAGGTCAGGCCCCATCGGATCGATGGCAGGGTGATCCGCCAGAAGGTCTGCCACCAGCCCGATCCCAGCGTTGCGGCGGCCTCTTCCTGGTCGGTGCCCAGTTCGTGCAGCACCGGTTCCACCTCCCGGACGACAAACGGCAGGGTGACAAAGATGCTGGCAAGCACGATGCCGGGCAGCCCGAAGATGATCTTGAACCCGAGGTCCTTCTCGACGAAGCCGAACGCGCCGGCCGAACCCCACAACAGGATCAGGGCCACGCCCACGATGACCGGCGACACCGCGAAAGGCAGATCGATGACCGCCTGGAGCACGCCCTTGCCACGAAACCGGTTGCGGGCGAGCACCAAAGCGGTCGGAATGCCGAAAACCACGTTCAGCGGCACCACGATGGCGACGACCAGCAAGGTCAGGTTCAGCGCCGATATCGCCGCGGGCGTGCTCACCCAGTCGAAGAACTGACCCAACCCCGGCCGGAAGGTCCGCCACAGGATCAGGGCCACCGGGACAACCAGCAGAACGAAAAGGTATGTGAGCGCGATGAATCGGATCAGGTATCGGACCCTGGGACTCAGCGTCACGCGGCCAGCTCCTCACGCTTGGCCGCGCGCCCACCCACGACCCTCAGCAGGAAGAGCACGACGAACGAGATCGACAGCAACACGATGGATATCGCGGCGGCGCCGGTGCGGTCATCGTTCTCGATCAGGGTCCGTATCCATTGCGAGGACACTTCGGTCTTGCCGGGCACCGCGCCACCGATCAGCACCACCGACCCGAACTCGCCGATCGCGCGCGAGAACGCCAGGCCCGCACCGGACATCAGCGCGGGCGTCAACGACGGCAGCACGACCGAGGTGAAGATCTTGGGAGCGGTGGCACCCAACGACGCCGCCGCCTCCTCGGTCTCCCGATCGATCTCCAGCAGCACCGGCTGCACCGCGCGCACCACGAACGGCAGGGTGACGAAGGCCAGCGCCACCGCCACGCCCCACGCCGTGTGCTGCAGATGCAGACCCACCGGGCTGTTGTTGCCGTAGAGCGCCAGCATCACCAGGCTGGCGACGATGGTGGGCAGCGCGAACGGCAGGTCGATGATCGCGTCGACCAGCCGCTTGCCGACGAAGTCGTCCCGCACCAGCACCCAGGCGATGACCAGACCGAAGACCAGGTTCACCAACGCGACCCCGGCGGAGATGGTCAGCGTCACCCGGAACGACTCCACGGCGGCGTTGGAGGTGACCGCCAACCAGAACGCGTGCCAGCCGCCGCCGGCGGCCTGCCACGCGATGGCGGCCAGCGGCAGCAGCACGATGACCGAGAGCCACAGCGTGGCCACGCCCACCCGCAAAGAGGTCGCGTTCCCGCGGGACGCCCGCCGGCCGTCCGCTGGGCGGCGCCCGTCGCCGCCCAGCTCGGGCCCGATCGCCCGGGGACCGGGCGTGAGCGCGGCCGTCATCCCGTGGCCTGCGTGTAGATCTTGGTGATGCTGCCGGTGGTTTTGTCGAACAACTGCGGGTCCGTCGTCGACCAACCCCCGAGGTCGGCGATCGTCCACAGTTTCGCCGGCGCCGGGAACTGGCCGCGAAACTCGGCCGCGACGGCCGGGTCGACCGGCCGAAAGCCGGCCTGCGCCCACACCTTCTGCGCCGTGGCCGTGTACTGGAAGTTCTTGAAGGCGACCGCGGCGTCCAGGTGTGCGCTGGTGCTCACCACCGCGACCGGATTATCGATCTTGAACGTCTGCGGCGGGTTGATGTGCTCGACCGGCTTGCCCGCACGCTCCGTCGCGATCGCTTCGTTCTCGTAACTGATCAACACGTCCCCACTGCCCTGGACGAACACATCGGTAGCCTCCCGTCCCGAACCCGGACGCAGCTTGACGTGTTCGTGCACCAGCTTGCTGATGAAGTCGACGCCGGCCTGCGGGTTGCTGCCGCCTTCGCTCTTGACCGCATACGGCGCCAGCAGATTCCACTTGGCCGACCCCGAACTCAGCGGACTGGGGGTGATGACCTCCACGCCAGGCCGCAGCAGATCGTCCCAGTCCTTGATGTTCTTCGGATTGCCCTTGCGCACCAACAACGTCACCACCGACCCGAACGGAATTCCCTTGGTGGCGTCGGTATTCCAATCTTTCGAGATCTTTCCGGCTTTCACCAGCCGGGTGATGTCCGGTTCGACGGAGAAGTTCACGATGTCGGCCGGCTTGCCGTCGAGGACACCGCGTGATTGGTCACCGGAGGCGCCGTAGGAGGTGATCACCTGCACGCCCTTGCCCTCGTCGGCGGCGTTGAACGCCGGGATCACCTTGCTCCAGCCGGGTTCTGGGACCGAATAGGCGACCAGCGTGATGCTCGTGCGCGCGTTGGCCGGCCCGCCCCCGCCGACGACATCGCTGGGACCGCCGCTGCACCCGGCCACGACAGCGACGGTCAGGGCGAACGTGACCATCGACCGCCAACGGGGTGCGATGTCGTTGAGCATTCGGGCCTTCCAGGACGGGGACTTAAGGAGACAGCGGTCCCGATGCTGCGGAAAGGCGCCTTATCCGACGGGAGATATCACAAACCCCATACCAGACCGCACACGGGTTTGGCAGTCAGCGACAACAGTGCACGAAGACATGGCGCTCCACGACACCCGATGTCACCTGCATGGCGGGAAGCCTAACAGGAATCGGTGGGGCCGCCACCGCTCGAGTGCCTGGCGGGCGGCCTGCATGCTCAGTGCGTCAGCAACCACGCGACGATCACCAGTACCACGAGCGCGACGAGAATCAACGTCACGTGTGACCGAGGCATGAGCGCTACCCGGGCGCCTCACCGGCGTGGCGGGCACGACGCATCAGGGCGATGCCCTTGCCGAGCAACCCATCGAGCAGGCCCGCCGTGACCGCGGCGACCAAGAGCACGACCGGCATCACCACCATGGCCTGGAGTACGAAAGCGAGCCCGGAAAGCCACAGCTCGTTGCCGTCCCACCAATTCAGGAACGCGGTCACGGGCTCACCCTATTCGGCCTTGCGCCGGAAAACCAATGTGCCAAGATCGGCGCATGGCTGCCCCGTCGTCCGCGCCCGAGTCGACGGCCTGCCTCATCGCCGGCGGGGGCCCGGCGGGCATGGTGCTGGGGTTGCTGCTGGCCCGCGCCGGTGTTGACGTCACGGTGATGGAAAAGCACGCCGACTTCCTGCGCGACTTCCGCGGGGACACGGTGCACGCGAGCACCCTGGGACTGCTCGACGAACTGGGATTGGGCGGGCGGTTCGCGCAGATTCCGCATCGGCTCATCGACACCGTCCACATGGAGATACAGAACGCGCCGCTGGCGCTCGACCTGACCCGCCTCCCGGGCGCGCACAAGCACATCGCCCTGGTGCCGCAATGGGACTTCCTGGAGCTGCTGGCCACCGCCGCGGAGGCCGAGCCGACCTTCCGGCTGTTGCGCAGCACGGAGGTCACCGGCGTCATCCGCGACGCCGACCGAGTCGTCGGCGTCACCTACCGTGACCAGGCCGGTGAGGCGAAAAGCATGCGCGCCGAGCTGACCGTGGCCTGCGACGGTCGCTCGTCCACGGTGCGTTCGGCGCTGGGCCTGGATCCGCGCAGTTTCGGCGCGCCGATGGACGTGTGGTGGTTCCGGCTGCCCCGCCAACCCGGCGACCCACGCGGACTGGCCGGCGTGCTGCGGGCCGGACACGCGGTCATCGTGATCGACCGCGGCGATTACTACCAGATCGCTTACATCATCCCGAAGGGGACCGACGCCCGGCTGAGGTCGCAAGGCATCGAATCGCTGCACCGGGCGCTGGTCGGCATGGTGCCCTGGCTCGGAGACCGCGTGCAGACGCTGACGTCGTTCGATGACGTGAAACTGCTTGACGTACAACTGAATCGGCTTCGACGCTGGTATGCCGGCGGCGTCCTGTTCATCGGCGACTCCGCGCACGCGATGTCACCGGTCGGCGGCGTCGGGATCAACCTTGCGGTGGCCGACGCGGTGGCCGCCGCGCGCATCCTGGCGGGCGCGTTGCACGCGGGCCGGGTGCCCACCTGGCGGTTGGCGCGCGTGCAGGCGCGTCGTTGGCTTCCCACGGTGCTGCTGCAGACGGCACAACGGGTGATCCACGCCAACGTGATCGCCGCGGCGGTCAGCGGAAACGAACATCGCGCGCCCCTGGGTGTGCGGCTGGTGGGCCGGTCCGCGGCGATGGGGCGGCTGGCCGGCTACCTCGTTGCCATCGGTCCGCTGCCCGAGCACGCGCCGGGGTTTGCCCGACGCCGAGATTGAACCAGACGGACGCCACGTGGGCGAAAGAATGGACGCCGGGCCGCTCAACAGATGATGATGTCGGGATGGTTTTGCACGCCCAGCCCGATGACCAGCCCGCCGACGCCATGCCCGAGGAGGCGTTCCAGGCGGCCCCGGCGGTCCTGCCCTCGCCCATCGACTTCAGCGCGCCGGCGCCGCTCGCTTCCAGCGCGGCACTGCGGAACCCGTTTCCGCCGATCGCCGACTACGCGTTTCTGTCGGACTGGGAGACGACGTGCCTGATCTCCCCCGCGGGATCGGTCGAATGGCTGTGCGTGCCTCGGCCGGACTCCCCCAGCGTGTTCGGTGCCATCCTGGATCGCAGCGCCGGCCACTTCCGGCTCGGGCCCTACGGCGTCTCGGTGCCCTCGGCCCGCCGCTACCTGCCCGGCAGCCTGATCATGGAGACCACGTGGCAAACCCACACCGGGTGGTTGATCGTGCGTGACGCGCTGGTGATGGGACCGTGGCACGACATCGAGCGCCGATCGCGGACCCATCGCCGCACCCCGATGGACTGGGACGCCGAGCACATCCTGTTGCGCACGGTGCGCTGCGTCAGCGGGACCGTCGAGCTGATGATGAGCTGCGAGCCGGCGTTCGACTACCACCGCGTCGGTGCCACCTGGGAATACTCGGCCAACGCCTACGGCGAGGCCATCGCGCGGGCCGCCAAGCAGCCCGACGCCCACCCGACGCTGCGGCTCACCACGAACCTGCGGATCGGGCTGGAGGGGCGCGAAGCGCGGGCACGCACGCGGATGAAGGAGGGGGACGACGTGTTCGTCGCCCTGAGCTGGACCAAGCACCCTGCACCGCAGACTTACGAAGAGGCCGCGGACAAGATGTGGCAGACCACCGAGTGTTGGCGGCAGTGGATCAACATCGGCAACTTCCCCGACCACCCCTGGCGGGCGTACCTGCAGCGCAGCGCGCTCACGTTGAAGGGCCTGACGTACTCGCCCACCGGGGCGCTGCTGGCGGCCGCGACCACGTCGCTGCCGGAAACGCCGCAGGGCGAACGCAATTGGGACTACCGCTACGCGTGGGTGCGTGATTCGACGTTCGCGTTGTGGGGCCTCTACACGCTGGGTCTGGACCGCGAGGCAGACGACTTCTTTGCGTTCATCGCCGACGTCTCCGGCGCCAACAGCAACGAACGGCACCCGCTGCAGGTGATGTACGGCGTGGGCGGCGAACGCAGCCTGGTCGAAGAGGAGCTGCACCACCTGTCGGGTTATGACCATGCGCGGCCGGTGCGCATCGGCAACGGCGCCTACGACCAGGTCCAGCACGACATCTGGGGCTCGATCCTCGATTCGTTCTACCTGCACTGCAAGTCCCGCGAACAGATCCCGGAGAGCCTGTGGCCGGTGCTGAAGAAGCAGGTGGAAGAGGCCATCAAGCACTGGCGGGAGCCCGACCGGGGCATCTGGGAGGTCCGTGGCGAACCCCAGCACTTCACGTCGTCGAAGGTGATGTGCTGGGTGGCGCTCGACCGCGGGGCGAAACTCGCCGAGCGCCAGGGCGAGAAGAGCTATGCCCAGCAGTGGCGGGCCATCGCCGAGGAGATCAAGCAGGACATTTTGGAGCACGGGGTGGATTCCCGCGGGGTGTTCACCCAGCGCTATGGCAGCGACGCGCTGGACGCCTCGCTGCTGCTGGTGGTGCTGACCCGCTTCCTGCCGCCCGACGACCCCCGGGTGCGCAACACGGTGCTGGCCATCGCCGACGAGCTCACCCAGGAAGGCTTGGTGCTGCGCTACCGGGTCGAGCAGACCGACGACGGGCTGGCCGGCGAGGAGGGCACGTTCACGATCTGCTCGTTCTGGCTGGTGTCGGCGCTGGTGGAGATCGGCGAGGTGGCGCGGGCCAAGCGCTTGTGCGAGCGGCTGCTGTCCTACGCCAGCCCGTTGCACCTCTACGCCGAGGAGATCGAGCCGCGGACCGGCCGGCACCTGGGTAACTTCCCGCAGGCGTTCACCCACCTGGCGTTGATCAACGCCGTGGTGCACGTGATTCGCGCCGAGGAGGAGGCCGACGGGTCCGGGATGTTCCAGCCGGCCAACGCGCCGATGTAGGAGCGGCGATCGCGAGCGCGGCCGTCAGGCCGGGCGAAGCGGGTCGCCGCCATCAGCACAGCGATCGCGAGCGCGGCCGTCAGGCCGGGCGAAGCGGGTCGCCACCGTTGCTGTAGTCGCGATCGCGAGCGCGGCCGTCAGGCCGGGCGAAGCGGGTCGCCGCCGTTGCTGTGGTGGCGGGTCAGCTCAGTGCGCTCACTTTGTCCCGCATGACTTGGGCGATGTCCAGCGCGCTGGAGTTCACGTCCCCCTGCGCGTCCGGTAACGCGCCGGGTGTGCCGAAGAAGTCGACTTCGACTTCGATCAGGCAGTTGTCCCGCACGCCGACGGCCCTGGCGGCGGGAAGCGATGGGGGCGAGAACAGGGTGGGCGTGTTCCATCGCATCGAAATCGTCGCAGCGACAACGGAAACGGCGTTCTGTACGTGACTGACTTGCACTTTCAGCGGCAGACTTCCGCCCGAAATGGGCACCGTCTTACCGTCGCATTCCTGCCACTGCCTCGAGACGGTGGCGAACAGGGCGTTGGCTACGGCGGCGGTGGGCAAGCTGATCGCGGCCTCTTGCACCCTGGTCACCGTCACGGCGGACCCGGCATCGGGCCGCCAGGTCGTGAGCGCAAAGCCTTTCACGTTGGCGGACCGGTAGGCACCCGCCTGCATCATCACCGCCACTGCGAGGCAACTGTCGGACCACCCCGCGCCCGTACCCGCCAACAGCTCGGGGCCCCCGACAAGCGGCGGGAAACGCGGGTCGGGCTCCAGCGGTTGCTTGACGATGCGGGATAGCGCGCTCCTGCCCAACAGCACCCGATTGAGGGCCTGCCCGTCGAGGGATCGCGGCGTGAGGTTCGCTGGTGGCCGCGCCGCGCCGGCGACCGTGACGGAGCAACCCGTCGCCGACATCAAGACGACCAGAAGCGCTGCCGCACACCAACGTCGACCCCGACCGCGGCGCTTATCGGACAACGCGGCGACAGACGCGGGCCGCGGCACTTCAATGCGACGAATACTTCCCATGCGCTTTTCGGCTACCTCTCACCCCCACCGAGTTTAGGTTTCGCGACACCACCAAGACGGCACGTACACGTCAACACAGCCCAACCCCAGAAAAGTCCCAGCCTGATGCCAGCTGCGCGTCAGCTCAACGCGCTGACCTTGTCCATCAGCGCGTGCGCGATGTCGATGGCGCTGTGGTGTACGTCACCGGTTCCCTCGTCCCTCGGTTGCGTCGCGCCGAAGAACGCGACGTCGACTTCGACGAGGCAGTTCCCCCGAATGCCGAGCGCGCGCGCTTCGGGGCGCGGTCCGCTGGACGGTAGGCCGGGCAACTGGGTATCGATCGAAAGGGTCGCACCCACAACCGAATCGGTGACGCGCACGTCGGAGATGTTGTCGGAGAAGACGATTGCGGGGCGGTCGGTGATGATGCTGGAACGCCCGATGGTCACGGTGGTGCCGTCGCAGTCGCGCCACTGCTGGGTGAACTGCTGGAACAACGCGGCGGCCCCACCGGCGCTGGACAGGGCGACCACGCCCTCGGCCACGCTGATCACCTTCGCCGGCCCGCGCAGGTTCCACCACGTCTCCCGCGCCGCGTTCTTGACGTCGCCGGATTGGTAGGCGTTCTTGACCATCATGGAGGTGACGCCGATGCAGTTGAGGGGTGAGACCGCCCCGAACGCGGGCGGCAACACCTCGGGCCCGCCGAAGCGCCCCGGAAGTTCGGTCTTGGCCACGAAGGACTGACCGAGCAGCTTCGACAGCTCGCCGTCGTCGAGGAGCACCTTCTTGACGGCCTGCCCGGTGACCGGGTGGGGCTTCAAACCCGGCGCGGGGCGCGCGGTGCCAGCGACGGTGCAGCCGGTGGCCAGCGCTACGACGGCCAGGCAGGCGAGGACGATGCGGCCGGTTCTCATCAGTTGTTGCTCGAGACTTTTCGCAACATCGCCTCGACGACGTCGATGGCCCTGCTCCCGGCTTGCACATGCGGGCCGTCGGCGACTTTGACGTCGGCGACGACATCGGCGCGCACGCCCACGGCCCGCTCGTCCGGGGCCGGCCCAGTGTGATGGTTGTCCCACGCGCTGACGGTCGCCGACAGGACCGGCCCGTCGACGCGGATACCGGTCGCCTTGGAATACAACTCGGTGTTGCTCGAGTCGTGGGTGTACATCGTGACGGTGACGCCCTCACAGCGTTGCCATTGCGTGACGAACGACGCGAAGAGCCGTTGCGCGTCGGCCGGCGACGCCAGCTTGATCGCCGCCGCCGTAGCACTGGACACCGCCACGCCGGAGTCGTAGTTCCAGTAGTCCTCCGTCGCGACGGCACGGACGTGGCCGGGTTCGTAGACGATGCGCATCGCCGGCGCGACGAGCCCGAGACATTCGATGGGTGCGGCGCCGCCGCTGTCGCGAATCCCGTTGGGCAGCATATCGATATCTCCAACCAACGGGGGGGCGTGTGGCGGCAGCTGGTTGCCGACGGCCGCGCTGACCTCCTCGGTGTCCGGCAGGATTTGCTCGAGCGGCAGCGCTGCTCCGCCGAGATGCCCGGCGCGCGTGGCCGTGCCGGTGACGGTCGTGACGCATCCGGTGCTCAGCAGGCCGATACCAGCCACAGCAGCGGCCCGCGTGAGCATCACGGCTACTTCTTGCCCTTCTCACCCGCGGCGTCGGTGGACAGCGCCGCCACGAAGGCCTCCTGCGGCACGTCGACCCGCCCGATGGTCTTCATCCGCTTCTTGCCCTCCTTCTGCTTCTCCAGCAGTTTGCGCTTGCGGGTGATGTCCCCGCCGTAGCACTTGGACAGCACATCCTTGCGGATCGCCCGAATGTTCTCGCGGGCAATGATTTTCGATCCGATGGCCGCCTGCACCGGCACCTCGAACTGCTGGCGCGGAATCAGCTCTTTGAGCTTGGTGGTCATCTTGTTGCCGTACGCCGATGCCCCGTCCTTGTGGACGATCGCGCTGAACGCGTCGACGGCCTCGCCCTGCAGCAGGATGTCGACCTTGACCAGTTGGGCCTCCTGCTCGCCGGCCTCCTCGTAGTCGAGGCTGGCGTAGCCGCGGGTTCGCGACTTCAGCGAGTCGAAGAAGTCGAAGATGATCTCGCCAAGCGGCATGGTGTAGCGCAGTTCGACCCGCTCGGGTGAGAGGTAGTCCATGCCACCCAGCTCGCCGCGGCGCGACTGGCAAAGCTCCATGATGGTGCCGATGAACTCGCTGGGCGCGATGATGGTGGTCTTGACGACGGGCTCGTAAACCGTGCGGACCTTGCCCTCGGGCCAATCGGACGGGTTGGTCACGATGATCTCCGTCTCGTCTTCCTTGATGACGCGGTAGACGACGTTGGGTGACGTCGAGATCAGGTCCAGATCGAACTCGCGTTCCAGGCGTTCGCGGGTGATCTCCATGTGCAGCAGGCCCAGGAAGCCGCACCGGAACCCGAAGCCCAGCGCCACCGACGTTTCTGGCTCGTAGGTCAGGGCCGCGTCGTTGAGCTGCAGCTTGTCCAGCGCATCACGCAGGTCCGGGTAGTCGGAGCCGTCCACGGGATACAGGCCCGAGTAGACCATCGGCTTGGGTTCGCGATAACCCGTCAGCGCCTCGGTGGCGCCGTGCCGGGCCGTCGTCACCGTGTCGCCGACCTTGGACTGGCGGACGTCCTTCACGCCGGTGATCAGGTAACCCACCTCACCCACTCCCAAGCCCTCGCTGGGCTTCGGTTCGGGCGAGACGATGCCCACCTCGAGCAACTCGTGGGTGGCGCCGGTGGACATCATCTTGATCCGCTCACGCGGGACGATCTTGCCGTCCATCACCCGGACGTAGGTCACCACGCCGCGGTAGATGTCGTAGACGGAGTCGAAGATCATCGCGCGGGTGGGCGCGTCGGCGTCGCCCTGCGGCGGGGGCACCTCGCGCACCACATGGTCGAGCAGGTCGGCGACGCCCTCCCCGGTTTTGCCGGACACCCGCAGCACGTCGCCGGGTTCGCAGCCGACGATGTGGGCGAGTTCGGCGGCGTAGCGCTCGGGGTCGGCCGCGGGCAGGTCGATCTTGTTGAGCACCGGGATGATGTGCAGGTCGCGGTCCAGCGCCAGGTAGAGGTTGGCCAGCGTCTGCGCCTCGATGCCCTGGGCGGCGTCGACCAGCAGCACCGCGCCCTCACACGCCTCCAGCGCGCGAGACACCTCGTAGGTGAAGTCGACGTGGCCCGGGGTGTCGATCAGGTGCAGGACGTAATCGGTTTGATCGACGCGCCACGGCAGCCGCACGTTCTGCGCCTTGATGGTGATCCCGCGCTCCCGCTCGATGTCCATCCGGTCCAGGTATTGCGCGCGCATCGACCGCTCATCGACGACGCCGGTGAGCTGAAGCATCCGGTCCGCCAGCGTGGACTTGCCGTGATCGATGTGGGCGATGATGCAGAAGTTCCGAATCTGCGCCGGCGCGGTGAAGGTCTTGTCGGCGAAACTGCTGATGGGAATCTCCTGGTCTGCACATGCTTGCGGCCGCTTGAACACCGGCTCATGGGTATGTCCAGGGTATCCAGGGCCGGCCGCCGAGACCTACTCGGACACAATCGCGCCCGGGCGCGGCGCGTCTATGCTGCGAATATGGCGTCTGCCCGCAAATCCCAGTGGAAGACGTTCCAGCGGTTCGCGGAAAACCTGGTGTTCGACCGGGCCCCGCGACTGGCCCGGCACGTGCAGAACTCGCAGTCCGTGCTGCGGGAACTGCAACAGGCCGTCAAGATCACCGCGAACGTCATCGCGGCCGCCGCGCCGCAACAGCCCGCGATCGCGGCGGGCCGCCCGGTGACCAACACGAGCTTTCCCACCGCGCAGCGCGCGCGCAAGCTGGTCTACGCGCCCGACCTCGACGGCCGGGCCGATCCGGGCGAGATCGTCTGGACGTGGGTGGTTTACGAGGACGACCCCACGCGCGGCAAGGACCGCCCCGTGCTGGTGGTCGGTCGCGACCGCCGCGTCTTGCTCGGGTTGATGGTGTCCAGCCAGGAGCGCCACGCCGAGGACCGGGACTGGATCGGGATCGGTTCCGGCGCGTGGGATTACGAGGGCAGACCGAGCTGGGTCCGGTTGGACCGGGTGCTCGACGTGCCCGAAGAGAGCATTCGCCGCGAGGGCGCGATCCTGGACCGGGAGATCTTCGACGTCATCGCCGAGCGGCTGCGGGAGGACTACGCCTGGAGCTAAGACTCCCTCCCGCCGAACGTGTAACCACGGCGAAAAAATGGCCGGATCTTCGCCCTGAGTGCACGTTCGGCGAACCGGCGGGTCAGCCCTGGGTGATGTAGGAATGCAGCTGCTGCTGCTCGGCCTCGAGCTCTTCCATGCGGGTCTTCACCACATCGCCGATGCTGACGATGCCGATCAGCTTCTTGCCGTCGAGCACCGGCACGTGGCGCACCCGGTTCTTGGTCATCAGCACGCTCAGGGAGTCGACCGTGTCGGCTTTGGTGCACGTGGCGACGGTGGCGGTCATGATCTTGGAGACCGGCCGCGACAGCACGCTGGCGCCATGGGTGTGCAGCTGGCGCACCACGTCACGCTCGGAGACGATGCCGACGACGCCCTCGTCGCCGACCACCACCATGGCCCCGATGTTCTGCTCGGCGAGGCCCGCGAGCAGCTCTTTGACCGTCGCCTCGGGGTTGATGGTCACCACCGCCGCGCCCTTGTTCCGCAAGACGTCTGCAATCCGCATCAAGGCCTCCAAGCCGGTTGTGATCCGCTTCACATCAGGCTACGGCTAACTTGCGCGGCGCAAAAGCCGCGACGAGAACCGGTAGCCGATCCGTGTCCATACCCTGACGTCGTCGTTCGAAACCACCCCGGGGCCGCGTCGACCCGGATCGCCCGATTGAGCTGCCGCCGAGCGCCCGGGCTTGCAAGATAGGGGCCATGATCGAGATCACGCTGCTGGGAACCGGGAGCCCGATCCCCGACCCGAACCGTGCCGGGCCGTCGACGCTGGTGCGCGCCGGCGGCCAGGTTTTCCTGGTGGACTGCGGGCGTGGCGTGTTGCAGCGCGCGGCGGCGGTGGGTGTGGGCGCGGCCGGATTGTCGGCGCTGCTGATCACCCATTTCCACAGCGACCACATCGGGGATCTGGGCGATCTGCTCATCACCCGGTGGATCAGCACCTTCGCACCGGATCCCGCACCGCTGCCGATCATCGGACCGCCCGGGACCGCGGAGACGGTGGACGCGACGCTGCACGCGTTCCGCCACGACATCGAGTACCGGATCGCCCATCACGCCGACCTGAACGCCCCGCCGGCGGTCGAGGTCCACGAATGCACGGAGGGGACGGTGTGGGACCGCGACGGGGTGTCGATCCGCGTGGCCCCGACCGATCACCGGCCGGTCGCGCCGACCGTCGGGTTCCGAATCGACTACGGGGCCGCGTCGGTGGTGCTGGCCGGGGACACGGTGCCCTGCGCCGGCCTCGACCAGCTGGCGGCGGGCGCCGGCGCGCTGGTGCACACCGTGATCCGCAAGGACATCGTCGGCAACATCCCGCAACAGCGGCTCCAGGACATCTGCGACTACCACTCGTCGGTCCAGGAAGCGGCGGCGACGGCGGCGCGCGCGGGAGTCGGCACCCTGGTCATGACCCACTACGTGCCGGCGCTGGTGCCGGGCCAAGAAGAACAGTGGCGGGCGTTGGCGGCCTCGGAGTTCGGCGGGCGGATCGAGCTGGGCGACGACCTGCACCGCGTCGAAATCGACGCGCCTTAACGGTCATTCGGGAGGTCGCTGCGCCGGGCTACGCCAGCCGGGTGACCTCCACGACGACGTCGAGATCGGTCGCCCCCTGACCGGAGTAGATGCCCTTGAGCGGAGGCACGTCGGTGTAGTCGCGACCGGCACCTACGCTGACGTACTGCTCGGAGATCTCGGTTTCGTTGGTCGGGTCATAGCTCCACCAGCCGCCCGTCCAGGCCTGGATCCAGGCGTGGCTGCGCCCGTCGACGGTGTCGCCGATGACGGCGTTGCGCTTGGGATGCAGGTAACCCGACACATAGTGCGCGGGAATCCCCATGGCCCGCAACAACATCAGCGACAGGTGGACGAAGTCCTGGCAGACGCCCCTGCCCTCGTTCAACGCGTCCAGTCCCGACGAGTGCACGCTGGTGGTTCCCGGAAGATATTCCAGCTCGCCGCGCACCCAATGGGCCGCGGCGGCGACGGCCTCTACGGGCCGGTGGGATTTGACGATCTTTTTCGCCACCGACCCGACCTTCTTGCTCGCCGGGGTATGCGCGGTGGGACGTAGCAATTCGTCGAACCGATCGATCACCGCCTCCGACCGCAGTTCGCTCCAGTCGACGTCGGTCACCGGCGGTTCGGGCCCCTCCGTTTCGACCACCGAGGAGGACGTCACCGTGAGGTCGGAGTGCGGCGCGTGCAGATCGAAAGCCGTTACGGCCGTGCCCCAATAGTCGACGTAGCGATAGGACCGCGTCGCGGGGATGGTTTCGACGCGATTGAGGATGACGTTCTGCCTGGAGTTCGACCGCGGGGTCAGCCGCGCTTCGTTGTAGGAGGCGGTGACCGCCGACTGGTATGCGTAACCGGTGGTGTGCACCACCCGCAGCCGCCACATCAGTTGTCCCCCGGCCGGCCGACCAGCCGGGTCCGATCGCCGGCGTCGGACCACGCCACCCAGGGGGTAACGTGAAAGTACTGGACCGACAATGCTTCTCCTACCTCGTGACAGGTTCGCTGCAGCCCGGCCAGGCGGAATTCCAAGGACTCCAGCAGCACACCGGGCTGCACGAATTCCAGTTCGCTGCGGGCCTGGCCAAGCAGCCGCTGCGCCTCCCCCGTCGCCCCGATCCGGCTCTGCCGATTGTGCAGCAGCTCGTCGAGGTTGTGTTCGGCCAGCCGCAGCGAATAGAACACCGACCGCGGGAAAAGCCGGTCGAGCATCATGAATTCGACGACCCGGCCGGCGTCCAGCACGCCGCGGTAGGTGCGCAGGTAGGTGTCGTGCGCGCCCGCGGAGCGCAACAGCGTCACCCATGCCGGCGACGACGCGCTGTCGCCCACCCGGGACAGCAGCAGCCGCACCGTCATGTCGACCCGCTCGATCGCGCGGCCCAGCACCATGAAGCGATAGCCGTCGTCGCGCGACAGCGTCGAGTCGGCCAGCCCGGCGAACATCGCTGCCCGGCCCTCGATGTACGCCAGGAATTCATGTGGCCCAAGGCGTTTGGCGGCGCGCTCGCGTTCGGGCAGGGCATGGTAGGTGGTGTTCAGGCACTCCCAGATCTCGCTGGACGTCACCTCCCGGGCGGACTTGGCGTTTTCGCGCGCCGCCGTGATGGCGTCGACGATCGACGAACCCCCGGATGCGTTGGTGCTGAAGGCCACCAGGTCGGTCAACGACCACACGTCGAGGTCGTGGGTGGGGGGATCGATGCCGAGCACCCGCAGCAGCAGGCGGGACGCCTGGTCGGGGTCGACGCTGGAATCCTCTAGCAGCTGGTGCAGGACCACGTCGAGAATGCGCGCCGTGTCGTCGGCGCGCTCGACGTAGCGCCCGATCCAGAACAGCGCCTCGGCATTGCGGGCCAGCATCAGCGCCTCCCCCGCCGCTGTTGCTGCTGGAGCTGTTGTTCCTGGGGCAACTCCGTGAGTTGCGACTGTGTTTGCGACATCCGCTGCCCGCCGTCGAGCGCCGGGTCGGGAATGGACTCCGGCAGCGAGCGCACCACTTCGGCCGCGCCGAGCTCCCGGTCGCTGTCCGAGCCCCGCGATGCCAGCACCCAGGTGTCCTTCGAGCCACCGCCCTGGCTGGAGTTGACCACCCGGGAGCCCTCGACCAGAGCCACCCGGGTCAGCCCGCCGGGCAGCACCCACACGTCGTCGCCGTCGTTCACCGCGAAGGGCCGCAGGTCGACGTACCGGGGCGCCAGGGTGTTCCCGATCTGCGTCGGCACTGTCGAGAGCTCCATCATCGGCTGGGCGATCCAGCTGCGCGGGTCGTCGCGGATCTTCTTGGCCACGGCGGCCAGCTCTTTGTCGGATGCTTCCGGTCCGAACACGATGCCGTAGCCGCCGGACCCCTCGACCGGCTTGAGCACCAACTCGTCGATCCGGTCCAGCACCTCTTCGCGTTCGTCGTCGAGCCAGCACCGATACGTCTCGACGTTGGCCAGCAGCGGCTTCTCCCCCAGGTAGTACTCGATCATGGTGGGCACGTAGGTGTAGACGAGCTTGTCGTCACCCACACCGTTGCCGATCGCGCTGGAGACGACCACGTTGCCGGCGCGCGCGGCGTTGACCAGGCCGGCCACCCCCAGCACCGATTCGGCGCGGAACTGCAGCGGATCCAAGAAGGCGTCATCGATGCGCCGGTAGATGACGTCGACCTGCACCTCGCCGTCGGTGGTGCGCATGTAGACCTGGTTGTCCCGGCAGAACAGGTCGCGACCTTCGACCAGCTCGACGCCCATCTGCCGGGCCAGCAGCGAGTGCTCGAAGTAGGCCGAGTTGTACACCCCGGGGGTCAGCACCACCACCGTCGGGTCGGCCTCGTTGGTGGCCGCGGAGTTGCGCAGGGCCCGCAGCAGGTGCGAGGCGTAGTCGTCGACCGCGCGCACCCGGTGCGTGGCGAACAGGTTCGGGAAGACCCGCGCCATGGTCCGCCGATTCTCCATGACATACGAGACGCCCGACGGCGAGCGCAGGTTGTCCTCGAGGACACGGAAATTCCCCTTCTCGTCGCGGATCAGGTCGATGCCGGCGACGTGGATGCGGACGCCGTTGGGCGGGACGATGCCCATCGCCTGGCGGTGGAAATGCTCGCAGGAGGTGATCAGCCGGCGGGGAATGATGTCGTCGTTCAGAATCTCCTGATCGCCGTAGATGTCGTCGAGATACATCTCGAGCGCCTTGACGCGCTGGATGATGCCACGCTCCAACCGGCTCCACTCGGCGGCCGAGATCACCCGCGGGACCAGGTCGAGCGGAAACGGCCGCTCCTGGCCCGACAGCGAGAACGTGATGCCCTGGTCGAGGAATGCGCGGCCCAGGGCCTCCGCGCGCGCCTTGAGCTCCGAGGCGTCCGACGGCGCGAGCTCGGCGTAGATGCCCTTGTAGGGGCCCCGGACGGCGCCCTGTGCGTCGAACATCTCGTCGAAGGCCATCGAATAGATGTCCGACGACGTGTTGTACCCGCCGAAGATGCGCTCGTGGCGCGCAGCACGCAACCCCCGCCTGTTTTCCTCAAGCTGGCTCGGAAGACTCACTTTTCAGATGCTGCCTCAAATTGACGTTAGGGCAGGCCACGGGTTCCCGTTTTGGGAGAAAACGTAACCGACTGATAACCTGGGCAGTCGCTGTGGTGATATCCGGCACCCATACAAACGTCGAATCGAAGAAGGAACTTACAAGCGTGGCCAACATCAAGTCGCAGCAGAAGCGCAACCGCACCAACGAGCGCGCTCGCCTGCGCAACAAGTCGGTGAAGTCTTCGCTGCGCACCGCTGTGCGTGCGTTCCGCGAGGCCACCCACGCCGGCGACAAAGAGAAGGCCACCGAGTTGCTTGCGGCGACCACCCGCAAGCTGGACAAGGCCGCCAGCAAGGGCGTGATCCACAAGAATCAGGCGGCCAACAAGAAGTCGGCCCTGGCCCGGGCGCTCAACAAGCTCTGAGCCCGGCCCGCGCTCACCGGCCCCGGTGGGCGGCCAGCTCGGCCACCGTCCTGACCGCCGACTCCAACGCGTAGTCGGCGTCCGCCACCGCTCCTTTGACGTTGGCGTTGAGCGTCGCCCCCACCTTCATCGCCGCCGCAACACTCTCGCGCGACCAATACCGCGCCTGCTTCTGGGCCTTCTGTACCCGCCAGGGGGGCATCCCCAGCTGCGAGGCCAGCCGATAAGGATCGCCCGACAGCGGGCCGACCCGGCCGATCGTGTGGATCGCTTCCGCGAGCGCGTCGGCCAGCACCACCAGCGGCTCGCCCCGCATCATCGCCCACCGCAGCGCCTCGGCGGCGCCCGCGACGTCACCGGCCACCGCCTTGTCGGCGATGTCGAACCCCTTCACCTCGGCCTTGCCGCTGTGGTAGCGGCGGACCGCGGCGGCATCGACGACCCCGCCGGTGTCGGCGACCAACTGCGAACAGGCCGCCGCGAGCTCCCGCACGTCGGAGCCGACCGCGTCCAGCATCGCGGTCACGGTGTCCTCGTCCACCTTGACCCGCAGCGCGCGGAACTCCTTGCGGACGAAGTCGATTCGCTCGCTGGCCTTGGTGATCCGCGCGCAGGGGTGCACGACGGCACCGAGCGACTGCAGCTCGGTGGCCAGCGCCTTGGCGCGCCCGCCGCCCGAATGCACGACCACCAGCATCGTGCCCAGCGGGACGTCCGCCGCGGCGGCGGCGATCACCGCGGCCGCCTCCTTGCCCGCTTCCCCGGCGGCCTCCAGCACGACGATGCGCTCATCACCGAACAGCGACGGGCTCAGCAGTTCGGCGAGCTCGTAGGTGCTGACGTCACCCGCCCGCATGCGGCTGACGGGGACGTCGGCCTCGTTCTGCGAACCGGCCCGCCGGCGCGCCGCCCGCAACACGTCGGCCACCGCCCGCTCGACCAGCAACTCCTCGTCACCCAGGACCAGGTGCAACGGCGAATCCTCGCTCACTCCACGATGGTGTCACGGCGGACCGACTACGCCGCTCTGAGGATCCAGGGCCGTCGACAACCACCAGGCCAGCGCGCAGAGCACAGCCGTCAATGCGGCCACCCGGGCGGCGGCGCCGGACCGGCGGCGCCCGCGCAGCCGGGTGACCGCGACGACGATCAGCGCAGTCGCCCCCGCGACCAGCAGCACTCCGGGCACCCCGGCCGGAACGGGCACCGTCGCCGCCGGCGCGCCGGCCGACCAGTGCGCCACCCGCACCACCCACCACAGTTCGGGGCCGGTGAAACGGATCAACAGCTGGGCGCCGGCCGGCCACGGCACGCTCAACACCGCCGCCGCGCTGCCGAGCACGGTGATCGGCGCGATCGCCGGGGCCGCCGCGAGGTTGGCGCCGACTGCCACCAGGCTGACTCGCCCGGAGATACCCGCCACCAGCGGGGCGGTCACCACGTGTGCGGCCGCGGCGATCGCCAGGGCGTCGGCGAGCGGCCCGGGGCAGCCCCGGCTCACCAGGCGCCGTGACCAGACCGGCGCGATGACGACCAGCGCGGCCGTCGCGACCACCGACAGCGCGAAGCCCACGTCGACGGCCAGCTGCGGGGCCATCGCCAGCAAGACCAGCACCGTGGCGCTGAGCGCGGGGATGGCCTGGCGCCGCCGCGAGAACAGCATCCCGGCCAGCGCGATCGCGCCCATCACGGCCGCGCGCAACACGCTCGCCGTCGGCTGCACCAGAACGACGAACGCTACGAGTGTCAGTCCGGCGAGGACGACGGCCGCCCGAGGTCCGATCAAGCGCGCCGAGAACAGCACGGCCGCACACACGATGGTCACGTTGGCACCCGACACCGCCATCAGGTGCGTCATGCCCGCCGCGCGGAAGTCGCGGTCGGTCTCGGCGGTGACCGCCGAGGTGTCACCCAGGACCAGGGCGGGCAGCATCGCCGCCAGCTCGGCCGGCAGCGCGCCGCGAACGGCGGCGGCGAACCGGCCGCGCACCGTGTGGGCGGCCCGCTGCACGGCGCCGGCGGTGCCCAGGGCAGGCCGGCCCGACGCGTTGAGCACCGCAACGGTGAGATCGCGGCGGGTCGGGCGGCCGATCCGCGCGGTGAATCGCACCGGCCGGCCCACCATCAGTCCGTCGGCTTCCGATTCGAAGTCCGACGCGCGCGCGAAGACCACGACGCGACCGGAAATCGGCGCGTCGCGCAGCCGCTGCAGCGTGGCGCGAAACATGAGCCGGCCGCGGCTCAGCGAGACCGGGCTCTCGGTGGGTGTGACCGTCACCGGGGCGGCCGTCCCGAACGCCGCGGTGATCGGGTGGCGATCGACCGCTTCCGCGCGCAGCGCGACCGCGAACCCGAACCCGGCGCCGATGACCCCGGCCGCGGCCAGGCCGGTGCCGACGGCTCGCAACGGCCCGGTTGCGCCCCGCCGACCGTGCGCGGCGTACCACGCCAGCGCGCCGGAGGCGGCGGCCAACGCGACGCAACACGCCGCCACCACCCGGCCGATCGGCCACCAGATCCCCGCGGCGGTCACCACCCAGCAGGTGACCGCGGCCGGCACCAGGCGGGCGTCGACGCGCGCCGCGCCCTCTTCGACGAGGCCGGAACCGTCCACGGGTCTCAGACACGGACCAGGGCGCGCAACTTCTCCAGCCTCGCCGGACCGATGCCGTCGACCTCGGCGAGCTGGTCCACGCTGGTGAACTTGCCGTTCGTCTGCCGCCAGGCGACGATCGCGGCGGCCGTGACCGGCCCGACGCCGGGCAGGGCGTCCAAATCCTCCGCGCTCGCGGTGTTGAGGTCGAGCACCTCGCCCGCCTTCGGCCTCGCCGGTCCGGCCCCCTGCCGCGGTGGCTTCGACGTCGGTGTGGGGCCGGACGCCACCGAGCTTCCCAACGCCGCCGGCTGCCCGGGGGTCGGGGCGAGCCCGACGACGATCTGCTCGCCGTCACCGAGCGGGCGCGCCATGTTCAGTCCGATGGTGTCCGCCCCGGTGACGGCGCCGCCGGCGGCCTGCAGCGCGTCGGCGACGCGCGCCCCGGGCGCCAGGGTGACCAGCCCGGGATTGTGCACCAGGCCCACCACGCTCACCACCACGGGCCGGTCGGGGCCGGCACTCGGGCCGGCGGACGACTTGGGACTCACCGTCGCCGCCTTCTCCACCGGCGGCAGTTTGGCCGACATCACCGGCGCGGGCCGATCCCTCAGCAGCGTGAATATCGTGACGAGCACGGCCAGCGCCGCCACGATCGCCAGGCCAATCGCGCCGGCGCGCCCCGGGTCGGCACGCAGCCTGGCCAGCCAGCCGCGCTCCGGGGATGCGGCGGGCAGCCAGCGCGGCAACAGCGAATTCTGGTCCTCGTCGGCCGACTGCCCGGCTGGCGTCGACTCCGCGGCGTCGGGCTCGGCGTCCGGCTCGGCGCCGAGTCTCCGCTGCAAACGCTCGGCGGGAAGTTCTGTTCGCATGCGCCGACCGTAGGTGCGCCAACCGTCGGCTCGGCCCCGACCGGCGACGGCAAGGCCCGAGACTGTGGACTAAACCGAGGCTGTGGACAACGGCTGCGGGGAATGGGTCAAGATGGAGCCAAGAACGGCATCGCCAGAACCGGGCCCTCCGACGCTGGTGGCCACGTTCACCCCAGATGACAGGAGGCCGCCGTGCAACTGGCGCTCACACCGGAGGAAGCCGCGTTCCGCGACGAGCTCCGCACCATCTACACCACCAAGATCCCCGAAGAGGTGCGCGAGCGGGTGCGCCGGGGTGCGGCGGAAGTGAACCACGACGACATCGTCACCAGCCACAAGATCCTGCACGAGCACGGCCTGGCGGTACCGAACTGGCCTGTCGAGTGGGGCGGCAAGGAGTGGACGCCCACCCAGCACCAGATCTGGGCTGACGAGATGCAACTGGCGTGCGTCCCGGAGCCGCTGAACTTCAACACCAAGATGGTGGGCCCGGTGATCGCCGAATTCGGTTCGGAGGAGGTCAAAGAACGCTTCCTGCCGCCGACCGCCAGCCTCGACATCTGGTGGTGCCAAGGCTTTTCCGAGCCTGAGGCCGGTTCGGACCTGGCGTCGCTGCGCACCACCGCGGTGCGGGATGGCGACAGCTACATCGTCAACGGCCAGAAGACCTGGACCACGCTCGGCCAGTACGCGGACTGGATCTTCTGCCTGGTGCGCACCGACCCGCAGGCGCCCAAGCGTCAGGCCGGCATCTCGTTTCTGCTGTTCGACATGAAGACGCCGGGCATCACCCTGCGGCCCATCAAGACGATCGACGGCGGCCACGAGGTGAACGAGATCTTCTTCGAAGACGTCCGCGTGCCCGCCAATCAGCTTGTGGGAGAAGAGAACAAGGGCTGGACGTACGCGAAGTTCCTGCTCGGCAACGAACGGACCGGCATCGCCGGCGTCGGGCGGACCAAGGTGCGCTTGGCCGAGGTGAAGAAGCACGCCGCGGCGGCCGGCGTGCTGGAGGATCCGCTGTTCGCGGCCCGGCTCGCCGAAGCCGAAAACGAGCTGTTGGCACTGGAACTCACGCAGTCGCGCGTGGTCACCGATTCCGCGAACGGGCAGCCCAATCCGGCGTCGTCGGTGCTCAAACTCCGCGGCAGCCAACTGCAGCAGATCGCCACCGAACTGCTCGTCGAGGTGGCCGGGCCCGACGCGCTGCCCGCCGACGGGGAAGGCATCGCGTCTCCGGACTGGGCGCAACACAGTGCGCCGCACTACCTCAACTACCGCAAGACGTCGATCTACGGCGGCAGCAACGAGGTGCAGCGCAACATCATCGCGTCCACCATTCTGGGATTGTGAGGCAGCCATGGACTTTCAGTTGACCGACGAGCAGACACTGCTCCGCGACACCACCCGCGAACTGCTCTCACGCAGCTACGACCCGGAGAGCCGCAACAAGGTGATCGGCTCTGACCTGGGCTGGAGCCGCGAGGTATGGAGTCAGCTCGCCGACACCGGGATCCTCGGCCTCGGCTTCGACCCGGAGGAGGCGGGCCAGATCGAGATCATGGTCGTGCTCGTCGAGGCGGGGCGCCGGCTGGCCCCCGAGCCGATCCTGCACGCCGCGCTCGCACCGGGCGCGCTGATCGCCGAGTTGGGCACGGATGCTCAGAAGGAACAACTCGACGACGTCGCGGCCGGCCAACGCCTGCTGGCCTTCGCCCACCTGGAACCGGGCCACCGCGCCCCGACCGCGGACGTGGGCACCAAGGCTGTGCGGCAAGGCGATTCGTGGGCGCTGAGCGGACGCAAGAACCCGGTGCTCGCCGGCGACTGCGCCGACACCCTGGTGGTCAGCGCCGCGTTACCGAACGGCGGCACGGGGCTGTTCCTGGTCGACGCAAGCGCCGTTACCCGTCACCCGTACCGGACCTTCGACGGACAGCGCGGCGCGCAGATCGACTTGGACGCCACACCCGCGGAGCCCCTGGGCGAAGCGGCTGACGCGTCGCAGGCGATCCGCGACGCCATCATCCGCATCCAGGCGGCGCTGTGCGCCGAAGCGGTCGGGGCGATGGAGGAAGCGCTGCGACTGACCACCGACTACCTCAAGACCCGCAAGCAGTTCGGCGTCACGCTCAACAAATTCCAGGCGCTCACCCAGCGGGCAGCCGACATGTACGTGTCGCTCGAACTGGCGCGCAGCATGAGCATGTACGCGTCGATGTCGATCTCGGACGGCAACATCGATCCGGTGATCGCCTCGCGGGCCAAGCTGCAGATCGGCCGCTCGGGCCGGCACATCGCCCAGGAGTCGATCCAGCTGCACGGCGGCATCGGTGTGACCGCGGAATACCCGGTCGCCCACTATGCCGCCCGGCTCACCGCGATCGAGCACACGCTCGGCACATCCGGCGACCACCTGCACAACCTGATCGACCACATCGGCGACTACGACCTGGCCCGTCTCTAGTCATGGCCGCGCCCGCCACGCTCTCGCAGAGGGTTGTCGAGTTCCTGTCAGCCGGCACCCGTACGGGCATGCTCGGTTACGTTGCCGCCGACGGCCGGCCGCTGGTCGCGCCGGTGTGGTTCGTCGTAGACGAGGGACAGCTGGCGTTCAACACCGGCCGTGACACTTCGAAAGGCCGTGCCCTGCATCGTGATCCGCGAGTGGTGATGTGCGTCGACGATCCCCACCCGCCCTACTCGTTCGTCCAGGTGCAGGGCGTGGCGACGGTGAGCGAGGATCCGGCCGACGTGCTCGACATCGCGACCCGCACCGGCGCGCGGTACATGGGCGCCGACCGCGCCGAGGAGTTCGGCCGCCGCAACTCCGCGCCCGGCGAACTGGTGGTGCGCCTGCGCCCGACCAAGGTCATCGCCGGTTTCGATATCAGCGACTGACGCTGCGGCGCACGCCGACTGGTTGTCCGCTCATGCGGGTCCTGCCGCACCGCCGGGCTCCGCGCCGCGCGCCCCCGACGCCTGTACCACCTCGGGCATCTGACCGGCCAGGTACTCGGCGAGCGCGCCGATCGTCGGATAGTCGAAAACCGCTGTGGCGCTGATGGTGAACGCGCCACCGAACTGACCGTACAACCGATTGCGGAGCTCGACCGCCATCAGCGAGTCGGTACCCAGGTCCAGGAACCGGCTCGTCGCGGCCGGCGGCTGTGCGAGCCGCAGGAATTGCTGCACCTCCTGCTGCAGGAACTCCGTCAGGAAACTGACCCGCTCCGCCTCCGGGACCTCGTGCAGCTTCTTGAGCAACTCGCTGTCGCCGGGCGCGGTCGCGGCGTCGCTCGGCAACAAGTGGTCGAGAATCGGTGGGCGAGCACCACCCAGCATCTTCGCGGCGCGCTGCCAATTGGCTTTGATGACGGTCACCTGGCCCGTGCCGTGCGCGACGATCTCACCGAGCGCGTTGAGCGCCGCGGAGGGTTCCATCGAAACCAGGCCCTGCGCACCGAGATTGGCACGCGCCGCCTCCGACGCGGCCATGCCGCCCTGCGCCCACGGACCGAAGTTCACACTGGTGGCGGGCAGGCCTTGCGCCCTGCGCTCCGCGACCAGCCCGTCGAGCAGCGCGTTGGCCGTCGCGTAGTTGGACTGCCCGGGTGAACCGAGCACGCTGGAAATCGACGAGTAGACGATGAAGAATTCGAGTTCGTCTTTTCTGGTCAGCCGGTGCAGGTTCCAGGACCCCAACGCCTTTGGCAGCAGGGTCGTCCGGAAGCGGTCGACGCTTTGCTGCGGCAGCAGCGCGTCATCGAGCACGCCCGCCAGGTGCACGACGCCCGCCAGCGGCGGCAACTCCGCCCGGATCCGCTCCAGCAGTTCCTCGACCTCGTCCTCGTCGCCGATATCGGCCGCAAAGGTGTGGATCCGGCACCGGTAGCGCTCGGTGATGGCGGCGATCGCCTGTTGCGCGTCCGCGTCGGGCGCGCGGCGGCTGGTCAGCACGATGTCGCCGGCACCGAGTTGGGCCAGGTAGGACGCGGTGTGCAGGCCGAGCGCGCCGAGGCCGCCGGTGATCAGGTAGCTCCGATCGCCCTGCGGCTGCAGCGGGCTCGGCATCTGCAGCACGATCTTGCCGATGTGCCGCGCCTGCTGCATGCGGCGAAACGCGGTCTTCGCCTCGGTCAACGGGTAGATCTCGGCGGGCAGCGGCGCCCACTCGCCGTCGCCCAACCCGTCGGACACTTCGCCCAGCAATCGCCGGATGCGCTCCGGGTCTTGCACGATCGTGCCGTCCAGCGCAACGACCTCGTAGGCGATGTCGGGACGGGCCGCCGCCATCTGCGCATGCGTCCAGATGTCTCGCTTGGCGATCTCGGCGAACCGGCCATTGCGGGCGGTGGCCCGCACGGTCGCTTCCACAAAGCCTTCGTTGGTAAGGCTGTTGAGCACCACGTCGACGCCCGCCCCGTCGGTGTCCGCGAGGATTTGGTCAGCGAACTCCGTCGTGCGCGAGTCGTATACGTACTTCACACCCAGCTTGCGCAGCGTCGCCCGTTTGTAGGTGCTGGCGGTGGCGAAGACGATCGCGCCCTGCTGCTGCGCCATCTGGATGGCGGCCAGTCCGACGCCACCGCTGGCGGCGTGGATGAGCACGCGGTCACCGGGCTTGAGTTGCGCCCAGTCGAAGGCGAGTCGCACGGTGAGGGCGGCCGCCGGAATGGTGGCCGCCGCCACCGCACCCAGCTCGTGCGGTACCGGCGCCAGCAGTTGGGCGGGCACGTTGATCCGGCTGGCGAAGGCCCCCTGCATGAAGCCGAAGACACGCTCGCCGACCTCGAATCCGGCCACACCCTGGCCTATTTCGGTGACGATGCCGGAGAAGTCGCCGCCGATCAGCCCCGGATCGCCCGGGTAGAGGCCCAGCACGTTGAGCACATCCCGGAAGTTGAGACCGGCGGCCTCCACCCGGATCTGAACCTGGCCGGGTTCCGGCGACGGGACCTCCGTCTCGGCGAGATGCAGGTTGTCGATCGCGCCGCGTTCGGTCGGCGCCAGCACGTAGTCGCCCGTGCGCGGTACGGCCAGATGACCGCTGCGCGCCCACGGCAGCAGCCTGGACGCCAGGAACTTCCCTTGCCGCAGTGCGACTTCGGGTTCTTCCAGAGACGTGTCGGGCGCGCCGAGCAGCCCGCCCAGCGCGTGCACGGCCTCGTCGGATCCGTCGTGATCGATCAGCCTGCAGCGCAGCGTCGGCTGCTCGGAGATGATGGTGCGTCCCAGCCCCCACAGCGCGGCCTGCACCGGGTCGACCCGCTCACCGGATTCGGTCGCCACGGCCCGTTCGGTGATGATCCACAGTCCGCCGGGCAGTTTCACCGACTCTTCGGCCAGCAGCGTGTGCACGGCGCCCAGCAGATTGCCGATGTCCGTCTCCAGCCGGGCGGCGAACTCGTCGCTCGACTCCTCCGCGCCCGGTCGACCGCTGCCGCGCCAGACGACGCCGGTGATCGGCGCGCCGTTCTCCCGCGCTTGGGCGAACAGCTGCTGCCAGTCCCGCTGTCCCATGGCCGCGGTGGACGGAATGCAACCCGGCAGTTCGGCCGCCAGCTCGTCGAATCCGGCGACCAGCCAAGTGCCGCGGTCCTTTTCGCCCTGGCCCTTGCCGGTGCTCGACGCCGGTGCGGGCACCTCGTGCCAGCCGAGGGTGTACAGCAGCCGGGCGACATCGCCGCCAAGTCCGCGCAGCAACGCTTCGCGGGGCGCGCGTTTGACGGTGAACTCGCGTATCCCGCCCAGGTGGCGGCCATCGCGATCCACGAAATCAAGGTCGAAGACCTGTGTTTCGCTCTCCATGCCGCCGGCGCGCCACTTGGCCCGGCAGTAGAACCGCCGCGGCATCCGCTCGGCGAGCATCACCCGCCCATAGCGCAGCGGCAGAAACAGGTCGGGGACCGCTCCCTGCTCGGTCGCCGCGAGAAGCGCGGGAAACGCCGGGAAGGCGACGCCGGTGCACAGGTCGAGCAGTACCGGGTGGACCGGCTCGCCGCCCAGGTGTTCGGCGAGTTCTTCACCGACGACGACGTCGCCGATCGCCTCGCCCTCGCCCACCCACAGCGATTTCAAGGAGGTGGACCACGTGGGGCCCCAGGCCAGTTCCATGTCGGCGAAGGTGTCGAACAGCTGCTGGGGGCGGGTACGGTTCAACCGTTCGACCGCGGCGTCAACGGAATCCACCGGCTCGTCTTCGACGTCGGCGCCTCCGGTGACGACGGTGCCGTCGGCGTTCAGCGACCATTCCGCGTCGCGGACGCCATAGGGACGGCTGTGCACCTGGAAGGTCCAGCCACCACGATCCTCGGACGGATGCGAGGTCAGCTGCACCTCGCGAGAACTCTTGTCGGGCAAGATGATCGGTTCGTAGAAGAAGACGTTTTGGACCTGAGCCGGCGTCCCGACCGCGGCAAGGGCCATCGCCGCGTAGGTCGCTCCGGGAACGACAACGGTGCCATAGATGACGTGGTGGGACAGCCACGGCTGCGATTTGACGGACAGCCGACTGGTGTACACGACATCACCGGAGGCCAGATCCTTTTCGCTGCCGAGGATTCCGGACACGGCGGCGCCCGGACCGTCGACGCCGGCGATACCGGACGCCTTGGGCCAGAAGTGGCGGCGCTGGAACGGATAGGTGGGCAGGTCGAGTCTGCGACCGGGTCGCTGGTGGACCGTGGCGAACTCGGGCCGGTGCCCGGCGACATAGGCCGCCGCCAGCGCATCGGAGATCTGACGCCGGGCGCCGGCGCCCTTGCGCAGGGAGGCGATCGCGCGTGGCGCCGCCGAGTGTTCCGGCCACGCCTGCACCGCGGACGCGGTCAGGATCGGTTGCGGACCGATCTCCATCAGCACCGAGCAGCCCAGCGCCGCCACCGTGCGCACGCTCTCGGTGAACTGCACCGGCTGGCGGGAATGCCGCCGCCAATACTGCGCGTCCAGCGGGGTTTCCGCGGTCAGCACCGCGCCGGTGCGGTTGCACACCAGCGGGCGGGTCGGGGTGGCGAACTGCAGCCGCGTCGCGTACGCCTCGAATTCGTCGAGCACCGGCTCGAGCAACTCGGAGTGGAAGGCGTGGCTGGTGTCCAGCCAGGTGCAGCGGATCCCGTCATCGCTGAAGGCCGTGACGATCTGTTCCAAATCGGTACCCGGACCCGACATCACCGTATTGCGGCCGTTGTAGGCGGCGACCGAAACCCGGGAGAACCGCTTGGCGGCGTCCTCCACGTGCTCGGGGTCGGCGAACACCGCCACCATCCGGCCACCCTCGGGCAGGCTGCCGAACAGCCGCCCGCGTTCGGCCATCAGCCGCGCACCGTCCTCGAGGCTGAACACGTCGGCCACACACGCCGCCGCGTACTGGCCGACGCTGTGCCCGAGGACGACGTCGGGCTCGATGCCCCACGACTGCCACAACCGGGCCAGGCCCATCTCGATGGCGAAGAGCGCCGGCTGCGCAAACGACGTGTGCTGCAACGTCTCTGCGGCGTCGCGGTCGGTGTCGAACAGAACCTCCAACAGCGGGCGCGGCAGCATGCCGTCGACCGCTTCCGCGCACCGCGTCACGGTCTCGGCGAATACCGGCTCGGAGTCGAACAGCTCGCGGGCCATCCCCGGGTACTGGCTGCCCTGCCCGGTGAACAACCACGCCGTCTTCGGTGGGTCGCCGCACTCGCCCCGGACCACACCCGGTCGCAAACGGTTCTCGGCCAACTCGTCCAGCATCTCGCGGGCGCCCCGCGCCGAATCCACGACCAGCGCGGCGCGGTGTTCGAAGTGCGCACGGCCGACCCCGGCGGTGAAGCAGACATCGGCGATGTCGACCTCGGGGTGCGAGTCCAGCCAGGACCCGTATCGTTGCGCCAACGCCACCAAAGCCTGCGGTGAGCGCGCCGACATGGGGAACACGCCGACGCGTTCGGTTGAGGCGTCCGGCGCCGGTGTCACCGCAAGGCCGTCCGCCGGGTCGGCGGTCACCGTTTCCGGTGGCGCCTCCTCGATCAGAACGTGAGCGTTCGTTCCGGTGAACCCGAACGAGCTCACCCCGGCCCGGCGCGGCCGGCCGTTGGCCTGCCAGGGCGTCGCCCTGTCGACGACCCGCACCGGCAGGGAGTCCCACGGAATGTGCGGCGACGGATTCTTGAAGTGCAGGTTCTGCGGCAGCACCTCGTGCTGCAACGACAGCACGACCTTGATCAGACCCGCGACGCCGGCGGCCGACTCGAGGTGGCCGAGGTTGGTCTTCGCCGATCCGATCAGCAGGGGCCGGCCCGGATCCCGGTCGGCGCCGTAGACGGCCGCGGCGGCCTGCACCTCGATCGGGTCACCGAGTGAGGTGCCGGTGCCATGCGCCTCGAGGTAATCGACCTCTCCCCCGCTCACCCCGGCGCGGGCCAGCGCCGCGGAGATAAGCCGTTGCTGTGCACCACCATTGGGGACAGTCAGACCGCTGGAAGCGCCGTCCTGATTGACCGCGCTGCCCCGGATGACCGCGCAGATGCGGTCGCCGCTGCGTTGCGCATCGCTCAGCCGCTTGAGCACGAGAATTCCGCAGCCTTCGCTGCGCACGTAGCCGTCGGCGGCGGCGTCGAAGGTCTTGCACCGTCCGTCGGGCGAGAGCATCCTGGCTCGCGAGGCGGCGACGATGGATGCCGGGCTCAGCAGCACGTTGACACCGCCGGCCAGCGCCAGATCGCAGTCGCCGGAGTGCAATGCCTGGCAGGCCTGATGCACGGCGACCAGCGACGAGCTGCACGCGGTGTCGACCGCCACGGCCGGCCCTTCCAGCCCGAGCGCGAAGGCGACTCGACCGGCGATCGCGTTGAGCGCGTTGCCGGTGATGAAGTGCGCCTCGATGCTCTCGACCGAGTCTCGCGACAACAGGTGCGAATACTCGTTGGCGGCCACGCCCACGAAGATGCCGCTTCGGCTGCCCCGCAACGCGGCCGGCGAATACCCGGCCCGTTCCAGTCCCTCCCAAGCGATTTCGAGCATCAGCCGCTGCTGCGGATCTATCCACACGGCCTCCCGCGGGGAGATCCCGAAGAACTCGGGATCGAATCCGGCGATCCCATCCAGGAATCCGCCGCTGCGGCTGTAGATCTTGCCCGGCGTCTCCGGGTCCGGGTCGTAGTACTCGTCGATATCGAAGCGGTCATCCGGGATCTCCCGGATCGCGTCGACACCGCCGGATAGCACCTCCCAATAGCCTTCGGGGTCGGGCGAGGCCGGAAAGCGGCATGCCACCGCGACGATCGCGATGGGCTCGTCGGCGGGCCCGGTCGTCACCGACGCCGGCCGGGCATCCGCCTTGGCGGCCGCCTGCGCGTTGAGACCCAGGACGTCGTCGAGCAGGTAGAGCGCCACGTCGGCCACCCGCGGATAGTCCATCGCGAGGGTGGCCGGCAGTTCCCTGCCCACCGCGTGCTCGACCCGGCGGCGTAACTCGACGGCCATCAGCGAATCCATGCCGAGGTCGAAGAACCCGGCCTCCTCGCGAATCTCCGCCGCGTCGATCCGTGTCACCTCGGCGACGACGTCGCGCAGGTAGTCCACCAGCAGCTTCTTCCGCTGCTGCACCGGGGCGTGGGTGAGCTGTTCGACCAGCCGGGTGTTCCCGGACGACGACGGCACCGGCACCGACTCGGGCAGCTCCCCGGCCAACTCGTCCAGGAATGCCCGCCGGCCCGCCTGCTGATAGAGCGGCAGGAAGCGGGCCCAGTCGATCCGGGCCACCACCCCGTGCGCGGCGGAAGTCGCGACGAGGTCGGCCATTCCGGCCAACGCGTCTGCGGGTGGCAGTGTGCGGACCCCGCGCTGCTC
The DNA here is from genome assembly GCF_900240975.1 of Mycobacterium sp. 4858. Lineage (GTDB taxonomy): Bacteria > Actinomycetota > Actinomycetes > Mycobacteriales > Mycobacteriaceae > Mycobacterium. The sequence goes on along the minus strand of NZ_LT968775.1, from coordinate 420,925 downwards.
CAGGCGCGCACGGGCCTCCTCGTCGGCCATCCCGGCCGCCCACGGGCCGAAGTTGACGCTGACCGCCGGCACGTCCTGCTCACGCAGCCGCCAGGACAATCCGTCGAGGAAGGCGTTGGCCGCGCCGTAGGCGGTCTGGCCGAAGCTGCCCCAGACCGAGGCGATCGAGGAGGTGCTCAGGAAGAAGTCCAGTGGCAGCTCGGCGGCAGCCTCGCTCAAATTCCAAGCGCCCCAGACCTTGCCCGCGAACACGCGATCGACTTCGGCGTCGTCCAAGGCCCGCAGCGGCGTGGTGCCCATCTCGCCCGCGGCGTGGACGATGCCCGCCAGCGGCGGCAGTTGTGCCTCGACCGTGGCCAGTAGGCGGGCGACGTCGTGCGGATCGGCGACATCGGCCGCGATGACCCGGATTTCACAATCCGACCTTTCCCGGATGGCATCGACGCGCTGCTGCGCCGCAGCACTGGGCGCCCGCCGGCTGGTCAGCACCAGGTGGCGCGCGCCGCGGTCGGCCAGGTACCCGGCGACTTCCAATCCGACGCCGCCCAGCCCGCCGGTCACCAGATAAGTTGCCCCATCACGCAATACGAGCGGCGCCGCGGTCGGCAGCCCCGAACGCCGGGTCAGCCGGGGAACGAAGATGCCGCCGTCTCTGAGCGCGATTTGATCTTCGTCCCGCGGTCCGGCCACGACCTGACCGATCAGCCGGCTCCAGTCGTCGGCGCCGCCTTGGGACAGGTCTGCCAGCCCGCCCCACAGCTGTGGGTGTTCCAGGGAGGCGGCGCGCCCGAATCCCCACAGACAGGATTGCGCCGGCGACACGGTGTCGGCGTCGGTGACGCGTTGCGCACCGCGGGTGATCAACCAGACGGGGGCGCGCAGTTCCGCTGCGGCCGCGGCGCGGAAGAGTCGACGTGTTCCGCTCAGGACGCGGTGTTGCATCCGCAGCAGTGAGCGCATCGACGGCGCCGTATCCCCTTCGAGCGCGGCGCAGTTCAGGATCCGCGGCGTCGATTCGCCTGCCGCCGTTGCGCGTAGCTCCGCTTCGAGCCGTTCCTCGTCGGCGTCCGACACGGGCAGCCCGACGATCCGAAACGGCTGGCCCTGGGCGCTCAGCGCGTCGACCAGCGGCGCGACCGCCGCGGTGTCATCGCTGATCAGCAGCCACTCGGAGCCCGCGCCCGCGAGGGCGGCCGCGACAGCGCTTTTCTCCCAGCGGATCTCGTAACGAGCGTCCGCGATGGTTTGGGTCTCACGCTGCTGGTTGTGTTGTGCGGCAAGCCTGGCCAGCACGTCGGCGGTCTGCCGCTCGGCGTTCGGACCGTCGAGCAGCGCGGCGAGTTCCTCGATCCGGCCGTCCTCGAGAAGCCGGACCGCTTCGGTGCGCGCGGCGGCGGTTTCGGCGACGGACGCGGTGGCCGGGGCGTCCTTGTCGCGAAACCAGTACTGGCGATGCTGGAACGGATAGGTGGGCAGGTCAAGCTTGCGCGTGGGTCCCGGTTGCAGAGCGCCGAAGGCCGGCAGGTGGCCGCAGATGTAGGCGTTGGCAAGGGCTTCGGTGATCTGGCGGTGGTCGGCGCCGTTCCGGCGCAGCGAGGCGATCGCGCGGGGCGCGGTGGCCGGATCGGGCCACGCCCGCAGGGCGGCGGCGGTAAGCACCGGTTGCGCGCCCACCTCGAGGAGGACCGCGCAGCTGAGATCGGCCAACGTGGACACGCTCTTGGCGAACTCGATCGGCTGGCGCGCGTGGCGGCGCCAGTAGGAGGCGTCCAGCTGCGCGGTCCTGCCGAGGGCCGCGCCGGTGCGGTTGCAGATCAAAGTTCGTTGTGGCGCGCTGAATTCGAACCGGCTCGCGTATGCCTCGAACTCGTCGAGAGCCGGATCCAACAGCGCCGAGTGGAATGCGTGGCTGGTGTCCAGCCAGTCGCAGCGAACGCCGTCGGCGGTCAGGCCGGCCACCACCCGCTCCAGATCGTCCGCGGGCCCCGCCAGCACGGTGTTGGCACCGTTGTAGGCGGCCACCGACAGCCGGGGGAACTCGTCGGTGAAGCCTTCTACGCGCTCGGCCGCGGCGAAGACCGCGACCATCCGGCCGCCCGCCGGCAGATCGCCGAAAAGGCGGCCGCGTTCGGCGAGCAAGAGGGCGCCGTCTTCGAGGCTGAACACCCCGGCGACACAGGCGGCGGCGTACTGGCCGACGCTGTGGCCCAGCACCACGTCGGGTTCCAGGCCCCACGACTGCCAGAGCCTGGCCAGACCCATCTCGACGGCGAACAGGGCGGGCTGGGCGTAGCTTGTCTGCCGCAGGGTGTCCGGGCTCTCGGGATCGAAAATGACGTCCAGGAGCGGCTTTTCGAGCACCGCGTCGACCACCGCCGCGCATCGGGTCATCACCTCGGCGAACACCGGCTCGGTTTCGAACAACTCCCGGGCCATGCCGGCGAACTGGCTGCCTTGACCCGGGAACAACCACGCCGTCTTCGGCTTGTCGTCGCAGTCCCCCCGCAGCAAACCCGGCGCGGGGCGGTCGTCGGCGAGCGCGTCGAGCAACTCGGCGGCGGATTGCGTCGAATTCACCACCAGCGCGGCGCGATGCTCGAAGTGGGCTCGCCCGTCGCCGGCGGTGAAGCACACCTCCGACAGGTCGGCCTCCGGATGCGCGGTCAACCAACTGCGGTAGCGCTCGGCGAGCTGCACCAGGGCCGCCGGGGTGCGGGCCGACAGCGGCAGAACACTGAAACGCCGGTCGTCGGGCTGCTCGACGGCGCCCGGCGCCGCGGCCCGGCGGCCGATGTCGTCGGGCGCTTCCTCGAGGATGACGTGCGCGTTGGTTCCGGAGAACCCGAACGAACTGACCCCCGCGACGCGGGGGTGACCGTTGCGTTCCCAGCCGATCGCCTCGTCCACGACGCGCACCGGAAGCCGGTCCCACGGAATGTACGGCGACGGGTTCGAGAAGTTGAGGTGTTTCGGCAGGAGCTGGTGCTCGAGCGACAGGACGACCTTGATGATCCCGGCGATCCCCGCGGCCGCTTCCAGATGCCCGATATTCGTCTTCACCGACCCGATCAACAGGGGCCGGTCCGCGTCGCGCCCCTCGCCGAGTACGGCCGCCGCGGCCTGGACCTCGATCGGATCGCCCAGCGACGTCCCGGTCCCGTGCGCCTCCAGGTAGCCGACGTCGCGTGCCGAGACACCGGCGCGCTCCAGCGCTTCGGCGACGACCCGCTGCTGGGCGACACCGTTCGGTACCGTCAAACCGCCCGACGCGCCGTCCTGGTTGACCGCACTGCCACGGATCACGGCGCGAATCCGGTCGCCGTCGCGGATCGCGTCGTCGAGTCGCTTGACGACGATGACGCCGCAACCCTCGCCGCGCACGTAGCCGTCCGCGGACGCGTCGAACGTCTTGCAGCGGCCGTCGGGCGCGAGCATGTGCGCCCGGGAGAAGGTCATCATGGTTGCCGGGCTGAGCAGCACGTTGGCGCCGCCGGCCAGCGCGAGGTCGCATTCCCCCAGCCGCAGCGCCTGGCAAGCCTGGTGGACCGCCACCAACGACGAGCTGCAGGCGGTGTCGACGGTGATGGCCGGGCCCTGCAGCCCCAACCGGTAACTGATGCGACCCGCTGCCGCGGCGGCCGCCGTCCCGATCGCCATGTACGCGTCGATCGCGTCGTACTTCAACTCGTCGGAGACCATCGCCAGGTAGTCGTGGGTGGACAGACCGACGAACACCCCGGTCTTGGTGTTCGCCAAAGCCGTTGGGGCCGTCCCGGAATGCTCGACGGCCTGCCATGCCGTCTCCAGCAGGAGCCGATGCTGTGGGTCCATCAACATGACCTCACGCGTCGACACCCCGAAGAACGGCGCGTCGAACCCCACTACGTCGTCGACGAAGCCCGCCCGGCGGCTGACGATCTTGCCCGCCGCATCAGGGTCCGGGTCGAAGAATTCCTCGACGTTCCACCGGTCCGGGGGGACCTCCGACACCGCATCGCGCCCTTGCCGCAACACGTCCCAGAATTCGGAAGCGTCGGCGGCGCCCGGAACACGCACTGCGTAGCCGACTATCGCGAAACCTGATGCGCGCTCCGTCCGAGTCTCGGCGGTTGCCATGCATCTGTCCTCTCACCTCGGACGACGAAGGTGGCTCCCCCGGGGGCCAGCCTCCGGCGATAGGTCCGTGACTTTTTACGGGCCAAGCTTTTGACCCGCTCACCGCACCACGTCGACCCGGTGCGCAGCAGAGTAATCCCCCCAGCGGCGAGTAGTGTCGCCGGATGCCGGACTGTGTCCCACGCCGGGCCGGTCCTACCCTAACCGTCGCCAACTACGTCGCGGTATACCTGTGGCCCGGCATGTCGCGGTCAGCGGTCGCCGAAGAAGTTATGTTGATCTCGCCACCAGCTTGGCCCGGAACTGCGGCCTGGCCGACCGAGGAGAAGATTTTTGCGCATCGGGAAAATCACGATCGGCTCGATCGGTGAGTGGACGCTGAGCCCAGGCGAAGTCGTCTCGTGGCACCCGACACCCGCCTCGCGGGACAAGGCGCGGCAAGCGCCGGTCAGTCCGGTGCCGGTCAGCTACATGCAGGGGCAACATCTTCAGGGCTATCACCGGCAAACGACCTCGGGGCTCGACTATTCACGGCAGATCATCGCCACGTGCGAAATCGCCGGGCAGTGCGACATTCCCGCCATGAACGAGGCGCTCAACGCATACCTGCGCCGCCACGATACGTACCGCAGTTGGTTCGAATACACCGAAACCGGAGAGATCCTCCGGCACACAATCGATAATCCCGACGACATCGAATTCGCGCCCACCGTCCACGGCGAATTGGCCATCGACGAACTGCACGATCATGTGGTCGCGACACCCGACCCGTTTCACTGGGAGTGCTTCAGCTTCGGGATCGTTCAAAACCAGGACCACTTCACCTTTTACGCGAGCATCGATCACGTCCACGGTGATGCCGCGCTGATCGGTATCACGATGGTGGAGTCCCATGCGAGGTATTCGGCGTTGACAAGCGGCGCCGGACCCCTCGCGCTGCCCGCAGCCGGGAGCTTTGACGATTTCTGTGTCGAAGAGCGCCGGTACACGTCGGCTTTGACGGCGGACTCGCCTCAGGTACGCGCGTGGATCGAATTCGCGGAGAACAACAACGGAAGCCTGCCGGAATTCCCGCTGCCATTGGGCAACCCATTGGAGCCGACCAAGAGTGACATGATCACGGACACATTGATGGACGCGGCGCAGACAGCGAGATTCGAATCGGCCTGCTCGGCGGCAGGCGCCCGCTTCGTCGGCGGGTTGTTCGCCTGCCTCGCCCAGGTAGAACACGAATTTACCGGCGCAACAACATATTACGGGCTCACCCCCAGGGACACCCGCAGGACGTCGGACAACTTCATGACCCAGGGCTGGTTTACCGGATTGGTTCCGATCACCATCCCGATAGCAGCGGTGTCATTCACTGACGCGGCGTGGGCGGCGCAGACGTCTTTCGATTCAAGCCTGGACATGGCCAAGGTGCCGTATTACCGCGTGCTGGAATTGGCGCCGTGGCTGAGCAGGCCCCGCCCGAACTTCCCGGTGACCAATTTCCTGCACGCCGACGCCGCCCCGATGAACGCCGTGCTGGCGGCGGCCGAGATGGGCTACGCAAATAGCATCGGAATCTATTCCGACGGAAGATATTCGTATCAACTGACGATCTATATCTTCCGGTACGAAGAGGGCACCGCGATGGCGATCATGTACCCCGCCAACGCAGTTGCCCAGAAATCAGTTTCCCGGTACGTCGCAGCGATGAAGTCCGTATGTATGCGGGTCGCCGATACCGGGCACTGGGGGCGCGTTGCATAGCAAGGAGTGCCGACGATGGCTGCTGCCTTTCTTCGGATGAGCCATCTCCGGCGGGCCGGGGGTTCGATGTGCGACGGCTAGCCGATTTCGTGATGCGGTGGCCCGGGGTGGTGATCGGGCTGTGGGTGGTGGTCGCGGTCGCCCTGCCGCTGACGTTTCCGACCCTGAACGAGATGGCGCAGCAGCATCCGCTCGCGATACTGCCCAGCGGCGCCCCGTCGAGCGTCGCCGCCCGCAAGATGACCGAGGCGTTTCACGAATCGGGCGCCGAAGACCTCCTATTGGTGGTCCTCACCGATGAGAAGGGGCTGGGACCACCCGACGAAGCCGCTTACCACAAAGTGGTGACCGCGCTGCACGAGGACGCGCGTGACGTGCTGATGTTGCAGGATTTCGTCAGCACGCCGTCGCTGCGCGCGGTGTTGACCAGTAAAGACCACAAATCCTGGGTGCTGCCGGTCGGCATCGCCGGCGAATTGGGCACGCCGAAGGCCTACGCCGCCTACACCCGCGTTGCCGACATCGTCCGGCACAGCGTCGCCGGGACTCCGCTGACCGCGAACCTCGCCGGACCCGCGGCCACCGTCAGCGACCTCACCGTCGCGGGCGAGCGGGACCGCACTCCGATCGAACTCGCGATCGCCGCGCTGGTGCTCGTCGTCCTGCTCGTGGTGTACCGCAACCCGATCACCATGCTGCTACCGCTCATCGCGATCGGGGCGTCGATGGTGATCGCGCAGGCCGTCGTGGCCGGCATCTCGCAAGCCAGCGGGTTAGGGGTGTCGAATCAGTCCATCGTCTTCTTGAGCGCGATGGTCGCCGGCGCGGGAACCGATTACGCGGTCTTCCTGATCAGCCGCTATCACGACTACTTGCGGCTCGGCGCCGGCTACGAGGAAGCGGTACGGCGGGCTTTGCTCTCGATCGGCAAAGTGATCGCCGCGTCCGCGGCGACGGTGGGGATCACCTTCCTCGGAATGAGTTTCGCCCGGATGGGCGTGTTCTCCACGGTAGGGGTGTCCTCGGCCATCGGGATCGGTGTCGCATTCCTCGCAGCGATGACCTTGCTGCCCGCCATTCTCGTGCTGGCCGGGCCGCGCGGATGGGTCAAACCGTCGCGCGAACTGACCGCCCGGTTTTGGCGACGGTCGGGGATACGCATCGTGCGCCGGCCGAGGAGTCATCTGGTCGCCAGCGTGCTGGTGCTGATCATTCTCGCCGGCTGTGCGGGCTTGGTGCGCTTCAACTACGACGACCGCAAGGCGCTGAGCGCCTCGGCCCCGAGCTCGATCGGGTATGCCGCGCTGGATCGCCATTTCCCGGTCAACCAGTCCATTCCCGAATACATCCTCGTCCAGTCACCGCACGACCTGCGCACACCCCGGGCCCTGGCCGATCTGGAGCAGATGGCCACCCGAGTCAGCCAACTGCCCAACATCGCTGCGGTCAGCGGCGTGACCCGGCCCGCGGGAGCCGTGCCGGAACAGTTCCGGGCGACGTATCAGGCGGGCGCGATCGGCGCTCGCCTGGGCGCCGGCTCCACCCTGATCAGCGACCACACCGACGACCTGAACCGACTGGCCGCCGGGGCGAACACGCTGGCCGACAACCTCGGCGATGTGCGCGGGCAAGTCAACCAGATGGTGGCCGGGATGCGGGGCCTGACCGACGCCTTCACGTCGATCAGGAGCCAGTACGGCGGTGACAAGTTGGTCAGAGAAGTCGTCTTGGCGGCCAAGCTGGTCAGCAGCATCAACTCGCTCGGCCATACCATCGGCGTGAACTTCGCGGCGATCAAGGATCTGTTCGCGTGGGTGGCCCCGGTGCTGACCGCGCTGGAGGGCAACCAGGTCTGCGATGCCGACCCGTCCTGCAGCGCCACCCGGGCCAATTTCGAGCGCGTGGTCAACGCGCGCGGCGACGGAAGCCTCGACCAGATCAACGATCTGGCCGGACAACTGCAGGCGTTTCAGGACCGGCAGACGCTCAACGCCTCGGTCGATCATCTGCGTGGTGCGCTGGCCAGCTTCGTCAAGGCGCTGCATGCCATGGGGCTGGACCAACCCGGGGGCCTGCAGGCCGACCTGAACCACCTGCAACAAGGCGCCGAGGAGTTCGCGGGCGGGAGCCGGCAAGTCGCCGACGGGGTGGACCAGCTGGTCGACCAGATCAAACAGATGGGGGCGGGGCTCGGCGAGGCGTCGGCGTTCCTCCTGACGCTGAAACACGACGCGGCCGAACCGTCGATGGCAGGGTTCAACGTCCCGGCGCAGCTCCTGCACATGGAGGAGTTCAAGAAGGCCGCGAAAGCGTTCGTCTCGCCCGACGGGCACTCGGTGCGTTACCTGGTTCAAACGAAATTGAATCCGTTCAGCTCCGAGGCGATGGATCAGGTCAACGCGATCGCCGACACCGCCCGCGGGGCCCAACCGAACACCGCGTTGGCGGACGCCTCCATATCGATGGCGGGCTACCCCGTCACGCTGCGGGACACGCGGGACTTCTACCAGCACGACATCAGATTCATCGTCGCGGTCACCATCGTCGTCGTGCTGTTGACCCTGATGGCCCTGCTGCGAGCGGTCATCGCACCGCTGTATCTGGTGGCTTCCGTCGTGGTCTCGTATTTGTCCGCGGTCGGCATCGGCGTCCTGACGTTTCAATTCGCCCTCGGCCAGCAATTGCATTGGAGCGTGCCGCCCTTGGCCTTCGTGGTCCTGGTCGCGGTCGGGGCGGACTACAACATGCTGCTCATCTCGCGAATGCGTGACGAGTCCCCGCACAGCATGCGATACGGCATCATCCGCACGCTGGGTTCGACCGGCGGGGTGATCACCGCGGCGGGTTTGATCTTCGCCGCCTCGATGTGGGGGCTCGTGTTCTCCAGCATCAGCACCGTTGTCCAAGGCGGTGTGGTGATCGGGATCGGAATCCTGCTCGACACCTTCGTGGTGCGCACCATCACGGTGCCCGCCCTGGCTACGCTGGTCGGGCGGGCGAGCTGGTGGCCGTCCCGACCGGGACCGCGGCGGCCGTCCGTGGCCTCACCGGCCGGGAATGCGCCGTAGGCACCCGGTCAGCCGGCGCGGTATGCGACACTACGAGGCGGAGTCGAGCAGGCGGGAAGTGGCCGGGAAGTGGTGATGCAGAAACTACTCGCAGGAGTTACCGCCCTGGTAACCCTCGGCGCCACAGGATGTTTCGGCGTCGGAATCGCCACGGCCGACGACGCGCCGGGCGACGGGACGCCCGCCGGCGGAACGGCGTACGCCCTCGGAGGCGCCCACGTCCCGGGCATCCCTTACGACGAGTACGGCCGGCGCCTGGGGGCCGGATGGTTCCCCGGGCTCAGGCGCGAGATCGTCAACTACCCCGCCGGGCAGGTGCAGGGCCACGTGTTGGAGCGGCTCTTTCCGGGGATCGGCCGGCTGGATGAAGCCTTTCCGGGCCTGGGGGTCGACGGACCCAGCATCGGCGAGTCGGTGGCCGTCGGGGAGGACAACCTGGACGCGGCCATCCGCCGGGGTGGCCTCGGCGCCGCGATCGGCCTGTCCGAGGGTTCGCTCGTGGTTGACGCCGAGCAGGCCCGGCTGGCGAACGATCCGGCCGCTCCCCCACCAAATCAATTGGTCTTCAGCACCTTTGGCAATCCGGTCGGGCATCACGCCTTCGGCCAGAGTTTCCTGACCTCCGTTTTTCCGGTCGGCGCCGTCGTTCCCGCAATGGACTACCGCATACCGCCCCCGGTGGAGAGCCAGTACGACACCAAGGCGTTCGTCGCGGCCTACGACATGATCGCCGACTTCCCCGACCGGCCGGACAACCTGCTGGCCCTCGCCAACACCCTGGTGGGCGAGGCGACCGGGCATACCGCGGTCGCGTTCACCGACCCGAGCATGGTGCCGCCGCAGAACATCAGAACCACCGTCAACTCCCGGGGCGCGACGACAACGACGTACCTGATTCCCGAAAAACACCTCCCGCTGGTGATACCGCTGGGCTACCTCGGGGTGCCGGAAGACGAGCTGAACCAGCTCGACGCCGAGCTGATGCCCATGGTGAACGCGGGATATTCGCGAAACGACGACCCGCTGACCGCACCCGTCCAAGTGGATCCGGTGCGCGGCTTCGACCCCGCGGCCGTGATCGCACCGGCCAGTCAGGCCACCTTCGGCGGCGGTGCCGACCCGTTTTCCCAGCTGTTGTCCAGCTCCATGGCCGCGTTCGGCCAGGGCAACCGTTGACCGGATAGCCGGGCCCCGAGACGCGCCGGCCCGTCGGTGATAATGGCTCAAATTCGCCACGTCAAAGGAGACGCGATGAGCAGGTTTCCGGCCGACCGTCCGCTGCGGGTGATCCAATGGACGACCGGAAACATCGGGCGCCGTTCGCTGCACGCCATCATCGGCAGGCCGGACATGGAGCTGGTCGGGGTGTATGCGCACGGGGCGGACAAGGTGGGCGTGGATGCCGCCGAACTGGCCGGCTGGCCCGAACCGACGGGAGTGCGGGCGACGAACGACATCGATGCGCTGCTCGCCCTGGGTGCCGACGCGTGTTGCTACAACCCGTTGTGGGCAGGCGTCGATGAATTGGTGCGGTTACTCGAGGCCGGCGTCAACGTCTGCTCCAGCGCGGCCTGGATCACCGGCGGCAAGCAGACGCCGGAGGACCGCGAACGCATCGTCGACGCCTGCAAACGGGGCGGTTCGACGATCTTCGGCAGCGGCGCGCACCCCGGCATGACGAACATGGTCGGCATGGTGCTGTCCGGCGCCTGCGAACGCGTCGACGAGATTCGCATCACCGAGTCGGTGGACTGCTCGACCTACGAATCGGCGGAAACCCAGACGGCGATGGGGTTTTCGCAGGATCCCGAGACGCCGGGGCTGGCCGAAAGCGTGCGGCGCGAAAGCGAGGTCTTCGCCGAATCCGCCGCCATGATGGCCGACGCGATCGGGGCGAAGCTGGACCGGATGACCTTCGACGTGACGTTCACCGCCGCCACCGACGATTCCGATCTGGGGTTCATGCGGATCCCCGCGGGAACGGTGGGCGGCGTCTATGGCTACCACCGCGGCTGGGAGGGCGACCGCAACGTGGTCAGCGTGGGCTTCAACTGGACCATGGGCAATCACGTGGTGCCGCCCAAACCGCTGGAGCACGGCCACGTCATCCAGGTGTTCGGGTTGCCCAACATGCGCACCGTCCTGCATTGCCTGCCGCCGAAGGACTGGACCGAGCCGGGGTTCATGGGGCTGGGGATGATCTACACCGCGATGCCGGTGACCAACGCGGTCCCGGCCGTCGTCGCCGCCGAGCCGGGGATCGTGACACTCGCCGATCTGCCGCCGGTGACCGGCCGGGTGGCCCGTTAGGCCGCACCATATGCCGTTCACCACACCGAAGGCCCCCGGAGGAACGCTTGCGTGCACTAAGGTTTAGAGTGCTTAGCTGAGCAAATAGTCGAAAAGACAGCGGTGTCGTCGGCGACGTAGGTGAGCTTTGCGGCAATGCCCGGACGGCGGGCAAGCGGAAGGCGGTCAGGTGGTGGCTAGTCCAGACTCGGGTCCACGTACTCCCACCGTGACCCGTGTGCTCAAACGGGCGTGGATACCGCTGGTTTTGGTGGTAGTCCTGGCCGTTTCGGCATTGATCGTGTCGCGGCTCCACAAGATTTTCGGCTCTCAGGACCTCAACGCGAACGCCGGCAAGGGGATCGAAATCGTGCAGTTCAACCCGAAGGTCGTCGTCTACGACATCACCGGGCCGCCCGGGGCCACCGCCAACATCAACTACTGGGACGAGAACGCCAACACCCATCAGGTGAACGCGGCGCCGCTGCCGTGGTCGGCCACCATCTCGACGACCTTGCCGTCGGTCAGCGCCAACATCATGGCGCAAAGCGACAGCGGTGAGATCAGCTGCAAGATCACCGTGGACGGCGTCGTGCGCGAACAGCGCAGTTCCGACGGCCACAACGCGCAGACCTTCTGCCTGGTGAAGTCCGCATGACCAACGCGAGCAACGAGACCCAACGTGACGTGAGCGCGGCCGACACCGGCCCGATCAACATCAAGGGCCTGTCCAAGGCCGAGCGGGGCCACCGCCCGTACCTGCCGCACGCGATCCGCATCTTTGCGGTGCCAATCATTTTGGTTTGGCTGTTCGTGACAGTCCTGGTGAATGTCATCGTTCCGACACTGGAAAAGGTGGGTGAGGCCCACTCGGCGCCGATGACACCGCTGGACGCGCCGTCGATGAAGGCGATGATGCGCCTGGGCCACAATTTCCACGAATTCGACTCCAACAGCACGGTGATGATCGTGTTGGAGGGCCAGCAACCGCTCGGCCCCGACGCGCACCAGTACTACGACAAGCTGATTCGGCAACTCCGCCAGGATCCCAAGCACATTCAGCACATTCAGGACTTCTGGGGCGACCGGCTGACGGCCGCGGGCGCGCAGAGCGCCGACGCCAAGAGCGCCTATGTGCAGGTGAACCTCGCGGGTAACCAGGGCACGACGCTGGCCAACGAGTCCGTGGATTCCGTCCGCAAGGTGATCGAGGAGAACAAGGCGCCACCGGGCGTGAAGGCCTACGTCACGGGGCCTGCCGCGCTGTCCGACGACATGCACATCATCGGTAACGCCAGCCTGGCCAAGATCACGCTGTTCACCCTGGGCGCCATCGCGATCATGTTGCTGCTGGTCTACCGGTCCATCGTCACCACGCTGGTGCAGCTGTTCATGACCTTCGTCGCGCTGGCGTGTTCCCGGGGTGTCGTCGCGGTTCTCGCGTACCACAACGCATTCGGGCTCACCACCTTCGCCGCCAACATCCTCACCATGTTGGCGATCGCGGCGGGGACGGACTACGGCATCTTCCTGATCGGCCGCTATCAGGAGGCGTTGGCCGCGGGCGAGGACCGAGAAACCGCGTATTACACCACATTCAAGGGCGTCGCCCCGGTCGTCTTGGGGTCGGGCCTGACGATTGCCGGCGCGACGTATTGCCTCAGTTTTTCGCGGCTACCGTGGTTCAACACCATGGGGGCACCCGTGGCGATCGGCATGATCGTGGTGGTGCTGGCCGGCGTCACGCTGGGGCCCGCGGTGGTCTTCGTGGGCAGCCGCTTCCACTTCTTCGAGAGGCAGGCCAAGCGTGGCCGACTGTGGCGCCGGGTGGGTACCGCCGTAGTACGTTGGCCGGCACCGGTTTTGGCCGTGAGCGCCGCCGTCGTGCTGGTCGGCATGATCGCCCTGCCGAGCTTCCACACGAGCTACAACGACCGCCATTACCTGCCGTTGTCAGCCCCATCCAATCAAGGACAAGAGGCCGCGAACCGGCATTTCTCCGAGGCGCGGATGAACCCCGACCTGTTGATGGTCGAATCCGACCATGACATGCGAAACCCGGCCGACATGCTGGTGCTGGACCGGGTGGCCAAGAACGAGATGCGCACGCTGGGCATCGCCATGGTCCAGGACATCACCCGGCCGCTGGGCATCCCGATCCAGCACAGCTCGATACCGTTTCAGAACAGCGTCCAGAGCCAGACGACGATGCAGAACATGAGCTTCCTCAAGGACCGCATCGCCGACATCCTCCGGATGGCCGACGACCTGCAGACCCAGATCGATACCACGCAACGCCAATACGAGGTGTCGCTGGACCTGGCCAACGCCGCCGACGACAGCGCGAAGACCACCGCGGTGACGTCGCAGATCACCGATACCCTGCGTGACCACATCGCGGATTTCGACGACACCTTCCGGCCGATACGCAGCATCTTCTACTGGGAACGGCACTGCTACGACATCCCCGTGTGCATCGGGTTGCGGTCCCTGTTCGACACGTTCGACGGGTTCGACCAGCTCGCCGAGCAATTCCACTATCTGACAGCCGATATCGCGCACACCGCCAAGGCCACCCATGACCTGAATGCGCTGTTTCCCACGCTGATCACCACGCTGAAGACCACCAGGGGCATCACTCTCACCCTGTATCAGACGTTCAAGGCGATGATCGACCAGATGGAGGCGATGAGCAACACCTCGATCGTGATGGGGCAAAGCTTCGACGCATCGAAGAACGACGACTTCTTCTACCTGCCGCCCGAGGCCTTCGACAACCCGGACTTCCAGACCGGCCTTCGGATGTTCTTGTCGCCGGACGGTAAATCGGCGCGGTTCTTCATCACGCATCAGGGCGATCCGATGTCGCCTGAGGGCATTGCGCAAGTCGACGCCGAACGCACCGCCGCGCAGGAGGGTCTCAAGCAATCGTCGCTGTCCGACGCCCGGGTCTATCTGGGCGGAACCGCCGCGACGTTCAAGGACATGGCCGACGGCGAGAAGTACGACCTGATGATCGCCGTGGTGTCCGCCCTGACGCTGATCTTCATGATCATGCTGCTGCTTACCCGGAGCGTGGTGGCCGCGCTGGTGATCGTCGGCACCGCGGCCAGCTCGATCGCCGCGTCGTTCGGCCTGTCCGTGCTGATTTGGCAGGACCTGTTCGGCATCAGGATCCACTGGATCGTGATGGCGCTGTCCGTGATCATCCTGCTGGCCGTCGGATCCGACTACAACCTGTTGCTGGTCTCCCGGTTCAAAGAAGAGATCCATGCCGGCCTCAAGACGGGAATCATCCGGTCGATGGCGGGTACCGGCGGGGTGGTGACGGCGGCGGGTCTGGTGTTCGCGTTCACCATGGCGGCCATGTTGGGCAGCGACTTGCGGGTGCTGGGGCAGTTCGGTTCGACGGTGTGCATCGGTCTGCTGCTCGACACGCTGGTCGTGCGCACGTTGCTGATGCCGTCGATCGCGACGCTGCTGGGCCGTTGGTTCTGGTGGCCGCAAGTGGTGCATCCACGGGGCGACAACGCGCGGCGGTCGGTGGCGGCAGCCTCCGTCTAAGGCGTCGGCAGCTGCACGACGACGGCGACGGCGCCCGCGCCGACGTGCAGCGCCAGCACCGGCCCCAACGGGGTGATGATCGCCGGCTCACACGCCGGTAACCGCCGCGCCAGCGTCGCGGCCACCTCCTTGGCGCCGTCCGGATTGGCGACGTGATGGACCGCCAGGGCGGCGGGACTGTCGCCCGCCACCTCGCAGACCCGGTCGATCATCGCCTCGGTCGCGTGGGTGACGGTACGAACGCGTTGCGCGAGAACGAGTTTGCCGTCGTCGATGCGCAGCAGCGGCTTGAGCGCCAGCGCGGTACCCAGCCACGCCTTGGCCCCGCCGATCCGTCCGCTGCGTCGGAGGTTGTCCAGCCGGTGCACCACCATGAACGCATGGCTGTGCCGCACAGCCAGATCCGCCGCGTCGGCGACGGCGTCGAGATCGCCTCCCGCGGCCGCGGCCCGCGCGGCGGCCAACGCGACGAAGCCGGTGCCCATCGCGGTCGACCTGGAGTCGACGACGCGCACGTGGGGGTCCAGGTCCGCGGCGGTCCGTTGGGCGGCGCCACAGGTTCCCGACAGCGCGGACGAGAGGTGCACCGCCACCACGCCGTCACCGCAGCTGTCGGCCAGCGCCTGCTGGTAGGCGTCGGCGAGTTCGGCCGGCGTGGCCGCCGCGGTGGTGGCGTGGCGCTTGTAGACGTCCTCAGGGATCTCGTCCACGCCGTCACGCAGATCGACACCGTCGAGCAGAATGTGCAGCGGCACAACGCGAATCGCCCACTTGTCCAGCAGGTCCGCCGGCAAGCGCGCCGACGCGTCGGTCACAACTACGACAGGCATTGTTCAGCCGCGGTGTTTCTCGTTCGGTACCCCCGCCTCGGCCAGGGCCTTCAGCATCAGCTCGGCAACCGCCTGGTGTGCTTCGAAATTCCAGTGAATGCCGTCGGGATTCCCTCGTCCACTCATGATGTGCTCGGCGACAGCCGCTTTGAGGTCCACCAGCGGGACATCGCGGCTTTGCGCCCACTCGGTGATGGCCGCCGCGGTGGCGGGACGGCCGTGGTGGGCCCTGCCGTAGGTGTCGGCAATGTGCACCGACGGCAGTGACGCCACGATCGGGATACCGGGGCGGTTGAAATCGATCGCGTTGCGGGTCTGTTCGAGGTAGTCGGCGCTCAGGTGCGCAGGCAACGCCGACCGGGCCACCGGTGACAGCCTGGGCTGCAGCCAGCCATAGCCGTCGCGGACCCAGCGGCGCAGCCGTGGCGGCCGCACGTAGCGGATCAGTTCGCGCAGCGCCGTCGGCAGCACCGACGGCAGCGAATCCATGCCGCCGGTGGCGAAGATGACCGCGCCCGCCCTGGGCAGGGCCGCCCAGGCACGCGGGTCCTGGGTCGCGGCCCACCAGATGTCGCGGCAGGTCCAGCCGATGCGGCCGATGAGCTCGACATCCCAATCCAGTTGGGCAGCAACGATGTTGGGCCAGATCCGCGGATCGTCGGCGGGCAGGCCGCCGGTGGGCCCGTAATAGGCCAGCGAGTCGGCGAATATCAGCAGGGTGGGCCGGGCCTCAGAGGACATCGTTGGACACCTGCGCCGAAGCGTTCCAGACGTCCAGACGCCAGCGGATGGCGTCCACGCCTGCGTCATCGTCGGAATGGCCCGAAAGCTGCACCCAGCTGGCATTGCCCATGCCACCCAATACCGGCCAGTTGGCCACCGGAAGCTCCAGCAGCGCGGCCGACAACGCGGCGATCAGGCCGCCGTGGGCCACCAGCACCACCGGGCGGTCGGCGTGCTGGGGGCCGCCCCACTCCGGCTCGCCGGACACCAGTTCGGCCACCAACGGCACGCTGCGGGCGGCGACGTCGACCCGGCTCTCGCCGCCATGGGGCGCCCAGGTGGCGTCTTCGCGCCAGGCCAGGCGGGCGCCGGGGGCCTGCGCGTCGACCTCGGTGTGCGTCAACCCCTGCCAGTCGCCGAGATGCGTTTCGCGCAACCGCGGGTCCACGCGGATGGACAGCCCGGTCCGCTCCCCCAGCCGGATCGCCGTGTCGTAGGCGCGATGCAGATCGGACGAGACGATCAGCAACGGCTGCAGCTTGCCCAGCACCTCGGCGGCGGCGATCGCTTGTGCCCGCCCCAGTTCGCTGAGTTGGGAATCCAGCTGACCCTGCATCCGGCTACCGGCGTTGAACTCAGTCTGCCCGTGCCGCAACATGATCAGGCGACGAATCGTCATTGCGTTCCCGCCTGGTCTTCCGGGACCTCGGCGAGGTCCACCGGCACCACCGGGCAGTCGCCCCACAACCGGTCCAGGGCATAGAAGTCGCGGTCGTCCTGGTGCTGGATGTGCACGACGATGTCGCGGTAGTCCAGCAGCGTCCAGCGGCCCTCTCGGGTGCCCTCCCGGCGCGCCGGCTTGTAGCCGGCCCGGCGCATCTTCTCCTCCACCTCGTCGACGATGGCGTTGACCTGCCGCTCGTTGGACGCCGACGCGATGACGAAGCAGTCCGTGATGACCAGCTGGCCCGACACGTCGATCACCACCACGTCGTCGGCCAGCTTCGAGGTGGCCGCGCCGGCGGCGACGGTCGCCATGTCGATGGCCTCCTGGGTGGCGGTCACGTGTTGTTCCCGGCGGGCAGGCTTGAGCGGCTCACGGTGTCCTTCGGTTGTCCGCCGCCGCGATACAGCCGGCGCTTGGAGACGTACTGCACGACACCGTCGGGCATCAGGTACCACAGGGGTCGACGCTGCTCGGCGCGCAGACGGCAATCGGTCGACGAGATGGCCAGCGCCGGGATCTCGACAAGCGTGAGCACGTCGTCGTCCAGCTCGCCCAGGACGCCGGTGATGTGTTCGCGCCGCAGCTCGTATCCGGGCCGGCTGACGCCGACGAACCGCGCCAGGTCGAACATCTCCTGCCAGCCCTGCCAGGACAGGATGGAGGCGAGCGCGTCGGCGCCGGTGATGAAGTACAGCTGCGCATCGGGGTTGAGGGCGTGCAGATCCCGCAGGGTGTCCTTGGTGTAGGTGGGTCCGGCGCGGTCGATGTCGACGCGGCTCACCGAGAAACGCGGGTTGGACGCGGTGGCGATCACCGTCATCAGGTACCGGTCCTCCGCGGCGGAGACGTGCCGGTCCTTCTGCCAGGGCTGACCGCTCGGCACGAACACCACTTCGTCGAGGTCGAACAGGTCGGCGACCTCGCTGGCGGCAACCAGGTGCCCGTAATGGATGGGATCGAACGTCCCGCCCATCACGCCCAGCCTGCGGAGCTGCTTTTGCACGATTTGCCAGCTTACTTGAGCCGGCGACGGCGCCTGATTTCCCAGCCGCCGCCCGCGAGCGTGCGCGTTTGTACGGCTAGCGCGGCGTGTCGCCGTACTGGGGGCACCTCCCGCTTGCGGGGGAACACGCACGCTGGGCAGAATTCACACCGGCAGCAGCTGGTCGATCACCGCGGCGAGCTGCTTGGCCGACCGGCATTCGTGCATCGTGATGATCTCCTGGTAGCGCGGCACCGCCGAGTCGCCGCTGCCCCACAGATGCCTCGGCTCGGGGTTCAGCCAGTGGGCGTGCCGGCTCGCGGTGACCATATGGGCCAGCAACCCGGTCTCGGGATTGCGGTAGTTGGTGCGGCCGTCCCCGAGCACCAGCAGCGAGCTGCGCGGCGACAGCACGTTGGGGAACGCCTGCACGAACGACGCGAAGGCGTTGCCGTAGTCGGAATGCCCGTCGCGGCTGTACACCCCGGCCTCCCGGGTGATGCGCTGGATCGCCACGGCCAGATCGGCCTCCGGGCCGAACATGTGGGTCACCTCGTCGGTGGTGTCGATGAATGCGAACACCCTGACCCGCGAGAACTGTTGACGCAGAGCGTGCACCAACAACAGGGTGAAATGGCTGAACCCGGCGACCGAACCGGACACGTCGCACAGCACCACCAGTTCCGGGCGCGCCGGGCGCGGTTTGGCCAGCACCACGTCGATCGGCACGCCGCCGGTGGACATCGACTTGCGCAGCGTCTTACGCAGATCGATAACCCCGGCGCGGCTGCGTCGCCGCCGCGCCGCCAGCCGGGTGGCCAGGGTCCGGGCCAGTGGGGCCACCACCCGCTGCATCTGGCGCAGCTGGTCTCCGGAAGCGCGCAGGAACTCGACGTTCTCGGAAAGCTGTGGGATGCCGTACATCTGGACGTGGTCACGCCCGAGTTGTTCGGCGGTGCGCCGTTTGGTCTCGGCGTCGACCATCTTGCGTAACTGGGTGATCCGCTGCGCGGCAAGCGCTTTGGCGATCTGCTCCTGGGTGGGAGTGGGCTCGTCACCGTAGGGCGCGAGGAGCCCCGCCAGCAGCTTGCCCTCCAGTTCGTCCAGCGCCATCGCCTTGAGCGCCTGGTATGACGAGAACGACGGGCCGCGGCTGGAACTGTATTTGCCGTAGGCCTCCACGATGCGCGCGATCATCGCGACCAGCCGCTCGTCCATGTCCGCGAGGTCGGGATTCTCGGTGAGCAGGTCCAGCAGCATCTGGCGCATCGCCTCGACGTCGTCGGGCGGCAACGAGTCATCCTGTGCCCCGTCGGCATCTTCGTCGGTGACCACCGCGCGTGTGCCCAACGCGGCGGGGAACCACAGGTCGAACATGGCGTCGTAGGTCTCGCGGTGTTCCGGACTGCGCAGCACGGCGCACGCGACGCCCTCGCGCAGCACCTCGCGGTCACCCAGACCCAGGGTGGCCATCACCCGGCCGGCATCCACCGTCTCGGATGGCCCCACCGAAATACCCACTCCGCGAAGCGCTTCCACGAAACCAACCAGGTGACCAGGCAGTCCGTGCGGGGCCAGTGGCCGGGTGGGCCGGATGCGACGAGGGGCCATCGGTGGGTTCCTAGTTCAACCGGAGCTCGCCGCTTGCGCGCTGCTGGTCGGATTGATGCTTGAGGACCACACCCAGGGTGGCGGCGACGACGGAGTCGTCGATGGTGTCGAGGCCGAGTGCGAGCAGCGTGCGGCCCCAGTCGATGGTCTCGGCGATGGACGGCACCTTCTTGAGCTGCATGCCGCGCAGCACGCCGATGATGCGCACCAGTTCTTCGGCGAGATGCTGGGGCAACTCGGGCACCCGCGACAACAGGATGCGGCGTTCCAACTCGGGACTGGGAAAGTCGATGTGCAAGAACAGGCATCGACGCTTGAGGGCCTCGGACAGTTCCCGGGTGGCGTTGGAGGTCAGCACCACGAAGGGTGTCCGCTCCGCGGTGATCGTGCCCAATTCCGGTACGGTCACGGCGAAGTCGGACAGCACCTCGAGCAGCAGTCCCTCGATCTCGATGTCGGCCTTGTCGGTTTCGTCGATCAGCAGCACCGTGGGCTCGGTACGCCGGATAGCGGTCAGCAGCGGACGTTGCAGCAGGAATTCCTCGCTGAACACATCGTCTTTGGTTTGATCCCAGTCCCCCGAGCCCGCCTGAATGCGCAGGATCTGCTTGGCGTGGTTCCACTCATAGAGCGCGCGGGCCTCGTCCACCCCTTCGTAGCACTGCAGGCGGACCAGTCCCGAGCCGGTCGCCTCGGCGACGGCGCGGGCCAGTTCGGTCTTGCCGACGCCCGCGGGGCCCTCCACCAGTAGCGGCTTGCCCAGCCGGTCGGCAAGGAACACCGCGGTCGCGGTGGCGGTGTCGGGCAGGTAACCGGTCTCGGCCAACCGTCGCGAGACGTCATCGATGTCGGCGAACAACGGCTTGGGCCGGGCGGGCACGCTCACTATCTCAGTTCTCCTCAAGCATTTTTCGTCGCTGATGTCAGGCGGGACGGACGTGTCCGTCGCCCCAGGCAATCCATTTGGTCGAGGTCAGCTCCGGCAACCCCATCGGACCGCGGGCATGCAGCTTCTGGGTGGAGATGCCGATTTCGGCACCGAAGCCGAACTGCTCACCGTCGGTGAACGCCGTCGACGCGTTGATCATCACTGCTGCGGCGTCGACACCGTCACTAAACCGTTGCGCCGCAGCCATATTGCTGGTGACGATGGCCTCGGTGTGGCCCGTGCCGTACTCGTTGATGTGCGCGATCGCGGCGTCGATGCCGTCGACCACCGCGACCGCGATGTCCATCGACAGGTATTCGCGGCGCAGGTCGTCCTCCGACGCGTCCGCCGAGAACCCTCCGTGCACGGTCACACCGGCATCTTCGAGGGCGGACACCAACCGCGGCAGGGCCTTCTTGGCGATCGCCGCGTCGACCAACAGCGTCTCGGCGGCGTTGCAGACACTGGGCCGGCGGGTCTTGGAGTTCAGCAGGATGCGTTCCGCGACATCGAGGTCGGCCCCTTCGTGCACGTAGACGTGGCAGTTCCCGACGCCGGTCTCGATGGTGGGCACCTGGGCGTCGCGGACGACCGCGTTGATCAGGCTCGCACCGCCGCGCGGAATCACCACGTCGACCAGGCCGCGGGCCTGGATCAGGTGCGTCACCGTGGCGCGGTCGGCGGCCGAAAGCAGTTGCACGGCATCGGCGGGCAGGTCCTCGCTGACCAGCGAAGCCCGCAGCACCTGCACCAGAGCCTGGTTGGATCGCGCCGCCGACGAGCTTCCGCGCAACAACACGGCGTTGCCCGACTTGAGCGCCAGACCGAAGGCGTCGACGGTGACGTTGGGCCGGCCTTCGTAGATCATGCCGACGACGCCGAGCGGCACGCGCTGCTGCCGCAGATGCAAGCCGTTGGGCAGGGTGTAGCCGCGCAACACCTCCCCGACCGGGTCGGGCAGCCCGGCGACCTGGCGCAGGCCGGCGGCGATTCCTTCGACACGTGTGGCATCCAGCGCCAACCGGTCGAGCATCGCCGTCGGTGTGCCGACGGCTTCGGCGGCGCTGAGATCTTCGGCGTTGGCAGACAGGATCAAGTCGGTGTGGGCCGCTATCGCGTCGGCCGCGGACCGCAGCGCCTGGTCCTTGGCGACGGTCGGCAGCAGCGCCAGCACGCGGGAGGCGACCCGGGCGCGGCGAGCGGCGTTGTGGACTTCTCGGCGCAAGTCAGGCAGCGATGGTGCTTGCAGACTCATTGAACCAGGGTAGCGGGCCTTCACCGGTCGGGTGAGGCGGCCCGGGTATTACGGCATCCGCCCCGCGCGTAACGCGCCGGCGATCGACATGCCCGCTCGCCGGAGGTCAGCGGAGGGGTTTCGCCGACATCGGCGCCTCGATACGGGCGGGCCCGGTTCGCTCATGCCGAGTTGCCTGTCGCACCTTGGCTTGCCGCTCGTCGATCAGTCGGCCCAGGTCTTGCAGGAGCAAGGGCTTACGCATCACGAGATCCTCGAGGTGTTCGCGATCGATCTGTAGCGCGGTCACCTCGTCCAGTGCGTACGCGCCGGCGAGGTTGGGTTGACGGGTGAGCGCGGTCAGGCCGAGGAACGATCTCTCGTCCAGGGTGGTGACCGGTACCACCGATCCGTCGTCGGCCGTCGCGGTCAAGCGCACCCGGCCGGCCACCAGGAAGGTCATCCCACGGGACACCTCACCCGCCGACTCGAGGATTTCGTCGGCGCCGAAGCGGACGATCTTCGCGTACGGCACAAGTGACTGCTGATCGGCGTGACTCAGCCGCAACGCCGGCGCCACCACCGTGCGCAACGCCTTTTCCACCCGTTGCTTGGTCGAATAGTTGTCGTCAGCACCGTCAAGCCGAAGCCTCGCCCGCCGCGCGGCGTACCAAACCCAGCGCAGGAACGTCGCTTCGGTGGCCTCGGCGTCGGCGGGCGACGACAACCGAATGCTCGTGCGGTACTGCCCGCCGCCCAAGGCGACGGTGGTGGGCGGGATTTCGGGTCTGCGGGCCGGTAGCGCCACGGCCACCCGCGTCAACATCGCGCACACCTTGTCCGGCGCATCGCCGGCCGCGAATTTCGTTGTGATCGCACAGTCGTACGCGCGGGACGGGCGACTGAGATTAGTGAACGAGGTGCTGGCCAGCATCGAGTTGGGCATGATGCGGATCCCGCTGCCGGTGTCGATGTGTACGGATCGCCAGTTCACTTCGACGACGCGCCCCCGCGCCGTCCCGGTGTCCAGCCACTCATCGATCCGGAACGGCTGCTCGAACAGCATGAACAAGCCGGACACGACCTGGCCGACGGAGTTCTGCAGCATCAGGCCGATGACCACCGACGTGACGCCCAGCGCGGTGAACAAGCCGCCGATCCGGACGCCCCAGATCATCGACAGCATCACCGCCAGGCCGACGCCGATGACCCCGAAGCGGGCGACGTCGACGAAGATGGTGGGCAGTCGTTTGCGCCAGCTGTCGTCGGGCGCGCCCTCGAACACTGTGGCGTTCAGGGCGGACAGCACCAGCACCAGGACCAGCAGGCCGAACACCGTCGTGAGGATCCGCACCGTGCCGTCTCCGGCCGGCACCTGCGAAGCCTTGACGAGCAGCAGCAACAGCGCACCCAGCGGCAGCAGGTAGTTGCGCAGCAGGCTTACCTGCCTGGCCAGCTGGCTGTTTCGGCGGACCAGCATGCGGTGCAGCTCGGTGAGCAGGATCAAAACGACCGGGAACCCGACCGCGACCCCGATGGCCCAGTAGAACCACGATGAGTCGAACAGGTTCATGGCCGCTCCGACAACCGGTAGATCGCCTGCTCGGCTCCGCCGACCGAGATGGTGCCGTCCGGCGTGAAATGCCGCACGTCCCGCATCGCCTCGTACACCTGCGAGGTCACATAGATGCCCGATTGGTTTGCGCCGCTTTGCATTCGGTAAGCCAAGCTCACCGCCGCGCCCCACATGTCGTAGACGAGCCCCGAGCGGCCGACCAGTCCGCTGATGACGTCACCGGTGCTGATGCCCACCCGAAGGCGCAGCTGGTGACCGGCTTGGGTATTGAACCGATCGATGATGTGGCGCATTTCGATGGCGAAGTCGACGCTGCGGTGGATGCTGTCCAGCCGCGGCGTGACCACCCCACAGCTGGCGAGATAGCCATTGTGGAAGGTGCGGATCCGCTCGACGCCCAGAGACTCGGCCGCCGAATCGAACTGGCGGAACAATTCGTCGACGATCCCCACCAATTCGTCGCCGGATACATCGACGGAAACCTCGTCGAGCCCGACGATTTCGGCGAAGATCACCGCCACGCCCTGGTGTTCCAGCGCGATGGTCTCCTGCCCCTCGCGATATCGCTGAACCACCGACTCGGGCATCAGCGCCAGCAAAAGGCGGTCGTTCTCCCGGCGTTGTTCGTTGAGCAACTCCTCCTTGATCGCCAGGCTGCGGCTCATCTCGTTGAAAGCCGCGGTGAGGTCGCCGATTTCGTCGCGCGTCTTTACCGGGATGTTGACCGCGTAGTCGCCCGAGCTGATCTTCTGCGTGCCCGCCTGCAGCCGGCGGATCGGCCGCAACATCAGCTGCGCAAGCACCATCGACGCCACGCAGATGGCAAAGATCATGATCGATACCGCCAGCACGACCGTTCTACTGAACCTACCCAGGCGCGCGAAGGCATCCGAGTTGTCCCGGGTCGCCAGGATCGACCAGTGCAGATCGGAGTTCGGCACGGTCAACGGGGCGTAGGCCTCCAACTCCCGGTTGCCCAGGTAGTCGGTGGCGCTGATGACCCCCGTCTGTCCGCGTTGGGCGGCGCGAAGACCCGCGGTCGGGACCGGCTGCACCAGCGTCGTACCGCCGAGCCGGATCGCTTGCTCCACCACGTCGGCCGGGGTGCCCGACGCCACCGCCTCGCGTTTGTATTCCGCTGGATCCTCCAGGAAAAGCCTTGAGTCCGAACGCATCAGGTTGTCGGGGCCTGCCAGGTACGTCTCGGTCGCCGGCCCCATGCCGACGGCCTCCCAGTGTTTGTCAGCGGTCATGATCTTGTTGATCTTCGAGATCGGCAGCGGCAGGGCCATGACGCCGTTGAATTTGCCGTTCATCCCCACCGGCGACACCGCCCACGCCGTCGGGGTGTCGAGCTGCGGCTGGTACGGCTGGAAGTCGGTGATCCAGACGAAGTTGATGTCGTTGGAGCGCAAGGCTTTCTGGTAGGCGTCGCGCAGATTGGATTCCCGGTAGGGGCCGGTGAGGATGTTGGTGCCCAGGTCCGGGCCTTTGTTCACCGAGAAGACGACATTGCCCTGCATGTCCAGCAGCAGCGCGTCCGGGTATTCGAAACGGGTGACGATGTCGTGCATGTAGAAGCCGTAGCGGGCGCTGGCCGCCGACCATGCGCTGCCGTCGCCGGCATCCTGGACCTTCCGCGCGTCGGAGATCGACGGATACGGCGCCGTGTAATAAGCCTGAAGATACTTCTGCGCGTTGGAACTCGGGAGGATCGCGTTGCGATCGAGTTCCTCACCCGTGATCCGCTTGATCGGCTTGATCATGTTTTCGTCGTAGTAGTTGACGAGAGCCAGCTGCTGGGCCGGCGTGATGGTCGCGTTGGACAGCTGCGCGAACCCGTCGGTGAACGCCGTTGCCGCCTCGACGATGCTGAACCCGCCGCTGTAGACGATCAGCGAATTGGTCACCTCTTTGAAAAGCGACCGCACCTGCTGCGCCTGGGACTCGCGCAGTTCGATGAGCCGCTCGGATTCGACCTGGCGCAGCGCGTTGCGGCCGGACGATGCCCCGATGAACCCGATCACCCCGATCGACAGGATGCTGGAGAGCAGCAGCATCAGCATCAGCTTCGATTGAAGGCCGATCCGGAAAAGCCGGCGACGGCGAAACTTATGGCCCTTGCGCGCCTCTGCTCGCTGCGCCGCAGTCGTTTCGGCCGGCGTGGACGCCGGTGCCGTCTGGGAAGCCGGCTCAGCGTCTTGTAGCTCGCTCGAGGTCACTCGACTACGCCCTTCCTGGGACAACGCAGCATCGCTCACGCAGCACACTAGCGCGCGCGTCGCAAGATATGGGCGATTGCCGCAAAGCGTTCGACGGGCAGAATGCGCGGCCGTAATTCAACTGAGGCTGCGGACTTATCCTTGGCGCTATGAGCGACGCGTGCGCCGGGGGTTGTGGTGACGGCGCGACCGGCGTGGCCGCCACCCGGCGACCGGAGCGCGATGCCGAGTGGGTACGGGCTGCGCGCAGGGCACGTTGGCTCGCGTGGGCCAGCCTGGCGTGGATGTGCGCGGAGGGCGCGCTCGGGCTCTGGCAAGGGTTCGCCGTCGGCTCCATCTCCCTGATCGGCTGGGCGCTCGGCAGCGCGGTCGAGGGCCTGGCGAGTGTGATCGTCGTGTGGCGGTTCACCGGGGCACGCACGCTGTCGGAGACCTCGGAGCGCCGGGCGCAACGCGGAGTGGCCGTGTCGTTCTGGCTCATCGCGCCTTACATCGCGCTGGAATCTGTCCGGAATCTGGCGGCGGGCAACCGACCGGGCACCACGCTGATCGGGATGGTCCTGACCGCCGTGGCGGTGATCCTGATGCCACTGCTGGGGTGGGCCAAGCGGAGGCTCGGCACGCGCCTGGGCTCGCGGGCCACCGCCGGGGAGGGCACGCAAAACTATGTGTGCGCCGCGCAGTCCGCCGCTGTGCTGTTCACGCTGGCCGTCATGGCGGGATGGCCGGGTGGCTGGTGGCTGGACCCGACGGTCGGGCTGGTGATCGCCGGGGTCGCGGGGCGCGAGGGGTTCGAGGCGTGGCGCGGCAAGGAATGCGGATGCTGATCGTATCGCCAAAAATACTGCGCGGCAACGTGTTTCATCACCTCCCAAGCCGCGGTGCGCGGCGGCGGACGACCGGTTAACGTCACAGTCATGGCGCAGGTCTGTGTGGTCGGCAGCGTCAACATGGACGTGTCGCTGCGCGTCGACGCCCTTCCCCGACCCGGCGAGACGGTGCTGGCTTCGTCGCTGACCCACGCACCGGGCGGCAAGGGCGGCAATCAAGCGGTGGCGGCGGCGCGGGCGGGCGCGCAAGTGCAGTTCGTCGGCGCGGTCGGCGACGACCCGGCCGCCGAACAGTTACGCGCCCACCTGCTGACCAACGGCGTCGGGTTGGACGCAATCGCGGCAACGCGCGGACCGAGCGGCACGGCGATCGTGGTGGTCGATGCCGACGCCGAGAACACCATCGTGGTCGCCCCGGGCGCGAATGGGCGGCTGACGCTGGACTCCCCCGCTGCGCGGACCGCCATCGCCGGCTGCGACGTGTTATTGACGCAACTGGAAATTCCGGTGCGGGCGGCGGTGGCGGCGGCACGCCAGGCCCGCTCGGCCGGAGCGGTCGTCATCGTCAACGCTTCACCGGGCGGGCAGGACCGAAGCTCGTTGTCCGACCTGGCGGCCCACGCCGACGTCGTGATCGCCAACGAAGCCGAGGCCGAAGAGTGGCCATGGCGCCCCACCCACTTGGTGACCACATTGGGGGCGCGCGGCGCGCGGTACGTGGGCGACGACGGCGACTTCGTGGTGCCCGCCCCCACGGTGGCCGCGGTGGACACCACCGGGGCGGGTGACGTGTTCGCCGGGGTGCTGGCCGGGAGCTGGCCGCGCAACCCGGGTTCGCCCGCCCAGCGCCGGCGCGCGTTGCAGCGCGCCTGTGCCGCGGCCGCGCTGGCAACCCTGGCGCACGGCGCCGGCAACTGCGCCCCGGACGCCGAAGCGATCGATGCGGCGCTGCGCGGCGGCCGCTAGCCGGTGTCGCCGCGGACGTCGTGGGCGATTATCAGGCCGTCGCCGGTCTCCATCTCCTCCGCGGTCTGGCTGAGCAGCACGCGGCTGCGACTGGGCGACAGCACGGTCGACACGTAGTGATGCGGGGCCCCGGCCACGAATTCCAGGCGGTTGATGCGGAGCAGCGCGGCGCCGATGGCGGTGCCGAGCAGGTGCGCGTTGCGCGGTCCGGCGATCTCGGCGGTGATCTCGTGCCGCACCCGGTCGACGGCGACGCCCGCCTGTGACAGCAACTCGTACAGCGGCGCACGCCGCAACTCCGGCTCGGTCAGCACGCCGGCCAATTCCTGCGGCAGCCAGGCTTCGGTCACCATCAACGGCTCATCGGTCCTGCGCTGACGCCGCACCCGCACGATCTGTAGCAGCTCGCCGGACGTCTCCCCGGACGTTTGCAAGGCCTCCCCGATGGCCCTCGGGGGACGCCGCGTCCCGAGCTCGACGACTTCGACCTTGGTCTCGAATTGCGTCTGCCGCAGGCTCTGCATGAACGAACGCCCGGCCCCCGCAACGCCCGAGACGTCCGCCGGCCCGTGCGGCCGCACGAACGACCCGACGCCGTGCCTGCGCTCGATGTATCCCTGGTGGGCCAGGTCGGCCAGCGCCCGGCGCACGGTGATGCGGGATACACCGAACTGGTCGCAGAGGGTCTGTTCGGTGGGCAACGCGTCGCCGGGGGCGATGACGCCACGGTCGATCTCGTCGTGCAGGACCAGGAACAGCTGCCGGTGCAGCGGCACCCCGGCCGCGGCCGAGACCGGCCCTGCTCTGCCCTCCTGCACGGTGGTCAATGCTTCCACACGGACTCCCTTGCCAACTCGCTCGAGTTGTTATATGTATATAACAACTCGACATGCCTGGGGGGATCGATGCACGCACCGGCCGCCAGTGACCCGGACGGTCCGACCGGGCGACTTGCCACCTGGGTCGCCGGCCTCACCCTGGACGACGTCCCGCGCGAAATCCTCGACCGGGCGAAGCACCTGCTGCTGGACGGGATCGGATGCGCGCTCGTCGGCGCGCAACTGCCGTGGTCGCGCGTCGCGACCGACGCCGTCCTCGCGCTCGAGGGTCGGGGCGACGCCGTCGTCATCGGCACCGGGCGCACGACCGGGGCGCCCGCGGCCGCGGTACTCAACGGCACCTTCATCCAGGGCTTCGAGCTCGACGACTTCCATCCCCGCGCCCCGCTGCACAGCTGCTCGCTGCTGATTCCGGCGCTGATGGCGACGATGTCCACGCGGCCACGACCCTCGACGGGCGCCGAGGTCCTGCTGGCCGCGGTCGCCGGCTTCGAGGTGGGCCCGCGGGTCGGCTACACGCTGCACGGCACCCAGATGCTGGACCGCGGCTGGCACTCGGGATCGGTTTTCGGCACCCACGCCGCGGCGATGGCGTCCGGAAAGTTACGTGGGCTGCCGCCGGCGCAGTTGGAGGACGCCCTCGGGCTGGCCGGAACCCAGTCGGCGGGGCTGATGGCCGCCCAATACGAGGCCATGAGCAAGCGCATGCATCACGGTCTGGCGGCGCGCAACGGCTTCTACGCGGCGGGGCTGGCGGCGGCGGGTTACACCGGCATCAAGCGGGTGTTCGAACGTGAATACGGCGGGTTTCTCAGCGTTTTCGGCGAGGGCCACGACCCGGACCCCACCGCACTCACCGGGCAACTCGGCCAGCGGTGGGAGACCGCCGTCATCATGGTCAAGTCCTACGCCGCGATGGGCGGCTTGCACGCAGCGATCGACGCCGCGCGGCGGGTGCGCGAGTCGATTGCGCCCCAGGACATTTCGAAGATCGACATCACCGTCGGCGAGACCATCTACAAGCACGGCTGGTGGCGACCGCAACGGCCGCTCACCCCGGTCGGCGCCCAGATGAACATCGGGTACGCGACCGCCGCGGCGCTCCTGGACGGCAACGTGTTGCCGGAACAATTCACCCCTGCCCGTCTCGATTCCGACGACATCTGGTCGCTCATCGCGGCGACGTCGGTGCACCTCGACGAATCACTCACCCACGCCGGCATCACTGAGAAGTTCCGCACCGACGTCGCGGTCACCACCCACGACGGCACGGTCCACCGCGCCCGCGTGGCGTTGCCGCACGGCGCGCCCAACGATCCCGTCACCAACGACGAACTGGTCCGCAAGTTCCACTCGCTCGCCGACCGGGTCACCCGCCGCGCCCGTGCCGAGGCGATCGAGCGGGCGGTGCTCAATCTCGACGACCTCGACGATGTCGAGCAACTGACCGATCTGCTCGCGGCCCCGGTCGCGGGCGCCCTGGACTGAAAGGAGAACCATGCCCACCACCCCGGCCCGCCAACGGCTGACGGACTTGCTCGGTGCCGGCGAACTCATCGTCGCCCCAGGCGTTTTCGACGGGATCTCTGCGCACCTGACGAAACGCACCGGCCACGCCGCGGCGTACATGACCGGTGCCGGGGTGGCCGCCTCCGGCTTCGGCTTACCCGACATCGGGCTGGTCACCGCGACCGAGATGGCCGGCCGGGCCGCGATGATCACCGACGCGTTGGGCGACGTTCCGTTGAT
The DNA here is from genome assembly GCF_900240975.1 of Mycobacterium sp. 4858. Classification (GTDB taxonomy): domain Bacteria; phylum Actinomycetota; class Actinomycetes; order Mycobacteriales; family Mycobacteriaceae; genus Mycobacterium. The sequence continues at coordinate 390,916 of NZ_LT968775.1, read as the reverse complement.
CGCCGACGCCGATACCGGCTATGGGGCGCCCATGAACGTGGTGCGCACCGTTCGCTCCTACGACGCGGCGGGGGTGGCCGCAGTTCAGTTGGAAGATCAGGTCTTTCCGAAACGGTGCGGCCACCTGCCGGACAAACAGGTGGTCGACGCGGCCGTGTTCGAACAGACCCTCGCCGCGGCGCTGGACGCCCGCTCCGACGACAGCCTGCTCGTGGTGGCCCGCACCGACGCCCGGGCCCCCCTCGGTCTGGACGCGGCCATCGAGCGCGCCAACCGATACGCGCGGGCGGGCGCCGACATCATCTTCGTCGAGGCGCCACAGGACGCCGACGAGATCGAGCGCATCGCACGCGAAGTGGACGCTCCCCTGCTGATCAACCTCGTGCAGGGCGGGCTGACGCCGTTGCAGTCGGCCGCGCGGCTGCAAGAGTTGGGCTACGCCATCGCGATCCACCCGAGCAATCTCTTGGTGCAGGCGACTTTCGGCATGCTGCAGAGCCTTTGCGAACTGAACGGCACCGACATCGCCGGCCACCTACCCACGACGCCCGCCGATTTCTTCAACATGGTGGGGATGGCCGAATGGCTCGAACGCGACGCCCGATACGCCCGGAAGGACCCCTCATGGGCATGACGGTCATCGAGAAGATCTTCGCCCGCAAGGCCGGTCTGCATTCGGTGTCGGCGGGTGACACGGTCGTGGTCGAGGTCGACATGACCGCTCTGATCGACCTGCAGTTCGCCACGATGTGGATCACGCCCAACCGGATCCACGACCCCGACAAGCTGGCGGTGGTCATGGACCACGCCGTGCCGGCGCCGACCATCAAAGACGCCGCGGGCGGCCCACAGGCCCGCCGATTCGTCGCCGACTTCGGCATCACACGCTTCTACGACGTCGGCCGGCACGGCATCTGTCACCAGGTGATCGCGGAGAACGGACTCGCGCGGCCCGGAGAGATCTTGGCCTGCACCGACTCTCACACCTGCGCGGCGGGCGCCTACAACACCGCCGCCCGGGGCCTCGGGCCCGCGGAGGTCTATTCGATCATGTGCACCGGCGCGACGTGGTTTCAGGTCGCGCCCACCATCCGCTACGAACTCGAGGGTGCGAAACCGGAGACGGTCAGCGGCAAAGACGTGTTCTTGCATATCGCCAACGAGTACGGCGACGCCCCGAACCTGAACCTCGAATTCGGCGGCTCCGGCCTGTCCGGCGTCCCGATGCACGATCGGCGCACCATTGCGACCCAGTGCGCCGAGGTCTCCGCCGACTTCGCCACGTTCGAGCCCGACGACGTGTTGACGTCGTTTCTGCACGAGCGCGGCGTCTCCGGATACGACGCTGCCGCGCCGGATCCAGATGCCGGATACCAAGAGATCCGGCGTGTCGACCTGACGACGCTGGAGCCTTTCGTGGCGCGGCCGGGAACCGTCAGCCGCAACGGACTCCCGGTTTCCCGGCTGGAGCGCCAGAAGATCGACCAGGCCTTCATCGGGTCGTGCGCGAATGGCCAGCTCGAGGACCTCGAGATCGCCGCACGGGTGGTGCGCGGCAAGTCTGTCGCGCCGGGCGTGCGCCTGTTGGTCACGCCCGCCTCCCAGGCGGTGTACCGGGAGGCCATGCGGCTGGGGTACTTGCAGGACCTGGCGGACGCGGGTGCGGTCATCACCAACTCCACCTGCGGCGCGTGTTTCGGCTACCACATGGGTGTGGTCGGTCCCGGCGAGGTGTGCATCACCTCGAGCACCCGCAACTTCACCGGCCGCATGGGCAGCACCGAGGCGGAGATCTTCATGGCGTCACCGGCGACCGTTGCGGCCTCGGCCATCGCCGGACATATCACCGATCCGAGGAGTGTGACGGCATGAGCGTGGTGTTCGGCGGAAGGATCTGGGTGTTCGGGGACAACCTGAACACCGATGCCATGTACCCGGCGTTCGCGATGAAGATGGATCCGCCGGAAGCGGCCAAGCATGTCTTCTACGAGGTCCGCCCCGGTTGGACAGACCAGGTGTCCCCGGGTGACATCGTCGTGGCGGGCAGGAACTTCGGGCTCGGATCTTCCCGGCCCGTCGCGGCCCTTTTCCTCGAGCTCGGCGTCGCGGGACTCGTCGCCGAGGAATTCAACTCGTTGTTCTTCCGCAATGCCGTCAACGCCGGCCTGCCGGCGATGACCGTGCCCGGTGCCACCACCGTGTTCCACGAAGGCGACACGGGAACCTTCGACCTCACCGGCGGCACCTGGCGCAACAACACCACCGGTGCGTCCGGAAGCGTTCCGACCCTTCCCGGGCTCATCCTCGACATCATCGAAAGCGGCGGCGTGCTACCGCGGTTGGTCGAGCAGGGATACCTGCCCAGCGAACTGGGCGACCTCGTGCGGTCGCCCACCGTCGCGATTCGCGGCGCGGGCAGCGGCGCATGACGGCGTTGCCCGGCAGGCTGCTGCGCCGCGTGCGCGCCGGCCCGCGCCGAAGCCCTCTCGCACGGGCCGCGCTCGATGCGCCCGGCTCCATCAGCGTCGGCAGCGCCGCGTTCACCGACGGCGGCGCCATGCCGACCTCCAGCGCCGGCGTGGGCGTCGGAGACAACGTCTCGCCTCCGCTGCGGTGGAGCCCGCCGCCGCCCGGGACCCGGCAGCTGGTGCTCATCATCGATGATGTCGACGTCCCCCTGCCCCGCCCGCTGCTGCACACGGTCGCGGTGATCGACCCGGCACTGGACGGCCTCGACGCCGGCGGGTTGCGCCCGGGCGCGGCGGGCATCCGCTGCCTGCGAGCCGATCTGGGCCACCGCGGCTACGCCGGGCCGCGCCCGATCCCCGGGCACGGCCCGCACCACTACCGATTCCACGTGTTCGCGATCGACCGGGACGTCCCGGACGGCATCACCACGGCCACGGCGCTGCTCGCCGCCATGAGCGGGCACGTGCTGGCCCGCGGTGTGCTGACCGGAACATACGAACGCTGACCCCCCGGCGGTCGGCGCCACCGGCCTGACCTGCGGTTGGCAGTGGTTGGCAGCGTCCGACGTCGATCTGGCAGTGGTTCGCGGGCAGCGTCGGGAGCGATCAGCCATCGACGAAAGGAACATCATGTCCGCGACCACGATTGCCCGCACCCGGGACGGCCTGCTTCGCCTGGCCATGCGCGCCGACGCCGCCATCAGCGGCGTGGTCGGCCTGGCGGGGATGCCGCTGGCCGGCCGGCTCGCCGAGCTTTCGGGGACCACGCCGACCTTCGAGTACGCCATGGGCGCGTTCTTGATCGGCTACGGCGTTGTCGTGTTCGGGCTCGCCGCCCTGCCTTCGGTGCGCCGGGCGGGTATGGGCGTCATCATCGCCAACCTGGCGTACACGGTGGCCGCCGTGGTTCTGGTGCTCGAAGACGTCTTCCCGTTGACCACGGCCGGCGTCGCGTTGAACCTGGCCGCCGGCGCCTACACGCTGGTGTTCGCCGAACTCCAATACCAAGGCTGGCGCCGCGCGCGGGCCTGAGCCCGGCGCCCTAGGGCCCGCCCGGCAATCCCGCGGGCGGGCCCATCGGCGGGCTACTCCTCGGGAATCTGCCGGTCGATCTCGTCGAGCCAGATGCGCGCGGACATGTCCGACGGGGCCCGCCAGTCACCGCGGGGCGACAGCGCGCCTCCGTGCGACACCTTGGGCCCGTTGGGCAGCGCCGAGCGTTTGAATTGGCTGAACGAGTAGAACCGCTGCACGAAAACCCCCAGCCAGTGCCGGATCTCCTTCAGCGAGTACGTCGGTCGCTTGTCGTCGGGGAATCCCGGCGGCCAGTTGCCCCGGTCCGGGTCGCTCCACGCATGCCAGGCCAGAAACGCGATCTTCGAGGGCCGGAATCCGTACCGCAGCACGTGGAAGAGCGAAAAATCTTGCAGGGCATACGGTCCGACCTTGTCCTCGCTGCTCTGCAGTTCTTCCTCTTCGCCTTTCGGGACGAGTTCCGGGGAGATCTCGGTGTCCAGCACCGACTGCAGCACGTCGGCGACGTCGGAGGAGAACTGGCCGGACGAGATGACCCAGCGGATCAGATGCTGGATCAGCGTCTTCGGGACACCGCCGTTGACGTTGTAGTGCGACATCTGGTCGCCCACCCCGTACGTCGACCAGCCCAGCCCGATTTCGGAAAGGTCGCCGGTGCCCAGCACGATGCCGCCGCGCTGGTTGGCCAGCCGGAACAGGTAGTCGGTGCGCAGCCCCGCCTGCACGTTCTCGAAGGTGACGTCGTAGACCTTCTCCCCGCGCCCGAACGGGTGGTCCATCTCCTTGAACATCACCATTGCGGTCTCGGTGATGTCGATTTCGGAGAAGGTGACCCCCAGTGCGCGGCACAGCTCGATGGCGTTGCGCTTGGTGCGATCGCCCGTCGCGAAGCCGGGGAGCGTGAACGCCAGAATGTCGCTGCGCGGCCGCCCTTCCCGATCCATGGCGCGTGCCGCAACGATGAGCGCGTGCGTCGAGTCCAGGCCACCGGAGATGCCGATGACGATCTTCGGGTAGTCCAGCGCGCGCAGCCGCTGCTCGAGCCCCGACACCTGGATGTTGTAGGCCTCGTAGCAATCCTGTTCCAGCCGTTCGCGATTCGCGGGCACGAACGGGAAACGCTCGACATCGCGGCGCAATCCGATGTCGCCGGCCGGCGGGTCCAGCCGGAACCCGACACGCCGGAACGACTCGGCCGACCCGCGGTGGTGGCGCCGGTTGTCGTCGAATGTGCCCATGCGCAGCCGTTCTGAGCGCAGCAGATCGATGTCGACATCGGCGATGCTGCGCCGCTCCCCCTTCGGGAAGCGCTCGGAGGAGGCCAGCAGTTGGCCGTTCTCCCACACCATCGTCTGACCGTCCCAGGCCAGGTCGGTGGTCGACTCTCCCTCCCCCGCGGCGGCGTAGACGTAGGCGGCCAGACAGCGCGCCGACGCCGAGCGGGCCAACAGGCAGCGGTCCTCGGCGCGGCCGATCGTGATGGGGCTGCCGGAGAGGTTGGCCAGTACGGTCGCGCCCGCCAGCGCTGCCTCCGCGCTGGGCGGGATCGGCACGAACATGTCCTCGCAGATTTCGACGTGCAGCACGAAGTCGGGGATATCCGATGCGGCGAACAGCAAGTCGGGGCCGAAGGGGACGTCGGCGTCACAGAGCCGGATGGTGCCGCGCTCGTCGTCTCCGGCCGCGATCTGGCGGCGCTCGTAGAACTCTCGGTAGGTGGGCAGGTACGACTTGGGCACCACGCCGAGCACCGCGCCGCGGTGGATGACCACGGCGGTGTTGTAGATGCGCTGCCGGTAGCGCAGCGGAGCACCGACGACCAGGACCGGCAGCAGATCGGTCGAGGCGGCGACGATGTTCTCGACGGCGCCGGTGACGTCGTCGAGCAGTAGGTCCTGCATGACGATGTCCTCGATGGAGTATCCGGACAACGTCAACTCCGGGAACACGGCCACCGCGACACCGTCGTCGTGGCACGCGCGCGCCAACCGTACGACCGAGTCAGCGTTGGCCGCCGGATCGGCGATCGCGGTGTGGTGCGTACACGCGGCGACCCGGACGAAACCCTGGCTGTAAGCGTTGTAAAAGTCCATCGCCCTTCCATTGTCGCCTGACCTGTGTCAACCCGTGGCCGCCGGGTATCCCCTCCATCATGAGCGATACTGCCGTGATCGTGGTCGACATGATGAACACCTATCAGCATCCCGATGCTGAGGAACTAATACCCAATGTCGCCAACATCATCGACCCGCTGGCCGACTTGGTCCGGCGCGCACGCGAATCCGACGCCGTCGACCTGGTGTACGTCAACGACAACTACGGCGACTTCGCCGCCCAGTTCTCCGACATCGTCGGCTCCGCGCTCGACGGGGCGCGGCCGGATCTGGTCAAGCCGATCGTTCCGGCCGGGGACTGCCGCGTGATGACCAAGGTGCGGCACAGCGCCTTCTACGCGACCGCGCTGGCGTATCTGCTCAACCGGCTCGAGACCAAGCGGCTGGTCATCACCGGCCAGGTCACCGAGCAGTGCATCCTCTATACCGCACTCGACGCCTACGTCCGCCACTTCCCCGTCGTGATCGCGAGCGACGCCGTCGCCCACATCGACCCCGATCTAGGCGCGGCCGCGCTGAAGATGATGGAACAGAACATGTCGGCCGAGCTCACCACCGCGGCCGATTGCCTGGGTTAGTCGGCCCGCCATCAATCGGGCGACGAAATCGGTGGCGGAAGCACCCGTCGGGCCGCCCGTGTCGTCAGCCTCGGTGATGGGTCCCAGGGCGCGCTGTCGGTGCTGTCCCAGGCGTAGGCGGGCACGCCGTCGCGCAGCAGCGGGTAGAGCTGCGGTATCGACAGCTCGGTTGCCGACCAGGAGTAGAGCGCCTCAAGTCGCGGCCCGATGACGCCGAGGTCGAGGATGCGGCCGAACCCGTTTTCCCGCCCGACGTACCAGTCGAGGTCTTCCCGCAGCGGGTAATGGTCCGGCAGCACCCGCGACAGCTGCAAGAAGATACCGGTGATTGCCAGTCGCGGGTCGCCCAGCACAGGTGCGAAAGGCGACAGCCAGCCCAGTGCCAGGCGGGGGGCCGCCACCAACGCGTGCGCGAAGAGCACCCGCACCAGCACCACGTTGATGAAGAAGCGTTCGACGCGCGATTCGGTGTGGGCCAGCTCTTGATTGTCGAGGTAGCCCCTCACGATGATCGCGTTGTGAGCCCGATACCACGTCCGCACCGACGGTGGCGAATGAAGGTCACCGCGTCGGCGACGCTCGATGAGGATATGGGACCGCCCATTCCGAGCACGTGGGCGCGCGCCTCGGCGGTATCGCGCAAGAGCCGCTCGTTGACCGCCCGCCACCACGGACTGCCTGGCGCTCCGGCGTCCGCCGGGTTCAGGACTCCCCGACGCAACTCCCAGCCCATGAACGCCAGCGCCGCGCGTCGGTAGGGCAGCCGCCGCGCGTCCAGCCTGGTGGCGTCTCGTAGAGCGAACGCAGTAACGCCAGGCGCGCCGTCGGGTCCTCACGTACCGAAGCGACCTGCTCAGCGGCATGCTCGGCGGCGGTGGGCATGCCGCTAAATCAACCACATTCCACCGGTTTCCGTACCCTCGAAGAGGTGACCCCCCGCCGCGCCGAATCGCCGGAACTGGTCGCGCTGCTGGCCGGTCGCCGGATCGCGGTGCTGACGGGCGCGGGCCTGTCCACCGACTCCGGCATCCCGGACTACCGCGGACCCGATTCGCCGCCCAGCAACCCGATGACGATCCGCCAGTTCACCTCGGACGCCGTCTTTCGGCAGCGGTACTGGGCGCGAAACCACGTCGGTTGGCGGCACATGGACGACACGCTGCCCAACGCCGGCCACCGGGCGCTGGCGGCATTGGAACACGCCGCGGCGGTGACGGGGCTGATCACGCAGAACGTCGACCTGCTGCACACCAAGGCCGGCAGCCGCAACGTCATCAACCTGCACGGCACCTACGCCCAGGTGGTCTGCCTGAACTGCGGGTACATCATGTGCCGCGCCGCTCTTGCCGAACGGCTGGAAGAGCTCAACCCCGGATTCGCCGAGCGCGCGGAAGCGGTCGGCGGTCTCGCGGTGGCACCCGACGCCGACGCCGTCGTCGCCGATACCACGTCGTTCCGGTATCTCGACTGCCCCCGCTGCGGCGGCATCCTCAAGCCGGACATCGTCTACTTCGGCGAGAGCGTCGCCAAAGGTGTTGTTGATCAGGCCTATTCACTGATATCCGAAGCCGACGCGCTGCTGGTCGCCGGCTCGTCGCTGACGGTGTTCTCCGGCTATCGGTTCGTGCGTCACGCCGCCGCGCTGGGCATGCCGATCGCGATCATCAATCGGGGGCGGACCCGCGCGGACGACCTGGCGACCGTCAAGGTCGACGGGGGCTGCTCCGAGCTGCTGGCGCTGCTTGCTGACGAATTGTTACCGATGACAACGCATTAGAAGGTGCACGGCATGCTGCGGACGGCGTGAATGAAGTTGCCCGCCACGTAAGTCGGGTCGCCGGCCTGGATTTCGGGCAGCTGGCGCAACAGCTCGCCGAAGATGGCGCGCAGCTGCGCCCGGGCCACATGGGCGCCGAGGCAGAAGTGCACGCCGCCGCCGCCGAAGCCGACGTGCGGATTGGGGCTGCGGCTCAGGTCGAAGCGCTCCGGGTGGTCGAACGCCTCGGTGTCCCAGTTGCCGGACGGATAGAACATGACGACCTTCTCCCCCGCCCGGATCCTCTGGCCGCCTAGCTCGAAATCCGTTGCGGCCGTGCGACGGAAGGTCATGACCGGACTGGCCCAGCGGACGAACTCCTCGACGGCGGTTCCGATCCGGTTGTCGAAGTCCTCCACTAGCCACGCCCGTTGATCCCCGAAGTCGGTGAGCGCCCTCATGGCGTGGCTGGTCGTTTGGCGGGTGGTGTCGTTGGCGGCCACGGAAAGCAGCACGAAGAATGCGGCCACCTCGGCGTCGGTCAGCCGGTCGCCGTCGACCTCGGCGTTGACCAGGCCGCTGAATAGGTCGTCGCCGGGACGCTCGCGGCGCTCGGCGGCCAACGAGCCGGCGATTTGGTGCAGGTACACCTGGTTTTCGACCAGCACCTCCAGCGGGTTGCGACCGTCGAGGTAGACCGGGTCCGCCCAGGACACCAGCGCATCGGCGGCCCGCGCCACGTGCTCTCGCTCCGATTCCGGGATCCCCACCATGTCCGACAAGGTTCGGATCGGCAGTTGCTTGGCGCAGTGGTCGACGAAGTCGGCCCCGCTACCGGCCGCGCGCAGCTCTTCGACGATGGCCTTGGCGTTCGCCCTGATCGAGTCCTCGATGCGGCGGATCTGCCTCGGGGTGAACGCGGCGCTGACGAGCTTGCGTAGCTTGGTGTGTCGCGGCGGATCCATCGCCAGGAACGACTGGGACGCTTCGAGCAACTCGACCGGGATGTTCTCGAACATCACACCGTGGCCGGACAGGAACACCTCGTTGTTGCGGCTGGCCGAGACGATGTCGGCGCGTCGCGTGACCGCCCAGTAGCCGGGATCCTGCGGATCGGGCATCAGGGCGTCCTCCACGGGTGGGTGCCAGCTCACCGGCCGCTCGGCCCGCAGCACCGCGAACGCGCGTTCCCGGTCGGCCGCGGTCGTGGACCAAAACGCGCGCGAGGACAGGTCGATGGGGTCATAGGCCCGGCCGGGCCGCTCGGCGCCCGACGTCCCGGTCATCACGGTCATGGCCCACCTCCGTTGTGTATGACCCCGGTCACAGATCGTCAGCGACACTATTCCTAGACATGGTGTCTAGTCAAGTTGTCAAACAGAGTTCTATGCTGGGCCAATGCCATCGGTCACCAGGAAGCCGCAGGCCAGCCGCGAGCATGGACGTCAGCAGCGGCGAGAGCAGATCGAGCGACGGCTGTTGGACGCCACCGAGCGGCTGATGCGCGGCGGCGCCAGTTTCACCGAACTCAGCGTCGACCGGCTGTCGACCGAAGCCGGCATATCCCGCGCGAGCTTCTACATCTACTTCGAGGACAAGGGCCACCTGCTGCGCCGCCTGGCCAACCAGGTGTTCACCGACCTCGCCGCCAGCGCGGACCGGTGGTGGAGTGTGGCCGGGCGGCGCGATCCTGGCGACGTCCGCGCCGCGATGGACGGCATCGTCGCCAGCTATCGGCGTCACCAACCGGTGTTGGTCGCCCTCAACGAGATGGCGGGCTACGACGCGCTGGTCGCCGCGACCTATCGCAACCTGTTGACCGCTGTCACGGGGCGGATGACCCGGGTCATCGAAGAGGGTCAGGCCGACGGCTCGATCCGGCCGGAGTTGCCCGCGGCCACCACGGCCAGCGCGCTGACGTGGATGGTCGAGCGCGCGTGCCAGCAGGACCTTCCGGCGAAGCCGCTCGACTACGACGCGGAACTGGCCGCCACGCTGGCCGAAATCGTCTGGGGAGCCCTCTATCTCAAGAGCGCTTCGGCGCACTGATGCGGCAGTGGCCCGGCGGGCATAACCAGCCCTGTGACCGGAACAACATAGTTAGTGCCCTATCTATTCGCGTACCATGCGAATATGGCATCGCCGGCCGCGCCCGACATCGACCCGCTTTCCCTGGAACAGCAGGTCTGTTTCGCGCTGAGCGTGACCAACCGCGCCGTGTTGGCGGTCTACCGGCCGCTGCTGGAGCCGTTGGGGCTGACCCATCCCCAGTATCTGGTGATGCTGACGCTCTGGGATCATCAGAAATCGGCGCCGGGGCAGCGCAAACCGCTGTCGGTCAAGGAGATCGCAGCCACGCTGCAGATGGATTCGGCCACGCTGTCGCCGATGCTCAAGCGCTTGGAGGCCCTCGGTCTGATCACCCGTACACGAAGCACCGTCGATGAGCGCTCCACCGAAGTCAAACTCACCGACAGCGGCACCGCCCTACGTCGGCGTGCGTGCAAGATTCCGCCCGCCGTGGTCGAGCGTCTCGGTGTCGACATCGACGAACTTCGGCACCTGCATCAGGTGCTCACCCGCATCAACGCGGCCGCCTTGGCAGCGGGCGCATTGCAGTCCTGACCCCCTCATAGGAGCCGCCATGACCACCGCCAAGACCAAACCCAACATTTGGCAACACATCGCCTATTCCTACGGCCGGACCCTGCCCAGCTCGATGCGCGACTGGGTCGCCAACGACCTGGCGGGCAAGGGCGCCGTGCGCCGGCACATGATCCGGTGGGCCATACCACCGCTGTTCGTTCTCGCGCCCTTCTGGCTACTGCCCGCTTCGCTGTATGTGCATAGCGAGATGACGGTGCCGCTCTACATCTGGGCACTGCTCATCTCGCTTGCGCTGAACAAGGTTTGGCGTCGACACCGGCTGGCGCAGCACGGCCTCGACCCGAACCTGGTCGACGTGATCAAGAACAAGAAACAAGCGAAGATGCACGAGGATTACGCGCGCCGTTTCGGGCCGCGCCCGGAATCGGCGGCGTGGCAGGACAACAGCAACCCGTTCAGCTGACGGGCTTACACCGCCACCAGGTCGTCGGCGTGTACCGCGGGCCGGCGCAGCTCACCCGGCAGCTCGGAGGTCGACCTTCCGATCATGGTCGCCAGTTCGGTGGCGTCGTAGGCCACCACACCGCGGGCCACCATGGCCGCGTCGGGGCCGCGCAATTCGACGACGTCTCCCGCATAGAACCGGCCCGACACCCCGGTGATGCCGGCGGGCAGCAGCGAGCGGCGCTGCGCCAGCACCGCGCGCACCGCACCCTCGTCGAGCGTCAGCGCACCGGCCGCCTCGGCGGCATAGCGCAGCCAGAACCGCCGCGCCGACATCCGTTGTGGCCGTGCGGCGAACACCGTGCCGACCGAGGCATCGCTCAGCGCGGTGCCAGCGTCGGCCGCGGCGGCGAGCAGGACCGGCACCCCGGCGTCGGCGGCCAGTAGCGCCGAGGACATCTTCGATACCATTCCGCCGGTCCCCAGGTCGCTGCCGGGGCCCGCGACCACCCCGATCAGATCGTCCGCTCCGGATACCTCGGCAATGAACTTGGCGCCCTTGGTCTTTCGCGGATCGGCGTCGTAGAGCCCGTCGATGTCGGAGAGCAACACCAGGGCTTCGGCGCCGACCAGGTGAGCCACCAGCGCCGAGAGGCGATCGTTGTCGCCGAACCGGATCTCGTTGGTGGCCACCGTGTCGTTCTCGTTGACGATCGCGACCGCGTGCAGGGCCCGCAGCCGGTCCAGGGTGCGCTGGGCGTTCGTGTGCTGCGCCCGCATGGAGATGTCGTGCGCGGTCAGCAGCACCTGGCCGACCGTGCGACCGTACCGCGCGAACGCCGCGCTCCACGCGTTCACCAGCGCGACCTGCCCGACGCTGGCCGCGGCCTGCTTGGTCGCCAGATCCTTGGGGCGACGGGTCAAGCCGAGCGGTTCGATGCCGGCGGCGATGGCGCCCGACGAGACGATGACGACATCGGTGCCCGCCTTCATGCGCGACTCGATGGCGTCGGCCAGCCCGGCCAGCCGGCCGGCGTCGAATACCCCGGACGGGGTGGTCAGCGCGTTGGTCCCGATCTTGACCACCAGGCTGCGCGCGGTGCGGATCGCCTCGCGGTGCGGGGTCACGACTCGTCCCCGCGTTCTCTGGTTCTGCGCCGCTCTCCCCCGCAAGCGGGAGGTGCCCCCTCCGCATCGCTGCGTCCCCCGCAAGCGGGAGGTACCCCCACTGCATCGTCGCCGGCGCGCCGCTGACGGCGGGCCGCCTTGCGCTCCGCGGCGCCGGCGCGCTCAGTGCGTTCCAGTCGCACGTCGGTGCCTCTGCCGGACATCGCAACGTGTTGTCCCGCAGGTGTTTGGGGCTCCCAGTCGAACGTCATGTCCCCGATGGTCACGGCGCACCCGGGTTGGGCGCCCAGCCGCAACAGTTCCTCCTCGACGCCCAGCCGGGCCAGCCGGTCGGCGAGATAGCCGACGGCTTCGTCGTTGTCGAAGTTGGTCTGCCGAACCCACCGCTGCGGCCGGGCGCCGCTGACCACGAAGCCACCCTCCCCGTCCGGCTCAACCGTGAAGCCGCTGTCGTCGACGGGAACCGGGCGGATGACCGGCCGGCGCGGCACTGCCTGCGGCCGGGCGGCGTTGTATTCCGAGATCATCCGCCAGAGCCCGAAGATCAACGGCTGCAATCCTTCCCGCGACACCGTCGACACTTCGAACACCGGCCAGCCGCGCTCGGCGATCTCGTCGCGGACGAATTCGGCGAGCTCCCGCGCCTCGGGTACGTCGATCTTGTTGAGCACCACCGCGCGGGGCCGCTCGGCGAGGTCGCCCAAAGTCGTGTCGCCCCGCAGGGTGGGGGTATACGCGGTGAGTTCGGCTTCCAGCGCGTCGATGTCGGAGATGGGGTCGCGGCCCGGCTCCGACGTGGCGCAGTCGACGACGTGCACCAGCACGGCGCAGCGCTCAATGTGCCGCAGGAAGTCCAGACCCAGGCCGCGGCCCTGCGATGCGCCGGGGATGAGGCCCGGCACGTCGGCGACCGTGAACGTGTGCTCGCCGGCCGACACCACCCCGAGATTGGGCACCAGCGTCGTGAACGGATAGTCCGCGATCTTCGGTTTGGCCGCCGAGATCGCCGACACCAGTGACGATTTGCCGGCCGAGGGAAACCCGATGAGACCGGCGTCGGCGACAGTCTTGAGCTCCAGCGTGAGGTCTCGCGCTTCGCCCGGTTCGCCGAGCAGCGCGAAGCCGGGAGCCTTGCGGGCGCGCGACGCCAGCGCCGCGTTGCCCAGCCCGCCACGGCCGCCGGCCGCCGCTTCGAAGCGGGTGCCCGCTCCCACCAGATCGGCCAGCAGCCGGCCGTTTTCGTCCAAGACGACGGTGCCGTCGGGGACTTTGACTTCTAGATCCGTGCCCGCCGCTCCGTCACGGTTGTTGCCCATGCCCTGTTTGCCCGACGGGGCGGTGACGTGCGGATGGAAGTGGAAGTCCAACAGGGTGTGCACCTGCGGATCGACGACGAACACGATGCTGCCGCCGCGGCCACCGTTGCCGCCGTCGGGACCGCCCAGCGGCTTGAACTTCTCGCGGTGGACCGACGCGCAGCCGTTACCGCCGGAACCCGCACGCGCGTGGATGACGACCCGATCGACGAATCGAGGCATCAGATACCAGCCCTTCGAAAGTCACGCCCGGGCGACAACACCTCGAGAAGCCGCCGCAGCGTTTTCCCGCGCGGGGCGCGATGCCCCGGCTCGCGAGGCTAGACCTGGGGCGTGATGCTGACGGTTTTGCGTCCGCGCTTGATGCCGAACTCGACGGCGCCGGCAGCCTTGGCGAACAACGTGTCGTCGCCGCCACGCCCGACGTTCAGACCGGGGTGGAACTTGGTGCCGCGCTGACGCACGATGATCTCGCCCGCCTTGACGATCTGGCCGCCGAATCGCTTGACGCCCAGCCGCTGAGCGGCGGAATCGCGACCGTTGCGCGAGCTGGAAGCGCCCTTCTTGTGTGCCATTTATGTGGTCTCCGCTCAGTCTTGTCTGTTCTTCGCCTGACGGCTCATCACTTGATTCCGGTGACCTTCAGGACCGTCAGCTGCTGACGGTGTCCCTGACGCTTGTGGTAGCCGGTCTTGTTCCTGAACTTGTGGATACGGATCTTGGGGCCCTTGGTGTGCTCGAGCACCTCGCCCGTCACCGCCACCTTGGCCAGCGCGGCGGCGTCGGTGGTGACCTTCGCGCCGTCCACGACCAGGGTCACGGGCAGCGACACGTTCGCGCCCGGGTCGGAGTCGAGCTTTTCGACCTTGACCACGTCCCCGACGGCGACCTTGTACTGCTTGCCGCCCGTCTTGACGATTGCGTAGGTCGCCATCGTTGCTCCTGCCTTCTTTCCTCTGCTCAGCCGCTTCTTCGGCTCTGTCGCGCGCGAGCCACCGGCGGTGAGCTCAGTGGGTCTGGGTTGCGGGTCCACTCCGATTGCCCGGTGGCCCGCTGTCGCCGGCCAAAGTCCACACGGCCTGGCGACAACTGTCCTAGGGTACTTGACCAGCGGCTACAGGGTCAAACCGGGCCAGGTCAGTCCACGTGGATCGGCGGGCCGGCCGGCCGGCCCGCCGCCCGGCGGCGCCGCGGACGCCCGAACCCGGCCTCGCCGGACGACTCGGGCCCGTCGTCGGAGTCCGAGTCGGAGTCATCCTCGACGTCCAGGTCGTCGTCGTCCATCTCGAGGTCTTCGTCGTCGTCGCCCAGGTCCTCCTCGTCATCGAGGTCCTCGTCGTCGTCATCGAGATCGTCGTCGGCCTCTTCGTCGGTGTCTTCGTCGGTGTCGTCGTCGGTGTCTTCGTCAGACTCCTCGAAGTCCTCCTGGTCGGCGTCCTCCATGTCGGCCGCGTCCGCCGGCTTCTGCTCGTCGAACTCGGTGGTCGCTTCCTCGGCGGCCTCGTCGGATTCCTCGTCGTCGCGGACCGCAGTTCCGCCGGCGGCCATCGCCTTGAACATCGGGTGCTCGCCGGGGGCGTGCGCGGGCACCTTGGCCACGATGGGCTGTTCCGACGGCTCCTCGGCCCCCTTCTTCTTGGAGCGCCTGCCGCGGCGACCCCCGGACTCCGACTTGCGCCCATTGGAGGGGGTCGAGTCCACCGGGTCGGTGTGCAGCACGATTCCCCGGCCGCCGCAGTGGGTGCACGACGTGGAGAAAGCCTCGATCAGCCCGGTACCCAGCCGCTTGCGGGTCAGCTGGACCAGGCCCAGCGACGTCACCTCGGACACCTGATGGCGGGTGCGGTCGCGGGCCAACGCCTCGGTAAGCCGCCGCAGCACCAGGTCGCGGTTGGACTCGAGGACCATGTCGATGAAGTCGATGACCACGATGCCGCCGATGTCGCGCAGCCGCAGTTGGCGCACGATCTCCTCGGCCGCCTCGAGGTTGTTCTTGGTGACGGTCTGTTCGAGATTGCCGCCGGAGCCGGTGAACTTGCCGGTGTTGACGTCGACCACGGTCATGGCCTCGGTCCGGTCGATCACCAGCGTGCCTCCCGACGGCAGCCAGACCTTGCGCTCCATCGCCTTGGCCAGTTGCTCGTCGATGCGGTGCACCGCGAAGACGTCGGGGCCGGCCTGACCATCCGGGCCGCTGGGCGGCTCATACTTGTTCAGCTTCGAAACCAGATCGGGCGCAACGGAATTCACATAGTCGGTGATCGTCGTCCACGCCTCGTCGCCGGAGACGATCAGGCCCGCGAAGTCCTCGTTGAACAGGTCGCGGATGACCTTGACCAGCACGTCGGGCTCTTCGTAGAGCGCGACCGCCGCACCGGCGGCCTTCTCACTGATCTCGGTCGCCTTGGCCTCGATCTGCTTCCAGCGCTCCTGCAGCCGGGTGACGTCGTTGCGGATGTCGTCCTCTTTGACGCCCTCGGAGGCCGTGCGGATGATCACCCCGGCATCGGAGGGAACCACCTCGCGCAGGATCTCCTTGAGCCGCTGCCGTTCGGTGTCGGGCAGCTTGCGGCTGATCCCCGTCGACGACGCGCCCGGCACGTAGACCAGGTACCGGCCGGCCAGCGACACCTGGGTGGTCAGCCGGGCGCCCTTGTGCCCGACGGGGTCCTTGCTGACCTGGACCACGACGTAGTCGCCCGGTTTGAGCGCCTGTTCGATCTTGCGGTCGGACCCGCCCAGCCCCGCCGCCTCCCAGTTGACCTCGCCGGCGTAGAGCACGCCGTTGCGGCCGCGGCCGATGTCGACGAACGCCGCCTCCATCGAGGGCAGGACGTTCTGCACGATCCCGAGGTAGATGTTGCCGACCAGCGAGGCGGATGCGGCCGACGTCACGAAGTGCTCGACGACGATGCCGTCCTCGAGCACCGCGATCTGGGTGTACCGCGCCCCCTGGTGCGGCGGCTCCGTACGGACGCGGTCGCGCACGACCATGATCCGTTCGACGGCCTCGCGGCGCGCCAGGAACTCCGCCTCGGTCAGTACCGGCGGCCCGCGCCGCCCCGCGCCGCGCCCGTCGCGGCGCCGTTGCCGCTTGGCCTCCAGCCTGGTGGAGCCGTCGATGCCCTTGATCTCGGCGTTCGACGAGCCGTTGCCGCCATCGCCGCCGTTCTTGCCGCTGCGGGGCGGGCGCTCGTGCACCACGGTGTTGGGGGGGTCGTCGGGCGAGGGGCTCTCGTCGCCGTCGTCACCGGAGCCCGACTTGCGCCGCCGGCGCCTGCGGCGGCGACGGCTGGCGCCCTCCGCCGAACCGTCGTCACCGGTGTCGGAGTCATCGGAGTCCGAATAGTCGGAGCCCTCTTCGTCGTCGCCGTCCTCGGTGTCGGAGGTGTCGCCGCGGCCCGCCTTCTGGCGCCGCTGGGGCTCTTCGTCGTCACCGGCGTCGTTCTGGTTGTCCGGTCCGCCCTGCTCACCGCGGCCGCGGCCGCGGCCGCGGCGGCCACGACGCCGCCGACGGTTGGCCGGCCGATCGGCCTGCTCGTCGTCTTCGTCGTCGGCATCGGAGTCGTCGGAGTCGGCGCCATCGTCGGCGTTCCCGTCGTCTTCGTCCGCCTCCAGCGGCTGCGGCGCGACGAACAGCGGCATGTAATGCGGCCGCTCCACCGCGGTCTCGAGCATCAGCCGCGATTCGGGTTCCGCGGCGGCTTCGTCGCCCTCCCCGCCGCCGACGGCGGCGCCGTGGGCGTCCTCCGCACCGGCGTCGGGCTGGGCGGCCAGCAGATCGCGTACCCGCACCGCGTCGTCGCGGTCCACGGTGGAGTGCGCGCTGCGGATGCGCCCGTCGAGGGCGCTCAACGCGTCCAGCACCCGCTTACTGGTGGTCCCCAGCGTGCGTGCCAGTGAATGAACTCTCAGGCGGTCAGGCAGTTCGTCGTGCCGGGTCGGCTCTTCGGATGACTCTGCGGATGGTGCACCGTCTACCACGTATTCTCCTCAAGCCCCCGGGCGCGTCATGGCGACGCGGCCACGCGAGGGCTTCGCTATGGGCCCGGGTGACTTCCCCGGGCTTGTGATGGTCTCGCCCCGAGCGGTTCGCGGAGAACGCACTCGGCGCCGTGCTGAATGACGGCCTGACATGCCGCGCACCAACGCGGGGTGGCGATGATCGCGCTTGTCTAAGTCTTCATTCGGGTGTCCGACGCCGGTCCGGCGACGTTCACCCTCCATCAGTATCCCACATCACTCGGCAAGCCAAGCCGCCCCCGAGCGAACACGCCGTCAACGGCGTGGCGCGGCCCGTTTGCTGGGCGCTACGCGTCGGGAAACCAGAGCGCGATTTCGCGCTTTGCGGACTCGGCCGAATCCGACCCGTGCACGAGGTTGAACTGGGTCTCCAGCCCGAAATCGCCCCGGATCGTGCCGGGGGTCGCCTTGTCCACCGGGTCGGTGCCGCCCGCGAGCTGCCGAAACGCGGCGATCGCGCGCGGTCCCTCGACGATCGCCGCCACCACCGGCCCCGAGGTGATGAACTCCAGCAGCGATCCGAAGAACGGCTTGCCGTCGTGCTCGGCGTAATGCTGGGCGGCCAGGTCCTCGCTGACGCGCCGCAGCTCGAGCGCGGCAATGGTCAGGCCCTTCCGCTCGATGCGGCTGATGATCTCCCCGACCAGCTGCCGCTCGACGCCGTCCGGCTTGATCAGTACCAGGGTCCGTTCGGTCACGGCCGACAGCGTACAGAACGGGGCGGGAATCGGCCGGGCGGCGGCCGCGGCAGTCGGGGGGCCGCCCTACCCCTGGCGGCGCCGCACCTCGGCCCGGAAGTACGCGATGAGGGCCCACAACCCGGTGAAAAGCACCCCGATGAACCCCACTCCCGGATACACCGCGAAGCCGGCGAGGAGCAGCAGTTGAACGCCCAGGTTCACCCAGATCGCCCAGGGTTTGCGCTGCACCCCGCCCAGCAGGATGAGCAGCGCCGCCACGCCGATCAGGTAACCCAGCGTCACCGGCGTCAGTCCACCGCCGACCGCGCTCACCACCGGAATCGCCAGCAACACCACGATCGCTTCCAGGAACAACGTCGCGGCCATCACCGCGCCGAAGCTCCTCCAGGGGTCAGCCCGGTTGCGGTCGGTCATTCCGGATCCCGGCCGAACAGGGTGCGTGCGGCCCCGGCGGTGACGACCGAACCGGTGATGACGATGCCCGTGCCGGAGAAGGCCTCGGCGTCCCCGGCCACCGTGGCGTCGTCGACCAGGGCGGTCGCGACGTCGATCGCGTCGCGCAGGTTCTCGGCGGTGGTGACTCGGTCGGGCCCGAAGCGCTCCCCCGCCGCCAACGCCAGCGACTCGACGTCCAGGGCCCGCGGCGACCCGTTCTGGGTCACGACGACGGCATCGAACGCCGGCTCGAGCGCGGCGAGGATGCCGTGGACGTCCTTGTCGGCCAGCACGCTGAGCACACCGACCAGGTATCGGAAGTCAAATTCGTCGCTGAGTGTCTGCGCCAGCGCGGTGGCGCCGGCCGGGTTGTGCGCGGCGTCGATGAACACGGTGGGCGCGCTGCGCATGCGTTCCAGGCGGCCGGGGCTGGTGACGGCGGCGAATCCGGCCCGCACCGCGTCGACGTCGAGTTGCCGCTGCGCGCCGGCACCGAAGAAGGCTTCCACCGCCGCGAGCGCCACCGCCGCATTGTGCGCCTGGTGTTCGCCGTGCAGGGGCAGGTAGATGTCGGAATACACGCCGCCCAGGCCCTGCAGCTGCAGCACCTGGCCGCCGATCGCGACCTGACGCCCCAGGACGGCGAACTCCGAATCCTCGCGGGCCACCGCCGCGTCGGCGCGCACGGTCTGGGCCAGCAGCACTTCCATCGCTTCGGGCGCCTGACGCGCGATGACGGCGACGGTGTCGGGCGCGCCGTCAGGAGCCTTGGTGATGATGCCGGCCTTCTCGCCGGCGATACCGGCGAGATCGTCGCCGAGGTATTCGACGTGGTCGATGCCGATCGGGGTGATGACCGCGACCGGCGCGTCGACGACGTTGGTGGCGTCCCACCGCCCGCCCATGCCGACCTCGATGACCGCGACGTCGACGGGCGCGTCGGCGAACGCCGCGAACGCCATGGCGGTCAGCACCTCGAACTTGCTCATCGCCGGTCCGCCGGCGGCTTGGGATTGCGCGTCGATCATCTGCACGAAGGGCTCGATCTCCCGATACGTCGCGACGTACTGCGCCGGGGTGATCGGCCGGCCGTCGATCGCGATGCGCTCGACCGCCGATTGCAGGTGCGGGCTGGTGGTCCGGCCGGTGCGCCCGTGCAGGGCGGTCACCAACGCGTCGACCATGCGTGCCACCGAGGTCTTCCCGTTCGTGCCGGCGATGTGGATGCAGGGATAGGCCCGTTGCGGCGAGCCCAGCAGGTCCATCAGCGCGCTGATCCGGGTCAGGCTCGGCTCGATCTTGGTCTCCGGCCAGCGTTGGTCGAGCAGATGCTCGACCTGAAGCAGCGCGGCGATCTCGTCCGGGGTGGGAGCCAGGTCGGTGGCGCCGTTTTGGCGGTCGTCTTCGGGCCAGTCGGGGGGCTCGGTCATCGAGAACTCATTGCAGCCCGGCCAGCCGCGCGGAGATCCGGTCGGACTCGTCCCGGGCCACGCGCTGACGGTCCCGGATCTTGTCCACGACGTTCTGCGGGGCCTTGGACAGGAAGTCCTCGTTGGCGAGTTTGGCGGTGGTGGACGCCAGTTCCTTTTGCGCCACGGCGAGGTCTTTTTCCAGGCGGCGCCGTTCGGCGGCGACATCGATGGCGCCCGAGGTGTCGAGTTCGACGACGACCGTGTGGTTCATCTGGGGGCCCAGCCGCACCTCCAACGACACCGACGACTGGAAGTCTTCGCCCGGCGCGGTGAGCCAGGCCAGCGACGACACGGCGGCCACCTGTGCGCCCAGGTCCGCGGCGTCCACGCCGCCCAACCTGGCCGGCACCTTCTGCCGGTCGGCCAGGCCTTGATCGCTGCGGAACCGGCGGACCTCGGTGACCAGCCGCTGCATATCGCTGATCCGTTGCGCCGCAACGGGGTCCGAATCGATACCCGAGGATTGCGGCCAGGCGGCGATCACCAGCGATTCCTGGCCGGTCAGGGCCTGCCACAACGCCTCGGTGAGGAACGGGATGACGGGGTGCAGCAGCCGCAGCAGGGTGTCCAGCACGGCGGCGAGCACCGCGGTGGTGTGAGCGTTCCCCTCGGCCAGCTGCGTCTTGGCCAATTCGACATACCAGTCGCAGAATTCGTCCCACGCGAAGTGGTAGAGCGCCTCGCAGGCGCGACTGAACTCGTAGTCGTCGAGGGCCGAATCTACTTCGGCGCGAACCTCTTCCAGCCGTCCCAGGATCCACCGGTCGGCGTCGGTCAGTTGGTCCTGCGCCGGCAGCGGCGCGACACGGGCGCCGTTGAGCAACGCGTAGCGGGTGGCGTTGAACAGCTTGGTGCAGAAATTGCGCGATGCCCGCACGGCGTCCTCGCCGACGGCCAGGTCACCTCCGGGGTTGGCGCCGCGGGCCAGCGTGAACCGCAGGGCGTCGGCGCCGAAGCTGTCCATCCAGTCCAGCGGGTCGACGACGTTGCCCCTGGACTTGCTCATCTTGCGGCCGAACTCGTCACGGATCAGTCCGTGCAGGAACACGTCGGTGAACGGCACCTGCGGTCCGCGGCGACCGTCGAGCGTGATGGCGTCGTCGTCGCCGACGAAGGTGCCGAACATCATCATGCGAGCCACCCAGAAGAACAGGATGTCGTATCCGGTGACCAAAACGCTTGTCGGATAAAACTTTTCCAGCTCCGGTGTCTTGTCCGGCCAGCCCAGCGTGGAGAACGGCCAGAGGGCCGAGGAGAACCAGGTGTCCAGCACGTCGGGGTCCTGCTCCCAGCCCTCCGGCGGGGTCTCGTCCGGGCCGACGCACACCTGCTCGCCGTCCGGCCCGTACCAGATCGGGATGCGGTGGCCCCACCACAGCTGCCGTGAGATGCACCAGTCGCGCATGTCGTCGACCCAGCCGAACCACCGCGGCTCCATGCTGGCCGGGTGAATCACGGTGTCCCCGTTGCGAACCGCGTCCCCGGCGGCCTTGGCGAGCGACTCGACCTTCACCCACCACTGCAGCGACAGGCGCGGCTCGATGACCTCGCCGCTGCGCTCGGAATGTCCGACGCTGTGCAGATAGGGCCGCTTCTCCTCGACGATGCGGCCTTGCGCCGCGAGCGCGTCGCGCACCGCCGTGCGGGCCTCGAACCGGTCCATGCCGTCGAATTCTGTTCCCGTATCGGCGATGACGGCCCGGGCGTCCATGATGCTCGGCATCGGCAGGTTGTGCCGCAACCCGATCTCGAAGTCGTTGGGATCATGGGCGGGCGTGACTTTGACCGCGCCGGTGCCGAACTCGGGATCGACGTGCTCGTCGGCGACGACGACGACTTGTCGATCCAGGAACGGGTGCGGCAGCGTTGTCCCGACCAGGTCCGTGTAGCGCTTGTCGTCCGGATGCACGGCGATGGCGGTGTCGCCCAGCATCGTCTCGACCCGGGTGGTCGCCACCACGATGTGCGGCTCGTCGTCGTTGAGCGAGCCGTACCGGAACGAGACCAGTTCGCCCTCGACCTCGTCGTAGACGACCTCGATGTCGGAGATCGCCGTCTGCAGCACCGGGGACCAGTTGACCAGCCGTTCGGCCTGATAGATCAGCCCGGCGTCGTAGAGCCGCTTGAAGATGGTGCGGACCGCGCGCGACAGGCCCTCGTCCATGGTGAACCGGTCGCGGCTCCACGCCACCCCGTCGCCGAGCCGGCGCATCTGACCGCCGATGGCACCGCCGGACTCCCGCTTCCAGTCCCACACCTTTTCGACGAACAGCTCCCGGCCGAAGTCCTCTTTGGTCTTGCCGTCCACCGCGAGCTGCTTTTCCACCACGCTCTGGGTCGCGATGCCCGCGTGATCCATGCCCGGCTGCCACAGCACCTCATAACCCTGCATCCGTTTGCGACGGGTCAGGGCGTCCATCATGGTGTGTTCCAGCGCGTGGCCCATGTGCAGGCTGCCGGTCACGTTCGGCGGCGGCAACACGATCGAGTACCCGGGTTTGGCGCTCGTCGGGTCCGCCTCGAAGTAGCCCGCGTCGAGCCATCTCTGGTAGATCGCGCTTTCGGCGGCGCCCGGATCCCACGACTTGGGCAGGTCGGTGGCGGGGCTGCGGCTGGCGGTCACCCGTCAATTCTAGGGAGCGCCGTTTACCTGTGTGTAAGTGCCCAAATCGCAGGTGAGCCGGGTCACTTCCCCAGCCGGTCGACCTGCAGCGTCACACCCGCGGCGGGGAACCGGGCCAGCAGGGCATCGCCCATCGCCGCGGCGGGGGTGAGGACGCCGTGCAGATCGGGCAGCTTGTCGCGGTCGAAGGCGAGCGCGAGGCCGCACTCCCCCAACAGCACCGAGGTCGCCTTGTAGCCGGGGTCGCCGCGCTGCTCCATGCGCGCGACGTAACGCGCGCCGGTGGTCGTGGTGGTGTAGGTCTCGATCTTGTAGAAGCCGCGCTCGCGCGCCGCCGGGCTGGGGCCGGTCCCGGGCTTGGGGACGATCCGCTCCACCAGCCGGCGCGGCAGCAGCCGGAAGTAGCGGCTGCCCAGTCCGAAGGTGGCGTTGGCGACTCCGCCGACCGCGGCGGACGCCAGCGGCGCCAGCGGCGAGGACCCCAGGCTCATGCTTTCGGTGTAGCGGAACTGGCGGCCGTACGCCCAGTCCAGTAATGCGTTGCTGCGCCGCACGATTCGGGTGTTGTAGGGCGCCATCACGAATCCCGACGTCCATACGCCGGTCAGTTCCGGTGCGATCTGACGGCCCCGGCGCCACGGCAGGTCGGGCTGCGGTCCGATCTCCGGTTCGGCGCTGCGGTCGGTGCTCAAGGTGTACGGGTCGGCGAGCTGACGACGGGCATCGGGATCGCGGGATGCGGTGTCCAGCACTTCCAGCATCGACGCCACGGTTCCACCGGACACCCCACCCGAGAAGGACCGGACCACCAGGTCGGTTTCGCCGAGTTCGCCGGCGCCGTCGTCTCGCGCCGCCCGGTAGAGCGCATACACGCTGAGGTCCGAAGGGACGGAATCGAATCCGCAGGCGTGCACGATCCGTGCGCCGGTGTCGGCTGCCTGCTTGTGGTAGCAGTCGATGCTCTCGCGGACGAACATCGCCTCGCCGGTCAGGTCGGCGTAGTCGGTCCCCGCCGCCGCGCAGGCGGCCACCAGCGGCAGCCCGTAGCGGGTGTACGGCCCGACCGTGGTGATGACGACCCGGGTGCGGCTGGCCATCTCATTCAGCGTGGACGGCGACGAGGCGTCCGCGGCGACCAGCGGCCAGGACCGCGCGGATTCACCTAGGGTGTCGCGAACAGCCCGCAAGCGCTCGGTCGATCTGCCGGCCAGCGCCACCCGCGTGCCCGGCCCGGACCGGGCCAGGTATTCAGCGGTCAGCTTCCCGACGAAGCCGGTCGCCCCGTACAACACGATGTCGAATTCGCGCGGCGTTGCGGTCACGGGCCCGACGCTACCCCCGCAGACAAGTAGTGCCGGGCCAGGGGCCCGGCACTACTTGCCACTACTTAGTACTGCGTTGGGGAGGTCAGCCGCGACGGCCGCACACCGGCCAGGCGCCGATGCCCTGGGAGTGCAGCACGTTCTCCGCTACCCGGATCTGCTCCTCACGGCTCGCGTTCTGGGGCGAACCGTTGCCGCCGTTGGCGCGCCAGGTGCTCGGGGTGAACTGCAGGCCACCGGAGAAGCCGTTACCGGTGCTGATCGACCAGTTGCCGCCCGACTCGCACTGCGCGATGGCGTCCCAGTTCACGCTGTACGCCCGGACCGGCGGAGGCGGCGGGGCATCCGGGCCCGGAGGCGGCGGCACGTTGGGGTCAAACCCCGCACCCCAACTTCGCGCCCGCCGGGGCGCCGGAGGCGGCGGCGGTGCGTCCGGCGCCCCGGCGGGCGCGAAGTTGGGGTCGAAACCCGTCGGTTCCGCACTGGCGGTGGCCGAAGGGATGGTCACGAGGGTGCCCGTGATCGCGGCGAGAACGAGCGTCTTACGGACGTTCTTCAATATCTTTCCTTTCGCGGTGCGCGCGCGCCAAAGCAAGCCCACGGGGGTGGGCTGACGGTTTTTGGTTGGTGCGGAAACCTGCTTCGGACCGTGCCGGTTCTCCTGGCACGACAGCGGTGGGCTCGAGTCGCCCGGCGGGTGCTACCCACCGGCCACGGACGGCCTTGCGACGTCCGCGGCCCCGCTCACACGCGGGTCCGTGATTCTGTTTTCAGTTACTCTTCCGTAACCCGTTGCGGGCTAACACGGACCGTACGAGACCCAGCCGCGTTCGTCATCTTCGGAAAACGGACATCTCGTTTCGGTAACGGGGTGATCACAGCGCAATCCCGTCGTCATTTCGGCAGGTCAGCACTGCAATTCCGGCAGGTACCCAACATTTGCAATCGCTTTCAAATCGTGAGCCGAATCACGCGCATTTTGTGAACTGGCCCACGTATTTGCGCTGGCGCGTTTACGTCGATTGCGCCCTACCGGGCCGGGGTCCGTGGCGCGAAGCCGCGCAGCTTACAACAAATTACGTGTCATCGCCCATCCGCCACGCCCAGTGACGCGGACGAATTATGTTGCGCGCCTGCTAACTTGCGTTGTTCGAATAGCGAGCGCGCAGAACGGCCGGATCGCCGGAGGACCGGCATCTGATCGTCGAAAGAGGGTTCTAAGCAATGTCTTTCGCGTGGCCTGGCGCCGACGGCGACGCATTATGGATCGGCCGCCGCCGTCGCTGTCTGTCCACTGAGCTTCTGCCATTCACTTATGCAATTTGCTGGGCGGGCGCGG
Organism: Mycobacterium sp. 4858; assembly: GCF_900240975.1. GTDB lineage: Bacteria > Actinomycetota > Actinomycetes > Mycobacteriales > Mycobacteriaceae > Mycobacterium. Next base: position 365,555 of record NZ_LT968775.1, on the reverse strand, counting down.
CATTCGGCCGATCTCACGTCGCTCCCGCGTTACCTTCTCGGACTGTCCCCCGATCATCCCATCCGAAATGCGCTATGCCCCAACAGATCACGATCGGATGGGTGAATTCGCCCAGAGCAGGAAACCGTACGCCCGCGTGGCCATTCCAAGGCGAAAGGAGAACTCGCCTCAGGTCGAATAGCTTTGTGAATTTCGGCTTTCGACTGCGACGGCTGATGACGTACGAGCATCGATCCGGCGCGGTCCAACCGCGACCCGCTCGCGTGAGGTCGACGTCAGCTGCGCGGCTGCGCGAGGGCGCGCAACTCGGCGTCGGTGTTGACGTTGGTCAGCGACCGCGAATCCGACGTCAAGATTCGCTGGGTGTCCGAGGCGTCCACCAGGGCGCGCATCCGGCGCTCGCCGGCCGCCACCAAGGCGTCGGCGCGGTCGGCCAGGTCGGTCCGGTACACCGCGGCGAGGTAGTGGTCCTGGCCGTCCCACGGCAGCACCACTTCCGCGCCGGTCTCCAGCGCCCGGCGGGTGAGATCGTCGATGAGATCGATTGCCAGGAAAGGCATGTCGACGGCGCAGACGAAGGCGAGCCGGGCACCGGCGTCGGCGGCCGCCCGCAGCGCCCGCCCGGTCGCCGGCAACGGCCCCAACCCGCGCAGTTCGTCGCGCATCACCCGCGCCCGCAGTTCGGGCAATGGCTGGCCCTGGGCGGCCATCACGAGGACCGGATCGCAACGCTGTCCGAGGATGCCGACCACGTGCTCGACCATCGTGGTCGCCTGGGAGCCCGCGGACGCAGGCACTGGGAGGCTGGCCTTGTCGCGGCCCATGCGTTGCGATGCGCCGCCGGCGAGCACTACTCCGGCCAGTGAAGCTGTCTCGGCCACGTCAGTCGACGGTCCAGGTGTCGCGCCCACGCAGCAATGATTGCAGAGCGGTGTCGTCGAACGGCTTCGAGGCCCGCGCGGCCTGCACCTGGGAGCGCGCCGCGTCGTCGTAGGTGGGCCGGGTGACGTCCCGGAAGATGCCGAGCACCGTGTGATCGAGGTTCTGATCGGAGAGCCGCGACAGCGCGAAGGCGTAGGCCGAGTCGTCGGTGTGCGCGTCATGCACCATGATCTCGTCGACGGCCACGTCGGCGGTCTTGGCGAATTCGAGGCCGAAGCCGGACTTCACCACGCAGTACTCGCCGTCGGCACCGAAGGTGATCGGCTCACCGTGGCGGACGTTGATCACCCGCTCCTCGGCGCCCTCCTTGCGCAGCACGTCGAACGAGCCGTCGTTGAAAATCGGGCAGTCCTGCAGGATTTCGACCACGGCGGCACCGCGGTGCTCGGCGGCCGCGCGCAGCACCTCGGTCAGTCCGTTGCGGTCGGAGTCCAGGGCGCGGCCGACGAACGTCGCCTCGGCGCCCAGGGCCAACGACACCGGGTTGAACGGGTGGTCCAGCGAACCCATGGGGGTCGACTTGGTGACCTTGCCGACCTCCGACGTGGGCGAGTACTGGCCTTTGGTCAGCCCGTAGATCCGGTTGTTGAACAGCAGGATCGTGATGTTGACGTTGCGGCGCAGCGCGTGAATCAGGTGGTTGCCGCCGATCGACAACGCGTCACCGTCGCCGGTGACCACCCACACGGACAGGTCCTCTCGGGCCAGCGCCAGACCGGTCGCGATCGCCGGCGCGCGGCCGTGGATCGAGTGGAACCCGTAGGTCTCCAGGTAGTACGGGAAGCGGCTGGAGCAGCCGATCCCGCTCACGAACACGATGTTCTCCCGCCGCAGTCCCAGCTCGGGCAGGAAGTTGCGGATGGTGTTGAGGATGACGTAGTCGCCGCAGCCGGGGCACCAGCGGACCTCTTGGTCACTGGTGAAGTCCTTGCCCTTCTGCGGCTGATCCGTGGTGGGGACGCCGTCGTTCTTCTTCAACCTCGGGGTCAACCCCAGGTCCGCGCCCGCCAGATTTCCCATCAGGTCGGTCATTCGCTAGCTCCCGCTCCCACCGTCGCTGCCGCCATTCTGGCGACCATCGTCTTGTCTTGCTCGATTTCGGCCAGCGTGCCGCCCAGCGCGGCGCGGATGACCCGCCCGATCTCATCGGCCAGGAATGCGACGCCCTGAACCTTGGTGACCGACTGCACGTCGACCAGATACTTGCCGCGCAGCAGCAATGCCAGCTGGCCCAAGTTCATTTCCGGGCACACCACCATCGGGTAGCGCCGCAGCACGTCGCCCAGGTTCCCCGGGAACGGGCTGAGATGGCGCAAGTGGGCGTGCGCGACCTTGACGCCCTTGCGCCGCGCGCGCCGGCAGGCTTCGCCGATCGGGCCGTACGAGCTGCCCCAGCCGATCAGCAGCAGCTCGGCGTCCCCGGTCGGGTCGTCGACTTCCACGTCGGGCACCGAGATGCCGTCAATCTTGGCCTGGCGCAACCGGACCATCAGGTCGTGGTTGACCGGTTCGTAGGAGATGGCACCCGAACCGTTGGCCGCCTCCAGACCGCCGATGCGGTGCTCGAGCCCCGGGGTGCCGGGGATGGCGAACTGACGGGCCAGCGTGTCCGGGTCACGGTTATACGGCTGGAAGGGCTCGTCGGGCTTGGCGAAGGTGTGCTTGATCGGCTGCAGCGTGCTGACGTCCGGAATGCGCCACGGCTCAGAGCCGTTCGCGATCGCGCCATCGGACAACACGATCACCGGCGTGTGATACGACACCGCGATGCGCACCGCCTCGATCGCGACGGCGAAGCAGTCGGACGGCGAGCGCGGCGCCAACACGGCGACCGGTGACTCCCCGTTGCGGCCGTACAGCGCCTGCAGCAGGTCGGCCTGCTCGGTCTTGGTGGGCAGGCCGGTCGAGGGCCCGCCGCGCTGAACGTCGATGACCAGCAGCGGCAACTCGGTCATCACCGCCAGGCCCAGCGCTTCGGACTTCAGCGAAATCCCCGGGCCCGAAGTACTCGTGACACCGAGCGCACCGCCGTAAGAGGCGCCGATTGCGGCACAAATGCCGCCGATCTCGTCCTCGGCCTGGAAGGTGATCACGTTGAAGTTCTTGTGCTTGGACAGCTCGTGCAGGATGTCCGACGCCGGGGTGATCGGGTAGCTGCCGAGCACCACCGGAATGTCGGCCAGCTGCCCGGCCGCGACGATGCCGTAGGCCATCGCGGTGTTGCCGGAGATCTGCCGGTATTCGCCGGATGGCAGCGTCGCCCGCGAGACCTCGTAGGTGGTGCCGAACGCCTCGGTCGTCTCGCCGTAGTTCCAGCCCGCCTTGAGGGCCAAGACGTTGGCCTCGGCGATGTCGGGCTTGCGGGCGAACTTCTCCCGGATGAACTTCTCGCTGGTTTCGATCGGGCGGCCGTACATCCAGGACAGCAGGCCCAGCGCGAACATGTTCTTGGCGCGCTGGCCGTCCTTCTTCGACGCGCCGATCGCCTCGACGGCACCCAGCGTCAGCGTGGTCATCGCGACGGAATGCACGACGTAGTCGGACAACTCGTCGGACTCGAGCGGGTTCGTCACGTAACCCACCTTGGTCAGGTTGCGCTTGGTGAACTCGTCGGAATTCGCGATCACCATGCCGCCCCGCGGCAGGTCGCCGAGGTTGGCCTTGAGCGCCGCCGGGTTCATCGCGACGAGCACGTCGGGGCGGTCACCGGCGGTCAGGATGTCGTAGTCGGCGATCTGGATCTGGAAGGAGGAGACCCCGGGCAGTGTTCCTGCGGGAGCCCGGATCTCGGCGGGATAGTTCGGCTGGGTCGCCAGGTCGTTTCCGAAAAGCGCTGCCTCTGAGGTGAACCGGTCGCCCGTCAGCTGCATCCCGTCGCCGGAGTCGCCGGCGAAGCGAATGACGACCTGCTCCAGGCGCCGGCGGTCGGACCCGCCACCGGAAGGCGACCCGTTCGAGCCGTTGTGAGAATCAGACCCGGCTCCGCTGCCGTTCGGATCCACGTATCCGCCTTCCATTCGTTATCCGGATAGGCACTCCGCTGGAGTTTTACGTTACGCGCCGTTCAAGCGCGCCCCGCACCCTTGAGCTGTGTGTCACTAGTAGTACCAATTATGGCACTTCTTTAAGACTCTCTAAGACGAGAATGGCCGTCTCTAAACGGTTGCATACAGCGGTTTTACACCTAAAGCCGATGTCAGCGCGCGGACGGTGGTGCGGGCCGTTCAAAACTGTGGTATTGGTCACTTTTCGCGGATTCGCTCGCGTCTTCGGGCGCCGTCTCCGGCATCGCGACCAGGTAGAGGAGAAAGCCCGCGGCGGCGAGTGCTCCCAGTAAGGCGAAGGCGGCGTTGTAGCCGGCGGCCACCACGATCCACCCGGCCGCGAGATTGGACACCGAGGCGCCTATGCCCGTCGCGGCCGTCACGGCACCGAGGCTCACGTTGAACCGGCCGGTGCCGTGCGTGACGTCCTGGACGACGAGGGGGAACAGCGCGCCGAACACGCCGGCCCCGACGCCGTCCAGCAGCTGCACGCCAACCAACCAATACGGGTTGCCGGACAGGGTGTAGAGAAATCCGCGTGCCGCCAGGACCGCGAAACCGAGCAGGAAGATCGGCTTTCGCCCCCACGAATCGGCCTTGGCTCCGGCCAGGTAGGCCACCGGCACCATGACCACCTGGGCGGCCACGATGCAACCGGCCATCAGCGCGGTCCCGACGTCCTTGTTGTGCAGCGCCAGCAGCTGACCGACCAGCGGCAGCATGGCCGCGTTGGCGAAGTGGAAGGCGATGACCGTCGCGGCGAAGATCATCAGCCGGCGATTGTGCAGCAGCACGGCCATCCGGGACGGCGTCTCGTGCGGCCCACCCGGCACGTGGTCCATGCCCCGCGCGACGTCATGATCGATCGCGTCGCCCGGAATCCGCAGCGTGGCAAGCACACTCGCGGCCGCCATGACGGCGAGCACCCAGAACACCACCACCGGGCCGAAGAAGTAGGCCAAGCCGCCGGTGATGGCCGCGGCCGAGGCGTTGCCCGCGTGGTTGAACGACTCGTTGCGTCCGATCCGGCGGGCGAAGAAGCGCGGACCCACGACGCCCAGAGTGATCGCGGCCAAAGCCGGGGCGAAGACCGAGCCGGCGATACCGGTCAGGGCCTGCAGGACAGAGATCGAATACAGCCCCGGAAAGACCGGCATAGCCAATGAACCGGCGGTGATGGTCAACGCGCCGCCGACGATCAACGCCCGCTTGGCCGTGCTCCGGTCCACCAACGCACCGGCCGGGGCCTGCGCGACGATCGCCCCGATTCCCCCGACCGCCATGACGAACCCGATCGACGCCTGGTCCCAATGGTGGGCCAGCAGCAGGTAGATCGACAGGTAGGGGCCCAGCCCGTCGCGGACGTCGGCCAGCAGAAAGTTCAGCAGGTCCAGCGCGTGCGTCAGCCGGCGCGGTACGGGGCTGGGGAGCTCAGCGGCGGCCGGCATGCGCATCTAGTACCCAAATGCGCGGCCGCTCGACCGCGAGGCGGGTTAGGCGCTCTTGTCGCGGCGCTCGGTGCGCGACGGCTTGCGCGGCACGATCGTCGGGAGCACGTTGTCCTGCACGGTCTCCTTGGTCACCACGACCTTGGCGACATCGTCCCGGCTCGGGATGTCGTACATCACCGGCAGCAGGACCTCTTCCATGATGGCGCGCAGGCCACGGGCCCCCGTGCCGCGGTGGATGGCCTGATCGGCGATCGCCTCCAGTGCGTCGTCGGTGAACTCGAGCTCGACGCCGTCCATCTCGAACAGCCTGGTGTACTGCTTGACCAAGGCGTTCTTCGGCTCGGAGAGGATCTTGACCAGCGACTCGCGGTCGAGGTTGGTCACCGACGCGACGACGGGCAGCCGCCCGATGAACTCGGGGATCAGCCCGAACTTGATCAAGTCCTCGGGCATGACCTCGGCGAAGTGGTCGGTGGTGTCGATCTCGGCCTTCGAGCGCACCTCGGCGCCAAACCCGAGGCCGCGCTTGCCGACGCGCTCGTAGATGATCTTCTCCAGGCCGGCGAACGCACCCGCGACGATGAACAACACGTTGGTGGTGTCGATCTGGATGAACTCCTGGTGCGGGTGCTTGCGGCCGCCCTGCGGGGGCACCGAAGCCTGGGTGCCCTCCAGGATCTTCAGCAGCGCCTGCTGCACGCCCTCGCCGGAGACGTCGCGGGTGATCGACGGGTTCTCGCTCTTGCGGGCGATCTTGTCGACCTCGTCGATGTAGATGATGCCGGTTTCGGCGCGCTTCACGTCGTAGTCGGCGGCCTGAATGAGTTTGAGGAGAATGTTTTCGACGTCCTCACCGACGTAGCCGGCTTCGGTCAGCGCGGTGGCGTCGGCGATGGCGAACGGCACGTTGAGCATCTTGGCGAGCGTCTGCGCCAGGTAGGTCTTGCCGCAGCCGGTGGGCCCGAGCATCAGGATGTTGGACTTGGTCAGCTCAACCGGCTCGTGCCGGGAGTCGCGCCCCTTCTCCCCCGCCTGAATGCGCTTGTAGTGGTTGTAGACCGCGACGGCCAGCGTGCGCTTGGCGGTGTCCTGCCCGATGACGTATCCCTCGAGGAATTCCCGGATTTCGACGGGCTTGGGTAGTTCGTCGAGTTTGACGTCGTCGGCGTCGGCCAGTTCCTCTTCGATGATCTCGTTGCAGAGGTCGATGCACTCATCGCAGATGTACACACCGGGACCAGCAATGAGTTTCTTGACCTGCTTCTGGCTCTTCCCGCAGAACGAGCACTTCAGCAGGTCACCGCCGTCTCCGATGCGCGCCATGGTGCTGAGGGCCTACTTCCTATTCGCCGTTCGTCGTGCTGTGCCGCATGTATCCCCCGACGCTACCCGCTAGATCGGGCCCGACGCGACCATTAAGGCCGAATCGCGCCGATGATATTCGGGGGAGTCATGCTGGTCCCGTCTGGATGAAACATATAGCCAGACGGTGCCCGTCACTCGCGAACGACGCGCTTTGCGTGTCTTTGGCGTGTCGCGGTCGTGACCCAACCGAGGCTGATGCGCCGCCCGATCCCCACGAAATCACCCTACAGCGGTTCGGCGGAATCGGCTCTGATCAGCGAGTCGGTCTTGATGAGGTGTGCTCGGCAAGCATGGCCGACGTTCGCCCAGCCCGCACTGAGCGCGAAAAATCAGGTGGGGATTCGCGGCCAGTGCACGTTCGACGCAGGGCCGATGACGCTAGGCGGTCTGCGCGGAGAGCTTCCGGTATTCCAGGACGGTGTCGATGATCCCGTACTCCTTGGCCTCTTCGGCGGTCAGGATCTTGTCCCGGTCGGTGTCCTTACGGACGGTCGCGGCATCCTTGCCGGTGTGGCGGGCCAGTGTGGTCTCCATCAGCGTGCGCATCCGCTCGATCTCGGCGGCCTGGATCTCCAGGTCGGAGAACTGGCCCTGGATCACGCCCTGAAGCGACGGCTGGTGGATCAGCACGCGAGCGTTGGGCAGCGCCATCCGCTTGCCTGGGGTTCCGGCGGCCAGCAACACCGCCGCGGCCGACGCGGCCTGACCGAGGCACACCGTCTGAATGTCGGCGCGGACGTACTGCATGGTGTCGTAGATCGCCATCAGCGAGGTGAAGCCGCCGCCGGGCGAGTTGATGTACATGGTGATGTCGCGGTCGGGGTCCAGCGATTCCAACACCAGCAGCTGCGCCATGATGTCGTTCGCCGAAGCGTCGTCCACCTGGACGCCGAGGAAGATGATGCGCTCCTCGAACAGCTTGTTGTAGGGGTTGGACTCCTTGACACCGAAGCTGGAGTGCTCGATGAACGACGGCAGGATGTAGCGCGCCTGGGGCTGCATGTTCGGGTGCTGGGTGCTCACTGGGCTTCTCCGTTGGTGATGTGGGCGGCGCGGGTGATGATGTGGTCGACGAACCCGTATTCCAGGGCTTCCTGCGCGGTGAACCAGCGGTCGCGGTCGGAGTCCGCTTCGATGCGCTCGATCGACTGCCCGGTGAATTCGGCGTTCAGCCGGAACATCTCCTTCTTGATGACGTGGAACTGCTCGGCCTGGATCGCGATGTCGGCCGCGCTGCCCGTCACCCCGCCCAGCGGCTGGTGCATCAGGATGCGCGCGTGCGGCAGCGCGAAGCGCTTGCCCTTGGTGCCGGCCGCGAGCAGGAACTCTCCCATCGAGGCGGCCATGCCCATCGCGTAGGTGGCGATGTCGCAGGGCGCCAGCACCATGGTGTCGTAGATGGCCATGCCGGCGCTGATCGATCCGCCCGGGGAGTTGATGTACAGCGAGATGTCCTTGTCGGCGTCCTCGGCGGCGAGCAACAGGATCTGCGCGCACAGCCGGTTGGCGACCTCGTCGTTCACCTCCGAACCCAGGAAGATGATGCGCTCGGAGAGCAAGCGCTCATAGACCGAGTCCGTGAGGTTGAGCCCCTGCGAGGGCGAACGCATGTCAGACACGACTGGGTTACCTGCTTTCTCGAGTTCTTCTATGCACCGACACTAACCAACCTGGCCGACTGTTTCGCGGTCACGCTCCCCCTCAATTCGGCGCTTTCGCTCACAGCGTCAAGACCGGTCACTCCGCTTCGTCGTCGGACGCTTCGGTTTCCGGGGCCTCGTCGGTCGGCTCGGCATCGTTGGCCTCCCCGGTCGAATGGTCGGCCTCCTCAGCCTCGCCAGTCGGCTCGGCATCGTCGGCCTCCCCGCGCTTGCCGAAGAACTCATTGGTGTCGATCGCGTTCCCGTCGGTGTCGGTCACCGTCGCCGCCCGCACCACCTCGGCGATGGCCAGCCCGCGCCGCACGTCGGCGAACATGGCCGGCAGCTGGTTGTTCTCCTGCAGGTAGCCCAGCAGCTGCTGCGGCTCGATGCCGTATTGGCGCGACGTCATCATCAGCCGCTCGGTCAGGTCGTCCTGGCCGACCTGGACCTCCAGCTCGTCGGCCAACGCATCCAGCAGCAGCTGCCTCTTGACGTCCGTCTCCGCGGCCGAGCGCGTCTCGGTCTCGAACTCTTCGCGCGTCTTGCCCTGTCCGGCGAGCGCCTGGTCGAGCTTGGCCTCGTCGTGCTCCAGCCCGTGCAGGGCGTTGTGCAGGGTGCTCTCGACCTGCGCTTTGACGATCGCCTCCGGCAGCGGCACGTCGACCTGGTCCAAGAGAGCGTCCAGCGCGGCGTTACGTATCTGGTCGGCCTGCTGAGCGCGCTTGACCCGGCCCACCTGCTCGCGCAGATTGGCCCGCAGCTCCTCGATGGTGTCGAACTCGCTGGCCAACTGGGCGAACTCGTCGTCGGGCTCGGGGAGCTCGCGCTGCTTGATCGACTTGACGGTGACGGTCACCTGCGCGTCCCGCCCGGCGTGGTCACCGGCCGCCAGCTGCGCGGTGAACTCGCGGGACTCGTCGACGGACAGACCGACCAGGGCGTCGTCGAGGCCCGCGATGAGACGGCCGGAGCCCACCTCGTGGGACAGCCCCTCCGCGGCGGCCCCCGGCACCTCTTCACCGTCGATGGTGGCTGACAGGTCGATGGAGACGAAGTCGCCGGTTTCCACGGGCCGGTCCACCCCGGTGAGGGTGCCGAACCGGGCGCGCAGGGACTGCAATTCGGCGTCGACGTCATCGTCGCTGACCTCGACCGGGTCGACCGACACCTTCAGCGTGGCCAGGTCCGGAAGCTCGATCTTGGGGCGGATGTCGACCTCGGCGCTGAACGCCAGCTCCTGGCCGTACTCCTTCTTGGTGACCTCGATCTCGGGCTGACCGAGCGGCTGCACTTCTGAGTCCACGACCGCCTGCCCGTACCGCGCGGGCAGCGCCTCGTTCACAACCTGGTCCAGCAGCGCCTCTCGGCCGAACCGGGCCTCCAGCAACTTCGCCGGCGCCTTGCCGGGGCGAAAGCCGGGCAGCCGCACCTGCTTGGCCAGCTCCCGGTAGGCCCGCTGGAAGTCGGGCTCCAGTTCGGCGAACGGCACCTCCACGTTGATGCGGACCCGGGTGGGGCTCAGCTGCTCGACGGTGCTCTTCACGGGGGTGCTCCTCGGTGGTCGTTCCTGGCGTTCGGTGGGCCGCGTGCATGCGGCGCGGGGTGGTGCTCTGGTCGGGGTGACAGGATTTGAACCTGCGGCCTTCCGCTCCCAAAGCGGATGCGCTACCAAGCTGCGCTACACCCCGCGCTGACCTCGATGATCCTAAGGCCCGTCGAGTCCGGGTCGGCCACGGCCTTCGCGGCGACCTCACAGACCCTCACGGAGCGATCACAAGACCGCGTCGATTAGATTTGATCTTCGTCGACAGCTACAGTCACGCTCGACCAATACATGCGGGCGTAGCTCAATGGTAGAGCCCTAGTCTTCCAAACTAGCTACGCGGGTTCGATTCCCGTCGCCCGCTCGGGTTAGGGATCTGCTCCACAGAGAGGCGCCATGAGCGACCTAGAAACGGATGCGCTGATCCACGGCTCATGCGCGCCGGACTTCGTCGGGGTGCGCGAGGCATTCGAAGGCAACTTCACGCGGGGCGATGAAGTCGGCGCGGCCGTCGCGGTCTGGCTGGACGGGGACCTCGTCGTCAACCTCTGGGGCGGTTGGGCCGACGCCGCCCACACCCGGACCTGGCAGCAGAACACCCTGACGACGGTGCTATCCGGCACCAAGGGCTTGTCGGCCACCTGTGTCCATCAACTGGCCGACCGCGGCGAGCTGGACCTGCAGGCCCCGGTCGCCCATTACTGGCCCGAGTTCGCGCAAGCCGGCAAACAGGACATCACGCTGGCGATGGTGATGAGCCACCGGTCCGGCGTGATCGGCCCCCGCACCCGGCTGCGCTGGGAAGACGTCGCCGACTGGGATTTGGTCTGCGAGCAACTGGCCGCCGCCGAACCGTACTGGGAACCGGGCACCGCCCAGGGCTACCACATGACCACGTTCGGATTCATCCTCGGCGAGGTGTTCCGCCGCGTCACCGGCCGGACGATCGGCCAGTACCTGCGCACCGAGATCGCCGAACCGTTGGGCGCCGACGTCCATATCGGGCTGCCCCTGGCCGAACAGCGCCGCTGCGCCGAGCGGGTCAACAAGCCGCACGCCCGTGACCTGCTGGCCGACGCGCAGGCCCCCGGCCACCCGGTCAGCCTGTCCGACCATCCGAAGGCCGGGCTCTCGATCTCGATGGGGTTCGCCCCCGACGACGAGCTCGGCTCCCATGATCTGCAGCTGTGGCGCGAACTCGAGTTCCCGGGGACCAACGGGCAGGTGTCGGCCCTGGGGTTGGCGACGTTCTACAACGCGCTCGCGCAGGAGAAGGTGCTCAGCCGCGAGCACATGGACCTGGTGCGGGAGTGTCAGGGCGGCCTGGAGACCGACCTGGTGCTGGGGCCACGGGTCGCGGACCACGGCTGGGGCCTGGGCTACATGCTCAACCAGCGGTGCGTCAACGGGCCCAACCCTCGGATCTTCGGCCACGGCGGCCTGGGCGGCTCCTTCGGGTTCGTCGATTTAGAGCACCGCATCGGTTACGCGTACGTGGCGAACCGCTTCGACGCCACCAAGGCCAATGCGGACCCGCGCAGCCTCGCGCTGAGCAACGAGGTCTACGCGACGCTGGGAGTCATGCCGGAAGCGCGAGCGGCGACCTGACGTTGGGGGTACGGGCCACGCGCACGCGGCCCGCACCCATCGACGGATCAGTGTTGCCAGGGCTGCGGCTGATACGGTCCCGGTCCGCCGGGTCCACCGGGCCAGCCAGGACCGCGTTGGTCGGGTCCCGGGCCATTCCAGTCACGGCTGTGGTCGTTGCCGTCCATGTCGCGATGGCGGTCATCGTGGCAGTTGTTCGAGTCCCAGTTCTGCCCCCAACCCGGGTCCCACCCTTGCCCCGGGCACCAGTGGTAATCGGGCAATGGCGCGGGCTGGGCCTGGGCGCCGACCGCGGCACCCAGCCCAGCCAGCCCCAACCCGACGATCGCGGAAACCGTTGCAGCTAAACGCGGAAGAGTATTCACGGCTTCCACCAGTACCCTCAATCGAGCCGCGCTCAAACAGTAGACGTCAGCGTTTCTTGCTGGGAGTTTCCTGCCAATTGGCGCCACCTTGGGGAGAGCGCAATGATGGTGAGGCGCATCACTTTTGGCAGGACGGGCACCAAAACACGTTTCGCCCCTCCAGGACGGACGTGCGGATCGAATCTCCGCACACCCGGCACCCTTCGCCGGCGCGCCGGTACACGTACGTCCGGGGACGCCCGGCCCGATACGACGGCGGGCCGTGGTCGTGTTCGGGCCGCACCACGACGATCTTGCCGCGGCGGAAGCCGACCTTCATCAGCGCCACCAGGTCGGTCCACGCCGCGTCGAACTCCGCCTGGCCGACGTCCCGGCCCGGGCGGAAGGGGTCGATGTTGTGGCGGTACAGCAGCTCGTTGCGGTAGACGTTGCCCACGCCGGCGACGATGGTCTGATCCATCAACAGTGCGCCGATAGGTCTGCGGGACTTACTGATTCGCTTCCACGCCCAGGATGGATCGGCGTCGTTGCGCAGCGGGTCGGGGCCGAGCTTGGCCAGCACGTCGGAAACCTGGCCCTCGTCGATCACCTCGCAGACCGTCGGCCCGCGCAGATCGGTGCCGTAGTCGGCGCCCACCATGCGCATTCGCACCTGCCCGACCGGCTCGGGAAGGACCGCGTCCTCGCGCGGCCATTCGGTGAAGGCGCCGTAGAGGCCCAGGTGCACGTGCACGATCGGGCCGCCGTCATAGTGGTGGAACAGGTGCTTGCCCCAGACGCTGGTGCGGCGCAACACGCGCCCGTCCACCACGGCCGCATCGGCGAAGCGCCCCTGCGGGCTGGACACCGCTACGGGCGCACCACCGAACCGGCGCTGGTGCAGCCGGGCCAGCCGGTGCAGGGTGTGCCCTTCGGGCATGGGGCCTCAGCCCTGCGCGCCGGGCACCGGCGGCGCCTGGTGGGTGCGTTCGTACTCGGCGAGGATGTCGATACGCCGTTGGTGGCGTTCGGCTTTCGACCACTGCGCGGTCAGGAACGCATCCACGATCGCCAGCGCCTCTTCGACGGTGTGCATGCGGCCACCGATCCCGATCAGCTGGGCGTTGTTGTGTTCGCGTGCCAGTGTCGCCGTCTCCACGCTCCACGCCAGCGCGCAGCGGGCTCCGGGCACCTTGTTGGCGGCGATCTGCTCACCGTTGCCCGACCCGCCGAGGACGATGCCCAGGCTGTCGGGGTCGGCGACCGTGCAAGTCGCGGCCGCGATGCAAAACGCCGGGTAATCGTCCTCGGCGTCGTACGTGTAGGCACCGCAGTCGATCGGCTCGTGCCCGGACGCCTTGAGGTGCTCGATGATCTGCTGCTTGAGCTCGAATCCGGCGTGGTCAGAGCCGAGGTAGACGCGCATGCCCGCAATCCTTACACAACGGTGCGCTGCGGGTCGCCGCCCGACGATCTAGTCGAATTCGGGCTTCTCGGTGCGCGTGCGCTTGAGCTCGAAGAAGTGCGGGTAGGACGCAAAGGTCACCGACGCGTCCCACAGCTTGCCGGCCTCCTCGCCGCGCGGGATCTTCGACAGCACCGGCCCGAAGAACGCCACACCGTTGACGTGGATGGTCGGCGTGCCGACGTCGTCGCCGACGGCGTCCATGCCGGCGTGGTGGCTCTTGCGCAGGGCGTCGTCGTAGGCGTCGCTGTGCGCGGCCTCGGCGAGCTCGGCGGGCAACTCGGCGTCGGCCAGCGACAACTTGATGACCTCCTCGAGGTTCTTGTTGTCCTCGTTGTGGATTCGAGTGCCCATCGCGGTGTACAGCGGGTCCAGGACTCCGGCGCCGTGGGCCTGCTCGGCGGCGATCGCCACTCGGACCGGCCCCCAGGCGTGCTTCATCATCTCGCGATACTTGTCGGGCAGGCCCTCGCGGTTCTCGTTGAGGATCGCCAGGCTCATCACGTGGAAGTGCACGTCGATGTCGCGGACCTTCTCCACCTCGAGGATCCAGCGCGACGTGATCCAGCACCACGGGCACAGCGGATCGAACCAGAAATCGGCTTGGTCTTTCCCGGCAGCCTTGTCAGACATAGCGCAATCCTCTCGTCGGTCGACACACCGTTCAGCACAACCGTAGGCGCCGCGGCCCTGTTCCCGCAGTGCCCCGGATGCGATCCGGGCACGTAAGTTGGACGCGTGGCCCTTCCTAATCTCACCCGGGACCAGGCCGTCGAACGCGCGGCCCTGATCACCGTCGACAGCTACCAGATCCAGCTCGATGTCACCGACGGCTCGGATGTTGGGGGTCCCCCGGCCACCCGCACGTTCCGGTCCACGACCACGGTCGTGTTCGACGCGCTTCCGGGCGCCGACACGTACATCGACCTCGCCGCCGAGACGGTACGCGGTGCCACGCTCAACGGTCACGACATCGACGTGTCCGGATACGACGAATCCACCGGCATCGCGTTGCGCGGCCTGGAGCAACACAACGTGCTCGTCGTCGACGCGGACTGCCGCTACTCGAACACCGGTGAGGGGTTGCACCGCTTCGTCGACCCGGTCGACAACGAGACGTATCTGTACTCGCAATTCGAAACCGCCGACGCCAAGCGCATGTTCGCCTGCTTCGACCAACCCGACCTCAAGGCGACGTTCGACCTGCGGGTGACGGCGCCCGGGCACTGGAAGGTGGTGTCGAACGGCGCCACGGTGTCGATCGAGGACGGGGTGCACACCTTCGCCACGACCCCGCGGATGAGCACCTATCTGGTGGCGCTGATCGCCGGCCCCTACGCCGAGTGGAAAGACACCTACACCGACGAGCATGGGGAGATCCCGCTGGGGATCTTCTGCCGGGAATCCCTGGCGCGCCACATGGACGCCGAGCGGCTGTTCACTCAGACCAAACAGGGATTCGGCTTCTACCACAAGAACTTTGGGCTCCCGTACGCATTCGGCAAGTACGATCAGCTGTTCGTCCCCGAATTCAACGCCGGCGCAATGGAAAACGCGGGTGCGGTGACCTTCCTGGAGGACTACGTCTTTCGCAGCAAGGTCACCCGCGCCTCCTACGAGCGGCGCGCCGAAACCGTGCTGCACGAGATGGCGCACATGTGGTTCGGGGACCTGGTCACCATGTCCTGGTGGGACGACCTGTGGCTCAACGAGTCGTTCGCCACCTTCGCCTCGGTGCTGTGCCAGGCGGAGGCCACCGAATTCACCGAGGCCTGGACGACGTTCGCCACGGTCGAGAAGTCGTGGGCGTACCGCCAGGACCAACTGCCGTCGACGCATCCCATCGCCGCCGACATCCCCGACCTCGCCGCGGTGGAGGTGAACTTCGATGGCATCACCTACGCAAAGGGCGCCTCGGTCCTCAAGCAGCTGGTCGCCTACGTCGGGCTGGAGCAATTCCTGGCCGGTCTGCGCGACTACTTCCGCGCCCACGCGTTCGGCAACGCCACCTTCGACGACCTGGTCACCGCGCTGGAGAAGGCGTCGGGCCGAGACCTGTCGGACTGGGGCCGGCAATGGTTGAAGACGACCGGGCTGAACACGCTGCGCGCCGACTTCGACACCGACGCCGACGGGAGGTTCACCCGATTCGCGGTGACGCAGAGCGGTGCCGCGCCCGGGGCAGGCGAGACCCGGGTGCACCGGCTGGCGATCGGCATCTACGACGACGACGGCGCCGGCAAACTGGTGCGGGTGCGGCGGGAAGAGCTCGATGTCGAGGGCCCTGTCACGGAAGTCCCTGCGCTGGTAGGTCTTTCGCGCGGCGAGCTGGTGCTGGTCAACGACGATGACCTGACCTACTGCTCCCTGCGGCTCGATCAGGAGTCGCTGCAGACCGCGTTGCGGCGCATCGCCGACATCGCCGAGCCGCTGCCGCGCTCCCTGGTGTGGTCGGCGGCGTGGGAGATGACCCGCGAGGCCGAAATGCGGGCGCGCGACTTCGTGGCCCTGGTCTCGACCGGGGTGCACGCCGAAACCGAGGTCGGGGTGGCGCAGCGGCTGCTGCTGCAGGCGCAGACGGCGCTGGCTTCCTACGCCGAGCCGGGCTGGGCGCACGAGCAGGGCTGGCCGCAGTTCGCCGACCGGTTGCTGGAGCTGGCGCGCGCGGCGGAGCCCGGCTCCGATCACCAGCTCGCGTTCGTCAACAGCCTGTGCTCGTCGGTGTTGTCGACCCGGCACGTCGTGACGCTGGCGGACCTGCTCGACCACGACCCGGCCGAGCTGGGGCTGGCCGGTCTCGAGATCGACACCGATCTCCGGTGGCGCATCGTGACCGCGCTCGCCGGCGCGGGCGAGATCGACGCCGACGGGCCCGGCACGCCCTTCATCGACGCGGAGGTGCAGCGCGACCCGACCGCCGCCGGCAAGCGGCACGGTGCGCAGGCGGCGACGGCTCGGCCGCAACGGCAGGTCAAGGAGGAGGCCTGGACCACGGTGATCGAGGACGACACCCTGGCCAACATCACGGCCCGGTCCATCATCGCGGGCTTCGCCCCGCCCGGGCAGCACGCCTTGCTCGACCCCTTCACCGACCGCTATTTCGCAGCGATACCGGGCGTGTGGGCACGGCGGTCCAGCGAGGTCGCGCAGACCGTGGTGATCGGGCTGTACCCGCACTGGAACATCAGCGAGGCCGGTATCGCGGCCGCCGACAGGTTCCTTTCCGACCCCGAGGTGCCGCCGGCTCTACGACGGCTGGTGCTGGAGGGCCAGGCCGGCGTGAAGCGGGCCCTGCGGGCCCGCGGGTTCGACGCGGCCTGATAACGCCTGACGCGAGCGCGCGTGTTTGTACGGCGACACGCCGCGCTCGGCGTGCATTTGCGCACCCTCGCGCGGTGGGCGGGCAGTTAGGCCGGGGCGATTCCCGCGCTGAGGACGCGGATCGCGCTGACCAGCCCGTCGACCAGGTCGCCCCGCTGAAACGCCGACGACGCGGCGGCGACCCCGAGCGGCGCGGACGACTCGGCGCCACGACCGCGGACCTGGGAGCCGTAGACCACCTCGATGACCTTCTGGTCGGGTGAGACCGCCAGCAGCACCGCGTTGTCCGGCGTCGGGACCTTGGCCAGGATCTCGCGGGCCCGCGCGGCGGTGTCGTTGCCCAGGTCGCCGAGGTAGATGGCGAACCTCGCCTTCGATGCCCGCGAACCGAACTTCAGCGCGTCATCGATGGCGACCAGGTCCTTGATCGGGAACGGGTAATGGACGGACAGCTCGCCCGGCTCCGTCACCCCGGAGATCCGCCCGCTGGTGGTGATCACCCACCCGTTCGGCAGCTCGCCGGGCTCGATCGTCGCTACGTCACCACGTGCCACTGGCGCCACCTCCAACTGCGAATTCGTGTGTGTCGTGCCCGCCGTGCGCGTGACCGACGTCTTCGTCCGCGGCCGCCCACAGGATCGGCGGGTGGGTCCACTTCTCGCCCAGCTTGTAGCTCGCCGGGTGCGGTCCCTTGCGGGCCACGGTCAGCAACGCCAGCACTGCGACCAGCAGCAACGGTATCCCGATGAAGTACAGGTGAATCTGCAAAAGGCTCACGGCGAAAACCGTAACCCACGCGGTGATCCCTCGGCACACTCGGACACGAGATGTCGTGCGATCCGGGCGCTACGCCGCGCCCTCGCCGAGGTAGCGCGCCCACGCCGGGTCGAGCTCCTTGACCGTCGACAACAGTCGCCAGTGCTGGCCCGTCGGCGGCAGCGGCGTCCGGCGCAGCACCCAGCCGAGCTCGGTGAGCAGCTTGTCACCCTTGCGGTGGTTGCACGTCGAACAGCAGGCGACGCAATTCTCCCAGGAGTGGTCGCCGCCGCGGCTGCGTGGCACCACGTGGTCGACGGTGTCGGCCTTGGCCCCGCAGTAGGCGCAGGAGAACCGGTCCCGATGCATCAGCGCGGCCCGGGTCATCGGAACCCGGGCCCGGTACGGAACGCGGACGTAGGACCGCAGCTGAATCACCGAGGGCACCAGGATCGAGCTGGTGGCCGAGTGGATCACCGGTCCGCTTGGGTCGTGATGCACCACGTCGGCCTTGCCGCAGATCACCATCACGATCGCCCGCCGCATCGGCAGCGCGGTCAGCGGCTCGTAGGTCGAATTCAGCAGCAACACCCGCCGGCGACTCCACAGGGAAGCGGTGTCCTGGCGGGTGGGGGGATGGGTGTCGACGCTATGCAGGCATGACGCGGTTGGGGGCCCGGTTAACCCTGCCGCGGCACCGCAACTGCGGTGGCTGCGGCGTCTCTTGCCCTGCGCCATAGATCCTCCGCGGATAGTCCACCATGATTCGTCGCCAATCGCACCCCTATTGCAGGTGAACGGCATGTCGCCCGGGTGAACACCGGGAGCGCCCGCGGCCCGCCTCGGCCGGACGCCGCCGCCATGGACCACAATGGAGGTGATGGATTCCGAGCCCCAGTCCTTCTATGACGCCGTCGGCGGTGCCGAGACCTTCCACGCGATTGTGTCCCGCTTCTACGCCCAGGTCGCCGAGGACGAGATCCTGCGCCAGCTGTACCCCGAGGACGACCTGGCGGGCGCCGAAGAACGGTTACGCATGTTCCTCGAGCAGTACTGGGGCGGCCCGCGCACCTACTCAGACCGCCGGGGCCATCCCCGGCTGCGGATGCGGCACGTCCCGTTCCGGATCACGCCTATCGAGCGGGACGCCTGGCTGCGCTGCATGCACACCGCCGTCGCCTCGATCGATTCGCAGACCCTCGACGACGAGCACCGGCGCCAGCTGCTCGATTACCTCGAGATGGCGGCCAACTCGCTGGTCAATTCGCCCTTCTGATACCCAACCGAACGGAGCAGGATGAGCCCCGGAGCATGGTGGTCGAACGCGGTGTTCTATCAGGTCTATCCCCGGTCGTTCGCCGACAGCGACGGCGACGGCGTGGGCGACATCGACGGGTTACTGGCCCATCTGGATCACCTCGAGCGGCTCGGGGTGGACGCGATCTGGCTCAACCCGGTCACCGTCTCACCGATGGCCGACCACGGCTACGACGTCGCCGACCCCCGCGACATCGATCCACTGTTCGGGGGGATGGCGGCCATTGAGCGCCTGATCCCCGCGGCGCACAAGCGGGGCATCAAGATCACCATGGACGTGGTGCCCAACCACACCAGCTCGGCACACCCGTGGTTTCAGGCCGCGCTGGCCGCGGGGCCGGGCACCGAGGCGCGGGAGCGCTACTACTTCCGCGACGGCCAGGGTCCGGATGGGGAGCTGCCGCCGAACAACTGGACGTCGGTATTCGGTGGGTCCGCCTGGACGCGGGTGGTGGAGCCGGACGGCAATCCGGGCCAGTACTACCTCCACCTCTTCGACACCGAGCAGCCGGACCTGAACTGGGAACACCCGGACGTCTTCGACGATTTCGAGAAGACGCTGCGGTTCTGGCTGGAGCGCGGCGTGGACGGCTTCCGCATCGACGTCGCACACGGCATGGCCAAGCCGGCTGACCTGCCCGACGCGAAGGACGACGTCAAGGTGCTCAGTCACAGCGACGACGACCCGCGCTTCAATCATCCGAGCGTGCACGAGATCCACCGCGGGATCCGCAAGATCGTCGACGACTATCCCGACGCGGTGACCATTGGGGAGGTGTGGGTGCTCGACAACCTCCTGTGGGCCGAGTATTTGCGGCCCGACGAACTGCACCTCGGTTTCAACTTCCGGCTCACCAAGATCGCCTTCGACGCCGACCAGATCCGCCATGCGATAGAGAATTCGATGGAGGCCATCGCGATCGAACACGCCATCCCCACCTGGACCCTGTCCAACCACGACGTGGGGCGGGAGGTCACCCGTTACGGGGGCGGCGAGGTCGGGCTGAACCGGGCGAAGGCGATGGCGATGGCGATGCTCGCCCTGCCGGGCGCGGTGTTCGTCTACAACGGCGAGGAGCTGGGGCTGCCGGACGTCGAGCTGCCCGACGAAGTGCTGCAGGACCCGACGTGGGAACGCTCCGGGCATACCGAGCGCGGCCGCGACAAGTGCCGCGTTCCGATCCCGTGGTCGGGCGACGCTCCCCCGTTCGGGTTCTCCAGCTCCCCCGACACGTGGTTACCGATGCCGCAGGAGTGGGCGTCCCTGACCGTCGAGCGCCAGATCGCAGACCCCGAATCGACGTTCTCGTTCTTCCGGCACGTCATCAAATTGCGCAAGGAGCGCGCCGAATTCGAGGGCGACGAGATCGACTGGTTGGACGCGCCACCAGATGCGCTGATCTTCCGGCGCCGCGGCGGCGGGGCGGTGTGCGCGGTCAACGCCGGCCGCCGACCGATCCCACTGCCGCCGGGAGAGCTCATCATGGCCAGCGCCCCGCTGGTCGACGGCGAACTCGCGCCGGACGCCGCGGCGTGGCTGGCCTGAACGGCGAATCCAAAGCTGCGGCAGTCCAGCCGTTTTCACATTGGGGTTGGCCAACCGCCGGGGTGCCTCCGAAGCGGAGATACCCGGTGGGGGTACTCTCGTGCCATGACCGAGATCGAACCGCCGATTCCGGGTCCTAGGCCGACACCGTGCGAGCCCACCGGCGAAAGGCGGGTTGGTGGATAACACGTTGCGATGGCTGGTGACGGCACTCTTCGCCGTGAGCTTCGCAGCCTACGGATATTTCCTTGTCGCTCAACGCCGCTGCTGGACCAGCATCGTGAGCCAGCTGCTGCATCTGGCGATGTCGGCGGTGATGATCCTGATGGCGTGGGGTGTGGGCATGAGCATCCCGACCATGGTTGCCGCGACGTGCTTCCTGCTCGGCGGCGCCTGGTTCGTCGGCATCGCCGGCCACACGCCCTGGGCCGCCGACGGCAGGCTGACCAACTATTACTACGCCCTGATGATGGTGGCGATGGCCTGGATGTACGGGGCGATGAAGGGCAGCTTGCCGGGACGCGCCGGGCATCCGGACGACCTTGCGATGAGCATGCCGGCGCACAGCGCCGCCTCGGGGATGCAGCACGCGACGCACGACATGTCCCAGCCCACGCCGGACTGGGTCAACATGGTGAACGGGATCGCGGCCCTGGGGTTCGGCGCGGTGGCGATTTTCTGGGCGTACCGCTGGGTGGCGCAGCGCTGGACGAAACTGATGCCGCGCACCGTTAAACTCACCTACGCGCAAATCGTGACCCAGACGGTCACCGCCGCAGGTACGGCGCTGATGTTCGCCGACATCGTGTGATCCGATCCCGCCCTTCCGGCTCGGCGCGTGGCCTGCCGCTCCTCTATACCTAGTACATGGCGACGTACGCGTGGACGGTGATCGGGGCGGGACCCGCGGGCATCGCGGCGGTGGGAAGGCTGCTCGATCAGGGCATACCGCCCGACACGATCGCCTGGGTGGATCCCGCCTTCGCCGCAGGAGACCTGGGCGGTAAGTGGAGGTCGGTGTCCAGCAACACGATCGCCGGGACGTTTATGAGCTTCTTGAATGGCTCTGCGGCCTTTGGGTTCTCACATGCTCCGCCATCGCCGCTGGCCGAAGTCGACCCCGAGGAGACCTGCGCCCTTGCCCTGGTCGCCGACCCGTTGGTATGGGTGACCGGGCAGCTGCGCCAGCGGGTGCACGTATTCGAGACGACGGCCAGCACGCTGACCCTGGCGCAACGGCGGTGGCGGATCGAAACACGGGATAGGGAATTGGCGTCGGACAACGTGATTCTCGCGGTCGGCGCGGTACCCAGGAGGCTCGACTACCCCATCGAGGAGATTCCGGTCGAGGTCGCCCTCGATGCCGACAAGCTCGCCGAGGTGCCGCTGGAAGGGGCGACGGTTGCGGTCTTCGGCTCGTCGCACTCGTCGATGATCGCGTTGCCGCACCTCCTGCGGTGTCCGGTCGCCAAGGTGATCAACTTCTACCGCAGCCCGCTCAAATACGCGGTCTACCTGGATGATTGGATCCTGTTCGACGACACCGGCCTCAAGGGGCGGGCCGCGGTGTGGGCTCGCGAGAACATCGACGGGGTGTGGCCGGATCGGCTGGAGAGGTGCCTGGTGTCGAGCCCGGAGTTCGACGAGAAGGTCGCCGAGTGTGATCGCGTCGTCTACACCGTCGGTTTCGAGCCGCGGAAGCTGCCCGAGACGCCCCAATGGGGCCGGCTGGGCTACAACCGGATGAACGGAATCATTGCCCCCGGCCTGTTCGGGTTGGGCATCGCCTTCCCCGAGTACGCCGAAGACCCCTACGGCTACGGGCAATACCGCGTGGGCCTGAAAAAGTTCATGGATTACCTCGACTCGGTTCTCCCGCTGTGGATGGTCTACGGCACGTGACCCGAGGTGATCGCTGCTCGACACCTCAGCGCAGCAGCAGCGCCGGGTCGCCGCGGCGCCGGTACACCGAGCCGAACCGCGCGTCGATGCGCAGCCAGGTGGGCAGGATCCGGACCCGGATCATCTCATCGGCGCCTACGGCGTCCGGAGACTGCGGCAGGAAACCCATTGCGGTCAAGGCGAACACACACCGCATGGGCAGCCCGACGCTGGCGTCGGGCGCACTCACCTGAATGACCTCCTGGTCGAGCAGTGACACCGGCGGGCCATGAGAACTGCCGTGTTCCTTGGCAAGTCGCGCGCCGCGCTGCGCCAGATCCAGCATCACCCGGGCGGGGATGTCCTCGAGGTGGCTGAAGCCGGTGTCCGGGGGCAACGCCCCCCGCCACGCGGAGTCCATCGCGAACCCGGGGTCGACGTAGCCGGAGTCATCCATCGCGGTCAGGCCGCGCGCCAGGGCGTCGGCGCCCACGGACAGGTCGTCGGGCCGCACCTGGCCGCCCACTACACGGCTGGCCAGCACGTCGAAACCGGTTGCCACCCAGGCCGTCAGGAGCCCTGTGGATCGGTTGCGGAGGCGGATGACCGCGGCGTCGTCGAGACGCAACGCGTGATCGACGAACGCGCCCAGATCCCTGCGCTGGGCGGCCCGGTCCTGTGGACCCAGCCAAAGTCCGCGGTCAACTACCGGATCCACCGCTGCAGATACTCCCGATGGTGTGGGGAGAGCCGCACCAGCCGCTCCTCCTCGATATGGACGGCGGCCAGTTGCGACTCGGCGATGACGGCGGGCTTGGATTCCGGATCCGCGGACACCGAGCGCACCTCGTAGCCCAGCGTGAAGTCCACCGCCCGCAACCGCTTGGTCCACATCGTCACCTGCAGCGGCGAATCGACCAGCCGCAGTTGACCTTTGTAGGTCACCTTGACTTCGGCGATCAGCAACCCGATGGTCAAGATGTCGACCTCGAACGCTTCACGCAGGAACTGGACCCGGGCCTCCTCCAGGATCGTGACCATCGTGGCGTGGTTGACGTGCTGGTACATGTCGATGTCCGACCAGCGCACCGGTACGGGGGCGACGAAGCCGACGCTCAACTCGATGAACCTCTTCCGCTGGTGCGGGTCATGCGCCGGATCTGACGCGCGGCCACCGAAAGCGTCGCGAGATCCTTCTCCCCGCTTTCCTGGATTTCGATGAGGGTGCGGCGGGCCCGCTCCACCCGCGACGCGGACAGGTGTTCCCACTCGGCGATCTTCTCCTCGCCGCTTTCGTTCGGCTCCCCCACCGCGAGCACGTCGAAGCACAACGACCGCAGCGATGCGTAGATGTCATCGCGAATCGCCAAGCGCGCCAAGGAATGCCAGCGGTCGTTGCGGGGCAGTTCGGATACCGCCGTCAGCAGGCCGTCGGTGCCAAGCCGGTCCATCAGGGCAAAGTAGGTGTCCGCGACCTCGGCGGCGTCGATGTCGTTGATGTCGCCGATGTCGATGATGTCCAGCAGGCTGAAGCGGTACAGGCCGGCGGCGATCATGTACGCCAGGTCCTCGGGTGTTCCCTGCGACGCGAACTCGGCGGCTTCCTTTTCGACGATCGCCTTGTCGTCGCCGCGCAGCCACTCCGACATCCGAGGGGTCAGGTCTTTGACCTTCGCGGCGAACCGGTTGATCTCGGCGCCGACGGCCAGCGGCTGTGGACGGTAGTTGAGCAGCCAGCGGCCGGCGCGATCGATGAGCCGCCGGGTATCCAGCGTCAAGCGGTCGGACAAGGCGACCGGGAGATTGGCCGCGCGGGTGCGCCGCCAGATCTGGCCCACGTCGAAGATGGCGTCGGTGGCCACGTACGTCCGCACCGCGTCCACCGGCCCGACGCCGACGTCCTCGGTGATTCGGAAGGCGTAGCTGATGCCGGCGGTGTCGACCAGGTCGTTGATCAGCATGGTGGTGACGATCTCGCGGCGCAGCTGGTGGGTGCGGATCTCCGGGGTGAACCGTTCCCGCAACGGCGTCGGGAAGTACAGGGGCAGCCGGGAGGCGAACACGTCCTGCTCGGTCAGTTCGGTGTTCAGCATCTCTTCTTTGAGCCCGAGTTTGACGTGCGCCATCAGGGTGCACAGCTCGGGCGAGGTGAGGCCGATGCCGGCCTCGCATCGGCGGTCGATCTCCTTCTCCGACGGCAGCGCCTCCAGTTCGCGGTTGAGCCCCCGGTGGTCGACCAGGTACTGAATCTGCCTGCCGTGCACCGGCAGCAGGCTGGCCGCGTTGGCGCGGCTGGTGCCGATCAGGTCGTTCTGATCCTCGTTGTCGGTGAGCACCAGCTGCGCGACCTCGTCGGTCATCGACTCCAGCAGCTCTTTGCGCTCGTCGGGATCGACCCTGCCGGCGGTCACCAGCGAGTCAATCAGGATCTTGATGTTGACCTCGTGGTCCGAGCAGTCCACGCCGGCGGAATTGTCCATGGCGTCGGTGTTGATGCGCCCGCCCGACAGGTCGAACTCGACCCGGCCCAGGGCGGTCACCCCCAGGTTGCCACCTTCACCGATCACCTTGGCGCGCACCTGGCTTGCGTTGACCCGCACCGGATCGTTGGCGCGATCACCGACGTCGGCGTCGGACTCGGATTCGGCCTTGATGTAGGTGCCGATGCCGCCGTTGAACAACAGGTCGACCGGTGCCTGCAGGATCGCCTTGATCAGGTTGGGCGGCGTCATCTCGGTGACGTCGCCGTCGATGCCCAGCGCCTCGCGCACCTGCGGGCTGACGGGGATGGATTTGTGCTCGCGGCTGTACACCCCACCGCCCTCGCTGATCAACGACTTGTCGTAGTCGTCCCAGCTGGAGCGCGGCAGGTCGAACATGCGCCGGCGTTGTTCCCACGAGGCGGCGGGGTCGGGGTCGGGGTCGAGGAAGACATGCCGGTGGTCGAAGGCGGCGATCAACTTGATGTGTCGGGACAGCAGCATGCCGTTGCCGAACACGTCGCCGCTCATGTCGCCGATGCCCACCACCGTGAAGTCCTCGGTCTGGGTGTCGACGCCCATCTCCCGGAAGTGGCGTTTGACGGCCTCCCACGCGCCCTTCGCGGTGATGCCCATGGCCTTGTGGTCGTAGCCCACCGATCCGCCGGAGGCGAAGGCGTCCCCCAGCCAGAATCCGTAGGACTTGGCGACGTCGTTGGCGATGTCGGAGAAGGTGGCGGTGCCCTTGTCCGCGGCCACCACCAGATACGCGTCGTCGCCGTCGCGCCGGATCACTTCGGGCGGCGGGCTCACCTTCTTCGTTTTGTGATCGACGTTGTCGGTGACGTCGAGCAACCCGGAGATGAACAGCTGATAGCAGGCGATGCCTTCGGCGCGGGCGGCCTCGCGGTCCTCCGCCTGATCGCCGGTCGCCATCGGCGGCCGCTTGACGACGAAGCCGCCCTTGGCCCCGACCGGCACGATGACGGCGTTCTTCACCGCCTGCGCCTTGACCAGGCCGAGGATCTCGGTGCGGAAATCGTCGCGCCGGTCCGACCAGCGCAGCCCGCCCCGCGCCACCGGGCCGAAGCGCAGGTGCACGCCTTCGACGCGGGGCGAATAGACGAAGATCTCGTATTTGGGGCGCGGCAGCGGCAACTCGTCGATGAGCTGGGCATCGAGCTTGAGGGCCAGCACGTTTCGGGCGCGCGCCGAACCCTCTCGCGTGACGAAGTAGTTGGTGCGCAACGTCGCCTGTACCAGCGAGGCGAACGCCCGCAAGATGCGGTCGGTGTCCAGGCTCATCAACGCGTCGATGTCGGCGGCGACCGCGGCCGCCGCCGCCTGGGCGTCGCGGTTCGCCGACGCCCCGGACGGGCGGGGGTCGAAGAGCGCCTCGAACAGGACGACCAGCGATCGCGCGGTGGAGGGGTGCTCGTTGAGCACCGACTCGATGTAGGACTGACTGTACGGAAAGCCCGCCTGCCGTAGGTATTTCGCGTAGGCGCGCAGCAGCACGACTTGCTGCCAGCTCAGCCGCGCGCGCATGACGAGCTCGTTGAACCGGTCGATCTCGACGCGGCCCTGCCAGATCGCGGTGACCGCATCGGCGAATCGTTGCGCGGTCGCCTCCCGCTCGGCCGTCGTCGTCGCTGGCGCGATGGTCGGGTGCGTGGAGATCTTGAACTGATAGATCCACACCGGCAGCCCGTCCTGGCGGGTCACCGTGAAGGGCCGCTCCTCGAGCACCACCACGCCCATGCTCTGCAGCATGGGCAGCAGCTGGCTCAGCGATGCGGTGCGCCCGCCCAGGAACCAGGTCAGCTGGGCGGCGCCCTCCTCGCCCCGTTCGGAGAACACCAGCTTGACCGAGTTGTCTTGCAGCTCTTTGATGATCGCGATGTGCTCGATGGCATCGGCGGGAGTGACCGCCTGTTTGTAGACCTCGGGGAAGGCGGTCGCGTAGTGCTCGGCGTCGTCATGCTCGACGGAACCGTCCGCGGCCGCGGCGATCAACCGGTCGGTCCAGGTGCGGGCGGCCTCGCTCAGCAGGCCCTGAATGCGGACCCGGTTGTCCTCGGAGACGTCGACCTGCGGTGCATCTTCGGGTAGCCGGACCATGAAATGCATGAGGGCCCAGGGCGATTCGCTCACCCTTGCGGTGAATTCCAGCCGCGTGCCGCCGAATTCGCGGACCAGGATGTCCTCGATCTGCAGCCGCACCTGCGTGGTGTAGCGGTCGCGGGGTAGGTAGACCAGGCACGAGACGAAGTATTGGAGCCGGTCGGCCCGCAAGAACAACAGCGCCCGCCGCTGGGACCCCAGGTCCACTACCGCTTTGGCCATCGCCAACAGCCGTTCGGCGCTCAGCGTGAACAGTTCCGAGCGCGGGACGGTCTGGATGACGTCGAGCAGCAGTTGGCCGGGGTGGATCGGGTCGCTGTCGGCCAGGGCGAGCGCCTGGCGCACCCGCGTGGAGACCGTCGGGATCTCCAGGACGTCCGCGTTCATCGCGGCGACGGTGAACAGCCCGACGAAGCGGTGCTCGACGACGCCGTCGTCGCCGCCGAGGTTCTCCCGAACCGCGATGGCGTACGGGTACGCGCCGTAGCGCAGGTAGCTGCCGACAACCGATTGGGCCAGCACCAGCAAGGTGTCGTCGTCGGTCAACCGGGGCCGGGAACCGGTGCGAGTGCGCAGGACGCCCAGGCCCGGTGACCCGTCGCCGGAGACCAGGCCGCCGTGCACGCGGCAGCGTTGGTAGCCGAGCAGCAGGAAGTTACCGTTGCCCAGCCAACGCAGGAGCGCCGCGACGTCCTCGCGGTCGGGGGCCGAGAAGTGGCCCTGCGCGTTGCCTTCGACCTCCGCGGCCAGCCCGCTCAGGGCGTCGATCAACGCGCCCGCGTCGCTGGCGACCTGCTGCACGTCGGACAGGACCTTGGGCAGCAGCCGTTCGACTTCGGCAAGGCCCTTGCTGTCGACCGACGGCAACAGTTGCACGTGTATCCACGCCTCGCCCACGTATTGCGGAGCGCCGGGGGGTTTCGAGTCGACGCTGACCAGCTCGCCAGTCGGTTTGCGGTGCACCTCGAAGACCGGAGTCATGATGGCCGCGTAGGGCACGCCCAGCCGGTGCAGCAGCACCGTGACGGAGTCCATCAGCATGCCGCCGTGGTCGGTGACGACTTGCAGGGCGGGCCCGAATCCGGCCGGGTGATCCGGCGGGTAGACCGCGACCCGGCTCTCACCGGAGGGGCGGTGCCGGCCGAGCTGATAGTGCGCGCCGAGCATGCCGGGAGTCACGATGGCGGTGGGGACCGTCAGGTCGATCGGACCGGATTCCGCCGCCCCGGGGTCGTCGCCCTGCGGACCGCGATAGCTCTCGATGTAGGCCCGCGCGATCCAGTCCGGTATGTCCTGCTGCTGGGTGAAGGCGGTCCACGGCTCGAGGGCCTGCTTCGCTCCGGGATCGATCGTCATGCCGATGGCTCCCAACTCATACACATGCCACTGTGCTCAACCGCCCACTCTGCCCGCAACGGGGACGCCCCCACCGCGGCCATCGGGGCCGCTTCGTCGGGGCTGCGCAGCTGACACTAGTCGCGCGTGAGCTTCCGGTGGGTCACTCTGTGCGGCCGCGCCGCGTCGGCACCGAGCCGTTCGACCTTGTTCTCCTCGTAGGCACCGAAGTTGCCCTCGAACCAGAACCACTTGGCCTCGTTGTCCTCGTCACCCTCCCAGGCCAGGATGTGCGTGCACGTGCGGTCCAGGAACCAGCGATCGTGGGAGATCACCACGGCGCAGCCCGGGAATTTCTCCAGGGCATTCTCCAGCGAACCCAGCGTTTCGACGTCGAGGTCGTTGGTCGGCTCGTCGAGCAGGAGCAGGTTGCCGCCCTCTTTCAGCGTGAGGGCCAGATTCAACCGGTTGCGCTCGCCGCCGGACAGCACGCCGGCCGGCTTCTGCTGGTCCGGGCCCTTGAAGCCGAACGCCGAGACGTAGGCCCGTGACGGGATCTCGTTCTGGCCGACCTCGATGTAATCCAGCCCGTCGGAAACGACTTCCCAGACGGTCTTTTTGGGATCGATACCGGCGCGGGACTGGTCCACGTAGCTGAGCTTGACGGTTTCGCCGACCTTGACCGTGCCGCTGTCCGGCTGCTCGAGCCCGACGATGGTCTTGAACAGCGTCGTCTTGCCGACACCGTTCGGGCCGATGACGCCGACAATGCCGTTACGGGGCAGGGTGAAGGACAGGTCCTTGATCAGGGTCCGCCCGTCGTAGCCCTTGTCGAGGTGGTCGACCTCGACGACGAGGTTGCCCAGCCGCGGCCCGACCGGGATCTGAATCTCCTCGAAGTCGAGCTTGCGCGTCTTCTCCGCTTCGGCGGCCATCTCCTCGTAGCGCTGGAGGCGGGCTTTGTTCTTCGCCTGCCGCGCCTTGGCCCCCTGCCGCACCCAGGCCAGCTCCTCGGTGAGCCGCTTCTGCAGCTTGGCGTCCTTGCGGCCCTGCACCGAGAGCCGCTCGGCCTTCTTCTCCAGGTAGGTCGAGTAGTTGCCCTCGTAGGGATAGGCACGACCGCGGTCGAGCTCGAGGATCCACTGGGCGACGTTGTCCAGGAAGTACCTGTCGTGGGTCACCGCCAGCACCGCACCCGGGTAGGCGGCCAGGTGTTGTTCCAGCCACTGCACGCTTTCGGCGTCCAGGTGGTTGGTCGGCTCGTCGAGGAGCAGCAGGTCGGGCTTGGACAACAGCAGCTTGCACAGCGCCACGCGGCGCCGCTCACCACCGGACAGATTCGTCACCGGCTCATCCGGAGGCGGGCAGCGCAGCGCGTCCATCGCCTGCTCGAGCTGCGAGTCGAGGTCCCAGGCGTCAGCGTGGTCCAGCTCCTCCTGCAGCCGGCCCATCTCCTCCATCAACTCGTCGGAGTAGTCGGTGGCCATCAACTCGGCGACCTCGTTGAAGCGGTCCAGCTTGACCTTGATGTCGCCGAGCCCCTCTTCGACGTTGCCGCGCACCGTCTTCTCTTCGTTCAGCGGCGGCTCCTGCTGCAGGATGCCGACGCTGGCGCCGGTGGCCAGAAACGCCTCGCCGTTGTTCGGCTTGTCCAGCCCGGCCATGATCCGCAAGACGCTCGACTTGCCGGCGCCGTTGGGGCCGACGACACCGATCTTGGCGCCTGGATAGAAGCTCAACGTGACGTCGTCCAGGATCACCTTGTCGCCGTGCGCCTTGCGGACCTTTTTCATCGTGTAGATGAACTCAGCCATGCCGCGGTTGTGCCTTTCTGGTCTTTTCAGAGAGTTCTCGCGACCATCCTAGGCATCACCCGGGGGCCGGATTCCGCAGCTAAGCCGACATCGGCAGCGGTCCCGTTCCCGCGGACTCGATGCTGCCGTCGCAATCGGCGTCCTCACCAGCGGCGCCGGCCGCATCCGCGGGTGGCTTGGTGGCTTCGCCGGCAGTCGGGCCGGTGTAGCCCGGCCTCTCGATGCGCACGATCGCGCGCGACACGTCGGGCCCGACGGAGGTGGCACGCATCTCCAGTGATGAGCGGCGGTTGCCGTCGCGGTCTTCGTACTCACTGGTGTACACATGGCCCACCACGATCACCGGTGCGCCCTTGCCCAGCGCGGCGCCGACGCCGGTGACCAACTTGCCCCAGCAATTGACGTTGATGAACAGCGAGTTGCCGGGCTCCCAGCCGCCGTCGGCCATGCGTCGCCGGGAATTGCTGGCGACGCGGAACTTGATCACTTCCTGCGCGCCGACCTGTCGCCGTTCGGGGTTGGTGACGATGTGTCCGACGACCGTTAGCGGTGTTTCAAACATTGGCTGATCCCTTCTCGGTTGCTATTGGGCGGCGAACGCGTCACCGCCCGTCCTGGTTGCCATTGAGCTCGGCGCCACCGACGGGCCGGCGGGCAAGAGCGGCTCAAACCGTGTCCAGGTCGGCGGCCCTGTGGAAGGAGTCGGGACTGTGGAGTAGTCCGGCGATGAGTGCGATCGCGCATTATTGGTCCTTGGTCCCCTTACCACCCCGGGCCTGCAGTTTCGGGCCAATCAGGTTGTCCGCTTGAGGTGACGAAGGTCAGTCCGAGCGCGAAATCGGCAGCCGAAACCCGTCGTACCCCGCTGCGATGATGGGTCCATGTCTTCCACCGCACCGGCTAGCGCTGTGGCAGTGAGCCCTGCCGAGCGTTTGGAGGTGATGTTCGAGGAGTTGGCGGAGTTGGCCGGCCAGCGCAATGCCATCGATGGGCGCATCGTGGACCTGGTCGCCGAGATCGAGCGTGATGAGCTGTGCGGCATGACCGGCGCGCGCTCGGTCGCGGCGTTGGTGGCCTGGAAGCTGGGGTTGTCGTCGACCACCGCGCACACGATCGCCACCGTCGCGCACCGGGTCGAGGACTTCCCCCGCTGCACCCAGGGCCTGCGCGACGGGCGGCTGTCGCTGGACCAGGTCGGCATCATCGCCGCACGCGCCGGCGACGGCTCCGACGCGCACTATGCGGAGTTGGCGCGGGTGGCCACGGTGCACCAGCTGCGAACCGCGATCAGCCTCGAACCGCGCCCTGACCCAGAACCCCGGCGCGAGCCCGAGCGCTCGTTCAGGAAGACTTCCACCGAGCAGGGCAGCTGCTATCGGATCACCCTCCCGCCTCCGGACGCCGCGAAATTCGACGCCGCGTTGGCCTCGCACCAGGACGCGCTGATCGCCGAATGGAAGCACGACCGCGCCGACGGAGCGTCGGAAAGCGCGCCGCCGCTGCCGGGCACTGTCGAGGCCTTCATGCGCCTGGTCGAGGCCGGGTGGGACGCGGAGGCGGCCCGCCGGCCCCACGGACAGCACACCACCGTGGTGGTGCACGTCGATGCTGAAACGCGCACCGCGGCTCTGCATCTGGGTTCGCTGCTCACCGACGCCGAGCGCCAATACCTGACCTGTGATGCCACCTGTGAGGTGTGGTTCCACCGCGACGGCCAGCCCATCGGCGCCGGCCGAACCACCCGCCTGATAAACCGGCGACTGCGCCGCGCGCTGGAGCACCGCGACCGCTCGTGCGCAGTTCCCGGCTGTGGCGCCACCCGCGGTCTGCACGCCCACCACATCCGGCACTGGGAAGACGGCGGCCCCACCGAGCTGACCAACCTCGTGCTGGTCTGTCCTCATCACCACCGGCTGCACCACTCCGGGGGCATCACCATCGTGGGACCCGCACCCGATCTCACCTTCAACGACGGCGCCGGGCGCACACTGAGCCCAACCGCCGCCCGCCGTCCCGCCGTGCCCGGGACCGATCGGCGAACGCGCCGAATGGTGGTGGTACGACCCCTTCCGACCCCAACCACCACCGTCCAGGAATTAGCCCGGCGTCGAAGCGAAACGGGTTGGCGGGGAGGCGAGTCGTTCGCAGTATCCGTCAACGGGGTGTTGTCAGGGACAAAGAGCCGCTCGAGCTCCGCAACTCAAGCACCTCGTCACCGCGGCTTGGCATGTCCCGGCGTGCCGCGCCGCCCCAGCTCGGCGAGCATCGCGTTGTAGGCGACCAGCTCGGCGTCGTCATCGCGTTCGGCGGCGCGGTCCAGCCGGCGGGCCATGCGGTCGTCGCTGCGCGCCCACTGCACCAACAGCGCCAGCATCACGATCACCAGGGGCACCTCCCCCGCCGCCCAGGCGATGCCACCACCCAGTCGCTGATCGCCCAGCAGGTCGGTGTGCCAGCTCAACCCGAGGGAGCGGTAGTAGTCGGCGCCGAGGACTTTCCGGGTGCCCATCAGCACCACGCCGAAGAACGCGTGCAGCGGCAGGGACGCGAACACCACGCCCACCTTGGCCAGCGGAGGGATCGGGCGCGGCGTGGGGTCGACCCCGATGACGATCCAATAAAAGACGTAGCCGCTGACCAGGAAGTGCACGTTCATCGCCAGGTGCCCCGCGTGACTGCCCACGGCCGTGTCGAACAGGTTCGAGAGGTACAGCCCGTAGAAGCCCGCGACGAACAACACGGTCGCGACCACGGGGTTGGTGACGAAGCGTGAGTAGCGGCTGTGCAGCGCGGCGAGCAGCCATTCCCGCATCCCGGGCGGCTCGTCACGACCGGCGGCGGGCAGCGCCCGCAGCGCCAGGCTGACCGGGGCGCCGAGCACCAGCAGGATCGGGACCAGCATCGACAGGCCCATGTGCGCGATCATGTGCACGCTGAACATCGCCGGCATGTAGCGGCCGACCCCCGACGAGGTGACGAACAGCAACGCGAAACAGCCGAGTAGCCATGCCGCGGTCCGGCCCGGCGGCCACGCGTCGCCTCGGCGACGCAGCCGCAGCACGGCGGCCACGTAGAGGACCGCGAAGACGATGGCGGCCGTGCCGAAGATCAGGTCGAAGCGCCAATCGAACAGGATGCGGGCTGGCGTCGGCGGCCCGTCGAAGTCGTAGCCGATTTCGGCCTCGGGGATCGAGGGCAGCCGACTCGGCGGGGGCGGCGGCGCGGTGCGGCCCAGCCCGACGGCGACGCCGAACGTCAGCCCGAAGACCGCGGCCTCGGCAAGCGCCAGCCGGAGCAGGGCGCGACGCGCGTCGGGGAGGTCCGGTTCCACCTGCAGCCGGGCCACGGCCGAGCGCCGCTGGCGCCAGCCGAGGATCCCAAGCGCGCACAGCGCGGCGAACTTGGCGACCACCAGGCGCCCGTAGTCGGACGTGAACAGGTCACCGATGGGCACGCGCACCACGGCGTTCATCACCCCGCTGAGCGCCATCGCGACCCAGCACCACAGCGCGATCGCGGAAAACCGCCGCGCCGCCAGGGCGACATATCCCCCGCCGCGCAGCCCGTACGCGGCGAGCGCCAGCAGCCCACCGGCCCACACCGCGGCGGCCACGAGGTGGATCAGCAGGCTGTTGGTGGCCAGGTCGTGTGACCCGCCCGCGGACGAGTGGCCGGTCAATCCCAGCGGGATCAACGTCAGCAGCGAGCCGGCGAACAACAGCGGCGTCCACGACCAGCGCAGCACCGGCAGGCTGGCCAGCATCACCACCGCGGCCAGCGCCGCGGTCCAGCGCCAGGCGGAGGCGGTGGTGACCAGGCCGGCCACCGACCAGATCCGCACCGGGTCGAGGAGTGTGACCAACGGTCGGCCCGACACGTCGGAGATGGTCAGCGGGACCAGCAGCGCGGCACACACCGCCCACACCCCCGACGCGAACGTGCCCAGGCGAAGCGCCCGATAGCCGTCGGCGTCCAGGACGCCGTTGCGTTGCGGCGGCACGAAAAACGCCGCGAACAGGAACGACCCGACCGCGAGCACCGCGGCGATCTCCCCGGCCGCCCGCACGAATGGCAGCCCCAGCGTGGTCGCGGGGCCGGGATTCGGCAGGCCGGTGGCGGTCAGCGCGTCGGCCAGTGACAGCGCCCCGATGCCGGCCGCCGTGCAGCCGGCCAGCACGGCGACGCCGGTCAGCATCGGCCACACCAGCGCGCGCGGGGTGGCCACAGACCGATCGACCGTCATACAGCCAGGGTATGGCCGCGCACCGGCGGCTACCGAGGCAGGCGCTCCTGACGCGCCTTCTTCTCGCGGGCGACGAACTGGTTGCGGGCGATCCGGCTGATGTGATCGGAGTCCCGCAGGATGTCCCGCAGTTCCTGCCGGAACGCGATCCGCCGTTCGACGAGATCGGGCGCGGGTGCTGTGAGGTCCTGATCGGCGACCACCTGGTAGGCGGTGGCGAACAGCAGCGTCGACACCGATTCGCTGCTGCGGACCCGGGTCTGCGCCACATATTGGCGGCCCACGCCGAGCGCCGATTTCGTCAACTCCTTCTGATCGACGTCGGGCGGCGCATCCCGCAGCACGTCGGCGACGATCTCGTAGGCCTCAAAGAAGACCCGCAGCATCGCGTCCGCCATCAGCGGCCGCTTGGCGAACAGCAACGCGTCGATCTCGTCGCCGCCGGCGGCGACGTGGGCTTCCCAATCGTCGTGCCAGGCCATCTCTTCGGCGATGTTGTCCCGGAACGCCGCCGAGTCCGCGAAGTAGAAGTCGAACTTCAACAGGTCGCGCAGCCGCATCGCCTGATCCCAGAAGGCCTGCATGCGGTCGCCCTCGACGTGCCGCGCGTGTGCCAGCGCCAGCTCGACGATCGACGTCTCCAGGAAGGCGTGGATCAGCGAGTTGCGGTAGAACGCCGCCGCGTGCTGCTCGTCGGGGGCGATGCGCCACACCGGCTCCCGGCCCCCGTCGACCCGGGTGATCGGATGTCCGTTGGACAACGCGTCGACCGCCGCCCGCACCCCGTCGCGCGAGCGCAGCCGCAACGCGCTCGTCGACATCGGGGTTTGCTTGCGTTCCAGATAGTCGAGCGAGTCCTGCAGCGTGTGGTGCAGCTGGGCGAGCGTCAACGCCGCGCCGCGCGTGGTCAGCAGCAACGCGCACACCAGACCCGTCGCGGTCACCGGCGTCGCCTGCAGGATCCGCCAGGCTACCTCGAATGACATCTTCTGCAGCGCAAGCCGTTTGGCGTCCTGGTCGTGGGTCAGCGGGCCGTGGGCCGGGCCCAGGTACTGGCGCATCGACACCGCCTCGGGAAAACGGACGTAGATCTTGCCGTAGTTGCGCTCGCCCTGCGCCCGGATGAAGTTGTACAGCCAGCTGACGCCTTCGGGCGTCTTCTCGCCGCCGCGGGCGTAGGCCGCATACTCGTCGGTTTCGTGCAGCTGGTCGAAGCTGATGGACACCGGCTGCAACAGGATGTCCTCGCTGCGGCCGTCCAGGTAGGCGTCTGCGACGTAGGACAACAGGCCGAGTTTCGGGGGCAGCATCTTGCCGGTGCGCGAGCGGGTGCCCTCGATGGACCAACTCAGGTTGAACCGCTTCTCGACGATGTAGCCGACGTATTCGCGCAAAACGTACTTGTAGAGCGGGTTTCCGCCGATGTTGCGCCGGATGAAGATGACCCCGGATCGGCGCAGCAGCGGACCCATCGCGCCGAAGGACAGGTTGATCCCGGCGAACACGTGCACGGGCGGCAGCCGGTTCTCCTGCATCGCCACCGGGACCACCGCGCCGTCGATGTAGGACCGGTGCGAGAACAGCAGCACGGCCGGATGGGTTTCCAGGGCGGCGCGCATCGCCGCGACCTGATACCCGTCGTAGTCGATCTCCGGATCGAAGCCGCGGCTGATCGCCCTGCTGAGGACCGATACGAGGTCGACCGACACCCGACTCCAGCCGGTGGAGAGTTCGTCGAGCATCCGGCCGGCTTCCTCGACGGTCGCGCCGGGGATGTTCTTCAGCCCGGCGCGAAACCGGCTGGACTCCAAGATCTCCGGCTTCACCAGCCGCGGAGACTTGTACTGCGGCCCCAGGATCCGGTACTCGACGCGTTCCAGCGCCAGCAGCGCGCGGCGGATGACGAACCGGGCGAAGTCGGTCTCGTTCTCGCCGACGGTGATGTCGCGCCATTGCTGGCGCAGTTCGGAGACCTTCGCCGGTTCGCCGGCCACCACCCGCGCCCGCTGCGGGGCGTTGCGGATGATGTGCAGTTGCTGACGTTCGTTGGGGTGGTAGGGATCCCGCCCGGGGAGCAGACCGGCCAGCTTGGCGACCCTGCCGCGATCCGGCGGCGGCAGCCAGAACACCCGCACCGGCACGATGGAACGGTCGGCGGGTGCGCGGTCAGGGTCATCGTCGCCGGCCTCGAGCCGCTCGATCAGCGCGGTCAGCGCGTCGGGCGGGGCGTTGGGCGGTGGCAGTTCGAGGACGTCGAATCTGGCCTCCGGCTGGTCGCCGCACTGCTGGGCCATCCAGGTTGTCACCAGTTCCCGCTCGACCGGCGACGCCATGGACGCCAACACCAGCGAGTCGTCGCCGGTGAGGACCGCGGTGGTATCCGCGGCCGGTTCGGTCACGGCTGCCCTTCGGGCGGTTCGGCGTTGACCGCCGCATCGGCGGGCCTATGCGCCTCGCCGTCTTTGAGGGCGGCCTGGGATTCGTGCGGATTCGCGTTGGCCGGCTTGGCTTTCGGCGCGGCCTTCTTTGCCGGCGCCTTCTTCGCCGCCACCTTCTTTACGGGCGCCTTGGAAACACCCTTGGCCGCAGCGTTTTTCGCCGGCGCCTTGGCCTTCGCCGCGGGCTTCTTCTCCGGGTACAGGCCGACCTCGGGCAGCTCGTCGCCGACGGGCCAGTTGGCCAGCGTGTCCAGGTACAACTGCCGGACCTCGGCGATCCGGTCCGGCAGGTTCTCGATAGTCCAGTCCTGCACCGAGATCGGCGGAAACACCGCGACGTCGACCGTGCCGGGGTTGACGACGGTGGAGTTCCGGGCGGCGACGAGCTCGGCGTTGCGGATCACGATCGGCACGATCGGGATTCCGGCGGCCATGGCGAGGCGGAACGGGCCCTTCTTGAACGGCCCGACCTCGGTGGTGTCGACCCGGGTGCCTTCGGGGGCGATCACGATCGACAGCCCCTTCCTGGCCCGGTCCTCCACCTCGTGCATCGTCTCGACCGCGGCGGCGGGATCGTCGCGATCGATGAACACGCCGTCGAGCAGCTTGCCGAGCGTGCCCATGATCGGGTCCTTCTGCAGCTCCTTCTTGCCCACGCCGATCCAGTTGTCGCGCACCAGTGCGCCGGCGATGACGGGGTCCACCTGGTTGCGGTGGTTGAAGATGAACACCGCCGGCCGCTGCGCGGTCAGGTTCTCCTGGCCGATGACGTTGAGGTGCACAC
Organism: Mycobacterium sp. 4858; assembly: GCF_900240975.1. Classification (GTDB taxonomy): domain Bacteria; phylum Actinomycetota; class Actinomycetes; order Mycobacteriales; family Mycobacteriaceae; genus Mycobacterium. Next base: position 328,111 of record NZ_LT968775.1, on the reverse strand, counting down.
CGGTGATCGCGAGCGACAGCTGGGAGAAGGTCGAGGTGAAGAAGTTGACGCCGCGCCGGCGGTTGCGGGTCAGCACGCCGATGCCGACGGCGCCGGCGGCGACCGGGAACATCGAGCCGAAGCCGGCGAGGGTGCGCAGCTGGCGCCGCAGACCCACCGGCCCCCGGCTGCTGAACCGCAGGATCGGCCAACCGCGGCGCTTGGCCACGGCGGCCATCTTGCCCTCTGGATTGGTCGGGCGCGGGTTGCCGACCAGGTACATCAGGGCGACGTCCTCGTCTCCGTCGGCGTAGAAGTAGCTGTCCTTGAGGTCGATGGCGTTCTCGGCGGCAAACCGTTGCACCGCAGCGGCTTTGCCGGGTCCCCACAGGATCGGCTTCTGCACACCGCCGGTGAGTATCCCGTCCTCGGTGGTCTCGAACTTGTTGGTGAGCATGTTCGAGATGCCCAGGAACCTCGCCACCGGGTTGACCTGGATGGTCAGCGCCGACGAGCTCAGCACCACGGTGTGCCCGCGAGCCACGTGCGCCCGCACCAGCTCGCGCATCTCCGGGTAGATCCGCGACTCGATGCGCTGCACGAACAGCCGCTCACCGATCTCCTCCAGGTCGTCCAGCACGCGGCCGGCCAGCGCGGCGGCGGCCTTGCCGATGAGGTCCTCGAACTCGATGCGGCCCAATGTGTGGCTCAGGCCGGCCTGCACCATGCCGAGCAGCTCACCCACGCCCATGTCGCGGCGAAGCAGCCGCTCCTGGGTGAGGATCACCGCCGTGAAGCCGGCCACCAGCGTCCCGTCGAGGTCGAAGAACGCGCCGATCTTGGGGCCCGGCGGGCTGGCCATGATTTCGGCGACCGAGCCGGGCAGACGCATGTCCCCGCCGGCCGCCCCGCCCTGGCCTCCCTGGTCCTCGGTGGCGCTCATGAACCCGCCACCGTCCGCGCCGACGTCGCCGGCTCGGTGAACGAGGCGGGCACCGCGCGGGGTGCCCCATCGCCGGCCAGCGCCAGGATTTCGTCGAAGCCCTCCAGCAGGCATTGGGCGAACAGCGGCTCGTTGCGCACCGCCGCCCGGTCGTAGCGCACGGTGATGGTGCACCACCCGCCGCGTGAGATCAGCACGACCATCATCGCCACTCCCGGCAGCGGACCGATGCCGTACTGCCGCAACACCTTTGCACCGGCGATGTAGGTGTCCCCGGGATACACCGGGACGTTGCTGGCCTGGACGTCGGAACCGATCACCGACCCGGTGATGCCCTCGAGCACCGCGGTCGGCAGGACGCTGAGCAGGGGCGCGACCGAACCGATGATATTCATCGCGGGCTCGTCGCGACGCTGCGTCATCTGCGCGCGGATCTTCTTCATCCGCGAGACGGGATCGACGGTACCCACGGGCGCGGCCAGGTTGACGCCGGTGAACCGGTTGCCCCCGGCCGTGTCGGCCTCGGCCCGCAGGTTCACCGGTACCGCCATCGGCAGCGTGCTGATGGGCACGCCGAGCGCCTCGTGGTACCGCCGCAGGGTGCCGCACAGGCCGGCGAGGTAGGCGTCGTTGATCGATCCCCCGCCGGCCTTCGCGGCCCGGTGCAGGTCGGCGAGCGGGATATCGATCGCCTCGGTGCGGGTGGCCAGGCTACGCCGCCGCAGCAACGGCGACGGCTCGGCCGCCCGGTTGAGCACCCGCATGCCCGAGAGGGCGTAACCCACGACGCCCGACACGGTGGACGCGGGCTCGAGGACCGCACGCCCGGCGACCGAGACCGCGCCGGAGACCGCGCTCAGGACGCCGCCGACCACCGCGGCGGGCAGGTGGTTAATGCCTTGGCGCATCAAATCATTGGGTGTGAGGTCCTGCGGAACCGGCAGCGGGGGTGTCGCCTTGGCAGGTGGGTTGCGTTCGAGGTCGTAGATCTCGGCGAACATCTGCACCCCGCCGACGCCGTCGGTGACGGCGTGGCTGACGTGCAGCAGTGTCGCGGCCTTCCCGCCGGGCAGCCCCTCGATCAGGGTGGCCGTCCACAGCGGCCGGGAGATGTCCATCGGCGACTGCAACATCACCTCGGCGAGGTTGAAGACGTCGCGCAGCGTGCCGGGTTCGGCCACCCTCATCCGCCGCACGTGGAACTCGAGGTTGAAGTCGGGGTCCACCACCCAGCGCGGTGACGCCGTCGGCAGGGTCGGCACGACCACCTTCTGCCGCAGCCGCAGGACCCGTCGGGAGGCGTTTTCGAAGCGGCTCAGAAACCGGTCCCAGTCCGGCGTGGTGTCAAGGAGCTCCAGCGCCATGATGCCCGATCGCGTCCGCGGATTCGCTTCGCCCCGATGCATCAGATAGTCGACCGGTCCCAGCTGGTCGGACAATTTCACGACCCCATCGGACTCAGTCATGGCTCTCCGACCGACGCGCCAACCCTGTCACCGAAGATCAAGCCTCCTGCCTCGGACCCACCACCAACCCCCATCGCCAACCCAACGCTAGTCGGGTTGCCGCGCTGGTGAAAGGAGCGGTCGGCGCCGGGCGCCGGTTTACCGGGGCCGGGCTCAGCTGGCCGACGTGGCCGCCAGCGGGACGAAGTCCAGCAGCGGGCTGACGCGGCGCCCGTAGACGACACCGAGGAAATCCGCGACGGCGTTGGCGGCCAGCCGCGAGCGGACCGTCGAGAGGATGTCGAACGCGTGATGGGCGTTGGCGAGTTCGGCGTGGGCCACCGTGGCGGCGCCTGCCGCACGCAGCGCGGCGCAGAAGGCACGGGCCTGGCCGCTGGGCACCAATTCGTCCTTCTCGCCGTGCAGCACGAAGAAGGGTGGCGCCCCGCTGTGCACGTAGGAGACCGGCGACGCCGCCCGGAACCGCTCGGGCTCGTCGGCGTAGCGGGCCTTCATGACGAAGTGCTCCAGGAACGGCAGCATCAAGTCGTGCATGTGCTCGGAGTCGGTGAAGTCGTACACCCCGTAATAGGGCACGACGGCCTGAACCGTGGTGTCGGCGTTTTCGAATCCGGGCTGGAACGCCGGGTCGTTCGGGGTGAGCGCGGCCAGCGAGGCCAGATGCCCGCCCGCCGACCCGCCGGTGATCGCGATGAAGTCGGGATCGCCGCCGTAGTCGGCGATGTTGTGGCGGACCCAGGCGATCGCCCGCTTCACGTCGATGAGGTGCGCCGGGAACGTCGAACGCGGGCTCTTGCGGTAGTTGATCGAGACGCAGATCCAGCCGAGCTCGGCCATGCGGCTCATCAGCGTGTAGGCCTGCACCCGTTTGTCGCCGACGGTCCACGCCCCGCCGGGAACCTGGATCAGCACCGGCGCCCGCCGCCCCGGGGCGAGGTCGTGACGCCGCCAGATGTCGAGCAGGTTGTCGCGTCCGCCCGGACCGTAGGGGATGTCGGACGTCTGGGCCGCGTACCGGCGGTGCGGTCCGGGCCTGTTCAACACGCCGCTGCGGGGTGCGCAGACGGGCTTGATGCCGGCCGGGTGGCAGACCTGCTCGCGGAAGTCGGGACCGAGGGCTTCGTCGAGCGCCGCGGTGAGGGCCCGGTCCGCCAGCTGCGCCGCCCAGCTGGTGCCGACGCGCCCGATGGACGGGTGCGCGAGGCGCGACAACGCGTGCCCGGTCACGACGTGGGGAGGAAACTCGGTGGAGAGCCAGCCCGCGAGGCAGCCCAGCGCGAACGGCGAGCCGCGCAGCAACAGCGTGCCGACCCGATAGGCGTCTTTCGCATCGCCCGCCAGGCGTAAGGCCTGGTTACCGGCCCACGAGCACCGGGAAGTCACGTGCGTGGTCACGCTCATAGCAACGCCACCCCTCGACGATATGCACACGCCTCATTGCGGTTAACGGCCGATGACCGGTCGGTGTTCTACGTGTGTCGAGGTTCCCAACCATAGCCGATAACGCCGGGGCGCGAACGCTTTTCGTGTGCGGCGCGGCGGCGAGTCGGGTTACGACACGCCGTTGGAATAGACTGACGTGCACATTGCCTCCGTAGCTCAGGTGGATAGAGCAAGGGCCTTCTAATCCCTAGGTCGCACGTTCGAGTCGTGCCGGGGGCACTGGTCGGACGGCGTTTTTGGTCCGCTGAAAAGCCGATGATCGGCTCCACCGGCATCGTGGTGGACGGCTTTCGGCTGGGTCGGACTCCGGGACATTCTTCGCCTCAGCCCACCAGCGAAGTCGATGCCGTGGAACGTGACCGCGACCGTGACTTGCCGTCGCATCTCGCTTTTGGTGCACCTAGCCGCGCAGCATTTCGGCGACCAGGAACGCCAGCTCCAGCGACTGCTGGGTGTTCAGCCGCGGGTCGCACGCGGTCTCGTAGCGCCCGGCCAGGTCCAGGTCCGAGATGTCTTGCGCCCCACCGAGGCATTCGGTGACGTTCTCACCGGTGATCTCGACGTGGATGCCACCCGGATGGGTGCCCAGCGCGCGGTGCACCTCGAAGAAGCCCTGCACCTCGTCGACCACGCGGTCGAAGTGGCGGGTCTTGTACCCGTTGGACGACTCGTGAGTGTTGCCGTGCATGGGGTCGCACTGCCAAATCACCTGATGACCGGTGGCCTGCACCTTCTCGACGATCGGGGGCAGCAGATCGCGCACCTTGTGGTTGCCCATCCGGCTCACCAACATCAACCGGCCGGGCTTATTGTGCGGGTCAAGCCGTTCCACGTATTCGACCGCCAGCTCCGGGGTCATCGTCGGGCCGATCTTCACGCCAATCGGGTTGGCGATCACCTCCGCGAACGCGATATGCGCACCATCGAGCTGACGGGTCCGCTCACCAATCCACACCGTGTGCGCCGACAGGTCAAACAGCTGCGGCTCCCCATCCTCGCTCTCCGACAACCGCAGCATGGCCCGCTCGTAGTCGAGCACCAAAGCCTCATGGCTGGCATAGATCTCAGCGGTCTGCAGATTACGATCGGCCACACCGCAGGCGCTCATGAAGCGCAGGGCCCGGTCGATCTCCGTGGCCAACGCCTCATAACGCGCCCCGGCCGGCGACGTCCGAACGAACTCCCGGTTCCAATCATGCACCAGATGCAACGACGCCAGCCCCGACGACGTCAGCGCCCGCACCAGGTTCATCGCCGCACTGGCATTGGCATAAGCCCGCACCAGCCGCGACGGGTCATGCTCACGCGCGGCCGCATCCGGGGCGAAGCCATTGATCATGTCCCCCCGATAGGACCGCAACCCCAAAGCGTCGATGTCAGCCGAACGCGGCTTAGCGTACTGGCCCGCGATACGGGCCACCTTGACCACCGGCATGCTGGCGCCATAAGTCAGCACCACCGCCATCTGCAACAACGCACGAATATTGCCCCGGATATGGGGCTCAGTGTTGTCGGTGAACGTCTCCGCACAATCGCCACCCTGCAACAAAAACGCCTCACCCTTAGCGACCTGCGCCAGCTGCTCCTGCAAGCGCACGATCTCCGAAGGCACCGTCACCGGCGGCACACTCTCCAAAACCGTGCGCATCGCCGCCGCCTCATCGGCCGGCCAACTCGGCTGCTGAGCAGCCGGCTTAGCCAGCGCAGCGTCCAAACGCGCCCGCAAGTCCACAGGCAACGGCGGCAGCGACGGCAGCTGGTCGATCGGAATGTCGACGGTCCAGTTCATCGGTCCATTCCCTTCTGCGCCGACGGTGCCCCCGGGATGGTCGATCGCGGCTCGCGACCGTGCATCGGCCCCACCCGGACCGGCTCCCAGGCCGCCCGGCGCGGGCATCGCTAGCAAGGCGTATCTCATTGGCGGTGTGGGGATTTCAACCTGAATGGTGGTGGTACAGGCTAAGGCCAAGCAGCACGATGACGCCGGCCAGTAAGAGCACGCGCGGAATGATCACGCGGTTCCAGGCGGCTTCCAGCGACGGGCCGTCATCGAGTTCATTACCCTGCAACGCCGCTTCGGTGAATCTAGCGTTGATCGGCTTAGCCACGATGAAGTAGATCGCCAGCCAGACCAACGTGAGCACAGCGGCCGCAGCACGAAGTCCTCCTGCGGCCGGATCGTGCCCGACGAACGCGAGGATCGCCGAAGACACAATGGCCACAGCGCCGATGGCTCCCGGGATGGGCAGGCGCCTATCACCGTAGTAGTGGACGAAGCCGACAACTCTGGTCAGCTCGGCCTTCGTGAGGCGTTTGAGCGCGGAATCCCACACGACCGCTGCGAATGTGTCGGTGCCATACGTCACGCCTGCACCGAGCAGCCCAACGAGAACCGTGACAGTGGTAGCAATCTCCATGAACACTCTCCTTGATTTCAGGGCCGCACTCCCGGGATGGTTGGGGCCAGTGGCTTCCCCATCGGCCCGGTGCAGCAGGCCCACCTTCAGATCGCCCCGATCAGTCGCTCAGGTCGTTTGCCGGGCAACCACCTCGCACAAGGCGGTGACGGTGTACGCCTGCTGCAGCTCACTCTGCGGCAGAGTCACCTGATACTCCTTCTCCACTTTTGCCGTGATCTCCATCAGATTGAGTGAGTCCGCGTGGTAACGCTCAACGAAGTCGGCGGTGTCGTCGATCCCGGCCGGATTCATCGCCAGGACCTCTGCCACGATCTCGCGGATCCTTGCGAGTGCGTTGTCCGTATCGTTCATCTGACATCCTTCGATTGCGGCGGCACCGGACTGGAGGACAGCAAGCTCGCGGCCGGGCGGGAGACGACCAGGAATGAGCCCACGGTGAGAATGGTTCGGCCGCCTGCTCGCGTCTCACCGCTGAACTCACCGAGCGCCCCGGAACGATGTTGGAGCTCTACGTGGTGTTCCAGCACTTCCCCGGGAATGGCTGATGCGGCGAAGGCAAGGTCGCGGACGCCGACCATCAGCGGGAGCTCGTCCGGCGGGCCGAGCTCGGCGAGCGACCACAGGAGCGAGGCAGCCTGGCCGAACGACTCGAGGACGAGCGCAGACGGATACCGGAATCCCTCGATTCCGGTTCCGTCTTCCATGTCCCGGTAGCAGTCTTCCCCGCCCGTGACAGCCTTGGTGGCGACGAGCGAATTGGGCGGCGAAAACTCCCGCACGGTATCGAGCAGAAGCATCGGGGGGCGCTGCCGGAGTAGACCGCGCACCTGGCTGTGGTCAAACATCAGACCCCCGCCGGTTCGAGCGTGAGGTGCACCTCCGCTGCCGTCTGACCGTCGGCACGCACGCCGCGAGCGACCACCCCGACCCGCCCGATCGCCTGAGGAGTCAGCAGCAGGGAGAGTTCCAGTTCGTCGCCCGGAAGCAGGGGTCGGACGAAGCGAGCGCGGCCGATGCTGCACAGCCGAAGTTCGGCGCCGCGGGCTGAACTGGCCGCCTGACGGACACATTCGATCAGGAGAACCCCCGGCAGGATCGGGAAGTCAGGATAGTGGCCGGCCATCTGCGCGGCTGCCCGTTCTACGGCCAACCGCACGGATACCCGAGTGCCCTCTGGGGTGTGCTCGGTCTGCGGTGGGCGGTCGAGCGCGTCAAACACCGTCGCTGTCCGAGTCGAGGCGCGCACGACAGCCTCAGCCCATGCCCGGATGAGCGACGAGGCGCTGCGCGAGCTCTTCTACGTAGTCTGTGACTGTTATGTCCCGGTCGAGATATGGGACCACCTGACGCGTCTGTTCGTAGAGCCGCCGGGTCGCGGTCGACAGGCCCTCGGCGCCTCGGATGTCAACGGCCTGGCAGGCGCACAGCAGTTCGAAAGCGACCACGTGCGCGACATTTTCCAGCACTTCGTTGGCGCGCCTGGCCGCGACGAAGCCGAAGGAAACGATGTCCTGGAAGTCTCCGGTCGAGGTCAACGACTGAATGGATATGGGCATTGCCTTCGCCCGGGTCTCTGCGGTCAGTGAGGCGGTCATGAACTGCCCGCCCATCAGCCCCAACCGCAGGCCGGGGTTTTCCCGGCACAGAAAGCCCGGAAGCCCGTTGCTGTTGCCGGCGTCGAGATATCGGTCGATCCTTCGGTTGGACAGGTTGATCAGCGTGGTCATCGCGATGACCAGGTGGTCCATTGCCATCGACACGTATTGCCCGTGGAAGTGCCCGTTGTGGAACACCTCGGCCTCATCCGGGTCGATCAGCGGATTGTCGTTGGAGGAGTTGAGCTCGTCCTCGACGACCCGCGCGATCGTGGCGACGCTGTCCATCACCGGCCCCAGTATCTGCGGTGTGCACCGAACTGAGTACGCGTCTTCGATCGACTGCGATCCCGCCTTTGCGGTGTCCCCCATCTCAGCCGAGAGAAGGTGCTCCGTGTCGAGCTCGTCGACCGCGAGGCCGGAGTCGCCCAACGTGTCCCACAGGAACCTGGCGACCTCCTGCTGTCCCTTGTGCGGCTTGAGCTTGTGAACCTGCGGATGGAATGGCTTGGTCTTGCCGACGAGGGCTTCCACGGATAGGGCCGACACGAGCAGATATGACTGCAGCAGACGCCGGGCCCGGGCAACGCTCATGCTGCCCAGCCCCACCATGCCGGAGGTGCCGTTGATCAGCGCCAGTCCCTCTTTGAAACTGAGTTCCATCGGCACGATGCCGACTCGTTGCAGCGCCTCGGCGCCCGGTAGGACTTCGCCATCCAGCCTCGCTTTCCACTGGCCTATGCAGACCAGTGCGATCGCGGCCAACGGCCCGAGGTCGCCGCTGGTGCCGAGCGATCCCTTCTCGGGCACGCACGGCACGACACCCGAGTTCAGTACCGCAATGAGCTTTTCCAGGTTGGCCAAGGAAATGGCCGAGTTACCACGGGCAAGCGACACAATGCGGGACAACATGATCGCGCGGACCATGGCGTCGTCGAGATGTTTGCCAACGTTGGTCGCCACTGCATTGAGCAGGTTCTCCTGCAGTTGGCGTGCCATGGATACCGGAACCAGCCAATTGACGAACCCGCCCATACTGGTGTTGACGCCATAAATGACGCGCCCCTCCGCGACGAACTTCTCCAGCGTTTGGCGGGAAGTTTCCACCCGTGCGCAAACGGCGTCGTCGATGGCCACAGGAACGGCTGAGACCGCGGTCGACTCGATCTCGGTCAGCCGAACCCGCCGATCTAGGGACAGGGTGAAGACCACGTGTAGCTCCTAAGCGTTCGTAGCGGGTTGTAATTCGGACGTGCTTTCGGGAGCGGCCAGCCGTTGCCTGAGCAACGCGCGATCGACCTTCCCGTTTTCGGTCAAGGGAAGCTCCGGCAAGGTGTAAATCGACCGAGGCACCATGTAGGTGGGCAGCTCCCGCGCACAGAACGCGAGTGCAGCGACTTCGTCGAGTTCCGATTCCGGGCGGTCGAGGACGACGGCCGCCATCAGAATGTGGTCCCCGGAACGTGCTACCAGGGTCGCCGCGGCCGCCGTCACGGCGGGAAAGCGAGTGAGGACGCTCTCCACCTCGCCCAGCTCCACCCGATTTCCGCGGACCTGTACCTGGTAGTCGGATCGGCCCACGAAGTAGAGCTCGCCCGCTGAACCCAGGCGGGCCAGATCGCCCGTGCGAAGCACTGTCTGCCCATGCCGCGGCTCGACCGGGTCGGACACCAGCACTGCGGCTGTGGCCTCGGGGTCGTTCCAGTAGCCGGTGAACAGCGCCGGGCTACGCAGGTAGATCTCCCCGATCAGGCCGGGCCGGGTGACCACCTGTCCGTGATCGTCCACCAGGGTCATCTCGGCCCCTGCGTGGGCGTGTCCGATCGACAGTCGGTCCTGCTCGGTCGGCAGCGGATGCGGAACATGGGTGAACGAGGCGGCCATCGACTCTGTCGCTCCGTAGCCGTTGATGAGGCTGACGCCGGGAAGCACCGCCTGCAGCTGGCGAATCTCAGGGATCGGGAACTCCTCGCCAGCGAATACGACTGAGCGCAGCCCCTCCAATTCCTTGAGCAAATCTGGATCGTGGCGAAGGACGGGTCGCCATAGTGACGGAACGCCGTGAACCTGGGTGACCTCGGCGTTTCGCAGGACAGCGACCATGCGCCGAGGTGAGCTGAGGTGCTCCCGCCGAACGGGCACGAGTGTGGCACCGCTGCTCAGGGCCACGCCGATCCCGAACAGCGCGAAGTCGAATTGGAGCGGTGATGTGCTGGCAACCCTGTCGTCGGGTCCGGCCAATCCGTCGTCCAGCATCGCGCGCAGGAACGTCACAATTGCCCGGTGGCTCATCACCACGCCTTTGGGACAACCGGTCGAACCGGAGGTGAAGATGATGTACGCGGTATCGTTGGCGACCACGTTCCGGCGCCGGCGCGCCTTGCTCGCCGGCGCGCGCTCGATCACCAGGCCGTTCGAGCCGAACTGCGCACTGCCGCTTGCCTCTGGCAGTTCCCTGTGCTTGATGCCGTCCGCCCGTGCGTGCAGTTCCGGTTCGACCGACTGCAGGATCGCCCGCAGGCGGGTGTCCGGCGTCTGCGGGCTCACCGGCACAAACGCCAAACCGAGCATCGAGCACGCCAGCAGCATGGCCACCGAGGCTGCCGAGGTGTCCGCCTCGACTGCTACGCGGTCACCGACATCAAGCCCGAGGCTGTCCAAGACCGCTGCGTACTCCCGGATTTGGCCGTCGAGGCGCCGGTAGGAGATCTCTTCCAGAGTTCCGTTCTCGTCTGCCTCGATCACTGCAGGTTTGTCCGGGGTGCCGTCCGCAGGCGCCATGAGCAGCCGATACAGGTTGTCGGCCGAAGGATGCGCACGTTCCATAGCGTCCCCGTTCTCACTTGAGCGGTTGAGTCGAGCGGCCTTCTTCTGTTGCCGCATCGGGCTCTTGGGATTAATCGTTCGACACCGGGACGGGCGCCGAACTGGAGCGCATCTTGATGCGGGATGGATTGCCAGGGTGACGCGCTATACGGGCGGCTGCACGGTCGTAATTTGGCCACCATCATTTGCCCACGTGCGCCCCAACACGCGGCGACGTCGTTGCCGAACATCGATGACGTGAGAGAGGTGTCGAACTCGGGCAGACGGGTCAGCCAGCCTCAGAATGCTTTGCGGGAGCGCGATCGACAGCCCGCTCCCAGGACACGATCCCGTGTCAACGGTCGGCGAATCGCCCTCTTGAAATTTGCTGTTGCTCAGACGCGCGGTCGTGAACGACACAACCGCGCGTGCTCAGAACTGGCCCCGGCAGAGATCGAGCAGGGCCATGGCGAAGGCCGTGCCGGGTTTGCCAAGCGACTCGCGATACCGTCTGAGGACCTGCATCTCGCGCGAGAGATGCACCCGGCAGCCGCCCGAGGTGATCCGAGCCTGCTGGATTTTGTCCGAGACGAACATGCGCTCAAGCACCAAAGCGATGATCCGCTCGTCCAGCGCATCGATCCGCTCGCGGGTACCACCGATCAGGACCGCCGCATCGTCGGTGCGCGCGCCGGTCGTCTCTCTGTTCACGCTCATCGTTCATCTCCTTGAGGGCTAAGTGGTGAAGTGCTCGTCAAAGCGCCGCAGCTTGGTGGTGGGGTAGCGGCGGCATCGGTTCGGAGGGCCTGGTCATGTCGCTTCCCCGGGGGTGCGCGTTGGCCGAGCCGGGGTCTTCGGAGTGGCTTGCAGGCACTCTTCAAAGAAGGCAAACGCGCGCAGGTGGTAGCAGCGGGCGACCCGGCCGAGGCTGATGTTGTGGCCCGCGTCGGGTTGGCGTTCCACCCGGACGACGGGTGCCTTGGTCAGCCGGGAGCACAAGTCCGCGATGTCCGGCTCGTCGTGAAGCCACCAGGCCTCGTGCTCGGCAAACGTCAGCCGCAGCGGGATTTCGATCCGCGGCGCCAGTTCCTCGAACCTCGCCGGCCACAGGTACACCTCGGCGGCCTCGCGGGCGGGCACGGGGGCGACCAGCGCCTCGGCCGCGCGGAAAGTGCCTGGGGGGTAGAGACCCAGCGGTCCCCAGTTGCGTTCCCATTCCATGCGGCGGCGGAGCAGTGTCCGGTCGGCCGAATCGAAGTTGTATCGGTGGCCGATACCGGAGGCATCCAGCGCAAGCAGTCCGGGGGTGCGCGCGGCGGTCGCGAGGGCGAGTTTGCCGCCGTAGGAATGGGCCAGCAACAGGAAGCCCTTCCCGACGGCGTGCCGTTCGGCGAACGCGTCGAGAGCCCCGGGCAGGACGGCGGCCTGCTCGTCGAGGGTCATGCCGTCGGGTACCTGCGCCGCGGAGCGGCCATACCCGGGCCGGTCGAGCGCCAGGACCGTGAAGCCGAGCTGTGCGCCCAGCGTGAGCAGAGATAAGTCAGGCTGGGCCTGCCCGTCGAAGTAGCCCGCGCGCATGCCGCCACCGTGCACCGCGAGGACGGTCGCCCGTGGCTGCCTGTCGGGCGGCTCGGCCAACAGGCCGGACAGGGTCAGGCCCGCAGCCTCAAGGAGGATCGTGCGGACCCCGGCCGACTGGGTCTGCGACGGCATATTTCGGTCCGTCCCGGGCACGCTCATGGTGTCCTTGTCGGTTGCAGACCGACCGGTGCCGCCGGAGTCGCTAAGGGGAGCCATCGGGGCGGTTAGGGGTGAGTCGTGGTGGCGCTGTCCAGGTGAGACCGGCCGACTCGGCGGATGTGACGGGGGCCGCCCACGGATCCTCGCCGTGGATGTCGAGGATCTGTTCACGCAGCCACTGGTCGAAGGGGTGCTGTGACTCAGTCCAGCGCTTCCTGGTCCGCTCCGGTGCCACGGTCTCGAAGTGCACGATCGCGTAGTCCCGATCGGGCCGAGGGTCGATGCGGAGCACCTCGTGGGTGATGCCCAGCCTCCGCCGGGAGGCCTCGTAGTCGCGTCGGCGCGGCCCCTGCAACTCGGCGATGAGCAGGTGCCAGGCGCTGGCCTTCTCGTTGTTCAACGGCACCGTGCGCACCACGGACCGGACACCCTCCACGGTGCTCCGGCCCCCCTTGCGGGGGGCCAGCATCCGCAGGCCGAGCGCGGCGAACATGTTGGATGCCACACCATGCTCCCATCGCTCGGCGATCCTGCCCTCCTCGTCGAACCGCCAAATGACGATGCCGACGGAAAGGAACGCACGGCCGGTGGGCGCCACCCCGAGCAGATCGCCCTGGTGAGTGCCGCGCCAGGTGTTGTGGATGACGACCATGTCGTCGTGTGCACTGATGTCCTCGATGGTGACGTGGAAGTCGGGGAACGCCTCACGCAGTCCGGCGATGGTGTATTTCACGCCCTCGGCGCCCTCGGGCGCGCCGGGCAGGCCGGCGTGGTCGACGACGTCCGGCCGGTAGAGCTCGTCGACCAGCGAGAAGTCGCCCTGGTTGACGAACTCGGCGAAGACCCGCCGGATGGTCGCCTTGTTGCGTTCCTCAGCGCTTTCCCACGCTGGCGGGATCCTGGTCGCAGTGGTCAAGACAGCAGTCCTCTCATCGGTCTCGGCGGTTCCGAACACGCTCATGTCGCGCTGGCGGTGCTCCTGGGGGCCCACCGCATGCCGTACGCGACGTGTTCGTGTTCCGCGGTGTGGAAGGTGCGATTCCAGACGAGTTTGAGAATCCGGTCGCGCAACCAGATGGCGGCCGGGTTCTGCAGGGCGCCGATCACGCCGATCCGGTGCGCCAACAACTGCATCGGCCGGGTTCGCTGCTGCCGCTCGGCCTCGTAGGCGCGCAGCGCCTGGGTGATGGTGGCACCGGGCGTGGCGAGATGATCGGCCAGGACCAGGGCGTCTTCGATTGCCAGGCAGGCGCCCTGCCCGATGTTGAAGCTGATGGGGTGCGCGGAGTCGCCTAGCAGGGTGACCCGCCCCCGTCCCCAGACAGAGTCTGGTTTGCGGTCCATGACATCGCTGCGCAGGATGCTCTCCGGAGTGGTGGCGTCGAGAATTTGCTGAACCGGGGCGATCCAGCCGGCGTGCCTGGCGCGCAGCATGTCCAGGGTCTGCTCGGGCGTGCCCTCGTCGCGCAGGCCGGCGGGGCCGTTGGCGACGCTCATCCAGTGCACGACGCCGGGGGCAATGTCGTAATACGTGAAGCGGGTTCCGGGACCGAACAGCGCTCGGAAGGTGCCGGGCGGGAACTCCGCAGGAGTCATGTTGGCGTGGCCACGCCAAGCGATGTAGCCGGTGTAGTCGGGAGGTTCGGGACCCAGCAGCCGGCCGCGGACGGTGGAATGGATGCCGTCGGATCCGACCAGCAGGTCGCCCTCCTCGGAGGTGCCGTCGGCGAAGTGAACGCTCACCCCATCGGCATGCTCGGTGTACCCGGTGACTTCGGCGCCAGTGACGATGGGAGCTGTCACGGCTTTACGCAGGATGTCGTGCAGGTCGGAGCGGCTGATGGCGACGGTGGGTTGCCCGTAGCGCTCGACGAATTGGCCCACCGGGTACTCGCCGATGACCCGACCGGTCGAGGTCGCGAAGTGGCACACGGACTGCGCGGGAGCGATCTTGGCTACCTCTTCGGCGACTCCGAGGTAGGCCAGAGCCAGCATGCCGTTGGTCCAGATGTGCAGTCCGGCGCCGCCGTCGCGGAGTCGGGGTGCGCGTTCGAAGACGACGGAGTCGATACCCCGCTGCTGCAAGGCCAGTGCGGTGGCAATCCCGCCGATCCCGCCGCCGGCGATGAGAACCCGGCGTCTGGCACGGGGCGTTTCTGCGGACATGACTTCTCCTTCGGGTCAGTGCGGACGACTCGGCGGCAGTTGGGTCAACCGCTCAGGCCAGCCATCGCGCCATCCGGGTAAGAGTCGGGGGTGTCTGAAAACTGGCTGTCGGCCGTCAAAGGCGGCAGGGGCGCCCGCCAGGTGACCGAAAGCCCGGTGTACACGTACCGGCTGGCCTCGATGCCAAGCAGCACGATCCGGTCTCCCGGCCGGATGCGCCCCGAGGTCCAACCCGCGTCCAGGGACAGCGGCACCGCAGCCGAGCCGGTCGCCCCCACCGCGGCGAGGTTCTCCACGATCCGCCCGATAAGTGCGTGGTTGTCCTCGGCGGACAGGCCGGCGGCCGTGTACTCGTCGGCGAAGTAGTCTGCGTTGCCCTCCGGCAGCACGATCGCGTCGAACTCTTCAAGCGCCCGGCCTTCCTTCCGTGCCATCTCCTGAATCGCGCGGACGAAGACCCGGGGCCCGAATTTGGAGGTGCCGGGGACATCGATCTTCATCTGGATCAGCTGGCGCCGGCGCATCTGCTCGGCCTGCGGCACGTCCGTACCGCCGCCAATGATTTCCATGCCAGGCTTTCGCAGGCCACCCACGCAGGCGTTGATGAAGGTGAACTCGTCCGCCGATACCTCCGCCGGTTCAGCCTGCATCACCACGGCCGCCGCACCGTCGCCGAATGTGTACAGCGTCAACCGGTCCCGCATCCGTACGCGCGCCGGGTCAGTGCCCAGAAAAAGCGGCGCCATCAGCGGCGAGGCGACGTCGCTCCCCACGACGAGGGCGGTGCGCGCCGTCCCGTCGGCCAGGTGCCGCCGGGCCAGGTCCAGCGCCTGTACCCAGCCCGCGCAGGCCCCGCGGATCTCGATCGCGGCGACACTCTCCAGACCCAGGTAGTGCTGCAGGGTGGTGGCGACGTTGGGCAGCGTGTACTCCGGTGTCGCCGTGCACACCACGATCAGGTCGACCTCGTCGGGCTCCACACCCGCGCGTTCCAGGGCCTGCCGGGAAGCACGTTCAGCCATCCGGCTGTTGTTGATCGTGTGCTCGCCGGTGGCCGGGTCGATCATCCAGTGCCTGGTCTTGACCTGAATGCCGTCGAGGACGTCGTCCGGCAGCGGTCCGACATACTTCTCGAGCGTCGCATTGTCCAATGGTTCTCCCGGGACAAAGCTGCCGCTGGAGAGGATCTTCACGTCGTACGTGGTGGTCATTGGCCGGACTCCGTTCCTTGGAGGGGTGCGGGGGACAGGGCGAGCGAGGTGTGGGTGCCGCCGAGAGATGAGCTGTTGATCAGGACAGGGCTGCGGCTCCCGCCCTCGCGCCAGGTACCGACGGCGAGGACCGCCGAGAGCTGGGCACCCGCGCCGATCGGCTCGCCGAGTATCCGCTTCGGAGCCTCGAACCGCACCCCGCCTGTGCCGAACACGCGCTCGACGGCGGCCTGTTCAGGACGGTCGACGGCAGCCAGGCCCGCCGCGTTCGCCCAGACGGCTGAGACGTCGTTCGGCTTGAGCCCGGCGCCGCGCAGTGCCCCGCGCATCGCCCTCTCCATGCCGTTGCCACTCGGGTCCCAACGGCCGATGCCACGCGCATCTGATGCGGTCTCGTACCCCAGCACCTCGGCGTGCACCGGGGCGCCGCGTCGCTCGGCGCTCGACCGGCGCTCCAGCATTAGTGCGATACCGGCCTCGGCAAGCGTGTACCGGCGCCCGGCCGCCGAACCGAACAACGGGATGCCGTGGTACGCGGCCAGCACGGCGGGTGAGAACGCCTCGACCGCGGGCACCAACAGCCGCTCGGCACGTCCGGCGCGCAGCATGTCGTACGCGACCCCCAATGCCGCGGCGCCCGCTGCATGCCCCGACGTCAGCGTCGACGTCGGCCCCTTGGTGCCCAGGGCCATGGCGACCATTCCGGCCGCCCCGTTGAACACGGTGAACGGGAACACCGCGGGGTTTGCGGCCCGGGCGCCTTCGCGCAGAACCGGGACGGTGAAACGTTCGCTGAACTCCATCGGCCCGATGCCCGTGCCGAGCACTACGCCTGTCGCGGCGACTGCGTCCGCGTCATCTTCCGCTCCCGCCGCGCTCAGGGCGGCTCTGCACACGGCGACGGCGAGCTGAGAAACCTTGTCCATCCGCCGCCGCTCCCTGGCGGAGCCGGCGGCCGAACGGTCGAACTCGGCCCGCGCCAACCGCAGACCATGCTCCGAAACACCTTGCTGGCGCCCGGCCGCATAGGCCGCCCAAAGAGCCTCGGGACCCTCGCCGGCCGAGGTGATCGCACCGAATCCGGTCACCACGACGTCCTCCGGGGCCTCGGCCGGCGCCGGCGCGTAGGCGCCGCCGGCGCGGGCGAAAGCGATGGTGGCGTTGGCGCCGGCGAATCCGAAGTTGTTGGACAGCGCGGTGTCCAACACCATCGGCCGGCCCGTGCCTGCCACCGGGTCAAGGCCGCACTGGGGATCCGGCTCGGTGAAGGACGCAGTGGGCGGCACCACCTGGTCACGCAGGGCCAGCACGGTGACGATGCCCTCCACCGCACCCGCAGCGCCCAGCAGATGGCCGATCATCGACTTGGTACTGGACAGCGCGGTCTTTGCGGCACTCTCGCCAAGCGCGGCGAGCACCGCCTTGCTCTCAGCCGTGTCGTTCTTCGGCGTCCCTGTGCCGTGTCCGTTGATGTACCGGACGTCGTCGGGTGTCAGATCCGAAGAATCGAGCGCTGCGAGGATCGCCCGGGCTGCGCCCTCGCCCTCGGGGTGTGGGGCCGTCGGGTGATAGCCGTCGGCGGACAGGCCATAACCCAGTACCTCCGCGATGACCGGGGAACCGGTCCGCTCCGCGACCCGCCGGGAGAGCAACACCAGCATCCCGCCGCCCTCGCCCAGGGTCAGCCCGGACCGGTCCTTAGAGTAGGGCGCCGCTGGCCGCGGAGAGAGCGACCACAGGCTGCTGAACCCGGCGAACGCCGACTCGGTGAAGGCATCCGCGCCGCCGACCAGCATCGCATCGGCCCGCCCCGCCCGGATCACGTCCAGGGCATGGGCCATCGCGTGCGCGCTCGAGGCACATGCCGTGTTGACGCTGAACACCGGCCCCTTGAGACCGAATGCTGCCGACAGCGCCTCCGCACCGGCGTGTGGCGGTACGAACGTGTAGCGGTGCCAGTCGGGTGTGTTGCCTTCCCGCAGCTCGCGCAAGGCGAGTTCGGCGCTGCGCCAGCCGCCGTGGCAGGTGCCGTACGCGACGCCCCACCGCTCGGCCGGGATGTCCGCGTCGACCCGCAGACCTGAGCCTGCCATGGCCTCCTCGGCGGCGGTCAGGGCGTAGTCGACGGACAGATCACGGCTGTCGGAGCCCGGGGCGTAGTCGTAACTGGGTGAGCAGCTCTCAGTGACCTCGCCACCCAGGGCGGTCTGGTAGTCGTCCATGGGCAGGCGGCGCACCGGCGCAATAGATACTCGCCCCGCGCGCACCCCGTCCCACAGGGCTGCAGCCGAACCGCCGTGCGAGGTGACCGCGCCAACCGACGCGATTATCACACTGACAGCCGGGTCAGGAACGTCAGTCACTTTCGTCTGCTCCCTCTCTGAACAGCAGCGTTCGCCCGCTTACGCGTGCCTGGACAGGGTCAGCGCCACGGCCTGGCCCTCGATGCCCCGGGCCAGAGCCATCGCATGGGAGGGCTGAGACTCGCGGGCGCTGCCGCGGACGTGGTTCAGATCGCAGGCCGGGTCGGGGTCATCGAGGTTGAGCGTCGCGGGCACGGACCCGTGGTATAGGGCCAGCGCGGCCACGGCAGCGTTGAGCGCACCGCCGCCCCCGACGAGATGACCGGTCTGCGGCTTGACACAGCTCACCGGCACCGACCGGACGGCGGGGCCCAGCGCGGCACGCAGAGCGGCAGCCTCGCCGGAGTCCCCTAGCCGGGTCCCGGAGCCGTCGGCGGCAACGTAGCCGAGGTCGTCGGCAGCCAGCCGGGCGTCGTCGAGCGAGCGCCGCACCGCTCGGGCCAAACCGCGTCCCTCCGGGTCTGCGGCCGGTGGTGTACGAGCGTCATGGCCGGCGCCATAACCGCTGAGCTCTGCATAGATCCGGGCGCCGCGGTCGAGCGCCGCTTGCTTCTCCTCGAGCACCAGCAGCGCGGCGCCCTCGCCGGGGAGCCCTCCGTCGCGGCCCCGGTCGTAGGGCCGGTACGCCCCGTGCCCCCGCTCGTTGCGGGTGGTCAGGAGGCCAAGCCTGTCCAGAAGCGTCATCGACCACCAGCTGGTGGCGTCGTCGTAGCCGCCTGCGATCGCCACATCCGCGTCCCCGCGTCGCACAGCGCGCATGGCCCGGCCGATCGCGGTGGCACCGGCGTCCGCGTAGCCCGCGAAGAAGCTGCTGGAGCCCCGGATGCCGTACACCTGCGAGATGTTGAACACCGCGCCGGCGGGCAGCCCCTCGACGAAGAACAGTGGCGGCATGATGCGATCGCCGTGTCGCGCAAGGTGCGCGAGGTCGGCCGTACCGTCTGGCCGGCGGATGGTTTTCAGCTCGTCGATCAGCTGCTCAGTGCGCCCGAGCGACTTGTTTCCGCCGAGATATAGGCCGGCCCGATGGCCGAGCTCGTCGCCGCCAGTCTGGGTGTGCGGCAGGTCCGCGTCGTCGAGGGCGAGCCGGGCGGCGGCCAGCGCCAGGCAGTCGCCTCGGTTGATGGTGCGCAGCTGGCGCCTGGTGGCGAACCGGGACGCGTCGAAATCGGCGATTTCGCCACCCAGTCGGGTTTGCAGCGGCGACGGATCGTAGGCCCTGATCGGGCCAATCCCGGACTTGCCGGTCACCAGGGCCTTCCAGTTGGCCTCGGGGCCCTCGCCCAGCGCGGTCAGCACTCCGATACCACTGATGACGACCTGGCGCCCGGTGCCGTTGTGCGGTGTTGTAGTTCGGATCCGCTGCGCGGTCGTCATCGCTCCTCCTCGTAGCGCCCCACGACTAGCCCGACGTTGGTGCCACCGAAGGCGAACGCGTTAACGAGGGCGTACCGCACGTCTCGCTCGCGAGCTGTGTTCGGGACGAAGTCGAGGCCGAGACGCCGGTCGGGTGCCTCCTGGTTGATGGTCGGCGGCACCACTGAGTTGTTGATCGCCCCGATGGCCGCCAACACGCTCAAACCGGCGGCCGCCGCGGTGAGATGACCGGCCATCGACTTGGGTGAACTAATCACCAGCCGTTCGGCGGCGTCACCGAACACCTTCTTGATCGCAGTGGTCTCCGAGAGGTCGTTGCCCGGAGTGCTGGTGCCGTGCGCTACGACGTAGTCGATGTCGGCCGGCTCGAGACCGGCGTCCGCGATTGCCGCCTGGATGGATTCGATGGCTCCGCTGCCGTCCGGCGGCGAATCGGTTATCCGCCAGGCGTTCAAGCTGGTGCCGTAACCCAGGATCTCGGCAAGGATGCGCGCCCCGCGGGCCCGGGCCGCCTCCAGTTCCTCCAGTACTAGGACGATGCCGCCCTCCCCGAGCACGAACCCGGACCGATTAGCGTCAAACGGGCGGCTGGCCCGCTCCGGGGCGTCGTTGTAGTCCTTCGTCAGTGCGCCCAGCAGGTTGAAGCAGAGCACGTCGAGCCAGGTCGTCAGCGAGTCGTAGCCGCCGGCGAGCATGAGCGTCGCGTCGCCCTCCTGTAGGGCGCGAAACGCCTCCCCAACGGCGTGGCCGGAGCTCGAGCAGGCCGTGGACAGGCCCATCATCGGGCCGGTCGCGTCAACCATCCGGGCCATGGCCGCCGCGGCGATGTTCTGGCTGTAGGCCAACGCGTCCGAGGGCGCGTACGGGATGAACGCGTCATCGCGACCCGTCTCGTCGCGCAGCGCGCCGACGTCCACCAGCCACTGCAGGTCCGGCCGGTCCACGCACGCCCCCATGGCCACGCCCATGTCCGCGCTGTCGTACGTCTCCTTGTCGACGGCCGCGTCGCGCAGTGCCTCCCAGGCAGCGGCCACACCGAAGGTGCCCGGCCGTAACAGATGGCGGAGACCGACCGAGCTGGGCACCACATCGCCGAGCGTGAAGTCCTTAACCTCGCCGGCGATGGTCACCTCGAAGCCGGTGGTGTCGATCGTGGTCAGCTGACCGACTCCGCTGCGCCCTTCGACCAATCCCTGCCATGTGCTCGGCGCGTCGTTGCCCAGCGGGGTCACGGCGCCCATGCCGGTCACGACTACCCTGCGGTTCATAGCACCGCCTCCGTCCGCGGCATCTGCTCGCCGTCGACGTGGCCCATCGGATGGAACCGCGCCATTTCGCCAGTCTTGGGCCGCCCCAGTCCGAGCTGCGCGGTCCGGCCGTCAAGCCTCATACCGATCGCCTCCTTCTGCCCTATCCGACTGCCCTGCCGGATCGTCTTCTTCTGCCGTATCTGGTGCGGGCTGGTGCTGTGTCCGAAGCCCCGCGGGCGGGCGGCTCCCGTTAGGGGGCGGCGCCGAGGGGCAGGGCAGGCACACCAGGACGGCCTGAGCGACAGCGAGTCCTCCGCTGTGGCTCAGAGAGATGTCGATGTAGTCCATGTCTAGGGATCGGGCGACGACGGCCACCTCGCCGTACAGCCGCACTGTGGGGCGTCCGCCACGGTCATTGACGACCTCGATATCCGTCCACTCCATCCGCGGGCCCATCCCGGTCCCCAGGCTCTTGAGAACGGCCTCCTTGGCGGCCCACCGACATGCCAGGTGCTCGCCCACCCTTCTGCGCCGATAGCAGTAGGCCAGCTCGCGGGAGGTGAACACCCGTTCCCTCAGCTCGGGTTGCGAGGTCATCAGCTCCTCTATCCGGGCCACTTCGACCAGGTCCACACCGGTCCGCACCCGCAGTGGCGACGGGGCGGAGCGGTCTGGCGGCCGCCCCTCCCCCGTTTCACACTGACGCTGTGGAGCGGGCAGCACGCTCGGTCACCAGATCCGTCAGGTTCTGAACGGTGAACAGGGTCAGCACCTCGTCCGCCGTGAGCTTGCCGGCCAGTTCCTCCACATCGATCTGCGGCAGCGACTTCTTGAGCTGAGCCAATCCGACCTCGTTGATGATGTCGTTCTCGTCGGCGAATTCCTCGTCGGGTATGCCGCCCTGGAGCAGTTCGGCCATGTCCGCGACCTTGATCTTTACGCCCGACGCCTTTTCGATGCGGAACAGGACGTCGAGCAGGTCGATGGACTCGGCGTCCAGGTCACCCAGCAGGGTGGCCTCGGGTACGACCTCCTCGATGTCGACGCCTAGCGCGGCGGCGACTGCCTCCTGGACGACGGTGTCGAGGTTCTTTTCCTGTTGAGACATATGTTCTTCACCCTTCTTGGATCACTGCTGCTAATGGATGGGCCGGGCTGTTGCAGGCCGTCGGCGGGCCAGCATCCGGTGCCAGTTCGCGGTAGAGCGCCGTCAGGCGACGCGGGTCTCCAGTGGAGCGGATGCAGACCTCTCCGAGCGTTCGCCGGGCGAGTCCGCTGAGCACGCGGCCCGGGCCAATCTCCGTGTACGCGCTGACCGGGTGCTTTGCGGCCGTGCGCAGCACGTCGACCCAGCGGACCGGTCCGGTGAGCTGACCCCGCAGCAGTTCCCGGGCCTCCTCGCCCGAGCGAACGTAGGTGCCGGTGACCGAACTGATCACCGGCAACGTGGGGTCAGCGAACCGCTTGGCAGCGAGGGCCTCGGTGAACCGCTCTTTGACCGCGGCCATCAGCGAGCAATGGAAGGGTGCACCAACGTCCAGCGGCGCGACCCGCTCGGCGTCGGCCTCCAGCGCGGCCCGGCCCACCGCCTCTACGGCGCGGGCATGCCCCGAGATGACGGTCTGCAGCGGCTCGTTGTAGTTCGCGACTTCGACCACGCCGACGTCGTCGGCGCTACGGCAGGCGGCCAGCACCTTGTCCGCGGGCAGGCCCATTATCGCCGCCATCGCGCCGGGCACCTCGCGAGCCACGTCGCCCATCAGTTGGCCGCGCAGCCGCACCAGCTCCAGGGCCGACTCGAGGGACAACACCCCGGCGGCGACCAGAGCCGGATACTCGCCGAGGCTGTGGCCCGCGATTACTGCGGGCCGGTAGCCGGCTGCCCGCAGCAGATCCCAGATGGCGAGGCTGGTCGTGGCGATCGCCGGCTGGGTGATCTCGGTTCGGGCGAGTTCCTCTGCACTTCCTGTCACGCAGATCTGCGACATCGGCAGGCCCAGGATCTCATCGGCCTGGGCGAACAGCTGTTGGGCCGAGGGATAGGTGTCGAGCAGGTGGCTTGCCATGCCGGGGCGCTGCGAGCCCTGTCCGGTGAACATCGCTAGGCAACCCCGCGGCGTCTCGCGACTGACAGAGCCGGTCCGACTGGTCATGAGGTACTCCTCCCGCGACCCGGTGTGACGCTGGCGCAGCCAGCCGATCGCATTGGTAAGTGCTGCCGGGGTCAACCCTGGGGTACTGAGATGGGCGCAAGGCTGGAGCCCGTCTTGACCGGGGGTGTAATAGCAGGTCAGCGCGCTAGACGGAGCTGCACCGCCTCCGTGGTCTCGTCGGCACGGTCATCCCTGAGCCCGCGCGCGAAACTGCGCTGTAGACCGTCGAGGCGGTAGCGGGTGTGGTGCTGGGCTACTGCGGACTCGGCCACCGTCAGAAAATGGGTCTCCACCAGTTTCTCGCAGGTGTCCTCGACTGCGGTGAAGTCCTTGCCGAGCCACTGGCATGCCAGATTTGCGTCGAACTCGGCCACCGTCAGATCGGCCAGGCAGCGGAGCGCTTCGCGGGCATCGGCGGGCAGCGTCTCGTACGACGCCATGAAGCAGGCGCGCACGCTCAGTGAGCTGTGGGCCAGCTCGTCCAGGCGCCGGGCCCCCTCCCTGAGCCGTTCCGCGTAGCGACGCAGCGACCAGGGGGGGGGGATGTTGAGCCGCACGGCCGCAGCGCGCCGCGCGAGCGGCAGCCCGCCACAATACCGGGCGACCGCTGCGGCCGCGGCCGGCTCCCGGTTGACGCGCTCCTTGCCAAGTACGTGGGTCAGGAGCCGCACACTGTCGCCGGGCGGCAGGGCCGTCAGCTGTATGACGCAGGCGCCGGGCCGAGCGCTGAGCCAGCCTCTGCTGGTGATCAGTACCGCGGTGGCTCGGCTGCTCGGCAGCAAAGGCTGCACCTGGTCATCGTCGACGGCATCGTCGAGTATGAGCAGCAGCCGACGCCCGGCCAGAGCCAGCTGGTAGACCTCGGAACGCTCGTCTGGGTCGGTCGGGATGCGGTCGTGATCCGTCCCCAGGGCCCGCAGCAGCCGACCCTGAACCGCGTAGGGGTCTGCCGGATGCGCGCCGCTGCGGCGCAGCGCCGCATACAGCTGCCCGTCCGGGAAGGCGGACCGGTGTCGATGCCCCAGGCGCACGGCCAGCGCGGTCTTGCCGACACCTCCCCCGCCCACTACCAGCACGACTGGGGGCTGTGAGGCCGTCGGCCGCGTCAAGGCTCTCTCGGCCACATCGAGTTCCCCGGCCCGCCCGATGAAGTCAGGTAGGTCGAGCGGAAGCATCTGCGGGACGACCAGGGTCGGCCGGGAGACCTCGACGACCTGGTGCGTCTCGGCACTGCGCAGGTCGCCGCTTCGCTCGGGCGCCGGTGTGGGATCGACCGCTTCGCCACGCAGGATCGTTTGATAGAGCTGCTGCAGCCGCCGCGACGGATCCGTACCGAGTTCCTTGGCGATCAGCTGGCGTATCGACTCATAGCGCTCAAGGGCGTCGACTGTGCGGCCCTCAATGTAGAGCGCGAGCACCAGGCGTTCGCATAGCTGCTCGGAGAGTGGGTCGTTCAGCATCGCATTCCGGAGTTCCGCGAGAACGGCGCTCGGGCGCCCGAGCCGAATCTCGGCATCCGCCCACTGGCAGAGCGCCTCGCTGTGCAGCTGCCGCAGCGTCTGCCGGACCCCGTCCGCCCACTCGCTATGCATGCCGACCAGTGCGTCACCCCGCCACATCTTCAGCGCCTGCTGGAGCAGCGTGCTGCGTTCCTGGTCGTCCACCCCCTCCTGCTGCGAGCTCTTGAGCAGCCGACGGAACCGCACGAGATCCACGGCGCCGAGATCGGTCGAAACCAGATAGCCGGCCGGCGATCTGACCAGGCTAATCGGCTCGGGCAGCGCCGCCGAGGCCTGAGCTAATGCGCGGCGCAACCGGGTAACGTACGTATAGACGACGTTACGGACTTCTGCCGGCGGTCGGTCCCCCCATACGCGGTCGACAAGGGACTCCAGTGGCACCGGCCGTCCAGCGTCAACCAGCAGGGCGCCGAGGATAGAGCGTTGCCGCGCAGGGCCGATATTTGCCAATGAGCTGCCCGTCCAGAGCTCTATCGATCCCAGTATTCGGAGCTCCATACCCGGATGTCCCCCTCTCAGCTCCATACCCGGATGTCCCCCTCTCGGATTCGGTGACAATGTCACCGGAAATTTCGGTTACAACGTCACCATAAAGGGACGTTGTAAACATTATGGGGGGTCTTAGGACTGGTCGGGCTACCAGGAAGGCCAGAAACGAAGGATTTCAACTCGGCGCAACGATGTGTTTATTAGACTGTGAGGCCGCTTTGGCGAGATGCCGACCGGGTGGTGAACGCGTCGCCTAGGCGCCGTTCACGGATTCGCGGAAGTCCTTCGGCGACAGCGGGATTGGCGCCTGGCGAATCAGGTTCGCTGTGGTCATGGGCTGCACGGCAAGGGACCGTGCAACAACGCCGCGACTATTTGGTTCACAGTCGTCATAGGCTGCGCGGCCAGCCCAGCGAACTGGACGGCGCGCCCGTCCTCGGCGCTTGCTGAGGAGCACTCGGATCGGCTATTTCGTTGATCGGCGTAGCCGCAACCTCGCGAACCACGTCACCCGATCCGTGCGTGAGGACGGGGGTTCGAGACGGCGTCTACCTCCTCCACCGTCCCTCGTCGCCAACTCCGTCGATATCGCCTATCCGGCGGCCAGCTCTTCTAGGAGGCCCGGCCGGTGCGGTTGCCAGCCCAGCTCGCCGCGGGCGTGAGCGTGAGTAGCGACTTGATCCAACATGAGCGCTTCAACCATCACATTCCAATACCGCTCAGCGTCCGCCGGATCCCATGCCTGCACCTGGGCGGAATGGCGATCGGCCATGACTTTCGCCGCATCCTTCATGCGCACCGACTCGTCGCTGGCAGCCAGATAGACCGACCCCGCCGGCGCTGACTCGACCGCCAACGCGTAGAGATCACCGAGGTCGTCGGCGTGCACGACGGCCCACCGGTTGGAGCCGTCGCCAAAGTGACGAACGACCCTGTCCTCACCGCTCCCTTCCGGAGCCAACAGCATGGGCACGTAGCCGCGCCTGCCGCCATAGACCAGCCCGGGGCGGATCCGAATGGTGCGCAGGCCCTGGCCGGCGGCCTCGAGCAACATCTGTTCTATCGCAGGCCGCCAAGCGACGACCATCGGTGGTGCGAGCGGTGAGTCCTCGGTCAACGGAGCCGATCCGACGTTGCCATGGAGCCAGAGGCCGCTGGTGTAGACGAACGGCTTGTCGGTGCCGGCGAAGGCTGCGACCAGGGCAGCTACCACACGCTGATCCAGTTCAGCAGCCCGCTCATCATTGCTGGAGGCCGCGTGCACCGCGCCGTCCATGCGCTGCGCGAGGTGGGACAACCCATCGGTCTCGAAAAGGTCGGCCACAACCACCTCGACGCCATCTGGCACCCCCGCGCGACTGCTTTCGTCGCGGACCGTACCGGTGACGGTATGGCCGCGTTGGGTGAGAGCGCGGGCCACCGCGCCGCCGATCGTTCCCGTGACGCCAGTTACTAGTACATGCATGGACATTGTCCCTTCACTCTCGATTCGCAATCAGGATCGCTCGCGGGGCCAGGTACGGTGGCGCGGCCTTGCCGTTGCGCCGGATAGCGTCATCAATTCGGCGGGCACGGCGGTCTGTGACCGGAAGCGCCTCCTCCAGTTCGGGGCGCATCGTGGAAGCACACGGCCGGAACACGCGGCCGCGCCTCCGACCTGCTTGACTGTACAGGTTACACAGTACACAATTATTACGGTGTGAGTAAGCCGTAAGTAGTACGAGGGTGGAGTCATGAGCACCAGCACCACGGAACATTCCGCGAAGACGGTCAACGGCCACAATCCGGACGCGATTGACAGCTTCGTCGCCGAGGAGGGTGGTGAACAATGACGCTTCGCGAACAGGACACGCCTCCCCCGGCCCCACCTACGCTGACACCGGCCCAGCGACGGAGAGACCGGGAGCGAGCCGCCGCGCGGGCGACGATCCTGTCCGCGGCCCTGGATGTGGCCCGCCGCGACGGGTGGGACGCAGTCACCATGCGTCGGCTCGCCGGCGAAATCGAGTACTCCGCGAACTTTGCCTATCGCTACTTCACCGGCCGCGACGACATCCTCCGTACCCTGGTGCGCGAAGCGTTCGCCCGGCTCCGGGAGGCCATGGCCACCGCGAGTCAGCAGACGGAGCCGGATTCTGACAGCGGCTCCACCACCCACGTGTCGAGCACTGACGCGTCGAGCGCGGCGGCTGCAAGAGTGCGGCGTGCGGGCCATGCCTACCTCGATTTCGCCCTGACCGACCCCGACCTCTATCAGCTGATGTACGGCCTGGGCGGCGTGCGGGTGCCCGCCACCGACGCCTGGACTGAAGGGCAGGCTATCGGCAACATCATGAGCGAACTGCTCAGCGCCGCCGGTGACACCCGTGCCGAGCAGCACGTATTGCAGCTGTGGGCGACCGCGCACGGGCTGATTGCGCTCCTCGTCGTCGGCCGTGTCGATGTCGATGCCAGTGAACTTCATGCGCTGTTCGAGGACGCACTGACCGACTGCCTCACCCGCGCCCTGCCCGGGCCCGAAACAGCCCGGGCGTAGCCCGTCCGACCTCCTGGAAGGAACGACCTCGCCACCATGAACACCGTTGCCATCGCTATCGCCGTCGTCGGCGTGCTCAGCCTAGGAATCATCTACGGCACCGACCTGTTTTGCGCACTCATCGTGCGGCCGGCCGCAAGCGGCGCCGCCGATGCCTCCATCGCGGACTTGATCGGCCGAGTCCACGAATATGGGGACCGCCGCCTGCCTATACCTGGGGTGGTATCGATCCTGGCTGCAGGACTCGCCATCGCCATCAGCGACGGCGTCCCGGCCCGCGTCGGGGCAGCGACCGCCCTGATCGGACTGCTGGCCTGGCTCGCCATCTATTTGCGTATCAGCGCGCCCATCAACAAGAGGCTCCGCTCGGCCGCAGCTAGCCATACCGTCCCGGCAGACACCAAAGAGCTTCAGCGACGCTGGGACCGCGTCATCTGGCTTCGAGCTGCTCTGCAGACCATTGCACTGGGCGGTCTCCTGGCGGTCATCATCGTCCGCTGAACCGCAAAGAGGGCCACGCCCCGTCGCGCGCACAGCTGGTGGAAGCAGCCCATCGCTCGGACGGTGATGGATGAGGAGCTTGAGCCCAGCGTAGATTTCCCGCCGCCTCGTGATTGACACCGACTTCCCCGATGTTGTGTCGTCGCGGCTCCGCCGCGAGGGTCTAAGTGCTGTTCATCGCCGCCAGCGGCCAGGCGCTCGAGCGTGAATGATCTGTTTGCGGACCGGGCGTGCGCTACCGATGCCCGAGGCGGGTCGAAACGTCGCCGCTGCCGCATGTAACCCCATCCGATCAGCACCGAGCTGGGGATCCATTCCCAGTCAAGGAAGGCTCCAGTCCCGCCCCCTAGATTTGCGGGGCAGCGAAGACGTCAAAAAGAGCTTCCGTGGAAGGTGACCCACTCATGGCAGGACAGCAAGACCTGAAGCTTCTGCAGCCACACGACTACGACGAGCTGTACCGGGAGGGAAAGACATCGCCGGGCGAGGTCGGCACGAGTCTCGACGTTATTCCGTGGGACATTGGGGCGCCGCAGCCGATCATCGTCGAGCTCGCGCAGGCCGGCGAGATCACCGGCCCCGTGCTGGACGCCGGGTGTGGCCTCGGGGAAAACGCGCTGTTCTTCGCCGAATGCGGCTACCAGGTCACCGGGGTCGACGCGTCCTCATGCGCGATCGAAGACAACCGGACTAAGGCGCACGAACGCGGCTTGCAAGTCGAGTTCGTCGTGGCCGATGCGACCACGATGGAGGGCGTCGAAGGCCCGTTCCGCACGGCTGTGGATAGCGCGCTATTGCACTGTCTGGACGCAGAGGCGCAGCGCAGCTACATATCCGCGCTGCACGGGATCTGCGAACGCGGAGCACGCCTGCATTTGCTGTGCTTCTCGGACATGCTTCCCGCGGAAATCCCGGCCTATCGGAGCACCGAGGCCCACCTGCGCGAATCTTTCAGCAACGGTTGGATGATCCACCGGCTACAGCGCCGCGGCTACGCCACCACCTTTACCAAGGAAAAGGTCCGCAGCCTCCTCGAGAGGGACTCTTCGGCGATGGACCTCAGTCACCTTGAGGTCGATGATGCGGGGCGACTTCTGCTGCCGATCTGGCAACTGACAGCTGAACGGATCTGACGCGTCCATTCCCGAACAGCTCGCTGACGACGACGAAGTCAGCGTGAATCGCACAGTCCGCGTTAACCCGCCCCTTCCCGCGTACCCTCCATCTTACGGATATCTTAGATATCTCTTACTTTTCTTATTTTTGGTGTACTGTCGCCCGTCATGAGGTCGACGAAACCGTGGGTTGGCGCGGATCAACAGGAGCGACCCGCGAGTCGGCTCGGTGAACACGCCGTCGTATTGGGCGCGGGCATCGCGGGCTTGCTTGCGGCGCGGGTTCTTTCGGAGTTCTACGATTCGGTGACCGTCGTGGAACGGGACGCGCTGGCCAACGATCCCTGCGGGCGCAAGGGTGTGCCGCAGGATCGGCACCTCCACAACTTCTTGGGCGGCGGCACGCGGGTGCTGGCCGAACTCTTCCCCGGGCTGCTCGACGAGATGGGTGCCGCCGGAGCCGTGGTCGTGAAGGACGGCGACTTGTCGCGGATCTATGCGCGGACGGGCCGTTGCGAGTTGAAGCGCTCGGGCAGGCTGGCCGATCCCGCGGCGCTGACATTGTGCCTGGCCAGCCGACCGTTCGTGGAGCTCCACGTGCGCCGTCGGGTCGGCGCCCTGCCCAACGTGACGATTACCGACCGACACGACATCGTCGAACCGATTGCCGTCGCAGATGCCGTCACCGGGGCGCGGATCGTCAACCGCGACAACGGGTTAGCAACCACCCTGAATGCCGACCTGGTGATCGATGCGATGGGCCGCGCCGCGCGCACCCCCGCATTCTTAGAGCGACTGGGGTATGGCCGGCCGCCGGAGAAACGGTCGACCACCGCCCTCGGCTATTCCAGTCAACGGCTGCGCATCCCCCACGGCCGCATCGTTGAGCAACTGGTCGCGGTCAATCAGGGGGTCGATCGGCCTGGGGCATTGCTCATGGCGTGTGAGCACGACACCTGGATGCTGGCCGTCGGCCGGCCCGACGACCAGGGCGGTGCGCCAACCGATTTCGCGACAATGCTCGCCGTGGCCGCCGAGGCCCTGCCGAGGTCGATCGCCGACGGGCTGCACCGCGCCGAACCCGTTGGGGAGATCGCCACCTACCGCAACCCGGCCTCGGTGTGGCGCCGCTACGACCGGATGCCGAAGTTCCCTCGCGGCTTGTTGGTGACGGGCGATGCGCTGTGCAGTCTGAACCCCGTCTATGGCCAAGGCATGACGATGGCGGCGCTGCAAGCACTGGCACTGCGCGGGCGTCTACGGGGTGGCGATCGGGATTTGGCCAAGCGGTTCTTTGACGCCGCTGCCGCCGATATCGGTCCCACGTGGGCCCGCAACCAAGCTAACGACCGGGTCCCGTCTCGTGCCGGGAAGCGCTCGCTGCGCCAGAGGCCGCTCGCGGCGATGGTCAACGCGATGTTGATCGCCGCCGGCTACGACATCGCGGTGGCCGAACGCCTACTCCGCGTCGCCCACCTGGTCGATCAGCCGTCCCGGCTGACCGACCCCGCACTGCTGCCCCACGTCCTCGCCGCAAACCTTCGGCATCTGTTCGTGCGGACCCGCAACAGGGCGAGTAGGGCGCCGACCGATGTCGACCGGTCGCCCGGCGCGTTGCTTTACCGAGGACAACAGCATGGCTGACAGCGAAATCGAGGACGACCGCGATCCGCGACCGCCCCGGTTGTTGCCGCATTCAGACGCGGCGGCGGCCTACCGCCTCGTCTACGGGCGTGTCGATGAGCTGCTACGCGGCCGTGCCGAGGTCGCCGAACTGGCGGTGCCGGCTTGTCCTGCCTGGACGATCCGCCAGACGGTGGCTCACCTGGCCGGCGTTGCGGCGGACGTCGTTTCACTCAACGCGAAGGCCAAGGGCGCGAACTCCTGGACTCAGGCGCAGATCGACCGCCTCGACGGACACAGCGTCGACGAGTTACTGGACCTGTGGGAGCAGATGATCGAGGCGGTGACGGCAACGCTCGCTCTGGCCCCCCAAGCATCCGCATGCCAGCTGGTCTTCGACACCCTCACCCACGAGCACGACATTCGTGGCGCCTTGAGCGAACCAGGCTCTCGCACAGGCGATCTCACGTTCGAAGTAGCACTGGGGTTCGTGACGACCATGGGCGACCAATTCATTCGGCAAGCGGGATTGCCGGTGCTGCGGTTGATCACCCCCACGACCGGATCCGTACAGCTCGGTGCGTCGCATACGGCGCGCGGCGAAGTCGCCCTCGACGTCTCGGATTTCGAGGCGCTGCGCGCCTTCGGCGGCCGACGCAGCATCCGGCAACTGTTCGCGCTGCCCTGGCAGGGAGACCCGACAGATCTCCTGCCGGCCTTCACACAGCTGCTGCCGGCCTTCAGCAACGGCGGTGTGCGACCTCCTGAGGATGACCTCGTCGAATGACCACGGCGTGATGTGGTGCGGTTACCTTGACACTTCCCTAAAGGGAGTTGAGCGTTCGGGCCGGCCCCCGAAGACGAACGGGCGGCCCGGCCAACTGGTCAGATGCTTTTTGGTGCGGCAGTGATGCGGGTAACCTCGTGGGGTGCGCGCGGAATCTAGAATTGCCGCACCCGCGGTTGCCGCGGCGATCGCCGCCTGCCCGTGGCCCGTCGCTTCGGCTGACCCCACGCCCGAGAATCCACCGTTTCCTATCGGGCAGTTGGGCGCGCCCGTGCATGCGCGGGCGGCTGGCGGCGCGACCGCCGACATCACTGTCAACAGTGCAACGTGGTTACCGCCGGGGTGCGCCTCTCATTTTGCGGATCCGACGTCCGGCTCAGGGTGCAACGTGGTGGAAGTGACTATCACCGCGACGTCCCACCGGTTCTTCCAATTCGACCGCAATTACCTCTTCGCCGGATACGGCGGCGGCAATCAGCCGTTGACCCATCCCGCCGATGCGCCCCAGCCGGCAACGCTTGCGGTGGACTACCAACGGCTCGACAAGATGCCCCCGCTGCAATCGGGCGGCCTGCACGACGGGCAGTCCGCACATGGATTCGTCGGCTTCGCGATGTCGAGGGCGGGCGACCTGTACATCACGATCAACGATCCCTCGCAACCCGCTCCCTACACCGAGGCGGGCTGGGTCGTCCACACCTGACGCGGCCTGCAGGCACTAACGCGCGATTCCGGCCAGCTCGCGTGCGACCGCATCGAAGGCACGCAGCGTGTCCAGCATGTGCGGCTCGTGGGAGTGCGGCTGGGCGGACACCTTGGCGGCGACCAGCTCGGCCGGACGGTTGACGTAGATCATCTGCCCGCACATGCCCAGGCACAACACGACGTCGTTGCCCGGGTACGGAAACCACATCTGGTTGCGGTACATGCCGCCGGGCAGATCGGTGTCGTGGTCGGGGCTGGCGGCGAAGGCCTCGCGTGAATCGGGGCCGCCGTCGAGGGTGTCGGCGATCCACGCAGCCGACACCACCCGCCGGCCGGTCAGCGACACGCCGTCGCGCAAAAACAGCGACCCGAACCGGATCATGTCGATCAGGCAGGCGCTGATGCCGCCGTCAAAAAATCCGGTGCCGACGGGATCGACACCGATGGTGGCGTCGCTTTGGGCGCCGATGCGGCTCCACAGCAGTTCGGACATCAGGTCGGTCATCCGCTGGCCGCCGGCGACCTCGCAGATCCACCCCAATACGTCGGTCTCACACGAGCGGTATTCGAACGGGCCGCCGTGTGGCGACTTCTGCCTCAGCGTCAGCAGGAAGTCGTGCACCGTGGCGGGATCGTCCGCAGAACGCCGGGGCGCCCAGCCCATCGCGCGGTCGAGGCGGTGTATCTCTGCGGCCGGGTCGGCGTAGTTCTCGGAGAACTTGATGCCCGACCTCATGTCCAGCAGGTGGCGCACCGTCGCACCAGCGTACCCGCAATTCGCCAGGGCGGGAACATATTTCGTCACCGGTGCGTCCAGCTCGATGGCGCCGGAGCCGTGCAGCGCGCCGACGACGGCCGCCACCATCGACTTGCTCACCGAGAACAGCAGATGTCGGCTGTCCGCCCTGAGGTGGTCGAGGTACTCCTCGGCCACCAGCGACCCGCGGTGGGCGACGGCCCAGCCGTCGGTAACGGTGGCGGCCATCACTGCGCCCACGGTGCTGGCCGCGCCGTCAGTGCTGGTCAACCGGATCTCGGCCACCGGCGCAGGGGCCGTGGGCAGCACCGCGGCCGGCCCCGTCCCGCGCGAGATGATCGCCGTCGGCACCATGTCTTCGACGTGCTGGAACGACCACCGCGAATACGGGGGCGACAGCCAGTTGTCCAGTGAGATTCCCGCCGGGACGCTCACGCGCGCGCGACGAGCCGCGAGACGATCGGCGCGGCGGGCGTCAGGGGCGTTGAGGTGAACTTCGCCTTCATGCCCTTGACCCAGCGCTGGCAGCGCTCGCTGAGCTGATAGTCGTCCGTCTGCAGGTGTGCGCGGGTGACGAGCACGCCGAGTTGGGCGCCCTCCGAACGCAAGTCGCCGGGCGCCGCGACCCGCATGTAAAAGGCCTCGGAGCCGTCGAGCAGCGTGGCCCAGTCGTTGGCGGTCCGCGAGAAGGAGACCCGGCCGTCGTCGTCGATGCGCCATACCCCGGTGCGTGGCGTCGCGGTGAAGATCTCGATATCCGGCGAGGTCTCGGTGAGTATCACCTGGCCCCAGACCTCGTCCTCGCCGTAGCCGCGCTCCCAGCGCGAGTTGATCTCGTCGATGTCGAGCTCGTAGTCCACGTCCATGTACTCGAGCAGGTGAAAGAGGAACAGCGGCATGTCGGCGTAGGCCTCGGTGGTCAGGTTCGTCATCGGACTCGCGCCACTCAGCCGCGGATTCACCTCGCCGAGGTAGAGCTCGTCGGAGTCGAGGTCGTGCAGCAGGTCCACCTCGAAGTAGCCGAGGTAGCCCTCGCGGCGCATGACGTCGCCCAGTTTTGTCACCATCTCGCGCGCGGCATGCGTCTGGGCGGGCGGCAGCACCTCGTGCCAGATGTCATTGCCACACCAGCTGCCCCGGCTCGGCGTCAGCTCCGAATAACCGACGAGACTGGTCATCGCGGGGCCGACCACGGTGCCGTGGCGGGTCACCGCACCCTCGAGGCATACCTCGACATTGCGGATGCGCTTCATGACCTTGAGGTCCTGCCCGACCAGGTCACCGGCGTGCTCGTCCCAGTCGCGCTGACCGTGCACAAAGAACGTCCCGCTGCCGGCATTGCCATATGCGATCGAGATGACGAGGTCGTCTCCCAAGCCGGCGTCTTGTGCGAGCGCCAGCAGTTCGTCGTAGGAGCCGGCCCGACCGATCGTGTTGGGCACACTGGGCACCCCGGCCTCGTCGGCCAGGCGCGTCATGACGATCTTGGAGCCCAGGCGGTTGCGCAGCTCGATCGGCGGATGCATGACCTCGAGGCCCGCGGACCGCGCGAGCGCCTGGATTTCCTCGTTCATCATCACAAAGCAGCACTTGCCGCCGGGGCCTTTACCGGCGATGAACTCGAGCGTCTCGGGGTCGGACAAGAGGTGGCTGCACACCTCGTCCATCGAGTCGAAATCGCGGCGGTCGCGGCGCCGCGGCACGAATACGCGCGAGTGTGTGCCCTCGAAAGAGTCGAAGTAGGTGAGGTAGAAGAAGTTTCGTATCCAGCGGTCGACGCCCAGCAGGTTGAACGGGGTCGGCGAGATGAAGTACAGCGGCACCTTGTTGGTGTGGAAGAACGCGCGTACGTCCGAGAGGCCTTTCAGCGGCCCGCGCTGCGCCGGGCCGGACCCGCCGGCGGGCACGCTCACGCCACCCGCGCTGACGTCGGCGCCTGCTGCCGGCGCTGGCGTCGGAGGGGTGGGGGCGACGCGGTCGGCGTGTGGGCGGTGAGCTCAGGTGTCTTCATTCCACAAGTCTGGCCCGGCGCACCGCCGGGCGAAAGTGCAGAGTGCCGCGGCGTCGGCGTCATCTTCCGTCTCTGCGCCAATAACGGGCGCGTCCCGCGCTCATGCACGGCGATCAGCCACCGAACGCGTTGGCGCCCATGACCAGGGCCGCGGTGCCACCGAAGAGATATCCGACCTCGACCGCCTCGGTCACTTCGGGCTCCGAGGCGCCCGCGGCGCGCGCGTTCCCGGCAAGCGTCTTGACGCCGTCCGGATGTGCGGCGATCGCGTCGGTCACCATCGCCATGAGGAGCTTGTATTTGGCCGGAATAGCGCCATCCCTCAGGATTCGCTCACGCATCGCCAGGTAGGAATCGCCGAATTGCGGGTCGCGCTGCTCGATGGCCCCGAGCCACGGCGGCTTGGCAAGGCCCGGGGCCGGCGGGCCCGCTACAGGGTTGCCGGGGTCGGGGCAGCCACTAGCCGGGACGGCAGCGCCGTCACCGCACACGTCGGCGCGGCTGGGCGGCGCCCCGTGCGCCAGCAAGAGGGCGCCCACGATGAGCGCCACGATCCATAGCACCGTGCACGCCCGGAAATCCGCGACCGCCACCGGCAGCGCGTGCCTTCTGCGCATGGTGGCGGCCCCAACGGAGCGGCCGAGCCTGACCGCTTCGGCGATCTCGGCCGCCGAGGCACCCGCCGAGCGCGCATCGCCGGCCGCCGCAGCGGCCGCGCCCGGACGCGCGCAGGCCGCGCCGGCGGCCATCGCGATAAGCGCGCGGTACTTGGCCGGAATGGCGGCATGGTGTGGGTCCGTGCACGGGAGTCGCGCCGGCGTTGTCGGCGACGGGCGGAATCTGACGGTCATTGCCGAAACGTACGCCCGGGCATTGCCCGGCGCAACCGAAACATGTTGCGGCCCTTCGCTTAAGGCAGTTCCTTCATGAACTCCTTCGCCAAAGGGCCCGCGGAGGCCGGATTCTGGCCGGTGAACAGGTTGCGGTCCTTCACCGTGTAGGGCTTCCAGACCTCGCCCCGGGAGAAGTCGACGCCCATCTTCACCAGTTCGTCCTCGGCGGTCCACCGCGCCTTCGCCCGCAGCCCGACGGCGTCCTCCTCGTCGTTGGTGAAAGCCGTGACCTTGTAGCCGGCGAACGGGGAATTGCCGTTGCGCCGAGTCGCCATCATCGCGACCGGCGCGTGGCAGACGATGGCCAGGGGCTTGCCGGAGGCCAGCGCTGCGGTCAGCAACCGGCCTGAATCGGCGTCCTGCCAGAGGTCCTCCATCGGGCCGTGACCACCGGGGTAATAGACGGCGTCGTAGTCCTCGAGGCGGGCGTTGGCCAATGCGATCGGGTGCCGTAATTCCTCGGCGGATCGCAGGATCTCCTCGAGTTCCGCAGCAATCTCTTCACTGCCGGCCATCGACGGACGCAAGCTCATCACATCCACATGCGGGACAACGCCTTTCGGCGTGGCCACCACGACCTGGTGACCCGCGTCCGTGAGTGTGCGATACGGCGCCGCAAACTCCTCGGCCCAGTAGCCGGTCGGATGTCTCGTCCCGTCCTGAAGCGTCCAGTAGCTTGCGCCCGTCACCACGAAAAGAACCTTCGCCATCGCGCTTCCCCTCGATTGCCCCGCAACGTATCGATCCGTCCCAGCGTCGCCCATCTGGCCTGGGCCTGCAATACCCGCCCGCGCCCATCGCATCCATGACACCCGGCGGAAATGGTTTTTAACAACGGCTTCACCGCCGCTTGTCGCCCAGAGTTTGCCTATTAGACGGTTCGGGAACCACAATTGGCGTGTCGTGCGAGCAGATGACGCCAGCGGGGGGATTATGACGTAGGCGTCTCTATTCGAGGGGTGGTCGATGATGACGTCGGACGACTGGCAACCGGTGGTACGAGTTGGAGAACCAAAGTTCGTAGCCGGCCTGGGAAACAGGATCAAAGTCGAGGTCAAGACACGGGGGTGGCTGAGCCGGGACTGGCGAAGCTACTTCGGTCTACAGGTATCGCAGCAACGGCTCGATGCCAGGTACTCCTCTTATCCCTGCTGGGATGAGGTCCAGCGCATCGAGGGGACGTGCGCCCTCGACGATGCGGAGCGCTACATCGAAATGATCGATGCCGCAATCCACTACGCGAACACCAGATTGCGAAATGACGCGGTGCCAAAGACGGTCATGTCCGGCGCGCAGCCGGATCAACGGGCGTGCGCGGTGCGACGGCGCCAGGCGGCGCTCGATGAACTGGCGAAGAAGTTGGCGAAACCCGAGGTCGGCGACAACGTCGCGTCTTTAAATACATCCTGGTAATCAGCGCCGTCCGATCGCGCGCGCATGCGATCGAGGCCGAGACGAGGAAAGCGCAAACGCATTTGAGAGTGCACGACCATTCTTTGCCGAATTTCGACGCCACCTCAATGGCGTTCGCGTTGTTGGATCTAAGCAATCCCCGAAGGACGCCACGCGAAGCCGATTAATCGGCTGTTCATGACCGCGTGGAACCACACCCATACGCCGGCCGACTTGGCGAAACCCACCGGGACGCCCGCAGTACCCTTACCCTGCCCCGAGTCGCAGCCGCGGCACCGTAATCGTGCGTCGCCAAGACGCGCCAACTCCAAGCCACGGAGGTACCCGATGGCCCAGTCAGACCTCGTCTTGTTCACCGTCGACAATCGCGTCGCGCTCATCACCGTCAACGACCCCGACCGGCGCAACGCGGTCACCGCCGAGATGTCGGCCCGCCTGCGCGCGGCCGTCGAGCGGGCGGAGGCCGATCCGGACGTGCACGCCGTGGTGATCACCGGCGCCGGCAAGGCCTTCTGCGCCGGCGCGGACCTGAGCGCGCTCAGCGCGGCCGGCGGTGACAAAGCCGAGACCGGGCTGCAGCAGCTCTACGACGGCTTCATGGCCGTCAGCAGTTGCCGGCTGCCCACCATCGCCGCGGTCAACGGCGCGGCCGTCGGCGCGGGCCTGAATCTCGCATTGGCGGCCGACGTTCGCATCGCCGGGCCCGCGGCGTTGTTCGACGCCCGATTCCAGAAGCTGGGGCTGCACCCCGGCGGCGGCGCGACGTGGATGCTGCAGCGGGCGGTGGGCCCCCAGGTCGCGCGCGCGGCACTGCTTTTCGGCATGCGTTTCGACGCCGAAGCCGCCGCCCACCACGGCTTGGCGCTGGCCGTCGCCGACGATCCCGTCGCCGCGGCGCTGGAGCTGGCAGGGGGGCCAGGGGCCGCCCCGCGCGAGGTCGTCCTGGCGACGAAGGCCACCATGCGCGCCACCGTCAGCCCGGGATCGCTGGATCACGAACAACACGTGTTCGCCATGCGCACCGAACTCGGGCCGCAGGCCTACTCCATCCAGTCTCCGGAGTTTGCCCAGCGATTGGCCGCCGCGCAGCGCCGGTAGTGCGAGTGCGGCCTGTTCCGGTATCCGATGCCGCCGCACCACGGGCTACAGGTCGAGCAATGCGGTCATCGGTGATTCGACCAGATCCCTCAGCTCGGTGACGAACTGGGCCGCCTGGGCGCCGTCGGCGACGCGGTGGTCGAACACGCAGGTGAGCGTCATGGTCGGGCGCACCACGACCTGATCACCCACGGCCACCGGGCGCGGTTTGATCGCACCCATCCCCAGGATCGCCGCTTCCGGGTGGTTGATCACCGGCACGCCGTCGTCGGCACCCAGCGCCCCGAAGTTCGACACGGTGAAGGTGGAGCCGCGCAATTCGGCCGGGGTCAGCGTGCCCTCCCGCGCGCCGGTGACCAATTCGGTTGCTCGTCTTGCCAGTTCGCGGGTGGTCTTGGTGTGCGCGTCGGCGATCACCGGGACCAGCAGCCCACGCGGGGTGGCCACTCCGAATCCGAGGTGCACACGTCGCTCGACGCGAACCGCCGGACCTTCGGCCGAGTCGACCCATGTCGCGTTGAGAATCTGGTTGTGGCACAGCGCAATGAGTAGTAGCCGCATCGTCAGGATGAACGGCGTGATCTTCTCGTCCGTCGACACCCGATCCGATAGCCGCATCAATTCGGTGCAGTCGACCTCGACGCTGACTTTGGCGGCCGGGATCTCGCGGTGCGACAACGCCATCTTCTCGGCCATCCGCGCCTGCACGCCACGGACCGGTCGGACGTCGGCACCGTTCTGGTCCGCGGCCGCCAACACGTCGGCGCGGGTGATGATGCTGTCGGGATCGCGTGGCAGCGAGCGCAGGTCGACCATCAATTCCTTGGCCAATTTGCGCACCGGAGGGGCGGCGAGCGGGCGGCGGGTTCGCCGGCTGGTGTCGATGCCGGCGTCCGCGCCATAACCGACGAGCGTGGGGACGGTCCCGGCGGCCGCAGGCTCGTCGCCGTTCAGCGGTGCCGTATCGATGCGGACCAGCACCTCCCCCACCGGCAGCACATCGCCTTCGCCGCCGCGCGTTTCGACGATCCGACCCGCGTACGGGCTGGGCAGCTCCACCTCCGCCTTGGCCGTCTCCACCGTGCACAGCACCTGGTTGAGTTCGACGTCGTCGCCCGCGGCGACGTTCCAGTGCGTCACGGTCACTTCCTGCAATCCCTCGCCGAGGTCGGGGACGCGGAATGACTTCACCCGCTCGGTGGCGTTCATGGCAGCCCCAACGCACGCTCGACGCAGTCCAGCAGCCGGTCGGGGCCGGGCAGCCACAGTCGCTCCAGCCGTGCCGGCGGGTAAGGGGGGTCGAATCCGCAGGCGCGCAACACCGGCGCCTCCAACTCGTAGAACAGCTCCTCTTGAATCCGGGCGGCCAACCCGGCACCATATCCCAGGCTGCGCGGCCCCTCGTGCATCACCACACAACGCCCGGTCCGATGAATCGACGCGGCCACGGTGTCGAAGTCCAACGGGACCAGTGATCGCAGGTCGATGACCTCGACGCTCCAACCACGTTGGCGTTGCGCCTCTTCCGCCGCACCGACCGCGGTGCCGACCAGGCTGCCGTAGGTCACGACCGTCACATCCGAGCCGGGGCGGCGCACCGTCGCCCGCCCGATCGGCGGTTCGGGGCGGTCGGTGTCGACCGTGCCGCGGACCTGATAGCGCCGCTTCGGCTCGAGGTACATCACCGGGTCCGGGCAGGCGATCGCGTGGCGAAGCAGCCAGTAGGCGTCGGCCGGAGTGGACGGAACCACCACCTTGAGGCCGGCGGTATGGGCCCAATACGACTCGGTGGAGTCCGAATGATGTTCGGCGGCACCGATTCCACCGAAGGACGGGATCCGCACCGTTACCGGCATGTCGACCTCGCCGCGGGTGCGGGTGCGGTACTTCGCCAGATGGCTGACCACCTGATCGAAAGCCGGGTAGCAAAACCCGTCGAATTGAATCTCCGGTACCGGGACGAAGCCGCGCAACGCCAGACCCACCGCGATGCCGATGATGGCAGACTCGGCCAGCGGCGTGTCGAAACAGCGTGTGTCACCGAATTTTTCGGCCAGCCCCTCGGTTACCCGGAACACCCCACCCTCGACCGAGACGTCCTCACCGAACACCAGCACCCGGTCGTCGGCGGCCATCGCGTCATGCAGGCTGCGGTTGAGCGCTTGCACCATGGTCATCGACTGCGCACCCAGTGCCGCGTTCTGCGTTGCCGTGGTGAGGGTTTCGGCGGGACCGGCGGGCCGATCGGCGAGCTGGGTCATTCGATCCTCCCCAGTTCGGCCCGCAGCGCTTGGCGTTGCGCCTCCAACCCGGGCGTCATTTCGGCGTACACGCTGGTGAACACCTCGTCGATGTCGAAGTCGGGTGCCCCGAACACCGCGTCGCGCAGCTCGGTGCGCATCCGCTTCGAGCGGGCAGCGACCCGCTCCTCCAAGCGGTTCGACCACAGCCCCTGCCCCTGCAGGTAGGCGCGGTAGCGCGGGATCGGGTCGAGCGCCGCCCAGCGGTCCACCTCCTCCTGGGTCCGGTAACGGCTGGGATCATCCGACGTGGTGTGCGGGCCGAGCCGGTAGGTGACCGCCTCGATCAGGGTCGGTCCGCCGCCGGCCCGGGCGCGGGCGGCGGCCTCGGCCATCACCGCGTAGCAGGCCAGCACGTCGTTGCCGTCCACCCGGATTCCCGGCATGCCGTAGCCGATTGCCTTGTGCGCGATGGACGGTGCCTTGGTCTGTTTGTGGATCGGCACCGAGATCGCCCACTGGTTGTTCTGCACGAAGAACACGCACGGCGTGGCGAACACGGCCGCGAAGTTCAGTGCCTCGTGCACGTCCCCCACGCTGGTGGCACCGTCACCGAGGAAGGCCACCGCCACCGAGTCCTCGCCGAGCCGCTGCGCGGCCATCGCCGCGCCGACGGCGTGCAGCGTCTGCGTGCCGATCGGGATCGAGGTCGGGGCGCAGCATTTCTTGGTGAATTCCAGTCCGCCGTGCCAGGTTCCGCGCCATACCGCGCCGACGTGCCCGGGCGGGATGCCGCGCACCAGGTACACGCCGAGCTCCCGGTATTGCGGAAACAACCAGTCCGTCTTGCGCAGACAGGCCGCCGCGCCCACCTGGGCGGCTTCCTGACCGCGGCAGGACGCGAACAACGCCAACTCCCCCTGGCGCTTGAGGTTGACGAACTCGGTGTCCAGCTCTCGGGTGACCACCATCATCTCGTAGAGCCAGGACAGTGTCTCCACGGGAAGGTCGCGGCCGTAGCGGAGTTCGGGCGTCGGTGTGCCGTCGGGAGCGACAAGTTGCACCGGATCGAGGTCGACGGTCATCGGTGGTTGAGGCGCCTTTGCCATACCGTCTCCCTACTTCGGTGCCGCAGGGGTCACAGCAAAAGCTCAACCGGGACCCGCCGCGAGCCGAAGTCGATCGCCAGCTACACGAAAGGCTCCGCTCGCCGCGACACTGGCGTACTCACCATTATGCGCTCAGATGAGAAGAGACCGCGGCGATCGCGACCGTGTCGCGCCCACCGGGGGTTTGGGCGGGGCCGGCCGGAGCCTCCAACCATTAGACGACTTTCGATTTTGATATCGCCGGCGATATCGCTTTCGCGAAGCTTCAACCGGCGCCGGACTGCCCCGCCCTGCGCACCAGCATCTCGGCGTGCTTGAGCACCGGCGAGTCCACCATCTGGCCCTCGAAGGCGAAAACGCCGCGCTCGGTCTGCGCGGCCGCCAATACCCTTCGCGCCCAGTCGACTTTGTCCTCGCTGGGGCGATAGGCGTCGCGCACGACCGGAATCTGGGTCGGGTGAATGCAGACCGTCCCGTGGAAGCCCACCGCGACGGCGTCGTAGGCTTCCGCCCGCAAGCCGTCGAGGTCGCGGATGTCCAAATGCACCGCGTCGAGGGCGATCCGGCCGAAGGTGGACGCCGCCAGCAGGACCGTCGACCGCACATGGCGGGCAACGTCGCGGTAGGCGCCGTCGGCCAGCCGGCTGGAGCTGCCCCCGAGCGCGGCGACCAGGTCCTCGGCGCCCCACATCATCGCGACGGTGCCGTCGGCAGCGGCGATCTCGGTGCTGAACACCGCCCCGCGGGGCGTCTCGATCAGCGCGATGACGTCGCGCGGTGCCAGCGCGGACACCTGCGCGGCCGACTCGGTCTTGGACAGCATCACCGTCGTGTAGGGCGTCGCGGCCAGGGCGTCCAGGTCGCGGGCGTACTCGTCGGTGCCGGCCGCGTTGATGCGCACCACGGTGCGCTCGGGGTCCAGCGGGGTCTCCCGCAGCGCCTTGCGCGCGGCAGGCTTGTCCGCTTCGGCCACCCCGTCCTCGAGGTCGAGGATCACCACGTCGGCCGCGGCGGCGGCCTTGACGAACCGCTCGGGACGGTCGGCGGGGCAGAACAGCCAGCCCGGGCCGGCGGACTGCAGGTTCACGTGGCCTCCTGGTCGCTGGGGCGCTTCTGGACCAGCGTGGTCCGCACCGCGCGCGCAATGACATCGCCGTGCTGGTTGCGACCGGTGTGCTCGAGGGTGACGATCCCTTCGCCGGGCCGGCTCTTGGACTCGCGCTTGCCGGTGCACACCGTCTCCGCGTACAGGGTGTCGCCGTGGAAGACGGGCTTGGGGAACGACACCTCGGAGAAGCCCAGGTTGGCGACGATGGTGCCCAGCGTCAGCTGCGAGACGGACAGCCCGACCAGCGTGGACAGGGTGAACATCGAGTTTACCAACCGCTCGCCCCGAAAGCCCGGCTGCTCGGCGGCCCACGCCGCGTCCAGGTGCAGCGACTGGGTGTTCATCGTCAGCGTGGTGAACAAGACGTTGTCGGCCTCGGTGATGGTGCGGCCCGGCCGGTGCAGGTAGGTCGTGCCGATCTCGAATTCCTCGAACCACAGGCCCCGCTGGACGATCGACTTGCCTTCCGTCATGAGCGCCGCTCCTCCTCATCGCTACGCTCTGCATCGTCGACGGCGCGCGTCATGACAGCCCCAGCGACCGA
Organism: Mycobacterium sp. 4858; assembly: GCF_900240975.1. Lineage (GTDB taxonomy): Bacteria > Actinomycetota > Actinomycetes > Mycobacteriales > Mycobacteriaceae > Mycobacterium. The sequence continues at coordinate 284,751 of NZ_LT968775.1, read as the reverse complement.
GCGATCAGCATCAGCTGCACTTCGGTGGTCCCCTCGCCGATCTCGAGGATCTTGCTGTCGCGGTAATGCCGCGCCACCGGGTATTCGTTCATGAACCCGTACCCGCCGTGGATCTGGGTGGCGTCGCGCGCGTTGTCCATGGCCGCCTCCGACGAGATCATCTTCGCGATCGCAGCCTCCTTCTTGAATGGCTTGCCCGCCAACATCTTCGCTGCGGCATCGTAGTACGCGGTGCGCGCGACGTGAGCACGCGCTTCCATCCGGGCGATCTTGAAGCTGATGGCCTGATACGAGCCGATCGGCTGGCCAAAGGACTGCCGCTCCTTGGCATACTTGACGCTCTCGTCGACGCAGCCCTGGGCGGCGCCGGTGGCCAGCGCGGCGATCGCGATGCGGCCCTCGTCGAGGATGGACAGAAAGTTGGCGTAGCCGGTGCCGCGGGCGCCTAGCAGGTTCTCCTCGGGGACGCGGGCGTCGGCGAAGCTCAGCGGGTGGGTATCGGACGCATTCCAGCCGACCTTGCTGTAGACCGGCTCGACGGTGAATCCCGGTGTGCCGTTGGGCACGATGATGGTCGAGATCTCCTTCTTGCCGTCACCGACCGTTCCCGTGACCGCGGTGACTGTCACCAGCTTGGTGATGTCGGTGCCGGAGTTGGTGATGAACTGCTTGCTGCCGTTGATCACCCACTCGCCGTTGTCGAGGCGGGCCGTGGTCCGGGTGGCGCCCGCGTCGGAGCCGGCGCCCGGCTCGGTGAGCCCGAAGCCGGCCAGCGCCCGGCCGGCCGTCAGTTCCGGCAGCCACTTCTGCTTCTGTTCTTCGGTGCCGAACCGGTAGATCGGCATCGCGCCAAGGCCGACGCCGGCCTCCAGCGTGATGGCCACCGACTGGTCGACCTTGCCGAGTTCCTCGAGCACCAGCGCCAGCGCGAAGTAGTCGCCGCCCATGCCGCCGTATTCCTCGGGGAACGGCAGGCCGAACAGCCCCATCTCGCCCATCTTGGCCACCACTTCGTACGGGAAGCTGTGCTCTTCATCGTGTTTGGCCGAAACCGGCGCGACCACGGTGCGCGCGAACTCGGCCACGGTGTCGCGAAGATCCTCGTATTCCTTGGATAGCGTTCCCGTCGTGATGGATGTCGTCATGTCTCGTCCTTACTCGAATCGGCTGCTGTGTCGGGCTCTTCGGGGACCAGCCGGGCCAGCACTTGGTCGACGGTGACCTGATCGCCGACGGACACCAAGACCTCCACCCGTCCCGAAACCGGTGCGGACAGCGAATGTTCCATCTTCATCGCCTCCACGACCACCACCACGTCACCCTCGGATACCTCGGTGCCCGAGGGGACCTGGACCGCGATGACGCTGCCGGGCATGGGGCTGAGGATCTCGGCCTGCTGCCCGCCTGCCGCGCGGTGAATCTTGTGCTCTTCGGCCTCGCGCAGGTGCCAGGCCCCCCGCTCGTCGGCGATCCACAGGTGCCGGTCGGCCTCCGCCCACCGGTATTCGCGGCGCACGCCGTCCAGCGTGAGGTCCATGCGGGGACCGTCGACCCGCACGCCGGCCGAACGGATCTCGCCCGAGCCCAACTGCACCCGGGCGGCGTCCGGTGTGCCCCATACCGAGACGGTGTCGCTGCGCAGCGGGGTCTGCATCTCGGTGCGGACGGGCGCCGGCGCCCCACCGACCCGCCATCCGGTGGGCACCGCCCAGGGGTTGCCCGCGGCCCGACGGTCCAGCGCCCACTGGCGGTAGAGGCCCCCGGCGGCGAGCACGTCGTCGGGGGCCGGCAGCGGTGCGAAGTCCGCCACCCGCTCGTCCAGCAGCGCAGTGTCCAGGTCGCCGGCGCGGACGCGCTCGTCGGCCAGCAGGAACCTGAGGAATTCGATGTTGGTCTGCACCCCGAGGATCGCCGTGTGTGCCAGTGCCCCGTCGAGTTTCGCCAGCGCCTCGTCGCGGTCCTCCCCGTGGGTGATGACCTTGCTCAGCATCGGGTCGTAGTCGCTGCCGATCAGCGTGCCCGCCAGCAGCGACGAGTCGACGCGGACCCCGGCCCCGGAAGGTTCGACCACCCGCAGCACCCGGCCGCCGGTGGGCAGGAAGCCGCGTGCGGGATCCTCGGCGTACACCCGGGCCTCGATGGCATGGCCGTGCAATTCGATGTCGTCCTGCGCGAAGCTCAGCTTCTCGCCGGCGGCCACCCGTAGCTGCCACTCGACCAGGTCCAAACCGGTAATCGCCTCGGTGACCGGGTGTTCCACCTGCAGCCGGGTGTTCATCTCCATGAAGAAGAACTCGTCCGGCCGGTCGGCGGAGACGATGAACTCCACCGTGCCCGCGCCGACGTAGTCGACGCTGCGAGCGGTGTTGCAGGCGGCCGCCCCGATGCGGGCGCGGGTCTGTGGGTCGAGCAACGGCGAGGGCGCCTCCTCGATCACCTTCTGGTGGCGCCGCTGCAGGCTGCACTCCCGCTCGCCGAGATGCACCACGTTGCCGTGGGTGTCGGCGAGCACCTGCACCTCGATGTGCCTGGGCCGCAACACGAACCGCTCGAGGAACAGGGTGTCGTCGCCGAACGACGAGGCGGCCTCCCGGCGAGCGCCCACCAATGCCTCGCGCAGCCGGCTCGGGTCGTCCACCAGGCGCATGCCTTTGCCGCCGCCGCCCGCCGACGGCTTGATCAACACCGGGTAGCCGACCTCTTCGGCGGCCGCGACGAGCTCGTCGTCGCTGAGTCCGGGCTTGGCCACCCCGGGAACCACCGGCACGTCGAACGCGGCGACCGCATTCTTGGCGGTGATCTTGTCGCCCATCACCTGTATCGCTTGCGGCGGCGGGCCCAGGAACACCACACCGGCACGCTCGCAGGCGGCGGCGAATTCCGCGTTCTCCGAGAGGAACCCGTAGCCCGGGTGGATCGCCTGCGCTCCTGTGCGCGCCGCCGCGTCCAGCACCTTGCCGATGTCTAGGTAGCTCTCGCGCGCCGCGGCGGGCCCCAGGCGCACGGCCGTGTCGGCCTCCAGGACGTGGCGGGCGTTGGCGTCGGGGTCGCTGTACACCGCGACCGAGCGGACGCCCAGCCGGCGCAGGGTCCCCATCACCCGGACCGCGATCTCGCCGCGGTTGGCCACCAATACGGTCTCGAACATGGCCATCACATCCGGAAGACGCCGTAGGAGACCGGCTCCAGCGGGGCATGGGCACATATCGAAAGGGCCAGCCCGACAACCGTTCTGGTGTCGGCCGGATCGATGATGCCGTCGTCCCACAGGCGCGCGGTGGAATAGTACGGGTTGCCCTGGTCCTCGTATTGGGCGCGGATCGGCGCCTTGAAGGCCTCCTCCTCGTCGGGCGGCCAGGGTTTGCCGGACGCGGCGAGCTGTTCGCCGCGCACCGTGGCCAGCACCGACGCGGCCTGCTCGCCGCCCATCACCGAGATCCGGGCGTTGGGCCACATCCACAGGAAGCGCGGCGAGTACGCCCGCCCGCACATCGAATAGTTGCCCGCCCCATAGGATCCGCCGATCACGACGGTCAGCTTGGGCACCCGGGCGCACGCCACCGCGGTCACCATCTTGGCGCCGTGCTTGGCGATGCCGCCCGCTTCGTAGTCGCGACCGACCATGAACCCGGCGATGTTCTGCAGGAACAGCAGCGGGATCTTGCGTTTGTCGCAGAGCTCGATGAAATGCGCGCCTTTCAAGGCGGATTCGCTGAACAGGACGCCGTTGTTGGCGATGATGCCGACGGGATGGCCGTGGATGCGGGCGAAGGCGGTCACCAGCGTCTTGCCGTAATTGGTCTTGAACTCGCTGAACTCACCACCGTCGACCAGCCGCACGATCACCTCGTGCACGTCGTAGGGCACTCGGGGGTCAGGCGGCACCACGTCGTAGAGCTCGGTCTGCGCATGCTTGGGCTCGACCGCGGGACGGACGTCCCATTGGCTGGGCTCGCGCGGGCCGAAGGTGGCCGCGATCGCGCGCACGATGCGCAGCGCGTGCTCGTCGTCGTCGGCGAGGTGGTCGGTGACACCGGAGACCCGCGAGTGCAGGTCGCCGCCGCCGAGGTCCTCGGCCGAGACGATCTCACCGGTCGCCGCCTTCACCAGGGGCGGGCCGCCGAGGAAGATGGTGCCCTGTTCGCGGACGATGACGGCCTCGTCGCTCATGGCCGGCACATACGCGCCACCAGCCGTGCACGAACCGAGGACGGCGGCCACCTGCGGGATTTCCTTGGCGCTCATGGTCGCCTGGTTGTAGAAGATCCGGCCGAAGTGCTCGCGGTCGGGGAAGACCTCGTCTTGCCGCGGGAGGAACGCACCCCCGGAGTCCACCAGGTAGATGCAGGGCAAGCGGTTCTGCAGCGCGACCTCCTGCGCGCGCAGGTGCTTCTTGACCGTGATCGGGTAGTAGGTGCCACCCTTGACCGTGGCGTCGTTGGCGACGATCACGCACTCCCGCCCGGACACCCGGCCGATCCCGGTGATGATTCCCGCGCCCGGGGACTCGTCGTCGTACATGCCGTTTGCGGCCAGCGGGGCCAGCTCCAAGAACGGGCTGCCCGGGTCGAGCAGTCGGTCCACCCGCTCGCGCGGCAGCAGCTTGCCACGACTGACGTGGCGTTCGCGCGCGCGTTCGTTGCCGCCCAGCGCCGCGGCCGCCAGCTTGGCGTTCAACTCGGCGACCAGCCGGCGGTGCTCTTCGGCGAACGATGGCGCGGTCATCACTGTTGAAGTCACGAATGCCTCCCGGTTGTCGCCAGCACAAGCGGCGGTTCGGTTTTGTCCAGCACCTCGTCGGCCGAGACGCCGGGGGCGGTCTCGATCAAGTGCAAACCGTCGTCGCGGACGTCGATGACGGCCAGATCGGTGATGATGCGGTCGACACAGCCCGTGCCGGTCAACGGAAGAGTGCACCGCGCAACGATTTTCGGGCTGCCGTCGCGCGCGGTGTGCTCCATCATCGCGATCACCTTGCGGGCGCCGTGGACCAGGTCCATCGCGCCGCCCATTCCCTTCACCATCTTCCCGGGAACCATCCAGTTGGCCAGGTCGCCGGTGGCCGAGACCTGCATCGCCCCCAGCACGGCGACGTCGAGATGTCCGCCGCGGATGATCCCGAACGAGTCCGAGGAACCGAAGAAAGCAGCACCCGGCATCGTGGTGACCGTCTCTTTGCCGGCGTTGATCAAATCCGCGTCGGCGTCCTCGGGCCGCGGATAGGGTCCGACGCCCAGGATCCCATTCTCCGAATGCACGACGACGGTGACGCCGGGCGGGATGTGGTTGGGCACGAGGGTGGGCATCCCGATGCCGAGGTTGACGTATTGGCCGTCCTCGAATTCCGCGGCCACCCGCGCCGCCAAACCCTCTCGGCTCCAACTCATTGCCGCACCGTTGTCTTCTCGATCGGCTTGTCCGGTTCGGGCACGTGCACGACCCGCTGCACGAAGACGCCCGGGGTGTGCACCGTCGCGGGGTCGATCTCTCCCGGCTCGACGAGGTGCTCCACCTCGGCGATGGTGACGGTGCCGGCCCGCGCACAGTCCGGATTGAAGTTGGCGGCGGCCCGCCGGTAGACGAGGTTGCCGTGCCGGTCGCCCTTCCAGGCGTGCACCAGCGCGAAGTCGGTGCGGATGGCCCGTTCCAGGACATAGGTGACACCGTCGAATTCACGGGTCTCCTTCGGCGGTGACACCACGGCCACCGCGCCGGATGCGTCGTAGCGCCACGGCAACCCACCGTCGGCGACGGGAGTCCCGACGCCAGCGGGGGTGTAGAAGGCCGGGATACCCATCCCGCCGGCGCGCAGCCGCTCCGCGAGCGTGCCCTGCGGGGTGAGCTCCACCTCGAGCTCACCTGCGAGGAACTGGCGAGCGAACTCCTTGTTGTCACCGACATAGGAGGCGACGGCCCGGCGAATCCGCTTGTGCTCCAAAAGATGAACCAATCCGACGCCGTTTCCGCCGCAGTTGTTGGACACCGTCTCCAGGTCACGCACGCCGGTGGTCACCAGCGCGGCGATCAGCGCCTCGGGGATGCCGCAGAACCCGAAGCCCCCCACCGCCAGGGAGGATCCGTCGGTTATGTCGGCAACCGCCTCGGCGGCCGTCGCCACCACCTTGTCCATCGCCGCAGCAGCCTCCTTGCCGTCGGGCGGGGTTTGAGTTAATGCTCATTAACTCGCCGCTGAGAATACCATCGCCGACCCCACCGGTCCAGAAACGCCGTCCCGGCGCCGTGCCGCCCGTTGTCGCAGGTTAATCGCGAATAACTCGTGCTAAGTTAGTGGCGATTAACCAACTGGACCGGGGGTCCGTCATGACAACGTCCACCTCCGACGGGCCGCCCGGCTCTGCCGATGCCCCGAAGCGTCGCAGCCAGCTGAAATCCGACCGGCGCCTGCAGCTACTCTCGGCGGCCGAGCGGCTGTTCGCCGAGCGCGGCTTCCTCGCCGTGCGGCTGGAAGACATCGGCGCCGCCGCCGGTGTCAGCGGGCCGGCGATCTACCGGCACTTCCCCAACAAGGAGTCGCTGCTGGTCGAATTGCTGGTGGGCATCAGCGCGCGGTTGCTCGCCGGCGCCCGCGACGTGCGGGCCCGCAATTCCGACGCGGCCGCGGCGCTGGACGGTTTGATCGACTTCCATCTCGACTTCGCGCTCGGCGAGCCGGACCTGATCCGCATCCAGGACCGCGACCTCGCGCATCTGCCCGAGGCCGCCGAAAAGCAGGTGCGCAAAGCGCAACGCCAGTACGTCGAGGTGTGGGTCGGGGTGCTGCGCGAGCTGAACCCCGACCTGGCCGAGGCCGATGCCCGGCTGACCGCCCACGCGGTGTTCGGCCTGCTGAACTCGACGCCGTACAGCATGAAATCGCCGGACGCCTCGCGCGGCAAACCCGCCCGCGCCGCGCGATCCCGCGCCGTCATGCGGGCGATGACGGTCGCCGCGCTCGCCGCCGGCGGCGAGCGCGCCTGAGTCCCCGCCGTGAGGTGATTCGCCGTTCCTGCGCTCGGCGCAGGTAGTCTGCAAACCATGAGGTGGACATGAACGATTCACGTCCCACCGACCGGCTCAGTCCGTCTCTGCCGGGATCGGGGCAGCAGGGCCCGTGGTACCCGCCGCCGGCTGATCCGGCCTACGCCGATCAGACGCCCTACGCGCCCGCCTACGGCGGGCAAGCACCGCCGTGGGCAAACGACACCAACACCACCAAACAGCTGCCGGCGTACTGGCAGCACGAGCTTCCCCCGTCGGGCCAACTGCCTCCCCCGGGCCTGGCTCCCCCGCCGCCGGAGGGCCCTAAACCCCCACCGCGTTGGCTGTGGATCGTCGCCGGTGCAGGAGGGCCCTAAACCCCCACCGCGTTGGCTGTGGATCGTCGCCGGTGCAGCCGTGCTGCTGGTGGTCGCCTTGGTCATCGCCCTGGTGCTGGTGAACGACGCGATCAAGACGCAGACCGCCGTCCCGCCGCTGCCTGCCATGCCGGAGACGACTCCGACCATGCCGAGCCCGTCGACGCGCCCGTCCCAGCCGCGCATCCCGGCCCCGGTGCCGCCGACCGGCGGCTCGCCGACGCCCAGCGAGTCGCCCGGACCGGCCGGGATGCAAGACATCGTCTACAGCGTGGCCGGCGACGGCCGGGCGATCAGCATCATGTACATCGACACCGGGGACGTCATCCAGACCGAATTCAACGTCGCATTGCCCTGGAGCAAAGAGGTCAGCCTGCCCAAGGCGGCCACGCACCCGGCCAACGTCACCATCGTCAACATCGGCCACAACGTCACCTGCTCGGTCACCGTCAACGGAGTGCAGATGAGCCAGCGCGTCGGCGTGGGCCTGACAATCTGCGACGCCAGGGGCTGAGCCCCTACGTCGGTTCGGCCGCGAGGGCACCGCGCGCAGGGACCCGAACCGCCAGCATGGCGAGCAGGCCGGCGATCAGCACCAGCGAGATGCCACCGAGGCCTGCGCGCACGGCGCCGAATATGTCCACGAACACGGAGAACAACCACGGCGCGACGAACGCCACCGCCCGCCCGGTCATGGTGTACAGGCCGAACGCGACGCCTTCCCGCCCGTGCTTGGCCATCTGCAGCAGCAGTGCACGTGAGGACGACTGCGACGGCCCGATGAACATGCACAGCAGCAGGCCGCACGTCCAGAAGGCCACCGAACCCGACAGCAGCATCAGGGTGAGGCCCAGAACAACGATCGCGGCCAGCGACCCCACGATGACGGGCTTCGACCCGATCCGGTGATCGACGAACCCGCCCAGCACCGCGCCCACCGCCGCGACCACGCTGGCCACCACTCCGAAGATGAGCACGTCGCCCTGGGAGATGCCGTAGACGTTGACGCCGAGCACGGCGCCGAAAGCGAAGATCGCCGCCAGCCCGTCCCGGAACAGCGCGCTCGCGAACAGGAAGTAGACCAGGTTGCGGTCGCGCCGCCATTCGGCGGACACCTCCGTGAACAGCTTGCGGTAGCCGCCGAGCATGCTGGTCGGCTCGTGCACCTCGGCCGAGTCGGGAAGCCGGTGTGCGACGAACAGCAATGGCAGGGCAAAGATCGCCAGCCACGCCGCCGCGACCAGCATCGCCTCCCGGACGTAGAGGCCGTCGTGAAGAGGCACCCGCAGCAGCCCCCGCGTCGCGTGCGGACCCGAGCCCGAGCCCGAGATGAACCCGCTGTAGACTACCAGCAGCAGCAGGACGCTGCCGACGTAGCCCGCCGCCCAGCCCAACCCGGAGATCCGGCCGGCGGTCTGCGGCGTCGAAAGTTGGCGCAGCATCGCGTTATACGGGACGCTGGCCAGGTCACCGCACGCCGCCGTCGCGCCCATCAGTACCAGCCCCGCCCACAGGTAGCCGGGGCGGTCGTGGACGAAGAACATCGCACACGTGAGCGCGACGGCGAGCGCGGTCAGCACGCTCAGGGCCACCCGCCTGCGATGCGGTGACTCCACCCAGACGCCGACGGCCGGCGCCAGCAGCGCGACGGTCAACCCGGCGATTGCCGCCGCACGCCCCAACCAACTCGCCGGCGTGGTGCCGCCGGAGATGCCCACCCCCACGCTGCTGGTCAGGTACACGGCGAAGACGAAGGTCGCCACGATCGCGTTCAGGCCGGTGGAGCCGCAGTCCCACAGCGCCCACGCCACCACTCGGGACGGCACGGGCGTGAGAGAACGCGACGACGGCTGGCCCATGCCCGGCAGCCTATGTGTTCCGCAGTCGACCCGCCGCGCCCGGCTTCGCCGCGCTCGCGATCGCTGCGTTGTGTTCCGCAGTCGACCCGCCGCGCCCGGCTTCGCCGCGCTCGCGATCGCTGCGTTGTGTTCCGCAGTCGACCCGCCGCGCCCGGCTGCGCCGCGCTCGCGATCGCTGCGTTGTGTTGCGCAGTCGACCCGCCGCGCCCGGCTTCGCCGCGGCGGCTGTCTACGATTGGCTCATGCCGATCCCCGCTCCCAGCCCGGACGCGCGCGCCGTCGTCACCGGCGCTTCGCAGAACATCGGTGAAGCGCTAGCCACTGAACTGGCCGCCCGCGGCCACAGCCTGATCGTCACCGCCCGGCGCGAAGACCTGCTCAACGCGCTCGCCGCCCGCCTGAGCGACAAGTACCGCGTCGCGGTCGACGTGCGGCCCGCGGACCTGGCCGATCCCGGCGAACGCGCGAAGCTGTGCGACGAACTGGCCGCCCGGCCCATCTCGATCCTGTGCGCCAACGCCGGCACCGCGACCTTCGGTCCGGTGGCGACGCTGGACCCGGCGGTCGAGAAGGCCCAGCTGCAGCTGAATGTGCTGGGCGTGCACGACCTCGCGCTCGCGGTGCTGCCCGGCATGGTCGAGCGCAGGGCCGGCGGCATCCTGATTTCCGGTTCGGCTGCGGGCAATTCGCCGATCCCCTACAACGCGACCTATGCGGCCAGCAAGGCGTTCGCGAACACCTTCAGCGAGTCGCTGCGCGGCGAACTGCGCAACTCGGGTGTACACGTCACGCTGCTGGCGCCGGGACCGGTGCGCACCGACCTCCCGGATGACGCCGAACGGTCGCTGGTCGAACGGCTGGTGCCGGACTTCCTGTGGATCTCGACCGAGCACACCGCGAAGCTGTCGCTGGATGCGTTGGCGCGCAACAAGATGCGGGTCGTACCGGGCCTGACGTCGAAGGCGATGTCGGTGGCCAGCGGGTACGCTCCCCGCGCTATCGTCGCGCCGATCGTGGGCAGCTTCTACAAGAAGCTCGGCGGCGGCTAAAGGTCAGCGGCGGCGGCCTCGGCCGGTGCCGAACAGGTTCTTCGTAATCTCGCGTATTGCCGTGTTGATACCGCTTTTCACGGTGGGGTTGTTCAGCACCTCCTCCCACACCGCGGGCCCTTTCGGCTCCGCCGGCGCCGGCATCGGCGGTGGAGGCTCGTTGCGCGGCACGGGCGGGTACTCCGACTGCGCCTGCGGTGGCTGCGGCGCACCGGCTTGTCCGTCCCGCGGACCGGCCTGGGGCTGCGCCGGTCGTTGAACCGTTTGACCGTACTTCGCCTGCAGCGGACTGTCTTTCGCCGCCCGCGCGATCGCGTCGTCACCGATCGAAGCCATCAACGAGCGCGGCACCCGCATGCGGGTCCACGCGACGGGGGTGGGCACCCCCTTCTCCGACAGCACGGTGACGACGGCCTCCCCGATGCCCAGCGATGTCAACGCCGATTCCAGGTCGTAAACATCGGTTTTCGGATAGGTCCGCACCGTCTTGGCCAACGCCTGCTGGTCGTCGGGGGTGAAGGCCCGCAGCGCGTGCTGGATTCGGGCACCCAGCTGGGAGAGCACGTCGTTGGGCAGGTCCGTGGGCAGCTGCGTGCAGAAGAACACCCCGACGCCCTTGGAGCGAATCAGCTTGACGGTCTGCTCGACTTGCTCCAGGAACGCCTTGGACGCGTCGGCGAACAACAGGTGCGCCTCGTCGAAGAAGAAGACCAACTTGGGCTTGTCGACGTCACCGACTTCGGGCAGCACCGCGAACAAGTCGGCGAGCACCCACATCAGGAACGTGGAGAAGATGACCGGGCGCAGCGACTGACCGCTGAACTCGAGCAGCGAGATGATGCCGTGGCCCTGATTGTCGACGCGCAGCAGATCCTGGGGGTCGAGCTTCGGCTCACCGAAGAACGTGTCGCCGCCCTCGGCGGCGAGGTTCACCAGCGCCCGCAGGATGACGCCGGCCGTCGTCGGCGAGACCCCGCCGAGGTCTCTCAGGTCGGCCTTGCCCTCGTCACTGGCCAGGTGGCTGATGACGCCACGCAGATCGTCCAGCGCCACCAGCGGACGATCGTTCTCCTTGGCCCAGTGGAAGATCAGTCCCAGCGTCGACTCTTGAGTGGCGTTGAGCCCCAGCACTTTCGACAACAGAACCGGACCGAAGCTGGCAACGGTCGCGCGGACCGGCACGCCCACCCCGCCTGTGCCCAGTGACAGGAATTCGACCGGGAATCCGGTGGCCGCCCAGTCATCGCCGGTGTCCTTGGCGCGCGCCGCGGTCTTCTCGTTGGCCTCCCCCGGCCGGGCCAGGCCCGACAGGTCGCCCTTGACGTCGGCCATCATCACCGCAACGCCCGCGGCGCTGAGTTGTTCGGCGATCAGCTGCAGCGTCTTGGTCTTGCCGGTTCCGGTGGCGCCGGCCACCAGACCGTGCCTGTTGATGGTGGACAGCGGGATGCGGATCTGGGCCGTCGGGTCGGCCGCGCCGTCGACGACGACCGTGCCCAGTTCGAGCGCCTGCCCGTCGACGGCGTAGCCGTTCGCGATCCGGCGCGCGGGCGTCTCCGCCGATTCGGCACTCATCGTGGCGCACCCCCCGTTCTCCAGTGGTTCGGCATGCGGTCCGGCAACGCTCACCCTACTTCTCCGAGGGATTTGGGGGCGACGGGCAACGTAAGTGCCGCCTGGGCCTAGTGTGAGCGCTGTGCGAGACGAGTTGGTGTGGATCGACTGCGAGATGACCGGGCTGGATCTCGGGTCGGACAAGCTGATCGAGATCGCGGCCCTGGTCACCGACGCCGATCTGAACATTTTGGGGGACGGCGTCGACGTGGTGATCCACGCCGACGAGGCCGCGCTGTCGTCGATGATCGACGTCGTCACCGAAATGCACACGCGTTCAGGGTTGATCGACGAGGTGCGGGCGTCCACCGTGGACCTGGCGACCGCCGAGGCCATGGTGCTCGATTACGTCGGCAAGCACGTCAAGCAACCCAAGACGGCGCCGCTGGCGGGCAATTCCATCGCCACCGACCGCGCGTTCATCGCCCGCGACATGCCCGCGCTGGACTCGTTCCTGCATTACCGGATGATCGACGTGAGCTCCATCAAGGAACTCTGCCGGCGCTGGTATCCGCGCATCTACTTCGGCCAGCCGGTCAAGGGGCTCGCCCACCGGGCGCTGGCCGACATTCACGAATCCATCCGCGAGCTGCGGTATTACCGCCAGACCGCGTTCGTCGCCCCGCCGGGGCCGTCTACCAGCGAGATCGAGGCCGTGGTCGCCGATCTGGACGGCGGAAAGGGCACACCGGGACCAATCGATTCGGCCCCCGAGCCACCGACCGGCTAGTATCGACGTCGCCGCTCGTTGGCCGAAAGGCCGGATGGCGGCAATGGTGGCTGTAGTTCAGCTGGTAGAGCACCAGGTTGTGATCCTGGGTGTCGCGGGTTCGAGTCCCGTCAGCCACCCCACTCGGCAGGAAGTACGCTCCTGCCCGACGCGTCAGGTGTTGGCGTTGCCCGCTTTCCACTGCGGCCAGGGGATGTTCCAGTCGCCCAGGCCCTCGGTGCCCGGCAGCGTCGGTCCCACGGTGTTGATCACCTCGACGACATCGCCGCTCTTGCTGTGGTCGTAGAACCACTCGGCGTTGCTGGGGCTCACGTTCAGGCACCCGTGGCTGGTGTTGGTGTGACCCTGGGCGCCGACCGACCAGGGCGCCGAGTGCACGAAGACGCCGCTATAGGACATCTGGGTGGCCCAGTCGACTTCGGTGCGATATCCGTTGGGCGAGTTGACCGGAACGCCGTAGGTCGACGAATCCATGATGATGTGCTTGAAGCGGCCGCCGATGATGTAGAAGCCGTTGTCGGTTGGCGTGCTGTCCTTGCCCATCGACGTCGGCATCGTCTTGACCACTTCGCCGTTGACGCGCACGGTCACGGTCTTGGTGGTGTCGTCGGCGGTCGAGATCACCTCGTCGCCGACGGTGAAGTGCGTCTTGACGTTGTCCTCGCCGAACATCCCGTCACCCAGGTCGACGCCGTAGGTGTTGACCGCCACATCGATGGCCGTCCCCGATTTCCAGAAATGCTCTGGGCGCCAACGCACTTCGCGGTTGTTGAGCCAGTAGAACGCGCCCTCGACGGGCGGGTTCGTGGTGATGGTGATGGCTTTCTGCGCCGCCGCCCGATCGGCGATGTTCTCGTCGAAGCGGATGGCCACCGGCTCGCCGACCCCGACGACGTCACCGTCGCCCGGATAGACGTAGGGCATGGTCAGGTGAGCCGGGGAACTGGTCTGGAAGGTCATCTGCCGATTCGCGGCGCCCCCCATGCCCAACGCTTTGGCGCTCAGCGTGTAGCGCCTGTTGTAGCCGAGTTGCTCGGTGGTAGACCAGCGCAGACCATCGGGGCTCAACTGCCCGCTGATCGACTTGCCGTTCTCGTTGACCATGCTGACCGATGCGAGGACGCCGCCGGCGACGCTCACCGTCACCGGCGCATCCACGGTGACGCCGACGGCCCCGTCGGTCACCGAGGCGGTCAGCTTGGGGACGAGCAGATCGGCGAATGGAGTGCCCTTGTCGAAGATGACCCTGGCCGGTGCCGCGGTGTGGCCACTGCCGCACGCAACGCCGAACACAGCAAGCGAAGCGATCGCGGCAGCCAGCCACGACCGTCGTCTGCGCAAAGGCGTCATCGAGTGACCTTCCACGAAAATCGATGTAGTTGGTCACCGCTGACCAGAAACAGTGCATGCATTGTAATGGGTTTTTCGTGCGCGCATGCCGACATCGGCGGGCCCGCGATCGGGTGTCGCGGACCCTCAGGCCGGTTGGCCGACCGTGTCGCGGAGTTCGGCCTCGACCCGATCGCACCTCGCGCCGGCCTCGACACGCGCGAGCCGGACGATGGCCACCGCGACCACCAGGACGGCCACCGCCAACGCGACCATCCCGGCGCGGCCCGCGCTCAACGTCTCGTCGAGCACCACCACCCCCAGCACCGCCCCCACGACCGGCTGTGCCACCTCAAGCGTGGGCATCGACGCGGTCAGCGGTCCGGCTCGAAACGCCGCCTGGCTCCACGCCACCCCGCCCACGATGACCAGAATCGCCGCGTAGAGCTCCGGGGCTCGGATCACCGCCCATCCGCCATCGCCGAGCCGGGCGACGACCTCCTTGGCCAGAACGGCGAAGATCCCCCACAGCGAACCCGATACGAGCGCGAACAGCACCGCGGCGGCGGCGCCACCGAGGATGCGGCCCGCAACGACGCAGGCGACCAACAACGGGCCGAGGGCGACGGCCACCACGGCCCAGGTGCGAAGCGGTGCGGTGGCCTGACCGGCCTGCGGATTGCCGACGACGACGATCACGGTCACCGCGGCGGTGAGCAGGCCGGCCCACATCCACTCGGCCCCGGTCACCCTGCGATGGAACAACCGGGCGTTGATCGGCAGCGCGAACAGCAGCGAGCACATCAGCAGCGCCTGGACCAGCAGCACCGATCCCTGACCCAACGCGGCCGCCTGCAACGCGACGCTCCCGGCGAGCAGCAGCGCGCCAAGCCACCACCGCTGATTGCGCAGCAGGGTGGCGAACAATTCGACGTGGCCAACCGAGCGGTCCTCGATGCAGTGCGCGGCGCGTTGCTGCAGCACGTCGCCGATCGCGACGCACAGCGCCGAGGCCAGCGCCAGCAGGATGGCGATATCCGTCTTGGCCATCAGGGGTTCTCCGTCGAGATCGGATATGAGCACCAATACCGTTGCACCGCAGTGGATTTCGTTGAATCAGCCACGGTAGGACGCGGCTTTGGTGGGCCACCTCCGGATCGAGGGGCGCTGCGGCTCCGGCGCGTCGGCGGCCCAGCGACGCTGCCCCACCGCGGCGGCAGCGTCTTCACCGGTCTCGGACCGCTGCCGCAGCCACTCCAACGGTTTGGGCGCCCACCACGTCCACCGGCCGAGCAGGTGGATGAACGCCGGAACCAGGACCATCCGCACCAGGGTGGCGTCGGCCAATACGGCAAGGGTCAGGCCGAGCCCGAGCATCCGCATGAAGGACACGTGCGCCGGTATCAACGCGGCGAACGAGATCGACATCACCAGCGCCGCGGTGGTGACCACCCGCCCGATCCCCGCGATGCCCAAGGCCGTGCTCTCGTCCGTGGCGGCGCGCGCCTCCGCGGCGGTCGGCGGCGTCTCCTCGATCGCCTGCGACGCCAGCCAGTATTCGTGGATCCGCGACACCAGGAACACCTCGTAGTCCATCGCCAGCCCGAAGGCGATGCAGAACAACAGCACTGGGATGTTCGCGTTCAACGTCCCGTTGGGCGTCGTCCCCAGCGCACCCAGGTTGCCGTCCTGGAAGATCCACACCATGGCCCCGAACGCGGCCGTCAGCGACAGCAGGTTGCACGCCAGTGCCTGCAGCGGCAGCACCGCGCTGCCGGTCAGCAGGAACAGCAGCGTGAACGTGATGAGGGCGATCAGCGCGAACACGACGGGCAACCGCTTGGTGATTGCGCCGACGCCGTCGCGGTTGATCTGGCTCAGCCCCGTCATCTCCACCGACCGCGCCGCCGGTCCGGGGACCTTGTGCAGTTGGTCCAGCTGGGTGTTCGAGGCTGGCGAATAGAGCGGCGCGCTGCTGGTCACGGTGAAGAAAGCGCTGCCGTTGGCGGCGCCGGTGGCCGCGGCGGGCGCTCCCACCCGCCGACCCTCGACGAACGTCCCGGTCGGGGCGGTGACCGCGGACACGTCGGACACGCGCGACAGGGCGGCGGCATAGTGGTCCAGCTCGGCCGGGCCCACACCCTGTACATCGGGAACGACCGCCGTGACCCCCGTCCCGAAACCGTTGGCGAAATCGTTGTCGAGCATGTCGGCGACCTGGCGCGCCGAGGCCGACCGGGGCAACACGCGCTCGTCTGGAAAGCCCCACTTCACGCCCAAAAACGGCACCCCCAGCAACAACAGCAGCGCGACCACGCTGAGGCCCACCGGCAGGGCGTGGCGCAACACGTACCTGGTCGACCTGTACCAGAACTGCTGCTCGAGCGGTTTGTGCGCGTGATCCCGGAACGACCGCTGCCCGTGCAGGATGCGATGCAGCAGCGGACGCGCGTCCAGCGCATCCAGCCGGGGGCCGAGCAGCGCGATCGCGGCCGGGGTGACCACGATCGCCGTCACCGCCACGATCACCGCGGTGGCCACGATGGTGTAGGCCGAGGATTTCAAGAAGTACATCGGGAACACCGCCATCACGGCCATCGACAATCCGACCGTGGTGGCGGAGAACAGCACCGTCCGGCCCGCGGTGGCCATGGTCCGCATCAGCGCCCGCTCCCGGTCGCCGCTACGGGCCAGTTCCTCGCGGTAGCGGCTGATGATCAGCAGGTTGTAGTCGATCGCCAGGGCAAGCCCCATCGCGATGCTCAGGTCCAGGGCGTACGTCGAGACGTCGGTCGCGAAGGTGATCAGCCGCAACACCGACATGGTGCAGCCGATGGCCAGCGTGCCGAGCACGATCGGCAGCGCCGCCGCCACCACACCACCCAGCACCCAGACCAGGACCGCGAAGCTGAGCGGGATCGCGATGGACTCCATCAACAGGAGGTCCCGCTCGTTCTGATCGTTGATCTGGGCATACGCCACGGCCATGCCCCCGGCGCGCACGGTGACGCCGTCGCGGTCGTGCACCAGTTCGTCGGTGAGGGTGCCGGCGTACTTCTGGGCGTCGTTCTCCCCGCCCTTCAGGCCGGCCACGATCATCCCCGACTTCTGGTCTTTGCTGACCAGTTGGGCGGCGGCCTGGGGCGGTGACGTCCACGCTGAGGACACATTCAAGACCCACGGCGATGTCTTCAGGCGGTTAGCGATGCCGGTTCCGACGTCGCGCGCCTGGTGGCTCTGGACGCCGGCCGGGGCCGTCACCACGATCAGCATTTGCTGATCGGTCTGGTTGAACTTGTCGCGAAGCACTTTGGTCGCCCGCGCGGACTCCGAGGTCGGGTCCTGAAACCCGCCGCCCGAGAGTTTGTTGATCACCGGGAGGCCGAAGACCGCCGCCCCGACGAGCACCAAGGCAGCGACCGCAATGATGCGGCGCGGCGCGGCGATGGCAAGGCGGGTGAGTGCTTGCAGCACGGTTAGTCCTTTCAGCGCTAATGGCCCCGGCGTATCCCTATACCCGAACGGGTGAACCTGACCCACCTTCGTCAGGGCCGGCCCGGTGACGTTTGGCAATTCACCACTCGGGTATCGAACGGGAGGGGCCCCCAATAGGTCATTCGCAGTGCGAAGTGCCGTTTTGGCTGGGCTATAAGCGGATTGGATGAGCGATGAACTCGACCGACAACGCCATCAGCATGAGGCATCCGACCGAAGACGACCTGCAAGCCGTCTACCGGAATCAGGCCCGTACCTTCGGCGACCCGGTGGACGACGTTGCCATCGAGGCGTGGAAACGCCGCGTCAGCGTCAACGACATCCTGGTGGCCGAGGACGTCTCCGATCCGCAACAGCCGTTGCTGGTGGGAACGTCCATCATCTACCCGACCCAGCTGACGGTGCCGGGTGGAACCAGCCTGCGGGCCGCATGGCTGACGATGATCGCCGTCGCGTCAACGCATCAGGGCAAGGGGGTATGGGCACAGCTCAGCGCCAAGGGGCTGGGCATACTCATCGACCGCGGTTACCCGATCGTCTTCGGTGTGCCGACCCAGACCGCGATGTACGACGGCTTCGGCGCCGGCGTGGCGAGCTACCTCCGCAGCTACCGCATCGACCGCCGATTCGCCAAGCTGCGCACCCCGCCGAGCGAGATCAGGGCTCGCGAGGTGCACACCGACGAAGCGCAACACCTGCTGCCGAAAATCTACGAAAGATGGTGCGCCACAACGCCCGGCGCGGTGACCCGCGACGACGCCTGGTGGGCGGACTACTTCGACGACAGGCCAACCCAGCGCGGGAATGGGACCGCGCTGAACTACACGATCCATCCGGACGGCTTCTTGACGTACCGGGTCGTCGGCCAGTCGGACCACGGGTACCGACCCCCGTTGGGGACCGTCGTCGTCGAAGACTTCTGCCCCGTCACGGACGAGGCGCACACCGAGTTGCTACAGACATTGCTGGTCTTGGAGATGTTCGACACCGTCGAGATCGACGTGCCGGCTGACGACCCGCTGCCGCTCAAGCTCACCGACCTGCGAGCCGCGGAAACCACCGGCGTGAACGATTTCCTGTGGGTGCGGATCAACGATGTCCCCGAGGTCCTCGGCACCCGCGCCTACGCCGCCGACCTCGAGGTCACGCTGGAAGTCGACGACCCGCTCGGCCTGGCGGGCGGACAATTCCTGCTGCAGACCCGTGACGGCGTGGGAAAGTGCACGCCGCACGACGGTTCCGCCGACGTGAAGGTCAGCCTGGCCGATCTCGCCACCATGTATATGGGCGCGCACAGCGCCTCCGAACTCAGCCGAACCGGCCGGATCACCGAGCTGCGGCGGGGCACACTCCACGACCTGAACGCCGCCTTCGCCACCGACCGGGCCCCGTACTGCGGGACGCTCTTCTGAGCCGATCGTTGTGCGCAACAGGTGCTTTCGTCGACTATTAGCGCCGGAACGCTCGCACGGGCGCCAACCATCCCGCCCCTCCCGGCGGTGTTGGCTATCCTGGAAGGGATCGGAGGATTTCGCACCGCGGCAGGACGCCTGTTATTGTCGCGTACGCGGTCTCGGCCGTCGAAAGCGCCGTTAGCTCAGTTGGTAGAGCAGCTGACTCTTAATCAGCGGGTCCGGGGTTCGAAACCCTGACGGCGCACCACAGACGTACTCAACGTTTCCGCCTATGACCAGGATGGATGCGTCGGCACCGCGCGAAGGCTCGGCGATCTGCACGGCGGGTCCCGTCGGCCGGACGTTCGGTTCATCGCACCGTCGCGCGGGAGCCTGAACCGGCCGTGCTCAACTCGGCGTCGGCTGTGCCCCAGCTCAGCGGGAGCGACTTGAGGGCAAAGCTCTTCGAGGGGAACTTGATCTCCGGGATGTACCCCGGCGGGACTTCGAAGTCCGGGATGCGCTTGAGCCACTCGTTGACGACGATCGTCAGTTCCATGCGTGCCATGTGGGAGCCGATGCAGCGATGCGGCCCGCCCCCGAATCCCCAGTGGCGGTGCACCTTTCCGTCCATGACCAAGTCGTCGGTCGATATCTCGTCGCTACCGTCGCGGTTGATCGCGGCCGTGCACAACCGTACTGATGTGCCGGGGGGAAGGGTCATGCCGCCGACCTTGACGAAGTCGGTGGTCACCCGCGCGGCCAGGGGGGCCGCCGGCTCGAGCCGGACGATCTCTTCGATGAAAACCTTCACCTGCCCTGGTTCGTCGCGAAGTTCCCTGCGCAGCTGGGGTCTGCGCGCCAGTTCGAACAGCGAGAACCCGATGGCCGCGGCCACGGTGTCCAGACCGGACAACACCAGCAGGTGGCTCATGCCGAGGAGCTCGAGGTCACTTAGCTCCCCCGGGCCGATCATCACCCGGGATAGCATGTCCGAGCCCGGCTCCCGCCGGCGTCGCAAGATGGCGTCGGTGAAGTAAGCCAGCAGCTCGTTGCCCTCGGGTCCGCCGTCCACCGCGGCGTCCTTCCAGCCGATCACACGGTCCCGGTCTTCCAGCGGCAACCCGTAGAGGTCCATGAACACCTGGTACGGGTAGAGCCGCGCGAAATCCGCCATCACCTCGCATCCGCCCCGGCCAGCGAGGTCAGCGATCATCTCGACGGCGTGGCGTTCCATCACGGGCCAGGATTCGGCCAAGGCGTGCGGGCTGAAGTGCGGTTGCAGGATCTTGCGGTAGCGGGTGTGCTCGGGGGGGTCGAACGCCGATGGCAGCACCGGCAACGGGCTGCCGGGAGGCTGCAGTGCCAAATGGGCCGAGAAGAGATTGGGTTGGCATAGCGCCGCCAGCACATCCTCACGGCGGGTCAGGTAATACGCGCCGTTCATGAAGACGACGGGCCCGGCGTCCCGCAAAGCCTTCCACCCGACACCTCGATCGGCGGCCAGCGGCAACGCGGAATGCTCCAGCCGCGGTAGGTGAAACTTCCCCGGCTGGCACGCCTCGGGTGTATCCGAGTGGATGGGCCCCGAATTGAGTTCTTGTGCATTCGATTTCATCGACGTTCCGCCGGACTCGTGAGGGAGGGTTGACTAATAGCTGTGGACATGTCGGTTCCTCGAGGATGCGAAGGGATGAGCGCCCGACGCTCAGGGCGTCGCAGGGCGCCGCAATATGGGGATCGGCTATGGGCCGCTCATGGGAGTGCCTTCAGACCTGCGAACGCGGGCAGCGCCGAAGCAAAGGTGCTGTGCGCGTGGGCTGCACAGGCCTAGTCGGAAGGCGCGAAAGTTCGGGGTCCGACCCCTCAGCAGCGGATAACGCAGAGCCGGGTGGAGTTGTCTCGGTGGTCGGGAACGGCCGCAGGCGCGACGCGGACCGGCGGCGGCTCGGCCGCGGCAAACGAAGTCGGCAACGCCAACCAGCCGCCTTGGTGCGTCATCGGAGGCCAGCTGATCGGCCGGTCGCGTGTCATCCACATGCTGTGGAACGGCTTTTTGTCCGTCGACGTCGAGCCGGTTGCCGGGCCATGGTCGGCACGGCTGATCGTTTGGGCAGCGTCAGCGCGCGCATGACCGGCTTGCGTTTGCGCACTTTGGGTTTGCTGGGTCCACGCCGCCGGCTCGGGGAGCGTGCCCGCTGCGAACTGCGGGCGCAGGGAGGACCCGGCGATCAAGGCGACGAACAGGCTCAGCGCCGACACGACGGCGACGATCGACCGCCGTCGTCGCGTCATCCGAGCGCTCTCACGGCCCACAGTCGCAGGACTGTACAAGGCATTACTTGTCAGCTGGCCATCAATGAGCTGTGAAAACGATCCGAGTCGGGTGCGCGGCGTCGGGTTCGTGACCAACCTCACCCGGTCCGCACTGACCCGGCGCGAAAAACGTTCCTGGACAACGACTTTGCAGTTGGTAGCCGCTTCCGTGCTGCATGGTTTGCCAGTCGACCGCCCCTAGGAGGCGTACGAGACGCGGCGCCGGCGCCACCGCTCGCCACCGAAAACGGCGCCGGCTGCCCCGGATTCGGCTGCATTCGTGACCGGGCCCGGTCGCGCCACTTCCTCAATGTGCCGAAACCACTGCGCTGCAGATTGTTCAGGTCGCACCGTAACATCCGAACAACGCGGCGCCGCGTGCAGTGACTGCCCATATTGGCGAGAACACCGACCGCCGCCGGGGCGCAAGGAACCGACTCTATTTTTGACGCCGTATGCCCCCGCGATAGCTGT
The DNA here is from genome assembly GCF_900240975.1 of Mycobacterium sp. 4858. Lineage (GTDB taxonomy): Bacteria > Actinomycetota > Actinomycetes > Mycobacteriales > Mycobacteriaceae > Mycobacterium. The sequence goes on along the minus strand of NZ_LT968775.1, from coordinate 263,136 downwards.
TGCTCCAGGTATTTTTTGCTGCACCGGTTGGCGCCTACCCGCTACCGGGTACGAGTGCGTCGAAGGAGCCGCCATGGGGTTCATCCAGCCGAACCTGCCCGTCGTCGACATCGCCGACTGGAGCAAGCAGAGCCGCGCGCAGCGGATCGTGCCGATGGTGCGCCACATCGCGGAAAACGGGTTCGGCACCCCGCTGGTGATGCATGTGATGTACGGGGTGAAGATCGCGCTGTACGTTCTCGGCGGCTGGGTGTTCGGGTGGTGCACGGCGGGCATCGGCGGCTTCACGGGCGTCGCCGCGTGGTGGTCGGAGCCGATCGTGTTCGAGAAGGCCGTGCTGTACACCATGCTGTTCGAAGTCGTCGGGCTGGGCTGCTGCTTCGGGCCACTGGCCGGGCGTTACTTCCCGCCGATGGGCTCCATCCTGTACTGGCTGCGCCCCGGCACCATCCGGCTGCCACCCTGGCCCGACCGGGTCCCGCTGACCAAGGGCACCGTCCGCAGCCCGATCGACGCGGCGCTCTACGCCGCGCTGCTGGTGTTGCTGGCGATCGCGTTGGTCTCCGGCGGCACCGGCCCAATCCCCGCCCTGCACACGCAGATTGGGGTGCTGGCGCCCTGGCACACCGTGGCGATCCTGGCGGTCCTGGCCGCCGTCGGCCTGCGCGACAAGGTCATCTTCCTGGCCGCCCGCGGCGAGGTCTACGCGCCGCTCGCACTGGTGTTCCTGTTCTCCGGGGCGGACTCGATCATCGGGGCCAAGGTGGTCTTCATGGTCATCTGGCTGGGGGCGGCCACCTCAAAGCTCAACCGGCACTTCCCCTTCGTCATCTCGACGATGCTGGCGAACAACCCGTTCATCCCGTCGGGCCCGCTCAAGCGGTCGATGTTCAAGCGCTATCCGGACGACCTGCGCCCCAGCGCGCTGGCGGGTTTCATCGCGCACTTCTCCACCGCCGTCGAGGGCCTGGTGCCGCTGGCGTTGCTCTTCTCCCACGGCGGCTGGCCCACGGCCATCGCCGCGTTCGTGATGATCGTGTTCCACCTGAACATCCTGCTGGCCTTCCCGATGGGGGTGCCGTTGGAGTGGAACGTGTTCATGATCTTCGGGGTGCTGTCGCTGTTCGTGGCGCACGCCCGCCTCAGACTGTCCGATCTGGCCGACCCGTTGCCGGTGGCGATCCTCTTCGTGGTCATCGCCGGAATCGTCGTCGTCGGAAACCTCTACCCGCGCAAGGTGTCCTTCCTGCCGGGCATGCGGTACTACGCGGGCAACTGGGACACCACCGTGTGGTGCGTCAAGCCATCGGTCGACGAGAAGTTCCGCACCGGGTCGCGCGCGTTGGGACCCATGCAACACCTGCAGCTCGAGCGCCTCTACGGCTCCAGGGAGGCGACCCTGGTCCCGCTTCACCTCGCCATGGCGTTCCGCGGGATGAACACACACGGCCGCGCGCTGTTCACCCTGGTGCACCGCGCGCTGGCCGGCTACGACGAGGACGACTACAACCTGTGCGAGGGCGAGGTCCTGTGCTCGATGGTGCTGGGATGGAACTTCGGCGACGGGCACATGCACAACGAATGCCTCATCGAGGCCTTACAGCAGCGCTGCGACTTCCAGCCCGGCGACGTGCGGGTGGTCATTCTGGACGCCCAACCCATCCACGTCCAGCGGCAGGAATATCGGCTTGTCGACGCGGCGACCGGCGAATTCGAGCGCGGCTACGTCGACGTCGAGGACATGGTCGCGGCGCAGCCATGGGACGACGGCATTCCGGTGCACGTGCAGAGCGGCACGGGTGCCGGCATGACCTGAGGCGTCAGCGGTTGCGCACCCGGTGCACCACCACCACGACCACGAGGGCACCGACGCCGGCCAGGGTCACCGTCACCGCCGGCTTCTTCACGAACTCGATCGCCTTCGCCTTCAGGTCGTCGGCGAGGCGGCGCGGGTTGGCCCGCACGGCAAGAGTGTCGACGGTGGCCGCCAGCTGGTCGCGGGCGACGTCGATGTCCCGCTTGATGGCCTCGGGGTCCCGGTCCGCCACGTGTCTGTCCTCCCAATCGGCCTGATGCACCTGACGCACTACCCTAGATCAGCTGGCGGTAACCCCCACGCTCCGGTGAACAGAAAGGGGCCCAGAAGATGGCCGAGACCACGCGGCTTGCGCCGGGCGACAAAGCGCCCTCCTTCAGCCTGCCCGACGCCGACGGCAACCAGGTGTCGCTGGCCGACTACAAGGGGCGCCGCGTCATCGTGTACTTCTACCCGGCGGCCTCCACGCCGGGCTGCACCAAGCAGGCCTGCGACTTCCGCGACAACCTGCACGAACTCAGCGACGCCGGCCTCGACGTGATCGGCATCTCCCCCGACAAGCCGGAGAAGCTGGCCAAGTTTCGTGACGCCGAGAAGCTGACGTTCCCGCTGCTGTCGGATCCCGAGCGCAAGGTGCTGACGGCCTGGGGCGCCTACGGCGAGAAGCAGATGTACGGCAAGACCGTGCAGGGCGTGATCCGCTCGACCTTCGTGGTCGACGAAAAGGGCAAGATCGCCCTCGCGCAGTACTACGTCAAGGCCACCGGGCACGTCGCCAAACTGCGTCGCGACCTGTCGGTGTGAACCGCTGAGCGGTACCCGCTCCGGTTACGCCGCGCACTGGGCCAGGCCGGCTTCGCCCGTGCCCGTCGTGGACTTGGTGTCCTTCACCGCTCCGTTGACCGTAATTGTGCAGGTCGTCTTTTGACCGGTCGGGTTCGCGGCAACGGTCAGCACTGCCGTGGGACTCGCGTCCTTGCTGGTGAATGAGATGGACCACGGCACAGGCTGATTGGTCAGCGTCTGCAGGACACCTGTCGCGTCGATGTACGACACCGCCGCCAACGGCGCGTCCGACGTCACGGTGTACACGACCGCGTCGCCCGGCGCAGCGAACGCAGCCGGTGCGGTCGTCAGCGCCGCTGATACGAATGCGGCGGAGGCCGCAGCGAACGGTGTCTTCATCGGTGCTCCCTTCTTGCCCCCGCTGACCCGTACTTTGCGCTGCTTGCGGCATCTCGGCAACTTCACCGCGGCAGCGTTGCAGCAACGGCGCTGGGCAGAAACTGGGATCGGTAGCCGCAAGCCGACGCCAAGAATTTCGCAAGTGGTTCGCCGCAACGTACGGCGCGATCGGCAACGAGAGGATTTTCCGATGAATACACCCCGGCGTCGGATCGTCGGGGCGGCGATGCTTTCCGGCGGCGTAGCGGTGGCCGGTCTGGGCTTGGCCGTACCCGCCCAAGCTGGCCCGTCCTACTGGCACTACTGCCCCGGCCAGAAATGGGGATACACGGTTCCGATACCGCCAGGATTCGACCTGAGCGTGTGCCACTGGTTCGCCGTCACAGTTCAGAACGGCCCGTCGGGCCCGGTGTATCACTTCGCGGAGGCTGACCCGGCGCAAGTGCCCCCGCCGGCGCCCGGCTTCCCGTGGCCGTAACGGTCAGGCCACCGACCATTGCACTCTGCACAGGCCGAAGCGGATCATGTAGCCGTGGACGCGGACGACCCCGAGCAATACATTCGCGACCTTGAGCGCGGCGCCGGCCGAACACCTGGGGCAGCGCCGCGGCCGCCCGGCACACCCAGCGGTCAAGACTTCGGCGGTCCGCAGAAGTTCGGCGATATCGCGAAGCTCGCGATTACGCGGCGATGGAAGCTGATCTTGGGCCTGTGCGCGGTCGCGTCGGCGTTGGCGATCGCGTTCTTCTTGAGTCACGCCGGCACCACCGTGCAGGGAAACCTCGTAATGATCAACAGCGGCGCGAAAGACAAGATCGACTGCAACGGCGGGGACCTGAAGCTGGACGGCGACAACAACACCTACACCGTCACCGGCAACTGCGACAGGCTGGAGATCTTCGGCAGCGGGAATCACGTCGCCGCCGACAGCGCCGACACCATCGACGTTTTCGGCGACGACAACGCGGTGACGTACCACTCGGGCGCACCGAGGATCGAGAAGACGGGAAACAACAACGTCGTGTCTCAGCGGCGGTAAAGCGGCTGCTACTTAAGGGGCCACCGTCAGCCCAGGTTGGCCAGCAGCAGCGCCTCGGCGACAGCGGCGCGTTCCAGCACCCCCAGATGCAGGCTTTCGTTGATGCTGTGCGCCTGGGTGGCGGGGTCCTCGACGCCGGTGACCAGAATCTTGGCCTGCGGGAAGGCTGCGGCGAATTCGGCGATGAACGGGATGGAGCCACCCATGCCCATGTCGATCGGGTCGGTGCCCCACGCCTGCCGGAAGGCCGCCCGCGCGGCGTCGTACACCGGGCCGCTGGCATCGATGGCGTAAGGCTCGCCGATGTCGCCGCGGGTGACGGTCACCCGCGCACCCCACGGTGCGTGCTTTTCCAGATGTGACGTCAGCGCATCCAGGTGTGCCCCGGCGTCACCCCCGGGCGCGACCCGCATGCTGATCTTTGCCCGCGCTCGCGGGATCAACGTGTTCGACGCCTTGTCGATGGGCGTGGTGTCGATGCCGATCACGGTGATCGCGGGCTTGGCCCACAGCCGCTGCGGCGCCGAACCCGAACCGATCTCGGACACCCCGTCCAGCAGACCGGAGTCCGCCCGCACCCGCTCGGGCGGGTAATCCACGGCGGCTGCGGCGCTTTCGTGCAGACCGGCGACGGCGACGTTGCCGTCATCGTCGTGCAGGCTGGCCAGCAGCCGCACCAGCACGCTCAGCGCGTCGGGCACTACCCCGCCCCAGATGCCGGAGTGCAGGCCGTGGTCGAGCGTGGCGACCTCGACCACGCAGTCGACCAGGCCCCGCAACGAAACGGTCAGCGCCGGAACGTCGGTGCTCCAGTTGTCCGAGTCGGCGATGACGATCACATCGGCCGCGAGCGCGCCGCGGTGGGCGGCCAGCAGGCGGCCCAGCGACGGCGAGCCGGACTCCTCCTCACCTTCGACGAAGACCGTCACCCCGACCGGCGGCTGCCCCCCGTGCGCCCGGAACGCCGCCAAATGCGTTGCGATCCCGGCCTTGTCGTCGGCGCTGCCGCGTCCATAAAGCCGGCCACCGCGTTCGGTGGGTTCGAAGGGTGGCGACGCCCACTGGCCGGCATCGCCTTCGGGCTGCACGTCGTGGTGGGCGTAGAGCAGCACGGTCGGCGCGCCCGGCGGCGCGGGATGCCGCGCGATGACCGCCGGGGCGCCGTCCTCGCTGACGATCTGCACATCACCAAATCCGGCCTGCGACAACAGGTCCGCCACCGCTCGCGCGCTGCGGTGCACCTCGTCGCGTCGGCCCGGGTCGGCCCACACCGATTCGATGCGCACCAGGTCCTCGAGGTCGCGCCGCACCGACGGCAACACCTCGCGGACGCGCTCCACAAGATCACTCATGACCTCGAGGCTAGTCGCGCGGCCGGCGGACCCTCCCGGCGAGCGTCCCCACATGTCACCGTTTACCGGCGTGTTGTGTACAAACACGGCCGCTCGGCAACGCTCAGGTCGTCTCCAGGATCGCCACCGCGGCGGCGGTGTCCCCCTCGTGCGTCAGCGACACGTGAATCGTCACGTCGGCCAGGTGTTTGGCGATGTCGCCGCTCAGCCGCACCCGCGGCCGCCCCCACATGTCGGTGACCACCTCGATGTCGCGGTGGATGTCCTCGGGCAGCACGGGCCGCTGCGCGAACCGCGATCCCGACCACGCCTTGATCACCGCCTCCTTGGCCGCCCAGCGCGCCGCCAGGTGGCGCGCGGCCGAGGAACTCTTGTCCGAGGCGTCGCGACGCTCACCGGGCGTGAAGGTCTCGGAGAAGACGGTTCCCGGCTGGTCGACCTGCTCGGCGAAATCAGGGATGGAGACGACGTCGATCCCCACACCGACAATTCCCATGGGACGCCAGGCTAACGGACGGTCTCGCCCGGCGACGATGCGGTCCGCGCCGCGGAGCGAGGTGGGGGCACCTCCCGCTTGCGGGGGCAAGCCGGGCAATAAGGCGACGACGTCATCCGGCGGGAACCTCGTAGGCGTCGCCCCCGCCCAGCCGGGACGCCGGGTTCAGCAGCATCGCCGCCTCCTGCCGCTTCTCCGGTACGTCATGGTCGAAGCGACGGTCCGGTGGCCGCTCGTACATCGGCGCGCCCCCGGCGATGGCCGAGGCCAACCGGCGCTGACCGGCCAGCAGCCGCGCCTCCGCGCGTTTCTGGTAGTCCGCGCGCTGCTCGGGGTTGAGCGCGGCGATGAAGGCCTGCGGATGCACCAGCGCCACCAGTCCGGACACGTGGCCGAACCCGAGGCTGGTCAGCATCCCCGCTTTGAGCGGGAACTTCTCGCCCAGCCGCAGCGTCTCACGCACCCAGACGAAGTGGGCCGACCCGGCGAGCTCGTCGTCGACGCAGTCGAGGCTCCGGTTGGGCGGGATCACCCCGTCGCGCAGCATCTGGCACAGGCCCATCATCTGGAAGACGGCCGCGCCACCCTTGGCGTGGCCGGTGAGGCTCTTCTGCGACACCACGAACAGCGGGGCGCCCTCCGAGCGGCCCAGCGAGTCGGCCAGCCGCTCGTGCAGCTCAGTCTCGTTGGGATCGTTCGCCAGCGTGGACGTGTCGTGCTTGGAGATCACCGCGATGTCGTCGGCGCCGACGCCGAGCTTGGCCAGCGAGCGCGCCAACGCCGAATCCCTGCCGCCGCGGCCGGCGCCCAGTGCGCCCAGACCGGGGGCCGGGATCGAGGTGTGCACGCCGTCGGCGAACGACTGCGCGTAGGCCACCACAGCCAGCACCGGCAGACCCATCTTGAGCGCCAGGTCGCCGCGGGCGAGCAGGATGGTACCGCCGCCCTGCGCCTCGACGAATCCAAGGCGCCGCCGGTCGTTGGGCCGGGAGAACTTCGAATCGTGAATGCCCCGGCCGCGCATCATGGAGGTGTCAGCCGTGGCCGCCATGTCACCGAAGCCGATGATCGCTTCCAGCGTCAGGTCATCGAAGCCGCCGGTGACGACCAGTTCGGCCTTGCCGAGGCGGATCTTGTCGACGCCCTCCTCGACCGATACCGCCGCGGTCGCGCATGCGCCGACCGGGTGGATCATCGCGCCGTAGCTGCCCACATAGCTCTGAATGACGTGCGCGGCAACGACATTCGGCAGGACTTCCTGCAGGATGTCGTTCGGCTTGTTCCGGCCAAGCAGGTTGCCGTGATACATGGTCTGCATCGACGTCATCCCGCCCATGCCGGTGCCCTGGGTGCTGGCGACCAGGCCCGGGTGGACCCACCGCATCAGCTCGGTCGGGGTGAATCCCGACGACAGGAACGCATCGACGGTCGCGACAATGTTCCACAGCGCCACCCGGTCGGTAGAGCTGGCCATGTCCTGGCTGATGCCGTACACGGTCGGATCGAATCCGGTGGGGATCTGTGCGCCGACGACCCGCGACAGCTTGGTCTTGCGCGGTACCCGGATCTCGGTGCCGGCCTTGCGCGTGACCTGCCAGTCGCTCGAATCGGGGACCGGCCGAATGACGGTGTGCTCCGGATCGAATTCGACGAACCCGCGAGCGTCGGCCTCCGAGGAGACGACGAAGGTGAAGTCCTTGTCCAGGAACACCGACACCAGCAGCGGCGACGCGTGATCGGGGTCGATCGCGCCGTCATCGACGAATTCGCGAATGCCCACCCGCTCCACGACGACGTCGTGGTAACGCTCCACCAGCTCGGCCTCGTCGACCAGATCGCCGGATTTCGTGTCGTACCAACCGGGTTGCGGGTCGTCCTCCCAGCGGATCAATCCCGTGGTCCAGGCCAGCTCCAGGACGCCCGCCGCCGACAGTTCGTTGTCGACCTCCATCTCGAACCGGGTGCGCGACGAACCGTAGGGCCCGATCTCGGCGCCACCGACGATGACCACCAGGTCGGCCGGGTCGACGTCGAGGTCTGCCCATTCCGGCGGGGGTGCTGGGGTGAAGCCGCGCGGCGGGGACGGCAGCGCGGCGATGGTGCCCTCGGGCGCACCGTCTTCCGTTGTCTGCTCGCCCGACGTGGCCTGCTCGCGGGCTTTCGCGGCCAGTTCGGCCATGTCCAGGTTGGCTTCGCCAAGACCGCCGGTGAGGTCCGCCCTGATCGGCGCGCCGGCCGCCGCGACCTTCGACTCGACGTCGCACAGGCCCAGCAGCATGGCCGCCATCTCGTCGGTGGAATAGGTGGTGACCCCGGCTTCCTCGACGGCGTCGACGATGGCGTCGTTGTGTCCCATCAGCCCGGTCCCGCGGGTCCAGCCGATCAGCGCGTGCGCCAGGCTGACCCGGGAGGCCCAGGAGGATTCGGCGTGCCAACGGGTCACCAACGCGTCCAGCGCCGACTTGGCTTCGCCGTATGCGCCGTCACCGCCGAACATTCCGCGGTTGGGCGAGCCGGGCAGCACCACGTGCAGCCGCGATGCGATGTCGCGCTCGGCGCCGATCTTGGACAGCCCGCCGATCAGCCGCTGCACCGCCCACAGCAGCACCTTCATCTCCATCTCGGAGCGCGAACCGGCCTCCGAGAGGTCGCCGGCCACCCGGGGCGCCGCGAACGGGAACAGCAGCGTGGGGGTCTGCGCGTCCTTGATGTGAATGGATTGCGGCCCAAGGCTTTCGGTCTGCTCGGTACCAATCCATTCGGCAAGCGCGTCGATGTCGGAGTAGGACGCCATGTTGGCGGCGACCACCCATAGCGCCGCGCCGTAGCGGGCGTGATCCCGATACAGCCCGCGGTAGAACGCCAGCCGCTCCTCGTCGAGCTTCGATGTGGTGGCGATGACGGTGGCTCCACCGTCGAGCAGCCGCGCGACCACCGACGCCGCGATCGAACCCTTCGACGCGCCCGTCACCACAGCGACCTCGTTGCTGTAGGGGCCCGGGTCGGGGTTCTCCGCGCCCGCGGCGATGCGGCCGTACAGCGACGCGTGAATCTGTCGACCGGCCGCCAGCGACTTGCCCTGCCACCAGGTGGCCTGGGTGGCCACGACGTGGCCTGCGCCCTCGAACCTTTCGGACAGGCCCTGCCACTGCGCGTCGATGTCGCCCTCGTCGGTCAGCCAGAGCTTGACCAGGTCCTCACGCGCGCTAGCCCACCGGTCGTCGAACACGACGGCCTTCTTGGCGTCGAACACTGGCGCCACCAGACGCGGCCAGTCCGCGCCGAGTTCGGCGGTGACCAGATCGATGAGCTCGGCGTCCGTGGCCGTCGGGATGGCGCTGACGGGATCGTCGTGGCCCAACTGGTTGAGGATCAGGCGGGCCGCCGAGGCGAGCACGCCGTCGCGACCGGTGATCTGGTCGGTGAATTCGCTCAACGCGGCCGCGTCGACCGTCGCACCGCCACCGCCGCCCGACGACGGCAGCGCCACCGCGATGCCGCGGCGCACGGCGACCGAGGTCACCGCGGCGTCGATGACCTTGTCGACGGAGGCGGCGTCGGCCAACGCGCCCTCGTGCAGGTGGCCGATGGCGCCGCCGCGCACACTGGTGCCCTCGCGGGTTCCCAGCGCCACTTCGACCGTGACGTGCTTGGCCCAACCGTCGCCGAGCTCCCAGGTCTTCTTGACCCGCTCGGCGATGGCGGCCGGCCGCTTGCCCGAGGGCCCCAGCACCGTGCGCAGCTGGTCGTTGATCGCATCGGAAAGCACTGGGCCGAAAGGTTTGTACGTGCGCGCCAGCTTGGTCACCTGCGACCGCAGCCCGGCAAGGTCGGCCTCGGCGGCGCCGTCGATGGCGCCCAGGTTCAGCTCCGAACCGAGGTCCACCAGCAGCTGGTTGCGCCGCGACGAGGCCCCGTCGGTGATGGACTCGATGGAGTCCAGCTCCTCGATCTGGTCGATGCGCATCTTGGCCGACAGCGCGATCAGCGCCAGGGTGGCGTCGGCGGCGTCGAAACCGATGTCGTCGGGACGCGGAGCACCCGACGGAGCAGTGGCGGGAGCCGCAGCGACGGCCGGGGCGACATCAGACGAGGGCGCACCGTCCGCGGCGGCGGCCGCGGAATCAACCGCGGCCTCCTCCGGCTCCGGCTCGGGATCGGTGTCGGTGGCGAACAGCACTGCGGCGTCGCGCTCAGCGTTGAGCACTTCGACTGTGCTGTGGGCATATTCGGGCAACTTGAGGGTGTTGGTGGCCAGCCCGGCGACGGTCGGCGCCGACTTCACGCCGATCTCGACGAACCGCTCCACGCCCAGACCGCCCGCGGCCTCCTCGGTGAACAGCAGGTCCTGGGTTTCGATCCAGCGCACCGGGCTGGCGAACTGCCAAGCCAGCAGCTCGATCAAGACGATGCGCGCCATCTCGTTGCGGCGCTCGGTCAGCCAGGTGTCGTAGTCGGCGAGGATCGCATCGAGCGGCTCGGCGGGCACCAAATCCCGGATCTCCTGGATGAAGTCGCGGTCCAGGGTGAACGGACGCGGCACCAGGTTCGGGATGTAGCGCCCGATGATGACGTCGGGATCCTTGTCGCGCGGCATGACCCGTTCCAGTGAGCGGCGGAACTCCGCGACCCCGACGCGCAGCACCCGGGAATGGAACGGCACGTCGATGCCCGGTACCAGAATGAACGACCGCTTCCCGCCGGTGAGCTCGCGACGGCGCTCCACCTCGGCTTCCAGCTCCTCGAGGCCGCGCACCGTGCCGGCGATCGCATACTGCGAGCCGCGCAGGTTGAAGTTCACGATCTCCAGGAACTCACCTGTGCGCTCGGCGATTCCGGCGACGAACGCGGGCACCTCGTCGTCCGGCAGGTCGATCTGCGAGGGTCGGATCGCCGCCAGCCGGTAGTTGGAGCGGCCCAGCTCGTCGCGCGGGACGATGTCGTGCATCTTGGAGCCGCGGTGGAACACCGTCTCCAGCAACGCTTCCAGCTCGTAGATGCCGGTCACGCAGGCCAGGGCCGTGTACTCCCCGACCGAGTGGCCGCAGGCGATGGCATCCTCGACGAAGGCGCCCTGCTCGCGCATCTCGGCGACCTGCGCCGCCGCCACGGTCGCCATCGCGACTTGGGTGAACTGCGTCAGGTACAGCACGCCCTCGGGGTGGTTGTAGTGCACACCGCTGGCGATGATGCTGGTCGGGTTGTCGCGCACCACGTGCAGCACCGAGAAGCCCAGCGTGTCGCGGGTGAACTTGTCCGCCTTGTCCCACACTTTGCGGGCGGCCTTGGAGCGGGCGCGGACGTCCATGCCCATGCCCTTGTGCTGAATCCCCTGACCGGGGAAGGCATACACCGTGTGCGGGGAGGCCAGGCGCGCCGTCGCCGACATCACCAGATCGGACCCGATGCGGGCGGACACGTCCAAAACCTCTGCGCCCTGGTCGATCCCGACGCGCTCGACGCGGAAATCGACCTCGTCACCGGGACGCACCATGCCCAGGAAACGCGCGGTCCAGCCGACCAGCCGGGCCGGGGGCCGGGCCTGGCCGTCGGTGGCCGTCACCGCGTGCTGCGCGGCGGCCGACAGCCACATGCCGTGCACGATGGGCGATTCCAGGCCGGCGAGCAGGGCGGCCGCCCGGTCGGTGTGGATCGGGTTGTGGTCACCGGACACCACGGCGAACGGCCGCATGTCGACCGGGGCGGTCAGCCGGACGTCACGTCGACGACGACGCGGGGTGTCCGTCGCGTTCTCCGACACCGCGCCGCCGGCCCGCACCGGCTCGGTGAGTTCGGCGGAGCCGGTGCGCCCCAGGATCGCGAACCGCTCGTCGAGATTGGCGATCGTCGCGCCGTCGCCGTCGGCGATCGTGACCGCGACGCGCACGACACGGCCCATGTCGGTGTCGATCGCCGCCGAAGCCGTTGCGGTGACTGCCAATTCGGCCGGGACCTTGGGCAGCGCGCCGACCACGTGGGCGGCGTGGTCGAGGTGCACCAGACTGAGCAGGCCCTCGACGACGGGGACGCCGGTGTCGGTAACCGCCGAGCCGATCGCCGCGAAGACCGCGGGCCAGCACAGACCAACGAGCGCGTCGGGCACGGTGGTGAGGCCGGGCGCCAGCGGCTCGGAGAAGGTGGCCGTGACACCGGTGTGGTCGGCGACGCGCTCGGGATCCCAGTCCACCGTCACGGTGGCCGTCCCGTCGACGACCGCCGGCAGGAATTCCGGCCCGTCGACGCCGGCGGCGATCGCCAGCACCGCCCGCATGGCCGTGGCGGCATCCTCGGTGGACACCACCGGGGTGCCGCCGTCAATGGTGTTGGCGGGCAGGGCGAACGGGATGTCGATCCAGGTCCCCGATACCGGAACGCTCAGCACCACCCGGTTACCGTCGACCCCGAGCCGCGCTCCGGTGGACGAGTGTGTGGCGCGGCGACTTTCGGGCCCTTCAGAGCCCTCGTGCACGAGCCAATCGCCGGGGTCGGCGATCCGGTGGACCGGGTTGATCGCGGTGCGGCCGGCCCACTGCACATCCGGGGCGTCGAGTACGACAGCCAGTGGTCCGGTCACGTCGGGGCGACCCATCCGGCGCGACGCGACGGCGCGGGGCTGCACATTGGACGACAGCACCTCGTCGATGGCGGCCTGCTCGAAGCGGTCCAGCAGTTCACCGACGGGTTCGTCCATCCGGGTGATGCCGGCGACCGCAGCGGTACCGGGGATGATGCACACCTGGTCGGCGTCATAGCGGGCGTCGTGGGCCTGCCACAGCGAGTCGCTTCGCCACCAGCGCCGCACGTCCTTGTCGATGACCGGTACGAAGTTGACCGGCTTGCCTGGCGTCTTGCACAGCGTGACGAAGAAGGGGACGTCGGCCGGGTGCAGTTGCACCGCTTGCGCGTCCGGGTATTCGGCGAGCAGCGTGGCGATGGCCTGCTGCGGACTCTCCAGCAGCGCCGCGTCGTCGAACAGCGTCGCGATCGGGCCGGAATCGCTTGCGTGCAAACGGGCTTCGGCGCGCTGCAGCATCTGCTGGAAGCGGTCACGCCAGGTGTCGGCGAGCCACGGGCTGCCGGGCGCGGCGGTGTCGGCGGTGGAGTTGCCCTCCCCGATGGCCAGCTCCACGTAGCGCTGCAACCACTGCAGGTAGGTCATGTCGGCGACGTCGCCGAAGTAGGGCTTGGCGGTGTTCGCCATCGCCGCGATGATCTCGTCGCGACGCTCGGCGACGGCGTCCGCGTCGCCGGCGACCTCGTCGAGGAGGCGGCCGCAGCGCGACGCGCTGTTGTCGATCTCGTGGATGTCGGCGCCGAGCTGGCTGCGGCTGGAAGCCATGCCGTTCAAGGCTTTTCCGGCGCCGACCCACTGGTCGGTGCCTTGGGTCTCGACCAGCATCCGCTTGACCGACGGCGAGGTGGTGGCCTCCTTGGTCGCCATCGCAGCGGTGCCGACCAGGATGCCGTCGATCGGCATCAGCGGGAAGCCGTACGCCTGCGCCCACCGCCCGGACAGATACTCTGTCGCGCGCTCGGGGGTGCCGATACCACCGCCGACGCAGACCGTGATATTCGGGCGCGACCGCAGCTCCGAATACGTTGCCAGCAACAGGTCGTCGAGGTCTTCCCACGAATGGTGGCCACCGGCGCGCCCACCCTCGATGTGCATGATCACCGGCTTGGTGGGCGCCTCGGTGGCGATGCGGATGACCGAGCGGATCTGCTCGACCGTGCCGGGCTTGAACACGACGTGACTGATGCCGACGTCGTTCAGCTCCTCGATCAGGTCGACGGCCTCCTCGAGATCGGGGATGCCGGCACTGATCACCAGGCCGTCGATCGCCGCACCCGACTGACGCGCCTTCTGCACCAACCGCTTTCCGCCGACCTGCAGCTTCCACAGGTACGGGTCGAGGAACAGCGCGTTGAACTGATAGGTGCGGCCCGGCTCGAGCAGCGTCGCGAGCTCCTCGACGCGGCCGGCGAAGATCTCCTCGGTGACCTGCCCGCCGCCGGCCAGCTCGGCCCAGTGCCCGGCGTTGGCCGCGGCGGCGACGATCTTGGCGTCGACAGTGGTCGGGGTCATGCCGGCGAGCAGGATCGGCGAGCGGCCCGTCAACCGGGTGAACTTCGTCGAAAGCTTGACCCTGCCGTCGGGCAGGCGAACGACGGTCGGGGCGTAGGTCGACCACGCCCGCGCCACCTCGGGGACGGCCCCGACGGTGAAGAGGTTGCGCTGCCCGCCGCGGGTCGCGGCGGGAACGATGCCGACACCCAGTCCGCGGATGACCGGCGCGGTCAGCCGGGTCAGGATGTCACCGGGACCGAGGTCGAGAATCCAGCGCGCGCCGGCCTCGTGCACACGGCTGATCTCCTCGACCCAGTCGACCCGTCGCACCAGGATCGCTTCGGTCAGCTCGCGGGCCAGGGCGACATCCAGGCCCACCTTCTCGGCCCAGCCGGCGACGATGTCGATGCCGTCGGCCAGCCGCGGCGTGTGGAAGCCGACCTCCACCTGGACCGGATCGAAGACCGGCGAGAAGACGTCCCCACCGCGCAGCTTGTTCTTGCGATCGGCCTCTTCCTTCTCCGAGATCTGCTGGCAGTAGAGCTCGAACCGGGATAGCTGTTCGGGCGTGCCAGTGATGACGACCGAGCGCCGGCCGTTGCGGATGGACAGCACCGGCGGCAGCACGGTGCGGACGTCCTGCGCGAACTCGTCGAGCAGCCGGCTGATGCGCTCGGGGTCGGCGTTGGTCACCGACACCATGGGCGGGCGGTCGCCGAGCACGGAGATGCCGCGTCGGCGGGCGACCAGCGTCCCGGCCGCGCCGATCAGCTGGGCCATCGCCAGCAGCTCGGCGTCGCGGGCGCCCGCCGCCTTGAGGGCCTCGACGGCGAGCACCCCTTGGGAGTGCCCGGCGACCGCGACAGGCGGGGTGGCCTTGAGGTCCATGCCCTGGCGCGCCAAAGCGCGGACCGCCGCGATCTGAGTGAGCAGCACGCCGGGGATCGACACCGCGGCCGACGTCAGGTGCTTGTCCGACGGGACCGGGTCCTCGGCAGCCAGCGCGCGCACCCATGCGAGCGGCTCGAAACCGATCGGGCGCACCACGACCAGTTCCTTGGCCACCGGCTCGAGCAGCAGCTCGACCTCACCCACGAGCGTTGCCAGGTCCGATTCGATCCCGGCCGACGAGACCAGATCCTCGAGGGTTTCCAGCCAGGCGCTGCCCTGGCCGCCGAACGCAACGGCGTACGGCTCGCCGGCCGTCAGACGGTCGACCAGAGCGTGGGTCTCCCCGGCTGACGCATGAGGGCCATTTCCATCGCGATCAGCGGACACCCGGTCGTGCTCATGGATCGTCACCTTCTATGTCTCCCTGTATGCGTCTTTACGTATCGGTTCGTTCGGCCGGTCATCACCGGCGGGCGGGTTCGGCGATTCCGCGTCGAATCAATGCCGGGAAACGGCTGACCGGTGTGTTGTCGGCGGACCGCCCGTGTGGGTTGAGCGGCGCGGGGACTGCATCGGCTGTACTAAGAGTGTCATAAGGATCGACCCCCGTTTTTCGTGGTGATTGGTTACTGATGAGTTCTACGCACGGGTAACCGTGTCGTGGGTAACACGGGGTTTAATCGGCGGCGCGGGCGCGGCGAACAAACCTGCTGCATGCAGGTGGTTACGGTCGAGTAGCTATAACTGCGCTGATCAAAGCAGTTTTGTTATGTAATCGTTATGTAAAAATTTCGAGCCGCGAAGCCACGTCGGGCCCTCCTGCGTCGCGTCGTTCGGTCCGCGATCGCGGCCGCCGGGCCGAAAAATGAGCGAACGAGTGTTTGCTGGGATCATTAAGAGACGCGGGCCACCGAGACGCGGCGAGGCACCCGGAGCGCTAGACCCACTGCCCGAATTGCGGTTTGAGGATCTCGTTGATGTCCACCCCGACCCCGCCGACACTGCGTTTGTCGATCTCGACCTGATGCAGATGGGCGGCCGGGTGGGTGAACCCCTTGGGCGAGCCCCAGTTGTGCTGCCAGAAGTAAGAGCCCAAACCGTCGTGCAGCGCCCAGTCGATGGTCTTCGAATTGGCGTACACACCTGTGCGCTGATGCCCGATCACCGACTCCCACGATCGCAGGTAGGGCGCGATCAGCTGTTTGTACTGGTCATAGGACGGGTCGTCGTCGATCGAGGCGTAGATCGGCGCGCTGGCCGGGCCACCCGCGGCGGCGTGCAGTTGCATCCCCCGCTGCGCGTGCTGGAGCCCGGCATTGGCCCCGCCCAGCCAGTCGGCGGTGTCGCCCTTGCCGAACTGGTAGCAGGAGACGATCTTCAGCCCGTTGCTGTTGAGGTCACGTGCCTCGGCGACCTGGATCGGCTTGCCCAGCATCCAGTTGCCCCCCGGACGCCGGTCGGACACATACCTGATCGAGCCCACGGCGCCGGCGGCCCTGATCTGGCTGGCCGGTATGACCCCGGCGGCGTAGTCCAGCAGGGTGCCGAGCGAGGCCGACGCGGGCGCCGGGCGCAGCGACGCAACCGCGACACCCAGGCCCGCCAAGGCCGGGCCCGCGGCCGCCCATTTCAGTAGGTCGCGTCGCGAAACCGATGACACAAGCGACAGAGTACGACAGGAACACCACCCGACACATTGACCACACTGGTCACATCTGCATCACGGTGTCACATCTCGGGTTTGAGCCCGCGTCGCCGCGGGCAGCACGATCACGCTCACGGCCACCAGGCCCCGGTGAGCGGTCTGACGGGCGATCTCGTCGAGGAAGTCGGCGGCCGCCCGGTTGATGGATCCGGCCCAGGCCCGGAATCCCTGCACGATCACCGGGTCATGTTCCAATGACGGCTGCACCGCGCGAAGCACACCGACCACGTCGTCGGGCAGTGGGTCGGCCAGCTGCCGGTCGACCCAGCTGCGGGCCAGCTCCGTCGCCGCCACCCGATCGTCACCCAACCGGATCACGTCGCCGGCGAGGTTGCGCAACCGGTCGAACAGCACCTGACGTCCCGACAGCTCGGCCAATTGTGCCAGCAGAGTGGTGGCCGCCGGCGGCAGGACCATCTGCCCGAACAGCGCCGGAACCGGCAGATCCCACTCGTCGAACAGGTCGGCGTACATCGTCGCGACGGGCGCGGACAGCGGCGCGCTGAGCCTCCCCATGACGCCGATGCTGTCGCGGTGCGTCGTCGCCAGGGTGCGCAGAATGTCGTCGTTGACGTCGGCGTCCGGGCAGTCGGCGGCGGCGCGGGACGCGACCCGGGATCGGTCGATGGCCGCGATCAACTCATCCAGCCGGTCGCGCTGACGCAGCAACAGCGCCCGGTGCTCGTCGAGCACGTCCGCCAGCGAGGTGCGCCCGTCGGCGACCAGGCGCTGGATGTCGTTGATGCTGATGCCGAGACTTCTCATCAGATCGATGCGCAGCAGGTCGAGCACCTGCTCCACACCGAACACCCGGTAGCCGTTGGACAGGTGCTCGGCGCGCAGCAAGCCGACCTTTTCATAGTGGCGGATGCGGCCGGAAGCGATCCCGGTCAGGGCCGTGACGTCGCCGATCAGCAACTGGTCAGGCACGCCTTGACCTTACAACTGTCGCAAGGTCTGTACTGGGCAGGTGGAACGCGACCAACTCATCGACCTCACCCGCCGCGCCTTGAAGCTGGCGCGCGACAGGACCACCGATCTCGCCCCGGCCGAGCACCGGGTCGAGGCGCACGCCTACACGTCGGCCGAGCGCCACGACCGGGAGCGGGCCATGGTGATGGCCAGTCCGCACTTGGTCGGGTACGTCTCGGAGCTGCCCGGCCCGGGAACCTACTGCACGAAGACGGTGATGGGGCGGTCGATCCTGTTGACCCGGACGGCCGATGGATCGGTCAAAGCGTTCGACAACGTCTGCCTGCACCGGCAGTCGCAGGTGGCCACGGGTTGCGGCAGCGCGAAGCGGTTCACTTGCCCGTATCACGCGTGGACGTACGACAACGACGGACGGTTGGTCGGCCTGCCCGGCCGCGAGGGATTCAGCGGCGTGACCGTCAAGGTGGACGGTCTGACCGAACTTCCGGCCGCCGAGTTCGCCGGGTTCCTCTGGGCCGCATTGCATCCCGGTGCACCCCTCGACGTTGCCGCCCACCTCGGGCCCCTGGCCGACGAGCTCGATTCGTGGGGCATCGGGCGGTGGTCGCCGCTGGGCGAGAAGGTGCTCGACTGTCCGATCAATTGGAAGCTCGCGGTCGACACCTTCTCGGAGAACTACCATTTCGCCACCGTGCACCAGCAGACCTTCGCCACCATCGCCCGCAGCAACTGCACGGTGTTCGACGCGTTCGGACCGCACCACCGGTTGATCTTCCCGCTCAACACGATCCTGGAGCTGGACGGTGTCCCCGAAGAGCAGTGGAATCCGTTCCAGAACTTGGTCGTGATCTATGCGCTGTTCCCCAACATCGTGCTGTCGGTGACCATCGCCAACGGCGAACTGTTCCGGATCTACCCCGGGGACCGGCCGGGAAGATCGATCACCGTGCACCAGAACTCCACCCCGCTGGACCTTTCCGACGAATCCGTTTCCGCTGGCGCGCACGCCGTCTTCGACTACGCGCACGCCACGGTGCGCGACGAGGATTACCGGCTGGTCGAGAACCTGCAGACCAACCTCGAGTCGGGCGCCAGGGACCACCTGCTGTTCGGCCGCAACGAACCCGGGCTGCAGCATCGCCACAACGCCTGGGCGGAGGCGCTTGCCGGATCAGCTGCCCTGGGTTGACCCCTCGGCGGACAACACCGCCACGAGGTCATCCAACAGCGTTGCCAGCGCGTCGGTTTGAGCCGGGCGCACCGTGCTCAACAGCCTGACCGCTTCGCTACGGCGGCCACGGGCCAGCAGCTGCACCAGCAGGGTCGCGGCCATCTGCAGGTCCCGGTCGGCCGGCTCCATGTTCGCGACGCTGGTGGCGAGCACCTCGACCAGCTCCCAGTCGCGGTACAGGGCCAGGGAGCGTTCGTTGAAGGCGAAGCCGGTCACGGGTTCACCCCATAGTGTTCCGTGGTAGCGGTACGGGCCCTCCATGTATTCGATGGGCAGGCCGTGCGCGGGAGCGGGCACCAGCGGCTCCCCGACGATGTCGAGCTGCATGGTGCGGCAGGTGATCCTGTGGCGGTCCGGCATGTAGCGGGCGGCGGCGTTCGGCCGCACCAGCGGTTGCACCGCGTCCGGCCATCGCACGTAGCTGCTGACCTCCACCTCTACGTCCTCGGCGCATTCCGGCGGCACGGCCGGATCGGGATGACTCATCGTCACTCCCGTAAACGGTTGCAGCGCATTGCGGTTGGTCCGGTCGAACTGCCGCCAGATGCTCAGGTCCACGCCGTTGTCGAAGTTGATGGTGCGCCATTCGTGGGACCGGGCCCGCGGGTCTCCCCCGGTCCCACCACCGCCGGCGTACTTCGGGAACCACTGCCGGTCGATATGCCCGCTGCTCCCGGAAACCTGGTGGACCAGGCCGCCCCAGCGCAGGGTGCCCGTCATCGCCATGCCGGTCTGGAAATACGAATAGGTGTCGGTCTGGCCGAAGCAGCAGATCTTCCCCTTGTACGTGGACGCACCCACCGGTGTCGGTGCGCGCGTTGGGGTTACCGCCAGGTCGAGGCGCATGGGCCGCCCCGCCTGGTCCTCGCCGACCAGGCTGACGCGGTAGGTGTAGGGCAGCAGTTCACCTTCGTTGTCGCGGCAGGTGATCCAGGACGCGGTGCCTGCGCCGCTGGCGTAATGGATGTCCAGAAAACCCGGCGCCAACCTCAGCTTGCGCTGCGCCCCAGGTTCCATGTTGGCCGGCGGCATGTCGTAATCCGTGTAGGTGCCGTAATCACCGGAATCCAGATCGAAGAGCGCCATCGTGTAGAAGTCGGCGACCACGGTGCCACCGGGCCGGTTCTTGTTGAAGATGGTCAGGAAGGCAAAAGACCGGTCGGTCTCGGCAGCCTCCAGCTGCCCGGCGATGAACCAGGTGTCCGACTCCTGATCCGGATGCTCGCCCTCGGCGGCCGGGAAGTCCAGCTGGCTGTCGCCAGGTACCAACTGGAAGGGGTAACTGCGCCAATCGCTGGTCATATGAGCCTCGCTGCTTTTTTCGCTATGTTAGCGTCAATAGCGAAATCCCGGTCCCTGTCGCATTGCGCCCGACCCTCGAGGAGGTGCCGGATGACAGAATCCGCCGGCCACCGGTCCTACGACGAACTCTTCATCGGGGGGCAGTGGCGTAAGCCCGCCAACCCGCAACAGCTCGCCGTCATCTCGCCGCACTCGGAAGAACCGGTCGGCCATGTTCAGTTGGCTGGGCCCGAGGACGTCGACGCCGCCGTCGCCTCGGCGCGACACGCCTTCGATCACGGGCCCTGGCCGCGGATGACCCACGCCGAGCGGATGGCCAAGGTCGAGCAGTTGGCCGCGATCTATGCCGGCCACATCGAGGAGATGGCCGACCTGATCACCGACGAGATGGGCTCCCCGCGCAGCTTCAGCCGGATGGGACAAGGGGCGGCCGCGGCGACGCTCATCCATCTGGCGCTGGCCGCCGCACGCGACTTCCCGTGGGAAGAACGGCGCCAGGGTGTCCTCGGCGAAGTGCACCTGCGCAGGGCACCGGTCGGGGTGGTCGGCGCGATCGTGCCGTGGAACGTTCCGCAATTTTTGATCATGCCGAAACTGATCCCGGCGTTGATCGCGGGGTGCACGGTCATCATCAAGCCCGCACCCGAAACCCCTTTGGACGCTTTGTGGTTGGCGGAGATGATCGAGCAGCTGGACCTTCCCGAGGGGGTAGTCTCGGTGCTGCCCGGCGGACCCGAGATCGGCGAGGCGCTGGTGCGCCACCGGGGTGTGGACAAGATCGCGTTCACCGGCTCGAGCGCCGTCGGGCGCCGCATCGCCGCCCTGTGCGGCGAGCAGCTCAAGCGGGTGAGCCTGGAACTGGGCGGCAAGTCGGCGGCGATCATCCTCGACGACGCCGACATCGGCAAGACGGTAGCCGGGTTGAAAACCGCCGGCCTGATGAACAACGGCCAGGCGTGCGTCGCGCAGACCCGGATCCTGGTCAGCGACCGGCGCCACGACGAGGTCGTCGACGCGCTGGCAGACATGATGTCGTCCCTCAACGTCGGAGATCCGGCCGACGACGCCACCGACATCGGACCCCTTGTCGCACAACGCCAACAACGCCGTGTCCAGGACTACATCAAGTCCGGTCAAGCCGAGGGCGCCCGCGTGGTGCTCGGCGGGCTGGACAGCCCGTCGGACCGCGGCTGGTATGTGCAGCCGACGCTGTTCGCCGACGCCACCAACGACATGCGCATCGCCCGGGAGGAGATCTTCGGTCCGGTCCTGACCGTGCTGCGTTATCACGACGAGGACGACGCAATCCGGATCGCCAACGAGAGCGACTACGGTTTGGCCGGTTCGGTGTGGACCTCCGACATCGCACACGGGTTGGAGATCGCGGCGGGGGTGCGCACCGGCACGTACGGCATCAACATGTACACACTCGACATCGGCGCGCCCTTCGGCGGCTTCAAGCAGTCGGGTATCGGACGCGAATTCGGCCCGGAAGGCCTCCACGAATACGTCGAACTCCAGACGCTGGTATGCAAAGGGCAGCTGCCGCCGCTATCCGGCTGACGCTCAACCACTTTCGGGCACCTGCAAAGTGAGCTCGACCGGGCAGCACAGCGCACCGTGCTGATTGGTCACCTGGATCTCGATGTCCACGAGGCAGCGCGGCGGGTCGACCGACGGGTCCCGACGTTTGGCGACCGCGCGGCCCCGGCCGATCATGGTGTCGCCGGCATATATCGAGCCCGCCAGCCGTAGGGAGCGGCGCACCACGCGGCTGCCCGGTCCCGCCCAGTCGGTCGCGACGCGGTCGGCGAACCCGGCGAGGTGCATCGTGTTGACGTAGATGGTCGGATTGCCTTGGCGCTGCGCGTATTCGGGATCGAAGTGCCCCGGAAAGTAATCCCACGTCGCGCCCGCGTTCTCCACCACACGCTGGTAGCTGATGTGGTCGACAACCTCGGGCAGGTCGACGGGAACGGCGATCTCGTCGAAGCTCAGCTCGCCTGCGATCACGAAGACGCCGCGGGGGTGAAGCGGAACAGGGTGTTCCGGCACGTGGCGACCACCGTCGCGTCCTGGCGCTGATAGGTCTCCAGCGTCTCGACGAAATGACCTATGCCCAGGCGGGTCCGCTTCTCCGGCGACACCGACAGCAATTCCTCGACGACGGTGAGCAGATCGCCTTCGACGATGGGCTGCAGGAACTCGACATCGTTGGCCGCGTTGATGAACGTGGTGCCCGGCAGCGGCACCCGCAGCACCAGGGATGCCGCCGGCGGTCGGCCCTGCGGCTCCCACGGCGGAGGGATCAACCAGCCCATCAGCAGGGCCGGGGGCGCTAGTAGGCCTCCCCATTTGCGGCGGGCGAACTCGGCGTCCCAGTAGGAGCGATTGCCGTCGTGGACCATTGCGGCGAACAACTGGATGCGCGCCCCGCTGACGGCCGTGGCCGCGGTGCGTGGCTCGCTCGTCGCGCCGACCATCCGCAGCGCATCTTCATAGGTGCCGAAGGCCAGCTGGTAACTGAGATCCGGGTCCACGCCGCTCACATAACGAGCGGGTGCCTACTGGGCACCGAGTCCCATTGCAGCTTGCGGGAGGTGAAGTACCAGCCGCCGCGCTCGTAGATCAGCGTGTCCTTGAACACCCCGGTCGCGCGCAGGGTGGTGTCGCCGTACATGCTGGCGAATAGCACGACAACACAACGCTGTACGGCGTTCACCCCGTCGATGCGGATCTCGTGGTCGACCGTCACCAGGCGCTGCCCGTCGCCGCCGTCGAAGGCGGCGCGCAGGTCGTCGAACGTATCGCCGTCACGGGTGTAGGTGGCGCCGGAATGACGGAACGTGGCAATCCAGCGGTCCCGGTCGCCCTTGGAATATGCCCGGTTGTGCCGGGCGTTCAGGTCCAGGATGGCAGCGCGGCCGGCGGCGGCCAGGAGCATTTGCTGTTCCTGATAGGACATCGTCATTTTGGTCTCCAGCCTCTTCCGGGAAACGACTGCCAACGAGCGGTTGGATGTAACGGTAAAGTAACTTGCCGACGATTACGTAACATTAACGTAACTTACCGGCTAACGATATAGCCCTGAGCTTCACGATCCCACGCCTCCCGAGTCACCCCCTGCGCGCGCAACAGGTCTTTGCGTATTCGTCCGATGACATTCTTCGGAAGTTCGCTGACGATCTCCACGAATCGGGGCACGCAGAAGTACGGCATCCGGGCCGCGCAGAAATCGAGCAGCTCGGTGTAATCCAATGTGGCCCCTGGCCGCAACGTCACCACGACCAGGATGTCATCTTCGCCCAATGGGCTGGGCACCCCGACGGCGGCGGCTTCGGCCACGGCGGGATGGTGCATGACCACGGTTTCCACCTCCACCGAGGAGACGTTCTCCCCGCGCCGGCGCAGCGAATCCTTCCTGCGGTCGACGTAGGTCAGGTTGCCCCCGCCGTCGAACCGGCCGAGATCGCCGGTGCGAAACCATTCCGCGTGGGGAATCACCCGCAGCCCCGGGCCGACATAGCCCTCGCTCATCACGTGCGGGCGGCGCGGTCGGCAGGCGATCTCCCCCACCGTGCCGGCGGGCACCGGTTCGCCGTTCTCGTCGACGAGGCGCACGTCGAAATGAGGATTCGGCCGGCCCGACGTTCCGGGCACTCCGTCGTCGGCCAGGGCCTTGACGGCGATCGGAAACGCCTCGGTCATCCCGTACATCGTGACAATGCGGCAGCCATAACGCTTTTCGATGTCCCGGTAGTGCTTGGCGTCGATGGGAGCCGCGGAGATGAACCGCAACGGCAGCTGGGCATCGCGCGGATCCGCGGGCAGGTTGCGCAGCATCGAGACCATGGCGCCGGCGCCGGCGAAACCGACGGCGCCGCGGGCGCGCACCTCGTCCCACACCTGACCGGGATGAAAAGCCCCGGCCAGCACGGTCGTCGCGCCGAGCAGCATCGGGGCCAGCACGCTGGGCGCCGCGCTGAGGTGATACAGCGGCATCGCCGTCCACAGCACGTCCCCCGCACGCAATTCCCAGGCCGACGCGACCGTCGCGGCCACCGTGAACAGGTAATGCCAGGTCGTGGCAACCGCTTTCGAGGGCCCGGTGGTACCCGAGGTGTAGAAGAGGCAGCCCACGTCCGTCGACGCGCCGGCGGCGCCCGCAGGCGGTGTGCCGGCGTCTCGGCTCAACGCCGATGCGAGTGAATCGCCCTGCGCCAGCACGGTTGGCGCGTGATCCAACGCGCCGGCCACCTCGTCGAGCCGGGGCCGGCGCTCGGCATCGGTCAGGACGACCTTCGCCCGCGACAGCCGTAGGGCGTCCAGCAGGAAGTCCCCCTTGTTCGCGGCATTGACGGCGGCGGTCACGGCGCCAAGGCGCGCCGCGCCCAACCAGAAGTAAACCCATTCGGGGCAGGTGCCGGCGAATATGGCCACGCCGTCTCCACGGTGGACTCCCAACTCCGCCAGCATGTTCGCCGCGGCGCACGACCGCTGCCGCATCTGCTCGAAGGTCACGTCGACGCCGGCGATCGACATCATCACCCGGTCGGGATGCTGTTCGGCGCGCCGATCGAGCACGGCCGCGACGGTGAAGCTTTCGACGCCGAAGTCGGCGGGTCCGGGCATCAGGCTTTCGCGGCCGCCGGGTCGGGCTGACCGTCGGCGGTGTAGCCGAAGTCGGACGGCGACGGCTGCGTGCCCGGGTAGAAGCGGTGCGCCCAGCGGCGCAGGGCGGCATAGTCGTGGGCCTCTTCGGGAGCCAGGTTCGGCTTCTCCAGATACTTCATGTTCTCCCAGGTGAAGAAGTCTTGTTTGATGACTTCCTGCTGCAGTCCCAGGAATTTGGCCGCGCGACCGGTCGGCACGTCGCCCGTATCGCCGGGCTCGCGGACGGAAGCCTGCGTGTAGAAGTAATCGGTGTAGTCCTCGTCGACCGGCGTCTGCCCGGTGACCTGGACCGTGGCCACCAGTTCGCTGGGGAAGCGGACGACCCCCAGGCCCAGCGAGTAGTTGTCGTAGATGATCTTGGCGTCGACCGGTCCGTTGGGGGTCAGCCAGGTCGACGCGCGGCCACCGCCGAAATGGGCGTTGACGGTCGCGTGCAGGTGGTAACCGGACACCTCGAACGACGCGGTGGTCGCGGGATTGGCGGCCTTGTGCACGTACTGCACGTGGTACGGGTCGGCGGCGTTCTCGATGATCATCTGCGGGTGCACCTTGACCCGGTTGATCATCTGCGTGTGCGGGTGCAGTGGGTAGTACTCGTTCGTTTCCAGTTCGGGGAGCACCGGGGGCTCCCAGTACGGCGCCCGGCCGTGCCGCTCGTGCCACGCGAGCACGAAGCCGTACCACTCCATGCTGGGGTAGGTGCGGATGCGGACGTTGTTCTTGCACCCGATCTTGCTGTACGGGATCAGCGCGTTGCTGCCGTCGCCACGCCAGCGCCAGCCGTGCCACGGGCAGACGATATTCTCGCCTTCCACCGTGCCGCCGACGGCGAGGTTGGCGCCGAGGTGCTGGCAGTAGGCGTCCATCACGTGCACCCGGCCGGACTCGGTGCGGAAGATGACGAGCTCCTCACCGAAGTAGTGCGCCCGCTTGACGTCGCCGGCGGCCAGGTCCGAGCCGAAGGCAACGATGAACCAGCCGGTCGGGAACCGATAGGTCGACAGCGCGATGCCGGCCTGCCCGAACTCGCGTTCCGAGGGATCGCCGGCCGAATCCGGTGCCGGGTCCGAAATTGCATGCGTCACGAGTTCTCCATATCCCGCCCAGGCCAAGCGTGCCCAGCGCAACCGGGCTTCACTCACCGCGGTTCGACGACAACGTCTATTTTTACTATTTTAAGCATTGAACGTCAACGCGGCGCGGATGCGCCCCGGCAGAGCGGGATATCACATGGCGGCTGCGGTGGTGGACCTTTCCGACTTCGCCCTGTGGCGCAATGGTTTTCCGGACGAACTGTTCGCGGAGTTGCGACGCAGCCGGCCGATCTTCCGCCATGAACTGACCCCGGGCGTGGCGCAGACCGTGCACCGTGATTTCTGGGTGGCGACCAAACACCGGCACGCCGTCCGCCTGCACCGCGACACCGACTCGTTCACCGCGGCCGACGGCCCGCTCATCCAACCGGTCGCCCTGTTCTCGGCGTCCCCGACGATCATCACGCTGGACCCGCCGGAATTGAACAAGCGCCGCAAACTCATCTCCAACGCCTTCAATCCCCGGGCGATCGCCAAGCTGGAGGACGGCATCCGGGCGCGTGCGGCACGGATGATCGATGCGTTGCTCGTCAAGGGCGGCGGGGACTGGATCGAGGACGTCGCCGACGCCCTGCCGATGACGGTGATCGGCGACATCATCGGCATCCCGGACGAGGACCGTCCGCGGATATTCGACATCTTCGACCGCATCCTGAAGGTCCTTGCGCCCGAGGCGGGCCCGAGCGGCCGGGTCGAGCTCGACCTCTTCGCATCGGTGTTCGCTTACGCGACGGAGCTGACCGCGCAGAAGCGGCGCAACCCCACCGATGACATCTGGAGCACGCTGGCGACCGCGGTGATCACCGGCGAAGACGGCGAGGAATTCAGCCTGCCCGCCAACGAACTGGAGTTCTTCTTCTTCGTCCTGGCCTTCGCCGGCAGCGACACCACCAAGAACGCGCTGGCCATCGGGCTGCAGGCCTTCATGGCGAATCCGGAGCAGATCGAGCGCTATCGCGAGCACGAAACGCTGCGGCCGAGCGCCGTCGAGGAGGTGCTGCGCTGGGCCTCACCAGTCGCGTACTGGACGCGCACCGCCAAGGTCGACGTCGAAATGGACGGTCAGCACATCGCGAAGGGTGAACGCGTCGTGTCGATGCTGCGCTCGGCGAACCGCGACGAGGAGGTCTTCTCCTCACCGTTCGCGTTCGACATCGGCCGTCAGCCCAACCCGCACGTCGCTTTCGGGGGCGGCGGACCACATCATTGTCTGGGCGCCATGCTGGCCCGGGCCGAGCTGCGGGCGGTGTTCGACGAACTGTTGTTGCGCTGCGACGACATCGAAATCGGTCCGGCCAAGGCGGCTTACCCGAATCTGACCACCAACATGTCGATCTACGACGCGATGCCGATATCGCTGACCGAGCGCTAATCGATCAGCCGCAGCGCGGCCTTGGGGCACTGATCCACCGCGGCGCGCACGTCGATCTCGAGCCGCGGCGGCACGGGGCCGTCCGCGATCTGCACCACATCCTCGTCCCCGAGTTCGAACACCTCCGGCGCCAGCGATTCGCAGAAACCGTTGGCCTCACACAGGTTTTCGTCCACTGTCACGCGCATCAGATGCCCTCCACTTCTCTCTAGAGGCCCTTGGGTCGGGTCCCGATCACCCCACTGGTTGCGAGGCGCGTCAGTTCGTCGTCGCTCAGCCCGCACCGATCGCGAAGTATGTCTTCATTGTGCTCACCCAATCGCGGCGGTGGCCGCCGCAGCCAATGGTCCTGGCCGGCCAGCCGGGCGAACGGGGGGCAGGGATAAAGCCCCGCACCGGTGCTGGGATGGTGCAGGGGCTCTAAGAATCCGCGGTGCCGAAGCTGCGGGTTTTCGGTGACCAACGACGGTGACACCACCGGCGCGGCGGGGATGCCGGCGGCGGCTAACCGCTCCACCGTCGCGTCGAGGGGTTGGCAGGCGAACCACTCCGCCAGCCGGCGATCGACGTCATCCGCCCGCTGCGACCGCCCGGCGACGGTCGCCAACCCCTCGTCGCACCAGGCCGGTCGACCCATCAGCTCGACCAGCGCACGCCACTGCCCGTCGTCGCGCACGGTGACCGCGATCCAGTCGTCGTCGCCGGCGCACCGATAGATGTTCTGGATGGCGTCGCCGAAACCGCGGTTGCCCCGCCGGGTCAGCGTCGTCCCGAAGACCTCCGATTCGATCGCCTGGATCGCGGTGGCGTTCAGCACCGTTTCGAGCATCGGCAGCTCGACCAGCTGCCCCGATCCGGTGCGTTCGGCGAAGTTGAGCGCCGCCAGTACGGCGAACGCGGCGTGCACGCCGGCCAGCGGGTCGCAGGCCCCCCTTGGGGTGACCGGCGGCTCGTCGGGCAGCCCCGTCACCCAGGCCAGGCCGGCGATCTGCTCCATGGTGGGAGCGAATCCGACCCGATCCCGCCACGGCCCCTCCAGCCCGAAAGCGGGCATGCGGGCAACGACGAGTTCGGGATTGACCTTCAGCAGCACGTCGGCGGTCAGGCCGAAGTGGTCCATCACCCGTGGGGAGAAGTTCTCGATGACCACGTCGGCGCCGGCGGCCAGCTCGGTGAACAGGCGGCGCCCGTCTTCGGAGCCCAAATCCAGCGTGACGGAGCGCTTATTGGTGTTCATGGCGTGGAAGACCCAGCCGTACTCCCACCAATCGTCGACGTCGGTGCGCATGCCACCCGAATAGCGGATGCCGTCGGGTCGCTGGATGGATTCCACCTTGACGACATCGGCGCCGAAGGCGGCCAGCAGGTGGGTTGCCGCGGGACCGGCCCAGAACGCGGTCAGGTCGACGATGCGCACACCGGCCAGGGGTAACGTGCGCGGAGCCAAGTCCGCCCCGGGTTCCCTTGGGGACCAAGGCTTCTCATCATCGGCCTCGCCGGGAACGGGTGCGGCCCCCGGCGGTGCGGGCGCGCATGCCGACATCAGCCATGGCGGCCGGGGCTGGTGAAAGCCGGCGGGATTGGCAACGAACGCGCCGCGCTGGGTCACATACTCCATATCCCGGATCGTGGAGCCGTTGCCGAGCGCCGCGATGGGCAGCCGGAACAGCTGGCCGAGCTCGACGATCTCCTCGACGGTCCGTTCGGCCAGCCAGGGGCGGATCTGTTCGCGGATCAGGTCGCGGTAGGCCCACCGGCCGATCTGGAAGCGGAGCTGCTCGATCTCCTCGAGCTGCGGACACTCGACCATCGCGACGAAGTCGAGCCATTGCTGGCCCGTGACCATGGTGATCCCGACGTAGCCGTCTTTGGCGGGCTCGATGGAGGGCACCTCGAGGGTGCGGCGGATCGGCGGCACCTGCAGCAGCTGGGAGTGCAGCCATTCGCTGCTCTGCATTGCGGTGAGCGCTTCCAGCATGGACAGGTCGAGGTGCTCACCGGGGCCGCCCCGCTCGACGCGGCGGCGCACGGCCAGCGCACCGAAGGCGGCGTACACGCCGCCCATGTACTCCCCGAGGTCGCCACCGATGGAGATGGGCGGCCCGGCGGGATCGCCGCGGAAGCCGGGCGAGCCCGCCCACGCCTGCAGGGTGAATTCGCTGGCGGCCCGGTCGGCGTACGGTCCGGCCCAGCCGAAGTCGGAGATCGTGACGATGATCGCGCGCGGGGAGGCCGCCAGCAACCGCTGCGGGTCGACACCCAGGGCCGCCGCCTGGGAACGCCCGGCCGTGAGAACCACCACGTCGGCGGCGGCAAGATCGGCGGAAAAGCCCTCGGAGCCCGGCGGGTAGGTCGCGCTGCGCTTGCCGGCGTTGAGGTAGGCGAACAGCGGCGAACTCCGCCCCTCCGGCACCGGCGACCGAGTGGCGGAATACCGGCGGAGCCAATCGCCTTGCGGTGGTTCGATTTTGCGCACCTGAGCGCCCGCGTCGGTCAGCAGCTTCCCGCAGTAGCTGCCCGCTATCCGGTCGCTGATCTCTACGACGCGCAGGTCATGCAGCGGCGTGGGCCGGCTGTCGGACCGCTCGCTCACTTACTACCCGCCCTCCCGATCGACACGCGACCGAAGAAGCTATTTATACCATTACTGCTAAAATAGCTAAGCCAGCGAGTTGCTTTGCATCGAGGATCGGATGACCGCCTTGGGAATTGGGCAGGACGCCCGTCGCCGATTATCGGCGCCGCGGATCGCAGAGATCGTAGCCGACGAGCTGCGCCGCCAGATCATCAACGGCGAGCTCGCCGACGGCGATCTCTTGCCGCGTCAAGAGGTGCTCGTCGAACAGTTCAACGTGAGCCTGGTTTCCCTGCGCGAAGCGCTGCGGATCCTGGAAACCGAGGGGCTCGTTTCGGTCCGGCGGGGCAACCGCGGCGGGGCCGTCGTGCACGCCCCGGCGAAGACGAGCGCCGCCTACATGCTGGGGTTGTTGCTGCAGAGCGAATCCGTGGCCGTCGCCGACCTGGGCATGGCGTTGCAAGAACTCGAACCCGCGTGCGCCGCCCTGGCCGCCCGGCGGCCGGACCGGGCGGACACCTTGGTGCCCGAACTCAACCGGGTCAACGACTCCATGGCCGAAAACATCGAAGACGGTGGGCTGTTTACCGAAATCGGCCGTGAATTCCACGATCTCGTGGTCCGCGGCTGCGGTAACCACACCATCATCGCGGTGGTCGGCAGCTTGGAGACGCTGTGGACCAGCCACGAACAACAGTGGGCGGACGAGAGCGCGGCGCGTGGCACCTATCCCTCGTTGGCGCAACGCCGGGCGGTGCTCAGCACGCACGTCAAGCTGACCGAGACCATCGCGGAGGGCGACGTCGACCGGGCGCGCCGCATCGCCGGTCGCCATCTCGCCGACACCCAGACCTATGTGCTCTCCGGTGGGCCTGATCAACGAATTCACGCGCTGTCGCCGCAAGCCTTGTCGCGGACGCGGGATTTCCGGCAATCGTAAGCGGCGGCCGTTGAGAACCGCGTTGGTGACCGGCGGCAGCGGCGGGATCGGCAAGGGCTGCGGCCGCAAGTTGGTCGAGCTCGGTTACGACGTGGTGCTGGCAGCGCGGCGCGAAGCGCCGTTGCGCGCGGCCGCCGAGGAGATCGGTGCCCGCCACGTCGTGGCCGACGCGTCGGACCCGGACGGATTCGCAGCTGCGGTAAGCGCATTGGAAACGATCGACCTCGTCGTCCACGCGGCGGGCACGTTGGGCGGGACGTACGCGCGCAAGCAGACGTTCGAGCAGTGGCGGACCATCATCTCGGCCAATCTGGATTCGTGCTTCGTGGTGACCGCCGCCGCACTGCCGAGGATGCGCGCCGGTTCGCGATTCGTGTTCATCTCCTCGTCGGCGGCGCACGAACCGATGATGGCGCGGACGGCCTACTCGGCATCGAAGGCCGGCATGAACGCATTCGCGCGGGCCCTGGCGCTGGAGGTCGACCGCGACGGCATCAGCGTCCACATCGTCACACCCGGCCCGGTGGAAACCGAGATGCTGCAGGACGTTCCCTTCGAGATGTACGCGATTCGGGTCTCGGATGTGGCCGACGCGGTCGCCTGGCTGGACACCGTCGACCCGTCGGTCGACCTCCCGGAGATTCGGCTGAGCGCGGTGCAACGCGGGCCGTACGCCCGGCCGCCGGTGGTGCCTACGGAGGCCCGCCGCCGGAGGCAGCGAACGCCTTGATCACCGTTTCCCCGAATTCGTCCAGGGAATCGGGCACGGCGAAGTCGGCGAACCACACATAGAACCGCTCGACCCGCTGGGTGGTCAGTCCGGTGAAGTGTGCGATCAATTCGTCGGCGTCGCCGCAGACCAGCCCCGACCCCAGGTTGCCGAATCGCCGCTGGCTGACCTCGCGCACTGTGTTCGGGTCGCCGCCCGTTCGGACGAACCCCACCATCTGCTGGACCGAGACCCGGGCCGTTCCTGCTGAGGTCGCCAGCTTGGGCAACTTGTCGAGGTGGTTGGCCGGCACGTTCCACCAATCCGCGTGTCTGCGAACCAGTTCCATCATCCTGGGGCCGGTGCCGCCCAGGACGAGCGGTATCGGATACGACCTTCGCGGGGCCTGCGGAGCCGCGCCGTGCGGATCGTCGCCCCAGTACCGCCTGATCAAGTCGAGGTGGCGCCCGAGTTGCTCCACCCTGGCCACCGGATCCTGCTGGCCGACATCGAATCTGGTGAACTCCGCGGGCCAGGACCCCGAGCCGAGACCCAGCTCGAACCTGCCCCCCGACGCGTCCGACAGGGTAACGGCTTGCTTGGCCAGCACCGCGGGGTGGCGAAACGCGTCGCACAGCACCAGGTGTCCGATCCGCAGCCGCTCGGTCTTGGCCGCCACCCAGCCGGCAATGCCCATTGCCTCCCAGATGCTTTCATCGGGTAGGCCGGGGGCCTCGAGGTGATCGATGAACGCCATGCCGTCGAAGCCACTGGCCTCGGCGTGGCGCGCCCGCTCCACGATGTCGGCCGCCGACAGCCGCACCTGCGGCAGGAACAAATACCACTGGACCATGCATCCACCTATGCATATATCGCCGTGCGATTGCGAACCGGGGCGCTAGTTTACTATTTTTATTATGTTAGGGGTCTTATGGATGTCGGGCTGAATGCGGACCAGCTGTCGCTGCGCGACACGGTGCGCGACATCCTGCGCACGGAGTGCCCGGCCGACGCGGCCCGGCAAGCGATCACCGATCCGGAGCGCTGGCGCGCGCTGTGGAAGACGGTTGTCGACCTCGGTTGGACGGAGCTCGCCGAGGCGGGCGACTACGGGCCGGTCGAGCTCGCGGTCGTGCTCGAGGAATGCGGTGCCGCCCTCGCGCCGATTCCGTTGCTGAGCAGTGTCGGTCTGGCCGCGGGCGCGCTGCGGCACACCGGGCTCGAGGCGGTTGTCGACGACATCGCGGGCGGAGCCATCGCCACCCTGGCCGTGCATGCCAGAGGTTCCCGGCTGGCGGGTGCGCCGATGACGCTGCACGGCGGACGGCTCCGGGGCCGGGCGGTCGCGGTCCCCAACCTGTCCCGCGCCGATCTGCTCGTCACGCTGGCGCGGGCCGACACCGTCTCCAGCGGCACAGTGGTGGCGGCCGTTCGCTGCGGTGACGGGGTGACCGTGATCGCCGGCGAGTCGACCGACCCGGCGCAACCGCTCGCGGACGTCGAGGTCGACGCGGAGCCGGTGGCCACCGCACCCGTCGATGTGGACGCGGCGTTGACGCCGCCATTGGTGGCCGCGGCCGCCGATTTGGTCGGCGTGGCCCGCGCCGCCCTGCATCGCGCCGTCGAGCACGCGAAGACGCGCCGCCAGTTCGGCACGCCGATCGGCGCCTTCCAAGCCATCAAACATGCGCTCGCTGACAATTACGTCGGCTTGGAGCGCGCGCGCAGCCTCACCTATGCCGCGGCCGCGCGGCTGGCCGGTCCGACCGCGTCCCCAACAGCCGCGTGGACCGGCGCGGCACTCGCCAAGGCGGCGGCCGGCGAGGCGGCCGTCAATTGCGCGAGGACCGCAGTCCAGGTGCACGGTGCGCTCGGGCAGACCTGGGAGCACGACGCTCACCTCTACGTGCGGCACGCCTGGCAGACCGCCGCGATGCTGGGCGATAGCCGGGCGCTCTACCACGAGGTGGGCCGCCGCTTCGCAGGAAGCGCGAAATGACCTCGCCGACCGAGGAATTCGGCGATTGGCTGAGCGACTTCCTGCCGAAGGACTACTACGCGAACTATCGGCAATACCGCTGGGACCTGACACTGCGGCGGGCGTACCAGCGGGCCGCGTTCGAGGCCGGATGGATACAGCCGACCTGGCCGCGGGAGCACGGCGGCCGGTCCCTGGGTTTGCGGGATGCGATGGAGGTCAGGATCGAGGCGGCGCTGCGGTCGGCGCCCAAGCTGCCCAACATCGCCGGCCCCAACGTCGCCGCACCCGGGATCCGGCAATTCGGGACGACCGCCCAGATCGACCGCCTTCTCGTACCGCTGCTGCGCGGTGACGAATGGTGGGCGCTGGGCATGTCCGAGCCGGAGGCCGGATCGGATTTCGCCGGCCTGCGCACGCGGGCCGAGCGTGACGGGGACGTCTTCCGGGTGAACGGGCACAAGATCTGGACCACCCAAGCGCACGAGTCGCGGTGGTGCACCCTGTATGCCCGCACCGATCCGGAGGCACCCAAACACCGGGGTATTTCCTGCCTCATCCTCGACCTGCACTCGCCGGGAGTGCGCATCGAGCCCATCCGGATGGCATCGATCTCCGACGAGACGTTTTGCGAGGTCTTCCTCGACGACGTCGAGGTGCCCGCCGACAACCTCCTGGGGCCGCTGCACGGTGGGTGGAACGTCGCGTTGTCCTCGCTGCACCACGAACGCCAGATGATCTGGATCATGAACTGGGTCGAGATCAAGCGCGGACTCGACGCGGTACGCCGCGCGCAGCCGACGGCGGATATCTGCGCCGAGCTCGGTTCCCTGCTCGCCGACGCGGAAGCGTTGCGGGCCACCGGATACCGCGCCCTGGCCAACGAACTGGCGGGGCGACCCAGCCCCGAAGCCGACACCATGAAACTGCTCGGATCGGTGACCCTGCAGCGGGTTTGGGACCTGGCCGCCGCAACCGAGGGAATGCAGGCCCTCAGCGACCCAGACCTGCTCTTCGAACGCCAGGACGCGCTGGCCGCGACGATCTACGGGGGAACATCGGAAGTGCAGCGCAACATCATCGCCGAGCGGCTGCTCGGGCTGCCGAAGGGATGACGACGATGGATTATGACCTCGGCGACGACGCCGCAGAGTTGCGGAAGCACCTGCGAGAGCTGATATCCGACCACATTTCCGCCGACTTCCTCGGGGCCTGCACCGAGAACCCGCGCGATCTCGCCACCACCGAGACGTTTTGCAAGCTCCTGGCCGCGGAGGGCCTGCTGGCGCTGGCCTGGCCGAAAGAACATGGCGGCGGCGGGGGTTCGGTGTGGCAGCAGACCGTGCTGCGCGAGGAGATGTGGGCTCAGCACGAGCCACGCGGTCCCCAGTACATGGGCATCAACTGGGTGGGCCCGGCGCTGATGCGCTACGGAACGGCCGAGCAGAAGGCCAAGCACCTGGCGGCCATCGCCGCCGGCGACGTGATCTGGTGTCAGGGGTTTTCCGAGCCGGAGGCCGGAACCGACCTCGCCTCGCTACGCACCCGCGCCGTCCCGGACGGGGACGGGTGGCGCATCACCGGCCAGAAGGTGTGGACGTCCTACGCGTTGATGGCATCGTGGTGCGTGCTGGCGGCGTGCACCGATCCCGAGGCCCCGAAGCCCAAGCGGCTCACCCTCTTTCTGATTCCGATGGACCGGCCCGGCTTTACCGTCCGGCCCATCGGATCGATGCTGGGGCCGCACCACCTCAACGAGATGTTCTTGGACGGCGTAGCGGCGTCTCCCGGCGACGTCCTCGGCGAGGTCGGTGACGGCTGGCGGGTGATGCGTGAGGCGCTGGCGTTCGAGCGCGTCGGCATCGCCCGTTACGCGCGGTGTGAGTCGTTGCTCGAACGCATGCGCGCACTACTCGGCGACGACTGGGACACGCTGCCCGAGTCTCTTCGATCGCGGTGGGTGCGGGCGCTCGTCGACCTCCGGGTGGCGCGGCTGCTGGCCTACCGGGCGGTGTCGCTGCAGGATGACCCGGCGGCGGGCGCGGCGGCCAGCGCGGCCCGCATCGCCACCACCACCTGCGACCAGCAGGTCGCCGAGCTGCTCTTCGACGTGCTGGGCCCGATCGCGCTGGACAGCGGTTCCGGCGCGGCGCTGCACGGGGCCATCGAGGACCATTGGCGCTACGCCCAGGCGGCCACTGTGGCATCGGGCACGATCGAAGTGCAGAAGATGCTGGTGGCCCGGGACGTTTTGGGAGAACACCGATGAAAACCGAACTGCCCCAGGACATCAGCGACTTCGCCGCGGTCGCGGCCAAGCGATTCACCCGGCTCGGCGGCCCGCAGGCGGCGTTGCGCGCCGAGACCGACGACGGCGTCCGGGACGCCGCGCGCACCGCCCTGGGCGAGGTCGGCGCGTTCGACCTCGATGTCCGCTCGGAGGCGGACGACCTGCTCGCGGGGGCCGTGCTGTGCCGGGCCGCCGGCGCGGCAGCGTTGCCCTATCCGGTGGCCGAGGAGCTGTTGGCGATCGACGGCGCCCGCCTTGCCCTGGTCAACCCCGAGGCGCCGCGCATCGACCACGGCGACCTGCCCGGCGATTGGCTCGCCGCCGACCTCGACGGCAACCGCTACCGCCCGCGCCCGGCGTCGCGGACCGCCGCCAAACTCGGGCCGTTCCTCGTGCCCGCTTCCCTCGGCGAACCCGACGGAACCATTCCGGCCAGTGACGTTAACCTTCATCTCGTGCTGGGATCATGGCGGATTCTGGGGTCGGTGGAGCAGGCGCTGCACATCGTCACCGACCACGTGCGCGCCCGCATTCAGTTCGGTAAACCGCTGGCGGATTTCCAGGCCGTCAGGTTCGCCGTCGCGGAGGCCGCCGTCGCCGTGCGCGGACTGTACGAATTGGCGAAATTCACCGTCTGCCGGCCGGAATCGCTACCCATAGAGATCCATTCGGCGGACGCACTCGTTCTTCGGCTCAAGGCATCCGACACCGCGCGGCAAGTGCTACGCACCGCCCACCAGCTGCTGGGCGCGTTGGGTTTCTGCGATGAGTCCGACGTCAGCGTGCTCGACCGGCACACCCAACCGTTGATCCGCCTGCCGCTGGGCGCCGAGGCGCTGGCGTTGCGCCTGATCCCGGACGTCCGCGACGGCTCGCTGGAAACTCTGTTCAGCGGGCCGGTATCGGCGTGACCGAATCGCCGGCGGCCGAAGCGACGGCCAACCCGCTCGCCGACGGAGTCCCGTTCGGCGTCAAGCTCCACGAGCTCGCCGAGCAGCGCCCGAATGACCCTGGGGTCACCATCGTCGCCCTCGACGGCACCGCGCAGTCGCTGTCTTTCGGTGAACTCGACGCCCGCGCCAACCAGTGGGGCCGGGCGCTGGCCGCCAACGGCGCTGACACCGGTTCCCTCGTGGCCCTGGCGATTCCCAACTCCGAGCACCTGGTGCTGGCCACGCTGGGGTGCTGGAAGGTCGGCGCCGTTCCCGTGCCCATGCACTGGGACCTGCCCGAGTGGGAGCGCGACAGGGTGCGCGAGGTGATCAACCCCGCCGTGGTCGTGGACGAGGCGAGCCGGTGGCGCCTGGAGGCCCAAGCGGACGCTGAGGCCGCCGGCGCCCTGCCCAAGGCCGTCTCCCCCAACGTCAACGGCATCTGCAGCAGTGGTTCGACCGGCGTGCCGAAGGTGATCCTCAGCCTGGCTCCCTCGCTGTGGACTCCGCAGCACGGCGAGCCGTTCCTGTCGAACTGGACGCCGGTGGCCCAGCCCCAGACCATCATGGTGCCCGCGCCGATGTACCACACCAACGGCTTCGCCACCTTCTTCTTCCTGCTGGCCGGCGATCACCTCGTGATACTCGAAAAGTTCGATGCCGCTTTGGTTCTGGACGTAATCGAACGCTTCCGGATCACCAACTTCACCGCCACGCCGACCATGCTGGCGCGCATCGCGGCCCGGCCGGACGTCAGGCAGCGAGACCTGTCCAGCATCGTGTTCGTCCTGCAGGGCGCCGCCGTGATGCCTCCCTCGCTGATGCACACCTGGTTCGAACTGCTGAGCCCTCAGCAGAGCGTGTCGGCCTACGGCATGACCGAGAATCTCGGGCTCACCGCGCTGCGCGGCGACGAGTGGCTGGCTCATCCGGGCAGCGTCGGCCGCGGTTTCCGCGACACCGAGATCCGGATCCTCGACGCAGGAACCAGACAGCTGGGTCCCGGTGAGCACGGCGAAATCTATCTCCGCGCACCGATGAGCGCGGGCTCGCGCTATGTCGGCGGCGCGCCGCCGCTGCCATCGACCGGAGACGGCTTCCGCTCGGCCGGCGACATCGGCTATTTGGACGAGGACGGCTACCTCTACATCGTCGACCGCCGCGTCGACATGATCATCACCGGCGGGGCGAATGTGTTTCCGGCGGAGGTGGAGTCGGCGTTGGCCGGCCATGCCGGCATCGCCGACGTCGTCGTCATCGGCCTCGCGGATGCGCGATGGGGACGCCGGGTGCACGCGGTGGTTCAGCTCGCCGACGGCGCGAAGCTCACCGAGGAACAGGTGATCGAGTACGCGAAGAGCCGGCTTGCCCATTACAAGGCGCCCAAGACGGTCGAGTTCGTCGACGCGATTCCCCGGACCGCGGCGACCAAGGTCAATCGCTCGGCGATGATCGAGGCGCGCGGCGGCTGAGGGCGGCGCCGAAACCGTCAACCGATGGCGGCGATTCCGGAACTCGAGATGATGAAACCGCGACCCGACGTGACCGTGCACGTCACCCCGTCGGTCTCCGAACGGCACATGAACGGGCCGGTTCCCTTCGCCTGCCCATAGCCGAGGGTCGGCGTGCCCTCCGGCGGGTTGGCCAGACAGCTTTCGCCGGTGCAGCGCGAGAGTGCCCCCGTGGGATCCATCGTCACCGACTGCGGCGGGGAGATGCTGAAGCAGAACGCCGAGTCGGGGATTCCCCGGCGCTGATAGTCGATCTCGCAGCTGATGTTGCGTGACGGGGACAGGAAGGCCACGTAGTTGTCCTGATCCGCGGCGGCCCGCGGGACGAACAGAATGGCGGCGGCGCCGCCCAGGACGGTTGCCGCGACGGTCAGCGCGTATCTCAACACCCGCCAACCGTGCCATAGCGGGGGCACGCGACGCACCGATTCGGTGCATCTCGTTACCGACGTTCGCGTTCGACAGCGAAAGTGTTCGCGGCCATCGTCAGCACAGCGCGTCCCGCGTCCTCATCATCAAATACCCCGTATGGGTATATATATCAGGCCGGTGTATCACCGCCGTTGCAGAATGCACTTGAACATCGGTTTTGGACAGCATGATTCGTTAATCGTCAACTCGTCGTCAAGGGTCCGTCGGGCTACCTGACATATACCCCCGGGGGGTGATAGCATTTCCACTGCCATGCACCTGCAGATCACCCACACCAACCAGTGGCTGCGCTACACCACCGCAGTCCTGGCCCTTTTCTGGGCAGTGGGCGTCGCCGCGGGGTGCCATCTGCCGCACGTGCCCACAGCGATTCCGGGGACGTCATCCCATGCGGCGACTGCGGGCGGCCCCGAAGTCGCTACGCCGGCCCACCTTGCACCAGCCGGCGGCGATTCGTGCTCGCCGCTGGACCAGGCCTGCAAGCATGTGGCGCAGGCATGCTCCACAAGCGATCTGGTGGCGCTTGACGTCGTCATCGCAGCGATCGCGTTGGCCGGTTCACTGGCCGGCCCGGTGGTGTGGGCGCGGCGAGGCCCACCGCGAACCGCTCGATTCGTCTTTCATTGTTCGGGTCGAAATCTCTTGACCCGCTTCTGTATCGCTCGTATCTGATTGGTCAGCGTCAGGCCGCCGTGGGTTCGCCCGTCGGCCGGCCGCCGCTGTCCATGTTCATCGCCGCAGGCGAATCGCCAACGGCATTCATTGTGAGAAACGAGAGATAGATGAGTCTTGCCCTGTCTGCATGTCGAAATCATTCCGGCAGTCCCACTTTGGAGATCCGACGGGAGGCGCGGTCATGACGGCGCGCCCGGACCGGCCAGGCGCGCTGGTGATCGGGGCCGGGGTGAGCGGGTGGACCACCGCGCTGGTGCTGGCCCGCCGCGGCTGGCGCGTCGTCGTAGCCGCGGACCGGTTCGGCGTCGACACGGTGTCGACGGTGGCCGGCGCCCTGTGGGAATGGCCACCGTCGGTGTGCGGCCGCCACCACGACCAATCCGTATTGGGCCGTTCCGCGGAGTGGGCGCGCTACTCCTACATTCGCTTCGCGCGGCTCGCCGCCGATCCGCGAACCGGGGTCAGCCTGCGTCCGGCGGTGTTCTATTTCTCCCGGCCGGTCGATGAGGATCCGGCTGAGCTGACCAAGATGATTGAGGTCGAACGGTTCGTGCCCGGGTTCGTGCGCGATCCCGACCTGATCGCCGCCCACGGTGTCAGCCCCGACGCCGGGGTGGTGGACGCCTATTCCTACCTGGCACCCACCATCGACACAGCCTGGTACCTGGCGTGGCTGGGCCGCCAGTCAGAGGCCGCTGGAGTCACCGTCAGCCGGCACAGCGTCCGCGGCCCGCTCGCGGACCAGGAGGACGAGCTGCTGGCCGAGTACGGGGTCGAGCTGATCATCAACTGCTCGGGGCTGGGGGCGCGCGAGCTGGCCGGTGACCCGACCGTGGTGCCGCACCGAGGCGCGCTCCTGCGGGTGGTCAACGACGGCAACTACATGCCGCGTGTGACCGCGGCCCACGCGGTGGCCAACGACACGAGCACCGACAACCAGGACATGGTCTTCATCGTGCCCCGTGGCGCCAACCGGCTATTGCTGGGCGGCCTGGTCGAGACCGGTGAGTACAGCACCGACCTCGCCTTGGACAGTTATGCGCCCCTGCGGGAGATGCTCGACCGCTGCACAAGGTTCCTGCCGATTCTGCGGGACGCCCGACTGGACCCTGTCGACCCTGTCCGGGTCGGGCTGCGGCCGTTCCGCGAAGGCGGCGTGCGGCTGCAACACGAACCCGGCACCCGCGTCGTGCACAACTACGGGCACGGCGGTGCGGGCGTGACCCTGTCGTGGGGCTGCGCTGACGAGGCTGCCCAACTGGCCGACGCCGTGCTCGCCCAGCAGGGTGTCGCATGAACCGCTGCTGCGAGCGACCAAGGGCGAATTAGTCAGCACTTCAAGGGGCTTCAGCTCCTCTGGACATAGAAAGGATCAAATTCATGATGTCCATGCCTGCACCCGAGTGGGTGACGCTCTCAGCCTGGATTGTGACCGGCCTCGGCGCGCTCCTTGCCGCAGCCATCCTCGCGGATATCTACGTGGGTGGTCATCGGCAGCCACTACGCGCGATGGAGCTAGTCTGGCCGATCACCGCGATCTATGCCGGTCCGCTGGTGTGGTGGGCCTACTATCGCTGGGGCCGGCCGGCGACTCCACGCTGGCAGCGCCAACACGGGCGCGCGCCCAGGCCGGGACTGGCCGCGACGGCGGCGGTGCAGACGATTCCCGGCGGCGCCGTCTCGTTCGTCGGCCACATGATCGCCATGCCGTTGGTGATGTTGACCGGGGTGACCATTGCCGGTCAGGGCGTGTGGCCGATGATGTTGCTGATTGCGGCTTTTGCGCTTCCGTTGCTGATCGCCTTCGAGTATCACTCGCTAGCCCTGACCGGCCGGAACCAGTCCGTGGGCCAGCGACTGTGGGCGGCGTCGCGAATCTCGGTTCTCGCGATCGTCGCGTTCGACGTGGGCATGGGAGCCTCCATGCTGCTCGTCGCGTTCGTCTTCGCTTACTCCCCGGCCTCCATGGCGTTCTGGCTCGTCATGTGGGGCGGCATGTGGCTCGGGTTCGCCACCGCCTATCCGATGGTGTGGTGGCTGCTTTCCAAGGAGGCGACCGAAGCGGAGGGCACGTCCGCGGTCACCCGCACCTCGCGGGTAGAGACGGCACACTAACTACCCGCAACCTCGAAAGACGTTGTCGCCGTCGTCATTTACACAATCCGAGAACAGGCACCGGCGCCCCGGCCGATCGTCAACCCGCCGGCGGCGCCGAGGCCTGCTCCATTCGCCGAGCGCTCCTGAGCACTCCTTTGGCCGCTCGCATCGACAGCGCCGGCGAGAGCCGCTCGAGGTACCAAAATGCCTTCCACCACGCAGGCACCACGATGATCGCGTCCCCACGCAACACGGCATGTAGCGCGCGCTCGGCAAATTTGTCGGGCGCCATCGGGTGCAGCCGCTCCCACATCTTGAGGATCTGCTCGTCGCTGATGCCTGCCAGGCCGGTCCGTCCGTACTTGCCGCCGGTGAGAATCGGAGTCCGGATCACGCCGGGGCAGAGCACCGAGACCTGCACCCCGTGGCGCTCTCCCTCCAGACGCAACGTCTTCGAGAGCGCGACGACGGCGTGTTTGGCGGCGGTATAGCTGGCCTGGCCGGCGGTCGTCATCAGGCCGGCCATGGAGGCGGTGTTCACGATATGCCCGGAGTGCTGCCTGATCATGATCGGATACACCGTTTGGATACCGTGCACGACACCGCGCAGGTTCACATCGAACACGTCGTTCCAGTCGTCGAGCGTGTATTTGTCGACCTCACCGGCAACTCCGATGCCCGCATTGTTGAACAGGTAGTCGATCCGCCCGGAGTGCTGCACCGCCTCGGCGACGGCGCGCTCAAACGCCGGATAGTCGCGCACGTCCAGCTCGATCGCGTGCGCCTTGCCGCCGCGGCTGTTGAGGCGTTGTGCGAACTCCTGCGCGGGGCCGACCTGCCGATCGGCGATCCATACCTCGGCGCCCCCGTCGACCAGCGCGGCGGCCAACGCCGCGCCGATGCCGGACGCGCCGCCGGTGACAAATGCGACTTTCCCGGACACGCTCGCCGCCATTGCAGCAGCCTAAGCGCGGTAACCTCATTCTCATAGCGCGCGCCGCGCGCCGAGGAAGGGGACCACGCGCTCATGACCGACCTGGGCGACGACGTCGAAGTGACGCGCGGCGACCGCTTCATCAAGACGGCCGTCGCGATCCTGGGCGAAACCGGGCGCACCGACTTCACCGTGCAGGAGGTCGTCGCCCGCTCCAAGACGTCGCTGCGCGCCTTTTACCAGCACTTCAACAGCAAGGACGAACTGCTGCTGGCGCTGTTCGACCGGACCATCGCCCAGTCGGTGAAGACCTGGCGCGCCGAAACCCAGGGGCTGGACAGCACCGCCGCGCTGAAACTCGTCATCGACCGCATCAGCCAGCAACCGGAATCGAGCACCCAGGACAGCCTCAATCGCGCATTGACCCTCTACAACCAGCACCTGGCCGAGACCCGCCCCCGCGACTACGCGCGCGTGCTCTCCCCCTTGCATCAGCTCCTGCGCGACATCGTCGGGCAGGGCATCACCGAGGGGGTCTTCAACCCGGGACTCGACGTCGGCGCGGCGGCCGCCATCGTCATGCAGACGGTGATGGGCGCGCAGCGATTGCATTGGCTGGGAACGGAATTGAACGGAGCACCCGTTGACGCGGGCCAATTGTACGACTTCTGCAGCCGCGCCCTCGGCATCCGCGAGAGCGACGAGGAAGCGCCCACGCCGTCGCTGACCGAGCTGTTCGCCCAGATCGGCATGCGGCCGGGCACCCGCGCCGGCGAGTTCGCGATGACGATGCCCGTCAGCCCGGCCGTCGTCAACACGTCCGGCGCGCTGCAGGGCGGCCTGATCGCGACCCTTGTCGACGTGGCGGGCGGACAGTTCGGGCTCGAACATCTCCGGCCGGGCACCACGATGACGACCGCCGACCTGTTCATCCGTTACCTGCGCCCCATCCGGCAGGGTTCCGCGTATGCGGTGCCCCGGATGCTGCGGTCCGGGCGGCGGGCGATGGTGATGCAGGTCGACATCTACGGCGACGGCGACGACGAACTGCTTGCCACGGCGACCGTCAACTTCGCGATCATCAGCGGGCCGACGCCGACGTCCGGCCTGAGCGCGGACGGCTAACACCCTCTTGCGCACAAGTGGTAACGTCATTACCACCTACAGAGAATTCAAGACTTCTCCCGAGGAGATCGCCATGCCGTCTCGCGAACTTTCCTTCCCCGTGTTCGACGCGGACAACCACATGTACGAGCCGCAGGAGGCGCTGACCAAGTTCCTGCCGGAGAACCGCAAGCGCGTCATCGACTACGTGCAGGTTCGCGGTCGCACCAAGATCGTCGTGCGGGGCCACATCAGCGAGTACATCCCCAACCCGACGTTCGAGGTGGTGGCACGCCCGGGCGCTCAGGAGGAGTACTTCCGGCACGGTGCGCAGGGCAAGTCCTACCGCGAGATCCTGGGCGAGCCGATGAAGGCCATCCCCGCCTTCCGCGAACCGGGTGCCCGGCTGGAGGTGATGGACGAGCTCGGCATCGACTATGCCCTGATGTTCCCGACCCTGGCGAGCCTGGTCGAGGAGCGCATGAAGGACGACCCGGAGATGACCCACGACGTCATCCACGCGCTCAACCAATGGATGCACGAGCAGTGGTCGTTCAACTACAAGGACCGCATCTTCGCCACCCCGGTCATCACCCTTCCCATCGTCGAGCGCGCGCTCGAGGAACTCGAATGGTGCCTGGAGCGCGGTGCCCGCACGGTGCTGGTCCGCCCGGCGCCGGTGCCTGGCTACAAGGGCAGCCGGTCGTTCGGACTCGAGGAGTTCGACCCGTTCTGGCAGGCCTGCATCAAGGCCGAGATCCCGGTCTCGATGCACGCCTCCGACAGCGGCTACTCCGAATTCGCGAACGTGTGGGAACCCGGTGACGAGTTCCTGCCGTTCAAACCGACCGCCTTCCGCAGCTTCGCGATGGGCCACCGGCCGATCCTGGACGCAATGGGTGCGCTGGTCTGCCATGGTGCGTTGTCCCGCAACCCTGAGTTGCGGATCCTGTCGATCGAAAACGGCGCCGACTGGGTGCCGGACCTGTTCAAGGGCCTCAAGGGCGTCTACAAGAAAATGCCGCAGTCGTTCAGCGAGGACCCGATCGAGGCGTTCAAGCGCTGCGTCTACATCACCCCGTTCTGGGAGGACAGGTTCACCGAGATCGTCAAGATGGTCGGCACCGACCGGGTGCTCTTCGGCTCCGACTGGCCGCACCCCGAAGGCCTCAAGGACCCCATCTCGTTCGTGGACGAGCTCACCGACTTCGACGAGGCCGACATCGCAAAGATCATGGGCGGCAACCTGATGAAGCTGATGAAGGTTTCCGCGCCGGCCAAGAAGCCCGTCTCAGCCTGACTGTCATCGAGGCCTCAAGTTAACTTGCAGCGCTTCACGTTTGCTTTGCCGACTCCGCCATCGATAAACCGTGGCGCGGGTGCGGCTCCGTCGTGCGGGGCCAGCTGGTAGCCCCTAATCCGCCCATTGCGCGGTGAACGCCGCAACCGAGTCGGCGACGCGCTGACGAGCCGCTGCGGGGACGGCGAAGGCCTCGGTCAGGCCGTCGACAGCGCGGTCCACCAGTGGCCGCCATTTTGCCGCCCAGCC
Organism: Mycobacterium sp. 4858; assembly: GCF_900240975.1. Classification (GTDB taxonomy): domain Bacteria; phylum Actinomycetota; class Actinomycetes; order Mycobacteriales; family Mycobacteriaceae; genus Mycobacterium. The sequence continues at coordinate 218,252 of NZ_LT968775.1, read as the reverse complement.
GTTGATGATTGCGCGGTTGCCGGGATTGGCGGCGATCGCGTAGCGGGCCAGGGCCGCGCTCCAGGCTCGGCTGCGCGTGGTATCGACGCGGGAGTCCTGCAGCAGGGCGGCGGTAAGGCCGTCGCCCTGGTCGTTGGCCAGATCGACGAACGCTTCCTTGAACAGCGCGTCGAGTGCGGGCTTGACCACGAGGTTGAGTGCGGTGAACGCCTCACCCCAGTCATAGGCCAGCAGGAGGCGTTCGAGGTTTTCGCGGGCGGGCTGCCATGCCGAGTCGGTTTCCCAGATCCGCCGTGTCGCTTCAGTGTTGGCCAGCTGCGTGCCGTGCGCGAGTGACAACGACTTAGCCCGGTACGCGGTCCATTGCAGGGCCCGCAATTCGTCGGCGGCCTGGAAGAATGCCGCGTTCGTGATGTAGGCACTGGGCGCCAATTGGCCGACGTAGAGGCTGGTGATCTGCAGAACGTGAAACAGGTAGCGGGCGGGCACGTAGATGCGGTTGAGCGTCTCGACCCATTCGGTGCCAAGCTTGGCGTCGTGGTCGACTGCCTCGTACTGGTCGACGACGCCTTCGGCATAGATCTCGCGGTCGTGTTGCAGCGCGATGTAGCGGCGGTAGTTCAGTGCGGCGGGATCGCGGAAGCCTTCCCAGTCTTTGGCTTGCAGGGGTGAGCCTTCGCGATGTTTGAGGTACCAGCGGTTGATTGCGCTGTCGGGGTCGAGGTCGAAAGGGGCAGGCTTGCGGTTGAAGTGGTAGTGAAACTGGCCGGTGACGGCTTCGTACTCGGTCGGCTTGCGCCGGGTGTCGCCGGCGATGCTCCACGTCTTGAGCCGCCGGGGCTCCGCGGTGGTCATGCGTTAGTCCTCTCGGTCCAGGTACCAGTGCAGTTCGTCGTCGCCGACGTAGCGGATCCGGCCGGCGAAACCCGCGAGTGCCGGCTCGAGCGTAGCGAGCGGGAAGGGTTGTCCTGCAGCGTATTCCAGGCTGACTCGAGTGACGCGCAAGAAACGCGGCGCGTGAATGCGCACATAGCCGGCGTGGTCTTCGATGGTGATGGCGGCGCCGGGATTGTCGGTGTAGATGGCCTCGGTGAGCGCGGAGACGATCTCGGGATCGAAGCCCCGCACGACGGGACCGACCAGCTTGGCCTGTTCGGCGGCTGCGGTCATCAATGGCTCCATTCTTCGTTGAGCGATACCACGATTTGGTCGCCCTCACGGCGCACCTCGTGGCTGCGCAGGCGGCAGGTGGCGGGATTGATCCCGGCGCCGGTCGACAGGTCGAATTCCCAGTTGTGCGCCGAACACGTCAGGAAGTCGCCATCGACGTCCCCGTCGGCCAGCGGGAAGCCCGCATGCGGGCACAACCCGTCGTAGGCGCGGATCTGTCCGGTGCGTAGGTGCGCGAGCAGGATGGGCCGGTCGCCGACGAAAAACTCTGCGACCTCACCTTCCCACAGGTCGTCGATGGTGGCGACGGGGATCCAGGTTTGGGCGCTAGTCATAGAAGGCCTCGACATGGTCGAGTGGGCCGACGCCAGACGCGCCAATACCGGCCCGCGGGTCCAGGACTATCCCGTTGTGGCGCAATCGGATCGGCGCGTCACGACGGGCCACCCGGTGTCCGACGACATGATGGGCGATCGCCGCACCGACGGCTTCGACCGTATCGGTATCGTCGACGGGGATCAACAGTTCGAGCACGTCGCCCTCAAACAAGGCGGTCAGCGGGAGCAGTGCCATGGCATTCAGCCCTTCGATCCGTTGGTTGATCCATTCAGCGCCCACGCGTATCCGTCGGCGTCTTGACCCTGCTCCTCGAGTGACAGCCCGAAATACTTCAGCACTGTTCCGAGTTCGGGTGGGCTGATCTCCCCAGAGAGCACACGGTCGATCAGCGACTGGTGGCCGGCGAAACGGTCGGGTCGCTGGGCGAAGATCCACCGGCATGGCTCCGAGCAGAACAGGTATTTGCGGCTGTTGTGTACATGCGTGAGCGGCGCGGGGTCGGTGTGAGCTCCGACAACGACCCCCGCGGCGCGAACGATCGGCAGCTGGCACAGATTGCAGGTGATCGGCAGCGTCTCGGGCAGGGTGGCCGCGATATCGCCGTTGCGGATGTTGTCGGTGATGACGTCCCAGTGCCTGCCGAAGTCACGGTTCCAACCAGGGTACTTCTCCTCGAGCCACAGCCGCTCGGCCTCAGATACCCCGGCATCCGGATTCCACCACACCGTCGGCCGGTAATACCACACGCCGAGGTGGATGGCGTGGTGATACCACGTCAACTCGTTGATGAATTCATCCCAATACCAAGGGAATTCGAGTCCGTAGTCGCGGAATTGGTCGGCGAACTGTTTGACCACCCAGTCCTCGATGAACTCCTTGAAGCTCATCCGCCGGCTTTCCAGCGGGGTGTAGTAATCCATCGACAGACCGGTCAGCAGCGCAAAGATGCGCCACGAACGCCAGAACATGTGGTCGATGAGGAACTGACCCCACTCGGCCTCGCCGTTGTCGATGAGCACCTTGATCGTGGGCTCGCCTTGTTGGGCATGGCGCGCCTCATCGGTTTGGATCGAGCTGATCAGCGCGCCGAACTCCAAATCACCCACATCGATGGCGTCAGCGGCCATGCCAAGGAACTGCAGGTTGGTGAAACCGGTCTCCAGCGTGAAGGTCAGCTGCAACGCGATCGACAAGGCATCGTTGGCGACGAACATGTCGTCGAACAGGTAACGCACCGCAAGGACGATCCAGTCATTGGTATGGAATGCCTTGAGCGCCCAGTCCCCTCGCGGCTCCTTTTCGAGCAGGCCGTAGGGAAAGAACGCCTGGATTTGACCGTGGCGAACCTCGTCGAGGGTGCCGAACGTCGCGGTGTTACGCCACGCGGCGGAGCGGCCGAAGCGCCCCATCCTGGCCTCGCCGATCGACGCCAAGTATTCGGGCATCGTGATCGCGCCGTAATGCGCGACGATCACCGATTTCCAGCCCGGGTCGAGTTGCTCGAAGAGCTTCGAGCGCCCGATCGCGTTCTTCAGCGAATAGGTGGTGGTGTCCTTGGTGACCTGGTTATGGACGTACTCGCGGTAGCCGATCTTGTACGGCTCGTCCCACTTGAGCCAGCCCTCGGAGGAGACGCGGTGTGTCCCGGAAAGCTCTTCGGGAAAAACCTCGTCCTCCGTGACGTAGCGGAACGTCCAGTTGGTGTCGCGGGCGAGGTCATACCAGTCGCTGCGGGAGAGTTTGGGCATATGTCGTCCTCGGTGTGGGCTGCGATCTGTGCCGCGTTGACTGCGTTGATGACGCGAACGCAACCTATGATTCCTCATGTGTTGAGGAGTCCTAAGGATTACGATCAGCCTGATTCACACCCCTCATCCGACCCGTCCGCCGGGCATACGCTCCGGTGCGAACAACCAGCCGACAGCAACCGAACAGGAGAACGTCCGCGTGAGCGTCACCGACGAACACCTCGCCAACAACCTCGCCTACGCGCGCGGTTTCACCGGACCACTGCCGCTGCCGCCAAGCAAGCACGTCGCGGTGGTCGCGTGCATGGACGCCCGGTTGGACGTCTACCGCATGCTCGGCGTGAAAGAGGGCGAGGCCCACGTCATTCGCGACGCCGGCGGCGTCATCATCGACGATGAGATCCGTTCCCTGGCCATCAGCCAACGACTGCTGGGGACCACTGAAATCATCCTGATCCACCACACCGACTGCGGCATGCTGACATTCACCGACGTCGAGGAGGACGTTCGCCAGTCGCTGCGCCGGATCGAGCGGAGCCCCTTCGTGACCAAGCATGAATCGTTGCGTGGCTTGGTGTTCGACGTGGCCACCGGCAAGCTGAACGAGGTCACGCTCTGAAGCCCGGGGAAGCACGCCACCGCAGTCTCGACTCGAAGATCGTCGCGGCGCTCGACCGCGTGGGCGATGCTCTGCACGTGCTGGCCAGGAGAGCAGCGGAAGCACACGATCTGTCGAGCACCCAGATGCGGGTATTGATTTGGCTTTTCGTCGGGCCGCCTCCCGCCGCGCGTAGCACCGCCCTGGCACGAGAACTCAACGTCGCCGACCCCACCGTCAGTGATGCCGTCGCCGCGCTCGTCCGCAAAGACCTGGTCGTGCGCAGCCCCGATCCAGACGACAGACGAAGGCACCACCTGGTGCTCACCCAAGTCGGCCGCAGGGCCGCGGCTGAACTATCCCGCTGGACCGCACCCGCTGAGATCGCTACATCCAAGCTGGACCGTGTCGAGGCCGAACAGCTGCTGGACAACCTGCTGCTCGTCATCGCGAAACTGCACGGGGCGCAACTCCTTCCGGTCGTCCGCGCGTGCAGCACCTGCGCGCAATTAGAGATCACATCGGTGGAGTCGCGAAGCTATCGCTGCAAGTTCTACGACACGCCGATGCACATCGACGACCTCCGTGTCGACTGCGCCGAACACGTCACCATCTAGCCGCGCGATCACCCGAGGATCGGGAGGCCACTGGGTGCGCAAGCACCCCTCGCGGGTGGCATGTAACCCCACTTCGGGGGGTATACGGCACAGTGGGGTCGCGGCCAGAACGACGGGAGGACACATGAGCGTGGCATCGGACGGGCGGGTGCCGGTCGCGATCGACGCCGACGTCGAGATGTTGACCCGGCAAGTCGAGGCCCTTCAAGCCTTGGGGCGCAAGGGGTCGGTCGAGGACGGCGAGGTATACGACGTCAGCGTTCGTTGGGGCGCGGCACTGGCCGGACGACTGCCGAGGTTGGTGCACTACAGTTCGCTCGGTCTGCTCGATGAAGCGGACCGGCGGCGCTTCGAGTCCTTGTGCGAGCAACTCCGCGAAGTTTCCGGTCTCGCCGAGAAGTTGGGCTTGCCGCGCCCGGTGCTACCCGGCGAGGCGACCGCGGCGGCGAAAAGACGTCACCGCCTCAGGATGCGGTCGCGTTCTGCGGAGCGGACGTCCCCAGGCTGAGAAAGTCCCTCTCCGGCAACACGATCCCGGTGCGCGGCTTCGGACATTCCGGATTGCGACACGTCAGCGCCACCATGTAGGCGTCCTCCTCCTCGTTGAGGAAGAGGAATCCCAAGTACAAGGCGTGTCCCACCTCGAAGTCGGTTCCGCCACACGCCTCGCAGTGGCCACCCTTGGCGGAGACGTTCTCCATAACACGGTGCCGCGCAGCGGAATTCAGGTCGATGAGCTCGGGCCGCACCATCGGTTCGGTCATGTCAAATCTCCACGTCTTTGTCGTAGTGCACATGGTCCTCACGCCAGCCGCCCAACCCTTTACCGATGCGGGAGTAGTCGTCGACGAACTCGATTCCGTTGATCCACTTGACCATCTTGAAGCCAACCTGCGTCTCCACCCGCAGCCGCAGCGGGGCGCCATGCTTGATGGGCAACGGGCGGCCGTTCATCTCATACGCCAGCAACGTCTGCGGTTTGTAGGCCAGTTCGAGGTCCATCACCTCGTAGAACTGGCCCCCTGGAGTCTCCGCCGCGGGTTCGTCGCGCCCGGTGTCCTGCATGCTCAGGAAGCAGATGTACTTGGCTTGCGGCAAAGGCCGCACCACATCCGCCAGCTGGGCCAGCGGAATGCCGCTCCACTCACCGATGCTGGTCCAGCCCTGCACGCAGTTGTGCAGCGTCCGCTGCGTCTGCCGCTCGGCGAGTGCCCGAAGCGCGGCCAGATCCAACGTCACCGGGTTTTCGACGAGGCCGCCGACCGGCAGCCGCCAGTCGACGAAGTTGTGGACCGCCATGACCTTGTATTCGGTGCTGGCGGGCGGCTTTCCGTTCACCCGGTGATCTTTGGTCACCTTGCGGACGGGGTAGTCCTGCCGCGAGTTCAGCGGGCGCAACAGGAGCAGCCGGGCGCCGGTGACCACGGCGCCAAGGATGCGGTGCACCTGGACGGGATGGCGCAGGCTCCATTTGGTGGCCGCGACGTGGACGGCGATGATCGCCCCGATGATGATCAGCGACAGTGCCGTCGCCCAATTGATGTTCCGGACGGAGCCGAAGATCATCGACGCCGTCAGCTGGCCCCAGCCCCAGAAGAAGATCATCGACAGGTGAACCAGGATGAAGACGACGAAGGCCAGCAGCCCCAGGAAATGCAGGCTCCGCGCCCATTGCCGGCCACCCCACATCCGCACGTACCACGGGAACCGGGCTTCGATCGCCGGGGACTGCGCGGCTCCCGTCAGGATCTGGAATGGCGCGAGGATGAAAACGACGCCGGCATAGGTCAGCTTCTGGATTGCGTCCATGGGCTCACCGGGCAGCAGCGGCGGCAGGTTGAACGACATGTAGGTGACGATGTCATTGGCGGCCTCGGGAAAGATCGACCACGAATAGGGCCAATAGCGGTGCCATTGACCGGTCGCGAAAAGCAGGACGTAGTAGGACAGGCCGAGCAGAATCCAGCAGATCACCGAGAAGAAGTGCCAATGGCGCCCCATGCCCAATTTCTTGTGACCGGGCAGCGCCACCAACGAGCTGTAGGACTCTTCTTCGTCGAGCGTGTCGTAGAGGCGATGGCGCGGCATGACCTTGCGGGTGAAGCGCGCCCATTCGCTGCCGGGTTTGCTGTCGTCGTGCCAGTACAACTTGGGGTGGGTGCCCAGGACCTCGATGCCGCTCCGGATGATCAGGGTTACGAAGAGGACGTTGAGCCAGTGGTCCACTCGTAGCCACACCGGGTAGTCAAGCGTCGTCATGCAGGGCTCCAGTCAGTCGTACCACTGCTGCCGTTGCGGGTAGGCCACGTTGACGCCGGACAGCACGGTCGCGTGCACCGCGATGAACCCCGCGGCGAACGCGAAAGCGAAGGTGCCCGGCGCCACGTCCCAACGGCCGGTCAGCGCTTCCAGCCCAGGCAGGGTGCCCCACCGGCTGGCCAGGTAAACCGCGAGGAAGGCCAGGCAGACCACGCTGCCGAAGTACCAGCCCGCCTCGGGGACGCGCGGTTTGAGGGCGAACGTCATCGCCGCCCCGGCCGCCAGGCAACAGATCGCCAGCACAGCTGCGTAGACCACGAAGTACCCGGGCACCGCCGGTTCGGTCATGACGACATAAGCGTGGACGGCCACCAGGCCGGCCAGCAGCGATACGCCCAATGCGGTCACCGTTCGCGGCAGGTTGAAGGCGACCCAGCCGTTCAGGGTGAAGACCGGTGCAGACATGACGCTTCGCCACGTCAAGATCAACCGCCGCGGCACGACATCGACCATGAGCGCGTGATACCCGCGCCGAGTAATCACAAACCGTACTGATTTAATTGCCGGACGGAATCCGGGCCGCGGCGCCGCCGCGCGCCACGCGCGAAACTGCTGCATCGAGCATCCGGACGCCATTGATACTCTTAATGCCTGCGCCTGGCGCGTGCACAGCGCTTTATGACCAGCTTGCGGAACTCGGTCCGAGAAAGGGTCCGTAGGAGGGACAGCCAAATGGCGGTCGAAAGGAACTGGAATGCGACCGTCGGTGCGGCCGACGACGTCCGCCGCGTTTTCGATCACGTTCCCGCCCTGTTGGTTGGCCTCGAAGGCCCCGACCACCGCTTCATCGCCGTCAACGCCGCCTACCGCGCCCTCAGTCCGCCGATCGACACCATCGGCCTGCTCGTGCGCGAGGTGTATCCCGAGCTGGAGAGCCAGCAGATCCTGCCGATGTTCGATCGGGTGTACGAGACGGGCGAGCCACAGTCGGGGACCGAGTGGCGGGTGCAGGCCGACTTCGAGGGCTCGGGGACGGCGCAGGAACACTTCTTCGATTTCATCGTCACGGCGCGACGCGGCGACGACGGCACGATCGAGGGTGTGCAGCTCGCCTTCATCGATGTGACCGACCGGGTGCGGGCCCGGCTGGCCGCTGAGTCGCGGATGCAGGAGTTGTCCGAGCGGTATCGCAACGTCCGCGACTCGGCCATCGTCATGCAGCAGGCATTGCTGGCACCCTCGGTACCCGTGGTTCCCGGCGCCGATGTCGCGGCCGAGTACCTCGTCGCCGCGGAGGACACGGCCGCCGGTGGCGACTGGTTCGATGCGATCCCTCTCGGGGACCGACTGGTTCTCGTCGTCGGCGACGTCGTGGGCCATGGCGTCGAGGCGGCCGCGGTGATGTCGCAACTGCGCACCGCGCTGCGGATGCAGATTTTGGCGGGTTACCCGGTCGCCGAGGCGCTCGCGGCGGTCGACCGCTTCCACGAACATGTGCCGGGGTCGAGATCGGCCACCGTGTGCGTGGGCTCGCTCGACTTCGTCACGGGCGAATTCCAGTACTGCACCGCCGGTCACCCACCGCCACTGCTGGTCGGGGCGGACGCCGACACGCGCTACCTCGTGCCGTCCGGAGCCGGCCCGTTGGGGAGCGGCACGGGTTTTCCGGTGCGCACCGAATTCCTCGACGTGGGCGACGCGGTCATGCTGTACACCGACGGCCTGATCGAGCGCCCCGGCCGGCCGCCGGCGGCCAGCACCGCCGAATTCGCCGACTTGGCCGCGACCATCGCCGGCGGTCAGGGCGGGTTCGTCATCGAGTCCTCGGCGCGTCCCATCGACCGTATCTGCTCGGAGACATTGGAATTGCTGCTGCGGCCGACCGGTTACAACGACGACATCACGCTGCTGGCAGCGCAGCGGCGCACGCCTCCACCACCGCTTCACATGACGGTGGATGCAACCATTCAGGCCGCGCGCGCGGTGCGCGGCCGCCTGCGTCAATGGCTCTCCGACGTCGGCGCCGCCTCCGACGACATTTCCGACATCGTGCACGCGATCTCGGAATTCGTCGAGAACGCGGTCGAACACGGTTACGCCACAGAGGTTTCCGACGGCATCGTCGTCGAGGCGTCGCTGGCCGGTGACGGCAATCTGTACGCATCGGTCGTCGACCATGGGCAGTGGAAGGATCACCGCGAAGGCGAGCAGGGTCGCGGCCGCGGCCTTGCCATGGCTGAGGCCCTGGTGTCCAGCGCACACGTCGCCCATGGGCCCGATGGGACAACCGCCAGGTTGACGCACTGCCTGTCGCGGCCGGCCAATTTCGTCACCGACACGCTCCTCAACCGGGTGGATCAGCACCGCTCGATCAACTCCGAATTCGAGTCGGTGGTCGCCGAACCCGGCCGCATCGTCGTCAGCGGCGACGTCGACTCCTCCAGCGCGTCCACGCTGGACCGTCAGATCGCCGTCGAAAGCCGTTCCGGTGTCGCGCCGCTGACGATCGACCTCAGCAACGTCACCCAGCTCGGCTCGGCGGGCGTGAGCGCGCTGGCCGCCGGCCGCGAACGAGCACAACGACACGGCAGTGAGTACGCGCTGATCGCCCCGCCCGGAAGTCCGGCGCACCATGTTCTGTCGCTGGTACAACTCCCGGTCGTCGGGGGTCTCACCGAGAATCTGGTCGCGGAAGGCTAGGGGCGGTCAGACCGCTGGCCGTGCCGCACCTGCTTGAACGGCACCCCCCGGTCGGCCGCGTATTCCCTCGGGAAGCCCAGCACCCGCTCACCGATGACGTTGCGCGCCATCTCCGTTGTGCCGCCGCCCATCGCGACAGTCTGGCGGGACAGGTAGCGCAGCCCGGTTTCCAGGCCGTCACCGGGTTCCCCGACCACGCCGGCACTTCCCGCGATCGCCATCGAGGTGTCGACATCCACGAACACGGTCTCGGCGTGGAACAACCGGATCAGCGTCCCGGCGGCCGGCGGCAGCGTGCCGTCTCGGACGCTGCGGTACACGTGACCGATCAGCTGCTCGGCCACCGCGCGCTGAACCAGTGCGCGGCCGGCCAGCTGCTGCACGCGTTCGTTACCGGCCTGTCCGGTCTTCTCGATAAGGCTCACATAGTCAACGGGATTCGCGTTGCCGCCCTCGCTGCCGCTACCACTGGCGAACTCGGACCCCTGCCCCACCGCCCGCCGCTCGTGGTATAGCTGCCGCGACGCGACCGCCCAGCCGTCGTTCACCTCACCCACGACGGCGTCATCGCCGACGTCCACCCCGTCCAGAAACTCCTCGCAGAACTCGGTGGAACCGCTCAGCATGGTGATGCGCCGCAAGGTGATTCCCGGATGAGCGATGGGCACCAGGAACATGGTCAGGCCCTCGTGCTTGGGCACATCCCAGTCAGTCCGCGCCAGACACAATCCGTAGTCGGCGGCGAACGCGCTGGTGCTCCACGTCTTGGCCCCGTTGAGCACCCAGCGATCGCCACGCCGCTCGGCACGGGTGATGACACCGGCCAGGTCGGATCCGCCGCTCGGCTCGGAGAGCAACTGCACCAGCACCTCGTCGCCGCGCAGGGCCGCACCGATGTGCTGCCTTTTCTGCTCCTCGCTACCGGTATCGAGCAGGGTGGCGCAGCAGATGGTGAAGGTCGGGGTGTTGAGGATCAGCGGCATTTCGTAAGCCAGGGACTCGGCGTCGAAAGCCTTCTGGTACTCGTAGTCCAGGCCGAGGCCACCGTACTCGCGCGGGAAACAGATCCCGGCGAATCCGCCTTCGTAGAGCCGCTTTTGCAGTTCTCGGGCCCTCCGCCAGGATCGTTCGTCGTCGCGCGGGGCGGGCGGCGGCGACTCCGGGTCGATGGAGGGCATGTTGTCCGCGAGCCATGCCCTGGCCCGGGCCGCGAACTCGGCGACGGATTCGGTCGGCGTCATCTGTTCGAACGTCCGGCCTTCTCGTATTCGTAGACGCGCAGATTGTGTTCCTCGGGCGTCCCGAACATCGAGCGGTACAACGTGATTCGGCGCAGGTACAGGTGCAGGTCGTGCTCCCAGGTGACGCCGATGCCCCCGTGCATCTGCACGCAGTCCTGCACGATCCGGCCGGCCATCTCACCCACGTAGGACTTGGCGACACTCGCGGCCAGGCCCGCCCCCGGCGAGTTCGCGGCAACGTCGGCGATCGCGGCGGCCGTGGTCGCGCGGCAGGCTTCCAGCCACAGCTTCATGTCGGCGAACCTGTGCTTGAGGGCCTGGTAGGAGGCGAGCGGCCGCCCGAAGGTGTGGCGGTCCAGGGCCCACCGGACGGTCAGGTCGAACACCGTCTGCAGGATGCCGACCACCTCTGCGCACTGCAGGATCTGGGCGATGTGGCCCAGACGGTCGATCAGCGCGGAGGTGTCGGCGGGCGCGCCGACGGCCGCCGACGACTCCACCACGACACCGTCGAAACGCACCCGGGCGTAGTGCTTGACCAGGTCGACCGACTGCTGGGGTTCGATGGTGACTCCCGGCGCATCCGTGGGGACCAGGAACTGGCAGATCTCGTCCTCGCAGCGTGCCACCACCAGCAGCACCGCGCTCTGCGCGCCGGCCTCGACCCGGTCCTTGGTGCCGTCGATGCGGAAGCCCGATTCGGTCGGAGTTGCCGTGGCCGTCGGGCTCAGCGGTGCCCAGCCCCGGCCCGGTTCCGAAACCGCCCACGACGCCACCGTTTCACCGGACATCAGCGCCTCGATGGTGCCGGTGTGCGGTTGCCAGTCCCCGCACTCGACGAGTGCGGCCAGCACGACGCTGACCGGATACAAGGGCCCGGGCGCCACCGTCTTTCCCAGTTGTTCGGCGACCATGGCCAGGTCCGCCAGGCCGCTGTCCGAGACACTGCCGCCGCCCAGTTCCTCCGGCACCAACAGCGCGGTCCAGCCGAGCTCCGCGGCGCGCCGCCACCAAGCCGGATCGAACGACACTCCCGCGGCGTGCAACTCCCGCACGCGGCGCAGCGGCGCTTCCTTTTCCAGGAACGCTTGGGTCGTCGAGGCGAACAGCGTCTTCTCGGGAGACTCGAGTGTCGTCATGCTGCCTCTCGTGGAGAATTCGCCGGCGTTTCCGATCGTAGCAACGAGCGCTACGGTAAGAGATACCGGAGTTCCCTCGATAGCGCTGTTCGTCGCTACATGGCGAACACGCGGCGCAGCGAACGCGCGTGTAGGGCCCGGTTCTCCTGAGAAACAACCCAATCGGGAACGAGCGAGTCGAATCCGTTGAATGCGGCTGCGATCACGTGCAATTCGGTGTGCACGTAGGCGTGCAACAGCCGGTTCGCGTAGTCGATGGCTTCGTCGCGGCACGGATCGATCTCCGCGCAGCTGACGAACGTGGGCGGCAGGCCCTCGAGGTTCGCCCGGTGCGCGGGGACGTGTTGACCGCTGGCGCTCGCGTGCCCGAGGTAATGGCCCCACGCCCGGCTCACGGCCGGCCCGTTGAGGCCCGGCGTGCGCTGGAATTCGCGCCGTGACTGGGTGGCGTCGGAGTCGAGCATCGGCTGGTGCAGGATCTGCATCAGGATCTGTGGGCCCTCGTCGTCGAACATGCGCTGACTGAGGCCCGCGACCAGCGCCGCACCGGCGTCCCGGCCCATCACCGCGATGCGGTTGACGTCGACGTTCAGCTCGGCGCAGTTGCGGATGGCGTAGTAGAAACCGGCCTCGACGTCGTCCAACGCCGCCGGGCAGGGATGTTCGGGCGCGAGCCGGTAGTCGACCGATACCAGCAGGCAGCCGGCCTCCCTGGCGAGCTCTGCGCATTGCGCGTGGTCGGTGTCCAGGTTGCCGGTGACGAAGCCACCGCCGTGGGCGTACAGGACAAGGGGGGAACCCAATCCCGCGCGATCGAGATCGGGACCGCGGTAGATGCGGAGGTTCAGCTGATGCCCGCCGGGCCCGGCGATGGTGCGCGTGTCGATGGCCACGCCGTCGGTGTTGGCCGCCGCGGCGCGTTCGGCGGCGAGCCGGTTGGCGTGTTCACGTTCGGCGGGCAGGGTTTCGGCGCGGAATTCGACGACGCCGAGCGCGGTGGCAGCCTCCCGGAGCACGGGGTCGATGCGAGTAAGGCCCTGCGGCCGCGTCAGATTCGTCTGTGTCATACCTTCTGGTCTTCCGGGCGCGTGATTGGGGGTTCGCCGGCCCCGGCGCGGGCGGCGCCGGAACCCCCTTCAAGGTAGACCCGCGATTCCGTGTGGTGAAGGACGAGATGCTTGCGCACGAGCGCGGGCCGAATTCACCGTTCCCCGGGGAGCGCCTTGACCGTCGCCGGCAGGCCATAGAGCGCGGTCGCGTTGCCGCGCATGATCCGCTCCCGTTGGTCGGCCGGGAATCGGTTGATCGCATAGGTGGGCGAGTCGTAGCTCCAGTGCGGGTAGTCCGTCGAGAACATCAGGTTGTCGCCCAGGTCCATCATCTCCAGGTACTCGCGGAAGTGCACGGTGTCGGCGTCTTCCAGCGGCTGGGTGGTGAATCGAACGTGTTCGCGCACATACTCCGAGGGGCGGCGCCGCACGTGGGGCAGGTCGCCGCGGCGAGCCTCCCAGATGCGGTCCATCCGCGACATCACAGGCATCGCCCACGTGAAGCCACCTTCGACGAACACCACCCGCAGCTCGGGGTGGCGGTCGAAAGCGCCGTCGAACACCAGGCTCATCAGATGCGAGACGTACAGCAGTGGCCAGGACGCGAAGAAGTCGTGCCAGTGTGCGGGGTTGCCAACGGGATACAGCGGGATCAGCTCGAACGGCGTCTGACCCATCAGGTGGGTGGCCACCGGGAAGCCGTTGCGCGCCGCGGCTTGGTAGAGCGGGTCGAAATGGGGGTTCCCGAAGGGGATCCCACGGGTCTGCGGTGTCATCAGCACCTGGGCCATGTAGGGGTGGCCCGCCCACCGTTCGACCTCGCGCGCCGCCTGCTCGGGGGTCTGCGCGCTGACGCTGATCGATCCGCGCCAGCGGCCGTGCCCATTGTTCTTGTCGAGCCAGACGTCGGCGAGCCAGTCGTTGTAGGTCGCCTTGAGCACATGCTCGGCCTGGGGCAGCTGCGCATCGCACATCGGCTCCAGCGTCGCGATGCTGACGCCGGCGTCGAGCAGCAACTGCTTGGCGGCGAACTCGGGGTCGCTGCCGGCGACCCCGCCACCCGGCGGGGCGGCGTCCATCCGCAGCGACATGGTCTTGTACGAGTCGGGCGTGTCGTAGAAATGCCGCACCGGGCTGACCGCGTTGCCCGTCGGCCAGATCTTGTCCACCCATTCGGCCGGCGCGTAGGACTTGAGCACGTCGGCCGACACCGGCAACGGGTGTACGTCGGTGTCGACGATGGTGACCGCTATCTCGTCCTCTTGACCGGTCGGTGAATCGACCCGTTCGATCGTCGTCATCACACACGCTCCTTGAGCCCGTAGAGTTCACTGGCGTTGCGCCACAACATCTTTTCGCGCTGGGCGCCATCCATCCCGTCGGCGATCGCCTCCGGCGCCGAAGTCGACCAATGCGGATACGCCGAGCCGTACATCAGCAGGTCGGACTTGCCACTGAACTCCATCCAGCGCTGCATGTCGCCGGTGTCGGTCGGTCCGTCGAACGCCGACGAGCAGAACCGGACGTGGCCAGGCAGGTATTCGCTCGGGTAACGGTCGACCCACGGCGTCTGATCGCGCATCGACACCCAGAAGGTGTCCAGCCGCCAGATCAACGGGGTGAGGATGTCGTAGCCGCCGTCGGCGAAGACGAACTTCAGGCCGGGGTGCCTGCCGAACACGCCCTCGACGATGAGGGTGGCCAAATGCACGAAGTAGTTCAGCGGCATGAACGCCGCGTAGCCGGGATAGGTGTGGGCGTGCCCGGCGAACGTGGGCGGGTAGTCGACGCCGTTGCCGCCGTTGATGCGTACCGCCACCGGCAGTCCGTGGGCGGCGGCGGCCTCCCAAATCGGCTCGAACATCGGCTTGCCGTAGGGCTCGCGGGACTGCATCGGAACGCCCACCTGTACCAGCTTCGGGTGACCGGCCAGGCGCTCGATCTCCGCGACGGCTGCCTTGGGGTCTTCCGGGTTGACGCGGATGGTGCCCCGGAACCGGTCGGCGGAGTCGGGTTCGAGCCAACGGTCGAGCAACCAGTCGTTGATCGCCGCGCAGATGCGGCTGTTGAGCAGGTAGTCGGCGATGTTGCCGCGGGTCAGCGGGTTGAGGATGGCGTAGTCGACACCGTGTGCCAACAGGTGGCGACGGACGGTGTCGGGGTCCGACCCCGGGTAGTGCTCCCCGTAGAGGTCTTGCCGGTAGTCGCCGCCGGGCGCTTGGTACCACTGCTGTTCGACGTCGGGAATCGACCGCAACTGGTGCGCGGCCGGGAGATAGCGCCGGATCTCGGCGTTGTAGCGGAAGTGCGGTTGCACGTTGGCATCGATGATCATGCGGTCAGGTACACCTCCCCGTCGGTGACGTCGACCGGGTAGGTGCGGACGCGACGCGTGGGGTCGGCGAGGTTTTGCCCGGTGGTGATGTCGAATTCCCAGTTGTGCCAGGGGCATCGGACGATCTGGCCGTCGCGTACCCTGCGCAGCCCGCCGGGTTCGTCGGGGGCGAACTCGTTGGTGCCACCGAGCAGACCGAGACACAGCGGGGCGCCCTCGTGCGAGCAGTAATTCACGATCGCATACAACTCGCCGCGCACGTTGTACACGCCGACGCCGAACTTCCCGACGTCGACCAGCTTCATCCCGCCGGGCGGCAGATCGTCCAGCGAACACACAAATCGCCGCTCGGGCATTCACCTCACCGCCTCAGGACGCCACCAGCATCAATACTGTGCCCGTTACGGTAACCTCGACAAGCCGTTGGGCTTAGTTGCTATTTATACTATGATAGCGATATTCCCGGCGTATCCAATCCGCTTACCGGCTGCTCAGGAGGAGCGCTGATGACGCTCAGCACCGACCCCGCCAACCAGCCCGCCACGCTCGACCTCACCGGCGAGACCAGCCCCTATCCGTTCTTCGAATACATGAGGCGCACGGACCCGGTTTGGCACGGCGCGCTGGCGGACCACTCGCAGATGCCGGAAGAGCTGCGGCCGGACGACGAGTGGGTGCTGTTCGGCTACGACCCGGTGTTCCAGGCGTTCCGTGACGACCGCATCTTCAGCTCCCACAAGTACGACGAGACCATCGGTTTGGTGATGGGACACACCATCCTGGCGATGGGCGGCAAGGAACACCACGACCACCGCAACCTGGTGGCCAAGGCCTTCCGCGCCACCGCGCTGGAACGCTGGGAGCCGTCGGTCATCGGACCGGTGTGCGATCGATTGGTCGACGAGATCAAGAACGACGGCCACGCCGACCTGGTCAAGGCGGTGACGTTCGAATTCCCCACCCGGATCATCTCCACCCTGCTCGGGCTGCCCCCCGAAGATCTCGACTTCTTCCGACGGCTGTCCCTCGATCTCATCTCCATCCCGACCGACATCGTCGCCGGGCTCAACGCGGCGGCGGAGTTACACGGCTACTTCCTCGAACAGGTCGAACAGCGGCGTCGCAAACCCACGAACGACATCATCGGCGACCTGGTCACCGCCGAGATCGACGGCGAAAAACTCAGCGACGAGGCGATCATCGCGTTCCTGCGGCTACTGCTGCCGGCCGGACTGGAGACCACCTACCGCTCGTCGGGCAACCTGCTGTACCTGTTGCTGACCCACCCCGAGCAACTGGCCCTCGTCTACCACGACCGGTCGCTGATTCCGATGGCGATCGAAGAGGGCCTGCGCTTCGAAACCCCTCTGACGATGGTCATGCGGACGACGACCGAAGAAGTCGAAATCGGCGGCAAGACAATCCCATCGAACGCTCAGATCGATATGTGCATGGGATCGGCCAACCGAGACGAGACCCGCTGGACCGACCCCAACACCTTCGACATCCGCCGGCCGCGCCAAGCACACATCGCCTTCGCCGGCGGCATCCACATGTGTCTCGGCATGCACTTGGCCCGGCTCGAGACGCGCGTCATGTTGAACAGCCTGTTCGACCGCGTCAAGGACCTGGCCTTGGTGGCCGACGACGGAACCGGCCAGGAGTCCAAGATCGTCGGGCTGACCTTCCGCTCCCCCAACAAGCTTCCGGTCACCTTCTCCCCGGCCGCATAGGAAGCCGCTTGAAAACTAAGGGAGCGCTCCTACACGACGTCGGCGGACCCTGGTCCGTCGAGGAAATCGAACTCGATCCGCCGCGCGCCGGCGAAGTCCTGGTCGAGATGGCGGCGGCCGGGCTGTGCCACTCCGACGATCACATCCTCAAGGGTGACATGTCGGCACCCAACGAGGTGATGCGATCCCTCGGCCTGCCGACCATGTTCCCGACGATCGGCGGACACGAGGGATCGGGCATCGTGCGGCAAGTCGGCGATGGTGTAACGGACTTCGCCCCCGGAGACCACGTGGTGATGTCGTTCGTCGCGGTGTGCGGCCAGTGCCGGTGGTGTGCGACGGGCATGGAATACATCTGCGATGTCGGCGCCTTAACCCTGACGCCGGGCATGCCCACCGACGGCACCTTCCGTCATCACACCGCCGACGGGCGGCCGCTCGGACATCTGGCGAAGGTCGGTGCGTTCGCCGAACACACTGTGGTGTCGACGAATTCACTGGTGAAGATCGAGCCGCAGCTGCCGCTGGCTCCGAGCGCGTTGCTGTCGTGCGCCATTCCGACCGGCTACGGTTCGGCCGCCAATCGCGCCGGCGTGCGGGGCGGTGACACCGTCGTCGTCATCGGAGCTGGCGGGATCGGCACCGGCGCGATCCAGGGTGCGCGGATCAGCGGTGCCGCGCAGATCGTCGCGGTGGACCCGGTGGAATTCAAGCAGAAATCCGCTTTGCAGTTCGGCGCGACCCACAGCGCCGCCACGGTCGCCGAGGTGCAGGACCTGGTGCGGGACTTGACCTATGGCGTCATGGCCGACGCCGTGGTGGTCTCACCGTCGCTGATCACCGCCGAGGATGTGCGCGATGCGCTGCAGCTCACCCGCAAAGGCGGGACGTGTGTGCTCACCGGCATGACCTCCCAGCTGACCCGCTCGGTCAAGATCGATCTGCAGGACTTCATCCTGATGAACAAGACGCTGGCCGGAACGATATTCGGCTCGTGCAATCCGAGGGCGGACATCTCGCGGCTCGCCCGGCTCTATCAAACCGGACAACTTCAGCTCGACGAGATGATCACCCGGCGCTATCGCCTCGAGGAGATCAACGACGCCTACGACGACCTTCGCAACGGCAAGATCGTCCGCGGCATCATCGATTTCGGGATCAGCTGAGGCCCTTTCGGCCCATCACCCGCTGCAATTGGCCGTAGGCGTCGATGGGGCTGTGCAGCGCCAGGCCGCCGTCGGCATGCACGACTTGGCCGGTCACCCAAGGCAATTCGAGCACGCCCACGATCGCGCCGGCCACGTCGACGGCGTCCCCCAAACCGCCCAATGCGGTCCGTTCGGACAGGGCCTCCACCCAGCCGGGCAGCTGTTCGGGTTTGGCCAGCATCGGCGTCCGCGTGACACCCGGGCCGACGGCGTTCACCCGGATGCCGTGCCCGCCCCACTCCGCCGCAGCGACCTTCACCAACATGTCCACCCCCGCCTTGGACACGCAGTAGGCGCCCATATCGCGGTCGGCGAGGGTACCGCTGATGCTGGAGACGGCAACGACCGAGCCGCCCACCCCGGCGTCGATCATCGCCCGCGCCGCGGCGCGGATCGTCAGCCAGGTGCCCGTGAGGTTGACGGTCAACACCCGGTTCCATTCTGCGGGCGACTGTTCGAGCAGCAGGCCCGAGGCGCCGATGCCGGCGCAGGTCACGACTCGGGTGGGCGCGCCGTGGTCGCGCACGGTTTGCGCCATAACGGCCGACACCGCGTCGGGATCGCTGACATCGCAGGCGATGTCGGCGCCGGCGAGGTCCCACACCACGACGTCGTGGCCCGCTTCGCGCAGTCGTGCGGCGACTTCACGGCCGATCCCGGACGCGCCTCCGGTCACCAGCGCCGTCATTGCGCCGGTCCGATCAGCTCGACCAGTACGCCGTCGGGCGGGGTGATGACGGCCGTCGGCGTTGTCTTCCCGCCGGCAGCCGGCGCGGTGATTCGATGAACACCGTCGGCGAGTGCGGGGCCGTCGCGCCAGAACTGCTTCGAGCGTTCGACGTCGGCCGTACGGATCGCGGCATGGTGAACACCCAACATCGGCTTCCTCTCGATTGCAGACCTGTCCACCATCATGCAACGTCGATTGTTGACGCGGAACTTTTGCCTACATCTTGATCGCGGGTATCAGCCTGCTCAGATTCCAGACCCGGTCTCTTCGTGCGCACAGGCAGGAGATCGCCAGTGCGCCAGCCGTTATCCCCACCAGCACGATGATCGCCTGCCATAGTCTGGCGTCGATGCCGCCCAGTATGAGCTGGCGGAGCCCGTTGACCCCGTAGGTCATCGGGTCGAAGCGGTGCAGAACCTGGAAGGGCCGTGACGTGGTTTCTACGGGATACATGCCGCCCGCGCTGACCAACTGCAACATAAGCAGAGCCATGATCAGCACCCGGCCCACCGCAGCACCGACGAGTGCGTTGATCGCCTGCGTCGCGGCCACGAACGCGCCGGATATCAGCATCATGAACCCCAGCATCGCCGCTGGGTGCACGGCGTGCACACCGAGGGCGAACCGGACCACGCAGTAGAGAATGACGGCTTGGAATACCGCGATCGCGGCGGCCGGCAGGTAGCTGGCGAGCACCACGCGGATCGCGAGCACCTCGGCGGCGATCGCGCGACTCTGCAAGGGCCGCAGCACCATCCACAGCACCAAGGCACCAAAGAACAAGGCGAGGGTGAGGAAGAACGGAGCCATCCCGGTGCCGAAGTTGGGCGCGGCGTTCTCATGTGAAGCTTCGAGTTGCACCGGACCTCCGATGGTGTCGGCGACCGCATCCTTTTGCTGGGTTGTCCAGTTGGGCACCTGCTTGGCCCCGTCGGCGAGTTTGGTCGCCAGCTCGGCCGATCCCGTCTTGAGTTGTCGTGCGCCGTCGTCGAGTTTGGCGATGCCGCCGGCCAATTCGGCATTGCCGGTGGCAACCTGCTGGGCTCCGTCGCGCAGCTGGGTCAGCTTGTTCGTCAGCTCCTGTCCCTTGCTTCCGACCTGGTCGAGCGCCGACCCGAGCGGACTGCCCGGGGTACGCAACCCCGCTGTCAAGGCGATCGCGGCGTTCTGCGCATCGGTGAGCTGCTGGCGAATCTGGGGCGTGAACTGGTGACCCCGGAGCTGATCTTGGATGCCGCGCAGGTTGTTCGCCAGCGGATCCTGTCGCGCGGAGAGCTGATCGATCACCGATGAAAGCGAGTTTGCGGCGGCATCCTGCGCTGTGGCGATGGCACCGATCTGGTCGTTGGCCTGCTGAAGCGCGGCCGCGCCCTGTTGCAGTTGCTGCGTGCTGCCGCCGATTTCCGACACCGCCTTGCTCACCGCCAGCAGCGGGTCCGTGGCCTGGTTGATTCCGTCTGACAGTTGCTTGGCCCCCGTGGCAAGCGTTGCCGAGCCGGACCGGGCGGTGTCTAGACCGGCCACCAGCTGACCGGCGCCGTCATCGAGTTGAGCGGCACCGTCGGCGGCCTGCTTGATACCCGCTCCCGACGAAACCACCACCGACAGCATCTGATTGACGGCTTGGCCCGAGATTCGGCTGGACACGGCGTTGAGCACCTGGCCGATGGCGGTGCGACCGATACTCGTCGAGATGTAGTTGTTGGCGTCGTTGTAGACGGCGATCAGGTTGGCCTTCTTGGGTTGCCCGGTCACCGGTGATGCGATCGCCGCGCTGAAGTCCGGCGGCAACTCGACCATGAAGTAGTACTTGCCGTGGTCGACTCCGTTGCGCGCCTCCGGCAAGTCCACGACGTGCCAGTCCAAACCGCCGTCCGCGGTCAGACTCTTGGCGATCTCCGCGCCGGCGTTGAATTGCTGCCCGGACACGACAGCGCCACGGTCGGAGTTGACTAGCGCCACCGGCATCTTGTTGGTGTGGCCGAAGGGATCCCAGAACGCCCACAGGTAGAGCGCCCCGTACACCAGCGGCAGCAGCATCAGCACGATGATGGCCACGCGCGTCAATCGGCTGCGGCCGAAACGTTTGATCTCCGAGCCGAATGCGAGTCCAGCCAGCATCTTCAGTCCTCTCCGGTCAGGATGCGATGATCGTGTAGTTCGTGGTCGGGCGCGTCCGTGCCGAGCGGGTTGGTCACCCCGACGACAACGGTGCGCCGCTTGGCGATCTCGCCGAGCCTGTCGACCGCGATCGCTCGCCGGGAATTGTCGCGAACCTGTTCGAGGTCGCCGACCACCAGGATCGGACGGTTCGACAGCAACGCCAGCGTGATTCGGAGAAAAAACAGCTCCAGGTCTGACAATTCAACGATGTAGGTGTCATGGGACGGTGGGGGTATTTCGTCGAAGACCTCGGTCAGCTCGGCCGGACCCGATTGCAGCGGCACCGATGAATACCACGGCGCCAGCCAACGGCGTTGCTCGGCGAGCACGGTCCCCACGGTCACCGATTCCTCCAGGTCGTCGATGTCTTCGAAGGCCGCGATCGAGCAGTGCCGACGGATCGCGCGCGCGGTCGTTTCGCCGAGGACGGTCAGCGTGCCGTGGCTCGGTTTGAAACGTCCCGCGAGCGTCAGCAACAGCGCGGTCTGGCCGGGTCCGCCGGGCATCTGAATCGCGTGAAACCCCGGCGTCAGGGCCAGGTCGACCCCCGAGAACAGCGGCCCGTGCTCGCCGTCGACCCCCAATCCGGCGGCGATGATCACGGGCGCGATGTCGTCCGGTTCGTCTTTGGCATCCATGGTGTGGCTTTCCCTAATCGCCGGAATTCGGAATCGATTCCAGCAGTGCGGTGATCAGTTGTGCGAGCAGATCGGGGTTGATGGTTCCCGGACGCAGCACCTCTTCCATCGCGACGCCCAGGTTGAGGGTGACGACGAGCTGGGCGATGTCGGTCAGCCGCCGGTCGCCCGGCACGGTGTCGGTCGATTCGACGATGTGCAGCGCCTGGTCGGCCGCGGCGCGACGGCGCTCGATCAGACGTTCCCGAATCTGCGGATCGCGCTGGGCGCGCAGCCAGTACTCGACGAGCAGCACGTAGTAGTCGGAATTGTCGCGGACCGAGTCGAGCACCGACCGGCTCACCTCGCGCGCGGCCGCGGTGGTGTCGCCGTCGCTGCGGTCCAGCGCTACCGCGATCTGCTCGCCGCGCAGCTCGAACTCGCGGTCGAGCAGGGCCAGGAACAGCTCGTCCTTCGACTCGAAGTTGGAATAGACCGCGCCCTTGGTGAAGCCCGCGGCCTGACCGATCGTGTCGATGGTGGCGCCGGCGAAACCCTCGGCGGCGAACACCTTCGACGCCGCATCCAGGATTCGGTCGCGAACCTCGCCCCGGGTGGGGCGGGTGCGAAGCGGTTTGACGGGCGACATGGCCAACAGCATACCCTTTAGTATCGAGTGGATACCAGCTGGTATCGAGGGAGGCGCGGAGCGGGCCAGTTCGGGCTGGATCCCGCGATCGCCTAAGCGAGCTTGGCCAAGGTGCGATCCCACAGCTCGCGCGCGAGCACGGGATCGTCGGCCGCGCGGTTCGCCCTGGCGACTTGGCCCTTCGCGTAGTACTCGCCGGGGGACCAGTCGAGGCCTGGTGTGGTGGAGGCCAGCCAGACCAGCTGGTCCGCGCCTCGATCCGGGGTCTTGATGAGGCGGCTCACCGGGGTGCGTTGCAGTCCTCCCGGGGAAGGTGCCGACCGGGATCGTCGCACACGCTGACTAAGCGGGTTGCTCAGCCCGGCCGCCGCTCAGGCCAGCGTGTAGCGCACCGGCAGGTGCTTGAGGCCGCCCACGAATGTGGTGGCGACCAACTCCGGCTCCCCGGTCAGCTCAATGGATTTCAGCCTGGGCAACAGCTCGGTGAAGAAGCTGTTGACCTCCATGCGGGCCAGGGCGGCGCCCATGCAGAAGTGCACCCCGTAGCCGAAGGCCAGGTGTTTGTTGGGCTCACGCCCGACATCGAAGCGGAACGGCTCGGTGAAAACCTCCTCGTCGCGGTTGGCCGACACGTAGGACAGCAGCAGTGAATCGCCGGCCGCGATGGGCACCCCCCGCACGGTGGTGTCTTCGGCTGCGGTGCGCATGAATTCCTTGACCGGGGTCACCCAGCGGATCATCTCCTCGGTGGCCAGTGGCATCAGGTCGAGGTTGTCGCGCAGTCGCGCAAGCTGGCCGGGGTTTTCGATGAGCGCGTGCAGGCCGCCCGAGATGGTCGCGCTGGTGGTGTCGTGGCCGGCGGTGGCGACGATGAGGTAGTACGACACCGTGTCGATGTCCGACAGCGGCTCGCCATCGACGCGGGCGTTGGCGATGGCGGACGCGAGATCCTCGGTCGGGTGCTCGCGGCGCGAATCGGTCACCTTGTTGAAGTACTGGAACATGTCGAACAATGCCGGCAGCTGGTCCTCGTTGGTGGCGCCGCGCTTGAATTCGGAGTCGTCGCTGCCGAATAATTCCTGGGTCAACTTGAGCATCCGGGGGAAATCCGCCTCCGGCAGGCCCAGGAGCGACATGATCACGTAGAGCGGGTAATTGACCGCCACTTCCTGGACGAAGTCACACTCGGGACCCGCGGCCATCATCTTGTCGACGTAGATCTTGGCCAACTCGTCGACGCGAACCCTCAACGCCCGCATCGCCTTTGGCCGGAACCAGTCGGACCCGATCGCGCGCACCACCCGATGCTGTGGATCGTCGAGGTGGATCAGCGTGCGCACGCCCGCGGCCGCCTGCATCTCGTCGCCCTCGGCCGTCGTCAGGACGGGGCGGGGCCAGTTGGTGAACAGCGTGTTCTCGCGTTCGATGTCCATGATGTCAGCGTGCTTGGTGATCGCCCAGAAGGGCCGGTAATCCGGCACCTCGACCCACGACACCGGTGCGTTCACGCGCAGGTGAGTCAGCGCCGCGTGCAGTCGCCGCTCGTCGGTGTACGCCAGGGGGTCAGCCAACAACCGTCCGGCGTCATCCATCGTGGCTGCGGTCATCGGCGAAACTCCTTCATCGCGGCGGTTATACAGGCATGAGTGGCGTTGTAGAAGATCGGCAGCACACGGTCGACCGCGCCCTCACAACGACTTTTCAGGGCGGCGCCGACCGTGTCGACGGGGCCCACGACCGCGAAAGCCGCGAGCATTTCGTCGTCGATCAGCGATCCCATCGCATCCCATTCACCTTGCTTGGACAGCAGGTTCAACTCGGTGTGCAAGTCGCCCCAGCCGTGCAGCGCAAGCACTTTCTGGTATGCGGGCGTGGATCCGTAGAAGGCGATCTGCTTTCGGGTGGCCGTCATCGCCGCCGCCAGCTCCGCTTCGTTCTCGCCGGTCGCCACCATCACCTCGCACGACACCTGGAAGTCGGCGCGGTCGCGGCCGCCGCGCTGCATGCCCCGCAACAACGCCGGCATCGTCACTTCGTCGAGGTAGCGCCTGGACACCATCGGGTGACCGAGGTGTCCGTCGCCCACCTCGCCGCACATCTCGGTCATCGCTTCGCCCACCGCGGCGATGAACACCTTGGGGGCCGGATACGGCTGGGGCTCCGGTGTGAACATCGGGGTCATGATCTTGTGGGTGTAGAAGTCTCCCTCGAAACGCAACTTGCCGTCGTCGTGCCACGCGGACCAGATCGCGTGCAGGGCGGCGACGAACTCCCGCATGCGACGGGCGGGATGACTCCACGGCATGCTGAAGCGCTTTTCGATGTGGGGCTGAATCTGGGTGCCCAGACCGAGGATGAACCGGCCCTGCGAGTACGCCTGTAGGTCCCAACCGATGTTGGCGACGATCATCGGATTGCGGGCGAAAGCCACCGCGATGTTGGTGCCGAGTTCGAGCCGCGACGTGTGTTCGGCGGCCAGCAGTAGCGGCAGAAACGGGTCATGACTGGTTTCTGCCGTCCAGCCGCCGTCGTATCCCTCGCGTTCCAGGGCGACCGCCGCATCGGTCACCCGCGCCAGCTGATTGGGAATGCCCCCGTCGACCTTGAGGCGGGCGGCGTCGGCCATGCGGGTAACTTTACAGTAAGCAATCCAGTATGTGACCCCGCAGATCTACTCGCGAGACGAAACTCCCATGAGGTAGGACATAGGCATGACAAAACCCCCGGATTGGGAGGAGACGCTCGAGGACCTCGACCGGCGCCGTCAGAAAGCGCGGGAGATGGGCGGTCCGGAACGGCTCGACAAACACCGCGGCAAGGGCAAGCTCGACGCCCGCGCGCGCATCGGCCGCCTGGTCGACCCGGGGAGCTTCCGCGAAATCGGCACGCTGGTCGGCGGCGACATCGCGGCCGACGGGCTGGTCGTCGGCTCCGGATCGATCAACGGTTCGCCGGTGATGTTGGGCTCGGAGGACTTCACCACCATGGCCGGCAGCATCGGACCCGGCGGTAACTCCAAGCGCTACCGCATCGCCGAACTCGCGCTGCGCGACAAGGTTCCCCTGGTGATGTTGCTCGAAGGCGCCGGTTTTCGTCCTGGCGGTGGGCATTACGGCCGGAGCCCGACCGACCTGCTCGCCCAGGCGCAGTGTTCGGGCCGGGTACCGACCGTCGCCGCCGTGCTCGGCCCGTCGGCCGGACACGGTGCGCTCGTCGCCCCGGTCTGCGACTTCCGGATCATGAGCAGACAGGGAGCGATCTTCACCGCCGGACCGCCGGTGGTCAAAGAGTCCACCGGAGAAGAGATCTCGAAGGAGGACCTCGGCGGACCCGTCACCGCCCTGCCGAGCGGGGTGATCCACAACGTCGCCGAAGACGACGAAGCCGTGATCGCCGATATTCGCCGGTACCTGTCGTACTTCCCGCCGAGCGCGTGGTCGTACCCGGCACCGCTGCCGCCGGACGAGGCCAGCGGGCCACGTGCGACGCCCGAACTGCTCAACATCGTCTCCCGCGACAACCGCCGCATCTACGACATGCGCGCCGTGCTCGACGTGGTCTTCGACCGGCCCGACTGGTTCGAGGTCCAGCCGCGGTACGGCAAGGCGATCATCTGCGCGTTGGCTCATCTCGGTGGCCACCCGGTCGCGGTCGTCGCGAATCAGCCCAATGTGCTCGCGGGCTCCATCGATGCCGACGCGGCGGACAAGGCGGCGCATTTCATCATGGTGGCCGACTCGTTCCACCTGCCCATCGTGTTCCTTGCCGACAACCCGGGCATGCTGCCCGGCAGTCGGTCCGAACGCAGCGGCGTGCTGCGTGCCGGTGCGCGGATGTTCGCCGCGCAGACGACGGCGACCACGGTCAAGCTGCACATCACGCTGCGCAAGGCATACGGATTTGGCTCCATGGTCATGTCGCTGTTGGGTTTCGATCACCAGAGCGCGACCTTCGCGTACCCGGGCGCGACTATGGGCGCCATGAGCGCGGCGGCGTTGGGACGGGCGACGCATGCCGGTGAGGACGTCACCGCGAAGCTGCGTGACGCCGAGTTGCAGGCGTCCTATCGCTCGGCCGAACATCTGGGCTTCGACGAACTCATCGATCCCCGCGAGACCCGCGACGCCCTGCTGAGTTCACTGCTTCGCGGCCTGTCCAGCAGACAGGCCGTGGCGGAGCCGGTCAGCCGGACCGTCATCCTGCCCTAGCGCGCGAGTTCCCTTGGGCGCGAACGTGCGTGCCTGCTCACGACACGCCGGTGCAACGTGTCGTTACGCGCACGCTCGAGGCGTTAGGCTCCCGCCCGGTACGCCGCGATGACGGGCTCCAGTTCGTCCGGCGTCGCGCCGTGCATGATCACCGCGTCGGCCCCGTAGTCGAATTCCTTGCGGACGCGCCCCGCGCATTGCCGGGCCGACCCGGTGGCCGACGGTTCCAGCCACTCGTCGGGAATCAACGTCGCGATGTGCTCGATCTGCTCGGCCGTGGCCTTGTGGTCGATCCCGCCCGCGATCGAGGTCACCACGGGGTCTTCCCGGAAGCGTTGCAGCACAGCGGGATCCCAGTCGTTCGTCCGCACCATCAGGTCGCCGTAGCCCTGCAGATAGGTGGCGAGGCGCGCGACCGTCTTCTTCAGCCGAAGCCCCTCGGGGAGGTGGTCACCGACCGTGGCGAAGCACGACCACACCCGGACGCTGTCCGGGTCGCGGCCGGCCTTCTCAGCCGCGGACTTGACGGTCTTGACGCAGCGCCGCAGCGTCTCGGGGGTGAAGTAGGTGTGCAGGATGACGTCGTCGAAGACCCGGCCCCCGAGTTCCAGGGTATTGGGCCCGAAAGCCACCAGCGCCAACCGGATGTCCTCGTCGAAGTCCGAGTCGAGGAACAGGATCGGGTATTTGCCCATGGGCCCGTCGTGGTTGAAGATCAGCTCCCCGCGCCACAGGCGGCGCATGACCTGTGCCCAGTCTTCCATCTGCGCGGTGGTGACCGCCGGTATGCCGAACGCGCCGTAGATCGCCGCGATCCCGCGGCCGATACCGAGCGTGAAGCGCCCGCCGGAGAGCCGGTGCATGGTGGTGGCCCACGACCCGGTGATCAGCGGGTGGCGGGTGTTGTGATTGGTTGCCGCGGTAGCGATCTGCATCCTGTTCGTCACCGCGCACGCGGCGCCGACGAGGGACGACGCCTCCTTGACGTTCCAGCGCTCGGAGATGAAGGCGGTGCCCATGCCGAGCTCCTCGCCGCGGCGGGCCTCGTCCATCAACGCCGCCGGGCCTTCTCCACCGGCACCGGCCAGCAGGTAGTACCCCAACTCATCAAGCGTGCGATCGCTCAACTCCAAACTCCTTGTTTGTAGCCGCAATTCCAGACTTCGGCGATCTTCCCATCGACGACGCGGAACACCTCGATGCTGGCGACGTTGGTTTCGGTGCCGCCCTTGGCGGTCATCGACGAGTCGTAGACGATCGCGACGTGCTCGCCGTCGTCCCCGGCCACGACGATGTTCAGATCGAAGCGCAATGTGTCGAGTATCGCCCAGACGTCCTCGATCCGGTTGACCGCCTGTTGGCGGGTGAGAGTGTGCGCCTCCCCCACCTCGTGCCGGATCACGGTGTCGGCGAACAGCTCCTCGGCCAGGGTCAGGTCGCGCTCGTTCCAGACCACCAGGTTGTAGAGCTCGACGACCTCACGGGCCGTGCGTGCGGTGGCCATCAGCCGGCGACCTCGCGCAGGAACCGATCGGTCACTTTCTGCACTCGCCGGGAGAAGACGTGCCCGACGTGGCTGCCGTCATACCAGAACAGTTCGCCACCCCAACGCTCCTGCAACGCGACCGCGGGATCGCGCATGGCCATCCGGTCGTGCCAGGCGCCGACGATGAGCCGGCGATGCGGCGGCGGTGCCGGATCGACTCGCAGCGGATCGATTACCGACGTCAGTTTCGCCACCTCCGGGGATGTCAACAGGTCGCGAAAGTCGTCCTGGGACGATCCCCAGCGGCCCAGGTGGCGGGCGATCATCGCGTTCAGCCCCAGGATCGGCGTGTACAGCGCGACCGCGTCGACCTGCCTCTCCAGGTGGGACACCAACGCCGCGACCGGAGTCCCCATGGAAATCCCGGCTACCACAACCGTGCTCGCTTGAGGTTGTGCCCACCGCACCACCGCTCGGACCTCCGACACAGCGCGCATCATGCCCGCGACGTTGCCCAACGGATCCATGTCCGGGTACGCGGGCCATTCGCGGCGCCGGCAGCCGTGGCCGGGCTGCACCGGCAGCGCAACGTTGAAGCCGAGCTGGTGATGTATTCGGCCGATCCGGCTCAACAACAGGTCTTCGGTGCCGCCCTGGCCGGCGCCGTGCACCCAGATGAGCCAGGGTCTCGGGCCGTCGCGGTGCCGGCACAGGTGCACCACAGCCCTCGCCGGTCCGCCGAGTCCCTCGGCTTGCAGGGTTTGCGGCAACGCCGGATCGTGCTCGAACGCCATCCGCTCGTACGCCAGGTTGCCGACGCGGCGCCGCCGCACCGAGGTCGCGCGCAGCGGCATCGGGTCCCCGTGCGCACGGTCGATGCCCAGAGCGGACAACTCCTCTGCCGCGGCCATGCAACCAACGAGGGGCCGCATTTCCGCCGGGCTCCCACCCAGCAGCGAAAAGCCGCTCAGCACAAGCTCGTCCAGGATGACCTCGCCGAACTGTCGCACGCCACGCGGTGACACCGGAGTCCAGCCGGTCGATTCGTTCAGCCCGGCCACCGTCCGGGGCAACAACATGGCGAGCTCACGGGTCGCCTCCCTGACCAGCCCCAGCCCGCGCGTCACCTTCGACATGCCATTCCCCTACGCCGGCTTTGAACCGGTATATCCGTCGGCCGCGCCCAGCGCCGTCGGCGCGACGAGCGCGATGCCCTGTGTCATTTCGCTCCTTGCCGTGCGCGGGCCGGACTGCTGAAATCTATACTGTAATCCACTTAGTATCTGGCAATCGGAGGCACCGGCGTGAAAGTGCCCTTCACCTGGAAGGTCACCGGGTGGTTCATGGTCGGGTGGTCGCCCGAATTCCCGGTTGGCCAAGTGCGGCCGCTGAAGTACTTCGGCGAGGATCTGGTCGCCTACCGGGACGAGTCCGGCGAGCTACACGTCCTGGAAGCACACTGCAAACACCTCGGCGCCCACATCGGCCACGGCGGCAAAGTGCTCGGCGACTGCGTCGAATGCCCCTTCCACGGCTGGCGCTGGGGCCCGGACGGCACCAACCGGTACATCCCCTATCAACCCGACCGGCCCAACCGCGCGCTGCGGCTGCGGGTGTACCCGGTGTGCGAGCAGTACGACTGCGTGTTCATCTGGCACCAGCCGGAAGGCAAGGAGCCGCAGTGGGACATGCCGGACATCTTTAGGAAATTTCCGCAATTCGAGACCGACCCGACGGCGTATTACCGCGCGTACCCGGAGTTCTCGCGACGCACCGAACACGAGCCCGTGCATCCGCAGATCGTCGCGGAGAATGCCCCCGACAGCGCACATTTCGAATACGTACACCATGCCACGGTGACGCCGCGGGTGCTGGACTGGAAGATCGTCGACCACGAGTGGCAGTTCGTCGCGGGCTGGCCGGACGCACGCAGCGACAACCCCGACGATCTCGCGCTGCGGTTCCACAGCCACCTGTTCGGCCTGGGCGGAGCGATCAGCGTCTTCGAGGGGGCCCAGAACCATCGGCTGATCTTCACCTGCACGCCGGTCGACGACGAGTGTTCGGACCTGTTCTACTCGATCTGGTGGCCGCGGGTCCCCGGCGACACATCCGAGGTACCGCAGGGCAAGCTGCGCGACGTGATCGAACAGCAATTCCTGTCCACCGTCTTCGACGATCTGCGAATCTGGCGGTACCAGAAGTACGTGGAGAATCCGGCGCTCTCCAAGGTGGACGCGAAAGGGTATATGGCACTGCGGAAGTGGGCCAAACAGTTCTACGAAGTACCGGCATGACACCGAAACTCTCCGAGATCGCGGCACCCGAGCGCACCGCGATCGTCACGCAGGAGTGCCAGGGGGCGGTGATCGGCCCGAACGCCGGCCTGGGGATGCTGGCCACCGAGGCGCGCCGAGTCGCCCTGCCGAATATCGTCCGGCTGTTGCCGGCGGCCCGGGCGGCCGGTGTCCGCGTCGTGCACTGCTTGGTGCAGCGGCGGCCCGACGGGCTCGGCTCCAACCACAACGCCAAGATCTTCGCCATGGGGCACGGTCAGGTCGACATCACCCCGGGCACCCCCGGGGCGGCCGTACTGCCCGAATTGGGACCGGAGCCAAGCGATCTGGTGCTCAGCCGCTGGCACGGCGTCGGGCCTATGGGCGGCACCGACCTGGACGCCATACTGCGCAACCTCGGGGTGTCCACCATCGTCGTCGTCGGGGTGTCGCTGAACATCGCCATCCCCAACGTCGTCATGGACGCCGTCAACGCCGCCTACCGCGTCGTCATGCCCCGCGATGCGGTCGCCGGCATACCCACCGAATACGGAGAGGCCATCATCGCCAACACCCTGTCGCTGCTCGCGACCATCACCACCACCGACGAATTACTCGACGTGTGGACGCGGCCATGACCGACACCGCACCCGGTGTTCGTGGCGGATTCCCCGACGTCAAACCCGTCGAGGACGCGCCCGAGGAACTGGGTCCATTCGTCGCCGCGCTGCGCCGCCTGCAGGACCTGACCGTGTCCACCAAGCCCGACCCCGCGCTTTGGGCCGCCGCGACCATGCACCTGGAGAGCGCTTGCGCGCTGCTGGACGGCCACCAGGTCCCGGAGACCGAGTCGGTCGCCGGCCGAGTGCTGAGCCTGCCCGGGTTGGCCCACCCCTTGATGCCGCCCTGGATGGTGACCGAGTCAGGCCCCGACCGCGTAACCATGGCCGGCCACTTCACCACAGCACACATCGGCGGAAACAACGCCGTGCACGGCGGCATGATCCCGCTGTTCTACGACTGGCTGCTCGGCATGGTCGTGTCCACCGCGGACATCCGGCCGACCCGCACGGCCTATCTGCACGTCGACTATCGCAAGATCACCCCGATCGACGAGCCGCTGACCGCTCAGGGACGAATCTCCGGTATCGACGGCCGGAAGGTTTTCATTGACGCTACTATGACAGCCGCCGATGGAACCTTGCTCAGCGAAGCCAACGGCCTGATGGTCCGCCTGCTACCCCACCAGCCGTGAGAGGCCAGATGTCCGACACAGCAACACAATTCACGGTGGCCGCTGTCGCGAAGGCCGTGGCGGCCGCGATTCCCGACCGGGAGCTGCTGATCCAGGGTGAACGGCGGTACACATACGCACAGGTGCTCGAACGGTCGCACCGCCTCGCCGCGTACCTGCACTCCCGCGGGCTGGGCTGCCACACCGAACGCTCCGGGATCCCCGGCCACGAGGCCGGTCAGGACCTGCTCGGCATCTACGCCTACAACGGGAACGAATTCGTCGAGGCACTGCTGGGCGCGTTTCAAGCCCGAGTCGCCCCGTTCAACGTCAACTTCCGCTACGTCAAGAGCGAGCTGCAGTATCTGTTGGCAGATTCGGGGGCGACCGCGCTGATCTACCACGCCGCATTCGCGCCACGGGTGGCCGAAATCCTGCCGGATCTCCCGCAGCTGCGGGTCCTGATCCAGATCGCCGACGACTCCGGCAACGAATTGATTTACGGTGCAGTGGATTACGAGACCATCATCGCGTCCTCCACGCCGGAGCCACCCCCGGTGCGGCCTTCGCCCGACGACCTGTACGTCCTGTACACGGGCGGCACGACGGGCATGCCGAAAGGTGTGCTGTGGCGCCAGCACGACATCTTCATGACGTCCTTCGGCGGGCGCAACCTGATGACCGGCGAGCCGTTCGGGTCCGTCGAGGAGATCGCGGCGGGAGTGGTCGCGGGCCCCGGCACCAAGTTGATGATCCTGCCGCCGCTGATGCACGGCGCGGCCCAGTGGAGCGTGATGACGGCGATCACGACCGGGCAGTCCGTCGTCTTCCCTTCGGTCGTCGATCGTCTGGACGCCGACGAGGTCGTCCGCACCATCGAGCGCGAACGGGTGGCCGTGGTGACGGTGGTCGGTGACGCGATGGCCCGCCCGTTGGTGGCCTCCATCGAGAAGGGGATCGCGGACGTGTCGTCGTTGGCCGTGGTCGCCAACGGGGGCGCGTTGCTCACCCCGTTCGTCAAGCAACGATTGATCGAAGTCCTACCGAACGCCGTGGTGGTCGACGGCGTCGGATCCTCGGAGACCGGCGCGCAGATGCACCACATGTCCACCTCGGGGGCGGTGTCCACCGGCACCTTCAACGCGGGGCCGGACACGTTCGTGGCCGACGAGGATTTCGGCACCATCCTGGAACCGGGCCACGACGGGATGGGCTGGTTGGCGCAGCGCGGCTACGTCCCGCTGGGCTACAAGGGCGATGCCGCCAAGACCGCCAAGACATTTCCCGTCATCGACGGGGTTCGCTATGCGATCCCGGGCGACCGGGCCCGCCACCGCGCCGACGGCACCGTCGAACTGCTGGGCCGCGATTCGGTGACGATCAACTCAGGCGGCGAGAAGATCTTCGTCGAGGAGGTCGAGACCGCCATCGCGTCGCACCCGGCGGTGGCCGACGTGGTGGTCGCCGGCCGTCCCAGCGAGCGATGGGGTCAGGAGGTCGTGGCCGTCGTCGCGCTGGCCGAAGGCGCCCGCGCGGACGCCGAGGAGTTGGTCGCCCACGCCGGGCAATCGCTGGCCCGCTACAAACTTCCCAAAGCGGTCGTGTTCCGCGCGGCGATCGAACGCAGCCCGTCGGGCAAGGCCGACTACCGGTGGGCGCGCGAGCAGGCAGTGAACGGCTGACGGCCGCGTGAACGCCCATATTGTCTACTGTAAGAATTACAGTATGATCTTGCGCAAGGCGCCTTGCCGTTCCCGCTGACGATGCTGGAGATCTAGGGTGACCACCGACGTGCATGCGGCAGCCAATGGCCAGACCGTCAGCCTGCGCGACCCCTACCCGTTCTTCGCGCGAAAGCGCCGCGAATCCGGGGTGTTCCGCGGGACGGTCATGGACTACTCCAAGACGCCCGAGTCGTTGATCCCCAAGCGCGAGTTCTCCGCGGTTTCGTTCGATGCGGTGAACAAGGTCTTTCGGGACGGCCGGGTGTTCAGCTCCGCGCCATACGACAAGACGATCGGCCTGTTCATGGGGCCGACCATCCTGGCGATGGAGGGAAAGAAGCATCGCGACCACCGCAACCTGGTGTCCGCCGCATTCAAGTCCAAGGCGCTGGCCCGGTGGGAGAACACCATCGTGCGGCCGATCTGCAACGCCCTGATCGACGAGTTCGCCGGCACCGGCGAAGCCGACCTGGTCCGGCAATTCACCTTCGAATTCCCCACCCGTGTCATCGCCCGGCTGCTGGGCTTGCCCGCCGACGACCTGCCGACGTTCCGTAAGCGCGCCGTGCAGCTGATCAGCTACCACGTCGACTACGAGCATGCCTTCGAGGCCTCGGCGGCGCTCAAGGACTACTTCCTGGAGCAGATCGCACTGCGCAAGTCCCGCCCCACCGAGGACATCATCGGCGACCTGGTCACGGCGGAGATCGACGGTGAAAGGCTAAGCGAGGAAGCGATTTACTCCTTCCTGCGGCTGCTGTTGCCGGCCGGGCTGGAGACCACGTACCGGTCATCGGGCAACCTGCTGTACCTGCTGCTCACCCACCCGGACCAGTTCGCCGCGGTACAGGCCGACCGCGCGCTCTTGCCGCAGGCCATCGAGGAGGGCGTGCGCTTCGAGACGCCGCTGACGACGGTCCAGCGATTCACCACCGAGGACACCGATCTCGAAGGCGTCGAGATCCCGGCGCGTTCGGTGGTCGGGGTGTGCATCGGCTCCGCGAACCGCGACGAGCGGCGCTGGCAGGACGCCGAGGAATTCGACATCTTCCGCACGCACCTGCCGCACATCTCCTTCGCCGCCGGCGAGCACACGTGTCTGGGCCTGCACCTGGCGCGGCTGGAGACCCGCGTCGCGGTCGAATGCCTGCTGGATCGGGTGACCAATGTCCGGTTGCTCACCGACGACGACCCCCACATCCACGGCCAGCCCTTCCGTTCTCCGACGGCGCTTCCCGTGACGTTCGACGCGAAGTAGGGTCCGAAAATGGTCAAAGTGATGTCGGGCTTCCGGGTCCTGGAACTTGCGCAATTCACGTTCGTCCCGGCGGCGGGCGCCATCCTGGCCGATTGGGGCGCCGACGTCATCAAGGTCGAACACCCGCTGCGCGGTGATACCCAACGCGGCTTCCTCAACATGGGCGGCATCCAGATCGATCCGGAGCGGCATCCGCTGATGGAGCATCCCAACCGGGGCAAGCGCAGTGTCGGAATCGACGTCTCCACGCCGGGTGGCCAGGAGGTGATCTACGAACTGGCCAAGACCGCCGACGTGTTCCTCACCAACTACATGCCGGCGCAGCGCCAGAAGCACAAGTTCGACGTGGAGCACATCCGCGCGGTGAACCCGAACATCGTGTACGCGCGCGGATCGGCCTACGGCGACAAGGGCGCCGAACGTGACACGGGCGGCTATGACGGGACGGCATTCTGGACGCGCAGTGGCATCGGATACGCGCTGACGCCCGAGGAGCTGGGTGGCGCACTGGGGCAAGGCATTCCGGCATTCGGCGACTCCATCGGCGGCATGTTCATCGCCGGCGGCATCTCGGCCGCGTTGCTGCATCGCGAGCGCACCGGCGAAGCCCTCGAGCTCGACGTGTCGTTGTTGAGCACGGCCTGGTGGGCCGCGGGAGCGAGCGTGACGCAGGGCATGGAGACCGGACAGGTGATGCGCACTCCCATGCCGGGCTCCGCCACCGCGATGTCGGTGAACCCCTTCATGGGCAACTACGAAACCTCCGACGGCGGCACCATCAACCTGTGCATCATCAGCCCGACCGGATTGATCCGCGACACTTTCGAGCATCTCGGCATTCCCGAGGCGGCTGATGATCCCCGCTTTTCCGACGTGCTCCCGCTGATACAGAATGCCAACGCGGCCGCCGAACTGATCGCAAAGGCCTTCGCCGGCAAGTCCTTCGACTATTGGCGGCAACACCTGAAGACGATGAAGGGCCAGTGGGCGCCGTTCCAGAGCTTGCTCGACCTGGTCGACGACGAGCAGGCCCTGGCCAACGACATGGTCAGCGAGGTCGAGCTCGCCAGCGGCGGAAAGCCTTTCCGCGTCGTGCGCGGTCCGGTGCAGTTCAACCACGAACCCCTGGTGACCACGCGTGCGCCCCAGGCCTCCGAGCACACCGAGCTCGTGCTGATGGAACTGGGCATGGATTGGGACCGCATCGAGGAACTGAAGGACTCGGGAGCCATTGCGTGAATGCGCCATGCCATGACTGACGTGGCGATCATCGGCGGCATTACCTAGCGATGCTCTGGCCGCAGGTGCATCGTTGATCGATC
The DNA here is from genome assembly GCF_900240975.1 of Mycobacterium sp. 4858. GTDB lineage: Bacteria > Actinomycetota > Actinomycetes > Mycobacteriales > Mycobacteriaceae > Mycobacterium. Next base: position 182,449 of record NZ_LT968775.1, on the reverse strand, counting down.
GGCACCTGCTTCATCACGCTCTCGGCGTGCGCGCCACACCCCGCCCAGGTGATCTTTCCGCAGCGCCGGCAGCGAACGGGGTAACACATGGTTGCTTCCTATCGTCCAGGGCGAAGCGAGTGCGCCACTACGCCCTCACAGCAGCTTTACGCTCGGCGATCTTGGCGTGGACCTTTTCCATGTCAAGACCCTTGACCTGATCGATCAAGTCGTCGAGCACGGCTGGTGACATCGCGCCCGGCTGACTGTAAATGAGGATGCCGTCGCGGAACGCCATGATCGTCGGCACCGAGCGGATGCCTACCGTCGCGGCCAGATCGCGCTCGGTGTCGGTGTCCACCTTGGCGTGCACGATCTCCGGGTGGTTCTGCGAGGACCGGTCGAAGACCGGCGCGAAAGCCCGGCATGGCCCACACCAAGGGGCCCAGAAGTCAACGAGCACAATCGGGTTTGCGACTACGGTCGACTCGAAATCGGCGGCGGTCAGCGTCTTGACGGTCATGGTTGCTCCTTTCGGATGATGGTGAGGATCGGGCCGAGGCGGCGGTCGCCGCTCATTGGGCCGGCCCGGCGGCGTCGTCCGCGATCTTGTCGGCGAATTCGCAAAATGCGCTGTAGGCGCGTGCCCCGTAGATCGTCGCCGGGCCACCATGCATGAGAATGCTGACGCCGATGGCCTCGGCGGCCTCTTCCTTGGATGCTCCGGCACGGGCCGCCCCCTGAGCGTGGGAGGCGATGCAGCCGTCGCATCCGGCAACGACCCCGATCGCCATCGCGATCAGCTCCTTGAACTTCTTGTCCAAGGCGCCCGAGGTCAGTGCGCCGTTGCTCATTTCGGCAAAACCCCGGTACACGTCCGGGATCATCTTGCGCAGGGCGCGGTGCTGGGGGTTGAGGTCGTCCAGCACCTGTTGGTAGTGGTTGTGTTCCGTCATGCCATGTACAATACCTATACGGGTAGGGGTATTCCGCGATATGCGCCCGATTTTTTCTTCGGTGCGCATATGCCCCGGCCATAGAGTCCATCGGCCCTAGGAACGCGTCACCGCGGGGCGCAATCTGGCCTCGGAGCGCCCGGCGTTCCCACGCGGCAACCATGTCGTGCGGCGATGCCGGCGCACGGGATAAGGAGCAACAATGGCACGAGTCGTCGTCCTCGGCGCCGGTATCGCCGGGCATACCGCCGCGCTACACCTTCGCCGGTGGCTGGGCCGCAGTCACGAAGTCGTCGTGATTTCTCCCAATGCCGACTGGAACTGGATTCCGTCCAACATCTGGGTCGGGGTCGGCCGCATGGATCCCGCCAAGGTTCTCATTCCGCTCGAACCCATCTACCGCCGCAAGGGCATCGTGTTTCATCAAGCGCTTGCCACCCTGATCCATCCGGAGGGCACCAAAGATCAGTCGGCGCCGTCGGTGGACTTCGCCTACACCGATGAGGAACACAACGGCCAGAGCGGCACCATCACGTATGACTACCTCATCAATGCCACCGGGCCGCGCCTGAACTTCGCGGCGACCCCCGGACTCGGCCCCGCCGGCCACTCATACTCGGTGTGCACCGCGGCTCACGCCGTCGAGGCGGCCGAGGCGCTCGACCGGGTCATCGCCAGGCTGAAGGCCGGCGAGAAGCAGCGCCTGGTCATCGGCGTCGGGCACGGCACCTGCACCTGCGAGGGCGCGGCCTTCGAATACGCCTTCAACGTCGAGCACACGTTGCGGGCCGCCGGTGTGCGGGACCTGGCCGACGTCGTCTACCTCACCAACGAGTACGAGCTGGGCGACTTCGGCGTCGGTGGCATGAGTTTCGTCGAAAAGGGCTTCGTGCAGTCCAGCCGGCTGTGGACCGAGTCGCTGTTCCGTGAGCGCGGCGTCAAAGCCATCACGCAGGCGGCCGTCCACGAGGTGATGGACGGCAAGCTGCGCTACGAACAACTGGACGGCAGAGAGCACGAGCTGGACTTCGACTTCGCCATGCTCCTACCGCCGTTCAAGGGAGCAGAACTGGCGGCATACGACAAGGACGGCAACGACATCAGCTCCGTCCTGTTCGCGCCGTCAGGCTTCATGAAGGTCGACGCGGACTACTCGGGCAAACCCTATGACGAATGGTCCGCCGAGGATTGGCCACACACCTACGAGTCCCCCGCCTACCCGAACATCTTCGCCCCGGGCATCGCGTTCGCGCCCCCGCACCCCATCTCCCGGCCGCGCACGAGTCCCAACGGGACCGTGATCACGCCCAGTCCGCCGCGCACCGGCATGCCGTCGGGCGTTATGGCCAAGACGGTCGCTGAAACCATCCGCGATCGAATCACCAAGGGAACGGCCGCGGTTGCGCACCGCGCCTCGATGTCGAGCATGGGCGCCGCATGCGTCGCCTCCGCAGGTACCGGTTTGCGCGAAGGCTCGGCCGCCGCCATGACGATGTTCCCGGTGGTACCCGATCCGGTGAAGTACCCGCAAACGGGTCGTGACATCGCCGGCACCTCCGGTGAGCTCGGGTTGGCCGGCCACTGGATCAAGCTGCTGCTGCATCATCTCTTCATTTACAAGGCGAAAGCCCGCCCATTCTGGTGGCTGATCCCCGAATGAAAGGCACTTCGATGGACGACGAAAACACCTATTCGGACGTGAACGCGCTGACGGCCGAGCGCATCGCCGATGCACCGCTGCCCACTCCGGCAACACTCCGGACGCGGCAGAACATCTTCGTGCAATTCGGGCGGTTCATCCGTATCAATCTCAAGATGCTGCGGATCATCTACGGGCACGGCTGACGGGCCGCCCAGGTGTGCGTCGACGAACTGGAGTTCGCCGTGCCATGGTGCGCTTGCTATTTCGCGTTCAAGGCATTTGGTAGGCGCACCTGCCGGGCTTGTGCTCGGTGAGCGGGACGGGTTGGCCATCGACCCGAATCGCACAGTCATGGGTACCGTTGTGGTCGGTGTAGTTCAACGCCAGAAGTTTGCTTCCGGTCACCTCCACCGTCTGCGACCACGGCGTCGAAACCCACTTGGTCGTGCTGGGCGGATACACCGGCGTGCCTGGGTCGGGGATGACCGAGAAAACGTCACCGCCGCCCAAGACCTGATAGGTAATGGTGTGTTTGCCCGGCCCGGGTGCGTTGTTTTGCGGCTGCAGCCCGCCGGTGGCGCCGACGCCCGCGTTGGCGTTCTCCTGCCACGTTTCTTGCCGTCGCTGTGGGGTGACGCACACCGCGTCGCCGTCGTATCCTTCGCGCCATACCAGGCCCGAAACACACGTCTTAGGCCCATAAGGGCCACCGCCTGCATAGCCGTCGCCTCGGGCGGCGGCGGCATTCTCATTCTGAACCTCTTGAGCGATGCCCGGCGGCACACAAACGTTGTCGCCGGGTCGCGTCAGCCGCGGAACCTGGCCGGCGATGTCGCCGGGAATGCATCCGCCGTTGGCCGAAGCGGGCGGTGACGCGACGACAGCTCCAGCGACGGTGAGGGCAGCCGCACAGACCGGCAACATGGGTGATTGCCACGTGCCGCGAATGAGCTTGGCCACGGGCGTGGGCTGCGATGCGAAGTGACTAGACATGCGAAGGCCTCCTAGAGGGTCCCGGCTGCTTCCGACGCGATGGCGGGCACGGCGGACAGAGAAATACGTTGTTCCCCAACGAATATGATGGGGCAGCGGTTTGGCGCGAATTTGCGCGTCAGAACTCACAGGCCGCCGGTGACGTCTTGTTCGACGTGGCCGAACTCGTCGTCTTGGCCATTGAACGTGCCGTGGCATGAGACCACCAAGTGATACTTGACGCCCAGCGGTGGCGCCAGGAAGTCAAGTCTGGTGGCATCATTCGGGTTGACGTTGAAGTCACGGTGCACCGCCGGCATCAAGAGCCCGTTCTTCGGCGCGGCGTCATACGTGCACTTGCCAGGCAATGTCGAGGTGTTCTTGACGTTCACCGCCACTGACGTCGGTGACTGCTCGACATTGACCGCGACCGCGTTCTTCGGCGGCTTCGGCGCAGGAGGCGACGGATTCGGCGTCTTGGAGCAATCCGAGCCGGCAGGCAGCTCGTAGTTACCGGTACACCGCACCGGAAGGTTGTTCGGGATCGCTGCTGCCTTACAAGTCTGCCCAGCCGGAACGGTCGGAGTCTCCGAACCCGCCGGACACTGGACGGCCGCCGGCGGCGCTTGGGGCGCGGCGGCCGGCTTACCGAGCACGACGGCGACGGCATCGTCATCTCCCTTGCGGAAGAAACCCACGCCGAAGTCCTTGTTGCTGCAGTCGTTGATGGCAGGAGCCGCCTCGCCAACGGCGATGCGGGTAGCCCCCTCCGCGTTGTTCGCGCTGCCGAAGGGAAAGGCCGTCGTGACGGCGAAGGTGCCCTTGTACTGTCCGGTCGGGGGCACCCCCGGCAGGTTGTTGCCGATGGCATGCTGCGCCTCCCCCTCCAGGGGGATGCTGTAGTTCAAAGGGGGACAAGTCGATCCTGCTCGCGCGTTGTTAACCCCCTGCCGGATGGCAGCGAGTGGATCGGCGGACGCGATCGGCGCCATCGTCAACGCGAGCGCCGAACCCGTCAGCGCCGCGAACGCAACTGCAACTGCTGCCCGGGTTCTGGTCATGGTGATCTCCTTTTCGTCGCCACCCGCGCACGCCGGATGCGGCAGGCCGGCGTGTCGGTGTCCGTCCGACATGCACGACGCTAAGTGGAATGGTCAGATGCGGTAATAAGGAGAATCCCTACTCTTGTGCGTTCATTGACCTGTCGGGGTTATTTGGGTACCTGCGGGGCAATTTCGTGAGCAAGTTTCACGGCGGCGGCGTTGGCCTGCTCCGCGGAGAGCCTCAACACGGCCACCTGCACGGTGTTGACGCGATTCCCCGCGGCGAACTCGACCCCGCCGCCACCCATGTACCGCATGCCGTCCGGCCCCGGCGTGCTGGGGTCGGGGAAGCCGGCCGCCGGCGGAGGGAGCTTGTCGTTCAGGGCGGTCCCCGGATTGCTGATGGTCAATGAGACCGATTCGTCGGTCGCCGTGTTCGTCCACATGCAGTCCCCCTGATCGGGATCCTTTCCTGTCGACACCCCTGTCGCCGGAGCGCCCAGCAACGACGTAATCTCCTGTGGCGCAATCATGGAGCACGCGTCGATGCGGGTTCCTGAGCGCGGCGTGGCGTTGGCCGCCGACTGCGACGGCCCTGATCGGCCCGCAGCGTTCCCCGGCCCGCTCGACCCGCATCCGGCCATCACACAGGACAGCGCGGCGACGATGGCCAGTGCTTTCGTTCGGTGGACCTCACCACCGGTCGTCCGGAGCCAATACCGTGTCCTGTCGATGGCCGTGCCCGCTTGTTGTCGCACAGGCGTCTCTTTTCTACTCGAATCTGGTTCACTGCAGGGATTTTCGTTCGGACGCACCTATTGCTTGGCCAGCACTACGGTAACGACGTCGACGCTGCGGTCATCGTGTCGGACGAAGCCCACACCGAAGGTCGTGTTACTGCAGTCGGCAATGGCGGGATTCGCTTTTGATGTGGCGCTTTGGATGGCCTTGATAATCGGGTCACCGGAACCCAGGAAGCCCACTTCGCCTGCCCTCAGTGCGGCGTTCTCGGTTCGCGCGTATTGCTGGGCCTCGTTTTCAAGGCTGGTCCGATACGTCAATGCTGGACAATGGGATTGGCTGCGCGCCTGGATGACAGAATCCGCCGCCACACCAAGTCCGGGACCAGGCTGCTGGTTTTGCGGCGGCGCGACTGACGGTTTGGTCGACTGGCCCAGCACGATCGTGACGACGTCGACACTGCGGTCATCGTGCCGGATGAAGCCCACCCCGAAGTCGGTGTAGTTGCAGTTCGCCAGTGCACTTTTCGCCTTGGCCATCGCGCTGTCATCAGCCTTGGCGAAGGGATCACCCGAACCGAGAAAGCCGACCACCGTCCCGGGATATCCGCCGGCCTGCGGCGGCTTTTCGGTGGTCGCGTACTGCTGGGCGATGCTGTCGAGGTCGCTACGCGCCGTCAGTCCTGGGCACGTCGTGGTGCCGCGAACATTGTTGACGTAGTCGCGCGTTTGCTGTTGATCGGCGTGGGCGATGCCGCTCGGTATTGCGCCCACGAACACGACAAGGCCGGTAATGGCGGTCGCGACCCCAAGCGGTGCTGATTGTGCTGTTCTCGTCATGACGGTTTCCTTCATCAGTGTTAGACGCGCCGCCGCGCCGGCGCCCGGGCCATCCCTGCGACGGTTCGTTGTGCGCCCAGCGTTACTAGGACTGTGGTCTCAGCGGGCGTTCGGGAGAAATAGGGGATTTCCCTATCGCTGCGATGCGGTCGGGTCGAATGGCACGGACGCGGGTCGCGGGGAGCGTACGGCCGGGCGGGTCAGCGGTCCCGGAATCGCACCCATCCGACAGCCGAACTGATCCGTTGCGCTGGGTCGCCGGCATCCTGGCAAACCTGGGCAACGAGCGCGGCCGACTCGGCAGCAAAGACACCGAACGCGTAATCGTCCGCCGGCACGCCCATCGCCGTCAGCAGCCGGACCTGCTTGCCATCAGTCGACACGGATGCGGCACTGGTGTTGAGACGATCAACGACGTCGCCGATCGAGTGGGCGGGTGCCTGCGGCCCGTACCACTCGACGAGGAACCCCTGTGTGTGCTCCTCGATATTCGCCATCGGCACCACGCTACCGATGCCGGCGATCGTCAACATCAGGGTTTTCCCTAGCACGTATCGGGTTCCCATTTCGGGGCTGCGAGTGCTCGGTGTAGCTGCACACGCCGACGTCCTCGCGAGGATTACCCGTTCGCGCTGATCGAAGACACCTTCTTGACCGGCGGCGCGTACGCGGGCTTGCCCAGCCCGAGGGTGTACTGGGCGATCATGTTGCGGAAGACCTCCAGTGTTCCGCCATAGATGCCCACCAGTGGGGCGAACCGGTAGGCGTATTCGGCGCTGCCGTCGTCGGCGGCCGCCTCGGCTCCGTACGGCAACGCGGACGCGGCGCCGAGGATGTCCATCAGTTCCGGGGAGATGTCGCGCATCGTTTGTGCGATGGCCACCCGGCCGAAAACGCTCGGGGTGGCCAGCGCCACCTCCAGTCGGGCAACGCTGCGGCCCAGTCGATACGCGACCGACTTGTCTTCGATGAGTCGGCGGCCCTCGCCGTCCGTGCGCGCCACGCAGGCCGCCGCCTTGTCCACCGCCTCGGACAGAAAACTGGCCTGGTGCATCATGATTGACGTATCCTGCAGACCGTCCGGGGCGGCGGCGACGGCGCCGTGCTCGACGTTGAGCGGTTCGCGCAGCACCGTCCAGCCCCCGTTCACCTCGCCCAGCCGGTATTTGTCGTCCACGCGGACGTCGCTGTAATAGACGATGTTGGTCCGATCGCCATCCACCGTGCGGATACCCTGGATTTCGATGCCGGGCGAATCCAGCGGCACCAGGAACATGGTCAGGCTCTTGTGTTTCGGCGCGTCCGGGTCGGTATTGGTGATCAGGAAGACGTATTGGCAGTTATGGGCGCCGGTGGTGAACATCTTGGAGCCATTGATGACCCAGCTCGATCCAACCGCCTCCCGTACCGCGCGGGTCTTACAGGTGGCGACATCGGAGCCGCCTTCGGGCTCGGTGTAGCCGAGGCACAACCGAACCTCGCCGCTGAAGACTTTCGGGAGCACCTCCTCACGCAGTTGCGGTGACCCGAACTTGTCCACCGAGCGGGCCACCATCGCGGTTGTCCCCCACGTCACCCACGGCACATGTGCCCGCCGCTTCTCCAACTCCCAGATGCGCCGCCGCACCCGGCTGAGACCACCGTCGGACTCCGGTTTCCATTCCGCCGCCAAATAGCCTGCGGCGCCGAACTTCAGGTGCAGGCCCTCGTCGAAGTTGTCGCCGGTTTCCCTGTCGCGGCGCCTGACCTCTTCGGTCATGTGCGTGGCCAGAAAGCTGCGCGCTTCGTCGCGGAATGCCTCGTCGGCTTCGGACAGCTCGACGCGGGAGAAATCCATCGTGTTGCCCCTTCCTACGCCGGCTGCGCCGCGCTCTCGCGGGCGGCCACGATCTCGGCCACCCGTTGGGACGTAGCCGCCGGATCGCCGCCAGCCAGTGGCCACCCGCGGGCGCGCACCAGATACGCCGTCGCCGCGGCCTCGGCCGAAACCCCGAGGCCGCCTTGAATATGGACCGCCATGGTCGCCGCCCTCGCCGCCTCCTCGGCCATGAAAACAAAAGCGGAAGGCGCCAATTCGGGCCGCTCGCCGGGTTCATTGTCCAGGAACCAGGCGGCGCGGCGAGCCAGGTTGCGGCCACCCTGGACGGTGATGGCCATATTTGCCAGCGGGTGGGAGATGGCCTGCAGCGTGGAGATGGGCACACCCAGCGTGTATCGGGTCTTGGCGAACTCAGCGGCGATGGTCATGGTCTCCTCCACCAGCCCGACGAGCGCCGCCGCGGTCAGCAGCCGCCATTCGTCCAGCGCCAAAAGGTAACTCGCCAGTGCATCGGGCCCCTCGGCGATGACCTCGCGCGTGTCGGCCACCGCGGGGTCCACCCAGGCCATGGGCAGGCGGCCGATATTGTCGACCTTCGCCGGGCGGGTGGCGAAGGTCAGGCGCACGACTTCCTCGCCTTCGCGGACGACGACGTGGTCAGCGATCGACCCCGACGGAATCAACCGCGGGCCGCGCCCGGCGTCGATGCGCGGGTCCAGCGCGGCAAGCTGTTCCCCGTCCGCGATCCCGGCGGCAGCCTCGCCCAGCGCGCCGAGCCGCCCCAGCAGCCGTGCGGTGCAGACGTGGTCGATCCACGGAACCGGTGCCAGCGTCCGGCCGACCTCCTCGGCCACCAGGGTGAGGTCGACCAGGGTCGCGCCGTCACCGCCGCAGGACTCCGGCAACGCCATCGTGGTCGCGCCCATCCCACACAACCTCTCCCACAGGTTCTTGTCGAAACCCGACGGCTCTGCGGCACGGACGGTTTCGATGGAGCAGTGCGTCTTGAAGAACTGCTTATAGGCGTCCCGCAGGGCCACATGATCGTCGGACAGGCTGTAGTCCAGTCGGCGTAGTTCGAAGCGGTCCATCGTCAGTGCTCCCGTTCTCGGTCAGGCGCGGTCGCCGAAGAAAAAATCCTGCGCGTTGTTGTAAAGGTAGTTATCCAGCACGTCGGCCGGCAGATCAAGGGCACGGGCCTCGGGGATGACCCGCCGCATGGGCAACACCGGCCAGTCGGACGCGTAGATCACCTTGTTGCGACCGCGCGTGCGCATGTAGTGCAGCAGGCTCTCCGGCAGCCGCTTGGGCGACCACGCCGACGTCATGAGGCGCAGGTTCGGGTACTTCAGCAGCAAGCGGATCGCGACGTCCCACCACGGGTCGGCGCCGTGAATCATGCACAGCCGCAGTTCGGGGAATCGTACGCACACGCGATCCAGGTGCATGGGGTGCTGGACCTCGCCGGGTATGGGCGGCCCCGGGATGCCGGTGTTGATGCACAGCGGAAGGTCCAGTTCCGCACATTTGGCATAGAGCGGGTAGTACACGGCGTCGCTGGGCGGGTATTGGCCGTCGCCCCAAAAGCTCGGCCCCACTACGGCATACGCGACGGGCAGGTCGCCCGCGATCTCGGCGAGCTTGCGCAGCGACGGCACCGGGCGCAGCAGGTTGACCCCGCCCTCGGCCAAGGCGAATCGATCCGGTTTGGCTTCGGCGAATTTGCGCGCGGTGGTGGACGGGTTGGTGAGCGAGTCCATCAGGATCGCCTTGTGCACACCTTGTTCGTCCATCTCGGCGAGCAATTCGGAGAGATCGACCGGGGCGAACATCGACTCGGGGCCCTTGAAGTAGTCGTCCCTGACCTTGAGCATCCACGTCGGCTGAGATTCGGCTTCGCCGAAGTGGACGTTCACCAGGCAGTCAATCACTTTGTCATTCATGACTTCCTTCGGCGTCGGACCCTACCAGCGCGCTCACCGGAGGGTGTTGAGTGGCTTGTTCTCTGGCCCATCGGTAGTTGGGCTTGCCGTTGCCGAGGCGTTCGATCTGCTCGACGAAGATGACGGCCTTCGGCGCCTTGAAATGCGCCAGTTGTGCCGTGCACGCGTGGTAGAGGCCGTCCGGGGTGAGCCGGGCGCCGGGTTGCATGGCGATGAGCGCGACGACCTCTTGACCCCACCGCTCGCTTGGTCGGCCGACGACCAGGGCATCGGCGACGCCCGGCTGAGCGCGCAGTACCTCTTCGACCTCTTCGACGAAAACCTTTTCGCCACCGGTGTTCACGACCAGCGAGTCGCGGCCCAGCAGGCGGATGGTGCCGTCCCTCTCCAGCGATGCCCGGTCGCCGGGTATCACCACCCGCCGGCCGTCGATCTCGGGGAAGGTCCGTTGCGTGGCCTCGGCGTCACCGAAATACCCGAGCGGGATGCGGCCTGTCCTGGCGGCCCAGCCGACTTCCCGCTCACCGGGCCGCAGAAATCGGCTGCGGTCGGCCGACACCACGCTGGCCCCCTCCCTGGGTTGGAAGGTTTCGCTGGCGGTCCCCCCGCGGCTGTGCCCGAACGCCATGTTGCCGCTCTCCGACGACCCATAGCCCTCGATGATGGTGATGTGTGGCAGGCATTCCATCAGTGCGCGTTTGTGTTTCGCGTTCGTCGCGGCGCCTCCGGTGCCGATCGCACGCAGCGAGGACAGGTCATAGGAACGCGCGCGCAGCTCGGCGATCAGCGGGCCGGCGTACGCGTCGCCCACCATGGTCATCATGCCCACCTTCTCGCGCTCCGCGGTTTCCCACACCGACCGGACGTCCAGCCTGTTGCTGTCGTCGTAAAGCACTACGGGCAGGCCGGCGCAGAGCGCGGAGAACGCGGTCCACATGCCGGCGGCGTGCATGAGCGGGGAGACGGCGAACCACGGCTGGCCGCCCGCGGCGACCTTGTCGTGAATCTCCGTGACGCTGGCATGATCGGCCCCGACCATCGACGACACGTACATGTCGCTCTGTCGCCACAGCACGCCCTTCGGACGCCCCGTCGTCCCGCCGGTGCACATCATGATGAGATCGTCCGGAGATCCGGTCTCCTCGCGATCGGGGCCGACGGACGCCAGGGCGTCGTCGAGCGAGATCGCCTTCGGCAGTTGTGGAACCGTACTGCCGTCCTCGATGGAGATCAGCAACTCGGTACCGATCGGCGGCAGGACGTCGGCGAACCGGGCGCCGAGGGAGCGGTGGTAGATGATCCCCCGTGGGCGGACGTAGTCGAGCAGGTCGCGGATTTCCCGGGGCGAGTAGTGGTGGTTCACGTTGACCGGGACGGTGCGCGCCTTCAGGCAGCCGACGACCATGTCCGGGTACAGGTCGTTGTACATCAGCAACGCGATGCGGTCCTGTCCACATTCCCAGCGCTGCAGCGCGTCACGGGTCGCGTAGACGCCGAAACCCCTGCCTTCGAGGTAGTTCGCCAACCGGTTGGTGCGGACCGCGGAGTCGGCGAAGGTGCTCTTGCGGTCGCCGCAGACGGTCATCAGCCGGTCCGGCACGGCGTCGGCGATGGCGTCCAGAACCGCGCCCACAGTCCATTCACTCATGGTGGGGCGCTAAACGGCCGACGGGACCGGAACGCCGAGCAGGTCGAGAGCATTGTCGCGCATCACTTTTCGGGCATCGGCTTCGCCGAAGCCGTTGAGTTCCCCGGCGAACGACACCGGCGTCTCGAGGCCTTCGCCGTGCGGCCAGTCGGACCCGAACAGGATCTTGTCGATGCCGATGACGTTGGCCAGCTCTTGCAAATCGTCCTCGTAGTAGGGGGCGATCCACACATTGTTGCGCAATTGCTCCACCGGGTCCTCGGGGAAATGCCGCGGGTAGTTGTTGGCGACCTTCTTCAGCCGCTTGATCAGCCGATGCACGAAATAGGAGCCGTTTTCGATGCTGACCGCCCTGAGCCCGGGGTGGCGGGTGAACACACCGTGCACGATCATCGAGGCCATCGTGTCGTGGATGGCGCGGTCGTCCAGGAGAACCTGATCCAGTGGGTCCTTTTCCCCGAACCCCTCGAAGGTCGCCTTGCCGCCCCACTGCGCGGCGATGTGCAGATAGCCGCTGTCGCTGAGGTGGAAGCCGACCGGCACCCCCGCCTCGGCGAGCCGGGCCCACACCGGGTCGTGGCTGGGATCGCCCAGCGATCTCGGCTTCACCACACCGGGCACCGGCGCGGGCCGCACCAGCACCAGCTTGGCGCCGCGCGCCAGCACGAACTCGACCTCTTCGAGCGCCTTGGCCGGGTCTGCCAGCGAAATGATGGGCGCGGCGATGATGCGGTGATCGGGCCGGTCGAAGCCCCAATCTTCGTCGAGCCACAGGTTGAACGCGTGCAGCGAGGCCATCGTGGCCTCGATGTCTCCCTTGAGCGCCTCCTCGACGCCGCACGCGAAAGTCGGCAGCATGAACACCGTTTCGACGTCCTGGGTCTCCATCACCGCGACCCGCGCGTCGCGGTTCTGGTACTCGGGGTGGCTGGCCAGCCGCTCGACCTTCATCAGCGAGGCGGGGTCGACGCCGTCGGGGATTTCGCCGCGGAACAACAGGTCCAGGCAGCCCGGCACGATGATCGGGTCAAAGGTCGGGTTGGGGATGAAGTGGTTGACCCGATCCCCGATCACGGCCCAGGTGCGCTTGCCGTCGTTGAGCATCTGCACGCCTCGCCGCTTGAACTTCTTGTCCAGGTGGCGGGTGAAGGCGTCCAGTGGTTCGTAGTAGTGGTTGTCGACGTCAATCGCCTTATAACCCAAGCTGGTCATGATCATCCTTTCCGGCATCACCGGCGAACACTAAGCGTCGGTCGGGTCGAGCGAAGGGAATCGGGGGGGCCGCTTCTCCAGAAAGCTGGTGATGCCTTCGATGACGTCCGGCCGCGGCATCGCCTCGTGCAGCAGCACCTCGGCACGCGCCGTGGCGTCCACGACATCGCGAGTGGCGTCACCGTATACCTGCCGCTTGATCACTTCCATGGACGCCGGCGAGCAGTTGCGTGCGATGTCCTCCGCGTATTCCAGCGCGCGGTTCATCAGATCCTCGGGCGCGACCACGTCCTTGACGAGGCCGAGGTCGGCCGCCTCCTCGGCGAGGAAGGTGCGGCCGCTCAACAGCAGATCCAGGGCGACGCCCCAGGTTGTCAGTCGCGGCAGTATCCAGGAGATGCCGAACTCGGCGATCAGTCCGCGGCGGGCGAAGACCGCGGCGAACTTGGCCCCGGCGGCCGCGAACCGCACGTCACACATGAGCGCCTGGGTCAGGCCGATGCCGACGCAGGCGCCGTTGATGGCGGCCACGACGGGCTTGCGCAGCGTGGTCACGAAATGCGGCGGCCGTTCCCCGACCAACTCGGCGAGGTTGGTCTGACTCGCCTTCTCCATCGTGTCGCCGTAACTCGGTGCGGAATTCGGCGTGCCCAGATACGCGCCGGCGCAGAATCCTTTGCCCCGGCCGGTCAGCACGACCACCCGGATGGCCGGGTCCTGTTCGGCGCGGTCGATCGCCGAGTAAAAGCCGGCGGCAATGTCCGGCCCCCAGGCGTTCAGGCGTTCAGGACGGTTGAAGGTCAGAATCGCCACGCCGCTGCCGGTGGACTCGTAGAGCACTGCGGCCTCGGAAGCGTCGTCCCCGCCGGACATCTCCCCCGCCACCTCCTCACGACCGCTACCCGATCCCGCGACGATTTGTACGCATACTGTATACCTATCGGTACCGTTTTCCACAACCGCCTTCGGGTGCCCACGAACCCCGGCCGAACAGGGGATTTCGGCTTGCTGAACCTCACCCCTGACCGCCGTCGACGGGGCTACTCATGACCAGGAGTGGCACGGATATCCCGGGTGTGGCGAGCACCACGCGCCGATCGCGTTTCCTCCTGGCGGCGAAAAGGGAAAGCCAACACAGATACCCACTACCGGGAGGGGAAACGCAATGGTTGACATCAAGAGCGGTCCGGTCGAGCTGATCCAGGGCATCGTCGAAGCCGTCTTCGGCAAGGCCAAGGAAATCGTGGGCACGATCATCGGCCGCAACGATCTGGTCAACGAGGGCCAGGCGCAGCAGGACAAGGCCGACGCGCAGCGCAGCGCGGCGAAGAAGGAAGCCGCGGCCGAGAAGGCCCGCGGCAAGGCCAAGGCCGCGGAGGCGCGCGAGCAGGCCGAACAGTAGACGGTTAGGCACAGGCCCGGTCACCTCGGTGGCCGGGCTCTGCTATGTATCCCGATGTGGCGCAGCGGTTTTGGCCGCCGATTAGGCCTCGATGAGCCCAAGCCGGCGGTATGCGTTCTCGATCTGCGACTTGGCCTCCGTCGGCAACTCCGCCTGCGGTGGCCGGGAATGCGGATACGCGCCTATCGGCAAGCCGAGAAGCGAGGCGGCGTACTTGAACGCGCCACCCCAGTGAGTGAAGTAATCGGCCCGTCCCGGATAGCACGTCCACCAGGATCCGACGTCGAGGTCGAATTGGTCCAGGCCCGACTCGCGGCCGAAGTCCATCGCCTCGAGCAGCTTGTCGCTTTGTACCAAATCCCAGTATTCCGAGAACAATCGCCGCCGCGGCGTCTCGAACAGATAGCCCGCGGTGCCCAGTTGCGCCGGACAGACGATCCCGTCGCGCAGCCAACCGGCGCGATACACCGTCTTGTCACACTCCCAGAGCACCAGGCCGGGCGCCAGCTGGTGGAGCATCCGGCTGCTGGCCGGCCTGAAGGCGCCCTCCTTGGTCGCGCACACGGCGGGCACCTCATCGTAGATCCGCGCGCTTTCGGCGGCGGTCAGCACGTAGCCGGACGACGGCGAGTTGAACATGCCCAAGGCGATGTCGGTGCGCGAGGCGATGTATTTGAAGAATCGCAGAACGCCCTCGCCGCCATGCACTTCCATCATCGGCGTTTGGATGTAGACGATGTCGGCGCCGGCTTCCTGGGCGTGCAACGTCAACTCCAGACAGTCCTTCGCGGCGATGGCGGCCGTGCAGGCTTGCACGACGACGTCGGGATTGACGGCACGCCCTTCCTCAATCGCTACCTCTAACAAGCGTTTTCGCTCATCGATGGTCAGCGACCAGAACTCCGAGAGACCGCTGGTGCACCACAACATCGGGTGCCCGAGGTCGCCGACGCAGTAACGGACCAGCGTCCGATAGGCCTCCCAGTCGATGTCGTCGCCGTCCGGCCCGCAGAACGGGGTGTAGAGCGAGTCACCGATTCCGCGCAATGCGCCGCGCGCCCAGGCGCGGGCCTCGCTTGCCGTCGCCACTTTCGACTCCTTCTTTCGGCCGAGCTTTTCGTTCCGGGCGGTCAGGTGAAGTCCGAACCACCGTCGACGTTGATGTTGGCCCCCGTCATGTAGGAGTTGCGCCGCGACGCGAGGAATGCGGCCACCGGCCCGATTTCCTCCGGCAGCCCCGCCCGTGGCATGTGGGCCGGATGGCCGAAGTGCTTGTCGATGGCGTCCATCAACGCGTAAAGATCGCCGCCGTCGACGCCCACCGATTTCGCCCAACCGACGAGCGACTCGGACGCGATGCTGCCGGGCGACACCACGTTGACCAAGATCTCGTCCTTGGCCAAGAACAGAGACAGATTCTTGGACACGCTGGTCAGCATCGACTTGGCCGCCGTGTAGGCGGGCAGCATGACGCTCTGCCGCTGGGTCGAGTGGGCCGAGAAGTTGACGATCCGCGCCCATTGCGCCTTGCGCAGCAGCGGAAGTGCCGCGCGGACACAGCGCACCATGCCCATCACCCCGTCTTCGACGGCCTGGCGCCATTGCTCGTCGGCCAAATCGTCGAACGTGCCCGCCGCTCCCGGCCCGACCGTATTGACAAGGGCATTGAGTTCTCCGCCCCATCGCCGGCCGAGTTCGGCGAACGCCTCGTCGACCTGACCGGGATCGGCAATGTCCGCGACGAGCCCGACGGCGTCGGGGCTACCGCGCCCCGTCAACTCCGCCGCGGCGCAGTCGAGCGCGTCACGACTGCGGCCGATCACCGCGACCCGGGCACCTTCGTCGGCGAGGCAGCGGGCCGTGGCCAAACCCATGCCGCGGCTACCGCCGACTACCACCGTTGCGGCATCCGCCAGCCCTAAATCCATGGCAATTCCCGTGGCTCATCGGATGACTGGGTGAATGGCTTGCGCCCGGTCATGTTCGCCCGCCCGGCCTATCGTTACCAAAACGCCTACGATAGGTATTACAGTAGCAGATGAAAAGTGCACGAAAGCCGGGTTGACGGACATCGTCGAGCGGCGACACGGCTAAGCTTGCGCAGGTGAGTCGGTACGGCTCTTGGACCGCATGCACAGGATACAGCGTGATGGAGGTGCCCGTAGTGGCAAAGCAGGCTACCGCCGATAGGCGTCAACGCCGCGAACGCGGATCCATCAATCCCGATGACATCATCAGTGGCGCATTCGAACTCGCGGAGCAGGTATCGATCGACAACTTGAGCATGCCGCTGCTTGGCAAACATCTGGGCGTCGGCGTCACGAGCATCTACTGGTACTTCCGTAAGAAGGATGACCTGCTCAACGCGATGACCGACCGCGCATTGAGCAAGTATCGGTTCGCCACCCCCTACGTCGAGGCCAGCGACTGGCGCGAGACATTGGCCAACCACGCGCGCCTGATGCGTAAAACGTTCATGGGTAACCCAATTCTGTGCGACCTGATTCTGATCCGCGCCGCGCTCAGCCCGAAGGCGGCACGGCTGGGTGCCGAGGAGATGGAGAAGGCCATCGCCAACCTGGTCGAAGCCGGGCTGTCGCCGGAGGACGCCTTCGACACCTACTCGGCGGTTTCGGTGCACGTCCGCGGCTCGGTGGTGCTGCAGCGGCTTTACGAGAAGAACCAATCCTCCCATGAGGGTGCGCGTGCCATCGAGGACGCCGTCGCCATCGACCCCGAGAAGACTCCCCTGCTGGCCCAAGTCAGCCGCATCGGGCACCGGATCGGCGCACCCGACGAAACCAACTTCGAGTACGGACTCGGCTGCATCCTGGATCACGCCGGCCGGTTGATCGAAGAAGGCAAGGGGCCGAAAGGCGGCAAGGCCGCGCCGTCACGGCCACGCAAGGCGGCCAAGTCGCCCGCGTCACGCGCACGCACCAAGGCCCCGGCCGCGCGCTAGCCGGATACCGAATAGGGTTACTACACTTCGGGTTCCGGCACGTCGAAGTGTTCGTCACGGAGCCGGAACGCTTCCTTGGTCCCATGCTGTGCGCGGGCCTTGACGAAGTTGAACTCTCCTGGCCCGAATTGCAGGTTGGTGCCGAAGGCGTGGAAGAGATAGCTCGCGACTTCCTCACCCTGGTATGCCTGGCTCTGCTCGACGAGGCGGAAAGCCTCCTTGGCGATGACCACCCCGTCGGCGGGCATCTTCGCCGCCTTCTCGGCCCAGTACCGCGCCCGCGCCGGGACGGCGGCGGAATCGCAGGTGTCGGTGAAGATCCCGAGATGTTCGAGCTCGCCGGCCTCGATGATGTCGCCGGTCAGCAGCAGGCGCCGGGCCAGCACCGGACCCAACCGGTGGAAGAACATGTGCAGGCTGCCGAGCGCGGGGCCGAGGAAGCGGGTGGCCGGCATGCCGACCTTCGTGTCGCGCGCTATCACGGAGATGTCGGTCATCAGCGCCATCTCGAAACCGCCGCCCAGCGCATATCCGGTGATCTCGCCCACCGTCACCTTGGGAAAGCCCATGAAGTTGTGGTAGAAGCCAAAAGACTTACGGTCCACGGTAAGTCGCCGACGTTGACTGGGACGGCGCTTGCCCGACGCGTCGCCGGGCGTGGTCGTTTCGCCATACCAGCCATAGGCGTTGTTCATGTCGGCCCCGGTGGAGAAGACGCCGCCCGCGCCGCGCAACAGCACCACCGTCAGGTCGTCGTCGTCGGCCACCCGATCCAGACAGCGGGCGATGGCGTCGCGCATGACGGCGTCGTAGGAGTTGCGGTGCGCCGGATTGTTCAGCGTGATCGTGGCGATGCGGCGGTCGGGGTCCATCTCGAACAGCACGCGATCGTCCGATGCGCTCCGGGGCGTCATGTGTCGGATTCCTTTCGCCGCCTGCCGAATTTGAACCCGGCCAGCCTCTCAGGCGGTGACGCCAAGGTGTTCACCTGGCCGGTGCAGAGCACTTCGCCGTGGAGTAGCAGCCGTGCCGTCGATGCGATGCCGCGTTCGACCTGCGATCGGACGATGTCGAACCGTAGCGCGGTCAACACCGGTGTCGGTCGTCGGAACGTCACGACCAGTGATCGCGTCTTGCCGGACAGGCCCGTGACGCAATTGTGGTGCTGGATGACGCAGTCGAAGAAGACGCCCAGAAAGCCACCGTGCACGCATCCCGGCGGGCCCTCGTAGACGAGCGGGAAGTTGACTCGCCCCGTTGCCTCGTCGGCATCGAGGTGATCGAACCGATACTCCGGGAAGCACGGATTGTAGGCGCCGATGTCGGTCGCATGGTCGAGATAGACGCGCCGGGGATCATCGGGGACGTCGCCGATTCGCGGCGCGTTGTCCACCGGCGCAGCGGCAGAGAGTTCGCTCTCCCATTCGGCGAACTTCTCCACCATGGTGTCGACGGTGGGATGGGGATGTTCGAGGGCCAGCAGCAGTGAGCTCAGGCGCCGCATGGCGCCGGCGGCCGCCACGGTCTGGGAGAGTGGCCGCTCGCCGAATCGGGCGTCACCCGATCGCGTTGACTCGGGTTCGGCGCAGCCCCCCGCTCGCCCCTCCTGCAAGGCCATGCGTCCCCCTTTTCTTCGCTCGGGTTCCGGCCCGGCTATTTCCGGCGGCGGCGTACCCTGCTAACTTATACAGCGTATCAATCGTATTGCCTACTGTATGGGTAACCGTAACGGCAGAAAGGCCGGATTCGACGGTGAGTCAGGAGGCCAACACGGCCGGCGCCGACGGTGCGGTGACAGTGTGCCGGGACGGCGGGGTGTTGCGGATAACGCTCGATCGCCCATCCCAGCGAAACTCGTTGAGCCAGAACATGATCAGCGCCTTGGTCGAGGCCCTCACCGACGCCGCCGCCGATGATTCGTTGCGCGCCGTGCACATCCGGGGCGGCGAGGATTTCTGCGCCGGGGTGGACTGGCTGGCCACCAACGACCGCCGGCGCCCCCGCGCCGGCGACCTGGTGCGGCGGATCCCCCATGCCGCTCATCGCGTGATCGAGCTGGTCGCCGGCATCCAGTTGCCAGTGCTCTGCAGTGTGCGGGGATGGGCCGCCGGGTTCGGCTGCAACCTCGCGCTGGCAGCCGACTTCACCGTCGCCGCCACCGACGCGGTGTTCTGGGAGCCCTTCGTTGACCGGGGCTTCAGCCCGGATTCGGGCGCGACCTGGCTGCTGCCCCGGCTGGTGGGGCTGGCACGGGCCAGGCGAATGCTGTTGTTGGGCGAGAAAGTCAGCGCGCGGGATGCGGCCGATTGGGGATTGATCCACCGGGCCGTAAGCCCGCCCGAGCTCGACGACGCGGCCGAGGAATTACTCGAGCGGCTGGCCTCCGGGCCGACGGTGGCGATCGGGCTTACCAAGCAGGCACTGGGCTTCGGCCAGGACACGACGTTGAGCCAATCCATGGCCCAGGAGCTGTACAACCTGGAGTTGTCCTGCCGGACAGCAGATTTCAAAGAAGGTCTGGACGCCTTCCGGCAACGACGCGGCCCGAAATTCCAGGGCCGGTGAGGGAGCAGGATGCCTACTGACTCGTTCGACACCATCAACTACGACGTCGACGGGCATACCGCCACCATCACCCTGAACCGCCCGGACGCCCTCAACGCGCTCAGCCCGCACATGATCACCGAATTGCGAGCCGCCTACGACGAGGCCGAAAACGACGACCAAGTCTGGCTGACCATCGTGACCGGCACCGGTCGCGCGTTCTGCACCGGTGCCGACGTCACGGCCATTCCCGAAGACGGCAAGGTCGTCTACGAGCGCCCGTACCTGTCGACCTATGACCAATGGGAGGCGCCGCAGGAGGGCACCCCTCCGTTCCGCACGGCCGCCAAGCCCGTGCTCGCCGCGGTCAACGGGTTGTGCTGCGGCGCCGGCATGGACTGGGTCACCACATCCGACATCGTGATCGCCTCGGAACAAGCGACTTTCTTCGATCCGCACGTCAGCATCGGCCTGGTAGCCGGCCGCGAGATGGTGCGGGTCTCGCGCGTGCTGCCCCGCTCCATTGCCCTGCGGATGGCCTTGATGGGCAAGCACGAGCGGATGAGCGCGGGGCGCGCCTACGAATTGGGATTGATCAGCGAAATCGTCGAGCACGAAACGCTTCTCGAGCGGGCCCACGAGATCGCCGGCATCGTCAACTCCAATGCGCCGCTGGCGGTACGGGGCACTCGTCTCGCCATCCTCAAGGGGCTCAACGTGCCGCTGCACGAAGCCGAGATCATGGCCGAAACGTTCCGCGAGCGCGTGTTGCGCACCGAGGATGCGGCCGAAGGGCCCAAGGCCTTCGTGGAGAAGCGCAAGCCCGATTGGCAGTGCCGATGACGTTCGAAACCATCAGGCTCGAGGTCGACGAGAGTGACCGGGTCGCGACCATCACGCTGAACCGGCCCGGACAGCTGAACGCGTTCAACCGCACCATGTGTGAGGAGGTGGCCCGCGCCTGGCGCATGGTCAAGCTCGATGATGCGGTCAACGCGGTGGTACTGCGGGCGGCGGGCGACCGGGCGTTCAGCGCCGGTCTGGACATCAAGACGCCCTACGGTCAGCCCGAAAACATCTGGAACCACGAGGATCCCGGCGAGGCACTCAGCCCCAAATGGCAGAAGATGTGGAAGCCGGTCGTGTGCGCCGTTCGGGGCATGTGCACCGCGGGTGCGTTCTACTTCGTCAACGAATCCGATGTCGTCATCTGCTCGGAGGACGCGACGTTTTTCGACTCGCACGTATCCGCCGGCCTGGTCTGCGCGTTGGAGCCGATCGGCCTGATGAGGCGCATCGGCCTCGGCGAGACGCTGCGCATCGCGCTGATGGGCAACGACGAGCGGGTCAGCGCCGACACCGCGCTACGGATCGGCTTGGTGTCGGAGGTCGTCCCCGCCGAGCAGCTCTGGGACCGCGCGCACGACATCGCCGCCACCATCGCCGCGAAGCCCCCGACCGCGACCCAGGGCACGGTGAAGGCGATTTGGGAATCGCTCGACAAACCCTATCGGGCGGCCATGGAACAAGGACTGATCTACACCCGCCTGGGCAACCCGCTCGGAACGGCCGAACTTGCCGCCCGACCGAGTTCCGGCGACGAAGGCGCCGCGCGCAATCCGAAGACCCGCTGATGCCCCCGCACCCCCTCAGCCAACGCATTGCCGACGTCCTCGACCTGCAGCCCGAGGCCGACGCCATCGAGTATGAGGGGCAATGGATCTCCTGGGCTCGCCTCGGCGCATCGGCACGGCGCATCGCCGCCCTGACGGCCGGCGCCGAAGCCGGGATGCTGCTGCGCAACCGGCCGGGTCAGGTGGCCGCCTTCCTCGGGGTGTTGCTGGGGGGCGGCACCGTGGTCGTCATCAACCCCGGCCGCGGTGAGGTGCGCACGCGGTCGGACATCGCCGCACTGCAGACCCCGCTGATCATCGGGGAGCACGACGAACTGACGGCGCTGGTGCCCCCGACGACCGCGACGACGGCCGTGCCGATCTCCGGTCGGCTAGACGATCCCCCAGCTGACTGCGTGACCACTTCACCCGCGGCGCAGACCGGTCCGCGGCCGGGCGTCGCGGTGCGCATGCTCACCAGCGGCACCACGGGACCGCCCAAACGAATCGACCTCGACTACGACACGCTGGCGCGCAGCGTGATGGGCGCCGAAGCCGATCGCGCCCCGGCGCCTACGGAGCTGCGGCGTGGAGTCGCGATCGTCAACTCGCCGCTGGTGCACATCGGCGGCGTGTTCCGCGTGTTGCAATGCATCGCCGAGGCGAGGCCGTTCGCGCTGCTCGAGCGATTCGAGCTGAATGCGTGGGCCGACGCGGTGCGCAGGCACCGGCCGCGCACGGTATCGCTGGTGCCCGCCGCTCTGCGCACGGTGTTGCACTCCGACGTGCCGCGAGCCGACCTGGCTAGCATCCGCGCGGTCACCTGCGGCACCGCCCCGCTGTCGGCCGACGACGCCGACACCTTCACCGAGAAGTACGGCATTCCGGTGCTGACCTCCTATGCGGCAACGGAGTTCGGTGGCGGCGTGGCGGGCTGGACCCTGCCCGACTACCGGCGATACTGGGCGGCCAAACGGGGCAGCGTCGGTCGCGCCAACCCCGGCGCCCAATTGCGGGTGGTGACTGACGACGGCGCGCCGCTCGGACCTGACCAGGTTGGTCTGCTCGAAGTGAAGCCGAGCCAGCTGGGGCCCTCGGCCCGGTGGATGCGGACCACGGATATGGCGCGTATCGACGCGGACGGGTTCGTCTGGATCGTCGGGCGGGCCGACCAGGCGATCATCCGCGGCGGGTTCAAGGTGATGCCCGACGACGTCCGCACCGCCCTGGAAAGCCACCGGGCGGTGGCCGGTGCCGCGGTGGTCGGGCGCTCCGATAGGCGCCTCGGCGCGACGCCCGTCGCCATGGTGGAATTGCGCGAGCCCGGCTCCACCGGACCCGACGCGATCGTGGAATATCTGCGAACACGGCTGGCGCGCTATGAGATTCCCACCGAGATCGCGATCGTCGACGCGATCCCCCGGACACCGTCGGGCAAAGCCGATCTGGGCGCGATCCAGCGCTTCTTCAGCGCACCCCACGGCGATCATGCGCGGTGACATCGCGACCGTCGCCGGGGTCCTCACGCGCCAGGCCCGCTCGCGGGCCGACCACGCCCTGCTCGTCTGCGACGACGACCGGATCAGTTATGGGGAAGCCGAGGCCCGCTCGGCCAAGCTGGCCCGCGGGCTGATCGCAGCCGGCGCAGGCAAGGGTACCCATGTGGGCCTGCTCTACCCCAACGGCCCGGAGTTCGTGGTCGCGATGCTGGCCGCGGCGCGGATCGGCGCCGTGGTGGTCCCCTTCTCCACGTTCGTCACCACCCGCGAACTGCGCCAGCAGCTGCTCGACAGCGATGTCGAAATACTCTTGAGCGCAGCGACTTTCCGCGTCCATGACTACGTGCAACGGCTCGAGCAGGTGCTGTCGGATCGCGACTTCAACTCCGACCGCCATTTGTTCTCGCCGGCCGCGCCACAACTGCGGCAGGTCGGCATCGCCTACCGCCCGGGCGCGGCGCGGCGCCGCCGGGACATCGTTCGGTTCTACCGGCTCGCCGATACCGTGGACCCCGAGCTGCTGGCGGCGACCCAGGACGACGTCAACGGCTGCGACCCTTTGGCCATCGTCTACACGTCGGGCTCCACCAGCTCCCCCAAGGGCGTCGTGCACACGCATGGCGGCCTGCTCGGACATCAGCAAAACCTCAACAAGATTCGCGGTTTGACGGCGGACGACAGGCTGTTCTGCAATTCGCCCTTCTTCTGGATCGGCGGCTTCGCGTTCGGGCTGCTGGCCACGTTGGTCGCCGGGTCGACGCTGGTGTGCTCCAACGCCGCCGACCCCGGAAGGACACTTGACCTGCTGGAGGCCGAACGACCGACCGTGACCAACGGTTTCAGCGCCGGGATCGCTCACCTGACCGAACATCCGAGCTTTCCGGGCCGGGACTTGTCATCGATGCGTCGGGGCAACCTCTATCCGATCATGGCGCCCGACGTTCGACCGGCCGACCCCGAACTGCGGCACAACATGCTGGGCATGACCGAAGCCGGCAGCGTCGTGCTGATCGGCGACGACGAAACCGATCAACCGGAGAACCGACGCGGGTCGTTCGGCAAGCCGGCACCCGGTTTCGACACCAGGATCATCGGCGCCGAAACGGGAGAACCGGTGACCGCAGGCGACGCCGGCGAACTGTGCATCCGCGGACCGTATGTGATGCAACGCTATTACGGACGCAGTCGCGAGGAGTGCTTCGATGCCGACGGCTGGTTCCACAGCGGCGATCTGGTGCGGGTGGACGCGGACGGATTCTTCTACTACCTCGGCCGGCTCGGCACGATGATCAAGACGGCGGGAGCCAATGTCTCGGCGGTCGAGGTCGAACGGGCTATCGCCAGCGTCACCGGCGGGCTGGCAGCGCACGTCATAGGCGTTCCCGATGCCCGGCGGGGCCAGCTGGTCGCGGCGGTCGTGGTGGTGCCGGACGGTGCTGCCTTCGACCCGGCGGCGTTGCGCGACCGGCTCAAGGCGGAGCTGTCGGCATACAAGATCCCCCGGCGCTTTGTGGCCGTCTCACGCTCGGAGCTTCCGTTGCTCTCCAGTGGCAAGGTCGACACCCGAGGACTGAGGGAGCTCTTCGGTGCCTGACACCCTCGACCGACTGGTACGGCTGCGCTCCGACCACGACGGCGACAAGCCGATGGTGATCGACCCCACGTCGCGGGTCAGTTATCGCGAACTCGACTCCACTACACGAGAATTGGCCGCGGTGTTCGTCGAAGCCGGTGTGGGCAAAGGCACGCGGGTGGGATTGATCATGCCCAACAGCACCCGCTGGGTGCAGGTCGCTGTCGCCTTGACCCGCGTCGGGGCCGTGCTGGTTCCGCTGAGCACCCTGCTGACGGCGCGGGAGCTGGCCGCCCAACTGCGGGCCGCCGCGGTGCAACTGCTGGTCGGCGTCGAGGAATTCCGCGGGCACCGCTATCTGGACGACCTCGCGCCGCGGACCCAACTTCCCGCCCTGCGTCAGGTCTGGACGGCCGACCGGCTCGCCGACGCGACCGCCGGCCTTCGAGCCCGCCGACTGGTCGACGCCCTGACGGAAAGGGTCAACGCCGCCGACCCGTTGGTCATCATGTTCACCTCCGGCAGCAGTGGGCCGCCCAAGGGAGTCATGCACTCTCACGGCAGCGCGCTCGGCGCGACCCGGTCGAGCCTGGGCGCGCGATGCATCACCCCCGACACCCGTCTGTATCTCCCGATGCCATTCTTCTGGGTGGGTGGCTTCGGCAGCGGAATCCTGGCCGCGCTGCTAGCCGGCGCCACCCTGGTGACCGAGGAGATACCCCGGCCCGAGACGACACTGCGACTGCTGGAAGCCGAGCGGGTGACGTTGTTCCGCGGCTGGCCCGACCAAGCCGAGACGCTCGCCCGCCACGCCGCCACCGCCGGCGCCGACCTATCGGCCCTGCGACCCGGAAGCCTGCAGGCCGTGCTCCCGCCCGAACAGCGGGCCCAACCCGGCGCCCGCGCCACGCTGTTCGGCATGACCGAGGCGTTCGGTCCGTACTGCGGCTATCCCGCCGACACCGATATGCCGGCGACTGCGTGGGGCAGCTGCGGAAAACCATTCCCCGGCATGGAAGTTCGCATCGTCGACCCCGACAGCGGCGATCCCGTCCCGGGCGGAACGGTCGGCATGATCCAGATTCGGGGACCGCACACACTGCGCGGCATCTGCGGCCGCGGCCGAGAGGACGTGTTCACCGTCGACGGCTTCTACCCCACCGGCGACCTGGGCCGCCTCGACGAGGAGGGGTTCCTGTTCTACCACGGACGCTGCGACGACATGTTCAAGGTGAGCGGCGCCACCGTCTATCCCGGTGAGGTCGAACAGGCGCTGCGCACCATCGACGGCGTCCGTGGCGCCTTCGTCACCAACGTGCCCACAACGGCGGGCCAACGGGTCGGTGCGGCCGTGGTGTCCGACGGACCGCTGACGGCCGACCAGCTGAGTCGGCACGCGCGAAACCTGCTGAGCGCCTTCAAGGTACCGACGGTGTGGCTACCGCTGACATGCGACGACGACGTCCCGCGCGGCGGCACCGGCAAGGTCGACCTACCTCGACTGCGGGAGATGCTGAGCGACGCGAATCGGGATCAGGAGACCCGGGTCCAGGGTTGACAGTTCTGCGACTCGAACGCCTTGACCGAGGTGTTGATGTTCGCGTACATCGGACCGATCGAGGTATTCGTCTGTAGCACATGGTCCTTGTTCGCATCGGGCGTGCTGTAGGTGAACCACGAGCACATCGACTCCTGTGTCGGCACGTTGTTGATCCAGACACCGAAGACCGATCCCGACCCACCCGTGTGGTAGAGGCCCGGCGCGATGTCGACACCCACGACGAAGACACCGTTGCCGGGAATCGGGTCGAGCATGTCGGCGACGGCCGGCGGCGCCAGGGCGATAGCTGTCACAGTCGCCACGAATACGGCCGATGCGCGAATCGTTCGGGGCACTTGTCCTCGCTCTGTGTCGTTTGGCCCCCTTGAGATGGCAGCCTATGCCGAGGCAGGCGCGCAGGACAACGGTTAGCCCGACGGCGGACGGCTCCCCTCATCGACGACGCCGCGCGCGGTCAGGTGCTCGATCAACGGAACGGCGCCCGCGGCCAGGTGTTGCGCCATCGCCGCGCGTGCGAGGTTCTCGTCGCGCTTTTTCAGCGCGGACAAGATGCGGCGGTGGTCCCTCATCGACTGTTCGGGCCAGCCTTGGATGGCGGGAAACACCGATTCCGGTGCGTAGCGGGTGATCTGGGACATCAGCTGGGCCAGCTTGGGCGAATCCGCGGCGACGTTGATGGCCCGGTGGAATTGGTGGTTGAGGCGCACCGTGCGCTCGTCGTCGTCACCGGCGTAGGCGTCTTCGAGCTCCGCCTGGATCTGTTTGAGTTCGCGCAGTTGGTCGTCGGTGATGTTGATCGCGGCCCGCGCCGCGAGTTCACCGCCGACGTGCGCCTGCACGTTCGCGACGTCGGTGACGTCGCGAGCGGTCACCGGCAACACCATGAAACCCCGCCGGGGCTGTTGGTCGATCAAGCCCTCCGCGCGTAGGGCAAACAGCGCTTCCCGCACCGGTGTGACGCTGATTCCCAACTCGGCGGCCAATTGGTCCAAACGGACGTAGGACTCCGCGACGTAGGTGCCATCGAAGATCCGCTGGCGGATCAAGCGCGCGACGTCGTCGGAAAGCTGCGGTCGCGCCGCGAAATCCGGAACCGTCATCGCTACACCCGATACTCGGCGAGCAGTCGCTTGCTGATGATGGACTTCTGGATCTCGCTGGTTCCCTCGCCGATGAGCAGGAACGGCGCATCACGCATCAGCCGCTCGATCTCGTATTCCTTGGAATAGCCGTAGCCGCCGTGGATCCGGAAGCTCTGCTGGGTGACTTCGGCGCAGTACTCGCTGGCCAGGTACTTCGCCATCCCGGCGGCGACGTCGTTGCGCTCCCCCGAATCCTTTAGCCGCGCCGCGTTGACCATCATCAGGTGTGCCGCTTCGACTTTGGCGGCCATCTCGGCCAGCTGAAATGCGATGGCCTGATGCTCGGCGATGGGCCTGCCGAAGGTGTGGCGCTGCTGGGCGTAGCGGACGGCGAGCTCGAAGGCGCGGATGGCCACACCACACGCCCGGGCCGACACGTTGACCCTGCCGACTTCGATCCCGTCCATCATCTGGAAGAAGCCCTGCCCGGGGGTGCCGCCCAGAACGTCATCGGCGCCGGCCCGGTAGCCGTCGAAGATGAGTTCGGTGGTGTCGATCCCCTTGTAACCCAGCTTGTCGATCTTGCCGGGTATGACCAGGCCTGGCACGACTTCGCCGAAACCCGTCGGCTTCTCGACCAGGAACGCCGTCAGGTTCCGGTGCGGCTTGTCGGCACCTTCGTCGGTGCGGACCAGCACGGCGATCAGCGTCGAGCTTCCCCCGTTGGTCAGCCACATCTTCTGCCCGTCGATGGTGTAGTCGCCGTCGGGTTGCCGCCGGGCCCGCGTCCGGATCGCGGCGACGTCGGAACCCAGCTCGGGCTCCGACATCGAGAACGAGCCCCGCGTCTCGCCGGTCGCCATCCGCGGCAGGAACCGCTGCTGCTGCGCATCGGTGCCGTGCTGGCCCAGCATGTAGGCCACCATGAAATGGGTGTTGAGCACGCCCGACACGCTCATCCAGCCGCGCGCCAGTTCCTCGACACACAGCGCGTACGTCAGCAGCGACTCCCCCAGCCCGCCATACTCCTCGGGAATCATCAGCCCGAACAGGCCCATATCCCGCATCCGGTCGACGATGTCCTGCGGATAGGTGTCGCCGCGCTCCAGCTCCGGGGCGTTGGGAATCACTTCCTTCTCGACGAATTGCCTTACCGTGTCGATGATCTCGGTCTGGAATTCGGTCAGGCCGAGGGTCTGGGCGAGTTTGGTCATGCGTCGTCTTTCCGTTTCGGCTTGCTCAGCAAGCGATTGTCTTCGCGTCCGTCAGGCGTTCGATGTCGCCGGCCGTGAGGCCCAGGCGCCGCTGCAGGACCTCGGCGGTGTCTTGGCCCAGGGCGGGCGCCGGTGCGCCGGCGGGGTGGGCGCCGTCGAACGCTACCGGCAGGCCTGGGGCGAAGTACTCCCCCAGGCCCTCCTGATGCAATCGGGTGAAAAGCGGGTTCCCGGTCACCTTCGGGCCCGCCGCGACCTCGGCGAAGGTGCGATACCGCTCGAACAACACCGTGGTTCCCGACAGGGCGGCGATGATCTCCTCGGCGGTGTGGTCGGCGAACCAGGTGGCGAACAGCCCGGACAGCACGCCGCGATGGCGGTAGCGGTCACCCTCGGATTCGAAGTCGACCCCCAACGCGTCGGCGAGCGCACCGACCGCGGCGCCGGTGCCCGTCACGTCGACCAGGTCGCGAAAGTGCCTGCGGGTCAGGGTGACAACCATGAACCTGGCATCGTCACGGCTGGCGAAGTCCTGGCCGTACTGGCCGTAGATGGCGTTGCCCAGTCGCTCGCGTTCGGTGCCGGTGACCTGCGGCTCGGTCAACAATCCCAGGTTTCCGGCGGTGGTCAGCGCGACGTCCTCGAGCGCCAGGCTGATCCGCGCGCCCGCACCGGACTCGTCACGGCGGCGGAGTGCGGTGACGACGGCCAGCGCCGCGTACAAGCCGCAGCAGACATCCCAGGCCGGCAACACGTGGTTGATCGGGCCGGCATGATCGGCCGGGCCGGTGACGAGCGGGAAACCGATGCCGGCGTTGACCGTGTAGTCGACCCCGGTCGACCCGTCGCCACGCCCGAGCAGCTGCACGTGGATGACGTCGGGGCGCCCGTCTGCCAGGGCCTGGTAGCTGAGCCACGGCAAGCCGGCGGCGTTGGTCACCACCACACCGTCCCCCTCGACGATGAGCCGCCGGACCAGGTCTTGTCCTTCCGAGGAACGCAAATCGATGGTGGCCGAGCGCTTTCCCTTGTTCAGCCCCGTCCAGTAGATCGACGTACCGTCCTCCGCCAGCGGCCACCGCTGCACGTCGGAAGCGCCACCGATCGGGTCGATCCGAATCACCTCGGCACCAAGCTGACTCAACGTCATGCCGCACAGAGGGGCGGCGACGAAGCTGGACACCTCGACGACGGTGAGACCACTCAGGGGCCCGGTCACTTCGGGGCGACCCGCTCGAACACCGCGGCCAGACCCTGGCCGCCGCCGATGCACATGGTCTCCAACCCGTAGCGAGCCTCACGCCGGGTGAGCTCGCGGGCCAGGGTGGCCAGCATCCGCCCGCCGGTCGCGCCGACCGGGTGGCCCAGCGAGATGCCCGATCCGTGCACATTGGTCCGCTCGTGGTCGGCGGCGCCGAAATTCCATTCCCGCATCACGGCGAGCGCTTGGGCGGCGAAGGCTTCGTTGAGTTCGATGACGTCGATGTCGGACAGCCGCAGGCCCGCCTTGCCGAGCGCCGCCTCGGTCGCGGGCACGGGCCCGATGCCCATGACGTGGGGCGCCACCCCCGCCAGCCCCCATGACACCAGGCGCACCAACGGCGTCAGACCGTATTCGTCCGCCTTCTCGGGCGTGGTCACCACGCACATCGACGCCGCGTCATTCTGACCGCTGGCGTTGCCGGCGGTGACCGTCGCCTCGGGATCCTCGTTCAGCAGAACGGGTTTGAGTTTGCCCAGCGACTCCACCGAGGCGTCGGCGCGCGGATGCTCGTCGGTGTCGATCAGCTCCTCGCCCTGGCGGGTGCG
This sequence comes from Mycobacterium sp. 4858, assembly GCF_900240975.1. Taxonomy (GTDB): domain Bacteria; phylum Actinomycetota; class Actinomycetes; order Mycobacteriales; family Mycobacteriaceae; genus Mycobacterium. The sequence goes on along the minus strand of NZ_LT968775.1, from coordinate 152,396 downwards.
CACCGCCACCGGGATGATCTCCTCCGCCAGGATGCCGTCCTTCTGGGCGGCCACCGCCCGCTGGTGCGACCGCACGGCGAGCTCGTCCTGCTCCAGACGCGAGATGCCGTACTGGCGGCGCAAATTCTCGGCCGTCTCCAGCATGCCGCCGGGTACGGGGTGGTGGCGCCCGCCGGCGGTGGTGCGCCCCCGCGCGAGCGCGTCATACACGCGGACACCGGTTCTCCCACCGCCCCAACGCATGTCGGTGGAATAGAAGGCGACGTTGCTCATGCTCTCGCAGCCGCCGGCGACGACGAGATCGTGATCGCCGTTGCCCACCTGCAGGCAGGCCTGGATGACCGCCTGCAGACCCGACCCGCAGCGGCGGTCGACCTGCATTCCGGGAACCGTCACGGGCAGGCCGGCGTCGAGGGCCACCACCCGTCCGATCGCCGGCGCCTCGCTGTTGGGATAGCAGTGGCCGAGGACGACGTCGTGCACCGCCTCGGGCGCGATGCCGGTTCGTTCGAGCAGACCCTTCAGGGCGGTGACGCCCAGGTCGACGGCGGTCAGCGATTTGAACATGCCACCGTAGCGGCCGATCGGGGTCCGTACCGGTTCACAAATGACCGTCTCGCGCATCATCCCTCGCTCAGATGTGCCGGCCGCCCGTGACTTCCATCACGGTGCCGGTCATGTATGAGGACAGATCGGAGGCCAGGAACAGAGCGACGCCGGCGACCTCGCTGGGTTCGCCGGCGCGGCCCATGGGGATCTCGGCCACCTTCTGGTCCCAGATGCGTTGTGGCATGGCCTCCGTCATGGCCGACCGGATCAACCCGGGGGCGATCGCGTTCACCCGGACTCCCAGGTAGGCAAGCTCTTTGGCCGCGGCTTTGGTCATGCCGACGATCCCGGCTTTGGCCGCCGAGTAATTGGTCTGGCCCACCATGCCGACCTTGCCCGAGACGGACGACATGTTCACGATGGCGCCGCGCTTGTTTTCCCGCATGACGGCCGCGGCCAGCCGGGTTCCGTTCCACGTGCCCTTCAGGTGCACGTCGATGACCTGATCGAACTGCTCTTCGGTCATCTTGCGCATGGTCGCGTCGCGGGTGATCCCGGCGTTGTTGACCATGATGTCAAGGCCGCCGAAACTCTCGACCGCGGTCGAGATGAGGGCTTCGACCTCTGCGGCCCGGGTGACATCACACTGTTTCGCCAACGCGACATCGCTGCCGCCCAGCTGCGCGGCGGCGGCTTCGGTCGCCCCAACGTTCAGGTCGCCGAGCACGACGCGGGCACCCTCGGCAACGAATCGCTGCGCAATGGCGAAACCCAGGCCTTGTGCACCGCCCGTGATGACCGCGGTCCGACCGTCCAGCAACGACACCTGATTCCCGCCTCCCTGTGCTTCCCGCCGGGGACGCCCCGACTGTCGAATATCATATTTCATATAGGATCTGCTCCGATGCCGGGTTCACACCCGGCCGCTGAGCTGGCCGGCCGACCGCGGCTGAGCGACTCGCTACCAACGAGATGTCGAACAGGGAGCGACCCGCCTATGACCACCGAAGAACGACCCGAGGTCTCCGACGACGACTTTCGGGAGATCCTCGCCCAGACCCGGCACTTCGTCCGCACCGCGGTCGTCCCGCGCGAACAGGAGATCCTGACCGAGGACCGGGTGCCCGACGACCTGCGCGACCAGGCCAAGAAGATGGGCCTGTTCGGGTACGCGATCCCCCAGCAGTGGGGTGGCCTCGGGCTGAACCTGATGCAAGACGTCGAGCTGGCCATGGAATTGGGCTACACCTCGCTGGCACTGCGATCGATGTTCGGCACCAACAACGGCATCGCCGGGCAGGTGCTGGTCGGCTTCGGCACCGACGAGCAGAAGGCCCGCTGGCTGGAGTCGATGGCGTCCGGCGACGTCGTCGCCTCCTTCGCCTTGACCGAACCCGGCGCCGGTTCCAACCCGGCCGGCCTGCGAACGAAAGCCGTTCGCGACGAGGATGATTGGGTGATCTCCGGGCAGAAGCGCTTCATCACCAATGCGCCCGTCGCCGATCTGTTCGTGGTGTTCGCGCGCACCCGGCCCGCGGATGACCAGGGACCCGGAATCGCGGTGTTCCTGGTCCCGGCAGTGTCGCCGGGCGTCGAAGTCGGCGCCAAGGACGCCAAGATGGGTCAGGAGGGCGCGTGGACCGCGGACGTCACCTTCAACGATGTCCGCGTCGAGGGCGGCGCTCTCATCGGCGGAAGCGAGGACATCGGCTATCGGGCGGCGATGACCTCACTGGCCCGCGGCCGGGTCCACATCGCCGCCCTCGCGGTGGGCGCCGCTCAGCGCGCGCTCGACGAATCGGTCTCCTACGCCGCCACCGCGACGCAGGGCGGCACGCCGATCGGGCACTTTCAGTTGGTGCAGGCGATGATCGCCGACCAGCAGACGGGGGTGCTGGCCGGCCGCGCGCTGGTCCGCGAATCCGCCCGCCTCTGGGTCTCGGGCGAAGACCGCAGGGTCGCGCCGTCGGCGGCCAAACTGTTCTGCACCGAAATGGCCGGCAACGTCGCCGATCTCGCGGTGCAGATCCACGGCGGCAGCGGCTACATGCACGGCGTCCCGGTCGAGCGCATCTACCGCGACGTGCGACTGCTGCGGCTGTACGAGGGCACCAGCGAGATTCAGCGATTGATCATCGGGTCCAATCTCATCAAGGCGGCACAGCGTTGACGGGGTGGCCGAACCCAGTAAAGGAGCAGCTATGAGCGGAAAGCTTGCAGGTAGAGTCGCATTCATCACCGGAGCGGCGCGCGGGCAGGGCCGGGCGCACGCGGTTCGCCTCGCGCGCGAGGGGGCCGACATCATCGCCGTCGACATCGCCGGCAAGCTCCCGTCCTGCGTCCCCTACGATCCGGCGACTCCCGACGACCTGGCCGAGACCGTTCGCCTGGTTGAGGAAACGAACCGTCGGATCATCGCCTTGGTGGTGGACACGCGGGACTTCGACGCGCTTCGCCGGGCCGTCGAGGACGGCGTCGCCGCGTTCGGGCGGCTGGACATCATCGTCGCCAACGCCGGCGTCGCGGCTCCGCAGGCCTGGAACGACATCACGCCGGAGAACTTCCGCGATGTCATGGACATCAACGTCACCGGCACCTGGAACACCGTGATGGCCGGCGCGGACAAGATCATCGAGGGCGGGCGGGGCGGATCCATCATCCTGATCAGCTCCGCGGCCGGCATGAAGATGCAGCCGTTCATGATTCACTACACCGCCAGCAAGCACGCCGTCACCGGGATGGCGCGGGCTTTCGCGGCCGAGCTCGGCAAGCATTCGATCCGGGTCAACAGCGTGCACCCCGGCCCGGTGAACACGCCGATGGGGACGGGCGACATGGTCGCGGCCGTGGCCAACACGATGGAGACCAACCCGCAGCTGTCGCACGTGCTCACGCCGTTCCTGCCGGACTGGGTTGCCGAGCCCGAGGAGATCGCCGACACCGTGTGCTGGCTGGCCAGCGACGAATCCCGCAAGGTCACCGCGGCCAGGATCCCCGTCGACCAGGGGTCGACGCAGTACTGATCGGCGGCTCGGGAATAGATTCGCGGCATCGGCGCTTGCAGGCCACATGAAAGCCTTCACCGAGAGCGAACGTCAGGAGTTCTTGGCCGCCACGCACGTGGCGGTGCTGTCCGTCGACGCCGCCGACGGCCGGCCGCCGGCCAGTGTGCCCATCTGGTACGACTACACCCCCGGTGGGGACATCCGGATCATGACCGGGGCGGCCAGCCGCAAGGCCCGACTGATCGATCGGGCCGGCAAGGTGACGCTGGTGGTCCAGCGCGAGGAGGTGCCGTACCAGTACGTGGTGGTCGAGGGCACCATTGTCGACACCGCCAAGCCCGCACCGGCCGACGTTCAGCAGGCCGTCGCCATCCGCTACCTCGGCGAGGAGGGTGGGCGGGCGTTCATCCGCAGCATGGAGGGTGTGGAAGAGGTCATGTACACCATCCGCCCGGACCGCTGGACGAGCGCGGACTTCACCGGCGACCTCTGAGGCGTCAGCCGATCAGCTCCAGCGTCCCCAGCTCGCGGATCGCCTGACAGCCGCGGCCGAGCATGGCCAGCACCATGTCGTCGCCGCGCTCGGTCGCGGCGGCGAACGCGAACCCCAGCGCCGAAATCAGCGGTGCCTGCAGTACCCCGAGTCGATAATCACGCCAACACGTTTCGGCGTCGTAACCGGTGACACCGCCCACTGCCAGAGCGCGATGGTAGTCGGCGACCAGCTGTTCTTCGATGCTCGCGCGCAGTTGGGGGCTGAGACTGGTCGCGGTGAAGTAGGCGAGGTCCCTGGCCGGCAATCCGACGCCGAGCGTCTGCCAGTCGACCACGCTGACCCGGGTTAGGTCCGGATCGAACAGCAGGTTGTCCAAACGATAGTCGCCGTGCAGCAGCGCGAACCGGTCGTATTCGGAAAGCAGCCACGGCGTGATCAATCCCATTGCGGTGCTGAAGGTATCGCGATCTTGAGCGCTCATCCGATCGCCCAACTTGTCCAGCGTGATGTCAGCACTCATCTTCGCTACCTCGCCCATGCCGCCCGCGCCCGCTTCATCCGGCCTGCCGAACGCGACGCCCGCGAAATCCAGCCAGACCGGATCGCACCAGCTGGGCGCGTGCAGGCCGGCCAGGGCGGTGACCGCGAGGCGCGCTTCTCGCTCCCCGCACCCCGCGAGCTGATCGCCCTGGACCGCGGGGGCCTGATCGGCGAGCAGCAACGCGAATTCCATGGCATCCTCGGTGATCTCGGAGTAGAAGCAGCGCGGCGTCGGCACCTGCACCCGGTCCGCGACAGACGAGTAGAACGCGCATTCGCTGCGATATCCGATGACCACCCGGTCGCGCACCGTGTCGTCCTGCGCCGGCAGCTTGATGACGAACGTGTGCGGCAGGTCGCCGGGATCCGTCGCGTATCGCGCGGAGACCCGGTAGGTTGCGCCGGTCTGCCCGGTGCCGATGGCGACCACGTCGACGTCGGCAACCTGCACGGATGTGCCCCGCTGACTGAGCGCGGCCGACAACCACTCCGGTGTCACGTCGCCGGGATACCGCGGAATCGACACCACAGCACTCATGAAACAGCACGCCTCCTGTACCCGGACAGCCCCGTCCGACTGACAAACTGTAAGGCATACCGCAAGAGCCGCAGTCGGCAACGGTGAGCTAGTCGGCGAGAATCCGCCATTCGGCGGCCTCGCGCTGCCGGCGCCAGAACTCATCGAAACGCCCACCCGCCGCGAGTAATTCGGCCACCGTTCCATCCTCGATCACCCGGCCCTCGTCGAGGAACAGGACGCGGTCGGCGTGGCCGATACTGGCCAAGCGGTGCGCGACGATCACCTGGGTGCGCGACCGCGGGTCGAGCGTCAGCGCATCGACCACCGCGGCCTCGTTTTCGGTATCCAACGCGCTGGTCGCCTCGTCGACCAACAATATCGGCGCCGGCTTGAGCAGCGCCCGCGCGATGCTGACCCGTTGGCGTTCACCGCCGGACAGCGCCGAGCCGGCCTCGCCGACCACCGTGGCAGCGCCCTCGGGCAGTCGCGCAATGAGTTCGTCGACGCGGGCCAGCGCCACGGCCCGGGCGAACTGCTCCTCGCCGGCGCCCGGATCGCCGGCCAACACGTTGTCACGGATCGACCCGTGAAAAAGGTACGGATGCTGAAACACGACAGCGCTCGCCGCCCGCCGCGAGTCGGCGTCCAGCGACACCGCGTCGACGCCGTCGATCAAGACGCGGCCGCGACCGGGTTCGTGCAGGCCGGCGATCAGGCCCAGGATGGTGCTCTTGCCCGATCCCGACGGCCCGACGATCGCCGTCGTGCTGCCCGGCTCCAAGGTGAAGCTCACCCCGTCGAGCACCGGCGCGGTCGCGCCGTCATAGCTGAACCTGACGTCGTCGAACTCGATGCGGGGCGCCGCGGCGCTGGGCAACGTGGCGGTCCCGGCGTTCATCAGCGGCGACGTGAGGACGGCGCGAATGCGGCCGAGCGTCGCGCGGGTGCTCTCCAACGCCGGTGCCAGCTCGCTGATCGCGGTGAACGGCTCCAGGTAGCGCACGATCACCACGATGAGGGCGATCGCTTCAGGGACGGTGACGGTCCTGTCCACGGTCATCACCGCGGTCGCCCCGGCCAGCAGGATCAGCGACAGCTGGCTGGCGAGGCTGAACAGCAGCTGGCCGGGAACCTGCATGGACAGCAACCGCATGGTCGCCCCGTGCTGCGCGGTCAGCGCGTCGCCGACCAGACTGCGCGCCGGCTCGACCCGTCGCGCCGCCCGCAACGCCTGCTGGGTGCGGGCGAATTCGATGATCCGTTCGGTGAGCACGCTGTTGGCCTCGTCGGCCGCGGCATCCGCGCGCCTGGCCAGCCGCGCCGACGCCCACAGCGCACCCAGCAGCAGCGGTACACCGCCCAGCGCGGCCAGCCCGAGCTGCCAGGAGATCGGGAGCAAAGCCAGCCCGATGGCCGCGGGCAGCAGGATGGCGGAGGTCAACGGCGTCAGCAGGTTGACGACGAGACCGACCAGTTCCGGCCCGGTGGCGGCGATCGCCTGCCGCGCGGTCGCGGTGCGCTCGGCGGTGAACCACTCCAACCGCACCCGGGGCAACCGGTCCGCCACGTCGTGCTGGCTGTGATCGAGCACGGCAAAACCGAGTTCGAAGCCGATGCGCGCTGTCGCGGTGTCGATGACCCAGCCGATCACGGTGGCGGCGGTGAGCCACCCCAACCACACCAGTGCGCGCTCCGGGGCGTCGCCGAACAGGGCGCCCACCAGTGGCACCAGCAATACGGTCGCCGTTGCGCGTACCGCCACGGAGGCCAGTGCGAGCGCGGTGTAGGCGATCACCCGGGCGCGGCGATCCGCCGGAACCAGGCCCAACCACGTGCGGATCATCGCGCCCCCTCCCGGGCCGTCGCGACCACCCGATCCCGCCGGCCGCCGTCCCACAGCCGTCGGTAGCGGCCGTCGGCGGCCAGCAGCTCGTCGTGCGTGCCTCGTTCGGCGATCCGCCCGTGGTCGAGCACGACGATCTGGTCGGCGCCGGTGATGGTGTGCAATCGATGGGCGATCACCAACACGGTGCGGTCCTGGGCTAGCCGGTTGAGGGCTTGCTGGACAAGGTATTCCGACTCCGGATCGGCGAACGCGGTGGCCTCGTCGAGGATCAGCACCGGGGTGTCCGCCAGGATCGCGCGGGCGATGGTGAGCCGCTGCCGTTCACCGCCCGACAGTCCGGTGCCCGCTCCGAGCACGGTGTCGTAGCCGTCCGGCAATCGCATGATCCGGTCGTGGATCTGCGCCTGGCGCGCGGCCTCCTCGATTTGCGCCGCGGTGGCGTCCGGGACGGCCAGGGCGATGTTGTCCGCGACGGTGCCGTGCACCAGCTGGGTTTCCTGCAGGACGAACCCCAACTTCGTGTAGAGCTCATCAGCGGTCATCGACCGGATGTCCTGTCCGCCAATGAGTATGGCGCCGCTCTCGACGTCGTGGAAGCGGGCGAGCAGGGCGGCCAGCGTCGACTTGCCGGACCCGGACGGCCCGACGAGTGCGGTGACCGTGCCCGGGCGCAGCGTCAGCGAGACCCCCCGTATCACCGGGACACCCGGTCGATAGCCGAAGCTGACGTCGTCGAACACCACCGTCGCCGACGGATCTGCGGACCCGTCCGGCTGACGCAGCGCCAGCTCGGGCTCGTCGAGCGTGTTCTGCAGGCGCCGGGCAGCCAGCATGCCCGCGCTGATGCCACCCATCCCGTAGGCGATGCCGAGCAGCCGCGCGCCGAACGTGGTGCCCAGCAACAGGAATGGCAGAAGGTTCATCGGGTTCATCCGCCCCGTGATGGTGAGCAGCGTGCCCGTGAGGGCGATGAGCCACAGGAAGGTCGAGGGGCGGGTGACCAGGTCCATGAGCGTCTTCTTGCCGGCCAGTGGGCGTTGCCACGAGACCAGGAATTCGACGTAGGAGTCCAGGAGGCGCCGGAAGCCGGATGCGGCCGCGCCACCGAAGACGCGGATCACCGGCTGGCCCTCCAGGTAGGCGCCGGCCTCCCCGCTCATCTTCTCGGCCCAGCGCTGTGATTGCGCGATGCGCGGGCCCGACTGGATCGTGAGCGACGAGGTCAACGCCAGGTACACGACGACGGGCAGGAACAGCACGAGCGCGACGCGCCAGTCGACGACGAACAGGTAGATCAGCACCGCCACGGGCGCGATGATCGCCGCGACGGCATCGGGGATGGCGTGCGTGACCAGATAGTGCAGCGACAGCGTGTCGTCCTGCAGCAGCTGCTTGATCGAGCCCGATCCGCGCGCGGTGAACCAACCCAGCGGCAGGCGAGAGAGCTTGCGCAGCAACCGCGAACGCAGGTGCGCGGCGAACCGCGCGTCGACGACGTGCAGCCACAGCGTGAGCCCCGCACCGAGCACGGTGCCCGTTCCCAGCAGGGCGACGGCCGCGATCCCGACGTCCCAGAGGCGTGCCGCGGGCGCCCCCGCCACCAGCAGCCGGGCCAGCTCGACCAGCAACACGAACGGCGCCAGCTGCACCACCGTGATGACGGCCTGCAACACACCGGAGAGGATCAACGCCCAGCGCAGCGGCCCCAGCAATCGGCCGGCGCCCTGGGCACGCCACCTGCCGCGCGCCGCCGGGACGGGTGCACGGTCGACTGGCTCTGGCGCCGAAACCCGCTCGCGCACAGGGTCATCCGCGGGCCCCGTCTCGTCGCCGCGGTGGGTGCCCATCGCACGCCCGGCGCTCCAGTACGCCTGGGCGTGTACCTCGGACTTGGGAAAGCCGAATTCATCGCGCAGCCGCGTCCGGACGTGCTTGAGGACGGTCGCCTCGGGCGTGGCCCAGGCGTACCAGTTGGACCAGTCCCGGTTCTCGATCGCCGCCGCAAGCGATGTCTCGTCACGCCGGGGCACCCAGTGCACGCGCAGCCGCGGGTGCCGCGCGACCGGGATCAGGACGTCATTCTCGTCGTGCTGCTCGAGATACATCTCGATCGGCACGTCGTCGGGGACGACTCCGATGATCCCGTTCATGCCCGGGATCGACGCCGAATCGCCGATCAGCAGATAGCCGGACGGCTGCTCGTCGGGCACATCGAAACGCGACGAGCCCATCAGCGCCATGACGGCGATCGTGGCGCCGGGTTGGACGGTGCGCGCCCACTTGGACGCCGGGCCGGCGGGCTCGTGCAGCACGATGTCGACGGCGAAGCGGCCGCTGGGGACGTCCGCCTCCGAGATCGTGTAGGCGCGCTGGAACTCGGTGCTGGATCCGTCCGGGTCTGGGAACCAGAACCGCAGCCACGCGGCGGGTTCGGCATCCACGTCTTCGAACAATGTCGGTGACATCATCCGGACCCGCACGAAATGTGGTGCGATCGGGACGGTTTCGAGCACCGTTGCGGTGTGGTCGCGAGCACCGAAGCTCCGCAACATCACACCCTGGAACCCGCGTGCCATCAGCGGTCCTTCCCCGCGGCACGCAGGGCCGCGACGACTTCACCGAGAGAACGGCCCGGCGGACCCTCCGCTGGATAAGTTACCGCAAAACTAAGGGTTGCCTTACCAAAGGTCAAACCAGGGTCGGCGGCGGGCGGCTAGTAGCCTGGTGGTGTGAGCGGTGAGTCGTCGGCGTCGCCGGTATTGCTCTACGACGGGGTCTGTGGTGTCTGCAACTCGGCGGTGCAGACGATCCTCCGGTTCGACCCGAACGGCACGCTGCGCTTCGCGGCGCTCGACAGCGACTTCGCCCGGGCCGTCTTCGATCGGCATCCGGCTATCGGGAACGTGGATTCGATGGTTTTCGTCGACGAGCCCGGCCAGCCCACTGAACGCGTGGCCGTCCGGTCCGCCGCCGCCATGCGGGTGGTCGATTACCTCGGCGGGCCGTGGAAGCTGCTCCGAGCGGCCCGCGTCATCCCCACTCCCCTGCGCGACTGGCTCTACGACAAGTTCGCCGGCGTCCGCTATCGCATCTTCGGCAAACACGACACGTGTCCGTTGCCGCCACCGGAGGTTCGCGCGCGCTTCCTGGACGCTTAGTCCACGGCGAGGTCGGCCTCGGACTCCTTACGCTTCAACTCGGCCAGCTTGCGGTCCTCGGCGGCAAATTCGCGATGGTGAGCCGCCGATTCGCGGTGCACGTCGACATGCGACACGCCTTGTTCGACCGTCTCGTCCTGCACCCGTGCGACTTCTTCGTGCCTGAGGGCCGATTCCTCGAAGCTGCGCGCGGCCGACAGCCCGGCTTGGGCCGCGCGTTCGCGGGCCGCCGCGGCCCTGCCTTCGGCGCGCTCTACGTCCTTCGCGGTGAGGGCTTCCTCGAGTGGTTGGTTTCCGGTGGCCATGGCGTCTCCTCGTGTCCGTGCAGTGCATGTACCCCGCACGGACGGTTTGACGCCTGACGATCGCGATATCGGAGTGCGGGCGGAGGGACTCGAACCCCCACGCTCTTTCGAGCACCGGCACCTAAAGCCGGGGTGTCTGCCAATTCCACCACGCCCGCAGCGTGCCGATCGTACCGCTGAGGGCACGGACGGACGCGGTTGTGGTATGCCTCGACGAATTCGTCGGACCCAAATCGTGAGCGGTACCGTCAAGGGGTGTCCACTACCCGTCGTCGCAGGCCCGCGCTGATCGCCTTGGTGATCGTCGCGGCCTGCGGCTGCCTCGCGCTGGGCTGGTGGCAGTGGACCCGGTTCCAGTCGGTATCGGGCACGTTCCAGAACCTCGGCTACGCGCTGCAGTGGCCGCTGTTCGCCTGGTTCTGCATATATGCGTATCGCAAATACGTGCGCTACGAAGAGATGCCGCCGGAACCCCGCCGCGACACCGGGCTCACCGAGATACCCGCCGGCCTGCTGCCCGAGCGCCCCGGGCCGATGCAACCACCGTCCGACGATCCCGCGCTGTCGGAGTACAACGCCTACCTGGCCGAGCTTGCCAAACAGGACACCGAGAAACAGAACAGGACCACCGCATGACCACACCGGAGACGCCCGAGGCGTCGGCGTCGGCATTCCCCGTCGAGAAGATCCGCACCGCGTTGCTCGGCTACCGGGTCATGGCGTGGGCGACGGGTCTGTGGCTGATCGCGCTGTGCTACGAGATCGTCTCGCACCTCGTCTTGCACCACGAGATCCGCTGGATCGAGGTGGTCCACGGCTGGGTGTACTTCATCTATGTGCTGACCGCGTTCAATCTGGCGGTCAAGGTGCGCTGGCCGATTGCCAAGACGATCGGTGTGCTGCTCGCCGGGACCATCCCGCTGCTGGGGATCATCGTCGAGCACTTCCAGACCAGGGACGTCAAGGCGCGCTTCGGGCTGTAGGGCTCGTACGCTGCCGGCCCGACGCTGCGAACGCCCTATGCCAGCTCGCGCAGCGCCGGTACCAGCAGCGCGAGAGCGCGACCGCGATGGGAGACGGCGTCCTTCTCCTCGGGGCTGAGCTCCGCCGCGGTGCGGTCGGAGCCGTCCGGCACGAAGACCGGGTCATAGCCGAAACCGCCATCCCCCCGCGGTTCTCGTGCGATGCTGCCGGTCCACTCGCCGCGTACGACGACCTCGCCGGCCGGGCCGGCCAGGGCGCAGGCGGACACGAAGGCGGCACCGCGCCGCTCGTCGGGCACGTCACGCAACTGCGCCAGCAGCAGCGCGGTGTTCGCCGCGTCGTCGCCGTGCCGGCCCGACCAGCGCGCCGACAGCACCCCGGGCATGCCGTTCAACGCGGCCACCTCCAGACCGGAGTCGTCGGCCACCGAAGCCAGGCCCGTCGCGGCGAAGGCGTCCCTCGCCTTGGCCAACGCGTTGTCTTCGAAGGTTGCGCCGTCTTCGGGCGCTTCGTCGAAGGAGGGGACGTCGCGAAGAGACACCAGCCTCAGCGCCGTCAAGCCGGCCGCGTCGAGCACCCGGCGCAATTCGGCCAGCTTCTTGGTATTGCGGCTGGCGACCAGCAACTCGGTCACCGGTTGGTCCGATCCATGCCGTCGCCTCCCCAAGAGCCACCCACGCGTACGACAACAAATTAGCCGGAATCGGCGGCGCCGCCTTCAGCCCGGCCTAGGTCCGACCAGGACCTCCGACGTCGAAAGGCTTGACAGCCCCGCCGAGCGCGGCGCACTGTGATACACGTCATATGACCACTGGTCATACCAGGCAGAGAGGGACAGCTCATGACCACGAGGGACAAGTACACCGACGTGCCCTCCCCGTACTCGTGGGAGGTGCCCAGCACCGGCAACGCGCGCTTCACCTGGGAGTACGACGAAGGGCGCGCCCGACTTCTTTCCCTCTACCAAAAGGGAAAGGACAAGCAGTGGGATGCCCAGTCGCGCATCGACTGGGCGCAAGACGTCGACCCGATGAACCCGGTTGGGCTGCCCGACGAATTTCATCCGCTGTTCGGCAGCCCGATGTGGGACGCCGCAGACGACGCACGTCGCGCCGAGATGCGCCAGCACTTCCAGGCCTGGCAGTTCTCGCAGTTCCTGCACGGCGAGCAGGGCGCGATGGTGTGCGCGGCCAAGATCGTCGAGGTCGTCCCGGACTTGGACGCGAAGTTCTACGCGGCCACCCAGACCATGGATGAGGCCCGACACGTCGAGGCGTTCTCGCGGTTCCTGCAGGAGAAGGTCGGGGTGGTCTACCCGATCAACAAGCACCTGACCGCACTGCTGGACGACACCTTGCACGACTCCCGCTGGGACATGCCCTACCTCGGCATGCAGGTGCTCATCGAGGGGCTTGCCCTCGCCGCCTTCGGGGTGCTGCGTGACATGGCGGCGCCCGACTCGCTGGCCAAGGGGGTGCTCGCCTACGTCATGCAGGACGAGGCCCGGCACGTCGCGTTCGGCCGCATCTCACTGAAGGACTACTACTCCGCACTGACCGAGGCCGAGTGGGACGAGCGCGAAGAGTTCGTCGTGGACGCCTGCTACCTGATGCGCGACCGGTTCCGCGGCGAGGAGGTCTTCGAGACCCTCGGCCTGGACGTCCAAGCGTGCGCCGAGTGGGTCGACACGTCCCCGCTGATGATCCAGTTCCGGTCACACCTGTTCAGCCGCATCGTGCCGATCGTCAAGGACATCGGGCTGTGGGGCGAGAAGGTGCAGAAGGCCTTCCGGGACATGGGTGTCCACGACATGGCGGGCGTCGACATCGAGGCGCTGATGAAGGCCGACGAAGACCAGGCCGAGGCTCTGGATAAGGCACACGCCGAGATGGCCGACCGGGCCCTCGAGGTGGACCAGGTGATCGCGGCGGGCGCGAGCTGAGCCACCGGACGCTTCGGCGCTCCGTCGCCAACGCGGGGTGTCAGCTGCCGAAAGACTTGGGCGCCGGGCCACTCTCGGGCAACTCACCCGGATAAGGCAGTGCCAGCGCCTCGCGCTGGGCGGCGAACAACTTGTCGCAGGCGGCGAGCGCCACGTCGAGCAGTTTGTCCAGCGTCGAGCGCGGGAAGGTCGCGCCCTCGCCGGTCCCCTGCACCTCCACGAGCGTCCCGGTGTCGGTGGCGACGACGTTCATGTCGACCTCGGCCCGCGCGTCCTCCTCGTACGGCAGGTCCACCCGGATCCTGCCGTCGACCACCCCGACGCTGACGGCCGCGATGGCGCAGGACAACGGCCGGGGATCGGACAACTTGCCCGCCGCGGCCAGGTACGTCACGGCGTCGGCCAGCGCCACGAAGGCACCCGTGATGGCGGCGGTCCGGGTGCCGCCGTCGGCCTGCAGCACGTCGCAGTCGACGGCGATGGTGTTCTCCCCCAACGCCGCCAGGTCGATGCAGGCCCGCAGCGACCGGCCGATCAGCCTGCTGATCTCCTGGGTGCGGCCGGACAAGCGTCCCTTCACGGATTCGCGGTCGGAGCGCGTGTGGGTGGCCGACGGCAGCATCGCGTACTCGGCGGTCAGCCAGCCGAGACCCGATCCTTTGCGCCAGCGCGGCACCCCGTCGGTGACGCTGGCGGTGCACATGACCTTGGTGTGCCCGAACTCGATGAGCACCGACCCCGCTGGGTGCTCGGTGAATCCCCGGGTGATGACCACGGGGCGAAGCTCGTCGTCAAGGCGACCGTCTTCTCGTCTCGTCACGACGCCAACCCTAACGCGGGGTGCTCAGACCCTTTCGGAGCGGCGGATGTCGAACGTCTCGCCGCACACCACCGCATGCACGGGGCCGTCGAACTCGGCCTTGGCCTCGCTGATCACGTCCTCCCGCGAGGTCCACGGCGGGATGTGCGTCAGCAACAGTTCGCGAACGCCGGCCTGCGCCGCCGCCCGGCCGGCCTCGGTGCCCGACAGATGGAGCGCGGGCGGACGGTCCGGCGAATGCGTCCAGGAGGCTTCGCACAGGAAGACGTCGGCGTCCCGGGCCAGCTCGACCAGTTGCTCACACATTCCGGTGTCACCGCTGTAGACCAGCGAGGCGCCGGTCGAATCGGTGATCCGCAGGCCGTACGACTCGGTCGGGTGGGCCACTACCCGCGGCGTCACCGTGAGCGAGCCGAGCGTGACCGGTTCGCCGTCGACCCAGTGCCGAACGTCGAAAATGTCTGAGCAGTCATCGATTTCGCCGCCGTACGGCGACGACGCCGCACCCAACCTCGACCAGGTGTCGCCGGGGCCGTACAACAGCGCCTTACCGTCCGGCCGCGACGGGTGGTAGCGCCGCCACACGAACAGGCCGGGCAGATCGAGGCAGTGGTCGGCGTGCAGATGGGACAAGAGCACGTGCACTGAGGCGGGATCGGCGTAGCGCTGGAGCGCGCCCAGCACGCCGCCGCCGAAGTCGATGACCATCGGCGGTGTATCCGGTGCCCGAAGCAGATAACCCGACGCGGGCGAATCCGGCCCCACCACGCTGCCCGAGCAGCCGAGCACGGTTATTCGCACGGACACTACTGTGCCATGCCCGGTAGGACCGTGACGAAAACATCGCCGCATTCGTGTGATGAGAATCTCGCCGCCATCAGCACTACTCAATTCTCACGTGGTGAACGGGTTGCACGCCGGTGACCGCGGGGCCCAGGAACCGCGCCGCCAACGCGGTGAACGCCTCGGGGTCGCCGGTCGCCTCGAAGACCCGTGTCGCGGGCGGGGCGTCATGAGGGCGCAGGAGCTCACGTTCGGTGAGCACCCGAAGCACCTCCTTGGCGGTTTCCTCGGCGCTCGACACCAGCGTCACGTGCTCGCCCATCGCGAGCTGGATCAACCCGGACAGCAGCGGATAGTGCGTGCACCCGAGCACCAGCGTGTCGACCTGCGCGCGCTGCAGCGGTTCGAGGTAGCCCTCGGCCAGCCCGAGCACCTGGCGCCCGCTGGTCACGCCCCGCTCCACGAAATCGACGAAGCGCGGACACGCCACGGCGGTGATCTCGGTATCGCGGGCGGCGGCAAACGCGTCCTGGTACGCGTGCGAGTTGATGGTGGCCTGCGTGCCGATGACGCCGATGCGGCCGTTGCGGGTCGTGGCGACCGCGCGACGCACCGCCGGCAGGATCACCTCGACGACCGGTACGTCGTAGCGTTCGCGCGCGTCCCGCAGGCATGCCGCCGACGCCGTGTTGCACGCGATCACCAACGCCTTGACCCCGCGCTCGACGAGGTCGTCCCCGATGGCAAGCGCATGCGCGCGAACCTCGGGGATGGTGAGCGGACCGTATGGCCCGTGGCCGGTGTCGCCGACGTAGACGATGTCCTCGTCGGGCAATTGGTCGATGATTGCCCGCGCGACGGTCAGCCCGCCGACGCCGGAATCGAAGATCCCGACGGGCGCCATCGGCGAGCTCATGTCTTGGGACGCGGCAACGCGGTGCCGGCTTTTCTCTTCGCGCGGGCCTTACGTTCCGGTGCGGACAACCAGTAGGCGGCGACGACGCCGGCGAGAGCACCGCACAGGTGCCCCTGCCACGACACCCCACCGCATCTGCCGAGCACCGGCATGGCGCCCAGCAGCACGCCGCCGTAGGCGAACAACACCACCAGCCCGATCGCGATGTCGGCGAACCTGCGCACGAAGATCCCGAACACGAGCAGGAAGGCCAGCCAGCCGAAGATCAGGCCGGAGGCCCCGATGTGGTCGGTCGGACCGCAGGCGCTGCCCACGTTGCCGATGAGCCAGGTGCCGAAGCCGCCCAGGATCCACACGATCGCAGTGGCCCAGATGAACCGGCTGAGACCGGCGAGCGCCATCAGGAAACCCAGCACCAACAGCGGGATCGTGTTGGCCATCAGATGCTGCCAGTTGGCGTGCAGGACCGGCGCGAAGATGATTCCCCACAGGCCGTCGGCTTCGAGCGGCCGGATGCCGTTCTCGTCCAGGGAATGCCCGGTCAGCTGGTCGATGAGCTCGATCAGGTAGAGCAGGGCGACGAAGGTGAGGATCGTCGTCCCGCCCACCACCCACGCGGGCCGCTTCGGCTGCTTGGCCGGTGCGCCGGGGCGTCCCTTGGGGGTGGTCTTACCCATAGCTGCAGGTTACCGGCGCGGGCGGTGGCGAACCCCTCATGGGGCGAACGCCCCGGGCAAGATGTCGCGGTAGGTCGGTATGCCGGCGACCGGATCGGCGGCGAAGACGCCGGCCAGCACCGCACGCGCGACGCAGTCGGCCGCGGCGGCACCCACCTCCGCGGCCAGCCGCATCTCCGGCGAAAAGGAGGCGGGCGCGTCGGGCGGGGCCGGCACTTCTACCGCCCCCGTCGCCAGGGCGAACACGGTGTCGCCGTCGTACGGGGTGTGCGCGGGCCGAATGGTGCGCGCCAGCCCGTCCTGGGCGGCGACGGCGACGCGCCGGCACGCGGCCGGGCTCAGCGCCGCGTCGGTCGCAACCACCCCGATGACGGTGTTGAGCGGGTTCTCGAGCGGCCCGGACGCGGTCGGCAGGCGGGCGAAGGCGTCGACCTGCTCGCCCGGCGGCGGCCGCAGGGCGAACTCCTCGATCAAGTCCGCCATCCACGGCAGACCGGTGGCCCGGTCGGCGACATCACCGGCGGAGTTCACCACGACCACCGCGCCGACGGTCACCCCGCACGGCAGCGCCGTCGAGGCCGTCCCGACGCCGCCCTTGAGCACCCCGGCACGTGCCCCGACGCCGGCGCCGACGCTCCCCACCGCCGGCGCATCCGCACGGCCCACGGCGGCTTCGCAGGCCAGGTAGCCGAACTCCGCCGTCGGGCGTCGGTCCCAGCCACCGACGGGCAGGTCGAAGATCACCGCGCCGGGCACGATGGGCACCACCCCGCCGTCCATCGCCACGCCGCGTTCCCGCTCCTCGAGCCAGCGCATGACGCCGTCGGCGGCGGCCAGACCGTAGGCGCTGCCACCGGCGAGCAACACCGCGTCGACGTACCGGACGGTGTTGGCCGGGTCCAGCAGGTCGGTCTCCCGGGTACCGGGCGCGCCGCCGCGGCAGTCGACCGCGCCCACGGTGCCGGGCGGGGTCAGCACGACGGTGACGCCGCGGGCCCATCCTTGGCCGAGGGTCGCGTCGGGGTCGAGCCGGTGATGGTGGCCGACGCGGATGCCCGCGACGTCGGTGATGGCGTTCATCCGGCAGCCAACTGGGTCATCTGTTCCCCATCAGCACCAGGACGAGGTACTCCTGCAACACGGTCAACCACTGGTAAACGTCGAAGTGCACGGCCAGCGGGTGATCGGCGGGCAGGCGCTCGGGTCCCTCCGGGCCGACCTCGAGCATCACTCCCAGCGTCAGCCGGATGTCGTTGACCGCCGCGACCCAGGCGTTCGCATCCTCCTCGGTGAGGTCGAACCGTCCGCCGCCACTGGGAACGGTGTCCAACAACCGTTGTGCCGCAAGGCGTTTGGCGTCGATGATCTCGGGCTCGTGCAGGCTGCGCAGCGCGGCGTTGAGGCTGTCCGCATCGTCGGGGCCCAGCGCGTGACCGTCGTCTTGACGGAAGAAATCGGGCAGCAGCCGGCGCAGAGTCGGATCCTTCGGGGGATCGCTGTTCCCGGTCTTTATGCCGGTGATCTCCTCGAGTTCGTCTGCGGGCGCGGAGGATTCACGCTCGTCGAGCAACCCGACCATGGCTGTGGCCAGGTTTCTCAGCAGTGCCGCCTCATGAGACGCCAGGGCGGACCGAAAACGGGGACCGTCCGCGGTCTCGACGCGCTTCCACTTGCGCACAGGTAATCGCCGAAGCCCTCGAGGATCAGCGGTCCTGCTGCATGGTCGCCCACAACCCGGCGGCATGCAGCTTGGACACGTCGACTTCCATGGACTCCCGGCTGCCGGCCGACACCACCGCCCTGCCTTCGTTGTGTACCTGCAACATCAGCTTGGTGGCGTGCGGCTCGCTATAGCCGAACAACTTCTGGAACACATACGTCACGTAGGTCATCAGATTGACCGGGTCGTCCCACACGATCGTGACCCACGGGCTCGCCGTGACGTCTACCGGAGCGGACTCGCGTTGTCCTGTAGTGCCCGGCTTAGCGGGCGCTGACATTACAACCATGGCTTACACGATACCGAGGGCCGGGTGACGTTTCCGAGCCCCCGACGCCAGCCGATACCGTTATGGAATGAACGACCCGGTCGTAACTGGGCTGCTTACCGACAAATACGAGTTGACGATGCTGGACGCGGCGTTGCGCGACGGCACCGCCTCTCGCCCGACGACCTTCGAGTTGTTCGCCCGCCGACTCCCCGAGGGCCGCCGGTACGGCGTGGTCTGCGGGACCGGCCGGTTGCTCGAAGCGTTGCCGCGGTTCGGCTTCGACGACGAGGCGTGTCAGATGCTGGCGCGGTTCCTCGATGCGGACACGTTGCGTTACTTGCGCGAATTCCGGTTCACCGGCGACATCGACGGCTACGCGGAAGGCGAGCTGTACTTCCCCGGCTCTCCCGTGCTGTCGGTGACCGGCACTTTCGCCGAATGTGTCGTGCTCGAGACGCTGGCATTGTCGATCTTCAACCACGACACGGCGGTCGCGTCCGCGGCGGCACGGATGGTGAGTGCGGCCAGGGACCGTCCGTTGATTGAGATGGGATCGCGGAGAACCCACGAACACGCCGCGGTCGCAGCGGCACGGGCCGCCTATATCGCCGGCTTCGCCGCGTCCTCCAATCTGGAGGCGCAGCGCCGATACGGAATCCCCGCGGAGGGCACCTCGGCGCACGCGTTCACCATGCTGCACGCGAGCGGGGAACCCGCCGAGGTGACCGAGCTGGCCGCCTTCCGCGCCCAGGTGGCGGCGCTGGGCGTCGGCACCACGCTGCTGGTGGACACATATGACGTGACGACCGGTGTGGCCAATGCGGTGACCGCCGCCGGGGAGTCGCTCGGCGCAGTCCGCATCGACTCGGGCGAGCTGGGTGTCCTGGCGCGCCAGGTCCGCGAGCAGCTCGACCGGTTGGGGGCCCACCGGACCCGCATCGTGGTCTCCAGTGACCTCGACGAGTTCTCCATCGCCGCCCTGGGTGCCGAACCGGTGGACAGTTACGGCGTCGGCACCTCGCTGGTGACGGGCTCGGGCGCACCGACGGCGAACATGGTCTACAAGCTCGTCGAAGTCGACGGGATGCCGGTGCAAAAGCGCAGCAGCCACAAGGAATCCCGCGGCGGCCGTAAAGAGGCGGTGCGCCTGACACGCCCGTCCGGCACGGTCACCGAGGAGCTGGTGTATCCCGCGGGCCATCGGCCCCCGGTGACCGAGCCGTACCGGGTGTTAACCGTCCCGCTGGTCCGCGGCGGCGAGGCGGTGTCCGAACCGAATGTGGCCGCGGCGCGCGAGCTGGTAGCTTCCGGACTGCGCAGTCTGCCGTGGGAGGGTCTGAACCTGTCGAGCGGGGAGCCCGCGATCCCCACGACCCTGATCCCCGCCGGCTCGGTAACACCGCAGAGCAAAAGAGGCTGATCACGTCCGAGGTGTCCGTGCCCGAGTTGCTGGCCGTCGCCGTGGCCGCCCTCGGCGGCAGTGAACGCAGCGGCCAACTCGAGATGGCCAACGCCGTGGCACGGGCGTTCGAAACCGGCGAGCATCTCGTCGTGCAGGCCGGTACGGGCACCGGAAAGTCGCTGGCCTACCTGGTGCCCGCGATCGTCCGGGCCATCGACGACGACTCACCGGTCGTCGTGTCCACCGCCACCATCGCGCTGCAGCGGCAGCTCGTCGACCGCGATCTGCCCAGGCTGATCGATTCCATCGTCGACGCGCTCCCCCGCCGCCCGCAGTTCGCGCTCCTCAAGGGCCGCCGAAACTATCTGTGTCTGAACAAAATTCACAACGGCGGCGCCGAAGCCGAGGAGGATGCGGGGGACCGGCCGCAGGAGGAGCTCTTCGACCCCATGGCAGCCACCGCGCTGGGACGCGACGTCCAGCGACTCACCGCCTGGGCGTCGACGACCGATTCCGGTGACCGCGACGACCTGAAACCCGGTGTGCCGGATCGATCGTGGTCCCAGGTCAGCGTTTCGGCGCGGGAGTGCCTGGGCGTGGCCCGCTGCCCGTTCGGCTCGGAATGCTTCTCCGAACGGGCGCGCAGCCGGGCCGGCGGAGCCGACATCGTCGTCACCAACCACGCGCTGCTGGCCATCGACGCGGTCGCCGACTCTGCGGTGCTGCCCGAACACGCGCTGCTGGTCGTGGACGAGGCCCACGAATTGGTCGACCGGGTGACCTCGGTGGCCACCGCGGAGCTGACGCCGGCCACCCTGGGCGTCGCGGCAAGGCGGATCGCGCGGTTGGTGAATCCCGAACTGACACAACGGCTCGAAGCGGCGACGGCCAACTTCGCGGCGGCGATCCACGAAGCCACGCCGGGCCGCATCGACCGCCTCGACGAGGAGCTGGCGACCTACCTCACCGCGCTGCGCGACGCCGCGAGCGCCGCGCGCTCGGCGATCGACACCACGAGCGACGCGAAAGCGGCCGCGGCCCGCGCCGAAGCGGTGGCGGCGCTGAGCGAGATCTCCGATACCGCGTCGCGGGCCCTCACGTCGTTCGGCCCCGCGATTCCCGATCGCACCGAGGTGGTGTGGGTCGATCACGAGGACAACCGGGGCTCCATGCGGCCGGTGTTGCGGGTGGCACCCCTGTCGGTCGCGGGCCTGCTGCGCGGCCGGGTGTTCTCCCGTTCCACGACGGTGCTGACCTCGGCGACCCTGACCATCGGCGGATCCTTCGACGCGATGGCCGCGGCGTGGGGTCTGACCGCCGAAGACACCGGGCCAGAGCCGACCCGCTGGCGCGGTGTCGACGTCGGCTCGCCGTTCCAGCACGCCAAGGCCGGAATCCTCTACGTCGCGGCTCACCTGCCGCCACCGGGCCGGGACGCCACCGGATCTGCCGAGCAGCTGACCGAGATCGCCGAGCTCATCACCGCGGCGGGCGGACGAACTCTGGGGTTGTTCTCGTCGATGCGGGCGGCCCGGGCCGCCGCGGAGGCCATGCGCCAACGGTTGTCGACGCCGGTCCTGTGTCAAGGCGACGACAGCACCTCCGCGCTGGTCGAGCAGTTCAGCGCCGACGCGCCGACGTCCCTGTTCGGCACCTTGTCGCTGTGGCAGGGCGTCGATGTGCCCGGGCCATCACTGTCGCTGGTGCTCATCGACCGCATCCCGTTCCCGCGCCCCGACGACCCGCTACTGGGCGCGCGGCAACGCGCGGTCGCGGCGCACGGCGGCAATGGCTTCATGGCGGTCGCCGCCAGCCATGCCGCATTGTTGTTGGCGCAGGGCTCGGGCCGGCTGTTGCGCCGCGTCAACGACCGGGGAGTCGTCGCGGTGCTGGATTCGCGGATGGCCACCGCAGGCTACGGCGGCTACCTGCGGGCCTCGCTGCCGCCGTTCTGGCAGACCACCAACCCGGCGCAGGTTCGCGCCGCGCTGGAGCGGCTGCGCACCGCGGCCGAGGGTCTGCCCGCTTGACGTCAGCGGGCCAGCGTGACCAGGCCGAGCTCGGCGCTGCCGGCGAGCATCGGGTGATGGGGCAGCACGCGCACCGTATACCCGACGGACCCCGCCAGCGGTAGCGACAGCGTCGTCGAAAACACCTGGTTGCCGCCTTCGGCGGTGCCGGTGTACGACATCTCGACGGTGGTCGGGTCCAGGAGCGCGTCGCTGGCATCCACCCGGCCCACCAGCCCTTGGACCCTGACCTCGTCGGGCGCGAGCCCGTCCAGCGCCACGGTGGCGGTCAGCGTCAGCTTGGAGCCGAGCACCGGCGTGTCCGGCAGCCCCGTGCTGTCCACATCGGTGATGGAGATCTTGGGCCAGGCCTCTTTGGCGCGCCGACGGTACGCGGCCAGCTCGCGGGCGGCGCCGAACTCGCCGGCGTCCTCACCGTCTTCGGCGGGGCCCACGGTCCTGCGCAGCGACTGCGCCGCGTGGGTGTAGTACTGCTCGACGTAGTCGCGCACCATGCGCGAGGCGAGCACCTTCGGTCCGAGCGTCTGCAGTGTGTGCCGCACCATCTCGATCCACCGGGGCGGCACGCCGTGTTCGTCACGCTCGTAGAACTTCGGGGCCACCGCCTGCTCCAGCAGGTCATAGAGCGCGCTGGCCTCCAGGTCGTCGCGGCGCGCCTCGTCACTCAGGCCGTCGGCAGACGGTATCTCCCAACCGTTTTCGCCGTCGTACCATTCGTCCCACCACCCATCGCGGATGGACAGGTTCAGGCCGCCGTTGAGCGCGCTCTTCATCCCGGAGGTGCCGCAGGCCTCCAGCGGCCGCAGCGGGTTGTTCAGCCAGACGTCGCAACCCCAGTACAACAGCCGCGCCATCGACATGTCGTAGTCGGGCAGGAAGGCGATGCGATGGCGCACCTCGGGCCGGTCGGCGAAGCGCACGACCTGCTGGATCAGCGCCTTGCCCCCGTCGTCGGCCGGGTGCGACTTCCCCGCGACGATCAACTGAATCGGCCTGTCCTCATCGAGCAGCAGGCGTTCGAGCCGCTGGGGATCGCGCAGCATCAGCGTCAAGCGCTTATAGGTGGGCACCCGCCGGGCGAAACCGATGGTGAGCACATTCGGATCGAATGCCGTTGATATCCAACCCAATTCGGCATCCGACGCGCCGCGTTCCAGCCACGATTTGCGCAGCCGGCGCCTGACGTCCTCGACCAGCAACGTGCGCAGTTGCGAGCGGATCCACCAGAGGTGACCCGCGTCGACCTGCTTCAGCCGCAGCCACACGCCGGGATCGCCGAAGGAATCCGACCCGGCCAGCTCACGCCCCAACTGCAGCCACTGGGGCGCCGCCCAGGTGCGCGCGTGAACTCCGTTGGTGATCGAGCCGATCGGCACCTCATCCGCGTCGAACCCCGGCCACAGCTCGTTGAACATCGCGCGGCTCACCTCGCCGTGCAGCAGCGAGACGCCGTTGGCCCGCTGCGCCAGCCGCAAACCCATGTGCGCCATGTTGAACTTGGTCGGATCGTCCTCGGCGCCGAGCGCAAGGATGCGGGCAGTCGGCACACCCGGCAACAACGCGGGCGCATCCTTGCTACCGACCTTCTCGGGCTTCTTGTCGGGGTCGTCTCCGTTACCGGGGTCATCTCCGGCATGCCCGTCGAAATACAGCCGCACCATGTCGATCGGGAACCGGTCGATGCCGGCGGCCACCGGGGTGTGGGTGGTGAACACCGTGCTGGATCGCACGACGGTCAGCGCGGTGTCGAAGTCCAACCCGGCGTCGGTCATCAATTCGCGGATGCGTTCCGCCCCGAGGAACCCGGCGTGCCCCTCGTTCATGTGAAACACCTCGGGTGCGGGCAGGCCTTCGATGACGGTGAACGCGCGGATCGCCCGCACCCCGCCGATGCCGGCCAGCAGCTCTTGGCGCATCCGGTGCTCCTGGTCACCGCCGTAGAGCCGGTCGGTGATGCCGCGCAGCTCGTGCTCGTTCTCGGGGACGTCGGAATCGAGCAGCAACAGCGGGACCCGACCGACCTGCGCGACCCAGATCCGCGCGTGCAGTTGGGCGGAATCGGGAAGCGTCAACTCGACCAGGACGGGGTCCCCGGCGGCGTCGGTGAGGAGTCGCAACGGCAGCCCCTGGGGGTCCAGTGACGGGTACGTCTCGTTCTGCCAGCCGTCCGCGGTGAGCGACTGGCGGAAATACCCGGACCGGTAGTACAGGCCCACCGCCACGAGCGGCACCCCGAGATCGGAGGCCGACTTCAGATGGTCCCCGGCGAGGATGCCCAGGCCGCCGGAGTAGTTGGGCAACACCTCGGCCACGCCGAACTCCATCGAGAAATAGGCGACGGCCGCCGGCATCGCCACGCCTTCGGCTTGCTGCTGCTGGTACCACAGCGGACGGCTCAGGTAGTCGTTCAGGTCGGCGGCCAGCGCATCGAGCCGGCCCAGGAACGCCTCGTCGAGCGCCAGCTCGTCGAGGCGTGCCGGATTCACCGCGCCCAGCAACGCCACCGGGTCAGAGCCGCACCGCTCCCACAGCTCCACGTCGACGGTCGCGAACAGGTCCTGGGTCGGCCTGTCCCACGACCATCGCAAGTTGGTCGACAGCTGGTCGAGCGCGGCCAGCCGTTCGGGAAGGTGTGCACGGACGGTAAAGCGGCGGAGGGCTTTCACGCGTCCTTACCTTACTGAGGATTTCGTCCCGCGCACGGCGGCAGCGACCCGCTTTTCCCGCCGAGGGTGTGACCGGACACTAGGGTGGGTATCGGGTAGTTATCGGGGCCGCAACGGTGCTTCCCCGCAGAGGCAGTTCCCCACGACAGGAAGTTTCGCCAGACGAGAGGCATTCCGCGACGAGCACACCGCGGTTTGGCCGCACACAATTCGGAACGGAGCTGTGGTGCCTGGTCGTGTCGAGATCGATGACGTCCAACCCGTCGTTTCCTGCGGCGCGTATCCCGCCAAGGCGGTGGTCGGCGAGACCGTCCCGGTCCGCGCGGCGGTGTGGCGGGGAGGGCACGAAGCCGGCGCCGCGACCCTGGTGGTGCGCTACCTCGGGCCGCGCTATCCGCAGGTGACCGAAACCCGCCGGATCAAAGCGGTTCAGGCTCCCGTGAAGCCCGCAACCGAAGTCGACGGAGGGGTGGACCAGCAACGGGTCAAGCCGCTGCTGCTGCCGATGACGTTGGGCCTCGAGCCCTATGTCTTCCACGGGCAATTCACGCCCGACCGGGTCGGCCTGTGGACGTTCCGGGTGGACGGCTGGGGCGACCCCGTCCACTCCTGGCGTCACGGCGTGGTGGCCAAGCTGGAGGCCGGCCAGGGTGAGACGGAACTGTCCAACGACCTTCTGGTCGGCGCCGCGCTGTTGGAGCGCGCCGCGATGGGGGTGCCCCGCGCGCGGCGTGACCCACTCCTGGCGGCCGCCGAGGCGCTGCGGAACCCCGGGGACCCGGTCACCCGTTCGGCGCTGGCGCTGGCGCCGGAAACCGAGGAGATTCTGGCCGAGTATCCATTGCGGGATATAGTCACGCGCGGCGAACAGTACGGCGTCTGGGTGGATCGTCCGCTGGCCCGCTTCGGCTCCTGGTATGAGATGTTCCCCCGCTCGACCGGCGGCTGGGACGCCGAGGGCAACCCCGTTCACGGCACGTTCGCGACGGCGGCCGCCCAGCTGCCGCGGATCGCGGCGATGGGTTTCGACGTCGTGTACCTGCCGCCGATCCACCCGATCGGCAAGGTTCACCGCAAGGGCCGCAACAACTCTCCCACCGCCGCGCCCGGAGATGTCGGTTCCCCGTGGGCTATCGGCAGTGACGAGGGCGGCCATGACGCCGTCCACCCCGACCTGGGCACCATCGAGGACTTCGACGCGTTCGTCGCCGCGGCCCGGGAACTGGGCATGGAGGTGGCGCTCGACCTGGCGTTGCAGTGCGCGCCGGACCATCCGTGGGCACGCGATCATCGTGAGTGGTTCACCGAACTGCCCGACGGCACCATCGCCTATGCGGAGAACCCGCCCAAGAAGTATCAGGACATCTACCCGCTCAACTTCGACAACGACCCGGCGGGTCTCTACGACGAAGTCCTGCGCGTCGTCCGGCACTGGATGGACCACGGCGTCAAGTTCTTTCGGGTCGACAACCCGCACACCAAGCCGCCGAACTTCTGGGCGTGGCTGATCGCGCAGGCGAAGAGCATCGACCCCGACGTGCTCTTCCTGTCGGAGGCCTTCACGCCGCCGGCCCGGCAGTACGGTTTGGCGAAGCTCGGGTTCACCCAGTCCTACAGCTACTTCACCTGGCGTACGGCCAAGCAGGAACTCATCGAATTCGGCGACGCCATCGCCGGATCAGCGGACTTCCGGCGCCCGAACCTGTTTGTGAACACCCCGGACATTCTGCATGCCATCCTGCAGCACAACGGCCCGGGCATGTTCGCGATCCGCGCGGTGCTGGCCGCGACCATGGGCCCGGCGTGGGGCGTGTATTCCGGCTACGAGCTGTTCGAACACCGCGCGGTGCGGGAGGGTAGCGAGGAGTACCTGGACTCGGAGAAGTACGAACTGCGGCCGCGCGATTTCGCGGGTGCGCTCGCCGAGGGACGCTCGCTCGAGCCGTTCATCGCGCGGCTCAACGAGATTCGCCGTCTGCATCCCGCGCTGCAGCAGTTGCGCACCATCCATTTTCACAGCGTGGACAACGACGCGTTGCTGGCCTACAGCAAGTTCGACCCTGCGACCGGCGACTGTGTGTTGGTGGTGGTGACGCTCAACGCGTTCGGCGCCGAGGAGGCCACCCTGTTTTTGGATATGGCGGCATTGGGTATGGAGCCCTACGAGCGATTTTGGGTGCGCGACGAAATCACCGGCCAGGAATTCCAATGGGGGCAGGCCAATTACGTCCGCATCGACCCTGCGCGAGCGGTGGCGCATGTCATCAACATGCCACTCATCCCGCGGGAGTCCCGGATGAAGCTGCTCCGTAGGCCACCACACGGACCGGAGGGATTGTGACATGAGCCAAGCCGATCAACTCGCCAGGACGCATCTGGCGCCCGACCCCGCCGACCTGTCGCGCCTGCTGGCCGGCAC
This sequence comes from Mycobacterium sp. 4858, assembly GCF_900240975.1. Lineage (GTDB taxonomy): Bacteria > Actinomycetota > Actinomycetes > Mycobacteriales > Mycobacteriaceae > Mycobacterium. The sequence goes on along the minus strand of NZ_LT968775.1, from coordinate 125,347 downwards.
GCATCACAACCCGCACGGGGTCCTGGGCGCCCACGAATACAGCGACCACACCGTCATCCGGGCGTTCCGCCCGCACGCGGTTGAGGTCGCCGCGCTCGTCGGAGACGATCGGTTCCCGTTGGAGCACGTCGAGTCTGGCCTGTTCGCGGTGGCTTTGCCATTCGTCAACCTGATCGACTACCGCCTGGAAGTCAAGTACGAGGGATCCGACCCGTACACGGTCGCCGACGCCTACCGCTTCCTGCCCACCCTGGGCGAGGTCGACCTCTTCCTGTTCGGCGAGGGGCGCCATGAACGACTCTGGGATGTGCTCGGCGCGCATCCCCGCTCGTTCACCACGGCAGACGGTGTCGTCAACGGGGTTTCGTTCGCGGTGTGGGCGCCCAACGCCAAGGGCGTCAACCTGATCGGCGAGTTCAACGGCTGGACGGGCAGCGATGCCCCGATGCGGTCGTTGGGTTCTTCGGGTGTCTGGGAGCTGTTCTGGCCCGACTTCCCCGCGGAGGGCCTGTACAAGTTCCGCGTGCACGGCGCCGACGGGGTGGTGACCGAGCGCGCCGATCCGATGGCCTTCGCCACCGAGGTGCCGCCGCACACCGCGTCCCGCGTGACGCGTAGCGAGTACACCTGGCGGGACGCGGACTGGATGCAACAGCGCGCCCAACGCAATCCCGTGTTCGAACCGATGAGCACCTACGAGGTACACCTGGGCTCCTGGCGCCCCGGCCTCAGCTACCGCGACCTGGCCCACCAGCTCACCGCGTACGTTCTCGAGCGCGGGTTCACCCACGTGGAGCTGCTGCCGGTCGCCGAGCACCCGTTCGCCGGGTCGTGGGGCTACCAGGTGACCTCGTACTACGCGCCGACGTCGCGATTCGGCACACCCGACGAGTTCCGCCTGCTGGTGGACGCCCTGCACCAGGCCGGCATCGGCGTCATCGTGGACTGGGTGCCGGCGCACTTCCCGAAGGACGCCTGGGCGCTGGGGCGGTTCGACGGAACGCCGCTCTACGAGCACTCCGACCCCAAGCGTGGCGAACAACTCGACTGGGGTACTTACGTTTTCGACTTCGGCCGAAACGAGGTGCGTAACTTCCTGGTGGCCAACGCGTTGTATTGGCTCGAGGAGTTCCACGTCGATGGGCTACGGGTGGACGCGGTCGCTTCCATGCTGTACCTGGACTACTCGCGCCCCGAGGGCGGCTGGACGCCGAACATCTACGGCGGTCGCGAGAACCTGGAGGCCGTGCAGTTCCTGCAGGAGATGAACGCCACGGTGCACAAGTCGGCGCCGGGCATCGTCACCATCGCCGAGGAGTCGACGTCCTGGCCAGGTGTCACGCGCCCGACAAACCTTGGTGGCCTGGGCTTTTCGATGAAGTGGAACATGGGCTGGATGCACGACACGCTCGACTACATCAGCCGCGATCCGGTATACCGCAACTACCACCACGGCGAGATGACGTTCTCGATGCTGTACGCGTTCAGCGAGAACTATGTGCTGCCGATCAGCCACGACGAGGTGGTGCACGGCAAAGGCACGCTGTGGGGCCGGATGCCGGGCAACAACCACGTCAAGGCCGCCGGGCTGCGCAGCCTGCTCGCCTACCAGTGGGCGCATCCCGGCAAGCAGTTGCTGTTCATGGGGCAGGAATTCGGCCAGCGCGCCGAGTGGTCCGAGGAACGCGGCCTGGATTGGTGGCAACTCGACGAGCAGGGGTTCTCGAACGGCATCCTGCGGATGGTGCACGACATCAACGACATCTACCGCAGCCATCCGGCACTGTGGAGCCAGGACACCATTCCCGACGGCTACTCCTGGATCGACGCCAACGACTCGGCCAACAACGTGTTGAGCTTCTTGCGGTATGGCAGCGACGGCTCGGTGATGGCCTGTGTGTTCAACTTCGCAGGCAGCGAGCACAGCGGCTATCGGCTGGGTCTGCCGTCCGCCGGCCGCTGGCGCGAGGTGCTCAACACCGACGCGACCGACTACAACGGCACCGGGATCGGCAACATGGGCGGGGTGGACGCCACCGAGGACCCGTGGCATGGCCGTCCGGCCTCGGCGGTGCTGGTGCTGCCGCCGAACTCGGCCCTGTGGCTCGAGCCCGCGTAACCCGTTACAGGCCACCCGTTACAGGCCGACGCCCAACGCCGACTTTGCGTTGAATTGCGGCCCGTTTGGCCCCGACAACCCGACGTTCGGCGACCGGGAAGCTCAGTAGAGGGCGTTGGCGAGGTTGCGCCGCCCGGCGACGACCTCGGGGTCCGCCGGATCGAAGAGCTCGAAGAGCTCGATCAGCCTGGTGCGTACGCGGCTGCGCTCGTCCCCGGATGTGCTGCGCACCAAGGCGATCAGCCGATCGAACGCCGCGCTGACATCCTGGTTGAGGATCTGGACGTCGGCTGCCGCGAAGGCCGCATCGATGTCGCCCGGTGCCGCGTCGGCCGCGGCGAGGGCGTCCGGCGGGTGTGCGGTCGCACGCATGAGAAAGTCGATCTGCCGGATCGCGCCCTTTGCTTCGACGCTGCCCGGGTTGGCACCCAATATCGCTTGATACAAACCTCTGGCCGCCTCGAAATTCCCGGCCTCGAGTTGTTCGCGCGCCGCGGCCAGCTCGGGATCAACCTCGTCGGCGTCCTCGGAATTGCCTGGGCCCCTGAGCTTCCCGGCCGTCGCCGACAGAAGCGAGTCGATCCACCCTCGCAGCTGGTCGGGCGGCTGCATGCCCTGAAAACTGGACAGCGGCTGCCCGGCGGCCAGAGCCACGACCGTCGGCACCGCGTCGACGCCGAATATCTGGGCCACCCTGGGCGCCACGTCGACGTTGACCGTCGCCAGCGACCACTTGCCGCCGTCCTCGGCGGCCAGCCCCGACAAGATGTCGACGAGCTGGACGCAGGCGTCGCTGCGCGGTGACCAAAGCAGCACCACCACGGGCACTTCCTCGGACCGGAGCAGGACTTCGGTCTCGAAATTGGCCTCGGTGATTGCGGATACCCCAGGGCCGCCGTCACCGGCCGCCGGTGCGCCGCCGGCCGGCTGCTGCTGGGCCCGCTGCTTGAGGCCGGACAAGTCGACCGCACCGGCAAGCGCGGGGCCAATCGAGGGTCGCGGACGCGTCACGACGTCAAGTTTGGCATGCGCGTCGGCGACCGATCCACCCGGCCGGGTGGCGCCTCGGCGGACCGGAAATCAGTCCCGAGGGGCCTCGATCAGGATGTATGACGAAGATCACAAAAGTTCCCGCGTGGGCCGACCCAGCAACCTCGTTGAGAGTCGACCCACGCCGACGAAACCGGCTACTTCGCGTTTGCCCGCAGGATCAGGGCGTCGCCCTGACCACCCGCGCCGCACAGGGCGGCGACGCCGTAGCCGGAGCCCCGGCGGGCCAGTTCCAGCGCCACATGCAGTGTTATCCGCGCGCCCGACATGCCGATCGGATGCCCGACGGCGATCGCCCCGCCGTTGACGTTGACGATGTCGGGATCGAGGCCGAGTTCGCGGGTCGAAGCCAAAGCGACCGCCGCGAACGCCTCGTTGATCTCCACCACGTCGAGCTGGTCGGCGGAGATGCCCTCGCGGCCGAGCGCCTTCTTGATCGCGTTGGCCGGCTGCGACTGCAGGGTCGAGTCCGGTCCGGCCACGACGCCGTGTGCACCGATTTCTACCAGCCAGGTCAGCCCGAGCTCTTCCGCCTTGGCCTTGCTCATCACCACCACGGCCGCCGCCCCGTCGGAGATCTGAGACGCCGAACCGGCGGTGATGGTGCCGTCGCGACGGAATGCCGGCTTGAGGCCCGACAGGGACTCGACGGTGGTGTTGGCGCGGATCCCCTCGTCCTCGGTGAACTGCAGCGGATCACCCTTGCGCTGCGGAATGTTGACCGGCACCACTTCGTCGGCGAAGACGCCGTCCTTCCACGCCGCGGCCGCCTTCTGATGCGACCGCGCAGCGAACTCGTCCTGCTCCTCGCGAGTGAACTTGTCCACGTCATTGCGTTGCTCGGTGAGCGCGCCCATCGGCTGGTCGGTGAAGACGTCGTGCAGGCCGTCGTAGGCCATGTGGTCCAGGACCGTGACGTCGCCGTACTTGTAGCCCGCCCGGCTGTCCATCAGCAAATGCGGCGCCTTGGTCATGGACTCCTGCCCGCCGGCCACCACCACGTCGAACTCCCCGGCGCGGATCAGCTGGTCGGCGAGCGCGATCGCGTCGATGCCGGACAGGCACATCTTGTTGATGGTCAGCGCCGGAACGTCCCAGCCGATGCCGGCCGCCACGGCCGCCTGGCGGGCCGGCATCTGGCCGGCCCCGGCCGTCAGCACCTGGCCCATGATCACGTACTCGACCGCGGAGGCGGGCACGTTGGCCTTCTCGAGCGCGCCTGCGATGGCAATGGCCCCCAGATCGCTGGCCGAGAAATCCTTCAACGAACCCATCAGCTTGCCGATCGGCGTCCGCGCTCCAGCAACGATCACCGAAGTCGTCATTACTTTCTCCTAAGGGCTACTAACGCTCCCCTGGACGGCCGATTTGGCCTCCCGGAGAAGCGCAATCTTTGCCGCCAGGTTACCTTTATGTGATGACGACCGATCAAGTTGACGCCCGTCAGGTCCTGGCCACCGCACTGGTGACGGCGATCGATCACGTCGGCATCGCAGTCGCCGACCTGGGCGCGGCCATCGCGTGGTATCACGACCACCTCGGCATGATCGTCGCGCACGAGGAAGTCAACGAGGAGCAGGGAATCCGCGAGGCCATGCTGTCCGTGCCGGGCGCGCCGGCCGGTACCGCTCAGATCCAGTTGATGGCACCGATCGACGACTCCTCGACCATCGCCAAGTTCATCGACAAGCGCGGGCCCGGCATCCAACAGATGGCCGTCCGGGTGAGCGACCTCGACAGCGTGATCGAGCACCTGCGCTCTCAGGACATCCGGCTCCTCTACGATGCGCCCCGCCGCGGTACGGCAAACTCGCGGATCAACTTCATCCACCCCAAGGACGCCGGCGGCGTTCTCATCGAGTTGGTCGAACCGGCCACCTGAGGCTCAGCGGTCAGGACCACTTCCGGGTAGGCCCGCGCGTGGCGCGGTGGGTCCAGCACGAGGCATGCCAATGGCGTCGATCGTCGGCCCCTCCGAGGGTCGGATCAGTCGGCCAGACCACCAGATGAGCTGTGCCCGCGCGTATTTCGTGATCGCAACCGGGACAGCGGTAGGTCTTGACCGCTCGGACCGCCGCGACGGGACGCACCTCGTACTCGTGGCCGTCCGGCCCGGTCTCCACCCGGAGCGGCGCCGGCGGCGAGGGTGACGGGCGCCGCCGACGTGGCGGTGTACGACGCCGGGCCATGCCGCCAGCCTAGCCGCGAGGCTCAAAACAGCCGGTATTCGTCGCTGTCCATTCCGCGCATCTTGTCGTAATCCAATGTGATGCAACGGATCCCCCGGTCGGTGGCGAGCGTGCGCGCTTGCGGCTTGATCTGCTGGGCCGCGAACACCCCCTTCACCGGTGCCAGCACGCTGTCGCGATTGAGCAACTCGAGGTAGCGGGTGAGCTGCTCGACGCCGTCGATCTCCCCCCGCCGCTTGATCTCCACCGCGACGGAACCGCCCTGCTCGTCACGGCAGAGCAGGTCGACCGGCCCGATCGCGGTCATGTATTCGCGACGAACCAGCGTGTAACCCTCGCCGAGCAGTTGCACGTGCTCGGCGAGCAACGCCTGCAGGTGGGCTTCGACGCCGTCCTTGACCAAACCGGGGTCAACGCCGAGGTCGTGGCTGGAGTCGTGCTCGACCACCTCGACCGTGATGCGCAACTGTTCGCCGGCCTTGTTCTGTACCACCCACACGGGCGCCGGATCACCGGCCTCCTCGCTGAGCCAGCAGGGCGGACTCATCCAGTTCAGCGGCTTGTAGGCGCGGTCGTCGGCGTGCACGCTGACCGAGCCGTCCGCCTTGAACAACAGCAACCTGCGCGCCGACGGAAGATGCGCGGTCAGCCGGCCGACGTAGTCCACAGTGCACTGGGCTATGACTAGACGCACCCGACTCACCTTAGAGCGTGGCCGACAAATTAGGCTGACGCCACCATGTCGGCCAACCAGAGCTTGGCAAAACGCATCGGCCGGGTGCTCGAGACGGTCACCCGTCAGAGCGGCCGGCTACCGGAGACCCCGGCGTACGGCTCCCTGCTGCTGGGCCGAGTCACCGAGAGCCAGCGACGGCGCCGCATCCGCATCCAGCTCATCCTGACCGTGCTGGTCCTTGGCGCCAACCTGATCGGTATCGTGGTGGCGCTGCTGCTGGTGATAGTCGCCATCCCGCAGCCAAGCATCTTCCACGACGCGCCTGCCTGGATTACGTTCGGGGTCTCACCGGCCTACATCGTGTTGGCCCTGGCGGTGGGCACCTATTGGATCACCCGCCGGACGGTGTTCTCGCTGCGCTGGGCGATCGAGGAGCGCTCGCCGAACGCGGAAGACGAGCGCAACACCTTCCTGGCCCCATGGCGGATCGCCCGCTTCGACCTCATCCTGTGGGGTGTCGGCGCGGTGGTCTACACAATGCTCTACGGCCTGGTCAACACGCTGTTCATCCCGCGGTTTCTCATCGCGGTGGGCATCTGCGGCATCTTGGTGGCCACCGCCAGCTATCTGATCGCCGAGTTCGCCCTGCGCCCCGTCGCAGCGCAGGCACTGGAGGCGGGGCCACCGCCACGACGTTTCTCGGCCGGGATCATGGGCCGGACGATGGTGGTCTGGTTCCTCGGGTCCGGCCTGCCCGTGCTCGGCATCGCCTTTCTCGCGGGCTTCCAGGCCCTGATGCGGAACCTGACCGAGACCGAGTTCGCGGTCGGCGTGTTGATCGTGTCGATGGCCACGGTGATCTTCGGTTGCCTCTTGATGTGGATCCTGGCCTGGCTCACCGCAACTCCGGTGCGCGTGGTCCGTACGGCATTGCGCCGCGTAGAGCGCGGTGATCTGCGGGGCGATCTCGTCGTTTTCGACGGCACCGAACTCGGTGAGCTCCAACGCGGTTTCAACGCGATGGTCGACGGGCTGCGCGAGCGCGAACGCGTCCGCGACCTCTTCGGACGGCACGTCGGGCGCGAGGTCGCCCTCGCCGCCGAACGCGAGCGGCCGCAGCTGGGCGGCGAAGAACGCCATGTCGCAGTCGTATTCATCGACATCGTCAGGTCTACCCAACTGGTGACCAGCCGGCCTCCGGCCGAAGTCGTTTCGGTGCTCAACCAATTTTTTGGCATCGTCGTCGAGGAAGTGGACCGACACTGCGGGCTGGTCAACAAGTTCGAAGGCGACGCGACGCTGGCCATCTTCGGAGCCCCCAATCATCTGGACCGTCCGGAAGACGAGGCGCTGGCCACCGCGCGCGCCATCGCCGAGCGGCTCGACAACGAAATGCCCGAGTGCCAGGCCGGTATCGGTGTGGCGGCGGGGCAAGTGGTCGCCGGCAACGTCGGCGCCAGGGAACGCTTCGAGTACACCGTGATCGGGGGGCCGGTCAACGAGGCGGCCCGCCTGTGCGAGCTGGCCAAGTCACACCCCGGCCGGCTGCTTGCGACGGCCGGCGCGCTGGAGGGCGCGAGCGAGAAGGAACGCGCCCGTTGGAGTTTGGGTGAGACCGTGACGCTTCGCGGACACGAGCGCCCCACCCGGTTGGCTTCGCCCGCCGACTCGCCTGCGTGACGCGATTGATTTTCGGCCCGAGTGGGTAACGGGATTAAGGACATCGCCCCTCATAGAGATTGGTGTTGACATGCCCGGTAGTACAACAGCCCGCCGTGTTTCCCTCGCCGCGGGCGTCGCGGCGGCCATCGCCTTGAGTTCGCTGACAGCGGGTTGCGGCTCGAGCAACAACAACAAGAATCCGACGACGTCGACGGTCACCACCACGGTCACGACGCCGACCAGCGTCACCACGACCCCCCCGGCCGCGACCACTACTGCCGCCCCGGGTGGCGGGGGGCCCGAGACCGGGCCCGGCGGTGCCACGACCGCCGGACCGGGTGGGTCCGGCGCCGGCGCCGGACCCGGCGGGGCCAGCGCGGGTGTGCCGGGCGCGGGGGCGTCTGCCGGCCCCGGCGGCGCGGGCGCCTGCGCCGGTGGCGTCTGCGTCGGGACCCCTCCCAGCCCGTAGGCCTCACGCGCTATGACGCCTGTCCCACCGGCGTCATAGCGCCATGGCGCAAGGCGGTGCCCGCGTAGGGCCTACGCGGGCACCCACGCACCACTCACGTCGTAGATCTGCGTCTGCGGTGCTCGTCCGGACAGGCCTCGTTCGCCCGCGCATACCACAAGAGCCGATGTAGTGCATCTTGGCGGCGCGCCAAAACCCTTCCGGGTCAATACATTTCCTCTATTGAGCGATAGAAGATCGTGCATTGACCCGCAGATCCACCCGCAACGATAGTTGCGACGGGCCAAGGCGTCGGCCGGGCGACCTGAGAAGGGTGCATCGTGACAACCAATGGACTGCTGGACCGTGCGAGGATCGTCGCAAGGCCGGGATGGAGCCGCTGGCTGGTTCCCCCCGCCGCGCTGTCGATCCATCTGGCCATCGGCTCGGTTTACGCGTGGAGCGTCTTCAAGATCCCGCTGGAGAAATCGCTACATGTCTCCGGTACGGCCAGCGCCATGCCCTTCACCATCGGCATCGTGATGCTGGGAGTGTCGGCTGCGGCTTTCGGCACCCGCGTCGACCACTACGGGCCCCGCTGGGCGATGTTCGTTGCCACCGTCTGCTTCTGCGGCGGGCTGCTGATTGCGGGATTGGGAGTTTCGGTCCGTCAGTACTGGATCGTCTTGTTGGGCTATGGCGTGGTTGGTGGCGTCGGGCTGGGTATCGGCTACATCTCTCCGGTGTCCACGTTGATCAAGTGGTTCCCCGACCGCCCGGGCATGGCCACCGGCCTGGCAATCATGGGCTTCGGCGGCGGAGCGCTGATCGCGTCGCCGTGGACCAACAGCCTTCTCGCCGCGTTCGGAAGAAACAGCAGTGCGGGTGTCGCCAAGACCTTCCTGGTGATGGGCTGCACCTACGCGGTGTTCATGTCGATGGGGTGCGTGCTGATCCGGGTGCCCGCACCCGGATGGGCGCCCAACGGCTGGAAACCCAAGCCGGACAAGACCGTATCGTCGGCCAGCGTCGCCGGCGTGGCGGCGGCGAACGCGATCAAGACGCCCCAGTTCTGGCTCTTGTGGGCGGTGCTGTGTTTCAACGTGACCGCCGGGATCGGCATTCTGGAGAAGGCGTCACCGATCTACCAGGACTTCTTTCCGGCCGCTCCCAGTGCGGCCGTGCTGGCTTCCGCGGCCGCCGGGTACGTCGCGCTGCTTTCGCTGGCCAATATGCTCGGCCGCATCGGCTGGTCATCGTTGTCGGACCTGGTGGGCCGCAAGGCGATCTACCGGCTCTATCTGGGCGGCGGCGCCCTTCTGTATCTGACGCTGCTCCTGACGACCAACTCCAACAAAATTGTGTTCCTGCTGTGCACGCTGCTGATCCTGTCGTTCTACGGCGCGGGGTTCTCGACGGTTCCTGCTTACCTGCGTGACCTGTTCGGCGTCTTCGAGGTCGGTGCCATCCACGGCAGGTTGTTGACCGCGTGGTCGGTTGCGGGCGTGTTGGGCCCACTCACCGTCAACGCGATTGCGGACTCGCAGAAGGCGGCCGGCAAACACGGCCCGGAGCTGTACGTCGTGTCATTCGCGGTGATGATCGCCCTGTTGGTTCTCGGCGTGGTTTGCAACGAGCTGATCAGGCCGGTAGCCGAGAAACATTACCGGGAAGCATGGTCCGACGACACCTCGTCGGCAGCCGAGACGACGTCCCCCCGACAGCCCGAAAGGCAACCATGACCACACCGACGGCGGACACTCCCGGCCGGCGCGTCAGTCTCGTCCTCATACTCCCCTGGCTGTGGGTGGCCGTCCCGTTCGCGTACGGGGTCTGGCAGCTCTGCACCAAGATCACCCAGCTATTCAGCGTCTGACCACCCGAGGCGCGCCCGGGCCGCCAGCGCCCCGCACTACAATGTCGTTTTTCCGCCAGTTTTGTCAGTCGGTGGGTGTAAGTCTTGAAGCGTGCATGACGACTTCGAACGTTGCTACCGCGCCGTCCAGTCCAAGGACGCCCGGTTCGACGGCTGGTTCGTCACGGCGGTCCTGACCACCCGCATCTATTGCCGCCCCAGCTGCCCGGTGCGGCCGCCGTTCGCCCGCAACGTGCGGTTCTACCCGACCGCGGCGGCCGCTCAGCGCGCGGGGTTCCGGGCCTGCAAACGGTGCCGCCCCGACGCGTCGCCGGGTTCACCGGAATGGAACGTACGCGGCGACGTCGTCGCGCGGACGATGCGGCTCATCGCCGACGGCACGGTGGACCGCGAGGGTGTCGGCGGTCTGGCAGCCCACCTCGGCTATACCACCCGCCAGCTGGAGCGGCTGTTGCAGGCCGAAGTGGGCGCCGGCCCGCTCGCGCTGGCCCGCGCCCAGCGAGCGCAGACCGCTCGCCTGCTGATCGAGACCACGGCTTTGCCGTTCGGCGACGTCGCCTTCGCGTCGGGGTTTTCCAGCATCCGCCAGTTCAACGACACAGTGCGCCTGGTGTTCGAGAACACGCCGACGGAACTGCGCCGGCTGGCAGCCGCCCGGCCCGGGTCGGGCGCCGCTTCGGCGGGAACGGTGTGCCTTCGCCTGCCGGTTCGCACCCCGTTCGCCTACGAGGGAGTCTTCGGCCACTTGGCCGCCAGCACAGTGCCCGGTTGTGAGGAAGTTCGCGATGGCGCCTATCGACGCACCCTTCGCCTGCCGGTCGGCAGCGCCGTCGTCACGCTGACACCGGCCGTCGATCACGTCCGCTGCGTGCTCGCGCTCGACGACTTTCGCGACCTCACAACGGCGATCGCCCGCTGCCGGCGGCTGCTCGATCTCGACGCCGATCCCGAAGCGGTGGACGAGGCGCTCGCCGGTGACCCCGGCCTGCGTCCCGCGATCGTAAAGGCACCCGGACAACGCATCCCCCGCACTGTCGACGAGGCCGAGCTGGCCGTGCGCGCGGTTCTGGGCCAACAGGTCTCGACCAAAGCGGCGAGCACGCACGCCGGCCGCCTGGTCGCCGCCTACGGGCACCCGATCGCGGACCCGGACGGCGGGTTGACGCATACTTTCCCGTCGGTGGAGCAGCTCGCCGAGATCGACCCGGTCCACTTGGCGGTCCCCAAAGCCCGCCAACGGACCCTGAGCGCATTGGTCGCCGGCCTCGCCGACGGCAGTATCGTCCTGGACAGCGGGAGCGACTGGGAAGCCTCCCGCAGGCAATTGCTGGATCTGCCCGGGGTAGGCCCCTGGACCGCAGAGGTGATTGCCATGCGCGGTCTCGGTGACCCAGATGCCTTCCCCGCCACCGACCTTGGCCTTCGCTCGGCCGCCAGACAGCTGGGCTTGCCGACGGACGAAGGGGCGCTGGTCACGCATGGCACCCGCTGGCGCCCCTGGCGCTCGTACGCCACCCAGTACCTTTGGACCACCCTCGAGCATCCGGTTAACCAATGGCCACCACAGGAGCCCCAAAAGGAGACAGCATGATCGAGTACCGCACCATCGAAAGCCCGGTCGGGCCGCTGACGTTGGCGGGACAGGACTCCGTTTTGACCGTGCTTCGGATGGTCGACCAGACCTACGAACCGAGCCGGACCGGCTGGACACCGAACCCGGCCGCATTCCAAGAGGCCACCGAGCAACTCGACGCCTACTTTGCCGGCGAGCTGACCGACTTCGATTTCGAATTCGAGCTCCGCGGCTCCGATTTCCAGCGGCGAGTGTGGTCGGCGCTACAAACAATTCCATATGGCGAAACGAGGTCGTACGGAAAGATTGCGGACCAGATCGGAGCTCCCGGCTCCGCACGGGCGGTGGGGTTGGCCAACGGCCACAACCCCATTGCGATTGTCGTTCCCTGCCATCGAGTGATCGGCGCCAACGGCAGCCTCACCGGTTACGGCGGCGGCCTCGAGCGAAAGCAAACGTTGCTCGGGTTGGAGAGAAAACACGCATCCGCGAATGCGACTTTGACATTGTTCGACTAGAAATCGCCGGCGCCGTAAATGCAAAAACACCCCCGTCGCCGGGGGTGTTTTTGTGTATGTTCGGCGGTGTCCTACTTTTCCACCCGCATGGGCAGTATCATCGGCGCTGACAGGCTTAGCTTCCGGGTTCGGAATGGGACCGGGCGTTTCCCTGTCGCTGTGGCCGCCGTAACTCTATTTAAATTTGGTTTCGGTGGGGGGTGTGGTGTCCAAGTTTCCGCGGCTATTGCCGCTGGAAATGGAAAGTGGTTGCGATTGTGTGTTGGTAAGTTTTCGGCCGGTTAGTGCCAGTTCCCTGCACTCATTGCTGAGCTTCCAGGTCTGGCCTATCGATCCCGTGGTCTGCGGGGGGCCTTATCCCTCTAAAAGGGTGAGAAACCTGATCTTGGAGAAGGTTTCCCGCTTAGATGCTTTCAGCGGTTATCCTGTCCGAACGTGGCTATCCAGCGGTGCCCCTGGTGGGACAACTGGTATACCAGAGGTTCGTCCGTCCCGGTCCTCTCGTACTAGGGACAGGTTTCCTCAAGTTTCTGACGCGCGCGGCGGATAGAGACCGAACTGTCTCACGACGTTCTAAACCCAGCTCGCGTGCCGCTTTAATGGGCGAACAGCCCAACCCTTGGGACCTGCTCCAGCCCCAGGATGCGACGAGCCGACATCGAGGTGCCAAACCATCCCGTCGATATGGACTCTTGGGGAAGATCAGCCTGTTATCCCCGGGGTACCTTTTATCCGTTGAGCGACACCCCTTCCACTCGGGGGTGCCGGATCACTAGTCCCGACTTTCGTCCCTGCTTGACTTGTAAGTCTCGCAGTCAAGCTCCCTTGTGCACTTACACTCAACACCTGATTGCCGTCCAGGTTGAGGGAACCTTTGGGCGCCTCCGTTACATTTTAGGAGGCAACCGCCCCAGTTAAACTACCCGCCAGGCACTGTCCGTGAACCCGATAAGGCTTCGACGTTAGGTGTCCAATACGATCAGAGTGGTATTTCAACAACGACTCCGCCCCAACTGGCGTTGAGGTTTCACAGTCTCCCACCTATCCTACACAAACCGTACCGAACACCAATACCAAGTTGTAGTGAAGGTCCCGGGGTCTTTTCGTCCTGCCGCGCGTAACGAGCATCTTTACTCGTAGTGCAATTTCGCCGAGTCTATGGTTGAGACAGTTGGGAAGTCGTTACGCCATTCGTGCAGGTCGGAACTTACCCGACAAGGAATTTCGCTACCTTAGGATGGTTATAGTTACCACCGCCGTTTACTGGGGCTTAAATTCTCCGCTTCACCTTACGGTTAACGGGTCCTCTTAACCTTCCAGCACCGGGCAGGCGTCAGTCCGTATACATCGTCTTGCGACTTCGCACGGACCTGTGTTTTTAGTAAACAGTCGCTACCCACTGGTTTCTGCGGCCGAATCCCGCTCCCACCGCAAGGGTGTTCACAGTATTTCGGCCCCCCTTCTCCCGAAGTTACGGGGGCATTTTGCCGAGTTCCTTAACCATAGTTATCTCGTACGCCTTGGTATGCTCTACCTGACCACCTGTGTCGGTTTGGGGTACGGGCCGTGTGTGTGCTCGCTAGAGGCTTTTCTTGGCAGCAGAGGATCACCGAATTCGCCTCAATCGGCTATGCATCACCTCTCAGGATTAATGAGCGACGGATTTACCTATCGCTCTCCCTACGGGCTTGCCCCAGTATTACCACTGACTGGTACGGCTACCTTCCTGCGTCACCCCATTGCTTGACTACTACCAGCGAAGGTCCCACGCAGCCGGCGATCCTCGCACCCCGAAGGGATTGATAGACCACCATTTGGGTGGTTAGTACCGCTGATTCGTCAGGGACGCCCACACACGGGTACGGGAATATCAACCCGTTGTCCATCGACTACGCCTGTCGGCCTCGCCTTAGGTCCCGACTCACCCTGGGCGGACTGGCCTGGCCCAGGAACCCTTGGTCTTACGGCGGGCAAGGTTCTCACTTGCCTTATCGCTACTCATGCCTGCATTCTCACTCCCCCAAACTCCACCACACGGTTACCCGGTAGCTTCGCTGCATGGGGGACGCTCCCCTACCCAACCTTACGGTTGCCGCGGCTTCGGCGGTGTGCTTGAGCCCCGCTACATTATCGGCGCACAATCACTTGACCAGTGAGCTATTACGCACTCTTTCAAGGGTGGCTGCTTCTAAGCCAACCTCCTGGTTGTCTCTGCGACTGCACATCCTTTTCCACTTAGCACACGCTTAGGGGCCTTAGCCGGCGATCTGGGCTGTTTCCCTCTCGACGCACGGAGCTTATCCCCCGCCGTCTCACTGCCACGCTATACACCACGGCATTCGGAGTTTGGCTGACGTCAGTAACCTAGTAGGGCCCATCGGCCATCCAGTAGCTCTACCTCCGTGGTGAAACACGTAACGCTGCACCTAAATGCATTTCGGGGAGAACCAGCTATCACGGAGTTTGATTGGCCTTTCACCCCTACCCACAGCTCATCCCCTCAGTCTTCAACCTAAGTGGGTTCGGGCCTCCACGCGGTCTTACCCGCGCTTCACCCTGGCCATGGGTAGATCACTCCGCTTCGGGTCCAGAACACGCCACTACACCCCAAAGGGGATGCGCCCTATTCAGACTCGCTTTCGCTGCGGCTACCCCGCACGGGTTAACCTCGCGACGTGTCCCTGACTCGCAGGCTCATTCTTCAAAAGGCACGCCATCACCCCACAAGGAGGCTCTGACGGCTTGTAGGCACACGGTTTCAGGTACTATTTCACTCCCCTCCCGGGGTACTTTTCACCATTCCCTCACGGTACTAATCCGCTATCGGTCATCGAGAAGTATTTAGGCTTACCGGGTGGTCCCGGCAGATTCACAGCAGATTCCACGGGCCCGCTGCTACTCGGGTGTTGATACAAGGTAGGTGCCGGGTTTTCGCGTACCGGGCTTTCACCGTCTACGGCGGGCCGTCCCAGGCCACTTCCGCTAACCACGACACTTTCTGACTACCCCTCAGCCAGGTAGAGCTGAGACATATCAATCCCACAACCCCGCACACACAACCCCTACCCGGTTATCCATGCATGCGGTTTAGCCTGTTCCGCGTTCGCTCGCCACTACTAACGGAATCACAATTGTTTTCTTCTCCTACGGGTACTGAGATGTTTCACTTCCCCGCGTTACCTCCCGCACCCTATATATTCAGATGCGGGTAACACGACATCACTCGTGCTGGGTTTCCCCATTCGGAAATCCTCGGATCAATGCTCGGTTGACAGCTCCCCGAGGCATATCGCAGCCTCCCACGTCCTTCATCGGCTCTCGATGCCAAGGCATCCACCATGCGCCCTTAAACACTTACTTACACACAAAAACCAAAGAAGAAATTACACATTTCAACGAACACGCGACCGTTGCCGGCAACGCATCCGTTTAGATGCTCGCAACCACTATCCAATACTCAAACACCACACCCCACCACCAAGATGGAGGGACACCACACGGACTGGCCGAGTGTTGTCTCAGGGCCCAATAGTGTGTCTGGCAATCATTTGCTGTTGTGCACCCGGATCCCGCCCACTACAGGCGGAAACCCCTCACGGCTCGCACCCCACCAATTGGAGTGCTTTTCGTGGTGCTCCTTAGAAAGGAGGTGATCCAGCCGCACCTTCCGGTACGGCTACCTTGTTACGACTTCGTCCCAATCGCCGATCCCACCTTCGACAGCTCCCTCCCAAAGGGTTAGGCCACTGGCTTCGGGTGTTACCGACTTTCATGACGTGACGGGCGGTGTGTACAAGGCCCGGGAACGTATTCACCGCAGCGTTGCTGATCTGCGATTACTAGCGACTCCGACTTCACGGGGTCGAGTTGCAGACCCCGATCCGAACTGAGACCGGCTTTAAAAGGATTCGCTTAACCTTACGGCATCGCAGCCCTTTGTACCGGCCATTGTAGCATGTGTGAAGCCCTGGACATAAGGGGCATGATGACTTGACGTCATCCCCACCTTCCTCCGAGTTGACCCCGGCAGTCTCTCACGAGTCCCCGGCATTACCCGCTGGCAACATGAGACAAGGGTTGCGCTCGTTGCGGGACTTAACCCAACATCTCACGACACGAGCTGACGACAGCCATGCACCACCTGCACACAGGCCACAAGGGAACGCCTATCTCTAGACGCGTCCTGTGCATGTCAAACCCAGGTAAGGTTCTTCGCGTTGCATCGAATTAATCCACATGCTCCGCCGCTTGTGCGGGCCCCCGTCAATTCCTTTGAGTTTTAGCCTTGCGGCCGTACTCCCCAGGCGGGGTA
The DNA here is from genome assembly GCF_900240975.1 of Mycobacterium sp. 4858. Classification (GTDB taxonomy): domain Bacteria; phylum Actinomycetota; class Actinomycetes; order Mycobacteriales; family Mycobacteriaceae; genus Mycobacterium. Next base: position 108,924 of record NZ_LT968775.1, on the reverse strand, counting down.
CTTAATGCGTTAGCTACGGCACGGATCCCAAGGAAGGAAACCCACACCTAGTACCCACCGTTTACGGCGTGGACTACCAGGGTATCTAATCCTGTTCGCTCCCCACGCTTTCGCTCCTCAGCGTCAGTTACTGCCCAGAGACCCGCCTTCGCCACCGGTGTTCCTCCTGATATCTGCGCATTCCACCGCTACACCAGGAATTCCAGTCTCCCCTGCAGTACTCTAGTCTGCCCGTATCGCCCGCACGCCGAGGGTTAAGCCCCCGGTTTTCACGAACAACGCGACAAACCACCTACGAGCTCTTTACGCCCAGTAATTCCGGACAACGCTCGCACCCTACGTATTACCGCGGCTGCTGGCACGTAGTTGGCCGGTGCTTCTTCTGCAGGTACCGTCACTTGCGCTTCGTCCCTGCTGAAAGAGGTTTACAACCCGAAGGCCGTCATCCCCCACGCGGCGTCGCTGCATCAGGCTTGCGCCCATTGTGCAATATTCCCCACTGCTGCCTCCCGTAGGAGTCTGGGCCGTATCTCAGTCCCAGTGTGGCCGGACACCCTCTCAGGCCGGCTACCCGTCGTCGCCTTGGTAGGCCATCACCCCACCAACAAGCTGATAGGCCGCGGGCCCATCCCACACCGCAAAAGCTTTCCACCACAAGGCATGCGCCAAGTGGTCCTATCCGGTATTAGACCCAGTTTCCCAGGCTTATCCCGAAGTGCAGGGCAGATTGCCCACGTGTTACTCACCCGTTCGCCACTCGAGTACCCCCGAAGGGGCCTTTCCGTTCGACTTGCATGTGTTAAGCACGCCGCCAGCGTTCGTCCTGAGCCAGGATCAAACTCTCCAAACAAAATCTCCTCGCGAATGAGGTGAATTCAGATCAGAGAAAATCTGACCTAACAAAAAGACACCAAATAACTGGCATCAAAAGTTGCCATACCCACACACGGGGAGTGCTAGGTATGGCCAAAAACAACAACAAATAAAAAGACCAAACACACTATTGAGTTCTCAAACAACACTTGTTTCGCCCGTTTTGGGGCAACCCTGCCAGCTTAATACAAGTCCGGCAGCGAAGTCAACTCCCAGTTTTGGTCTTCCGGAGACCGTTTCGGGAGCAGCCGTGCAAGGCTAGTACCAATCCAGCGAGGGAGTCAAGGGCCCGGGGTGTCGGCCGCCTGGTGTGGCGACCGCCCCTGTGGGGCACTGACTTTGGTTACTCTACCCGCTCGATCTCCGCTCCCAAAATCGCCAGGTTCTCCACGAACAACGGGTAGCCCCGATCGATGTGGAAGACGTCGTGGACCTCGGTGTCACCGTCGGCGACGAGCCCCGCCAAAACCAGCCCCGCACCGGCCCGAATGTCCGAACACCACACCGGGGCGCTCGACAATTGCGGCAGGCCTCGCACGACTGCGTGGTGACCATCGGTGCGGGCGTCCGCGCCCAGCCGGATCATCTCTTCGACAAAGCGGAAACGGGCCTCGAAAACGTTCTCCGTGATCATCGAGGTGCCGTCGGCGATCGACGCCAGGGCGATCGCCATCGGCTGCAGATCCGTCGGGAACCCGGGGAACGGCAGGGTCGCCACGTTGACGGCCTTGGGCCGTTCGTACTGGGTGATCCGAAAGCTGTTGTCCGTCTGGGTGACGGTCGCGCCGGCGTCGTGCAGCTTGTGCAGCACCACCTGGAGGTGGGCCGGGTCGACGCCGGTCACCGAGATGTCTCCACGGGTCATCGCGGCGGCGATGCCCCAGGTGGCGGCAACGATGCGATCCCCGATCACCCGGTGCTCGGTCGGGTAGAGCCGTGGGACTCCGGTGATGGTCATGGTCGACGAGCCGGCACCTTCGACCTGCGCGCCCATCTGGTTCAACATGGTGCACAGGTCCACGACGTCGGGTTCGCGCGCCGCATTGTGGATCGTGGTGACGCCCTCGGCCAGCACGGCGGCCATCAGGATGTTCTCGGTGGCCCCCACCGAGGGAAACTCGAGCTGGATCTCCGCGCCGCGCAAGGTGTCGGCGTGGGCGACGACGCAACCGTGTTCGATGTTGCACTGGGCGCCCAGCTGCCGCAGGCCCGCCTGATGCATGTCCAGCGGACGGGAACCGATCGCGTCACCGCCCGGCAGCGCCACCCTGGCCCGCTTGCACCGGCCGACCAGCGGCCCGAGCACGCAGACCGACGCCCGGAACTGTCGCACCGCCGCGAAGTCGGCGTCGTATTTCGGCTCGTCGGGTGAGGTGATGCGGGCGACGTCGCCGTCGAGTTCGACGGTGGCGCCCAGGCCGCGCAAGACCTCTGCCATCAACGGCACATCGAGGATGTCGGGGCAGTTGGTGATGGTGCTGGTGCCCTCGGCCAGCAGCGTTGCCGCCATCAGCTTGAGCACGCTGTTCTTGGCGCCCCCCACTGCGACTTCGCCGGACAACCGGTTGCCGCCGGTCACCACGAATCGCTCAGCCACCCGCGTCAGTCTAGTGAAGCGATATCGGGTTGTCAGTCAGCCCGCTTGGCGACGATGCGCTCCGCGGAGCGGAGTGAGGTGGGGGTGTCCCCAGCCGTGCAGCGACGAGGGGTCAGCCGAGGCTCGGCACCATCGCGAGCCGCAGTACCGTTTTGGTCATGGCGATACACCTGACCCGCATCTATACGCGAACCGGTGACGACGGCACGACGGGATTGAGTGATTTCTCGCGGGTCTCCAAGAACGACCCCCGACTGGTCGCCTACGCGGACTGCGACGAGGCCAACTCGGCGATCGGCGTCGCGATCGCCCTTGGTCAGCCCGACCAGGAGATCGCCGGTGTGTTGCGGCAGATCCAGAACGACCTGTTCGACGCCGGCGCAGACCTGTCGACACCGGTGGTGGAGAACCCCGAATATCCAGCCCTGCGGGTCACCCAGCCCTACATCGACCGGCTCGAGGGCTGGTGTGACAAATATAACGAGAACCTGACTGCGCTGAATTCCTTTGTGCTGCCGGGCGGTTCGCCGCTGTCGGCGCTGTTGCACGTCGCCCGCACCATCGTCCGCCGGGCGGAACGCTCGGCCTGGGCGGCGGTCGAGGCCGCGCCGCAGCAGGTCAACGTCCTCCCGGCGAAGTACTTGAACCGCCTGTCGGATCTGCTCTTCATCCTGGCGCGCGCGGCCAATCCCGACGGTGACGTGCTGTGGAAGCCCGGGGGCCAACCCGGCGGCGACGCGCCACCTCCCAGTTAGCCTGCGGGGCAAGGCCTAAACGCTGCGGCGGCGAGCGCGCGGTGACGGGCGCGATTCCAGCCAGGACAGGAACGCGGTCAACGCGCCCTTGTCGAGCGCGATCTCATAACCGGTCCGACGATCCTGCGTCGTGTCGCGCAGCTCCAGCACAACGATCTCGTCGGTCATGATGTCGAATTCATCGCCGCGGGGTGCGCGGCGGGAGACGATCTCGACTCCCCTGCGGCTGAGTCGGCGATCGGGCCACAGCCGCAGGCTGGAGAGCCGGTAGAACGCGGCCTCACCGCCGCGGTAACGGATCACGCCGTGACGCCAGCCGTGACCCCCGACCGCGGGAATGTCTCGCATGATCCCCGCGGTGCCGCCCTGGCGCAGCTTCCACAACCGATAGCTCAACGCGACGACCGCGCCCGCCAGGACGACGACGAGCACGACCATGCCGATCATGGGCGCGCTCATCGGCGATTAGTCGATCGCGCCGACGGCGCGCAATCTGCCGCGCCCCCGCGCCGCGATGCGCGGGTCGTCGGACTCCGAATCCTCCCTGGCGGCGCTTTCGTCGATCTCCGACTCGAACGCGGCGGACTCGGCCAGAACGGTCACCGACTCCTCGGTGACCGACAGGAACCCACCTTCGATGGCGACGCGCAGATCGTCGTCACCCTCGCGTTCCACGCGCACCATCGCGTCGTCGACCAGCTGGGCGACGATCGGGATATGCCGGGGCATGATGCCGATTTCGCCGACGGTGGTGCGGGTGAACAAAAACGTTGCCTCACCCGACCAGATCTTGCGGTCTACGGCAACTATCTCAACGTTCAATTCGGCCATGCCACAGAGCCTTTCAGAGCCTTTCGGTCACGCCTTTAGGAATCCAACTTGGCGCCGAAGCTTTCGGCTTTCTTGGCCAAGTCGTCCAGGCCGCCGATCAAGAAGAACGCCTGTTCCGGGATGTGGTCGAAGTCGCCCTTGGTCAGGCGGTCGAACGCCTCGATGGTCTCCTTCACCGGCACCGTCGAACCCGGCTGCCCGGTGAACTGCTCGGCCGCCATCATGTTCTGCGACAGGAACCGCTCGATGCGCCGGGCGCGCTGGACCAGCTGCTTGTCCTCCTCGGACAGCTCGTCGATACCGAGGATCGCGATGATGTCTTGAAGGTCCTTGTAGCGCTGCAGGATTCGGATGACTTCCTGCGCCACCCGGTAATGCTCGTCACCGACCACGCTGGGGTCGAGGATCGTCGAGCTCGATGCCAGCGGGTCCACCGCGGGGAAGATGCCTTTGGAGAACACCGAGCGCGACAGCTCGGTGGTGGCGTCCAGGTGCGCGAACGTGGTCGCCGGCGCAGGGTCGGTGTAGTCGTCGGCGGGCACGTAAACCGCCTGCATCGAGGTGATCGAGCGGCCTCGCGTCGAGGTGATGCGCTCCTGCAGCTCACCCATCTCGTCGGCCAGCGTGGGCTGGTATCCCACCGCGGAAGGCATACGGCCGAGCAGCGTCGATACCTCCGACCCGGCCTGGGTGAACCGGAAGATGTTGTCGATGAACAGCAGCACGTCCTGGCCTGCCTCGTCGCGGAACCACTCGGCCATCGTCAGGGCGGACAGGGCCACGCGCATACGGGTGCCGGGCGGCTCGTCCATCTGACCGAACACCAGCGCGGTGTCCTTGAGCACGTCGGCTTCCTTGAGCTCGACCCAGAGGTCGTTGCCCTCACGGGTGCGCTCGCCCACGCCGGCGAAAACCGAAGTACCACCGAAGTTTCGGGCGATACGGTTGATCATCTCCTGGATGAGCACCGTCTTACCCACGCCGGCACCGCCGAACAGCGCGATCTTGCCGCCACGCACGTATGGCGTGAGCAGGTCGACGACCTTCAGACCGGTCTCGAGCATCTCGGTGCGGGGCTCGAGCTCTTCGAACGGCGGCGGCTTGCGGTGGATCGACCAGTGCTCGAAGTCCTCACCGTAGCCCGGCTCGTCCAGGCAGTCACCCAGCGCGTTGAAGACGTGACCCTTGACCTCCTGGCCGACCGGCACGGAGATCGGCTTGCCGCTGTCCGTCACCTCGACGCCGCGGACCAGCCCGTCGGTGGGCTGCAGCGAAATGGTGCGCACCAGGTTGTCGCCAAGGTGCTGTGCGACCTCCAGGGTGAGGGTCTTCTTGAGCTCCTCGAACGTGATCTCGGCGTTGAGCGCGTTGAACAGTTCAGGCACAGAACCGCGCGGGAACTCGACGTCGACCACGGGGCCGGTGATTCGCACCACGCGGCCGCTGGTCTCGGAGTTCGTGGCCTTCTCGGCCTTTTCTGTCGTTGCAGTAGTAGCAGCCATTTATTTTCTCTTCCTCGTGTGCTACTTAGCGTCGGCGAGCGCATTTGCGCCGCCGACGATTTCGCTGATCTCTTGGGTGATCTGGGCCTGGCGCTCGCGGTTGGCCATCAGCGTGAGCTCTTTGATCAGGTCGTCCGCGTTGTCGGTTGCCGACTTCATCGCTCGTTGGCGCGAAGCGAGCTCCGACGCCGCCGATTCGAGCAGCGCGGCGTAGACGCGGGTCGTCACGTAACGCGGCAGCAGCGACTCGAAAAGCGTTGTCGCGTCTGGCTCGAACGAATACAGGGTGCGCACTTCCGGCGGCTCCTCGACGTACTCGACCACCATGGGTGCGATCCGGTGAGCTACCGCCGCCTGCGACATCATCGACTTGAACTCCGAGTAGACGACGTGCAGTTCGTCGACGCCCTGGTCGTCCTGCGACTCGTCGCCCGTGCCCTTCATGAAGGCATCGACCAGGGTCGAAGCGATCTCGGCGGCGTTCTCGTACTGAGGTTGCTCGGAGAAGCCCGTCCACGAGTCGGTGATGTCCCAGTTGCGGAACTTGAAGTAGTTCAGCGCCTTCCGGCCGACCGTGTACACGACCGGCGTCTTGCCTTCCTCGCGCAGCAGGGAGAACAGCTCCTCAGACCGACGGAAGATGCTGGAGTTGTAGGCGCCGCAGAGACCACGGTCGGAAGACACCACCAAGACGCCGGCCCGCTTGGGTTCTTCCCGCTCGACCAACAGGGGGTGATCCAGTGCGGCTTCGGACGACAGCGTGGTGAGCATCGCCGTGATCTGAAATGCGTAGGGCCTGGCGGCTTGCAGCCGGGCCTGCGCCTTTCCGATGCGCGATGTCGCGATCATCTCCTGGGCCTTGGTGATCTTCTTGATCGACCCCGCCGAGCGGATCCGGCCGCGTAATTCGCGAAGTGTGGCAGCCATTGGTTGTTACTTGTTCTCTTTCTTTGCCTTCTTCTCCGGCGCAGGCTTCTTCACCTTCACCGATTCCTTCCCGAGGTCTTCTTCGTCCAGCGGCTCGACGTGCTCGTCGGGCACGACCGATCCGCCGCCCGTGGCTGCGAAGCCCTTCTTGAAGTTGTTGATGATGTCGGTCAGCTGCTTTTCGGCCTCTTCGGGAAGCTTTCCGCTGTCGCGGACACCGGCCAGGAACTTCTCCTCGGACGCCCGCATGTGGTCGAGCAACTCGGTTTCGAAACGCCTGACGTCCTCGACGGGCACGGAGTCCAGGTGACCTCCGGTACCCAGGAAGATCGAAACAACCTGCTCCTCAACCGGCATGGGCTGATACTGCGGTTGCTTGAGCAGTTCGACGAGTCGCTCACCGCGCTCCAGCTGCGCCTTGGAGGTGGCGTCCAGGTCGGAAGCGAAGGCCGCAAACGATTCCAGTTCGCGGTACTGGGACAGGTCCAGACGCAGCGAGCCTGCCACCTCCTTCATGGCCTTGATCTGTGCCGCACCACCCACGCGGGACACCGACACACCGACGTTGATGGCGGGCCGCACGCCCTGGTTGAACAGGTCGGACTCCAGGAAGCACTGCCCGTCGGTGATCGAGATGACGTTGGTCGGGATGTAGGCCGAGATGTCGTTGGCCTTGGTCTCGATGATCGGCAGGCCGGTCAGCGACCCACCCCCGAGTTCGTCGGAGAGCTTCGCGCAGCGCTCCAACAGCCGCGAGTGCAGGTAGAACACGTCACCGGGGTAGGCCTCGCGGCCCGGCGGCCGACGCAGCAGCAGCGAGATCGCCCGGTACGCCTCGGCCTGCTTGCTCAGGTCGTCGAAGACGATCAGCACGTGCTTGCCGTCGTACATCCAGTGCTGGGCGATCGCCGAACCGGTGTATGGCGCAAGCCATTTGAAGCCTGCCGAGTCGGACGCCGGGGCCGCGACGATGGTGGTGTAGTCCATAGCGCCGCCCTCTTCGAGCGCTCGCCGGACCGACGCGATCGTGGTGCCCTTCTGACCGATGGCCACGTACACGCAGCGGACCTGCTTTTTCTCGTCGCCGCTCTCCCAGTTCTCCCGCTGGTTGAGGATGGTGTCAACGCACACGGCGGTCTTGCCGGTCTTGCGGTCGCCGATGATCAGCTGCCGCTGGCCTCGACCGATCGGGGTCATCGCGTCGATGGCCTTGATGCCGGTCTGCAGCGGCTCGCTCACACTCTGCCGCTGCACCACCGAAGGCGCCTGGATCTCCAGCGCGCGGCGGATGTCGGTGTCGATGTCCCCCCGACCGTCGATGGGCTGGCCGAGCGGATTGACCACGCGCCCCAGGAAGCCGTCGCCGACCGGGACGGACAGGACCTCCCCGGTGCGCTTGACCTGTTGGCCCTCTTCGATTTTCTCGAAGTCACCCAGGATCACCGCGCCGACGCTGTGTTCGTCGAGGTTCAGGGCGACGCCGAGAACCCCGCCGGGGAACTCGAGCAGCTCCTGCGTCATGACGGAGGGCAGGCCTTCGACGTGCGCGATGCCGTCCCCGGCCTCGACGACGGTACCGACCTCTTCGCGTGAGGTGTCGGAGGTGAAAGAGCCTACATACTCCTCGATGGCGCTTTGGATGTCATCAGCGGAGATTGTCAACTCGGCCATGGCTTTTCGTCTTCCTACTTGATCTTGGTTCGCGTGTGCTTGTGAATGGTTGGTGTCAGTCGGGCAGTTGCGCCTGGGCTGCGGCAAGGCGCGAAGCGAGTGTCCCGTCAATCACTTCGTCGGCCACTGAGATGAGCAGCCCGCCCAGCAGTTCGTCGGAGATCTGCAGCTGCACCGTCACCGGGTGGCCGTAGATGCGGCCGAGGACGTCGGTGAGGCGGGACCGCTGGGCATCGCTGAGCTCGGCCGCCGCACCGACCTGTGCGACGATCTCGCCGCGACGTGCCACGGCGACTTCCGCCAGGAACTGGACGGCCTCCTCGGCCGACTCGCCTCTGAGCAGTTGGACGGTCTGGGTCAGCAGCGCCTGCACGATCGGGTTGACTCTGTCGCTCGCGCTGTCAAGCACCTTGCGCAGCAGGCCGATTCGTCCTTCCACCGGGACGCCGTAGTCGCCCAGCAGGATGGCGAGCCGCGGCTGCGAGTCCAGGATGCGCGAGAACCGGAACAACTGCTCTTCGACTTCGTCGACCTTGTTCTCACGCTCGGCGACTTCCAGCAGCGCCTGCCGCGAGATGTGCTCGATGGCGGCGGCCAGGTCGGAGTTGGCCGACCAACGCTCCGAGACGGCCAGCCGCAACACATCGAGAGTGGCGTCAGCGACCTTGCCGGAGACCAACCGCTCGATCAACCGGACCCGGGGCGCCGCGTCCTCGGCGGGCACCGTCAGATACCGGGTGACGACGATCTCCCGGTCGAGCATTTCGGCTACCGAGACAAGCTCGGCTGACAGATCGGAAAGGGCTTTGTTGTCAAGGCCTTTGGCGATGTCACTGAACCGCTCCGACAGCCCCGCCACCGCTGCGCGACTGGCGGAGCGCATCTTCGCCAGCAGCGGATATTGGACCTCCGCGGGCGCAGGGGCCATCGCTTCGAGGTCGTCCAGGAACCGATCGACGGTGGCCGATTGCTGCGCCGGCTCGGCGACGTAGTTGCGCACCAATTCGCCGGCCTGACGCACCGCTTCGTGGCCGAGCTCCAGGCGAAGCTGGCGGCTCAGTTGCGTACGCAGCAGGTCGACCTGGCGGCCGCCCTGTGCGGTGATGCGCTCGGACTCGACCGCGGATTGGGCCCGGAACTGCTCGGCGATGCGGCCAGCGTCCGTTTGGGCCTCCTCGACGAGCCGTTCGGCTTCGACCTTGGCGGATTCCACGGCCTTGCTGTGGGCCGTGGTCGACTCACTCAGCCGGTCGGCCGCCGCCGCAGAGTCTTTCAACTGCTGGCGGACGGCGTCTTGACGAGCAGCCATCAGACGGCGCACCGGGGGCACGACGTACCGCACGACCAGGAAAACGATTGCCGCAAAACCGATCAACTGCCCGATGAAAGTCGACATACGCGCTTACCGCCCAGACTTACCGGTGGCCGCGGTGGCCGGAGCCACCTCTACACCGAGGATCCGGCTGGCCAGCGTCGCCGACATGGCCGCCACGTTGGCGCGCAGATCCAGCTCCACGGCGTCTCTCTCCCGCTTCAATTGCTCGGAGGCCATTTGCAACGTCGACAGCACCTGCTGCTCCGCACGGGCGCGCGCGTCTTCGACCAGCTTACGGCCCTCTGCGCGGGCATTGTCGCGCAACGACGACGCCTGAACCCGCGCTTCCGTCAGGGCTTCTTCGTAGTCGGCCTTGGCGGCGTCGAACTGCTCGCCGGCCTTCTTGTTGTCGGCGACCGTCTTGGCGACCATGGCGTCACGCTCGCGCAACACCCGCATGACGGGCGGCACGACGAACGTGCCGATGACGGCCAGCACGATCAAGAAGATCGCCAGCACGAAGAAGAAAGTGCCGTTCGGAACGAGGAAGTTGTTGCCTCCCTCGGCCAGCACCTGGCTGGACGCCAGAACGCTCAGGCTCGCGTCACCCATCACAGCGAATTAGGTGCCGACGGGTGTGGCGAAGACGAACAGCGCCATGAACGCCAGGTTGATGAAGTAGGCCGCCTCGACCAGACCGACGGTGATGAAGAACGGCGTGAACAGCCGGCCTTGTGCCTCGGGTTGCCGGGCGATGCCGGAGACCAGCGCGTTACCGGCGATACCGTCACCGATACCGGCGCCGATCGCGCCGCCGCCCATGATGAGTCCACCGCCGATGAGCGCAGCGGCAGCGACTTGGGGGTCCAGAGCCATTCTTATCCTCCTTGATAGCTGGTAGCGGTCTACCAGGCCTCTGTAATGGTGCGTGGGACAAAGCAATTCGTGATGGTCTCAGTCATGGTGTTCCTCGATCTCCATGGCTTGGCTGAAGTAGAGGATCGTCAAGATCGAGAAGATGAACGCCTGGATCGCCCCGACGAACAGGTCGAAGGCCTTCCAGATGGCGTTGGGTGCCCACATGATGTAGGGCGGGAAGAGCGCGATCAACGCGACCAGGATGCCGCCGGCGAAGATGTTGCCGAAAAGTCGGAGCGACAACGAGATCGGCTTGGCCAGTTCTTCGACGAGGTTGATCGGCGCCAGGAACGCAACGTGACCTTTGAGCACCGCGAGCGGGTGTCCGACGATGCCGCGGCGCCAGATGCCGGCCACGTGATAGCAGACGAAGACGAACAGGGCCAGCGCCAGGACGTAATTGATGTCGGCTGCGGCCGACTTCAGCAGCTCGGTGGTGTGTCCGGACTTGTCGGTGTACTGCAGCGGCAGCACGGACAGCCAGTTGGAGATCAGGATGAACACGAAGATCGTGACGGCCAGCGGCAACACGAACGGCGCGATCCGCATTCCGATCGCGCTTTCGATCTGGTCGCGCATCTGGACGGTGATGGCCTCCCAGAACAGCTGCACGCCGCTGGGGACGCCGGTGGAGGTGATCTTCGCGCGCAGGAAGAAGGCCAGCGCGAGCACGATCACCGCCGCGATCGCGGTGGACAGGATCGTGTCCGTGTTGACGGTCATGCCCAGCCACGTGGCGTGGGTGTGCTCGCCGACCTCGATGGCGGATTCGGCCAGGAACGTCGTCTCAGTCATCGTTGCTGTTCTTTCCTTCGGTTCCGTCCGATCCCGCGATCACGCCGCCTCCGTCCGCGGGATGCGCCTCGGCCCAGTCGCCGGCGCGCAGCTTCTTCCACACGGGAAGCGCCGTCGACGCCACCAACAAGACCTGGAAAAGCGCCAATCCGAACACGACGCCCAGGCCGGCGGGCCGGAAGACGTAGGCGATGATCAGCCCGATGACGGTGATGATGGCCAGCCGGGTGGCGGAGTTCAGCGCCATCGTGCTTTTCAGCGGATGCTCCTTCGCGGTGATCGACGCGACCGAACGACGCACCAAGAGGGCGTTGAGCAAACCGAGGAGCAACCCGACGCCGAAGAACACCCCGACCATCGGGTGACCGGTCATGCTGGCGACGATGACCGCCACCGCGGTGACGGCAATGCTGAGGACCAACAGGCGGACCGGGCGGAACGCAACAGAGGGAAACACCAACGGCGCGTCCTGCGCTGGTGTCGTCACTGCAGCACCTCAATCCCAAGTTGGTGGAGCGGGAGTCCCCCGACCGACTGATCGGTGGCCCGCCGAGCGTATCGCACGTCACAGTGGAATCGCCCAAGGGGTATCTCCCGGCGCGAGTCCTCAGCCGACCCGACCGGATCTGTGTCCGATGGACCGGCAATTTGTGCGGCTTTTTGGGGCTCTACCTGCACCGTACCATAGGGCGAGGCACCCCTACTACTAGCTGTCGTAGTCCTCGTCGTCGTACTCGTCGCGCCGGCGCATGAGGGGAATCGCCGTCGCGATGCCGGCGACCACGATGGCGCCCAGCATCACCGCCGCGGTGTGGCGGGGATTGAAGAAGATGGTGCTGGCCGCGCCGAACGCGACGATGCCCACCCAGAGGTAGATCAACAACACCACTCGGCGGTGGGAGTGCCCGATCTGCAGCAACCGGTGATGCAGGTGCATCTTGTCGGGACTGAACGCGCTGCGGCCGGCGCGGGTGCGGCGCACGATCGCCAGCAGCAAATCGAGCATCGGCACGAACATGACGGCGACCACCAGCAGGAACGGCGACAGCAGCGCGAACACGTCGCGCGCGCCGTAGGCGTTTTGCGAGACGGGGCCGGCGGCGGTGGTGGAGGCCGCGGCGAGCATCAGGCCGATCAGCATCGAGCCGGAATCACCCATGAAGATCTTGGCGCGGTGGAAGTTGTGCGGCAGGAAGCCGAGACAGGCGCCCGCGAGCACCACGGAGATCACGGCGGGCGGATAGAAGAGGACATCGCCGCCGTGATCGCGCAGCAGTCCGACCGAGAACATGCAGATCGCCAGCGCGGTGATCAACCCGAGCCCGGCGGCCAGCCCGTCGAGCCCGTCGACGAAGTTCATCGCGTTGACGATGGAGACGGTCAACGCCAGCGTGAGCAGGATGGACGAGGCCTGGTCCAGCACGATGGTGCCGACGCCGCCGATCGGGATGTACAGGACGCTCCAGGCCACGCCCATGGTGACCAGCACGCTGGCCGCGGTGATCTGACCGGCGAACTTCGTCAGCGCGTCGAGCCCCCACCGATCGTCGATGAGGCCGATGCCCATGATGACCGCGCCGGCCACCAGCACCGCGGGCATACCGGTCGAGTAGACGAACCCGCGGGTGAGCGCCGGGAGCTGCGACGCCAGGAAGACGGCCGAGACGACGCCGAGAAACATCGCCAACCCACCCATACGCGGGGTGGGCGTCACGTGCACGTCGCGCTCCCGCGGATAGGCAACGGCACCGAGCCGGGTGGCGAGCACCCGCACCGGGCCGGTTGCGAAGTAGGTGATGATCGCCGCGGTCAACCCCACAAGTGCCAGCTCGCGCAGGGGGACTCCGGCGCCGCGGTCACCCAGGGCGAGCAAACCACTGGCAAGGTTCGCTAGGTCGCCGGCCGGGTCGCTGGACACGTCGAGACCGTACTGCACCAACCTGGCAACGGGGGAACCGCTCCGGTCAGGCTTGAGCAGTCAGGCTTTCGGGATCGACACCGAGCACTTCCGCGATTCGTTCGGCGCTCACCGGGCCGGGTCGCAGGATCCGCGGGGCGGGTCCGGTCAGGTCGACGATCGTGGAGGCCGCCCGCTGCTCGGCCGTCCCCGCGTCGAGATAGACGTCGACGAGATCGCCGAGTTGATTGCGGGCCTCGTCGGCGTCCACTGCGGGCGGACGGCCGGAGACGTTCGCGCTGGAAACGGCCATGGGCCCCACTTCGCGCAACAACTCGATGGCCACCGGGTGCAGCGGCATACGCAGCATCACGGTGCCGCGGGCGTCGCCGAGGTCCCATTGCAGCGACGGCGCCTGCGCCACCACCAGGCTCAGCGCGCCCGGCCAGAACGCGCGGATCAGGTCTCGGGCCCCGCCCGGCATGGTGTAGACCAGGCCCTCGATGGTGTGCCAGGAGCCGACCAGCACGCCGACCGGCATGTCGCGGCCCCGCCCCTTCGCCGATAGCAGGGCGGCGACCGCGGCGCTGTTGAACGCATCGGCGCCGATGCCGTAGACGGTGTCCGTCGGCATGACGACCAATCGGCCGCCCTTGAGCGCCCCCGCCGCCGAGGCGATCCCGCGCGAACGCTGGCCGGGGTCGGCGCAGTCGAACACTTCGGTCACACCCGACCCCGCTTTCTGCGGGCGGTGACGAACCGCGGCCGGCCGGCGAGGTCGCGGCGGGCCTCGACTTCATCGAAAAGCCCTGTCCTGCAGATCAATTCCACCGTTTGCGACGAGGTGGTGTCGTCATGCTCGACGGCGAAGATGCCGCCCGGGCGAAGCCAGCGGCCGGCCAGGGCGACGATGGGGGCGATCACCGCCATCCCGTCCGGTCCGCCGAACACCGCGTGATGCGGATCGTGTTGAGCGACTTCGGGTTCCACGTCTGCAGCATCGGGGACATAGGGCGGATTGGCCACCACCGCGTCGACCTCGCCGTCCAGGTCCGGCAGCAGCGCGGGCTCGGTGGCGTCGGCGCGGATGAATTCGACGGCGGTGCCGGCGGCGTTGCGCCGCGCGTATTGGAGGGCCACGTCGGAGTCGTCGATGCCGATGACCCGGGCATCGGGGCGCTCGTGGGCGAGCGCCACCGCCAATGCACCCGAACCAGTGCACAGGTCGACGATGACGGGCCGTGCCGGGAGGGGCTGTTGGGTGGCCCACGCGAACAGCGCTTCGGTTTCCGGGCGCGGTAGGAAGACGCCCGGGCCGACGTGCAGCGTCAGCGGTCCGAACGCGGCCGTGCCGGTGAGGTGCTGCAACGGCACCCGTCGGGAACGCGCGGCCACGACGTCGCGGTAGCGATCGAGGAAATCGTCGCCGGCCGACTCGAGCAAGGCCAGCCGGCCGCGTTCGGTCCCGGTCAGGTGTGCGGCCAGCTCCTCGGCGTCCCAACGCGCGGAGTCGATCCCCGCCTCGGCCAGCGTCGCCGCAGCGGAGTCGATCGCGCGCCGCACCGCACTCATGCCTGCTGCAGCCGGGATTGTTTGTCGGCGGCGCTCAGCGCATCGAACATCGCGTCGAGGTCGCCGTCGAGTACCTGATCGAGATTGTGTGCCTTGAAACCGATCCGGTGGTCGGTGATCCGGTTCTCCGGGAAGTTGTAGGTGCGAATCCGTTCGCTGCGGTCCACGGTCCGGATCTGGCTGGCCCGGTCGGCCGACGCGTCGGCCAGCGCCTGTTCCTCGGCCAGCGCTTGCAGCCGGGCGGCGAGCACCTGCAACGCACGCGCCTTGTTCTGCAGCTGCGATCGTTCGTTCTGGCAGGTGACCACGATGCCGGTGGGTAGATGTGTGATCCGCACCGCGGAGTCGGTGGTGTTCACCCCCTGCCCGCCCTTGCCGGACGAGCGGTACACGTCGATGCGCAGATCCGACTCGTCGATCTGTACCTCGCCCACTTCCTCGGGTTCGGGATAGACCAGGACCCCGGCGGCTGAAGTGTGAACGCGTCCTTGGGATTCCGTCACCGGGACGCGCTGCACCCGATGCACCCCGCCCTCGAACTTCATCCGGGACCACACGCCGTCGGGCGAGTCGCCCTTGCTGGCGATGGACAGCGTCGCATCCTTGTAGCCACCGAGGTCCGATGTCGTCTCATCCAGCACCGTCACCGTCCAGCCGTGCCGCTCGGCATAGCGGATGTACATCCTGGCCAGATCCGCCGCGAACAACGCCGATTCCTCGCCGCCCTCACCCGATTTGACTTCGAGCACGATGTCGTCGGGATCGTGCGGGTCGCGGGGGGCCAGCATGTCGGTCAGTTGGGTGTCCAGTTCGGCGACCCGTGATTCAAGCTCGGTGACCTCCGCGGCGAACGAGTCGTCGTCGGCGGCCAGCTCACGCGCGGCCTCCAGGTCGCCGCGCGCCGACTCCAGCTTGCGGTAGGTGGCGACGATGGGGGCCAACCGGGCGAAACGGCGGCCGGCTTTGCGCGCCTCGACGGGGTTGCTGTGCAGGTCGGGGTCCGCCAGCCGTCGCTCGAGCTCGGCGTGCTCGGCCAGCAGCACATCAATCGTCTGCACCGGCTGCGTCACGTGTCACCTCCTGCCCGGTCCGCTCCCGCTTTCTTACTGCCGTAAACGCAAACCGACGCCCGGCCTGTGCTCGCTCGCACAGTTCGGGCGTCGGCAACGCAGCTATTTGTCGGTGTTGTCCGCCGCGGCGCCTTTGCGCTTGCCGTAACGCTTCTCGAAGCGGGCCACCCGGCCGCCGCTGTCCAGAATCTTCTGCTTGCCGGTGTAGAACGGGTGGCACTGCGAGCACACCTCGACGACGATGTTGCCGCCGGCCTTGGTGCTGCGGGTCTGAAAAGTGTTCCCGCACCCGCAGTGCACGGTGGTCTCCGCGTAGGCGGGGTGAATGTCGGCTTTCATGCTGTCCTTTTCGGTCGTTTGCCCGCGACCCCCGTGCCTGGCGAACGTGAGCCGGTTCGGGGATAGTCGAGCGTCGATTATGCCAGGTCAACCGCTGTCTCCCCAAAACACCGAGTTGGGCCGTGGCATTCCCGGGAACCGGGGCCGGGCAGCGGCGTGATCGGCGGGTTGCCGGTTGCCGATCGCCGCGAGACATAAACCACGGCGAAACCCGCCGGCGGGTCGTGTACGTGGTTGATGTGTCGTGGCCAGACCAGCCCGGCCTAGGGGTGATCGGTCAGTCGTTGTCCATGGATCCGGGTGTGGTCTTGGAGACCTGCACCAGGAACTCGTAGTTCGTCTTCGTCTTGCGCAATTGCGACATCAGCAGGTCGATGGCCTGGTGGGAATCCAGACCTGACAGCACGCGGCGCAGCTTGTGCACGATGCCGAACTCGTCGGGCGACAGCAGCAGCTCGTCCTTGCGGGTGCCGGAGGGGTTGACGTCGACCGCCGGGAAGACCCGCCGCTCGGAGATCTTGCGGTCCAGCTTGAGCTCGGCATTACCGGTGCCCTTGAACTCCTCGAAGATGACCGTGTCACCGGTGGATCCGGTCTCGACCATCGCCGTGGCGATGATGGTCAGCGACCCGCCTTCCTCGATGTTTCGCGCGGCACCCAGGAATCGCTTCGGCGGGTACAGGGCGGTGGAGTCGACACCACCGGACAGGATCCGGCCCGATGCGGGCGACGCGTTGTTGTAGGCGCGGCCCAGACGGGTGATCGAGTCGAGCAGCACCACGACGTCCTTACCCTGCTCGACGAGGCGCTTGGCACGTTCGATGGCCAGCTCGGCGACTGCCGTGTGGTCCGTGGGCGGCCGGTCGAAGGTCGAGGCGATGACCTCGCCCTTGACGGAGCGCGTCATGTCGGTGACCTCCTCCGGGCGCTCGTCGACGAGCACGACCATGAGGTGGCATTCCGGGTTGTTCTTGGTGATCGCGTTGGCGATGTCCTGCAGGATCGTCGTCTTACCGGCCTTCGGCGGCGACACGATCAGGGCGCGCTGGCCCTTACCGATCGGCATGATCAGGTCGATGACCCGGGTGGTCAGCCGGTCGGGGGTGGTTTCCAGGCGAAGCCGCTGGTTGGGGTAGAGCGGCGTCAGCTTGCTGAAATCGGGCCGCTTTTTCGCGTCCTCGACCGGGCCACCGTTGACGCTGTCCAGGCGGACCAGCGGGTTGAACTTCTGGCGCTGGTTGGGCTGTTCGCCGTCCTTGGGCACGCGAACCGCGCCGGTCACCGCGTCGCCGCGGCGCAGGCCGTTCTTGCGCACCATGTTCATGGACACGTAGACGTCGTGCGGACCGGCCAGGTAACCGGAGGTGCGGACGAACGCGTAATTGTCGAGGACGTCAAGGATTCCGGCGACCGGTTGCACGACGTCGTCTTCGCGCAGTTCGGTGTCGCCGCCCTCGCCGGACCGCTCACCGCGCCGCCTCCGGTCGCGGTCGCGGAAGCGGCGACCACGCCTGCCCTGACGGCCCTCGCCGTCATCGTCCTGCTGGTTGGAGCCGCCACGAGATTGCTGGCCGCCCGAGCCTTGCTGGTCACCGCTTTGGTCACCGGCGTCTTGTCCGCGCTCGTCGTTTTGGGTCTCCCGCTTGCCGCCCTGACGTGCGTCATCGTCGCCGGTGGCCGCGCCCTCGCGGGTGCGTGAGCGCTCGCCATCGGTGTCGTCGGCGGTGCGGGCCGATCCCGGCTCGCGCGAGGCGCTGCGCCGCTCACGGCGGGGCGCCTCGGTCGAGGAACCGTTCTGTTGGTCCTGAGCGGTCGGCGCATCGGCGCCGGCGGCGTCGGATTTGCCGCCGTCCTCGGGGGCGGCCGGGGCGGACGTCCCGTTGGACTGTCCCCTGATTTCCTTTATGGCGGCGATGAGTTCGTTCTTGCGCATGCCCGACGTCCCCTTGACGCCGACCTGGTTAGCCAGCGCGCGCAGTTCGGGAAGCACCATGGTCGACAGAGAGCCAACCGGGGCATTGGTTTTGACGTCGGATGTGTCCGGGGTCACGGCGTTCGGCACGTCATTGTTGTCGGTGCTCGCGTCAGCCGTGAACAGGTCCGTATCGGTCACGGATTTCCTTTCTTCCCCCGTTGATCAGGTCATTCGGGGGGTTCGTTGCATTCAGCCAAATTTGCCGAGTGCACCCAATCATCGACTCTGCAACGGTGATCGCCTCAGTCGGCGGAGTAAGCGGCGAACCTCGTTCACGAGAAGAATTGGTGTTGTCCTAGCGGCAACGCAGTATTGATGCAGATGCAGATGCTGCAATTGCTGGACGGGTCCGAGGATAGCCCGCATCTTTGTCGGAAGCAAGCAAACCCTCCGGCCACGCTGTGGATCAACCGGGGACTGTGACTCCCGGGCTCCAGCGAACTCGTTCGCCGGCGGTCATCTCAGTGAGGGCAAATCCGTTCGCGGCCCCGTGCTCCACCACTTCCGCGGGCAACTCCGGCTCCGTGCTCAGGGCAATCAGTGCCGGGCCCGCCCCCGAAAGCGTCGCTGCCACGTTATTACGCCGCAGCAGCCGCAAATATTCCGCGGAGGCCGGCATCGCCGGCGCGCGCTGCGGTTGGTGCAGCAGATCCTCGGTGGCCGGCATGAGCAGGTCCGGGCGTTCGGTGAGCGCTACCACCAGCAGGGCCGCGCGGCTGACGTTGAACCGGGCATCGTCATGACTCACCTGAGCCGGCAGCAGCACCCGGGTCTCGGCGGTCAGGGAGCGCTCTTGGGGTATCGCGCAATACAGACGGATGTCGGGGTGGAGTCGCACCGACACCGCCGAGTAGCGCGGCCGCTCACCGGAGCGATCGATCCAGGAGACCACCGCACCGCCGAGCACCGCCGCGGCGGCGTTGTCGGGATGACCCTCGAACTCCGAGGACAGCTGGATCAGCTGCGCGTCGCTCAACGGCTTCGAATCCGCCTGCGTCACAAGGCCGTTCGCTGCCGCCAGGCCGCCTACCACGGCGGCTGCGGACGAGCCGAGGCCGCGGGAGTGCGGGATGGCGTTGCGGCAGCGGACCACCAGCCCCGCGGCGCGCACGCCCGCGGCGCGCAGCCCGCATTCGACGGCGCGGACCACCAGGTGTTCGGGACCGCGCGGCACCTGCTCGGCACTCTCCCCCTCGACCAGCACCACCAGGCCTGAATCCGTTGTCTCCACGACGATTTCGTCGCTGAGACTCAATGCCAGGCCGAGGCTGTCGAAACCGGGGCCGAGGTTGGCGCTGGAGGCCGACACCACGGCGCTCGCCACCAGCCCGGCGGGCAGCATCTGGGACGTCATTTCTCAGGCCAGCCCCAGCTTTTCGACGACCAGCACCGGGTCGACCGGCAGCGGGGACACGGTCGGCATATCCCTCAGCGCGGTGTCGGGATCCTTGAGGCCGTTGCCGGTGACCGTGCACACCACCGTCGAGCCGCGCGCCACCCAACCGTCGTCAACCGCCTTGAGCAGACCCGCGATGCTGGCCGCGGATGCGGGCTCGACGAAGACGCCTTCGCTCTCGGCCACCAGGTGGTAGGCGGCGAGGATCTCCTCGTCGGTGGCGGCCAGGAAGCGGCCGTTGGACTGCTGCTGCGCGTTCACCGCGGCGGCCCACGATGCGGGGGCACCGATGCGGATGGCGGTCGCGATCGTCTCGGGGTGGCGGACGGGGGCGCCGTGCACCAGTGGCGCCGCGCCGGCGGCCTGGGTGCCGAGCATGCGGGGCAGCTTGTCGATGACGCCGTCGTGGTGATATTCGGTGTAGCCCTTCCAGTACGCGGTGATGTTGCCCGCGTTACCCACCGGGAGGGCGTGCACGTCCGGCGCGGCACCCAGCGCGTCGACGATCTCGAACGCCGCCGTCTTCTGGCCCTCGATGCGCACCGGGTTGACCGAGTTGACCAACGCGATCGTCGGGAAGTCGGCGGCCATCTTGCGGGCCAGTTCCAGACAGTCGTCGAAGTTGCCGTCGATCTGAATGATCTTGGCGCCGTGCATGACCGCCTGCGCCAGCTTGCCCATCGCGATCTTGCCCTGCGGGATGAGCACCGCGCAGGTGATGCCGGCGCGGGCCGCGTACGCGGCCGCCGACGCCGAGGTATTGCCGGTCGACGCGCACAGCACGGCCTGCTGACCCCGCGCCAGCGCGTCGGTGACCGCCATGGTCATGCCGCGGTCCTTGAACGAGCCGGTCGGGTTGAGGCCCTCGACCTTGAGGTGCACCGTGCAGCCGGTCTTCTCCGAAAGACGCGTCGCCGCGATCAGCGGGGTGCCGCCCTCGAGGAGGGTGACCGGGGTCCAGTCGTCGCCCACCGGCAGCCGGTCGCGGTAGGCCGCGATCAATCCCGGCCACGGTTGGTGCACGGCGGTACGCGGAACGCTCATCGGCCGGTCTCTTCCAGCCGCAGCACGCTGGTGACGCCCTGCACGACATCGAGATCGGCCAGCGCGTCGACGGTTTCGGAGAGTGCGGCGTCGGTGGCGCTGTGGGTGACCACCACGACGCGGGCCCCCACCCGCCGCCCGCCTTCGTCGACCACGCCCTC
Source organism: Mycobacterium sp. 4858 (assembly GCF_900240975.1). Classification (GTDB taxonomy): domain Bacteria; phylum Actinomycetota; class Actinomycetes; order Mycobacteriales; family Mycobacteriaceae; genus Mycobacterium. The sequence continues at coordinate 88,286 of NZ_LT968775.1, read as the reverse complement.
CTGGCGGACCTCGGCGATACTCACCTCGCGCTTGGCGAATTCGGCCGCCACCGTGGACAACACGCCGGGCTTGTCGGCGACGTTCATGCTGACGTAGTAGCGGGTGGAGATGAAACCCATTGGGGCGATGGGAAGCTGGGCGTACTTCGATTCTTTCGGCCCGCGGCTGCCCAACACCCGGTTGCGGGCGGCCATGACCAAGTCACCGGTGACCGCCGACGCGGTGGGCGCGCCGCCCGCGCCCTGACCGTAGAACATGAGCCGGCCGGCGGCCTTGGCCTCCACCACGACGGCGTTGAATGCCCCGTTGACCGTGGCCAACGGGTGCGACAGCGGCACCAGCGCCGGGTAGACGCGGGCCGAGACCCGCTCCTGTCCGTCGTCACTGGTGATGCGCTCGCAGATGGACAGCAGTTTGATGGTGCAACCCAGGGAGCGGGCGGAGGCGAAGTCGGCCGGCGTGATCTTGGTGATGCCCTCGCGATAGACGTCGTCGGCGGTCACCCGGGTGTGGAAGGCGATCGATGCCAGGATCGCGGCCTTGGCCGCGGCGTCGTAGCCCTCGACGTCGGCCGTGGGATCGGCCTCGGCGTACCCCAGCGCGCTCGCCTCTGCCAGGGCGGTGGCGTAGTCGGCGCCGGTGCTGTCCATCGCGGAGAGGATGTAGTTGGTGGTGCCGTTGACGATGCCGGCGACCCGCAGCACGGTGTCTCCCGCCAGCGACTGCGTGAGCGGGCGGATGACCGGGATGGCGCCCGCGACCGCCGCCTCGAAATACAGGTCGACGTGGGCGTTTTCGGCGGCCTGCGCCAATTCCCCGGTGGAGGTGGCCAACAGCGCCTTGTTCGCCGTGACGACGGACTTGCCGTGCTCGAGCGCGCGCAGGATCGCCTTGCGGGCCGGCTCCACCGGACCCATCAACTCCAGGACGATGTCGACGTCCTCGCGGGAGACGAGTTCCTCGATGTTGTCGGTGAGCAACTCGATCGGAACTCCTCGGTCGGCGGCCACCCGCCGCACTCCGATGCCGCGCAACACCAAGGGAGCACCGATACGCGCCGCGAGGTCCTCGGCGCTGTCCTCGATGATTCGGACAACTTCGCTGCCGACGTTGCCGAACCCGAGTACCGCTACGCCGACAGGCTTTTCGTCACGGGGCACAGTTCACCTCACTTCCAGACTCAGTAGGTCGTCCACCGTCTCGCGGCGCAGAATCAGGCGCGAGCGCCCCGCACGCACCGCCACCACGGCCGGCCGACAGACCATGTTGTAGCGGCTGGACAGTGAATAGCAGTACGCGCCGGTCGCGGCGACCCCGAGCAGGTCACCGGGGCGCAGGTCGTCGGGCACCCACGCGTCGCGCACCACGATGTCCCCGCTCTCGCAGTGCTTTCCGACGATCCGGGCCAGGGTCGCCGGCGCATCGCTGGCCCGCGACAGCAGCCGGGCGTCGTATTGGGCGTCGTAGAGCGCGGTGCGGATGTTGTCGCTCATGCCGCCGTCGACGCTGACATACCGGCGCTGGGCCGTGCTGCTCACGTCGACGTCCTTGACGGTGCCCACCTCGTACAGCGTGATGGTGCCCGGCCCGGCGATGGCACGCCCCGGCTCGACCACCAGCCTCGGAGTGGGCAGGCCCACGGCCGCCGACTCGTTGGCGACGATCGCCGTCAGCTTGGCCGCCAGCTCGGCCACCGGCGGCGGGTCGTCCGTGCCCAGGTACGAGATGCCCAGCCCGCCACCGAGATCCACGGTGGAGACCTGGCCCGTCTTGTCGATGCCGAATTCGTCGACGATTTGGTGCAGCAGCCCGATCACGCGGTGTGCGGCTACCTCGAAGCCGTCGACGTCGAAGATCTGCGAGCCGATGTGGCTGTGCAGCCCCACCAACCGCAGGTGGTCGGTGGCGAACACCCGGCGCACCGCGGCCATCGCCGCGCCGCTGGCCACCGACAGCCCGAACTTCTGGTCCTCGTGTGCGGTCGAGATGAACTCGTGCGTGTGCGCTTCGACCCCGACGGTGAGGCGGACGTAGACGTCCTGGACGACGCCGGCCTCCCCCGCGATCGTGTCGAGGCGCTCGATTTCGGTCATCGAGTCCAAGACGATATGCCCGACACCGGCTTTGACCGCCGCGGTCAGCTCCGCGACGGATTTGTTGTTGCCGTGGAACGTGATTCGCTCCGGCGGAAAGTCGGCGTGCAGCGCGACGGCGAGCTCGCCGCCGGTGGACACGTCCAGCGACAGGCCCTCCTCATCGACCCACCGGGCGATCTCGCTGCACAGGAAGGCCTTGGCCGCGTAGCACACGTTCTGCCCGCCGCCGAAGGCCGTCGCCAGTTCGCGGCACCGGGAACGGAAGTCGTCCTCGTCGACGACGAACAGCGGGGTCCCGTACTCCTGGGTGAGCTGGGTGACCGGTATTCCGGCGAGGTTGGCCACCCCGGTGTCGTCGCGAAGGATGTTGCGCGGCCAGACATTCGGCGCAAGCCGCAGCAGCTCGTCGGGCGATTGCGGCCGCGGCGTGCTATCGGGGTGCCGGGCGTCTTCGGCGTGCCGGGGGCCGGCGGGGTGCACGTTCACATTCGCTCCGGAGCGGTGACACCGAGGATCGTCAGCCCGTTGGCGATGACCTGGCGGGTGGCCTCGCACAGCGCCAGGCGCGCGGCGTGCAGGTCGGTGGGCTGCTCGTCCCCCTGGGGCAGCACCCGGCACGAATCGTAGAACCGGTGGTAGTCGCCGGCCAGGTCTTCCAGGTAACGGCACACCCGATGCGGCTCCCGCAGGGACGCAGCGGTTTTCAGCACGCGGGGGAATTCCCCGATGCTGCGCAGCAGCGTTCCCTCCTTGTCGTGGCTGAGCAGCTCGAGGTGCCCCGTGTCGGGGACCAGGCCCAGTTCCGCGGCGTTGCGTGCCAGCGCCGACAGCCGCGCGTGCGCGTATTGCACGTAGTAAACCGGGTTTTCGTTCGACGCCGACGACCACAGCGCCAGGTCGATGTCGATCGGGGTGTCGACCGAGGAGCGGATCAGGCTGTAGCGCGCCGCGTCGACGCCGATCGCCTCCACCAGGTCGTCGAGCGTGATCACCGTTCCCGCCCGCTTGCTCATCCGGACCGGCGCGCCGTCGCGCACCAGGTTGACCATCTGCCCGATCAGCACCTCGACGTGAGCCGGGTCGTCACCGAATGCGGCGGCCACGGCCTTGAGCCGGGCGATGTATCCGTGGTGGTCGGCGCCGAGCATGTAGATGCACAGGTCGAAGCCGCGCTGCCGCTTGTCCAGGTAGTAGGCGATGTCGCCCGCGATGTAGGCCGGCTTACCGTCGCTCTTGATCACGACGCGGTCCTTGTCGTCCCCAAAAGAACTGGTGCGCAACCAGGTTGCGCCATCCTTCTCGTAGATGTTGCCGGTCTCGCGCAGCCGGGCGATGGCCTGATCGACGCGGCCGCTGGTGTGCATCGAGTCTTCGTGGGTGTAGACGTCGAAGTCGGTGCCGAACTCGTGCAGCGACTCCTTGATGTGGGTGAACATCAGGTCGACACCGATTTCGCGGAACGTCTCGTGCATCTCGGCTTCGGGCAGGCTCAGCGCGTCGGGCGCCTTGGCCAGCACCTGCGCGGCGATGTCGTTGATGTAGGCGCCCGCATAGCCGTCCTCGGGCGTCGGTTCGCCCTTGGCGGCGGCGATCAGCGAGTTGGCGAAGCGGTCGATCTGGGCGCCGTGGTCGTTGAAGTAGTACTCGCGCTCGACGTCGGCGCCCTGGGTGCTCAACAGCCGGCCCAACGCGTCGCCGACGGCGGCCCAGCGGGTGCCGCCGATGTGGATGGGCCCGGTGGGGTTGGCCGAGACGAATTCCAGGTTGATCTTGTGGCCGCCCAGCGCGTCGGAGTGACCGAACTCATCACCGGCGTCGATGACGTTGTTGATGATCACCGCCTGCGCCGACGCCTCGAGGCGCAGGTTGATGAATCCGGGCCCGGCCACTTCCGCCGAGGCGACGCCGTCGGCCTGTGCCAGCGCCTCTGCCAGCCAGCCGGCCAGTTCACGGGGGTTGGCGCCGACCTTCTTGCCCAGCTGAAGCGCCAGGTTGCTGGCGTAGTCGCCGTGCTCGGGATTGCGGGGCCGCTCCACGGTGACCGTCGCCGGCAAGGCGGCAGCGTCCAGCCCGCGCTCGGCCAACACCGCGGAGGCGGTGTTCCTGAGCAGCTCAGCGAGGTCAGCTGGGGTCACGAGCGTCCATCCTATTGGCTGAGGTGCCCGCGCCCCGAATCCGTTGCGGTGGTCGAGCGGTCACCGCGATGCGTTAGTCTGTCTGGGCCCACTGGCGCATCATGGTCTCCATGCGCCCCCGTAGCTCAGGGGATAGAGCGTCTGCCTCCGGAGCAGAAGGCCGCAGGTTCGAATCCTGCCGGGGGCACCAGTATTCGCGCAGGTCAGGCGGTATTTTCCGTTAGTCAGTTCGGCTAATGAAACGTTCACCGCGGATAAACCGGACTCAGATGGTGCATTTCAGCCCGACGTGGGCGGCGTGGTACCCGAGCCGGCGATAGAACGCCCGAGCCCTTTCGCGAGCCTCGTCCGTGGTCACCTGCGCCAGCTGTGCCCCGTGTGCTCGGCCGTAGTTGTGTGCCCACTCGACGAGTGCAGTACCAAGACCCTGTGCGCGTTCGGCTTTGGCGACCCGTAATCCCTCGATCTGCAGCCGGGTGGCGCCGCCGCGGGAAAGGCCGGGAATGATCGTCAATTGCACAGTCGCGACGACCATATCGGAACCGTTCAGGACGACTCCGAGATAGTTGGATCGGTCGCGAACGACGATGTCGTAGGCCGCCTCGTAGCGTTCGAGTTCGGCGGCTTCGCGATCCTGACCGAATTCGTCGTCGGAGAGCAGCTGGGCGATCACCCCCACGTGTTCGCGCGTCGCGCGCTGCACACGATATGTGCGGCCCGCTACCCGCAGCAGTCCTCGAACCGACGACTGCGCCAGTGCCTGTAGGCGCGCCACCAACAGGTCCAGCCACGCCCCCACATTGGTTCGGGCCTCCGCGGTATCCGGGTAGCGGCATCGCAGATGTAGCCCGGACTCGTCCTGGATGAACCAGAGCATGACGCCGTCGGTGTCAACGCTCGCGCTCACATACTGGGCGTCGAGTCCGACCGAGTCGATGCGCACCGGAAGTCTGCTTTGGTCCAGCCAGGAAATCGCGAACATGCCGGGCGCGACGGGCATTCCACCCCACGGAGCCAGTACGTCGGCCAGTGGCCAGGAACCAAGCTGCACAGCTTCTTTGACGGCGACGGCCGCGGCGTGCGGCTCGGCAACCGCTGACTCCAGGACCGAATTGGTGATGAACCAGCCCACCGAGTCGTGCCATTTGTCTTCAAATCGGCTGTGCACGGGGAAGACCGCGCGCAGCGGCGCCCCGGCCAACTCGCGGGTCACCGCAGTCATGGCGACCACAGCGAGTGCCAGCGTCGAGACACCGTCGTCGCGTGCCTGCGCGACGAACGCGGCGCCGTCATCGACATCGAACACGTCACGCACTTCAACGCGTTCCGGATGCGGCCCGGACTCACCCAACGGCAGCGGAAACCGTGGCATCACCCCACCGCTGTCGCTGATGATTTGTGCCCATCGCGCGCGCACGCGTTCCGGTGCCGCGGGACGGTCCAACAGTGCTTGGGTGTGCACGACAAATGCCGGCGGCGGCTGCAGCGACGACGTACGTCCGATCCGCGCGTCGGCGAGTATCGACAACAGGTCCCGGGCAATCACCAGCATCGACCACATGTCCACATGGGCGTGGTCGGCAGCGATCACCACCGTCAATCCGGCGGCAGTCTCCAGCACACACAATCGATGTGAGGGCCGCTGATAGGGCGAGCACGTCGCATTGAGAACTACTCGCAGTGCGTCGTTGACCGCCTGGCCCGGAGTGATCTCATGCTCTACCCACTTGCCTGGGCGAATATCGATCTCATTCAGCTGCGGATCGCCGTCCGCCCCGAGTGTGAAAGCCGTTCGAAGGGTGCCGTGGCGGGCGATCACAGCCAGCCACGCATCGGCCAACGATTGGCGGCTGACCCCCGCCGGCAACCGAATGGACAGCGCCATCCAGGAGCCGGGTCGTGCGCCCGCACCGACGTGTATGCGCTGGTCGAACGACACCGGGAGCTGATGCCGGCCGAGGTCAGACACCGACACGTCATAGCCCCATAGTCGTCCAAAGGGTAGCCGCAGGTGCGCCACGTTGGTCAGCCGCATGGCGGTACCCTAACGCCCCGGTTAGCCTGAATGCTCGGTCTGCGGGGTCGGCTCCGGGGCGAGCCGTCCGGTCGTGAGAAGAGTTGCGTGATGTCCACTTTCGTGGTTCCTGGAGCAGAGCTTGCGGTTGAACTGAGCGACGAAGGTGGTCATCCGGTAGTTCAACTGCACGGGCTTACCTCCAGCCGCGCGCGTGACCGGGTGCTCAATCTCGACCTCGGCAGGGGCCTCAGCGGGACCCGACTGCTGCGGTACGACGCACGCGGCCATGGCAAGTCGACTGGGCGCAAGGTCCCGGAGGATTACCGATGGGAAAGCCTTGCCGAGGATCTTCTGCAGCTGCTCGACAAATGGTTTCCCGGCGAACGAGTACACGGAGTCGGCCCGTCCATGGGTACCGGCACGCTGCTGCACGCGGCTGCCCGCGAGCCGGACCGCTTCGCCGGCCTCACGCTCATGGTGCCGGCTACCGCGTGGGAAACCCGGCCCGCGCAGGCGGCGATCTACCGGGTTGCGGCCGAATTGATCGAAACCGAGGGAGTCGGGGCATTCATCGCGTCGGCGCGTGGGGCGACTCCGCCGCCGGCCACGGTCGGCGCGCCCGAAACAGTTCCCGATGTGGCCGACGCGCTGCTGCCGTCACTGTTTCGAGGCGCGGCTCTCAGCGACCTGCCCGCTCGCGAAGCGGTCGCACGAATCAATGTGCCGACGACGATTCTGGCCTGGGTCGGCGACCCGGCGCATCCGATGTCGACAGCGGAATCGCTTGCCGCACTGATGCCGCGGTCGACGCTCACCGTGGCGCACAGCCCGGCCGATGTCGAGACCTGGCCCCGGATCCTGAGCCAAGACGTCGCCCGCAGAGGCTGACTTGTACGCGGAGCCACGTCGGCTCGCGCCTGGGCCGCGCCGGCGTCTTGCATGGTGTAGGTGCCGTAGCGCTGACGTGCGGTTATGGACAACCTTCGCGTGGCTTGTTACTGCGCTTGAACGAGTCTTCCGGCGCGTTGACGCGCGGGGGCTGTCGCAACAGTCGTGAGTTTCAGGTCTTCGCTGACCTCGTCGAGCGCGCGGCCGCGGGGTTCCGGCAGCAGGAGTGTCGTCGCGATCGCCGCGATGTAGCAGCCGAACGCCAGCAGCGTCACCGCCCGCAACCCCTCCGCAGACAGGATGAGCGGCACCACAAGCGCTCCCCCGAATGCGCCGACCTTGGCGACACCCGACGACAGGCCGTGCAAGCTGCTGCGGAAGGCGGTCGGGTAGGACTCGGCGGCCAGCAGCATGGTGGTGTAGTTCGGACCGAACGCGATGCCGAACAACGAGAGACCGAACACGATCCCGAAGGGCAGGACGGCGCTGCTCAGGGTGGGCACCACGGTGATCAGCAGCATGGCCAACGCACACAACCCGAAGCCGACGATTTGGAGTCGACGCCGCGGCCATCGGTCGAGGACGAAGAGCCCGGCGATGGCGCCGACCAGGCTGAAGCACACGACGAGCACGGCGTTCAGCGCGATGTTGGACAGCGTGGAGCCGTGCGGGCTGATGGTCTTGATCAGCAGCGGCTGACTCACCGAGTTGCCGTACACCGCGACGTTGAAGAAGAACCAGCTTCCGGCGGTGCCCAGCAGGGTGATGAGCACCTTGCGGTTCGTCAACGCCAACCGCAGCCCACCGACCGGAGCCTTAGAAACCGTTGCCGCACTGAACGTTTGATTGCCCGCTCCGGCGAACTTCTCGAAGTCCTGGCGCGCCCGACGCTCGTCGCCATGCTCGGCCGTCCAACGGGGCGACTCCGGCATGTGGCGACGCTGGTAGAGAACCAGCATCGACGGCAGTACACCCAGCCCGAGGATCAGTCGCCAGGCCAGGTCGTTGTCGACACCGACCGCGAGGACCAGCAGGCTCACCAGGTAGGCGCAGACCTGGCCGAACACATAGAACAGGAACGTCATGCCGACGAGTTGGCCACGGTTTCGCGCGTTGGCGTACTCGGTCATGATGACGCCGCTCGCCGGGTAGTCGCCGCCGATGCCCACGCCGAGGATCAGCCGGCCGACCAGCAACACCGTGAAGTTCGGGGCGAACGCCGACACCAGGGCCCCGATGATCATCAGCACGGCTTCGAGCCCGTACACGCGCCGGCGGCCGAAGCGGTCGCCGAGCCGGCCGAACACCATCGCGCCCACCGCGACCGCGAGAAGCGTCGAGCTGGTCAGCATCGAGACCTGACCGCTGCCGAGGTGGAACTGCGGTGCGGCCAGCAGCGTCACCGAGCCGATGACGTTGAGGTCATAGGAGTCGGTGAAGAATCCCGCCCCGGCCGTCGCCGCTGCCTTGAAGTGGAAGACGCCGAGTGGGGCGTCGTCGATGGACTTCCCGACGCTCTCGCTGCTGGCCACGTCAGTCATTGAGGCTCCGATTCCAAGCGCCGACTTGTCATTACAAGAACCCTCCGATAGAGGTTCAGCAGCTGTCAACACCGGAATGTTCTGGGCAGCAGATGTTCAGATTCCCTTAACCAACAGGCTAATTCGTAAGCAAAGCCCGGGCCGGAGCCCTCGCCACACATGTATAGTCAAGTCGTGGCAACCGCACTGCACGAGATCATTGCCGACAGCCTGAGGGAACAGATCCGCCTCGGTGAACTGGTCGTGGGCGCGCCGCTGCCCTCGGAGTCTCGGCTGTGCGAACAGTGGAACGCGTCGCGCGGACCGGTGCGCCAAGCGCTGGCCACCCTGCGCGCCGAGGGCGTCATCGCCGGCGGGCGCGGCAAACCGCCGGTCGTGTGTTCCGCCGCGACCGGACAGCCCTTCGACACGCTGCTGTCGTATTCGGCGTGGGCGCACTCGATCGGCCGTACGCCCGGGCAGCGGACCCTGGAGTTGGCGCTGCGGCGGGCCGACCAGCACGCCGCCTCGGTGCTACACGTCGACGTCGATGCGCCGGTCGTCGAGGTGTTGCGGCTGCGCTACCTCGACGACGAGCCCGCGATGCTCGAGCGCGCCGTATTCGTCGAGCACGTCGGTCGGCGCCTGTTCGACTTCGACTGCGATTCGGGATCCCTGTGGGCGTATCTACTTTCGCAGGGCGTGCAGTTCGCCCGGGCATCCCATGTGATCGACGCGGTGGCCGCCGACGCGCTGGACGCGCAGCACCTCGGTGTGCCCGAGGGAGTTCCGTTGCTGCGTCAGCAGCGAACGACGCGAAGCCCGTACGGCGAAATCCTCGAATACCACGACGACCGATACCTGCCGGGACTCGTCAGTTTCACCCTCGAAAACACGCTGGACGCGCGCTGCGCCCTGACGCGCAACGCCAATCCCTAAGGAGCCGAGCTCATGACGATCCTCCCGCCCGAAGTCGTGGTCCTGGACATGGCGGGCACCACGATCGACGACGGTCAGCAGGTCTACCGCGTGCTCGCTGAGACCGCGAGAGCGCACGGGGCATCGCCGTCGAAGGCCGAAATCGCCCGCTGGCACGGCGCCTCGAAGCACGAAGCGCTGCGCGAACTGCTCACCTCCCGCTCCGGCACGCCCCCGAGCGCGGGGGAGCTGGAAGTGGTGGTCACCGATTTCCATGCCCGGCTCAGCGCCGCCTACGCCGAACACCCGCCGTATCCGCTGCCGGGGGTCGTCGACGCTCTGTCCACGTTGCGCGACCGTGGTGTAAAGGTCGCGCTGACAACGGGATTCGACCGCGTCATCGTCGAATCGCTGCTGTCGGCGCTGGGATGGATGGACGACGCGGTGGCGGATACCGTCGTCTGCGGCAGCGATGTGGCCGCCGGACGCCCCGCGCCCTACATGATCTTTCGGGCCATGGAACGGCTGGGCGTGACCGATGTGGCGCGCGTCCTGGTCGCCGGAGACACTCCCCGCGACCTCGAAGCCGGGACCAACTCCGGTGCCGCGATGGTGGTGGGCGTCCTTTCGGGAGCCAGCGACGCCGACGAACTCGGCGCCCACCGGCACACCCACCTGCTGCCGTCGGTGGCCGACCTGCCCGGCCTGCTCGGCGTGCTCCCGGTGGCGATGAGCGCTCCATGACCAGCGCAACCCTCGACCGGCGGATCGACACCACCGCCGCGGCAGTATGGCGCGGCGGTGACCGAATCACCGTCGAGCGCGTGGCGGTGCCGCCACTGGGCCCGGCCGACGTGCTCGTCCGGGTGCGCCTGGCCACCGTGTGCGGCAGCGACCGGCACACCGTCAGCGGCCGTCGCGTGCAACCGTGCCCGTCGATCCTTGGCCACGAGGCCGTCGGTGAGATCGTTGCCGTCGGACAAGCAGGCAGGCGCGACGTCGACGGCCATGACCTACACCCCGGGCAACGCGTCATCTGGTCGATCACGCTGCCCTGCCGAACCTGTGACCGCTGCCGCGCCGGGGTCACCGCCAAATGCCGCACAGTCCGCAAGGCCGGGCACGAGGCGCTCGACTCGGACTGGGCGTTGTCCGGCTCCTACGCCGAATATGTCTTTCTGCCAAGCAACTTGGCGATCGCGGTCGTCGACGACGACCTCAGTGACGCCGCCGCCGCTCCCGCCGCGTGCGCGACGGCGACGGTCATGGCGGTGATCGACCGCGCGGGGCCACTGGCCGGCAAGCGGGTTAACGTCGTAGGGGTCGGCATGCTCGGACTCAGCGCTGTCGCGGCTACGGCCTCGGCCGGCGCTTCGGCGGTCACGGCGATCGATCCCAGCACCGAAAGAAGGCAGCTGGCAAGGCAATTCGGCGCCACCGACGAGGCGCCATCGGCACACGACGTGGGAAGCTACGACGTCTTGTTGGAGTTCTCCGGCTCATCGGCGGCCTTGCAGGCCGGATTAACCGCGTTGGACGGCCAGGGCGTCGCTGTCCTCGCCGGTTCCGTCGCGCCCAACGGCGCCATCGCGCTCGACCCCGAGCAAGTCGTTCGCCGGCAGCTGTCGATCTTCGGCGTGCACAATTACGAGCCGCGGCACCTCAGTGCGGCGCTGAGCTTTCTGCTCGCAACCCACGACCGGTTTCCGTGGGCGGAGCTGGTTGCCCAGCCCCGGCCGCTCGCGGACGTCGCGAGCCTGCTCGTCGGCTGCCCCGGCCCCTCGCCGCGATATTCGGTCGCGCCCTAGGCCTTAACTCCGGACGAGAACGAATGCCTCGGCCTTTCGAGCATCGTCCGAGGCAGGTTAGATCATCGGCATGGGCGAACGCATCACTTTCCAGGGCTCCACGGGCGCGCAGCTGGCCGGCGTCATCGAGGTGCCCGACGGAGCGGTGCGCGGCTGGGGCGTGTTCGCGCACGGCTTCACGCTCGGCAAGGACTCGCCCGCCGCGGCGAGGATCTGCAAGCAACTGGCCGCCGACGGCATCGGCATGCTGCGCTTCGACGCGCTCGGCCTCGGCGGATCCGAGGGCGACTGGGGCGACGGGTCGTTCACCGTCAAGGTCCACGACATCGCCAAGGCGTGCGAATTCATGACAAGCCGCGGAACCCCGGCCGACATCCTGATCGGGCACTCGTGGGGCGGCGCGGCGGTGCTCGCCGCGGCTCGGCAATCGCCCGGAGTGCGGTCGGTGGTGACGGTCGCCGCACCGGTCGACCCGAGCCACGTCGAAAAGCATTACGACGCAGTCGTCGACCGCTGTCTGACCGAGGGCAGCGCCGAATGGATGGTCGGTGGACGCACGCTGACGCTCAAGCGGGCATTCGTCGAGGATGTTCGCCGGGCCCACCTGCGCGACAAGATCAGGGATTTGCGCCTGCCGCTGCTGATCCTGCACTCGCCCACCGACAACACGGTCGGCATCGAGAACGCGAGCGAGATCTTCCGCTTGGCCCGTCATCCCCGCAGCTTCGTCTCGCTGGAGGGGTCCGATCACTTTCTCACCGCTCGTGGCCAGGCGCACCGGGCGGGGCGGATCATCGGCGCCTGGGCCGACGCGTACCTGGGTGACAACAGCTACGTCAAGTAGGCAAACCAGCCGATGCGATGCTCACCCGCCGACGCCGGGGGCACATTCGCCAAGCTCCCCGCGATCGCTGATGTCCAGGACTTCGACCTCGTACCTGTCCGACAACTCCTGGCCGAACGCCATGGCCTCCGGCCCTCCGTCGGTGTCGAGGAGTCCCAGCTCGACGATGCCGCCCACGCGCGCCCGATACTCGGCACGGGGGCTGATCTTCATCGTCGGCGGCGGCCGGAACGGCAGCACGTCATGCAGGACAACCTTGCCGACAACCAGATACGACCACGGCGCATCCGTGACCTTCAGTTGCGGCGCCGCTCGCGAGGCCAGCTGCGCCACCCTCGGGAACCCGCGCGCCCGCGCGATCACATCCGCGACCTCGATATCGGCGTACCATCCGCACTCGCACTCCGGCGCCGGCGGCACGTGCGCCGGGTTGTAGCGGCATTCGGCGGCGGACCATTTCGTCGGCCAGGCCATTTCGCCGTAATACGGGGATCTCAGCACATCCCCGGCCATTCCCGTCCAAAAGCGAAAGCCGACGGCGGTTTCCAGGCGGCCGAAACCGGGTGCGATCAGCCGGTCGTCCAGCCATTCGTGCAGCCCGGGCATCGCGGCCTCGATCGCCGCCAAGGCGTGCTCGAAGTCGGCGCCAAAGACCGGGTTCCGGACGTCGACGCACCTGAGCCGGGCGTCGTCAACGCCACGCTCCCGCAACACCTCCACATGTTCGCGGCCCAACGCCACCACCAGATCGGCTGCGAGGTGCTCAGGACCGACCAGCGCGGCCCGATGGTCCGCCGGCGCGGGATAACCACTCGCGGACAGCACCGAGCACGCTTGCTCATCGGCCGTATCGCCCACCCACGCGAGGGTGCCCGCACTGGAGACCCGCACCACATCTTCCAGGCCACGCTCCCGCAGCTGCTCGGCGAACAGCGCCGCGGCCATCACCGATCGAGCGCGGTTGAAACTGCATACGAACGCGACGTGCAGCCGAGGGTTACCCACCGTCCGCACCGCATCCCAGGCAGCGCAGCGAGCTCATGGAAGTCCTTCAGTCGAGGGTGACCGATGTATGCGACTCGCCTCGAACAGATTTGAGTCGGTCGCCAGCTTATCGGTGGGGTCCCGGGTCAGCCGCCTCACGCTCGAGCCAGGACAAACGCCTCGATGTGGCGCGCTCCGGCCCGCGCTTCGTACTTGCGCCACCCCGGATACAGCTCAAGGCCTTTCGCCCAGATCTCGTCGCGTTCGCCGGGCGCGGCGAGCCGCGCGTTCGCGTGCCATCTATCCCGACCGATGGCCACCGTCGCTTCGGGGTGGGCCTTGAGGTTGTGGTACCACGAAGGGTGCTTGGCGCCGCCGAAGTTGGACGCGATGAGGGCCAGACCGTCCGGGTGCGGGATTCCGTACACGGCGACGGTGCGCGGCTCACCGGATCTCGCGCCGGTGGTGGTGAGCATGACCACGGGGATGCCGGTCGCCAGCCCGGCGAAGCTGGTCCTGCCCCCGCTGACCCGGGCGATGAGCCGGTCGAGGTGGTGCGCGGTGGGACGCAGCAGCGCGACACCCACGGGTGTCGACGCGAAGCGCCGCATCATCCGGTGGAATGCGTTGGCATCGTCGAAGGACTGGCCGGGCATGGTGTCATTGTGACCCGAGCCTGGGCCGCGTAGGGCCTGTTCACGCGAGCCGAAAAACCAACGCCAATCCCACCACAGGCGTCGCCCACGACACTAAGCTGCTGGTCGTGGGCAAGAACGTGTTAGCCAACGGCCGTGGGCGCTGGCTGGCGATCCTGGGCTCGCTCGCACTTGCGGCCGGCATGATCTACGCCCAAGACACGAAGCCGCGATGCTGCGCGCCGAACGCGCTGGCGGCGGCCCCCACGACCGCATCCGCCGCACCTACCAACGCCGCCGCGCCACTCATCGACAACCCGCACACCGCCACTCCCGCGGAAGTCGAGATGCTGGCCGCGAACGCGCCCGCCGCCGCCCAGCAGTTCCAGGTCGCGTTGCCCCGCGGCCTGGCCTCGGAGGACCGGCTCCAGGTCAAGACGATCTGGGCGGAGCGAGCCATCAGCGTGCTGTTTCCGCAGATCAAGACGATCTACGGGTACCGCGAAGACCCCTTGCCGTGGCACCCCAACGGGTTGGCGATCGACGTGATGATCCCGAACCACAACACCCCCGAGGGCATCGAGCTGGGCAACCAGATCGCCGGGTACGCCTTGGCGAACGCGAAGCGCTGGGGAATCAACCACGTGATCTGGCGGCAGAAGATCTATCCGGGCGTCGGAGGGGGAAGCTGGACGGCCGACCTCGGGTCGGAAACCCTCAACCACTACGACCACGTTCACATCGCCACCAACGGCGGCGGCTACCCCACCGGGCACGAGGTCTATTACATCGCCTCGATGACGCCCGCGCCCAACCAGTGACACGCGGGACGCGGCGGGTCCCCGCATTGCGTCATGGCCGTCGCAGCAGGAACAGGCTGTAGGCGGCGACGGACTGTGCGTCGGCGATCACTCCGGAACGGATCATCTGCTCGACGTCCTCGCGGTCGAACCAGGCGCTGCGCAGGTCCTGTTCCTCGTGCTCGAGGTCCGGCTCGCCCTCGACGATTCCGGTGGCCAGGAACACCCACCCGCGCTGGCTCGTCATGCCCGGTGCGACGTCGAGCTGGCCGAGGACTTCGAACGACGTCGCACTCAATCCCGTTTCCTCGCGCAACTCACGCGCGGCCAGCTCGGAGGGGTCCGTGTCCGCCAAACCGGGTGCGGTTCCTTGCGGGAATTCCCAGCGTCGCGCCCCGAGCGGGTACCGAAACTGCTCGACCAGCCGGAAGCGGTCCCCGTCGAACGGCATCACCAGCGCATAGTCGGGTTTGTCCACCACGCCGTAAATGCCGGGGCTGCCGTCCGGGCGACGGATGTCGTCTTCGCGGAGCACCATCCATTGGCTCCGGTAGACCTCGCGGGACGCGACGCATTCGATGAAGTGCACCCGCCCAGTATCACTGCCGGCCCACGACGCGTCCCGTTACCGGGGGGCCGTGAAGCGGTCGTACGTCCGGCGCAGCGCACCGCGGTCGACGGAATGCAACACGCTGGTGAGGGCCCCGAAGACGTCGACGGGTCCGACGGTGGGATCCGCCGTTTCGCCGCGGGTGTATTCCCAGGGCAGAGATCGTCCGCGGCGCAGCACCTCGCCGAGATACCACACCGCGCCGTCGAGGAACGGCGCATTGCGTTCCTCGTCCAGGAGCTGTTCGGGTGTCGGAGCCTTCTGAACGACCAGCTCTTCCAGCGCGTCGAGGGACGCCGGGGAGAAGTCCCAGACGGCATCGCCGCCGTAATGGCTTGCCCACACCGGGAATTGGGCACCCCGCTCGGCAAGCCAGCACCGCAGGTATTCGCCATTCGAAAACCGTTGCGTCGCTTGTTGTTTGGCCCTGAAGCGGCGCTTGGTGGATTCTTCGACCCGGTCGCGCATCTCGGCCACCCAGCGGAGGTCCTCGACACGGTCCCGCCACTTCGCCAGTTCCTCTTGGGCGGCGACGGTGAGGGGGCTGTCGTCACCGAAGACCCGGGCTTCGTCGTCGGCCAGGGCTTGCCAGGTGGCGACCTTGTCCCGGTAATCCTCGGGTTCGGACTCCCACAGCGCGATCGTGTGCCGCGCGATCAGCGTGTGGCGGTGGTCGTGCCCCAGCTTCTCTCGCATCACCTCGACCAGCGACTCGAGTTGGGCCATGGCGCCGGCGGCGTCCACCGATTCGCCGTGCCATTGCGCCAGTGACAACCGCATCCCCAGCGTGTCCTCGTGGTGCTCACCGAGCACCAAGCGCCGTGCGGCAAGGACGCGCTCACCCTCGGCGATGGCCCCCGGGTAGTCACCGAGCTCCTTGAGCTGGTGCGCCACCCGGTCCCTGGACGTCAGCACGGTCGGGTGCTCGGCGCCCAGCACGCCTTCTTCGTCGGCCAGCAGCTGCGACCATTCGGCCAGCGCGGCGCGCCCCTCGGGCTGCGGCCGGTCGGCGAACATGTGACGCGCCGTCAACGTGGTGATGTGATTGCGGCCGAGCACCTCCTCCAGTTCGGGTACCAGCTGCTCGAGAGCGGCATAGGCCCCGGCCTGGTCTCCCATCTGCAGCTGCAGGTGCACCAGCGCGAGCTCCATGTCCAACACGTTGGGATGGCGCTCCCCCAGGATCGGCCGGCACAGCGCGACCAGCTCGTTCATCAGCGGCAACGCCCCGGCGAAATCGGCCGCGGCGATGCGCTCCGAGATGAGCCGGGTCAAGGCGGCAAGCGGCCCGGGCAGTTCCGGCTGCGTCATATCGCTATCGAATCTCGCGCGCGGCGCCGTGGCAATTCACCTCGCCTTCCCCGCCTCCGGTGTCGCGCTGGCATGAATCGGCACGGTGCCCGATAGTCATAGGAACAAAACGCCAACGTCAGCAGAGGTGGGGGTTATGCCGGACGCCCGGGAGCGGGGGTGACCATGCGCGGCCACATCATCGTCAGCGGTGACGACGCGCTGGCCACCACGATCGTCGAGGAGCTCAACACCGCCGGCATGCACATCGTCAAGGTCCGCACCGCCGGTGAGCTCGAAACCGTCGGGGTCACCCGCGCTCTCGCCGTGATCTGCGTCGGGGACGACGACGCGACCAACCTGGAAATCGCGCTGCTGGCACGCAAGGCCAACCCGGGCGTGCGCGTGGTGGCGCGGCTGGCCAATGACGTGCTGCGCACGGCCATGGCCGCGGACAAGCGCCCCGGGGCGATCCTGGACGTCGCCGACCTGGCGGCACCCTCGGTTGTCGAGGCGTGTCTGGCGCACACCGTGCACCCGTTCGAGGCGGCGGGCATCGAGTTCGTCGTCTCCGGCGCCGAGGCGCCGTACAGCGCGACGCTGCGCGAGATCTACGGCGACCTGGCGCCGGTGGCGGTGATCCACGGCGAGAACTGCGCCACCCCGGGAGAGGTCGTGTCCTGTCCGGGCCGCGACCTGCCGATCCACGCCGGCGACTGGACCGCGATGATCGGCACCGCCGACGAACTGGCCGCCCGCGGCATCAGGGTTCCGCGGCCCACGGTGACGCGATATCGCCTGACCCGGCTGCGCAGGGCGCTCGACGGCGCGCGCGCCCTGCGTGACGACGTCAACCCGATGTTCGCGAGAGCGTTGCTGGCGGCGGCGTGCCTGCTGATCGGGTCGACGGTGGTGCTGCGGTTCAGCTACCAGCCGCATCCGAAGATGACGTGGCTCGACGCGCTGTATTTCAGCACCGAGACGATCGCGACGGTGGGTTACGGCGACTTCAGCTTCCTGCAGCAGCCCACCTGGCTGCGGCTGTTCAGCATCATGCTGATGTTCGCCGGGGTGACGACCACCGCGCTTCTCGTCGCCTTCATCGCCGACCTGCTGCTATCGCGGCGTTTCGCCCATTCGGTCGGCCGCCGCCGGGCGCGCCACCTGCGCAATCACGTGATCGTCGTCGGGCTGGGTTCGTTCGGCAGCCGCGTGATCGCCGACTTGAGGTCGGCCGGGTACGACGTCGCGGTGATCGAGCGGGACGAGAACAACCGGTTTCTGTCGACGGCGGCCGACCTTGACGTGCCGGTGATCTTCGGCGACGCGACGCTGCGCCAGACGCTGGAGGCGGCGCGCGTCGACCACGCCCGCGCGGTGGCGGTGCTGACGCAGGACGACATGGTCAACATCGAGACCGGGATCGTGCTGCGCGAGATGCTCGGGCCCCGGGTGAAGCCCGAAGTCGTGCGGCCCGACGTTCCCCTGGTGCTCCGGGTCTATGACCGTGCGCTGGGGGCCGCGGTGGCGCAGCGGTTCGGCTTCGAAAACGTCCGGTCCACCGTCGAACTGGCCGCGCCATGGTTCATCGGCGCCGCGATGGGCCTGCAGGTGCTGGGCACCTTCTCCGTCGGGCAGCGCTCGTTCATGATCGGCGGGATGCACGTGGCGCCCGGCAGCGAGCTCGACGGGCTGAAGATGTTCGAACTGTCGACGCAGACGCGCGTCATTGCGATCACCCGCCAGGACGCGCCCGTCGAGCTCCACCCGCGCCGTGACGCCTGGCTGCGGGGCGGCGACACCGTCTACCTCGTCGGCCCGTACCGCGAGCTGCTGGCGACGCTGCGCAAGGGTCAGCCTCCCCAGCAGCCGGCGGCGGGCGACGACCAGCGCGCGTCGGCCTAACCCCCTAGAGCCGGGCCGCCACGTCCGCCGCGCGGCTGAGCTGGTCGACGTCCGAGCTGGTCGGGATGAGCTGCACCTCGTCGGCGCCGATGGCCTCGAACTTGCGCAGCACGGCCAGCAGCTCGTCCTCGGTGCCGGCCCAGCCGGTCGTCGGCGCCATCGCGTCGACGTACTCCCCCGGTATCCAGTTCATGTACCGCCGCAGATGACGATGCACCTGGGCGCGAGCCTGCTCGGGTGAGCCGAACGCGAACCAGAACGACGTCACCAGGTGCGGTTTGCCCTTGCCCACCCGCGCCCACGCGTCGCGCGCGACGTCGAACAGCTCGTTCTGCTTGGCGGCATCCAGGTCCAGGGTGGTCCCGGCGAGCCCGGCGGCCCAGGACGCGGCGCTGCGGATGGTCTTCGGGCCGATGCTGCCCACCAACAGCGGCGGACCGCCGGGCTGCACCGGCGCGGGCCCGACCGGCAGGACCGAGTCGGTGAGCTTTTCGCCGGCCCACACCCGCTTCATCACGGCCACGCGTTCGGCCATGTCGCGCATGGTCTGCGTCGCCGGGTCGGCGCCGACGGCGTGGTAGTCCTCGTGCCTGCCGCCCACGCCGATGCCCACGCTCAGCCGCCCACCACAGAGCATGTCGCCGGTCGCCAGGGCCTTGGCCAGCATCACGGGGTCGTGCAGCTGCGGGACGATCACGGTCGTCAGCAGCCGCACCCGACGCGTCCAGGCGGCCAGCGCTCCCAGCAGGGTGAGGTTGTCCGGGTTGTCGAACGCGATGCGCTCACCCCAGCACAGCGATGAGAACGGGCCGGCGTCGATCCCGCGCGCCCAGCTCTCCAACACTTCCGCATCCAAGTCCGGCTCCATCACCGGCAGCGTCATCGCAATCCGCACGACGGCGATTCTGGCATGACAGTCAACATCCGGGCGGGCAAGTGGCAGCATGGAGCAGATGGGTTTCACCAGCAGTTCCATCGCGCACGTCCGCCTCACCGTCACCGATATCGAGCGGTCCCGTCAGTTCTATGAGAGCGTTTTCGGTTGGCCGGTGCTGCTGGAGGTGCCCGACAACGCCGACGAGGCCACCCGCAGCCAATTGAGCTTCCTGTTCGGTGGCGTCATCTACGACCTCGGCGGCACGCTGCTCGGACTGCGGCCCGTTGCCACCGACCGCTTCGACGAAGACCGCACCGGGCTCGACCACATCGCGTTCCGGGTCGCCAGCAAGGACGAATTGGATTCCGCCGCAGCCCATCTCGATGATCTGGGTGTCTCCCACGAACCTGTGAAGGACATCGGGCCGTCCTACATCCTGCAGTTCCGCGACCCCGACAACATCGCCCTCGAACTCACCGCACCGAAATAGGAGGAGCATGGCCATCAGTTTCAACCACACGATCGTCGCCTCCCGCGACAAGCGCGAGTCCGCGGAATTCCTCACCGAGTTGTTCGGACTGCCAGACCCAAAGCCGTTCGGCCACTTCATGGTTGTCCAGCTCGAGCACGGCGCCAGCCTGGACTATTCGGACGCCCCCGGCGGGACGGAGATTCCGCGGCAGCACTACGCCTTCCTGGTGTCCGAAGAGGAGTTCGACACGATCTACGGCAAGATCTCCTCGCGCGGACTGCAGCACTGGGCCGACCCCGGCGCCAACCGGCCCGGCGAGATCAACCATAGGGACGGCGGGCGCGGGGTGTACTTCCTGGACCCGTCGGGGCATGCCATGGAGATCCTGACCCGCCCCTACGGGTCGGGGGGCCAGCGGTAGTGGTTATTCGCCCCCACGCGGTGTGCCGTGCCGCACGCTCTCCTGCGTTCGGTAGTCCTCGGCGAACTGCGCCACGTGTCTGGGCAGGGCGTTGGCGGCGACGTCGGACAGCGTGGTTTCCTCCAGCACCGAGCGCATGCTGGCGCGCAGCGCCCGCCAGACGTCGGTGAGCGCCGCGGTGGGGCCCGAGTAGGGCAAGTCGCCCAGACCGATGTCGCGCACGCTGGCCAGTGGCCCGTCGATGCAGCGCAACACGTCGGCGATGCTGATCTCGTTGCCGGGCCGGGCCAGTTCGTAACCGCCCTCGCGGCCCCGATGGCTTCTCACCAGGCGGTCGGTGCGCAGGTTGGTCAGGATGTCGACGAGAAACTGCGGCGGTATGCCCTGTGCCTGGGCCAAGTCGTCGGTTTTCACCAACGTCCCGTGGGGGACCGTGGCGAGCTGGACCATGGCCCGCACCGCGTACTCCGCCTTCGCCGACATGCGCACTCTCAGGATTGTGCCACCCGATGTGCGAAATCCGGCGTAGCCGGGCGCGCTATCCGCGTGATTCGAGCAGATCGACGATGCTGCGTGCCTGCTCCTCGACGGTGCGGTCCGGCGTCAGCCGCAGGTCGGGGTTGGCCGGCGGTTGATACGGGCTGTCGATGCCGGTGAAGTGTGCGATCTCGCCCGCGCGGGCCTTGGCATAGAGCCCCTTGGGATCACGCTGCTCGCATTCTTCGATGGGGGTGTCGCAGAACACCTCGATGAAGTCGAACCCCGCGGCGGCGTGCACATTACGAGCCATCTCGCGCTGCTCGGTCAGCGGGCTGATGGCCGGCACCAGCACGACGTTGCCGCAGTCGGCGAGCAGAGCCGCCACATGCGCCAGCCGGCGCAGGTTCTCCGCGCGGTCGGCCATGCTGAAGCCCAGGTCGGCGTTCAAGCCGTGCCGCAGGTTGTCACCGTCGAGAACGTAAGCGGGGATGCCCTTTTCGAGCAGCATCTGCTCGACCAGCATCGCCACCGACGACTTGCCGGATCCGGACAGACCGGTGAACCATATGGTCCTGCCCCGCGGGCGGGCTTCGGCGACGGCCGATGACTTGTGCCGCACCGTGTTCGGGCTCGCCGTCTGCACCGAGACGTCACGCAGCACCATGCCCGCGGCGACGGTGCCGTTGGTGTGCGGGTCGATCAGGATGAACGAGCCCGTGCTGGCGTTGCGGGTGTACTCGTCGAGCAGCAAGGGCACCTGAGTGCGCAGCGAAATTCGACCAAGTTCGTTGAGCTGCAATGCGTTTGCAGTCTTGTCGCGGTGCAGGGTGTTCACGTCCAGCCGGTAGTCCAGCCCGGTCACCCGCGCGCGCGTGGTGCGGGTGGTGTGCTTGATGACGTATTCGCGGCCGGGCTCCAGCGTCGCGTCGTCGGCCATCCAGCACACGGTCGCGTCGAAATCCTGGGCGATCCGGGGCTGGTTGTTGCTGCGGGCGATGAGGTCACCGCGCGAGATGTCGATCTCGTCGGCAAGGCTGATCGACACGGCCATCGGCGGAAAGGCTTCTTCGACAGGACCGTTCGGCCCGTCGATCGCGGTGATCCGGGTGGTCTTGCCGATCGGCAGGACGACGACCTCGTCACCGGCACGCATGACCCCGCTGGCCACGGTGCCGGCATAGCTGCGGTGGTCCTGGTGTTCGCGGGTGTGCGGCCGGATGACGTACTGGACCGGGAATCGCACGTCGACCAGGTTGCGGTCGCCGGCGATGTAGACCTCCTCCAGGTGCGACAACAGCGCCGGGCCCTCGTACCAGGGCGTCTGGTCCGACTTGGTCACCACGTTGTCGCCGTGCAACGCGGATAGCGGGATGGTGGCCACGTCGTGCACGTCCAGGCGCGCGGCGAACGCGTGGAATTCGTCCCGGATCGCCTCGAATTTGTCTCTGTCCCAGCCGATCAGGTCCATCTTGTTCACGGCGAGCACGATGTGCTGGATGCCCAGCAACGAGGCCAGGAAGGCGTGCCGGCGGGACTGCTCCAGCAGGCCGTGCCGCGCATCGACGAGCACGATCACCAGTTGGGCGGTCGACGCGCCGGTCACCATGTTGCGGGTGTACTGGATGTGGCCCGGGGTGTCGGCGATGATGAATTTCCGCTTGGGAGTGGCGAAATAGCGGTAGGCGACGTCGATCGTGATGCCCTGCTCACGTTCGGCGCGCAAGCCGTCGGTCACCAGCGCCAGGTCGGTGTAGTCGTGACCACGATCCTTGGAGGTCTGTTCCACCGCGGCCCACTGGTCCTCCATGACGGCCTTGGAGTCGTAGAGCAGGCGCCCGATCAGGGTGGACTTGCCGTCGTCGACGGAACCCGCGGTGGCGAGGCGAAGCAGCGTGGTGGGTGTGGCCATCAGAAGTACCCCTGCCGTTTGCGGTCTTCCATGCCGGCTTCCGAGATTCGGTCGTCTGCCCTGGTGGCGCCGCGTTCGGTCAGCCGGGACACCGCGGTCTCGGCGATGACCTCCTCCACCGTCGAGGCTTCCGATTCCACGCATCCGGTGCAGGTGACGTCGCCGACGGTGCGGAAACGGACCGTCGTTTCGAACACCGGCTCGTCGTCGCGCGGTTGCATGTGCCGGTCGACGGCCAGCAGCATGCCGTCGCGGCGGAACACCTTGCGCCGGTGGGCGTAATAGATCGAGGGCAGCGCGATGTTCTCGGCACCGATGTAGGACCAGATGTCGAACTCGGTCCAGTTGGACAGCGGGAAGGCCCGGATGTGCTCGCCCTTGTGGTGCCGGCCGTTGTAGAGGTTCCACAGCTCGGGCCGCTGCGCCTTCGGGTCCCACTGGCCGAACTCGTCACGGAAGCTGAACACGCGTTCCTTGGCGCGCGCCTTCTCCTCGTCGCGGCGCGCTCCGCCGAACGCCGCGTCGAACTTGTTCTCCCGGATGGCGCGCAGCAGCGTCACGGTCTGGATCGGGTTGCGTCCCTGCTTGGGCTCGACGACGCGGCCGGCGTCGATGTCCTCCTGGACCGACGCGACGACCAGGCGGACCCCGTGCTCGGCGACGAGCTCGTCGCGGGTGGCGATCACCTCGTCGAAGTTGTGGCCGGTGTCGACGTGCATCACGGGGAACGGCAACCTCCCGGGCTTAAACGCCCGCAGTGCCAGGTGCAGCATGACGATGGAGTCCTTGCCGCCGGAGAACAACAACACCGGCCGCTCGAACTCGGCGGCCACCTCCCGGATGATGTGGATCGCTTCGGCCTCCAGTGAGCGCAGATGGCTCAACTCGTACTGGCCGGCGGCGGGGGCCGCCTTCAGATCGCTGGGCATAGCTTCCTCGGGGTAAACCTGGTAGAGTCGGTCAAGTTTAGCAGCTTTGCCATCACAGCACCAGCACGGGTGACGGGTTGTCAAGTGGGGCCGCTCATAGCGCGGACGACGGTGATCCGACTGATCGGGTCAAGACGGGCGGCGACCCTTTTCCGGCCGATGCCCGGTGCGAAAGCATGAACGGATGACCTCCGACTCTGCACCCCAGGGCCCATCATCGAGCGGCCGCGACGTCATCGCGCAGTTCCTCCTCGAATCACCGTTCGTCGCCAAGCTGGGCATCGTCGCCGACCGGCTCGACGACCAGAGGTGAGGTTGCGGCTGCCGTGGGACACCTCCAACGTCACGATCGGTGACATGGTCCACGGGGGCGCGATCGCCATACTCGCCGATGTCACGTCATGGCGGCGGCATGGTGCGGCGCGCAGGGCAAGCTCGTCGCGAAGGCCCTCGCGACCTACAAGGTGGGCCGACTACTGCTAGACCTTGACTTCCTCGAGCTTCCCCGTCGCGACGTCGAAGACGAATCCGCGCACGGACTCGTGCTTGGTCACGAACGGGCTGTTCTCGATGCGCCGCAGCGACTGCCGGACGTCCTCGGCCACGTCGGGGAAGGCTTCGGGCGCCCACGGCGGCTTGACGCCGGTCTCCTCTTGAATGGCGCGCTTGAAGTCGTCGTCGGTGAAGGTCAGCATTCC
This sequence comes from Mycobacterium sp. 4858, assembly GCF_900240975.1. GTDB lineage: Bacteria > Actinomycetota > Actinomycetes > Mycobacteriales > Mycobacteriaceae > Mycobacterium. The sequence goes on along the minus strand of NZ_LT968775.1, from coordinate 64,049 downwards.
GCAATCGGTGTGGTGGATCAGGATGATCTCCCGGGTCCCGAGCAACCGCTGACTGATGGCCAGCGACCGGATCACGTCGTCGGTGATCACCCCGCCGGCGTTGCGGATGACGTGGGCCTCGCCCTCATTGAGACCGAGGGCGCGGTACACGTCGAGCCGGGCGTCCATGCAGGCGACGACCGCGACGTGTTTGGCCGGCGGCATCGGCAGCGGGCCGTGGAAGCTGCTCGCATAGTGGGCGTTGTTGGCCAGGAAGTCGTCGGTAACCGTCACGCAAGCCTCCTCGGAATGTCGCAGCACTCGGAGTTGCTACCCGCATCGGTGCCGCGGTGATGTTAACAACGGGCCATCGTTCATTGACGCATGAAAATCAGCGGGATCACAAGGATCGACCGCCGAACCGGGCCGGTGCGGGCCGGAATCGTTAACCTGTCCCAATGCGGGTCGGGCGGTGCGATCGGGGATGATTCGCTTCTTGGCGCGCCGGTTGCTCAACTACGTCGTGCTGCTGGCGCTGGCATCGTTTCTCACGTTTTGCCTGACATCGGTGGCCTTCCGCCCACTGGACAGCCTGTTGCAGCGCAGTCCGCGGCCGCCGCAGTCCGTCATCGACGCCAAGGCGCACGCGCTCAACCTCGACAAGCCGATACCGATCCGCTATGCGCAGTGGGCCTCGCATGCCGTGCGCGGCGACTTCGGCAAGACCATCACCGGACAGCCCGTCGGCGCCACACTCTGGCGGCGCGTCGGGGTCACCCTGCGGCTCCTGGTCGTGGGGTCGCTGGCGGGCACGGTGCTGGGCATCGTGGCCGGGGCCTGGGGGGCCATCCGCCAATACCGAATGAGTGACCGCCTCGTCACGATGGCGGCGCTGCTGGTGCTGAGCACTCCGACGTTCGTCATCGCCAGCCTCTTGATCCTCGGCGCATTACGGGTGAACTGGGCTTTGGGCGTGCACCTTTTCGACTACACCGGGGAAACCTCACCCGGCGTGGAGGGCGGGGCCTGGCATCAGTTGGTGGACCGGTTGCGGCACCTGATCCTGCCCACGCTCACCCTGACCTTGGCGGCCGCCGCCGGGTACAGCCGTTATCAGCGCAACGCGATGCTCGACGTCCTGGGCCAGGATTTCATTCGCACCGCGCGCGCCAAGGGGCTCACCCGCCGGCGCGCACTGGTGAAGCACGGACTGCGCACGGCGCTGATACCGTTGGCCACCCTGTTCGCCTACGGGGTCGCCGGCCTGGTGACTGGCGCGGTGTTCGTGGAGAAGATCTTCGGCTGGCATGGCATGGGCGAATGGCTGGTGCAGGGCATCGCGACGCAGGACACCTACATCATCGCCGCCATCACGCTGTTTTCCGGCACGGTCGTGCTGCTGGCGGGCCTGCTCTCCGACGTCTTCTACGCAGCTCTCGATCCCAGGGTGCGGGTGTCATGACGGCCGAGCCCAAAGTGGAAGGCGCTCAGGGTATCTCGTCCCCGAAACCATCGGAGTTCACCTCGCGCCGCACCCTGGTGCTGCGCAGGTTCGTGCGCAACCGGTTGGCCGTCACGGCGCTCACACTGCTGGTGCTGCTGTTCGTCGGCTGCTACGCACTGCCGGGCCTGCTGCCGTATTCCTATGACGACCTCGACTTCGACGCGCTGTTACAACCGCCGAACGCCCGGCACTGGCTGGGCACCAACGCGCTGGGTCAGGACCTGCTGGCACAGATCCTGCGGGGCATGCAGAAGTCGATGCTGATCGGTGTGTGCGTGGCGGTCATCTCGACCGGCATTGCCGCCACGGTCGGCTCGATCGCGGGCTATTTCGGTGGCTGGCGGGACCGGGCGCTGATGTGGCTGGTCGACCTGCTGTTGGTGGTACCCAGCTTCATCCTCATCGCGATCGTCACTCCGCGAACCAAGAGCTCCGCCAACATCCTGTTGCTCGTCTTACTGCTCGCCGGCTTCGGCTGGATGATCAGCTCGCGCATGGTGCGTGGCATGACCATGAGTCTGCGTGAACGCGAATTCATCAGGGCCGCAAGGTACATGGGCGTTTCGAGCCAGCGGATCATCCTGCGCCATGTGGTGCCCAACGTGGCCTCGATCCTGATCATCGACGCCGCCCTCAACGTCGCGTCGGCCATCCTGGCCGAGACCGGGCTGAGCTTTCTCGGTTTCGGGATTCAGCCGCCGGACGTGTCGCTGGGCACGTTGATCGCCAACGGCACCCAGTCCGCGACCACCTTCCCGTGGGTGTTCCTGTTTCCGGCGGGGGTGCTGGTGCTGATCCTGGTGTGCGCCAACGTGACCGGTGACGGCCTGCGCGACGCGCTGGACCCGGGCAGCGGCATGTTGCGGGGCGGCACCCGTTGAACGCGCTGCTCGAGGTGGCCGACCTGGCCGTCAGTTTCCCGACGGACGGTGACCCGGTGACCGCGGTGCGCGGCATCAGCTACAGCATCGCCCCGGGCGAGGTCGTGGCCATGGTCGGCGAATCCGGTTCGGGCAAGTCGGTTTCGGCGATGGCGGTGGTCGGTCTGCTACCGGAGTACGCGCGGGTGCGCGGCTCGGTGCGGTTGCACGACACCGAGTTGCTGGGCCTGGGCGACGACGCGATGTCGCGGTTCCGCGGCAAGGCGGTCGGCATGGTGTTCCAGGATCCGATGTCGGCGCTGACGCCCGTCTACACAGTCGGGGACCAGATCGCCGAGGCGATCGAAATTCACCAGCCGCACGTGGGCAAGAAGGCCGCCCGCCGCCGCGCGGCGGAACTCCTCGACTTGGTCGGTATCGCTCAGCCCGACCGGCGTGCCCGCGCGTTTCCGCACGAGCTGTCCGGCGGCGAACGGCAGCGGGTGGTCATCGCGATCGCGATCGCCAACGACCCCGACCTGCTGATCTGCGACGAACCCACCACCGCGCTCGACGTCACGGTGCAGGCGCAGATCCTCGAGGTGCTCAAGACGGCGCGCGACGTCACCGGCGCCGGCGTGCTGATCATCACCCACGACCTGGGCGTGGTCGCCGAGTTCGCCGACCGGGCGCTGGTCATGTACGCGGGCCGGGTCGTCGAATCCGCCGGGGTGCACGACCTGTACCGCGATCGCCAAATGCCCTACACCGTAGGCCTGTTGGGCTCTGTCCCGCGGCTCAACGCCGCGCAGGGCACCCGGCTGGTGCCCATCCCGGGCGCGCCCCCGTCGTTGGTCGGACTGGAACCGGGCTGCCCCTTCGCGCCGCGCTGCCCCCTCGTCATCGAGGACTGCCGCGCGGACGAACCGGACCTGCTCCCCGTCGGCGCCGGTCACCGGGCGGCCTGCATCCGCACCGACCAGGTCAACGGACGCACCGCCGCGGAGATCTACGGTGTCAACACCGAGGCGCATGCCCCCGCGTCCGGCGACTCGTCGGTCGTCGTGCGGGTGCGCGATCTGGTCAAGACCTTTTCCCTGACCAAAGGTGTGGTGTTGCGCCGCAGCGTCGGCGAGGTCCGCGCGGTCGACGGCGTCAGTTTCGAGTTGCAGCAGGGCCGCACCCTCGGCATCGTCGGCGAGTCCGGCTCGGGCAAGTCGACCACGCTACACGAAATCCTGGAATTGGTTGCGCCGCAGTCTGGTTCGATCGACGTGCTCGGCACGGACGTGGCAACCCTGACCGCGTCGCAGCGGCGATCGTTGCGGCGCGACATCCAGGTGGTGTTCCAAGACCCGGTGGCGTCACTGGACCCCCGGCTGCCGGTGTCCGACCTCCTCGCCGAGCCGTTGCTGGCCAACGGCTTCGGAAAGAGCGAGACCAACGCGCGCGTCGCCGAGCTGCTCGACATCGTGGGACTGCGCCGAGCGGACGCCGCCCGATATCCCGCCGAGTTCTCCGGCGGGCAGAAGCAGCGCATCGGCATCGCGCGGGCGCTGGCGTTGCAGCCCAAGATCTTGGCCCTCGACGAGCCGGTCTCCGCCCTGGACGTCTCGATTCAGGCCGGCATCATCAATCTGCTGCTCGATCTGCAGGAACGGTTCGGCCTGTCGTACCTGTTCGTGTCCCATGACCTTTCGGTGGTCAGACACCTCGCGCACCAGGTCGTGGTCATGTATGCCGGCACGATCGTGGAGCAGGGCGACAGCGGGCAGGTGTTCGATAACCCGCGGCACGAGTACACCCGGAGGCTGCTGGGGGCCGTGCCACAACCGGATCCGAGCAGACGTGTCTAGGCGGGTCGCGACGGCGATCGTCGTTATGGTGCTGACGGTGTCCGGTTGCTCGCCGGCAATCAACCTGGCGCCCGAAAGCGGCCACAGCGCGGAGATCGGCACCACCAGCGACATCAACCCACAGGACCCCGCCACGCTGCGAGACGGCGGCAGCCTGCGGCTGGCGCTCAGCGACTTCCCGCCCAACTTCAACATCCTGCACATCGACGGCAACTCGGCCGAGGTCGCCGCGATGATGAAGGCCACCCTGCCCCGGGCCTTCGTCATCGGCGCGGACGGCTCGACCACTGTGGACACCGACTACTTCAGCAGCGTCGAACTCACCGGGACCGCACCGCAGGTGGTGACCTACACGATCAACCCGCGCGCGGTGTGGTCCGACGGCACACCGATCACGTGGGAAGACATCGCCAGCCAGATCCACGCGTTGAGCGGCGCCGACAAGACGTTCGAGATCGCCGGGCCCAGCGGCGCGGACCGGGTCGCGTCGGTCACCCGGGGTGTCGACGACCGGCAAGCCGTGGTGACCTTCGCCAAGCCGTACGCCGAGTGGCGCGGCATGTTCGCCGGTAACGGCATGCTGCTGCCCAGGAGCATGACGGCCACGCCGGAGGCGTTCAACAAGGGCCAGCTCGAGGGGCCCGGCCCGTCGGCGGGCCCCTTCATCGTCACGTCGCTGGACCGGACGACACAGCGGATCGTGTTGTCGCGCAACCCGAAATGGTGGGGTGCCCGGCCGCGACTGGACAACATCACCTACCTGGTACTCGACGACGCCGCGCGGCTGCCGGCCCTGCAGAACAACACCATCGACGCGTCCGGCGTCGGTTCCGTCGACCAGCTGACCATCGCGCAACGCACGAAGGGGATCTCGATCCGGCGCGCCCCCGCGCCCGCATGGTCTCACTTCACCTTCAACGGCGCCCCGGGATCGATCCTGGCCGACAAGGCGCTGCGCCTCGCGGTGGCCAAGGGCATCGACCGCCGCACCATCGCCAAGGTCGTCCAATACGGCCTCACGAGCGATCCGGTGGCGTTGGGCAACCACATCTACGTCGCCGGGCAGAAGGGCTACCAGGACAACAGCGCGGTCGTTCCCTATGACCCGGAGCAGGCCAAGCGGGAGCTCGACGCCCTGGGCTGGAAGCTGAATGGCCAGTTCCGGGAGAAGGACGGTCGCCCGCTGGTCATTCGCGATCTGTTCTATGACGCCCAGGGCAGCCGGCAGTTCGCCCAGATCGCCCAGCACAGCCTCGCGCAGATCGGCGTCAAGCTCGAACTGGTGTCCAGGTCCGGCAGCGGGTTCTTCACCAACTACATCAACGTCGGGGCTTTCGACATGGCCCAATTCGGTTGGCTCGGCGACGCTTTCCCCCTCTCGGCGCTGACGCAGATCTACCTGTCGGGCGGGGAGAGCAACTTCGGAAAGATCGGCAGCCCGCAGATCGACGCGGCGATCGAGCGGACCCTGCAGGAACTCGACCCCGCCAAGGCGCAGGCGTTGGCCAACGATCTCGACAGACTCATCTGGGCCGAAGGGTTCAGCCTGCCGCTCACGCAGTCGCCCGGCGACGTCGCGGTCCGCAGCACGCTGGCCAACTTCGGCGCCGCCGGTCTAGGCGACCTGCGCTACACCGCCATCGGGTTCATGCGCGGGTGATCCGGCGCAGCCTCGCGGGGATCGGCAGGGCGCCCTCGACGAGGGCGGCCACCGCGATCGCTTTCCACAGCAGGCGCAGCTCCGGGCGCTCCGGAAGCGCGTCCAGCGCCGGTGCTTTCGCGGCGAGCCCCTCGAGCCCGCCCCGCCATACCGCTCGCGCGATCTCGATCGCTGCGGGCTCGCGAAAGTCCAACGCGCTGTGCGCCATGCTGGGCAGCTTCAACAGCACCGCGTGGGGCAGCAGCGCGGCGACCCGCTCGGCGACCGCCGGTGGAGTGATGAGGTCGCGGCCACCGGAAACCACCGCGGTGGGCCAGCCGAAATGCGGCATCTCGGCCGCCAGGTCGTAAGGCTCGTCCTCGAAAGTCGCCGTCTGGGTGCGCGCTTCGCGTTCGGCCACGGCGGGGTCGAGCGGTAGGCCGTCGGGTTCGGCGGCGTAGTTCAGCTCGCGGAACGCGATGCGGCTCACCAAGTCTTCCTCGTAGCGAAACGGCAGGTTGCTCAGCGTGGCGAACCGGGATAGTAGCCACCACAACAGCTTTCGGCCATCCAGCAGTAGGTCGAGTTGCCGCTCGAGCAGCTCGGCACCGCCGTACCCGTAGATCGTCGCCACCACCTGGGTGGCCGCCGCCGTCATCACCCCCGCGTCAACGAGTTTGCGCATTTTGGGCGCCAGCGCGGCGGTTTCGGGGCTGTCGCCGCGGAGCAGGAGCCGACGGATCGCGCGACGGACGATCACGATGTCATGCCGCGACAGCAGCGGCGAATCGAGGATCATTGCCCGTACCCGGCCCGGATGTTGCACGCCGAACCCGGACGCGATGTACGTGCCGTACGACGCACCGTAGATGACGGCCGAGTCGACGCGGGCATCGTCGAGCACGGCGGCGATGTCGTCGACGACCTGATTCACGGTGATCGCTTCGGGGGGCAGATCCTCGCCGGAGTCGTCGTGGCGGGACATGCCCACTCCGCGGTGCTCGATCATGATGACGTCCAGGCCGGCCGCGGCCGCGCGACCCCGCAACCCCCGATACATCTGCACCGAGGCCACCCCGGGACCCCCCGGGATGATGACCAGCGGGTGCGCGGATTTACGCCCGGTGCGCACGTAGTACAGATCAAACTCTTCGCGGCTATCCGGGGAGATCGGCCGACGCACGGGCCGCACACCGGGCAATGCCGCGAGCTTCTCCTGCACCCGGCGCCGCTTCGCATTCATCGTCATCGGTGTCGGCCCGCCATGGTCCCATTCTGCCGGGGCCCTCGCCGGGCACCATCGCAGCGCTCCCCGCGCGACGCTTGGCGCACCTGTGCGCGCAGGTCTAGGCGCTGAGGTCGATGCGGTGCGCGCCCTTGACGCCGTCATACCGGTCGGGGCTGCAGGTGAGCACGATCACCTGCCCGTGCGTTCCGACCGTGTCGAAGACCTCCCCCATCTTGGCCAGCCGGTCGGGATCGGTGAAGCCGAGCGCGTCGTCGACCACCACCGGAACGGCGTCCTCCTTGGCGACCAAAGCCGCGCCCGCGAGCCGCGCCAGGATGGCGAGTTGTTCTTTGGCCCCGCCGGACAGTGATTCGTAGGGCACCGTGACGCCGTTGAGCGTGCGACTGCGGATGCAAAGGTCGCTGTCGATGTCGACCTCGAACGTGGGCCCGAACACCGGGCGGCCGAGCCGTTGCAGCTCGGCGCGATAGGGCTCGACGTACCGCTGCCGGGTGGTGTCGCGGTGGCGGGTCATGACCGAGCGCAGCAGCCTCGCGGCCCTGGCCCGGCCGCCAACCCGGATGTGCTCGCCGGCCGCGTGCTCGCGTTCGGATTCCGCGGCGTCGAGCTTGCCCTGGCGGCCCTCGCTGCCGAACACCGACAGTTCGATGGTGACCTCGCGCAACGCGCGGGCGGCGTTCTCGTATCGCTCCCGGAGTTCCTCTGTTTCCTGTGTGGCAGCGGTCAATTCGGCATGCACCGCGTCCGGACTCGCCGCCGCCAGTCCCTCGGCGAGCTCGGCGTGACGAAGCTCAGCGGCCCGCGCCGCTTGTTGCGCGGCGTCGGCCGCCGACGCGAGGTCGTCGTCGCCGGCCGATGCCCGCTCTCGGGCCAGCCTATCGGTGGCCGCGGCGAGTTCACCGCGCTGGGTCTCCAGCGTGTTCTGGAGAACGGTTGCGCGGGTGGCTAATTCGGTGAGCCGGGCGGCGGCGGCGGTGGCGTTCCGGCGGCGGTCGTCGCAGTGCGCAACCGCGGCCAGACGCGTGGTCTCCAGCGCATCGAGTTCGGCGCGGGCGGCGTCGACGTCCGCAGCGGGAAGTTCCACCCCGGACGGTTGGCCGATACGCAGCTCTGCGAGCCGGGAACGCAGCTGGTCGATCTCTTCGTCGCCGCAGAGGCCGGCCAGGGTGGCACTCAGCTGGTCGCGGCTACCCTGCAGCTCGCGGCGACGGCGATCGGCGGAGCGGGCGGCCGCGAGGTCGGCTACCCGGCCCTCTGCCAGCGCGGCGGCCAACTCTTCGTGTGCTGCAGCGTGTTTCGCCTGGACATCGAGCGTCGTCGCGCCTGGAGTGATCCGCGCAGTCAGGACCCCGGGGACCTGCACGGCGGTGGGTCCGGTGGTCGTGAGGGACCAGGTCTGCCCCTCGGCCAACGAGACCCGCTGGTCGCCGACGGCGAGTTCCACGTCCGCTGTGGCGGTGAACTCGACGACGGCGGACGTCGATGCCAGCTGGTCGCCGGTGCGATCGACCGCCGCGGCGGCGTCCTCGATTCGTCGCAGCAGCTGTTCGGTGACGGCGACATCGGAGAGCGCGGCGCACACGTGGTCGCGGTCCTGCTGGATGGCCTCGATCTTGGCCAAGCGGGCGCTCAACCGGTCGGCCTCCTCGCGGTCGGCCAGCGCAGCGACGGCTCGGCGGGCGGATTCCGCGCGGTCATGCAGGTCCGCAAGCGCCTCGGTGGCCTTGCGGGCCGCGATGTCGGCGGCCTCGGCTTCGACGTGCGCGGCCGCATGCTCATCGGTCGCTTGTTGCGTTTGAGCCTCGACGGCCGCGACACCGGCTGTGCGGACGTCGATTTCGGCGAGCAGTTGCAGCCGTGCATGGTGGGCGACCGCCGCCGCGGCGCTCGTAGCCGCCGCGGCCGCAGCGATCAACTCGGCCTCGCGCGCCTGGCCGGCGAGTTCGTCGATCTGTTCCGCGGCCTCCCGGGCGGCGGCGAGGCGCGGTCGGGCCGCGATGCGACGCTGCGACAACTCGGCGACCTGTTCGGTCAACACTGCATGCCGGCACACCCGCTCGTCGACCTCGGCCACCGCCGCCGCGCACTCCGCGACCGCCGCCTCGGCGTCTGCCAGCCGGGTGATCGCCGCGGCCCATTCACCCGTCGGGCGCCCGGTGGGAGTGAAGTAGCGGCCGTATTCGGCGTCGATTCGCTCGATGAGCAGCGGCTCGGTGCCGGAAAGCGCCCCGGTGTCGCCGGCCGCCACATCCAGCGCGCGCGAGAGCGCGTCACAGCCCGACAAATCCACCGCCGCGGTCGACGCTGACTGCAGCACCCGTTGGGCGTGCCACAGATCGCTGTCCACCGTCTCGGCCAGCATGGCGCGGACGCGTTCGTGCGCCTCGTCGCCGGTGAGCTGTTCGCGGTGCGGCGCCTGGATCGTCAGCTCGGTTTCACACTTCTTGTGAAAACGCTTGCGGTATACGAATCGATAAGGGCCGCAGCTTAATTCGGCGCTCACCTCGGAGCCGACGTCACTGTTGGTGGGTTTGACCTGCTTGACTTCCTTCTTCGTCGAACGGTCCCTGGACTCGAGCAGTAGGTCCAGCGCCTCGATCATGGACGACTTGCCGATTTCGTTGGCCCCGCACACCACCACGACGCCGTGGTCGGGGAACTCGATCTCCCGGTGGGCGATGCCGCGGTAATTCGTCAGGACCAGGCGGTGCAACTTCATGCGGCGCCCCGGTCGGTGAGGCGCAGCAACAGCGCCAGTGCCGCCTGCGCGTCGACGGCCGTCTCGGAGTCGCCCTCGCGCGCCGTCACCACCAACTCGTCGACCGCCGCGGCCGCGAATCCCCCGATACCGAGATCGCTGAATTCGCCGTCGGCCGGAATGACCGCCAGATCGGTGTGGCGGTCCCACAGGCCGAGCCAGGCGTACAACCGCGCGTACTTGTCCAGGCAGGCATCGAGCGCGGCGCGGTCGGTGACCGTCAGTGATCCGGTGAGCGCCAAGCGCACCACCGTGCGGTCCTTGTCGGTCATCAGGTCCAGGTTCATGTCGAGGTCGACGATGTCGCGGCGGGTATCGACCTGTCGATGCAACGTGACGAACCGCCAGCGGCCGACATGCCGCGATTCCACCTTGACGGCGCGGTTCGGGTCCGTTTCGTCGATGTCGACGATGAGGACGTGGCCAGGGTCCGATTCCACGTCGTCGAAGTTGGTGACTTCCGGCGCCCCGGAGTACCAGACCCGGCCGGTGTTGCCGACGCGGGTGCGCGAATGCTTGTCGCCCAGTGCCGCGTAGTGCACCGTGCCCGTCGCCAGCGCGTCGTCGAGGGCGGTGAGCCGGATCACTGAGGGCTTGTCCCGATCAGGGTCCAGAACGTCGACCCCGCCGTGCGCGACGAGGATCCGGGTAACGGGTTCCGGGGTCAGCGCCTCGAGGACGCCGGCGACCAGGTCGGAGGTGGGGGCTTTGGATCGCCATGGCGCGGCGACGATCTCCAGCCCGGGCCGCACGTGGTGAACGCCGGCCTGGTCAAGCACGATCACGTTCTCGGGGCGTTCGGCGGTGAACAGCGCGCTGGTGTAGACGGAGGAGGCATCGAGCGGATCATGGTTGCCTGGCAGCAGGTAGACCGGAATCCCGATGGCGCGCATGGCTTCCAAGGACTGCCCGACAACCCGCGGGGGAAGCTGATTGTGTTCGAAGACATCTCCGGACACCACGACGAACTCGGCGCCCACCTCCGCCGCCAGCGCTCCCAGACCGGCCACCGCGTCACGCCGGGCCGCAGAGTAGCGCGGCTGGGCGTCCCCGGCCAGGAAGTGCCGGGTCATGCCGAGCTGCCAGTCGGCGGTGTGCAGGAATCGCATGTCGGCGGCCCCCTTTCGGATTGCGTGGTTACAGGGCATCGCGAGCTTATGTCCGCGCACCGACAAGACGCGGGACCTCGACCGGCAGGTCTCCGAGCGGCTATTTTGCGGATTTTTTTGAGTGTGCATCTGTGGCGGTTTCGAGCCGATTTTTGTCGGTGGGGGTGGCTAGTTTGGCGGTGTGAGTCCAAGTAGTCATCCGGATGTCGACGCGGTGTTCGACGACCTCGATGCGGTCTTGGCCCGCGCCCGGGCGTTACCGGTTGACGCGATGAACGTCGCACAACAGCTGGCGATGCTGGAGCGCTGCGAGAAGGCGCGCCGCCAACTGCCGGCCATCGAACACCCGGTGATCAACAACCTGGCCCGCCAAGCCACGCCAGAGGAGTTGGGCGGCACGCTGCCGCACGCGGTCGCCGAGGCCACGCTGATCAGCCGCGCCGAAGCCTCCCGGCGGGTCAAAGAAGCGGTGGATTTGGGGCCGCGGCACGGGTTGACCGGCGAACCGCTGGCGCCGATGCTGCCGGCCACCGCCGCCGCCCAACGCGACGGACAACTCGGCGCCGGCCAGGTGGCGGTGATCCGCCGCTTCTTCCACCGCCTGCCCGGCTGGGTGGATGCCGCCACTCGCGAGGCCGTCGAGGCCGACCTGGCCGCCCACGGCACGCAGTACCGGCCCGAACAACTCGCCGCACTCGCCGAGCACATCGCCGACTGCCTCAACCCCGATGGCACCTACCGCGACGAGGACCGCGCCCGACGCCGCGGACTCACTTTGGGCAAGCAAGGCCCCGACGGCATGTCCGAACTGCGCGGCCTGCTCACCCCCGAGGCCCGCGCCACCGTGGAAGCGGTCCTGGCCAAACTCGCCGCACCCGGCATGTGCAATCCGCTCGAGGACACCCCGTGCGTGGACGGCGCCCCCAGCCAAGAGGCCATCGACCGCGACACCCGCAGCACCGCCCAACGCCACCACGACGGCCTGCTCGCTGGGCTGCGCGGGTTGCTGGCCTCGGGAAAACTCGGCCAGCACAACGGCTTACCCGCCTCCATCATCATCACCACCACCCTGCAAGACTTGGAGGCCGCCTGCGGCACGGGGCTCACCGGCGGCGGCACCCGGCTCCCCATCAGCGACGTGATCCGCCTGGCCCGCCACGCCCGTCACTATCTGGCCGTCTTCGACAACGCCAAACCCCTGGCGCTCTATCACACCAAACGCCTGGCCTCCCCGGCTCAGCGAATCATGCTCTACGCCAAGGATCGTGGTTGCTCGGCGCCGGGCTGCACCGTGCCCGGCTACCTGTCCGAGGTCCACCACGTCACCGACTGGGCCAAGTGCCGGCGCACCGACATCACCGGCCTCACCTTCGCCTGCGGACCCCATCACCGCATGCTCAAACCCGACGGCTGGACCACCCGCACAAACACCAAGGGCCACACCGAATGGATCCCCCCACCCCACCACGACCGCGGCCAACCCCGCACCAACACCTACCACCACCCCGAAAAACTGCTCCACCACGACGACGACGATGACGACGACGCGGCCTAGGGGTTAGCGTGGCTCCCGTGAAAGATCAGCGCACATTGCTGTTGATGCGCCACGCGAAATCCGACTACCCGCCCGGGGTCGCCGACCACGAGCGGCCGCTGGCGCCCCGCGGCGTCAAGCAAGCGGGACTCGCCGGCGATTGGCTGCGCGCCAACGCTCCAGCCATCGACGCCGTGCTGTGTTCCACCGCAACCCGTACGCGGCAGACGTTGGCCAACGCACGAATCGACGCGCCCGTGCGCTACAGCGAGCGGCTTTACGGCGCCACGCCCGGCATCATGATCGAAGAAATCAACACGGTCGGCGGCGAAGTCGAGACACTGCTGGTCGTCGGTCACGAGCCGACGATGTCGGACCTGGCTCTCGGCCTGGCCGGCAGTGGCACCGACTCGGCTGCCGCCGAACGGATCTCGGCGAAGTTCCCGACGTCGGCGATCGCGGTGCTGACCGTGCCGTTCGGGTGGAAGGACCTCGAACTCGGCCGTGCCGCCCTGATTGGCTTCGAAATCCCGCGCTGAACTGCTACGAGTTCGTGGCCAGCGTCAGCTCCATCAACTTGAGCGCCTGACCGCACGCGTCGATGCCCGGCGCCTGGGGGTTGACCCACCACCCGACCACGCCCGCGGCGTCGCTGGCCACTCCGCACGCGCCGTTCGGGTCATCCGGCCGCATCACGATCGAATCGATCCCGGCGATGTTGCGGGACTCGACCTTGTACTTCAGGAAGTCGGCGACCTTGCGCTCGTTGCTGAGGCTGCCCTGCTCGAACCAGAACCGGGTGATGTCGATCAGCCCGGCGGGGTTGGCCGCCTGCCACCGGCAGATCGCGCCGACGAACGTGCTCTGGATGTCGAGCGGGTCGGCACCCACCGTCTTGGCCAGGATGTCGCTGGTGAGCACCTCACACTCCTTGAGCAGGTTCGGATACTGCTGCTGGGAGTTGTTGTTGCGGGTCGGGCCGCCCGCCTTGACGGCGTTGCCGGCGACGGACCTCGAACAACCCGTGATGACCACCAGGGCAGAGATCAAGATGGCCACAACCGCGCGAACGCTTCTCGTGGTCATTTCGAGTTCGCAATCGACTGACGCGCCAGCTCCTTGGCGATGTCGCAGGGCGGCGGGAACGGCTTTTGGCTGAAGCTGATCGACCATTCGAAGAAGTCGTCCTGGAATTGAATGCCCACCTCGCAGAGTGAGTCCCCCAAATTCGGCTCGTTGCCGATGGCGATGAACCCGCTGTGACCGTTGATGTTGATGTCGTCGACGCTGGCGCGCGACAACTCCTCGGTCTTGCGTTCACGTCCGATCGGGCTGCCGCGATACCAGGAGAAGGAGAAGTGCGGACCAAGGATGCCGCCGCCCGCCAGCCATTGGCAGCCGACCGAGTTCCGGGCGGTGTTGATCAGGCCCGTCACCTTCGTCAGTTCCGCCACGGTCTGATCGGTGATGCCCCCGCACTGGGGGAACATCGGGCCGTGGTGGCCCTCCGCGTTCCCCGGCGCCGACGACGACGTCGCACCTGGCTTATTGCCGCCCGAGTCGGAGCACGCCGCCACCGTGAGCACCAGGACCATCAAGGCTGACGCCGCGGCGACGAGCGCCCTCGCGTTACGCCGCACCGCTACCCTGCTCTTGCTCAGCCTGCTCCCGGTCCACACGATGCACTGTAGCGGCAGCTCAGCGGGTCAACCACCGACGCGCCTGAGCAGGCGTTTCAGTTACACCGCCGGACGCGCCGTGTGCGACAGTTACGAAATGCTCCTGGCACTGCTGCGCCAGTACATCCGGCCGTACCGGCGGCTGGTCGCGGTGCTGATGGTGTTTCAGGGCATCAGCACCCTGGCGTCGCTGTACCTGCCGACGGTCAACGCCGCGATCATCGACGAGGGCGTGGCCAAGGGCGACACGTCCACGATTGTCAGGCTCGGCATGGTGATGCTCTCGGTCACCGGGCTGCAGGTGTTGTGCGCGGTCGGGGCGGTCTACTTCGGGTCGCGAACCGGGATGGGCTTCGGTCGCGACCTGCGCGCGGCGGTGTTCGAACACATCACGACCTTCTCCGAGCACGAGACCGCCCGCTTCGGCGCGCCCACGCTGTTGACGCGGAGCACCAACGACGTCCGCCAGATCCAATACCTGGTTCAGATATCGAGCACCGTGCTGGTCACCGCGCCCATCATGTGCGTGGGCGGAATCCTGATGGCCATCCACCAGGAGGCCGCGCTGACCTGGCTGCTGCTGGTCAGCGTTCCCATCATGGCGTTGGCCAACTACTGGGTGATGGCACACATGCTGCCCCTGTTCCGCAGGATGCAGGGCCTGATCGACGGCATCAACCGGGTGATGCGCGACCAGCTGTCCGGCGTCCGCGTCGTGCGCGCGTTTGCCCGTGAACGCTATGAGCGCGACCGGTTCGCCCGCGCCAACGCCGCGCTGTCGTACACCGCGCTGACCGCCGGGAACTGGCAGGCGGTGATGCTGCCGGTGACCACGTTGACCGTCAACGTGTCCAGCGTCGCGCTGATCTGGTTCGGCGGGCTGCGCATCGATCGGGGCCAGATGCAGGTCGGCTCGTTGACCGCGTTCCTGGCGTACTTCACCCAGATCCTCATGGCGGTGCTGATGGCCACGATGACGCTGGTGGTGCTGCCCCGAGCATCCGTGTGCGCCGAACGGATCACCGAGGTGCTCTCCACCCGGGCCGCGGTGACCGATCCGCAGCGGCCGGTGTTCCCGGCCGGCGGGATCACCGGGGTGGTGCGCCTCGACAGCGCCACCTTCACCTATCCGGGCGCCGATCGCCCCGTGCTGCAGGATGTTTCGTTGACCGCACATCCCGGCACCACCACGGCCATCGTCGGCAGCACCGGGTCGGGCAAGTCGACGCTGGTGTCGTTGATCTGCCGGCTCTACGACGTGACCGGCGGCGCCGTGTTGGTCGACGACATCGACGTCCGCGACTACCACACCGAGCGACTGTGGTCGGCGATCGGGCTGGTTCCCCAGCGCGGCTATCTGTTCTCCGGCACCGTCGCGGACAATCTCCGCTACGGCAAGGCTGACGCGACCGACGAGGAAATGTGGGAAGCGTTGCGGGTGGCCGACGCCGACGGATTCGTGCGCGCACACGACGACGGGCTCCGCATGCGGGTGGCCCAGGGCGGCATCAACTTCTCCGGCGGTCAGCGGCAACGACTGGCGATCGCCCGCGCGGTCATCCGCCACCCCGCCATCTACCTCTTCGACGACTCGTTCGGCGCGCTCGACGTCCACACCGACGCACGGGTCCGCGCGTCGGTGAAGCAAATAGCGGCCGCTGCCACCGTCATCGTTGTCACCCAACGCGTTTCGACCGCCGCCGAGGCCGACCAGGTGATCGTTGTCGACAACGGGAAACTGGTGGGCAGCGGCACGCACGACTCGCTGCTCGCCGACTGCCCCGCCTACGCCGAATTCGCCGACTCGCAGTCGGTGAGCGCGGTGCAATCCGGCCAGGCCGGGGGCGCGTCATGACGGCGCCGGCCACCCGCGGTTTGGCCCCGGCACCGGCCGGGCGGTCCCGTGACTTCTGGGGGTCGGCCACCCGGCTGGCGAAAAGGCTTGCCCCACAACGCCGGCTCAGCGTCGCGGTGATCGGCCTCGGGATCACCGGTACGGTGATCGGGGTCATCGTCCCGCGCATCCTCGGCCACGCCACCGACCTGCTGTTCAACGGCGTCATCGGGCGACAGCTCCCCGCGGGCATCACCAAGGCGCAGGCCGTCGCCGCGGCCCGCGCGCGGGGCGAGGGCACCTTCGCCGACCTGCTGTCGGGAATGAGCGTGGTGCCGGGGAAAGGCGTGGACTTCGGCGCGGTGGCGCGAACGCTGGCGCTGGCGTTGGGCCTTTATCTGGTTTCGGCACTGTTGATCTGGGCCCAGGCGCGGCTGCTCAACGTCACCGTGCAGCGCACCATGGTCGCGCTGCGTTCGGACGTCGAGGACAAAATCCACCGCCTGCCGCTGTCCTACTTCGATGGGCGCCAACGCGGTGAGCTGTTGAGCCGGGTGACCAACGACATCGACAACGTGCAGTCGTCGCTGTCGATGACCATCAGCCAGTTGGTGACGTCGATCCTGACCGTGGTGGCGGTGCTCGCGATGATGGTGTCCATCTCGCCGCTGCTGGCGCTGATCACCGTGGCGGCGGTGCCGCTGACCCTGCTGGCGACACGCGCGATCGCGCGGCGCGCACAGCGCCTGTTCGTGGCGCAGTGGACGAGCATCGGTCGCCTCAACGCCCACATCGAGGAGACCTACAGCGGCTTCACGGTGGTCAAGACGTTCGGCCACCAGGCCGCGGCGCGCGGCCACTTTCGCGACTGCAACGACGACGTCTACCAGGCGAGTTTCGGCGCGCAGTTCTTCTCGGGCCTCGTGGCGCCCGCGACGGGGTTCATCGGCAACCTCGGCTACGTGGCCGTCGCCGTGGTGGGCGGCCTGCAGGTGGCCACCGGCCGCATCACCCTCGGCGGCATCCAGGCTTTCATCCAATACGTCCGGCAGTTCAATGCCCCTCTCGGCCAGGTGGCTGGGATGTACAACACCCTGCAGTCCGGGGTGGCCAGCGCCGAGCGAGTGTTCGATCTGCTCGACGAGCCCGAGGAATCGCCGGACGCCGAGGCCACCCTGGCCCTGCCCGGCGCGGCCCCCACCGGCCGAGTCGAGTTTCAGCACGTCAGCTTCGGTTACCGCCCGAACACCCCGGTGATCCACGACCTGTCGATGGTGGCCGAGCCCGGAACCACGGTGGCGATCGTCGGGCCGACCGGGGCCGGCAAGACCACCCTGGTGAACCTGTTGATGCGGTTCTACGACGTCGATTCCGGCCGGATCCTGGTCGACGGCACCGATATCACGACCGTGAGCCGGCAGTCGCTGCGTTCGCGGATCGGCATGGTGCTGCAAGACACCTGGCTCTTCGATGGGACGATCGCGGAGAACATCGCCTACGGGCGGCCCGACGCCAGCGCTGATGAGGTGGTGCGGGCCGCGAAGGCGGCCTACGTCGACCGGTTCGTGCACACCCTGCCAGCTGGCTACCAGACGCGGGTCAGCGGCGGCGGCGGCAACATCAGCGCCGGCGAGAAGCAGCTCATCACCATCGCCCGCGCATTCCTCGCCCGGCCCCGGCTGTTGATCCTCGACGAGGCGACCAGTTCGGTCGACACCCGAACCGAGGCACTCATCGCCCGCGCCATGTCGGAGCTCCGCCGCGACCGCACGAGTTTCATTATCGCGCACCGGCTTTCGACGGTCCGAGAGGCAGACCGCATCGTCGTGGTCGAGGCCGGACGGATCGTCGAACAGGGCAGTCACGCCGAGTTGCTGGCCAGGCGGGGCGCCTACTACGCCATGACAAGGGCATAGCCACAATGGCAAGCACAATGGGCCGGAAGGACCGATAGTCGATGGTGGACAAGCGTCTCGAACTCGGTCTGCTCGGACCGTTGGACATGAGCGTTGACGGCACCCCGGTGGCCCTGGGCACCCCCAAACAGCGGGCGGTGCTGGCCATGCTGCTGATGAACCGCAACAGCCCCGTCGGGGTCGACCGGCTCATCACCGCCCTGTGGGACGACGCGCCCCCGTCGGGGGCACGGGCCAGCATCCATTCCTATGTGTCCAACCTCCGCAAGTTGCTCGGCACGGCCGGCATCGACCCGCGAGCGGTGCTGGCCGCGGCGCCGCCTGGTTACCGGCTCACCATCACCGAAAACGCTTGCGATCTGGGCCGATTCATTGCCGAGAAGACCGCGGGCGTGCACGCGGCCGCCAGGGGCGAATTCGAAGACGCCAGCCAGCACCTGACCGCCGCTTTGGCGCAATGGCGCGGGCCCGTGCTCGAGGACCTGCGCGAGTTCGGGTTCGTCGACACCTTCGCGACTTCCCTTGTCGAGGAGAAACTTCAGGTCCACGGCGCGAAGGCGGAGGCCGAAATCGCCTGCGGGCGCGCGTCCGCCGTGATCACGGAGCTGGAGGCGCTGACCGGCGAGCACCCCTACCGGGAACCGCTATGGGCCCAACTGATCACGGCCTACTACCTCACGGACCGCCAATCGGACGCGCTGGCCGCCTACCGCCGGGTCAAGACCACGCTCGCCGACGACCTGGGGATCGACCCGGGGCCGACGCTGCGGTCGCTCAACGAGCGGATACTGCGGCAGGAACCGCTGGACGTGAAGCGCAGCGCCAAGACCGCCGCCGTCGACACCGTCACGGTCCTCGAAGAGCATGCGATGACGTCCGGGCAGCGGGCCATCGCCTACCTGCACGAGGCCTCGGGACGCAGCTACGCGCTGCGAGAGGCGGCAACCCGGATCGGGCGGCTCGGCGACAACGACATCGTCCTCGACAACCCCAAAGTCAGCCGCCACCATGCCGTCATCGTCGACACGGGCACCAGCTTCATCATCAACGACCTCCGATCGTCCAACGGGGTCCACGTGCAACACGAGCGAATCCGCTCCGTTGCCACGCTGCGCGACGGCGATCACGTCCGCATCTGCGACTACGAATTCACGTTTCAGATCGCCGGCGACGGCGAGAGTTAGCAACACCGCGTCCGCCCGGGAAATCGGGTGATTGTCATGCGTCGGGCCGGGTGGGGGCTTACCGTCATGGTTGCTGGGTCAGGGAATTGCGGCTGACCGGTGCGCCCGGTGATTGTCGGGTGGCGATGGTGTGGTGGCTGGGTGTGAAGGATCGGCGATGAGCGATGAGCAGGCCTCGCGGGTGGGTTCGGATTTCGGGCCTTATCACCTGAAGCGCCTGCTTGGACGCGGTGGAATGGGCGAGGTTTACGAGGCCGAGCACACCGTCAAGGAATGGACGGTGGCGGTCAAGCTGCTCTCGGAGGCCTTCAGCAAGGACCCGGTGTTTCGGGAGCGGATGAAACGCGAAGCCCGCACCGCCGGTCGTTTGCAGGAGCCGCACGTGGTGCCCATCCACGACTACGGCGAGATCGACGGCCAGATGTTCTTGGAGATGCGCCTGATCGAGGGCACCGATTTGGACGGTGTGCTCAAACGCTTCGGCCCGCTGTCCCCGCCGCGGGCGGTGGCCATCATCACCCAGATCGCCTCGGCGCTGGATGCCGCCCACGCCGCCGGGGTCATGCACCGCGACGTCAAACCGCAAAACATCCTCATCACCCGCGACGACTTCGCCTACCTCGTCGACTTCGGGATCGCCAGCGCCACCACCGACGAAAAGCTGACCCAGCTGGGCACCGCCGTCGGAACATGGAAATACATGGCGCCGGAACGGTTTTCCAACGCCGAGGTCACCTACCGCGCCGACATCTACGCCCTGGCCTGCGTGCTCTACGAATGCCTCACGGGATCCCCGCCGTACACGTCCAGCAGCGCGGGCGCGCTGGTCACCGCCCACACCATGGACCCCGTACCCCAGCCCAGCGCGCTGCGGCCGGGTATTCCCAAGGGCTTCGACGCGGTGATCAGCCGCGGCATGGCCAAGAAGCCCGAGGACCGCTACGCGAGCGCCGGCGACCTCGCCCTGGCCGCCCACGACGCGCTCAGCGACCCCGACCAAGACCACGCCGCCACCATCCTGCGCCGCAGTCAGGAAGCCACCCTGCCGGGCACCGTCATGGCCCCTCCCCCCACACCGCCGCCGGCACCGGAGTCGCCCTCCGATACCCGCGCAAAGCGCCCCGACCTGGCGGCCCGACAGCGGCCCCATCCCGGCCGCCGCCCAGCCCCCGGCCACACCGCCCTATTACCAAGCCAGCGCCCATTGGGGCGGCCCTCCACCGCAATTCGGCGGACCGGGGTGGAACCAACCCCCACCCAAACGACGCAACCCCTGGCCCATCATCGCCGCCGTCGCCGCGTTGGTGGTTGTCGTTGCGCTCGCCGCCGTCGGCATCGTCGTGGTCATGGGAGGCGACGACGGTAACCCGCAGGCGAACCGCACCTCGACCACGTCGAGCACCACCAGGGCCGTCACCACCACGACAACGACCCGGGCCGGCAACCCGCAGAGCAAGCTGCTCGGCATGCTGCCCACCGGGTATCCCGGCGGCGCTTGCACGCCCGCGACCCCCAAGTCGAACAGCATCTGGGTGAATGCGCTGGCCATGGTCGACTGCGACCAGAACACCAATCAGGGTGGGCCGTCTCGGGCCGTCTATGGACTGTTCGCCGACGAGGACGTGCTGAAGAAGGCGTTCGACGACGACGTGGCCGCCGTGCAACTGACGAACTGCCCGGGAGCGGGGCAGTCACCGGATGGCTGGCACCACGACAGCACCCCCACGGTGACCGCCGGCACGATCGCGTGCGGAACCTACAAGAACCACCCGAACGTCATCTGGACCAACGAGGCCAAACTCATGCTCTGTGACGTCTACGGGGATCCGCCCGCCCTCGAAGACCTGCACACGTGGTGGACCAACTACGGCGGCTGAGATCTGGTCAAACCCCAACCGGGGCATAGTTTCTCGGTTCGGGGCGGCCGGGGCACCGGCCTACGACTGAAGGTCCGGGCCCTCCGCGCGCAAGTCGTCGACCGCCGACATGGCGTTACGCAACTTGGCCAGCCATTCCTCGGCATGTTCACCGACCAGCTTGACCGACCACGCCAGAGCGTCGGCGCGAGACCGGGCGACACCGGCATCCACCAGCGTGTCGAGCACCTGCCGCTCGGGTTGCTTCAAGCGTGTCATCACCGGAACCGCGATGTGAGTGAACAGGATTCGTTCTGCGCCGGCTTTGGAACCGACCTCGACACCCCAGGAAACCTTGCGCCCGTAGCGATCTTGCGCCTCGTCGGCGATGTGCATTCGCTCCGAACGGGTTTCCTCGCGGAACCGGGAAGCACGTCCTTCCGCGCGGGCCCCGGTCTCCTCGTTCTCCGCGCCCTGCGGTTCCGGCAGCCGCCCGATGACGGTGATTTCCTCGCGGTCGACGATGACCGTCGGGTCGCCGTCGAACCAGCTTTCGGGCAGACGCCCGGCGAACCATTCCGCGGCGTCGCTGGCGTCGGGTTGTTGGGCTTGCTGCCAGCCGCCGGGGCGGCCGTAGCGCCGGCCGTGCGTGTGATGCGATTTCATAATTACATGATTACACCGTTACACGGGTTAGGGAACAGCGTTCACCGGCGGCGAACGCCGCCCGGCGACGGCACACGCGTCGTGGGCGACGGGCCCGCGAACGGCCGTCCGCGAAAAGGTGTGTTTAAGTGCGGAGAACCCGTTGATATGACCTGCGTCACGTTGTATTTTTGGTAGCGAAGCAGGCCCGGAAACGACCAATTCAAAGCGCCGGAAGTCAGGGTAGAAGACCGGCCGCGTAGGACCCGCGCATGACGGAGCCCAACGCCCCCCAGAGTCGTCCGGGCCTGCCCATGTCGGACGGATGTCCGACTCAGTCCCCGCCGTCGCCCCGGCGAATACGGAAGAGCTTGACCTCGTTCTTGATGCCCTTGAGGCGGCGCGCACCTGCGAACGACCCGTTGAACTCGCCGATGTCCGCAACGGTCTCCCAGGCCGAATCCGCCGCCAGCACGGTGCCCGGACGCGCCACACCGGTGACCCGGCTGGCGACGTTGACCGGGCTGCCGAACCAGTCGCCCGCCCGGCTCACCGCCATGCCGGAGGCCACGCCCGCCCGCAGCCGTGGGAAGTCGTTGTCGGTGTCCACGGCCTCGACCAGCTTCACCACCACGTCGAGCATGGGCAGCGGGTCGGGGCAGACGAACATCACCGCGTCGCCGATCGTCTTGATGAATCGCACCGGCGGGGTGGTGATGTCGCGCGCCAGGACCGCCAGTCGGTTGGCCAGATGCCCCAGCTCCTCCGCCGACACCGCTTCGCCGATCCGGGTGAAGCCGACGAGGTCCGCGAAGGCGACGGTGATCTGGCGCGCACCCGGCAGGGGTTTGCCGGCGGCGCGCTCGGCCGCGTTGACCGCTTCGGTCTCCATCATGTGACGCAGCTGCATGAACAGCATGTGCTGGATCATCGGCCCGAGCTCGGGCGCGATTTCACCCACCAAAGCCTTTGAGGCCTTGGCGATTTCGAGCTCGGTGGCGCCGGGCCGCATGATCGCCGAAAGCGCGGTGTAGCGCATGACCTCGGCGGCGCGTGAGAGCCCTTCGGCGAGCACCCGGACCACGAGCACCACTTGCTCGGGGTCCAGCCCGAGCTCGACGAAACGCTGGGCGTAGGCGGCGGCTTCGCCGTCGGCGCGCATGTGCACGACCGCGTCGGGGTCCTCCACCCGGGCCAGGCCGATCGCGCGCTGCACCCGCTGCAAGAGATCCAGGTCGATGCCGTGGGTCTCGCTGATCTCGCGGGCGGACACGTAGGTGCCGTCGTCACCCATGAGGTGGCGGGTCGCCAGCAGCAGCGGGGGGTTCGTGGCCCTGATCTCGTCGGGGGTGATGCCCTGCTCGAGCAGCCACTCGACCAGCTCCGCCCGCTCAGCGCGTGCGCTGCCCTCTAGTCCGTCGAGCAGGTCCCCGTCCACGTCGCCAACGTACAACGGGCGTCGATCGCGAGCGCGGCGAAGCCGGGCGAAGCGGGTCGGCGCGAATAGGTCCCGTCGATCGCGAGCGCGGCGAAGCCGGGCGAAGCGGGTCGGCGCGAATAGGTCCCGCCGATCGCGAGCGCGGCGAAGCCGGGCGAAGCGGGTCGGCGCGAATAGGTCCGGCCGATCGCGAGCGCGGCGAAGCCGGGCGAAGCGGGTCGGCGTCGACAGGACACGTCATGATCTGAAGTGATGAGCGCACCGCTGCTGGGGGGTTTTCCACCGGTCGTCGACGAGAATGCCCGGGTGCTGATCCTGGGTTCGTTTCCGAGCGCCCAATCCCTGGCGGTAGGCCAGTATTATGGGAATCCGCGAAATGCGTTCTGGGCGATCACCGGCGAGCTGTTCGGGTTCGACGCGGCGGCGCCGTACGAAAAGCGGCTGACCGCCCTGCAATCGGCGGGCGTGGCCCTCTGGGACGTGGTGCGCGCCTGCCGCCGCGCCGGCAGCGCGGACTCGGCAATCGAACCCAGGAGCGTGGTGGTCAACGAGTTCGGCGAACTGTTCGCGCGGTACCCCGCCATCGCGCGGGTGTACTTCAACGGCGCCAAGGCCGCCGCGCTGTACCACAGGCTGGCCGAGGCCGATGAGCGCATCGACTACCGACGATTGCCGTCGACGAGCCCGGCCCACGCCGTGCGACCCGGCGTCAAGCTGGCCGCCTGGCGCGAAATTCTTCGCTCATGACACCGGCGGTCGCCGATGCGCCCACGGCCTGGCGGACTCGATCTGCGCGGCCAGCGACAACAACGTCGCCTCCGCGAACGGCCGGCCCACCAGCTGCACGGCGATCGGCAGGCCGTCGCCGTCGAAGTCCCACGGGACGGCCGCGGCGGGCTGCCCTGTCAGGTTCCACACCTGCTGGTAGGGCACGCGCTGCGCCACCGCCAGCAGCGTCCACACCGCGCCGCGGCGTTGGTAGGCACCGATTCGGGACGGCCCCGTGGCGTTGCCCGGCGTGACGACGACGTCGACGTCGTCGAAGATCGACTGGATCCGGGCACTCGCCGCCGCCTCGGCCTCGCGGAGGGCGACCATCCTGCGATCGGAGAACAGCGAACCGGCGCGCGCCAGGTTGCGGGTGCGCGCTTCCAGGCGTTCGGGATGCGCCAGTGCGTCGGCGTCGTCGCTGATACCCCGCAGATAGCGGGGCAGGTAGTTGGTCATGATGGCCGACGGCGGATAGTCGGGTTCGGCGCGGATGACGTCATGGCCCAGATCGCGCAGCAACGCGCCGGCCTGTTCGACCGCCGTGAGCTGCTCCTTGCCGATCCTGACGGGCAACGGCGTGGGAACCTTCGTGCTCAAGGCGATGCGCAGCCGACCGGGGCTACGCGCCGCCGCGGCCGAGAACTCCCCTTCGGGCCCCGGCACGGTGGATGTCGCATCGAGGAACAGCGCGGCGTCCAGCACCGACCGGGCCAGCGGGCCGTTGACGCTGAGCCCGTGCCACGCGTCGTCATGCGGCTCCAACGACACCCGGTCGCGTTGGGGCTTCAGACCGAACAGGCCACACCAGATCGCCGGGATGCGAATCGAGCCACCACCGTCGGATCCCAGCGCCAGCGGAGCCAGGCCGGCGGCCACCGCCGCCGCGCTGCCGCCACTGCTGCCGCCCGGGGTGCGGGTGAGGTTCCAGGGGTTGCGGGTCGCCCCGAAGGCCAGCGACTCGGTGTAGGGAAACATCATCAGCTCGGGCACATTGGTTTTGCCGAGGATGACGGCGCCGGCGGCGCGGAGCCGGCGGACCACCTCCGCATCGGAGTTCGCCGCGGGCCGGTGCCCGCCGCTGCCGTACGTCGTCACCTCGCCGGCGACGTCGACGTCGTCTTTGATCGCGATCGGCACCCCGAGCAGCGGCAGCCGCTCACCCGCGTCGAGGCGGTCCTGCGCGACGGCCGCCTCATAGCGCGCGCTGTCGGCCAACACCACGCGGTAGCAGCGCAACTGGCTGTCCAGCCGCGCGATCCGCTCCAGATAGATCTCGAGCAGCTCGGGCGCGGTCAGCTCACCGTCGGCCAGCATGCGGGCCTGAGTGGCCGCGCCGGCATAAGCCACATCGCGGGCCGCGTCGCGAGCGTCCACTGCGGCAGCGTATCCCCCGGCCAGTACCGTGGGCGACATGTCCTGCGTGTTCTGTGCGATTGTCGCCGGTGAGGCCCCGGCCATCCGGATCTGTGAAGACGACGAGTATGTGGCCATCCTTGACATCCGCCCGTTCACCCGAGGCCACACCCTCGTGATCCCCAAGCGCCACAGCGTGGATCTCACCGACACCCCGCCCGAGACGCTGGCCGGGATGATCACGATCGGCCAGCGGATCGCCCGTGCCGCCCGCGCAACCGAATTGGCCGACGCGACCAACATCGCCATCAACGACGGCGGCGCCGCCTTCCAGACGGTGTTCCACATTCATCTGCACGTGCTGCCCCGGCGCAACGGCGACAAGCTGTCGGTCGCCAAAGGGATGCTGCTGAGGCGCGATCCCGACCGGGACGCCACCGCGCAGATCCTGCGTTCGGCACTGGCCCGCATCGACGCCAGCCAGTAATACTGGGCTGATGGCATTTCCGTCCTGGGTCGAGCAGCGTCTACTGCCCCCGATGTTGCGCCTGCACGACACCGTCTATCGCAAGACGAACGGCTGGATCGGTCATCGCTTCCTGCTGATACCCAGCCTGCTGCTGCATACCGTCGGCGCCAAGACGGGCCAACCGCGTACCGCGGCGCTCACCTATGCGCGCGACGGCGATGACTACCTGGTGGTCGCTTCCAGGGGCGGCGATCCCCGCGCCCCCGGGTGGTATCACAACCTGCGGAAGAATCCGGACGTGGAAATCAACGTCGGCCCAAGGCGTTTTGCGGTCACCGCCCGCCCCGTGTTACCGGATGATGCCGATTACCCGCGGCTATGGCAGATCGTCAACAAGAACAACGGCGACCGCTACACGGCGTACCAGAAGAAGACGTCGCGGCCGATTCCGGTCGTGGTACTCACGCGGCGTTGACCTTAGACCTGGTGGGGAGGTTTATTCTCCACTAGCGCACGGTGAACTCTTGGACTGCTCACCGCACGGCGCAGGATGAGCTGGAGTGGGTATGAAGCCGTGGGCGGGCAATCCTTGGCGGCGATTCCGGCTGCCCCCGCGCCTGGGTCGGCTCGTCCTCGGTGTCTACGGTTCGGCGGCCGCGCTGGTGGTCGCGTCTTCGATCGCGAACTGGAGGGGCGTCTACGCGACGCGGCCGGTCGACGAAATCGCTCTCGCGGCGTGCCTGCTGTTCGGGGCGGGGTGCGCGGGCTACGCGGCCCTGTCCGCAGACGGTCGGCACCGGGCCGGGTGGCTGGCGATGGTGACGGCCCTGTTGGGCTGGGCGGCCGGCGAGGTCATCTGGGCCGTGTACGACGTGCGTCCGGAGCTGGCCCACGCCACGCATCCGGCCGCCGCCGAGATCGTGCTGTTGCTCTGGCCGTTCGGCGCCTTCACGTCGTTGGTGCTGTTGTCGCGCTTCTCCCGGCACAGCCCGCGGCGACTGGTGCTGGACGGCCTGATCGTGGCGACGTCGCTGTTCGTGGTGTCGTGGGTCTTCGTCCTCGAGAAACAACTGCGCGAGGACAGCGGCTCCCGGGCGACGACGATCCCCGAAGTCTTCAACGACGTCCTCCTGCTGACGACCTCGATCCTGATGCTGTCCCGGGTCCGTCGCGGCGACCCGCCGAGCCGCAACCTGCTGGCCGGGGGCGTGACGGCGATCAGCGTCGCGGACATCGCGATGGTGTTCAAGAGCGGGATCGGCAGCTATCAGGTGAGCGATCTCGTGGATCTGGGCAGAGTAGCCGGCCTGGGCATGATCGCGCTCGCCGCGCTGTCCAGCGTCCACGAGGTGCCGGCGCCGGGGTCGCGTGACGACGAAATACGGTCGCGCACCCGGCTGTGGTTGCCGTACCTGCCACTGCTGGTGGCCGCCGCGGTCGGGCTGACCCGCGCGGTCAGGTTGATGACGCACGGACCTCTGCTGATGGCGCTGGGGATCCTGGTTGCGGCGGTGCTCGTCCGGCAGTTCGTCATGCTGATGGAGAACCAGAGGCTGCTGTCCGAGGTGGCGCGGGAAGCGTTCCGCGACAGTCTGACGGGACTGGCCAACAGGGCGTATTTCCTTGATCGGCTGGAACAGGCCGTCGCCCGGCGGAATTGCGACATCGCACCCATCGGGGTGTTGTGTCTCGACCTCGACAACTTCAAATCGGTCAACGACGCCCTGGGCCACCCCGCCGGTGACGAACTGCTGGTCCGGGTCGCCGGGCGACTCACCGCCACGTTGGGCGACAAGTGCGTCACCGCTCGCCTCGGTGGTGACGAATTCGCCGTCCTCCTCGAGGGCCCCATCGAAGAGTCGCATGTGGCAGCGCATCGAGTCCTCGAGGCGTTCAACACCCCGATCCTGGTCGACGGCGTTCCCATACCGGTCCGGCCGAGTGTCGGCTTCACGGTCGCGACCGCCGCGTCGGAATGCACCGTCGAGCAGCTCCTCCGGCACGCCGACCTGGCCATGTACACCGCCAAACGCGAAGGCGGCCAATGCGTTCGGAGCTTTGTGCCCGATCTGCCGCTCTCCTATCCCTCCCCGGCAATCGCGCCCGCCGAGCCGGCCATCGCGCTGGCCGAGCCGGCAATCGCGGCGCCGGTCGTCGCGACGAGCACGACGCAGATGCGCAGGCGCGCCGCCGACGTGGACGTGTCACGACCCGCACGGCCGCAGGACGGGGTCGACGGCGTTCGGTGGCCCCCGACGCCGATCCGGATCGCCTTGGCGGGCTTGATCATCGGCGTGGTCTCCTTCACGGTGACCAGCGTCGTCGCACCGAATGCCGGCCACAGCGTCTTCTTCGCCAAATCCCTGTATTCAGCGTTGAACCTGCTGGCGGCCGGGCTGATCGCCGTTCGCGCGTACCGCCTCAAAGCCGACCGGCTTGCGTGGTCTCTGATCGCGGCGGGCATGGCGCTCTCGGCGCTCGGTGATGTCGTGTACGCGTTGTGGGTGCCGAACGCGCACTCACCGTCGGTTGCCGATCCCGAATACCTGGCGTTCTACCCGTTCGTCTATGCCGGGATAGTGCTGCTGATGCGATCCCGCCTCAAGCGGGTGCCGATGCCGGTACGCCTCGATTCCCTGGTGTGCGCGCTGGCCGTGGCCGCACTGGCAGCGGCGCTGCGGGACGGGCCCATGCATGCGGCCGCGCACCGGACACCCGCGACAGTGTTGGTAGGCCTGATCTATCCGTGGGGCGACCTGGTGCTGCTGGCCCTGGCCGTCGGCATGCTGCCAATCCTCGGCTGGCGCAGCGAGTTTCGCTGGGCCTTCCTTGTCGTCGGGCTAATCGGTTTCGCGGTCGCGGACACCGCGTACCTCTTCCAGACGTCGGCGGGCTCGTACCGGGTAGGCACCACGCTGGACGCGCTCTGGCCGGCCTCGTCGCTGCTGGTGGCGCTGGCCAGCTGGGCGCGGGGGTCGTCGGCGGCACCGGTGACGCGGCGCGGACTCGACGCCTACGCCGTTCCGGTGACGTGCACCGTCGTGGCACTCGGTGTCGCCATCCTGGGGCACGATTCGCGGCTCGCATCCACGCTCGCCGCGCTGAGTCTGGTGGCGGTCGCCGCCCGATTCTCGGTGACGTTCCGGGATGTCAGCCTGCTGGCCGAAAGCCACAAACAGGCCATGACCGACGAATTGACCACACTGCCCAATCGGCGGTCGCTGGCAACGGCGCTGACCGCGCTGTCGGCGTCCGACTTGCCGGCGAGAACGTCGTCGCGTCGCGCGCTGCTCTTGCTGAATCTGCCCCAGCTGCGGGAGATCAACCACTCGGTCGGTCGCCACTTCGGCGATGAGTTGTTGTGGCGGGTCGCAAACCGGCTCGCGCACAACATGCGTCGCGACGACCTGCTCGCCCGCGTGAGCGACGAAGAATTCGCCATTCTGCTGGGCGAGGGATCGGACCTCGCCGCCGCACGGGCCCAGGCGGGCCGGTTACTCGAGGCCATCAGCATCCCGTTCGAACTGGACGCGATCAGTGTGCAGGTCGACGCCTGCGTCGCCATCGCGTTGTACCCCGATCATTGCGATCACCCGCAGGAGCTGTTGAATCGCGCCGAGGCGGCAATCCCGTACGCCAAGTCCGCCCTCAGCAGGATCGCGGTGTACGAGTCGGGCTTCGAGGTGGATCGCGACCACGACCCCAACCTCATCCGGGAGCTGCGCGCCGCGCTGATCGATGGCGACGAGCTGACGGTGCACTACCAGCCGAAGGTCAACGCCAGCGACGGAAGCGTGCACAGCGTCGAGGCCCTGCTGCGCTGGCAGCACCCCGCGCGCGGGTTGCTGTTGCCCGAAGAGTTCCTCCCGGCCGCCGAACGCGCCGGGTTGATGCGCACGTTGGCCAATCGCACCATCAACCTCACCCTCGAACAGGTCC
Organism: Mycobacterium sp. 4858; assembly: GCF_900240975.1. Lineage (GTDB taxonomy): Bacteria > Actinomycetota > Actinomycetes > Mycobacteriales > Mycobacteriaceae > Mycobacterium. Next base: position 34,477 of record NZ_LT968775.1, on the reverse strand, counting down.
GGTTCTGGCGCGATCAGGGCATCGCGCTGACGGTCGCGGTGAACCTGTCGACGACGAACCTGCTCGATCTGGACCTCGCGGTCACCATCGAACGGCTGCTGCGGACCCACGGACTACCCCCGGACGCGCTGATCATCGAGATCACCGAGAGCGCCCTGGTCGACTCGGAGCGCTCCCGCAACACCGTCGCCGCCCTGCAGCTTCTCGGCGTTCGTATCTCGCTGGACGACTACGGCACCGGATGGTCGTCGCTGGCCCGTCTGCAGGATGTCTCGGTCGACGAGCTGAAATTGGACAGGAGATTCGTGGCGCGGCTGGCGCAGGATCCCCGATCGGTGGCCATCGTGCAGTCCACCGTGGACTTGGCGCAGAACCTGGGCGCCGACCTCGTCGCCGAGGGGGTGGAAGACGAGGCCACGCTGAGCGCGCTGCGGCGTTACGGCTGCACCATCACCCAGGGGTTCGTGCACAGCCCGCCGTTACCGGCGGACGAACTGCGGCGCTGGATCACCGGCCGCAGTGCGGTCGCCGGCCCCGTCGATTCGCAGCGATCGGGTGTGACGGACTGACCGGCTAGAACAATTCCTTGGCGAGCAGTTCCAGGGTCGCCACCCGCGCCGGCGCGGTGGCCGGCCGGGTGCCGCGGCGAGCCGAGGCCACCGGGTTGACCATGACCTCGTCGACGCCGAACCGTTGGGCGAGTGCCCGTAACTGGTCGGCGGCCTCGGCGGGCGTGCCCAGGACCGCGCGTCGCAACCCGCTCTCCACGATCTGCTGCTGCTGCGGCGTCAGCTCCGCGCCCTGTGCCTCCTCGACGAGCGGCACCGGCCCCAGGGGCTGTCCGGTGCGCAGCTTCGCCATCATCTGCAGATTGGGCAGCATCAACGCCGTTGCCTCGTCGCGGGTTTCGGCCACCGCCGCGTTCACCGTCAGGAACGTCACCGGCTCGGCGGCCACGGCGCTGGGCTTGAACCGGGAGCGGTAGAGCTCGAGCGCCTCCTCGGTCCCCTGCCCCGAGAAGTGGTGCGCGAACACGTAGGGCAACCCCTTGGCGGCGGCCAAGTGCGCCGAGTACATGGACGAGCCCAGCAGCCACAGGCGGGGTTCACCGGCGGCCGCCGGGGTGGCCTTGAGCCGATAGTTCCCCGAGCGCAGCGGCACCACCACGCCGCGCGCGCTCATCAACGCCGCCACGTCGTCGAGGTATTCCGGAAAGTTCTCGATGTCTTCTTCGCCGCGGCCGCCGCGCAGCGCGTAGGCGGTCACCGGGTCCGACCCGGGCGCCCGCCCGATGCCCAGGTCGATGCGGCCAGGGGCCGCGGCTTCCAGCAGCGCGAACTGCTCGGCCACCGCCAGCGGCGCGTGGTTGGGCAGCATCACGCCGCCGGACCCGAGACGCAGCTGCGAGGTTTGCGCGGCCAGGTAGGCGATCAGGACCGGCGGGCTGGTGGCCCCGACGGAGGGCATGTTGTGATGCTCGGCGACCCAGTAGCGCGTGTAACCCAGCCGATCCGCGGCCTGGGCCAGTTGCACGGTTGCCGCCAGCGCATCGGCGGTCGTCTGATCCGTGCGGACCGGGACGAGATCAAGGACGGAAAGACGCACGTTCGCGTCAACGCCTTTCGGCGTGCGAACGTTCCCTCGGGCGCGCCTCCCCCAGGCTCAGTAGTCCTTCAGCGTGATCGAGCTGACGATCCGGTCGAAGACCTCCTGCGGTATCGGAGCCCCGCCGGGGATGTTGTCAACGACGAGCCATTGGTTGCGCTTGACGTAGTCGTTGAACTCTTTGTGGTAGTTGGCGAAACCGAGCTCGTAGTCGACCGTCCCGTCGTGAGTGGCCGCGGCGAGCTCCCCGGCCAGGATGTAGGCGCCCAGCAGGGCCACACTGGTCCCCTGGCCCGACAGCGGCGAGCAGCAGTATGCGGCGTCGCCGACCAGCGCGACCCGGCCCTTCGACCAGCGGTCCATCTTGATCTGCGACATTTCGTCGAAGTAGAAATCCGGTGCGCTGCGCATGTATTCCAGCAGCTGCGGACGCACCCACCCGTCGCCGGCCATCCGCCGTTCCAGCTCGGCGAACTGCGCCTGGGTGTCGCGGTAGTCGATCCGCAGCTCGGCGTCCATGAAACCGAGCATGGCCCGGGCCTCGGTGTTGTTGCGGGCGCTGTAGACCCCGGCCATGCTGGCGTCCCCGTAATGCCAGGTCTGCCAGTAGTCCAGGTCGAGGAAATTGGGCACGGTGAAGATCGCCGCATGCGTGCCCAGCCGCTCGATGAATTGCTCCTCGGGGCCGAACACCAACCGGCGCACGTTGGAGTGCAATCCGTCCGCGCCGATCACCAAGTCGAAGCTGCGCGCGGCTGCGCGTTCGAAGGTCACGTGGACGGCCGTACCGTCGTCGTCCAACCCGGTGATGGTGTCGTCGAAGATGTATTCCGCCGTCCATTGGCTTGCGCCGTACAGCAATTCGACCAGGTCGTCGCGCAGCAACTCGACGTCGGGGCTGTCGACGGGCCCACCCGTGGGCGTCGACTCGGTGTCGCGGGACAGCTCGTTGCCGTCGCTGTCGACGACGGAGGCGCCGCGGATTTGCGTCTTCCGCTTCTGGGCGGCGGCCAGCAGGCCCATGCGCTCCAGCACGTCCAGCGCCGGCCCGCGCACGTCGATCGCCTGGCCGCCCGGCCGCGGCCCGGGATGGCGCTCCACCACGGTGACCGAATAGCCATGGCGGCCAAGCCAATAAGCGGTCGTCGCACCGGCCACGCTAGCGCCAGAAATCAGAACGTCGGTCACTTAATCCCTGCCAGCCTTTTCGCGTCGCGAAAAACGTCGTCGAGCATTGCTGGTGTCAACCTACCGGTAAACATGTTTTGCTGACTGGGGTGGTAACAGCCGAGTAATCGCACGCCAGGCGCGAATTGCGCCACGACCCCGTGGCCGAACCGCGGCTTGCGCATCGCGGACGCGCCGGGCAGCCGCAGCGCGATTTGCCAGGCGAATCCGCCCAGAGCCACGATCGTGCGCACATGCTCGGCGACCAGCCGCCATTCGGCCTCCAGCCAGGGCCAGCAGGTGTCGCGCTCCGCCGGTGTCGGCGCGTTGGCCGGGGGCGCACACCGCACCGGTGCGGCGATCCGAACGCCGTTGGCCCGCAACCCGTCCGCCGCATCCACGCTGGTCGGCTGGTTCACCAGCCCGGCCCGGTGCAGCGCGGCATAGAGCTGGTCGCCGGACCGGTCCCCGGTGAACATGCGGCCCGTCCGGTTGGCGCCGTGCGCGGCGGGCGCCAACCCGACGATCAACAACCAGGGCCGTTCCGACCCCCAGCCCGGCACCGGGCGGCCCCAGTACGGCTGGTCGGCGAAGGCCCGCCGTTTCAGGACGGCCACGTCCTCGCGCCAGTCGACCAGCCGCGGGCAGGCGCGGCAGACACTGATCAGGGCGTCGAGTTCGGGGATCGACGCGGCGCGGGGCGCCAGCGCGGCGACCTGTGCGGCGTCGGCGGCGACGTCCGTCTCCGGGGTCGCCGGGTCGCCCGGCCATCCGGTGCCGGGGACCACGGGAGAATCGAACGCCTGGCCGGTACGAGGGTGGACGAGCACATGAACATCCTGCAGTCAACCGGCAGGCGACGGCCGAACGCCCCGAATAATCGGTGGTACCGCCGCGGGTCAGCCGTTAAGTTCTCACCGAATACCCATGAGCCATACGAGCCGCGGCCCGGCGTTTCTGATCCTGTTCGCCACACTGCTGGCGACGGCCGGCACCGGCATCTCGATAGTCGCGTTCCCGTGGCTGGCGTTGCAGCACCGCGACAGCGCCAAGGACGCGTCGATCGTGGCGGCCGCGATGACGCTGCCCCTCGTGTTGTCCACCCTGGTGGCCGGGACCGCGGTGGATTTCTTCGGGCGCCGCCGGATATCGCTCGTCTCCGATGCGCTGTCCGGCGCGGCGGTGAGCGTCATCCCCCTGACCGCGTGGGCGCTCGGGGCAGGCGCGATCAACGTCACCGAGCTTGCCGTGGTGGCCTTCTGCGCGGCGGCTTTCGACCCGGCCGGGGCGACGGCGCGCCAGTCGATGCTGCCGGAGGCGGCCGCCCGCGCGGGCTGGTCGCTGGACCGCACCAACAGCGTCTACGAGGCCATTCTCAACCTGGCCTACATCGTGGGGCCCGGCATCGGCGGTTTGATGATCGCCACGGTCGGCGGCATCAACACGATGTGGGTCACGGCCGGTTGCTTCGGGATGTCCTTCCTGGCGATCGGCGCGCTGCGGCTCGAGGGTGCCGGCAAGCCGCACCACGCGACCCGACCCGACGGGTTGATGTCCGGCATCGTCGAAGGGCTGCGGTTCGTCTGGAATCTGCGGGTGCTGCGGACGCTCGCCCTGATCGACCTGGTTGTGACCGCCCTCTACCTGCCGATGGAAAGCGTGCTGTTCCCCAAGTACTTCACCGACCGGCACCAGCCCGCCCAGCTGGGTTGGGCTCTGATGGCGCTCGGGGTGGGCGGCGTCGCGGGCGCGCTGGGCTACGCGGTGCTGTCGAAACGCACCCGCCGGCGGACGGCGGTGCTGACGGCGACGCTCACCTTCGGCGCCGCGACGGTCGGCATCGCCTTCCTGCCGCCGCTGCCGGTGATCCTCGTACTGTGCGGGGTGACGGGGCTGGTCTACGGGCCGATCCAGCCGATCTATAACTACGTCATGCAGACCCGGGCGCCGCACCATCTGCGCGGCCGGGTGGTCGGGGTGATGACGGGGTTGATGTACGCCGCGGGCCCGTTGGGCTTGCTGGTGGCCGGGCCCCTGGCCGACGCCGCAGGGCTCAAGGCCACCTTCCTGGCGTTGGCGGTACCGATCCTGTTGATCGGGCTGGTCGCCTTGAGGCTGCCGTCGCTGAGGGAAGTGGACCGCGCGCCGGAGTTCGCCGGGGATGGCGGGCCCTAGGATCGAAGGCTGTGAGCAGTGATGTCCTGGCCGAGCTGATCTCCGGCCTGCCCGACGGGATGGTCGTGACCGACCCGGCCGTCACCGAGGGCTACCGCCAGGACCGCGCCTTCGACCCGTCGGCCGGCAAACCGTTGGCGGTGGTGCGCCCGCGGTGCACCGAGGACGTACAGACCGTGCTGCGCTGGGCCACCCGCCACCGGGTGCCGGTGGTGACCCGCGGAGCCGGTAGCGGGCTGTCCGGCGGGGCGACGGCGCTGGACAACGGCATCGTCCTGTCGACGGAGAGGATGCGCGACATCGCCGTCGACCCGGTGACGCGCACGGCGGTGTGTCAGGCCGGCCTGTTCAACGCCGAGGTCAAGAAGGCCGTCGCCGAGTACGGCCTGTGGTATCCCCCGGACCCGTCGTCGTTCGAAATCTGCAGCATCGGCGGCAACATCGCCACCAACGCCGGCGGCCTGTGTTGCGTGAAATACGGCGTGACCACCGACTACGTGCTGGGCATGCAGGTGGTGTTGGCCGACGGTACCGCGGTCCGGCTCGGCGGTCCGCGGTTAAAGGATGTGGCCGGGCTGTCGCTGACCAAGCTTTTCGTCGGCAGCGAGGGCACGCTGGGAGTCGTCACCGAGGTCACGCTGCGCCTGGTTCCCAAGCAGAACGCGTCCGGCATCGTGGTGGCCTCGTTCGCGTCGGTGGAGGCGGCCGTGGACGCGGTGCTCGGGGTTGTTGGGTGCCTGCGCCCGTCGATGCTGGAGTTCATGGATTCGGTGGCCATCAACGCCGTCGAGGACACCTTGCGCATGGACCTGGACCGAGGGGCGGCCGCCATGCTGGTGGCCGGCTCCGACGAAAGGGGACGCGCGGGCTCCGAGGACGCCGAGATCATGGCCGCGGTGTTCGCCGAAAACGGTGCGACGGAAGTGTTTTCGACCGACGATCCCGACGAGGGCGAGGCCTTCGTCGCCGCCCGCCGGTTCTGCATCCCCGCGGTCGAGGCGAAGGGATCGCTCTTGCTCGAAGACGTCGGGGTCCCGCTCCCGGCACTGGGCCGGTTGGTCACCGGCATCGCGCGCATCGCCGCCGAGCGTGACCTGACGATCTCGGTGATCGCCCACGCCGGCGACGGCAACACCCACCCGTTGATCGTGTACGACCCCGCGGACGTCGCCATGACCGAGCGGGCCCACCTCGCCTTCGGCGAGATCATGGACCTGGCCGTCGGGCTCGGCGGCACGATCACCGGTGAGCACGGCGTGGGCCGGTTGAAGCGGCCGTGGCTGGCGGGCTACCTCGGCCCCGAGGTGATGGACCTCAACCGGCGGATCAAGCAGGCCCTGGACCCGCAGGGGATTCTGAACCCGGGCGCGGGGATCTAGGTAGCGTTGCTCGACTGCCCGGCTGGCCGGGCGCGTGATGTCGACCGCCCGGCTGGCCGGGGCGCCCGGCGGTAGGCCACGTTGACATTCTGAGCTGATTGTCGTACCAATGAGACATGGCTGTGGTTATGTCTCACAACGTGCCGGTCACGTTCGAGCTGGCGACCGCCGACACCTGGCCGGATCCCTGGCCGATGTACCGGGCGCTTCGCGACCACGATCCGGTGCACCACGTCGTCCCGGCCAGACGGCCCGAGCACGACTACTACGTGCTGTCCCGGCACGCCGACGTGTGGGCCGCCGCGCGCGACCACGAGACGTTCTCCTCCGCGCAGGGACTGACGGTCAACTACGGTGACCTGGAAATGATCGGGCTGCAGGACAATCCGCCGATGGTGATGCAGGATCCGCCGGTGCACACCGAGTTTCGGAAACTGGTGTCGCGCGGCTTCACGCCACGACAGGTGGAGGCGGTGGAGCCCAAGGTGCGCGAATTCGTCGTCGAGCGCATCGAGAGGCTGCGCGCCGCCGGCGGCGGCGACATCGTCACCGAGCTGTTCAAACCGCTGCCGTCGATGGTGGTCGCGCACTACCTCGGTGTCCCCGAAGCGGATCGAGCGCAATTCGACCGGTGGACGGATGTGATCGTCGCGGCCAACACCGCCGAAGGCGGCGTCGCCGGCGCACTGGAAACGGTTGGCGACGCGGTCGGGTCGATGATGGCCTACTTCACCGGTTTGATCGAGCGCCGCCGAACCAAGCCCGGCGACGACACCATCTCCCATTTGGTGGCCGCCGGCGTGGGCGCCGGCGGCGATATCGCCGGCACCCTCTCGGTGCTGGCGTTCACGTTCACCATGGTCACCGGCGGCAACGACACCACCACCGGAATGCTCGGTGGCTCAATGCCTTTGCTGCATCAGCGTCCCGACCAGCGGCGGCTTCTGGTCGACGATCCGGGGTTGATCCCCGATGCCGTCGAGGAATTGCTCAGGCTGACCTCGCCGGTGCAGGGACTGGCGCGCACCACCACCCGCGACGTGACTCTTCACGGCACGACCATCCCCGCCGCGCGGAAGGTGTTCCTGCTGTACGGGTCGGCCAACCGGGACGAGCGCCAATACGGGCCGGACGCAGGTGAACTCGACGTCACCCGCTGCCCGCGCAACATCCTGACCTTCAGCCACGGCGCCCACCATTGCCTCGGCGCGGCGGCGGCGCGCATGCAATCCCGTGTCGCTCTGACCGAATTGCTGGCCCGCTGCCCCGATTTCGAGGTCGATGAGTCCGCGATCGTCTGGTCGGGCGGCAGTTACGTGCGCCGCCCGCTGTCGGTACCGATCCGGGTGAAGTCCTGATGCCGAACGACTGGCTGGGCACGCAGCGCACCGAAGCGGCCGCGGACCGGATCCTCGACGCCGCCGAGCGACTCTACACCGAGCGCGACCACGCTTCGATCGGCATGAACGAAATCGCCAGGGCCGCAGGATGTTCGCGCGCGACGCTGTACCGGTACTTCGAGAACCGCGAGGCGTTGCGGACCGCCTACGTGCACCGCGAAACCCGCAGGCTCAGCCGCGCGATCAAGGAGCAGATCGGCGGCATCGACGATCCCCGGGAACGACTCGTCGCGAGCATCACCGCCACGCTGCGGATGGTTCGCGGCAGCCGCGCGTTGGCGTCGTGGTTCGCCATCACCCGGCCGCCGATCGGCGTCGAGGTGGCCGGACAGTCCGAGGTGATCACCGCCCTGGCCGCCGCGTTCATCGGCTCCCTCGGGCCGGAAGACCCCGCCGTCGTGGAGCGCCGGGCGCGCTGGATGGTGCGAGTGATCAGTTCGCTGCTGCAGTTCCCGGGCCGAGACGACGCCGACGAGCGGGCGATGATCGAAGAGTTCGTCGTGCCGATCGTGACGCCGGTTTCGGCCCGCGGCTAGGCGCCCGGGCGGCTCAGGTTCGCACGCGCGTGAAGCGGTGCAGCAGCCAGGCCAGCGGAATCGTCAGCACCATCGTCGCGAGGAACAGGTACAGCATCGAGCCGGTGTAGACGTGGGCGCGAACGATGTAGACCATGGCGAATTCCATGGTGATCAGGTGGATCAGGAAGATCTCGTAGGAGATCTCCCCCAGCCACACCATCGGCCGGGTCGCCAGCAGCCGCCAGTACCAGCCCTGGTCCCCCAGGGCCAGCGGCGCCACCGCGAGCGCGGCGATCACGGCATAGAAGCAGGTCTTGAACAGCGCCTCGCTCAGCGTCGCCGGCGAGGTGGTGGGCGCGCCGGCGATGGGCGTGGAGACGATGAAATAGCAGACGATCGCCAGCGGTATGGCCACGAAGGCGTAACCGCGCACGCCCATCGCCTGCAGGACGGCCAGCAACATCCCGGCGAGGAACCAGGCCAGGTAGGTGGGCAGCCACAGCCGCGCGCCGTCGGGAAACCAGTGATCGGTGTGCACGAGAACCAGCCAGGCCGGGCTGACCAAGGTCAAGCCGGCCAGCGCACCCAGCAGGAGTCTCGGCTGCCAGCGCCGTCGGCAGACGAGCACCAAGAGCACGTAGGCCAGCAGCGGGAGCAGCACGTAGAACGACGCTTCCACCGCGAGGCTCCACATCTGCGTCAGCCCCTGATGCAGGTACTTGCCCAGGTACCCGTTGCAGTAGATCTGCGTCAGCGTCAGGTTGCGCACCAGGCCGAGCCACGTGTGTCCGGGGTTGGGTCCCGCTTCGCGGAAGTGGTACAGCACGTAGGCGAACAGCACGGTGATCACGTAGGCCGGCATGATGCGTCGAACCCGGTGCCACGCATAGCGACTCAGCGACGGCGGCGGCGCGCCGGTGGCGGCCGATTTGAGCCACGGACGGAACAGCAGGAAGCCGGACAGCACGAAGAAGATCGGCACGCCGATCTCCATGCGAGAGCCGACCAGGCCCCAATAGCCGTGGGTGTACTTGCCGGTGCTGTAGGCCGCGTGCGTGCCGACGACGAGGAGGGCGGCGACGGCGCGTACTCCGGTCAGCGACGCGACCCGGTCGACGTGGGCGGTCTGCTCGAGTCCGCCCTGGGCGTCTTGTTCTTCGGACAGGGTCATCCGGTGTGTTTCCTGCGCGGCTTCCCGCCGTCCCGGCCGCGCGGCTTGGTGGCCGACCGATCCGGCTGAAGATTGATGAGCACCCCCGAAATGCGGGTGCGTTCAAGCCTTTTCAGCGTCGACGGGGACAGCTTGGCCGGCAGCTCCACCAGCGAGAAGTCCGGGCCGATGGCGATGTGCCCGAAATCGCTGCGATGCAGCCCACCCTCGTTGGCGATGGCGCCGACGATCGCGCCCGGGCCGACCTTGTGCCGTTTACCCACCGCGATGCGGTAAGTGGTGAACGACCTTGTTTGCCTTGGCCTTTCGGGACGCTCGCGTTGTTCGGTATGCCGCTCACGGCGTTCACGCGGCGGCTCGGGCGACATCAGGAACTCTTCGCCGTCACGGGACTGCAGCGCCAGCGCCGCGGCGATGTCGGCCAACGGGACATCGTGCTCGCGCTCGTAGTCCTCGACCAGCTTGCGGAACAGGTCGATCCCCGGACGGCCCAGCGCGGCGGTGATGGAATCCGCGAACTTCGCCACCCGCTGGGCGTTGACGTCCTCGACGGTGGGCAGTTCCGCCTCGGTCAGCGTTTGCCGCGTCGCCTTCTCGATCGCCTTGAGCAGGTGGCGCTCCCGCGGGGAAACGAACAGCAGCGCGGTCCCCGAACGCCCGGCCCGACCGGTGCGCCCGATGCGATGCACGTAGGACTCGGTGTCGTGCGGAATGTCGTAGTTGAGCACATGCGATATGCGCTCCACGTCGAGCCCGCGCGCGGCCACGTCGGTGGCGACCAGGATGTCGATGCCGCCGTCCTTCAGCGCGGCGACAGTCCGCTCGCGCTGGCCCTGCGGGATGTCGCCGTTGATGGCCGCCGCGGAAAAGCCTCGGGCCCTGAGCTTCTCCGCGACCTCCTCGGTGGCCTGCTTGGTGCGTACGAAGACGATCATCGCCTCGAACGGCTCCACCTCGAGGACGCGGGTCAGCGCGTCCATCTTGCGCGGGCCGGCGACCTGGATGTATCGCTGCGAAATGTTCTCGGCCGTGGCGGTTTTGGCTTTGGTGGTGACCTCGAGCGGATCGTGCAGGTACTTGGTGGTGAGCTTGCGGATCGCGGGCGGCATGGTCGCCGAGAACAGGGCGACCTGCTTGTACTCGGGGGTGTCGGCCAGGATGCGTTCGACGTCCTCGGCGAAGCCCATGGTGAGCATCTCGTCCGCCTCGTCGAGCACCAGGTAGTCCACCCGCGACAGGTCCAGCGTCCCGCGCTCGAGATGGTCGATGACCCGGCCGGGCGTGCCCACGACCACCTGCGCGCCGCGTCGCAGGCCCGCCAGCTGCACGCTGTACGACGAGCCGCCGTAGATCGGCAGCACATTGACCTTCGGCAGATGGGCCCCGTAGCGGCTGAACGCCTCGGCCACCTGCAGGGCCAGCTCGCGGGTGGGCGCCAGCACCAGCGCCTGGGTCGCGGTGCTGGTGACGTCGATCTTGGACAGGATGGGGATGGCGAACGCCGCCGTCTTGCCCGTGCCGGTCTGCGCCAGCCCGACGACGTCCGAGCCCGCCATCAGCGCCGGGATGGTCGCGGCCTGGATGCCCGTGGGCGACTCGTAACCCACGTCGGCGATCGCCCGCAGGACCGAAGGGTTGATCTGCAGGTCGGCAAATGTGGGAGAGGCAGCCTCGGGCGAGCTGTCCGGAGTGGTCATCGCCCATGGAGTCTAGTGGTGATCGCGAGCTCAGCGGACATGAGCGCTGCGGGTCCGTGATCATGAGCACAGCCGTGCCCGGCCATGCCTGTCACACCTGTGCGCGCGATGACGGTACGGTGCCCGATGTGTGGTCGCCACCCCGCCGTACCGGGCCACTGACCGGCTCGGCCGCCGTCGCGTTGATCGCCATGACGTTGGCCGGCTGTGGTTCGGGGGACTCCACGGTCGCGAAGACGCCGCAGGCCACGACGACCACCGAGACCCCGTCCATCACCGCCCCGGCCCAGCCCTCGGGCGCCGCCGCGCCGCCCGGCAGCAATGCCGCGCCGGCCGACCCGTGCGCGGTCAACCTCGCCTCGCCCACCATCGCGAAGGTCGTCTCCGAGCTGCCACGCGACCCGCGCAGCCAGCAAGGCTGGAACCCGGAGCCGCTGGCCGGCAACTACAACCAGTGCGCCCAGTTGTCGGCGGTGATCATCAAGGCCAACACCAACGCCGTCAACCCCACCACCCGGGCGGTGCTGTTCCACCTCGGGCAGTTCATCCCGCAAGGGGTCCCCGACACCTACGGGTTCAACGGCGTCGACGCGACGCAGACCACCGGTGACACGGTGGCGCTGACCTACCCCAGCGGCATCAACGGGTTGAACACCGATGTGCGGTTCCACTGGAACGGCAACGGTGTGGAGCTGATCGGTAACGCCCCGGGCCGCTAGCCGGAACCGCCTTTCCGTCGGTCCCCTCCCCTACAGTTGCTGCTGTGTTCGTCACCGGCGACAGCATCGTGTACAGCGCGTCGGATCTGGCCGCCGCCGCCCGGTGCGAGTACGCGCTGCTGCGCGATTTCGACGCGAAGCTGGGCTGGGGACCCGCCGCCCCGGCCGAGGATGACCTGCTCGCGCGGACCGCGGCCCTCGGAAACGACCACGAGCGACGCGAACTGGACCGGCTGCGGGGCGAGTTCGGGAGCGGGGTCGCGGTCATCGGCCGCCCGGCCTACACGCCCGCCGGCTTCGCGGCGGCCACCGAAGCGACCCGGCGCGCCATCGTGGGCGGCGCCCCGGTGGTGTATCAGGCGGCCGTGTTCGACGGCCGCTTCGTCGGCTTCGCCGACTTCCTGGTGCGAGACGGCGACCAATACCGGGTCATCGACACCAAGCTGGCCCGTTCGGCCAACGTCACCGCCCTGTTGCAGCTCGCCGCCTATGCCGATGCGCTGGCAGCCTCGGGGGTCCCGGTGGCGCCCGAGGCCGAACTGCACCTGGGCGACGGGACGGCCGCCCGCTACCGCGTCCGCGACCTCGTCCCCGTCTACCGCGCCCAGCGCGCCCGACTGCAACGGCTCCTCGATGAACACCACGCCGGTGGCACCCCGGTCCGCTGGGACGACGAGGGCGTGGCCGCCTGTTTCCGTTGCGCGTTGTGCACCGAGCAGCTGCGCGCCTGCGACGACCTGCTGTTGGTCGCCGGCATGCGAGTGGGCCAGCGCGACAAGCTGATCGACGCCGGAATCACCACGGTGCCCGGCCTGGCCCGGCACGCCGGCCCCGTGCCGGACCTCGCCCCCGCCGCGGTCCGCAAGCTGACCGCCCAGGCCGGACTTCAAGTGCGCCAACGAGAAACCGGCACGCCGCTTTACGAGATCGTCGACCCCCAACCCCTGACGCTGCTGCCCGAACCGGACCCCGGCGACCTGTTCTTCGACTTCGAGGGCGACCCGCTGTGGACCCTCGACGGCAAGGAGTGGGGTCTGGAATACCTATTCGGGGTCCTGGAAGCCGGGCCCGCCGGCACGTTTCGCCCGCTGTGGGCGCACAACCGGGCGGATGAACGCAAGGCCCTCGGCGATTTTCTGGCCATGGTGGCCAAGCGTCGCAAGCGCAGGCCGAACATGCACGTCTACCACTACGCGCCGTATGAGAAGACCGCGTTACTGCGGCTCGCTGGGCGCTACGGAGTCGGCGAGGATCAGGTCGACGAACTGCTGCGCAGCGGGACGCTCGTCGACCTCTACCCCCTGGTGCGCAAGAGCGTTCGCGTGGGTGCGGAGTCGTTCAGCCTGAAGGCGCTCGAACCGCTCTACATGGGCGCGCAGCTGCGGGCCGGCGATGTCACCACCGCCACCGGTTCGATCACCTCCTACGCCCGCTACTGCGAACTGCGGGCCGACGGCCGCGGCGACGAAGCCGCCTCCGTGCTCAAGGAGATCGAGGAGTACAACCACTACGACTGCCGCTCGACCCAGGAACTGCGCAACTGGTTGATGTTGCGCGCCTACGAATCCGGCGTCCTGCCGGTCGGCGCCCAGCCTGTGCGGGACGGCAACAGAGTCGAGGACCGTGACCAGCTGGCGGTGACCCTGTCGAGGTTCACCGGCGACGCCGCCGTCGGTCAACGCACGCCGAAGCAGACGGCCGTAGCGTTGCTGGCCGCGGCGCGCGGCTACCACCGGCGGGAGGACAAACCGTTCTGGTGGGCCCACTTCGACCGCCTCAACTTCCCCGTCGAGGAGTGGGCGGACGACACCGACGTCTTCGTCGCCGAGCACGCGTCGGTCAGCGTGGACTGGAACATCCCGCCCCGCGCGCGCAAGCCGCAGCGACGGGTGCGGCTGCGGGGCGCGCTGGCGCGCGGCGAGTTGATGACCGACGTCTTCGCACTCTACGACCCCCCGACCCCGCCCGGCCTGTCCGACGATCCCGACCGGCGAGCGGCCGGACGCGCCACGGTGATCGAGGCCGACGATCCGGCGCTGCCCACCGAGGTGACCATCGTTGAACGAGTGGGCAACGACGGCAAGCCATTCCACCACCTCCCCTTCGCCCTCACCCCCGGTCCGCCGATCCCGACGACCGCCCTGCGGGAGTCGATCGAGGCCACGGCCGCCGCCGTCGCGGCCGGCCTGCCGCAGTTGCCCCGGAGCGCGGCCGTGGACATCCTGCTGCGCCGCGCGCCCCGGACCCGAAGCGGCAGCGCGCTGCCGCGCGGCGTCGACACGGTCCGCGACATCACCGACGCGGTGCTGGACCTGGACTCCTCCTACCTGGCGGTGCATGGACCGCCGGGCACCGGCAAGACGCACACCGCCGCCCGCGTCGTCCATCGGCTCGCCACCCACCACGGCTGGCGCATCGGCGTGGTCGCGCAGTCGCACGCCACGGTGGAGAACCTGCTCGACTGCGTCATCGACGCCGGGCTGGACCCGGCGCGGGTCGCGAAGAAACGCAACGGCCACAGCGCACCGCGCTGGCGGGAGGTCGACGGCAGCGGGTACGCCGAGTTCATTCAATCTTGGGGGCCCGGCACCGCGGGCTGCGTCGTGGGCGGCACGGCCTGGGATTTCGCCAACGCCAACCGGATAGCGCCCGGCAGCCTCGACCTCCTGGTGATCGACGAGGCGGGCCAGTTCTGCCTGGCAAACACCATCGCGGTCGCGCCTGCGGCCGCCAACCTGGTGCTACTCGGCGACCCTCAGCAGCTGCCGCAGGTCAGCCAGGGAACCCATCCCGACCCGGTTGATACCTCGGCACTCGACTGGCTGGTCGACGGTCAGCGCACCCTGCCCGACGAACGCGGCTACTTCCTGGACCGCTCGTACCGCATGCATCCGGCGGTCTGCGCCGCGGTGTCGGCGCTGTCCTACGAGGGCAGGTTGCATTCCCACGAGTGCACCGGTGACCGACGGCTTGCCGGCTACCCGCCCGGCGTCCAGACGCTCACCGTCGCACACCACGGCAACTCGACGGAGAGCCCTCAGGAGGCCGACGCGATCGCCGCCGAGATCGACCGGATGCTCGGGGCGCCGTGGACCGACGAGCACGGCACCCGCCCGCTGACCGCCGCCGACGTGCTGGTGCTGGCGCCCTACAACGCCCAGGTGGGACTGCTGCGCCGACGGCTGGCCTCGGCCGGGCTCGGCGGGATCCGGGTGGGGACGGTCGACAAGTTCCAGGGTGGGCAGGCGCCGGTCGTGTTCATGTCGATGACGGCATCTTCCGCAGACCTGGTACCGCGCGGTATCTCGTTCCTGCTCAACAGGAATCGCCTCAACGTCGCCATCAGCCGGGCCCAATACGCGGCGTTCATCGTCCGCTCGGGGTCGTTGACCGAATACCTGCCCACCACCCCGGCGGGCCTGACCGACCTGGGCGCGTTTCTGGCGCTGACCGAACCGACGTGATGGCCCCGGTTAGTTGCCGGACGAGTGGCGGCCGTAACCGGTGGGGTCGTCGTCGGGATCGCGGCGGTGACGCCGGCCTCGCACCGCGCCGTTCTGCTGGCGTTGCGCCGGCGGCGCGAGCCGGTCGCGCGGCGCGGTGATGGGACGGACGCGCTGGCCGGTGTCGACATGAGAGCCGTTGTGCGCGAACCCGATAGGGCCACCGTGCGGAGTCGGTTCGTCCCGCGGGCCGGTCCCCACGTCGACGCGCGCCGGGCGCGGGTGGGCGACCCGATCGATTGGCGGCTCGCGGCTTTCACGCGCGTACGCCGCGCGCGGGGCGGACACGGGCTCGGGTTCGCGCACAAGGATGCATTCGACGTACGCGTCGTCGTCGTAGTCGTCGTCGTAGTCGTAGTCGTCGTCATAGTCGTCGAACACGTCACCCGCCTCGGCCGGGGCGCCGGCCGTGGCCGACGGTGCGAACCCGATCAAGAACAGCGCGGCCACGATCCCGAACAGCGCGATGAACGCGGGCAGCAACACCGATTGCGACATGGCGGCCGCGAACGGGTCCCGCAGGAATTCGGGCAATTGCAGGCTGGCGGCCGCCTCACCGCCGACACCTTCCGACGGCTGCGCGGGCATCTCGGCGCCGATCCGTGCCGTCATGAACGCGGCCATGCCGGCGCTGCCGAGCACGGCGCCGAGCTGGCGGACGGAGTTGTAGACGGCCGAGCCCGCACCGGCCAGGCGCGGCGGCAGGTTGCGCGTCGCGGTGGCGGTCAGCGGCGACCACACGAACGCCATCCCGACGCCCGTCGCGAAGAACGGCAACAGCAGCCGCCAGATGGGCGTCCCCGGCGACATCTCGAAGCTGAGCCAGGTCAGCGCGATCGCCAGCACCGAAAACCCGAAGCCGAGGACCGGCCGCGGATGGTATTTGTCGACCATCCTGCCGACGAACGGCGCGAACACACCGTTGGCGATCGCCATCGGCGCGATCAGCAGAGCCGAACGCGTCGGCGACAGCCCGCACACGGCCTGCGCGTAGAACGTCAGCGGCAGCATCATCCCCGTCGCGGCGAACGAGACGATGGCCACCCCGGCGTTGCACAGGCCGAAGTCAAGGTCACGGAAGATCGCCAGCGGAATCAGCGGCTCGTCGGTGTTCATCGACTGCCAGAACACGAATACCGTCATGAACCCGATGCCGGCGACGATCATCGCCCAGATCCAGGGCTCCCAGTGCGCGGCCTGGCCCTGCTGCAGCCCGAACACGATCAGGAACATGCCCGCCCCGGACAGCACGACGCCGACAACGTCGAATCGGTGTGACTGCGTGGGTAGCACCGGGACCAGCCAGTACGCCAGCGCGAGCCCCAGCACGCCGATCGGGACGTTGACGAAGAAGATCCACTGCCACCCCAGCCCGTCGACCAGCACGCCACCGGCCAGCGGGCCCACCAGGCTGGCCACGCCCGCGGTGGCGCCCCACAGGCTCACCGCGACACCGCGCCGCTCCGGCGGGAAGATCCGGGTGATGGTCGACAAGGTCTGCGGGGTGAGCACCCCGGCGCCCACACCCTGGACGACGCGGGCGGTGATCAGCATGGCGGCGCTGCCCGACAGCCCGCACCAGACCGAGGCGACGGTGAACACCACCAGGCCGATCAGGTAGAGGTTTTTCGGGCCGAACCGGTCACCCAGCCGCCCGGCCACCAGCAGCACGACCGCATAGCCCAGCAGGTAGGCGCTGGTCACCCAGACCACGGTGTCGTAGCCGATGTGCAGCCTGGTCATGATCGTCGGGTTCGCGATGGCGACGATGGTCGAGTCGACCATGATCATGAAGAAGCCGATCATCATCGCCCAGAGGGCGTTCCAGGGCTTCTCGGAATGCGGCGAGTTCCGGGTGAGCAAGTTCCACCGGTTGGTGAGGTGGGGCGGGTGGGGCGCCGCGCGCCGGCTGCCCCCGGACGACGGAGGCGTCGCCGTGGTCATCTACCCACCTCGTTTCCGCTCCCGACGATGCGTGCCCGCACGGCGCCGGTCTGATCGACCGGCCCGGACCGTCACGACATCCAGCCTGCATTATTGCCGCTGCCGAAATTGGGGGCGGGCACGGATCCGATCCCGGGTACACCAGGCGGAAGGTTTCGTGTTCGGTCGGTGTTCCGCGGCGGGCACGTTAGCCTGGTAAGACGCCATTTGCAGGAGAGGCAAGATGCGGGCCCGACGGAAGCGGTCTTCGAACCGGTTTTTCAGCATGTCGCATGCGGATGAGGAGCGGCCGCCCACCGACGGCCGGCCCAAGGTCTCCGCGCGGGCGTTGGCCCAGGTCATCGAGCGAAGCTCGCGGATTCAGGGTCCGGCGGCCGAGGCCTACGTGTCCCGACTGCGCAACGCGCACCCGAGCAGCAGCCCGGCCGACATCCTGGCCAAGCTGCAGACGCGGTACGTGGGCATGGTGACGGCCAGCGGCATGGCGGTGGGCGCGGCGGCGACCATCCCCGGCATCGGCACCCTGAGCGCGCTGTCTGCCGCCGCCGCCGAGACGGTGACATTCCTGGAAGCCACCGCGTTCTTCGTCCTGGCGGTCGCGGTGGTGTATGACATCCCCGCCGACCACCGGGAACGACGCCGGGCCCTGGTGCTGTCCGTGCTGGTCGGCGACAACAGCAGGGACGCGGTCGCCCAGCTGTTCGGCCCGGCACGCACCAACGGCGGCTGGATCTCGGAGAGTGTGGCCGCCGTGCCGCTGTCATCGATGTCGCGGCTGAACTCGCGGCTGCTCAAATCGTGGGTGAAGCGGTACACGCTGCGACGCGGCGCCCTGATGTTCGGCAAGCTGCTGCCGGTGGGCATCGGGATCATCGTCGGGGCGGTCGGCAACTATTTCGCCGGCAAGAAGATCGTCGGCAACGCCAACCGGGCGTTCGGCACTCCCCCGGTGCGCTGGCCCCGCGCCCTGCACCTGGTGCCGCCGCTGCACGAAGCGGGCTGACGGCCGTCCCACCCACCCCCTTCAACCTGGCGAATTGCTGGCGAAAGGTTAGCCTTTATAGGGCGGAGAGGTTGAGCATCGACACTGGTGTGAGGTGCTCCACAATCCGGGGTCGACAAACGTACAGGCGTCACGCACTAGCTGCTTGAAGCGCTTGCAGGACAGAGGAATTGAGGCGAACGGCGGTCGTGAGCAACATAAGTTCACCATTCGGGCAAAACGAGTGGCTGGTCGAGGAGATGTACCGCAAGTTCCGCGATGATCCCTCGTCGGTCGATCCGAGCTGGCACGAGTTCCTGGTCGACTACAACCCCGAGCCGACCGGCGAATCGCCCTCGAGCAAAACGACCACCGGTGACGGCCAGGCCCAAGCAGCCCCGCAGGCGGCCCCGCAAACAAAGGCCGCGCCTTCCGCCGAGCCGTCTCCCCAGCCCTCGCCGCCCGCCAAGCCCGCAATCCGAGAGGGCGCGAGGCCCTGGACGACTACACCCCGGAGCCGCCCGGCGAACCGCCCTCGAGCAAAACGCCCCCCGGTGACGGCCGGCCCCAAGCAGCCCCGCAGGCGCCCCCGCAAACAAAGGCCGCGCCTGCCGCCGAGCCGTCTCCCCAGCCCCCGCCGCCCGCCAAGCCCGCCGCCGGGAACGGCACCGCGACCCCCACGGCCGCGCCGGCGAAGCCGAAGGCCCCGACTCCCCCGCCGGCCGAGGGCGACGAGCTGCAGACGCTGCGCGGCGCCGCGGCCGCGGTGGTCAAGAACATGTCCGCCTCGCTGGACGTACCGACCGCCACCAGCGTCCGCGCCATTCCGGCCAAGCTGCTCATCGACAACCGGATCGTCATCAACAACCAGCTCAAGCGCACCCGCGGCGGCAAGATCTCCTTCACCCACCTGCTGGGCTACGCGCTGGTGCAGGCGATCAAGCAGTTCCCCAACATGAATCGGCACTACGCCGAGATCGACGGCAAACCGACGGCGGTCACCCCGGCGCACACCAACCTGGGCCTGGCCATCGATCTGCAGGGCAAGGACGGCAAGCGTTCCCTGGTGGTGGCCGGCATCAAGGGCTGCGAGACCATGCGATTCGCGCAATTCGTCACCGCCTACGAGGACATCGTCCGCCGCGCCCGCGACGGCAAACTGACAGCCGAAGACTTTGCGGGCGTGACGATTTCGCTGACCAACCCCGGCACCATCGGCACCGTGCACTCGGTGCCGCGGCTGATGAACGGCCAGGGCGCGATCATCGGTGTCGGCGCCATGGAATACCCCGCCGAGTTCCAGGGCGCCAGCGAGGAACGCATCGCCGAACTGGGGATCGGCAAGCTGATCACGCTGACCTCCACCTACGACCACCGCATCATCCAGGGCGCCGAATCCGGCGACTTCCTGCGCACCATCCACGAGATGCTGTTGTCGGACGCGTTCTGGGACGACATCTTCCGCGAACTGGGCAACCCGTACCTGCCGATCCGCTGGAGCACCGACAACCCGGATTCGATCGTCGACAAGAACGCGCGGGTGATGGAGCTGATCGGGGCGTACCGCAACCGCGGCCACCTGATGGCGGATATCGACCCGCTGAGGTTGGACGGCAGCCGGTTCCGCAGCCACCCCGACCTGGAGATCCTCAACCACGGCCTGACGCTGTGGGACCTCGACCGGGTGTTCAAGGTCAACGGGTTCGCCGGCTGCGAGTACAAGAAGCTGCGCGACATCCTGGGCCTGCTGCGCGACGCGTACTGCCGCCACATCGGGGTGGAGTACACCCACATCCTGGACCCCGAACAACAAGAATGGCTGCAGCAGCGCGTTGAGACCAAACACGTCAAGCCCACGGTGGCGGAGCAGAAGTTCATCCTGAGCAAGCTCAACGCCGCCGAGGCCTTCGAGACCTTCCTGCAGACCAAATATGTTGGACAGAAACGTTTTTCGCTGGAGGGTGCGGAAAGCGTGATCCCGATGATGGACGCGGCGATCGACCAGTGCGCCGAGCACGCCCTCGACGAGGTGGTGATCGGGATGCCGCACCGCGGGCGCCTCAACGTCTTGGCCAACATCGTCGGAAAGCCGTACTCGCAGATTTTCAGCGAGTTCGAAGGCAACCTCAACCCGTCGCAGGCCCACGGTTCCGGCGACGTCAAATACCACCTCGGCGCCACCGGCGTGTACCTGCAGATGTTCGGCGACAACGACATTGCGGTCTCGCTGACCGCCAACCCGTCGCACCTCGAAGCCGTGGACCCGGTGCTGGAGGGCCTGGTCCGGGCCAAGCAGGACCTGCTCAACCGGGGCGCCCACGACGACGGTGACGAGAAGGCGTTCTCGGTGGTGCCGATGATGCTGCACGGTGACGCCGCCTTCGCCGGTCAGGGCGTGGTCGCCGAGACGCTGAACATGGCGAACCTGCCCGGCTACCGGGTCGGCGGCACCATCCACATCATCGTCAACAACCAGATCGGCTTCACCACCGCGCCGGAGTATTCGCGATCCAGCGAATACTGCACCGACGTCGCGAAGATGATCGGGGCGCCGATCTTCCACGTCAACGGCGACGACCCCGAGGCCTGCGTGTGGGTGGCGAAGCTGGCCGTGGACTTCCGGCAGAAGTTCAAGAAGGACGTCGTCATCGACATGCTGTGCTACCGCAGGCGCGGCCACAACGAGGGCGACGATCCGTCGATGACCAACCCCGCCATGTACGACGTCGTCGACATCAAGCGCGGGGTCCGCAAGAGCTACACCGAAGCCCTGATCGGCCGCGGTGACATCTCGCTGAAGGAGGCCGAGGACGCGCTGCGCGACTACCAGGGCCAGCTGGAGCGGGTGTTCAACGAGGTGCGTGACCTGGAGAAACACGGCGTGCAGCCCAGCGCGTCGGTCGAGGCCGACCAGATGCTGCCCGCGGGCCTGTCCACGGCGGTGGACAAGGCGTTGCTGTCCCGGATCGGGGACGCGTTCCTCGCCCTGCCGGAGGGCTTCAGCGCGCACCCCCGCGTGCAGCCGGTGCTGGAAAAGCGGCGGGAGATGGCCTACGAGGGCAAGATCGACTGGGCCTTCGGCGAACTGCTGGCGCTCGGTTCGCTGGTGGCCGAGGGCAAGCTGGTCCGGCTGTCGGGCCAGGACACCCGGCGCGGCACCTTCTCCCAGCGGCATTCGGTGATCATCGACCGCCACACCGGCGAGGAGTTCACCCCGCTGCAACTGCTGGCGACCAACCCGGACGGGACTCCCACCGGGGGCAAGTTCCTGGTCTACGACTCACCGCTGTCCGAGTACGCCGCCGTCGGCTTCGAATACGGCTACACCGTGGGCAACCCGGACGCCCTGGTGCTGTGGGAGGCGCAGTTCGGCGACTTCGTCAACGGCGCGCAGTCGATCATCGACGAGTTCATCAGCTCGGGCGAGGCCAAGTGGGGCCAGCTGTCCAACGTGGTGCTGCTGCTGCCGCACGGCCACGAGGGCCAGGGACCCGACCACACCTCGGGCCGCATCGAACGCTTCCTGCAGCTATGGGCGGAGGGTTCGATGACGATCGCAATGCCGTCGACGCCATCCAACTATTTCCACCTGCTGCGCCGCCACGCGCTCGACGGTGTGCAACGGCCGCTGATCGTGTTCACACCCAAGTCGATGCTGCGCAACAAGGCCGCGGTCAGCGACGTCAGGGACTTCACCGAGATCAAGTTCCGCTCGGTGCTCGAAGAGCCGACCTACGAGGACGGCATCGGTGACCGCGGCAAGGTCAGGCGGATCCTGCTGACCAGCGGGAAAATCTACTACGAGCTGGTGGCCCGCAAGGCCAAGGACAACCGCGACGACGTCGCGATCGTGCGCATCGAGCAGCTCGCCCCGCTGCCGAAGCGCCGGCTCAGCGAGACGCTGGACCACTACCCGAGCGCCGACGAGTTCTTCTGGGTGCAGGAGGAGCCGGCCAACCAGGGCGCGTGGCCGCGGTTCGGTCTCGAGCTGCCCGAGCTGCTGCCCGACAAGCTGACCGGGCTCAAGCGGATCTCGCGGCGGGCCATGTCGGCGCCGTCGTCGGGTTCGTCGAAGGTGCACGCGGTCGAGCAACAGGAGATCCTCGACACGGCGTTCCGCTGATTGCGTTGCCCCACCCGCCGATAAGGGGGACCGCCGGTACCGGCTAGCCTCGACGCAAACGGGGCCGATTGGGAAGGGTGCTCATGCAAGGGTTCGCCGGCAAGGTCGCCGTGGTCACTGGTGCGGGTTCGGGTATCGGGCAGGCGCTGGCGATAGAGCTGGGCCGCTCGGGCGCCAAGGTCGCGATCAGCGACGTCGATGTCGAGGGCCTGGCGGAAACCGAGGCCAAGTTGAAGGCGATCGGGGCCGAGGTCATGGCGGACCGGCTCGACGTGACCGAGCGCGAGGCGTTTCTGGCCTACGCCGACGCCGTCCGCGACCACTTCGGCAAGGTGAACCAGATCTACAACAACGCGGGCATCGCGTTCACCGGCGACGTCGAAGTCAGCCAGTTCAAAGACATCGAGCGGGTGATGGACGTCGACTTCTGGGGTGTGGTCAACGGCACCAAGGCGTTCCTGCCCCACCTGATCGCCTCCGGCGACGGTCATGTGATCAACGTCTCGAGCGTGTTCGGGTTGTTCTCGGTGCCCGGTCAGGCGGCCTACAACTCCGCCAAGTTCGCGGTCCGCGGCTTCACCGAGGCGCTGCGGCAGGAGATGGCGGCGGCCGGCCACCCGGTCGCGGTGACCACGGTGCACCCCGGCGGCATCAAGACGGCGATCGCCCGCAACGCCACGGCCGCCGAGGGGCTCGACCAGGCCGAGCTGGCCAGCCTGTTCGACAAGCGGTTGGCCAAGACCAGCCCGCACCGGGCCGCCCAGATCATCCTGGAGGCGGTGCGCAAGAAGAAGGCCCGGGTGCTGGTCGGCACGGACGCCAAGGTGCTGGACGCCCTGGTGCGGCTGACGGGCCCGGGATACCAGCAGCTGTTCGGGCCCGTGATGGGCCGGTTGATGCCCAAGCGGTGAGGGAAACCGTAGCGGGGATCGCCACTACCGGCTAGCCTGACGCCGCACGCCGCCACGAGGGAGTACTGGATGCACAGCTTCGCTGGAAAGGTCGCCGTGGTGACGGGCGCGGGTTCGGGGATCGGCCAGGCGCTGGCGCTAGAACTTGGCCGCGCGGGCGCCAGGGTCGCGATCGGCGACGTCGACATCGAAGGGCTGGCGCGAACCGAGGCGCAACTCAAGGCGATCGGCGCGCCGGTCAAAGCCGACCGGCTCGATGTGACCGAGCGCGAGGCGTTTCTGGCCTACGCCGACGCCGTCCGCGAGCACTTCGGCAAGGTGAACCAGATCTACAACAACGCGGGCATCACGTTTGTCGGGTCCATCGAGGACAGCCGGTTCAAGGACTTCGAGCGGGTGATGGACGTCGACTATTGGGGTGTGGTGAACGGCACCAAGGCCTTCCTCCCCCACCTGATCGCCTCGGGCGACGGCCACGTCATCAACATCTCCAGCGCGCTGGGCCTGTTCTCGGCGCCCGGGCAGGCGGCGTACGTTTCGGCCAAGTTCGCCGTTCGCGGTTTCACCGAGGCGCTGCGCCAGGAGATGGTGCTGGCCGGCCACCCGGTGCGGGTGACGACGGTGCACCCCGGCGGCGTGAAGACGGGATTCGCCCGCAACGCCGTCTTCGCCGACGGCCTCGACCAGGACGGCCTGGCGGAACTGTTCGAGGAGCAGCAGGCCAAGACCACACCGCAGCGGGCTGCTGAGGTCATCTTGGCGGGCGTGGGCAGGAACAAGGCCCGGGTGCTCGTCGGCCCCGACGTCAAGGCCATGGATCTGGTGGTGCGGCTGACGGGTTCGAGACCCGAGCGCCTGCTGGGCGGGCCGATCATGAGCCGGGTGCAGCAGACGGTGCACAGGCTCATGCCCAAACGGTGAGGCTCGTTCACCGCCCCAGCGGATGCTCCGCGAGCCACCCGCCGGCCACCGCCTGCGGGTCGGCCCCGCCGCCCACCTGACGGCGCATGTCGACCAGCGCGGCTGTGTCCAGCACGCCGGCGACCTCGTTGATGGCCAGCAGCTGCCGATCGCTCAGCGCGTTGCGGCGATACAGCGGCACGACGTTCTCGGCCCTGACCAGTGCCGGCTTGCCGTCAGCCAGCGCGACCAGGTCGGCGGGCAGGCCGGGGTCGGCGGTCGTCGTCCAGCCCGCGGTCAGCTGCCCGGCCCGCACCGCGGCGAACATCGTTGTCTGATCGGGGAATTCGCGCGGAACCGGAAGCCGGCACGTGCCCACCGTCGAGGGAGCCGGACGCCCGGCGACGGTGCCGACGACCAATCCGGCGCAGTGTTTCGGCAGCGCGCTCAGGTCCGCGCTGACGTCGCTGCCACCCCACGCCCCGGCGGTGGACCCGGTCACCAGCAGCACGGGTTTGTCTTCCGCCGCCGTCGTGTAGTCACCCGCGGCGACGCCCTCGGGCAGCGCGGCCACCATCGCGCGGTAGACCTCCGCGTCGGACAACGCCGCCGCACCGGGCTGCAGGCTCTGCAGCTCGCGTCCGGTCAGGGCCGGGACGACGGTGAACGCGCCCGAGTCCAGGCGCGCCATCGGATTCTCGGCGGTCTCGGCGCGCGCCGGGAAACCGTATGACCGCAGCGCGGCCACGTACACGCCGGCCAGCAGCGCCGACTCGGGATCCGCCGACGAGCCGACCACCAGTTCCGGACGAGCGGCGTGGCCGCCGGTGCCGCAGCCGGCCACCACGAGAATGACGGCGAGCAGCGACGCCGCCAGCCGGCCGGTTCTCACCCCGCGATGTCTGCGGGGTCTGCGGCCAGGGCCACCGCCGTGGCGACGGCATCCCCGACGCGCAGGTCCAGCGGGCTGGGGACGATTCGGTCGAAAGCCAGGTCATCGCTGACGACCGAGAAGATGGCCTCGGCGGCGGCAACCATCATCTTCTCGGTGATCCGGCGCGCCCCGGCGTCGAGCGCCCCACGGAACACGCCGGGGAAGGCCAGCACGTTGTTGATCTGGTTGGGGAAGTCGCTGCGGCCGGTGGCCACCACCGCGGCGTACTTGGCCGCGACCTGCGGATGGATCTCGGGGTCGGGGTTGGACAGCGCGAACACGATGGCGTCGGGCGCCATGGTGGCGATCATCTCCTCGGGCACCACACCGCCCGACACCCCGAGGAACAGATCGGCGCCGCGCAGCGCTTCGGCCATGCTGCCCGTCAGACCGTCGGGGTTCGTGCGCTGCGCCAGAACGCTCTTCACGCTGTTCATGTCGTCGCGCCCGGTGTGCAGAATGCCGCGCGAGTCGAGCACGGTGATGTCGGAAACGCCCATCGTCAGAAGGAGATTCGTGCACGCCACACCCGCCGCGCCGGCGCCGGAGACCACCACCCGCAGCGACGTCATGTCGCGGCCGAGCAACTTGGTGGCACCCATGAGCGCGGCCAGCGCAACGATCGCCGTCCCGTGCTGATCGTCGTGCATCACGGGGCAGTCCAGCGCTTCGATGACCCGCCGTTCGATCTCGAAGCAGCGCGGCGCGGAAATGTCCTCGAGGTTGACGGCGCCGAACGTCGGGCGCAGCCGCACCAGGGTTTCGACGATCTCGTCGGGATCCTTGGTGTCCAGCACGATGGGGATCGCGTTCAGGCCGCCGTACGCCTGAAACAGGGCGCACTTGCCCTCCATCACCGGCAACGAGGCCGCCGGTCCGATGTCACCCAGGCCCAGCACGGCGCTGCCGTCGCTGACGACGGCGACCAGCCGGTTCGCCCACGTGTACCGGGCGGCCTGGCTGCGGTCGGCGGCGATCGCGCGACTGACCTGCGCCACACCCGGTGTGTAGGCGATGGACAGGGCGCGCTGGGTGTCCAGCGGTGCCGTCAGGCCTACCGAAAGCTTGCCGCCAATGTGTGCCTCGAAGATTTCCGCGTCGGTGATCGCACCCGCTTCGACGCGCGTCTGTATCGATTCAATCAACTCGGACACGCGCTTCAGGGTACTGACTACCGATTAGTAGACCTAATGGTGACGTGCGTCTCACCGGCCACGCCGCTGGATCTCAGATGAGACCCAGCTCGGTGACCGCCTTGCGCTCGTCGACCAGCTCGGCGGTCGTCTTGTCGATCCGACCGCGGGAGAAGTCGTCGATCTCCAACCCCTGCACGATCGACCAGTCGCCGTCCTTGGTGGTGACCGGGAACGACGACACGATTCCCTCCGGCACGCCGTAGGAGCCGTCGGAGTACACCGCCATCGACACCCAGTCGCCGTCCGGGCTGCCCAGCAGCCAGGAACGGGCGGCGTCGATGGTCGCCGACGCGGCCGAGGCGGCCGACGAGGCGCCGCGCGCGTCGATGATCGCCGCGCCGCGCTTGGCCACCGTCGGGATGAAGTCGTTCTCGAGCCAGTTCTGGTCGTTGACCACCTCGGCGGCGTTCTTGCCGCCGACCTCGGCGTGGAAGATGTCGGGGTACTGGGTCGCGGAGTGGTTGCCCCAAATGGTCATCTTCTTGATGTCGGTGACCTTGGCGCCCGTCTTCTTGGCCAGCTGCGAGATGGCGCGGTTGTGGTCGAGGCGGGTCAGCGCGGAGAACCGTTCCTTGGGGATGTCGGGGGCGTTGCTGAGCGCGATCAGCGCGTTGGTGTTGGCCGGGTTGCCGGTCACCCCGATGCGGATGTCGTCGGCGGCCACCGAGTTCAAGGCCTTGCCCTGCGCGGTGAAGATCGCGCCGTTGGCCTCCAGCAGGTCGCTGCGCTCCATGCCCGGCCCGCGCGGCCGCGCGCCGACCAGCAGGGCGAGGTTGGCACCGTCGAAGATCTTGTTGGGATCCGAGCCGATCTGCACCCCGGCCAACAGCGGAAACGCGCAGTCATCGAGCTCCATCACCACGCCCTCGAGCGCCTTGAGCGCCGGCTCGATCTCGAGCAGACGCAGCTCGATCGGGCGGTCGGGGCCCAGCAGCGAACCGCTCGCCAAGCGGAACAACAGGCTGTAGCCGATCTGGCCGGCGGCGCCGGTGACGGCGACCTTGAGAGGACTTGCGCTCACGTCGAAATACTCCTTGTGGAGGTAGTCATGCAGGATCGGGTCTCGGCTCGAAACTAGCGCACCGTTCCCGGCTGCCGACCCCCGGTCCGATGCCCGGCCGCGCCGGCAACCGGATCGTCGCTCGTCGGCAAGCCGGACCGCGTAGCATGGAGCACCGCCGGTCAGACCTGCGCTGCGATCGGAGGTGGATGTGTTCCAGGGTTTTGACGCATTGCCCGAGGCTCTGCGGCCGCTCGCGCACGAGCCTCGTCCGCCGCAAGCCGACACCCGACCGCACTCCCCCAACGAGACGTTGGTCGACTGCGCCGTCTACGCCGAGGGCCACCGGCTCCCCGGGACATACAGCTACGCCACGGCCCTGGACAAAGTGCGCCAGATCGAGATGCTCGGGCACGAGGCGTTCGTGTGGGTCGGCCTGCGCGAGCCCGACCAGGCCGAGATGCAGGAAGTCGCGGAGGTTTTCGGGATACACCCGCTGGCCGTCGAGGACGCCGTCTGCGCCCACCAGCGGCCCAAGCTGGAACGATTCGACGAGACGCTGTTCCTGGTGCTGAAGACGGTCGCGTACGTGCCGCATGAGTCGGTGGCGGCCGCCCGCCAAATCGTCGAGACCGGCGAGGTGATGGTCTTCGTCCGCAAGGACTTCGTGGTCACCGTCCGCCACGGCGAGCACGGCGGGCTTTCCGATCTGCGCAAGCGGATGGAGGCCGACCCCGAGCAGCTGCGCCTGGGGCCGTACGCGGTGATGCACGCCATCGCCCACGAGGTGGTCAACCACTACCTGGTGGTCAGCCACCTGATCGAATCGGACATCGACAGCATCGAGGGTCTGGCGTTCGCGCCGGGCCGCAAGATCGACGTCGAACCCATCTATCTGCTCAAGCGCGAGGTCGTCGAACTGCGCCGGTGCGTCAACCCGTTATCCGGCGCGTTCCTGCGAATCCAACAGGAGAACAAAGACCTGATCTCCAAGGAGGTGCGGCGCTACCTGCGCGACCTCGCCGACCACCACTCCGAGGCAGCCGAGCACATCGCCAGCTACGACGACATGCTCAACTCGCTGATCCAGGCCGCGCTGGCCCGCGTCGGAATGCAGCAGAACTCCGACATGCGCAAGATATCGGCCTGGGCCGGCATCATCGCGGTGCCGACCATGTTCGCGGGCATCTACGGCATGAACTTCGAGTTCATGCCCGAGCTGAAATGGCACTGGGGGTACCCGGTGGTGGTCGCCATCATGATCACCGCCTGCCTGACCCTGTACTTCAGCTTCCGAAGACTCAACTGGCTCTGACGCGAGCTGACGGTCAGTTCGGTTGCGCCGCTGGGCGTTTCGGGTCGAGCACGTCGACGCCGTCGTTCTGCCACGCCTGCCGCATGGCTTCGGCGCCCTTCAACCGCACCCAGGCCGCCTCGGTCGCGGTGATGGGCGTCGCCAACAGGAACTGCACCGGGGCACGCGGCGGCTCCAACGGCAGATCGTCAATGTCGCTGGGGCCCAGCAACACCGCGGTGAACGGCACGCGTCCCGCGGGTCGCGCCCACAACGGCGATCCCAGGTCCACCAACGCGTCGGCGGTCAGCACCAGACCCTCGACGGCCGGCGTCGCGGCCAGTACCGCCAGGCTGCGGGCTATGCCGGTGACCGGGCCCGGATCTCGCAGGCGCAGCACCACCTCGGCGCGCGGTCCCCGAGTGTGGTCGTCGACGATCTGCGCCGGGTCGGTCATCGGATACCGCGAACAGCCCAGTGACACGTAATGCACCAACCCGTCGCTCCCGCGGAAGCGCAGCACCTCGATGGGTTCGGTGCCCAGAAAGGTCACGCTCGCCGAATCGGGCTCGACATCGGCGAAGTGACGGCGCAGGTGCGCGCGCACCTGGTCCAGGACCGGGCTCACTGATCCGCGGACGCCGCGACGGTCAGGTTCGCCCCGGTGCCGGCATCGAATACGGCGAGCTTCGTGGTGTCGAACGCCAGCTCGATGGACTGCCCGATCACCGCTTTGGATTCCGCGGGAACCCTTGCCACGAACTGGTTTTCGTGCGCATCGGCCTGGGCGGCCAGCTCGTCCAGTTGGGCGGAGTGCGCCGCCCACCCCGCGGTGGAGAAGTAGACGAACTTGTCGGCGCCCAACGACTCGACCAGGTCGACCTTCACCTCGAAGGTGAGCGCCCTGATGCGCTGGTACCCGTCGATCAACGCGGCGTCGTGCAGGTGCTCGGGCCGCACCCCCACGATGATGTTCTCCGGCACCGGGTGCTGCGCGATCATCCGTTCGACGTCCGGCGACAACATGACCTCACCGAAAGGCAGCGTCAGGCCGGTGGTGGTCACCGTGGCGGGGAAGAAGTTCATGGCCGGCGAGCCGATGAACCCGGCGACGAACAGGTTTGCCGGGTGTTCGTAAAGCTCGTCCGGGGTGCCGATCTGCTGCGCGACCCCGCCGTGCATCACCACCACCCGGTCTCCGAGTGTCATCGCCTCGGTCTGGTCGTGCGTGACGTAGACGGTCGTGGTGCCGAGCCGCTTCTGCAGCCGGGCGATCTCGCCGCGCATCTGGACCCGTAGCTTGGCGTCCAGGTTGGACAGCGGCTCGTCCATCAAGAAGGCCTTGGGGTGGCGCACGATCGCGCGACCCATTGCGACCCGCTGCCGTTGCCCGCCCGACAGTTGGGAGGGTTTGCGGTCGAGAAGTTCGGTCAGGTCAAGGGTTTTGGCGGTCTCTTCGACCTTCTGGGCGATCTCCGCCTTCTTCATCTTCGCCAACGTCAGCGGGAACGCGATGTTCTGCCGGACGGTCATGTGGGGGTACAGCGCGTACGACTGGAAAACCATCGCGATGTCGCGGTCTTTGGGCGCCTTCTCGTTCACGCGTTCGCCGCCGATGCGCAGTTCGCCCGACGTGATGTCCTCCAGGCCGGCGATCATGTTCAGTGTCGTCGTCTTACCGCAACCGGAAGGTCCGACCAGGATCAGGAATTCGCCGTCGGCGATGGTGATGCTGAGGTCTTGCACCGCCGTGGCGCCGTCGGGGTAGCTCTTGCTGACATGGTCCAGCACAATCTCGGCCATCGCGCTATCCCTTCACAGCGCCGGAGGTCAATCCGGCGATGATTCGCCGTTGAAAGATTAAAACAAACACGATGATCGGCACGGTGATCACGACGGCACCGGCCGCGATCGACCCGGTGGGCTCCTCGAATTGTGAACTGCCGCCGAAGTTCGCGATGGCCACCGGCGCGGTGATCGCCGCCTTGGTGGCGGTGAGCGACAGCGCCAGCAGCAGGTCGTTCCAGGCGAAGATGAACACCAGGATGGCCGCCGTCACCACTCCCGGCGCGGCCAGGGGGACGATCACCTTGCGGAAGGCCTGCGCCGGCGTGGCCCCGTCCATTTTCGCCGCCCGCTCGAGATCCCATGGGATCTCCCGGAAGAAGGCCGACAGGGTGTAGATGGCAAGCGGAAGAGCGAAGGTGATGTAGGGCAGGATCAGCCCCGGCCAGGTGTCGAACAGGCCGACGAAGCGTTCGATGTTGAACAGCGGGGTGACCAGTGAGATCGCGGGGAACATGGTGACCAGCAGGGTGGCGCCGATCATGACCCGCTTGCCGGGGAAGCGCAGCCGGGCGATCGCGTAGGCGGCCATCGCGCCGAGCACCACCGCGATCGCGGTGGTGATCAGCCCTATGCCGATCGAGTTGACCAGCGCCGCACCGAACAGGTCACCCCGGAAGATGCCGCGGTAGTTCTCGAAGGACACCGACGACGGGATCAGCTTGCCGTCCTTGACCGTTGACGTCGGCTTGAGCGAGAGGCTGAGGATCCACAGCACCGGGACAAGTGCGTACCCCACCACCACGGTGTCGATGACGGCCCACCCCACCGCCCGCCGGGCGCCTACCCCGGCCCGCGCGCGTTCAACGGTCATCGGCGTCACCACCGGGCGCCGCGACGCCGAACACCTTGATGTAGACGAGCGCGATGATGCCCACACAGACGAAGATGAGCACGCTGATCGCCGAGCCCAACCCGACGTTGAACCCTTTGAACAGGTTGTCGTAACCGAGGATTGACACCGAGTCGGTATTGTTCGCGCCGTCGGTCAGCACGTAGATGTTGTCGAAGATGCGGAAGGCGTCCAGGGTCCGGAACAACAGCGCGACCACGACCGCGGGCTTGATGATCGGTAACGTCACGCGCACCAGCCGCCGCCACGGCCCCGCGCCGTCGACTTGGGCGGCCTTCAGCAAGTCCTCGGGCACCAGCGCCAGCCCGGCCAGCAGCAGCAGCGACATGAAAGGCGTCGTCTTCCAGACCTCGGCGAGGACGACGATGCCCAGCGACGGGAGTTGCTGTGTCAACGGAGCACTGCCCTGCGGCAAGAGGTTGGCCAGATAGCCGGTTCCCGGTGTCCACGCGTAATACCAGCTGTAGGACGCCACCACGGTGACGATGCCGTACGGGATGAGCACGGCGGTGCGCACCAGCCCCCGGCCGATGAGCGTGCGGTGCATCACCAGGGCCAGCGCCAGGCCGAGCACGAACTCGACCGACACGGAAACCACTGTGATTCCCAGCGTTACGGCTAGCGCCGTCCACCAATACCGGTCGGTCAAGATCGTTTGGTAGTTGCTCAGGCCGACGAACGCGGTGTCGTTGGGGGTGGCGAGGCTGTTGCGCTGCAGGCTCAGCCACACCGCATAGCCGATCGGGTAGGCCGTCACCGCCAGCATCAGCAGCGCCGCGGGCGCGACGAGGACGAAGGCAAGGCGCCGTTCCGACAGCCGGTTTCGCGTGCGTGTGCGCGGAGCGACGGCGGGGACATCCGAGGGGGCGGCGCGCGTCACGGCAGCAGCCCCTTGCCGTCAATGGCCTGCTGCGCCTGCGCGGTGAGTTCGTCGGCCGTCCGCTCCGGGTCGATCCGCGTGATGGGGCTCAGCGCCGCGGACAGCCGCAGCGACAACGCCTGATACACCGGCGTCGCGGGCCGCACGGCGGCGTCGGTGAGTTGCCGCCGAATGACGGTGTACATCGGGTACTTGGCCTGGAATTGCGGGTCGGAGTACAGCGACGTCCGCACCGCGGGTAGCCCGCCTTGCATCGAAACGTACTTCTGGCTCGGCAGGCTGCGCAGGCAGCGCACGGCCTCGAACGCCTCCGCGCGATGACGGGTGGTGCTGGCGACGGCCAGGTTCAGCCCGCCGATCGTGACCTTGGCCGGGCGGCCCGGCGCCACACCGGGGTACGGGGCGAACGCGAAAACCTTCTG
This sequence comes from Mycobacterium sp. 4858, assembly GCF_900240975.1. GTDB lineage: Bacteria > Actinomycetota > Actinomycetes > Mycobacteriales > Mycobacteriaceae > Mycobacterium. The sequence continues at coordinate 1,859 of NZ_LT968775.1, read as the reverse complement.
GCTGGCCTCGTAAGCCAGGCGGAATTGCTCGTCGGTGGGCACGAACGTCCCGACGTCGTTGATGCTGCCGGCCAACGCCGGGTCCCGGTTGAGCGGCAGGAAGGGGACACCGCCCTTCACCGCGTTCTCCAGCATGGAGGCCAGCACATACGGCCAGTTGACTTCCAGCGCGGCCCTGCCCTGTTCGACCGCCAGGCGGGCCGTGCCTTCGTCGGTCCGGGTGATCGACGGGTCGGCGCCCGGAGCGGTGCCCACGGACTTCAGGATGCGCAGCGCGTTGAGCGTCGCGGCCCGGTGCGCGGGCGTGTCCGTCAGGGTGACCCGGCGGCCGTCCTCGGAAAGCACCTGGCCGCCACCGCTCACCAACAGGGTGTTGAACCACACGACCAGGCCCTCACCCTCGTTCGCCTGCACGGCGATCCAGGCGGGCCGGCCCGCGGCGTGCAACCGGGCGGCCTCGGCCACCATCGCGGCCCAGTCCAGCGGCGGCTGGCTCACGAAATCGGGCCGGTACCAGAGCAATTCGGTGTTCGTGGCGACGGGCGCTGCATACAACTCGTGCTTCCACCGTGCCGTCGCCAGGGGGCCGGGCAACGTGTCGGCCCGGGCGTCGCCGTCGGCCAGCCCTGCGGGGTCGTCGGACAGCGGCAGCGCCCAGCCCGCCTCGGCGAACTCCGCGGTCCACACCACGTCCAGCGCCATCACGTCCAGCCCGCGGTCGTGAGCGCTCAGCCGGCGTGCCAGCTGCACGCGCTGCTCCCCGGGACCCCTCGGCAGGCTCACATGCCGGATGGCGAACCGGCCTCCCATCTGTTTGGTGCACTCTTGAGCGACGGCGTTGAAGGCAGTCGAATCGGTGGTCGGGGTGAAGAACGTGATCACCAGTCCCCCGCCGACCGTCCCGCAGGCCGGCACCGCCGCGGCGACGATCAACGACGCCGAAGCGATGACGGCCAGCCGACGCGGGCGCACGCGACTCACCACCGGAGTCACACCCTTCGTGCGTGTCCTCAAATCGCTAAGCGCGCCAACAGATCCCGCGCCTTCTCCGCGTTCTGCGGATCGCAGAGCACGTCGTAGCGGCCGGCCACCAGCTGCATGGTCGAGCTGAAATCCCTTGTGCCACGGGCCATCGCGTAGGGGACCGCGGAGGTGATCAAGCCGAAGAAAACGCCGGCGACCAGGCCGGTGGCCAACGCGGCCCACGGATTCGGGCTGAAGAAGCCGAGCACCAACCCGATGAACAGCCCCAGCCAGGCGCCGCTGAGTACCCCGCCGCCAAGCACCTTGGCCCACGTCAGCCGGCCGGTGACCCGTTCGACCTGCATCAAGTCGACGCCGACGATGGTCACCTGCTGAACGGGGAACTGCTGCTCCGAGAGGTAGTCCACGGCGCGCTGCGCCTCGGCGTAGGTGGGGTAGGACCCGACCGGCCACCCCTTGGGCGGCGTCGGCAATCCGGGTGCGCGACGACCGCCCGCCGCGCCCGCGGGCGTCGCGCCGGGAACTTGACCGGGCTGGAAAGGACTAGTCATCGGCGATCATTCTCCTCCGCCCAGGCCATCGTCACATCTCGGGGCCTTCTAGCCTATCGAGCGGCCGCAAGCCAACCTGCGAAAACAGGGCGCAGGCACCCGCTGCGCCCCCAGCGGCCCCGCGGCGATTCACCGCCGATCCGCGACTCGGCCATCGGCTAGGTTGAACACCATGACAGCGCCCGGCGACGGTTTCGGCGAACGCGCCCACGACGACCAAGCCGAACCGGCTCCCGCCGGCGGCGGGGCCCCGGAGCAGCCAGAGGCGCCGTGGGAACCGCCGGCCCCGGCCACGCCACCCGAATATCCGCCCCCGGCCTATCC
>NZ_LT968774.1 GCF_900240975.1 Mycobacterium sp. 4858 | reverse complement strand
GTTGTTGAACGTGACCAGCGCGTCGTTGGCGTAGACGTCGGGAAGGATGGTCCGCGCGAGCCAGTACTCGGTGCGTACCCACCACATCCGCAGGCGGGTTCCAGTTGTCAGCCCTGATGCCACGGCGGCAACCATAACACTCGCGGACACCTCATCCGCGACGAATTCGACGGGTTCACCGGCTCGTCCGCCCTAGGGGCAAAGCTTTTGGTAGCCGCGAACTTTCAAACCGGACACTCGACCGCGATCTACTTGCGCCACAGCACGCCGGTGCCGTCGATCTCGACGATCTCCGCGGTCACGCCGTGCTTCGTCCGATAGTCCGTCACCGCTTGCTCGCACGCCTTGATCGCGTGGTAGTCGTCGACGATGCAGAAACCGCCGGGTGACAGCCGCGGATAGAGCGCATCGAGCGCCTGGATGGTTGACTCGTACAGGTCGCCGTCGAGCCGCAGCACAGAGATGCGATCGATCGGTGCATCCTGCAGCGTGTCCTTGAACCAGCCGGGGACGAACCGAACCTGGTCATCCAGCAACCCGTAACGCTCGAAATTGGCCCGTACTTCGACTTCGGGCACCCCCAGGATCCGCGCGTGCCGGTGCAGCGTGATCCCTTTGTCCTGCTTGTAGTTTGCGACGTCCGGGGGCGGTACGCCGGCGAACGAGTCGCACAGCCACACGCAACGCTTCTCGTCGCCGTAGGCGGCCAGCACCGCGCGCATCAAGATCGACGCCCCGCCGCGCCACACGCCACACTCGACCAGGTCGCCGGGGACGTCTTCCTCCAGCACCGTCTCCACACAATGCTGCAGGCTGGTCAGCCGCTGCATCCCGATCATCGTCAGGGCGTCCGCCGGCCAGTCGAGGCCCAGGTCGCGTGCGTGCTTGTTGAACGGGCGCTTGCGCACCAGCATGAAATTGCGGGTGCTGAACAGGGGGCGTCCCAGGCGGTACCAGCCCACCGGCACCAGCTCGTCGTTGCCGTACCTGGTCAGGTCGCGCCGGAGCAAGTCGAGGTATGCAAACCGCGTGTCGTGATCAGTCACGGCCAAAGTTGCCCCTTAATCCGCAAGTCGATAGTCCCGGTCATGAGCCTAGACGTCCAGTCGAGGCGCTCAATGCGTTTCGCAGTCTATCCATCAACTTGGCCCGCATCGCCAAACTTGGACGCCGAGTCACCGGGACAGCTCAGCGACGCGGCTCCGCTGCGGCGGGGCGATCGCAATGTCCCGAGCGCGCGAACGTCTCCAGCAGGTCGACGGCGCGTCCGACGCTCTCGGAGGGTTTGCTCATCCGGCTGGAGATCTCTCGCGCGCGAGCGGTGCACTCGGGGGTCAGGATCTTGCGCAGGTCCTTGACCAGCGTTTCGCGGGTGCTTGCCGAAAACCGCCGCGAAGTGCCGACCTTCAATTGTTTGATGTGTGATCCCCAGAACGGCTGGTCGCCCGCGGTCCACAGGATCAACGTCGGTATTCCGGCGCGCAGACCCGCGGCCGTGGTGCCCGAGCCGCCGTGGTGAACCACCGCCCGGCAGGCGGGGAAGATCTTCGTGTAATTCACGACGCCCACCACCTTGACGTGGTCGGGCTGCGGCACCCCACTGAAGTCACTCCAGCCGGAGCACACCAGCGCACGCTCCCCCAGCTCCTCGCACGCCGCGCTGATCAGGGCGACCGTATCCGCGGGAGACTCGGCGACCGGCATGCTGCCGAATCCGAAGCAGATCGGCGGCGTGCCCTTGGCGATCCACGACAACACCTCGTCGTCGGCGTCGGTGGTCAACTCCATCGTCAGCGACCCCACGAACGGCCGTTGGCCGCCCCATTTCGCCCACTCGGCGGCCAGGCCGGGGAAACACACCTCGTCATAGGCCTGGATTTCCAGTGACCCGCGTTCGGCGATCCGCCGCGGTGAGGCGACCGAGGCGGTGGGCAGCCCGAGTTCACGGCGCTGCCTGTCCTCGGCCTTCTTGTTCATCCGCCAGCACATCCAGTCGTACACCGCCATCCCGGTACGGACCATCGGCCCCGGCAGTGCCGGAATCAGCTCGCCATTGGGCCGCATCGGGATGTAGTGCAGCGTGGCCATCGGAATGCGGTAGTAGTCGGCGACGTTGATCGCCAGGTCCTGGTAGAGCTGTCCGGTGAAGATCAAATCGGCGCCGGCACCGACCGACATCAGTGACGAGCTCATCAGCTGCCAGTTTCGCAGCACCGGCTCCCATGCGTCGCGCATCAACTTGATGGGCCCGCGCACGAAATTCTTCCAGAAGTCGCGGATGAACTCGTCGCTCCAGAAGTCGTGCATATCGGGTCCGTAGCCGATGGCCGCCAGGCCCGCTTCCTGCGCGAGCTCAACAAGATTGGGCGGGACGGCCATCCGGACTTCGTGCCCTCTGCGCGTCAGTTCCCGCCCGATAGCGAGGCACGGCTCTATGTCACCGCGCGTCCCGTAGCTTGCCACAGCAAATTTCATCGCGTTGTAACCTTAATCACTTTTCCCTTGCCCCGGCAACACTTCGGAGTAGGGTCTTTCGGCCCTAATTTCAGTCTCTCCCTTCCCTATTGGGATTGACTGTTTTCGTTGCATGGCATGGGGAATGAGTTTCCGCGAGCGGGCGAACCGGCAATTCCCACCGGGCGCCGTCGGGTGTGACGAAGCCAATATCATCGGCCCTATCCCCCCGACCATTGGACTGTGACGACCTTTGACGGTTTGACGCGACCCCCAGGCATCGTCGGCTGATCAGATATCTAGTGTGCCAGAAAGTGTGGTCCCGTGTCTCCAGAAGCGGCAACTAGTTCGGCGCCGGCGCCGGAGTCAGGACGCTGACAGTGCGGCACACATCCGCGCTGTCTGCTTTGCCGATCAGGCGCGACTCCGCGAGCCGGCAAACTTCTCCACCACGTCAGCGGCCTTGACAACGCTTTCAGCGGGTTTGGTCATGTGCCGGGCGATCTCTCGCGCACGCACGCCGTAATCCGGATCGAGTATCCGGCGTAGATCCGCCAACAACGACTCCCGGGTGGTGGCCGAAAACCGCCGCGTGGCACCAACTTTCAGCCGTTTGAGCTGGGCTCCCCAGACGGTTTGATTGACATCCATCGACAAGACCAGCGTCGGGACCCCCGCCCGCAGGCTCGCCGCCGTGGTGCCCGAGCCGCCGTGGTGTACGACCGCGCGGCAGGCGGGAAAGACGGCCGCATAATTCACCGCGCCCACCACCTTGACGTGCTCGGGAAGTGGCACGTCGCTGAAATCGCTCCAACCGGCGCAAATCAGCGCGCGTTCGCCCAATTCCGCGCAGGCCGCACCGATCATTTCGACCGTGTCGATCGGGGATTCCACCGGCATGCTGCCGAATCCAAAGCAAATCGGCGGCGTTCCCGCGGCTATCCACGACGCCACGTCGTCGTCGGCGCTGGTGGTCAATTCCATCGTCAGGGGGCCGACAAATGGCCGGAGGCCATCCCATTTCGCCCATTCGGCCGCCAGGCCGGGAAAGCAAACCTCGTCATAAGCCTGGATTTCCAGCGCTCCGCGCTGGGCAATCCGTCGCGGCGAGGGACCCGTCGCCCGGGGCAGGCCGAGTTCGCGGCGCTGCGCATCCTCGACCTTCTTGTTGAGGCGCCAACTGAACCAGTCGAACGCCGTCATCGCCGAGCGCCCCAACGGGGCCGGCAGCATCGAAACGGTCTGGCCGTTCGGCCGCATGGGGACGTGATGCAGCGTGGCCAACGGGATGTCGTAGTACTCCGCGACGTTGGCGGCGGGCTCCTGATAGCTTTGCCCGGCCAACAGCAGGTCAGCGCCCTCGGCAAGCGACACCAGGGTGGTGTTCATCTGCGCCCAGCACCGGTCGCTGAGATCCCACATCTCGCGCCACATCGACCTCATCTCCCGGACCCGCCAGAAGGCGCCGAAGAACGACGTCCAGAAGTTGCGGTACAGGTCCAGCCACGCCTGCGATTCCAGCCCGTACGGGACGGCCGCCAGCCCGGCCGACTCGGTGAAGGCGATCGAGTCCGGCGGGACCGCCATGCGCACGTCGTGGCCCCTGCGGACCAATTCCTTAGCGACCACCACGGAAGGCTCGATGTCGCCGCGAGTGCCATAGCTCGCCAGCACCATTTTCATCGCGAATGCAAGCCCTTCAGTTGTGCCATCGGCGGCAATGATGCACCGACATCACCTTAAATACCGGCGAATGCCGGCGTCGGCGCGGGCTGGTCAGCGACGGCGCAGTGGCCTGTCATTCCTTACGCCACAGCACCCCGGTGCCGTCGATGTCCACGATCTCCGCGGTCACGCCGTGCTTCGTCCGGTAGTCCGTGACGGCTTGCCGGCACGCGTCGATCGCGTGGTAGTCGTCGACGATGCAGAAACCGCCCGGCGACAGCCGCGGATAAAGCGCATCGAGCGCCTGGATCGTCGACTCGTACAGGTCGCCGTCCAGCCGTAGCACGGAGATGCGATCGATCGGCGCATCCTGCAGCGTGTCCTTGAACCAGCCCGGCAGAAAACAAACCTGGTCGTCCAGCAACCCGTAGCGCTCGAAATTCGCCCTGACCTGCTCTTCCGGCACGGCGAGCACGCCGGCGGCGCGGTGCAGCCGGATTCCCCTGTCCGCCTCGTAATGAGCGGTGTCCGGGGGCGGAACCCCCTCGAACGAATCGGCCAGCCACACACGTCGCTTCTTGTCGCCGTAGGCGGACAGCACGGCGCGCATCAGGATCGACGCCCCGCCGCGCCAGACCCCGCATTCGACCAAGTCGCCGGGGATGTCCTCGTTCAGCACGGTCTCGACGCACTGCTGCAAACTGGTCAGCCGCTGCATGCCGATCATCGTCAAGGCATCCGCGGGCCAATCGAGCCCCAGGCCTCGCGCGTGCGGATTGAACGGGCGCTTGCGCACCATCATGAATTTGCGGGTGCTCAGCATCGGCCGTCCGAAGTAGTACCAACCGACGGGCACCAACTCGTCGCTGCCGTACCGGGTGAGGTTGCGCCGGAGCAAGTCGAGGTACGCCGATCGCGTGTCCACGAATGAAGATCGCATGCCGCGATCGGCAACGGTCAAGATTGCCCCCCGGTTCGCACGAACTTCCTCCCGTTGATCAGCCTAGACGTTCGCCTTGGCCGCCAACGCGTTTCGCATCTTTCCATCATGCTCGCCAACCTTTGACCCCCCTAACCTGTACCGCGTAGCCAACGAGTGACTTGTCGCCTGACCACCGGTCAGCCCCCTGCGGACCATCATATGCTTCCGACGGCCGCCACCCCGCATCGAAAGCCGCGCCGTTTGCTGGATGCGCGGCCGACCCGGTCGGCCAAGTGATGGTTCTTGACACGGCGAAGGCGGCTCGTCGGTTCGGTCAGCCGGAGGATTCGGACTGCTTGCCGATCCATTCGAGCAATGCTGGCAGGCCGTCGTCGAGCATCCACTTCGGGCGCCAGTCCAGCTCGGCCTCGGCTTGTCCGATGTCGCAGCTGGCGGCGCGCACGTCACCGTCACGAAATTTCGCGACAACGGTCGGAGCAGGCGCGTCGCACATGGCGGCCACTTTGTCGGCCAGCTCGTGGATGGTGGTCCCGTTGCCCGACCCGATGTCGAGGCGCCGCGATCCGGTCGCGGGCCGCTGCAGGGCCGAGTACAGGGCGTCGACGACGTCATCGATGTAGACGAAATCGCGCACGATCCGGCCGTCTTCGTAGACCTCCAGCGATTGACCCTCCCGCGCCAATCGCGCGAACAGCGCGACGATTCCTGTGTACGAATTCGTCAGTGACTGGCCCGGACCGTAGACATTCTGGAGCCGGAGCACGCTGACGTTGGTGTCGTGCGCGGCCGTCCAGGCCGCCAGCAGGTGCTCCTGGGCGAGCTTGGTCGCGGCGTAGACGTTGGTCGGCCGGGGTTCCGTCCCGCTCGCGCGGCTCGGCAGCGGCACCGCAGGCGCACCGTCGGGACCCAGGGGATCCCACTGGCCGGCGACGAGCTGCGCGTGGCTGCGCGGCGGCGGATAGAACACGTCGGCGCCGGCTTGCCAGGCGCCTTCGCCGTAGACGGCCCGCGACGACGCCACGACCAGCTGGTCGGGAACGATTCCCGAGCGGCTCAAGGCGTCGAGGAGCTGGGTGGTGCCCACCACGTTCACCGAACCGTGGCGGGTGGCTTCCGACAGGGACTGCGCCGTTCCGGTCTCGGCCGCCAGGTGGACGACCTGCGAGGGACGACACAGCCGCAGCACCGCGTCCCAATCGGGGGCGTGGGTGACGTCGCCGGTGAACAACCGCACCGACGACGGCAGGTCGATCGGCTGGTCTCCCCCGTGCACCTGCGGGTGCAAGACGTCCATCACCGCGACGTCGTAACCGCCCTCGACGAGACGGTGCGACAGTGCCGACCCGATGAACCCCGCCCCTCCGGTGATGAGCACGGACGCTGACAAGAGCCGGGACCTCCCATTGGTCTGCAGGTAGGACGTGCGCACGTTACGGGCAGCACGGTCCGGTCGATCATATCGGTCACCCTCGCGGGGCCACCGGGATTGCCGGTCCCGGCCGCGAACGCCTAGGCCCAGGTGCCCCTGCGCCGGTGGGCCATCGCGAGGACCTCCATCACCGGGCCCGCGATCACCGGCGGGAAGACGCGGAACAGCATGCTGTTGGACAATCCGTGAAAATCCTGGAAGGCCTGGCGGAAATCGCGTTCGCACGCCCGATAGGACTCGAAGACCCGATCCAGAGTGGGCCTGTCCACGTGCTCGTCCAGCGCCGCCGCGCACAGCGCTTCGTAGACAGCGGAAATCCAATCGGTGCCAAAGAGATCGGCCACCGGACCGCTGTGTCGTTGGCGCCGCAGGTCGGGCCGCAGGAAGTCCTCGACCGGCTGTTCTTCGTCCGCGCTCAGTTCATTGGGGAGCGCAACCGAGATGCGCTTCACCTCCCGGCGCCAGTCGTCGAGGAGATTGGCGTACTCGACGAACACCCGCGTCACGCCGCGCGTCTGGCGCTCGGCCAGCAGGTTGTATTTCACCCAGATCGCGCTGGCGAGCGCCGGAGAGACGCGCCAGGACGCCGCGATCGACTTGATGACCTCCTGTGGCTGCCGCACCGCGATGACGGCCGCGACATCGAATCCCGCCGTGTTTGCCGCCTCGAACCACAAGTCGGACAGGGTGGTTATCCGGGGCTCCTTGATCACCACCAGCGGGGCCGCCGGCAGCGTGGAGAGGTAGTCCGCGATCTTGGCGATGTGGGCGGCCCTCTCTCGGGAGCCGAACGTGGCGTCGTCCAGCAAACGCAGCGACGGGTCGTACCAGTTGCTGCCGTGGCGACGCAGGATCGACTCGTTGAGCGTGATGGCGGCCCGCGGTTCCCAATAGCCCAGCGGGTTGTTGGCGTCGGCGCCCAACATCCCGGCCGGGAGTGTGGCGCCGCACAGCGAGAGAACCCGCGTGATCGCCGACGTCCCCGACCGTTGCGGGCCCAACACGAAGACGATCACCGGGCGATGGCCGGGGTGAGTAGTTCCAGCGGATCTGATCCGGGCAGATCTCATCACAAACGCAAACCTTTCGATGCACCTGGCTACATTCGGATTCGGTTGTTGTCCATGGATTTCCGATTGCGCGCCCGTCTCGACTTCGGCGGACAGCAACACCGCCACCGTCGAAGCCGTCTTTGCCCGGTGTGCACTTCGACGTCGAGATGAAACTCGACCTATCTCAACGTCTTTGACACAAAGACGACTCTGGCCCCCTGCACCTCCTGCGGGATCAGGCTCTCCCCTGACGAGCGAATGATCGGATCATGGTGCGTTAAAAACTCTAGCGCGTCCGCGTGACTCGGGCGTCAATTTCGCAAATTTGTTTTGCTTACTTAACATTTGGGCGACTCGGGCGCGGTGGGCCGCCGAGCGACGGGTGAACCGGCGGGGTTTAGGCCCAGGTTCCCTTGCGGCGGTGCGCCATCGCGACGACCTCGAGGACTGGCTTCATGATGGACGGCCGGAGCAGCCTGGCGGTGAAGCTGTTGGAATGGCTGCGGGCGTCTTCCAGCGCGATTCGGAAATCATGCTCGCTGGCCCGATAGGCCTCGAACACACGATCCAGCGTCGCCACGTCCGGGGGCCCGTCCAGCGCCGCCGTGCGCATCGCCTCGTAGACAGCGGACATCCAGTCGGCGCCGAAACGATTGATCACGGGGCCACTGTTCCGGTTGCGCCGCAGGTCGGGGGTGAGGAACTCGTCGACAGCGCTTTCGTCCTCGGCGCGGAGGTCGATGTCCAGCGCGGCCGAAATCCGCTTCACCTCGCGGCGCCAGTTCTCGAGAAGCTGGGTGTACTCGACGAACACCCGGGGCACCCCGCGCGAGTGGCGCTCGGCCAGCAGGTTTCCCTTCAACCACAGGGCGCTCGCGAGTTGCGGTGACGCCCCGGTGGCCTTCCCGAGCGACGCGATCACCTCCTGCGGGTGGCGCACCGCGATCACGACGGCGACGTCGAGACCCGCCGCGCGTGCCGCCTCGAACCACATCTCCCAGAGCACCACGATTTGCAGGTCCTTGATGACCAGCAGTGGTGCGTCCGGCAGCGACTCGAGATAAGCGGCGATGTCGGCGGTGCACGCCGCACGCTCCGCCGCGGTGAAGGCGCCTTCCTCCAGGACGCGCAGTGACGGGTCCCACCAGGCGCTGCCGCGGCGCTCCAGGATCGACCTGTTGAGCAGGAGGGATGCGCGCGGCTCCCAGTAGCCGCGCTGGTTGATCTCGTCGGCCCCCATCATCCCGGCCGGGAGCGTGGCGCCGCACAACGACAGGACCCGGGTCAGTGCCGACGTGCCCGAGCGCCCCATGCCCAGGACGAACAAGGCGAGTGGACGCGTGGCGGTTGACCGCTCGAGGAGGGTACCGGGGGCATGGCTTTCCGAGGGTCTAGTGGTGCGGGCCCTTTTCATCCAGCTTCAGCCTTCCAAGTCGTGCGCGTCATCGGTGCAGGTGTATCGCGGAATTATTACCGATTGTTTGACTTTGCGGGCCCGTTCGATGAAACACATGTCAACTACGTAAAAATCGTGTTGACCGGGCATTAACCGGACCGCTTAGAACCTCGCTGATCTGGGCTTTTCCAGCGTCTGCCACCGCGATGCCGTGCTTGAGCGCGGTCCGCGCAACCACGCGCGGATGTTTGCCGAGTCAGCCCGCGACGGCCCCCGGCTCGAAGTACGGCGCCCCGAATTCCGTCACCGGTTCGAAGCCGCGTTTGCGCGCCTTCTCGGCGGCGTTGCGGATCAGCGCGTAGAGGGCGACGAACGCCGCGTGGTCGGTCATCACGAACGGCGTCAGCAGCCGGTTGTGCACCAGCGAGACCGCCAGCCCGCTCGCCGGGTCGGTCCAGCCGAGCGCCCCGCCGAGCCCGACATGGCCGAAGCCAGGCATCACGTTGCCGATGGGCAGGCTGTGGTAGCCGAGGTGGAAAGCCAACGGCATGAAGAGGTTTCGGTCCGGGCGCAGGCTGCGCCGACCGGTCAGGCCGGCGACCATCTCCCTGGACAGGAACCGGATGCCGTCGACCTCGCCGCCGTTGGCGATCGCCCCGTACATCCGCGCCAGTCCGCGGGCCGTCGCCACCCCGTTGGCCGCCGGGATCTCGGCGTCCAGCAGGGGCGTGTTGCCCTGCACGGCGGCGACCATGCCCGGGAAGTAGATGGACCGGAATCCCCCGGACAGCTCGTTGGCCACCTTGCGGGTCACGCAGCTCAGCAGCGGGTTCCGCACGAGGTTCTGCGGCGCGACGATCTCGGCGACCCGCGTCGGCGCGCCGGCCGGCGGGCGCCCCAGGTACAGCCCGTCGGTGCCCAGCGGCTCGGCGAGCTCCTCGCGGATCAGTACGCGCATGCCCTTGCCGGTCACGCCCCGGGCGAGGCCGGACATCAGCCAGCCGAAGGTCAGCGCGTGGTAGGCCGACTTGCCCAGCAGCCGCCCGGGCGCCGCCGCGGCCAGCCGCTCTTCCATCAGGACGTGATCCAGCAGGTCTTCGCTGCGCGCGCCGCGCAGGCCCGACAGGCCGGCGGCGTGCCTCATCACGTCGCGCACGGTGAGCTTCGCCTTGCCGTTGGCGCCGAACTCCGGCCAGTACTCCGCGACGGGCGCCTCGTAATCGATCAGCCCGCGGTCGGCGAGCCGATGAATCACGGTGGCGGCCATTCCCTTCGTGGCCGAGAACACCATCGGCGCGCTGTCGGCCGACCACGGCCGGTGGCCGCCCCGGTCGGACCACCCGGTCCAGACGTCGACGACGGGTTGGCCGTCGAGATACACCGCCAGGGCGCCGCCGCCGAACCGGCGGGCCGGGAACATGGTCGAAAAGCTGCGAACGACGCATCCAAAGTGTGAGTCCGCCGCGCCGGACACACGATGACCTGCGTCATGGTCATCGCGGACAGGGACCGCGCGGCGATCGACTCGGGTTTCCACCGTCACGCTTTCGAATTTACTTCGATTTCACACCCCGCCGGAGCGAAATCTACATTGTTTACCTATCCGTTAGTCTGACGCGGCCGTCAATATTTGCTCGGCGGCCAGCGCCGGGGTCAGCTCCCCGGCCTTGACCCGGCGTTCGACGTCGGCGCGCATCGTGCGCACCTTCGGGTTGGACAGCACCCGGTCCAAGACGGTGTCCCGCACCATCTGCCACGTCCAGTCGACGAGCTGGGCGCGCCGGCGCGCCTCGAACTCACCGGCCTCGGTGAGCACCTGACGATGACGTTCGATGGTGTCCCACAATTCCTCCAGGCCGGTCCCCTCCATCGCGCTCATCGTGAGAACCGGTGGCCGCCAGAGCGTTTCGCGCGGGTGTATCAATCTGATCGCCGAGGACAGCTCGCGCGCCGCCACCCGGGCCTCCGCGAGGTGCTCCCCGTCGGCCTTGTTCACCACCACGATGTCGGCCAGCTCCAGCACACCCTTCTTGATGCCCTGCAGCTGATCGCCGCCGCGCGCCAGGGTCAGCAGGACGAAGGTGTCGACCATGTTGGCCACCGTCACCTCCGACTGGCCGACGCCGACGGTCTCGATGATGATCACGTCGAAACCGGCGGCCTCCAACAGCACCACCGTCTCGCGTGTGGCCTTTGCCACGCCGCCCAGGGTGCCCGACGTCGGCGACGGCCGGATGTACGCGTCCGGGTGCACCGCCAGGCGCGCCATCCGGGTCTTGTCGCCCAGGATCGACCCACCGGTGCGCGTCGACGACGGGTCGACGGCCAGCACCGCGACCCGATGGCCCCGCTCGATCAGGTGCATGCCGAGCGCCTCGATGGTGGTGGACTTCCCCACCCCGGGTGTCCCGGTGATGCCGACGCGGTGGGCGTTGCCCGAGTCCGGCGTCAGCTCGAGCAGCAGCCGCTGGGCTTTCTCGTGGTGGTCGGCGCGGGTGGATTCCAGCAGCGTGATGGCCCGCGGCAGCGCCGCGCGGTCGCCACCGCGAACGGCCTTGGCGAGCTCGTCGACGGTGTCGCTCTTGCGGGACGCCATCTAGTCGAGCGTGTAACCCAGCCGATCGGCCAGCTTGTGCAGCAGTCCGATCGCGGCGTCGGCGATCACGGTCCCGGGCGGGAAGATGGCGGCGGCCCCGGCCGCATACAGCTCGTCGAAGTCGCCGGGCGGGATCACCCCGCCGACCACGATCATGATGTCGGGCCGTCCCACCTCGGCGAGCGCCTCGCGCAGCGCGGGCACCAGCGTCAGGTGGCCGGCGGCCAGCGACGAGACCCCCACGACGTGCACGTCGTTGTCGGCGGCCTGCCGGGCCACCTCCTCCGGCGTGGAGAACAGCGAGCCGACGTCGACGTCGAACCCGAGGTCGGCGAAGGCCGTCGCGATCACCTTCTGGCCGCGGTCGTGACCGTCCTGGCCCATCTTCGCCACCAGAATTCTGGGCCGGCGGCCGTCGGCCTCGGCGAACTTCTCGACCAGTTCGGTGGCGGTGGCGATGTTGGTGGCCTTTCCGGCTTCGTCGCGGTACACGCCGGCGATGGTGCGGATCTCCGCCTGGTGCCGCCCGTATACCTTTTCCAGCGCGTCGGAGATCTCCCCGACCGTCGCCTTGGCCCGGGCGGCGTTGATCGCCAGCGCCAGCAGATTATTACCCAGCCCGTCCGCCCCGACGCGCCCGTGCGCCGCGGCCGCCCGGGACAGCTCGGCTAGCGCGGCCTCGACCGCGGACTGGTCGCGGCCGGCCCGCAGCTCCTCGAGCTTGGCCAGCTGTTCGGCGCGCACCCGGCTGTTCTCGACCTTGAGCACCTCGACCTCTTGGTCCTCTTCGACCTGGTACTTGTTGACGCCGATCACCGGCTGGATGCCCGAGTCGATGCGGGCCTGGGTGCGCGCGGCCGCCTCCTCGATGCGCAGCTTGGGGATGCCCTCGCTGATGGCCTGGGCCATGCCGCCGTGCTCGGCGACCTCGGCGATGTGGGCCCGGGCCCGCTGCGCGAGCCGATGGGTCAGCCACTCCACGTAATACGAGCCGCCCCACGGATCGATGGGCCGCGTGGTGCCCGACTCCTGCTGCAGCAGCAGCTGGGTGTTACGCGCGATCCGCGCGGAGAAGTCGGTGGGCAGCGCCAGCGCCTCATCGAGGGCGTTGGTGTGCAGCGACTGGGTGTGCCCCTGGGTCGCGGCCATCGCCTCGATGCAGGTGCGCGCGACGTTGTTGAAGGCATCCTGCGCGGTCAGCGACCAGCCCGAGGTCTGCGAATGTGTGCGCAGCGAGAGCGATTTGGCGTTCTTCGGGTTGAACTGGGCGACGAGCTCGCTCCACAGCAGACGGCCGGCCCGCAGCTTGGCGACCTCCATGAAGAAGTTCATCCCGATGCCCCAGAAGAACGACAGCCGCGGCGCGAACTTGTCGATGTCCAGGTCGGCGTCCAGGCCGGCCTTGATGTAGTCGACGCCGTCGGCCAGCGTGTAGGCCAGCTCCAAATCGGCTGTGGCACCGGCCTCTTGGATGTGATAGCCGGAGATCGAAATGGAGTTGAATTTCGGCATCTTCGCACTGGTGTAGCCGAAGATGTCGGAGATGATCCGCATCGACGGCTTGGGCGGATAGATGTAGGTGTTGCGCACCATGAACTCTTTGAGGATGTCGTTCTGGATGGTGCCCGCGAGCTTCTCCGGCGGCACGCCCTGCTCCTCGGCGGCCACCACATACAGCGCCAGGATCGGCAGCACGGCACCGTTCATGGTCATCGACACGCTTACCGTCGACAGGTCGATGCCGTCGAACAGCTGCCGCATGTCGAGAATGGAATCGATTGCCACACCGGCCATTCCGACGTCCCCCTGGACGCGGGGATGGTCGGAGTCGTATCCGCGGTGGGTGGCCAGGTCGAAGGCCACCGACAGGCCCTTCTGGCCGGCCGCCAGGTTGCGGCGGTAGAACGCGTTGGATTCGGCCGCGGTGGAGAAACCCGCGTACTGGCGGATGGTCCACGGCTGGTTGACGTACATGGTGGGGTACGGGCCGCGCAGGAAGGGCGGCTCGCCGGGGAAGGTGTTCAGCGGGTAGCCGTCGGCCACCGCGGCGGCCCGGTCGGCGCCGATGTACACCGGTTTGACCGTGATGTCTTCCGGGGTGTGCCAGTCGAGCTGATCGGGCGTGTACCAGTGCGCCGCCGCGGCTGCGGCGACGTGCTTTTCGACGGCCGCTTCGGTGGGCGGCGCCGGCGGACGGTCCGCGTTGAGCGGGACCTCGGCGAAGTTACCGATCACAGGTGCGGTGGTGGTCATGGTGGCTACGCTCCCAGTCGAGTCAGCAGGTTCGAAAGGGCTTCGACCGCATCGATTTTCGCGGTCAGGAATTCGTCGGGCCGGTGCTCGGCGTCACCCACCGCCTTCTCCGGCCCAGCCAGGTAGACCCTCGACACGCCGGCGGCGCGGGCCGCCTCGACGGTCGCCGCGGCCTCCTCCTGGTAGCGCTTGTCGGTACCGCAGATCACCGCGACGCCCGGCGATCCGGCGTCGGCGACGGCCTTGGCGACCGTGGCGGCGTCGACCGTTCCCGGGTTGACGGCCTCGATGCCGCCCGACGCCAGCAGGTTGGCGGCGAAGGTGGCCCGGATGTTGTGTTCGGCCAGCGGGCCCAGCGGAAGCAGCAGCGCCTGCGGGCGTGCGCCGGTGCGGGCCAGGTAGGCATCGGAGCGATCGCGCAGCGCCTCGAATGCGGCGGCGTAGCGCTGCAGGTGGCCGGCGGCCAGGGGCGTGCCCGACGAAGCATCCTGCGGCAGAGCGGGTTCGGTGAGATTCGGGAATTCGTTGACGCCGGTGATCGCCGTGCGACGGTGCGCGATGTCGTCGGCGCGCCGCTGCGCGACCTCGGCGATCTGCTCGGCGATGTAGTCGCGCGCCTCGACGAACCCGCCGCGCGCCTCGATGGCCTGGAAGTGCGTCCAGGCCTGCTCCGCGAGCCGCGCGGTGAGGTCCTCGACGTACCACGAGCCGCCGGCGGGATCCAGCACCCGGCCGACGTGGGACTCCTCCAGGAGCAGCAGCTGAGTGTTGCGGGCGATCCGCCGCGCGAAGCTTCTCGCCGTGCCGGGGAAGCCGCCCGGGATCGCCACGTCGAAGGGCAGCACCAGCACGGTGTCGGCGCCGCCGACGCCAGCGCCGAAGGCGGCCAGCGTGCAGCGCAGCATGTTCACCCAGGGGTCGCGCTGGGTCATCATCGGCAGCGACGTCTCCGCGTGCACGGTGACGGCGCCGCCGTCCGGGTCGCCGACGACCTCGGCGACCCGCGCCCACAGCTGACGCACGGCCCGCATCTTGGCGAGCGTCACGAACTGGTCGTCGTCGGCGGCCAGCCGGAAACTGATCTGCCGCAGCGCGTCGCCGACCGACATGCCCGACTCGGTGAGCCGTCGCAGATAGACCACCCCGGCGGCGACCGTGCCGGCCAGCTCCCACGTCGCGTTGGCGCCGAGGTTGTGGAAGGCCGGCCCGTCGACGGTGACGGCACGCACGCCGCGCTCACCGGCCGCCCGCTGCGCGACCGTGACGACCTCGTCGAGCGTCGGAGCGGGACGGTCGCTCAGCACCGCCGTGAGCGGGTCGCCGCCCAGGTCGATCGAAAGCAGTTCGCGCTGGTCGGCTTCCACCCGGGTGGCCATCGCCAGCATGACGTCGGCGGCAGCGGAGTAGTCGGCGCCCGCGTCGACGATCACCGGCGCCATGCTCAGGTGCACGCCCTCGAGGGCGTCCTCGAGCTGGTCGACGGTCACGCCGGACTCCCCCACGCGCAGCATCAGCGCGCCGGCCCCGTTGCCGAGCGCCTCGAGCACCGCGGAGTTGACGTCCTTGGCCGTGACCCCGGCGACGCGGTCGGCCGGGAACGCCTCGGCCACGCGCCAACCCGATTTGACGTCGCGCAACGCATCGGCGCCTCGCACATAGGGCCATTCGCCCGGCAACGGCGGTTCCGGCAGTTCGTCCAGCGCCGTGTACAGCGCCCGGACGGCGATGCCGTCGTAGGTCGGGGTTTCCAGCAGGCGCTCGGGCTGGTCGCCGAGTTCCTCGGGGTCCTTCCGGGTGCTCTTCGACAGCACTCCGGCGACCGCACTGCGCCAACGCCCGCGAACCAGTTCTAGTTCGGCGAGCTCGGGTACATCAATGGACACCGATTGCTCCCTTTTTGCCAGCAAATGGGGCCTGCGACTTACTAATGAGGCTAATTGATCAGGCCGGTCGGCAAAAAACCGCGCGGCCCGGCGACCGGGGTGGGCCGCCGATGAAACGCCAGCCTCGGGATACGAGTTATTCACCTGCGGCCCGTAACCTTTAGAGGCGTGACGGCTTCCGCCACCTGCAGAATCAACCGGACCTTGCGCGACCTCGCCGGCGCGCTGGGCGCCGCCGCGCGTCTGCTGTCGCGGCCCCGGGCGATCGCCACAGTGGTCGGTATCACACTCCTGATCGCGGCGGCGTCCTGGCTGCCGCTGCCGACGCCGGTGCAGATGCGCGACTGGGCGGAGTCCGTCGGGCCGTGGTTCCCGTTGGCGTTCCTGGCGGCGCACGTCGTCGCGACCGTGGTGCCGATCCCGCGCACGGCGTTCACCCTGGCCGCCGGGCTGCTGTTCGGCCCGCTGATGGGTGTGGCGATCGCGGTGGTCGCCAGCACTGCGAGCGCGGTGATCGCGCTGCTGCTGGTCCGCGCCGCCGGGTGGCGGCTGAACCGTCTGGTGCGTCACCGGTCGATCGACACGGTGGACGAGCGGTTGCGGCAGCGGGGCTGGCTGGCCATCTTGTCGCTGCGGCTGATTCCCGCCGTGCCGTTCTCGGCGATCAACTACGCCGCCGGCGCCTCGACGGTGCGGGTGCTGCCGTACACGCTGGCCACCCTCGGCGGCCTGTTGCCCGGCACCGCCGCCGTCGTGATCCTCGGCGACGCGCTCGCCGGCCACCCCAGCTCGCTGCTGTACCTGGTGTCGGTGTGCACGGCGACGCTGGGTTTGACGGGCCTGATCATCGAGATCCGCCACTACCGCCGCCACCATCACCGAGCGCACACTTCCGTCGGCGACGAGCCCTCCCCCGAGCCGGCCACCATCAGCTGAGCGGCCCGCGCGAAATATCTGACTAATCGCCACATTTGACCGGCCGAAGCTGGCAAGCTGGGGCGTGCGGTACCTACCGGCATCGCGCGCTCAAAGGGGGGCTGTTGGCCGGAACCCACGTGTCATACCCGCTGCCGCAACGTTCGAGGACGCATTCCGCGTTGCTGGTGATCGCGTCGCTGTGTTGCGCGACCGCCCTCCTCGCCGTGGTGGACCGGCTGCCCAAGACCATCGCGCCGAGCCCTCAGCCCTCCCCGCCGCCGCTCCTGTCGCCGATCGATCTGCCCGCGTCAAGCGCCGTCGGGCCGGGTGCGGGCATCTACGTCGAGTACGCCGACGGGACGGGCGGGA
>NZ_LT968773.1 GCF_900240975.1 Mycobacterium sp. 4858 | reverse complement strand
GCCGGTCCCGAGAGGTCGGGGATGGCGGGGGAGACCGCGGCCACCGGGGCGACGTTCGCATGCACGGGGGGCAGCTTTACGGGGAGCGACGGCGCCGCCCCGCTGACCGCGCCGGCGAAGACCAACGGGGTGATGGTGGCTACGCCGAACGCACGCGAACGTGAAACCTGAAGTGCTCGCAGCCGCTCCACCGCGGCGGCCGGGCGTGCACCCCGGCGTCCCCCAATGCGCACTCGACCGTCCTAGGTATGTGAGCTGGTCAACTGCTCTTGTAGCCGTGAACTAGATCACCATACATAACTCTTGTGACCAGAGTGGCGCAATGGTCGGAACTGGTTCTCAGCCCGATTTCTTAGCCTTTCGGTCCGCGCCGTCGCCGCCCTCGACCGGGTTGGCGCCGTCGGAATCGGCGTCCAGATTCGCCAGCAGGGAGCGCAGATCCTCGAGCTCGTGCCGCAGATATTCGCGGGTCACCACCTCACCGACCGCCAGCCGCACCGCGGCGAGTTCGCGGGCCAGAAACTCGGTGTCGGCCTTGGTCTGCGTCGCGCGATGGCGATCCTGTTCCAGCGCGACCCGGTCCCGGTTTTCCTGACGGTTCTGCGCCAGCAGGATCAGCGGGGCCGCGTAGGCGGCCTGTGTGGAGAAGGCCAGGTTGAGCAGGATGAAGGGGTACGGGTCCCAGCGCAGCCCCACCGCGAACAGGTTCAGCGCGATCCACGCCACCACGAGGATCGTCTGCACCAGCAAGTAGCGGCCGGTGCCGAAGAACCGCGCGATCGACTCGGTGATCTGGCCGACGGCCTCGGGGTCCAGCCGTGGCGAATATCTGCGCGACGTCCGCGGGGTGTAGAGGCGACGCGGTGCCGAGGACCTGCTCAACGCGAACCTCCCAGTCCTTGGGGCTCACCGGTGGTGTCGAGGGCCTGTACATCCATCCGCCAGTCGTGCGGCAACAGGTGATCGAGGAGATCGTCCACCGTCACCGCCCCCAACAGGTGGTTCTGGTCGTCGAGCACCGGTCCGCACACCAGGTTGTACGCGGCCAGGTAGCGGGTCACCGCCGCCAGCGGCGTTTCCGGCGTCAGGGTGAACAGGTCGGTGTCGACGATGCCGCCGACCAGTTCCGCCGGGGGTTCGCGCAGTAGCCGCTGAAGTTGCACGCAGCCCAGGTACCGGCCGGTGGGGGTGGCCG
>NZ_LT968772.1 GCF_900240975.1 Mycobacterium sp. 4858 | reverse complement strand
GCCGCCCCCACCCCCGCCGGACGCCACGGCGACGGCCGTTGTGCGTCGGCTGCCGGATGGCGCCCGGGTCATCCTGGTCGCCGACACCACACAAACCACGCAGGTGACGCACCAACTGCGGGCGCTGATGATCGGAGCGGGTGTGGTGACCCTGCTGGTCGCCGCGCTGCTGCTGGTGGCGGTCAGCCGGGTGGCGTTACGCCCACTGGACCGGTTGACCGCGCTGGCCAACGACATCCGGACCGGTGATCGCGGGCGGCGGCTGCGCCCCGACCGTCCCGATACCGAATTAGGCCGGGCCGCAAGCGCTTTCGACGGGATGCTGGATACCTTGGAGGCTTCCGAACGCCGGGCCCAGCGTTCCGCCGACGCGGCCCGGCGCGCCGAGACGGCAACCCGGCGCTTCATGGTCGACGCCGCCCACGAACTGCGCACCCCGATCGCCGGGATACAGGTCGCCGCCGAACAACTCGCCACCAGCGCCTCCCAGCAGCAGGGCGACGACGCGGCAGACGGTCAATATCGCAGGGCCAGCCTGTTGCTGTCCGACGCGCGGCGCGCAGGGCGGTTGGTCTCCGACATGCTCGATCTGAGCCGCATCGACGCCGGCCTGCCGTTGGACTCCCAGGCCGTCGACCTGGCGGCGATCGCCGACACCGAAGCCGACCGGGCCGCGATGCTGGCGCCGCAAGTGTCGGTCAATCGCACGGGTGTCACCGAGATCCATCTGGACGCGGACCCCACCCGCATCGCGCAGATCCTGTCCAACCTGCTCGACAACGCCCGCCGCTACACCCCGCGCGGGGGAGCCATCACGGTCGACGTGCGTGGGCGCACCGATGCCGCCGAGGTGACCGTCACCGACAGCGGCCCGGGCATTCCCGACGACGAGCGCGAGCGGATCTTCGAACGGCTGGTGCGACTGGACGCCGGGCGCGCCCGCGATCACGGCGGCGCCGGGCTGGGCCTGCCGATCGCCCGGGCGCTGGCGCGTGCCCACGGGGGCGAGCTGGTGTGTCTGCCGCACGAGGGCGGGGCGAGGTTCCGGCTCACGCTGCCGCTCGCCGCGGCGGTGGAATAAGGCCCATGGAAGAAAGGTGAGCGGTGGCCGCCCCGGGCGAGGCGGCCACCGCTCGATAAGACCGCCCCGTCAGATTCCCGGCGGCGGTGGCCGGCCCGGGTCGCCGGGCCCCGGACCACCCGGTCCCGGGCCACCAGGTCCCGGTGCACCCGGGCCACCCGGTCCCGGTGGCCCGCCGAACGGGCCGCCCGGATGCGGCGGTCCCGGCTGCCCCGGTGGCGGTGGCGGGGGCGGATCCGCGCTCGCCACCGCGACCCCGAAGCCGGCCGCGGCCGCCCCGAGGGCGCCCGCGAGCAGGGACCCTGCGATGAGTTGGTTGATCTTCACTCGGCCCATCTCTCCTCTTCTGTCGGCGGCGCACCCATCCGCAGGGGGGACCCGCGGATCGCCGCGATCCGCGACAGTAGGAAGTCAGCCTGAAGCCAGCCTGAAGAAGCCTCAGCCGGGCGCGGTTTCCGCGGTCACGGCGGTGAGGCCCCACTTGTCCAGCCAGGGCTGGACGAGTTCGGCGACCGAGAATTTCGCCGGGGCGGAGCACCGCGGCATGGGCGTGTTGGGATCGCCCCCGCGGATCAGGATGCCGACCGCGCGCACAGTGCCGTCGCCTTGCTTGAGATACACCGGGCCACCGGAATCGCCGCATTGGCCGGGCGCCAGGAACACGACCTTGCTGTCGGTGACCTCCGTGACCTGCCCGCAGGCGGCCTCGCCGCTGCCGATGCCGAATTTGCAAAGTTCCTGCCCGGTCTGCAGGTTGGTGGCGACGCCGGAGACGGGCAGGGCGGCCCCGACGGCCGGATTACGGGGAACGTTGTCCCCGTTGAGCAGGATGAGGCCGATGTCGTGCTGTTCGTTGAGGACGCCCTCGCTGACCGTCTGGGCGAACGTGCCCAGCGTCGCGTAGGGCAGGACCCCGCCCAGGTTCATCGTCACCTTGCTGGCCTCGCCGGGCCGGTTGCAGTGGCCGGCGGTCAGGACACCGGGCAGGCCCGTGCTGGTGCGCACCAAAAACCCCGCGGTGCAGCCCATCCCGCCCGTCCCGTCGGCGTACTCGACGTAGATGCCCGCACCCGGCCCGACGGCGCTTGACG
>NZ_LT968771.1 GCF_900240975.1 Mycobacterium sp. 4858 | reverse complement strand
CGGCTACCCCACGGAGTACCAATCCGGGTACCAATCCGGCCACGGCGCCCAATACCCGCCGCCCCCAACCGGATACGGGCCGCCACCCGGGTACGATCAGCCGCCGGGCTATGGCACACCGCAGTACCAGCCGGGCCCACCGCAATTCGGCGGGCCGCCCACCGGCTACGGGCCGCCACCCTATTCGGGTGGCTATTATCCCGCACCGGACTACGGGGGCTACGGGCCGCCGAGCGGGGTGAAACCGGGGACCAACAAGCTCGCCATCGCATCGCTCATCTCGTCGTTCACCGGGGTGTTCTGCTGCTGCCTCGGCTCGATCGTGGCCATCGTGTTGGGCGCCGTCGCGATCAATCAGATCAAGCGCACCCAGCAAGACGGCTACGGTCTGGCGGTCGCCGGCATCGTCATCGGCATCGCCACGCTGGTGGTCATGACGATCATCGTCTTGTTTGCGATGCACTCGCGGTAGCAGCCTGCGCGCGCCGGGGCCGGCACCGCCGCCGTCGGCCGCGCCATCCTCGGCTGCCTAGGCTTTCCCCATGGCATCGGTCAACAGGGTGTACATCGCCCGGCTCTCGCGAATGTTGGTGCTGGGCCCCCTCGGTGAGTCGTTCGGCCGGATCCGCGATGTCGCGGTCAGCATCAGCATCGTGCGCCAGCAGCCCCGCGTCCTGGGACTGGTCGTCGATCTGGCGACACGGCGCAGCATCTTCATTCCGATGCTGCGGGTCGCCGCGATCGAGCCAGAGGCCGTCACACTGAACACCGGCAGCGTGTCCCTGCGCCACTTCGAACAGCGCCCAGGCGAGGTGCTCGCGATCGGTCAGGTGCTCGACACCCAGGTCAGGGTGAAC
Organism: Mycobacterium sp. 4858; assembly: GCF_900240975.1. Lineage (GTDB taxonomy): Bacteria > Actinomycetota > Actinomycetes > Mycobacteriales > Mycobacteriaceae > Mycobacterium. Next base: position 681 of record NZ_LT968771.1, on the reverse strand, counting down.
GATCCCGCGCTGCCCGAGCTGGCCGGCCTCGACGTCGTCATCACCGACCTGGGCATCGAACAGACCCGCACCCGTGACTGGATGGTGAGCCGGGTCGCCGTGCGCACCCAGCGGCGGCTGGGCCGGCGCGGGCCGGTGCACGTGGTGGATTGGCAGAACGTGCAGGGCCTGACCCCGTCGGCGCTGGCGATGCCGGGCCAGGCGGTGGCGCAGCTGCTGGACCGGTTCGAGGGCTGGAAGGCGGTCGACGTGGCCGACGCCATCCGCGGCCTGCCCCCCAAGCGGCGCTACGAGGTGCTCAAAGCCCTCGACGACGACCGGCTGGCCGACGTCTTGCAGGAACTGCCCGAGCTCGACCAGGCCGACGTGCTGTCCGAGCTGGGCACCGAACGCTCCGCCGACGTGCTCGAGGAGATGGATCCCGACGACGCCGCCGATCTGCTCGGCGTGCTCAATCCGACGGACGCGGAGATGCTGCTGACACGAATGGACCCCGCCGAGTCGGCCCCGGTGCGCCGGCTGCTGGCGCATTCCCCCGACACCGCGGGGGGTCTGATGACGTCCGATCCGGTAGTGCTGACGCCCGACACGTCGGTCGCCGAGGCGCTGGCCCGGGTCCGCGACCCCGACCTCACCCCCGCCCTGTCCTCCATGGTGTTCGTGGTGCGCCCGCCCACGGCC
>NZ_LT968770.1 GCF_900240975.1 Mycobacterium sp. 4858 | reverse complement strand
GGCGGGAGGGACGGCGGCGCCGTCGGGCCGGTCACGGTGTCCGGGCTGATGCCGCGATCCCCGTACGTCGCGCCGTTGGCGGTGATCAGCAGGGCGCGCACCCCGCCGCCGTTGAGTTCGGCGGCCAGCAGATCGGGCGAGGTGCGCGCGGCGTCCAGCGCCTCCGCGCGCGACGCGGCGGCAAGCAGCCGATCGTGCAGGTTTCGCCGGGCGAGCACGCCCAGGCTGACGTCGACGGTGACACCGAGCACCACCAACAGCATGGCCAGCAGCGCCACCACCACGAGGATCACCCGGCGCTGCAGGGACGGGGTCCGCGTCGCTCCGGCCGTCATGATCGCTGGGGCTGCAGCCGGTAGCCGATGCCGCGCACGGTGTGCAGTATCCGCGGCCCGTGGGCTTCGAGCTTGCGCCGCAGGCCACTGACGTGCACCTGGACCAGATTGGGATCGTAGGCGTCGTACCCCCAGACCGCGTTCAAGATCTGGCTTGCGCTGACGATGCGGCCGCGCTGCTCGACGAGGAAGGCCAGCAGCCGTAGCTCGGTCGCGGTCAGGTCGAGACGGCTACCGGCGCGCGCGGCGACACCGGCGTCGGCGTCCAGGGTCAGGTCGCCGACCTGGACGACTTGCGGCAGCCGTCCGCGCCTGCGCAACACCGCGCCCACCCGGGACACCAGTTCGGCCAGCTCGAACGGCTTGATCACGTAGTCGTCCGCCCCGCCGTCCAGGCCGCGGAGTCGATCCTGCAGGCCGTCGCGCGCGGTGATCAAGACGATGCCGACGTCGCCCCAGTCGCGGATCACGTCGATGAGGTCGAAGCCGTCGCGCCCGGGCAGCATGACGTCGAGTACCACCAGGTCCGGGCGCAGCCCGTCCAGCGCCTCCTCCAGCCCGTCGCCGTCACCACGGCCGACGGTGTGGTAGCCGACATCGGTGAGCGCCTCGCCGACCATCTCGCGGATCGTCTCGGAGTCTTCGACCACCAGAACCCGGGGCGCGCCGACGCTGAAGTGGCCGGCGGCGGCCCGCGGGCAGTTCGTCATGGGTCCCATTGTCGGCGCCGGCGCTGAAGTGAACCTGAAGCGGGCGTGCCATTGTCACGGGAGTCTCAGTGGTCACAAGAATGTGGGGATGCGCGTTGACTCACCTTCGCTGGTGGCAGGAGTGGCGAATGGGGCGCCAGCTTCTTCAGGTCCGCTTCAGTTCCGGCTCCTACCGTCCGGTGCCATGACCACAAACGACGACATCGACACCCCTCCGCCCACCCCGCCCGCGGCGAATCGACCTGGTGAGCCGCGCCGCCACTCCACCGCGGTGGTGGTCGGCGCAGGGCTGGCGGGCGCGCTGATCGGCGCGGCCGGCACCATCGCGGCGATCGCCTTCGCATGGATCGTCAGCGTCGGCCCACCCGGCCCCCCGCTACCGCCCGGGCCGCCGCCGATGAGGGCGCTGCAGCACGGGCCGCCTCCCCCGCCGGTGGGCGGACCCATGGGTGGTTTCGGGTTCGCGCCGCCGCCCGGCCCGCCGGGGCCGCCGCATGGCGCCTGGCCG
>NZ_LT968769.1 GCF_900240975.1 Mycobacterium sp. 4858 | reverse complement strand
GCGTTCGGCGGCGGGTTCTGGGGGCCGACGCAGATCACCGTGCAGCCGGGCAGCCGGGCCGGGGCCTGCTGCGGCGTCGGGGTCATCCACGGGAACATCGGCGGTGGACCCGCGCTCTGTGGTTGGGAGAGGTCGATCAGCGGCATCCGCGCCAGGGGGTCGTCCAACGGCAGCCCGTTGACGTTCATCGGCAGGTTGGGGCCGAGTCCCTCGGCGTGCTCGAGGTGCGCGTCGGCCAGCGGGGGCGGCGGACCCGTCATCGGAGGCAGGTCGACCGGCACCACACCGGTGGCGTACGCCGAGGCCCAGCCCAGCACGTTCTGCGCGTACGCCATCGAGTTGTTGTAGCGCAGGATCGCGGCCATCACCTGGGAGGGGTCGCGGAGGTTGAGGCCGCCGCTGCACAGGTACCGGGCCGCGGCCAGCGTGGAGTCGAACAGGTTCTGCGGATCGGCGACGCCGTCGCCTTTGCCGTCGGAGGCGTAGCGCGCCCAGGTGCCGGGCAGGAACTGCATCGGCCCAATCGCGCGGGCGTAGGTGGGGCGATTGCCGGCGCTGCTCTGCAGGATGATCTCGTTGCCGGGCAGCGTGCCGTCCAGCGCGGGGCCGTAGATCGGGACGACCGCCGTGCCGCGCGCGTCGACCGCGCCGCCGCCGGCATGACCGGATTCGATGCGCCCGATCCCGGCCAACAAGTTCCAGCTCACGCCGCAGTTCGGGGCGGCCACGGCCATCTTCTGCTCGGCGCTGCGGTAGGCCGCCAGCGCAATGCTTGGAATGCCAAGTGCCCCAGGCGCATTCACGATCATCGCCGGCGGGGGTGCGGACAGGGCGGGTTCGGCGACGTGGAAGGCGGCCGGGGAACGGTCGATGGAAACGACAGCCGGTCCCGAGAGGTCGGGG